>CAVUHF010000001.1:0-49496 GCA_963741195.1 Candidatus Acidiferrales bacterium
TTTCGCAGCACTAGCGATGACTGCAGACGCATTCGGCGTTTCTGGGAAGCTCGCGTATTCCCTCAATAACTATCTTGTACTTGTCATGATCGGCGGTCTGGCGGCGAATCTTCTCGTTCTCCGGCTTCGCGGCTTGGGACAACCATTGACCCTGGAACTGCGCGCCCTCATCGCCGGTCTTTTGGTCTTTAGTGCATTTGTGCTCCACGGCAACCTGCGCAGTCTTGGTTGGTTGCCCGGACCTGACCTCGAAGCGCTCGGTTTCTTATTTTTCGTCGGCTGCCTGGGCTATGTGGCCGTCCATCGCACCTTCGCCAATGAGCATCGCCTGATTGCCATCAACAAAGAGCTTGAAATCGCACGCCAGATCCAATCCTCGATTCTCCCTCGCAAAGTGCCCTACATCGCTGGCCTGGAGATCGCTGCTCGCTATCTGCCCATGAGTGCGGTCGCCGGCGATTTCTACGATTTCCTCACGCTCGAAAGCAATCAGCTCGGCATTCTCGTCGCCGACGTCACCGGCCACGGCGTTCCTGCCGCACTTATCGCGTCTATGCTAAAGGGCGCTTTTGCTGGCCAGAAGGCGCACGCTCAGCATCCCGAACTAGTTCTCGTCGGTCTAAATGAGGCTCTCTGCGGAAAATTCGAGGAGCACTTCGTCACTGCAGCGTATCTGTACGCTGATCTAGATGCAAAGATCGTCCGTTATGCGGGAGCGGGACACCCTCCGCTTCTGCTCGGTAGCCGTTCGACCGGCCAGGCGCGGTCCATCGAACACAATGGGCTCCTCCTGGGAATGTTCCCCGAAGCTGTCTACTCATCGATCGAAATCCCGCTGCAACAAGGCGATCGCTATGTGCTTTTTACGGATGGCCTGCCCGAATCCACAAACGCTAAGGAAGAAGAGTTTGGCCTTTCGCGCTGCAAGCAATTTCTGGGATCTCATTCTGGTCTTCCTCCGGGAGCACTGGCAGACGAGCTACTCAGCGAAATCGCCCGCTGGTGCGCCCGCTCTTCAGGCCGTCTGCAGGCGGATGACATGACTCTGATCGTTATTGACTACCAAAGGCAAGCCCGAGTTAGCTGACTAAAGCCAGCAACTAACTGGCCGCCTTCTTAGCTGGCTCTTGAATAGAGTAGTCTTTCGCGATTTTCGCGTAACCGGTAACTTGGGCACTAGGCTGGCCATGCTAGGGCTATCCAATCTATAGGTTGGATGTCGCCCAAAATTGAACTTGTTCCTTCATAGTTAAACGCGAAACTTTCCTCTGCACCCAACAGTTCTTCACGCGCTGGCCTTGTTTCCTCTTCTTTGACCTAAACATCGCCCCGTTGAGTTCCACTTTCTCGAAAGGGATGACTAGGTAGTCCCGTGCTCCTAATCTGATAGCTTCCGCAGTCGTCCAGAACTCAGGGAAGCAAGACGTCATGATGACGTTGAGGTTTGGGTCCAAACGCATCAATTGCTGGAGGGTTTCGAGTCCGTTCATCTCGGGCGTTAGCAAGTCGAGAATAATGAAATCCGGTCGGTCCCCGTTTGCAATCTTGGTGATGGCGTCTTTGCCGCTGCTGATAGCTTCGACATCACAACCATCCAACTCGAGCAAGACTTGCAGATACTTTCGAGTGCTCGGTTCGTCATCCACAACGAGGATTTTTTGTTTCAGTTCCATCGTTTTTGTGCTCATCCCTCATGGAGATTTGGCATTGCGAGCTCGAATTTACCATGATTTGGCTCTAGTGCCCGATTGCGTCGCGTGGCCGGAGAAGTGGTTTCAGTTTCCGCTGTTTACGGACTGCTTGTCCGTGGGCCACGGCTTAAACGCAAAAACCAAAAGGCAATGAGATTGAGGACAGGAACCATAAGGAACAAACACCATAGGGAATGATGACCTGTGCGACGAAGTAGCTTCACAACTGGAACGAGAAGCAGAAAGAGAAAAACGAGCAGAATAGCAAGAGGGTGAGAAAAGGATTTACCACTTCCATTTGTTCCTCCAAGAGAACCCTTCGGAACGACAGACAGGAGCTTAACACGCACGTGAGTGGAGGGGCTCTGACACTGCTGCCCGCTGAGCAGGGGCTAAAACGGACGAGAGGGTGATTTATTCATAGCGCAGCGCCACGATTGGGTCAACGAGCATCGCACGGCGTGCAGGAATGTAGCAGGCCAAGAGCGTAACTAAGACGAGCAGGACAGCGACCGCGGCAAAGGTCACTGGATCGTATGTGGTCACGCCAAACAGTAGATTCCTCATCAACCGGGTCAGTCCGAAGGCAGCACAGATTCCAATCGCCACGCCCACCAGCGCCAACTTCGCGCCCTGCCTCAAAACCATTTGCAGCACGTCACCACCTTGTGCCCCGAGCGCCAAACGAATTCCAATTTCGCGCTGGCGTTGTGACACAGTGTAAGAAATCACGCCATAAATTCCGATGATTCCCAGCGTGAGCGCCATTACCCCCGCAATCCCGAGCATGACGAGCGTGAAAGAAGTTCGTGCGAGCGATTTGCCATATACTTCCTGCATCGTCCGCACGGACGCCAGCGGTAAATTCGAATTCACCGACCACACAACTTGCCTGACCTCGTTGAGAAAACCTTCGGTGCCTGCGCGCTCGCTCCGCATCACGAACGTCACCGTCCGCACGGCCGGGGCAAAACTATTCTGCATCAGTGGAGGCCAGTACACGATTTCTGGCGCCCGCTCCTGCACGCCCCTCTCATGAACATCCTGGACCACTCCGATCACCTCGTGCCACGGCATGTTCGAAAACTCGCGCAGATGTTTCCCGATCGCCGCTGACGGCGTGTCCCACATCTCTCGTGCCAAATTCTCAGAAATCATCACCACCGGCCGCAGGGCATAGATTTCACTCCAAGTCATTTCGCGCCCTGCAACCAATCTTGTTCCTGCCGTCTGCAAGAAACCAGGCGAGACATACTTGTACAGCCGCAAAGGCGCGATTAAGTCGGCAGAATGCACTTTGTCCTCAGCGAAGATCTCGTCCCACGCGGAATCGAAGCCTTCCATCGGCATCTCGCTTACGAACGCGGCAGACTTCACACCCGGAGTCGCCGTCAGCTTATCTAGAATTCCATGCTGTATTCGCGTCACTTGTTCCGGTTCCTGGATCAGCGAATCTGGAATCGAGATTCGCATAAGCTGCAAATGCTGCGCGTCCGTGAATCCCGGCTCGACCGTTCGCAACGCCTCGAACGTACGAATCATCAACCCCGCGCTAACCAAAAGCACGAGCGCCATCGCCACCTGACCTACGACCAGCAAATTGCGCGCCCGGTGGCGCTCCCGGATCGCGCTCATTGTTCGCCCCGCGCTCCGCAGAGCCAACGAAGTTCGTGGTCCGGCGTATTTCAGTGCTGGAATCAAGCCGAACAGCAAGCCTGAGATCACGGAAAGAACTAATGTGAATCCCAGTGTCCGCGCATCGATTGAGATTTCATCAAGTCGAGGCAGATTCGCCGGACCAAGCGCTACGAGAAAACGCACGCCCCCATATGCCAAGCCAACACCAATTACCCCACCCATCAGCCCCAGCAGCGCACTTTCCACAAGAAGGCCCCGCGCGATTCGCGTCCAGCCCGCGCCGAGTGCTGCGCGAACCGCTAACTCCTGCTGCCTCGCCTCCACCCTCACCAGCATCAAATTCGCGACGTTCGCACACGCGATCAGCATCACCAATCCGAGTGTTCCCATCACCACCCACAACAATTCGCCCACGTTGCCGATCACTTCCTGTTTCAACGGCCGAATCATCGGCGTGATCTTCCACGTTTCGTAGATATGCGGATTCGTCCCTGGCCCATTCGACCAAGAGTCCATCCAGATCGGCAGCATTCGCGTTATGTCCGCGTCGGCTTCCGCAATCGTCGCGCCTGGTTTGAGCCGCGCGATTCCGTGGAATCCGAATCCCGCAAGGATCAGCTTGCCCCGCTCGAATGTCAGCGGACGGACTAGATCGAAATCTGCATCGACAAATTGAAACCCTTTCGGCATTACACCGACAATTTCCCTTGGCCGTGAATCAACCATGATGTTTCGCCCAATCACCGCCCGGTCGCCGCCGAACTGCCTCTGCCAATACCCGAAGTTCAACATCACCCTTTCCGGGCCCCGCGGAATCTGGTCCGTCGAAGAGAACCAGCGGCCAACTTCTGGCGGAGTGCCAAGCGCCTGAAGCACGCCATCGCTCACTTCCACCGTGCGCACTTGTTCCGGCTCCGCCAGATCGGTGACGTTCGCCGTGCCAGTGATCCACACGCCCAACGATTGAAACGTCCGGTTTTGTTCTGCGTACGTGAAATACATCGAAGGTGAGAGGAGCAGGCCATTCTCGAAATCCGCAAGCCCTGCCGCGCCTGGAGCGGTCTGGTGCAGCGCTACCAGTTCTTCTGCCTTCGGATAATTGAGCGACTTCAGCAGCACGCTATTCACAACGCTGAAGACCGCGGCGTTCGCGCCGATTCCAATCGCGATCGTCAACAAGCCGACCGCGGTAAATACCGGATTGTGGCGCAACGTGCGCAGCCCATAGCTGACGTCCATGAGAAAATCCTCAATGGATGGCCACCGCCAAACTTCGCGACCGTTCTCCTCAGTCAGCCCTACATTCCCGAAATCCCTCCTGGCTGCGTACCCAGCTTCTTCCCGCGACATTCCCCCTGCAACTAACTCTTCAACCTTCTCGTCGAGATGCGCCTGAACCTCTTCCGATAGCTCACCGTACAACCGGCGCCGCGAAAGCAATCGCTTCAGCCAATTCATGATTCCTCCGGCGCTAAAACTCGTGTAATCTCTTCGAGCATTCGCTCGAAGCTCGATACTTCGCGTTCCAGATGCTTTGCGCCCGCCGCGGTCACCTTATAGATCCGAACACGACAGTTTGTGGAAGAGACGCTCCATTCAGCCTTCACAAACTCCTCTTTGAGAAGGCGTTGCAGCGCTGGATACAAGGAGCCTTCTTCGATCTGAAGCCGATCCTGCGAATTTCGCTTGATGTGCTGTACGAGCGCATAGCCGTGCATCGGCTGCCGTTTTAGCATTCGGAGAATCATCATCTCCAAGGCACCGGGAAAGAGGTCACGTTGGATGGGTATTTCCATTGCGGGCAGCTTCTTCTCCTGGTTTTACAGACTTGCTCACTCAAGGCCTAGAGTAAAATAGTATAAGAGCGCCGTTGCAGTCAAATCAAATAGACGGGAGAGGAGAATCGTCGAGAGTACATTGCGGTGCAGAATGTGACATTCCAGACGGTTTTTCGGCGTCGCCGGACTCCTTTTTTGTGCCTCGAGCACGTCGAACATTGGGAGCGTATCGCATCCCGCTGGAGACCGGCCTTCTCATCTGGTAAGCATACCGGGAGAAGTAATACTCCACATTGACGGGAACGGCGTTTATCAGCCAGTGAGCCCGACTCTCATTCACTCTCTCGCCTCGCTGCAAGATTCCCAAGCAACTCCGTTCAAAGGGCAAAGAGGGAGTTCGATGAGGACTGCTATCCTGGTAGCACGGACTTTTTTGATGATTTCTTGCGGGAACTCGGCCGGTCAGAAGTTCGACACCTGTCCGACCATCACTCAACAGGAGCTGTCCCTAAATCGTGACAATGACGGGCAGCACGTTTACGTTAAGGTAGGCCAGCCGATAGTTATATGCCTCCAAACAATCGGTCGGGGGCAGTACGGCACGCCGCAAATATCTTCCAACGAAATCCGATTCGACAGTACAGCATTCCCAGCAATGCAGAGCCCGGGAGGTCCGACACAGGTTTACCATTTCACCGCAATTGCCAAGGGAGAAGCCCACATCCGAATCCCGCACACAAGTTCAAGCCCCGCTGCTACGTTTACGATTCAGGTCAAAGAGCGCTGATCGGCTGGAGCGTCTTAGTATCCGATTGATTGCGATTATCAACGATACTTGGTCTGCCGATCCGCCGCTTCTCTCGCTCCGCGGCATCATCGACATGAACCACCGGAACTTCCTCTGCAATGCGCTTAACAGAGCACAGGGAAACTCCCGCCAGACGGGCCACATCGGCCTTGGGGTGACCCGCCTTCAGTAGAATCTCGACTTCGTGACGCTTTAACATTCCTAACATCCTCCTCCCTCCGCCCGACCGGTTCACCGACCGGGGGCACAGAGAGAGTTTTAACCCTTCCGGCTACTGCCGGACGGCTCAGAATTTCCGGAATGAAAAGGGTCAGAATTTTCGGAACCGACAATTCTCGTGATTATTGCGTTGCAAGTCCGTTTTGGCTAAGCGTCTTGTCTGGCCTGTATGCGAGTGAACCGCAGCTTTGTCCTCCGCATTTATGGGCATATAATTAAGCCCTCCAGCAGATAGGAGACTCACGTGACGCGCAAATTTTGCATTCTCGTGGCGTTGCTCTATTTCTTCCTGCCATTTGCAACTTTCTCCAAGAAAAAAGAGAAACCTGTTTTACCGGAAGTTTTGCTTAGGGCGCAGACAGTTGTCGTCATAATTCAGCCTGACGCGGGTGAGCCGATAAATGACCCTACAGCAAATAGTAAAGCTCGTGAAGAGGTTGAGAAGGCTCTGATGAGCTGGGGACGCTTTCGATTGGTGCAAGAAACATCGAGCGCTGACATCGTGATCGCCCTGAAAAAGGGAACGGAAAAAACGGCGACTCCCGTGATCAGTGGCGGACCTATTGATAAGCGTCCGGTCACGCTCGAGACGACTGACAACCAGATACGAATCGGCGCAAAGCAGGGACAAGATGGTTCGTATAATCCAGATTCATCGCCGTCCAACGGCAGAACGCAACAAAGCGCGGAAGTCGGTCCATCGGAGGACAGTTTCCTGGTTTATTTGGGAGGAGATTCCTTCAAACCCAACAGCGCTTCCATCTGGTCATACAGGGCCAAGAATGCTCTGCGCCCGCCTACTGTGAACGCGGTCCAGGAATTCCGTAAAGCAATCACCGATGCCGAACAAGCTGCAGCGAAAAAACAACAACAGCAAACGCCACAACCAAAAACTCCCTGAGACTGCTTCCATACAAACAAAACCATGCTGCAGAAAGCAGAGCGGCGGAAGCTCTTGCTAGGAATTACACTAAAGCGCTCTGCATAGCCAGATTCGACTTCGCAGAACCCATAACTCCCGATTAGTCAAGTCGCGTTAACGTCCATTTGACCCGCCAGCTTAAGCGACGAAACCCAAGTTTACGAGTACGGACTTGGTTCCAAATTGGGCACAGGACGAACAGTCTCGGTGTCAATGGATGTAAGGTAATTTATACGGGAGCCATGGCCAACGGACGTGACGGGCGAAAAGGACCAGTCCAAGGAGAATCAGGACGATGTTGTGAAGTATCAGACGCTGTCCATCATGGACCCGAATCTTAGCACACCGGCATAAATCTGCTGTCCACTTTCAAAGGCTGTCTTTTTAAGCGAACCCGTCCTATGATTCAAACAAATTCGCTCATCTGACCCACTGTCGTCGAAAGTAGAACCCGGGACTTAAACAGTCATGAAGCAGGAGGATTCTACGTGACAACTCAAAATGGTGCGTTTGACCGGACCCGAATTAATCTCGCGCTCGAAGCCTCAATCCACATCGGGTTGGCGATTCTGCTGGCGATTGCATGTTTGCTAATTCTGCGCCCATTCGTTCCACTACTGACCTGGGGCATCATCATTGCCATTTCTGCGTATCCGAGCTTTCGACAATTGCAGGCCAAGCTCGCCGGCCGAGGTTTGCTGGCGGCCGGTATATTTACTGTGGTGTTGCTCGCCCTTCTGATTGTTCCCGTGATGTTACTCGCCGGTACTTTAGTGGAGGGTGTACAAACGTTGGCAGCCCACTTCAAGGACGGGACGCTACTCATTCCGTCGCCACCAGCAAGCGTAGAAAATTGGCCGATCATCGGCCCTCCACTGAACAGGGTATGGGGCCTGGCATCGAGGGACCTGGCCCAGACACTCAAAAGCGCTGCGCCGCAGATCAAAGCGGTCGTCCCTGGCCTATTCACGGCTTCAGCTGAAATCGGACTCACACTGCTACAGTTCGCGCTTTCTATACTGGTGGCGGGCGCGCTTTTGGCGAACGCTCAAGCCGCGTACGAAGTGACCTGTTCGCTGGCCAAACGGCTCTTTGGGAGACAGGGGCCTGAATTCCAGCAACTGATCGGAGCCACAATTCGAAGTGTAACTACGGGAATTCTCGGAGTGGCCTTCATCCAATCAGTTCTCGCAGGAATCGGATTTCTCGTAGCTGGACTCCCTGGTGCGGGACTTTGGGCGGTGATGTTTTTAATCGCCGCCGTGTTGCAGGTTGGAATACTCGTCCTTATTCCTGCGGTGGTTTATGTGTTTGCAGTTTCCACGATGACGAAGGCCGTAATCTTCTTGATCTGGTGCGTCATCGTCGCTCTGGTAGACAACGTGCTGAAGCCTCTTCTACTGGGCCGGGGGGTAGCGGTGCCTATCGTTGTAGTTTTTCTGGGTGCGATCGGTGGGTTCGTAGCCCTGGGGATCATCGGCTTGTTCGTCGGTGCAATTGTCCTGTCAGTAGGCTATAAACTCTTCTTTGCTTGGATCAATGAAGGCTCTCTGAAGAATCAGGAAGCTTGAATTGTACGAAAAGGGGCGCGGAATCCATGAGTGGGCAGGGTGCTAGCCTGTACGAACTTGCTCCGAAGTACTTGCGAAACCGCTACAAGATATTGTTCTACACGGTCCTGCTAACGCTGGTTTCTGCTCCAATTCTCAGCGCGTTTAAGTTTAGCGGAATTCTGATCGAATCATTTCTGGCGGCGAATTTGCTCGCCGCGATAATGCCGGTGAGCGGTGTGAGGAGCCGCCCATACCTGCTGCTTGGCATGGTTGCGGTCTGGCTGGCACGTCCGTTCACTACATGGCTCGAGCATCCAACCCTATCGGCAACGACTCTCGCAATTTGGACCGTGATTGGACTGATCGCGGCGGCAGCAGCGTTACGGTTCTCGATGAGTGCCACTAAGGTCGACGCTGAGCATTTGTACGCGGCGCTCAGCGCCTATTTATTAGCAGGGATTTACTTCGGCCTGCTGTACTGGGTTCTCGAGCAGGTAATCCCAGGCACATTCACCGCGTCCACGCATTTTTCCCAGACCAGCGCAATTTACTTCAGTTTCGTCACCTTGGCGACGCTCGGGTATGGAGACATTGCTCCGCGCGGAGATATCGCTCGTGGCATTGCCATCATCGAAGGCGTTGGCGGTCAACTATTCCTAGCAGTTTTGATCGCAAGGCTCGTCAGCCTGTATTCGAAGACTGCCGACAACTAGACTGATCATTCAAACATCGCACAGATACCCAGCCATTGACTATAAGCTATGATGAGCGGCTAGCTGATCGAGAAAGCAGATATCGTTCCAAAAGCTAGGCATGCATTTCTGGATCAACTTATCATCCTCTGCACGGATTCTGACAACTCTGTGAAGTCGCGAAATCGGAGAAGTCCTATAAAAGGGAATGTCAAGAGAAATATCTCCCCTTCGGCTCGGTGCCGACACGTTTTTGTCTCGGCATTCAGCCCAACTGTCTGAACGTGCACTCCCGATTCGAGAGTAGTCTTCCTCAGGCCGAGTCGCTTATTTCTTTCCGGCGTGTGAAGCGCAGGAACGTTTCCTCTTCCCTGTGGTTCCATACTCTTGTTGCAACGGCTCCATTCGTTTCTGAAACATCAAGCCTGACAGTTATCCACTTTATGAGTGGCAACGCATGGTCCTATCTGAGACTCGTGGCCTATGGCTTTCTTGGATTGTCCGAGGGGGCATAGGGTGAAGTCGGAGACTCGCGTGTTTGAAGCACGGGCCTGACATCTCCGATGGATACTTCCCCTCGAATCCGAGCGTCTCAAGAACCCGACGGCTACCGCCAGGAATAGTTCCCAGGTGGAACGGACTCTTGGCCAGAGACGCTCAAGCTGCTTGTTGTTTTAAATAGTTGGCGTCGAAACGTACCTCCTTCTTCCAGACGATCAACGTGATCGCCGCAATCTTCCTGGCCAAGGTCAAGCGCGCCATCGTGGGCTTCCTTCCCTTAGCCAGCAAAGCCTCGTAGAAATCGCGTAGCGGTCCAGCAGCGGTGCTGGCTCTCATCGCCGCACCCTTGAAAATATCTTTGAGGTCGTGGTTGTGATTGTCATTGAGACCGCGCAGTGTGACGGGTTTCTTTGAGCGTTGTAGCTGTCCCTTCACGACGCGGTACTGCGCGCTGTCGCGGGGTCTCCAACCCCAGCCCACCGTAGGTCCACAGTTGCCGCTTGGTGCGGAACCGGTGCGGCGTCTGCATCAACGCCACCAAGTGAGCCGCCCGAAGCGGACAACCAATACCAGGAATCTGGCGTAGCAACTTCGTCGCACGGTGCTTCCTCGCCTCGGCCTCTTTTCGGGCTTGTTGGCGCACAAGCCGTAGGGCGTCGAGTTGTAGGTAGTAAAGTTCTGCCCGCCGGCGCACCCCAGCTTCCCTGATCTTGCTCAACCATTCTGAACGGTAATGCGGTGCGTAGACTTGCGTCCCGGCACAGGGAATGGCCCAACTCCGATACAATGCCTTGAGTCGATTCATCACCCGCCCGAGATCCTTGCTGATCGTCAAATAACTGCGGGACAGTTCCTTCAACATGCGCAGGCCATGCTCTCCGTGATAGACCGGCTTGAGCTTGTGCATGTACAACAGTTCGGCCAGCTTGTGTGCATCGATCCGGTCACTCTTGCTGCCTTCTTTCAGCAGGGCATTCTCTCGCGGATTACACACCACGAGCTCCGTCACGTGCGGCTTCAGCAGATCGTGCAACCAAGCGGCCCAGGTTCCTTCTTCAAACGTGACGTGCAAATCTCCGCGAAACCCGTGGATAAACTGCAGAATGGTGCTCGCTTTGGTCTCGATGACGCATTCCATCACCACCTTGCCGGCGCAATTCAGAACTGCGATCGAAATGCTTTCCTTGTGCACGTCCAAGCCGATATATTTAGTGCTAGTCATAGAGGGTGTTCCTTTCTTGTAGGGAATGAGCCAAGCACTCAAAACCTACTCCAAAGGGGCGCCCTTTTATAATGTGTGTTAAGTAGTACTTCACATGGACGTGAACCGCGTTATACGTCCAGTTGATTCGTCACAAATGACATCGTCATCGTAAATATCGTGTTCCGCGTCTGCATCGCTGACTGCCGACGCGTGCCAGTGCGTATTCAGGGCCGTACTGATTTCTTCCTCTTGCATGGACTGCCTTAGCTGCGGTTTCGCTTTCATGTTCATCTATCTTGTGGAATGAAACCCGGAATGCCGGTTTTCACCACTTCATTCAGCCTCTGTCTGGTCTGAATTCGATTGATTTCGTCAAGTGCGTCTTCCGGAAGGGTAGAGATGTCGAAATTCTCACTCGCGCGGGCTGCAGTCCTAGGTGTGGTAAGCAAAGCCGTGCCGCGCTGCACCGCCCAAGCCAGCAGTACCTGTGCCGGCGTCTTTCCAACTCGCGCGGCGATAGCCGAAATGACCGGATCTTCGAGCGGTCCCGGTCTCATTCCGTGACCTAATGGTGCAAAAGCCAAAAACACAACACCCGTCTCCTTGCAGAATTCCAATAGCTCCGTTTCCGGCAGATATGGATGTGCTTCTATTTGGACCACGGCTGGCTTGATTCTCGCTGATTCATAGATGGGCATCAGTTCGTTTAAACTGATGTCCGAAAGTCCGATGGCCCGGCACCTGCCATGATCCACGAGACTTTCCATCGCTTTCCAGGTGTCGAGCAAAGTCACGTCGTGGTCGTAAAGGACATTGCCGTTTTGATCCCGCGGATCCTGGTCGTCCCCGGGTCGAAATGCAAATGGAGTATGAATGAGATAGAGATCCAGATACTTGAGCCCCAGTCTGTCCAGACTCGCCTCGAAAGCCGGTTCGACGCGCTCGGGCCGGTGATTGGAGTTCCACAGCTTTGTGGTAACAAAAATGTCTTCGCGCGGGATCCCTCCAGCGGCAAGTCCTGCCTGCAACGCCCTGCCTACCTCGAGCTCGTTACCGTATCGTTCCGCGCAATCGAAGTGTCGAAATCCGGCTTCCAATGCGTCTCTGGTCGCAGTTATCGTCACGGCTGCGTCGGGAATTAGGGTGCCGAAGCCGAGCGCGGGCATATTGCCGGCTCCCTGGTTGAGTGGAATTCTCGTCATCCGCAGATCAGAAGATGCATTCATTGGTTACACCTCCAAGCTGTTTTGCGTTCGGCGTCACCGCCGGGATTCAAAAATTAGATTCCGGGTGTCGCAAACTGGGCGCATCTGATTTGTTCATAAAGGGAATGTCAAGAGAAATACCTCCCCTTCGGCTCGGTGCCGACACGTTGTTGTCTCGGCATTCAGCCCAACTGTCTCGGAATTTGAGGAAGTGGCACCATCGGTGCTTAGTTTGGCTTACTATCTATCCTGCGAAATGCCCTCCTGGAGGGAAGAATGACTAAGATGAGTCGGATGTTGTGTGTCTGCCTGGCGATTGGGTTCGCAGTGCAAGTGAGTCGAGCGCAGCAAGGTGAGGTGGACGCACGCCGCAAGGCGCTGACAGATCTGCTCGCGGAACAATGGGAATACACGATGCGGACGAGTCCGGTGTGGGCTTCGATGCTGGGGGACAAGCGGTGGAACGAAAAGCTGGAGGACTTTTCGCAGCAGGCCATCGACAAGGACCTGGAGGAGACAAGAACATTTCTGGCGCGGTTCGAAGCGATCGACACGGCAGGCTTTCCTGCGCAAGAGGCGCTGAACAAGAAGCTGATGGTGCGCAATCTTAAAATGGAATTGGCTGGCGCGCGATTCAAGCCGTGGGAGATGCCGGTATCACAATTCGGCGGAATCCATATCCAGCTGCCGGATCTGGTCGACGTGCTGTCGTTTGAAAGCGTGAAAGATTACGAGGACTATATCGCGCGGCTGAAGGCCATGCCGGTGCTGTTTGACCAGACGGAAATCCAGATGCGTAAGGGCCTGACGGACAGGCTGATACCGCCTAGGTATTTGCTGGAAAAAGTGGTGGAGCAATCGAACCGCATTGCTGTGGAGGAGCCGGAAAAAACGCCATTCGCGCGCCCGTTTGAGAAGTTTCCCTCGACGATCGCCGCGCCAGAGCAGAAGCGGTTGCGGGAGCTAGGCATCTCTGCGATACGCGGCGGGGTGATTCCCGCTTACGCGAAGTTCACGAAGTTTGTGCGCGACGAGTATGCGCCGAAGGGACGGTTCGAACCCGGATTGTGGGCGCTGCCCGATGGAGCGGCGCGGTACCGTTTCGCGGTGGAGGACCAGACTACGACGAACATGACGCCCGAGGAAATCCACGAAGTGGGACTGAAGCAAGTGGATGCGATCGAAGCGGAAATGCTGACAATTGCCCATCAGCTTGGTTACCAGGACATCGCCAGCCTGAATGAACACATTAAAAACGATCGCAAGTTCTACGCCACGTCGGGGCAGCAGCTGCTCGATCTGTACAAGGGCTACGTAAACGGGATGGAACCAGAACTGCCGAAACTATTTCGGAGGTTGCCGCAGAACAAATTAGAAGTGATTCCCATGGAGGCGGCGCGCTCGAAGGATGCGGTTCCTGCGGACTACACGGACGGCGCCGCGGATGGATCGCGGCCGGGGCACATCAACGTGAACGAATACGATCCGGAACACCGGTTGATGTTGAATATCGAGGCGATTGCGTATCACGAAGGAATTCCGGGACATCACTTGCAGATTTCGATCGGGCAAGAGTTGAAGAATTTGCCGGAGTTCCGGCGCAACGGCGGGTACACCGCGTTTGTGGAAGGATGGGCGCTGTATTCGGAACAACTGGGGAAGGAAGTGGGGAAGTATCAGGAACCGGACAGCAACTATGGACGTTTGGAAAATGAAATGTGGCGGGCGATCCGATTGGTAGTAGACACGGGGGTGCATTCCAAACACTGGAGCCGCGAGCAGATGGTGGCGTACTTCCATCGCTACACGGCCATGGACGAGCCGAACGTACAGACAGAGGTGGACCGATACATTGCTTGGCCCGGTCAGGCGCTGGCCTACAAACTGGGGCAGATGGAGATTCTGAAACTACGCGAAAACGCCAAGAAACAAATGGGCGAGAAGTTTGATATTCGCGCATTCCACGATGCGGTGCTGGTGAACGGTGCGCTGCCGCTGGATGTGTTGGATTCCGAAGTGACGGCGTGGATTAACGCAAACAAGTAGACGCCTAGCGGGCAATGCTGGGGAGGAAGCAAGGGGTCCTGCACGGGCGCAGATAGCCACCTTCGGTAGAATAGCTAAGCTTGGCGCACGGTGCCACATTCCAGTCCGCCCCTGCGTGCGATGATCAAAGGCTTAACTGGTAAGCATACTCGGAGAAGTAATACTTCACATTGACGGGAAGGCATTTGGTTCGATCTCGCTGGAGCTTGCCCTGCGGGCAAATTCGTTGCGTTCGAAGTCAGGAGAAGCGCATGATCCGCAAGCCAGAGGTCCAATCGGAAATCCGATAGAAGGAGGATCCTATGATTGAACAAGGGGCAAGAAGCTCTGAGCAGCAGGCAACAGTCTCTCGCCGTTCGGTTTGCTCAACACCCTCGATCGTGTTCGACGCATCACCGGTTAGGTCCAGCCACTGCTTCCCGTCCTCGGCAGGAAAGCTGAAACCAAATGAGGCGTAATCGGTGCTTACTACGGAGGCCTCGGAACCCACCACGGTCCGCCCCGTAATGCCAGTCGAGCTGCTGACGAAGTTCGTGAAGCCCCTGCCGGCACGACGGGAGTCTCAAAACTGCCATTAGTGACAATATCTGCTCGGGCTGCCGATGCCGCAGAAACGAGCATCAACACCCCAAAAACAGCTTTCCAGATTAGTGTGCCGCGCATCACGTTAACCCATCACGACGACTCCTGGTACGACCTATAACCTCTCTTATTTCGTCGGCAATCAAGTCAATCCGGGGGCCCGTGGGGAACGACGAGCACAGTGGATGTACTGGTGAACGGAACGCCTATCCGGACTGTAACAAACTCGATGGGAGCGGGAGGAACAACGCAAGTCTGGGAACAGTTCAGCACGTCATTTCTCGCCACTTCCTCTTCAATGACGTTCGAATTCCTGAACGGTGATCCGGCGAACGACAATTCAGATGGACTGGACAATGTGGTAGCGACCCCAAGGTCAGTCGTATCCACACCAGAACCTCCCACGTTGCTGCTACTACTTCTGGCGGTGGTCTGTGCCCTTGGTTTCTATCGGGTTCGTGGACCAATGACACAACTCAATCCTTGAAAGCAAGGACGCGGAACGGAGCCCTATCAAGCGAGATTTGGTAGAGTTCCGATGGATATCTGTCAAACTCCATAAATCAAGACGCCTAATCCGATTGGTGTCATGAACAACGTGTGGGTCGTTGAGGCGGTCGTCACCAACCAACACCGTCGGCTCTACAGAACTCAAAACTGTCTGGACCGACCCCGATTTCGATCCCAGCCTTCACGCGTTCTATTACGCGCGTGCATTGGAGATTCCGGAGCCACCGTTGGAGCACAATCCAAGCACATAAAGTGGGAATCGCCCCACCAGATGTTGTTCCCGCAACCGCGCAGGAACGCGCGTGGAGTTCGCCAATCTGGTACACGCCGACAGAAGACGACCGCAGGAAAGCCGCTCCCGGAACAACCGTCGCCGACCTGAAGACGAAAGACGCGGTGGCGCTCACCAACGATCAATTGAGGACTCTTATCGTCGGCAAGTCCATCTGGGTGCTACGTCCTAACACCGTTACAGGCGAACCCTTTAAGCTACGCTACGGCGCCGATGGCCAAAGCATCATACTGCATGTCGGAAGAAGTATGACGCTTCCCAGCGAAGTGGGCGACGATTCCTAACCAGATAACGAGGCGTAATCCGCTCCGACGACGGACGGCAGCAATGGAGCAAGCGGCCAATCCCATAAACAAGAAAATTGACCCTAAAATGACTTCGGCGAGCTGGCCGCGCAGCAGTGCCTGGACTTGATCTTCCACCGGCCCACCTCCCAAACATCAGCAAGACAGCTGATGTCGAACCTTCTTCTAACTGTGGCCAGATTATCCGCAGCGTGACGGCTCACATTTCTCCGTCGGGCTTCACGTCGGATTGCTGCAGCGGTTTCGCTGGTGCATTGCCCATTAGGAAAATTAATCCGTCGGCGAGGGTGCCGCGCCAACTTAAATAATCGTGGTTGCCCGCGAACTCCTGGAAGTGAACCTCATAGCCCTTTGCCCGCAGCACATCGCGTAGGTTTCGCGTGGTCAGCAGAATGGAATTGCCGTTTCCGGAAAAGTCTAATTCATCGCTGCCGGCATCCAGGTAGAAGCGAAGCGGCAGCTTGGGGCTGGCGATGAATTGTTTGGCGACCCAGTTGGGCTCCGAATCGCTTTGTGAATTGGAGGAATTGTCACTTTTCGGGGGAATCCAATGGAACGAACCGGATTGCGAGAGGATGTTGCCAAAAGTTTCGGGGTGGCGCAGACCGGCGTACGCGCTGGCGAGTCCGCCGAAACTGGAACCGCCGACCACCGTCTGCCGGGGATCAGTCGTAAAATAGTACAGGCCGTGCGCCCACGGCAGCAGTTCGGAAGCAAGGAAGTCCGCAAACAAAGGATTGCAGGGAAGCTCGCGACTGCGCGCATCATCGGGCGCATTGCCGATGAACAGCGCGACCATCGGCGGAATTCGCCTTTCTAAGATGAGGTTATTGAGGATCGTGGGCGTGGGCACAAGCGCGTCTTGATTCTGGTCGCCCAGATAGGCTTCTTCGTCGAAGAGCACTAGAAGCGGATAGGGTTTCGCGGTTCTGGAATATTCCGGGGGAAGATACACGGCAATCTCGCGTTCGTTCTTCAACAATGTACTTTTGAATTGGTGCTTCTCGATTTCTCCAGCGGGAACGCCAGACCTTTCTGCGATCCACGGCTGCGCCGGCGCATCTGGCATTTCGAGGATGGACCTACCCAGATACTCGGGAGCATCAACGCTCTCCTTGTCAACACGCCAGCGCTTCGGGTTCAGGGGATCAACTCTAGCAGCCGCCGCGATCATCGCGATCGTGTCGTTATCGATGCCGTATGCGAGTCCTTGGAGCCGCGCAACATTGGGGGCCAGGGTGTAATCAAATCTCATTTTCCTATCAACCACGACGCTCGCGTACCAAACGTCCGTCTCCCCCAGTTGGTTCATGAAATAGTCATCTGGCGTGGCAGCAGCATTAGGAATCCGCAGGACGATCACGTTCTGTGTGTAGGGGGTTCCCTTCCAAAGAAAAGTTACTAGCATGTTCTTGTTATCACCGGGCAGCGGTTCGATCAGCGGTGTGCCCTGTGCCTTAACTTCATCCCAGAAGGCGTCAACACTTGCCTGTTTTCCAGACTCGAGAGACGCTTTTAGAAGTCTAATCCGCGGGCTTTCATGTAGCGGTTTGCGCGGAGCCAGACGCGCACTCAACGTGACGACCTTCTCGAGTTTGATTGTAAAGGCTCCCGGCGCCGCACTGTCGTTGCGGGCCACAACCTCCACCCGGTACGTGCCCGGACGTTCCGCCACGAAATTGAGTGTGTCCGCGTTGGGTCCCAACGTGGTCCCGCGAAACTTACTGCCTGACGAATCGTAGACGATCACCACCAGTTGTATTCCGCGAGGGTCAAGATCGATCTGGGCGAAATCTCCGGCGTTGAGCGAGACGCCAAATGACTGCGCTCTGCCGGGCCTCAGAACACCCTCGCGAACTTTCGCGACAGAGAGTTCAGCGTCGTTTGCGAGCGTGGTGATACTGAACAGTAGGAGTAACAAGCATACGATTAGCGACAACTGTTTAACGGACAACGCAGTGCTCCTTCCATCCCCAAGATAGTTCACGGAAGGTATAGCAGTTTTGTCAGTCATCGGTCTGTGACTGACGCCACCGTATTTTTCACAGCCGTCAGCAGTTTCTGGCCTAATTACTCCACAGCGAAGAAATCCAGGTGACTCCTGGAGAGTTGCGAAATCGAAGAAGTGAAGTAGTACTTCACATTGACGGGAAGCGGCTTGACACTCGCCGGCCTTCTCATGGAAGGACCTATGCCGAAATTTTGGATTCTCGCAGATTTCACCTGCTGACGGCTACCTTGTCGGTCCTGTCATTCTGTAAACATGCCGCTGTCTGCGGGAAGAACTTCGACTTCGATCAAAGACGGGACGTGGCTGGAAATTGCAGATTCGAGCGACTTAGCAAATTCGTCTGAATTCGACACTCGGCTTGCAGCCAATCCGTAGCCTGTAGCGAGAGACACGAAATCGATCGCCGGCAGATCCATCCCAGGAACTTTTTCTAAATCAAGGAAATTCCCATAATCCTTTAGAGCTTCGTAAACGCAGTTGCGGACAATGACAAAGGTGCAAGGCAGTTTGAACTGAGCGGCGGTCCACAGCCCGGTAATACTGTAGTTCGCAGAACCATCGCCAATCAGTGCGACGACTGGGCGATCGCCAAAAGCAAGGGCGACGCCAACGGCGGCAGGTAACGCGAATCCAAGGCCGCCACCTGCACCACAATAAAAACTCTGCGGCCGAGTAACAGCAACTTTTTCCCACCAAGAGCCGAGCGAAGGCGCTTCGGAAGTAAATGCTGTGCTGTCAGGGCACACGCGAGCGACCACATCATTAAATTCCGCAACGGTGATCTTGTTTTTGGAATTTGAAGCTGGAGTGGCGGACCCGGGCGCTTTGGCGCGTGGCGCGGCAGGTTTGCGGTCCATAAGGCGAACCAAGACATCGAGTGCTTCGCTGGGATCGCCGACAATTGCATCACCCATCGGCGCTCGCGCTGCCTGGTCGGGATCGGCTGTGATCATGATGAGTTGAGTTCCTTCCGGCAAGTAAGAGCCAGGTGTCCATGCGTGATAGCGAAACGCGGGTGCGCCGAAAACAATCACCAAGTCGAATCCCGTTAATTGTTCGCGCACGCGGGCGATCGTGGTGCCAAGTGTGCCCAAAAAATTCGGATGGTTTGTCGGAAACGAGATGCGCGCCGGTTCGCTGACAAGGTACACCCCCGCGCCGTGACCTTCGGCCAGATTTACGCCTGCCTGCCAACCTAGCTTTGTATCAACGTCTGAACCCATCACAAACAATGGCTTGCACGCCTTAGCCAACCGATCAGCAACAGCCCTTAGATTCTTTTCCGGGACTACAGGAGTCGCGACTACACGCCTGGAAACAAGCATCGAAGTCTGATCAGCGTCCGCTGTGGATCGCCAGTCGTCCAGCGGCACGGAGACGAACACCGGCCCAGTCGGCGCGGCCATCGCATAGTGCGTCGCTCGGGCCATCACTGCGGGAACAGATGCAGGTGTGGGCGCTTCGAAGCTCCACTTCACCAGGGGACGCGGTAGTTGTGCAGCATCCCGATTCGTTAGTTGTCCTTCCAATGTCAACATCGCTCGAAACTGTTGCCCGCTCATGATCACCAGTGGCGTGCCTAAGACTTGCGCGTTCACAAGACACCCCATCGCCTGCCCGACGCCTGCGGCGGCATGCAGGCTCACTAAAACGGGACGACCCGTGGCTTGGGAATATCCATCAGCCATTGCCAAGCCTGCGCCTTCATGGAGTGCCAGGATGTACCGGAAATCCGGGGGCAGCCGATCCAGAAACGGAAGTTCATTCGAGCCAGGGTTCCCGAAGATTGTGACCATTCCAAGCGATCTGAGTACCTCGTAAGTGGCGTCATGAACAGTGCTCATCGGTAACCTTTCCGCGTGTGAAAAATAATACTCACACGAGAACCTGAAATGAAACCGGGCGACGGCGAGAGCACTCTACATGCTCAAGCTGATTTGCGGCCTAGATAGTGCTAAAAGGAAAGGAAGACTGTCAAGCACGGGTCGTCAAATAGCTGGTAACGGATACCTGCAAAGATCGTAAGTCCTGCGAAGTCGCGAAATCGGAGAAGTCCTATAAAAGGGAATGTCAAGAGAAATATCTCCCCTTCGGCTCGGTGCCGACACGTTTTTGTCTCGGCATTCAGCCCAACTGTCTGAACGTGCACTCCCGATTCGAGAGTAGTCTTCCTCAGGCCGAGTCGCTTATTTCTTTCCGGCGTGTGAAGCGCAGGAACGTTTCCTCTTCCCTGTGGTTCCATACTCTTGTTGCAACGGCTCCATTCGTTTCTGAAACATCAAGCCTGACAGTTATCCACTTTATGAGTGGCAACGCATGGTCCTATCTGAGACTCGTGGCCTATGGCTTTCTTGGATTGTCCGAGGGGGCATAGGGTGAAGTCGGAGACTCGCGTGTTTGAAGCACGGGCCTGACATCTCCGATGGATACTTCCCCTCGAATCCGAGCGTCTCAAGAACCCGACGGCTACCGCCAGGAATAGTTCCCAGGTGGAACGGACTCTTGGCCAGAGACGCTCAAGCTGCTTGTTGTTTTAAATAGTTGGCGTCGAAACGTACCTCCTTCTTCCAGACGATCAACGTGATCGCCGCAATCTTCCTGGCCAAGGTCAAGCGCGCCATCGTGGGCTTCCTTCCCTTAGCCAGCAAAGCCTCGTAGAAATCGCGTAGCGGTCCAGCAGCGGTGCTGGCTCTCATCGCCGCACCCTTGAAAATATCTTTGAGGTCGTGGTTGTGATTGTCATTGAGACCGCGCAGTGTGACGGGTTTCTTTGAGCGTTGTAGCTGTCCCTTCACGACGCGGTACTGCGCGCTGTCGCGGGGTCTCCAACCCCAGCCCACCGTAGGTCCACAGTTGCCGCTTGGTGCGGAACCGGTGCGGCGTCTGCATCAACGCCACCAAGTGAGCCGCCCGAAGCGGACAACCAATACCAGGAATCTGGCGTAGCAACTTCGTCGCACGGTGCTTCCTCGCCTCGGCCTCTTTTCGGGCTTGTTGGCGCACAAGCCGTAGGGCGTCGAGTTGTAGGTAGTAAAGTTCTGCCCGCCGGCGCACCCCAGCTTC
Organism: Candidatus Acidiferrales bacterium; assembly: GCA_963741195.1. GTDB lineage: Bacteria > Acidobacteriota > Terriglobia > Acidiferrales > UBA7541 > Acidiferrum. Next base: position 21,021 of record CAVUHF010000001.1, read on the forward strand.
CCTGATCTTGCTCAACCATTCTGAACGGTAATGCGGTGCGTAGACTTGCGTCCCGGCACAGGGAATGGCCCAACTCCGATACAATGCCTTGAGTCGATTCATCACCCGCCCGAGATCCTTGCTGATCGTCAAATAACTGCGGGACAGTTCCTTCAACATGCGCAGGCCATGCTCTCCGTGATAGACCGGCTTGAGCTTGTGCATGTACAACAGTTCGGCCAGCTTGTGTGCATCGATCCGGTCACTCTTGCTGCCTTCTTTCAGCAGGGCATTCTCTCGCGGATTACACACCACGAGCTCCGTCACGTGCGGCTTCAGCAGATCGTGCAACCAAGCGGCCCAGGTTCCTTCTTCAAACGTGACGTGCAAATCTCCGCGAAACCCGTGGATAAACTGCAGAATGGTGCTCGCTTTGGTCTCGATGACGCATTCCATCACCACCTTGCCGGCGCAATTCAGAACTGCGATCGAAATGCTTTCCTTGTGCACGTCCAAGCCGATATATTTAGTGCTAGTCATAGAGGGTGTTCCTTTCTTGTAGGGAATGAGCCAAGCACTCAAAACCTACTCCAAAGGGGCGCCCTTTTATAATGTGTGTTAAGTACTACTTCACATGGACGTGAACGACGTTTATCAGATGGCGACAGGGGCGGCTTAGCTGAATAGGAACAGACTGAAAGAAAGAAGAAAGCAAAAGTGTGCCTTGACATCAACCGGCCTTCTCATGGAAGGACTTAGCTCAGATTGTTGGACTGGGAACCACCGATTTAAGATCGGGAACAGGTGAATCGTTTAAGCACAGCATTGCTCGAGACGTCCCTAATCCGAAAGGCCGCTCGGGATCGGCAAGGATTCCGTCACCGCGAAGCCGTCGGAGACGTTTCCGTACGTTCCTGCTGCCAGTGAGAGCCGACAGGCCGGGGCGTGAACTCACTTCACCTTCCACGCATCGAGGACGCATAGGCGGCTTGCGCTGTGGCCATGTCCGGGGAGCTCTTACGCGACCGAACAACGAGCAACTACGAGTGATAGAACCTCTACCGGCCAACTTCTAAGTCGCATACTAGGAGATGTAGGGTAGTACTTCACATTGACGGGAAGCGGCCTTCTCATGGAAGGCACTACCCCTTCATAACCGCCAAAAGTGCGGAAAATCTATTCGAGGCGCAACTTCAACGTTGAGGGGCGGTGTGTGCCGTCCCGGTCGGTAAAATGGAAGCTACACTCGGAGAACTTCTGCGGCCAACCGCGTTCCTTCGACTCGGCTGCGAATTTTTGCGAACGCGGTTTCGCGTGAAGTGGAGGTGTCATCGGCAAAGGGGGAAAAGCCACAGTCGTCGGTGGTGCCGAGTGCTTCTAACGGGATGATCCCCGCAGCTTCAACCACGCGATCTCGTACTTGTTCCGGCGACTCGGTCTTGGGATCAATTGGATCGATCACACCAACGAAGAGAATCTGACCAGGCTTTAGAAGCCCTCCCGCCGTTTTCAGCACGCGGCGGTGATCGTGTTCGCTGGCCAGTTGAAGGTAGAACCGTCCGACATTCAATTGAAACAGATGCGGCAGCAGGTTCACATAATCCACATCGGCACTATGCGTGGAGTCATAATCGCCGCCTGGGCAGGTGTGAACGCCGATCCTCTGCCGCTGCTCCGGAGTGAAGCGGTCGAATACGCGGTTGTTCAACTCCACGAAAGTTTTCAGGATGCCGCCGGAAGGATCCAGCTTCAAGACCAATCGACCTTCGGTGAAGTCGATCTGCACACACGGAGCACCTAGATCCAGACACTCTCGTATGTCCTGTTCCGCTTCGCCAACCAGATCACTAAGGAAGGCATCACGCGGATAATCGGAAAGGCCGGCTTGCGGATAGAGCAGACTAAGGGCCGATGCAGAGATCACTGCCTGTTTTACCGGCCGGTGCGCATACCGCTGGGCGGCTTTCAGGTAACGCGCCGCATGCACGCCATAGCGAAAAGGACCTCCGGTCAATCTCGGTAGTTGACGGGTGTGGCCGTCGGCGAAGGGAATCACCACGCCGTCAGCGGCTAGATTGTTCAGCCCACTAAGAGGATAGGTAGCGAAGCTGGGCTTGGTCTGCTCTCCGTCCGTGATGATTGGTGAGCCCGTCTGCTCAAAGCGCGCAAGCGTATCGCGCAGGGCCGCGTCCTCGGCGGCGAGTAATTGATCTCGGGAAATCTTTCCCATAGCATGCTCGTGCATTGCCGCAAGCAAGTCCGCTGGGCGCGGGATACTCCCGATGGGTTCCGTTGGGATAGGCATAGGCAGACCCCCAGCAATTCCGTGGCACAGTAGAGCGCAAGCCATCGGACAGCAATACTACAAAAATACTACAGACATGCTCAGCCTCTCCATATACCTTCTGTCCTTCTGCAATCCACGCTGTTTGGCGTCACGGTTTCATGGCGAAAGACAGTCGCGGAATTTCTCATAGACTGGCGTCCGATGAAAAACACTGGATTTTGCACGTCGCGTCCCAACAGGAGGAACCAACGATGAAATTCACCACCGCAGGGTCAAAAGCGGCGCTCCTCGTTCTGCTCGCTGCCGCGATTTGTCTCAGCGCCACAGATGCCACGACAGTAACAGTGAAGGGTTACGTCTTGGACTCCGCGTGTGCGTTCACTAAGGACCTGAGCAAGCCCATCAGCAAGCAATGCGCAATTTCCTGCGCAAACGCAGGCTCGCAGCTGGTCATTCTCGCCGACGATGGAACCATTTATTGGCCCATCGCTGGCACCACCCCCTCCAGTGGCCAGAACCCTAAGCTTCTCCCGTTTGCTGCAGACAAAGTAGTCGTAACCGGCAAGGTCTATCAGCGGGGCGGTTCTAAGGCCATCGTCATTGAGAAGATCGAAGCGCAAGCATCACAGCAGTAGAGTTGCATTCGGATCGCAAAGCGCTGAACCGGCGCCCGGTCAGACCGAATTTGATCTCGGTTATGACGGTTGGCGGGTGGTGCTGGCGGCCTGCCTTGGGGTAATGGCTGGTTTCGGCTCGCTATTTGTTTACACGTTTGCGGTTTTTGTGAAACCGCTCAGTGCCGAATTCCACTGGAACCGGGAAGCCATCTCGCTCGGTTTCGGTCTCGCTGCGATCACCTTAGGATTGATTTCCCCTCTGCTCGGCCGGCTGATCGATCGCTTTGGCCCTCGCCGCATCATTCTTCCCTGCATGACGGTCTTCGCTAGCGCGATCGCCTCCCTAGCACTCTTACGCCCTCAGTTATGGCAGTTCTACGCAACCTGCATCCTCATCGGTCTGGTGGGCAACGGCGCCGCGCATCTCGCTTATTCGCGCTCCATTTCCACGTGGTTCCAGCGGCGCTTGGGCGTAGCACTGGCGTTGGTTATGGTGGGAGCGGGCTTGGGCGCAATGCTGCTTCCGGTTTTCGCGCAAGAGATCATTAGCCGCGTTGGTTGGAGGGCCGCTTATCTGTCGCTCGGCGGCGTTGCCTTACTACTTGGCCTGCCCCTCAGTTGGCGTTATGTTCGGGAGCGTGGACTGGCTCAGCGCCAGACTGCTCCCGTAGAACATCCCGGGCAAACCTGGCAGCAAGGACTACGCTGCTTCACCTTCTGGATCATTGTAACGGTCCTCTTCGTCAGTTCCATTAGTATGAACGGAGCCATCACGCAATTGTCCGCGTTGCTCACGGATCAAGGAATCTCTCCTAAAGACGCGGCCCTCTGCGCGTCCATGCTCGGTGGTTCCAGTTTGCTCGGAAGAATCGTGGTTGGCTGGCTACTGGACCGATTCTTTGCCGCGCGCGTCGCCTTGGTAGTTAATCTCACAACGGCAGGCGGAATTTTCCTACTCGCTCGCGCCAATGGCTTTCTGGCAGGCGGCGTGGCTGCGGCGCTCATTGGCATCGGGGCGGGCGGCGAAGCTGCCATCACGCCTTATTTGCTAGCTCGCTATTTCGGGCTGCGTGCTTTTTCCACGCTCTACGGTCTCACCTGGACCTTCTATGCTGCCGCCGGAGCGATCGGCCCAGTGATTCTGGGCCGTGCCTTTGATTCGACGGGCTCCTATACGTCTTTATTGGTGCTACTCGCCGGGGTTTTATCTTTGGCCGCTGCCATGAACCTACTGCTTCCACGCTATTCACAGTCGTCTCAACGATCCCTCGCTGAATCGGATAAGTAAAGTAGTACTTCACATTGACGGGAAACGCGTTTACCAAGCATTGAAACCATTATTGAGCCCAAAGGTCAGTCGATGCGCCACGGCGACCTCTCTGGCCAGTGCTTCAAAGCTTCAGTGGCCCAAGCTGTGGTCTTGTCCGCATGACACGTCGTGCAGGGATTCGGGATTCTATATTTTTCGGTCATCGCTGGCGTGATGAATGCGAACGTATGCGAGCGCACTTTCACATCTGCAAGGGTCGAGGCGATTTTCGGCATATGACAGACAATGCAACTGTTTCCGGGAGACCCGTCCTTGTGGTGCGTATGTTCTTCGATAGTTCCGGTGCGCGGTCCGTTCAGAGAAAGGGGGCCATGGCAATCCAGGCATAATGGGTCCGCCGGTTTTCGCAATTGAGAGTAGTTATCCGTACCGTGTACATCGTGGCAGCTAAAGCATGTCACACCGCGCCGGTATATGACACTTTGCACGAAATCATTCCCTTGCATCCGATTCTTATGAGCGCTGCCGTCAGGATAATGCGTGAAGGTGATTTCACCCAGCGTATGCCCCTCCAGTTGCCAATAATCTCTCAGATTTAAACCTACCTTATATCCAACCGGCCAGTCGTAATATTTCTCCTCGATCGGATTTGTCAAAGGCCGTCCCTGTGAATGGCACTGAATACAGCTATCGTTTGCCTGAACGTAGTCCATTCGTGCCGGATTCAGGATGTTCCCGCTCGTTGGATGCTCCTCATGGTCGCTTCCAGGGCCGTGGCACCTTTCGCATCCAACATTCCACTCCGTCACCTGTTTGCTGTGAATGTTGTAGGCCACGGAGTGGCAGCCATCGCATGTAGGACCTGTGGGTCGCTGCATATTGTCCGGCGGATAGAATCGCTCCCACCAGTCGGTGCCCTTCGCCACGAAATACGGCCGCCACACGTGATTGGTGACGTCCCACTGTACTGGTTCCGGGTAGTAATCGTCCCCTATTTTCGTGAAGTAACGCTGCTTCCAAATGCTGCCATACACCAATGCGATCGGGTCCTTCGTGAACTTCGCGACAGTATTCGTCGAAAGATCGGGAATGATGGCCTCTGGAAATTGTCGAGGGTCACGAACCACGTTCGCCATGGGCGTTTTTCGCCAATGTTCATAGATTTGCGCGTGGCACTTCTGGCAGGATGACGATCCCACGAAATGTGCCGAATTTGCTGTGGCCACCTGCTCCTCTTGTTCTTTTTTCGTGGGTCGGCGCAGGTCGCGGATAAATAGGACAAGCTTCCAGCTATCATCGTTCTCTTGGTCGTTAGGTTTGGCCCAACCCGGCATACCTGTCAATCGAACTCCATTGCGGATGAACGGCTCATCAGCTGTGCTGAAGCCCCGCCAAAGCCTCGCCCCGTAAAGCCCTATCGCGACAAGTGGCGCGATACACATCAAAAGAAAGAGTTTCCATGTTTTCGTTCAGACCAGCATTACAGGGCAGCTCTCGCTGAAACGCAAATCCGGACTCCTAATCCGGCCAAGTCCCTGATCGAAAACTTCAGATCTATAGTGTCCAATAGGCTGCACGAAAACTCTCAGCTTGCGCGTATAAAGGAGTTGAGCGGATTCCACTACTCGAGGGGCTCTATTCGTTGCTCAACTCCACCTTCAGAATGCGTCCACCAAGCGGATCAATTACGTATGCGCTTTCGCTCAAAACGGCAACGACGCTGCGTCCGCCTTTTACCGTTGGCACGACCGCCAGAAGCCTGGGCTTTCCGCTGTCGTCGATCTGCGCGACGGTCAATTGTGCTGCCTCAGCCGCAACAGCGTAGAGCAGTCCTGTGTCTTCGGAATAATCAATGTTGTCGACGCCCTCCCCCGTTGAGATTGATCCGACAACTCGTCCATCATGCGAGTGTTCAAAACAATGACGTGGTCACTACATGCGACGAACACGAAGCCCCGCTTGCTATCCACAGCAATCCCGCTTGGGTCATCGCAGGAACGCCAGGTTGACATGATATTGCGCCTTCGGACATCGATAGCCACGGTTTGCCCGGTTTCTTCGATGTTCGTGTAGAATCGACCGTGAAGATTGTCCACCGCATAGCCTTCCGCAGAACCTGGGAGTGGGATTTTGCCTTCAGGACTAAGATTCGTGGGCTGCGAGGCAGATAAGATTTTGATCGAACGATCAGCAGCAGGAATGCCGATCGGCGGAGCCCCGCTGGTGGCCCACAGCTCCTGCGTTGCGTTAATCGGGACCTTCGCCAATTACAGTTGCGCGACGCACCTTCTCGTCTCCGGGTGTCACTCCTTCGCACTCCAGCGTTGCGGAACTATACCCGTGAGGCGTCCTTTGCGATCCACCGGTTGCGGTGATGAACGTTAGCCACCAATCGGCTCTCCCGCATCGGGACACAGCTGCGTGAACGGGATCAAAGACAAATGACCGTAGCAACGCCTAGTTCGAACCTCGGCCGTTCTGTGTTTGGAGTGGCGGCTTTGGCCTTTGGCCTCATCGCGCTGGTCTGGCACGGCTACAACGACTGGCATCCACCGCGTTACCTTGTCTACGCCGCAGCCGCTGCGCTGATCTTCGGCGGCGCTGCGATTCCGTTCCGTCGGACCGCGAAAACCGGCGCCGTCGTGCTTGGTGCGGTTTATCTTGTCGTCGCCTTACTGTGCGTGCCAGAAATCGTCGCCAAACCGCGAATCTACAATAGCTGGGGGAATTTCTTCGAGCAGTTCTCTCTCGTGACCGGAGCGGCGATCGTTTCTGCGCGCTTGTCGTCGACATGGTCACGCGAAACGGTTAATCGGATCGGCTGCATTCTTTTGGGCATCTGTAGCGCTTCCTTTACCTTGGAACAGGCGATTTATCTTGACGCTACTGCCAGTCTTGTTCCGAAGTGGCTTCCACCAAGTCAGACGTTTTGGGCGGTGGCGACGACGGTTTTGTTTGCACTCGCGGCTGTGGCGCTTCTTACGAATCGAATGGCACTACTAGCGACTCGCCTGCTGGCAATGATGCTCGTGATCTTTGGGCTACTCGTGTGGGTACCGGTGCTCCTTTCGGATCCCCACAATCATGCGAATTGGAGCGAAACCGTCGAGACCTTCGCGATCGCCGGGACAGCATGGATTCTCGCTGATCTGCTCGGCGAGTATCGGCCGGATGACCATCGACCGCGATGATGTGAGGTGTGCCAGCTCACGTGAAGCAGCCGTTCAAAACGTAGGCTAGTCCCCACATGATGTCTGGTTGGCGTTAATCGGGCATCTAGAGGTGGGTCTGACCGTTTCCGATGTCGGGAGAATCTGCCAGAGTCGGATCTGTGGTCTTTATCGGTTCTAATCCCTTCAGAAACTCCCACCATTGTCCAACGTGTCAGAATTCGATTGCCTTTTAAAAAGTCGTGAGATTAAATCTCGTGACCATGAGAAAACTCATCCTCCTCCTCTTCTTCGCATTCAATTCACCACTGCTGTGCGGACAGGGCCAGACCCCCTCGCTTACTGCGTCTGGCAAGCCCGCGAGCGCGCAAACACCTGAGCGCCTTTCTGCGGACACCCCAAAAACCACTGTTCAAGGCAATTCCTTCGTAGCGCCAAAAGATTGGTCTATTCGTGTCCAGGGCCCCGCGACCATTCTCGCGGCCCCCGAAGGCGATTCCTGGGTCGCCCTCATCGACGTGCAAGCCAAGGACCAGGAGGAGGCGCTGGCTCTGGCCTGGCAGGCTTACAAACCTGACGCTAAGTGGCCCGTTAAGGTTTCTAACGATTTGCCTGACAGAGACGGCTGGAGTCGGCGACGCTCCTACGATTACCAAACCTCGCCCAACGAGAAGCGAGGAGTCTCCGCGCTCGTCCACTACTCTGGCTCGAGTTGGACCGTCGTCGTTGAAGACATGTCCGATGCAGTCGGCGAGAAGCGCGGCGGTCAGCTTGCCCTCATCTATGGACGCTTGCTTCCCAAGGGCTACACCCGCGAGACCTTCGCCGGAAAGAAAGCGAATCCTCTCGATCAGGCCCGTATCGCGGAGCTATCAGCCTTCATCGAGCGGGGACAAAAGCTCCTCGGAGTGCCCGGCGTTGCCCTCGGCTTGGTTCAAGACGGCAAGATCGTCTTCGCTGACGGCTTTGGCACGAAGGAATTGGGCCACACAAATAGGCCCGACGGCAACACGCTTTTCATGATCGCTTCCAATACCAAAGCATTGACGACTCTTCTACTCGCCAAACTCGTCGACGAGCACCGCATCACGTGGGACACGTCGGTAATCTCATTGCTTCCCTCTTTCCGGCTCGGCGACGCCGAAACAACTCGAAGCATCCAGGTCAAACACTTGATCTGTGCCTGTACCGGCATGCCCAGGCAGGATTTGGAATGGATTTTCAAGTTCTCCGGCATGACCCCTGCCAGCGAACTCGCCCTCCTCGGCACGATGCAGCCGACCTCCAAGTTTGGTGAGCTTTTCCAGTATTCCAATCTCATGGCTGCCGCCGGGGGTTACACTGCCTCTTACGTCATCCATCCCCAGATGGAATTCGGCGCCGCGTATGATTCCGCGATGCAGTCGTATGTTTTTGATCCGCTTCAGATGAACGCCACCACTTTTGACTTCAAGCACGCGCTCTCCGGCAACCATGCGTCGGCGCATTCCCCGGACTTCGACGGAAAGCCTTCCAAAGCGATGACGGCTATCAATGACGCCGTCATACCCTTGCGCCCTGCCGGAGGGGCCTGGAGCAACGTGCGCGACATGTTGAAATACGTCTCCATGGAGCTTGCCAACGGCAAATTCCCCAATGGTGCCACTTATATCTCCAAAGGGCCTTTGCTTGAGCGCCGCGCCCCCCAGGTCTTTATCGGCCAAGACACCTCCTACGGAATGGGACTCGAGGTCGATACCACCTATGGCATCCCCGTCGTGCATCATGGCGGGGACCTCACCGGATATCACAGCGACATGATTTGGCTCCCCGACCAGAACGTGGGCGCTGTGATTCTCACTAACGGCGACCCTGGGTGGGTGATTCGCAGCCGCCTCCGCCGCAAGTTGCTCGAGGTTCTCTTCGAGGGACGCCCGGAGGCAGATGCCCAGTTGGAAGCCGACGCCAAGGACTTTTTCTCCAGCCTCGCAGCCGAGCGCAAACTGGTCACTATTCCTGCGGATGCGGTCGAAAGTTCCAAGCTTGCCAAGCATTACGTAAATTCTTCACTTGGGGAAATTGCAGTCAGCATGTCGGGAACTTCGACCATCTTTGATTTTGGCGAATGGAAAAGCGAAGTCAGCTCTCGCAAAAATCCCGATGGAACGATTTCCTTCATCACTATCGTACCGGGAGCGATCGGCTTTGAATTTGTAGTCGGGTCAGGACCTAAGCGGACTTTGACCATTCGAGACGCGCAGCACGAATACGTTTTCGAAGAACGATGAGAAGGGGCTTCGCTGGCGATGACGCACCTGCTTGAGAGCACAAACACTTTCCAGATTGAGGCACGCAGAGTGATTGCAGGCGCCGAGACATTCGGAGTGCGTTGCAGTGTATTTGGGTCCGGGGGATGATCAAAACTGGCGAGCGGAGAATCGAGGAGAAAGTGAGAACGATCAAAATCAGCAGTTCGAAATTGTTGGCCTTGGGAGTACTCCTTACGGGGAGTCTCTTACTAACGGGTTGTGGCGGCAAAGTGGAGGGAAACACTTACGCGGGAAATGGTGGGGTCGTTCAAATTGAGTTTAAATCCGGTGGCAAGGCGTACGTGTCGACGGGGCCGGTATCGACTCCTTGCACCTATACAGAGAGTAGCAAGACCGTGACGCTTGTTTGCGAAGGCGACAAAACCGTCTTCACCGTGGACGATGACGGAGCGCTCAACGGCCCTCCGGGCGGAATGCTCGGACGGTTGACGAAAAAGAAGTAGCGGCGAGCAGGAACCTAAATTTCCAACATGTTTGGTTATGGCTTTCTTCAGGCGTCACGGCCTAACTCGTACTGGCCATGGGGCTGTCCTCGTTCGCTTTATCGATAGCGGAAATACACCATTCCGCCAGTTGTTCCAACTCCCTTCCCGAGGTGCCATTTGCGTGGTACTTCCCTGCCTGGATTGATAGAATCCCGCTCATTCGGAGGACAGCCATGAAACGCCACGCTTCCTTTGCCGGAATGATTGCGTTGTTTTTCCTGCTCGCAGGCGCAGATAACTTGCGAGCGCAGGATGGCCTCCAGTTCAATGTGCCGTATTTGTGTAATGACGGCGTGACTTATGTAGTGCACAAATGCCTGACCGGTCCAAAGGGAGAAATGTGCTACTACCAGGCCGAAGGGCAAGCCGAACGCTACAACACGCGTGCTGCCGTGTTGTATCAGATGACAAAGATGTGCAAAGTGAAAGGCTCGGCGTCCGCCCCGGCAGCGGCTGCGCAATCATCCTCCGATCTGCAGGTCAATACACCTTATCAATGTGCCAGCGGTCTTACACTCACGGTCTTTCAGTGCCAGAGGCAAAACGGGCAGGACTACTGCTTCGTCAAAGCCGAGCAAAACGGCAAATTTCTTCTGCAAGTACCGAAGCCACGAGCCGAAATAGTCCCACAGCTCAAGGCATGTACGGCCAGCTCGCCGTTCAATCCTGCGTATATCGCCGAGTTTCCAAGCGCCGCCTACGCCGTCCAGGCCATGGTGGTCGGTAATCCGAAGGACAACGTCACGCGCGCCATGGGCGCCTTATATCAACTAACCGAGATTATCAACGTACTCGCGGGGCCTCGCGCCTCTGCCGGCTACTTGCCCGACGAGAGAAAACTCCTCGACAGCTACAGCAAGATGCAATCCGCCCTCGTGCAAGCCGCGGCGCAAAACCTTCCCGGGCAGCAGTTCAATGTGACCACGAATCCCTACCACTTCAACCGTTCAGACCCGAAATTTGGATTTGAAGGCATTCCGGTGTGGACCACTTTTCTTTCTCCCGGTTTGCAGGCGCAGTTTGCGCAAATCGTTGGCGGCAACGACCCGCGCTACACCGCTGCGGTCGAGCAAGAGAAGCACACCGCGATGCAGCAACTGCAGACGAACGCCGCGGTCGCACATTCCGAACAGAACGCGAAAAAGGATCCGGGGTCGGTGGCCACTCGGCGTTGCCTGGAGTCCGGGCGAAGTGAAACGGAGTGTCTTGGCGAAGGTATGAAAGTGGGACTGGTTGACTTAGCCGGCGGAAACCCGGCCGGCTCTCTGGGACTTCCTGGTGGGGAGCCGCGATTACGCCTGACCGGTGTGTACTCCACGGGAAATTTCAGCCTGCATTTCGACCAAACCACGGTGGGCGTTGCCTGCGGAACGCTCTTGCCGATTCAACTTCCGTATTCCATCGAGCGATCGGGAACGCAGTTGCTCGTGAAAGTCCCGATCCAACCCAAACCACTTGTTTTGTCCTATAACGCTGACGGCAAATTGGCCGGACCGGGTCCAACGGATGTGGCTGGTCGAGTTGTAGCCGGTCGCGCGACTAGCACCACCTCAACCGGCTATGAAACGCAGACACAAACGACCACTACGCAAAAGCAGATCGGTGCTAACGAGGTCCAAAACTACAACGCAGATCAAGTGCACCAGAACGGAATGGAGTATTCGGTAAACGATCAGACTTCTTCCACGACCATGGTGCCAACCACGGTCCATAACTATAGCGTGCCAACCGCTCCGAAGACCGAGCACTGTAATGTAGGAGTGCTGCCGCCCACTGGAGAGATTGGTTCCGTGTCTGGCGCCTTAACCCAAGTGCTCGGCACTAAAGCGAGCAAATCCGCGAACACGGCGCCCGGCCTGAGACTCAACGGGGCGTATTCCGGCGCTGGAGGCCTGAAAATAGAATTTCGTGCGGACTCGGCAACCCTGGAATGTGGCGCGGCACTCAGTTCCGAAGGCTATGCCGTTGTTCCGGAAGGTGGGCAATTGGTGGTCAAATTCCTGCACAGCGGCGGGCCGCTCTCATTGGTCCTGCAGCCAAATGGAACTCTTGCCGGCTCCGGTTCTGTAGCTGTCAATGGCCGAAAAATCTACCGTTCGCCAAATGGCGACATCGCGTACACGCCTCAGAGTGCCCGGTGTACCTTGGGGACGCTGGTGCCGGACAAGTAGACAAACATAAGTAGTGAAGAACGGTCTGAACGTTTGCAGAGTCCCGAGAGCTCAGGCCGAATGGCGTGCCACCCGGAAGTATTCCCTCGCGGGAGGACATTGCTCACGGAGACTCTCCTGTAAACTACTCTACATTCGATGATCTAGTTTCACTTGCCCGTTGGGTGAAGGGAAGCTTAGTCAACGTTTGCTTCCGTTCTCACCCTCTTTCACATCGGTTTGATGTTCTGATTCACGCGGAATACGTTCGCCGGGTCGTAGCGTCGCTTGATCTTCGCAAGACGCTCGTAATTCTTGCCGTATGTCGCCCGAATTCGATCTTCGCCCTCTTCCATCATGAAGTTGATGTACGCGCCGCCGGCGGAGTATGGATGAAGCGCGCTCCAATAGTCCTTCGCCCACGTGGAGATTTTTCCCTTGTTCGCAGGGTCTGGATCGACCCCGACCATCACGGCGGCCCACATCGCATCGCGGTAACACCACGGCGTTGCACCGTTCTTGACGCGGCTCGCCACGCCGTTAACCGGGTACAGGTGCATGGTCGATTGCATCGTCGGCAACTTTGCGGCGTGCTTCAGATGCAGCGCGATGGCGTCGTCAGGGAGCGTGCGCACGAAATCGGCCTTCCAATACCACTGCAGGCCCGGCGGATAGAGACCATCGAATAGACTCTGTAGTACCGGATGCGGAATCGGGCCGACCATGTCGAGCGCAGGAGCCTTGAAGCTCCGGATCGGCTTGAACACCTTCTCCGCCTTCTTGATTGGTCCGGTGTAGCACCACACGATGCCGCACATCTTCTTGTTGTGCAAATGCTCGGGGAACGGCGGCCCCGGCGGAACGGTGAGGAAAGCAAAGAACCCATAGACGTCATCGGGCGCCTTCGCGATGAAGCTGCGGTACCAGCGCATCATCTCTTCCGCATCTTCCATCGGCCACAGCGTCGGCCCTCCGTAGTCAATGTGCACGGGGTGCGCCTTGAACAGAAATGACGTCACGACTCCGAAGTTACCTCCCCCGCCGCGCACCGCCCAGAACAGGTCGGCATTTTCCTTGCCGCTGGCAGTGACGAACCGCCCGTCGGCCAGCACCAGGTCGACGGCAAGCAGATTGTCGATGGTCAGGCCGTACCGCCGCGTCAAGTAACCGATCCCACCGCCCAAGGTCAGTCCGGCAACTCCGGTTGTCGAAATGACGCCGGCAGGAACCGCGAGACCGAAAGCGTGCGTCGCATGGTCTACGTCGCGCCAGAGCGCGCCGCCACCGACCAGCACGGTCTTCTTCTTCGGGTCCACGCGAACATAGTTCATCGGCGAAAGATCGATCACCAATCCGTCATCGCACACTCCCAACCCACCCGCGTTGTGCCCGCCGCCGCGGATGGCCACCAGCAGCTTCTGCTCGCGGCCGAATTTCACCGCTGTCATGACATCGGCCACGTCGGCGCAGCGCGCAATCAGTCGCGGGCGCCGGTCGATCATCCCGTTGTACACCTTGCGAGCCGCGTCGTAAGTGGGATCGTCTGGCTCGATCAGCCCTCCGCGCAAGCTGGCCCTGAAAGGTGCTATTATCGCTTCGTGCAGCATTGTTACCTCCATCCGCCAAATTTGACGTGATCTACTGCGGTTGGGTGCAAAACATCGGTACGGCGCGTAACCTCGCAAAACCTGCGCCATCAACCAATTTAGCCGGCAGTCCCGATTTGGACCCCTGGCTCGCACATCGTACGCTTCTCGTTCCCAGGACACAACGAATTAGCTACCGAATTAGCTACCTGAGCAGGCCCATTGAAGCTAACTTAATAGGTCAATTGATAAAGACGACACTCTAAGGAATCTCTCTTCGCTATCCAGAAGCTCAAGGAAGCGATATTTCGTCGAAAGTCGGTTGCGCGTTTACTTCCGCGAGCGTCGTTTCTGGCCCGTGACCGGCACCTCTCCGAGTAGCCTCCACTGACCGCCCGAGAGCCCCATTAGCGGTGTTAAATCTTGCTGTGGACAGGTGATTTTCGGTTGGATAGCCTACCCAAAGAATGCCCATGTGGAATTGGTTACGCGCAATTCATCCACAACCGGAGCAGAAGATTGCGGCCCGTTGGCTAGCACCAAGCGAGAATCCCTGGGGGCTGGTGGTGCTCGACTGCACCCAGTTCGCGAGCACGATGATGAGCGTTACCGAGAGCATCGAAGTGGTAAAGAAATATGACAGTCTACGAAGTTCAGCCGGTGAGGAATTACGGAACCAGTTCTTCAACCCTACCCTGAGCATTTCCTGTGACCTGGCGTACAAAATCACAGGACGGGCTCCTGATGGGCCTATTTTCAAATCGCAAGCAATGGAAGTGAAGTGGGACATTTATTTGTACGACGACAAGCTCTATTTCTGCCGTAGTTGGAGTGGCGAAATGCTTTACCGCGCCACTACGAAGTGCGAACCGCCAATTTTGCACGTTGTCCTGGTGGAAACGAGCCAAGAGAGCAATGAGAAGACCACGCTGCGCCATGCGGATTTTCTGATCAAGAGTCATGCGCTGCAGGCCAAAGCGCTTCACCCGTTGCCCGAGAACTTAGGACGAAACCCCGAACAGTTGCCGCGACATTCTTTCTCGGCTTACGGTAGCAAGGGCCTCTACGGAACCCTGGAAGAGACGATTGGCACACCGTATTACTACAATTAAGTGAGAACGGAGCGCAATCGCGCCGTTTTATGCAGCTTGCGAAGTAGACCATAGCTGCTGTGCGAATGATTCAATCAGGTCACGATGCGCCAGTTTCTGACGCCACGATACAGGTAGATCTTCCGCTCCATAGAATGCACCGGCAAGCTGCCCGAAGATTGCGCCGGTAGTATCGGCATCATCGCCGAGGTTGACGGCAAGGAGGCATCCTTCACGGAACGAATCGGTGTGATGGAAAGCCCAGAGAGCGGCCTCTAAACTCTTCACGGCATAGCCAGATCCCTCGATTTGCGGTGGCTTGCGACTTTTCTTGCCAGTATGATTTCGCAGGTGAATAGCGAGCAGAAAGAAGTTCGTCTTTCGATACCGCGTGCACAGCGCCAACCAGCACAGCGCCCATATATCTACATGCATCAATAGCTGTTTTGGCACCGTGAGTTGTGCGGGAGCTTTCACCCGATCGATCAATGGCTTCTTCCGGTTGGCGTGAATAGAACAGCGGCACCGGAGCCAAATGCATGAGGGAGCCGTTCCCAGCTGTATCCGGATCAGAGGAACCACAAAATGGCTCGCGTGTGCGGCGAAATTGGCAGAGTGCAGCATGCACTGTATTGCCAATGTCAAACACTCCTCCATTACTGCTCAAATACCCATGGTCGCACCACTGGAGATAGCGTTCCATTTGGTCAACAGCGTCAAAGCCATGTTTTGCAATCAGGCTCTCCGCCAAGCAAAGCACCATCGACGTATCGTCAGTCCATTCGCCTTCCTTGAGTCGGAATGGTCCACCCCCAACATATCCTCGATGGGCGAAAATGAACCTGGTGGCCGGAATTCCAAGGTTGTCCCAGCCGCGTCCCCGACTGCCAGACCCAGAAGAGCGCCACTATTCCTTTCCAGTTGGTCCATCGAGCCTCCCTCCGAGTGCTCGGTTCGTCATCCACAACGAGGATTTTTTGTTTCAGTTCCAGCGTTTGTGTGCTCATTCCTCGTAAAGACTTTGCATTGCGAACCCGAATTTACCGTGATCTTGTTCTAGTGCCCGATTAGTTCGCAAAATCAGAGAAGTACTACTTCACCTTAACGGGAACGGCGTTTACCAGTGAAGCAACGCGCCAGATTGAGGAGACGAGTTTACTTCCCAGCGGCGGTTTGCCTGGACTGTTGAGCGACAGTTCTCTGTCGTTTCATCGAGTAAAGCGCCGAATCTGCCTGGCTCAAGAGTCTCTCAATCGTATCGCCGTTTTGCGGATAGCTGGCAACGCCAAAGCTGACGGAAAGCTTTGGTCCTTTACCATCGCTGGCAACACTTTCGCAGATACGCCGCGCCACCAGACTGGCCGCCTCCGCATTGGTCTCCGGCAAGACAACCGCAAACTCGTCTCCACCGAAACGCGCAGGAGTATCGATGTCACGGCAACAGGAGCACAAAACATCGGCCAGGCGGCAAAGGGCCTGGCTTCCTATCATATGTCCGTAGCAATCATTGATTCTCTTCAATCCGTCCAGATCAAAAAACAACATGGCGAATTCCCGGTTTGTTCGGCTGCTGCGCTTGATCTCCGAATCGAGCACATCTACGAGCCGGCGATAGTTGGCCAGACCAGTCAGAGAATCGCTCGCGGCTTGCCGACGGAGGTGATCCTCCAGCTCTCGCTGCCTGGTGACGTCTTCGGCGATGAGCTCGTAGGCTTCCAATTCGCCCTGTTCGGTGACGACTTCCCGTCCGCTGAGCTGGACTCTGACGGTCGTATGGTCCTTGCGCTTCCAATCCATTTCGATGGGATCGACACGAGCATTCGCGCCCGTTTGACCCAACAACCGTGCACGACTGCTGGAGTCTTGAATCACTTCGCACGCAAGGTCTAGAGCCATAAGTTCCTCTCTTGATTCATAGCCGAGCATCCTGATCATCGCCTCGTTCACTTCAAGAAACCTGCCGTCGACGCTGCAGCGACAGATTCCGTAGCTTAGAGTTCCGGCCAGTGCGCGGTAACGTGCTTCCGAATGCCGCAATTCCTTTTCGGCGCGATCGCGTTGATCACGAAGGGATTTCTCCGCGAGTGCCCGATGAACGGCTACAGGCAGATGCCCAATGGTATCCACGTCAACACAATCGGCAGCACCGTTCAGGATGAGTTCCGAAGCGGGTTCGCGGTTCATGCCGTGGACCAAAAAGATGAGCGGGATGTCCTTCTTCAACTGGGCCAAGAGGTCCTGAACCGGTGTTTCCTGCCAGTTTGTGCTGGGGTATTCGGCCATAATCAGGTCAAAAAGCTGCGAACGGATTCGTGCGATGAATTCCTGGGGAGTCACAACTACTTCGGAAATGACCGTGAATCGCGCGCCCTTGAGTTCATACAAGCAACGCTCCACATCGGCTATAGAACGATGAACGAAGAGAATTCGGACGAGGTTTTGCCTGCGCCCCGGTGCGTCGCGGGCAGAAACTCGTTCCAATTCCTCAAGGTTGCGTTCAAATTTGGAAGACATAGCCAGCCTCAGTAAGCCCCCTGGGTGGCGGTACCTTTCCCCGCCCGACTGACCCCCGAGCATAAACGGAGTAAACTCCTACGAAGAGTACCGAGCGGGGTAGTGGAGGTCTGTCCACTATCGGACACTTGGTACTAGTGAAGTACCATCTAACTGTTAACTGACACGATACATTTACGCGACCATGCGGCCAGCTCCTGTATAGTCGCGAAATCGGAGAAGTCCTATAAAAGGGAATGTCAAGAGAAATATCTCCCCTTCGGCTCGGTGCCGACACGTTTTTGTCTCGGCATTCAGCCCAACTGTCTGAACGTGCACTCCCGATTCGAGAGTAGTCTTCCTCAGGCCGAGTCGCTTATTTCTTTCCGGCGTGTGAAGCGCAGGAACGTTTCCTCTTCCCTGTGGTTCCATACTCTTGTTGCAACGGCTCCATTCGTTTCTGAAACATCAAGCCTGACAGTTATCCACTTTATGAGTGGCAACGCATGGTCCTATCTGAGACTCGTGGCCTATGGCTTTCTTGGATTGTCCGAGGGGGCATAGGGTGAAGTCGGAGACTCGCGTGTTTGAAGCACGGGCCTGACATCTCCGATGGATACTTCCCCTCGAATCCGAGCGTCTCAAGAACCCGACGGCTACCGCCAGGAATAGTTCCCAGGTGGAACGGACTCTTGGCCAGAGACGCTCAAGCTGCTTGTTGTTTTAAATAGTTGGCGTCGAAACGTACCTCCTTCTTCCAGACGATCAACGTGATCGCCGCAATCTTCCTGGCCAAGGTCAAGCGCGCCATCGTGGGCTTCCTTCCCTTAGCCAGCAAAGCCTCGTAGAAATCGCGTAGCGGTCCAGCAGCGGTGCTGGCTCTCATCGCCGCACCCTTGAAAATATCTTTGAGGTCGTGGTTGTGATTGTCATTGAGACCGCGCAGTGTGACGGGTTTCTTTGAGCGTTGTAGCTGTCCCTTCACGACGCGGTACTGCGCGCTGTCGCGGGTCTCCAACCCCAGCCCACAAGCCGTAGGGCGTCGAGTTGTAGGTAGTAAAGTTCTGCCCGCCGGCGCACCCCAGCTTCCCTGATCTTGCTCAACCATTCTGAACGGTAATGCGGTGCGTAGACTTGCGTCCCGGCACAGGGAATGGCCCAACTCCGATACAATGCCTTGAGTCGATTCATCACCCGCCCGAGATCCTTGCTGATCGTCAAATAACTGCGGGACAGTTCCTTCAACATGCGCAGGCCATGCTCTCCGTGATAGACCGGCTTGAGCTTGTGCATGTACAACAGTTCGGCCAGCTTGTGTGCATCGATCCGGTCACTCTTGCTGCCTTCTTTCAGCAGGGCATTCTCTCGCGGATTACACACCACGAGCTCCGTCACGTGCGGCTTCAGCAGATCGTGCAACCAAGCGGCCCAGGTTCCTTCTTCAAACGTGACGTGCAAATCTCCGCGAAACCCGTGGATAAACTGCAGAATGGTGCTCGCTTTGGTCTCGATGACGCATTCCATCACCACCTTGCCGGCGCAATTCAGAACTGCGATCGAAATGCTTTCCTTGTGCACGTCCAAGCCGATATATTTAGTGCTAGTCATAGAGGGTGTTCCTTTCTTGTAGGGAATGAGCCAAGCACTCAAAACCTACTCCAAAGGGGCGCCCTTTTATAATGTGTGTTAAGTAGTACTTCACATTGACGTGAACGGCGTTTGTCAGGACTTGACCGGACTTGACACTTGACCGACTTGACCCTCCTTTCTTGACAGTTTTCCATGGTGCCGCTATAGTGCCGCCACACCGCATTTCGTATACCGGGCCCTTTTCGCATAATGACTTAAAGAATCAAATTTGCAGCGTTCTCAGGGGGCAAAGTTCTGTGGCCATTGGAAACGTAGAGTTGGTTGCTCGTATTGAGAAAGAAGCAAGCATAACGAATCAGTTCAAGGCATTCTTGGGCCAGTATTTCCATCTCTGCATGTCGCTGGTGTTGGCCGCGCTTGTGATTTTGGGCTTCAGCCGCACGGCCACCGCCAACCTGTTCCACGCCAACCCGCCAAGACCGCTGCTCTTGTGGATACATGGCGCCGCCTTCTCAACGTGGATGATCTTCTTTATCGCTCAGTCGGCTCTGGTGCGCACGCGGAAAGTCAGCGTGCATCGCTTGCTCGGCTGGTTTGGAGCGGGGCTGGCCGCGGTGATGGTTGTGTTGGGCTTCACAATCGCGGTGGTCATGACCCGGTTCGATACCGTTGTGCTACAGCAGAAGGGCGTAGATGCTTTCTTGTCGGTTCCGTTCGTCGACATGATCATCTTTGGCTCGTGCATCGCGATGGCAATTTATTGGAGAAAAAAGCCGGAATACCATCGGCGGCTTGTCTTCATAGCGAGTTGCCAACTTATGGACGCTGCCATCGGCAGATTCGATTTCATGTTCAACCACAACCTCTTCTACCCCGCCTTAGACTGTCTAATCGTGCTCGGCATGGTGCGTGATTGGGTGGTGGATAAGCGCGTCCACAAGGTTTATCTCTATGCGCTGCCCTCGTTGATCGTTGTGCAGAGTCTCGCAATCTACGCCTGGAGGATCAATCCAAAGTGGTGGCAAGGGATCACGCAGGCGATCATGGGTTGGTGACGGCGCTACGCTGCCTCAAATCGCGTCGTTGTTTTTCAAACCGAGAGCTGTGTCACGGTCTGAACAGCTTAGTGCCCGATTAGTTCTCTCCAGAAACTCCCTGAGCTGAACGTTCAGGCGGTCGGAGCTGAAGCTTGGAGGAGTTGGAATCCGAGCTTGGCAGCTCTCTGCTTGAGATGCCTGATGTCTCGAGTACGTTGTTGAACCTCGTAGAACTGTGCTCCGTGGTCGACGAATTTAGTCCCGTAACTGAGGATGCGATAGACCAAACGGGCTAGCTTGGCGGCCATGGCCTTGATGGCGACCGGGGTGTCCAGCCTGGATCTGAATCGACGGAATTGAGCTCCAAGATAGCTCTGACTCGTTCGTAGGTTGCTAGCCGCCAGTTTCAAAGCGACAATCGGCCTTAGCTGCCGAGCTATGTTGTGCCTTAGATACTACGCCTAAACTGCATCGGGTCAGTTCGCGGTTGCGGATGTCTCTGCAGGAGTTTCTGGCCCATACAACCACCCACAGGGGTGGCCAACGCTATAAAGAAAGAAGTCAAGAAAAAACACTTCTGCGATGGCTGATACTCTCCTTACTTCGCTGCAGTTTTAGCCTTTTTAAGTGTCCGGTAACCAGGCATCTGGATGACTACCGAGTGCCCCGTCATCCAGACGCAATCGCCGGCTTAGTGCCGGTTACGCACCACAAATCGCTACAAGCCGAATGGATCGGAGATTCACTCCGGCGGTACGCCTTCGACAATTTCGCGCACAATTTCCCTCGCCCGCTTTTCGTTAGCCGCTGATATGCAAATCTTGGTCTGCTCTCCTGGGTTCTCCAGGTGAATTGGAATGCCGTTCTCCTGCATCGCTGCAGTAAGGAACCGCGCAATCCGGTCGTCGATCCCACTCCACACTTCCACGGTGGGATGTCCTTCAGTGGTCATGGCGAGGGGCGACACTTCGAGAGGCGTACCGTCCTGCGCCGGAATTTCAACATTCTCAAGATCTTCATCCAGGAGCCTCTCGAGGATCTCTTTCGCAGCGGGGAAATCGAGCGACAAAACGGCGACCTCGAAGCCAAAGCGAGGCTTCCAATCGATGGGGAGTGGATCTGCAGTCAGCGCGACTTGATCGTCACCCAGAGTCTTGTTAGAAAACGGTATGTCCGCTGCTTGGAGTCGTTCGAGCAACACCCAGTGCAAGGCCGGGTTCTCACCAGCCCACAGCATAACAAGAGACCCCTGAGGGCTAGGCTTTGTTGACATGAGTTCCTCCTTTATGCGGCGAAAGCGTGCCCGGCGCAACCTCTCGGGCGCGATCCACGATGTTCAGCTAATGAAACGGTACAAGTATATTCATAGATTACTACTTCTGTTGATGCGCCGGGACTCGGGTGCGGCATTCGGCTTGCGGGATCAATTGCGACAATTGACAGCAGGTAACTCAGGATCTCACCGTTAGAACGGGGCAGCGCGCCCCGCAGACCACTCGATATGCCTTGGTGTGTGGAACGTTTCCTGCGAAGCTTTCTCTCCGCTTCGCGCCCATCACAATGAGATCCGCCATTGTTTCTGTCGCGATTCGCAGAATCTGTTCGACGGGTTCGCCAACTGCGACCTGGAAATCTATCTTGCAGTGCAGTTCGGTTGCGCCCGGCACCAGTTCCCGCAGTTGGGCCACAATCTTCTCTTTCTCCATTGCCAAGACATCCTCGCCGTAAGCTTCCTGGTGGGGAAACACATGCGCAAACCTCAGCCGCGAACAATGTTCCTGAGCCAGTGAGAAGGCGTACTCTGCCTCGCGTTCCGCGCTTCTTCCGAAATCGGTCGCGAACAGAATATTCTTGAACTCCAGATCATACATGGGTTCCTTCTCCGCCGACGGCCCCGCTGTTAAAACAGGCACTTTGGCTTTGCGGAAAATTTCTTCTGCTACCGAGCCGATCAGGACTTTCCGCACTGCGCTCACGCCGTGCGTACCGACTACCAGCAAATCGATATGGTACCTCTCGATCAGGTCTTCGATCGAAGCCCAGAGGTTTCCTTCCTGTATTACTGCCTTGCGGGGCAAAGCGAAAAGCCGACCAGATTTCAGGAGTTCGCGGAATTTCTTCTCGGCTTCAGCATGCCTTTTCTCGAGTGAGGATGCGGAAAATTCCGGTGACACCATGGGATAGCCGTCCACCGTGATGATGTGGGTCAGATAGACCATTGAGCAGTATCGCCTCGCGAGAGAAGCGGCATATTCAAGCGCTCGATCCGAGGCTGGTGAAAAGTCCGTCGCCAGCAGGATGTTATTAAAGAAACGATGTTTGTTTGGGAGGACTGGCGTATCCTCGCCATCCGAGATTTCATGCGTTTTGCTCATCTCGACCTCCTTTGCCACGTTCTGCAGAGATCACCTTTGATCACTTGGCCGAAGTACTTCAACTGCAGTTCAGTGGGAGCTCTACTTATGGTGCAGTCGTGCTGCGGCGCCGACTGTACTGACTATCACTCGAGCCTATGTCCTTCGTCACGGCGCAGTGACAAGGGTCGAGAGGGCGGGGAAAGGCCGGATTTCCACTTATGGGAAGCGATACGCTGATGTCCATGGAGCGCTCGTTGCCAGGAATACGGGAATTCCACTTTGGGAAGTTACGACTCCTGAAGGTAGTGCGAGCCGGCGACGTTTTCGACACTACAAAAACTGGTTGCGGAGACCTTAATTGTGGGCGGATGATCCCGCAGTTCAGTTAATTGTGGGTTGACAAAGTAGCCTCTGTCGTTTTTCAACTTTTCTTTGACGTCACAGCGAAGAAGGCGGCGGCCTCCTGGTGAACGTGTTTGCCTTGACACTTCGGGCACTTGATCTCGCCCTTCTCGTATTCGTGGAGCGTGAGGATGATTTCAAATGACTTTCTGCAATCTTCACAGTAAAACTCATAGCGAGGCATATAAACCTCCAAAAAACGCCGGAGCAGCTGGCCCCCTGTCTTTGGGTCTACGCTTGAGAGACGTTGGTGTCAAGGCCAGCAAGAAGGCTACAAATGCATCGCTCCCGCATCACTTCTTCACAGAGCGGTTCAGGCTTTTCGATTCGAATCAGAGCGGGTGCCTCCGGGTAGCCATTTTCATGAGGTCGGCGAGTGTGTCGCGGAAATTTCCTCCTTGCGAAGACCTTCACCCAGGCGTACGTTCAAGTCAGGGCTACTGCGAAAGGCGGCGAACCAACCCGAGTTTCGCGGAGCGGAGGCGGACCATGATGTGCCTGCGCCTCAACTTCATCGATCGGCTTATTCCTAAGGTCTCTCCAACACCGTCGAAACCGCGCGACTCTGTTGGGTTCCCGCAGCGTACCTTTCGAAATTGTGTTTCCGTACACATCTTTTCAGATGCCTCGGAGATCAGGAATCCTCTGATTCTCCACTGGATACGTCGGCGGATATTGCCGCTCCGTAGCCGGCTTTCGATCCCCGAAAAAATGATGCCGGATTCTTGAGTTTTTTGTCGCGGCATCGGGATCGACCTGCAGTTGTTCAGCATCACGGAGGCGAATCCCATGGTCACGAAATCTTCTACTCAGCAATCCAGCAACCGGAGCAGCTCCTCCTCCTACATTCGCAATTATTCTTCCCGCGTAGACATGTGGCTGCTCCACCGCCTCTACTCTTCTCTTGGCAATCCACAAATCCGCATTACGATGGGGGACTCGCTACAGGTCTCGCCATCAACGGCTTTTCCTGTCGCCACCATCGCAATTCAAGATCGCCGCACGCTTCTCCAGTTGTCGCTTGATCCGCAGCTGGGCTTCGGGGATGCCTACACGGCTGGGCGAGTCACCCTCGAAGGCAGTCTCGTCGCTACGCTCGAAACCGTCTTCCGTTCCATGTCTGCGATCGAATCTTACACCTGGTACTCCAAGCTGGTTTCGCCCCTCCTTGCATTTCTGCAGCGCAACTCGATGCGAGGTGCTCGCAAGAACGCCCACCGCCACTACGATCTGGACGCGGAGTTCTTCCGACTTTGGCTCGACTCGCAACTTGTCTATTCCGGGGCCTATTTTTCTTCTCCCTCGCTCACTTTGGAAGACGCACAAATCGCCAAGATGGATTACATCTGCCGCAAGCTTAATCTCCAACCGGGCGAGCGCGTTGTCGACATTGGCTGTGGCTGGGGAGCCCTCGCCTTTCACATGGCGCATCATTACGGTGCCAAGGTCCAGGCAGTAAGTAATTCCCATGAACAGATCATCTGGGCTCGCCGCCGCTCCGGAGAACTTTGTCTGACTCACCAAGTCGAATTCATCGAAGATGATTACCGCAACATCTCCACTCCATGCGACGCCATCGTCTCCGTCGGCATGCTGGAACATGTTGGCGCACGGCAATATCACGATATGGGGCGCGTGATTCAGCGTGTACTTGACTCCGCCGGGCGCGGCCTGATTCAGACGATCGGCCTCAATCAGCCGCATCCTTTCAACCTGTGGACCCGCAAACGCGTTTTCCCGGGCACCTATGCCCCGACCCTGCGTCAAGCCATGGATCTCTTTGAGCCCGGCGATTTCACAGTTCTCGACGTCGAAAATCTGCGGCCCCACTACGCGCGAACCCTGGAGCACTGGCTTGAGCGCTTCGAGAATTCATCCGCCAAGGTTGCGGAAATGTTCGGTACGGACTTTGTCCGGCTCTGGCGTCTGTACCTTGCCGGTGCGCTCGCCGGTTTTTCCTCCGGTTCGCTCCAACATTTTCAGATTCTTTTTGCGCGCAAAGCGAGCCAACGGATTCCTGTGACGCGCGCACCACTTTATGCAACGGAACAACCCGTTCAACAACAAGAAAGACGGTTGTATGCGGTCCTTTGAGGGACGCGCTCCCAAGTTATTGCGGATTTACTCACAGAAGGGATTCCAGACATGCCAATCCCCGCTCGCATCAAGAATCATCTGGATGAAAACCATGTGCCCTATTTGCCTCTGGCTCACCCATCTTCCTACACCTCCCAAGGTGCTGCGGCGGTGATGCACGTTTCAGGTCGCGCAGTCGCTAAGACCGTCGTCGTGCAAGTAGCGAAGGAGTATCTCCTTGTCGTGATGCCTGCTTCCTACCACGTGAACGCTGACAAACTTTCCAGCGCGATCGGTCTCCCGGCACGACTGACGACTGAAGTTGAGTTCTCGAGTTCGTTTCCAGATTGTGAGCTCGGTGCCATTCCGCCGCTCGGTGAGCTTTATAGTTTACGCGTCTTCGTGGACGAGTCTCTTGCGGTTGACAAGGAAATCATTCTTAACGCCGGTACGCACACTGACGGCAAAGAGAATGGCGTGTTTACGTTCTTCGGTCATCCATATCGAGTAGTTTTGTGTTGGACAAGCCCTCTGAACTGAAACTCTAGAACTTGCCGCGGCCAGCCTCGCGAAGCAGTTCATTCCATATTTGTGGCGCATATTGCGCTGCAAATTCAGCCCTCTTTTCCAATGATGCAGCGATCGTCGACGTGCTTGGCGAGGTCGCTATAAGTTCGCGGATAGATTGCTGCAAATACTCAATTGGATCACCGGGCCCTACATGGCCCGAAATCGAGTAGCGTCGCTGGAATTCGCTGAACATTTTGTTCGCTTCGTCGATTGCCTTACGTTCCTCGACAAAGAATTCTTCCGGAACAAAAACAATCTGGTTGACCAACTCTGCTACGAACGGAGTATGAATCCGTTCCACAAGCTGTGAATCGCCCAAAACGTTCGCCAAGTTATCTGGAGCAGTCTCACCTGAGTAGACTGTCTCCTCAACCACTACGTAGCATTGGAATGGGCGCGACCCAGGTTTGCCGAAGAGTCGAACCTCGAGTTGATCACCAGCCCAATTGAGCTGCCAATCAAAGTCGACCGTTTCAATCTTGACGTGCCGCCTCTCCGCTTTATCTAGAGCGACATCACTGATTCCAATGGATGCGATGATATCCACAAGATCGTCCACCGTTCTTGTCACAAGCGGCGAGGGATTACTCATAATGTGCATCGGCTCCGGAGCTAGCGAGTGATCTCCCATGAGATGGATCGAAACACCGCCAGTACCGATCGTTTGTTTTCCGACTCCATTAGATGCAACTCTCGCAGTCTGTATCGCGGTGTCTACGGTGTCGAGATAGCGACTTCGCGGTGACACAACGGGCAAGTACCAATCAAAAGTTGCAGCCTGCATACTTGCGTGAGTGATCGGCAGGGTATAGGGCTGGCTTGGTGCCGGTCCGTCATAGAGCACGATTTCTGAAAGGATCAATCCCTGCTGGAAGTTTGTCTTCAATCGTCGGCAACGAGGATCAGTGGCTGTAGACTCATAATCGGCCTGCCACACGTCCCCAACATAATTCCGATTTCTCCATCCCTCTTTGCCGAAAACAGAATTGACCGTTCTCAACAAAACCTTGTATCGGAACGCTGGAACATATCCCGCTTCTTGAGTCGTTATGCGAATGCGATTTCGCGCATTATAGCGTTTCAACGTGGCGGCATGTTTGACGACATCGTGAAACAAGATCGGAGGACTTGTCGCCGTAGTGGGCGCCTCGTCCACTAGTGTCCGGCTGTCTGCTGCGAAGCCTGAGATGGTTTGACTTTGAGTGGGTGGTGTCGAGAGGAACCGTAACCAGGCCGCCGTGCTGATAAGACGGAACATGCCGGTTGCAATCTGAAGATTCGCGTAGTCCTGCTCCGACTGTTCGTTTGCGGCGGCAGCAATATCTTCCAAAGTGCCAGATGGCGGCGTCCAGTTGTAGTTGAACAATCCTCGTGGTCCCGTAGCTTGTTTTGCTTGGAACTCCGCAACAAAGCGATCCACTAAAAACGCATCGTTGTAAACTACCAGGTCGAAGGCACCTACGGCGTACGTTATATCTCCGACGGGAGGAAATGGCCGCGGCCCTCCTCCTCCGGGCGTTGCCAGGTCATAGATGGGCCAAGTCTCCTGCTGAAGCACGATACTGGCCGTATATTGGGTGCGCGACAGACATTCGTCCTGCATCCTTAAAACGAAGCGATCAATGGCGTCTGCGGTTTTCCTCAGCTGGCCCGCATACATTCCTGCGGATCGGAACCACGGCATGGCTATCTGAACGAGTGAAGTAAACGCGGTGGCGCCATAGAGCAGCATAGGCACTCCAAGACGATAGTCAAACACCGTAACGTTCGGAGCCTGCATTGGCACGCCCGGGAGCGTGCCGTCCGACTTTTCAAATACGAGCAGCGTAGAAGCGAACGCACGCCCCTTGTACTGATCCGGGTCGTACGTTGTCGCCCATTCTTGGTCCCTGAGGTTTGACAATGGCACAGCCAGTTGATCGACAACGTCTCGCATCTGCCTGAAAATCTGCGCCCGCGCGACTCCGGTAGGATTTTCAACAATTAAGCGGTTTAGTAGCCCGCTGACCGTGTCGATATTGCCGTCGAATTGCGCGTGCATCGCTATCATGTTGGTTGCGCGATTGATTTCTTCAACACCTTGAAGTTGGCTCTTGATCGAGAGGAGCGCTCTTCCTAGTTCAGGGCTCATTCCGTCATCCGCCGACATCACATTCATTAGAGTGATTAAGACTCCAATCGCCCAAACATAGACAGATATGGCTGTCGCAACGATACCGGCCGCCCCAGCGATCTTGGACAGGAAGTCAACGATCCCGCTTGGAACCCCCCACTGGGTCCATTTCTTTTTGCCATCATCGTCACGTGGAAGTATGTCGGAGAGATCTTTAAAAGCGTCTTGTATTTTCTTTGTATCTAACTTGAAGCCACCCGGCGGTTGGTAGATTTGGGCCTTGGTCGGCGCACCAAATACGATATTTCCAGAGGAGTCGAGATATACACCGCCACCAAGATGAACCGCAAAACCGTCTGCCATGGGGACCTCCGTCAGCCGGTAATCATCCGGGAACGATCCCAAGAGGCTACGTGATTAGCCCGGAACAGGCAACTCTATTTGTCGAACCTCAATAGACGGATTTTCGCCTACAAAAAGCACCATTTTCAGGTCTAATTTCAAATCTCCGAAAATGACTTATCCGTCGCTGGCCCGTGGCCTGCCTAGTGATTGTTGGCACACACAAATGCCTCGAGATTCTTGCGGATGAACTAACGAAACAGTTCCACCCAATTCACCGAATCCTTTCGCCGGTCAACAATAACTTTGTCCCAAGTCTCTGTCTGTGCTTCGATGCCTTTGCGATCTCCGAGCCACCGCACATAGGTGAAATCTACTGCAACTGACGGACTGAAGCTGACCGCTAGATTACGAGCGCGCCGTGGTCTTCGATGCAAAGGTCAACAAAGAGCAAGGAAGGCCACTCTTCGGAGTGAATGGGAAAGTGCGCTCAAAAAGCATTTGACAGGGCCGACAGTGTTAGAGATGTCTGGTCAGCGCGTTAAGGTAAAG
>CAVUHF010000002.1:0-30903 GCA_963741195.1 Candidatus Acidiferrales bacterium
TGGACGATCGATTTCGTCATCGCTTCCAGGTCTGAACGTCGAACCGGCGCATCGTCTCGGAAGTTAAATTGTCCGCATATTCCGCACATAAGAACCCATTTGCGCTTTACGACTGCAACGCAGCTCGCAATGTTGAGCGACCGGCGATTAGACGGCGAGGTCTAGCGTAGTCCCTTCGCAGATCACTACTCGGAAAGTAACGTAAATTTATCAATCGGTTTGAACGTAAGAACCCGTTTAAGAATCGCTTTTAATTTCTTCATCTGTTCCCGGCGATGAAAAGCCATCAGCTCATTCGAAAGAGGCCTGGTGAGCCTTCGCATGGCTGCCAAACCATATCCCAAGCCAAGGGCAAGTCCTTCCACAATGTAGGGCCGTTTCGTCATTCGATAGGACACTCGAAATAGTTCCCACAAGGGATGCCCGCCGAGAAAGTAGTCTTTTTGGCCGTAAGAGAAAGACGCCGCCAATACGCCTCGGTCTGCTGTTCCCAAGGGTCGGTGGTGAAAAAACGACTTCTCTCGGAACGACCGCGTCCCCCAGCCTTTCATTCGAGCCGTTTCGACCGCGATCCAGTCGATTCCACCCGCTTTGTTTGCGAAGTAACCGCCAATCCCCTCAAAACATTCTCGCCGGAACACTTGGCATTGCCCGGAAACATAGTACTGCCCTTCAAAACTATCCGTCCCAGAGTTGTAACCGCTCTCCTCACGGAAAACGGTTCCCGCGACCCCGAGTCGAGGATCCTCGCGGAACTTTCCCAGAAGGAACTCAAAATGATCTTTATCTAACAAAACATCCGAATCCAAGTTGGCAATGATTTCATAATCTACGTCTTTGAGGCGTTCCTGACCGGCATTAAAGGCCTGCACTTTAGCCGCAAAATTGCGCTCTTTGCGCACTGGGCGATTCACCACTTCGATCCAGTCGTGTCCAGCGGCATAGCGCTCCGCAATCGCCCCGGTGGAGTCCGTTGAACCGTCGTTTACAATTACCCACTTCAATGGAAGGACCGTCTGATGAATCACCGACTCGATGGTCTTTTCGATGAACGCTTCCTCGTTCCGAGACGGAGTGATTAAGACGTAAGAAGGAAGGGAGAGTATTTTTTGCGTGGTCACTGTTTCACTTCCGACCAAGGTATTCATCTTAGCTGCGTGAGGAAGGTTGTTGGGACATACTCGGAGTGTTCCGCGGTCAGTGATTTGTCATAAACTTCGTCAGGTTCATGCACGACAACGTGGCTACCTCGATTCGAGAACGAGAACGGGACACACAAGAGGTTCTTGAGCCGCATGCGTAATTCTTTTCGCCGTTCGGGATCTACAAAGAAAAGCATGAAACCGCCTCCACCCGCTCCAAGCAACTTGCCACCCAGAGCGCCGGCGCTCCGGCCTGCTTCGTAGATTTCATCCAGGCTACTGTTGGTTATGTTGTTGCGTGAGGGTTCTCTTAATTTGCCAGGATTCGTTTAGCAAGTGACCGAATTCGGCAAGGGAGCGACTCGGATTGCTTATGATGGCTTCGGCTTCATCTACCATTTGCCGCATGGATTCCAGTTCGCGTTTCGTAGGGGCGTCACATGGATCTGTTCTTTGGCGACCTCTGAGGCGATTCGGGAGAATCCGGTAAAGAAGAGAGCGGAGTGTTCTTGGAGCGCGGCGAGTCTCGGGGCCGGAGCAATCACCTGTTTCACTTCAAACCCACCGTCGGTATGAAAATTGATGCGATTAAAACCACCGTAGGCAGCGCTGATCTGGTCCTGTGAACCGACGGCCTCTTTCGAGGACTTCCTGCTCCACCTGGATGGCGTCGAGTGCCAAAGCGTGTTTATTGCGCATCTGCTCTCTGAGCGCGTACAGGCCCAGCAAATCGGACAGTGAAGGCGGAACTCGTACCCAGGCCGGTGCGCGCTGGCAAGTCCGCTACGTGGTGAATTTCGATTCCGTCCTCGATGCCCATGAACTGCAAGCAACCTCGCACGGAGGGATGTTCGATCGCACTGTTTTCGTGGACATTCTCAACTTTGGAGTACGAAATACGGCTGTGGTATTCGAAAAATGGCGGGAGATGCCGACATGTAATGTAACAGCACTTATCGATCGCGGTGGACAGGACAGCGCCGCCATGCTCGCGGTACCAAACAGGATAGTCGGTGCCTCCGCCAAAGAACGAGATGCGGAGTGGGGTGCGCGTAATAATCATGCTTTAGGCTTCTTTCTCAGGAAATTCGAAAATGAAGAATTTGCGGCATCGCCTCAAAAAGAGTCGGAAAGAGCGGCCCGGGAAAGCCTCTGGTACAGGGCTTGAGCGCGCGCGTAATCCTCGGGCGTCCCAATGTCGATGAACATTCCCTCTTGTTCGAGGGCAAAAATCCCTTGATTCAGAACAGCCGGGAAGACGTCCTTTTCCAGACTGGAGGGTCCATCTGCAATATTTTTCAGAACCTCTCGATTGAACACATAAACGCCGCCGTTAATTAGGCCAGGCTCGGGTATCCCCGTCTTTTCACTGAAACCCACAACGCGATTATTCTCATCCACGTGAACTGTTCCATACCTCGCCGCATCTGGAACCCGACGCACAGCGATACTTGCCGCTCCGCTATGCTCCCGATGGAATCGGATCAATCGGCGAAGATCAAGCTCCAGGAATGAATCACCGTTCATCACCACAAACTCAGGATCCTGCGAAACGAAGCGCTCCGCCAGCTTTATGGCTCCGGCGGTCCCCAGCGGGCGCGATTCCTCTGAATAGTCGATCGCGACATTCCATTTGCGGCCATCGTCGAACTCTTGCTGAATCTGACTGGCCTGGAAACCAGTGCACATCACAAGATGATGGAGTCCTTGCGAACCAATCTGCATCACCAGCAATTCAAGGAAAGAAATGCCGCCGATGGGAGCCAGCGGCTTCGGCTTATTGGAAAGTACCGACCGCAGCCGTGTCCCCATACCTCCGACTAAAAGCAGGACCGGCACATCCTCGTAGAAACTCTTCGTTTGTTCAGCTGCGTTTGGGGTTTCCATCAGGAACTCTCTATAGCTTTGGAACAATATTCGGGATCAATGGACAGACGCGATCTTCAGAGAACCGCTTCCCAGTAGTCCAGCATCGATTTCAAAGTCTGCTCGATGGTATTCAGTGGCCGCCAACCTGTGTCCTTATGGATCTTGTGCGTGCTGCCGAAAATGATTTTCTCATCGGAAGGACGCATCAAGCGCGGAACGGGCCGAATCTCCGCTTTGACACCGGCCAATCGAATAGCCGCGTGCAGGACTTCGTGGATGCGATACGTCCGCGCTGCACAGAGGTTATAAGCCTCACCGTGCTTCCCCTTCATCGCGGCGAGATAAAAGCCTCTGACGGTATCCTGAACATCCAGGAAAGCGCGGCGAGGTTTCAAATTCCCAACCTCGATCACCGGGGCTTGCAGACCCTTCTTGACTCGTGCCACCTGCCGGACAAAATCGGATGGGGCATCGTTGGTTTTGCCGGGGCCGGTAGTATTGAAGAGGCGGATGTTTACAGCGGGAATTTTGTAGTCGAGAAAGTATTCCCGCGCCAACAAATCCAGGCAAACTTTGCTGATTCCGTAGGGATGCAGCGGCTTGAGCGGCTGTTCTTCTTTAACTGGGATAGCTGATGCTGGCACATTTCCGTACTCGGCGCTAGAGCATGCGGATACGATGACAGGAGGTCTGCGCATGTATCGAGCTGCCTCGAAAAGATATAAAGACCCCATGATATTTGCTTCAAAGGTTCTAACCGGATCCGCCCATGACACCGTGGGCAAGCTCTGCGCCCCCAAGTGGAAGATGTGGGTCGGTTGATACTGGGCCAAGACTTGTGTCACGCGCTGCCCATTTCGGAGATCGCATTGTTCGAACCGTAAGTTTGGCAGCTTTGGAAATGAGGCCGAGCCCTCCGAGCCGTACGTACCGACCACGTTCCAACCCCGGCCCTGAAGGTATTTGACCATGTGAGAGCCGATGAAGCCCTCTGCTCCGGTGACTATTGCGGTCTTTGTCATTCGAGGTACCAACTTTTGAGGTCAGCTTTAGGACCAAGATCGCCGGCATCGGAAACGAGAGAGCAGTTTCGGCGATGCCGGCGTAAGAAATGTGGCTTGGAACGGATCGGAAACACTACCGTGTCGCTACGACCTTTGCCCCGACAAATTCTTTCACCGCAGTGACCACTTCATCTTGCTGGGAATGCGAAAGTTGCGGGAACATCGGCAGGGAAACGATTTCTCGGGCAACACGTTCCGTCACTGGAAAATCTCCGGTCTTGTAACCAAGGTGCTGATAGGCCTTCTGCTGATGGAGCGGAATTGGATAATGAATGCCAGTACCAATCCCAGCCTCCGCCAAACGGGCCTGCAACGCTTCCCGGTTCTGCACTCGGACGACGTAGAGGTGATAGACACCCTTTGTCCAAGATGCTTCCAACGGGAGAATCACCACGTCCTTCACGTCCGCAAATAATTCATGATAGCGGTGAGCAAGATTGCGCCGCGATTCATTCCACTTGGCAAGATGACGGAGTTTCACCGACAGCCATCCCGCTTGAATGGAGTCCAGACGGCCGTTGTAACCCTCGATGTCGTGGCAGTACTTCTTGGCTTGTCCATGATCGCGTAACATCCTTGAAGTACTCGCGATCGCTTCATCGTTAGTGGTGATCGCGCCACCCTCCCCGCAAGCACCCAGGTTCTTCCCGGGATAAAAGCTAAACGCGGCAGCACGGCCCATCGAGCCAGCCTTGCGCCAGCGATTCTCTTTCTTCGAAAAATACTCCGCGCCATGTGCCTGACAGGCGTCCTCGATGACGACCAGGTTGTAGCGTGCTGCCAGCTCAAGAATTGGGTCCATGTCCGCCATCTGTCCGTAGAGATGGACGGGAACCACGGCGGTGACTGGTTTGCCTAGTTTCCGGTGGATAAGTCGTCCGGATGAAGAATCAAGCGTGCACTGATCCTGCAAGTATTGGCGCAACTTCTCCGGGTCCATCGTGTACGTGCAGGTATCAACATCGACAAAGTCGATACGAGCACCAGCCTGCGAAATCGCTTCGCCGGTAGCAATAAATGTATGCGGTACGGTCAAGACGATATCGCCCGGTTTCACCCCCGCGGCGGTCAGGGCAAAGCGCAGCGCGTCGGTTCCACTGCTCACTCCGACACAATGCTTCGCATCGCAAAATTGTGCGAATTCGCGCTCGAATCCTTCCACTAGCGGACCACCGATGAACGTCGCCGTATTCAGCGCGGATTTGAATACCTCCACCAATTCGTTCTGAAGTTCTCGGTGAGGTGTAACGAGATCGACAAACGGAATTCTAGTATTCTGAGTCATGGAGTCATCCTGTCTTTAGAATCGATCGAGCGGAGTACCTTCGCTGGGTTACCAGCCACGATTGTGTTGGGCGCCACGTCACGGGTCACAACGCTGCCAGCACCGACGATTGCATTCTCACCGATGACGACTTTCGACAGAATGGTGCTCCCCGAACCTATTGACGCGCCTTTTTTTACGAGTGTTTGCTCGACTTTCCAATCCTGCTCGGTCTGCATTTGACCGTCGGTGGCAGTCGCTCGAGGATAAGAATCATTAATGAACGTCACACTGTGGCCGATGAATACGTTGTCTTCGATCGTGACCCCTTCACAAATGAAGGTGTGGCTGGAGATCTTGCAGTTCTTTCCGACGGAGGCATTCTTTTGTATTTCCACGAACGCTCCAATTTTCGTGTTCTCTCCGATTTCGCAGCCGTAGAGATTGATGAATTTCGAAAGTTTAACTCCCGGCCCAAGTTTCACGTTTGGCGCGATTGCGCAGAGATCACTCACCGGCACACCTACCTTCCCGTCCTTTCCCTTCGAGGGAGAATTCGCTGACACAAGATAGGAGAAGCAGAGTTGAAATCCTGATTGGCCGAGTGGCTATTGCGGGCGGTTTGGACAGGCTACCGCCATTAACACACCTATCGGACAACTCCCGCTTTTCCTTCATATTAATCTAAGTGATTAAAAATAAGCAACTTAATTGACAGAATCTGACACCTAAATTACACCAAGTACCATCGCAATCACGGCTGCCAGTCTCCCTTCGCTTCTGTTACACGGGTATGAAGCCAAATTACACCTCAACTCACTAATAAAAAACGTGTTAGCTCGAACTCGAGGGATCGAAGCGCTCGAAGTGCCAGGCAGCTATCTCTCTGGAACGGGGTACGGTGGAAAACTCTTGCCACATGTTGCTAATAGGCGTCCTAGGGGCTTGACAGTCACCTTACGCCCCTACCCCGCATCCGCTAACGAAACAGTATTAGCCGCGCCTGTAATGCGGGTCTACTTAGCAAACTCGAGAGGTGCTACCTACTTCCTGGACCGCTCGCCTCGAAGATTATAGGTTTTGGGTCGCAGGTGCCGCAGCAGCACTTGCGGCTTTAGGCAGACCAAACTGGCCGAAGGCGTACAGGATCCACCCAAAGTGATCAGGCCGGGCGGCGTATCGGACTTTGAGCCTCTCCGCTTCTGGCATTTGAGGAAGCTTCAACAAACTGCGTGCCCCTTCCCAGTAGGTCGCTAGTTTCCCGCTCGGTCCGATCGAGTCCCATCTCAATCCGTGATCGACGTTCCGGTCGTTATGTCCGAGTTCATTCGCACTTCCACTCCAGGTCAATCCTTTGTAGATAGATTCATGAAAGTCCTGACCAGTGGCCTCTCCTAGTGCAAGGAGACCTAGCGGAGCGATTCCCTCCTGATGTAGCGAGAACAGCGGATACCGGTTCACAACTCGACTGCCACGCTTATCGTACAGATACCACCACTGCCCCAGATCCCCCTGCAACGCCCGCACTGCGTTCGCACAGCTCAACGCAGATCCCAGCGGTTCTTCAATTTGAAAAGCTCGCGCGAACATCGTCATCGCATAGATGGAGTAAATCTGGTCCGTGAACGTTCCGATGCGATTGCAGAAGATTTCCCGCAGAAACCCCGGTGACGCTCCATTCCCAAAAATTCCACCTTCGCTCTGGTTGTCCTGGAGTAGGTGGTATGCATCCACAGCAACATCCGTCAGATCCGGTAAATTGCCCGGGTTGCTGAGCCGCGCGTGCGCTATGCCTGCCAGAAACCAGGCCAATCCGCGGGTGCAGGCTTGGCGCCCATCCGAATACGTGTCGAGTGCCTTCTCGAAGTCCAAATCCTCGAGCAGCTTTCCAAGCGTGTCCGGTGCGCACTCGGCAGTGAACCAAGCTAGTAGCCCCAAGTCTCCTGCGCTTTTCACCCAACTGGTGTCTGCAAGGACAGATTCTCGAATGGGACTCATGTCAAAACTTGGTGTTTCGCCGGAATTCGCCAGTCGTTGCAATCCTAACAACGCAATGATCGTACGCTTCCTCGAACTCTCTTCCCGATGGAATCCGTCCTCCGTCAAGGTAACGCACCGCGAAAACAGCTGCTCTTTGGCTTCATACAGCGATCCAAGGGACCGCAATGCCAGCGCATTCAACGCAGGGATATCCGGTTGAATGGCAACGCTGCAAGCCTGAGAGTCGATTCGCTCCTGCACCGAAGCGCTTTCGACGAAGGCTCGTTGCGTTATCCTGATTCTAAGTGAGGTTTCTGGCGCCATCGTTGAATTGCTCGAATGATTCGAAGAATGGAGACTGAAATCCGGGATTATCTGAGCACAGCGGGGCTGCAGGGACAGGTTCAGCTAACAGGGAATTTCGGCAGTACGGTTCTGGGATCTGTGAAAGAGAAGGAAATCAAAAGGCTCAGGCGAGCTCTTCAGAATCCGGTGCCCTGTATCAGCGGCACCTTGCCGCTTTAAAACGCGCCGTCACCCTTTAGCGCCGCATGAGGAGTCGCCAACAGGATTTTCAGATCTAGCCACAAAGACCAGCGTTGAGAATAACGCACATCCAACCGAACCATGTCATCAAAGCTGACACGGCTGCGGCCGCTCACTTGCCACAAGCCCGTGACGCCAGGCTTCATGTCCAAAACCCTGCGGCAGTGCCAAACATCATAGAGCTCAAATTCATACGGCACCGCCGGGCGCGGTCCCACTAGAGACATCTCGCCGCGCAGGACGTTCCAGAATTGCGGAAATTCGTCCAAGCTCGTCTTGCGGAGAAATCTCCCAATCGGCGTTACACGAGGATCGCTCGTTATCTTGTACACTACAGGTCCGCTCTCGGCCCCGTCCGCTTTCGCGCCCTTGCCGGATATGAGTCGCTCAACGTACTCGCGATGGATTTTCGGATCATTGTCCGAGTACATCGTTCGGAACTTCAAGCACTTGAATTTCATCCCAAACCGGCCCACACGTTCTTGCCGGAAAATGACTGGGCCCTTCGAGCTGAATTTGATCACCAGCGCAATCGCCGCCAGAACGGGCGCGGAAAGAAGCAACAGTACGGTGCTCCCCAAAACGTCAATTACGCGCTTGAGAATGATTGGTAGACGCTTTTTGGAAACCTTCTTGGAGTGATCCTGATATAACCCGAGGTCCGGTTCTCGATCGGGCCGTTGCATATCCCAGTGTTCGGGAATCAAGTGGGCGGACACGACAAATTTTGAGGCCAGCCCGTGATCAAAAGTCTCTCGCAACGCTGCCACTACTTTGGAGTACAACACTTCCGTTATCGGAACCTTCCCCTGCAGGTTGACCTCGGTGAAGATCACGCCAAGAATCAGGTCTTCCTCATACCATCCGACCACGTCAATTTCCCGTGTCGCATCGGAAACAACCGAAGTGAGTCGCTCGATGAATGCCGGGTCGTTCCCCTTCCGATGCACGGCGCGCAGGTCCAGCTGAAGGAGTACAAATGGTTTGCTCGAACGTTCCGCTCGGCGATGTTCGCGGCTCAGCATCGCATGGAATGTTTCTTCGCTGAGCGGGCCTTCTCGGCGAGTTGGCAGTTTGCCCAAGCTCGGAGTCGCCTTCCGGCCGTTGCTCGGTTGCGCTTCTGGTTCCCTGGAAGCCGTTAACTTTGAATTGCTATTTCCCATTCGGGTTTCCGTGTCCTTACGCTTCGTTTCCGCCAAAACCTTGAACTCTTTGCCCGTTCCCGCAGCCGCTTCGCGACCGCTTGGCCGTGATCCTTCCGTCGCTAGCCTAGACCACCACTCCCTGCTGCAGTCCATGCGCACCGATCGGGTGCAGCACGAACTCTCGCGAGGTGCCGAGTGGACGTACGCAACTCCGATCTATCTCTAAGGCAACAGACCGGCGCAGCAAGGTAACGGAAACCACGATTCGATGATTTCCCTTGAAATTAATTAGAACTCCTTCGAGTCCGTTCAAGGAATGGCCCTCGATCCTGATCTTCTGTCCAATTTCAAGGTAAGGCCACGGTTCTGCTTCCAGCCCCGACGAAACCACCGTTTGAATGGCGGCAATCTCCGCGTCATCCACTGGAACGGGAACTCTTCCGCGACCCACTACCGATATCACTCCAGGGGTCACGAGGATCGGCAAGCGATTCAGGGCATCGAACTGACAGAAGACGTAGCCAGGGAACAGGGGAGCGTTGGCATTTCTGATTCTCCCGTTCCATTTCCTCTTCGTCTGGTATGTGGGGAGCAGAGTCTCGTAGCCCTTGCCCGAAAGCAGCACAGCTGTCGAACTCTCCCAGCGAGTCCTGACTTGGAGTGCAAACCACTTCAGGCCGTCTGCTTCAGGACTTATCATGAATTCGAGGCTCCGTTTGAATCTTCTAATCTAAATTCCTGAATCTTGCTAGGCTACCGCCATTAACGACACATCCCGATGAATCGGTTATCGCAACTGGCCTGCCACACTCAACCATTATCAGTGCCGGGGCAGCCCAGATATCAAGCGCCTCAACCCATTGATACAAAATATGTTAGACTAACATCCAAGCACAACTCCCTCGGGGGACTAGAACTCCCTCCAAACTTAGCCAAGACTTGTGAAAACTCTTGCCATTATTTGCCAAGAGGATTCCTTCACGGACCAGCAAATGGGACCACAAACCGGTAGTATCCTCAATACTTTCAACGGGTTACGCTGTGTTCAGTGGCAAGATGTCGATCTTACTTGCAATTCCACCGAAGCCCAGACCGAGCGCAAGCGACCACCCTCGCCCTGTCCACAACATCCTGACTGAAAACTGGTCCCTCATAGCCCAATTTTCGCAGGCCCGATACGAAATCGCCAACAAACGCACCGACGTCTAGCGCGCAATTGATTCGGGATAGTCTCAGAAAGTCCTGCAGAAGGCGTTCTTTACTTTCAGGTGGGGGGAATCGGCTCACAGACACTCCCAGTTTTTGGGCCGCGAACTTAACAGGTTTTGAGAGAAGGCTTTGGAGGCTCATGGGATATTGGACCCATCGTAAGTCTAGATGGACTGGGGGCGGGATCGGGCAGGGGACGTAGTATACGAAAGGTAAGAACAAAGGCAAGAAAAGAAGACATATATTCGAAAAAAAATGATTCTGTGTGCCCAATTGCTCACCCTTCTACACCTTCTACATCATTCCCTAAAGAATACTGATGGTTCCGTGGTATACCCACCCGTCGGCGATTTATGATTCTCCGAGGAATGTATCTTTTTGTCTCATTCGATTAAAAAAATCCCTCAAGACTTCGAGAGCAGGAGACCATTCTGTAGGATAATTTCATTTGTGCGATAGTGGCCTGGATAGGAACTCGATTGATCGCTGGCACTCAACTGGATCGCAAACGCCTTATCTATTACGGTTTGTGGATTGCCCTCTGCATCGTGGCCTTCTGGAAACCGTGCGTCGCCTTGTTTCATTTTTCACGCGCCAATGACGACGCCTCACACGTTGTTCTCATTCCGTTCATCAGCGCATGGCTACTCTACACTGAGCAAAAACAGGTATTTCGACGTGTTTCGTTTGATTTTCTCCTGGCAGCAGTCTTCATTCTGGTCTCCATCGCCGCTTATTTCTGGACGTTTCGATCGGCTGCATCCTGGAGCGAGGCGAACACGCTCGCTGGCTACACTCTGGCGCTGGTGCTGATCTGGATTGCAGGCTTTGCTCTCATTTTTGGGAGTGATGCACTCAGGAATGGACGCTTCGCTCTTTTGTTTCTTTTTCTGACCATTCCGTTGCCGGATGCCCTCCTGAATTACTCGACCTATTTTCTGCAAAAAGGGTCCGCCGATGTAACGGAGCTGCTTTTCGACCTTGTGCGCGTTCCCGCTCTCCGGGAGGGATTCGTCTTTCATCTTGCACACGTCAATATTGAAGTCGCGAAAGAATGTAGTGGCATTCGCTCGAGCATGGCGCTACTGATCCTGGCGCTGATCGTCGGGCATCTTTTTCTGCGACCCTTCTGGAAGCAAGCGGTCTTTGTGGTAGCGGGCCTGCTGATTATGTGGGTGAAGAACGGTGTCCGGATTGCCACCTTGACGCTTCTCGCGCAGTATGTCGACCCGGGTTTTCTTTACGGCAGGCTTCACCACCAAGGCGGCGTGGTCTTTTTTCTGATTGGTCTGGCTTTGCTGTTACCTGTCCTCTGGCTTCTACAGCGCGGAGAAAAACGCGCCACGACCGTCGAAAATACCTCAGCCGCCTGAATCGGAATCATTCTTTAACAATCAAATTGGGAGAACTTAGGCGGTAAGCACCTGAACACGGGGTCAGGGCGTTGGAAGATTACTAACCGCGGAAGCTAGCTTCTCTTTCTGTCCACGACGGGGTAGCTATAGTAGTAGCTGCCATAAGACTCGTTCCGATCTACTCGGTTCAACACCACCCCGAGCAGATTCTTATCCCGAAATTCCGCAGAAGCCTTTTCCGCAACTTCGAAATGCGTCGACCCTGCGCGGACGACAAACAGAACACCATCGCACAAATCGGCGAGCATACTCGCGTCGTGAACGGGCAATGCCGGTGGTGAGTCTAGAACCACCCAATCGAAGAGCGGGGTAACCGTATCTAATAGTTTGATCATGCGTTCGCCGAGGAGAAGTTCGCTGGGATTGGTCACCGGACTTCCTCCCGGAATCAAGCATAGATTTGCTTCCATCCCCTTCTGGATCACTGTGATTTCATTCGCCTCGCCTCGCAGATACTCTGTCAAACCAGGAGTGCCCGGGGCCCCTAGCACCTCGTGCATCCTCGATACCCGGAGATCTCCGTCGATTAATAGCACGCGGCGGTTGTCTTGCCGCACGATAGACTGCGCCAAATTCGATGCAACAAACGTTTTCCCTTCGGCTGGGATACTGCTCGTCACCAAAACTCTTTTCAATTGCCGAGTTCCTGCAATCTGGAACAGTCGTGAACGCAGTGTTCGGAAGCACTCGGTTTCTGTCTGGTTACCTCCTGGACCAAAAAAAACGTTGATCCGTGGATCAGGCTGCCATTGGGGGTGTGCACACTTCTTGACCAACTCTTCGTAACTGAACAGCGGTGAATTTGGCTCTTGAGCCAGTTCCGCGAACTGGGGCAGGCCATCTACCGGTGCAACCGCTGCCTTCTCGACATCAGTGGCCACGTCCAGAAAGTCCTGTGAGACTCCTGACGAAATCCGCGAGGATCGCTCTTGCGCCGCTTTTTTCAGTGCTTCGTGAATCCGGCTCATCGTTTCCTCTTCAGTGTTGACGCTCAGGCTCGGGTCGGAGCCGCGTCGTAACTCTTATCCGAAAGTCTGCCTACCTGGTCGGCGTGGCGCCCGCTCACGTCCAATTTCGGCACCAGCACCAATACGGGTAGCTTCAGGGCAAGCTCAACATCGCGTTCGTTGTACAGTGATTTATCGCTGGAGGCAATCACAAACAAAATCGCCAGGCCAACCGCCAGCCCGGCTCCTAGTCCTCCAGGTATAAGCACAATCTTCTTCGGAAACGACGGCTGGTCGGGCAAGCTCGGAGCATCGTAAATCTTGAATTGTTCGCTCTGCTGCTGGCTCTCCAGGGCGCCCGCGACTCCTGCGTTTTGCCGTTTCTCGAGGAGATCATTGTAAAACTTCAGCGCCGTTTGGTAGTTGCGCGTCAGTTCCTTGTACTGCTGCTCCACCATGGGACTGGACTGAACGCGCCCTTGCAACTGACGAATCTGTTCCTGAAATTTATTCTGCTGCCGTGTCAGATCATTAATGCTGATATTGTCCTGGCGCAACTTGGCACGCAGCTGCTGAATCTGCGGTGGCTCACGTTTTCGATGCGGTCGAAGTTGTACTTTCTGGTCCATGTTGTCTTTCGGTCCGTCGGATATCTTTTTCTGCAGGTCATCGATCTGCGTCTTTAACTTCACGACGTCGGGATGCTCCGGTGTGTATCGTGCCAGCAAACTCGCCAATTGGTCCTGCAGGGCGGTAAGCTGCTGCTCGGCGGTCTCGGGATTGCTACCTTTTTTCGTCAGCTTCCAATTCTCTTCCTGCTGCGACAGAAGTGATTCGGTGAAAGCCTTGTCTTGCTGCGCACGACTCAGCGCCTGCGTATTGGCTTCGAGCTGCGAGTTCATTCCCATCAGAATGCTGAGATTGCTCTGTTCCTGATCTGGCAATGCGCCCAAATATTTGCTCTTGAACTCTGCGAGTTTTGCGTCCTGCGCATCCAGGTTCTTCTTCGCTTCATCCAATTGCTGGCTCAGAAAACCGGTCGTCACTTCCACACCTTTCAGGCGGTCCTGCGCGTTCCGCGACAGGATCATGGACGTAATTTCCGTGCAAATCTGTTGTGCCGTTCGCGGGTTATCAAACGTGACATTTACGTAGAAGCCGGGCAATTGATGCGTCTGCGTGCCGGGTGTTGGTTCCATGGGCTTGATCGCAACGGCACTACGCAGCCGTTCCACTAGATCGTCAATGTGCACGCGGTCCCGATCCCCCGGGTATAGTCCGAATTTCTCGATAATCGGCTGCAGGCTGGTGCGGCTCAGGATCTGTTCTTGCATGGAAACGAGGCGATGATTCAGATCTTCGCTGACAACCGGCTTCACATAATCAGGTCCGACGGTGGGCTGCTCTACAAGCACCATGGTTCGCGACGTATATTTCTTTGGCAGCACGACGGACGCTATCAAGCCAACCGTTCCGAGTAGCACTGTGGTGATCGGCAAAATCCACCAATAGCGCCGCAGTACCCTTTTCGCGTCAGTTAACGTCATTTCGACCATTTCGAACCATAGCTACCTCTTTGCCTGGCACTTGCTAAGCCAGTTCTTGCAGACTCGAGTCGCCCGGCCCTTTGCACATAACTCTACCGCAGCGACTCCACGATACCCACTCCAAAGACATTGCACGGCCTTTGCCATGCAGTTGATGACTAAGTGACGTCGAGCTTCATCACATAAGCGCAATTGTATCATATACATAGCCGTAGCCTTGCGGGCGCTCCTGTGGATCTGCGCTAACTCACGCACGTGCACGGGAAGTGAGAAGTGGAAGTATTGTACCCAAATCTACCCCAGAATTCTCACTGGACCATCCGTTTTCACGGAATACCTGACTTTTGGCGCCGGGTTGACACGAGAGTTGGCATCCTCCCGATCCGAGTTAACAGTTTCTTTTTCAGACTCTTACCCGAATCCAAGAGTTTAGTCTTTCCTTGTCCGGCTGGAGGGCGCAAAATTGCACCTGACCTCACTTCGATAAGGATCAAAGACAATGTCTGTTCTAACGCCAAGATCGATGAGCCGAACCTCGAACCTCGCGCTTCTTCTGTTCTTCTCGGTCCTGCTTGGTGTTTTCGCAGCGGGTTGCTCGCGAGATCCCAACGTACGCAAGCAGAAATTCCTTGAACAGGGAAACCGTGAATTCGACAAGGGGAAATATCCCGAGGCTTTGATTCTATATGGCCGCGCCCTGCAGATCGACCCGCGCTTCGCTGAAGCTCACTTCAAAATGGCACAATGCCACCTGAAACAGGGAAGTTGGGCTCAGGGATTTCAGGAACTATCCCGCACCGTTGATCTTCAGCCCGACAATTGGCAGGCGCAGTTAGAACTCGGTCGTCTGTACATTTCTGCGGGCAAACCTCAAGACGCCAAGGACCGCGCGCTTTTGATTCTTCGCAGCAATCCAAAGCACGTTGACGCGCAGATACTGCTTTCCGAAGCCGATATGGCTCTTGGCAATCCTAAAGACGCGCTTCAGGAAGCCAAAGAAGCCACTGAGATGGCGCCCAACCACGCATCGAGCTTCATCAATCTCGCCATGATTCAGGCGCGCACCGGCTCATTACCTGAAGCGGAGGAGAGCCTGAAGAAAGCGCAAGCTGCTGATCCGAAGTCGATTACGCCTCTCGTGACACTCGGCAGCCTTTATCAGCGCCAGATGCGTTGGACGGACGCGGAAAAGCAGTTCCAGGCAGCAATTGCCCTGGCCCCCAAAAACCCTGCGCCCCGCGTCGCACTAGCGGAGCTGTATCTCAAACAAGGCCAGGAACCTCTTGCGGAAAAAACGCTGATGGATGCGAAGCAACAGCTTGGCGATAATCCAGCGGGATATCGCTTACTTGGCGACTACTACCTGAGTCGCGGCCAAAACGCCAAGGCTCTCTCCGAATTTGCCTCGTTGTCTGCTCAGCATAAAAACGATTTCAATCTTCAGAAAACCTACGTCCAGCTCTTGATTATGAATCGCCAGTTCGACGAGGCCGGCAAGCTCGTGGATGAGCTCCTAAAGAAGGCGCCTCAAGATCCCGATTCCCTGATCCTCAAAGGCCAGGTCCAGATTCAGCAGAAAAAGTTTGATGACGCTGTTCAAACATTGCAGCAGGCGCGCAAGAGTGCTCCCGACAATGCCTTTGCCCACTACCAACTCGGCTTGGCCTACAGGGGAAAGGGCGACGGTCAGCAGGCCCAGAGTGA
Organism: Candidatus Acidiferrales bacterium; assembly: GCA_963741195.1. Taxonomy (GTDB): domain Bacteria; phylum Acidobacteriota; class Terriglobia; order Acidiferrales; family UBA7541; genus Acidiferrum. The sequence goes on from CAVUHF010000002.1 coordinate 15,833, forward strand.
ATGGCGGGAAGCCGTTCGCCTGCGACCAGGCCTCGTCGAGGCATGGGTCGCCTTAGGAGCACTGGCCACGCAGCAAGGTGATTGGCGAACCCTGGAAGAGGTGAGCGATCAGGTAAAGAAACGCTCGCCAAACATGATCGAAGGCTATCTTGACCACGCCACCGCGCGGATCAATCAAGGCGATTCACTGGGCGCCGAAGCGGACCTGATTCACGTTCAGCAACTGGCACCACAAAGCGCCTTGCCTTACTCGAAATTAGGCGAGCTTCGCCTTGCTCAGCATCGCGTTCCCGACGCCGAGAAATTGTTCCGCGAGGCTCTATCACACGATGCCTCTTCCATGGAAGCACTTCGTGGGTTGGTCCAGGTTTATCTGATCGAGAAGAAACCGGCAGAGGCCATGAGTCTCGTTCAAGCGCAAATTGCGCATAACCCCAATAATGCCGGACTCTACGTGATGCAGACCGACCTGTATCTCCGCGCGAAAGACTCAGACCAGGCACTTGCTTCCATCAGCCGGGCAGTCGAACTGGACAAGAATAGCGCCGGCGCGCTTGTGATTCTCGCGCAACTCCAGGCCGCCAAGGGACAAACCGAGCAGGCGGTCGCCAGTTATCAGCGCGCCATCGTGTTGTCCCCCAACGATCCTCGTCTTCACTACACTTTGGGAAGCCTCTACGAATCCATGGGGAATTGGCAGCAAGCACAAGCCTCCTACCAGAAGGCCTTGTCGATCCAGCCAGATAATCCCCTGGCCGCGAACAATCTTGCTTATTTGATGCTTGAACATGGCGGCAGTCCCAACGTGGCTCTGACCTTGGCGCAAACCGCTCGCAAAGGCTTGCCCAATTTGCCTAATTCCGCCGACACCTTGGGCTGGGCCTATTACGGCAACGGCGCCTACACAGTCGCTGCTCCTTTGTTCGAAGACGCCGTCAAGAAGGTCCCGGACAACCAGACCTATCGATACCACCTGGCTCTTACCTACAAGAAGTTGAACGACTCATCGAAGGCAAAAGTCGAATTGCAGAAAGTCATCGACCTCAACCCTAAATCTCCAGTCGCTGACGAGGCGCGCCGCGCGCTCACGGAATTGACTGGAGGTTAGATTGTCCACACAACTCCGTTCCGCCCCGACAGCGCCTCACGTGTTTCCGTTCCGCCGTACCCTAGATTTTATTGCGAGAGGAAAACTAGCCTTGGATTTTTCAGCATGCAACTGATGGAACGTTTTAGGTATTGGATCCCCGCCCTATGTGTCGCCGTGATTATTTCGGTCTTCTCCACTCACTATTTCAGTGGTGAGGAAACCGCGCGCGTCATAATCCCCTTCCTGCACAAGCTCTTTCCCTGGGCAACACCGCGCATGCTGCGCCTTACGCACGTCGCGATTCGCAAAATGGCCCACATCACCGAATTTGGCGTCTTCAGCATCTCGGTTTTCCACGGAATTCGCGCTGGACGTTCCGGCTGGCGCCTCAATTGGGCCCTCGCCACTTTGGTGATTGCCGTCAGCTACGCCGGTTTGGATGAGTGGCACCAGTCCTTCGTGCCCTTGCGGGAGTCCCGGCTCCGCGACGTATTGATTGACGGATTTGGCGCGGTCCTGGCTCAGACGTTTGTCTGGATCTATGCAAACTGGAAATGGAAGTCGCTCAATCGGCCCCAAGTTCCAGAGAACGCCGCTCAGGATTAGCCAGAACCGCAGCTCCCTTATGGGATGTTGGCCTGCGCTTCGTTGGAGTCCACACTCTCGTTCCCGCTCGCGTCTACCGCGGTCGTCACGTAGTAGTAGGTTGTTCCGCTCTGCAGGGAGCTATCTGTGTAGCTCAGTCGTCGTCACAACCGCACTGTTGATCCGCGAGTATCCCGACCCGCTCGTCGTACTGCGATACACGTTATACCCGGTGACCGTCGAGGTGCTTGCACTCCACGTCAGCTGGACCGTGTGCGTACTTGCCTGAACGCCCGTCCCCGCAAGTGTGATTGTTGCAGGCGAACCCGTGGCATTGCTCGTCACGGTCACAGCCCCAGTTGCGCTCCCCAGCGTAGTTGGGCTAAAGCTGATCGAAAGCGTCAAGGCTTGCCCGGATGCCAGAGTCACAGGGGTGCCTGCTCCGTTCACTGAAAAACCTGTGCCGCTCGCAGTGATCTGGGAGATCTGTACGTTCGAGTTCCCTGAGTTCGTGACCACCACACTCTGCGTGGATAGGCCGCTGGTCGTTACATTTCCAAAGTTCAGGCTCGTGGCGCTGAACGAGAGTGTTTGTGTCGAAGCGATTCCTGTCCCACTCAGGCTGAGGTTCGACGGGAGAAGTCGGCACATTGCTCACGAGCGAGACGCTGCCCGTTGCTGCTCCCGCGGAGGCTGGCAAGAACTGCACGTTGAAATTGCTGGAAGCCCCTGGATTCAACGATACCGGCAAGCTCAATCCGCTGGCGCTGAAACCGCTTCCCGACCCGTTCACCTGGCTGATCGTCAGTACACCAGTTCCGGTGTTGCTCACTTTCACGGTTTGAGAATTCGCAGTGCCTACCGGGACATTCCCGAAACTAACGCTGGCTGGCGTAAGCGCCAGCGCCTGCCTGCACGCCGGTGCCGGTCACCCCAATCACCGAGCTGGAACCCGTGGAACTGGTGACCGTCACGCTTCCGGTTACATTTTCTGCAGACGTCGGGCTGAACGCCACATTCATGGCCTTTGCCTGACCAGGCGTCAGCGTTACCGGTGTCGCAATTCCGCTCGTCTGTACATCCTTTGCGCTTACCGAGATTTGCGAAATCGTCACACTCGCGTTTCCAGAGTTGGTTATGGTTACGCTCTTTGAACTGGAACTTCCTGCGTTGATGCTGCCGAAAGCTAGACTCGTCGGACTTGCTGTCAGCGTCACAGAAGCTGCAACTCCCGTACCGCTCAAGGTGACCTTCGTGGGTGAATTGGGCGAATTGCTCGAAATGCTCACGGTTCCGCTTAGACTCCCGGCGGTCGTGGGCGCGAATTTCGCGCTGAATGACGCGCTCTGACCCGCAGTAAGCGTCGCAGGCGTGGTCAGTCCGCTCACGGTATAACCTGTGCCTGTCACCGTCACTTGCGCGATCGTTAGAGCCGCCGTTCCCGTGTTGCTTACGCTGAATGTTTGCGACTTCGTCTGCCCGTCTACCACGCTTCCAAAATTGAATGTTGTTGGCGACACACTGAGTCCAGCCTGAACCCCCGCTCCCGTCAACGCGACCGTTAATGGCGAATCTTTGGCGTCGCTGGTCACGGTGATCGTGCCCGTGGCGCTCGCCGTCGTGGTTGGAGCAAGCCCAACAGTGAGCGTCACGCTCTGCGACGCGTTCACACTGGCAGGAACCGTTACCCCACTCACGCTGAATCCGGTGCCACTCGCACTGATCTTCGAGATCTTCACCGTAGCGTTACCCGTATTCGTCAGCACAATCTGCTTTGAGGTACTTGTCCCTGTGTTCACATTTCCGAAGCCGAGACTGGTTGGATTGGCCGTCAGTTGTCCCACCTGAGTATTTGTGCCGCTCCCCGTCAACGCAATGTTCAGTGTTGGTTTTCCGGGGTCGTTGCTCGTGATCACCAGACTTCCCGTGGAAGATCCTGCTGCTGTCGGAGTGAAGGTGAATGTCACCGATGCGCTTTGCCCGGTGGTAATTGTCTTTGGAGTTGTGATCCCACTAAGCGTAAATTCTGCGCCCGTCAACTGCAGTAACGAAATGGTCAGGTCCGATCCGCCCGCATTCGTAATCGTCAAGTTCTTTGTACCTGAAGTGCCTACGCTCACGGTGCCGAAATCCACTGACGAACTGCTAGGAGAAATCTGTGGTGTAGGAGTGACCGCGTTTGCTGTCAGGTTCAATACCATCGGCGTGGTCGCCGCATCATCCACCACCGACAAAGTTCCGGTCACACTTCCCGTCGCGGCTGGCTTCACGGAAACGGAAAAACTGGTGGCCTGTCCCGGCGGTAGCGAGAGCGGCAGCGTCACAGAAGACAGCGTGAACAGTGGGTTCGATACCACAACTTGGGTGATGGTGACCGTAGCAGTTCCAGGATTGCTGACAGAAACCGTTTGTGTGGACTGCTTCCCGATTCCCACGTTTCCAAAACTGACGGCTGTCGGGTTCAACTTGAGAGCGCCAGGTTGAGTATTGCCCCCGCCCGGGCTACTGATCAGGCCAGCGCATCCATTCAGCACTAGAAGGACAACGAGCAGGCTGGCGATACCGAGGCACCTGTAGACGCGTGATTTCTTCGTGCGGATGCGTTCTGCAACCTGCTGGACCCGTCCCGCACCGGCGGCTAGCATGGCGAACCCTCCACTAGTATCTGCGGCAAGGGTAAAGGTCCTGGTACTATCATTCCTACTGGTGGGATGAACAAATTCGGGACAGCCTCAGACCTGTCCCAGTCTCAGGTAGGTACCTGACCCCAGGGGCATTTTGGTGACATTCCATGGCTCTCATCGGAATTCCATAAGAGGCGGGAGAACTCTTCAATGCCAGTAAGAATTTAGAAATGAATGACTTAACGTGAGAAACGAGCTGCAAGGCCTTGCTAGCTTCGCCGCGCAGAGGGGCTCAAGCTACGTAGGATTCTCTTAGTGAGTACAGTATCAAGCCAAAACGCTATGTGCCGTAACTGACAACTCTCCTCGTTCCGATTCAACACCAGCCAAATGTCATGACGCCGAAAGGCAACGGGAAGCAGCGGAATAGCGCTCAGAAGTTTTCCCGAGCCATCGTTAGAGGGTAAAGTCAGTTTCGAACTGCGGCTTCGTCTGCAAGTTACAGCGTGGATTTTTCGCGTCAGGGAACGCGCGGGTACCTAGATCAAACCGGGTGGTCTTGGCTCATTTCCTTGCCAGCCTCATCTTGCAGGCCTCGTATATTCGCGCGCTTCGAAACTAAACCGGCATCTCGAATTTTGTAAATCAGCGCCCGATAACTTATTTTAAGCGCCTGCGCCGTCTTCCTTCGATTCCATTGATTTGCGCGGAGCGTCTCGAGGATGACGTTTCGCTCCATTTCCTTGATCGCGTCTTTTGCCAATCGCTTCAAAGTCACCGGCGTCGTCTCGGCTCCTCCAGCCAGCGGCAACCTTGTTTTCCTCTGGCCGTTCTCCTGCTGAATGGTCGCCTCCGGGCCGATAAGAACATAACGCGCAACGCCATTCGATAACTCTCGGATATTCCCTTGCCAGTTCAGATTCTGCAGATACTCCACCATTTCAGGAGGTAGTGGATCTGCTTTCATGCCAAATTGCTGCGTGAACTGACGCCTGAAAAATTCCACAAGCACCGGAATATCCTCTCGGCGCTCTCGCAATGATGGCAATTTCAGGCGGAACACATGAATGCGGTAATAGAGGTCCTGGCGAAATCTTCCTGCTTCTGTCTCTTCGTCGAGATTCTTGTTCGTTGCGCACAGAAGTCGGGCGTCGACTTTGCGTTCGGATTGATCGCCAATGCGCGCAAATGTTCCGTCTTGCAGAAAGTGCAGCAGCTTGCTCTGAAGATTTAAATCCAGGTCGGCAATTTCATCCAAAAATAGCGTGCCGCGATGAGCCAGTTCCACGCGTCCCGGTTTCGATTGATTCGCTCCCGTGAACGCGCCTTTCTCATATCCAAACAGTTCACTTTCTAGTAGCGTCCCGGGAATAGCGGCGCAATTTACTTTGACGAATTCGCCTGAGCCATACTCGGAGTTGGCGTGAATCCATCGCGCCAGGGCCTCTTTGCCCGTGCCACCTTCTCCGCAGAGCAAAATCGGGATGTTCGTTCGGCAGATCTTCTGGGCTCGGCTTCGCACATCCGCCATGATCCGGGAATTTCCAAACAGAACGTGATCCGGAGGAACCACGTTCGGTCTTTCGACATTGCCGTTCTTCTTGGCGGGTTCGGCGGACATAGCAACTCCCGTCACTTGGGTGCACATCGTCCTCCAAACAGTTTGCCGGACGATGCTGCTCACCGGTAGGCATTCTCAGATATAACTGTTTCATTATGAATGAGATACGGTTCTACACTTACGAAGGTACTAGAACTCTTGGCGGATGAAGATTGCCCCTTAGTTCCATCAACGGGAAATTCTAGGCACACTGGCGGGAACGTTTCTTCTCTCGCGCTACGCTTCTTGAGCGTCGCCTTCGGACCTTAGGTTCAGGCTCGCGCGCTCTCACCGCGGATGATGTCGTACCTCTCGATGACCGCGGCCACGCCTAACCTGGGCTCACCTTCTTCCACGCGCCGCTCCACTCTCACCACTTTCCCTTGTGCGCGCACATAGACGTCGGTGCCGTGGGTGATCTCCGCCGGCAGAGTCAAAGTGATATCCAATTCCGACCCTGCGTCCATGTCCTTGTCGATCACGAAATACAAGCCCCGCGTTGAAATGTCTCTGGTTCTTCCGTCTTGTCGACCGATGATCTTCTCTGCGGCGAAGCGAATGCTTATCGGCAGTGTCAGATCGTACCGTCGAGCGGTCCGACGTTCTGTCATTACCCCCATCTCGTGACTCCGTCTGTGGCCGGTATTCCTTGCGCCACTCCCCAGGTATGAATTCGAGTTTCCATCTCTATCTACAGACTTATGATTCTCACTGCGGCAGCAATTTCCGGAACAAGATGCTTTCGCCGTCTGTCATCCCGGATGCTTCTCGACACCACTATTTCCTATACGAATACAGCACTTCTTGGGACAGGTCATCTGGGATGAGCCGACACACAGCTGTCTTCCCTGCGCTCCATTTGGCACCACAGAAACGCTAATTCCCAGAGAGACAGCGTTGACTTGTCCGGCTTGCTTTTCGCTGCGCACGATACCTTGCCCATGCTTATCGTGCAAGTTTTGTTTTTGGTCGCCCGTGCCCTGAAACGGCAAGTGCGTACTAGACCCGCAACTGTTACCCAGCCTTAACCCCAATTGGGGTAGCCTTACCATCCTCCGGATGCTGCGGTTCTTCTGCTTTCGTTGTCGAAGACCGCCGGGTCCTCGGCGTGTCCAGATTGAATTGCCGCATCTTGTAGAGAAGCGCCTTGTAGCTGATCCCCAGCATCTTGGCCGCATCTTTGCGGCACCATCTGGTCTTTTCCAATGCGTCTGCAATCGCTTCCATCTCGGCTTCATCTTTCAGTCCGCGCACTAGCGCTTTCAATCCTTGCTCCCGCGGCACATGCGATTCTTCACGCGGTGCGATCTTCTGTCGAAGCTTGGACATTTCGATCAGTTCCCGCAGGCTGCCTTCGTCATCCTCGAGGATCACGTAGCGTTTTACGAAGTTTTCCAACTCCCGCAAGTTACCTGGCCAAGGATAATTCATGGCCGCATCCAGCAGGTGTTTGGAAGGCGTCTGCAGCGTCTTGCCGAACTTTTCGCTGTATTTCTCCAGGAAGTGCTTGAACAGCAGCGGAATCTCCGATGTGCGTTCCCGCAGTGGCGGCACATTGATGGACAAGACATTCAGCCGGTAATAAAGGTCCTCTCGGAATCTCCCGTCCTTCATGGCCTCCTGCACGTCCACGTTGGTAGCTGCCAGCACGCGCACATCGGTGTCCACCAGGTGCCGGCCGCCGAGTCTTGAATACTGGTGATCCTGCAGCACGTGCAGTAACTTCGCCTGCAAATGCACGGACATTTCTGCAATCTCGTCCAGAAAAATCGTACCCTTGTTCGCTAACTCAAATTTTCCGGGCTTTGCCCGAACCGCTCCCGTAAAGGCCCCTTGCTCGAATCCAAACAACTCCGATTCCAGCAACTCTCCCGGCAGCGCCGCACAGTTCACCTTGATAAACGGCTGATTCCTTCGCTTCGATCGCAGGTGAATCATGCGCGCGACCACTTCCTTGCCCACACCGCTTTCTCCGCAAACAAATACCGGAACGTCAACCGGCGCAATCTGCAATATTTGCTGACGGATCCGCACCATCTGCGGGCTGGCTGCAAGAAAACTCAAATCTTCGGTCACCTGATCGCAGTAATCGCGCAGCGCCTGGTTCTCCTGCGTCAACTGCTTCTTCTGACGCGACTTCAACATTGCCGCGTCCAATTCCGTCTTTTCGAATGGCTTCGTCAGGTAATCGTGCGCGCCCAGGCGGATCGCTTCCACCACCGTACCCACTTCATTTGAGCACGACAGCATGATGACGTTCAGATTGTCGGTCCAACTGCATCAGTTCCTGCAGCGTTTCCAGGCCTCCCATCTCCGGCATCAGCACGTCGAGGATGATGAAATCTGGCCGTTCGCCTTTGTTCACGCGAACGATGGCTTCCCTTCCACTGCTCACGGCTTCCACCTCGAAGCCGTCCACTTCAAGCAGTGTCTGAAGGTACTTTCGTATGCTCGGTTCGTCGTCTACTACAAGAATTCTTTCTTTTACTGCCATCGTTCTTCCCCTTTATCTTTCCCCTGTTTGCTAGTTCTGGTCCATCGGCAGCAAAAACGCAAACGTGCTGCCGCGACTTCTGTTCGCTCTCCACCCAGATCTTTCCGCGATGTGCCTGGACCAGCCGTTTTGCGATTGCCAGCCCCAAACCCATTCCGGACGTATTGCGGTCTACGCGAACAAAGTCCTCAAAAATTTCCTGGTGATGCTCCGGAGCGATTCCTGTCCCGGAATCGGTGACGCTCACCTCAACGCTGTTCGGCCGTGGCAGTCGGAATCTGCGCCGCTCTTCCACAGGAGCCACCTCTGCCACGCGACGCTCCCAGAAGTGCGGCTTGGCCCGCAACGTCACGCACCCACCCGCAGTCGTGTGCTTCAGCGCATTATCCAGAAGATTGGCCGCAACCTGTTGGACCTTCTGATAATCGAACCGGAATGTCGGTATCGAAGGATCCAGGTGCGTTTCCAGCTTCACACCTTTTCTTTGGAATCCTTCCACTCGTAATCTCGCCACCTCATCCAGACAATCCCGCAGATCGTTATCTCTCAACTGCAGCACCAGTTTTCCGCTTTCCAGCGCCGAGTAATTCAAAAACATCGATACCAGCCGCACCAGCCTCTCACAGCTTTCCTTGGACTCCTCCAGAATGTCTTTTTGTTTCTCGGTCAATCTTCCCAGCGAGCCGGTCAGCAGCAAATCGTAGTACCCTTTGATTACTGCCAGAGGTGTCTTTAATTCATGGGCCGCCGAAGCAAGAAACACCGTCTTCTGACGGTTCACTTCCTGCAGCTTCAGATATGCCGCCAGCAGATTGCGATAGGTGATTTCGCGTTCTTGCAATAGCTCCTGAACCGTGAGCTGCGTCTCAACTCCGGCCCCTTTATCTGCCCCTTCGTTCACAAACTGAATCGCCAGCCACTCCGATTCCGGAATCCATCTCACGCGCGCACAGAAAGGCCTGCTATCCACTGTCCCTGCAAGGTCGATTTCGTGCTCTCCCTTTTCAATCCGCAATGAGATTTCCTTCGGGTCTGCGTTCAACATCTCTCGCAGGATATTCACAGAATTCTTTTCAGACTTTCCATGATCTTCCAGGAATTTCCGGGCTCTGCGTATTCGCCGCCAGCACCCGCCCTTCTCGATCCGCAACCACCATCCCCTTATCCACCGCCTCCAGCAGCGCGCGCACCTGTTCCAGTGCTTGATCCTGTGACATTGCCGTCTTCCTATTGGTTAATGGTGTCGTGGCGGTGGAACCCATCTTCTCCATCCGGCTCCCTGGCATATGGAAAATATTTTCCCTAGGGCGAGGCCTCATCCTTACAGAGACCCTTCAGCCTGTCAATGGCTAAAGCGTTCCATTTGCACATTTCGGGAACTCCGGTGCTCAATCCTTCCCTGAAAGTCCTACCCGAACAATTCACTCATTGTCCCTCGATTTTAACCCTAATGTAATGTTTGCCTTACTGGACCTTGCGGAGATGAATGACTGGCATGCAACCTGCTACTTCTGTACTAGTGCTCAGGTACTAAGACTATGGACATCCGCCTAGACCAACTAACTGAGGATTCCCGCTTGGACTCCTCTCACACCCGCCGCTCTCCTCGGCTCCGCCTGCAAGTCCCTGTTTTCCTAAGGGCTTCCGACGCTACAGGTCTGGAGTTCATTGAGCTGACCAAGACTCTAAATATTAGTGCAACCGGCGCCTGTATTACCTCTTCCCACATCCTGCGCCCGGAACAAACCGTGCACCTGACGATACCAGCCCCCTCCCCAGCCTCTTCCAGCCTTGTTCCCAGTGAAACCCCGCCCATCATTGCCAGGGTAAAGCGGCAGGACAACTTGGGCGACATCCGTTTGTTCGGGTTGGAATTCCTGCGCCCTCTTGAGTAATTCTCTATCCTTTTTGGGTTCTCTCTCAAACCTATCCGTTTGGGTCCGGTTTTGAACCCTTGATCTTCTCGACAAATTCTCTGCTTCAAACTCGCATATCCCCCTGTTTTGTAATAGCATAGCCGGGTCTCCTAGGCTTTCCCTGAAAGTAAAGATTGGTCGCTGGCATAGCTCTGAGTGGCACCTAGCTTGCTCCCACTTGGTCAGTTACCCTACTGTGCTTGCCCCAAACCCCGCGGGGACAGTCAGAAAATAGGAAAAGTCGGCTATGCCCAGCCCCGGTGCCTCAGTGGCTCCGCGCTTACCTATGGAAGATGCCTATTTCGAGCTGCTTGCGGATACGCTCGAAAGCATGGATATTCCTGCGCGAAGCCAGTTTCTGCAGCGATTCCTGCGCGCGACCACTCAGCTGGAACTTCGTGAAACCCAATGCGTCCAGATCTGGGAGGAGATGCTCACGCGTCGTCGCGAACTCTCTGAACATCTTCACCGTCCCGTCTCTTTCGCCACGTGTATTGATGGACGTTCTCGCTGCCGCTGGCCTCATTCGCGTTCCGGTTCTGATGGAATATGGAGCATTCAAGAAGCTGCAAGTCAGTGCGGTCACTGACCCGCTCACCGGCCTCTACAATCGCCGTCTCTTTACAGAATCTTTCGAGAAAGAACTCAATCGCGCCCGTCGCTATGGACTTCCACTCAGTATCGTCATCCTGGACCTCCATCGCTTCAAGGAAGTGAACGATAAGTACGGCCATCCGCGTGGCGACGAGGTTCTTCGTGGCGTTGCCAGTACCCTGCAGAAAACGATGCGCACTTCGGACTCTGCGTTCCGCATCGGTGGCGATGAGTTCGCCCTGCTTCTTCCGCAAACCGACGCTGCACAAGCCCTCGCTCTCAGCCGCCGTATCGGCATGGTTTTCGCTGAAACCCTTCAGCCCTTGCAACTGGCCATCAGTGTCACCATGGATCATGGCGTTTCCACTTTTCCTCAGGACGGCGATCAGTCCGATCTGCTCATCCGCGTAGCCGATGAGCGACTCTATAGCCTCAAGCACGCCAATCATTCTCGCAGCGCCAGCGGCAATACCTCGCGGGCCAGCGCCGCACCCGCTCCCACCGCCGTTTCTCCTCAGCCAATTTCCATCGAATCCGGCCGTGTATCGGAAGAACTCTGCTTCCGCGTCGCCCATAGCCGCATTGACCTCCGCACATCCTCTCGCGGCTCAAACGCTCTCTTCCTCCGACTCACCGGCTTCCTACTCGGTCCAGCGAAAAGCGGAACGCGTCTCTATGGTTGGAACAAATGCTTATGCGGTCATTGGGGAGACGGGAGATCGCCGCGCTCGCGTCCTCGATCTTGGGTTTGGCGGGGTTGCTCTCGAATTAGAACAGGCGGAAGAGCTTTCAGAGAATATTCTCGCCATTCTTCACGTTCCGATTCTTCCTCCCGTTCGGGTCTATCTAAAGCCGGTCTGGACGCGACGGACTTCCGAAGGCGCCTTCCGTCTCGGCTGCCATTTCATCTCCTAACCCCTCACGGCACCTCTCAACTGCCATTTTCCCCCTTCATCAGTGCTGTTCCGCTCTTCCTCGCCTCTCACCTGTCCCAGTCGTACGGGTGCGATTGTCCAGCAAGCAATTCGTAATTTCCGGGCTTCTGTTCCGCGCGTGATGCTGCCCAGCCTCTCTCTGGACTACACCCTCAGCTTCACTCCCACGGACGCTGGTAACGCATCTGCCTCCGTCTCCACTCAGTCCGATGTATCTAACTCTCCCGCCTCTGTTTCTCTCGCCGGCGTCGATCAAAAGGTCACTTTCCAGGTTTGGTTTAAGCCTCAAGTCAAGGGAGTCCGCCTCCGGGACTCTCTCGATCCTGAGCGCGAACCTTGCATCTCCCGCCACTCTTCCGGTTTCCGGAGAGGGGTCACCTCTCTCCGTCACCGCTGCCGTCTGACTCCAACGCCTCACATCACAGTTCACCTCGCCTGGGACGCGAGCAGCAGCACGGTCCTCGGTTACCGCGTCTACCGTGCAACCTGTCCCACAGTACCGTTTGAAATCGCGGCGTACCTGTCCGCAAACTGTACTGCGGCCAGATTGTCTGTACCTTCGACCGCACGATAGTTTCAATCTCAGAAATTAACGGAGGAACTTTGTTCGGCGCGCGACGGCATTCCGTACCGCGATCCGGTCGCTGTCTCGAATGTCGCTCTTGCAACCATCCCCAATCCCTGAGTTATTGCGCGATTTTGCGTTCCCGGCGATTTCCTTTATAATTGCTGATTGTCTCGTGACCTAGCGACACGGTTGTAACCCTTCTCTCTGGGGATCCCGCGCAGACCGGCCACGATAGATTGGAGAACAATGAAATCCGGTATCCACCCCGACTACCACGCAGTGACCGTCCATTGTGCCTGCGGCCATACCTTCCAGACTCGCTCGACCGTTAAGGGCGACATGTTGCGCGTCGAAATTTGCTCGGGCTGCCATCCCTTCTTCACCGGCAAGCAGAAGCTCGTCGACACCGCTGGCCGCGTTGAGCGCTTTCAGAAGAAATACGCGAACGTGCCCGCTGCTGCTGGCAAGAAGTAACGCACCCGTTTTCACGATCACTTTTCAGGCGGACCGGTTCATGGCCGGTCCGTTTTCTTTTCTACTCTTTTGTCGTCCCTTCCCACACCGTGTAGAATGACTTCTCAACGTGGCTACCCAATCGCGCATGTTCGAAGGTTCGCCTTCTCCTGACGCTGTCGAGACGGCGCCACCACGCATCACACTCCGAAACGCTTTTTCTCATCCCTTTGATTCCGCGATTGCCGCCGCTCGCACCTGTTATTCCTCGCGCCTCATCACTTCGCGATGAAATTACCGACAAGCAGCGCCTCAACATCGGCGCCGCCACCTTCTACAGCGGCCATCACACCGTCTATCAGCACGCGCATTTCGAGTTCGGCCTCGAGAACATCAGTCGCCAGTTCGTCTGGTCGTTTCTGCACGCCCATCCCTTCTATAACTCCGAACAGCAAAGCCAGCGTTACGTTCGTCTCGATCGCGCGCAAGCTTACGTCCCACCTCGTTCGCTGTTCTTCGACGAAGCTTCCCGCGCCATCTACGAAACTTCCCTCGCGCGTTCCTGGGCCTACTACCGCGAGCTTTCTGCTCTTCTTGTTCCAGACACGCGCAACATCCTGAATGACATCTGGCACATTGGCCCGATGTCTCATCCCAAACGCATTCAGAAAATTGAACAGTCAGCCGGCAAACGCTCCATCGAAATCGCCCGCTATGTTTTGCCTCTAGCCGCCTTCACCACCATGGTGCACACCGTTTCCGGCATTGTGCTGCACCGCCTCTGGCGCATGTGCTCGGCTTCCGACACGCCCAGCGAGGCTCGCGCGGTCATCGGCGAAATGGTCGCGCAGGTTCGCCAATTAGATGCTCAGTTTTTCGATCGCTTCGGCACCGCGCCTTTAGAAGAACTTCCGGAATGGAAAGATTTCATTCCCGCAAAATCGAACGCCAATGCCGAATCCTTCGTCCGCGAATTTGACGCTCGTCTCAATGGCAAGACTTCCCGCCTCGTCGATTATTCCGCGAACGCTCCGCGCGTTATGGCGGAATCCTATCGCGCCGTTGTCGGCCTCCCGGAATCCGCCTGCAGCGACGACGAGGCCGTCGATCGCCTTCTGAATCCCGCCCGGAATCTTTATCGCCTGGAGACTCTCAACATTGGCGTGCATGCCCCGCTCATGCGCGCCCTGCAACACGCCAATTACACTTTTGCCAAAAAAATCAGCCACACCGCCGACAGCCAGGATCAGCGTCACCGCATGGTCCCTGGTTCTCGCCCCCTGCTCACGCTAGCCGACACACGCGAACCAGATTACATCACGCCCATGCTGCTTGCCGGCAACCCGCGCGCCAAGGAAGTCTACGATCGCGCCATGCACGATGCCTGGGCGGCCAAAAATGAATTGCTCGACCGCGGCGTTCCTCCAGAAATCGCTCTCTACGTTCTTCCCAACGCCAAATCCATTCGCCTGGTCGAAACCGGCTCTCTCCTCCATCTCCTCCACAAATGGACCATGCGCACTTGCTTCAACGCCCAAGAGGAAATCTACAATGCCTCCATGGACGAAGTCGCTCAGCTCCGCGAAGTCCATCCCCAACTTTCGCGCTACGTCGGGCCTCCCTGCCATCTTCGCGCCGGCATCACCACTCCCATCTGCACCGAAGGCTCGCACTTCTGCGGCGTTAAAGTCTGGCTGGACTTCCCCAACATTGCGCGCCGCATCTGAATCTCTATGCTTCGAATTCCACGTTTGATCCCGTCTGCGCTTCTCACCGGTTGCTTGTGCACTTCCGCTGCTCTCTGCTACGACACAGAACTCTCCGATATCGCCGTCCGAGAAGCCTATTTCCTTGGCCAGCGCCACAGTAAAGACACAAGAGATTTCCTCACTACTTACTCCCGGCATCTCCCTCTTCCCAAAACCGGTCCGTATATCTCTGAGGTTCGCCTGCTCACTCCTCTCGCGCAGGTCGTGGAAGTCTCCGACCAGCAATCTCAGGGCTATAGCGCTCAGCAGGCTTGGACCGACTACCGCGGCCGCGGCGACTCCATTCTTTTGGAAGTGCACATCGAATTCACTCCCACCTATGGCCAGTTCAATGCCGACAGTTCCGCCAAAAACGCTGAGGGTGAAAAAGGCATCAAACTTCGCACGGAAGATTTCTGGCAGGATTTTCGTTTTGGCATTAAGCAGAAGGAAGATTGGATCGA
>CAVUHF010000003.1:0-175285 GCA_963741195.1 Candidatus Acidiferrales bacterium
TTTCTTAGGTGTCACCTTGTCTTGAGTCTTTGCATTCGGTAGAATTCACCCACCATAAAAGCAGTTTCGCTCCCCAGTTTTTCCGCCCAACGTTTAGGTGTAGATCTTGAAAGGAATCTCTATGCCCCTATCGAAAAGACTTGCAGCTGAATTCCTTGGAACGTTTTGGCTGGTCTTCGGAGGCTGCGGCGCCGCAGTCCTGGATGCTGCGTTTCCGCAACTTGGGATTGGTTTCATGGGGGTCGCCTTTGCTTTCGGCCTCACGGTTCTGACCATGGTCTATGCCATTGGCCATATTTCCGGCTGCCATTTAAATCCCGCGATCTCCGTGGGTCTGGCGGTGGGCAAGCGTTTCCCGTTTCCTGAGGTCATTCCCTACATCGTTGCTCAAGTCTTGGGCGCAGTCCTGGGCAGCACGGTGTTGTACACGATCGCCAGCGGTAAGGACGGCTTCCAATTGAGCGGTGGCTTTGCGTCGAATGGATACGGACTTCATTCGCCGGGCGGTTACTCGCTCCTCGCCTGTTTTATTGCCGAAGTCGTGCTCACTTTCTTTTTTGTCTTGGTCATCCACGGGGCAACTGACCGGCGCGCCCCCGCAGGTTTTGCGGGGATTGCGATTGGTCTCGCGCTGACATTGATTCACCTCGTCGGAATCCCCGTCACGAATACGTCGGTCAACCCGGCACGCAGCACGGCCCCGGCTCTTTTTGTCGGTGGCTGGGCCATTCACCAACTGTGGCTCTTCTGGCTGGCACCGATTCTCGGCGGAATCATCGCCGGTCTCGTTTACAACGGTTTGTTTGAAGACAAGAAGTCGTAACATCGCTCATCCGGAGTAGGTTTTGACGGTTGGTATCGTCACCTACGAGGAGTTTCGGCTCCTGGGGAGCTTTCCGCCCATTGGCCCCTGACGAAACGTTGCAGCGCGCTTCTGCGTCTAATAGTATGTAGGCGGAAGGAGCCCTGATTCAGGGTGCCTATGCTGCGTCGCCTTACCCAGTTCGCCGCTCTGTCAGTTTGCATCGCTAGTTTGCCCAGTTGTGTGAACGCGCAGCGTGGTGTCGGAGCCTCCGTTCCGACTGCGGTTGCTCCTCGCGCTATGGCCATGCCCGTCGCCGCTCCTACTATGCATGCGATGCCCGCTCGCGTCGCTGTCGGAGCGCGGGTCCCTGCTCACGTTGGAGCTGCCAGTGGTTCGCATCCTGTCGCGCCGCATCATCCAATGAAGCCGGCCGCGCCTCGGCCGCCGGCGCGAAACTACCCAGTCTCCTCTAATCCTGGTTATACCAACGCTCCTTTCCCCAATCAGGGATTTGACGATGGTGGTTATCCGGTGCCCGGTCTCGGCTTCGATTACGTGCATTACGCCGCGGTTCATCCCGGTGTCTATCGTCATCAGTTTCACGGTGGAGGCCTCGTCCCCTACGCGGGTGGTGCTGGAATCTATGTACCGATTGAGTATTACGCTCAACCCGTTGCCGCAGTCGAACAGCCCGCAGTATCCGATGTCGACTCCGAGGAAGGGCAAGTTGAAGCCGAACAGCCAGAAACATACACTGCACCTCCGGTTTCCGCTCCCCGGCGCGAGCGCACCGTCTCCAGCACTCCTCTTCCGCCTTCACCCGAATATATTTTTGTCCGCCGCGATGGCACCGTTTTCTTTGCTGTAGGCTACTCTTGGAGTAATGGCAGTTTGCAATACGTCACGCAAGATGGCCTTCGCAAGGTCGCACCTCTCACGACGCTCGATCTCGACGCCACCTCTCAGTTCAACGAACAGCGCGGCCTTTCTTTCCGCAGTCCCGCCTGATCCCCTTTTTCCTGCAAGACGACTCGCTCACGGTTTCTTGTTCCCATCCTCGCGACCGGTGTGATAATTTCCGCAAGAGCCGGATCCTTCTTTGCTGATCATCCATTTATCGCTCAGCTGTTTTGCCCGACGGGTTGGAGGCGATTCTTCCGCTTCCGTTTTCTTGGCGATCGCCACAACAGGATCGCCATGACCACCGTGACTAGTTCTCCAAACCGGACCCCTTTCCTCCAAGCCGTTCGCCCCATCACTCGCGCTGGCGCCATCAAAGATGCGCTTGCCGGAGTTCAGCTTGCTGCCATGAATATCCCCCAGGCGCTTGGCTATACCAAGATCGCTGGTACGCCCATCGTCACCGGTTTCTACACCCTCTTACTGCCCCTTGTGGCCTTCGCGGTTTTCGGTTCATCTCGCTTTCTGGTTGTAGCGGCGGATTCGGCCACCGCGGCCATCCTCGCCGGCGGAATCTCTTCTATGGCCGCCGTCGGCAGCGCCAAATACGTGGCTCTCGCCAGCACCGTCGCTCTCCTTACCGCAGGTTTCCTGCTCATCGCTCGACTGCTCAAACTCGGCTTTCTCGCGGATTTTCTTTCACGCACCGTGCTCGTCGGATTTCTCACCGGTGTCGGGTTTCAAGTAGGTATTGCTGTTCTGGGTGGAATGCTCGGGGTCGAAACTCACTCGCGACGCTCTCTCCTCCAATTGGGCGAAGTCCTTCGCGCTCTGCCCCATGTCCATTTTCCCACCGTACTTCTTTCCGTCGTAGTGCTCCTCCTCATTTTTGGTCTGCACTCGCTGGGCCCTCGCATCCCGGGACCTTTCATCGCCGTCGTGTGCGCCATCGCCGCCAGTTCTGCCTTCCAGTTCGCAGAACGCGGCATCGAAATCATTGGACCCGTTGCTGGTGGTCTTCCTCATCTCGGCTGGCCGGACGTCACGTGGCAGGAAATCGAGTCTCTTCTTCCCATTGCTGGCTCGTGCCTTGTGATGATTGTCGCGCAGAGCGCCGCCACCTCTCGCGTCTATGCCGTCCGCCATCATCAGCAGTTGGACGAGGATTCCGATCTCCTCGGACTTTCAGCTGCGAACCTTGCCGCTGGCCTCACCGGCACTTTCGTCGTTAATGGCAGTCCTACGCAAACTGCCATGGTCGAGAGTTCAGGCGGCCGCAGTCAGCTCGCGCAAGTCGCCACCGCCGCAGTTGTCGCTCTCGTTCTCCTGTTCCTCACGCGCCCTATTCAATATCTTCCCCGTTGCGCCCTCGGCGCGATCGTGTTCGTCATCGCCGTTCGCCTCATTGATCTTCGTGGCCTGCAGGACATTCGTCGCGAAAGTCCCGGCGAATTTTATCTCGCAGTGATGACCGCCGCCGTCGTCGTTCTCATTGGCGTGGAGCAGGGAATTGTCTCCGCCATGATCGTTTCTCTCCTCCGCGTTGTCGGCCACAGCTATCGCCCGCACACCGGTGTGCTCCTGCGCGACGAAAACCGTATCTGGAAAACCATTCCGGCCGCGCACGGTGCCCGCACCGAGCCCGGCCTCGTCATCTATCGATTCGATGCCGCTCTCTTCTACGCCAATGCCGGGCTGTTTGCACAGGAAGTGTCTCGACTGGCGCGCCCCGCGGAATCACCGTTACACTGGATCATCATCGATGCCGAGGCCATCGTTCATGTGGACTTCACCGCGTCTCGCGTTCTCCGCGACCTTTACCTCGACCTCGAGCAACAGGGCGTCGAACTCCTCTTTGCGCGCGTTCATCCCGAATTGCACGCTGATCTCGATCGACATCACATCACGGAGACCTTTGGCGAGAAGCGCATCTTCGTCCGTTTACACGACGCTTTGCGTGCTTTCCATGTACGCTACAGTACGCCCCCGCAAAATGACAATCATTCCTCATAGGGAGCCACTCATTTGTCTTGCTCCTCGCACTGGGAGCTTATGCGCCGCCTTCCTCTCTATCCGCTAGCCGCCTTCCTTCTCTTGGCCAGCGCTTGCGTCGCGCAGGAGTCACCGCAGACTCCTCTGCCTTCCCCTGGACGCCTGCCCGCACCCACAAAAGCCTCTACCAGTCCCTGGTCCTACAATGCTTCTGGCGCCGGATTCCTCATTCCGCAAGGTCAATCCTATGCGCAGCCCACCTTCATGATGGATGGCGATTGGGCGCATTTGGAAGCGCGCTACAACAACGAGTACCTTCAGACCGCTTCACTTTGGTTTGGTTACGATTTCACCGTTGGGAAAAGAGTTCAGCTCGATTTCACGCCCATGATCGGCGGCGTGTTTGGCAAGGTGAATGGCATCGCGCCGGGCTTCGAACTCACACTCACCTACCGCCGACTGGAGCTCTACAGTGCCAGCGAATACGTTTTTGACACCACCAACAGCGACAATAGTTTTTTCTATACCTGGACGGAACTCAGCTACTCCCCGGCGAAATGGATCCGCATTGGCGCTGCTTCGCAACGTACGCGCGTCTATCAGACCGGCCTTGACGTTCAACGCGGGCCGCTCCTCGGCTTCAGCTACAAAAAAACTTCCTTCACCACCTACGTCTTCAACCCCGGCTTTGCCCAGACCGCCTGGGTCCTCTCTCTCGGCTACACTTTCTAATCTATTTGTTTTTCCGCGCGCGAAGCCGGTGAACCCGCAATTCTGTATACTCTCGCCTCCCACGCTCTCACTTGCAGGGTTGTCGCATTCTCTTCTGCCTTTCCTAAATTCGAAGTCCCCAGGCTGTCACGGGATCCAGCTTCCAGGCCGATCCCGAGAAAAACGACCTCCGGTTATTCGGTTCCTTGCCATTCTTGGCCGCGCGCCAGATGTAATAATCCCGATACGGATTGTCTTTCGATCTCCGGCTCTCCACGAACCACACGTGCTTGTCGCTCGTGTGGTTCACCACCAGGTCCAGCACCAACTTCATCTGTCGGTTTTTCACTCCCGCCAGCAGTTCGTCAAAATCCGCCATTGTCCCGAACTCGCTCATTACGTTGCGGTAATCTCGTACGTCGTAGCCGTTATCCGCGTTCGGCGAATCGTAGTGGGGGTTCAACCAGATCACCTTCACTCCCAACCCTTGAATGTAGTCCAGCTCCGGCGTGATCCTTTTTAGCTCGCCAATCCCGTCGCCCTTGGAATCCCTAAACGACCGCGGATACACTCGGTACGGCACCGCTTACTTCCACCATTTCCGCTGGTACCCGTTTGCGGTTGCAGACTGCGCCATCTTGTTTGCCCCTCGCTTGTAGCTCCTCGTACGCCCAAAGCCGCGGCGAGTAGCGTCAACCTTGCCACTTCCACCATCCTGATTCCTGAGTTTTTCAAGGAGAGACTCCTTCGTCCGTGAGCGCGCTGAGCCATACATCAATGCAGCCGAGTATAGCGGAGAGTTGAGCTGCACCAGGACCGCTTGAAGTTCTCCTCGCTCTACAGTCACGTACATGTCCGTTTCCGCGACACCTGATTCCCAGAATCGACCAATCCCGCTGCTGCCGCCAACTCTATGTCCATTAAGTACTTCTCTATCAGTTACTTCCTGTAACCCGTTCCGGCCTTCAATCTGCCCTCAGCTAGACTGGGCTTCGCCTTGGAGTGCGACATGGACACCTTCTGGAAAGATCTCCGCTACGCTTCGCGCATGCTCGTCAAAAGTCCGGGTTTCACCATTGCCGCCGTCCTCGCTCTCGGCCTCGCCATCGGCGCGAACACCGCCATCTTCAGCATCTTCAATGGCATCATGTGGCGCCCTCTCCCGGTAAAGGACCCGCAGCAACTAGTGGTCGTAGTCACCAATCAGCGCGGTATGGTTTTCCCCATCAACCTTTCGTATCCCGATTTTCAGGACTATCGCCAATTGAAGTCCGTGTTTTCCGACTTGATCGGTTACAGCCCCAGTCCCGTGAATTTCCAGGCCGATGGCCGTCCGTCCCGCGCTTGGGTTGAACTTGTTACCGGAAACTATTTTTCCATGCTCGGCCTCGAACCGGTCCAGGGCCGTACCTTCGCGGCCGACGAAGGTTGGGTTCCAGGTAAAGATGCTCTCGTAGTGCTCGGTCACAAGTATTGGAAAACGCGTTTCGGCGGTAATCCGTCCGTTGTCGGCCGCACGGTTCAGGTCAACAATCACCCGTTCACTGTGATCGGCGTCGCTCCGGAGCGCTACCACGGCGCTTACTATTTCCTCGAGCCCGATTTCTATATTCCGCTCGCCGCACTTGGCTTGCTCGATCCCAATCAGGCTGGCGATCTCACCAATCGTGGCGCTTCCTTTGTTCGCGTCCTCGGCAGGTTACAGCCCGGCGTCACTCCCGTCCAGGCCGCCGCCGCTGCTGAGCCGACCAACCAGCGATTGATGCAGGAGTTCCCGAAGGACCACAAGCAACTTTCATTGCAGGTCATGCCGGAACTAAAGGCTCGCCCCGAACCCGGTTTGGGCGACTTCATGTCCAAGGCCGTCGTCGTATTCATGTCTCTAGCCGGACTCGTCCTGCTGATTGCTTGCGCCAACGTTGCCAATCTGATTCTTGCGCGCGCCAATGGACGTCGAAAGGAAATCGCCATGCGAGCCGCACTTGGGGCCAGCCGCTGGCGCATGGTCCGCCAACTTCTCACCGAGAGCATTCTTCTCGCCATCTGTGGCGGAATCCTTGGCTTGATTTTTGCGCGTTGGTCCGCCCTGGCGCTGATGTCCATTCATATTCCAACCGACTTACCTCTGCGCTTGTTCGATCTTCGCGTCGACTGGCGGATTTTTGCCTTCAGTTTTCTCGCTGCGCTTCTCACCGGAATCGTCGCGGGATTGGTTCCGGCTTTGCAAGCTCCGCGAGCCGATGTTGCCGAAGTTTTGAAAGCGGGCGGCCGTTCCGGCGGCGCCTCCACGGGACATCACCGATTCCGCAATGCCCTCGTCATAGCGCAGGTCGCCGTTTCCCTGCTTCTGCTGGCCTGCGCCGGCTTCTTCGTTCGCAGCTTCCAGAATTCCTCGCATGTCGATATGGGTTTCCGCGTCGACCATACTCTGATGATGTCCATGGACCTCGGCCTGCAAGGCTACAACGAGGCGCGCGGCCAGCAGTTTTACCGCCAGGCTAGCGCACGCGTGAAATCCATTTCCAGCGTGCGCGGCGCCTCCTTTTCCGCGTACATCCCGATGGGCTACGACAATTCCATCGTGAACGTCTATCCCGAAGGACGCCCCATCGACGCTAAGGCCGGAGACGAAACCTCCTTCTACGATCTCGTTCAGCCCGACTATTTTCGTGCCGTAGGGGTTCCCGTCATCAAGGGCAGGGAATTCACCGAAGCCGATTCCGCCTCTGCAGCAAAAGTCGCCATCATCAACGAAGCGTTCGCAGGCAAGATCTGGCCCGGCGAAGATCCCATCGGCAAATCCTTCCAGACGGAAAGAAATGGACCGCAGATTCAGGTGGTCGGCCTAACGCGCACCGGGAAATATCTATTCCTCTATGAAGCGCCGCAGTCCTACGCCTATTTTCCTATGGCGCAGCGTTACGCCTCCGCCGCGACCTTGATGATTCACACGCAATATGAACCGCGCGAACTCGTCACTGCCGTGCGCGACCAGATCCAGCAACTCGACGCAACTCTCCCGGTGTTTGACGTAAACACCATGGACGCCCACGTCGAATACGGCAAGCCACTCATGCCCGCGCGCATCGGAGCCATGCTGGTTGGCGTATTCGGCATGCTAGGCTTGGTGCTGGCCACCGTTGGTGTCTACGGCGTGGTCTCCTACTCCGTCAGCCAGCGCACTCAGGAAATCGGCATCCGCTCCGCTTTGGGAGCACAGCGCTGGAACGTTCTCGGCATGATCCTGAAACAGGGGATGCTCATGGCGTTCATCGGCACCGCCGTCGGTGTTGTGCTCGCCCTTTTGCTCTTCCGCGGTCTGCACTCCGTCCTCTACGGAGTCGCTTCCACCGATCTCGTCACGCTCACCTCCGTGTCCGCCTTGCTGCTCATCGTCGCGTTTCTGGCCAGCTACGTCCCCGCTCTTCGCGCCACCCGCGTCGACCCGGTCATCGCCCTCCGCGAACAATAATCGCTGGAAGCCATCTCATCAATGCGTTCTAGGAGGTCGGAGCGTTAGCTCCGACATCAAAAGATCCGCACACTTTGGGGCTAGTCCCCGTAGAAATCGCAGCCCTGCCTCTTCACGTGTGGCCCACCCTTGGCGGATTTCGCAAAGAGTGGGTCCGCTCTTCACTTGCTCAAAAGCAATTCCACTGTCACGAGCCCAGCGCTCGAACACTGTACCTAGTAAATGCTATATGATGGTTGCTAAATCACCTGCGATCCTAGACTGTGAACTTTTGGGGCTTGTTGGTGGCGAGCTGCTTCGCAGGATGTCAGGGCGCCAGATATTTCATGATCAATTCTTCGTCTTCCGCGCTGAGCATCGCGCGCACGCGCATGTGCTGCAGCACCGCCTTGACTTCGCGCGGCGACAGCGATTCCGGCGGATTGTGGCAGCGCCCGCAATTCTCCTGGAATCGTTTTTGCCCTTCTTTTGCCGAGGCGGCCTTTGCTGCAGCTGTCGAAGCCGGCTTGCTATATTTTGGTGGAGCCTGCGGCAGAGCAGCAGGGTGAAAGCAGCAAACCAGAAACACGGAAAGCAACGAAGCCGAGAACATTTTCTTCATTTAGAAGCTCCGGGCCAGGCGGGAAACAGGAACCGATAGGTGATCTGGAGATTCCAGATGTTGCCATTGCCGGTAGAGCTGAAGCGCCTGCCGTAACTCCCGTTCAGCCGTACGTCGTGCGGTAGGTAATAATTCAATCCAAAATCAACGCGGTTGGTGTCCGCGGCGGGAAGAAACGCTTCGGGCGAGAAAACTCCCTTGAAGAATTGCTGCACGCGCGCCACGGCTTGCAGCCGGGCCAGCCCGGAAAAGTTCTGACGATCGGTTGTGAACCGGTAGGCGCCTTCCAGCCAGTACCCTTGTCCATTGGGCGAATGCGCGTATTCTGCGCGCACATCGAGAGGGATCGGCACCGGCTGCCACACGAAGTAGGCGCCGAGAGCGTTGTAATTCACATCCTGCAGAAAACGTTGGTAGGAAACGCCAAACTCCATACCAGATTGCGGGAGGAACACACCCATTCGTCCGCCCGCAGCTCTTCCCGACTGAATATTTTCGATGGTACTAAGCGCCGAAAAATACGCGGTGTAGTTCAACTCCCACGTCTCGCGCGCCACGGCAACTCCTCGAACCATGAAACCATCGCTCGAGGCAGTGGTGCGCGTGCCGATGGTGAAGATAATGGGCGGATCTTCCAGGTTTCGGATCCACGCCGGGCTGTATCGCTCATTGTAGATATTGAACGGAGTGATAAAGCGCCCGACGGAGATTGTCAGATGGGAATTCGCTACGTAATCGAGCTGCGCATAGGCCAGGGACGCGAAGAATTGTCCCTGATAAGAGCCAGTGGTCCCGTTTTCGCGAAAAATAAATCCCTGGAGTTCCGCGCGAGACTCGATCAGCCAATGATCGCCGATGGGCACAACTAGGACGGGATGGATGACAGGTTGAAAAGTTGGCGCGCCGAAATTCGAGCTTGCGGCGAACTCGAAGGCTCCGGAGAGAATGGGCGTGTTCGATTGCGAGTTCGCGGCGGGAACGACGGACAAGCAAGCGACCAGCAGACCGCCCAGAATAGTTTTCATGACAACATCCTGCGCGAGGAAAGACGTCGGCTGGACGAAGTTCTGCGAATCCGCTTTCCGATCAAATCGCACCTCATAAAATTCTAACAACCTCGACTGCTTTATCAGGATAAGCAGATGCGTTTGCGCAGTTGTCACAGGGAAGTCAAACAAGAGTCATCTTCGTACACCAGCGAATCCGAGATGTTTGTAACCATCGTGTCGGGAGTTAGATTTCTGCAGGGTCTTCTGATCGCAAACGCAGACCGAGCCTCTGGCCGAGGTCCAGGAGCGAGCCGCACAGGCTCGCTGGAAGATAACTCAGGCCAAGTTTCACAATTGCTCGCCCGTGCGTGGACCGAAGTTTCATTGCGGTCACCAGTTTCGTGCGAGATGCGGCCTTTGCCCCACTGGCCAGCAGGTAGGAACCGTAGAGGTAGACACGCTCGGCGAGCGCTCTCCTGAGGGCGCGCTTCTCGCGAATCGACAGGTGGGAACAGGCAGATTCCACATGTTCAAGTGCTGCAATGCCACTAAGCAATCGTTCCTCGGCGGGAGTGGCTAGTGAAAGACTCTTCGGGCGTAGATGCCGAATGGCGAGAACTTCAGGAATGACGGCTATTTTCCAGCGTGCAGCAATGCGTAGCCACAAGTTGAAGTCCTCGCACACGGTCAGCGATTCGTTGAAGAGGCCAACTTCTTCCAGACATTCGCGTCGCACCACCACGGTTGGCGTGAAGATATCGCAGTCGCGAACCAACTGTTCAAACGGGCGTTCGCTTGCGGGTAGGGGAACTTGATTGATTGCGGGACTTGCGGGTCTGGCGACTTCGCCTGAAGCACAACGCGAAAAAACCATTCCGACGGCGGGATTGTTCTTTAACCACGCGATCTGCCGTTCGAGTTTTGTCGGAAGCCACTGGTCATCCGCGTCAAGAAACGCGATGAACGGACTCTCTGACATGCGGATGCCGCGATTGCGCGCTGCCGCTTGTCCGGAATGAAGTTGCCGCACGCAGACGCCGCGGTCTGCATATCGTTGCTGCACGCGTGACGTACCGTCCGTGGAGCCGTCGTCGACGGCATACACGCAATAATCGCAAAAGGTTTGGGCGAAGACGCTGTCGAGCGCACGCCCAAGACAATTTTCCACGTTGTAGCAGGGTACAACGACGGCCACTTCCTCCCGCTTTGAGGGGATTACCGGCATCGTCGTGGTGGCAAAGTCGCAGATTCCTTGCCGTCGCTCCGTTCACCCCGAAAAAAGGAGTGTTCGCCTCCAATCGAATCATAAAGCAGCGGATACCCAGCGTGTCATCATGCTGTCAAAAAACTGTCACATTCCTGCGAACCTGATCGGGACCCGCGAAGGGACGAGCTTGAAGCAATTAGTTAGTGATTGCCAAAGGTCCAGCTGACGCCGGAGCTGGAACCATAATCGCTTGAGGCAAATCCTGGAGGTGGACGATTGTCCCAGTTGCCGTAGGCCGAGATGTTCCAGGTGAGATTGCTCCACAATTTCACGTAGTACGAAGTGTTGAGACTGTAGTGGACGCGGCCGGGCTCGGAGAGGGCAGGAAGCAGATAGGTACCGACCGCAAGAGTGCTCTTGTTGAACCAGAAAAGTTTTACCTGAGCGCCGATCAGTCCCGAAATGACGTCCTGCGTGGTGGCGGGCACGACGCTTTCCAGATAGTTGATGCGTTGCCAGGCAAACCCGCCGGTCACAGAAATCGCGGCATGATTGGTGTTCTTCAAATACCTCCCTACACCGCCGCCAAACGTGGTCTGGAGTTGAATCCCCTGGACGGAGCTTTGCAGAAAATCGGCCAATCCTGCGTAGTACCAATTGTTCCAACGCATCAGGCGTTGCGCGCTCACAGTGATCTCATTTCGCGTGGCGGGATTGGTTCCGGTGCTGGAGGACAATGTGGAATTGAATGTGGCATTGGCGGCCCAGCGAGGGCGAGGGTAGTTGACCTCCGAGTTCAGACTGTATTGCGTGGACTGGTTGCCTTTGGCGTAGATGATGCCCATGCCGATCTCACCGTTGAAGCGCTGCCAGAATTTGCTGGAGGTTTCATCCAGCTTGATGATCGTCATCTTGTCGACTACCGCTTTGTTGTCAGAAGACTCCAGGATCTGGATCTTGATGGGCCGGCCGCCGGCCGTTTCGGGAGTGGAAAGCGTGCCGGAATAGACCGAGCCGTCCTGGGTCTTGACGATGAACAACTGCTTGCTCTCGACGTGATCAACCTTGGACCAATCGACGGAAGAAGTGCTCAGGATGTAGTCGACACTGATGTAGAGCGTATCTGCGTCGAGCCCCTTGATCTCGCAGGTGATGCGGTCGCCGTTTTTCATAATGATCTGGTCGCTCTTGTCGCGTGCAAACAGCGGTGTGGCCAGGAATAGAGCGCACCATAAAACAATTGTTCTAGCGTTCATACCGAATCCTCGCGCAGCCGTGGGTATATGCCCTGAGAGTATTCCGTCAAGCCAGTTTGGATTCTTCCACATTCAACACGGCAAAGTCTCGTGGATTGCTCATAGAAGAAACCAAGGAGCACTACAGAAGGACGGCAATGGCAGGAGAGGATACCTCAGGGTTTGCGGGCAGGTTCCGGCATGACGTACCCAGAAGTGGCGGGCAGGCCGGCACGTTCGAGCTGCACAGTAGCGTGCTCGATACCGAATTCCTCGGCAACCTTATGCTGGATGGCCTGAATGATTTTTTCGCATTCGTCCATATGCATATCGGGAATGCGGACGTGGCAGCTTAGAGCGTTATGACCGCCTCCGAGCGACCACAGGTGCACGTCGTGGACTTCCACCACTTGTTCCAGCGAAAGGATGGTGCGCGCAACCTCTTCGACCTTCATCTCCCGCGGCCTGCCTTCCAGAAGGATATGCGCTGATTCGCGCAGGATGCTGATGGAGGAATAAAGAACCAGAAAGCCGATGGCCAGTCCGAGGATCGGGTCGATCCAGTGTGCGTGGGTGTAACGGATGATGATGGCGCCGATGATGATGGCGATGTTGGAAAGCGCGTCGCCGAAATTGTGAACCAAAATACTACGCAGATTCAGGTCGGCATGGCCACGAACCAGAGCCAGCGTAATGCCGCCATTGACGGCCAGGGCCACAAGCGACGTCCAGATCATCCAGCTTTCGACGACGGTTTGCGGAGTGCGCAAGCGCTCAATGGCCTCATATCCGAGCCACAGGGAGAGCAGGATTAACAGGATGGCGTTGGTGAAAGCGGCCAAAGTTCCGGCTCGGTGATAGCCATAGGTTCGCTCAGAATCCGCGGGGCGCTGGGCCAGGCGCATCGCCAGCCAGGAGATGCCGAGGGCCGGAACGTCAGAAAGATTGTGAACCGCATCGTTCAGTAGAGCGACGGAGCGGCCCAGGAAGCCGCCAAAGACTTCGGCGACCACCAGCCCTAACGTAGCGACCATGGCCCAGGCAAGCACGGAAGCCCGCATCGGCGGATGGGCATGGCCGTGCGAGTGATCTTGGGAGTGGCCTTGCCCGTGAGAATGGGGATGGCTGTGATCGCCGACGTGCACGGTCACATTGTACGAGGTTAGGGCGCGGAGTGCAGCCCGACGTCCACCCGTTATTGGGAAATATGACAACACCCCGGCGGAATTCGTTGACGCTGCTGGTATCCACTGCCACCATCAGAAATGGCGCAGACCGGCCGGGAAGAACGCGCATGCAGCAGGCTAGCCAGGATATTGAGCCGACGGAGATGACCAACCCCATCGCCAAACTGTGTTTCTGGGGTGTACGTGGTTCGACGCCCACGGTAGACCCCGCCACCTGGCGGTATGGCGGAAACACGCCCTGTCTGGAGTTAATTGCGCCGGATGGCACACAGTTCATCTTGGATTGCGGCACGGGTTTGCGAATGCTGGGAAGCCGCTGGGGCAATGCCCAGGGGACCCCTTCGCCGGAAACACACATCTTCGTGACGCACTATCATTGGGACCATATTCAGGGACTGCCATTTTTTTCCCCGCTCTACGTGGAGAAGAACGAATTCCATTTCTACAGCTTCCGATCGAAATTTCTTGGTAAAGACTCGCTCAGACAGGTATTCGAAACGCAGATGGCGCTGCCCTATTTCCCCGTGGATTTTTCGGCCATGAGCGCACGCCGGAAATTCCGCGAACTGGGCGGAGGCGAGAGCTTCCAGATTGGCACCAACAAAGTAACGGCGCGTTGGCTGAACCATCCGCAGGGCTGCCTGGGCGTTCGCATCGAAACACCGGCGGGGACAGTGGCTTATGCGACGGATAACGAACCCGGTGATCCGGGTTTAGACAAAAGCCTGAAAGCGCTGGCTGCCGACGCCGACATTTTCATTAATGATGCGCAGTTCACTCCGGCGCAACTGGCTACTACGCGCAAGGGCTGGGGACACTCCTCCTGGCGGGAAGGGGTAAACATCGCGCGCGAAGTGAATGCGAAGACACTGGTGCTGTTTCACCACGATCCGGATTCCACGGATCGCATTATCGATGGGTTGTTAAGTCAGGCGCGTGAGGAGTTCGACTCCGTGTTCGCGGCGAGCGAAGGAATGGTGATTACGCTGGGTTCCGCGAGCGAGCCGGTGCAAGCGCACATGCCGGGCTCTCGAACGGCGTTGCGTCGCGAGGCGCAATTCCGGGCTTGCGTCACGGGAGTTACCGCCGAAGGGCAAAAGTTCGAGGAGGAAACGTTGGTGAGGGACCTCTCGCTGCAGGGCGCACTGATTTCGCTGAAACACAGCCCGCGGATGCAGTCTGAACTTCAGGTAACGATGGAAACCCCGACGGCCGACGGCTTGCAAGCCATGCGTTTGCGGGGATACGTGGTACGTATTGAAGAAGGCGCGGAAAAAGGCACGACGGCCGTTGGCGTAGTGTTTACAGACTGATCGCTTCTCGCACGACTCCACACAAGAAAGGAATTTTTCGCCAACCGAGCTCAGCTGAGTTCGTTGATCTTGCCATCAAGATGCGCGAGAGCCGCTTCAAGGGATTTCCGGTGATTAGGATTGGTAGCGTTCTGGAGATCGTTCTGGATGCGCGTCCGAGATAGCTGCAGGTCGCGGCGATCTTGCTCTCGGCGGATCTGCTCAGCGGTCTTCTGGGCCTTACCTTGGGAACCGGTCACAGTGTTCTTCGTTTCCAGCTGGGCTTCCACATCTTTGCTTTCCCACCCACGTGCCATAGCTCTATTTTGACACAAACGGGCGTAGAGAATCGATTTTCCTGAAAGAAAAGCTGGTTGGAAAAGTCATGCACCGGCGGAGCGGCGCCTGACTGCTTCGCCTGGCGGGGGTGCGCTGAAGCTGCGGATGGAGTCCTCCGCCAGTCGCGCGAAGCGTTCAGCGAAGAATCCCGCGTAAGAGAATTCGGCTTTGTGGTCGGCCCAGCGGATCTGCAGCAGCCAATCCTCACCCGCCGGTCTCACAAGGATGGAGCTAATTTCGTGCGTGGGGATAACGATGAGCGGGTTGAACTCCTTGTCGAGTGCCCACAGGTGTTCGGGAGAGAGGAAAAGTTGCGTTAGCGCAGCGGGAGCGTTGCCCGGCTGATACTCACCACCACTCACCACCGTCTGCGCACCTAATTCGCGCGCCTTCAGGTCCGTGGCGGACTCCGTTTCGGCGGGAGGCAGGAGAATGGACGCGACGAACAGAAGCAATCCGAAGATAGCGGTCAGCCAGCCGTTCCACAGGCCTAATGGCAATACCACTAACGCGGCACCAAAAATACCCAGCGCCACGCGGAACAGTGCCCAGGACTTTTCATTGCGATGAAGTTGCACGAGTTTGGGCGAATGCTGGATCAACAGGAATGCAGCGGCGCCGACGAAATTCCGCACGCGCTGAAAGGTGTTCAACTCCTCGTTGACTATGACTGTAGGTGTCGTGCTCATGATTAACTCTGGCGGCTATTCTACTCCAGGCTGAAGCCCTTGTATCTCCCTCATTCGAGCGAAGGCCCGCCGGAGGTGGGGAATCGTGATGGAACCACCGACGACCATGGCTACGTTCAAGGCGTCAATCACCGCGGCGCGGTGCCAGCCGGCCTCCCCGCACCGGACCAGATGGTAGGTGATGCAGTCGTCGCAGCGCAGTACGGCTGAAGCTACTAGGCCGAGAAGCTCCTTGGTTTTGGTGTCCAGCGCCCCGGGTTCGTAGGCCTGGTGGTCCAGGGCGAAGAACCGCTTCACACCCAAATGGCCGCAATTGAGGATTTCGTCGTTGAGTTCGGCACGGAACTTCTGAAAATCATCCAGCGGATCAGCCATGGTTCCTCCGGAAAATGCCGCAGGCAGGGCGAAGCTCGCAACATTATGCATGGAGCGGCACTAAATGCGAAGTCTGTACTTTATAACACAAAGTACTTGACAATAGAAACCATTGCCGCTACTCTTCCTCCTGCGGCGGCAATTCTCTTCCAAGGTGCATCCCATGATCAAACGTATCCTCGCTATCGCCGTAATCTTTCTCGGTACCACTGCCGCTTGGTGCATCCTCGGTTCCACCATCTTTCTTCGCACGGAGTCCACCAGCAGTTCCCTGTATGGGCGGGTCTCTTCCACATGGGGAGACACGCAGGAGCAGACCCAGCCCGAGATTCGATACCTCAAAGAACAGATGGAAACAGTAACGTCGGAAGAAGACGGGAAGAAGGTCACCCGCCAGGAACTGAAAGTTTGCCCGCAACCAGTGGCCTGGGACTCGAGCAATCTCCGCGCCGATCTTCACGTGGACTACCGGCAGAAGGGGTTGTTGTGGTTCAGCACGTATCAGGTTGCGTTCCAGGGAGAACACTCCTTCCACAATCCGACGTCGAGCGAGCAGACGTTCGAATTTCGACTGCTGCTGCCAGCCCAAAAAGCGGTCTATGACGGGCTGGCGCTGTACCTGTACGGGAAACAATTGCCGTTGTTCTTCAGCGGTTCCCTAGTTTCGGCCAAAGCCGTGATTCCTGCAGGAGCAAGTGGAGTGTTAAAGACGGCCTACCGTTCGCAAGGGCAGAAAAGTTGGCGCTATCGGCTAGCACAACCTGCCGCGCCCAACGCAACGCCACCGGGAGGCTCGGAAGTCTCTCAAGTGAACGCCTTCCACATGACGCTGGCAACAGATTTCAGCGGCTTTGATTTCCCCGACAATTCGCTTTCGCCTACCAGCAAACAAGAGACGGGAAACGGATGGCAGCTGCGATGGGATTACCGGAACCTGGTTTCCGGATATGACATCGCTCTGCAAATGCCGGAAAAACTGCAGCCGGGACCGCTGGCGGGAGAAATCAGCTATTTCGCGCCCGTCTCGCTGTTTTTCTTTTTCTTTCTGGTGTTCATTCTTTCGACGCTGCGCGGCATCGATCTGCACCCTATGAATTACTTCTTCCTGGCCTGCGCCTTCTTTTCGTTTCATTTGTTGATTGCGTATCTCGCGGACCATATTTCGATTCACTGGGCGTTTCTGATTTCTTCGGGCGTGTCAATGTTGCTGGTGATTACGTATTTGAGGCTGGTGGCGAACTTGCGATTTGCGCTGTGGGACGCCGGTCTGGCGCAATTTGTTTACCTGGTGCTGTTTTCCTACGCATTTTTCTTTCAAGGTTTCACGGGGCTGGCGGTGACCATTGGAGCTATCCTGTCGCTATTTGTGGTGATGCAAATGACCGGGAAGATCCACTGGGAAGAGAAGTTTGCTCGGCGGGAACAGGGAGCTGTACCGGTCCGCGCGTAAGGTCCGCGCTAGTTCAGTACATCTTTGACCACTCCACCGAGACCAATCACCAGCCCCGGCTTGGCTCCGGTGGCTTTGCCGGAATCCCATACGAGCGTGCCGTTGACGAACACTTTTTCGATCCCTGTAGATAGGGCCATGGGATCGGTGTAAGTGGAGCGATCGATAACCGTGTCGGGATTGAACAGGACCAGATCGGCGACGGCACCTTCTCGGATGACGCCGCGATCTTTCCACTGCAGACGTTGCGCAGGCAGGGAAGTCATTTTGCGGACAGCTTCTGGCAGCGTGAGCCAGTGCTTCTCTCGCACGAACACGCCGAGCACGCGCGGAAAACTACCCGCTCCCCGAGGATGGGCCGAACCGATACCGCCATCGCTGGCCACCATTACCCAGGGCTGCTGGTAGAAAGCCTTGATATCGTTTTCGATCATGGATTGCCCGATGATCTCAGCTTCCGTGTTCGCCTTGTCGCCCTCGCGAATGATGCGGATGTACATTTCCACCGGGGTAACGCCGCTGGATGTTGCCAAATCGGCAAGCGTGTGGCCTTCGTAGGATTTATTCGGCGTGAAGCTCGTGATGGTGATATGCGAAGCGCCACCAACGTCGTCGAGAGCTTTCGCCACGCTCTTGGCATTCTCGTACTGTTTATCCGGGACGAGGACTTTGAAATTGGATCCCCACGCGTCGTATGGATAGCAGTCCGCCAGAAAATCGACGCCGCGGCTGCGCGCTTTTTCAATCACCTTAATGTATTCCGGCGCTTTTCCCCAGACGCCAACCGTGCCGAGCTTGATGTGGGAATGTTCGAGTGGGATGTGAGCTTTTTCGCCGATCGTGATTTCCTCGTCCAACGCTTCGAAGGACTTGTCAGCTTCGTCGCGGATGTGTGTCATGTAGAAGCCACCGCGCTGTGCCACAACTTTGGACATGGAAATGACTTCTCCGGTGGCGGAATAGCTGCCAACCTCGTACTCCAGACCGGAAGAGAGTCCTAGCGCTTCCTGATTCATGGCCTGGCCGACCATCACTTCCATCTTGGCCATTTCTTCCGCGGTTGCGACGCGCTTGAAGTCTTTGCCCATCACTTGCTCGCGAATCGTGGCATGACCTGCAAGTACGCCCACATTCACGGCGGCGGGTTTTTGCTGCTGCAGGCGGACCCAATTAATGAGCGGCCAGGGCGAATCGCCATCGGCGCCGACAATCAGAGTGGTGATGCCCTGCGAGATTTGCGTTTCGGCGAGTGGATCCTCCTGAAGGCCCTCAGTGGAATGATTGTGGATATCAATGAAGCCAGGAGCCAGCACGAGGCCCTTGGCGTCGACGGTGGGCTCGCCTTTTTCCGGCTGCAGTTCTCCGATCCCGATGATGCGATTCAACGCGATGCGCACGTTCGCCTTACGCAGCGGGGCGCCCGTGCCGTCGGCAACCTGAGCGTTCAAGATCAGGAGCGAGGCGCGATTTTGTTGCGAGTGAAGTGGCAACAGAAGGAACGACGCGGCAAGCACGATAGCGAGCCAGGCTAGCAATTGTGCACGGTTCATTTGATGATTAATCCTTGTGTAGCAACTCTGGGATGAGTAGGTCATCTCGTCAGCGACGCATATGAAGATAGCACGGTTGAATCACGCAAGCGTTTCTGGCGTGAATACCACCCGAGCTCTGTGTCTACAGGACCACTTCCGTCAAAGATTTGTGCGCCAGATCTGTGGCGGGGCCCGGTTTGCCGGCCAGAACCAAGTTGGCCCATTCGGCCGCTGCATGAGAAATGCGCACGGCTTCTGTGCTGAGAGATTCAGGTCCTCCGGAATCGGAATTGGCGAAGAAGATACGCTCCATCGGTTTGGACGCGATCATGCGATTCTTGGTGTACTGGCCGGGAACCGCCATCATCATGGGGTGGCCGCGGCGGTACAGGCGAATCTCGATCGGATCTACATTGAATTCCGGCAGAGCTTTCTGGAAATCTCTTAAAACTTTTCCCGCGAGCACTTTGCAGTCTTCTTCCTGGAGCAGCTTGGCGCGCTCGGATTCGCGCAGCGGTGTATAGAAAGTCAGGATATTGTACTTAGGTGCGTAGCCGGGATTATTGCGTATCGTCCAGTCTGCAACGATGAAATCTGTAAAGGAATTTCCCGGGCACCAATTGTCATAGCCGCGGCGGTATACGGGCCTATCGAAGATCATGTTGATCATCGGAAACGGGGCGTAGCGCATGCGCTGCATGGCCTGCTTCTGCTCCGACGGAAGACCCGCCACAATGCGCGAGGTGAAGAATTTTGGCGTGCACATCAGAGCAACCTTGGCGGAAACGGTGGTTAACTTGTCGCCCTGCACATAGGTCACCTCTACGGCATCGGAAGTCTGCGTGACCGAGACGACGGTCGCCCCCGCAAGCATGCGCTCAGCATTTTTCGGTTTCAGGACTTCTACCAGTTTGTAGCTGATACAGCCCAGGCCACCCGGCAGGATGCAGCGCGTGTTGTCTTCGCCCTTGATGAGATACTGCGCATCGAAAACGCCAATGAACGCCGTAGTGTCTTCAGTGACCGCCCCCCAATTAGAAGGGCCATAAGCGTCCCACCACTTGGCCACTTCGGGGGCGTAAGCCGAGGTGATGCTGGCAAAGAGCTTGGTGTCCAGTTCGCGCATTTTTCCGCGAACGTCAATCTTCATCATGTCGTCGCGAAATTTCTTGAAGCTAGCGACGACATCCTTCTTGTAGGGAAGATGTTCCAGACCGGAACGCCAGGTGTCTGGCACGTACGTCCGATTGTCGATAGTGGGATCCGGCATGTCGACGAGGGGCATGTCGACGCCAATTTCCTTGGCGAGTTGATCGCTGAAGCTGCCGCGAAAGTCGTAAGCGGCTCCGGTGGAATATAGTTGCCCCTGGTATTCCTCCTCGTACGCGTTTCCACCAAAGTGCTCTTCCTTTTCGAGTAACATCCAATCCTTCTCGCGAAGGAAATAGGCGGCGGACAGGCCAGACATTCCGCCGCCGATGATCACGACTTCGGTCTTGCGCGTGGCTTCGGGCTTTGCGAAATCGTGGCCGTTGCGCACTTCGTGGCAGACGGCAAAGTGTTCGCCTTCGACGATCGCGGAGGGATCGCTGGAGGCAGGCTCAGCAATCAGGGCCTTATCGACAGGGCAGCCGGAAGCGACGGAACCAGCGACAACGAACTTGATAAAATCACGGCGCGAGTGAGACATGCGAAAGGATCCTCCTAAGGTCGTTCGAGAAGTTCGTGCGCTTCTTGGCCGATGCTGCGGGTGCGAATGCGGTACCAGATCAGAATTAAGATCACGGAAACACAAAAAATCAGCGTGGAAATGGCATTGATCTCGGGAGTGATACCGCGGCGCAGGCGTGCCCAGATTTCGAGAGGCAACGTATTGTCGCGGCCGATCAAAAAAAAAGTGACGGCAATCTCGTCCATAGAAAGCGTGAAGATAAGCAGCGCTGCGGCAATGAGCGAAAGCTTCAAGTTGGGAAGAGTGATGCGCCAGAACGTTTGCCAGGGAGTGGCGCCGAGATCGAGTGAGGCTTCTTCCTGCGTGCGATCCATCTTTTGCAGTCCTGCAAAGAGCTCCGTGGTGGCTACGGAAATGAGTGCGGTGCCGTGTCCGAGAAAGACAGTCAAGAGACTGAGCTGAAGGCCCGCAAAGACGGCGAACATCAGAAGCGAAAGGCCGGTGATGATGCCTGGAAGAATCAGTGGAAGAAGGACAAGGCGCCGGAAGATGGACTTGCCTCGGAAATCGGAGCGATCGAGCGCCATCGCGGCCAGCAGACCGAGAGTGAGAGCGAGGGTGACCGCAGCAAGAGCAACGATCAGGCTATTCACGAACGAATCCCAGAGGGACCTGTCCCTGAAAAGCTGCTGGTACCAGGCGAGGGTAAAATGTTTCGGAGGAAACCCGCCGACGCCATCCTTGTTAAACGAATACAGGATGAGAACAGCGATGGGGAGATACAGGAATGCAAAGACGGCAAGGGTGTAAGCGCCCAGGAACGGCGCGTGGCGGCTTGCGTTTGATGCGTCGCTCATCGGAAGGACCACCGCTTCTCAAGGCGTTCCGCGAGGAAGAGCAGCGAGATTGTAAGAACGAGAATCAGGACGGAAATCGCCGCGCCCAGTGGCCAGTCATAGGCCGTGCCGAACAGGCTCTGTACAATGTTGGCGATCATGATGCTTGATGGGCCGCCGACGAGCTGGGACGCGAGGAAATCGCCGAGGGTGAGGACAAAAGCAAACGTGGCGCCGGCCAGCAAGCCCGGAAGCGAGAGGGGAAGCACGACGCGGAAAAATGTGGCACGTGGGCTTGCGCCGAGATCGTGGGAGGCCTCAAGAAGATTGCGCGGGATGTGCTCCAACGAAGCGTAGAGAGGAAGAAAAACGAACGGTGTGTAAATATGCGTCAGCATCAGAACGACTGCGAACGGAGTGTACAGAAAGAAGCTGACGGGATCTCGCGTGATGTGGACGTATTGCAGGAATCCGTTCAGCACTCCCTCGGAGCCGAGGATCGTTTTCCAGGCGTAACCTCGCACAAGGTAGCTGACCCACAGGGGGACAATCACAAGTTGGTAGAGAAGTTCCTTGCGAATGCCGGCGTGGAATGACATGTAATAGGCGACCGGATAGCCAAGGAGCAAAGAGAGAAATGTCACGCCAGCCGCGATGCGCGCGGAGCGGAATAGAACCTGAGCATAGACAGGATTCTGAAAGAGTTTGGCGTAATTCTGTAGATTCCACTTGTGGACGAGAAAGCCATCGCGGACCACCCAGAAGCTGTGCGCGAGCATTAGCACGTAAGGCAGGAGCAAAAAAAGCGCCACCCACAGAAGTGGTGGCACGGAGACGATCGATTTGTAGGCGCGCGAGTACATGGATGGCGGTTAGTCGCTCGTGAATGCTCTAAGGTGAAGCTTGGTCACCGTTAAGACTCCTTTAGTGGTACTGCCTCCACTGGGACGAAGTAAAAATCCTGTTCACCCGACAGGACGCCGCGTACCGGCGTTTGAACACGGAGCAAGTGGCCGGCACAATCGATTTCCAGCTCCTCGCTCGAGCCGGAATAGATTTGTTGCCGAACCGTCGCGCGGAACTGCACGGTACCCGGCGGCGGGACGGCTCCAACGGCGAGAACGATAGACTCCGGGCGGAGCGAAAAGAGGACGCTGCCATCGGGTTGATCCGTGCGCCACTGCAGCGAACCGGAGGAAGCCACTCCACTGCGAACCACAGCACGGAGAAGATTCGTCTGTCCAATGAACTGCGCCGTGTAAGCCGTAGCCGGGCGCGCGTAGATTTCGCGAGGCGAAGCGACCTGTTCCAGCACGCCATCTCTCAAGAGGCCGATGCGATCTGAGAGCGCCATGGCTTCGTCCTGATCGTGGGTCACAAACAAAAACGTGATGCCCAATTCGCGCTGCAGTGATTTCAACTCCCCCTGCATTAGTTTGCGGAGATTCGCGTCGAGCGCCGAAAGAGGCTCGTCGAGCAAAAGAAGCTGCGGTCGATTCACCAGCGCGCGAGCCAGCGCCACGCGCTGCTGCTGGCCGCCACTGAGTTTGCCCGGCCGCGTGCGGGCATATTCCTGCATTTTGACCATGCGCAGTGCATCGGCAACGCGAGAGGTAATTTCCGCGGCTGCGACACTCGTAACCTGCAATCCGTACGCGACGTTTTCCTGCACGCTCAGATGAGGAAACAATGCGTAATGCTGAAAGACAGTGTTTACGCGACGGCGATACGGCGGAAGCGGGTCCAGCCGCTCGCCATTCATCCAAATTTCTCCGGAGGTCGGCTGCTCAAATCCGGCAACCAGGCGAAGCAACGTCGTCTTCCCAGAGCCGCTTTCTCCCAGCAGTGTGAGAAATTCGCCGGGAACAATCTGCAACGAAAATTGACGCAAAACCTCGCGTGTTCCGAATCGCTTGACGATATTCCGGACTTCTAGCAACAGCGTTCCGGCAGCCGTGGAACTCCCCGGAGCCAGTGACGCCGTGCTGGAACCCGGGAGACTCACTGAGCGGCTTTGACCTCGTTCCAGACTTCGATGTATTTTGCGCGACGCGGAACGTCTTGCCAGAAATAGATGCGCTGCATGTAGGCATCAGGATCGTCAAGGTGCAGCCCCGTTTTTTCCGCCGCGGTCATGAATTGCGCGGCGGTGGGGTTGCCTGGCGTGTAATGGGTGACGTCGGTGATCTGCTTTTGCGTTTTTGCCTGGATCATGTACTCGAGGAAGGCATAGGCGAGTTCTTTGTGCACGCTCGCTTTTGTAATCATCAGATGGTCGATCCAGCCGGTGGTGTTCTCCCGTGGAATGGTTTCGCCGATCGGAAAGTTCGCCTGGCGCAATTGATTGGTCATGAGCGGCCAACCCATGGCAGCAACAATTTCGTGATTCTCAAAAAGGTTGGTGAGCTCGCCGCCGGTGGACCAGATTTTTCGAATATTGGGTTTCATCGCGAGCAGTTTCTGTTGTACCACGCCAAGTTGTTCGTCGCTCAAATTGTAGAGTCGCGAGGGATCAGGCTTATCGTAGCCGAGTATTTGCGCAGCCATGTAAAGCGTCGACAAATCGTCCCATACGGATATTTTTCCCTTGTACTTGGGATCCCAGAATATCCCCCAGGAGTCCGGCGCGGACGGAAATACGCTCGTTTCATAAAGAAGCGGATTCGGGCCCCACATGAACGGAACGCCGAATGTTTGTCCGTTGGCCTTGACCAGGGGGAGATCGCGCAATCGTGGTGAAAGTTGCGAGTAGGTCGGCAGCTTGGCAAGCTCGAGAGGCTCGGCCAGTCCGGCGCGCGCGATGGAAGCAGCTACGTCGCTAGAAGGAGAGATAACGTCATAAGTGGCAGCGCTGCCGCCGCGGAGCTTGGCAACAAGATCGTCGCTCGAGCCCATGTACGACGCAGTGATTTTGCAGTGATGCGCTTCTTCGAACGCGCGAAGGAAGGAATCATCGGCGTAGCCTTCCCAAACCAGCACGCTCAGCGATTCATCTTTCTTCTGACAGGAGCCAACAACAAGTGCGCAGAAGCAAATCGCCAGCAATTTGGCGATGCGGGTCCAAAGCGCGTTTCTCGTCATGAATTCGCGCAATTTCTGAGTGCGGCTACTTTGTATCGGCTTCATAGACGACTTTGCCTCCAACGATCGTGGTGAGCACTCGAGTCTCACCGATGTTCCGCGGATCGATTTCCAGCAGGTTGCGGTTAACGATGATCACGTCGGCAACCTTTCCAATCTCCAGCGAGCCCTCGGTTTTTTCCCGTCGCCCGGCATATGCCGCATCCAGGGTGTAGCCTTCGATCGCTTGCGCCACGCTCAGCCGTTGCGAGGGAACAAATCCCGCAGGCGGCTTGCCCTCGGTGGTTTGGCGCGTCACTGCGACCTGAATTCCTTGCCAGGGGTTCAGCGTGACCACCGGCCAATCACTGCCGAAGGCGTAATGGCCGCCGTCTTCGGCGATGCTCTTCCAAACCCAGGCGCGCGCGGCGCGATTCGGCCCCACATTGCGCACCCAGACATCGAGTGTGTCGGCATCTGGATAAGAATGAAGCGGCTGCATGCTGGCGATGACGCCGAGCTTCCCGAATCGCGGAATGTCTGGGGCGCTGACGTCTTCAATATGCTCGACGCGCGGACGACGGTCCTTGGTGTGATTTTTGGTTGCCGCGAATTCGTAAGCGTCAAGCGCGGTGCGTATGCCGCTATCGCCAATAGCATGAGTGAAAACTTGCAGACCGCGTTTGTCCAACTCCGCGACCGCCGCCTGGTATTTCGCGGGATCCCAAAAGAGCGAGCCCTTCAGCGAAGGATCATCGGAGTACGGCTCCAAGAAAGCAGCGGTGTGGGACTCGACGACGCCGTCGACCATGAATTTCGCTGCGCTAGCGTCAATCCATTCGTCGTGGTATTTCTTGCGCGCCTGTTCGATCGCGTCAATATCTTCCTTGCGCAGCTCCGGCGGATTCACGAAATAGGAAACATAAAAGCGCAGCGAGAGCTGTTTCGTCCGTCGAAGCTCGTCCAAGAGTTCGAGTTCTTCGAAGTCACCGCCGGCACTGTGCACGCGAGTGATGCCATTTTGATTTGCCCACTTGATGCCGGAGCGGTAGGCGACCAACTTGTCGACGCGCGAAGGCTTGGGAATGATTTTTGAAACCAGGCGCTGTGCGGACTCTTTGAGCGCACCTGTGGGGTCGCCGGATTGGGGATCGCGTACGATCGCGCCGTTCACCGGGTCCGGAGTATCTTTGGTGATGCCCGCGAGCGAAAGTGCCTTGGAATTTGCCCAACCTGTGTGACCGTCATACGCCGTGAGAAGCACGGGCCGGTTCGGGAAAAGCTGATCGAGCGCTTGTCTGTCCGGCAGCGTTGCCGGGGCGAACATCGCGTAATTCCAGCCACGCCCGAGGATCCAGGAATCGCCGGGCTGCTTTGCCGCGAATTCACGGAGACGGTTCTGGATTTCGGAGGTATTCGTGGCGCCTTCCAGGTTGACGCGTCCCAGCCCGAGCGAACCGCTCAGAAAATGAATGTGGCAATCCGTGAACCCGGGCAGGACAAGCTTTCCGCCGGCGTCGATCACTTTCGTGCCGATTCCGCGCATTTTTCCGACAACTTCATCGGAGCCCACGGCGACAATTTTTCCGTGGCGAATGGCCAATGCCTGCGTCCAGGGTGTGGCCTGGTTCACGGTGAAGACTTTTGCGTGAACAACCAGAATGTCCGCGGGAGCAATTCGCGCAGACGTCTGCGCGGAGGCCGGTATGGCAAGGACGATGAGCGCCAGCAGAGTACAAGCAAGAAAACCGCTGTTACGAAATACGTGCAAAGTCACCTCAAAATGCGGCAGCATGGTTTGACCCACGCAGCAAACCGCGAGATCTAAAATGTGGGCGGAGTATTCACCCACAAAATCCAAGTTTCGTTTCTCCCCGGGTTCTTCCAGCGATGTGGCGTGGAGCTTTCGAAATAGAGGCTATCACCCGGTTTCAGGAGATAGCGTTCGCCTTTGTTCAGACAAATTTCAAATTCGCCGCGGAGCACGTGGAGAAACTCCTCACCATCATGCGCATAGGACTCACCGCTGCCGCCGCCGGGTTTGATTCGGAACAGGTGAGGTTCCATGGTGGTATGGCCCCAGGCAAGCAGTTCCATGCGAACACCAGGGGAAGTTTCGAGGACTTTGCGCTGAGAAGGACG
Source organism: Candidatus Acidiferrales bacterium (assembly GCA_963741195.1). GTDB lineage: Bacteria > Acidobacteriota > Terriglobia > Acidiferrales > UBA7541 > Acidiferrum. Next base: position 26,487 of record CAVUHF010000003.1, read on the forward strand.
AACGTGCCGCTGGGCGTCGCCGTTTATTTCGAAGAGCGAAAGGAGATTGGTCTTATAGAAGCGTGCAATCCGCCTAAGAGTCGAAATAGAGGAGCGCATTTGGCCGCGCTCCAGCGCGCTTAGGAATCCCACGGATACTTCAGTCGCTTTTGCTACCTGAGCGAGGGAAAGCCCACGGCGGGTTCGCAGGCGGCGAAAGCGTTGACCGGGATGCTGCGGCGCATCGGCCGGTGCGGCCACCAGCCCCTGTTTCTTGAGCACGTGAACAATTGCGGCGGGATTCAGGCCTCGCGCGCGACGCAGGAAGATGGCCCGCTGCAAGAGGCGGACGTCGGACTCTGCATACATACGGTAGTGGCTTTCCGTGCGCTGGGGGGTCACAAGCCCGAGAGCTTCCCAGGCGCGCAGCGCAGAAGACGAAATGCCGACACGCCGAGCGACTTCACTGATGCGCAGCAGTCGTGTAACCGTCAAAGATTCCGATGGCTTGGACAAATTCTTTCTGCTTGACATGGCTCCTGGCTTTCTCTAAGTTTGCTGGATTATAGTAAGGTTCCAGGGACCGTAGCAACCTAGAAGAATCGCTTTTTAGGGGAGCGTCTTCGGGGAAATTAGGGGTGACTTAAATGACTCATGCAGCTCGCTACCAGTTCGTGAAGTCGGCCTGCTTTCGCGTACTATCCTCGGGAATTCTACTCACATTGCTGTTCCTGCTTGCCGCTCCGTTCGCATATGCCCAAAGCACCAGCGGTCGAATCCGTGGCACAGTTACTGACGCCAGCGGATCGGCCGTGGTCGGAGCTTCCGTCACATTGATCAACACCTCCACCAACAGTACACGTGATACGACAACAAATTCGACCGGAGAGTACTCCTTCCTCGAAGTCCCCGTCGGCTCGTACGAGATCAATGTCAATCAGCAAGGTTTCAAGAAATTTGTCCGCAAAGACGTCAGCGTCGATTTGAATGCCGTCCTCAGCGTGGACATCGCCCTGCAAGTCGGGGGATCCACGGAAGTCGTCGAAGTGACGGGTGCACCCCCGATCATTGATACGACCTCCACGCAACTTGGCGCGGTTGTAGATGAGCGCAGCGTGACGCAGTTGCCGCTGAATGCGCGCGATACCTACCAATTGCTGCAATTGCAGCCCGGTGTACAGTCGCAAGTAGGAAACGACCTGTTTTACGGCAGCAACCGCGCGGGAGTCGTGACGGTTAATGGCGGCCGCGGCCGTGCCAACAATTACACCATCAACGGCGGTGATGGAAATGACCTGTTCGCGAACATCCCGACAGTGCAGCCTTCCCCGGATACGATCGAAGAGTTCAAGGTCATCACCAACAGTTTTGACGCGGAATATGGCCGGAACTCGGGATCGGTTGTCAACGTGGTTACGAAATCCGGGACGAATGCCTTCCACGGCGATTTCTACGAATTCTTCCGCAACGCAACCCTGAATTCGAAAGGGTTCTACGACGTAGAAAAGCCGCAATCGATTCAGAACCAGTTTGGCGCGACGCTCGGCGGGCCAATCAAGAAGGACAAGACTTTTTTCTTCGCGTCTTATGAAGGGCGCCGCGTCAAGAAGGGTATTTCGTCCACACCTGTACCGGTGCCCAGCCCCGATGAATTGGCGGGCAATTTTTCTTCAGTCACGCAAGGGCAATTCGCAGGAATGCTGTATGACCGGACCACCGCAACCATGCTGCAATCGCGCTGCGGGAATTCGGTAACCGGAACCGCGGCTACCGCATTGGCTGCCGCGGCTAACGGCACAGCTACCCCATACGCCCAAATCTTTCCGAATTCACAGGTACCGACGCAGTGTTTCGATCCTGTCTCGCAGGCCATTGTGACTTCGTACGTGCCGGCGGCAAACACCTCAGGAAACATCCGGCAAGTGGTGCCGAATTCTTTTGATAACGGAAATCAATTCCAAGTACACGTAGACCATGAATGGAACCCGAAACAGAAAACCTCGGTGTACTACTACTACGACAACGGAACGACGATCGATCCGTTTGCAAACTTTCAGGCTGCCGGCGGGAACCTGGGCAACTTTCCCGGTTTGACGAATACCATCGCGCAACAGGTCAACGTCACGCACACATCGACGATCGGTACGACGATAGTGAACGAAGCCCGCTTCACCTATTTTCGCGAGGCCCAGCCGAAATTTAATCAGCCCAAGTTGACCAGCGCCATCGGCAATTCCTGCGGCGCTGGCGTGGATCCTTCGGTGTGTTTTGGTGGCACTCTTGGAAACGCCACGCTGGTCGACAGCAATGGCAACCCCCTAGGAAGCAGCCCGGATTACGGAATCCATCCGGGCCTGGGAGCGCAATTCGAAGGCTTGCCATTTATCACCGTAAGCAGCGGATTTTCACTCGGTAACAACTTTGAAGGGCAGTTGCCGCAGACCGGGAATACCTACCAGTTTGCCGATAACTTCAGCAAGATCATCGGAACCCACAGCTTGAAGTTCGGCGTCGATTTCCGCATACAGCAATTCAACCAGACGCTCTACTACAATGTGAACGGCAGCTATAATTTCAACTCCACGTACAACGTTTCGACCGACGCCAGCGGCAATCCGTGTTTTACCGTCAACTGCGTGCAAGCTAACTACACCTCCGGCAACGACATCGGATCCGGCGACTCCTACGCAAACTTCCTACTCGGACTTCCGTACAGCTATAGCCAGGGTTCGGCGCAACAGGAATTGGTGCGTAGCAATTCGTTGTATCTTTTCGCGCAAGACAGCTGGAAGATCAGATCCAACTTGACGTTGAATTACGGCTTGCGCTGGGAACTCAACACTCCATTGACGGATATCGGCCATAAGGTGCAGACCTTCCGTCCCGGGCAGGTCTCCACCATTTATCCGTGCACGCTTCCCACGACGGACCCGTTATACGACGCGAATGCGGGCATCACGGACTGCAACTCAGCGGGCGTTACCCCGGTTGGCCTGGTCTTCCCCGGTGACAAGGGCGTGCCGATGAGCCTGACGAATACGTATTACCACGCTTTCGCTCCGCGCATTGGATTGAACTATAGCCCGGGATGGACCGACGGTGTTTTGGGGGCGATTGCCGGCGCGCCAGGCAAAATGACGATCAGCGCGGGCTGGGGCATGTTCTACAATCCCATCGAACAATTGGTGCTCGAGCAATTCAGCGCTGAGCCACCATTCGGCGGAAGTAATTACATTACGAACCCCTTGTTCGAAACACCCTTTGTCGATCAATCCGGGGCAACCTATCCCAACCCGTTCAACGGTATTTTGAATCCGCCGCGCGGTACCCCGATTAACTGGGAAACGTTTCGGTCCATTCTGTTGTATGGACAGTTCCCCAGCCAACTGCGGTCGCAGTATTCCGATCAATATAACCTGACCATTAAAAGGCAGCTTCCCGACGATATTCTCTTCCAGATCGGTTACGTTGGGTCACAAGGACACCGCCTGCTCGCCTCTTACGATCTGAACCATGGCAATCCGCAAAGCTGCAATGACTTGAACACCGTGCTCGGCGCAGGAAACTGCGGACCGTATGGAGCAGATTCTGCCTACTTCATTCCTGCGACGGCGACGATTCCTTCCGGTGGTATCACGCTGCCATACGGTGGACCGAACGGCGGCCCGTACGTGTTTCTGCCCGGCGGAGGTAACGTCGGCGCGAACAACGGCGGAAACGGAATCACGTTGGTGGGCCTGCGGCAATATTCTTCCCCGTTATGCCAGCCGCTGACCGGAACCGGGTGCCCCACGGATGGAGTTCCCGTGTTCTCCAACATCTTCACGGAGAACACCGTCGCGCATTCCAACTACAATTCCCTTCAGGCCATGCTGCAGAAGAACTTCTCGAAGGGGTTGCAGTTCCAAGCTTCCTACACCTATAGCAAGTCCCTGGACAACGCGTCCAGCTTTGAAAACGCACTGAATCCCGTCAACTTCAACGCCACCTATGGACCATCGCTCTACGATGCGCGTCATCGGCTGGTGTTCAGCTACGTTTGGGAACTTCCCGTGCCGAAGATGGAAGGGTTTAAAGGCGCGTTGCTAAACGGGTGGCAGATGTCGGGAATCGTGACCTGGCAGACCGGGTTCCCGATTCGTATTACGTCGAGCGACGATATCGAACAGTTCAGCAGCTTGTTCTTTGAGGCGCCAGGTGAACCGAACCTGGTCGCTCCCTTCAAGACTCAGAACGCCCGAAAGAATGGGGGCTACGTATTCAATTCGACCCTGTTCTCGAACGATCCCAACGCGGGCGGCCCGGCCTACGGGACGATCGGCAACGCGCCGCGTTCCCTGTGCTGCTCGCCTGGCATCAACAACTGGGATATGGGCTTCTTCAAGGGTTTCAATCTTGGGGAGAAGCTTCGCGCGGAATTCCGTACGGAAATTTACAACGCCTGGAACCATACGCAACTTTACTCCGTGGATGGCAATATTTCCGACATCGGTGGAACGTTTGGGCAGGCGCTCCATGCCCGCGAGCCGCGTGAAATTCAGTTTGCCCTCAAGTTCCTCTTCTAAGGTCCGGAAAAGGAATTGCACCCAGGTGCTCCGGCCAGGTCGGGGCGCCCACGCGCGCTCGGGGGAGAGCGGTTGCGGCGGCTCTCCGCCCTTGGAAGATTCTTGATTTACGGGGAATGGCGTAAACTAGTAGGCGCAGTCCGCCTCATCAACCGCGTTGTTTTCCTCGCTGATACTGACCGCAGGGAACAGACCTGCCACAGCTGACCACAGGACGGCCAAGCTGGACGGAGTTAGAAATGCACGACGCACTACAGAAGGAACTGGCGCTTTACGAGAAGCGCACGGCGAAGTCTGCCGCCGCGCACAAAAAGGCCCAAGCTCGGATACCACTCGGCGTTGCGAGCAATTATCGCGCCTACGATCCTTATCCCATTTTTGTTGCAGAGGGACATGGCAGCAAGATCACGGATGTCGACGGCAATGAGTACATCGACCACAATCTGTGCTTTGGCACGCTGATGGCCGGGCACGGTCATCCGGCCGTGGTGAAAGCGCTGAAGGACATTGTCGAGCGCGGCACTACGTTCGGCATGCCCCATGGAATGGAACTGGAGTTGGCGGAAGAAATTTGCGCCCGCTATCCGATGGACATGGTGCGCTTCGGCAATAGCGGCACGGAAGCTACGATGCACGCTTGCCGTATTGCGCGCGCCGCGACCGGCCGGGACAAAATCCTGCGCTTTGAAGGTGCTTATCACGGACTCCACGACACGGCGCTTGTCAGCGTCAAGCCCAAAGCGGAAGACTTCGGCGATATCATCGCGCCGAATTCGGTGCCGGGCGGGCTCGGCGTAATTCAGGCCGTGCTCGATAACGTCACCGTGGCCACCTTCAACAATCTTGCGAGCGTTGAGAATCGCTTCAAGCAGTTTCCCGGGCAGATTGCCGCGATCATTCTGGAACCGATCCTGATGAACGTGGGTATCTGCATGCCGCAGCCAGGCTTCCTGGAAGGCCTGCGGGAAATCAGTACACGCAACGGCGCGCTGCTGATTTTCGACGAAGTGAAAACCGGCGCGAAACTCGGATGGGGCGGGGCCAGTGAATATTTCGGCGTGAAACCCGACATGATCACGTTGGCGAAATCCATCGGTGGAGGCGTACCGCTGGCCGCGTTCGGCGCGAGCCGTGAAGTGATGGGCCTGATTGTGCAGCACAAGGTCTTTCACGGCGGCACCTACAACACGAACCGGCTAGCCATGGCCGCGGGCTTGGCGACGTTCCGTGAAGTGCTCACGCGGGAGAATTACGCGCACGTGGACAAGCTCGGCAAGAAGATGGTGGACGGCTATCGCGCCATCGTCAAGAAAAGCGGCCTGAAGGCCTACGTGGCACATGCCGGTGTGAACGGCGCGCTCATGCTTTATCCCCAGGAAATCCGCAATTACCGCGACTGGCTGGATATCGATGTCGACCTCTGGCGGCAATTCTGGTTCGGCATGGTGAACCGCGGCGTGCTGGCGATGCCGTATTGGTGGGATGAGCAGTGGACCATTTCGGTTCAACACACGGAAGCGGACATCGACGAGCACCTGGCCGCGTTCGAAGAAGTTGCCACGGGGCTCGCCAAGGCGCAGCAGGACCGCGGCGCAAAGTACGTTGGCGCAGCGGGTCACTAAGGAGCAGTGGACTTGAGCAACGAGGTCACGTCGGCGAGTGCCGAAAACACGCTTTCTCACCTGAAGCGCGTTCTTGGACGCCGTGACCTCGTTCTCCTTTTTGTCGTTGCCGTTTTCAATCTCAACGTTCTTCCCTCCATTGCCGCCAATGGCGGCGTCACCATCTGGTTGTGGCTCATTTCCCTGATTCTCTTTTTCTGGCCGCAAGGTATTGCCGTGATTGAACTAGCCCACCGCTATCCCGGTGAAGGTGGCGTGTACCTGTGGGCCAAGGAGGTTTTTGGCGACTTCCATGGATTCCTTTCCGGCTGGTGCTACTGGACGAACAACATGATGTACGTGCCGACCGTGATGCTGTACTTCGTTGGTGTTTCCGTGTTCGTTCTCGGTCCAGGCCACGAAGGCCTCGCCGATAACAAGACCTTCGCGTTACTGGCGTCAGTGGTGTTACTCACCGTTCTGGTGGTGTTGAACATAGTGGGTCTGGGCGTGGGAAAGTGGATCAATAATCTCGGCGGAATCGGAACGTTTGTTGCCGCGTTCCTGCTGATGGGGTTGGGCGCGATCGTTTGCGCAAAATTCGGCACCACCATCCATGGGAACGATTTCAAGATTCCTGACAATCCGCGATTCGTGCTGAATTCGTTTGGCGTGATTTGCTTCGGCCTGGTGGGCCTGGAACTCGCCTCGATCATGGGCGATGAAATCGAAAATCCGCGCAAGACTTTGCCCGGGGCGGTGGCCTGGGGAGGATTACTCTCTGGCGTTCTGTATATCGGGGCGACGCTGACGTTACTGGTCGCCGTGGATAAAGGCAGCATCAGCGTGCTGCAGGGAATCGTGCAGGCCGTGAGCCACATGGCGGGGCGCGTGGGAGTGGCGTGGATTATCGCTCCATTCGCGTTTCTGCTGAGCTTGTCGATTGCCGGGATTGGTTCGGCGTGGTTGGGCGGTTCGGCGCGCATTCCGTTCGTTGCGGGCTTGGATTCCTACATGCCGGAGTGGCTGGGGAGAATTCATCCGAAATATGCCACGCCGTACGCGGCGCTGATCGTGCACGCAGCCGTATCTCTAATCCTGGTAATCTTGAATTTTGTCGCCACCGGTGGTGTGCAGGAATCATTCCAATCGCTTCTGTCGCTCGCCGTGGTGTTGCAGCTTATCCCATTTCTTTACATGTTTGGCGCGCTGCTGAAAATTGCATTCAATGAGAAATTCGTGCGCGGTCACTACGGCAAAGGCACGCTTGTTTTTGCGGGAGTGAGCGGCTTGATTACGACCACCCTGGGCATTGCTTTGGCCTTTTTCCCGGCCCAACAAATCAAGTCCATCGCGCGCTACGAAATCTGGATGTTTGGCGGAACGATCTTTTTCATCGGGCTCGCGGCATTCTTTTTCTTCGAATATGGCAGCCGCAAAGCGGCACGAAAGCTGGCGGCGGGCTCTCCGGCGGTATAGGAATTCAGGTTTGGGAGGCGTGAGATGTCGAGTCCGGCAAAACCAACAATGAAAACGTATCAAAACTATATTAACGGCCAGTGGATGGCTAGTTCTTCTGGCGAGACTTTTCCTGTGTTCGATCCTTCCACAGAAGAAGTGATCGCGCAGGTCGCTTCCGCCACCTCAGCTGATGTCGACAAGGCTGTGAAGGCCGCGCGCGTAGCATTTGATTCCGGACCGTGGCCGCAGTCGACGGCCCAGGATCGCGGCCGCATCCTCTTCAAGCTTGCGGACAAGGTACGGCAGAACGCAGCCGTGCTTTCTGAACTCGAAGCCCGAAATACCGGGAAGCCCATCGTCGAGGCAGAGTACGACATCACGGATGTAGCCACCTGCTTTGAATATTATGGTGGCCTCGCGACGAAAATAACCGGCCAGGTGATGCCGGTTCCGGCCAACGCGCTGAGCTTCACGCTGAAAGAGCCTATGGGTGTAGCCGGACAGATCATCCCGTGGAATTATCCGCTGATGATGGCCGCGTGGAAGCTGGCGCCAGCTTTGGCGGCCGGTTGCACGTGCGTGTTGAAACCGGCGGAGCAAACGCCGCTGACGGCGCTGGAATTTGCCAACTGGTTCAAGGAAGTCGGTCTTCCGGCGGGCGTCGTCAACATTGTCAACGGTGTGGGGGAAGTGGCCGGTGCCGTGCTGGTCGCGCATCCGGGTGTGGACAAGATTGCGTTCACGGGCAGCGCCGCTGTCGGTAAAATCATCGTCAAGTCTGCCGCGGATACGCTAAAGCGAGTGACACTTGAACTCGGCGGAAAGTCGCCCAACATCTTTTTTGCCGATGCGGATTGGGAAGCCGCCGTGGACGGTGCGCTCTTCGGCGTGTTCATTAATCAGGGCGAAGTCTGTTCCGCTGGCAGCCGTGTTCTGGTGGAGAAGAAGATCTACGGCAAATTCGTGGAAGCGATGACGGAGAAAGCCAAGCGCATCAAGCTGGGACCGCCGCTGGAACGCGAAACGAAAATGGGACCGTTGGTCAGCAAGGAGCAATACGACCGCGTAACCTCTTACCTGGAACTCGGTAAAAAAGAAGCCAAGACCGCATTTGGCGGCGGGCGCCCGAAGGGCTTTGGCAAGGGCTACTACGTGGAGCCGACGATTTTCTACGACGTCGACAATAATGCTCGCATTTCTCGCGAAGAAATTTTTGGTCCTGTGGCTTCGGTGATTCCGTTCGAAAACGAAGCCGACGCCATCCGTATCGCCAATGACACTCCCTACGGCCTTGCCGGGGCCGTCTGGACACGTGACATCTATAAGGCATTTCGCCTGGTGAAATCCATGCGCGCCGGAATCATCTGGGTGAATCACATGCAACCCACGTACGTCGAAGCCCCGTGGGGCGGCTACAAACAGTCCGGCTTCGGCAGAGAGCTTGGCCCGTGGGGTCTCGAGGAGTATCTGGAGACCAAGCAGGTGTTCGTCAATCTTGATGAGAATCCCATTGGCTGGTACTGAGAAATTCTTGCAGGAAGTGCCCGAATCCAGGAAAAGGAAGTGGATGTTATGAAAACAATTCAGATTCGAACCGAAGTACCAGGTCCAAAGTCGCGCGCGCTGGTGGCACGCCGCGATGCCGCGATTCCGCGGGGACCACAACTCGTGACGCCTATTTTTGCGGCGAAGTCCGAAGGGGCATGGATCGAAGATGTTGACGGGAATCGCTACCTGGATTTTGCCGGCGGAATCGGATGCTTGAACGTTGGCCATCGTCACCCGCTAGTAACCAAAGCGGTGCACGAGCAGGTGGATAAATTCCTGCACACGTGTTTTGGTGTGACGCCCTACGAGTCGTATATCGCTCTGGCGGAAAAACTGAATGCCCTCGCGCCGATCAGCGGGCCGAAAAAGACCATGTTCATCAATTCCGGTGCCGAAGCCGTGGAAAATGCGGTGAAGATCGCGCGCGCTTACACCAAGCGCTCCGCCGTGATTGCCTTTGAGGATGCGTTTCACGGACGCACCCTGCTGACCATGACGCTGACCAGCAAGATCAATCCGTACAAGGTTGGCTTCGCTCCGTTCGCTCCTGAGGTCTATCGAATTCCTTACGCGTACTGTTATCGCTGCTCTTACGGCAAGACCTATCCTTCGTGCGAAATGTTCTGCGCCAAGCATCTAGAAGATACATTCCGCCGCGTGGTTGGCGCCGAATCCGTCGCCGCGATTATCGCGGAGTCCGTGTTGGGCGAAGGCGGATTTGTTGTGCCACCCAGGGAGTTCTTCTCCCTGCTCCGCGAAATCTGCAACAAGTACGGCATTGTGCTCATCGCCGACGAAGTGCAGTCTGGTATGGGCCGCACTGGCAAATTTTTCGCCATCGAGCATTTCGGCGTTGAGCCGGATTTGATCACGACCGCCAAATCTCTTGGTGGCGGATTGCCCATCGCCGGCGTTACTGGCCGGGCGGAAATCATGGACGCCGCGATCCCGGGCGGACTCGGCAGCACGTTTGCAGGTAACCCGGCGGCTTGCGTCGCGGCGCTGGCTTCCATTGAAGCGATTGAAAAGGACGGACTACTGGCGCGGTCCACGGCCATCGGCAAGCGTTTTGAAGAGCGCGTAAAAGACTGGCAGAAAAAGTGGCCCTTGATCGGCGAGGTCCGCGCTCTGGGTGGCATGTGCGCGCTCGAACTGGTCCGCAACCGCGAAACTCGTGAACCGGCGACCACAGAGACGAAGGAACTCGCTCGCCACGCCTACGAACATGGCCTGATCACCATCACCGCGGGCACGCTCGGAAACGTGATGCGTATTCTGGTGCCACTGGTCGTCACAGACGCGCAGTTTGACGAAGCAATGGACGTGCTCGAAGCGGGACTGACGCACGTGGTCGAAAAGAAACAAGCAGTGGTTTCGCACGCCTGACGTTTGAGCACCTGCTCACGAAGCGGCCTTTCGGGGCCGCTTTTGTGCTTCGGGTTGAATGTTTGAAAGAGGAGCGCGAAATGAGCACGACGGCCTCGCCAACCGGCACCGAATTCGGTTTTCTGCTGAATGGCAAGTGGCATACCGACGGCGAGCGAATTGATGTGCACTCGCCGGGCACCGGTCAGCTTGTTGGCAGCACCCATCGCGCCAGCTCGGCGCACGTCGAAGAGGCAATCGGCAGCGCGGTGCGCGCCTTCGAAGTGACAAGATATCTAGGCGGGTTTGAAAAGCAGCGCATTCTTCGAAACATTTCCTCCGCAATGGAAAAGCAGAAGGAGGAGCTTGCGCGCATTGTTGCACAGGAGGCCGGTAAACCAATTAAAGCCGCGCGCGTGGAGGTCGAGCGCGGCGCATTTACGTTTGCGATCGCTGCGGAAGAAACGGTTCGCATGGGCGGTGAGTACCTACCGCTGGATTGGCAGGGCTCCGCGGTAGGGCGTTGGGGAATTGTGCGGCGGTTTCCGGTTGGACCGATTCTGGCGATCACACCGTTTAATTTTCCGGTAAATCTCGTGGTCCACAAGCTAGCGCCTGCAATTGCGGCGGGTTGCCCCATTGTGCTGAAGCCCGCGCCGCAGACGCCGCTTTCGTCCCTAAAAATGGCGCGGATTATTGAGGCAGCAGGATGGCCTGTGGGTGGATTGAATGTGCTGCCGCTTTCGAATGAGGACGCCGCGAAACTCGTGTCGGACGATCGCTTGAAATTGCTCAGTTTTACCGGAAGCACGGCGGTGGGTTGGGCGCTGAAGCAGAAAGCCGGAAAGAAAAAAGTGGTTCTGGAGCTGGGCGGCAACGCTGGCGTCTTGATTTGCGCCGATGCCAACCTGGACTATGCCGCCGAACGGTGCGTTCTGGGCGGATACACCTATGCTGGACAATCCTGCATTTCCGTACAACGCATCCTGGTGGAAGACGCTGCGTTCGACAAGTTCACCAGCGCACTGGTGCATCGCGTACAAAAACTAAAAGTGGGAGACGTTCTCGACGAACACACCGACGTCGGTCCGCTCATCAACGAAGAGGCCGCCCGGCGCGTAATCGATTGGATCGACGAGGCCGTACACGGCGGCGCAAAAGTATTGTGCGGCGGGAAACGCCATGGCTCCAGCGTCACGCCCACTGTTTTGACGCACACGAAGCCTGAGATGCGCGTAAACTGCATGGAAATCTTCGGTCCCGTAGTAACCGTAGAAAAGTTTCACGACTTTAACGACGCGCTCGCAACCATCAATCGATCGGAGTATGGACTGCAGGCCGGCCTGTTCACCCGCGATTTTGCGCGCATCACGAGGGCTTTTGAAACGCTGGAGGTGGGCGGCCTGATGGTAGGTGAAGTGCCCAGCTGGCGCATCGATCACATGCCCTATGGTGGCGTAAAAGACTCCGGCATCGGGCGAGAAGGCTTGCGATACGCGATGGAAGAGATGACCGAGGCGAAGTTGCTGGCTGTTCATCCACCAGGGATTTGAAGAAGATCGAAGCACCTTGCTAAAGCAAAAAAGATCGGAAGCGTTCTCAAATGGCCGGAAATCTCAAAGGGCAAGTAGCGATTGTTACGGGCGCGGGAAGCGCCACGGGAATCGGGTTCGCTATCGCAAAGCGGCTCCTGCTGGACGAGGCCTTCGCGGCGATCACCGCGACCAGCGAGCGCATTCACCACAGGGCGAAAGAGCTGGATCCTTCGGGTGAGCGGGTGATTTCCTATGTCGCTGACCTTTCGGATGAGAAGCAAGTGCAACAATTTGTCGATACGATTAAGAAGCATGTCTTACGCATCGACATCTTGGTGAACAATGCGGGCATGGCGAGGGATGGCCATCAACCGGGAAGCGGCGAAGTCGTGACACTGAGCTTTGCGGCATGGCAGCAACAACTAGCGATGACGTTGAACACGGCATTCCTAATGACTCGGGCCGTATTGCCGGTAATGAAAACGCAAAAGTACGGGCGCATCGTAAACGTGTCGTCAGTGACCGGGCCGCTGGTGAGCAATGCCGGATCGGGAGCGTACGGCGCGGCGAAAGGTGCGCTGGATGGAATGATGCGTGCCGTGGCGCTTGAGAATGGCATTCATGGAATTACCGTAAACGCCGTCGCACCAGGCTGGATCGTGACCGGTTCCTCAACGCCCGATGAACTGGAAGCAGGAGAGCACACGCCGCTGGGACGCCCCGGCACTCCAGAGGAGGTAGCCGCCGCAGTGGCCTTTCTTGCCTCCCGCGAAGCGTCTTACATCACCGGCCAGGCTGTCGTCGTCGACGGCGGAAATATTCTTCAGGAAACCAAGAAGGCTTGATCTCCCAAGAATTGTCAGAAACCGTACTTCGCCACAATCTGCTTTGTGTGCTTGTCGATTAGAGCCAGCGCCGCATGCTGCGCCGTGAGTCGAAGCCTGATTTCAGCGCCCGTCACTTCGTCACGGATGTTAATGTCTTGATCCTGTGAGAATTCAGACTCGAAGACATAAAGCATGGCGTCCTGCAGCTCGATGGGATAGACGAGCGTGCCCGGACGGGCTTCGTAGCGCGGGCTGGCGAGTTTGAGGACTCCACCGTAGAGAAATGTGGCAGCCTGAGGGTTTTCGGCGAGTTCGGCTGGATACGCGAACCACCAGAGGCTGCCCTTTCCAATCGACAGACTAGCCTCATCGGTTTCATCTTCAAATCTCAAGAATTGCAGGGACTGCTGTTTTTGCTGATCAAACTGGACCGGTATGGATACACGTCCCTGCTTTGAAACGACATAGATTTCAGAGCTATGAAAGGTTAGCGGTTGGGTGGTGCCCTTCAACCCGAGTGGGGTCAGTCGATCAACAAGGTGCCAATGTTCATCGAGCGAAACGGGTCCAGTGACCAACAGATTGCCTCCATTTTTCACGTAAGTGAGGAGAGCCTGCCATGTGGATTCCCGCAACGCTTGCGCCGACGGCAGAATCACCAGCTTCGGCGACCCCAACTTGTCGATCTGGCTCTCCGCGATCACGTAGCACGGCTGGTGCAGATCGTAGCCAAGCGCGCGCACTGCGTTTTGTTGCGCTTCCAGTTGCAATCCTCCAAGAACAGAAAATTGCGCCGCCTGAGAAGTGACCACGGCGATATCAGGCTGCTTGGGATTTTTCAGGTAGGGCGACGCAGCTACCGCGAATTTCGCGAAGTTGCGCAGAACGGTAGCCTCGGGCTTTTCTGTAGCGTCGGCATGCAACGCGCCAATCGGCACTTCATTCCCTTCAGTCATATACGAGTTCGTGTTCCACAGCCACTCGATGGCGCCGGATCCTTGCACGAACGACATGGCAATCTTCCGCTCGAAGAGCGAAGCCTCCTGTTCTGACGTCAGGCGCGAGGTTTCGTCCATATTCAGTTGGCGCTGCAGGCCCGTCTCCTGAATGAGCATGGCTTTCCCGGGCTGCTTCGCAACCAGCGAATCCCACAACAGATGATCGTCCTGCCACCAGGAATGATTTGTAGTGAAGTCGACGTATGGCGCGAAAAACGCGGGAGACAGGCGATCCATGAACCCGCCTTCGTCTTGCCCGACCGTGATCGGCTGCGTGGAGCCCGTGGCGCGGATCACCTCACGCATTCCGCGCGCCCAGCCGGCGAATTTCTCCTGGGCAAACAGCGCGTAGTCATACACGCGCAGGGAATTGGTCCCCACATAAATGCCGCGTGGATCGAACTCCAGTTCCGACGGCAGCGAAATTGTTCCGGCAACGGCGTCGGGTGAAACGTTCCATGAAGCGGCAAGCGCAGCGCGATCCGGATACTTCTGCGAGAGCCAGGCATTCCACGCGGCCAGTTCGATGGGATCTTCGTTTGGCCGCATTCTCCAGAGCTGTTTGGAAAAACTGGGCTCGTTGATCAGGTCCCACGCAAGAAACGGCACGTCGTGAAAATGTCCAACGACGGCACCTATCAGAGTTTGTTGCTTGCGCACGGCTTGTGGATCCAGGTAAGCATTGGCGCCGCCAAGAACCTCCGGAAGAAACGCAAAAAAATTGAATTGTACGGGAATGCCATTTTTGCGCGCGGTCATTAAATACGCTTCCAGCGTACGCAATGTGCGGTCATACGGTCGCCCGTTCTCGTCGCAGAATTTGTCCCAGCCGGTCCACCAGCCGGTGCGGATCATATTCAGGCCGGCTCCACGAATCAGCGCCATGTCGCTGTTCCAGACGTATACGTTCGGATGATCGAAGTACAAACGCTGTACCTCGCTGGACATGTACGTCGTGCCGACAATGGCGAGCGGCTTATCGTCGAGCTGAAAATAATCAGTATTGACGGAGACTCGCGAGCCGGAACGAAGGTACGCCTCGTCACGAATCCAGAATGCGGAATGGTAAATGGCCCGTGTGGTTGAGCCATCCATCAGGCGGGCCTCAATAATGTAGAAGCCCTTCGATTTTGGCGCAGGAAGGATTGTCAAGGAATTGACTGGCAGTGTGATCGTGGCGGTCTGCTTCTCGGAGGGCTTGTCTTCGGGGTAGGAGGTGACCAGAACGGTCGAGGGCCTTACGACCTTCGCGTTGGAGTTGAAGACCGTTTCCAGTTCGATGGGTTCGCCAGGCAGATAGAGAGGAAGCGTTGGGCGAACGGTGAATTCCTGTGCACCCTCCATCGCGCGTAAAGCGAGTTTGCGAAGGAGCGCGTTGGAATCGGGAGAAGCGAAAAAGTCCGCGGGCAATTCGGCGGCAAGGAAAATCCAGCGGCCTCCATCGAAACCCGACGAGAAGTGGTCCAGTTCGATCACTGGAGCGGAGAGTCGTCGCCCGTCGGTCACGCCCCACACCAGCGGGTCCAGGCGCACGTCGAGCGAACCCGCCGAGCCGCCGCGATTATAAAGGTTTCGGGTGCTCAGGCGGATGATGGGGCTGAAGGCCTGCTGCCAGGAGAAATGAGGAATCTCGAGGGGAAAATCGGAGTTGGGAGTGAACGCCGCGCCGGAAGAGCCGGGCGTAGCCTGGTACTGGTCAATCAGTAGCGGACGAGTGAAGCGCACGGAATAATCGCGCAGATGCCAACCGGATGTGTCACGAAACGTCGCGCGTGTGAACGGCCGGCCGCCAAGAACCAGAAGATTCCCCCCGCGTTGCAGATAGCCGAAAATCGCAGACCAAGCCGCTTCAGGAACGACCGAGCCTTGCGCGAGGATCAGCAGGCGGGCTTGCGGATCAGCGAGCTGCGCCGGGAGTTGTTCGGTCGACGCCACTCGTGCTTTCGGGAACGCTTGTGCGAGCTGCGCCGCCGTAGCAGCCGACGAGTCCGCCGCGGGCAATCCCGGCTCTGTCCAGATCACCACAGACGAAAATTGCTGCCCAAAAAGTGCGGCAGGAGGAAGCAGGGAGGCAGTCAGCATGAAAATCGCAACGCGGCAGGCGGAGTAGCGCATAGGGGAATCTCACAATCTTCCAGAAGAATATCGATACGGCTGTTTGTTATACCACCTTTCCCGAACGGAACGGTGTGACGAGAAACATTTTCACGTGGGCAACAGGTATGTCAGTATCTAGGGCAATTGGAGTGCCGCGAGTGAGCGGATAGAAGGGACCTGAGACGATGGCCAACATTAGCGCTTCGAGTTCGACTCCAACGACTGGAACGGGTGAGAATCAGAAGTATCCCGCCGCGTTGGCGATGGTGACGGTGTTGTTTTTCTTCTGGGGATTTGTGACGGTGCTGAACGATATTCTGGTACCGCACCTGAAATCAGTATTCGATCTGAACTACACCAAGGTGATGCTGATTCAGTTCGCATTCTTTCTGGCCTATTTTATCTTCTCGATTCCCTCGGCAAAGATTATTGATGCCATCGGGTACAAGCGAACCATGGTGGTGGGGCTTGTTACCATGGCGCTGGGTGCCTTCTTGTTCGTGCCCGCAGCCAGTGCGCTCTCCTATCCGCTCTTTCTCGGGGCACTGATGGTGCTCGCCGGCGGAATAACTGCGCTGCAGGTCGCGGCCAACCCGTACGTGGCGGTACTCGGTCCTCCGGAGACTGCCTCGAGCCGCTTAAATCTGACGCAAGCCTTCAACTCACTGGGAACGACCATTGGTCCGTATGTGGGCGGCCTGTTGATTCTCGGGGCGGCCGTAGAGAACAAGGATGCGATTGCCAAGTTGTCCGGCGACGCGTTGCACGCGTTTCGCGTACAGCAAGCGTCTTCCGTGAAATTCCCTTACATCGTCATCGGTTGTGCGCTGCTCGCCTTTGCTGTTCTGATCGGGCTCTTCAAACTGCCGAAGATTCCCAGCGTCGAGCGCCACTCAGATGGCCGCCACGATGGGAGCATGTGGAAATATCGCCACCTGATTTTGGGATGTGTTGCGATCTTCACCTACGTTGGGGCGGAAGTGGCCATTGGCAGCTTCCTCATCAATTATTTCAATCAACCAGAAATTGGAAACTTGCCGGAAGTTCAGGGGGCGAAATTTGTCGCTTATTACTGGGGCGGGGCGATGGTCGGGCGCTTCATCGGCTCGGCGATTCTCCAGAAGGTTAGGACCGGCACGGTGCTGGGAATCGCCGCATTCTGCGCATGTTTCCTGGTCCTCACTTCAATGCTGTCGCATGGACAAATCGCCATGTGGAGCATCATCCTGGTGGGCTTCTTTAACTCCATTATGTTTCCCAGCATCTTCACCCTGGGCATCGCCAAGTTGGGGCCACGCACGGGAGATGGTTCCGGTTTGCTGATCATGGCCATTGTGGGCGGCGCGATTATTCCGGTCATTCAGGGAGCCATCGCTGACCGTATCGGCGTGCATCATGCGTTTGTGTTGCCGGTGATTTGCTACTTGTACATTGCCTACTACGCGCTGAGGGGCTCGCATCCAGTGGGAGTCGAGTAAGCGTCGTGCATTTTGAACGACAGGCCAACTTTGGTCTGAATTTGTCGCATCTTTGGCATCATTCAAACTGTCGGACTTCAGCACGCGCCTGTCTTGCTGATGCGTGCCGCGGTGTCCGTGACGAAGCACCTCAACCGTTTAAGCTTGTTCCCTACATCGGTTGAGGTCCTTCGAGCCACACCGCGCAGCCCCCAGGACGAGACTCGTTTGGTTGTCCAAGAACCATCGGAACATCATCGCGTGAAAGCGCAGAGACTCGCGAATCAGTGAACGCGGGGGGGGCCGCTGGACCGACGAATCACTAATTCAGGTTCCACGCGAATGTCCTGCAGGAACGTAGACCGTTCCTCGATCCGGTCCAGAAGTGTCTCGGCGGCAAGGCGTCCCATCTTCACGAGCGGCTGGCGTACTGTTGTGAGCGTGGGTATTGAGAACGAGGCGATAGCGATGTCATCGAAGCCAACCACGGAAATGTCATCCGGAACACGCAGCCCCGCTTCCTGGAACGCGCGCATGCACCCAATCGCCGAAATATCGTTGTAGGCAAACAACGCCGTGAACGGAATATTCTTGGCAAGCAGCGCCTTGCCGTAGGGATAGCCGAGTTCAGGTGTTGAGTCGAGTCCTTCCAGCTGCAGCACCAGTTCGGGCCGGATCTGGATGCCAAACTCCTGCGCGACTTCTTCGATGGCTTCCCAGCGTGTCGCCGAGTCAGCGCTGCTGTGCTGCCCGCGTAGAAATGCGATGCGCTCGTGGCCCAATTCCTTTAGATGCATCAGCGCAAGCTCGGCGGCGCGGCGATGGTCTAGGATTATGTTCGTGACGTTCTCCACAGTCTGGTGGCCCGCTACCGCAACCGTCGGAAGTTCCGGCTTCGCATCGATCGAAGTGTCGATGGTAATCAAACCCTCGACGCCCCTTGCCATTAGCATGCTGGAGTAAGTATCCAGCAGCTTCGGGTCATGACGGTGAGCCACCGTCAGAAAGAAGAATTCATTTTCGCGCAGGTACGCTTCGATTCCGCTGACGACCAGCCCTCCATACGCATCGCCGATTTCTTCGGCAATTACCCCTACGGTATAGGTGCGTTGTACGCGGAGGGAGCGCGCCAGGAAATTGGGGCGATACTTCAATAGACGGGCGCCTTCGAGAATTCGTTTTCGCGTATGTTCAGGGATGGAGCGAGCTGCGGCGGAGTTATTCAAAACGGCGGAAACGGTGCCAGGCGTCAGACCCAGGTGCTCTGCAACGGCTTTGAGCGTAACGGGGCCACGGGTTCTGCCCCGGGGTGCTTTTGCGGCTTTCATATTGAACCTGCCTCGAAGGCTTCAGGAACGTGAATTAGTGAGAGCGAACTCTCTGACTCCGCAATCCGCCACCCCAGCGAACCAAAGGTCAGTGTTACCGAAAGAGAGTTTAACGCGCCGTGTCAAGTTTTGCACCTAGTGTTGCGAGAATGCCCAAGTCGAACGAAAATGCCTGTGGGCCAAACGGGGGACCTTTCTTGACTAAAGGAAACGCACGTCGCTGCGTCGTGTTGCTCATCGCATCGCCACTGTGTGCCGCACCGGCTTTCAGCCAGGAAGGCCACCCGATTCCTGGGCCGCCGCCGCCGGGAGTGAAGGCGATCGAATGCACGGCGCGTCCCATCCCAGAACTGGAAGACATTACAAGCAAAGCGGGGATCACGTTTCAGCACACGTCCGATCCGGAAAAGAAGATTGTGATCGAGTCCATGAGCGGCGGAGTGGTTCTTTTCGACTACGATCGCGACGGCTGGCTGGACATCTACTTCACCAACGCGCCTAGCGTGGCCATGGCCATGACGGGGCAGAAGGCCAAGGGCGCGCTCTACCACAACAATCACGACGGGACTTTTACTGACGTAACGGACAAAGCAGGAATCGGTACACCTTGTTTTGCCATGGGCGGCGCCGTCGGCGATTACGACAACGACGGTTGGCCGGACCTGTACGTGACCTGCTACGGCGGAAACGTGCTCTACCACAACAATGGCAATGGCACGTTCACCGATGTCACCAAAAAGGCGGGCGTTGCCGACGGACGCTGGTCGACTGGGGCCGCGTTCGGCGATTACGACGGCGACGGATTCCTGGACTTGATGGTGGTGAACTACGTGGATCTCTATTTCAACGCGCTGCCGGAATTTGGCGGCGCTCCAAACTGTAAATTTCGTGGCCTCGACGTGCAGTGTGGCCCCCGCGGTCTGAAAGGATCGGGCGATTCTTTGTTCCACAATAAGGGGGACGGCACGTTTTCCGACGTCTCCAAAGCCGCCGGCGTCAGCGATCCAAGCGGGTATTATGGCATGCAGGTTGAGTGGGCGGACTTTAACAATACGGGCCGTCCGGACGCCTTCGTGACCAACGATTCCACGCCAAAATTTCTCTACAGGAATGAGGGCAGTGGAAAATTCTCGGAAATCGGCTTGGAGTCAGGAACCGCGGTAAATGAAGACGGCGCCGAGCAAGCTTCCATGGGACTGGCCGTAGGAGATTACAATCACACGGGCCGTCCTTCGCTCTACATTACTAATTTTTCCGATGAATATAGCCTCCTGTTTCGCAACGATGGCGACTGGAATTTCACCGACGTTTCTTACAAGTCGGGCGTCGCCGTTCCTTCCTTGCCGTCCGTGAAATGGGGCACGGCGTTCGTGGATCTCGACAATGACGGTTGGCTGGACATAATCGCCGCGAGCGGACATGTCTACCCGCAAGTAGACAAGCAGCCCTCCGGCGCTCGCTATCGCGAACCCAAAATCCTGCAACTGAATCAGAAGGACGGTACCTTCTGCGATGCCATCTCCCAGGCCAGTGCTGTGCTCCGTGAACCCCAGGTGTCTCGCGGATTGGCCGTGGGGGACCTCTTCAACGACGGGAACATGGATGTGGTGATCAACAATCTCGATGGCGCACCCTTGGTGCTGAAAAACCACGGCATTCCCGGAAGACATTGGGTGAGCTTCGAGTTGGCCGGAACGAAGAGCAATCGATTAGCGATCGGAGCGCGGCTAAAGATTGTTGCCGGCGGAATCACGCAAACCGATGAGATTCATAGTGGCGGAAGCTACCTTTCACAGAACGACCTACGAGTTCATTTTGGGCTGAGCGACGCCTCCAGGATCGATAGTCTGGAAATTCACTGGCCTTCCGGTAAACTTGAGATTATAAAAGACTTAAGTGCGGACAAGTTTTATAGTGTACTGGAAGGCCAGGGAACGGTTCCCCCTGAACGGATCGCACCACTAAGTTCCACGAAGCGACATTAAACAATTTATAATCAACTAGTTAGACTGGCTTTCGGCTGTCTTCTGGGGGCAGCAATCACCTGGCAAGTATCGCAAACTTTCCCGTGTGTCCTTCGACCATCACCGCGCGTCCTTCATCATTTACAGAATAACGATTTTCTTCTATAGTTCGTAACAATATTTTCGATGCTTCGCCTCGAAGTTCAAAGTTGAGTCGCTCCTTATGGGAGGGTGCATGATTCCGCGCAAGAAACTCGTTACTTCCTCAGTTCTCCTTTTCCTGCTGGCTGTCCCGGTCCTCAGAGCCAACGACGACATCCCGAAGGCGGCATGGAAGAGGCCGCTGGGGGCGACTCTTCAAGACCCCGGAAAGAAAAAGCCCAACCTGGAGCCGCAACATCTGGACGACGGCTACTGGCAAGGCGCGCCGGTTGGCGGATTTGGGGCCGGCACGTTTTCCCGAAGCTACCGAGGAGACTTTGTGCGCTGGCATTTGAAGGCTGGCGTGCACAAATACGAATCGGTTCCCGGAAATCAGTTTGCGATGTATCAGAAATCAGAAGGTGACTCGCAGGGCGTGGCGCAGGTGCTGATGAATGGGCACCCCCAAAACGGCGAACTCGCTGCCTGGCAATGGGATTACCCTGTGGGAGCGGGTGATTACTACGCGCTCTATCCAAAATCCTGGTACGACTATCGCTGGGAAAAATTTCCTGCTCACGTTTATCTGGAGCAGTTCTCGCCCATTCTTCCCAACAACTATAAGGAGACCAGCTACCCGGTGGCGGTATACCGCTGGCACGCGGAAAATCCCACGAACCGGCGCGTCACCGTGTCCGTGTTACTGTCTTGGGAAAACATGATTGGCTGGTTCCGCACCTATCGCCGGGATTTCAGTGACGGCATGAATGAGGGAAACCTAAACCGCGCCAAGAACGAGTCGCTCGGCGGAACCTCGACCATGAAGGGTGTGGTGCTCGATCGCAATCATATTGGGAAAATTACCGAAGAGTGGGACGGGCAGTTTGCGATTGCCTCGCTCGAACAGCCCGGCGTCGGAGTGAGTTACCAGACTACGTACAGTCCAGACTCCACAGGCTCAGACATTTGGACTGCCTTTGCGAAGGATGGAAAGCTGGCCAATAGCAATGATTCCTGGACTAGTAGCGGCGAGCCCATCGCGGGTGCCATCGCGGTACGCTTCACGCTGGAACCTGGCGAGAAAAAAGTGGTGCCCATGGTGATTGCATGGGATCTGCCCATTTTCGAATTCGGGTCCGGGCGCAAATGGTATCGCCACTACACGGATTTCTACGGCACCAGCGGCTTGAACGCTTGGGCGATTGCCAAAGACGCACTGAAAAACGCCAAAGCCTGGAGCGATGCCATCGACGCGTGGCAGGCCCCCTTCTCAAACGACGAGAGCAAGCCGACTTGGTATCGCGGTATGTTGTTTAACGAACTCTATCCGCTGGCGGACTCGGGCACCGTTTGGGGGCGCCCGGTGGGTGTCGATCCGAAAACCCCGCCCACGTATTCGTTCATGGAGTGCTACGACTATCCTTTTTATGAAACGCTCGACGTCCGCTTCTACGGTTCGATGCCGCTGATCAAGTTCTGGCCCGACATCGAAAAGCAGGTCATGAAAGATTTCGCGGATACCGTGCCCGAAGAAAATAAAGAACGCATGGCCTGGATCTGGAAGACCAACCAGACGAAAGAGCCGCAGTTCCGCATCCGAAAAGCGAAGGGCGCCGTGCCACACGACCTGGGAGTGCCGGAAGAAGATCCCTTCAAGCAGATCAATCAATTCAGTTGGCAAGATACTAACAGCTGGAAAGACCTGAACCCGAAATTTGTTTTGCTGGTGTACCGCGACTTCGTGCTTTCCGGATCTACCGATGTCGCGTTCTTGAAGTACACCTGGCCTGCCGTGATGGAATCCATTGCCTACCTGCATAAATATGATGTCGACGGCGATGGCATCCCCGAGAACCAGGGCTATCCCGATCAGACCTATGACGAATGGGTGGTGACGGGCACGAGCGCATACTCTGGCGGATTGTGGCTCGCCGCACTGCGCGCCGCGGAAGAAATCGGCAAGCAAGTTGGCGACACCAAAGCGGCCGAGAATTATCACGCGCAGTTCGCCAAGAGCCAGGCCAGTTACATCCAGAAGCTCTGGAACGGCGAATACTTCCGCTATGACACGCAAAGCTCTTACAAAGACAACATTCAGGCCGATCAACTGGCAGGCCAGTGGTATGCCAACATGACCGGGCTCGGTGATATCGTTCCCAAAAACATGCAAATGAGTTCGCTGCAGAAAATCTTCGATTACAACGTGATGAAGTTCGCCGACGGCAGCATGGGTGCGGTGAACGGCATGGCCGCGAACGGAACTCTCATCACGCTGCCCGATAACCAGCAGGTCCGCGAAGTCTGGACGGGAACCACCATGGGCTTGGCCGGACTGATGCTTAGCGAAGGAATGAAGGATCAGGCGTACAAAACCATCTGGGGCGTCTTCCACACCACCTACGAGACGAAGGGTTACTGGTTTCGTACGCCCGAAGCGTGGGACATCACGGGCGACTACCGCGCTTCGATGTACATGCGGCCCGCAGCTATTTGGACGATGGAAATGATGCCGAGCTCGAAAGTCGTTTCCGCTACTCATAAGAGCCCAGCAGCACCGAAATCGTATTAGTCGATTCGGGAATTGCTGGCAAATGCGCGCTAAGCAGCAGCTATCTTTGTGCTCGAACTCGAGTTACTCTGGGTGTTGTCTCGCCACCGAGGCCGACACACTGCGCCGCCGCAGCGATTCGCATGGTTTTCGGTCGGGCAGAATTTCCCAGTAGAGTGAAGTAAGAATGATTACTAGACGGCGTTTTCTAGGCGCGTTTTCGGCTGTCTCTGCGGCGGGCTTGATCAGTTCACCTGGAGTCGGAAGCAAGTTTGCGCTGGTTCTGGCCGAGCCTCCTCCAGCACCTGACTTAACCAAATACGTGAAGATCAAAATCGGGACTGGCGGGCATGGGCACACTTACCCTGGTGCCACCGTTCCTTTCGGCATGGTGCAGCTCAGCCCAGATACTTACAACGAAGGCTGGGATTATTGTTCCGGCTATCACTACTCCGACGCCTCCCTCATGGGCTTCAGCCACACGCACCTTAGCGGAACCGGTGCGGCAGACTTGCTCGATTTCCTGTTGATGCCCGGAACGGGTCCGGCGAAAACGATTCCCGGCAGGCGGGAAAATCCTCAGGAAGGCTACCGCTCGCGTTTTTCGCATGAGGATGAAATTGCCGAACCGGGCTACTACTCGGTTCTGCTAAAAGATTACGGCATCCGCGCGGAACTCAGCACCACGGAACGCGTGGGCATCCACAAATATACGTTTCCCAAGAGTGATTCTAGCCATTTCATTGTGGACCTGATTCATGCGGACAGCATTGCCCCCGATCTCATTCTCTGGTCGAGTCTAAAAATTGTTGGTGACGACACGATCGTTGGTGGTCGCAGCACGAGACTCTGGGCCAACGGTCGCGAAATCTATTTCGCGATGAAGTTTTCCAAGCCCTTTGTACGCGCGGAAATAGTGTCTGATGAGAAGAAGCTGGCTCCTTCGCTCAAAGACGCCCACGGTACATCGCTCAAGTGCCTGCTCTACTACAGCACTTCGGAGGACGAGGTCATTCTTGTAAAGACGGGTCTCTCCGGCGTCAGTGCCGAAGGTGCTCTGAAAAATCTCGATGCGGAGATGCCTGACTGGGATTTCGCCAAAGTGAAAGCGCAGGCTCACACCGCCTGGAACCACGAACTCTCCTCGGTCGTCGTCGACTCACCGAACGAGAGGCACAAGGAGATCTTTTACACCTCTCTCTACCACGCCCTTGTGGCGCCAACGCTTTTCGACGATGTGGACGGGCAATATCGTGGCATGGATGGCAAGGTCCATCAGCTCCCTTTCGGACTGCACAATTACAGCACCTTCTCACTGTGGGACACCTACCGCGCGGCTCATCCTCTCTATACGGTCGTGCAGGGCAAGCGCGTTCCCGACCTGGTGAACTGTCTGATCCGCATGTCCAATGAAAGTCCCGCGGGCATGCCCATCTGGCCGCTGCATGCTAAAGAAACATTCTGCATGACCGGATATCACTCCGTGGTCGTCATTGCAGAAGCCTACGCAAAAGGCTTTTTAAGCATCGATTTCACCAAGGCATACCCGATGGTGAAGAAGCGCGCTCTGGAAGATGACTATCAGGGGCTCAGCTATTACCGCAAAATGGGCTTCATCCCCTGTGACCTGGAGGGTGAGTCGGTCAGCAAAACTTTGGACTACGCCTACGACGATTGGGCGGCAGCACATGTCGCACTCGCAGCGGGGGCCGCCGGCGATTCCGCGCAGCTACTGAAGAATGCGCGCAATTATCGCAATTTGTATGACCAGCAGACTTCCTTTATGCGCCCTCAACTCGCCAACGGTAAATGGGCCGAACATTTTAGCCCCATTGAGATCGGTCACTCCAAAAAGTGGCGTGACTACACGGAGTCAAATCCCTGGGTCACCACCTTTTCTGTTCAACACGATCCCAAAGGACTCGCGCAATTGCTGGGCGGCCGCGAAGCTCTCGTCGCCAAGCTCGACGGTTTGTTCAACGCCGCGCCGGATCTTCCTCTCGACGCTCCGCCAGACATCGCCGGTCTGGTTGGCCAATATGCCCACGGGAACGAGCCCAGCCATCACATCGCATATCTGTATTGCTATGCCGGCGCTCCTCACAAAACGCAAGCGCGCGTCCGCAGTTTGCTCGAAACCATGTACGACAATCAGCCCGACGGCCTGGCCGGGAACGAAGATTGCGGTCAAATGTCGGCGTGGTACGTGATGAGCGCTTTGGGCTTCTATGCTGTCGATCCGGTCAGCGCAAACTACGTCTTCGGGACGCCGCTGTTCGACGAGGCCGTCGTGCGCCTCGCGAGCGGTAAGGAACTCGTCGTGAAGGCAAACCGTAAGTCTCCCGACGAATTCTATATCCAGTCCGTCACCTTCAATGGCAAACCCTATTCGAAGGTCTGGTTCAGCCATGCCGATATCGCCAATGGCGGAACATTCGTGTTCACCATGGGCAGCCAGCCCAACAAAGAGTTCGGCGCAGAAGAAAGCGCCGCGCCTCCGTCTATGACTGCCTGAATTAACCCTTAGCCGTAGCAGCCTAGCCTCTGTTCGTGGGTTCAACTCAATTCTTCCACCCCCTTCCGCCGATGGGAGTAAAGCCTTGGACGATCAAGTACCAGGTAGACTACTAAACATTATTGAGTGTCTGTTGCGGCCAATTGGGTCGAAGTTTTCCGCCAGAATCCGGCTTTCGTTTCTGCCGCGCACTTCACTAAGATTTCAGTAGCCGCATTCGAATACTGTCCGGCATTTAAATCACGCTGTCCAGTTCGACCCAAGAAAAAGGAGGATGTCGATGAGATTCCCCCGCACAAAGGTCGCTCGTTCATTTGTCTTCGTAACACTGGCGATTGTTGCGCGCGGGCCAGCGCAGCAGAAGCAATCGCAGAACCGGCCGACTCCTGAAGAAGCGCACCAGATCTCCGAAGAGGCTTATATCTACGGCTTCGCAATTGTCAGTAGCTATCAATCGATGTACAAGCAGGCCATCGACACCACCAATTCTGATCGTTTTGGCGAACTCAGCAGGCGTGGCGACACCTGATGACAAATTTGTGGCAACTCCTAACTCGGACACTCCCTATTCCTATCTCTGGATGGATCTCCGTTCCGCGCGGTGATTGTTGCCATGCTCTGGATCGAAAAGTATCGCTACTACACCGGCCAAGTCATCGATCTTTATACTTTCAACTTCGCTTATCTTGGAACACGTAGCTTCGGCAACGACGGTGGCGTTTTTATGATTACCGGTCCGGGCTGGAACGGTGAGACTCCAAAGGGAGTCAAAGCAGTCCTACACTCGGAAACTGAGATTGCCTACATTCTCTTTCGCACCCAACTGTTTAACCCTGCGGATTTGGGCCACGTAAAGAAGATCCAAGCAAGCTACAACGCTGAATCTCTGAGAAAGTTCCTGTCTCAGTCTGTGTCCACTGCCGCACCCGTTGTACCTTGGCCAAAGCCGATCGACGGAATGCTCGCGTCACCTGCTCTATTTCCCTACGTAAATTTCATGTTGCAGTTTTGCCCTACAAATCCGTCAGAGAAAGATCTGATGGATCGCTTTGCCAAGCTCGACATCGGCGCAGGCAAAACATTTGATATTTCCAAATTCTCGCCGGAAGTTCAGAAGGCCATTCATGACGGCATCTCGGATGCAGGAACCGATTTTGAAGCCTTGATCAAACAAATCAACGCGGGCCGAGTTTCCAGTTCCGTCGGCACTCGGGCGTTCCTGAAGAACGATTATCTCTACCGCTACGCCGGTGCAAAGCTGGGGATGTACGGCAATTCAGGCGAAGAGGCGATTTGTCTCGCCTACTTTGTCCCTCGATCAGTTAAGTGGATTCCAGGCCGACCTCGCCTTCCTGCTTGGAACCGACTTTGCCAACCCAGACTACTCTGCAGCGCACGGAGCGTGAGGGTTCTTGATCAAGGATGAGTTCGACCGTCTGGCCACGCCTTAGCTGAAACGTCCCGCGCAGCCTGAACCCTTCGTCGGAGTAATCTAGGACGAGACAGGGGAGCCTCTTCTGATTGCGGTCCAGGTTGATGACCAGGCTGGCTCGCCTCTTTAATATCACTCGGCGCGAGCGCCGGACCTTGGCGATAGGAAAGCTGGGCATTAATTCACCCCCGGTCTAGGTGTCGTGATGGTTTATACATAACCTTCGAGGTCCCCGACCTTCCCTAACCACCACGCCTGAATCTACTCGTTTACGAAATATTGCATCCCCAATAGAGATGTATTCTGATTCGGTTTATGAAGCAGCGATCTCGTGAAAGAAACAGTACCCATGCTCTTTTGCCTTGGCTTTGTACATTGCTTTATCTGCGCTTTGTAGGAGTTCTTCGGTAGTGCGGCCGTCCTGGGGATAAGTAGCAATCCCAATGCTCGCTTTGACTGTGAATGGTACTCCTTCGATTTCGCATGTTTCTGCAATCGTGTTCCTTATTTTCTTGGCGATGTTTTCAGCAAGGGTTTCTTTCTCAAGGTCGAGTGCCAGATAAACGAATTCGTCACCGCCATGGCGACCCACGGTATCGTCTGCCCGCACGGAAGATCGAAGGCGCTCAGCGATCGCTCGTAAGACCTTATCTCCAACCTCGTGGCTGTGAGCGTCGTTAACTTTTTTAAAATCGTCCAGATCGATGAACAAGAGGCTCAGACTCAACGAATGGCGTTTTGCCTGCGCGAGCGCATGCTCCAGCCTATCCCTCAAGAGTGCTCGATTGGGCAGGCCCGTCACCTCATCATGAAGACTGCGGCGGCGGGCCTCTTCCTCGGCCAATAAGCTTTCAGAAAGCTCTGTTTCCAGGTTCTTCCGTTCTTTGATTTCATCCCTGAGCTGCACATTCACTTCAGAGAGGTCCTGCCCACATTTCGCGACCGCGGACTGCACCTGCTCGCTTTGGCTTAATGTCTGCTCTAAGCTCAGAGTCTGGCCAGACTCGGTCCTGGGCTCGTCGTTGGAGGTCATCTCTTTACCGTCCTGTGCTTGGCTGGAGTTCGTCATCCGACAAGCAAAATTCTACAAAGTGAACGGTCCAAACGTCTCACGCTTCCTAATGGCACAGCCGTGGAATCGTGTCCTGTAGTGGGCACGAAGCTAGAAATTCACTCATGTCACAGCATACGGGAGACGCTACCAATCAAACTGTCCGATTCCGCACAGTTCGGTTTGACCTGGAGTTAAACACAAAGTTGCCTCCGCATGCCGGGTAAGTTCGCGTTACCGGCAACTAGCCTCCAGTCTTCCATCAAGACCTCACGCTCCGTTGACACAGTGTGTTAATCAGGCCCTCGTGGGCTGAGGTACCAGGAGGAGGTTGCCCGGGGTTATAATCACGGCCACTTATGCCTCTCGCTCAGGGCACAAAACTGGGACCCTATGAAATCGATATTCCGCTGGGTGCGGGCGGCATGGGCGAAGTCTACCGTGCGAAAGACACGCGGCTTGAGCGCACCGTAGCAATCAAGATTCTTCCCGCACATCTTTCTTCAGATCCTGTTCGCAAGCAGCGATTCGAACGCGAAGCGAAAACCATTTCGGGCCTGAATCATCCGCACATTTGTGTTTTGTATGACGTGGGCAGTCAGGACGGCGTGGACTATCTGGTGATGGAGTGTATGGAGGGAGAGACGCTAGCAGCGCGGTTGGAGAAGGGGGCTTTGCCGCAGGAACAAGTGCTGAAGTATGGAGTGCAGATTGCGGAGGCTCTGGACAAGGCGCATCGAAATGGCGTGGTGCACCGGGACTTGAAGCCGGGGAACATCATGCTGACGGGCGGCGTAGCGAAGCTCTTGGATTTTGGACTCGCCAAACCGGCGGTGCCGATGGCTACTCTGGCCACTTTAACTGCCACCGCGCCAAAGCTCTCGCCGGTCACTGAAGACGGAACGATTGTCGGGACATTTCAATACATGTCGCCGGAGCAGGTGGAAGCTACTCGCATGATAACGGGACAAGAACTCGAGGCATAAAGATCCAATGAATCCATCGGAACGTATTGACGAGCTGATCGCAGAACTCACAGACTGGCGTGGCAAAACGTTCGCCAGCATTCGCAAGAGCATCCTTGAGGCCGACCGGGAGATAATCGAGGAATGGAAGTGGATGGGAAGCCCAGTGTGGTCTCACGACGGAATAATCGCGGTCGCCAACGCCCATAAAGATAAAGTGAAACTTACCTTTTCCCACGGGACGAGCCTCCCAGATCCTGACAAGCTCTTCAACGCGGGCCTCGAAGGCAACGCGTGGAGAGCGATCGATTTTTTCGAGGGCGATAAGATTAATGAGCGTGCTCTGAAGAATCTCGTCCGTGCCGCCGTTGATTATAATCAGATCAAATTGAAGAGGAAAGTGCCTGCGGGTACTCGAGCGAAAGCACATAAAGATAAAAAATAGTAAAAAATGATGAAACTACAGCTTTTTCTCACTAATTCTCTTTGGGGGACCGCCTCACAATGGTGCTTGACGCTGCCCTGGCGGTGAAGGTGTGAGCAGCGGCACCGCGGAGAACCAGGGCACCTCATGGACAGGCTGGTTTTCCGCGGTGCCGCAGGACCCGTTCGGCTTCATCGGGGTCTGTGAGTATCTTGGAGGCGTCGGCCTGATCGTGCCGGCGATGACCGGAGTCAAACCGAAGCTCACGCCGTTTGCTGCCTTCGGCCTGGCGCTGGCCATGATCCTCGCGGCTGTATTTCGCATCATGACGAATTGAATAAGACATCCGGAAGGTACAGGATTGGTAGAAAGGAGTCTCTCAGGTAGATTGTTTCCGGAGGACTCCATGAGCATTTTGGCGGCAATCAGGCGTGAAGAGAAAAAGGTAAAAAAGCAACTGGCCAAATTACAGCATGATTTAAGTGGCCTGCAATCGGCCGCAAAGGCTCTCAGTAAGTCCGCAAGGCGGGACCTTACTCGTGCCAAGAAACGCGTCCTGTCAGCGGCGGGGAGAGCAAAGATTTCAAGGGCTGCCAAGAAGCGTTGGGCAAAGGTCAAAGCGCAAGCAAAGAAGGCTGTCGCCTAATCGGCCCTCGCAACGAACGTTGTCCCGCCCTCCCGTGCAATTTTGTCCGCCGCTACTCGGTAATCATGCTACGCGGAGTGGTGACGACAACGGGTCGTCGGAGGAAGGTGACAAGCAGATTTGTCAATTCCGATTGAAAATTCCCCACCCTTGAACCTCATCGATGGGCCTCCTTGGCCTCGGACGGAGTGGAGCCCAGCGCCGTCTTTTGACGCGTTTTGGGCGTAACGGAGTCCGAGGCCAAGGAACGAGACGCGGCCTCCGACCCTTCCTGTCCTCGCGGCGGCACCAGCCCGGCCTTACGACGATCCTTCAGCCGGTAACTCTCGCCGCGAATGTTGATGGTCGTCGAGTGATGCAGCAGTCGGTCCAGGATCGCCGTCGCGATGATCGAATCGCCGAAGATCGATCCCCAGTCCCCGTAGCTCTTGTTCGAAGTCAGGATGATGCTCCCGCGTTCGTACCGCGCGCTCACCAACTGGAAGAAAATCGTGGCTCCCAGATCGTCCAGCGGCAAATAGCCTACTTCATCGATCACCAGAACTTTCGGCGCTAGGTACACGCGTCCGTCCCCAGCCACACCGTCTTCATGCGGTCGTCGAGAATTTCTTCCGGCACTCCGCCGATCTGCTGGAACGCCGCTTCGTGCAGGCGCAGCAGCGTGCCCAGCTTTTGGTCCAACGCCGCTTCCGCCACCATCCTGCGGCTATAACCGAGCGTGAAGGTGAAGCCGTGCAGTTTCTGTTCCTGCCCGGCCATCTCCAGCGTGCCCAAATGCCCCCAGTCCACTTGCGCCTGCTTGCCTGGCGGCGTCTCGAAGCGTCGCACCGCCACAACGCGTGCGGCGCTGCGTTGCGGTCGCAACCAGTCCGTCAGAATCGTGTAGCTGCCCGTGAAGTTCCGTTCGCGCAGTTCGCGCAGTAGCACCCGCGCGTTCCACACCCCGGCGCGCAGCCGCTCCTCCAAATACGGCTTAAACGCGTCGAGTTTGCTCGGCTGCGCTGCACGTGGGCCATACTCCGGCACCACCCCCGCCGCCTTCATATACTTGTGAATCGTCTTGCGGTCCCAGC
The DNA here is from genome assembly GCA_963741195.1 of Candidatus Acidiferrales bacterium. Taxonomy (GTDB): domain Bacteria; phylum Acidobacteriota; class Terriglobia; order Acidiferrales; family UBA7541; genus Acidiferrum. The sequence continues at coordinate 58,007 of CAVUHF010000003.1, forward strand.
CGGTCAGATCGCTGATCGCCTGAATACTCATCCCTTGCCGTTGTAGTTCCTTTAGTTCTTGCACGTCTCTCCCCCTTAACGAGTCTCGGAACCTCCTCCGTATGGAGTGGGCTCCGGTTTACCACATCAAGGGGTGGGGAAAATTCAACCGGAACTATGGGGATTTTTGCACCGGCGCTGACAGATTGACGGCGAACAACGTAACTGCCGCCAGCCCTAGTGGGACAACTAGTGGAATGTTTCGAGTGCAGTGCTTAGCCGCTCGAGTCCACCGCGCACCGTCTCCGTAGCTCTGCAAAAGCCAATTCGGAAGTGTTGGGGTTGCTCGAAGAATTCCCCTGGCACTACGCTGGTCTCGAACTGCTCGCGCAGGATCTTCACAAATTCGGAGGTACGGCCCACCCTGAGCCTCGGGAAGACGGTGGTGCCGAAGCGGCTTGGTTCACAATCGAGGTTTGGATACCTAGTCAGGAACTCGTTGACCAGCGTGCGATTCGTTTCCAGAAGCGAACGGGCGCGATCGCGTACCCGATCGAGATTATCGAGGGCGATCACTGCAAGGAGCTCGGCTGGATGCACTGGGCTTCCATATGTGAAATCAACGACCTGCCACATGCGGTAGACCAACTCCGGCCCCGCAAGAATCCATCCACAGCGAATACCGCTCAGCCCATACGCTTTGGTCAAACTGCTGGTAACAACGAAGTTCGCTCCAAAATGAAACGCGGAACGCCACGATTGTTCGAACAGGGTCTCGAGATACACCTCGTCCACAAGAACGCGCGCTCCCAACTTTGGCCGCCATCGCACCTGCCTGGCGCATGGCACTCTCATCGATGAAGGCGCCGCTTGGGTTGTGAAGGTTGCAAAGGATCACAAGACGCGTTTCGGGAGTGAGCTTGCGCTCGAGTTCTCCTAGCTCTAGCTTGAATCCCTTTTCCGCGAGACGTTCGAAGCGGACTACCTTAGCCCCAATGTGATCGAGAATAGTGAGCAACGGATCGTAGGTGGGCCGCTCAATCAGTACCTCGTCACCCCGGTGGACGAGTGCCGTCAGCGCCACGAAGTTTGCCATCGATGTACCCAGGGTGTAGACGACGCATTCTTTAGGCACACCCGCCTTTGCCGCCAACCGTTCCATCAGCGGTTGATGACCGTACGGCCCGGTCCCGCCGATCTCGAGGTCCTCGATGTGCACCGGCAATTCAGCTAGCGGATAATCCAAAACGCCACTTGCCGCCAGGTTGAAGCGTGCATTCGAGTGCAACTTGGCCCAGGCCAGATAGCGTGAGACTGCGTCGGACCGCAAATTATTCATGTCTTGCTCTCCTGATTGCAGAAAAATTCGCTTACGGATTAGCAGATCGCGACGGTGTTCGCCGGCTCCAGAACCAGTACACGGGGATGCCCGCCAGCAATAGAACGAAACCGATGAGGCTGTTCTGAGGATAGCGGAAGACCGTGTTCAGAACGACCCACCAGCATATCGCGACGAACATCACCGTGCTCACCGGATGCCCCGGCATGCGATAACCGAGACTGGCATTCATCTCACCGCGCGCGGCCCGTCGGCGGAAAACGAAGATCGTGGTTGCCGTCAGTCCAAAGAATAGAAAATCCATTGAAACGACGTAATTCAAAATCTGCTCATAGCGGCCCGAGAGAGCGATTACCATTGTCCACACACTCTGTAGGACGATGGCGACGACTGGCACGCGAGTACGGGGATCGAGCCACGCTATCGCGCGAAAGAACAGGCCGTCCTCCGCCATTGCAAAATACACGCGAGGAGCGGTCAAGATCGCCTGGCTTAGAAACCCGAGAGTCGAAATAGCGATGGCCGCGGCAATGAACGTCGCCCCTCGCTGGCCCGATGCCATTCGCATCACGGCGGTGGCGGGGGTGGTTGTTTCAGCCAGCGTCCGCGGCCCGAGAGAGCGCAAGCACACCCAGTTCACACCGATGTACAGGACCACTACGCCGAAAACTCCGAGTAGAAGTCCTCGAGGCAGGTTTTTCTTTGGCTCCTTCACTTCCGCCGCAAGGAAGTTCGCCGTCTGCCACCCTCCGTAAGCGAAAAGTACCGGCACCATAGCTGCGCCAAACGATGACAGCGACCAGTCCCGCTCAGCTGCGGTGATTACGTTCACATGCCTGCCAGTCAAGGCCAGCCCGGCGATGACCAGGGTAGAGATGGCGACGATTTTCATCACCATGAACGCGCTCTGCGTACGTCCGCCGGTTTTTACGCCGAGACAGTTGATGAGAGTTAATGTAGCGAGTGCTGCTGTGGCAATGACCCAGTCGCGCACCTGCAAACCGGTGAGCTCCGCAAAGTACCGGGCGAAGGTGATGGATACGGCCGCCATACCTCCGGTTTGGATGACGAGTAGCAACACCCAACCGTACAGAAATGCGACTGCTGGATGATAGGCCTCGCGAAGGTAAGCGTACTGACCGCCAACCTCGGGCAGCGTGGCCGCCAATTCCGCCCATATAAAGGCGCCGCCCACTCCAACAACCCCGCCAAACATCCAAGCTGCGAGGATCAATACTGGAGTATGCACCTGTTGAGCTACCACGTAAGGATTTATGAATATACCGGAACCCACGATGCCGCCCATGACTAGCATGGTGGCGTCGAACAGGCCAAGTTGACGTGCCAGACTTGGCTTTGGAGCGGATGGGTGATCCGCGCTCGTAGTCTCAATCACAGGGCCGGCTTAGCACTAGAGCCGCACCAGTATTTATCAGGGACATGCCGACACCCTCCTCAACTTTCGACTCATGCTTGGCGACCGATTTGCAGACAGATTCAGCCGGCAAGCTCTCCGGCGTAGTTACAAGCAACGGTTTCGCTTGACACTAGCATTCTGCATTGCGAAACGCCCATTTGTGAACAGAAAGTGCGTGACCTCCCAACCACGGCCTGTGTACTCTCTTTGTGTCACCTTGAGGACCAGCCATGAGTTCAAGCAAGCCCGCCAGAATCATTCGGGCCCTAAACCAGTTTCGCATCGAAATTCCCTCTTGGGGTTTTGCAAACACTGGGACGCGTTTTGGCAAGTTCATCCAAGCTGCTGCCGCTACCACAACGGAAGAGAAATTCAGTGATGCCGGCCAGGTTCACTTGTTGACCGGAGCGTGTCCGACAATCGCACTGCACGTGTTATGGGATTTCCCGAATGGGATGCAAAGCGTCGAGGATATTCACAAATTCTCGGAACGGTATGGCGTGCGAGCCGGTTCGATCAATCCCAACCTCTTTCAGGACCAGGAATACAAATATGGGTCCTTTGGGAATCCTGATTTTTCGGTTCGAGCGCGCGCGTTGCAGCACACCAAAGACAGCATCGAGATCGCAAGGGGTTTGGGCAGCCGAGACATTTCGCTGTGGTTCGCTGATGGATCAAACTATCCTGGCACGGCACATATTCGGCAACGCAAAAGGTGGTTTGAGGAATTGCTGAAGGCGGCCCACGCAGAGCTCTCATCGGGCCAGCGCCTTCTTGTCGAATACAAGCCGTTCGAACCCGCATTCTATCATACGGACATCGCAGACTGGGGAATGGCGGTGCATCTGGCGCGCTATGCCGGGCCCCAGGCAAAAGTGTTGGTCGACACGGGGCATCACTACGCCTCCCAGAACATCGAACAGATTGTTGCCTGGCTGCTTTCCGAGGAGAGGCTTGGGGGATTCCATTTTAACGACCGGCGTTATGCGGACGATGATTTAACCCTGGGGTCTATCGACCCGTACCAGGTGTTTCGCATCTTTCACGAGATCCTCTTATACGAATGGGAGACCGGCGAGCAGACGGACCTCGCGTTCATGATCGACCAGAGCCACAATCTAAAGGGAAAGATTGAAGCCATGATTCAAACAGTGAATATGGCGCAGGAGTTGTATTCGAAGGCGACGATTGTTGACTATGCCGAACTGGCCGATGCCCAAAAGAGTTGCGACCTGGTGCGGGCCGAATCCGTACTGCAGAACGCGTTTGCAACGGATGTGCGTCCTATCATCCGGGAATGGCGTCATTCAAAGGGTCTTCCAGAAAATCCGATGGAAGCTTTTCGTGTGAGCGGATACCTGGAGCGCATCACCAAAGACCGGTCCGCCAGGAATTCCCGCAGCGTGTCCTCGTATGCCTAACAGCAGATTCTCGAAGCCATATCTGGCGTTTGATTTTGGAGCGGAAACCGGCAGGGCTATCCTTGCGCATCTTGACTCCGGTGTTCTGACGACGCAAGAAATCCGTCGGTTCAAAAACGAGCCCGTCGAATACGGTGGAAGCTTGCATTGGGATGTAGCTCGCCTGTGGTGGGAGGTTCGCCAAGCTCTATCTAGCTTGGAAGAAATGCCGTTGGCTGGGATTGGGGTGGACGCGTGGGGCGTCGACTACGCGTTACTTGGAGAGAAGGGAGAGCTGCTTCAAAATCCCTATCATTACCGGGACGCGCGAACAGCCGGTGTGATGCAGGAGGTGTTCCGGAAAGTCCCGAAGGAAGAGATTTATTGGGCCACCGGAATTCAATTCATGCCCATCAACACCTTGTACCAACTGTTTGCAGCGGTTCGAGACACCCCTTCGTTGCTGAAAGCGGCACGAAGGTTGATCACCATTCCCGATCTATTCCATTACTGGCTTACCGGGAATGCCGTCTGCGAGTTTACCAATGCTACGACAACGCAGCTCGTCAATCCACTCACGCGGTCCTGGGCGAGAGAATTGATCGAGCGGCTTGAATTGCCGAAGCACTTCTGGAGCGAAATTGTCGAGCCCGGCACCTTCCTTGGCAAATTACTCCCGGGCATTTCCCGAAATTCTGCTTTGGCCGATACGCGGGTGATAGCACCGGCGGCGCATGACACCGGTTCAGCTGTGGCGGCGGTTTCTGCGCGTGAAGGCACAGCATTTCTTAGTTCCGGCACGTGGTCTCTTCTCGGAACGGAAGTCGACCAACCCCTCATCACCCCGGAGGCCTTACGCCTGAATTTCACCAATGAGGGCGGAGTGCATGGCACGACGCGTTTGTTGAAGAACGTGATGGGGCTTTGGATGCTTCAGTGTTGCCGCCATGTCTGGAGCGCGCAGGAGAGCCACTGCTATGACCATTCAGAATTGATGGAACTCGCGGCGCGCCAGGAATCCTTCTACTGCTTGGTTGATCCTGACCACGAATCGTTTCTGCGCCCCGGAGACATGCCTGCCGCAATTGACCAATTCTGTGCGCGGACCCACCAGCCTGCCCCCAAAACTCCTGCTGGTTATGCGCGGGCAATTCTGGAAAGCTTGGCTTTCAAATACCGCCTGGTGCTGTCGAGCCTGGAAAATCTGACGGGAAAACACGTCGAACAAATTCGTGTGATTGGGGGAGGGGCAAAGAACCGCTTGCTCAATCAACTGACTGCGGATGCCACAGGCAGAACCGTCCTCGCGGGGCCAGCGGAGGCCACGGCTCTCGGTAACGTCGCGATACAGATTTTGGCAACCGGCGCCGCGAGCACGTTGACGGAAGTGCGCGGCATCATCGATCGGTCGTATCCTGCCGAAGTTTTTGAACCGCTTGATAGCGAGAATTGGAATCGGCAAGCGGAACGCTTCGAGCATTATTGTGAGGCAATGTATGCCTGAAGTCAGAAAGACGACGCAATTGCGTGACCTGTGGAATTTAGAGACTGCGGATAGACTTGCCAGCAATCCCTTGGCGCTGTTGCGCTACCGCTCGAACTTGCTCGGCGCGGACCGGCGAATCACTAACTTTGGTGGCGGAAATACCAGTTCGAAGATTGAACTGCCCGATCCTTTCACAAGTAAACCTACGCGGGTTTTAGCCGTTAAGGGCAGTGGAGGCGATTTGGGATCAATTACGGAGGCGGGATTCGCGCTCCTGTATCAGGATCGATTGGAGCAACTCAAAGAGATTTACCGGGGCGAGGCGCACGAAGACGAAATGGTCGGCTACTATCCGCTCTCGGCTTTTGGTGAGAATCGAGTTGCCGCGTCGATCGATACGCCACTCCACGCGCTGCTACCCTTCCCGCATGTGGATCACCTGCACCCGGATTGGGCCATAGCGCTGGCCGCGAGCGCGAATGGCAAGCAGAAGCTCGGACAGTTCAACAAAGAGTACGGGCGCAGAATTGTATGGGTGCCTTGGCAGCGCCCCGGATTTGAACTGGCACTGATGATCGAGAAGGCGGTCCGGGAAAACCCGGGAATTGACGGGATTCTGCTGGGCGGGCATGGGCTCTTTACTTGGGGCGCGACGCATCGAGAATGCTACCTCAATAGCACTCACGCCATCGAACAAATGGGCGAGTTTATCGCCAGCCACCAAAATCGGAAGGGTACTCTCTTCGGAGGTCTGGACCACGCAGCTTGTCCGGATCGTAAAAATGTGGCGCTGGAGATCTTTCCTGTCTTGCGTGGCGCACTGTCCTCCAACCGCCGAGTGATCGCGCACTATAATGACGACGAGGATGCTCTCACCTTCGCCGGCTCCAAGTGGTCGCGCGAGCTAAGTGCACTTGGCACCAGCTGCCCCGACCATTTTCTGCGCACGAGGGTGTCTCCGCTTTTTTTGGATTGGGATCCGGCAAAACAGAACGTTGAAGCATTGAAGGCCGGCATACAGACGCAGGTTGTCGAGTACCGTGCGGCCTACACGCAGTATTATGAGGACTGGGCGACGAGCGATTCACCGAAGTTGCGAGATTCGAATCCATCCGTGGTCATTGTTCCCGGACTTGGACTGTTCGGCTTCGGCAAGAACAAGAAGGAAGCAAAGATCGCAACGGAGTTTTTCATCAACGCCATTCATGTGATGGCCGGTGCCAATGCTCTGGAAGACTGCGAAGTTTCACACCCTATGCCCCAGGCGCGGCACCCCGAGCAATCGAAGCAATTTACGCACTTCCACAATTATGTGGCCCTGCCGCGCTCGGAGGCATTCCGAATTGAGTATTGGGCGCTTGAAGAGGCAAAGCTGCAGCGCATGCCCGCGGAAGCTGAGTTCAGCCGGAAGATTGGGTTGGTTATTGGCGGAGCGAGCGGCATCGGCCGCGAGGTGGCGCTTCTCCTTGCACGTAAGGGAGCGCACCTGATGGTTGCCGACTTAGATGAAGCGGGTGCGCAGAGAGTAGCGGAACAAACTGGTTCGCTCGCAAGCCCAGAGCTTGTGAAGGCAACCGCAGCCGACCTGAGTTCCGCAGAAAGCCTCACGGAAACTGTCAGGCATACGATTCTGGAATTCGGCGGGATCGACATCGTGGTGAACACGGCTGCGATCTATCCGGTTCCGGGCCCAGGAGGTGAGCTGAGTGAAGCGCAGTGGGTTCAGGCGTTTCAGGTGAATGTCACTGGCAATTATTTGCTGGCGCTCGCAACGGAATGGGTATTTAAAGACCAGGACTTGCCAAGCGCGATGGTGCTCACGAGTTCTGCAAACGCAGTTGTCTCTAAGAAAGGCAGCGAGGCTTACGACACCAGTAAGACGGCGCTGAATCACTTGATCCGAGAACTAGCCATCAGGCTCGGACCAACCGTACGAGTGAATGGAATTGCTCCGGCCACGGTTGTTACCGGGTCGACTATGTTTCCACGCGACAGAGTGATTCAGTCCTTACAGAATTACAAAATCGCATTTTCGGAATCCGATTCGACCGAAGCGCTCCGCGACAAGCTCGCGGATTTCTATTCCCAGCGAACGCTCACCAAGCGCCCTGTCACGCCCGAACTTTGTGCCGCTGCCATCGTCTGGCTAGCTGGTGAGCTGAGCGCCCGAACCACGGGACATGTGATCCCGGTCGACGGCGGGTTAACCGAAGCGTTTCTCCGCTAAAAAGCGGAGGGGCAGTTTTTCCACCGGTGACAATTTTGTTTTGCCGGCGGTGAGGGGAATTTTATGCAACGGATCTGTTTTGTACTCCAAGTGAAACACGACCGGGTTCAAGAATATAGAAAACGCCATCGCTCTGTTTGGCCAGAGATGAAGAAGGCCCTCCAGGATACCGGCTGGAACAATTATTCACTTTTCCTGCGGCCGGATGGCCTTCTAGTTGGTTATCTGGAAACCGACAATTTTGAGCGCGCGCGCGCCGGCATGGCCCGCCGTGAAGTTAACGAACGCTGGCAACGAGAGATGGCGGGCTTTTTTGTTCAGCCCGAGGGATTGTTACCAGACCAGGCGATGGCGCCCCTCGAGGAGGTCTTTCATGTCTGATTGCCACTCGAGGCTCCATTGACCCCGAATCCTGCTTTAGGTGTGTTCTTTCACTGGCTCGGCGGTCTGGCGTCGGCAAGCTTTTATGTGCCATATCGCGGGGTGAGGCGATGGTCATGGGAAACCTATTGGCTGGTGGGTGGATTTTTCAGCTGGATCATTGCGCCTTGGCTTCTGGCAATCGCCCTGACACGAGATCTATTTCAGGTTCTTTCTGAGGTGCCTGCCTCGACCATCTTCTGGGTCGTTTTGTTTGGGCTCCTGTGGGGTGTGGGAGGACTTACATTCGGGCTGACGATGCGTTACCTTGGGCTATCTTTGGGAATGGCCGTTGTTTTGGGCCTCTGTGCAGCATTTGGAACATTGATGCCCCCGATTTTCAGCGGTCTTTTCTTCACTCAGGTAATGGGTACGTCCTCTGGGCGGGTGATTCTTGCCGGCGTTTTCGTTTGCCTTTTGGGAATTGCCGCTGCGGGAATTGCAGGTATCTACAAAGAACGTGAAATGTCTGTTGAGCAGAAAAAGGCCGTTATTAAGGAATTTGATCTTAGAAAGGGATTGGCTGTAGCAACGTTATCGGGAGTAATGAGCGCTTGTTTTGCTTACGGACTCGCCGCGGGCCGCCCCATCAAGGCGCTGACCTTGATGCATGGCACGCCCGCTCTGTGGCAAGGTTTGCCGGTGCTCGTGGTGGTATTGATCGGGGGATTCGCCACAAACTTCATTTGGTGCCTCGGGCTCAATTTCAAAAACAAGACGGGCTTCCAGTACTTTACGTCGAGCATCGAGGAATACAAGGCAATTACCGACGAACCCATTCTGGAGACGGCCATCGACGCTCCCAGCCGTGAGATCGTCGAACACATACCCTCCCCCTCGCCCATGGATCAGAAGTACGTTCCGATGCTGGCGAATTATCTTCTCTGTGCCCTTGCGGGAACTACTTGGTACTTTCAATTCTTTTTCTACACCATGGGCGAAACACAAATGGGTAAGTACGGTTTTTCCAGTTGGACCTTGCACATGGCCAGCATCATTATCTTCAGCACGTTGTGGGGCCTTGGCTTCAAGGAGTGGAGGGGCGCGGGTGTCCCCGCTATGCGTTTTCTGACATTGGCTCTCTTTTTGCTAGTTGGATCCACGGTGGTCGTTGGCTATGGTAATTTCCTTGCCGCAGCAGGCGCCCACTGATCCAAGGTGCTCTATTCTCATACCGTCTGCCCGTGGCTTGCGCAAGGAGAAGCGGCGAAAATGAAATTGAAAATACCGGCTGGGGCGTTGCACGCGTACTTGTTCGACTGTGATGGCACGATCGCCGATTCCATGCCATTAAATTACATTGCATGGAGAACTGCATTGGCGGAGTGGAACTGTGATTTTCCAGAAGATCTATTCTACGCATGGGGCGGTTTCCCCGTGGTCGAAATAGTCTCGCGCTTGAGAGAGGCAGGGCCTTAACATGCCGGTCCCGGTGGTAACCCGACGAAAAGAGGATCTGTATTTTGCTGCTCTTCCACACCTGAAAGCGATACCCGAAGTGCTGGAGCACATCGATGTGCAGCATGGCCGGATTCCCTTTGCGGTGGTCTCCGGAAGCACGTACAAATCGGGGAGAAACCAATCCTTTCCGGCCACCATTGGACGTTTGCGGAGCCTGGCTAAAGCGGTACTGCGGGGCCTGCAGTAATAGTGGGACTCAGATCTACCAGCCGCGCATTGGCCGCTTCGACGTCATCACGGACTCATTTAGAAACTGCGGTATGACAATATTCAGGAACAGAATTCTTACCAACGAGTCTGCAGAGTCCTGATTAAACGCCGTTACCGGACCTACTAGCCCCGGCGCCGCCTGCTGCTTACTGCGTGATTGTTATCGAGATACTGATACTGTGCTGGCTGGCCGAGCCAGACGAGCCCGCGGTTGAGGAAACTGTTACTTGAGCGGTACCGAGTTGCGCGCCAGGATTAGAAAGTAGACCGTCCCGGGGTTAGTTCCTGAACTGTTGCAGCCGCCACCGAACGCGATCATGAGGGACAAAATCACGAAAAGCATCATGGTGACCGCGAACCTCTTGCGCCTTTTCGCGTTTCTCTGAGGTACACCAAGAATAAGGAGCATGGCTGTAGCGATCGTCCCTCCTTGCGCCCGGAGCCAGTTTGAGGGTTCGAAGAGTTCGGAGTGAACTGACGGTGCCGTCGTCGCCACCGTGAGAGTCGTAGTGACTGGACCACCATTCGGGGTGACGGAGGCAGGTGCAAATGAACAGCTTGCTCCTGCAGGAAGTCCCGTGCAGGCGAACGAAACGGCTTGGTTGAAGCCGTTGGTGGGCGTCACAGTCAACGTGAAGGTGGCGGATTGTCCCTGCTTGATCGTTGCGGAAGTTGGGAACGCATCCACTGATATAGTCGGACACGCCTTGGTCGTGCGCTACGGTCACCGTACCGATCTGTTGTGTCGGTGTTGCCAGACGCATCCTGCGCACTATAAGTCACGGTGTAAACGCGACCGTTCCCGTTGCCTTTCCTCTCAGCCCGCAATTGGAATGCGCGGTCGTCGGTCCCGAATGACGCACCTGCAATGTCGGGCGATGTATTCCCGTCACCCGTGCTATTCGCAGGCTCGCTGCTCGTGATCGACAACAGCTGCACCGTCGGTTTGGCATCGCAGGCATCAGTTACGGTGATGTTGGCCGTGATGTCTACCATTTTATGGTTCGGCGGCCAGAGGCTGTTAGGACTCAAGCTCACGAGTAGGTTTGGTGGCGTTGTGTCACGGATGGTGACAACGATATTGTCGGTTGAGCTCGCACCCTTGTCGTCGGTTACGGTCAGTTGAAATTCGTACACTCCCGGGGGCGCCGCAGTAAACGTCGCTTTTGCTCCCGACACAGTCAAGTTTACGGTCGTGCCGGAGACCTGTTTCCAGGCATAAGTAATCGGATCGCCATCCGGGTCGAACGAAGCCGATCCATCGAGTGTGACGGTACCACCGCGGTTGCATTCGATCGTCTGATCGGCCCCGGCATTTGCCACCGGCTTGTCCTCGCGCACCGTAACCAGGTACGCTGCGCCTGATCCGACGACTTCGTCTGGCGCACCAATTACCAGGTCCATTCCTTTGTCGCCCCCGAGGTCTTTTGTAGACGCGAGCGAGTGTCCAAAACTCTTGTTTCCGGTCATCGGGTCAGGCACATCTAACAGTTGCGTTCCCGCCGAGTTCATCAGGTACACGTGGTCGCTATCGGGTGCCGAGATCCAGAAATCTTTTTTGCCGTCGCCGTCGTAGTCGCTCACGGTTGCCGCTGCGAAGCCAAAGGAATCATTCAGTTGTCGAGAAGCAATGGCGCCGAGATAACTCCCATCCGCACCGCTGAATAAGTACACCTTTGACGCTTTCGAATCGCCAACCATGTAATCGTCTTTGCCATCACCGTTCTGGTCGCCGATATTCGTTACGGAGACTCCAAATCGATTTTCTGTCGATAGTGATAGTGGAACGTGTGAGCGGATCTGTGCTCCATCGGAGCCCGACAGCACGTAAGCCGCGCCCGCCAATTTGCCAGTGCCGTCATCATGGAAAGGCGCGCCCACCACGAGATCGGCCTTTCCGTCACCATTGATGTCACGCAGTGCTGCCAAGGTCGCTCCGAACGATGCGATCGGTTGCGTCTCGAGCTTGGCCCAGCTCCCGATTCCGTGGCCTTCCAGATCTGCGATCCGTCCACGCCGGAAAGCGCGTAAACATGGCCAACGAAGTTCGTCAGCACCGGCGCCCCCACAGCCAAATCCGGTTTGCCGTCACCGTTGATGTCTCCCAGAGGAGCCATCGCATAGCCAAATTGCAAAGTCTCCTCCGGCGGTTCAAACTTCTTTATCAACCCCCCTGTCGCCCCCGAGATGACGAACACTCGTCCCCACTGAGGATCCGTCTTACACGGTGGCAGCACACATGGCAGTGGCACCACGCCCGGCACGCCGGGAGCACTGACCGCGAAATCGTCAATGCCGTCACCATCCCAATCGCCGACGCGGACTACCGAAAATCCGAACTGATATTTAGAGAGACCGTCTGGGTCTCCGACCGTCCGGAGTACACTTCGATCCTTGCCTGAGATGATCGAAACCTTGTCGAGGCCGGGAGCACCTACAATCAGGTCGCCGATGCCGTCGCCGTTCACGTCGCCGATTCCGGCCACGCTGGTTCCGAATGCAGCGTCTGTAGCAGGATTGGGATTTCCTATGCGTGTTACCTCCGGTATCAGAACCTGGGCATTCGTCAATACCGGAAGGAGCAAAAGAACAGCCCCACAATAGAAATAGCGAAACAGAGTTCGGAGCATAGAGTGCCTCTCAGCGGAACGTGCGTAGGGCAGGGATAGGCAGCCACTTGAGTCGTACTTATGACTCGGAGCGCACACGGCTGCCAGGGCTACTTGGTACATTACAAATCCAGCGTAGGCCATAGTTGCGAGATCCTCCTTGGGGTGTGGGGACAAAGGCGAAGGAAACGCGCGCTAGAAACCCAAGGATTGCCGTAAAAGCAAGCAGCCGACCCATTACCGACGTCTTTGGCGAACAACTCTAGCCTAAACAGACGCCGTTGGCTAGGTCATGTCTGTGCGTATCGTCACAGGCACACGTGATTGCGGCACAACCCGCAGAGGTATAGAGGGAGTAACCGGTCCTATTCTCGCCGACGAAATCTCTAAGTCCTTCCATCTGATTAATGCCGCAGGCGAGCGGCTACCAAAGGTTCGAGGATCGCAATGACAATTTCTCAGAATTTCGAGGAGTTCATAGCGGCCGATGACACGAATCTTATGGCAACGCCTCTCTGACCATTCCCGAGTTTCTCCACCCTAGTAACCTTTCCATGGTACTCATAATTCTGCGTGCCAGTCGCCGAGTAAGGCACCGATACAGACAAGCGCATCCCCTCGTAGTAGATCTCACGCTGCGTGACAAAATACACGCCGCCCTGAGAAACATTTTTCGTCGTTCCCAGTTCCTCAAACGACCCATCCTTCGGATCCAATGGACGGACCCGCAGCGCCTGCTTCATCCCTACGCGTCGGCTCCGACGGTGCTCAATCTGCCTCATGTCATCCATGAACTAATCTGAGCATAAATTTTCAGGCTTGGTATAGGCCTTGTGTTGAATCCGACATGGCAAGTCCGAGTCGTGTTCGCCAGCTCGGAAGCGCGGACCAAGAAAATGGAAGAAGGCATGGTTGCTAGCGCGTGGCGCAGCACCGCACCGGAAGCCACTTGCCAGAGAACCTGAGCACTCAGCCCATCGACGCAATACTCGTCGAGCTGAAGCGGCAGTTCGGGAATGGGTTCATCGAGTGCAACCACACAAACCCGGTTGCTACCCTTGCTGAGGGAAACAAGACGCAAATAGACGACCTTGCGCTGGTCTGCGCGAACTGCCATTGAATAATCCACCGAGGCAAGCCTTGGCTTTCTGTAGCAACACTCAAAGCGTCGATAAATGTCACGCGTCTCCACAGCGTAAAAACGCCAATAATATGTGACAACTACGGTGTCCAAGGAAAATAAGAAGCGTCCAGAAGTGGTTAAGGCAGCGGCGCAGATGCGGCCTCGTGTCGGCTTCGATTTCGATATTATGACTCTGCATCCGCGACGCCACTGCGGCGAGGTTGCTAAATCTTGATGGCTGCGAAAGTGGGTGTCGACGCGGCCGAGGCGAGTATTTCTTATGGCCAATACCCAACAGCAAGTTACTGGTAGCAATCGAGTGGAGTGGATCGAAACTCTCGGATACGATGAGAGACCTTTCGAACAGAGCCTGATCGACCTGGGCCTGTACGAGCAATTGAAAGAATCTGACCTTACAGCTTACCGGCAGAAGGCGCGTGTGTTCACGATTCCTATAGGACCGCAAGGAGAGCACGATCATGGCGATATCAGGGATTTAATTGCGAGACGAGAATACCAGGTTGAAGACTCGATGGTACGGGACGTCAAGACTCGCCTATTCTGGCTGACCTGCCCGAACGTGAAGCGCAACAAAGTTCACTATAAGGAAGAGATCGCTGACGTATTGGCCTCGGGCGCGACTATGACCGTGTTCGGAACGGGAATGCCCGAACAAGAAAATTAAGAGTAGACTTTTCACACTGCCTCTTGGGGGATTTCAACTCAGGAGAAAACAAAGATGGCTCGACGTACATTTTTGGCTCAGCTAGTGGGTCTACCTTTTCTAGCGTTCGGCACGAGGGCTGAGGAGTCGAAAAAATCTCTGAAGATTATGATGAAAAGTGCGTGGGGGCCCGATGATCCAACAAGGGCCGCATTTCCTTTCGCACACGGACTCGTATTGTCAGAAGCTGGTCACGAAGTGCAAATTTTTCTTCTCGCGGAAGCCACCTCCTTGCTGCGAAAGTCGATGGTGAATGCGATCCTTCCGGTTGGCTGGCCGCCCTTGAGCGAAACCCTCGAAAAAGTTGTATCAAAACATATTCCGATCTTTGCTTGAGGAGCCTGCTCCCGGGCCCGTGGGGTCACGGAAACAGACTTGAATCAATGGGGCGCAAAATTCGGCAATCCAGCGATCTTTGTTTCGCTCGTGGAGTGGGCAGACCGAATTATTGTGGAGTGAAAATCGGCTGAAGTGTCCCGCGATGGCCAAGCCCCGGTAAAGTCTTAGTGCTGATGTATCCGAAGCGCGAGTTTGCAATTCGTGTACACGAGCACGACAGGGTTGCGCGCCTTCGATACAGCGACTTTCCTTGAAGGAAGCCGCTCGCTTTGCGGCGGGCGCGGTCGTTATGCAAATTTAAATGAGGGAAGAGTAGGTTTAGCGGCGTGCTGAAGAGCGCCCGCAAAGTACAGTACCCAACGGGGAGAGAGGGAGAGTCGATAAGGAGTTACAAGTTCCGTGGAAGGATGATGTCCCGCGGCGTGTAGAGGATTACCGGTAACTTGTCATTTAGGGCCCTCGGCCCGCGAAACTTCATGAAAGTCGTGCGGTGCAACGATGCCCCAACCACATGACCAAGTCCTTTGCTTGCAAGTCGACTGTGATTGCGACCATAGTTCTTTCGACCCTGTCAAAATCTCAGTGTTGGAGACGAACTTCGGTTAGGAAAGAATGATGGCAGCCGCAAGGAGAATCCCGAATAGGACTCCCTGCCTCATCTCCGACCAGCCTAGACTCTTGACCTGCAGCGGCTGGTTCAGCCCGCCAACCAGGAAGTGAAGCCCTCAGACCGTTTGAAGTCACAATAACCGTTGACACCGCTTACATCCTGCGATTACGCAGGCAACTGAACCGCGAGGTGGCGACTTCCCACCGGACTTCTTCTGGCCCGGAATAGCTTCCGATTAACCAATCAGGACTTACTGAGATGCAGGACGGCACCTTGCACGAAACGGTGTCTTGAATTTCGGTCTTTTCAAGACACGCGAAATAAGGATTCATAGCCGCAAGAAACGTTCATTTTAGAACTGTGCCGTGATCCAGGCGTTCACACTGAAATTGGGACGCGGTAGCTTGCCGCCTATGCTTCTTCCCGCGAGTGTGCGTCGAATGGAGTACATCTTCGGCAGGACTCCGTTGCCATCGAGAATTGACCAGTATCCCTGAGCCTTCACGCCTCGCACGTAGTCGCACCAAGGCTGGCAAACCGTCGCCACGTCGCCGATCTGGCATTGGCTGGTGCAGCCGATCTGCAGGACTCCATCTCCCCCGTTGGGATCGGTCGCGATCTCTGCAAGTTCATGCGACAGGACGGTGGTGACGTAATCCAACGTTCCATCGTTCCCCGCCCAGAGATAGTAAGCCGGATCATTGTCGACGTCACCAATGTCGTAATCGTTCCAGGTAACCCAGCCATTCTCGCCATTGAATCCAGGTGGTGTTCCCACATAGGTAGAGTTCGTGGGCATAATCACCGCGTAAACAATAGGCCAATCATCATCCGGTTCCGGAAGACGATCATTGTCTAGCAAATCCTTCAGGAAATTGCCGACTCCGGTGAAAGTGAACGACCCCGGCTCGCTGTCGTTGGCGAAGGTGATCCCACGAACATTGCCACGTCGCACGCCGTACTGGGCCAGATACGTCATATAGGGTCCCGCCAACAAATTTGTCAGAGCGCCATTGATTTGCCCGGCGAGCGGATTGCTATTCCACCAAGCGCCCCAGAAAATCAGTTGCACGTGAATATTGGTCAACTTCTCCGCTGTGCCCGCCGAGAATGCTGTTCCGGCCGGCGGAGAAACGGGGGCTACATTCGGGTCGTTCAACATACCGGTCACTGCAAGGCTGTTACAACCGCTCGGTGGAAATGACCCTCCCGTACGTTGGGTGCTCATCTTGTACGTACGTTTTTTTGCCATTGCAGCCTCGACGCCCGCTTATTGCAGGGCCACCAGAATCGGCAGAAGCCCTCTTCCGGAGGAGAGATTCCCCAATGCCTTTCCGATCACCGCGCCGAACGCTTTGGCCGGATCGTCGGCCTTCATTGCGTGACCGGGGGTCGGCGAGGTGGTGAGCATGTCGCCAATGCCAACCGACGCGTACTCAGCATCCACCTTGCAATAAACCTTGCCGACCAGAGCAATCGGCTGACGTTCGCGCGGCGCGGGCTGCTTATCCAAGACAATAGCTGGGCGGTACGGGCCAGCACCAGATATCACGCCCGCAACCTTTCTGTCGTATGGTTCTCGACTTTCAGTCAAAAGGCCGTCTTGACTGAGAACCACGACTGATCCTGGCTCAATCTGCTGATCGCCCGCAACGTCGAAATGCTCCGCGCAGTCGGCGCCGGGGAGAAAAATGTCTCCGTTGACCTGGACGTTCCCGTCGAACAATCCGGCCAGCGGCTTACCGAGCGCGATGGAGCGAAAGCCGCCGAAAGCAAAGATGGAGGGCGTGTTTGGGTCAGCAGAGTATCCGAGGACGCCAACTCCGTTATCGCTGGCGCCAAATACGCCCGCCCTGTCACTATCGTTAGCGACTGTGGTTTCTTGCAATCGGGGATCCCCATGAAAACCCATGACTCCGGGCCTTCCTTTGCCGAATACGCCGGGCCCGGTGCCGCTGGCCAGCCCCAGGACGCCTGCGGCGCCGCCGTTCGAGTTAAGTGCAAACCCCGCTACCGCGCCCATCCAGAACCCAGCTTGAGTTTCGCCGTGGACGCCCTCGCCACCCTGGGACGACCCGAACACGCCTGCGCCACCCCCGGCCGCGTCATTCGTTCCAACCACAGCGGCATGTGCCTCAGAGTGGCCGACACCCCGGACTCCCTCGCCGCCCTTGCTTTCGCCATAGACTCCGGGACCGGGATTCGTTCCGGTGCTATCATTCGTACCAACCACACCACCGTGCCAGTCTGCTTTACTCGATCCCCGAACCCCTTCCCCTTGGTCGCTTTGCCCGAATACTCCTGGCCCGGCGTTAGCGGACTTATCGGTGTTGAGACCCACAACGCCCCCATGTCCAGGAGCCTCGCTTACTCCACGGACACCCTCGAACACTGTCGCTTCACCCAAGACTGCCGGAACCGTGGGGCTCGTGCTTGTACCGTGGATTGGCGCCATTGGTTACCTCCGTTCGGATGACGAAATCTCCGAGAAAGAGAAGAGATTGGTCCTCTGGGGCTTCTGAAGCCACAAACGATTCAGGCATGGTGCCCCTCCCCTAGGGACGTTGTCAATCGGAATCTCCTTCTTGTTTCAAAAACGCAGCTGGTAATTATAGGTATTCTCCGTTGAAATCACTTCGCGGGTTTGGGCACTCGCACGCACAGGCATTTGCCATAGGAAATATACGACCCAGAGGGAAAGGATATCCTCCGCCTGCGGTCGGATTGCACTAACTCCCGATTGGCCGTCAAAGGGGAAGTTGGCCCGAAATGGGTTCGAGGAAGTTGTTATCGACCTAAACCCGTCGAGGAAGATAAACGTTAGCGCATAATCAATTAAAAACTGGGGTCGCCGGAGGCGGGAAAGTACTACGAAATTACTACAGTGCTCGTTTTTGACGCTTCAAATCTTTCACCCAATTCTCACAAATCAATATAAAATCAATGTGTTATCCCTCGTGGGGCTCGTAGCTCAGCGGTTAGAGCAGCGGACTCATAATCCGTTGGTCCCAGGTTCAAATCCTGGCGGGCCCACCACATCCAACTAACCCCATGACAGATCAAAAAAGCAATCTGGCATTTCAGCGGCAGCCCCCGTCAGTGGGATTACCGTAGAACTGAGGAGTGCGGTGTACGAAGCGAGGGAACGCTGAGTAGTGCGCAACTGCTTGACTGATGAGGGTGGGCCCCGGCCCCGGATCTCAAAGCCGGTAGGCGTTCAGAACTCCAGGTTCAATCGCAGCGTTGGCACGAGCACCGGTCCGCGATCTCTGTTGTATCCCGGATTGACAACGTATTGCAGGCCAACAGCGGGGAAAATTCCGCGCCACAGATGCAGAGTGTAATAGGATTCTAGAATATTTTCGCGGCCATAATTCAGCTTGCCATCTCCGAGCAAAAATCCATAGCCGCCATAGGCGAGATATCGCTGGTGCTCACCGCTGATACCATTGCTGACAAAAACCAGGCCCATGCGGTCGTAATTGCGGCGCCAACGCGTCCCATTTCCGCCGACACCCAGCTGCCAGGTTTGGTCCACTTCCGTGTACGCGTATGATTCGTGCTGCCCTTCGTTCCAACCCCAGCGGCCGAATAGACCCAGCCAATCGTTAAAGGGCTGCTCGAAGTTGATCCCGAAACCATACTTAATCGTGGTCCACAGGGGATGGTTGGTGATGTCTGGTGAAGGGGTCCGCCCGGAAAGAAAGTTGTTCACCGCCTGACTGTAGATGCCCATATTGGCGTGGTTCACATAGCCCATGAAGCGCACAAGACCTGGCTTCTCGTCCAGGACCCGCCCTTGCAGCTCCACTTCGATGTTTTCGGCTTGCGCGCGGCTGAGATCCGCATCCAGGTGAATGCCGTTGGCCACTTTGGGCATTAGGGATTCTGCAAAACGGATGACCATGTGGCGGTCGTGATATTCGAGCAGGGCCGCGTACATAAATCCGCGGGTGTCCGCGGCATAGTCGTAGGCGCCATTATTGTCCACCGCCCAGTTCATGAACTGGAGATTGGTATCGGTGCCAAAAGTATTGAGGTCGAAGAAATCGGCCAGACTGAATTTGCCAAAGCGCAGCTCCATCCGGCGCTCAGGCAATTCGTGGAATAGATTGAAGGGATTGCGGTCGACGGCGACTTTCTTGTGACTCAGCGGGATGATCTGGTGCCACATGAGTCGAGCGATATACGGCGCCTTGCTGAGCGTGGGATTGCGGACTACATCAAGGTTGAAGAATCCGGCTACGCCCAGGGCTTCTCCCAAGCCGTGGCCGCCGGTCTCCTGGACGTCGCAGAGAAATTCGGTGGTGTGCGTTGCACGCCAGCCCGTAAACAGCGTCAGCACCCGGGACGTCGCGTCCTGAGCCTCTGGAGTAAGACTGTTCACTCCTTGATAAGGCGAGGTAAAAGCAGGATGGTACTGCGAGATAAAATTCGCCTGGCCCGAGAGCCAAATGCGCTCCCAGTCCGCGTGGTGAAACATCGTGGTGAGTGGATCGTCGTCCTGAGTGGGCGGTTCACTCTGAGGTGCCCCGGGACCTTCTGTAGGAATATTGTCCTGAGCCCGCACCGAAACATCGCAAAGCAGCCAGCCGCACACTAGGACAAACAGCCAGGTCGTATTCTGCCGCGGTCCCCATCTCTTTGTGTGCACACGATTCATCGGACTTGGCCGTTCCTCACTTTTCCCTGTTCGCCGGCCGAAACCTCTGGAACAGGATCATGTTCGAGTACACACATCTCGTCGTCGATACAGAGGGCGATGGGCGGCAGCCGGAATCCAAACGCAGTAGAGTGAGGATGCCCGAGGCATAGTGGATTCATCATGAATAGTATGTAACATCTCGAAGCCGGCGCCCGCTTGCCCTGCGCGGTACTTGGTTGTGTTAATAGACTCGCCGTCAAAGCAGGCGGCGCTGCGCAGCGTAGAGAAATACCGCGAAGGGCAGCAGCAGAAAGTTGTCTCGATCTCAAGGAATCAGTGCGACGGGCAGATGATCACGCTCAAAGACTGGTGCAGATCCGGTCCGACAAGGTCAGCTGTTATTTCGGCGAGTGGCCAGGTTCGGAAAGTCTGAATTTCTCTGTCAATTGCAGGTTCACTTTTTTGGGACATTGCGCATTTCTTTGCCCATGCTCCATCAAAGAGCGTATCAATTGGTAGCTGGGAGATGAGCGTTTGAGGCGCTTCCAATGACCAATTAAATCCAGGCGATAGTGTTTGGCAATACTCCATCGCAAGTGATTCACGGACGGTCTTCTTTGAACTCATAATCCGTTGGTCCCGGGTTTAAATCCTGGCGGGCCCTGATTTTTCAATCAGTTGAAGTGCCCACGTTTCGAACTGTCGTCTAACTTGAGAACATTTGAGAACAGAACATCCGCGACCCGCTTTACGAACGTCGTTGCGAGTCCGAATCATGTGCGAGTATGTGTTGAGCGTCGTTCCGAGATCCGAGTGTCCCAGCAAGGACTGTGCGGTCTCGATCGACTCTCCCACTTCAGTGAGAAGCGTGGCATGTGTGTGACGACTATTCCGGGGCCGGAATAGCCGCCACTGCCGAGTTCCGAACTATGCCGAGTAGAACTGGTATTAGCCCCATTTTGGGCCGTTTTGAGAAAGTGCACCGGGCATAGTTTTTCACCTCTTCAACTGTACAGTCTGGGAATGGTCGGCATTAAAAGACTATCGAGCCTTTCTCGTCTGGGTGCTACTGACAGAGATAAGCCGCATCACAGTGGGCTGCGGGCGCACTCTTGTAGCATCACAGTTCGCAGGAACCCGACGAGGTGACGCCCGCCAGCTGCCTTCAAGGAGCTCGAGCTGGCCTTCGGGCTATGCCGAGTAATCTGGCCGCTAAAATGACGGGCACGCTTATTTGGGGCGTCGTTTTGGCCGACTGGTCGAGTTTGCCCGGCATAGTCCGGAACTCGGCATAGTGCCGGAACGAATGCCACGATACTCGTGGCCACTGTGCCGGCGCAAGCACTCTGTTGTAGAGATTCTTCGGACTGAGTCGAGTTCCGGAAGGTGTTGTAAGGACCAAGTCCTCTGGCTCGCGTTGTGTTTGCCCGGATCTATGGTCTTCTAGGATCTGAAGGTCAGAACTGATCGGTATCACCCGAAGACTGTTGCGAGTTTTCGGCAATCCAAATTCTCGCTGCGAAAACATTTCAGCAACTTCGAGCGTGTTCCGCAGCAAGTCGATCTTTTTCCATCGCCGGGCGAGTATCTCCCCGATTCAACCCGGAGGATCTCCGGCATTGTCACAACGCATGACTTGAGCGAACAGTTCGGTTCGCTTGGATAGCCCTTCTGATTACTGGGCGAAATATAAAATCACATTCGGGCAATTCTGGGTTCATTTTCAAAGAGCGAACTCTCCACCGGTCTCGATGGGTTTTGCGAACGCCCTTGGTCTGCCTGCCATGCCCGAGTATCAGTATCTACTTTACTAGCACTTGAGAAGTGCGCGATATAGGTCCTGCTGCTCGATGATCGGCCAGCGATTGGGTTTGCTCGCCCCGGAGGTAGATTTGGCGCGCCGCCACAGGTCTGCTGTGCCGAGGCTAGCCAACGCGACTCGCGTTTATTGTTAGAGGTTTCCCTCCGCCTGTTGCGCGTTTTAAGCCAAAACCAGACGAGTAGGATGAAATATTCAGAAGTGATACATGCAAACAAAAAGTTTGACGAGTGGGCCTAGGGCGGGGATCCTTGGGAATGCGGCGGGGCGCCACGGTCAATACCCGCCAGCGGGTGATCCAGGAGGAGCGAGGGACTCGATATGGAAGACGCTATCTACGCAAAATCGGGCGTGCCTACTGGATTTCACGACGGCAAGATCATCTACGACTTGCAAGGTCAGCCCATAGGCCAATTGCGCGGCTCACAAGTCTACTGTATGGGTGGTCACTACGTTGGCGAACTGAAGAACGGCGTGATCCTTGACAAAAACCTCAACTGTGGCAGTATCCCAGCACACAATAACGCCCGTAGTGGAGTGCGTGGAAATCCAGGCTTGCGGAACCACGGGTCGCAACGTATCAGAAGAATTCCCCGGCAATTATAAGTGAGCCCTCGCGGATCAAGCGCTCATGTCCGACGACTGTCCCCGTCATGTTGCCACGTTAAGCCAAGAAACGCCCAATACGCTACACGCAAAACTCGTCTTTGGTGCCCGTGAGCTTTACACGTGGTACGATCACCTTCGAGATCTGACCGTGCTTCCGGTCCGTTTCGCTGCCGAGCCTGCCTTGGGCACGTTCCTTCCTGTTTCACTGGCTGGTGGGTTTTCAGCGTCTCCGTCCTTGGACGAATAGAGAAAGTCTTCGATTTCATCGATTCGTTCGCTGGCGTCATGGTAACCAATCTCAATGAGCTCTCGGGTGTACTTTGGCGTGAATAGCAGGTAACTCATCAGATCCGAACAGGAAGCTGCGTCTCGTCCCAAACTGGATACAAAGTAACGGATCAGAGAGGGCATGTCTTTCTGGTGCTGCTTTGCCACATCTGATAAATGGACCGAAGGCGTGATAATAAAGGTTGTCAATGGCCGCATCTTTTGAGCTCCTTCAATCCCAGGCTGATTAATCTGGTCGCGGTTGAGCAACTGATTCAACCGTTCAAGGTGCTCGATGTCAGTATCGAGATGATCCAGAAATATAACGTCAAAGACAACTCCCATCACTTGTGCTAGCGAAGGGTTCCTCTCGTCGGCGGTTTCCTCTCGACGTTCTTTATTTCCGCAACGGACGCCGATCGCGAAAACCTTCTCCGCCCCCAGGCGGATCACAGGGCTGAGAGGTTGCTGAAGGCGCACACAACCATCGCCGAAGAAGGCGGACCCACGTGGGATTGTGAGTTTTACCGGCTGGAAAACAAAAGGAATAGCACAGGAAGCGCAAACGTGGTCGACAGTGATCTTCGTCGCAACCGTCACCAGTCGGATCCGTTTCCATATCGGATGCCCCTTCATTCCCTGAATGAAGAGATAGCTTTTTCCTGAGTTGTAGTTGGTCGCGGAAATAGCGAGCGCGTAGAGGTGCCCACGTTTGATATTTTCCTGTATCCGGTCGCACTCAAGGTGCCTATTGAGAAAATGTCGAAGGGGGGTGGCATCTAACAACGATCGGGCATTGCCTCCCCCCAGAATCGCTCCAAAGGAGAGATCGACTATCCAGGTTATGGAATTATGTACTTGGGACAAGACATCACAGTGAAAGATGTCGGAAGGTTTGAGATTGGCCCAGAATTCTGCAAGACTCTGGGTGGCCGAAGCGAAATCGTGACAACCTGTGGCAAGAGCAGAACCATTAATCGCTCCGGCGGAAGCGCCTCCTATAATGGGAAAAGGATTACCCTGTGTCCGAACACGTTTCAGCTCTCCAATGCGCTTGAGAACACCGGCTTGATAACCGCCGCGTGCACCGCCACCCGTCATCACCAAACCGACCGCGTTTTCCATCGACCCCCCTCTTTGGGCCCTAGAGGCGCACTATACCCCCGAGCCGGGGGTACGCGAACCATTGCTTGGCGGCCGCCACCTGCTGGTCGGAAGTGTTGATCTCCATTCCGCCGTTGTTCTTGAGGAAGCGCAATTTCCTGAACTTGTTCAATAATGAATTGACCGGCGAGCGCGTCGTGCCGACCATCTTCGCCAGTGTTCCTTGCGAGACTTTGGGGAGTAGTGGTTGACACTGGTCACGTTGCGCCGAGCGGGAGCGACCCCAAACGGCAACAGATGTTCTCTATGCTGCTGTCTTGCGGGCTCTTACGTGTACTCTCGTGCCCCGCGCCCGCGGGCCAGCCTTGCGGATCTCCTCACGCGCCATCCCCATCTTAGGTTTGATGGCCAGATCCAGCAGCGACTTCTCCGCCGCCACCAGGTTCTTAACGCTCTTCTCCGTCAGTTCTCCCCAGGACCGCTCGAGCGCTTTCCGGACCGCCAATTTGCGCTCGCCCTTGGTTTTCCTAGCCGTCTCCAACTCCTCGATGGCCAGTTCCAGAAGCCTTTTCTGCGCATCGATGTACTTTTCGGCACCTTGCCGCGCCAGTTTGGTTAACACTTCCATCCGTTCCCGCTTTTTTCCATTCGGCTTGCCCCCCTTGGTAGCAGCGCTCACCTCATGCGCGGCCAGGTCCAGGAACTTCTTTTCACTCTCCACAAAGCCCTCGATGCCGCGCCGTACAAGTTCGACTACCTTCGCCCCGGCCATCAAGCCTTTGCCTTCTTGATAGGACTCGGCCATGGCATGAGTCTGCTCCGCGGCCGCATCCAGCAACTGCTTTTGCATGCCGACTAATGTATCCACGCGGTGACGTACCACCTCAGCCACAGCACCTGTGGCCACGGGAAGCCGCAGTCCTTCCTTCACCCCATCCACCGCCAGCGCCGTCTCACCGGCGGCCAGGTCCAGCAGGATTTTCCCTGCTGAAGTGAAGTTCTTGACACCCATGTCCGCAAATCCTGCCAGCGTTGTGCCCGGCCGGGAAATTAGTTTGCCAAGATTCTCCCGCGCCATTCCGACGAACAGAGCATTCTGTTGACCCGCCAGATCCAGCAGGATTTTCTGCGAGGCCACAAAACTCTCAATGCCTTGGCGCGCCCACCCCATCAGCGGGTTCACGGGCGGGGAGGCTCGCGGTGATTTTCTTTCTTTCGCGATCATGATTGAATCTCCTCTCATTCCGCGGTATACTGCACTGCAGTATCCGACTTCACGGTACGGCCCCGTTTCCCCCGTGTCAAGCTCTTTCTGGAGGCCCTTTCTGGAGGCCCGAGTCGGACGCCTAGCATCCTCCGGGGGCGATATGAAGAACCCTGAAGTTCTCATCCGCAAATACAGCGATCGGCCGCTCTACGATACGGGTGCCAGCCGCTACATTAAGCTGGACGACATCGCCCGCATGGTTCGCGAAGGCAGGGGACGGGCGCACCGGAAAGGGCGTGACCCAAATCATCCTCACCCAAATCATCGCGGAGAACGCCAAGGAGCGTCAGATTGCCCTGCCCCTGCGACTTTTGACGCAGATCGTCAGGGCCTCCGATAAGGCCACGCACGATTTTTTGTCTTGGTATCTACTGCAAGCGTGCCCATCGAACACTGTCTCAACAGAGGGGTGGACTGAACCCGCCAAACACGGGCGTAAATCGTCAATTTGCACATAATGAGAAGCGTGATCTCCGACCATTGCGTTGGACACGTAGGCCGCCGCCCAGTGTAGATGCCTGCTGTCAGGTACCTGGGTTAATGCTTGTTGAGCGACGCGCAAATTATTTAGCACCGGCGTTACTTTTCGCTTTTTGGCGTCGCGCTTGCCCAATGAAGCAACAAGTACCGTTAAGGAACAGCAGTATTTTCCCTCCATAGCACAAGCTGCTTCAGTGCCGCACACTTTTCCAAATACCGGTTCACGGCTGAAATAACGGCCCGGGCGGAGGGTGTGACATGTCCATGCACTCGGATAGTTCACGATTTGTGCGCAATCGCGAAGTCGTAGCTCGGCAGATCGAAGGCGAACTCGTGATCGTACCGATTCGCAGTGGTGTCGGTGACCTCAACTCGTTATACACGCTGAACCCGGTGGCTTCCGTCCTCTGGGAATTCATGACCGAGGGCCACACCGTCCCAGAGATGGTCAATCGCGTCTGCGACGAGTTTGAAGTGACCGCAAGCCGGGCGCAGGGAGACATCCAGGACTTTCTGGATGCCATGTTGGCCGAGAAATTGGTTCAAACGCTTGCATGAGTAATCGTTTGCACGTGGGCTCGCAGGGAAGCGATCTCCCTTGCGACGAATCCAGAAGCTTCAGTCACGAAGAGGGATAGTTGGTTCAAACAGCCACTTACGGAGCGTTCTCCAGCTTGATCCACCAACGGCAGCAAGGGCGCCGCGCTCCCGTCGAGGTGTCTATCGAGGTCACCCATCGTTGCCCGCTCGAATGCCAGCATTGCTACAACAATTTACCGATGAGCGACCCCGAAGCTCGCCGCCAGGAAATGACATTTGAAGAGCACGTGCATTTGCTCGATGAACTGGTGGAAATGGGTTGCCTCTGGATTCTGTACACCGGCGGTGAGATCTTCGCGCGCAAGGATTTTCTGGGCATCTACACGGAAGCGAAGAAGCGCGGCTTCCTAATAACTCTGTTCACCAACGGAACGATGATCACGCCACGCATTGCCGATCATCTTGCGGAGTATCGCCCGTTTGCCATCGAAATCACGCTCTATGGCGCCACCCGGGAAACCTACGAAAAGCTCACGCAAATACCTGGCTCCTTCGAACGCTGCATGAGGGGCATTCGCCTGCTTCAGCAGCGCGGCCTTCCTCTCAAACTTAAGACCGTTCCCACCACCATTAATGTTCACGAAGTGTTTGAGATGAAGCGCTTCGTTGAGCAGGATCTGGGCGTGGAATTCAAGTTTGATCCACTTCTCAACCCTCGCACCGACTGTTCGCAAAGCCCGCTTGCCGTTCGCCTCTCCCCGGAACAGGTGGTTCAACTGGATTTTCGCGATCCCGTTCGTAAGGCCGAATATCGCAAGTTAGCAGAAGCGGAGGCGGCAGATACAAATCGTAAGGAACCCAAAGAATTGTATACCTGCGGAGGTGGGCAAAACGGTTGCGCCATCGATCCTACGGGCCAAATGACCATCTGCGTGCTTTCGCATCAGGACGGCTACAATTTGCGCTCTGGTCATTTTCAGGAAGGCTGGTTTGGCCGGCTTCGCGAAATTCGGGAGTCTCAGCGCTCCTCAAGAACCATCTGCACGGACTGCCGCCTGCAATCGCTCTGCAGTATGTGCCCAGCGAACGGGGAGCTGGAAAATGGCAATGCCGAATCTCCCGTCGAATTTCTCTGCCAGGTGGCACACCTGCGGGCCTATACGCTCGACTTGCAAGTTCCGGAACACGGTGATTGCCCCTGCTGCTCCGGCGGTGCTCATTACGAAGATCTGAAACGTTCCGCCATTCGGCTTCTTGACGAGGCGTCGAATTCTCAAAACATCATCCCCATGCCCCCAGTGAACGATCCATTCCCCGTCTTGCAGCCTCGAGCGGGTTGCAGTTCTGGTGGGTGTTCCTCTTGCGGAACACACACACGTTAAAAGGACGCAAGGACCGGCGAAAGAAATGAAAGAAACACCAAAGATCGATAAGGCAAAGAAAGCGACGTACCAGTCGCCCGAAGTGGTTCGCGTGAGCCTGCGCCCAGAGGAAGCCGTACTCGGCCACTGCAAAGTCACAGGGTCTGCCGGACCGGCGAGCGGATCGTGCCGCTTCCCGGTGGCCTGCCGTTCACAGGGTTCGTAGACAAGCTGGAAAAACGGGAGAAACTCAAATGTCCACACTTCTTGTCAACACGCCATCCACCCCGCAAACGGCCACGCCCAAAGCATCCCGGCTGGCGCTGAGAATCGGTGGCTATTCGCTCGGGCTGTGGTGTGAACGTGGCATGACTGTTGCACTCGACCCCGAGCACCATTCTTTCGCTATCGCGGACGCACCTGCCGGGGCTTGTGACATGGAACTTGATGTCTCCTGGGCCGACACTTTGCAGCTGCCCGCGTCGTCGCCCGTTTTCGCCTCCGGTGGGCTTTGGTCTGCTTTCACCGACTCCACCGGCACCAAGTTCTATTTTTCCAGTTCATCGCTCGGTTTGTCACCGTACAAAGCCGCATGGTTCGATCCTTCCTTCCAGCGCGGGCACGTCGTTCTGAATCGCTCCAGCTTTCCTACCGCCGGGCCCGTCTTTCCGCTTGAATACCCCATCGATGAGCTGGCCATGATGCATCGTCTCGCCCTTGCTGAAGGAGTCGAAGTTCACGCACTCGGGCTCGTGGATAGCGATGGCAGCGGCTATTTGTTCCTGGGACATTCCGGCGCGGGAAAGAGCACGACCGCACGACTCTGGATGGCGCAGCCCAGCGTCAAGCTGCTGAGTGACGACCGCATTATTCTTCGTAAGCAGGACGGAAAATTCTGGATGTACGGCACGCCCTGGCATGGCGATGCTGGCGTGGCTTCTCCAGATTGTGCTCCGCTGTCTTCCGTCTTTCTGCTTGAACAGGCCCCCCAAAACCAGATCAGGCCCTTGGCCCCGGGCAAGGCGGCGGCAGAACTCTTTGCACGTTCTTTTGTTCCGCATTATCTGCAGGAAGGAATTCAATTTTCACTCAGTTTCCTAGAGGACCTTGCCCGCTCGATTCCGTGCTCGATTTTCCGTTTCGCTCCGACGGAAAGCGCCGTGGAGGCGATACGTCATGTCCGTGCGTGAAGTCCAAGTTCGTAAGAATTCCCAGCTATTTGCAGAGTTGAGTGCCGCCTTGCTCCAGCGCGGTCAAAACGTGCAGTTCCGAGTTAACGGCGAGAGCATGCGGCCCAATCTCTTGGATGGCGATGATGTCGTGGTTGCGCCTGCTGCTCCTTCTGATCTGCGTCCGGGCGATCTCGCTCTCATCCAGAATGCTGATGGAATCCTGCTCCATCGTGTCCGCGGCGTCGATCCTTCTTCCGGCGTTCTTTGCACTGCCAGCGACACTGGGCTGACTCTCGACCTTCCTGTGTCTCGCACCTTTGGCAAAGTGCTCGCTCGTCATCAAGGGTCTCACGCTGAGGTCATGACTCCCTGGCGGACTCGCTTCGTTCAACCGCTTCGCTGCCTCGCCCGGCGAGTCTTCCTCGGTGCACAGAATCGAATTCGTACGTTTTCGTCTCTTCTCCTAGGCATTGCCCTACTCGTTCTCTTGTGTGCTACGTTTCTGGTTCCGGCCGCGCACGCGCAGGCCGACCTGGCAGTCACCTCCGACACGGCAGCGCCCTTGTCGGTATCGCCGGGAGGGCAGATCACCTATACCGTCGTCGTGGTCAACAATGGACCGAACACGGCTGCCCTGCCCGTAGTCTCGACGATCACTCCGGCTAACACTAGCTTTGTTTCTGCCGCCAAGACTGCCGGCGCCGGCACTTGGAATTGTGCCAATCCTCCTGTCGGAGGCACGGGTGCCAGCACGTGTACTCGCACCACCAACATGGGAAGTGGAAGCACAGCCACCTTTACCGTCGTCGTGCAGGTGAATGCCGCAGTTGCGAACGGGACGATCATCACCAACTCGGTCAATATCAGCTCGACTACCGCCGATCCCGCTCCTGCAAATAACACCGCCGGCGTTTCCGTGACTGTGCAGGCCCCCGATCTTTCCATGACCCAAACGGCTGCGCCCAACCCTGTCACCGCAGGCGCGAATATCACCTACACGGAAACCGTGACGAATAACGGTCCGACAGCGGCAAACGGCGTAACACTCAAACAGAACACTCCGGCGAATACGACGTTTGTCTCCGTTGCTGCGGCCACCGGGTGGACTTGTGGCACCATGCCTAGTGTCGGCGGAACCGGTGCCATCACCTGCACCGCGAATGCGGCGATAGCCTCGGGCACGACCAGCACCAATTTCACCATCGTGGTTGCAGTGAGTGCGGCAACCGTGCCTGGCACAAACATAACGAATACCGCGGCTGTCAGTGAGACCGGGACGGATCCAACGCCGGCAAACAACACGACTACGAGCACGGTGACCTTGGCCCTCGCTGACCTTCAGCTTCTCCAGACGGCATCGGTTACCGCCGTCGCCGTCAGTACGAATTACACCTACACCGAGGTCGTCACCAATAACGGTCCGACCTCTGTTGGAACCGGAACGGTCATCGTCTATCAGCAGACGCCGCCGAATACGAACTTTCAAGGCTATGCGGGAATAAACTGGACCTGTACGAATCCCGGCGCCGGCAACGCAGGGCCTATCATCTGCACCTACAACGCAGCACTTCCCAGCAGCGCCTCTGCTTCTGCCCTCACCATCACCATGCAGGTCAACGCTGGCACCGCTTCCGGCACCACCATTCAAAATTCAGCAACCGTTACTTCCAGCACCATCGATTCGATCCCGGCCAACAACACCAGCGTCACATCCATCCTCGTCGAACCCACCACCACGTCTGACCTGGCCGTTAGCATGTCCGTTTCGCCCACGCCCGTCTTCATCTTTTCCAACCTCGTCTACAATATCCAGGTCGAAAATCTCGGACAGGCCACTGCTCCCGTCACTGCCAACGTTCTTTCCGACACTCTCCCCGCTGGCGTCACTCTGGTCTCCGTCACCGCGACTGCTGGTTGGTCCTGCTCCGGAAGCACCACGATTTCCTGCTCCATCACCACCGCCATGGCGGCGAACTCCACTGCCTCCATCGCGATTACAGTCACGGCTCCTGCTGCAGCCACCACGCTGACCAACACCGCCACGGCTACGCTGGCTGGTGATCCTAACGCAAGCAATAATTCCGCAGCTTCCTACACTGTCGTTCAGCCGCTTGTTTGCGCAACACCGGGTCGCGACGGTGCAGGTGGCACTCTTACCGGCGTCGTCAACACTTATTTCCCGCCGGCTTCCGCCGGCTCGCTCAGTTCCGGCGCAACTGCCGTCACCTTGGGAGCTTCGTCTGGTGCTGGAACGGGCATCGCCGCGGGCGATCTGCTCCTGATCATTCAGATGCAGGGTGCTGCCATTAACAGCACAAATACCAGTTCATATGGCGATGGCCTTGCCGGCGATCCGGCTTCCGGATCGACTAGCCTTGGCCGCTCCGGCCTGTTCGAATTCGTCACTGCCTCCACTGCCGTGTCCACTGCCGGCGGCACGCTTCAATTCGTTGGCACCGGACCGAGCGGCGGCTTGCTAAACAGTTATTCCAGCGTAGTTGCCACCACCACGCAGGCTCAGCAAACGTTTCAAATGATTCGCGTTCCGCAGTACACCTCCGCGACGCTCAGCTCGGGCCTTGTTCCGTTGACTTGGAATGGAAAGATCGGCGGCGTGCTAGTTCTCGACGTTTCTTCACAGCTTACGCTCGGTGGAACCGTTGCTCTCGACGCGCTTGGATTTCGTGGTGGCGCCGGTCGCCAACTTGGTGGCGGCACGGGCGCTGTCTCCGATTACGTCGCTGCCGCAACAAATGCCGCAAACGGCTCCAAGGGAGAAGGCATCGCGGGCACTCCTCGTTATCTTGCTCCGCAAACGATCACCACGGCTTCGACCGCCATTGACACCACGGGCGGTACTCCCACCGATACCCTCCCCGGCGGAAGCTATGCGCGAGGAGCGCCCGGAAATGCCGGCGGTGGGGGCACTGACGGCCATCCTGCGGGCAACGACTACAATTCCGGCGGCGGCGCAGGCTCGAACGGTGGAACGGGCGGACAAGGTGGTTACGGTTGGAACAGCCTGACTGTCACTAACACTACCGACGGTGGTTTTGGTGGTGCGGTCTTCCCAGCTTCCACGAGCGCGCTTGTGATGGGCGGCGCCGGCGGCGCAGGCACCACGAACAATGGTACTTACTACATTTCCAGCGCCAGCAATGGCAATGGCAACGGGATTTTCAGCAGCGGTGGCGCTGGTGGCGGTATCGCGATCATCCACGCGGGAAGCGTAACTGGCACCGGAACTATTACGGCCAATGGGCAATCCACACTCAGCACTTTGAACGATAGCACGGGCGGTGGCGGCGCTGGCGGTTCGATTCTAATTCTCGCGAATAGTGGAAGTCTAAGCGGTCTGACGGTGAACGCAATCGGCGGCAGCGCCGGTAACGCCTGGCCCACTCAGGCTCCCGGCGGTTTCCCGGGCGAGCGTCACGGTCCCGGCGGCGGCGGCGGTGGCGGCGTCATTTTCCTATCCGCCACCCCGGCAAGTTCGAACGTGGCGGGTGGCGCGAATGGCTACACCGATTCGGTCCAGGATTCTTACGGCGCCACGCCCGGCCAGGCTGGCCAGGTGGTAAGCACTCATATCATCACCGAAACTCCGGGCACGCAGTCCGGTGCGTATTGTGCTGGGACCGATTTATCGGTTACGAATTCTGGCTCGCCCTCAGTCGTTACACCGGGCGGGAATATCACCTATACGCAGGGAGTCAACAACAACGGTCCTTTGGATGCGGTCAACGCCGTCTTTAGCGAGGCCATCCCTGCTAACACTACCTTTCAGTCCATCGTGCCCGCGGCTGGCTGGATTTGCACCACAACTCCCGCCATCGGCGCCACCGGCAATATTTCCTGCAGCAATCCTGATTTCGCCGCAGGCGGCAGGGGAACATTCACCGTTGTCGTGCAAGTTGCCACGGCAACTCCTAGTGGCACTCAGATCGTTGATGTCGACAATATTACAGCCGGCACTTCTGACCCCAATCTCGCTAATAATTCCGCTGCCGCACTCACCACCGTCAGCGTTGCCACCTCTGCGGACCTCCTGATAACTAATGCCGCTTCCGCTCTTACGGTCAACGCCGGTTCCAACGTGACCATGACGGCTGTGGTGACCAATCAAGGGCCCGCCGCTGCCACTTCCGTCGGCATCATCGAGGCAACTCCGGCAAATACCACATTTGTGTCGCTCGCGCCACCTGCGGGATGGGCCTGCGGCACTTTGCCGCCCGTCGGCGGGACCGGCAACATCGTTTGCGCCATTGCGTCGCTTGCGGCAGGTACCTCGGCAACTTTTCCGATCGTCCTGAATGTGAATTCCGGCACGGCTGCAGGGATGACGATCACGGATACCGTGACTGTTGCTTCCGCCAGTCCGGATTCCAATCCGACGAACAATACCGCTACCGCGACGACGGTTGTGGCCACGGCTGGCCAGGTTGACCTCGGTGTATCCAGTTCGGCATCACCTAACCCCGTCACCGAGGTAAACAACATCAGCTATACCCAGTCGGTCACCAACTACGGTACGGCGATCGAAACCAATGCCACATTCACCGACACAATTCCAACAAACACCACACTCGTCTCTTTCGTCCCTCCGTTGACTTGGACTTGCAACCCCATCGCTGTGGGCGGCACCGGAACATTCACCTGCACCCTGAACGCGGGACAGACCATTGCCGTCGGCGCCTCCGTGAACTTCCCTCTGGTTGTGAAGGTGAATGGAGCGACAGCTCCCGGCACGATCATTACGAATTCTGCAAGCGTCGCCAGCACCGTCGGTGATCCCAATCCAGGGAATAACACAGCTCCTACGTTCGTAACGGTCGCAAGCCCTACGCAAGCGGACGTAAGTATTACGAAGACGGCTTCGCCCGAACCGGTCAATCAAGGCACGAATCTCGCCTACACGCTCCAGGTGACCAATGGTGGCCCGGCGATCGCGCAAAACGTCTCCGTCACCGATATCCTCCCAGCCCAAGTGACCTACACCTCTGTGTTCACCAACATGGGCACATGCACCTACACTGCGGCGACCACCACCGTCTCCTGCAGTCTCGGCTCTCTCGGCGTCGGCAGCGTCGCAGTCATCACCATTAACGTTACGGCCGTCACCTTCAGTTCCGCGTCGCTCTCCTCCAACAC
Organism: Candidatus Acidiferrales bacterium; assembly: GCA_963741195.1. Taxonomy (GTDB): domain Bacteria; phylum Acidobacteriota; class Terriglobia; order Acidiferrales; family UBA7541; genus Acidiferrum. The sequence continues at coordinate 91,766 of CAVUHF010000003.1, forward strand.
GGCGATTGTCAGTTCCCCAACCTCCGATCCGGACTTGAGGAACAATTCCTCGATTGCCATCACTGCCATCCAGGCTCCTACTGCCGTCGATATTTCCTCCTTCGAGGCCTTCCAGCAGACCGATGGCACCGTGGTCCTCGAATGGAGAACTCATGAAGAGTCGCGCAACCTCGGCTTCCACATTTATCGCGAGGGCAATTCTGGAAAACAGCGCATCACTCCCTCGCTCGTCGCGGGTTCTGCTTTGCTGCTTCGTGGTTCCAAGCCGCAACACGCTGCGAAGTTTTATCGCTGGGTCGACACCCAGGCTTCCAGCGGCGCCTCCTACTGGATCGAAGACGTGGATGTCAACGGGACACGCACCATGCATGGTCCGGCACACGTCGAAGCCCAAGGCGCGGATCACGCCGCATCCTCGTTTGCGTCTGTTCAGGCTTCTCCACTGCTCCGCGAACTCCGTCCCTCCGTTCGCACAGCGCCCGTCTTCGCCGGCTCACGTGCGCTGGTTACGCCGCAGCCGGTCTTCCCGGCGATTCCCGCGAACATCTCTCGCACCATTGTGGCCGATCACCCCGCGGTGAAAATTGCCGTCAATCACGAAGGCTGGTATCACGTCTCTTTCGCGCAGTTGGTTGCTGCCGGCTTCGACCTCAATATCGACCTTCGCTCGCTTCACCTGTTTGCCGAGGGCGTGGAGCAGCCCCTGCTCTTGACAGCAGCCTCCGGGCGCTCTGCTTCGGCTTCCGATGGCATCGAGTTCTATGGCACGGGTATCGACACACCCTTCTCGGACCAGCGCATCTACTGGTTGGTGCGCGAAAATCAGACCGGCAAACGTATTCTTCCCGTTCCCTCGCCGCCTTCCGGCAGCGCTTCACCGGAAAGTTTCCCTTTCAGCGTGAATCGCGAAGATCGCACCACTTACTTTGCCGCGCTGCTGAACGGTGAAGATAACGACAACTTCTTCGGTGCAGTGATCACCAGCGATCCTGTCGACCAGGAACTCTTCACCGCTCACGTCGACTCTTCCTCCAGCTTGCCGGTCTCGCTCGAACTTGCCCTTCAGGGAGCCACCGACCAACAGGATCACCGCATCAGCGTGCAATTCAACGGCGCCGATCTCGGCCAGATGGAGTTCAGCGGACTAACCCTGGCGAAACAAAGTTTCCCCGTCGTAGGAACGCTGCTCCATGACGGCACAAACACCGTCACGCTTACCGCTCTAAACGGAGACAACGACGTCAGCGTCGTGCAGTCTATCGAGTTTCACTACGCACACACCTTTGCCGCGGATGCCGACTGGCTCCGCGCCACTGCTCCCGCCGGTTCGGAGTTGCACCTTGCAGGATTCAGTAACGCGTCCGTTCGTGTCTTCGACATCACCGATATTCTCAACATCACCGAATTGACTCCGAAAGTGGCCGCGAACTCCGGCTCCTTTACAGCAACCTTGGCGCTCTCCGCTTCCGGCCCGGATGTTCGCACGATTCTTGCGTTCGCGTCGGATGCCGTTTCTACCCCGGTTTCTCTCACGCGTCATGTCCCCACGTTCCTCGATGATCGCCGCGCGGGCGGCGATATCGTAATCATCACGCATCCGGATTTTGCCGACAGCCTCGCGCCACTCGTCCGTCATCGGGAATCCCAAGGCCATCAAGTGGCGCTCGTCACCACGGAGCAGATCTACGACGAGTACAACAATGGCGAACGCAGTCCCTTTGCGATCCGCAGCTTCCTTACCGATGCGGCGGCTCACTGGCAGCGCAAGCCCCAGGCTCTGCTGCTCGTTGGCGATGCCTCCTTCGATCCCCGCAACTATCTTGGCCTGGGAGATTTCGACTTTGTTCCCACCCGATTGATTGAAACTGCCGCGTTCAAGACGGGTTCAGATGATTGGTTCTCGGACTTGCAGCAGACTGGTTACGCCACTTTGGCCACCGGACGTCTGCCGGTTCGCAGCGCCGCCGACGCCCAACTCCTCGTCTCCCGCATCATCAATTACGAACGCGGAAGCTTTGCCGGTACCTGGAATGGACAATCGTTGATGGTTGGCGATCAGAACGTCGATGCGAATTTCTCTTCGGCAGTTAGCTCGGCATCCGCAAACCTGCCAGCGTTGCTTAAAGTCTCAAAAATCCTCGCGAATGAACTGGACTCGGCCACTGCGCGCTCTCAGATCATTGCCGCGCTCAATAACGGAGCCTTGCTGGTGGATTATCAGGGCCACGGCGCCGAACAACAATGGTCCTTCGCCGATCTGTTCGATTCCACGGATGCGGCTGCGCTAACCAATGGAGGCCGCCTACCCCTCTATCTCTTGATGGATTGCCTTAACGGCTTTTTCCAGGACGTATATGCCGAGAGCCTTGCGGAATCCATTCTCCTTGCTCCGAACGGCGGCGGCATCGCTGTCTGGGCCTCTTCGGGCTTCACGGATCAGGCTCCGCAAGCTTCCATGAACCAATCGTTCCTGCACCAGTTTTCTGCGCATCCCAAAATGCCGATTGGATGGCTCGTTCAACAAACCAAGGCCGGCACTTCGGACAATGATGTCCGCCGGACGTGGATTCTCTTCGGTGATCCATCGTTGACTTTGCAGATCGCGCCGTCAGCCGTACCTGCGGCGCTTCCAGATCCACCACGACGCGGTGACCACATTCGGGAATCGAATCCTGCCTGCGCGCGGGGCTCAGTCTGTAGCAAGGTGAAGGAGATCAGATGAAAATCGCTCGTGTAATTCTCTTGGCCGTGCTGGTCGCTTTGCCCGTTGTCTCCTCGCGCGCTCAATCGCAAACAACCGCCCCTGCTGCCTCTCTCGGCCTGGTTGCCCGGTCCCTGAAGGCTCATATCGGCGATGCCGTGCTCACCGAGGGCTCTACGATCTATTCGGGCGACTACCTCTCCACCGAAGATGGCGGTTCCCTGCTCATCCGCATTGGTGGATTGTCGCTGGAGTTGCAGGGTTACTCCGCGGCGCATCTCTATCGCACGCCCTACGGTGCCATCGCTGAACTTGACCGCGGCACGGCTGTCTATACCACTCCTGGCGGGCACGAAAATCTGGTGCTCGTGGCATCCGATGTTCGCGTCACGCCTGAGCTTGCCGTTGCGGACCTTGGGCGGGTCACCATCAACGACGCCTGCAACGTCACTGTGGCCAGCCAACGTGGGCAGGCCAATGTCCAGGTCGGTTCGGAGTCGCATGGTGTGGAAGAAGGGAAAGCCTATCGCGTCCGCGCGGAGAACGAAGTCACCTACCGGGAATATGTTTCCCCCGACGCCAACGATTATCACGACTATCACGCGCACCGGCCCTGCGCGGCGGCGCAGATAGTAAAGGGCCACGCGCCCGCGGCTGCCGGTCAAAGCCGATTCTTGCTGGTAACGGGAATTGTCGCGGGTGGCCTGACCGCTTGGGGTGTTGTCGAAGCCCTGGAGAGCCCCAGCCGTCCGTAGCTGGCTCTTTGCTCCTGCGCTCGTCATTCCGAGGGCGCACGTTGTCCGAGGAATCTCTTTGTACTCGTGAATTTCTCGTGAGGCGGGCGCCTCTTAAATGTGATTCAGCGGCTCAATTATGCCCGCCGGCGATTTCGCGCACGATCGATCCCACGAAATGTTTCGCGTCGCCAAACAGCATCAGCGTCTTATCCATGTAGTACAGCGGATTCTCAATGCCCGCGAAACCCGCCCCCATACTCCGCTTGATCACCATCACGGTGTGGGCCTTGTCGACGTCCAGAATCGGCATTCCATAAATCGGGCTGCTCTGATCTGTGCGCGCTGCGGGATTCGTCACGTCGTTCGCGCCAATAATCAGCGCCACATCCGTCTGCGGGAAATCTCCATTAATCTCGTCCATCTCCAGCAGTTTGTCGTACGGGATATCCGCTTCTGCCAACAGGACGTTCATGTGCCCCGGCATGCGCCCGGCTACGGGATGGATCCCGAACTTCACATCGATTCCGCGCTTGGTCAGTAAATCGTAGAGTTCGCGCACCTTGTGCTGCGCCTGCGCCACCGCCATGCCATAACCCGGCACGATCACTACTTTGCTTGCTGCGGACAGAATTCCCGCCGCTTCTTCCGGCGACGCGCTGCGCACCGGCCGCGCTTCCACCGCCCCAGCCGCAGTCTTCTGTTCCTGCCCGAACGCGCCGAACAGCACGTTAGTGAACGATCGGTTCATCGCCTTGGACATGTTGACCGACAGAATGAAGCCCGAAGCGCCGTCCAGTGCCCCCGCGATAATCAGCAATTTGCTGCCGAGCACGAAACCCATCGCCGCGGCAGACAATCCCGCATACGAATTCAAGAGCGAAATCACTGTTGGCATATCCGCCCCGCCGATGGGAATAATCATCATCACCCCAAAAAAGAGCGGAATGACGATCATCAGGGGGAAGAGGTACATTCTCTCCGGTTGCATCACCAGGATCACCGCGATGCCGATGGCGATTGCCAACAAGCCCAGGTTCACGATGTTCTGTCCCTTGTACGTGATGGGCCGCTGCGGAAGTATTTCCTGCAGCTTTCCCGCGGCCATCAAGCTACCAGTAAACGTCAGTGCGCCCAGAATCACTTCCAGCGAAAGTACGCCCATCGTGAATGCAGGCACGTGCGGCGCCTGCAGATAAAACTCCGCGGTGCCCACCAGGGTCACGCACAGCGCGCCAAACGCGTGGCTCAGAGCGGTCCGTTGCGGCACCGCCGTCATGGCTACTTTTCCCAGTGGCACGCCAATGATGGTCCCCAGTACCAGCGCGATAGCGATCCACTTGTAATCCACGATGCCCGCGTGCAGCAGCGTGCCCGCTATCGCCAGCACCATGCCAGCTTCGCCGGCCCATACGCCACGCCGCGCGGTCACCGGCGAACTCAGCCATTTCAGCGAGAGAATGAATAGTGCAGTTGCGATCAGATATGTGATTTCAATGACATGTTCGGTCGCGAGCATGATCGTTAGGACTTCCTCGGGCCGCTGGCCTTGAACATTTTCAGCATGCGGTCCGTGATGATGAACCCGCCCACGATATTGCTCGTCGCAGCGACAATCGCGATCGTCCCCAATATGGTTGCCAGCGTACTCTTTCCTTCGCCCGCCAGGATGATTGCTCCCACCACCGCGATAGCGTCCAACGCGTTCGTCAGCGACATCAACGGCGTGTGCAGCAGCGGCGAAACGCGGCGGATGACTTCAAATCCGATGAACGCCGCCATCATGAAAACATACAGTCCCGTCAATAAATCCAGTTTCATCAGGCGCCTCCTCCTGCCGGCGTCGACTGCAGCACCGGTAGCGAGAAGAACTCTCTCACGCGGGTGTTCACGATTTCTCCCTCGTGGGTCAGCAGTGTCTCGCGGATAATTTCGTCCTTCAGGTTCAGTTGCACTTTGCCGTCTTTGGTCAGATTCTGCAGAAAGGCGCTGAGGTTTCGCGCATACATCTGGCTGGCGTGATACGGCACGGATTCCGCCAGGTTGAACATCCCGATGATCGTCACGCCTTGTACCACCACCGTTTCATCCGGCTTGGTTAACTCACAATTTCCACCGCGCTCTGCCGCCAGGTCCACGATCACCGAACCCGGCGCCATACGCTCCACCATGTCTTTTGTCACGAGTATGGGCGATTTCTTTCCCGGGACCACCGCCGCCGTAATCACCACGTCGCTCTGCGCTACCGTGTTGCCCAGCAATTCCCGCTGCTTCTGGTAGAAGCTTTCATCCTGGGCCTTGGCATAGCCGCCCGCATCCTGCGCGTCTTTCGCTTCGATGGGCAATTCCACGAATCGTCCGCCCAAGCTCATCACTTGCTCTTTCGAAGCCGCACGCATGTCGTACGCGGAAGCCACCGCGCCCAATCGCCGCGAAGTCGCGATTGCCTGTAGCCCAGCCACTCCGGCACCAATGATCAACACCTTGGCCGGCGCAATCGTCCCCGCTGCCGTCGTCAGCATCGGGAACATTCTTGGCAGCGTGTCTGCCGCAAGCACTACCGCCTTGTAACCGCAGATGGTTGCCATCGAGGACAGCGCATCCATGCTCTGCGCGCGCGTAATCCGTGGCATCAATTCGACGGAAAACGAAGTTACGCCGCAGTTCGCTATGTCCTGCACGGTTCTCAACGTTCCCAGCGGCCGGAGAAATCCCACCAGCACTTGCCCCTTGCGGAACAGCGGCAGGTCTTCCCTTCCATTCTTGTCGTTCGCGCCGTGGCACAGGAATTGCACCAGAATGTCGGCCGTGGCGAATGCTTCCTCGCGGGTGGGAATGATCCGCGCCCCTTTTTCAACGTATTCCGCGTCTGGATAACCGGCCTGCAGACCCGCGCCTTGTTGCACCATCACTTCGAGCCCGGCCTTTTTCAAAACGGGGATAACTGCCGGTGCTAGCGCCACGCGGCGTTCTCCAGGATATGTTTCTCGGGGCACACCGACGATCATACGCCCTCCTTCCTCGTCCGGATGATCCAGCGGAAACTGCCCGCCGTTCCACAGCTACTTTTCTTTCCCGCTTCCAAGCGCAATCGCACCACTGCACCCGGCTGCCTGCAACAGCCTAGCTTTCTTGTACAAACTCTTTCGGAAACGAGGGCGGAGCGATTGCCCCTCTTTCAAAAGGCAGAATGCAGTCATGCTACCCACACGAACTGCACGAACTTCGCTTCTATGTAGACGGGTGAATTTTATCTCTTCTTTCCTGCCTTCCACAAGCGCAGGCCTCACGAAGGGGAAGGCTGGTGTTTACTTCCTTCTTAAATGTAGCGCTGGCTTTCATGCCAGCTCTCTTCGGTCTTGAGCAACCACCCACCCATGATTCTGAGCTTCGCCTTCGCCCGAGGTATCTCCCTGCGATCTGAATCCCGGAACGGTCACTACCGCATTCCTTCATAGACTGCCCGCGCATCCCTCAATTTCTTCATCACATCTTGTTTCTCTCCTGGCGAATTCCAATCCGGATATTTCTCCGTCACCTCAATGGTCCGGTCGATCCACGCCTTGAAATACTCCGCGTCTTCTTTCGAATAGGCCCGCTTCCCGCCAATCGTCACATAAATGGGACTCGTCGTTGCATACGCGTATTTGTCCATAACTGGGTATTCGTCCTTGTCGCTCCAGGCCCGCAACACGCACCATCCGCTCTCGTTCAACGGAATACTGCCGGTCGCATCCGCGCTTTCGCGTGTTCCGTCCAATTTCAGTGTCTGCACTGCTCTCCCGTTGCACACGATTTCCAGATGATCCACCGGCACAATCGACCGCATCTTCGCGGTAAAGGGAACTGCCGCCGTGGGCGTGTCAAATTGCAACTCTTCCCCTGCCATTTCGCCGCCCACATGAAAATCTAACAACGGCCCATTCGTTGCGAAGGTTCTTCCCTTCAGCAGTCCGTCTTTCCATCTCTCCGTTGTTGTCGGCCAGTCGGGAATGAGAACGTAAACTCGATCGAACCCCACCTGCCCACGAATCGGCGCAGCATAATCCGCCGTTGCATCTGTCCCACCCGCCGCAGGTAGGCGGAAACCAAGGTTCAGCAGCTTGTACCACACCGCCGCCGTCGATTCGTGGTCGCTGAATCCCACGATCTCCATGTAATCGAGCTTTCCCAGGGCCACATCCACTGGCAATTCATCCGTGATCTTCTGGGCCGGTTTCGCAAACGGATTCGGCACCTCGTCAAACGGATGAACCGCCCCCACCAGTGCTCCCTGCGCATGAGCGAGGTCGTACACATCCGCATTCATCGGATATAAACTTGCCGCCGCGGTATTCGGATATCCCGCATATCCGGGAAGCAAGAGTCGGTCAGTCAAGTAGAGGATTCCCCGGTGTCCCCAGTAACTCGTATGAAACTCTTGACCTTTCACGAGGGTTGTCTCATGCCCCGATGGACTTGCCCACGCCTCTGCAGCGAACTCTATGTCCGGAAATCTCTGCTCCTTATTCACAATCAATTCGTTGATGACATCCAGACCCTCTGCTCGCCCCATACTTGCGAGCCTTGGCTCTGAATTCCTGTACGTTCCTCCATAATTCATGTGCACATGGAAATCGGCGGAAATCCATTTCCCGTGTGTTGTTTCAAAGTTCACCGGCTCAAGCTTTACTTCCAGCTTGGAATCTTGTTCCGACTTGACCTCTAGCGCGGCACGTACGGGTTTTTCGTTCAACCCGCGCGATACTTCCACCAGGTACTTCCCCGCAGGCAACTGCATTTCCGTCTCGAATTTTTCGATGTAAAAGTAATGCCGTTCGGTGGCTAGCTCCTTTCGGTCAAAACCGTCGTCGGCGAATATCTCCGCGTCATAAGGCGCAAAAAATCTTCCGGATGCGCCTGTGATCGACACACGGGCATCCGTCTTACCCTCGGAGGTTCCTTCTATTCGGAGTCTCACCGTGGACCTGGTTTTCTGATAGTTTCTCCCTTCGATCTCCACTCGGTGTCTCTGGGTTCCCGGGATGGGTTGCCAAAACAGTTCCGTCGAGCCGGACTCGTTGGAAATAGCCGCGATCTTCTTCCCATCCGGCGACCAGCGCACAAACGTGTCGTCCCAATCCCCATACGAAATCGGAAACGCATCGCCGCCTTCGGCGGGCATCACCCACAGCTGGTGCCACTGCCGTCCAAGATACGAGCTGTACACCATCCGCGAGCCATCCGGCGAGAAGTCTGGCCGCGCTTTCCAACTCGTTTCCTCGTAATGAATTTCCCGTGCCGTCTCGCCCGGCTCCGCCTTCATCCGCCAGAATCCGCCGGTGCCGTAGATGTGACCCTTATTCGAGACAAACAAGATCTCCTGGCCATCTCGTGTCCACACAGGATTAATTTCCATGTCGTACTCGCTGTAGTAGTAACGGGGCAGGAAACTCTTGGTTTCGCCCGTCAGCCTGGCCACATTTTCCAACGTACCGTTTTTGATATCCGCCAGGAAAACATGAAATCGCCCGTGATATTGCGTGGAAACCCATACCAGCTTTCTTCCGTCCGGCGACCATCGTGGCTCCACATTCACCGCCCCACCGCTGGTCAATTGCGTGGACTTCCCGCTCGCCAGATCCAGCAGCCACAGTTCCAGCGCATCTTTTTGATAGGAAACGTAAACCACCAGCTTCCCATCCGGCGACCAGTCCGGCTCGTAGTCGTACCCCGGCCCATCGGTCAACTGCTTCGCATCTCTCGCCGTCAATGTTTGACGCCACAGCGATCCCGCCATCGAATAAATCAATTCCTCCGAGTCCGGCCCCCACGTCAAACTGCTTGGCCCGTTCGTCAATTGCGGCAGATACAATTCGCGATAGTAATAAGGATGAGGCTCGTCGATCTGCGGCAGCACCGGCCGCCGTTGCGCGTGCGCCGGAATCGTCGCTGCCATAGCCGCCAGAGCGAAACACGGCAAACCAATCACTCGTCTCAAGTTTCCTCCGCTCGCCCGCATCCTACCCCAAAAGCAAAAAGGGCGCAGCCTGGCCGCGCCCATTCTACTCACGGTCATCCCGGCCGAAGTGCCGCGTTTTTTTGCAGCACGAAGCGGAGGGATCGTGGCTACCCTTCTCCTGCTACTGTTTCAGCCGCATCAGTGCGTTCTCGACGTCTTGATTCCTGATCTCGGATTACTGTTATCTGATCACGGTCCTCAAGCCGGCTAGGCCAACCCCGCCTTCGTCAGCGGCATCTCCCGTATGCGCTTTCCCGTCGCCGCAAAAATCGCGTTGTACAGCGCCGGCGCGAATGGCGGCAGTCCCGGCTCGCCAACTCCCGCGGGTGGCGCGTCGTTTTCCACCATGTGCACATTCGTCAAGCGAGGGGCTACGTTGATCCGAGCCACCGGGAAGCTGTCAAAGTTTCCCTGATTAATCACTCCGTTCGTTGCCGTGATCTCTCCATAGAACGCCAAGCTCGTTCCCATTACCGCCGCGCCTTCAAACTGCTGTCGCACCGTCGTCGGGTTCACAATCGTCCCCGCGTCTACCGCCATGTCCACTTGCCGAATTGTCACTTTCCCGTCTCTTACCTCCGCCTGTACGACCGTCGCCACATACGTCAGAAAGCTCCGGTGTACCGCGATACCCATCCCGAATCCATTTCCGAGTTTCTGCTTTCCCCATCCGGATCTTTCCGCTGCCAGTTGCACTACGTGGCGGAATCGCGCAATGTCCATGGGATACTGCTGGTAATCTCCATCGTAGTTCGTGTAATCCTTTGGCAGCTCGCTCTTCGGCACGATCCGGTCCGGCCCCAACAGCTCCAGCACGTACTCCACCTGGTCCTTGCCTGCCGCATGGGCCATCTCCCCGACGAACGAGTGGATGCCGTATGCATGATAAATATTTGCCACCGAACGCAGCCAGCCGATTCGCGTGTGCGCGGGCGCCGGTCCATTCTCCGCGCGTTGATTCGGCACCGCCCACGGCATATCGCTAAAGCCCAGACCGATTTCTCCCGCGTCGGCGTACTCTCCCTTCGGATCGAATGTCGATGCGATTGGCGGAAACACGCTGCGTTGCAGCCAGGCTGTCGGCCTTCCATCTGTTCCGAGCGTCGCCTTGAAATACATCGCCGCGACGGAATGAAACGCGTCGAACTTGATGTCGTCCTCGCGGCTCCAGACCACCTTCACGGGCTTGCCCGCTTTTTTCGAGAGTACCGCCGCCTCCACAATGAAGTCCGGAAACGACTTCCGCCCGAATCCGCCACCCAGAAGCGTCACGTTCACCGTCACGTCTTCCTTCTTTGCTCCGACTGCCGCGGCAATCGCTTCCTGCGCGCCTTGCGGATTTTGCGTCGGGGCCCACGCTTCCACTTTTCCTTCTCGATATACCGCCAGCGCCGCGGGCGGCTCCATTGACGCGTGCGCAAGCATCGGCGCGTAGTACTCCGCCTCAACTACCTTTCCGCCTTTCGCAAACGCCTCGTCCACGTTCCCGTTTTCCCTCACAACTTTTCCGGGTTTTCGCGCCGTCTCTTCTAGGTATTTTCGATAGGTGTCGGAATTCCAGACGCCGTGCTCGCTCTTTGTCCACTCAATCTTCAATTTCTTCTTGCCTTGGAACGCCGCATAGGTATTGTCGGCCAGCACCGCCACGCCGCCCAGTGGTTGCATGTTTACCGGCGGTTTGAACGGCTCAATGGTTGCCGTTTGTTTCACTCCAGCCACTTTCAACGCAGCGGAATCGTCCACGCTGTTCACCGCGCTGCCGAATACCGGGGGATGCGCCACCGATGCATACAGCATCCCGTCTAGCTTCGCGTCGTATCCGTATATTGCCTTTCCCGTCGACATATCCTTCAAATCGTAGGACGCGGCGGGCTTGCCGATGTACAGCCAGTCTTTTCTTCCTTTCAACTGCACTTCTTCTTTCTTTGGCACCGGGAGCTTCGCCGCGGCGGAAGCCAATTCACCGTAGCTCAGCTTTTTCCCGCTCCCCTTGTGCACCACGCTATTCATTTCGGTCACACATTCTTTTTCCGGCACGTTCCAGTTCTGCGCCGCGGCCCTTACCAGCATCAACCGGGCAATGCCCCCAGCCTCCCGCAGCGTACCGAAAAAGCTCCTCACCGAATGCGATCCATCGGTATCCTGGTCGCCGTACTTTTCGTTTGCGGTTGCCTGGATAACCTTTACCTTGCTCCAGTCCGCGTCCAGTTCGTCGGCTACGATTCGCGGCAAGCCGGTACGATTTCCGCTGCCCATCTCCGACCGGCCGACGACGATGTACACAGTACCATCCGTAGCAATTGCCAGAAACGCGTTGGGCTGCAGCGCGGCCTTCGCCATCGGATTGTCATCGTCGCCGGGTTCCGCTCCCAACAAACTCGTTGGCAGAATCCGCACGCTCAATACCAACGCTCCCACTCCCACGAGGCCCTTCAGAAATCCACGTCGGTTCACATTTTCAAGTTGAATCATCAGCTCACCTGGTGTCTTCTCGACGAAAATAACCTAAGTACCGTTAGGCTTTGTCCTCTATCCTACCTGCAAATGCATTGCTTGCAAGCCCATAGCTTAAGATTGCACGCGTCTCTACCGAGCGGCACATTCGAACTTCACTCGTGGCAGCTAGCTGCCATGTCTCTTGATTATTTGGCTGGTTAGCTCGTTTTTTCCGAGACTAATACCTGCTCTGGCATGTCCGGTATCGGGTGATAGCTGGTCTTCCGAAATCCCCCGCTCTTGAACATCTGCTCGTACTCCGAAAGCGTGTAGGCGTCCCCGGAATTCGTTCCCGCCAGCATGGCCAGGCTGAAACCCGCGGCCGTCGGTGGCGATACGCGATCTTCGTTGGGAACAAATTCCAGCGTGATGGCCTTGCCGGTCGCCTTCAGTGATGCCTGGTATACACGCTGCATCAGATGCACGCAAGTCGGCTTGTCGAAATGATGGAAGATATTTGTCAGCAGCACCAGGTCGTATCCGTCGCCCAAGTCCGCTTCGAACGCGCTCCCGGCACGCGTCGTGTAGCGGTCCGCGACTCCTGCTTTCTGCGCGTTCTCCTTGGCCACCTCCAGCACCGCCGGCCAATCCACGGCCGTAACATGTGCTTGTGGGTTCTGCTGCGCCAGGGTGATCCCGTACATTCCGTGACCCGCGGCGATATCCAGAACACGCGAGGGTTGTCCTTCTTGTGCTCCTACAAGATGCGCAATGAATAATGCGGCTGGGACCGTAATTGGCGCCATCGAGCGGGCAAAGGATACCCACAAATGGTCGTCGGGCGCTTTGTTGTCGCCCTTCTCTCCGGCCGTCCCGCCGCGCCGCACTGCGTCGGTGAGCTTTCTGAAATTGTCGAAGTGGCGTTCATTCGCAAGGAATCCCACCATCGTGCCCATGTACGCGCGCGAATTTCGGCTTAGGAACAGGGCTGCATCCGATGTCAAAAAATAACTCTCATTCTCCTTTCGAAGGAAGCCCAGGATCGTGACGTAGTCGCACAAAATGCGCACGCCGCGGGGTGAAGCATTCACGCTATTCGCGATGTCCTCCGCACGGTGTTTCCCGTCATCAATAGCCGTGAAGACGTCCAGTTCGATTGCGGCCTTCAACGCGGCCGTCTGATGATGAGCATTCAGGATATTGAAGATGTGTTCGGGGGACGGACGGGTTGACGGGGAAACAGTAGCCATGAGCGCGTGGCTCCTTTTGGTAGGTTCGTGCCTCAGCATTTTAGACGCAACTGGCCCCTTTTGTGTCACGCAAATTCGTTGCCCGCCAGGCTGCGCGGCTGGCATACTCATCTCCCGCGGCATAAAGGACCTTCTTGATGAAACGTGAATATCATCGCTGGCACTCACCCCGGCTGGGCCTTGAACTCGGCGTCGTTGCTTACGGTCATTGGGGACTCCCGATGCTGGGATTCCCTACCAGTGCCGGAGACGAATGGGAACTCGAAGGGCAAGGGATGGTCGGCGCACTCGCCGATTTCATTGATGCTGGCCGGATCAAATTCTTCACCGTGAATTCCATTAACGGCCTGAGCTTCTACAATAAAGGCGCGCATCCATACCACCGCAGCTATGTTCAATCTGTTTTCGATTCCTATCTTTGCGAAGAAGTCGTGCCGTTCATCTGGAGCAATTGCCAATCGCGCATCGCCATTTCCACCATGGGAGCTTCCTTCGGCGCCTATCACGCCGCAAACTCTCTGTTTAAGCATCCCGACATTTTCAAACGCTGCTTCGCCATGTCCGGCGTCTACGACCTCAGGAATTTCATGGACGGCATGTACGACAACAATTTCTACTTCAACAATCCCGTCGATTACCTCAGCAATCTCTCCGATCCCTGGTATTTCGAGCAGTACGCTTCCTGTGAGATTCATCTGATAACCGGGACTGGCCCCTGGGAGCACAGCGGGCCTACCTATCGCCTTTCCGAAGTCCTCTCCGGCAAAGGCATCCGCCACTCCGTCGACAATTGGGGGCCCGAAGGCGGCCACGACTGGCCATTCTGGAAGCGGGAAATGCGCGAGTACGTTGGTCAATTGTTCTAGAGGATCTGGCTACGCCAACCCCAGATGGTCCATCTGGTAGTGGCCTTTTTCGATTACCTGGTCCTGATCGATCCACACGTCGCAATTTCGCGTCAGCACGTCCACGTGCGTGCGCGATTTCCAGTTGGCGTGTGTCTGGCTTCCGTACGGATCTCCAAACGCGATGTGTACGCCCGGAAATTTCTCATCCTGCAGCAGGATCCCGATCATCTGCGATAACCCGAGATTGGTTCCGAATGCCAATTCTCCCACGCGGTCGCTGTTTTCATCGGTATGGCAATACTGCCAGAATTCTTCTTCCAGATCTTTCCGCTCGCACTCCGCGCGCTTCAGTCGCCCGCCGGCAATCTCCAATACCAGCGGCGTCTTTTGCAGGTCGCCATATTTTCCGTTGAAATAGTCTCCTGCCGTCGCATCGCACACAAACGTTCCATCCACCGTGGCTGGCGTCGTAAACACCTCGCCTGCAGGTAGGTTCGACCAATATCTTGGGCTGATCAGTCCGCTGGTCTTTACCCAATCCAATTGCCGGTCAAAGTGCGCAGAGAATGATGTACCCGCCTCGGTCTTCACCGTCAACGATTCCGCGTTCAGCATGCGCTCCCGCAATTTCTCGCTCAGCCGGTCCACCATCCGGTAATCCGTGCGCATTCCTTGCTGCATGATCACCGGCGTGACTCCCACCATATGTGCGTAACGGATCTGCCGCCGCTCGACCACCCTGACGATCGCCATGCGCGCACCCAATTCGCCCGGCTGCGGCGTCATGCACAGTATCCCCACATCCGCAGTTTCCAGCGCATCCAGCACTGGTTCCGGCGCGCCCGTCATCGGCCTGGGACCGAAATCCTCCAGCAGCAACCCAGTTGCGCTTGCGCCGCGCTCTTGCAAAGCTTGGACCAGGCTTGCCGCCACCTCTTGGCTCACTTCATCTGCAATCAGCGCCACCTGTTCTCCGGGACGCACACTCAGGCAGACATCCACGGCGTTTCTCGCGCCGGCCATTAGCTCATTTGGAGCTACCCCAAAGGACATCTTTCTATTTTACCTGAACTCGCCCCGGTGTAAATTCCGCACCACTCATGGTTTTCCTTGCATAACCCGTCCGCCGCCCTTCTTGGGCGCCACCCGGAACGAAGGGATCTGGCCTCCCCCACTCGTTACATTCGCCAATCCCGAAGAACTCAGCCGTGTCAGAAATCCCGCCATTTTTCCCCGGAACAGGTATGGCGCGAAATCCACCAGCATGTTCTGGTATTTCACCTTGCCGCCAGCGCCAATCGTTGGGAATTCGCGCCGGCTGATGGGGATGCGCTCTTGCACGATCCAGCACCCATGGGCTTCGGCCAACTTTCCACCCGGTAGCGCCTGTTCCAACGACTTATCCCAGCCCTTGCTGTTTACTTCCCATCCCAGAATCACGCCGGTCCCGCCGTATTCGTCGTTGGGCTTCAGCACCAGCCGCTCGCGATTCTTCCGGATGTAGTTCAGCAGCTCAACGGACACGCCGTTGTAGTCGCTCCGGACATCCTCTACGACGCGCGTCCACGGCACATGCTCGTGTATCATCTCGCGTTCCTCGGCTGAAAACAGCGCGGCATTCTTCTCGTCCGTCAGCACCGCGAAAAAAGCTTTTACGTGCGGAATCTTGCAGCGGAAATTGTTGGCCACGCAGATCGCTCCGGAGGAATACGCCTTCACCAGTGCCTCGCACTCCTTCGGCCGCGCCACAATGTCGTTGATCAACACCCGCCTGTACACCAGGTCGATTTTCTTGCCATTCGCTGCCAGCCTCCGCCCGTCGAACTCCAGTTCCCGCGGGTCCGCCAGCACTACCGGCACGCTCATTTTTTCAAAGCGCGCTTTCAGGATTTCGAACTCGCTCCATGTCGGTACTTCTTTCCAGTCCACGATCACCATCTGCGGCCGGTGCGATTTTCCGCCCCAGTCGATATACGACTGGATCAGCGCATCCAGCAGCTTTGCGCTTAACGGGTAGCTGTGCACTTCAAACTTTTTGGCGAACTCCTGCATCACCGGCAATTGCCGGAATATTTCCGAGATGGTTTCCGAATAACCTGCCCCGGCGGGCGACTCGCCGTTATACTCTGTGAATTTCAACGAATCCGGCAGCAGAAACGCGTCCAGTCGAGATGCCGTGCTGGCAGGCCCGTATCCCGTGGCCATGCGCGCTAGTCGCTCTTCCTCCGGGCGCAAATGAAACTGCTGAAAAAGGGAATTGTCTTCTAGCGCCGCCATCGTTACTCGTTCGGCCAGCGCCGCCATCGTCTCCGCCACTCGCCGAACGCGAGCTTCGTCCTGCGGCGAAAGAAAATAGGGGCGTAGAAATGGGCAATGGACTCTTCGCCCAAACGTGAGCTTGGCGCTCCGCAGCTGCACCAGGAATTTCTTGGCCATTGCCGGCGATTTCTTTACCGCAGGGCGCAGCAGTTCGTCCCACTGCTCCACTGGATCATTTGCCTTCGGCTTTTTCGCCGTACTGGATTTCATTGCTTGATGGTTCCCGCCGCAGGCCTCGGAGCCGCCTGAGCCTGGGCCGCTCGCGCCGCGCCCGTGAAACCGGCGGGGGTCCCTATCCCGAGCATCTCTTCCCAGCGTGGCCAGGGATTTGTTACGTTTCCGTGCAGCGCTCGGTCGATTACCAGTCGCGACATTTTCTCCACCACGTGCTCAAAATAAAAAGGCGTAATCCGGTCGCGTTCAAAATCCGGCGCGGGGTTCAGGAAATCGATGGCATAAGGCACGTTATCTTTAATCGCGAATTCGATCGTATTCATTTCGTAACCCAGCGCCAGGTTAATCGTTTGCGCGTCCTTGACCACTCGCGCGCCAATCTCCGCGGACAGGTACTTGTGTTCTACGATGTACCTGCGCTCCTTGGGGTCATACGCCACCGGCAGTATGTCCGTCTTGCCAAACGTGAAACAACGCACATATTGCGTGAAGTCGATGAACTCCTGCAGCGTCATGGAGTAGGGAGAAGTCTTGTCATAGGCCTCAAGCAATTCTTCCTTATTGTTCACCTTGTAGACGTGCTTCCAGCCGCCACCCGAATATGGCTTCAGGATCGCAGGCCGGCCCACGTAATCCAGCAGCGCTTCCCAGTCCACCGGATAATCTAAATTCCGCAACGATTCCGCATTGATATCCACATCCGCGGGATATCCTTTTTGCGGCAAGAGCACCGTTTTCGGTATGGCCACGCCCAGCTTCGATGCCACCGTGTAGTTGAAAAATTTGTCGTCCGCCGTCCACCAGAACGGATTGTTGATCACATATGTGCCTTGCAGCGCCGCATGCTTCAGGTATCCCCGGTAATACTCCACCTCGTGCGAGATGCGGTCGACGATCACTTGAAATTCTCCGGCCTCCCCCATCTTCGTCCCGCCCAGCTTTACGAATTCCGCCGTCACTCCTTCTTTCTTCCCCAGCAGGTTCACGCGCGCAAGGAACGCCGGAGGAAAACTGAATTCTCGCCCGCACATCAACCCAACTTTTGCCATGGCTCCCTCCACTCGCTGTTTCTTTGTCCCTGCAGCAATCAGTGAACCGTATTTGCCGTGTGAGACAAGCCGTCGACAGAGCTGGATCGTGTTTCTGCCACCAGATGCCGCACCACTTCCTTCATATCTCCTGATTGTTCGTACACGCGCAATTGCCGTTCCGCGCTCGTCCCTTCCCTCATGATTGTATTCACATACTCCACTGCGCTCCGGCTGCCCAGATCGTCGACCACGTCGTCCACGAATTCCAGGAGCTCCGGTATCAACTGCCGCATGGGCACTTCCTGTTCTTTTCCGAAGTCAATCAGTTTTCCTTCTATTCCATAACGCGCCGCGCGCCACTTGTTTTCCTCAATCAATGCCCGGCGGTACAGGCGCCAGCCCATGTTTCCGGTGTACAGCCTGTGAATCTTCACCACAATCGCCTGCGTCAGAGCGGCAATTGCCACCGCTTCTTCGGCCTTCGTGGCCACGTCGCACATGCGGAATTCCAGCGTTCCAAATGTTGGGTGCGGCCGCACATCCCACCAGATTTTCTTCCCATTGTCGATGCAGTTCAGCTGAACCAACAAATTGACAAAGTTTTCATACGCACTCCAGGATCCGAACGTTTCCGGTATCCCCGTGCGCGGAAACCTGCGGAACACGGTGGTGCGGAACGATTTCAATCCCGTGTTTCTGCCCATCCAGAACGGAGAACTCGTCGATAACGCCAGCAGGTGCGGCAGGAAATACCGCACCATGTTCATCATATCGATGGTCGTCTGCTTGTCTGGCATCGCCACGTGGATGTGCATCCCAAAAATCAGCAGCGATCGCGCCAGTTGTCCCATTTCTTCCACGATATTCTGGTAACGCTGGCCCGGCGAAATCACCTGGTCAATCCAGCTTGAATACGGATGTGTGCCGGCCGCCGCCACGTGCAGCCCGGTACTCTCCGCCGCGGAGACCAGTTCGCCTCGCGTCCGGTGAATCTCCGCCCGCAACTCGTCCACGTTTCCGCAAATTTTAGTGCCCGTTTCCACGATCGACTGGTGCATTTCCCCTTTGATCTGATCGCCCAGGCCGCGCAAGGCCGCCGCCGACAGCAACTGCACTACGTGTGAACGCAGCTCCAGCGTTTCTGGATCAATAATCTGGAATTCTTCTTCGACACCGATGGTGAAGCGGTGAGCCATGGCAGGCCCTCCGGAACGTCTGCAATTCGGGGACTTCGGAGCCAGTATCATACTCTTACCCTCGCCAAAATTGCATCTGCAACACCCGAGCCCGTTCAATTTGGTCCTAGACGCTCGTCTCTGCTCTTGGCACACTCCTCCTCATGCAAATCACTCCATTTCGCATTGAAGAGTACATGGGCAAGCACGAGTTTGCCGCCAAGTATCTGCTTTCTTCCTCCGACGCTGAATCGCAGACCATTGAAGAGCTTCTTGCTCTTGAGCCCGGAGCACACGACGCTTTCCTTAAACATTGGTGCGGCTATACCGAATCGCCCGGCGCTCTCTGGCTGCGCGAAGTTCTCGTCACGATCTACACGAATATTAATGCGGACCAACTCATCGTTGTTTCGGCCGCCGAAGAGGCCATCTTTCTCTTCTATCAGGCACTGCTTACTCCCGACGACCACGCCATTGTTGAAACGCCCTGCTACGAGAGTGCGCTCACCGTTCCCAAAAGCACTGGCGCCGACGTGAGCGAATGGCGCCGCACTGCGCAAAACGCTTGGGCCCATGACCTTGCCGCCCTCGAATCGCTGATTCGTCCCAACACGCGCGCCATCTATATCAATACCCCCCACAATCCCACAGGCCTGCTTATGCGCCCGGCGATATTCCGCGGCGTTCTGAGCCTCGCCGCTCAGCACGGTATCTATGTCTTTTGCGACGAGGTCTATCGCGAATTGGAGCACGATCCTTCCACGCGCCTTCCCGCCGCTTGCGATCTCTACGATCGGGCCCTCAGTCTCGGCTCCGTCAGCAAAACCTACGGCCTTCCCGGCTTGCGTCTCGGTTGGCTCGCGTGCCACGATTCCGTATTCCTCCAGAAAATCGTCTCGCTCAAGCACTACACCACCATCTGCGCCAGCGCTCCGAGCGAATTCCTCACCGCGCTCGCTTTCCGTCATCGCCAGAAATTTATCGACCGCAATCGCCAGATCGTTCTTCGCAACCTTCGCCAACTTTCTGCATTTTTCGCGCGCCACGCCGATCGGTTCTCCTGGACTCCGCCCAACGCTAGCACCATCGGCTTTGCCCGTTTGCTCCCCGCGCAAGACGTTCAGTCCTTTTGCGACAACCTCGTTCAGCAAGCCAGTGTCCTACTCCTTCCCGGTACCGTCTACGATGAGCCGGGTCACGTCCGCTTCGGCTATGGACGTCGCAATATGCCTGAAGCTCTCGCGCAACTCGAATCCTGGCTTACGAAGCACCGTTGAAGCCCTCTCGGGATGTCGCGCGCAAAACAGAAAGGGCCATCCTCACAGATGGCCCTCGTCTTAATTCCGAGTTTTTGAATTTCTTCTAGGCTGCTCCCATTGACCTTCTTGCCTGGAAGCATTCCCGGCAAAACACCGGGCGCCCTTGCGTGGGCCGGAAGGGAACCGTCGTCTCTTTTCCGCATTGCGAGCAGGTCGTCTTTGTTTCCGCTCGCATCTGGGTGGCTCCGCCTCCCCCGCCTCCGCCGCCTTCGGCACGCTTCGCTTTGCACGCCTTGCAGCGCTTCGGTTCGTTTTTGAATCCCTTGTCGGCGAAAAACATCTGTTCGCCGGCGGTAAAAACAAACTCAGCACCGCACTCCGAGCACTTCAGGACCTTATCGTGGTATTCCATGAGCCGTTCCCCCTGGACCCCTTTCGGGCAGTGGGACGGCGCTCAGCTTGTACCTTTGGCCTGTTTGAAACGTAGACCTGTAGTCCGGGAATGCCGGGCACGGATCCCTGGGGCCTGCGGGCGAAGAAGTTGAACAAATACCCAACGTGTCTGCCAGATAGGGGCCTGATCCCGGAAGTGCGGCGCTGAGGCCGCGTCTCGCTCAGGAATTAATCCTGCTCGCGACGCTGCTTCTTGCGCAGTCGCTTCCGCGAAAGCGCTTCTTTGGCCCGGCGCTTCTCACCGGGCTTCATATAGAAGCTGTGCTTCTTTATCTCCTTAATGATGTCTTCCTGCTGCACTTTGCGCTTAAAACGTCGCAGTGCATTCTCAAGAGACTCACTCTCCTGGATAACTACTTCTGCCAAAGGTATTTCACCCCAATTCCGGTTCGGATTGGTCACACGCAGTGCTTACCGCCATACTGCAACACTGCACCTGGTTACATTATCTCACGAGGTTGCTGGCCTCTTGTAGTCAATTCGCCCCATCGAAGTCAAGTAGTCTTTCTCCGACCCGTTCACCTCCCTAGGCCTTGTCCTTCCCGCCACTAGTTACCTTAATATTATGTTGAACATCTTAGTTCTTCATGTATCTCCCCTTGCATCTGCTGGTACACTGGGGTGCTTCAGAATCCTTCCTCGGGAGCCGGCTTCCATGCCTGAAATGCGTGATGCCCTTGGAGTTCTCCTCGCCGGTGGTCAAGGTGAGCGCCTCTGGCCGTTGACTCGCGATCGCGCGAAACCTGCCGTCCCGTTCGGCGCTCTCTATCGCATCATCGACATCACTCTCTCCAATTGCATCAATTCCGGCCTGCGTCGCGTTTTCACGCTCACGCAATACAAAGCACTCAGCCTATCGCGCCACATTCGTGCCGGTTGGTCGGGTCTGATGGGCCTCGGCGAATTCATCGAAGTGCTTCCTCCCCAGATGCGCGTCTCCCAGCAGTGGTATCAGGGTACCGCCGATGCCGTTTACCAGAACATCTACTCGATCGGCAGTGAACGCTCCAAATTCGTCTTCATTCTTTCCGGCGATCATATCTACAAGATGAACTACGCCAAGATGCTTCAGCAGCACATCGATTCTGGCGCCGACGTTTCTGTCGCTACCATCCAGATTCCTGCTGCCGAAGCCGCCAAGCAGTTCGGCGTCATTGAGACCAATAAGGATTGGCGAATCATCGGCTTCGAGGAGAAGCCTCACAAACCCAAGACTTCTCCTCACAAACCTACTCATTGCAACGCTTCCATGGGCGTGTACATTTTCAATACCCAACTTCTGATTCCACTGCTCCTCGCGGATTCTGAGGATCCCAAGTCTTCTCACGACTTTGGCAAAGACCTCCTTCCGCGAATCATCAGCAAGCACCGCGTGTTCGCTTACAACTTCGTCGACGAAAACAGCCAGGAATCGCTCTACTGGCGCGACGTCGGCACCATCGACGCCTACTACGAAGCCAACATGGACCTCGTCAGCGTTTCCCCGGTCTTTAACCTGTACGACAAGCAGTGGCCGTTGCGCGGCTGGCAGCACCAATATCCCCCCGCGAAATTCGTCTTTGCCGATAAAGATCGTATGGGCGTGGCCATCGATTCCATCGTCGCGGGTGGCTCGATTCTTTCCGGTGGACGCGTTCAGAATTGTGTTGTGGGCTACGATGTGCGCGTGAACAGTTATTGTGATGTCGCCGAATCGATCATCTACAATCACGTAAACGTTGGGCGCCACTCGCGCATCAAACGTGCCATCATCGACCGACACGTCAGCCTTCCCGAGCACACCGAAATTGGCTACGACCTCGAGGCCGACCGCCGCCGCTTCCATGTGACCTCTTCTGGCATCGTGGTTGTCGTCCGCCAGGAGTCCCTCATCGAAGAGCCCGAAGCCCAGTAGAAGCACTGGCTTCAGCCTGTGCTCTGTGTTGGTAGTCATTTAGGCGATTGGACTGCAGGAGATGTCGCGAAATCACCTATGGAAGACCTCTCGGGTGGCATTCCTCCTTCTCCTTGACCGGGGCTGATGCGGTTGGTGCTCAATGAACTCCGAGTCCATTACTACAACGAATCTGCTGGAAGCGGTCGTGACGCATCCAAATACTGGACTGTGGTTCGTGCCCAGGATTGCTTGCAATGGCCAATCGCATTGCTAGCTTTGCGACTTGGCGCTTTTGCTGTTTATGAAGTAGCGCGCCGCCTTTCTTCAAAAATCTCGAACTGATCTAGATTTCGAGTCGGTGACCACTACTCGCTCCCTTCGAGTCACGAATCACCCCCTACGTGTCCCCCGTCACGCGCCGCTCCCTACCCCTCTGCTACAATGACGGGTTGCAAATTACTCAGGAGCCGTCACACTCATGTCTACCAAAATTACCCGCGTTCATGCCCGCCAGGTCCTCGACTCGCGCGGCAATCCGACCGTCGAGGCCGACGTTCTTCTGGAGTCCGGCGAATTCGGACGTGCCATCGTTCCCTCCGGCGCTTCTACGGGCGAACACGAAGCCCTTGAGCTGCGCGACGGCGACAAATCCAAATACCTCGGCAAGGGCGTGCTGAAGGCCGTCGCCAACGTCAATACTGAAATCGCCAAAGCCGTCACGGGCACCGACGCCACCGACCAGCGCGCACTCGACCACAAAATGATTACCCTCGATGGCACGCCTAGCAAATCCCGCCTTGGCGCCAACGCCATCCTTGCCGTTTCCATGGCTGCGGCACGCGCTGCCGCGGTAGCTGCCAGAAAACCGCTCTACAAGTATCTGTCCCGCTATTCCACGGACACCTCCGGCAACCTTCTGCCTGTGCCCATGATGAACATCCTCAACGGCGGCGCGCACGCCGACAGTTCCGTCGACTTCCAGGAATTCATGGCCATGCCGGTGGGCGCTTCTTCCTTCAGTGAAGCGCTTCGCTGGGGCGTCGAAGTATTCCACTCGCTTAAAGCCGCGCTGAAGAAGCATGGCTATTCCACTTCCGTCGGCGACGAAGGCGGATTCGCTCCCAGTTGCAAGTCCAACGAAGAAGCCATTCAGATCGTTCTCGAGGCCATCACCGCCGCCGGATACAAACCCGGTGAACAGGTGGCCATCGCGCTCGATCCCGCCGCCAGCGAATTTTACGAAAAGGCCAGCGGCAAATATGTCTTCAAGAAATCAGACCAGTCGGTGCATTCCTCCGCCGAAATGGCTGCGTACTGGACTGCTTGGATTGAAAAATATCCCATCGTCTCTCTCGAAGATGGCATGGCCGAGGACGATTGGTCCGGCTGGAAGACACTCACGCAAAATGTTGGCAGCAAATCTTCCAAAAAGAAAATCCAGCTCGTCGGCGACGATCTTTTCGTCACCAACACGGAACGCCTCTCTCGCGGAATCAACGAAGGCGTCGCCAATTCCATCCTCATCAAGCTCAACCAGATCGGCAGCGTCACCGAAACCATCGACGCGATCGAGCTCGCGCGCAAGGCCGGATACAATTCCGTCATCTCGCATCGCTCCGGCGAATCCGAAGATACCTTCATCGCCGATCTCGCCGTGGCCACCGCCGCCGGCCAGATCAAAACCGGTTCCGCCTCGCGCACCGACCGCATCGCCAAGTACAATCAGCTCCTCCGCATTGAAGAGGAACTCGGCGCCGCCGCCCGCTTCAGCGGCAAGGCGCCACTCAAATAGTTTTCATTCTCGCGGGGGGGGCGCAATCAATCTCTCTGCGCCCTTCGCTATTCCTCTCTCTAACTCGTTCCACTCCCTCCGCTTGCGTCACCTTGTGACGTCCGCCACATCCTTACTTTTCGGCGCAATCTAGAATGATGGGACTCTGCCGCATCGCTTTCGCTCCCGCGACCTGTTCCTTCGTTGAACCACGCGCGCTTGCGGGGATCCTTTTTGCGGCCCTGCCGCTACGCCGCCGGGCCTCGCGCATGAGCAGCCTCGCACAAGCCGAATTCCACCCCGTCGACGTCTGGCGGCCTACGATCAATCCCTGGTGGATTGCCGGCACGGTCATGCTGTCCACCTTCATGGAGGTGCTGGACACCAGCATCGCCAACGTGGCGCTTCCGCACATTGCCGGCAGCCTTTCCGCTGGCGTCGACGAAAGCACCTGGGTGCTTACGTCCTATCTCGTTTCCAACGCCATTGTCCTTCCGCTCACTGGCTGGTTTTCTCGCCTTTTCGGGCGCAAAAACTTCTACATGGCCTGCGTGTTGATTTTCATCGTAAGCTCGCTGCTCTGCGGTCTCGCGCCCACCCTGCCTCTGCTGGTGTTTTTCCGCGTGGTCCAGGGAGCGGGCGGCGGCGGATTGCAGCCGGTGTCGCAGGCAATCCTCGTCGAAAGTTTTCCGCGTGAGAAGCAGGGCATGGCCATGGCCATCTACGGCATGGGCGTGGTCACGGCGCCCATCATAGGCCCCACGCTGGGCGGATGGATCACCGACAACTACTCGTGGCGTTGGATCTTCTTCATCAATATTCCCGTCGGGCTGCTCTCGATTTTCCTGACGACCTGGCTGATCTTCGACCCGCCTCATCTGCTGCGCAAGAAAAATGGCGAGCGCGTGCGCATCGACTACGTCGGCCTCGGTCTGCTCGCCGTTGGCCTCGGCTTCCTCCAGGTGGTGCTCGACAAGGGACAGCGCGACGATTGGTTCGGCTCCCACTTCATCGTGTGGGCTTCCATCATTTCCGCCCTTGGCCTGGTCGGCACGGTCATCTGGGAACTCCGCCAGAAAGAGCCGGTCATCGAGCTGCATCTCTTCAAGGACCGCAACTACGCTGCGGCCACCGTCACCATGTTTGCGCTGGGCATCGTTTTGTATGGCACCACCGTGCTTCTCCCCGTAATGCTGCAAACGCTCGTGGGGTACACCGCCCGGCTCAGCGGACTGGTGCTTTCGCCGGGAGCAGTCCTTACGTTGATCATGCTGCCGCTGGTGGGCCGCCTGCTCGCCAACTATCAGGCACGCTGGCTGGTCATCGTCGGGCTGATCATTCTGGCCATCGGCATGTTCCAGCTCGCGCAACTCAATTTGTTCGCCAGCTTCTGGACGTTTGTGTTCGTATGGATGGTTTCCCGCGGCGCGCTCGCGTTTCTCTTCGTGCCCATCAACGTCACCGCCTTCGCGTTTGTCCCCAACGAGCGCATGAACAACGCCACTGGCATGATCAACCTGGCCCGCAACATTGGCGGCAGCGTCGGCATTTCGCTTGTCACCACGCTGCAGGCGCGCCTGATGCAGCGCCACCAGGTTCGCCTGGTGGAAAATCTTTCGCCCGTCAACCCGCGATACATGGACATGCTCCACGGACTGACCGCTGCACTGCGCACGCGCGGATCCGACGCCGTGGAGGCCGCCCGGCAGGCGCAAGCGCTCCTCTACAGGGAGATGCAGCGGCAGGCGGCCATGCTCGCCTTCATCGATGTCTTCTGGATCCTCGGTGTACTTTGCCTGGCTATGATTCCGCTCATGTTCATCCTGAAAAATTCCCCACCGCATCGCCCCGAGCCTGCTGGGCATTAAATCCAAAAGGCAAACGCAAAACGAATCGTGCATTAGTGCGAGCGATCCGTGTGTGTGCGGGACCGTCACAGGTTTCGAGCGCGCATGCCAAGCCGGCGGCGACCGATATTGCTCATCGTGCCGGGAGGTTTTTCGCCGGGCCAGACGGGCTGGCCGGTGCGCTTTCCCCAATGAAGGTATCCGAGGCAGACTTAACTCGATGAGAACTGAGTGTGGACCTAATATCCATTGCATCCGATTCTAACGAGTGTGCCGATGATCTGAGCTGGCCGGTCTAGTTTCTGATGAGAGGCTACCTGCCGGGAGAGATTTTTTTTCGTGGCGGAGATGGGCGGCGACGAGGCGGATCTCTTCGTAGGAGATGGTAGCGGGGAGCGCGTCTTTGATGGGTCGCAAGAGATCGAGGCCAAGGCGGAGACAGGCTTCGTGAATGGTTTCGTAGGTGGCGATTGGCATCCATTGCGGCTGGAACGAAGTTTCGCCAGACTCGATCAGGCTGGCGATGAGAGAGACGACCGTGCTGACCCTGCGCCCACGGCGCAGCGCTATCTCGTCGAAAGTGAATCCCTCCTTAAGCAGGCTGAGCGTTTCCATGGCCGGGCTAGAGGCGCGGGCTTGCCAATCGTTGCGCGCGCGTTCGCCCTGGCGGAAGCGGCGGAGGGCGTCGAGCAGATCGGCGGCGTACAACTGCATTTTGTTTTCGCCCATGCCGGGAACGCGCTGAAGCTGCTCGCGGGTTTGCGGTTGCAGACGGCAGAGCGCCTGAACCGTGGCGTCCTGCAGGACGACGCTGGCGCCCAGTCCTTTTTCCTTGGCAGTATTTCTGCGCCATTCCTGAACAAAATCCTCTAACTCCTGGTTGACGTCGGCCTGGAGCGAGGCGCTGTAGCCCCCCTGATAGGTCTCCACGGGGCGCGGGGAGAACACGCGCACGTGAGGATATTTCCGTCCCCTGGATTTTGGAGCGGCCTTGCGGCCCGACATCCAGGAAGGGAGGCCAGCGCAACTATCGCAATGGCCACAGCGCTGCCAGTGCACCGTTTCGCCGAAATGTTCGCAAATCAGGCGCTGGCGGCAGGAACTGGCGGCAACAAAATCCTGCATCTGGCGATAGCGTTCCCAGGCGCGATTTCTTTCCGCGGAGCCGCCAATTTGATTGATAAAGAAGGCGCGCAGAGCATTGTCTTTCTTCTGCCACAGCAAGTAGCAGTCGGCAGGGAGTCCATCACGGCCGGCGCGGCCGGTTTCCTGATACAGCTGCTCGATGCTGTCGGGAAGGCCGAGGCGAATGACGGCGCGAACGTTGGGCTTGTTGATGCCGAGACCGAAGGCGATGGTGCCGACGAGGATGCGGACCTCTTCGGTCATCCATTTTTCCTGATTTTCGCGGCGCGCGGCAGCTTCCATCTGTCCGTGATAGGCGATGGCGGGTATGCCGTTTTCTTCAAGCAGATCGACCACTTCACCGACACGGGCCACGGTAGGCGCGTAGACAATCACGTTTCCTTCCGGCGAATGCTTCACGGCGTTAAGCAGGAGATCGTCTTGCAGCGAGCCTTTGGACTCCTTGATGATGTAGCGCAGATTCTCGCGGCGGAAACTGGTGACGGACTTGAGCGGATCGCGGAGCTTGAGCTGCTGGACGATGTCGTGGCGAACCTGGCGCGTGGCGCTGGCGGTGAAGGCGGCGATGGGCCGCGTGGGAAACAACTCGCGGAGTTTGCTGAGCTGGCGGTAGTCGGGGCGGAAATCGTGGCCCCATTCGGAGATACAGTGGGCTTCGTCGATGGCGAAGAAAGAGACCGGGACCTTTGTCAGCCACTCGGCGGTGCGGTCCATGACGGCCCGCTCGGGGGAGACGTACATCAGGCGGAATTCGCCGGCCACGGCTTTGCGCTTGAGCGCACTGCGCTCCGATTCGCCCACGGAGCTGTTGAGGAACACCGCGGAGATGCCCATTTGACGAAGCTGCTCGACCTGGTCCTGCATGAGAGCGATGAGGGGAGAGATCACGACAGCGGTGCGGTCTTCGGCGAGCACGGCGGGGAGCTGATAACAGAGCGACTTGCCTCCGCCGGTGGGCATGATGACGCAAACGTCGCGGCCGGCGGAAAGATTGCGGACGATCTCTTCCTGCTTGGGGCGAAAAGTGTCGTAGCCCCAGTAGCGCTTCAGAGCGCGGGTGAACCGGTCGCCGGCGGGTCGAGGTGAGGGCATGGAAGCGGGAGAGGCCATGAATGGATCGAGTGTTCGTAGCTCCTCGGCGAAAGAGGAGTATGACACGGAACATGCAAATATTCGCTTTTATTTCGCTACAGGTCAAATAAAATGTGAGGGACGTAGCGGAATAGTTATCCACAGAGGTGAATAAGCTGTGGAAAGGCCCAATTTGGAACCGGGAGGTAAATATCCAGTAAAATAAGCGCGTGTAAACTTTAAAAACCCGCGGCTGGAGCGAGCGCCCCGGCTTTGACACGTGTTTGCGTTCCTCGTTATGATGCTGGCCGCAGTTGGTGGCGCCCAGCCCAAACATGATCGGTCAAAACGTTTCGCATTACCGCATTCTCGATAAGGTCGGCGGAGGAGGCATGGGTGTCGTGTACTCCGCGCGCGACACGATCCTGGACCGGACCGTGGCGCTGAAATTTCTTCCTGCCGATTCACTAAAGGACAAGTTGGCGCTGGAGCGATTCCTGCGCGAGGCGCGCGCAGCCGCGGCGCTGAACCATCCCAACATCTGTACCGTGCACGAAATCGGGGAACACGGCGATAAGCAGCCATTTATCGTGATGGAGATGATGGAGGGCTCCACGCTGAAGCATCTGATCGAAGGGCATTCGCTGCGCATTGACCGCATCTTGGAGATATCGATTCAGGTGGCTGACGCGCTGGATCACGCGCACTCGCGGGGGATCACGCATCGCGACATCAAGCCGGCAAATATTTTTGTGACGAAGTCGGGACAAACCAAGGTGCTGGACTTCGGCCTGGCAAAGTTGATGAATGCGGGCGCAGTGTCGGTGGACACGGCGTCGCCATCGTCGTCGGATGTATCGGGGAAAACGGCGACGTTCGGAGATGGCGGTCTGACGACGCCGGGAACGTCGATGGGCACGATTGCTTATATGTCGCCGGAGCAGGCGCGGGGCGAAGAGCTGGGACCGCGCTCGGATTTGTTCTCGTTTGGTGCCGTGCTCTACGAGATGGCCACTGGAAAACAGGCATTCCCGGGAACGACCAGCGCGGTCATTTTCAACGGAATACTGAATGGGACGCCCGAGCCGATCACGCGGCTGAATCCGGATATGCCCGCAGCGATCGAGGCAATCGTGGGTAAGGCGCTGGAGAAGGATCCCGACCTGCGATTCCAATCGGCGGCGGAACTGCGCGCGGACCTAAAGCGGCTGAAGCGGGATCTGGACTCCGGAAAGCGCAGCTCGGTGAAAGGGTCCGGAGCGGTAGCGGTTGCGGAAACCACGGCGGAGATAGGCGATAAATCGGTGGCGGTGCTGTATTTCGAGAATTTGAGCAGCGCGAAAGAGGATGAGTATTTGCGCGACGGGATGACGGAAGACATCATCACGGAGCTGGCGAACATTCGGAACCTGAAAGTGTTTCCGCGGCCGGCGATGCTGGCGTATCGAGACAAGCCGGTCACTGCGCCGCAAGTGGGACACGAGCTGAAAGCATCGTACGTGCTGGGCGGGAGCCTGCGCCGTTCTGGAAACCGGTTGCGGATCACGGCACAACTGGTGGAGACGGTCACCGGACACACCGTCTGGGCGCAGCGGTTCGACCGCGAGATGGCGGATGTGTTTGAAGTGCAGGACGAAATTGCACGGAGCATTGCGCAGGCATTCCGCATCAACCTGACGCCGCAAGAGCAGAAGAAGATCGCGCAGAAACCGACGGGCGATTCAATGGCGTATGACTATTTTCTGCGCGGCCGGAGCTACGCGCGGCGCGAGAGTCTGGATTTTGCGCTGCAGATGTATGAGAAGGCCATCAACATCGACCCGAACTTTGCGCAAGCGCATGCGGGAATTGCGTATCTGTGCGGAATGATTCTGGAGTTTCGGGACCAGAACCCGAAATGGCTGGAGCGTGGGGAAGCAGCATGCACACGCGCGCTGCAACTGGATCCGCAACTGGCGGAAGCGCTGGTGGCAAGGGCGCGACTTTGCTACGCGCAGCACCGGCACCAGGAGGCCATCGACCTGGCGTTGAAAGCCATCGCGGTAAAGCCGGATTGCGAGGGTGTGTACAACGTGCTGGGGCGGGCGTATTTCGCTTCGGGACGTTTCCAGGAAGCGGCCGATTTGATCGAGAAGGCCATCGAAGCGAACGGGGACGATTACAACGTTTATATCCCCTACACGAACGCGCTGGAGCGACTCGGAGATCATAAGTTGGTCCAGCGTTTTCGGGAAATGGAAATGCAGATACTGGAGCGGCAACTGGAGATGGTGCCGGAAGATGTGCGGGCGCGCAGCCTGCTGGCCGCGGATTACGCGAATCTCGGCCGCGTAGAGGATGCGGTGCGTCATCTTGAGATGGCAGTTGCGCTGCGGCCGAATGATGCGAACACGCTTTATAACGCCGCGTGTACGTACGGCATTCTGGGAAGGAGAACGGAGGCTTTGGAACTACTGAGAAAATGCGTACTCGTCGGGTATGCCAATGCGGATTGGCCGAAGCAGGATCCCGACCTGAAGATACTGCACGAGGATCCGGAATTTCTGAAGCTGTTCCCCGGCGCGAAAATCAAATAGAGGGATAACTTTTCCTGCCTGGAATCCCCCTGCGAGCGGCGAAGAGACTATTCTCGATTGGCGGATCGGGCTGACGTGAAAGTCAGTGCGACATTTAAAAAAGAAGAGCAGAGCTGGCATGCATGCTGGCGCTACCTGGATGACAGAAACTGCGGGTGTTCTCCGCCGACCTGCGGTTGTCGTTCCACCTTCCGGGTGACATAATTTCGATTCACGAGAAATGTGGCCGATCCGATGCAGTAAGGCTCGTTTTTCAGGGGGCAGACATGGCATTGCGCGATGGCTGGATTGAAAAAAGGGAAGCGGCTCAGGCCGGGTCCCATGGGAACGGGAATATGTCGCAAATGCATCTGGCGCGGCTCGGTGTAATCACCGAGGAGATGGAGTATGTGGCCAAGCGCGAAAAGCTGGAGCCGGAGCTGGTACGGAGCGAAGTGGCGCGCGGACGAGCAATTATTCCCGCGAACATACATCACCGCAACCTGGAGCCGATGGGGATCGGGATCGCGTTCAAGTGCAAGATCAATGCGAACATCGGAAATTCGTCGACAAATTCGGACATAAACGAAGAGTTGAAGAAGCTGCACCACGGCGTGCACTATGGCGCGGACACGGTGATGGACCTTTCAACCGGGGGAAATATACCGGAAATCCGCAAGGCGATCATTGATGCGTCGCCCGTACCGATTGGGACCGTGCCAGTGTATGAAGCGATTGCACGGGTACGGCGGCCCGAGGATCTGACGCCGGAACTGATGCTGGAAGTAATCGAAGAGCAGGCGGAGCAGGGCGTGGATTACATGACGATTCACGCGGGCGTGATGCGTGAGCAGGTGCCGCTGGTGCGGAAGCGGATAACGGGAATTGTATCGCGCGGCGGGTCGTTGATGGCGCACTGGATGGAGCATCACAAGAAACAGAATTTCCTGTACGAGCGATTCGACGACATCTGCAAAATCTTCAAAAAGAACGATGTGAGTTTTTCGCTGGGAGATGGAATGCGGCCGGGATGCATTGCGGACGCGAGCGATGAAGCGCAGTTTGCCGAGCTGAAGGTACTGGGCGAATTGACCAAGAAGGCCTGGGAGCACGATATCCAGGTGATGATTGAAGGACCCGGCCATGTGCCGATGAACAAGATCAAGGAGCAAGTGGATAAGGAAATGGAATGGTGCTACGAGGCGCCCTTCTACACGCTGGGGCCGCTGGTGACGGACATAGCACCGGGGTACGACCACATCACGAGTGCGATTGGCGCGGCGATGATTGGATGGTACGGTGCGTCGATGCTGTGCTACGTTACGCCGAAGGAGCATTTGGGGCTGCCGAATCCGGACGACGTGAAGCAGGGAGTGATTGCGTACAAGATTGCGGCACACGCGGCGGACGTGGCGCGAGGCCGGCCGGGAGCTCAGGATCGCGACGATGCGTTGAGCTATGCGCGGTTCTTGTTCGACTGGAACAAACAGTTTGAGCTGTCGCTGGACCCGGCAACGGCCAAGGCGATGCACGACGAGAATCTTCCGGATGATTTCTACAAAGACGCGAAGTTCTGTTCGATGTGCGGGCCGAAGTTCTGCTCGATGAACATAACTCAGTTGGCGGAAGCCGAGGGCGGCAAGGATCAGGCCGAGCGGAAGCAGAAGTTTGTGGAGCTGCTGGCCAAGGTGCAGGGGGCGTAAGTCGAGGTTGGAATGAAAGCCCCACCGACGTTGAGACGAATCACGGAAACATTTTGTAAGTCGGGTGCGTATTAGGGGATAGCGGCGGCGGGGGTGTCTGCAGCTCCGAGCTTGCCGCGGAAGGGGTGCACTGTGCTAACCCTAATTTGCCTGGTTCTGCTGTATTTCCTACCGACAATTATTGGACGAGAGAAGAAGGATGCTGCAGGGATCATC
This sequence comes from Candidatus Acidiferrales bacterium, assembly GCA_963741195.1. Classification (GTDB taxonomy): domain Bacteria; phylum Acidobacteriota; class Terriglobia; order Acidiferrales; family UBA7541; genus Acidiferrum. The sequence goes on from CAVUHF010000003.1 coordinate 124,332, forward strand.
CTGCTGAACGTGTTTTTGGGGTGGACGGTGATCGGCTGGGTGATTGCGCTCATCTGGGCGTGTACCGCGGAGCCGTACAACGCGGTCAGGATGCTGCCGGTGACGGCAGGCGGGCGGTTCTGCTGCCAATGCGGAGCGTTTGCATATGCAGATGCGCATTTTTGCAGGGCCTGTGGGCGAACGGTTTGATACCCTGAGGTCATCTGACTAAGTCGAGAAGACTGCCCCGAGCGGGCCATAGCGACGATGACCGATTCCCATACAGAAGATCTGCGGCAGGAGTTTAATCGCTGGGCGGAGACCGGGCGCGGGGAGGGCATGGAGCAGGACCACCTGCCGATCACGCTGCCGGTGCTGGAAAAGATGCGCCTGGCGGTGGACGAGAATGTGTTGGACGTGGGCTGCGGGGCCGGTTGGCTTTCGCGGCGGATCGCACGGATGGTACCGGAAGGGCGCGTGGTCGGCATGGACGTTTCCGACCAGATGATCCGGCTTGCGCGGCGGACGAGCGTGGAGCAGGACAATGCCTTGTACGTGACGGGTGAAGTCGCTGAGATCCCGTGGGAAGCAAACTTTTTCACGCAAGCGATATCAGTAGAATCGGCGTATTACTGGCCAGAACCTGCGGCGGGATTGAAGGAAATTCATCGCGTGCTGCGGCCGGGAGGAAGATTCTGGATGCTGATCAACTATTACCGCGACAATCCGCACTGCCATCAATGGGGACCGTTGCTGGCGGTGAAGACGCATTTGTTGCTCGCAGAAGAGTGGGCACAGCTGTTCGGCGGAGCCGGCTTCGCGAACGTGGGAGAGGAGAGAGTGGCGGACAAGTCGCCCTCGCCGGAAGCGTATACGGGACGATGGTTCCGCGAAGCTGCGCAATTACGGGCCTTCAAGGCAGAAGGCGCGCTACTGGTATACGGCAAGAAAGAGTGATCGAGTCCGCCCAGGAATGGTGCGTGGATCAGGATTACTTGGCGTGCATATTAAAAATCAGGTTAATACTCTGAAAGTAGCGCCGGGAAAGACTGCGCGAGCAGGTGCCTCTTTCGCGGCTGCGGAAGGGGCCAGACCGACACAGACGCGCCGTTCTGCTAGATTGGGAAGAAGTGAGCCAAGCCAACACAAAATAAAGACGGATCTACAGAAAATCCAAGCGATAACGGGCATGAGCCAAACGGACGGCAAATATAAGGTGCTGGTGGTGGACGACTCCCCGGTATACCGGAAGCTGGTGGAGCAGCTGTTGACGATGGAGCCGTATACACTGCTGTTTGCCAGGAATGGCGCAGAAGCGCTGGAAATGTTCCAGGAGCAGACACCGTGCATGGTGGTAACCGATTTGATGATGCCGGACATCTCCGGGCTGGAGTTGTGCCGGCGGATCAGGACGGACCGCAGCAGGCCGTACACGTATGTGATCCTGATGACTAGCAACAAAGAAAAAGGAAGCGTGGTGAAAGGCCTACAAGCAGGCGCGGACGATTACTTGACCAAGCCGTTTGATCCCGGAGAGATGCTGGCGCGGATGGAAGTGGGGCGGAGGATCATCGATCTGAATCGCGAGTTGGCAGCAAAGAGCCTGAAACTGGAAGAGGCCGCGCGCACGGATCCGTTGACCGGATTGCCAAACAGACGTGCGATTGAAGAGTGGGCATCGAAACAGTTGCGGGGAGCGATACGGCACGGATTCTCACTATGGGTGGTGGTGGGAGACATTGATAAATTCAAAGGGATTAACGATACGTTCGGACACGACGCAGGGGATATCGTGCTGCAAACCTTTGCGGCGGTGTTGAAGAAAAACACGCGTGCGTCGGACATCTGCGGAAGATTGGGCGGAGATGAATTCCTGCTGGTGATCACGCACGGGGAAATGGAAGGAGTGGAGGCGACGGTCAATCGCTTCCGGGAGCAATTTGCGGCGCTGTCGTTCCCATTGCAGGGACAGAGCGTGAGCGTGACAGCGAGTTTTGGAATCGCAGGATTCGTTGGAAAAGAGCTGCAGGATTTTACGGTGCTGGTGCGCAAGGCGGACCAGATGTTGTATGAAGCCAAGCGCGGCGGAAGAAATCTGGTGCGCGCGGCCCTTCCGGAAGAAAAGGCACAAACGGTGTGACGGCGGTGCTGGCCGCGAGTTTGCCGGGTATGGTAAGAGAGCGGGCGGCAGGTCCATTGGTGTGCGCGAAAATGGGAAAACCCCAGTAAGAGATTGCCGCGCATGGGTGAAGCAATGAGGAATTGGAAAGATGACGTAGCGGTAGTCACGGGAGCCGGATCGGGGATGGGCCGATGCCTGGCGCGGCAATTGGCGGAGAAAGAGTCGTCGCTGGCGCTGGCGGACGTAAATGAACGGAATCTGGCGGACACGGTTAGTTTGCTGGGAGACAGGAAAGGCAAAGTAACGCGACACATCGTGAACGTGGCGGAAGAGGCGCAGGTGAAACGATTCGTGGAAGAAGTGGCGGAGCAGCACGGACGGGCGACTGTTCTGTTCAACAATGCAGGCGTGGCGCTGTTGGGGCATTTCGACGAAATATCGCTGGATGACTTTCGCTGGCTGATGGACATCAATTTCTGGGGAGTGGTGTATGGAACGGCGTATTTCCTGCCGTTGCTGAGAAGAGAGAAGCGCGCGCACATTGTGAATACATCGAGCCTGCTGGGATTTTTCGGGGCGGCGGGACAAAGCGCGTACTGCGCGAGCAAGTTTGCAGTGCGCGGGTTCACTGAGTCATTGCATCACGAGTTGCAAGGAACAAACGTGGGCGTGACCTGCGTGCACCCTGGATTTGTGCGCACAGCGATTGCCGCGAGCGCTAAAGAAGGAGAGAAGGCCGCGGCGAAATTGCGTGCGCAGAGCCTGGAGCGGTTTGCGAAGGTGGCGCGCACGTCGCCAGAAGAAGCGGCCGCCAAAATTTTGCGCGGAGTCGAGCGGGGCGCGATGAGAGTGTTGATCGGAGCAGATGCATATTTCGTGGATATCTGGCAGCGGCTGAAGCCGGCGAGTTACTGGAACCTGCTGGCAAAACAGTTTGAGGATCCGAGCGCCCGGAAATAGGGTTTATTCACCAGAGTGCGGCAAGCCAGCGGATCGCACTTGCCAGAAAAATAAAGAAAAAAGGCCCAGTGACATGGCCTTCTCTTGACAATCGAGAGGAGCGGAGTATGCTTCTCTAGATTCGCTAGAGGAGAAGGTATGGCTGACCAATCGGCGGAGCTGGTGCAAGGCACGCTGGATATGCTGATATTGAAAACATTGGATTTGCAGCCGATGCACGGCTGGGGAATTGCGCAGCGCATCCGTCAGATGAGCGGCGAGGTGTTTGCGATCAACCCGGGCTCCCTGTTCCCCGCGTTTCGGCGATTGGAACGAGCGGGATGGTTGGATTGCGAGTGGCGAACTTCGGCGAACAACCGGCGCGCGAAATATTATTCACTGACGAGGGCGGGGAGGAAAAAGCTTTCGGTGGAAACGAAAGAGTGGGGACGGCAGGTTACGGCCATAGGCAAGATCTTGCAGACGGCGTCTTGAGGGAGCCTAGCCATGGGATTTTTCCGAAATGCGACGCGCGGCGTGCGGGGCCTCTTCCAGAAGGAAAGGGTGGAGCGAGAGCTGGATCAGGAACTTCGCGATTTTGTGGAAGCGAATGCGGCTGAGAAAATACGAAAGGGACTGAGCCGAGCGCAGGCGTATCGCGAGGCGCAGATGGAATTGGGGGGCCTGGAAGCGGTTAAAGAGAATGTGCGCGAGGCAACGTGGGAGTCTTCGATCGAAGCATTGTGGGGGGACGTGCGATTCGGGATGCGGCTGCTACGTCTGAATCCAGTTTTTGCGATTACGGCAATTCTCTCACTGGCACTGGGAATTGGAGCAAACACAGCGATCTTTCAACTGATTGATGCGGTGCGTTTGCGGACGTTGCCGGTAGAGAAGCCGGAGGAGATTGCGCGGGTGTACATCGATCATCGCAATGGCGCAAGCGGCGATTTCACCAGCCGCTACTCCGATTTAACGTACGCCATGTGGGAACAGATTCGCGACCGGCAAGAGGGTTTTTCCAGCGTGTTTGCGTGGGGGCCCACGCAATTCAATATTGCCCCGGGAGGGGAAATTCACCCGGTGCAGGGGCTATGGGTGAGCGGCGAGTTCTTCTCGACGCTGGGCGTGGAATCTGCACTGGGCAGACTTCTCACTGCTGAAGATGATCGGGTAGGCTGCGGGTCGCCCGGCGCGGTGATCAGCGATTCGTTCTGGCAGCGGGAATATGGAGGGGAAGGATCTGTGATCGGGCGCGTGGTGAGCGTAAACCATCATCCATTCCCGATCATCGGCGTGGCACCGGCCTATTTCACCGGAGTGGAGGTCGGGCGATACTTCGATATCGCGCTGCCGACCTGTGCGGAGCAGATCGTCGACGGAGCAGACAATCAATTGCAAAGCCGAACCGGATGGTGGCTTTCCGTGATGGGGCGGCTGAAGCCGGAGTGGACTGTGGAGCGCGCCGGAGCGCAGTTGCGAGCGGCTTCGCCGGGGATTTTTGAAGCCACGTTACCAGCCGTGCTCAACCCGGAGCGGTCCAAACACTTTCTTCAGTACAAACTGGGGGCGTTTCGCGGAGCATCCGGCATAACGGATTTTAGCGTTGAACCACTGGTGCTTCTGCTTGGTCTGGCGGGGCTCGTGTTGCTGATTGCATCGGCAAATCTTGGGAACCTGATGCTGGCACGGGCGAGTACGCGGGAAAAAGAGATGGCCATGAGGATGGCGGTAGGAGCGGGGCGGACAAGGCTGATACGCCAACTGCTGGTGGAGAGTCTGTTACTGGCGTTCCTCGGCGCAGGGGTGGGTGCGGCGCTGGCGCGGAACCTGAGCCAGGTGCTCGTTGCTTCGATGAGCACCACCAACGATCCGAAGTTCATCAATCTGGGACTGGATTGGAGAGTGCTGGGGTTCACGGCAGGACTTGCGGTGCTGACGTGCGTGCTATTTGGGCTGGCACCGGCGCTGCGCGCAACGAGCGTAGCTCCAGGATTGGCGTTGAAGGAGAGCGCAGGAACGGCAGGCAAAGGGCGCTCGCGGTTTGGCCTGCGTCGCATATTGGTTGTTTCGCAAATTGCGCTGTCGCTGACGCTGCTGGTGGGTGCGTTGCTGTTTGCGCGAAGCATGAACAATCTGGCAAAGGTGGATGCCGGTTTTCAGCGAGACGGAATCCTGGTGGCGGACATCGACTACACCACTTTGAATCTTCCTGCCGAGGGACGGCTGCGGTTTGCGAATGAGTTGCTGCAACAAGTGCGCGGCATAGCCGGAGTGCAGGCCGCTGCGATCGCCGAGATTGTGCCATTGAGCGGCAACGGGATGAACCACGACGTTTTGATGGGGGATTCCGGACAACCGGAAGGGGAAGCTCCGGTTGCGTCATTTAATCGGGTGAGTCCGGAATTCTTCCGGGCCATGGGAACACAAGTTCTGGCGGGGCGAGACTTCGACGAGCGAGATACGGCAAATGCGCCGAAGGTGGCGATTGTCACTGAGGCGTTCTTGAGGAAGTTTGTGAAAGAGACAGGCAATCCACTGGGAACGAGATTCCGGGTACATACGCTGCACAACCCCGCGACGTTATACGAAATTGTAGGCGTGGTGAAGGATACGAAATACGCCGATTTGCGCGAAGAATTCCAGCCGCAAGTGTACACGGCGATCGCGCAATTCGATCACCCGGACAACGACGCACAGATTGTAATTCGCTCAAGCACGTCCCTGTACGGACTAGTCGCGGCCGTGAAGAGCGTAGCCGCCGAGGCGAATCCGAATCTGGATGTCAGTTTTGTTCCACTCCACAGGATGATTGAGGAGGGCTTGTTGCGCGACCGGTTGCTAGCGAGGCTATCCGGGTTCTTTGGCGTACTGGCTGTGGTCCTGGCGGTAATCGGATTGTACGGGGTGATTTCCTATCTGGTGGTGAGCCGGAGGACTGAAATTGGGATTCGAATGGCGCTGGGCGCTGGGAAGCAGAACATCATCTGGCTGGTGCTGAGGGAAGCATCCCTGCTGTTGGCGATTGGGCTGAGCATCGGGACGGCGCTGGCATTGACGATGGGCAAGGCGGCGACGTCGATGCTGTTCGGATTGAAACCAACAGACGCTGTCACCTTTGTAACGGCGCTTGCGGTCCTTTCCATCGTCGCGGTGGGGGCAGCGTTTCTGCCGGCGCGTCGCGCAGCCAGCATCAATCCAATGGCGTGTTTACGGAACGAGTGAGGCGGCGATCGGCGCGGTCGGGGTATAAGTTTCAGAATCGGCGCCGGGGTCATCGAAGTCTTGCCCGAACAGAGCTGACATGATCGTCAGCACTACTTGGAAGAAAAAAGAGAGGCCCCGGTGAGGGTGAGGGAGAGGGAGCACGGCTGTTACGGGAAAGCGAGGGCGGCGGGACGTCGCAGGGCTCGCCAATAAATAATCAGAGAATAGAGTCAAAGAAGTTGACGCCGGAGAGGGCAAGGTGAAACCGAAGAAGTTTTTCGGCATTCAGGTGCTTGTAGAACGCGAAGTTTTCCAGGACAAAGCCGATGTGCTGTTTCGCGCGGACGTCACCGGGTTCAACGAGAAGAAGGCCACTGACTTTTCGCTTCCTTCCCTTGACCATGGAGGAGGCGTCGGAGCCTTGGTGAAGGCGCTTGTCGAGGGACTTGGCCTTCCAGGTAATGAAGACGGTGAACGATGCGAGGAGAAGAATACCGAGCAATTGAGTAGGAGAGGGCCTGGAGGTCATGGACAGCGCAGTATATACCGAATTTAAACGTGCAGGGGAATTGGGGCTTGGCTGCGCGAAATGGGTGTGACGAAGATCTTTGACGAGGCGGAAAAGCGGAGGATATACTTCGAGGCAGGGAAAGAGAACCAGTGAGGGCCCATGGGTGTCATAGACCAGCGTTTTGAGAAAAATGTCTTAATAACCTCGGTCGATTACGTATTTAATTGGGCCAGAAAGAGTTCGCTGTGGCCGCTGACCTTTGGGTTGGCTTGCTGCGCGATTGAGATGATTGCGTCAACTACCTCGCGGTTCGACATGGCGCGGTTTGGCGCGGAGGTATTTCGGCCGTCGCCGCGGCAATCGGATCTGATGATCGTGTCGGGTACGGTGACGTTGAAGATGGCGCAGGTCATCCAGCGGGTATGGCAACAGATGCCCGACCCGAAGTGGTGCATCTCGATGGGAGCGTGCTCGAGCGTGGGTGGGCCATTCAATGCGTATTCGGTGCTGCAGGGAGTCGACCGGATCGTGCCGGTGGATGTGTATGTGGTGGGCTGCCCGCCGCGTCCGGAGGCCCTGTTTTACGCGCTGATGAAGCTGCAGGATAAGATCGACAATATGACGCTGGCGAAGCGACCGACGGAAGTGCGGCTGAAGCCGGAAATGGTGGGAGAGTTCAAAAAGAGTGTGATGGTGGCACAGGTGGCGGAACCGCAGTGAAGAGTGGCCGTTGGCCAGCGACTCGGGAACACGACCTGGTGATCTAAGGTGATGCAGATATATTTGCTACAGAGGAAAAGAAACGATGGGATTTGTGAGGGCGGTGAAGACGGCGGAAATTCCTCCAGGTACGGTGCGCGAGTTTCAGATCGAAGGAAGGGCCATCGCGCTGGCAAATGTGGGCGGGACGATTTACGCGATCAATAACACGTGTTTGCACCGCGGCGGGCCCTTGGGACAAGGGATGCTCGAGGGGAAAGTGGTGACCTGCCCGTGGCACGGGTGGCAGTTCGACGTGACCAATGGGAAAGCGGTGCAGAATCCGGCCGTGGGAGTGGATTGCTACGCCACGGAAGTGCGGGGAGAAGACGTATTTGTGGATGTGGGTGTTTGAATTTGCGTGACTGGGCCGGTAATCCGTCTGTAATATCAAGAAACTAAAACAGTTAGTTGTATTCTAAGTGGAGTCCTGCTTAGAATTCGGGGATTTCCACCGGGGAATTCCCCTATCCCTCACATTTTGTTTGGTTTTCGACAGTCTAACGTGTATATTTCAGCCGAATCTGGAGCCGATGGCGACCGTAACCTCTCAAACACGACATTATTGGATCTTCAGCGCCGACCCACACCACTATCACTGGGACACCTTATTCGTAAAAGGTAAGGAGATGTGGCATGGAGCCGCGGGGAAACCTGACGCGATTCGAGCGCTAAAGCAGGTAAGAAAAGGCGACCGCGTGCTGTGCTACCACTCCGCGCCGGAACGCTCATTGTATTCGATCGCGGAGGTAACGCGGGATCCGTATCCGGACCCGCATGATAGCAAAGGGAAAAATCTGGTAGCGGATCTGCGGGCATTTGAGAAGCTGCCGCGGCCAGTGACGTTAGTGGAAATGCGAGCGAATTCGACGCTGCGGAAAATGAAACTCCTTAAAAATGTGCGGGTGCTGATCTCCTCGATCACCGAAGGGGAGTACCAGGAATTGCTCCGGATGGCGGGGATTGTAGCGACGCCCGGGGTGCCGCTCCCGTGACGCGGTGAACGGGTGGAAGAAGCCGATCGGCAACTCCCATTCCGCAAACCTGCTGAATATTTCCGGGGCGTGGCGCGTCTGAAAGAGAAGAAAGCATCGCGACCAAGATTCCTTTGAAAGATCCATTGAGGAGACTGAGGCAAGGAGGATTCATGCGCGCAGCGATTCGGTGGATGCTTGGGCTCGTGCTGGTGGCGATGAGCTCGTGCATCGTGGCGGGAGAAGAAGTGCCGCTGCTGTTGCAGGGCCCAACGGTAAGCAAGACGGGAATTGTGTTTGCGTATGGCGGGTATTTGTGGAGCGTGTCGAGGGAAGGTGGTGCGGCGCAACAACTGACCACGGGTGGCCACGAAAGCGATCCGATTTTTTCGCCCGACGGGAAGTGGGTGGCGTTCAGTGCGAACTATGACGGGAACCGGGATGTATACGTGATTCCTGCGGCGGGAGGAGAGCCGCGGCGATTGACGTGGTACCCGGGGCAGGACGGCGCGATTGGATGGACGCCGGACGGAAAGAGGGTGCTGTTTGTTTCGGACCGCGAAGCGTATGTGGACATGACGAAGCTGTACACGGTGCCCGTGGAAGGCGGAGTGGTGGAAGCGCTACCGATGTGGAGGGCATTTGACGGACAGTATTCCGCCGATGGGGAGAAGATTGCATACGTGCCGAATTTTCAGTGGCAGCAGGCCTGGAAGAGGTACCGGGGCGGACAAACGACTCCAGTCTACATTGTGCGGCTGAAGGACCTGCAACTGGAAAAGGTGCCACGAGAGAATTCGAACGATTCGCGGCCGACGTGGTTTAAAGACAAAATATATTTTTTGTCGGACCGGAGCGGGCCGGTAGCGCTGTTTTCCTACGATCCGAAAACCAAGGGAGTAAAGCAGGAAGTAGAGAACAAAGGACTGGATTTCAAGTCGCTCTCGGCGGGGCCGGACACGCTGGTGTACGAGCAATTCGGCGGAATCTATCTGTACGATCCTGCGAATGGGAAGCCGAAACAGGTGCACATTACGATTTCGGCGGATTTGCCGGAGACGAGGCCGCACTATGAAAAGGTGGCGGAGCAAATTCTGAATGCAGAGATATCGCCGACGGGCGCCCGGGCAGTGTTTGAGGCTCACGGAGAGATTCTGACGGCGCCGGCAGAAAAGGGCGACGTACGGAATTTGACGCGTACACCGAACGTGGAAGAGCGCAATCCCGCGTGGTCACCGGACGGAAAATCGATCGCATATTTTTCAGATGAGTCGGGGGAATACGCATTGCACATTGCGGATCAATCCGGATTAGGTGCGGTGAAGAAAATCAACCTGGGGAATCCGCCATCGTTTTTCTACAACCCGCTGTGGTCGCCGGACAGCAAGAAGATCGCCTACACGGACAAGCGGTTGAACCTCTGGTACGTGAACGTGGAGAAGGGGACACCGGTGAAAGTGACGACGGAACGATTCGAAGATCCGTTGAGCGCAATGGATCCGGCGTGGTCGCCCGACAGCAAGTGGCTGACGTACACAAAATTTCTGGAGAACCACCTACACACGGTGTTTGTGTACTCGGTGGAGAATGGGAAGGAATCACAGATCACGGATGGAACGGCGGATTCGCGTCTGCCCGTGTTCGATAAGGGCGGAAAGACACTGTATTTCGCGTCGAGCACGGACGTGGGACTGACCTCGGGATGGTTGGACCTGTCGAGCTTCCAGCACCCGCTTACGAGGAGCATCTACGCGGTAGTACTGAAGAAGAGCGACGCGAACCCGGTCGAGCCACAGAGCGACGAAGAAAAGGTGGCGGCGAAGACCGAGGAAAAGGGGAATGACGCGGCTAAGTCGGAGGATAAAGACGCAGACAAGGATAAGGGGAAAGAAGGAGACAAGAAGGAAGGCGAGAAAAAGAATGAACCGCCGGTAGTGACCATCGATCTGGAGGGAATCGGACAACGGATCGTGTCGCTGCCGATTCGCCCGGCGAATTATGTGGGATTGGAACCCGGCAAAACCGGAATATTGTTCCTGGCGGAAATAGCGGATGTACCGCGCTTTGATGATCCGCCGTTAGTGACCGTGACGAAGTTTGATTTGAGTACCCGGAAGACGGAGCCGTTTGTGGGAGGAGTGAGCCGGTTCACGGTGTCGACAAATGGAGAAAAGGTGCTGTTCAAGCAAGGGCCGGCTCCGACGTCGCCGTGGGTGATTGCGGCAACGGCGTCGTCGCCAAAACCTGGGGACGGAGTGTTGAACCTGGGTGAGATGGAGATTTATGTTGACCCGCGAGCGGAGTGGAACCAGATGTACCGCGAAGTTTGGCGGATTGAGCGGGATTTCCTGTACGACCCCGATCATCACGGGCTGAATATTCCGGCAGCGGAGAAAGAATACAGCGTGTACCTGGCTAGACTGGGTGGACGCGAGGACCTGAATTATCTGTTCACGGAGATGCTGGGAGAAGTCACCATCGGGCACATGTTCGTCGGTGGGGGAGATATTCCAAAGCCGAAAATTGTGAAGGGCGGACTGCTGGGCGCCAATTACAAAGTGCAGAGTGGGCGCTACCAGTTTGCGCGAATTTATAGCGGAGAGAATTGGAACCCGGATTTGCGCGCGCCACTGACACAGCCCGGTGTTGACGTGAAAGTGGGCGATTATCTGCTGGAAGTGAATGGCAAAGAGGTGAGGCCGCCAGCGGAAGTCTACAGTTTCTTTGAGAACACGGCAGGCAAGCAGATCAAGATCAAAGTGGGACCGGACCCAGACGGGAAAAATGCGCGGGAAGTGACCGTGGTGCCCGTCGACAGCGAGTTTCCGCTGCGGAACCGCGCGTGGGAAGAAGATAACCGACGGAAGGTGGAGGAGTCGAGCGGTGGAAAGTTGGCGTACGTGCACGTGCCGGACACGGCGGTGGGCGGATACACCAACTTCAACCGTTTTTATTACGCTCAGGTGGGGAAACAGGGAGCAGTGATTGACGAACGGTACAATCACGGCGGACAGATTGCGGATTACATCATCGATCAGTTGAGACGGCCGCTGCGCAACTGCGCGATTTCGCGAGAAGGCGAGAAGTTTTGCTCGCCGCTCGCGCAGATTTACGGGCCGAAGACGATGGTAATCAACGAGATGTCAGGCTCCGGAGGCGACGCGCTGCCCTGGATGTTTAAGCAAGATGGCATCGGCCCTTTAGTGGGGACGCGGACGTGGGGCGGACTGGTGGGGATCTACGGTTACCCGCGGTTGATGGATGGAGGCGGGGTGACCGCACCGAGAGTCGCGATTTACGGGCTACATGGACAGTGGGAAGTGGAGAACCATGGCGTTGCTCCGGATATCGAGGTGGAAAACGATCCCGCGTCGGTAGCGGCGGGCCACGACCCACAATTGGAAAAGGCGGTGCAGGTGACGCTGGAAGCGCTAAAGAAGAATCCCGTGGTGATACCGGATCATCCGCCGTACCCAACTTATCAGAAAAAGTAGGGCGGGGAAGGCGACCAGTGATAGACCAGGCCCGGATTATGCAGCGAACAAGAGGGCTAGCATAAACGCTAGCGCGAAATATAAGAATGAAGAGTGTTGGGCTTGACGGCTGGCTAGAGTGACTTGGAGAGCAGCCAGGTCATGAGTTCGGGTTCGGCGTAGGCATTGTCCCAAGAATTGTGTCCGAGGCCGGGATATTCGGTGTACTTCACATTTCCGCCGGCGGCCTTGATGGCTGCGTTGAGTTTGCGGGAGCCATCGACGGGGACGACAGGATCATCACCGCCGTGGAAAATCCAGACTGGGGTTTTGCCGATTTTGGCAGCGACATCGGCATAACTTTTGGGATCATCGGCATAGGCAATCTTGTCCATTTCGGGATGTTGCTGGCGAAGGTGTTCGGGCAGAACGATGCCGCCGCAGACCGGCGCGATGGCGGCGAATTTTTTTGGATTTTGCGCGGCGATTGCCCAAGTGCCATAACCCCCCATGGAAAGTCCGGTGAGATAAGTGCGCTTGGGATCGCCCTTGAATTCCTTGGAAGCGGCGGCCAGGGTAGCGAGCGCGAGTTCTTCCATCGCTGGTTCCGACCACCAGGAATCCGTCTTACATTGCGGCATGACAATGATGGCAGGGAAGCGCGAGCGGTCTTTGCGGACGGCTGTGCCGATGCCGACCTGCGTCTGGATCAGGCCGTCGGAGCCGCGTTCGCCCGCACCGTGGAGGAAGAGGATGATGGGCCATTTTTTGCCGGAGGACCAGTTTTCCGGGAGAAATACCTGATATTTGTAGGTGGCATTGTGGAGGGAGACGGTGCGGTCGAGAAAGCCGGTGTCGGGTTTACGAGCGTGAGCGAGGGAAGAAAGGGTGAGAAGCAGGATTGCGGCGAAAAAAATGCGGGAACGGCGAGTGATCAAGGTGACCTCCGAAAGAAAGAAGTAGAGCGCAAGTTGCCAAGCGCAGCAAGAGAATTTCTGTGGATGGGAGGAGAACGGAAGAGGCTGACATAAAAGTCAGCGCTACATTGAAGACGAAGGCGGGAGGAGCGTCGGAGGTGGTTGCGCGCGGCGGGTGATGCGGTGGACAGGTAGCGTGACAGCGGCGACGAGCCGCCGGCCTGCAAAGGGGCCGTGTGGTTTTTGATGGGGGAGAGTGTGGTAGCGTGAACGGATGAGAGGATTATGCCGGAACTTCCAGAAGTAGAGACGGTAGCACGGGGATTGCAGAAAGAGATCGCTGGAAGGCGCATCCTGAGCATAACGATCGGGAAAAGCGATTTCATCGATAATCCGGACGAGGTGGAGAGAGCACTGCCGGGTCGAATGATCCGGGCAGTGGAGCGATATGGGAAATTTTTGCTTCTGCGGCTGACGGCGACAGACAGAGCGGGTGAGCACGAAACGGAATCCGCGTTGCTGGTACACCTGGGAATGACGGGAATGCTGTGGCCACGCGCGGTGAGCGAGCCGCAGTTGAAACATACGCATGTGGTCATGTTGCTGGATGATGGGCGAGAGTTGCGGTACATCGATGCAAGGCGATTCGGGCGCATGGCGTATTTGACTAACGAAGTTCTGCAAAAAGAATTGCAGCGGTTCGGGACGGACCCGTTGGAGGCTGGACTGGAAGAGTTTCAGAAACGGATGGGAGAACGGCGGGCACGGGTGAAAGCTCTGCTGCTGGATCAAGGAGTGCTGCGCGGAGTGGGAAATATCTATGCCGACGAGAGCCTGTGGAAGGCGAGAATCCATCCAGCGCAGCTGGGTTCACGATTGACGGTGCGGCAGGCGCGGGATTTGTACAGAGCCCTGCAGGGCATTCTGAGAAAGGCGATAGTATTGCGCGGATCGTCAATCTCTGACTTTCTTGACGCAGCTGGACAGCCGGGGGAATATCAGCAACACCATAAAGCGTATGGGAGAGAAGGGAAAGGCTGCGTACGATGCAAGACACCCATTCGTCGGGTGATTGTGGCGGGGCGAAGCAGCTATTTTTGTCCAGGTTGCCAGAAGGCTCCGCCAGGGTGGAAGAAAGCCGGGAAACAGAAGATTAAGAAGGCGGGAAAACCATGAGAGCGGTCGTGCAGCGCGTGAGCAGGGCTAAAGTGACTGTGGAGGGACAAGTAACGGGAGAAATTGGTCCGGGCCTGATGGTCTTGCTCGGAGTGGGGAAGGAAGACACCGAAGTGACAGCAAAAATGATGGCAGAGAAAGTGGCGCACCTGCGGATCTTTGAGGATGCGGAGGGGAAAATGAACTTGTCGCTGCTGGAAGTGAAGGGCAGCGCGCTGGTGGTTTCGCAATTCACGTTGTATGGAGACGCGCGAGGGCAACGGCGGCCGAGCTTTATTACCGCCGGTCCGCCGGAGCTGGGGAAAAAACTGTATGAAGAATACTGCGAGGTGCTGAGGGGTTTAGGTGTGACTGTGGGGACAGGAGTTTTTCAGGCGATGATGTCGGTGGAGCTGGTGAATGAAGGCCCGATTACAATCCTCCTCGATTCAGACAAAACGTTTTAGCGGCGGTAGAAATCGCGGCGCCGCACCAGTTGCATGGGACGCCAAGCGAGTACTGCGAGAATTGAAGCGCCTGGGTGAACGGCGAAATGTCGAGGGAATGGCGCGGTTTGGAATCGTAGCGAAGAATGTGTTCGGCGTCTCAAAGCCCAAAATAGATGGGCTGGCCCGAGAACTTGGGCGGAATCACGCGCTGGGACTGGAGCTTTGGAGAACCGGGAACCATGACGCGCGGATTTTAGCAGGAATGGTGTGCGAGCGCGCATTGGTTACGGGAAGGCAGATGGATCGGTGGGTGCGCGATTTCGATAACTGGGACGTTTGCGACGGGACCTGCTGCCACCTGTTCGTGTTCGCGGGGCCCGCGTGGCAGAAAGCGTATTCATGGACCCGACGGAAAGCCGAATTTGAGAAAAGGGCAGGATTCGCGCTTGCGGCATTTCTGGCGTGCCATGATAAAACGGCGCCAGACGCGGAGTTTCGCAAGTACCTGAAGGTGATCGAGCACGAGTCCTGGGACGAGCGAAATTTTGTAAGAAAGGCCGTGAACTGGGCGCTGCGAGGAATTGGGAAGCGAAACCTGGCAATGAATCGAGCGGCGATTGCCAGCGCCAAGCGCATCGGCAAGCAGGATTCGCGCGCCGCGCGATGGATCGCGGCGGATGCATTGCGGGAATTGCGGTGCGAAGCGGTGCAGAAACGGCTGCGGCGGCGGAGCGAGTGAGAACCGATGGCGGCAAAAGGAACTAGCCTGAGCGTACGCAGAGCGGGGGCCAGCGATGCGGCGAGGATCTCGGAACTGTCCGGGCAGTTGGGATATCCGGCAAGCGCCAGAGAGATGACGAAGCGATTGAAAGAGGTTGTGAAAGACAAGCACGCGGCGTGTTTCGCTGCCGACGACAAAGAGCGCGGAATAGTCGGTTGGGTTCATGTGAGTACGACTCCGTTATTGGAAGTGGAAAAACGAGCAGAAGTGAACGGTCTGGTGGTGGCTCAGAACGCGAGAAGCCAAGGCGCGGGATGGCTGCTGTTGGACGCCGCGGAAAAGTGGGCAAAGAAGAAGGGCTGCAAGGGCATGTCCGTACGATCGAACGTGATTCGCGAGCGTGCACACGGGTTTTATTTGCGCCATGGATACGAGCACTATAAGACGCAGAAGGCCTTCCGGAAGAAGCTCTAAGCCAGACAATCGAAGTTGTGTTTTCGGTACAGGGAAAGGCGCGGGCTGGCACAGTGTATCGTAATACGATAGAGTTAGGGTATGGGCGACAAGATCACCCAACAGGAATACCAGGCACTCGCGGAACTGCGCTACCGCATCCGGCGATTTCTGCAGGAAGGGGACGATACGGCGAGACAAGCGCAACTTGAGCCGCAGCAGTACCTAATGTTGCTGGCGATTCGAGGACTGCCGGACGGGAAAGAGGCGAGCATCCGCACACTGGCGGAGCGGCTTTCGTTGCGACATCACAGCACGGTGGAACTGGTGGACCGAATGGAAGAACGCGGCTATGTGAAGCGGAGTCGAGGGCGGGAAGACCGTCGGCAGGTGCTGGTGTCGCTGCAACCGCGCGGGGAAAAGATGCTGGAGCAAGTGGTGCAGCAGCGGATTATCGAATTGCGGGCGACGGGCCGGGCGTTGGCGGAAGCGATCAGCGCGCTGCTGGAAAGGCGGCCGGCGGCAAACGCCGTTGCGCGGGTAAGGCGAAGAGGGTCTGCGAAAGACAGGAGATGAGCAGGTTCTGCGTTTCAACTATTAGCGCGCGCGGGGGGCGATAGAGATGAACCAGCGCTGGATTCCACGGCCTAAACCGACTGAAAAGTGAGAACTGATCAATGTGGGTAAGGAAGGCTCAGCAAGCGAAAGCCAGATTCCGAACACCATGGAACTGAACGCCAGGAAATTGTGGTGGAGTGTGCCGATCGAGCGGTGGGTCGCGTTCCGGAACGAGCGAGAGGAGCAAGTGTTTCTGGTTTTGACGCTGCTGATCGGAGTGCTGGTAGGGATTGTGGTGGTTGCGTTTATCGTCCTGACCGAGCAACGCGCAGCGCGGTCGTATCCAACAAGCAGCGCGCCCTGGAGGCGATTGTTGGCGCCGGTGGGCGGACCGGATGGGGGCAACCCATCAGGAGTATCTGCCTGTGGTGAGCCGCGTGAATATTCACGAGATGCTGGGAATTGTAAGACTTATGGATGTGCCAGAAGCCTATGGACTGGGGAAGAACAGAGAGAGCTAAAAACCGCCGCCGCCGCCCCCACCGAATCCCCCACCCGAGAAACCGCCACCCCCACCGAAACCCGAGCCACCGGAGCTTCGAGGAGCGGAAGCCATGGCCGTGCCGGCGAGCGTGGACATGGAATTCAGATCGCTGACAAACATGTTGGGATAAAAAACGGGCCCGTAATTTCCCTGGTACCACTGAGGAGGTTGCGTATAGATGCCCTGAAAGGCCTTGCTCCAATTCTTCTCAACACCGAGAGCCATGGCGAAGGGAAGGAACTTTTCGAACATCGCGGGAGTCTTGATCATACGATTGAAGCGATCGGCTTCGACGTGATCGAGGAAATCTTCAAAGCCTAAAATGCCTTCCAGAACGCGTGCCCCGGATTGCGTGCGAGCGGGCATGAACCAACCGAATGCACAGATGATGAGACCAGTAAGTATGCCAGCAACGATAAAGGGCAGCGGAGTCATGCCCGAGTGGTGTGAGAACCAATTGCCGCAAGCGACCAGGATGATCCCGGCGACGACGCCGAACAGGATATATTCGGAACGAACACTGTCGGGGCGCTTTTTGTAATAGCCCTTGCCGACGAGAGAAGCGAAGATCTGGTTTTTGATGCCGGGGATGTTCTGGTAGAAGCGATTGTGGAGTTCGGAGAGAGAAACAGTATCGCCGGCATTGCCCGCGGTAAACAGGCCATCGAGGAGTTGCTGCTCGTGTGGTTTTAGCGCGCTCCAGTCGGCGCGAGCTTTTTTCAGATGAAAAATGTATTCCTTGCTGTGCGTGAGGCCAAGGAGATGGTCTTTGGTTTGCTGCTCGATGACCAGGAAGCCGCGGACAGCGAGATCGACGATCGAGGCAGTGATGTCGCGCATGTCGACGGAATTATCGATGAGCGTGCCGACTTCGCCGGGCGAGAGCTGGTCGGGAGGCTCGAACTGAGCGGCGATGGGGCGAAGCCGGGGATCGCGGCCGCGCCTCCACCACAAACGAAACATCAGGAAGAAAGCAGCGAAGGGAATGACGATGGGCCAGTTGCTGCGGAGATAGAGCCAAGTCTTATCGAGGGCGGAGGGCTCCTTGAAAACGCCCTTGTTGCAGGCAACAGCGACAGTGAGGCCCTCATGAAGGCCGAGAGGAGCGGTCGTGAAGACGTCCACACCCGTGCCCGAGATTTCGGCGATGGCATCGCGACCCTTGGAACGAAAGGCACCGGTGAAAACATTGGCGCGGAGGCCGGTGGCGTTCGCAGGAAAAACGATGTGAGCGCCAGCGGATTCGATGGGAACGTTCCATTCGTCGCCGGTAACGTTCCAGTAGAACTCATCGTGTTCGTCGAAGAAGCGCAAAGCGTCGGTAACAACGTATTCGATGGAGACGGTGCGCGTGGAATTGTCGGCGTTGGGAATAAAGATTTTTAGTTTGCGGTACTGGCGCTCGCGGCTGGATTCATAGCGCAGAGGTTGGCCATTCTGGTCGGAGATGCGTTTCACATCGAGGAACAGGGAATAGTTCAGGCCGCCGGGGCCTACATATTCGACGGGGATGGTGCGATAAATGCCGTGCCAGGGGCCCCCGATAAACCGGAAAGTGATATTTTCAGTGACACTCACGTTGCTGTCGGGCGTGATGACAATGTCCGAATAGAACTTCTTGAGTTGTTGTTCGCGCAGTTGCGCCGAGGCTGGATTGGCAACGAGCGCCAAAAGAGCACCAAGGAAGCCGAGGGTGCAACAGCGGAATCGAGTATGCGTGCGCATAACCGGCGGCCGGCAGAGATCAGGCCGTGGGGGCAGCGGGATTGCCAAAGCTGACTTTGGGAGCTTCGCGTTCTGCTGGGGAAGTGAGTTCGAAGAACTCGCGCTGTTTGAAGCCGAGCATACCGGCAAGAATATTCGTAGGGAACTGTAGGATTTTGGTGTTGAGGTCACGAACGACGGCGTTGTAATAGCGTCGCGCGTTCTGGACGGTATCTTCAATTTGAGAAAGAGAATTCTGGAGCGAATTGAAACTCTCAACGGCGCGGAGTTGAGGATACGCTTCAGAGAGGGCAAACAGGCTTTTCAGAGCGCCGGATAGCATGTTTTCCGCCTGAGCTTTGTCGGCGGGCCCGGCGGCACTCATGGCGCGGTTGCGGGCATTGATGACGGCTTCGAGGGTACCTTTTTCGTGGCCAGCGTAGCCTTTAACGGTTTCCACGAGGTTGGGAATCAGGTCATAGCGGCGTTTCAGCTGGACATCGATATCAGCCCAGGCATTGTCACACTGAACTTTCAGGCGAACGAGGCTGTTGTACATCCAAACGACGATCAACAGCAAAACGATGATAGCGACAGCGATGAAAGCAAGCATCGGCGAACCTCACGAGAATAGAAACTGGACCGATTGCTCCTTCACTATACGTTCGGAAGCAGAGTGAGTAAAGAAGGCCGGAAGGAGAGGGAGCAGGGCAATGGAGCAGGTCAGTTGTTTCTGGAATCGTCGGGTTCGCGCGGGATGGGAGGAGCTTTGATCCTGTCCTGGGTGTCGATATTAAAGAGTACGTAATTGCTCAAAGTATGACGATGGTGGTAGCGGCGTCCCTGCATGTCAAAGTACATCTCAGCGTGCCAGGGAAGCCAGAGATTGATTTTGCCGTCGAGGAAATGAACTGGCCCATAGTCGACAATGAGCTGCTCGCGCTCCAGATGGAGGTCGGGGACCGTATTCCGCAGCGCTGTTTCCAGATGCAAGAGATTAAAGCTGTTCGCTCCGATCCAAATTCGCCCTTTCAGGGGAACCGGGTAAACCACTTTTTTGTAGTTCCAACTGCGGATGCGCGAGGGGACATCGGTTCGTTGGACGAAGTGGACCTGCCAAGCAGGCTGGCCGTTCCAAGTACCCAGGCCTTCGCAGGTAAACTGAAAATCCTTTGAAAAGACAGGATGAATCACCATGAATCCGAGAGAGACAAGACCGCGAGTGACCAGTGGAGTGGGAAAGCTGTACAAGGATTCAGCACCATCACGAACTTCGTCGAAATAATACGGAAGCTGCTGGGTATGGTGCACAAAGATCAGGTAATCAAAGTCGTGGGATAGCGGGGCTTCGGGAACACCAAACTGGTCGATGAACTGATGCTCGACTTTTTCGGTTGCACCAAATTTTTCAAGGTCGGCGAGTTGGGAAAGGATGCGCTTTTGCGTTTTCTTCAGGACATCGTCCATGGAACAGGTCGCGCCGGGGGCGATAGGAGGGACTCCGGCGTCGACGTCCGGTGGGGCCCAGGGCTTTTCAAAGGCTCCGGAGCTATTGGAAGATACTTCCGCTTCGCCTGAAGAGGAGCGCAACGGAGAGGGTGAAGGAGAATTAACGGTGACGACGGAAGATTTGGATCGTTCATCGATTTTGGCGATGTACTGTCTCGCTTCGACAGCACTGGGACTCTGGGGATAATCACGGAGAAACGCCTCGAAGGCTTCCCGCGCTGCCACGTTCCTGCCCTCGATGAGCAAGAGTTTGGCTTCGAGCAGGCGCATGGCCGGCTGCTTATCCTTGTTCAATTCCGAAGTGCGCTCGGCTTCGACGCGAGACTTCTCAATCTCGCCGGTGCGACCATAAGCGATGGCTAGCAAGTAGTGAGATTGCCAGTTGACGGAAGCAACTTCCACGGCCTTCTGGAGGGTCAAGCAGGCATCTTTGTTTTCACCGGAATCCAACTGAATCTGTCCGAGCATGATGAGGCTACGCTGATGGGCCGGGTAGGAAGCCAGGACGGATTCAAACTGCCTACGTGCCGCGGGGACATCCTTGGCGGTGTAATCGATCATGCCCATGAGGTAGAGGACGTCCGGATTGGAAGGCGCCATCTTGTGGGCCTTTTCCAGATGCTTTCTGGCTTCGTCGAATTTGTTTTGGCGGAGGGCGAAGAGACTCTTGTCGAGTTCGCGCTGCAATTCGGGGGTCATGACCGTGCCGGTGGGAGCGGTAGAACCGGAGATATTAGAACCTACGGGGGAAACGTAAACATACGCGGTGAAGGTCGAAACGCCGGAGACGGAGATACGCTCGGTGGTGCGCTCGTATCCGGCAGCTTCTACCTGAACTTCGTATTCACCACCGTGGACACCAGGAAACGAGGCGGTGGCCGCATCGGTGGTAGGAGCGACGATGGCCTGACCGCCAACCAGAGGGGCAAGTTTGACCAAAGCATTGGTGGAAAGCGGAATTCCCGTGCGCTCGCGAACGCTAATCAGGACGGTCAAGGGGCGATCCAAGCCATTTTGAATTTCGGCGCTACTGAGGGGAGAGGCGCCGCCGCCAAGCTGGGCAAAGGCAGCCACGGGTCCGAGCAGCAGCAGAGCTAGGAGGAACCCGAATGTGAAGAAAACTCGACAATTGTGTAGTTGAAGCATGAGCCCTGGTTTGCGGAAGAGACTGTCAACTCAAGGCTACTCGCATGGGAGTGAGGCGTCAATCTGGGTAGATGTCACAGGATGAAGATAAAAAGGTTGTCACCATATCGCTAGCGTACTATTTATAAGTGATATATGAGGGCGCTGGACACGCTCTCCCTGTAAACCATGCTGTTCAATGCAATCAGCGCGTCCGTGTCCGGAATTGATGCCCATCTGGTGCAGCGAAATCACCGGCAATTTGAACTTGAGGCAGAGTTTGCTCATTGCAGATGCGCAAGTGCTGGCGATTGAGGATTGGCGGGCACTAATGAGCGAGCCTGTTCGTTGGCCTCCGCAATCTGTGCAGCCGTGAGCCGATGCTCCAGGAATCGCAGAGTGCTATCGCCGCGAGGATCACCCTGGAGAGAGGCGGCCGAAAGCCAAAGATAGGCGGAATGCAAATCCTGGTGGGTGCCGCGGCCGGCAGCCAACATGGAACCGAGCATAATGCGGGCGCCGGAATGCCCCTGAAGGGCAGCTTTCTGGAACCAGGAGAAAGCGAGGGAGTCATCAGGCCGCGGAAGGCAAACTGAAAGTCTTTGAGAAGAACATCGAGATGATGTTTCCAGCGAGCGTCGCGGCACTCTTCCTTGAAGCGTTCGAGACCGACAATTCAAGATTGGCCTGGCGGCGCGCCTCTTCGGGAGACATCCCAGCGGAAATATTGGCTTCGACCTGCTGCTCAAGGTGAAAGCGCAGCCCGGAGTCGAGATGCTTTTCCGTCCAAGGAGTGGGCTTGAAATGGCGGGGCCAACGCATCAGCGGATTCCTACTCAGCGGTGCGAAGAATCAGGGCGACGGCGTCGGAAAGTTGTTCCCAGTGGAGCATCTCGGCTTCCAGTTGCTTCCGTCCCTTCCGGGTAAGGGTGTAAAACTTGGCCTCGCGCCCGGTGTCCGTGTCTTTCCATTCGGCGTCGAGCCAGCCGCGTTCTTCCAGGCGGTGCAGGGCGGGATAGAGCGAACCCTGGGGCACTTGAAAGAAATCGCGAGAGATCTGCTGAATACGCTGGGAGATGGCGTAGCCGTGAATTGGGCCGGCGGCGACGACTTTAAGGATGAGCATATCGAGAGTTCCCTTGAGCAACTCGGCTTTTTCTGGCCGCATGGTCAACACCTAGTAGTGCTACCTGTATGTGTTCTACTTATGAACAGGCGGGAGGCAAAAGTCAAGGGAAGGTCCGTAAGGGGAAGGCTGTAGGAGCCGCATAAGCGGATAGTACCGACCAACTAATAGGAATAGGACGGGCGTCCATTGACTTGGGTTCGCGCGCTGTGTTACGGATAGGTACGCTTTTTGGGCTTGGTTAGGCCGCAGCGGCGGTCAAGTTGATGATGCCCGAGACCAAACATTTGGAAGTCACGCTGGACACAAACGTCGAGAGCGTAAATCTCGCAGAGGAAATGTGTCTGCGAGTGGCGGAAGCGGCGGGGTTCAGCGAAGACGAGTGCTACCGCATCGGGATGTCGGTGCGTGAAGGTGTGATCAACGCGTTCCACTACGGAAACCAGGAAAAACCGGAGAAGAAGATACACCTGGGGATTGATCTGACGACGGACAAGATGGTGATTCACGTTATGGACGAGGGGAAAGGGTTTCGCATGTCAGATGTTCCGGACCCGCTGGCGGAAGAGAATCTATTGAGCACGTCGGGTCGCGGCATATTTCTGATGAAAACGTTCATGGACGAGTTCAACGTGGTTTGCGGACGCACCGGCGGGGCCGAGATCATCATGTCCAAGAGACTCCCATTTCCTGGTGAACCGCCAAGCAACGGAAACAATGGAGCTTCGAAATCGGGTGCACCTCACCAAGAAGTTTAGGAAGACCTATGCCAGCCCTATACGCCACCGCACGTGAAGATGGAATCATTACGATCATAGATTTGAGCGGACGAATTGCGCTCGGAGAAGGCAGTGCATTGTTACGCACGACGATCCGCGGAATGCTGGAGCGTGGGCGGAACAAGATCATTCTGAATCTTGGCGATGTGACTTATATCGACAGTTCCGGAATTGGGGAACTGGTCAGCGGATTTACGGCCGTGCGCAACCGGCAAGGGGAATTGAAGCTGTTGCACTTGACGAAGAAGGTGCACGACCTGCTGCAGATCACGAAGCTGTTCACGGTATTTGATGTGTACTCCGACGAAGGTGCGGCCGTCGCCAGCTTCCGAGAGTGATCCCCTAAGAACCTGAATCGGACCGAAACGGTCGCAGATGATGCTGCGCGAAATGCACCAGTCTATGGAATTTCACACAAATGAATGAAAACGGTGAGGAAGATTTGCTGCGGACCACGCCCAGGAACTCGGTTTGGATTGGGGTTTCGCGCTACCAGGGATGGAAAGAAGGCTAGGAACGGTGATTTGGACTGTTTAAATCCAATTCAAGCTTGGCCACGTTATTGCTCCCTGCTCTAGACGGTCACCCAAAGCCAAAGGCGGTACCAGGCTCCGAGCCAGTGAGGAACTGAGCTGGCAGACAGATTAACACTGGTTCCTGCCTGTGGACTTCGAAAAGCACCCCGGGGGAAGCAATCATGGAAGTGTTTGTGGGTTTGGACGTAGGGAGCGTTAGCGCCAAACTCGCAGCCATCTGTATTCCTTTAACATCCGACTCCAGACCATACCTTGGGGAGAATCCCACCGGTTTCTTCGAAAGCCAAGAATTGGAACAAATTGCCGGGGTACCCGTGTTGCTCTCCGTGTACCGGCGAACGCACGGAAATCCCGTTCAGACGGTGAGTGATTTATTGGAAGAATTCCTGCGCTCATTCGCAATTCGGCCGAAGATTGGCGGAGTGCGCGTGACGGGTTCGGGGGCTCGGCTAGTGGCCGAATCGCGCGGCGCGCAATCGGAAAACGAATTCAAAGCGATCGCCTGCGCGGTAAGCCACCTTTACCCGCAAGTACGGACAGTTTTTGAGATAGGTGGCGAAAGCTCCAAGTATTTGAGGCTGGCGGAAAGTCGCCAAGAGCAGCAGGCTACCGGTTCGAACACAAACACGTATGCGACGGGGATAACCGACTATTCGACGAGCGGGGAATGCGCGGCGGGAACAGGATCGTTTCTGGACCAGCAGGCAACGCGCCTGAACTACCGTGTGGAAGAAGTCGGAGGAGTGGTAGCCCAAGCGAAATGCGCAGCACGAATCGCGGGGCGCTGCTCGGTGTTTGCAAAGTCCGACATGATTCACGCGCAACAGAAGGGTTATTCCACGGAAGAAGTATTGAAGGGGCTGTGCGAAGCGGTAGCGCGGAATTTCAAGAGCAACATTGTGCGGGGCAAAACTGTCAGCGCACCAGTTGCGTTGATTGGGGCGGTATCCCAGAACCGCGGCGTAGTGGAAGCGCTTGCGGAAGGATTTCGACTGGGCGCGGATGAGCTGTTCGCAGCCAAAGAATACGCGTGGATGGGAGCGATCGGGTGCGCGCTGCTGGAGCGGGAGCAGGGAAACGACGGAGCGAATCGGAAGTCTTCCGAAACGCGGCGGATCAAGAAATCGGAAAGCAACGGCAACTGCCGCCATCTGGATCGCTTGTCGCTGGAGAAGGTGCTGTTGCTGCGAGAGCACCCGGAAGCTTCGCGCACCGAAGCTCTGGGGGGTTATGGCGAACACACGGCAACCTATCTGGGGATCGACATCGGATCGGTCAGCACGAATCTTGCGTTGCTCGACGAGCATGGGCGGCTCCTGCACGGGATATATTTGCGAACGGCGGGACGTCCCATCGATGTGGTGCAAGAAGGCTTGCAGGAGATGGACCGGCTGTATGGACAGAGGATTGTGGTGCGTGGGGTGGGCACGACAGGGTCGGGCCGCGAACTAATCGGGGAGCTGGTAGGCGCGGACACGGTGAATGATGAAATCACGGCGCACAAGACCGGTGCGATGTATGTGCACGAGAAACTGGTGAAGAGCAGGGCGGCTGCTGATGTTCACGGCGCGAATGGGTTCGGCGAGGTGGACACGATCTTTGAAATTGGGGGGCAGGATTCGAAATTCATCTCCATCGAGAACGGCGTGGTGGTGGACTTTGCAATGAATGAGGCATGCGCGGCGGGAACGGGATCGTTCCTGGAAGAGCAAGCCGAGCGCATGGGGATACAGATCAAGAACGAATTTGCGGCACAGGCGATGGCGTCGGAGGCGCCGGCACGCCTGGGAGAGCGCTGCACGGTGTTCATGGAGCGGGATGTGACGGCGTGGATGCAACGCGGTGCCAGCATCAGCGATCTGGCGGCAGGACTGGCATATTCAGTTGCGGTGAACTATTTGAATCGCGTGGTACGCGGACGAAAAATTGGCAATGTAATCTATTTTCAGGGTGGCACGGCATACAACGACGCGGTTGCAGCGGCATTTTCACAGTTGCTGGGTAAGAAAATCATTGTGCCACCGCACAACGGAATCATTGGTGCCATAGGCATGGCGCTGATCGCTCAGGAAGTGACACGAGCGAAGGAGCATGTGCGGCAACTTTCGCGCACCGGTAGGGGCGAGGCGGTTGCGGCAGCGGCTGTTGCCGGAGAGGGATGGTACGCGCATGGAACAAGCGTAACCGTTGAGAGAGAGGCGGCTTCGATTTCCAGTTTCCGCGGATTCGATCTGAATAAAGCGAGTTTTCAAACTCGTGAATTTGTATGCAAGGCGTGTTCGAACTACTGCGACATGAAGGAAATCACTGTAGAGGGGCGGAAGACGTATTGGGGAGACAAGTGTTCCGACAAATTCCGGAAACACACACGAACGGAACGCAAACCGATCATTGCGGACTTGCTGACACTTCGCGACCGCCTACTGCGAGAAGGATATCGCGAGCCGCGAGCAGGCCAAAAGTCCGGAAAGCTACGAGTGGGAATCCCGCAAGCGATGTTTTTTTACGACCGATTCCCGTTCTGGCGAACATATCTGGAGAAAATCGGATTCGAAGTGGTGGTTTCCGGAGCGACCGACCACCGGGTGGCGACACAGGGGGCCGAACTCAGTTTGGCGGAGCCGTGCTTCCCGGTACAGATTGCACATGGCCACGTAGATGCGCTGCTGAAGGGAACGGAAGAGCGCCCGGCGGTAGATTACGTATTACTGCCGAACGTGATGGATATGGAGGCGCCGGAATCGCCGGTGGCGTCGCAACTTTGTCCTTGGAATCAGACGCTACCGTACGTGGTGCGTGCAGCGCCGAGGTTCGAGCCGTTCGCCGAGGAGATTCTGGCGCCCACAATTTATTTTCGGGCCGGGCGCAAGCACGTGAAGAATCAGCTGGCGCGGTATTTCGAAAAGTACGATGTGAAACGACGGCAGAGCGATGCGGCGACAGAGGCCGCGTTTGGCGCTCAAAGCAAGTTCACGGAGCGTCTGATCGAGGAAGGCCACAAGGCCTGCGCCACGCTTCGCGCGACCGACCAGCCAGCAGTGCTACTGGTGGGCCGTGCGTACAATCTCTACGATCGGGGCGGAAACTGCGATATTCCACGAAAACTGCGCGACCTGTATGGCGTGAATGTACTTCCGTCGGATTTTCTGCCGTTGGATGAACGAGGGGTCGACGAACTTCATCCCAACATGTTCTGGAATTCGGGGCGGCGCATCCTGGAGGCAGGGCGTTTCGCCAGCGAGCACAAAAATGTGCACATCATCTACATCACGAATTTCAAGTGCGGTCCGGATTCCTTCATCAAACATTTTCTGCGTCAGATAGCAGGCGCACCATTCCTGGTGCTGCAGTTCGACGGGCACGGGAACGATGCGGGGTATTTGACGCGGTGCGAAGCGTATCTGGATAGCAAGGGGTTGCTGCGATGCACAGAGAGCAACTAGCAAGCTCGCGGAAAGTGCCGCCAACGCATCCGCTGTTTGGCAAGAAGACTTACCTGCCGCGGATGGCCCAGGGGAGCGCCAGAGCGCTCGCCGCGGTGATGCGTTCGATGGGGATTGATGCCAGCGTTACGCCACCTTCAGACCTGCATAGCCTGGACCTTGGTGCGAAGTTCTCTAACGGTGATGAATGTTATCCCCTAAAGATTACCTTGGGAGATTACCTGAGAACCTTGGAACTGCCGGGGTTCGACCCGCAGAAGACGGCGTTCTATGCGCTGACTGGGCAGGGCCCGTGCCGCTTCGGGCAATACGCGGACTATTTGAAACTAGTCCTGAAACAGTTGGGATATCCGGAGATCACCGTGTTTGCACCCAGCACGGAAGAAGGATACAGCGATTTTGGCGAAGCCGCCTCGGTTTATACGCGTGGAGCGTGGCGGGCAATTGTTTCGGCGGACATCCTGCTGAAGCTAGTGCTCAAGTCGCGCCCGTACGAAGTGAACGCGGGCGAGGCGGACGCCTGTTACGAAGAGGCAGTGGAAGAGATCTGTCGGGTTCTGGAAGTTCCTTATCGGGATGACGATGCACAACTGGAAGAAATCCAGAAGACCCTCGAGCGGACGCGAAAGCGGTTTCGGCAGGTCGCGACGCAATTCGATCCGAACCGGCCGCTGATCGGAGTGGTGGGCGAAATATACTGTCGCCTGACGGAGTTCAGCAATAATCAACTAGTTCGGCGACTAGAAGAAGCGGGCGCGGAAGTATGGATGAACGACATCGCGGAATGGATCTGGTACACGAATGCGGACCAGTTTCGAAGGCTGAAACTCAAAGGGAAAACCATTTCATTTGAGGCCGCTGGAGCACATGTTCGGAGTCACATTCAGCGCAAAGACGAGCATGCACTGCTCGCGATCTTCAGAGAAGAGTTTCAAGGCTACGAGGAGCCAGCCGATATTCAGGACGTGCTGGACTATGCCGAGCCCTACCTGCCCGCATCTGGCGTGAACGGGGAAGTAGTCGTCAATGTCGGCAAAGCCGTTTATTTCGCACGAAAAGGACTCGATGGTGTGATCGATATCAGTCCGTTCAGTTGCATGAACGGAATCGTCGGCGAAGCCGTCTATCCAAAGTTGAGCCGCGACAATGCGGGAATTCCCATCCGCAATTTTTATTTTGACGGAACACAATCGGACCTGGAACGCGACCTGGGGATCTTCGTGGAACTTGCGAGATCCTACCAACATAGCAAGCCGTGGGCCCGGCAACTTCCTCTCATCGCCAAAACCACTCCTGCCTGAACCTGCCTGAACAGATACCCGAGCTTAGCGTGGAACCCGTTTCTGCGGCACAATCGGGTAATGGGATCATTGGCAGAAACAACGTGGATCAACGAGTGTGCCCGCGCGATTGGGTTTGCGCGGTGCGGTGTGGCGCGAGCGGAGAACTTTCCGGAATTGGCACGCTACGAAGAATGGCTGGGGCGCGACTATGCGGGGGAGATGAAGTATCTCGAGGACCCCCGACGGCGGAATCCGTCCCTGGTGATGGACAGTCTTCGCAGCGTGATTGTGTGCGGGCTGAACTACAACACGGCGCACCCTTATTCGGTTGAAGCAGCGGCTCGAGGGCAACAGGGAGAACCACGGGGATGGATCTCACGGTATGCGTGGGGCAGCGACTACCACGAAATGATGTGGGAAAAGCTGAAGGCGCTAGATAAGACCCTGCACCAGCGATTTCCGGGCTCGTTTCACTCGCGGCCGTACGCGGATACTGGACCGGTCGCGGAGCGAGTCTTTGCCAAGTACGCAGGATTAGGATGGCTCGGGAAGAACACGCTGCTGCTGAATGAGGAGATGGGGTCCTGGTTCTTTCTGGGGGTGATCCTGACTTCGCTGGAACTGGCGCCGACACTGGGACCCGCAGAAAGTCCGCCAGCGGATTTGTGCGGCCAGTGCCGGCAATGTTTGGACGCGTGCCCGACCGGGGCGTTGGTGGAACCGTATGTAATGGATGCGCGGCGGTGCCTTTCGTATCTGACGATCGAGCTCCGGGGAAGCATTCCTCATGAGTATAGAGAGGGCCTGGGCTGGCAGGTGTATGGTTGCGATATTTGCCAGGATGTGTGCCCCTACAATCGAGAGGCCTCGAAGTCGAACAATATAAAGTTTGAACCGCGGAAGGCCCAGTGCGGTGAGTCATTGTTGGAGCCAAAGTTGGCGTGGCTCGCGGGACTGAACGAGGAACAGTTCCGGGCGATATTTCAAGGAAGTGCGGTCAAAAGGACTAAGTGGCGTGGGATCGTTCGCAATGCCTGTATTGCGCTAGGGAATGCCGGGCTGTCGAGGGGCAACGCAGACCATGGTTCCGCGGTGGCGGTGCTGGAACGATTGGCGAAATCGGGCGAACTGGTGATCGCGGAATCTGCCGAATGGGCGCTGTCTCGCATCCAATAGGAGCAAAGCCAGAAGGATGCAAAACCCGGAATACAGTTTTTGCTGGGTTGAGCAGCTGTTGGCTAGGGGGCTATAATTTGGCCGCAAGCCGAATCGCCCACCGAAGCTGAGGAGCTCCCATGGACCGCCGAAAGTTTCTTGTGAGCAGTGGCTTTGTCGGTGCGGGCTTACTTGGAGCGGGCAAGGTCGCACCAAGTCTGCAAGCTGCTCTACCCAGGACGGAATTCAATTCGAATCTCAACATGGAGGACAAACCCGTGGCATTCACACTGCCCCCCCTGCCGTACCCATTCGACGCGCTGGAACCCTACATCGACGCAAAGACGATGGAGATCCACCACGATAAGCATCACGGCGCCTATGTAAACAATCTAAACAAAGCGCTTGAAGGACATGCGGATCTGCAAGCCAAATCGCTGGACGACCTGCTGAAAGGCCTGGACTCGGTGCCGGAAAACATTCGCGCGGCTGTCCGGAACAACGGCGGCGGCGACTGGAACCATACGCTGTTCTGGCAACTGATGAAAAAGGGAGGCGGAGGCGAGCCGAAAGGCGACTTGGCCACGGCGATCAATTCCAGCTTTGGATCCTTCGCAGGATGCAAAGAAAAATTCAAGGCTGCAGGCCTGGGGAGGTTCGGATCAGGCTGGGCGTGGCTATTGGTGAAAGACGGCAAACTGGCGATCGATTCGACACCAAACCAGGACACACCGTACCTTGCCGGCGGCCAGGCGGTAATCGGAATCGATGTGTGGGAACACGCGTATTACCTGAAGTATCAAAACCTGCGCGGCGATTACATCGACGCGTGGTGGAACGTAGTAAATTGGGATAAGGCGGCCGAGTTGTACGCCGGAGCGCGCAAGTAAGAAACAATTGAAAAATAAAAAAGCCCGGGTCCCTGAGGGATCCGGGCCTTTTCAATTGGGCGGAGGAATGCGGTTCGAGAATCAGGCCATCATGTGAGCCCGCGCCAGCGGCAAGATTTTTCCGGTATGGCGAGGTGCCTTGTAGAGCTCGGGTCCCGAGGCGAACGGGCCAAATTCGGCGGCAGGAGCGCCGACCGCCGGAGGCAAGGACTTCATAGAATGTTGGGAAGCTTCGCGCATGAGTTCCATGCGGCTGTGAACCTTGTATTTGGCGAGCAGGGAAGAGACGTGGAATTTGACGGTGCGCTCAGACAAATTGAGTTCGTTGGCAATCTCCTTGTTGGCAAGACTGCGGAGGATGCCTTCGAGGACTTCTTCTTCGCGACGGGTGAGTTTAACGGCGCTCTTGGCGCTATGTCCCGCCTCAAGGAGCTTCTGAGCCTTTTCGGCGAGCCCAGTTACGGAGTCGGGGGCAGCCTGAACCATGATGAGGTAGTCGCTGGGGGACTGACCGCGAACCATGCAATGCATGGCCAGAAGGCCAGCGGCATGGTCGACGGGAAGTTCACCATCAGGGCCAGCCTCGACATGGAAATGAGCCGTCCCTGAAGTTTTTTCGTAAAAGAGATAGACACTGGTGCGGGTTGATGATTTGGAATGGGTAATCGTGTGAGCTGCAGCTGTTCTGCGGATGAACTTCACGTGCACTCCTCCGTGTTGCCTCGTAGTGGGGACGAAGCGTTCCTGTGATTTTGGACTTCGTTTACCTCCGAGGGAGGTCGGCCGGAATGACCGTACAAGCAATAGGGGCCTGACCAAGCCAGGGCCAAAAACCCCGTAGTGACGAACCCTCAGTTCACGACCAGGGGTAAGCGAGAAAAAGTCCCCAATTATTTGCTTGCTAAAGTAACACCTGACCGCAGGAGTGCTGAGCATCCTCAATGCCGGAGTGAAGGAAAGCATAGAGTGTGTTTTTTCAATGACTTAGGCGAATGAGAATGCCTGTAAATACTGACAGGTACTGTAGATTTTGCCCGATGCCCGAATTTTTTTCTCGATGGGAGTCTCTCGGCGCCTACGGAGTCAAAACGCGTGTCTGTTCCGACGAAACTAATTCGTAGTCGATGCCGCGCCAGGTGATGCGACGGCCGAAAAGAGAAGATGCAAAGTTTACTATAAAGAGAAATGGAACAGTAATAGACAACAGGATATAGATCCACGACTGACCCATGACTTGAGCCCGCACAGCAGGCAGGGCCTCTGTGACGCCAATCACACGGATAGCTCCACGAATGGCGGCAAGAAGGAGGGGGAGTGCCACAAGAGTTGTAATCTGGAACGCCGGACGCGAGGCCAAGGCCAGGCTGAACCACACGTAAAGTCCGAAGAGCAAAGTGAGGCAATAAAGGAAGTGCGTAGCAAAGGCGGTGGCCCATACTTGCGGCCGGTAGACACGAGTGATGCGGACCTGGCGGTTTGTAAACTCGAGGAGACCCGGGAAATCGGTCTGGACGTAGGAAATCGTGAGGCATTCTGGAAGGAAAACGATGGGCCGGCCAAAGCGTTCAATCATCATGGTGAGCGAGTAATCGTCGCTGAAGGAATATTGCCAGACGTCCATCATTCCGATTTCTTCAAAAACGGCTCTGCGGATAGCGGTACCCCCGCCCCAGCAAAAGTTCTTAGCGTGTCCGCCTAGCATTGTCACCACCGAAGCGTTCCATGCGGCGAGCAGGGAAGTGGCCAGGTCGGTGCGGTTCGGAATGAACCAGCGCATGGTGGTGGTAGCACCAATACGGGAATCGGCCAAGGGAGCGACGAGGTGATGTAGCCAAGATTTTCCGGGGCGCCCGTCGGAGTCGGCGAACACGAGGACCTCGAATTCCGGAGCAAGCTGTTCTACTACCGTGCGCAGGTTGTTTACCTTTTCACTGCAATTTTGCGGCTTGCCCGCAATGACGATTTCGGCCTTTATGCGGGAGGAGGCGGCGACGCGTTTGACAGTGCTGTAAGCGGGATCGGATTCGGAGGCAAGCACAAAGAATACCTGGTAATTCTGATGGTCGAATTCACACAGAGCTATCAGGTTGCGCTCGAGGCCGGGTTCCATGCCGCGACAAGGGCAGATGACCGCGGTGCGCGGGGCATAGAAGCCAGGGTCCGTTTTCAGGCGGCGCTGGACATAGGTCAACCATTGGATGCCCTGCCACAGCAGAAAGAGGCCGGAAGCGATCTGCAAGATCGCGAGGATGTCAAACAGGGATTCCATGTAAGACGAGAATAGCAGAGGAAAGAAGGTGTAGTGCGAGCATGTCCAGAGGTAGAATCGCACCGGTAAACAGTGGTGGAAGAGGAGAACGAGAAAAATGACAGGTCGTGTAGATTCTTCGATGGTAACGACAAGCAACGATTTGCAGGGGTATCGCGTGGTACGGAATTTTGGAGTCGTGCGTGGCATTACAGTGCGTTCCCGCAGCGTGCTGGGAAATTTGGCCGCGGGCATACAGACAATTGTGGGGGGCAACATCACGGTACTGACCGAGTTGTGCGAGAAGGCGCGAGGGGAAGCCTATGAATTGCTGCTGGAGCATGCCGCGCAACATGGAGCCAACGCGATTCTGGCGATGAGATACGACGCCAATGAAGTGATGCAGGGAGTGACGGAAGTTCTGGCGTATGGGACCGCCGTACAGGTGGAAAAGATCAGCTAGGTTAATGCCGATTCGCCAGCCGCGAGAGCGATGGTAAAATCGCGACGCTATGTTCTGCGTTTCGTGTGGCAAGCAACTGTCCGAACAAGCGCGCTTCTGCGGGAACTGCGGAACGCGTGCTGGTACTGAAGTTGATACCGATGCAACCGTCCTGGGAGACGAAGCTCTTCTCGAATCCAGTCTTGAGACCATCGCGCCGGAAAAGCAGCCAACTTCGCGGCGGTCGTCCCTAGCGCCGGCAAAGACACCCGCGCGCCCACGGTTGGCAGCGCCGAGCAATCCAATCCTTACATCGAGTGATCCGATCGGGGGTGGGCGATTCACCCCTGGGGCGATCATCGGGGAACGCTACCGAATTGTGGCCATGCTGGGCCGCGGCGGCATGGGAGAGGTGTATCGGGCTGAAGATTTGAAGTTGACGCAGGTGGTAGCGATCAAGTTCTTGCCGGAAGCGCTTTCAAACGATGCCTCGGCCCTGGCGCGGTTTCACTCCGAGGTGCGGGTGGCGAGGCAGGTATCTCACCCGAACGTTTGCCGGGTATTTGATATTGGCGACGCTCAAGGAATTCCATTCCTGACGATGGAGTATGTCGATGGAGAAGACATTTCATCGCTGATCCGGAGAATCGGTCGGCTGCCACAAGACAAAGCCGTCGACGTGTCGCGGCAGATATGTGCGGGACTGGCCGCGGCCCACGAGCGCGGCGTGGTGCACCGAGACTTGAAGCCGGCAAACGTGATGCTGGACGGAGCGGGGAAAGTCCGGTTGACGGATTTTGGACTCGCGGGAATTGCGGCATCGATTCAGGGCGCCGAGATCCGCGCGGGAACTCCGGCGTACATGTCGCCGGAACAACTTGCAGGCAAAGAGGTGACGGCGAAGAGCGATATCTATTCGCTGGGGCTGGTGATGTACGAAATTCTGACCGGGAGACGCGCTTACGATGCGGCGACACTGCCCGAATTGATGAAAGCCCGGAACGAAGGAAAGATCACCAACCCTTCGACGATTGTGAGAGATCTGAATCCGTTGGTTGAGCGTGTGATCCTGAGGTCTCTGGAGAATGATCCCGCGAAACGGCCAGCATCGGCGCTGCAGGTGGCCGCAGCGTTACCCGGCGGAGATCCGCTGGCAGCGGCACTGGCGGCTGGAGAAACGCCTTCGCCGGAAATGGTTGCGGCGGCGGGAGAAAAGGAAGGAACGCGTCCGAGTCTAGCCATTTCCGGGCTTGTGGGTGTGCTGGTGTTGGTAGCGGTTTGCACTTATCTGGGAATTCGAGAAAACGGGCTGAAACGCATCCACCCGCAAAATTCGGGCGAGGTGATGGCGAGCAAGGCACGCGAAATCGTTGTGAGTCTTGGGTACGCTGTGCCGCCGAAAGACACGGCGTCGGGATTTTCCTATGACTACGATTACCTGGAATATTTGGACAAAAAAGACAAGCCCGGTACTGGATGGAACCGCATTCTCGCCGAACGCCCGCCGCTGCTGGATTTCTGGTTTCGCCAGAGTCCGGAGGAAATGTTGCCGAATGGGTTTTCGACGATTTCGTTGACTCCGGGTGTGATTCGTTTTACGGATCCACCCGACACCTTCTCTGGGATGATCAATGTCCGCCTCGATCCTATAGGCCGGTTATTGTATTTTCAGGCCATTCCCCCAGAGAGAGAGGAGCACGAGCAAGCTACGCAAGCAGTGGATTGGCAACCGTTGTTCTCGGCCGCGGGACTGAATGCGAGCGACTTTCGTCCAGCGGCGCCAATGTGGAATTCCCTGGCTGCTTCCGACACGCGCGCAGCATGGGAGGGCATTTGGCCCGGAACGTCGCGGCCGCTCCTCGTGGAAGCGGCGGCTTGGCGGGGCAAGCCGGTCTTCTTCCAGTTAGCGGGGCCGTGGACAACTCCCGAAAGGATGCCGGG
This sequence comes from Candidatus Acidiferrales bacterium, assembly GCA_963741195.1. Lineage (GTDB taxonomy): Bacteria > Acidobacteriota > Terriglobia > Acidiferrales > UBA7541 > Acidiferrum. Next base: position 159,274 of record CAVUHF010000003.1, read on the forward strand.
GCCTGAACCGACAGGCTCTGCCAAGGCCAGTCAGTTCTTCGGGATAGGCTTCGTAATCTTTCTGGTTGCTGGGGGAATCTGGCTTGCGTACCGAAACTATTCACGCGGTAAAGGCGATCGCCGCGGCGCTAGGCGACTTGCTGGGGTAGTTTTTGTACTGGTGTTGGTGCTTTTCTTCGGGCGCGCGCATCTGACTTTTTCCGAAGAGACTCTCTATCTGTTAATGCTGGCGGTCAGCACCGCGCTATTCGTTTCGGCGTTTCTGTGGACGCTGTACATCGCCCTAGAACCTTATGTGCGAAGCAAGTGGCCGCAGACGATCGTTTCCTGGACAAGATTGCTCGCCGGAAATCTTCGCGATCCCCTGGTGGGGCGGGACATTCTGTTTGGAACCTTGCTGGGACTGGCCTGGGTACTGGTGTATTTTGTCGGGTATCTGCTGGACATTCGTGCGGGCGAACGCCCGCTGCTACCGCAGACGGAGTTTCTTGAAGGTACTCGTGCGACGTTATCCTTATGGTTAGGCAATATTGTCGGTGCGATCGTGGCGGTACTAATGTTCTTCTTCGTGCTGGTATTTCTGCGGGTAGTGGTTCGCAATCGATGGGTGGCCGCGGCGCTGTTCATTATTGTGTTTGCTACACCCAAAATTCTGGCTAGCAATCATGCACTCATCGATACGCCGGTGTGGGTGATCATTTACGGAATCGCGGCGTTTGCGGTGGTTCGTTACGGGCTGATTGTGCTGGCAATGGCGACGTTCACGGCCAACGTCCTGCTCAATGTGCCCTTCACTCTGGATTTTTCCGAATGGTATGCGACGAATGCTGTCTGGGTAGTGCTGAGTATCATCGCGCTAGCGGGGTGGGGATTCTATACGTCGCTGGCGGGGCAGCGCTTGTTCAAAGAAGAACGATTCGAATAGGTGCAGGAATTTGACGCATGGTTAGGATACTGCTTTCTTTACATAGACGAGGAGTCGCTGAAGAGCTCCACAGCCAGTTGCGTGGCGAGCGCTTCGATATCCGTCAACGCGCGGCTAGCGGCAATACGCGCTTTCTCCATAAATGAAGAATCTAAAATAAACCCACAGCGGTCGACAAATGGATGATTCGCCACTTCGAAGGGCTTGCGCTTCCGTTGCGACGTTCCTGCTCGAGCCAGAATCTCTTCATACATCACCAGGTCGGATTGAAACTCGAGGGCTTCGCCGGCATTCCAGTGATGGTGGCGCGTGAGCGCGCCGAGGAATTTCTGGCGAAAGGCGTGAGCGTCCTTTCGTGTCATTGACTTGGATTTGGATTTCTCCGAGGAGGCGCTTCCCTTGGTGACCACATCCAGGGCGCGCGCGGAACTGGCGAGAAGCGCTTCACGCTGAATGAGAGCCAGCAACTCGCGGTACAAAGTGGCGTGGACTTGCAGCCCATAGCGGCCGTGCTCGACGACATAAGAGTCTACGAAGCGGGGAACGAGACGCTCGCGGAGAAGCGATTCGCTCAGGCGCTGGGCTAATTGCGTCGCCGCATCTGCCCTGCTGTGTCTTGAGTTGGGAGTCGCAGTCATCTCGGATTCCACATAGTAACAGCAGTTCGTGCAGCGAGGTTCTGTCCCGAAGGGCAGGCGATGCACTGGCCCGGAAACAAAAAAAGACCCGGCGGAACTCACCGGGCCTTTTCTTCCTATGAATCGATGTTGAAGATCAGTGGACCGCGCGCGGGCTGTCGCCGACACCGGGCTGTTGCGGCTCCGGTTCGGGAACCACGGGGGCAATCGGGTCCTTCTCGAGAGCATGTTCTAGGACTTCGTCCAGAGTACGCACGTAGGTGATCTTCAGATCGCCGAGAATCTCGGGAGGGAGATCCGCGACGGCGTTGGGTTCATTGTCCGCCGGCAAGAGAACGTGAGTGATGCCGGCGCGTTTTGCGCCGAGCACTTTCTCTTTGACTCCGCCGATGGGCAGAACGACGCCGGAAAGAGTCATCTCACCGGTCATGGCCAGGCGATTCTTAACCGGACGATTGGTCAGCAAGCTGATGAGCGAGGTAACCATCGCCGCGCCCGCCGAAGGACCATCCTTGGGAACCGCACCGGAAGGCACGTGGATGTGAATGTCCGCTTTGCGGAAGAAGTCCGGATCGATGCCGTAGCGCTCGGCGTTGGCGCGAGTCCAGGTGAGCGCAGCGGTCATAGATTCTTGCATGACTTCTCCGAGATGCCCGGTCATGGTGAACTGTTTGCCTCCGCGCATGCGGCTGGCTTCGATAAAGACGATGTCGCCGCCGACGGGAGTCCAAACGAGGCCGATGGCCACGCCGGGCTTCTTTACGCGTTCTTCGACTTCGCGTTCGGTGCGGAACTTCGGCACGCCGAGGAATTCGCGCACGACTTCGGGGGTCACGACCATTTTGTCGGTCTTACCCTCCGCCAACCGGCGAGCCTGCTTGCGAACCAGGGTTGCGATTTCGCGTTCGAGGTTGCGCACGCCGGCTTCGCGCGTGTAGCTGTGGATGATTTCACCGAGGCCAGCTTCGGTGAATTCCAGTTGTTCGCCTTCCTTGATTCCGTGCTCCGTGGCCTGCTTCGGAATCAGGTATTTGTGGGCGATCTGGATTTTCTCCTCGCTGGTGTAACCAGGAAGTTCGATGATTTCCATGCGATCGCGCAGGGGTTCGGGAATCGGATCCATCCAATTGGCTGTAGCGATAAAGGTGACCTTGGAAAGGTCGAAAGGCACATCCAGATAGTGGTCGCGAAACGAATTGTTCTGCTCCGGATCGAGAACTTCCATGAGCGCGGAAGACGGATCGCCACGGAAATCGCGGCCGAGCTTGTCGACCTCGTCCAACATGCAAACAGGATCGTTGGATTCGGCACGCTTCAGGCCCTGAATGATCTGGCCGGGAAGCGCACCGATATAGGTGCGGCGATGTCCGCGGATCTCGGCTTCATCGTGCATGCCACCGAGAGCGATGCGGACGAATTTGCGTCCGAGCGCTCGAGCGATGGATTTACCGAGCGAAGTTTTGCCCACGCCCGGAGGCCCGACGAAACACAGGATCGGTCCCTTCATTCCGGGCTGGAGTTTTTTGACCGCCAGGTAGTCGAGGATGCGTTCCTTGACCTTCTGGAGGTCGTAATGGTCTTCGTCGAGAATTTCGTGGGCCTTCTGGATGTCGATCTCCGAGCTACCGGAAGACTTGCTCCACGGCAGTGAGGTCATCCATTCGAGGTAGGTGCGCGAAACCATGTACTCCGCGGAAGCCGGAGTCATTTTGGCGAGGCGCTTGAGTTCGCGGTCGCACTCTTTTTTGCCTTCGGAGGTCATCCCGGCTTCTTCGACCTTCTTGCGAAGCTCCTCGATTTCCGCTTGCGCGTCGTCGATTTCGCCGAGTTCTTTTTGAATCGCCTTCATCTGCTCGCGCAGGAGGTATTCGCGCTGGTTCTGGCTAACCTGCTCCTGAACCTGCTCATTGATTTTGCTGCGCAGCTCGAGAACTTCCAGTTCCTTAGAGAGTTCGCGAGTCAACATTTCCAGCCGCTTGCGGACGTTAGCGGTTTCAATCAACTCCTGGCGGACCAGGGTGGTGAGGCTGGGCAAAGTCCCCGCGATGAAATCCGAGAGTTTGCCGGGATCCTCGATGTTCATCGCCACGTTCTGCAAATCATCGGAAAGTTGCGGCGAGTGACTTACGACATCGCGGAACAAATCCTGGGCGTTGCGCTGCAATGCCTCCAACTCGTTGTCCTTATCGCCGAGAACGTCGGGCTCAGAGGCAACGGTAGCGCGCAGGAATGGGCGGAGTCCCAGTAATTCCAAGATCCGGATGCGCTGCAGGCCCTCAAGGAAAACAACCACGTTTCCATTGGGCATTTTCACGGTCTTATGGACTTTGGCGAGTGTTCCAACTTTGTGCAGGTCGGCCGCAGCAGGGTCTTCGACCCGCGGATCCAGTTGGGCAACAACGCCTAGAAGCTTTTCTTCGCCGGAAAGTGAGTTCACGAGCGCGAGCGAGCTTTCACGCCCGACCGTAAGTGGCAAAACCGCTCCCGGGAAGAGCACGGTGTCGCGAACAGGCAAAATAGCCAAAGTTTCCGGCACAGTATATTTTTTGTCCGCCATAGTATCCCCTCAAATCAGTGGCAGGAAGGCCACCTTGGAAGAGTTAGATGCAAGGAAGAGGAAAAAGGTGCCAATCCTACGAATACGTGGAGCAATTAATTTTAGTCGATGACACTCAGATTCTATATAATCCTTCCCGGGAGCGCAAGTTCCCCTCTAACTTATTGAAACATAGGAATAATAGCGTCAACGCTTGCAGTTCTCCCCTCTACTTTATCGGCCATTGTTGCCCTTTGCGTAATTCCGCCTAACATAGCTAATGGCTTGGTCTTTGGTTTCGAGGATACCCTCTAACTGGGCGTCCTCGACCGCCGTCAAGATCATTTGAAAGGCGGGGCCAGGCTGAAATCCCATGGCCAGCAGATCATCCCCGCTGATAAGGCGAGGTGGGCGAACCTGCTCCGGGGGGGTGGCGGCCAGGAAGTTCTGGACCGCCTCGTAGGCGTCGAGCCGGCCATGGCTGGCAGAGCAGTCCAAGCGGTGAAGCTCCAGATGCTCGGAAAACCTAGGCTGGCGCACAAATCTCTTTAGCGTGGACTTCCGCATGTGGGCTACATCTTTAAACTTCATGTGGTTGGCCACAAGAGCTTTCACCTGCTCGGTTTCCTCATTGGCAAACCGCAGGCGACGGCAAATAACCTCCGCCATGCGGACTCCCACATCGACGTGGTTGTCAAAACGAATTCTGTCACCTGTTTCGGAAGCAGGACGAAAGGTGGCGGGCTTTCCCACGTCATGGAGAAGGACGCCCCAAGCGAGTGTCGGCGAAGCGCCGGGCCATAATCCGTCGAGCATCATCAGGGTGTGAATCCACACGTCGCCTTCCGGATGATATTCCGGAGGCTGGGGCACGCCTTTCATGGCAAGAATCTCGGACAAAAGTTCTCGGAGCAGGCCGGTTTCGTCGAGGAGTTCGAACCCACGGCGAGCGGCGCCTTCGGTTAACAGTTTAGAGAGTTCATCGCGAATGCGCTCCGCAGAGACAGAATGAATTTCCGGTGCGAGTTTTCCAATGGCTTCGAATGTGGCCGGGTCAATGGTGTAATCAAAGCGAGCGGCGAAGCGCACCGCCCGAAGCATGCGAAGTTTGTCTTCGGTGAAGCGGCGATGGGGATTGCCGATGGCGCGAATGATCCCGGCGGAGAGATCGGAGCGGCCGCCAACGTAATCCAGGACTTCGCCGGTATCGTGTTTCATGAGCAGACCGTTAATGGTGAAGTCACGGCGGGACACATCTTCCCGCGGGGCACGCGTGTAGACGACCTGATCGGGATGACGCCCATCGGAGTAGCCAACGTCGCAGCGAAATGTGGCGACTTCGACCTTAAAGCCATCACACGGAATGAGCACGACGCCGAACTGCGCTCCGACACCGACGGAATCGGGAAACAAGTCCATGACCTGAGGCGGCGTGGCATCGGTAGTCACGTCGTAATCGGAGGGATCGCGCTTGAGCAACAGATCGCGTACACAACCACCCACGAGCAGAGCCTGGTAGCCGCGCTGTTGAAGCCTGAAGCAGATCGAATTGGCTAGTTCCCTGGGATTCACGATTTGATTATGCGCCAGCCCGAGGTGGGAGAGGCAGAACTAAATGAGGCCCCGCACAGGGTGAGAAGTTAGTGGCAGCGAAGGACGAGGCAAGTGATGTCGTCGGACTGGCGAGTTTTACCGACAAAGTCCTCGACGGTCTTCATCAGGTAGTGCAGAGAGTCCTTGGCCGGAAGGGTCGGAAGGGCGCGAACAACATTCAACCAGCGGGAATCAGAAAACTCCTCGCCGGCAGAGTTGAAAGCTTCGACGACGCCATCGGTAAATAGGACAAGCGTATCGCCGGAATGCAGTTCAATCTCGCAAGTGACGAACTTCGCGTCTGATGTGATTCCCAGGGGGAGCCCTCCAGACTCCAATCGCTCGGTGCCGCCGTTGGCGCGGCGAACGATGGGGGAATTGTGCCCGGCGTTCACGTAAGAAAGTTTGCGAGTGGATGGCTGGTACTCGGCGAGCACCGCGGTAGTGAAACGCTGGCCCCCAAGACTGTGCTCGCACGCGTAGCGATTCAACCGGATGGACAGTGGCGCGAGCGGCAAACCTTCGGAGGCTAGAGTGCGCAGGCTGGCTTGGAGCGTAGCCATGAGCAGCGCGGCGGGCACGCTTTTTCCGGCGACGTCGGCCATCACGAGCATCAACTTGCCGTCCGTGGCCGCATCCGCTAGGGGATAAAAGGCGTCGTAGTAATCGCCTGCCACCGAATTTTGCGGGCGGGTCCAGAAGGCCACTTCGGCACCTCGAATGACCGGTGGTTCGGAAGGAACGAGCCAGGTCTGGATTTCGCGCGCAATTTCCAGGTCGCGCTTCATGATGACCTTGTCGGCGAGCTCCAGGGAAAGCAGGAAAAGAAAGAGAACGGCGGAGAAGAACTCGAGATTGATTTCGAAATTCGCATCATTGCCGGCGTGAAATTTCAAGCTGGAGAGGAGAAGCATGACGAGCGCGACGAGGAGCAGTACGCGCCGGGCCGGGGAGAGTTTGTTCATCAGGGCCCAGAAAAACTGGCGGACGACCGGAAAAGCGCGCTTCCAGCGGGGTAGCTTCTGGATTTCTTCCCAGTCGACATCTTTGCCGTAGAAGCCGTAGCTGGAGCGTGCATCGGCGGCGAACTGACTCCACAAGTCGTCAATCGCGCGCCCTTCACTGACGCGTTGCCAAAAATTCTGGGCACGCTCGAAAAGAGATTGTCGTGGAGGGAATGTTCCTGGTGTTGGTGGGGCGGAAGCACTCATCGAGTGCAGTATAAGGCATTCGGGAGTAGCGCGCGAGAAGGCATCGCGTTCGTGAGAGCATGGCGCGACGGGACTAAGAATCGTCGCGGCGGAGAGAACCTCCAAATTGCACGCTACCGAAGCCGAATTTGTCGCGCAGGCGGTCGGTGGCTTCGGTTAATTTCTTCAGTTTTTCGCGCCGCTCGGCCGAAAGGAGCTCGAGCTGTTCGGCACCGTGAGAAAGGGCCGAGAGGGCGACACCGAGAAGGCGCACTTTGCGTTTGGGGTCGCGATGCTCGCGGAAGAGTTCCAGAAAGACGACAAAGATGTCGGCATCGAGACGAACGGGTTCCGGCACCGTCTTTGAGCGCGTATAGGTCTCAAATCCAGCGTAGCGAATCGTGAGGGTGAGGGTACGCGAGGAGAGCCCGGCTTCGCGCAGGCGCTTGCAGGCTTTTTGCGAGAGGTGGCTGAGCATCGATTCCATTTGCGTGACATCAACGGTGTCTTCGCCGAAAGTGTGATTGTGAGAGATGGATTTGGGTTCGGCGTCGATGAGGAATTCGTAGGCATCACCGCCGCGCGCTTTGCGGAACAGCGCAGTGCCCCACTGACCAAAGACGGATTCGAGTTTTTCCTGTGAGTGGGAGGCCAGCTGCTCGACGGTTTCGATGGACAGAGCTCGAAGGGCACGCTCCGTGACTTCGCCAATGCCGGGAATCTTTCGAATGGAAAGCGGAGCCAGGAAGCGCGCTTCCTGGCCAGGAGCAACCCAGACCAGGCCGCGTGGTTTCGCTTGATCGGACGCTACTTTGGCTACCAGTCGAGTGGTAGCCAGACCGCCGGAGCAGGGAAGAGAAGTGTCTCTCGTGATCGTACGCAGAAGCTTGTCCGCGGCAGCGAGTGGCGGGCCGTAGATGCGCTCCGTGCCGGCGAGATCAAGGTAGGCCTCGTCGATGGAGACCATTTCGACGATCGGCGAGAACCTCGCGAGAATGGACGCTACGCGATCGCTCCACTCGCCGTATTTATCGTGATGGCCGTCGAGAAAGACAGCATGGGGGCAGAGTCGGCTTGCGGTACGCAGCGGCATAGCGGAATGAATGCCATACTTGCGGGCCTCATAGCTAGCAGCGGAAACGACGCCGCGTTGATCGGGCCGACCGCCGACGACAACGGGCTTGCCGCGCAGGTCGGGGCGGGAAAGTAATTCCACGGAGACGAAAAAGGCGTCCATGTCCACGTGCAGGATGGAGGAGTGCGGAGGAAGAGCATGTTCCTCCGTGGAATCATGCTTGGCGCGAAATCGAGCCAGGTCCGGCATGGCATAAGACTACGATGTCGGAGGCAGTGCTACAACCGTTCTGCGGAGAGTACGCGGGGAATGCCGGCGAGGTCGTTAGCGACACCGATATTGGTCCAGTAAGGAGTCTCCAGGAGAGGCCGAACCGCAGGGAGGCTCTCGTGGCCAAGCTCCAGAACAAGGAGGCCGCCAGGCTTGAGAAAGCTTCGCGATTGAGAGACCAGCGCGCCGTAGAGTTCGTAGCCCTCCTCGCCGCCGAAAAGAGCGGACGCGGGTTCGTGATCACGAACTTCGCGCGGGAGCAAAGCGGCTTCGCGGCGACCGATATACGGAGGATTGCTGATAATCAAATCGAACTTCAGAGGGAGGAAGGAGTCAAAGAGGTGCGATTCCAGGAAGCGGATGCGATCAGCAATTCCGAGCCGCGAGGCGTTCTGGCGAGCGAGTTCGAGAGCGGCAGTTGAAATATCACTGGCATAGATGAGGGCGTAAGGAAGTTCCTTCGCCAGCGCGGCAGCAATGCAACCGGAGCCAGTGCCGATGTCGACGAGTGCAATGCCTTCACCGGTAAGTTTGGGAGAGCGTTCCGCGCGAAGTTCACGAACCGCGAGACGATCGAGAGCGACCTCGATGAGGTGCTCGGTTTCTGGGCGAGGAATCAGAACATCGGGAGTGACCTGAAATTCCATCCCCCAGAATTCCTGCTTGCCGGTGAGGTGTTGCGTCGGTTCGCCATCGGCGCGGCGTGCCACAAGTGCGAAGAAGGCGGAAGCTTCCGCGGCAGGCAGAATTTCTTCGGGATGCGCGTAGATCCAGGTGCGGTCGCGTCCCGTAACATGGAGCAGGAGAAGCTCAGCGGCAAGCGTAAACGAGGGAACATCGGCTTGGCGCAGTCGAGCGATGCCTTGCCGCAGGACCTCCCGCATGGAGTTGTCTGCGATTGCAGAAGTCATTGGAAGAGGTGTTCTTTCTGGTGGCCACTTGCCTCCCAGGCGCCATACGCGATGCCGTTTCCCGCGTAGGCGTAGCGGCCAATCGCCAGGCCACCCAAGGCTGCTTGACCGACGGCCAAACCCCCGAGAGCGCGCCAGCCCAGAGCAGCGCCGGCGAAAGCGAAAATGCCAGCGGAAAGTCCGCCAACGGAAATTACTCCCAGAGTTAGGCCACCAATGGCGATGAATCCGGCGGCCATACCGCCAAGAGCAACGACGCCCGAAGCACGGCCACCAACAGCGATGATTCCGTGTGCGACGGGACCGTAGGAGATCAGCGGAAGACCTGCGATGCGCGTGGACGATTCATAAACGTGATCCTTGGAGATCACCACGGCAGTGACGAAGTGCGTCAGGACGAGGATGGCGAGCATGTAGAGCAGGAAGAAAGCCCAGAAAGGCATCATGACTTTACGAACTCGATCGGGATCGACGAGCGAGTCACTGATGTTGCGCATCCATGCGGGGCCAGGCTTCGAACCGGGGCGCGTAAGCATGGTTACCTCCAGAGGGACTAAGCCTCGGCAAGCTCGGCTTTGAGCCGCGCGGCTTCATAGTGCGTCACGAGTCCATCGACCAGGGGAGCGAGTTTGCCATCCATGACTTCGGTGAGCTGGTGGATGGTCAATCCGATACGGTGATCCGTGACGCGGTTCTGGGGATAATTGTACGTCCGAATTTTCTCCGAGCGATCACCTGTTTTGATTTGCCCCCGGCGCTCGGCGCCGATGGCGGCCTGTTGCTTCTCCATCTCCATTTCGTAAAGGCGAGCACGAAGAACGCGCATGGCTTTGGCGCGATTCTTGATTTGGGATTTTTCGTCCTGCTGGGAAACGACGAGGCCACTCGGAAGATGGGTGATACGGACAGCGGAATAGGTAGTGTTGACGGACTGCCCGCCGGGGCCGGAGGAGCAGAACGTATCAATGCGGAGATCCTTGGCTTCGATCTTGATATCGATCTCGTCGGCTTCGGGAAGCACGGCGACGGTAGCAGCAGAAGTGTGAATGCGGCCCTGAGTTTCGGTAGCAGGGACGCGTTGCACGCGGTGGACGCCGCTTTCGTATTTCAGTTTGGAGTAGACCTTATTGCCCTGGATCGCGGCTACAACATCCTTGAGGCCGCCGAGAGAGGAGGGCGAACTCTCCATAATTTCCACTTTCCAGCCCTGCGATTCGGCGTAACGGGAATACATGCGGAAGAGGTCCGCAGCAAAGAGCGCCGCTTCGTCGCCGCCCGTGCCGCCGCGGATTTCGAGGATAATGTTCTTGTCGTCGTTGGGATCTTTCGGAATCAGGAGCAGCTTCAACTCGTTTTCGATGGCTTCCTTGCGCGCCGTGAGCTGCTTTTCTTCGTCCTGCGCCATGTGCTTCATGTCGGGGTCATCGGACTCCTGAACCATCTGATGGGCGCCGGCGAGGTCCTTTTCAATTTGCCTGAACTCGCGGTGTTTGTTGACGATGTCCTCGAGTTCGGCGTGCTGTTTGGCGAGCTTCTGGAAGCGCGCGGAATCACTGACGACCTCTGGGGTCGAGAGTTCCTGGGTCATCTGCTGATAACGGATGTCGAGCTGATCGAGTTTTTCAGAGAGCGTGAGACCGGCCATAGTGAATCCTTTTCTAAGAGGAAAAGCGTTGCTAGCAAGGCAGCAGCGGGTGAGGGTGAATTGGGACCAACGGAAATGGGCGAGCGCCCAGGCAGGGCGCAGAGAAGGGTTAGCTAATAGAAAGGCGAGTACATTGGTAACTCTGTCAGAATAGCGCGGAAGGCACGGATTATGCAATCCGGGGCACCGGCGGCGAGAACGGGCGAACCTGGCGGATGGCGTCGAAGCGCTCTCGGCGTGCGAACCGGATGAGGCTGGGGTAAACTGAGCCGGCCATGAGCGTTATCGATGAAGTCCTGGCAGCAAACGAAATCTACGCGCGCACGCACGAATTGCGCAAACTGACGCCGCGCCCCGAGCGCAAGCTCGCGGTACTGACGTGTATGGACACCCGACTTTCGATTCTGACGCTGGGACTGAAGACCGGAGACGCGCACATTATCCGCAATGCCGGGGGCATCGTGACGGACGACGCACTGCGGTCACTGATCATCTCGCACTTCTTGCTGGGCACGGAAGAGATCATGGTGATCAACCATACCGACTGCGGATTAATGCATACGAGTGAACAGGATTTGCGCACAAGAATCCAAAATCGAACCGGAACCGCGGCGGTAGCTCCCGCATTTTTTTACGCGTTCCAGAATATTGAAGAAAATGTGCGGCACCAGTTGCAGAAACTGCGCAGTCACCCCTGGATTCCGAAGAAGATACTCCTTCGCGGATTCGTCTATGATGTTTCGACCGGACGGTTGCGCGAAATCAAGGATGTCTGAGCAGGGAGTCGGCGCGTTGCAATGGTCCACATTGGGGCAGATTGCCGGCCGGAAAATGATGTACTACGATGCGCTTTAGCGGCAGAAACGGAAATAGCGAGCGATTGAATGAGCGAGGCAGCACGAGTGGCAATGGAAAGCACGCCCGAACTCCAGCGAGATATTTCGCCACAAAGCGACGCGGGATTTTTGTGGGACTTCTGGTATCCAGCGATCATGAGCGAGGCGATTCGCGGGACCACGTTGGTCACGGCAATGCTTCTAGAAGTGCCGCTGGTGCTGGGCCGCACGAGCGAAGGCCAGGCGTTTGCGATGCGAGATTCGTGCCCGCACCGGGGAATTCCCCTTTCGTACGGACACTTCGATGGGAAAAACGTGCAGTGCTGCTACCACGGCTGGGAGTTCGATGCGTGCAGTGGACGGTGCGTGGAAATTCCATCGCTGACGAGTCACGACAGAATGAAGGTGGACCGGATTAGTGCCGGGGGTTTCCCTTGCGAAGAGCGCGACGGGTACGTCTGGGTGTACATGAATACCCCGGGAACGAAACTTGCGGAGATGGTGCCAACGGCGCCAGAACTGCCCAAATTCAGCGCGAAATATAGAGTGACGCGTTTGAAATGCGATCTGCCGTCGCACATCGATCATGGGATCATCGGATTGATGGATCCAGCGCACGGACCGTTTGTGCACCAATCGTGGTTCTGGCGGAGCAAGAAGAGCATTCACGAGAAGGCCAAGCAGTTTGAGCCGATCCCTCTGGGTTTCCGGATGAGCAAGCACTCGCCGTCGACGAACAGTGCTCCGTATCAATTGCTGAAGAAACTGACGGGCGAGGCGGTTACGACGACCATCGACTTTGTGTTACCGAACATGCGCTTTGAGGAGATTCACAGCGGAAAACTGTGGTTTTCCAGCCGGGCAACGGTGACGCCGATTAAGCGCAATCTTTGCCGGATTGATTTCGTTGCGGCATGGAACCTGGCGCTGCCGGTTTCCATATTCCGGGCTTTCGCCAAGGCATTTCTACGGCAGGACCAGGAAACCATGATCCGACAGGCGGAAGGATTGAAATACAATCCGCGGCTGATGCTGATTGATGACGCAGATCGTCCGGCAAAATGGTATTTCGGGTTGAAGCAGAATTTACTGGAATCGCGGCGAACCGGCGCGCCCTTGGTGCATCCGATGGAGGGGCCGGTAACGTTGCACTGGAAGAGTTGATATATATTTTTTGGGAAGGACCCGCCAATGTTTGCGGGTGAGACGGTGATGCGCCTCACGCGTTTGACGAGCGAGAAAAGCGGGCTAGCATACAGGCCCGCGCTGCAGGGAAGACCGAAGAGCGAGACGCGCGGGTGCGGGTCGTTGACCAGCACGGAAGCTTACTTGAGTTTGGAGAGATTGAAGGAGACAGAAACGTCCTGACCATCGGGAGTGAAGACCTGGGCTTCGGTATCGTCGGAAGTGACGTTGCGGGCGTCGTACTCGACCCAAACCCAAGCGCCAATTAAGCCGCCGTTGCCAAAGGTATCCAGCAGGGAGTATTGCGGCTCGCCGTGAATGGAGCGAGGTTCGATCCAATCTTCCTTCTGCTTGATGCCAAAACGAAAATCCTGCCAGAAATCTTCCGTGCGAAGTTTGATGCCTTTTTCACCCTCAGCGTTTTTGGCGGAACTGGCGGCATTGAACTGGCCATAGGTGGGAGTAAATTCGATGTGCACTTCCAAGAGAATGGAGTCGCCGCGGCCGCGGTAGTCGGTCCAAGCCTGCTGAGCGCTATAGCCCTGAGATTGCTGGTCGGAGACTTCCACGACCTGCGCGAGAGGAGTGAGCAGGCGAACCTCAGAGATATACGGACCGGTTTTGGGAAGAGGGAGATGCCGGGAGTAAGTAGTGAGGAAATCTCTTGTGTCTTTACTGTGGCGCTGGCCAAGGAAATAGGCTTCTCGGACGGCGATATCCGAGAGTTCTGTGTCGTAGCAGAGAGCAGCGGAAGTGCACAAGCAACCGGTGAGAAGCGCAGACGGGATCAAACGTGGAATTCTAAGCATAGAGATTCAGATGCGGCGCGCAATGTTGGGGAAGTCGAGCCAGACTTTAACGCCGCAGAAGTGCGAGCCTTCGGTGCAGATGGGAGTGGTGATGCCGGCGCGAAGATGGCAGGGAGGCCCGACGTAGCGCGAAAGTTGGGGATGGACTTCCCGGAGCTGAGCGACTTCGTCCATGGAGGCATTGTAGATTTCCTCTTGGGCGTTGAAGCAAGTGCGCATGGTCCATTTGTGGAGGAGATGGAGGAGAGAGCCGGTTTCGACCAGGCGAATGGATTTGGCGTTGGGAAGAACGTAGAGAGCGATTTCTGGAGGAACGCCGCGGTCGAGCAATTCATTTTTGGCCGCCCAGGCATCGTGCATGGCGCGATCGTAGACTTCCTTGGCGCGCGGGTTGCCGGCAAGCAGCATAGGCGTGATGTAATCTGGTTCGCGTGTGTCGGCTAGCGTGAGCAGGGGGCGAGAACCAGGGACCATGCGGTGACGCTGATCTTGGCTGTCGGCGGTGTGACTGATTTTTTTGGCAAAAGTGTAATTGGCGTGTTGCAGGGCGCGCATGAGCGGGGCATGCACGCCAATGTTGAGAGTCTCCAGGCGATAAAGATTCCGGGCGGGATTCAGAAGGCGATCGACGGCCTCGTCGTCGCTGCAGGCGGATTCCGGGAGGCCGACAACGGCGCGATAGGATTCCGCCATAACGCGCGGAGCGTTCGCGGAATAATCGACGAGGCGGGAAGTCTTGCCATTGAGACGAGCGTCAAATTCGCGGACGAAGGATTCGGCATTGGCGTTCGATTTTGCGGGAATGAAATCTTTCCATTCCGGAAGTTCTTCTAAAGGCGCGGTGCCGAAGCGGTCGAAAAACTGAGCATCTAATTGGCGAACCTGCGCGACCATCTCGCCGATGACCGCGCGAGCCTCGCTGGGCGTGTCGGAAGCCGAGCACATGCGCCAGAGGCGGTGCAGCACAATGCCGGAAACGGTGTGCACCATGGTGGTGAAGGCGGCTAGAGGCAAAACATAACGGGCGATTTCGATGGAGCGTTTGCCGGCTGACTGTTCAATTCTCTGAATACGTTTGGGATGAGACATCGGGCCAATGTGCCAGATGTCATTCAGGATGTTGCGCGTGTCTGGAACAAGAAGAGCAGAAAGCTCGCGGTAGTAGGCCCAGGAACGCGCGAGGGAAGTTTCGTAGATGGCGAGGGAAGCTTCGTCGAAGAACAGCGAACGAGGTGGGACGTAAGCTTGCGCGCGATCGAGACGAACGTAACGCTGGCTTTGCTGTTCGGAGTTATAGAAGGGATGGGCGTGCAGAAACGACCAGACGAACTGGCGACTGATGTTCTCGAGGCCGAACTCGAAATGCGCGTGCTGATAGACGGTGTGATGGCCGCTGTAGAAGGTCGCGGCGCCGATGTTGAGGCGCTGCTTGTCGGTAATTTCGTCGCAAGTGATGAGGCGCGAGGAATAACAGGTGCGAGCGGCGGCAATCGCGGAATCAAAGGGATGAGAAAAAGCGTTTCGGAGTGTGATGCGTGGTGGCGCCGTCTCGACAGCGTCAGGAGAAGGCGAACCTTCGAACATGCGCGATTGGGTAGCCACGTTGAGAAGTCATTTTACACGGTGTGGGAAGGGCCGACAAAAGAATAGAAAAGAAAACGGACCGGCCATGAACCGGTCCGCCTGAAAAGTGATGGTGAAAACGGGTGCGTTACTTCTTGCCAGCAGCAGCGGGCACGTTCGCGTATTTCTTCTGAAAGCGCTCAACGCGGCCAGCGGTGTCGACGAGCTTCTGCTTGCCGGTGAAGAAGGGATGGCAGCCCGAGCAAATTTCGACGCGCAACATGTCGCCCTTAACGGTCGAGCGAGTCTGGAAGGTATGGCCGCAGGCACAATGGACGGTCACTGCGTGGTAGTCGGGGTGGATACCGGATTTCATTGTTCTCCAATCTATCGTGGCCGGTCTGCGCGGGATCCCCAGAGAGAAGGGTTACCACCGTGTCGCTAGGTCACGAGACAATCAGCAATTATAAAGGAAATCGCCGGGAACGCAAAATCGCGCAATAACTCAGGGATTGGGGATGGTTGCAAGAGCGACATTCGAGAGCGGCTGCGAGACGCCAGGCGGCGGGAGCGAAATGACAGCGACCGGACAGCGGTACGGAATGCCGTCGCGCGCCGAACAAAGTTCCTCCGTTAATTTATGAAATTGAAACTATCGTACGGCCGAAGGTACAGACAATTTGACCGCAGTACAGTTTTCGGACAGGTACGCCGCGATTTGCAGCTGTACTGTGGGACAGGTGCAAGGCGAGGAAGAGCCCAGCAGCACTGATGAAGGGGAAAAATGGCAGTTGAGAGGTGACGTGAGGGGTTAGGAGATGAAATGGCAGCCGAGA
>CAVUHF010000004.1:0-15435 GCA_963741195.1 Candidatus Acidiferrales bacterium
CGACATCCAACTGAGCCACAAGTTGAAAAAACTGATCGAATCGAACGATTATTTTGCATTTCCCGAAGGTGGCGCAAGTCTGTTGGGAAGGTTGGAGTACCGGAACCCACCTTTCCTAATCGGGAGTTAGCAGATTCCGAAGCCGGACGGCAGCGTTTATGTGTGCATCCTTGTCGCGATGGCCTGATCCTCCCACCGTTGAACGTTTACGCCCTTTACGACGAGCCACAGCATTAGCGACATTTCCGCGACGAAGCCGAGCACTTTGAGGTAAGCGGAAAAATACTGCACAAGCGGTGAGAGAAATATCAGCCAACCCAAGCCGGCAAACACCATCAGCAAGCCGAGAATTCGTCACCGATATGTAGAACGCGTATGCGATGAGCTTGACGGCCTCATATGCAACAAGCCGAGGCTGGCCAACGAAGACCTCGGCGGACACTGCTGTGAGAAAGTAAAGCAAATAAACGATATACCGGTAATCCTGCCCCGGGCCATGGCGACACTTTTGCAACCTGTCCCATCATTTCTCAGTCTCCAAGGAATGGCAAACAAGAGCGTCGACTGAACTGCGCTGAGCCGAGCGCTGGTTCTTCCCATTGGGTCTTATGCGATAGAGATTGTTACGGGTGAAAGCTGTCCACTTTTAGACAATCTGCTGAGATTCCTTGTGACTAGTGTAACGTTCTTTCACGGCATTGCTTACCCATCAGCCTTACAGCATTCAGCCTATTACGGTTTCCTTCCTAAACCGGCAATCTGTCTTCTACTGAGTTGACGATCAACTTTCTGAGGCCCGGGCCGATGCGAGTATTGATAGCAGATGACCACGAAATCGTTCGAAGAGGCGTGCGCTCAATCTTGGAATCTAGGGGCGACACTAACATCTGCTTGGAAGCTTCTAATGGCCAGGAAGCCGTGCAAAAGGCCGCCGAATGCAAGCCCGATTTGGTAATCCTCGATCATTCCATGCCGGTGTTGGATGGCTTGGGAGCAGCAAGCAAGATTCGAAAGATCATGCCGGAAGTTCCAATCATAATGCTGTCCATGCATGACGGCCCGCAATTGATACAGGAACTGCGATCGATTGGCGCGCAGGGTTTCGTCCCGAAAGCCGAATGCGCCGAGAGACTTAACGAAGGTATTGATGCGGTAATGCGTGGAGAGACGTTCTTCAGTGAGGAGAAAACCTTTCGCAGCGGTCCGCTTCAGGGAGCGGTAGAGGATTGACGCGAACTCCGCAGACTACGATGTACCAATCCTCTTTCATGATACCCACTAGACTGCGCACGGCAGCGGAATAAGGAGCCGATCCAAATAGAGAGCTTTGGCTATGGTTTCGCGTTTGCGTTCGGAATGGCCCTCGTGCGTTCCTTACTCGTGAAATGAGAATAGGCGTTCCAAACGCCGTTACCGGAAACTCAAACACGGCCACTTCTCCGGTTAGAATTCAGGCGCCTTGAGTCGCACCACCAAGCATGAAGATGGTCGGGCGTGAATCTAAGCCTTTTGCTTGAGCCAGCCTGTGTTCCGGATATTTTCAGAGCAGCGGACGCTGCTTTTGGCCTTTCACGTTCCAGACATACAAAAAGTTTGTGTCTGAGGCAGTCGCAACCGTGCGTCCGGCCTTTCGAGTAGCCCTATTTAGGGCGGCGCGGACCCTTGCTTTAGACTCGGCCAATTCCGCCAACGGCACTTTGAGCGCTCCGTCGTTTTTCAATTGATCGAGATCATTAAGAATTGCCGTTACGATTAACCGGTGTTTCCCATTACGGCCCTGCGGGACATCCGCTTGCGTCATCGTTTTGAAATGAAGTTCCTTTTTCTTTCCGGTGCGCTCAGGCATAAAGGTCCTCCTAAACGATACTCTAAGTTCCCCGACGAGATGTTATCGTAACGAGCCCTAATAAGATTTTCAAGTAGAAATATTAGCGCCTGGAGCTAGTCAGTGGCGATAAGCGAACGTCCCGTGCCATTAACCCGACAATCTGCTTGTACTAAAGCAGCCCAAGATTTTGCTAAAGAGTTGACCCGTACCACCGGAACTCTGTTAGCGTCGAGGTGTTCAGGAGGGAAAATCGTTGCGCAGAATAAAAATCAAAATAGAAGTGGTACCACTGATTGTCGCGCAGAAAGTTCTTGCCGAAGAAATAAAGCGGAAACGCCTAGCGGATCGACAAAGGCTTTCCAAGCTAAAATTGGCGAAATCAGGACAAATGTGAACCAAACGAACTGTGTACGTCTACTTGTTGCCGACGATGCCCCGATTATTCGTAACGCCATCAAACGCCTGCTTGCTGGGGATCCGTCTATCGAGGTATTAGGCGAGGCCGAAAGCTTTGAGCAGGCCATCTCCATGACAACTTCCCTCAAACCGGATTTAATTCTTCTCGATTTGCATATGCCCGATGATGCTGCATATGAACCTATTGTGGTCAAGAATCGGCTTTCCGTTTGTGGATCGAGGGTTGTGGCGATGTCCCTAGCAGGCGAAGAAGATGAAGAGAGTAGAAAACTTGCCGAAGGATTCGGCGCAGTTGCCATGTTGGACAAAGCAAAAATGTATGACGTTCTAATTCCGACTATTTGGAAAATTTCTCGCCCAGAAAATCATGACTCCTGATAGACACGATTTCTCTAAAGTTGTGAACGGGTTTTTTGACAAGTCGCTTGGATATGCCCTAGCCGTATTCGTGGCTATTGCCGCCCTCTACTTGCGTTTTCTGCTAACTCCCGTTTTAGGTGAGAACAATCCGTATCACACGGTGTGGCTTGCGGTTGTTTTCTGCTCTTGGTATTGCGGCCTAGGTGCTTCGATAGTTTGTAGCTTGGTGTGTGCTCTAGGCGTTGACTATTTATTCTTGGCCTCTTACCACTCCCTCATCATTCAAGATCGAACCCAATTGTACGGTATGCTAGGCTTTCTCCTCTTTTCAAGCGCGATTATTGCCCTCGGTGAATCCAATCGACGTGGCGCAGCATCGCGGTCATTGCTCGCGTCTGTCGTCGATTCTTCAGATGATGCCATCATCTCTAAGAATCTCAATGGGATCATTACTAGCTGGAATCAGGGCGCCGAGCGTTTGTTGGGATGGACCTCAAAAGAAACAATCGGGCAGCCGATTACAATGATCATTCCTCCTGAACTACTCGACGAGGAGACAGCGATTCTTAAACAAATATCAGCCGGAGAGAATATCGATCATCTGGAAACAACTCGCAGAAGAAAGACGGGAGATACAGTAGAGGTCGCATTGACCATATCGCCGGTAAAGAATAGAAACGGCAGAATTGTTGGAGCTTCAAAAATCGCCCGTGACATAACCGAACGTAAACTAGCCGAAGCAAGACTCAAGGCAGCTCACGATGATCTCGAAAAACGTGTTAGAGAACGAACGGCTGAATTTCAGGAAAAGAACGAAGAACTGATAAAGCAATCACGGATTGTTAGAGACCTCTCCGCGCGACTACTTCAGTCTCAAGACGCAGAACGGCGAAGAATCGCCAGAGAGTTACACGACAGCGTCGGGCAGTTACTCGCTGCCATTAGTATGAACATTTCAAAGGTAGCAAGAGAAAAAGAGAAACTCAGTTCTCAAGCACAACAGTGTGTCGAGGAGAACCAAAAGCTTGTCGAGCAAATTCACTCGGAAATTCGGACTTTGTCGCATTTGTTACACCCGCCTTTACTGGAGGAAATTGGGTTGGAGTCCGCAATTCGGTGGTTCATAGACGGATTCACTCAACGCAGTAAGATTGACGTGAGTCTCGAAATCCCGCCATCGAAACTGGGGCGTCTGACAGACGATTTGGAGATCGCGATTTTCCGCATCGTGCAGGAATCCCTTACAAATATTCACCGTCATTCTGGAAGTCGCAGCGCAAGGATTCAATTAGCTCAAGACGATGGACATGTTCATTGCAAAATCTCGGATGATGGAATAGGGATTCCACTGGAAAAACGGCTTGAGCTCAATTCGTATGGCGTGATGGGTGTTGGTATTCGTGGGATGCGGAAAGAATCCGACAACTAGGCGGCACTCTCCAGATCGAATCGAACGGCAATGGCACCACTGTTTCAGTTACTTTGCCTGTTAACCCCACGCAGGCGTCAGCAGCGGTCAACTCCCCCGGCAAGCCTTAACTGCGTCTTCGACGCGTCACTTGAAATCAACGGAGACAAGTTGGGCCAGGGAGGGGCTGAAGTTAAGATGTATTCTTGCTATTTACCCTGAGACGTAGTCTTTCGATACTGCCTCTCACGGATGCCGTCAAAGGTATCTTTCGCTAGCCTCAAAACCCTCCTCATTACGTGAGCGCTCCGTGAACCGCATCTTGTAGCAGATGGTCGTCGCATAGCAAAGTTGCGTGATGACGCAACGAAAACGAAGCAGAAAAGCATTGACGAAGTGGCGCAGACTGATTTCCGAACAGATGCGGAATGGAAAGAGTGTGGCGGCATTCTGCCGAGAGCGGCACTTGTGCGCGCCGCATTTCTACTGGTGGAAGAAACGGCTGCGGGAAAACACGACGACGAGATTCATGGAAGTGCGAGTGGCGGAGTCCCCGGTCAAGGCACCGGACGATTCGCGGATTGAAATCCGGCTGCAGAATGGCCGGGGCTTGATGGTCGGACGAGGGTTTGATCCAGAACATGTGCGGGCGTTGCTGGCGGTGGTGGAGGCAGCGGGGTGATCGGGCTGCCAAGTTTGCAGGCGATGGATCGCGCACAAGGAGCGCGGATCTGGATGGCCAGCGAAGCGACGGATATGCGCTGTGGATTCGATCGGCTGGCGGAACGCGTGCGAGCGGTCATTGGAGAGAACCCGCAAAGTGGCCATCTGTTTGTGTTCCGTTCGCGGCGCGGCGATCGGTTGAAGATTCTAGTGTGGGACCGGGACGGCTTCGTACTGTGGTACAAGCGGCTGGAACTTGGAGTTTTCAAACTGCCGCGAATCGAACAGGGCTCGCGATCGGTCGAGTTGCGTGCCAGCGAGTTGGCGATGATTTTGGATGGCATCGATGTTTCGAAGCTGAAGCGCGTCCGACGTTATGAACGTGCGGTATGAAACAACGAAGAAAAAAAAGCTAGTCCAAGAAAAAAAACAAAAACAACGCATAAAATAATCATCGTGTGTGCAACCAAGTTTCTGCTGTTACGTCTAAGCAGCTATGCCCACCGGTGAGAATTTCTTGACCGACTTGCCTGACGATAAAGAAGCACTGAAGGCTATCCTGCGTTCGTTGGTGCAGGAGCGCGATGACCAAAGACGGCGCGCCGAAGCGCAGGCCAAGCGCGCGGACGAACTGTATCTGGAAAATCTGCAGCTGCAGAAAGAGCTGTTGCGCTACAAGAAGGCGACCTATGGGCCGCGGGCAGATCGTTTAACCGAGAACGAACTGGCGCAGGCGCTGCTCGAGTTTGCCGAAGAACTGGAACAAAAACCGTTACCTGCAGAGAGCATTCCGCAAGGAGAAGCCAAACCGGAAGTGCGACGCGTAGAGCGGCGTAAAGGGCGGCGGGCCTTAGCGAATTTCGACCATCTTCCGGTCAGCACGCACGTCTATGAGCTGACCGCAGAACAACGTCTCTGTTCGTGCTGCGGCGAGCAGCGAGAAGAGATCGGCAGCGAGGAAAGCTGGCAGATCGAATACCTTCCCGGCCATTTCGAACGCTTGCGACATGTTCGCAAGAAGTATGCCTGCTCCCGTTGCGAACAAGCCGGCGAAAATCCCCAGATCGAGGCAGCGGCCAAAGCGGAGACAGCGATTGAGAAGGGCTTTGCCGGTCCGGGACTGCTGGCTTTCATTGTTACCAGCAAATTTGCGGATTACCTCCCGCTCTATAGGTTGGAGGATGTTTTCGAACGGCAGGGTTTTGAAATCTCGCGGGCCACACAGTCGGTGTGGTGTGGAGACGTAGCGGACCTAGTCGAGCCGCTGTACCGGCGGATGGCGGAACGGGTGAGGCAGTCGCATGTGGTGGCCACCGACGACACGGTCTTTCCGATGCTGGGACCGGGGCAGACGCAGTCGTCACGCATGTGGGTGTACGTAGGCGATGAAGCGAATCCGTACAACGTGTTCGACTTCACGTTGAACCGCGGGCGAGAGGGACCGAAAGAATTTCTGAAAGAGTACACCGAAGTTCTGCTGGCGGATGCCTATGGAGGCTACAACGGAGTGGTGGCCGGCAACGCCATCACGCGCGCTGGATGTTGGTCGCATGCGCGTCGGAAGTTCGTGGAGGCCGAGAAATCGGCGCCGGAGATCGCCCGTGCAGCCGTAGATTTGATCGGCCGGCTGTTTGTGGTGGAAAAACAGGCCAAAGATATATCCGTGGCGGAGAGACTAGCCTTGCGGCAGACGCAGTCGGTGGCGGTGCTGATGGAACTACGACAGAAGTTGCTGGCCTGGAAAGAACAGCTGCTGCCGAAGCATCCCATGGCAGAAGCGGTGAACTACACGCTCGGCCAATGGGAGGAACTGACCGTGTTCACCAGCGATGGCGCTGTGCCCATCGATAATAATGTAAGCGAACGGGAGATGAAGCGCGTGGTTCTGAACCGCAAGAACTCACTTTTCGTAGGTAACCCTCGCGGCGGACGGACAGCAGCGATCTTGGCCAGCTTGACCAGCAGCTGCCGCCGGCACGAGATGGATCCGCAACTCTACTTCATGCAACTGCTGATGAATCTCCCTTCATGGCTGGTAAGCGACCTCGACGCCTGGCTTCCTGATCGCTGGAAACAAGCTCACGCTGCCAGGTGTGAGGCTTTAGAAATACCACCTCTCGATTCCTGAAACCTGTGCTTCACGTAGCGCTGCGCTCACGATAGAGCCTGAATGTAGTCGCGCTCTCTTTCCGTAGCGCCGGGGGCTAGCAACAGCGCCTTCTGCACGGCTTCGTAGGCAGCCTGCTCGTGAGGTGGATCGACATCCAGATTGATGCACGGGCCTAACGCCAGCGCAACGCCCCAAAATGCCATCGCTGACTGCGGGTCTAGCTCCGGTGCTCGCCGAAACGCACGAGCGGCTTCCTCGTGGTTGAACGCGAATACGAGCGTTAGCCCCTGATCGAAGAAGCGCTGGCGCGGGTTCGCACCCTAAAGAGCGAAGCACACCACGCTCTAATAAAATGATAATTGAATCTCTGAAAAGCTGCTCTATTGGCTTGGCACTCGAACTACAGATATTTCTAGCACCAGCCACGGACTTTACAGTGATTTCAAGACTAGCCTAGCCACGCCGCTAAGAAGCATGGCAGGCCGCTGAATGTAGCGTGAAGTGTGAATTGAGGGAGCGGCAAAAGGCCATCCTTCTGATTGTAGGACTATTTTCACGCAGCCTGAAAATCGTTGGGCCGTGGTTTGTCGTGCCCTGACCAATCGAACAGAAACACCCTTCCTTGCTCAACTTTTATCTCTAAAGGACTCAGGTCCTCTGGAGACCCCTCTCCAGGCATTCCTGATTGTTGGCTGACGACAATGGTATTTAGAAGTGGCCAGCCGCGTCGCTTACAGTAGTCGTGTATGAGTCCGAGGGCGAGATTAAGTTCGTGCCTAGCGATTCCGGTATAGCCTTCGACGGCAGCATAACTCAGAATCTGTTGAGTGCGAGCAGCCATCGCCAGCAGCGGCCATAGAAGCATGGCTTGCTCAGCTTGGGTCATACGTTCATTTTCCATCGCGTCTCCCGAACTTGAGGAATCTATAAGCTCGCTACTCTGAGGAGTGATAACGCGGCCTCGGCAAGAATCTGCTGTCCGACGCTCTCTTTACTCCTAGCTCCACTCCAGTCGCTCAACGATTTAACTCTACAAGGCTGTACACGCGACGTAGAGCATGTCCCGACGTGAATCACAATCTCCAACCGCAACGTTCGCACTTGAATCGTTCTTCGGGCGTCTCCTTGGAAGCTGTGTTTCCGCAGCGTGGACACTTCATCGTGCACATCCGTGTTATAGGGCCGTCCGGAGTTAGTTTACAGGGATGGAATGTGGACTCCATCATGGCCTCCTCCAATCGACGTCTTATCAGCATCCGTTGGGATGCTATTAGTTTATGTGCATTTCCGGTTCCACGACGCTTATGGAGTAGTTGCCTAGCAAAATCAATCAGTTGAGATTTTCAGAGCGTTGACTCGGATTCAGAGCGACCACGATATCAGGTAATTTCTTTCTGCGACATTGCCACCCTGTCGTACCCAGAACCAAGTAGAACTCAATTACCTCGCACCTTGTCCGATTCCGTCTCGATATCCGAGTCAAACTTCAACCTGTCTTTGGCCTTCTCAGAGGTCTTCACTAGCTTGGCTACAGCGAAAGGCATTTCGCCTACCTATTTCTTCTTTTTTGCCCCACCTCGTGCAACTTTCCTTTTGGAAACCGTTGGTCGCGTCCGCTTCCCCTTCTAGGCTGTTCTCGGTAGGGCAGTTGCCGTCGTGTGTTTCTTGCGCTTAAGTGTTTTCGAAGCCGTCTTCTGGATTCTGTTCGCTAGAGTCTTGCTCTTGCGCACGAGTTTCTTGCCTTCACGCTCTGCCGTCTGCGATAGACTGCTTGGCGACAAAGCCTCTGATACCGCACTTGCTTTGGCTGCAATCGCATTTTACAGGAAATACCCTAGTGAATCCGGCTGGCCGGGAGCGTAGCATCAGTAAAGATAGCCCTGCCACTCATGCCTCAGCCCCCGGAGGCTGGCTATTCTCGAACGGCTCGTTTCTCCGGCGAGTATGGACCGAAAGGAAGAGGATGCGCTGTTCGAAGCGCTCGATGGCCTCAGAGCGTTCGACTGGCAGCGGCTGTTGCACCAGGAAGAACTGATTTCGTCAGGTAGCTTGTCGTTTCGTCAATAAGCGAAGAGGCCAAGCGGACTGATTTCGTTAGTAGTATCGCGGCGTCCCAAATCCCCCGCGAAGCAAAATCCCCTGTCGTAGGTGACACCAGTGGGGAGCGGTTTATGCAGGGAACGATTTATGCGTGGCAATCGGCGTTACAGGATGCAATCCGCGAACGCAACCCAGATGAAATGGGAGCAAAAATCCGGCAGGCAGAAGTGACTATCATCGGGCGAATCATGGCGGTCTCGTACAGTCTAGGTTCCGCGGAAGTGGGAGCGCTTTCCGAAGCGCTGGCGCGGGTTCGCACCCTACAGAGCGAAGCACGCCACGCTCTAATAAAATGGAAATTGAGTCTCTGAAAAGCTGCTCTATTGGCTCGAACTACGACGATTCCAATCTTCTTAGCTCTGCGTTCTGGATATTTGAGACGCGACTTCTCCGCCAACTTCTTGGTCTTGGATACCCATGTATAGAGCACGTCCACGCTTCCAACGCCAGATTGAACAGACGCGCTTCACTCACGTAAGCCGCACGCACGAAATGTAGGACAGTGCCAAGGTCGATGGAGGATGGTGCCATGCTTCAGCTACGCCTGTTGCGACGCTGTTGCTGCACCCAATATTGATTCTGCTAAACAGAAAATTGTCAATGATGTCAGTTTTGGCAGTGAAGTCAGGATTCTTACCACAACCTTGCCACAATCTTCAGTTCGCAATTATCTCAACTGCGAGTATTCAGATTTGTCTTTAACGTCCAAACTTCTCAAAATCTCCCGCTCTTCAGCCGAAAAGTGGCTATACCGACCTGTCTCGATTTCCCGCTGCCGTGCAAACGGTGGCATCTCGCGCAAGGCTTGCATCGCTCTCCGCACTTCAGGGCGGACCTGCGGGTTTTGTTGCGTGCTGGGGTTTGCGACTTGGTAGTTGCTAGACGTGGCGGTTATCCGGTCAATTGAGAGAATCGGACCACGCGACGAAAGGGCGGCCACATTACTGGTCGCGTAGTTTGTGTTAGGAGTGCTCACCGGCGGTCTCCAAGGATTTGCTGGGTTGCTCCCGGATTTTGGGCTGGGATTCGGAGGCGGAGGGTCATCGTTCCCGTTGGGAGGACATGTGTATCCCGGAGGACAATCATACGGGTAGTAGTCAGGGTACGGAGCGGAATACGAAGGGCTGTAGCCGTAGCCATACGGATATCCCCATCCCCAATACGGCCACCCAAAGCCAAAACCCCATCCCCAGCCCCATCCATAACCGTAGTGTGGATAGCCCCAATATCCGCCGTGCCAACCGTGTCCACCGTAGTAGCCACCTCCATGGTAGCCGCCATAACCACCGTGTCCACCGTAGTAGCCACCGCCACGGTAACCGACGTAAGAATGTCCGCCGCTGTAGCCATAGTGACCTCCCCCGCCACCATGGAAACCTCCTGCCGCGCCACCGTGGAATCCCCCCCCACCGCCACCGTGGAACCCGCCTCCACCGCCGCCATGAAATCCTCCGCCGCCACCATGACCACCGTGCTGGGCAAAGGAAGTCTGTGGCGAGAAGCCAAGCGCGACACATGTGACGATTACGCAAAGAACATTTAGCACTGTGGATTTGTTCATTTCAGTTCCCTCCGTTAACCGTCCGCTTGACTCCTCGACCAATTACAATCTCTATACGCCGAGGGCCTAGCCGCCGCAAGTGCAGCCGCACTAAGCGTATGACTCGGATAAGGCACTCGCTTCAGTTAGCCCCACTGCGGTAACCCTCCAGACTCCAAACGTCTTGTGCCTCAACATACCTCAGCACGTACCGGTCGCCGCCCTCAACACGCACCCGGAAATATGTCTCGCCCGGGGAATACCATCGGTCTTCCAATTCCACAATCTTCAACGTCTGCTCACCTAGATTCAGCCGGACGGGACGTTCATTCGCTCGGTATCCTGCGTAGCACTCAACTTCCACTCTCATCACGGCAAGCCCCTTTGACTACCTGCCTTGGCTCATGGCCTTTTCGGCATCCCACTTGAATTTATCCCTCGTCGAGCAAATTGCACAAGAATACGGCTGGGTCAGAGTGCCCAGCACGGGCTCGACGAGGAGCACGGCCCCACACTCGCCGCAGATAATTTGACGGGCCGGTAGGGACTTTGGCCTTCTTCGTCTTTTCAATAGGGCCATGTCGAACCCAAGAACAAACTTTCGATTTCCCTTGGCACCATACATCTTAAGGTGTATAAATACAACCATGAAACGCACAAACATCAATCTGCAGGAAGATCAGTGGACGAAGCTCAAGCTCCTCTCCAAGAAGACTGGGGCCACCGCGAGCGCGCTGATTCGGAAAGCGATTGATGCATATCTGAAGCGGGCGAAGTAAAACACAACGGGCCTGCCGACTGTCAGAAGCAGCCGACAAGCCCTAACCGATCAAGTCTATAAAGGAGACTCGAATGGCTATTTTGCAGGTTATCACTTCCGCGGTACACCAGTCATACACTCCCCATCACATCTGCCAGTTAGAACTTCCACACGTCCTGGAGCTTCGGCGCCAGAGAAAGGCAATCGCGAATGGAGGTCCGGGATGAAAGTTGCCATCTACGCGAGAGTATCAACGGCTAACAATGGCCAGGACTGTTTTTCCGCTCATGGAATGGCTCCTCGTAGGTTCTAACCAATTCTCAAGCTCCTCTAAACAGATGGCCCGCGAGCGTGATAACAAAAAGCACAATAAAAATATAGAATAAAATCTTCGCTATTCCTGCGAATGCAATGGCCACGCCCGTAAAGCCCAGTAATGCCGCAAGCAGCGCAATCACAAAAAAGCCTATTGCCCATCGGATCATTGGTTCCTCCTTCTTATTTCTCTTAAGCGAATTTTGGATAGCTCACCTTCCGCCTCCATCTCATTTGTATTTCACTTCTTCACCAGGAACTATCAGGCGTAGTCCCTAGCCAATCGCCCTTTCTCCGTGTAGTCTTTTCAAAAACTCCCCTAATACGTATTTCCGTTCATCTGTCTAGCAGTTTCGCTGTATAGGACCGCCGTTGATTTTGCGTTCTGATGGTTAGGTATCCGCATGACCAGATCTAAGGAGGCTGTAATGAATTGGGATCAAATCGAAGGCAAATGGAAGCAATACTGCAGGACAGATGAAAGAGAAGTGGGGCAAGCTGACGGACGACGATTGGACACAAATCGCCGGGAAGCGTGATCAACTTGTCGGCAAAATTCAGGAACGTTACGGTATCGCCAAAGACCAGGCAGAGTCTCAAATCGACGAATTTTCCCGCAAACTGAACGACACTAATTACGACACAGCGAATGTCAAGACTCGCGGCACCTCCGGTTCCGGTCGCTGACCCTAGTCAGTCGTAAATTAGTACATCCTCAGCGGAGTCCGGCATTGCTGGACTCCGCTTTTTTGGTGCGTTCGACAGCATGGAGATGGGAGCCCTCTTCACAACATGATAGAGGTGAAGTAATAGAGAACCGCGCGTCGCCGTCGTGCGGTCTGAAGGAAGGCGGGGTATAGCACGAACCAAGACCGGATCGGAGGCGTGATCTCGAAGTTCATATCTATCAAGGACGCAAAGCGTAAATTCGGCGCGCAGACGAACTTAGGTAGAGCTTGATCTTCGCAACGCCTGCAGCCGCTACTGCCACCCCGCCAAAATCCGATACCGCCGCTATCAATGCTATCAAACAGAATCCAAGAGCCACCGTAGCATCATCAGCCTCCAGCGGAAGGGGTTCAGATCTTTTTCCATTCCAGCTTTCCGTTTTAAAAACGCTCGGCTTAAGAAACGCCATAGCGCGCGCACTCTACCAAATGCCATATCCCATTGTAGTGAGCCGCGCGACATGCCAGCTCGGGCATACAGGGATTTATCGAGAGCAATGTGCATTCTCTTGTTATTAAATGGTGCCCCCAAAAGTAACTGAGAGCTGTTTCTTGGTTCGGTGCCAATCCCCACTGTTCGAGGTACGTATGCCTTGCCTGCTGCTAATCCTATTCGTAGCCTTCCCTCGAATTGCTCTGGTGCTCTTGTTCTTTTTCTCCAACTATCTGCAGCGCGCGTATCACGGTCTGATTTTGCTGATTCTTGGTTTCATTTTCCTACCGCTAACCACACTTGTTTACGCCTGGCTCACAAACTCCGGGCTGCCACTCGCCGGTATAAATCTGGTGATTCTTATCATCGCCGTGGTGGTTGACGTCGGTGGCTGGGGTGGAAGTGAGTATCATCGCCGGACCCGCTGGTCAGACTGAATTTCTTCGACCTTATACCGTCCGTCGGGTGCCCTTTGTACAGAAGTTCGTTCATTGACTCAAAGTCTGCTTCCGTCACAATCCCATCCAGGGGGACAAAAATGATCAAGAAGGTGAGAGAGGGCTACAAAGTGCTGTCCGAAAAGGGAAAAAGCTTGGGCGGACCCTACAAGACCAAAGCCGAAGCCGAAAAGCGTTTACGCCAAGTTGAATATTTCAAGCACCATAAAGGCTGAGTTCAATCGAATGGTTCACCACAGAGAAAGAAGCGAAAACGCCGCAGTCGCAGTCGTGCGTACCACCAACAGCTAGCTAAATCTGACTCAGAGCCCTCAGATCAAAAAATCCTACGATCGTCTAAAGCAGAAGGCCTTCCCCCGACAGACACGTTAGAAAAGCACCCCGGATCGCCTGAATATTCTGGTCCTTTTCTGCGATCTCGACGATTTGAAGGGAATCAATGATTCGTTTGTTCATCGCGAAGAAGATTTGACCGCCGATGCTCTCGAGGACACCTTTCGCGATCCTTCTTGCTCGGTTAGGAGGGGACGACTTTGCCGTTCTTACGTGAGAAGCTTCGTTTCCCGCATTCGAGCGATTCTGGATCGTTTAACCAATAACCTCGAAAAAACAAATGCTGATGAACCACGCTACAAACTCTCTCTCACCGTCGGTGTTGCCCGTTGCGATCCCCATACTCCCTTATCACTATCGAACTTGATGGCCATGGCGGATCAGGACATGTATCAACACAAACGGCATCGGGCCCGCACGAAATAGATCGAACTCTCGAGGCAGCGCTGGCTGGCACCGGAGGTTTAATCCGACGAACTGGCTTTTTGACCCTTTACTTCCACTTCATTCACAACTTGTTTCACGTTCGGCACGCCCGAGGCTAGCTTCTCCACTCCGTTCCGTTGCGATTGCGATCCCACATTCCCGGTCAGAGTTACAACCCCGTTCTTCACGTCGTATTTCACGGCGTGGTTGAGCTTATGCCGCACCAGCACCGCATCCAGATTCTTCTCAATTCCTTTATCCAGATCGGAATCCACCTTCTTCGCCGTGCTTTCGTCTCCCGGAGGCCGCACGGCAATTTGATTCGACACTACTTCCGAACCCGCAATAGACTTGGCGATAGATTCGGCTTGGCCCTTATCACCTTCGGACGTAGTGGTGCCACCCAGCGTGACTACGCCCTTATCGCGATCCTGGCTGACACTGACATCTTTTAGACCTGCCTGGTCCAGCGAATTCCGAATCTGACTCGACACATCTGGGGATTTCGTTTCTGTCTTTGAACAGCCCAAAAGACTCCCGAAAGCAAGCACCGTAATCAGTGCACCCGAAACAATGTGTTGTCTCATAATCCTCCTTTGATCAGCGCCGTATCGCCCTATCGACAGCCCCCGAATCATCTGCTGACACTGTTGCGCAAAGTGCGCTAATCCTCCCATCCGGATTGAAGTGTATGAAAGTCGAAAACTGAAGGTAGGTGAGGTTCCTTGCGTTCTCCGTCACCGCACGAAGTCACTACAAATCATTGCGAAATGCAAAACTAACTGCATGACCTCTTAAGGAAAAATGAGCAAATTCCCTGATGCTCTTTCTTTTCCGCTGTTGGTGTCAGCGTCGATTTTTGCAGCAATTCATGGATGGACCCAAACTGCCAGGGAAATTATTTTGTTATTGATGAGAGACACTGGCGGTCATGTCCTACCAGGAGTGACTGCACACGGTGATCCGGGCTGGGCCTTTGCAGTTTGACTGGCCTGGAAGTCACCCTTGGCCGTCAGTGAATCCCTTTTCGGACAAAGAATTCGCCGTTCCAATCTCGATAACAAAGAGATGAAAACGAACAAAATGCGCGTCAATGTATCGCAAAATCCTATCAAAGACACCCAGGCCCGCGGATCCTACACCCCAACCCCCTCAACCTGAAATTCCCCTGAAACCTTCGGAGCCGCGTCTTCCTCCCCCGTACCCGGGCCCGGGAATTCCCCCGTTTCCAGGCGATCCTGAACCGCAGCTTCCCCAAAAGAAGGCGAGTTGGCAATTGCAGATCTTAGTGGATTGAAAAGGTCCCGCTTTGTGGTACATCAATTCCAAGTGCTGTCGCCAAGTCAATCAGATGTTCTTGCTCGTTCACTAGGATCCCACGAATGAGCTCCGCCATTGAGTATTCACCCACAGCCTCGCGCTGATGCACGCGCTGCCGGTAGTTTCGTATGACTTCCATACGCCTCCGCCAATATATCGTGCATAATGCCAATGAAATGTGAGTTCCCCCTGGCGTCGATCCAGATTGCTTTATTCTGGATTGTCGAGGGTACCCC
>CAVUHF010000005.1:0-365715 GCA_963741195.1 Candidatus Acidiferrales bacterium
AAGGGTTATGTGGCCCGGTTAGCTCCACTCGAATATCAGGAGTTGTTGCTGACCCTGAAGGAAGAGGCGCGCCTAAAAATCTTGGCGAAGACACGACGACTTCGTCGCGGCCTATCGCATCAGCTCGATCACGCTCGTTCTCCCTAGCCTTACCGTGTATCCAGGAGCTGATCCAAAAATCTCTCTCTCCCTCAGGCAAAAGGCTAGGCCTTCTCCCGCGGTGCAAAATCTTTCGCCCGAACGCCCGTGAGAGGAAAATCCACGAGCATTCCTCCCACCACCGAATTAGCTTCTCGCCTTAGAAAACTCCTCGCTCGGCCTCCCGCGCTTCAATCGTTCGCTTCTGCCCCTCTCTAATGTCTGAAGCGCAGTACCCAAGCAGCAGCCTTGACTTGAATTGGCTTACGCCGTAAAATCTCGCAGTTTCCCCTAGGAAACGGTCTATGAGCCAGTGCATGCGCATTTTCGTCGTGCTGGCGCTCTCAATGCCGCTGCTGGTACCAGTCACAGTGGCGCAGAAGCCCCCGGCTCCAGCACCTCCGCCTTCCGCACCGCCAAGCCGTCCTGCGAATTCGCCTCCCCCCAGTTCGGAGCCAAGTCAACCGACACGGGATCTCGTGATGTTTCTCCGAGGACGGGTTACAACCAACGACGGCACACCTGTTCCACACGATGTGTTGGTTGAGCGGGTTTGCAACAACAGGGTGCGTCAGCAGTTGTATGCATCTCTTCAGGGCGATTTCAGCATGCAGTTGGGATCGAGGGCCGATTCCTTCCTTGACACCAGTGGCGACCCGACTCCGCGATCTGGGGTAGCTGGCAAGGACTTTGTTATGGGAATCTCCCGAGGCGAGCTGAGGAATTGTGAGCTACGTGCCTCGGCCTCTGGTTTTCGCGACGGTGTCATCAGCCTTATAGACCTCGACACTTTCGGCAACAATATCGACGTGGGCGCTATTGTTGTGCAGAGAGCTACAAAGATTGAAGGCATGACACTGAGCGCCACCCCTTACAAAGCGCCGAAAGATGCTAGAAGAGCGTACGAGAAAGGCCTCGACGCCGAGAGGAACGGCAAACTTGCCAATGCACGCAAATATTTCGAAACGGCGGTGGAGATCTACCCCAACTACGCGAACGCCTGGTTCCAGTTGGGAACTGTTTTAGAGAAGGAAAACCAGAAGGATGCGGCTCGCGCAGCGTATACCCAAGCCACGACTATCGATAACAGGTTCCTGCCCCCCTATCTGTCACTCGCGTCGATGGCATACCATGCAGAAAATTGGACCGAGGTCCTTAGTCTTACTGAACATATCTTGGATCTCGATCCCTTGAATCACGCCGCTGTAACTGGTTACATCGTGGATTCCGATCCGTTAAATTGCGCCGATGCCTATTTCTATAACACGGTCGCAAACTACAAGCTCAACAACATCGCAGAGGCCGAAAAGAGCGGGCTTAAGGCGGAACACATGGCCTTGCTCAATCGCTTTCCGCAGCTGCATCTCTTACTGGCTGAGATCTTTGCTCGAAAAAACGAATACGCCACTGCGATCTCAGAGATTCAAATTTACTTGGAGTTAGCTCCGAATGCCAAAAACGCGGATCAGGTACGCGCGGAGTTGGCAAAATTGCAGAAGCTGAACGACTCAGTGTCACCCAGTGAAGAACCCGATCACATGTGAGTATCGGCGTTGGCCGGGTGGCCTAGTGGTACGGAAGGTGGGTTCATTTGTCCGGGGGCGCGTGCCCAGAAACATGTGATTCAGGATGTCAAACGGGGAAACCGCGCAATGAATGGGAAATCCTCTAGCTGTGATTTGCCGTAAGTTTTTCAGGTGAGATTTTAAGAACTGATCTGCCCAAAAACCACTACCCCGAGGTGGCCATAAATCACTGATTCCACGTGACCAAAATTTTGATATTTGGACTGCCCAAAATCAGATGTTTGTGGGCAACCGCTCTCTTCGCCCCTTTTTGGAGTAGGTTTCGAGTGCTTGACTCCAGGACCTAGCGTGGTTTCTGTCATAACTTCTGACATTCGATTAGCGCCAAAGCGCGGGGTTGCCTCTGTGAACGAGGGCCGTAAATAAAATGATTCAGACGCTACCTACGAATTCGAGTTTCGGAGCAGCCGGAGAAAGAAGTGCTCTTACGTCACGCATAGGAGGTTGGCCGAAGAAGCGGCTGTATTCGCGATTGAATTGCGTAGCGCTTTCGTAGCCGACTTCAAAAGCCGCACTGGCGGCATCAAGACCATTGTTCAGCATGAGGCTCCTCGCTGACTGGAGCCGGAGTTGTTTTTGATACTGAAGAGGACTCATCGCCGTCAGCATCCGGAAATGATGATGTAGCGTCGACACACCCATGCTGGCAATCTCTGCGAGTTCCTCTACGTGTAGGGGCTTCGCGTAGTTCGTGGTTATCCATGCTACCGCTTTTGCAATTCGGTGACTTTGATCTCCGAGTGTTGCAACTGCGCGCAATCGCGCTCCTTCGGGTTCACGTAAAATCCGATAGATGATCTCGCGCTGAATCAAGCTGCTCAGAAAAGGAATGTCCTTTGGGCTGGCCAGCAGATCCAGAAGGCGGCAGCACGCGTTCAGGAATTGCGGCGTGGTCTTGCCAATCGACATAGCGGGACTGTCCGACGGCGCTTCTCGAACATGAACTTCCTCGCGGCCTAATAGTTCGCGGACCATGGACATATCCAATTTGAGAGATAGCACGAGACACGGAACTTTTTCAGAGGCGTGAGCAACCCAACTCACGATCGGCAAATCGATCGCAGTTACCAGGAAATGCGACTCGTCGTAAGTGAAGCTCGTCGGGCCGAGATTCACACGCTTGCTACCTTGGGCGACCACAACTACGCCAGGGTGGTAGGTCATCCGGCATGGAGGGCTTGGAGCAGTCCGCCGGTGGAGGCTTACCCCAGGAATTTCCGTTATCCGATTCTCTTGATTGCCCACTAAGGAGGCAATCTTGCTGGCAAGTTCGGTGTTCAACGCACTGGCCGGATTCGGTTTCAAAGCAGTGTTTTCTTTAATGTTTTTCATGTCCCTTGCCTGATTGCTCCATCAATGACCTGTACAGCAGCTTCTAAAGATAGACGCCGGGTTGCGGTTACGCTATTGATTTTGTGCCTGACAAGAGGAATAGGCAATAAGTCGGCAGGATCGGGCTACCGTCCGATCGTCAATTAGTCCTAGTGATTGGAGAAGCACATGAAGAAGCACACCCTGGGAAAAAGCGAGCTGGAAGTCTCGTCACCACGATTCGGTCGAAGAAACCATAAATGTTGGATGCAGTCAATTGCGCTTTGCCTGTCGGCATTCTCTCTTTTTACTTCAGCAAGCGCGCAAGAAAACAACAGCAGGCTAGCGCAGGCGACAACGCCCACAGTGACAACAAAAGTTATCAATCTTTGGCCAGGTGCCGCTCCCGGTTCCGAGCAATGGAAGCAGCCGGAGACCACGCTTGGTTCCGGCGACATGCAACGAACTGTTAATTAACGTGACTACGCCAACCGTGACGGCGTACCTGCCTGACCCGGCCAAAGCGGCGGGCACCGCTGTCATTATCGCCCCAGGCGGCGGTTTTATTTTCCTTGGCCCAGAAAGTCACGATGTTGCGAAATGGCTTGCGGCTCGAGGAATTGCAGCATTCGCCTTGAAGTACCGAACGGTTCAGATCGAAGGTCAGAACGAAGAGCAGTTGAACCAGTCCGGCGGAGCGCGCTTCGGAGCTCAGCTTAAAAATCATGCCTTGATTGCAGCGGACGGAAAATACGGTATTGCCGACGGCATTCAGGCCGTCAAAGTCGTCCGCACGCACGCCGCCGAATTGAGCGTCTCTCCGGATCGAATCGTCTTCATGGGATTCTCCGCCGGCGGAATGATCACTGAGTTTACGGCGATCCAGCCGGATGTAAGCGCGCGTCCGAACTACGCAGCTCCAATCTACGGCGCGCCTTTTCCTGACGTGCCCCCAATACCAAAAGGACTGCCGCCCTTCTTCATAGAGATGGCACAAGACGACACACTCGCCGGACCGCAAATCGTCGCCTTCTACGAGGCACTCAAAGCAGCTGGATACAAGCCGGAATTTCACATCTAT
The DNA here is from genome assembly GCA_963741195.1 of Candidatus Acidiferrales bacterium. Classification (GTDB taxonomy): domain Bacteria; phylum Acidobacteriota; class Terriglobia; order Acidiferrales; family UBA7541; genus Acidiferrum. The sequence goes on from CAVUHF010000005.1 coordinate 4,117, forward strand.
AGCTCCGGCGGTCATGGCTGGGGTATGCGCAAACAAGGTAAATCGAGCGATCACTGGATCGACGACTTTTATTATTGGCTGGAAGCACAAGGTCTGACGCGTCCGCAGTCCCAAGCACAGACAGGAGGGGCAATTTTCCCAAAGGGCGAACTGTCCACGACTAAAAATCACACGGGAAATATTTGGCTTAAAGAGTTAAATGTGGGTGACAGTACGTTCGATCCCAGTATTGCTGTAGCAACCTATGATGCCGGTGCAAAGCTGGACTGGCATATTCATCCGGGTGGTCAAGTTCTACTTATCACAGAAGGCACCGGCTACTATCAGGAAAGGGGAAAGCCCATACAAATAGTTCACAAGGGGGATGTAATAAAATGCCTTCCGGGCGTAGAGCATTGGCACGGCGCATCCCCGGAGAGTAGTTTTGCCTATCTGGCAGTTACACCCACTCAAAAGGGAAAAACAATCTGGTTAGAGCCTGTTACCGATGGAGACTATCGTAGCGTGAAATAGTGCGCACGGGATTGAGGAAGACTCAGATGAAGAAACGCAAACTTGGTAATCTCGAGGTATCGGCCCTCGGCTTCGGTTGCATGGGCTTGAGCTACGGGTATGGCCCAGCCACCGATAAACAGCAAGCGATAAGTCTGATCCGAACAGCGGTCGAACATGGCGTAACATTCTTCGACACGGCGGAAGCTTATGGCCCGCTCGCGAACGAAGAGCTCGTAGGGGAGGCACTCGCTCCGTATCGCGAACAGGTAGTGATTGCCACAAAGTTCGGTTTCGACATTGCTCCCGATGGGCAGCGGCGAGGCGGGCTCAATAGCCGGCCGGAGCATATCAAGCAGGTTGCGGAAGCTTCACTCAATCGGCTCAAGACTGGCGTTATCGATATCTTCTACCAGCATCGCGTTGATCCCGATGTGCCGATTGAAGATGTGGCGGGCGCTATCAAGGATTTGATCCAGGCCGGAAAGGTTAAGTACTTCGGTCTTTCTGAGGCCGGAGCAAACACAATTCGTCGCGCACACGCGGTCCAACCAATCGCCGCAGTCCAGAGCGAGTATTCGATTTGGACGAGAGACCCGGAACCTGAGGTCCTTCCAACTTGTGAAGAATTAGGCATAGGTTTTGTGCCGTGGAGCCCGCTTGGGCAAGGATTTCTTACGGGAAAGATCGATGCCTCGACGAAGTTTGAGAGCACGGACTTCCGAGCAGTATTCCCTCGCTTCACCGAAGAGGCTCGAAACGCAAACCAGACCGTAGTGGATCTTCTGCATCGGATCGCCCGACGAAAGAATGCTACTCCCGCACAAATCGCGCTGGCTTGGCTGCTCGGGCAGAAGGAGTGGATCGTTCCGATTCCGGGAACAACAAAGGTACATCGATTAGAGGAAAACATCGGTGCCGCCACGGTCGAACTGACGTCCGACGATCTTCACGAGATCGATGCGGCAGCTTCCAAGATTCCGATCCAGGGCGAACGCCTGCCGGAATCAATCCTGCGAATGTCTTACCGCTAAAACGCCATCTCAATGACGGCCAGATGCCAGACCTCAACAACGTTCAAATTACCAATAAGAGGTCGAACCTCATCTCAGAAACAAAAACTGGACTAAGACGGTACTGACAGGCTGACTTACTCTGCCGGACGAGCAGACCGGTATAGCTCCTGATTTGTCGCCTACTCGGAGAAGTACTTCACATTGACGAGAACCGCGTTTGGACGTAGCCGCCCGGCGGCGGACGCTACGCATGAGCGAGGGAGCAGTGTTTGCCAAGCGGTTTTGATATAAGTGTGGGTCACGATTGGGGAGGAGGTGCTCCCGTGACCCCACCGGCGCTCGAGATTGCCGATCTCATCCGCACTGCTGGAGCTGCCTTCGTCGAGCGAAACCGCCAGTGGATCCGTTGGAAGCATGTGAAAGTGCTGCTGGCCATTGCGCGGTGTCGTACGGCTGCGCTCGGCGGGCATCTCGATGAGTGCATCCGCTGCGCACATCGTACCCCGATCTCGTATAACAGCTGCCGTGATCGCCATTGCCCAAAGTGTCAGATCGCTGCTCGCGAACGGTGGATCGCCGCACGTCGACGAGAACTGCTCCCCACGCGCTACCTGCACGTGGTCTTCACACTCCCCCGCCACCTGGCCCCATTGGTGCTGCAGAACAAAAAGGTGATCTACGATCTCTTGTTTCGTGCCAGTGCGGAAACTCTCCTCGAAGTCGCTCGCGATCCTAGACACCTCGGTGCTGAGATTGGTTTCTTCAGTGTGTTGCACACCTGGAACCAAAAGGTCAGGCTTCATCCGCATGTCCATTGTGTGGTGCCCGCCGGAGGTCTCTCGCTCGATCACACCCGCTGGGTCCACTCGCCGGACAACTATTTCCTGCCCAAAGCGGTACTGCGTAAGGTCTTTCGTGGCAAGTTTGTCGCGGCCCTCCGGCAGGCCTTCCAGAATGGTGAGCTCCGCTTCCCCGAAAAGTGGAAGCTCCTCTGCGAACCCAAGATCTTTGCTGCTTGGCTCCGGCCACTGTTTCGAAAACACTGGGTGGTGTACTTGAAACGTCCCTTCGGCGGCCCCGAATATGTGTTGCAATATCTCGGCCGCTATACCCATCGCGTGGCCATCTCCAACCATCGCCTGGTCTCCATTGCCGATGGCCAAGTGACTTTTCGCTGGCGCGATTCCGCTCACCACAACGAACAGAAGCTCACCGCTTTGTCACACGACAAATTCCTGCGTCGCTTCCTGCTGCATATTCTTCCGCAAGGCTTCGTGCGCATCCGGCACTTCGGTTTGCTGGCCTGCCGACGGCGCCGCACGACATTGCCCCTATGCTTCCAGTTGTTGGGTGCGGCACAAGAAGCACTTACCGAAGAACACACTTCCTCCACCGAAGACGTTCCCGATCTTTATCGCTGTCCCAAGTGTGGAGGACCAATGAAGGTCATCGAACGGTTGACCGCTGCCGAAATCCAACTTCGTTCTCCACCACGGATCAGCTCTGCGGCATGAAACGGCTCTCTCCAACTCCAACACTCCGCGCCCTTCTGCGCGCTACGCCCCTTTCCGCCTCGCCAGAAAACACATTCTCCCTTGCAGCCTCTTCAACGACAGTTTTCACAACACGGTTTCACCGTAGCCATTTTCTGGGTCCTCGGTGTGACAGGTCATGCTCCGCGGCGCAGCCATGGCACACCTCATAAAGGTGCTTTCCCACAATTGAATTTGCATAAGGCCCGCGTCCGCCGCAACCACGGGCGGCCACCTCCAAACGGCTTTACCGGACGCGCAAGCAGTTCCTCGCTCCCATTCACTCCTCGCCGAGAACGCGCATCCGGTAAATCACTAGCGTTAACCGGGCACTATCGGAAAGTAGAGCGCATAAAGGAAATTAGGATTATGTCGCAGAGCAGCGCGAGTTTCGGCTGGTTTCTTCCTGTCACTGTTTCAAGTAACGAAGCGCAACACACCCTGATTCAAAAACCTTTGACTCAACGAGTTTTAATTGTAATTTCTCCTGCAGGCTAATACCTTCTAGCAACCGCCTCCCTTCTCCTGCAACTATTGGCTGAACGACAAAATGATATTCATCAACTAGACCAAGCTCTATAAGTTGTGAAGGGATAGCTACACCGCCGGTCAAAATATTTTTGCCTTGTTCTTGTTTCAATTTAAGTATTTCATCTTGAAGCTTCGTACGAACAATTCTCGTATTTCCTACAGCGCTGTCTAATGATTGTGAAAAAACAATTTTGTTGATGGAGTCAAATGTGTCAGCAAATTCGTTCGTTGCTTTTGTCATAGAATGGTGTTTTGCGACATCAGGCCAAAAAGGAACCATCAATTGAAAGGTTTTACGCCCAAAGACGAGTAGGTCAACATCTCGCATGAGGTGCGTAAAATATTCGTGTATTTCTTCATCGCCAATCATTTTGGTGTGGTCGCAGCAGCCATCTAGGGTGATGTTGATTGCGAAGATTACGTTTCTCATTTTCGCCTCGGATGTCTTCGTTCCTATTTTCAAATAGGGTACCGCAAAAGTTGCTTTGTGCCTGGTTTGTCCCGCAATCGGAAAGGTCGGTTTAGTACGGACTTGGGAGGTAGAATGGCGCAGAAGGAGTAGGAGGAACCAATGCCGACGATTGAGGGGAAACAAGCACGGGTTTGGATTGATGCTTATGTGAAGAAGGCTGGGAAGCTTGAGGGTGTGACGAAGGCGGTACGGGCACTGGTGAAAAAGACAGTAAAGGGGGGCGAGGAGTACGTGAATCCGTGGAAGATTCCGTCGTATGATTCGAGCGGACCGCTGTGCTGCTTCATGGTGGGTAAAGAGCATGTGACGTTTGCGTTCATGCGCGGGGCGACACTGCCGGACCCGGAGAAGCTGCTGGAGGGAACAGGGAAGGGCGTGCGACACGTAAAACTGCGGAGCGTTTCCGAAGTGAAGAGGTCGGGAGTGAAGAAATTGATTGCAGAGGCGGCGAAGCTGAATAGGAAGGACCCACCATCGGGCATGATGGTGGGAATGGAAAAGAGGAAGGCTAAAACGAGAAACAGGTAGAAGGAAGCGAAGACAGAGTACGCCAAGTTGCAGTAGTTGATTGTGAATTTGCTTGAACAGATTGTCCTGTGCCTGATTAGTTGTTCTTCAGGACTTGGAGGTTCCTCTGACAACATTCTATGAGCGCATCACGAAGGATGTGCCTGTTTGGAAACCGCCATCCCGCATTTGTGGCCACACGGGGGAATGGCGTCTTATCCTAATTTTGTATGCACGACCAAAAACTCACTAGTACGAAACGATGGCTCAAAAACCGGCGCAGCCAGCGGATTGATTTGAACGTTCCAGTTGTCGTTTACAGACCGCCAGGGGAAGGCCCGCAGTTCTATGAAAATGCGCAAACACTCGTGGTCAGTGCGCATGGTGCGCTGATGAACTTAACGGACATGGTAGTACCGAGGCAAAGGCTCCTCGTGCAAAACCCAAACAGCGGGGAACATCAAGAGTGCCGCGTGGTCTCCGTCAAGAAGGAACGGATTGGACCTCCTAAGGTAGCAGTGGAATTTACGCGGCCCTCACCGAGCTTCTGGCGCATTGCGTTTCCGCCCGCCGATTGGAATGCCAGCGCCTAGGCCAGCCATCCCCTGTGTCAATTTCAAATCGCCCCAACTGGTCCGCGCCACGCAACGTGAAACGCTCGTGTGGATGCTCGACCTCTACCATCGAGAGGGCGGCACACCACATGCATCTGAAAGCTGATTACTTTCTCTCGCAACTCCTGGGAATGTCGCGAAATCGGAAGAGTAAAGTAGTACTTCACATTGACGCGAACGGCGCTAGGTCGGCGTAGATACAACCGCCCCTGCAAAGCGGTATACTTTCGACGAACATGCCTCTCGCTCCTGGGACACTCCTCGGACCCTATGAAATCGGTGCCCCCCTTGGCGCTGGCGGGATGGGCGAAGTCTACCGCGCCCGCGATACCCGTTTGGATCGCACCGTTGCGGTCAAGATTCTTCCGCAACAGCTTTCGAGTGATCCTATTCGCAAGCAGCGCTTTGAACGAGAAGCCAAAACCATCTCCAGCCTCAATCATGCTCACATTTGCGTTCTATACGATGTCGGCCATCAGGACGGAATCGACTACCTCGTTATGGAGTGCATTGAAGGGGAATCGCTTGCCGAGCGGCTGCAGAAAGGGCCACTCCCACTTGACCAAGTCCTGAAATACGGTGCGCAAATCTCTTTCGCCCTGGACCAAGCTCATCGCAGCGGAGTCGTCCACCGCGATCTCAAGCCCGGCAACATTATGCTCACGCCCACGGGCGCGAAGCTCCTCGATTTTGGCCTCGCCAAACCCTCCGCTCCTCTCGCGACTGCGGTAACGCTCACGGCTGCGAAACAGCCATCATCGGTGACCGAGCAAGGCACCATCGTGGGAACCTTTCAGTACATGTCGCCCGAGCAAATCGAAGGTAAAGAACTGGACGGCCGATGTGATATCTTTTCGCTCGGCGCAGTGCTCTACGAAATGCTCACCGGCCAACGCGCCTTCCAGGGCAAGAGCCAGTTGAGCATTGCCTCCGCGATCCTCGAGAGAGATCCTGCTCCCATCAGCAGCATCACGCCGGCGACTCCTCCCGTGCTAGATCACGCGATCCGCCGCTGTCTGGCCAAAGATCCGGAAGAACGATGGCAAACTGCCCGGGACCTGGCTCTTGAGCTGAGCTGGATGGCGGAGTCGGGAGGACAGATTGCAGTCCTCGGACCTGCCAACAAACGAAAGACAGGCCTACAGTGGCTCGCTTGGGGTGTCGTGGCTCTGAGTGTTGCCGTAGCGTTGAATGCGTTCTTGAATTGGGGCAAGAGACTGCCAGTTGCCGCACCAGTGCGATTCGAGATCCCATTGCCGCCAGACACTCTCAACTTCACGCTCTCACCCAATGGCCGGCAGCTTGCCATCCAGGCGCCCGGTCCGGACGGGCGTAAGCTAATCTGGGTTCGCGCTTTGGATTCTCTTGAAACGCGCCCGCTGCCGGGCACCGAAGATGTTCTTGGACCGCCGGTCTTTTGGTCCCCGGATAGCCGCTTCCTCGCATTTCAGGTAGGAAACAAGCTGAAAAAGATCGATATCTCCGGCGGCCCTCCGCAAGCGATTTGCGATACCTCGGTCGCGATCATTGGCGGCGCGTGGAACAGCGAGGACACAATCATTTTTGGTACCGTCGGGAATGGCATTATGCGAGTTTCGGCGGCGGGCGGTGTCCCCACCTTGCTTACGACTATTGGTGGACGCAACGAAGTTCACGGTTTTCCATCTTTCCTCTCGGATGGGCAACATTTTGTGTATCTCAGAGCGCCCGAAAATCCCGGCATTTACGTCGGATCCCTCGATACAAAACCCGAACAACAGAGTTCTAAACGAATTCTCGCCACTTCGCTCATGGCTGTATATGCGCCCTCCGCTGATACGAATAAAGGACGACTGCTTTTTATGCGCGACGGTAGCCTGTTGACCCAGCTTTTCGATGAACGACGACTGGAGCTGCTGGGCGAGCCAGTTCCGATTGCCGATCAGGTTGGGAGCTTCCTCCTTTCCGCAAATTTTTCCGTGTCGGCAAGCGGCGTCTTAACCTATCGCGCGGGGAAAACAGCAACTCCGCTGTCCACACTCCGCTGGTATAGCCGCCAGGGCAAAGACTTGGGCTACGCCAGTGAGCCTGGAACATATGCATACACCGACCTTGCGCTCTCGCCGGAAGGGACTCGAGTGGCAACAACGAGAGTCGATCCGAGCGCGGGTACGAGCCAAGAAATTTGGCTGCTTGACTTGGCTCGGGGTGTGAGCGTGCGCTTCACATTTGATGTCGCTCCGGATTTTGCGCCGGTCTGGTCCCCCGATGGGGCGAGAATTGCCTTTAGTGCCGCCCGCTCTGGCGCAACTGAGATCTATCAGAAAGCTGCGAATAGCGCCGGGAAAGAACAGCCATTGGTTGTTACAACAAACGACGCAAAGTTCCCAAACGACTGGTCGCGCGACGGGCGTTTCCTGCTGTACACCCAGCAAGATGCCGGGACGAAAGCCGATTTATGGGTCTTGCCATTGACAGCTAGCGGGACACCTTCTGAGACTCCTGCGCCGTTCGCGAATACGGAGTTCAGCGAGAGTGCGGGGCAGTTTTCTCCCGACACTCACTGGATAGCTTATGCTTCGGACGAGTCTGGCAGATCCGAAATCTATGTCCAACCGTTCCCTGTGCCTGCGGGAGGCGGTAGCAAGACTTCAGTATCTCGCGACGGTGGGAACCAGCCCCGCTGGCGGCGGGATGGCAAGGAATTATTCTATCTATCATTCGACGGAAAGCTGATGGCTGTGGATGTTACCGAGGGGCGAGTATTCAAGGTGGGAACTCCTAAACCTCTGTTCCAGGCACCTGCAACCAGCATTCAGAATCGAACGGCCATGAATGGTTGGGCTTGGGATGTCACCTCGGATGGCCAACGGTTTCTGTTCGACGCCGTTAAGACATCCTCCGAATCCCTCACGGCAGTGCTGAACTGGACTGCTGAACTCAAGTCGAAATGAGTGAGCCTTGCAGCGGTACTTGGCCGTCGGTGTTCGATCCATTATTTCAGGCCCACCACCGCGAATTTCCATGAACCGTCGTTCTGTCTTTTCAATACGCGCATCCCGTTATCATTCACATTGACCGGTTTGTCCTTCGCTGACATTTGGTATGTGGCTTCAAAACTGCCGGTCTCAATCGCCCACCCATCGACGATCTGCACCTGCCGAATCACCGGGGCATAATTCAATACTTTGAATTCTGGGTAGTCGGCCCGCATTTTCGCATAGGCCTCGGCCATCGCTTTCGTCCCCACAACAGGTGGACCCGGAAACCCGAAATTTGCCCCATCGTCTGACCAGAGAGTGGTCAGCGCACTTGGATCCTGCTTGATCGTGGCCTCGACGTCCGCTTTGTGGAGTTTTTCGATCGCAGCCCAGTCCGCCGCATGCATGTCTGTTCCTTGGGGCTTATCTATACCAAGGCTTCGCACGAAGTAGCCGAGGCCGAGGCCCGCAACAAAAACAAGAATGGTGACGAGATGAGTACGTCTCATACTGCCTCCTGACCACAAACATCTGGTACAACTGAAAGTTTTCACTCCTGCCTGGGCTCTGCCTGGACAAATAAATCCCTAGTGCAACCACCAACAGCACCAACTCAACCAGCATCATTGCCAGCAAGCCCTTATGGCGCTTAGCTTCATTGAGTATGACCGCTCCACTGGAGGGTGGGCCTGCCGCCGGACCCACGGGAGCTACGGAACCGGAGGTAACCTCACTGGCCATGTGCGGGTGGCTGGAATCCGTATCCCGCTTCAGCCGCATCAGATCGGCCCTTAGTTCGGCGGCAGACTGACAGCGGACCTCTCGGTCTTTCTCCAGACATTTGTTGATGATTACTTCGAGCTTGGGTGGAACCTCGGGATTGAGCCGCACCGGAGGCACGGGTGGACGTTCCAGAATGGCGCGGAAAATCATTCCCGAGGTGTCGCCTCGGAATGGCAGTTGCCCGGTGGCCATCTCATACAGCACCGCACCGAACGAAAACAGGTCGGTTCGCGCATCCAAATCCTTCCCGTTGACCTGTTCCGGCGACATGTAGGCGACGGTGCCAAGAGTCGTGCCTGGGCTGGTGAGATGCTGCTCCACTACGTCGAGGGTTACGGCGGTCGGTTCTGTTCCCGAAACTGGTTTTACGGGAAATTTGGCAAGGCCGAAGTCGAGTATCTTGGCATGCCCACGAGCAATCACAAAGATATTGGCGGGCTTGATGTCGCGGTGCACGAGGCCCTTCGTATGGGCCGCTTCGAGCGCATCGGCAACCTCGATTCCGACCGACAGCACCGTCTCAGTGTCTAGTGGCTTTCCGGCGATCTTGTGCTTCAGCGTCGCTCCGTCCAGGAATTCCATGGCAATGAAGGATCGGTCACCGTGCTTGCCAATCTCATAGATGGTGCAGATGTTGGGATGATTTAGTGCGGAAGCCGCACGCGCTTCTCGGCGAAAGCGTTCCAGCGCCTGCGGATCTCCGGCTAGCTCGTCGGGCAGGAACTTCAGAGCAATGAGGCGGCCAAGATCGGTGTCCTCGGCTTTGTACACGACAGCCATCCCGCCACCCCCTAGCTTTTCGATGACGCGGTAATGCGAGATGGTCTGGCCTATGAGCAAGTCGATGCTTGGCATGTGCAGCACATGTCTTTCTAGATTGTGAGGAAGTCTTAATACGTCGTCTTGGCCTTAGCTACCCACCCAAGTAATCGTGGAGATCCCCAAGCGCCAGAGCGCATCTAAATCACCCCACATTTCGTCTCTCTTGTACCCTTTTCGGTCCAGCGCCATGCGATACAAATCCCTCATCTCCGGCACGTCTTGACCGTCAATCACAGGGTAGCTTTTTTCCGACGAAAACATCAGGAAAAGAGAGGGATTAGGATTTGTCTTCCCCAACTCAGCAAATCGCCGCTCGATGGTGTTGAGAATTTCGACGTAGTTCTTACGCTCCACTTTCAAAGTCAACAGGTAATCCAGACAATTTGAAACCAGTTCGTGTTTCACTTTTTCTTCTTCCATTTTCTTATACCTGTGCCATTAAAAACCTTTCTCGTGCATTCTTGCATCGCGCTCTGCCGAAATCGTTGGTCGCGGTGTACGGAACTATGACTTAATAGGTTGGGTGCATGAGGCATTCTCTACAGCTCCTTGCCAGCGAGGCGAACATTCAGCTTGGAGAATTGTCGGACTTTTGACGCAGTGATCAATTCGGCGGAATGGAAACACATCCTCCAACTATCAAGCAAAGCTTTAGCGGCGTTTCACTGGTCACATTATGAACGAGGTGCCATAATCTGACTCTTCGCTCGCTCGCTCATCTTGGCCGGAACTGCGAGCGGAATAGGACGAGGGAATACTTGCGCGGAATTGCCTGACAGAAGCGGCAGCGACGCCCTTGGGATGGTCGAATTAAGGACCTCGTAGGTCTGTACTCGAGGTATCCCTTCAATCACGCTCGACAGCATTCTTAGCACTTCTGGGTGCGCTCCCCGGTTGTAAGCCTCCGCATGCTCGGCGCTCTCCCACAGGCTAAAGGCATGAACCTCTCTTCCGTTTAGGTAGAGAAAGGTGATTTCCTCCAGGAATCCTGACTGCTTGCGCAGCAGGGGAATAATGTCAGCCTCAATCTTGTGCCTGAATGCCAGAGCGCCGTCGTTCTTCAAGTACATCGACAGTTTGTGTGCAAACATGACGCCCTCCTTTGTTTCATGGCCAAGGGAGTGAGGGTACCGGTCTCGAAGACCTGAAGACCCTTTGACCCACTTTGACGCTGCGCTAGTTAACTCACATTGTCAAGTTATATTAATAACGTCGTATACTGCTTTACCACTTACGTTAAGCGACCTAGCCGCCGCTGCTGACTGCCTCGCAACTGTGCGAAATGGCACTGCATGGCTTCCAACTCGATGTAACCATGTGTGCATGCCGCATAAGAAGGGTAAGAAAATACCCGGTAACGCGACATATGCCAGCGTCAAGAGGGAAATGGCAAAGCCGCGTATGTCCAAGTCCGCAAGAATAGCGGAAGCGAATGTGGATACTGTGCGAATTCCAAAACAGCCGAGTGCCACCCTGCCCAGAATCGTCAACAAAATCACCCTGCCGAACAAACCGGAAAGGATACAAGTTGCTGTTGACGGGACTGACCAAAGTCGTCAACCGCCACAATTAACGAAGCCAGCCAGCGACTCGGCGTGAGACACTCGTCGCGGGTCTCGCCCGAGGGGCTACAAACATGCCAGACGAAGAGTGGATCAAGAAACTTGAAGACGGCAGGAAGGTGAAATTCATCTACCAAGAACTGCCCGAAGACGGGGCATTTATCACCGCGCAGATTGAAAGGAATGAGGTGGTCTATTCGGTCGTATTGACGAAAGCAAGAAACCCGCTGAGTCGTGAGGATGTTGAAAGTCATTTCAGGGGCGAACTTTCAAAGAAGTAGTACCACTCATTTTGGAACACTACCCCGCGGACCCGCTGATTCAAACTGTGCCCTAACCACCAATCGCTATTCATGTTTTGAGCCTCATGATTGTGATACGCTTGCTGTCACCGAGGCTTGCAGCAAGCGGCTTGTCCTCCGTCACGAAAAGGTGATTTGCACGCCAGGCAAAGAAAGTGCGCCTCGCGCAGTCCAATGTGGCCCGAGACTGCGGGGTTTTATGCGACTAAGCCGGCTCGGCGGAGGAGGCTCTGGAAACGAACATCGGAGCGCAGGCTATCCATCCGCGGGTCCACTTTCAGGAACCAGGAGAGATCCAAAGACCTCTCCATATAGGCTTTCTCCAGGAACTCGAACGCTTTCTCCTTCTGCCCAAGTCCAGCATAGATCGTGGCGATCATATAGGGGGAAACATACTCACTTTTCGATATCTGTTCTAACTTATGAAGGATGTTTTCTGACTCCGCTTTTCTTCCGATCAGAGAATACGCGTATGCCAGCGCCGCTGTGGAATCCTGATCGCCACCAGACATCTCAATCGCCGTCTGATACTCATCAATCGCTTCCAGTAGTTTCCCGGTGCCTTGATAGCCCACGCCGAGATAGTAGTGTTGCGCCCACTCGTTCGGATCCGAAACCATGCCTGTTCGGCTCGCGTCTATTAAGCCTTCATAATCCCGCAGCTCATAATAGGCCGCCGATTTCGCCAAAGCGAAACTTGGACTCAAATCCAACTCGCTGCTCTTCTTTATCTCTGAGAGCGCCTCGGCGCGTCGCCCGGCAAAACTCAGATAGATGGCGCGATCTTCATGGGCGCAACTGTAACTCGGTGCCAGGGCAATGGCGCGGGTGAACTCCCGTTCGGCGCCGTTCCAATCTCCCTTATACCGCCAATTCAGTACCGCAAGCGTATCGTGCGCTTCGCCGATGCCTTCGTCCAGTTCCAGGGCTTTGCGCACGGCTTCCTCCGCGGATTGCCGGGCAGCCTCTGGCGATAATTGGTGGAGAAACCCCAAATAGACGTAAGACTCTGCCAATCCCGAGGTAGCGAGGGCGAAGCCGGGATCCTTTCGGATCGATTCCTCGAAGAGCCGCTGCGCCTCCTTCAGCGATTGCGGCTTGGTAAACTCTGTCGTCAGGTAAAAATGCCCCTGCAAATAGGGTTGGTAGGCCGCCGGGTTCACCCGCCGCGCCGAACGAAGCCGCGCCTCCAGCTCTGGAGTCATTTGTGCCCGGACTTGCAGCGCGATAGCCTTCGCCACTTCACTCTGTAAGCTCAGCACATCGCCAAGGTCGCGCTCATATGTCTCTGCCCACAGGTGCCGGTCGGTCGGCGCATCCAGCAGTTGCGCGGTAATGCGCACCCATTGCCCCGAACGCGTGACCGATCCTTCCACGATGCCATCCACATTCAGCTCTCGCGCAATCTCCGGTAAACCCTTCTTTGTGCCCTTGTAACGCATCACAGAAGTTCGAGAGATAACCCGCAGAGAGCTAACCTTGGCAAGATCCGTGATCACCTCATCCGTCATAGCATCCACGAAAAAAATCCTGGGACGCATCACCGGACAAGTTATCCAGTGGCAGCACCGCGATGGAGCGTAAGCGGGCAGTTGCGCTCGTTCTTTCAGTAGCCGCCCGCCTTAGCCATAGACTCGCGCCGACCGCAAGAAAAGCCATCAGCGCAAACGCCAGCACTCCGCGAAGTTGGGTCGGCGCGGCGCTCAGAGGTGCTTGGCTGGATTCCGGGCGTTCGGTTGCGGGCAACATCGGTGCAATATCCATTCCAGTCACCGGCGCAATAAACCGGTATCCCCGGCGCGGCAGTGTTTCGATGTATCGCGGTGATCTACCGAATCGCCCAACACTTCACGAAGGCGGGCTATGGCGTTGTGCAGGTTATGGTCGAAGTCGACAAAGGTATCGGCCGTCCAGATCTCCGCCCGCAGTTCTTCGCGCGTCACCACATCTCCAGCGTGGTTCAGTAAAGTCGCAAGTACTTGGAGCGGTTGGCCCTGCAGGCGTAGCTTCACGCCGCCCTTCCGCAGTTCACCTGCGCGGAGATCCAATTCGAAGACATCGAAGGAAAGTCGCCTGGCGGCTGGTACTGATGTAGCCATATTGAGGTCCGCAATTCCGCCAAGCCTACCATAATTCCTTGCCATAAGGGGCTCCTTTGAAAGCTCCAAACCTCTTCGTCCTTAATGTCTCAGCAATGGAGAAAACTTTGGGGGAAGTTAGGGGCTGCATGGATTGCAATGAAAAATCATGTCGAATACACTGCTGAAGCTCGGTTTAGTCGTCTGTTGTTTTCTGTTCGCTGGCTGGGTAGAGGAAGATCATGCACCCGCTACTGCACAAGTCGTCACCTTGGACGAATGTGATCCGGCCACCTTCAATGCCCCCAACGCGGTCGGTCCCGATTTTTGCAAGAACGTCGCTTTGGGAGCTGCAACAAAGTTTTCCGACTTGTTCGCGAAAGCGGCTGCGGGAACACCGGACCCGAACTGGGACTTCGAACCGGACAATCTCACCATCAAGAAAGGGACCACTATTAACGCCGTCAACCAGGGCGGAGAGCCTCACACGTTCACCGAGGTGGCCAAGTTCGGTGGCGGCTTTCTGCCTCCGCTGAATGCGCCAGGAGAGAATGTGGTGCCCGAGTGTGACGGCGGCTTCTCGAAAGTCTCTGTGGCCAGGACCAGAATCCTGCAAGGCAGCCAACTTCAGGTCACGGGCCTGTCGAAAGGAGAGCATTTCTTTCAGTGCTGCATCCATCCCTGGATGCGCACAACTGTGGTGGTGAAATGACGCGGTCCGCCGCGATCACAGAAGAGTGCGCGTCTCGTCCTGGAATCCCTTAAGGAATCTCTTGGGTGCGTCTTAAATTACGCGTACTGAGGGGAAGCGCTCTGCCCGGATTTGTCCGGCAAGGCGCTTCGCCATCTCGCCATTCCTAAGACTCGCGCCATTACCGGAATCGACGGAGGCAAAAACCCTGCAATAAGGCGGTAAGGAATTGAAACATGAGCCATATTTACCAGCCGCCACACAAAACCATTCGTCAAGTCCTTCCATGAGAAGGCCGGTGGGTGTCAAACCTTTTCTTTCATTTTTTCTTTCTTCTTCTTCTTCTTTATAATTTCTTCTTTCTCTAAATTGTTCCCATTCAGCCAAGCCACCTCTGTCGTTACTTTGTATGGTGTTCTCCGCAAGGATTTGCGGCAGGAGAAAGGGAACTACAGGCTACACCGCTTCTGCGCCGTGTTCAAACGTGATAGAACGAACCAGGGGTACAGAAATGATTGATGGCTTGGCGGGAATCAAAAGCAAGGGGACCGTTAATTTCATTTGCGACAGGTGCCGGGCTCCCGTCGAATATGCCACGGGCGCACAAAACAAAGACCAACTTGCGTACATCTTGATATGCAGCAAGTGCCACAAGATTCTTGGCGGATGGACCTCGATTGAAGCACGAGACCGTGAATTAAGAGATTTCAGGAAAAGGGTGTCGGATAATACTTAGACCATAGGGTCTGAGGCTTCGGGGTTTTCCTTAATCAGCCTTATCAGCTCATCCAAGTCAAAGGGGAATGGGAATCCGTCACGTCGTCTGGGCGGCGGCATCCCCGTCATCGGTACGATCGCAAAGGCGCTGCAAACTGCATCCTCTATTTTGCCCCCGTCCACCCAAGGAAATTGCAGATACCCGGCTTCGTTAAGCTGTTGCAACCAAACCAGCCAAGATAACCGATATCCGGCGCTGTCCAGATCTGCTACTGAGCTTAGTGCACTTTTTACGATTTCTCCACCAACCATAATTATCTCGCCTGGCTTTCGTTCTTGCTTACCGTACTTTGCCTCCAGATCATTTTGGAGTTTCCAAAGGCTCATGAGGTCTTCGGGACTGACAGTCGGAATTGGATTGTCGTACCTCTCGCCAGTTTGCTTTCACCGCAGTATCATCCCAAAAGGAAATTGCATCTCCGATGGAGGAAAATCTTATGCTCCCGGCCGAATGTATGCCCAGTAGGCGACACTTCTTGGTGGGCGGCGTCGGAATGGTAGTCGGGCTCTCCCCGCTTGCCATACTTCCCTTATCGGCCACCGCTGCGGAAAACGCTTGGATTGTCGGACCGCAACCGGGCTTCACGCCCGAGATCGGAACGCTGACATCCATGCTGGCCTTCACCCGCGAGCAAGTGGTGCTCAACGTGAAGGGATTGTCGCAGCAGGATCTCGACTTTCTGCTCGACGCCAAGGCGAACACCATCGGCGCACTGCTCCTTCATCTCGCAGCCACCGAAACTTATTACCAGCTGAACACTTTTGGCGGCATAAACTGGGATTCGTGGCCCCAAGACGTAAAGAAGAAGTGGGACATTCCCATGAACCTCGGAGAGCCTGCCCGCAAAGCAATCAAGGGAAACAGCCTCGACTATTATCTAGATGTCTTGCATCAAGTCCGGGAGAAGAGTCTTGTCGAATTTCGCAAGCGCGACGACAAATGGCTGGCGACGCTTGTTACCGAAGGCGACTTCTCAGCCAACAACTATGCCAAATGGTTTCACGTTGCCGAACACGAATCCAACCACGATGGCCAGATCAAATTCCTGAAAAGCCGTGTTCCAGGCGCGAAGCCAACATCAGAATAAAAAAACAGGACCTAGTCCTGGCAGAAGGACCCTCGCACAACTATTCGAGTCGTAAGTCCTGATAACGCCGTTACCAGAAAATTGGAACTGACCAAAGTCTAGCTCTGCAGTTGCCCAGTTAGGTGACCTCACACGGCCAGGACCAATAGTTCGTACAAAATTGCAGACGATGGTGGTACCTGTCAGGAATCAGGAGAAGATTAGGAGTATGTCGGCACTCTTCAGAGCAGATCACATTGGCAGCTTTCTCCGTCCTCTTCAATTGCTCGAGGCAAGGCGTAGCGCGAGTCCCGAGCTGCTGCGGCAGATCGAGGATCAACAGATCATGCGCGTTCTTGCAAAACAGAAAGAGCTAGGCTTTGAGGCTGCCACGGATGGCGAGTTCCGGCGGCGAAATTTCATGAGCGATTTCACGGACGCCGTCGAGGGATTCGACTTGAAGGATGCTGTTGGGCGGAACTGGCAAGCAGGACAATCAGTGAGCGCGGCCGTCAGCAGCGTGACTGGGATCGTTACATCCAAGCTGCGTCAGGTACGACCACTAACTGGCCACGAATTGCCGTTCCTGAAAGCCAAGAGTCCACTGCCAATTAAGATGACGTTGCCGAGTGCCACGCAATTTCCTGCCATCTCTTTCAAGAGCGGCGTCACGGACAAGATCTACGAAGATCATTCGGCGCTGCTGTGGGACATTGTGGAGATAATGAAAGGTGAGTTGAGAAAACTATCTACCGATGGCGTGAAGTATATCCAGATCGATGCACCGCGCTACAGCTACTACATGGATCCGAAGTGGCGATCCTGGATCAAGACAGAATTGAAAGTCGACCCAAACACTGCGCTCGATGAAGCGGTACGTGCGGACAACGCGTGCTTCCTGGCGACGCGGAACAGCGACATAACGCTGGGCATCCATCTATGTCGGGGAAACAACCGCGGCCACTGGTACGCCGAAGGTGGGTATGACTCGATTGCGGAAAAGTTGTTTGGGACGATGGAGGTTGATCGGTTTCTACTGGAATACGATGACGAGCGATCGGGCACCTTTGAGCCGCTGCGCTTTGTGCCTGAGGGAAAAACGGTGGTGCTGGGACTCATCAGCACAAAATCTCCACGCATGGAAGATCCAGATGTGCTTGTAAAGCGAATCGAGGAAGCGTCGAAATACGTGGCAATTGAAAATCTGGCACTTAGCCCCCAGTGTGGTTTTGCTTCGACGGCGGAGGGAAACCTCCTCACCGAGAACTGTCAATGGGCCAAGCTGGAACTGGTCACGGACACAGCACGACGGGTTTGGGGATGAGTTGAACGGACCAGCACGACGGTTATGCGCGAGTGCACCGATGAATCTGTTCTGGACAATCTCACGACGGTCGGCGGAATCGACGGGCTCAGTGACCTCTCCACAGCAGAAATCTTCGATCCGGCGAACGGAACATTCACGGCGCTGGAAATATGGAGACCGAGCGCGATGAGCACGCTGCAGTTCTTTTGGTGAACGGCGAGGTCCTCATCATGGGAGGGATCAATACCCACAACGTTAAACATTTGAATTCTCTCTTCTCGTCGGAGTTGTTCCCGTAACGCCGGACTTCGAGGCGCGTAAGGCAGATGCTTCGCGCATAACTTCGCCTTGTCATCGACTGGTTAACGTTTTATTGCACGCGCGTTTCCACCAAAACGTAAAATTGGACGGGATGTTCTGTGCGCGTTTGATTAATCCGCTGCACTATAGGTGACGGCAGCTTCGCGCACTTGGCTTTCGCGGTCAAATGAGACTTATTCAAGAAAGAGTGAAGCGTGTGCCAGAGTTGTAGCACAATGATTTGCAAAAAGTGTAGCAAGCCAGTCGACCTGAGAGTGATGCGTTTAACGAGGAATTGGTAATCGTATGCGAAAGTTGGCCGAGGTTCAGCAAGCCAAGGAGTTGATGAACGAGGCGATCGACTGGTCGGTTTTCAAGTGGTTGTTTGAGAAACCGCGAGTTCGGGAAACGGCCGATCGAGCAAACGACGCTCTGGACCGAGTGGAGCGGTCTGTCAAATCGCGTTGGAGCGATCAGCTCAAAGCAGCTTTGAACGAATTATCAGGAAGGGGCGCCCGACGACATCAGAAAAGCCAGCAACTGCCGCAAGCAACCCACCCCGAAATAAGGCTTCTCGTGGAAAAAATCAAGGATGCGGACGACGCAGCACGGCGCGCGAGGAGGGATGCGGAAGAAACTTTTGACGAAGCCGAGCGTCAGTTGAGCACCAGCCTGGCCCGAGAAGGATGCAAGAAAGCGATTTATTCCTGGGAATTGCACGAAAAGGCGATACGCAAAGCGGAAGCCGCGATGGAATCGACCGACGCAGAATCGTAGTCCGCATCGCGCTCCTCCCTAGCGCAAACAACGAGAGGCCGTCGTTGCTTGACAGCAGAGAAACCGAGTCGTACTCTAAGGGCACATACTGCGTCGCAGTATGTGCCCTTCTGTGATGCGAGCGACGTAACGTGGAAAATCGGATCAAGATCGGTAGGGAACCTCTGCAGCAGGCCCTGCATCCATTCCTCAGCAACTACGCAACTGATACCGAGAAACTCAACGCCATACAAGCTGCATTGGAGGGTGCAGACGGAAAATTCTGGCGCGCAGAGCTGGGGGAGTGGACCATTCACATGGTCCCAGTCGAACAGCTGGTACCCAAGGTGCACCAGGAATGGCGCCCGCTAGTTCGCGAGGCAATTCTCTTCGTTGTTTCCAGATTGTCGGCCTCGCGCCTGGCCCCGAAGGTCGTGGAACAGATGGGTTTGCCACTGGACACATCGGCGGAAATACGGCTGCTGAGGTTTATTGCCAAGGTGCCGGGGCTCCAAAAGATCGGCCAAGTGTTGGCGCGGAACCGTGATCTGCACCGGCGCTTGCGGCGCGCTCTCACTGAACTCGAAAATGGGATCTCCGATGTAACCATCGAAGAGATCCGCCGCATCATTAGCAGGGAATTATCCTCGCAGATCGGAACCTACGCGATCAGAATTGAGGCGGCTATCCATTCCGAGGCTAGCGTCAGCGCGGTTGTGGGTTTCACCTGGCGGAACCCCGCTTCCCGGCGGCGCGAGCGCGGAGTCTTCAAGGTTTTGAAGCCACACATCGCGAGCTGCTACGCAGAGGATATGAAAATTCTCGGAGAGCTCGCCCGACATCTTGCGCGCAAGCATCGAGCAGCCGGGATCCAACTACATCACTTGGCCGAGACACTCACCGAAATCCGACTGCTGTTCGAGCGAGAAGTGGACTTTCCGCGCGAACAGGCGACGCTAGCAAGTGCGTTGAGCGAGTATCGCTCGCTTCGTGGAGTCCGCGTCCCGAGTTTGATCCCTTTGCTCTCGACGGCCTCCATTACAGCGCTCAGTTTCGAGCGGGGCAGGAAAGTAACAGAAGTTCATGCGCTCCCAAGCAAACTCCGAATGAACGTGGCCGAAAGATTGGCAAAAGCTTTACTCGCTGTTCCCGCACTTTCGCTCCATGAAGATTCGATCTTTCATGCCGATCCGCACGCCGGGAACCTGCTGTACGACAAGGGGCGCGACGAACTTGTGATCTTGGACTGGGCTCTAACAGATCGGCTCACCAGGAAGCAGCGTAAGAACGTCGTCGTGCTGGTACTCATGATGGTCTTGCGGGACGCGAACGGCATGGCAAAGGCCATCGAGGAATTGTGCCACCTGCATGCCGCTAAGGATCGAATGTCGGTCCTCGACATTCGCAAGCACATTGAGCAT
Source organism: Candidatus Acidiferrales bacterium (assembly GCA_963741195.1). Lineage (GTDB taxonomy): Bacteria > Acidobacteriota > Terriglobia > Acidiferrales > UBA7541 > Acidiferrum. The sequence goes on from CAVUHF010000005.1 coordinate 24,106, forward strand.
TTTCTGGATGAGTTGCCGCTGACCCGTTTGCCAGGCCCCATGGATGCGATGCGGCTGCTGGACGAAATTGCACTCGAGGGGACTCACTTCCCGGCGGCACTGCTCATGTTCCGTAAGGCATCCTTCACGCTCGAGGGGGTGGTGGAACATATAGCGGGGTCCAGAGTTCGGCTGGATTCATTAGTGGCACGCCACGCTTTAGAGAATTGGAAGGGTACCGTTGCCGGCCTACTCTCGCTGCTTTCCGCCCGCGATTGGATGGCGCTTGATTGGAGCGCTCTGACGTATACCTCCCGTCTATGCGCCCGAGTGCTGCTTCGTCCGTGGTACTGGCTCCCAGGACTTTCTGCGAGCGCGGATTCTGCCTAACAATTCGGGATGTCAGCAAACTCGCCACACGGGAACTCTGTCAGTCAAATGGGGGCGCCGCCACCTAGGCCTGGTAGTCTTCGGATAACTGGCTGCTCAAGTTGCCCAGCGCGAGAGCGACCGTCTCCTAATCGTCATGCCGAGTGCCGGAGACCTTTCTCCTGCTCCGCAGTGGGAACATCTGCTTCCTCGTATAGGTCATTGATCTGCTTGCGATAGCGCTCCTCAATGGCCTTGCGACGAAGTTTCAAAGTCGCGGTGAGGGTGCCATCCTCTGCTGTGAATTCTTCTGGCACCAGCAGGACTTTTTTCAACGTTTCGTGCCGGGCAAGACCCCGGTTCAACTCGCCAACAATACCCTCGTAGAGCGCCTTCACTTTTGGCTCTGCAACCAGCACTTTCCGAGTAGAAAACAGTATGTGGCGGGCACGCGCCCAATCCTCGAGGAGAGGAAAGTTGGGTGAAATAATTACGGAAGCAAACTTCCTGCGGTCTCCCAGTATCACGGAAGCTCCTATCATTGGATTGAGCTTAAGGGCATTCTCGATTGGTTGCGGTGCGATGAATTTGCCACCCGATGTCTTGAGTAGATCTTTCTTGCGATCCGTCACCGACAAAAATCCTTCCTCATCCAGGTGGCCAATATCCCCGGTTTTGAACCAGCCATTTACAAATGCGTTTCTGGTGTCCTCGGGACGGTTCCAGTACGCTTGGAAGACCGAAGGACCGCGCACCAGGATTTCCCAGTCGTCTGCAATCTGCACCTCAACATTGGGCAGGGGACGGCCCACCGTTCCGATTTTGTGGGCGCCGGGCGAGTTGAGCGCAATCACCGGCGAGGTTTCTGTCAAGCCATAGCCTTCGTGGATGCGAATCCCGATGTTCGCATACCACTCCGCCAGCTCCTTGCCTAGAGGCGCTCCGCCCGAGACGAATAGCTCGGCGTTGCCACCCATTCGCGCACGCACTTTCGAATACAGGAGCTTGTCGGCCAGCTTCCAACCCAAAGACGCTGGCACCTTGCCGGCGAGTATCTCGGGTCTATGTGCCTGGCCCACTGAAATTGCCCAGCGATAAAGTGCGCGCTTCGGAAATCCTTTGGCTTTTTGTTCCACCTGAGTGTAGATCTTCTCGTACACGCGTGGAACAGCGACAAAAATAGCGGGCCGAACCTCCATGAGAGCTTGCGGCAGCTGCTCGATGAAAGGGCAATAGGCCAGCGTTACACCGCGGTGGAGCAGCGCGATATCAGCATGACGCGCGGTCACGTGCGATAGCGGCAGAAAGGAAATACTGATCTGCCCAGGGTGAACATCGAAACCGTCGAGCGAGTGCTGAATATTCGACGTCAAATTGCCGTGGCTCAGCTGCACACCCTTTGATTCGCCAGTCGTTCCCGAGGTGTAAATGATGGATGCCAGATCGTCTGCGGTGATTGAGCGCGCATGGGCGTCAAATTCTGGATCGCGTTCAGTTGGACCCTCCCGCATCAGCCGGTGTATCTGTATGGCATCGGCCGTTTCCACCTGATCCATCACCAGCACCTTCTCCACGGCAGTCTGGTCCCTAAGGGAGAGGACCTTTTCCAGTTGATTCCTTGTGGAGACGACGACGACCTTCGCACCAGAATCCCGCAAAATGTAAGCAGTTTGCCGGGCTGTGAGTGTTGAGTAGATGGGTACAACCACCACGCCCAACAGGAGAGAAGCGAAGTCCGCGGCCGCCCACTCGAAGCGATTTTCACTCAGGATGGCCAGGCGATCTCCCTTCGTAAGACCCCACTCCCGGAGCACCCGCGCCACGCCCACCACTTTCTGGTAAAGCTCCTGCGAACTGATGGGAACCCATTCGTTTGCGTCACGAACCAGCATCACCCGCGCCTGTCCGCGTTCCACGATGGCGAAGAAGATGTCGTTAATGGTTTGAAGGTTCATGTCTGGACGGGGTCTCCTGGCCCGAGCGAAAGATTATTCCTCGCCCCTGGACAACCTACGAGTCGGTGCTTCCGTTTTGCCTATTCGTGCTGCTTCGCTGCTACAAATGTCCCCAGCGAAACGTTGGTCCAATGGTGAAGCGGGCGTAGTTTTGGCGGTTCGAAAGCAAGTCAGAGAACAGGTGAGTGTTTATCCAATCAGCTGTAAACCGAAAGCCCACCCGCCGAGACAGGTTGAGGTCGAAGCCGCCACCCAAGCCAACGAACCAGGTCGTATCGGTCTGATTTGCGTTTGGGACAGGAATATTGAGCAATTCGAACAGTCCCCCCAACCCCGGTGGGAAGGTGAGGTCTGCCGACTCGTGAATACCCCCGAGCCCGGGACGGACCAGGAAAGTGATCTTTTTCCACTTGCGGATATAAAACTGCGGGCCCACCGCAAAGGTGTAAGTAGTCGATTTAAAAGGTACGTAAATCGTGCTTGGAAGCGGCACCAGCGGGTTCTGCGCGTGGGCCGCTATCAGCGTTGGAGCGTACACCGTCTCGCTCCCGTTGATCGTCCCCCCACCACTTATAATGGCGTTCCCGCTGGCACTGAAATCTCCCCCCAGACCGAGCCATGGCTTCACGGTGACGCCGAAATCAACGTCAAAGCCGCGTTGCGTCAGATTACGTGCTGGGCTGATCAGATAATCAAATCCGGTATAGACGGTGTAGCGGTTTATATCAGTTTGCTGCGCCACTGCTGGCAGACAAACCAACATCGCAAGTACGCAAAACAGCGCACGCTTCATGTATTCCCACTTCCATTTAGAACGGAACGGGATCGTCTCATAAGACCCCACGCGAGGTTCTCGACTCAGTCTTAACCGAGGCCTGCTTCCGCTGTTGCGCGGCCACATTGGCCGCGCGACCACAGGGAGGTAGGATCAGATTCCGTCATAAAAGTGGAGTGTTTTCAGTGATGCAGGTCACGCTAACCCCAAAAAAGGCTGTAATTCGAACCGACGATAGCGGCGTCCACGACGTCGCCGGTCAACTGGCAGAGCGCACGTTTTTTGAGGGCAGTTGGCCATCTCCCACAAAACCAACCTTGAGCTCTGGGAATGTCACCGTATTCTCCGGGCTGTGTTTAGGTCCCAATGCCTTCCTGCGGTATGCTACGGGCGTTCGGCTGTTCTGCCCCGATAACGAATCCAGAACATTCATCAAGGATGCAGGAATGAGAGCTACCTCAAAGATCGCGGTGTTTGATACCACTCTAAGGGATGGCGAACAGGCAGCGGGAACCCGGCTGGGTAGTCGTGACAAAATCACGCTCGCGCGCCAGCTCGCCCGGTTGAAGGTGGATATTATCGAGGCCGGATTCCCGGCGTCGTCTCCAGAAGACTTTGATGCCGTCCGAAAGATTGCCGAGGAGATTAAGGGGCCGACGATCTGCGCATTGTCCCGCGCGGTTGCCGCAGACATCGAGTCCTGCGGCAAGGCGCTTGTCAAGGCGGCGCGCCCCCGCATTCACACCGGCATCGGCGTTTCTGACATTCATATCATGGGCAAATTCCGCGACGAACGATATGGCAAGACGCTCGAAGCCAAGAGGGTAAAGCTGGTGGCCCTAGCCGTGGATGCCGTTAAGCGCGCACGCAACTGTGTTGGAGACGTTCAGTTCTACGCCGAAGATGCCGGCCGCGCCGACGCTCCGTACCTCTTCGAGATGTTGGAGGCGGTCATCGATGCGGGCGCAACGGTCGTCAATATTCCCGACACCACGGGCTACACCGTTCCCGAGCAGTACGGTGAACTGATTCGCAGCATTCGGGAGAGCGTTCCGAATATTGCACGGGCAACCATCAGCGTCCACTGCCACGACGATCTCGGTCTTGCGGTGGCCAACTCCCTGGCAGGCATTCGCAACGGTGCGCGCCAGGTGGAAGGGACCATCAACGGAATCGGCGAAAGAGCCGGCAACGCCGCGCTGGAAGAAATCGTCATGGGCATCCGCACGCGCGCGGACTACTACGGAGTGAGCACCGGGGTCGAACCGCGCGAGTTCTTCCGCACCAGCCGCATGGTCGCCGACATGCTCGGAATGCCCGTTCCAGCGAATAAAGCCGTCGTCGGCTCGAATGCGTTTGCGCATAGTTCCGGCATCCACGTTGACGGATTCCTGAAAGACCGGCAGACCTACGAGATCATGCGTCCCGCGGACGTTGGCGTGACCGGAAGCCGAGTCATCCTGACTGCGCGCACGGGCCGGGCCGGGCTGCGCTCACGGCTAGAGAAACTCGGCTATGAACTCTCCAAGCAGGAGCTTGAGACCATGTATCAACGATTCCTTGCCGTGGCGGATAAGAAACAAGAAGTGCTCGACGAAGACCTGCTGGCGCTGGTTCACGATGAATTACCGCCGGTAAAGCAGAACGTGAAGCTGGAGTACCTACACAGTTACAGCGGTACAGCGGCGATTCCGACCGCCACCGTGCGTTTGCTGGTGAATGGAAAGATGAAGGAAGGAGCTTCCGTTGGCGACGGACCGGTCGACGCCGTATACAAGGCGATTGCGGAACTCACCACCACCCATGCGAAACTCGTGCGCTATGACATTCGAGCCGTAACCGAGGGCACCGAAGCCATGGGAGAGGTCACCGTACAACTGGAGATCGGCAACCGCCGCGTCATAGGCCGCGGCGTTTCTACCGACATCATCGAGGCCAGCGCAAAAGCTTATGTAGACGGTCTAAACCGGCTGGGCTAATTCGGCAGGATGCATCAGAGCGGCGCGCGGGCATGGAGGCAAGCTCTGCTTGTGGGTAATACAGCTTGTGTCGCCGCGAGTTTATCCCTGAGCAATACCCTAGCGACTAGCTTCCACCTACTCCTCCGGTTGGAGTGAAGGTGTGGCTCCACGTTCTCTATTCAGTTGTGGGCCGGCATCGTGCCGGCAATTCGAGCTTTGGCCGTTTTTTGCCCCCACCAGCAGCTCTTCCCTTACAAGAAACCACCGCAGGATGTCGGGCCGAGGTCCTTCGCTTACGTTGTAGGTGAGACGGACGACCACCTCACGTCCAAGAGTCGGACTATAACGAGTTGCAGTGATTGTCTCTTCTCGCATAGACCATGTCCTCGGAATTCGGGATCTGGTCGCCACCTTTGGATGATGGGTTGGCTTGCTTGTCTCCCCCAACTCTTAGGTTTTTGTTTATTCCGCGCCAGCATATTGTTAGTCCTTCGGGTTCACCATTGCTGTACCACACATCACCGAGCAACGTGCCTTGCGACACCCTGCTTAGCCGGCCCAATCGTCGGCTTGAATCCCCAAAGAGAACCTATTTCGCCTTGGCGGTCAGCGCTTGGCGTGTCGACTCGAGGGTCTTTATCAGCGATTCCTTGGGTAGATTCTGAATGATGGGTTGAATAATCCATGCCAATCCAGAGGGTATATTCCGCGTCAACGAAATGGCTCGGCACTCAAGGCATACTCCGCCATCCCGCTCTTGGAATCTCCAGTAGGAGTTCAGGCGCCATAGAAACCCGTAACCTGTGTCGGGGGACAACACAATCTCTTTGGGGCCTCCGGCGTTCTTCACCTCTGCAATCCGCGTGGTATAGGAACGACAAACCGAGCGTGTGGGATCCAGGGAACGATAATGCACCTGATGATCCGTGTCGAGGACCACGGTCAAGATCTTCTTCTTGAGAAGTCGTAAGTAAATATGGAAATCGTCCTGGTGATGACTTATCAGTTTTGAGTCCATCACTTCCGGTTTGTAGATGTTCTTGTGGTTATCGTAGTCCTGGATAATGGCCAACGTCTTTTTGAGGTTCGTAGCAGGGAGGAATGCGGAGCCGATCCAGTCATGGATCAAACCATCCGGCACTTTGACAGGCCCCTGCCCGGACCAGAATTGCGCCACAACTTGCCCTCTGTGAATCTGTCGGGCTCGCTCGGAACTGGCGTCAGACCATAAAAACGAGCTGCGTTCCAGTTGAGTCTGGTCCATCTCCGCTTCGGCTTTGCGAACATAAGCCTCGAAGGCCCGCAAGGTACCTGGCTTCAACAGCGTCTGCTTTGCGCCTTGGGGCATGCCACTCCCTCAATCGCGAATTAAGCACTGATGATCAGCCGGCTTCGAGGAACGTTGTTATGCGTCAGGCTCGGCGATTGCTTTTAGGTGCGCGACGGGCGGGTTTCTGACGCTGCGCCAAGCGCTCCTGTAATTCCTCAACGCGGCTGCGGAGTTGTTCGACTTCACTGCCCTCCTGTGCCGGTGGCCACGAGTGGCCTGACAGCAGGTTGCGCACGTAATCGAGCGGGGACGAGACGGCCTCCTTCGCATCTGAGATACGGGTGTTAACGGTGTTCTGGGCCTTCTGATAAAGGTCGAGCGTGCTCGTCAGATACCAAGACAAGAAGTCGTGGCTGGCCTTATCGGAGGCCCTGACAAGCTGGGTCAAAAGTTGCAGCGGCAGGGCGATCTGCCGCTCCTTGGCATCCTCTACGATGATTTGGGTCAGGATTATAGGGGTCAGGTCCTTGCCGGTGCGCCCGTCCACGACACGCACATCACGGCCGTCGCGAACCATGCGGGCGATGTCGTGTAGTTTCACGTAGCGGCTGGCGCCCGTGTCGTAGAGCCGCCGATCGCTATATTTGCGGATGAGAACTTCCTTGTTTTTCATATTAGCCCCGCAGGATGCCAGCCATCCGAACCCCAGCCTCGCGAAAGAGCTTGACACGGAGGAGGCAGGCCCGTAAAGTGAAGTCGGATACTGCACTGCAGTATACCGCGGAATGAGAGGAGATTCAACATGGCCCCAAGAGAGAAAAAATCACCTCGAACCTCCCCGCCGTCGAACCCCCTGATGGGTTGGGCGCGTCAAGGTATCGAGAGTTTTGTCGCTGCACAAAAAATCGTACTAGATCTGGCGGCTCAAGAAAATGGCCTGTTCTTCGGAATGGCGCGTGAACATCTTGTCAAACCAGCGTTCCGGCCCAGCGCAATGCTGGCAGGAGTTGCCGAGAAGGGTGTCAAGGACTTCACCACCGCAGGAAAAATCCTGTTGGATCTGGCCGCTGGAGAGACCGCGCTAGTGGTGGATGGCGTGAAGGAAGGCCTACGGCTCCCCGTGGCGGCTGGCGCTGCGGTCGACTTGGTGCGCCACCGCATGGACACATTAATCGGCATGCAAAAGCGCTTGCTTGAAGCAGCCGCAGAAGAGACTCATGCCGTGGCCGAGTCCTATCGAGAAGGCCAAGGCTTGATGGCCGGGGCGAAGGTAGCTGAGCTGGCACGGCGCGCCGTCGAGGTCTTTGTGGAGAGTGAGAAGAAGTTTCTGGACCTTGCCGCCCATGAGGTGAGCGCTGCGACTAACGGCGGCAAGCCGAGTGGAAAGCCGCGGGAACGCATGGAAGTGCTGACCAAACTGGCCCGGGAAAGCGCTGAAAAGTACATGGATGCACAGACAAGGCTTTTGGAACTGGCCATCGAGCAGTTAGAGACAGTTAGCAAAGTCACGGGCGAGCGCAAGGCAGCGGTGCGGAAACCCCTCGAGCGGTCTTGGGGAGAACTGACAGAAAAGAGCGTGAAGAACCTGGTGGCGGCGGAAAAGTCGCTGCTGGATCTGGCCATTAAACCCAAGAAGGGGCCGGCTAGACACGAGACACGCAAGGCCCGGGCCAGCAAAGTGCATGTGAGAGCCCACGCGAGCGCCGCATAAATAGTCAATACAACGGCTAACCACGGATACGGCATGTACCTATTCCTGGCGCAACAGGAACACGGTCATTGCTAAATGAGCATTGTGCTGCCGATTTTTGCCAACTATGGCAGGAATCGGCAGCAAGTTAACCGATGCGCAATTTGACAAGCCGTGGGATTTTGCATCGCGCACTTCCTTGTGTAAACTGAGAAACACATGACGCCTCGCCGACGCGTTCTGCCAAAAGTGCATAGAGGAGAGCTGTCGCCCGTCTGGCACGAGTGGCTGGTGGGCGTGGAGCTGGCATTCCTACGGCTCTCTCCCCTTTACTGGGGATATGGAATCCCCCACGGGGATGGCTCGGCTGTGGTTCTGGTTCCAGGTTTTCTGGGCAGCGACCTTTATTTGATGCAGTTCCGGAACTGGTTGCGCCGGATCGGGTACGAGCCATTTTATTCTGGAATCCGAATGAACGCGGATTGCCCCAACCTCTTAATTCGGCGACACGTGAACGAGTCCATCGAACAGGCTTGCAAATCGACTGGCGGAAAAATTCATCTCGTCGGGCACAGTCTGGGCGGCTCAATCGCGCTGGCCGCCGCGTCGCAGATGTCTGACTGCGTGGCTTCGGTGATTACGCTAGGGTCGCCAATTCGCGGGGTTGCCGGTCATGCTTCCATCCTGCGCGCCGCTGACTTGGTACGAAAGCAGATTCTGGAAAAGCATGGCCGCGGCGTGCTGCCGGCCTGTTATACGTCCCGCTGCACCTGTGATTTTCTCGAGTCGCTGAAAGGAAAGCTCCCGAATTCGGTGCGCCAGACCGCTATCTATACCAGGAATGACGGGATCCTGGACTGGCATGTCTGTCGGACGGGCAAACCGGAGGTCGATGTGGAGATCTCCGCCACGCACATCGGGATGGTGTTCAGCCCACTCGTATACAGTGTTGTGGCACACCGCCTGGCTGGAGAGTGAATTTAGAAGCTCCTCGGCAGCCAGATGTGATTCAGTCGTCCTCGGGTGTTGCCCCGCGCACTGCCATCCTCAAGATGAATTGATGTTTCGATTCTCGCTTTCGTGCGGGGCGCGAACGGAGCCCTGCGCTATCAGCAAACCTACTCCTTCTTAGAATTGATTGACGGAATCCGCTGCATGTGCGGAGCCGATGTTTGGTATCAGCGGATCGTAATGCGATCACTCAGAAGCGTGACATGCATCACGGACGATCCACAATCCCAGGTCCTAACGTCACGGGCAGCGATGAGCGTCCATAAAGGAGCCGGGGAATGGCTACCCGGTCAGGTTCTGAAGTGTTTCCCGACCGCAGTGAAGTGCGACCCAGCCACTCAGGAAATCTAACGCAAGCAGATTCCTCACTCCCTCGAAGGAGTGCAATGAATCAAGCCCGCCCCACGAGACGCCGCAACCTAGAGGAAAAGCACGGTCGGACGAGCAATAGCACAGCAGAATTTCTGATTGGAACTGCTCTCTGCACGAGCGGACAGCCGGAAAGGGAGCAGCAATGATCACGCGGGAAGTGGCACAGCAGGGGTTTCAAACTCCCCCAACTGCAGAAGGCCTCAGTGAAGAGCGGATTGCCTATCTGGAGAGATTGGTCAGTCAAGCCAGAGCCGCCGCCGCCGTCTTTACGCAATTCACGCAAGAAGACGTTGACCGCATTGTCAAGTCCATGGTCCTGACGGGCTTGGCACAAGCGCAACATCTCGCGCGCCTGGCGTTTGAGGAAACTAAGCTCGGGGTCATGGAAGACAAGGTCATCAAGAACATGGTGGCCACGGAATTCGTCTACAACTACATTAAGGATAAACGCACTGTTGGCATCATTCGCGAGTTCCCAGAACGCAATCTAGTGGAGATGGCTGAACCGATCGGGGTCATCTTGTCGATCACGCCGATTACGAACCCCACTTCCACCGTGCTCTTCAAATGCATCATGGCCATCAAGACGCGCAACGCGGTCATTTTCAGCCCCCATCCACGCGCCTGGCGTTGCTGCTCCGAAGCCGTAAACATCATGTATGAGACAGCACTGAAGCATGGCGCACCGGAAGGGGTTCTTTCCTGCCTGGAATCGCACACCCTCGAGGACAACTTCTACCTGATGCGGCACAAAGACGTGGCCCTGATTGATGCCACCGGCGGGACGGGCGCAGTGAAAGCTGCCTATAGTTCCGGCAAACCAGCCTTGGGTGTAGGGCCGGGCAATACGCCGGTCTACTTGGAAAAAACGGCGGACTTGAGTACCGCCGTAGTAGACATCATCGTCTCCAAAACCTTCGATAACGGGACCATCTGTGCTTCGGAGCAAACGGTGGTGATCGACGATCAGATTTATGACCTGGTCCTGAAGAAATTTGCGGATCTGGGCGCGCACATCTGCAATGAAGACGAGACGGAACGGCTGGCGCGTACGGTAATCGATCCCAAGACCGGGTTCATGCAACCCATGACAGTTGGGCAGAAGGCTACCGACATCGCCCGTTTTGCAGGTCTTTCCGTAAAGCCGAGCACCAAACTCTTGATCGCGCAAATTCAAGGGGTAGGGCGTGAACATCCCCTCTCGGTTGAGAAGCTGTTCCCGCTGCTCGCGGTTTATCGGGCGAAATCCGTCGATGAGGCGCTCCGGGTGTGCGTGGACTTGAACCATGCCAGCGGGCTTGGACATACGGCGGTCATTTTCTCGCGCAATGAGGAAGTCATCAGCAAATTCGCTGAGGCGATGAACGCGGGGCGGATCATTGTAAATTCGCCAGGCTCAGTCGGAGCGGTGGGTGGAGTTTACAACGACCTGGTGCCCACCTTCTCCTTCGGATGTGGCACCGCCGGCGGAAACAGCACCACCGATAACATCAATATCTATCACTACCTGAATATTAAGCGAATGGCTCGTAGAACCCAAGCCCATATGTGGTTTCGAGTTCCCAATCAGATTTATTTCAACATGAATGCGGTCGAGAATGTGCGCCAGTTTCCATCGCGCTCCACCATCATCGTTACCAGTCCGGCGTTGGAGCAAATCGGGCACGTAGACATTGTCCGACGCTACATGCCGGAGGGAACCCACGTCCACGTCTCCGTGATTCCCGATACAGAGCCTGAGGTCAAGGTGGTCATGAACGGAGTGGAGACGCTCAATTTCTACAAAGCGGACCAAATCATCGCGCTCGGCGGGGGATCGGTGATCGATGCAGCCAAGATCATGAAACTCAAGTACGAGTCGCCGCAGGCCGACCTGGAAGAACTGGCCACCCCCTTCCTGGATCTGCGCAAGCGCGTGATTCAATACCCAACCGAGAACATTATTCATGCGCGGCTGATTGCTATCTCCACCACCAGCGGAACGGGCAGCGAAGTCACTCCCTTTGCAGTTCTGACCGACAAGGAACGCGGACGCAAAGTAACCCTGGCCGACTACTCGTTGAGTCCGGATGTGGCCATCGTTGATCCGCAGTTTGTTATGTCCATGCCGAAGGGCCTTACCGCCGATACCGGCATCGACTGCCTGACCCACGCACTGGAAGCTGGAGTCTCTAGTTATGCTTCGCCCTATACCGATTCCAACGCCATGCAGGCGATCCGCATGGTGTTCAAATACCTGCCCATCGCGTATGAACATCCACTCGATGAAGAGGCGCGCTGCATGATGCACAATGCCGCGTGCATTGCGGCGATGGCGTTTTCCAACGCCTCGGTGGGCGTGAATCACGCGCTGGCGCACGCCTTCGGGGCACGTTTCGGAGTTGCGCATGGCCGGGCTAATGCGCTCATGTTGCCGCACGTCATTTCCTATAACGCGTCCGTACCCACCAAGTTCCTGCCGTCGCCGTACCAGAAGGGGTATGTCGCACACAAGAAGTACGCCACGGTCGCGGATTTGCTGGGTTTGGGTGGCCACACCATTGAAGAAAAGGTGAGGAACCTGGTGGCCGCGACAGAACAGTTACTCGACCAACTGGAATTTCCGCGTTCGATCGCCGACCTGGGAATCTCCAAGGAAGAATTCGAGCGGGCAATGCCTGATCTGACCAAGCTTGCCTTTGACGATCCGTCCTGGCGGTCGAACCCCCGAATGCCTTTGATGAGCGAGCTGGCCGAGCTGTTTTGGAAGGCTTATGAGGGGCGAGCGGAAGCTAAAGCGAAAGCGGTCCGTGCAGTTCAGCAACAATTCATATAGCGGATGGTGGTGCGTATGGCAATGACTGTCGTGTGGCTCAGAATTGATGAAGAGCGCGTTGTCCAGGGGTTAGAAGAGGCCAGGGAAAAACTGGATAGCGTCGAGGACGAACTGGTTTTGGATTTTGCTACGGTACGCCGGATTGCTCCGAGTACGCTCAGAAGGATGGAGGAATTCGTAGGCCTAGCCGACAGCAAAGGCATCAAGGTGGTGTTGCGCGGCGTCAGCGTTGGTGTCTACAAAGTGCTCAAGCTGCTAAAGCTGGCGTCACGATTCTCATTCGAGAACTGAGATGCGCGATTGTTAGGCCACCGAGGTTCGGCAAATGACTAGGAGATCCGCGATGCAGAGCAATGGACATGGTGAAGTGCAGAGTGATCGCCTTTCCTGGGGTGACACTGTCTTTCTCCATCTCGAACGCGAGGGCATGCCCCTCAACGTGGCGTGCGTCTGCGTGGTTGAGGGTGAGATCCCTTTCAAGGATTGCGTCCAGTTTGTCGAGTCGAAGCTGCCGCTTATTCCCCGCTACCTCAAGCGTTTGGTACCCCCGCCGCTGAATATTGGCCTTCCGAGCTGGGAATATGACCCCACCTTCGACATCCAAAACCACGTGCGCGAGGTAACCCTCAAGCACGGCACGGCTACAGAATTGAAGACGCTCGCAGGGAAGATTCTAAGCACGGTGATGGACCGGCAGCACCCGCTCTGGGATCTGACCTTTGTGCATGGGCTGAAAGGGAATCGCAGCGGGCTCATCTTCCGCTTGCACCACTGCCTCGCCGATGGCATCGCCGGCGTTGGGATCATGAATGTGATTATGGATGCGAGCCCCGTGGTGCCTCGTCTGCCCCGACGAAAGCTTCGGTTCCGAGTCCCACCGCCTCGTGACTTCTTGTCTTCGGTAGCGAATGGCTGCGTCGATTCCTATTCTGATTTCCTCAAACGAATTCTCAACGCGTTGGCGGACATATCGAGCATGGCGGAACGCTTCGCCGCGAATATCGGAAACCTGGCCACGAATGAGTTCACCGGTCTACTCCCGGAACTCATCGCGCCTACCGAGCGGCTGCGGTTTAACGTCCTGTACCGCGGACCACAGAAATTCGCCTGCGCGGAAATTCCCCTGGCCGCAGTCAAAGCCATACGGCACACCTGCGGGACCAGCGTAAATGACGTCATTCTCGCGCTGGTAACGGCAACCATCCGGCGTTACCTGGAGTTGCATGGCGATCACGTTAAGGGGCGGCTGCTCCGTATGATGGTTCCCGTCAATCTGCGCGGCAACGAGAGTCCGGGCGAATTGGGTAACCGCATCTCCCTGGTCCCGGTTACCATTCCGCTGGATATTCGCAATCCTCGAAAGCTGCTTGCTGCCGTCCATAAGAGAACGGAATTTCTCAAACGCGCGCATGCCGCCGAATTGGTTAGCTTGGCGGGCGGTTTGATCGGCATGTTCCCGAATTCAGCTCAAGCGCTGGGCGGCCAAATCCTGAGCCGGTTGTCGTTCACGCCGTTTAACATGGTCTGCACCAACGTGCCGGGACCGCAGTATCCGCTCTACCTACTCGGCCACAAGATCCTGCAGTGTTATCCGTATGTCCCGATCGGCGGCGAGATGGCACTCAACTGCGCCATTTTGACCTACAACGGCACGGCGTATTTCGGGTTCAGCGGAGAAGTGCACGCAGCACCAGATCTGCGGCGTTTGGAAACGCTTCTAAAGGTGAGTTTCACGGAACTGCGAGAAGCCGCCGGGGTCAGACCCTCACGTAAGGAAGAGAAAAAGAAGGGTGCGCGCACAAAGGCGAAGGCTGCATCGACACCGGTGTCCGCCGCGGTTTCAGATTCTGTACCCATTTCTCTTGGGCCCCTCGCTTCCGTCGAATCAGGAATAGCACCAGAGCCCCTCGATACTGAGAAGAAAGTCTTGGCGCAGTTGATCGCTTAGGGATCGTCAAGCAAGAGAGTAAAGAACGTGCAAGTCATCGAGTCAGCTGCGCAAGTTACAACCTGGTTGGTCACCGGCCGGGTCCTGTTCATCATCATTCATCTGCTAGGTATCGCCTGTTTCTCCTACATTGTGTCGCGGCGCCTGGTACCGCTCCTTCGTGGCGAACGTGATTCTCGTTTTGACCGGCCATGGGCTCGGCTGGGGAGGGTCCTGAAATTTTGGTTGGGTCAATGGAAGCAACCACGCTACCGGGCCGCTGGAACCCTGCATATTTTCATTTTTGCCGGCTTTCTGGTACTGGCCATTCGTGCTTTTTCCGTGCTGATTGAAGGCGTCAGTGAGAATTTCGTCATGCCCGGCCTCTCAGGAAGGCCCGGGTACATCTACGACATCATCACAGATTACGCCGCCACCATTGTTTTCCTGTGCATGGTGTTTGCCGTGATTCGCCGCTTGGTCTTCAAACCTGCACGGTACGCTGTGCCGGCAAGGTACGGTAAAAGCCACACGGCCGACGCCATCTTCCTTCTGTCGCTGATCGCACTCCTGATGCTGGCCGACAGCCTGTTTGCAGCCGCGAAGGCCGCTGCCGAATCAACGCCAGGCCAACCCGCTGAAGTTCTGGCCGCACTTTCGCTCCCGTGGATATTGCGGAATGTGCTCGTTTCAACTCCCTTGCCCACTCTGGGGAGACTTTACTTCGGCGCATATCTTGTTCATGAACTGACCTTTTATTTCTTGCTCTGCTACCGGCCGTTTGGAATCCAGTTCCACGTGGAAACCTCCCTCTTCAATATTTACTTCGCAAAGTTGGATCGGGAGATTTTAAAACCGGTGAGATGGGGCGTCAGCGATGAGCATCTGGATCAGGTGAAATCCTTCGGAGTGAAAACATTCGAAGACTTCACCTGGAAGCACATGCTCGATTTCTATTCCTGCGCTGACTGCGGGCGGTGTTCAGACAATTGCCCGGCCAATGCCGTGGGAAGGCCGCTGTCGCCGCGATTCATTACCATCAAAGCGCGAGATTACAGTTTCCGGCACTATCCAGTTGTTGGACGCGCGAACAACGGCACGGCGCTGGTCGGCAGTATCTACTCACAAGATGAAATCTGGTCCTGCACGACCTGTGGCGCTTGCGAAGAGGAATGTCCGTTGCTGGTGGAGTACATCGACAAGATCGTGGATTTGCGGCGGGGCATGGTCGATGGCGGGAATGTGCCCCAGTCTTTGCAAAAGCCGCTAAAGGCCTTAGAGAGCCGTGGCAATCCATACGGCAAGACGGAAAAGAAAAGGGCCGATTGGACCAGCGCCAAGGAATTCCAGCAATCCTGCCATGTCAAAAGCCTTGGCGGCAGCAATGGCACGGAAACTCTATATTTTGTCGACAGCATCACCTCCTACGATGACCGCATGCAAGCGATCGCGCGGGCAACGGCGAAGATTCTCAAGCACGTCGGTGAGAATTTCGGAATCCTGGGGGCTACCGAGAAAGATAGCGGTCATGAAGTTCGACGGTTCGGCGAGGAGACGCTTTTCATGGCCTTGCGGGACCACAACGTGGAAGCCATCAAAGCGTCGGGAGTTCGGCGGATCGTCACTGCGGACCCGCACGCCTACAACGCTCTGAAACACGACTACAAAGACGTCCCGCCGGTGGAGCACATCAGCCAGGTGATCGCCAGAGAAGTGGCAGCCGGCAAAATCAAGTTCAAACCGGCTGAGAACCAAAACGATGTCTACACCTACCACGATCCGTGCTATCTGGGGCGGCACAATCAGATTTACGACGATCCGCGAGATGTTCTGGATGCCATTCCCGGTTTGAAGCGAGTCGAGATGAGCCGGTCCCGGGACCGCTCCTTTTGCTGCGGTGGTGGTGGACTGATGTTGTTCTACGAGCCGAAAGAAGATCAGAGGATGGGAGTAAAGAGAGTGCAGATGGCGGCGGAAGCCGGGGCCAATGTGATCGTCACGGCCTGTCCGTTCTGCATGGTGAATATAGAAGATGCCATCAAGGTCGCGGGCCTGGAAGGAAAAATGACCGCCGTCGACCTGGCGGAACTCGTAGACCAACACATTGTGCGTGGACGCCCCGATTTGAAGGCAGAGCAATCTGCTGCAATGAAGGAATGCGTGGCGGCTTCCTCCAATAGTCTCAAGTGAAGTTGGAGTTATGTGTCATTCGTGGAGGTGAATGTGGAGATTCTAGTTTGCGTAAGAAGAGTGCCCGACACGTCGGAAAACGAGATCCAACTGAGCAGTGTCGGAAATGAAATCGTATCCGACGAATTGGTCTATTCGATCAACGAGCCGGACAACTATGCGGTCGAAGAAGCCCTGCAGATTGTCGCCAAACTCGGCGGCAAGGTCACAGTCGCCACGGTCGGTGGCGAAGATGACGAAGAGGTCCTGCGCCGGGAGATGGCCATGGGCGCGAACCAGGGGGTGTTGATCACAGACGAAGCCTTCAGCGGATCAGACGGCAGGGGCATCGCCACTATCCTAAAAGCTTTTGTGCAGAAGGGGCATTATGACCTGATTCTGACCGGGGTTCAGGCCGAGGACGGTGGCGCCCAGATCGGCGGAATGCTGGCCGCGCTGCTCGACTATCCGTTTGCAGCGCTGGTGAATTCCATTGAGGTGCTCGAAAGCCAGAAGCTGAAAATCAGCCGGGAAATCGAAGGTGGCAACAAGGAAATGAATGAGATCGATCTGCCTTGCGTGCTCTCGATTCAAACCGGAATCAACGAACCACGTTATGTCGGCATGCGAGGTATCCGGCAGGTGGCCGCAGTTCCCATCCCCACCTTCAGCGCAGCGCAGCTGGGAATTGGCGAAAAGACGGTAGGGGCTGCTGCCGCGAGAGTGAAACGAATGGACTACTTCATCCCCTCGCTGGGCAAGGGCGCAGAAATTCTGCACGGCAGCCGGGAAGAGAACATCGACAAAATCTTGGAGTTAGTGGCAGCCAAAGGAGGGCTGAAGTAATGGCTCCCATTTTCGCTTACATCGTGCACAAAGGTGGCGTCGTTGCCGATTCTGCGCTCGAACTAGCGGCCGCAGCGCGCAGAATTGATGCCGCTGCTTCGCCGACAGCGATTCTTACCGGTTGGGGTGCGGATCTCGATGCCGCGTGTAATACCCTTGGTGCTTCCTACCCTGAAATTTGGAAGATCGCAGATGAAGGTCTCACTTACCCCAACGCCGAATTGGTCCGCAAAGCCTTGCAGAAGGTCCTGCCGAGAAACAGCATTTTAGTAGTTGCCCATGAGCATTTCGGAATCGATCTGGCACCGGGCCTCTCCATCAAGATGGATGCGGCTTTCGTTTCCGACGTGCTGGAAATCGCTGGAGTGGAAGACGCCCACATCAAAGTAGTTCGTCAGGAATTCGGGGGGCAGGTGAGCGCTCATGTTCAGTGTGACATTTCATCGGGCGCGGTGCTCACGATACGCCCCGGCGCGTTCAAGGCCGAAGAGGTTACACCAGGACGCAGCGTAATTGTCGACAAATCAAGCGAGGTCGGCTCTCTTGCTGCAGGCCGGCGCTTTCTAGAAACGCTCGTCGCCGAAGCGGGTGATGTAGATATCACCAAATACAACATTCTGGTTTCCATCGGTCGTGGCATTCAGGAAAAAGAGAATGTCGTCATCGCGCAGGAATTGGCTGATGCCATGGGAGCGGCGGTGAGCTGCTCGAGACCCGTGGTCGATGCCAAGTGGCTGGCAAAGTCACGTCAGGTGGGCTCATCCGGACGAACCGTCAAGCCCAAGGTCTACCTGGCATGCGGCATAAGCGGCGCGTTCCAACATCTGGCTGGCATCAAGGGCAGTCCGTTCCTGATCGCCATTAACAAGAATCTGAAAGCTCCGATCTTCCAAGTGGCGGATGTCGGGATTGTCGATGACATCCTGGAGTTCTTGCCGGAAATGACCAGCAGAGTCCGTGAAATTCGCAACGTTGCAGCAAAGTGAGGGCAAGGCCCATGATCGCAAATAAAACGCTGAAGTTGAGTCTGAAATCGCTGAAGGACTTCGCCAAGAAACGCCTGCCGGAGGAAGTGCTCCGGGAGCTCGATGAACGTGATGAATGTCCGCTCGATGTTGTCCGCGATATGTGCAGCCCGGACAAATTAGGCATTCAACTGCTGTTCATTCCCGAAGAGTTTGGTGGCCTGGGCGGCGGAGCCTTCGATGTGTATTGCGTCTGTGAAGAGATGGCGCGCATCGATCTAGGTGTTGCCACGGCGGTACTGGCCACGTTTTTGGGCAGCGATCCGATCACCGTCGGCGCTACTCCGGAGCAAAAGAAAACGTGGTTGACGCGTATCGCAGAGGAGGGATTGTTGTTCGCCTACGGCGCGACGGAGCCAGAAGCCGGAAGCGATTTGGGAGCGCTTCGCACTACGGCGGACCCAGTCAGCCAAGACGGCCGGATCATCGGTTACAAGATCAATGGGAACAAACAGTGGATCAGCAACGGCGGAGTGGCGGATGCCTATACAGTTTTGGCCAATACGCCCGGCGGTCCGAGCTGGTTCATCGTGGAAAAAGGCACGAAGGGTTTCACCCATGACGAGCCGGAAGATAAGCACGGAATTCGCCTCAGTAACACGGCTGCACTTGCATTCAACGAAGTCTATGTCGATAGAGACCGGCTCGTCGGTGGCGTCGAAGGCCAGGGGCTGAATCAGGCGCAGGCTGTATTCGGCTACACGCGCCTGATGGTTGCGGCGTTCGGCCTAGGGGCAGGCTGGGCCGCGCTCGATCGAGCAATTCCTTACTCCACCAAGCGCATCCAGGCTGGCGCGCCGCTTTCCGAAAAGCAAGGATATACGCACAAGTTAATCGTGCCGCACGTGACGCGCCTGGAAGCCGCCCGTGCCTACATCGAAGAAACTGCGGAACGCATCGACGCGGGTGATGAAGGCAGCCTGAACACAGAAGGCGCCATTGCGAAGTACATGGCAACCGAAGCCGGCAATGCCGCCGCTGAGGCCAGCATCCAGGCGCTCGGTGGTTACGGTTACACGCATGAATACATGGTGGAGAAAATCAGCCGCGACGTTCGCATCACCACGATTTACGAGGGCACCTCCGAGATCATGGAGATGACTATCAGCCGCGACCGTTGGCAGTCTCATCTGAAAACCCGCGGGCTGCACTATCACGAGCGAGCGCGAGAATTCGAAGCGTTGCACTCCCGCCATCCGGGTGTGGGAGCTGATATCGCGGCAATGGCTTTCCACGCATTGGCCGAAATTATGGAAAAAGCGCGGGTGGCGCGCCTCACCCGCTATCAACATATTCTCCTGCGTCTGGGCGAATGGATCTCATATGCCGAGTGCGCGGGTAGTTTGTGCCGCCGCGCCGCACTTTTGTCTGAAGGAAAGCTCAACGAAAAAGCGAACCGGCGCTTCGATGCGACCGCGCTGGCTGCGATCAGCCGTATCTTTGTCCGCGACGCCGCGCTCAAGGTGGCCGAAGACGGTTTGCGTTGGGTCGTGGGAGCCGGGGACGTACGCGATGCCGAGTTGGCTGCGCTTGAAACCAGCTTGGGATTGCCCGCCATTCACCGCGCCCAGTCAGGCCTTATTTCCGACATGGATTACTTAGCAGACGCACTTTACGGCCGCGCGGCCAAGGGCGGAGAAATGGCCGCGTAGCGTTTAACGATCGAACTTCGCAGGAGTCTCATCATGGAAGACACTTCTTATCGCGCTATAGCAATTGTGGGAGTTGGAGCCGTTTTACCCGATGCTCCGAATGTAAGCGCTTTCTGGAAAAACGTGAAGGATGGCCGCTATAGCATCAACGAAGTCGCACCCAACCGCTGGGACCCGGCGCTTTATTACGATCCCGATCACAGCGCCCCGGACAAGACTTACTCAAAGATCGGCGGCTGGGTTCGTGAGCATGTCTGGGACCCGATTAAGTGGCATTTGCCGATTCCGCCACGCGTGGTTGATGCCATGGATGAGTCGCAAAAATGGGCCATCGCCTGCACCCGTGAAGCGTTAGAAGACTATGGCTGTCCCAAGCGGCCTCTGGATAGCGACCGCACGGCGGTGATCCTCGGCAATGCCATGGCAGGGGAAAAACACTATCTCACCGTGATGCGCGCTCTCTTTCCGGAATATGCGCGCGAACTGGCGGAAACTGGCAGTTTCGCCGCGTTGCCACCGGCCCTCCGCCGCGACATTTCGCGCGAGTTGCACAACCGGATGGGAAAGCTTCTTCCTGAAATTACGGAAGACAGCATGCCCGGTGAATTGGCCAACTGCATTGCTGGTCGCATTGCCAATGTTTTCAATTTCCACGGTCCCAACTACGTTTGTGACGCCGCCTGCGCATCCGCGATGGCAGCAATGAATTCCGCCGCGGCCGGACTGGTACAACACGATTTCGACGTGGCAATCACCGGCGGCATTGACCGCAACATGGGTGCCTCAACGTTTATCAAGTTTTGCAAGATCGGCGCGCTTTCCGGGACCGGCACTCGTCCCTACGCCGAAGGGGCCGACGGTTTCGTCATGGGCGAAGGCACCGCGATCTTTCTGCTCAAGCGTCTAGCGGATGCCGAGAAGGATGGGGACAAGATCTACGCCGTGCTGCGCGGCATTGGCGGATCGAGCGATGGCAAGGGAAAGGGCATCACCGCACCCAACCCGATCGGCCAAAAAGTAGCCATTGAGCGCGCTTGGCAGAACGCCGGATTATCACCAGCTACTGCGACATTGATCGAAGGCCATGGTACGTCCACCCGCGTGGGCGACGTTGTCGAAGTGCAAAGCATGATCGATGTCCTCAGTAGTTTTCATCTCCCTCCCCGCTCCGTGGCGCTGGGTTCGGTCAAATCCAATTTCGGGCACCTCAAGGGAGCCGCCGGCGCCGCCGGACTTCTGAAAACCGTGCTGGCGCTTCGCGACAAGGTACTCCCGCCCAGCGTGCATTGCGAGCACCCTAATCCTGAAATCGACTTTGCCCACTCTCCGTTATACGTCAATACCGAACTGCAACCTTGGACGGTGCCCGCAGATGGTGTGCGCCGCGCCGGTTTAAGCGCGTTCGGTTTTGGCGGCACCAATTTCCACGCTGTGCTCGAAGAATACATTCCCAACCGGCTGAATGGAAACGGCAAACGGTCGGTGGCTGTCAATCAGATGCCGTCGAAAGTGGAAGAGCCAATGCCAGTCTCAATGATAAATGTGAAAGATGTTTCCTCCAGCTTTGACACTGCTCATTTCAAAGCGCCTTTACGCGGAGCATTGGTAGTCGGCGCCGCATCCGAAGCCGCGCTCGCCGAGCGTTTGCGCACGGTGGAAAAGGACGTCAAAGCAGGCCGCGCACCGGCGCAAGCTGCCCCGGCTGAAGCAGATCTGCGCGCGCCCGAGCGCCTGGCCATTGACTATGCCAATACCACCGAGCTGGCAGACAAAGCGGGCAGTGCGCTCAAAGCACTGGCGGCCAATCAGCCCGGGCTGTGGAAAGCCCTGCGCGCACAAGGCATCTTCCGCGGTCGTGGTCCAGCTCCCAAAGTGGCGTTCCTGTATACCGGACAAGGCTCGCAGTACGTGAACATGTTGCAACCGCTCCGAGCAACAGAGCCGATTGTGGCTGAAACCTTTGCCGAAGCCGATCGCGTGATGACGCCCTTACTTGGCAAGCCGCTCAGCAAATTCATTTTCGTCGACCTAGCCGACGCCGATGCCGTCGCCAAGGCGGAAGACGATCTGCGCCAAACCGCCATTACTCAGCCAGCCGTACTTGCAACCGACCTGGCACTGACCCGGCTCCTGGCCGCCTACGGCATCGAGCCCGACTTCACCATGGGACACAGTTTGGGAGAATACGGAGCGCTGGTCGCGGCTGGCGCCCTCCCCTTTGCTGATTCTCTGGAAGCAGTAAGCGCTCGCGGCCGCGGAATGACTCAAGTCGCGATGGAAGACAACGGCCGCATGGCCGCAGTGTTTGCTCCGCTCGAAGAAGTCGAGCGAATACTGAAGACAATCAAAGGCTACGTCGTGATCGCCAACGTCAACAGCAACCGCCAGGCGGTTGTCGGCGGCGCGAGCCGGGCAGTCGAGCAGGCCATGGCAGCCTTCCAAAAAGCTGGCTACGACGTGGCTGCGATACCTGTGAGCCACGCCTTCCACACATCGATCGTGGCTGGAGCGAGCAAGCCGCTGCGGCAAGTTCTGGAACGCCTGCATCTCCAATCACCACGTTTGCCAATCGTCGCGAATACAAACGGCGAGTTTTATCCCATGGGGCCGGACGTGGTCCCGCAGATCCTGGAAATTCTTACGCAGCAAGTCGCCTCTCCTGTCCAATTTGTTAAGGGTTTGCGCACGCTATACGATGCCGGCGCTCGCATGTTTGTTGAGGTTGGACCGAAGAAGGCGTTGCAGGGATTTGCCGAGGATGTCCTTGGCTCTCGCAACGATGTGGTTTCATTGTTCACCAATCACCCGAAAGTCGGTGATATGGCCGCGTTCAACCAGGCGCTTTGTGGTCTCTACGCGGCGGGGCTGGGCCGGGGATCCTCGGAACACTTGCGCGAACTCTCAGTGACTACCGTGTCCCCTGTTTCCTCATCGGATGAAACCGCAAAGGCAATCCCGGTGGCTCCGTCCGCGATTGGCGCTTCTCCCGCAGGAGCCGCGCCTTCCAACGGCGATCGCTACAACCATCTCGGCCATTTGTTCGCCGGTGTTCTCGATCGTGGCTACGAGATCTACCACGGCCAAAATCGCGTCTGTACCGGTGCCCCGGTGGTCATCACCGGCGCAGCGTTAGGCCTGCCCGGGACCGAGCACATCTTCGATGATGCCAACATCGCACGCATTCTGCGGGGAGATCAGTTCATCGAGGCGATCCCCACGCGCTTCCGGCGCGCCATGCTCGACAAGCACATCACCCGCCTGGTAAAGAGCGAGAACGGCGAACCCAGGTTTGAGAGCATCAGTAGCGTTGCGGACGTAATCAAGCTGGCAGGCCGCGGTGGCGCATTTGATCTGGAAGCTGAGTTCGGAATTTCCTCCGAACGTGTAGGCGCTCTCGACCGTGCCACCCAACTGGCGATCGCCGTGGGTATCGATGCACTACGCGACGCAGGCATCCCGCTTGTCATGCGCTATAAGACAACCACCAAAGGCACGCAACTACCGGATCGCTGGGGATTGCCAGAAGCTTTGCGAGACCATACCGGTGTGATTTTTGCTTCCGCCTTCCCTGGTTACGACTCGTTCGCGGATGAGATGTCGCGCTATTACGCGGACCACGAACGCCGCGAGGAGTTGGCCATGCTGGACAAGCTGCTCTCCCGTGCGGTCGAAGGGAATGGCCATTCCGGTCTGGTCCAGGACATAAACCGGCGAATCGACGAGTTGCGTGTTGCCATCCAAAGCGAACCGTACGTCTTCAACCGCCGCTTCTTGCTCCGGGTCTTGCCCATGGGACATTCCCAATTCGCCGAATTCATCGGCGCACGCGGGCCCAACACCCAAATCAACGCTGCCTGCGCGAGCACCACACAAGCAGTGGCCCTTGCGGAGGACTGGATCCACGCCGACCGCTGCAGCCGGGTGATCGTCATCTCGGCCGACGATGTCACCTCCGACCACCTGATCGATTGGATGGGCGCTGGCTTTCTGGCCAGTGGAGCGGCTGCCACGGACGAGGTGGTTGCCGATGCAGCCGTTCCCTTCGACCGTCGGCGGCACGGCATGATTATTGGCATGGGGGCCGCAGCCTTGGTAGTGGAGAGCGCGGACGCCGCGCGTGACAGAGGAATACAGCCCATCTGTGAAGTGTTGGCCACAGAGACCGGCAACAGTGCTTTCCACGGCACTCGTCTCGATGTGCAGCACATTGGCCAGGTGATGGAGACCCTGATCGCCAAAGCCGAAACACGCAGCAACATTTCGCGTCACCAGATAGCGCCTCAGACAGTTTTCGTTTCGCATGAAACCTATACACCCGCGCGAGGCGGCAGTGCTTCCGCGGAAATCCATGCGCTTCGTCACGTATTTGGTGAGGTCGCGGATCGCATAGTGATTGCCAACACCAAGGGGCTCACGGGTCACGCTATGGGCACCGGAATCGAAGATGTTGTCGCGGTTAAAGCGTTGGAAACCGGTTGCGTCCCACCCGTTGCCAACTTTAAGGAGATGGATCCGGAGTTGGGACCGTTGAACCTATCGAAAGGCGGTCAGTATCCCGTCGAATATGCTTTGCACCTGGGGGCAGGGTTCGGTTCGCAAATCAGCATGATGTTGCTTCATTGGATGAAAACGAAACAGGCAGTACGTCCAAGCCCGAACGCGCTGGGCTATGCCTACCGAATCGCCGATCCCAGTATCTGGAGTGCCTGGCTCAGCAGTGTCACGGGTCTTGCGAGTGCCGGCCTGGAAGTAGTTCACCGCACACTACGCGTGCGCGATCAAGCGGCAGCAGCGCGGGCCACCGAAGCTACCCCGGAGTCACTAGCCGCAACAGTAAAAACGACGGCGCCAGCCAGCGTGCCGCAAGCATCGCCACCGCCGCCAATCCCTGACAAGAAACTGGCACCTCCGTTGATCGCGGTTGCTGAACCAGAACCCAGACTTCAGGTTGCCACTCCCGCCCCTTCCGCACTACCAAAACCTGCGGCGGAGGGCGATCCGGTGAAAGAAAAAGTTCTCGCGCTGGTAGCCGAGAAAACCGGTTATCCGGTGGACATGCTCGATCTGGATCTCGATCTCGAAGCGGATCTCGGCGTCGATACTGTGAAGCAAGCAGAGGTCTTTGCCACAATCCGTGAGGCTTACAGCATTCCGCGCGACGAGAATCGCAAACTGCGCGATTACCCAACCTTGGCGCACGTAATCCGTTTCGTGTACGAGAAGCGCCCCAACCTGGCAGCAGTCCCAGCAGCAACAAAGGAAGAAGTCCAGCACACCCCGCCGAAAACCGCTGTGGTCTCTGAAAAGCCAGCACCCGCAGTGGCATCTGCACAAGTTGTCGTTGACGAACCTGTCAAAGAACGCATTCTCGCCCTAGTAGTGGAGAAGACTGGCTATCCGAAGGACATGCTGGACCTTGATCTGGATCTGGAAGCCGACCTTGGTGTTGACACCGTGAAACAAGCCGAAATGTTCGCGGCTATCCGCGAGATCTACAGCATTCCAAGGGATGAGAACCGCAAACTGCGTGATTATCCAACCCTGGCGCATGTAATCCGTTTCGTGTACGAGAAGCGCCCTGATCTGACCTTGGGCCCGGCGGTCGCGACGGAACAACTCGAAGGCACCGCGCCGAAAGCCACGGTGGTCGTTGAGAAGCC
Source organism: Candidatus Acidiferrales bacterium (assembly GCA_963741195.1). Taxonomy (GTDB): domain Bacteria; phylum Acidobacteriota; class Terriglobia; order Acidiferrales; family UBA7541; genus Acidiferrum. The sequence continues at coordinate 49,582 of CAVUHF010000005.1, forward strand.
GACACCCTTTGCGAATTCACCCCAAACCGTCGCTGACGAATCCGTTAAAGAACGCATTCTCGCCCTGGTAGTAGAGAAGACTGGCTATCCGAAGGACATGCTGGACCTTGATCTGGATCTGGAAGCCGACCTTGGTGTTGACACCGTGAAACAAGCCGAAATGTTCGCGGCTATCCGCGAGATCTACAGCATTCCAAGGGATGAGAACCGCAAACTGCGTGATTATCCAACTTTGGCGCATGTGATCCGCTTCGTGTACGAGAAGCGCCCTGATCTGGCGGGAGTGCCTGTAACTCCCCCCTCATCCAACATCAGCGCGCCATCTACATCCACGCCGGCTGCTGTCGCGTACGAGATGGCGACGGGCGACGCGATTGACACAATTAAGGAAAAAGTGCTGGACATCGTAGCAGAGAAGTCTGGCTATCCCAAGGACATGTTGGACCTGGATCTCGATTTGGAAGCAGACCTCGGCATCGACACGGTCAAGCAGGCGGAAATGTTTGCGGCGGTGCGAGCGGCGTACAACATTCCGCGCGATGAGAATCTAAAGCTGCGCGACTTTCCAACCCTGGCCCACGTGATCAAGTTCGCACGCGAGAGGCAGCCTAACTTGGCCAAATCCCGCGATGCATTCACTTCCGTCGCGCAAGAGAAGCAAGCACTCGCGGAGGGAAAACCGCACGTGCCTGAATCCTCGGAATCGAAAACGACTTTGACGGCTCCCCCAATCCTTGCCAGCTTCGACGCCGCCAATCGTATTCCACGCCGCGTACCTGTTCCCAACTTGCGACCACCGCTTGCCCTTTGCAAACCAACCGGGGTGACGCTGGGGTCCGGTCGCCGAGTGATTATCATGCCGGACAAATCTGGAGTTGGAGACGCCCTCGCGCAGCGGCTACAGGCGATGGGCGCAGAAGTCCTCCGCATCGAAGATGAGCCGGATGCGGGCCAGTTGGCGAATTGCCTCAAGAACTGGATGGTCGCGGGTCCGGTGCATGGGGTGTACTGGCTACCCGCCCTGGACAACGAGGGAGACCTACGGGATATGGACCTTGCCACCTGGCATGAAGCCCTGCGGGTACGTGTCAAATCGCTGTACACCACCATGCGTATTTTGTTCGAGCAGATTGCGGTGCCGGGCACCTTCCTTGTCTCTGCGACGCGGCTGGGTGGACAGCATGGCTACGATGAGGCCGGAGCAACAGCGCCGTTAGGTGGCGCCGTGGTGGGCTTCACTAAGACGTATAAGCGCGAGCGGATTGACGCCATGGTCAAGGCGGTCGACTTTGAAGCGGAACGAAAGCCGTTAGAGGTCGCCGATATCCTGATTGAAGAAACCCTCCGCGATTCCGGTGCAATCGAAATCGGTTACAAGCAAGGGTTGCGCTGGACGGTGGGTCTGCAAGAACAGCTCGCCGCTGATGGCAAGCCCGCGTTGACCTTGGACAGCAAGACCGTCTTTCTCGTCACCGGCGCGGCCGGAAGTATCGTCTCGGCCATCACTGCTGATTTGGCGACGGCCTCGGGAGGCACGTTCTACTTGCTCGATCTCGTGCCTGAGCCTGACCCGGAAAACCCCGATCTCACGCGCTTCGTAACCGACAAGGATGGCCTCAAGCGCGATCTGTTCGCACGCATCCAAACGCGTGGCGAGCGCGCCACGCCGGCGCTGGTTGAAAGGGAACTGGCGGCCCTGGAGCGGGCACAAGCCGCTCGTAGTGCGATCGCAGCCGTGCGAGCCGCTGGAGGTACGGCGCACTACTTCAGTGTCAACCTCACGGACGCAGATGCTGTAGCCAAAATCATCCAGCAAGTGCGGGAGCGCAGCGGGCGCATCGACGTTCTGCTGCACGCTGCCGGCACGGAGCGCAGTCACTTCCTTCCAGACAAGGATGAGCGCGAATTCGACCTGGTCTTTGATGTGAAAAGCGATGGCTGGTTCAATCTTCTGCACGCCATCGGCGACCTGCCCCTCGGTGCGACGGTGGCGTTCAGCTCGATTGCCGCCCGCTTTGGCAACGCGGGACAAACCGATTACAGTTCGGCCAATGATCTGTTGTGCAAAATCACCTCGAGTTTCCGCACGAAGCGTCCGGCAACACGCGGCATGGTCATCGACTGGACGGCATGGGGCGGCGTTGGCATGGCCACGCGCGGCTCCATCCCCAAGATGATGGAACTGGCAGGTATCGATATGCTGTCACCAGAGGCTGGGATTCCTTTGATCCGACGCGAACTCACTTCGGGCGGCGCCAGAGGGGAAATTGTCATCGCCGAACGTCTTGGCGTCCTGCTGAACGAGTGGGATACCACCGGGGGACTGCATCCATCAGCCGCTGAAGCTTGGAAAAGTTCGCCGGCGAATGGACCGATGATGGGCACCGTCGCGAGCATGAGCCTGCAACATGGCTTCACCATCGACACCACGCTGGATCCAGCGATTCAACCTTTCCTTCACGATCATCAAATCGACGGCACACCCGTGCTGCCCGGGGTCATGGGCATCGAGGCATTTGCGGAAGCTGCGCTGTTCCTGCTCCCAGGCTGGCACGTTGCCGCTGTCGAGAACGTGAACTTCCTGGCGCCGTTCAAGTTCTATCGGAATGAACCGCGCACAGTTACCATCGAGGTCGCCATTTATCCGCAGGCGGATAGCTTGTTGGCAGACTGTCGGTTGATTGGTCGCCGGTCACTTCCGAATCAAACTGAGCCGCAAATTACCACGCACTTCACTGCCCAGGTCCGACTCACAGAACAGATGCCCAATGCGATGACCGTGCCCGCGCTGGGCCTGCCAGAAGGACACATCGTCGAAGCCGCCGACATCTATCGCCTTTACTTCCACGGACCCGCGTACCAAGTTCTCGAGCGGGCGTGGCTCGACGGCGATCGTATTGTCGGCCGGATGAACGAGAATTTGCCCAGCAATCATTTTCCGTCCGAGAAACCGATTCTCATGATGCCGCGGTTAATCGAACTTTGCTTCCAAACTGCTGGACTCTGGGAGATGAGGGCACTAGGCCACATGGGTTTGCCCCAGCACGTTCATCAAGTCAGCTTGTTACGCACACCGGATCCCGCCGTCGGCGGTTTATATGCCGTAGTCACTCCGAAGCCGGATCAAGGAACTTTCGACGCGGACGTTGTGGATGCGGTAGGAAACCGATACGTACAGTTGGTCGGCTACCATACCGTGCCACTTCCCCACGAAGTCGATATGGAACCATTGAAAGCACTGCAGGCCGTCGCAGGGTAAGCAGCAACCCTTATTAGGGAGAACAGCGGTCAATTCGAGGCCTCCATGCAATACGAATTTCAGCGAGTGGCCATTGTAAATCGTGGCGAAGCCGCCATGCGCTTCATCCACGCAGTACGTGAATTCAATCAAGAACATCGTACGACACTGCGCACGATTGCGCTTTTTACCGAGCCCGACCGCAACGCGATGTTTGTTCGCGAAGCAGATGAGGCCGTGTGCCTCGGTGCCGCACAGATGATCGATCCGAGTACGCAACAGCCGAAGAGTAGTTACGTCGATCTTGCGCTGTTAGAACGAAAACTGGTAACCGCGCGAGCTGACGCGGTTTGGGTAGGATGGGGTTTCGTGGCGGAACACGCTCAGTTCGCCGACCTTTGTCGCGATATGGGCATCGTGTTTATCGGCCCGGGCGGGAATGTGATGCGGCGGCTAGGCGATAAGATCTCCTCGAAACGCCTGGCTGAAGAAGCGCAGATACCCGTCGCGCGCTGGAGCGATGGGCCCGTAGAGACAATCAGCGACGCCGTGCGTCATGCTGAACGCCTGGGTTATCCCCTTCTCATCAAGGCCACTGCCGGTGGTGGCGGTCACGGAATTCGCCGTGTGAATGCAGTGAGTCAACTCTCGGAAGCCTTTGACAGGGCTCGCGCCGAAGCGCATAAGGCGTTCGGGGACCCCACCGTTTTCATGGAGCAGTTCGTTCCGAGCGCTCGCCACCTCGAGGTGCAAATCATAGCCGACCACGCAGGGACAACCTGGGCCGTGGGCGTGCGCGACTGCACCATCCAACGGCGCAATCAGAAAATCCTCGAAGAGGCTCCTCCGCCAATGCTATCCCCGGAGCAGGACCAGTTGCTGCGCGATGCCGCGGTGCGCTTGAGTCGATTGGCTGGATACCAAAACGCAGGAACGGTGGAATTCTTGTACGAACCAGAAAGTCGTCGTTTCTTATTCATGGAGATGAATACCCGCTTGCAAGTCGAACACCCAGTGACGGAATGCACCACCGGGATCGATCTCGTCAAGATGCAGATTCACATTGCGCGCGGAGGTCGTCTGGATGGCGAACCGCCACGCACACGCGGCCACGCCATCGAGGTGCGATTGAATGCCGAAGATCCGGACAACGGATTTGCTCCAGCGCCCGGCACCATCGAGCGGTTCAGGAATCTCACGGGTCCTGGCGTGCGCGTTGATGCTGGCGTGGCAGAAGGTGACGCCATCCCGGCGGACTTCGACTCGATGATCGCGAAGATTATCGGTTACGGTCAAACTCGGAAAGAAGCTCTTTCTCGCCTCCAGCGGGCACTGCGCGAAAGCATTGTGGTCATCAAGGGTGGAGCTAGTAACAAATCATTTCTTCTCGAATTGCTCAACCGGCCAGAGGTACAGAGCGGGAACGTAGATGTTGGATGGATGGAACGCCTGGTGGCACGCAACGAACATCTTTCCAGACGTTACGCGGATGTGGCTTTGCTGCAAGCCGCAATCGAGACCTACGATGCACATGTGGCGGTAGAACAGGCACAGTTTTATTCCTCGGCGGTGCGCGGGCGACCCCAGGTCCGAAGTGAAGTTGGCGAGACGGTGGCGCTGCGTTATCGAGGAAACTCCTACTCACTCAGAGTGTATCGTCTTGGCACCCATCACTATCGAATCGAGGCTGATGACTGTCGCATCGATGTGCAAAATAGTCGACTCGGTCAGTTTGAGTACTCGCTCACTTGTTTTGGGCAGCGCTTCAACGTCGTCTCCGTAGTCCAAAGTCTCAGTTTTCTGATCGAGGTGGACGGCGTCGCGCATCGGATTGATCGCGATGACGGTGGCATGGTGCACGCGCCGGCTCCTGCGGTAGTGGTCTCCATCGCTGTGAAGCCCGGACAAATGGTCTCGGCGGGGGAACGCTTGGCCGTGCTGGAGGCCATGAAAATGGAGATGCAGGTTGTTGCTCCATTCTCCGGGAAAGTCCGGCAAATCATGACGATTCCGAATGTGCAGGTGGACACCGGAGCCCCGCTTGTGCAGATCGAACGGATCAGCGACGGGGAACCTGCCGCGTCTGCGGAGCGTGTGACACTGGGAGCTTCCCGAGGATCAGCGGAATCCCCGGGAGATAGCCATTCCGGTTGCCGCCAGAATCTGAAAGAGCTTCGGCAGCTCATGCTGGGTTTTGATGTCGATCCCCAGCACGCCAGGCAGTTGCTTGCCGAGTGGAAGCAATATCGTGAACAGCCCGGCGATGGCCCGGAAATCAGAAAGTGCGAAGATGAGATTCTTCAGATCTTCGTGGATATCGGCTATTTGTTCCATCGCGAACCTGAGATCGATAGTCCCACCACCGGTGAAGCGCCTAGCTCCGAAGCTTACCTGTTTTCCTACTTGCGCATGATCGATACGTGCGGCGAAGGACTCCCCCCCAGGTTCATCGAAGCGCTCCGTCAAGCGCTGGCTCATTTTGGCGTGAGTACGTTGGATCGCTCGCCCAAATTGGAAGAGAGTCTGCTTTGGATCTATAAATCGCACCAACGCGTGGAGCGTCAGATTCCGCTCATTCTGGGTGTGCTCGAACGGCGCTTGAGATATGTGGATACCTTTGCGACGCCCGCGGAAGAATCCTTCAGGGCGTTACTCGACAGGCTGACCTCCATGACTCGTGAGCTTTATCCTGCCATCAGCGACCTGGCGAGGGAGGTCCGTTATCGCTGGTTCGATCAGCCGATGTTTGAGCGAGCGCGAAAGCAGGTCTTTGCGCAGGCAGAACAACATCTCGCCTATCTCGCCGCCAATCCGGAGGCCGAAGACCGCCACGAAAGAATTCGCGCGCTTGTTGACTGTCCGCAGCCGCTTGTTGGTCTGGTCACCAGCCGGTTCGCGAACGCAGATTTCGACCTGCGCCAGTTGATGTTGGAAGTGCTCACGCGACGGTATTATCGCACTCAAGAGTTGAGCGAGCTACGATCCGTTGGGACGAACGGGCAGCATTGTATCTCAAGCGAATACAATGAGGATGGAAGACGAGTTCATCTCTTTACCATCCAAGCCGAGTCTTTTCGCCTTTGTGAAGTAGCGCGCGCGATGTTTCCACTGATCGAGGAAGTGCCTGCCGAGCACGAAATCGTCATCGATTTTTACGTATGGTCTTCCGATGCCCTGGGCGATCCGGATGCCACTCAGCAGGAACTCTACTCTACGCTCAACCAAGTGGGCTTCCCTCGTTCCATCCGCCGCATCGTTGTCGCCGTTGCGGGCCCCGGACGCGATCACGGCCTGGGCGGCATACAACACTTCAGCTATCGTTCCTCCGATCGCGCGTTTGAAGAGGAAAAGTTTTGCCGCGGACTCCACCCCATGATGGGTCAACGATTGCATCTCTGGCGCCTTAACAATTTCAAAATTGAGAGATTGCCGTCCGTCGAAGATGTCTACCTCTTTCATGCGGTCGCTCGCGAAAACCAAAAAGACGAGCGGCTCTTCGCATTCGCAGAGGTCCGCGATCTTACTCCCGTCTGTGATGAATCGGGGCGTATCGTGCAACTGCCTCACCTGGAGCGCATGTTTGCTGAAGCGCTGGCGGGCATCCGGATGTTTCAGTCGCGACGCTCGATTCACGAACGTCTTTATTGGAATCGGATTCTCCTTTATGTGTGGCCACCACTCCGCGTCAAGCTGGATGAATTCCATGACATTGTGCACCGATTGGCCCCCGCGACTGACGGCCTGGGGTTGGAACAGGTAGTACTGCGTGCCCGCATCCCAAATCCGGGGAACGGCGAATTGCGAGAGATGGTGGTGCGGATCTCAAGGCCGGGCGGTGCTGGCTTGCTCATTACTTTCCGTCCCGCCGTCAAACTGCTGCCCATCAAGCCGCTGACGGAATACGACCAGAAAATCGTTCGCATGCGCCAACGCGGGATGACCTACCCCTACGAAATCATCGAAATGCTAACGCCGGAGCCAGAGGACACGCGCGCCGAATTCCCGCCGGGTGATTTTTCCGAATACGATCTCAACGCGGAAGGCAAGTTGGTTCCTGTGGATCGTCCCTACGGCCAAAACAAATCCAATATCATCGTAGGTGTTATCCGGAACTACACGGTCAGGTATCCCGAAGGCATGACACGCGTCTTGCTGATGGGAGATCCGAGTAGGGATCTTGGGGCCATCGCTGAACCGGAATGCCGCCGCATCATCGCTGCGCTGAAGCTGGCCGAGAACATGGCCGTGCCTCTCGAATGGTTTCCCATTTCGGCTGGCGCGAAGATTTCGATGGAAAGCGGCGTGGAGAACATGGACTGGATCGCCCGCGTCTTGCGTTGCCTAGTTGAATTCACGCAAGCGGGCGGGGAAGTGAACTTGGTGATAAACGGAATAAACGTCGGCGCCCAGCCCTACTGGAACGCTGAGGCCACCATGCTCATGCACACCCGGGGCATTCTGGTCATGACCCCGAAATCAGCAATGGTGCTCACCGGAAAGCGCGCACTGGATTATTCCGGGAGTGTCTCGGCAGAGGACAACCAGGGGATTGGCGGCTACGATCGCATCATGGGCTTCAACGGTCAGGGACAATACTGGGCCAAGGACATCGATGAAGCCTGCCAAATTCTTTTTCGCCACTATGAATACACCTACGTCGCTCCGGGTGAGCGATTCCCGCGGAAAGCCGTGACGAGTGATCCCCTCGACCGCGACGTTCGAGCTTATCCTCATGGGAACGCGCGCGGAGACGGTTTCGCCCAGGTCGGGGAGATCTTCTCTGACGCGACGAATCCCGGGCGAAAGAAGTCCTTTGATATTCGTACTGTGATGATGGCCCTCGCGGACCAGGATCATCCTCCACTGGAGCGCTGGCCGGGTATGCGGGCGGCCGAAACCGCGGTGGTCTGGGACGCGCATCTAGGTGGGTATCCGGTTTGCTTGATCGGCATTGAATCCCGACCAGTTTCCCGGTTGGGATTTGTCCCTGCCGACGGACCGGATCAATGGTGCGCCGGCACGCTGTTTCCGCAGGCCTCCAAAAAAGTGGCACGTGCGATCAACGCCGCCAGCAACAACCGACCGCTGGTGATCCTGGCCAATTTGTCGGGATTTGATGGATCGCCGGAGTCCATGCGAAAGTTGCAACTTGAATACGGGGCGGAGATCGGCAGGGCGGTCGTTAATTTCAAGGGGCCCATGGTGTTCTGTGTAATCTCTCGCTATCACGGAGGGGCATATGTAGTGTTCTCGCGTGCTCTGAATGAAAATCTCGAAGTGGTGGCCTTGGAAGGAACCTATGCCTCTGTCATCGGCGGTGCGCCGGCCGCTGCCGTTGTGTTCGCCGGTGAAGTGGAAGCCAGAGCGCGGAAAGATCAACGTCTGCAGGCGCTAAGCCAGGCCATGGCCACAGCCGAAAGCGTCGAGAAACATCGGCTGCGAACCCAGTGGGACGAACTTTTCAAAGTGATCCACTCCGAAAAGCTGGGCGAGCTGGCCGGCGAATATGACCGCGTTCATAACGTGCAGCGAGCGCTGAAAGTGGCGGCGCTACACAACATTCTGCCACCCGCAAACCTTCGTCCTTATCTCATCGATGCGGTTGAGCGCGGTATGGAGAACGAGAAAAAATTGGATTCCAGGGAGAACCAAGACGAAAAACCGAGAGTGGAAGTGGCGGCTGCATCCGCCGCGGCCGGAGCTTCTTAATGGAAGTCTATTGGTTGGAACAAAACGAGTCGGATCTGCCCGCAGGAGATGCGTGGCTCAGCCCCAGTGAGGCGACTCGGCTCAGCACTATGTGTTTTACTAAACGACGTAACGACTGGCGGCTGGGGCGCTGGACGGCCAAGAATGCCGTGGCTTTGTATTTCTTACACTTGAAAGTCCCTGCCGATCCACAGCTCCTCTCGACGATTGAAATACGCTCAGAGCCCTCAGGTTTGCCCGAGGCCTTTATCGACAGGGAACCGGCCGCGGTCACCATTTCAATCAGCCATCGCGCGGGCGTAGCGGCTTGTGCTGTGGCCATGGCCGGCGTGGACATGGGTTGCGACCTGGAAATCGCCGAACCACGCAGCGACGCTTTTGTCGCCGACTATTTCGTGGCTGAAGAGCAATCGCTCATTGCGCAAGCGTCTATCGCGGATCGCCCGCGTCTCTTGGCCATGCTTTGGAGCGCTAAGGAAAGCACCCTCAAAGCCTTGCACGAGGGTCTCCGGTTAGATACGCGAAGTGTAGTCGTGAGCCCCGGCGATGTGGTATCTGATTTGCATGGCTGGAGCCCGATTGAAGTGCATCATTTTGACCGCCGGACCTTCTGCGGTTGGTGGCAACATGCGGACGGCATAGTGCGGACCGTTGTGGCCGCGCCGCCATCAAACCCACCGATTCGCTTGCATTTTCCGAATTACGTTCCCGACATTGTTTCCCGGTGTGCGTAGAAGCGCGGGATTGCCATGAAAGCCCACATCCATTTCACAGGCCCACTCCGTTACCGCCTGCGCTGCGCTGCCGGGTTGATTCAAGTTGTCCTCGAAGTCTCTGTCCGCCGGGCACTTAGAGGTCCACGCCTGCGTGGCTGGAACTGGTTCGTAGAACTGGCTACAGAAATGTTGAAGCGGCAGACGCTTGCTGCCTTCCGGATGGGCGATGTGAAGGAAGCACGCCGCTATCTTGACTCGATTGCGATTAGTTCGCCGGCACTGTCAGAGGTAAGCATTACGCCGATCGTTCAAGAAAAGTTCAAGGGAAGTTGGTTTGCCAGTAAGAACACAGAGCCGCGCGTAAGCGCCCTGTACCTTCATGGCGGCGGATACTCTTTTTATCCGCAGGCATACGCCAACTTTATCGCGTTGATCACGCTAGCTACGAATTCCAGAATGTTTGCCCTCGACTACCGTCTGGCACCGGAACATCGATTCCCGGCGCAGCTTGAAGACGCGCTCCATGCCTACCGGTGGCTGCTGGAAAACGGTACCGATCCTGACAGTATGATTCTCGCCGGCGATTCGGCCGGTGGTAATCTCGCGCTGGCTGTGCTTCTGTCGGTACGGGAGTCAAAGCTTCCACTGCCGGCACTGGCCGTTGCGTTCTCGCCTCCAACGGACTTCGAAATGGACCTCAGCGGCGACTGGGAATTTGACTGGATGGAGACGCGAATGCTTGAGCAGTGGGCCGACTGGTTCTGCGACGCGGCCGAACGACGGCATCCGTTGGTGTCGCCGGTGCGGGCCGATCTGAGCGGCCTTCCCCCTATCTATATACAGGCTGGTCGCGCCGAAATTCTGTACGACAGTATTCAAGCCTTCGCGGATCGCGCCCAGAAGCAGGGAGCGGACGTCGTCCTGCAAACCTGGGAAGAAATGAATCATGACTTCCAGATGTTTGGATTCGATTCGCCTCAGAGTGCCGAAGCGCTGCGGATGATTGGACAAGTGATCGATGAAAGGGTTAAGGCGCGAATCGTACTGTGTTCGCAGTGAATCTTTATGGCAGATGGTAACAACCAATTCGATTTCGATTTTATCGTCATCGGTTCGGGCTTCGGCGGCAGTGTGTCCGCGCATCGACTGGTGGAGAAGGGCTATCGTGTTGCGGTCATGGAAATGGGCCGGCGCTGGACGCCGGACACCCTGCCTCGCACCAGTTGGTCGATCCATCGCTATTTCTGGCGTCCCAAGCTCGGTCTGCGCGGCTTTTTCAACATGCGGTTCTTCCGACACGTAACCATCTTTCATGGCTGCGCTGTTGGTGGAGGATCAATAACCTATGCAAGCACCTTGCTTCCTCCTCCTGAGAAAGTGTGGGGCGTTGGGTCTTGGATGGGTCTGGCCGATTGGAGAGCCGAAATGCCCCAGTATTACGAAACCGCAGCGCGGATGCTGGGTGTGACGGAGAACAGAATCCTCGGACCGGCCGACCACCTATTGAAGAAAGCTGCGGAGGCCGCGGGCTCGGGGCATACTTTCTACTGTACGAAGGTTGGCATCTTCCAGTCTTCGGATGGAGAGCCGGGCAATAGGACTTTCCCGGATCCATTCTTTGGTGGAGAGGGTCCAGCGCGAACCACCTGCACTGCCTGTGGTGGTTGCATGATGGGCTGCCGGTATGGTGCGAAAAATACGCTGGACCTTGGCTACCTTTATCTGGCTGAAAAGCACGGGGCGCAGGTCTTTCCCGAAACAAGGGTAGTCGACGTGAAACCGCTGGGCGGGGCCAGCGATGGCAGCGCTGGTTACGAAGTAGGCACGGTCAAGTCTACGGCGTGGATTCATCGCCAGCCTCGGCGGTTCACCTGCCGCGGTGTCATCTTCTCTGCTTCCTCGCTGGGCACCATGGAACTACTGTTTCATCTCAAAGAAAAGGGCGCTTTGCCGGCCATCAGCGGCCAATTGGGTCAACATGTGCGCACCAATTCTGAATCACTTATCGGGGCGCGCACACCAGGCTACTCCCAGGATGTATCGCAGGGCATCGCGATCGGTTCCGGCGTCTATATAGACGAGCACACTCACATTGAAGCAGTCCGCTACCCAAGTGGCTCCGATGCTATGGGGTTCCTGACCACGATTCTGACCGATGGGCGCCCAGGTCCGCAGCGGATTGCACTCTGGCTGAAGAACATTCTGGTCTCTCTGCTCCGTCACCCGTTCAAGACGGTGCGGGTGTTGCAGCCGGTGGGATGGGCCCGGGAGTTTGTGATTCTGCTTTGCATGCAGGCGCTGGACGGCGAGATAGAGATGCGTTGGCAACGCCCCTGGTTCTGGCCCTTCAGGAAGTTTCTCGTGAGCCGCGGCGAGAAGGTGCCCACTTACATTCCCAAGGCCAACGAGTTCGCGAAGAAATTCGCGCAACTCACCGGCGGTTTTGCCATGAGCCTGCTTCCGGAGATCCTCTTCGATGTTCCTGGTACCGCACACTGTATCGGAGGTTGCGTGATCGCCGATTGTTCGCGTCACGGCGTGGTTGATTCTCGTCACCGCGTCTTCCACTACAAGAATATGTACATCTGTGACGGGTCCGTAGTGGCGGCGAATCTTGGGGTCAACCCCAGCCTGACGATCACCGCGCTGACCGAACGGGCAATGAGCTTTATCCCGTCGGCGGCAGAGAGCGATTGGAACGATCGCGCTCGAGACGCTAGCGATACCCGCTTCGCCTGACGGCCTCCATGAACATATTTATGAATGCTGATACTCCGCCACCTACAACTTCTTCGTTCTGTAGAGTAGAATTCACAGCAGAAGTAGCTTGAGACAGAAACGGACAACAATCTAAAATGAGCGACAATTTCCAGTCGGTCCTAGCCCGATTAAAAGACAAATACACTACATGGATTCTTGGCAGTATCGACGAAACGTACAACGCCACTAAGGGAGGCCAGAATGGCAGCACTCCTTTGGTTGCCTTTATCTTAGTGTCCTCTGCAATCGATTTTATGGCGGGCTTTCTTGAGGGTATCGACAGTTTCGAGTCCAGCTCCTCGGGGAAGATCTACAAGAGATTCGTAGAGAAATATATGCCCCAGTACAACGCCAAATATGTTTATCGGAACATCCGCTGCCGGCTTGCGCACAACTTTACAATTGGGGATGGAGTCGCATTGATTCACCTAAATCCGACCGCGCATGACCCGCTTGGGACGCGTGGAGAAAAGATCATAAATTTCGAAAACTTCTATGCCGATTTCCGAATCGGGGTAGAGAGATATTTCATTGACCTACAAAAGGATAAAGGCCTGCAAAAAAGGTTTCTCCGAAGATCTTTGCTTGGGTTTGCGGACGTCGTCAAGACCTAAGGGCGAGGATCAATTCTGGCTAGGCGGACTTAAGACAACAGATATCTGCTGAACTAGTTGAGGTAGATTCCCGAATAATCGCTAGGAAACTGCTCAAGCACCCTCATATCGAAAGAAATTGTGACCTTCCTGTTCAAACCGACGTTGCTCGGTTTCGCTACCAGCTCTCCGTGCCTTCGAGCAACCCCTGATCTCTCAAGATCCTCCGAACCTACTTCGGCGAAATCGACAATCGCGCCGCCACCCGCGCTATCTTGCACCCTTCCCGTCTCCATACTTTTGGAATCACGATCGCAGCGAATTGTTCGCTCACCTGCCGGAACGATTTGTCCCCGACGATGCCCTGAGACCATTCCCGGAGCGTCGCGTTGATGTTGCCGGCTCCTCGAAGCTTACGCTTAAGATCCTGCAGCTCTCTCCAGACGTAATCCCGATGTGCGGGTTTGAGTAGCGCTGCGGCTCCGTCCGCACATTGCTGGGCCGCTTCCAGATCTTCCGGAAATCCAGGACAGAGCGCCAAACCTAAGGCGATGTCTGCCTTTGCCTTCAGACGGCGATTCTGCGTGTGCTTTGACGACTCCTGGGCCTCGCGGGCGAATTCGCAAGCCAGTTGCGACGATGGGACAAGGCTCGATCCTTCCTCAATCTGTTCTTCGAATTTCGCGCGTTCCACTGCAGATTGCAGCATGCGTGCCCGGGCCTTGAGAATGCTGTCTTTTTTTTCGTCGCCCAGTCGAAACGCTGCAGCTCCTTCGGCCGCGGCGCGATCGAGTTCTCCATTGTCGAGGTTCAGATAGCCACGAGTGACGTGAACATTTCCATTGCCACGATGGTCGTTGTAGCGGTCATAGATTTCATGAGCCTTAGCGAGATGTTCGAACGCCTCCTGGCGAAGCCGGGTCAGTTGCTCACGTCCCCTGGGCTTGGGAAGGGCAGCGGATTTCGCCGTGCGCTGGCGTTTTTTTCTGAATTTAGCCGCTTCTGAATCGATCTTGTCGCCAAGCTGCAGGGCGAGGAGTCTCTTCACGAATGCGATGTTAACGAAAGACCTCGCCAGGCTCCGATTGTAGGGATCCCGTTTGTTATACTGCTCGATAGCCTTCTCGAACTTGGAAAGTGCTTGCTCATAATTGCCTTGGCGACGGGCGATTCTGCCATATGCCGAGCTGATGTTTCCGAGGGTCACGTAGTCGTCGGTGTCCGCCAACCCCTCCTCTGCTTCACCGAGAATCCTCGCCGCTTCCTCCGGCTGGCCTTCCTGGAAGGCGATCCATCCTTCCAATACCCGCATGACGGCGGCCATTTTGGGGTACTTCAACCGCAAGGCAAATTCACGCGCTCTTGCCACATATGCGAGAGCGTCATCGTACCGGCCCTGGCGCCGCAGGCATCGTCCCATCCAGAAATTCGCGATGGAGATCATTTGCTTATCGCTGATTTTTTCCTCCAGCGCGAGCACGGCCTGAAAACATTTGATCGCCTTTCCGAATTCCTCTTCTGACATGGCCGCCAGTCCGTTGGCCAAACTCAGGTGCGCATATTCCCGCAAGGAAAGCGTCTCAGGGCAAATGCTGGAAAAGCGCGACAAGAGGCGCTTTAGAAGCCCCCTGGCTGAAAATCCCAGGTCGACCCATTGGGCGAAATACCCCAGCAGAACGGCCGCGTTTTTCTGCCGCAGTTCGCACGATTCGACCAGTTCTTTGTGGGCAGCGAGACACCTGAGGCCGCTATCGATTCTGCGCCAAGCAATATCTTCCTTGAGCTGCTTCAGGAATTCGTCAGGGATCTCCGCGTGGTGTCTTGCCGATCGCCTGTGCGTGAGAGAAGAAGACATGCCCTTCCTCGCTGATGGGAGCTTATTACCTGTCAGGAATTGAGGTCCGATGATCCGCCGTGCCAAAACAGACGTCAACTGGCCCGATGTGAGCACTAGTCCGATTCGGACTAGACATTTTGACAGGGAGGCTATCT
Organism: Candidatus Acidiferrales bacterium; assembly: GCA_963741195.1. Taxonomy (GTDB): domain Bacteria; phylum Acidobacteriota; class Terriglobia; order Acidiferrales; family UBA7541; genus Acidiferrum. The sequence goes on from CAVUHF010000005.1 coordinate 64,590, forward strand.
GGGAGTCTACTCCATCATGAGCAGGGCAGTGGCTCGATTCTGGGACAGACCGGCGGGAACGGGCGAACTACAGAGTATGGTGACAACAACCACAAAGATGAGAATGGCGGTCGAGCCTCCTTCCTGTTGGAATCACTTCATTCGGGTCAACTCCGCTCCGGCCGAGTTTGCTGCCTCCCGCGATCTCCCTAAGGACTTTATTGAATTCCTCGTGCCGCTCCATGCGGCGCTTACTTCTCGCCAGCGCGCACTCATTGCCCGCCGCGATTGCGCCCTGGCCGACGCGGGCGCAGGGAAGCTTCCAGACTACCTGCCGCCTTCCGTCGCCACCACAAATTCCTGGCGCATCGAGCTTCCGGAGTGGTGTTTCGACCAGCGGAATCAGATGACGGGTCCCGCCGACGAAGCTGATCTGGTGGTGAAAATGCTGAACTCCGGCGCACCCGGCGTCATGCTCGATCTTGAGGACTCGACCGCAAACACCTGGGAGCACACCCTGCGCGGAATCAAGAACATTCTCGAGGCACTCGCTGGCCGCTTGACTTACTTCGACCGCAAGCGCGACTTGACCGTCTCTGTCAGCCCCAGCGCGACCGTCATTTTTACGCGACCCCGCGGTCTGCATCTGCATCAGGCCGGAGTTCTCCCCGGCGAACTCCTACCCGCGTCTCTTTTCGACGTCGCGATGGTTGCCTATCAAGCTGAGTTCGACGCGCTCAAGCACCCGCTGTGTTTCTACATTCCAAAATCTGAGTCTGCGGACGAGGCACTCTGGTGGCGCGATCTCTTCCAAATGCTTGCCCGCACCAAGGCTCTGCCCCCGAATGCCATCAAGTGCATGGCGCTCGTCGAATCGCATCCGCTGGCTTTCCAGATGGAAGAGTTCGCCTGGAATCTGCGCGACCACATCCTCGGTCTGAATCTCGGCCGCTGGGACTACATGGCAAGCCTGATCCACTTCAATCTCGAAAACCCGGAATGGGTGCTACCGGACCGCAACACCATTCCTCACAACGTCGGATTCTTCCAGAATCTGCGCAATCTCATGCCCGAGATCTGCCACAAGCACGGCATGCTTGCGATCGGTGGCATGACCGCTCTATATCCCAGCCGTGAAGACGCCGAGATGAACGCTCGCGCACTGAAGGTTCTCGCTGAGGACAAGAAAAACGAATCGCTTTCCTTGATGGATGGCGCCTGGACCGGCCATCCCGACCAGAACGAAATCGCCGTTTCTCAATTTCCGGTTCCCAATCAGCTTCAAGCGCGACCGACAATCGTGAATACGCACCCCGATCTCCGTCCACTTCCCACGACCGTCGGCAAGCGCACGCTCGCGGGAACGCGCGCCGCGATTCGAACCGTGATTCGTTGTCGCAACCGCGTCCTTAACGGCAAAGGGGCAAGCCTCCTTGATGGTTTCATGGAAGACCTTGCTACGGACCGCATTTACCGCCTGATGATCGCGCAGCGCATGATGCATTCGAGCTGGTTCGAAATTCTCGATGAAGCCGGCGCTCCGATTCGCCATACCCCGGAGCTCATCCAGCGACTGTTCGATGAAGAACTTGACCAGCTGCTGCGCGAAACGGCAAGGGAAAATGACCCGCAGGTCGCGGGAACATTGCACGAAGCTCGCGGCATTAGCGAGGGAATGATTCGCCGCGGTGAGTTTAATCCGGTGTGATTTGGTTTTGTAGAGGTGGGGCTTGTCATAGATTCACAAGTTGTTCGCAATATTTGTCCATTACTCGCTCAAAAAACGGAAGCGCCAGGAGAACCAAATGTCAGCAAACGGAAACAACGGGGCCAATGGCGATCACAATCATAATCACGCGGACTGGAACATCAATCCGCGGTGGGCCGGCATTTCGCGCCCATACTCTCATTTCGATGTGCTCCGGTTGCGCGGCTCCATCCAGATCGAGTACACGCTCGCGCGCCTGGGCGCCGAGAGGCTGTGGAATTTGATGCACAGCGATCCCTACGTTCCTGCGTTGGGTGCCATCACCGGAAACCAAGCCATTGAAATGGTGCAGGGTGGGCTAAAGGTTATCTACGGCAGTGGGTGGCAAGTCGCCGCAGACGGAAACACCGCCGGCGACGTCTATCCAGATCAAAGCCTTTATCCTTGCGATAGCTCGCCAAATCTGGTCAAGCGTATCAATCGCGCTCTCCTGCGCGCCGATCAGATCGAATGCGCCGAAGGGAAAACCTCAGGCACTTATTGGCTTGCACCGATCGTCGCCGACGCTGAAGCCGGCTTTGGCGGCTCGCTCAACGCGTACGAACTGATGAAATCCATGATCGAAGCGGGCGCCGCAGCTGTCCATTTCGAAGACCAACTTTCTTCCGCGAAGAAGTGCGGTCATCTGGGCGGCAAAGTCGTCGTTCCCACGCGCGAGTTCATCGAGAAACTCATCGCCGCGCGCCTTGCCGCCGACGTGTGCGGGGTGCCTACGATTCTCATCGCGCGAACTGACGCCAACTCCGCCGGTCTACTTCTTGCCGATGTCGATCAGCGCGACCGGGAGTTCATTTACGGCGAGCGCACGCCCGAAGGGTTCTACCAATTCCGGGGCGGTATCGACGCCGCCATCGCCCGTGGTCTGGCCTACGCACCTTTCGCCGACATGCTCTGGTGCGAAACTTCTACGCCGGACCTGGCCGAAGCTAGGAGATTCGCAAATGCCATCCATGCGAAATTCCCAGGCAAACTCTTGGCCTACAATTGTTCGCCGTCGTTCAATTGGAAGAAAAAGCTCGATGACCTCACCATCGCCAATTTCCAGCAGGAACTCGGCAAGATGGGGTACAAGTTTCAGTTCGTAACGCTCGCTGGCTTCCATTCGCTCAACATGGCTATGTTCCATCTTGCGCGCGGATATGCACAAGCCGGCATGACTGCCTACTCTAAGCTCCAGCAGGAAGAGTTCGCGGCGCAGGACGTCGGCTACCAAGCCGTCACGCACCAGCATTTCGTCGGAACGGGCTACTTCGACGAAATTGCTCAGGTCGTCTCTGGCGGACACTCGTCCACGACAGCACTGGCTGGTTCGACCGAAGCCGCCCAGTTCCGCGACGTTTTGCCGCACAATGTTTCGAACGGTCTAGGGTCCGAAGCACGTGCTTGAGCGATTGAGTCCTACGTATCATCCGCCAGATTGGCCGGCGCGGACTTGAACGGTCCATCTTCTTGCGTGCGGAATCGGGCTTTTGTCGCGAGAACTTGATGGCAGGCGCGAATCGCTCAGTGCGGACAACAGGTCTGGGAAGATGACCGGACGCGTAGACACACGGTAACGCTCGTAAGGGACAAATCGCGTTCCTGCACTTGTAGGAACAGAGAGCACGGGATAGACAACCTTAACTAGTTAGTTAGGACGGGCCGTAAAGGAAGACGCCGTCTTCTACGTCGGAGTGATTTAGGTTCGCGAACTGCAGGGCCGCTTTGCACGCTCCGTCAGAAGTTTCGTATTGCGAGCCATGGCCCGCGTAGTTCCCGTCGCACATCGCACTCCAATACCACCAACTCTCTGGCACACCGGAGAATTGCCAAACGTCAAGTCGCCATCCGTCATGCACTAACTGATACCTTTTAGGTAAGAGTTTCTCCCACTCGGTCGTCCGTGCCGTGATTGCATTAGCCATTTTGGTCTCCTTTTCAGCTAGTTTTTCCGGGAAGGCAATGGCACTGGCGGGGAGTCATCCGGACATGGGGCGAGACGAGCAAAGTCGATGTTCGAGAACTGATGAATGCTTCAGCACGATGACCGCGTCAGCGATAAAACCTCCTGTGGTCGAATAACAGGAGCGATCCGTACGATTCTGGACCGCAACAGGGATGAAACTTCACAAGATTCACACTCGAAATTCTAGAACATTGCTGGCTGCCCCTTGGCTACTTATCCGCTAGCTTGTTCGTGGCGTAGCCGATCAGCCCGCCAATTTGATGACTGAAATGCGCGTATTCGATATTTTCCCACCGACACAGCGATTGCCAAAAGGTCCTTGGAGTATCATTCATTCTCGGACTTAATCGATCAGGTGTGATTCGGAACCGGGACAGCTCATCTCCGCTGGCTTCTTCAAAGAGCCCGATGATCTCATCATACTGGAACATGTGGTCTTCGTCGGGACAGGAAGGGAACCTTTGGATGAAATTAGACAGACGGGCGAGCGCAATATTCCACTTCATTAGGTCGCGCATTGGCAATCTAGCCTAGCCAATGTTCGCTTTAAAGCGGAGCCCCGAGAGCGAACACGAGTGAATTTCCAAGGACAGCTTTGCCCCGGGTTGAGTCAGAAGCCCCATCCTCAATTACCAACATGGGAAACGCGGGTCTGTGACGTGGGACACGGTTCAAGAGTTGCCCCAAACTCCGAAGTGCGGTAGAAGCGGAACGCTGAAACCTTGAAGGCCACATGCCGTCGTGAATTCGTTTCCCGTCCAATTAAGTCCTAAACGGTGGCCCGGTTCTTCGATATTCCAGCATCTGGAGGATACTCATGCTAACGGGTGCGCACGTAGTTATTTACTCTAAAGATGCAAAGGCAGACCGCAAGTTCTTTGGAGACATTCTTGGATTTCGTTCCGTGGACGCGGGGCACGGGTGGCTGATTTTTGGACTTCCGGCGGCAGAAGTGGCGTTTCATCCTCACGACAGAAACAACCAACATGAGATGTATTTCGTGTGCGACAACTTAGAAACGCAGATGGCGGCTCTGGAGAAGAAGGGTGTGCGCTTTAGTGAAATAGCGGAAGAGAGGTGGGGAACCCGCACGACGATTTTGCTTCCGGGCGGTGGTGAGATCGGGCTATATGAACCGAAGCATCCCGTCACGTTTGGGAAGGCAAGTACAGGACGGAAAGGTACCAAAGCAGAAAGGTCAAGGGAGCGCTAGCGCCCAGTCTGTTTTTCCTCGGCTAAGTCCCTGTCGGTCCGATAACCGGGCATGTTGCTACCGGTACCCGATTTTAGTCGTTGGGGATTCCTGCGGTGTTCACCTGCTGACGGCTACCTTGTCGGTCCTGTCATTTTGCAAACATGCCGCTGTCTGCGGGAAGCACTTCGACTTCGATCAAAGACGGGAGGTGGTTGAAAATTGCAGATTCGAGCGACTTAGCAAATTCGTCTGAATTCGACACTCGGCTTGCAGCCATTCCGTAGCCTGTAGCGAGAGACACGAAATCGATCGCCGGCAGATCCATCCCAGGAACTTTTTCTGCATCGAGGAATTTCCCATAATCCTTTAGAGCTTCGTAAACGCAGTTGCGGACGATGACAAAGGTGCAAGGAAGTTTCAACTGAGCGCGGTCCACAGCCCGGTAATACTGTAGTTCGCAGAACCATCACCAATCAGTGCGACGACAGCACGATCGCCGAACGCAAGGGCGACGCCAATAGCAGCAGGCAACGCAAATCCAAGGCCGCCACCTGCACCATAGTTTCGGCATTCAGCTCAATCGTTTCAACGTGCCCGGTGATTCGGCGAGTGGTCTTGCTGGGAGAGCCGTGGCGTCGTTTTGCCGCACGATTGCGAGGAGTACTCCCAGTAGGTGTCTCATAGCCGTTGGTTCCAAACGCGGATCAGCGGCGTGATCGAAGTGTCGCCGACTTTGATCTCCCGACCCCAACTTGCTCGGGAACAATGCCCCGAGAATGTTCCAGGATAACGTGTGACCATTAGCCAATTGATACCTCAACCTCCTCAAAATTGGCACCCAGTCTAGGAAGCTCTATGTTGCATCGTCCGGCCACTTCCCACCGTGCGCGGCGTCACACGGGATCCGGAACGTAGTTAGTCGACCGTACCCAAGACTGTCCTAGAAACATTGTTCCAATGCTACAATCGGGCCGAGGGAACCGCACGTGTCCGCTCAATACGAAGTGAAATATGCCCCGGGAGTGCGGCTTCCGCGTGTCGGAGTGATTCTTGGCAGCGATGTCGGTCGAGCCACCGCGAGGGACATCGCGAACCTTCCAATGGCTGAGAAGTATTTTCGGTCACGACAGATTGGGGATTTCGTCTCCATATCCGACGAGCAGCGTACGGTGAAAGGATATTCGTTGTCGGTTGCGGGGCATGTCGTAAAGAAATCATCGATAAAAGATGGAAACGTCTGGCATCACACTTTGTATGTAAAGCCGTGACTTACGAAAGTTCCAACTGGAATGTGTCCTTCACACGAGTTCGAATCCAGTTTTGCGCATCCGCCGTTGAGCGAAAGATCTTTGTCTCCCAACCGATTCCTTCTATGAATGCTTCCCACATGCGAGCGAGCGCGAAAACGACGCTTCGCTCGGCAGTCAGCGCAACGAGCAAGCCCGGAACGACACAAGTGAGATGGATGGTATCGTGTTGCAAGACCGCTAGATTGCATCATTAAAGAATGTTGACTCCATTGAGGCCGCATCAACGAGAACGTATTTGAGTTTCCTTATAGTTTCCGGTGATGACAAAAGGCGACTGTTGGCGTCTGAAAAGTGTTGCAGACTCAAGGTTCCTTCACGCCGATTTATGACGCCCAATCCTTTATGGAGGAACTCCAGCTGAATCGGCATTTGGAGTTACCCCCGCCAAGAATGGTGATGGATTGCATCCGGAAATACTGCCAGCAATGCGGATAGCGAAGGCGTGTAGAAGTGCCATCGGAACGAAGATTCGAAACCTACAAAAAGGACCGAACGGCGGTATGAAGTCTACGGTTTCGGTAATGGCGAGTCAGAGTCTTGGCAGAAAACCTTCATTGCCTGAGGGCCGCGGCGAGTTCCTTCCCATCCGCACGGACATGTTAGCTGGAAATCCAGTTCTGGGTTCTCGGTCTGGAAAAACGCAAAAACATCTCGCTTACAGGTTTCGCATTCGAAGACAAACACGTAGGTTAAACGGCGACCCGGTTCTTCCACTGCCAAACCACCCTTGAATCTCGAGCCGGGGGACTCGGCTGACGGTAAGTCTAACACGTGACACCGATGAACAGCGCGCGCATCTCGCACTTTTCCAAACAGCGGCCTCGCCGGTCAGTCCGGCGCGCAATATATAGCTCTCCGAAATCGTCGAATACCAGCATAGTTTCGTGGACTGCCACTTCGAATGAACTCTCCAAAAAACTAGCTGAACCCCGCCGACAGTAATAAGGCAAACAATCGCCTTGTCGTCCTGGTGCGCGGGGGGTGATGGCAAAAAACGAGGACGACGGCGTGGCTGGCGGACAGGAATCTCCTCGATCATCGCGGACGGAACTTAGCGATGTGTAGAAGACTCCTCCTCCGCCCTCTAAAGTTTGGCGCAATCCATCAGACGCTTAGGTCGTTTGAAGGTCGGGAATCAGAGGGCAAATAATGCTCGGAATGACAATGATGCGAGGGGCTTGTCACGTTCAGGCGGCAGATTCCTCCTGGGAACCTATCTGAAGACGGCTGGGCAGCACCCGCTGCTTTTACAACTTTTTACAATCATTTGCTACGCCTTGACACACTCCCTTTCGCGGGGCTTTATAGTCTTGTCTCGGGAGGGATGAATGAACTACCAGGGCGAGGCCGAGAATGATTAAAAAATGGCGACTGACGGATCGCACGCGAACGCTCCTGACGCTGGAGCTCGCCATCGTCCTGCCGGCGGCGGCCTTGATGGCCTTCAGTATCGGGAACCTGAAGCACATCCAACGGTCGGAGGCTGTCGAAGCGGCCATCCAGCGTGACTTCAGTTACGTTCTAAAGATCGCGGAGAAGAAGAGCTGGGAGAGGGCGAAGGACCTAGTCTCCCCGATTCGCAAAGAGTTCCCGAACCCGGACGAAGGCCCCAAAACCAAGGCCATTCTTGAGCGCATTTTGGCGGAACATCCCGAGTACTCCTATGCGGCTTTGTACGACAAAAAGAGCAACATGCTGGTCAGTCGGATGCAGCCTAGCCACGACGAGGATCCCGTCCTCTGTGGTTACACCCAGGAGGACATTAAAATGCTGGCGAACTGGCTGCCTATAGAGTCATCCGACATGGCCAGACATCTCCGCGAGATGGAGGAGAAGGGAGAGCCGCCATTGGCTTTCTATGGCGGGTGGACGAATCATGACAATCAGCGCGCGTACTGGAATGTAGCGTATTTTATCCCTCCAGGTGTCCCCAAGGATCGTGTGGCAGTGGGCGTGGTCGCTTTTGACGAAGATTTTCTGCGCACAACCTTTTTCCCTGTAATGATGAAGGATGTATTGACCAGCAAGAATGAAGTATTAAAAGCCGAAACGAATCCACCGGTGATGATGATCCATCCGTCAAAGGATCCCACCCCGTGGGTGACATCCGGCAACTGGGACGATGGTCACTCAGAGGCGGAGCGCAATTTTCAGTATGTTTTCCCGGACTTGACGATGGCGATCAAATATCAGGGCACAACGGTCGCAGATATCAGCTCCAGGTTCCGCCGGGATAACTACATTATTCTTGCCGCACTCTCCGTGCTCATGATCGGCGGAATCTGGCTCACCTATCGCAACGTTTCCAGGGAAATGACCTTGGCCAGACTGAAGTCCGATTTCGTCGCCAACGTCTCCCACGAGCTGCGTACACCGTTGGCGCTCATCCGTCTCTATGCCGAAACCTTGGAGTTGGGCCGTCTTACGGCAAAGGAAAAATACCAGGAGTATTTTCGTATCATCCGAGAGGAGAGCGAACGCCTGACAGCGCTGATCAACAATATCCTCGATTTTTCGCGTATCGAGGCCGGACGCAAGGAATACGAATTCCAGGAAACCAACCTCGCCGAGTTGGTCCACTCGACCTTGGAAGCCTACCGTTTTCAGATCCAGCAAAACGGATTTGCATTCGAGGAAAATATCTCCGAGGATATTCCTCCGCTAAACGTCGATCGCGAAGCCATCGCGCGATCCCTCCTCAACCTCGTCAACAATGCGCTGAAATACTCCAAGGACGAGAAGTACATTGCGGTGAGCCTGTACCGCTCCAACAGCTCCGTCAATCTGGAAGTTCGCGACCGCGGCATCGGCATTCCGGCCAATGAACAGGGAAAAATCTTTGAAAAGTTTTACCGCTGTGGGGATCCTCTGGTACACAACGTTAAGGGCTCCGGTTTGGGCCTCTCGCTCGTTCGTCACATCGCACGCGCTCACGGTGGAGATGTGATGGTCGAAAGCGATCCCCAGAAGGGCAGCAAATTTACGATCGCTCTTCCGTTGGCTCTCCCCCCGCAGACTGGGAACGCGGTCGCCTGAGGATTATGGAGCGTACTGATCATGGCCAAACACAAGGGAGAAGGCATGGGAACAGTGAAGATTCTGATTGTCGAGGATGAGCCGAACATGGTTGCTGGCCTCCGCGATAATTTTGAGTACGAGGGTTTTCAAGTTCTAACAGCTCTGGATGGCGTCCAAGGGCTAGAACGCGCCTTGGCCGATTCTCCCGACCTCATCGTCCTCGACGTGATGATGCCGCGCATGAGCGGCCTGGATGTATGCAAGCAGCTCAAGGCCAAGCGTCCCTCCATCCCTATCATTATGCTTACCGCTCGCGGTCAGGAGGTCGATAAGGTGGTTGGTCTTGAACTGGGTGCCGATGACTATGTCACCAAACCCTTCTCCATCCGCGAATTATTGGCTCGCGTCAAAGCTGTTCTCCGCCGCGCACAGACTCTCCCCAAAGACCAGGATCGCTATTCCTTTGGCGATGTTGAGGTCAACTTGCGCAGTTACCAAGTGCTCCGTGGCGGCACAACCGTCGAATTCTCCAGCAAGGAATTTGACCTCCTGAAGCATTTTCTTTGTCACACCGGGGAAACCCTCAGTCGCGAGCGACTGCTCGACGAGGTCTGGGGATACGAGAACTTTCCAACAACTCGGACAGTGGATGCTCATATCGTGCGAATTCGTCAAAAGCTGGAGCCTGTTCCAGATCAGCCCCGCTTCTTTCTGACCGTACACGGAGTCGGCTACAAATTCGTGGGATGAGGTGAACATGATTACCCCAACGGCAGCTACGCCACGTAACAAGCGAAAGCTACCAGAGAATCGTCTGCCGCGGGACAAGCAAGGTCCAGCGGAACCGCGCGCGCGTCGAGATTTCCCAGCCTCCAAGCAAATAAACACGGTCGAGAGCGAAAAGTTGTTGAAGGAAGAGCTCGATACCGTCCGTCGTGAATATGCAAAGTTGCAACAGGCCATCTTCGAGGCAGCCCAGGTCCAGCGGCGGCTCTGCTCCCCGCGTGAATTCAGTTTTGGCGATTTCGAAATCGCCGGCGAAATTTTCCCCGCGCGTCATCTCTCGGGAGATTTCTTCAAGGTATTGCCACTCGATTCCGGGCTGGGATTGACTGTCGGTGACATCGCCGGCAAAGGATTGTCCGCGGGAATCTGGCAAGCCTATCTCATGGACTTGATTCAGCGTTCAGCCCGAATCTACCCGCAACCCGCTGATGCCGTTGCCAGTATCAATCGCGATCTTTGTCAGGATAAGAGCGAGCCGCCGATCGCGGCGCTGTTCTTTGCCCGTCTTGATCTCGAGAGGAGTGAACTGGTGTACTGCAATGCTGGCCTGCCGCCTCCACTCCTCCTGCGGCGCAACAATTCCATTGAACGATTGGAAAACGGTGGCCCGATGGTGGGCGCGTTGCAAGCAGCCACCTACAACTCGGGGACCGTCCGTATGGATCCTGGCGACATGTTGCTCGCCTACTCCGACGGCCTCACGGAATGCCGGAATTCCCAGGAGGAGGAATTTGAAGTGGCAAGGTTATCGGCAGCAGCGGCCTCCGTTAACAGCGCCGATGCTAACCAGGTTCTATTCTCCACGCTTGGCGCGGTACTTGACTTCGCGGACGCATGCCCCCCGGGCGATGACTTGACTCTCTTGGTTGTGCGTCGCTGCGAACCTAAGATGGCGAAGCACTCTTCGATTGCCAATAAGGGTTATGTGCGGCCTCGCCGTCGACTGAGTTCGATTGTGCGGCCGGGGAAATTCGTGAGCGGAGAGGAAACTTTTAGAACTAGCTGAACGCAGGTAAAGACGAGCGCCACAATTTGTATCGTGCGGGCCCGAAGCTATGGGTGTGTCCAAATTGAGAGGAAAGGACTGGCAATGGCAACTGAATTTACTTCACTTCTCACTGGCGAGACGCAGGTCTGCACAACCCTGCACCAGCAGCAGCCAATCTGTCCCGATGTCTTGAGCGACATCTACACTGCTCACTATCCACACGTTTTGCGGGTGTGTCGGCGTTTCTTTCGCCAACCCGAAGATGCAGAGGATGCAGCGGCAGAGGTCTTCTTGAAACTTTACCGAGTGCTGCACCAAAAAAACGAGTCACGACCGTTCCGCCCGTGGGTCTCGCAAGTGGCAGGACGCCACTGCATCGATAAGATTCGACACAGAAAGTCCGAGAAAAAGTCTTCGGTGGAAGGGATCGACCTCGATGCCGTTGTCGATCGTTCGACTCCTTCGCCTCTCTCCCAAATTCTACGCAAGGACGAGCATCGCCAGTTCAGAGAACACTTGACCCGATTGCCAGAAAAGTACAAAGTCCCACTCATGTTGCTCTACTACAAGCGAATGAGTTACTTGGAGATCGCCCGCGCGCTAAACACTCGCCTCCCTGCACTCCGAATGATGTTGTTCCGCGCCAGAGTCTGCTTGCGTCGCAGCTTGCAATGTCGAATCGCCGGCCAAAGCTAGGCTCCTCAATGCGACCGCCAAACAACTCGTCGTAACGCCAATAAATTCCAATTACCAGAACATGTGGGTTATCTTCATTCCCCTGATACCTTTTCAGTGAGTGTCTTGCCCAAAACATGTGCGCTTTTGGGCTTTGAAAGCTGTGAATACTGAGGTCGTCAATCAGTTATGGACTGACAAGATGCATGTAGGGTGGCTGAGCCAAGAGATCACTCAGCACCTTGGAAACGCTTGCGTCGAGGGCAACTTGATACTGATCTGACGGGCTTGGAGTATGGTCCTGCCGCCGCATCAGCAAGTTCGGAGTGACACGCGAACGTCAATTTGGGGTGATTCTGACTTGTACGTCGCCAGCGATGCACGGATCTCCTTTTCGCTGGTCTTATTGCTTATGGGCAAGACCTTCCGATGATGTACCGGTGCGCCGAATTTAATAGCCGGAGCCTGCCGCGTGGAATCCTTCCGTTAAGGCTTCAGCCATGCCTCTCTACCTTCTCGCACGAAATCATCGTCATTCAGTTCAGGATATGCGCGATAGACTCGGTCAATCTCCTCACGTTGGCCAGCGCTGAGAGTTTCGTTCGGATTTAGGCACCAGATACCTTCAAGGAGGCCTTGTCGCCGCAGAACTTCATGCAGACCGGCAATGCAGCCAGCGAATTGGTTTGCCGCGTCAAAGAATGCCGCATTGCAATCCGTCACTTTCACTTGTCTCTGCAAGACGCTGTTCGAGATCGGTGTGGCCGCGAACGCTAGCGTTTGACATTCCTTCATGAGTTCGACAGCGCGCTTTGTCCAGACCGCCCAATGGCCCAGCAGGCCGCCTACGATTCGTTTCTCACGGACCTGTCCATCGATCATGAAGACGTACGGAGTGACAAGATCCATGACGATGTTGTCGTCGTTGCCCGTATAGAGGGCGATGTCTCGGCCCGATTCTGCGACGGCCCTGACCACGTCGAGCGTCTGGTACCGGTTGAACGGTGCAATCTTAATAGCAGCGATATTTTCGATCTCGGTAAATTGCCGCCAAAACTTGTAGGAAAGCACGCGGCCGCCAACAGCTGGTTGCAGATAGAAACCAACAATCGGCAAGATATTCGCTACCTGTTGGCAATGAACGATGAGTGCCTGGTCATCCCTATCTCGCACGGCAGCTAAACTCAGAAGTCCGGCGCTGTACCCCAGTTCCTTGAGCAGTTCAGCCTCACGGACTGCTTGGGCGGTTCCTCCGCAGATTCCCCCGATCCGGACCATCGGGTCGCGACGAGTTCGATCGGCGCGGTCCATCTCGTCTGCAGCCAATCTCAAAACAGGCTCAAACAGGCCAATGCGAGAATCTCGAATCGCAAACTGCGTCGTGTGTACGCCGATCGCCAGGCCGCCGGCTCCGGCTGCCACGTAATATCTCGTCAGAGCCCTCTGTCGGCGTTCGTCCAACTTGCGGTCCGCATTTAAAGCAAGCGGGTGCGCGGGGATCGCTGTTCCGTTCCGCAATACCTTCTGAATCCGTTCGTCCAGTGCTTGGCCCATCTGCCTATCATCGCCTCCGGATGCAGCGGTTCAGAAGCGGCCCGCGCGTTCCTCAAAGTGTGTGGGTTTGGCCAAGGTGGCTCCGCCCTTGCTGACCCAATCCGCAATCCAATCGATCAGTTGTTGAATGCTCACGCGAGGATGGCCGAACAGCCGACAAGCCTTTTGCGGGTTACTCAGAAGGGCGTCGCTCGATTCCTGCCCCTGAAAACGAACGGCTTTTAGAAACCTTTTCCCAAACTCCTCGGCGATCCAGCGCACACTGAGCAGCTCCGGGCCGGTAATGTTGACCACGTTCGGAGGCGCAGTGGCACAACCGAGCGCCTGCAGACTCATAGCCGATGCGTCGCCCTGCCAGATTGCGTTCAAATACCCCATCGAGAGCGGCACGGGTTGCCCCGCGTTGACGCGGAGCGCCGTATCCAGCAACACCCCATAGCGGAGTTCGGCGGCATAATTCAGTCGAAGGATTGTAACCTTTGTTGCGTTCGTTCGGCTGAAGTGCTCAAACATTCGTTCGCGGCCGACGCAACTCATCGCGTATTCACCAGCGGGGTTCAGGGAATCGCTCTCGCGCGATCCACCATTAGAAACCGGCGAAAGACCATACACATTGCCGGTCGAAAATACGGCGATCCTGCTGCGGCAAAATTGTTTACCGACAAGGCCCGGCAAATAGGTATTGATGGCCCAAGTCAGCCATTCCTGCCCGGTCGAGCCAAACTTCATTCCAGCCATGAAAATGACATTCGGGGCACTGGGCAACTCGGCGAGCGATTCCTGGTTCAGCAAATCGCAACGCACGGTTTCGACACCCCAAACATGCAGCTGTCGCTCCAAAGTCGAAGATGAAAACCGGGACACCCCAATGACCCGCCGATTCACTCCGGCAATCTCCGAAGCTCTTTTGGCCATGCGCGCCAAACTTGGCCCCATCTTGCCCCCGACCCCCAGCACCAAAACATCTCCATCCAGCGTCCCCATGGCGCGAACTACGCCGTCCGTCGGTTCGCTTAGCAGCTCTTCCAGCTGAGCTACATCCCGGATGGTGCTGTTATCGTTCTGCATGATGAATGCCCTTTGTTTTCCTGTGCACGCTGAGGCGAACTGCCGCGCGATTGTACCCGAATTTATTACCATGCGTCTTGAGGTTTCCTGTAAGCTCCTGTGCAGTTCGCAATTCTTGCCGGCTATCGAAGATGCGCCTTCGCATGATGACAGCTCGGGATATTCCTGCAGGTCTGCGTCTTAATAACCTTGCCGGATGGAATCAGACTGCCGCTGACTGGTATCGCTTCCTCAACGCAAGTCCGGGTGGCTGCTTCATTGCGGAGATTGATAAGCGGATATGCGGCACGGCCGCAACCATGTCTTACCAGGATCGCTTTGCGTGGATTGGGATGGTATTGGTGGATCCTGAGTACCGAAAGCGTGGAGTCGGCACTCGATTGCTATCAAAGACCGTCGAGTATCTCGATTTGCGGGGTATACCCACCATAAAGCTCGATGCTACTCCACAGGGACTGCCGATCTACGTAAAGATGGGCTTCAAGACGGAATATCAGATTGAACGATGGTTTCTCAGGAGATCGCCCGATCAGATCGCAAGAGGGGCGACATCGAGTTTTGCGCTGCTGACCCAAGACCAACTGGAGCTCATTCTCGCAATGGACCGAGATATCTTTGGCGCCGATCGCAGTCGTTTACTCCGCTCGCTCCACGACGAAGCCCCGGAACTTGCGATGTGTATTGTCCAGCGCGGCACGCTTCAAGGATATGCACTTGGGCGTCGGGGGGCTTTCGCCGATCATCTCGGTCCTTGGGTGGCAAAAAGCCGGGCCACGGCGGAGAACCTCGTCCATGAATTCCTGGCGCGTTCGTCGCGCGATACCCTGGTAGTGGACTGCTTGACTGCGAACGCAGTTACGATGGAATTGCTGCGCGGCTGCCAGTTCGCCCCATCTCGTATTCTCACGCGAATGTACCGTGGCCCAAATGTTTGCCCGGGTACTCCCGACTTCCTTTGTGCGATTGTGGGCCCCGAATTCGGATGAAATCTCTCTATAGATCAGAGTATGCTTCGCATCTGGATTCCCGGACGAAAGCAAAATTCAGGAGATAGATGACTGCTTCCCCGTCGAAGGATCCGTCGAGCCGCATTTATTACGGCTGGTGGATTGTTGTTGCGGCATTCCTGAATCTCTTTTTTGTAGTCGGAATCATATTCTACGGTTTTCCTGTCTTTTATCCCTACTTCGTTGAGTCGCTCGGCTTCACCAGGGCTCAAGTAACACAGGGTTTCTTCCTGGGGTTCCTTCTTGCTGGTCTTCCATTCGGGATTTTGGCCGGAACTGTAATTGACCGAATCGGAGCACGATTTGTAATCCTTGCGGGAGCCGCACTAGTCGGAGTCCCGCTCGTCCTGATGGGTTCGATCGCCCGGTTTTGGCAATTCGAACTACTTTGCATCGTGGAAGTAGTAGGCTTTGTCTTGGCAGGGCCCATCCCCAATCAGGTCTTGATTGCACGCTGGTTCCGGCAACGTCGCGGCCAAGCTATGGGATACGCTTACCTTGGCCTGGGAATGGGAGGAGTCGTTGCGCCACTGTTTATCGATAGGCTCGTCCGCAGTTTGGGATGGCGCCATGCGTTGCAGTTTGTTGGGGCACTGATCCTGCTGGTGCTTTTCCCGGTGGGAATCTGGGTCACGCGGTCCGCCCCGGAAGAACTCGCTCTTGTTCCCAACGGCGCGAAATCGGCTGAACCGGCACAAGGAAATTCCTCAGATCAGAATTCCGTCAGGGTTACCGAAGCCGTGCGCTCAAGTGCTTTTTGGCTCCTCCTCGCTGCTTCGACTTTAGTTGTCGGCGCTATCGGCGCCGTGGTTCAACACTTCATCCTATTCCTGAAAGACGCAGGTTACTCCGCGACGTCCGCCGCGCGGTTCTCAACAATTCTGCTCGCCTCAAGCCTGGGAGGCCGTGTACTTGTTGGCTATCTCGCCGACCGCTTTCGAAAGACCCACATTATGGCGTGCTTCTATTTCTTGATTGGAGCGTCTGTATTCTTACTCGGGAATCCGCATTCGTCCGTTGCGTTAGGGGCTTTCACGATTATCTTCGGGTTTTCGATGGGCGCAGACTACATGCTCATCCCGCTCGTGACCGCAGAATGTTTTGGTACCGCTTCGCTCGGGAAGTTATTGGCACTCATCATAATGGGATATTCCATCGGTCAATGGGCGGCTCCCTGGATGGTCGGCAGAATCTTTGATGTGCAGCACAGTTATGCCCCGGCTTGGAAAATAATAGCAATTGCCGGTGTCCTCGGAGCGGCGGCCGTGTATGCCATTCCAAGTTCCTCCCGACTCCGACGAATGTAGATGAATCTAGCCGCGTTCCAGGATTGTCTCGGTGGTGACATCCCAAAACTGCTTTTTGGCCGGCCAGTATGATTGCGTCGCCATAATGTTTGCCACCGAATGGGCAAATCCGTCCTGCACCGTGCTATGAGGCTGTTGGCGAGAGCGCAGGCATTCGAACCAATTCGCCATATGCTCCGTTGTGAGATCGTCAATCCCCATCGGAGGAAGTTCCGTTTGGCCCGGCAAAAGAATATACTTCGAGGCACGTTGTTTATCGATTTCGGCATCGTCCTCGTGATTTCCCTTTTCTTCGATCAGTTGATAGCGCGGGCTGCCTTCGCCCCCGAGGTTGGTGAGCGTAGCCTTTTTCCCCATATAGCGTGTAAAGCTGGGCGAGTCGTTTCCGAAACTGGTGGAATAGCTCACCAGAAAGCCCTTTGGATATTCCAATAGCGCCTGAAAGGTATCCGCATTCTCGCGCCCATCATGCCAGGCGAATATGCCGCCAGTTGCAACTACCGAGCGGGGAACGTTCTCGTTCATGTACCACTGCACAAGGTCGATCGCATGAGTCATCCACTGATCGGGAATGCCGCCGGAAAACTCCTTGTACAAGCGGAATTCACAATAGACTTTCGGATCAAACGGCCGGTACGGCTTGTTCAAAAGCCATTTGCGCCAATCGGTGTCCTGTTCGCGGATCAGTTTCGATTCCGGTCGTCCTCGCCATCGGGGTCCATTATAATTCCAGACAATCTCAACTTTGCTCACCTCACCCAAAGCGCCGGTCTGTATTAACGCGTTCGCGGCTTTAGGATAGGGTTCGCTGCGGTGTTGCGTGCCAACCTGCACGATGCGGTTGCTTTTCATAACTGCATCGCGCGCGGCCTTCACATCCTCCAGCACATTCCCCATCGGCTTTTCCACATACGCGTCCTTGCCCGCTTTCACGGCCATTCCCAGGATTGGCGAATGGGAGTGCTCTGGCGTCGAAATAATCACCGCATCGACATCTTTAAGCGCAAGGACGTCCTCGACGTACTGAAAGTCGCGTGGCGTGCGCCCGTAATATTTTGTGTTTGCCACCACGGCCTTCTCGCGGTTCATCTTCCAAAGATCGCAGACCGTGGTCATTTCCACGTTGTGGCTGCTCTTTAATTGCGATGCGATCAAATCCAGGTCTTCGCCTCGGCTTCCGTTCCCGATGTGGCATAACGAAATCCGATCGTTAGCGCCTGCAATCCTGCTGTAGGAAAGAGCCGTACTTGCTGTTGCTGCGCCGCCGGCGAGCAAAGCTGCGGATTTGGTCAAAAACGTCTTCCGGTCCATTCTGGCTTTTGGGTCGCTCATTTCTTCCTCCTACTCCAATTCGTTTGCATTACCGTTCCTCCACAGCCTCTGGGAGCGACACCGAGCACACACAATATTCACGCGGCTGGTATGATGTCACCGTATCGAGGACAAAGCGCAAGGCAAAACGCCTGCCCGCCAGCACTCGAATCGTCAACCTGGTAGCATAGCAGATGATTCTCACGGTATTTGAGGACAAGAGTTCATTGGCACGAGCGGCGGCAGCTCAAGCCGCTGAGGCCATTCGCTCGGGGCTTGCAGATCGCGGCCGTGCGCGAATTGTCGCTGCTACCGGAGCATCTCAGTTCGAATTCCTCGAGATGCTGACCACCACTCCCGGCGTTGACTGGAACAAGGTTGAGCTCTTTCATTTAGACGAATATATCGGCCTTCCCGAAAACCATCCTGCCAGCTTTTGCAAATTCCTTCGTCAGCGGCTGATTGGCAAGACCGGGATCAGCGATTATCACCTTCTCATGGGCAATGCGGATCCTGCCGAAGTCATACGTATCGCTGGTGAGGCTATCGCTCGTTCACCCATTGATGTTGCCTTCGTCGGAATCGGTGAGAATGGGCATCTGGCTTTCAATGATCCGCCTGCGGATTTCCAAACCGAGGAACCTTATATAATCGTCCAGCTTGACGAAGCCTGTCGGCAACAGCAGGTTGGCGAAGGATGGTTCCAGAATCTTTCCGAGGTTCCCCGGCAAGCAATCTCCATGTCCATACGCCAGATCCTAAAGTCCAGAGAAATCCTTTGCGTCGCGCCGGATTCCCGCAAAGCGAGGGCGATTCAGGTGTGCTTTGGTGGTGAGATCAGCCCTCTAGCGCCGGCCTCAATTTTGCGGACGCATCCCAACACCATTGTCTACCTCGATCAGAATTCGGCAGGTTGGCTCAGTCCCGGTACGCTTTCAGCATTCGCAGCTTCGACGTGAAAGATGATCGTGGCGCCTTGCGTGTATAGGCCCCTGAGGGCTGCGGCGTTATTCGGCACAACAGCAGCTGACCCTTTCGCGCTGCCTGTAAGAAAGGAGCTTTCCTGCCGAGCGGTTCTCAAACTCGCCTGATGGGGCAAGATTCCAGAACGCGACGCCCGATCTCAAGGTTGCGATGGTGGATCGGCGGAATCCTGTTCGCTTCCACAGTAATTAATTACGTCGACCGCCAGACGCTCTCTCTTCTCGCGCCATATCTCAAACTGGAACATCATTGGACCAACACCGATTACGCAAATATCGTTGTCGCGTTCCGCGTGGCCTATGCGATTGGCCAGACGGCATGCGGCAGGTTAATGGACCGGCTCGGAACAAAACGCGGTTTGACGATTACCGTTCTCTCTTATTCGATCGTTTCTATTCTTACGCCACTAGCCAGCGGGTTTTACAGCTTCCTGGGCTTTCGATTTCTGCTCGGCGCAGGTGAGTCCGGCAATTGGCCGGGTGCGGCCAAGGCCGTTTCCGAGTGGTTTCCAAAACACGAACGCGGCTTGGCGACGGCGCTCTTCGACAGCGGCTCGTCGATCGGCGGGGCAGCCGCGCCATTCATTGTCCTCTGGCTTTATTTCCATTGGGGCTCTCGCTGGGCATTCATTGTGCCTGGCGTGCTCGGGTTTCTCTGGCTCATCGTATGGCGCTGGCTCTACTACAAGCCTCGAGAGCACCCGCGAATTAGCGATGTAGAGCTTCGGATAGTCCTCTCCGATACCCAGAACGTCCAAACGCAACACGAAGTTCACCCAGGGTGGCTAGATCTTCTCAAACTTCCACAAACATGGGGCACGATTGTCGCCAGGACATTCACGGATCCCGTTTTCTTTTTCATCGCGGATTGGTTTCCGATCTACCTTGTCGCCAAAGGAATCTCCTTAAGAAGCGGCCTGGTTGCAGTTTGGGTTCCGTTCATTGCGGCAGACCTGGGTAATTTCTTCAGCGGAGCAGCCTCCGGCTACCTCATCAAGCGTGGCTGGTCCGTTGGAAATGCACGTAAGGCCCTCGTTATATTCGGCGGCATCGGTGTCACCCTGCTGATTCCCACCATTTTTACCGTCAACTTGTCACTGCTCACCCTTCTTTTTGCGTTGGCCACGTTTTTCTACGCTTGTTTTACTACCATCGCAAACGTGCTGCCTTCTGATCTCTTTGAAAGTGACTCGGTGGCCTCCGTCAGCGGCTTGAGCGGAACCGGAGCTGCCGTCGGCACCATCGTTGTGTTCGAGTTGGCAGGGCGGCTTTCCGACGCACGAATCGCGACGGGTACGCATCTGTTCGACCCGCTTATGATCCTTGCTGGCTTGATCCCGTTTGCGGGAATGATTCTTGTGCTGCTGCTGGTTCGTAATACGCAGGCCACTGAACTCGGGGTCGTCCGCAGGATCTGACACCCTGCCTCGATTCTTGCTCGGGTAACAAAAGTCCTTTGTTAGTTGGAGTTTGCTAATGGCCGTGGGGATCGACGCTACGTCCAATTTCAAATCGGGTCTCTGAAATCCCTCACAATAACTCATTGTTTCCAAGATGTCGTCGTGATCGAGGGCTCTTTGATCAGAACCGTTGGCCTACCCGACTCCTACTTTTTGGACCCGCGGCATGGCGAGCAGCAAGCGACAAATGGATGATCCTGGACTGAGTCAGTTCACTGAGTGAATTCTCTTTTGGTCCCAGCGCTCGCGCACGGCGGATATGACGCCCTGCTTGTTCGCTCGCAATTCGTGGACGAGCGCTTGATTGCCGGTCTCTTCGTGCCGGGCGGCCCAGAGCACCATTTCGGCCAAGACCGGGGCGAGATCGATACCTTTCGGTGTGAGCGAGTAGGTGAGCTTCCGTCCATCCGATGCATCCGGTTGCGCGGTGATGATGCCATGCGCTTCCAGCTTGCGCAGCCTATCGGCCAAGATGTTCGTCGCGATGCCCTCGTCCGATTCCAGGAATTCTTTGTAGGTCTGAAATCCTCGTAGCATCATGTCGCGGACGACCAACAAAGACCAGCGATCACCCAGCATCTCCACAGATGCATTCAGTGGACAACCCGACCGCCGCTTTGGCCCCGCTTTCTTCGATGGCACGGTCCCACAGTAACATATTGTTGCTTGCATTTCACAAGTAATCGCAAGTAAGATGTCGGACACTGATTTTCGCTGGGGAAACGGTTTTTCCCTTGGGAGGCCCGGATGGCGATCCATGAACTGCTGGCGACCTTCAAGCCAGAGCTGTTCCTCAACGATCTGAAGATCGCGCTTCGTTCGCTGGCGCGTAGCAAAGGGCTCGCTATCACCGTGGTGCTTACGCTCGCGCTCGGCATCGGAGCCAACGCTGCCATATTTGCCCTGGTGCGCGGCGTGCTTCTTCGCCCGCTGGTCAACCGCGACGAGAGCCGCCTGATCTATATCCGCCAAAGCGCACCCGGCATTGGTACTGACAACGTGACGTTTTCTGTGCCGGAAATCCAGGATCTGCGCGCAAGTGTCAAGACGCTGACGGCATTCGGCGACTTCTCCACCATTGGCTTTACGATGATCGGCCTCGGCGAACCACGCGAAGTCCGCGCCGGTGTCGTCGGTGGATCCTATTTTGAAGTGATGGGTTTGCACCCGGTGCTGGGTCGCCTGCTCGACATGCGAGACGATGGGGCGAACGCTGCTGGCGCCGCCGTGTTGACCTATCGTTTCTGGAAGACGGCGATGAACAGCGATCCCTCCGTGATCGGCAAAAACGTCCGGCTTGGGACTCGATCGGCAACGATTGTCGGCGTGTTGGAGCCTTCGGTACCCTATCCCGCGGATACCGAGATCATCGCAAACGTTGTGACCAGCCCGCATCATCTCTCCGCTACCATGGTCACCGGCCGCGTCCATCGCATGACCGAGTTGTTCGGCCGGCTCGCCCCGGGTGTTGATCTCGAGCAAGCTCGCGCGGAACTGCGGACTGTATACGGCGCTATGATTCGCGAGCATCCCGACGTCTATTCGCCGAAAGCAGACTTCCGCATCGACGCCGTCCTGTTGCGCGATCAGATCACTTCCGGTGCGCGAACCGTGCTCCTGGTGCTGCTGGCGGCGTCCGGACTTGTGTTTATCATTGCCTGCTCGAACGTCGCCAACTTGATTCTTGCGCGCAGTGTGCGCCGCGAGGGCGAGCTTGCCATCCGCGCCGCGCTCGGCGGCAGCACCAGCGCCCTGCGGCGCACCCTGCTCGCCGAGGGCCTCCTGCTTTGCGGTGCTGGCGCGCTTGTCGGAGTGCTCAGCGCTCGTCCGATGGTCGCCATCCTAGCGCGCTATGCCTCCCGCTTTTCGGTTCGCGCGCTCGACCTTACCGTGGACTCCAGCATGCTTTGGGTCGGCGCGATTCTGGCGGTCCTCGCCGCAGTGCTTCTGGCGTTTGTCCCGCGCATGCCGTCGGCCGACGGATCGAATGGCATCAGCCTTTCGAACACCAGTCTCCGCATCACCGGCAGCACCAGCCGCCGGCTGCGCCTCTTCGCCATCACGCAAATCGCCGCATCGTTCATGCTGCTGGCCGGCGCCAGCATGCTGATCAAGACGCTTCTCTCCCTGCAATCCGCGCAGACTGGTCTCGACACGCATCACGTGCTCGCATTAAACGTGCCGGCGATTTCCTACGGAAAGACACCCGATCAAATCGTGGGTTTCTACAAGGAATCGATGCGTCGCATCGACGCGCTCCCCGGAGTGGATCGCGTTGCTTTTGGCATCGTCGTTCCCTGGCGAGACGCGGGCAACTTCGGCCCCGGGTTCCAGTTTTCTGCCGATGGACACGTTCGCGCGTCCGGTGAGGAGGATCCGCGCGCCCAATTGCGCACCATCTCGCCCGGATTCTTTGCGGCACTTGGGGTTCCCATACTGGCCGGACGCGACTTCGACGATTCCGACCGCCGCGGCGGCGAGTCGGTCGTCATCATCAGCCAAAGCATCGCCCAACGAATGTTCCCAGGTCAGGATGCGGTCAATCGCCATGTCATGTGGACCGATCCCGTGATGAAATTCGTCGATATCAGCACTGCGCCTCGCCGCATCGTTGGGGTGGTGGCCGATCTCGACGACGAACACGTGGTCCCCGGCGCTGCGCTCACTGTGTATCACCCATTCGAGCAAATGGAGATCTGGGGTGGCCGTCTGTTCGTGCACACCAGCGCAAATCCCTACACTCTGGTAACGCCGGTGACGCGCACTATTCGCGAAATGTCCGTGGACCAGCCAGTGGAACGCGCCGCCACTCTCGAAGACATCCGCGCCGAAGTTCTTACTCCGGATCGGCTAAACACGCTGGTATTCGGTGGCTTCGCGGCCGTTGCACTGCTCATTGCGGTTGTCGGGGTCGCCGGCGTGTTGGCGTTCTCCGTCAGTGGACGCACGCGCGAGTTTGGCATCCGCTTGGCAATTGGCTGCCAACCCAGGCATCTCCTCAGAGGCGTCATGGCGGAAGGCGCGGTCATGGCGGTCGTGGGCGTAATCGTGGGTGCCGGAGGAGGCTACGTGTTAGCTCGTCTCTCCAGCAGCTATTTCACAGGCGTGCAGATCCCGGGTGCAGTTCCGGTGGTTGCCTCGGCAATGGTGCTTCTTGTCGCTGCAGTCATCGCCTCCGCGCTACCCGCTGCGCGCGCCGCCCGCGTCGACGTGATGCAGGCCCTGCGATCCGACTAACCTTTCAAACTCATTCCGAAGTTGCATTGTTCGCGATTGAGGGACGGACGAGAGATTTCTAGTGGCCCAACCGATCCGAGACAACGCTCCGAAGGGTACCGAGGTATGAGAAAGATTCGTCGATGGGGTGCAGAACTCCTGCTAGAGAAGAGGCTGGGCTCCCCGACGGCGAATTCGTGTCGGGGAGCTCAGATTGAGGCTTCCTCAGAACGAAGCGGCGTTACTGAGAGACTCGGACGCTAACGGCGACGTTGTTGCCACCATCCTGGCGGTAGGTAACATCAGCATTGGCGCCGACTTGGAGCTTGCCATCCACGGTAGTGTTCTTGTCGATCATGAAGGTCATGGTCTTGGGAGTAGTTTGTGACATCTGCTGCCCCGGGCTGGCGGCCGAACCGACAGTCAGAGTGAACGAAGACTTGTCGACCGACGCGATCTTTCCGGAAACCGACTGCGTTTGGGCCTGCTGTTCCTGTGCTGCCGGCGCGTTCTTGGGTGTAGCGGGAACGGCAAACGTAGCAGCCGCGAGTGCCAGACTGGCAAGAGCTGAAAAAGCGATTCTCAATTCCTTGTTCATTAGCGAAGCCTCCTCGAAGATGTTTGACTGGTACTTGGGTTAATGCATTACAAGCGCCATTCGGCACGCGAGACGCTAAGGGCTTGCTATTTCCTTTCGAATATGAAGGTTGCGATGATTCGGGGGATTGTGGGTAGTTTTGTAGCGGCGGTACTGTACCGGGAAAACTCTTCCGCATCGCTTCCGACTCTTCCTACTGGAAAATACCTCTGCCGATGAGTTCTGTAGGTAGCGCGGACCGTTCGATCGCTGCGGGGCAAGAGATATCTAATCCAGGCGGCTGCGCGCTCGTTTTGATCCCGACAGGGTCGCTGGCGGAACTACTCAGGCAAGGGAACCGGCAACTTACTGACTACGGGAGAGTGATCCTTGTGCGTGCCCATGATCTCAGAATTGGAGAGCGAGGGAGACGGATCGCCGGAATCGCGGAACGAGGGATTCAGGGAAGCCGTAAGATCATAGTTTCGGCCGTGGTCCTTGATGCCGGTGACCAACAATTCATAACGAAAACCCTGCGGATGGTTTCTGCTTCTGAGGAGGACAAAGAGGCCGCGTACTTCCGCGTCTGAGTGCACGACAGTCACTCTACCGGCAACGACGGAGGAGACCACAACACCGCGAAATTCAGCGCCATCCCGGTCGGTGCTAGAGTCGATGGAGTCGAGAATTTTCACCCGCAGAATCGTGCCGCTGGGAAGCACATCCACTTCGTTGCCAGTACCGGGATTCAAACGAGTCTGCAGGTGGAATGGAAGTACGGTTCCTGAGGAGACACGGATCGGTTCGGGGATGGAATTTTGCGCGAGGACTGATTTAGGAAGCAGCGTAAACATACACAGAACCACGACTGAGGGGATCCGCATGGGCTGGGAACCTACCTTCAAAAAGAAATCGACGACAATCTCGATACTAAATTTGTGCAGAGAAGGCGTCAACGCCAATGCGAACAACAAAGAACGAATTGTTCAATTCGTTAGCAGGAAAATAGGCGATCGTCCGAGGCGGTCAGAAACTCAGTAGTTTTTACCTGCGGAACGGGAGAGTCCCTTTCGAAATGTAACGTGGTTCTTGTTTTGAACGTAACAAAAGGTCACCGGTTTTTAGAACCGGAGCAGTAGCAAGTAATCGTCAGGGCCTAGAGTTTGAGTTTTTCGGGCGGAACGTTCAGCCACGCAGCTGCTGCTTCATAAGTATCGAAGACGCCGACGGTGATGCGGTCAGAAGCTATCAAAGCCTGGTACATGGAAGCAATGTTTCTTGCCAGCGGTTCCTTTGCGATGAAGGCGGACTTCACCCGGACCAGATTGGGATTATGAATGCGGCGGCGTGTGGCTAGCGCTTCGACTTCTTCCTCGGAGAGCTGGATTCTATCCAAACCTGTGAGGTCGCACACGCGATCGAAACCGTGCTCCAATTCTTCTTCCTTGATTTCGACCAGTTCAATTAGTTTTGTGGCCGTGCGAAGATCCAGCGTGCCGCGGATCCTGCCGACGAGCAAGGTTTCGTCTTTGAGAGTGTAGACATCGAGCATCGAAAGCGCCCTCAGCTTAGATTCTTGAATAGAGAATGGGGGAACATCAACGGCGCCAACCGCCTCCGCCCCAGCTACGATCGCCGCCACCCCAACTCCGTCCACCACCGCCGTACCCGCCCCAGCTGTGACTCCCGCCCCAGCCTCCACCGCTGCTTCCGCTCGGATGATACTGGTTGTAATGGTCGCTGGAAGATGCGCCGCTCATTCTGCTCTGCATTTCGGAGTTCATGCTCTGTGAATTAAAGCTGCCTGACGAACGATCCTGATTGTAGGTCTGCTTGTCCTGCTGCATATTGGCTTGACTGTCCGGATGTTCCTGCTGATAACTCTGCGATTTCTGTTGGGCCTCCTGTTGTGCTTGTTGCGAGTTCACGCTGTTCCAGGAGTTGGTGCTGTTGTCGTATTTTTGCCAGCCGGAGCCAGAGTTCTGGTAAACATTGCCGTCATGGCCGGCATACATATCGCCGCTGGAACTCTTTCCGGCGTAGGTCGTGCCGTGGTAAGTGGAAGTGGCGGCAGCCTTTCCCCCCTGAGAGCCCTGCGCGGTGGCCACAGTACCCTGTGCGGTGGAGTAGTGCTGGGTGTACGCGGACTTATTGCCCTGTTGCACATACGATTGTCCCCATTGCGCGGTAGGACTGGAGCCCTGGTGTGTTGCGCCGTACGTGCCGGTATAGGGATTGTAGGCCTGGCCGACGCTCTGCTTACCGTAGGCCGTGGTAGTGGAAGCGCCACGTGCATAAGTTCCAGTGTACGGATTATATTGCGCCGCCGTAGTGGTCTTTCCGTAAGCGCCATAGGTAGTCGTTGAGTAGCCGTAGGCTCCCGAGTGTGTGTAGTAGGCCGAGCTGTAGCCCGCGTAGCCATACGCTGTGGGATACGGATGGTAATAGGGATAGCCCATGGGCGGGTACCCGATATAGGGAGGGTAGTAGTAGCCAGTGCCGCTGCAAACGACGGCACCGACCGCCGCGCCCATCACAAAGGCGCCGAGATATCCGGCGGTGTAACTGGCGGAAATGTTGCCGTCGGAAGTGGTAGTTTGCGTGACATAAGTGACGTTATAGACGGGGGAACTAGGTGGAATGGTGTAAATAACTTGAGGTACAGAACTGGCGGTTGTCCAGGGCCCAGTGGGCGTCGTGGACATGAACCAGACGCCCTGCAAGCAAAGGTAATAGATGTCACCGACCTGAATGACTTTGTCCACTGTATTCGTGGCGTATTGGAGCGACGTTCCGGTAATGGGCGCAAATTCAGGAGCGCCCGTGTAGGTGACCTTGGCCTGAGCTGCCGCCGTGGTGGGATTCAGAATCATGGTGGTGGGAATCTGGGCGATGAGAACGGCGTCTTTGGCTTCGTTGGTTCCGGGAACAGAGGCAAGGATTGCGCTGGCGGGGCTGGTCAACGGAATATTCGCAAAATCTGCGGGCAAGCTGAGTGAAGCGAAGGTCCAGGGGCCCTGTAAACTCTGTGCGCTGAACCAGCGGCCGGCCGTAAGGTAGTAATACGTTTGCGGGGAGCTGTAAACGAACAGGGGGCTGTCGGTGTTGCTGGCGAACGAGAGTTGCGTGCCAGAAATCGGCGTGTAGCTGGGTTGGCCATCGAAGAGAATGACTTCCGCGGGAGCGGTAGCGTAGAAGACTGCCGGGATGATGGGATTGGCGACCTGTGGAGCAGGAACGGCCTTCAAAACGTCAGAGAATTTTCCGGAGTTCGGCAGTTTCTTAAAGTCGGGGGGAACTGTCATGGTGCGGGACCACGAACCACCCAGATCGCCGGTGGTGAGCCAGATATTGTTGACGAGCAAATAGTATTGGGAATTAGATTTGTCCTCGAACAAGGGCCAGGTGGTATTGACTACCGACTTTAAATTCGTATGCGGAAGGTCCGCAAAAACCGGTTGGCCGTCGATACCGAGCAGAATGGCGGGGGAGTAGCTGACAAAGATAAGTGGAGGAGCATTGTTGAGTTCGGGGGACTTGACGTCTTGTGGTTTGGGAAGATAGGCGACCACGCGGTCGAGAGAAACGTTGACATACGGAGGGATGAAAGTCCTGAACAGTTGGTCCATTTGTGGCGTTGCGGCGGGAGAGAGCGAAGGGAAGTAGAGATTCAGGACGCTGATGTTGTAGAAGAGAACCACATGACTGGCGTGGTCAACGCTCGTGGAGCCTTGAAAGCTAACCGCTCCAACGACCATCTTTCCGCCCGTCGGCGTGAGTTGAAACGCCTGGCGCCAGGTGATCGAAGTGAAGTCGTTCCACGCGTCGATCTGGGGCTGATAGATAACGAGTGTCCCTCCAGGTTTGACAATCTGACGAGGCCATCCAGGATCCTGGGCGGGAGTGGTCGAGGCAAGCAGCAGAATCGCGAAGGCAATGGTAAATACGGCGATGATGCGGGTCACAAATTTCATAGATGTCTTTCCTTTCGCCGAAACGGAACTGTGGCACTCATGTATCGAGTTGCAGGCATCGAGCAGAGCCCTCGAAGCTAGCGGATGCCACCCACGCTGAGCGCCCAGTTTTCCCGCAACTGCAAATCAAGCTGAGCCGGATTGGCCGGCACAATGACTCCACCCGGGCTGAGTGTCCGTCGAGAGATCAAGCGCAGAATACCGGCGGAGCGGACCTAACGTTACCGAACCAACACGCGCGCAGCCCGAAAATTATACATTAAGCATGGAATCCATGCTCGCGGTGGGAAGCAAGTTCAAGGGAACAGTAGAGGGTCCAGAGTGTTGGAGGAGATTTCAGCATTACGTGACGCTCGTCACATTCGCATTCGAAGCAAAACTGGTGGCTAAAATACCAGGTCGAACCGCAGCACGGCGGTACCGCGCCAGTTCCTCTTAGCTGTTTTTTTTGCTTTACACATTGCCGACGATGCAATAGAGATAGGGCTGGTCTGGAACCGTTTTCTATTGGATGAGAACGTGCTGCGACCGCCCAGACAGGAAGGGCGGGGAGGATACTCCGACGATGAAGCTGAGGGTCGTTATGGTGTGTGTACTGTGTCTTGGGCTGGCGCAGGGCGCCGCCGCGGACACCTTGTCCTTAAAGAACGGCCAAGTTCTGGAAGGGTACTTTGTAGGTGGAAACGCAAACGGCGTGACGTTTGTTGGCCAGGATGGGAGCTCTAAAACCTATCCGCTGTCGGAAGTGGCATCCATGTCGTATGGACCGGTGCAGGCGCCTGCGCCGCAGATGCCGGCTCCCCCCGCGCCTCCGATAAGAATTCAAGTTCCTGCCGGCACGGTAATTCTGGTGACCATGACCGATACGCTGGATACGAGTACGTCGTATACCGGGCAGCGTTTCACCGGAACCTTGGCGGCCAATCTAGCGGCGGAGGGATCCCTCGTAGCCAGGCGAGGAACGGTTGTCTACGGAGAAGTGGTGGACTGTTCCTCAGCGCATCGCCTGTTCGGCAAATCGCAATTAAAGATTCAACTAACGCAAATTGTTTTGGGCGGGAACGCGATTCCAATTTTAACCAATGTGTTTGATTCGGACGGAAAGAGTTCCGGGAAGCGTTCGGCAATTCGTCTGTTGGGGGGCGCGGGACTGGGCGCGGCGATTGGAGCTATTGCGGGAAACGCGGGAATGGGTGCGGCAATCGGCGCGGTCTCTGGTGGAGTACTCTCCGTAGTGCAAAAGGGGGATCAAGTACAGATTCCGAGTGAAGCGCAACTGGAATTCCGTCTGCAACAGCCGGTGACACTGCCGGTTTTGCCGAACGCGCAGTAGTCGTCACTATTGCCAAATGCAGAGCGAAGAAAAGCGGAGGGTGGAATGAGAATTCGCTGGAGCCTGATCGTCGTGATGTTGCTCATGGCATCGGCCGCGTGGTCGCAGGAAAAGAGAGTGGAAGATCCGGCGCAGAGCCAGGAGTTGAATACGCAGGCGTACATCCATTTGCTTCGTGCAGACCTGCAAGCGCAGCGCGAGCAGATCATCAAGGAAGCCATGCAACTGGATGATAAGCAGAGTACGGCATTCTGGCCAATGTACAAAGAATACGCAGCGGCACAAAGACAGTTGGGTGATCAGAAATTGGCAATCGTTCAGGACTACGCCAGAGAGTTTCTGACGATGAACGACGCAAAGGCCAACGAACTAGCAGAGCGCGTAATGGCGCTGGACGATCAGCGACAGGCGTTGCGCAAAAAATACTACGAAGCGATGAAGAAGGTGCTTCCGGCGGTACTGGCGGTGCGATTCTTCCAACTGGACAACCAGATACAAATGCTGAGCGATCTGCAGATCGCGTCGCACCTGCCGATTATCGAGGAGGCCCCGGCGAAGTAGTAAGCACGAAGCGAGTTTGTTTTTGATGGAAGAAGTGCTGCTTTGCGGTGAACAGCACCGGCAGTACGAAGACTGAGAGGAGGAAGAAAGAATGCACGTGAACGTGAAGAGTGGAGTTATCTGCTTTGCCTTGATCGCAGCGGTCATGCTGATGGCGGCGGGGCCGGCAGCTGCACAACAAGTGACGTACAACTTCATGCCGGGCGTGAATTTTTCAAATTTCCACACGTACAAGTGGGTGGAAATTCCGGGTGGAGTGCATCCAAACCAAATCGTGGACCAGGAAATCAAGCAGGCAGTGAACAATACACTCGCCGGCAAAGGGTTTACCTTGGCGACGGGGGACAAGGCCGACTTGTACGTTGGCTATCAATGTTTCATTCAGCAGCAGCGTCAGTGGAACGCCTGGGGCGGCGGCGGCGGACTGCGATGGGGCGGAATGGGTTCGGCGACCAGCTCCACGATCGACAATGGAACGCTGGCCGTGGACTTCTATAATCCAACTTCGCAGGAACTGGTGTGGCGCGGATCGGCGGCACAGACGCTGAATCCCAGTGGCAACCAAGAAAAAGACATGGAGAAGCTGAATAAGGCGGTAGCCAAGCTGCTGAAGAACTTCCCCCCCAAACAGAAATAGCAGTTGGCTAGAATCCAAGTTTGGAGCGCGCCGCCCGCGCCCCGCTGGGATGGCTCCTGAAGGGTTTTCGAACGGTAGGTTGAGCGAGTGGGAATGGCACGTTGCCCTTCGCAAACCGGGACGGGAAGCATGGCTTCCTCGAGGAGAAATATGAAAAACGCACGGAAGATCGCAAAATGGGGCGGCATGGCGGCATCGCTCGGAATTGGAATCCTGGCATCGAACGCACTAGTGGTGCCCACTTTGCAGGCACAGAACCCCGAAATGCAGCAGCGAGTGGCCGAAGTGAAAGAATCGATGGCCGTGAATAAGCAGTTGCTGGCGCAATACACGTGGATGGAGCAGGACATCATCAGCGTGAAGGGCGAGCAGAAGAAAGAAGAGTTGTACAACGTACAACTGGGCCCCGACGGGAAGCCGCAGAAGACGCCCGTGGATCCCTCCTCTGTTTCCGACGATGACCGGAAGAAACGAGGACTGCGCGGCCGGATCATCGAGAAGAAGATCGATGAGTATAAGGAATATGGAGACCAGATCAAGAGCTTGGTTCAGCAGTATGTTCCGCCAGACAAAGACATGTTACAGCAAGCCTACCAGCAAGGGAACGTGATGATGGGGCCGGTTGGCGGTGCTGCGGGAGAGTATCGCCTGGTGATCAGCAACTATGTGAAGCAGGGCGATAATATGACGCTGGTGATGAACAAGGCGCAAAAGTCGTTGGTGAGCGTGTCGATCTCGACGTACTTGAGCGATCCGAGCGATGCCGTGAAGGTGAACGTGCAATTTGCGAAAATCCCCAACGGCCCGAACCACGTGACAACCGAGACGATCGATGGAGTGAGCAAGAAGCTCACAATTGAAATTCAGAACAGCAATTATCAACATCAATAAACGACCGGAGCGTTACTGGCGGCGCTCACACCAGGAACGCTTCCCAACCCTGCAGGATACGGGCAGGGATAGTAGCTGGCACTCCATGAGCGAGCAATACAACACGAATCACAAAGAGGCAGCGGACCGGTCGTCGCTAGAAGCTAGCGGCTGAAGGTAATCGCTCTCGGCCGCGGTGTGTGTGATTTGTTTTCTCCGTCCGGTTGAGTCAGAGGAACTGCTGGATGTGATATTCGGCGATGGACGCGAGCTTTGTTGTGGGGGTCTGGACGATCTCTAATGGACGAGGTGATTGGCCGGAGCAATCTTTCTTTCCACAACAGACAGGCGGCTCCGACCCGGGCGGGTCGGAGCCGTTTCCTTTTTGTGCGGCGGAACTTCCGCCCCGGGGGTTCCGTACCGATTCAGAGTAGACAGGAGGTACACTCTTAGTTTGTTCTACGGCAGGGAGGATGGGTAGATGAGAATTGCGCGAGTTATTGTGCCATTTCTGCTGATGCCGGGATGGCTGGGTGCCCAGGCGAGGCATACGCCGACATTAGACGAGACGGTGAGCCTGAAAACGATCAACTCAGCGCGCATTTCACCGGATGGGCGATTCGTGGCGTATCGGCTGCGTCAGGCGAACTGGAAAGACAACGAATTCGTGACGCAGATCTGGATTGTTAACGTGGCCACGGGTGCAAGTTTTCAGTTGACTAGAGGGAAGAAGTCGGCAGGGCTGCAGGAATGGTCGCCGGACGGGCATTGGTTGGCGTTCGTGACGGAACGTGAATCGGTGGCTATTGAGCCGCTGACCATTGAAAAGAAGGAAGAGAAGAAAGAAGAAACTCCGCAGAAGCCCGAAGAGGCGAAGAAGGAAGAGAAAAAAGGGGAAAGCAAACAGGAGGAAGGCAGCGGGAAGCAGGCTGATC
Organism: Candidatus Acidiferrales bacterium; assembly: GCA_963741195.1. GTDB lineage: Bacteria > Acidobacteriota > Terriglobia > Acidiferrales > UBA7541 > Acidiferrum. The sequence goes on from CAVUHF010000005.1 coordinate 97,047, forward strand.
GGCAAATCTGGGTGATTTCGCCGGAGGGCGGAGAAGCGTGGCAGTTGACGAAATCGGAAACCGATGTGGACGGCTTCCACTGGTCGAAGGATGGGAATTCGATCGCTTTCACAGCGAATCCACCGGAGCCTAAGACCAGTAAGGATCGAAAGGAGAAGTACAGCGAGTTCGATGTGTACGAGAAGGACTACCAGCAAAGCCAGTTATGGCTGGTGGACGTGGCCGGAGCGGCGAAGGACCTGCTGCCCGCAAAAGCGAAGCAGTTGACCACCGATTCCAGCCTGAACATCAATTCGTTTGCCTGGTCCCCAGATTCGACGCGAATAGCGTTCAGCGCGACGAAGAATCCATTTCTAGCGTTCAACGGTGAGGAAGATATCTACCTGTTGGAGTTGGGCCAGAACAACGCCGTGAAAAAGATCGTGGCCCTGCCGGGACCAGACAATTCACCGATGTTTTCCTCCGACGGAAAACAACTGGCTTTTGGCACTTCACTCGCGCAACCGTATTTCTACTACTCGAATGGACATATCGCGGTTGTGGATTTGGCGGCAGTGCTTGCGAATCCAGCAACGGCGGCCGGGGATGTGCGCGACCTGACTGCGAAATTCGATGAAGATGTGCAACCACTCGATTGGGGGCCGGACGGAATCTATTTTGCCGCGGAACAGAAAACCGACTCCCACGTCTTTCGCATCAACCCAGCCTCTCTAGAGATCCAGCGCATCAGCGCGCCGGACACTCTGCTGATCGAGGACGTTTCATTCACGACAGATTTCAAGACCGTGGCGTTTATCACGGAAGATCCGACGCACATGACGGAGATATACGTATCGGCTGTTGCTGGTTTCGCTCCCCGGAAGTTGACGGATATCACCGCGCAGGTGAAGGACTGGATGTTAGGCACCGTGGAAGTGGTGTCGTGGAAGAGCCAGGATGGAGCGACGGTTGAGGGAGTTCTGCACAAGCCCGCGGACTACGATGCGGCACGGAAATATCCACTGCTGGTGATGATTCACGGCGGGCCGACGGGCACATCGCAACCGACGCTTTCGCCCGATGAATATGCGTATCCGGTGCAGACGTTTCTCGCGAAGGGTGCATTGGTCCTGGAGCCGAATTATCGCGGTAGCGCCGGATACGGAGCTGCGTTTCGTGCCCTCAACGTCCGGAACTTAGGCGTTGGCGATATGTGGGACGTAATGAGCGGCGTTGACGCGATGATTGCGAAAGGGGTTGCCGATCCCAATAAACTTGGCTCGATGGGATGGTCGGAAGGTGGTTACATCTCCGCGTTTCTGACGACGCATACGGACCGGTTCAAAGCGATATCCGTGGGCGCGGGAATCAGCGACTGGATGACCTATTACGTGAACACGGATATCACACCATTTACGCGGCAGTATCTGCACGCGACGCCGTGGGATGATCCGGAGATTTACGCAAAGACTTCGCCGATTACGACCATCAAGCAGGCGAAAACGCCGACGCTCATCCAGCAGGGAAGCAACGATAAGCGCGTGCCGGTGCCGGACAGTTTTGAACTGTACCGAGGCTTGCAGGATCAAGGAGTGACATCGCGGTTAATCTTGTATACCGGATTTGGACACGGCGTAAATAAACCGAAATCGCAGCGAGCGTTGTTACAAGCGAATCTGGACTGGTTCAATTTATATATATGGGGCGAGGCTATACCGAAGGATTCGCCGCTATATGGAACCAGCGAACTGGTGACTGGGAAGTAGAGCCCCTTCAGGGTGGCGAGCTACGCATACTGTTGTCCAGGAGAGCTTTTTCAACGGCTGTCACGGGCCTATGAGCACCTTTGTGCAGGTCGCCAAGCTGCAGTGGGCCAATGGCGACGCGGATGAGGCGGAGGACCTCGACGCCGAGGCCTTCGAACATGCGGCGGATCTGGCGGTTCTTACCTTCGTCCAGCGCCAATTCCATCCAGGAATTCTTTTCTCCGGTACGCAAGAGGCTGACGCGTTTGGCACGGAGAGTCTCTCCTCTCTCGGTTTCAACTCCGCGCAGTAGAGAATCGATGAGTGGCTGGCCGGCAACGACCTTGATCTGGACATGATAGGTCTTATCAAAATGAGTTTCGGGGTCGGTGATGCGCGCCGCCCACTCGGAGTCATTCGTGAATAGAAGCAAGCCCTCGCTCGCTTTGTCCAAGCGCCCCACGGGAGCAAGCCACTGTAGGTTTTTTGGCAGTAGAGAATAAACGGTGTCGCGGCCTTTTTCGTCAGACGCGCTGGTGATGATGCCGCGGGGCTTATTGAGCGCGAGATAAAGTTTCTCGGCGGCACCGATGTGCCGACCTTCGACCTGGATACGGTCGACGCCGAGGCGCACGGGAGTTGATGGAGTCGTTGGGTGCGTTCCGTTGAGCGTGACCTTGCCCTCGCGAATTAAATTGAAGGCCTGAGAGCGCGAGCAAAAGCCGAGTTTGGAAAGTGCGCGGGCGAGGCCAACCTTCTTAGAAGCAGCTGCGTGCTTCGGGCGCGATGTTTGGTTTGAGCGACGCACGGTGATGAATGGAAGTTTAACGCAGAATTGCGGGAGGCCCACCCAAAGCTGGAGGAAAGCCAGCGCTTCATCGAAGAAAAGAGACCAGAGCATCCCAGAGAAGTGCGCAGGCATGAGCCAAGAGACCGACGTGGATGTCGGCCGCCAACAAGGCGAAGCGACTAGCTCTTCTTTTCGGCTAGCGGAGGATCGTGCTTCACTTCGCCATAGCGCTGCGCGAGCCAGGCGCGAACTTCCTTGGGGTCGTACTTGAACGGGCCGTTGCCACCTTTATAAGAAATCTGACCGTTCTCGCCGACGATGTAGAAGCGTTCGGGCCAGGCGGCATAGGCATCGTTGGCCGCATTGGACATTTCGTCGATACCGAAGGGAACAGGATATTTGAAGCGCTTGGCGAAATCGTTGGCAATGGCAACACGATCCTGCAAGGTCTTCGGCTGCACGTAGCAGACGTCGTCTTTTTCTTTTTCATTGGACTTCATCCGCCACTCATCGAGGGGATGCGCTTCGCGAATGTAGATGGTAAGGAAGTCGGCGTGGTCCTTGTAATCGTTATAGATCTGAACGACGTCGCCAACCTGGCGACGGAAAGGCGGTCAAGTGAAGCTGCCGAAGACAAGGACGAGCGGCTTCCCGGCAATTCGTTCGCGAATATGGAAATCCGAAGTTCCATCGAGCGCCACAAGCCGCGCATCGGGAGCGGTGTCGCCCACTTTCAAGTTGCCGCGGTGCATGTGCGGAAACGCATAGCGCACCATGTAAAATGCGTCTTTGGGCCCGCCCGCCATGACGCTAAGCAATATAAACACACCTAGTACTGCAGCGATGAGACCGATGAGCGACCATTTAACGATTGGGTTCAATGGTGCATCCTTTTAGTGGGGTTCCCCGGCAATCAGTTTATCGCGAAGCTGCTGATAACGCGCAAGCGCTTTCTCGATGACCATCAGGGCGGCGTATGCGGGTTTGATGTCTTCCACCTGAACTTGCTTGCCCTCGAGTTGCTTGTAATCCTGAAAGAAGCGCCGCAACACGAGGAGGCGATGCGGAGGAAGGTCGCGCACCTCGAGGTAGTCGCTGTATTCGGGATCGTTGGTGGCGACGGCGATGATCTTGTCATCGCTCGCGCCGGAGTCGACCATGGTCATGACACCGATCGCGCGGGCTTTGATGAGAGCGAGGGGCTGAACGGCTTCCTGACAAAGCACGAGCACGTCGAGAGGGTCATTGTCTTCGGCGTAGGTTTGTGGGATGAATCCATAATTGGCGGGATAGAAGACGGCGGAGTGGATGATGCGGTCGACTCTGAGCAAACCCGAGGGCTTGTCCAGTTCGTACTTTACGTTAGAGCCGAGCGGGATTTCGATCAACGCCTGAAAATCGCGGGGCAAGTCTTTGCCGGGAGATACGTCGTGCCATGGATGCATGAAGTACGTGGTCCTCACTAGCGAATCAGCTGGCCATCATTATCGCCTGCGAGAGCGCGGAAACGTAAGTGCTCTGTTGGAGGAGTGCTCTGGCGGCGATGCTAGGTCGCTTTCTTGGACCACGCACCGATGATGGCGCCCATCAACACGAGGCCGGCGAGCGGATAGAACTGGTTGATGGCGAACAGGGTTCTGGGGCGCATTTCATACATGTAGGTGGTGAACGTGATCGGGCCGACAAAGCCGATCCACAACAAGACGCCGACGGAAGCGCCGCGCCCAATGGTGTTGGCATTGCGCCAGATGCAAATCTGCGCCAACGAATAGGCGATCAGGATGTTCAATAGAAAGCTGATGACGTAGGGCAGAACGGGATTCATGCTCTTGGCCTGCGCCTCGGTCATGCCCTCCAGAGCCATCCAGGGTTTGCTGAACAGGACGCCGTACCAGATGGCCCCGAGAATCCAGTAGGCAATGGCAGCGACGACAACGGCTGCGTGGTTTGTGCGCATAGGAAATCCTCCGCAGGAGATACCAAGCCAGGACGGCCCGAATGCGACGTCAACGTAACGCGCAGAGTCTCTATCGGGAAGAGCGGTAAGTCAAGAGACAAAGCGGCTGTCGGGAGATAGCAGAGATCAGTGATCAGAGACCGGGAACCAGCTACGTGCCAGGCGAGCCAACCTCGCGTCCTGATCGCTGATATCGGATCGCCGATGTTGAAACCTACGCGCGAGCCTTTTCGATCAGCTCTTCAAATATGCCTCGCGATTTGAGGACGAGTTCAATGGCTTCGCGAACAGCGCCGTGTCCGGCGAGGGCTTTCGTAGTGTAGTGCGCGACCTTCTTTACCTCGGGAACCGCGTCGCCGACGGCGACGGCAAGGCCAACGCGGCGCATCAGCGGGATGTCCGGGAGATCATCGCCGATGAAGGCAACGGCGGAATCGGGGACGCCCGCTTTCTCAAGGATTTCTTCATATGCGGGAATCTTCAGGGCGATCTTCATGTAGATGAATTCCATTTTCATTTCGTGGGCGCGGCGGAGTAGCGCGGGGCTCTCGCGTCCAGTGATGCAACCAGTGCGGAGCCCGGCCGTTTGCGCGAGAGTGAGACCCTGGCCGTCGTGGGCGTCAAAGGTCTTGATTTCCAGAGCCCTGCCGTCAGGCTGAGAAAGGAGGGTGACTCCGCCGTCGGTCATGGTGCCGTCAACATCCATGAGGATGAGTTTTATTTGAGCGGCGCGCTTCTTGAGGGCGGGAGAGATCTTAGGGGAACGAGCCACGAGGGCCTCCGTTGAGTGATGAATCCGTGATTCTAGCAGGAAAGATGAGGAATCAGATATCGGTTATCGGCGATCCGAGGGGAAGAAAGCGGACGCCCCTGCGCAGAGTGCCGCGCTACGGCCACTCTAGTTGGATCAAATCAGTTCGAGGGTCCAGAGGTCGTGGAGATGGACGACCCCGACGACTTCGTGTGAGGCAGGGTCGACGACCACGACGGAAGTGATTTTTTTCTTTTCCATCAAGTTGAGGGCTTCACTCGCGAGAAGTTGTGGCGCAATGGTTTGAGGCGTACGCACCATGCAATCGCCGGCAGTCATCGAGAGCGCGGCTCCGCCGTGTTTTTCCATGAGGCGGCGAAGGTCGCCGTCGGTAAGGATACCGGCGAGCTTACCGTCGCTAGTAAGGACGGTGGTCATGCCGAGTTTCTTGGCGGACATTTCGTGGAACGTGGCGGGCATCGGCGTGGCCGACGAGACTCGCGGCATCGCGTCGCCAGAGTGCATGAGATGTTCGACGCGGAGAAGTTTCTGACCCAGCCGTCCCGCGGGGTGAAGTGCCGCAAAATCGTTGCGCTGGAAGCCGCGGCGTTCGAGAAGGGAAATGGCCAGGGCGTCGCCCAAAGCCATGGCTACGGTGGTACTAGCGGTGGGAGCGAGATTGAGAGAGCAAGCCTCTTCTCTGACGCTGACATCGACAACGACGTCGCTGGCGCTGGCGAGCGTCGATTTGGGATTGCCAGTAAGAGTTACGATCGGCATTTCGAGGCGCTTCAAAGTTTCCAAGAGATTCAGGATTTCCTGGGTTTCGCCGCCGTACGTGATGGCCAGGAGCGCATCACCACGAGCCAACATACCGAGATCACCGTGAAGCGCTTCGGCGGGATGCAGGAAAAAAGAAGGCGTGCCGGTGCTGGAAAAGGTAGCGGAAATTTTGCGGCCGATCAGGCCAGATTTGCCCATGCCAGTGACGACCACACGGCCCTTGCAGGAGAAGAGAAGATCCACCGCGCGCTCGAAGGAGGCATCCAGTCGCGCGAGGAGATCCTGTAGCGCCTGGGCTTCGATACGTAAGACTCGACGCGCGCTGTCAAGGTTCATGCGTTTCTCCAGCGACGAATCAGGGTGGAGAGTTCTTGCAGGCGCGAAAGTAACAGCGCTAATTGCGCAAGGGGAAGAGCGTTTGGGCCGTCGGATAAGGCGGCGGCGGGATTGTCGTGTGTTTCCAGAAAGAGGCCATCGACACCGGCGGCCACGCCGGCGCGTGCGAGTGGCTCGATGAATTCCGGCTGGCCTCCGCTGGCATGGCCTTGTCCGCCGGGAAGCTGAACGGAGTGGGTGACGTCGTAGACGACGGGATAACCAAGTTTAGCGAGGACCGGGAATGAGCGCATATCGACGACGAGGTTGTTGTAGCCGAAACTGGTGCCGCGCTCCGTAAGAATGATTTTCGAGTTGCCGGAGGCTGCGATTTTCTCCGCAACGTTTCCCATGTCCCACGGAGAAAGGAACTGAGCCTTTTTGACGTTGACGATGCGCCCGGTTCTAGCAGCGGCGAGGAGCAGATCGGTTTGCCGCGCTAGGAAGGCGGGAATCTGCAAAATGTCAGCGACTTCCGCGGCGGGAGTCGCCTGCGAAGCGTCATGAATGTCGGTGAGGATAGGGAGATGCAGGTCAGATTTGATTTTGCCGAGAATCCGAAGGCCTTCGGTTAAGCCCGGGCCGCGAAACGACTTCATGGAGGAACGGTTGGCTTTGTCGTAAGACGCTTTGAAGATGTAGGGCACGCCGGCGTTGGAGGCGATTTTGGCCACGCGTTCGGCCATGGAGCGGGCATGTGCTTCGGATTCAATCACGCAGGGCCCGGCAATCAGAAACAGCGGATTGCCAGTGCCAAGGCGCAGGGAGCCGAGAGGGATTTCTTTGGACTCGCTCATGGAACTTTCCTACCATAACACACTCAATTCAAACTGTTTGCCTAGTTACGGAGGTTGGATGAGTTACAGGTCCATCCTTACGACTGTCACGCCTTTTCTTGTCGCGATTTTTTGAGGAAAGTGAAAGTCCGTGGGCTGAAGCAGATGTGCAGCGCGACACGGCAGCGATTGAGCGGATCCTCGCTGATGATTTTCTGGGAGTTGCGCCCGACGGCAGTTTCTACGATAAGGCAAAGGAGATTGCGAATGTTCGCGGAAGCAAGGGGAATACCATTGCGAATTATTTGAACGAGGTTAAGGTCAGATTTTATGGGGACATGGCGGTGGACCAGGGCAGCGAATCTTGGGAACGACGCTCAGGCGAGCCAAGAAAAGGAGAGTATGTTTGGACGGACACCTGGGTGCATCGAAACGATCAGTGGCAGATTGTGGCCGCGGAAGACGTGATGGTTCCGGAGAAAGGAAAGTAGTGGCGCGTAGCGACTGCTGCGACTTGCGTCGAGCTATGCGGAGGCTCGCGGCGCGGCGCCCAGAATGGGAGCCGGTGGCTTGGCTTCGCCGGGAATAGAGATGGCTGCCGGGCGCTGCTTCTGGAGCCTGCATTCCAGCGCCGCGCCAATGAAGGCCGCGAACAGCGGATGCGGCTCAAGCGGTTTCGACTTGAATTCCGGGTGAAACTGGCAGCCGACGAACCAGGGGTGACCAGGGACTTCCACAATTTCCACGTAGTTCTCGTCGGGAGTACGGCCGGTGATCCTCAAGCCTGCGGCCGTCAAAGTCTTCTCAAACTCGCGATTAAATTCGTAGCGGTGACGATGGCGTTCGCTGATTTCGGTCTTACCATAGGCTTTGTGGGCGAAGGAGCCGGGTTCAAGTTTGCAGGGCCAAGCGCCAAGGCGCATGGTGCCGCCCATTTCGTCGACACCGAGGAGTTCGCGGAGTTTGTAGATCACGCGATTGGGAGTTTGCGGATCGAACTCGGTGCTATCTGCCTTGTTAAGGCCCGCTACGTCGCGAGCGTACTCAATGGTGGCGCACTGCATACCCAGGCAAATGCCGAAGAATGGGATCTTGTTTTCCCGGGCGAAGTGGATGGTGTGGACCATGCCTTGGATCCCGCGCTTACCGAAGCCCCCGGGAACGAGGATGCCGTCGTAACCGCTGAGAAGTCTTTCCGCGGTTTCGAGTGTGTCGATTTCCTCGGACTCGATCCAATCGATGACCGTCTTGTGATTGTGGGCGAGTCCACCGTGAAGGAGCGCTTCGCGCAAACTCTTGTAGGCATCTTCCAATTGCACGTACTTGCCGACGATCCCGATGCGCACTTCGCCCTTGGGATGATGGAGGCGTTGCAGCATATCGAGCCAGGGCTGCATGTTGGCCGGACGATCCTCCAGGCGCAGTAAGCGTGCGATCTGCGCGTCCAGGCCTTCTTTACTAAGTTCCACGGGGACTTCGTAAATGGTCTTCACATCTTCCATGGAGATAACACAGGCTTCGTTCATGTTGCAGAAAAGGGCGATCTTGCGCTTGAGTTCGACAGAGATATGACGTTCACTGCGGCATAGAAGAATGTCCGGCTGAATCCCGATGCCCAGCATTTCTTTCACGCTATGCTGCGTGGGCTTGGTCTTGAGCTCACCGGCAGCGGCGATGTAGGGAACCAGGGTGACGTGAATGAAGAGGGTGTTCTCGGCGCCAAGCTCCAGGCGCATCTGACGAATGGCTTCGAGGAAAGGAAGAGATTCGATATCGCCAACGGTGCCACCGATTTCCACGATGACGACGTCGACGCCTTCGGAGACCCGTTTGATACAGCGTTTGATCTCGTCGGTAACATGGGGAATGACCTGGACGGTCTTCCCGAGGTAGTCGCCTCGACGTTCTTTGGAAAGAATGGTTTCGTAGATGCGTCCGGTGGTCCAGTTATTGTCGCGCGTGAGCTTGGAATGAGTGAAGCGCTCGTAGTGGCCAAGGTCGAGATCGGTTTCAGCGCCGTCTTCGGTGACGAAGACTTCGCCGTGCTGATAGGGGCTCATCGTACCGGGATCAACGTTGAGGTACGGATCGCATTTTTGAATGGTGATTTTGAAACCGCGACTTTCGAGGAGACAACCGATAGAGGAGGCAGCAACGCCCTTACCAAGAGAGGAAACAACACCGCCAGTAACAAAAATATATTTTGGCGCCATCCGGGTTTCTCGCCTCCGCGTGAGCGGATTTGAGCTTCTTAGACCTCCGCAGGATTGACGTACATACAATTATGTTCGGAAGGTGGAAGTCTGTCAATGCAAAGTCTTGCTTGCTAAGGATCGAAGATTTTTCTGAACGCAAGCAACCTTGCCGAACGGCGCGGGTTTGAGAGCGGAGAGAAGTGCGGTATGTTGTTTCTGAGAGCTTTATCGTCTCGTGAGAGATCAAATCCGCAGTTGATTTGCAATTATCCAAACGGAAAAATGAACTGGTGATTGAGGGCGGTGGCGCCATGAGGCAAAGAGATTTCATGAAAAGACGGCGGATGGCAATTGCTGTACTGATGGCTGTGGTATTTGTTGGACCGGGAGCGGCTTCGATCTGCGCGCAGGAAAAGGCGGCAACTGCGGCGGCGCTGGCACTGGAGTACGATGTCGGTTGCGAGGTGACGCTCACAGGGCAGGTGGTTGCATATCCAGCATCCTCAAAGGTGCCGCCATTGGGTCCGCACGTTACGCTACAGACTTCTGCTGGTGTGATGGATGTGCATCTGGGCGATGGGCGACTGCTGGAAGCAAATCACATGGATATCGCAAGTGGAGACACGCTGCGGATCATCGGTGAAAGCGTGACCATGGGCAGCAGCAAGCAATTCGTAGCGCGAATCGTACAGAAAGGGACACAAGTTGTCGTGGTGCGAAGCGCAAGCGGATTTCCACTGTCGCCCGCAGCGGTAAAGACGAAGGGCGGTCAGCAATGAAGCGCCTTCCGGCACTGCTGATGATGTGCGTGGCAATGTACTTGAGCGCTTGCGGCGGGTCGTCGAATCCGGCGCCACCTCCCAGCGGCGGATTTTCAAACGCCAGCCTGAAGGGGCAGTACGGATTTTCGATGAGCGGGATCGACCTGACGGGAGCGTATCTTGCCGGAGCGGGTAGTTTTGCGGCAGACGGAAACGGACACATTACGGCGGCATTGGAAGACATCGTCAACCTGGGAAGCGACCCGACGACTTCCGTGGTCGCGTTTACGGGCGGAACGTATGAAGTCGAAGCAAACGGTCGCGGAGTAATGATCCTTCAGAACCCGAACGGGGGAGGACTCCAGCTGAATTTCGTTTTGAATTCAACGACCCAGGGCGTTCTACTGGAAACAGATCTGAATGCCGCGTCGAGCGGAGGGTTCAATCTACAGACGCCATCGAACTTTACGGCGGCGGCGGTAAATGGCAAGTACGTGATTGACCTGGCTGGCGTGGCATTTTCGTCGACCAATACGGTCGCGCCAATCACGACCATCGGGCAAGTGATCGCGGATGGGAACGGAAACATCACCGGCGGGACCATCGACGTGAAGAACGGAAACACAGACACAGCTTCGGGTGCCATCCCGCTTCCTCCGGGGACGTACCAGATGGACCTGACAAATGGGAACGGTGCGAATTTCGGGCGCGGCACGATGACGGTGAATGGCAACGACTACGCCTTTTACATCGTGAATAGCAGCAGAGTCCTGCTCATCGAAGAGGACGCTTCCGGCGGATCACTCGGCGGAGCGTTGCTGCAGTCCGGGACGATTCCAACGACCAACTCAGGTTTCACGGGCAGCTTCGTGTACCTCGTTGGAGGCGCGTCGGTGCTGGGCTCGAAAGGCGCGCTGGCGCGAGCGGCTCGTTTCACGGCGGATGGGCAAGGCGGACTGAGCGCGATTTCGCTGGACGATAACAATGACGGGAGCATCAGTAAAATATCACCGGGCACGAACCTGACGAATGCGACCTATTCGATTGATACCTCAAACGCAGGGAGCGGGCGCGGCACATTCACCTTTAAAGACTCTTCGCTGGGAACGTTCACGAATGTGTTTTACATGATTTCCCCAACACAAGCTGTCGTGCAGGATACAAGCCCGGGACTTGTTACGGTTGGCCCCATGCTGGCGCAGACCGGAACTCCGTTTACGAATTCGAGCTTGGCCGGGAATTACTCGCTCAACTGGGATGGCGTGCAACTGGGTGTGACCACATCGATCCCGTTCCAGGAAAACCTGGTGGGGCAATACGTTTTATCGGATGCGACCAGCGGAAACATTTCAGGAGTGGTGGACTACACCGAACTGGGCTTGAGCAACAGCACGTTGCTGAACAATATAACCTTTTCTGGAGGCCTGAAAATCAGCGGTGACGGGACAAACGGGAACAATCTACAGATGGTGACCGCCGGGTCGTCCTCGACAACTTTCGATTTTCAGGGATATATCGCGAATTCCAACACCATGTTAATCGTGAGCACGGACGACAGTCGCGTGGTCGCGGGAGTAGTGACACAACAGTCGCAGTAGCGCGGCGACTTGGATCGAATTGCGGCGCAAGGAAACGCCCGGCGATCGAGAGATCGCCGGGTGCTCCTATTTGTGAAGTAGCTTTTCGACGCGGGTTACGTCTTCCGGAACATCGACGCTGACCGCGTCGTGCTCTACCTCAGCGACGCGGATCTTCCAGCCGTTTTCCAACCAACGAAGCTGTTCGAGTTGTTCAATTTTCTCCAGTTCACCTTGCGGGAGCGTGGGGTACTCGAGCAGCGCATCGCGCTGGAAAACATACAGCCCAAGGTGCTTCCAATACTTCACGTGGACTTTTTGCTGAGTGTCTCGCACCCAGGGGACAGGAGCGCGTGAAAAATAGAGAGCATTGGAGTCGAAATCAAGGACGGTCTTGACGATATTGGGGTCCATGATGTCGGGAACATGGCGAATGGACGTGGCAATGGTGGAGATCTGCGCGGGCGGATCTTCGAGCAGAGCAGCCACGGCAGTATCGATGGCCACCGGGTCGATCAGCGGCTCATCTCCCTGGACGTTCACGAACACATCGCCGGATTCATGAGCGGCGACTTCGGCGATTCGCTCAGTTCCGGTGCGATGATCGGCACGGGTCATGCGCGCTTCGCCGCCAAAGGATTGCACGGCGTCGACGATGCGCTGATCGTCGGTTGCGACAAGGACGCGATGGACCGTCTGCGCCAGCTTCGCCTGTTCGTAGACGCGCTGGACCATGGGCTTGCCGGCGAGGTTGACCAGCGGCTTCCCCGGCAGGCGCGTAGATGCGTATCGAGAAGGAATGACGACGACAACCTGTGGATCACTCACCATTAGAGCCTCATTCGCACGAGCCTGAGCCGATGCTAGCACAGATGGTCAGGCAGAGATGGCGATGAAGATGAGCGCGCTGGGGCTGGGTAGGGGAAATGGGTAACCAGCAGTAGTTCTCTAAGGCGTTTTTGCGATCCGCCATAGTACCTTGGCCAGGTTCTTCCATCGATGTTTGGCGCGAAGTGTGATTGATTCGTAGTCACGATTTTCAGGTTCGAGAATTTTCGTCTGATCGTATCGCTCGAGACGGGAGACAGCTAGACCTTTGTCTTTGTGACAGGCGAGAACAATTTTTCCATTCGGCCGTATAGGGTCGTACTCGGAAGAATCCACGGCGACGAGGTAAGCGTCGGGAATCGTAGGAGTCATGAATTGGCCGCGCACCGTCAGGCAACTTGTGGTGGTCGGATCGGGTCACCAATCCGGTCGCCGCTTCCGGCCGTGGCAATCTCGAAATCGGCGAATCAGCTTTTCTGGAGAGGCTGGCGTAAAACGGGCATGACTGGCAGCAAGTCTTCGGCGATTACAGAAAGCAATCGCCTATTTCTCGCTGAAGAAATAGCAACTGGGACCTTTTGCAGATCAGACCAACTTGCCATTCCGCCTCGATTTAGAGGGCAGCGTCTCGTCCGGGAGGAAGAAGGGCAATACCGTATGAACGGTGGCGCACCTACTTCTGCGAGCTTGTAACAAAAACACTCTGCCCGCGATGGCTCCCAGTGGGTGAGACTCGGTAAGAACATTCTCGAATTCGCTTGGAGCAGAGGTCGCACCGCAATGATCGAGTCGGTCAAATTCTCGAAGTACAGCAGAAGAGGGATGGTCAAGAAGAGTGATCTGACCACAAGGGCCACAAGGGAACAGCGCTTGCCTTCCGTAGAACGGGTGCTATTATGTAGACTCCGCGCGGCCCTCCCGGAGACCCGGGAGAATGGGGGCGCCGTGAAACGCGATTGGTCAGAGATTCGCGTCTTATCTTTCCTGGCGTTTCTCCGTCTATTTAGTGTCGTGATCGCGATGTGTTTCGCCCTTGGTGCGCGCGCCCAGGATCCCGTGAATGACCAGGCAAGCTCAGGGGCACCCAAATCCCCGCCCAAATTAGTCGATACCGCGCACGACACACCCCCAGTTAAAATCGTGCCTGGAAAAGTGATTCGGACAGATGTGGACCTGGCGCTGGTGAACGTGACCGTGACAGATCCCTACAATCGGCTGGTCACGGGTTTGGAGCAGGACAATTTCCGCGTCTCGGAAGACGGAGTCGAGCAGGAGATCGTGTCGTTTTCTGCGGAAGACGTACCGATATCGATTGGCGTGATTTTTGACTTCAGCGGGAGCATGTCCAACAAAGTGGACAAAGCTAGGGAAGCGGCGCTGCAGTTTTTCAAGACGGCGAATCCTCAGGATGAGTTTTTCCTGGTAAGTTTTAACGAGCGCGCGGAGCTGACCAGCGCCTTTACCAACAGCGTGGAGGATTTGCAGAGCCGGATGATGTTGACTGCCCCAAAGGGCAGGACTGCCCTATTGGACGCTATCTATCTAGGATTGAGTCAGATGAGGGGTGCACACAACGCCAAACGTGCCTTGCTGATTCTTTCCGATGGAGGAGATAATCATAGCAGGTACAACGAAAACGATATCAAGCGATTGGTGAAAGAAGCCGACACCCAGCTCTATGCCATCGGCCTATTTGACCCGCTGGGATATCGCAATCGAACGATGGAAGAGCTCAACGGGCCTTCACTGCTCGCCGATATAACGGAGTTGACGGGTGGCCGCGTGTTTGCCGTAGAGCATCTAAATGATCTGCCGGACATTGCGTCCAAGATCGGCATGGAGCTGCGAAATCAATATGTACTGGGATACCGACCAAGCAATCACACGCACGACGCCCGCTGGCGAAAGATCAAAGTCAAACTGCGGGCGCCTAAGGGCCTTCCGCCTCTCACGGTTTATTCCAAGACCGGTTACTACGCGCCCGCTCACTGATCTGAGTTCGATCCGACAAATCACCCGCTCTCTGTCGATGGCCTTCTTTCTGCAGATGGCGCTTGGTGCAGGTGTGTTGCTGGCCCAAATTCCCGTGCAGACGGCCCCGCCACCACCACCTCCTGATCAAAAGAGCACGGGGAACGCGCAAAGCGGGAGCCACATTAAGGTCGATGTGAACCTAGTAGTTCTGCACACCACGGTACTGGACGACCGCGGAAAGTTCGTAGAAGGTTTGGGACAGGACAATTTCCGAGTTTACGAAGATAAAGTCGAGCAGAAGCTCTCCGTCTTCAAACGTGAAGATATTCCGGTGAGCATGGGCCTGGTGATCGATAATAGCGGCAGCATGCGCGACAAGCGGCCCCGCGTGAACGAAGCCGCGCTGACCCTGGTGCAGAACAGCAACCCGCAAGACGAAGCCTTCGTCGTCAATTTCAATGATGATTTCTATCTGGATCTCGATAAGGATTTCAGCAGTAGTATTCCAGAATTAAAAGAAGCCCTGGAGCGAATCGATGCACGCGGAAGTACGGCTCTGTACGACGCGATCATCGGTTCCATCGATCATCTGAAAAAAGGGAAGAAAGAGAAGAAGGTGCTGTTGATCGTGACCGATGGCGAGGACAATACCAGTCGGAACTCGCTGGAAAAGACGATTCGCGAAATTCAGAAAACCGACACGGTGATTTACACCATTGGGTTGCTCAGCCAGGAAAGCAAGCGTAGCGCGAAGAACGCCAAGAAGGCGCTGACGGAAATTGCGCTGGCCTCGGGCGGCCTGGCGTATTTCCCGGAAAATGTGGACGACGTGCACTCGATTTGCGAACAGGTGGCGCACGACATCCGGCACCAGTACACGCTGGGCTACTATCCGTCGAACGCGGCAAAGGATGGAACGTTCCGCAGCGTGCGAGTGGACGTGATTCCGCCACATGGTAAAGGGAAGCTGGTGGCGCGCACAAGGAATGGGTATTACGCGCCAGCGGCGGCCCGTAGCGCGACGGGGAAGTGAGGAATTAGCAGGCAATGAGGTAATGAAATAAGGAAGTAACGATCGTGGGTTGAGTTGATTCGCATTTGTTTCAACGGGCATCTGAGAGGGTGCCCGTTCTTATTTAGGCGGAGGATTTAAGAGAGGGAATTAAGAAAGCTGGTACCGTGGGGAATGGCGCCTCCGAAAATGCCCGCGATGGTCTGGCCCATGTCGGCAAGGGTCTCGCGTACGCCGAGATTCGTGCCGGGAACGTGCGAACGAGCGAAGGCCAGGATCGGAACATATTCGCGGGAGTGATCCGTGGTTTCCCACCGCGGATCGGGATCGCAGCCGTGGTCGGCGGTGATCATCAGCAGATCGCCAGGGCCTAAAAGAGAAAGATATGCAGCCAGGGCTTCGTCAAATTCTTCCAGAGAACGCGCGAATCCTTCCACATCTTTGCGATGGCCAAAGAGCATGTCGAAGTCCACAAGATTACAGAAGATGAGACCAGCCTTGCGCTCGCGTGTTGCGAGAGTGAGTTTGTCCATGCCGTCGGCGTTGGAATCGGTGGTGACGTAGTCGCCGACGCCGCGTCCGTTATAAATGTCGTGGATTTTGCCAATGCCGAAGACGGGAACGCGGCGCCGCTGGAGCACGTCGAGTAGCATCGGCTTCGGTGGATCGACCGCATAATCGTGGCGCCGCGGCGTACGAACAAAGTTTCCTGGCGAACCCGTGAATGGACGCGCAATGACGCGGCCAACGCGGTGCTTTCCATCAAGTAATTTCCTAGCGATTTCGCACATGCGATAAAGCTCGGGGACGAGAATCACGTTTTCGTGCGCGGCAATCTGAAAAACGCTGTCGCCCGAGGTGTAGACGATCGGTTTGCCGGTTTGTACGTGTTCCTCGCCAAGTTCTTTAAGGATTTCCGTGCCGGAAGCGGGCTTGTTGCCGATGGTTTGTCGGCCGATTTCCGTTTCGAACGGCGTCATAATCTCCGGCGGAAAGCCGTGCTTATAGACAGGAAACGCCTGGTCAAGCCAGACGCCGGCCATTTCCCAGTGGCCCGTCGTCGTGTCTTTTCCGGGTGAGCGCGTGGCGCCTTTTCCAAACGAAGCGCGCGGTGCGGCGGCCGGTTTCAGATGCGCGAGCGGTGCGATGTTGGCCAAGCCCAGCTCGACTAGCGTGGGAATGCGCAAAGGGCGCGATTCAGCGATGTGGCCAAGCGTGTTGCGGCCGGTGTCCTCGTAGTCTGCAGCATCGGGCAACGCGCCGATGCCAACGCTGTCGAGCACGACCCAGATGACACGCTGAATTTCGGTCATCGCAATGATTCCTGGACGCCTTTGCGCAATGTAGCACACCCAAGCGGGTGTAGGGCAATTGACGCCGAGTGGGCGGAGTCCTAGTATCGCTGCAACTATCCCTAAGTGAACTTTTTTCGCGATTTGTGCGTATTTATAGAGTGGAGGGGTCTGTCATGTCCGCACGACAAGAACGAGTGGGGAGCGGGTCCGTGGTGTTCCCGCTGTTGCTGATTGGATTCGGAGCGTTGATGCTGGTCTGGCGCTGGATGCCGAGCTTTCATCCGTGGCACGTATTGTCAAAATACTGGCCGCTGTTCTTCATCCTGCTTGGCGCAGGAATGATTCTGGACCGCGCGCGGCAACATCAGGAACCGGGCCAAGACCGGCCATTTCCGATCGGCACGGCCGTGGGGACGCTGCTGTTTCTGTTGCTGATCGGTTACCTGCTTTATCACCACCATGCCTACGATCCACATGAATTGAGCGCGGACTCGGGCAGTCGCCACCATGAATCCAAGACCGTGGAATTGGGAGGGGCAAAGGCAGTTCACATGTTTGTGCAAATGCCCTCAGGCGAACTGCGAATTGAAGGTGGGGCGCCGCAATTGTTCAGCGGAGAATTCTTTCATGCGGGGTCGTGGACAGCTCCGGACGTCGACTACTCCGTTGAAGATGGTCGTGGAACCTTGCGGATTCAGCAGAATGGTGGAGGGACGCACATCGGGGATTCGGACAATACCTGGATCTTGAAGTTAACCGACAGTACCCCGCTGGAATTGAAGATTGATATGGGCGCGGGGCGCGGCGAGTTTCACTTGGCGAAGGTCGACCTGACGCGGTTGGAAGTGAATATTGGCGCCGGCCAGGTGAATGTGGATCTAACGGGCGAACGCGCCAAAGACCTGGAGGCGACGATTCAAGGTGGAGTCGGGCAAGCTGTGGTGCGGCTTCCGAAGAATATCGGAGTGGTGGCGAATGTCCACGGCGGGCTGGGTTCTATCGAGGTACACGGTTTGACAAAAGATGACGAGAGATATGTCAATGCCGCCTACGGGAAATCACCTCAGACGCTGCGACTGACGGTTGAAGGCGGGATTGGTCAGATCAAGCTGGAGCAGGAATAAGCGCATCCGCGATGCCGGCAGAATTTTGTTTTCACGCCACTTAACTACAGCGAGCTATAAGGTTCAAAGAGCCGAGGGCCGCCAACTCTGGTTCGCCAGATGATCCGTCCGAGCCATCCATAAATGACCACCGGCAGGGTACAAAAAAGAGCGCGCAGTGAATCCGGGAGCAGTTTGAATACACAGGTGTTATATCTGATTCCGTAGTACTCGAAAGTCCAACAAACCACAAGCCCTCCCAAAAGCGTTCACAAGAAACAGGATCCTTCCCACTTCCGACGGCACTGGCAGCGGTCGATTGCAGTGCGCGCATCGGATCCATTCCTGTGGGTCCTCAGTTGGCTGCAGGAGGATTTTGTGACAGTTAGGGCAATTCGGCCTAGCTGATCCCGGGAGCAGACAATTGACGCGAATTTGCTCCCGTGTCCATCGAGTCGTATACTTTGAGGTTTAGGCAGTGTGCGAAAAGCGCGCTGACTGGGCTTCCCTTTGGCTACCAGCGAAACCACGCCTCCGATCCTCCAGGAACAGGAAATACTGCTGGTGCGCGGCGCGCGCGTCCATAACCTGAAGAACGTAACGGTAGAAATCCCACACAATGCGATGACGGTGGTGACCGGAGTCAGTGGATCCGGGAAATCCTCGCTAGCGTTCGACACCGTGTATGCCGAGGGGCAGCGGCGGTACGTGGAGTCGCTATCGGCGTATGCGCGGCAGTTTTTGGAGCGGATGGAAAAGCCGGATGTAGACGAGATTTCGGGAATCGCGCCCGCCGTTGCGATCCGGCAGAAGAATTCCACGCGAAATCCGCGGTCGACGGTGGCAACGTCGACGGAGATTTACGATTATCTGCGGCTACTGTTTGCGCGTTGCGGGCAAACGTTTTGCGTCAAATGCGGCAGCGAGGTACGCCGCGATTCGCCCGAGGACATTGCCAACAAGGTTCTGGCGCTTGCGCCGGGGCGCAGGTTTTACGCGATGTATCTATTGCATGTGGCCAGCGGGGAGCCATTAGCAACGGGGAAGCGCACGCCGAAAAAGAAGGCGGCAGCACCTGCGGCGGATACGGTGCGGTCAACCTTGCTGGAACTGCAGAAGCGCGGGTTCAATCGCCTTTATCAGGACGGGCGGATGCACGAATTCTCTTCACCCGAGACATTGTTGGATGTGAATTTCGCCAAGCCGGTGCATGTGCTGGTGGACCGTTTGGCGGTGAATTCGGAGTCGCGGTCGCGGCTAGTGGATTCCATTGAGATTTGTTATCGCGAGGGCGGCGGGGAAGCCATTCTGGAATTTGTTGCCGATGGAGCGGGTAACGGGGCAAAGCGGCTGACGTTCAACGAACGATTCGAATGCAAGAATGATGGCACGCTGTATCAGGAGCCCGAGCCCCGGCTGTTCTCGTTCAACAATCCGTATGGAGCTTGCCCGCGGTGCCAGGGATTTGGCAATACCATCGATTTTGACTTGAATCTGGTGGTGCCCGATCCCAGCAAGTCACTGGACGACGGCGCTATCGAGCCGTGGACCAAGCCTCGTTATCGCGTACTGATGCAGGAAGCGCGCAAGGTTGCGAAAACGCGCGGTATTCCAACGAATGTGGCATGGCGACAACTGACTGCCGAGCAACGGCGCCTGATTCTGGAAGGTGATCCAGAGAGCGACTTCGAGGGAGTGAAAGGCTTCTTCAGCTGGCTGGAGCGCAAGAAATACAAGCTCCACGTGCGCGTGTTTCTGAGCCGGTATCGCGGCTATGCGACCTGCCCGGATTGTGTCGGCACGCGGTTAAGGCCGGAAGCGCGGGCGGTGCGCGTCACCGGCAAATCCATTACAGATTTGTGCAAGCTGACGGTAAAGGAGGCGCGTGTCTTCTTCGGAAGCCTGCAGCTTACGGAATCGCAGACCAAGATTGCCGACAAGATTCTGGAGGAAATTCGCACGAGGCTGCAATTTCTGGATGAAGTGGGGCTGGACTACCTGACGCTGGAGCGGCTGACGTCGACGCTGTCTGGCGGCGAATCGCAGCGCATTCAATTGGCCACGTCGCTGGGGTCGCACCTGGTCGGCGCGTTGTATGTGTTGGACGAACCTTCGATCGGGCTGCACCCGCGCGACACAAACCGGTTGATCGAGATTCTGAGATCGTTGCGTGACCTTGGGAATACCGTGCTGGTGGTGGAACACGATCCGGACACCATCGAGAGCGCCGACAGGATTCTGGATCTGGGCCCCGGGGCGGGAGAACTTGGGGGGAAGCTGCTATTTTCCGGGACGTATGCGGAAATTCTAAAAGATCCGAAGTCGATCACCGGCCGCTATCTGAGCGGCGAATTGAAGATTCCTGTTCCGGCGACGCGCCACAAGCCAGCAGGAAAGTTTCTGAAGCTCGGCGGCGCGACGATGCACAATTTGCAGAACCTGGACGTTGTTTTGCCGCTGGGGATGCTTACCGTGGTTACCGGAGTGAGCGGCTCGGGCAAATCGACGCTGGTGCACAATGTTTTGTACCGAGCGCTACTGGCGAAGCGGAATGGCGCGAGCATCAAGGAATTCTGCGACCGGCTGGAGGGTGACGATCAGATCGCAGATCTGGTGATTGTTGACCAGTCGCCCATCGGTCGAACGCCGCGTTCGAATCCGGCCACGTACCTGAAGGCGTTCGACGCCATTCGCGAGGTGTTTGCGGACACGCCGGATGCGAAGCGGCGTGGTTACACGGCAGGACATTTTTCATTCAACGTGCCAGGCGGGCGCTGCGAAACGTGCCAGGGCGACGGAACGGTCACCGTGGAGATGCAATTCCTAGCGGATGTGGAACTGGTCTGCGAGGAATGCCGGGGGCAGCGTTTCAAGAGCAGCGTTCTCGATGTGCGCTATCACGGGAAGAACGTGCACGACGTGTTACAAATGACGGTGCGCGAAGCACTGGCGTTTTTTGTGAACGTGCCCAAGGTTGTATCGAAGCTCAGAATCTTGCACGAGATTGGACTAGGATATTTGCGGTTAGGGCAATCAGCGACGACGCTGTCCGGAGGAGAGGCGCAACGATTGAAACTGGCTTCGCACCTCTCGCGCACGGAGAATCGTGGCATCCTCTATATTCTGGATGAGCCGACGACCGGTTTGCATTTTGATGATATTACCAAACTGCTGGCGGCGTTTCGCAAGCTGATTGAGTCCGGCGGATCGCTGCTGGTAATCGAGCACAATCTGGACGTCATCAAATCCGCCGATTGGCTGATCGATCTGGGGCCTGAAGGCGGTGACCAGGGAGGCAAGATTATTGCCACCGGAACGCCGGAACAGGTGGCGCGCAATGCCCAGTCGCATACGGGGAAGTATCTGGCGCGAGTGCTGGCAGCGAACGGAAACGGTTATGCAAAGCGCGTGGGAAATGGCGCATCCAAATCTGTCGATGCCCCACAGGGAAAAACAGACCGAGCAAATACCGCCAAGACGGAGCCATGATACGGAGTCGCACTAAATCGAAATGGCAAAGCAAGGCATTGAGCGCAATCGCGGGCGTGCTTCTGACGAGTGTGGTATGTGCGGGTGCCGCCGTGAACCCAAAAACGCTGGACGCGGACACGCAACAGGCGCAGGGCACGCAAGGTAAATCGCAAAAGCTGAAAAACCCATTGAACGATTTGCTGGAAGAAGCGCAGGCGGCAATGGACAAAAACGACTACGAAGCCGCGATTCCGCCGTTGCAGAAATTCCTCCTGGAGCAGCCTGATGTTGCGTACGCGCACTTTCAACTTGCCTATGCCTATACGGCGCTGAAGCGCCGTACGGAAGCGCGCGCCGAATATGAGCGTTGCGTTGCATTGGACCCGAAAATGGCGGAAGCGCAGTTAAATCTGGGAACTCTACTACTGAATTCCGATGCCAAGGCGGCGGTTGGACCTCTAAGTGAAGCCGTTGAATTGCTGCCGTCGCAAAGCCGACCGCGATATTTGCTGGGTCTTGCGCAAGAGCGATCCGGAGATCTGGCAGGCGCGGCACTGTCATTCGATGGTGTAACGCATCTCGATCCAAAAGATGCCGACGCCTTCACGCATTTGGGCGGACTTCTTCTGCGACTGGGAAAGCCGTCGGAGGCGGAAGGAAAATTCCGGCAGGCGCTGGAGATTGCGCCTAAATCCGTTCGGGCGCTGCAGGGGCTGGCGCAAAGCCTGGAGCTGCAGAAGAAGCCGGAGGCCGCCGAGGCCTATCGGAATTATCTGGCGGTGGAACCCGGGGACGCTGCGACGAAGGAATTCTTGATCCGTTCGCTGCTGGAGCAGAAGAAATACGATGAAGCGCTCGCCGAACTCGAGAAATTACCGGCGTCCGATCCACCGCGACTGGAAGCGCAAAAGCTTCGTGCGGATATCCTAATTGGACAGAAAAAGACAGACGAAGCGATCACCGTCCTGCAGCAGGCCATACAGCAGGCGCCAAATGACGCGGAGTTACATGGAGGCCTCGGACGGCTGTACATGGACAAGAAGAATTTCCCCGGCGCGGAGGAGGAATTGAAGGCGGCGTTGACCATCGACCAGAACAATGTCACGTACTGGAGAGATCTCAGCTCTACCTACTATCTTGCGGGGAATTACCCGGTGGCCTTGAGCACCATGGACAAGATTGACAAGCTGGAGACTCCCGGCGCGGGTGCCTGGTTCATCCGGGCGCTTTGTTACGATAAACTGAATCAGGTTCAATCCGCCCTCGAGGCTTACCGAAAATTTCTGGTGCTCGATCAGAACCGGAATCCCGACCAGGTGTGGCAGGCGACCGAGCGAATTCATGTACTCGAGAAGACGGTGCAAAAGAAGAAGTAGCGAGAGCGAGAGGCCACGATTCATTGGCGCAGCCACGTTCTTTCTTTTGTTCGTGGTGTGTGCAGGGCTGCTTGCCGCGGACAAGGTCCAAGAGTTGCAGGATCATTTTGACCGGGAGCCCCATGCGGGTAGCAAGGTGAAAATCCTGGACAAACTGGGCGCGGCGCAATTTGCCGCGGCTTCCAGCGCGGCGAAGGCGGAGGACTACAGTACGGTTGGACTCACGTTTGAGAAATATCGAGACAACTTGCGCACCTGTTTTGACCTTCTTAGGAAACAGGAGCCGGACGCAGACAAGCACGGGGATGCCTACCGGCACCTGGAGTTGCAGGCACGCCGCGCACTACGTGAGGTGGACGAAATGATGAATATCGTGCCGCCCGACGTGCAGCCTCCGCTGCAAATCGTGAAACAGGATATGACCCGTATCGACGACACGCTGATTCAGCTGCTGTTCCCTCGTCGCACCAGGGATACGACGCCGGGTGCGCCGCCTCCGGAGAAGAAGCAATGATGACGTGGAAAAATTGGCCATGCGGTCTGCTGGTGCTTGTGCTGGCAGTTGCCTGCGCGCGGCCCTCCTTCGCGCAGAGGCCGGAAAAGGATTACCTGTCCGGGATTGAGGCGGACAAGATTCGCGACTCGGAGACGCCCAACGATCGCGTGAAATTGTTCATGGAGTTCGCGCAAGACCGATTGAAGAAATTTCAATACGAGTTGGAGCACCCTTCACCCAATAAGCACACGGAGATGCTTAACTACCTGATGAACTCGTATATTGGGTGCGTGGACGACGCGGCGGACATCATTCAGGTTGGGCTGGAGCATCAGGACAATATTCGACAGGGCGTGGATCTGATGGCCGAAAAGGCGAAAGAGTTCCTGCCGATTCTGGAGAAGCTAAAGGCAGGGGGCCCGGAGCTCGAGTTGTACAAAGACAACCTGGATGACGCGATCGAAGGAACGCAGGACGCCCTGAACGAAGCGGAAAAGGCCAAAAAGAAGGCGGCACCACCGCCCGTGAGGCGCAAGAATTGAGCCCGCGGCGACGCAATGCTACGAGAGTTCCCGGTGGGGAAGCAATGTGTCTGCGCATGTTCACGCGGGTCGGGTGTGAGGAACGTCCTCCCCACTTTCACGTGGAATTCTATCCCTACAGCAGCCTGGTCATAACGATCCGGCGCCGCGACGACGTCCTGTTCGTGCGGTTCTCAGATCTGCTGCGGCGAGCGCCTCTGAAGGTATTGGAGGGTGCGGCCGCGTTGTTGTTGGCACGAGTTTATCGGCGCCGGACGCCACGTGCGTTAGTGCGCCCGTATCTGGACTACGCCCGATCCGACCGCACGCGCGGCCGCATCGGCCGGATGCGCAGCCAGAGGGTGCGCCTGAGGCACACACCACCACAGGGACAGCAATATGACCTTGTGACATTGTTCGACCAGTTGAATCACGGATACTTCGCAGGAGTGCTACAGCGCCCGCATATCGGCTGGAGCACGCGAAGTTGGCGGCGGCAGTTTGGGTGTTACGACCCGGGCCCAAATCAGATCCTACTGAATCGCCGAATGGATCGCGAGGGCGTCCCGCAATTTGTCGTGGAATATGTCCTCTATCACGAGATGCTGCACGTGAAGCACCCGACGAGGCGCTCCGGCTGCAGCCTGATCTCTCATTCGCCCGAATTTCGTGCCGAAGAAAAACGCTTCGAACAATTTGAGTCAGCGCGCAAGTTTCTGGACCGGCTGGTGCGTTAAAGGCGCTTACTTCTTTTGCTTGTCAATTTCCTGATTCAATTTTTCTATTTTCTTGCGAATTTTGTCGCCATCTTCCGCGTGAGGATAAAGATCGAGGTACCGCTGGTAGGACTTCACCGCGGGTTTCTTTTTACCTTTTTTCTCGTAGGCTTCGCCTAGGTAGCGAAACGGCAGGGCGTAGCCAGGTTTGGCGACGACCGCGTCTTCAAACCGATCGATTGCGGCATCGATGTCGCCTTTATTCATGTAGAATTTGCCTACTTCTATGTCTTTTTCGGCTCGCATCGGATCCCAGGTTGGCTGGTCCGGCGCTGATTTTGCCGCGGTGTCGGTATTCGGCTTAGGCTTCGACGAATCCTGCGGTTTGGGTGGAGCGTCGGGAGGCACTGCGTCCTGCGCGGCAGCGGGCTGCGCCTGAAGGCACAGCCCGCCGGCGGCCAGAAGCAATCCAAGGCAGAATCGCGAAGCAGGTTTCACGTTGGAGATTTCTCCTTCTCCTGCGATTCAGTCACAGGCCGGAGAAGTTGCCTAAACTATTTGCTCATCAGTTCATCGACGAGCGCTTGCGCCCCGTAAAGCTTCTTCAATCCCTCGGTCATTGCGCCGGTATGTACGGCAACGGTGCGATTCTGGTAGGAATCGTAGACGAAATCCCCGACCAGCGATTCGATGTTGCCGTCGAAGACCAGCCCAACGATGTCGCCATTTTTGTTCACAACTGGAGAGCCCGAGTTGCCACCAATGATGTCATTGGTGGTGACGAAATTGAAGGGCGTGGAAAGGTCCAGCTTGTCTCTGCCGTCGATATAACGCTTGGGAAGATCGAACGGCTCCTTATTATCGAAACTCGCGGCGCGATCGTACAGACCGTACAAGGTGGTTTTATAGGGTGCGATGGTGCCGTTCATCGGATAGCCCTTCACTTGGCCATAAGAGAGTCGCAGCGTGAAGGTTGCGTCGGGATAGGCGTTCTTTCCGAAGACCGCGAAGCGCGCCTTGCCGAGTTTCTCGCCGGCTCGTTGCTGCTCGCTCTGCACGTTTTTCTCGAACCAGGAAATCTGTTCGCGGCGAATCGGGTCGATTTTCCGAGCCATCACAATCATGGAATCAGTAGAAGCATCGACGGCCGCCTGTCCTCCATCGACGAGCGCTTTGCGAACAGCGGGATCGGCCAGTTTGCTGCCGGAGACGATTTCCTTCGCAGCCTGCTGCGGGGTGCGGCCGTCCAGGACGGCCTTAACCCAGGGATCGTTAGGTCCGATGCCTTCCAGGTCTGCCTGCAAGGCGCTCGTCATCCGGGCGATCTCCATTTCCGGATAGATGGGAGCCGGCGAGAACAAGCGGTGCTTCAGGGAATCCAGTTGCGATTCATGGTAACCGGGAAGACGTTCGCCGTCGGGTTTCTTGATTTCAGCTACGTAGGTGACCAGGTTCACAGCGAGCAGTGCGAGTTGTGAATCCGTGGCGCGAAAGAACTGTTCTTTGATCCGGGACTTCTCCTTTTCAATCGCCTTGCCGTCCAGGTCCCAGGCATCGCCGTACTCTTTTTTCCATTCCGGATTGGCCATTACCTTGGTCTTGAAATCTTCTTCTTCCTTGCGCTTTTTGTCCATCAGGCTCTTGCTTTGCAGGCCTTCTTCGCGGCCTTCGAATACTTTGCGGCTGTTCTCCAGGCCGAAGATAAGCGTGGTTGCCTGGCGCGCCTGTTCGGGGCCGCGTGCGGAGTAGTCCTTAAGGACGGCAATGCGGCGTTTGAGACTCTGAATGACCAAAGGTGTAATCGTGTCGCGATCGGCTTCCAGCTCCGTGTAGGTGCTCAGGCGTTGCGTACCTCCCGGGTGGCCGGAGACGAAAACCAGTTCTTCATCCGCAGCTCCCTTGGGATTCCAGTTGAGGTAATCCTTGCTATCGATCGGTTTCCCATTTTCGTAGACCCGAAAGAGAGCCATGTCGAGGTCGTACCGAGGGTAGGTGAAATTGTCGGGATCCCCGCCGTAAAAGGCAATCTGTTCTTCGACGGCAAAGACTAGGCGGACATCGGTGTACTTCTTGTAGCGATAGAGCCAATACTCGCCGCCTGCATAAAGCGTCACAACGTCGGAACGCAGGCCGGTTTTCTCGGTGCTCTCGCGCTCGAGATCCGTGATGACAGCCTTCCGCTTTGTGAATTCCTCATCGGTGGTCTTGGCGCCCTTAGTCGCGGCGTTGACCTTGTCGGTGACGTTCTCCATGGACATGAGTACGTTCACTTCCAGGTCGGGCGATTTCATTTCCTGATCCGGCGTGGCGGCGTAAAAACCGTCGCGAACATAATCGTGTTCCGCGGTAGAGTTCTTCTGCAATTGGCCGAGCGCGACGTGGTGATTTGTCAGGAGCAAGCCATGAGGGCTGACGAAGGAACCGGAGCCGCCGTCGTTCAGGCGTACGCAGGACAGACGCAAATGATCGAGCCACTGCTGAGTAGGAGTGAAATTGTATTTTTCCTGGAGAAGCTTGGTGGGCGGGTTATCGAATGTCCACATGCCCTCGTCGGCGAAACCGGCCGGAGCCAAAAGAGCGGCAGCTAACAGCGCCGCAGCGACCTGGCGCGCAAAAAACCTGATTTTCACGGAATATTCCTCATTTCGATCGGAGTGAGGCCCCTGTAAACCAACTGGTGGGAAAGCCCTTCCCAGTATATACGAATCCGTTTGGCGAAGGGATTCGCCTCCATGGTTACGATCGAGGAATATGCAGGCGCGCGAGGTTGCGGGAATCGCGCAGGGCAAGCAGTTCTTGTACAATCCTAGCCAAGCGCGAATGAGAGAATAGGCTCGTTTCAGGCGAAACGGGGTAGGTATCCATGAAGAGATTCCGCCAGAGCAATCTCGCTCTGGGAGTTGCAAGAACCCGGAGTGTTGTGGCGAGTGCCTTGTTGATGTTGTGCTGGGCCGCTGGAGCACGCGCGCAAGACACTGGAAGCTCTACGCCAGCGCCTGCAAGTTCCCAAACACCTCCGGTGGCGGCGACACCTGAACAACCTGCCAAACCGCAAACCGAAGCGAAATCCGAAATGTCCACGCAGGACACCGGGACGACATTCAAGCTCAGGGTGAACCTGGTACAAGTGAAAGTGATTGTGCGCGATGGGCAAGGGAAAGCGATACCTGACCTGAAGAGAGAGGATTTTCAGATTTTTGACCAGGGGAAACCGCAGACGATTTCCGTGTTTGCAGTGGAGACCAGGGAGTCTCGGAAAGAAAAGGCGGCAGCAGCGGCAAGGACCCAGGCCAACTCGAGCGATGACGGAAGTGGGACGAAGATGGTGTTGCCAGACCGCTTTGTAGCCATGGAATTCGATGACATTCACCTGACAACTGAAGATGCTGTGTACACAAGGAAATCGGCGGAGCAATTCCTGGATAGTCTGGCCCCGACCGACCGTGTTGGTATTTTCACGACTTCCGGTGAATGGACCCAGGATTTTACGGGCGATATTCCCCTGCTCAAGCAGAAGTTGTTGGGCATCATCCCGCGACCAAAGGTCGGCCATACGTCGACATCGGATTGCCCGGACGTTTCTCCTTACATGGCCGACCTGGTGCAGAATCGCAACGATCAGATGGCGTTTCAGACCATAGTTAAGGACGCATGGTTGTGCGCGTACAACAATGATCCGTTGATGTATAGCTCGGCAGTAAGTCTAGCCCAGTCGACGATTCCACAAGTGATGGCCGGCGCCGAGGCGGACAATAATTATTCCTATCGGACTGTTCAGGACACGTTGCGGCGGCTTGCGGCGATGCCCGGGGAACGGCTGATGCTGCTGGTCTCGCCGGGATTCATCATGGGGTTACAGACGAGCGACATGCTGCAGGTGGTCGATCAGGCGAATCACGCGAGTATTGTCATCAACACGCTGGACGCGCGAGGTCTGTACACACCAGATATGGGCGACATTACTCGCCAGCGAAATGGCATCGCGCAAATGGGATCGTATCGCGTGGCCGCACAGTTGGAACAGTCCTTTGTCCTTGCAGATTTTGCGTACGGGACAGGCGGAGCGTTTTTCCACAACTCCAATGACATTGTGGGCGGGATGAAGATGATCGGTTCCGCGCCAGATGTTTCTTACGTGATTGGATTCTCCCCGCAAAATGAAAAGATGGACGGCGCATTTCATACAATCAAGGTGAAACTCACCGGGAAGCAGAAGTATCAGATTCAGGCACGGCGGGGCTACTACGCACCACGAAAATTGAAGGATCCCAAGGAGCAAGAGAGGCAAGAGATTCAGGAGGCGATCTTCTCGCAGGACGAGATCATGGATCTGCCTCTGGAATTGCAGACGCAATATTACAAGAAGGACCAAACCCAGGCGCAATTGAGTGTGGTGTCAAGATTGCAGTTAAAGGGCATGCATTTTCGTGTGGCCGACGGAAGGCATAGCGACAATCTAATTTTTGCCACGGCAATTTTCGACGACAACGGGAATTTCGTGACCGGCGGCGAGAAAATTCTACAGATGCACCTGTTGGACCCCACCTACGAAAAAGTGATGCGTACGGGGGTCACGTTGAAATCGAGTTTCGAGCTGAAGCCGGGCAAATATCTGGTCCGGCAGGTAGTACGTGATTCCGAAGGATCGCAGATGGCCGCGCGCAATGGCGCGGTAGATATTCCTTATTAGCTCGGTGATTGCGCGAATTGGCGCGCTTCTATCCCAGATTTTCCAAAGACGACTTGATGAGGAAGCGGGTTCCCTGGTACGGATTTCCCGCGCCTTCCCATTCCATCGAGCAATAACCGCGATAGTGGCTGGCCTTGAGGATGTCGAACGTTTTCTTCAGGTCGACGCGAACCATTTTGCCATCGTCGCCGGCTTCGGAATCCTTTACGTGACAAATGTTATAGGCCAGCGCGAAGAGAGCCGCGACGGCATCGTAATTGAATTGGGAGTTGCCGGATTGCATGGAATTACAGAAATCGGGTAGCGCATGCAGGTAAGGACTGTTTACCTGCTTGATGACCTTCACCAGGAAGAAGGCGTCTTCGCTGGCGAGATTGTCATTTTCGAGGTTGATGAGGATGTTCTTCGACGCGGCGTAGTCCAGCAATTTTTTCAACTGTTCGGCAACGACGGCGACTTCTGGCTTGGCCTTTTCTGCTTGCGCAATGGAAGTTCGCAGACTGGGAGAGCCGAGGATGATGGCAACGTCGACCCACTTTTTACAATTTTCGACAGCTTTTTGGCGAACAGCAGGGTCGGCGTCGTAGTAGCTGAAGGAATTGTCGACAGGAATGTTGACGATGTGAACGCCGGCCTTGTCGATGGCTTGGCGGAAGCTTTGAAGATAGGCAGGCTCGGTGGAAGGGAAGTGCGAGCTGAGCGGTTCTACGCCGGGAACATCGAAATCTTTCTTGACCTTGGCGGCGAACTCGCGCAAATCCATGCCGGGCTGCTTCTTGTCGCGATATTCATTACTTGCTGCTTCGATGTAGGCACGGAAAGGCCAGGTGGCGACGGCCAAACGGTCTCGCGGTGCCGTGGGGAATGCCAGGTCGGGCCCGGTGGCTGTGCCGGCATTTGCAGCCAGAAGCGTACTGATTCCCGGGAAAGTGCCAGCAGTAATCGCCAGACCCGTAGCGAAGGCGGACTTC
The DNA here is from genome assembly GCA_963741195.1 of Candidatus Acidiferrales bacterium. GTDB lineage: Bacteria > Acidobacteriota > Terriglobia > Acidiferrales > UBA7541 > Acidiferrum. The sequence goes on from CAVUHF010000005.1 coordinate 127,189, forward strand.
TGCAGCATCGTGCGACGCGTGATTCGATCCATAGTGTCCTCTTTTGGAGCGATGCTACTTCTCGTTCTCTGGCAGGAGTGTAAAACACAAACGCGGCGTGCGGTAGTTCACTTCGTACAACTCACTCAGAAGAACGGCCGCCTGGCGACGGCCGTTCTCGTGCCACAAACTTCGTGAAGACTTAGCCCTTCCAGGGCTCGTCGGCACTGCCACCATAAATGGAAGGCACCTTGGAACCCATGGGACGCAAGTAGGCGGCGAGCTGTCCACGATGGTGGATGGAATGATTGTTGACGAAGCCGAGGTAGAACACCGCCGGCATGTTGAATACACCGGCGAAATCAACAGGAGTCGAGAGCTGCTCGGGAGTCATGGCGCGCACGCGATTGGCAGCGCGCTTGAAGTTCGTGTCATACCAGTTCACTAGGTCTGCGATGTCCTTGGGTTCCTGCTTGAAGCGCGGTGCCATCTCGAATTTGTGATCGGCCACTTCGTCGAGCATCTGCACATCGGAGGAGGCAAGATGCCAGGCAAGTTCCCAGGCAGTGCGTGATTTGGGGTCGAGGCGGAAATCGCGGTTCGCGTTAGGCACCGCCGACAGTACTTTCTTCGTCGTCTCCATCTCACGATCTAATCCCTGCAACATCAGTTCCCGCTGTGCAACAGCAAAATCAGGTGTGAGTCTTGGTTGTGGTGCAGTCATGATTCCTCCTAAAGTCTGTAGTTCTTACCGTCGAACTCCCGGCCAAAGCGGATTCTACACCCATGCGACGGCTGGGAGCAGCGCTGAATTCATTGGGCGATTCGCATCGCAGGGCGAGTGGCCGTACTATGATGAATAGGGCTCACCGGGAACCTCGGACCCCGAAACGCATGGAACCCCGCGAAAAAGCACAACAACTTCCCGAAAAGCCGGGCGTTTATCTATTCAAGGACGCCGGTGGAACAGTGGTGTACGTAGGTAAGGCGCGATCGCTGCGGAATCGAGTGCGCTCGTACTTCCTGGAATCGCGGTGGGTGGACGCGAAGACCGGCTCGCTGGCGCGCGAGATTGCCGACCTCGAAACGATTGTCGTCGACAATGAACGCGAAGCACTGGCGCTTGAACACAATCTGATCAAGCAGTACAAGCCGAAGTTCAATGTGGTTTTGCGCGACGACAAGACCTATCCCTATATCAAGTTCACGGCAGGAGAGAAATATCCGCGAGTTTATTTCACACGCAAAGTGAAGAAAGACGGTTCGCTGTATTTCGGGCCGTATTTTCCGGCGAGCCTGGCGCGGCGCATTCTGCACTTTGTTCACAAGCGGTTTCTGGTGCCGTCGTGCTTCGTGGATCTGACCAAGAGCCACCCGCGGCCCTGTCTGCAGTACTACATCAAGCGCTGCCTCGGTCCTTGCGTGGCGGGCCTTACCAGCGACGAACGCTACGCAGAAGCGGCGCGCGACGTGCGACTGTTCCTGGAAGGGCGCCGGCACGACCTGATCAAAAGCCTGGAATCGCGCATGATGGCTGCGGCGGAAAAGGAGCTGTTCGAACAGGCGGCGGCCTATCGCGACCTGCTACGCACGTTGGAAGATATCGAACAACGGCAGCGCATTGCGGCGGCGCAGGGCGATGACACCGACGTGCTGGGCTACTATGCGGAATCACCGCTTGTGGCGGCAAATTTGTTTCACCTTCGCGGCGGGCGCGTCGTGGATCGCCGCGAATTCTATTGGGAAGATTTGGAACTGTTCGACCCTCACGAATTCGTCCCTTCGTTATTGAAACAACTTTATCTGGAGACAGAATATCTGCCGAAGCTGATTCACGTCCCGATTGAGTTTGAAGAGCGCGAGTTACTGGAAGAGACGTTGAGTGAACGCGCGGGCCACAAGGTGGAGATCTTCACCCCGCAACGCGGCAGCAAGAGCGCGTTCTTGGACCTTGTAGAGAGCAATGCGAAGCATTCGTTCGAACAGCGCTTCCGCGTATTGAAGCCAACGTCGAGAGTGATCAGCGAAGCTTTGCAAACTACGCTGAACTTGCCCGAAGATCCGAAGCGCATCGAGAGCTTCGACATTTCGCATATCCAGGGAAGCGACACGGTCGCCTCCCTGGTGGTGTGGGAAAACGGGCGGATGAAAAAGTCGGAGTACCGAAAATTCATCATTCGCGGAGACGAGGGAAGTGGCCTGGCGCAGGAGAGTCGGCAGAACGACGATTTCGCCAGCATGTTCGAAACCGTGACGCGGCGTTACCGGCGTTTGCAGGAAGAGCAAAAGCCCATGCCGGGACTGATCTTGATCGACGGCGGGCTGGGACAACTGCATGCTGCGGCCCGGGCTCTTGAGGGGTTGCAGATTATCAATCAGCCGATGGCCAGCATCGCGAAGAAGGAAGAAATCCTGTATGTTCTGGGGCAAGAGAATGAGCCGATTATCTTGGAGCGGCATTCGCCCGTGCTACACCTAATCCAGCAGATTCGCGATGAGACCCATCGCTTTGCGGTGAACTTTCACCGCCAGCGAAGGGGTGCGCGACAGACCAAAACGGCGCTTTTAGAGATACCGGGAATTGGTCCGGCCACCGCGCAAAAGTTGCTCCAGCGATTCGGGAGTGTTGCGAACCTGCAGAGGGCAAGCAAAGAAGAGCTGAGCCGCATGGTGTCTAAGAAAAGTGCGGAGAAGATACGGGCATACTTCGGGGCCGGAAGCGGAGGCCAGCTAACCGTTGTCGACGATAATAGTGGTTAAGGCGTATTGCGACCTCCCTTCCCCTATGCTACGGTTTCCGTGGAGGTTACCATGCCAGACAACGTGGGATCCAAGGTTAGCTATTTTCTTGTGGGATTAGGTGTCGGCGCCCTGATGGGTGTGCTGTTTGCTCCGAAGTCGGGCGAAGAGACGCGTGATTTTCTGTCAAAGCGCGCCGATGATGGCCGTGAGTTTGCGCAAAAGAAAGCCCGTGAACTCCGTGAACGGGCCGATGAACTGATTGAGCGCGGCAAGGATGTTGCGTCGCGGAAGCGGGATTCGTTGACAGCGGCTGTGGAAGCAGGGCGGGAAGCATTTCTACGCGAATCCAAGTCGTAAGGAAAGTATAGGGAAAGCCGAGGCAGTTTCCGCAAAGTTCGCGGAGAGGCGGGGTGTGTATGCAATTCTGGATGGAATTCTTCAGCATCGTAGCGGCGATTGCGCTGGTGGTGCAGGTCGGCATCCTGATCGCGTTGTTCGTGCAGTTGAAGCGCACGACAGAGTCGATCAATCGTGTGGTGAACGATCTGCACTCGCGGATGGGACCGATTCTGACGCGCACGCAATTGTTGCTGGACGAAACGCAGCCCAAGATCGCCACGCTGGTGGAAGACGCTTCTCAGATCGTGTACCTGGCGCGCGGGCAGGCGCAGAAGATCGACCGCATCTTCACTGACGCGACGGACCGTTTGCGCGGTCAATTGCTGCGTGCCGACCGCATCCTGACGGGAACGCTGGAAGCCGTGGAAGATGTTGGCGTGAACGTGAAACGCGGATTCTGGGGCCCGGTGCAGAAGGCTTCGGCGATTGTGCAGGGCATCAAGGTGGGATTGGATGTGCTGCGCTCGCGACGGGGAAGAGCGCGGGCGCGGGAATCGGTGGAGCAGGAAGACGAGTTGTTTATCTGATTCACACCCCGTGAATCTCTCCTGTAAGTCCCGAAAAGAGTTGCGTCGCGAACATTCTGGTTTCATTATGGGTACTCTCCGCTCCGTTCGGCCGCATGTGTTTTGTCATGCGTCGACGTTGCGACGGTAACTCGCTGAGCGGAAGGTCAAATTCGTTCACTTCCTAACTCGTCCTAGCCCGCTTCAAAGGTGGCGGTGCCTATGTCTGGTCCACCAGGTCTTTTCCGGGCCAGTAAGTAGGAAGGATAAGGAAAAAGTTCCCATCCGGCGCTGGCAACCAGTGTGCTTTCTTCTCCTCTCCGGGTGAATCTTTCTGGACGTAAGTGTCAAGGCTGCCGTCCGGGTTGACGTTCATGCCGCGGCGGTCGCCTAGTGAATAGCGGTCGGTCGGATTGTCGACAAGATTGTATTGCGGGTTGTACTTGGTCACCGACCAAACAGCATCGACCTTTGGAAATGAATCTGATAGCGATTCGCTCCCGTCAAAGGTTTTTCCTTCGCCGTCGAGGGAAACGTTCAAATACATTGCTCCATCAGGGTCATTGGCGGCAAAACCTGCAAGCATCTGAACGGCGCGGAACAAGCAGTCTCCGGTTGCTGTTGCCCTTCCCGTCGCGGGTGGCGGATGATTCCAGCCATTCACCTGCTTCTGCAGGTAGCCGTCTGCGAAGGCTCCAGCAATAATCTTCATTCCATCGTTTGGTGCGCGAGCCACACCTCGTTTAATAGCCTCGTCTTGAGCTGCGACATCAAGTCCTGGTCCAATGCCAATCAAGGAAAATGAGTGGCGTACTACGGCGTCGTGCGCAGCGGGAGGAACCTCGAGCATGGCGAGATTGATTGTCTTCCAATCCGCCAGCGGGTCAGTCTTGGAACTGGAAGCTTCCCAAATAACGGCATTCGCAGGAACCTTCGTCTCTGCCTTTCCGCATTGAGAAAGTGGCGTGAGTTTGTAGTGGTCCTGAATCGCATAAACAACTTTCCGGTCCTCGCCGGCTTGACAAGTGTGCGTCCCAGGATTGTTGCCCGAGGTGTAGAGGAAGGTGGCAACGCAACGACTCCAGCCGGAAGTTCTCCCTTCCAACCGGGGCCGATAATGGCATAGCTCCCCGCTTTTGTGCCTGTTGCACGGACGCCGACATAGGCGAAATTGTCACCCATGAAATCCACGATTTCCATGGTGTAGTAGCGGTCATTAATTTCCGGCACAGAGAGGATCACCGGCTCGTCGTTGAGATCGACCCACGATCGGGAGTAGAGGGTGTCGTTATTTGGCGCTCCAGCGTTGAGGTGTTTGGCATCCTTCAACTTGCGGACGTGAACGAACACGTCCGCCTCAGGATTAATCTCTGCGGTTAGCGTCCACCGTGGATCGGGCATGTATGCCCAGTGTGGGCCTTTTGTTTTTCTGTCGGCTTTGGATTCGTCTCCACCGTTCCCCGAGCTTCAAGCCGAGTCTCCCAGGAGCTGCCTCTGAGCCCTAGTAAGCACAACAGTGCACCAACAAGCAATAAAGTTGCCTTCCTCATTCGTCCGTACACATTCGCATGTCCTTTTTCTCGTGCAATTGCTGCTCTGGGAGGAGCGCTGTCTTTGGCAGCGGGGGCGGCTTAACGGCTGGACTTTACTCGTTGGAGCCGCATTTTACCACCCGAAAAACAAACCTGGCAGAAATTCGGTACCGTTGCCGGGAGCCGATTCTGTTTATAAGTTCGAACCGGCTTTGCTATCTGATCCAGCCGCCGGCGAGGACCACGTCGCCGGAATAGATGGCCGCGGCCTGGCCGGGAGTGATGGCGCGCTGCGGGGAATCGAAGGTGATGCGCGCGCGATTTCCGGGAAGCGCTTCCACGATGGCTGGCGCAGGGGCGTGCTTGTGGCGGATTTTCACCTCGGCGCGCAAAGACGCGTCGGGCTCTTGGATGGAAATCCAATTCACAGTTTCAATTTCGCAGGAGCTCGTGCGCAGAGAATCGTCTTCGCCGACGATGACGCGATTGTTTTCGGGATCGATCGCCAGAACGTAAATGGGCTTGCCGGTAGAGAAGCCGAGTCCCTTGCGCTGACCGATGGTGTAATTATGCACGCCCGTGTGGCGGCCAAGGACTTCGCCGCATTCGGTGACGATGTCGCCTTCCGTGTTGTCGACGGACTTACCTACTTCCCGGGAGTAGGCGTGGATGAATTGCACATAGTTGCCGTTGGGCACGAAGCACAACTCCATGCTTTCGGGCTTTTCCGCGACGGGCAATTTCACGTCGCGAGCGAGAGCGCGGACTTCCTCTTTCGTAAGTTCGCCCAGCGGGAATTCGCTGCGGGAAAGTTGCTCCTGCGTGAGTCCCCACAGGAAATACGACTGGTCCTTGGAATCGTCGCGCGCGCGAAGCAGTTCGTAGCGCCCCCTCTGCTCATTGCGGCGGATGCGGGCATAGTGTCCCGTGGCGAGTCGTTCTGCGCCAATCTGCCGCGCCATGCGAAGTAGCGGCTCAAACTTCACATCGGTATTGCAATTGGTGCAGGCGATGGGTGTGCGGCCGGAAAGATACTGTTCGACGAAGGGTCGCACAACGCGCTGTTCGAACTGTTCTTCAAAGTTTAGAACGTAGTGCGGAAAGTTCAGGTGTTGCGCCACGCGCTTGGCGTCGTACACGTCGTCGAGCGAACAGCAGCGGTGCTGTGCCGGACCATCCCCTTGCAATTCGGGAAGGCGGCGCTGATTCCAGAGCTGCATCGTGAGGCCAACGATGGGACGGCCCTGCTGCTGGAGAACGGCGGCAACGGTGGAGGAATCCACGCCTCCGGACATAGCGACGGCGACCAGGCCGGGCTGAAGCGCCGTGACCGCAGGAAGAGAATCAAGTTGAAATTGTGTGGACATGCTCCCTTTATTTTACCGTGTTTGCCGATTCCGTGCGGTAGGTGGGCGAGAGTTGGCGGAGCTGCGCGACGGCGGCCGGGACGATCTCCAGCACGGCATTAATTTCGGCTTCCGTGGTGTGGCGGCCCAGGCTGAAGCGAAGGCTGGCGCGAGCGACTGAAGCGGGAAGTCCTATCGCGGTGAGGACGTGAGAGGGTTCGACCGCGCCGGACGAACAAGCGGCGCCGGTGGAGCAGGCGAGACCCTTCAGGTCGAGAGCGATGATCAGCGCTTCTCCTTCGATGCCGGGGAACGTGAGGTTGGACGTGTTCGGAATGCGTGGGGCCGTGGCAGTGTTGGCGAGCGAATCGGGGATTCGGAGGAGCAGACCGTGTTCTAGCTTGTCGCGGAGAGCGGAGACGCGCTGCGCATCGGCAGCGAGCGCAAGGCGGGCGAGTTCCGCGGCCTTTCCCAGACCGACGATGCCCGCGACGTTTTCCGTTCCGGGGCGAAAACCGCGCTGATGATGTCCACCATAGAGAAACTGGCGAAGGCGCGTTCCACCCTTGATGAACAGTGCGCCGATGCCTTTGGGTGCGTAGAGCTTGTGACCGGATAGGGAGAGCAGGTCAAGCTGAAGAGCCTTGACGTCGATGGGGATTTTGCCGGCGGACTGCACGGCGTCGGAATGAAAGTAGACGTCGGCTCGCGCGGCGATGCCACCGATTTCCGCAAGAGGCTGCACGGTGCCGAGTTCATTGTTGGCGTGCATCACGGTGATCAGGAGAGTTTCCGGGCGAAGAGCCTTGCGCAAATCGTCGAGGCTGATCAGCCCGTCGCGGGATACAGGGAGATAGGTCACCGCGACGCCCTGCTTCTCAAGAGCCTGGCAGGTATTGAGGACCGCTTCGTGTTCGATGGAGGTGGTTATGACGTGCTTCGCCGAATCGGCGGCAGCTTGCAGCACGCCGAAGATGGCGTGATTGTCGGCTTCCGTTCCACCACTGGTGAATACGATTTCCTGCGGGCGAGCGTTCAGGAGCTCCGCCACCTGTTCGCGAGCGGTTTCAACGGCGGAACGCGCGCGCTGCCCGAAAGTGTGGATCGACGAGGCGTTGCCAAAATCAGCGGAGAAGTAGGGAAGCATGGCGTCGAGCACGGCGGCGTCGACGGGAGTAGTGGCATTATGGTCGAGGTAGATGCGGTTCATGGGAGTCGAATCTCCAGAATAGAAGCAATGGGAGAAAGAGGCAATCGGGGATTGGGGCACCAAGGCTTCGCGGGCGTTTTGGTTAAGTTCCGTTGTTAGTGCATAGGGAGAAAGGCGACGGAGCAATATTTGTGCTGCGAGTGGGTAGGAAGATCGCGGGAGACTGCGGTGCTTCGCGGAGAAAAGGGCCCGCGATGCGCACAACTGCGGAGTCCAGTTTGGAATGCTCGGTCTTGAAGCGGAGTCCCCTTGAGACCTATCAAGCCATTGGACGATGTCGTCGCCGAAGGCTTCACAGCGGACCTAACCGTAGTAACCGACTTTGGCGCGACGATGCAGGCGGCGGTTGGTGTCGGGTGCAGGAATGAAATCGGCGAGTGGCTCCACGATAAACGGTTTTTGCCATGACCGTGCCAGTGCCGGGCGGGAATCGATTGACTCCGGCGGATCCAAAACGGCGACGGCGGTTCAGAGGGAAGCAAGCTCCTGGTTTTGTGAAGATGCCAGCAACCGGGGGCGTTGTGGGGAACTTGCGTGGGAAGTTTCCAGACCGTGGCATGGCCGTAGGAATCACAGAAGCGTACCAGCCCGCCATGAATGGCGCAGACATCGAATTCGAAATCGCCAAGTTCCAAATGCAGAGGTGCACTATAACTGACACATTCCAGAGCGAGGTTGATGCAATTCAACCTCCTTAAGTCCAGCGTTTCCCGGACCAAAGCCACACCTTAGGCATGGAAATCGCCCTGACAACCAATTTCACCGACGACACGAATCTCTGCTACGCGATTGGAGTCGAGCGAGCGGAGAATTAACTCCTGCTCGGCAACGAGATTGTGGCGGGACAGGATGTCAGCCTCCTCGGGAAAGACTTTGCCTTCAGAGTCATTGCCAATCAGAAGAATGGGGAACTAAATGGTGAGTACGTCCGCTGCGGCGGGCCGTCTGGTACGCCATCTTGGCAACCTGGGGAGAGGGCCACGAGTTTATCCAATGAGCATGTCTGCGAATAAGTGAGCTAAAGGAGCAACAGGAGAAGTAAACCAAAGAACCGTGAATGGGCATCGGCGCCAGTAGAGTGGCGCCCGGTGGGACGCTCATTCTCCCCGCGTCAGGGCTGTGTGGCGTTAGCAGCGGTTTGCGAAAGCACCAGGTATTCGTAGGATTTTCCGTTGGCCTTGAACTTCATTTTGTTTTTGTCGATGGTGAATGTAACGGGGGTATTGGGCGCGATGAGGGACTGGTCGGAAGGCTTTTGTTGGCGAACGGTGTAATCAACGGTGGCGGTCCGGACGACGTATTGTTGACACATGAGGTCGATATCGCTTTTCTTGGATTTTTTCGTGCCGCAGGCCACCGAGGATTGGGAGACAATCGTGCCTGGCTGTGGCTTCGGTCCGGCTGAGGCAAAATCGGCGGTGATAAGAACCACAACAAGAAGCAAAAGAAGTCTCTTCATCTCAGTTCTCCTAAAGTTTGGCCGGGCCATACGCCCATTCGAGTTTACAGCAAATCGCCCCGTGTGACGCGGGGTGCTTTTTGGCGAGTTTTCAGATTGCGCGCTGAACGGCAGGGGACTACGATGGCGGCCAGGGGAAGTAGGAGGGACGTAATGAAAGAGCCACGTGAGGAAAAAACGGGAGCGTCGAGAAGAGAGTTCCTGAAGAGGTCGGGCGCAGTGACCGCCGCGGTAACGGCCGGGTTGGTCGCGCCGTTTGCAGAGAACGCTTTGGGGAGGACGGAAGCAGCTGGCGAACGGCTCAATGGATTTCCGGCACTGCCCATGAACCTGGTGACCGCGGGGTCGATGCCGACACGGAATCTGGGAAAGACGGGATACAAAGTAGGAATCCTGAGTTTGGGTGGGCAAGCGGCGATTGAGCAGCCGAACAATCAGGAGGTTGCCGTCGCGATTGTGGAGCGCGCGATTGATCTGGGGATCAACTACATCGACACCGCGGCGATGTATGGCGGAAGCGGGCGCTGGAGCCAGAAGTACATTGGCGAGGTGATGAAGCAGCGGCGGAAGGAAGTGTACTTGGCGACGAAAACGGACGATCGGACCAGAGACGGGTCGCTGAAGCTGCTGGAAGAATCGCTGAAACTCCTGAATACGGATCATCTTGACGCGTGGCAACTGCACCACGTGACGACCCAGGACGACGTGGACCGAATTTTCGCCAAAGGCGGAGCGATTGAAGCGCTGCAACAAGCGAAGGAGCAAAAGATCGTGCGCTTCGCAGGCGTGACCGGTCACGCGGACCCCGGCGTGCTGATGCAGTGTCTGCAGGAATATCCGTTCGACCAGATCTTGCTGGCGCTGAACGCGGCCGATCAATATAAGAGGAGCTTTGCAGAGAAACTTCTGCCGATGGCGGTGGAGAAGCAACTGGGAATTATCGGAATGAAAATTCCGGCACGAGGCAGAATTCTGGCGAGCTGGAAACCGACGCCGAGCAACACGGGCGGATGGGAAGGGCCGGCGACGGGGCCGGGGGTGCTGGACATCAAGCAGGCAATGTATTTCACACTCTCGCATCCCGTGAGCACCGTGATCATCGGTTGCGACACGGTGGCGCAATTGGAAGAAAACGTGAAGCTGGCGCGGGAGTTTACGCCGCTGACGAACGTGCAAATGGAAGCGATGGCCAAGAAGACCGAGCCCATCGCGCGGCAAGCACTGTTTTTCAGGACGTGGAGCTGAGGCAAGCAATTCTAAGTTATCAGTCGTAAGTATTGAGTCAGGCGGGGAACTCGATTTGAGAGTCACAGGCGTGGTGTGGGTTCATGGCGAAAATCGATTCACAGCGGGAGCGTAAGCGACTCCGGGCGCATTTTGCTGCCATGAATAATCTGGAGTTGCAAAAAGTCGCAACAGGCTATCGCGGTTTCACGGAATGGGCGTTTCAGGTTTTCAGCGCGGAGATGGAAAGGCGTGGTCTGGATTGGCCGGGGAAGGGCCAAGGCTGGAAGCCGATGGATCAGCCGCGCGTGAATTCCGAAACGGCGAACGACAGGGAAATGGCCCCGGAGGATGCCACGAAACCAGATGAAGTTGGTGAGCCGAGTGAACCAATTGTAGTTCGAACATACCGAGACATGACCGAGGCGTTGACGGACCGCATGGTGCTAGAAGGAGCGGGCATCGAGTGCTATTTGTTCGATGAAAACTTAATCCGATTGGATTGGTTCTTATCTAATCTGCTCGGTGGCGTAAAGCTGATCGTTAGAAAAAGGGATGCGGAGGAAGCGGAGAGACTACTGGAACAGAGTGTTCCGGAGAAGTTTGAAGTGGACCGCATGGGGCAAAACGAACAGCCAAGATGTCCTCTATGCGGTTCGCTGGATGTGAGTTTCGAAGGATTGATGAAGCGAGTGGCGGGAGCGGGATTATTCATTGGTTTACCGATAACCGTCAGGATAAAGGGTTGGAACTGTCATTCCTGCGGGCACCAGTGGGGAATTGGTGATGACCGCAAGTCAGAGGAAGAAGCCGCAAAGACCGACTGATGGCTTGGAGAAATGGAGCCGATTGCAGGAAGTGACGGCTTCAGACGAAGTAGAATTCGACCATGCTGGCGATGAAGAAGAGCGGAAGCGTCAGAAGTAAAATTCGGGCAGCGTCGCGCAAGGCCTCCCGAGGAATGACCCAGTATCGCGCACCAGCGTAGTACGGAGCGGGAAAGAATAAAGAGATCCCCACATTTATTCCGGCTCCACCAGCGAGCGAGTACGGAAAGATCTGCAGCAACAAAACGACCAGGTAATAGATGGCGGATCTGCGATTGGTAAAGCGACTTTTGTGTTCGCCGTCGACAGAGACGATGCCACCGATCCATCCGCGATAGGACATGATTGGGTAGGCGAATGGAGGGCACAGGCCGCTTGCCGCACTGGAAACACCGGCGGCGAAGTTCCCGGCAAAGTCTAGCATCCCGGCGCGAAACGGATGCCCGGCGTTGAGCTCTGTGAGAATACTGGATTGCTGTGCCGCGCCGACCAACTTGTCTCTGTGCGCAAGGGCAAAATGGTTTTGCGAATGGACCATGAAGATCCCAACGAGGCAAGCGAGCAGGTAGGCGGCAGCGACGGTAATAATTGAAAAGCGTGCGCGGGAGAGGGCGCGAAGAATGTGCAAAGAGGTCATCTCCGATCCGAGAGAGGGCGTGTTCCCAGTATACTCGCTGGCGAGTGCCTGAATTTCCGCGCCAATCGTTTCTTCCATGCGAGATGAACGCGGAGTATCGCCGCTATATTTTTGCGCCACTTCCGGCGGGCGTGTTAGTGTGTGCGTTTGGCGCCCCAGCAATGGATCTCTCAGGAGGCAGAAGTGGGATACGCGGATTTGCGGGAGTTTCTACGCAGACTGGAAAAAGAAGGCGAGCTGAAGCGCGTTAAAGCGGAAGTGGACCCGGTGCTGGAGATTACGGAAGTGGCGCAGCGGGCGCAGGCGCAACCCGGGCCGAAGGGAAATCCTGGGGGGATGGCGCTGCTGTTTGAGAAGCCGAGAGGCTCGCGATATCCAGTGCTGATTAATGCGTTTGGAAGCGAGCGGCGGATGGAGTTGGCGTTTGAGGTGGATCAGCTGGATGACGTGGCGGCGCGGATTCGCGGATTCATGGATATGCAAACGCCACAGGGATTGTTCGACAAGCTGAAGATGCTGCCGAAGCTGGCGGAGTTGGGATCGTTTTTCCCGAAGAGCATGAAAGACGGACCGTGCAAAGAAGTTGTGCGGAAAGGAAGCGACGTCAACTTACTGGATTTCCCGATACTGAAGTGCTGGCCGCAGGACGGCGGTCGATTCATCACGTTCCCGCTGGTGTTCACGAAGAATCCGGAGACCGGCAAGCGCAATGTGGGGATGTACCGCATGCAGATCTACGACGAGCGGACGACGGGAATGCACTGGCAAACGCAAAAGCACGGTGCAGAGCATTTCCGGCGCGCGCGGTCAAAAAATCCGGAAGGGCGAATTCCGGTGAGCGTGGCGATCGGATCGGATCCGGCCACGACGCTGGGAGGGATTTTGCCGATTCCGCCGGACCTGGACGAAATGATGTTCAGCGGCTTTTTGAAAAGAGAGCCGGTGGAGATGGTGAAGTGCGAAACGAATGAACTGGAAGTGCCCGCGAATGCGGAGATGGTCCTGGAAGGGTATGTGAACCTGAACGAGTTGAGGACTGAAGGGCCGTTCGGAGATCACACCGGATATTACTCGTTGGAAGGGGAGTTCCCTGTTTTTCATGTGGAGTGTGTGACGCAACGGAAGGATCCGATCTACCTGACGACGGTAGTAGGACGGCCGCCGCAGGAAGATTTCTACCTGGGTCATGCAATTGAGAGAGTATTTTTGCCGCTGATGAAGATGACGCATCCAGAAATCGTCGACGTGTCGATGCCGGCGGAAGGGATCGTACACAATCTGATGATCGTGTCGATCCGGAAATCGTTTCCGGGACACGCCCGGAAAGTGATGAACGCGATCTGGTCGCTCGGTCAGGCGATGTTCACCAAGGTTTTGGTGGTGGTAGACCACGATGTAAACGTCCACGATTACCGTGAAGTGGTTTGGAAGGCACTTTGCGCCATCGACCCGGAGCGGGATGTGCAGTTCATGTTCGGGCCGGTGGACACGCTGGACCATGCCGCGCGCATGCAGGATTTTGGGTCGAAGATGGGCGTGGATGCGACGCGGAAGTGGGCGAGCGAGGGATTTGCGCGGCCGTGGCCGGGCGAGATCCTGATGGATGAAGCGACGAAGGCGCGGGTAGACGTGCTCTGGAAGAGCTTGGGGATTTGAAACGGAGATGAGCGTTTCGAGTACGCTTACTTTGCCACTGAAGCCAACCAAGCGAGTCCATCGACGCCTTTGGAGAGATGTATAGGTTGTTCCAGTTTTCCTTCACGCAAATTCAGAACTTCGATCGTGCCGGCTTGCGGGCAACTCACGTAGGCGTATGAGCCGTCGGGCGTAATCGCGACTTCACCAACCGCTGCGGGAATGTCGTAAGTCTTCTCCACTGCGCCAGCTGGCAGGTTAATCACAAACAGTTTTCCGGCCAACGAATCTGCGAGCAGATATCTTCCATCAGGAGTGACCTGCGAAGAGTAGACCGTGGCGGGAGCATTGATCCAGCGAGAGATGGCATTTGTGGAAGTGTCGATGACGGCGATACGCGGCGCATCCTGGTCGTGAGTGTAAAGCCACTTGCCATCAGGCGACAGCGCCAGGCGCTGCACCCGCTTGGCGACAGGAATCACGGTGACGAGCGAGTGTTTGCGCAGGTCCAGCACGCTGATGGTGCCGGTGGAAACATTCGCGGTGTACGCACGCGCCCCGTCTGGGGAGATGACCAGCATGTGGGATTCCGGGCGTCCCGTTGGGATTTCAGCGACAACCTTGCGCGAGGGCAGGTCGAGGGCGTAGACGGCATTGGCGAGTTCGGCGGTGACATAGAGCAAACCTTCGGGTCCGAATTTCGCGCAGTGGGGGCGGACGGGCTTAGGGAGATTGATGATGTCGACCGCGCGGCCCGTTTGCAGATCGACGACTTGGATCGTGCCGCCGTCGGTACCGGGCTTGCCCACGCCGGAATTTCCGTAGATGGGCACATACCCGAAGCGGCCGTCGGAAGAAACGACCACCTCGTGACCGTTGATATCGACGCCCGTCGCGGAAATTGTTTTGCGAGACGCGAGATCAATGAGCAGGGCGGTGTGTTCAAACTGGTTGGCGACAAGCAGAAAACCTGCAGGAGTGCCCTGGGGCAGGGCCGGGGAAGGTGCAAGCAGAACTAGAAATAAGCAGCAGGACGAAAGGCAGAATTTCATGGAGCGATCCTCACAGGGAAGACAATCATGGTTGAGGATTGTATAACGGCAAACAGAATCGCGCGAACGGAGCAGGCTTCTCGGAACGTTTGGATGGGTAAGGTGTACGGCATAGTATTGAGACCATAGTGGTACTATGCAATAGGGAGTACTGTTTATCTGTTCTTAATTTAACCTATCTGTGGGTAGTCTGAGAGGCCCAGCCCCGCTTGTAGGTAAGAACCGTGAGCGGCGATTGCCGGGCTACCCTCCTCCGTTCCGTCGCTTCCCCGGTCCTACAAACCAAGAAAGACTGCCCGCCCTTGGAAAAAAACACTACCGTTTTGTCTGGCGGTCGGATTGATTGTGGTTGTCTGGCTCTGCTGTGCCAACCTTACATGCGCCCAAGTAGGGGTAGTCCCCGCCGCGCCGAACCTTCGATCCGTCGCTTTGATTTCGTGGTTCCACAACGATCGTGGTGACAAACCGTAACAGCACCAGCATATCGATCCTGCGGGTATCCAGCACGCTCCAGGAATTTGCTGTTATCAGCCTCATCTCTTGGTGTCGGTCCGGGTAGCAGCGTGTCACTCCCGGTTGCCTTTACGCCAGACGCAGTGCAATGAAGCATCGGCAGCACGCTTTGGGGTGCCCGGACGGCCTCCTTGGGAGGGTCTTTCGCGGAGCTCGACATCGGATTGATTTCCAGCACGGCGTACATCAATCTGAATTTGACCCGAAGCAAACCTCGCTTGCCTGGCCACTGAAGTGGATTCGACGGGAATGGAAAGCGCGTATTCCACACAGGCCCGTGCGGTGATTTCCTGAGTGCGACACCAGCGAAGACGCACACGATTTGACGCTCAACCGAGCAGTTGGCTCTTCCGGCCGAGCACGGCGGCGACGGCCGAGATTGCGGTCAGTGCTAGGTATAAGAACGGGTAGCGTGTCGTCGCGGTGGCCGGCGCGGATCCCGCGTAGTCAAGAGCGGACATGGCGTGCATCGGTCCGATATACCACAACAGGGTGTAGAGAATCTCAAATGGTTTCGCGGAGCGGCTGCAAACTCCTAGTGCCAGCGCTGCGGTGGGAATAAACAGCGCGCCAACAAGCCAGGCAAACAGACCGCGCCCGTTGGCCTCGATGAGGAGTCGCAGAGCGAAACCGCCGCCAGTTACGAGCGCAACGATCACGCCCGCCAGCCAGACCGCCGGAAGTTGACGAGAGATGGGGTGAGGGGAAGAGAAAAGAAGTTGGTGCGTCTGATGTTGCACCTCGCGGATTCCCATGGAGGACCAGAGCAGCATGGGCCAGATCCACGCACACGCCAGAACAATGCCACGCGCAGAAGCGTTGGGGACAAAGGCACAAGCAATCAGCAATCCCAGAGCCACAAGATACCACCACCAGGACTGCCCCTTCGTCATTAGACGAAGTTCGGCGGAGAGAATCGTAAGGAACCGGGAATCGACCGCGGTGGGCGATATCGGCGTGAGCGCGCGCACAGGAGTGCCGGCGGGCACCAAGGCCGTGGATGGCGCAGCACGTGCCGGAACGGGCAGGGGGGTCGCCGCGGAGGGACGAAAGCTTCGCGCGGGATCGAAGCGATCAAACAATAGGGCAGCGAGGCAAGAAAGCGCGAGCGCGACACCAAGCCAGAGAAATCGGGCAAGAAGAATCTGCCAGGACCAGGAGATACCATCCCAGCGGAACGTGGCGGAGGCCGCGTTGAACTGGCCCGCATCGAGAGAAAAAGAGAAGCCGGATTTTTCGGTGAGATGCGCTGCGGCCATGCTGCTTGCCTTCACGAGGGAGAGGCCAGTAAGGTCGGCAGCAGGGAAGTTTGAACTGAAGGACATGCCGAGGCCGAACGTCCACAAGAAGAAGTAAGCGACATTACCCGCGCCGCCGCGAAGAAAAGGAATGGTCTCAAACAGGACAGCCATGGCAGCGACCACGGCCATCACGGGAATCGCCAGAAATAGAAACGGAGCCAGAAGCTTGCCGAGTTGAATATGCGTGTCTTCGCCGCGAACCAGCTGCATGACAATGGCAGAAAGAGCCAGGATGACAATCATCAAGGAGAGCACTGCGAAATTGCTGATGACTTTGCCGACGATGTAGAGGAACTTGGAGAGCGGTGTACTGGCGAGAATTTGACCCACGCGCGTTTCGCGGTCGCGCTGGATGGTATTTTTGACGAAATAAAAGCCAGCGAGAGAGATGAAGGTACTGCCAACGATGGTGAGTAGCGCGCCGACCCAAGCGGAATTGTAAACGCCACGCGTATCGCCCAAGCGTAGCATGATGCGGCCGATTGTTGCGAGGTAACCGAAATAGAGCGCTAGGCCAAGCGTAAATAGAAAACTATAGCGGCGGATGCGTTCGAGGAAATCTGCGCGAGCCGAGGCATAGACGACACGAGAAATATTCACGAAGGAACCCCCGCCGAAACCGATTGCCGATTGGCGGTGGCGGCAAGATAGGCGTCCTCCAGCGTAGGTTCGAGCGGTTGCGCCTGCCTCATCGGAGGAGTGTTGGACACGATACGAGCGTGGACGCCGTCGCTGCGATGCGCCGTGCTGCTGATTAAATGCTGTTGTTGGATGCCGGGTAATGCGGCGCTAGGTACGACGATCTCCCAAACTCTTCCGGAAATTGCTGCCAGCAACGCTTCCGGAGAATCGTGCGCGAGGAGCTGGCCGTGCCCGAGAATGGCAATGTCGGTAGCCACGGCTTCCACATCGGAGACGATGTGAGTGGACAGGATAACGATGCGTTCACCGGAGAGCTCCGAAAGAAGATTGCGGAAACGTACGCGCTCTTCCGGATCAAGGCCGGCCGTGGGTTCGTCGACGATCAGAAGTTGAGGATCATTCAGCAGAGCTTGCGCAATGCCGACTCGCTGGCGCATGCCGCCCGAGAAACCACCGAGCGGCCGGTCGCGAACTTCGCGCAGATTAACTACCGAGAGCAGTTCGTCGATGCGACGCCGAGAGCAGGAGGCGTCCAGGCCCTTCACAGCGGCAAGATATTCCAGAAATTCAAAAGCAGTAAGATGTGGATAAATGCCGAAGTCCTGCGGCAAGTAGCCAAGCACCGTGCGCAGCGTGTCTGGCGAAGACAGAATATCGCAGTCGTTCCATAGCACCCGGCCACGCGTGGGGCGCGTAACCGTGGCGAGTATACGCATCAACGTGGATTTCCCGGCACCATTCGGGCCGAGCAGGCCTAGAACTCCCGGGCGGAGTTGCAGGCTCACATTTTGCAAGCCCCATACTTTTCCTGGATACTGTTTTCCTACCGAGTCAATGAGCAACTGCATATATCCAGGGCCTCCGTTTGGGTACACGCCTGACCAGTCTGAATCAAGTTACGATCCAAGGGGAGAAAAGGTTTCGAAAGAATGAGTTAGGCGACCGTGAGAGGCTGAGGTGCGGCGCGAGAATAGTCAAGGACATGCGAAGCAACGGGTGAATTCGATAACGCAACGATGACCAAGTGAAAAGAGCGAGAAGGGTGGAGACAAAGGATAACCGTCCCGTGGGACAGGGTGGAATCCCAGAAAAAACACAAGTAATAGTAGTACTACTGTGGTGCAAGCTCTATATGTAGGGCTAGCTGCCTGCAATACCAGACGATATGCCTAGGATTCCCTGCATTCTTAGGACAACTGCGGCAGAGAAAGGCTTGACGGTCGGGCAAGGCGGATGCCATAACGGGACCACGGGCTGCACTCTGTGGAGAAATTGTAACTCGGAGTGAGGGGTGCGGCGACGCTCAGCAAGTAGGGCGTTTATCAGACAGGGTGGCGTTCCTCGTGAGCGAATCTCGTGAAGTGATGAATGTACGGCAGGCGTCGCAGTATCTGGGAATCAGCCCAGATACGCTGTACCGCTACATCACCGAGGGTGAAATACCTGCGTTTAAACTGGGCAATCGTTGGAAACTAAGAAAGACGATCCTGGATCGATGGATGGAACGCAAGATGAGTCAGGTGGTAACCAAACGCCGATAAGGAAGTAAGTCTGGCTCATACGTTAGGAAAAGAGGGCGCGATATGTGGTTACTCGGGGGAAAGAAAAACAGGCAATTGGTGGGACTGGATATCGGGTCCAGTTCGATCAAAGCGGTGGAGTTGAAGTTGACCAAGGCGGGATATGAGCTGGTCAGCTACGGCATGGAGTCGCTGGCGCAGGACACCGTCGTCGATGGCGCCATCATGGACGCACCGCAGGTGGCCAATGCCATCACCAAGATTTTCGATATGGAAAAAGTAAAGACCAAGAATGTGGCGACGTCGGTTTCCGGACACTCGGTAATCGTGAAGCGGGTGCCCCTGCCGCTGATGACCGAAGAAGAGCTGTATGACCGGATTCCCTCCGAAGCCAGCCAGCACATTCCCTTCGACATCGCGGACGTGAACCTAAGCTACCAGTTGCTGGAGGCCATGGACTCACAAATGGACGTGCTGCTGGTGGCGGTGAAGAAAGACAAGATTCTGAATCACACCAACGTGTTGGCGCAGGCGGGAAAAACTCCGGTGGTGGTGGATATCGACGCCTTCGGATTGCAGAATTGTTTTGAGATTAATTACGAGCCAGATGCCGGGCAGACGGTGGCACTGCTGAATATCGGCGCGAGCGTGATGAACATCAACATCGTGCGCGGCGGCATTCCGCTGTTCACACGCGACGTGAGCGTCGGCGGCAATCAGTATACAGACGCGCTGCAGAAGGAACTGGACTTGAGCTTCGATGACGCGGAGCGACTGAAGAAGGGCGATACGCTGCCGAGCGTCACGGATGAACAGAAATCACAGATCCTGCGTAGCGTATCGGATATTCTTACCCTGGAAATTCAGAAAACTTTCGACTTCTTCCGCGCCACCGCGAGCGGCGAGAATATACAGCGCATCATGGTGGCAGGGGGAACCGCAAGAGTGCCCGGGCTGGTGGATCTGTTGCGCGAAGAGTTTGCGATGCCGGTGGAAGAATTGAACCCGTTCCGCAAAGTGCTGATCAACCCGGCAAAGCATAGCGAGGATCAGATCCGGGATTTGGCACCGAAATTGGTAGTCGCCGTGGGACTGGCACTGAGGAGCTTCGACTAGCCATGATCCGCATAAACCTGTTAGGACAAACGCGGCCGAAAGCCGCCCGACGCCCGGCGGACACCGGTGCGGCCCTGCCGCTGGTGTTCATCGGTGCAGGGGTGCTACTTGGCGGACTCTTCCTGTTCTACTTCTATCATTCGTGGCAGACGCAGTTGAATGATGAGAACAACCGGATCAAGACGTTACAAGCACAGAAGACAGAATTGCAGCAGATCAAGCTGCAAGTGGAAGCGTTCGAAAAACAGAAGCAGATCCTACAACAGCGCGTGACGACGATCGAGCAACTGCAACACGATCGCACCGGTGGGCAGGAATTGCTTGACCAGGTGGCCAACACAGTTTCGCGGGCAGAGAATCTCTGGCTGACGTCCATGACCAAGAAGGGGTCCACGCTGACCATCGAGGGCGCATCGGCTTCCATTAACTCGGTTGCGAACTTTATTACGGCGTTGAAGCGGTCCGGGTACTTCCAGAAGATCGAGATCAAGGACGCCAAGCAGGACGACAAAAACACCGCGGTTCAAACGTTCCTCTTCACAATTAATGCCGAGATCGCGCCATCAGGACCTGCGGCGGGAACTCCGCAGACGAAGCCGGCGAGCGCGCCATCACCGGCAACTCCAAATTCCGCAGCACCGGCGAAGAAAGGATAAGGGGGAACCATGGCAAATCCTTTCCGAGACATGTCGGTGGTGATGCAAGCGCTGGTAGCGCTGGCGATTGCGGTGATTCTTGTGCTGGTAGGCTTGTACGTACCATTTTCACCGGTTGCGCAGAAGCGCAGCGAGTATGATCAAGCGGTACAGACGCGCACAAAATTGAACCAGGAAGTCACCCAATTGCAGGTGTACAAGCAGCGCTATGGCGAATTGAAGCAGCAGATGGATGCGCTGAACAAGCAACTGGACACGCTGAAGACCATCGTGCCAGAGGAGAAGGAAGTAGACGAGTTCATCCGGCAAGTCCAAGGTGCGGCGAGCGCTTCCAACGTGCAGTTGCGCAAGCTGACGGCCGGAAAAATAGACACGAAAGAGTATCACTACGAGATGCCGTTTGAAGCGCAGGCCGACGGCCCTTACTTTAACGTGCTGGATTTCTTTTCACGGCTGAGCCGGCTCTCACGAATCATCAATGTGGGCGACCTACAAATGGATGATCCAGGGGCCAGCAGCGCCAAGGAAACGAAATACCCGGTTCGGCCCGGAACGACGGTGACCGGAATATTCACGATTACGACCTACTTCACGAAACAGGCGGACACGCCTCCTGCAGCCGCGGGTGCGACGAAAGCGGCTCCGGGAGCGGGTCAGCCGGCGGTGAAAAAACCGTGAGCAGGAATGAGCGAGCCATGCGCCTAGCCAAAACAGTGGTACTGGGAAGTCTGCTGGCAGCCGCCGGAAGCGGTTTGTACGCGCAGACCAAAACGACGACACCGCCACCGGCAAAGACGGGAACGGCAAAAGCACCGGCCAAGACGAGCACCAAGAAGGCTGCGACGAAGGCCCCGTCCAGTGCGCCGGCCGCGGGAGCTGCCGAGAGCGAAACAAAGGTCGCGCGGCGCGATCCCTTTGAGTCGTTGACCAGCCGGCAAGATGCGGCTGCGAAGACGGCGGCGAATCTCCCTCCCGGAAAACCAGGTCTGCAGATTGCGACACTGCGGCTGGATGGCATCGTGAAAGCGCCCAACGGCATGATTGCGGTGGTCACCAATCCTCAGGCGCGCACGTATTTCCTGCGGGATGGGGACCAGTTGTACGACGGACGCGTGGATAAGATCGGGATGGATAGCGTTTCGTTCCATGAGGTGGGCAAGGACGCTTTCGGAAAGCCCGTGGAACGCCAGGTAAATAAGAGAATTTACTCCAGTGCAGGAGAACAGCAATGAAGACGAACCGGCCGGCCTTTCGAATTGGCTGCCTGATAGTGGCGAGCATGATGCTGGGCGGAAGCCCGGCGCAGGTTCGCGCGCAGGCGCCCGCTGGAGCCAGCACGAACGCAGCGGTGATTTCAAGCGTGGCCATCACCCAGGCCCCGCAGCGAGCGGCGATACGCGTGGAAGGAGCGGGGAAGCTGGACGTCCACGCCGCGCGAATGCAGAATCCGGAGCGGTTAGTGCTGGATTTCGCCAGCGCGACCATGAGCGTGCATCAGACCTCGATTCCGGGCGTCTCGGCGCCGGTTCGCAGCGTGCGGATGGGACAGTTCCGTCCAGACGTGGCCCGCGTCGTGATCGATTTGACGACCGCGGCTCCTTATCAAATCGCGCATGAGGGCGAAGCAATCGTCATCTACTTCTCGACGGACGAGCAACCCACGGAGGCAGCGCCCGTAAACTCCGCAGCGACGGAGAAGACGCGTCGCGATATTTCTTACAACCCGGGCACACCGCGAACGACCGTCAAGACTGGCACGTCGGCTACGGTGAAGGCTCCCCGTATCCCCCTGCCGAGCGATTTGACGCAACCGACCATGGTATTGGCTTCCATGAAGGAGACGGCAGAACCAGCGCGGCCGGAAGGCGGTGCGCAGCAGGCAGCGCAACAGGCCGTGCAGCAGGCCAATAGTGCAGCGAGTACACTGGCTACCTCGCAACAGAACGGGGCACAGATGAGCCCGGCGGTGGCTCCCACGGGGCGCTACACGGGTGAACCGATTTCCGTAAACTTGAAGGACGTCGACCTGAAGGACTTTTTCCGGCTGATTCACGAAATCAGCGGCTTGAACGTGGTCCTGGATCCGAACGTCAAAGGAACGTTGACCATCGTTCTGGACGAAGTACCTTGGGACCAGGCGCTGGATATCGTGCTGCAGAACAACGGTCTGGACAAGCAACTGTCCGGCAACGTTTTGCGCGTGGCGACCCGCGACACCCTGAAGAAGGAAGCAGAGACGCAGCGCGACCTCGAAAAAGCCCAGGCCGAAGCAGTGGCGCCCGTTACGGTCACGCGCGTATTGAGCTACGCGAAAGCCGCGACGATGAAGGACACACTGAAGAAGTTCCTCTCAGCGCGCGGCGACATCCTTTCCGACGACCGTTCGAACCAGGTCATCATTCGCGATATCCCGTCGGTCATCCCGACGATCGACAACCTGATTCATCAGTTGGACCGCAAGTCCCAGCAGGTGGAAATCGAAGCGCGCGTAATCGCGGCTTCGCGTTCCTTCGCACAGGATATCGGCGTGCAGTGGGGCTTTGCTGGGACAACCACCAGCGGCCGTTCGATTTACGGAGGTAACCCGAACGTGGGGGTCAGCCCAATCCAGACGGGCCCGGGCCTGCCGCAGCCACCCCTGGTGAGCGTGCCGACGAGCAATACGGGGGGCTCCAGCACCGCAGGTCTCCCCTATAACGTGAACTTGGGTGCGGCGGCGCCGACCAGCGGTTTTGGCTTCATCCAGCGCTCGCCGAACTTTGCGATCGACATATTCATCTCCGCGGCGGAAGCAAAGGGCGTAGGTAAACTGCTTTCCAAGCCGAAGGTCATCACGCAGAACAATGAAAAGGCAGTCGTGAAGCAAGGTCAGAAAATTCCAATCCAGACGACCATCAACAACACCATCTCGGTTCAATACATCGACGCGGTGCTGCAGCTAGAAGTTACACCGCAAATCACCGCGGAAGGCACCGTGTTTATGGATGTGCTGGTGGAAAACACGCAGATCGACAATGGTATTCCCCGCGTGCAGGGTATCCCGGCGTTGGACACCCAGTCCGCACAAACCAAGGTGCTGGTTGCCGATGGTGGGACCGTGGTCATCGGCGGAATCATCATCACCCAACAGCAGACGCAGATCACCCAGGTGCCAGTGGTGGGAAGCTTGCCGCTCATTGGGCATCTGTTCAAGCGGACGAACGTCAACGTAAGTTCGTCGGAACTGCTGTTCTTCCTGACGCCGCGCATCATCCCTGGCTGATCCCGGGGCCGAGGCGGTTAAGAAAACGGAAATCAGGTACACTGGAATCGAGGAGACAAGGGTCTCCTCGATTTTTTTATGACCATAGACTTCGCAAAGAGACGCAGGGCGGCGCTAAGAGAACTCCGGCGGCGAGAGCTAGACTGCATGGTGGTAACCAGCCCGGCGAACCGGTATTACCTGACGGGTTTCACCGGCGAATCCGGAGCCTTGCTGATTGGCGAAGCCGGCACGACGCTACTGACTGACGGGCGATTTACGGTCCAGGCGTCTGACGAGACGCGCGGCGTAAAAATCGAGACGCAGCAGGGACCTCTCTTCAAGGCGTTGGGAGACTACCTGAAGCAGACGAAGGTGGGTACCACGGGCTATGACCCGGCTTCGGTGACGCTTGCGGATTGGAAAGTGCTGCGGAAAGCGGCCGGAGCGAACTGGAGAGCGGTTGAGGCTGGCGGCATCGTGGAACGCCTGCGCATGCGAAAAGACGCCGGAGAACTGACTGCAATGCGAAAGGCGGCGATTCTGGCGGGGCAAGTACTCGACAGCGCCCTGAAGCTCATCCGGCCGGGAGTGCGTGAAAACGAGATCGCGGCGGAGATCGAGTACCAGATGAGGAGGTGCGGGGCGAGCGGGCCCTCATTTGAGACCATCGTGGCGTTCGGCTCTCGTGCGGCGCTACCACATGCCCGGCCCACGGGTAAGAGGCTGAGGAAAAATGAGTTGGTCGTGCTAGACCTGGGTGTTATACTCGGCCATTATTGCAGCGATATGACGCGAACGGTCTATGTAGGCCGGGCGTCGCGGCGAGTTCGGGGCTGGTACCGAGCAGTTCAAGAAGCACAACAAGCCGGGGTAGCGGCGGTGAAAACCGGTGCTACCTGCGGGGATGTGGACGCAGCCGCGCGGGAAGTCCTCGGAAAGCACGGACTGGAAACGCTGTTCGTCCATAGCACGGGTCACGGTTTAGGACTGGAAGTGCACGAACTGCCCAGAGTCGCTCGGGGCTCGGCAACGCGCCTTGAAACAGGCAATGTAATCACGATAGAACCGGGCGTGTACGTCGAAGGTGTCGGGGGCATACGGATCGAAGACGACGTGGCGGTCCGCGGTGGTGGAAGTGAAGTCTTAACCCGCGTTAAGCGGGATCTCATTGAGATTTGAGAAGGCATGAAACGGAAGAAGCCGACGAAAGCGAGTGGAAGTCCGTCGTTTGCGAACCCTGAACTGGGTCAGATAGAGCAATTGCTGCGCTTCATGAGCGAGCACAACCTAGAGGAATTCGAGTATTCGCGGGGAGACCTCCGCATACGGTTGAGGAAGCCGGCGACCAACGTGGTGTTGGCGGCGCAGCCCAGGCCTGCAGCCGAGATCATCGTTCCCAGTTCGGTAGCGTTTGCCGCAACGCCAAACGCCGCGGCCGCTGCCGAAGCAGAGGCGGAGTCGCGCGGGGGCGAAGACTTGTACCTGGTGAAATCGCCAATTGTTGGGACGTTCTACTCTTCCCCAAGCCCGGGCGCCGAGGAATTCGTGAAAGTGGGTCTACACGTGGATGTCGGGCAGACGCTGTGTATCGTGGAAGCGATGAAATTGATGAATGAAATTGAATCGGAAGTGAGCGGCGAAGTGCTCCGTATCTTTGCGGAAAACGGACAGCCCGTCGAATACGGCCAGCCGCTGTTTGGTATTCGCCCGAGCCGGAAAAGATAGCCGGTCCCGCTAACTATGTTCCAGAAGATACTCGTAGCCAACCGTGGGGAAATCGCCCTGCGAGTCATCTGCGCCTGCAAGGAACTGGGGATCGCATCGGTAGCGGTGTATTCCGAGGCGGACCGCAATTCGTTACACGTTCGTTTTGCCGATGAGGCCGTGTGCATAGGCCCTCCGCGAAGCAGCGAGAGTTACCTGAATATTCCGCACGTGATCAGTGCGGCAGAGATCACGAACGTCGATGCGATACACCCGGGATACGGGTTTCTGTCGGAAAACGCGAACTTCGCAAAAGTGTGCGAAGCGTCGGAGATTACCTTTATCGGTCCAAAGCCCGAAGTGATCGAGATGATGGGCGAAAAGGATCGAGCGCGGCGGGAAATGAAGACGGCAGGGTTGCCGACGATTCCTGGAAGCGAAGGTGTGGTAGAGGGAGAAGGGCAACTAGCCAAGGAAGCGCATCGAATTGGGTACCCATTAATCCTGAAGGCCGCCGCCGGTGGCGGCGGACGTGGCATGCGGGTGGTGAAGAGCGAGCAGGATCTGCTTGCGGCCTACCAGACGGCGCGGAGCGAGGCGCAGCAGGCTTTCGGCACGCCCGACGTGTACATGGAAAAGTTTTTAGAGCACCCGCGGCACATTGAGATCCAGGTGCTTGGGGATCAATACGGCCAAGTGATTCACCTCGGTGAGCGCGAATGCACGATTCAACGTCGCCACCAGAAACTGGTAGAAGAGTCGCCTTCACCGGTGCTGGGCGCGAAGCGCCGGAAAGAACTGGGCACAAAAGTGACCCGGGCGCTGGAGAAGATCGGCTACACAAACGCCGGCACTGTCGAATTCCTGATGGAGGAGGACGGCGGGATTTACTTCATCGAGATGAATACGCGCATCCAGGTGGAACATCCGGTGACAGAATTCGTGACCGGTGTGGATCTGGTGAAAGCGCAAATACGCATTGCCGCGGGAGAAAAAATCGAGGAAGCCGCGGGCGAGATCCACTTCAGCGGGCATTCGATCGAGTGCCGCATCAACGCGGAGGACCCTGAAACGTTCGTGCCGTCGGCCGGACGCATCACTACGTTTCAAGCGCCAGGGGGAACCGGTGTGCGTGTGGATTCCGCGGCCTATTCCGGGGCGTTGATACCGCCGTACTACGATTCGCTGGTGGCCAAGTTGATCGTAAAGGGTCGCGATCGTGCGGAAGCCATCGGCAGAATGAAGCGTGCACTGGAAATGTTCGTTATCGAGGGGATCAAGACATCAATTCCCCTGCAGCGGCGAATCCTGGCCGACCCGGATTTTGCGAGCGGCAAGTTTGATACGCATTTCATCGAAAAATTAGTGAATACGAACGGCAAATAGACTCCCCATGCGCCTTGTGATGCCCAGGCTCTATGTGATATTAGACGCTGGACTCATGGCGGGTTCCATCCAAGAAACAGCTGAAAAACTGATCGAAGCAGGCGTGCTGGCCCTGCAGTACCGTGACAAGAAGGGGCCGGCCCGGGATGTCCTTGCAGACGCGCGCAATCTGGCGAAGTTCATGCTTCCGAAAGGCCTCACTTTTTTTGTGAATGACCGGCCGGATATCGCGCACCTAGCGGGAGCAAGCGGTGTGCACGTGGGACAAGAGGATCTGGGCGTCGAACAAGCCCGGGCAGTGATTGGAGCGGATCGTTGGGTGGGGGTTTCCACGCACAACGAGGCGCAGTTCCGAGAGGCGCTAGAAACTACGGCGGATTACCTTGCGGTCGGGCCGGTTTTTGGAACGATGACAAAAGAGAATCCTGATCCGGTGGTGGGAATAGGGTTCATCCGCCAAATGCGCGCCTTGACCACAAAGCCGATGGTCGCCATAGGGGGGATCACCCTGGAGCGCGCCGCTGAAGTCATCGAAGCAGGCGCAGATTCTGTGGCGGTCATCAGCGACATTCTGCGGGCCGAGAATCCGGCGCAGCGGGCTCGGCAGTTCCTTCGGCAGCTGGAAGCCGTGAAGCCAGCAGCGAGTCACTGAGGTGCGCGACGAATGGCAGAAGCGATAAACAAGGCACGCGGCGAGACCGCTAAGTCTGAGCACGGCTTCGTGAAGGCCATCGGTTTGTACGATGGAACGATGATCGTCGTCGGTTCCATGATTGGCTCAGGAATTTTCATCGTCGCGGCTGACATCTCGCGCCAGACCGGCTCCTCCGGCGGACTACTGTTCACCTGGATTCTGACCGGCTTTCTGACCATCGCTGCGGCGCTGTCGTACGGCGAACTCGCGGCCTTATTTCCCCATGCCGGTGGACAGTACGTCTATTTGAGGGAAGCGTATTCGCCGCTATGGGGTTTCTTGTATGGCTGGACGCTGTTTCTGGTGATCCAGACGGGCACCATTGCGGCGGTCGCCGTAGGGTTTGCGCGCTACCTAGGGGTATTGTTTCCGTCGATTTCGCCAAAAACGTGGATCGTTCCGCCGATTAACTTTTCTTCGGGATACGCCATCAGCCTGTCTGTACAGCAGTTGGTGGGCGTGCTGATGATCATTTTCTTGACGTTTCTGAACACACGCGGCGTGAAACTGGGAAAGTGGATTCAGAACATATTTACGTCGGCGAAGATGTTGTCGTTGTTGGGCCTGATCTTTCTGTGCGTGTTTGTGGCACGAAACGCCTCGGCGATTGCCGACAATTTTTCTCATTTGTGGGCGATTCGCGGAGCGCAGCCCATCGAACCCGGCGCGAACTTCCTCAAGAACTTGTTGCCGACCGTGACAGCGGCGAGCGGATGGTTCGGGATGCTGGTCGCGTTTGGAGTTGCGCAGGTGGGTTCGCTGTTTTCCGCCGACGCCTGGAACAATATTGGATTTACTGCGGGGGAAGTGAAAAATCCCGAGCGCGACGTGGCCCTTTCGATGGCCTTCGGGACGATCATCGTAATCACCCTGTACTGTCTGGCGAACCTCGCATATCTCTGTGCGCTGCCTTTGGAGCAGATTCAGAATGCGCCTGACGACCGCGTGGCCACAGCGGCGCTGTCTGCGGTCTTTGGGGCGAAAGGCGCATGGATGATGGCCATCGCCATCATTATTTCCACATTTGGCTGCAACAACGGATTGATTCTAGCGGGCTCGCGCGTAGCGTACGCCATGGCCAAGGATGGCTTGTTCTTCAGGGCAACAGGCAAGCTGAACGATAAAGGAGTCCCGGGGACGGCGCTGGTGTACCAGGGCCTCTGGATCATCATCCTGATCATCTTGCGGACGCGGAGGCCCGACGGCACGTATGGCAACATCTACGGCGATTTACTGGACTACGTTGTCTTTGCAGTTCTGCTGTTTTACGTGCTGACGATCCTGGGAGTTTTCGTTTTGCGGAAAACAAGGCCGGATGCAGAGCGGCCGTACCGAGCATTTGGGTATCCGTGGCTGCCGCTCTTGTATATAGTGGCGGCTGTCGGAATTATGATTGTGCTGCTTCTGTACAAGACGCAAACAGCCGGGCGAGGAATGGTGATCGTGCTATTGGGGCTGCCGGTGTACTGGTTGTGGAGCCGGCAGAAGGGCGCGGCCAGCAAGCCACAGTAGATCCTGGCAACCGAGAAAAAGACAAAGGAGGAGTTGCATGGGCAACCCCTTGTTCGCGAGAAAACCACTCAGCCTGCTGCTTGAGGAAGCCAAGCAGACAGGCGAACACAGCCTGAAAAGAACCTTGGGCCCGTTCCAATTGACCGCGCTGGGCGTGGGCGCGGTAATCGGAGCGGGGATCTTCGTGCTCTCGGGACTCGGGGCGCACTACGCCGGACCGGGCCTCATGCTTTCTTTCGTGATTTCAGGACTGGGTTGCGCGTTTGCGGCACTGTGTTACGCAGAATTTGCAGCCATGATCCCGCTGGCGGGAAGCGCGTACACCTACGCTTACGCAACACTAGGCGAATTATTCGCGTGGATCATCGGTTGGGACTTGACTCTGGAATATGCCATGGGAGCGAGCACCGTGTCTTCAGGCTGGTCCAACCATTTCATCGAACTGCTTAATATCTTCCACATCAAGATGCCGCTATGGCTCGCCTATGACCACTGGACAGCCTTGGGAACGGCGGAGAAAATCGTGGCACGCGACATGGCCAAGGCGGTGGATCCGACGCTTGTGCCGGGTACTCAGGCATTCCTGGAGAAAGTGACGGCGATGGTTTCGTCTCACTCCCCTGAACTGATTCAGAGGGCACATGATCTTGTGAATGCGCCAAAGATTTTCGGCGTGGAAATCGGATTCAATCTGCCGGCATTTGTGATCGCGCTGGTGATTACAGCGATTCTGGCTATCGGGATCAAGGAAAGCGCCAGGTTTAATGCGACCATCGTGGTCATCAAAGTGTCAGTAGTGCTCTTTGTTATCGCTCTGGGAGCGCGGTACATCAATACCGCCAACTGGGGTGCGGACTGGCATTCGTTTGCACCTATGGGAATCGGAGGTGTGGGAGCGGGAGCCGCCTATATTTTCTTCGCGTACATCGGATTCGATGCGGTATCCACCACCGCACAGGAAGCCAAGAACCCGCAGCGCGATTTGCCAATTGGAATCATCGTGTCACTTCTGGTTTGTACGATTCTGTATATCGCCGTGGCCGGGGTATTGACCGGCATGGTGCCCTGGCAGGACGTAAATATTGAAGCGCCGATTGCGCGAGCATTTCTGGACCGCGGACTTTCGACGGCATCGCACATCATTACACTGGGCGCGCTTGCTGGACTCACAAGCGTGATGCTGGTCATGCTACTCGGACAAACCCGCGTTTTGTATTCGATGGCTAACGACGGGCTGCTGCCGCGAAAGTTTTTCGCGGATATTCATCCGAAGTACCGCACGCCGTGGAAGAACACCATTGCGGTAGGGTTGCTGGCGGCAATCGTTGGCAGCTTGACTCCGATCGATGATATCGGAAAGATGGTGAACATTGGCACGCTGCTGGCGTTTATCATCGTTTGCATCGCCGTAACCATGTTGCGGATCAAGAATCCCGGACAGCCACGGCCGTTCCGTACGCCTGGAATCTACCTGGGCGGTCGGTTGCCGATTGTGCCGGCCCTCGGGGTAGCCTTCAACGGCTACATGATGTACAAGTTGGGATGGATCAATTGGGCGCGACTGATTATCTGGCTGGTCATTGGACTGGTTATCTATTTTACCTATAGCCGCTATCATAGCCGGATCAGCAACCCAAATCTGCGTTCCGATTAGGATCAAAGCCGCCAGCGGCGGGAGGCGCAAACCTCCCATCAACCAAGCGGGTCAGAAAACCAGACTCGTCCGAACTCTTTGAATCGGGTAGAGTGTCCTTTCGAATAGTCCACCCATGAACGGAAAAGAGAAACCACACAAGGCATTCTGGAAGACCCTGTCGATATTGGATTGGGTGGCGCTGGTTATTTGTCTGGCGGGGCTGTGGGTCACCGGCATTGGCAGCACGGTTCGAGGAACGGGATTTCTGAAATACCTGGCGGTGATTGCCGCGGGTTATACGCTGTACCGGTTTTGGAGACGATTGCGGTCCGACTTGCTTTGGAGCCTGCGGAACCGTCTGATCGTCGTTTATCTGTTCATTGCTGTTGTTCCGATCATCCTCCTGCTGACGCTGGCGATCCAGGCCGGGCAGATTATCTATTCTCAGTTCGGTGCCTATCTGCTGTACCACGATATCCACGACAAGATTCAGATGTTGAATGACTCATCCGAAGATGTTGCCGCCGCGGAGGCTACCCTTCCGGCAACGATCGACGAGGCTACCGCCGAGAGAACCCTGGAACGCCAGATCCTTGAGGCGCGTGGAAGGGAACTGCCTGGCTTAACAGTTAATTTTCACGTGGACCCTGCGTATTTCCAGAAAATCAGGAATCCCAGGGAGCACTCTTTCGCAGGGCTGGTGCAGACGGGAAGCCAGCTCCGCATGGTGGGAATTCACGAGATCGAGACCCCGCGAGGTGTCCGCTTGGTTGAATTGAGCGTGCCGGTCACTTCGGAACTGCTGGAGAAGATGCCCACGAGTCTGGGCCAGATTGATGTGACGCTCTGGCAGCGCGTGGATAACGACCATGACACCTCCGCGGTACGCATCGGCAACAAGGACTTCTACCGAGCCATTAAACGCGTAAGGACGCGAGCGCGCGTGCTGCCGGAAGCAAGCAACTGGGTGGACCCGGTGGTCGACGGATTCTCGCAGATGGAAGCGACCTATGTGAGGCCGGATGGGGCGGTAGAGCACGGACATCCGGTATTTGCGTTCTTCAAGGCGCGCAGCACACAGCTGAATCACCTGATCCTGGTATCGCTGGGCGATTTGAGTTCGGCACAGCAGTTCTCGCTGGAGCTGGTGGCCATTGTTTTCCTGGTCATCGAGCTGATAGCGCTGGTCATCGGGGTGGTGTTGACCAGGGCAATTACGCACACTGTCTCGGATTTATATCGCGCCACCCAGTTCGTGCAGGAAGGCAATTTCTCGCACAAAGTGCAGGTGAAGCGTCGAGACCAGTTGGGAGTGCTGGGCGATTCCTTCAACAGCATGACGAGTTCGATCAGTCGCCTGATCGACGAGCAAAAGCAATTGCAGCGCCTCGAGAATGAAATTTCCATTGCCAGTGAAGTCCAGAATCAGCTTTTTCCGAAGAATCTTCCGCATGTGGAAGGAGTGGAAGTGGAGGCCATTTGCCGCGCGGCGCGTACGGTCAGCGGAGATTATTACGATTTCATTCAGTTGAGTCCCACGCATGTGGCCTTTGCGATTGCGGACATTTCGGGCAAAGGAATTTCCGCGGCGCTGCTGATGGCCAGCTTGCAGGCGGCCTTAAGAAGCCAACTGCTTGGCCCCGGCGGCGATAAGATGAGCACGGCGGAACTGGTTTCACGACTGAACAAGCACCTGTTGATCAATACTGCCGACGACCGGTTTGCGACGTTCTTCGTGGCAATCTACGACACCGTTTCCCGAAGTTTGCGCTATACGAATGCGGGGCACCTGCCGGGATTCTGCCTATCCGACGGGCGAAGCATCTACCTTCACAAGGGCGGGATTGTGCTGGGAGTCGTGGAGGACTACGACTTTGAAGAGGAAACGATCGACGTGCCCCACGACGCCGTCTTGATTGCCTACAGTGACGGTTTGATTGAGCCGGAGAATGCCTACGGTGAACAGTTTGGAATTCCGCGATTGGAGGCGGCAGCGCAGCGTTTAAGGAACGCTTCGCCGCGAAAAATTGCTGAATCGCTGATGATCGCCACGGAAGAATGGGCCGGAACTCCGGAACAGGCCGACGACATGACGATTGTTGTGGCGAAATTGCGGTAATGTAAGAGAGCCGGGCGGAGCGGACGAGTCTTTCGCTGGTTTTTGAAGGAAGGGTCGAGAAGCATGACGCTACGGAATCGGGTTGCGTTAATTACAGGTGGCAGCAGAGGAATTGGCAGAGGAATCGCGATGCGTTTGGCGCAGGACGGCGCGCGCATTGCCATCGGATATCGCGCCAACAAAGGGGCGGCACAACTGGCGTTGCGACAGATGCAGGGTATCGGGGCGGACTGCGTGGCGGTGGAAACGGATATCACTGAACCGGGCCGAGCGGACCAATTGGTAAAGGCGGTGGTGGACCGCTTCGGACGGCTCGACGTACTGGTGAACAATGTGGGTGATTTCCGTTGGGGGACGCTGGCGGAATCGTCGGTGGAGGACTGGGAGAGCATTTTCAATTCGAACGTGATGACTGTGTTTTACATGTGCCGGGCGGCGCTTCCGCAGATGCGCAAAGGGCGCGCGGGAAGAATCATCAATTTAGGCGCGGTGGGCGCCGAGCGGGCGTTTGGTCAGGCGAAGATTTCCGCGTATGCCTCGGCGAAAGCGGCAGTGGTGGCCATGTCGCGCTCGCTGGCGCTGGAAGAAGCGAAAAACGGAATTACAGTAAACGTGGTGAATCCATCGAGCATCGATGAGAAGGACCTGACGCTGGAGGAGGCGAGAAAGCTGCGCGATGCGCGGTACCCGATTGGCCGGCCGCCAACCGTGGAAGATGTGGCCGCGGCGGTAGCATTCTTCGCGTCAGAAGAAGCGGAGTACGTGACGGGACAGGTCGTAAACGTGAGCGGCGGCTGGATGCTCTGACGCTAGCTGGACTTCGAGATGAAAGCACTGACAGCAGCGGAAATGCAGGAAGTGGACCGTCTAACGACGGAGCGCTACGGTATTCCGGGTCTGCAATTGATGGAAACCGCAGGGAAGAGCGTCGCCGAAGTTTTCCTGGAACACTATGGAAGAAGGAACGCCACGCCGCCGGGACGTGTGTGCATCTTATGCGGAAAAGGGAACAACGGCGGGGACGGATTCGTGGTAGCACGGCAATTGAAGGAAGAAGCGGACCATGTTGACGTGGTTCTGCTAGCTGCGCCGGAGGAATTGAAAGGCGCTGCGGCGAAGAACTTCGCGAGATGGCAGGAACTCGGCGGCAGCGTGAGAGTGGTTGCGACCTCTCAAGAGTGGGAGAAGGTGTGGCCTGAGGTCGCGTCGGCGGAAGTGATTGTCGATGCCCTGCTGGGAACAGGGATTCGCGGCGGCGCGACAGGGTTGATGGCGCAGGCGATTGAGGACCTCAATCGTGTCTCGCGCAATGCTACGGCTGCGCGCCCCGCGTGGATTGTTGCTGTGGATACGCCATCGGGACTGCCGTCGGCTGGTGAGGCGGCAACCGGGCCAGTAGTGCGAGCGCATCTGACGGTGACTTTCACCGCGCCGAAGATCGGCCAATTGATTGGAGTAGACGCGGCCTGTTGCGGGCAGTTGGTGGTCCGGCAGATTGGTTCGCCCGGTGCTCTCATCGAAGGGGTTGGCAAGAGCACGCTTCGCTGGGCAGGACCAGAGGAATTCGCCGGATTGCCGCTGCAGAGAGCGGCGGATGCGAACAAGGGCTCCTACGGCCATGTTTTGGTAGTGGCGGGATCGGTGGGGAAGTCAGGCGCTGCAGTGATGGCAGGGAAGACCGCGCTGCGAGCGGGTGCGGGACTTGTAACGGTGGCGACCGCGGCGTCCGTACAGCCACTCGTGGCTGCAACCCATGCGGAGTATATGACGGAGGCCTTGCCGGCGAATTCGGCGGGGACGGTTTCCATGGAAGCGATACGTGGCGGACGGTTTGCCGAGGTTGCAACGCGAAAGACGGTGCTGGCGTTGGGCCCGGGCTTGGGCGGGCCGCAGGACACGCAGGAGTTTATTCGAAGTGTGGTAGCGACTGCCGAAATGCCTGTTGTGCTTGACGCTGACGGCCTGAATGCTTTCGCGGGAAGCGGCGAGGTGTTGGCCAAGCGGAAGACTCCGAATCTTGTGGTTACGCCGCATCCAGGAGAGATGGCGCGGCTCGTGGGTTCAACCATCGCGGAAGTGCAAAAGGATCGCCTGGGCTGTGCCCTAGAAGCGGCGCGTGCGTGGAATACGCACGTTGTGCTGAAGGGCTACCATACCGTGCTGGCATCGCCCAATGGCGATCTCTTCGTTAACACCACCGGAGATGCCAGCTTGGCAAAGGGAGGGTCCGGTGACGTTCTGACTGGGCTGTTAGCGGCGCTCATCGCGCAGTTCGGCACGAAGGAATTGTTGCGCGTGCTGGCGCTAGGAACCTATTTGCACGGAGCCGCGGCGGAATTGCTCAGCCAACAGAGCGATGCTTCCGGAGTGCTCGCGGGCGAAGTCGCCGATGCAATACCCTACGCTCGTCGAAAATTGATGGCGGAGTTGCAGGCACGTGCCTGAGGAGATCATCACGCATTCCGCCGACGAGACGATTGCCTGGGGGCGAGAGCTGGCCAAAAGGCTAGAGCCACCTGTGCTTGTGCTGCTCTCCGGCGAACTCGGCAGCGGAAAAACCACGCTGACGAAGGGAATCGTCGCTGGGTTGAACGCAGCTACCGAAGAGGAGGTGACCAGTCCCACGTTTACGCTGCTACACGAATATGGTGGCGGGCACCAGGTGTTCCACGGTGACCTCTACCGCATCGAGAACTTCCACGACTTCGAAACGCTGGGTATGGAAGATATTTTCGCGCAGCCTGCCATCGTGATTCTAGAGTGGTCGGAAAAGTTTCCTCTGAAAACCCCTTGGCCGCAGGTTCGGTTGCACCTGCAACATTCCGGCGGCGACTCGCGGCTTATAACCATCCTCTAATCTGCGTGATAACGCCAGGTCAGCTTACTTTCTGGCTACTCCTGTACTCCGGTTCGCTTGCGAGCTGTAAGAAGGCTTGTTACGTTCAAAACTGGCACGGCCGGGCGGCGGAATGGCGAATGGACTCACCAATACTGGGGTGATGGACCCCGGTCGAATCGAATTGAAAAGCTATCGAGTGACGCTCCCGTTGGAGTCGCTCTCGATCGGCGTGGACAATATCCATCACGACGTTTTTCTGAGCCCTAAATTCGTGCAAGTGGCGCGCGACTACTTGTTTGAGCTGATCCGGCAAAACACCAGCGGCACCTATCTTTCGGGGATCGAGTTCCGCAACAGCAAGCCGGTCGACTCCACGATGTTCCGCAAATTGCTAACGCAGATTCTGCAGAGTTCCCTGACCAATGCAAAGCACCAGAAAAACATTGAGATCGATCTGTTGTTTCGGGTAGCACTCCTTAAGTTTCTTTCCGCGGAACTCTTGAATCAATTCGGTAACGTCATTCTGGAGGGCAAGGAGTACATCCGCAAGCGCGGAGAGTATTTCGAACGTAGCCAGCAGGCACACGTGATCAAGGCAAAGCTGTCGGAGATGCAATCCGCGCGGCGCGACGTGTTGCGATTGATTGGGCAATTGGTGGCACAAATCCTGATCGATATCGAAGACAACGTCATCGCAAAAACCCGCCGAGCGCTTTTCGGTGATGAATTTGCCCCCTATTATGAGCTGTTGAAAAATCGGCTCATTTTTCTGGACGGAGGTAAAGACGATTTCTTCTTTCTCGAGCACTATGTGCTCCTGGGGAATTACGCGCGCGACCCCGACCGCTTCGAAGCCATGGACGCGCTCCTGCAGGAATTCCTGAAAGAAGCGGGACTGAGCGTTGACCAGGCCGAATCGCCGGGGCAAGTCGCAGCAAGTTATAAATCGCTCTTCGCCGAGGCGGAACACGTCAAGTCTGAGATAGCGGCACTAGAAGAAGAGCGTGAGACGCTGCGAAAAAAACTCGAGAAGGGCGACGGGCTATTCAATAAGCTGCTAAACGTTGGGGATCCGGCCGAGACGCGCGCCGCGTTGAAGGATGTGGAGAAGCGCCTGACTCTGCTGCTGCAACGGTTGGATGAATTTGCCCCACAACTGGACAGCGCCAAACAGCAGGTGGACTTCATCAGCAAGGACTACCAGGGCAAGGTTGGCGATTACCTGAACGAGCCGGAAAATGCAAAGCGGCTCTTTGATCCGGCATGGGGCAATGACTCCAGCCGGGCGGGAAGAGCCCATTTGTTGGCGCGGTTTACGGAGCGGCTTGAACAGTGCGAGGTGATGCCGCACATTTTGGCCAGCTATGAGATTCGCCCGATCGCCACGGATTATTGCCCGCCGGTGCATCTGCAACAGCTGCGCAAGGCGTTGGTAAGTCGGGAAGAAGCGAAGCGCGTCGAAGAAATGCTGAAACAGGTTCCGGCGAAGCGGCTGAACATGAAACCGCTGGAAGAATTGTCGAAGAGAATTCGAAGATATTCGCGGGAAGAGCTGCAGGTGATGGTGCTGCGCTTCGTGAACGATTTTTTGTCGCTGCGGCGGGATTTGCGAGACGCAGAACACCTGACGGCCTGCATGGAGCGCATCAACCTGATCACCGCGGAGAAGGTGCGCGAACTCTCGCGCATGAACAACCGCTTGTACGAATGCCTGTTGCGTGAAGAGGCCCGGCCAGAGCAGGACCAGGTAGTGTCGCACGTGATTATCAAGGCCGACGTGCGCGGCTCTACAAGAATGACGCAGGACCTGCTTTCACGCGGGCTGAGCCCGGCATCGCACTTCAGTCTGAATTTGCACGAGCCCGTCAAACGCCTGCTGGATCGTTACTTGGCAAAAAAAGTGTTCATCGAAGGCGATGCGATTGTGCTAGCGATTTTTGAGACCGAGGGCAGTCAGTCGTACGCGCGCGCGGTTGCAAAAGCCTGCGTACTTTCGCGGCAGATTCTGACGGTCTGCAATTCATACAACGATCGCGCTGTCTCCAGCGCATTACCGGCGCTTGAAATCGGAATCGGCGTGGCGTTTCAGGGCTCTGCGCCCACGTATTGGACTGATGGCGAATCGAAAATCATGATTTCCAAGGCGCTGAATTTGTCGGACCGGCTTTCCGGTTGCGCCAAGCTGGCCAAGCGGATGCTCTCGGGGCAAAAAACGCATTTCTCAGTGTTCCAGTTTCTGACCGCCATGGAAGGAGCGTCCGCCGAAGAGTTGGACGAGTTCCTGGTGCGTTTCAATTTGAATGGGATCGAGTTGAACGAAGAAGGTTTCCAGAAATTGGCAGAAGAAATTTCATTGGAGGTCTTTTCAACGCCTCTCGAAATGCCATGGGGAAAGGAAGAAGTTTCCCTGTATTACGGCGAAGTGCCAATGGGCGAGTCGGTGGAATTAATCATCGTGCGCAAGGGGCTTGCGCGCCAGTTGCTTCCGGACGGTAAAATCGGGCGCTCCTCGGACCACAATTACTACGAAGTGTGCACCAGTCATGCGCTGCACGACCTCGTAGCAGCCCTGAAACGCACCCAATCCGTGGGATTTGAAGCCACGCGAGCGTAACGCAATACTCGGAGTGGGGGCGAACGGGGTCGGGTGACCTTCTTGGCCTTCAAAGCCTTTCTTGGCCGTGTGCAGCCACCCGCACCAAAACGCAGCACAGCTTACGCGCACCTTTCCATCGCCAACCTGCACGAGGCGGTTTCTCGAATCTCAACCGACACCCCAATAGCACCGGAGCCGATTCGCGAGATTCGCGCCGATGTCTACCTCAACTAAACTATTTAGAATGATGATATTGTAATCACGGGGGCGAACGGGGTCCGGTGACCTTCCTGGCCTTCAAAGCCGGCGACGCGGTCCTTCGCGGACCGAGTGGTGGATTCGACTTCCACACGCTCCCGCCAATATTCCCCAATGTTTATGCGGCTATTTGAGTGGTGCTTTGGCGGTTTGCCCTAGGCGTGCCCAACATTTTCGGCCTTCCACGACGCCCGGACAGCCTTGTCCACCGCGTGTTGACGCTCAACAATCCACTTGGAATAGTGCTTTTCGCAGATTTTCACGCTGTTTCCGAGGATGCTGGCAACGTAGCCGATGGGCACGCCAGCAACTAGCAACCGCTTGGCTGCGGCATGGCGGAACTGATGGGGATGTCCGTCGATGCCTGCTGCCTTGAAGACTCGGGCAGAGATTTTGCGCCAACCTGCCGCGCACTTTTCCGCGCTACCCTTACGAGTCCAGAACGGGAAATCGTTTGGCAGTTCCAGCAACGACTTCGCTACGTCGGTTGGCAGCGGACAGGATACGGGCACACCTGTCTTGGCTGTCCGCAACACGACGGAGTAGCCTTTCGCAGACTTTACGATTCGTTCCTTCGAGATCGTTACCGCGTCACCGATGCGTAACGCGGAAGCGAGCATGAACTTCGTCAAGATAATCAGACGCACGCGGTTCGAGCCTTTGTACGCTTCACAGGCTTTCAATGGGTTGGATTCGAACATTCTGAGTGCTCTTCGCGACTGCGTAGGGTTCATCACCGTTATGCATCCGAGAGGTGGGATTAAACGTCCGGGTGGGTCTGTATTGGTTCGGGCGTCCGTTTGGATTGAACAAGAAATCGCAATCGCCACCTATATACAACGTGTTGAGAAAAGGTCTCTGCCGATCATCGCCTTCAAGCATGAATCCGTAGGCCGGGAGGGAATTAGGGATTTGCTTCATCTGAACCCCATCGAGTTTACAGATGAAGCGGAGGTGCTCGCAGAACTGCCGAAGCGCCTCGTCCCGTGGAAATCTCTCAAGCTGTCTGGAATTGAGTTAAAGCTGATATCGAAACCACTTCGGCAACAAGACGGCCACTATATAAGTTGGTTTCAGGCGTTGCTAGTAAACGAAACCAACAACCCCATTGAACGCTATGACCTTGAACTACGAGTTCCCTCTGGGATTCTGCGGCATTGGAGTGCGATATATGCAAATGAGGTCCCTTCCAATCAACCCGGGGTACGCTGCTTTCGATTCGATCAACAGGATTTTGGCGACGTGTGGCCCCACGACCAGCGGAACTTGGCTGGATACGAGTACTGCACCCACTGCGCAGTCGAGGCTAAAGTTGCGGAGGGCGGAGTAGGTGGAGATGTCGCCTATTTAGAGTCGTCCGCCCACCTGTGGACTGGTGGGGTGGAATACGCGTTCAGTAAGACGATTCAGCAGTTGGCGACGGAGCGATAAGGGCATCAATCGTTTCTGGCGTTTTCGGCGGTTCTAGAACTTCTTAGAATCAGTAACTTAAGTACCATCAACTCGGCTAAGAGCTCCGACTCCATCCTCCGGGACCATCCTTTCCCCGCATATGCCTTTAAGCGAACTATAGGGGTTTTCTTGCCCGTTCATGTGTGATTCATACCCGCGCGAGAGAATCTCAAGCAGGAGGACCTAATGCAATATGACCCGTTGATCGAGATACTGAATGTTGCAGAAAACTGCGTGGAGCACGCGGGGAAGGCAGCCGCAATTCGGAACCTACAGATAGTGCTAAGGGCAAACCCGAGCCTGAGTAAGGAATTGCAAAAGCGAATGGCTGTGGCACTGCGCGATATTCCCTCAGCCCCGTTGCCCCAGAACTGATCGACGGAGTTTTCCTAAGCGTCAGTACGACCCTTTCCCCGGAATGATATTGCGAATGCCTCCGACGGGATTCTCCACGTCGCCTACCCGGCGGGGGACTAAATGTAGATGGCAGTGTTGTACGGTCTGCCCTGCGACCTCACCATTGTTGATACCAACGTTGAAACCGGCAACCTCGGGGTCCTTTTGTTCGATGTCCCGCTTCGCTCGTCTCAAAAGTTCATTGTATGCGTTCGTCTCAGGACGACTGAGGTCAAACACCTCTGAAACATGGCGCTTTGGAATCACTGCCTAATCCTGCACGGCCACGAACACTATCCATATAGTTGTCGCTATTGTTACGAGCCTAGTCGATTGGGAACAACTGGTCAAAGTGCTATCAACGTTCCTTACGCCCGTGATTGCGCTGCTTGCGCTCTATATCGCGTGGCATCAGCACAAGACAAACAGGAATCAATTTCGCTCGGAGATCACTGACAGGCGGTTTGCCAACTCACCGTTTTTGCCCCATTCTCTTCGAGTCAGCCTTTGACGCCAGCTTGGATTTGCAGGCTATCGGCTTCCCCTCCAACAGCATTCTCGTTGCATGATTTGCCTCCCCTTCGTCTTTCTCGTTGCAGAGTATGTGCGCCAACTCGTGAGCGATGGCAAAATCGAGAAGATCCTCCATATTCATCCGCCAAGTCTTCATCAGTTCGCCACGTCTCCCCGGTACCTCCGTTACCAACGCTTGTTCGATAAACGTTTCGCGCTTTTCAATGGATGTGAAGGCCGGGCAGTCTGGGCTAATTCTCCTGGGCAGCACAACTGATTTCCAGTCTTCGGATCGTATGAGGACCCAGGTCCATTCTCCAAGTTCCGCAACAGGGTATTTGGCGAGAACCTTTCGCAGAACCGCTATTTCTGTGACGCACTTGTCCATGTTGTAGCCACTGGTGCAAATGAAGTGTTGAGCGATGGTATCGGTTTGGGGGGCCCCAGCAGCCACCGTTTGGGATAGTGGAACACCAGGAGAAGTTGGCTTATCTCCAGGTCCAGCCCATGTTGAACTAACTGCTAGAACAAATCCCAGAACCAGACCATTTGCTAATCTCGATTTCATTGCCCTCACCTCCGCGAATTGCGCCGCGAAGGCGAAAGTCGACCAGGTAAGGAACGCACTCCATAGACGGGGCCTTGAACGAAAACTGAACGAACCTTACGGGGTAGCTCAAGGAAGGGATTAGAGTTAGGGCTGTTGGCGAGCTGGTGAGCTCATGCTTTTCTACGGCCCTGAAAGAGAGTAAGGTGTTCACACAGAGGATCGTTTGCCGATGCGAGAACCTCTCGAAGGCATGTGCCTTGTACGCTTCGGGGCGTTTGAGGTGAACCTTTCGACCGGAGAGGTACGCAAGCATGGCATCCGGCTGAAGGTGCAGGACCAGCCTTTTCAAGTTCTGGTCATGCTCTTGGCTCGTCCGGGGAAGCTAATCACACGTGATGAGATTCGCGAGAAATTGTGGCCCTCCGGAACTTTCGTGGATTTCGACAATGGGTTGAACACCGCCATCAGCAGACTGCGCGAGACACTAGGGGATTCAGCCGAGAGCCCTCGCTACATTGAAACCTTGGCGCGCCGCGGCTATCGCTGGATGGCGCCTGTCGAATGGATGGCTTCCAATCCGGCCATTTTGCCCGGGATTGTCCCCAAAGCTGCGCCAAGCGATGCACGAGAAACGTCTGAAAACCTAATCGGCAAGCAGCTGTCGCACTACCGCATCATCGAGAAACTTGGTGGTGGGGGGATGGGTGTGATTTACAAGGCTGCGGACACTCGCCTCCAACGCTTTGTTGCCCTGAAATTCCTGCCCGAGGAAGTCGACAAAGATCCTCAAACATGGACCCGCTTCCAGCGCGAAGCCCAAGCCGCCTCCGCCTCAAACCATCCCAATATCTGCACGATATATGACATTGGCCAGGATGCGGGCAGAACCTTCATCGCAATGGAGTACCTCGAAGGCGCGACCCTCAAGAATCTAATCCGCGAGCACACTCTCACGATCGATCAAATTCTTGATCTCGCGATTGAGATTGCCGATGCGCTCGACGCCGCTCATGCGAAAGGCATCATCCATAGGGACATAAAACCCACCAACATCTTTGTCGTCGAACGCGGCCAAGCCAAAATCCTCGATTTCGGTTTAGCCAAAGTCATGGTTAAGAACAACATCGGGGCGTTGGACATGACCGCGGCGGCGGTAGCCGCACCAGATGAGACGCTAACGAGCCCTGGCGTTCCCATCGGCACCGTTGCCTACATGTCCCCCGAACAAGTCCGCGGCGAGAAGTTGGATGCACGGACGGATCTATTTTCCTTGGGTGTTGTGTTGTACGAAATGGCGACGGGGCACCAGGCTTTCATGGGCACCACCTCGGCAGCCATCTTCGACTCCATTCTCCACAAAATACCAATCTCGCCAGTGCGACTGAATCCTGACATCCCTGCGGACCTGGAAAATATCATCGACAAGTGCATGGAGAAGGAGCGTGAGTTGCGCTACCAGCACGCTTCCGAAATTCGTGCCGACCTCACAAGCTTGAAGCAGAACGCTAACTCCGGTCAGCAACGTGGAGTGTTGAGCGATGCAGAAGTACCGAAGGTCTCGCATCAGATTTCGCGCCTCGTCAGCAGTGCGATCGCGGAGTGGAGGAATCACTCAGTCGTGGCCTCCCTAGGGTTTTTGATTGTGTTGTTGGTTCTCGTCGCTGTGAGTTACCCAATCTATGAGAGTCGCCACGCAGTTCAACGCAAGCCGTTCGAGAGGTATGCAGTGACACAGAGCACGCAGTTTGGCGACCTGCTAGCCGCGACTATTTCGCCCGATGGAAAATACATGGCTTATGCTCGAAAATCGAATGCCAATGGCGAGAGTCTGTGGATTCGGCAGTTATCAACGAATAGCGATACGCAGGTTCGGCAAATACTACCGGGGGCGTTATCTTCCGTGGCTTTTTCTGAAGAGGGTTATCTATTCCTTAGGATCCAAGCGAAAGATGATGCCTCTCGGTACGATCTGTACCGGGTGCCCATGTTCGGGGGGCAACCGCAACTAGTTCTTCGAGGTATTGACAGCCAGGTTAGCTTCGTCTCGGAGGGCCAAAAGGTCTGTTTCTTGCGCCAGGACCTGAAGGCTCAACGAATCAAGATCTTGATGGCCGATGTCGCGACAGGCAAGGAAAGGGTTCTTGGGGAAAAACCGTGGACCAACATATCCGCTGTGGCATGCAACGCGGACGGAGCCAAAGTGGCAATCGCATTTGGGCAACAAGTTGACATCCTGGACAGCTCAAGCGGACAGACTAAGACTCTTGCCCATCTCCTGGAAGTGTCGAGCACACTTGCTAGCTCGATCGCCTGGGAGCCAAAAGGTGACGGGTTCATAATCTCGGCGGCGAGTCTACCTGGATTTCATGCCCAGCTTTTTCATGTTTCCTATCCTGAGGGAACGGTTCGACGCATCACCAACGATTTGAGTGATTATGAGGATATTTCCATCTCTGCGGATGGAAAGATGCTCTCTTCGACCAAGTCCGATAGCCTTTCGTCCTTTTATCTCTGGTCGAAGGCGCGTGCGGCGGCTCGAAGATTGGACACCATCAAGAATCCAGCGGGTACTTTCTGGTGGCTTGGCAACGATAGGCTTCTCTTTAGCACTAGTCTGCTGGATCTCGGAATGGCCAATCTTGCCACTGGGGAGACGAAGATCATCAATCCCGATCAGCGTCAGTCATATTGGCTGCCCAGTGCTTGCGGAGACAAATCTGTCGTGTTTTCCAGTAACGTGTATAACGAACCATTTGTGGTCAGTATTTGGAAGATGGATCTAGAAACAGGCACGCTGGCGCGGTTGACGAAGGGGCCTTTCGATGTGTATCCCAAATGCGCGGGCGACGGGAAATGGATCATTTATGGCGACAACGTAAGTGCTAAAGTGATGAAGATCTCGTCCGATGGACTCAACCCTCAGGAAGTAACAGGACCAGTGGGTTCTCACGATATCTCGTTGGACGGGAAGCAGTATTTGTATTCGGCAGAGCCGACGGACGGCGGAATCCAGCAGCTGGTCGTGCATTTTATTTCCATCGACACGTTACAAGAGCTTAAGACCATTACTTTTAAAACCGAGGGCTACGTTGGAGGTCTTCGATTCATGCCCGACGGCGACGGTGTGGCATACTCCGAAGAAGATCACGGTGTAGACAATGTCTGGGTTCAACCGTTTGGCGGTCGTCCGAGAAGGCAACTGACCCACTTCACTTACGATGGTGAGTTTCTTACAGATGCTCACTGGTCCCCGGATGGACAATCGCTGGGTCTGGTCCGTAAGCGGGAAACTAAGGACGCTGTGCTTTTCGTCGACAGCAATAAATGACATGCCGGCCCTCGCCCTTCTGACGCGGAGTTGGTTTCAGATCTGCCGAGCGTCATCCCCAGAGTTAGGAACAGAGGGGATTGCGGATGTGTTCGGCATGGTGCGAATCGCGGTTCTTGTTCGAGACACAAGAATGCCGTTAACCCTCCCAAGGAGTGACCAGCAACACCAACCCACGACAAATCCAGCTTGCGCCAAAACGGGCGCCCATCAGAATGGCGAGTTTCCGTTCTTCGGTCATGTTGATCTCCGCAAGAGTTTG
Source organism: Candidatus Acidiferrales bacterium (assembly GCA_963741195.1). Taxonomy (GTDB): domain Bacteria; phylum Acidobacteriota; class Terriglobia; order Acidiferrales; family UBA7541; genus Acidiferrum. The sequence goes on from CAVUHF010000005.1 coordinate 171,974, forward strand.
CGGCAAAGGAAGGGAACACAGCTTACCACTATTCCTAGCCTGGGCTACTCTTTGGATGATCGTCAGGGCCGCCCCACTCCTTGAAGAACGGCGCGTTCGACGGCAGGTGTGTCTGGCATGGACTCGAGGAGAGCCCGTATCAATTTTAGGGCTCGCTGCCGATCCTGCTCTGAAAAGCTTCGAGCTAAATCAATTCGATCGCAGTTTGAAGAGACGACAAGAACTCTCTCGTGGAGGGAGGTCTTCCCGCTTTCTTGATGCACTCGGAAAGAGAAATTACGATTTGACCTTGAGTTGATCCGTAAGTTCAAGCTCTTGCTAAGGGGACATCTCTTTTTGTGTGATTCCCTGAATCCAGTCACCTTTCCGCAAAAACAGCCCGGCATTCTAGACCGTCCGGATGGCTGACCCGTCTGCACGTATTGTCTCTGTCGTGATGATTTTATTTCTTTGCCCGGTGTCGTCCCCACAGCATCAGAGCCAATCCATTCTGAGCCGGACCGCCTCGTCTGAGATTCTTTTCGCACTCGATCCCAATTCATCTTTGCGCTCATCAAGTCTCCTAATCCTGTTGTGAGCATGCTTGGGATTACGAGCAGGTGCCCCCCACACAACCTCATACGGAGCCGCGATGGTACGATTCCGATGTTGGACCTCCCGGCCCAGAGGAAATAAAGATGTCAGACACGCTCCTCGAGCACCGGAAGGAAGTTCGTGTCCCTCTGAAGATGTTTGTGACTCTTAGTAGTTCAGAGGATCCCTCGTTCGAAATTGCCCCCACCATCGACATCAGCTTTCACGGTGCCCGCGTTGTGTCCAGGAGGATTTGGCAGCCCAATCAAGAACTTTCGATTCGATCGATCCGTGGAACTCTCAAATCCCGTGCCCGCATTGCCCATTGTCAACCGTCTTCGGATAACCGCTTTGTGATCGGAATTGAGATTTATTCTCCAGGCGATTGGTCAGCACGCGACGTTATTAAGACGACTTAATCGCGTAACCGAATAGCTTGCGGATTTCCCAAGTCTCGGACCCTTTCAAAAGTAGATCTATCCACGGTGTGCGGATCTGGGAAATTCAGAACCGTGAAACAACCCACAGCGACCCACCAATCGTCGCAAAATCTTCCAAAATGGCAATCACGAAGTCCGGTGTCCCGAGCGCCTTCACCAGTCTCATGCGCGCCTGGTATCCGCCGTACGGTATAAATCGATGGAACGGTGTGACCGTTTTCGACTCGGGATACGTAACAGCGGAGCAGGCCTGTGCGTTCTTCAATCACACCTTGGCTGAATTCTTTGGCTTCACGGAGTTCTTTTAAGTCTTTGACCGATTTGCATTGCGAGAGGATATTACACTAGAACCGGGTTCACAAATGACAAGTTGAAGCCGTGAACTAAGAAAGCTCCAACTGGAATTTCTCTTTTACACGAATTCGAATCCACTCTTGCGCTTCCGCAATTGAGGGAAAGATTTTTGTCTCCCAACCAATTCCTTCGATGAATGCCTCCCACATCCGGGCGAGTGCGACAATGACATTTCGCTCTGCAACCAGCGCAACGAGCAATCCGGCCACGGCATAGGATGCAATCTGGCGATCTTGCAACACGATGCCGTCCATCTCACTTGGCGAAAAGAAGGTTGGCTCCATCGAGGCCGCATCAACGAGAACGTATTTGAGTTTCCTTATACTGTCCGGTGAGGACAAAAGACGACTGTTGGCGTCTGAGAAGTGTTGTAGACCCAAGGCTCCTTCACACCGATATATGACGCCCAGTCCTTCATGCAAGAACTCAAGCTGAATCGGCATTTGGAATTACCCTCAGCAAGCATGGTGATGGATTGCATTCGGAAATACTACCAGCAATGCGGATAAAGAAGGCGGGTGGAACTGCCATTGGAAGAAAGATTCGAAACCTACAATATGGGCTGAACAGTGGTATGAACTCTAGGGTTTCGGTAATGGCGAATCAGCATCTTGACAGAAAACTTTCTTTGCTTGAGGGCCGCGTCGAGTTCCTTCCCATCCGCACGTACACGTCAGATGGAAATCCAATTCTGGTTTCTCAGTCTGGAAAAACGCAAAAACATCTCGCTTACACGTTTCGCATTCGAAGACGAACACGTAGGTTAGACGGCGACCCGATTCTTCCATTGCCGAACCAGCCTTGACTCTCAGGCCGGGGGACTCGGCTAGCCAAAAGCCTAACACATAGCGATGATGAATCACGCAACGCAATCAACAAGACACTTAAGGCGTCAATGACGCATGATCATTTGGCTGCTCGGCCATGTCAGCCCCGTAGTCCTCGGTAGGCACGAGTCATCCGCTGTCAAATTTGTCAGCTTGTACTCCAGCATTTCCGCACACACCAGCAACATTTGATTTGCGAATTCCACTCGGGTAGACGGCTTGCACTTCGCTAGCTCTTCCAGCGCAGTCTTCTTCCACTGCGCAGCCATCTCCAGCATTTCTTGTTCCATCGGGTTTTCTCCGCAAGAATATGCGGCAAAGGAATGGAACTTCAGTTTAACACTGTTCGTTGCTTACCGGTGATGGACGGCTTTCTGATCAGGCGGGACATTTGTTGTCCAAGGCAGCGTCCGTGGTGCTCGCATAATTGCGCGACCTGATTTTAGAGACGAAGCCACAAATCTCGCAGTCATCTTCGTGCAACATCAGACGCGAGTAAGCCTTGGCATAATCCGCCTGCAACCGAAGGAGTTCATCAGCCACTTTCTTGCCTCTCAAACCGAGTCTCGTGAACTCCTCGCGCCGGTTTTTCCAGCTCTCCAACGACTTCTGGCTGAAGATCAGGAGTGTTTCGTATTCTGTACAAACCGCTGTCTTGAAGTAAAGTTCTGTGTTCATGTGCTCTTCCCCACAGCTATTCCGGTGCATGCCGCTCACCAATCAGTTAAGTAGCCCGGGTGGATGAACTTACTACACAAATGCTCGCTCTCCGAAGAGTAGATCCAGTACGAAACTTTGCCCTGGTATTTCGCTTTGCCAAGTAATTCTTACCAGTCTGGATGCTTTTCTATTGATCGCGATTCACAGTGTAGCTGCTGCATTTCCGCACAGGATGGCCTGTAGTGACACTTTAAACCGCCGAGAATGCAATGCTGTTTTTTGGTCAGACTCTTGCTCTTCCTTGCGGGTGTCCGGGAGGGCCATGGGATGATCGTCGTAATATTAGCGGCTGCCGTTTTGGGATTGTGTGTAATTTCGCTGACTACTCCGTCGTTCTCGAACCGGTCGCGATCATAGCAGTTTGAGTCCCCTCCTCCGGCCCAGATACGCCCTTTCGCGTGCAAGATAACGTTGATCGCTTGCCAAATAGGCGAGAACGTGAGCGGGAAGGTCGGGGGAGTTTCGCCGAGCGATGCCTCCGGCCTTCCTACCTGACAACTTCCGGACAAAAAAATAACAGGCCCAGTCTGCACTTTCTAGTTAACACTGAACGTTAGGCCAGTAGATTCCACGCAAATAATTCGTCTAGATTGGGATTCCGACTACATCCAGAACCTGAGGACCTTCATGAGCCTGGGATTTGCAACGGAGAGAAACACGAATACAGCAGATCTCGATCCTATGGATGAGTTTAGGAAAGGTGTCGAGCTCCTCAAGAATGAATACCCCCAAAAGGCCCTGTTAAGATTGCGCCGTGCGTACGAAAGTGACAAGCATAATGCCTACTACAGTTCGTTTCTTGGATTGGCCATCGCACGTGCGCGACGGAAGTGGGATCAAGCCTCAGAGCTTTGCGAAATTGCAGTACAACTAAAACCGAAAGAGATCCAGTTCCATCTGAATCTGGGAGAGGTGTATGCAGCTGCCGGGCTACGCGAGAAAGCTTTAGATAAGCTGGACCACGCCTTGGAATTATTCGGCGAAGATGCACGATTAAAGCAGGCGCGCAGCAAAGTGGAAAACCGTCGTGCTCCGTTATTGCCTTTCTTCGGGCGCAAGCATATCTTGAATCGCGAACTCGGTAAATTGCGGCACCGCATATTGAAGGGTCTGGGCAAGTAGGGAGGCTCTTTCTCTGATACGGGTTGAAAGATTCCCCTCATCACCAGCAATCCACACTTCGGCTATTCCTTCTCCCACAGATCCCAAAACAGCTTAACCGTATCCGGCCCATGTCCGGCGTAGTGATTGTTGGCGTAAGCGTAGACTTTGAGATTCCTCGATACGAATTGCCGGAATAACTCGGCCCAGTTCTGAAGGTCATCAGTTCTGTTGATAATCGTTTTGTCCCATGTCGTCGTCAACGTTTCCATGCCTTTGCGGTCACCCAGCCAACGCACATACACGAAATCAGACGTTACCCAATCAAACTGCTTCCGTCCTGTAGGACCATGTTTTCTATCTCGAAAAGTTGCACTTACAACGAATGTATGCTAACAGCCTCTCTTGAAAAAGTTCTACTTCAACCTGTCCTTTAGGACAGCTAGGCAAACGCAAAACTGAAGGTAAAATTCTGATTTGGAAGTAGAACCGCGATGAACGATATCCCTAATATCCCTGACAACCTGACCCCTGAAGAAAAGTGTGTGTGGGCTGTAAACATCGCCGTTGAGGGGGGTGCGTTCAACCGAGACCTATTTCTGTCTATTGTCCGCCGCATCCTTCCACCTCCAGATAAAGACCTACCACCAGGTCCGTACATACCACCGGGTCCGTACATCCCTTTGGCTCACAGATAATGAAGGGGCGATGAGACTGTCGCCCATCTTTTCCCACGGACGCGGCATCCGCGAGATGTCTGTCAGTGCCAGCGCAACATTGTGCTCTCGCAACAAATCAGAGGCCACTGATCAATCCGTGCTTATTGCGAATCTCGATTACGAACCGAACGGTCGGTAAATTCTTAACTTGCAGGAGGAATCGCAGTCGGCGGAGGAATTCGTCTGCCTGAATGTCGTACTTATTGAACCACGGGAATTGCAGCACCAACGGCTCCCTAGTTTCTCGCGTAGCAGGTGCATCCGGTCAGCCCGGGGCGTCGGGTAGCGATGAGCCCACAACCTATTCCGACGCATACAGCGTTAGCTCAGCCAGTGCGACCCAAGCGACAAGGGTCACAACAATTGCACGAGAGAGCACCGCTTCGCCACTCCATAAAACGAGCGCAATCCCCGAGAAATTGATGTACAGGGCAAATTCGCGGGCGAACTCTTGTCCTGAAGTCGCTGCTCTCCGGAGCGATAACATGCGCGCCAATGTATTCAGTAGCGGTACCGCGAGGGCTACGGCGAGAATGAGCTCCGTTTTCCACATCGCGACATTGGCCGGTCGGACGAACCCTTTGCCGTCGGTGCTCCACGTATTGGCGTCGTGCAGGTACCCGATCACGGTGAGGCAGACCAGCACCATCCAGAGCGCAAGTCGATCCGCGCGATGCAATCGCGCTAAAAACCCCAAGCCGGTGACCGAGCGGCTCGCCAGCAGGAGCGCGGCGGCGATACCGATGATCACCAGAAGCCACGGCGTGAATCGGGTCACCAAGTGCAGGACGACGATGATCGCTGCGACCACGGCGAGGCGCAGAGCAGCGACAGTCCGACGCTTTGCATCGGACGCGCCGTGTCGCGAGGTCGTCATTGGGCCGATAGTCAGGAACACCTGCTTTCGGACGTCACGCAACCGCAACGAGCATACAAAGTCCTTCAATCCACCGATAGCATGTTACGGGTCCTAGCCCAAAGGGATCAATCTATCTGATCATCGACGCGACTGCGTACAGTTCGAAGAGTTCCAACAGCTGCTTCATCGACGTTTCCTGGCGCGTAAGTTGGCAGGGATTCTGACAAGGCCGCCCGGAACGCCTTGATTACTCCACCATTCCGCTTGGCTGTCCTTCAACGCTTTCTGGTGTGCCACGACTTGCGGAACCTTAGCGGCAAAGACGAAGTCTGGCGGCGTCTTTTCGTACCAGTTGGTGACCGTGGATGCGCTCGGAGTTGCGTAATACGTGCTGTCGATCTCGACGGTCTGGAACTGTCTCGCATAGTAAGAAAGAAAGTCGCGCGGTTTCATGCCCGGAGGGTAGAACGCGCCGGGCCACCCGTTTGCGGTAAATGCGCTGGTGCCTAGTAGTAGTCCCGGCTCGGAATACGGTCGCTCGACGTAGAGAGAGTTTGCGAGATTGCGAGCCTGTTCAAGTTTGTCCATTTCGAACAGGGTCGGGTTGAGGATGGGTTCTACTTTTGGGCGCTTTCGCGGCATGGCGCGAGACTAGCTCAAGTTATCTGGCAAATAAAGGTGTTAACATCTGCGCCGAAGGAATAATGAGGCAGGCCAGTCCGGTAACGCTACACAGGAGTTAGCCAAGCGGTGGATGGAATCGAAGCGCGAAATGTCGTTATTTCTGAGCTCATGGCGTTAAACAGGATTTCGACGACTGCCGGGGAAAACGTGATGGCGGTCACCGCTTTGGTCGCTCTATTTGATGTATGAAATTGCTACTTGTCTCTCCGAAGAGCATCTCCCACAACGGAACGCAACACCCCCCGAGACAAGTAATCGGACCCCGGGACAAATCAGCTCATCAGGACACACATCAGACCAGGTAAAGCCTACCCTGCCTGGTAATCGGAGGTCATTCATGAAAGGTATCCCCATTCTTCTTCTGTTATTCACGACCTGCCTAGTTTCAGTAGCCTCGGCCTAGCAACAACTTTCACACTCATCCAACACCTACTACGTAAAATCACCCAATGGCTCGGATGATACAGCCAACATTCAAGCTGCTCTCGACGCCTGCGTCGTCCGCGGCAAAGGCTGCACCGTACAACTCGCCGCCGGGAGATACTTCACCAAACAACTCGTCGCGTACAACTTCCAGGGCACATTCAAAGGTATGGGCAAAGACCGCACCACCATAGAGGCAATCCACAATCTTCCCGTGGTCATCCAGGACCTCTCTGTGCAAGGTGGGTGCACGCCCAACACTACAACTTGTCTGTGGCCCAGTCTCATCATGTTCGTGGATGGCGACATCTGCGTTTCTGACCTCTCCATCACAATTACCGCTCCTCCCGGCACTGCCACCACCGGCTGGGTCTCGTACGGCTCAAGATTCACAGACCTCGTTGACGCCCTCCGCTTCATGGGCCAGCGTCGCACCAATGTCAGCATCGATAACATCGGCATCGAGGGATTAGCAGACGACAGCCCAACTAGCTTCGGATTCAATCTCATCAACGGCATCATTTACACTGGTGAACTCCCGCGGAGCTCAACCGCATTCGACATGTACTTCATGAGCGGGACCCTGACCGTCCGCGACAGTTCCTTCAAGAGCATGTTTGACGGCGTTTCCCAGGACGGATTCCTCAAGGATACCCGTGTGACCATTGGCGGTTCCCACTCCACAGGGAATGTGTTTGAGAATCTAAATATCGGAATTGACATGGAAGCTTCGGAGAGTTCTGTTTTCGATATTTCGTACAATCGGTCCTCGGGTAACTGGTTCAGCATGTGGGTTATACCCTGGGCGGACGCCTTCGTTCCTAGTAAGCCTTCACAGTACTTCATCCATGACAACAAGTTCACGCCAACAGGATCATACGCGGGGGGTATTTATCTCTGGAACGCCCCCGAAAACCCCTGGATTCACGCCTTGATTTACAACAACACGATCGAACCGCAGGACACGCTCTGGGATGGCGTCGGCGCGTACAACACCAAAGGCACCGCCATCTGGAACAACACAATCACTGGTGCTGGAGCCGACGCCATCGGCCTCTGGGGCAGCACCTTGAGTACAGTCATCAGCAATCGCGTTGACGACTTCTCCCTTGATCCGACGTATGGCCTTGCCCAGATTTATCTCGATCCTTCAACCAGCTACGACCTCGTCGTCTGCTCCAATCCCAACAACACCGTGCTCGATCAGGGTACGATGAACAAGGTGATCGGCTGCCTGCAACCCGTAGCAACTGCGGAGGCCTCTACCATGAGTGCCACACTCGCCACTTCTGTCGCCCGGCCAAATCTCCCGAGAAGGAAACCACCATTTCGATAGTGAACACGATTTCAGGGCAGAAGAAAAAGCCGCCTTACGTTTGGCGGCTTTTCTTTTAACAGTCGGTAGCGTGATTTATCACCACCCAATGGAGTTGCAGCGCAACTGGGTTCTAGGCCGCGTTCTAGGCCGCGTATGCTTCGTCATGGCATGTGGTAGGATGCTGCAACGATGCGCGATTATAGAGTCGACGACCGATTACAAGTGGCACTGTCGGGCGGCAGGCTAGTCGAAGCCGAGGTCAACCCGTGCGCGAAACGACAGAAGGAACACGATTGCAGGTGTCAGATCTATCCGTGGCAGATCGTCATAGAGGCTCGGTGACTTCGGAGAAAAGTGCTTCTAGTTTTGGGATTTTACCCAGTGCAGGCCCCCACTACATCCGGAGTCACCACGGCAAGCGACATCTGCCGTGCTGCGTTTGGTGACGGATGCGATCAGCAAGCTCCCGTAAAAATCGACAAGCAACAGCAGCAAGAACCGCAATAAGTTTTGCGGAATTCACCCGCAGAAGCGCGAACCTGGACTTCACCCAGCAACTGAAGAACGATTCTGGTGCGGTCTTGAAGCCGGACAAGAGGTAATCGGGACCTAGTGCTTTATTGATGAGAGTCTCACACGTGTTGATAGCATCCTCGATTAGTTCTTCGAGGGTCTAAAATCCGATTCACCGCTTTGCCACATAAGAAAAGTCCACTCATCGGCGAGTTGCTCCTCGCGTTGTGTGCGGCTGGATCCCAAGCCGTGCCCTGCGTCGAAGTCAACGCGGAGGAGTATTGGGCGGCCACTCGAACTGTTGGCCTGCAATGTGGCGATGAACTTGGCCACAATCCAGGAAGGGACCCTCGGATCGTTCACGCCGGTAATGCCCATCACGGCAGGGTATTTCGTCCCTTTAACCACGTGATGGTATGCGCTCATGCCATAAAGCCATCCGTAATCTTCCTTCTGAGTTACGTCACCGAACTCTGGCACATTCGCGGGGCCACCCTGAGTGGCTTGGAATTGGAGAGTGTCGGTCACGCCGACGTTATCGATTGCGGCGGTAAACAGTTCCGGGTGCTGGGTAATTGCGCCACCTACGGCAATGCCCCCCGCGCTAGTGCCTCTAACGCACAGATGTGCCGAGGAAGAATATCCCTGATTAATCAGGTACTGAGCCGCTGCGATCATGTCGTCGATTGTGTGCTGCTTGTTCTTTTTCTGCCCCGCTTGATGCCATTTCTCGCCGAATTCACCGCCGCCCCGTGGATGCACGAAAGCCATCACGCCGCCCAGTTCAATCCAGGCGAGAGTTCTCGGATTGAAGTAAGGATCCTCGGAAATGCCGTAGGCGCCGTATCCCTCGTACAAGGCCGGATGTGAGCCGTCTAACTTAATATCTTTCTGGCAGAGAACGGAGAGTGGGACTTGTGCGCCGTCGGTGCTAGGGACCATAACTTCGCGCGCTTCGACACGAGAAAAATCTGCCGGGTGTTTCGGCATGATCCCTAGATCGCGGACTTCGCTCTTCTCGGGATCATAGGAAAACGCGTTCTGCGGCTTAGTCCAGGAACCCATGACAAAGAGGACACCGGAATTCAGAACGTTAGAGTCAACTCCAAGAATCGCCCCGTTATAGGGCAACGCTACCTTCTGAGGTGCGGAGGAAGAGTCGTACTTCATTCGATAGAGTTCAAACCCTACTCCGACGCGTTTCAGAATGTAGAGCCCGTCGGATGAAGTATAGATGCCTTCCAACACAACGTCGGATTCTGGCAATACGGTCTGGGCTTTGGACACGTCAGGATGATTGAGATCGATGGCAATGATCCTGCGATTCGGAGAACCTTTCTGCATGAGGAGATATAGGGTCGAAGCGTGAATCCCTATCTGACTCGACCCGCCCGTGGCCACTCCGTCTTCCGAGGAAACTATCTTTTGCCAGGCCGTTTTATCATTAGTGGCCTGATTACTCCTCGCGAAGTAAAGGTTTACCGGATCCGTTGTGCCCGCAGAGTAAAAGGCCAGAACAAAAGGAGAATTCGGCGTCGTTGCGATTCCGGTGAACCCCGCCACGGGGATGTTCACGTTCGGGGAGACACCAGGCCCGAAGATGGCTGGATCCTTCTCCGGGTCGTTTCCCAGAACGTGCAAGAACGCTTTCTCATTTTCGTAGATTGAAGTGGCCGGTGCGTTCGGTGGTAACTGCTGCAGCCGCGCGTAGTAGAACGACTTGCCGTCTTCGCGCCAATTGGGACCGGCATACTGTGTGCGAGTGATGGCATCTGGCAAAAGACGTCCGGTGCTCGTTTCGATCACATGAATGGTGCTGTTCTCCGACCCACCCTGGGACACCCCCGCCACGACCAGCGATCCATCAAAATTAGGAACAAAATAGTCGATGGCCGCGTGAACATTCTTTCCCGCGAAGTTTTCCGGGTCGAGAAGCGTGCGCACGGTCGTGTCTGGTCCCCGCACCATAAGTGACCCGGTCCTCGCGCCGGGGTTGGTCTGTAAGAAGAAGATATATTCGCCGGCACGGGTGGGAAACCCCACCACGGGCACGGCGTTGTCCAACTCTTTTAACCGGGCCAAGAGTTTGTCTCGCGGAGCAGCGAGGGGAGCCAACACCGCGTGAGTGTATTCGTTCTGTGCCTTCAGAAATTCAAGGAACTTGGGATCAGTTGGACCTTGCTCCATCCAACGGTAAGGGTCCGTGATTTTCGTGCCGAAGTAGTCGTCGACCACAGGTCGAGCCTCAGCCACAGGGGGCTTGTTTGCTGCGGGCTGCAGTGATTGCCCTCCGCTGCAGGAAATTATAATGAGTAGCGCAGGAAGGAGTCGGCAAATCAGTCCTCGAACACAAAACACATTCATGGGAGCGCTCCTGAAAACCCTAGGTTATGGGCCGAAAGTCTAGCACTGTAGTCTTGAAATCGCCATTATAGGACTTGCGCGCCGCGACTCAGATAGCTATTGAAGCTTGGCGTTCTCCGCCTTCGCTGCGATGTAGATAGGAATGTCAGGGTCGGCGTCTTTCCAAAGCGTGAGGAAATCCTGATAGGCCGCCTCGGCCTTGGCGGTGTCGCCTTGCATGGCGTAGGCACGACCGATCTGAAGGCGGGAAAGCGCTCCGATGGGCATATTGTTTACCAGCCCACGATGGTCGATTATCTTTTGGAACTGCGCGACGGCTTCCACGCCTTGGTGTGTAGCTAGATAAGCCTGGCCGCGCAGGTAGGCGGGGTAAAGACCGCCATAGCCCAAGTCGTAAGGCTCAAGAGCTTCAAGAAGCTCAATGGCCTTGACTGGGTCGTTGTGGTTGAGCGCGACCTGCGCACGAAGCGTTGGGATTTGGTAGAACTTCAAAGCGGTGTTTTCCGGAAAACGCTTCGCCAAATCATCCGCCAGAGCTTGTGTTCGAGTCGTATCCCTTGCTGCACCCAACGCCAATCCTGCTAGATACATCGTATCGTGTTCGGCCGAACGCTCGAGCAACTTAGTTGCCCACTGCCGGGCTTCGGTGACGTTACCGAAGAGGGCTTCCCGCAGGGTCGCTTCACCTGCGTGGGCGGCTGCCCATCCATTTAGTCCTTGCCGTTCGGCAATCGCCGCAGCCAGCCGCGAAAATTCTCGGGCCTTCTTAAGCCGCCCGGAATAGGCAGCCACATTGGCCTCCCTAGCCAACATCCACTCTTCTTCCGGCTTGCCCTCGAACCACCGTACCTGTTCGACCATTCCTGCTTCATCGTTCTGAAGAAACGCAATCGTATATGCGTGGTTGTGCAGCTCAGAGTCATCGAGGTTCTTGGCCTGCGCCTCCTTAATCGTGGCCTGGGCCTCCGTAATCCGATTCAGATCCAGAAGGTTCTCGACGATGTTGCTGTAAATCCTGCCGTTCTGCACATGGAGGAGGACCTCGCGCCATTGCTCCAGAGCTTTTTCATATTTTCCGCCCAGAATGTAGATATCTGCTAGCCTCGCACGCGGCAGAACATCTTCCGGATACAGTTGGGCCCAAAGTTCATAAACAGCACCTGACTTTTCAGTATCACCGAGGACCATGTCGTAGTAGCTAGACTCGATGTAGAACTTTTCACGCTCACTCACGTGCTCTCGCAAATCGTACGCACTCCGCAGGTTCTCCGCCCCGCGGGTACCTTCCCCGTGATAGACATAGGTCACCCCGAGCGCGGCATAAGCCATCGCAAAATTCTGATCCAGGCGGATGGCTCGCTGGAATGAGGACACAGCAGCTTCCATATTCGGGGCCCGTCGTCCGAAGCTGTAGGCCTGAAGGGCTTCGAGCGACGCGGTGGTAGCCCGATCAAGCGGCAGGCCAAATCTCTGCACCGTGCTGAGCGATTCACCCAACTTCATGCGCAGCTCGGAAGCCGCCTTCCCCAAGGCATCCAGGACGTGGCTCTTGTCGCTTGCTCGAGATTCCGTGCTCGCTAGAACTTCTCCGCTCACGCAGTTCTCGGCCCTCAATATCAGACTGTATTGCGCTCCAATCTGCGCGATCGATCCTTGAATTAGCACTTTGCTCCCTATGCGTTGGCAAAGTCCCCGTGAAATCTCCGGGGTGAGTTTCGCGTCGGCTGGCTGCTCCATCAGTTGCAGGGCCTCCTGGATGCGCTGGTCCGCGACGAGGCTCAGGAATGGTGATTGCTCCAGTTGCACGATCAGCCCTTGGCGAAGTGTCCCGTCGAACACCGCGTCTCCGGTCGTGTTCGCGAAATCGGCGAGGACGATGGTGTCTTTGTCCGTGAGTTTCGGCGTATGACGGAAATAGGCATAGCCTGCCAAAGTGAGCGTCACAATGCCGACCAGCAAAACAATCACTGGCCATTTGACGCGTGAAGCTTGGATGGGTCCTTGCTGCGGTGAGGAGTGAGAATCAACAGGAACAATGAATCGGTAGCCGTGGCGCGGCAGAGTCTCGATGAAGCGCGGATTTTCCGCGGCGTCGCCAAGTTCATCGCGCAGTTTGTTGATGGCTTTGTTGAGCCCGTGCTCGAAATCCACAAAAGTATCTGAGGCCCAAAGCTTCTGTTGCAGGTCCTCGCGGGTGACCACTTCCCCGGGCCGCTCCAGAAGCATCGCCAGCACCTCAAACGGTTGACCGTGGAGCTTTATCTTCAAGCCGCTTTTGCGCAGCTCACCCGCACAGAGGTCCACTTCGAAGGTCCCGAAACACACACGTCCGTTGCTTGCGCGGTTGACGGCACGGCCCTGTGTGATTGGGGGGTCTTCGCCCATCGGAGAACTCCTTGGGCTAAGAGAGACTATACCATGAGTCACGGAGATTCGAATTGCTGTGCGTGAGGACTTTCCTTGTTAGCGTTCTTTCCCTTCAATCCGTTAGAAAGGGACAATCGTTTCACCCCGCAGGAATCCGCCGTCCATTGAAGTCCCATGCCCGGCTGCGCCAGAGTGGCCACATCGCGTAAGCCTGCGGGCAAACCCAAGGGACCCCCGCGAAATCTGATTCGAGTTTGACGAGGAGATTCACCATGAAAATACATCGAACTGGGCTATCCACAATCGTCGTCCTCGCGTTGGCTGGGATCTTCGCGGGCACGGCGAATGCGCAGCCGATGGTTAAGGACGCTCACTTCACGTTGCCCTTCGAGGCGAAGTGGGCGGGCACAGTTCTGCCGCCCGGGGACTATACCTTGTCAGTTTCAAGGCTTTCAGATGGCCGAGGTGTGCTTTACAGCGTTACATTTGCCGGGGCAGGCAAGAAAACGACGATCCTGGCTGTAACACCGCCGGGCCCTCATGTTGGTGAAAGGAGCATGCTGGTTGCCATGCGCAGCGGAGCAAAATATACAATCCGCGCCCTGCACTTGCCCAACGCCAACTTGATCCTGACGTTCCCTGGACCGAAAGCAGAAGAGACGCTCATCGCAGGGGCCCCTGAACTCATCCAGACCCTGCCTATTCTAATTGCCGCGAAGTAGAGCATCCCCATGAGGGACACGGTTTGGGCTCTGCTCCTTTGCTGACAACGCATGTGCTCGCCAACTTGATAGAGAAAGTAGACGTCATTAATTCGATGGAATACGAGCTTGGTTTGGGTGGCGGGCTGGAGTACCGCCGGCGAAGTGCACGGATAAGAACGGGCAATGACCGGAACTCTGCCTGCTGCGTTCATCAGTGAAAGAGCGAATGTATTGGTGGCCGCGGTTTTGATCACATAATCCCCGGCCGGGAAGCTGGTGCCGGCAACAATAAAATCGAACGGTACGACTACGTGGACATTGACCTCCTGTCCATAAGCAGATGTTCCAAGGAAAAATACCGCCGCGGCAACGAAAATCATCAGCGAGATAGTGTGTTTCATAGAGCACCTCCTGTCGTGCTGGCTTGACCGTCTGACAAGTGCTCATTTCGCGCAATGCATTCGGAGGCAATTCAAAATGACTTTTCTGTCACGCGCTAACTCCTTCAAAAAACGGTGCTTTGCTGTTGTTACATTCGTGAAGTGTCGCAGCTCACAGACCTCGTGTCATCTTGAGTGCTACCCTCCCGATGCCTGGAGGGTCATTTGCCGGGGACGCAAGAACCACCGACTGTCATCTCCTTCGGCCCATTTGAAGCAGACTTCAGCTCGCAGGAACTCAGAAAGCAAGGCATTCAGTTGCGCCTGCCGAGGCAGTCTTTTCAAATCCTGAAGATGCTGTTGGAGCGCCACAGCGGAGTGGTCACCCGCGACGAGTTGCGCGCGGCACTTTGGCCTTCAGACACGTTCGTGGATTTTGACCATAGTCTGAACACCGCGGTGAAGCGATTGCGCGACACGCTTGGTGATTCGGCCGACGACCCTCATTTCATCGAAACGCTGCCGCGCGTGGGGTATCGGTTCATCACGAGAGAGCCGACGGCGGTCGCCAAGACAACTCAGATGCCCTCGGCCCGGGTCCATGCTGCCAAATGGTCTTTTCTGGCCCTAGGGGCGCTGGTCGTTACTGGAGTGATTCTGTTTCTTGCAAACGCAAACAACATTCGCTCCAAAGTCTTCGGCTCCAGAACTGCCGATCTACAAATCCGCGCTCTCGCGGTCCTGCCACTGGCGAATTTATCGGGCGATCCCGGGCAGAACTACTTTGCAGACGCGTTGACCGAGGCACTCATCACTGAACTGTCGCGCCTCAGTTCACCCAAAGTGATTTCGCGCACATCGGCTATGCAGTATCGCGGTGAAACCAAGAAATCCATCTCACAGATAGGCCGCGAACTGCACGTAGACGCAATCTTAGAGGGCTCCGTGCTCCGATCCGGAAACCGCGTCCGCATCGTAGCTCACTTGGTCTACGTCCCAACCGAGCAGAGCCTGTTCACGGAAACATATGACCGTAATTTGGGCGACGTGTTAATCCTGCAGCGTGAGGTGGCACAATCCATAGCGCGACAGGTCCGCATCAACCTGACACCTGAACAACAGGCCCGGTTCCAACAGACGCGGCGCGTAAGATCGGAAGCGGTTGACGCTTATATGCGGGCAATGCAGTACAACTGGATGACGCTTAACGGATTCGCGCGAGCGCAGGCTGACCTTAGAGAAGCGATCCAGAAGGATCCTGGATTTCCGGATGCTTACGTTGCTCTCGCAATGACATATACAGAGATGCTCGACGCACGACGCCTGTCACCCCAGGATGCTTACCCGCCAGCCAAAGACGCCATTGAAACGGCATTGAAATTGGACGGAGCAAATTGCGAAGGGCACTTTGTTCTAGCAATCCTGAAGTGGCGTCATGAATGGGACTGGCTCGGTGCCGATCGAGAATTCGGATACGCTCTTGAACTGTGTCCGAATTCCGAAGCGATTCATTGGATGCATGCATGTTATTTAGCCTGGAGCAGTCGCGACGCTGAGGGACTCGCCGAACTGGATCAAACGCGCCAGCTTGATCCCCTGATGACCCAAACGAGGTTCCTGCAAGCCGAGGGGCTCATCTACTATCATCTTCGTGACTACAGAATGATGATTGAAACAGGTAAAGAGTACGTGGCAGCGATTGAGAGTATTTGGGTCGCGCACTTCCTGCTCGGTGTCGGCTATGAAGGTTCTGGCCAGATTGAAGACGCCATTGTTGAGTATCAGAAGGCTGTGCGATTAGCTGAAGGCAACCAAGACCCTGCAGCGGCGTTGGGCCACGCATACGGTGCTGCCGGTAGGAGATCTGAGGCGGTCGCCATGCTGCGTGAATGGAAACGCCAATCCAATGCGAGTTATGTCTCGCCCTACATGATAGCGACCGTTTACGCCGGCATAGGAGAGAAGGACAAAGCCTTCGAGTACCTCGAAAAGGCTTACCAGGAACGATCCTCCGACCTTCCTTATTTCCTGCGCGCTGACCTGCGAGTGGATAGCCTGCGGTCCGATCCGCGCTTCCAGCACTTAATGCGGCGCATGAATTTTCCGAAATGAAATCGAGCAGTGCCTTAGCAATAACGTGCCGCAAGTCCTGGTAAGTCGGAAAAAGTTGCTTCTAGTACTCGAGGCTGTCGAGTATTTTTCGTTACCACCTCCTTATGAGACAGGCATAGAATCCCGTGTAATAGGAGGGAGCCATGCTGCAGCAGGAGAATCAGACACAATCCGCGAACTTCGAATGGGCCTGTCAGGCGCTATCCGCCACAGGCGAGCCTTGTAATACTTCCGCCACCTGCCATTGCGGCGTTTGTGGGAAGTGGTTCTGCGTAGTCCATACCGAAGACGAAGCGTGGCACCGCTGCGCTCTCGAGCCAGGTGAAGAAGGTGGTGAAGGATAACAATTTGGAATTGGCCACTCAGCGCACTGCTAGAATCCGGCTTGTTCCCAAACTAGAGGCCTCAGGTAGTCGATCTGTGTGTACAAAGGGAAAAAAAGCCGCCACCGATTGCTAGTCTGAAGGTTAGGATTTTGTGGGTCCGTTTGTGATGATTGAGTTGCTGGGGAACTGTCATTTGCTCCAGTGAGTCGGAGCGTTGTTCTCGTCCAGTCTTGGTGGAAACGACGGGAGGCAGCGATCGGTACGGGTCCGTCCGCTTAGTCTCGGATTATTAGAGTGTGGGGTTATAATGCACCACCGACTCGGGGGGCAGCAACAATGTCCAACGATAACCCTCAGACCGTTAGCTGCGACGTCAGATATTCGACCGCCGGGAACGAAACGGTAGCGCGAATCCAAGCGCGGGACCACGTGCTTGAGATTTTCATCACTCTTTCTGGCGCTCTGATCGCTTTTGGTCTAACTCGCGACCATGGACTATTTGCGGCAGTGATAGGCTACGCAGCACTCGCGGCGGCTCTGCTAAGTCGACACCACGACGTAATAGTTGGACTGCTGGGCGAATTCCAGTCTGACTTGGCCAAACACGGCGCGCCAGGCGGCATGCCGAATTGGTTTGACCCTAAGGACATTTACTTTAATCGTGTACTTAATGAACGTGCGGTACGCGATCTCGCGCTGATTTTCTTTATCACATTTGGCGGGGTATTTGGACTCGTGGTGTCTAAGCCAACTCTCAGCCACTTTGACATTTTTCACTGGACGGACATGCAGATGGTTTTTTGGGAAGGGAGTGCTGTCAGCTTGCTATTAGCGTTCTTAACGGTGATTTGGACCTTTGTTACTAGAATGAATCTGGCCAGAGAAATCGCAGGTCGGACTAATACCCTTCAGGGGATTTGGTATCTGATTGTAATTGTCCTTTGTGCTATCGGAATAATGTTGTCCGCCTTCGGCGTCTTTTGTTTATACATGCACGTCTACTGAAACAGCCACCGATCAACGTGAGTGGGGAAACGGAGCCAAATGTCTACTACTCTTTCCATAAATCCCAAAACAACTTGACCGTATCCGGCCCATGTCCGGCGTAGTGGTTGTTGGCGTAAGCGTAGATTTTAAGATTCCTCGATACGAATTGCCGGAATAACTCGGTCCAGTTCTGAAGGTCATCAGTTCTATTGATAATCGTTTTGTCCCATGTCCTCGTCAACGTTTTCCATGCCTTTGCGGTCACCCAGCCAACGCACATAGACGAAATCAGTTGTTACCCAATCAAACTGCTTCTTCTCCCACGGACGCGGCATCCGAGAGATGTCTGTCAGGGCCAGCGCAACATTGTATGTATTCGCGAAGCAAATCGGTCAGCCGCTTATCGAGCCAAGCCCTGTTACGAATCTCGACAGCAAACCGCACAGCTGGCAAGTCTTTCACTCTTTGTAGAAAGAATCTCAGACGGCGGAAGAATTCATCTGCCTGCATTTCATACTTGTTGAACCACGGAAACTGTAGCAACAGCGGCCCCAGCTTCTCGTCAAGAATGTCCATCCGATCCACAAACTCATCAAACTCCGCTTCGCAGTCCACCAATACCTTCTCGTGCGTAATTACTTGCGGAACCTTCGCCGCAAAGATGAAGTCTGGCGGCGTGCGCTCGTACCAGTTGGTGACCGTGGATGCGCTAGGGGTTGCGTAATAGGTGCTGTCGATTTCGACGGTCTGGAACTGCCTCGCATAGTAAGAAAGAAAGTCGCGCGGTTTCAT
The DNA here is from genome assembly GCA_963741195.1 of Candidatus Acidiferrales bacterium. Taxonomy (GTDB): domain Bacteria; phylum Acidobacteriota; class Terriglobia; order Acidiferrales; family UBA7541; genus Acidiferrum. Next base: position 190,537 of record CAVUHF010000005.1, read on the forward strand.
GCCCGGAGGGTAGAACGCCCCGGGCCACCCGTTTGCGGTAAAAGCGCTCGTGCCTAGCAGCAGGCTGGGTTCGTAATAATGAGGTCGCTCGACATTGAGTGAATTTACGAGCCGACCGCCGGCTCCAATTTGTCCATCTCGAACAGGGTCGGGTTGCGGATGGGTTCGACTTTTGGCCGCCTGAGCGTCACGGCGGGAGTCTAACGCGAGAGACTTGTCGAACTCAACGCCGGGCCGTCTGGACAGCGAGCCTGTGAGTCCGACCAAGCATCTGCGGTGAATGCTGAGGGGCCTATACTCAAATGTGTGCCTACGACAAAACACTTGCGTTTGCGAGGCACTTGCCCGAGTCGGAAGCTGGATCTTGTCCTCATGTTCCGCGGATTCGTGTCGCGCGGATTCGTTGACTTGAGTTGAGGCGCGGCCTAAGATGACGGGACCATGACGGGCTCCGACGCGCTTATCGGACGGGTCCTCTCGTACTACCGCATCGTGGAGAAGCTGGGTGGCGGCGGGATGGGCGTAGTTTACAAGGCCGAGGACACAGAACTCGGCCGATCTGTGGCGTTGAAATTCCTTCCTGACGAACTTTCGAACGGTTTCGAAGAGAGGCGCGAGCGGCGTCGACGCTGAACCCATCCGAACAATTGCACGGTGTACGAGATCGGGAACGCGGAGGGACGGTCGTTCCTTGCGATGGAGTATCTGGACGGGCAGACGCTGAAGCACGCGATGAACGGGAAAGCAATGCGGTTTGAAGAGGTAATGGAGTTGGGGCACCAACTGGCGGAGGGGCTGGCGGCGGCGCATTCCAAGGGAGTGATTCACCGCGACATCAAGCCAACGAACATTTTTCTGACCTCGCAGGGGTTGCTGAAGATACTGGATTTCGGTTTGGCGAAACTTACACCCTTCCTTAGAAATTTTGAACAGGAACGGAATGAATCACAATCGACAGTGATGGTGGATGAGGAGCTGACGAGCCCGGGAACGACGCTGGGAACGGTGGCGTATATGTCGCCGGAACAGGCGCTGGGAGAGGTTCTGGACGCGCGGACGGATATTTTTTCGTGTGGCGTGGTGCTCTACGAAATGGCAACCGGGAGTTTGCCGTTCTCAGGCCCGAGCACCGCGGCGATTTTTGAGGGGATTGCACAAGGAGCCGGTGGCGGCGAGGCAGAAGAATCGAGATGTGCCGGCGGAGTTGGAGAAAATTATCACCCGGGCATTAACGAAGAAGAAGGAGAAGCGGTACCAGACGGCGCGTGACCTGGTGGACGAGTTGAAAGGGTTGCGACAGGCGACGAGCGGGCCGATGCCGGTGGCGAAGAGGATCAGAAAGGCAAAGTACGTTCACCGTCCGCGAGTACGTGAGCATAGTCATGCGCGTCACGAGGTGGATGGGAGTGCCAGCCTGGAGCAACTCGCTGGTTACCCCGTGCCGAAAACAATGAATACCGACATGTACGCCTTCTTGAGGCCGAGCGATTCCAAGCTTGGCCATGGTTTTGTGTATGCCGTACTTCACGACATCGTCTGAGAGGAACGGCCGATCCTTCGAGTTGAGGAAGAGATAGCCGTTAGGGTTACGGCCTCGTGAAGTAATCCGATTCGTTCGGGAGTGCATAAACACCGCGATAAACCACAAACATGAAAGAGTCACCGAGCAAGATATCCTCACGGCCCAAACTGCTTACTCGGCGGAGGCACTCGTCGATATAAGTCTGGAGATGAGGGATGTTAAGCCGCAGTACGATAACGTTTCCTATGCTTTCATCGGCTGCTCGACGATTCTGTCCCTTGTTGAGCTGAGGAACAAGCTTCTCGAAGCAGGAATTCCAGAATCTGAATCGTCAGAAGTTATAGAGCTTTTGCTCTGGTTTGGAGTGCTCGGTATATATGTGAATGAAGATGAGGAACGATACTCCTATCAGTTCGAGCATGATCCGAAGCTCATGAGAGCGGGGCTGACAAAGTATGCCTTTTGTGTCCATCCGGCGTTTAGGCCAGCTTTGGGTTGTAACTAGTTCGTGGTTCGAGTTGGTCCCGGCGTTCGACCATCGAATGGTAATCGCTGCCACGCAGGAAGTGCGCCTCTGCCCAAAATCCCTCTCCATCTTTCGGCTGCAAATAGTTGATTCCACGCATTCAATTTTCGTGAATTTCGATGCCCAAAATCACATATTTGTGGGCAAGCAACACCGCACATGGCCGGAAATCCGATAGGGGGTTTGAATTACCCGCCCGGCTGCGGATTTTGCCCCTGGTCTTTTTAAAGACCTCTGGACATTCGGAATCATCATATTTAGAATGCCAAAAACCTTGACGGATTAGTCTGGCTGTCCCGCCTAACCAGCCAGACCAATAGTTGCTGTCCGCGCTATCTCTCCGGGCCGAGATGACGCCACCTCTGGAGGGATATCCGATGCGAAGTTTTTTCTGTTGGTTCATCCGTCTTACCCAGACGTTCGCATTTTTCCTTTCACCCTCTTTCGATCAGCGGAAACCAATTGTCCTCGTAATTTTTGGTGACGATATCGGTCAGTCGCAGATCCGTGCCTACGCGATAGGGTTGATAGGCTTTCGCGCGCCAAACATCGGCAGCGAGGGCGCAATTTTCACCGAGGCTTACGGCCAACAGAGCTGCACGTCGGGTCGCGCTTCCGTCATTCTGGGTGGGGAACCCTTTCGCACAGGTTTACTCAAGATGCGGGAAATGAGGTCACTTTACGGTGTTCAACCATGTGCATTGTCGTATTCGTGATCGTCAGATTTGCTGATTAGCACGACAGTGGCCGATGCATAAATGGCAATCGATGTATGGACAAAACAAGCAAATGAATAGTGGAAGCAAAAAAAGAAAAGGAGATCAGATATGAAGTGCATTACGCTGAGGACACTTGCGATGACACTGCTCGTAGTGATCGTGGTCTTGGCCACATCGCTGGCTAGCGTCGCGCAGGAAAAGAAACCGAACATCGTAGTCATCATGGGCGACGATATCGGCTGGATGCAGCCGAGCATCTATCACCGCGGACTGATGGTTGGGGAAACGCCCAACATCGACCGCATCGGGAATGAAGGCGCAATCTTCATGGACTATCTCGCCATGCAGAGCTGCACCTCTGGACGCAATGCCTTTTTCACCGGCATGTACCCGCTGCGCACGGGAATGATTCCGCCGCAATTGCCAGGCAGCCCTTCCTATCTGCGGCCCGGTACCCCGGCGATGGCAGTGTTCTTGCGCGATCTTGGCTACACCACCGGGGAGTTCGGCAAGAACCATCTTGGCGACCACACCGCGGCTCTGCCGACGGCTCACGGCTTCCAGGAATACTGGGGCTACCTCTACCACCTGGACGCGATGGAGCAGGTGAGTTTCCCCGACATCAACAGCAGCCCAACCGTTCAAGGCATTGCGCCACCGTGCTTGAACACGCCCGTGCCCGGCCTCCCGGAAGTTCCCGGAGCCGTCGACCCCCGGACCGCAACTTGCCTGACACCCCCGCGGCCGGTCATTTGGTGCCACTCCTCCGACGGCACGGAGAAGAACCAGTCGTGCAAGGACGAAGGCCCGCTGACGTTGGAGCGGTCAAAGACGGTGGACGAAGAAATCTCAGCCAAAGTCATTGACTTCCTCGACCGCAACGACCCAAAGAAGACCAACAAGCCCTTCTTCGTGTGGTACAACCCAGCCCGAATGCACGTAACCACCGTGCTCTCGCAGAAGTACCTAGACATGATTGGAACGCAGGGTGGCAAGGACTGGGGCATCAATGAGGCTGGCATGAAGCAGATGGACGACAACATCGGCTACGTCATCAAGAAACTAGAGGACATGGGTCAGCTAGACAACACAATCCTCGTCTTCACAACTGACAACGGCGCCGAAACGGTGAGCTTTCCTGATGGCGGCATCACACCCTTCAAAGGTCAGAAAGGGGAGGCCTGGGAAGGCGGCTATCGCTCTCCATGTGTCGTCCGATGGCCGGGGCACATCAAGCCGGGCACGGTCAAGAAAGAGATGTTTGCGGCCCTCGACTGGTTGCCCACATTTGTGGACATCGCGGGCGGCCCCAAAGGTGAAGAGCTGAACAAACAAATCCAGGCCGGGAAGTACCCCGGCATCGTCAAGACCATGCTCGACGGCTTCGACCAGCGCGCCTATCTTGATGGCACCTCGGAGCACTCTGCGCGTGATGTCTTCTTCTACTATTCAGGTGCGACGCCATCCGCGGTGCGCTACAAGAACTGGAAGATGTATTACTCGATGGCACCTGGAGGAGCGTCCGGCTGGTTCCTGCCCCTGGTCAGCTATCACTGGACCCTTGTGGGTAACATCAAGCGTGACCCCTTCGAGCAGACGATTAGCTTCTCGGACTCAAAATCAGCCATGGCCCTGGGTGGCGCACTTGCCTCCCCAACTACAGCCTACCTTTACGACTGGAACATGTTGCCCATCGGCCAGTTGCTCTGGATGAAGGAACTCTATTCTTTCAAGGAGTTCCCGCCACTGCAAGCGGCTGAATCCTACAACCTGGACGGCATCCTGAAGCAAATGGAAGAGAAGAAGGGTGACGACTAGCCCGTTCCGCTGTTAAGTAAACCGGAAGTGAAGTCGTGGGCGCTCCAACCGGGGCGCCCACTTTCCCTTCCGACCATCGCTGAATTGGCTCTACCCCCTAAAGGGATAATCGAAATGTAATGGATGCGGAAGAGGAGCCGGCTAGCGATCATCCAGGGTGTTCTTGACATAACCCATGAGTCCGCGAACTTGGCTACAAAAATAAGCGTGCTGAATAAAAGTTTTTGCGACCTATGGTGTTTGCCAGTAACTCCTCGTGGCGTTGTCAATTCTCGAATTTACTCTGTCAGGTGCGATTTTAAACTGGGACGCAGCCTGGGCCGACTTCGAGAGTCGACTGCGCATTCGCGCGGCAGCCTCTTGCCGCGACTACGGCGAAGAGTTGGTACGCGGCAGTCGAAATGCGGTGCCTCGTCGATCTTGCTGAGCAGGACGTTCAAATGTACGGAGAGCTACTGAGACTTGCGAAGATAAAAGAGGCTGCGGGGAAAGTTGCCAACCTGGACGTGGTCGAAGCCAGGGCAAACCTCAATGACGCCCAAAGCCAAGTCTTCAAAATCAGGCTCTTTACGGCGAGGCACGTCGTAATTTGGAGGGGCTAATCGGTCGCTATCCAGGCGGTGAGCTGGTTGTGGACTCCGATTTCGTTCCGGTTCCGCCGCCGGTGGAGGCGGGCTTGCCTGGCTCTTTACTCGAACGCCGGCCTGATCTATTGGCGTCCGAACGCCAGATACTATACGCCAAGGTCTACAACCGTGGATAAGCTCTCATTGTTTGTGTTTGGGAAACCGACCTGCCGGATGCACACCGCACCATGGCCGGGTCGAGGCTCGACTTGAGGGTACCTAGCTCCAACGCCATTTGTGCAAACTAGTCAACGTCAACACGACCTTCAGATAGATAGCGGAAACATACAGTTCTAGCCGTACGTGCAATACGATATAATCCGCTTTGGAGGCGATTGTTTTTTCATGAGAGGTAACTATGCCGTACGCAACTGGTGAAACTCCTGAGATGGGTGATTACATCAAGAACCAGTTGGAACAACCGGGCACGGTGACAAGAGTTCACTTTGCGCACGACGAAGAGGAACGAATCTGCATCAGGTGGGATGATGGCGGGGTTGAACTTCTATTTTCTCCTGCATCCGAATATACGCTCGTCTCCCGAAGGAGCACAAGGGCCCGCTAAACTCCGAGCGTTCGGAGTTTGCTCACGGAACTTGTGAAGGCTTTGGTGGGGTAATCGGACCCGTCGCGTCTTGACGGCATGGACTCTTATAAGGGCCGTGCGCTTATGGGATTGTCGGTTTCTCACAGATATCGATGTCACGGCTTACCTGCTGCCCGGTCTTCCCGTCTGGCAATCTCGGTCAACCGAGGTGAAGTATGCTCCACGCTGCTAGCGCTAGCAACAACTGCGCTAGGACTTGCGCTAGGACTGCGTGGTAGGACTGAATTGCGGCTTCTATACGGCGGGGGGTAAGTCGAGGATGCACCGGGGTGCCCTTTACAAATTGAAGTTCCGCCCAATGCAGCGGCTATCTCAGGATTGCCAGTTGTACTTCGTCCGCAGGCGCGTACGTTGGGGACTGCTGGACAGAGCGACGGAGCGTTGGGGAAGCGTCCGTTTTGGCCTCGCAAACCTTATTGGTCCACTCTCTCGCGAAGAGCTCTGTCCAGCGCCAGAGCGCCTGTCAGTATTCGGTTGCAGCGATGGCAATTCGTGGTAGAGTTGGCTCGAAAAGACGACTCCACGTGACGCTCATTCCTCAGTCCGACGTGGGGCCCTCACAAGAACATGGGATTTTGGCATAACCGCCCTCTGAAAACTCACGCGCATCGTGACCGCGTGGCGTAAAAGGCCTCGGGTTGATATTAGTTGAGGAGCCGGGGCTGATCTCTCATCGGGCCGCGCCTTTTAATTGCCGACGATCACGTTTTGGTAGCGGAGCTGGTAAAGAAGCTTTTCTACATCACACCCATACGGAAGGAGACTTCTCATGACTGAACACAAAAACCGCCTACGGTTTTTGAACTTGATATGTAAGGCGAGCATCGCTTTCGCCGTGTTCTGCCTTTTACTACCTGACACAACATTTGCCGATGACAAGGCGAAAAATGAGGAGGAACGGATTAAAAATTCCGGTGAGGCGCTCGATGCCCTGATTAACAGCGAGAGCGGCATTCCTATCGATCTGCTAAACAAGTCAGAATGCGTGATCATTCTACCTTCCGTTAAGAAAGGTGGCTTCATCATTGCTGGACAATATGGCAAGGGGTTGATGACCTGCCGAACCGGAGCGAAATTCGATGGTCCTTGGAGCGCTCCTATCATGATGCAGTCCAGTGGTGGCAGTGTCGGTTTTCAGGCAGGCGGCCAAGCCGTCGACTATGTCATCCTGGTACTCAACGACAAGGGGGCACGCAAGATAATGAACGGAAAAGCCAAGCTCGGTGCTGACGCGAGCATCGCCGCGGGTCCGGTTGGCCGGAATGCGGAAGCGGCCACCAATGCTGCGATGAGTGCGGAAATGCTCTCCTATTCGCGCACAGCCGGAGTATTCGCCGGAGTGTCTTTGTCGGGAACCTCACTTGGACCCGATAGTGGTGCGAACGAAGACCTGTACGGGAAAAAGGTGAGTGGGGAAGAGATCTGGACGGGGAAAGTACAAGCGCCCGACTCTGCGAAGGAAATGCTCGCGACACTGGCGGCCAAATCGCCCAAGAACCGGTCAGCAGGCAAGCAGTAATAACAAGTACTCGGAACTATGCATTGGGAAACAACCAAAGCGGCACAGCGATCCTTTGCGGGGCAGGTCAGGGTCGAGTTGTGGCAGTTTGTGCAGGGTTTCTCGCACGACCTGAACAAGAAGTAGCTGTGTATCACGATGCGAGACGAGGGCCACACAACCACAGTTCGCTAAGGCTGCCGTGTCTGCGGCCCTAATCGAGGAATGTCCGAGGTGGCTGTGATGAAGAATTTCCCGGCAGTGGATCACAAGGCTTCAGACGCTGAGTTGATCGCGATAGTGCGTAGAACTCTCAGCGGTTTCGAGCGGCTCCTGCTGCTCTCTGGAGTGCTGCTGGTTTGTGCGTACGCCGCTGTGCGCATCTATAGCGCGGTTTATTCGCGAGCGACGATTCGGGAATTCTGGCGAAATCAGGCAGTCACTTCCAGCCAGCCGGGCAATTCGTTTCAGCGGAATTCGGGGATTCCGGATTTTCGCCTTTGGTCGCCCCAGCGCATGGAAGCCTACCAGGCCAGTCTAGTTACAAACATTCCAGCCCCGCTGGGGGTGTTGAAAATATCTTCTATAGGGATCGAAGTTCCAGTTCTGGAAGGAATCGACGATCTGACGTTGAATCGTGCCGTTGGTCACATTGACGGTACGCCTCTCCCCGGCGAAGAGGGAAACATTGGAATCGCCGGGCACCGCGACGGATTTTTCCGGGGGCTCAAGGACGTCCAGCCGGGCGACTACCTTGATCTTTACACCGAAAAGGGAAACAGGCGTTACGTCGTGGACGAGATCCGCATCGTTCCGCCGGAAGACGTATCCGTTCTTGCTCCACGGCCGAAATCTTCCATCACCCTTGTAACTTGTTATCCCTTCTATTTCGTGGGCAGCGCCCCATTGCGTTACATCGTTCACGCCTCAGCGACTGGCGCCATCAATTCCAAGGCATCTGGCCAGTCGATCAATTTGAGGGAGGAACGAGGCCGCGACAAAGATTGAAATCGCTCCGAGAAGGAACGACCCGGGTTCAAGAAGTCAGCAGTCAATTCAATCATGGAGGATTAAAAATGAAGTCGAGCAACAATTGGACAAAAACAGCACTGGTATTGTTGTTGGGAGCACTCTGTTTCGCGTTGGCGATTTCTACCAATGCGCAAATACAAACCGAAAAGTCCACGACGGTAGGCCGGACCACTATGCAAGTTCAGGTGGAACGTGGAGAAGTTGTGCTTGTGGACGGCAACGACCTCGTCGTCAAGATGGAGGATGGCACCATTCGCCACTTCCCCAATGTGCCGGAAAGCGCCAAGGTTACCGTGGATGGCAAGGAACTCGGTATTCATGACCTGAAGCCGGGCATGAAACTCCAGCGAAGCATCATTACCGCATCCACTCCCCAAACCATCACGACCGTCCAAACCGTTACCGGGAAGGTGTGGCACGTCACGCCGCCTAACTCGGTGATCCTCACACTGGAAGACGGAACGAATCAGTCCTTCAAGATTCCCAATGGCCAAAAATTTACGGTCGACAGCCAGCAGGTCGATGCCTTCGGCCTGAAAAAGGGAATGGTTGTCACCGCCACCAAGATCGTCGAGGTTCCGGAGACCGTGGTGTCTCAACACAAGCATGTTTCGGGGACTCTGCCAACTCCCCCACAGGCGCCACCCGCGGATGTTCCCCTCCTGATTGTCAAGGGAGCTCCAACTCCTGCTCCTGCAGCCGTGGAAACAACAACGGCGGCGGCGCCTCAGAAGAAACTGCCAAAGACAGCAAGCGACCTGCCTCTTGTCGGACTGCTCGGCATGATGTTCATTGCCGCTTCGCTCGGAGTAAAGCTTCTCCGTGCGTCCCTAGGACAATAGGACGCCCCCAAAGAGGAGGAGCTACTGCTTTACGGCTCCTCCTCACCACCATGCTGATTCCTTGTCTTGGCCTCACCGAAATCTAAGAACGGCTGTGCGGGCTAATGGTAAGCCTTTTGGAACCTTACATCAGGAAGGTACGCATGAAAAACCGACTGGAATTCATCAAAACGACGGTCGTGGGAGGAGTTGTCTTTCTCATTCCTGCAGTTATCGTCGTCATCGCGCTCGGTAAGCTGTTTGGCGCTCTGAAGGCAATGGCCAAAGCTCTCGCACCTCTGTTCGGAATAGAGTCTTTGGTCGGTGGGTTCATTCTGGATCTCCTCGCAATCGCGGTAATCGTCTTGCTCTGCTTTGCTGCGGGATTGCTTGCCAAACGTGCGACTGCTAAACGCCTGCGGGCAAGACTAGACTCCACCTTACTGAACTCCTTCCCGGGATACGCCTTCATCAAAGGTTTCGCGGAAAATCTCCGGCAGACGGAAGAAATCGCTGAAACCTTCCTCCCGGTCCTCGCCCAGTTCGACGACTATGCCCAGATTGCGTTTGAAACTCAACGGGAACCTGCTGGTAAGGTTGCTGTCTACTTGCCCGGAGCCCCGAACCCATGGTCTGGCACCATTGTTTACGTCTCCGACGAAAGAGTTAAGTCTCTCCCCATGACGCTGACAGAGGCGCTACGCAACATTCGCACATTAGGTAAGGGATCGATCGGCATCGCCGGCCAAGCAAAGAAGATTGCAACTGCATGACAAATCTGAAAAGTGACAACGATGCAGTGACACCGGAATAGGAAGATTAGGAGCAACATCATGCAACTCAATATGCGTGCAGTGAAGATCGCGGGAATCGCGTTCGCAGTTGTTGCGGTCATTCTGGTAGCGCTTCCCTTGCTTATTAACGTCAACAGCTTCCGCCCGAAAATCGAGTCGGAATTGACGACTGCCATGGGAAGGCAAGTGACTCTTGGAGAGTTAAGCCTATCCATTCTGAGGGGCAGCGTTGGCGTCAATGACGTGAGCATTGCTGACGATCCGGCCTTCAGCGAGTCACCGTTCATCACGGCAAAATCTTTGAAAGTCGGCGTCGAGTTGCTGCCGCTCATCTTCTCCAAGCAGCTGAACGTGACCGGCATCGTCCTAGATGAGCCGCAGATTATGTTGCTCAAATCGAATAGTGGCACCTGGAATTTCTCGAGCCTCGGCGGCGCGAGTGCGAAGCAGTCGCCGGAACCTGCAAAGTCCGGAGCGTCCCAGGCGCTATCCATCGCCAAGTTGGAGATTAAGGATGGAAAACTGACGGTCGGGAAAGCGAACTCCACGGCCAAGCCTCAGGTATATGACAAGCTCAATGTAGAAATGACGAATTTTTCTTCCACCTCGCAATTCCCGTTTAAATTGACGGTCAACCTGCCTGGAGGCGGCGACGCCAACGTATCGGGCAAGGCGGGGCCCATAAATCCGCAGGACGCGGCCAAAACTCCCTTCGATGCAACCATGAAGGTGAAAGACATGGACATCGCTGCGTCCGGATTCGTCGATCCGGCCAGTGGCATCGGCGGCTTGGTGGATTTTGATGGATCCGTGAACTCAAATGGCAGCCAGGCGAAGGCAGCTGGCACCCTTAGCTGCGAAAAGCTAAAGCTCTCACCGAAGGGTTCGCCTGCTCCGAAAGCTGTGACAGTGAAATACGCGGTCGACACAGACCTCGACCGGCAGGCCGGAACCATCACCCAGGGCGACATCGCCATCGGCAAGGCCGCCGCTCGACTCACGGGCGGATTTCAGACCCAGGGTCAAACGCAAATACTGAATCTGAAGCTCAGCGCCCCAGATATGTCGGTCGACGAGCTGGAGGCCATGCTCCCGGCTCTTGGCGTAGTGCTTCCCTCCGGATCGAAGCTTAAAGGAGGAACACTGTCGGCTGACTTGGCCCTCAGCGGTCCACTCGACAAACTGGTGATTGCCGGCCCCGTGCGAATGTCCAACACCAAGCTAGCCGGTTTCGATATGGGCTCAAAATTGGGAGCTCTATCAGCCTTTAGTGGAAAAGCTCCCTCTAATCCCGACACGACGATTCAGAATGGCAGCTTAAATGCGCGCATCGCTCCTGAGATGACATCAGCCGACGCCATCAATGTGACAATACCGTCCCTCGGCGTGGTGACCGGAGCCGGCACAATAAGCCCCGCGGGGGCGCTCGATTTCCGCATGACTGCCGATCTGCAGACTGCTAGGTCCGAAGCACGGGCGGAGAAAGCGGGTCGCGGGAGCGACAAAGGCGGTGTGTCCTTCAAGATTCAAGGGACGACATCAAACCCGACCTTTGTTCCAGACGTAGGAAGTATGGCGGGTAACGCCGCCAAGGGAGCAATACAAAAATCTGTCTCTGAAAAGGCCGGCTTAGGCGGCATCCTCGGCAAGAAGAAGCCGAAGTAGTGCGGCGCATCGAGGTGCTTCAATGCAAGATAAAGCGGGAGTTGATCAGCAGGCTTCAGACGCTGAGTTGTTCGCGATAGTGCGTAGAACGCAGGAAGAGCTAGAGGCACACGGCGAGTTGAATCAAGTGAATCTCCTCTTGCGTGACTTTGCGAGAGAACTACTGAAACAGCGTTTGCTACGAAGAGTGGAGTTCGTGCGGATGATGGTGTGGTGTCGGCCAGGGCAGAGGGCACTTACATAGTCGGGAATTAAGTGCGGATTATGCAACAAAAGCCGTCCATCTCTAGCCGAGGACGTACCCCATCAGGATTGGTGTCAGCTCTCACAACTCACCGACGCAGGAGATGCCCCTACTGTCTCGGAGAGGTCTATAGGGAGAAGCGCAGGGGGCTCGCAAAGTTGACTCTCGTGTTGGCCGTTCGACCATATCGGTGCGCTGATTGCGACAGGCTGCACTACGGCTTCTGTTTTTAGTGCGGGGCTGTCATTTCCTATCTTTGGTCCGGGGTGCAATGGGATCGTCGCAGCAAAAACGGTTGCGGGGACTTTTCTGCAAAGGTGTGATCCGACTACTCCTTGATTAGGTTTTTATCGGCTCGGTCAGTTTGAACACAGCAGGCAAATCAGTTTGAATTCTTTGTCGAATTCAACAAAGGAGAACAGAACATGAGGTCAAGCAACAATTGGATGAGAAGCGGACTCGTGCTCGCTATAGGGACAGTTTGTATTGCTTTCGCTCTGAGCACCGGAGCACAAGTACAGACGACAACGACTACGACGGCCGGCCAGAGCAGTCAGGTCGTGAAGGTCGAGCGCGGCGAGGTTCTCGCGGTGGAAGGCAACGATTTGATCATGAGAATGGCAGATGGCTCGATCCGACATTTTGAGAACATCCCTGAGAGCGCCAAGGCTACCGTTGATGGAAAACAGCTGGGAATTCACGACTTGAAACCAGGCATGAAGCTCCAGCGCACCATAACCACAACAACCACTCCTCAGATCGTTACCACCGTCGAGACGGTGACGGGAAAGGTCTGGCATGTCACCCCGCCACTCTCCGTGATCCTGACCCTGGAAAACGGAACGAATCAGTCGTTCAAGATTCCGAAGGATCAGAAATTCAAGGTGAATGGAGAAATGGTTGACGCGTTTGGGCTGAGGAAAGGGATGGTGGTCACAGCGACAAAAATCGTAGAGGTTCCGGCGTCGGTCACATCACAGCAGAAGAGTGTAAGCGGCACGATGCCGACGGTCCTGGGAGCTCCGCAGGTTTCGGCGTCGGCCACATCACAGGAGAAGAGTGTAAGCAGCACGAGGCCGACACCCCCGCCAGCTCCGCCAGCCGACACTCCTTTGTTGATTGCCGAGGGAGAGCCCACGGCTGCTCCGCCGGAGACTGCGGAAGCGCCTGCTGCCCCTGTGCAAACGAATCCGACGACGGGTAGCTACCTCCCGTTCATCGGTCTGGGAGTGCTGGTGCTGATTATTGTTTGGGCCATTGCAAGATTCGCTCGCGGGAAGTCCCGAACTTAGGATGGTTCGAGAAGGAGGAGCCCAGTCACCTAGAGGTTCCTCCCACCTCACTTTGCTTTGAAGATGAGGAGCTGCGTCGCGGCTTCGCAGAACGGAATTACTTTCATGCTTGGTGGTGCGCCGAAGGCACATGATCTCTTATCAGAAGTCATTGGACTAAAGAGGCCTTCGGCGCTGAAGTCTACGTCTCACTTGTCCAAGGTATTGCACTGATTAACGCACCCGGCAGAGCAATTCTTCCTCAGTCGTTTACGGAACCTCCACCGCCCACGCCACCACTTTCCATCCCGCTTTCTCTCTAGTCCACAGCAAGAGAAGCGCTGGTGACTGCTCCTCGCCGTAATTCAGTCGGCTCGCGGACAAGTAGTACGTCCCGTACTTTGCATCCACCGGCTTTAACTCCGGTGTTTTTTCCGGCAGCTGCCGGTTCTGGCACAAGAAACTGTCCGCCATCTGATCCGGTACGGCCATGATCGCGAATGCTTTTGAATTTTCCTGCTCTACCGGTCGCAGCAGGTCGTTCACTGGTTGCACGCTCGACATCAGGTTGGATAAATTTGGCCCCTGCGGCATTCTTCCGAGCACCCGGTCCAAGGCCGACCGCACCCGGGCCGGGGGCGCCAGATTCTTCTCTTCTGCAGAAGGGGCACGCAAACACGCGTACGACCGTTGTGACGCAAACTTGGAAGCCTGCGCGCTATCCCGCTTCACAACCCACGTCTGGTAGAACTGGGTGACGTCTTTCACCGCTCCGGGATCCCCGGCAATGGACTTCGGCTCTTCTTCTGCGTGTGCGGTGACCGCAGCCTTTTTTGGGATAATCCCCGTATCACTACTGTCTTCGATGCGGATCGCTATAATCTTCCAGTAGCCTCCTTCCTGCGCCCAGAGTAGCGACATCGTTTTGTCCCCGCTGCCGCCGTGCTTGTCCTTAAACGCCGTCCCGTAATACTTCTCTTGCGGACGTTTTCCTGATTCATCATCCGGCACCGCCACGCATTCCACATCCGCTCCTACTTCCGATGGCACGCTTACCAACCGGAACTCCGAGGGATATGCGTTTTTCGCCTCTTTCAATTCTGGCAACCATTGACCGGCGGGCTCGAACACGTCTCCTACAGAATTCACCGTTGCCATGGTGGTGTCGAATCTGTCCATTGCCATTACAAGCTGCAGCCTCACCATGCCCGGCACCATCGGCTTTTGGTTCTTTTGCGCCCACGCCTCCAAACACGGATAGCTCCGACGCGAAAAATATGCAACAGAGAGATTCGGCTGTTTGTCTACTACCCAGCTCTTCAGAAAATCGTGCGCGCTCTTGTCGATTCCCTGATCCCCTTTCACGGCGGGATTCAGCGGGATGCGACCCAGCTTTTCAGTTGCCTTTTCTTTGGGTGGCTTTCCTCCCCTTCCCAGAAGTCCGAACACTTCCCGCCACCAACCGTTTAACCCGGTCCATCGCTCGTCATGTTTTTCCAGGTTGTTCCCTGCGCGTACGTCCGAGTTTGAAGCCGTCAGGTGCCCGTTGACCAGGCCCTTCGGAAAACCTGAGGAGCGGTAATCCACGTCAACGTCGGCCATTTTGTTGTCGCGTGAGATCGAGAACTGAATCGAAGGTGGGCCTTTCTTTAGGCGATAGGAGATTGGAAAGCCTTTGTGATAGACGGTGTTGTCGTGATCGTGAAGGAACTCCTGGCTCTTGCTGAGGATGTCAACCGCGTCGGGCTTGAGGTAAACATAGACGCGGAATTGACGGTCCCCTCCTAGACCGGATTCCTCTCCCATCACTTCGTCAACGGAATCCACCAGATCAATGGCGCGACCAAGGCTCTTCCCTTTAGCATCGGTCAGCTTCGTTTTCGACAGTGCGTGAGTCACCGCGTCAAACGTCGTTCGAATAGACAGCCGAGCGTTATCGTAAGTCGCTTGCGGCACAAGCTTGCTTCCAGTGGTCTGGTTGTAATGGCTAACGTAGTCGTCGACCAACCGCTTTTGCTCAGGCTGTAGTTTTGAATAGGATTTCCCGATCTCTTGATCGCTGCTTGTTTGTTTTGGCGGGTTGCTCGCCTTTTCCTTTGAATTTGGTTGTGTTTGACCTATTGCCAAATTCGTCGCCACAAATATTGTAAGAACCAAAATAATTACTTTCATCGCGAGTCTCCTCGAGGAAAGACGATTTGTTTTTTCGAAGTTAGCGGTACCCAGATTTGCACCATCCGAGTTAGCGGCTAGCTCCCAATACCGCACGCCAATGAAAAGTGGTCCTGATTTATGGAACAAAAATCATCCCCCTTTTGCAAATCAAGACCGTCACAACAATAACGACGATTAGCGCCGGCACAACTTCTAAGAGTTTCATTGTCGTCCCGTTGGTAAGGCTCAGTCTTATCGATGGAAAACGGACACATAGGTTCTCTCATCTTATTCCCCTCCGAGATGTGCCATGCGTCACATAAATGACGCCAAGGGTTCGTTTGCGGCCTTCATCCATTTCCTTTTCCATCGGGGTTCTCCGCAAGGATTTGCGGCACGGGAAGGGAACCACAGTCTACTACTTCTTCTCTCACAAATCCCAAAACAACTTGACCGTATCCGGCCCATGTCCCGCAGAGTGGTTGTTCGCATAGCGGCGCAAATTGCACTGTTGCTGGCTACAATCCAATTCGACACTCAAGCAGTTGCCGCGGCCGATTCGCCGAAGGACCTAAGGGCCGCAGCTTCGTCTTCCCAAACGTCAAGGACTGTGAGCAGCTTTCCAAGCTGCATAACGGCCCGTACTTTTTTCGCAGGATTGAGCAGCTTTAATTCCCCTCGTCGCTTTCGCACGCTTGTCAAGGAACCGATCAAGTGGGCAAAGCCTGCGCTGTCGATGCAACTGACGTCGGCGAGATTAAGCAGAATCTGATTATGTCCTTGGTTTAGCAGGTCGCTGATCAAATTGCTCAGTGCGGTACATTCTTCCCCGAGGACAATCTGGCCGCTGATGTCCACAATCGTGACGAAATCTGCTTGTCGGGTTGTTGTCGTCATTTTCATTGGCAATCTTTCTACAACGCTTTAGATCAACATGAACTGAGCGGCCTGTTCCTCCGCACACGGCGGCAGCGATGAGTCACTCCGCCAATCACTGTGGAACCCGTCGAGGATTTGGTTAACCCTCTGCAGGCGCTCTCCTCACAGAGAGCGATGACAAGAACCTATTCCGAAGATGCTGTCAAAGTAAAGGGGTTTTCCTAGGGTCGGGTCGAAACCTCATTTGTTAATCCCCGCCAGCTCCCGCAACTCGCACATCGACTCTGAGCTCCACAACCTGCCGCTGCAATCGCCGGATGCGTTCTGCGAAGGCAAGCTTGTGTGCTAAGCACGTTTCCAAAAAGAGGCCGTAGATCTTCGTGACCACCTCTCAGTGTTATGACGGACAACGCTGAGTATCTCCATTCGATCCTCCAATACTGGAATCTTGGAAGCGAAATTTATGGGTTCTTCGAGGAGCAATAGTGAGGCGAGTGCACATTTCCGTCACCTCACTATGTCTGGCAAGCAACTGTGACTGAAGGTGTGAAATTCTTGCTCGCAACGAGGCCTTCCAGACCAAAAACCGAACCGCGATTACGGTTATGTCAGGGACCGAATTCAGATAATTGCTAAGTCCTTCGACAAGAAGGGCGGCAGTTGGTATGAAGTTGGTGGTTCTGGTCCTTCTGGCTCATGCCGAGTTGTGATCTACTGCAATTCAGACACTAACGGGCTATCGCATGCGTAGCCGCTTAAGTAGGGGATGCCGGTACCCCTCCTCTGTCATTTTGCGTCCAGCCTACGATTTTTGGTATTGACTGACCCTAACCTGCATGCGATATAGTGTAATAGCATGCAGGACAGAAAGCATGACCAAAAACTCAGCCGTTTACGTGTCGCCTTGCTCGCGCTTTTGGAGCAGCTACGCGAGGTGCTGAACGTGGCGCTTGGCCGCGCCCCTTTGGTCAAAGGCAATGTCTACGAGATCGCTCGTCGTTGCAGTACCCCCAACTGCAGTTGCATGCGCGGCCGGCTGCACCGCAACATGGTCCTGACCTGGAGTGAACAGGGGCGGTCCCACATGCGCTCTATTCCCCCGGCCCAGTTAGCGGAGTTGCGTAAGAAGAGTGCAGAGTATTTGCGTTTTCGTCGGGCCCGCGCCGAGGTCTCGGTGCTACACAAGAAGATTCTGAAGGTGCTGGATCAGATCCAGGAGTTGCGTCGCGAGGCTCCTTAAGATGAGTGAGTCGGCACTGTCGACATCCGCCGCCATGCTGTTTGAGCGCAATGATGCGCGGGTGCTCGAAGCGTTTCGTCGAGGCGAGTTTGATTACGTCGATGCCATCGGCGAAGTCAGCGAAGCTGACTTCTTCCGGGTCATCACCGAGCGGAAGATCCTGGACAAGCTGGCGCAGAGCTACCCCTCCCCCCGCGAGCGGCACGATGTGCCCTTGTGGGTCTATATGGCCAGCAACCTGTCGATGCGTTTTCACGGTGAGCATCACTTCCATGCCTTTCCCTTCCTAGTGCGCTCCAGCAGCATGATCGAAGCTTTTGGTCCGGCCATGGGCCACAAGGCCACCCATCCGGAGACCGGCGACATTTCCCTGCGCTGTGCTGGGTTTAACGAAAAGAATGAATACGATCGCCAGACGCCCTGCGACCAGGACTATCTGCGCAAGCTGGCCGGGGATACCGATGCGCAGTTACTGCAGACCTGGTTCAACTGCGAGGTCGTGGGAGTCTTTAAGCAGCACCACGCGTTCGATGCGGAAGGGATCTTTATTGGCGATGCGAGCTATCTGTTCGTGCCAGACAATGAGAGCTACGAGGGCTCTTCGCGGCTACTTTTCGATGAGCAGAATCATCCGGTGGATTCCGCGAAGCTGACCCACGAGCAACAGAAAGCCTACGACTGGCGACGCTGTTACAAGCTGGTGACCCTGCTGCATACCAACCGCGCGGGAGAGTTCTTCCTGTATGGCGGGCTGCGCCTGCTGGCCGGCAAGGACCATGAAGCTCCGGTGCTTTATGCGCTGGTGGATGAATTTGTGCACTGCCATGGTCGCGGGGTGATGAAGCGTTTGATTCTGGATCGTGGCTTTCTGGACGGGGAGAAGATCGGCCATTGCAAGCGGGATCTGGGGATCGACGTGCTGATCCCGGCGCGCAAGGATCTGGAGATCTATAAGGACGTGGTGGGCTTGGCCGAAGGTGGGTTGTTATCGTTTCAGCCGGTGCCGACTCCTTCCCCTCGTGCGCCGGCGGTCCCCGTGCACCGACCGGAAAGGATTCGTAAACGGGAAGAAGCGCGCCAACGCACCTTGGCCAAGAAGAAAGCCGAGGCAGCGCAGAAAACGCAGGAAGTGCAGAAACTCCGCAAGCCGAGTCCGACGGGAACGCCGCCCCCAGAGCAGGCACGCAGCGAAGTAGCGGGGGTGATGGACCTGCGAACGTTGAGCACTTGCCCGGTGCCGATCCATGCGGTGGTCAATCGCGAGATCGACCGTCACGGTAACCGGGAGCACTGGGTGCTGCTCGATACCGCGGCGATCCCTGAGCCCCTGGCCACTCGTGAGGAATATCGGCTGCGCACGAGCATTGAAGAGCGACATCGACAGCTGAAATGTTTTTCCGATCTAGCCGGGTTCACTTCGCGAAGGCTTTCCCTGGTTGTCAATCAAGTGGTGTTTGTGTTGCTGATGTACAGTTTGCTGCAGTGGTACTGGCAGCGGATCCGACGGCCGGAATTCAATCCGCGAACCACGGCTCGGGCCTTGGATCAGCTGCGGCCGACGATGAGCGTGATCCTAATTTTTTATCAGGATTATGTGGCCCGGTTAGCTCCACTCGAATATCAGGAGTTGTTGCTGACGCTGAAGGAAGAGGCGCGCCTAAAAATCCTGGCGAAGACGCGACGACTTCGTCGCGGCCTATCGCATCAGCTCGACCACGCTCGCGCTCCCTAGACTCATTGCGGATTCAAAAGTGCGCTCCCGAAAATCTGTCGCCCCCTCAGGCAAAGGCTACACTTTTCTTCTGCCGTGCAAGTCTTTCGCCCTCGTGACTCGTGAGATCAGGGCCGCGTCCCTCTCTCCCGCCTCGAATCAGTTTTTCGCTTATTAAACCTTTCGCTCGGCCTGCCAGGTCTCCCGGTCGTTTTTGCCCACTCCATATGTCTGAACTGCAGGTGATCTAGAATGTCGTTGACTTTATGAGGTGAAAAGGGTAAACAACTCTCAGATCCCGCCCACAGTAGGTGTCCTTGCAACAATGTGAGTGGTCGTTCGGTTGTCAGTGTCATTACCCTTCTTGGAGGAGCACTGCGATGAGATTCAAAAAGATTGCCTCCATTCTCGCCGTGGTTCTGCTGGCCGCAAGCACATGCATTGCCGCGGACGACAATGAAGAAAAACGACAGAAAACCCGCAAGATGGCAGCTGAGGCCTTGCAGGATTTGTACAAGCTGGAACCCGCTTCTCAAGCATCGATCCAGAAAGCGGCGGGATATGCCGTTTTCGACAACATGGGGGTGAACGTTTTGCTGTTGAGCACGGCACGTGGTTCGGGACTGGCCGTCAACAACAAGAGCAAGCAAGAAACCTTCATGAAGATGGGTTCGGCCGGTGTCGGTGTGGGCATGGGGGTGAAAGACTATGTCGTGGTGTTTGTTTTCGAGAACGAAAAGGGGCTGGCACAATTTCTGGACTCCGGCTGGTCCGGTTCGGGGCAAGCGGACGCGGCGGCCAAGGCAGGTGAGAAAGGCGGGGCTTACTCAGGAGCAGCCGAGGTCGCCCCTGGAGTATGGGTCTACCAGATCACCAAGAATGGTCTCGCACTGCAGTTGACCTTGCAGGGTACGAAGTACTACAAGGATGACGACCTCAATAAGAAGTAACTGTTGGGCGCACAATTGGACAGCGTCTGCAGTGCCTCAACGCACGGATGTTCGAGATGACAGCTTTTCAGGACAGGGGAGTGGACGAGACAGTTTCCGATACTGAGCTGATCGCCCTCTTTTGTCGGGCTTTGGATGAGGTATTGGATGAGGTAGAGGTACACGGCGAGTTGGACGAGTTGAACGTACTGTTGCGTGATTTCGCGAGGGAGCTACTGAAGTGGCGTTTGCTCGTGAGCGCGTTCAGCACCGCTTGAAGGGTTCGAATTCCAAAGACGAGAAAACCAGCATTGAGGAGATTGTGCCTAGCAGCAGGCCGGGTTCGGAATACGGTCGCTCGACATTGAGCGAATTGGCGAGTCGACCCGCCTGCACCAATTTGTCCATCTCGAACAGAGTTGGGTTGCGAATTGGTTCGGCTTTTGGACGCTTTGGCGACATGGCGAGAGGCTAGCTCAAGTTATCCGGCAAATAAAGGTGTTAGCATCCGCGCAGACGAAAGGGACTAGTACGAACTTGTGCGATCTCGCGACCAACCAGGACTTAGCAAGCCAGAATGTCCCAACAAACCTTCGGTTTTTTCACACCTTTGGTAGCCTACTTGGGTCTTTCCACCCATTGATAGATGGCTCGTCGGGTTCGCCATCCCTGTCCTTTCATCGCTTGTAGGTAATTACCTTATGGCCCATTAATTGCCTCTCTCATCTCTGTCCGGCACAAAAGTTCTCCAGAGCTGCGGAGCTACGAATTTTGTGTACTTGGCAGGAAAACACCAATGCCGATGAACCTCTCAAAGCTTTGGATTTCACTCAGCGAACTCGGTAATTGGGCGATGGAGCAGAGTGTCGCGGAAGTTCCGGCTGATCTTGCCTTGTGTGAATTTGATTGCCGCAAGAGCCAATGCTCTTGGGACGAATGGGTTAACTGTAAACGTCGCATTTCCAGAGCTGCCGGAGAACTCATGCCTTGCGTCCGGCAGGAACACGCCGGTAATGTTCGGACCATCGAAACCGATCGGGAACTGGTGGGTGCAACATGATTGGTCAATACGTCCGCATAGTCACGGCCCCGAATACTAGAATAGGGACTATCAAAGCCGCCCGTTTCGATAGAGAACGCGTTAGCTTTCTGTTTCATCAAGACCCACGACTTGCCTACACACTTCCTGATGTTTGGATGCGAGACTCCGAATTTGAGGAGTGCAAACGGCCGACTGATGAACAGGTCGCGATGATCAACAACCTGACGATTCAGGACTACTGATTACCTCGACGAATCTCTTCGCTCGCGACTAAGTGTCCAAGTGGCAGACGACGAATCGTGTGTTCGGCCAACTCTCGAGTAGCCGACGATGCGGGAGTTATCGCAGTTCCGCACGATCGGCAAGGTGGGTGGGCAGAATCTTGACGGCATCCGCGATCTCTTTCTGTTCGCGGGACTGGAGGGGGGAATGAGAAGTGGAAACAGCCACTTTGATAGTGTCTGCATCAAATCCACGGGTTCTTACGTTCCGTCCAAGATTCTGACCAACGAAGAAGTAATGGCAAACCTGCCAACGTCTCCGCAGTGGGTCGTCGAAAAATTGGGGATTCGCGAGCGGCACATCGCTGAACCAGACGAATACACGTCGGATCTTGCTGCCCGTGCCGGGCTGGACGCAATCGTTTCGGCGGGGCTTGAACCAAACGACATTGACTTGATCATCGTTTCCACGGCGACACCCGACCGCAAGATGCCCTCCTCGGCATGCATTGCGCAGACCAAGATGGGCATTCGCAACCGCTGCGCCGCGTTCGATGTCGCGGCGGTGTGTGCTGGGTTTGTTTACGGCATCACGATCGCCGGCCAATTCATCCAGAATGGTATGTACGAGCGTGTGCTGGTGATCGGCGCCGATACCTTCTCCAAGGTCACGGACTGGAACCACCGCGACTGCGTCGTTTTTGGAGACGGTGCCGGTGCGGTGGTACTCGAGAGGAAGGATCGGGAGAATGGGCTCTTTTCAAGCATTCTCCTCGCCGAGGGCGAAGGAATGGATCAGTTCACTGTCTACCCCGGGGACGCCTACTTCACAATGAACGGAAAAGCGGTTTACCAGATGGCTACAACCTCGGTGCCCGAGTGTATTCAGGAGATTCTACGTATAAACGGGCTGGGACTCGAAGACGTCTCGATGATCGTTCCGCACCAGGCCACAGCTGGCGTCCTCAAGCGCATAGCCGAGGTACTCAACATCCCTTTTTCCCGGATACAGACGAACCTGGAGTCCTACGCGAACACCGCTGGAGCCACAGTTCCGCTGCTCCTGGACCAGGTAAACCGACGCGGTCTCCTCCGCGAAGGAGATCTTCTCTTGCTCGTGTCCATCGGCGCAGGATGGACCTGGGGCGCTAGTCTATATCGATGGTAAATTCCTGTCTTGCAAAGTTTACGGTCGAGAGAGCCGACATTGTTATGCAATCATGTTGGTCGTCGAAGGTGGCAAATTTTCGGAAAACTGGAGTGGCTAATGCGATTCAGCTCGTGAAACAAACTCCAAGTCTTGGTATTCAGGAAGTTGGTCAGCGGAAACAAAAGTAAGATTCGGGTCGTTCGGTTCGCGTATTAAGACGCCGCCGCCAAACTCCTCAACGTACCAAGTGGTCGCGGGGTCGTCAGGGGCGCACGAGACTAGCTCGATTTCGGCAGGTCTGCGATGAAACAGCACGCAGTCGCCTTTCTTTATGTCCTCACCAGATTGATATCTTAGGGTCACCGTGAATTGAGCGACAGTCATAACTCCTCCTGAGATCAGACATCAAGTGGGACAGCTTCAGCGCACACCCAGCCAAAACCGTCGCATACGCTACACTGCGCAGCTCCCACGTACCCGAATGCAGCGCAAGTTAGGCATTCCTTCCAACTGTCACCGATGGCCCTCTGGTTAGTGCCATTGCATCTCTTCCCACTAACCATGCGCCCGCAATTTGCGTTGGTTAGCTCTATGATAAAGCCGGGCCCTGCGCAATTTGTACAAGACGTGACTGGCTTAGGACGCTTCATGTTGCCCGGTAGGGCAGGCACTCAACTACGTCGGCCCCACGATCCATCTTCCTTCTTGCAGGCTAGTCTTTAGTTTTGTAGGCCGCAAGATTAAAGAGCGCCTGGGCGAGAGTGGTCCGAAAGACCACAGGTATTCTGGAACTCTACCGCGCCTCGTGGGTATCTTTTTCGCCAGAGACCTTTCGACCACTCCCACAATGGCTTTGCTAGTGGCACTGTTTGCTCTTCTAATTCAGTGGCACATCAGCAAGTACTGGGAGCCAAGTTACCGATTTGCCGGCACGACATTACCGGCCAATCTCTGCCCGTTCTCATGGCGTCTAGGATGATGGACGTCTTGTTAAGCCAGGTCACAGCCTATCAGGCAGTGTTCCGTTTGTTCCAGTTGGCTTGCGGTAGGGGCTGCAACGCCGCCGAAATACGGGACTTATAGATTAGTTTCCCATTTCGACTTCCACACGCTCCCGCCAGAAATCGCCAGTGTTTTTGCGAGTTTGACGAGTGCTTCCCACTCGAACCACTCAATCACTCAGTCTTCGTTGGTCTCCCCAGGATTTCCGGCTGGCTTTGGTCTATTTCCTGTCACTGATGCGCGCAGTAAGTAACTGACCAGGTCATCCAACTCCGCGGATGAGAGAACCGAACCATAGTCGGAAGGCATTGCGGACCTTCCGGTGTAGGTCCGAGATCGGATATCGGATTTGTTCAAGAGATGGAAAGTGCCGTCGAGCGTCTGCAATTGAATAGAAAAATTATCTTGGTTACGCGCAACGCCAGTCAGCTCCGTTGCATTCAGAAGTACGACATGCACCAGGCCGCGACGCGGATCGAGGTTTTTGTCCGGATTCACGATTTTGGCCCGAACATCGTTGGCGTCGAGTGTGGTGGCGTAAGAAGTGAGGTCCTGCGCAAAGAACCCGCCCTGGCCGTCGACCATGTGGCACTCCGCGCATTTTGCTTTGCCGAAAAACAAATCCTTCCCCCGAGTGGGATTTCCTGGCAGCCGAGCGTCTTTGCCGCGGCCCTGCATCATTCGCAGATACGCAACAATGCCCGATAGCTTGTCGGAACCGTAGGATGCGAACGATGGCATGCCCGCCGCTGTTTTTCCTTGGCGCAAGATTTCGAGTAGTTCCGCGTCGGTCTTATGCACAATTTCCGGCTTGGAAACAATGTCCGGTCCCCGCTCACTGCCGCGTGCATCGAGCCCGTGACATGCTGCACAGACGCTTTCATACGTTGGCTTGGCTGCCAGCTGGCTTGCCGCATCTGATTCCGTCGGGGGCCTGGCTGGTTTGTCTTGCGCTGAGAGCAGCACTGAACCGATAGCGATCAACAAAAAGATTTTCGAGAATCGAATCGGCAAATACTCCGAAAGGACTGATGGTTCGGTTTGATTGGAGGATATAGGTCCGCGTCTCATATCGTAAGTCCACCGATGTTAATCGATTCGAGCAAGGGTAGCAATCGATGTGATTTGCAATTCACAAGGACCGGCTTCGCGAGATTTGGTATGGGCCCTGGATCTGGTTACTATCGAAAAGTTCTGGCTTCCGGTAACACTCATGTAATATAGGAAACTCCGTTTTGTTGTGCAGGCCTCAGCACGATCGATGTGGTTTCGACGTAGTTTAAGGACGCAACACTCTCGCGATGATTCGATGGCAACGATTCTCCCTCTGCATTTTGTTTTTGGGCTTGGACGCGGCGGCTCTTTTCGCCCAGAGTACTCCAATGACTTCCATCTCCACTCGCATTGACGTGCAACCATCGCAGTTGACATCCGCGCCTGTTTCCGCCAATTGGCTGTCCTACAACGGCGACTACACGGGCCGCCGCTACAGTGCTCTGCGAGAGATTAATGTTGGCAACGTGACGCGACTGCGCGCCCAGTGGGTTTTTCACGCGCCGAATTCCGACCGTCTCGAGGTCACGCCCGTTGTTTTCGACGGAATTATGTTCGTCACTTCCGCAAACGATGCCTACGCGCTAGACGCGCAGACGGGCCGGACCCTTTGGCACTACTCGCGGCCCATCACCGAAGGATTGATTGACGATGCTTCGCAACACCACAACCGCGGCGTTGGCATCTGGCACTCGCGAATTTATATGGAAACAGACAATGCACATTTGCTGTGTCTCGATGCCCGTTCCGGACATTTGCTCTGGGATGTTGCCTACACGGACGGAAACAAGAACTACGGAGCAACGAGCGCGCCGCTGGTGGTCAAAGATAGAGTGCTTGTCGGAACTTCTGGCGGCGATGATGGTGTGCGCGGATTTGTTGCGGCATACGACGCCGAAACGGGTAAGCAAGCATGGCGTTTCTGGACGATTCCGGCTCCAGGAGAATTTGGTTCGTCCAGTTGGCCTGGCGAAAGCTGGACACTCGGCGGAGGCACCACCTGGATGCCTGGGACCTTCGATCCGGAACTGAACACGATTTTTTGGGGCACGAGCAATCCGGCGCCCGATTTTGACGGGGGGCCCCGCCCCGGCGACGATCTTTATACCGACTGCCTGCTGGCCCTCGATCCGGACACCGGAAAGCTGAAATGGTATTTCCAGTTCACTCCGCACGATTTGTTCGACTACGACGCGACAGAAACACCTATGCTCGTCGATGCTAATTTTCGCGGACAGCCACGGAAGTTGGTGGTGGAGGCCAACCGAAACGGCTTTATTTACGTACTCGATAGAGTCAACGGCAAGTTCCTTTCTGCAACCCGGTTCGCCGAAAAGCTGAATTGGGCGAGTGGAATTGACGAAAAGGGCCGCCCAATCCGGACAGAAGTCCAACCCACGGAGAAAGGCGCGCGCGTCTGTCCTGGCATGGTGGGAGCCACCAACTGGTACTCACCCTCCTTCAGTCCGGACACGTCGTTGCTGTACTTCCTGGCTCTGGAAAGTTGTGATCTCTATTTTATGAAACCCGAGGAATTCCAGCCCGGAAAAACCTATTACTCCACCGGCGTCAAACGTAGCGAAGGTGACCACAACCAGAAGATTTTGCTGGCCTTTTCGCTCGAAGGCGACAAGCCCACGTGGCGCTACGTGCAGGCGGGCGAGGGCCACTCCTCAGCCGGAGCCATGACGACTGCCGGTGGACTGGTTTTCTTCGGCGATGATGCGCGTTCCTTCGAAGCCGTGGAGGCGCAGACCGGCAAGCCGCTGTGGCATTTCAACACGGGACAGGACATTGCCGCGTCTCCGATGAGCTACGCCGTGAATACGAAACAGTACGTTGCTATCGCCGCGGGCAGCGATGTATTCAGTTTTGCGTTGCCCTAAAAGGAAAGCGACCATCCAGAGCCTTCCTCCTGACGAGGTACACGGGAGCATGAATTCCGCAACGACCTTGAGTTTCCATTTGTATCTTTTCATTTCTTTTCTTGACGAAACAGAACTTTCATCCTAAACTCCGCGACAAAGTGGGGGGGGTTCCATGTTGAATCGCTCTATCCGAGTCATTTTAGTCATTTCAATCGTTTTAATCATGATGGGAAGTGCAGGCGTGCTGCGGGCGGATGTGACCGGCTCGATTCTGGGCGTCGTTAAGGACCGCTCCGACGCGTCGGTTGTCGGCGCAAAAATTGTCGCCACCAACGTAGAAACGAACCTCGCATACGAAACCGTATCGGGCTCCGACGGCTCGTTCAGTATTCTTGCGCTCTCTGCCGGAACCTACAAGCTCACGGTCACAGCCACGGGATTCCGTCCTTTCACTGAGTCGGACATTGTGGTGAGAGTGAATGACAAGCTGCGCCTCGACGTCACGCTCGTTGTTGGCACGATGACGGAGCAAGTTGAAGTGTTGGCCAACGCCGTCCAAGTGCAGACGGAGAACACGCAACTCGGTGACGTGATCGATTCCAAGAAGATGCTCGCGCTACCGCTCAACGGGCGCAGCTATATTGATCTTTTGGGCCTGCAGGCAGGCGTGGCGCCCGGCACTTCCGAGTCGATCCAGCAGGACCGTCCCGTTTCGGGCACTTTGAATCCGGGCAACATCTCCGTCAATGGCCAGCGTGAAACTGCGAATGCGTTCTTGGTCAACGGAGGAGACGTCAGCGAAGGCCGCAACAATGGCGCCGGCTATGTTCCCAATTTGGACTCCGTCGAAGAATTTCGCCTCATCACCAACAGTTTTGACGCCGAGTACGGCAAGTTCAGCGGCGCGGTGATGAATGCCATCACCAAGTCCGGCACCAACAGCTTTCACGGGGACGCTTTCTGGTTCCTGCGCAATGATGTGATGGATGCCAACAACTACTTCGCGAATGCGGCTGGTCTCCCGAAGACCGCACTGCACCGAAATCAATTTGGCGCTGTAGGGGGTGGGCCGATCTTGAAAGACCGCCTGTTCTGGTTCGCTGACTATCAAGGCACCAGGCAGACGCAAGGTGCGGAAACCACCACGTCGTTGCCAACGGCGGACCAACGCCAAGGCAACTTCGATCCCACTTTATTGACCGGTACGGTCGACGGCCCACTGGCCGGCACTAATGGCGCCCAGAGCTGGGCGCAGGTGCTTTCCCAGCGTCTGGGCTACCCCGTAGTGCCGGGGGAGCCGTATAGTCTCCCGGGGTGCAGTAGTACCGATCCAGTTACTGGCTGTGTTTTTCCGGTCAATCCGGCGACAGGCCTTGCGAATATTCCGCAGGCCGCCTGGGCCGCACCCGCTAAGGGGATCCTGCCCTACATTCCCGCTCCGACGCTCCCGGGAGACGTCAACAACTATACGGACAACAGTCAGAAAAACACGTGGAACGACGACAAGTACGGCCTTAAGGTGGATTTCATCAACAAGAAAACCGGAAACTGGTCATGGTACTACACGATCGACAATTCCAACGTTGGCAGCGCGCTGCCACTCGCCAGCGTGCCGGGCTTTCCGTCCACCACTACTGATCGGGCTCAGCAGTTCGTGATGAGCAACGCCAAGACCTTCGGGGCCATGGCCGTCAACGAGGCCCGGTTCAGCTTCTTCCGCACGGCGTTGCACCTGGACAATCCGGCCGGGAGTTTCGCCAGCCTGTCGTCGCTCGGTTTCGTGACTGGAGAAGGCACGCTCGGTATTATTCCCTCCACAACACCGGGGTACCCGGAATACGTGCCACAGATTTACTTCAACAACTTCACGATTGGCGTTCCAACGCTCAACACGTTCCAGCCGAATAACACGTATATGGTGACCGACGTGTTCTCCAAGGCGATGGGCAAACACACATTGAAGTTTGGCGGCGAATTCCGCTACCTGCAAATCAACGAACGTAACTACGCCAGTCCCAATGGCAACTTCGTCATTAATGGCGATGCGACGGGCTACGATTTTGCGGATTTCCTGCTTGGCGCGTCGGCAACTCAGGGCGGCTACACGCAAGCGGCCTTGCAGCTTTTGGATTCCCGCACGCGTTACGGCGGCGCATTTGTACAAGACACCTGGAAAATCAAGCCCAATCTCACACTCAACCTCGGCTTGCGCTGGGAATTCAGCATGCCGTGGTATGACACGCAAGGGAAGATTCAGACCTTTAATCCTGGGCAACAGTCTACGGTGTTTCCACTCGCTCCCGAAGGCACGGTCTTCCCGGGCGATAAGGGCATACCGAAGACGCTGGCTCCCACCAAGTACGACAATTTCGGGCCACGGATCGGCTTGGCGTATTCCCCGGGCTTTACCAACGGGCTGTTAGGCAGTGTTTTCGGCGGCCCTGGAAAGACCAGCATCCGGGCCTCGTTCGGCCTGTACTACACTTCGATCGAGGATTTGAACCTGTTCTACGAAGTGGCCGACGCCCCGTTCGGTTTGTACTGGTCGACGCCGGCACCCGTAATGTTTGACGAGCCCTTCCGCATTCGCACCACTGGGCAGTCCATCGGCCAGCGTTTTCCGTTCACCGCGCCGACTCCGGGCGCCCCGTCGAATCAGACGCTGAGCTTTGATATCTACGAACCCTTCACCTATTATCCGGGCTACAACATACACAACGTGCTCCCGTATGCGGAGCACTTCAATCTATCGGTCCAGCGCGAGATAGCCAAGTCCACCGTGCTCACGGTGGCGTACGTCGGGACCGGCGGCCACCACTTGATCACGCAGAACGAAGCCAACCCGGGCAATCCCACATTGTGCCAGCAACTCACGGCGCAAGGCGCGTACGATGTGACCTCACAAGTCGCGGGCTGCCAACCCAACAATGAGAACGACGTTTTCCAGCTTCCGACGGCTACCGTCCCGTGTACCACGGTTAGTCCGACACCACTCCCGGGGTGCGTTTACGGCACGCGGAGCGGGATCCTGAGTCCGAATTACTGTCCCGAGTCATCCACGCTGGTCTGTTATGGCTCCAACAATACCAACACCTTGACCATGGCCAATTCCATCTATAACTCCGGACAAGTCAGTGTACAGCGCGATGCGAGCAATTTTTCATTCCTGGTCGCCTATACTTTCGCAAAAGCATTGGATGACTCTTCAGCCTTCAACGACTTGATGAACTTCGTGAATCCCAAGTTGAGCCGCGGGCTTTCCACGAGCGACATCACTCACAATTTTGTGGCGAGCTACATCTGGGCACTCCCGTTCGACCGTCTTTTTGCGAATGGGCCCAAGCGTTTGACACAAGGGTGGCAAATCCAAGGGATCACACGATTGTCGACCGGCTTTCCTATCCAGCTGAACCAATCCAACGGTGACTACACCCTGTGGGGTAGCTCGGCAACGGATATGCCGAATCGCGCTCCGGGTCCAGTGCCGATCGTGAATCCACGTAACGTGAATACCGCTTGCCCTACCTATGACCCTAATACTCCAGGCTCTGGCACAGGGTGCTATTTCCTGCCCGGCGCACTCGAGGTCAACACCACTCCAGGCACTTTTGGTACAGCCAACCGTCGCTTTTTCCACGGCCCTGGATTCAACAACACGGATTTCGGCCTGTTAAAGCACACCGTGATTAAAGAGAGTCTGGCTTTCGATCTTCGTATCGAATTTTTCAACATCTTCAACCACACGCAATTTACGAATCCCGGAGGAAACATCAGCGACTCGTCGTTTGGGGTCGTTAACAGTACCCGTCCTCCGCGGATTGGACAGTTTAGCGTTAAGTTCTACTGGTGATTTGACAGCAACACTCGTTCTCCGCAGGGACCACATTTCACAGGGGTTCTGCGCGCGTGCTAGGCTGTCCCCATGAGATGCGGCTGGGCGAATCGATTTCTTCTCGGATACAGGCGAGCTCACATCGTGTCCGCCATGGCACTCACGCTGACTCTCTCCGGAGTAGCGGCTGCGCAGTCAGCGCAAAGCTACCGGCAACAAGCTGTGGAATTCGCTCGATCCAAGGAATGGGATGAAGCCATCGCAGCTTATCGCAAGGCATTGGAACTCGCCCCGAACGACCCGGTGACACATTACGGGCTGGCGCTGGCTCTGAAATACAAAGGTGCCACTCGACAGGCCATCGAGGAATTCGAGGCCGCTCTGCGACTCAAGCCGTCGTGGCCCGAGGCGCATTTTGTCTTAGGGGCAACCTGGTACGATCTCCATGATCTGACTGCATCGCTCAGTGAGTTGCGCAAGGCAGTGGAACTTGATCCATCCAACGCCAGTGCGCATCGTCTTTTGGCGCGAGTCTACGCCGACCAGAATGATTTCGCCGCTGCCGAAACGGAGTTAGCTCGAGCCGTCGCTTTGAAACCTACGGCCGAGTGGCATTTCGAATTGGGTCAGATCGAAGGCCAGCTTGGCAAGCTTGATGCCGCCGCCGCCCAGTATCGTGACGCCCTACGTCTCGATCCAAAGCTGGCGCGGGCATACGTCATGTTGGGTGTGATTCTGCACCGGCAGGGCGATCACAACGGTGCGCTTGCGCAGTTTCGCAAAGCGGTCGAACTCGATCCGACAGATCCCAACGCACAGTATCACCTTGGCAAAGAACTAAAAGCTGGTGGTGACACCGTCGGCGCCATCGCCGCATTCCAAAAGGCCATCGAACTGAAACCCGATCATGAAATGGCCCACTACAACTTGGGTATTGCGCTGCGTTCGCAGGGTGATGCCGCCGCTGCACACAAAGAGCTGGATGAACTGAATGGCCTGCAGGAGTTTCGCGCCCGCTTGGCGCAGGCGAAGCTTTTGATTCTCCAGGGTGTGGACGCACTCAAGAAGGACCAACTCGACGATGCCTTGAACTTCTTTCAGAAGGCCATCGAGCGGAGCCCTGAGCTCCCGACCGGTTATTACTATCTAGGTGTTACATTCGACCGCAAGCAGGAAATCCTCCGCGCGAAAGAAGCCTACGAAAAGGCCCTCGAACTAAAGCCAGACTATGCGCAGGTGCACACGAGTCTTGGACTCCTGGATTGGCGTCTGAATAACAATGCAAACGCGCTCGAGGAGTTCCACAAGGCAGTCATGTCTGATGCGGATCTGCCGGAAGCGCATTACAACTATGGCCTCGCGTTGGCGCAGTCAGGGCGGCTGGACCAGGCCGTTCACGAGTTGAATGAAGCGCTCAGTCTCAATCCCAAATATACCGATGCACGGATTCAATTGGGCCTGGTGCTCAGCCAAAAGAACGATAACGCCGGCGCCATCAGCGTCTTCCGCGAACTCGTGCGACGCGACCCGCATGTCGCCGAAGCACACAATAATCTCGGATTGGTGCTATTAGAGGCTGGCGAGGTCAACGCGGCGAAATCGGAATTTCTCGAGGCCGTGCGTCTCAAGCCGCGTTACGCCGAAGCGCACTTCAATCTTGCGTTGGCTCTTCACCAGCAAGGAAAGGAGTCAGAGTCGCGTGCGGAGTTCGAAAAGGCCTACGAGCTTGCGCCGGAGTTGCGAAACGCGCCTCACCCTTAGCAATGCCATCAAAAAGAATTGTCCTGTTGCTATTCCTGGTTACGTTCGCCCTTTTGATGGACAAAGGAGCCGTGGTTGGAGTAGCCGTGCCGGGCCACGTGATGGCGCAACCCGTACAGGATGACTCTACAAAGGTCTGTCAATTCACACCACCGGGAGCTTCGATTTCCATCCCGCACGTTGCGCAAGCGCGTGAATTGAACACCGACCCCGGTTCCGTGACCTGGGCACATGCAGCATCCACATGGATTGAGAAAGACTGCACCCGGCAGTTTGGCTATCGCAAACTCAAGACAGAAGTCCGCGCATTCTGGACCGACTCCGATTTGTATCTCCTATTCATTTCTCCCTACCAGGAGCTGAATCTATGGTTGCCCGCGGATAACAGCAAAGATCGCTTGAAGCTTTGGGATCGCGACGTGGTCGAGTTCTTTCTCGGCGATGATTGGAACAACATCCGCCATTACCGCGAATTTGAAATCGCGCCAACTGGGGACTGGGTCGACCTCGCCATCGACCTCGATCACGATTCCTATGGCGCCGATTGGAACTCCGGCTGGCAACGCCAAGGCCGAATTGACGAGAAAAATCGCATTTGGTACGCCGCGGCTCGTGTGCCGCTGAGCGCGGTGAGCGACTTAAGGGTGAAAGAGGGCACGAAGTGGCGTCTGAATTTGTACCGCATTGATGGGCTCGGCCCGGATTCCGAGCGTCGCTTCATGTGCTGGCAGGAAACCTGCGTGGTGAACCGCGACCCGAACCATGTACCCGAACATTTTGGGACTTTGATCTTTGCGAAGTGACCGTAACTTTCTGGAGGATGCCATGGCCTTAGCGTTGGAATCGAATCGTCGCAGCTTCATGAAAATGTTGGCAGCCTCTCCGCTTTTGGCACAGATCGCTGCACAAGGACTCTACGTGAAGTCCGCCGCGGCTATCGGTGTCGATGTAAAGGGAAATGTGTACAGCCGCCTGGGCGTAAAAACGGTCATCAATTGCCGCGGAACCTGGACCTATCTGAGTGGCTCATTGCAATTTCCCGAAGTGCGCTCGGCGCAAGAAGACGCCGGCCGGCACTTTGTGAACATGGTGGACCTGCACCAGGCTGTTGGGCGCCGCTTGGCGGAACTGACGGGAGCCGAATCCGGCCTGATCACTTCGGGAGCCGCGGGCGCTATGGCCGCTGCCACAGCCGGTTGCATTGCCGGCACCGACCCGAAGAAAATCTGGCAGCTCCCGGATACGACGGGCCTGAAGCACGAGGTCATCATGGTTGGCGGACGCAGCGCCTTCGATAACGCTATCCGGCTTACGGGCGCCAAGTTGGTCCTCGTCGAAAAGGCGGACGATATTGCGAACGCGATCAACGAAAACACCGCGATGATTTACACCACCCACCTGGGCGACAAGCTGGAGCGCGAGGCTTCCATTGCGAAACAACACGGCGTGCCGCTTCTTCTGGACGATGCTGCTGGTATCCCACCGATCGACAACATCACGCTTTACGCGAAGATGAAGCTCGATTTATACACATTCTCTGGCGGCAAGGGTCTGCGCGGACCGCAGTGCAGCGGCGTGCTTCTCGGTCGCAAAGACTTGATCGAAGCGGCTCTCCGAAACTCCTGCCCCTATGAAGGGTCCGTTTGCCGGCCCATGAAGGTTGGCAAGGAGGAAGTGATCGGTTGTCTCACCGCCATCGAAACATGGCTGAACATCGATTCGAAGAAGCTTTATGACGAGTGGAACGCGCGCGTGGATCGAATCGCGAAGTTGGTCGAGACCGTTCCAGGTGTGAAGACCGAGATCTACGTCCCGGACGACGGCAATCGCTATCCGACCTTGCGTGTTTCCTGGGATCAACAAGGCTGGGGATTCAGTATCACCGATTGCGTTAAAAAGCTCCGTGAGAGTGATCCGGTGATCGAAGTATTGGGCATCGACAATCCCAGCTTGGTGACGGCGGTGCGCGAAGGAATCGAAAGGCCATTACCGAAAGAACTCAAACAACAAAATCACATTGAGTTGGTCTCCATGACCATTCAGCCGGGCGAGGAGATGATCGTAGGGCAGCGGTTACGCGAAATCCTCAGTTCTGCGCGGAAGGGGAAGCCGGCGTGAGACGAATCCCGAGGTTCGTGGCATTCAGGACTGTGTTGGTCCTATTCCTCCTTATTGTGGCAATCCCGGCGCTGCCGCAGCCTGCCCCGTCTCACACCGCCTCAGCATCGCGCGCAGTCTATACCGGAGATTATGTGTATGTTTCCGGGCAAGGACCGAAACGCGCTGATGGTACAACTCCGGAGAAATTTCCCGATCAGGTTCGTCAGACTCTCGATAACGTTAAATCCGTACTCGAGGCCGCCAGTCTCACAATGGATCACGTGGCCTACGTTCAGGTCTACCTGGAAGACATAAAACACAGCCGCGAGCTCGACGAAATATTCGCCAGCTATTTTCCAAAAGAGCCGCCCGCACGTGCACTTCTCGGTGTTGCCAAGCTGCCGGAGGCGGGCATACAGATTACGGCGATTGCGGTTCGCGACCTGAAGGAAAAACGGCCGGTGTCGGTGGCAAATGTTGAGAGAAGCACGGCTTACTCTCCGGGGATGCTAACTCACGACCAATTGTTTGTTTCCACCATGCTCGGCCGCGATAGCACGAACGGAACGGTGCCGCAGGACCCGGCACTACAGGTGAACCTGGCGCTCGACAGGTTGAAATCCGTGGTGGAGGCGGCCGGTCTCACCATGGCCAACATGGTGTTCGTGAATCCGTATCTCACCTCGGAAGTGCCGATGCGTGTTATGAACGAACAGTATGCCAAGCGATTCGAGTTTGGAAATACGCCGGGGCGCGCCACCATACAGGTGTCGAGCCTCCCCGGAGGTGCGCACATCGCGTTCACCGGGGTCGCCGTGCGCGATCTTGCCCAGCGCCGTGCGATTCGGCCAAAGAATATGCCGCCAAGTCCAACCGCAAGCCCATGTGTGTTTGCCGGAGATATTTTGTATTGCTCGGCGAAAAGCGGATTTATTCCCGGACCCAATGGAGGCGTCTATGCGGCATCGACTACGGACCAGACCCGCCAGACCATGCGCAACCTGCTCGATAACCTGGAAGAAGCAGGCATGAACTTTGATCAGGTCGTTTCTACCACAAACTATTTGGACGATCTTTCGGAAGCTGCGGCGTTTTCGAAAGTGTATGGAAAGTACTTCACTAATTTTTTGCCGGCTCAAACCATGGTCCAGCAGCTTCCCCCAGGCGACCGAAGTGCCAACGAGGAAGGGCAGTACCCGACATTGGAGCAGGTTTCAGTTATTGCTATACGGGTGCGAGAAGGGGCAAAGCCGCGGGCTCTGCCGGCATCTCCGCCAAACTGACCGGTAACTCCTTACATCTTGGAAACTAAACAGGTTCGAAACTATAGTTAATCCAAAACAAAACGGATGCCCCGCCCATTGCGGTACAATGGTGTCGAGTCGAATCAGCTGCACGGCGTGTTTTCTCCGCAGGACAATCTGTTCGCAGCGGGCGTCGTGCTGCACTTGGGGGGCTTCATGAGTCTTGGAGTTGAAATCCTGTCTCTTCGTCAAGACAAGTTTAGTAGCGTGGCGACCCTGCTTGGTGCATTGGAACGGCGACACGCTTCGAAATCCCAAACGGCAATGAGAGACTATGCGGTGACGGAATCCGCAGACCTGGTTCTTTTAAATGTCGCGGCACACGCGATGGAAGCCTTGGCGCTGTTGCCGACCCGCACCCCCAAGCGTGCTTCTTCGGTGCCACGCAGCAGACGTTCCCGGTATGTACAGGGACGCCATCAAGGTCAGATATTGATGTTCGCTCTGTCTTGAGCGCTAAAACTCCCCAGTCCTCGAACCTGAATAAAATCGTATTGGTGTAACGAAACGTCCTTTTGTGCACGTCTAATTTTCAGAGCCAGGCTCTTGTTCCGCCTCGGGTGTGACCGGATTTTGCACCCAGCCTCTAAGTCAGGTCTCTACAGTGAGATGGGAACTTAGGTACACGTTGGCAGGAAGGTAACAGTGACTATGTCTAGATTGCGAATCTGTCGGCCATTTGCGCGGGGGGCACCTGCAGCGTTCCTTCTTGGAATTTGTTGTGTGCTGCTGCCGCAAGCTAGCCCTTTGGTGGCCGCACAAACTGCAGCGACGGCCAAGATCCCGCCAGCGGTGGGAACCATAAAGAGTATTTCCGGCACCACCATTACACTGGCGACCGATTCTGGTAGCACGCTCACTGTCACACTGTCGAACGATGTGAAGTACCTGCGCGTTGCGCCAGACTCCAAAACTTTGAAGGACGCTGTGCCCATCCAGCTAAGCGATTTGCAGGAAGGTGACCGGATCCTCGTACGGGGATTGCCCGGAGAAAATACGACAACCTTTGTCGCGTCTACAGTCATCGCCATGAAAAAGGCGGACATCAGCGCGAAGCAGACCCACGAACGCGAAGATTGGCAGCGCCGCGGGATTGGCGGCCTGGTGAAGAGCACGGATCCTTCTTCCGGCCTGATTACCATAGGGACCACCTTGGCAGCAGGCACCAAGGATGTCGAGATACATGTCTCCAAGACGACGGTCCTGAGAAGGTACGCGCCAAACTCTGTGAAGTTTGATGATGCCAAGCCCAGTTCGCTGGCGGAGATCAAGCCCGGCGATCAACTGCGCGCGCGTGGAACGAAAAGCGAGGACGGAACGAACTTCACGGCGGAAGAGATTGTGACCGGAG
Source organism: Candidatus Acidiferrales bacterium (assembly GCA_963741195.1). GTDB lineage: Bacteria > Acidobacteriota > Terriglobia > Acidiferrales > UBA7541 > Acidiferrum. Next base: position 227,277 of record CAVUHF010000005.1, read on the forward strand.
CGTTTCGCAATATTGCCGGGACCATCGAAGCAGTCGATGCGAACGCAGGCATGATCACGGTGAAAGACCTGACTAGTAATAAGCCGGTGCAAGTCAAAATTTCCGCCGACTCACAGGTTCGCAAGTTGCCTCAGCCAATCGCGCAGAGGATCGCCATGCGGCTGAAGGGGACGACGTCGGACGCTGCAGCAGCGCCGAACGGTGCCGCGACCGGTGGCGTGAAGTCGGGAGCACCTTCGAATGGCGGGGCACCGGCTACGAACTCCGCGCAAGGAGGTTCTGGGACACAAGGCGGTACGCAAGGCTGGCAAGGCGGGGCAGGGGGAGGAACGGGTGGCCCGCCGCGCGGGGGAGGTGGTGACATCCAGCAAATGTTGAGCCGATTACCGGCGAGTCCGTTGGGAGACTTTCAGAAAGGAGATGCCGTGATGATCGTCGCAACATCGGGGCAGAGCGACTCCGAGGCGGTGGCGATCACGTTGCTTGGTGGAGTGGAGCCGATTCTGCAAGCTTCGCCGCAAGGTCAGTCGTCCATCTTGACGCCGTGGAGTTTGAACTCCGCTGCGCCCGACGCGGGCAATCAGTGAAGGGAATGGCGCGGCTAAACGAACGAAAAGGAAACGAGATTCCGGAATGAAATTCAGTGCATGGGCAAGAATTCGGCGCGCGGCGTGTATCTCTTTGCCAGTTGTATTCCTATTAGCGGGCGCGTCGCTAGCGCAGACGACGGGAATTTTGCGCGGGCAAGTGACCGATCCATCGGGCGCGGCGGTCGTTGGAGCCACGGTGTTAGCGACACCGGTGACGGGAGACGCAAAGGGCGCAACCACCGGCAAAGACGGCAGCTACGAAATCAAGGACCTGCCTCCCGGTAACTACAGATTGGAGACAACCGCGCAGGGATTTGCCCTGTTCAGTAAGCCCGATGTGGTGATTACCGCGGGGCAAGTGACGCGCCTGAATATTCAGCTGAGCATCGAAGTGCAGCAGGAAAAAGTGGTGGTGAACGACACTTCGACCCAGGTGGACGTCAACCCAGCGAACAATGCCAGCACCGTCGTGATTCAGGGAAAAGACCTGGAAGCGCTCTCTGATGACCCGGATGAATTGCAGTCGGAACTGGAGGCACTCGCGGGTCCGTCTGCGGGGCCAAACGGCGGACAGATCTATATCGATGGGTTTACCGGCGGGCAGTTGCCTCCGAAAGCCTCGATCCGAGAGATTCGTCTGAACCAGAATCCATTTTCATCGGAATACGATAAGTTGGGGTATGGCCGCATCGAGATTTTCACGAAGCCGGGTACCGACAAACTCCACGGACAGATTATGATCAACGGCAATTCCTCGGCATTCAACTCACGAAATCCATTTGAAATTCTGCCCGAGGGAATCTCGCCGCCGGCGTACCATACGGTGCAATACAGTGGAAATGTCGGCGGGGCGATCAGCAAGAAAGCTTCCTTTTTCTTTAATATTGAGCAGCGCGACATTCAGAACTTGTCAATTGTCAGCGCGACGGTGTTGGACCCGGAATTCAATATCGTGCCCTACAGCGCGGCAATCGCCAATCCGCAGAACCGCACGAATCTGAGTCCGCGGCTGGATTATCAGATTACCCCCAACAATACTCTGACCGCGCGCTACCAGTTTTTTCGCAACTCTGAACAGAACGATGACGTTGGAGAGTTTGGACTGGCGCAAGTGGGGGTGAACGATTACAACGATGAGAACACACTGCAGATCAGCGACACGCAGGTTGTCAACGCGCACACGATCAATGAAACGCGGCTTCAGTATGTGAGGGCCTTGACGCAGACCAGTCCCGTCAATTCCAGCGTAAACGTGAACGTCGCCGGCGCGTTCAGCGGGAACGGCAGCGGCGGCTTCAGCAACTCGGATTTGCAGAATCGCTACGAATTGCAGAACATTACCTACTTGAACTACGGAAAGCACGCTTGGAAATTTGGCGGGCGCCTGCGGATTACGGACGATGCAAATTCCTCGACGTCAAACTTTAATGGATCTTTTCTCTTCGGGGCGCGACTACTGCCCGGCTGTATTCCAACGGCGGCAAATAGCTGTGAGATTACTCCGATTGAGGCCTATCAGATTACCGAACAGGGGCTTTCAAACGGGCTGACGATTCCTGAAATCCAAGCACTGGGCGGCGGTGCAAGTTACTACTCGCAGACCGCCGGTATTCCCATGCAGTCCGTAAACCTGATCGACGGCGGCCTTTTCGTGCAGGATGATTGGAAGGTCCGTGCAAACCTGACGCTCAGCTATGGCCTGCGTTTCGAAACGCAAGATGATTTCAGCGACAAGGTGGACTTCGCGCCACGACTTGGTTTTGCATGGGGCATCGGGGGAGGAGTGAACAAAGCACCGAAGATGATTCTGCGTGGAGGCTTCGGCATCTTCTACGACCGCTTCACTGCCACGCAGGTGTTGCAGCAGGAACGGCTGAACGGCGTCAACCAGCAAAGTGTTCAGGTACGCAATCCGGAATTCTATCTGAGCGACATTCCTCCTGTGAACCTGCTTCCCCCCGGCACTACCGCACCCACGATCTATCAGGTGAATAACGGTCTGCATTCGCCGTACACGATTCAATCTGGCGTAACGCTGGAGCGCCAATTGACGAAGACGGCGAACATAGCCGTCACCTACTTGAATTCGCGCGGCGTCCATATGTTTTATACTAACAACTTGAATCCCGCTGATCCCATTACCGGAGAGCGGCCTAATGGCATCAACGAAAATATTTTTCAATACCAGTCCGAAGGGACGTTCAAACAAAACCAGTTGATCATCAACGGCAGTGTCCGCGTGGGCACGCGCCTTTCCCTGTTCGGCTACTACACGTTGAATTATGCAAATAGCGATACCTCGGGTGCCGCGGGATTTCCTTCAAATCCCTACGACCTGCAACAGGATTGGGGACGCGCCATCTTCGACGTGCGCAATCGCTTGTTCTTCGGAGGAACGATTGGCTTACCGCGCGGCTTTCGTCTGAGCCCGTTCATGGTTGCCAGTTCGGGTATTCCGTTCAACATAACGACCGGCGGAGATCCGTATCAGGATTCCATCTACAATATGCGCCCCGCGTTTGGCAGCTGCCCCCCGAATACGCAGACCACCTTCGGCTGCTTCAATTCCGTTCCTACTGTCGGCTACGTGCCGATCCCGATCTATTATGGGCAAGGGACTTCGCGGTTCGCCCTCAATTTGCGATTCAGCAAGACCTTTGGCTTTGGCCCGGTGTTGGAAAACGCAGCGAGCGGGGTGCAGGGCGGGATGGGCGGAGGAACGTTTGGGCGCGGACCGGGAGGGCCGGGCCGCGGCGGACCCGGCGGCGGGCGCGGAATGGATGGCGGAGCAACGAACCGGAGATATGCGCTGACGCTGGGCGTGAACGCACGGAACGTCTTCAACAACGTCAACCTGGGAACGCCAATCGGGAATCTAAGCTCGCCGCAGTTTGGCGAGGCCAATTCTTTGGCGGGTGGGCCGTATAACAACAGCACGGCAAATCGCAGAATCGACCTCCAGCTTAGCTTTTCGTTCTAGCCGAACAAGCTGGCCATGCGCGTACCTGTAGGAACAACAGAACCAAGGCGTTCCGGAAGACGGCCTGTGCCTATGCTACTGCGATAACAATGTGGATTAGGGTTTCATTTCGGCGCGTGCTTTTGCCAGCTTGACCGAAGTTTCGCGCAAGCTATCCACGGTGTTCAGCACCAGCGTCTTTATGCGCGGATCACGCGTAATGGAAAGATGATTGGCGCCCTTCACGAGCACATTGGCAACCAGTCTGGTATAGCTCGGATCTTCCAGCCGCACATTTTTTGTGGTCATGAACAACAGAATATCGTTCGCGTGAAAAATTGCTCCAGACCTGACGTTTCGTGGAACCGTGTAGTCGGTGAAACCGACGCTATCGATTTGTATGGTTAGCTCGACAGGTATGTCCTTATCACGCAAATCGCGAGCCACTGCGAGCATGGCCCAACCGCCGGTGCTATGACCGACCAAAATTACGCTGGGTGCCGCGGCTAACTCTTCCGGGGTGAGCGGACCGGGATGAGCAGGGAAGTGCTCTAAAATCCAGGCACGGCCAGAATTCCAGCTGACAGGCATGAAGGATTCGGCACAGACATCGGAGTATTCCGGACCGCGCAGTACGTCGCGGATTTGAACGACGCCCGACCCTTTGCGCCCGGCGGTCTCCATGGCGCCCACGAAGCCAACATAGAGAATTTTGCAGCTGGGGCTGGCACTCTCCATGCGAGAGCCGGTTGCATGCGCTGCCGCGGGTTCGGCTGGTGAACGCGGCGGATCTTCCGACGCACGGCCCACGCTGGCGCCCAAGCACAGATAGATCAAAATGCGCAAAGTATTAAGGCAATACTTCGACCAATTCGAGGGACGAATGATGGACCCCTTTTTGTAACGTGTGAGTCGATGTCGTGCGAAAAGCTGCGGCAGCCTGCACTGCCACTCATACTCGATGATAGCGTAAACCTGGAAAATGCGCCTCTAGATATGATGATTGGGTGCTTTCCTGGGCCTTTGCTAAGAGCCCGGAGTACGCTAAGCTTTTTTGACGTCTTCAGACATGCCGCTACGGGTAGTTTCATCGCTGTTCGCCCTTGGCCTTCATCGGGAGAGTTCTGCGTGAGCCGGGATAAACGAGATCGTGAATTGGGAATGGATCGGCCGATCACGCGCCGCGACTTTCTGAACGGGACCAGCGTGGCGATCGGGGCGTCGCTGCTCCAACCAGGCTCGTTCTGGTCGGATGTCTTCGCGGCGGATGCGGCCGACGCGCCCGAAAAAGACTCCGGGTATTATCCGCCTGCGAAAACCGGCATGCGAGGCAGCCACGACGGATCTTGGGAAGTGGCGCACGCGATGCGTGACGGGAAGACCTACGACAGCCCGACACGCGACCGAGATTCCTACGACTTGATCGTCGTGGGCAGCGGAATCAGCGGACTCTCCGCGGCTTACTTCTATCGGCAGCAAGCGGGACCGCAGGCAAAGATTCTTGTGCTCGACAATCATGATGACTTCGGCGGCCATGCCAAGCGCAACGAGTTTCAGAGCGGCAAGCGCCTGATTATCGGTTACGGCGGGACGCAAACCATCACCGGACCCAACCTCTATAGCCCTCAAGCCAAGCAACTACTGAAAGACCTGGGCGTAGAAGTGAAGAAGTTCGATAGGTACTACGATCAGAAATTCTATGTATCGCGGGGTATGGGGCAGGGGATCTTCTTCGACAAAGAAACCTTCGGGGAAGACCGCTTGGTGGCCGGCGCCTACCAAACTGCCTGGCCGGAATTTCTGGCGAAGACGCCTCTCTCCGCAGCGGCACAAAGAGATTTGCTGCGCCTGAACACCGAAAAGGTGGATTACCTCGCCGGAATGAGCCCCACGCAGAAGAAAGAGTACCTGGCGAAGACAAGTTATCAGGATTATCTGTTGAAGAATGTGAAGCTGACCCCGGACGCCATTCCTTTCCTGTTCACCTCCATGTATGGGCTATACGGTGTGGGAATTGATGCGATTCCAGCAGGAGATATGGCCGGGCTGGGTTACCTTCCGGGATTCGCCGGGCTGGGGATTACCGACAAAGACGGGCCAGGGATGGGATTGGAAGTAACCCGGCAGGATCACGAGCCATACATCTACCATTTTCCCGATGGCATCGGTTCTGTTCCACGGCTATTGGTGCGCGCCATGATCCCGACGGTCGCGCCCGGTCACAGCATGGAAGACGTGGTGACAGCGAAGTTTGAATACTCGAAACTTGATGATGAGAACTCACCGGTGCGAGTGCGTCTCAATTCCACGGTCGTGCATGCTGCCAACATCGGTGACCCCGGTAATGCAAAGGGTGTGGAAGTGACCTACGTTCGTGGAGGCCAGGCTCGGGTCGTGCAGGGCGACACGTGTGTGCTGGCGTGCTGGAACGCGGTGATCCCGTATCTCTGTCCGGAAATGTCCGAGGTCCAGAAAGATGGGCTGGCCTACAACGTGAAAGTTCCTCTGGTTTACACGAACGTGCAAATCAAGAACTGGAAGTCCTTTGAGAAATTGAAGGTTCACAGCGTTCACTGTCCCGGCTCGTTCTTCTCAAGCGTGGACATGGATTTTCCGGTCAGCATCGGCGACTACCATTTCACGCAAAGTCCCGACGAATCCTGCCTGGTTCACCTGCAGTACGTTCCCGTGGGAACCGGGGTGACCGCTCGGGATAAGCAGCGCGGCGGGCGTGGCCGCTTGATGCAAACAAAATTCGCTACGTTTGAGCGAAACATTCGCGAACAGATGGCGCGAATCCTCAGTAGTGGCGGCTTCGATCCCGCTAGCGATATTGAGGCAATCACAGTGAATCGCTGGCCGCACGGCTACGCGTATGAATACAATTCGCTCTTCGATCCTGTATGGCCGCCGGGACAGGCGCCGAATGAAATCGGCAGAAAGCCCTTCGGGAATATCCACATCGCAAATTCGGATGCCGGAGCGTTTGCGTATACTAACGAAGCGATCGATCAGGGCTACCGCGCCGTGCACGAAATCACCACGAAGAAGAGTTGACATGAGCCGAGCGAGGAAGAAGAAACTGGACAAGGGAGTTGAGGCCCGTCGACGAGCGCGAAAGGCCGGGCTTGTTCCTTCAACCACGCGCGTGGTCCCCGATAAGCGCAAAAAACCGGAAAAACACAAGCAAGACTTGCTAATTGATGAAGTCTAGCATTGCGATGGTGCTTCAACCTTCGCTTTGGATTTTGATAGGTCCGACCGGACCTAGTTTTTCGAGCCTCACCCAGGCTTGTAATCGGGGACAATTTCATCTTTGCGGAACAGCGGCATTGGGCTAAGCGTTCGATGCGCGGCGAGTTCCTCGGCAATCCTCTCGAGGTCACCTCTACTGAATCCCATGCATTGAACTTTCGCCGTGCCGTCGAGCGCAACCAGGAAAATGGTCGGGACGTTCGTCAAACCATAAGCGTTCGATACCGGGTAGCCGTGTTCGTCGATCAAGGTGGGGAACTTCACGCCATGTTCGCGATTGAATTCCCTGGTGCTGCGATCGTCATCTTGCGAGATTCCCAGGAACGTAACTCCCTCGCCGCCATAGCGTTCGAATAGCCGCTGCAGAAACGGAAACGTGAATTGGCACACCGGACAGGAAACCTTGAAAAATGCCAGGATCACCGGGCCCCGCTGCCGCAGGGAACTGAGCGAATACTGTTTCCCGTCCAAAGACTTCAGCGAAAAATCGGGAGCGAACTGCCCAATATCAATATTCGTCAACGGTGCCTCCGTACCTATCCAGCGGGCTAATTTGTGAATCAGTGACATACCGGTATTTTATCGTAGGGAGCGCCAAGGCCGCGAGTCAGTGAATGGTTTTGCTTTTGCGCTGCATATAATCCATCAACAGGTACTGGCCCAGGGTGTAAGGAGTCGTGAAGTATGCCTTGCCTTTGCACATCTGTGTGATTTTCTGGACGAATTGCACCAGGCTGTAATCCGTCGCGAGCATGAACGTGTTGATCATGATGCCGGAGCGCTTGCACTTGTTCACTTCCTCCAGCGTTTCTCCTACGACGAAGGGGTCCAGCCCGAACGCATTCTTGTAGATGCGGCCGTCGTCTAGCGTCAAGGCAGACGGCTTGCCGTCGGTAATCATTACAATTTGGCGCATGTCTTTGCGTTGCCGCAGCAGAATGCGTTGCGCCACGCGCAGCCCTTCGCGGGTGTTGGTGTAATACGGCCCAACCTGGACGCGCGCGAGCTGGTTCAGCGGAACTTCCTCGGCGGAATCGTGAAACAGCACCAGGCTAAGCGTGTCGCCGGGGTACTGCGTTCGGATGAGATGCGAAAGAGCCATGGCCACGCGTTTGGCGGGTGTGAAACGGTCTTCGCCATAGAGAATCATGCTGTGGCTGCAATCCAGAAGCAGTACGGTGGCGCAGGAGCTTTGATATTCGCATTGATGGACCATCAGATCGCGATACTGCATGTCGATGGGTACTTTCGCGCCTTCCCGGCGGATAGCGTTCGAAAGCGTCTGGCTGATGTCCAGATTCAGCGTGTCGCCGAATTCGTATGGCCGCGACACGCCGCCCGACTCAACGCCCGTGGATAGGTCGCGAGTGTCGTGGCGGCCGAAGCTGCTGTGGCCCAGTGAGCCGAGCAAATCGCGAAGCGTCTTGAACCCGAGAAAGTCGATCGCTTTATCCGTAATCTCAAAGCGCGCATCCGGGTTGCGTTCTTGTGCGTTCCCCAATTGGCCTCCGGGAGTGTTTTGCGGAGGAGGTGTAATCTGCGGCAGTTGCTGCGGGTTGATGAATCCTTCTTGCGTGAGGCGTTCCACCAACTTGTCGATCAGTTCGCGGACCTCTCGATTATTAAGGGCGCCGGGGTCCTGCAACATGCGGCGCATTTCCTCGCTCATCGCACCGTCGGGCAGCAAGTCTCCTTCCTGAAGCGCTCGAAGGATGGCGTCTCGCAGGGCTTCCATGGATTGCGAGGAATCGAATTCCGAGAGCCCGTAATGCTGCGATTCGAAGCCGCTTTGCAACAAGAAATCTCCGAGGCGCCTCATCAGTTCGTCGAGATCGACGACGTCCGCGGGCTCCCCGGTGTATTTTCCGTATTTGACGACTTTCATGCCGGTCTCAGTTGTAATTCCGGCGAGGGCGAGTGGCCGATTCACGCTGTTCTTGCGCTCGCTGGGGTTTTTCCGCGAAGAAGCCGCGTTCCTCGCTACGGCCGATGCGGCGATGAGCCCACAATCCTTCCAAAATCATTTCGGCGGCAGCCGCGGCCAGGGCCTCGTCTTTGCCATTAGGTACGCCAAGTTTTCCCACGTGGTCGAGAATGTTCTGGATCTTGGCGAGTTGCTGATATCGCTGCGTGGTGGAAAGCAGGTCCGGTATCTTCAGCTCGCCGCCCAGTTCAAACCACTGAATGACCGGCTGAAAGCTGACAGCCGCAAAGTGCTTGGTGAAGACACGGCCGACCGCTGCGCGAATCAGTTCGCGCGCAATCGTTTCTGCGCCTTTCAACTCGCCCTCGTATTCAAGTTCGAGCTTGCCGGTAATCGACGGCAAAGCGGCATACAGATCGGTCACGCGTGCGACTCCGAAACGTTCCCCGATGCGGGCGGCGCGCTGTTCCGCGCTGCTGACGAGATTTTCCAGCGTGGTAATGGGAAGTCGCTGACTGACGCCGGAACGCTTGTCGACGCGCTTGTCTTCGCGCGCCTGGAAGGCAATTTCCTCCACAACTTCGCGGAGATAATCGGGGACCTCCACCTTGACGTCGGAATCGCGCTGAGTCCACGCTTCCTGCTTGGTGATGGTGATGCCTTCCTCGATGGAACTCGGGTAGTGGGTGCGAATTTCCGCCCCGAGCCGGTCTTTGAGCGGAGTGATAATCTTCCCGCGCGCCGTATAATCTTCTGGATTAGCAGTGAAGACCAGCAAGACGTCGAGCGGAAGGCGCAGCGGGTAGCCCTTAATCTGAATGTCGCCCTCTTGCATGATATTGAAGAGGCCCACCTGAATCTTCCCGGCGAGGTCGGGGAGTTCATTGACGGCGAAAATGCCGCGGTTGGCACGGGGGAGCAGGCCATAGTGAATCGTCAACTCATCCGAGAGATCGCGCCCTCCGCGAGCCGCGCGGATAGGGTCGACATCTCCAATGATGTCCGCAATGGTGACATCGGGCGTGGCCAGTTTCTCGACGTAACGCTGGTCGCGCGGAAGCCAGGCGATGGGCGTGTTATCGCCCTCGGCGGCGATCCGCTCGCGGCAGGCGCGGCAGATGGGACGCAAAGGGTGGTCATTAATCTCGCAACCAGCGATCACCGGGATTTCCGCGTCCAGAAGCTGCATTAAGCCGCGCAAGATACGACTTTTGGCTTGTCCTCGTAGACCCAGTAGGATGAAATTGTGGCGCGACAGAAGCGCGTTCACAATCTGCGGGATAACGCTGTCGTCGTACCCATGCACGCCGGGGAACAGTGGTTCGTTGCGCTCAATGGCGCGAAGCAAATTGCGGCGAATTTCATTCTTAACCGACAGCGCTGTGGTGTGAGCGTCAAAATCCGGGATGCGCTTCCACTCGCCCAGTGTGCGAGGTTTAGGATGTCCGGAATGGTGAATCGAAGTACTTGCTGTCATGGAGCCCCTATCCGCGAACCGTTTCCCGAAGCTCGCCAACCACTAATTCAATCCCTTTCCGTTGCCGCCGGCGCGTTGGCGCAATGTCCCTGCTTTCTGTAGATGCGGCGCCCAGTCGCGAAGGTACGTCGAAAGCCGTTCCTGGCGTTCGGCCTCGGTGCGAAGCTCCAGGAGTTGTTGCTTCCACAACAACTCAAGCGGCAGCGCTGCGGCAATGGTGTAAGCAAGTTGATCCGTAGGGACCGTATCAAAATCTCGCGGAAGCCCGTCAAACAGAAGCGTGTGGCAGGTCTCATAAAGCTCGACGAGCTGCTTCTGCGCCACGGGCGATGGCAAGGAGTCAGTGTCTTCCAGATAGTCCACGTGGCCTTGGAGCAAGGCATCGGTAGAGAACAGTTCAACAACGCGGAAGGGGTCGCGGCCAACGGTAACGATATCCATGCGGCCGTCTTCGTAGCGTTTGATCACCTCCAGAATTTCCGCTGTGCATCCGACTCGGACGACACCGTCGGGAAGTTCCAGAAGAATGCCGAAGGGAGATTTTATGTCTAGGCACTCGCGAACCATGCGCCGGTAGCGAGGCTCGAAAATATGCAACGGGAGCTGCTCGCCGGGGAAGAGCACAACGTTCAAGGGAAATAGTGGAATGCGTTCTGGCTGCATGGGTCTCAAACCGGATGATATCAAAGTGCGAGCGAGAGGGAAGCAGTTCCGCCTAGTCCCACGAATCGCCTGTGATATATTGCCGCCGCGGTAGGTTTCCAGTGCCGAGCGGGTCGACGAGGGTCCGGCATCAACGACGGAGGATGAATCGAAATGAATTTCTTAGAGAGTACGATGCTAAAGGTGCTTCTTGCGGGTTTGTTTCTTTGCGCGGTCGCTGCGGCCCAGGAAAAACCCATTGCCATTGTGCACGCGCGGCTTATCGACGGTTTGGGCGGCGCGCCGGTGGAAAATGCCACCGTTATTCTCCGCGGAAAAACGTTGGAGTATGCCGGTCCTGCGGGCGGCACAAACGTTCCGAACGATTCCCAAATGATCGATGCCACCGGTAAGACGGTAATGCCGGGATTGTCGGACATGCACGTGCACCTGCAGGGTGCCTGGGACGGCATTTCGGTCGATCTGTTGGGCTACCAGCGCTATCTAAACGCGATGTTGTACGCGGGCGTGACAACGATATTAGACACAGGCAATTATCAGCCGTGGGTTCTGCAATTGCGGCAAGAACAAGCCGCGGGACGGCTCCAGGGTCCACGCATCTATTGTGTGGGCGCGATGATTGACTCTGCAGATCCGGCCTGGCCTGATCTGGCGTACGCGGTGGCTTCGCGATACCAAATACCAGAAATCGTGAAGCGCGACAAGGCCGCGAACGTCGACATGATTAAGGGCTACTCCAATCTCTCGGAGCACATGTTGCACTGGCTGTCAGAAGCTGCGGGGAAAGAAGGCATCCGTGTGGTGATCGACCAGTGGGAACGGAATGGCTCGCCAGATCTGGTGGCCACGGGAATATCCGGCTTCGCGCACCTGCCCACGCGAAAAATGTCAATCGACGACATCCAGTTCGCAAAAGATCACAATATATTCTTCATCACTACGCTGGTAGTGACCGAATCGTTCGCGCGCACGCGGTTGAATCAGATCGTCTTCCTGAAAGAGCCCTACATAGCAGACACCACCCCTCCGTGGTTTTTGGCCGACTTGGCTGCCTATGCGGCCAAGCCACAGTCCGAGAGTGAAAAGAAAGAAACGCAGGAGAGTCTCGCGGCGCACACCGAGGCAATGAAGAATGTGAAGAAACTGCACGACGCTGGTTTCCTGATCGCAACGGGAACGGACGCTCCCTACCCTGGCGTGTTTCAAGGCGAGGGCCTGCATCATGAGTTGGAATTAATGGTCCAGGCGGGCCTCACACCACTCCAGGCCATTCGCGCGTCCACCTATGATGCGGCTCGCTTGATGAATGCCGAGCAGGAGTGGGGAAGTGTGCAGGCTGGCCGCCGAGCCACCTTGTTGATCGTTGCCGGAAACCCAGCCGAACACATCAGCGACACGCGCAAGATCGAAACGGTAATCCTGGACGGAAAAGTCCTGGACCGCGCCGCGCTGAAATTTGACACGAAGAAGGACGCGGGTTACCACGTCGTGCCCGGTCTGTTTAATCCATAGTGGAAGCAGTCGCATTGGGAGAGAGAACGTGCACCAGCAAAAGTGCTCCCGTATGTGATTCGTTAGAACGCCAGTCGCAGGGAAAGTTGGCCAATGCGCTGATCAAACGTCGAGACCACTTGTCCTAATTGCCCCGAATAGAAGGAGGCTGGTCCTCCAGACGGGTTCTGGAATTCCGTGTGATTCAGAATGTTAAAAAACTCCGCGCGGAAGGTAACTTGGAGTTTGTTTTCGAAAAACGAAGTTTCCTTTGCAAGCGCCAGGTCGAAGTTGACGCGCCCGGGTCCGCGGAAGAAATTCCTCGGCAACGTGCCATAAGTCGCCGTCGCGCATCCCCCTGGGGTCCCCGGTGCGTTAAAGTTCTGAACTACGGTGCCGTCCGGCAGGCTGGTGTAATAGCAGTCGGTCAAAGAGAGTCCCGTGGGATCGAAGATGAAGTTCCCGGTCAGGCCGCCTAGGGTCTGGTACTTCTGTGGATTCAAGGCCTTCGGTGACCCGCCGGCCCAGTTCGGCTTCAGCAATCCCTGATCACCCGCTCCAGAGGCGCCAGGGGTCCCATCCAGATACAACCCGCCGTTGACATCCATCGGCAATCCGGATTGCGCCACGAAGATCGGATAGAGCGTCCAACCCTGCGTTAGCCACGCAGGCCCGCCTTTCCACGCTCTGTTCCACGGCATGGTCCAGCCACCGCTGAAGACGAAGCGATTCCTCACGTCGTTATCGCCAGTGCCATGGAACTGGTGGTGATTGTAGTAAGGCACCTGGGAGGTGTTGCGGAATATGCCAGTTCCGTCATCGATCAGGTGTGACCACGTGTAGGCAAGCGTGAAGAACGTGGAGCCGATTCCATGCCAGTCACCCGCGCGTTTTGTCAGACTGGCAACCATGCCGTTGTAGTTTCCGTCGATCGCATTGGTTGTCCCCACCGTGGTCGTGTAGTTGCCCGCATACGGATCTGGGAACCCATTGAGCACATTTTGCAGACGGCTGTAATTCACGCCGCCATCGATGAACGGATCAAAGTCCACATTCGCCGTGAATTTATGCGAGGAACTTCCCACATAGCCGAGCTCGGCGGCCAGTCCATTGGAAATCTGGTGCTGCACGCTCATGTTGTACTGATAGCTATAAGGCGTCCGCGTGTGCGGATCCAAGAACACGCTGTTGTAACCGATGGGCAGAAATCCCAGCTGATCAAATTGCCGCTGATTCAGCGGTGGCAACGCGGCGGAAGGGAAGGGGTTGATTGTGCCCGTACTGCCATAAGGGTCTGGGAGATAGCCGTACCCACCCGCCGGAGGATCCGAGGGCACCAGGCAGCCGTTGAAGCAGCCAATATACGCCGCGGCAAACAGTGGCACGGTGCCGTTCTGATATTGGTTGTCCTGGCCCAGCAACACGTCGTAGAAAACGCCAAATCCGCCACGCACGCTGGTTTTGCCATCGCCGCGGGGATCCCACGCAAAGCCGAAGCGAGGCGCCCAATTATTGCGGTCTGGGAAGCTGATTCCTGGAGGCGCGCCCTTATCGCCCGCGAAGAGCAATCCGAGCGGCGCGTACGGATCCACCGTCGATTGCAGGCCCGGCATCAGCATGTACTGCCGATTCTGCGGATCCGATTTCGGCGTGTCGTACTGGTAGCGAATTCCGAGCGTCAACACCAAGCGGGGCATGATTTTCCATTCATCCTGGAAAAACAGCGCGTATTGGTGGCTGCGCACGGCGCTTGTACCTCGCGGGAATTGCTCATAATACGTGGGCGTGCCGAACAGGAAGTCCGCCCGGTCGTTTCCCGAAGCGCTTCCGTAGAATCCGAATTGTCCATCGACCGCGAAATCAAAGACGGCGTTGTTCTGAACGATTCCTAACGAACCGCCAAATTTGAATGTATTCCTGCCCTTGGTCCAGGTCAGGGTGTCCACATAGGCGTAGGTGGTGTCCGCATAATTAGCCGGACCGTTTACGTTGAAGCCGATCTGTGTTCCGCTGTTTGCAAACAGCATCTGGGTGGGACCGGTTGTCTGATCCGGAGTGATGTTGATGCCCAGTTGCTGTGGGCCAGGAAGCGAGGCTTGTGGGAAGTTGAGTTTGTTTTCGCTGGTCTGCGCGGTGAAGCGAAACTCATTGAAGAGTGCTGAGCTGAACATCCGCGTGTAGGCGATGCTGCCGAAATAAGTGTGGAAGGTATTCTGTCCCGGATAGCCGGGCACGTTTGGCGCGGATCCCAGCGACGTACTCGTCAGGAACGGATACTGAATGGGATCTTTGAACGTGGCGACCGTCAGCGTAAAGCGGTCCTTCTCCGTTGGATCCCAATCCACCTTGCCGTTGTACTCATTCCGATAATCGCTGGCCGCACCGTTCGGAACGATCGAGCCATTTGCAGTTGTGGGGATCAGATTATTTTGAATGTATTTCTGGGCCACCGGATCGATCTTAGACGGATCAATGATGCCCGCAGCGGCCTTCACAGGGTCTGGCTGAAAGTACGGGTTGGCCTGAAGGTAGGCCACGACGCCGGGATCGGGTCCCCCGATTCCCGTGGAAGGGTCTGTGGATGATTGCGAGAAATCTCCGTTTAACTCTGCCGGGGTAAACGTCGTGAACTTCGGCCCCACCGTCACGCTGTTTTGCCTCTGTCCCTGATAGGCAAAGAAGAAAAACAGTTTGTCCTTCTTAATCGGGCCGCCAATCGTCCCGCCGTACTGGTTGCGCTCTAGAACCGGTCGCGGCTGGTAATTCTCCGGGTTCGCCTTATTGAAAAATGTGTTCGCATTCAGGTCTGTGGTTCTTGCGTAATCAAAGGCGCTACCATGAAACTGGTTCGTTCCGGACTTTGTCACCACGCTGATCACGCCGCCGGCGCTGCGGCCGTATTCCGCGGTGTAGTTGTTGGTAAGAATCCGGAATTCCGCAATCGTATCGGGATTGGGATTCATCACCGGATTGCCGTAGGTGACGGAGGTATTGTCGCCGCCATCGAGAAGATAGGTGACGGAGTTGTCGTGACCTCCCGCGATGCTGAACGATCCGGCGGGCACACCATTCCCAGAAAACGGGCTTCCGGAGGAAGGCACAACGCCGGGCTGCGTGAGCGCGAGATCAAGCACGTTGCGGCCGTTCAGCGGGAGTCCCTCGATGGGCGCGCCCGTCACCGTGCCGCCGAGTGTGGGGCTGACCGTTTCCACTTGCGAGGCGAGTGCTTCGACGGTGACCGTTTCGGCCACCGATCCGACCTTCATTCGAACGTCGATGCGCAGCGCCTGGTTAATCTCCAACGGCTGCGCCGCAGTGACGATCCGTGCAAAACCCTCGTGTTCGGCGGTGACCGTGTAGCTGCCGATGGGTAGATCGAGGACCTGATAGGCGCCATCCGCCGACGAGGTAGTCTCCCAGTGCACGTTGGTTTGCGCGTTGGTGACGGTTACCTTGGCATTGGCGATGGCTGCGCCGGATTCGTCGGTAATGCTGCCAATCACGCGTCCGGTGCCCGTTTGGCCAGCGGCGGAAGAGATCGTCAGCAGGAGCGTCAAAACAAAAGGTGTGGCCAGGTGGAAAAATGAAAATACAGATCGACCGTGTGGGCGAATCATCGGCTTGCTCCTGATTAGAAATAGAAAAAGTTGAATACTGGCCCCGTGAACCCGAACCGACCACTCTGACCCTGGTTTTGCTTTGCAGCGTGTTGTCCTACATTAAGTTTGCGCTCATGCGATGACAAGACAAAAGTAAAGTTGCCAGTAATCGGAAAAATGAATCGCATTATGCTTGGTCGCAGGCGGATTCGTTGGAAACCCCTTTTCGTAACGTCCCACGGTTACTTCTTGGCCTGATACACTGTCTTGCCCGCCACCATGGTCCAAAGAATTTTTGCTTCGCGCAGTTCTTCGGGCGAAACGGTCAAGACATCGCGGTCGATGGCAATCAGGTCTGCGCGTTTGCCGGGCGCGATGGAACCGATGCTATCCAACATGTTCATCGCCCGGGCGGAATTGCGGGTGTAGGCGTAAAACATGGCTTGACGAGGCATATCTTGCGACGCATCCAGCACGCCCTTGGGACCCTTGCGAGTAATTGCCTGGTACATTCCCCAAAACACGTTCGCGCTGGAAACCGGCCAGTCGCTGGCACCGGAAATGACGCCGCCATTATCGAGGATGGAACGCGCGGGATATTGCCACTTGTAGACTTCCGGATCGAGATAGGGCTTTATGATGTCGATGGTATCCACACTGGCCTCGGCCCACAAAAGCTGCAACGCGCTGATGACGCCGAGTTCCCGAAATCGCGGAAAATCAGACGGATCAACGAATTGTTCGTGGGTGAGCGTGTCTGGCAGGCCGGAATTACCGTTGGCCTTCCGCGCGGCGGCGATGCCATCGAGGGCCGCCTTTACCGCGCCGTCGCCGAGGGCGTGAACGTGGATGATCAATCCCTGTTTGTCGGCTGCGATGCACAGTTCGTCAAACTTCGTCTGGTCGAACAGCAGTTCGCCATTCCGGCCGGTATTTTTGTACGGCTTGGTGAGGTTCGCTGTTTGCGAGGGATATTCCACAACGCCATCGGCGAAAATCTTGATTCCGCTGACGTGCAGGTTGGCAATGCCTTTGTATTGCTCGCGTATGTTCTGCACCCCGGCAAGTTCTGCCGCAGGATCCTTAGCGAAAACTTGTGGGAAAGCATCGACGACGGAGTTCAGCTCCCCGTGATCCGCGAGCAGTTTGTAAGCTCTCAGAGCGTTTTCGTCGGCTAGCGGATCCAGCCATGCCGTGATACCCAGGCTGTAGTTGTACTGGAGCGCCGCACGGCCAGCGGCCAGCAGTTTCTCGTCATTCGGTTTGGGGACCAATGGGGCAATCTTCGCCATTGCTGCGTCCACCAGGAATCCGTTTGGTTCCTGATTGTTCCCCAGGCCGTAGTAGCTGCGTTCGCTTTCGGAAAGTTTCTTCAGATAAGCACTGTCAATCCCTGCTTTCTTTAGCAAGGCCTTATTTGCCCAGCCGGTGTGTCCATCCATGCCCCGGAGCAGTACAGGAACGTTCGCGTACATGCCCAAGCTAAAGTTCGCGTTCAGTTGATCCGTGTGCGACCAGAATTCCAGCGGCAAGCCGAAGATTTCCAGAATATCGCCGTTCATGCCCTTGCCGGATTTCTTTGCATCCGCCGCAAAAGCCACCAATTGACTCATGGTTTTGACTTTTTCGCTGGCGTCGGCAGAAATGCGATTCGTACCTCCATAAATGGAGTGACTGTGCGAGTCGATAAAACCCGGGAACAGTGATTTGCCGTGTAGGTCCATGCGCTCGGCCTTGGAGCCAGCGGCTTTCTCGACTTCTGGTAGGTTTCCAACGGCCACGATCTTGTCACCGTGGACGGCAACCGCGGTTGCGTAAGGATTCTGCGGCTCTCCGGTAAAAATCTTTGCGTTGAAGAAAATGCGGTCAGCTGCCTCCTGCGAATATGCAGGAGCAGTGTTCAGAATGAGGGCGATCAGCGCGGCAACAGTGGTTACGCAACGAGAAGCAGTGCGCGGAAAAGGAGTCAATCAATCATCCTTTCTATAAATAAGTAGGCTTGGGAATGTTCCAAGATGGCGGAAAGTATACAACGAATTCTGGCAGAGGAAAGCCCAAACGCCGGCCACTGTGGAACATAAGATTTGCTAATGACCATGGGGTACTCTCTAATTCCACACCTTGAGCTTGGGCCACGCTTCGGCGAGCGGCACTTTGAAATCGTGGCAGACGAGGATGTCGTAGTGCTCCCATCCCATGCCGTAATAGGGAGCGTTTCGAGGGCCAACGTGGACGCTGCGGCACCAATGCTGCGCGCCTTTCAAACTCCAGCCCAGCAGAATTACGCTTTCGCCGGTGTAATCCCGTGGCCCCCAGTAATAGTAATTCTGATGGGCGCTGATGGATTTCGGCAGGCCGTAGCGCGGGCCGAAAAAGTCGATGGCACCGGACTGACCGTAGTTACCACCAAGGATAGCAGTCTTGGCCCGCTGTTCGGGTGGCAGGGAATTATATACCCCGGCCACAGTGGCCACCATTTCTTCCCAGCCAAATTGATCGGCGAAATGTTGCGGAAGCATACTCGTCATGTTCGTTTCCGTGCGTGTGTTCGCGATGCCCAGGGTTTGCATGTACGGAACGATCTTGTCTGGAGGAAGGACCGGTAGTGTCAGTGGAACGGAAATCAGGCAGAAGGCGACGACGATAGAGGGCACGGCAACTCGTATCCACCGCATTCTTGGCCACGTCTCTGTCAGCGTCTGCCAGAACACCGCACCAGCCGCGAAAAGCATCGGGTAAATGGGAGCAAGATAGTAGTCCTTACCGTGAAGCACCAGCATTACGGCGAGAAACGCGAGGTAGGTGAAGCCCAGAAGGCGGTAGGCCTTCATAGCGCGATGAAAAAGCAGGAATCCCAGGCCGCCTACCCATACGATACTGGTGCCGGGATTCAGCGTCATGAACTGCTGCTTTACGAAAGCCAGCGGCGGCAATTCAATATTCTTATGTGTGGCTTTTACGTTGCGAAGATCCTGCAATGTTGGAAAGTGATGCGTGTATTGCCACACAACATTGGGTAGACAGATCAGGAAGGTAATCAGCGCCGCGACCCAGAACCATTTACTGGCCAGGAGGCGCCGCTCCGCGCTTACCAGTAATCCCAAAACCAGAGCGCCAAGAAAGAAGATGGCAGAGTGCTTGTTCAGCAGGCCGAACCCCAGCAGAACACCGCACCAGATCAGCAGTCTCGGTTCCTGCCAGTTGAGCGCTAGCAGCAGTACGTACACGCTACCCATCCAGAAGCACGGCTCCAGCGGATTCATCGCCAGTCGTGTTCCATTGCCCAGAATTACCGGAGCAAGGAGCACGCAAACGCAAGCAAAGCCAACGGCCCATCGCCTTCCGCCCAGCTCATGGGCGATGTACCCAGTCAACGTTACGTTGATGGCGAAGGTCAACGCCGGCAGGATCCGAAGGGCATGAAGCGAGTCACCGAACAGCAAGTGGAACGAGCGGGCGAGCCATGGCGTCAAAGGGGCCATGTCCACATAGCCGAAGGCTAGATGATTGCTACATGCAATGTAGTAGAGTTCGTCGCGGAAATACCCATACCGTCCGCTGAACGCCACTTGAACCAGGAAAGCACATGCGCCGAACAGCCAGGCGATGAGCATGGATTCGCTAGTGTGTTGCCGCGCGCCTGGAATGAAGTTTACCGTCATTCGAGTGACTCCAAACCGGCGTCACCTCAACTCGGCAAGAAGAGCTTCCATTTCCGAACGGGCGTGCTGATTTCCTTGCCGGATGGCGGATGCAATTCCCTTCGACAAAGCGGACTTCGCTTCGTCAGTACGATCACTCTGCGCGAGCATTTGTGCGTACATCTGGAATCCCGGAACGTAGTCCGGATTCGCTTCCAGTAGCTTTCGAAAATGAGAATCGGCGCCGGGCAGGTCTCCTTCTCTCATGCACTCCAGCGCAATTCCATAGCGAGAGAAGGCATCATTCGGATTGCTGGCCAGAAATTCCTCCAGCATTTGGCGTCGGGTTTTCTTTTGGTCGCTCATCATGGTGTCCCGTATTATACGTGGAGGAGAATATCACCCAAACAGTAGTCTAGGACCATCCGCAAACGACAAAAATCATTCGTAAGGAATTGCCGGAAGGCCAAAGCCTTCCGACTTCGAAGAAAAGGGATTGCGATGAATCGAAACGTTACCACAAAGAAAGCAACTGAGGTCGGGTCGAAGGGTAAGCCCGTAAGCGCATCCAAATCCCAGATGGCGGAGGTGGTGCTCCCGGCACAAACAAACGCCCTCGGCAAATTGCTGGGCGGCCACGTGATGCATCTGGTGGATATCGTGGCCGCGATGGCGGCCAGCCGACACGCAAACAGTTATATGGTCACCGCGTCGGTGGACTACATCGATTTCCAGAATCCCGTCAACTTGGGAGAAATCGTCATTCTAAAATCGCACGTAAATCGCGTGTTTCACACCTCGCTGGAAATCGGAGTCGAGGTGTACTCCGAGAATATCCTGACAGGCGAACGCAAGCAGACCACTACGGCATACGTGACGTTCGTGGCCATCGATGAACACACTCGCATGCCGAAACAGGTTCCGCCCCTAATAGTGAAGACCGCGGAAGAAAAACGGCGCTGGCGCGAAGCGGCAACGCGCAGGGTGATTCGCCTGGCGCACCGCCACAGGAAAAAACACTAGGTGCTAGTTCGCGAAACTCACGCGAATTTCGTTGGCCACTTTCAGCGCGTGTTCCACGCATGTGCCTATTGCAGGTCCATTCAGATAGTTTCCGACAATATACAGGCCGGGAAACTTGGTGCGGAGACTCTCGATGCTGGCGAGCCTCGCAGTGTGCCCCAGATTGTATTGCGGTATGGCGCGCGGCCAGATGGTGACATTTCGAAACACCGGATCCTTGCGAATTCCCAGCAGTGGCGCAAGTTCGCGATGGACCAGCGCCACCAGTTCTTCCGGTGATTGCTTGAGCGCGCCGGGATTGGTCGCCCCGCCGACAAAGCTAGTCAGCAGCGCCTCACCCTCGGGTGCGCGGCCGGGAAAAAGGGAAGAGTTCCACACGGACCCGAGAATGGCCAGTCCCGACGAGCGCGGCACCAGGAACCCGAATCCAGCGAGTGGATGCGCGACATCAGATTTCTTGTAGCCGAGAGACACCACCACGATCCCGGCATACTCGATGCTGCAAAATGGTGATTCGAACTCGGGATGCAGTGATGCAAGCAGTTGGCCGGCAACATTTGTTGGTACGGCAACCACCAGGCGCTCTGCCTCGATAGCTTCTTCGCCTCTTGGAGTGCGCAATGTCGCGCGGAATCTCGGCGCAGAGGGCTCGCGGCCGGGATCGAGCGCCTGAATCGACGCTACTTCCACATTGCAGTAGAGCGAATTGCTCAGTCCCTCTGTCAGCGCCTTGATCAGAAATTCGTTCCCGCCTTGGAACGTTTGCAATATCGCCTTCTCTCGGGGCACTTCACCTGCCACAGCCTTACGGGCCTTCATAATCTTGAATGCCCCGCGAATGACACTCCCGGAGGCTTTCTCCGCTTCACAGAGAATCGGAAACGCAGCGCGCAGGCTTAGTTTTTCCGGGTCCCCAGCATAAATGCCCGAGACGAGCGGACCAACCAGGCGATCCAGCAGCGTTGGAGAAAACTTTCGCCGCACGAATCCAGCGACGGACTCATCCGGCTCAGGTGGAGCGCTGGTCCCGAAAATGTCGCGAAGCAACGCCAGCCGTGTGCCGCCTGACATCAAGGGCGAAGCCAGTACTGTCGGACTCATGGGAACCAGCTGCAGTTTACCGTCAATCAGAACGTAGCGGGGTGCTTTAGGATCGGCGAGTAATCGGTCGCTGAGGATTCCGAGATCCGTAGAAATGGAAGTGATCGAGCTATTGCCGCTGAAGCTTTGCGGCCCGCATTCCAGCAGATACCCGTCGCGCTTCACGGATTGGATCACGCCGCCGGGGCGCGCGGCCGAATCCATCGTGATCGTCAGGACTCCCGACTTCTGTAGTGCAAAGGAAGTGGCAAGCCCGGATATACCGGCTCCCACCACGAGGGCCTGGACCTGGCTGGGCATCTGGTTAGTCTCCGCTCCGTGTTGCGCGTGTCTCAGAGCTGCTTGAGTTCATCTCGCACAGCTCACGGTCCCTACAACGCATCGTTACAGTGTCTTCGAGAAGAGCGGCTTGGAATTCAGTTGCTGCTTCTCGAGGTAAGGATCAAACACCATGGCCAGGTTGCGAATGAAAATGCGGCCCAGCCATGCGGTGCGGATTTCCTTGTCGTTCATCACCACCAGGCCATCCGCTTCCGGGGTTTTCAGTCGAGCGAGTTCCGGAGCGAAGTACTCGTCAAAATCCATTTCAAACTGATTGGAGATTTCGTCCTTCACGATCACGGTGTGGCACAAAAGGCGGCTGATGACCTCGCGACGGATCACGTCGTCGGGAGAGAGGCGGTAGCCGCGCATGGTGGCAATGCCGCGCTCCGAAACGGCCTTTTCCCATGAAGGGATATCGCGATAATTCTGCGCGTACGTTTCCTGAATGCCGCTGATTGCCGTGATGCCCATGCCGTACAGATCCGCGCCGGCTTTGGTCGTATAGCCCTGAAAATTTCGATGCAGCGTGCGATTGCGCTGCGAAACCGCGAGCTCGTCGTTCTCTTTCGCGAAGTGATCCATGCCGATATATAGATATCCGGCTTCCAGAAACTTCAGCAGGCCGCTTCGGAAAATATCAAACTTCTGCATGCCTTCCGGCAAGTGCGCGACGAAGGAGCCTTGCTGCTTCTTCAGCCAGGGCACATGCGCGTAGCTGAACATGGCGATGCGATCGGGCGACAGGCCCACGATTTGTTCTACGGTGTGCGCGAAACTGTCCGCGGTCTGGTACGGCAGTCCGTAAATCAGATCGACATTGATGCTGTCGAATCCCAATTCACGCGCGGCTTGGATCAGGTCGCGCGTCTGCTCGTACGGCTGAATGCGGTGGACCGCCTTCTGTACCTCTTCTTTGAAATCCTGGACGCCCATGCTCAAGCGGTTAAAGCCCATCCTGCGCACGGTTTCCAGATGCGCATGAGTAGTGACGCGCGGGTCAACTTCAATTCCAATTTCCGCGTCGGGCGCGAAGGTAAAGCGCTCCTGGGTGAAACCGAAAAGATCTTCGATCTGTTCCGGCGAAAGATAGGTGGGCGTCCCGCCGCCCCAATGGAATTGCGCCACCTGACGCTCGCGCGAAACGCCACGAGCGATGTGCGCCGTTTCTTTTTTCAGGATGTCCAGGTACGGCGGTGTGCCGCTCTTGTCTTTGCGGATGATGACGTTGCAGGCGCAAAACAGGCACAGACTTTCGCAAAAGGGAAGGTGCATGTAAAGGGAAACCGGGGAGCGCTTCTGATCGGCCAGCGCAATGGCGGACTCATATTCATTGGGGCCAAAGGCGTCTGTCCAGACCGGTGCAGTGGGATAACTGGTATAGCGCGGGCCAGGCCGGTTGTAGCGATGAACGAATTCCTCGTCGACGGAGAGTTCCAGGCGCATTTCCCCGAGCGTCGGGTTGATGATGGGCACGGCGCGAACCTCCTGCGCGCTCAGTAGCGCGACTGTGCCAGCTGGCCGGCATCATTGAGCGCGGCTTGCTGGCCTGTGTGGATAAACAGTTGGGCGTTTTCCACGGGAGTGTGTTGCAGGATCCCGTGGCCGAGATTGAGAATATGACCCTTACCGCCGAGCTCGTCGACGATCTCCAGGGTAGTCTGGCGGATCTTCTCTTTCGGCGCGAACAGTACGGCAGGGTCAAGGTTGCCCTGCAGGGCAACGCTCGGTCCGGCCAGCTTGCGCAGCTCGCATAGGGAGACGCGCCAATCTACGCTGAGCACATTGGCGCCAGCTTTTATAACGGACGGCAGCAAATGGTGCGACGCTTTTGTGTAGTAAATCACGGGCACGCTGCTGCCAAGTCCCGCGATGATCTCTTGCACCGCCGGCAATACATATTCGGTGTAATCGGCCAGTTTCAGTTCGCCGCACCAGGTATCGAACAACTGCACCGCGCTGACTCCCGCCGCAATTTGTCCCCTCAAATAGAGAATTGTGGCTTTGGAAATCTTCTGCAGCAGTTCGCGGAACACTTTGGGTTCGCGGTAAAGAAAATTCTTTACCGTCGCGAAGCCTTCTTTTGTGCGTCCTTCCACCATATAACATGCCAGAGTCCAGGGGGATGCCGCGAATCCGAGCACGGGAACGTCCGCTCCGGCGTGTTTGATAGTTCGGCGCAGCGCCTCCATCAGGAAGCCCGTTTCTTTCTCGGGGTCAAAAACGTGGAGTTTTTTCACATCGGCCGCCGTGCGCACCGGCTCCGGCAGATTCGGTCCTGCGTCGCCCAGTTCTAAGGGTAGGCCCATGGCTTCCGCGGGAATTAAAATATCAGAGAAGATGATGATGGCGTCGACGCCCAGCCGGCGAAACGGTTGCAGCGAGACTTCCACGGCAAGGTCGGGAGTTTTACAGACCTCCAGAAAGGAGTGCTGCGCCCGGATTTCGCGGTATTCGGGAAGGTAGCGGCCGGCTTGGCGCATCATCCATACGGGCAGGCGTGGCACAGGCTCGCAGCGGCAAGCGCGCAAGAAAAGCTCTTTGCGTGTCAGTGAAGGGGCCTGAGTGGTCATGTTTCTGTCCCTGAAAGAATAACAAATCTTGCGGTACCGTGCCCCGGAACCGTAGGAAATAAGCCAACGTCTGCCCGAAACCGGCTGCGAAATGCTGTGACCTGTGCCAATGTGATACCCGCCGTGACTACGCTATACTCATTTCATCAGGTGAAACGCGCACACTGGGGCAGGTCGCGCTCCCGCATCCTCCCAGATCGGCGTGGACCAAGCCGATGACCCATCTATTTGTATACCTAACCGTTTTTGCCTATCTGGCCAGCATGGGCCTGTATTTGCGCTTCTTGTACAAAGGCAAGGAACTGGCCGGACGCCTCGCTACCTTATTGATGTTTATCGCTTTAGCGACACACTACGTGGCACTTCTGATGCGCGCGCGTGGCGCGCACACCGTCCCCTACCACGATTTAGAGGGAGCGATGTCGCTGTTTGGCTGGCTCTTGGCAGTAACTTATCTTTGCTTGGAAATTTATCACCGCCAGCGGACCGTGGGCGCTTTCGTGATCCCGATTATCCTGGCGTTTTTTCTGGCGGCGAACGCCATCCCTGGGCATCCCAGCGCACCCGCTCCTGCCCACGGCGTTATTTTTGCCCTGCACGTTACGCTGAGCATTCTCGGCTATTCCGCGTTCGCGCTCGCCTGCGTGCTGAGCCTCATGTACCTCGGCGAAGCGCGGTTGCTCCGCATTCGACGCCTTGGCGATGCCGTTTGGCGGTTGCCTTCTCTGGAGTTGCTGGAACGCATGAGCCACACGAGCGTTTTGGTCGGTCTAGCGGCCATTACGGTCGGCACCTCATTGGGATTCCTGGCCGTCGACCGTCAATTGGCGGAACACACTACCTATTTGGATCCCAAGTACTTTTTCACCCTGTTCGTTCTGCTCTTGTATGCCATCTATTTCCGGTTAGCGCGTACGGCGGCCTGGCGCGGTGCCAGAGCCTCTCGACTGTGCGTTTTCAATTTTGTGCTGGTGATCTTGAATTTTGCGGTAGTGAACCTGTTTTTCTCGCAAAGTCACAAGTTTTTTTAGGAGCACGAGTCTCGTCGCATGGAAATTGTCCTCGTCGGCCTGAATTTTCGGACTGCACCCGTCGAGGTGCGGGAGAAAGTGTCTTTTTCCGTGGAACAGGCGCGGAAGGCCGGGGAAGAGCTTCGTACCCAGGGCATCCTCGAAGAGACTTTAGTCCTGTCCACTTGTAATCGAACCGAGATTTACGGTGTCCACGCGAACGCCAATCGCGAATCGGCCGGCGCACTCTCCTCTTATCTGAGCGGTTTTCACTCTTTGCGCCCCGACCTGCTGAATCCTTCGCTGTACCACCACTACGATCATGACGCTGTCCGGCATCTGTTTCGTGTATCCGCTGGATTAGAATCCATGCTTTTGGGCGAAGCGGAAATTCTGGGGCAGGTACGCGAGGCCTACCTGCACGCGAGTGAAAGCCATGTTACCGGGCCGGTCCTGAACCGTTTGTTTCAGGCGGCGCTGGAAATCGGTAAGCGCGTGCGTGCAGAAACGGAGCTCGGCACGCGGCCGATGGGAGTCGCTTCTGCGGGCATGAAGCTGGCCGAACGAATCTTTGGAAAATTAAGTGACCGCAGCGCGTTGGTGCTAGGCGCGGGCACCATCAGCGAACAGGTGGTGTCTCAACTTCGCGACCGCAATGTGAAGCATCTCTATCTTTCGAATCGCTCGCGCGGCAAAGCCGAGGAGTTCGCCCGTCAGTACAATGGCCAGGTGCTGGAGTGGGGGGAGTGGGATAGCTCGCTGAAACTGCCAGACGTGATTGTCACAGCCGTGGGCGTGCAGGATACCTTGCTGACGAAAGCGATGATCGAGCGCGCCATGTCCGCTCGCGGCAACCGCGCGCTTTTTTTGATGGATCTGGGCCTGCCGCGCAACGTTGAACCATCCACCGCCGAGCTTTATAACGTGTACGTTTACACCATGGAAGACCTGACGGAAATCGTGAACCAGAACCGCAGCGCCCGTCAGACCGAAGTTCCCAAGGCCGAAGCGCTGGTTGAAGAGCACGTAGGAAAGTTCATTTCCTGGCAGGCAAGCGTGCAATTGATTGGCGTGTTGGAAACGCTGCGCGGCAGCTTAAAACAGCGGCGAGCCGCGTTTTTGCATGAGAAACTGGCAGGGATTAATCACTTCAGCGCGGACGACCGGGAGCACATCGGCAAGATGATGGATGAGCTGATTGAAAAGTTGTTGATTGCGCCGGCCGAACGGCTACGTACTGAGAAGGAACACCGCAAGAAGATTCAGAACGTGCAAGCGATCCGCGACCTTTATCTTTCCGACCGGGAGAAACCGTGAGGAACCTCCGGATTGGCAGTCGAGGTAGCATTCTGGCGCGCTGGCAGGCGGAGTTTGTGCGCAAGCAGCTCTTTCAAATCAGTGGGCTGGAAGCCGAAATCGTTATCATCAAGACCTCCGGCGACAAAATGCAGCAGGCTCCTTTGACGCAGATTGGTGGCAAGGGAATCTTCATCAAGGAACTGGAAGAAGCGCTGTTAGAGGAAACCGTGGATTTGGCGGTTCACAGTGTGAAGGATATTCCCACGGACACGCCCGGCCGTCTCTCGTTCCCGGCCGTGTGCCGCCGCGACGATGTGCGTGATTGCCTGGTTTCGCATCGTGGCGAGACGCTTTCGAATCTGAAGCTGGGCGCTCGCGTGGGCACCAGCAGTCTGCGCCGCCAGGCTCAATTGCGCCACTTCCGCTCGGACCTGGATATTCGCGAGTTGCGCGGCAATGTGGATACGCGCCTGCGCAAAGTGGAAGGCGGCGAATACGACGCCATTGTGCTCTCCAAAGCGGGTCTCGACCGCCTGGGATGGGGCCAGAAAATCACCGAACCGCTTTCCACGGAAATTTCGCTTCCCGCCGTTGGCCAGGGCGCCATCGCCATTGAATCGCGGGCCAAAGATACCGAAGCCGCGGAAATCCTGGAAAAGTTGGACGACGCCGAAACGCGCACTGCCATCATTGCTGAGCGGGCGCTTCTCTCCGCGCTGCGAGGTGGCTGCCAGGTACCGCTCGGCGCTTGGGCTCGCATGGAGCGCGGCGAATTAGTGATGGAGGCGGTGGTGTGTTCGGTGGACGGCGTGCAATACGTTCGCCAGCGTGCCACAGCCCCGCCGGACCAGGCAGCGCAACTCGGCCAACATCTAGCGCAACTGCTCGCGGATGGTGGCGCACGAAATATTCTGGACGAGGTGCAGCGCTCTCGTGGCTGACACGGCTGCCAACTCGGTGGTGGGGAAGCGCGTCGTAGTGACGCGAGCGGCGGAGCAAAGCGAGTCCCTGATTTCCGCCCTTCGCGAACACGGCGCCATCCCAATCGTGTTGCCGCTCGTGGCGTTTGTGCCGCCCGATGATTTGCGCCCGCTCGATGACACAATTCGGAATTTGGGACGATTCGATTGGGTGTTTCTGACCAGCCAGAACGCCTTGCGCGCCATGCAGGAAAGAAGCGCGTTCCTTGGCTTGTCCTTCGCGGGAGAGTTGACCGGCGTACGGATTGCCGCTGTGGGGCCGGCAACAGCTGAGGCCGCGCGGAACGCCGGCCTTCAAGTTGCCCACATCGCGACGAAGCATCAGGGCGTGGCGCTTGCGGAAGAATTGGGCGCGGAAGTAAGCGGGAAGAGAGTGCTATTGCCCCGCAGCGATCGCGCCAACCAGGATCTTGTCGTCTTGCTGAATCGGGTCGGCGCACTGGTCTCTGAAGTGATCGCTTACAAAACGGTTCCGGCCATGGAGCAAGACCTTCGGAATCACGAAGCGGTGCTTCGACAGGGCGCCGACGCAGTGTTTTTCTTCAGCCCGTCTGCGGTGCACCATTTATTCGACCTTTTAGGGCGCGACAAATTCTTGGCATTCGCTCAGGCCGCCGCCTGCGTGGCCATTGGCCCTGTCACGGAGCGTGCGCTGCGTGAGGCCGGCGTCACGCGAATTCTGCTGGCTGGCGATACCACCGTTGCGGCCGCCCTGGAAGCGCTTACGGAATTCTTCATCAAGCCAAAACCAGGCTTGCCCGTAGGAGTGAAACCGGAATGAGTTTCCCCGTCGATCGTCCCAGGCGTTTGCGCCGCACAGAAGCACTACGCGGGCTCGTGAGAGAGACGCGCCTCAGCAGGGCAGGATTCATTTACCCCATGTTCGTTTGCCCGGGAAACAAACTACGCAAGGAAGTCAGCTCCATGCCGGGTGTGTACCAGCAGTCCGTCGATCAGATTGTGGAAGAGTGCAGGGAAGTGGCAGCTCTCGGAATACCCGGGGTAATCCTGTTCGGCTTGCCCGAGAAAAAGGATGCTCGCGGCGCCAGTTCGCTTGCCTCGGACGGTGTTGTGCAAAAAGCGATTGAGGCAATCCGCCATGCCAAACTCAATCTGCTGGTGATCACCGACGTGTGCCTTTGCGAGTACACCGACCACGGCCACTGCGGCGTGATTGTGGACGGTGAAATTGCAAACGACCCGACTCTGGACATCTTGGCGGAACAGGCGCTTTCGCATGCCCGTGCGGGTGCAGACGTCGTGGCGCCTTCCGACATGATGGACGGACGCGTCGGCGCCATACGCGCGAAGCTGGACGCGAATAAGTTCGAAAATATTCCCATCATTTCCTATGCCGCCAAATACTGTTCCGGCTTCTACGGACCGTTTCGCGAAGCGGCGGAATCCGCGCCGAAGTTTGGTGACCGTCGCAGTTACCAGATGGACCCAGCCAATTCCCGCGAAGCATTGAAAGAAGTGGCGCTGGATTTGGAAGAAGGCGCCGATATGATTATGGTGAAGCCGGCGCTCCCGTATCTGGATATCATCCGAATGGTGCGCGATCGCTTTGACGTCCCAGTCGCGGCGTACAATGTCAGCGGCGAATATTCCATGGTAAAAGCTGCCGCACAGAACAATTGGATCGACGAGAAACGAGTTGCGCTGGAGATTCTGACGGGGATTCAGCGGGCCGGGGCACAGATTATCCTTACCTATCACGCCAAAGATGTCGCCCGCTGGTTGAAACCCTAAACGGACAGGTGATGAAATGAGTGCAACACATCCCCAGGTTAAGCCGGAGCGACGCCGTTCGCGGGAAATTTTCGAAAAAGCGGAAAAGGTACTGGTGGGCGGCGTGAACAGCCCGGTACGCGCATTTCGCTCCGTTGGTGGCGAACCATTAATCATCTCTAGCGGAAGTGGGCAGAATCTTTACGACGCGGACGGCAACGCCCTACTCGATTACGTCTGTTCGTGGGGCGCCATGTTGCTGGGCCACGCTCATCCTGCGGTCAGTGCGGCGATCGCGGAGCAAGCACAGCGGGGAACAAGTTTCGGTGTCACCACGGAATTGGAGTTGGAGCTTGCCACGCTCATCAACAAGGCCATTCCATTTCTGGAGAAGGTACGCTTCGTTTCTAGCGGCACGGAAGCTACCATGAGCGCAGTGCGTCTGGCGCGTGGCGTCACCAAGCGGGACCTGATCCTGAAATTTGAAGGCTGTTACCACGGCCACGCCGACAGTTTCCTTTCGCAAGCGGGTTCGGGCCTCGCCACCTTGGGAATCGCGGAGTGCCCCGGCGTTCCCGCCGCGTTGGCTGCGCTCACGCTGAATGTTCCCTACAACGATCTTGCGGCAGTCGAGCGCGTCTTCGCGCAGCACAACGGGCAGATCGCCTGCGTCATCGTTGAACCTATCGCTGCGAATATGGGCGTCGTACTTCCGAAAGAAGGATTTCTGGAGGGCCTGCGCGAAATCACTCGGAAGAACTCCGCACTGCTGATCATGGATGAGGTCATCACGGGATTTCGCCTGCAGTACGGCTCCGCGCAACAACTTCTCGGCGTCCAGGGCGACCTCACCACGATGGGCAAAATCATCGGGGGTGGCATGCCGGTTGCCGCGTACGGTGGCAGCGCCGAATTGATGAATCATGTGGCCCCGCTAGGACCTGTCTATCAAGCTGGCACGCTGGCCGGTAATCCTTTGGCGATGCGCGCAGGTATTGCCACACTCCATGAATTGAGCAAACCCGACGTTTATGTGGGAATCAACGAATTGGCGAGTCGGTTGACGTCAGGAATGGAAGAGGCCCTGCGAAACTGCGGCATTAGCGCGCAGGTCAACAAGATTGGCTCGCTCTCCACAATCTTTTTCTCCCCGGGGCCCGTCGAGAGTTACGGCGCTGCCAAGCACTCCGACACCAAACGGTATGCGCGTTTCTTCCGGGAAATGTTGGACCGCGGAATTTTTCTCGCGCCGTCCCAGTTCGAAGCCGCCTTCGTCTCCGCGGCTCATACCCCCGCGGATATCGAGCGCACCATCAAGGCAGCCAGCGACGCGTTCAAGACGATTTCTAGCCAACCGTCCGCCTGAAGCTCACAAAAGGGAGACCTTTCAATGCATGAAGTGATGGAGAAACTCAAAGGTCATGAGGAACACGGAGATCATCCCCTGACCCTTCCCGTCACGGTAACACTGGCCATCATTGCGGTCCTGGTGGCTCTGGTTACGCTTCTCGGCCATCGGGCGCATACCGAGGAGTTGCTGCTCCAGGCGAAGGCCAGCGATCAATGGGCTTTCTATCAGGCGAAAAGCATCCGGCTTCGCGAAATGCAGACGGGTGCGGATATCCTGGGTGCCATTACTCCCGCCCACAAGGAAGCCACGGATACCTTGCGCGAGAAGTATCTGAAGGAGGTCGAGCGCTACGAGAAAGAGAAAGATGAAATCAGCGAACAGGCTAAGGATTTTGAGAAGGAACGCGACTTGGTCCAGCGCCGGGCGGACCGCTTCGATGCCGGCGAAGTCTTTCTGGAAATTGGACTGATCATTTGTTCGTTTACTTTGTTGACCAAAAAGAAAGCCTTCTGGTTCTCCGGCATGGTACTCGGCGCGATAGGCCTGGTAATCGCTGCCACGGGCTTTTTGGCTCACTAACGCCCAGAAAACGGGACCATGCAATTAGGCCACACTTGGCGGGCGCGTGTTCCGCAGCAAGGTAATCTCGCCGCTCAACCGCTCGATCTTGTCCAGCAATTCCCTGTGGCGGCTTTCATCCACATCCGGCTTTTTGCCGATGAACGAGAGTGTTCCACCCGGTTCCAGAATGCACTGGTCCACTTCGGCCAAGGAACCGAATCCTTGCTTGCGGGCAGCCGCTTCCAACTGAGACATGGTAATCAACTCACGCTTCAGATTCTGCTTGCGGATTTTCCCGCCCTCAACGAGTACATCGGGGCTGCCTTCCACGAGTCGATCCAGTTTGCTGTGATCGTAGAGAAATCGCACGACAAGATAATTCGTAACAACGAGCGAGGTCGCTCCGATGATTCCACCCAATATCGAATTGTCATCGCCAATAATTGCGTTCTGTACGGTGTTGGAAATGGTCAGCAACACAACCAGGTCAAAGGGATTCAATTGCACCAGTTCCCGTTTTCCTGACAATCGAAACACAAGCACCAGGAAGAAATAGATGATGATCGGCCTGACGATTTTTTCCACGATGGGCAGGGACGGCACAAATAGATGCATCCATATCTCATGCATGGCGAATTCTCCTCTACGGAACGGATCTTGAGCCCGGCATCGACCACGGGCGGGCGACGAATGAGACCTAACACTACCATGCGATTGCACATCACGAAGCGCGACAGGGGAGAGTACCTGTCCTTACGGACAGTCATAGATTGGAACGCCTAGAGATTACAGCCATTTACCAAAACATTTGTCTTATCTAATGTAGGTAGAAGTCGAATTGTCGTAGACGCAAATTGACCTGTGCTCCAAAACCGCCTCTTGGAGGCATTCGAAATTTCCGCCGACGGGTCTCCCTCTGACCGTCCGGCATGCGAATCGACAAGTTCATGACCCAGAGACTAGTGAGCGAGCCCGGGATTCAGCTGGGAACTCAGCAACTTACAACCCTCCTCGACTCCACCCGTGAATTGATCGCAATTCTCGGGCAGGACGGCACGCTTCAATTTGTTAACTCCACCTTTCAGAGTGTACTTGGCTACCGCGCGGAACAGCTCCTTGGCCGCAGTCTGTTGGCCATTGTGCATGCCCAGGACGTCGAGCAATTGCGTGAGCGCTTAAAGCTACTCGCTATGCAACAGGGCTCCTCGATGACCCTGCGATGCCGGGTTCGCGCACAGGACGGTTCCTGGCGCTGGCTGGATCTTACCTGCCGCGATCGCCTAAAGGAGCCGGGGCTGGAAGGCATTCAACTGAACGCGCTCGAGGTTACGCACCTGAATCGCATGGAGTCCGAGCGGCAAGTGATTGCCGACGTTGTGCATGCATTAAATGAAACCTCCGACCTGGACCAGTTGCTCACACGGATTCACGCCGCTCTACAACGCGTCGTTCCTGCCGAAAACTGTTTTGTGGCCTTGCATGAACCGGAAGAGGATTCCTTTCAATTCCCATTTTTCGTCGATCAGTACGATACCGCGCCCGCTCCTCAAAAGGTTGGGCGAAGCTGCACCGCGTACGTATTCCGCACGGGCCGCGCAAAGCTGATCCCGCAATCTGAATTTGATCTCCTTGCGGCCTCGGGCGAGGTGGAACTGGTGGGCTCCCCATCGCCGGCTTGGCTGGGCGTTCCGCTGAAGACCCCGACGGCAACGATTGGAGTTCTCGTCGTTCAACATTACCGCAATGAAAATGCCTTTGATTTACGCGACCTGGAATTTCTCGATTCCGTGGGCGGACACATCGCATTAGCCATCGAGCGCCGCCGCGGAGAAGTGGAACTACGCCGCAGCGAATCCATCCTCCGCCTGCTGTTTGAACACAACCCATTACCCACTTGGCTCTATGAAGTCGAGAGCCTCAAATTCCTTCGTGTCAACGAAGCCGCCGCCCATCTCTATGGCTACTCGCAGGAAGAATTTGAGGCTATGACGATTCTCGAGATTCGGCCGCCTTCGGAGCAAGACAAAGCCCTTAACTTCGTCAAGGAATTGACCACCTACACCGAGGAGCACGGCGTCTGGCTGCACCAGGCCCGCAACGGTAGGCAGTTCGAGGTCGAAATCATTTCCCACGAACTGCTCTACGCTGGCAAGCGCGTGCGACTTGTCGTGGCACAGGACATCAGCGATCGGAAGCAATTGGAAGGACAGCTGCGCCAAGCCACAAAAATGGAAGCGGTCGGCCGCCTGGCCGGCGGTGTTGCGCATGATTTCAACAACATCCTCATGGTGATTAAGGGACACACGGAATTGCTTCTGAATGTCCTGTCACCCTCCGATCACATCACGCGGAAGATTCAACAGATCGACCGTTCCGCGGACAGGGCTGCCTCTCTCACGCGCCAGTTGCTGGCGTTCAGCCGCATGCAGGTATTGCAGCCCCAGGTGATTAACCTGAATTCCATCGTCGACGAAATGGGTAAGCTCTTGCCGCGCCTGATTGGCGAAGATATCGAATTGGTCATTCGCACGCACAAGAATCTTGGCTCTATCCGTGCCGATGCCGGTCAGATGGAACAGGTCATTATGAATTTGGCGGTTAACGCACGCGACGCGATGCCGAATGGCGGCAAACTTTTGATCGAGACCTGCAATTCCGTTCTCGACTATTCCTACGCCTCCACCCACCCGCTCATCCGTCCAGGTTCGTATGTGCAACTTTCCGTGAGCGACAATGGCACCGGGATGGACGCCGAAACTCAGACGCACATCTTCGAGCCATTTTTCACCACCAAGGAAAAGGGGAGGGGCACTGGCCTTGGCCTGGCCACGGTCTACGGCATCGTGAAGCAGAGTGGCGGCTTCATCTGGGTTTACAGTGAACTGGGAAAGGGCACTTCGTTTAAGATTTACCTGCCTTGCGTGGATCAGGAAGTAGAAGTCGCCGTCGTTCAACGGCAT
Organism: Candidatus Acidiferrales bacterium; assembly: GCA_963741195.1. Taxonomy (GTDB): domain Bacteria; phylum Acidobacteriota; class Terriglobia; order Acidiferrales; family UBA7541; genus Acidiferrum. The sequence goes on from CAVUHF010000005.1 coordinate 261,786, forward strand.
GTCGTCGAAGTTCCAAATGGAACGGAGACCGTGCTGCTAACCGAAGACGAACAGGATGTGCGCGAAATAGCCCGCCAATTCCTGGAGTCCGGCGGCTATCGGGTGATCGAAGCGAAGGATGCCTCCGAAGCCATTCAGCTTGCCACCGAAAATAAGGACAAGATCGATCTATTGGTCACTGATATGGTTATGCCGGGCCAAAGCGGCCAGGAACTCGCGGCGCGTCTACAACGCGATCATCCGGGGCTCTGCGTGGTATTCATGTCCGGATACAGCGAGCATGCCGCGACCGAAATGGCCAATGCTGATCCTGCTGTGCGGCTGCTCACCAAACCGTTCAGCCGTGCCGCCTTGCTCCATGCAGTACGGGAAATTCTGCAGAACAAAGTCCGCGCCTGACCTCTTCCCCCGGCGCGTGCTCATCTAACTAATCTTAGGGTGCTTGCGGTGCCAGTCGGTGGCCTGTTGAAATGCCCGCCCCGCCTGGATTACCGCCACATCGTCTCCCGCCCGCGCCACAAATTGAATTCCCACCGGCAAATTCTTCTCTGTAAATCCGCAGGGCACGGAAAGCGCCGGCAGTCCACAGAGGTTGCCGATTCCTCCCAACGGGTCGGCGAACGACAGTCCTGTGGCAAGATTCAGCTCCAGCGGCGTAGCCGCTACCGGTTGAGAAGCAGACACGAGCACGTCGTAGGATTCGAACAGCGCGCTCATTTTCATTTGCAGAATCCCGCGAATGCGCTGCGCCGTCGTATAGTCCGCGCCGGAAACGGTTTCGCTCACGTAGCCGCCGATGCGGCCAAGGGGATCGGACAACTCACGAACGCGTCCCGATTGAATCAGTTGCGCGAATGCGCATGCCACTTCAGCCTTTAGCGTGATACTTGCGGCGTCTTCCCACGGTCCGTCGGGAAGAGCAGCTTCTCGCATTCCCGCAAACCTCCGTTGCAGGACCTTGCGAGCCACTTCGATCGCTCTCTCCACGCCGGGATCTAGCTTGGTCCACGCATTCGTCAGCCATCCCAATTTCAGTGTTCGGCCTATCAATTCGGTGGCTGGTGAATAGGTAAACGCCGCCTTGTCGATACCCAACGTATCGCGATCCCGTGGATCGTGTCCTGCAATCGACGCAAAGATCCTCGCGCAATCCTCGCTTGAGCGAGCCATCGGCCCGATCTTGTCCATCGAATAGGCCAACGCCATTGCTCCGTAGCGGCTTACCCGGCCGAACGTGGGACGCAGTCCACTCACTCCGCAGAATGCCGAGGGGCAGAGGATCGATCCCCAGGTCTCCGTTCCAATCGCAAAGCCTGCCAGCGCCGCTGCAACGATCGCGCCCGAGCCGGACGACGAGCCACAGGTCCAGCAGTTCGTGTTCCACGGATTCTTGGCTTCGCCCTGCAATGACGCGGCGGCAGAGATGTAGTCCATGCCTCCCGCGAGCTCAATCATGGCGGCTTTGCCCAGCAGGATGGCGCCCGCGTGATTCAGGTGCTCGATCACCGTGGCGTTGTAATCGAGAACCTGGTCTGCAAACGGCTTGGCCCCCCACGTCGTCGGAATTCCTTTGACGGCCAGAAGATCCTTCGCGGCATACGGAATGCCATGCAACGGTCCGCGATAGTGCCCACGGTGAATTTCTTTTTCCGCTGCACGCGCCTGGTCCATTGCGATTTCTGGCGTCAGCCGCGCGTAGGCATTCAATTTGGGGCCCAGCTTTTCGCTGCGCTCCAGGTAGCTTGCTGTCAATTCGACAGGCGACAATTGTTTCGATTCGATGCGCTTTGCCAGCTCGCTAACGGACTCGTACAGAACCGATTCTCCCAGCATTCAGGCGCTCCAGTCAGGATTTGTCCGGTGAACCCGCAGCGGGTTTCGAGGCGGGCGTGGACTTGGGTTTGCTCTCGCGGTCCACCAGCGGCTTCAGAAACAATGCGGGCACATCTCCATTTTCCAATGGGAAGGCGCGCACCTTCGCGAGCGTGTTCTGCAGCGAGTAGCACATTGTCTTTACGCTGCGTTTTTCATCTTCACTCAGGCGGTTGCCGTAGCGGCTCAGTACCATTTGAAGGCGCGCGTCTGCTTCGGCTTGGCCCTCTGATGAAACTTTTGGAAGATTCTCTTGTTCATGCTCGGAAGCTGCCGCGATTGGTGCGGCGGGTAGCATCATCCCCGTAGGGACCACCGTAGCCGTTGCCGAAAGCAGCGCCGCGCGATGCGCAAACTCCCGCCGCGAGAGTGTGCGGCCGTTCTCCTTCTTCATATTCGACCTCCGAACGATGTTGTCGAAAGCAACGCAGGGTGAGGCTACTCAATCCGTCTTAACCCGTCAACTGGACACTAGACTGGGCGGCTGGGCTCCCCAAGGCTCCCGTCTTCAGATATCATGGCCTCCCGTGGCCTCGACGCCGGAGTCTTCCCCCGATTCGCGCCGCCGTGCGGTGCGCGACATCCTGCTGTACGGTGTCAGCGGCGTCCTGCTCATCGCGGTCCTGAAACTGACCGAGTACCGCTTCCTGGTTGTCGAGTATTCGGTGGAGATCTACGTTGCACTGGTCGCTGCCCTGTTCGCCGCACTCGGCATCTGGCTGGGGCGGACGCTCATCAGAAAAAAGCCGATGATAATCATTAAGGAAGTCCCGGCGCAGGCCGCCGATACCTTCGTCGTCGACGATTCGCGCGTGAGCCAGCTCGGCATCACCGCACGAGAACAGGAGATTCTCGGCCTGATCGCTTCCGGTTTGAGCAATCGGGAGATTGCCGGCAAGCTATTCGTAAGCGAAAACACGGTCAAGACCCATTCGAGCCGGCTTTTTGATAAGCTCGGCGCAAAGCGGCGCACTCAGGCGGTGCAGATCGGCAAGACCGCCGGGCTGATCCCGTGAGGCGTCCGCCCACCTGAAAGGATGATTTTTCGCTCCCCAATGCAAAATCACCTGAAAGTGTGACGACATCGCCTGCGTCTCCCGCTAGACTTCGGCCACCTGAACGCTGTTTTCACCTGAGGAGACTGAAATTCAATGAAAAAGACGGTTCTCACCTTTGGACTGATTTCCGGCGCGTTGTCCGCCGCGACGATGCTAGTTACGCTCCCTTTCGCCGATAAGATCGGCTGGGAAAAAGGGGAAATTCTCGGTTACACCGTGATCGTGCTCTCGGCGCTCATGGTGTTCTTCGGGGTGCGTTCGTATCGAGAGAATGTCGGGGGCGGGCGTCTGACCTTCGGCCGCGGATTTGCCGTCGGCATCCTGATTACCTTGATTTCCAGCGCGTGCTACGTGGCGACCTGGGAAGTCATCTACTACAAACTGATGCCCGGCTTTTCCGAGAAATATGCCGCTCACATGGTGGAGCGCGCGAAGGCCTCCGGGGCGAGCCAGCAAAAGATCGATGAGACGGAGCGACAAGCAAAGCAGTTCAAGCAGATGTACGACAATCCCGCGATCAATGTGGCCATGACGTTTGCCGAAGTTTTTCCGATCGGCCTGGTCGTCACGCTGGTCTCAGCCGGGATTCTCCGAAAGAAGGTCCGCACTCCCGAAAACTAGAGGGTGCCTGATTCACGCTGCGAGGCACCTACAGCTGTCGTGTTCCGCTACGTTCTCCATTTTGCGTCAATCTCTTTGCTCTCTCGAACGCGGAACGTGATGATCTTGCGGATCAGAGGTAGCGGCAGCGGCTTATCCAGCGGAAACTGGACCGACGCACTCGCGGTCTTAAATTTTGCTATTTCTTTCGAGAAGGCTTTCACGACCGATGGCGTGGGATAGAACCCGATGTGGTGTTTAAAGGCCGCAAACGTCACCAGTATCCTTTTGTAAGAATAAGCAGGCATTCCCCATTTCAGACTTTCCTTTGCCCCGGGCGCCGCTACACGGATGCACGCATGCATTTCGCGCAGCTTCTTCTGAGCCTCTCTGGGGGCGGCGTCGATGTATTCGGCGATGGTTTTGGGTCGCGCCTTTCTGGGAGCCATGATCGTATCCTAGCGGCTCACCTCGCATAGTCCAATTTCTTTTGCATGTTGTTACGTTGGGGCTACCCGCACGTTCGCCCGATTGGTTCGGTTGGTCACCGCGATCACCGCCGAAGCCGGTTACACATTGATTCCTGAGCGGTTTTTCCGAGTCAGTCAACGTGCGTTAACGAACGCACATGCAACTCCAGCGCCTGATTGTATTGCCGCTCGATTTGCAACTCGGTTTGCAGTTTCTTGATCAGCAGTTCGAGATGCGCGATTTCCGCTCGCAGCTTTTGCACGTCGCTGTTGGTCGATACCGGGCGCGGTCCAACTGGCGTGTTCGACACTTGCGGATGGTTAGCGGTGGCCCCTTGTTGAACAAACGCTTCCGCCAACGCCCTGGGCCAAGCGGATTCTGTAGGTTCCTGTTCGACGGCAATTGCCACAGGTACAGGCGCGGGTGCCAAGGCCTGCAGGCGCGGCGGTTGCGCCGAAGGTTGCGGCGCAAACAGGCTGCTCAGCGACGGTGCGCCAGCAGGTCGTTCCGCCGGAGGCTGTGCCTGACCGCTAGTCTGGCCAAGCAGATTTTTCACTCTGCCGATCAATTCCTGCGGCTGAAACGGTTTTCTGACCAGTTCATCTGCCTGCACTGCCACCGCGCGGTCTGCCACATTCTTGTTCACCACTCCTGACATCAGAATCACAGGTGTTTTTCCGTACTGCGGATTCTGCTTGATCTGGCTGCACACGGAGTAGCCATCTTGGTCCGGCATGATCACGTCGGTAATGACCACATCCGGCGGGTGCTGCTCGAATTGGCTCAGGGCAGACGAAGCATCGGCGCAAGTAATCACGTGAATGTTCTCGCGGCGAAAGGCGATCTTGATCACTTCCCGCATGGTTGCACTGTCATCGATGAAATAGACAGTTGGTGTATGCTTCGCTTCCGCCTCGCTGAGCGGTGGCATGGCGATGGTTTCGCTCACAAAGCCTCCTTGTCCGCTAACTCGTTGTTCGTCTCGTGAAGGTTTTCGTCGAACTCGCGCATCGCATCCAGCATCAGGTCGGTGGCAGAGCGCAACACGGTGCGTTGCGGCGAACTTGCCCCGTACACGAACTTGTACACGCCGTTGCCGCATTGCACGCAGCTTTTCAGGATGTGCAGCACGGCTTCGTCGCCGAACAACGAGCCACACTCCGCGTGCGTGATTTCGCCGGCATCGAAAAATAGGACCGCGTCCGTCGCCCCCGCGTTGATCGTCAACGCGCCGGTCTGGTGCGCGTGTCCGAGCATTTGCATCACGCCGGTCAGATCGTGGTGCGTTAGATTTCCGCTCAGGCTCGTGTCGGCCTGTCCCAACATCTGCGTCGGCTGGAAACCATCAACCTTGCTGATGATGATGTTTTTAATGTGCGTGGCAATTGTCGCTGGCGAAAGATGGCGGTCGATATAATCGTCACAGCCCGCCTGGAACGCTTCCATTAAAGCGCGTTGACTGCCGTCGCCCATGGCTATGATTGGCAGGGAAGCGTTTTTCGCGTCAGCGTGCACAATTTTCGCCATCTCCAGCGCGCCCATCTCGCGCATCTTGGTGGCGCACACAATCGCGGCCGGCGCGTCATATTCCAGCGTGGTCAATGCGAATCCCGCCTGCGTCGTCACGGTGACTTCGAACCCTTCGCGCTTCAGCGCATCCCCAAGCCGCTTCGCGAACAGCACGTTGCTGTCAATCAGCAGAATCTTCGCGGCTTTGCCCGGAACGATCACGCGTGTGCCTCCGGGGCCGGACGAATCTGTGAAGCTTCTGCCGCTGGTGCGATTCCAGGCGTCAGTGCAACCAGGTTCAATACCTCGATCACCTCGCCATCATGCGAGAGCCACGCGGCCACGTGAGGAGAATCGCTCACACCCGCCGGGGTCAAGTCGGCACGAATCAATTCACACTCGCCGCTCACCGGCAGCGCCACCGTCTCCTTGGTGTTTCCGTGCGGTCTCATCGCAATCAGGTAAAAACGCCGAGACAGGAGTCTTTTTCCCGTAAGCTTCTCCGACAGGTCGCAGACCGGAACAGTCCGGCCGCGCCTCAGGATTACTCCATCCACTTCCGGCGTGCGATTCGGAAAACGGAAAATGCGGCTGGGTGCAACCAGTTCCGCAACCTGGTCCGCGACCACGGCAAAGCGCCGCTCTCCCAGGCGCAGTAATACGCACGAGCACGAGTCGGCTTGTTCGTTCCAGCTCATGGTGCGGTTCTCACTTCTGCATCCGCAATGGACTCCGTCGCAGACCGCGAACATGCCGATGCGTCCAGGAAATACAACTCTTCCGAGGTAAGAAATCCTTCCGGGCTCACCACGGGCAGTACGTTTTGCTCCAGAACCGTCAACCCGCGATACCAGATTCTTTCTTCGTGGCAGAATGCCGCGGGCAGTGCCTGTAAGCGTGTCATGGTGGTCATTTTTTCAATACCGTCCACCAGCAACGCGACGCGTGACTTTCGCAGCAGGAAGATCAGCGCCGGAGGCGACGGCTTCAATCCAAAATGCAGCGCCGTATTCACCACATAAATGCTGCGCTCGCCACGTCGCAGCGCGTGGCGCACTTTCCGCATGCTCGGTTCGCTCACTTCGGAGGCCGCACCCGCAAGACTGTCCACGCTGCGCACTTCCTGCACCGATGCCGAAGAAATCGCGAAGATCTGGTTGCTGCAGCGGAATAGGATGATCTGCTCCGTACGAACCGCATGAGCTCGGCGTGCGTGCTCCATGCCCATCAGCGCACTCCCACTGGCAGTGCCCGGCTCAGGCTGAGCACGCGTTTCTCGATCGCCGGATAAATATCGTCAATCGCAAGAACCTGCTCGACCACACCTGTCTTGATGGCTTCGTCTGGCATCCCGAAGATCACCGACGTCGCTTCGTCTTGTGCCAGTACGATTCCGCCGGCGGCCTTGATCGCTCGCGATCCACGCGCGCCGTCGCAACCCATTCCCGTCAGCACCACGCCGATACTCATGGCTCCGGCAAACGCGGCCACTGATTCCATGGTCACATCGATGTTCGGCAGGTATCCCTCAATGCGTCCCGTTGTGGCATCCAACTGAATCCGCCCGGTGGGCGCCACGCGCAGATGATTTCCTCCTGGGCAAATGTAAAGCGTCCCCGGCTGGACCGATTCGTTGTGCTCCGGCTCTCTTACGCGGATATTGGTGAATTCGGCCAACTGCACCGCGTACTGGTTGGTGAACGACGCAGGCATGTGCTGCACCAGAAAAACGGCCGCGGGAAAGTCGCGCGTGAATCCCGGCGCCATGCGCATCACCGTGGCTGGCCCGCCCGTGGAAGCAGCGAGCACCACGACCGGGAAGCGCATGTCATTCACAGGCGCGGAAACGGGCGTGGCGTTTCGCGCCACGTTCTCTGTTAAAACGGTTTTGGTCACCGACGTCTGCACGGCTGTTGCGAGCCGCGATGCCGTTCGAACTACGCGAACCTTTGCAGCCATCCGCACCTTGCGAACCAGATCGTCTTTCACGCTCTGCATGTCTAGATCGATGCCGCTTGATGGTTTGGTAACAAATTCAATAGCGCCCAGCTCCAGCGCTTTCAGCGTGCTTGCCGCACCTTCCCGCGTTTCCGAGCTAACCACCACAATCGGACGCGGATTGCTGGTCATGATGTGTGCCGTGGCCTGCAGCCCATCCAGGTGGGGCATATTCAGGTCCATGGTGATGACGTCGGGCTTCAGCGATTCGGACAGCGCGATGGCTTCGCGCCCGTCTCTGGCGCGGCCCACGACCTGCAATTGTTCATCCGCATTAAAAATGCTTTCCAGCACCTTGCACATGAAGGCGGAATCGTCCACCACCAGCACGCGAAACTTTCTTTTTGGGCTGCTCACCATGGCTCGTCTATCCCACCGGCACGCCGGGGCGTGCCGCCTCCGTGCCCATCAACTGTTCCACTGCAGCTAGGAGTTGATCTTCCTGCACCGGCTTGGTGAGGAAAGCGGATGCACCTTCCTTCAGCGCGCGGTCGCGGTGTTTGGCTCCTGCGCGGGAGGTCACCACCATCACGGGAATCCGCCGCGTCGTCGGGCTCTGCCGCAATTGCGCCATCAGTTCGTAGCCGGTCATGCGTGGCATCTCAAGGTCAGTGATCACCAGGTGGCAACCGTGCTGCGCTACCAATTCCGCAGCTTCCAAGCCGTCCGCCGCGAGCTTGATTCGATAGCCATTCTTTTCCAGCATGCGCCCAACGAATTTGCGCACGCTGATGGAGTCGTCCGCGATCACAATCACGCGCTCCTGCTCCACGCGATCGATGGCATCAGTCGGAATGGTGCCGCGAGCTACTGCCGTCGAGCCCGGCGCGAACACGCGGGCCGCGCTCGCACTTGCCTGAATTGCGCGCCGCTCGTTGGGCTCGGTTGCCACCATGCGGTTCAAATCGATCAAGAGAATCAGGCTGCCGTCGGGAGCAATCGTGGTTCCCGGGAAGAGTTTGACGCGGCGCAGATATTCGCCCAGATTCTTGATGACGATTTCGTCTTTGCCGATGACTTCCTCGACCACCAGGCCGATCTGCCGGTTCCCCGCGTTTGCGACCACCATCCGGAAATAACCGTTCATCGGTTCCAGCGGCGGCAGCCCCAGATAGGAATCCAGCCGCACAACCTCGGTAACGACGTCACGCACCTTGGTGAGCAGTTTCCCGCCCACATCTTCGATCTCATCCGCGCGAATTCGCCGGATTTCCTCGACCACCGCCAATGGCAGCGCAAAATGATTCGAGCCGCATCGCACGAATAGTGCCGGGGAAATGATCAGCGTCAGCGGTACCTTCAGCGTGAACTTCGTGCCTTGGCCCGTGGTACTCTGGACTTCGATTTCACCGTTCAGCGCGTTCAAGTTGGAACGCACCACATCGAGCCCCACGCCGCGGCCGGCCAGTTCCGTTTTCACCGATGCGGTTGAGAAGCCCGGATGGAACAACATTTCGCGCAGGTCGCGTTCCGTCAGCCGTCCCGCCGTTTCCTGCGAAACCAGCCCGGATTCAATCGCGCTCTGTTTTACGCGCTCGTAATCGATGCCACGTCCGTCGTCGTCCACTTCAATATAAATGTGATTACCGCGGTGATACGCGCGCAGAAGAACCTTGCCTTGCTCTGGTTTGCCGGCCAACGCGCGATCTTCGGGCCGTTCGATGCCATGCGCCACCGAATTGCGCACCAGGTGCACGAGCGGATCGGAAATCTGCTGAATAATATTGTTATCGAGTTCGGTTTCGCTGCCCGAGAAGTCGAGTTCAACATGCTTTCGGGCGGACTGGGCCGCATCGCGTACTGTGCGCGAAAGCAGGGAATATAGCGTTCCGATAGGCACCATGCGTGCCGCGGTGATTTCATCTTGCAGGTGGTGCGCCAGCTTTGTGAATTCGTCGATGTCGCCTTCCACCCGCCCGATGAATCCTTCCAGTTGCGACAGTACTTCGTTCACATCGGCAGAAATTTCCGTCATGGAGCGCGACAAAATATTGAAATCGTCGTACCGGTCCATCTCCAGTTCGCCGAAGTCTTCCCAGAATGCTCCGTCGCCCGCTGCGGCATTGTTCAGGATCTGCTTCGTTTGGTTCGCGGCCCATGGCGTTCCCAGTTGCGTGTTGCGAATCCGGTTGAACTCGTACTTGTCCTGGAACTCGCTGACTTTTCCTTGCAGGCGTTCCTTTGAAAAACTCAGTGTCTCAATCAGTTTCTCGAGTTCTGCGACGCGTCCCACCATTTTCGTGCGGTTGATCACCAATTCGCCGACCGTATTCATCATCCGGTCCAGACGGCCCAGCGCGATGCGCACGGATTTGGCCGCCGGCGCGGGTTTCTTTCCCGCGGACTGCAATGTTTTCGCAACTGCTTGGGTCGTTGCCCCCGCTGCTGCATCCTCGGCCGCGGTGAAGTCTGGGGATGCCGCCGCCGCTTGTTCCACTTCTGCTTCTTGCGGAGCAAATTCTGCGATCCGGCCAAGTAGCGAATCGACGCCCGCGCGCATTTCCGCTTCATCCACCCATTCGCGCCGCAGCGTTTTTTTCAGTACGTCCACCGACGCCAGGCAAAGATCCACAACGTCGGCCGAAGGTTGTATGGCGCCGTCTCGCAGGCGCCCAATCAAATCCTCTACGCGATGCGCGATCGCACCCAATCGCCTCAGTCCCACCTGAGCCGCTGACCCTTTCACCGTATGAATCGCGCGGAACAACCGATTCACTTCTTCCGGATTGTTATTGCCTTCCAGTGAGAGCAGGCAATCGCTCACCACCTGTAGATGTTCTTCTGCCTCTGGTTGGAAGAACTCTTGGATTTCCTCGGGAACTTCATCATCCGCGGGCAGGGCATCGAAATAGGAACCGGTCAGACCGGTCTGAACAACTTCAGACTCCTCGACAAGTCCGTACGGTCCCGACGCCACCGGCGGTCCCTGGGCTTCGAGATTCAGTGGGGGCGGGTCTGGCGGAAATGCAAAACGGTAGCGCTCTTTAAACGCGGCCACGTCTTCTACGTTTTCCTGGCCGGTATCGCTGATCTCGATCAGACTGGTTTCCAGCAGAGAGATGCCATCAGAGAGAAATTCCGTCAGTGGCCCGTGCAGATCGTCTCCCAGAGGCGCGTTGAGCGCATATTGAAAGATGTGCGCAAGTTTTCCCGCTACTTCCGAAAATCTCGGGAAACCGTAGCTCGCGGAAGTGCCTTTTAGCGTGTGCGCAGCGATGTACAGCCGCTCCATGTCCTCTTGCCGCGGCGAAACCTCCTGCAACACACCAACATACTCCCGTAAATATTGCAGGTGCTCCGAGGCTTCCTGGAGGAACAGTTCGACGGCTTCGCGGTCCGGCGTACTCACGCGCGACCCTCCGCTACCAGTTCTCCCTTGTGCATCTCTTCGGCCGTAGGCTTGCGGTACAGAATGCAATCACCCAGTACGATGGCCTGAAATTTGACCGGCATCTTGGAAATCGATTCGGAGTGGCCAAGGAACAAGTAGCCACCTGGCTCCAGCACATCGTAAAACCGCTGGACCAGCACGTGGCGCCGCTCGTCTGTGAAGTAGATCAGCACGTTCATGCAAAAAATCAGGTCCATGCGTCCGAGATACACGGGCGAGGCTAGATTCATCTGCGCAAAGGAAATCATTTTCCTTAAACGCGGCTTCACCTGGTGTCCACCGGCAACGGGCATGAAATGCGTTGTCAATTGCTTCTCGTTCACACTTGCGATGCTGCGCCCCGAATAGGTGGCACGTTCCGCGTGTCGCAACGCCTGCCTTCCCACGTCTGTGGCCAGAATCTCCACGTTCCACGCATCGGCAAACGAAAGGGAATCCACGATGGTGATGGCGATGGAATAGGGCTCCTCGCCTGTCGAACAGCCCGCGCTCCACACTCTCAGCGTACGGGGATCCTTCCAGAATTTCTTAGCGTGCAGTTCGGGCAGCACGCGCTTCTCAAACGCTTCAAACACCGCCGGGTACCTGAAAAATGAGGTTTCCTGCGTAAGCAATCGCTCCAGCAACGCCTCATACTCGACATTCGATTTCCGGATTGTCCGCAATAAATCGCTTCCCCGGTGCAATTCACGCGCGTGCAAATGTTCACGCACTCGCGTGGAGAAAAATCTCTGGCGCGATTCGTCGAAATGAATCCCTGTCCGCTCTTCAATGAACATGCGGATCTCGCTCAATTCGTGTTCGCTCAACCCGTGTCCCGCCCCGTGGCGTTCGCTCATGGCCGTCCCGCTCTAGCCGCGCAATATTCTACGCGGCTCGATTCCGTTGCTACCGCAATGCACCCGCTGGGACGGGCTGGCGCGGCTCTTCCGCCGCCGAGGCGTTTGCCTTGGACTGTGCGCGGAACTGCGCCAGTGCCTCGTTCAGTTGATCGGACAATTTCACGAGCTGGCTGACGGTCGCTACCGTACCGCGTGTTCCCTGGGAAGTCTGCCGCGTAATGTTCGAGATGATTTGCATCGCGTGTGCAACGCCTTCCGTGCCGCGCACCTGCTGCTTGGAAGCGAGTGAGATTTCCTGGACCAATTCCGCCGATTGGCGCACCACGCTGGAAATTGCGTCGAGTGCGCGCCCTGCTTGATCAGCCAGTGTTGCACCAGACTCCACTTCCTTGGTGCCTTCTTCCATCACCACCACCGCTTCGTTCGTCTCTGCCTGAATCGCCTTGATGAGTGCGGCGATATCCTTGGTCGCGCTGCGGGAGTGTTCTGCCAGTTTGCGGACTTCGTCCGCTACGACCGCGAATCCTCGGCCCGCCTCACCGGCGCGTGCCGCTTCAATCGCTGCGTTCAGCGCCAACAGGTTGGTCTGTTCCGTGATGTCGTTAATCACGTTGATGATTTCCGAGATTTCCAGCGAACGGTCGCCCAGCGACTTGATCTTCTTTGCGGTTGCCTGCACCGAGGAGCGGATTCGCTGCATGCCTTCCAGCGTGTCGCGCACCGCGCGGTTTCCTTGTTCAGCGGCATCCAGCGCGCGGCGAGCCGCTTCCGCGCTTGCTTCCGCGTTGTTGGACACCTGCTTCATCGAAACGGTGAGCTCTTCCACCGCGCTCGATGTGTTTGTGATTTCCTGGTCTTGTTGCGTCGCGCCCGCCTGCATTTCATCCGCTGCCACAAGAATGTTGTTCGAGCAGGCGGTGACTTCCATGGCCGCCTTGCGCACGCGTTCCAGCACCTTGGTGAAATTGTCGAGCATATAGTTGATGGAGTCCGCTACGTTGCCCAGCGCGTCATTGGTCACTTTGCCGCGGAGGGTCAGATCGCCGCGTGCCACCTGATTGATCACCGCCAGCAGATCCGTAATGCTCCGCTGCAACGCTTCGCTGGCTTCCTGGTTGCTCGACGCCTTCGAAACCTTAGCCACCGCGCGGTTCAGATTCTCCGCGATGAAACCGAATTCGTCATTCGTGCCGACATCCGCGCGAACCTTCGCGTCCCCGGCTGCTAGTCGTTCAGAGAACGCCGCCAGTTCGTTTACCGGGCCGAGAAATGCCGCGCCCAGTCTCCATGCCAGCACGACGCTCATGCCCAGCGCGATTACGCCAGCGAAGATGAGTCCGCTGCTTTCGAACATGGATGCGCCGTTCGACTGACGCCCGGCGCTATAGGCCAGCCCCAACACGGCGAAGAGTGCCACGCCATTGAATATCGTCAGCATCCAGATGGTGCCACTGAGTCGCGATTTCATTACCTTCCTCCCAAACTCGTCCCTGAATTCTTCAAATACTCGGCCCCGGGTAAACTTCCAGCAGCCGGTGCAGATCAATCACCAGCGCCAGCCGATCGTCATGGCGGAGCATACCGACGCACTGGGGCACGTTCTCCGGCGCCTGTTCCAGCAAATCCTCGGCATCATTGACCGAATAGGTCCCAACGACTTCGTCTGCGGCAATACCGATGCGCAGATCTTCGTGATGTCCGCCCCCGCGCAAGGAAGCCACCACCACATGCTTGGGCAACAGTCCCGGTCGCCGCCCTTCGGTCATCGCAATATCAATTAGCGGCACGATCGCTCCGCGCAGATTGAAAATGCCCAGCACGTACGCGGGAGACAGCGGCAACTTCGTCACCAGCGGCCATTCCAGAACCTCTTCCACATCCAGCACCGGAAAACAGAATCGCTCGCGTCCGCTCCGGAACACGCAGTACTGCGATTCGGGCGGCCGTTCGCCAATCGGTCCCAGCGATTCAAGCAGATCTCCCAGTTCCGCATCGGCGGGAAGGGGCGCTAGATGGAAATCTTCATTCATTCGCTAACCCTCGGCTCCTATACAAATCGGCGGACTGCCCGTAACAAATCTTCCCGGGTAAACGGCTTGGTCACGTAGCCATCCGCGCCTTGCTGTTCTCCCCAGTACTTGTCGCTCGGCGAATCCTTCGAGGTCACCAGAATCACCGGAATCCCGTTAAACTCCGTGCTGCCCTTCAACTCCCGGCAAACCTGAAATCCGTTTCTCTCCGGCATCACCACATCCAGCAGGATTACGCTGGGCCGCTCCATGGCCAGAAATTCTTCCACGCGCTTCGGATCGTTCAGTCCCACGGGCGAATAGCCCTCAGGCTCCAAAAGCCCCTGGATGAACTTCACTTGCGCCGGCGAATCATCGACAATCAGTACTTTTTTCTGCACGAGCTTTCACTCCACATGGTTCTCCACGGCAGAAAAATGCACGTCAGCGGCCAGCTTGCAGGTTCTGTCGTGGAAAGTGTCCAGTTTTCTTAACGCAATGAAAATACGGGTGTTGCCAGGGGACGGATCACGGCTAAGGGCGCGGAAATAGGGTCGCTGGCGCTTCTTCCGTCTCAGCTTGAGAAGCCGTCTCAGACTCCCGCATTTCGCTGGCCAGCGATGAGAATCGCTGCATGATTTCGTTAATGCGTAATGCCATGGTGTGGATCGTTTTCAGTTGCGCCAGTGATTGCGCATTGAGCTCGCCCGGCTCCAGCAGCAACAATTCGGCATTTCCCAGAAGCGAGGTCAGCGCGTTGTTTACGTTGTGCTTCATGTCCATCATGTAGCGGCCCAGCATGGCCTGGCTTGCATTCCGCGCTGCTCGCTGCTCCGCCTGTTTTGCTAGCCGTTGCGCTTCGGTGCGACGCAGCGATTCTCCCGCCACCAACAAGACCACCTGGGTCCAATCCTCGCGCAGCGGCACGTGCAGCAATCGCGGGTAGCGTTTGCGGAGCAGTCCAAGTTCGTGCGCCTCCGCAGGCGCGCACAAGATCACCGCCGTATTTGGTTCGATCCCGCGCAGCACCTCGCCCAGCTTGCTTTCCTTCAGTGGCCCAACAACCAGCAGATCGGCGGTCAGACTCTCTCCGTGCGCGCAGAAGTCTCCGGTCAATACGGAAATTCCCGGCAGCTGGCGCTCGGTTTGCCAGCACGCCGTCAACAGCCGCGCAAACTCGCTGTCATCGGTCAGAATCAGTACGCTTGTATTTCGCAATGGACTCGTGCTCCCTGACTGTTTGTTCCGCCTGCCTTGCTTCGCAGCAGGGAATTAAAGTTTTTCGGCTTCGTCCAGCGCGGACAGCAGCCGCTTGGTGCTGATCCCGAGATTCACTGCCGCTTCCGTATCTTTTGCCTGTTTGGCTACTTCCACGCGCTCCTGCAAGCGTGAAACTTCCACGCGCGCGATCGTTAGCGCACTTTCCAGCCCGGAGTTGTCGCCAGACTGTTTCGCCTGTTCCGAGGCCGTGGTTACCAGCGCCCGCGCAACCACCGCCCGCCGCAGATCTTCCGCGGCCGGCCCGTCTTCACTGACGAATGCCGCCACTTCCCACGACGACATCAACAGTCGCGCACCGCCAATCTTCACCGTGGTCATGGAGCGTCCGCGAGAGGGTGGGGCGGAGATTAACTGTTCCCAAATCTGTTCCATGCAGGTTTCGAAATCCAGCGCTGGTGTGCCGTCTTCTTTCTTCTCTGCGTGGGAACTCGCAGCCCCTGCGCTTGATCCCTTGCTTGCGACCGCAGAACCCTGCCGCTCACCCCCGGCTGTCGCACCCTCCGGTAGATTCTTCGGGGTATGCGCTTCTACCGGCTTGCCAAACATCTTTTCCATCGTGCGCTCAACGTCGGAGCGCAGCGAAAGCAGCTTATCGAACGCCTGATTTACGGACCGCTCCGTGTATTCCTTTTGGAATGGCTGCTTCCATTCGTCGGCGAGTTGCCGCACCCTCGCCACGGGTTCCGCGGCGGTTAAGCCGAACGACTGGCAGTCCACCGTGCGCGTGCCTGCCGATTCCAGGCGCGTCAATCCAGAGCGGATGAAAATCAAGTCGGCGTGCATCAACTCAATCAACGTGCGCCGCAGCAGAAAGTTGAATCGCACAAAAGCCAGCATTGCCGAGGGATCATAGAACATCCCTCCGGCGCTCTCTTTTACCCGGCGTCCCTGGTCGATGAAATTGGTTTTCAGGATGTCGCGGAGGCTCTTGAAGTGTCGCAAAGACGAAATCATCTGCTCGAGCGGCTCGCACCAGGGCAGCGGCGTCGTATCCACTTCCCCGAGCACCGGCTTCATTACATGCGCGACATCGCCCAGTTCGATTTGCTTGTGATAGGTCTTCGCGGGCGCGCACAACGCGAAATATTGCACCAGCAGGAAGTCAATCTTGTCCCGGTCGGTAATCGACTTGGAGGACTTCTTCAGGTGACGCATGATCAGCGCGCGCAAACCGCTTTCGCTTGCGTTGAGCGTGGTCATCTGCAGCAGGTGGCGCAACTGGTGCACCAGCACCCGCTGGTCCATGGATTCGAGCCAGGTGTGCACCTGGGTAAACAGGTCGAGCTCTGCCTTTTCTGGCAACACCCGCTTGTTCGGCGGAAAGGGAATTTCGATCTGCAGGTGCTTTGCCAGTGCCAGGTAGATGGGGAAAACAGAGCGATTCTCCTCCCACTGTGCCTGCCTCGAGCTGTCGGTCTTCGGTGGTGCCGGTAGATTCAAGGTTGTAAACATTTTATTCACGGCTGCATCCAGTCGCAGGGCCCGTGCAAAAATCGGACGGCCACTGCTTTACGTCCTTCGTGGTACTGCAGGGCGATTACCGCTGCTTCCGCCCCGCGCCCATTTCCATCCCGAGTCACCCGAACACGCTCATCGAATTCCATCGGCAAGGTGGACAGAAAAATGGCGAACTCGGCCGCGCCAAATTCCACCACCGTCGATTCCTGCAGCCTCGATTGCCCTGGTCGCAGCGATTGCACTCGCACTGGAATGCGGACGGCCGGGAGCGTGGGGAAAAATCGGGCGAGCTGTTCTGTACATCCCCGCTCATTCGCAAGTAAAGCCATTTTTCGCTTTGCCCCGGCGCCAATGATCCGCTCGTGCTGCGAGCTTCCGCCAGACCAGGCGTAGAACGACACACTTGGCGCGGCGGGGACGCAATGTCCCAAGCAGGGAACTGCACGCCAAGCGCCACACGGCAAGCTCAATTGTGGATTTGCAACTTACAGAAATGCCTGGGCTTAGATATTTCCCATGGCGGGTTTGTCCGTCACTGTCTCACGCTGAAACGCCGCTGTCTCATCCATCCCTGCGACGATGCTGCGATTCGTTCGGCCGTTTGAGACGACGTTAGCGTCCAACTCCACGTGCCTGCTCTTCTTCCGTGGCAAGCTCTGCTGCGCCGCCGCGCAGCGGTATGTTGTACCGCTTCAGCTTTCGATAGAGCGTCGCGCGGCTGATGCCCAACATTTTTCCCGTCAGCGCCTTATCTCCGTTGGCCTGTTCGAACACTCGCAAGATGGTCATTTTTTCCATCTCCGCCAGTGCCGTTGTAGAAAGACTGGCCGCATCTTGCGGCGTCATCGTCTGCGTCGCTGGTTGCTCCGTGCGAATCGCTGGCGGCAAGTCCTGCACGTCGATCACTTCCTGGTCGCCAAGCGTTACCCCTCGCGCGATGCAGTTCTCCAATTCACGTACATTCCCCGGCCAGTCATACTGCAGCAGGCTCTTCATCGCGGCCGATGTTATCTGCAAATGCGTCGTCGGTGCGTAGCGGTTTAAAAAGTGATGCACCAGCATGGGAATATCGGAGCGGCGCTCCCGAAGTGGAGGCAAGTGAACGGTAACTACGTTCAATCGAAAGTAAAGGTCCTTGCGGAACGTACCTTCCCGGTACGCAGATTCCAGGTCGCGGTTTGTGGCTGCGATCACGCGCACATCCACATTGGTCTTTTCGTTGCTACCGACCGGCCGCACTTCCTTTTCCTGCAGCACGCGCAATAACTTCGTCTGCATCTCTAGTGGCAGTTCGCCGATCTCGTCCAGGAAAAGGGTTCCCCCATTGGCTGCCTGGAATAGTCCCGACTTCGAACGGGTTGCCCCGGTAAACGCGCCCTTCTCGTAGCCAAACAGTTCGCTTTCCATCAGCGTTGGGACCAGGGCGCCGCAATCCACGGCAACGAAAGGAGCCTGCGCCAGCGCACCTCGAAAATGAATCGCACGTGCGACCAGCTCTTTGCCCGTTCCGCTCTCCCCCGAGATTAAAACCGCAGTGCGCGTATCCTTCAGTCGGGAGATCATCCGCAGCACATCTTGCATCCCCGCGGAGGTTCCGATAATTCCATCCAGACTCTCGTCGGCACTCACGCGTTCCCGCAAAAATGCATTTTCATTCACCAGGCGGACCTTTTCCGCCATGCGCTGTAACAGGAGTCGCAGTTTTTCCACACGGAATGGTTTTTCAATATAGTCATACGCTCCCAATTTCATGGCATCTACGGCCGACTCAATCGATCCGTGGCCCGTCATGATGGCGATTTCCGTGCGCGGCAGGATGTTGCGAATCTGCTTAAGCAGTTCCACGCCCGACTGATTCGGCAGCTTCAGGTCGGTCAGCACCAGGTCGGGTGGATCGGTCTCCAGCCGGCTGACCGCCGATTCGGCGCTCTCGGCTTCGTTGCATGTAAAGCCCAACGAAGTGCCAATGGTCATGCACAATCGCCGGATGCTTTGTTCGTCGTCTACTACCAGCAGTTTGGTTTTCAGATCTTCGCTCATGGTTTTCCGAACGTCGTCTCCACTATCGAAATCAATTGTTGTACCCGAAAGGGTTTTTCAATGCACGGCGTTGCACTGGACCGCAGTAGCGACTGCGTCTCACTGTTGGCGGTATCCCCGCTGATCAGGATGATGCGTCCCCCCAGATCCGGCCTGTTTTTCTGGATCCAGTGGTGCACATCGGCGCCGTTGATGCTTCCCGGCATTCGAATATCGGAAATCACTCCGGTATATTCTCCCGCAGCGAGTTGCTCTAGCCCCTCGGCTCCTGAAGAAGCCTGTACCACGCTATAGCCGCGGCGCTCCAGTGCCGTGCGCACGAAGGCTCTCACCGAGGCCTCATCTTCGATAAGCAGGATCGGCGAGATCGCTTTTATCGTCCTGCTGGACTCGCTCATCGCCCCGCCTCTTTCGCTGCTGCCGCCGCAATCGCAGTTTCGCTGGCCTGGGGCAAGCGCACCACGAAGGTGCTGCCCCGCTCTTCCGGTTCCACGTTGTTCCAGCAAAGAATTTCGCCCCCGTGGGCGCGCACTATGCCGTAACAGATGCTAAGTCCCAGACCGGTGCCTTTTCCTGCCTGCTTGGTCGTAAAAAAGGGATCGAAGATACGATCCGGCTGGGTGACGCCGGTTCCATTGTCGATGAATGCCACTTCGATGGAATCCTGTGTCCGGCGCGTGCGAATGCGGATCCTTCCATGATTGCCGGACTCCTGGATGGCGTCGTACGCATTATTCAAGATGTTCAGGAAGACCTGCTGCAGTTGCTGTGAATCCCCTAACGTCGGTCCGATGCCCTCGTCGAACTCCTCCACAACATCCACGCCGTGGCTTGAAAAATCGTAGCTTCTCAGTTTGATGGTTTGCCGCAGGATCCCGTTCACCTGCACGGGCTCCCGTTGTGTTGGTTTCTGCCGCGCAAAACTCAGCAGATCCTGCACGATTTCCTTTGTTCGTTGCGTCTCTTGCAGGATGATCTTCAGATCCTCCCGTGCGGATTCCGGCACTTCCGGGTTTTCCAGCAACAGGTCCGTAAAGCCCAGGATCGCGGCCAGGGGATTGTTCACTTCGTGGGCCACGCCGGAAACCAGCCGCCCGATCGTGGCCATTTTCTCGGAGTGTGCCAATTCCGCCTGCAGTAACGCCGCATCGGTGATGTCTGTCATCACCACCACAATGCTGTTCACCTGGCGGTTCTCGTCTCTCATCGGGCTCAAGCTGATTGAAAAGTGTCCCATCGAGCCATCGCTGCGCCTCACGCGAAGCTCCAGATTTTCCACTTGCTGCCCTTGAGCCGTCGTTTGCAGAGCGGCTTCAAAATCCTGTCGGTGCGGAGCTTCCACCCATTCTTCCAAGCGGTGGCCGATCATTTCTTCTTCGCGATAGCCCGCTTCGTAGCAGCGCCGGTTCGCATAGCTGATCAGACCCGCCGTGTCCAGCACCAGGATCATGCTCTGCGTGGTATTCAGAATTTTCTGGTTGAAGTCGCGCTCCCGCTGCAGTTGCGACTGGAACATCTTCTGTTCCGTCACATCCAGCATCAGGCCACGTGTCTGCACCACGTGCCCTTGCGAGTCTCTTACCGCGCTGATGTTCTGCATGGTGTGCAGCAGGCTGCCGTCTTTGCGGCGCAGCGTTTCTTCGTAGTTCCGCAGCGTGCCGCGCTCCGCGATGGCCTCCACAAACCGCTTCTTAGCTGCAATGGTCGGATAGAGATGCGGACTGACGTCCGCGCGCAGAAGTTCATCGCGCGAGTCGTACCCCAACATGCGCACCATCGCATCATTTACGTCCAGGAACTGCCCATCGGGTGTAGCGAAGAACAATCCTTCCTGGATGCTGTCAAACAGTTCACGATAGCGGCGCTCTGCTTCCCGCCGGTCGGTGATGTCCTTCAAAACGTGAATCGTGCGCGCGTCCTCTTCCAGCGCTCCGCGTGTGCGCGACGTAGAAACCAGAAAAATGCGTCCCTGCGATGTGGCCGTGTACTCTTCGCGAGGCTCGGTGGTGTCCCGGCAAAAGGGGCAGGGAAGCGCGCTCCCGGTTTCGGCGATATGCCGCAAGCCATTCACCGGTTCGCCGACCAGGGCTACCGGCGAAACTCCCAGGTGCGTGGCCAACGACCGGTTGGTGCGCACGATCTTCCAACTCTGATCGTGCACCACGATGTAATCGCTGATCGCATCAATATCTTCGACCCACTGCTTTTTCGAACGTTCCAGCTGAGCGAACCGCCGCACTTTTTCCATCGAAAGCGCCGCGTGACTCGCCAACGCCGTCATTAACTTCTCTTCTGCAGCAGAAAACTGGGCGCGCTCCCGGATCACGCACAGCGTACCCATCAGTTCTCCGTCGCTCGCATAAATCGGATGCAGCCCACAAAAGGCCGCACGCTCCGGCAAACGTGCCACCTGCAACCCACTGCGTTTGGCGGCGATATTCTCGAGCAACCAGTCCCAATCCTTCTTGGCAGCAGGGAAATCCTTGACCGGCGAATAGAGTTGAATGCGATTACCTGCGATTTCGCCCACCCCGCCCCACTCGGCGGCCAACATTTCTGCCGCGCGCGCTGCAAACGCGGCCAGAAACGCCGGCAGTTCCCGGGAATTGGCCGCGGCAACTGCCAGATCCATTAACTCTTCTGTGTGATTCAGATTTGCGCGGTTCTCTAGCTTCCGGCTTTTTGGAGCCGCACGGCGCCGAGCAGACATAGCTTTTCGTCCACGCATGAAGGGTTAGGGGCTTTGCGAGCGTCTCAATTTAAGAACCACGCACTTCCACGCTACTGAGCATTCTCATTCTGAGTCAATCCCCCATCCTTCCTACAGTTCGCATGCGTTACCCTGGATACCCGAGTGCCTCCGTCCAGACGTCTCAGCGTGAGATCAATCTTCAGGCCAGCGGGCCTGCTTGAGACGATTCCCAACTCATCCGCGCGTCGTGCTAATTGTTCCACTCCTTCTATCTGACTCTGACATAAGAGCTTGCCCAGCTCTTACGGTCAATTACTCAGCAACTCGATTCCGGTTTCATCATGGCACTGCACTTGCCTTCTCTACGGTGGGGGAGTTTCCCGCCCGAGGAGGATGTGGTGTCCGTTCACAGAGAATGGGGGAAGACGTTGCTCGCCTTGGTGGCCACGGCCGTTTTTGCCGGCTCTATCGCTATCGCCCAACAAGCGAATGTTGAGGAAAGCAAGAGAAAGATCAAGACCAGAGCCAATCCTGCCTACCCAGAGCTGGCACGCCGGTTAGGGATCGCCGGGAAAGTTCGAATCGAAGTGATTATCGGCCCCGATGGCCGAGTAAAGAATGCACGTGCGGTCGGTGGACACCCGGTTCTCGTTCAGGCTTGCATCGACACGGTCAAGGAATGGCGATTTGAGCCTGCGCCGGAAGAAACCACCCAGGTCATCGAATTCGATTTCAAGCCGCAATGAGCTTCGTGAAGTGTCGCGCGGCTGCTCACCGCGAGGATTGTTGAGCATGGGGTGGTTGTTTCGGGGGAGCGGAGGAAGTAACGCAATGACAATCGAAAAACAGCTCTATCGAAGTTTTGGGGCCATTGGGGCCATTCTGCTCATTCTGCTTCTCGTGGACCTGGGCACCATCTGGAAGGCCAGCCGTGCCAGCAGCGAAGCCGCCTCTACTCTTGAAAGTGTGCGCACCGCGGAATCCGTGCGCTACCAGATCATGCAGAATCGCCTCAATTTGAACAACTTTTTGCTCAGCGGCGACCCGCGCGACGAGGAAAAGGTCAATCACGGCTTTACGGAACTCAGCGATCTGGTCAAGCGCGGCCAATCCGACACCAAAAACGAGTTCCTGCGCACGGCGTTGATCCAGGTGGAGAGTACCGAAGCCAGTTGGGCCGACAATTTTGGCAAGCCCCTACTCGCTAAACGCCACCAGGTCGATTCCGGCGATGCCACGGTTTCCGACCTGCAAATCTTTTATCTACAGAAAGATCCAACCTCGTGGTTGAGCAAATCGTCCACCGTTCTGGACCAGGCCAACGCAGACATTAGCAAGGCTCTGGAGACCTCTCGTAAAGAAGCAGACCGCGCCAGCATCATCAGCTATTTGGCCATTATTCTTGGTTCGATTCTGGCGCTGGTCACGATCATCTACGCTGCGATCAAGACCGCCCGCTCCATTACCGAGCCTCTTCAGCATCTGATCACCGTCGCTCGCGAGATTGGCGATTCCGGTGACCTCGACCAGAACATCGACATCCACCGCAACGATGAAATCGGCGCGCTCGCCACCACGTTCAACAATATGGTCGCCTACCTCAAGGAAATGGCCAGTGTGTCCATGGCCGTGGCTGAAGGCGATCTCACTGTGGAAGTCACGCCCCGTTCCAAGCGCGACACTCTTGGCAACGCCTTCATCCGCATGGCCCACGGCCTACAGGAGATCGTTCGCTCCACGCGCGATGGTGCTTCGCAAGTTTCAGCGGGCTCCAATCAGGTTGCCGGTGCCGCCGACGAATCCGCCAAGGTCAGCGTTCAGGCCTCTTCCGCCATTGAAGAAGTCACCAGCACCATGCACGAAATGAGCATCAACGTGCAGAACGTTGTAAAGAATACTCAGGTGCAGGCTTCCAGCGTCGCGGAAACGTCTGCTTCCATCGATCAAATGGTCACTTCCATTCAGCGCGTCGCCGACACCGCCAAAGTCCTTCTAGATATTGCCAACCGTTCGCGCGAGGAAGTCGTCACCGGCATCGCCACCATGGAGAAGACCACCGATGGCCTGAACCGCACCAACCGCGCGATCCAGTCTTCCGCGGAGATCATCAACATCCTCGGGCATCGCGCCGATGACATCGGCAAAATCATTGAAGTCATCGACGATCTCGCCGAGCAAACCAACCTGCTCGCACTGAACGCCGCCATCGAAGCGGCCCGCGCCGGTGAGCATGGTCTCGGTTTCGCCGTTGTTGCTGACGAAGTCCGCAAGCTTGCCGAAAAATCCACGCAATCCACAAAAGAAATTGCCGATCTGATCCAGAGCATTCAGCGCGAAGCCCGCCAGGCCGTTGAGAATATGGAACGCAGTACACGCATCGTCGAAGAGGGCCTCAGCCTCGGAAACGATCTCGGTACTGCTCTGCACAAGATTTCCGATGTCGTCACCGAGGTCTACAAGTTCTCCCAGGAAATCGGCGCTGCCACCAACGAACAGTCTGTGGGCTCCTCGCAAATCGCCAAAGCCACCAATCGCCTGACAGAAATCACTCAGGAAATTAACTCCGCTGTCGAAGAGCAGGCTTCCGGCGCGCAGGCCGTTGTTCGCGCCATGGATAAAATGCGTGAACTGGTCCAGCAGTCCGCTTCGAGTTCTACTGAGCTCTCCGCCGCGGCCGAACAGATGCTCAAGCTTTCCCGCAACCTGCTCGACAATATGGATCGCTTTGTCATCGACCGCGCCGGCCAGGCTCGCCATCGTCGCGAGGCCATGTCCCCACGTCGACATTCCAACTCCGAGTCCGGCGAATACGAATTTGCCGAAGTCGGGCGCAGCTGACGCGAGGCCACTTTATGGAGAAAGACTACCAGGTCGTTGGCTTTCGCATCGGCAATGAAACCTACGGGGTCCGCATCGGCTCCGTGCGTGAAATCGTTCGCGTGCCAGATATCACCTCGGTCCCCAACGCTCCCGACGTTATTGAAGGTGTCATCAATCTTCGCGGGAAAATCATCCCGGTGATGGATCTGCGCAAACGCTTCGGGAGCAATGCCATTCAGCCCGATAAAAAGAACCGCATTTTGGTGGTGGAACTGGAGAACAAGCTCCTCGGGTTGATTGTCAGCTCCGCCTCCGAGGTGCTGAAAATTCCTCCTTCTGAAATTGCCGCACCCGGCACCGTGTTCGCCGAAGGCGAGTCCAGCTACGTCACCGGAGTCGGCAAGCTGAAAGGTCGCCTCATCATTCTTTTAGATATCGCCAGGCTTTTGCGTCAACCGGAATTCAAGAAACTTGAGGAGGCCGCGGAACCCGTCACGGTGGCGCGCTAGTTTCTCCTTTTTTTCGAAACAGCCGCTCGCGGGACGAACGTTGCACGCACTCAGTATGGGAACCATTACTGCTCAGGTTCAGCTCACCGAAGCGGAACTCAAGCTCCTCCAGACACTCGTCTACCAGGAGTGCGGCATGTACTTTGATGAGCGCCGCTCTCATTTCCTCAAAGATCGCCTGCAGCGGCGCCTGAAGGCCTGTCAACTCGACTCGTTCTACAGCTACTACCGCCTGCTCACCAGCCGCGAGGGCCGCGCTGAACTCGCACTGCTGCTGGAAAATCTTACTGTTAACGAAACCAGCTTTTTTCGTAATCGGCCCCAGCTTGACCTGCTGCAAAAATCCGTCCTCGAGGAAATCCTTCACCACAAACAGGAACGCCGCGACTGGAACCTGCGCGTATGGAGTGCCGGCTGTTCCGCCGGCCAGGAGCCCTACTCCGTTGCCATTTTGATCTGCGATGCGCTCGCCTACTACTATCTGCGCAATCCGCTCCCGTTTGAGATGCCTTCGCCCAAGCCGCTCATCCCGCCACCCTGGAAGCTGGAAATCGTGGCCTCCGACATCAGTTACGCCAGCCTTCGCACCGGCCAGGAAGGCCTGTACACGGAAATTCAGATGGAGCCTGTCGATTACACCACGCGGCTCCGCTACTTCGAGAAGGCCAGCGAGAGGTATTCCGTCAAGCCGCAACTCAAGGAACTCGTCCAGTTCGACTTCCACAACCTGAAAACGGAATTCCTTCCTCGACGCAACGACATCATTCTTTGCCGCAACGTCATGATCTACTTTGACGAAGCGGAACAGAAACGCTTGATTGAAAAGTTCTGGCACTGCTTGAATCCCGGGGGGTACCTGCTTGTCGGCCACGCCGAGAGCCTCTTCGGTCTTACTCAGAAATTCAAGATGGTTCACGAAAATAATGGCACCGCCTACAAACGTCTTGAGGTGAATTCTTGAGTTTTTTGCCCGAGGACCGCGGATCGGAGCTTCGCGCGCTGTTTTTCGAAAGCGCTGCGGAACTTCTCCAGGTCATCAATGATGCCGGCCTTGAACTCGAGAAGCGCCCAGCGGATGAAAACCTCATTCGCGGTGTGCGCCGAGCCGTGCATACGCTGAAGGGCGATTCAGCAGCCTGCGGTTTTCAGAAGTTAAGCGAAATCGCTCACGAACTCGAAGATGTGTTGTCCCTGCAGATAAGTCAGGCGCACGGTGCAAAGCTTGCTGAAGTTGTGCTCGCCGCTGTCGATACGTTCGAAGGCCTGCTCGGTGCCTACCAGAGACAAGTCGAACCTCCTTCGACGGATTCTCTGCGCACGCTCATCCAGCGACTCCTGCGAGCGCCAGGTCAAACCGTAGCCGGCAGCGATTCCTCCATCGGCCAGGTGCGCGCCTCGTTTGCCTGGAGCGAGTACGAGCGCTTGATGATTTCCGAGGCGCTCCTTCGCGGCGACAATGTTTACAATGTTGCGTTACGCATCGACCCCAACAGCGTTATGCGCGCTGCCGCCTTTCAACTTATTCGCAACGTCCTGCATACCTGCGGCACGGTTATCGCTCTTCGCCCGGAAGACAACCTCGCGGCCGCCGCTGTTGAAATTGTCGAAGCCGCCGTCGCCAGCCCTCATCCCCTTGAACACGTATCGCATCGCTGCCAGATACCCTCGGTCGTTTCCGATGTGCGCGTGGAACTTGCCGATCACGCCGATTCCGTCGAACACGAACTGTTGGGTGACATTCTGGAGGCGCAAGCCGCTCAAATTGCGTCGAAACCGCGCGATTCCGCGGATCTGCCATCCGCCAAACAGCCCGCGGGCTCCTCTGCCGTGGCCGTAGTTGCCGAAAGCACGGTTCGCGTGGACGCTACCCGCATCGACGCGGTCATGAATCTCGTCGGCGAACTGATCATCGGCAAGTCCATGCTCAATCGGACCCTGGCGGAATTCGACGCGCGTTACTCCCGCGACCCGATCCGGACGAAACTCGCCGAAACACTCGCCTTTCAATCTCGCGTCCTCGACGAACTTCACAAGTGCGTTTTGAAGATCCGCATGGTTCCCGTCGAGCAATTGTTCCGCCGCTTCCCGCGCGTTGTTCGCGATGTTGCGAAGCTTTGCGGGAAGGACATTGCTCTTGAAGTTGCCGGTGAGCACACCGATCTCGACAAAGGCATCCTCGACGCTCTCGCAGAGCCGCTCACTCACTTGGTGCGCAACGCCGTCGATCACGGCATCGAGCCCGCCAGCGAGCGCCTCAACGCAGGCAAAGCCGCGCGCGGCACGGTTTCTCTGAATGCCTATCACCAGGGAACTCAGGTCGTGATTGAAGTAAACGACGACGGCCGCGGGATTGATCTCGACGTCATCCGCGAGCAAGCCGTTCGCAATGGCCTCATCAAAAAGGAAGACGCCGAGCACCTGACCGAGCCCGACCTTCTCAATCTCATCTTCGAACCCGGCTTCAGCACCGCCACGGAAGTGACCGAGGTGTCTGGCCGTGGCGTTGGCATGGACGTCGTTCGGACCGTTCTTGATCGCCTCAAGGGCACGGTCACTGTTTCGAGCGTCAAAGGAGCCGGCACAAAAATACTGCTTCGTGTGCCTCTGACTCTCGCCAGCATCCAGACACTGTTGTTCCGCGTAGGGGGCCGGCTGTTTGCAGTCCCGCTTTCCTCGGTTGTGGAAATTACTCGTGTTTCCGAAGCGGAGATTCAGCGCGTCGATAAGCGCGAAGTCCTTCGTCTGCGCGAACAGATCCTCACTCTTGTGCGACTCTCCACTTTGAAGGGCATTCACGCCGTCGATTCCAGCGAACCCAAGAAGAAAAAGAGCTTCGTGATCGTCATTGGTGTCGCCGAAAAACGTTTCGGCCTGCTCGTGGACAGCATGGTGGGCGAGGAAGAGTTGGTTATCAAAGCGCTTCCCGGAGAGATCGTTTCGAGCGATCTGGTCAGTGGCGCTTCGATACTTGGCGACGGCACGGTCGTCTTGATCCTGAACGTGCCTACAATCCTTTCGCGATTGTCTCGATCGCTACCGCTCGGAGCCATCGCATGATGGACCGCGTGCGAGTCCTGGTGGTCGATGATTCCGCTCTTATGCGGAAGCTCATCCCCATGATCCTTGAGCGCGACCCCGACATCGAAGTCGTGGGCACGGCTATGGACGGCGCCTTTGCCCTGCGCAAAATTGCGGAGCTGCACCCGGACGTGGTTACGCTTGACCTTGAGATGCCCCGCATGGACGGCATCGAGACTCTGCGCATGATCATGCGCGGCGCTCCTCTCCCCGTCATCGTCTTCAGCACACATTCCAGGGAAGGTGCTTACTCTACGTTCAAAGCTCTGGCCCTCGGTGCCATCGATTTCGTCGCCAAACCCAAGGATGCCGCCGCCGGTCACCTGGACCCGGTCGCCTATCAGCTGATTGAAAAAATCAAAGTGGCCAAACGAGCGGGTGGGCCCAAAGCTCTGCCCAAGATAGCCGTCGAAGTACCTCCGCCCGTGAAGAAGCGCGCCCGCCCCGCGCTTCCGCCCAATCGCGTCATTGCCATCGGCATTTCCACCGGTGGCCCCAACGCCTTGCAGTATCTTCTCTCGCAGATCCCGCCGGATTTTCCGGCCACGTTTCTGGTTGTCCAGCATATGCCGGAAGGTTTCACGGATATGTTTGCTCGGCGACTGGATGAATGTTGTGCGCTAGATGTGCAGGAAGCCAAGTCCGGCGACCTGCTTGTGGCCGGCCGCGTTCTCATTTGCCCCGGCAATCGCCACATGATGGTTCGTCGCATGCCTCGTGGCGAAATGATAGTTTTGTCAGACAGCCCGGCAATTAATGGCCACCGTCCTTCGGTTGACGTCTTGTTCCATTCCGTCGCACAGGAATTCGCTCTCACCGCTGTCGGTATTCTCATGACCGGCATGGGTGAGGACGGTGCCGAAGGGTTAGGCGCCATCAAGTCCGCCGGCGGCATGACCCTCGCTCAGAGTGAAGAGACCTGCGTCGTCGGTGGCATGCCACGCGCCGCCATTTCCAAAGGTTATGCCATGAAGATTCTGCCGCTAGAGACACTCGGTGCTTTTCTGATCGGCCAGTACGGCAGCGAGCATTCATCCAGCGAGAAATCTGAGACCCAAGAGAAATCCGACAAAGTGGAAAAGAACGATCGATCCGAGAAAACACCTTTTTCAACTCCGCGCGCCTGATCCGCGTTCGGAGGCAAAGGAGAAGTTTATGTCACAGTTTGCGCCACTACTTCGGAAGGACAGCCAGCCCGTCCGGTATCTGGTCGTGGACGACTCCGTCTTCGCCCGCAAGAACCTCATCAAGATGATTGAGCTGTTCGGCGGGGAAGTAGCAGGAGAAGCCGGCGACGGCCTCACGGCGATCGCGGAATTCAACCGCTCCAAGCCCGACATTGTGCTCATGGACATCACCATGCCGCAGATGGAAGGCATCGAGTCCGTCGAACGCATCGTGCGCCAGCACCCTGAGGCGCGCATCGTCATGGTCTCCTCGGTCGGCTACCAGGAGAATATTCTTGCCGCCCTGCAGAAGGGCGCCAAGCATTTCGTGCAAAAGCCGGTAAAGCCCGAGGTTCTGTACGAAATACTTCGCTACGTTCTGGGAGATGATCCTAATGCCGCGGGCGCGCCCGTGGAGCTGGCAGGGGAGCAGCGCTCATGAGAATGGAACTCATTCAGCCGTTTATTAACGCGGCGGACGCTGTTTTTGCGGAGTCCCTGCAGGCACCGACGAAAATCGTCGACCTATCCATGGATGAGAATGTCTATCGCCGAAAGGGCGTCGCCGCCCTCATCCTTATTAAGGGCGATATCGAAGGGCGCGTGATTCTCGACCTCGCGCCAGAAGTAGCCATCCGCGTTGCCAGCCATCTTGCCGGCTTGCCGGTTCCCGAGAACGAGCAGGTCGTTCGCGAAACCGTTTGTGAGCTCGCCAATATGGTCATCGGCAATTCCGTCACGCTTCTCAATGATCAGGGCTTCCGCTTCAAGGTATTCCCGCCGGAAATTCACATGAGCGATGAAGGCCTTGCCGGGAGTGTTGACACCGAAGCCATGGTCCTTTGTATCGAGACTCCTTGCGGCGAGGTTTACATCAATATTGCCATGCACTATCTCCACCGCCGACGCCGCGAACAGGCCACCGTCAACGCTCTGGACTAACCGCTATTCATTGGCTCATATTCTGCAACGCCGGCTGTTTGGCTCTTGCTTGTGTAGGGACCGCCTTCTGAAGCGGTCCGCTATCACAATTTCTTGGCGCGTACCCGTCGCCATCCACTCGATCGCCTCCTGATTTCCTGATGTAGTACACTCACCTCGCTCTGGATTTCATCCTTGGCCCTTTAGAGGTTCGACGCGCATGCGCATTCGGTCTGTCCTGTCCTTTTTCTGTTCTTTGTTATTCTCGACAGTCCTTTTCGCGCAAGCGACCACGGCACCCGACGTGCCGGAACCAGGATCGGAGGACGAGATCTCCAAGGCCACCTCATCTTCCCAGTTCCTTTCCCCCTGGGTCTCCTATCTACCTGCTTCCTCTAGTGTTCCCTCTCCTCGCGCGTTTTACGGTCGCATCATGGGCGCTCCCGGTGAACTCGTAAACTCTCGAAGAGCCTACGCCTACTGCCGCGCGCTTGCGGCCGCCTCTCCCCGCGTGCGCGTGTTCACCATCGGCCGCTCCGAAGAAGGCCGCGAAATTATTCTGCTCGCCATTAGCGACGAGAAGGGAATTCAGGACCTCGAAAAGTTGAAAGCCGCGACCGCGTCTCTCGCTGATCCACGCAAAGTCGATCCCGCTGCTGCCGAGAAACTCATTGCCGACTCACGTCCCATCTACTACTTCAACGCGGCTCTTCATTCCGACGAAACCGGCTCAACGGAGTCCGTCCTCGAACTTGCCTATCGCCTCGCGGTTTCTGACCAGCCCATGATTCGCCGCATCCGCGAAAATCTGGTCGTCCTCATCAATCCCGTCTCGAATCCCGATGGCCGCGACAAGCAGGTCGACTGGTTCTACCGCTATCTGAAAGGCAAAACCGATCGCGATACGCTTCCCCGGCAATCTCCTCCGTATTGGGGAAAATACGTATTTGTCGACATCAATCGGGACACCCACCAGCAAACGCAGGAAACCACCAAAGCCGTCCATGGCATGTTCCACGAATGGCATCCGACAGTCGTTCATGATCTCCATGAGTCCGTTCCTCTATTAATGTCGTGGAATGGCACTGGCCCCTACAATCCCAACATCGATCCCATCACCTACAGTGAATTCCTCGCTCTTAGTTTCTATGAAGTGCAAACCATGACCGGCCTGGGAATGCCGGGCGTCTCCACATGGAATTTTGGCGAAGGCTTCGCGCATCTCTATCTCGATTCCGTGGCCATGAATCACAATGCTATCGGCCGCGGCTACGAGACTTTCGGCAATGGAACGGCCGAGACTCTCTCGCTGTCTCTCTCTTCTGAAGAAACTTCTCGCGAATGGTATCGCTTAGTCCCTCCACCGTCCCGAACGTTCTCCTGGTCCGCCCGCGACAATGTCAATTACAACGAAACCGCTGCTCTCTCTGCGCTCGACTATGCTGCCGCGAATTCGCGGGTCCTGCTGCGCAATTTCTACGCGAAGAGTCTGCGCTCCTATCGCAAGGGACTTGAGGAAGCTCCCTATGCCTTCCTGATCCCCACGGATCAAGGCGATCCCACTCGCGTTGCCCAGCTCGTCGGCCGCCTTATGGGCCAGCACATCGAGGTCAGTCGCGCTCAAGCTCCGCTTACTTTGAGAGAGGGCACCTATCCCGCGGGCACGTACGTTGTCCGCCTCGATCAGCCTTACCGTAACTACGCGGTCGATCTCCTCACGCCGCAGCATTACCCGAAAGACGGCGGTGAGCCGTACGACGACGTTTCCTGGGAACTGCCCGCCCACTATCATCTCCAGGTGATTCCCACGACCGACGCCACGGTGCGTTCTGCCGACCTTGCCTTGCTGTCGCAACCTCCCCATCCCGAGGGCAAGATTGCCGGCTCGGGCCCGGTCTATCTGCTCAGAGACACGGGCCAGGAAGGCCTTCTCGAAGCGCGCTATCGCTTGGCATCTTTTTCGATCGAAATCGCGGAACACACGTTTAACGTTGGCAGCATGGAATATTCGGCAGGTTCCTGGATCCTTCCCGCGCAACCCGGCCTCGCCGACCTAATCCATGAAGTTTCCTCGCAACTCGGCCTCGACTTCGCTAGCGCTCCCACCGCGCCCGACGTCGCCCACCACATCGCAAAAGTACCGCGACTCGGCGTGTGGGTTCCTTGGGCAGACACCGATACCATCGGCTGGCTGCGCTATTCCCTCGATCAGCGAAAGATTCCCTATACCTACGTTCGCGATGAAGATATTCGCGCCGGTAATCTGCACCACAAATTCGACGTGCTCCTCTATGGCCACGTCGACCTGGAACTCGCCGAGCAAATCCATGGCATTCCGAAAGCCTGGAGCCCCATGGCTTTCAAGAAGACTCCTCAGTATCCCAGCCTGGGCATGCCCGCCGAAACCGACGACATCACCGGCGGCATTGGATGGGAAGGACTTGCGCAAATCCAGAACTTCGTCGAAAAGGGCGGCCTGCTGGTCACCCTAGGCAGCGGCACCATGCTGGCCATCGAAGGCGGCATTATCCGCGGCGTGCGCCGCGATTCCGGTGGCGTGCCTCGTAGCACGCAGGGTGGTGGCCCCGATTCCTCCGCGGCATCGCAGCAAGCGATCACGCGCACGCCCGGCTCGCACGTTCGTGTCACCTTCACCCGCCCGGAGCATCCCATCGCCTACGGCTATGCCGCCCGCACCCACGTCTTTCGCCAGAATTTTGCGCTGTATTCCATTCCGCGGCGCTGGCTGCGCATGGCCTACTGCACCACTTGCCTCGACGGTCCCATAGACAGGAGCAGCGTGGTCCTGGAATGGGGCGATCGTGATGGCGCACCGTTCGTTGTAAGCGGTCAGGCTTGGGGGGAAGGGAACCTGATTGGGCGTCCCGCGATTATGGATACGCCTGTCGGTACCGGCCACGTGGTCACATTCAATTTCAATCCGCTGCACCGTGATCTCAATCGGGGCGATCAGAGGTTGCTCTGGAACACCATCATTAATTGGCAGGCAATCCTTTCGCCCTCCAAACCGTAGTACAAGGGAATGTGCGTCGTCGTTGCCGGAGGGAAGTTACTCTGGCGGCTTTAGATAGGCCGCGCCGTGCCGGAACAATCCGACCTTCGTTATGGCCTGCGAAAACACGATTCGTATAGGAACAAAAATCGCCCCTGCTCCCGGCGTATACGGTACTGCCACTTCCAGCCGTGTTCCCTCCGGATATTTGTTCCGGCTCCGGAAGCTGATCCCACCCTTCGACAGGTCCTCGCACACCGCCACTTCTTCTTCGAATCCCCGGCGCCGTATGCACGCGAGCACACGAGCCTTCACGCGCGTCCGGTTTCTGCGCGGAATCACGCGCTCCTCGGGAATCGCGGCGGGCGTCACTCCCTCCTGGTTCTTGCTGTCGGAATGGGCTTCGATCCAGATCGATGGGGAATCGCAGTGCGGGCACAATCGCGCAATGCAGTGCCGCACTTCAAACGATTTCAGTTCCATCTCGTTAAGGTAGACCACTTCTCGTCGCTGGCAAAAACTGCACTCCATCAGCATTCTTGCCAGGGCTTCCTCCGACCTATGTACCGAGGGGAACTCAATATCCCAGAAATCCACTCGCGATTCCAGGATCGCGATCGCGTAAAGGAAGCCGTCACCTTCACGGTCGATTTCTGCCATGATCCTCGCTCGTACGGACTTGCTCTGGTCGCCTTCCAGCCTTCGGTGCAGCGCAATTTCCTGTCCCGGGAAGAGTTTCTCGGTCAGACGAATCACGCCGCCGTTGCGGCTCACCAGCAGCGTCTCCGCTGGTTGTTTCATTGCGGTTCCGTTCGTTCCGAACCAGGAGGCTTCCACCTGCAACCGCAGGGAGACCCGGTCGCTCTGGCGAATTCCTTCGGCGCGCATCATCGCTTGTTCTTCAAGGGGTCGCATCCACCGTCAGGCTAACACGTTCAAGTGGCCTCCCTTGGGCCCTTAGCCGGGGGGTTTGTCCTTCCCACTAATAGCCAAAAAGGCCGCTAAACGGGGGCTTTCAGGGGCGTTACCCTTTCGCCGATGCCCGTCTTCTACCTCATTCTCATTTGCCTTTGTTTCCTACACACTACCTTTATATAGGGTATATGGGGCCGCTACACCGCCTGGGGCGAGCCCCTTTTTGCGTTTGTTGGCGAGTTCCTTGTGAGCAAAATCATCTCTATGCCCGACCGTTCTGGAGACTCTCCAATCCGTGTGCCAGGCGTCCGCGACCGTCGCTATACACTCCGCTATCCCTTCGCTGCCGATGCTGAACTGATCGATCTGGAGTCCGGCAAACAGGTCGACGGCGTCACCTCCGACATCTCCTTTGGTGGCTGCTTTGTCTGCACCAGTAAACCACTTTCGGTGAATGCACGCGCGCGCCTGAGGTTGACTCGCAAGGACCAATTGCTCGAAGCCCTGGTCACGGTTCGGATCGTGAAACCCCGCGTGGGTATGGGCATTGAGTTCTTTGACCTCGACCCTCACAACAGCGAGGTGCTCGCCTCCTGGATCGACCTGCTGCGCCGTTCCCGCTGATCTTCTCGAGCATTTCTCGTATGCGCTTACCGCGCTATCATAAATCCCATGGCGGCGAAATCGAATGCGTTAGATGCAGTTTTTATCGAGGTTTGGCGTCGAGCGTTGGCGGACCGCGCAAGTTCTGTCGCGGTCGCGGGAGAATCGTTCCCCGCTCGCAAAACGGCCAGCAAACGGCTCGTGGAAGTGGACTTCACCAATGCTGGTCAGAGCTACCGCGGCATCGAGCAAAATCCCCATACGAAATCCCGCTGGGCTCAGCTCGCTCGCAAGGGCGCAAAAGTCATGCAGTTTCTGCAGGCAGGAAAATACGTTGCCGTCGTGGTCGACGGCAAGGTTACACATTACTCCAGCAAGAAACCTTGAAGTCCTGGTTCTAAATCAGGCGGCTCTTTTAACTGTTTCAGGGCACCGTATCTAGCGGGCGCTGGCTCTTTTCATAAAACTCCTTTTGCAGTTTCAGGCTCTCATCGTCCGCCTTGATCGCCCGTATGGCGTGCACCACGGTATTAATCCAGCTCTGCAAATCCGCTTCGCCTTGCTCTTTGGTTGCCGTGGATCCGTCTCCCGAATAATGATTGGGGAATCGCGCGTACCACCAGATCCCCGTGTACACACTCTCGGGCAGCTTCACTCGCTTCTCGTCGGCGCCCGACTCCTTATTCGCCCGGTCCATGTGGACCAGGTTCGGGCTGGTCACCAGCATGTTCGAGGTTTCGCTCTCTCCTGCGTGCCAGTCTGGCCCATTTTTCTCTGCCCCAACCTTCTTCGTCGCTTCGTGGCCCCACTGAACGTACACCACGTAATCGTGCGGCTGCGCCAGTTGTGCCTGCGCAAAATAGGGAAGCAGGTGCTCATTCCCTCCGTGGCCGTTCACGATGACCACCTTCTTGCATCCATTTCGCGCCATTTCGTCCGTCGTTTCCTGCAACAGTTTTAGTTGCATCTCGGCGCTGTACGCCACCGTTCCTGGCTCATGCCTCGCTTCGAAGATTTGTCCAAAGTAGTACGCTGGAAAAATCACCGCGTACTCCTGCACGACGGCGTGCTCCGTCACGTAGCGTACGTCCAGCAAGTCCGTTCCGAGCGGCAGGTGCGGGCCGTGTTTCTCAATGATTCCGAACGGTAGCAGGCAGGTGCCTTGGGCCTTCGCGATGGCCTCCTTGAAATCCCCGGCCGTCAGTTCTTCCCATTTTGCCGACAATTTTGTCTGCGCGTTCACGCTCAATGCCGTTCCCAACGTCATCACCAGTGCAACGATCCATACGCGGCGCATAGTTTGGTCTCCTTGGTCTTCGCGCCGCATTGTACCTCATCCCATGCCGACAGATTGTGACCCCGCGCCGTCGGTTCGCGGCGCAAGGTCACAAACAATTTTCTGTTCGTGCTCTCTCCGTTTTCTCGTACGAGTGATATAGTTGCCCTGAACAGTTCACCACCGCGTGCGATATCGATTTTCTTGGAGGCTTTTATGGCCCGGCGCATTCCGTGCGTCCTTCTTTGCCTTACTGTTTTATCGGCTCTCTTCACTGGATCTCCGTGCTCCGCTCAGCAAAACCCTCCGTACAGAAATCCCGCGCTACCCGTAGAACAGCGCGTCGCCGATCTCCTTTCCCGAATGACCTTGGATGAAAAGGTGGCTCAGCTCGGTGGTACCTGGCAGAATCGCAATTTCATAAAGGACGAGAATCGGCTCTTCGTTGGCAGCAATCGGGAATTTCTCGCCAATCAAGCCAAACTGCTTCTTTCGAACGGTCTCGGCGGGATGACGCGGCCCAGCGAAAACCGCGGTGCTCGCGAAATGGCGGATTTTGCCAACTCCATGCAGAAGTGGCTCACGGAAAACACCCGCCTCGGTATACCCGTCTTGTTTCACGATGAATGCCTCCACGGCCACGCCGCTCCCGGCGGCACGTCCTATCCTCAAGCCATCGCACTCGCTGCTACCTGGGATCCCGCCCTGGTTCACGATGTCTTCGAGGCTACCGCTCAGGAAGTTCGCGCGCGCGGTGCTCAGCAGTGCCTCGCCCCGGTCCTCGATCTCGCCCGCGATCCTCGCTGGGGCCGCACAGAGGAAACCTACGGCGAAGATCCCTATCTCACTTCACGCATCGGCGTTGCTGCCGTAGAGGGTTTCGAGGGGAACGGTCCGTTCCTCGACAAAGCTCACGTCATGGCCACCACCAAACATTTTGCCGTTCACGGTCAACCCGAATCCGGCACCAACGTCGGGCCGGGCAACTATTCCGAGCGCGTCATTCGCGAATACTTTCTGAAACCTTTTTACGCTGCCATTACCGAAGCCCACGCCGATAGCCTTATGCCTTCTTACAACGAAGTCGACGGCATCCCCTCCCACGCGAATACTCGCCTCTTGACCGACGTGCTTCGCAAAGAATGGGGTTTCGAAGGGCTCGTTGTTTCTGACTATTTCGCCCTCAACGAGATGATCATCATCCATCACATTGCCGCAGACAAAGAAACAGCCGCTCGCCTGGCCCTGGAAGCCGGCGTTGATATGGAACTGCCGTTCGCCGATGCTTATCTCACGCTCCCGCAGCAAGTCCGCGATGGAAAAGTCTCCGAAGCGCAAATCGACCGCGCCGTCTCTCACGTTCTGCGCGCAAAGTTCCTTGCCGGCCTGTTTGACGACCCTTACGTTGATCCGGCCTTTGCCGAAAAAGTCGTCAACAGCCCGGAACACAAGCAACTTGCTCTGAAGGCGGCCCACGAGGCCATCACGCTCCTGAAAAACGAGAATCATCTCTTGCCGCTCGATCGCAGCAAATACAAGCACATTGCCGTGATCGGGCCTAACGCCGCCGAAGCCCATCTTGGCGGGTACAGCGATGGCCAGTCCTCCACGGATAGCATTCTGCAGGGGTTCAAAGACAAGGTTGGCACCTCAGCAGAAGTCCTCTACTCCGAAGGCACAAAGATCACGGAGACCGCCGCCGACTGGAATGCCGACAAAGTTGTTTTAGGTGATCCTGCGCTGAACGCCAAGCGTATTCAGGAAGCAGTGGCAGTCGCGCGCAAAGCTGACGTCGTGGTTCTCGTGCTCGGCGAAAACGAGCAGACCTCGCGCGAAGCCTGGGCCGTCAACCACATGGGCGATCGCGATTCGCTCGATCTGCTCAGTAACCAGGACGATCTCGCCAAGGCCATGGTGGAAACCGGCAAGCCTGTCGTCGTGTTTCTACTGCACGGCCGCCCCAACTCCATCAATTACATCGCACAGAATGTGCCTGCCATCCTCGATGGCTGGTATCTGGGTCAGGCCGGTGGCACCGCCGTTGCTGACGTTCTTTTTGGCGATTTTAATCCAGCCGGCCGGTTACCCATCACCGTTCCACGATCCGTCGGCCAACTTCCCGACTACTACTACCAGAAGCCTTCGGCTCGGCGTGGCTATCTTGGTTCTTCGACGGATCCGCTCTACCCGTTCGGCTATGGGCTCAGCTACACAACTTTCTCTTACGGCAATCTGCGTCTGGCTCCCGCTACCATTGGCAGCATGGGTGAAACCAAAGTGTCCGTCGACGTCACAAATGCCGGCAAACTCCGCGGCGACGAAGTCGTCCAACTCTACATCCGCGATGAGGTAAGCTCCGTCACCCGCCCCATCAAAGAACTTCGTGGATTCCGTCGCATCGCGCTCGATCCCGGTCAGTCGCAAACGGTGGAGTTCAAACTGGGATTCGACGAACTCTCCTTCCTGAATCGCGATATGAAACGCGTTGTCGAGCCAGGCAGTTTCAAAATCATGGTAGGTGGTAATTCAATCGATCTTCAAGACGTAACATTGAACGTGGTCGCAAAATAAGAGACAAGGCGCCAATACAGGCACAAATCTAGTTTGCCGGTAGACGGGGAGGGTCAGTTTTTATCTGCACAGGTACTACTGCGTTGCGAGGTAACCAGTTGCGCGGATTAGATCCACCGCTTCATGGCGGCTATCCGCCTCCATCTGTCGCATCACCCGTCGAATGTGATTCTTCACCGTGAATTCCGACAGGTTCAATCTGGCAGCAATCTCTTTATTCGTGAGGCCCTGCGCGACAAGATGCATCAGTTCCAGTTGGCGGTGCGTCAGGCCATTCCTCCCCGCCGCTAATGATTCACTCCTCGGCTTCAACTTGTGTTCATTGGAAATATGCTGAATCAGCGTCAGGCACAGGCGCGGAGGACAGAATGCCTCACCACGCGCAACTATTCGAATCGCGGTAATAATCTCCGCGGCTGATGCATCCTTCAGAATGTAGCCCCGGACTCCCAATTGCACGGCCCGAATAAAGATATCCGGGTCTTCGTCCATCCCAAATAAGAGAATTTTGATTTCGGGGCAGCGATTCAGTAGTTCGAGGAGCAGGCCAGTGTGGTTTCCACTGCTGAAGCAGTCGGTCAGCACAGCCTCACAGCCCGATGTGGCGATCGCGTTGCGGACGGCTTCCGTATCCCCGCTGATTCCGACGACGTTCACTTCACTTCGTTTTCTCAGTAAACGTGCCAGAGTGTCTCGAAGCAGCCGATTCTCGGCAAGGAGGAATACACTTACCTCGGGGGACTCCGGGCAATTATGTATTTGTCCCATCGTATACCTCGGTTTGCCGTTCTTCCGTGCGAGCGAACTTACTAACGGGTTCCGCCATCGCAGTCAGATTAGTGGTGGCCGAGTGTCGCGAGTTTATATATGGTTAGGTCAACTGTCAACCAATATCAAAATCTATATTAAAAGGTCGGAAGCCGAATCTTACATTGTTGCCGAGTCATTCCGCAACCAAATCGCCACACTATCTTGTTTCTAGTAGAGTGTGCCATCCTAGCAATCCCCGCTCCGTGAAGTCACCCTAAACTTTCGATTAGTCCTAGCACTAATTTAGTGCCATCCCTGCTTAGTCCTTCTTGAGTCCCGTCAGGCACCCGCAAATTCCCGTCACTGCTCCTTCAGCTTTGGTTCTCTTTTGATTCACCTTTGAGCCTTTTCCGTCTGTGCTAATTCGAAATACTGTTCCCTGTAAAGGGGAACGTCATGGTCAACACCTTCCGCGTACTTGTGGCCAACAAGCCAAAGCTCATGCGTGAGCTGCTGCTGGAAACGCTTGCAGAGCAGCCTTGGATCGAAATCGTCGGTGAAGTTACGGATGAAGCCGATATTCCCGACCATGTACAGAAGACTGCTCCGGATCTTCTGGTCGTTACCGCGGAGGAGCCGGGGAAGCGCCCTCTCATTTGCGACTCGCTTCTGAAGGAATACCCCGAATTGCGCATCATTGCCGTCGCTCCCCACGAAAACTACACCGTGTGTTATTGGGCCTCGCTGGACATCCATTCCGGCGACATTGAGTCGTCGGAAGAGGGACTTCTTACAGCGGTTCGCACCATGGCGCAGAAACAGCAAGGAGCGGCCTCTCAATGACCTTCATTTCGACTGGAAAACCTGGTGCGCCAGAGATTGGAGGCACCGATGAAAGCGCGCGCGATCTGTTCCACGATTACCATCCTTTTTGTGGCACTGCTTTTTTCCTGTCCAGCCTTCAGCCAGCAAGCACGACAAGCCCCCGGCCAGGATTCTGAACTCACCAAAGAGAATCTGGCACGCGTCGGTGCATCTGCGCTCCAGATTCAGGGCGTGCTTCGTCAGCAACCCGGCCTCATGGTGGAGCTGAAGCGCTGGGTCGCGCAAGAAGCGGCCTCCAATGGGCAAATTGTTAAGGACTCCGACCTGACCGACGCAAAAGTCTTCGCCAGGCTCGTAAACGACACGCAATTCCGTTCCGTGGCCACCCGCTTGCTCGAGCGTTACGGCTACCTCGTCCCCAAGATCAACCCCAATTCCGATGCTGGGGAACAGCAAAAGCTAATCCTCCAGGCTCGTGCAAATCAATTGGCCCAGGAACAAAATCAGCAGGTCCAGGCGAACTTCCCGCGGGCCAATCGGCCGCGCTTGCAACCGTATCAGCAGACCAAAGACTGCCAGGACACGGAATCCGGGGGATCGCAGACTGGGCAAGTCTCAGACCAGAACCGCGATCGATCGTTTGACACACAAAGTGTCAACCAGTCATCCCTACCCCCCTGCGCTTCCTACGATGAGCAGTCTCCCTCGGGAAACCAGCGCCGGAGCGTTCTAACCACTGATCAATCTCCCACGCGGCCCTACTCCACTGGAAACCCCAATCCTCCGGATCGTGATGAGGACGATGGCCTCGTTCCCCCGGGGGTTCTTCCCTCGCCGAACGGCCAATTGCTCATGGCGGCCAGTTTGTCGCCGCTGCAGTCCGAAGCCTTGGGCTCCGATCCGACCAGCATCAACCGGATGAACGGGGCGACGCCTCAATATCCTGCATCGAGTTATCCAACTTCCCGCAATGCTCCGGACAGCGGCTACTCCAGTGGAGGCTCTTCTCCGAATCTCGACGGACAAGCTGGCTTGAGCGACACGGCGGGGCGCAATTACTCCAACAACGGTCGCACTCGCCATGAGTTTTCCCCCGAGACTCCGAATCCCACTCTCGTTCGTACTCCGAATCCCTATTCAGACATTCCTTCTTTGTATGACATGTACCAGCAGGGTTATCCTCGCGATCCGCACCTGCAACGCTTCGCCGTTGCCGTCTTCCGCGAAAACGCTCGTTCCACCCGAAATTCCGAATCGCTTCCAATGGATCTTCCCGTTGGACCCGACTATGTTTTGGGACCCGGTGACGGCGTAACCATCAATCTTTGGGGTAGTGCTTCCCGCCGTCTCTTCCGCACTGTCGATAACGAGGGGCGCCTAACTCTGCCGGAAGCGGGCCCCGTCCTGGTAAGTGGCCGCACTCTGGGCCAGGTGCAAGAAGATGTGCAGCACGTTCTTCGAACGCAGTTCCGAGATGTTTCAGCCGACGTCTCTCTTACCCGCTTGCGAACGATTCGAGTTTACGTCGTCGGTGACGTTCAGCACCCAGGCGCTTACGACATTAGCTCGCTCTCTACTCCCCTTAACGCTTTGTTTGCTGCGGGCGGTCCCACGCCCGTTGGCTCGAGTCGCTTGGCGCGGCATTTCCGCGGCAACAAACTCGTCGAGGAAGTGGATCTCTACGATTTGCTGCTGCATGGTGTTCGTTCCGACATGTTGCGCCTGCAGAGCGGCGACACGCTCTTGGTACCTCCGCTCGGTGGTGAAGTCAGCATCGAAGGCATGGTTCGTCGCCCAGCGATCTACGAGCTCAATGGCGAGAAGTCTCTAGCCGACGCTCTCCAGTTGGCTGGAGGTGTCTTGCCCACCGCCACTTTGACTCACATCGAGGTGCAGCGCCTTCAGGTTCACGATAAACACACCATGCTCAGCCTCGATCTGCCTTCCTCTGGCACCGCTGGCGTGGAAATCGAAAAGCGTTTGGCCGGATTCGCCATTCAACCTGGTGATACCGTCCATGTTTTCCCCATCGCTCCTTTCAACAAAGATGCTGTTTATCTCGAAGGCCACGTTTTGCGGCCTGGCAAGTTTTCTTATCACCAGGACATGAAGCTAACGGAAGTCATTTCCTCTTACGCGGATCTATTGCCCGAACCATCCACCCGCTATGCGGAGATCATTCGTCTTAATCCTCCCGACTACCACCCGACGGTCGAAGGCTTTGACTTGGGCGCAGCCCTAGAAAATCCCGAATCGTCTCCGAAGCTTCAACCGCTGGACACTATCCGTGTCTTTGCCCGTTACGATTTTCAGCCTGTTCCCAAAGTTACCGTCCTTGGCGAAGTCCGCGTTCCCGGCACCTATCGGACGTCCGGCCAAGTTCATCTGCGCGACGCCATTCAACTCGCCGGTGGCCTGGGCCCCGACGCTCAACTGGACAATGCTCAGGTCTTTCAATATGTCAGCGACAGCGAACTGAAGATCACAACCGTCAGCCTCTCCGCGGCCTTCGCCGGAAATCCCATCGATAACATCATCCTCGGCCCACGCGACCGCATCGTCGTTCATCGTAATCTTGCCAAAGCCGACGTGGCCACGGTTATGATTGCCGGCCAAGTCCCACGCCCCGGCCGTTATCCCTTGACCAATAATCTTCGCGTCGGCGATTTGATTCGCCTGGCCGGCGGTTTGAAGCGCAGCGCCGACCAGCAAGGCGTCGATCTCACCAGCTATATCTCCACCGGGGATAGCACCACTGGTCATCACCAAACGGTGAACGTTGCCGCCGCTATGTCCGGTGAGCCCTTGGCTGACCTCGCTTTGAAAGAGGGAGACGTTCTCACTGTTCCTGAAATTGCGGGATG
Organism: Candidatus Acidiferrales bacterium; assembly: GCA_963741195.1. GTDB lineage: Bacteria > Acidobacteriota > Terriglobia > Acidiferrales > UBA7541 > Acidiferrum. Next base: position 304,318 of record CAVUHF010000005.1, read on the forward strand.
GTCTGACCGCGGCGCTTCGATCGAAGTTGTTGGCGAGGTGAATGGACCCGGAACATACGGAATCAAGCCGGGCGACCGTCTGAGCACGATCCTGAAACTCGCCGGCGGCTTCCAATCCGACGCCTATCCTTATGGCGCTGTTCTTGAACGAGCCTCAGTGCGCGAAATCGAGGACCGCTCTCGCGCCGAACTCGTCGAGCGTCTGCAGAATGTTCAGGCGGAGATCAAGGCGCAGGACGAGACGGACCCCAAGAAGAAACAGGCGAAGGAACTTGCGTATGCGCAATGGCAGACATCCATAGACAATCTGACGGCGAATCCTCCCATTGGACGCCTCACCATTCGCATTTCCTCCGACATTCAGCATTGGGCCAACACTCCCAACGACATCGAAGTTCGCGAAGGCGATGTCCTGTGGATTCCCAAGAAACCCAATCAGGTAATGGTAACCGGACAGGTCTACAACGCCACGGCGATCGGCTATCGCCCCAACAAAAGCGCCAAGTGGTATCTCTCCCAGGCGGGTGGTCCCACACAACTTGCCAATAAAGGCGCTGCGTTCGTGATTCGCGCAGATGGCACGGTGATTAGCTCGAGCTCTAGTGGGCTGTTCATAGGAAATGCCATGAATAGCGTATTGCAGCCAGGGGACACGGTCGTGGTTCCTGAAAAGGCGATTGGTGGAGGGCCGAATTGGACGCTCATTTTGCAGGCGGCCTCGGTTGCTGCTACTGCGGCGGTTGCGATTGGGTACTTTCATCCGTGAGTCGAAAATGCCCATCACGATTCATCTTGGCTTTCGGCTGTGCTATGGCGGTGAATTGAGCTCATGCATGGCATTGGCGCAGACCAAAGGGTTGCTCTACGCAGTTTTACTTTGCTTGCTCGCAAGCTGTCTGGGCACGCAGTGCACGGCTCAAGCAGGCTCTGCTGCGGTTGTTGAGAAAGGAGCAGAAGAAACGAAAGTGACGGTTCCTGGCGCATCTTCGACAGCAGTTCAGCCGCGCATCGCCTTTTCGGATCCGCCTTCCCGCTCGGCTGATCACGAGAGCCCTCTCAACTTCGGAATGATCAAGCGCATTGCCAAAGACCAGGAAGAAATTTGGACCTTTCCCCGCCACATGACTTGGGCGGACGGCGACCTGCTGGTGCCTTTCGGTATGACTGCTGGCGCGCTTCTGGCCACGGACTCTGATTACAGTGCGCACCTTTCAAACTCGCCGAGCCGGCTGAACAATAGTGTGAAGTTTTCGAATTATGGAATTGGCGCTATGGCTGGCATTGGTGGTGGACTGTGGGTCATGGGGCACTTCACCCACGACGACCACAAACGAGAAACCGGCATCCTCGCCGGCGAAGCCGCCATCAACAGTTATTTGGTCACCACCGGTTTGAAATACGCCTTTGGCCGCCTCCGCCCTCTCGACCAGCCCCAATACTCTGGCCAATTCTTCAGCGGCGGCAGTTCCATGCCGTCCGAACACGCAGCCGCAGCGTGGTCGATCGCCAGCGTAATTGCGCACGAATATCCGGGGCCGATGACCTCACTGTTGGTGTACAGCTTGGCCTCTGCGATCAGCATGGCTCGCGTCACTGGTAAACAACACTTCAATTCCGACGTGTTCATCGGCAGTGCCATTGGCTGGTACGTCGGTAAGCAAGCCTATCGCGCCCACCACGATCCTGAATTGGGCGGCACAGAGTGGCAGAGCTACGGCGAATTCAAAGACGGCGGTCCCAACGATCGCACCACCAGTCTTGGCACCACCTACGTTCCTCTCAATAGCTGGATTTATCCCGCACTGAAGCGGTTGATTGCCCTTGGTTACATCCAATCTGAATTTATGGACACGCAGCCTTGGTCGCGCCTGGCTTGTGCGCGCATGGTCGAGGAAGCGGGAGAGCGCATCTCCGCCGCTCCCGAAACGAGTACCGAAGTGAATGGGCTTTACTCTGTGCTGCTCAGGGAATTTGCCACCGATTCCGAGCGCCTCGCCGGTGGAAGACCCGACCAATCTTCCGCCCGCGTCGAGTCTCTCTACACTCGCGTCATGGGAATCAGCGGCCCCACGCTCCACGATAGCTATCACTTCGGCCAGACTATCATCGACGATTTCGGTCGCCCTTACGGCGAAGGCGCCAATTTCATCGCAGGCGGCTCAGGCTGGTTCACAATGGGCAGATTCGCCGGGTACGTCAGTGGCGAATATCAATACGCGCCGGGCTCTCCTACGTATCCCGAGGCGGTCAACAATGCCATCGCCGTGATGGACAATAATCCCATCCAGTCCGGCACTTTCCGATCGACCAGTCGATTCGTCCTTCAAGACGCCTACATCACGTCCAATCAATCGAACTGGATCTTTTCATTTGGCAAGCAGAGCTTCTGGTGGTCGCCCGATTACAGCAACGCGTTTCTGCTGAGCAACAATGCCGCACCCATGTATATGTTTCGCATCACTCGCGACGCGCCCTTTGAGATTCCTGGCGCCTCGAGGATCCTCGGTCCGATGAAGCTCGAGTTTTTCATCGGCAAACTTTCCGGGAATCAGTTTCCGTACGGGCCCGTGCTGCACGGCGAAAAATTCAGTTTCAAGCCCTCTCCCAATCTCGAATTCGGATTCTCGCGCACCGCCGAAATGGCAGGCGAGGGCCGTCCCGTCACTCCCAAGTCCCTCTGGCTCAGCTACACCAGCCTGACGAACAGTACCTATTACGGCGCCATCAACCCTGGAAAGCGCATGGCCGGCTTTGATCTCAACTATCGCATCCCTTATCTTCGCAACTGGCTCACGATCTACACCGATTCGTTTAGCACCGACAACGTCTCACCCTTTGCCGACCTCAGTCGCGCCGCTTTCAGTCCGGGCATCTATCTCACCCACTTTCCCATTCTAACCAAGCTCGATCTGCGCCTCGAAGCCACCTATACAAACACTCCGAAAGTTTCGAGCAACCCATCTTCGGCCGCATTCGGCAAATTCAATTACTACGACAGCTTCTATCACGATCTCTACACTAACGACGGCAACCTCTTTGGCAGCTGGATTGGCAGGGAAGGCAACGGCTATCAGGCCTGGACCACCTACCACGCCAGCGCCCGCAATTGGATACAGCTCGGCTATCGCCATGCCTCTGTCGCCAGCGACTTCGTTCCGGGCGGCGGCAATCTCAACGATGCTTCCGTCAGCTTCAACTGGTGGGTTCGCAACGATTTGAATCTGTCTGGAATGGTTCAGTACGAAGAGTGGAATTTTCCCTTGCTTGCTCCAACTCCGCAGACGAATTGGACATCTTCCGTGCAAGTCCAGTTCTATCCGCTGTCTTGGCGCAAGTAGTCGTTCGGCATAAGCGAGAAAGTGATTGGGATGAATGAATTCAGGAGTGAAGCGTAAGTGGGACCGATGATTTCGAAGCCGCAACTCAGGGAGCTGGATCAAAGCGCTACCGCAGATCCTCGTTTTGATGAATTCGCCGATCAGTTCTTTCAAGAGCGACTCCTCGCACGGATCCGCCTACTTTGGAATCGGCGTCAATTCCTGCTCCGATGTGGTGTCATCGGGCTGCTCGCGGCAGCTCTCATCGCATTCTTGATCCCCAAACGCTATGACTCGGTCGCTCAGTTGATGCCCCCTGACGCACAATCCTCCAGCGCCTTGGCTCTGGTTGCCGGCCTTTCCGGATCATCCAATAACGGCCTCGGGCTGCTCGCGGGAGACCTTCTCGGAGTCAAGAGCACCGGCGCTCTATTTGTTGGCGTGCTTCGCAGCCGGACCGTGCAAGACCGTATCGTCGACCGTATGGACCTCAAGAAAGTGTATGGCGACAAACTTCAAATGACCGCCCGGCAAGATCTCGCCGAGCGCACGGGCATCTCTGAAGACCGGAAGAGCGGGATCATAACGATCTCCGCGACGGACCGCGATCCCAAACGTGCTGCCGCCATCGCCAGTGCTTATGTCGAAGAGCTCAACACGCTAATCGCGCAGGTCAGTACTTCCTCAGCGCGCCGCGAGCGAATCTTCCTGGACGATCGGCTCTCCGCCGTCAAGCTGGATCTGGAGGTCGCGGAAAAGGATTTCAGTCAATTTGCTAGTACCAAGGGTGCAATCGACATTCCTGCTCAAGGCAAGGCCATGGTCGAAGCCGCGGCCACCTTGGAAGGGCAACTCATTGCAGCTCGCTCTGAATTGGAGGGTCTCAAGCAGATCTATTCGGACAACAACGTACGCGTCCGTTCCACGCAAGCGCGTATCAGCGAACTTGAGCAGCAACTGCGGCGCTTGGGTGGCACTCCGCAAAATTCCGCGGAAAACGCCGAACAGATTGTGTCCGATGCAAGCTATCCATCCATGCGGCAGTTGCCTATCCTCGGGGTTCCCTACGCCGATAAGCTTCGTCGTTTGAAAGTCGAAGAAGCTGTCTTCGAGACACTTACCAAACAGTATGAGCTGGCAAGAGTTCAGGAGGCAAAGGAAGTGCCTTCAGTGAAGGTCTTGGATGCCCCGGTAGTCCCGGAGCGCAAGTCCTATCCCCCGCGCATCTTCATCATGCTGACGGGGACCATGTTGGCCGTAATCTCCGGCGGCTTGTGGCTTCTTGTCAGTGTTCGCTGGCAAGAAATTGATAATCATGCTCCGGCTAAACTTTTTGCCGTGGAAGTCTACCAGACGATAGCGGCCAGCATTTCAAAGATTTCGCGCAACGGCCGCAGCCCGGAACCTGCTGTGCCGCAAGGTCAGCAACAGGAAGAAGTAGAGGATCGGCCCCGCGCTAAGGATGCCAGCGCTGGTAGCTGACACAAGGGTTGTATGTGTAACACATTAAATGGGTTAGGTCACATACACCCTGTGAGTGACGGGGCGGAGCTGTAGGAGGTCAATGTTGAACTCAATCACAGGACGATCCATCGAAGTGGCACCCAGCGCCGCGAAAACCTTCACCGCAATTGATCCGGAGGGATACGTCGAGCCTCGCTGGTATGCTGCATATACTCGCGCAAATCACGAACGGCGAGTCGCGGCCCAGCTCGCCGAGCGCGGCGTGGAAAATCTTTTGCCGCAATACGAATCGGTGCGCAAGTGGAAAGACCGCAGGATCCGCCTGCAATTGCCGCTCTTTCCCGGATATGTATTTGTCCATCTGGTATTACAGAAGCGGTTGCAAGTTCTTCAAGTACCTGGCGTGGCTTCTCTCGTAAGTTTTGCTGGGAATGTCGTTCCCATACCTGATGCGGAACTGACCAGGATTCGCGGACTCTTGAATAAGGGATTACGTGCTGAGCCCCACCCCTTCCTGACCGCAGGACGACGAGTAAGGGTTTGCTACGGACCGTTTGAAGGGATGGAAGGCATCGTGGTGCGGCGCAAGAATAGAAGCCGGCTAGTAATCTCGTTGGAAGCAATTCAGCGGGCATTTGCCTTGGATATCCAAGAAGAAATCTTGGAAGCAATAAAAAACTGATAATGCCTGTTGCCGTGTTCACGAGCCGGTTGGTGCGATCATTGCTTTCCTGCTAGACTACCGCCAGAAATTTGATCACCGCCGCCGGCCGACTGCCATCGATCACATGCTTGAAGATTATCAACAAGAAAGAGACGAAAGGGACGCAACCCATATCGGCGAAATCCTAGAGCTACACGATCTGGCTCGCGATCCAGCAGCTGGATCGATGGATGAGTTCCGCAAACGGTCTTTACAGAATTTCAGTAACCGTTGTTTGCACCACCACGTTTTCAACGAGAACAATTGTCAGCAACTGTTCGCGGCCGTTAACCTTACGGTAGAGCGTCTCGAGCTGGCTAGACCCTTTCATATCGCTATCCTCGCGCGATGTCCTTCATCCTGAGTTGCTGGCGACACAAAGCGTTTCCACTTCCGGTGCCTGGGCAGCCCTGAGGTGATCATCAGGATATCGGGATCTAGTTTGACCCAAACAAGCTCTGAACTAGCTCATGGCTGAATCCACTACAATCTTCAACCTCCGCCTCACAAGCGGTCGCCTTCTTGCACGCAATACTGTCTGGAATCTGATTGGCAGCAGTGCGCCGATGCTCGTGGGCGTATTCGCCATCCCAATCCTAATTCATGGGTTGGGAAAAGACCGCTTCGGAGTTCTGGCATTGTCGTGGGCGCTGATCGGTTACGCCAGCTTCTTTGACTTGGGACTGGGCAGAGCGCTCACGCAATTGGTGGCGAAGAAACTGGGTCGGGGTTACGACCATGAAGTCCCCAGCCTGGTGTGGACTTCATTTCTGCTCATGCTGGCCTTGGGGATTCTAGGGGCAGTATTTGTCGCAGCGATATCGCCTTGGTTGGTGCACTCTGCACTCAAGATCCCTGAAGCACTCCAATCTGAATCGCTTCGAGCCTTCTACCTACTAGGGCTATCCGTTCCCGTGGTGATTTCTGGTGCAGGATTTCGCGGTCTCCTAGAAGCGCATCAACGGTTCATGTTGGTAAATGCACTTCGAATCCCTCTTGGTATTTTCACGTTTGGTGGTCCACTACTTGTTCTGCCTTTTTCTCGAAGCCTCGTGCCAATTGTCGGAACTATCGTGGCAAGTCGCATAGTCTTTGGCTTGGCCTACTTCTGGGCTTGTTTGCGGGTCGTACCGGAAATCGGACGAAAAGTAGTCTGGCACAGCCCTTCTGCTGTACCCCTTCTTAGCTTCGGAGGTTGGATGACAGTGACCAATATTGTGGGCCCTCTTATGGTCACCTTGGATCGATTTGTAATAGGAGGATTGATCTCCGTCACCGCAGTTGCCTATTATGCTACTCCCTATGAAGTGGTTACGAAACTGCTACTGATCCCGATGAGCGTCGTCGGAGTGATGTTTCCAGCTTTCTCTGCTAGTTTCGTTTCGGCCCCGGGACGGGCTGCGCAGCTTTATGGACGAAGCGTAAAGTATATCCTCCTCGCGCTTTTCCCGATCATTTTGGCGACAATAGCCCTCGCCCAGAATGGCTTGACGCTTTGGCTTGGGGTCGATTTTGCTCGACACAGCACGTGCGTTGTGCAATGGCTAGCCATTGGCGTGCTTGCAAACGGCGTCGCACTTGTTCCCTTTACTTTCTTGCAGGGGGCGGGGCGGCCGGACCTCACCGCTAAGCTGCATTTACTAGAGCTGCCAATCTACCTTGGTCTGTTGTTCTGGCTCATTCGTACGAGAGGTATCGAGGGTGCCGCTATCGCTTGGACTGCCCGAGCGGTTCTTGATGCGATCGCGCTATTGCTGATGGCGCATCAACTTATTCCTGTGAGTTCCCGAATGGCCCCCGGAACGAAGGCACTCTTGACGGCGGCCATTGTCATACTGCGTTTAGCCGTTCGTCCCCAGAATCTCATACCAAAGTTAGCATTCCTGCTTTTTGCTATTGTTAGCTTCGTGGTCGCAACCTGGTTCCTGATTCTAACCCCCGAGGAGAGACTGCGAGCACACGGGCTATCGGTAGTAAACAGATGAGCGAACCGCGCAACTTGTCATCGGCAGAGGACAGTTCCGACGTGATTCGGACACGGTCTTGTCCTGAATGCTACTTGTGCCATAGACGAGGAGAACTTCTTTACGAAAACCTGATCGACAGGCTCTTTGAGGCACCTGGCAAGTGGAGCTTTAGGCGGTGCCCCAATCCAGAATGTGGAATGGTCTGGCCGGATCCGATGCCGTTGGAAACCGAAATCGGCAAGGCTTATTGCAGGTATTCTACACATGAGCCGGCCGTGCGCCCCCAAGATGGTTTTGCGCGACGTCTCTACTTTCGAATTCAGATGAGTTATGTTCGGACGAAGTATCATTATGGTAGCAGTGCAGGGGACGGGTTTTTTACGCTGTTGGCTTACCTTAACCCGATGCGGCGTGCGAATTTTGACCTCAGCGTTTTCTACCTTGAATCTAAACCCCACGGACGCCTTCTGGAACTGGGCTGCGGCAACGGTGCAATGCTTAGTTCAATGGAGGAGCTCGGTTGGCAGGCGGAAGGTGTCGATTTCGACCCCGCTGCGGTCGATAAAGCCAGGCTTAGAGGCGTTACAGTGCACCTTGGTACACTGGCGGACCAGGCATTTCCAGATGAGACGTTTGATGCAATCGCCGCCTGCCATTTCATCGAGCATATTTCCGACCCTCTCGGAACACTGCGTGAATGCCGACGGATTCTTAAGCCAGGTGGTCGTCTGGTGCTGCTCACTCCAAACGCAGGCAGTTGGGCACACCGCGTTTATCAAGCGGACTGGCGTGGATTAGAGCCGCCGAGACACCTCGGCATCTTTACACCGTCTGCCATGGCCAAGATAACTCGCCAGGCAGGATTTGACCTCAATGTCTGTCGCTCGACGGTGCGAGCCAGCAGCATCGTGCTTGAGAGTAGGATGTTAAGACGCGGAGCCAAAACGGAATCAACCCACAATTTCCCGTGGACCCTCAGGCTGTGGGAGGAGGTGAGGAGTCTTACTCAGTGGGCAGGGACATTCGTAGACCCCATGGCGGGGGAAGAAGTACTTCTGATCGCAGCAAAGTGAGTCATCACAACTTAGAGAAAAAGACTAATCCGAATTGTTTGAGCAAATGAATAAACTCCTACACCTCATGCTGGTGCTTCTGGCCTTAGTTGCCATCTTTGACCCGTCGGACCTGCTCTTTCATTCGAAAGTGCCACTTTTCGTAGGTTTTTGGATACTAATTCTTATTGATATGTTGATCTCGACCCGCGGGCGATTTCGAGTTCCTGCGAATCTATGCTCTTACACATTCATTTTTGTGGTTTTGCTCCCTCTCGTTGGCGCGCTCATCTACGTCCTCAGAGGGGGAGGAATGGGGGGGTACCAGGGGTTCGGGTACTATAAGGCATATCTCTTTCTGACACTCTGTATTCCGCTTGCCATGAAGCGCATCGACCTTATCCGCCCCCTATGTATGATCCTATCAGCGCTTTCGTTTGCCACGCTCGTGTTATACGCAATTACGGCTAATGACGATGCTTTGCGAGCCCAGCTGTGGCTCCTTGGAGATACCTACACCACCTTTAGTCTGTCCGACAGGGCCTACGCAGGCCTTTCGTATCAGCTAGTCTATTTTCATACATCGCCACTCATTGTCATTGCCGTGGCGTACTTTTGTTACCGGTCATTGGTTACGATGAGTTGGGCAAGATTCTGGAATGTTTTATTTTTACTACTTAATGTGGGCGGGATGTTGCTGTCAGGTACGCGGAACAATATGCTCGTGGGTCTGCTCATGCCACTGATGGTCATCGCGTGGTATAAGGGTCCAAAGGTAAAGTTTGCAGTTGTCGCCACGTTGGCGGTCGTCCTTTCTGTGGGACTAGGCTTTGGAGTTATCCAGGCCATGTTCAGCCCGGACGAAGGAAGTAACGCGCTGAAGCTGCTCTACTTTAACGATTATGCGGCCGTACTTAACAACTGGTCCACGCTTTTATTTGGTCAGGGGTTTGGCGCCAGTTTCTTCTCCACCGCGTTGGGTACCCGCACCTCTGTGACTGAGCTGACGTATGTGGAGTTGGTTCGAAACTACGGATTGATAATGGCTTGCATGTTCTACGTTCTGCTGCTCTATCCGCTCCACATTTTGAGTCATCAGGAGGCTCGTTGTGATCACTACTTGTTTTTGGCGTACCTCGGCTATTTGTATTTGTGCACGGCAAATCCGTTACTCATGTCCTCTACCGGGATGTTGCTTTTGGCTATAGTAGTCGTTAGAAGCTTTAATTGGTCCGCTCACAGAACCGGGCCATTCCCAGTGCCCATTTCCTGAAAGTGGATTCTCCGAGCCCCTATTGAGGTCACTCTTCGAGCCAAGAGTTCCGTGCTTCACCCGTTCTGGCGCGCAATCCGTCCAGCGCACCGTAGACCGTCGCTCGGAATTTTGTCCAGCGGGCAGTCTTTTCGAAAGGAATTTTTATCAGGGCGAAGCCCAGGATGCCCGCAACTGTTCTGAGTGCCCAGACCGGCGCCACGGAGAAATATGCTTTTGCGACAATCAGACCATTTCGGGTGATGTAATACCGTCGGAGAGGCGACCTGTTGGTGAGCACCAGCGTGAACTTTCCCTCTCCTCTTGTGACGCCGAGCATCGTGGATGCTCCAAGCGCATGAATCATCAACGGATTGCTTGCGACTATCACTTTGTAGCCTAACTTGCGGAGTCTCAGGCAATATTCGTGATCGACGAAATCAATAAAGAAATCCGATCGAAAGGGCCCCGCCTTGGAGAAGACCGCGGCGGACATGAGAGAACCGGAGGTGATTACGGTCTCGACTTCCGAAAAAGGCGGTCCATCGATTTTGTGTTTCATTGGGGAAAGATGGGTGTTTTCGTCTTCGAAATTGCAGCCAATGATTCCCACGAGTTCCGGTTGCGGCTGCTGCTCGCAGATGGCAATTAATGTGGTAATAAGGTCAGTGTGGACCCAACTGTCCTGGTCGAATGTAATCACCCACTTATTGCCGAGCTGGATTGCCCGCGACATCCCCTGGTTCAAAGCCTGAGCAATTCCGAGGTTCTCTCTGTTTTGTATGAGCTCAATATCCGAGCCCTTCAAGTGTTGCGAAGGTGCGCTCCGCTGTGTATCGGGAGTGTTGTCTACGATTACGACTTTCCCAACCTGCTGCCGGATTCTATCCAGTCGTTCGGGGAAAAGGGCATCTGGAAAAAACGTTACAACGATGGCGCAGATATTCTCCCGACTCGGCCTGACAACAACTGTCGGGGATGATTTGGCAGTGGTGTCGTCGATTCTATCGCTAGGTTTCAACTGGAGCAGGCACCAAGGCCTCTGAGGCTCGACCACAATTGAATTCTGACAACAGACACGTAAAAATATCCGTTTGCATGGCGGCTTACAATGGTTCGCGCTTCATCCGCGAGCAGATTGCATCTATATTACCCCAGCTTGCCGACCACGACGAGTTGATCGTGGTTGACGATTGCTCCAAGGACAATACTGTGGCCTTAATTGAGCGTTTTGGTGATAGCCGCATCCGGCTCGAGCGGAACGCCCACAACCTCGGGGTGGTGCAAACCTTTGAACGGGCCCTGCAGCTTGTCAACGGCGATATCATATTCTTGAGCGATCAGGATGACCTCTGGCACGGCAATAAAGTGCGTGCGTTTATGACGAGGTTCGACGACTACCCAATGATCACTATGGTCATTAGCAATGGCGAACTCATCGATGCTGCCGGTCGGTCTCTTAACGGACGTTTATATTCAAACGGCTCATTCGCGACTGGAGTGTTGGCCAATGTGATCAAGAACCGGTATCAGGGGTCTACAATGGCGCTCCGCCGGGAAGTAGCGGAGGTGGCGTTGCCTTTTCCGCGGGGCCTCCCCATGCACGATTCCTGGATCGGGTTAGTAAATTCCATAATAGGGAACCTTGCGTACCTCGACGAGTCGCTCTTGTTCTATCGTCGGCACGAAAGCACCGTGACCACACCTGAACACGGCTCCGGCATGCGCATGCTCGCGCAGCGCTGGAATTTGATGATGGGACTCGTTTCTCGTGCTGGAAAACTGCTGCACGCGAAACGAGAACTCAAAAGGAAGTTGCCTAGTAGGGCGTCATTTCCTGCAAGTGGCTACTGAGATTCGAATGATGAAACCATCAGATAAACAACGCCGAGCCATTGTGTTCGCACCTTTCTTTTCGCCCGATTTGTCGGTAAACCGGCCACGCTTCATCGCATCCGTGCTCGCGGAACTGATGCCAGTGGATGTGGTCACAAGCGACTTCGATCATGGAAGTAAGCAAAAACGGGAACCCCGGCAATGCGAACTGTTCGAGAAGGTGGTTTATCTCGAAACCCTTCCATATACGAACAATGTTAGTCTAAAAAGATTTCTTTCCCACGTGAGGTTTGCGTTCAGCGCCGCAGCATACTTCAAGAAGCACCGCGATCAGTACGATGTGGTGTACGCGAGCGTGCCGATGAATGTATTGTCTTGGCTGGTGTTCAAGAGCGCGGACAAGAGAACGAAGATCATGGATGTGATTGACATCTGGCCCGACGTGCTTCCGTTCTCACAACTTGTCCGACGAGTCTTCTGGCCATTCTTTGCCCTTTGGAAATGGTTCTTCAAATCCGGCGTGCATAAGGCAGATATCGTTCTCGCGGTTTCGGATCGATTCCTGGATGAAGCCAACAAGTATGCAAGCCAGTCTGCGACCGCGAAGAGGTTCTATATTGCCCATGAGGCACTTGCGTCTAAAGTGCCGAAACAATCCGTCTTCACTGTGGCTTACGTTGGCAATATAGGACGGCTTTATGACTTTGAGACACTTTTGGACGTCATGGCCGAGGCTGAACTGCGGGATAAAATGCAACTGTTCGTAATCGGCCAGGGTGATCGTCAACAGTGGCTCCTCAGCGAACTTGAACGCCGCAAGATTAAGCACCGCTTTTTCGGCATCGTGTTCGACCCTGCACAACTAGCTGACATTCTCTGCAGTTGCCAAGTTGGGTTCAATGGATTTATCAACACGGTCGCAGCGTTCTCCTATAAGGCCAGTACTTACCTGTCGGCCGGCTTGCCGATGCTTAATTCAATGGGGGGTGACCTGGGTCGGCTTGTTATAGAAAAACATCTAGGAGAGAACTATGAAGGCGGCAGTCGCGCGCAACTGAAAGAAGCCTTATTGCGTCTATATCGGAACGGAACAGTCTCGTACTCCCGCCAGTGCGAGAAATTCTATTGTTCCGACCTCGAAGTCTCGGCCATAAAGGTTGGCCTTAGAGAATTCTTTCTCAGGAACCTCCCCGTAACGTCGGACCTGCCGAAATCTTGTCTGGAGGAAGATAAAATAAGTAGCAATTTGGACACACTGCTCGGCGGACAATTACGGCAATAAACTGAAAATGCGCGTTCAATCTCGACAGAAGGGATGGAAGTTTTGTATCAAGGTACTCATGGACCGGATAGCGGCACTGTACGGCATCGTTGCGCTTTCCCCACTGTTTCTGTTCGTCAGTGTGCTGGTGTGGTTTTCGTGTGGCCTGCCCCTCTTGTTCCGGCAACGTCGACCCGGTCGATACGCGCGGCCAATCACGGTGTTGAAATTCCGAACCATGACGGATGGCCGCGATGCCAACGGCCGGCTCCTCGGGGATGCAGAACGCCTAACTCACGTCGGAAGGTTTCTTCGTGCCACAAGTTTGGACGAACTCCCGCAACTATGGAACGTGTTGCGTGGTGATTTGAGCATGGTTGGTCCCCGTCCGCTCCTGACGGAGTACCTCACTTTGTACACGCAGGAGCAGGCGCGCCGTCACGAAGTAATGCCGGGGATCACGGGTTGGGCCCAAATCAATGGGCGCAACGCCCTGAGTTGGGAAGAGAAGTTTAGCCTGGATGTTTGGTACGTGGATAACTGGAGTCTGAGACTCGATGTGCTGATCCTGCTCAAAACTTTGCTGTACGTGATCAAGCGAAGGGGAATATCAAATGCCGGGCACGTGACAATGCCCAGCTTCACAGGAAAATAGCTTAGGCTGGGGTCGGGAGGAAAATGCTCTATTGGCTACCCCGCCAGATGCCGGCAGTCCGTGAGCTGTTTTCCCAGCGCCGGCAGACGATGTCTGGCACTGCCAATCTCTCGGATTTAAGTGATTCGTGCAGATTCGTAATGGCATGAGCTTGGTGGGACCTCAACCGCTTCTTAGGCGGTACTTGGATCGCTACCCCCCCCCCAGCAGGCGCGCGGCCAAGCCTGGAATTCCGGGCTGGACGCAGGTAAACGAGCGATACTCGCTGACATTGGAAGAGAAGTTTGACCAAGGCGTATGGTACGTGGACCGCTTGCGTGCGTGGTTGGACGCAAAAATAATCCTTCAAACAATCTGGAACGTGCTTAACCGGCGTGGCATCAACCAGCCAGGAATGGCCTCCGCAGAAGACTTCATGGGAACAATCCAGGAATCAGCCTGGATGGGTAGCGGCGATCTAGCGTTCTAAATAGTTTCCAAACGAAGGTAACGGACAAGAATTATCATCTAGCGGGGAGGCGATGGTGAGAATTGGAGTGGATGTGGTCGAAATTGGACGGCTCGCGATGTTGGTCCAAAAATCTCCAACTTTTGCTCAACATACGTTTAGTCGGACCGAGCTTGGCGCAGCCGGTCGGCTGCCGGAGAGGAGACGTGAGGAGTATCTCGCGGGGAGGTTTGCGGTTAAGGAAGCAGCCCTCAAGGCCTTGGGAGTCGGGTTAGGGGGGAACTTGCGACTGACAGAGATCGAAACTGTTAGACTGTCGAGTGGAGCGCCGAGGTTGGCGCTACGTGGAAAAGTTTCCGAGCTTGCAAAACGTAGCGGTGTTCGTGAGTTCCATGTTTCCATCTCCCACGAGCGCGGATTTGCCGTTGCATTCGTAATGCTGCTATAAAGCAGAGGAGAAATATTAAGATCAGCCTCGATGCCATTGGCTGTTTCCTAGGTGACACCGGGCCAACTTGCGTGCATCAGTTCTGATACAGCATCAATTCGGAGGAAAGATTGAAAGACCTCATCATTTTGGGTTCGGGCGGCTATGCCCAGGAATTGCTGTGGGTCGTAGATGATCTCAATGCTATCCGCCCAACCTGGAACTTCTTGGGATTCGTCGATCCTGGCTCCCCACTGAAGCAGGGCCAGATCTATTACGATCGCCCAATCTTAGGCGGTTGGGAGAACGCGCCGGATCCCGATAAGGAGACGTTCTTCGCATGTGGTATAGGGGCCCCGGATGTTCGCAAGAGAGAATCGGTCGACGCTGAGCGCCGTGGGTATAAACCCGCTGTTCTAGTACATCCGAGTGTAATCATTGCTAAACATGTCGCTATCGGTGAAGGAACAATTGTGGGAGCGGGATGCATTGTCGCTCCCTACGCAGAGATCGGGCGTCATTGTGCTATCAATCTTCAAGTCGCAATTGGGCACAATTCGTCCATTGGCGACTACTGCGTCATTTCGCCTGGGGCTCAAATTCTCGGCGAGGCGGTTTTGGAAGAGGGAGTCTTCATTGGAGCTAACGCAACAGTGTATCTTGGAAGGCGTGTGGGTTCCGGTGCTTTGGTTGGGGCTAGCTCTTTTTTGGTGACCGACCTAGCTCCGCGCAAAAGCGCCATTGGCGTTCCCGCGGCTCCGTTCTCTCCAGCCACTGGCGCAGGTACTTGCACGATGCGGGAATCTAAGAACAGGATCATATCGACAAAAAAGGAATGACTAAAAAAGACTTTACTCGCGAATTTGCTGGAATTTTGAACATAGATCCAGAAGAGTTGACGCCTGAAACGAAGATGAATGGCCTCGAAGGTTGGGATTCGGTCGCTTATCTCGCCGCGATGGTCCTTGTAGACGAGAGGCTTTCGGTAAAGGTCCACCCCAATATGTTTTCCAAAGCTAAGACATTCGGCGATATCCTGGAAGCAGTTGGCACAGCACTCGAAGACTGACAATTAGCTTTTTGGCTTACTCAACAAATGATTCAATCTACGGGCATCTTAGCCACTGACTTCGAGCTACCTGAGACCGTTCTGACCCATGAAGAACTAGAGGAGAGATTCGGCTCCGATACGATGAAGCGGGTTCTCTCTGGGGCAGGCATCCGGAATCGCCGCGTGGCAGCTGAGAACGTGTGCGGTTCCGATTTGGCTTTTGCGGCTGCGGAAAGATTGATCACCTCCCATGGGGTCGATCGTAACCAAATCGATCTTCTTCTCTTCTGCACGCAGTCTCCAGATTATTTCTTGCCAAGCACCGCTTGCGTACTGCACGAACGCTTGAAACTATCCAAAAAATGCGGCGCTTTTGACATCAATCTGGGATGCAGTCAGTATGTCTACGCTCTTTCGATTGCTCATGGCATGATCACCTCCGGATCTGCTGCGCACGCGCTGGTTTTGACGGGCGACACCATGAGCCGCACGCTGCACCCCAAAGATCGCTCGGTAGTTCCGTTGCTTGGCGACGGTGGGAGCGCGACTCTAGTGGGCGAGGTGTCTTCGAAACAAGGGTTTCTGGGGTTCGAACTCGGCACAGACGGTTCTGGACACCGGTATCTGATGATCCCAGCCGGAGGATTCCGCGAGCCCCTTTCTGCCGAGACTGCAAAGGAGAGCGTCGACGGAGAGGGCAATGTGCGTACTCCGCAAAATCTTTATATGAATGGCGTAGCCATCTTTCATTTTGCAATCACAGTTGTGCCAGAAACGATCCGCAACTTGTTGTCAAAACTCTCTTTGACGATGGCAGATGTTGATTTGTTCTTGTTCCATCAGGCGAACAAGTACATGCTGGAATACCTGATCAAAAAGATGAATATACCGCAGGAAAAAACGCATTTTTTCATCGAGGAAATCGGCAACACTAGTGGATCTTCGATTCCGATCCTCTTGACAGATGCATGGTGCGCCGGAAAGATACGTCCGGGGGCCCTTGTTCTTGCGATCGGATTTGGTGTGGGACTTTCCTGGGCGGCGACTGTGATCCGGTGGCCTGACAATGCTTTGAATGTGTTTGCTGCAACCTCAAGATAGCATGGATAGCGCTAAGTCTCTCCGGTTCGAAGGGAAGCGGTACCTTCTTAGCGGGGCGTCCTCAGGGATTGGCAAAAGTTGCGCCCTTCGCCTCGCCGAAGAGGGCGCCGAGGTGATCCTGCTGGGCCGAAACGAAGTCTCCTTAGCTACACTGGAGCTGATGGGTCGTTCGCGCTCATACCGTGTCGATTTAACCAACGAAGCCGCGTTGAAGGAATTACTTCCAAGAATTAAGAAAGAAGCTGGGCAGTTGGATGGGCTTGTATTGGCGGCTGGAGTGCACTCCTTCCGACCTTTGCTGATGGAGTCTTACGCTGATTTGGCAAAGCCATTCGGCGTCAACGTTCTGGGATCTCTTGGGCTCCTGGCGCTAACCGTCAAGCATCGAATGCTCGTTCAGGATTCGGCCGTAGTACTTTTCTCCTCGGCAGCGGCAAATAAGGGGAGTGCTGGCGCAGTTGCATACGCTGCATCAAAGGGCGCCATTGAAGCTGCCACCCGCTCCCTTGCATTGGAACTTGTATCGCAGCGCATCCGTGTCAACGCCGTAGCACCTGGGATTGTAAGAACGCCGATGTCGGGAGAGATGCTTGCCAAGCTGACTGCCGAGCAAATCGCGGCATTGGAATCCCGGCATCCCTGGGGGTTTGGTACACCGGATGATGTTGCCGGCGCGGTCGCTTTTCTGTTATCGCCCGATGCCCGGTGGATTACTGGAGCAGTATTGCCTGTGGACGGAGGGTTTGCAGTTGCTTGAACTAAAGACCATGTGGCTTGAGTTAGAGGAGAGGCACAACACGGTGGAACGTGTGGCCGCAATCATCCGCGCATTGTCTTCCGGGCCAAATGAATTGGACGCTCCAGCGGTTAGAACCATTCTCGATCTAGCCGAAGAAATCCACTTAAGGGAGCCTGGCCTTACATTGAGCCTCCTCAAGGAACTTCAGTTTGATGGTCCCCAGGCTTGCCAGTGGATGAGGGCAGGTCTCCTCGAACTGCAAAGCAAACCGGAAGAGGCCGCCGCCGCCCTGGACTCCTTCACCCATCTCCATTCGGCCGAGTTGGAGGCCTTGCGGCTGCAGGCAATGTGCCGGAATCTGATCGCATCACAGCGATGGCCAGAAGCCCTTGTTGCACTCAAAGAATCGTCGCAGAGAACAACCTCTTTTCGTTTGTTGCTCGCAAACGAGAAACTGTTGGATCGCATCCGACGGGCGGGCCAAACCAGCGCGAGGAGGCAGGCGAAGGTGGCCATACTGGGAAATGGGACCTTCGAGTTTCTCGCACCTCTACTCCGTGTTTGCGCCTTTGCATCCGGGATCGATGTCGAGATATATCTAGGGTCTTACGGCCAACACCAACAAGAAATTCGTGGTTCTTCTTCCGCGCTTGAGGCTTTTCGCCCCACCATCGTGTTCCTCGCAACGGATTGGCGAAGCCTGGGCTTGACGGAAGTCGTCTCGGATCCCAACGGCTGGGTGGAGGCGAGTCTACAAGAGCTGCGAGGTCTATGGCGTTTGTGCAGGGAGAAATTCCAAGCAGAGGTTATTCAACACAATTTCGAGGTGCCGGTCGCATCGGCGTATGGACGATTAAGCATGGTGACGGCAGGCGGGCGCGCAAGGCTGATCCAGCGTTTAAATCTGGAACTCTGGGGCGTGGAAGCTACAGAACCTGGAGTTCATGTCCTCGATGTTAATCAGATTGCATCGGCGTACGGGAAGTACCGTTGGGATGACCGCTCACTTTGGTTCACGGCCAAGCAGTACCCTGCAGCAGAGGCACTTCCAGTACTGGCGCGCCACCAGGTGGCACTAATGAGGGCCTTGCTAGGATTGAGTTCCAAATGTCTGGTGCTCGATTTGGACGGAACTCTCTGGGGTGGCGTCATCGGCGAAGATGGGATTGCCGGCATTCGCCTCGGGGGTTCCTCGGAGGGAGATGCTTACATCGAATTTCAAAGCTATGTGAAATCACTCCGCGAGCGTGGCGTCCTTCTCAGCGTTTGCTCCAAGAACAATGAAGTGGATGCCAAGCTGGTCTTTACGTCCCATCCGGAGACGGTTCTATCCTTGGACGATTTTTCTTTTTTCCTGGCTGATTGGAGACCTAAGGACGAAAATCTTCGCCGGATCGCGCAATCTCTAAACATCGGATTGGAGAGCATGGTGTTTATCGACGACAGTCCGGTGGAGAGAGCCTGGATACGTCGCCAGCTTCCTGAGGTCGAGGTCCCCGAGATGCCTGTCGACCCTGCTGATTATGTGAAGGCGTTGGATCAGCATCTGTATTTTGAGGCCGTGGAATTGACCGAGGATGATCGACAGCGCGCAAACCATTACAAGGCAAACTTGGAGAGAGGGCGGTTCCAGGCGGCCAGCGCAGATTTGGAAGACTTTCTGACAGGCCTTCAAATGAGGGTCGAACTCCGTCCCTTCGACGAAGTCAATCTTCCCCGGATCGTTCAGCTGATCAACAAGACCAACCAGTTCAATTTGACTACGCAGCGCTTGTCCGAAAACCACGTACGCGAACTCATTGGCAGCCCGGATCATTACACCCAGTTTATGCGTGTGCGGGACCGCTTTGGGGACAATGGGATCGTAGGTACCCTTATTGCCTCGCGTAACGCCGAAAGCCTGTGTATTGATACCTGGTTGCTGAGTTGCCGCGTCTTGGGCCGGAGACTCGAGGAAGTGATGCTGCGCTCCGTGCAGAAGCATGCATACGCAACAGGATATAAAACAGTCCTGGGGCGCTACTGGCCCACTGCCAAGAATCACCAGGTTGCGGATCTCTACGATCGGCTGAGGTTCGATCACATCGATACAGCCAAAAGTGGCGAAAAAAAGTATAGCCTTCCCGTGGGAGAAGTGCCGGGAAAATCCTCTGGGATTGTGGTGGAGGACTATACACAGATGGCAGCTCCTCGGCCCCAAGAGATTACGGCCAAAACCTCTTTCCAGCAACAGTCTGGGGGAGCCAAAAGATCGTGAGGAGACTCGGAGATGGACAGTCGAATCCGGAGGGTATTTAGGGAAGTATTCGACGATGCGCAGATCGAGATTTGGGATTCGATGTCTGCTCGAGATGTGAAAGGCTGGGACAGCCTCGCCCAAGTCAAACTGCTCATCGGGCTCGAAGAAGATTTCAACGTCAAATTCACGACTCATGAAGTTACCAAGTTGACCTCTGTGGCAAGCATTAAGGAGGCTCTAACGCGTAAACTTCACTACAAATCTATGAACGACCGAGCATGATTTGTGACAAGAAAGGACATGTGACTCTGCACTTCCATCATGTGGGCGTAGTGGTGGGGGATATTGCGAGCGCTGCGACGTCGTATATCGAGAGATTCGGATACGAACTCCGGAGCGGCATCATTCACGACCCTTTGCAGACCGCTTATGTGCAGTTTTTGGGATTCCCCGGAGAGAAACCTTTGCTGGAATTTGTTTCGCCGGATGGGCCCGAGAGCACCCTTACCGGCGCCCTTAAAAAGGGTGGGGGTTTGAATCACATCTGCTATTCCACGCCAGATATTGATGAAACCTGCGTGAGGTTGCGAAACGCCGGCCTCTTTCTCGTCCGGCCACCCACTTATGCCGTGGCATTCAATGGTAGAAAGGTTGCTTGGCTCATGGATAAGGGCGCGGTCCTGTTTGAGTTGGTAGAGATTGGCCCGGAGAACGAGCTGTAGGGTCCTCACTCTCGAGGCCAAAACGTTGCCCCTCCTGACATGCAAATTCTTTGTCCGGCGATCGCCGATTTGGGCCGAGCACTCCTGTCGAGAATGATCAACAAATTCAAGAACCAACTAGCTAGCTTCGTCCGTTCCGGGTTTGGGTCGACTTGGGAGATCGTTCATTTTAGATTCAATCATGGGAAACGTCCTTGCGTGATTCAGGGAGAATTGATTTGGACAAGGCTGCGCTTGAGACAAGAACAAAGCAATTAGCCATCGGGGGTGGGCGGCCCTTAAGAGTCAAACCTTTTGCCGGGTGGCCACAATTTGACCCCGACGTGATTGAAGCTGCCATTGGGGTCCTTCGTTCGGGAAATGTTAATTATTGGACGGGCGACGAGGGTCGGCAGTTTGAAGCTGAATTCGCCGCATTTGCCGGATGTAAGCATGCGGTCGCCCTAGCCAATGGGACAGTAGCCCTGGAGTGCGCCCTGAAGGCTTTAGGCATTGGTCAAAGAGATGAAGTGGTCACGACCAGCCGTACGTTTATAGCCTCGGCGAGCTGCGCGGTAATGCTCGGGGCTCGGCCGAAGATCGCCGACGTGGACGCCCAGAGCCAGAACATAACGGCAGACAGTATACGCGAAGTATTGACGGAGCGTACTAAAGCGATCGTCGCTGTGCACTTGGCCGGATGGCCGTGTGAGATGGACGACATCCTTGCACTCGCACGTGAGCGAGGCATAAAGGTTGTGGAAGATTGCGCCCAGGCACTAGGTGCCGTGTATAAAGGCCGCCCGGTTGGCTCCCTGGGCGATGTCGCTGCCTTTTCGTTTTGTCAGGACAAGATCATGACTACTGCAGGAGAAGGGGGCATGATCACCACTAACTCTGAGCAGATATGGAAGCACGTTTGGTCCTATAAAGACCACGGCAAGAGCTATGACGCCGTACACCATCGAGAGCAGACTGCCGGTTTCCGATGGCTGCACGAATCATTTGGCACGAACTGTCGGCTAACGGAAATTCAGTCCGCCATGGGGCGTGTGGCTCTCAAGAAATTGCCCATGTGGCTCGAGACTCGGCGCCGTCATGCAATACAGCTCACGAACTACTTTTCGGTCTTGCCAGCATTGCGCGTTACTGTACCTCCATCCTATGTCCAGCATGCGTACTACAAGTATTACGTATTCATCCGTCCGGAGATGCTTCGACCCGGGTGGACGCGTGACCGCCTCATAGAGTCGATCACCGCCGAAGGCGTTCCCTGTTTCAGTGGCAGCTGTAGTGAAATCTATCTGGAAAAAGCATTTCCGCCCGACTGGCGGCCAAACTGCCGTCTTCCCGTGGCGCGTGAGCTGGGCGAAACCAGTCTGATGTTTCTCGTTCATCCGACGCTATCGGAAATCGATATGCACGCGACTTGTCTGGCTGTCACTAAAGTGCTGGATGTCGCCGCTCGCAGACAGCATTGCGAAGTAGATCGAGATGACAGCATTCTCGCGCAGAATTCCGAACTGAAGAGCGATTAATATTCCTTTCGGAGTGTTGTCCTCCCTGCACAAATTCCACAGACAAGGTAGGTTGATTATGTCTGCATCGCCGAAGATCACTTACATTCTTCCTCGCCTGCTTCTGCGGTATCGGCCGTGGTTCATTGGCGTGTTTCAGGCATGGCTCATCATTTGCTCCCTGAGCCTTGCCTGGATGCTACGATTTGATTTTACTTTGCCACACCGCTCCGTTCTTGTTTTTGCGATCCCGATTCTTGTAGCTACGCGGCTGATCACGATGGCCTACTATGGTCTCTTCCGTGGCTGGTGGAAATATGTGGGGATCCGGGATGGAATCGACATCCTGAAAGCCGTTGGGATGGGAACAATCCTGTTTTGGGTCATCATGAGGGTTATTCTGCGGGCAGTAGCATTTCCCCGCACTGTCTATGTCTTGGAGGCGTTGCTTACGGCGGGATTGCTGATCGGTGTGCGTCTGCTATCCCGGTTAGTTGCTGAATCAGTGCGCGAAAACATTTCCTCCTGCAAGAGAATCCTCGTTATTGGCGCCGGCTCCGCGGCCCAGGCGATTCTCCGCGAACTTCATCGACCGGAAAGCGGTTATGTTGCGTTGGGCTGCCTTGACGATGACCCCTCCAAACTGAACGTTCGCATCCACAACGTTCGCGTCCTCGGCACAGTCGCTCGGCTGCCCGAGGTTCTTTCTACTATGCCCGCGGACGAAGTCCTGATCGCCGTCCCTTCTGCCACCGGTCCTCAAATGGTTCGCTTTGTCGATATCTGCACTCAGGCCAATATTCATTTCCGCACCGTGCCTCCGATCAAGGACATCATTCTCGGCAAGGTCAAGATCACGGAACTGCGTGAAGTCAGCCTCGAAGATCTGCTGGGGCGCGATCCCGTGAAAATTGACTTGGACGCGGTCGGTGCGCAACTAAGCGGCAGCAGTGTGATGGTGACAGGCGCCGCTGGCACCATCGGCTCCGAGCTCTGCCGCCAAATTCTGGAATACGGCCCTCGCAAGCTCGTGTGCCTTGATCAAAATGAAACTGGAATGTTCTATCTGCAGAACGAACTTCGTCAGCACAGCGCCGGCCCGCCCATGGTCTGTTGCGTAGCCGACATCACCGACGTCGATCGCATGCGCCGCTGCTTCTCCGATCATCTAGTCGAACATGTGTTTCACGCCGCTGCCTACAAACATGTTCCCGTAATGGAAGAAAATGTGGCCGAGGCAATTCGCAACAACGTGTTTGGCCTCGAAGGTCTGTTGAATGTTGCGGAAGATTCAGGTTGCCGTTCCTTTGTCCTGATTTCCTCCGATAAAGCCGTGAATCCAATGAGCGTTATGGGTTCCAGCAAGCGCATCGGAGAACTGATTCTCTCGGCTCGGCCCAAAAAAAACATGCGCTGTGTCTCCGTTCGCTTTGGAAACGTTCTCGGCTCCAACGGGAGCGTCGTGCCCATCCTTCAGAAACAGCTTCAAGAAGGGGGACCCTTAACCATCACGCACCCCGAGATTACCCGCTTTTTCATGACCACTCAGGAAGCCGTCTCTCTCGTCCTTGAAGCCTTCACCGCCGGCCACGATGGCGACATTCTAGTTCTCGAGATGGGTACTCCCATAAAGATTGTTGACATGGCTCGTACCCTCATCCGCCTCTCCGGCAAATCGGAAGATTCCATCAGGATTCAGTTTACCGGCCTTAGGGATGGCGAAAAGCTGGAGGAAGAGCTCTATTACAGCCAGGAAACGATCTCTCCCACTGTCTTTAACAAGATCAAGCGCATTAATTGTTCGAAGCCGGACTGGGTGCAACTCTGCGCGCAATTGCGAGAGCTGAAGGCAACTCTCAATGTTGATGGCCCTCGCCCCATCCGCGCAAAAATCAAGCAGATTGTTCCGGAATATCGTTACCCTTCCGATTTGGCGCAAGAGACCTCTATACAACAAGACCAAAAGTCCCTTTTCAAGAGCGCTTCCGCGAATGACTAGAAGCTGTTGAGCAAGCCAGTTCTCAGTCAATAGAATCAATGACTTAGCCAGGTTGTGCAATGGGCTCTAGACTCTCATTGCCAGAGCCTCTCGTTTAGCGCGGGCGCACATCTCTTGAATCAGAGACTTTTCCCTGATACCGACTACTCAACCTGCTTGCGAGAGTTCTCGTGCCCCGGGCCACGCCCGGTGTTTTCTGACTTTTTGTTCAATTGCACGTTCACGATTTGGAGGGCACATCAATATCATCGAAATGAATATCTGTGGCGCCGTTGAATCCTTCCAGCGCCAGAAAAAAGGTGCCAAGATTCTGCTCAAGGAAGTGCCAGATGCGGAGCGCTTCGGTGTCGCAGCGATTCGCGGCAATTACGTCGACGGCATTGAGGAAGAACCCAAAAATCCCAAGTCCAACTTCGCTGTCATTGGCGTCTATCTCTATGATAATTCCGTGTTCGATAAGATACGCCGCTTGGAACCTTCCGGTCGGGGCGAACTGGAAATCACAGACGTCAATAACTTTTACATTCAGGAAGGGACTTTGACGTACGATATTCTCGATGGCTGGTGGACCGATGCAGGGACCTTTGAATCGCTCCTGCGGGCCAATACCCTGGTGGCGCAAAGCGGTGCCAATAAGCTCAATACGGAATCGAGCATGGCTGTCACTGCTCAGGTGCGCAAATAATGAAAATTCTCGTGACCGGTGGCGCGGGATTCATCGGCTCTAATTTCATTCGCAATACTCTTTCTACTGGTAAGCGCCACTCCGTGGTCAACTACGACAAGCTGACCTACGCCGGCAACCTCGCCAATCTCGATTCCGTTGCTCACCACCCCCCTCTACTCCTTCGTCAAGGGTGATATTTGCGATCCCAATGCCGTGGAAAACGCCATGCGTGGTTGCGACGCGGTGGTTCATCTTGCAGCCGAATCTCATGTTGATCGCAGCATCTATGAGCCTTCCCCAGTCATTCAGACCAATGTCACCGGTACCCTTGTTCTGCTGGAGGTAGCCCGCAAGCTTTCCGTTCCGCGCTTCATCCATGTTTCCACTGATGAGGTCTAGGGCGACATCCCGTCCGACGCGTTTGCCGACGAAAATTATTCCCTCCGCCCCAGCACTCCCCACTCAGCTTCGAATGCCGCGGCGGAACTCATAGTTCTTTCCTACGTTCGATTTGGCGTAGGTTTGCCTGACTGGCACACACAACTGCGTCTGGTGTTTCGAAGTGGCCGTAATGCTCATATGCACGCTTCCCAACTTTAATCGCTTCCTCTCGTAGCCCGCCTTAAACTTAGCCCCCCTTCTGACTCCCACCTCAACGAATACCGCATCACCCTGTTTCACCCCCACATCTCGCGTCCGGCGTAGTACGTCGATTCAGCCAAGATCAATCTTCGACAGAATCTGCTATCGCGATGCAGAGCCCTCAGTAACCCGCCGATAACTATTAAGGAACATCTCCAGCGTCGTCGTCGGCTATAATCTCCTGCTGCGACGCGATCAGAGCCTGACGTTCTTATGTTCGCTTAACAATTCGCAGCGAGCGATATACAGCTAGCTCGCTGGCCGCACTTGGATTTCGTATTCGTGCCGCGGCCCGGAGATGAACACTTTGTATTTGCGACCACGAACGCTCGACGAAGCAGTCCGCGCACTTGCGGAATCGCGTGGCACGATTCTCTCCGGTGGCACTGACTTTTTCCCTGCTCTTGGTGACCGTTCTCCGAACACACCCGTTATAGACATCTCCGGAGTAGCCGAACTTAAGGGAATTCATTCGACCGCCGGCACCATTCGCATCGGCGGCAGAACCACTTGGCGTGAAATCGTGGAAGCACCTCTGCCTCGCGGCTTCGATGGGTTGAGGGCCGCCGGGCGGGAAGTGGGCTCTGTCCAGATCCAAAACGTGGCGACAATCGCTGGAAACCTGTGCAACGCATCGCCAGCGGCAGACGGAATCCCAGCACTTTTAGCACTCGATGCCGACGTAACTCTGAGTTCCGTATCGGGCTCGCGGCGAATGCCGCTTGCAAGCTTTGTCTTGGGAAATCGCCGAACGAATCGACGCCCGGAAGAAATTCTCTCCGCAATCACGATCCCCCGCCGCCTGGAAAACTCTGCCTCCACCTTTCTCAAGTTAGGCGCGCGTCGTTATCTCGTCATTTCGATCGCCATGGTGGCTGCGAATCTCCTCATCGACGACCACGGGAAAATTGCGGAAGCGTTGCTCGCTTGTGGGGCGTGTTCGGCGTCGGCGCTTCGGCTGTACGAATTGGAAAGATCCCTAAAGGGAGTCGCCGCCCTGAAGGGTATAGGAAAACGGGTGCAGCAGAAATATCTTGCCGAGCTCTCTCCCATTGATGATATGAGGGCCACGGCAGCGTACCGAATAGATGCGGCGCTCGTGCTGGTACAGCGCGCGCTCGAAGCCTGCGTGGAGAAGTCTGCGTGAACACCGCGATCGGAGCTCAAATCTCGCTTGCCGTGAACGGCAAGCACGTAGGGATTAATTCTGCCCCCTTTACGCGCTTATCGAAAGTCTTGCGTGAGGAATTGGGACTCACTGGAACGAAGGTGGGCTGCGATGCAGGTGATTGCGGCGCCTGCACCGTCCTCCTGGACGGAAAGCCCGTGTGTGCGTGCATGGTCGCCGTTGGACAACTTGCGGGCGTGGAAATCAGCACCATCGAAGGACTTGTTCAATCTTCTGCGGCCTTCGACCGATTACAGGAATCGTTTCTTGTTCACGGTGCCGCGCAGTGTGGCATCTGCACGCCCGGCATGTTGGTTTCCGCGGTGGCCTTGATCGAGAAGAACCCACGCCCGACGGAATTGGAAGTACAGGATGCGCTGGGCGGTGTGCTTTGCCGCTGCACCGGCTATCGCAAAATCATTTCCGCGGTGATGGAATCTGGACTACCAGCCGCCTCCGACGTAACTCCCGCTCCTCCAGCTGGTCCCGTGGGCCAACGCCTCGTACGCCTCGACGGAACGCGCAAAGTCCTCGGCCGCGAGATCTACGGAGCGGATCAATGGCCGACGGGCTCGCTGGTCTTGCGCGTGATTCGCAGCCCGTATCACCGTGCGTCTTTCCGCCTGGGCGATCTGGATTCATTCGTTGCCGCACATCCGGGAATTCACGCCGTGTTCACTGCAAACGATATACCCGGCCAGAACTATTTCGGCGTGCACCACAAGTTTGCCGACCAGCCCGTCTTCGCCGAGAAAGAAGCGCGCTTCCGCGGAGAAGCGGTAGCTGCGGTGGCGGGTGAATCGCACGAGATGGAAAAGCTGGACCTCGCCAAATTCCCCATTGTCTGGGAAGAATTGCCGGCGCTCACCAGTTTGACCGCTGCGCTTACGGAAGGCGCACCGAGAGTGCACGAGAATCGGCCCGAAAATATTCTTGTACGCGGCCGCGTAGTGCGCGGCGACGTAGAGAAAGCACTCGCCGAAGCAGGGGTCGTCGTGGAGGCGGAATTCGAAACCGGCTTCGTCGAGCATGCCTGCATCGAACCCGAGGCCGGTTTTGCGCGGCGCCTAGGAGATCGCATCGAAATTCAGGCTTGCACTCAATCCCCCTACATGGACCGCCTAGGCATCGCCGCGATCCTCGGCATCCCGGAAAGCAGCGTACGCATCGTTCCCACAGCGGTCGGCGGGGGATTCGGCACCAAGCTCGATCTCTCCGTCCAGCCGTTCCTCGCCGTCGCCGTCTGGCATTTGGGCAGGCCGGTGAAAATGGCCTACACGCGGCCGGAGTCGATACAATCTACCACCAAGCGCCATCCATCACGGATTTGGTGTAAGGCTGGCGCAACGCGGGACGGAAAACTCCTCGCCATGGACGTTCAAGGAGATTTCAACACCGGGGCATACGCCTCCTGGGGGCCCACCGTTGCCGCTCGCGTACCCATCCACGCTTCGGGGCCTTACCAGGTTCCGAACTATCGCGCCATCACTCGCGCTGTTCACACCCATCTTGTCCCAGCGGGCGCCTTTCGCGGGTTCGGCGTGCCGCAAGGAACGATTGCGCAGGAACAACTTTACGACGAACTCGCGGAAAAGCTGGGAATCGACCGCCTCGAATTCCGTCTCCGGAATGTGCTTGAGCACGATACCCCGACGGTTACCGGCCAGGTGCTCGGCGAGGGCGTCGGCATTCGCGCCTGCCTCGAAGCGCTTCGTCCGAGGTGGGAAATGGCCCGACAAGCAGCGGCCGCGTTTAATGCCAATGCCAAGGGACCATTGCGACGCGGGGTTGGCATCGCCTCGATGTGGTACGGCTGTGGCAATACGTCCTTGGCGAATCCATCTACCATGCGCGTGGGACTGAAACCTGACGGCCGGATCTCACTGCATCAGGGTGCGGTAGATATCGGCCAAGGTTCGGCTACTGTCGTAACGCAAATCTGCGCGGAAGCGCTAGGCGCTCCCGTTGACAGATTCGATCTCCTGTCGGGCGACACAGACGTCACCCCCGATTGCGGTAAAACGTCCGCTTCGCGCCAGACCTTTGTCAGCGGAAAGGCTGCATACCTGGCAGGCGTACAATTGCGCCACGCGATTCTTCGTCTTTTCGGGGCCTGCGAATCTACCAAGATTGTTTTCGAGAACCATGCCATCACTCTGGTTGAAAAGGAAAAGAAACGCACGATCGAGTTGAACGAACTACCACTCGATTCTCTAGGCTACGTCGCAAGCGCGGAGGCCACCTTCGATCCCCCGACAACGCCGCTCGATCCAGACGGCCAGGGGATTCCCTATGCCGTCTACGGATTTGGCGCGCATATGGCAATCGTGGAAGTGGACACGGAGTTGGGAACTGTGAAATTAGTGCACCTGGTAGCGGCGCACGACGTCGGACGCGCAATCAATCCGACACTTGTTGAGGGGCAGATCGAAGGTGGCGCGGCGCAAGGCCTCGGCATGGCGCTGATGGAAGAGTTCTTCCCCGGAAAGGGCGAAAATCTGCACGATTACCTGATCCCAACCATCGGAGACATGCCCGTCGTGGAATCGATTTTGATTGAAGATCCTTCCTCGATTGGTCCGTTCGGCGCAAAGGGAATCGGAGAGCAGGCACTGATCCCCACAGCCCCTGCAATATTGAATGCGATTTATGATGCGGTTGGCGTCCGCATACGAAAGCTCCCCGCCACACCCGACAAAGTGCGCGCGGCGATCGTGGCAAAAAGTGCCTCACACGGACAACACCATGGATAGCCAGGCGCCTGCTGACACGATCCGTTGCGATGCCTGCCCGGTTCTCTGTTACATCAAGCAGGGGCGCAGCGGTGCCTGCGACCGCTACGCGAATCATGATGGCCAGCTTGTCCGCGTCGATCCGCATCTTTTGTTGGACCAGGCGAAATCCAAAGGCCGCGCTCTCGTGCCCTTTTTCGAAAGCACGAAGGAGTGGGACGGCAAACTGACGAAGGGGCAGGAGACCTTCGTCACCGCGATCGGAGCGGGCACCACGTACCCGGACTACAAGCCAGCTCCCTTCATTGTGTCCTGTGATGTCGACGGCGTGGATATGGTGACTGTCGTGACCGAAGGGATTTTCAGCTACTGCGGAGTAAAACTCAAAATCGATACCGATCGCCACCTCGGTCCCGAACGGAATCTGGTGCGCGCCAAAGGCGAACCCGTCGGCCACGTCACCACGGGCGAATATGGTTCCCAGATGCTCTCGCTCGGGGGCGTGCATCACCTGACCGGCGGAACGAAGAGCGAAGGCCGCATGACTTGCGAAACGCTGCTCGATTTGTGCAATGCCAAGGAAGTGGAACTCTCGATCGATGATGGCGCACAAATTGTCGTCGCCGCGGGTCGGCCGCCGGTCGTCAATGGTCAGCGCGAAGAGCGCATGCGCGTGGGCTGCGGCTCCGCCACCATCGGAATGTTCGCGAAACAGTGGTTTGGCAAAGTCGACGAAGTTGTCGTGGTGGATGACCACATCACCGGGGTTCTCTCCGAGCACCAGGCAGGGAAACTTCTCGGCGTCCGCGAAACAGGAATCGGCATCAAGGGCCGTCGTTCTACGCCCGGTCGTTATTTTCAAGTCGCTGAGCCGGGAAGTGGCTGGGGCGGAACATCCATCTCCGACCCGCTCACCATCTTGAAACCATTCAAACCAAAAATCGCGTGGCCGCACTTGCGTCTGCTGATGGTCAGCACGACAGGAGAGCAGTACGCCTACTTCGAACTGGATGAAGCTCGCAAGCCCGTAGAGAAGGGCTTGCCGGAAGAGTTGGCGGAGTCCGTTCATCGCATCAAGGAGAACTGTGAGCCTGCACTCACCACGGTCTTGTTCATGGCGGGAGCGGGTGGTTCGCTTCGCGCGGGTGTTACGGAAAATCCCGTAAAGTTGACGCGTTCGGTTCGACAGGATCTGACGCGCGTAACCTGCGGCGGAGCGCCGGTCTATATCTGGCCTGGTGGCGGCATCACCTTTATGGTGGATGTCACGCGCATGCCCGACAACGCGTTCGGGTACGTACCCACGCCGGCATTAGTCGCGCCGATTGAATTCACCTTGAAGAAGGACGACTATGCCGCGCTTGGCGGCCACATGGATTCCGTGCGCTCGCTGGCTGAAGTTTTGAAAGAGAACGAACGCCAGCGGCAACTTGCCCCCTTACCGCAAAATCCATGGCCACTCAGATCCGAGTCTTCGGAGGGCAAAACGTAATGAGGGAAGTGCCGATCATACGCCTGTTGCCCGATGGCCACCGGCTTCACCTTCACGATGGACCGATCGATTTGATCGTGGAGGCGTTTGGCAGCGGCGAGCAGATTCGCGCGGTATATGAAGCAGCCTCGCGTCGCTTCATTACTGTATTGGATGAACTGTGCTCCGAACTCCCGCTCCTTCGTCAACCCGTGCGTCGTGGCGGCCCGCGTCCACAAGGAAGAATCGCTCGACGAATGGCGGACGCGGTCGAGCCCTATGCCGAACGGTGCTTCATCACGCCGATGGCCGCCGTCGCCGGAGCTGTGGCCGAGGAGATCCTCGAGGTCATGACCGGAAGAGCAGAACTCACGCGTTGCTACGTGAACAATGGAGGCGACATCGCACTGCACTTGACGGCTGCCGAAATATTCTCCATCGGTATGGTCGACCGGCCCGACCAGCCTTCCTTGTTTGGCGCTCTGCGAATCAGCTCTACGGATCAGGCCCGAGGCTTGGCGACCAGTGGCTGGCGCGGACGAAGTTTTTCACTGGGCATTGCGGATGCCGTTACAGTTCTCGCGAAGGATGCGCCCGCAGCAGATGCCGCCGCCACCATCATCGCGAATGCGGTCAACTTGCCACGTCATCCGGCGATTGTGCGCTTGCCAGCTCGTGAGATTGCCCCCGACAATGATTTAAGAGACCTCCTTGTGACTCGCGACGTGCCTCCATTGCGTGACGATGAAATCGAAGAGGCACTCGCAGCGGGGGCTATCGTTGCGGAAGAGTTGCGTTCGAAAGATTTAGTTCTCGCCGCAGCGCTTCATCTGCAGGACCACACCCGCATCGTGCCGCATGCTTTTCGATTCCGCAACCTGGCATCGAGCAAAGCAGAGCCGACCGAACGGAGCCTTACGCATGCCTAAAGTCGAAGTGCGAAAGATGGTTCGCGTGCTGGAAGAGATCTTTCATGAAGGAGGACCGAGTACCGCCGTTCCTCTGCGACGTGCGGCCGCTCTTGCCGTCATTCACAATCCATTTGCGGGAAAATATGTAGAACAGATCGAGGATTTCATGAACGACCTGAAGCCCCTCGGACTCGAAATGGCCACGTTGCTCGTCGCAGATCTTGGAGGCAATGCTACGGTCGTCGAAGGCTACGGCAAAGGCGCCATCGTCGGCGCAAACGGGGAACTCGAGCACGGAGCGCTCTGGCACGTACCGGGCGGTTATGCCATGCGCGAAATACTGAACGGTGCGAAGGCTATCGTCTCCTCCTCAAAGAAGGTAGGCGGTCCAGGTACGCGGTTGGACGTGCCCATCACGCACATCAACGCCTCCTACGTCCGCAGCCATTTCGACGCCATGGAAGTCGGAATAACCGACGCACCACGCGCCGATGAAATGGTTCTGGCATTGGTGATGACCACAGGTGCCCGGGTACATGCTCGCGTGGGCGGGTTGAAGGCTTCCGAAATTAAAGGCGAGGATGGCTTGCGATGAAAGCGAAGATTCGAAAAATCGTCACGATCGTTGAAGAAACACGCAGCGAGATGGGCAAAACCGTCCAGCCGCCAACGCGGCGCGCCGCTACAGCGGCAGTGATCGAAAATCCCTTCGCGGGACGCTACGTTGAGGATCTGACCGAACTCATGGAAATCGGTGAGGAGCTAGGCGCGCTGCTGACCGAACGCGCGGTCGCCGCGCTAGGCATCCCCGGCCCTTCGGCAGAGAGCTACGGAAAAGCTGCAGCCGTAGGAGAAAACGGTGAACTCGAGCATGCAGCGGCTCTTCTGCATCCTAAGCTGGGCACGCCGGTGCGCAAGGTGCTGGGAAAAGGAGCGGCCCTGATTCCCTCATCGAAGAAACGTGGTGGGCCCGGGGTGGTATTGGACATCCCTTTGGGTCACAAGGATGCTGCTTACGTGCGTAGTCATTTCGATGCGATGGAAATACGTGTAAACGATGCGCCACGCGCAAACGAAATTGTGGTCGCGATCGCTGTGACCGACAGCGGACGGCCGCTCCCACGTATAGGTGGTCTTACGAAGGACCAGATCAAAGGCGAAGACGGCTTGCGATAGGATTCCCGAGCGCCTCCGGGTTCAACCTCACTTCACAATTTTAGGTATCCGCGTTGCCGGAGGAGTGTTCCGGCTGCGTTCCGATCGCACCACTCCGTCAATTATCGTCATCCCCACGCCGGGAAGATCACCCAGCCGTACGCTCTCAAGCAGCGTCGTCCCCGCTGAATGCTGTGCGTGATCCAGAAACACAAGATCGGCGGGGCGCCCCGCTTCAATCATTCCGCAATCCAGTTTTCGAAGCCTTGCTGTGTTACCGGTTGCTAAGCAAAAGGCAATCTCTGCGGGGATCTCTCCGAGAGAGGAGAGCATAGAGATCAGACGTAGAATGCCGAGCGGCTGAACTCCTGAGCCGGCGGGCGCATCCGTACCGAGAATGACGCGGTCCATCACGTTCAATGATTTCGCAGTGCGCACCGCGAGGAGTGCGGCGCGCTCGTTGCCATTGTGAACTACTTCCAGGCCGCGCGGAGACTCCTCGCACAAGCCCGTGATTTGCTTGTCAGGAAGCGCAGTATGGCCTCCGTTAATGTGCCCAATCACGTCTGCATCAGCAGCAAGCACTACATCCTTGTCAATCAGGCTCGATCCCGGAATGGATGGGCCACCGGTGTGAATCGTGCTTTGTATCCCATACTTTCGCGCCCACGCGACCATCTGACGCGCCGTAGCGCCGTCTTTCACACTTCCCAACCCAACTTCACCAAGCAACGTTACGCCAGCCTCCGCCAGCGCTTTGAAGTCTTCTTCCACCATGCCGTGCTCGATTACTGGCGCGCCCGCGTGCACTTTCACACCGCTCGGTCGAAACGCGGCGAACGCGCGCTGCGCCGTGATGGCCATGGCTTTTAGCCCGATGATGTCTTTAGGACGCCCGGGCATATGCACTTCCCCAGCAGAAATCATGGTGGTGACCCCGCCGTGCAGACAGCTGTCAATCCAGCCAATTTGATTCTGGCGCGGAGTCCAATCACCTGCGACCGGATGAACGTGGCTGTCAATCAGTCCAGGAGCAAGTGCCGTGCCGTTGGCGTCGATGACATGCGCTGCCGCTTCGCTATCGATGTCCTTTTCTCTTCCGACGGCGGTAATGCGGCCATCCTTTGCAATCACGGTGTCCGCGTCAAGTATCGGACGGTTGATATCACCGCTAAGGATCAGTCCGATATTTCGGATGACCAGCTTCGGGCCAGGGTTGGGTTTCCCTGCTTCCTCATGAGCCATGGTTCCCCTCACAAACGAATTCGATTAGCGAGATCACGCCGCAATCCCGCCGTCCTAAGTTTCTATAGAAAGTGCTGTCGCTCAGCAATGAATTTCTTTAGGTGACCTGAAAAGCATTTCTGCGGTCGAAGTGCGAAATAATGACATGTCTGCAATACACTGCCATTTATTGCCGGGCGAGAGTTTTTCTACCAACTTACCACTGCGCGATTGCTAGAGCAGCGCTAGCTCATAGCGCATGGGGATGGCGATTCTTGTAGCGTCGCAGAAATAGCTCGCGCGTTCAATTGCCACCGGCCCTTGCACGGCAACCGGACAGTTGGGAGCTAGTGTTTTATTTTCCTTGCGCTGGGACGCCTTTTGAAGGCCTCTTCGTGAGACGTTGTGCCAGTTGCATTCTTGGGGCTGGTCCTTGCCAGCACGCTCATGCTTGCGGCCGTCCGATCCTCTTCGTCCCTCGCTGACGACGAAATCGCCGGTGCAGCTCTCGATACTCAGTATCAGCAGGCCGTGAAGCAGAATGACGTCGCAACGATGGATCGCATCCTCGCCGACGACTTTGTCCTTGTCACTGGACGTGGTCGCACCCAGTCGAAGGCCGACCTTCTTAAAGAATCTGCCAGCGGGACCAGCTCGTACGAACACCAGGAAGCCACCGATCGCACAGTTCGCATCTGGGGCGACACCGCTCTATTGTCCGTTAGGGGCTCGGAGAATGGTAAGCCTCTCGAGTGCAAACTTTGGTTCAGTGACGTGTATCTTCGCACTCCCACAGGCTGGCGCTACGTTTTCGCCCAGCCTCTCGCCCACTCGATATAGCGGCCTGACGCGTTGCCTCCTCCGTCAATCGCACCGTCTCCGTTCGCACCTCCAAACATGGAAAGGGAAGCCGTTCATGCCGATTCGCGCGCTAAAAATGAAGATGGGCTGGAACGCTCGGAGTAACGTTCCAGCCCGCAGGTCAAGGTTAGGATGTTGAATTGTTCAAATTGTGACGTCCGAGCAGCGTACAGTCCATACCGTTTTTGCTGTAAAAGACAGCAAATCTCAGTGCATGGAGAGATCGATCGGTGTAGAAACCTGATACGAAGCCCATATTTCAGGCTTAGCCGTTTGGCGCAAAGCTGTCCGCGAACTGTACACGCGTAATCCGGCGTGCTTGCGTCTTCCCGCTTCTCTCGGCTGCGATTTGTGGATAATACAACGGTCCATGCGCACTCTTACAGTTCCCACAGACGGCTTTCAAATGCGCTTCCATGGGTTGCACCTGGGAAATAGGCCGATCGGGTCCCGGGCGCCCTCCCATTCAGCCAAGTCTCCCTCACAATCGTCTTGTGACGGACGTCACAAGTGTCCCGTGCTCCATGGTTTTATATGTTAGACTCTGTACAAACATGCGGCTAAAAAGCCTGGCCGGTAGCTGACGCTCTTCTTCCATCGGCTCAAATACCAATTCGCCACTGGTTTCCCGGGCCAGTGTGTACCTGAGTCGTTTTACAAAACCATTGAAGGGGGCTGGCACTTCCGCATCAAGAACTCGTCGTTATTGACGCTAACAATCAGCGCCTAGCGCCGTATACAGATCGCCATGATCGCTCGAATTACAAGGGTCGCCGAGTCCAAGCTTGGAAAGTTCCACGGCCCTGCATGTCATGCAAGCTGGCTTGCCGTTTCTGCCTGCGCTTTCCTGTTTCTGATCATTGCCGCCCCAGCCGTGGCACAGCCCAAGCAATCCAAGCGCGTTCTGATCCTCATGCAGGAAGGCTTCAGCTGGCCGATTTTCCGCACCATCGATGAGAACATCCGTTCCTCTATGCGTGAGGGCTCGCCAGACGGCATCATCGTTTTCACCGAGCACTTAGATCGCATCCATTTCCCGGATCCTGCCTTCCAATCTCAACAGCAAGCTTGGATTCAGCGGAAATATGCCAACTCCGGGATCGATCTTGTAATCGCTGCAGGCGATGTCCCCAGGGACCTCTTTCCCAATGTTCCTTTGCTCTATCTGAGCGTCCGTCCTCAGGAAGCTCGTCCCGCTCAATTGGCACGTTCCAACAGAAACGTGGGCATTTCGATTGGCGTCGATGCACGAAAAACCCTCGACGCCGCACGCCGCCTGCAACCCAATTCCCGCAAGGTCGTGATCATTGGAGGCACCTCTCCTAGCGATTTGGGTGTTCTCGACCAGGTTCGCCAGCAACTCGCCGGTTCTTCCGACCAGCATCAATTCCTATATCTGACCAACCACACCTTTCAAGAGATCTCTAAAGAAGTAGCGGCTCTCGGCCCCGAGAGTATCGTCCTGTTTGTGAGCTTATCGCGTGATGCCGCGAGCCGTCCATTCATCTCGGCGGAAGCTGCCTCCAAAATCGCTGCTGTGTCCGGGGCTCCGGTTTACGTTCTCCTCGACACCCACGTTGGCTCGGGCGCCGTGGGCGGCTACGTTACCAGGTTTGCGGAGATGGGCAGGCAGGCCGGTGAGATGGGACTTCGCATGCTCGCGGGCGAGCATCCCGACGACGCCATTGCTCGCCGCGATTACCTGTTCGACGCGCGCCAGCTTCGCCACTGGAAAATCCCAGAATCCACGCTGCCATATGGCAGTATCGTTCTCTATCGCCAGCCCAGTCTTTGGGAATCCTACCGCTACTATTTCCTTGGCGCGATTTTCCTCGCCCTGGTTGAGGCGGTTCTCATTTTTGCCCTCTTGTGGCAGCGCGCCAAACGCAAAAGGTTCCAGGAGTCGTTGCTTGACCGCATCGCCTTTCAAAAAATTGTTTCCGATTTGTCCAATACCTTCATCAATCTCCCTCATGAGCAGGTCGCTCCCACGATTGAACAGTCGCTTCCGCGTATTGGCGAATATCTGGATGTGGATCTCATTACCATTCATGAAATGTCTGCTGATAAAACGGAGTTGACTCCGACGATCTCCTGGCAAAGGGAAGACGCACAGTCGCACCCGGCACGTCTGAGTGCCGACAAGTTTTCCTGGTGGATCAACCGACTTCTGGCCGGTGAGATTGTGCGTGTTTCGGATCTGCAGGTCTTACCGAAAGAGGCCTCTGCCGAGCGGGAAGAACTCCAAAAGCTAGGGGCTCTGTCTCTTGCCTCAGTTCCTCTCCGCACGGGTGACGACTTCTTCGGTGGCATCTCGTTTATCAGTACGAAGCATCGCGTCATATGGATCGCTCCCCTGGTCGAACAGCTGAAGTTGCTAGCCGAAATCCTTTCGAACGCCTTGCTACGCAGACGCGCCCAGGTTGCTCTCTCGCGCCACGCCGCGATTGTCGAGTCTTCCGAAGACGCCATCATTTCTAAGAATTTCGACGCCATCATTCAGACCTGGAACAAGGGCGCGCAACGTATCTTCGGCTATTCCGAAGCTGAAGCCGTCGGCCAGCCGATCACTCTGATCATCCCTGCCGATCGTCATCTGGAAGAGCAAGAGATGCTCCTCCGCCTTAAAGGTGGAGAGCGCTTTGAACACTACGAAACTGTTCGCCTCACGAAATCCGGCAAGCGCATCAACGTTTCCTTGACGATCTCCCCTCTTATAGCTTCGACGGGCGCGATCCTCGGCTTTTCCAAGATCGCTCGGGATGTTACCGAGCGCGTTCGTTCCCTCCAGAGCATACGCGAAAGCGAGGAGCGCTTCCGTCTGGTAGCCAATTCGGCCCCTTCACTCATCTGGATGGCCGGCACGGACAAGCATTGCGTGTTCTTCAATCAGGGTTGGCTGGACTTTACGGGTCGTACTGTGGAGCAAGAACTAGGTGACGGTTGGGTAGCCGGCGTTCATCCAGACGACGTCCGGCGCTGTCTGGAAATCTATTCCAACTCCTTTGAGGCTCGCGCCAAATTCGAGATTGAATACCGCCTGCGCCGTTTTGACGGTGCTCTACCGTTGGATCGTCGATCACGGTGTGCCCAGGTTCCATTCCGATGGGACCTTCTGTGGCTATATCGGTTCTTGCACCGACATAACCGACAGGAAACTTTCCGAGGAATCCCTCCATGACCTGAGCGGCCGCCTCATTAACGCCCAGGAAGAAGAACGCGCCCGCATTGCCAGGGAACTTCACGACGATTTCAGCCAGCGCCTCGCCCTTCTCGGTATCGGCCTTGGCCAACTCTGGAAATGCCTCCCCGAAACCAATTCGCTGGACCGCGCCAAAGTCCTGGGAATGCTCCAGGCCACCAAGGAAATCTCTTCAGATCTTCATTCACTCTCCCATCAACTTCACTCCAGCAAGCTGGAGCACGTTGGCCTCGTCGCTGCCCTGAACGGTCTTTGTGACGAAATCACCGAGAAGTACAATGTTTCCGTGCAATTCACCCAACTCGGATCACCATCCGCTGTACCCAAAGAAATTGCACTGTGTCTTTTCCGGGTCGCCCAGGAATCGCTCACCAACGTCGCGAGGCATAGCGGCACCAAGTCCGCTCAAGTGGAACTTGCGGGAAGAGAAGACCGTATCATGCTTCGGATTTCGGATCAGGGTTACGGGTTTGACCCCGACGTTCGAAATCCCTCCGCTGGCATTGGACTGATTGGTATGAGCGAGCGGCTTCGTCTGATTGGTGGCAGGCTGTCCGTCAACGCGCAACTCGCCCGCGGTACGGAGATTATTGCCGATGTTCCGCTGGCCGCCTGGGCACAGGAAACCCAGGCTAAAGCGCAGACTGCGGGAGAGTGAGATTTTGAAGCGCACGCGTATATTGCTGGCCGACGACCATCAAATGTTGGCGGACGCCCTGAAGAGCGTTCTCGAGCCACACTGCAACGTTGTCGGCACGGTCAGTGACGGGCGCGCACTTCTGGAGGCAGCTCCCAGATTATCTCCTGACATCATTGTGCTGGACATTGCCATGCCTCAGCTCAACGGCCTCGACGCCGCCAGAAAACTCAAACAGTCCATGCCCGCCGTGAAATTCATCTTCCTGACCATGAACGAAGACCCTTACCTCGTAGGGGAAGCCTTCCGCGCCGGCGCTTCTGCTTTTCTTCTGAAACAGGCGGCCGCTCTGGAGTTGATGGATGCTATCGAGATGGTCCTGAAGGGCGGCTCCTATGTCACCCCACACGCCGCCAAAGGCCTCTCCAACATCTCGTTGCGCCATCCCAAAGCCCGTCAACATACTCCTGAACCGTCTCCTCGCCAGCGAGAAGTCATTCAACTCTTGGCAGAAGGCCGCTCCATGAAGGAAATCGCCAGTACCCTGAACATCACCAAGCGTACTGTCGCCGCCCACAAATACGCTGTTATGGAACTTCTCCAACTCAAGAGCAACGCCGAGCTCGTACAGTACGCCATCAAGCACAGGATTATCTCTCTCTAATCCCCCGTCACTCCCCCGCCGGCATTGTTAGTTTTACCAATACAAATCCTTCTCGTTTGCGCTCAGGCTAGCTTTAGTAAGGTCCATCTCTACGGAGATCGCACGCAATCTCAGGCAGGTGATTGTCGTTCAGGCAGTCTCTGCTCGGGAATCCAACTCGGTATCTGCAACTGAACTTCAGCTTAGGGATGAGCTTTCATGAATCGGACGCGCGTCATAGTGGCAGATGATCTCGCAACGGTGCTGACCGCCGTGTCTGCATTGTTGCGCGATTCCTTCGACGTCGTTGACCTCGTCTCGGACGGAAAAGCTGCTCTCGAGCAGACTTTGAAACTCAAGCCCGATCTCCTCGTTTTAGACATCTCCATGCCCTTCATGAGCGGAATCGAAGTTGCCAGAGAGCTCAAACGCCGCGGCAACAAAACCAAAATCGTTTTCCTCACCGTTCATGAAGACACTGACATTCTGGCCACCTGCCTCTCCGCCGGAGGCGTGGCTTACGTCCTGAAAGTGCTCATGGACAGCGATCTGATCCCGGCGATAAACGAAGCCCTCGAGGGACGTGTATTTGTCTCCCATCTCACAACTTGACCTGGGATCTCCTCGGAATCAGGCGCCGGCGCAGCAGCCATTGATCTGCGCAGCGGCACAACGAACAGGTTCGGTGCATTGTCACTTTTGACAATTACAACCTGGTCTCGCGTGGGTCATTATGCGCCCCGTCCAAGTCTTTCCGGTCCTCCGCTCGGCCCGGAAGTGTGTCGCGACGTTTTCGTGTAACTAACGACAAGCAAAAGAGTAAGAGGAGGCCATAAATGAAGTGTATCGGAAGACTAGCTCTTGTTCTTGCAACGATCTGCGCGGTTCTGGGGCTGATTACCCCCTCACCCGTTGCTGCTCAAGACAAGAAGCCCAACATCGTCGTCATCATGGGCGACGACATCGGTATGTGGAACATCGGTGCTTACCACCGCGGTTTGATGGCAGGTAGAACGCCGAATCTCGACAAGATCGCCAAGGAAGGCATGTTGTTCACCGACTATTACGCTGAGGCATCTTGCACGGCGGGTCGCGCGAACTTCATCACCGGGGAACTGCCCATCCGCACGGGCATGACCACGGTAGGCCAGGCAGGCGCGAAAATCGGCATACCCGCTGAGGCCGTCACCACGGCGACGGTATTGAAGTCGATGGGCTACGCCACTGGCCAGTTTGGCAAGAATCACCTCGGCGATCTCAATGAGTACCTGCCCTGCGTTCACGGCTTCGACGAATTCTTTGGCTATTTGTATCACCTCGACGCCATGGAAGACCCGGCGCATCCCGACTATCCGCAGAATCTCTTGAATGTCGTTGGCCCGCGCAACATGGTTCATTGCTGGGCCACCGATAAGGATGACCCAACGGTGATGCCCCGCTGGGGTGTAATCGGCAAGCAAAAGATCGAGGACGCCGGTACGCTTTATCCCAAGCGCATGGAGACCGTGGACGATGAGATTCGCGACCTCTCCATCCAGTTCATCGACAAGGCCAAGAAAGACAACAAGCCCTTCTTTGTCTGGATCAACCCCACCCGCATGCACATCGTCACGCACCTCTCGCCGAAATATGAAGCGCTGCGCAACTCCGAGAATGGCTGGTCGGAAGAAGAGGCTGGCATGGCACAGATGGATGACGACATCGGCATCGTGATGCAGAAGCTTAAGGACATCGGCGAGGACCAGAACACGATTGTTTTGTTCACCACCGACAACGGCACCGAACTCTTCACCTGGCCCGATGGCGGTCAGACCCCGTTCGCGCAATCCAAGGGTACAGTCCTCGAGGGCGGCTTCCGCGTGCCCGCAATTCTTCGCTGGCCCGGTCATGTCCCGGCGGACTCCGTGCAGAACGGGATCTTTTCCGGTTTGGACTGGCTACCCACCTTCGTGGCTGCGGCCGGTAATCCGAACATCACCGAAGAGTTGCTGAAGGGCAAAACCATCGGCGACCGGACCTACAAGAACCATCTGGATGGTTACAACCAGATGGCCGCCATCACCGGAAAAGGCCCGTCGGTGCGTCATGAAATCTTCTACCTCGGCGAAAGCACGGTCGGCGCCGTGCGGATTGACGATTACAAGTTCCGCTTTATCGACCAACCCCATGGCTGGCTGGGCGAAAAGACCCATCCGGACGTGCCTTACATCACCAACCTGCGTCTCGATCCGTTTGAGCGCACCGGGTGGCCCAGCAACGGGACGAAAGACGGAGCGCAACAATACTTCGATTGGTTTAAGTACGAATTCTGGCGTTTCGTGTTCGTTCAACAGGTAATGGGCAAGGCAATCCAGACCTTTATCGAGTACCCTCCGATGCAGCGGGGTGCCAGTTTCAACCTCGATGCAATTAAGGCGGAGATGGCGAAACGGATGGCCGAAGCGGAAGCGGCGGCCAAGGGTCCCAGCAACTAACAACTTCCCGCAACCCCCCAAACCGATGGGCGGCTCGCAAGGGCCG
The DNA here is from genome assembly GCA_963741195.1 of Candidatus Acidiferrales bacterium. Taxonomy (GTDB): domain Bacteria; phylum Acidobacteriota; class Terriglobia; order Acidiferrales; family UBA7541; genus Acidiferrum. The sequence goes on from CAVUHF010000005.1 coordinate 345,880, forward strand.
CCTGTTCGGGAATGTCAAAGTCGTTTATTACTTCTCTCAAGGAGCATTCAGTGCGTCTCACTATAAACCGAAATATTACTCGCTCTCTCGTTGTACTTGGGCTCCTTCTACTCGCCACTTCTTCCATCTTCGCCCAGGACGTGCGCTACAACTTCATGCCCGGTACTGACTTTTCCAAATACCACACCTTTAAGTGGGTCGATATCCCCTCCAACGTTCACCCCAACCAGATTGTTGAGCAAGAGATCAAGCAGGCTGTCAACAATGTCCTTGCTTCCAAGGGCCTCACTCTCGCTACCGGCGACACCGCCGATGTCTATGTCGGCTATCAATGTTCCGTCGATCAGGAACGGCAGTGGAACGCTTGGGGTAGTGGCGGTCGCCTCATGGGCGGCATGGGCTCGGCCACCAGCTCCACCATTTCCAACGGTACTCTAGCGCTTGATTTTTACGACCCCACTTCGAAGCAGCTCATCTGGCGCGGCTCTGCGGCGCAGACCCTGAATCCGAGCGGGAATCAGCAGAAAGACATGGAGAAGCTAAACAAAGCGGTTGCGAAATTGCTCAAGAACTACCCGCCAAAACAGAAGTAGCTCGTTGACGTGGGCATGGGACCCGCTGGCGACGTTTGGTCTGGGTTACCAACGATTGGCAATACTATCCGGCTGACCTCGGCAAGGTAGATCAAGCCCTTTCGACCCTCGGCTCCTGCAGGCGGTCTTCTTCGCTATGGGCAAACCCGTTGCCGTGCCACAGATCGGTCCGCCGCGACAACACTAGGGCGATCGAAGAGACCGTAGGTCCGGGATAGGGCTTGCGGGTTCGTTGGTATCAGTACCTTCGCTCCTTGCGAGCCTTCGCCGGTCTCGGGTTGTGGGGATCGGTACTTTTGACAGTTCCGTATCGCACATCATTCGAGGGAATATGACCGTAGGCAAAGTGCAGTTTTTGGATCCTTAGCTTCGCGGTCTCGCAAAAGTCTCTTAATGACGATAGACATTCACAACTTAATTTTGGTGCTAAAGACAAGGAGCAAGACATGAATTGGTTCGATCGGGCAGGAAAAGCGACCATCTTGACCCTGGCGTTGAGCACTTTGTTCTTGACGCCCAACGCCAGTGCCCAGGCACAATCCTCCACGCAAACAACAGCAGCCACTCCGCAACCCAAGGAAGCGGACAACGACCAGGGCTGGAATCTTGGCATCACCCCTTATATCTGGTTCGCCGGGATTCATGGCACCGTCGGTGCCCTTGATCATGACGCCAGCGTTCATGCCACCTTCGGCGATATCTTCAATTACTTCAACATTGGTCTGATGGGCGTCGTCGAACCTCGTTACAACCGCATCGTTATGCCTGTCGACTTCATGTGGATGAAGTTGTCGGACAATCAGGCGCTACCCCTTCAGGACGAGGCAGAGTCCGTCAAGGCGAAGTTAAACGAAACCATCATTACCCCCAAAATCGGCTATCGCTTCGTCGACACCAAAAAAGTCAAAGTCGATGCGCTCTTCGGCTTCCGTTACTGGCATCTGGGCACAACACTCACCTTACAGCCGACCGAACTCCAAACCGGCTTCTCCCAATCGGCCAATTGGGTTGACGGCCTAGGTGGCGGCCGAATCGAACTCGCTCTCACGCCCAAGCTTTCGGCAATGATCGCCGGCGATGCGGGCGGGGGAAGCGCAAGACTGGATTATCAGGTGGGTGGTGGCCTGGGATACAAGCTCTCTCGCCGGTGGGTTCTCGTCGCGGGATATCGCTATCTCGTAGTCGACTATCGCCCCCGTGGCAACCTGGGATTCGTCTACGATGTTGCCATGCCAGGTGTCATGGTTGGCGCAACTTTCAACATCAAGTAAACACGACTCTGTTGCTCACATTCATATCCTGGTCGGCCCTCGCGCCTTGACGATTGTCCGGGGCCGGCACTTTTCTTAAACCGCGGGATTATCCTGCGTCAGGCGCGTTATGAACCAGGACGCTCTTTATATCGGTTCTCGTCGGGTTTCTAATCGGAGGCAAAAATGATTGAGCACCTCTTTCGGTTCGCGGTCCACCTTCTAGCCATATCGATGTTGGCGCTCACTCCTGTTGCGTTCTCGCAGCAGCCATCCGGTCCGGCCACACAATCCGGAGCCAGTTCGACGAAAGATAAACCGAAAGCTGAGGAGCCCGAAGCCAATACCAGCGCCGGCACGGAAGCTCTCCAGAAAGCGACGCAAAACCCCGTCGCCAGCCTCATCAGTGTGCCCGTTCAAAACAACAGCAATTTTGGCGTGAATCCCGGTTATCGCAACCAGGACGTTTTGAATATTCAACCCGTGATTCCTATTGGCATTTCGAAGGATTGGAACCTGCTCGTCCGCTGGATTATGCCTATCATCTATCAACCAATTCCCAACCAGCCGGGAGCTCCAGAGACGGGAGTCTACGGCCTGGGAGATATGGTGCCTACATTTTTCATCTCACCAAAGAAGCCTGGAAAGTTGATCTGGGGAGCAGGACCTGTCTTCCAGTTACCCACGGCAACGGACTATTATCTGGGCCAGGGCAAGTTGGGGATCGGACCGTCCATCGTCGTGCTGACGCAACCCGGCCACTGGACCCTCGGCGTGCTGGCAAACAATATCTGGTCAGTGGCCGGCTCGGGCAGCCGTCCCGATGTGAATCAGTTCCTGCTTCAGTACTTCATCAACTACAACCTGAAGAAGGGCTGGTTCCTCACCTGGCAGCCCACGCTGACTGCAAACTGGGAAGCTTCCAGTGGCAATCAATGGACTGTGCCGTACGGTGGCGGAGTTGGCAGAATCATGAAGCTCGGATTCCAGCCCGTTTCTCTCACCGCCCAATTCTATGGCAACGCCGTCCATCCCTCGGGCACTCCCGCCTGGACCATGCGTCTGCAGATCGCCTTCCTGTTTCCCAAGCTGACCAAGGAACAGGAAAAAATGATGATGGAGCAAAAACTCAAGCAGATGGATGCGACTCCACCGCCGCCCACCAAAAAGTGAATTGAGATTTGGTTCTCTCACTCGGGTTTGTCATTGTTTGGTCATTCCCGACTGAACAATAAGGAGAAAACGATCTCCGGCAGAAAAACAACACGAGCGCTTCGGTTTCTCGTTCGCTGGGTTTTCCTCGTTTGCTTTGCGTGGCTCCCCGCGCGCGCGCAGGATCCGCAATTCCTGCCGGAAATCGACGCCCACCTCAAGCTAAACAACAGCGTTCGCACCTATCTCCAGGCCAAGGATGATCGCGATGGCGGAAAGCCGGATCAGCTTTCCATCGGTCCGAGTCTTCAGTTCTATCTGAAGCCCATGCTCAGGCTTACAAAAATTACCTCGTTTGATCTTGATGATTCGAAAGCTAGGCCTCTCGTCCTCGAAACCGGGTACCGCTACATCACATCCCCAAGCACCGGGTCCTTCAATCGTATGGAGACAATTGCAACCTTCAACTTCCCCCTGAAGTCTGGCTTCCTCCTCCGGGATCGCAACCGTGCCGACCTCGACTGGACAAACTCAGGTTTCAGCTGGCGCTATCGCAATAAACTCACCATTGAACGCACCTTCGCCATCCATTCCTACCATCTGATTCCTTACGTCGCCGTCGAGCCCTTCTACGAAAGTCAGTATCAGAAATGGGCCACCACAGACCTCTATGCCGGCTGCCTTTTTCCTGTGGGCAAACGCGTCGAATTCGATGTCTACTATCAACACGAAAACAACACCGGCAAGAGTCCCAACTCCCAGCAGAATTACATCGGCCTGGCTCTTTACCTCTTCTTTTCCGCACCCAGAAAATAATCGGCTCCTATCACTTCCCTGAGAAATAGTGTGCTGGCTGTCACACGCGGTTTGTCGCTTCTGAGCGCAAACTGGGAGTACTTCAGGGCATAGGTTCTGTGAGCTCGAGAGGCGGGAAAGGGAATTATCTTCACTGCTTCTTGCGGTTGCCCGGATGAGGTTTTCGCTGAACTGCCTCAAGGGATATTTGTAGCTTAATGCGCACGACGCAATTCTTGTTGACGGGTTTCGCCGTGGCGGCCATTGCCGCAGCCGCAGGTCTCGCTTTGCGCTCACGTCAGGCCGCCGAGAAAACGGCGACTCCCAGTGACTATGTCGGCTCCAGTTCCTGCCGCGCTTGCCACGAACAGTTCTACCAGCTCTGGTCAACTTCGCATCACGGCCTAGCCATGCAGCCCTATTCCGCGGAATTCGCTCGCGCCGCACAGCTCAGCACCAGCTCGCCGATCCACATTGGCGCTTCCACCTTCAAACCCGAAGTCACTGATAAAGGCGGCTGGATTGTAGAAACGACCGCCACGGGCGAGACCCGCTATCCCATCCAGCAGGTACTCGGCGGCAAAAATGTCTACTATTTTCTCACTCCACTCGAACGCGGACATCTCCAGGTGCTTCCCCTGGCTTTCGACGTCCGTACGTCTGCCTGGATGGACACCACCAAGAGCATGACCATGCACGATGACGTCGCCCACGATCAGCCCGTAGTTTGGCGAGATCGCCTCCTCACCTTTAACACCTCCTGCTACGGTTGTCACGTCAGCCAGATTGAAACCAACTACGATCCTGTGAACGACAGCTACTCTACCACTTGGCGCGAATCCGGCATCAACTGCGAAACCTGTCACGGCCCCGCGGGAAACCACGTACGCCTCTACGAAGCCGCGAAGAAAGACGGCACCTCACCGGCCGAGCTCGGCCTCGTTAGCTTCAAGAGACTTTCTCCCGCGCAACGTACCGATGCCTGCGCCGCCTGTCACGCCAAGTTGAACTCTTTCACTTCCGGCTTTCGCGTGGGAGACAAGTTCTTCGACCATTTCAATCTCATCGCCTACGAAAGCGCGGATTTCTACCCCGACGGTCGTGACCTTGGCGAAAACTACACTTACACCTCGTGGATGAGGAGCCCTTGCGCGCGATCCGGCAAGCTCGACTGCCTTCACTGCCACACTTCCAGTGGACGGTACCGCTTCGTGAAAGGTGATCCGAACGCCGCCTGTCTGCCATGTCACGAAGAGCGCGTGAAAAACGCCGCCGCTCACACGCACCATCTCGCCGATAGCGCCGGCAACCGCTGCGTCTCCTGCCACATGCCCATGACCGAATACGCCCGCATGCGTCGCAGCGATCACTCCATGCGTCCTCCTGCCCCCGCTGCAACTCTCTCCTTCGACTCACCGAATGCTTGTAACGGCTGCCACAAGGACAAAGACGCCCACTGGGCCGACGCTCAGGTTCACCTGTGGCATCCCGACGACTATCAGGCGCCACTCTTGGCGCAGGGAACATGGATTGACGCCGCCCGAAGGCGCGACTGGTCCAAGCTTCCGCAAATGCTTGCCTACCTCGAAGACTCCCATCACGACGCGGTTGTTGCGGCCTCTCTCATCCGGCTCTTGAGCCAGTGCCCGGACTCGCGCAAGTTCGCCACCATGCGCCTCGCTATGAATGATCCTTCCCCTCTGGTCCGCTCCAGCGCCGTCGACCTTCTCGCGCAGCATCTTGACGCCTCGACCGCCCAATTCTTGGTCGAGTACACCTCAGATTCCTCGCGCCTCGTTCGCATTCGCTCTGCCGCTGCTCTCGCCCGCGTCCCTCGCAACCTCTTCGACGACAAAACCACGGCCACCATTCAACCCGCCATGCAGGAATACATCGCTTCGCTCCACATCCGCCAGGACGATTTCGCCCAGCACATGAACCTTGGCAACTTCCACGCTGAGCGCGGCGAATTACCGGACGCCATCGCCGAATATGAGCGTGCGGCTGTTCTGCGCCCTCAGTTTGCCCCGCCTCTCGTCAACGCCGCCGTCGCTTATAGCCAACTGGGCGATATGCCTAAAGCCGAGGCCTCGTTGCGCCGCGCCATCTCTGCCGACCCTTTGCAGCCTGCCGCTTATTTCAACCTGGGCCTGTTGCTTGCGGAAACCGGTCAACGCGACGAGGCCATCCAGAATCTCCGCAAAGCGGTTCAACTGGATTCCTCCAACGCTGCGGCGGCGTACAACCTCGCTGTTCTCGTCGGTACCGAGAATCCTGCCGAAGCCTTGGCGCTCTGCAAGAAAGCCGCAGAGCTAAATCCAGAGAATCCGAAGTATAGAGACGCCGTCGTTTATTACCAGGGGCAGTTGACACGCTGAATCCGCGCGAATACTCCCTTTCGCGGATTTTCTTGTAAGGTGCGACATTCTCATAAGCTTACATCGCCACACCGGGTTCGTTCTGGGAGCTGTCACTTTTGACAATTACGGCCAAAACCCGCTCGAGGTACTATTACCTTATCTTTAATTCGCTCGCTGAGAAAGGTAGGCGGTGGGAGGTTTTGCGTAACACGTTCATGAAGAATTTGCTCATTCTGAAGGCTGCTGTCGAAGTGCTGGCTGGTTTATTCCTGGCTTTCCTCCCCACCTTGCTGGCTTCCATCTTGCTTGGTTCGATCCCCGCCGGACCCATCGGTCCCGTTGCCAGTGTTGTTGTTCGCATTGGTGGAGCCGCTCTGATGGCTTGCGGAATTACTTGTTGGTTTGCACGCAATGACACTACAAGCCGCGCAACTTTCGGCCTGATCGCGGCCCTGCTTTTCTACGATGCTGCCGTTGTTGCCACGCTCCTGTTCGCCCGTTTCAGCAGTGGTCTCGGTGGCTTGGCACTCTGGCCCGCCGTTACAGTACACTCGGCACTCGGAAGTTCGTCTGTATTCGTTCTCAGCAGGAAGTCATCGGTTGTCGTATCCGGGGTGGGGCAATCGTGAAAGTCATTTCTTCACCTCGTTTTCCAGATCTTTTGCTCTCCAACACGAAGGGAACTAATATGTCCGTCGACGCCCAAATGAAAGTGCTTTTCAAATCCATTCACTGGCTCAGCATTGTTGCATTCCTTCTGCTCGTCACGTTTCCTCCAACCTTGCGCGCCCAGGAAGAGTTCGATTCGTACAAGATCCGTTTTGACGCCGGCTGGTTTTACTCGTACCCTTCCGGATCTGTTCAAGTGCATGGAGACACCTATCCTGTCGATTTCAATAAGGATCTGGGATTTAACTCCTACTCCACCTTTGCTGGTAAAGTCGACTGGAAGTTCACGCACAAGAACCATTTCTACGTTGTCGTCGCACCGCTCTGGACTTCTCGCACCACCACGCTCGATCGCGACATTGTCTGGGATGGCAATCCCATTCACGCAGGCGCCACGATCCAGAGCGATCTTCACGCGTTCGAGGTCGCTCCCGGCTATCAGTACGACATCATCCGCCGCAAGCGTGGTCATCTCGGCATCGCAGTACAGTTCGATCTTTTCAATACCTCGGCGAAGATCGCCGCTGCGGCGCAAGTCACCGGCGACGGCACGCATCAGGCTGCTGTCTCTGCCAGCAAATCACTTTGGGCTCCGATTCCCGTTGCCGGCCCGCAATTTCGCTTGTATTTGACAAACTCGCCGCGCGTGTTCATCGATGGCAACGTCTATGGAATGTATTTCTTTGGCTATGGCAACTTCGTGTCGTCGGCTGGCGACATTGGATTCACCCTGACCAAGCACATCACCGCCAACGCGGGCTATCAATTGGGTACTCGTTTGAACGTCAACGGCACACCCGACCGCCTTGCCCTAGATTTGACCCAAAAGGGTCCCGTCGCTGGTTTGGAGTTTTCGTTCTAGCCTGGTGAGGCTGCTGCCAGGCCAGCAGCCTCGCTCGAGCAGTTTTCGTCGCAGATGCACCCCGGCCGTCTGTTGGGGAGTCCATTATGTTTCCCGTTCGTGCCGGTCTCACGTTCGCCTTCATCGCTGCTGTCATCGTCGGCACTTTTTCTATTGCCGGCTCTTGTTCATCGGCTCCGAATCCTCAGCCAGAGTCGCAATCCGCCACAACCGCTTCGTCGGCCGCGGCTTCGCAATCGAACTCCACCCTCGAGTTGCCCATCAATTTCGAGCGCCGCCTGGGCGATCTAGATGCCATGGCCAAGCAGCACGAGATTCGCGTCCTCGTTGTCCCCAGCCATTCCGGCTTCTTCTACGATAAAGGCCATCCCGAAGGCATCTTCTACGAATCTTTCAACGAGTTTCAACACTTTGCCAATCAGAAAATAAAATCCGGCGGCCTCCGCATCAATGTCACCTTCATTCCGCTCAGACCCGAGCAGTTGCACAGAGCCCTCGCGGAAGGCATCGGTGACATCATCGGCTACCCAGTCATCGTCACGCCCGAGCGCGAAAAGGAAGTCTTGTTCACTGCTGCCATTTACTCCGACGTAAAGCAGGTCATCGTTTCCGGCCCAAAGGCCGCTCCGCTCTCCTCTCTCGACGACCTAAGCGGCAAAGAGGTATACGTCAACCCCCTCACCGCCTACTACGAAACTCTCCAGCACCTAAACGAATCGCTCCAAAAGGCAAACAAGGCCCCCATCCGCATAAAAAGCGCTGATCCCAACCTTACCGACGAAGACCTCCTTGAGATGGTCAACGCTGGCCTCATTCCTGCCACGGTCACAATTAACGTCCGCGCTGAATTCTGGTCCAAAATTCTTCCGCACCTCACTCGTCATCCCGGGATCACCTTGAAAGAAGACGGCCATCTTTCGTGGGCCACGCGCAACGACAGTCCCAAACTCCGGCAGCTTCTCAATGACTTCATAAAAGATCATCAGGCGGGCACATCGTTCGGCAACACCTTGCTCCGCCGCTACTTGCAGAACACCAAGTGGGTCAAGGGTGCTACCTCCACCGAAGATATGAGGAAATTCGACGAGTACGTCCGCTTTTTCCGGAAGTATGCCGCGGAATACAACTTCGACTATCTGATGCTGATGGCGCAGGGCTACCAGGAGTCGGGTCTGGACCAGAGTCTTCGCAATCCCAGCGGCGCCGTCGGCATCATGCAGGTCATTCCTAAATTTGCCGGCGCTCCTCCGATCAGCGTTACCGACGTAAGCGTCGCGGAAAACAACATCCACGCTGGCGCGAAGATGATGCGCAATATCGCCGACACCTACTTCAACGACGACAAACTCGATTCCCTTAATAAGACCCTCATGGTCTTTGCCTCCTACAATGCCGGTCCCAATCGCATTTCTCGTCTCCGCAAAATTGCTGCCAGCCAAGGCCTGAACCCCAATAAGTGGTTTGGCAATGTCGAACTCGTCGTTGCCAGGGAAGTGGGCCAGCAAACCGTCCAGTACGTCAGTAATATCTTCAAATATTACGTGGCCTATAAACTCACTCTAGAAGAAGCCAATTCCGCAGCACCAAGACCGTGAACGCCGCTCGTCTCCATAACCGCACTCTTTGGCTTGTCACTCAACGGAAGGTGAGCTTCAGGAGTGCTCATCGCGCTCATCAGGGTTTACTATAATTTAGTGCTCTGCATTACGCGTTTCTGATAGAGTAGCCCCAGCTACGGCTGTGCTGTTTGGCCGATGACGGCCTTACTCAAAAAAGCTTACAGCAAGTGTTCGCATCCGCCTCTGCCGCCCACGGAGTGCATCTTGGCACTGCGTTCGATCTAAGAGGAATTTCCTCGCCGCTGGCCAGATCCTGTACCGCTTGCGCGCACTCCGTCGAAAACTTACAGCGTTCGATTTCTCATTACGTGTTTTTGGAAGATTCCACATCGCTCGAAGGAGAGAATTCTCATGAATATGACGCCTTTAGCAACCAACCCCAAGCGGTCGTTCATCCCGTTCAGCAAACGTCTGCTCAGTCTCGCCGTGGCCGCGCTCTTCGCTACTGTTCCTGCTCTTCCGCAGAATGCCGAGCTCCAGGAAAAGCTCGCGGCTGTCAAGCAGTCCACCATCGAAAACAAGCAGAAACTCCACCAGTATCAATGGATCGAAACCACCCAACTCACCTTGAAGGGCGATCAGAAACCTCCCTCTCAGAGCAGTTGCGTCTACGGCCCCGATGGCCAGGTCCAGAAGACCCCCATAGGTCCTCCCCCTCAGCAGCCCAGCGGCGGCAGGATGAAGGAACGGATCATCGAAAAAAAGAAAGAGGAGATGAAGGATTACATGCAGGACGTCAAGGCCGTCCTTGCCATGTACGTGCCGCCCGACCCTCAAAAAATGCAGGCAGCCTATCAGGCCGGCAAAGTCTCCATGAACCCTGTTCCTGGCGCCGTCAACCTTGTCTTTACCGACTATGCCCTGCCTGGCGACAAGATGACACTTTCCTTCAACTCCTCCACCAAGAAAATCACCAGCTTGCAGGTAAGTACCTACATGGGGGAAGCAAAAGACGCCGTCACGTTACAGGTTCAGATGGGAAGCCTCCCCGATGGAACCAACTACGTTCAGAAGTCCGTTCTTGACGCCACCGCCAAACAGCTCGTCGTCACCACCACAAACTCTAACTATCAGAAGTTGTAGGCGATATTGGCCGCTTCCTGGGCACCCTGTTACTTTTGACAATGGAATTGTACTTGAATGAGAACTAACGTTTCGCGAAATAGAAGATTTTGTTTTGGAAAGGGGATTTATGAATAGCCAAGAAGTCGACTTCACCTCTTCGTTTGGGCGTGTTTCTTATTGCCTTCCTGTTGCTCTGCGGCGTCGTCACTGCGCAGAACGATCAGGTGAAGGGAATCATTAACGGGCGCAGCGGCGCGACCATGACTGTCCTTAGCCAGGGCGGCGAAACAATCACCGTCGTGCTGCAATCCAGTACCCAAGTCGTAGAACCCGAAGGTCTCTTCCGAAAAAAACAGGTCAATGTCACCGCCCTCGTTCCCGGCCTCGCCGTCGAAGTGAAGGGCTCCTTCAACGACAAGCATCAACTCGTCGCTGATCGCGTCACCTTCCATGGTTCCGACCTCAAGACTGCTCAGGACATCCAGGCGGGTCTCGCTCCCACCGAGCAGAAGGTTCAGGAGAATCAGCAGCAGATTCAGGCGGATCAGGCGAAGCTTCAACAGCAGCAGAAGGAGCTTCAGGCTGAAGAGGCAAAGACCGCTGCCAACAAAGCAGCCATCGCAGCAGCCAACAAGCGCTTCGGCGAACTCGGTGACTACAACATCATGGGCGAGGTAACCGTCCTGTTCGGTAATGGCAAGGTCGACATCGAACCTCAGTACAAGCCTCAACTTCTCAAGTTGGCTCAACAGGCCCAGGGAGTCACCGGCTACGTCATTCAGGTCAAGGGCTACGCCTCCAAGGTCGGCAGCGCCGCTCTCAACCAGAAGCTCAGCACCGAACGCGCCCAAAACGTCACCAATTTCCTCGAGCAAGAGGGCAAGATCCCACTCACCAACATGCTTGCTCCGGGCGCCATGGGCACTAGCCAGCAGGTTGCTCCCGACAACACCGCCGAAGGTCAGGCTGAAAACCGCCGCGTTGTCGTTTCCATCCTGCAAAACAAGGCCATCGCCGGAACGTAGTTCAAGCGGTATCGGAGAACTCAATTTGTCCCAGAGTAGAAGTTGGAAGTCAGTTCTGGGAGGTTGTGTATTCGTGGCCGTGCTTGTTCTCTGGCCATGGAGCTTGGCGCGGGGGCAAGATCTTGCACCCCGCGCTTATGTCATTACTCCCTTGCACTGGAACGCCGTCACGTTCACTTATTCCTACTACGGCGGCGGCCTTCAGTTCGATGGTGCATTGCCAATCACAGGTGCCACCGCCAAAATAAGCGTCCCCACCACCACCTTCTATCACTCCATGAGTTTCTTTGGACGCTCTGCCAATCTCCTCGTCTCCTTGCCCTACGCCGTCGGCAATCTTCACGGCACCTTCGCGGGCGTTCCGAATCACCTGTACCGCTCCGGCCTTGCGGATTCTGTGTACCGTTTTTCGGTCAATATCAAGGGCGGTCCATCGCTTCCCCCCAATGAGTTTGTGAAATGGCGACAGAAAATGTTGCTCGGCATTAGCCTCCGGGTCCTAGCACCCACAGGTCAATACGACCCTACGAAACTGGTCAACTTGGGTACGAACCGCTGGGCTTTCAAACCCGAATTTGGTTATTCGGAACGCTGGGCCACTGGGTTGTGGACGGCTACGTCTCTGCTTGGTTCTACACGGCTAACTCGCAGTTCTATCCCGGCACTCTCACTCAATCGGGAAAGCCCGTCGTAGCCTTTGAAGGCCATCTCAGCTACGATGTAAAGCCTCGCCTGTGGTTCTCCCTCGACGGTAATTTCTGGTATGGCGGCGTCACCAGCCTGAATGGCATCTCCAATCCGAAAACCAAACAGGAGAATTCCCGCATTGGGGCTACCGCCGCATTCCCTATCAACAAGCACCAAACTCTGAAACTCAACTACAACGATGGCGCCTATATCAACTATGGCGGTAACTACCAGAACGTCTCGGTCGCCTGGCAATATTCCTGGATCGGCTGGCCGCACTAACCACCACGGTCACGGAGATCTCTCCCTTAATTTGTGTTTGGGAAGGGAAATAATCCTGCGATGGAAACTGGTTCACTCGCCGCAATCTCATTGAGCAAGCTGGTCGCGCAGAAACTTCGTTCTAAGATTCGCCGAGCCCAAAACTGTTAGCTCGTCGCATAAGTGCTTGATACGTATCATCCTCCGCGCTATCATCTCGCGCCAGGAGGACTGCCATGTGGATTTTCACCGATATAATGATGCCAATCCTTCGAGAATCACCGGAGCATCTGGGGCTGCCGTCTTGGCCGAGCTGTCGGATGCTGGTCCTGGCTACTATTGTTGCATTCGGCCTGTTTGCTGCCCCGACGGTCGCACAGCAGATGGGCGCTCCCGCGACAGACGTGAGCATCATTCCTAAGCCAATCAACGAAACCATGGAGAAGGTTCGCTTGAGGGACGCGCCCAACCAAGCTCAGGCAGCGCAGGAGACCGCCGAAAAAGTCGATACCTGTTTGCTTCTTCCCCTGTCCCTGGTGCGCAGTCCCATGGTGGCGGCCACGGCGTTACAGGTTCCGAAGAAAGCCCGGAAGGAATACCTCGAAGCCTGCGACGCGCTGAAAGAACAGAAAACTGACGGCGCGGAAAAACACCTACGCAAAGCGGTCCAGGAATATCCCAAATACTCGGCAGCCTGGGTCACGCTCGGCCAATTGCTTGCGACACTAAACCACAGGGAGGAAGCCCGAAGCGCGTGTTCCCAGGGGTCTGTCGTTGAGGCCAACTACGTGCCCGCGTACCTTTGTCTGGCTGACCTTGCAGCGCGGGACAAGGCCTGGGATGACGTGCTCAAGTTGAGTAACCGGGCGCTCGAACTCGATCCAAGCACGAATGCCATAGCCTATGAGTACAATGCCGCCGCCAATTTGCGAACTAACAAGGTTGATGACGCCGAAAAAAGCGCCTTGTGCGCCATGGCGATCGATAAAAACAATAGTGATCCCCGATTGCACTTCGTGCTGGCGCAAATCTATGAAGCGAAAGGCGATCGGGTCAACGAAGCTGCCCAACTGCGAGAGTACCTCAAGTTTGCCAGCAATCCCGACGACAGAGCGATGGTGAAACAGGTCTTGGCGCAACTGGATGAGGCCGGCAAATAGTAGATCAGCTTCCTGTGAGCGCGATGGACGCATCGATCTTTGCAATCCCCGGAATCCAGCGCCACCGTACTCTTTTCATGTGCGCTGCGTACGCGGGATCCTCGCGCAAGAATGCTTCTTCGACAAAGCTCTTGGTCGCAAACCAAATATCTCGAGCGCGTAAAGCAGGGTATTTCGCGGCGAGTAATTTCCTAGCCACGCGCCGCCAATTACTTAGACGAAGTGTCCGGAGTAGATCGCGTGGTGCATGGAACGATGCGCGCCCCTCGTGACCACCTCGCGTTGGGCGGGGACGATTCCAATATTCCGTCCCAGGCTGAAGCGCCCCGAAAGCTCGATCACCGTGCTCAGGATCGCGAACGAGTACGTGATCCAAAACGGCGCGAACGGCCGTCCGGTCTACTCGACAAATCCGATCATCAGGAACCAGTACGTGGCGATGCAGACCAGAAGCCAGAGCCGTGAGTTACGCGTTGCCCGCACGGCAGTGTTTCCGAAGAACATGGTGCTGACAATGACCACGACCTCGAGGAACCAAGTAAAGGTGAATATGCTGAAGTCGAGGTCGTGGTGGTAACGGATCACCGGATGGACGATCGGCTCGCCCGCGACTGCGGCAAACAGTTTGTCCACCCGTGTCCGATCAAGTGATATAAACTCTCTCATTGAACTTGGTACAAAAGCTCGGGCCGGTCATCCATGACGCGAAAATCTTGGGCTAACGTTACATTGCCAAGCCCAGACGCAACAACCATTCAACTGCGTGTCCCTGAGGATTAGCGCAATCAATTGGTGCCTGCGTCAATATTTTCCGGGGCTGTCTCAGTGATCAGGGAGGAAACGATGAAGCGATCCATCTTGCTAGTGCTTTTCATAGTTGTGCCGGCCTTCAGCATGCTCGCATTGGCGCAAAAGTCTCAGGCGCCCGGTGCATTCCCCGTCTACAAGATCACTCCGATTGAAAGCGAGGTCAAATTTGGCGTCAAAGCGTCTGTGACGATTGAGGGAAAATTCGACAAGTGGGATGCCACTCTGGCATTCAGGTCTACCGATGTTTCGACGGGGACTCTGGACATCCAAATCGAAGCGGCGAGTGTAAATACTGGAAGCGGCTTTAAAGATGACAAATTGAAGAGCAAGGACTTCTTTGACGTCGAACAGGATCCGTATATCACATTTCATTCAACCAAGATTGTGCAGCCCGCTCCCAACACCTATGAAGTTCCGGGCACTTTCACTATTCGCGGAGTTTCTAAGCCCGAAACGCTGGTGTTCACGGCTACCCGCGAGGGGAAAAGCTCCGGCGACATCAAAGGGACGATGGCATTCGACCGAAAGGAATTCGGAATGAATAGCGGCATACCTAAACCTTGAAATCAACAGCAAAGCCCTGGGCGTATGTAAGTCCTCCGCCCATAAAGGCACAAATCAACAGGAAAACCGACATTCTGTAAAAGATCGTCTTCATTCTAGTTCTCCATTCATTCAGATTCTGTACCGATGGTGTCCAACAACCTGAGCGAGCAACCAGCAATTTCTATGCAGCCAGGCAAAGGGCACCAGATGGGCGGATACCATCGTTTCGAAGAAATGTAGTGCAGAGGATTAGCTTGTCTACTGTCACTTGCGACAGACCCCTCTGGGTATGAACTTGGATCGGTCTGGAGATAGGGACGGCCGCGCCAACAGGTGAAATGTTGTCCTTATGGCTGATCGAGCCCCTGTCGCATTTGACAGTTTGCGTGACCTTGCAAAGGAACTACAGAATTGTGGGTCATCGAACATCGGATAGTTTTACCAATTGCCGAAGGGCAAAGGAGAGGATATGAAGAACCTTGTCAGCAGGTTTTTTATTCTGGCAATTCTCATTGGCGCTTTAGGGGCCTGCGGCGCCAGAGGCCAAGCGCCCCCCGCATAGCCTTCCAGGCTCCAGGTCCATTTATTGAGAACATTCCAGTGTAGATCAATGCCCTGCGGAACGAGCAACGGATTCAAGAACCGTTTTCGTTTTGGGTTGCTGATTTGGACTCAACGACAACCGCTTTGAGCGTGTCAGGTCCTGCAATTCTCGGTAGGCCCCGGTGCCGCTGTTAGATCCGACCCTGGTTGAAACTTCGAGGAGTTTTCCTTCCGGCCACTCCCAGAATTCCAAGGCGAGTCTGCCAAAATGTGGCTGGCCGCTTGCTTGCCAGGAGGTCGATTGGATTTCGACTATGTTCTTCACTTCGCTCCAATTGATCGAAACCCCTGCTTCCTTAAGGAGATTCCGTTGGTCAGGACTTAGAAGGCCATAAATTTCCAGGCCAGTGGCGGGTAATCGTTCCCCAGTGAGCTTGGTTGTAATCGAGTAGGAAGAAATCGCACCGTCTCCCGTCAGATCAACCTCGCATCTCAAATCCTTGTCGACCGCGCGTGGATGAAGAAACTTTGCTTCCGAAGCAGGCCGCAACTTGATTGTGAGGTCGGTGCCCGTGCCCCGCCGCAACCGCACAATGACTCCTTGAGACGAAAGGTCCAGCCTGTCGGTCTCGAAGAAATAGACAGTGACGGGCGACTCTTTTCCGGCTTTGAGTGCCGTGACGGCTGCCCGGCTCTCCGCTGGCAATAGTTGAACCTTTACCTCAACAGCGCACTTTTCTTGAGCCGACGAAATAGGAATACAAAGGACGGAGCAGAAGATGAGTGCAGCGGAGAGTTCTCGTTGGGCCGATGAGCTCATGGGAATTCAGCCTCAGATCATTATAACAGTCCAAGATTCGTTCGAGGATTGCGCCCAGCAGCTCCTCCGTCAGCCCAATCGTGCCGGGCAATTCGGCACTCGCCTCGTTCGGGGAGTAAGGCAGCACCGGCATGGCGATGGCATTGCCAAGCTTCAGCGCGATCTCCTTAACTGTGGCGTTGGCCATCAGATTGTGGCCTCCGTTGACGATTTGTGGTCCGCGCTGTTCAATACCGCCGGTGTAGAAAAGCGCAGTAGTCTTACCGGCAGCTAGCGCCGCCTTCACCTCCGGCCAAGTCATCATCTCGAATTCAACCAGTGGATCTTTCACTTTCGGCGCAGACGAGAGTTTGGCGCTAGGCGGCACCTGCGCAAACACTGCCGAAGCCAGCAGTGCCAGTGCAAACCTCCCGTACCGGGATTACGGAAGGGTCGCCCGTGATCCAGGCAGCATGACCAAGGTGATCAGGCGGACCACCTCTCCGGCTTACCGACTACTCGGCCCGGTGTCATCAGATTCCGATCGGATAAGGCAGGCCACTTCGGTTTACATAGCCTTTGAAAACACCGAAGTAGACTGCTAGTCTGCTCCTCGTTAGTTGATATATAGGCCGCGAGAAGTAGGTCGAGGAGAATCTTTAACGTGTCCCAGAAAGTGGATCTCTACGACAGTGCGTACGGAAACTATGAGTCGGACGGTTACCGACTGGTGCGCATCGAGACCTATGGGGAGGACCTTGGGCAAACAAGCTGGGTCACAACTGAAGAGTCCAACGAAATCCCCCAACTGCTTGACCTGAGACTCAATTCGTTCGTCTTGGAGGTTGGGTGCGGTTCGGGGGGATATGCGCTGCACCTTGCCGAAAAAGTCGGCTGCCGCCTCGTAGGGTTGGACATTAATGCAGCCGGAGTTCGCAATGCGAACCAACTTGCGCTGGCAAGAGGTCTCGCTTCACGGGCGCATTTCGAGCAGTGCGACGTTTCGAAGAATCTCCCTTTCGACGACAAGACCTTTGACGCCGTGTTTTCGAATGACGTTTTGTGCCATCTTCCAGGGCGGCCCGAGGTCTTGGGTGAGATCTTTCGCGTACTGAAACCGGGCGGACGGATGCTGTTCAGTGACGCTCTGGTAGTCGGCGGAATGCTTTCCCACGAAGAAATCGCCACTCGCAGCTCAATCGGCTTTTACGTGTACAGCCCGCCTGGAGAGAATGAACGACTCATTGCGCGAGCAGGGTTTTGCCAGATCCGCGTAACCGACACAACCGACTGCGCGGCCCGGATCGCGCAGCGCTGGCATCATGCACGGGAGAAAAGGAAAGAGGAACTGGTCGCAGCGGAAGGCAACATCAACTTCGACGGCCTGCAACGGTTCCTGTCCTGTGCACAGCTCTTGACGAGCGAAAAGCGCCTGCTGAGGTATCTGTACATTGCGAGTAAGGAGCCCGGAGGTGATCTCACCCGGCGATTGCGGGAACTGACCGTCGGCGAAGTGCTGAACGACGCGCCATGCGTTAAAGTGCCGTTCACGCCCGGCACATTCCGGGCGTATCGGCCACCCGGAAGCTATCCAGGAACAAACGGCGTTCGGGGAGACCAAAGACAAACGCAAGGTAGCCACACCAAGTTTTCGTCGACGGGACTCTTGGACCGGAGTTGTTTCCGAGCAGGGGACAGCGGTGCGCTATCAATGGTGCCAGCAGACAAACGACTTACGCGTTCGTTTTCTGGAGAGTGGTCCGTAATCCTTGCCACGAGGTAATGGCCTCGAAGAAGTCCTGGCGCAGGGTATCCATTACGTGTGCCCGGCTATAAGAGGCTGGCGCTCCCCAATGCTGAAGTCTTCAGATATCATGGCCTGCCGTGACCATGACGAGGGAATCCGACCCGGGCTCGCGCCGCCGCGCGGTGCGCGATATCCTGCTCTACGGAGTGTGCGGCGGCCTGCTCATCGTAGTGCTGAAACTTACGGAGTACCGCTTCCTGGTCGTCGAGCATTCGGTGGAGATCTACGGCGCGCTGGTCGCGGCGCTGTTTGCGGGACTGGGCATCTGGCTGGGGCAGACGCTCACGAGAAAGAAGCCGGTAGTGATCATGAAGGAAGTCCCGGTGGCGACCGCAGGTCCCTTCGTCGCCGACGAGAGGCGCGTGAGGCAGCTCGGCATCACCCGGCGCGAACTGGAGATTCTCGGGCTGATATCCACCGGGTTGAGCAACCGGGAGATTGCCGGGCGGCTATTTGTCAGCGAAAACACGGTGAAGACGCATTCGAGCCGGCTGTTTGATAAGCTGGGCGCAAAGCGGCGCACCCAGGCGGTGCAGATCGGCAAGACCGCCCGGCTGATCCCTTGAATCGTTTGCCTGCCCGGAAGCGCCCCACCCGAAAGCGTGATTTTCCGTCCTGGAATGCAGAATCACCCAAAAGGGTGACGACAACGTTTACGTCCCCCGCTACACTTCTGGCCCGTGAGATCTGGTGAAGGAGGCTTATGAAGCGCGTAACCGGCATTGGCGGAATTTTCTTCAAATCAGAGAACCCGCCGCAGCGCTATGACTGGTATGAGAAGCATCTCGGCATCCAGCGCGAACCGCACGGCCAGGGAGCATCGTTTCACTGGCGCGAACCGCAGGCGGCAGACGGTACCGAGCCCGGTCCCAAAGCCTTGACTGCGTGGTGCATCTTCCCCCAGACGACGAAATATTTCGCCGCGAGCAAAGCCAGCTTCATGATCAACTACCGCGTCGACAATCTCGACTCGCTGCTCGAAGAGTTAAAGAAATCAGGAATCGAAATCGATCCCCAGCGCGAAGACTACGACTACAGCCGGTTCGCCTGGATCACCGACCCAGACGGCAACCGCATTGAGTTATGGGAACCGCCAGAGCCAAAGGAAGACTGACCGCAGCGCCGGCGGCCCCCGCTAAATTTCGGGCACGTTAAACCAAGTTTCACGGAATTGAGGCAAAAGGAGACTTAAATCTATGAAAAAGACGGTGCTGACTTTCGGGCTGATTTCTGGCGCTCTTTCCTCGCTGATGATGGTGGCCACTGTGCCGTTCTTGCACAAAATAGGCTTTACCAAGGGCTTGGTCATCGGCTACACGGCCATCGTGCTCTCGTTTTTGCTGGTATTTTTCGGCATCCGCTCGTACCGCGACAACGTCGGCAACGGCCAGATCACCTTCACGAAAGCTTTTGCCGTGGGGATCTCCATTACCCTGATCTCGTGCATTTTTTATGTCGTGACCTGGGAAATTCTCTATTTCAACTTCCTCCCCCCCGATTTCATGGACAAATATGGCTCCCAAACGATCGAGAAGCTCAAGGCCTCGGGTGCGAGTCCTGCAGCCGTCCAGGAGCAAGTTCAGCAACTGAAGAAACTCAAGGAGCAGTACGAAAACCCGCTCTTCAACTCACTGATGACTTTCATCGAGCCTTTCCCGATTGGCCTCGCCATCACACTGCTTTCCGCGGCGGTTCTGAGAAAAAAGCCGCAATCGCAACCGGCACAATCGCCCATGCCGGCATCCCATTGAATCTGTTCCAGCGAATCCGCTCCTTCTTCTCTTAGCGTTGGCGTTCACGAAAAAGCCGCGGATACGGCGATTCTGTCCGGTT
>CAVUHF010000006.1:0-827750 GCA_963741195.1 Candidatus Acidiferrales bacterium
GATGGACGGAGCTGAACCCACGAGGAGGCTCCTGCTTGCGTAATAACATCACCCCGACGGATAGAGTCACTTCCGCATAGACGACTCTCTGCTCCAGTAATTGTTCCGCAAGGCCGCTTGCGATCAGCGCGAAGTCACGAGGTTTACGTAGGAAAGACGTCACCCATTTGAATGCCTCGATAAACTCCGTGAAATTCGCATTGTGGTAGCGTCGCCGGACCTCGTCCTCGGAAAGTGCGACTCCATACCTGCGTGCCAACGCGCAAGCAACGGAAGGGCGGATTGACCCTTCCAGGTGGAGGTGGAGTTCGGCTTTTGCCAGCGACTCAATGTAAGGAGAGAGTTGGTTCGTCACTCTGGAATTCTAGCAGCCTCAGCCAAACTGCACGCAGCAATCATGCTCGTGTAGCAGCCGCCTTGTGAGGCGAACGCAGTTCTACCCATAAATCATTCTTCACTTCGGCAACTGAGGTCTTCCGGCGTTGATCCACGCGGTCAGCCAGTACGAACCCACGTCTGTCGAGGCGTCCGAGAGTTGCTTGATCAACGCCGCTGCTGTCAAATTGTAAAACCGGTCGTAGTATTCGTCGGTGTACGAGCTTAAGCCCTTCTTCGCGTCGCGGTCCGCTAGCAAAATGGACTCCACCTGACTGTGCGCCGACAGGCAAGCGTCGAACGCATGATCCGTTGGATCGCTGATGAACGACGCGTCGTGCGGATTCATCGGGAAGAAGGAGCCGAATCGCACAATCAATGCGGCGTTGAACCGTTCGTTTACTCCACTCTGTCCGCTCAGTTTCCCGTCGAAATTCTCCGTGGTATTAAATGGATCATGCGCCTCAGCCACGTAGTTTGCCAGGAACGCCGCATCCTTTTTCGCTTCTTCCCAACGGCCGGCTTTCATGTCTTCCGTCAGCTTCTGGCTATAGAGGCCAATGGCCCACGGTAACAATCCCGTGGCATCAATTTTTGATTTACCGTACTTCGCCAGAGCGGCCTTGTAATTCCTCGCCAGCGCCTCGTACGGCCATTTCCCGTACTTGTCGAGTTCGATGAAATGGTTCAGTCGTTCGCTGGGGTGTTTATCGATTAATTCGACCGGGTCGTCCACATGGTCGGCGAAATACGAGCGGTTTGCTTCAAAAAAATAGCGGATGTCATACGGCAGCGTGTCCACCGCATGGCTCACAATCATCCGCTGCGCGCTGTTGCCCCACGACAAAACCGGCCGAGGCAAAATTATTGATAGAGCCATCGCGGCCAGAAAGGAAACCCCGATGCCTCGGAATTGGAGGGAAGCGCGCTCGTGCATTCCTCGAAAGCCCTCACTTGCTGGCGGCGGATAACCTTAGCGTACTCTTTCTACGGCCATAGAAATAGTAAATCACCAGGCCGATGACAAGCCATGCAAAGAAGCGGATCCAGTTCATAATCGGCAAGCCCGCCATGAGCAGCAGGCACGTGAAAATCGTGACCATTGGGGCCAACGGCCCGCCGGGTGCCCTGAAGCTGCGCTTTCGATCGGGTTCGCGGTAACGCAGTATCAATACGCCACCTGCGACAAGGGCAAACGCGAAGAGGGTTCCGATGTTGGAGAGGTCGGCAAGTGTTCCAATATCGAGAAGGCCGGCAGGCACTCCTACGACAAAGCCGGCCAACCAAGTGGAAAAGTCCGGCGTCTGGAAACGAGGGTGCACCCGGCCAAATATTCTCGGCAACAGGCCGTCTCTGGACATCGCAAACCAGACTCGCGCCTGGCCGAGTTGGAATACCAGCAGCGAAGAAATCATGCCCATTAAGGCGCCCACAAGGACAATCGCCCGCACGCCGCCAAAATGAAGCTTCTTCATGGTGTTTACGACCGGCGCAGCGTCGTCCATGAGCGTCTGCCAAGGGACCAGACCGGTCAAGACCACCACGACGGCGATGTAAAGGATGGTGCAAATCACTAAGGTCGCGATGATTCCGCGAGGCAGATCACGCTGCGGATTCGTGCATTCCTCTGCGGCCGTCGAAACAGAATCGAATCCAATATAGGTAAAAAAAACAATGGAGCCGCCAGTCAAGATGCCGGGCCAGCCATTGGGAGCAAACGGATGCCAGTTGGATGGATGAATGAATCTCATGGCAAATCCCACGAAAACCAGAATGGCCACAATCTTGAGAAGCACCATGATGTTGTTGGTTTCCGCGGATTCCTTGATACCACGCACAAGGACCACGGTCAGCAACATCACAATGATGAATGCGGGCCAATTGAAGCCAAAATGCCAGCCGGGAGCGTAAATCATGTTCCCTTGCAGATCGGCCAAGCCGGCAGGAAGGTATGCTGGAGAGATCCACTTCGGATCAGGGTGCCAGCCGAACCAATCCAGAAGATCCACCATATGTGCGGAAAAGCCGACACTGACGGCCATATTGCTGACGGCATACTCCAGGATCAGGTCCCACCCAATAATCCACGCGATTAACTCGCCCATCGTGGCATATGTATATGTGTATGCGCTGCCTGCAATGGGAATCATTGCCGCCAGTTCCGCGTAACACACCGACGCAAACCCGCAAACTACGGCTACGAGAAGAAAAGAAAGGGCGATCGCCGGACCTGCGCCGGGTCTGCCGTAGGATGTGGAGTGGTAAATGAGATACTGGAGCAAGGGAGCATTTAGAATCGACGAAACCTGCATCTTCTGGCCGGCTATGGCCGTGCCAATCACCGTGAATATTCCCGATCCAATCACGGCCCCAATACCCAGAGAGGTTAGACTTAGCCATCCCAAGGACTTCTTCAGTTTTATTTCAGCGTTTTCTGAGTCGGACAGCAGCTGATCAATGCTCTTGCAGCGGAATAAGTGTGAACCCACCCAATCGCTCCGATCGCATCCGGGCGACTCGAATTGCCGTCGGCAGTTTCGCCGAATTCCCTGGGTCCGGCCGGATGCGCTATGTAGGAATGATAGCGAGTCACTTTATCGCGATATCCGGCCCTGCGCAACCGCGTCACTCTGCAACCGGGCGAAGTGAGCTCATCTGGTGCGGGCTTCTCGCGGATCATTTTGTTTAATGTCCGCGTTCATTTCCCTTGGCAACTTGTGTTTTGCTCTTCCTGCCCCAGCACGGCCAGCCAGCACCGTACCTCGTCTTTTCCTGGCGCGTTCGGCGTTTCCAAATATGCTTTCAGTTCTGCTGTTGCTTCGGCTGTGGCGCCGCGCCTGACAAGAACTTTCGCCAACACTAGCCTCGCGTTAGGCACCTGCTTGCTCCCTTGCCTCAACATTTCCTCCGCCTCAGTTGTATACCGTTCTTCGGAGACTAGCGTGCAGCCAAGTACGTACTTGGTGGCATTTTCGAGGGGATCGATTTCCAGGGTCGCACGCGCCGAACGCTCCGCTTCGGGATATCGCTTCATCAGATATAACGTCGCACTTACGTTGTGCATCGCTGCTGCCGATCGTGGCTCTGCGGCTGCTGCCTTCTCAAATTCAGGAAGCGCCCGATCGAATTGGCTGAGCGCCACGTATAGCCTCCCGAGCGCGTTGTGTGCCGGCAAATACTGCGGGTCGATG
The DNA here is from genome assembly GCA_963741195.1 of Candidatus Acidiferrales bacterium. GTDB lineage: Bacteria > Acidobacteriota > Terriglobia > Acidiferrales > UBA7541 > Acidiferrum. Next base: position 3,567 of record CAVUHF010000006.1, read on the forward strand.
ATCAGCACCTTTTCCAGGTGTGTCGCAGATCCTGCCAAGTCACCAGATTTATACGCCTTTACCGATTTCTCTAATTCGTGCATTGCCTTCGGTGGCAAGCGCAATTCGGCTACGGAAATCTTTCCCGGAGCCACTGCTGCTGACGAAAATCCTCCTTCCGGTCCCGGATGTACTGACGAAACGGACCCCATTGGGATTACCCGCTGCTGTGTCATCGGGAACCCCGGGTAGTCAGGGTCTACCGGCCGGCGTTGTTCTTGCGCAAAGGTGACGGTCGAAAGAATTAGGAACCAAAGCCAGACTTTGCTGCTCATGGGCATCCTCCATCCGTAGATTTCTCCGAATTGTCTTCAGAGTTGCCTTGCGGGAAAGGAGCCCCTTAAAATGAAGCGGGGTTAAATGAAAAGCACAAGTCTGCGAAGGTTTGTACTTTTCCGCGAGGTCGCCGCCGCTCAGGCCGCCAAACCAGGAGCAGCGCGATCTGTTTAGCCCCCTCTTTTGCTCTTCCCCTACTCTCCATAGACGAGTCAATTTGAAAAGTTGTTCGCACTCACATCGTCAATTCTTGAAGTTTCGTGGAATTAGTTCGGGAGAGAACGCTGGAGCACAAAAGTGAGCGGCATTACCTGTGGAGCTTATCTAGCCTAATCATTTGCGTGACATCTCTTAGTCCCGATTCTTTGCCATGACCGGGTGGCTCGCGGAGGTTCCGTCTTATTCGGCTTGTTGTCAAGCTACCACAGCTAGGCAGGAGGGTGATTGTGTCTAACCCCCTTTTTCCCACCGCTTTAAGTGCCGTAAAAATTGTCCCTGGGCCGTTACCCACTGTTACATGTGAGAACCTGGATCGATTCAAAATAACTGTTCGCTAAATTGTTTTAGGTTTCAGGTTCGCTTGCCGGTTCTCGCCTACCCGCCGGGCTACAGTTGCTGTAGGTTTGCGTAACGCTCGACGAACTTCTTTGTCCCTCGCCCGGGAAAGCTCACACTCAGCCTTCGATCCTCTTCCTCACCCTCTACCCCGACCACGGTTCCCACCCCGTACTCGGGATGGCGCACCTTGGTTCCCAGCAGCGGATCCGCCTTGGCGCCGCGCTTCAGGGCGGATCGGCCGAACGACGGACGCGAGGGTACCGCTCTCCTCGCAGAGTTGTGAGGAGCCGGCGCCTGAACGCCACGCACGCGACGCAAAAACTCATCCGCAGAATACGAGTATTCGGGATCCGGCTCGTACCGCCGGGTCTCTCCGATCTCGGCCATCGACCCGCGTGCCGTCTCTACCAGTTCGCCGGGAATCTCGCTCAGGAATCGAGACGGCTGGGAGGCGCGCATTTGCTGCTCGTTTCCAAATACTCGACGGTATACGGCTCTCGTCATCGTCAGCGTGTTCCGCGCCCGCGTCATCCCCACATAGACCAGGCGGCGCTCTTCTTCGATTCCTTTTTCCTCATTGGTGCTGCGGCTATGCGGGCAAATGCCATCTTCCATGCCGGTCAGAAATACGTGATCGAACTCCAGCCCTTTTGTACTGTGCAGCGTGATCAACGTTACCCCAGGCTTGCCCTCGTAGGAGTCTGCGTCGCTAACCAACGCCGCCGCGTCCAGGAAATCCGTGAACGATTCTCCCCCTTCCAGGCCTTCCGCCACCGCGCGCACCAACTCTTCAAGGTTCTCGATGCGAGCCACATCCTCCGGTGTGTTCCGGTCCTTCAGCATCGTCATGTAACCCGTTTCTTCCAGTACATTCCTTAGGAATTCCGCAGGTTCCATGGCCGAGTAAGCCTGCTGCAGCCGAACCAGCAACTCCCGGAAACCGCGAAGCGGTGCGACGGCACGGCTCGACGCGGGGTTGCTCATTAACGATTCCATCGCCTCGCAAAACGATAGCCCTTCACGCTGGGCGATATCTCGTAGCCCGTCAATGGTGGTCTTTCCGATCCCTCTCGGAGGAACGTTCAGCACCCGCAGCAAAGAAACATCGTCCTCCGGATGCAAGAGGACGCGAACGTATGCCAGTGCGTCCTTTACCTCGGCACGATTGTAAAAGCTGAAGCCACCAACGAGTTTGTAGCGCAGTCCCCTGCGGCGGAACACCTCTTCAAATGACCGCGACTGGAAATTCGTCCGGTACTCTACAGCGCAGCTCTGGTCCGGATCCTCATTCAGGATTCGATCTAGTTCGCCGGCAACGAATTCGGCTTCCGCCTGCGCGTCGCGAGCCTCAAAATACCGCAGCTTGCTTCCCGCGGACTTCTCTGCCCGCAAATTCTTGCGCAGACGATCTGGGTTGTGCGATACCACCGCCGCTGCTGCGTCCAGGATCGTTTGTGTCGAGCGGTAGTTCCTCTCCAGTCGCACGACCTTGGCCGCTTGAAAATCCCGCGAAAAGCTCAACAATATGGAAACGTCCGCGCCACGCCACCGGTAGATCGACTGATCCTCGTCGCCTACCACGCAGACATTCTTCTTTTCGCTCGTCAGCAATCGCAGCAGTTCATACTGCACCTGGTTGGTATCCTGGTATTCGTCCACATGTAAATATTGAAACCGCGCCTGCCATCTCTGCCGTACTTCGCTGGACTCCCGCAAAACACGCGCCGTGCGCAGCAGTAGATCATCGAAATCCAGGGCGTTGCTCTGTTTTAGCAGTGTTTCGTATCCCGCATAGATATCCGCCACTTTTCTCGTGTCTGCTCCAAACGCCTCGGCGCGAACTTGCTCGGGAGTTTGCGCGTGGTTCTTTGCATAACTGATCCGGCTCAGCACGTTGCGTGGCGCCAGTGCGTCATCTTCAATCCCCAATTTACCCATGACCAGCTTCACGGCGGCCAGTTGATCGTCATCGTCGTAAATGGAGAAATCCCTGGCCAAACCTGCATGCATCGCTTCCCGCCGTAGCAATCGCGCGCACAGCGAGTGAAAGGTGGAAATCCATGGACGTTCTGGTGGCACTCCCGATCGCAAGAGCAGATCAGCCAAGCGTGTCTGCATCTCCTCAGCCGCTTTGTTGGTGAAGGTCACCGCCAGGATTGCTTCTGCGGGTACCCCCTTGGCGATTAGATTTGCCATGCGATAGGTGATCGCACGGGTCTTGCCGGTTCCGGCCCCTGCAAGTATCAGCACCGGTCCTTCAGTGGATTCCGCGGCTTGCCGCTGTTCTGGGTTCAGCTCTTCAAGGAAATTGATCATGGGTCCGTGTGGGAATGAATTTGTTCGACACTCCATGGTAGCGGACGCGGCCGCACCCGGCAAATCGCCACTTCAGACGCATGTGAGTTTGTCTGAGGAAGCGCCACAGTTTATCAAATGTAAACTTTTATGGCCGCGTTTGATTCTTGCCTTCGGAATCGAAGAATTTTCTTTAGTTCATGGCTCCGTGCGATAAATCGACCTCAAAGTAGGACAGCGGCCGCTTCGTGGACATTGACACCAGATTCGGCAGATATACCTTTGCGGTCTGCAACAAGTCCCATTCGCTTCGCATATCGAAATAAACCAGTCCGACCATCGCGCTGTGCGCTGCCACGACCGATGAGGGAACCGCTGCGTTCTGGCACGCATCCTTTAACTCCGTCCAATTCTTATCCCTCGACGGGCGTGGTTTCCCCACCGGTATCGGCAGGGGATTTCTCCGTTGCGTCGGGTCTTTGCCGTTGTTCGCGAGTAGCACGGTATCAGCAACATCCTCCGCTGTCAGCGGCGACAACTCCTGCCGGTTGTCCTCCCCAATCAGCAAAAGGAGACGAATGCTTTGCACGTCAATCTTGATGCTATCGTCAGAATCATTGCGAAAGGTTATTTGCAGCGCCACCACTCCGCCGCTGAAGGGAGATTTCTTCGGAAATTTCTGCTTATAGAGACTTGCTTGCGTCCACGGTTCCACCCCAATGCTCATTCCTTCATGGGTATCCATGAAGGACGCTCTTGTCGTTGCTGGCTTGGCCGCCTCCTGCGACGGGGACTGCGCCACGGCTGAAGAAGCCAGGGAAGTGAAGAGAAGGACGCCAGGGAGATTTCGCATAAGGTTATAATAAACTGTTTGCATCCTGAACCCTTCGATTCTTGGAGAATTTACGGGGTTGCCCTGTAAGCCGTTGCGCATTGATCTGCGTCACCGGGATCAGACCGGAGTCTCGACGAGTGTACTTCCTTTATAGCTTTTTGATGGGGCTTGCCGCTCTGGTGAGCGCGCCGTATTGGATGGTGAAGGGCCTGCGCCAGCACAAGTATCTCTCCAATCTTGGCGAGCGCCTCGGGCTTTCCCTTCGCGACCTTGAGAAATTGCCTACCCAGCGCACCGGCGTGATCTGGATTCACGCTGTCTCTGTCGGTGAAGCTCTTTCTGGCGTCACACTCGCCAAACGGCTGCATGAAGCCTATCCTCAGAAGCCTCTCATCGTTTCCACCACCACCATCACCGGCCATGCCTTGGCAAAAGAACGAATCCCCTTTGCGGATGCCGTTATCTATTTTCCGCTCGATTGGGCTTTCTGCGTGCGCAGGGTGCTCGATGCCGTCAAGCCTGCCATCGTCATCATTCTTGAAACCGAGATTTGGCCTAACTTCCTCCGCGAATCGAATCGCCGCAATGTGCCCGTCCTTTTTCTCAGTGGAAGAATCTCCGACCGATCCTATAGCCGCTTTCAGCAGTACTTCGGGCTGTTCGGTTTCTACCTGAAACCTTTCTTTGCCTCGGCGCTTTCAAATGCCGCGGCTTTTCTCATGCAGACTCCTCGGGACGCAGAGCGCATTCGCGCCCTCGGCGCACCGCCCGGCCGCGTCTCGATCAGCGGCAATCTGAAGTACGACATGGAACTGCCTGCGCCCACACCGCTCGCAGCCTGGCTCGCGGAAGAAACCAAGCGCCGCGGCCGCTGGCCGGTCATTGTTGCGGGCAGCGTCGTTGCCAACGAAGAGCCTCTCTCGCTCATCGCCTTCGGCGTCGTTCAGGGGGATTTCCCCAAGGCGCTTCTCGTTCTAGCCCCGCGGAAGCCCGAACGCTTCATCGCGGCGGCTGAATTCATCGATGAATCTCACCGCAAGTTTATTCGCCGCTCCGAACTGGCCATTCCCGGGCCCGGCATTTCTGGCAACGGTGCCGGCCACGAAATACCTGATGATGTTACCGTCCTGCTCCTCGACAGTATCGGCGAACTCGCCTCCCTCTATCAGGTTGCCGACGGAGTCTTCGTTGGGGGTTCGCTAGTTCCTTCCGGCGGGCACAATATTCTTGAGCCGGCAGCTTTTGGCAAAGTCCCGGTATTCGGCGACTCCATGGAAAACTTCGCTGCGATCGCCGGGCGCTTCCTTGAAGCTGGTGCGGCCATCCAGGTCGATAATCCAGAGGACGCTGGCGTCGAATGGATCCATCTTCTGAAAAATCGGCAGAAAATGAAACGCATGGGTGACGCCGCGCGGCAATTGGTCGAAAGTAGCCGCGGTGCCCTCGATCGGGCCTTGGCCGAGGTGGCCGCCCTGCTAGGTGGTTCCTCGCGATGAATCTGGCGCCATTGGCGCGGGTGGTACTCTGGCCGCTGTCGGTATTGTACGCGGGGATAGCGAAACTTCGCGTCTGGCTTTATGAGAAAGGAATCTTCCAAAGCGAACGCCTGCACACCCCGGTGATCAGCGTCGGCAATCTAACCTTGGGTGGCACGGGCAAGACGCCGATGGTGATTTGGCTCGCCCAGCGATTTCTCGCTCACAATAAGCGCGTCGCCATCCTCAGCCGCGGTTATAAAGGCAGCGATGGCACGAGCGATGAAATCGAACTCATGAAATCTCGGCTCGGTGACCGCGTTCAATTTGGTATCGGTCCCGACCGCTACTCGCAAGGACTCCGACTCGAATCCTCGGGTGTTGATATCTTTCTGCTGGACGACGGCTACCAGCATCTTCAACTCGCGCGCGATGTAAATATCCTTCTAATGGACTGCTCCCGCCCGCTAGCCAAAGATAAGCTACTCCCTGCCGGCCGTCTTCGCGAACCCGTCTCGGCCATGTCGAGAGCCGATCTCCTGGTCTTTACGCGTACCGAAACCAATCCCGGCACTGCTACAGCCATCGGCAAGCTCCAGAACTATCCCGTCTTCGCCGCGCAAACGCACTTGCTAGGCTTCCGCAAAGTAGGGGGAGGGAATCCGCTTCTTTCAGCCATCGAACTTGGTGCGGGCCCCTTTTACGCCTTCTGCGGTATCGGCAATCCCGGCGCCTTCCTCGCCGACCTTGAGCACTGGGGCCTCGCGGTCGCCGGTAAACAAGCCTTTGCCGATCATCACCGTTACTCCCAATCCGAGGTCGCAGAACTACTTGCCGCGGCCCATCGTTCGGGTGCGCAGGGATTCCTAACCACCGAGAAGGATGCGCAAAATTTGTCCAAGCTTGACTTCTCTGATTTCCCCGTCTATTCCACGGTCATCGATTTCGTACTTCCTCAGGAATCGGCCTTTTTCTCCGCCATCCTTGAACAAATCGCTGCCCGGCAGAGGCCTGCATGAAACTCTTGATACGCGCGACAAACTGGGTCGGTGACGCCATCCTGGCCCTTCCCGCAATACGCGCCGTTCGCTCCAGGTTTTCCAATGCCCAGATCAGCATCCTCGCTCGCCCCACGATTGCCGATATCTACCGAGACCAGGATATCTCCAACGAGTTGATTGCTTACGACCCAAAGGGTGAACATCGTAGCTGGAGCGGCCGCCAGCAGCTGATCACCGACTTAAGGTCGCGGCACTTCGATGTTGCCCTGCTCCTACAAAATGCGTTTGACGCCGCGTGGCTGGCTTGGCGGGCAGCTATCCCAGAGCGCATCGGCTACGCCCGCGATGGCCGGAGTTTTCTCCTCACAAAGGCCATCCGGGTGCCAAAGCAAGGCGAGATCGCCTCCCATGAAAAGTTTTACTATCTGGAACTTCTACGTCGTGCGGGCTGGCTAGACAACTTTCCCCAGGTGGATCAGATTTCCTTGCAGATTTCTGATTCTGCCCGGCGAAATGCCGCCGAGACGCTTCGTCAGGCTGGTTCCCGCCCGCATGCTCAGCGAATTGCCATTGCCGCGGGTGCATCCTATGGCTCCGCAAAATGTTGGCCTCCTGAACGCTTCGCGGATTGGGCCAACCGTTTTCTTGCGCAAAACGACTCCGACATCATCCTGTTTGGCACGAGCACCGAAGCGCCGGTTTCAAACGCCATCCTGGCCGGTATGCAACGCAAGCCCATCGACCTCACCGGAAAGACTCCCATCGCCGATCTACCCGCACTTCTCTCTCAGTGCCATCTGTTCCTTGGGAACGATTCTGGCGCGATGCACGTTGCGGCAGCCGTCGGCCTCCCGGTCGTCGCCATCTTTGGGCCTAGCGATCCCTTGGGCACCGCCCCGGTCACATCCCGTTACACCATCGTCCAGGATCGACCCTACTGCAGCCCATGTTTCCTCAGGCGCTGCCCCACGGATCACCGCTGCATGCAACGGATCACGCCCGAAATGGTTGAATCCGCTGTAAAACCGTGGCTTGCGGAGCTGCCAACTTGAATCCTCCGGTCCGATTTCGTATGGTGACGTTTAGCGTTTTTTTCGCATTTCTGAGGCGGCTCCGATGAAGCGCGCAAAACTGCAATCTCAATCCTCTCCGGGCGTCGACTTGGTCGCCCTCGCCGAGACTGTCGAGCGTTTCATCTCCAGGACCATTCTCGTCGTGGGCGATTTTGTCGCCGATGTGTTTCAGTACGGCGACATCACGCGCGTGTCTCGGGAAGCTCCCGTCCTGATCCTGCGGCATCGTGAAACTCAGATCGCTCCCGGGGGTGGCGCCAATGCTGCGAACAACTTCGCATCCCTCGGCGCGAAGGTCATTCCCATCACAGCCGTTGGCGACGATCATGCCGGGAATCATCTGATTGGCACGTTCCGCGAACACAAAATCGACACCTCGCGCATCATTCGCGCCAAGAACTGGTCGACACCCGCCAAAACTCGCTTCCTTGCTGGATGGGCTCACACGGTCGGCCAGCAGGTTCTCCGCGTGGACTACGAACCCCCCCAACCCCTAAGCGAGTCCGACCGCAACAAACTACGCGCCGCTCTCCTTTCGAAAATTGCATCTGTCGACGCCCTCGCGATCTCGGACTATGGTCTTGGCGTTGTGAATCTCGAAGATCTGCGCAACGCCGTCGCTCGAATCAAAAAGGCAATTCCGATTACCCTCGATTCACGATATCGCCTTAGCGAATTCAAGCGTGCCAGAATTACTTCTGCTACACCGAACGAAGCGGAAATCGAGGCCCTGCATCATACCGTCATCGGTAAGAATCTCGCCGAACTTGAACGTTGCGGATCGGCAACCCTCCGCGAAATGAAGCTGAAATCACTTCTCATCACTCGCGGCAAGGACGGCATGGCGCTCTTCCAGCAGAACCATTCGCCCACCCACATTCCTATTCATGGCAGCAACCAGGCCGTTGATGTCACCGGGGCCGGAGATACGGTCCTCGCTGCGTATACCCTCGCGCTCTCGAGTAATGCGACTCCGTTGGAAGCTGCCCACATTGCAAATATTGCCGCCGGACTGGTGGTGATGAAACGAGGCACCGCCACCGTTTCCCGCGCGGAACTGCTCGAAGCCATACACAACTCTGCCTCGGAGACGAATCTGTAGTCCATGCGCCGAGCTCAGACCAAAATCGTTCCCCGCCATGAACTTCGTGGTCTTCTCTGTAAAGCAAAGCGGGCAGGGAAGCGCATCGTCTTAGCTAACGGCTGCTTTGATACGCTCCACGTCGGCCATATTCGCTACCTGGAAGCTGCAAAGCGTGAAGGCGACATTCTCGTCGTTGCCGTGAACGCCGATTCCAGCCTCCGCCGCCTGAAAGGAACTGGCCGCCCCATCCTCAAGGAACGCGCCCGTGCCCAACTGGTGGGCGCCATTCGAGCCGTTGATTATGTCCTGGTCTTTCCGGAGCCAAACGTCGAGAAACTCCTCGAGGAGTTTATTCCCGAGGTCCACGCGAAGGGCACCGATTACACCGCTGAAACCGTTCCGGAACGCGCTGTCGCGGAGCGCCTCGGAATTCGCGTCGCCATCGTCGGCGATCCTAAGGATCACTCCACGCGCGCATTGCTCGATTCCATTCGCAAGGCTCCGCATGCCTGAAAAACGCTTTTTGGTCGTGCGCCTCGGCTCACTCGGCGATATTGTTCACACGTTTCCCGCCGTCGCCGGATTGCGCGAATCGTTTCCTTCCGCAGACATTATTTGGCTTACTCATCCACGTTGGGTCCAGCTTGTTCTCGCCAGCGGATTGGCCACGGAAATCTGGCCCGTGGATTCTCGTGACCTCGCCAGCCTGCGCCGCTGCCTCGCCAAAGTCCGTTCACAGTCTTGGGACGCCGCCATCGATTACCAGGGCCTCTGGAAGTCCTCGCTCCTCCCGTTGCTCGGAGGCGTTCGAAAGCGGATCGGTTTTTCTTCCGAGACCGTTCGCGAGTACGGCGTTCCTATGTTGTACACCGACCGCGTCCAGTGCCGCGCTCGCCATGTCGCTGATCAGAATGGCGAGCTGTCTGTTCGGGCTGGTGCGACCAAGCCGGTCGCAAGAGTCACCCTTTCCGTCCCTGCCTCCGACGCAGCTCTCGTCCGCCAACAACTGGGTGACCACGGTGTCGACCGCTATATCGTCCTCAGCCCTGGTGGTGGATGGCGCTCCAAATGCTGGCCAGCCGACCGTTTTGGCCTTCTCAGCCAGAAAATTCACAAAGCGCTCGGAACTCGTTGTGTCATAAATTATGGGCCAGGAGAAGATTCGCTCGTCTCTTCCGTCCGGGCCGCCAGCGGTAATTCGCAGCCTCGCGCGTACGATGGGGAATTGGGCCAGCTCATGGCGCTCTTACGCAATGCCTGTTGTATCGTCGGCGGTGATACCGGTCCACTCCACCTTGCGGTAGCCCTCGGCACTCCCGCTGTGGCCTTGTTCGGACCAACGGATCCCGACCGCAACGGTCCATATCCCGCCCAAGAAATTGTCCTGCGCGGTGCTAGCGCAATCACCACCTATAAGCGAGGAGAATCAACGGATCCATCATTACTTGAGCTATCAGTCGAGCAGGTCTTTGAAGCTGTGCAACGCCGCCTCGGAGTGATCGCGTGACCGCTTCCGACTTCTTCGCACGTTGGCGTGTTCGGTTCGGTTATATTCTCGCCGTCGTGGTTCTTTTCCTGGCAAGGCCGACTCCTCAATCCATACTCCTCGGTACCGCGGTGGGATTGCTGGGGCTTGGCATTCGCGCCTGGGCCGCTGGTTATCTGCACAAACAGGAAATACTCACCGTCACCGGCCCTTATGCCTACACGCGAAATCCACTTTACTTCGGTAGCAGTCTCCTCACTGTGGGTGCTGCCATTGCCATGCACTCGCTGCTCGCTGCCGTCTTACTGCTGCTCAATTTTGCATTGGTCTATTCCTTCGTTATGCGAAGAGAAGAGCAGGAACTTCGCAGGAAACATGGCGCCAGTTTTGACTCCTACGCCGTTTCTGTTCCCCTCTTTTTCCCTGGGCCGCCCGTGCCGATTCCACGAGCCGGTGCCGCTGGAAGTTTCTCCTGGTCGCAGTTCAATAAGAATCACGAATATCAGGCGACCCTGGGGTTTCTGCTGTTACTCGTCCTATTGGTGGTGATCTGGCGGTTACACACTGCCTAATTCCGCCAGGCCGCTTGGGCAGACCAGCTAGCAGTTCACGTTCACAAGATGCCCGTTTGTTTGCACCTGCACCGCGCCATCGCGGTCCGTTCGCAACACTCTCATTGCAATTTCCTACAATCTCTCCAACAACACCGGACTAGCTTGTTGTGTTGGGCGATGTCCGGTTCGAGGCCTGGCGCGACGCCGCCCCGGAACGTGGCCACGATCGCAACGACCGGAATCTTCACGACACTCTTCGCAACCTCACCAATGTCTCGATGTGAAATGTCTGTGGAAATAGATCAAACAGATGGACTTTTGTCATCTCGTATCGGTGCGTAGCCGCTACTTCGCAGGCAGGCCTGCGTGCTGATCCTGTCAGCACCGCCAGGTCCCGCGCCAGTGTTGACGGATCGCACGAAAGATACGCAATTTCCGCTGCTCCCAGGTTCGCCAGACGCGCTGCCGCTTCCGCACCCAGTCCCGCGCGCGGCGGATCCAGAACCACCAAATCAGGTGTCTCCTGCACTTTCTTCAAAAAATCTTCCGTGTGCTCGTTGTTCGAAACTACCTGCACTCCGGCCGCCTCCGCGTTTGTCCGCAGATCGCGCGTCGCGGCCAGGTTGGCGTCAACGCTTACAACCTTTGAGAATGTCTTTGCCAGCGGCAACGTAAAGAACCCCACTCCCGCATAGAGATCTAGTGCATACTCGCCCTTCTTTCCCTCCAGCATCGTTTTCAATAAATCCTCCACGAGGAACCGATTTACCTGGAAAAAGGACAAATGATTTACCTTAAACGTAAACGCCCCGGCTTTATGCTCCAAGTAGCCGGGACCCGTTAACTCAAAGCGATTTTTGCTTTGGTCCAGCAACAGCAGGCTTTCCAACTCCGGCAGCGCCGCCTTAAATTCCGCCGCCAAATCCTTCGCCGGCTTCGGGAATCGCTCAAACGCGATGTTCAGTGCAAGCTTGGCGTCCCCTGAATCGACGAACGCCTCCACCTCCAGAATCCCCGGGGGTAGGGAATTCGCCCGCGCCAGCTCCTGCAATTGTCCAAACACTCGACCCAAGCCGGGCGACAGCACCGGACATGCGTCAATGGGCAATATCCGCGCACTCTCTGGCAAAAAATACCCAAATGCCCGCGGCATGGCGTCACGAAATGCCCATTGCGCCCGGTTGCGATACCCAAAGGGCTCCCCAGTATGCCCTTGGATCTCGGTTGCCCAGGTCACGCCGCCAAGCCGCGACAGTGTCTCCCTTAATATTTCTTTCTTCTGCCGAACCTGCTCGCTATAGTCAATGTGTTGATAATGGCAGCCGCCGCACACCCCAAAATGAGGGCACGTCGGCTTGATCCGTGCCGCGGCCGCTTGTTTCACTTCTTCCAGATTGGCGTGGATGAGCTTCTTTTTGCGCGTGCGTACCGAGGCACGCACCTGCTCTCCTGGCAATACGTAGGGCACAAACACCGTGTTTCCGTCCGCGTGGGCCAGACCGTCGCCTCCGTAGAGAAGCTTCTCAATCATTAAAAGTGACTCATCAGCCATATTGTCCAGTCCATTCTCCCGTGCCAGGCGCGGCCCGATGATTGCCTTCATCTAAGAAAAGTAATACAGGCTCAAGCGCGGCAAGAGAAATTCGTCCAGCAGCCGCTTTTGCAGGTACTGCTTCTCGACCATGCCCAGTTGCGCCGCCTTCATTTTGCGCCTATATGCCGAGAGTTGCGAGTCCACCTCGCGTCTCGCCTTCAGCATCGATTCTTCACTCGCGTGCGTAAGCACTGCCGCGTGCAATTTATCATCCAGAATGGTTAGCCGCCGTTCCAAATCCTCCAAGTCCACGTTTCCCGGCGCTTCCAGCACCACCTGCACCGCGCTTAGAGATTCGCTAACGCTCCGCAGCACAGCCGCCAGCTCCGGTTGAGTGGGTGCGCACCGTTCTGCCGCACCCCGAATCAGCTCCGAGTTCTTCTGCAAGTGTTTGCGTAACTCGCCCGGTGAGAATATCTCCGCCGCGACGGCCTTTCCCTTCGATGCTGCCCCCGTGGCTGCCTCCTGGCCTTCCTCGGCTGCCTCAAGCACGGCGTCCGTACAATACGCCAGATTCTTAAGGGGTTTTCCCGCTCCACGCCGCGAGCGCTGATAACTCTCAAAGGCGCGATCGATACCTTTTAGCGCCGCTTCCAACGGCACTCCGGCCTTCTGCCAGGTCTCCATGATTGCCCAGTCCAGCGGCGAAACCAGAAGGTGCGCACCGCGCTTCTTCCAGAAGTATTCCTCGATTTCTGTGAAATAGTTGAAGTAGTTCCAATTGTCCATAAGTGAGGAATTGCTGTGCCGCGACTACGCTATCGTTGCGCCTTTTTCTTTACCGGCGTTTCTTCCGACTGGCTGTTCGTGGCAAGAGGCTCCTTGTGCGCCTCGTGATACTGATTCTTCTCCCAGATCAGTCGCAGCCCTGTCAGCGTCAAAAACTCGTCAACGTGCTGAATCTGTTTCGCTCCTCGCGCCACCAGTCGAGCTTGCCCGCCTGTCGCCACCACCGCCGCCTCGCCCTTCAGTTCTGCCTTGATTCGGGCCAGCATGCCGTCGACCATATCCACCGCGCCGTAATATAGCCCCGCCTGCATATGCGTCACCGTATTCGTTCCGATGACCTTGCCGGGATCTTTGATTTCCACGCGAGGCAATCGTGCCGTTTTCGTAAACAACGCTTCTGAAGTGATCCCGATTCCCGGCGCAATTACTCCCCCAAGGTATTCGCACTTCGCCGAAATCACGTCAAAGGTGATGGCTGTCCCGAAGTCCACCACGATGCACGGTCCACCGTAGTTGTGAAACGCGGCCACCCCGTTCACGATGCGATCGGCGCCTACTTCCATTGGGTTGTCCACCAGCACCGCCATTCCGGTCTTCACTCCCGGTTCCACGAACAGCGCCTTTTTCCCTAAATAAACACGCGCCATTTCCGACAGTGTCCAGTTCACTGGCGGTACTACAGAACTAATCATGACCCCCGTAATCGTTTTTTGATCCAGACTCGCCAGCGACAGCAGGCTCCGCGTCAGCACTCCGTACTCATCCACCGTTTGTGCGTGTTCTGTCGTCAGTCGCCAGTTTGCAATCAACTCTTCGCCGCGAAACACCCCCAGCACGGTGTTCGAATTCCCTACATCGATCGTCAGTAGCATCTACCGAACCTCGGTCACATCTCCGGCGATGACTGTCACCACCTGCCCGTCTTCCTTCTTCACCTGCAACAGCCCTTCCGGTGTCAGTCCAGTCGTTGCGCCAATATATGTTTCATAGCCTGTATCCACGCGCACGCGCTTTCCTTTTGCGAAGTTCGAAAGGCTTAAAAACCTTTCCGTAACGAGCCCGGGGCCCTCACGCAGGAACCGATTGTAGTCGTTCTCGAATTCTCTGAGCAACCGGACCAGTATTTCCAGTCTCGAATGCAGTTTGCCGCTCTCTTTTCTTAGCGAAGTCGCAATCAGAGCCAGTTCTGCCGGAAATGTCTCCTGATTCACATTGATCCCGATGCCGACAATTACGAATCGTACCAGGTTCTGTTCGGCGTGCATCTCCGTCAGAATACCGCCGATTTTCTTTCCGTTCAGCAGCAAATCATTCGGCCATTTCAGCTCGGCACTCAATCCTGTTTGTTCTTGAACCGCCGTGAACGCCGAAAGCCCTGTCAACATCGTTAGCAACGGGGCTTGCACGGGTGCAAGACGCGGCCGCATCAATAACGTAAGGTAAATGCCCGTTCCTCGTTCCGAATGCCAGCTTCGCCCCGCGCGTCCTCTTCCGGCGGTCTGCTCTTCCGCGAGTACCACCGCGCCCTCGGGCTCGTTCGCGTAGGCCAGCTCGATCGCCACTCGATTGGTCGAATCCGTCTTGAAAAAGTGATAAAAGCGCTTTCCGAAAACATTGCCCTTCAATCTCTCCCGCAACAAATCCGGCAGCAGAATGTCCGGTACTCTTTCCAGGAAATATCCGTTCGCCGTTTGACCCTTCACTCGGACGCCCAGTTCGCGCAGTCGTTCCACCCATTGCCACACCATCGATCGTGACACCCCGATTTCTCGCGCGATTCGTTCACCGCTGATCACGATGGTGGCATTCTCTGAAAGCAGCGTGAGTAGCGCTGCTAACCGTCGATCGATTGTTCCTGGTAAGGAAGCTGGTTGCGGCATCAGGCCCTGGTCCTGCGGTTCTCCTGCTAATCCTACTTTTCCTTGATGCTCTCCACAAGCAAACTTAAATCTGCGCTCTTGGCCGAATGCGTCAGTGCCCCGGAGGACAAATAATCAGCGCCCGTTAACGCGTATTCACGCACATTGTCCAGCGTAATTCCGCCCGATATCTCCACAATGCACGACGCGCGAATCCCTCGCACAATTTCCACGCACCACCGCGCCTCGTCCGGGGTCATATTATCCAGCAGCACCGATTCCGCCCCGGCGGCCAGTGCCGCTCTTAATTCCGATTCGCTTCGCACCTCGATCTGAATCGAAAGGGAACCGGCCTCCGCCCCTGATGGCACGGACCCCACCGCTTCATAAGCCGTCATGGCCCTTGGCTTCATCCGCGAAGAGGCATAGGCGTGCGCTTGGTCCAGCGCCGCCTCCACGCTCCCCACCCATGCGATGTGATTCTCTTTCAGCAGAATCGCGTCGTACAACCCAAATCGGTGATTGGTCCCGCCGCCCATCTTCACTGCATACTTTTCTAATCGCCGCAATCCCGGAGTTGTCTTTCGCGTATCCCGAATCTTCGCCCGCGTTCCCTTTAACTGAGCGACGAACCGTCGCGTCAGCGTTGCAATTCCGCTCAAGTGTCCGAGAAAATTCAGCGCGGTCCGCTCTCCCGTTAAGATTGCCGCAGCGTTGCCAGAAACGTGCAACACATCTTTCCCTTTAAGCACCAACTGCCCGTCGGCCACGCTCGACTCGAGGATCATCTGCGGATCGAACCGGCGAAACACTCGTTCAGCGATCGGTAGCCCGGCGCATATCAGTTCCTGCTTGGCTACGATGTGTGCTTTTCCGGTCGCATCGGATGGAATGGTGGCGGCGACCGTCGCATCCCCGGAGCCCACGTCCTCCGCTAGGGCCTTCTCGATCAGCTCACTGATTTCGTCCGAGTTCCACTCCATACTACGCGCCCGCTTCTAGCTGTTTTTGCCGTTCTTCAATTTTCTGCAGTTCCAGGCGTTGCTCCGCCAGCGTCGCTTCCATCTGCTTGATAATGGTTTCAGGTGCTCTGTCCCGAAAGGTTTCGTTTTCCAGTTGTTTTTCTTTCGAGGCGATCGCCTTCCGCAGCCCTTCGCCCTCCTTCTTCAACCGCGCTAATTCTCCCGCCACATCGACCGTCTCTGCCGCGTACGGTATTCCGATATCAAACGTAGCGGTCGACCGCACGCCACCGCCGCGCTCAGGCAATTTGTCGGCGGCCACCCGCAATTCTGTCAGAAACGCCAATCTCGTGATTCCGTGGCGATTCGCTTCAATAACCGAACGCGATTCCGCGTCCGCGCTCGAAAACTGCGCCGCCACTCTTTTCTTGTCCAACTTCATTTCAGACCGAATCGTCCGTAGCGATTGGATCACGTCTTGCACTAGCCCGAACTCCGAAAGGGCCTTCGCGTTCTTCCAAGCGTCCCGCGCCTCCGGATAATGGTCCAGCGCAATCGATTTCGGTCCATCTTTCTGTGGCAACTGGTGCCATAGTTCTTCGGTTAGAAATGGCATGAACGGATGCAATAGCCGCAACGCCGCGTCAAATCCCGCGAACAAATTCTTCCACGCGACAACGGCGCGCTCACGATCCGTGCTTTGCAGCTCGGGCTTCACCCACTCGATGTACCAGTCGCAGAAATCGCCCCAGAAGAATTGATATACACTTTGCGCCGCTTCGTGGAACCGGTAGTTCTCCAGCGCATCATTCACGGTCACCCCGGTCTCCGCCAGCCGGCCAAACAGCCAGCGATCGATCAGGGGCACTTGTCCATGGTATGCATGCGGCGCTTGGTCTCGTACCCCTGGCGTCGCCAACTCCTCCATGGGCGTCCCGCCTTCTTCAAATTTCTCCAAATTCACAAACAAGAAACGTGCCGCATTCCAGATCTTGTTCGCAAATGACCGCGCCCCAAGCAAGCGATCGTCAGACAGTACGATGTCCGTTCCTGGCGCCGCCATCGACGCAAGGCAAAATCGCATCGCGTCGGTTCCATACTGTTGATTCAACGCAACCGGATCCAGTCCCGTGCCCTTGGACTTGGACATCTTTTCGCCGCTGCCTGTTCTCACCAGCGAGTGTAGGTACACCGCGCGGAAGGGAACCTGCCCCGTAAAATGCAGCCCCATCATAATCATTCGCGCCACCCAGAAAAACAGGATGTCGTAGCCTGTGATCAGCAGGCTGGTCGGATAATACTTCTGAAAATCCGCCGTCTTCTCTGGCCATCCTAACGTCGAAAACGGCCAGAGTCCCGAGCTGAACCATGTATCCAAAACGTCCGGGTCCTGATGCAATTTGCTCGAGCCGCATTGCGTGCACGTTGTCGGATCCTGCCGAGCCACGATAATTTCGCTGCAGTCCTCGCAATACCACGCCGGAATCCGGTGTCCCCACCACAATTGCCTCGATAGCGTCCAGTCCCGGATGTTCCTCATCCAGTTAAAATATTCCTGCCGCCGGTTCTCCGGAAAAATCTGAATCTCTCCACGTTCCACCACCTCAATCGCGGGATACGCCAGCGGTTGCATCCGGCAAAACCATTGTGTCGATACGCGTGGCTCTACAATCGTCCTGCTTCTCTCGCAGTGCCCGACCGCGTTCACATGGTCGACAACCTTTTCCAGCAGTCCTTGCCCTTGTAGATCTTCCAGCATCTGTTTTCGCGCCGCGAATCGTTCCAGTCCCGCATACGCGCCACCATTCTCATTGATATGCGCGTCGTCGGTCATCACATCGATCTGTGGCAATCCATGGCGCTTGCCTGCTTCGAAGTCGTTCGGATCATGCGCCGGCGTTAGCTTAACGGCTCCGGTGCCGAATTCGCGGTCCACCAGCTCATCGCCGATGATCGGAATTTCGCGGTTCATCAGCGGCAATAGCGCCTTCTTCCCGATCAGTTGCTTGTAGCGTTCATCATCTGGGTGAACCGCCACTGCCGTATCACCCAGCATCGTCTCCGGCCGGGTCGTCGCCACCACCAGGAACTCGGGAGATCCCACCACGGGGTACTTGATGTACCACAGATGGCCTTGCTTCTCCTCATGAACCACTTCCAGGTCGCTCAACACCGTCCGGCAGCCTGGGCACCAGTTCACGATTCGCTTTTCCCGGTAGATCAGGCCTTCGTCATATAGCCTCACGAAGACTTCCCGCACCACCTTCGACAATTCGGGGGAAAGCGTGAACTTTTCCCGAGACCAGTCGCAAGACTCCCCTATCTGCTTCATCTGTCTCTGGATCGTTCCACCGCTCTCTTCTTTCCACTGCCACACGCGCTGAATGAACTCCTCGCGCCCCAGGTCTCGATAGTGAATCCCCTGGTGCGACAATTGCCGCACCACCACGCGCTGCGTCGAAATTCCCGCGTGGTCCGTTCCCGGCAAATAGAGTGTGTTGTACCCGCGCATCCTGTGCCATCGCGTCAGGATGTCGATCTCCGTGTGGTCCAGCATGTGTCCGATATGCAGCATCCCGGTCACATTCGGCGGAGGTATCACGATGGAAAATACTGGCCCAGGCGCGCGGGCATCGGCCTTAAATAGAGCTTCCTTAACCCAGAACTCTGCCCACCGCGGTTCGATTTGTTGTGGTTTGTATGCTTTAGCGATCTCTCTCGCCATCCCGTCCTCGCCTTCCCACACCGACCCCCCAAGGCGCACTTTCATCCTCGCGGCTTAATCTTCGAATATACGGGCACGCCGCCAGTCCCGTCAATTTTGACCTCAAACTGTCTGGGGAAACGACGGAAATTACAGGTATGTCTTGCTAGCGCACTCTTGCGTTCTGGATGTGATGGGGTCGCTTACGACTTCTTTGAGTTCAGCTCATCCTTAATGATGGCTTCAATCACCGGCCTCAGGAACTCATGCGTCATTTTCTGCAAGACTTCTGGATTCATTTTCTCTAAGACGCGTGAGATGAGTGTGTCCATGTCCGGTGTTGACGGCTGCGGCTCTGCTGACGAGACGTAGGTTTCCGCAACCTGTTCCACCCAAGGCGCTGTCTCCGCTGCGGCAACCGGAGCGTCCTGTGGCGCGGCCATGGGCTCTCCGACCAGGCAGGAGGCTTCTTCTGGCGCGACTTCCGCGAACTTCTCAGCAGGAAGCGATCCTCCTGCCTCCCAGGTGTTTTCCCAACTCTTGGTCTCCGGTGCGGGGGTTGGGGTCTTCTCGTGCTGCTCCGCAAAATGGGATTCCGCGCTATAGGCAGTCGCTCCCGGTACCACCACTTCGACTCGAGCATCTTCGTGCGTCTCGGCCCGCGCTTCGTCGTGAACTTCCGATATAGGTTCTGCCGGGTATTCTTCCTGGTGCTCCGTGTATTCTGTCTGGTGGTGCTCAACATGGACTTCAGTCGGCGACCCAGCGTAGTGGCTCTCTTCCGCCACGTCCGCCGCCGCTTCCTCAACCACCGGCTCTGCGTGCTCTGCATCCGCTGGAGCAGGTTCCCCCGCAGGCGCATCCCAAGTCGCAGCCAGTAGGCTGGCCTTCCTGGCTTCCGCATCCCACGGCGAAGACGAAACTGAATACCAGCCATTCGAAGATTCGGTGACTTTCACCGCTTCCTCAGTGTGAGTTTCTTGCACAGCCGCTGCTTCCAACGTCGAAGCCGTCGCTTCTTCCACCGACGCTTGTGCCTCTATTGAGCGCTCAGGCTCTCGCGCCGCCTCCGCCGTTTCTTGCGACTGACCTAGTTTCTCTTCCACACCTGCCGCCATTGCGGCTGCCCAGGCATCACCTGAGAAAGGTGCCGGCGCGTCTGCTGGCTTCTCTTCCAGCGTTGATACGGCCACTGCCGGCGAGTGCGCGGCTTCTGCATACGACGACGACGGTTCCTGCACCGCTGGTGTCGATTGCGAAGACTGCAGTCCTCCTGCCGGTGACTCACCATGGAAGGCCGCGTCGCGCCAATCGGGAACTCGGCTCGGGGTTTCTTCTGCATCATCCACTGCCGTTTCGTGGTCCTCTTTGCGCCAGCTGCTCCGTGGCGATTCTTCTTCCTCCGCCACTTCTTCTTCCTCTTCGGTCTCTTCTACGCCCCAGCTGCGTTCTTCAATTTCGCCTCGACCCCTCGGCAGGAACGCCGCGTCGTCTTCGACCTCAGGCGTTTCCAACAAACTCCCGAATGCCACGGGCTCGTGCCCGGCAGCGATGCGAACCTGCTCCGGTGGAGCAGGGAAGTCCTCCATCGGTTCGGGCTCTGCTGCGACAATTTTTTCTGGTGCAAGTGCCGCCAGTTTCGCGCTCAATACTGGAGTCAGCAACTCTGCCGCCGGCCGTGCCGCCGGTTCCGTTGTCTTCTCCGCATGAGCGGCCGCACTCGCCAGCACACCTGCGCGGGCCAGCGCCGACTTCACCATCGAAATCAGGGGATCGGGGGGCACGAAGGGTTTCTTCAGCACTCCATCAGCGCCCACACGCTGAGCTTCCTGTTCATCCAGCGGGTCAAACGCTCCTACCAGCAAAATCACCGGGATGTGGGAGTACTTGGGATCTTCTTTCACAAACCGGCAAACTTCATATCCATTCCTTACGGGCATGAACACATCCGCAAGCACCAGGTCTGGATGCACATCCGCAATCTTCCGTACGGCCGCCTCACCGTTGCCGACCGCGACAACGTCTATGCCCTGATCCTTCAGGGCCAGCCCCACCATCTTCTGTATGTTACTGTTGTCGTCCGCAACCAGAATCTTGGCCACCGAACGTCCTCCAAACACCCCATGCGTTTCACGGATGGAGATTCAAATCGTATTGGAGCACTCCGTCCCGGTGGCGTCAATCTCCGCACCGCATCGGTGTGTCGGAAGTAGACATGCCGCGTTCTCAATCACTTACCTGTACTAAAGGACTGGGGTGCAGCTCTCGCCGCACCCCATTGTCTCTTCACACGCTAGCGGATCTCCCTTAATCGTCTTACCAGGGAATCAGCTTTTTCAACCCCTTCTTTTTGCTGCTCGATTCCTTTTGGTTTGCCGGAGTCGTCGCTGGGTCCGCGGTGCCACTCTTCGCCGCATCTGTCGAGGCCCCGTCCGTTGACGGTGCCGTCGTTCCATCCGCCGTGGCTGCCGACGCTGTTGCGTTCGTTGCTGTTCCATCAGTTGTGGAAGCTGCAGCAGGAGGGTCTATCGTGCTGCCATCGGTGCCGGTCGCCGTTGGAGCGTCTTCACTCGCTCCACTCGCATTCGTTGGTTGCGCTGGCTGCGGGTCACCCGGCTTCACTGTCTCCACCACTGCCGTCGATCCCGTGGCCCCGCCACCGGTGCCGCCGATTGACGAACGGTTTCCGCCGGTTAGTGTATCCGTACCGGGTTGTTCGCTCTCCGGTTCCATGTTCGGCGCACCATTCTTTGCGGCCACGTGCACATCAGGCCCTGAATGGAAAATCCCCAGCGATTTGTGTACGACGGTCTCCTTGGGGCGCGGCGCATTCTGCTCCGCCGTCATCCAGGCTACCGCCTTGGGATCCGGCTGTGGAATCGGCATGCCAAACGCTTTCAACTTGTCTTTCGACCCGTCCACGTATTTCGAAAGCGGATAATTCTTCACAATCTGAGCGTAATAATTGCCGGCGATGTCTTTCCGTTCACTTTTTTCAAAAACATCCGCGAGCATCCACAGTGCTGTATCCGTCTTGCTGTACAGGGGGTACCGCTTTGTCAGGGGAATCAATCTGCCCGCCGCAGCTCGCTTGTCCTGCTTCACGTAATAGTAGTAGCCAATCCGAAACTGTCCTTCCGCAAGTACTTCCTGCACTTCGCGCAAGTGTTGCTGTGCCTCGGGAGCCAGCGGGTCCTTCGGATACTTGGTTAGAAATGTCTGGAACTCTTCTTCGGCAGCCTTGGCGTGAGCATTATCCCGGTCCGGCTTCGGCATTTCGTTGAAATGGCACATGGCCACTTGCGCTTGCGCGTACGCCGCTTCCGGCAAGAACGGGAAGAACACGATGAAGTCCTTATATCCGTTGATCGCCTGCGTGATGTTCGAAGTTCCACCCTCTTTGTAATACGAATCCGCGATTGCCAGCTTGGCCTTGGCCAGGTACTCGCTGTCGGGATAGGTGTTGATCAGGGTCTGCAGGCTCAAGCGTCCAATTTCGTACTTGCCGTGCTTGATGTCGTCTACAGCCTTGTCGTAGAGCTGCTTATCCGGTTCCACCGTGTTTGTCGTTTCGGTGGACTTGTCGACTTTTTTCTTCTTATGGAGAATCTGGGCGGTGCACTGGCTGGCTGTCACTCCCAGCAACGTCAGTGCGCAGATCAGAAGAAGCGGAAATCGCCGCACTCTTCACCTCTCATTTTGGCGTTGCGCGAATCAGTCCCGGCCGATGTGTCCGGGTGGTTGGGTGGGTTCCCTCACAACCGGCTTGGACCCATTTAGTATAACCTGAACTAAAGGACAGTTCTGGCAAGAACTTGCCCCCTTGTCCAGCCACCCCATGCCTCCTGTGATGCCTTCCTGCTACCTTCGGGTTTTCTCTCGTTGGCTGTGGTTGCAAATCACAATGCACTTGGGCTCCTATGGTTACGACATCCGGTGCAGTCTGACAGGCCTTCCCCAGTTTTCTTGGAGCGCTGCAGTCAACTCACCTTCACTACTATTCCAATTCCTTCACCTAGAGACAGCACGTCCCGCGTAGGGCGGTCGCGCCAACAACCCAATTAAAGGCTGGTTCATCGCAGCAAGCTTTGCATCACCCAAGCTAGTTCGATCTGTGCCAATCCTGCTCTCCATTTTTTAATGTTTTGTAATACCATCACTCCTCTTCTCTCAGTACAATGAGTCATTGCCTTTTGCTCCAAAGGGACGAAGGCGCCACTCATGGACAAACGCAAATTTCTTTTTGTTTCTCTTTCCAGTTTAATTGGTGACATTGCCTGGCAGGTTCTCAAGGAAGGCCACGACGTCCGCTACTTCATCGACAATGAAAAAGAACGCGACATCGCCGACGGTTTCGTTCCCAAATCCACGGACTGGGAAAAAGACGCGAAATGGGCCGACATCGTCGTTTTCGACGATACCCTCGGCCAGGGCGCCAAAGCTCAAGCTTTGCGCGCCGCCGGCAAGCCCGTCATAGGCGGTACCCCGTATACGGACAATCTGGAAGACGATCGCTCCTTCGGCCAGGAAGAATTGAAAAAAGCTGGAGTTACCATTATTCCTTACCAGGAATTCGATTCCTTTGATCCCGCAATCGAATTTGTAAAAAAGAATCCCGATCGTTACGTCATTAAGCCCAGTGGTGAAGCGCAGAACGTCAAGCGCCGCCTCTTTGTCGGCGAAGAGGAAGACGGCAACGACGTAATCGGCATGCTGGAGGCCTACAAGAAGGCCTTCTCCGAGGAAATTAGAGTCTTCCAGCTCCAACGTCGCGTAAATGGTGTCGAAGTAGCAGTCGGCGGTTTTTTCAACGGCAAGAAATTCATTACCCCCATTAACATCAACTTCGAACACAAGAAACTGTTTCCGGGCGAAGTTGGCCCGCCCACCGGCGAAATGGGCACATCCATGTTCTGGAGTGAGCCGAATGCTCTGTTCAATCGCACGCTGCTGAAAATGGAGCCTAAGCTTGCCGAAGAGGGTTACGTTGGCTACATCGACGTCAACTGTATCGTCAACAATAACGGGATCTATCCCCTCGAGTTCACTTCACGCTTCGGCTACCCCACTATCAGCATTCAGCAAGAAGGCATTCTCACTCCCATCAGTGATCTATTTTGGGAACTTGCCAACGGCCTCGAACCCAAGTGGCGTACCCGCAGCGGCTTCCAAATTGGCGTCCGCATCGTCGTTCCTCCATTTCCCTTCGACGACGAGGAAACCTTTAATTCCTTCTCCAAGAACGCCGCCATCATTTTCAAGCGGCCGATCAACGAAGGCATTCATATTGAAGACGTGAAGCAGGTCAATGGCCAGTGGTTCGTTGCCGGAACTTCCGGCGTCGTCCTCATTGTCATCGGCACCGGCCAAACCATGAAGCAGACCCAGGCCCAGGTCTACTCCCGCATCAAAAATATTCTCATTCCCAACATGTACTACCGCACTGACATTGGCGACCGCTGGGTGGAAGACTCTGACAAGCTGCACAATTGGGGCTATCTCCGCTAAGAACTAATCGGGGTAACTCTGCAGTGATCACCATCTTCGGCACCTCCCGGTTCTCGGTCTTCTCTTCGTCGTCGTGGCAATCCCTTCTCGATCCTTCAGTCTCTCCCCACCTTTTGCCTATCCCACCTCGTTCTTGCACCTGTATAATCCTCCACGCAACCGGGAATCTCCTCTTCTGTCGCTCGGCTCGGCGCTTTACTGATAACTGACAACTGTCTGCGTACGATTTTCACAATGCTCGAACGTCTCCAAAAGATCATCGCTCACGCCGGCATCGCTTCACGTCGCCATGCGGAGCAACTCATTCTTTCTGGCCAGGTTCGCGTAAATGGCAAGGTTGTTACCGAACTCGGATCCAAGGCCGATCCAACCAAAGATAAAATTGAGGCCGCCGGCCGGCTCGTCGAATCCGAGCGCCGTCACGTTTATCTCCTCATGCACAAGCCGCCCGAAGTTGTCTCTAGTCTTGCCGATCCGGAAGGTCGCAAAACGCTGCGGAACTTTCTTCGGGGGTTCCCCGAACGTGTCTATCCCGTCGGCTCTCTCGACTACAACGCAAGCGGCCTCATATTCCTCACCAACGATGGCGAACTCACCTCGTCCTTACTCAAGCATTGGTCGACTTTCCCGCAGGCCTATCACATCAAAATCAAGGGACGTCTCACCCTCGACGAACTCGAGCGTCTTAGCAAACAGACCCGCACAAAGTTCCGCACCGTCCGCCAGCCCGATGCAACCCGCGGCCATGCCGCCAACTTCTGGTACGAAGTGCAATTCGCCGGGGCAAGGATGGAGGTTCTTCGGCGCACACTCTTTAAGGAAAATCATCCGGTCGAAAAAGTGAAACGTATCGGCCTCGGTCCGCTTTCACTGGAAGGTATTCCCAATGGCCGCTATCGGCTCCTGGATAAGCGCGAACTCCAGGCCCTTGCCAATCCCAAGCGTCCCGCAAAACCTAAAAAGTCTCGCTGACCCCTCTGTTCTTCGCTCCCCTCGCAATGCTTCCGCGTATAATTGTTTGTCTCGACGGAACGAACGATCTCACCGTAGAATGCGGCGCAGAATATTCTGAAAGGGAGACCTGGTTCCTGATTGCCTTTGTCTCTTCTCCGCTAACCGCAACTTGCCAGCAGGAGCCACAATCTCAACTTACCCATGCCCGAACGCCTCCAGAAGATCCTCGCCGCCGCCGGCATCGCTTCTCGCCGCAAGGCCGAGGAGATCATCTCCGCGGGCCGCGTCACACTGAACGGCAAGGTCGTCACCGAACAGGGAACGAAGGGCGACCCTCTGAGCGACATTATTTGCGTTGATGGCCAGCCTCTCCCGCGCACACAGCGATTCGTCTACTTCCTGCTCTACAAGCCCAAAGGTTACGTGACGACCGTCAGCGATCCCGAAGGCCGCCCCACGGTTATGGAGCTCCTTCCCAAGCAGACGGAACGCGTCTATCCCGTCGGCCGCCTCGACTATGCCAGTGAAGGGCTCCTGTTAATGACCAACGACGGCGCGCTCGCGCAAAAACTTACCAAAGCCGGTTCTCACATTCCCAAAACCTATCTTGTCAAGATCAGCGGTAAGCCCGGCGAGCAGGCGGTTCAACGCCTGCGCTCTGGTATCACCATTCCTCTCGATGATGGCCGTCGCGTCAAAACCTCACCCGCCAAAATACGTTTGGTTCAGGATGCTCCCAATCCTTGGTATGAAGTTGTCCTCATCGAAGGCCGCAATCGCCAAATTCGCCGCATGTTTCAGGAAGTTGGCTTTTTCGTGGAAAAAATCAAACGCACGCAACTCGGTCCGCTCACGCTTGACGTCCCTATTGGTAAATTCCGCCCGCTCTCTGAAAGGGAAGTGCATCGCCTCAAGAGCCTCGCCTCAGTACCTGACTCCTGATGTGTTCTCCGGCATCTAAGTGAATTTCCGTGCCGCTCGCTGGTTGAGGCAGTTTCTCTGGAAGATCATTCTCTATCATTCTCCAGTCGGCTGGACTTGGGCATTCCCACTCTGTTAACTTGACTTGCTTGTTGGTTTCTTTCCTCTTTCTAAACAATCGCACCATTCCTGCGAGGATGACTTGCGCGTTATTAGGTTTTGCTACGGCCTGCCACTGGATCAGTCCATGTCGTTTGAGGCTGTATATCCCGAGCCTTTACAGCTCGATCTCGTTCAGAAGCAGCAGGTCTGGGATGCGCCAGGCTCCATCTTTGTCTGGATGTTCGTCGATGGCGAGCTTGCGGGCGAATCTTACGGCATGCCTGTCGAGGATACCGATGAACTGATCGAAGCCTTCGCGGATGTTTCCACCCAGCAAAACAAGAACGCCATTCATTGCTATTCCAACACCATTCTTCCCTCGTTCCAGGAACAAGGCCTAGGCACCATTCTCAAGGCGCATTGGCTAGGACTCGCCGCAGCCAAAGGCTTCAAGTTCGTTTATGGCTTTGCCCGTCCCGGTGGGAGCCAGGCGCTCAACGCCAAATTCGGAGCCGTGTTCCTTGCGGGATTCCCCGATTGGTATGGCAGCGGAGAAGAATACAAGCTCTATCGCCTCAATCTCGCCTGAGACCGTTCGCGGTTAACTCTCGACTATTGACGAGTAGTTTCTCCCCCTCCACAAACCCTAATATTGGGCATAAACTTATTCTCATGACTCATACCCTCGAGGAACTCATACCCGACTACATCCAGGGACTTCCCGCGTACGTTCCCGGCAAGCCCATTGAAGAAGTCGAGCAGGACCTGAAAATTCACGCCGTGAAGCTCGCCTCCAACGAAAATCCGCTCGGTCCCTCTCCTAAGGCTATGGACGCGGCCCGCCGCGCGCTGGGCGAAGCCAACTGGTATCCGGACGGTGGCAGTAAGCGACTCCGCGAGGTTCTCGCTTCGCGCTTCGGCGTGCGCGCCGAAGAAATTTTTGTTGGCCTAGGCTCCAGTGAAATTATCGATCTCGCGTCCCGCGTTCTTCTTCGACCCGGCCTGGAAGGCATCACCAGCGAAGGTTCGTTTGCTCTATTCTCCATCGCGATTCGCGCCAGCGGTGGAAAATTGATCCAGACGCCCATGCGCAATTTCACCTTTGATCTCGACGCCATCGCTCGCGCGGTCACTCCGCAAACGCGCATCATCTATATCGCCAATCCCAATAACCCCACCGGTACGGCGTTCGGTGCTGCGGAATTCGACGCTTTCCTGAAGAAGATTCCTGGCGACGTCTTGATAGTTCTCGATGAAGCCTATAAGGAATACGCGGAGCGTTCCGATCTGCCCGACGCGCTCTCACTCTTCAGGAAATACAACAATATCCTGACCCTTCGCACTTTCTCTAAGGTCTACGGCCTTGCCGGCCTCCGCATCGGCTATGGCATCGGCCATCCAACTCTTGTCGCCGAAATGAACAAGCTTCGCACCCCCTTCAACGTCACCAGTGTCGGTCAGGCTGCTGCCCTTGCGGCTCTCGACGATCGCGAACACGTGCAGCGTTCCGCCGAAATGAATCGCGCGGAACGCAAACGCCTCTATACCGAACTACGTAGCCTTGGACTCAATCCCGTTCCCAGTGAAACCAATTTTCTATTCATACAAATCGGGCCGCACGCCAGAGCCTTCTGCGATGATCTTCTCCACGAGGGCGTCATTGTACGGCCGATGGGTTGGATGGGTTTCCCGGAAGCGATCCGCATCTCCGTCGGTAACCCCGCGGAAAACGATAGGCTCCTCTCCGCCGTCTCTCAGGTGCTCGTCCGTCGCAACGCTGGCCGCGCTCCGGTCGCTTCCTGAGACCGCACCCGATCCGTTCGAAAACGCATCCAACGCTCCATGAAACTGTATCTCCCGGACAACTTCCATCGCTCCCCTGATCCCATACTCGATCTCCTTCGCGTCACCAAGACCATTGCTGTTGTCGGCCTCTCTTCCAATCCTGTTCGCCCTAGCTACGAGGTTTCTTCTTACCTCCAGTCGGTCGGTTACCGCATCATCCCCGTCAATCCCAACGAACGGGAAGTGCTCGGGCAAATCGCTTATTCTCGATTGGAAGACATTCCCGAGCCCATCGATCTCGTCGATATCTTCCGCCGTTCCGAAGAGGTCTCTTCGATCAGCGCTTCCGCCGTCGTCATTCATGCAAAAGCCGTTTGGCTCCAACTGGGGATCGTTAACTCTCCCGCGTGCGAGCTGGCCCGCTCGGCCGGCCTGTTTGCCGTCGAAGACGCTTGCACGCTCATCGAACATAAAAAACGCCGCCCAATCTAGGCGGCGCCTGGTTTCCTCGTCCTCGCTAGTGAACCCTCTACCTTACCGCATCGAAAACACTTCTAAATTCCTCTTCCCCGGCAACACGATTCCCAGAAACTTTCCGTCCGGCGAAATCCCATATTCCCTGATGGTCAACCCATGAAGTAAAAAGCTAGGCGTCGGCTCATCAATGGCAATCTCGGTGCGATTTGCGTAGGACTTCAGCACCGGCAATTCCACCGTAACCAGGTCCGCGGACTTCTTCTCCACGGTGCGCTTCAGAAAAATCTTCGTTTCGTCCTCCGACCACTGTACCACTCCCAATCCCACACGCATCCGTGCCAATTTGTTCGGCGCCGTTAAGTCCCTGATCTCCAGCACCTCTTTGTCCAGGTAGTACGCCGCTTTCGTTCCGCTCGGTGACAAGGTTAGCTCACCTGCAAACGCATCTAGGGTCGCTATTTCCTGCGTCTCCTGCGACAGCAATTCCAGCTTCTGAATTCGCGGTGGACCATCCATATTCCGGTCCCGCTCAATGCCCATCGCCGCGTTGCTCCCCGAGATTCTCGCCGCGTCCAGAAATGTACGTCCCTCAAACGCTTTGCCTGCCGGCCCGCTGAACACATTCAGATATTGCAGGGAATACACTCCCGTTGGCAGGTCTTTGTTCGTCATGTACACGACCGTCTGGCTGTCTCTCAGCCACAAGGGATTCTGCGCATCCAGCACCACCTGGTCTTTGCCCGGTTTCAGTACGTGCCCTTGATCGTCCAAAAACAATAAGCCCCGTGCGTCACTCGTCGATCCATCTTCAATGTCCACGGTCGTCGTGTACATCTGCACCGCCACGATTTTTCCGTTCGGTGACCAGGTGAACCCTTCAATCAAATAGGTGAACGGCTTATCCGCCAGCGTGAATTTCTCTCCCGAAAAGAGCTTCCTTTTCTTCCCGCCCGGCTCCAGCACAAAGATATCGTCACGTTCCAGATCGTATTTCTTCGCTTTGTACATTCTCCTCGCAGAGAACACGATCCGCCCATCCGGCGCATACGTGAACGCCGTTACCTCGTCATCCACCGTTGCCACGGCCTTATCCATGTTCTGCCCATTGGTGTTCCAGGGCAGGGAACAAATCACCAGGAACGCAAGCAAAGGCAGGCTAACTCTTCCCCGAAATGGTGCCCTTTTCTCCGGAGCCGGGCGGCCTACGCTTCGCGTTTTCTGCAATGGGTGGGTCTTGCGTTTCGCTCCTGCCCTTCTGGCGGGGGTCGCATGCCCCCGGCGACTTTCGAACGGTAGGCTAACTCTTCTCCGAGGCTTTGAACTGTCAACTGGCGACTGTGAACTGTTCTTCATGGTTTCGGATGCGCCCCAGTGTACTCCGTGCAGCACGGCTTCTCGACCGGCGTAAACTCCATCAGCTCCACTCGCGTTCCATCTGGATCGTAGATATCAATCGAGTCCTTGCCGTCGCGCCCTACTTCCGGCCCGTCAAACTCCTTTGCCCCTTTTGCGCGCAGTTGCTCCGCCGTCGCTTTGACGTCGGCGACTCCGAGCGAAAAATGATTCTGCACCCCCAGTTCCTTGTGATCTGCTGCTATGGGAATGTTCAGCATGAATTCGATCCAGTTATCGCCGTCAGGTACCTGGATTTCATACCAGTCGGTTCCGTCATCCTTGAACCCGCCACGCCAGTACAACCGAAACCCAAGAACATTCTCATAAAACTGTTGTTCCGCTTTCAAATTGCTCACCACAAATCCGGCGTGCAACATTTTTCTGCTGATAGTGCCGGTAGCTCCTTCATTATTCCCACTTTTCTCCGGCTCCACGAACACAATCTTGTTTCCCTCAGGATCTTGCGCTTCGAAATACTGCGTTCCATCCGGCCAGGCCATAATCTTTCCCGCTGCCACTCCCTTTGCCGTCAGATACGTGCGCATTTTCCTCAGGTCATCGGTTGCCAATCCAATCTCCACCAAATACGATCCGCTCGTGCCAGGCGCGGTCCTCACCAACTCCAGCCGTTGCGCAGGGTTCAGTTGAAAACTCGCGTCCACTGCGCTTCCATTCCTGACTCCACCGTTCGCCAGACCCAGCACGCCTCCGTAAAACGCTGTGGCTTTTTCTACATCCGTCACTCTCACTTTCACATACGCAAGCCCGATAACCTTCGGCCTGCCCGCTGCCTCTCCGGCCATCCGCTGCGCCGTCATAGGCTGATCACCGATCATCCCAAGCATCACCGCCAGCACGGCGAGGCTGTGTATCGGCCTCGTTCCGAGGCGCGGTTTCTGCGCCCGGGATGGGAATTCCGGGTGGACACGGACCCGCGCACCTGCACTCGGAGGTCTGTGGTATATCGTTCTGGCAACCCGACCGGAGAGTCGTGTTCTTTGCGGCTCGCAGTGGAGGGATCGTGGCAATAGCCCAGCAGTACTTCCTGCGATGTGAACATCCCGACTTTTCGAGCGCTCATTCATGGTTTTGGATGCGGACGCGTGAACTCGCTACAGCACGGCTTTTCCACCGGCGTGAACTCCATCAGCTCCACTCGCGTCCCGTCCGGATCATACAAATTTAGTTGCCACTTGCCGTCCCTCCCAATCTTTGGCTGTTCCGGCAATTTCATCCCTCGCTTTTCGAGTTGTTCCGCGGCGTCCGCCACGCTCGGTACTCCCAATGAAATATCAGTGCTGTCCCAAGAAAGTCCCAACAGTCCAGCGTAACTGCTTGATTGAACGAAAGTAAGGGGTCTCCGTGAGTCTTTTCGATTTCAATTTTTTGCTTCTGTTTTGGCGCCATCCTACTGCTTTCCAGCTTGCTCCGGAGGCAGTAGATGAACCAAGGACGAACTGTTTTCTCTCAACTCGTGGAGTTCCTCCCAACCTACCAATTTCAAATTTGCGTCGATCGGTACCAGGGCAATCGCTACGTCAAAGATTTCTCCTGTTGGGATCAGTTCCTCTGTTTGGCCTTCGCTCAGCTCACCTATCGCGAAAGCCTCCGCGATATCGAAGCCTGTCTTCGTGCCCAGCAACCCAAACTCTATCATATGGGCTTCCGGGGCCAAGTTTCTCGCAACACGTTGGCACACGCCAACGAACACCGCGACTGGCGGATCTACGCCGATTTCGCCCAAATCTTGATTGCCGCCGCTCGCGACCTTTACCGTGGAGAATCTTTTGGAGT
Organism: Candidatus Acidiferrales bacterium; assembly: GCA_963741195.1. Lineage (GTDB taxonomy): Bacteria > Acidobacteriota > Terriglobia > Acidiferrales > UBA7541 > Acidiferrum. Next base: position 35,027 of record CAVUHF010000006.1, read on the forward strand.
GGAGCTGTCCGAGACTGTGTATGCCCTGGACTCCACGACCATCGATTTGTGCCTGTCGCTGTTTCCGTGGGGAAAATTCCGTCGCCGCAAGAGTGCGGTGAAACTGCACACGCTGTTGGATCTGCGAGGCAGCATTCCGACCAATGTTTATGTGACCGGGAGGCCAAGTCCACGACGTCAACATTCTGGACCAACTGCTTCCCGAAGCCGGAGCGTTTTACTTGCTCGATCGTGGTTATGTGGACTTCGCTCGCCTGTATGTCTTGGCCCAAGCTTGTGCCTTCTTCGTCACTCGCGCCAAAAAGAATATGCAGTTCTACCGTCGCAACTCACGTCCCGTCGAACGATCGGCAGGATTGCGGAGCGACCAAACCATTCTGCTGACCGGATTGCGAACTGCCCAGCGCTATCCCGATCCCTTGCGACGGATCCACTATTTCGATGCCGAGAAAGACTCCCGGCTGACCTTCCTGACCAACAATTTTCTCCTTCCTGCTTTGACCATCGCCCAACTGTACCGGGCACGATGGAAAGTGGAATTGTTCTTCCGCTGGATCAAACAGCACCTGCGCATCAAGGCTTTCTACGGCACCTCGGAGAACGCGGTGAAGACCCAAGCGTGGGTGGCCTTATCGGTTTACGTGCTCGTGGCGATTGTCAAAAAGCAACTGGGGCTCGACCTGAGCCTGTACAAAATTCTGCAGATTCTCAGCGTCACAGTTTTCGAAAAAACCCCGATTTTAGAGGGGTTTTCCAACTTCAGCGACGGGTTCACAGATGCAGAGTCCTGTATCCAGTTGAACCTATTCGACTTTTAATGGGACAGCACTGATGAAATATGATTCATCACTCCCAGCGTTTGTTTGTCCACATTTTCCGGAACATTTAACATGTACTCAATCCAGTCCGTCCCATCGGGCACCTGCATGGCCACCCAATTCGTTTCTCCCTCCTTCATCCCGCCCGACCAGTACAATCGGAAGCCTAGGACCTCTTTATAAAACTTATCCATCCCCACTCGGTCCTTGACCACAAATCCCGCGTGGATTATTCGGACAGTCACTTCCTTCTTCCATTCCCTGGCCAGCTCGTAGCGACTCGCTCGTTCAATGAAATTAACCCGATGACCCTCTGGATCGGTAACCGCCACAGACATCTCACCGTCAACTGGCGCATCCACGGTAAAACGAATCTTCTTGGCTTCCAAAAACCGTGCCATTGCCCGCGCATCATCAATTGCAAAGCTTACGCTTTGTAACAAGTTCGACGGCACCGGCCCTTTGACCGTTTGCAAGAGCACGGGAAGTATCGACGGTCGCGGCTCGCACAGCATGCCTGCAGGTGCATGGGTATTTCGCACCGCGCATAGGACTTCGACGTAAAAGTCATGTGCCTTTTCCAGATTCGTCGAACTTATCTCCACATTGGCAATCCCATAAATCTTAGGTAGTGGCTTGTCCTCTGCCAGCCCTGAGCAGGGAAGCAGCATCCCCGCCAAGCCGAGTACCCCGACGAACGCCCGTCCCACTTTCGCCCCAATTCTCATGGTCCGCTCTTTTCTTGCCGCTCGTCATTCGTCACCCGCCACTCGCCACTTTCTTCCTCAGCTTCGCAATCTCCGCCATCCTCATCCTCAACCTCGCTTCAAACCCCTGGTCAATCGGTTTGTAGTACGTCCTCCCCGAAAGGTTGTCCGGCAGGCACGTCATGTCCGTGACCTTCTCCTCAAAATTGTGCGCGTATTTATATCCCGCTCCATATCCAATATTCTTCATCAACCCGGTCACCGCATTCCTCAGATGCAGCGGGACCGGATCAGCCTCCGTCTTGCGTACATCCTCCAACACGTTTCCGTATCCCAGGTAGAGCGCATTCGATTTCGGTGCCAAAGACAGATACACTGCCGCCTGCGCCAGCGCTAAATGTCCCTCCGGCGCGCCCAGAAAATCAAACGCCTCTTTTGCCGCCAGCGTTACCGCCAACGCTCCCGGCTCTGCCAATCCAATGTCTTCGCTCGCCATCCGCACCATCCGCCGCGCCAGGTACAGTGCGTCCTCCCCGCTCTCGACCATCCGAGCCAGCCAGTACAGCGCCGCATCCGGATCCGAGTTGCGCACCGACTTGTGCAGTGCCGAAATCAAATTGAAATGTTCTTCGCCCGCTTTGTCATACCGCAGCATCTTCCTCTGCAGCACATTCTCCAGTAGCTCTGCCGTAACCCTTCTGACCACGGGGGCCTCACGTGCCGGTCTTGCATCCGGGTTCTCTGCGTTCTCCGGTTTCGCGCTCCTCATGCACAACTCCAAAGTGTTGTACGCCGCCCGCGCATCCCCGTTCGCAAACGAGGCCATGCGAAAGAGCACTTCCTCACTCACCGCAATGTGTTCGTTCCCCAGCCCGCGCTCTTTATCCTCCATTGCCCGCTTCAACAGCTTTACAATTTGCGGCGTCGTCAGCGACTCCAGCACATACACTTTGGTCCTCGAAAGCAGCGGCGAGATCACTTCGAACGACGGATTCTCCGTCGTCGCTCCTATGAACAGAATGTGTCCCGCCTCCACATGCGGTAAAAACGCATCTTGCTGCGCCTTGTTAAAACGATGTACTTCATCCACAAACACAATCGTTCTATGCCCGCTCCGCGAGCGCTTTTCCGCCTCCGCCATCACTTCTTTAATCTCTTTGATTCCGCTGAGCACCGCGCTGAACGACACAAACCCGCTCCGCGTCAGCCGCGCAATTACCCGCGCCAAGGTCGTCTTTCCACACCCCGGTGGCCCCCAGAACAGCATCGAACCTAAATTGTCCGATTCGATTTGTACGCGCAGCGGCTTGCCCGGCCCCAGCAGCTTTTCCTGACCAACAAACTCGTCCAACGTCCGCGGCCGCATCCGCTCCGCCAGCGGCTGCAGTGCCGCCGGCGTCTCTTCCCTCTCGGGCATCGTTGGGAACAGACTCATAACTCTGTAAGTGTAGCGCAGCCCCAACTCTCTTGCTTCTCAGCTTCTGCTTCCGTATCTCCTCAGTTCGGTATCTTCGTTTCCGCCCTCTGCCGGTACGCCTCGTAAAACAGCACAGCCGCCGCGGCCGCGGCATTCAAACTCTCCACTCCCCTCGCCATGGGAATATGAATTCGTGCGTCTGCTCCGTGCACAATCTCTTCGGGCAATCCCGCGCCCTCATTCCCCACCAGCAACGCGATTGGCTGGCACCAATCCACTTCCCATGGCGAAGTCGGTGCGCGACCACTTTTCGTTGCATCGTGGACACACGACGCCAGTGTGTGAATTCCGTTCAGCTTGAGTTGCGTTAGTAAAATCGCCAGCGACATCCCTGCCAGCACCGGCAAATGTAGTGCCGCTCCCGCCGATGCCCTCAGCGCCTTCGGCGAAAATGGGCTCGCTGTCCCACCCTGTCCGGTTGCCGATGTCACCGCTCCTGTCGCGCCAAACGCTGCCGCCGTCCTCAAGATTGTTCCCACATTCCCCGGATCCTGGACTCCAGCGAGGACCACCAGGAGTGGCGAACACGCTCCCTCGGGCGTCCAGAGCAAATCCGCAATCTCCACGCTGCGCGGTTCCACAAGGGCCGCCACTCCTTGGGGATGTTCTGTGTCTGCAATTCCTTCAAACAACCGGTCCGTCGTTTTCAGCACCGGGAAGGCCATCTCCGGTCTTGCGATCATCGGAGCTAAGCGCTCGCGATGCCGCTCTCCACCTTCGCTGAACAGCACGGCTTCGATGCGGCACCCGCTTTCCAGAGCCTCTTCCACCAGGCGCACGCCCTCCACTCCTACACAGCCTTTTTCTGTAGCTAATCCGCCGCGCAGTGCCACACGAAACTCTTTCAGCCAGCGGTTATCCCGGCTACTGATTACATCGTTGGCTCCAGGCGCTTTCTTTGCTCGTTCCATTTTCGTTCCTATCGCCATCCAAGCGAGCCTATCAAACTCAGCCCGCTCACGGCCATTCCGCGCATGGTGTGGCCTAGAATTGTTACTTCGCCCCTTCCATTGCACACCCACTCCGCCTGTGATAGGTTCCCCTCCAGAGCGGTTCCCGCGCTCAGGGACGCCGGTTTACTACAGGTCCGGAGTTCATTGTGTCGGCAGAAGTCCTAAAGCTCAGCGCGGATTCTCCTGATCCTCGCTTCATCCGCTACGCGGCTGGATGGCTGAATCGCGGCGCCGTTGTGGCCATTCCTACCGACACGCTCTACGCCTTGGCCGCCGATCCCGTCAATCTTGCCGCCGTCGACGAAATCTTTCGCGTGAAGGGGCGTGCTGAATCAAAGGCGCTTCCGATCCTCATCAGTTCCATTCATCACGCCAATATTCTCGCGCGAGAACTGCCCGACAATTTCTACCGTCTCGCCGACGCCCTCTGGCCCGGCCCTCTGACAATCGTGCTCGACGCTTCCATGCGCCTTCCACTGAAAGTAACTGGCAACACCCGGCGCATCGCCCTGCGTTGGCCGGCTTGCGAAATCGTGGCACTGCTCATCAGGGAACTCGGTGTTCCGCTCACCGGCACCAGCGCCAACGTCTCAGGCTCTCCCACCTGCTCCAGTGGCGACGAAGTCTTCCGGCAGCTCGGCGATCGTCTTCCGCTCATCCTCGATGCCGGAGAGACTCACGGCCTCGTGCCATCCACCATCGTCGAACTTCGCGGCGACCACTGGTGCATTGGGCGCGAGGGTGCCATACCCGCCGAGGTTATCCAAGCCACGCTTCACCCCAACGGCCACGGCCCTTCCGATGAAGATCCCGCCGTCCTCGTCTGACGCGGTCCCCACTGGGTTCACTCTACCGCGCTCTCCCCTTCGCCACAATTAACGTAATATCGTCATTCTGTTCGTGCGGACTGAAGCGCCGTACTTCCTCAACGATCGCGCCCAATAGTTCCTGCGAACACAAATTGCAATTTCGGCGTAGTGCTTCGCTCAATCTCTTTTCGCCGAATTCTTCTTCCGCGTGGTTAAACGCCTCAGTGATCCCGTCGGTATACATCGCCAAGGTGTCTCCGGGGCCGACCCGGCACTCCGCTATCGCGCAATCCCATTCCTCGAACACACCCAAAACCGTCCCCGTTGAATCGAGGCGCTCCATCGCCCCGTCGCTCTTCAGAAGCAACGCGCACAGATGCCCGCAATTCGCGTAGCGTAAGCGCCCTTCGTTGTCGTCATACTCCGCAAAGAAGAGCGTGGCGAACGAGCCATCCGGCGTATTCTCTCGAAACAGTTGGTTCACGGAGCGCAATAGCCTTTGCGGGTGGTCCAGCGCTATCGCGCACTGGCTTCGCAGATTCGCCTGCAGGTTCGCCATTAACAGTGCCGCTGCGATGCCTTTCCCTGCAATGTCCCCGATCACCAACCCCAGACGCCCTTTGCCCAAGTCCAGAAAGTCGTAGTAGTCACCGCCCACCTTGCGCGCCTGTATGCAAATGCCTGCATACTCCAGAGTCTTTAATGATGGCGAAGTCTGTGGGAAAAGCTTCGCCTGTACCTGCTTTGCAATTTCCAGTTCCTGGGTCGCTCGCCGCTCGGACTCCTGTTTCTCCGCCATAGCCCTGCGTTGCATTTCCACGACGTGCGTTACCTCATCAAAGCTGACCAGCGAAAACGAATTGCCGTCGATATCCTTGAATCGTGCGAACACTCCGCCCCAGATCGGCGTTTGCCCGCCCAGCAGCATCGACGCTCCGTCCACGTTCGACGCTTGTCCTTGCGGATCATATTTGATGCGCTTCAAACGCGGCGTTTGCAGAAAGTGAACCTTGCGCGCGGACCACTCCTTGAATTTCGCGGTCACGTCTTCGGTCACAAACACAACCTGCGTGGCACGCCCGATCAGTTTGTACTCCTGTGTATTGGGCTTGGGAGCCACTAAGGAGAGTAGCGCCGAACCATCCGGTGGCGCGACGGCTAACCAACGATCGCCGGATTGCAGCTTGGTATCAAACGCCAGATGAAATCCCAGTTGATCCAGGAAAAACCGCATGCTGCGATCCTGATCGCGAACAAAAATGTTCACGCAATGGAGACGTAAATACTGTTCCCCACGCTTCTGCTGCTGAACCGTGCCATTCGCGTTATCAGGAAAAGGTGCGCTTCCCATCGCCGAGATTATAGTTCCGAATACCTTTTCTGCATCTCGTTTCTTACTTCCTCCAATTTAGTGCCGATGGCCTCGCCGCGTGAACGGCGGGGGCGTAACGTGTGAAATTATTGGCGCCGCCAATAACATCAAGTCGCGTACGCTCGGCGAAGAAACTCGTCCCGTTTTTTTTGCTTCCTGGAACGGAGCACCGGCAGCGATCCCGCCTTTTTGGGGTATACCCTCCTCCTTCACACAGCAGGGAATTACGAGGGCCTGGAAGCTGCCGTGCGCATGGAGATTCATTCGCTCGATCCGGCCATGGCGGTCCATAACGAAGTGACCATGGAGGAGCATCTTCGCGATGCCCTTTTCCTTCCGCGCCTCGCGAGCGCTCTCTTTGGGGTCTGTGGATTTATCGGCTTGTTGCTTGCCGCTGTTGGTCTCTACGGCGTGATGAGCTACTCCGTCAGCCATCGGACACGCGAGGTCGGAATCCGTATGGCCTTGGGCGCACAGATTGCCGAGGTTCAAAACCTCATCATCCGCCAGGGCATGCTGCTCTCTACCGTTGCAGTTGTTCTCGGTCTTGCCGCCGCACTTGCCATCGCCATACTTTTCAACGCATTTCTCTATGGAGTTAAGCCGCACGACCTGGTCACGTTCACTATCGTTCCGCTCTTTCTTGTCCCCGTAACTTTCCTGGCTTGTTGCATTCCTTCTCGGCGCGCGGCCCGCGTCGATCCACTTACCGCGCTTCGTCACGAGTGATCGGGAACTTCCTCACCTCCCGACTAAAAACTCATAATCTCCCGTCGGCGTCAGCGCGATCTCTCCCAAACTTTTCCTATGGACGCTCACCACGTTGGTATACCAGAGCGGAATGTACGGCAGATCCTCCGCCACCACCTTCTGCACTTCGCTGCACAACTCCTTCCTTTTCTCCCTGTCCATCTCTGTCCTTATCGCGTCGGTCAACGCATCCACCTGCGCGTTCCTGTACCTGCCACGATTTGGCCCGTCAGGCGGAATCCGCTTCGAATTAAATACCATTTCAAACACGTCCGGATCGTTGTTTGCTCCCACCCATCGCAAATAGCAGATCTGAAATTGGCCCCTCCCCAAATCCGAAAAAAGCGTCGCAATCTCCTCTGGCCGAACCTCCAGGTCCACTCCCACCTTTCTCCACTGCTCCTGCAGCGCCGCCCCCAGCGTGCGAGCCTGCTCTTCCGTGGAAACCTTGAGTGTCACTTGAAATCGCATTCCATCGTTCTTGCGGGTATATCCTGCGGCGTCCAGCAACGTTTCCGCTTCCTCTGGATCGTATCCATACTTTTTCACATCTGTCTCGTACGCCCAGTGATTCGGCGGTAGCAGTCCACTCGCCAACGAGGCCTCATCGCGCAACAAATACTTAATCAGCGATTCCCGGTCCGTGGCATACGCCAGTGCCTGCCGCACTCCGCGGCGCCTCAGGATCGGATCGTCCATGTTCATCCCTAGATACGCGAAATTCGTTCCTGGACGCTCCGATACTTCCAACTCCTTTTGTTTCGCCAGTACCGGAATCATGTCTGAACTAAGGGAACTCATCTCCAGGTCCGCAGATCCTTTGCGCAGTTCCAGCGCGCGCACGATGGCATCCGGCACGATCCGGAATGTCACCCGTTCAATGTCCGATCGGCTCGCCCCGAGCCCGTGCTTTCCCGCTGGCTGGTCGCCGGTCGCTGGCCACCTCTGCAACACCACCGCATCGTCCTGCGTCTGGCTTACGAACCTAAACGCGCCGCTTCCGATCGGGTGTCGCGCAAAATCGCTTCCTGCATCGGCCGGAGCAATCCCCACCGCTGACCTCTCCAAGTTCCACAAAAACGATGCGGCGGGCTCCTGCAAATGGAAAACCACGGTGTAGGCATCCGGCGCGTCCACGGTGCGAATCATCCTGAACGCACCGCGCTTCGGCGATTTATTCGCCGCATCCATCATGTACTCGATCGTCGCCTTCACATCCTTCGACGTCACTTCCCGTCCATCATGAAACTTCACACCTTTGCGCAAATGAAAGACATAGGTCAGCGGGTCCGGCGTCTCCCAGTGCTCCGCCAGGTCTCCATGTAAGTTCATCTGCTCGTCTCGCTTCACCAATCCACTGAAGATCAGCGATCCGATTCGCTGCGATTGCCCATCCACCGCAAATCTCGGATCCAGATTTGCTGGGTTCGACTCAATCAGAAACACCACCTCTCCCGGTTTCCTCTCCACTCCCCGCCGACACCCTGCCACCATGAGCGCCGCAACACAACACGCGACCATCGCCAATCCTGGCCCGACAGTTGTTTCTCGTTTCTTCAATATAGCCCTGGCATTCATGCCAGCCTCCGGCCTCTTCGCATCCCGGCGCCCCACAGCCATCTACTACACAAAACTGATTTTCCCGAGTAGCGCCCCCCGTTTTGCCCCCGTCGCACTCGGCAAATTTCCCGTTCTCCCGTGCCATGTCTCGTACGCCAGCACAGCAAACGCGTACGCTTCCTTGGCATCCTCCGGTATTCCCACTTGCGAGGATCGCAGTACTTCCACCGGCGCCAACGCTGCTTCGAGTTGCGCCATAATCAACGGGTTGTGCGCTCCGCCCCCCGATACGATCATCTGTTCGATCGTGGTCTTGGGCAGCACAAATTGTTTCATCGCATCCACCACCGACAGTGCCGCAAAAATCGTCGCCGCTCTCACTAAATCCTCTGGCTTCGCTCGATGTTTCTTTCCCCAACCTAGGACATTCTTTACATACTCACGGCCGTAATATTCCCGCCCCGTCGATTTCGGCGGCTTCAACTTCAGATACGGGTCACGCCAGAACTCCTCAAGCAGCGCGGGAAAAGGTCTTCCCGCTCGTGCCATTCGCGCGTCCTCGTCAAATCTTTGCCGTCCCTTCGTAAAATGGGCCACCAGTGCATCAATCACCATATTCGCGGGCCCGGTATCAAACGCGAATACAGCTTCAGGATTAGCCCCGGCCGGGATCAGTGTTACGTTCCCGATTCCTCCCAAATTCAGCGACACTCGTCCCCGCTTTGCGTCCCGATATAACAACCAATCCACGTACGGAACGAGCGGCGCGCCCTGGCCGCCCGCCGCCATATCCGCAGTTCGAAAATCGCTCACTGTCGTCGCGCCGGTCCGCGCCGCGATCACCGCGCCTTCTCCGATCTGCAGAGTTGACGCCGTCTTCCCTCCCAAGAACTTCGCTGGGCGCCCCTGATGAAATATGGTCTGCCCGTGGCTCCCAATCAACGCAACCTTCGGCAGTGCGACGCGGAATCTCCGGCAGGCTGCAATCGCCGCAGCTGCAAATTCTTCACCCAACCTGAAATTTAGCTGGCTGATCTCTCCAGCCGTGCATGCGCCACCTTCCGCCACGCGCAGCACTTCTTTCCGTAGCGCGGCTGTCATTGGCATGGTGACGTGCCACAGCAACTCTGTCTTCAATCCCGGCGGCTGTCCCTCGATTCGCGCCACTGCCACGTCGATCCCATCCGCCGACGTTCCGCTCATCATTCCGATCACCAGCATCTCTTCTGCCTCGCTTGCTCCGTTCTAACACACCTCTCCCCGCTCCTCCATTTTCCCTTGTCAAAATGTTCCTCGATTGCGCCCTTCAGATTGTGATCCTGTGGGGGTCTTCAGGAGGGTTGCTCGAGCCTGTTCTTCCGAAGGTTATGTGTGCCCTTGCTGATCTCTGGTGAAAAAGCCTCTTTACCGCATCTGTTTTTTCAAATCCGCCAACAAGTTCAACGCATCGATAGGTTTCAACTCATCCAAATCCGCTGCCTTCAACCGATCAATCACCGCCCGGTCCAAAGCCGTGAACATCACTCCTTGATCGCCATTCCGGGGCCCCGTCTCCATCGCCCCCGGTGTCAAGGTCTCGCTAAGTTCGTGTTCATTTTGTTCATGTCTCTTCAACACTTCCCGTGCGCGTTCAATCACGCTTCGCGGTAACCCCGCCAATCGAGCCACTTCAATCCCATAACTTTTGTCCGCGCTCCCGGGTTCCACCTTTCGCAAGAATATAATTTCGCTAGGCGTCTCTTTCACCGACACATGCACATTCTTCACTGTGGGTAGCAGGTCCGCCAATTCGGTCAACTCATGATAGTGCGTGGCAAACAACGTCCGCGCCCTCGTATGGCGCTGTAGATGCTCCACCACCGCCCACGCAATCGACAATCCATCAAATGTCGCTGTCCCTCGTCCCACTTCGTCCAGCAGCACAAGACTCGACGGCGTCGCATGATGCAGAATTGCCGCCACTTCGCTCATCTCCACCAAAAACGTCGATCGACCGCGCGCCAAATTATCGCTGGCCCCGATTCTCGTGAAGATGCGGTCCGTGATTGGGAGTTTCGCTTGTCGCGCCGGCACGAACGATCCCATCTGTGCCATTAGTACAATTAGCGCCGCCTGCCGCAGGTACGTCGATTTACCACCCATGTTTGGCCCAGTAATCAACAGTAATTGCTGGCGTCCGGGCTCAAAGCACAAATCATTCGGCACAAAACGCTCACCCTTCTGCCGCAGCAATTCTTCAATCACTGGATGCCGTCCGCCCACGATCAGCAGTTCCCCAGTCCCATTAAACTCCGGCCGCACGTAACCGCGGTCCGCCGCCATCTTGGCAAACGACGCCAACACATCCAATTGCGCAATCGCCGACGCCGTCTTTCTCAACCTCACCGCTTTTCCTGCGATTCCCGACCTCACCTCCAGATAGAGTTGCCGCTCAATCTCCAGAATTCGCTCATCTGCCGCCAGAATCTTCCTCTCGTATTCTTTCAATTCCGTCGAGGTAAACCGTTCCGCGTTCACTAGCGTTTGCTTTCGCTCGTAATCCGCCGGTGCATTGTGCAGGTTCGCCTTCGAAATCTCAATGTAGTATCCGAATACCTGGTTGAATCGGATTTTCAGCGAATTGATCCCTGTACGCTTTCTTTCCCGTTCTTCCATCGACGCAATTATCTGTTTGCTGTGCTGGCTCAGGTTTCTCAGTTCGTCCAGTTCAGCGTTGTAGCCCGCGCGAATTATCCCCGGCTCTGTCGCCACCGCGGGCGGTTCGTCCGCGATCGCTTTTTCCAATCGCTCGCGCACGTCGCTAAGTTCGTCAATCTCTTCGTGCAACTCGCGCAGTAGTTCGCTGCCTCCGGTCGCCGGCGGTGTCAAAAAGTTTTTGAGAACCGGCACTTGCGCCAGAGACTTTTTCAGCGCCACAAGCTCTCGGGGCATCGCCAGTCCCAGCGTGATCCGGCTATTCAGCCGCTCTAGGTCCTGAATGCCGCGCAATTCTTTGCGAATCTCTCCACGTACCACCGTCTGCTGAAGCAAGTGCGCCACTGCTCCCAATCTCGATTCGATGGCATCCCGGTCAAGCAGCGGCCGCATCACCCACGATCGTAGCAACCGCGCTCCCATCCCCGTCACCGTCGAATCCACCGCCGCAACCAGCGTCGTTGGGCCGGACGACTTGCTCTCTTCCGTGAAAATCGGTGTAAGCAATTCCAGGTTTCTCACCGTTACAGGGTCCAACACCAGGGTATCCTGCTGCTCGTAGTACCGGATTTTGTCTAGGTGCTTTAGGGCTTCTACGCTTGGCGACTCCTCCCCGCGCGCCGAATTTTCACGCAAATAGTGAACGATGGCGCCCGCCGCCACCATCGCCTGCAGGTGCCCGTCCAGCCCGAATCCGGTCAACTCCGCCACCCCAAAATGCTCGCGCAGGATTCGCTCCGCGTAATCCCGGTGAAATATCCAATCTTCCAGGCGACTCTCCACACCTCCCGTACCATCCAGCAGGGAAGTCTTCGCGGTTTCAAATAGTTGTTGGGGGCGCGGCAGTAGCGTCTCCCGTGGCCTCAGCAGCTGAAGTTCGTCCCGCAACTCTTCCTCGGCCTGTTCACCTGCGAATTCCGTCGCCTGAAATTCCCCTGTCGAAAGGTCTACGGTCGCCAGGCCGATTGTTTGCGCGGCCGTGTTCTGTGCCACTGCCGCAAGGTAATTGTTCTCCCGGGCGTCCAGCACCGCTACGTCTGTCGCTGTCCCCGGCGTTATCACCCGGGCGATTTCGCGGCGTACCAGTTTTTTCCCCGGTCCGGGTTGTTCCATCTGCTCGCAAATCGCTACTTTGTACCCGGCCCGGATTAACCGCGCGATATAGCTATCCGCTGCGTGATACGGCACGCCGCACATCGGAATGGGTTGCCCCTTCTCGCGATTCCGTGATGTCAGCGTGATCTGCAACTCTCGTGAAGCACTGATGGCGTCCTCATAGAACAATTCGTAGAAATCACCCAGACGAAATAGCAGCAGGGCATGCGGATACCTTGCCTTCACCGCGTTGTACTGCTGCATCAATGGTGTTGAAGCTTCGCTCATGAAAAGTTTTCAGTTCTCAGTCGTCCGTTCAATGTGGGCCTGGGATTCGCTCTCCCGCGTCTTCTCTGCCCCCCTGCGTCATCTTTCTTTACCTTCCCCGGTGCTCCCGTTGTGGTGAAATTGCGCCTCACCCGATCCCCAATTCTTTCATCACAAACGCATAATCCAATGCGATTTCCTTCAGATAATCGTATCTACCGCTGGCTCCTCCGTGCCCCGCTCCCATATTTGTTTTCAAGAGCAACGCGTTCCCATCCGTCTTCAATGTGCGTAGTTTCGCGACATACTTCGCCGGCTCCCAGTACATTACCTGGCTATCGTGCAATCCCGTCTTCACCAACATTGTCGGATACTGTTTTCTTTCCAGGTTGGTATACGGGCAGTATCCCTTCATATAGAAATAGTCTTCTTCCGACTGCGGATTCCCCCACTCTTCATACTCGCCCACGGTCAGCGGTAGCGACGCATCCAGCATCGTATTCAGCACGTCCACAAACGGCACGTGGCTGATTACCATCCTGAACAGGTCCGGCCTCAGATTGGTTACCGCGCCCATCAACAACCCCCCCGCACTTCCCCCCTCAATAATCAATTTCCTCTTGGACGTATAATTCATGTCGATCAGGTATTCCGCCGCTGCGATGAAATCTGTAAATGTATTCATCTTCCGGTGCATCCGTCCCGCGTCGTGCCACGGCTTGCCCAGTTCTCCCCCGCCGCGCACGTGTGCAATCACGTAAATTACGCCGCGATTCAGCAGGCTCAAGCGATTCGAACTAAACGTCACCGGCATCGACAGCCCGTAACTGCCATACCCGTACAGCAGAAGGGGTGCACTTCCATCCCTGGCCGTTTCGTGCCGGTAAACTATCGACAGCGGCACTCGCGTGCCATCCTTCGCCAGCACCTGCAGCCGTTCGCTTCCATACTCCGTTGGGTCATATCCGCCCAGTACAGGTTGCTGCTTTCGCAAAATCCGATCGCCGGTCGCAACCACGTAGTCATATACCGACCGCGGCGTTATGAACGACTCATATTGAAATCGTAAATGTGCCGTAGCGAATTCCGGATTTGCCCCGAGTGTCGCGTGATAAGCCGGCTCAGCAAAATCGATGCGGTAAGAACCCTCTAACGCCGAAGTCGCTGCTCGCATGAGGTCCACAATTCGCAAGTAGGGCAGCCCGCCTTCTCGTTCCATCAGCACCAGATGCGTTCGAAACGACTCCATTCCCGCCAGCATCACTCCCGGCCGGTTGGGTATTACTTCCGTCCACCTGTCTCGCACCGGATCCTTCGTCGGCGCCGACATCAATCGAAAGGTTCTACCGCCGCTGTTTGTTCGAATGAAAAATACTCCGCCGGTTGGTTCCTTCGAGTTTCCAGGATGATGATCGACGTAATATTCATGCTCATCTTGACGTTCCGTGATTCGCCGAAACTCCCCGGTCGGCTGGTCCGCGCGCAAATAGCGAACTTCGCTTGTCGTGTGGCTGTTGGTTACCAGCAGCAGGTAGGCGCCACTTCTAGTTCGCTCGATATCGATCCGGAATCTCTCATCCTTCTCCTCATAAATCAGCGCATCTCTCTTGCCGTCGCCGATCGCGCGTGGCCCTTCGACCTCATGTCGCCACAACTGCCACGACCTCTTCGTTACCTCATCTTCAACCACATAGAACAATGTTCGGTTGTCGCTCGACCACGCAGCACTGGTCGCTCGCTCGGCACGGAAGGGAAGCAATTCCCCCGTCTGCAGGTCTTTTACCTCCAGCGTGTACTGACGAAATCCGGTCGTGTCGGTAGCGTAGGCCAGGAACTGATTGTCGTCACTCACCGCAAAAACTCCCAACCCCAGGAACGAGTGCCCCTCAGCCAGTACATTCAAATCCAGCAGCACTTCCTCTTGCGGCTCTTCGTCGGCACTGTGAAACTGGGGCCTGTCGACTGTTGTCGGTGAACCACTGTTTTTTCGGCAGTAAATCGGGTACTGCTTCCCGTGTTCGGTCCTCGAATAATACGAATATCCTCGCAAAACGTACGGCACGCTCAAGTCCGTTTGAAGGATGCGGCCTAGCATCTCCTGGTACAGCTCTTCTTGCAGCGCCTCGGTCGGCTTCATGAACGCTTGGGTATACGCGTTTTCCTCCTCCAAGTACTCCCTCACTCGTGGGTCTTCCTTCTGCCGGAGCCATGCGTAGTGGTCCATTCTCCGATCCCCGTGGATGACGTGCTCCACCGGTTCGCGCATGGCCACCGGGGGGCGCAGCTCCCCGGCGCTTCCTGCGCCGGAATGTTCCGAGGAATACGATGGCATCGCCGATTTCATCTCGGGTTCCATAGATTTTCTCTGTTTAGGTCCGCGACGGGTACTGCACACCCTGCAGGCAGGTTTCCTCGCGCTCGCTATACTATCGCTTCCTCTCCCTGCCGCAAAGCCACGCGTCCCCGCCATCCTTAGACAGGGTCCGCATGGTCCCGTCTCTGCAGACCACCGCGGTCCGCATGCCCTCCCACTCCTGCCTCTTCTTTGTCCCGACGATTCTCCTTGGTGAATTCGGTTCTCCATTCCTGTACTCTTCTTCGCATGTCTCGAGAAACTGAAATCAAGCTCAAGCCTGACAATCCCAAAGCCTTTCTCCGCCTCCTGTCCAAACTCGGCGCCAAGATCTCCATCCCGCGCATTCACGAACTCAATCTCATCTTCGATACCCCTGACGGAGGACTCGCCAAGCACGGCCAACTTCTCCGCATCCGGACCGAAACTGCTGCCGCTTCCAAGAAGAGAAGCGCATCCCGCACTCTCCTTACCTTCAAGTCTCCCCCGGATCAGCTTGCCATCGGCGCTCCCGCTACCCCTGCCGAGCGGCACTATAAAGTCCGCGAGGAGACTGAGTTGGTCCTGACCGACGCTGCAGCTCTCCAGAAGATTTTTGAAGGGCTCGGCCTTCGCGGCTGGTTCCGCTACGAAAAATTCCGTACAACTTACAGACTTCCCGCCCGCTACTCCTGGGCCAAAGATCTTCTCATCGAATTCGACGAAACCCCCATGGGTGTCT
This sequence comes from Candidatus Acidiferrales bacterium, assembly GCA_963741195.1. GTDB lineage: Bacteria > Acidobacteriota > Terriglobia > Acidiferrales > UBA7541 > Acidiferrum. Next base: position 50,603 of record CAVUHF010000006.1, read on the forward strand.
TCGTCGAACTCGAGGGCCCCGGCGCTGCTATTGATCGCGCGGCCCGTGAACTTGGCTACACCGTCAAGGACTTCGTCCTGAAAAACTATCTTGTACTTTATCTCGACGACTGCCGTCGCCGTGGGGTCCCTACCGGCGACATGCTTTTTTCCAAAAAGAAGTAACCGCTCGTTCCTGGAGCACCCCTTGAGAGAGCGACGTCGCTCGCCGCTTCTTCTGTCAACCCCGCTGCATACAGTCCCGAAGCGCGATGGTGATCTTGTCCTTGAACTGGTCCCATTTTTTTCGCATTTTTCTGTCAAAACTCCTCTTTCTCCTTGACAATGTTTTGCTTACGTTTTATCTCTAACTTCGGAGTGCATTCTCTACGATGAGCGCGTCCAGCGAACTTGAGCCTCACCCTAGCTGTCCCATGGGTAGGCACCGCCACGTGACCGCTTGGCTGATTCGGCATTCGGGGTCCACCCGGGCTGAGGGTTTTCTCATTCCTCTCATCCCGCGTAGACGCCGCAGCCCAATCCCCTCTTCTGGAGCACTCCCCACCGGCTAATGGCAGCTTCACCTTTGGCATTTTTGCCCGCGGCCGGGTCGTCCCGTTCGCGGGTTCTTTGTTTTGTGACCGGGGCTCCGCGTTCTTGCGGCCTCGCTCTCGGTGCTTGGGTACGTTCTTGGCTTCTGTGGTTTTCTGAAGTCTATTTCGAATTCGGCGCCGCCAGAAAGGAGCTACTCGATGCTCTACGCTACCGAACTCATGGGCTCGTCCGCGTATGACTCCCAAAGCAATTTCGTTGGCCGCGTCCGCGAATTCTTCGTGGAGCCCGCTGAGCAGCCCAATCGCGTCTCTCATTACCTGATTTCCCGCGGTCGCTTTCAGCCCCTCGTCGCCCGCTACGACCAAATCGCCAAAGTTGTCCCCGGCCGTATCGACCTCACCGTCAATGAACGCGCTCTGGATGCCTACCAGCCCAACGAAGGCTGGCTCGCGGTCCAGAAGGATCTTCTCGACCAGCAAATTATCGATACCGCTGGCCGCAAAGTAGTTCGCGTCAATGACGTTGACCTGTCTGAGCTCCGTACCAACAACCACGTCGAGCTTCGCATCGCTCAGGTTGACGTCGGTCTTCCCGGAGCCGTCCGCCGTCTCCTCCAAGGCCTGGCACCTTCCAGCGTGGTTCGCAAACTCCAGACCAGGCTCCCACAGCGCTCCATACGTTGGGAATTCGTTAATCTGATCGAGCCCGACCCGCTTCGTCGCGTCAAGCTCCGTATTACCCATGAAAAGCTCGAAGACCTCCATCCCGCGGACCTCGCCGAAATGATGGAAGAACTCTCTGCCGCCGAACGCCAAGGTATCATCGCCTCTCTTGACGAAGAGACTGCCGCTTCCGTCCTCGCCGAACTCGATGAGCGTCTCACCACGCAAATCGTCGAAAAACTCGACCCCGAAAAGGCCGCCGACATCATCGAGGAGATGGCTCCCGACGCCGCCGCCGACCTCCTGGCCGACCTTCCCAAGGAAACTTCCGAAGAGCTCCTCGAGGAAATGCCCAACCAGGAAGCCGAGGAAGTCCGTGAGCTACTGGCCTTCGACCCCGCCACTGCTGGTGGAATGATGAACCCCGAATTCGTCTATGTCAGCGGGGATTCCACTCGTGACGAAGTCCTGCAGTGGATGCGAAACCAGGAACTCAACCTCGAGCAGCTCGACACCATCGTCCTTATCGATCGATCTGCGGAATTCTCAGGCACTGTCCCCGTCGCACGTATGCTCCTTGCCGCTCCCGATCAGCGTATGGCGGCGCTTAAAACGGAGCCTCTTGTCTCGATCACTCCCGATGGCAACGAAAAGGACGTGTTCGAACTCTTCGACAAATACAACCTTCGCATGCTCACCGTCGTCGACTCCGAAAATCATCCCGTTGGTACGGTCACGGTCGATGATGTGGTATCTCGCCTGGTGAACGCATGACCTCTATCGTCAGGATCGCTCTGTTCCGAAGCTTCGACCTGACGATGGTGAACGTTCGACTCCCTTCGACGCCATGAACCTTTCTTCCATCAACGCCTTCATTGACGGCCTCCGCGCTCGCACCTTCGATTTCTTCTCCCGCGGAAAAAACTGGCGGCGTCGAATCGTTCTGTTTCTTGCCGTGATCGGCCCCGGCATCATTACCTCTAACGTAGACAATGACGCGGGCGGCATCGCCACCTATACCCAAGCCGGCAGCGCGTATGGCTACACTCTGCTCTGGTCCCTCGTGCCTATGACCATCGCACTGTACGTCACCATGGAAATGTGCGCCCGCATGGGCGTGATCACCGGTAAGGGCCTTTCCGATCTCATTCGCGAGGAATTTGGGTTTCGCTCGACGTTCTTTGTCATGGTCACCGGTTTCCTGGTCGACCTGGCTAACGTGGTCGCTGAATTTGCCGGCGTCGCCGCCGCTTCGCAGATTTTTGGTATTAGCAAGTATGTCGCCGTGCCCATTGCCGCCTTCCTGGTCTGGCTCCTGGTCCTTAAGGGCACCTATCGGCAGGTGGAAATCGTATTCCTCATTGCCTGCGTTTTCTACCTCACCTACCTCTTCTCCGCTCTTTTGTCCCACCCGGACTGGCTGCAGGCCGCTCGCATGACGGTAGTCCCCAGCATCCACCTTGATATCAGCTACCTCGTCATTCTTACCGCGCTGGTTGGCACAACCATCGCTCCTTGGCAGTTTTTCTACCTCCAGGCAGGCTTCGTCGAAAAGAAGGTTGGCCCTCGCCAGTATCCCCAAGCGCGACTCGACGTCCTCTTCGGTAGTATCAGTTGCATGATCATCGTGTTCTTCATCATCATTTGTACCGCCGCCACGCTACACGCCAACGGCCTCACCAACATTACGGATGCCGCCGACGCCGCCAAAGCCCTCGTTCCTCTTGCAGGGAAGTGGGCAAGCCTAACGTTCGCGTTCGGCCTGCTGAACGCTTCGCTCTTTGCCGCCACCATTCTTCCCCTCTCCACGGCCCACGTTATCTGCGAAGGGCTTGGCTTCGAGGCCGGCATCGACCACAAATTCCGCCAAGCACCGGCCTTCTACTGGCTCTACACCATCTTGATTGTTGTCGGTGGCGGCATCGTCCTCATCCCCAACGTACCCCTCTGGAAGATTTTCATCTTCTCCCAGGTCGGTAACGGCGTTTGGCTGCCGGTCGTCGTGATTTTCATTTTGCTTCTGGTCAATCGCAAAGATCTGATGGGCGAGCACACCAATACGCTTTCCTTCAACATCGTTGCCTGGATCACGGCCATTTTCATGATCGTCCTCACCCTCGCCCTGGTGTTCCAGTCCATCTACCAGACTTTCCATGGCGGGTCCACGTGACTGGTTACTTCTCCCCGTTCCCCCCACGCAACTTTCCCCGAATACGAACGTTGCGCCTTTAGCAACCCCTATGTTAACTTTGCGGCATAAAGAAGATTTGGGATTTTACGATGTCCTACTCGCTTAAACATGTTCTCGCTCGGCCTTCTGCCCCGGAAGGGTTCGGCCCAGTTACCTCCGAGGAGTCGCCGCTTCTAGAGAAACTCGACCTCTCGCGCCTCCCTCGCCATATTGCCGTCATCATGGACGGCAATGGCCGTTGGGCCCAGAAGCGCCATCTTCCCCGCGTTGCCGGTCATCGCGCAGGGACGCAGTCTGCGCGCACCACCATCGAAACCTGTGCGCGCCTGCGCGTTGAGGCCCTCACCCTCTACGCTTTCTCGGTCGAGAACTGGCGCCGCCCAAAGACCGAAATTGAATTCCTCATGCAGCTTCTCCGCGACTATTTGCGCAAGGAAATGCCGCTCCTGCAGAAGAACAATATCCGCATGCGTTTCCTTGGGCGCCCCGACGAGTTACCCGCGGCGGTTCAAAAAGATACCCGCGAAGCTATGGCAGAAACCGCAGGCAATACTGGGATGGTCCTGTCGATCGCACTCAACTACGGCGGCCGCGCGGAGATCGTCGATGCCATGAATGCCATTCTCGCCGAGCGCAACGGACTCGGCTCTTCGCAGCCGGTCACTGAGGAACAACTCGCGCGCCATCTCTACACTGCAGATCTTCCCGATCCCGATCTGCTCATCCGCACCAGCGGCGAAATGCGCGTCAGTAATTTTCTTCTTTGGCAGATTGCTTACGCCGAAATCTTTGTCACCGAGACGCTTTGGCCCGATTTCAACCGTGCTCGTCTCCTCGAAGCTCTGGTCGACTTCCAAAGACGCGAGCGCCGGTACGGTGGCATCGACTCCCCCAAATCTGCTGTCCGCTGATCCGCCGTCTCTTTCCTGTACCACCCCACTTCTCTGGCTCCCCCCGTACTTTCATTGTTCCCTGATTTCTGATATCTGATAGCTACCGTCTTGTTTCAGCACTACCCAAAGGACCCTCATTCATGACCTGGAAACGCATCGTCACCGCATTGGTTCTTATTCCGATTGTCATGGGGCTCGTGCTTTACGCTTCCACCATTGTTGTTGCCATTGCGACTGGCCTCATTACCGTACTTGCCCTTTGGGAATTCTTTTCTCTCGGCGACGCCATCGGGCACCGCCCATATCGCTTTTGGACTATCTTCTGCGGTCTCCTCTTTCTCGCTGTTCAGCTCATCCACGCACTTTGGACCTCTTTCTCGGGTGGCGGTTTCTATACTCTTTCGATCGCCGGCATTACCTTGTTTTCTCCTCCGCCGACCACTCCGCTCTTCTTCTTTTTCGCGCTCGGCCTGGCCGTCATTACCCTGCTATCACGTCGTCCTCTGGTTGAAGTTCTCCCATCGATTGGCATCAGTGCCACCGCACTGCTATTCGTTGCCTCTCCCCTGTCCTTCGCTGTGCGGATTCACGGGATTCCCGTCGAAGGACGAGACCTTCTCCTGTTCGCTCTGGTCATCACCTGGGCTGCCGATACTTCGGCCTACTTTGTTGGACGCGCTATCGGCAAACATCCTTTCGCTCCGAACATCAGTCCCAAGAAGACCTGGGAGGGAGCAATTGCCAGCATGATTGGCTCACTGATTGCCGCCGGAATCATGGCACGCTGGATCGACATTTCATTTCCACATCTGTTCGCGATGGCAACCCTTGGCAACGTTTTCGGCCAGGTCGGCGATCTGTTCGAATCGGCTTGCAAGCGTTCTGCTGGGGTAAAGGACTCTGGCGGCCTGCTCCCCGGACACGGCGGCGTTCTCGACCGTATCGACGCCCTCATCTTCTGCATCCCGGTCATCTGGTATTACCTCGCCATCATTCATCCAACTATTCTTTAACCCTCCCTCCTTTCCTCCTGCCGCCGACGGGGGCGTCCGCTCGCGCTTCTCATGACCCGAAGTTCGTCAGTTCAAATCTGCCCCCCGCAACCAATTTGTTGTTTAGAATCAATGGCTTCCTGAACTCCACAGGAAGCCTTTGCTATTTTGGGCAAGTTAAGGGCAAGGAATTTTGATACTTCTCGGCACAATGCGGACGCGAGTCTTCTTGCCACATCGTTGTCACCAGCAATTTGATCGTAAGTGTAAACGTCGGTGGTTATGTCCCCTCTGACGCCGCGCCGCTCACTTGGAAGCAGAAATTCTCGCTCGCCGCACGTGGCACATTCGATCCGATTTCCATGATTGGGCAGCTTGAGTTCTTGGCACCAAACAATCTGAACTCTAACAAACATGACAAAGATTTACAGCGACACAGTTTGTCGGTAATTTAATTCGAGAATGCATAAACTGAAGAGGCTAGCCATGGATCAAATGAACGTCTCGATTACCGATCAACTCACAGGCTACGTTCGCAAGAAGGTGAAAAGCGGTCGCTACAACAATGCCAGTGACGTTGTCCGCGAAGCTTTGCGGTGTATGGAAGACGAAGACGAGCGAGTATTGCGGCTAGCGAAGCCCACTGCAGAGGACATCCTCACCGACCTTACTGAGGAGCAGCTTGACGGCATCCGGCGGCGCGTTCGTGCCAGGATCGAAGGCATTGAGGCAGGTAATTTCGTCGAGTACGAAGGACGCGAAGGACTGAAAAAGATCGCCGAGGGTGTGAAGGCGACGGGACGTAAACTACTTGCGCAAGAAGCCTCGGGCAAGTAATGCATTAGCGCCTCTCAGCGCAGGCCGAGCGAGATTTGGAGGAGATCTTCGTCTATTAGGCCACTCGGGCAAGCCTGGTGACCGCAGACCACGTTGTTGACAGGATTACGGATCGATTCTGGCTGTTTGGCGAACATCCGGGCGCGGGCAAGTCTGCACGTGACGTTGCTGCTGGTGTGAAGTGCTTCGCTGCAGGAAAGTATCTCATCTACTATCGGAAGACTGGTCTCGGCACAGACACCCTGCACATTTTTCACCGTGCTCGGGATCAGCGGACGGCTTTCAATCGGTGAGAAGACCCAGCGACGTAATGTTTTAGGTGATGACGGATCCCAACGCGGCCCCAATGGCAAGTTAAGTGCCAAGAATGAGCGAATTTGACCCGTTTCGAGACATCAGCGCGATTGAATCGACGGGACTTAGCATGCGCCCATATTTCTCTCTGCCCGTAGTTCCACGTGCCCTGGAGGGCATACGCCTCCTGATATCCGATCTCTGTTCTCTGATATCCTTAGAGCTACGCACAAACGGCTCACTTTCCCATGAAACAACTCTCTATTCTCGGCTGCACGGGTTCCATCGGCCGCCAGACTGTTGCGGTCGTTGAATCACTCCCTGATCACTGTAGGATCGTCGCCCTCGCCGCTGGCTCCAATCTCGACGAACTCCTCCGTCAAATCGAACGCCACCGTCCTGAACTCGTCTCAGTGGCCACTACGGAACTCGCCGACGAACTTGCTCGCCGCCTCCGCGAGCGCAACGTCTGGTCACTCCCTGCCATCCATCACGGGCGCGAAGGTATGCTCGCCGCCGGAACTCATCCCAGCGCGGACCTTGTCGTTTCTGCTGCGGTTGGTGTCGTGGGGCTTGAAGCCACCTACGAAGCCATCAAACTCGGCCGGACCATCGCCCTCTCCAACAAGGAAGTGCTTGTTGCTGCCGGTGAACTCGTCATGGCTGCCGCCGCCAAAGCGGGAAGGGAACTTCTCCCGGTCGACAGCGAGCACAACGCCGTCCACCAGTGTCTCCGCGCCGGCACTCACTCCGAGGTCCGCCGCCTGGTTCTCACCGCCTCCGGAGGCCCGTTCCGCAAGACACCTCTCAAAGCTTTGGAAACCGTCAACCCTGATCAGGCTCTCGCGCACCCTAATTGGCGCATGGGTAACCGCATCACCATTGACTCAGCGACCATGATGAACAAGGGGTTCGAGATCATTGAAGCTCACTGGCTCTTTGGCGTCCGCCCCGATCAGATCGAGGTTGTCATCCACCCCCAGTCCACCATCCACTCTATGGTCGAGTTCCAAGACGGTTCTGTTTTAGCGCAACTTGGCCCTACCGACATGCGCATGCCCATCCAATATGCGCTAACCTATCCTCAGCGGGTCGCATCTAACCAGCTGGCCCTGGATTGGGCGAAACTGCGCCGTTTGGATTTCGAGAGGGCATCCACGCGGCGTTTTCCGTGCCTCCGCTTGGCGCGCGAAGCAATGAAAAAAGGTGGCGCTTGGCCTTGTGCGTTAAATGCCGCCGACGAAATTGCTGTCGCGGCCTTTCTCGAGCAGCGCTTGCCGTTTCTCGGGATTCCCGAAGTCATCGAACGCGTTCTCTCCCGCACGCCTCGCGTGCGCTTTGAGAAAATGGACGATGTCCTCGCTGCCGATGCGGAAACCCGTCGATTGGCTCTGGAAGAAGTCGATCGGCTAACGAGGCACGTCACGGTCGCCTGAGGTGTCCGGCGTTTGGTTTTGTAGTGGCCGGTCTTTCGACCGGTGTTTTATCCTGTCTTGAAAGAAGAGGTTTTTCGGTCAGCATGAACACGATCATCGGCATGGTTCTCGCGCTTGGCGTCATCATCCTCGTTCACGAGTGGGGACATTTCATCATCGCCCGCCTCTTCGGCGTTCGCGTCGATGTCTTCTCCATCGGCTTCGGTCCGCGCCTGTTTGGACTTAAACGAGGTGCCACCGACTGGCGCGTCAGCGCTCTCCCTCTCGGTGGTTATGTCCGCATGGCGGGTCAGGACATCACCGATATCGATTCCGGCGACCAGAAACCCACCGGCTCCCCCGACGAACTCATGTCAAAAACGCGCTGGCAGCGCGCGCTGATCTCCTTTGCGGGACCGGCCGTCAATCTCCTGTTCCCAGTGCTTCTCCTGGGCGTGTACTTCGTCATCGCCGGCGAGCCTTACTACGCCTTCCTCGACAAGTCTGTCGTCGTTCTTGGATTGCCCGCCGATCAGGTTGGTGCATCCACCAGTCTGCGTGTGGGAGACAAGATCATTTCTGTCGATAATATCCAGAATCCGACGTGGGGGCAGGTTTCGCGTGCGCTGGACGCGGTTCCCACTGGCGGTTTACTGAAAGTCCGAGTTGATAATAATGGTGTAACTCGACCGGTCGATCTTAGTGTCAGGAAAACTCCTGATGAGCATGTCTTCGGCTACACCCCTATCGCACCCAAGGTTCTCCAGGCCATTCCTGGTAAACCGGCGGCAGTGGCCGGCATGAAGGATGGCGATCTCATTGTTTCCGTCAATGCCCGGAGAATTGAGTTCTGGGATGAATTCGTCGACTCCATTCATAAATCCGAGGGCAAAACACTTCAGGTTGAAGTTTCGCGCAACGGCCAACTCCAGACTCTTTCCGTCACCCCCAAAATCGGCGCGGCCCAATCCGGCGACAAGGTCTATCAGATCGGCATCAGCCCAGAGATGGCCATCGCCCACAAACCTCTGGGCTTGCTCGATTCTTTCAAAGCAGGCTTTGCACAAACCAGCGCGCTTGTTTCCGAAACCGTCGGCGTGGTCACCAAACTCGTCACCGGCCGCGTCTCTGTGAAAGATCTTCAGAGCGTGATTGGCATCTCTCGCGCCGCTGGCGAAGCCGTCTCGCTTGGCCCCTCCGCTACGATCCTGTTCATGGCGCTGATCAGCGTCAATCTCGGCATCCTGAACCTTCTCCCCATTCCCATTCTCGACGGTGGCCACATCCTGCTGCTTACTCTCGAGGGTATTCGCCGTCGTGATTTCAGCTTGGCTTTCAAGGAGCGCTTTATCCAGGTCGGCCTGGTCTTCCTGTTAGCCCTTTTTGCCTACGTCATGTACAACGACGTGGTACGGCTCCTCCCCACTCATTCCTGACGTTTCGGAGGGAGCTTGCTTGCCGCTTCCTTTGCGGGCTCCCCAGTCGACGAGAGCGCGAATCCAAAGAGTAGCCGGAATAGTTTTGCGGCCCGCGAGGCGATCTGTGTTTTCCCTTGTAAAATCTAAAACTGGCAACTGAAAACTCCGCCTCTTTACGAAGGGTGCGGTTCCCCCGCAATGCACCTCACGGTATCTCGTGCGATCAATAACTCTTCGTCCGTGGGAATCGCATACGCCTTCAACTTCGAATCGTTTGTGCTGATCTCCATTTCCTTGCCCACCGCCTGTTCGTTCCTGCTCTTTTCGACGTTTAATCCAGCCCACTCCATCCCCTCGCAGATTCGGGCCCGTACGTCGGCTGAGTTTTCCCCAATCCCTCCCGTGAACACGATGGCGTCTGCTCCGCCCATGCACGCAAGGAATGCTCCAATATATTTTCTCGCGCGATAGCTGAACATTTCGATTGCCAAGCGCACCCGGCGATCATCATGTTCCTGCAATTCCTGCTGAAGGACGCGCATGTCGTTCGTCAACCCAGATATTCCCAGTAGGCCTGACTGCGTGTTCAGAAGCATCTCCACCTCATGCGGCGACAACCCTTCCTTCGTCGCAATCAGGTTCACGATTGCCGGATCGATGTCCCCCGACCTCGTTCCCATCACCAGCCCTTCCAGTGGTGTCATCCCCATCGATGTGTCGATCGGGTAGCCGCGGCGAATCGCAGCCGCCGAGCACCCGTTTCCTAGGTGCATGGTGATCACATGCGTTTGTTCGCGTGAAAGATTTCGCATCACGCGGTAGCGATACGCCACGTACCGGTGCGACGTGCCGTGAAACCCGTACCGGCGGATATGGTGCCGCCTGTACAGGTGATATGGCACCGCATACAAATACGCCTGCTCCGGCAACGAATGGTGAAACGCCGTATCAAACACAGCCACCTGTGGGAGTTTGGCCCCCAGGATCTGCCGAGCCGCAAGGATGCATTTGATGTTGTTGGGATTGTGCAGTGGTGCCAGGTCGATGCAGTCTTCGATCCCGTTCAAGACCTCGTCCGTGATGATGGCCGACTCCGTGAATCTCTCCCCGCCATGTACCACGCGGTGCCCCACGGCGTGAATGTCGGCAGGGCTTTGCACATGCGAGATCCCCGAGTTGTCCGATACGATCCAGCGAATCAGGTACTCCAGCGCCGCCGATAAATCCGTAAGCGAAGCGGTGAGCTTTTGCTTGGCCGACTTATCGCCCTGGAGCGTGACAATTGCTTCGCCACCGATACGTTCCACCTCTCCTCGGCAGATTCGCTCATCCGTACCTTGCCGAATGCATTCGCTGTCCGTCCCGATCAGCTGAAATTTCAAGCTGGAACTTCCCGCGTTGAGCACCAGAACATTCATGGTCGCCTCTACTCTCTGAATTGTGTTCGTCCGGGCACTGCTTCCGTCGCCCTGTCACGGCCAAAGCGACCGCTGGTCTTAGCCGTTGGGGATTGCTTCCCGGCTAATAGGGCCACGTCCACGCTGCAACTGTGGGCTCGTCAATCCCGTTCTGGTGCGCGTAGTTCAAGCACTCAATTTGTTTGTTACGGAACTTCTCCTTGGCATGCACTCCCACCCTTTGCAGCCTCGCCACTCGATCAATCACGTCAATCGCCAGGCTGTAACGATCGATCTGGTTCTCAATCGCCAACTCCATCGGGGTATTGATGTTGCCCTTCTCCTTATATCCCCGCACGTGCATCCCATCGTGGTTCGTTCGACGATAGGCCAACCTGTGAATCAGCCACGGATACCCGTGAAAATTGAAGATGATCGGTTTATCCACCGTGAACAGGGAATCGAAATCCCGGTCGGACAGACCGTGTGGATGCTCGGTGTTTGGTTGCATCTTGAACAGATCTACGACATTCACATATCGGATCTTGATGTCGGAGAACTCTTCCCGCAACAGCACAATCGCTGCCAGGGTCTCCTGCGTGGGTATATCTCCTGCCGACGCCATCACCACGTCTGGTTCGCTCCCCTGGTCGTTGCAGGCCCATTCCCATATCCCGATTCCTTTTGTGCAGTGCTTAATGGCCGCATCCATATCCATGTACTGCAGGTGCAGTTGCTTGTCGCACACGATCACGTTTACGTAGTTCTCGCTCCGCAAGCAGTGGTCCGCCACGGATAACAGGGAATTCACGTCCGGTGGCAAATAGATTCGCGTTACGCTGGCGCTCTTGTTCACTACCACGTCCAGAAAACCCGGATCTTGATGCGTGAACCCGTTGTGGTCCTGCCTCCACACCGTCGAGGTGATCAGTAAATTCAATGAAGCGATATTTTCCCTCCACGACAAGTGATTGCAGATTGACAGCCACTTTGCGTGTTGGTTGAACATCGAATCGATCACGTGCACGAAGGATTCGTACGTCGAAATAAATCCGTGTCTTCCCGTCAGTAAGTAACCTTCCAGCATTCCTTCAAGCGTGTGCTCGCTCAGCATCTCGATCACGCGACCGTCGCGCGCCAGCTCTCCGCCATCGACATCCTCAGGAAAGTATTCTTCAATCCAGAGTTTCTTGCTGGCGTCGTAGACGTCATCCAACTTGTTCGAGGCGGTTTCATCCGGCCCGAATACTCGGAAGTTCGCCATGTTGAACTTCATAACGTCGCGCAGAAACATCCCCAGCGGTCGGGTGTTCTCTGCCTGTACCACGCCTGGTTCTTGCAACTTCAGTGCATATTGCCGGAAATCTGGCAAGCGCAGCGCCTTCTTCAGACGTCCGCCATTGGCGTGCGGATTCGATCCCATCCTCCTTGTTCCCGTTGGCGCGATCGCCTTCAAGTCGCTCCGCAGCTTTCCGCGTTCATCAAACAATTCTTCCGGCTTGTAGCTACGCATCCAGCTTTCCAGCAGCTGCAGGTGCTCGGGATTCTTTTTTACATTCATGATGGGCACTTGGTGTGCCCGCCAAGACCCTTCCAGTTTGTGCCCGTCCAATTCTCCCGGAGCTGTCCACCCTTTCGGTGAGCGCAGCACGATCATCGGCCACCGTGGCCGCTCGGTAACGCCTTTCTCGCGGGCCTCCTTCTGAATCCTGCGGATTTCCGTAACCGAGAACTCCGTTGTTGCCGCCATGGCCTGGTGCATGCTTTCGTGATCCGACCCCTCCACAAAGTACGGCGTCCAGCCGAATCCCCGCAACAAGCTCTCTAACTCCTCATGGCTAACCCGTGCCAGCAGCGTCGGATTGCTGATCTTGTATCCATTCAAATGCAGTATCGGCAGCACCGCCCCATCACGCACCGGGCTGAGGAACTTGTTGATGTGCCAGGAGGTCGCCAGCGGCCCAGTCTCCGATTCACCGTCGCCCACCACCGCCGCAACGATTAATTCCGGATTGTCGAACGCCGCTCCACACGCGTGAGAAAGCACATATCCAAGCTCTCCACCTTCATGAATCGATCCCGGCGTTTCCGGTGTGCAGTGGCTCCCAATTCCCCCAGGAAAGGAGAACTGCTTAAAGAACTCCCTTAGCCCTTCCTCGTCTTCGCACTTGTCCGGATAAATCTCCGTGTAACTGCCCTCCAGATAGACCGGTGCAAGCACTCCCGGTGCGCCGTGTCCCGGACCTGCCAGAAAGATCATGTCCTGGTCGTACTTCTTGATCTGCCGCATGAGGTGAATGTAGATGAACGCTAGCCCCGGACTCGAACCCCAATGGCCCAATAGCCGGTTCTTGATGTGCTCCGGCTTCAACGGTTCCCGCAGCAGCGGATTTTCCAGCAAGTAGAGCATGCCTAACATCACATACGTGCACGCTCTCCAGTACGCATCGGTCTTTCGCAACTCGTCTGCGCTCAGCGGATTTCCCTGAACTGTTGATCTCGCTTTTCCAAATGCGCTCAGCGACTGATTCATATATGACTCAGCCCGTGCTGTTGTAGTCATCGGCATCCTCTCATCTTCTTCAGCGATTGGCGGGAATTTGTGGATCTTGAACAAGCAGTTTGCCAATATGCTGTCGGGTACGGTGCGCTCAGCATGGTGTGCCTATTGCCAGGAGGTCGTCGACCGGCCGGCTTTCATATCGGGGCGGGAATTTACACTCTACAACACTTCCTTACTCTATTCCGTTCATGTTTCTCATTTGATGACATCGGCAAACTTCGGCCGTGTAGTGATCGATCTTTAGATCGGTTCTCTGGGTTGCCCGTTTCAGCCATGCAGTCTTCGCGGTACCCAACTGCCATTCTTACCGGACGTATTTCCCGATTGCGCTCCAAGCAATCGTTAGTCCACCATGAAGGGCCCACAGTTCACATCTCCTAGGCAGTACCACGGTGGATTGATGACGAAACAACCGAAAATCTCCTTGCTCTTTCTAATGCCCTTGACTTTGATCGCTTGCTCTAGATCATCGCCGCCGCGAAATCCGGAGCCTTCCGGTCAGTCGTCCTCCGCCCCTGCCACCTCGGCTCCATCGCCAGAAACCGCACCTGCCCCGCCTACGCCGGCAACGGCCCGTGGCGTGAAAGCCGAAATGCGCAACGTGATGTTCTACCTGACAAATAAAGCTGCTGCTCATCTCGAAGCGCTCTCTGGCGAACTCTGGCCTACCGGCAAAAACGAAATGCCGGTGTTCGACGACAAGAACTCATTTGAAATGCGCGTCTTCAGCGGGAAAGTCTCCATTACAGCCGACGCCCTTGCAGAAATCGTGAATAGCTACATGTTCGCTCGCTCCGATGCTCCCCTCAAAGACATCTCCATCTCCATCGACAAAGATCGCCTGCTCATCAAAGGAAAATTGCATAGCAAGGGCGACATTCCCTTCGCCACCGCTGGCATTCTCAGCACCACGCCTGATGGCCGTCTGCGCCTTCATACCGAGAAGGTGAGCGCGATGAAGATTCCAGTGAAGGGAATGATGAGCTTGTTCGGCATCGAGCTCGCCAACGTCGTCAATACCAGCAAGATAGATGGGATGGATACCGACAAGAACGATCTGTTGTTGGACTTGGGAACGCTTCTCCCTGCGCCCCACATCAAGGGAAGAGTCACTGCTGTCAAGATCGTGGACAGTACCATCGTGACATTTTTCGGCGAACCCGCTGCCTTAGCGGCTCTTAAAGCGGCAAAGGTGAATTACATGTCATTCAGCGGTAACGCAGTTCGATTCGGAAAACTCACCATGGAGAACACCGACTTGACCATCCTGGATCTTGATCCCGGCGACCCCCTCGATTGGAACCAGGATCGCTACAAGGATCAGTTAGCTGCCGGCTATTCGAAGATCACCGACAAGTTTGGCATTCGCGCCTACGTCAAAGACTTCTCGAAACTGTCTGGTTCGGCGGTCGCGCAGCCTTCTGCTGTACTCAGAAACTGACATTAACCGGTACTGTCGTTTTTCTTTCGTTTGGACTTGCACTGTCACGCACGCTTTAAGAGATCAGGCCGCTCTTGACTCAATTTCACAATCAATTCCCCAAACAACGAATTCCCCCACGCAAACCATGCTCTCGTGAATTGCGCGGGATTGTCTTTATTAAACGCTTCGTGGATGAATCCCGTTCCGGCGTGCGTCGTCTTGATCCACACCAGGCACTGGCGAATCTCTTGGTCATTGTTGCTCGTCAGCGCCCTGGTGATCAGCGACAGTGGCCAGATCATGTTCAGTCCCACATGAGGGCCGCCAATTCCTTCGGCCGCGCTCCCCTGGAAAAAATACGGATTGTTCTTGCTCAACACTCGTCGCCGCGTTCGTTGGTAGACTTCATCCTCGAGCGGACAGCATCCCAGGTAGGGCAGCCCAAGTAATCCCGGCAGATTGGCATCGTCCATTAAAAGCTGGTTGCCGTACCCGTCCACCTCGTACGCCCAAACTTCACTCCCACTTCCGTCTTTCGACCGTCCATACTTTACAACCGCCTCATCCACCTCGCTGGCAAGCGCTTTGCACTCTGCGGCAAACCGCACATCCTTCAGAATCTCCAGAAATATTTCTGCTAATTGACGCAGCGTTACCCCGGCAAACAAATTTGCGGGAACAAAAAGTGAATACTGGCACGCATCATCCGAAGGTCGGAACATCGAATAAAGCATTCCCACCGGTCGCGCTGGATTTCCATATCCCTCCAAAGCCTGTGTGTCCGTGGGGATCTCCGTCCGCCTCTGAAAGTGATAGGGTCCAGCTCCGCGTTTTCTTTGTTGTTCACGGAATGTCGCTACAACCAGCCGCATCGCCGCCGTCCATTCCTTGTCGAATGGCGCGGTATCCCCTGTGGCCTTCCAATATCCATGCGAGAGCCGTATGCAGTAACAGAGGGAGTCGACTTCCCATTTCCGCTCTGCCACGCCGGGCCGCATCTCGGTCACGTCGTTCACCGCCCACGACAATGGCTTCTTGCTCCTGGGATCCGGCAGGAACGCATTCGCGTAGGGATCCAGCAGAATGCAGCGCGCCTGTCGCCCGATTAATCCTCGAACTAGCCGCTGTAACCCATTGTCATTCTTCGCCAGCACCAAGTACGGCCACACCTGGCAGGACGAATCTCGCAACCACATCGCATCAATGTCCCCGGTGATGATGAACGTGTCCGGCCGGCTGGCCTGCTTGCCAATCTCCACGGTCGTATCCAGGGTGTTGGGATAGCAGTTCTCAAACATCCACGCCAGTTCGGGATCTCCAATCCCCGCTTTCACTCTCGCAATTACTTCTTCGACCGCACCGGAAGTGAACTTCCTCTGTCCCAGCGGCGGCCGCCTAGAAACATATTTCTCCGCAGCCATATTGGTTTGGAGACGCGGCGTCGCCATGGCCACTGCGCCGTATGCCGCCGTCTTCAGCAATTCACGTCTTGTAAGAATAAGCTGCGCCTCCTTGCGCCCGGAATCCGTCCCAATGTCGCGGCCGTCCCCCTCATCAACAGTTCGACGCGCGCCGCCGACCTAGCTCCACGTTCGTATTCCGATGATTCCCCAATATGCCAGGTACGCCGTCGCAATCAGGAGCGCCGCCGTAACCGTCGCCGAAAACCTTCTCACTCCCAGGCGAACACCCTCTTCCGGAGCTCTCCACAGCGCCACCGCGCTCGCCAGCGAGGCCAACGCGAACAAAATGGTCGCCAGGCAGAATGCGGCCGACCATGCCGTCAGGTTCCCCATCCGTGAAATCAGATCTTCGGAACAAAGCACAAAGATCGCTACGATCGCCATCAGACTCGTGACCGCCACCAGCGGCCCTAGGCGCATGGCGCGTTCCGTTGGGCGACGGCGCTTCTTGCTCAGCCCGCCTAGGATCCAGAATGGCGCATAAATCAGTATCGACAGGGCCGAAATCAGCACAAAAACGGTCAGCACAATCTCCAATGCCGCCTGCAGGCCTGAAATTTGTTTCATCGTCATGCCCGCGCCTGCTTGGATAAATCGCCCTTGCTGCTTTGGAGCAAGCAGCACGAGTGTTGCGACGGGCTCCGGCGATTCCTTCTTTGGTACATACCGAAATTGCAGGCCTTCCACGGGGATGAATGTCTCATTCATCCCACCTAGATTCGAAATCAGCAGTTTCCCGTCCACGATCCGCACTCGGCTGATCAGCGCCAAATGCTCAATAAACGCCGTCACCGACGTACGCGGTGAATCCGCTTCATACCATCCGCCGTACTCACCGGCATTCGCCGGAAGCGCCGCTGGGGCCGGCACCGTTGGCTTCGGCAGCTTCAAGGTGATGTACCCACGAATCGCTTTGCCAATTCGATCGAATGCCTCTCCGCTCCCACTGTTGATGCTGAAGAAGTAGCCCATGCCATACTCCGGCATGTACGCCATCTCTGTCAGTCCGCCTTCCACGCCTCCGTTGTGTCCGTGATACACGAACCCGTCCGCAATGGACCAGTAATTACTCAGTCCGTATCCGCTCTTCATACCCTCCTTTGCTGACCACGTACTTGTCGGATTTTCCATTCTGTCGATGTTTGCCGCGGGAACCACTTGCGCCCCGTTTGACATCCCTCGGTTCAGATAGAACTGCACGTACGCCGCCATATCTTTCGCCGAGGCATTGATCGATCCCGCCGGGCGATAGATGATGTTCCAGTACGGATACGGCGTCTTCCCGTCTCCGTGATACAAGGTAGTGGCTTCTCCTGTCGTCGGCTTAAAATACGTTGCCGTATTCATTCCGATGGGCACAAACAGATTCTGTTCCACGAAATCCTCGAACTTTTGCCCACTTATTTTTTCGACGATATAAGCGGCCACCGCTGGCCCGGAATTGCAGTACGCCATTCGCGTTCCCGGAGGCCACCGTGAAATCCGCGAGTGGTGATCGTAATCCAGAGCCTCCTGCAAGCTCATCTTCGTTGCGTCCTTGGCGTACTCCCGCAGATGCATGTCATCCCAGCCCGTGGTGTGTTCCAGCAGGTTCACCACGCGAAGTGGATCACTCGCTTCCCATCGGTTGTCAAACCACACTTCCGGCGCCAGCTTCTTTACCGGATCATTCAACGACAGCTTGCCTTGATCCGCCAATAGCAGGATCGCCATCGACGCGAATGCCTTTGCTGTCGACCCGATCCGAAACAGCGTTTCCGCTGTCGCGTCTCGGCCCCTTGCAACGTCGGCCTTTCCAACGCCATCGACCCACTCCGCACCGGTTCGATCAACAATCGCCACCGACGTGCCCGGTGTATGCGTCTCCTTCAATATTTTGTCGATCTGTTGCTTCAGCTCAGGAATGGATTGCGCTGGCTTCGGGGTTGCCTCTTTTTCCCCTGCGAGGTTCGTTGAGGCGAGCGTTGAGAGCAACAACATCACCACAGGCAGGATCCGTTTCACGGCTTGCTTTTTCCTCCTGAGCGCTGCTAATCCTTCAGCAATCGGCGCTCCTCTCCATTAGGAGCGAAACTCGGCGGTTCGCACCATCAGTTCTGCGGGCGGTCCTTCTTCTGCAGTTGCTCGAGCATGGCACTTCCTCGCGGGTCGGCGGGTGCTATGTCCTCAAACTTCTCCGCGTAATGCTTGGCGTCCGCCATCTCACCCGCATCCGCGCTTAGTGAAGCCAGCCCCATTAGGAGTTCCCTGTTTGCAGGAAACCTCTCGTTCGCTTTCTTCAACACTGCCAATCCTTGGGCCTTCTGCCCCGCGGAATACAGCCCTACACCATAAACATAAGCGTAGCGCGCATTATCCGGCGCCAGTTGTGCCGCCTTCTCCAGCAGCGCCAGCGACTGCTTGGTTCGATGCTGCCGAGCCCTCAATAATCCCAGCGAATGCGCGACGCTCGCATTCTTGGGCGACAGTCTCTGCGCCTCTAGCAGCCAATGCTCGCTCTGGTCGTCGTGGTTTGTGGCTCGACTCAAATCCGCCAGGTTCACGTAGGCCGGAATGAATCCCGGCCATCGCTCAATCGCCTTGTGGTATTCCAGCTCGGCTTTTTCCGTTTGCCCCTGTCTACCGTAGAGATTTCCCAGATTCAAGTGCGATTCCGGGCGGTCCGCGTTGAAGTTCTGCGCCGCCACATACTCCGCCAGGGCTTTATCGAATGTCTCCTTTTCGCTTGGCGTCAAGTTTGGCGGAATTGCGTCGAACACTTGTTCTGCTGCTGCCATCCGTATCGTTCGCACCGGGTCACTCAGCAGCGGCGAGAGCATCCGCCACCTCGTTGCCGCATCCGCCCCGCTCAACAGTTCCACGGCCGCAAGCCGCAATAATGGATCGCTTGCTTGCAGCCCTTCTCGCGCCGCTCCATACGTATTCACATCCAGGTACGGCCGCAACTCCACGAGCGCCGTCGCGCGCGCAATGTCCGGCGCCTTTTCGTCCTTCGCCAGGCTCACCAATTCCGCCGCCGCGGTTGCTTCCTCTTTTCTCGCGGCTGTTAACGTTCCGGTGTACTCCTGAAATCCCTTGTGCGCCGTTCCGTACCACCCATCCGTCGCCTTGGCTGCCCATGCTGTCGTCTTGTCCCGATGGCAATCGTTGCAGGTGTTGGGCGTTTCATATTTCACAGACTCGTCCGGCCGCGGGACTCGAAAGCTGTGATCGTGTCGCTGGTCAACGCCCATATACGTCCGTACGGCCATGTGGCAGGAAATGCAACTCGCTTCCTTCGTTCCCACCTTGTGGTGGTGATGGCCCACCGCCGAATATTTCGGCAAATCGTGGCATATTCCGCAAACCTGCTCGCCGTCTCTCCGCAACTTCAACGAATGCGGTTCGTGACAGTCACTGCACGTCACACCCTCATGAAACATTTTGCTCTGCAGGAACGAACCGTAGTTGTACACCTCGTCCTGCATCTGTCCGTCAGCCGTATACATCCGATTTTCCAGCAGCGTCACGTGGTGCGTGTTCAGAAGTGGCTTGCCGGGAACATAATCTTCGCTAATCTCGCTTCGTCGCGCGTGGCATCGTCCGCACATCTCTAATTCATTTGTGTTTTCGCGCGGCCTCGATCGCTTTGAATTCCCTGCCAGGTAGTCCATCTTCCAGTACACGTCTTTGCGATCCAGGTAGTGCACCTTTAACCCGTTGTTCGTCCCCGGCGCCACGGCCACTCCAGCCGGCTGCGCTTTCGCCCAGCTGACATGTGCCTGTCCCGGGCCGTGACACGCTTCGCAAGACACATTGATTTCAAACCAACTCGTCTTGAACGTGTTGCTGGCCTCGTCGTAATTCTTCTTCAGGTCCGTCGAGTGACACTCCGCGCACTCGAAGTTCCAGTTCTGTGCCAATCCCGTCCAGTGCAGTTCATCTCCGGCACGGATTGCTTCTTTGGGATACATGTGGAACCATCGCTGCCCGCCCTGCTCCTTCGGTCGCGAGTCCCACGCGATCGATAGCGTCTGCAGTCGTCCATCAGGGAAGGGAATTAGGTATTGCTGCAACGGATGAATGCCAAACGTGTATTTGATCTCATAGTCGCGCAATTTCCCGTCCGGCCCATCCGTATTCACGTAAAACTTTCCGTCTTTCGTGAAAAAGCGCGACGTTACGCCGTAATAGTTGAATGTCGCGTCCTTGAAATCTCCTTGTACCGTTTCCGCCGTTGCTTCTTGCATCGCCAGTTCATGATCGGACCCCATCCACGCCTGGTACTCCTTCGCGTGGCAGCTTTTGCATTCGTTTGCTCCGGCAAAGCTCGTCGCCTCTACGGCGGTTTCCTCAGGCGCAAACTTCTTCTTGTGACGGAAAGCGTTGAAAAGACTGAGGGTAATTCCAATCAGCAGAACAAGACTTAATCCAACAAAAAGTGCCGGGCGTTTCATCGGGGTCCTTGGAATGTGATGTTACTTTATACCCCGAATCCCTGCAGGTTTCCTAATGCGCAAAATACCCCGTCTTCGTCCGGATCTTCACCCCTTCTTCTCGCGGCTTGATCACGATCTTTCTGAACGTATCGTCTTTTGTTTTATTGTTCGGATAGTAGGCCAATTCGTAGGACGTCCTCAATTCTTCTGCGATCTGCCGGAAATAAGTGTGGGGATCGGTTTTCTCCGCATCGATATGTGCTCCCCCGGTCTCCCTTGCCGTTCTGTCCATCACGCTGATTCCATACTTATTCCGCGCATTTAGGTGCCCATGTTTCGTTTCCGTATAGCGGATTGCGTACACTACCACATTCTCTGCCTGTGCCGTCTCGATCGCCGTCATCATATTGTGCGAACTGGAATTGTCTTCCCCGTCGCTGAACATCAGGATAGCCTTGCGCCCTACGCCCTGTGCCAATTTCTCCAGTACGCTGTAATAGATCGAATCGTAAAACGCTGTTCCCAGGTCGCGTTCTTCTTCCGGTCCGATTTCCGAGAAATGTTTCTTCCCCTTATCAAACTCTTTATAACCTTCCAGGATCTCGTCCGCCGAATTCGTATAGTCGCTCACCAGTCTTAAGTGATTTCCAAAACACACCAGGAACACTCGGTCTTTCGGCCCAAGTACCTCCTTCAGAAACACCTGCAGATCCTTCTCATGTTTCCTTCCAAAGTGGTCCTGGCTGCCGCTTACGTCCACAATTAGGGCCAGTGTTAGTGGCAGGTCCGTGCTCTTCGAAAAAAATTCGATCTTTTGCGGTATCGCATCCTCGTATAGGACCACATCATTCCTCGTCAAATCGTCCACCAGCGCGCCCTGCGCATTCCTCGCTGTGAACGCCACGTTCACTAGATTCACGTCTAGCCGAATCGGTTGTTGCGTCATTCCGGCCTGCGCCACCGCCAGGCTCACCAGCACCCATACCGCCGCTCGCCACATACACCCCTCCCCCTGCGTTCTCTCCTCTGAACGCATTCTCCGCTTGATTTGTTCCATTCCCCGGTCCCCGGGGGCTGGCTTAGGCGGTGTTTTGGATTGTTCCTGCTAGGTTAGCGTGGCGGTCCGATCGCCCCATCAATTCGCCACCGTCAATTCAACTTCGGCCTTCGCAGCAATGCGCGTACCGCCCAGCGGGCTCTGATCAATAACCGCGCCGTGAGGCCATTGCGGCGCGTCCACGTAATTCACCTTGCGCCGCAGTCCCGCCACTTCCAGGCGTCGGTCCACATCCAACTGATTCAGCCCAATTAGATACGGCATCACGTAGGCCGCATCTTTTTGTGTTCCGGCTACCAGCACGTCCACGCGAGGTGTTGCCCCGCCTTTTCCCGGTTTGGGATTCTGGACTACAACCGTGTCCGCCGGTTCGTTGGGTAACACCACGGTCGATACCTCTCCCACCTGTAGTCCCCCGCGCAACAACTCAATTCGCGAAACGCGTAGCGTGTTTCCCTCCAGCGGCGGGATTTCCAACTCTCTCTGTCCGAGGCTCAACACCACGTGCGCCTGCTGCGACACCTTCATCAGCATTCCGGGCGAGGGTGTCTGCCGTACCACCTGGTTGATCGGAAGGTCACTGTACACGCGGTCCGCGACCCGCAGAATTAAGCCCTTCGAGCGCAGAGCTTGGCTCGCTTCACTCACATTTTCTCCCACTAGGTTGGGCATTGACACTTCTCGCCCATGAATCGCGATTCTCATCGCGGTGATCGCACTCAAAAATGCCGCTGACGCCAGGATGAACACCAGAAACATGATCCGGCCCAGCCACTCTACTCGCTCAAGCAGCCTCATATTCCTGAGTCTCAAACCTCATTGCCGCTTCGTCAATTCTTTTCTCACTCGCTAGTTCGTATCCACGAGCTGTGTCCCACTCTTAACCTGCAGCTTCTTACTTCTTCAGTGCCGGCGGTGGATATTCCGGCAGCTTGTCTTTGCTCGTATCCGCCCGCTTTACCTCCAGTTCACCGAACAGCAGTGTCGGCGAAATGATGGTTTGTCCGATGCCTCCCACGCGGTTGCTTACTAGCGGATCATTTCCGATCGCGGCCAGATCATTTCTCAGCGCACGCACATCAAGCTCATTGAACACCGCGCCGCGCACCAATTCCTCATGTCCATCCTTCGTGTACACGCGATACAACAGTCTTGGCGCATTTCCCGGTCCCATCGTTTCCACCCGGTACGCATAGGCCTTCTCCTGCTCCCCAGCCATCTGGATAGCCTTCTGCTTGATGGCCTCGCCAGATTCAGCCTCCGGACTTTTTACGATTAGTGTTCCCACGCTCGGTTGAGCCGACGTCCCCGGTCCTGCTCGCCCGTGTCCGTTCGAGGCAGGGAAGTCTCGGATCGGTTGGCGTGTCATCAGATAGTTCGTCAGCGTTCCGGCGTCAATTACGGTCACCGCCTGCGCCTTTACACCTTCGCTGTCCACGTGGTAACTTCCCAGCACTTTCTTCCCCTGAAACTCCTTGATCGTCGGATCGTCCACCACCGTCAAAAACTTGGGCGACACCCGCGTCTTGTAGCTTGTCGCAAATCCTCCCGTCGTCCGGTTTGGCCTCCCAAGTGCCGGTTTCCGCCCGACCACGTTCGAGCCGATCAGTGTTGCTACCACATCGTCCGCTGCATCCGGAGCGAATATCACCGGTCCACGGTACGACTCCTCTACGATTGGGGCTTCCCGCAGCGCTTTCAATGTATCCAGCATTTTGGTTGTTTCTTTCACTAGCGCTTCTCGTCCCGGAAGCTCCTGCGGTTCCGCATCTGTCCAATACGGGTTTCGGGATAATCTCATTCCATCAGCTGCTTGCGTCGATCCGTTCAACGACACCGTGGCGCTGGTCCTTCCGCCGCGCACGATCGTTCCTTCCGAATTTACAAAATATTCATTTACCGCCGTGAATCGCGCGGTCGCAGACATCGACTGCACATCCGGATATTTTGTATACAGACCTGTCATATCTTGCAGCGTATTTTCCCATTCTTCTTGATTCACTTTCAGCTGCACCATTCCGTCCACGGCCGTCACCACCGGCGCATGCGCGAAATCGTCCACCGGATTTGGATCCGCCGTATACTGTTTGAGGGCAGCAAGTTTTTCTGCGTACGCATCAGCCGCAGCCTTGTACGCCTCGTCCGTCAGCAGCCAGATTTGCCGCCGCAGCGCAATGGGATCATTGTCAATCGGCAAAATCGACGCGTTTCCCATTCCTTGGTTGTAAAAACTGTCCTGCTTGTAATCGCCGATTCGCACCACCACCCGCAGGACGCGCAAATGCTGCCGCTGACTTTCCCGTAGCGCACCAAACGTCGCTTCCGCGCTGTAATCGTCCACGTCATTTACGCGGTACTCAACGTAGTAAGGAGCTTGCACCTTGTTCATCTTCAGATGTTCTTTGGTGCGATCCAATTCCGTCAGCAGCGCTTCCAACAGCACGTCGTCTTTCGCCGCTGCATGTGCGGCCGCCGTTGTCGATGCTGCATCTTTCGCTTCGCTCACCGCGCTCGTTCCACTTGCCATGCGTGCCATGCCCGGCACCGTCAGAAACATCAGCAACGTTGCCAGGGTCTTCCTTGGAGAAATTCCGCTCACGGCTTCACCTCTGTCTTTATTGTGGAACTAGTCGGGACAACCGTCTTGTCCACCCCGGGAGGTGGCAGAATCGGCGGCCGTTCCCGCCCGTGCCCCTGTTTTTGCACTTCCATCTCGCTGAATATCATCGCCGGCGCCGCCGCCGAAACGGGTACGCTACCGCTTTCCGCCCCGCACACACCGTTGAACACGTGTTGCTTGTCACCGGTCGTCACAATCCGTGTCAGTGCCGCCAGTGGCGTTCCCACAATATCGACTCCCCGCACCAACTCGTCGGGCCTTCCATCCGCGTAGACCTTGTACACGATTACCGGCAGAACTTGGAACGATTGCGGTAACGATCTGGACGTCAACGTGAACCCGCCCTGAATATCGTCGAAATATAATCCGTACGGTTTTCCCTGCTTCTTTACCTCTTCAATCAATTTCTCGCGCAACTGCGATTCTGGTATGGACTGTGTCGACGTTACGATCAAGTTCCCCTGACGACCTGTTGGCATCAGGCCCGGCTGATTCCGCCCGTGTCCGTTCGAAGTCTCGAATCCCTTGATGGGCATCCGCGACATCAGAAAATTCTTCAGCACGCCGTCTTGAATCACTTCAACACGCTGTGCCGGAACTCCTTCATTATCGAATTCATAGCTTCCCGCCAGCTTCACGCCTTCAATCTCTTTCTTGGTAGGATCGTCTGTCACGCTCAGGAACTTTGGCAGTACTGCCTGGCCTACTTTCTTTGTAAACGTCTGTCCTTCTTCTTCATCCCGCTGCCGATGTCCTTCCAACCGGTGTCCCAGCACTTCGTGAAAAAACACCGCCGCCGCGCGTCCGCTCAGGATGGCCGGTCCTGCATACGGTTCTGCCAGCGGCGCATTGCGCAGCGCTTTCAAGTCCACCGCCATTTTCTCTATCTTTTTGTCCAGCTCCGCCTCATTCGGCAATCCGCTCGCCGCCGAAGCTTGAAACGTCTCCACGCGCAACAAGTCCATTCCGTCATCTGCGCGCGTCTGCGCTTCCATTACCAGTCGCACCGTTGCGCCTGGGTTCGCGATCTCCGATCCCTCGCTATTCACCATTCGCGAATTCGCGTTGGAAACCTGGAGTAGCACCGTAGAGTAGTACACGTCCGGATATTTCCGGAACGCTCCCGATAGCCGCCGAATCTCGTCTTCCCATTGCTTGCGGTCGAACGGTGGCGACGTCAGCTTTTCGCCAACGTGTACTTTGGCTGGTTCCTTGGAAAAGTCCGGCGACTTGTCCTCTTCCTCTGCCTGCACCGCCGTATTCGTCTTCACGTTCATATAAGCTGGCGCAGCGCGCTTGTACGCCCTGTCCGTCATTTCCCATAGCACCCGAGATGTGGCCGCAATGTCTCCGTCCAGGGGCAGAATCCCCGACGTCATTCCGCTCGCCCGGCTCTGTCCATGTGTGTTATCCAGTTCCGCTGAGCCCACGCGCATCGTGATGTCTGCGGTTCGCCGCTTCACCACTGAGTCGGTCAGCAATCCTCCAAACGATCCCGCAATCACAATCACGTCTTGATCGTTCACCGTGTAACTCAGGAAGTATGGGGCCGGATCGCTCTTCGCCAGGTCCGCCTTCGCCCGATTCAGTTCCGTCTCCATTGTGCTCAGCACCGGATCATTGGTCTTCGCCACCGGCTTTTCGGTCTCGGGACCGCTCGCCAGCGACGGGAAGCACGCCAGTTGTGCGGCCAGCAGGCAGGACGCTCCGCCGCGCATGGTCAACCCCACACAGCGAGTAAATTCCCGTCGATTCGTTACTGCAGTCGTGCTCTTCATGGATTGAATGCTCCCGATACTGCCTGCTTGTGCCCTTCGAGGTGGCGTAATTGGCGAGTATGCCTGACCGAATGACCTTCCGCAAATCACTGCTTCCCGAACCGTTCCCCAGCTTGCAACCGCGCTCCGTTCACAAATTCCAGCGCCGTTACTTGTTTTCTTCCTTCTAGTTTGACGTTCCCCAGCTCCAATAAGCTGCCTGCTCCGCATACCACGCGCACAGTATTTCGACTCGTCACAATTGTTCCAACTCCAGCCTCTGCCTTCTCATTGGACACTGGCCGGCCCCACACTTGGCACGTCTGACTTCTGAATTCCGTATAGGCCCCCGGCCACGGCGCGAATCCTCGCATCCGGTTGTAGATTTCTTCTACCCGCCGTCCCCAGTCGATCCGTCCGTCGGCGCGCCTCAACGGCGGTGCCGGCGTGGCCGCGGCATGATCTTGCGCCCGCGCAGGGACCGTCCCCGCCAGCAATCCGCGCAGCGTCTCCGCCATCAGCGGCGCTCCTGCCTGTGCCAATCGACCGGCCAGTTCCGGCGCCGTTTCGTGTGCCCCAATCCTCAATTCCTGCTGCAACAACATCTCCCCGGTGTCCATTCCTGCGTCGATTCGCATCGTTGTATTGCCCGTTTTCGTCTCGCCGTTCACGATCGCCCAATTGATGGGCGCCGCGCCTCGATAGTTCGGCAGCAGGGAAGCGTGCAGATTGATCCAGCCGTGTCTCGGAATTCCCAACAGACGCGCGGGAATGATCTGCCCGTACGCGATAATCACGATCACTTCGGGCGCCAACTCCCGAAGCTGCGCCTCTACCTCCGGCGCGCTCACCTTCACCGGCTGAAACACGGGGATCTTCTCCGAGAGCGCTACCTCCTTCACCGGGGAGTAGGAGATTTCTTGCCCCCGGCCACGTGGCCGGTCCGGCTGCGTGAAGACGCCGGCAATTTCAAAGTCGTGTTGTTCGAGGAGATGTTTCAGGGAAGGGACCGCAAACCGCGGTGTGCCGCAGAATACCAGCCGTAGCCGGGTCACCACGCCGTTACCCGCGCAGGCTGCCGATTTACCACTCGCCTTCTTTCCGCAACTTCTTGATTTTTCTCTTGATCAAATCCCTCTTCAGCATGCTCAGGTGCTGCAGGAACAAAATCCCGTTCAGATGATCGATCTCGTGGCAGAACGCCCGCGCCAGCAGATTCTCGCCCCGAATTTCGAATGTTTCGCCCTTTAGGTTCTGTGCGCGCACGGTCACAAATTGCGGGCGGATCACATACCCTCGAAATCCCGGAATCGACAGACATCCTTCTTCTTCCCGCGCCTCACCCTCCGCGTGGATAATCTCCGGGTTCACCAGTACGATCTTCGCCTCTGGATTCTTACCTGTCGTCACGTCCACTACTGCTAACCGCATGCCCTTACCAATTTGCGGTGCCGCCAGCCCCACTCCCTGGGCTGCGTACATCGACGCGAACATATCCTCCGCGAGCGTTTCCAGCTCTTCGTCGAATTTTTGGATCGTCGAGCCGGCCTTCTCCAGCACTGGATCGCCATACTTCACGATCGGATAGATCTTCCGCGCGGGGGACACCGTCGCTCTGGTCTCCTTCACCGCGGCTACTACTTCAGAACTCGGCGATTTGTTGGGCATAGCTCTCGAAGTTCCGCCTCATTTCGGCGAGGGAATCTCCTCCAAATTTTTGCAGAAAAGCATCCGCCAATACAAGTGCAACCATTGCTTCACCCGCAACCCCTCCGGCTGGCACCACGCACCAGTCGGATCGCTCGTAGGCCGCTTGTACCGGCTCCTTGGTCACCATATTGGCAGTTCCCAGCGGTTTCCGCAGCGTTGAAATTGGCTTCAGGAACCCTCGGATCACGATGTCCTCGCCGTTGCTGATGCCGCCCTCCAACCCGCCCGCCCGATTCGACGCCCGTCGGAACTTGCGCGCCGGCTTATTGTACGAAATTTCGTCCTGCACTTCGCTTCCGTACGACCCCGCTGCCAGAATACCGCTCCCAATCTCCACCGCTTTTACCGCTTGCACGCTCATCAGTCCCTGCGCCAGTTTTCCATCTAGTTTCTCATCCCACTGCGCGTGCGAACCAAGCCCTACGGGCACATTGTGTACAACCACTTCAAACTCGCCGCCAACCGTGTCGCCCGCTTTCCGTGCCGCGTCCACTTCCATCCGCATCTTTTCCTGAAGCGCGGCATCTACGCAGCGCAGAGGCGATTCCAGATCCTCGCAAACTCGCTGGATTTCATCCCAACGCACCGGCCGCTCCAGCCTTACGTGACCCACCTGAATCGTATGGCTCGCAATCTCCGTCCCAAATTGCATTAGCAACTGCTTCGCAAAGGCCCCTGCCGCCACTCGCGCCGCCGTCTCGCGCGCCGACGCCCTCTCCAGCACATTCCGCGCATCATGAAAATTGAATTTCTGTGAACCCGCCAGATCCGCGTGCCCGGGCCGCGGTGCCAGCAGTTTCCGTGAACTTGCCTCCGGTTCCGACGAGGCTTCTATCGGAAGTATCTTTTCCCAATTGGACCAATCGCGGTTCTCAATCCGCAGTGCCACCGGGGCCCCAATCGTCAGGCCGAGCCGTACCCCCGCAAAAATGTCCGCTTTATCCTTTTCGATTTTCTGTCGGCCGCCGCGTCCATATCCCAATTGCCGCCGGTGTAGTTCGTGCTGGATGAACTCCAGGTCCACCGGTAGTCCCGCCGGCAAGCCAGACACGAACGCCAGCAGCGCCTGCCCGTGCGACTCTCCCGCGGTGTAGAAGCGCAGCATAAACTATTCAGTGTAACGGTCGCCTCAGTTTCCGTCCAGCGCGTCCCCTGACATGACCATCCGCTTTTACGCATCCTTTACGCCGTCTTCTTGGAAACCGCAATCATGCCCACGAAAGGCTTTCCTGTGGGCTCGACCACGAGGGTAATTGTTCTTGTCAGCAGTCTCCGTAAAGAAGCCCTGAATCGCAAAATGGCTCAGGCGCTTATCGCCCTTGACGCCCCGCCACGCAATTTCGAATTTGCGGAAAACGGTAATTTGCCTCTCTATAACGAGGACCTGCAACGCGAAAACCCTCCCGCCGTCTGGCTCTCGTTTCGCGAGCAAGGGAAGAACTCCGAAGCGGTTCCTTTTGTCACTTCTAAAGACGAGCGCTCTATCCCCGGCGCTCTGAAGAATGCCATCGATGTTGCTTCCCGCCCTTACCGCAGGAACTCCTTCGCCGGTAAGCCGGGCGCCGTCATCAGCGTCTCACCGGCTGCTCGGGGCACATCTGGCGCCAACCATCACTTGCGACAATTTCTCGTCTTTCTGAACGTCCCCGTGATGCAGCAGCCCGAAGCCTACATCGGAGGCGCAGCCAATCTTCTTGGTCCCGAGGGAAATCTGACCAAGCAGACGAGTCGCGACTTTCTGGCCATGTTTGCCAAGTCTTTCGCCAACGGCATTGAAGCAAATCGTCAGCGCGGATAGGCATTCTCCGCCGCCCGCCGTTTACTCACCAAATCCTCGCTCTCGGCCTTAGCACTAAACTGCTTTCCTGTATTATCTTCACAGCTCTGGCGGACGTCATAATCTTCAACTCGCAGCGGCGCCATCCTCTGTGGCAAAGGGTGTGACTATGAGTTCAATCTCGGTTCCCTCGGTCATCGGGAACGCTCTGAAAACCTGGACATTCTCTGTTCAGGATTACTCCGTGCTCTCGATTCAATCCGTCCGCAACATCTTCACGACCAGGCGCTACTTTTCCGACCTCGTCGAGCAGATGGATCTAATTGGCGTAGGCTCGTTGCTTATCGTCGCCACCGCGCTCCTTTGCGTTGGCGGGGTCGTCGTCCTCAACGCCGCTTCTCAATTCGCCCGCTTCGGCGAAACCGTTCTTACCGGTGACGCCGTCTCCCTCGCTCTGCTTCGTGAACTCGGTCCCGTATTCACCGCACTTCTCGTCGCCGGCCGCAATGCGACCGCCATGGCTTCCGAACTCGGCTCAATGGTCGTCAGCGATCAGGTCGATGCTATGCGCGGCTTCGGGATCGACCCCATCCGCAAGCTCATGACCCCGCGCGTGCTTGCCACGGTTATTACGCTTCCTTTGCTTGTGGCTGTCGGTGATGTTGCCGGACTCCTTGGCGGCTTTATGGTCGCCAATATCACGCTGCACCTCGGATGGGAGCAGTTCATGACGCGCGCCATCAAGGTCCTCGTGTTCGGTGATCTATGCATCGGCTTTACCAAACCCATTGTCTTCGGTTTCATCATCTCCACGGTCGGTTGCTATCAGGGCTTCCGCGTCGAAGGTGGCACTGCCGGTGTCGGCCGCGCGACCATTACCGCGTTCGTGGTGTCCTCCCTGGTTGTGCTGGTCGTCGATCTGTTCATCACCAGGCTGCTCCTTTACGCCTTCAGTCTGTAATTCGCTTATTCGCGGTTCTGCGCCGCTTTGATTCGCGAACAGTCCCTGGCCTCTTGACGCTGCTCTCCTCCGCGGTTACGCTTTTCCCGGAGCCCCGACGAGAACCAAGTGGCCGAGACACCTCTTCCGGTTTCCCATCAGCAGGCCCACGCTCACGACGCCCCGACGGTCGTGGAAGTGTTACAGGACGTTGCTAAACAGACCGTCCTCAAGGTCCAGGACTACTCCAAGCTGTCCTTTCGTGCTCTCGCGAACCTCGCCAGCACGCCCCGATACGTCCAGGACACCCTCGATCAGATGGACGATATCGGTGTCGGCTCTCTTCCCATTGTGCTTCTCTCAGGCTTTTTCATCGGCGCTGTTATGGTGCTGCAGACGGGCGCACAATTCGAGCGATTCGGCCAATCCTCTCTCACCGGCGACGTTGTCTCCATCGCCCTCGTCCGCGAACTTGGCCCCTCCATCACCGGGCTCCTGGTGGCCGGCCGTTGCGCCTCCGGAATCGCTTCCGAACTCGGCTCCATGCTCGTCACCGAGCAGGTGGACGCCATGCGCGCCATGGGTACCGATCCCAGTCGTAAACTCGTCACACCGCGGGTTCTCGCAACGCTCATCACACTTCCCCTTCTCACCACGATTTCCGTTTTCGTCGGCCTGCTCGGCGGCATGGTCGCCAGCGTCTTTTCTCTTCGCCTTAATGCCTTCACGTTCTGGCAGCGCGCCATTGAGATCCTGGAGTTTTCTGACATCATGCAAGGTTTTTCCAAGTCCGTCGTCTTCGGCTTCATCCTCGCTACCGTTGGCTGCTACCAGGGCCTCAATGTTCGCGGCGGGACGCAAGGTGTCGGCCGGGCCACCACTCAAGCTGTCGTCGCTTCTTCCGTTCTCATCATCGTGGCCGATACGTTCCTTACCAAAATCGCTCTCTTTCTAGCGGAAAGAGTTTTCTGACCGCTATGGATCCTTCACCCACACTCACGACCACCGCTCTACCCGCTGCCGGCGAAGCTGTCATCCAGTTTTCCGATGTCCACCTCGGCTTCAGCGATGGCGACATACTTCGGGGCGTTTCCTTTTCTGCTCAGTCTCGCGAAACCCTCGTTCTTCTTGGCGAAACCGGCACCGGTAAGACGCTTACGCTCAAAATGGCCGCGGGCCTCCTCTGCCCGGACCGCGGCCTGGTGGAAGTTCTCGGGAATCGTATCTCCTCCATGCGCGAACACGACCTCCTTCCATTTCGCCGCAAGGTTGGTTTTGTATTTCAGGAGGGCGCTTTGTTCGACTCCCTGACGGTCGGTGAAAACGTTGCTTACCGTCTCAACGAAGACGGTCTCAGCGAAGAGGAAATCGGCCCACGCGTCGAAGAAGTCCTTCGTTTCGTCGAACTCGAGCACACCATGGATCTGCTGCCGTCCGAACTCTCCGGGGGGATGCGCCGCCGCGTCTCTATCGCCCGCGCCCTCGTCAATCATCCGCCCATCGTTCTATACGACTCTCCCACCGCGGGCCTCGACCCCATCACCTCGCAAACCATAATCACATTGATTCTTCAACTTCGCGATGTTTACGGCGTGACTGCGCTGCTCGCTACTCATCGCCTCCAGGACGGCTTCGCCCTTGCCAATTTTCGCTTTGATCCCAAGACCCGGCGCGTCTGTCGCGAATCGCCCTCCGATAAGAACGTCGCTGCCACTCGATTTCTCGTGCTGCGCGACGGTCGTGTCTATTTTGAAGGTAAGCCGGAGGAGATACTCGCTTCCAAGGATCCGTATCTGCAACGATTTTTGATTTGAATCTTGTATAGTTGTCCCAGTGTCTTGGTCGTCGCGTTATACAGGCCGCTTTCTTGCCCCATGCAACAGTCGGGAGGCTAAGCGGACTGCTCTTGGCTCGCTCTTGTTTCTGTGTCACGGAGGAGTGACAGAATGGCGCAGCGCAAACAGTTGACGTGGTCGGAATTGCGCGTCGGACTCTTCGTCCTGGTTGGCCTTTTGGTTCTCGCCGTCGGTATCTTCTACGTCACCGGCACCGGCACCTTCGGCCCCAAATATCGTCTCAAAACATTCCTGCCAGAGGTCTCCGGCCTTGCCACCGGCGCTCCCGTTCGTCTCGACGGCGTCGAAATCGGAAACGTGGATCAGATTAAGATCGTTCCTCGTCAACCTGGCAAACCGCCCGACCGCATGAAAAGCATCGAGGTCGACATGCGCCTCGACAGACGATTCCAAAAAGATGTCCTCACCGACTCCGCCGCCAGTCTCGTCACCGAAGGCCTACTCGGCAACCGCTACGTCAACATTCAACGCGGTTACACCGGTGTCCCTCTCACCGATGGCCAGACCGTCCCCGGCACTGAAGAAAAAGCCATCAAGGAAGTCGTCGAACGCAGTGCTGACGTCCTCGCCAATCTCAAAGTTCTCAGCGAGCAAGTCAAAGACATCATTGACGGCGTTCAGGAAGGGAAGGGCACGCTCGGAAAATTGTTAACCGACGATCAAGCCTACAAGCACCTCAACAATATTCTCGCCAAGAGTGATCAGATTGTGGGCAACGTTCAGGCGGGTCAGGGTAGCATCGGTAAATTGCTGATGACCGACGACACCTCCGTTAAGGTCGACCAGGCCATCGATCAGATCAACACCATCCTCGGCGATCTCCGCGCCCAGAAAGGCACCATGGGCAAACTCCTCTACGATCCTTCTCTCTACGATGAAGCCAAAAAAGCCATGGACAACGGCAACGGCATGATTGGCGATATCCGCGCCGGAAAGGGGACCCTCGGTAAGCTCGCCACCGATGAAACGCTCTATAATAAACTTCGCGATACCAGCGCCAACCTCGCTACCGCTACCTCTAAACTCAATCAGAACGACAATACCGCCGGAAAACTCTTTTCCGATCCGCAGCTCTATGACAATCTCACCGGCTTGACTGGAGACATGCGCTCCCTGATTGCCGAATTCCGCAAAAACCCCAAGAAATTCCTTAGCATTAAGCTCACCTTCTTCTGAGGAATCGCCCGCAGCCTTGCTTTTGCATTTGTTGACATCGCCTTCCTGGCGCGGTCTCTGCGTCTGCAGGCAAGAAATGCTTGTCCCGGAAAGTCTTTCGGCTTCCTCGCGTTGCGCCAGCATTCTCCTCTACGTAGGACTGGCTTTCATGCCAGCTCTTTCGGCTGCCCTTTTTGTTTGCTTGCTCGATGCGATCACTCGGGTCTTGGCTCTTCCATATCGCCCCCTATTTTGCCTCGCTTGCCTCTCCTGTGTTTTAATGAGGTCGTAACCATCACATCCTAGTCTCATCACAAGGATTGCCCGCGCCTCGGCCACCTCATGGAAACTCAAGACACTACTTCGAAGGGCCCTCGCCCCGAGGCCACCAAAACGACTCTTCCTCAGCCCGGACGCCCCGTTCCCAGCCGCGCTTATCCCGGCGCACTCATCGTTGTCGAGGGCACCGACGGCTCAGGTAAGAGTACGCAGCTTTACTTGCTTAAACGCTGGCTCGAGATCGGCGGCTACCGCCTTCATTTCACGGAGTGGAACTCTTCTCCGCTCGTAAAATCGGCCACCCGCCGCGGGAAACAGAAGCGACTCCTCACCCCAACCACCTTCTCTCTGCTCCATGCAGCCGATTTCGCTGACCGCTGCGAGCGCCAGATCATGCCCCTGCTTCAGGGCGACTATCTCGTCCTTGCCGATCGGTACATCTACACCGCGTTCGCGCGCGACGCCGCTCGCGGCTGCTCTCATCGCTGGCTTCGCAATCTCTACCGCTTCGCTCCTATCCCTGACATCACATTCTATTTCCGCGCGCCTCTTGACGTTGCGGTCCATCGCATCCTCAGCGGCCGCCCCAAACTGAAATACTACGAAGCCGGCATGGACCTCGGTCTCTCCTACGAACGTCCGGAAAGTTTCAAGCTTTTCCAGGCGCGCATTCTCGAGGAATACGACAAAATGGTTGATACCGACAGCTTCGTGGTCCTCGATGGCACGCTCCCCGTCAACAAGCTTCAAAAGCAGATGCGCGATATTGTCGCTTCCAAAATCGATCTCAAACGGTTTGCCCCTCGTGCCCAGGAGTCGGAGTAATTATGCTCGATCAAGAAAGAGACAAACTCCCCGCTTCCACAACTACTGTCGAAGCAGCTACTCCCGCCAAATCCACTACGCCTGAACCCGAGTACGCGCAATCGTTCTTCGGCGAGACTCTCGTTGGCCTCGATCCTGGTGAACTCAACGGCACCCTCATCGTCATCGAAGGCATGGACGGCTCCGGCCGCTCCACCCAGATTGCGCTACTCCAGGAATGGCTCGAATCGGAAGGCTTCGCCGTCCAAACTTCAGGCCTGCGCCGCTCCAATCTCGTCGGTCGCGATATCGATCAACTTCTCGCCAAGAATGCCGTCACTCGTCTAACTCTCGCCCTGATGTACGCCACCGACTTCTTCGATCAGCTCGAGCACCGCATCATTCCCGCTCTTCGCTCCGGCACTGTCGTTCTTGCCGATCGCTTCATCTTTACGCTCATCGCTCGCGGCGTCGTTCGCGGCATTAATCGTGACTACCTCACCGGACTTTACGCTATGGCCCTTCGCCCGCATCTCACCTTCTGGCTCAATGTGCGTCCGGAGACCGCCTTTGGGCGTGAGTTCAAAAAAGCTCAGGCCATCAGCTATTGGGAAGCGGGCCGAGACATGTCTCTTTCTCACGACCTCTATTGGTCCTTTGTGCGCTACCAGACCATGATTAAACGGGAACTCGAAGTCATGGCGAAGAAAAATGGTTTCCTCGAACTTGACGGCGAAGCCAACGTTCCTACCGTCAATAAACAACTCCGCCAGCGCATCGGCGAGCAGCTTGGCATTCGCTCCACCAAGTACTCTCCCTCCTCCGCTCTCACCCACCTTTGGCGCTAAGGACACTTCATGCCTGAGCCGATTCACATCGCCGCCATCGACGCCGGCTCCAACGCAGTCCGCCTCTCGATCGCGCGCGTCTACTCTGCACTCGATATCGAGCCTCTCGTCAATGAACGCTGTTCGTTGCGCCTCGGCGAGGGCGTGTTCGTTCGGCACCGCTTCAGCGAAGAAATTCTCAAGAAAAGCCTCAAAGCCTTTCGCAGGCTTCGCGAATTCATGGAGGAGTACGGCGTCACAAAGTACCGCGCCGTTGCCACCAGCGCCACGCGGGAAGCGCTAAATCGCAAAAGCTTCCTCCGACGGATCAAGAAAGCCGCCGGCATCGCCTTGGAGGTCATCAGCGCGAAAGAGGAATCTCGGCTCGGCCGCGAGGCTGTCACTGCCGCCATGGGTCCGGAAGCCCAACCGCGTTGCATCGTTGATCTTGGCGGTGGCAGCCTCGAACTCAGCATTCTGCGCGACCACAGCGTTCTCGGTGGCGCGCAACTTCCAGTTGGCACTGTTCGCCTTCTCACCACCCTGCACATCCACGGCGTCATTCGCCCTTCGCAAGCCGAACAGGTCCGCCGCTACGTTCGGGCTCTGCTGGAATCTCGTCTCCCGCAGCGCCCTAATCTCGCCGACGAAGTCTGCGTCGCTCTCGGTGGCAACGCCGAGACCCTCGCCAACGTCGCGCCTGGTCCACGTCAGGATGGGCTGCCCACCCTCGAATTGTCTCTTCTTCGCGAACGTCTCCCCGATCTTCTGAAGCGTGATCTTCGCGAACGCATGAAAGCTTATGGAGTTCGCCGCGACCGCGCCGACGTCATGGCAATCGCCGCCATCATCTTCCTGGTTCTCGGCCGGTACTTAAATATCCGCCGCTTCATCATCCCGAGCGTCGGCATCCGCGAGGGCCTCCTTCACGAAATCGCCCGCGAAGCCTTTTCCCGCAAAGAGCCGCATCATTACAACGTTGCCTCACGCCAGATGCTTCTCGCCACTCGCAGCTTTGGTCGCCGCCTCGACTACGATCAGCGGCACGCCGAGCACGTCCGCGAACTCAGCCTCATGCTTTTCGATCAACTCCAGCCCATTCACCATCTTCCCCCGCAGGCTCGCGTTCAACTCGAAGCCGGCGCCCTCCTCCATGATGTTGGTCACCGCGTCAGCCATCGCGCCCACCACAAACACGGGGAATATCTCGCTCTCAATGGCGATATTCCGGGGCTCGAAGGTCGCGATCGCAACCTCGTTGCATCCGTGGTCCGATATCACAATCGCAAGTCTACGCCCGACGGCCACCATCCGGCCTACTCCGCCCTCAACAATAACGACAAGCGTATCGCACGCCGCCTCGCCTCTCTGGTTCGCATTGCCGAGGGCCTTGATCACTCTCATCGCCAACGCATCCAATCGATGCGCGCTTCTTTCCAGCGTGGCGCCGTGTCTCTAAAAATCGACGCCCGCGGCGACGTCGCTGAGGATCTCCGCGACTCCGAACGCAGCTCCGGCCTCTTCGAAAAGGAGTTCCACGTCAAGCTCTACTTCCGGCACGTTGACCGCCCCTGAACACCCTCAAGGTCGTCGTCTACGGTTCGACACACCCCTCCCGGTGTCATTCGCCATTCATAATTTTCCAAGTAGAATTACTTTTGGAGGCCTTCCTTCATGCAGCTGTACATCGTGCGCCACGGCATCGCCATCGACCGCGAAGACCCCAAGTGTCCGCCTGACCCCGAGCGCTTCCTCACTCCCGAGGGTGCCGACAAAGCCAATCAGGTCGCGCGCGGCGTCGCTGCGCTCGGCGCTGTCCCCGAACTAATGGTTTCCAGCCCCTATGTCCGCGCCTTGCAGACCGCCGAAATCTTCGCTGCTGCTCTCGATTACTCCAAAAGTAAAATCCAGAAATCAGAGTTGCTTCTCCCCGGTGCTGAACCTCTCCAGCTCTTCCGCGAACTGTCCAAAAACAAACAACTCTCCTCGGTCTTCATCTTTGGTCACGCACCGCATCTCGACGATGTTCTGGCCACCTCCATCGGCTCCAGGCATACCATCACTTCGATGAAAAAGTCTGGCGTTGCCCTGGTCGAATTGACGCGTCTAACTCCTCCCGCGGGCCAACTTCTTTGGCTCGCTACACCCAAACTCCTACGCAAAGCAGGGAAGTAATATTCGTTGCGGACCAATGCCCGCCCCGGTTGATGTCGGGACCCTAACTAACTGCGCGCCAATACGGGAGCGAGGATTCCTTCGAATGCTTTTGGCGAAATATAGCTACCATCTTGATTGCGTTGGCGAAAGAGAACCATGCACTTTGTGGAGAGTGCCGGCGCGCCGACAGTATCCAGTTTGGTTGGAATGAATGTGTTTCCTGGTTTGCTTTATCTAAAACTCACAGCGGACCACTTAGAACTCCCTCAGTTTGAAGCCGCGGCCCTGGTCTGGGCAGTTTCTTCTCGCTTCGGTAACTCCAACACGTTCTGAGCCGTCGGAGCCGCTTTCACGATTAAGGGCAGTTCTAGGCAGGTTTCCAGGAGATGCTTTCCTATCGCAAGCCGCGCCGCCACCTCCTCGCTATCCACTAGCCCCGGCGCTTGCACAATTACAGCATCCACGGACTTGTCGACTCTTAGCCCGGTTGTCGACTCCACTCCACATTTCTTGAGCGCTCTCGCCAACCTCAACACCCCTGCCAAGGCACTCACCCTTCGCTGATCTACCTCGTTCAACGCGCTGAACTCTTTATGCTTCGCCTTCGGCTGCCCGCCCCGGTGATACCTCACCACCAGCGAAAGCAATTCCCATTCCTCGCGCGTCCATCCCGCCGGCACGGCCATCTTCCGGAGAAATTTGCGGCCTGCCTTTTGCGGCTGTTTCGCGTCCAGACTCACTCCAATGCCGTGGATCCATCCCGCTGCGCAGGCGATCTTCCGTAATTCTCGCTCTTTGAATACTCGCGCGGCATCGACTCGCCGCAGCGCATCAAATACTCGTAGTGTTAGCCGTGCGATCTGCGACGTCCGGCGCTGATTCCCATCCATAGCCCGCGACGTCACGCGTAGTCTTGCCAGCCCCGCCGCTTCCAGCCGTCTGCCCTGGGGCAGCCCGGTGTGCCACTTGTGCCACAAGGCGCCTTCGCCCGAAGTCATCCCCCGATAAATTTCAATCCTTTGCCCACGCTCCTTAGCAATCCGCCCGGCCCACAACGCCTGCTCGGCCACCAGTTCAGGGCCCACTATTTGCACCACCTTTTCCGACAGCACATCCAGGTCGTGCACTTCTCCCAGCAGATCTTGCAGCTTCTTTAGGTCTTCCCCCCATGCTTCGTATCGCGCCGGTAACAGACTCTCCACGGTGTAGCGAAATCGCTTCACGCCAATCCGCAAGGCGTGCCACGCCGTTGGCTTTGCTAGCCGCGAGGCGTGGCCATGCAGGTCTCTGGCGGCCTCCAGCCGCTCCAACGCCAGGCATTCCGCTGCGCGACCATCGGTTGGCACCAGCCGCGCACGTCGGCGCAAGTTCCGTTCATACTGTTTCCAGGCTTTTTGATCGAATTTTCCTGCCGCTCGTAACGCGGTGTCGCGGAGTTCAACTGCTCTCTTACCAAAATCATCCAACAACATGTTCCGCACAGGGTCCGCTTCGCTCGATAGCTTCCGGGTCCACTCTTCCAGCACCTGCGCATCTCGCAATTCGCCCAGCTGGCGAAACAATTTCCTGCCCAGCTTCCTCATTTTCGGCCACGCAGGATCCGGATCCACCTCTTCCATCACCGCGGCCAGCGACCGGCATCGCCGGATAGCCACGCGCAAATCGTGTACCGCATCCGAATCTGGAGCCTCGCGCACCTTGTCCAGTTCCTTCAAGGTGCGGTCCATCCAATACTTCAATCCGCGGTGCACGCTGTGCGAACCCGCTACTGTCGTTGCCGTAGCCATAAGTTGTCGGATAGCCGATTCTGCCTTGTCTTGGGCCCGGTCGGCTGGAGGCTTATAGACTAGTCCGATGCCGCAGCCGCGTCCAGTAGAGCGCGCTTGGCCACAATTCCGGTAGCATCCTCGCCAATACGAAGACCATGGCTAGGCACGCCCCTGCGCAAATCAGGAATACGCTTCCCGGGTCGGGGTGTCCCAGTTGCATCATTCCGTACTGCACGACCGGCTGCAAAGCGATACCGCCAAACGACAGCAGATTCGCCGCTCCAATCACCCGCCCCTTTACATCCGGCCTCGGCCGGTTCTGGATCAGGGCATTTACGGGTACCACAAAGAACCCTGCGCAAATCCCCATCACCCCTAGCAATGCCATCACGGCACCATAGGTTAGTCCCGACACGCCTAACGCGCCCGTCAGGAGCACAATTCCTGTCAACCCCGGAAGTATCATTCCCGTTTCGATCTTTCGTCCCGAAGCGTAACCCGCCAGGAAGCTCCCAAGCCCGATTCCCAAGCTCAGCGCTGCCAGTAGATAACTGCTGTGCGCTTCATCCACTAGTAAGACGTCCGTGGCATACAAAACAATGTTCAATAGTAGAATGGCTCCAAGAAACCAGAAAAATGTGTTGGCGATTACCGCCATCCAGAGCACGGCATCCTTCCGAATTCGCCCCATCTCTTGATAAAACTCCTTCGCCCAGTTCCATTCGTACTTCCGCGTTGGGTCCGCAGCCTTCACCCGCGATATGCCAAGGCTCGTCAGCAGTCCCACCAGCGAGAGCGTCAGCAGTAGGAAGCCTGACCACGCCTGTCGCCCACGAAAATTGTGTGCCAGGAAACCACCCGCCAGCGTTCCCGAAATCGCCGCCACCAGGGTCCACAGTTCGATCACGCCGTTGCCCCAACTCAATTTACTCTGTGGCAGTAGTTCCGGCAGCAATCCATATTTCGACGGGCCAAATAGAGCGCCCTGCATGCACACAAAAAATAGGCCCACCGCTGCCAGGTCCAGCCGGTTCTTCCCTAGCGCATAAGTCGCAAATCCCATTACCGCAACTTCCAGCCTTTTCGTCCAGATCGTCACGCTGCGTTTGCTGAACCTGTCCGCAAAATATCCGCCGGGAATCGAAAAAACGAGAAAGGGAATTGCAAACACCAGCGGGATCACCAGAACAAAGAGGAAATCGCGACGCTCTTTCGAAACGCTTGCATCTAAGACAAGAAAACTAACCAGCCATTTCAACGCATTGTCGCTGAACGCCCCTTGAAACTGTGTAGCAATCAATGCCCAAAAACCTGCCAACGCCCCGCGCGGATCGTCCGCACTCAGGCCGACTTCCGTGGGCAACGTCTCAGCTTCCATGATTTCGGGCAGTCTATCTTGTCCCTGCCCACCCAGCAAGTTCCGCAATCTCCGTCCATTCGAATCTTAATATTTCTCCAGCGCTCCTCGTCGTATACTTCGGTCTCCGTCAGGGCAGGTCACAATTTCGAGGTGACAGATGAGCACAATTCCCGCGCCTACTCCCGGTCCAAAGGAAGTCATTCGTCAGGAATGGCTGGAAGCCGTTCCCCATTGGAAGAAATGGTTCGACAAACTTTCCTTCCAATCTCGCTCTGCGACCCAGCTTGTTGTTGAAGGTGCCCAGCTGTCTCACGAACTTCACGTCCTCGACCTCGCCAGTGGCTCCGGTGAACCTGCACTTGCGCTTGCAAAAACTGTTGGACCCCGTGGCCGCATTGTTGCCACTGACCTCGTCCCTGAAATGCTCGACGTCGCTCGGGAAAATGCTCACGTTCGCGGACTCTCCAACATCGAGTTTCGCTCCGCGGATGCAGAGCAACTCCCCTTCGCGAACGCTTCCTTTGATCGGGTTACTTGCCGCTTCGGCTTGATGTTCTTCCCTGACTCGCAACGTTCTCTGTCTGAGATTCGTCGGGTTCTGAAGCCTGGCGGCCGTGTTTCTTTCGTAGTTTGGGGTTCCGCAAAGGAGAATCCACTCTTCGCGGTAATGTTGGGCCCGTTTCTCAAACACGTTAATGTTCCTCCGCCCGCGCCGGATGCACCTCACGTTTTTCGTTTCGCTGATGAATCGAAGCTCTCCGCCGCGCTCACGTCCGCTGGCTTTCAGGACGTTTCTGTCGCCACGCACAAGGTCCCATGGCCTTGGCCGGGCCCACCCGAAGAGGCATGGCAGGCCAGCAGGGAACTCGCAGCTCCTTTCAAGAAGATGATTGCCGCGCTTCCACCGGACAAATCGGATGAGGTGGTCCAGGAAGTGATCGAAAGCATCCGCCAATTCTATGACGGTCGCCAGGTCAACTTTCCTGCGTCGCTAGTCTGCGCCACAGCTGCGGTCTGAAGTGCATCCCGGGTCGCGCCGGCCGCGACCCTTAACGTTCCGTCTCGCTCAAAGTGGTCGAATGCTGTATTCTTAGCGCGATTTTCCGCCCCACATCTCATGCGCGCAATTTCTTCAGACTCTCAGTCTCGCGCTCCGTGGCGCGACACCTGGCACGAAGTTATTTTTGGTCACGACACCTTCGCCGGACGACTCTTCGACCTGATCCTTCTGATCCTGATTCTCCTGAGTGTGCTCACCGTTCTTCTCGAAAGCGTTCGTTTGATCAGTGACGCCTACAGCTGGTACCTGCGCGTCGCCGAGTGGATGTTTACCGCACTTTTCACGATTGAATACGTCGCCCGTCTCATCTCAGCAGTCAACGCGAGGCGCTAAGCAAGAAGTTTTTTCGGGATCGTGGTCCTCCTCGCCGTCGCACCGGTCTATCTCAGTTTCTTTTTCGGAGTCGCACACTCCTTCACTGTCGTTCGATCTCTTCGTCTTCTTCGGGTTTTCCGAATTCTCAAGCTCACTGAATACATCGGCGAAGCCGCTGTTCTCCGCATCGTTCTGAGAGACAGCCTCCGTAAGATTACCGTTTTTCTTTTCGCGGTGCTGACCATCGTCATCAGTGTCGGTGCGTTGATGTTCCAAATCGAAGGCGAAACCAACGGCTTCACCAGTATTCCCGCCGCCATGTATTGGGCCATCGTCACGGTAACTACGGTCGGCTACGGCGACATTTCTGCTAGGACCGTTCCGGGACGGATCCTGGCTTCACTTTTGATTATTGTCGGGTATGGAATGTGAGGGACTTGGCCAGAACAAGCGCCCTACCGTGCGACGAAGTGGCGCCCACTTCTACTTCTGGTCTTCAGCTCCCGGCATTACACCCTTGAGCGGTTTCGACTCTTCCTTCTCCAATTCCGGGTGAGCCAGCGGCTTTCGCGGCAACATCTGATCCCGCACGGCCGCGTTGTACACGAAAATTGCTTCTACCATCGCGGCTTGGGCCAGGTCCTCGGGCTGCAATCTCTCATACGTATCCATGTTCGAGTGATGCGTTCGCGATCCGTAATCCAGCGGATCCTGAATGAACTGGAAACCCGGTACACCCACGGCGTCAAACGCCTCGTGGTCTGTACCTCCGGTATCACGGTCTGTAATCGTGGCCACGCCCACATCCTTCAATGGCGCAATCCACTGCGCAAATATTGGGCCCACCGCTGCGTTCCCCTGCAGATACACGCCGCGAATCTTCCCGCTTCCGTTGTCCACATTGAAGTATGCAGAAATCTTTTGTTGTTCCGGTTTTAACACAATCGGTCCGGCCGGATCGCGATCATATTCGGTTACCGACATCTGGTCCGGCGCGGTTGAACGCGGAATGTAGCCAAAGTGTTCCTTTACGTAGCCGTTGGAGCCGTATTCCCCCTGTTCCTCGCCGGTCCACAATCCAACGCGAATCGTCCGTCTTGGCTTCACCTTCAATGCATTCAGGATGCGCATCACTTCCATGGCGACCACGGTTCCCGCGCCGTTATCGGTCGCTCCGGTCGCGGAGGCCCAGGAATCCAGATGCCCACCCACCATCACTACTTCATCCTTCAACTTCGGATCCGTCCCGAGAATTTCGGCAATCGTGTCAAAGCCGTGCTCGTGCTCGCCCGTAAACTGTGTGTCGATATTCACTTCAATCGTTACTGGTACTCCTGCCTTCAGCAACCGGTACACCCGTCCGTAATTCTCAATCGCCGTCACGGCCACCGGTAATGGGTTTGCGTGCTCTTTCTGGTAGATCAGCCATCCGAATCCCGCGCCGGTGTCATCGAAAATCGTCCCTCCCGACCCTCCACCATTTCGTCCGTCCCGGCTGGGTGTGATCACCGCCGCAGCCTGCTCGGCCGCCAGAAACTTGCCTACCTTTTCGCGGAATTCCAGCCGCTTCAGATATGTCTGGAACGAATTGGCGGTGTCATTTAGGCGGATCGGGTAATCCTCAATCTTCTTCAAGTCCGCCTCATCGTCCCGTGTAAACAGCGGCTTATCCACGGGCTTCACTTCACGCATGTCTCCGAAAAAGACGATCTTTCCTGCCAGTTTTCCCTTGTACTTCTCAAAATCCTTTTCTTCTTTGAGATCGACCCACGCCGCATTCCCGCTGATTGTTCCCTTTGTTGCTGGCGACCAGGGCGCCGCTTGCGCAATGAACACCGCCGTGTCCGGTGCCGTCATCCTCATCCAAGTGTTTAACTGCTTCCAGCCCATCCCGAATTCGCCCCAGTCCTCCAAGTGCGCATTGCTGCAGCCCATCGCGATAAATTGTTCCGTCGTCCATTCATTGGCCTTCTTCAAGTTCTCTGATCCGGTCAGTCGCGGACCTATCCCATCCATCAGTGCCGATGCGTACTCCATCACGTGCGAATGTGCGGTGGCCTCCTCGCGGATGCGTCCATACATCTCCAGGTCCAGATTTTCCCGCTCCGGTTGTGGCAGTTCATAGGAAGGCTTCGCTGTCTCCTTCGCCGCCTCTTTCGCTTTGTCCTCTCCGGCATGCAACGTCAGCGTCAGAAACGCGCCCAGAGTCGTGCCCAGGACAATCGTCAGTTTGCTCGTTCGCATCGAGGGTTCCTTTTTCGATCGGGAATTATTGCAGCATAGCAAATACTGCCTGGTTCGCCAAACCCCTCCCCATCCGCGTTCAATAATTCGCAGGCCGCGGCCGCGCCATCACTTCTTTACCCCCGTCCCGCTGCATGTTATTTTCATAGAGGTACTCCCGGAGTGGCGGAACTGGCAGACGCAGCAGACTCAAAATCTGCCGGGGATCACTCCCCGTGTGGGTTCGACTCCCTCCTCCGGGACCAGCTTCTTCCCGCATAAACACAGGCGAGTTCGCTGCTCATATCCGAGCGGTCAGCGATTCAGAGCGGTCGGGGGTGTCTGTGGGAAATCGGACTCGAGCCGCCGAGCCTGATTGCCGTAGTACAAGAGGTTGACGCCCGGATATATCTCATCATACGAGACCTTCGCGAACGCGGCGATCCCGGTTTGCCACTTCGATGGGTCCGACTTGTGCAGGTCGTTCACCTTGAACGCCTGTTCCTCCATGCTACGAACTGTCGGCCGGGGATTGGCGCCCAGAAGCTGCCATCGTAATATTCCCACGCTGTCTTTCGCGGCTGAACCGCTGGCGCCCTGCATGCGATACAAGAATAGCCGAGAAAAGCCCGCCTGCCGTCGACCGCGCCGTTCTTCAACGATTGGGGCGGACCAGACGATCAACGAGCCTCTTTCA
Organism: Candidatus Acidiferrales bacterium; assembly: GCA_963741195.1. GTDB lineage: Bacteria > Acidobacteriota > Terriglobia > Acidiferrales > UBA7541 > Acidiferrum. The sequence goes on from CAVUHF010000006.1 coordinate 95,465, forward strand.
CGATCTGCTACAAATAGATGGGCGCCGTCTGACTCCCGAATGAAACTTGAAGATGCGGTCCGTCATGTTAATGATGGCTGAAGCTAAAGCACAATTTAGCGGTGAGTAAAGTACCATTGCACCGAGCGTGGGTGCTGTAATAATCGGCTTTCGGAAGTACGTCGGGTAGCAGGTCTGATGGCAACATGGGCTATAGTCCAGAACCCCGCACTTACAGTAGTCTCCGTGCACGACCCCCGGACTGATACTCGGACTGATAGTGAGCGGCTCCTCGATTTTGCAAGAGAATCCGGCATCGATGAAAATGACCGTGCATTGGTGCGCGTCGTGAATGCACTGAAAGAAATGGAAAAGTGGCAAGCCGGAACGATGGCTGATTATCTGGAGGTAGCGTTTATAGGGTTCGAACTGGAGGCCTCGATGAAAGTCTTCAACGAAGCGCACGAAACCAGAAATTGAACCGAAAACTATCGCGTGTGTTAGAAAGACTTCTCTGCCCGTTCAACGATTCTCCCCGCGTCAGAAACCGCGTCAGCGGTTGCGGCGACAGCAGCCGGACAATTCTGTGGAACTGTAGACAGCTTGCGTGCCGCTAAGATTGCCGCGACGATGGCGATTCAGCTCGACAAAGAGATTATATCATGTTCGCTTTGTGTTCGCTATGACAAAACTCAATATGCTCAATATGCGTGATTTCGATCACCATCGTTATTCGCGCACCTGAACTACGCTAATTCGGCAACGCGCGTTTACGTGGGCACGGCAGGGTGACTGAGGCTACGGACGAATCAGGTGCGGCGTAATCACGGTGCACGACAGCGTGCCGGAAGGTACACTTCCTGGCCAGTCGGCATCTCCTCGTACCGTCACGGCGCATGCCTGCAACCATCGGGTACACCTCAGCCTCGCGGGGGGTCCACTCGCCGTCGTGACAATTGGTCCCTGGCGGCCGGTGGAAAGATTAGGAGAGAAATAGGAGATGTCAAAGAAGACGCGCCGTGAATTTATGCTCCAGAGCGCGACCAGCGCAGCGGGGCTGGGGCTTATGCTGAACGGGAACTGGATCCCTTTCGGGTCAACGGCGTTGCCGAAGGTGGCTGGTCCGAACGACCGCGTGGGCCTCGGTTTCATCGGTTTCGGGATCCGGGGCAACATTTTGTTGGAAGCTGCGCGGGAGACCGAACAGGCGAACCTCGTGGAAGTGTGTGATTGTTATCAGGGCCATCTGGAGCGAGCAAGAGAGCGCACCGACGGTAAAATTGCGACAAACTTCGCGCAGTACAAAAGGTTGCTCGACCGGAAAGACATCGACGCCGTGGTTGTCGCCACACCCGATCATTGGCACCTGCCCGTCGTGCTCGACGCGCTTAGTGCCGGTAAGGACGTCTACATCGAAAAGCCCATGACACACCGGATCGAAGATGGTCCGAAAATCATCGACGCAGCACGTCGAACCAAGCGCATCGTTCAGGTGGGCAGCCAATGGGTTTCGTGTGACCAGCACAAGAAGGCACGCGAAATCGTGGCTTCCGGGAAACTCGGAAAAGTCACCAAAGTGACAGCATCCTACAATCGGAACAGCTCCACGGGTTCCTGGAACTACCCCATTCCTCTCGACCTTCAGGAGGGCATCAACTTCAATTGGACAGAATGGCTCGGCTCCGCACCTAAAGTGCCCTATAACCCCGAGCGTGTTTTCCGCTATCGGAAGTATTGGCACTATTCTGGGGGAATCTCCACAGACCTTTTTGTTCATCTCATTACTTCTATCCACTTCATCCTGGGCGCGAAGATGCCGAAAAGTGTAGTCGCTAACGGGGGAATTCTTTTCCGGCACGACGGCCGTGAGGTTCCCGATACACTCGACGCGCTGTTCGACTACGGCAGCTTCTGCGTCAACATGGCCGCCACGTTTAACAGCGCATCGACAGCAGGTCAAGGAATCCAATTCCTCGGCACAGACGGTTCACTTTCTGTTGTCCTGGGCGGTGTGATGACCGAACAGGCAGAGTACAAAGCGGAAGGCTACGGGTACTCGATTGATAGCTGGCCAAACGCGATGCAAGAGGTGTTCATGGATCAAGGAAACCATCGACAAGAGTCAGATGGTACAGGTGTGAAGCCGGCGCCGGGGAATATCGCCTTTGAAAACAAGCCCGACGCCACAGTCCTCCATCTTGCCAGCTTCTTCGATGCCATACGCACTCGACAGCCGAGCTATGAGACGGCTGAGGTTGGACACAACGCCGCGGCTGCGGGCCACATGGTCAACCTTTCCTACCGAGGCGGCATGCGAGTGACGTGGGATTCCGTCACTGGTTCCGTGAGCGAGGGATAGCTCTTAACAGATGAGATGAGAAGGCCGGTCTCCCACGGGATGCGATACGCTCCCAATGAATGACGCGCTCAAGGCGCAATGGAAAGGAGACCGGCTATGAAGAAGATTAGCACTATGCAGACATTAGGAAAGGGAGTTTTCAAGGAGGGAAAGCTGACGATTGGTGTGGATTTGGGAGATCGCTGGTCGTCCTGCTGTGTTGTGGATGAGGCGGGGGAAATCATTCTGGAACAAAAAGTGGCGACGACACCGGAAGCGATGAAGCAGGCATTTGAGAAGATACCGCGAAGTCTCATGGCCCTGGAGACGGGAACACATTCCCCTTGGATAAGCCGGCTGCTAAGGGAGCTGGGACACCAGGTACTCGTGGCGCACGCACAAAAGGTGCAATTGATCACCAAGAGCAGTCGAAAAGATGACCGACACGACGCGCGGACACTGGCACGGCTGGCGCGAATCGATCCCGAGCTGTTGGGGCCGGTGCGGCATCGCAGTGTGCAAGCGCAAATCCACCTGACGGTGATCCGTGCGCGGGCCGAACTGGTGCGTGCTCGAACGGCCTTGGTGAACGCAGCACGCGGATTGGTGAAGTCTTATGGCCAGCGGCTGCCCAAGTGTGGCACGCAGCAGGTGAGCCGGGAGCTGGCCGCGAGGCTGGACGCGGAGTTGCGCGATGTTCTGGAGCCGCTGCTCAAAGAAATCGAATCGCTGAACGAGCGCATCAAGGAATACGACGAGCGGATGGAGAAAATCGCCAAGGAGAGCTACCCGCAAGTCGAACTGCTCAAACAGGTGAAGGGGGTAGGAACACAGATCGCGCTGACGTATGTCCTGACCCTGGAAGATCCGCATCGGTTCCCGAAGAGTCGCGAGGTCGGCTGTTTTCTCGGCTTGCGGCCCGGGCGCAGGGACTCCGGTGAGAGCCAGCCGCAGATGCACATCAGTAAAGAAGGAGACCGCTATTTGAGGACCATGCTGGTGCAGGGGGCGCATTACATCCTGGGACCCTTTGGAGCAGACAGTGATCTACGGCGTTGGGGGCTAAAACTTGCGGCGCGAGGAGGGAAAAGTGCAAAGAAGCGAGCGGTTGTTGCGGTGGCGAGAAAGCTAGCGGTACTGCTGCATCGGTTGTGGATGAGTGGAGAAGTGTACGAACCACTGCGCAATGGCCACAAAGCGATGCGCGCCGTGGCCTAGAGTGAAGGGCTCCCCACAAAACAGGGGATGCTAGTGGTCGACGAAGTTGGCGATCGTCGTTCCTAGGCGATCGTGGCTTGAAATTTCTCTATGGAAAACTGGGAAAGGCAGGAAGAAAGAAAAAGGAGCAAGGAAAGAAGAGAGGCGGTATCCAAACGGCCGAGCTTGACCGCCGAGATCAGGTGACTGCGACTAACTCCTGGCCCAACTTCCCTGCTAGAGAGGGGAACAGAGGTCGATTATCAGGTAGCAGCACCTACTGAATCAAGTACACCCACCTTGCACCGAGCGACAATCGCTCAACAAAGAGTGCGGGTGGAAGGGTGGCGACAGAGGCGGCTTGGCTCAATGGGAACAATCTGGAAAAAAGCAGAAATAAAGAAGAAGAAAGAAAAAATGCAAGAAAACGGTTGACACTCACTGGCCTTCTCATGGAAGGAGTTAGCCCAGAGTTAGCCCATTTTTTCCGTGTCGAATGAACTTCTGGCAGTTCACCTAAGGACCACCGGGTCGCTCAGCGTCGGCGTGCATCCTCGGTGAATAATTGCTACTGCACGGCAATGATTGATTGTCCGCAATCTTAGTACGGCCTAAAGTTCTGAACAACGTTTAATAAGGCCTTTTGTCTGCAGAACCGCCTATCGTGCGAACAGAACGATCATCTTCTGAAGGTTCGCGGACTTTTTCCCCGGTGCTTGCATCCCAGAACTCAACGAGTTTGTTGGGTCCGCCGGAAGCGACCCACCGCCCGTCGGGGCTGAAAGCCGCACCTCCTTTTGTCTTTCCCAAGGATCTATGATTAGGCTGGGCAACGGAGAGATCCCATAGTAAGAGTTGGCTGTCCTGTGCCCAGGAAACGATCTTTTTTCCGTCTGGACTAAAAGCCACGGCATCGACATAGCCTTGGTGACCGCGAAGGATAGTGATTTCCTTTCCATTTTCGGCATCCCACAGCCTGATGCTAGTGTCCTGGCTGCCAGTCGCGATAACTTTCCCGTCAGGGCGAAACGCCACGGTGAGGAAGACATAGTTGTCGCGAGGCCGGGCCCATAGCTGGCTTCCGCTCTCCACGTCAACCATCCGCAGGACATGCCCTGCCGAGGCAATCCGCCTGCCATCCGGACTGAAAGCTGTTGCACCATAAACTCCTGCGTCCGCTCGGCCCAAATCGCGTGGCTTGTTCGAACCATCCAATTTCCAAACCAGGAGCTTTTCCTCCGAAGACATCGCGGAAATGCGAGAGCCATCGGGACTGACCGCGGCTCCGCCGAAGGCGCAATCCGGCGCCCAAATCACCGGGGCGTCCTTGCCTGAGCCTGTATTGATAAGTGAGAGCATTCTTCCAGCGTTGACGACGAACTCTCCATTCGGTGCTAATGCCAAGGCATTGAATGGAGTTGGAACATTTTCCTTCGACGATTTCAGTGTATAGCCTGAGCCAAGCATCTGGCCAGAGCCCACATTCCAAAGATAAACTTCTCCTCCTCGTGTGCCGCCGAGGAGTTTCTTGCCCTCGGCGCTGAATGCGACGGTGATGATGTCGGTCTCAGCGGGGACGCTCTTCTGATATGGCCAGAATGTCAAAACGAGATAAATTGCAATGCCAAAAGCCACGCTGATAATTACTCCTTTCGAGTGGGCCGGGTTTTCCTGATAGTTTGGCATTTTGCGGGAAACAGAATTCTCTAAACCGGCATTTCCATGTGGACCTCGAAAACCACACCATATTACGGTCATCTTGCCCGTTCGGGACATTGCAAGGAAATTATCACTGGCAGCGCTGCGAATCGGCATGCCTTCCCTACCAGCATAGCCAGGACCTGCCTGATGACAAAACTAAAACGCGGTTACCTGTAACTTGCGGTGAGGTTCGCCGGCGGCCTCGCGGGAAAGGGCTGGCAACAGTAAAGGTGTCTTGGATCACAGCTTGCCAGTATTGAAAGATGGTAGAGTTCACTTAAAGATCCTTCCCTTACGGAAGGAGAATCCAGCCCATGAAGTGCGTACGCTGTTTGTTGCTCTTTTTCTGCGCATACCCGTCTTTGATTCCACTCGCGACAGCCCAGACCCTTACCAGCAGCCCTAGCGGAGCGAAGGTCGAGATAGATGGCGTAGCAGTTGGCACGACGCCGTATGAAGTCAAACTGCCGGGTGGCTACTTCCACAAAACACATACCGTTTTCAACGCTCGGCTCGAACACGCAATGATTCTCCGTGTCAGTCTTGACGGCTATACGTCCAAGGAAATCACGATGACAGAGGGTCCCATGCAATGGCAAACCCTGAATGGAGTGAACCACGGGAATTACTGGCTACTGAAGACTGATCATTTCAACGTTGAACTTGAGCCGTTATGCAAGTCCTTCACTGGAACAGTTGTAGCAACCGCCGCAGGAAATTCAAAAGTTGAGATGCGCTTTACCGGTAGGGCTCCTGCTTCTCATTGCTTGGGCTTTTCTTGCATGCTCGCGTTTTCCGCGTGCCCTAGATGTGCACAGTCTCTTTGCTGCTCTGGCGAGATCTGGGTAGACGTTTCACCGGCAGGAACGGAATTGCATCGCATAGTGTCCTCGAATCCGGGCGCTGAGAAGATGAAAGTCAGGCTGATCGGTTCGCTACCAATGTTCTTCGCATATATCCATGTATTGGCCGGAATAAACACGAGTCCGCCAGCATGGAGATCGCGCTCCTGATCGCCAAGCCAAACGTGAGCCGTTCCGCTCTCGATCAACAATATTTCATCTTGGACCAAGTGCCTATGCTTGGGTAAGCTCGCACCCGGGGCAAGCTGCTCCGAACCCGCCACGAGATGCTGAGACCCATTGTTTTTCGGGCTCACCTTCAGTATGAATTGGGAGGAGGCGGGGACACTGCTGTCAGTGTGAATGCGGCGAGTCCGAAGCTCGCCTTCATTTCTCTCCAATATAAGAGGCTTAGCACTGCTAGTCGGACTTGAAGCAGTGCCGGATTGATTTGTTTGGGAGAAGGCAGTGCAGCACCACACCAATATTGCCGCCACCGCTGTAAGCACACTGCGTACTGTTATTGAGTTCACGCGTCACCTCATCGGGAGTCTAACAGAAGCGACTGTACACAATATAACCCCTTCCATGAGAAGGCCGGTGAGTGTCAACCGTTTTCTTGCATTTTTTCTTTCTTCTTCTTTATTTCTGCTTTTTTCCAGATTGTTCCCATTGAGCCAAGCCGCCTCTGTCGCCACCCTTCCACCCGCACTCTTTGTTGAGCGATTGTCGCTCGGTGCAAGGTGGGTGTACTTGATTCAGTAGGTGCTGCTACCTGATAATCGACCTCTGTTCCCCTCTCTAGCAGGGAAGTTGGGCCAGGAGTTAGTCGCAGTCACCTGATCTCGGCGGTCAAGCTCGGCCGTTTGGATACCGCCTCTCTTCTTTCCTTGCTCCTTTTTCTTTCTTCCTGCCTTTCCCAGTTTTCCATAGAGAAATTTCAAGCCACGATCGCCTAGGAACGACGATCGCCAACTTCGTCGACCACTAGCATCCCCTGTTTTGTGGGGAGCCCTTCACTCTAGGCCACGGCGCGCATCGCTTTGTGGCCATTGCGCAGTGGTTCGTACACTTCTCCACTCATCCACAACCGATGCAGCAGTACCGCTAGCTTTCTCGCCACCGCAACAACCGCTCGCTTCTTTGCACTTTTCCCTCCTCGCGCCGCAAGTTTTAGCCCCCAACGCCGTAGATCACTGTCTGCTCCAAAGGGTCCCAGGATGTAATGCGCCCCCTGCACCAGCATGGTCCTCAAATAGCGGTCTCCTTCTTTACTGATGTGCATCTGCGGCTGGCTCTCACCGGAGTCCCTGCGCCCGGGCCGCAAGCCGAGAAAACAGCCGACCTCGCGACTCTTCGGGAACCGATGCGGATCTTCCAGGGTCAGGACATACGTCAGCGCGATCTGTGTTCCTACCCCCTTCACCTGTTTGAGCAGTTCGACTTGCGGGTAGCTCTCCTTGGCGATTTTCTCCATCCGCTCGTCGTATTCCTTGATGCGCTCGTTCAGCGATTCGATTTCTTTGAGCAGCGGCTCCAGAACATCGCGCAACTCCGCGTCCAGCCTCGCGGCCAGCTCCCGGCTCACCTGCTGCGTGCCACACTTGGGCAGCCGCTGGCCATAAGACTTCACCAATCCGCGTGCTGCGTTCACCAAGGCCGTTCGAGCACGCACCAGTTCGGCCCGCGCACGGATCACCGTCAGGTGGATTTGCGCTTGCACACTGCGATGCCGCACCGGCCCCAACAGCTCGGGATCGATTCGCGCCAGCCGTGCCAGTGTCCGCGCGTCGTGTCGGTCATCTTTTCGACTGCTCTTGGTGATCAATTGCACCTTTTGTGCGTGCGCCACGAGTACCTGGTGTCCCAGCTCCCTTAGCAGCCGGCTTATCCAAGGGGAATGTGTTCCCGTCTCCAGGGCCATGAGACTTCGCGGTATCTTCTCAAATGCCTGCTTCATCGCTTCCGGTGTCGTCGCCACTTTTTGTTCCAGAATGATTTCCCCCGCCTCATCCACAACACAGCAGGACGACCAGCGATCTCCCAAATCCACACCAATCGTCAGCTTTCCCTCCTTGAAAACTCCGTTTCCTAATGTCTGCATAGTGCTAATCTTCTTCATAGCCGGTCTCCTTTCCATTGCGCCTTGAGCGCGTCATTCATTGGGAGCGTATCGCATCCCGTGGGAGACCGGCCTTCTCATCTCATCTGATAACGCGGTACACGTCCGTATGGATTTCAAGTTTCCAAGTACAGATCAGGAGCCAGCACGTCGCTGCCCAAATCTGACCTGACCACGGGACGCTAATATTAAGGCGCCGCTCCCACCTTCGCCCTCGACATCCGAACTCAAAATTCCAATGGATTCTGAAGTTTCTATTCTGCTGCCGTCAGTCACTAGGGCCTCGGAGCACCGAATTCGCCGAAGCGTTCAAAATGTGCTTAGGCCTCTCTAGATGATTGCAGTTGCTTGCCAGTAGGCTTAGACTCAATCGACAAGCGACTTGGTCACAAGCTTAGATTTGAGGAGGTGGCGGATGGCTACTGAATTCTGCCAAAAATGCAAAAAGGCCCACCCCGGTCGAGAATGCGATTACGACGACGCAGGCGAGTGCGCCGAAACAGATGACGCCAAAGCGGCTGTAAAGCTACCCGGCGAGGCGTCAGGAGACGAGGAAATTAGCAGCCTAAGAACCGACGCACCAACGGAAGCGACCAGTTGAAGTTCTGAACGCCTCACGGCGACGCCCTTGCGCTTCGCTATCACTTTCTCCTCTATCAGGATGTGAAGAGGACTCACACCTCCAAGCTGTCCATCATGCTCGGCGTACCAATAAAAAGGCCCGGTGCCATTGCGCCGGGCCTATCGCATGTCGGGTCTTATTCTGTCGAGTCACGTCTTGTCAAATCGAGTTTGATCAAGAGGTGTTGTCTCCATTCGGGAGACAATCTGCGCGACAAGTTCCGTTTACCACACCGAATAGCAGATTTCAGTGATCCCCGTCACCCGAGGGCACAAGAGAATGGATCTCTCCGGCTCCTAGTGCATTCCTTCTGCTGTCCTAGCGCGGCCGCGCCTCCGCGCTGGCGGCAGGGTTCCTAGCGAGGACGCTTTTCGTTTTCGGCGCATTCTCCCTCCGGCCTCCTTGCCCCTAATTCCCTCACGTACTAGAATTCACCCACAGTGAAAACCGAGATCGAGACCCTCGAGGAGTTGCAGCGCTCCTCAACTTTCCAAACCTGGTCCCCTGGCCCGGAACCAGTAACGCAGCCGACCATAAGCGTCGGCCGTGGTCGTTCATTCGTTCATTCACCTTTAAAGGTAAGACCTACAAGAACTACGCCCCCGTCAGCGAGAAACATTACACCATCGCCGAGATTGCCAAGCAGTGGGGAATTTCGACCGACCTGGCGCGCGACACATTTAAGGCCGAGCCGGGTGTGCTCAAGTTCGATCGCCCGAGCTCAAGGGTAAATCGCAGTTACAGCACGATGCGAATTCCTGAATCCATCAATCGATCAAGCACTCAATCAGTTAATCAATCAATCGTGATTCGTGTCCACAGGAGACTATCAGGCGCCTGATACTTGTCCTACATCGCAAACACAACGAAGAGTGCCCCCACCGCAGTCGTGCCCACCGTAAGTGTGCCTGCTCAATATGGGTTGACTGGGCGATTGACGGCAAACGTATCCAAACGTCGATGCACACCCGGGACTGGCAGATCGGCATGCAGCGATCGCGAGACCTCGAATTCAACGGAATTAAGTCGACTGTCATTCTTTCGATTCTGCGTCACGAAGAAGTGGATGCAGGATAATCCCACCGCTGGTATCAAGCCTCCTATCGTTAACGATCCGCCCGTTCTACCTTTCTTAGAACCCGAAATGAAGAAGATCTTGGCTGCTTGCGACTCACACCCACAGCGGCCCCGCGCCGTTCAGTTGCGCGCACTCGTCCTTCTAATGAGAAATAACGGTCTCCGCATTGGTGATGCCTGCACTCTGTCGCGCGACCGCATTCATGGTGGCATCCTCGAGTTGTATACAGCCAAGACCGGAACGAAGGTTCGAATACTACGTTCACCAGAAACTTTGAAAGCCCTCGGCAAGATCTCAAAGACTAGCCCCTCTTTCTTCTGGAGCGGCGAATCTGCCCGACGAACCTGCGTCAACATCTGGGAGGATACGTTCAAGAAGATGTTTGAACGTGCTGGCATCGCTGGCCACAGTCATCGGCTGCGCCACACATTTGCAGTCCGACTGCTCGAAAAGGGAACTAGCATGGAAAATGTGAGCATGTTACTCGGGCACCGATCAATAAAAATAACCGAAAAGACCTACGCGAACTGGACTGAGGAGCGACAGAAGCAACTGGAAGCCGCTGTGAAAAAGACTTGGTGAGGGTTCACGGATTCGTAGCGGCCGGTAGCGTTTTCGGCCATTTTCGAGTTTCTGGCTTCATTTCGACGCCCTCCTCCGGGACCATCTTCTTCAGTTCGTTTGCTTTTCATCTTCCCCTCTTGTTAGGTCGCGGTAAGACTCACTTAATCAATCAAGAATTCGAATCGCTCCGAGAAATTTAATCTGTTTGACGAACTGCGTCGCGGCGAACACACTGTCGACAGTCAGCTCAGGCCTCAAGCTACTCACAGAAGAAGAGGCTCTGGATCTCCTCAGAGCCTCTGCCTTCCTAACTTCTACCTTCCTACCGTTGTTCGCGGATTTCGCTCCAGTTATCAGTCCGTAAGCAGCCCTTTCAGATTTTTCGATTCAGTCCTTGCCGTTCACGCCCTGTTTGGCACCTCGGCCGCACAAAAGGCGTCCGTCCCCAAACCGCAAAATCGACTCGCACTTGCCGAGGAGGACGTCAAACAAGTGCTGCTGTTCATTGATACTGCCAAACAAGGTAGAGTCTCCAAGCAGTTGTACATGAAATTGATGGAAGCGGAGTTCGGATTTCCGGCGACGATGACCTGGCCGAGACGAGCAGAGTCAAGAAACACACGGTACAAGGGTCGCCCGACTTTCGGGCGCTAGTTGCCGAGGTAACGGCTTACGGTCGTTTTCCCTTGCGTCAGTGCTTTTTCATCCAATGCGCCGGTCTTGCCTTGGTCGAGTCTGTCCTGAAACGCGTGGAGTGTAAGCCTGCCGTATCGCCTATCGAAATCTTCGCGGAGGGCGAAAAACTTGAAGTCGGCCTCGCAGGGCTCCTACGGGCTCTCCCTTTCTGGTTGGTTTCCCTTCCGCCTGCCGACTGGACTCCGCAGGAACCTCAATCCACCGCCGACAGCTTCTGTCTTTGGTATCCGGTCGCTAAACGTTGGCCGTAGCCCTGCTCCTACTCTTCTGAGGCCGTTTAAAAAAGTCTGGCACCCTCTATTGAATCGGTTTAATCTTTGATTACCGGCATTTCGTCCCGGTCGGAGTTCTCATGAGAACCTATCGTTCGCCCATCGCCTGCCTACTCATTCTGTTGACCGGTCCCTGGCTACTTAGCAGCAATGTCTCTGCCGCGCCCGGCTCGGCTCCCGAATCTCGCATCTCTCTTCACGGCGTGTGGCAACTGCAGTCTTCCTGCGTGGACAAGTCGTCCGCCGTAGCTGTCTCTACACCCGGATTCCCTGCCAAGGATTGGCACAAAGCCGAAGTTCCCGGCACGGTTGTCGGCGCTCTGGTAACCGATAAGACCCTCCCCGACCCTGACTACGGTCTGAACATGAAGTCATTCCCTGGCGCAGCGCTCGGCGGCGAAGAGCCTTTCTCAAACCGCGACATGCCCGCCGATAGCCCCTACCGCTGTTCGTTCTGGTTTCGCACCGAATTTCCCAGTCCGGCAGGTCTCGCCAGCAAGGCCGCCTGGCTCCATTTTCTCGGCATCAACTATCGCGCGAACATTTGGTTGAACGGCAAAAAGATCGCCGATCGTGCCGATGTGGCCGGTGCCTATCGCTATTACGAATTCCGGGTCGATGCACTTCTGAATAGATCCGGAAAGAACGCCCTTGCTGTGGAAGTCCTCGCCCCGGAAAAAAATGATCTCGGGCTCACCTGGGTTGATTGGAATCCCACTCCTCCTGACAAGGATATGGGTATCTGGCGGGAGGTTTTCCTTTCCGATTCCGGCGAGATGGCCCTCCGCGCGCCGTTCGTGTCCGCGAAACTGGATTCCGACTACGAGGCTGCAGCGCTTACCCTTAGCGCCGAAGTCCGCAACACCACCGACCATCCCGTCAAAGCCGTTCTGCATGCAGAGGTCGCTGGCAGACATCTCTCTCAACCTGTCGAGTTCGCAGCCAGCGAATCCCGAGTTGTGCGCTTCACTTCCGACAAGTTTGAGCAATTAAAATTCAGCCATCCTCATCTCTGGTGGCCGTACCAGATGGGAGATCCGTATCTCTACACCGCTAAATTCCGCATTGAAGTTGGAAAAGGAGTCTCCGATTCCGCCACGACCACTTTTGGCATTCGTGAGGTAACCTCCGAACTAACCGATAAAGGCGGTCGCCTGTTTAAAGTGAACGGCAAGCGCGTATTGATTCGAGGTGCGGCTTGGGCGCCAGACTTGCTCCTTCGCTGGTCCTCCAAACGACTCGATGCCGACCTCAACTACGTCAAACACATGGGTTTGAACTCCATCCGTCTGGAAGGCAAAACCGATCGCGACGAGTTTTTCGACAAGACCGATCGCATGGGCTTACTTGTCATGCCTGGCTGGATCTGCTGCGATATGTGGGAACACTGGAGCGACTGGAACGCGGAAACAAAGAAAATAGCTGCTGCGTCGATGGTTGACCAGATCACGCGCCTGCGAACTCATCCTTCCGTCTTCGTCTGGCTCTACGGCAGCGATAATCCACCCCCGCCCGACATCGAGAACATGTACCTCGGTATTCTGAGGGATCTCGAATGGCCGAATCCTTCCGTCTCTTCCGCTTCGGAGACGCCGACGACCGTCACCGGGAAATCCGGAGTCAAAATGACCGGCCCGTATGAATACGAGCCACCCATGTATTGGCTTACTGACACCGAGGCCGGCGGCGCCTACGGCTACAATACAGAGACCAGTCCCGGTCCCGCGATTCCCACCAAGCAGAGCCTTGCGAGATTTATTCCCAGGGAGCATCTCTGGCCCATCGATGAATATTGGAATTTTCACGCCGGAGGCGAACGCTTCACTACCGTCAACGTTTTCACGGAAGCGCTGAATAAGCGCTATGGCACCGCCACATCGCTAGATGATTACGAACACAAAGCCCAGGCCATGGCCTATGATAACCAACGCTCTATGTTCGAGGCCTACGCCCGCAACAAGTACGTCTCCACCGGTGTGATCCAATGGATGCTCAACAATTCCTGGCCTTCCCTTATCTGGCACCTATACGACTATTACCTGGTACCGGGCGGCGGCTACTTCGGCACCAAAAAGGCCCAGGAAATCGTGCACGTCCAATACAGCTACGATACTCACTCTGTCGCCGTAATCAACGGTACCTACGAGCCCATCAGGGGACTTAAGGTCTCCGCCAGGCTCTATACTATCGATGCCAAGGAAACTGCCTCCAAGGACGCTACCATCGATGTAGAGGCCGACTCCGCAAGCAAGGCGCTCGACCTACCCAAACCCGATGGCTTGTCCACGACCTATTTCCTGAAACTCCAACTTCACGATACTTCTGGCAAACTTGTCAGCGACAATTTCTATTGGCTTTCCACCAAATCTGACACCATGGATTGGGCCGCCCGCAAAGATACGGCCTATACTCCACAGAAAGATTTTGGCGATCTCACGGGCTTGAATTCACTGCCGCAGGTGACTCTGGAAGTCAAAGCAGAACACCATCACGAAGCAGGGAAGAGCGCCGCGAAGGTCACAGTAAGGAATTCCAGCACAAGCGTTGCTTTCCAGATCCACCCGCGGCTCACGAAAGGGAAGGACGGCGACGACCTCGTACCTATTTTCTGGGACGACAACTATTTTTCGCTGCTTCCCGGTGAAGAGAAAACTGTATCCGTCACATTTGACTCTTCCGACCTCGACGGCAAGGATCCCTTCCTCGAACTCGAAGGCTTTAACATCTCACCCGCTAGCATGAAGATTTCCCGCTAAACCACCCGGATCGCGTGGTGTAATACCTGTCGCCCGGAGGGCGGCGTTCGCTACTGCCCCCAGGGCTTGCTTCTCTTTGTTGAGCGCAATTTTGTTTCGGGAGGTTGGCGTACTTGCGGAAATTTATCTTTCTTTCGTCTGTCGTAGCGCTCGCCGCGGCTTCTGTTTTCGCGCAAACCCCGAAACTCACCACGGCGGAGCTGGAAATCGAAAAACGCATCTCCGCTTCTCAGGCTGACGTTGGCGTCGCTCTCCGCACTTTGGATGGCAAAACCGAGTGGTTCTATAACGCCGACGATTCGTTCCACGCGGCCAGCACCATGAAAGTTCCCGTGATGATTGAACTCTTCCGCCGAGTCCAGTCCGGCAAGGTCAAACTCTCCGATCCCGTTTCCGTCCACAACGAGTTCCATTCCATCGTGGATGGTTCACCTTACCGTCTCGATCCGGCCGACGACTCGGAGTCCGAACTCTATAAAGCCGAGGGCCGGACTCGCACCCTCTCCGAACTGTGTGAACTAATGATCACGGTCAGCAGCAATCTCGCCACAAATCTTATAATCGAAAAACTCGGGGTCGAAAATATTCGTGCCGCCGTTCAGTCACTAAACGCTAGCGGCATGCACGTCGTTCGGGGCGTCGAAGATCAGAAAGCTTTCGAGAAAGGCCTGAATAACACGACGACTGCCCGTGCCCTTGAAATCCTCCTTACCGCCATCGCGAATAACACCGCCGCCGCTTCCGATGCGTCTCAGCAGATGATCGCCATCTTGGAGCGCCAGAAATTCAATGAGGGGATTCCCGCTGGTCTTCCCTCGGGGACTAAGGTTGCTCACAAAACTGGCGAAATCACCAAGATTCACCACGATGCGGCTATCGTTTACGCGCCCCGTCCCTTTGTGCTCGTCATTCTCGTGCGTGGCATGGCCGACATGAAAGACAGTTCCGCACTCATGGCGGACATCACCCGTCTTCTTTACGACGCCCTGAATTAGATTCGCAGCTCAGTTTTCGCCCGTTCTTCTCTCCGTTACCTTTTCGCAACCAACCACCTCCGGTTCCCCCTTGCCACTCCTACTGTTAGCCACTAAGATACTCTTTCGATTGGAGGAACCCGTGCCTAAAGAGAAACCACAGGTCAACATCGGCGAAGTCATCAAAACCTACCGCAGCCAGCGGGGACTTTCCCAGGGCGACATTGAGCGCCGTACCGGGCTTTTGCGGTGCTACCTCTCTCGCGTGGAAAACGGTCACACCGTTCCGTCGCTGGAAACTCTCGCCAAGATCGCCGAGGCCATGGAAATTTCCCTGGCTGACTTCTTCCCGGGTACTGAGACCTCTCACGACAAAGAAACACAAAAAATGCTCGGCGAACTCTCCCAGGACGAAATCCGCTTCCTCGCCGAAATCAAGAAATACAGCACCACCCTTTCCGATGGTGACAAACGCCTGGTCCTCGCCATGATTCGCAAAATGGCGACACTTCTTCCCGCGGCCGCAGCACAGGCAAAAAAGCCTGTCCTTCGCCGCCCGTCGCTCTAAACTCCATCTTGTCTTGGATTGGCTGGTCTTTATCCGGATGAATCTGTATTCCTAAATTTCCAATGGTCAGCCGGGTCTGCTCCGCAACATTTTAATTGTGTCCGGCAGCATTCCGCCGGCCGCCCCATTTCCATTTCCTTCTTCTGTATCGCTCGGCTCCTTTTTGTCGCCCTCGCCCGGCGCGAGGAAGAGGTTCGACTCCACCGCATGCTGTTTCGTATACAGTTCGTAGTAGCGCCCGTGCGCCACATATAGCGACTGGTGCGTCCCGCGCTCCAATATTTTCCCGTCCTGGACGACAAGAATTTGTTCCGCGCGGCGAATCGTCGACAACCGGTGCGCAATCACAAACGTCGTTCTCCCCTTCATTAAATAGCGTAGCCCCTCTTGAATCAAGGCTTCCGACTCCGAATCCAGGCTGGATGTCGCTTCGTCCAATATCAGGATCCGCGGATCCGCCAGAATCGCACGCGCAATCGACACTCTCTGCTTCTGGCCACCGGAGAGCCTCACCCCCCGCTCTCCCACGATCGTGTCGTACTTTTTCTCGAATGTTTCTGCAAACTCATCCACGCGTGCGATCCGGCACGCCGCCAGAATCTCTTCTTCGGTTGCACTCGGCCGGCCGTACGCCACATTCTCGCGAATTGTTCCGTCGAACAAAAAGGTCTCCTGCAGCACCACGCCCAGTTGCGTCCGGTATGAGCTCAGCTTTACGGCGGACAGATCCACTCCGTCTAGTCGTACACGGCCCGATGTAGGCGTATAGAACGCCGCAAGGAGGCCGATAATTGTCGATTTCCCCGAGCCGGATGGTCCTACGAGCGCTGTCACCGTTCCAGGTTCCGAGCGAAATGAGATGCCATGCAACACTTCTTTATTGGCCTCGTAGGCAAAGCGCACGTCATCGAATTCCACCAATCCACTGATTCGTCCGAGGACCTCCGTGCGCTTTGGATCTTGGTCCTCCATCGATTCGTTCAAAATTTCACGCGTTCGCTCCAACCCCGTGATCGCTTCAGTGATCTGCGTTCCAATCGCCACGATCTGAAATACAGGCGCGACTAACAGTCCCAGGAAGAAGATGTAAGTGAAGAATGTTCCGAGTGTCATCGTTCCCGCAAGAATCTGTCGAGCCCCCAGGAACATCACCGCTGCGCTGACAATTCCCATCAACGTGGCGCCCGACAGACTCATCAGCGATGTCGCCGTCAGCGTCTTCAATACGTTTTCCAAAAGCCGCTGCACTCCGCCCGCAAAGACTTCCTCTTCGCGGTCTTCCGCGTGATAACCCTTCACCACGCGCACGCCTCCCAGCGATTCCGTCAAGCGTCCGGTCACCTCGGCATTGATTTTAGGTCTGGCGCGGAAGATCGGCCGGATCGTGGAGAACGCTTTATTCAAAAACAATGCAAAACCACTCAACACCACGAACGCTACCACCGTCATCAGCGTGCTGATACGCAAAAGAACCACAAGTGCCAGCACCGCGGTCATCAGGCCACCCACAAACTCGACCAGTCCGGTTCCAATGAGATTTCGCACGCCTTCCACGTCGCTCATGATTCGCGAAACCAATACACCGGTCTTGTTGGCGTCATAAAAACTCACCGGCAAGCGTCCGATGTGCGCCTGTACCTGCTTCCGCAGGTCGGATATCATTCGTTGCGCCGACTTGCTCAGGAGTTGCGTGAGTGTAAAGGAGGTTAAGCCCTGCACAAGCGTAGCCGCCACCACGGCCAGCACAATGGGTACCAGCAGTTTCACCTGTTTTTTCCCAATCACGTCGTCAACCAGATACTTGGTCGATCCCGGCAGAATCAATCCCGCCACCCGGTTGATCGCCATCAAGACGAATCCGAGCAGCAAGATCCCCCGGCGGGGATGGATCAGCGCCCAGATCTCCGGCAGGGAATTCCAATTGATCTTCTTTTTTGCCTTCTTCGCAGTGTCTGTTGCTGCCGGTAAGGTCCTAGCTGTGGTTGCCATCGGGTGAGTCGCGTCCTATCGCGTCTGTGAGGATAGCTGTTCGATGCTGAGGCGGGCAAAGGAAGTACATCTTCAGGAAGGCAGCGCAAATGAGAAGAGGGCGGAGATACAACTCCGCTCTCTTTACCAATTGACTGTCTGAGTCGCAGTCTACTGGGGAGGACTGCAACCCGGTACCTGCGACACGGCCGCCGCCGATAGCGCGGTCGTGTCTGGGTAGCTGTAAGCGTGATGTATCGCCTTTGAAGGAGAAACACCCGCAAACCACGGCAAAAGCGCTTCGGTCTGGGGATGCCAGGTCGCTCCATTCAGGTTGATCGGAAACGTCGGATTCGCCAGGCCTTCGATCACGTCCCCGGTCTCAAGGTTGTTCTGGCACAATCCACCCGGAGCCAGCCACCACGGCGTCAGATTGTTCACGAACGGATCGTTGAAGGTCTCCGCCAATTCATGGCTCAGCGCCGTAATGTCCTGGAATCCGCCACCGAACAGTCCCGGCGTAATCCAGCTTGAATAGTTCAGTACGTAGCGACGCTCCTGCCATCCGTTCGACGCGCTTCCAGGCTCGATGTCATAAGTGTGGAAACCGAGCACGCAGCACTGATCCCCGAAGAAAAGGAAGGCGTTTGGAAACAGGAATGTGGAGATATCCTTCGTTTTGACATCGCCGGAGTTTTCCGCCGCGCCGATTGGCGTTGTGGTATCGGTCGGAGTGGATGGGAAAAGGGCATTTACGAAGGTTCCCTCATCGATCAACACGAATAGGCAGCAAGAGCCGTCGTTGTTGAGCGCGAACTGGTAGGTTCCCCGCAAAAGCACCATCGTATGTGGCGTGGCCACACGCGCTTTCAGCAGCGTATGCCATTGGTCGTCTGCCACTTGATAAAACTCAGCTCGCTGAATAGCATCGGTGAACTGAGTCGGTCTTTCGCTGGAATCATACGTCGCGTTCGAAAAAATCGGCGACGCCAGGACCAACGGTACGTACTGTGTCGCATCCGAGAACAGCCGGTGCCCATTGACGAACCTCGGAGTTCCGTCAGCGTTTCTAAGGTCCAGGTTGACGGGTACGATCGGGGCCCCGATTCGGGTGGTTTCCCCAAACCAGTCCGGATCGCTTCCTTTGCCGAACGGGGCGTGACCTACCATCGTGTATCCCCACGTGAATTGAGTTCCGCCGAACGAGTCGTACCCTGGGTCGTAGAAATAGCTGCTCCAATTCGTTACTGAGTCGATTCCCAGCACCGCCCCCGAAGAATGCCTCCCCAGCACCCCGCCACCTGCCGCCACATTGTTGCCCAGCTCCGTGTGCGGCCTCATGCCGGACAGGTAGCTGGCTGTGACTTGATCCCTTTCCATTGTCGACGCGCTCTGTCCGCGGACAGTGACGGCCAACAAGGCAAAGAAGATCACAAACATTACGGCTTTACGCATGTGAACACCCCTTGCTCCAAAGTTTATTTTGACTAAAGCGACTGACAGACCACTCGTCCCGGCCACGTGCGCGGACGGAATGGCTGGGTGAGTGCAGAGAATATAGGGGGCAATTTAGTCGTAAGCAAGTCCATTTTAAATACCGGGGCGGCTTGTATCTGTGCGGGAAGAAAGGAAGGAAAATCGAACCCCTTAGTCCGCGGCGGGGTAGGTCGGAACTTTCGCAGCCGGCCGGTCGAAATTCAAAACGCTCGAAACGAATTGGCTGAGAGTTCCTCCCAGATGATCCAGCACGCGTTGTTTCAGCGTGGTGTAATCCTGAGTCCCGCAGAACAAATCGCTCATCAACTGCCGGAACATGGCATTTCGTTGCAGGAATTGCACCATGCGTGTTGTAACGGAGCAGCCCAGGAACGAACCGCGGTAAAACCGCCGCACGATTCGCGCGGCAAACTCCAATTCAGCAGAGAACGAGGCCCGTATTTGCGCCGGATATTTCTCCGGGCAGCCGTCCGCAATGGCGCGCCCTAGTAAATCGCCCGAGCGCATGGCATAGAAGAGTCCCTCTCCCGTCAGCGGGTCCACCCAGGCAGCCGCATCTCCGCACAATGCCCAGTTACGGCCGATCACCGCGCGGCCCGAAAGCGTCCGTTCTTGCGGCGACGGTAGCACGTGGCTGTAAAACTTGGCGGATTCCGTACTCAATTTCTCGCTCGCGGCAAACCTGTGCAGGTGCGAACGTAATTCCGTACTGGTGTGCGCCGACATGCTGCCGCAAATTCCCAACGACAAATGATCGGCGCGCGGAAACGACCAGATATACCCTTCGAATTCGGGCAGGAACTTGATGATGATCTGATCGGAAGTCTGCGGCACGAAATAGCCCTGGGTCATTTCTAGTTCGTCGCGGTCCAACGCGCGAATTCCGGGCAATAGCTGGTTCCTTGCTCCAGCTGCTAGGACGACGAAATCCGCCCTGCGCTGTTCGCCCTCCACCATGTACGTGGGCTTATCTGTCGCCGTGTCGATGCTCTGCACCCTGGACTGGTAGATCTTGCAGCCGGCATCCCGCGCCCGGTCCAGCAACAAACCGTTCAGTACCGTGCGGGAATAGATCACGATAGGATGCTGCAAATCCAGTTTTACGCGTTGATTTTCAGCGCTAATAATTTCTACGTCGCGGATCAGTTTTTTGGGATGCGGATTATCCAGCAGGAAAGGGAACACCTGCGTGGCTCGATAGGTTAAGCCCCCACCGCATGGTTTTTCCCATGCCAGGTGTTCATCGAAAATTTCGACAGAATGCCCCGCTAGCGCGAGTTGCTCACCGCACATCGCGCCGGAAGGTCCGCCACCGACAATCGCAATTTCGGACATTAGGTCAGTTTCTGCAGTAAGAAAGCCCTGCTTTCGTCCCCGGCGCGTCGAGGACGAAAACGTCTGTCCCGACAGCTTTTCCCGCTATCCGATCGGGAAAATCACCTGACAAATACCAGCTAGAAGTATAGCACCGAAGAGCGCGGCGGCTGTTGCGGATCCCGTCATTCTCCGTACCAATTGAGCACCTAACCCAATGCATACAAAAGACGCTGCAAAATAGGGCGAAAGCAGCACCAGTAATATCTCGCCACTATGCAAATACTTCACTCCTGCTGCCAATGCCAGCCACGAAACCACGATTATCCCAATCCAGAGCGCAAATCGTGCCGCCCGTTTTCCTTGATCTACGGAACCTGCCAACACTTCCACAACATACAAAAATAGAAACGCTCCAAGGAAGTAAAACGGGAAACGGATCCACCTTTCCAACGTTGCCCACGCACCCGTCAGAGTTAATTGCAGCCAACCTGACAAGAGCAGGAGCAGGAGAAATCCCGCAACTCCCGCACCGAGCAGCGCCGCTCCCGGCGCCCGGAACTGGCTTTGAACCAGCTTCGCGTGCAATAGCAGCACTACTAGGCCGACCAGCAACAAGAAACTCGCCAGGTAATCTCCCTCAAACGCATGCATGCCCTTCAATGGGATCCCGTAGCGCAGGAGCAGAACGGCAGCTACAGCGACACTCGCAAATTCCAGAATCACGCGCGGCCATCCGGGTGCCTCCGCCGTTCGCTTCTCTCCTACTTCGGTTTTTCCCGTAGCCTCCCGGATGAAGGGACCTGCGAGTAGCAGTATTCCCGCCAAGCCCAGTGCCCCACCCAGCAGTCCGCCGCGGCTGGGTAGTTGAGTGGCTGTCGGGAGTTTCAACACGTTCGCGGCCCAGACTTGCGCCTCGCGTGCCACGGTCGGGGAGCCCAGCACACTCACGTGAGTATTCAGCGGCACGCTCTTGTACACAGCCGAAGAGTCCCCGCTACGTGCAACAAGATCCGCCGCGTTTGCTGTCATCCATTGCGGTTCAAGCTGGCCCGTCAAAATCAGCGTGTTCGGCGGTGTTGGAACCAGGTTGTGAAAGAGCAGATTTTCCGTCGTCACGCCGTGCGCCTCGTGCATTGGGGCCGGTGAAATGGCGATCACCCCCGCTGGCCGGAATTTTCCCGACACGCGCAGGGCGATCGCTCCTCCCATAGAATGTCCCGCAACCACGGTCCGATCTGGTATTAGCAGTCCTCTCGCTGCCAGCCCTCGCAATAGGGAAAGTGCGCAGGTCTCAGCCTGCTCCGGCGTGAACGGCCCCGGCGACCACCCGTGCCCCGGCAGATCTGGCAGGTACACCCGCAATCCCTGCTCCGCGAACGCCCGCGCCAGATAGCTCATCACTACTTTATTTGCGCTCAGTCCGTGAAATAGCACCACCGACCCGGGCTCCCAGCCATCGCGAAAATCCTTCCTTGCCACCATGTCCAGATCCACACGGCAGACACCTGTGTCCGCCACATATCTGCGCTCGGTGTAGTTCCGCGACGGAACAAATGTCAGAATGGCCCCCAACAGGAGGAGCAGAATCCCTGCAGTCGCGCGTCGCACGTTTCCAGTCATCATGAACTGCGTCGCCTGCGCGTGCCGTGCTTGAATCGAGCGTGGTAGACTGAACCCTCTGGTTGGAGTCCGCTCCAAGCGATTCGAACGTAACTGGAGTTGGTGTGCATCCTTCGGCCCTCACTCTGGAACAAACGATTTTGCGGTTTGCCCGCGAGAAACGCAACGGCCGCAAAGTTGTTTTCACCAACGGCTGCTTCGACCTTCTCCATCCCGGTCACATCCGCAGTCTCGAGGCTGCTCGCGCCCTGGGCGATGTTCTCGTCGTCGGCATCAACAGCGATAGCAGCGTGCGCGCCCTGAAAGGTCCGGGCCGCCCTGTGATTCCTGAAGGCGAGCGTGCTGAAATCCTCGCCAGTCTCGAGTGCGTTGATGCGGTGCTCATCTTCGACGAACGCACTCCCCAGCGCGTGATCGCCGCACTCCTTCCCGATGTTCTCGTTAAAGGTGGCGACTGGCCGGGCGACCAAATCGTAGGGCGCGCCGAAGTCGAGGGTTCGGGCGGGCGCGTGGAACGTGTCGAAATCCTCGATTCCTATTCCACTTCCGCTATCCTTGAGAAAATTCGCTCCCTTCCCTGAGCTCCTTCCAATTCGCACCGATTTCCCGCAAACCTCTTGCACACGTTAGAATAGAAGCTGAGTTTTAATGATTCTTCCCGCGGTTCGTGAACGCCTGGAGCGACTTCTTCGTCTTTCCTCACTGGAAGGCACGCTGGCCGAACTGCGTTCCAATGCCAGCCTCCTCGCGCTTTCGGGCCTCCAGGACGTAGCGAAAGCCCTTGTTGCAGCCTATCTCTCCCACGAACTTCGACGCCCCGCCTACTTCATCACTGATTCGAACCGCCGAGCCGAATCTCTCGCCGATAGTCTTCGTTTCTTTTTTCAGATTTTTCCCGGCCACACCGGGGGAGTCGCGGTACTTCCCGCTTTTGATAGCCTGCCCTGGGATTCGCAATCTTCACATGCGGACATTCTCGAACGTCGCGCCGCCACCCTCTACCGCCTCGCCAACGGAGAAGTTTCCCTTGTCATCGCGCCGGTAGCTTCCGCTCTTTGGCGCTATCAGGACCCCTACATTTACCTCACGCTGGCGCGGACTCTCGCCAAAGACGCGGAAGTGTCTCATGAGGAATTGATCGCGCACCTCGCCAGCACCGGCTATGCCCGTACCGAGATGGTTGACCTTCCCGGCCAGTTCGCCGTTCGTGGCGGTATCGTCGACGTTTTTTCGCCGGAAGCACTTCACCCCGTTCGCCTCGAGCTTCTCGGCGACACTATCGAAGGTGTTCGCGAATTTGACCCACGCACGCAGCGCTCCGTGGCCCCAGTCGTTAAAACCACCATCCTCCCTCTCACCGAATGGAGCATTCCGGTGCCGGGCAGCCCGCAAGCCTTGGAGTGGGAGCCTTCGGGTTGGATCGGCGGCAGCAAGGAAGCGGGCACGACTCCACTTTTTGAGCTCGCGGAGAGTTCTCTCAAGCCTTTGATCTTTCTCGACGAACCCGTCAACCTTCGCGAAGCTGCGCGTACCCATCTCGAGGTCGCCACGGAAAACTACGAGCGCCATGGTCAAGCCAACGCGCCCGAAGTTTCCCATTACTTCTGGAACGAAACGGAGTTCGAGCACGCCGTCGTGAAAGCGTCCCGCATCGAGCTAGAGGAACTCAGCCTGACCACTGATGGAGGCCGTCGTTTCGAACTTCTCTCGCGTCGTACTCCTCGTTTTCATGGCGATGTCGTGGGCTGCTTCGGCGACATCAAGTCACAACTCGCCGCGGGAGGCACTGCATATCTCACCGCAGCCAGTCTCGGTGAACTCGAACGCTTCGCGGATCTCTGCCGCGAATACGAGGTCCCCTATGTCCTTGGCGAAACCGAAGAAGCGGCCACCGGTTTCACGGCGGAAAACGCATCAGAAACCGCCGCTCTCGTTCTGCTGCGCGCTCCATTTTCTGCCGGCGTTGTGTTTCCCGAGGCCAAGCTTTCCCTCTACGGCAACTCCGACCTGTTTGACGTTACTCCGGCCGTCGAGCGTCCCAGTCGGAAAATTCGCACGTCCGGTTTCTTTACCGATTTCGCCGAACTAAAGCCCGGTGACTTTGTGGTTCACGTCGATCATGGTATCGGCCGGTTCGAAGGGCTGCGGCTTATCGAATCCGAGGGCCGCCGCGGCGAATTCATGTTGCTCCGCTATGCCGATGACGCGCGGCTGTACGTTCCCCTTGAACGCATGGACCTGGTCCAGAGCTATCGCGTCGTTGAAGGCGTTCACCCTGCGCTCGATAGGCTGGGTGGCACCGCCTGGGCCTCCCGCAAGAGTCGCGTGCGAAAATCGCTCGAAGATATGGCGGACCAACTTCTTGCCCTTTATGCGGAGCGCAAAACCACACAGGGCTTTGCTTATTCTCCTGACGGTAATTGGCAACGTGAATTCGAAGATGCATTCGAATTCGAGGAAACTCCCGATCAACTGACTGCCGTAAACGACATCAAGAGAGACCTGGAGAAGCCCACTCCCATGGATCGACTGCTCTGCGGCGACGTTGGTTACGGCAAAACGGAAGTCGCTATGCGCGCCGCATTCAAAGCCGTCACCGACAATAAACAAGTAGCCGTCCTCACGCCCACGACCGTTCTCGCCTTCCAACACTTCGAGACTTTCAAGAAGCGCTTCGCGGCGTTTCCTGCTCGCATCGAAATGCTCAGCCGTTTCCGAACGGCGGCGGAGCAAAAAGCGATTCTCGCTGAACTGGAGGCGGGAAAGGTGGACATCCTCATCGGAACGCATCGCCTCCTATCCAAGGATCTTATGTTCCAGGATCTCGGACTGCTGATTGTCGACGAAGAGCAGCGCTTCGGCGTCGCTCACAAAGAGCGCTTGAAGGAAATGCGCAAGAACGTTCACTCGCTGGCGCTTTCCGCAACGCCCATTCCTCGCACACTTCATATGTCCCTGGTGGGACTACGTGACATGTCGCTGATCGAAACTGCGCCGCGTGACCGCCTTTCGATTCAGACCGTGGTGACCGCATTTGATGAAGACCTGGTGAAGCGCTCCATAGAAAATGAACTCGCACGCGATGGACAGGTCTACTTCATTCACAATCGCGTCGAATCGATCTATTCCCTCGCCGCTCTGGTCACTAAGCTCGTGCCCAAAGCTCGCGTCGTAGTTGCCCACGGACAAATGAGCGAGAAGGATCTCGAGCAGGTTATGCTGAAATTTATCCGCGACGAAGCGGACGTCCTGGTGGCCACCACCATCGTCGAAAATGGTCTGGACATACCTCGCGCCAACACGATCCTCATCAACCGTGCTGATCGCCTCGGTCTCGCTGAACTCTATCAACTGCGTGGCCGGGTTGGCCGCTCTCCCGTGCGGGCCTATGCCTATCTCCTGGTCCCTCCCGAGCGGATCCTATCCGAGATCGCTCGCAAACGACTGGCCGCGATGAAGGAGTTCAGCGAACTCGGAGCTGGCTTTCGAATTGCCGCTCTCGACCTGGAACTCCGCGGCGCCGGTAACATGCTTGGCCGCCAACAGCACGGCCACATCGAAGCCATCGGCTTCGATCTGTACGTGCAAATGCTTGAGCGCGCGGTCGCCAAGCTCAAGGGGCGGGACTCCACACCTGAACTGCGCACCACCATCAGCCTTGGCATGGACTTGCGTATCCCAGAGGAGTATATCCCCAGCGAAAACCTCCGCCTCCGAACCTACAAACGCATCTCTTCTGTTGCCTCCGAAGAGGAAACGCAGGATGTTCGCAAGGAATTGGAGGATCGTTTCGGCCAGCTCCCCAAGTCCGTAGAAAACCTTCTGGAGTTTGCCCTACTCAAATCCTTTAGTGAACGTCTCCACATTGCATCCGTAGAGCGGGTTGCTAGCAAGCTCGCTCTGCGTTTCCATCCGGAGACGACACTGGATCCAGCCACACTCGTCCAGGTGGTTCGGTCGAGAAAAGGTATTCGCCTCGACCCCAGCGGTGTCCTCTGGCTGGAACTACAGCGCGGCGAACCGGTCGCCGGGGCTCTCAGAAGCGTGTTGCTCGCTCTGCGCGGGGAAGGGTAAACTTTCAAGATGAGGTACTTCATGCGTAATGCTTCACTGGTCTTAGGCCTGCTGCTAGCCTGGCCCCTTCTGGCACAGAATCCCCCCGCTCAGGAGCCGCCCGCACAGCAGAATCCTCCGGCGCAAACTCCCCCGGATCAAACCTCGCCAGCCCAGAATCCGCCGGCGCAACAGAATCCCCCGGTTCTGGAAAAGCCACAAGAAGCCGCACCCGAGCCTGACAAGCGAGAAAGCGAAGGCGCTCCGGCCGCGAAAACCGCCGCTCCCAAGGCACTTGGGACAAAGGCTCCTGTGGTCCACACCGGGGAAGGGAAAACTGTCGAAGAAATCGTGGCGAGGGTCAATAATGACATTATTACGCGCTCGGAACTCGAGAAGGCCCGGGCTTCCGCCGAAGACGATGCACGAGCCGAATGCCAGGGCCGCTGCACACCGGAACAGCTTCAAATTGCCGTCGAAGATCGCCAGAAATACGCCTTGCGCGATCTGATCGATCAATCGCTTCTCTCGCAACGTGGAAAAGACATGGGTATTAACGTAGAGCCCGACGTAATCAAACAATTGGACCAGATCCGCATTCAGAATAAATTGCCGGATATGGATGCCTTGGAGCGGGCTGTTACTTCACAGGGCATCAACTGGGATGATTTCAAGACCAACATCCGCAATCGCGTGCTGACCCAGGCAGTCATCGGACAGGAAGTTGGCCGCCACATCACCATTGGCCACGAAGAAGAAATGAAGTACTACAACGACCATAAGAGCGACTTCATTCGCCCCGAACAGGTTGCCCTAAGCGCCGTCGAAATCAAGACGGAAGGCAAGAAAGAATCGGAAATTCCCGCCCTCAAGGAAAAAGCAAACACGGTACGCAAGAAGGCACTCGATGGGGAGGACTTCGGCGAGCTTGCCAAGCGCTATTCCGACGGCAGCACTGCACAGCAAGGCGGTTACCTCGGTGTTTACAAACGCGGCGAACTCTCCAAGGAATTGGAGGATGTCGTTTTCGCGATGAAAAAGAATCAGCTGACCGAAGTCATCGAAACCAAATCCGGCTTCCTGATCTTAAAGGTGATGGAGCATTACGAAGAGGGCGAACAGCCCTTCGATAAGGTCGAATCAGAGATTCAGGAGCGGCTATATACCCAGCGGTTGGATCCTGCCATGCGCGAATACCTGAAGACCCTCCGCGAACAGAGCTACGTAGTCGTAAAGCCGGGCTATCAGGAAATGTCCGGTGGAGGCAACTCGGAAATTGAAGAGGTCAGCACTACTCCGGAATCCACCAAAGACAAGAAGTCGCACAAGATCCACATACCATTCACGAAGAAAACCAGTTCTCCGACGACCAACTAATGAAGAGCACTTTCGTCAAAGACCTCGTCGCCGATCAATCCATTACGAGTTTCTTCCTCGTTCATGAGAAGGAAGTTCGCAGTACAGCTGCAGGCAAAGCGTACCTTCGCATGGAACTCGGTGACCGCAGCGGCACTGTGGAATCGCGCATGTGGGAGCAATTCGAGAGTTACGCCAAAGATGTTCACCGCGATGACTTCATCAAGGTTCAGGCGCGCGTCGAACTCTACCGCAACAAGTTTCAGCTTGTCCTCCAGCAATTCCGCCTCGCCAAGCCCGAAGAGATCGAACTTGGCGATTTTCTGGCGCACACTGCCTATAACGTCGACGATTTGTTCAAGCAGCTGCTTGCATACGTCGCGGAAATCAGCAATCCGTTTTTGAAACAACTCGCCAGCTCGATTTTTAGTGATCCTCAACTCGTGGTTCGGTTTAAGCGGGCTCCTGCCGCAAAAGTCATGCACCATGCGTATCTTGGCGGCCTCCTGGAGCATGTGGTTGGCTTGTGCGGCCTGGCCAAGCAAATAGCCGCGCACTACCCGGAGCTCGATGTCGATCTGCTCTTGATAGCCGCGCTGCTTCACGATGTCGGCAAGCTCGACGAACTCTGCTACGAGCGTGCCGTGAATTATACCTCCCAGGGCCAGCTACTTGGCCACATCATCCTGGAGCTAGAATCGGTCACCAAGGCTATGGATGCGATCGAGGGCTTTCCCCCGAAACTTAAATCTGTCGTTCAGCACATCCTCATCAGTCATCACGGCGAATATGAATTCGGATCTCCCAAGCTACCCATGATTCGCGAAGCCCTGGTCTTCCACTTCATGGATGACATGGACTCCAAAATGGCCGCTGTTCGCGCCGCCCTTGCCGCTCCTTCTGGTGAAGACGACTGGTCGGCATATAGTGGCGCGCTGGGTAGGAAGTTTCTACGGCTGGAAGAATTCTTGAAGGAAACGCCGGTTGCGAAACCGGAAAAGGAACCGAAACATTAACTGCGATAATCCTGAATT
This sequence comes from Candidatus Acidiferrales bacterium, assembly GCA_963741195.1. GTDB lineage: Bacteria > Acidobacteriota > Terriglobia > Acidiferrales > UBA7541 > Acidiferrum. Next base: position 124,019 of record CAVUHF010000006.1, read on the forward strand.
CACGCAGAGGGCGCAGGATATCCTCGGAAAGGATCCCCGCCCACGCTCTCCTGACCCGGTGGTCGCCGCAGCAATCCCGGCGGAATATCGTGTGCGCGATCTGGTTATTCGTCCTGCCACGGTTCTCGCTCCGATGGCCGGTGTCACTGACACGCTTTTCCGGCGAGTCATTCGCGCTCAGGGCGGCTGTGGACTCCTGATGACGGAGTTCACCAGCTCGGAAGGGATCACCAGGAGCGCCAAGAAAACCGCTCGCTATCTGTTCTTTCAGGAAGACGAGCACCCGATCGCCGCGCAACTCTTCGGAGCGAATCCGAAAGTGATGGCCGAAGCAGCTCGCATGGTCGAAGACCTTGGTTACGACGCCGTGGATATCAACCTCGGCTGCCCGGCCAAGAAAGTCGTCAAATGTGGCGGATCTGGGCTGCTCCGCGAACTGCCTCTATTGGAGCAAATTTTCTGTGCCGTTCGCACCGCAGTGGAAATTCCCCTCACCATCAAGCTACGCGCCGGTTGGGACGAAAATTCTATCGTGGCAGTCGATGTCGTCAAGATGGCGGAGCAGATTGGCATCGAGGCCGCCGCCGTTCATCCGCGCACGCGCACCCAGGGCTATGCTGGAAAAGCCGACTGGGCTCTCATCGCTGCCGTGAAGCAAGCCGTGAAAATCCCCGTTATCGGCAACGGTGACATCCAATGTCCTGAAGACGCCGCCCGCATGGTTTTGCAGACGAACTGCGATGCGGTAATGATCGGTCGCGCTGCGGCCACCAATCCCTGGATCTTCACGCAGATGCAGGAATACCGCGAAACGGGCCGCTATACCGTACCCTCCGTGGAGGACCGTCATCGTTTACTCTCTGGCTACTATAGGCAAATTCTTGATGCCGACCTGCCCGACAGTATGGGAAAAATGAAGCAGTTCGCTTGCTGGTTTACTCATGGCGTGGGAAACGGGAGCGAACTTCGCAGAATTGTGCATTCGGCCCGCACTCCAAGAGAAGTGCTTGAGAACGTAGAACACTTCTTTGCACGGAAAGCAGCCGATGGAGGGCACCCAGCCCATGAGCCAGAGCATCGAGAGCGCCGCGAGACAGAGGTCCGAACGTAGGATATCGGTACGACTGCCGTTACGAGTCCGCGGACGTGACGCACGCGGTTTTTCCTTCGAAGAAGATACCTCCAGCGAAAATCTTTGTCGTGGCGGCGCCGCTTTTCGAACACGCTTCGACGTCGCCATCGGCACCGATCTGCAGATTCGTATCCCATCGCAAAATCACATGGCGCGCCGCGCCGAAAGTGAATTTGAGACTCAGGGGCGCGTCGTCCACGTCACCGAACCGCTAACGAACGGAGAGCGTGTTGTCGGTGTCCAGTTCACCGGGCGCAGGTTCCAACGCATGTTCCATCCAGAATCCGCTGCCTAATTTTCGATTTTGCCGGGGCTAGCACCAGCGGAAGGTCGCTCGATTTGGGTTTGTTGTGTCAATCAGGGCGTCTCGAACCTGCCGGGACGCGCTGTTTGTTTTGGGCTCTACTGTTCGCTGGGAGGGATTTCATCTACCAGTTGTTTGTAAGCGTCGCGCTTGGTGATTCCGCGTTCCTTTGCTGCCAGCTTCAACGCTTCCTTGCGATCAAGCTTTGCCTGGTGAATCAGTTCGTCCACCCTTGCCGCCAGCGATTGCGAAGCGTCCATATGAGCGCCGGCATCGCCTGGTTCCGGGGTCCCGATCAGCAACGTGATTTCACCTTTCGCCGGGTAGGCTTCCAGAGATTCAAGAATCCCCGACAATTTTCCGCGTCGGAATTCTTCGTGAAGCTTCGTGACCTCGCGTGCCAGGCACGCCGGCCGGTCGCCAAGCACCGCCAGCGCCGCGGCTACGGTCTCGGCAATCCTGTGCGGCGCTTCGTAGAAGATCAGCGTGCGATCTTCAATCCGCAATCGCTCCAGTGCGCGCTGCCGCTCTCCCGTCCTCGCCGGGAGAAAGCCCAAAAAAACGAACTCCTCGTTCGGCAAGCCTGATGCTGACAGTGCCGTCAGAAGCGCCGACGGCCCGGGAACAGGAACGATGGGAATGTGGTGACGAATGCAGAGGGATACGAGTCGGTGTCCCGGATCGGAAACCAGCGGCATTCCCGCATCGCTCACCAGGGCGATGGAGGCGCCCTGTTCCATCGCCAACACCAATTCCGGCGCGCGTGTCATTTCGTTATGCTCGTGGTAACTGACCATGGGCCGGTGAATCTCGAAGTGCGTCAACAGCTTCAGCGTGTGCCGTGTGTCTTCGCAGGCGATCTGATCGACTTCCTTCAGGACGCGCAGCGCGCGCAGCGTGATGTCTTCCAGGTTGCCGATCGGTGTCGCCACCAGATACAAGCAACCAGGTTTTGGAAAGGGGAGCGAATCGGTTGGCACAACGTCGGACATGGATGTTCCGAGATGAGTCTAGCACGGGGCGGGGGAAGCGAGCGTGAGCCGGGCGCGTGATACAATTTTTGATTGATATACCCTCAGGAGGGAGCCCAGTGCCGCTGTACGAGTATCAATGCACGAAATGCCACAAACGCACGGAAAAGATTGAGAACGTCTCGGGCCCGCACCTGAAAAAGTGCCCGCAATGTGGCGGAAAAGTCGAACGGTTACAGTCCGCGCCGGCGATCCAGTTCAAAGGTTCGGGCTGGTACGTTACCGACTACGGGGGCAAGAAGACGGGCGGCGATGGCGATGGCGCGGCTCCCGCAAAAAGTGACTCCAAAGAAGCGCCTAAGGAACCGGTCTTGAAGGAAACCGGTACAAAGGATTCCGGTTCCAAGGATTCCAAAGAAAAGAAACCTGCCAAGAAGAAAGACTAGCTGCCGACGTTGTCGCGTCGGATTGTTTTAACCGAGAAAACGCTCTTCGACGAACATGCGGTGGCGAACCGTTTTTCGCTAGAGCTTCAGTGTCTTCAGATATTCCCTAAAATCTCCGCCCAATTCCTTATTCATTAGTGCTAACTCCACCGTGGCCTTCAGAAATCCGAGCTTGTCTCCGGCGTCATAGGAAAGTCCATCATAGATCAGTGCCCACAGGCCTTGTTCCTTTGCCAGAATGCGTAGAGCGTCTGTCAGTTGGATTTCCCCGCCGGAACCTGGTTTCGTTCGCTCCAGGCAGTCAAAAACTGCTGGGGGCAATACGTATCGTCCGGTAATTGCCAGATTCGATGGTGCATGTTCTTTTTGCGGCTTCTCTACCAGATCGCGAATCCGTAGAAGTCTTTCGCCAAATGGTGCTTGGGGTGCCGGTTCTCCCGCTACGATTCCATAGAGATGCGTTTTATCGCGGGGCACCTCTTCTACGGCAATTGCGCCGGTGCCGGTAGCTTCGTACACGTCAATCAATTGTTTGGTGGCTGGATTTGGCCCGGGAATCAGCACGTCGCCGAGCAGTACTGCAAATGGCTCGTCGCCCACTAGGTCTTTTGCCACCAATACGGCGTGGCCAAGCCCGAGCGGCTCTTTCTGCCGGGTATAGCTCACTTGGACCATGTTGCTGATGCGGCGGACCATTTCCGCTAGTTCAGGTTTGCCGCGTTCTTCTAGGAAGCGCTCGAGCAGGGGAGCGCTATCGAAATGATCCTCGATGGAGTTCTTACCTTTGCCGGTAACGATGATGATGTGCTCGATGCCGCTGGCTACGCACTCTTCCGCCACATACTGAATCTGTGGCTTGTCCACTACCGTCAGCATCTCTTTTGGCTGGGCTTTGGTGGCGGGTAAGAACCGAGTACCCAAGCCTGCGGCGGGTAATACTGCTTTGCGAACTCTATGATGGGCGGCGGTTTGCGGAGACTGCCTTGGATCGATGGTCATAGGGAGATTCAAGCAGCTTTCTTTGGAGTCACTTACGCTACCTTTGGCAAGGTAGCCTTCCCGGCGGAAGCTTGTCAATGAACCGAAAGGCGCGTGGTGTCGTCGAAGTACGCCTGGCTCGCCGATCACACAGCTTTTTGATCTGCCCCAAGGCTCTGCTATTGTATTGCGAATACTGGTACTCGGCGGAACGCCCGGTCGGGATGGTCGTCGTACGTGTTGGGAGGAAGTCAGCAAGATGCAGACCGTGTGGCATGACCTACGTTACGCATTTCGGATGCTAAGGAAGAATCCGGGATTTAGTGTTATCGCCGTGTTATCGCTGGCTCTGGGAATCGGCGCCAACGTAACAATCTTCACGGTAGTAAACGCGATTCTGCTGAATCCGTTGCCGGTCAAGGACATTGCCCGCGTCGTCGAACTGGACACTGTGGACACCAAGACTGTGGTGACTGCTGCCAATTCCAGCAAACTCGCCATTTCCTATCCAAACTTCCAGGACTTCGCCCGAGAGCAGCAGCATCTCTCGGGGCTGGCCTGCTTTGTCGGTCCGTTTCCGTTGACCTGGAATGGAGGCGCCGAGCCCCGTCAAGTCTTCGGTCAGATGGTCAGCGCGAACTATTTTGATGTTCTTGGCGTGCGCCCCGTCTTAGGACGCTTCTTCCTACCGGAGGAAGACACTAAGCCAGGTGGCAACGATGTGGTAGTGCTGAGCCATAGCTTATGGTCCAACAAGTTTGGTTCTAACGCCGCTGTGATTGGGAAAGTTCTGACACTGAACGCCACCTCTTACACGGTGATTGGCGTAACGCCACGCGGCTTCAAAGGTACCTTCACGTTTGGAAGTTCCGAGGAGGTCTGGGTTCCTGTCAGCATGTACCCCCAGGTACTTGCGGGATTTTTCAAAGATAACTTCAACGATCGCAGGTTTCTGGCAACTACGGTGATCGGACGGCTAAAAACCGGTGTGAACATGGGCCAAGCGGAAGCCTCGCTGAAGACTATCGCTTCGCGCTTGGAGAGTGAATTTCCAAAGGACAATGCCAGCCGAACGGTTGTTCTAACGCCCCTGGCGGAGGCTGCCGTAGGTGTGAACAATCGCGATCAGATCGTTCTGATCGGCGAAATGATGATGGGAATCGTAGGGCTGGTGCTGCTGATTGCCTGCGTCAACCTTGCCAACCTGCTGCTTGCACAGTCCGCCAGCCGCCAAAAGGAAATCGGCGTCCGCGCGGCTTTGGGCGCTAGTCCCGGAAGAGTGATGCGGCAGTTGCTTACCGAGAGCCTGGTATTGGCCGCTCTTTCAGCGATTGTCGGGTTTGTTATCGCCTATGGAGGCCGCGCTTTGCTGTGGTCATTCCGTCCCCCCCTGATGGAGGAAGGTGACGTCGATCTGAGTTTCGATACGCACGTGCTGTTTTTCACAATCGGGGCGGCGCTACTCACCGCGCTGGTCATTGGGATCGCACCGGCCATCAAGGCAGCCAAGCCGAACCTTGTCGAGGCGCTCAACCTCGGTGGACGCGGAGGAACGGTGGGCTGGCGGCGAAATCCGTTCCGCAGCTTGCTCGTAGTTTCGGAAATTGCCCTGGCGCTGGTGGCGCTGGTTGGCGCGGGGCTGTTTATTCGCAGCATGCAAAACGCCCAGCGGATCGACCCAGGTTTCGAGTCGAATAATCTCTTTGTCTTCGCGTTTGATCTGGGAGCGTTGCATTACGAGGAAGGCCGTGCCCAGCAGTACTTTCGCGCGGCGATTGAACGCGCAAAGGCATCTCCTGGTGTTGCGTCGGCAACCATCGCCTCCAACTATCCCCTGGGAGGCGGAATTTCGCGCACCGTTTTTCCCGAGGGGCAAGACGAGGCGTCGGGCTATCGTGGCACGCTGACTCAGATTGACGATGTTGCGCCGAACTTCTTTGAAACCTTGCGCATTCCCCTGGTTAGCGGCCGCGAGTTTAACGACGCTGATCGCAAGGACACGAAGCAGGTCGCGGTCATAAACGAAGCCATGGCCAAACATTTCTGGCCTGATCAGAATGCTGTCGGAAAACGCTTCCACTTCTTCGGAGATAGCGAGTTGCGCGAAGTCGTCGGCGTCGTTCGCAATATGGTAGTAAACACGTTCGGGGAAGATCCCCAGCCGGTTGCTTTTCTACCGCTGATGCAGGATTTTGCCGCTTCTGTGAACATGCAGGTGCGGACCACGGGCCGTCCCGAGCCGGTGATCGCGACAGTTCGCAGTCAGGTTCAATCGCTGGACACCAATCTGGCGCTGACGAACATGGCCACCGTCAGAGAAGTGATCGATCAGGGACTTTGGGCAGCGCGCACGGGCGCAGGACTGCTTACCATTTTCGGAGCGCTCGCTCTTCTTCTCGCTGTTGTGGGTGTCTATGGCGTGCTCTCGTATTCGGTAAACCAGCAAACGCGGGAAATCGGGATTCGTATGGCTATGGGTGCGCAAACCGGTGGAGTATTACGGCTTGTGGTGGGGCAGGGAATGAAACTCGCGCTCGCCGGACTGGTGCTGGGCGTCGTGGCGGCCTTCGCGGCTTCACGCGTGCTCTCCAGCTTGCTCTTTGGGATCAGTGCGCACGATCCGCTCACGTTTCTGGGGGTCGTACTGGTTTTAGCCATCGCCGCCGCGCTAGCGTGTTACATTCCCGCGCGCCGCGCCACCAAAGTCGACCCGATGGTTGCGCTCCGTTACGAATAGACAGCCACGCATCTCGTGGGATTCAGTTTTGTCGAACTCGTCGTTCCCGTAGCGATCGACTGCTGGGGAAGTCGAGAATCAAAGGTGTTTGTAGACGGGAACAAGGAAGTACGCTTCGTAATCAGCGCCGCGGGCCAGGCCATTCGCCTGAATCTCCCAGTAGGTCGGTGGCGAGTCTGCCAGAGATGTAGTCTGTTGGTTGGCAGGCAAGGAGAATTCGATTGGGATATCACCACCTGCGAGCCCGGTCAATTGGTCGCGCGATAGAGTGACGGAGTCCTTATAAAGTTCAAAGCAGACCACCCGTTTGCTGCGATTGTTGCCGGTTCCGGCGGTAATGTATTTCTCTTGGACGCAGCGAAGCGTCAGGGTCAGATAGTCGAGCCCGGAGATGTGCCGAGGTGCGCGAAGTCGCGCGCGGAGCTTTTGACCGAGGAAGTATGGGAAATCATCGTAGCGAAGAAAGCTGTCGCCGTAGCGAAAAAGCTCACCGAGCATTTGCAGCCAGCGGCCCCAGAAAATAAGGCCAATCAGGGTGAAAAAGCTTGCGAAGATCAGAAATACGCGGGCTATTCCGGGCGCGTTTAAGCCGACCCAGAAGAAGGGAATCAGGAAGGTGTTCCAGAGAAGAGCGGCTACGAATCGGCTTAACATCGCGTTGAACGCGGAGAACGCGAGGCCTTCGTGTTGCCAGTGGTGATCGCTGCGCCAGGGTTCTGCGGGATGCTCGGCTGCCTCTCGTTGGTAAGCGGCTTTGCGGGCCTCACCACGTAGGCCGTGGATAATCAGGAATGCGCCAGCGCTGAAAAAGAATCCGCCGATTAAGCCAATGAGCCAGTCGGGCGCATTCTTATGTGTATTTACAACGTTGAGTGCCGCGAAGACGATCCCCATACCTGCCATCAAAAAAGGCACGCCAAAAAGCACCGACTTCCAGCCGTCAACGGGCGCCGCGCTCTGTGTGGGGTGGTTTAGCAACACGGCTGGCGAACCGGGCTGCGTTATCCCCAGGCATTGCGCGAGTAGATTGGCACCCTCACAGGTCGTGGTTTGCATAAATGTTCCGCGCGTCTATTGACTGTGCCTTGCGAAATTGCCGCTTGCAATAGGACCTCAGCCAATCAGTTAAGGGCTTCGGCGTGTGCTAGCATGGATTTGGGAGCGCGAATGGCCGAGAAGAGGACCAGCGGAGTGAGGATTCTGGGTATTGAATCGTCTTGTGATGAAACGGCCGCGGCGGTCGTCGTGGACGGCCGGAGCATCCTATCCAGCACGGTGGCCTCGCAGATCGATATTCACCGAAAGTACGGTGGAGTTGTGCCGGAATTGGCATCGCGCGAGCACTTGCGGAAGATTGTGCCGGTAGTTCGCGGGGCCATGAGTGAGGCAGGGCTACGTTTTGCGGAATTAGACGCGATCGGCGTGACGCAAGGCCCGGGGCTGGTGGGCTCCCTGCTCGTCGGAATCACGTACGGCAAAACGCTGGCTCATGCCTTGGGAAAACCTCTTGTGGCGGTCAACCACTTGGAAGGACACGTGTACGCAGCGTTTCTGGAGGCATATCAAGCTGGAAAGGAGCCGAAGCTTCCCGCAGTCTGCCTAATCGTATCCGGCGGACATACCGTGTTGTACGAAGTGCTGGCCGGCGGTGGAGATCGCGGCGAGGTGTTCACGTATCGCAAAATCGGTGGGACACGGGATGATGCTGCCGGCGAAGCCTACGACAAAGTGGCGAAGTTGCTTGGACTAGGCTATCCGGGTGGGCCGATCCTCGACCGGTTGGCTGCGGCGGCCAGAGGAGTCCCGGCTCCGGTGAAGTTTGGTCCGACGAAAACACGCGGGAACGCCCTCGATTTCAGCTTCAGTGGGTTGAAGACGGCGGTGCTCTATCATGTGCGCGAGCATCCGGAGTACGGTGAGGAGATTCGTAAGAGGCAAGAGGCCATGGCGGAGGGCAAGCGAGAGCTGGAGGAATTGTTGCCGCTCTGCGGACCGGAAACGCTTGGTTTGGTGCGGGAATTTCAGAACGCGGTCGTGCGGGATCTGGTGGAGCGAACCATGACGGCGGCAGAAGAATGCCAAGTCGAGACGATTCTGGTTTCGGGCGGCGTTGCAGCCAACAGCCAGTTGCGGGCAAGATTTGCGGAACGGGCACACGGGAGAGATGTGTTTTTTCCGAGCCGGGGGCTCTCGACGGACAATGCTGCGATGATCGCGGCGGCGGCCTATTCACGCTATGTCGGGGGGAAGTTCTCGGATAATTCGTTGAATGCCCACGCGAATATGCCGTTGGCGTGAGACGGCTTGTGAAGCTCCGTGACTGGTGATCGCGCAGCACAGGCATCGTCGCTTGGGATGACTGCTCGACAAGGTTATTCCAGTACAGCAGCAAGTATCCCTACAATAGAGTTTGCGCAAGAATCTCTGGAATATGAACGTAGTACAAGTAGAGACTCACCGTACGATAGAAGATCAGGTTTTCGAGCAGGCCGGTAAACCCCGCCAGACACCCAATACCGATCATCAAACCAGCGAGGGCCCGTCCGCCCCACCATCTCAGCCAGGATTAGCCCACGCAGAATTTGCGCCGGCCAGATCCAAAGCTGGACATGGGGACTGCTGACCAGTGGTTGCTGGAATGTTGGACCAGTAGTAGCGCATGATCGGCATGCAGGAAATGCCGCCCGCGAGAACGTCAGTGAAGAAGTGCACCAGGCTCAATCGCAGGCAGAATTGGATAAAGGATTGGGCGAACTTCCATGCGTCGTTGCTTTCGCGCATACGCAGTTGATACACCTGAGCGCTAGAAACAGTGGGTGATCGGCGACACGCAATCGGTTAGTCGTATCCAATAAATGTTTGTGAAAACTCGGACCCAAAAGAAAACGGGCTCTTCAAACGAAGAGCCCGCCGATGAATCCTGTTACAAAAGAGCTTTTATTCAACCGCTTCTTGCATCATGGGGAACTGCAGCTTGGCCTTGGCCAGGGACTTGACGACCAAGCCCTCGGCATTTTCCGCTGTCAGATTGCGCGCGGTCGCCATTTCGCTGACCAGTAGATACTTGGCGCGCTCCAGCATTTTCTTTTCACGGAAGGAAAGAGGCTTGCTGCGGGAAAGGGAAACGAGGCTCTTGAGAACGACGGCAACCTCGAGCAAAGAACCCGTGCGCATGCGCTCGGAATTCTCCTTGAAGCGGTGCTTCCAATCGTGATGGGAGTTGAGTTTTCCCTTCTCGAGGAAACCGAGGACCTTTGTCGTGTCATTGGAACGAATTACGGATCGAAGGCCAACGGCCAATGCGTTCGAATGCGGAACCATGACGCGAAGGCCGCTGGATACAATGCGAATCATGTAGTAACGTTCAGTTCTGCCGTTCAGTACTCCGTAGCTCATTTGCTCTACAACGCCAACGCCGTGGTTCGGATACACAACCTTGTCGCCGATCTTGTAGTCCATAGCTGAGGTTAGCCCCCTAGGAGATGCAACCAGTCTAACGAAGTGTGCCGGAAGAGTCAAGATATATGCTGTGGAATCAGGAAGATAGCGGGGAGGCTGTTTCAAGTTGGCACTGAAATTGCTCGGCGGATTTACCCCTAAGCGGCAGTTATATGACTGTATATGTCACTTTATGAGTTAGGGTCGACCAATGCACGTTACGAAATCTCCGTTGCAAATCAAGGAGATAGGGACGGGAGATCGTTAGTGACCACATTGGCGATTGATACTTCGGAGCGCCGGGGAAGCGTCGCGGTTCGGCGGGCGGGCCATACCGTGGCAACGCGCCTTCACGATGCCGCGGAGTATTCTTCTTGGCTCCTGGGCGCCGTTGCGGAAGCTTTGGCGGAAGCACACCTAACGATGGGCTCGGTTGATCTATTGGCAGTGGCGACCGGGCCGGGGTCGTTTACCGGTGTGCGCGTCGGCTTGACCACTGTGAAAGCATGGGCCGAAGTATATGGCAAACGGGTTGTGGGAGTTTCGCGGTTGCAGGCGCTGGCCGGATTCGGGGAACGGGAGGGCATGGTGGCTGCTAGTTACGACGCGCAGCGGGGACAAATCTTTGCTGGGCTCTACTGCTGGGCAGGCGGCCTGATGGAGACGGTCGAGAGCGAGATGGTGATCGCGCCGGATTCCTTCCTGACCCTGGCCCATGAAAGGGTGGGGCAAACTAGAGTGCAATGGGTGTCGATGGATCCGGAGGTCATCGCAGCGCAGGAGGGATGGCCGGCCCGAAAGCGCCTTGGGGACCGGATTATTGGGGGCCCCGGCGATGTTGCGAGCCTGGTCGGGGAACTGGCGGAAGAGCGAGCAAGTCGGGGCGCGTTCAGTGATCCCATGGAGTTGGATGCCGATTATGTGCGCCGGTCAGATGCAGAGATTTTCTGGAAAGGACCGTCCCACGGTGTCCGTTGAAGCTCGTGAAGCCGGAAAGCCGTTTCTGATCCGCACGTTTCGTGAGACGGATGCGCAGGCAGCAAGTGCGATTCTGCAGGAGTCGCGTGAAGCAGCCGCGTGGTCGGTGGAAATGACACGAGCGACGTTCTCGTCGGGGCGGGTCTCAGGTTTCATCGCGGAACTAGCGGAAAAACCTACTGGATTCATCCTGGGCCGAGAAGTGTTGGACGAAGGGGAAATATTGAATCTAGCGGTTAAGAGAAGCGCGCGGGGAAAGGGCCAGGGTTCCGCATTGGTCGCCGCCTTGCTCAGCGTTTTTGAGGGAAGGGGTGTGGTTCGAGTATTTCTGGAAGTACGCGAGTCGAATCTAGCTGCTGTCGGGTTTTACAGGAATCTAGGTTTCCAGCAGGTAGGCCGGCGAGAGGGCTATTACCGCGAACCCAGGGAGGCGGCGCTGATCTTGGAGCATGGTACCAAGAATCCACAGCTTAGTACGGAATAGTGCTTGACGGGGATTTTCCCGGGTGTACCCTGCGTTTATCGGGCATCCAGTTCCCTGTAAGAAGGAGGAACGCATGGCAGCAATCCAGCGGGCACCTCGGGACGTAATAATCACAGCCGACGCCGAGTATCAGCGTCTGGCAGAAAAGCACCGCCAGTACGAAGTCGAATTACAAAACCTCGCAAGATCCCCCTTCCTGAATTCCGAAGACCTCTTAGAAGAAATCCGATTGAAGAAATTAAAACTTCATGTGAAAGACGAGATGGAACTTTTGGCCGCCCGTATCCATACCTCGCGGGCCCGGCAGACGCAGTAGCCTGCCAGGTTCGCGCATCCCACTGCTTTCTGTCGTAAACTGACCAGAGACCTCCCGCGGAGCGATTCCGCGCCGGGGAAGGGGAGGCTATGGTCCGAGAAGGCTACTATTTTGGATTACCGCCGTTTTTGCTGGGCGTGATTTCCTTTGCTGGCGGATGGTGGTGGGGAGTCCTGGCGGGAAGCGGGTTTCTGACGCTGGCGCTGTTTGCCTTCTATTTCTTCCGCAATCCTGAACGAACTATCCCCAGTGAATCGGGCCTGGTTGTTTCGCCGGCTGACGGTCGCGTCGTGGTGGTTACCGAAGAAGCCTGCGCCGGCCGGCCGGGCAAACGCATCAGTATTTTCCTGGCGATCTGGAATGTGCATGTCAATCGGGCCCCGGTGGCCGGTACGATTACGAAACTGGAATACCAGCCGGGGAAGTTTTTGGCGGCGTGGGCCGAAAGAGGCGTCGCTCGAAAACGAGCAAAACGTCTTCACGATGGCCAGCGAGCACGGAGAGATTGTGTTCAAGCAGATTGCTGGCTGGGTGGCCCGCCGAGTGGTTTCCTGGAAGAAGTCGGGTGATGCAGTAGCGCGCGGGGAGCGTGTCGGACTTGTGCGCTTTGGGTCGCGTGTGGATGTGTGGCTCCCAGCGGATGTGCAGATTCAAGTGAAGGTAGGGCAAACTGTGAAGGGTGGCTCGAGTGTGATCGCTCGAATTGCCGAATCTGTCGGTGCGCCACGGACTACCCCCACGGTGTCCGACCGGGCGAAACAGAAAATCAAGGAACATGAGCGCCCAGCGTAGTACCCTGGAGCAGAATGAGTGGAACAAATATGGCTGACCACGAGCAACACGAGATCCCGTTTGTCGGGAGGTTGCACAAAGATCCCAAGCGCCGCCGCGGGATTTTTCTGCTCCCGAGCTTGTTCACCGGCGCCAATCTCCTTTGCGGCTATTACGCGTCGATTGCGGCGTTGTCCGGAGGCACGGAGGACTTTGACCGCGCATCAAAGGCCATCGGGATTGCGATCTTGTTCGATGCAATGGATGGCCGTATTGCGCGGTTGACCGGCACGAATACGGAATTCGGTGTGCAATTCGATTCGCTGGCAGATGTCGTGAGCTTTGGAATTGCGCCAGCGATTCTGGCGTATGCCTGGGGCTACCGTAACGTACTGGGAATGACCACCGAAGGCTTCGAGCAACTAGGACACTTGGCTTGGATTTGTTGCCTCGCTTTTCTGATCTCCTCGGCTTGGCGGCTGGCGCGGTTTAATGTGCAAGGTATGGCACCGGGGGGATCGAAGAATTTTGTGGGTATGCCCACTCCTGCGGCTGCGGGTGTGGTGGCGGCGACAGTCCATGCCTGTCATTGGATCGGGCCAATCAATGACAAGAGTTGGGCGATTGGATGGTTCTTAATGATGCTGACGCTGGGCGGGCTGATGACCAGCACGGTCAGATATTACAGCTTCAAAGATATTCCGTGGACACGCAAACAGCCTTCCATAACGATCATTCTGGTAATCCTCCTGGTCGGCGTGATTTGGCGCTACTCCGAATACGTGCTGGTAATCATAGCGGGCGTGTATGCGTTGGTCGGACTGACCCTACACATCGTCCGAGTGCTACGACATCGCCTGGTTGCCAGGACTGTTTAATACATGCCTGCAGACCGACACTCCCAAAGAATCGTATTGGCTGGGGCATCCTCGCTTCTAGGCGGCGAAGTGAAATCGCTGCTGGAAGAGAGCCGCTTCGCTGGATGGGATTTGCGCTTGGTGGATGAGGACGAAGCCGCGGGAGTTTTGACGGAGGCCGCGGGAGAAGCTGCCCTCATTCAGAAGGTGGATGAAGACACATTTCGAGGAGCACGATTTGCCTTCCTGGCGGGCTCGCACAAATTTGGCATGCAGTGCCTGAAGCCCGCGCGAGAGGCCGGTGCTACGGTAATCGATTTTTCGCACGCCGCGATGTCTGACCCGGACGGTACTCCCTGGTTTCCGAGAATTGAGGCGTTGAGCGGAAGAGTGGCTTCGAAAAAATCGCCAGTGTTCGGTGTCTGCTCCACAGGCGGAGCGGCGATTGCCAGCCTTGCATTACTGCTTCGGCGTTATGACTTGCAGCGGCTCGTTGCGGTGGTCTACGAGCCAGTATCAGAGGCAGGCCGCGATGGCGTTGAAGAATTAGAGACCCAGACTTCTCAATTGCTTTCGTTTCAGAGTGTGGGGCTTCGCGTCTTTGGAACACAAACCGCGTTTAACATGCTTCCAAGATTTGGAACCGAATGTCGCGTGGTGCTTCAGGAAAAACGGCTGGAATTGCGCGGGGAAATTTCCGTGGTGGTCGGGGATCCGGCCGAGGACGCGAAGATTTCAGTCAATCTGGTTCACGTACCAGTTTTCTACGGGACCACATTCAGTGTATGCGCGGACATTGCGAATCGAGTCGAAGCGGATGGACTTGTACAAACGCTTCGAGAAGCGGGCTTCCTGGTGACTCCGAGCGAGGAAGCCGGCCCCAGTAACGTGAGTGTTGCAGGGGACTCGGCGCTCTATCTCCGAGAACCTCAACCCGACGGTTCGCGGGAAAACTGCTACTGGTTCTGGGGAGCAGGAGACAATCTCCGGGTGCCCGCCGCAAGCGGAATCAGACTGGCGGAGTGGCTGGATTCATGAAACGGGGGAGAACAGGAGTAAGTGTGGCGTTGACCTGCTTGTTTACGCTCGCCGATGGCGGATGCGGGTATCACGTTGCCGGTCGCAATACTGCACTGCCGAAGAACATCACCGTAATCGCCGTGCCGGCGATGGAAAACAAGACCACCACCTACCGGATCGAGCAAAAACTGACCTCCGCGACGGTTCATGAGTTTTTGGTAAAAACCCGATACAAGGTCGTTTCCGATCCCCGTGGTGGCGATGCGGTGCTGGCGGGGAAGGTTCTGGCGCTCGAGGCCTTACCGCTGACCTTTCAATCGACGAGCACCGCGACGACCAGCACCGCGCAAGCTACCACCATGCTGGTGATCATGCGGTGCGACGTCACGCTGACCGACCGCATCAGCGAAAGGGTGCTCTACCATAACGACAATTTTGTGTTCCGTGGGCAGTATGAACTCTCCACCGATGTGCGCAGTTTCTTTCAGGAAGGCGACCCGGCGGTAGACCGAATGGCTCAGGACTTCGCGGCCCGGCTTGTGGCGGCGGTGACGGAGAATTACTGATGGCGCGGTTAACCGCAGCGGAGTTTAAAGAAAAGCTGGCCAAAGGGAAACCCGTACCCGCGGTGCTTCTCTATGGTGATCAGCCCTTCTTACGGGATTCCTGCCGAGCGCACCTGATCGAAAAATATGTGCCGGTGGCAGCGAGAGCATGGGCGGTATCTCGTTTTTCGGCCGGACGCGGAGAGACGCAGGCGGCGCTGGACCAGGCGCAGACGATTCCGATGCTGTCGGCGCAACAAGTGGTGTTTCTGGAAAATGCCGAAGCCATTGAAGACCTGGCCGAAAAGAGTCGGGAATCAACGGTGGAAGCGATTGAGGCGTACTTGACGAATCCCGCGCCGTTTACCGTGCTCGTAATGGAAGCGTCCAAGCTGGACATGCGAATGCAATTGGGGAAGAGATTGGCGGAGCATTCGCTCGTGGTTGAAGTCGGTTTGGGTGACAATGCCGACGAACGAAACGCGGCGAGCGTGGTGCTGGCGAAATCACTGGCAAAAGAGTATGGCGTTGAGTTTGCGAAGGGTGCCGCGGAGGATTTGGCGGAGTTCGTCAGTGGCGACTTGATGCGGTTGAAGACGGAAGTGGAGAAGTTGACGACCTTTGCCGTGGAAAGTAAAGTGGTGCGGCGCGAAGATGTCGGCGCGCTGGTAATTTCGGAGAAGACGACTACCATTTGGGAAGTTGCTGACCTGTTGGCCACTCGACAACCGAAGAAAGCGTTGGAGTTCATTGAGCGGCTGTTGCGAGAAGGCGAAGAGCCCGTCGGGATGATCGGCGGGATGGCATGGATGTACCGCAAGCTGATTGAAGCGAGCGAAATCCGTGGTGCGACGAACGGCTGGCAGGCGGCAAGAGCTTTGGGAATGCGGCCGGAACAGGCGGAACTGGCGTTGCAATGCGCGCAGAAGATTTCGAAACAGCGGTTGCTGGACGGGTTGCGTGCGTTGCAGGAAGCGGATGACCGGCTAAAGGGTGGCGGTTCGAGAGAGCCGCGTACGGTGCTGGAGTTTTTAATCTGGAAACTGACAGGTGCACAGGCGGCAGCAGCGCGGTAAGCTCCGTCGTCACCGTGAAAATGAGCAAGGGAATTCCGGGGAAATTAATTCGCTGGTGGCGCATTCGAGTCGGGTGCGCGGTCGGATAGTACAATTTCGTAGTGGCGGACGCGCTGGTCGTAGTCCGTGAGCCCCTCGGCTGCTTCCTGTGCCACGACGGCAGCTTCAAGATCTACTCCGGCGAGCGCTTGAACCGCATCGAGAGAGCGCCAACACGTTTCGACAATAATTTCGCGCTGGTTGCCAAATTCACGAACGGAGAGAATTGCTCCAAGATAGCCCGCGATGCCTTTCAACTTGGCTAGAACGTTTTTGGCGAAATGTTCGCGGTAGAGCGGCCATTTTTCTGCCGTGGTACGAGCCGACCACCAGCGCACAATCTCGCTGGGATGCCCCGGAACCATGGGGGCGGAAGAGGCTTCCTTACCAGTGACCACGTTCCAGGGGCGAAGTTCCCACTTCTTCACCAATCCGCTGACCACGAATGGATCAGTCCGTACAAAGGACTCAGCGGTGGCCCGATCCTTGACGTGAAAGACGAGAAGGGCGCGATCGGCAGGCTCGGCCAGTGCTCCGCCGAGAAGGAGCTCGCCGCGGGCGTAGGATTCGGAAACGCACCGAAGGTGCGCTTCGCGAAAGGCACTGCGACGCGCGACGAAATCGTCGACCACCTCGTAGCTGGCAGCGAAGTAGGGCATGGCGATTCTCCCTGTCTAGTTTCCGTCACATTGTAAACGAACGGGGAAGAGTTCTTAGATGTTGAGGAGCCAGTTGTGAGTGTCGGGCTCCTTGCCGGTCTGAATGTTGGTGAGTCGAGTGTAAAGTGTTTTGGCCAGACCGTCCGGCGCGCCCGTGGGGGTGTTCAATTCTCTCTGTCGGTATCCAATACAAGCAATGGGAGCGATGATGGCGGCGGTACCGATACCGAATGCTTCCTCTAACGTGCCCGCGGAATGCGCGGCAAGAACCTCATCAACCGGGATAGGGCGTTCTTCTACTTTCACACCCATTTCGCGAAGGAGCGTAAGCACGGAATCGCGCGTGACGCCAGGAAGAATTGTGCCCGAAAGAGGTGGAGTGATGGCGACTCCGTTGATGACGAACATGATGTTCATCACGCCGGATTCTTCGATGAAGCGGCGCTCCTTGCCATCGAGCCACATCACATTGTGATAGCCCTTGGCTTGGGCGAGCTTTGCCGCGAGCAGGCCACCACCATAATTGCCGGCGGATTTGGCGTCGCCCGTGCCACCGGGAAATGCGCGGACGTAGGTTTCTTCAGCGAGCAGACGAATAGGCTGCGCGAAATACGGCCCGCCCGGTGCGGTGAAGATTACGAAACGATAGCTTGTTGCGGCGTGAACCATTAGCGTGTCGCTGGTGCCGAAGTACACGGGGCGGATGTAAAGCGAGCCACCTTCGCGATGCGGGACCCATTCGCGATCAGTGCGCAACAGTTCCAACAGGCCATCGCGAAAGAGTCCTTCCGGCAAGTCGGGCATGCACAGGCGTGCAGCAGTACGATTCAGGCGAGCATGGTTGGCCATGGGACGAAAGACGGCTACGCGGCCATCAACGGTGCGATGTGCTTTGAAGCCTTCGAACAGCGATTGTCCGTAGTGGAGGGCGGTCATGGCGGGAGAGAACGACATCGGGCCGAACCGTTCAATGCGGGCGTCGTGCCACTGGCCGTCATGGTAATCGGCCACGAACATGTGGTCGCTATAGTTGGTGCCGAAGGGCGAATTTTCACGCAACTCTTCCGTGAGCCTGGAATTTGTGGTGCGGGTGATCACAATGTTCGTCGTCACTAGGTGCCTGCCTTTGCTCGTGAGAGAGGGTAAGGTTTGGATTGCGTCAGGAAAACTCCCAATTTGGCTTTAGTACTGCGTCGTGGAAGGCCCGACAATTTGGATGGGTGCACCGTCGAAGACAAAAATGGCGGGCAACTGAACGAGTGGCCCGCCGAGGGAACAGGTTCAAAAACGAGTAAGTTACTTCGCAGGCTTGCCCTTCACCTGGTTGTAGGCGAGGGCTAGTCGGGATTTGTAACGGTTTGCCGTGTTCTCGTGGAGCACACCCTTGGTGATGGCCTGATCGATCGCCGACATGGTGGGGTGCAATAGATTTGCCGCGGCGGTGGCATCGCCAGCCGTAAGAGCCGTGCGGAGCCGCTTTATTGCGGTGCGTACGCGAGTGCGGTTCACGCGATTCACTTCAGCACGTTGACGAGATTGTGCCGCGCGCTTTAAAACGGACTTTTTCTTCTTCTTAACTTTGGTAGCCTGACCTTGCGCCATCTATCGCTCCTTAAGCGAATTGTTCAATTCACTAGTTTGAGGCGAGAGGAATACCTTTGTCAAACAATGCGAATGGGCCGCTGCACGGCTCCATGACCGCCGGGCCCGCGCGCGCGCATGGCCGCGGAGTGGTGACGGGCGTATCTGGCTCGGCGAATCCGAAACAACTTGAACTGCGCCTGCTGATTAATTCGAGGTGCCCGCCGCTGCACAATGACTCCGGGAAAGTAACTGTAGGTCACCACAGCGCTCTGCCGTCGAAACGTAAGGCAACGCCGTGGCAGCCCCGCGGGAGTCGCCGGATAAACGAGCGCAGATGGCGCCCGGATTTCTAGCTTCGGTACGGAACTGTCCTTCGCTCGACTTGTGATAGAAGAAGTACAGCTGGAAATGAAACGAGGAGAAGCGACCGTGAACAGATTGGTTCTTTTGCTTATAGGTATCCAGGTGCTGAGCTTCACGGTCCGGGGCCAGCAAGTGCCGGCGACCAGAGAGCCCAAGTCGAACCCCGCTGGCGATTGCGCGCAGTTACCTGAGATGCAGAAACTACTCGATGCGGATGCGCAACGACTGAAGGATTGGCCGGCACTTGAACGCTATCGGGACGCGAACGCGGCGCTGGCACCTCCAGCGAATGGCGAAGCACGTGTGGTGTTCATGGGCGATTCGATCACCGACATGTGGGCCCTTCCGCAGTTTGGGGGATTTTTCCCCGGGAAACCGTACATCGATCGGGGAATCGGCGGCCAAACGACACCACAGATGGTGTTGCGTTTCCGTTCCGATGTGATCGCGCTGCAGCCGCAGGTGGTGGTGATTCTGGCGGGCACGAATGACATCGCTGGGAATACCGGCCCGATGACGCTAGAAGAGACGGAAGGAAATCTCGCGACCATGGCGGAGTTAGCCCGTACGCACGGGATCCGCGTTGTGCTGTCGTCGGTAATGCCGGTAAGCGATCTCATCAACGCCGCAGGGAAACATATCGTGCAGACGGATAGGCGGCCGCCTGCGAAAATACTTGCGTTGAATGAATGGATCAAGAAATACGCCGCGGAAAACAGAGCTGTGTACCTGGATTATTTTGCCGCGACCGTGGATGAAAAAGGGTTTCTGAAAGGTGGAATTACCAACGACGGATTGCATCCGAATGCGGCAGGCTATGCGGTGATGGCGCCGTTGGCGGGAAAGGCCATACAAGAGGCGCTGAAGCAGAAGCCGTGACCGCTGAGCGATTTGTCGCGGATGGTCCTCGGGACCGGAGGCCGCGCGGTGACGGATCGAGCGAACGGGCTGGACTTGAACGATTGCGACCTTGGTGCCGTCTTCGTGTTGGTCGTCGTCGCGGCCCAGGCTCGCTCGATGGAGAGCGCCGTCATCCTGCTGAGTGTTGGATTGCTCATCGCTTATTTGCTATGGATTACCACCAACAGGAAAAACGGTCCCGCTGCAATCCTTCCGATGTGCCTGCTGGCAATTGCTGTTCAGTGCCGACATTTCACCGAGGAATTTCTGACCGGCTTCCAGCGGCAGCTTCCGTAGTTGATAATGAGATATCAGTGGAGCGATGCGCGTTGCGTTGTAGTTAACCTGCTTTGGTTTGCAAGATTCGTACTGGCGGCGTTAGGAGTTTACCGTCGAGCGCCAATGGCTCATTTGGTTGTTGTTTTCCTCGCATTGATCGGAGGGCTCGCTAACGGTGCAGGCCGCCTGGTCCTGAGTGCAACGCAGGGGAGGTGTTTTCCCTGAGCGGTCACGGCTCCGTGGTGCGCATTGGCCTGCGCCGGACGGCTTTGCGCTGTATTCGGCATCAAAACCAATGCAGGAAATGTGGTAACTGACCAGACCAGTAATTCAGGAGACCAAAGACCGGGTGGTTCAGTCGGTGATGCCCGCGAAAGCGCAAGGTTGCGGGCTAAGCTTGTTCATGCAGGTGTAACTTGACCGCCGCACAGGTGTGCGCTACGGTGAAGGTAGTTTCTCCGTGTCTGAGCGGTACGGTAGCTTAATCATTCCAGGAGGAATTCCATCGGCCACCCGGTTCGCGCGACAGGACAACCTTCAACTTGGATGAGACGCACGATACATATCGCCGGAAAAATCGAACCTTTCTTCGGAACCCTTGACGAAAATATTCGGTCGTTGGAAGACGCATTGCGTATCCGCACGCACTTGCACGATACGCGTCTGACGATCGAAGGCGAGCAGGACAGCGTGGACCAGGCTGTGCGCATCGTCGAGGAGTATAACCATCTGACGAGGCACGGGCGCCCGTTGACGAGCGCGGAAGTGAAATCGTTGATGCGCGTGGCGACAGAAGAGCCGCACGAATCGCCGCGAGGGATGTTCGAGCACGGGCGCACGCGTTCATTCGGGAAGAAGGTGGTTACGCCGAAGAATGCAAGCCAGCGTCGATATATGGAAGAGATTGAATCGCACGACATGACGTTTGGGATCGGACCGGGCGGAACGGGGAAAACGTATCTGGCGGTGGCGATGGCGGTGAGCGCGCTGCTGACCAAACAGGTGAACCGGATTATTTTGGCCCGGCCGGCGGTGGAAGCGGGGGAGCGGCTGGGCTTCCTCCCTGGAACTCTGCAGCAGAAGATCGACCCGTATATGAGGCCATTGTACGACGCGCTGTATGACATGCTGGACGCCGACAAGTTGGAGCGTTTTCTGGAGAAGGGAATCATCGAGGTTGCTCCCCTGGCGTTCATGCGCGGCCGAACGTTAAATGATTCGTTCGTGATTCTGGACGAGGCGCAGAACACCACCAGCGAACAAATGAAGATGTTCCTGACTAGGCTAGGATTTAATTCTAAAGCCGTGATCACGGGTGATATCACACAGATCGATCTGCCGCAGGGGAAAAAGTCAGGGCTCGTGGAAGCTTTGGAGATCTGCGGTCGGATCCCCGGAATCAGCAACGTTCAATTTGGCGAGAAGGATGTGGTGCGCCACAACCTGGTGCAGCAAATCATCCGTGCCTACGAAGAATACGACGTATCGCACCCGCAACGAGGCGGAAACGGGAAGCCATCCACGGCCCCGAAAGAGGGTGGCGCGCCGGAGCCGCCACGCCACTGAGTGCGATTGTCCGCGAAATAACATCCATGAGACGCACAGGAAGGCGCTCTGCGGCTGGTGCCGAGGCGAAGGATGCACATGCGATTGAGAATCGCCAGCATGCCGTCCGTGTCGAAATGCGCGCGCTTCTGGACTTTGTCCGGTTCGTGAAAGCGAAACTGAGATTGCGTCCGGAGAGTGTCGCCATCCGCCTGGTAAACGATGCGGAAATGGCGCGACTGAACCAGACCTACCGCGATAGAAAAGGAACGACGGATGTACTATCTTTCCCGGCGGAGGTACGCCGAAGCCCTGGCAGTCTGCGGGGCCAGTTGAAGAAAATAGGTGACGCACGACTCGGCGATATTGCAATATCGCCGGTGGTGGCAAAGCGCAACGGCAAATTGTACGGACGAACTCTGACCGGGGAAATACAAATACTCATCCTGCATGGAATATTACACTTGTTGGGATACGATCATGAAACAGACCGCGGCGAAATGGAGCAAGTAGAAACAAGATTGCGGCGGCGACTGGGAATCGCCTGACCATGTTGCCATGGATTTACATCGGGGGCGTTCTTGTTTTGGCGCTGGGCCTGCCCATCTTCTCGTACCTTGCGCTGATCTACCGCGAACTCGGGCGCATGACGACCGGGCGTATTCACGAGCATCTGGACATCTTTGAGGCCGAGATCGAGCCGAAGCTCAGAATCAACCGGCGCAGTGGCGGGCGCACGTTTCGTATCCTGGGGCATTTCTGGCTGGCCTTTATCGTGCTGGAAACGACGCGGGGGGTGGTGTATCTGGTACCGAACCGGTGGGAAGCGGGATTGCAGTTCCTGGTATTCCTGACCCTTGAAGTTGTGATCGCCATGCACTTTATTCCAGACATGCTGCTGTACCGGACCACCGGGCGATGGCTTTTGCCTCTGCTTCCAGTGATCAGGGCCGCGATGTTCGTGGTGTGGCCGATTCGAGTGTTTCTGGAAGGCGCGGAGTCTCTGGCGCGGATCTCCGAGCACGAGGTGGAACGGACAGAAGAGCAACGGACAGAAGAAGGCATTGAAGCGTTGGTGGAAGTAGCGGAAGAGGAAGGCATCATCGAAAAGGATCAGGCGGACCTGATCGAACAGGTGGTTGAATTCAGCGACAAACGAGTGCGCGAAGTGATGACGCCAAGGCCGGACGTTATTGCCTTGCAGGCAGAATCAACCCTTGAAGAGATGCACACCAGATTTGTGGAAACAAAATTCTCGAAAATGCCAGTTTACGAGAAGTCGCTGGACGATATTTTTGGAGTGGTGCACGCACAGGACTTGCTGCAGATCGCCGATACGGATCTACCGAAGCGCAAAGTACGCGAGATCGTAAGGCCGGCGCTGTTCGTACCGGAGACAAAACTCGGCTCCGATCTGTTGAAAGAGATGCGGCAAAGAAACGAGTCCATGGCAATCATTATCGACGAACACGGCTCGGTCGCCGGGATTGCGACCGCCGAGGATCTGGTTGAAGAGATCGTAGGGGAGCGCGGGAGCGACGACTTTCAGCCTGCGCCGGACGCCGTGCGCGAGGCCGATGGCAGCCTGGTGCTTCGCGGGAGCATGTCGATCCGGGAGGCAGAAGAATTGTTGGGGGTTCAATTGGAAGAGAATGCCGGCGAAACAGTCACGACCATGGCGGGATTGCTGAGCAGATTGTCAGGCAAAGTGCCAGCGCCGGGAGACAAAGTGGACATCGAGGGCTATCGATTTGAAGTGTTGGAAGCGAACCAGCGAAAGGTGCTACGGTTGCGTGCGCGGCATTTAGCCTCCGCGGCGGGAAAGTCGCACTGAACGATCATGGTTATGAGCGCTACCAGTCTTGGCGACACCTACCCTTGAACTGCACGGATTTCCGGGGCCGATTGCGGCAGGACGACAGTTGTCACTTTTCGACAACACCGTAGACGATTCCCGCGATAGGATAGCGCAGCCTAAAATAGCTCAGGATGAGGTGGAGAGGATGAATCAGCTTGGGAGCAGGATTACGCTCGGTCTGTTTTGCGTTGTGCTATGGATGCTGGCGATCGCAGGGGTGTGTGCGAAGGCGCAAGACGTCCCGGTTTCCGGCGCGAACGATGTGGACATGCAGTGGGGCGTGAAGATTCCCATGCGCGACGGCGTGAACTTGAATGCAACGGTGTATAAACTGCACGCCCATAAAGACGCACTCCCGGTCATTTTCACCTTCACGCCTTACGTCGGCGATTCCTACACGGATCGAGCCATGTACTTCGCCAAGCACGGGTATGTCTATGCGCTGGTGGACGTGCGCGGTCGCGGCAATTCCGGTGGCGAGTTTGAGCCGTTCGTAAATGAAGGACGCGACGGCTACGACGTGACGGAATGGCTGGCGAAGCAAAGCTACTGCAATGGAAAAGTCACAATGTGGGGAGGATCGTATGCCGGATTCGATCAGTGGAGTGTCCTGAAAGAATTTCCGCCTCACCTGGCCACCATTGTTCCCGCCGCCGCGGTGCATCCAGGCTTGGATTTTCCGTTTCAATACAATTTGTTTGCGCCGTATGACATGCAGTGGTTGACGTTTACCAGCGGCAAAACGGGAAACTCGAACACTTTCGGCAATGGCGATTTCTGGACTGCCAAGTCCATGGAGATGTACAGGGACCACTACTCCTTTGAGGATTACGACAAAATTGTCGGCAATCCGTCGCCAATATTTCAAAAGTGGCTGCGGCACCCGATTCCCGACGCCTATTACGATGCGATGGTGCCGAACGCCGAGGAATACAAGAAAATCAGCGTGCCGATCCTGACAATTACGGGCGATTACGATGGCGACCAGCCCGGAGCGTTCACCTACTACAAACGGCATATGCAGTACGGCGCGGCGGGGGCCAAGGCGAACCATTACCTGATCATCGGTCCGTGGGATCACGCCGGGACCAGGACGCCGAAGCGTGATCTGAACGGATTGAAATTCGCGGAAGCAAGCGCGCTAGACCTGAATAAGCTCCACACGGAGTGGTATGACTGGACAATGAAGGGCGGAGCCAAGCCGACGTTCCTTAAAAAGCGAATAGCCTACTACGTGATGGGCGCGGAGGAGTGGAAGTACGCAGACAGCCTGGAGACGATGGCAAATGACGTGCTAACGCTCTACCTTGCGTCCGACAACAATGCCTCGGACATATTTCATTCGGGAAAGTTGCTGGCGGCAAAGGGCGGAACAATGACCGCGGATTCCTGGAGCTACGATCCGCTGCACACCGAGGCGGGAGAAGCGGACGCAGCGGATGATTCTTCGTCACTCATTTCGCAACGGTCGGCCTTCAATATGTTCGGAGAGGGCGCGATTTATCACAGCGACGGATTTTCCGCAGCGAAGGAAATCAGTGGATTCGCAAAGCTGACGCTGTGGCTGACGATGGATGTACCGGACACGGACCTGAGCGTGGAATTGTATGAGCTTCTGCCGGACGGAAGCGCGGTATCGCTGAGCAGTGCGACGATGCGGGCGCGCTATCGAGATTCTCTTCGGGAAGAGAAAATGGTGCCTCCCGGGAAACCAGAGAAATACGTGTTCGATAATTTCCTATTTTTCTCACGACAGATTGCCAAGGGAAGCCGGCTGCGTTTGATTGTAGCTAGCCTGAATTCCCCCAGCGTGGAGAAAAACTACAATAGCGGCGGCGTGGTTGCGAAAGAAACCGCAAAAGATGCGAAGACCGCGCATATTCAGTTGTTGCACGATGTGGAGCACCAGAGCCTTTTGGAGCTACCGGTCGTGAAGTGAAAGGGGTATCTGTGCCAGAAAAGCAAATAGACGAGCAGCCGGCGGGCGGCAAATCGTTGCGCGCGGGGTTTGTGGCAATCATCGGACGGCCGAACGCCGGAAAGTCGACGCTGCTGAATCGCTTTGTCGGACAGAAGGTGGCGATCGTCACGTCCAAGCCGCAAACGACGAGGAATCGTATCCAGGGCATTGTGACGCGGCCCGAAGGTCAGATTGTATTCATCGATACGCCTGGACTTCACGACGCACATTCGGTGTTGAACCGGCAGATGATGAGGGAGGTGGCGGCCGCACTGGAAGGAATTGACGTGTTGCTGATGATGGTGGACGCAAGTGCAACACAGCCGCATGCAGACCAGTTGCTTCTGGATAAGGCCAAGAGATTTGAAGGGAAAGCAATCCTGGCGCTGAATAAAGTGGACCGGGTGCCGAAACCAAAACTGCTTCCCTTGCTGGAAGCATTTTCCAAGGCTTTCCCGTTCGCCGCGCTTGTGCCTATTTCTGCGTTGAAAGGAAACGGCTGCGAGGAATTGTTAGCGGAAATCTTTAAACAACTTCCGGAGGGCGTGCCGTTCTTCCCGGAGGATCAGGTGACGGACCAGCCGGAACGGTTTCTTGCCAGTGAAATTGTGCGGGAGAAGGCCATTCAACTGACCTATCACGAAGTGCCGCACGCGCTCCGGGTGATGATCGATAAGTTCGAAGAATCGCCGACGATTCTGCGGATTCAGGCGACGCTGAACGTGGAGAGGGATTCGCAGAAAAAGATCCTCATTGGAAAAAAGGGAGAAATGCTGAAGAAAGTGGGGACGGAAGCGCGCAAGGAGCTGGAGGCCCTGTTGGGCACAAAGATCTATTTGGGCTTGTTTGTGAAGGTCGCACCTGGGTGGCGAGACGATCCCCAATTGGTGAGGGAATTGGATTGGCACACGCAGTTGCAGGAGTTAGCAGAAGATCAGGCCGAAGATGAGCATGCCCCGAAGACACATGACTAGGAAGCACAAAATGCAACCTCAACACTTCAGTTCCTTGTCCCCGTTGCCGCAACCACCTGGGTTGCAATCGATAGCCTCAATGCTCTTTCGAGCTCAGCCGAAGGCTGGGAGGAAACCGGCGGGCGCGCGGCCTTCAACAAGTTGCGGCTAACTTGCATTGGCGTCATAAGGAATCCCCAGGGAAACCCCCACCAGCCGAGCGCGAGTGAGAATCCTGCGTCGGCAAGTTGTTTCTTTAGTCCACAGGGACGGCACGATATTTGTTGTGAGCTGCTCCATCGGGTGAAGACCAGTGCCGACCAAATTCGGTAACTCGTATGCACATCGACGGGTCCGCTTCCCCCGCACTTGGGACAACTGCCCTGGTGCACTTTCCAGAGGGTCTCATTGAATTGACTCTCGGGAACCTGGGTCGAAATGTTCAGAAGCACTCCGGATTGTCGGCACGGTTCACTACAGAATCGCAAGTTTCCTTCGCGCTTTCCCCCAAAGAGAATAACGGTTCCACAGTATTCACATTTAGCCATATACGAACCCTCGGTCGCCCGGATTTGCCGCTCTTTTATCACGGAACGGGTACCATTATGAACACCCGGAGGCGGGCAACCTACTACAGGAAGGGACGAGACCGCATTGGGGCTATTCCGGCGCGGCAATACCGAGGGATTTCATCTTGCGATAGAGATGCGAACGCTCCAGGCCTAAGGCCGTGGCGGTCTGCGTCATGTTCCAGCGGTGTTCTTGGAGTTTGCGTAGGATAAATTCACGCTCGTACGCGCTGCGAGCTTCATGAAGCGTGGAATATGGACGCTGCGGGCTCTCAGAGACACCACGGAAAAGTTCTGGCGGAAGGTGATGTGGCTCGATGCGGGCCTGCGGACAAACGATGACCAGCCGTTCCACCAAATTGCGTAGCTCGCGGACATTTCCCGGCCATGGATAGCGCAACAGTATTTCCATTGCCGCGTCGCCAAATTCACGGGTCTTCTTCCCATACTCAGCGCTGAACTCATTTAGGAAGAAACGTGCGAGCACGGGAGTGTCTTCCTTACGGTCGCGAAGCGGCGGCACGAAGAACGGAATCACGTTAAGTCGATAGAAGAGGTCCTGACGGAAGGCGCCACGAGCGATTTCCTGCTCGAGGTTCTTGTTGGTAGCGGCGATGACGCGGACGTCAACATGCAGCGTCTCATTGGAACCGACGCGTTCGAAACGCTGCTCCTCGAGGACGCGCAGAACCTTGGACTGAGTGCGCAGGCTCATGTCGCCAACTTCGTCGAGGAAGAGCGTTCCGCCATCGGCTTTTTGAAATTTCCCGATTTTGTCGTCCGAGGCGCCCGTGAAACTACCTTTGATGTGGCCGAAGAGCTCCGACTCAATTAACTCTTCCGGGATGGCCGCGCAATTGACTTCGACAAACGGTCCCTTGCTGCGCAGGCTGGCGGCGTGCAGCGACCGAGCGACGAGTTCTTTGCCAGTGCCGCTCTCGCCGTAAATCAAAACGCGTCCGTTGGTTGGCGCAGTAACGCCGATCTGCTGGCGGAGCGCTTTCATCGGTACGCTCTCGCCAATCACCTGGTAGCGCTGGTCCAGTTCGCTGCGCAAGAGCGTGTTTTCATCTTCCAGGCGATGCTGTTGGACAGCATTGCGAACCAGGAGGATCACTCTTTCGAGGGAAAGAGGCTTTTCAATGAAATCGAAGGCGCCGAGTTTGGTGGCCCGCACGGCAGTTTCAATATTGCCGTGCCCGGAAATCATGATGACTTCGGGAGCACGGGGAAACGCCTGAATGCGGCCAAGGGCGTCCATGCCATCCATTCCAGGTAACCAGATGTCGAGCAGGACAACCTCAAAATCACCGCCGCGGACGCGTTCAAGGGCTTCCTCGGCGGAGCCAACGGTATCGACTGCATACTGTTCATCGCGAAGGATGGAGGAGAGAGATTCGCGAATACCCTCCTCATCGTCGACGATCAGAATTTTTGGTTTCGGCGTCATCGATCAACATCCAGACCGGCACGCTCCGCAGTTGTTGTGGCGGAAATCTCCGCGACGGGCAGTTCAATTAGAAAGCGAGAACCGACCGGCTGGTTATCCTCCACGCGCAGTGAACCGCCGTGCTCGGAAATGATGCGGGCGGCAATCGCGAGACCGAGGCCGGTGCCGCGTTCCTTGGTAGAGAAATGCGGCAGGAACAATTTGTCCTTGTCTTGCGGGGAAATACCATGCCCCGTGTCAGCGACAGCGATTTCTATAGTATCGGATTCGGGACGAAAATGGGTGGAGACCGTAATTTGGCGGAACTTGGAGTCTTCCAAAGCCTCCGCGGCATTATCGATCAGGTTGATGATGACGCTACGGAGAAGAGGAGCGTCCGCGCGGACCGGTGGAAGAGAGTCTTCTAGCGAAGTCTTCAAAGTGGTGCCGTCCAGGCGTCCCGCGAATACCTCCAGGGCTTCGAAAACGGTGGTGTTGGTATCGGTAGGAAGCAACTTCGCCGCCGGAAAGCGAACGAATTGCGAGAACTCGTTGACCAGAGCGGAAAGCGTGGCTACCTCTCGCTCGATGAGGGTGGCACTTTCGCGGGCAATTTGTGTGAGTTCGTCGTCTTTACTGGGGTCCGCGCCTTCGGTGCGTTTGTCAATTTGCCGCAGCAGGCGTTGCGCGCATAGCTGAATCGGCGTTAGCGGATTCTTTATTTCGTGAGCGATTCGGCGGGCGACCTCTTGCCAGGCAGCGGATTTCTGGGCCCGCAAGACCTCGGTGAGATCGTCGAAGACGAGAACGTATCCGGTATTGGCGCGTCGCGGGCCGAGGGAACTCACGGTTACGGCGAGATGGGACATGCGTCCACCCACTTCGGCTTCCATCTCGCGAGAAACGACGCCCATGCGGAGGGCGCGCTTCATTAACTGCTGCAAAGTGCGGAGCGCGTCGGAGTCCAGTAATGACTCAAGCGATTCCACACCTCGGCCCTCCCTGCCGAACATGCGCAGCAAGGCTGAGTTCGTTCGTAGGATCGCGCCGCTGGCGTCCAGGTAAATCACGCCGGCGGGAATGTTTTCCAGAACGGTTTCCATGAGCTGGCGACGGCGCTCAAGCTCCTGAACCGCTTGTTGCAAATTGCGCGTGAACTCATCGATCTGCGAACGACTGTCATGAAGCTGGCTGGTCATCGTGTTGAACGAACGGACCAACATGCCGAGTTCGTCTTGCGGCTGATCCGGGACTTGGTAGGCAAAGTTGCCGGCGGATACTTCGCGGGTGCCTTCGGCTAGGGCCTGAATTGGGATGGTGACTTGCTTGGCCAGAAACAAGGCGACCCAGGTAGCCGCGGAAAGTACCAGAATCGTAAAGAAAAAGAGGATCAGGAGCATTTGGCGCTTCAGGGTGCGCAGATTCTGTTTCACGCTCTCATATTGTTGCGTTTGAGTCTGAATCGTTGCCCAGCGTTTCAAGAAATTGGGGCTGGCGCGGTAAGCGGCAACCAGTTTGCCGGGCGGCTGTCCCGCAAGCATTGCCGGAACACTTGATGCAAAGTAGCTCTGCCCATTTGCCTCCCAGATTTCGACGCCACTCGGAAGTGTTTGCTGGTGAATTCCCTGAACACCGGAGATGCTGCAAGATTCATGAGAGCGATCCTCAGGTTGGCGGTCGCAGATAACACCCCCTTTCAAGAAATGGCCTTGCGCATCGAATAGCCAGACGCCGTCCAGGCCCATGGAGAAAGTGTGTTCGAGGAACGCCTCAGGTGCTTCCGGAGCGTGAAGCGCGGCCTGATAACCCTGCGTATGAAGCCGAGGGAGAGTGCCTTGGCCAAGATCATTGAGGAGCTTCTGAGTTTCGTCAGAAGCAATTTCCAGGGGGCGCGGGAACCAACGGCCCAGGGTGCGGTTCAGCAGGGAATAGCTAACAAAAAACATGAAGATGACCGGCAGCAGGGAAATGGCCATGGCGCCGAGAACCATTTTTGTTTTAAAGCGAGCGCCAGTCTGTTGCTTGCTGCGTTCCATCCACAGGCGAACAATGCTGCGGACCAGAATGAGACTGAAGATCAACAGTGCGGCGGTAATGAAGCAGGAGACGGCATACAGGGCAATGAGCTCACGCCATGAGCGGGGCTCGATGGGCACGTCGAGCGAGCCTAGCGTGAAGACTGCGGCCAACAACAGTGTCAGGGAGATCCCACCGAGAACCAGACGCACATGCGACTTGGCGTGAGCGGGGGTCAACGGTCCACCTCAAGCGTATCTGGGAGGTAGGCTTCCAGAGGGCAGGCGGAGCAGCGGGGTTCCTTAGCGCGGCAGAAGTGCTTCCCGGTGTGTACGATGAGGGCATGATATTCGTTGAACAGTTGCCCATTCGCAGGTAGGCTTTTCTCGAACAGTCCCCGGATGTCCTCGTACGATTCGTTTCCACGAGCTAGTCCATGCCGCTGGAGGATTCGGCGCGTGTAGGCATCCACAACGAAAACAGGATGATTGCCGGCATACAGCAGAATGGAGTCAGCGGTTTCCGGGCCGATGCCGTGCACAGCGAGAAGTTGTTCGCGCAGAAGCTCCGTTTCTAGTTGAAACATTTTCGTGAGAGAACCGTGATGTTGCACTCGCAGGAATCGGACAAACTCCTTCAGCTTGCGCGCTTTCTGGCGGAAGTAGCCGGACGCGCGAATCAAGCGAGCGAGTCTTCGTGTCGGAACCTGTGCCAGGGCCTTGACCGTGAGGAGTCTTTCTTCTCGCAAGTTGTTGATCGCGGGCTCGACATTAGTCCAAGAGGTGTTCTGCGTGAGGATGGCACCGACGATGACTTCCATTCGCGTTCTGCCCGGCCACCAGTGCTGTGGGCCATAAGCAGCGAACAACGTATCGAAGTAGGCATGGAGAACAGGTTGCGCGGCGAGTGGAACACTCACAAGCTCCCGGCGAGGACGCCGAGATGTGATGGCGCAAGGCTCATCGGGAATTGACAGAAGAGAAGGAATTGGCATCTCTTTCGGAAGATAGCGATGGAGACAAGGCAAGTCAAGGCGGAGACACTGTCCGAGCAAGCATTTGCCTGTCCCGGTGTACAGGTATTAGCGAATTCACAACGATGGGTCAAAATCGAACGACGCTGCCCCCGTCCCTTTGCTATGTTGGGCGGTGGGTGCACAGTAGTTAGGGAGTGCAGCGGATGTCCGTCCGTTTAGGTGAAATATTACTTAAGGAAAGCCTGATTACTCAGGACCAGCTGGATAAAGCGCTGGAATTTCAGCGTTCCAACGGTGGCAAGTTGGGCAGCTGCCTGACGAAGATGGGCTACATTACCGACGATGACATCACGGGTGTGCTGTCTCGTCAGTACGGCGTTCCCTCGATCAATCTGAAGTATTACGAAATTGATCCCAACGTGATCAAGTTGATCCCGCAGGACACGGCACTTCGTTACCAGGTAATTCCACTGTCGCGCGTCGGGTCGGTACTGACGATTGCGATGACCGATCCCACAAATGTCTTTGCGATGGACGATATTAAGTTCATGACGGGATTCAATGTGGAACCAGTGGTGGCGTCTGAATCGGCGATTGCCGAGGCCATTGCCCGATTCTATGGGGGCGCGGGATCGAGCCACGAGGAACTGAGCAACTTGATGAAAGACCTGGTCGAGGATGACCAGGAGTTGGAGTTGGCCGCAGATGAGCAGGAGCTAGACGCGGCCACCCTAGAGAAGGCGGCCGAAGAGGCGCCGATCATCAAGTTAGTGAACCTGATCTTGACGGATTCAGTGAAACGCGGGGCGAGTGATATTCACGTCGAACCGTATGAGAATGAGATGCGCGTGCGCTTCCGCATCGACGGCGTGTTGCAAACGGTGATGAACCCGCCAATGAAACTGCGCGACGCCATCACCAGCCGTATGAAGATCATGGCCAAGCTGGACATTGCGGAAAAGCGGTTGCCGCAAGATGGCCGCATCATGATCAAGTACAAGGCCGAAGGAAAGAAGAAAGAGCTGGATTTCCGTGTTTCTACTGTGCCCACGCTATACGGGGAAAAGATCGTACTGCGGTTGCTGGATAAGGAAAACCTGCGGCTGGACATGACCAAGCTGGGATTTGAGCCGGAATCGCTGAAGAAATTTGAACGCAACATTCTGCGCCCGTACGGCATGGTGTTGGTAACTGGGCCAACCGGATCAGGCAAAACAAACACGCTGTATTCCTCGGTGGCGCGACTAAACCAGGTTGATACCAACATCATGACGGCCGAGGATCCAGTGGAATTCCAGTTGGCTGGGATCAATCAGGTGCAGATGAAGGAGCAGATCGGGTTGAATTTTGCCGCGGCCCTGAGAGCCTTCTTACGGCAAGACCCGAACATTATCCTGGTCGGTGAGATTCGAGACTTCGAAACGGCGGAAATCGCAGTAAAGGCGGCGTTGACGGGACACCTGGTGCTGTCCACGCTGCACACGAACGATGCGCCATCGACGATCAGCCGCTTGATGAATATGGGTATCGAGCCTTTCCTCGTGGCCACTTCGGTGAATCTAATCTGCGCACAGCGGCTGGTGCGCCGGATCTGCGTGAACTGCAAGGAAGAGTTGGAGGTTCCGCAGCAGGCTTTGATCGATGCCGGGTACACGCCGGAAGAAGCAAAAACGACGAAGATTTATCACGGCAAGGGCTGCGGCACGTGCAACAAAGGTGGATATAAAGGCCGCACGGGTTTGTATGAAGTGATGGAAATTAACGACGAACTTCGTGAATTGATTCTGGTTGGTGCGTCGGCTTTGGAATTGAAGAAGAAGGCAATGGAGCAGGGCATGCTAACGCTGCGGCGCAGCGGGTTGGTAAAGGCAGCGCTGGGTCAGACGACCATGGAAGAGGTTTTGCGTGAGACGGTATTGTAGGCCGGAGAGGATGCAACTATGGCTGGCATAACACTGAGCGAACTGCTTAAGAAGATGATCGAGATGGGAGGCAGCGACCTTCACATCACTACGAACAGCTCGCCGCGTGTGCGCGTGCACGGGCGCTTGCGACCCCTGGACATGCCACCGCTCACAGCGGCTGATACCAAGTCGCTGGCCTACAGCGTGCTCACGGACGCGCAGAAGCACCGCTTCGAAGAAAACCTGGAACTGGACTTTTCCTTTGGCTTGAAAAACCTGGCGCGGTTCCGTGGCAATGTCTTCAATCAGCGCGGAGCCGTGGGGGCCGTGTTTCGTACCATTCCTTGGGAAATCAAAGGATTCGACGCCTTGGGTCTGCCATCGGTGGTGAGGGGTCTGTGCGACAAACCTCGTGGCCTGGTGCTCGTGACCGGACCAACGGGATCCGGGAAGTCGACGACGCTGGCGGCCATGTTGGACAAGATCAACGCCGAGCGTGAAGAGCACATGATCACGATCGAGGACCCTATCGAATTCCTGCACAATCACAAGAAATGT
This sequence comes from Candidatus Acidiferrales bacterium, assembly GCA_963741195.1. Classification (GTDB taxonomy): domain Bacteria; phylum Acidobacteriota; class Terriglobia; order Acidiferrales; family UBA7541; genus Acidiferrum. The sequence continues at coordinate 157,664 of CAVUHF010000006.1, forward strand.
CTGGTGAATCAGCGCGAAGTGCACGCGGACACGCACTCGTTCGCGAATTCACTGCGCGCCGCGCTTCGCGAAGATCCCGACGTCGTACTCATCGGAGAAATGCGCGACCTGGAGACAATCGAATCGGCGCTGAGAATTGCAGAAACAGGCCACTTGACCTTCGCGACGCTGCACACCAACTCAGCCGCGTCGACTATTAACCGTATTATCGACGTCTTTCCATCCCACCAGCAGCCACAGATCCGTGCGCAGCTCTCCATGGTCATGGAAGGAATTCTTTGCCAGGCGCTTCTGCCGCGTTCGGATGGACGCGGACGCGTAATGGTGATGGAAGTTTTAATCCCGACACCCGCTATTCGCAATCTGGTTCGCGAAGACAAGATCCACCAGATTTATTCGGCAATGCAGACGGGCACCGGACAGACAGGTATGCAGACGTTCAACCAAGGCCTGGCCAACGCGTATTTTGCCAAGCTCATCACTTTGGATATGGCGCTGTCGCGTTCGTCGAATCCGGATGAACTGCAAGACATGATCAATCGCGGTGTGGCAACCACCCCTTCGATGGGAAAGGTACCCGGAGGCAAGACACCTGTAGGAGCCAAACGATAAGGTTTCGATAGAATGCAAGGAAAAACCAGAGTATGAAGGGCAAGGAATTTCGATCGCTGTGGAGGAGAAGCAATGAAGACCTTTACGTATAAGGGAACGAATCGCGCGGGAACGGCGGTCGCCGGAGAAATGACGGCGACTAACAAGACGGAACTGCAGAGCATGCTGCGTCGCCAGCAGATCACACCCACGAAGATGTCGGAAAAAGGCAAAGAATTCAACTTGCCGACCTTCGGTGGTGGTGTGTCCGCGAAGGAATTGGCGGTCTTCACGCGGCAGTTCTCGGTGATGATCGATGCCGGGTTGCCGCTGGTGCAGTGTCTGGAGATTCTTGCGAGCCAGCAGGAGAACAAGGTCTTCCAGAAAGTGCTGACCGGAACGCGCGGAGCGGTGGAAGGCGGCAGCACGCTGTCCACAGCGATGAAGGCATATCCAAAAGTGTTCGATCCGTTGTATTCGAACATGGTGGAGGCGGGAGAAACAGGCGGTATTCTGGACACGATTTTGCAGCGCCTGTCGACCTACATCGAGAAGAACGTAAAACTGAAGCGGGCTGTGAAGTCCGCCCTGGTTTACCCGATTGGTGTATTGACGATCGCCGCCGCCGTGATCACGCTGCTACTGTGGAAGGTGGTGCCCATTTTCGCGACGTTGTTTGCCGGCTTGGGCGTTGATTTGCCGCTGCCGACCAAAATCGTCATTGCCTTAAGCAACTTTGTCGGCAGCATTTTCGGCTTCCTGATTTTGGTTGCTATTATTGGCGGAGTTTTGGCCCTGAAAGCATGGTACGGCACAGCGCAGGGCCGCATGGCCATTGATACGCTGGTCTTGAAGCTTCCCGTAGTCGGGATTCTGATGAGGAAGATTGCCGTTGCCCGCTTTACCCGAACCCTCGGTACCTTGATTTCCTCGGGCGTACCGATCCTCGAAGGACTGGACATTACCGCAAAGACCTCCGGTAACGCGGTGGTCGAGAAGGCCCTGTTCCAGGTGCGCAAGTCCCTGGAAGAAGGCAAGTCTCTTACCGAACCTCTCAAGGAATGTGATGTTTTCCCTGGCATGGTGACGCAAATGATCAGCGTCGGCGAACAGACCGGTGCTATGGATGCGATGTTGTCTAAAATCGCTGACTTCTATGAAGAAGAAGTCGACGCCGCGGTGAAGGACCTGTTGACGGCTCTTGAACCCGTGATGATCGTATTCCTTGGCGTGGTCGTCGGTGGCGTGGTCATATCAATGTATTTGCCGCTGTTCTCCCTGATCGGCAAGTTGAGTAGCCACTAGCCATTACGCAGATTACATTCTGGAAATGGAGGGCAGGTGAATTTCGCCGGTCCTCCATTTTTTGTTTAAGATGGGGATAGGGTGAAGGTAGACGTCGCCCTGGCATCGGCCTATGGAACAAACCCTCAATCGACGCGAATGGCTGGAGTGGCTGACGCGAGTGCGTCTGCTGATGATTGGGCTGATCCTTGCAGTGGGGGTGGCTTGGCCGTACGTTCCGTCCGCTACCTCGCCCCGATTCTTCCTTCCCATCGTCATTCTCTGGATCACCATCAGCATTCTGCATCTGATCCTGGTGAGGCTGCTGCCGGGAAACGCTTGGCTGGGGGCACTGCAGGTATCGTGCGATGTGATCATGATAACGGGTATCGTTTATGCCACGGGGCTTCAGGATAGCTATTTCACCTCGCTTTATCTGCTGGTCATTATCGTCGCCAGCATTCTATTTTCGCGTCGCGTGGCCTTCATCTCTGCAGTGTTCTGTCTGCTCGCACTGGTGCTGGTGACGGTACTTGTGAGCAAGGGCGCCCTTCCTAGGAGTTCACTGACCGCGCCAACCACGGAAGCCCTGCGGATGTGGTTTCTCAACAATTCCTTTGGATTTCTCGCGGTGGCGTATTTGGCGAGCCTGCTCTCACAGTCGCTTCAAAGCAAAAGCACAGAACTGGAAGAGAAGAGGGAAGAGCTGCTGGAATTGCAGGATTTCACGGCGGATATTATTCACTCCATGCGCGGTGGCTTGCTCACCACAGACCTGGAAGGGCGCGTGGTCCTGTTGAATCGCACCGGAGAAGAAATTCTGGGACGTTCGTTTAACGAGATTCGGGGGCGCGACGTCCGGGAAGTCAGTCCGGATTTCTGGCTATCGGATATGTCGTCCATCCCCGACAAACTCTCGCTGCGACGTGAGATTGAGGTGCAAACCCCCGGGGGTCTGCGGCGATATGTCGGCATCTCTGTTTCTCCGCTGCGAACTAGAGATGCTTTGCGAAGCGGCTACGTGTTCAATTTTCAGGACCTCACCGAACTTCGCCGCTTGGAGCAGGAGGTTGCCACGAAAGAACGTATGGCCGCCGTCGGGCGACTTTCCGCAGCCATCGCCCACGAGATTCGGCAGCCGCTGACGGCGATGTCCGGCGCAGTGAAGGAATTAGCGCGACTCGTACCATTGGAGGAAGACGAGAAACATCTGGTGAATATCGTGAGCCGGGAGTCAGAGCGCCTCAATCACATCATCACGGACTTCCTGAATTACTCTCGTGAGAAGTCTTATGCTTTTTTGGATTCCGACATACGATCACTGCTGGACGAGACTCTTCTGCTGATCGAAAGGAAACCAGGGGTGGAGAAACAATTCCACATTGTGAGAACGTTCAACGGAGAATCCATCCAGGCCCACGTCGACCCGAACAAGATCCGTCAGGTTTTCTGGAATCTGTGCGACAACGCGCTTCGCGCCATGCCCAGCGGTGGCACTCTGACCGTGGGCATCGAGCAGTCAGCGAATTGGTTGCGGATTTCGTTTCGCGATACGGGCATCGGTTTGGACCCGCAGGAGCGCGCCAAGATTTTCGAGCCGCTCCAATCGAATTTTGAAGGCGGAACAGGTCTGGGCCTGGCTATCGTGTACCAGATTGTGCAGGCGCACAATGGACGGATCACGGTGTTCAGCGAAAAGGAAAAAGGCGCGGAGTTTGTGGTGGAACTCCCGCGCCTCGAATGAGGGTCTATGCAAGGCACAAAAGCCGCTGCGAGAGAGGCAGGACGTGAGATGGCGCACATACTCGTCGTAGACGACGAGAAATCCATCTGCGAACTGCTGGAGATCACGTTTCGTAAGGAAGGCCATCGTGTGGAAGTGGCCCACAGTGTGGACGCCGCCAAGCGCAAACTGGAAAGCGCGCTCTACGACATCATCATCTCCGACGTGCGGATGCCCGGCGCTACGGGTGTGGAACTCCTTCGCTTCACGCGCGAAATCGCTCCCGACTCTTATTTCGTCTTGATTACGGGTGTGCCCACCCTGGAAACGGCCATTGCTGCGGCGAATGAGGGGGCCAACCGTTACGTAATTAAGGATCATGAATTGGTGGATCAGTTGCGCATGGCCGTGCGCGAAGTGTCTGAGAACCTGAAATGGAAAAAGGAAGCTGGGTATCTGCGGCGTGAATTGCGCCGCTTGACTGGCCTAGACAACATCATTGGGCAGAGCCCCAAGATGCGCGCGATCTTCGACCTGATCCAGACCATCGCTCCGCAGAGCAGCAGAGTCCTGATCACAGGTGAGAGCGGCACGGGAAAAGAGCTCGTGGCGCGAGCCATCCATGAGAACAGTCCGCGTTCCACTACCCCATTTATCACCATCAACTGCGGGGCCTTCCCTGAAACGCTGTTGGAATCTGAACTCTTTGGGTACGTCAAAGGAGCGTTTACGGGCGCCAACGACAATCGGCGCGGATTGTTTCAAGCAGCCCATGGTGGAACGCTTTTTCTGGACGAAATCGGCAACATGAATCTGGCGATGCAGGTGAAATTGTACCGTGTGCTCCAGGAAGGGAAGGTCAGGCCTCTGGGAAGCACGGAAGAAATCGACGTGGACGTGCGCGTGATTGCCGCCACCAACCGCGACCTGGAGAAAGCTATCGCATCCGGAGATTTTCGCGAGGACCTTTTCTATCGCTTAAGCGTAATTCCACTGCACTTGCCTTCGCTTCGGGAGCGACGCGAGGACATTCCGCTGCTGGCGCGTCATTTTCTAGAGAGTTTTCGAAAGAGCATGGATAAGCCTATTGAAGCTATCTCGCCACAGGCGATGAGTCGGCTGGAGACGTATGACTGGCCAGGCAATGTACGTGAACTGGAGAACACCATTGAGCGCGCCGTGGCGCTCGAAAGCGGCCCGGAAATATCCTCTGCCGTTCTTCCCGATCGCATCTCGGGAGCTAACCTGGTTTCCGTGACTCTTCCTGGCGACTCGAATGCCACGGCCTTCCCCGCAGAAGGCCTTGATTTTGATGGGGTCATCGCGGCAACCGAGAAGCGCTATCTGCAACTCGCACTCGAACACGCAGGTGGAGTTCGCACGCGCGCTGCGGAACTACTCAAGATCAGCTACCGCTCGTTCCGCCACCTCGCCAAAAAGCACAGCCTCTAGTTAACAGTAGGGCCGCGCTACAAGCCCTGCGGGCTTGATCGCTTAGCAGCTCTGCTCAATCGGTATGTCCAGAATTGACCGACCGACAATTTCTGTCATCTCGGCAACGACATTTTCTGGCGTTTTCGAGTTCTCGAGAGGATTTGTGAGTAGATGGACATGGGGTGGTCACCTTAGCTCGTCAATAAGGCGCGTATTATCATATATCTACGCATGCCTGATGGGAATTGATGATTTTGCGTCTTCTGGTCCTCAGCTTGCACTACTTCATGACGCGTCAGTAAGGGTAGCGCTGTCCCTATCTGTCCCGAGGCTTTTTCTCAGCGTTTGTTGTTTTTGCCCATCCAGGTGTACGGACGCGCTCAGGTATTACCAAACACTTTAAGGAGATCTCATGAAGAAGCAGAAGGGTTTCTCTCTTATCGAATTGCTGATCGTCGTGGCGATTATTTTGATCATCGCGGCCATCGCAATTCCGAACTTGCTCAAGGCGCGCATTTCGGCCAACGAGTCGTCCGCAGTCGGTTCGATCCGCACCTTGACGACGGCGAACGTTCAGTACGCCGCTCAATGCCCCTCGAATGGTTTCCCAGCGGCGCTGGCAAACCTGGGTCCTGGCGCGGGTACCTGCGCGACTGCAGGCATCATTGACGCGGTGTTAGTGACCGGCACGAAGAGCGGTTACAACTTCACCTATACCGCTGGTGCTGCCAACGCGGCTGGCGTCGTCTCTACTTACACGATCCTGGCGCTCCCGCTGAACGTTGGCGTCACCGGGCAGCGTGCGTTCTGCTCTCAGGAAGACGGCGTGATCCACTACAACCAGGGCGGCGCGGCGTGCAACTCCGGCGTCGGCGGCGACCCGGCCCTGCAGTAAACAGAACTATTCTTGCGGAGAGAGGGGAAAGCTTAAGGCTTTCCCCTCTCTTCTTTTTTGGTCGCTAGCAATCGAATTGCAGCAACACGTGGGGCTTGATTCCGGCCTTCAAACTCGCATCTAGCCGCCAGAGTATTGGAGTTCGCTGACAGTTTCGGGCAGTCTGGCATGACACTTTATGTCGCTTCGCTGGCCCAGAGCTCGTGTGACCCGGTCTTCCGGAGTGAACGGTACTCCACGGGATCGGCTAAGTTCTTAGTTATGAGGATGGTACAGAGTTGGAAACGGTCCTACGGTAAACCCTGTGATTGGCGAACGTCGTGCATGTCTCTGAGCGTGCTCTGGCACACTAACCTTAAGTCAGGTCAAATCTCTCAAGGAGATCTCATGAAGAAGCAGAAGGGTTTCTCTCTTATCGAATTGCTGATCGTCGTGGCGATTATTTTGATCATCGCGGCCATCGCAATTCCGAACTTGCTCAAGGCGCGCATTTCGGCCAACGAGTCGTCCGCAGTCGGTTCGATCCGCACCTTGACGACGGCGAACGTTCAGTACGCCGCTCAGTGTCCGGCCAATGGTTTCCCAGCAGCGCTGGCAAACCTGGGTCCTGGCGCGGGTACCTGCGCGACTGCAGGCATCATTGACGCGGTGTTGGTGACCGGCACGAAGAGCGGTTACAACTTCACCTATACCGCTGGTGCTGCCAACGCGGCTGGCGTTATCTCCACCTACAACATCCTGGCGCTGCCGTTGAACGTTGGCGTCACCGGACAGCGTGCGTTCTGCTCTCGGGAAGACGGCGTTATCCACTACAACCAGGGCGGCGCGGCGTGCAACTCCGGCGTCGGCGGCGACCCGGCCCTGCAGTAAACAGAACTATTCTTGCGGAGAGAGGGGAAAGCTTCGAGCTTTCCCCTTTTTCTTTTCTTGCAGAACTCGAACCCATTCATCTTCGAATCCTTCGTTGAATTCGGTCGCGGTTGATTCCTACGAACGACAATCTTTGACCTTTTTTGAGCGCGGTTTGACACTTTACGTCTGTATTTCCATTCGCCGGTCCAGTTTGTCGCTGAACGCTCTTTTCGCGAACAATAAACTACGTATATTCTGACGCTTAAGAGATGTGTGAAACTTTAGAGATAGTTGAATTGGCCCTTCGGTTGCTCTCCTTACTAGCGTCGTTTAAGAATCGAGCTGCGGGACAATGATCCCATGAGACCAAAACCCCCGAATGGCTTTTCCCTGATCGAGTTGTTGATTGTTGTCGCGATCATCCTGATTATCGCTGCCATTGCGATACCGAATCTGATTCGCGCTCGAATTTCTGCGAACGAAGCTTCCGCCGTTACATCAATTCATGCTGTCAATACCGCAGAAATCACTTATTCCTCGATCTTTCCGTTGACCGGATATTCCGCGAATCTGACCAGTCTCGGACCAGGCGGGGGATGCAACACACCTGCCGCTGCCTGCATCATCGATGCGACCCTCGCGAGCGGTACGAAGAGCGGCTACACATTTACCTACGTACAGATCGTTGGCGGCGGGCCTCCCGCTTCAGGCTATACATTAAATGTCGATCCCATCAATCGCGGGATAACAGGTCAACGCAGCTTTTATTCCGATGAGGGCAACGCCACCCACTACAATCCCACCGCCGTGGCTGGACCGGGCGACCTGCAACTGCAATAACAGAGCATCTGCCTGGCTGTGCTAAGTTAGTCCCATGCGTACTCTGGGACGGTTGCTGCTGTGCGCAAGTTTGTTTCTGCCGCGAGCGCCGGCAACGAATACCCCTACGCCTGGGGAACGATTTGAGAATCGTTACCGTTTTGCGCGAACGTTGCGGGCTCAATTCCTTGAACAATATTCCGAGAATGGAAGGCTGGTTCGTGCCGAAGCCGGTACCGCGTATTTCCGCAAGCCGGGGAAGATGCGCTGGGAATATGAGAAGCCAGAGAAAAACTTATTTCTCGTCGATGGCAAGACGGCCTGGTTGTACACGCCGGCAGATCATACGGCCACCAAGGTTCCCGCGCGCGAGAGCGGAGATTGGCGCACTCCGTTCGTGCTGCTCGCCGGCGAGATGAAGCTGTCACGAGTCTGCTCGAGGGTTTCGGCCACAACCGTGCTGATTCCCCAAAACCCAGAAGATGCCATGCTGGAGTGCCGCTTGAAGGGGAAGGATATCGCCGCTGCTAGCAATCCGAAAGAGGCGCCCCCCCAAGTCTTTTTTGAAATTTCCCCTGGAGGAGAACTTGTGCGACTGCTGGTACAAGCGGCGGGAGGGATTGAGACCGAATTCCAGTTCAAGGACTGGGAAATCAATCCTCAGGTGTCAGATTCTCTGTTTCAATTTTCTCCACCTCCCGGCGTGGTGATTGTGGATGGTGTGCTACCGAGTTCTTCAGGCATGCGTCAGTAAAAGAGGAGGGTTCCGGGCGCAGGAAACCCGCTGGTAATTCAGAGGTTACGCGAAGGAAGTCGCAGGTTCGCCGAGGGTTGCCGGGTTGAGGTAAACTACAAGCTATGGGTGAATTTGTCTGCCGAGTCGCCGACGCTAACGGACGCGTCTTCTCACACGTTGAGGCTGCCGGGACATTGGAAGAAGCACGCCAGAAGCTGAGCGACCGGGGTCTGTTTGTTTACTCGGTGAAGTCGCGAAGCAGCCTAATCAGCGGGTTTTTTGGCTTCCGCAAGGAACGCAAAATCGGCGGGAATGACTTCCTGATCCTGAATCAGCAATTGAACACGTTGATTAAGGCGGGTTTACCCATTTTGCGGTCACTGGATTTGCTGGCAACGCGGGCCACGGCCCCCAAGCTTCGTCCCATCCTGACGCAGATCCGCGATCGGGTGCGGGAGGGGAAGTCGCTTTCAGAGGCGGTAGACGAGGCAGGCGTCTTTTCAAAGGTGTATTCCACGGCCATCCTCGCAGGCGAGAAGAGCGGCAATTTGCCCGGGGTGCTGGATTACTACATTTCGTATCAACGGGTGAGCACAGGCGTAAAAAAGAAAATTCTCGCCTCGCTCGTGTATCCGACACTGCTGATCACGGTGGCGGCCATTATCGTCACGTATCTGGTGACCGCAGTGGTTCCGAAATTCGCACAACTGTATCGCGACTTGGGAGTGGAATTGCCCGGTCCGACAAAGATGCTGGTGCGAATTACTGTGGATTACCGGTATTACATACTGGGAGTGATCGTTCTGCTGTTGGCGGCGGCGGCAGGAATCTTTTTCTGGTCGCGCAGCGACGAGGGCGGCATCGCATTTGACCGCATCAAGTTTCGACTGCCGGTGATTGGGCCAACCCTGTTGAAGTTTCAGGTATCACAGTTTTGTAGGACTCTGGCGACTTTGCTTACCGGAGGCACGCCGCTGGTTGCCGCGTTACAAACGGCATCCGATTCGATCGGGAGCCGACTGGTGCGTGGCTCGGTAACGCGGGCGGCACAAATGGTCCGGGAAGGCGAATCGCTGCATGGAGCGCTGTCCTCGGCCAAGGTTATGCCGGATATGGCACTAGACATGATCGAGGTGGGCGAATCCAGCGGTGCGTTGTCACCCATGTTGAACAGCGTCGCGGAATTTTATGAGGAAGAAGTAAGCCTGCGGCTGGGTGCGATGGTTGCTTTGATTGAGCCACTTATCCTTGTATTCATGGCTATCCTGGTTGCGGGTATCTTGATTTCACTCTATTTGCCCATTTTCTCGTTTTCGATTTCGGGAACGGGAAGGTGAGTTAGGCTCAAGACGCTTATGGCTACGACAGATTCCAATTTGCCGGACCCAAATCTTCCGCTGGGCGGCTTGAGCGACATTAAGCAGGAGCGGGAGCAGGCGCGCAAACTCGCTGAGCGCTACCGTTGCGGCTTTATCGATCTTACGGAACAGCGTATCGATCCGGAGTTGTTCAGGACGATTCAGGCCGACCTGATGTTCCGGTACAACTTTGTGCCGCTCGTGGTGCATGACAACACCCTTGTGATTGCCGTTGCAGATCCGGGCCAGGTGCTGCTGAGCGACGAGTTACCTTTGTTGTTGGGTAAGAAGCTAGCCATTAAGGTCGCTACTCCACGTCAGATCAGCGACCTGCTGAAGCGCACGGAGCAATCGCAGCGCGTGCTGGAACAAGCCACGGAAGCGTTCACCCTGCAGGTTTCGAAGGACGAAGAAGAGGGTGAAGAGACCATCTCCGGCGACCGTCTGACCCGCGACACGACTGTCAGCCCGGTGGTCCGCTTAGTGGAAACGATCATTTTCACGGCGCTGGAGAGGCGAGCGAGCGACATTCACATCGAGGCGCGCGACGGCGAAGTGGCTGTGAAGTATCGCATTGACGGAGTACTACAACACGCCATGCAGCCCATTGCGAAGGAATGGCACTCCACGGTGATTTCGCGCATCAAGGTGCTCAGCGATCTGGACATTGCCGAGCGTCGCGTTCCCCAGGACGGCCGCTTCCGTGTGAAGTACAAGGGCCGCTTTATCGACCTGCGCGTTTCTATTATGCCGGCCAGTCATGGCGAAGACGCCGTGTTGAGAGTGCTCGATAAGGAAACGCTCTCTGAAAAATTCCAGAGCCTCAGCCTCGACGTGGTTGGATTTTTCCCGGAAGAGACCAGACGCTTCCGGCGCTATATCCGCGAACCGTACGGCATGGTGCTGGTAACTGGTCCCACGGGTTCGGGTAAGACGACCACGTTGTACGCGGCGATCAACGAAATCAAATCCGACGAGGACAAGATCGTCACCATCGAAGATCCCGTGGAATACCAGCTGCGCGGAATCACCCAAATTCCCGTGAACGAGAAGAAGGGTTTGACATTTGCTCGAGGATTGCGCTCAATCTTGCGGCATGACCCCGACAAGATCATGGTGGGCGAAATTCGCGACCATGAAACTGCACAAATTGCGATTCAGTCCGCTCTCACAGGTCACCTTGTCTTTACGACGGTTCACGCCAACAACGTCACGGATGTGATCGGCCGCTTCATTAATATGGGCGTTGAACCGTACAATTTCGTATCGGCGTTGAACTGCATTCTGGCGCAGCGTCTGGTGCGCGTGATCTGCAGCAGCTGCAAGCGGCCGAAGAAATACAGCGAGGAAGAGTTGCGCGAGTGTGGGCTCGATCCCTCGCAGTGGAAGGATTTTGTGTTCGCGGAAGGCGGCGGATGTCTGGAGTGCTCGGGAACGGGGTTCCATGGACGAACGGCCATCTGCGAGCTTCTCGACTTGACGGACCATATCCGGGAAATGATTATTGACCGCCGGCCGACTTCGGAAATCAAGCGCGCGGCCATCGGAGAGGGTATGATTACGCTTCGACAGAGTGGATTAAGCAAAATTCGCGCAGGAATTACGACTTTGCGCGAAATCAATAAGGTGACGTTCGTTGACTAGCGCCGGCACATATAACGAAGGCATCTACAAGAGCGACTTGGTGCGCCGGGTTACCCGCTGGATGGAGGCAACTCCTCATCCGCCGGTGGCGATCGAGATTTCTCCCGAACGCGTGGCGGGGGCGCGCTTTACGCGGACAGGATCGCTGAATGGCTTTGCCATTGAAAATCTTCCCGTAGGGGCTCTGGTGCCGTCTGCAGTTGAAACGAATATGACCAACGCGGCCGCGATCAAAGCAGCGGTGAGCAGCGTGTGCACCCGGCTGGGAGCGAAGGAGGAGGACGTCGCGCTACTCCTTCCGGATCCCGTGATTCGCGTGTTTGTGCAGCACTTTGATGATTTTCCCCGCTCGGCACAGGAAGCCATACCCATGCTTCGCTGGAAGCTGAAGAAGAGCGTACCGTTTGAAGTCGACGAAACTTTGCTCTCCTTCATGCGGCAAGCCCCAAGAGTGGATGGCGTGGATGTGGTGACCGCGATTGCGCGGTTGCGCATCATTAAGGAATATGAATCGCTCGTCGAGTTCGCTGCGCTGCGTCCTGGTGTGGTGCTGAGTGTGACGTTGGCCGCTATTTCGATCCTGGAGGACCAGCGCCCCACGCTATTGGCACGAGTCTCGGGAACTGCGCTGACCACGGCAATCGTCCGCGAAGGAGTGCTGGCGGGTTACCGTTGCACGGAATTACCCACTCACGTGGGTGCCATTACTCCGCAGATGTTGCTGGAAGAAGTATTCCCGCTCGCGGCGTATTACCAGGATACCTGGCAGGAGGGAATTCAGGCCGTTCGGGTTGCCGGGCTGGGAAAAAGGCTACAGGAATTTGTTGGGCCGCTTGAGGAGGAGTTTAAGTGCGATGTGCGTTCGCTGCTGAATGCGGCTATTTCCGAGGGGCGCCTGAATGACGCCGGGCGTTCTCTGGCTGACCGGGAATTGGAAGGGTTGGTTGGCTGGATGTTGCACCGCAGTTGAAGGAGAATTGGCGCAGGCGCTCATGTATGTACGGCTAAATCTCGCGACCAAGCCCCTGGAAACGCACCGGCGATTTCTTGCCGGCGCCGCTTTGCTGGGAATCCTTGGGGGACTACTCTTCCTGATTTTGGGGTTGCGATTCTACAGTTTGCGCAAGGCCGACGCCGATCTGCGGGCGAAGAGCGGCCAATATCAGCAGGAAATAGCGACCCTGAACGAGCAGCGCAAGGAGTTGGATCGCTATTTCTCGCAGGGCGAGACCGCCAAATTGCAGGGACGCGCCGTGTTTATCCGCAACGTAATCGAGGCGCGCAGTATCAATTGGACCGAGATGTTCATGGACCTGGAGAGGACCTTGCCACCCGGCGTTCGCATTGTGCGCATCGAACCGAAACTCGACAAGGGCGTGGTGACCGTGAAATTTGTAGTGGGGGCGACGAGCGAGGAAGCGAAACTGAAGCTCCTAAAGGCGTTTGAGGAGTCTAAGTCGTTTTCGGAGATTCAAATGGAGTCGGTTCGAATGAGCACGCAAGCCACCGGCGACCCGCTTACCATCGAATTTACGGCGGTGTATACGCGGATCTAAATATGGGCGACTTTGCACTTCAAAAACGACTGATTACTGTGGGGCTGGCTGTACTTCTGCTCGTCGATGGAGCGCTTGCCTACTACAGCATCAAACTGTCGGGTTCTCGCAGGGATCCCAGGGAAATTCTGGCGGCGGAGAAGACACAAGTGGAGTTGTTGCGCGCGGATGTGAAGCGCGCTGCGGAGATTCAGAAAAAGATCCCGGATTACGTAAAAGCGTTTGACAAGTATGAAGGCGATCTGCCGTTGGCAAGCGGTGGCTACTCGGTAATCGACGGAGAGCTGAGTAGCGTGGCGAAAGCGTCCCATGTGGTGCTGGAGGACCAGCGATTTCACCCGAAGGATGTGCCGGGGCGCGACTTGGTGGAAATCGGGCTTGATGCAACAGTTAGTGGAGAGTATGCGAATATTGTGCGGTTTCTGAATGCTCTTCAGCGTTCAAAGAATACCTACATTGTCGATTCGCTGGGGCTGGAGTCGGAGGCGACGACTCCAGGAGCCGGTGCGGCTGCCCCGGCGGCTTTAAAAGTCAATCTGCATCTTCGAACGTTCTTCCGGAAGGGCTGATGGCCGACAAGAAACAACAGACTCAGCTTTACGTGCTCGGTGGACTGATGGTCGTCGCGGCGCTGGTTTGGTATGTGCAGTCTGCGAAAAGCCCGGCGAACACGGGATTTTCCCTTGCCTCCGGTGCGTACACGCCGATTAATGCTCAGGATTTCGGCACGGTTTTCGAAAAGTTGAAATCGACCGAAGGAACGGAATATAAGACCTCCGGGCGTAATATTTTTGCGATGACTGCGGTGCCCGTAGCGCCAAGCGTGGAAGGACCCGCGAAACCCGTGAAACCGGAACGTAGACCGTATGGTCCTCCAGTTCCGCCGCCTCCACCGCCGGCCCAGCTCGCATGGAAGTTTTTTGGTTATGGCAATTTGCCGTCCGGTGGACCTCGCCAGGCTTTTTTGTTGGATGGGGAAGAAGTGCGGATCGTCGGTGAAGGGGAAACCGTTCTGAACCATATCCGCATTACCAGGATAGGCGTCGACAAGATCGAGTTCGAAGATACCAATACGCACCAAACCGGTTCAAACCAGTTGGAAGCGCAACCAGGACCCGCGGCGTGAGGCCGACGCTCCAAAAGAGAATCGTACGCACCGGTCAGCAAGGCTATGCGATCTTGACGGTGATGTTTTTTCTCTCGCTGCTGATTCTCGCCACCATCGTTGTGTCACCCAATGTCGTTACCGACGTGCAACGCCAGAAGGAAGAGGACATGATCTGGCGTGGCAAGCAATACGTCCGGGGCATCCGGCTGTACTACACCAAGATGCACCGGTTTCCGACGCAATTGGAAGATCTCTACAAGCCGAAGACGGGAATTCGCTTCCTGCGCCAGGCCTACAAGGATCCGATGAACACCGCAGACGGTTCTTGGCGGCTAATCTACGTCGGGCCGAGCGGCCAGCTGATCGGCAGCACCAAGAACCGCTCGCTAATGGGCGGACAGGGCAGTCCGGGATTAGGAACGCCGGTCGGAGGACCGGGAACATCACCGTTTGGCGCTTCCAGTTCGTCTGGATTCGGCGGTTCGATGGCAGGTAGTCCGCAACCGACTGCAGGGCCTGCCGGGCAGAATTCGTCGCTTGGACAAAATACCGATGCGTCGGGCGCGATGGGTTCGCTTCAGCCGGTGGATTTGTCTGACACGACTTCGGTCATCGGCGGAAACATCATTGGAGTCGGAAGCAAGATCAACAAGAAATCCATCATCTGGTACGACAAGGCGAAGAATTACCGCCAGTTTGAATTTATTTGGGATCCTGCGGTGGATGCGCTCACCGGCCAACGCATCGGCAGTATGCCGGCGGGGAATCCAAATCCGTTTGGTACGCAACCCAATTCCAATTCGACTACCTCGCCGCTCTCGCCAGGGCCCGCGGGCAATGCTACGTTTGGCGGACCATCCAATCCTCCTTCTACCGGCAACCCTCCAACGCAAACTCCTCCGAATCAATAAAGTGCTCTTCCACGCGGCTCGTCGGGGTGTGGCTATTCAGGACAGGCGGCCTGCACTTGTGCGACTTCTTTTTGCAGGCGTGGCGATTGTAACGCCAGGGCCATGGCATCTTTTGTGATCGAAAGCTGAGGGAGCGCCTCGCTGCCCAGATGCTGGAGCAGTGCGCGGGACTCGTCGCAATGGTGCTTGGCAGCCAGCGCCCGTGATTGTTCCAGCTTGATCTCCAGGTATACATCCAACTGGCTGGCGCCTCCTTCTTCGAGGGGGATGAACCGAGTCGCCAGCTCCTTTTCCGCTTCTTCGTAACGCCCAGCATCCGCCAGACTGCGCGCAAGTTGAAAGATCAGTGTTGCGGGAGGATTCGGTCCAGGAAACTTTTTGAGTGCAACCACACGCTCTTCCGGCGAGCGCCCGGCCTCTCGCAATGCCAATTCCAATCCTAAATAGACTTCGGCGTTCTGGGCATCAAACTCGGTTCCCGCAACAAATAGTCTGATCGCCCGCTCAGGAGGTTGTTTCTCGTAGAGTACCGTGTATCCCATATTCCTAAGCAATGCGGGAATTGCCGGATTCAATTCGCGGGCGGCGTCCCATTCGCTCATCGCGGCATCTTCCTTCCCGGCGGACATGTATAGCGATCCGAGCAAGGCATGGGCATTCGCATCATCAGGATTCGCGGATAGGGCGTGCTTGAGTACTTCGAACGATTCGGCGCGGTTTGGAAATACGTAGTTGGAGGGCTTCTGAGAGGCGGCCCGGTAGTCGGCAGTAGCGTCCTGGTGCAACATCTCGCGGCAGTAGGCGCGAAAGTACGCAATCAGGGAATAGGCTTCCGGTCGAGGCATCCCGGGTTCGCTGACAACTGATGCACCGGAAGGGTAGTGGCGATCGAGGATGTTAAACGCTTCTTCGTAGAAACCAAAATGCATGTACAGGACCGCGAGTTCGAGGATCCTCTCGGGGTCTGCGGCAAGGTGCTCCCAGAGCGATGCATCCTGCTGCCGCAAACGAGTCGCCTCATAGCGCAAAAAAGTATTGGCGGGATCAGCGAGCCGGCGCTTCTGCAGAAGTTCATCGGACGCCTTCGTTTCAACCAGAAATCGCAGCAACGCAACGTCCATGTCACTCACACGCGCCGCATCCGGAAATTCCGTGTACGCTGTGGCTAGCTTTTCATGTGCCTCGTTCAGATTACCTTCCCGCGCATCTAGCGCGGCCAGCTCGTAGAGCGACGGCGCGCGGAAAGTGCCGTACTGCACGCTGACTTCCCAAGCACGGCGAGCCTGCTGCGGTTGCCCCGTCGAGGCGTAGGCAATCCCTAGGTAGTAAGCCGCGTCTTTGTCGTTGCTGACGCGCAGCAGCACGGTGGAGAGCTGCTTGATGCCCTCCGCGAATTGTTTCAGAGCAACATCCAGCCGCCCTGACGCGCGATGCAAGCTTACGCTTCCAGAAAATCGTTGCAATCCTTCGCGGTAGGTCGCGAGTGCCTCCAGCACCATCCCGTTTCGTTCTTGTTCGCCACCCCATTCCAGGAAATCGCTCTCGGTCCGTTTATCCGCCGGGGGGAAGACGTAGGCCGCAGGCAATTCCTCGGGAACTTCGGATTTCGGCCAAAAGTCGTACGTTCCTTCGGTGTGTGTCAGAACTGTCTTCCCGGATTCATCCTTCAGCGTGACGGTGAATGTTTTCGCTGCCGGTAAGTCTGAAAATAGCTTTTGATAGGTACTTCGCGGGGTGAGCGAAACATTGTCCGTGGCAATCACCTGGGTCCCTTCGCGAATGTCGACTGTAGCATTCGGGTAATTCCTGGTCACATTGAGCGCCACGTTCAGCGAGGCCGCATTCGCCTTGTTGGATGGCACGCGCGTAATATCTAGCACCGCCTGTGGATTCGCACGCGTCACGCCACCAATCTCACGGATCGGTATCCAATATTCCGTGAAATGGATCGCCTGTTGCGGTTCGAGAAAGGCATACGTTTCCTGATCACGGAACAGTCCAGCCTGTATTTCGACATAAGCGCTGTGGTTGTCGGAGAGGGCGTTGCGCCATTCCAAACCCTCGGGATCGCTGCCCCAGGAAAAGACTTTCTTCGACGGCAGATCGGTGCGGCTAGCGTAATGCACGACTCCTGCATTGGTCCGCGGATGGTACACGGCCATGTAGGGTTCGTTGCTTGCATAACTGAAGCGCGACACCGGGCCATACTTATGATTTCCGACGACGCTCAAATCCACACCTGTTCGGTCCACCGGCCAGTGATCGAGATCGGTGAATCCATGAAAAACGCTGAATTCTTGCGGGTAATACAACCGCGAGTCATCCCATACCTGCACGCCCGCATTGGTCCACCAATAGAAGCGGTGACGGGCTCGTCCAGGATTGTAGAGCGTCGTCCTCTGCTCCAGCACAGCCTGGCCTGGGCGAAGGGTCAATTCCACGCACCATTCCATATCGTAAACACGATCGATGTTTCTTACCCAAACCGAGGCACTGCCATCGGCGGCCGTCGAAGTGGAATAGTCGACCGGTGAAGCGGTCATCCAGTTATGCGACACCGGAAAATTGAACTCGATCCCGTATGCGGCCCACACGCCGCGGTAGGCAATGCGCGCAAATTTCAAGGAAGGGTTCGCGTAGAACAGGTCTGCGCCATTGCGCTTATCCACGCAGCGGTACAGGTGGCCACCCAGATCCGGCAGGATCACACACTTCAGATATTCATTTTCCAAGTTGAGAGAGCGCCACTGGCGGGGTGCTACACGGTTGGTAAGATTCTCTCGCATCGTGTACGGATAGTTGAACCGGCCGTTGGTGACGAATTGATCGAACGGCGGATTTTCGTCCGGCAGTCCCTCTTCGTATGTTGGCAGTTCCATCGTGCTTTGCCACACACGCACCGCCGCCGTTGTTGAATTGTCGATCTTGCTGGAGGATTGCGCGCCGACGTGATTCGCAACCAGGCTTTGTAGCGCGAGGGCGGAGACTGCAATCAATACGGTGTGAATTTTCATTTGCACGATGCGCGCTCCTCAGTAGCCGCCAGGACACAAAAGCATCCGCGGTCCTCTACAACGTTGTATACCACAGCGAGTTGTTGCATCCAGGAGTGGATGTGGGTGTTGCCTAAGCCCGAACAGAGCAGCCATCACTGCACTGGCGGAAGTACTTGGTTATCGCCCGGCGGGGATTCCGGCAGCGACGGGAGAGTCTGCGGATTTTGGTTGAGAGACTGAGGTTCTTACTTTGGCGTAATTGCGCGAAATTGTCTGCACGTACTTTCGAGTCTCAGGATATGGGGGGACATGCTTACCGTAGCGATCCACTTTATCAGGCCCAGCATTATAGGCAGCGAGAGCCAGCGTGAGGTCGTTGTTGTACCGCGTCAGCATGTCGCGCAGATAGCGGGTGCCGGCATCGACGTTCTCGCGCGGGTCAAAAATGTTTGTCACACCGAGATGCGCCGCCGTTTTCGGCATGATCTGCATCAATCCACGGGCATTCTTGCGGGAGACCGCTTTCGGATTGAAGTTAGATTCGACCGCGATCAGGCAATGAATGAGCGCTGCGTCCACGCCGTAACGAGAGGCTGCCTGACGGATGATTTCGTTGAACGGAGTATTCGCCCCGAGCGGTACGGGGAGCGGTTCGAAGACCTCCTGCGGCTCAATGCCGAGGACATCTGCCGCGGGCACTTCGGCGACGCCACCCACCAATTGAAGGCGGTATTTGTCGCCCAAAAGCTGATAACCGGTCACGTTCAGGCGCGCTCCGCTGCGGAGAACCACATATTCAGCACGAGCGGCTGGCGCAGAGAGCGACAGCGCGCTCACCAGTCCCAACGACGCCAGAATATGCTTCAAGCGCACCGAGGAGCCTCCTGCAGAGCAAACTGCCAGATCGCGGCTGCGACCCCGTCCTCATCATTCGAACAGGTCACGTGCCACCCGCGTGCCTTCAATTCGGGTACGCCATTACCCATGACCACTGGGGTACCCGCAAAGGATAACATTTCCAGGTCATTGTGGTTATCCCCGATGGCCAGGATGTCTCGGCCAGCAATGCCGCGCAGAGCTGCCCATTCGGACAGGGTGGAACCCTTGGTGATGGTGGGGTGGATGACGTCGATCATGGAAAAGTCTTTGTCCTCATAGAGTGTCACGGCCAGAGTGTACTCGCTACTGAATTGGACCGACCTCAGCACGCGTTCCGCTTCCCGCATCGGTGCAACCGGTCCAGCGAGCATCACCTGAATGGGGTCTTCCGTTAAGCAACTTTCCAGCGGTACGGCTTCGCCGAGAAATTCGCGATTGCGGCGGTAATACTTGCCGCGGATTCCGTCTTCAAAGTCAATCTTCTCCACGACGACTTGATTGGCCTTCGGCCGGTCAAAGACCACGCTGGTCGAGTTGCGCCACGGGTTTGTTGCTTCGACGACACGATGGGCGGTGTCCTTTGGAAGAAGATGCCGCAGGAGGGTCGCACCGCTCTTGGAGCGAACCATGGCGCCGTTATTCACGATCATGGTGAGCGGCGATGCAATTTGTTGCACGACCGGAAGAGCGAAGTCGAAGCGACGGCCGGTAACGAGAGCAACTTCGATGCCACGTCGAGTGGCTTCGGCGATGGCGGAGCGGTTGCCAGCGGAGACTTCCCAACGGCTGTTCAGCAGCGTGCCATCGATATCCAGGGCAATCAGCTTGATCGGCATACTCCCAGTTTACCGGAAAAGCGGGAATTCCCGGGGATGCGCGAGGAACCCTGCAGCAGCAAAGCTGGACTCGGCTGCTGAGAATTGGCTGTGCTAGACTCTCGCCCGATGAGCACTCATCGGCTTTATTACGACGACGCCTATCTGCAGACATTCACCGCGAACGTGCTTAGTTGCGAACCGTCGAGCTCCGTCTTTTCCGAGGCTGGCCCCATCGCAGCGTGGGAGGTGGTGCTGGACCGCACGGCTTTCTATCCAACAAGCGGTGGACAGCCGAATGATTTGGGGACGCTCGGAGATGCCTACATTCTGGATGTGCGAGATGCGGAGGAGAATATTGTCCACATCATCGATCGGGAGATTGGGCGCGGCCACATTGAAGCAGCGGTGGACTGGTCGCGGCGCTTTGACCACATGCAGCAGCACACCGGCCAACATCTTCTTTCAGCGATGTTTCAGGAACGATTCGGCTTGCCAACAGTGTCGTTCCATCTCGGCGCCGATCTTTGCACCATCGATCTTCGCGGACCGGAACCTTCGCTGGACACTCTCCAAGGTGCGCAACGCGCGGCGAACGAGGTAATCTTTCAAGATCGCCCAGTAAACGTGCGCTATGGAACGGCAGAGCAGTTGGCCGAAATTGGGGTGCGGAAAGTTGTTGAACGTGAGGGCTTGTTGCGCGCTATTGAGATTGAATCCGCAGACCTGCAACCCTGCGGTGGCACACATGTGAGAAGCACCGGCCAGGTTGGCTTTATCCTAGTGCGGCGCTCGACACGAATACGCCAGGATTGGCGAGTGGAATTCGTCTGCGGAGCCCGTGCTGATCGCGTCGCGAGCGCAGATTTTCAACTTCTGCAATCGTTGTCCAAGCGGCTTAGTTGCGCACCTGAAGATTTGATGGTGGCGGTAGAGAAATCATACAGCGAGCGCGACTCGCACTATAAGAGTCTTCGGGGGGTACTGCAGGAACTTGCCGAAGCGCGTGCAGCATTGCTGGTTTCTGCGGCACCTGTGTCCGCAAAAGGCTCGAGAGTGGTCGCGGAACTATTGGACGAATCGGATTCCGATCTATTGTTGCCCCTAGCTACGGAACTGGCGAAACGCGAAAGCGTCGTGGCGGCACTCTTTCATGAGGAGTCTGGACAGTTTGTTCTGGCGCAGTTCCCGACCACCAAGGCAGACCTCCCGGCTCTGCTAAAGGAAGTTTTTGTGACTTACAAGGGGAAGGGAGGCGGCTCGAACGATTTTATTCGGGCCAAGCTTGCTAAGCCTCATGATGCTGCCCCTGCTCTGGCCCTGGCAAAAAAACTTTTGCTGGGATAAACGGCACTCTAACAGAGGCGAGCGATCTGGGAATTGCCGATTTAAGCCTAACCTGCCTGCGCCGCTTTCTTTGCTTCGGCAGAGTCGTAACTCTCTCCATAGATTGCGGGAACCTTGCCGCCCATCGCCCGCAGATAAGCCGAGAGTTGGCCGCGATGATGAATGGTGTGACGCAAGGAGAATTCGAAGTAGGCCACGGCCGTTAGCTGGAACATTCCCCGGAAATCCACTACTTTAACCAGTTGTTGACCATTCAAGGCGCTCAGCCGTTCAAAATTCCTGCTGAACGATTCGCCGTACCATGTGCCAATCTCCCCGGGCGTCCGTACGGTCTCTGGCCGGTGGATCGGCGTGAAATCGAAGGCCCCCGATACAATGCCGCTGTAAAAGCGGTGTTCGGCGGCGACCATGTGCCAGGCCAATTCTATGGCGCTCTTTGAAATCGGGTCCGGACGGTAATCGCCCTTGTCGGCGGGAATCGCTTCAATCACCCGGCGAGTGGTGCGGTGCTCGTTTTTGGCTGCCGGCAGCGCTAGCTGAAGTAGAAACGATGCTTGTTCTGGCTGGATTTGAATCATGTTTGCATGACCTCGCTGGGTTGGCAGTATACCCTGTCGGCGGCCGAAGGGTATAGGCCCGAACGGGAGTTGCGGATATAGATCGAGCGCTGTCTATATATCGATTACGAGCGAGCCGTCTAGAAGAAACGCGTGCGCACACGGTCCGGCAGCCGCGCGAGGTCGACCAGCGTCAGGAAGTCGATGGTCTTGAATTCGCGGTCAATTGCCGGAGGACCGCATACGCGCGCCGAAATATCCAGATAGGCGCGAAACAAGCGTGGCGGGCGCGACAACTCGACGGGCTCTCCGCTAGACCGGCACTCGTAGCCGGGCTGTGGCACAGTGCGCAAGCGAGGCTCAACCAGATATTTATCTTTCAGCGATTCGTACAGGGCCACGCCGTAGTTTTCCTCCTGCGAGGAGAGGGAGCTGCAGCCGACCAAATAACGAGCCCCGACACGCGTGGCGTAAACGGCGATACCCTTCCACAGGGCGTGAAGTACCATAATGTTGCGAAAATCGATGTGCACGCAGGCGCGTCCCAATTCCAGCGTCTCTCTGCGGACCGGGTCGAAGACGGAAAAATCGAAGAGCTGATTGCCGTAGTAACCGAAGTTCTGGCGGGCCGTTTCGCCGGTCTGTAGCCGGTAGGTGCCGACCAGTTTTCCGGATTCGAGGTCGCGAACCAGGAGGTGGTCACAAAACGGGTCGAAGGGATCAATATCAAGACCGCTGCGTTCCGAGGTGGACAGTCCTTCTTTGAGTTCGAGGTTGAATACCAGGTAACGAAGTCGCTGGCATTCGACCAAGTCGTCGGGGTTTTGTGCCAGAGATACACGGAACAGCGAGGTAGTGGCTAAAACCGGCTCGGGCGTAAGTGTCTTCACAGGTAACCTCTGGTTTCATTAAGTGTTGCGTAGCCAAGATTGCGGCAATGTTTCAACCAGGTAATTTTCGAGTTTCCGAGCGTTACTGATACCAGACGCAACTTCCCTCCTGTCCTCCAGTTTACCGGGGAGAGGAAACAATGTGAAGACGGTTGTCTCTGAAGTACATACTAGTTCCGAGAGCCTCATTCTCGGCGCAGACGAGTTCGGAGCATTTGCCTTCCGGAAAGTGCTCTCTCCGGTCGCTGCTGAGTTTTTGCGATAAACAGGCGAGCTTTGCCCAGCAAGAAATTAGGATTGTAGGCAATCGCGAAAGCCCATAACCCCAGATACTCGTTGCCCGGGTTGCCACACCGCAAGAAAAAGAGCACGGAAAAAGGCACACTGAGAACGCGAAGTGACAGCCGTATACGGTCTGCCGTGTATATCCCAAAGAACCGCCGGAAGATTTGCATTAGAAAGTCAGCGAGAAAGTAAGGATTGGGACCGGAATCGGGAGCGAACCAGCCGACGAAGCGATACTGCGGATCGTTCAGACGATGCAGGACAAACGCACGCGCCCGGTGGTTCGGGCAATCCACGATCGGCGGGTGCCAGACGATCCAGATCGGTAGCAGAAACAGGCAGACAAGCAGGCACAGCACAGCGGTTCGCGTACGTCGTTAACCCACAATTAGGTTTTGTTGAAGATAATCTGAGAAGTGTGTTCAGAAAGACTGCCGGAGAAAAAGGAATCACGCTGCACACGGAAGATTTCTGGCAAGATTTCCGTATCGGCCTCAAACTGAAAGGGGACTAACCGAGTACCGCTCAATCGGTGGTGAGCCGGAGGCTGCCTTATAGGATAGTAACGACGGCGGTGCGCGTGGCCAGATTGGTTTTTGGGTCTGGGTAGAGTCTGATGCCTGCAAGGGTCTTTCCGACTGAGTTTTTTGCGCTTGGCAGAACCCACGCTTCGCCATTGCGCTAGCCGGTTGCGCCAGGGCATTCAATTTTCCGGGGGCGCTACAATTCTTGGGGGCATCAGTCCAAACGCGCCAATCATTCTGCCACTCTGAAAGTCCAATTTAATCAGGTAACCGTTCCCAAAGTTGGAAACCCAGAGATTGCTACCGTCGAACGCGATGGCTGCAGGTTTGCCACCTGCTTGAAATGGGCCCTGAATCATGCCATCCGAGGGGCGAATTTTGAAAAGCGCCGAATCTCGGCTACTGGCGACCCAGAGGTCGTGTTTGTCAAAGAGCAATGCGGTCAAACCATTTCCCACTTCAACCTTTCCTACGGTTTCTCCGTCCGAGGGGCGAAGTTTGAGAAGGGTATTGTTTTCTCCGTCTAGAACCCATAAGAGCGAGCCATCATAAACAATCGCGACCGGCGATGCGCCCGCACTGAAAATACCCTGAGCGGTACCGTCGCTTAGCTTGAGCTTCGTTACGGAAGCTGCCAATTTGTTCACGACCCACAGGTTTGCTCCCTCGACAACGAACCCACACGGCCCGCTCCCCACACCAAAATTCCCGAGCGACTTTCCATCTTTTGCTCCCAACTTACTCACGGAACTGGCCCCGCTGTTGGCCACCCAAATCGCGTTGGTGCTCTTCTCGAAAAGCACGGCGGTTGGATTTTCCCCGACGTCATACGTGCCCAATATCTTTTCATTTATGGGGTCGATCTTTGTCACGTGATTGCTTCCGCTATTTGTCACCCATAGACTCTCTCCATCGTAAGCCATTCCGAGTGGCTGATCCGGCACAGAAATGTTTGCCAGGATTTTGCCGTCAGAGAGCGCGAGCCGCAGCACTCGGTCCTGCGTTGGATTTGAGATCCATAGACTGTCTTCGACCGCGATGATCCCGGCAGCCCCTTCCGATGCCAGCTCGGGCAGCTGCCCTTCCTGCGGATCCTGCGAAGTCGCGACGACCGCCAATCCCTTAGGGTGCTCCGGGAAAGAATCCTCCGCAAGACCTGTCGAACGGCACAGGAAGTTCACGGCAACAAACAACGTCAGCTTCTTTAGGTTCAATGAATTTTGCATCGTTTCCTTCTCAGGCCAGCTCCGCGGATTGAGGCATTGCACCATCGACCGTTTGTACTTCGTAAAGGTACCCCGGTTACGCAGCGCAGAACCTAAAGACCTTCAAGTCGTGCCGGATCCACCGTTACACGGCTTTGGCTCCGAATTCTCATTTTAAGGCCCGGGCCAAGAATCGGTGCAGGAATGAGACCAGTCCGAGGGGCGGTAAGAGGGCATTCTAACTTCCTTGTTATCTTCAGAGAATTGGCATCGGAATACTGCTGTTTCCTTACGTGTCTTTACCTTCCTCCTAAGTATGGGAAGCGTTTTGCACACTTTCGCCCTCCGATATTCGTGAACGGCTTAACGTCTCCGAACTGCGTTCCGCACTATTGCGCGAACTGTGGAAGTATGCAAAACTCCGGCGACTCGGAGTGCACTTGGCAAGTCGTTCTAAACAAGCGCAGTCGAATTCTCTTCCTCCGCTGAAGTTCATCCTTCTGCTCGTGGGCATCTTTTTCTGCTTTTCTTTTCTACCTCGTATCCGTGAGAATCACGCGCTCCTCATTACCTTCCTGTCGGTAGGCGTGTGCCTCGGCGTTGCCCTTTTCCTCCTGTACCGCCAAGTTGCCCGCACCGGTCGCATTCTAACCTATCGTTTCGAGCCGCGGCCGGTACACTACGTTCAGTTCTTGATGCACTCGCTCATTTATGCATATTGGGGATGGTATTGGCCGGAGGTTTACAATCATATCCCCCTCATTCTGGCCCAGGTCGTTTTTGCCTATAGCCTGAATATGCTGGTCAGTTGGTTTCGACACGACACCTGGATTCTTGGTTTTGGCCCTATTCCCATCATCTTCAGCACCAACCTGTTCATGTGGTTCCGGGATGATTGGTTCATCCTGCAGTTCCTCATGGTTGCCACCGGCGTTTTTGGGAAAGAGTTCATCAGGTGGAAGCGCGGCGGACAGACGGTTCACATTTTCAATCCTTCCGCCTTCGGCCTCTTTCTATTCTCCATGGGCTTGCTGATCACTCGCACAACCCCCATCACCTGGGGAGAACAAATCGCGCTCACCTTCCATTCTCCGCCCAACATCTATCTCGAGATTTTCTGCGTCGGCCTAGTGGTACAGGCCCTTTTCTCCGTCACCTTGGTCACTCTCTCCGCGGCGGCGATGCTCTACCTTCTCAATATCATCTTCACCCAATCGACGGGTGTCTACTATTTCATCGACTCCAACATCCCTCCGGCCGTTTTCCTGGGACTGCACTTGCTCGTCACCGATCCTGCGACTTCACCCCGCAGCACGTCGGGCAAAATTTTGTTCGGCGCGGCTTACGGCGGTTCCGTCTTTGGCTTGTATTCGTTGCTGGCTGCGTTCGGGGCGCCCACCTTTTACGACAAACTCTTGTGTGTGCCTCCCCTCAACCTGACCGTTCGCGCGATCGATCATTACTTCCGCAGGGTAGATGCTTGGTTTGTTCAGCTCTTTCAACGGTTTCGTTCCCTCAGTCCTCTTACCGCCTGGAATTCAAAAAAGCTCAACTATCTCTACATGTCTGTTTGGATTTTGCTATTTGTCACCATGTCCGCTACAGGCTTTGTGGGCCACAACCATCCCGGCAAAAGCGTGGCCTTCTGGCAGCAGGCTTGTATGGATGGCAAATACCATGCCTGCCAAACCTGGATGACCACGCTAACTGCCACGTGCTCAAACGGGGTCCGCGAATCTTGCTTCACCGTCGGCCAGGTCATGGAGGAGGGGAAATACGCACCTATGGACTTAAATGAGGCGGGAAAGGGTTATGGCCGCGCCTGCGACCTTGGCCTTAGCACAGCTTGTTCCTCGCTGGGAGAACTCGTTCTTACTGGGCGTGGCCTTGCACTGGAAAAATCGTGTAGCGCGAGAGACGGCGTCAGTTGCTTCATTCTCGGCTCGCTCCGTCACAAGGGACTTGGCGTCGCTCGTGATGATGGTCAAGCCCTAGCTTACTTTCAAGAGTCCTGCGACTTCGGCTTTTCCCGTGGATGTGGTCGGCTTGGGGAAAGCTATCTGTTTGGCGAAGGTACCCCGCGGGACGTGGCCAAGGCCTTGCAGTACTTCGAAGATGCTTGTCGCAATCAGTTCGGCCCCAGTTGCGTCAACGCCGGTCAGCTCTATCTTCATGGCACTGTTGGCTTGCGCGATGAAGCTGCAGCGCGCGCCCGATTTGAGCAAGCCTGCCGCTTGGGGGTTCAGCCGGCCTGCTCGTTTTCTGCTGCCGTGCCAATCTCGAGCCGCACACCCTCTCGGAGGCTACCTGAAGACTAGCCTCCCGGTTCACGAAGGGGCCCACGTTCCAATAATTTCAGTGTCGGCGCGGTCGCCAGAGTGGTCAACAATGCCATCATCACAAACATCGTAAACAATTTTGGTGTGATGATCCCGAGATCGAGGCCGATATTTAGAACTACGAACTCCATCAATCCGCGCGTGTTCATCAATGCCCCCAGTCTCGCCGCGTCCCTCCAGGAAACACCCGCTAACCGCGCAGCCACCGAGCTACCACCGAATTTTCCTAGCGCCGCGACCATCACAATCAATCCACAGGCCGCCCAGGCTCGCCCGTCATTCAGCAAGTCGATCCGGGTGCGCATGCCTGTGAACGCCAGATACGCCGGCATCAGAATCATAGCCACGATGAAGTGAATCGGCCGGGTCACTTCCTTCGGCAACGGAAATCCCTGTGGAAGTAGCAGGCCAAACAAAAACGCCCCAAATACTCCGTGAATACCGATATTCTCGCTCCCGCACACCGCTAAAACCAGCATTAGGTAGACGAGCGCGGTAAGTTTCCCCACAATTTGCGGTTTTTGTTCTGCGACTTTATGCAACCGCCGCAAGATTGGACCCACCGCCAGAAACAGAAACGCAATGTACACGACAACCCACTCCAGCGTGCGGAGCGCACTGGTCATGCGCGTTCCCGCAACGCCAACCATCAATGCCAGCAAGCACCAAGCGGTCACGTCGTCGATCGCTGCACAGGCCAGTGCCAATTCTCCAATCGATGTCTTCGTCATTCCTCGATCGGAAAGAATTCGCGCCAGCACCGGGAACGCTGTAATCGACATCGCTACGCCGGTAAACAAAATGAAATCACGATATCCAACCTCAGGGAGCGCATACCGCGGGTACAGCCATATCGACAGCAGTGATCCCAGCAAGAACGGGATGACGATACTCGCGTGGGAAATGGCCAGTGTTGCCATGCCTCTTCGTTGAAACACATAGGGGTCAAGCTCCCGTCCTACCTCAAACATGTAGAGGATCACGCCAATCTGCGCTAACAATCCGATCACGGGCATGGCCTGCGCCGTGAAGATGTGTCCGCTCCATGCTGGCGCCAACCTCCCAAGCAACGATGGCCCCAGCAGGATTCCCGCGAAAATTTCGCCGATCACCGCTGGTTGTCCGATTCGCCCGAAGACAGAGCCCAGGCCTCGCGCGGCACAGGTGATCATCGTCAACCCGATCAGAACGCCCACCAGATCGCCGGAAGCACCCAAGTCATGGTGGACGGCCAGTTCCTTAACCTGCATTGCACCGAGTTCGGTCCCGCCAGAAGCGATGAGGAAAGCGTTAGTGGGGCTCATGAGAGTCAAAGAACATACACAAATCGTGCCAAAACGAGAAGCACAATTGCTTGCGCCTTTGTTATCCGAGCCTTCCTCCTCTATACTTCTCGCCGAACGTCCCATGCGTCTCGCCGCCTTGCTCCTGGCCATCGCCATCCCGCTACCCGGCACCCAAACGTCGGCGCCAGCGGACCGAGCGGAACTATTGCGGACCGCCGACTCCCAATGCAAACGGAAACAGTTTCAAGAGGCCGAAAGCAGTTACAAACAGCTGATCGCAACTTCACCCGATTTCACGGATGCCTTCGCCGCGCTGGGTAGATGCTATCTGGCCATGGGTCGCCCGCTGGATGCTGCTCGATTTCTTGGGGTAGTCATCGAGCGGAGACCCGATGATCGGGCTGCCAAGGTCGATCTCGCTCACGCTTTGGTAGATCTACGTCGCTTTCTTCCCGCCGAACAGTTCTTGAAAGACCTGCTCGCAACAGACCCCAGTGACAAAGAGAGTTGGTATTATCTGGGTCTGCTGATGTATCAAAACGGCTACTACGGTTCGGCGGACGCAGATTTCGAAAAAGCGATCGCTTCCTCTTCTGCTGATCCATCCCGAAACACCCAAATCGAAATCTATCGCGCGGTCTGCTGGGTCCATTTGGGTAAGGCAAAGGAAGCGGAGGCCTTGATGAACACTCTCGCCAAAAATCCAATCGCCCAAAAGGATCCGGATCTGCTTCTCGTCTTTGCCCAGCTTCTCTACGATACAAACCGGCTCGAACCCGCCCTGGAACGCGTAGACCAAGCCATTCAAGCCAGACCCGATTTAGCCATGGGATACGTGTGGAAAGGAAAAGTCTTGTACCGAATGGGACGATTACAGGAAGCGGCAGCTGCCGAGGAAACAGCCATGCACATGATTCCCCAATTTGCCTATCCTCGCAGTCTGCTTGTCAAAATCTACCAGGCTCAGGGACAGACACAGAAGGCCAGCGAGCAGGCCGAGTGGCTCCGCGCCTTCGAGGCTCGCCTCAACGAAGAGATACCACGCTGATCGGAAAGGAATGCTATCGTTCCTTGTGCCGAGGACCAGAAGCGAAAAGGCTCGAATCGGATTCTACGACCATGAAGCGTCATCGCTGGTTACTGCTTTTTGTCTTGCTATGTCCGCTATGCTCCCGGGCGCAAATCCAATTTGAAGAAATGGCCCAGCGCTCGGGAATCGACTTCAAACTCGAAAACGGAGCCGCTGGAGACTTTCATCAGGTCGAACTTATGGTTGGCGGCGTTGCCGCTTTTGATTACAACAACGACGGTTGCATCGATATTTTCTTCACCAATGGCGCGGCTCTTCCTTCCCTGAAGAAGGACTCACCTAAGTATTTCAACCGCCTGTATCGTAACAATTGCGACGGTTCCTTCACCGACGTCACCGAGAAGGCAGGGCTCGCCGGCGAGGGCTATTCGATGGGCGTGGCTGCAGCGGACTATGACAACGACGGCTTCGTAGACCTGTTTGTTACTGGCGTGAACCGTAACATTCTTTACCGTAACCACGGCGATGGAACCTTTGAGGACGTCACAGAAAAAGCCGGTCTCACCGGGCTGCACCCCAAATACGGGAAAATGTGGGCCATAGCGGCTGCCTGGGTTGATGCGGACAATGACGGCAACCTAGACCTATTCGTTTCCAATTATGTGGGCTGGGATCCCGCGACGGAGCCATCCTGTGGTTTCCCGAACCATCGGCTGTACTGCCATCCAAGCGCCTATCCCGCGCGGCCCAATCAGCTCTTCCATAACAACCGGAACGGAACCTTTACCGACATCTCGGAGCAATCCGGCATCGCCAAAAGCCTTGGCAAGGGCATGGGCATAGCCATTGCGGATTACGACGCTGACGGTAGGATGGACATCTTCGTCGCCAATGACTCTATGAGAAATTTCTTATTCCATAACCTCGGTGACGGCAAATTTGAAGAGGTGGGCCTGATGGCTGGAATTGCCTTGAATGAAGACGGCCGTCCGGTCGCCGGCATGGGGGTTGATTTTCGCGACTTCAACAATGATGGCAAACCCGACGTCGCCATGACCGACATGATCAATGACTCCTTTCTGCTCTTTCAGAACTCAGGGAAATCCCCTGTCTTCGATGATGTGACCGCCGCTTCCGGCTTCACACTCGAGACCGGGAGACTCACGGGCTGGGGAATAGGAATCTACGACCTCGATAACGACGGCCTAAAGGATATCTTCACTGCGAATGCCCACTTTCCCGCGCTTCAGGAGTACTTGGCCGAAGCCACGGCATTGGCGAACTCTGTCTTCCGGAATCTGGGCAACGGCACATTCAAGAATGTGTCGTCAAGTGCCGGTAAGGATTTCCAAGTCCCGCGCCAGAACCGTGGCGCTGCGTTCGCCGATTTCGACAAGGACGGTAGGGTCGACGTAATCATAAGCTCACTGGATGGACCCGCGCAGCTTTTCAGAAATGTGAGTCCTGGAAACGCCCACTGGCTTGCCTTGAAACTAACGGGAACCAAAAGCAATCGGGACGGTATCGGCTCCACAATACGCCTCGAACTGTCCGACGGTCGGGTTCTTCACAACCAGGTGACCACCAGCGTCGGCTACGCCTCCTCGAGCGAACTACCCGTTCGATTTGGACTAGGATCGCTCACTCAGGCCAAACGAGTTCTGCTCCGCTGGCCTAGCGGGAGGCTACAAGAATTATCTGATGTGCCGACCGACAGAGTGCTTGAAGTTAGAGAACCCTAACGGGTTAACAATGAGTGATTCTGGCTACAATTGCACCGGTAAAGAGTCGCATATTCAAGAGCAAAGCTGGAAAACATATGCGAAGTCAGGGAAAAAAGTTGCACTACTATATTTCCATTAGATGACGAACGCCCTGCGAATCTGCAAGTTAAACTTTGTAATTACTTGGCATACCAATTGCCTCTATCGCCGCAGCGACGGGGTGGCTCGGGCGCTAGGTGGATAGCTCTGCGCTTGCCCTGTGTCTCCACGGATGTATTTCCGCATACGTTCAAGTCTTGGATAGGAGAGCAAGATGAGGAAATTGACAACGGCGCTGATGGGGCTGTTCGTCTTAGGTTTTGTACTTGCTCCTGCAGCGCTGGCCGATTCGTCCCTGCAGGAGTCCTTGTTAGTAGTGAATGGGACCCAGTACCACAACACCTTTGCGGTGCCGGGGCTCAACTCTGGCGGCTTCGATACAACGACGGGCTTGGGAACACTTTCCCTCGTTTTTGACCCCGGCCCTGGAACCTACTCCGTCCTCGGTTACTTCGACATTGAGGGTGGGGTACCCTTCTACAATGAATATGGCATTGTGAACGGGTCTGCGTCAGCAGGCCAGTCCTATCAAATCGACGATCCCCTCTTTGGCACGATCTACGGAAATACCCAGGGAAACACACTGGACAATACGAATCACATCCCGGCGGGTGCCAGCAATTACCTGAATACCTGTGATCCCGCTACGGCGGCCTGCAATGGTGACGTTTCCTTAGCCATGGGCTTCAACTTCACGATTGCGGCTGGAGACGAGGAATTGATAACCTTCACTCTTTCTCATACGAACCCGGGAGGCTTCAATCTCGAACAGGTACACCCGGTCGATCCCAACAACAACTCCGAAAACGATATCTTTTTCAGTGGCACGGCGACCTCGCAACCTTCAGGAACTGGAGGAGGCGGGGGTGGCGGAGGAGAAGGCGTGCCTGAACCAGGGACTCTGGTACTGTTGAGCACTGGACTGCTTGGTCTGGGGCTCAAGCGTCGCAACAGGATCTCCGCTTCGTCAGAAGCATAAGGCTCTTACACTCGACCCATTAAACGACATTTCTAGGCTCGCGCTAACTTCGGATGAATGATAACTGGAGGGGGAAGATAATGAATGCGAAGCTTGTTGGGACTCTGCGTGGATGCTGTTTCCTCGCGTTAGCAGTGGCAGTACTCCTGGGGGCCTATACGACCCAGGCTCAGGTCACGGTCAAGACGGTTCCGCTCGATCCGACCAACCCGACTACCCCACATAGCACTTTCAATGGCAAGACCATTGTGCTGGGTGCCACGGTTGATGTCCATGGTTCTGCAGACCCGTTTACCGTATTTTGGAATTTTGGAGATGGCAGTCCAATCGTAAATTTTGCACTTGTCAAACCTTTTGACATTTCGACAACGCATGCATACCCAGCGGCGGCAGCCGTAGGGACAACTTGGACCGCAAGTGTTACCGTCACGGATAACAACAATGCGAGCAATACTGGAACCGCCAATTACCTGGTTATTCAAGGTCCGAACAATTTGGCGTCGGCGGTTGATGTTGCCATCGACACCGGCTTGTGGACTCTGCATAAGACCATGCAACGTTACGTGGTCGCCGGAGTGAACGAAGGCGGCTGGGACATCCAGTTCCCCTCGCCTGGTTGCGTCGTGCCCACGCAGACCTGCGACAATGTCAACGGTTCGGTGGCCATTGATGCGAACGCCGTGCAAGCATTCGAGGTTAATGGACATCTGCAGGACGGTCCAGCTTCAGACCCTTACACCGACGATGTAGCTCGTGGGTTGGCTCGTCTTGAAACTTATTTGGCCGCCTTCCCGGTAGTGGCGAACAAGGCCTATAACTTTAATGCGCCTCCGGCTTGCCCGAACGGCGGCACGACCCCCTGCACCTACACCTTTGATGGTAACGGCAACGGACAGTATGTCCTCTTCAATGACCCGACCGGGCAGACCATGTACACAACAGGCCAAGTGATGGACGCATTTATCGCATCAGACACTCCGAACGCAGTGGCCGTGACGGGCCCGGCTGGTGTCAAAGGCAAGAAGTTTGTCGACATCGTTCAAGACGGCGTGGATGCCTATTCCTATTGCCAATACGGCTCCAACTTCAATGTGGATAGCGCATCTGGGGGTGCTTGGCTCTACGGTTGCCTTCAGGGGGATGACAGTTCTGTTTCGCAGTGGGCGGCTATCGGTGCCATCGGCGCGCAGCGCGGTTTTGGTTTGACCATCCCTCCCATCGTCCAGAGCGCCAACGCCGTTTGGATTACCTACAGTCAAGCAGCAGATGGCTCCTTTGGATACCGCGGTAAGACCCCCGTTTGGGGCCCCTATGCTGACACTCCGTCCAGCATGGTGCAGATGGTCATGGATGGAATCGGCCGGGGCGATGCGCGTTGGGACAAGGCCGAAACCTTCATGCGCGACAATTTTGGCAATACTGGTGAGCCTGGTTGCGGAGTCAACCCTCAATGCCTGGCCGGCGTAGCTCCCAAGGCCTACACCTACGGCCTCTTTTCCTTCACCAAATCCATGCTCCTCCACGATCCAGGTGGTTCACTTCAGCCCATCATCTTGCTCCAATCGAAGACCCCCGGTGTGAGTCCCATCGATTGGTATGGCGCAGAGGTGGCCAACGGTGCCCCCACCGATGGTGTGGCCCGCACCCTCGTCGATCGTCAGGACCCAGGTGGTTTTTGGACGGGCCACAGCTATGTAGCAAACCATTTCCCGTTTGAAACTGCGTGGTCCATCATCATGCTCCGAAGAACCGTCTTCGTGCAGTGCGTGAATAACCTGGGTGGACGCGGTACTCCTAGCGGTCGCGCTGCTGCACGCATTGACCTGACGTGGACGGGAATTCCGAACACGGCTTCTTATGACGTGCTACGCGGCGCCACCAATGGAGGGCCGTACTCAAAGGTCGGCAACAGCACCACCACAGCATTCTCCGACCGGACGGGACTCTCGAATGGCAATACGTACTACTACGTTCTGCAGCCATTGAGTGCCAACGGCGTGGAAATTTGCCAATCTAACCAAGCTTCTGTACCGATCCCGGCGCCGCACTGATATTTACCGGGAAGCCGAGATGATTTGCAAATCCGGGCCCTTTAGGTCACGACCCTTAGGGTCGAACTGGGAGGGCCCGGATTTTGCGCAAAATGCGCACGTTGTCTTCAACCAAGTAACGCAGTTCGATATGTCCCAACACCCCGGTCGGAGATCGTGATGAAGCGTGACTTAGTTTTGTTAGCCGCTCTTCTGCTGATTCCTAGGCATGCATTTGCACAAACCACAGCTCCAACTCCAGACTCTTCAGTTCAGCAACCCGTTTTTGTTTATTTGTTTGCACGCGTAACGGACCACGTAAACATCGAGTTGAGCGAGCAACGGCTCCGTCAAATCCTCACAGAAGTCGAGACTTATCGTAAAGCTCATCCCAACGATTCCATCTCCGCCACAGTCTTCCTTTCTGGCTCAATTAGTCAGGCTCTTCAGGACCGCAATGCGCAAACCGGCATCAAGGACTTTGTCGCTGATTACGTCCGCCGCGGAGTAATTGAACTTGGCTATGACGGTGCAGATGAGCCCACCTACCAAACGCGCCCGCTGGCCAATGTTCCCAAGGGCAAAACTCCAGAAGAGGGTTGGGCATTACGGGAGGCTGCCGCGGGGCAGACATTGACCGAAGGCCGCGACCCGCTGACCGGTGCCCTTATTCCCGGAACTTCGGGGGGGCTCAAGAAAATGCAGGAAATCTTCGGCGAAGCTGCCTGCATCGCTGGCATCGCAGCGAAAATGGGTGAGGATGCAGAATTGGTCCACCACCTCGGTCAGTACAATAAAGTTGCTATCATGTCGGGCATTCCGTACGCTAACCCGGCGCACATTCCCGGCTATCGCGGTTCCGTCAAAGAGTTCAGCCGAGAACTCAGCCCGGTCTCTACTTCGTCCCCTGAACTCTTCTGGCAGGATGATGTTCTTCGCGTCTCGGAGACCAGTGACCCGGCCATGCAGCCCGTGAATGGCTTCGATGGCGCGGATGGTCTGCAGGCGGTCTTGAACAAAGTCGATCGCTCAAGGATACGCATTGTTCACGTAGAGCTCGGCAGTGACAAGATCTACCTCAAGCCGGCTTTTGTGCAGAGTGAAGGCTATCCGACCTTGAAATACGCTTATGCGCATCCGGACGCACCGCAACTGCCGGTGCAGCAATTCCGCACCGCTGTCGACATTCAGGATGCCTATGTCAAGGAAGACGCTTTACTGAAATGGCTTTCGGAGGCGTATATTCCGGCCAATCCTGGAAGTCGGTTCGTCTCCAACGGCGCTTTGAAGCAAATGACCCCTCCCAGCTATGGTTTCAGCCTTCCCTTCGACAAGGTTCAGACAGGCATGAAAGAGCTACTGAGGCTTTGGGGCCCCAATACCGTTATGCCGTTCTACGCGGAAATTGACGGCCACTATCTGTCACTTGCCAACGCATTTCAAGTTTCCGCCGATGTCCTCGCGGATTTAAGTCGAACCGGCAAACTACCCGTATCCGTGCAGGTCGTCAAAGTCTACGGACCGATCAATACACCGATGGATCACGGCCCTAACGTGGGAGAAGTCTCGGTCCGTGAGATTGCTCGCGCTGCCGTCGACATCTCCAAGCAGTTGCACAACAACACTTGGAATCCTACGCCTGCCAATGCCATTCCTTCGTGGATCGAGGTCGGTAGCAGCAAGGTCAATTCTGCCCAATACCTTTATTTGATGGCGCAGGCGGTGGTGAACCCCGTCCCCTCTGCGAAACTGAATGTCAAAATGATGCAGATGTTCTCCGCGACGATCATGGCTTATCCCGAGGAACGTCCACGGGAGGAGATAGGAAATCTTTGGAGTGTGAAACCGGCCCCTTTACAGACAGTTGCCGAAACTAAGTCCAGTCAGTAACGCTCCTGGGATGTTGATTTCTTGCTACAGAGTTCATGGGAAGGAAACGAAATGCGAATGAATATCAAGAGGTAGCGTTGCAGACCAGGCGGGCAATCCAAAGTGCGCGAGCTTCACCGTCTAGCCTTTTAAGGAAGGAGAGGAGTGCCAATAGAAGAGCAAGTCCGGCGGCAAAACCGATTGGCAACTGAGGGAAAACAGGAGAGGTCATAACCCCATGTTTGATACAGGCACACTACTCCGGTTCTCTGAGTCGGTGATGGCGCTCCGGCGGACGCCGGTGTGTAGGCATCACCCCTATGTGCTTATGCTGGTCCTGTCCCTCTGTTTCTTCTCGCCACGCTGTATTGTGGCCCAGATAACCAGCAGCTCGCTCCTTGGGTATGTCTATGATCCAAGCGGTGGAGTGATTATAAACGCGACAGTAACAGTGAGCGACCTCAACCGTTCTGTAGTCCGAAAGACGACCACGGACTCGGACGGCTCATTCACTATCGTGGGGCTCAATCCGGCGATTTACACAGTCTCCGCCTCCGCTGCGAACTTCACCGATGTCACGGAGTCCAACGTTTACCTTGCTGTGAACACTCAACTACGGGTGGACTTTCACCTGACCATTGCGGGCGTGCAGAAAACAATTGACGTCACTTCAACCGCCAATCCGTTGCAGACACAATCGTCGGAAATGTCCATGGTAGTCAATAAGCAGCAGGTTGAAGATCTGCCTCTCGATCCGCGGACGTTCCTCAAACTCGCTCTTCTCGCTCCCGGAGTGCTTCCACCCAGTGAGAATTCAGAACTCTCAACGAGAGGGTCGTTCTCTATGGATGCCGCGGGAGGAAGGGAAGAGTACAACAACTTCCTGCTTGATGGCGTCGACAATAACGATCCCTATGTGAATCGTTACGGCGTTCAGCCACCCGTCGACAGCATCGAGGAATTCAAAGTCGCGACAAATAGTTATGGTGCGGAATATGGAAGAAGTGCCGCCGGCCAGGTCAACGTGATCACGCGTTCCGGATCGAATGAGTTTCACGGTTCAGTCTATGAATACGTTCGGAATCAGGCGCTGGATGCGCGCAATTTCTTTGACGGGCCGGACAAGCCCGTGCTCACGCAAAACCAATTCGGGTTCAGCGTCGGCGGACCCATTCTTAAAGGTAAGACCTTTTTCTTTGCCTCCACGGATTTCTTCCGTAACGAAGCGGGCATGAGCGCGCTCGCTGCCGTACCGACGCAAGCCGAGCGCAACGGCGATCTCTCCGCACTCTGTCAAACTGGCTTCACAAATGGCATTTGTAATCCTGCCCCTCCCAACTCGTTGCTCCGCGCGACTCAAATCGTCGACCCTCTGACAGGGACTCCCTACTTGAACAACATCATCCCCTCTGATCAGATTTCATCGATCGCCACGGACATTTTGAACCTCTATCCTGCCGCGCCAGCGGGTAGCACGGGCGCCGTGGCGTTTGCTCAGAGCAGCCCAGTCGAAACGCAGAACGATTCCGAAGGCACTTATCGCCTCGATCACAATTTTTCGGAAACGAAGCTGCTCACACTCAGGTACAGCTTCGGCGCGGTCAATTTATTTGAACCATTTGCGGGAAGCGGACAAACCGTGCCAGGCTTCGGGGACTACGTAACGGACCGCATTCAAAATGCGATGATTTTGTTTCAACAGACTCTCAGCAGTACGGGGACAAATGCAATCCGCATCGGATATAACAGGTTGCAACGCCAGATTCTGACGCAAAATCACAATGTGAATGTTGGCAGTTTGTGGGGTGTTGATTGGCTAGACGTTCCTGCGATTGCCTACGGCTATCCGGGAATCAGCGTACTGGGCTTCTCGTCTCTTGGAGATAACTACGCGCTCCCGATCTCCCGTGTAACGAACACCTATCAGTTTGGGGATAGCCTGAGCTTGGATCGCGGCCCCCATTTGTTGAAGATGGGTGCGGAATTCCGCGATCTTCAACTCAATGGCATTCTGGATCTATTGATCCGTGGCTCGCTGTCCTTTTTTGGAGGCCTCTCCGGCTCTGGCATAAGCGATCTGCTGCTGGGCTATCCCAATCTCGGCATTCAAGTGCAGGCAAACAATCCGCTGGCCATGCGGACCAAAGCCATCAATCTCTATTTTGAGGATGACTGGCGGGTGCTGCGAAATCTCACACTGAATCTTGGCATTAGGTATGAGTACAACACACCGATGGTAGACGCCAAAAACCAGATGTACACCATGGTTCTGAATACCGGCCAGATTGTCCGCGTCGGCACCCACGGTGTGAGTGCATCCGGTGTCGACTCGGATTACAACAATTTCGCACCTCGTGTTGGAATTTCCTGGAGTCCCACGCCCAATTGGGTGGTTCGCTCCGGTTATGGCCTGTACTACGATTCCGGAATGTTTACGGTGAATTCAGCGCAATACTTCAATCCTCCGATTTTCAATCTGTCTGTGTATTTTCCTTCAGCCGCCGGCTTACTGACTCTGGAAAACCCGTTTCCCTCGAACGCCGGATATGTCCCGCCTCCCTCTCTGAACGTATTGAACCCGAGCTACCCGACCGCTTACATCCAGCAATGGAACCTGAGCGTGCAGCGAAGCCTTGGTTCGTGGGGTAACTTCACCGCCAGTTATGTTGGTTCCAAGGGGACTAAACTCGTGCGTCCCTACGATCTGAACCAACCCCCGCCCGCACCCGGGGACCTTCAGACGCGGCGCGCGGAACAGAATCCCCTCTATGGTTCCTATGGAAATATCTTCTTCGTCGATAACGGCGGCAATTCCAGTTTTAACTCTCTCCAGTTGCTCTACAACCGAACGATGGGCTCGCGCTATTCCATTTGGGCTGCCTACACCTACTCCAAGTCGATCGATGACGCTTCGGCGTTCCTTGGTTTGCAGCAGGATCCGAACTTCCCCCAGAACAGCCACGACCTCGCTGCCGAACGCGCCGATTCAGGTTTCGATATGCGCCATCGTTTCGTGGCTGCCTTCGTGGTGCAATTGCCGCAAGGAAATATCTGGACCCGGAACACCCAGTTCCGGGGCATTGCCACAGCCGAAACGGGCCAACCGGTCACTCCTCTGATTTCTTTTGACAACAGCAACACGGGAAATACGGGCGGCACTACCGCTGGAACGGATCGGCCGGACGTCGTTGGTAATTTTCGTTCTGGTGCTTGTCCCAACCCGACGGGTGGCCCCGCTATTCCGCTTGGGACGGTCAACTGCTGGTTTAACACCAGCGCGTTTGCGATCGCGCCGCCCTATTCCTTCGGCAATGCGGGGCGCAACATCATCAGTGGTCCGGGATACGGTTCCTTCGACCTCAGTCTTTATCGTCTCTTCAATCTGACCGAGCGATTTAAGCTTTCTGCCGAGGTGCAGGCGTTCAACCTCTTTAATCGAGCTAATTTTGATCTGCCACAGAATTATGCGGACAATCCCGGAACGTTTGGCAGAATTTTTTCCGCGAAGGCGCCCAGGCAGCTCCAGTTGGCTGTTCGGTTCACCTTCTGAGGCGGGTTTAAACAAGGAATCACGACATGGAGAGGAATGTCGAGATAGTGACTTGAGAGAAGAGCGTAGCGGTCAACGCGAGTGTCAAGGAATGACATATGCCTTTTGTAGCCAATTTCTTTCTTGGTCGAAGAGGAGGGCAACCAATGAGGTCCTTCCGGATTTCTCTCCTAGTAGTCTGCTCACTCCTGTTCTCTCTATCGCTCTCCGCGGACACTGGCGGCAGTATCTCGGGAACGATTTCGGATCCAACGGGTGCTGTTGTCGTCGGAGCCACGGTGAGGCTGACCCGAGTCGAAACGAATACATCGCAAAGTGTTGTCACCGACGCCAGGGGTATCTTCTCGTTCCTGGAATTGCCCATTGCTACGTATGATCTGCAAGTTGAAGCGGCGGGCTTTAAACCCTACCACCGCCTAGGGATTGTAGTTGATGCCGATCGCGCCCGCCTGGTGGACGTCGCTCTCGAGGTCGGGTCTCGCTCGGAGACCGTTATTGTGAACCAGTCCGTGCTCTCCGTGGAAACCGCGGACACACAATTGGGTGAAGTGATTTCCGGGCAGATGGTAAAGTCCGTTCCGCTCAACGGTCGTAGTTATACGGACCTTCTTGCTCTGCAACCAGGAGTTGCGCCGGTCACGACAATTACTGGCGCTTCGATACAGGCGGCCGGCGCAAGCGTGATTTCGCCCTCGGGCAATCTGGACCCCGGCACGATTTCCATTAATGGCCAGCGGGAATACGCAAACGGATTTACGGTGAATGACGCTGACGTCGTCGAGCGCTTTACGATGGGCGCTGCCATTATCCCGAACCTTGACGCCATTTCCGAATTTCGAATTCTTACAGGGAACTTCGATGCCCAGTATGGAAACTACAGCGGCGGCCGCATTCAGGTCATCACAAAGTCGGGCTCAAATCAGTTTCATGGCAGCGCCTTTGACTTCTTGCGAAACACGGCGTTGGATGCCAAGAATTACTTCGCAAGCACTCGCGGCGTCTTCCAACAGAACCAGTTTGGCGGTACGGTCGGCGGCCCAGTTTCGCGCGGACACGTTTACTTCTTCGCTGATTACCAAGGCACGCGGATGAAGCAGGGTGTCGAAACGGGCCAGATACCAGTTCCTTCCTTGCTGGACAGGGCGGGAAACCTAGCTGACCTGGCAAACTCCTTCACAACCGTGGATCAGAACGGAAACAAGATTCCCACGACGGTGAGCGGCTCCAATTGGGCTGCCCTCCTCTCTCAGAAGCTAGGCTATCCGGTATCACCTGGCGAGCCGTACTTTGTCCCAGGATGCACGACTTCCACGCAGTGCGTCCTTCCCAATGCCATGATTCCTACTTCCTCTTGGTCGGCGCCGGCGACGAATTTACTGCAATACATTCCCACGCCCAACAATGCGAATGGCACTTTCTCGACCTCCGCTTACAATGAGACGCTCCGCGACGATAAAACTGCTGGCAGGATTGACGCTGTCACCAACCGCTTTGGACTCCTGTCCGCCTACTACATGCTGGACGATTATTCGCTGGATAATCCGTATCCCAAACAGCAGGGAGGCGCGAACGTCCCGGGCTTTGACGCTCAGTCACACGGCCGAGCTCAACTCCTGACACTTGGTGATACCAAAACGATTGATATGCGGACGGTCAATGAGTTTCATTTTTCCTATCTTCGCGATGCAAACATACTCGGGTATCCCGTTGGAGGTGTGGGTCCTACGCTTGTCAGTCAAGGGTTCGTGAACTCTCAAGGTCAGCCAAGCATCATTCCGGCTCGCCCACAGTATCAGGGAGTTGAAAATATCAACTTCAATAACTACATCATCGGGCCCACCATCACCGGGCTCAACCAGTACGACAATACGTTTGAGTTTCGTGACAACTTTTCCCGGGTCGTTGGCAAACATACTCTCAAATTCGGTGGCGAATTTCTCTATAGCCAGGTAAATGCCCTGCCTGACGTACAGTCGAATGGGACATTCCTGTTCACCGGTTCTGCCACCGGCGTGGACTTCGCGGATTTTCTCCTCGGTATTCCCAGCGCTTACAAACAGGGCGATGCCCAGTCGTTTTACAACCGCAACAAATATGGCGGAATGTTCGCTCAGG
The DNA here is from genome assembly GCA_963741195.1 of Candidatus Acidiferrales bacterium. Taxonomy (GTDB): domain Bacteria; phylum Acidobacteriota; class Terriglobia; order Acidiferrales; family UBA7541; genus Acidiferrum. Next base: position 199,094 of record CAVUHF010000006.1, read on the forward strand.
ATAGCTGGCGAATCAGTTCGCAACTTGTCCTTAATTTTGGATTGCGATGGGACATCATTATGCCCTGGTACGAAAAGTACAACCAAATCCAGACGCTTGTCCCGGGACAGAACTCCGTTGTGTTCCCGGGCGCTCCCACCGGACTGGTGTTCCCAACCGATCCCGGAATTGCCCGCTCTCTTGCACCAACTCGTTGGAACGATCTGTCCCCCCGTTTCGGATTGGCCTATTCCCCAGCTTCTTCAAATCCCGCGTTGCATTTCCTATTCGGCGACGCCGGGAAAAGCAGCATCCGCGCCGGCTTTGGCAGGTTTTTCTCGGCGGTGGAAGGCGTATCGGCGGGCGTAATGGCCGGAGACGCTCCCTACGGGCAAACCTACGGCAGCACCGGCCCGCCACTGTTCAATGACCCATTTGTCACCGCCTCAAACGGTTTCGACAATGGCCAGCGATTTCCGCTGCAATTTCCCCCGCTGAACGCCTCGGTGAGCAATCCTAATCCGAACATTAACTGGCCAAACTACCTGCCGATCAGTGGTCTGCCGGGCTACTATCCTGGCAACGTCACTCCCTATTCGGAGCAATACGCGCTCACCATCCAACGGCAATTTGGGGCGCACGCGTTGTTTTCCATCGGATATGTTGGCAGTCAATCTCATCACTTGATCACCTTACTGGAAGCGAATCCGGGGATTCCTTCCTTGTGCCTGAGCTTGAGTCAGGCCAGCGACGTGGCGCCTGGTTCACCGACCTGTGGTCCGTTTGGCGAAAGCAGCACATACGTTAGTGCCTCCGGCAAAACGTATCAAGGCACACGAGGTCCGTTCGGCCCTAACTTCGGAAGCGTGGATTGGATCATTACGAATGGAAACTCCAACTACAATGCTTTGCAGTCCACTTTTCGCTATTCAACCAGGCGTGCTGAATTCCTGCTTGGGTACACCTACGGAAAATCGCTCGACAATTCTTCCAGCATCTCCGACCAACTCGTGCCCACGGATTACCGTCTTACCTACGGTCTATCGGCCTTCGACATTCGCCACAATTTCGTTGGCAGCTTCACCTACGAACTGCCCTTCGACAAATTGTTTCGCAAGGAAAACTCCTTCACCAAAGGCTGGGAAGTTTCCGGGGTCGTCCGCTTTGCGACGGGACTGCCGGTCACGTTCTACAACAATAGTGACAACTCTCTGCTCGGTACGGGTCCCGACGGGGTTAACGCCTACCTGGCGGATCTTCCGCAAATAAGCGCAGGGTCGTTAGAATTGAATGGCAATCCACGCAACGGAAAGCCCTACTTCAACACCTCGATATTCAGCGTTCAGCCTCTGGGCACCCCAGGTAATGTGCCTCGCCGGTTCTTCAGCGGCCCGGGAGTGTCCAATTTCGATGTGGCCCTGACCAAGACGATTCCGCTGCGTGAATCTCTCTCTCTGCAATTTCGTGTCGAGGCGTTTAACGCCTTCAACCACGCTCAATTCTTCGGTCCGAACACGGTCAACGCCAATCTACCGGCGAGTTCCAGCTTTGGCATGGTGACGAACGCAGATGCGCCGCGTTTGGGACAAGCGGCTCTCAAACTGATCTTCTGACGTGGCCTTGCCCACGCTCAGTCGAGAGCCTCGTTGCAAGGCGTGTTGAAATGGCCCATGAGCCGTCGCGCCCTCCGCAGGAAATTGACCACGATAGACGCACCAGTATTACACCTGGATCGTATTCGGGTTACACCGATTCTGTACGAAGTGGTAATCAATGCTGATTTATTGGTGATATTGGTGGACGAGAAGGGATTCGAACCCTCGGCCTCCTCGTTGCGAACGAGGCGCTCTCCCAGCTGAGCTACTCGCCCACGAGTAGCAACTGATTTAATTTAGCATAACTTGCGGGAAGTTCAAATTTAGGCCAGGGTGCACGACGTAGAAGTGGCCTGTAGTGGATTTACTTTTTTTTGTTGTATTAATCTGAGCGTATATATACGTCCAGACTAGATGCGGCACAGAAAGGACATCCCCTATGCCAAACGGTTTTCTTCACAGGTAGCGGGCCGAGCACCTTTTTCACGACACTGCCACGCTCCTTCTCCGTTTTGAGTGACTTTGCGGACAGCGGCTTTTTCCGGCCTATTCCAGAACGACACCACACCAGCCAGGCATCGAAGGCTTCCAGGAAAGTGGTCCGCGCACTTTTGCTCAAGGCTGCCGCAAGCAGTTCGTTCTTGGCCTTCTCGATTTCCACTCGCTCGCGGTGTGTTGCTTCGCGGCCCATGGTCGTTTCCAGTGATCTCCGGTATCGCTGCCCGTTGACAGCAAAATCACACCAATAGATCCCACTACGTTTGAAAATCATGGTTTCTTCCCCTTCGGCCGTCCGCCTTTCTTCGCCCACTTGCTGAGAATGGCCTTGCTGTACTTTTTTGCCCGCGCCTTGCCGCCGGCACTTTGCAACTTCCTCAATGCCTCTCGAATCTCTTTGGTGATCTTCATCGAGACACAGCGAGACAAAACCGTCTTGCAGCTTGCGCGGGAGTACTGAGGCCGGGCGCGAAAACTTTTGAAGTCTATCCTGAAGTCCATGGGTATCATCGCCCATAAGGGCGCTCAGAGCCACAAATCGCTTACGGAGCATCTTGGACGGCCAGTGTGGGCTTTGCTCCTTCCCCGTGGTACACCACACCTTGCGCACCCAGGAAAATATCTCCCACGCGGTTAGCGGTAGTCCCATCAGTCGTGAAGTGCACTATAGGTTCAGCCAAAGTGAGAAGCTCCAAGCGCGGTTCGACGGACAGCTTTACAACCTCGTTGAGGCTATAGCGCGACGAAAACTCAGGCGAATGATACGCAGGCAGAAAACCCGTTTCAAACTGGAGATAACCCACTGGGGTGAGGGTTGCCGGAGTCGAGACTGTGGGCCGACCGGGATTCGCTTCTGGTTCCTGAAACACTCCCAATTGCGCCGGTAGGGGCTGGAGAGCGCAGGTCAGGAATAAGAACAAGGCGACTAAAATGAGCCTCAATTTTCCCTCGGTGTCGAACAGCCGGTCAAGGAATATTCTTGCACTGGCACATTGCTTCTACAGCGACAGAACGGAACATGCTTGGGAGACGGATCTATTCCGATCGAGTTTCGAACTAACTCTTGTCTCGCGATCGGCGCTGCCGAAAACCGCAGAGCCCAAGCAAGCCGGAGCCCACCAGAATCAGCGACGCCGGTTCCAGGGTTGGTTCAGGGGGCGACGAGATAATGAAGGTAGTGATGTGCTCGGGCTTCAGGCCGTCCGAAACCGAGATTGACTCTTGCTCACGGCCTTGTAAATTGTCGGTGTCCCCGCCCTCGGAAAAGAAGTTGGTCAGATTGACGCCACCACCCTTTTTGGCCTCTAACCTGAAGCTGTCTTCCGCAAGTTCGTTAGTGAAGAAATTGTTGTATACCAAATCCGTTTGAGCGGTTCCGTCGCCGGGCTGCATGTCAATACCCAGCGTGAATGATCCGTCTGCATTTCGCGGCACTTCCATGTCTTTTCCGGTGCCGGTTGAGACGGTTAGCTTCATGATTGCCTCGTCACGCGCCTCGAAGATCACTACAGTATGGTTCATTTTATCGAGCGGCGCTCCCACTGCAAATACTGGATCCGCCTTCGCAGCTTGCGCACCAGCAAGAATACAAACCAGAAGGCTGGACGCAGCGATGAGTCTATAGGTTTGGTTCATTGATTCCTCCTTTCGCCGTTGCAGTAACTGCCGTAGTCGCCTCTCCACGCCTTCTACGCTTCGGTATGGTTTGAGTCAATGATGATTTTCCCGTCAGAAAAACGACCATAAACTGAATAGTCAGAGGGAGAGGGCAAGGAAATCCGCCAAGTGGTCGACGCAAATGCGGTAACCGCCGTCGGAAACAAAGTCGAGTAAGTGCTGCGATAGACCAGTTAACTTGGCCGAAGCAGCGTACGATGCAGCAGGCGGAGATCCAAATCGGATTTCCCGTTCAATCCACTCCAGATTCTAAGACCCATACGAAGTTGACAAAGAGAGGAAAAACAAATGAGAATGCAACAGGTCCTGGGGATTTGCCTCGGTGTATGTCTCTTGCTGTTAGGAGCATTGCTCTATGCCCAGACGGTGCGGCCCACCCATGACGGGACGGTATGGGAATTGTCATTCATTCGGGTAAAACCCGGAATGAACCCTGCGTACGACAAGTACCTCGCCACCGAGTGGAAAAAAGAACAGGATGCGCTGAAGTCGGCAGGGATGGTCCTGTCCTATCAGGTGATCGGAACGGAATCGCATACCCCATCGGACTGGAATCTTCTTTTGATGGTGGAATTCAAGGATTTGGCGACCTTGGAAGCAAATCAAGACAAGGCTGATGCGCTGCTGGAGAAGATGTTCGGTGGAGATGAAAAGGTGATGCAGGGGTACAAGGATCGATCCGAAATCCGGGAAGTGGTAGGGACACGTTTGGGCCGACAGATCATCCGGGAACCCAAAAAGTAATTGCGATTGGTGGCAGAGACGGGGGCGAGTTCGGGAGGATTCGCCCCCTACTGTTTTGGAATATAGTCAGGTTCTCGATTATCCAGTGTAGTGTCCAAGAATTAGCTAGACAGCCTCCTCGCCCCTTTTTCTTGTTCGCGGTTTCGTACATCCGGGCTGGATCTGCTCCAGGGTCTGGCGGCAGCGAGAGAGTTTGGCTTGGATGGAATCGACCGTGGCCGTCCAGACGAAGGGTTTCGGATCCTCGTTCCAAACATTCAGAAAATCCCGAATGGCGCTTTGTAAATCGTTGACACTGAAGAACGAACCTCGCCGCACACGTTTGGCAGTCAGCTCTGCGAACCAGCGTTCGATCAGATTCAGCCAACTGGAACTGGTTGGCACAAAGTGAGAAACGAAGCGAGGGCGTCGTTTGAGCCATGCCACCGTCCGTGGATGCTTATGCGTACCGTAGTTATCCATCACCAAGTGCAACGGAACGTCTCCAGGAAACTCCTCCTCGAGTCGGCGGAGAAACTTGAGAAACTCCTGGTGTCGATGCCGCTCATAACACTGGCCAATGACCCGACCCTGTAAAACTTCCAGAGCCGCGAACAGTGTGGTCGTGCCGTGGCGCTTATAGTCATGAGTCATCGTGCCGCAACGACCCTTCTTCATCGGTAACCCAGGCTGCGTGCGGTCCAGCGCCTGGATTTGGCTCTTCTCGTCCACGCACAACACCAGTGCCTTTTCTGGCGGATTCAAGTACAGCCCCACCACATCGGTCAACTTCTCCAGAAACCGGGGATCGCGCGACAGTTTGAAAGTTTTGACTCGGTGCGGTTTCAGATTATGGCTGCGCCAGATGTTGCTGACCGTGGACTTGCTCAACCCTTGGTTTTTCGCCATCAATCGACAGCTCCATTGGGTCAGCCCTTTGGGCTTGCTCTGTAAGGTTGCTTTCACCACTGCTTGAATCTTCTCCGGCCCATACATCGGCTTGCGGCCCCGGCCCGGTGCCACCTCCCACAAACTCTCCTTGCCTTCTTGCAGAAAACGTTGCCGCCACAAAATGACGGTATGGCGGTTCACCTGTAACTCACGGGCAATGGCACTGTCAGAACGCCCTTCGGCCGCGGCCAGCACGATGCGGCCCCTCAGTGCCACTTGCTGTGGCGTTCCATGGGCTGTCAACCATCCATGAATCTCTTCCTGATCACCGATACTGAGACTCACGACAGGAGCGGATCGAGGCATGAATCCACGATACAGCGGGCCATGCTATTTGTCTAGTCCTTTGTTGGACATAACACTAGTTGAGTCAGTCCTATAATTTTGCGTTGCACTTTCGGAGCCGGAAACCCAGATTCATCAATGGCTTCTGAGCGTTGAGATATGCCAGTTATTTACGGGACAGGACACTAGTAGCGACACGTCCGTTTAGGAGCAGGCACGCACTCGGCCACGCTTTCGTGGGCATGTAATCTCGGCAGTCGCAGCCTGAAAATCCACATGGGCTGTGGAACTTGAGCAATCGGGGCGGAGAGCTGCGTCGAGGCGGCCGTGATGCACGCGGGTCCCGCACTTCTCCGGGAGACTAGCGAATATTCGGAAGCAGGAGAAAACAGAAGCTCAAGCCCGCCGTCCTCCTACCTGATGCAGACTCGTTGCTCTTCGTCCTGTGCAAAGTGAACTCTTGTCACCGTGCCCTATTGCTCCCACTGATTCTTGATGTGATCACCTATCTTAGGAGTTTCACCACCCAAGTACGGCACAGTTCCCTCCGGGCATGAGAAGCCTTGCCTGTGCGTAGAACTAATCCGCCGGTGCGGCTTTTGCCACGCCCGAATGGTGGATTGTAATCAGGAAACCATTCGTACCGGCATGGGCAAACTTGTGGCCATCTCCTTCGAAAGCTTCATGCTTGCTCTTCCACATGCGGAAGCCATCGTTGGACTGGGCGCGCCAGTATTTCAAGTTGTGAATGACAACGGCAGCCGACTGCGGTTTTCTCAGCGCCGATCTGACGGCTGGGATTCGCCGGGTCAAAGGTGTGAAGAAGTTAGGAGTCCGTCTTGGTAACTGGTTAACGGCAGAGCAGGGCCAAGCGCTTTGGCAAGCACCCGACGCTCAGCGTCTAAAGGGGAAGCGCGACCGAGCCCTGCTCGCGCTACTACTCGCGTGCGGGTTGAGAAGACACGAAGCCGTCACTTTGACATTAGATCACCTGCAGCAGCGGGAAGAACACTGGGCCATCGTCGATATGATAGCGAAGGGCGGCCATATTCGAACAGTCCTGGTCCCGGACTGGGTGAGAAGAGAACTAGACGAGTGGCTTGGCTGCGGCCGGGATTGATCGAGGAAAGTTGTTCCGCCGGGTCAGCAAAGTAGGAAAGGCATGGGGAGATGGCATGACGGTAAAGGTGGTTTGGCACATCGTGAAGGAATCCGCGAAGAGCATCGGTGTCGCCAAATTAGAGCCGCACGATCTGCGGCGGACCTGTGCTCGGCCCTGCCATACTTCGGGAGGCGAGTTGGAGCAGATCCAATTTATTTTGGGCACGTTTCGGTTCAGACAACCGAACGATACCGTGGCTGCAAGCAGCGGATTCAATCAGCAGTCAATGATCGTATTGGCATCGAGCCGAATCCTTAATCTGGGTGCCGCGGTTCCGGAAGAGTGGCCGACGATACAGGGTTATTACGTGGAGGCTCGAATCGAAATGCCGAGTACGGCCACTTCGGGGGGGTAGGGCATTACATGACCAGGTGAGGGCTGAAAGCACCGGCGAACGTTTCCTGGGGTTATACTCACAGCCACTTATGCCTCTCACTCCAGGCACACTGCTTGGCCCCTATGAAATCATGGCGCCGCTCGGCGCAGGCGGGATGGGTGAAGTATATCGCGCCCGCGACACGCGGCTGGAGCGCACCGTCGCGATCAAGATTCTGCCAGCGCAGTTCTCCTCTGATCCAGTTCGCAAGCAGCGGTTTGAGCGCGAAGCAAAGACCATCTCTAGCCTGAACCATCCACACATCTGCGTGCTGTATGACATAGGCTATCAGGACGGGATGGATTATCTCGTTATGGAATGCGTCGAGGGTGAGACGCTCGCGAAGCGCCTAGAAAAAGGACCACTATCTCTCGAACAAGTACTGAAGTACGGGATGCAGACTGCCGACGCGCTGGACAAAGCGCACCGCAGCGGAGTGGTGCACCGCGATCTGAAGCCTGGAAACATCATGCTGACCCCGACGGGCGCGAAGCTCTTGGATTTTGGTTTGGCCAAGCCCGCAGCTCCACTCTCATCTGCCGCCACCCTCACCGGCGCCGCAACACAACAGGCTCCTGTGACCGAGCAGGGCACTATCGTCGGCACTTTCCAATACATGTCCCCGGAACAAGTCGAAGGAAAAGAACTCGACTCCCGTAGCGACATCTTCTCTCTCGGTGCAGTGCTCTACGAAATGCTGACGGGCAAACGCGCCTTTGAAGGAAAGAGCCAGCTCAGCATCGCCTCCGCCATCTTGGAGAGAGAACCCGCGCCGATCAGCAGCATCAAGCCGATGACTCCCCCCGCACTCGATCGCGCCGTCCGCCGCTGCCTCGCGAAAGACCCCGAAGAACGTTGGCAGATGACTCGCGATCTTTCTCTCGAACTGAAATGGATCGCAGAATCGGGCTCACAAGCAGTAGTTGCTCCCATGACACCCCACGGTGCAGGGACTCCCCGGCCTTGGATGACGGCCGGCGTCGCGCTCCTCGCGCTTGTTGCAGGACTCAGTGTGACTCAGTTCTGGCGGGTCGTTCCCGTTCGGCACGTGGTTCGTTCGTCGATCTTACCGCCGGAAAACTTGGTGTTCTCTGCAAATGCATCTGAGTGGGCGTCAGTGGCCGTATCGCCTGACGGGACACGTCTTGTTGTTGGGGTAGTTGGTCAAACTGGCGGCGAAATGCTGTATGTTCGCCCGCTCGATGCTCTTTCCGGCCAGGTCATGGCTGGAACGGAGGGGGCCACGTTTCCATTTTGGTCTGCGGACGGCCGGTTCATTGGCTTCTTTGCGGATGGACAACTCAAAAAAATCGATTCCTCCGGTGGACCGGTCCAGGAACTATGTCCCGCACCTCAAGGTCGTGGTGGAACCTGGAACAAGGACGGCGTAATTGTCTTTGCGCCTTCGCCATCTACAGGTCTTCTTCGCGTAGCTGCAACTGGAGGAGCGCCCGTGGCGGCGACCAAGCTCGACACCGCACGCCACGAGGACAGCCATCGCTGGCCTCAATTCTTACCGGACGGTCGGCATTTCCTCTATCTAGCCAGGACCTCGGACCGAAGCACTAGTGAAATTCATCTAGCCTCTCTCGATACAACCGAATCAATGAGTATTGTGCAAGCAAATGGCAATCCCGCCTTTGCGCCGTCCGGGTTCCTCCTTTATCCGCGTGGGGACGTCTTAGTCGCGCAGCCGTTCGATGCTGATCACTTCCGGGTTTCCGGTGAGCCTGTCACTGTCGCGGACCAGGTCTCGGCCAACGGGAATGTCGATTTCTCAGCCTTCTCTATGTCCGCGAATGGCGTCCTGGTGTACAAGAGAGGCGTTGGAGAAGGCGTGTCTGAACTGATTTGGGTGGACCGTAGTGGAAAAATTCTTGAGAAGATCGGAGAGGCAGGAGCTTATTTTGGTCCGAGTCTCTCCCCAGATGGCCGAAAACTCGCCGTCGAAATTGACGACCCGCATGTTCATGCCAACAGCGACATCTGGATTTACGACCTGGCGCGGCATTCAAAGACACGGCTGACTTTCAGTCAGGCGAATAAACACAATCGCCTGCCGGTATGGTCTCCTGACGGGAGCCAAATTGTATTCAGCTCCGACCGCGACGGGAACTCCCAACAAATCTACGAAAAGGCAGTAAACGGGAAAGATACGGAGCATGCGGTGTCCCCGGGTGATGGGGATCGCTATCCGGCTTCGTGGTCTCCTGACGGGCGCTATGTAGCAGGGGTTCAACAGAATCCCCAACGGGGTACTGAGTTCTTGGTTCTGCCAGTGCTTGGGACCCAGAAGCCAATCGATTTCTTACCAGCAGCTGTGGGAATCTCGCGGTTCTCATTCCCGCGAATTTCTCCCGACGGAAAGAGGATTTCCTACTCCTCCTTTGAATCCGGTCGCAATGAGCTTTATATCTCTTCATTCCCCAGTGGTTCCGGCAAGTGGCAGGTCTCAACAAACGGAAGTCGCGACTCGGTTTGGCGCAAAGACGGCAAGGAAATCTTTTACGAAACCTTGGATAATACTCTCATGGCAGTAGCAATCTCTGAGGAAAAGGGCAGTCCAGTCATAGGAAAGGCCCAGTCACTGTTTCGAATCCGTGTGGCGTCGTCTCCACACTGGGTCTATGACGTCTCTCCAGACGGGAACCGCTTCTTGATAAATAGCCTGCACCAGCCTACCGCCCCTGAGCCGCTTACCCTCATGCTGAATTGGGACGCGGAGCTAAAGAATAAATGAGCCTCGCTGGCGCAACAAGACTCCGGCCGTTCGAGGTCATGGCGCCCGTGAATTCAGATGGCGCTCTGACTTTCTCGAAGCCCGTTTTTTTGGCCAACTTCCGAGTGGCCGACAATACGTCCGGAATGTGAACTCGGCTTGGGGTGCATGTACTCCAGCCCCTCTGCCCGCTTCTCGGAGCTCCACACATTTCAAGCCTTTGGGAATTCTGAAAAGCCCCCATGCAACAATGGTTTGCGGGGCGCCCTCGCGGTCGAGTGACCTCAACGGTCAGGGCCGCCCGCCCTTGCAAGGGGGAGAAGGTGACCCAAAACCTAGTATCCGGTGTGACAGAGAATGGGAGCGGTTCAAAAGGATTAAAGGTCGTATAATCTCGTGCGCGCAACTGGGGAGCAGAACATTTGAACGTACAAGAACAAATCAAGAAGTATATTAGCAGCCAACCGGAGCCAAAACGCAGTGACATGCGAGAGTTGCATCGGCTCACACTTCAAGTGTCACCAGAATGCAATTTATGGTTCTTCGATGGTAAAGACAGCAAAAATCATACTGTTTCCAACCCTACGATTGGATATGGATTTCACACAATAAAATATGCCAACGGAAAAAGTAGAGAGTTTTTTCAAATTGGTGTGAGCGGAAACAAAACCGGAATCTCTGTCTATATTCTTGGTCTCAAAGATAAGAAGTACTTAGCCAAAACGTATGGAAAAAAACTAGGCAAGGCGAGCGTGACCGGATATTGCATTCGGTTTAAAGCTCTAAAGGATATAAACATCGATACGCTTGAAGCGGCAATACGATATGGGCTTGCAGCTCAGAATGAAAAAGGCAAGCTGACGAAATAATTCCACTGTTAAAGGCAAGCAGTTATCGATGTAAAGGCGCTCCAGTATACGACCCCTACAGCCCTGACCCGCGCCACAAAGCCATTCTCTATAAAACGGGTCTCCCGTAAAAGTCGTGCGGCTCTCTGTGGGCGCTCCTTGCCTTTCTCTGTTTGCCGTTGCCCACCGCGGAAGTATCACGGGCAACTCTGACCGTACCGCCGCGACATCACCCGATCATTGATCGGTGGCATGGAGGCCATCGGTCATGAAGCGGAAACCGCACTCACGAAGAAAACGCACCACCACAAAATCCGTCCTGCGCCTGCCGGACCTCGAGCACGCCAAAGCCGCAGTCTTGAATAGTCTCACCAGCCCTGACGCCCAACGAGGTTATCGTCATGCCATCGATGAATTCGTTGACTGGTATTGTTCGGAACCTCGCTTGGCTCTCAACAGAATTGTGGTGCTGCGCTATCGGTCGCATCTCGAATCCCGTCAACTTGCACCTGGCACCGTCAACCTACGTCTCGGTGCGGTGCGCCGACTCGCATACGAGGCCGCCGACTGCGGCCTTCTCAGCGCCGATTTGGCGGCTGGCATTCGCCGTGTTAAAGGCGTAAAGAAATTGGGAGTGCGCCTCGGCAATTGGCTGACTGCGGAGCAGGGCCAAGCACTTTGGCAAGCACCTGACCATCAACGATTGAAAGGAAAACGCGATCGAGCCTTGCTCGCATTGATGCTCGCGTGCGGCTTGAGGCGGCATGAAGCCGTGGCGTTGAGATTGGATCATCTCCAGCAGCGCGAAGAGCATTGGGCCATTGTTGACCTGGTCGGTAAGGGAGGCCACGTTCGAACGGTTCCAGTTCCCGATTGGGTGAGAGCCGAACTGGACGATTGGCTCGCCGCAGCCGCAATTGATCGAGGAAAGCTGTTCCGCCGGGTCAACAAAGTCGGAAGGACATGGGGAGATGGCATGACGGTGAAGGCGGTTTGGCACATTGTGAAGGAATCGGCCAAGCGCATCGGCGTGGCGAAATTGGCGCAGCACGATCTGCGACGGACCTGTGCTCGGCTCTGTCATGCTTCGGGGGGCGAGTTGGAGCAGATCCAATTCCTCTTGGGGCACGTTTCGGTTCAAACGACGGAGCGCTATCTTGGGTGCAAACAGCGGATTCGATCTGCCGTCAATGATCGCATTGGCATCGAGCCGAATCCTTGAGCCGGGTGCGCGGTTGTGGAAGGATTGCCGACGATCCGCCCGAAACGCAGCACTTAGGTTGGTGCGAGTCAGTTTCCGGTATGCGGACCTTATCAAGTGGAATTGTCCAGAAACGAACCGTCGCGTCGCCCAGCGAGAGCCACTCCCATCGATGCAGCTGTGTATTGAATTGCGACCTTATGATTCGAAACGGTAGTGCTCGCGTGTTTTTGCGCAGTTTCCCGGAAGCGGCTCAAACGTGTTCCGGCCCATCGGAAACTTTTCGCAATACCACAGGCTTTCCATGCGGCGTGTGGCGGTAAGCGGAGGCCCAGGCTTCTTTGCGGGCGAGCATCTCGTTTGGATTCGAGAGAGCCTTCGCAGTGACGAGACGCTCGAGCGTCGCCAGCCAGTGCTCGTAGTAATGGGTGCCGTCGTCGGGTTCGCCACGATCTTCCGCAGCTTTTAGCTCGGCGGCCAGTGCCGCTGCCCATTCCTTCCATGTGAAGTGGCCTTGTTCGGAGAGTCTGACCGCCATGGCGAATGCCTGAGCCTGCCAGGGCTCGGCGAACACAGGACCTTCTTCGTCGTGGGGGATACGCGGCAAAGCGTTCAAACGTTCTGCGTTAAGATCAGGATCCGGTGTGCTCAAGATAGTCATCCCACATGTCGAGGTAGACGGAATCTTTAGGAGATGCTCCTTCTCCCCAAAGCTCGCGCGCCGTGAACTGCACTGAATACACATGCTGGCGCTTTTCGCCAAGGAACTGAGAATTCGTGTCAGGGAACAGAAAGACGCCGTGGTCAAGCACGACCTTGCCAGTCTTGCCCCGCGCGTACCGGGGCAGCCGGGTATGGCCGACGGGGTTGATATTGCGAGCCAGAACGCGCTCGCCCACCTGAAACAGCGGCGCCACCGAAGGGTCGTTGCTCGGAGCCGTGATGCGAGGTTCAACCACTCTGGCCATCGCCACCGTAAACGCCGGCGTGGCTCTCGCAGAGCTTGGTGTGGGCTTGCCGCTTGCCAGTTCCTCTTTTGTAACCATCCCGTACTTCACTACACGGTTCTCAAGGGCGGCTAACCATTTTTCGTAGTAGCTCATCCGCAGGTAGTCCGGGGGAGGCAGCAGTTCGATGTCATACCGCCAGGCATCCAGGTTCCACTTGTGCCAGGTGCCGAGGGCCCGGTTTATCGCATAGACTCTCCCCTCCCATTGTGAGTGGAACACTGGTTCATTTGCTTCGTGATGGATGGGGCCCATGCATTGCATGCCGCCCATGTCATGTACTCCGTTCATGCCTTGGCACCCCCTGCGGGCATCGAGACTTTTGCCACGCCCACCATGGCGTCGCGAGTCACGAGTTCGGCGAGTTCCGGCTCGCTCAGGTTTTCGCTTCCGGCCGGACGCTCGGGAAGCACGAAGTAGCGCAGTTCCGCGGTGCTATCCCACACACGCACTTCGACGTCTTCGTCCAATTGAAGCCCGAACTCGCGCAAAACGCCACGCGGATCAATGACCGCACGCGACCGATAGGCCGTGGATTTGTACCAGGCGGGCGGCAGCCCGAGAACGGTCCAGGGGTAACAAGAACAAAGAGTACAGACCACAAGGTTATGGACCTTGGGTGTGTTCTCGAGAACGAGCGTATGGTCTCCAACTGCGCTCTTTCCCAACCCAATCTCAGCGATAGCAGAGGCCGCATCAGAAAGCAAGCGGGCCTTATAGTTGGGGTCTACCCAGGCCCGCGCCACGACCTTCGCGCCATTCCGCGGCCCGACCTTATGTTCGAAAGTATCGATCAAGGCATCCAGCGCAGCTTGATCAACGAGTCCCTTCTCAACCAGCAGCGACTCCAGAGCCTTGGTACGCAACGCCGGGTCGGACGGAACGACCTGGTGGTCATGGCCGTGATCGTGATCTTGTGCATGCATAGAACCTGGAGCAGCCGCCGCCACGGCTCCTGTAGCGGCGTATTTCAAGAACCCTCGCCGGTCCACAGACGTCTTGTCATCGGCCATCGGCACCCTCCCGAGATTAGGGCAATTTCCAGTCTCCACCAGAATTTCCGTCTTGCCATCCTGGGTGGCAAGCATCTTACACCCAGCCACCTCCGCTAGGTACTGGAGTTATCAAAACTCCTTCATCCCCAGAACTCGGACATTACAATGTACGAAGTCTTATGGCTCGTCGTCGGCATTCGCGCACCGAAAGGACTTTCGCATGACTTCTCACACTCGAGCGATGCGTACGCTTATGTTGTGGTCATTCGCGGCCGTGATGGTGTGGTTCGCGGGAACTGCGCTCGCCCAGGACTTGCATGGCGAAGCACTCGTCAAAGCCTTGCAAAAAGGTGGATACGTTCTGGTGATGCGCCACGCTAGTTCACCGCGTGAGGTGCCTGACAAACAGGCTGCGAATCCCGATAACAGCAAGCCCGAACGCCAATTGGACGAAGTTGGACGGAATACCGCAATTGCCATGGGCAAGGCGCTCCGCGATTTAAGGATTCCGATTGGCAACGTGCTCTCGAGCCCCACCTATCGCGCCCTCGAAACCGTGCGCCTGGCTCAATTCGGTGCTCCGCAGGCCTTTGTCGAACTTGGGGATAACGGTCAAAGTATGCAGGGTGGGACGGCCGCCCAAGCCGAGTGGCTTCAGAAGCAAGTAGCACACTTTCCGAACGGCACAAACACAATCGTTGTGACTCACCTCCCGAACATCACAGGTGCATTTCCGCAGTTGGCGTCCGGCTTGGCGGATGGCGAGGCGCTGATATTTGGTCCGGACGCCAAGGGCAAGGCGATTCTCGTCTCCCGGGTCAAGATCGACGAGTGGCCCACGATGCGTTTCTGAAGCGAATACTTCTGGGTCGTGTTTGCGGGACGGATTTTGGAAAGTGGCCCTAGCCCACCACGGCGGATCAATCCAAATTTGTTCTAACGGGCTATCCGGAAGTTGCGGCGTTGATGGCTTGCGTACCGGATTGGTTCTGAATTGCGTTAGTGCTTAATCGGACGCGCGTTTTGGCGACCATTCACCAGGGAACGCCAAACGCCGGTGTCCTAGGGGTAATAGAGATTTTCAACACTTACTGGGTAACGACTGCGCTCTGCTGTCGTCTTGCGGGTGAGAGTGCCAGCAAAATCCCCCCGATGACGCCGAAAAGGACAACATCCGTAAAATCCCGATGAACGCCGTGCTTCCACGCTTCCACAGTTTGGATGGTCATTACCGAAGCATGGGCTAGGCTCTGGCACGCGGCGAAGGTAATCAGGGAGCGATGCAACGACGGCTTTCTGGCAGCCAGCAGCAGAAAGGGGCCGAGCGCGATAAACCAACTAAGAAACATCGGCTCGCATGCGTCTTTCATTTCCAGAAGCCACTTGGAATGCGCTAGATCGGTGTAGAGCGGATAAATCATGGCGACATAAACGAGGCCCACGAGTAGCAAGGCGACTTGCAGCATGCGTTCGCGTTTCACGATGACCTCCTCTTACGAAAGCTACTCCCGCGCCGGAGCTGATGAGCCGGATGTCGGGATGCCCCACATTTTGAAGCACATTCTTCGTATATCTCTCCCTGCTCGCGCCGTCACTCGCGGACCAGCCCTATTTGGGGCGAATCACGGGCAAACCGGAGGGCGCCGGGATAAACCGGCATGTTGTAGGGGATGCAAGAGCCCTACGGGAAAGGAAGTAGCGAATGCATCCTGACCTCGAATCTTGCTGGGGACATCGCGAGGGGTCTCTTGAAGCGTAGACAGAGGCATCGGGCGGCAACGTCCGCTGGGCGTCGCGGCGCTGGAGGACAAAATTGTTCAACAGGCCGCGGTGACGATCCTCAACCAGATCTATGAGGTCGACCTCAAGGGCTTCTCTTACGGGTTTCGCCCCGGTCGCAGCCCGCATCAGGCGCTGGACGCGCTGACGGTGGGCATTCAACGGAAGCGAGTGAACTGGGTGCTTGATGCCAACATCCGTGGATTTTTCGATAATCTGAGCCACGAATGGACCATGAAGTTCATCAAGCATCGGGTGGCCGATCTCCGGATGCTTCGCCTAAGTTCGGCTTGGAATTACATCCGGACAAGACACGACTGATCGAGTTCGGGCGGTTCGCCGCTCGAGACCGGAAGCAGCGGGGAGAGGGAAAGCCAGAGACCTTCACGTTCCTGGGTTTCACCCACTACTGTGGGCAGCGCCACAAGAGCGGAACCTTCACCGTATGGCGGATTACTGCGAAAAAGCGAATGGTTTCGAAGCTTAAAGCCATTAAGGTTGAGCTTCAACGCCGGATGCATGATCGCAACGCCGATGTTGGTGCTTGGCTCCGGAAAGTTGTGCTGGGTTATTACCAATACCACGCTGTTCCTGGGAACACGACTCAGTTGCGCATCTTCAAACTTCGCGTGTGCAGGCTATGGCAGAGTGTTCTGGTCCGCCGTAGTCAACGCGCAAAGATGTGTTGGGAACGTTTTACCCCAGTCATGAACCGGTGGATTCCTCCACCCCGAGTTCTGCACCCCTATCCTGACGCACGCTTTTACGCCACTCATCCTTCGTAAGAGCCGTGTGCGTAGACGCGCTCGTACGGATCTCTGCGGGGGGCGATCAGCGATGGTCGTCCCTACCGCGACAGTAAGCCTCCGGGTTGGCAGATTGCTCGCGATAAACGCGCTGCTGTTCAGGAGATTGAGGACATGATCATGCTTTTTGCCGCGGCGAATGGAGGCGGCTCACCATGGCGAAAAGCAGACGTAAACGCAATCCGAAGACCGTCCTCAAACTACCCGATCTAGAACAATCGAAATCGGCCGTCCTGAACAGCCTGACCTCGGCGAGCTCAAAACGCTCTTATGAGCATGCCATCCGAGAGTTCATCGAGTGGTATTGCTCGGAGCCCAGGCTTGCCTTCAACAGGACTGTAGTCACGCGATACAGAATCGCGCTCGAACAACATCCGTACGCCGCCTCGACGATCAACTTGAGATTGGCGGCGATACGCCGGCTGGCTTATGAAGCGTCTGATTGCGGTCTGCTCAGCCCTGATCTTGCAGCTGGCATACGGCGTGTTAAAGAAGTTAGGCGCTTGGGGGTACGTGTAGGAAACTGGCTCACAGCAGAAGAGGGCAAGAAGTTGCTCAGCACTGAAAGCTGTGACAATCTCCGAAGTTGTCGTAGTCGAGCTCTCCTCGCGCTCCTCATTGGATGTGGCCTGCGGAGGGCTGAGGTGACGACGTTACGTTTCGAGGATTTTCAACTTCGGGAAGGTCATTGGGTGATCGCTGATTTGAGAGGTAAAGGCGGACATATCCGCACGATTCCAGTTCCCGAGTGGGTAAAAGCAGCGGTCGACCGCTGGACGCTGGCAGCCAGCATCAACGCAGGCCCGCTCCTCCGATCGGTCAACAAAGCAGGCAAAATTTGGGGAGACGGATTTACTCCCAAAGTGATCTGGGCATTGTGAAAGCTAATGCGAAAAGCTGCGGTCTGCCAACAGTCGCACCGCACGATCTACGGCGTACCTGTGCACGACTGGGCGATCAGGCTGGCGGCGAACTGGAGCAGATTCAATTTCTGCTGGGTCACGTCTCCATCCAAACAACGGAGCGATACCTCGGGTGCAAGCAGTGTTTCCGCGATGCGGTCAACGATCACATTGGTCTGGAACCAGATGCGTCATCATGATCGGCGTTTGAAGGAATCGTAACTTCCCGTTGCCGCATCCCTGCTGCCCGTTTCAATGAGATTTTGCATTTCCCGGACGTTGTCCGCCCCACGAATGCCGCGCCAGCGCGCACCCACTCAGGGGAAGTCCGTCACCTTCGGCGTCACGCGAGGATGTATCGCGGTCGCCTCGCCCACGTCGTCGATCACATGGTTGATCGCGCCGTGATCGCCCAGTGCCACGGTGATCATGTCGTGGAACCGCACCTCCGGACTCTTCGGCGTCTCGATTGCCCGGGTTAGTCCGACATCCGGATAGATGAAGACGCTGTACACACCCAGCCCCCACGCCTCATGCCTCGTCACTCCATCCGCCACTTTGTACGAGGCCCAGCCGTTCACCCCCGGTGTACTCGTATAGCTCGCCTGGTTCGGAGGATCGTAAGGAATCTCGGACTGATAAAAATACGTCTTCCCGCCATTGCCTTTCCACAGAACCTGAAATTGCTGGTGATGCTCCACAAACAGGCCATAGATCGTGACCTCGTTTCCATTCACCACCAGGCCGTTCTCGCTGGTATTCAGCTCCCACCCCACCCCGGTGCCGTGGTCCGCTCTCCAGATCCACGTATGGTCCACCAGTGTGTCGTTGCTGTTGATCCTCAAATTCACCTTGGCCCGGCCCACTCCCGCGCCTCCTACACGAAAGAATACATCGTGCAGCGTGATCGGGTCCTTCGCGTGACGCGCCCGACTTCCCTCCGGCCCCACCTCCAACAGCACCGGAGACTCGCTCGGCCCAGCATCGAAGAGTAACCCCGCAATCTCGATTCCGTCCGCATCGGCCGTCGTCATCGCCGCTGTGCCTTTCATCGGACGTAGCGTCGCAAACCCGAGACCCAGCACCACCGTATGCGGCCGCGTCGCGCGAATCGGGGCGGTCAGTTCATATATCCCCGGCGTCAGAATCAAGTTCTTGCCTTGGGCAAGCTGCGCATTGATCGTCTCCACCGTATCCAGATCCGGGCGCGCAATATAAAACCGCGCAATCGGAATTGTCTCTCCCGCTGTTTCCCCGCCGCGGAACGTAATCCCGACGCTGTCGCCGTACAGCTCTGGAACCCGCACGCTGAACTCGCCCGCAGCATTCACCTGCAGAAACGGTTTCTCGCGCGCCACTGGCGTACGCGCCACCTTCGTGTACGGCGGCGAAGGCCATGCGCCTTCCGGCGGATGCGCCACGCCAACAAACACCATATTCCAGTTCGAGCCCGTCCAGCTCTTCCAATCGCAGTTGCGCGAGATCCACTGCTGCTGGCTGCCGGAGTCGACATTGCCGTCCACGAGCGAATCCGACATCCAGCCGCCGCTTGCCCAGCCGCGATTCTGGTGCAGCACCAGCTCGCCGCGTACATGCATGCGCCGCAGCGACACCGCCTGCGACACTGCCCACTGCATAGTGCCCCCCGCCGGCTTTATCGAGAGCCCTTCCGCAGCTCTCCAGAAGGTCGTCGTCGCATTATTGTGCTCGTGATTTGCATCCGCGTGCACGTTGCCCGCAATCCGTGTTGCATCGGGCGATGCCCCAAGCCCTATCACCTCCGTGTAAAAGCCCACCGGCACGTCCACCGAATAGTCTCCCGGCAGGAATAGCAGCGCATTCCGCTGCTGTCCAAACTCGTTGTGCTGTTGCGTCGCATACACTGCATCAATCTTCTTCTGGATCGCCTGCGATGGCATCGACGGATCGAAGATCAGTACATTGGGTCCGAACTCCGGCTTCGCGTCCCTGGCCGCAAGGGCCGGCACAGCCGTCGTCAGCCTCAGCCGCGCCTCCCGCTCCTGCTGCGCGTTCAACGACAAGGACGACAAGGAAACAAACAGCAGGGTACAAGACGAAAACAGGACCAATCTCAGGTTCATGAGGACTCCGGCTTACGATGGTACGATCTTTTTCGGAAAGACAAACGATTGCGCTGATAAGAAACAACAGCCGTACCACAATTCGCTAACGATAAACGATAAGAGCAGGCCAGAATCGCGCCTGTCAACCCCGGCGACCACGACAGCCGCAAAAGGAATGGATTAGAGCGGTTAGCCGGATCGGAAGGCATAGTCAGCCAACATACTCTCCGCCAAGCGTTCGACAACGCAACAAAATTGTCGGATAGAATGGTTGGCTCAGCAGGAATCTATGCTCCACTAAGTCACGAGTTTCTGCAGGTTGTTTGTTGTCGGTCTCTGATCGCTACCGAGAAACGCGCTGCTGGTCAGGCAATCAAGGACAGAATAATGCTTTCGCCACGGCAATTGGAGGCCGCGCTCCATGGCGAAAAGCAAACACAAACGAACCCCTAAGACCGTCCTGAAGCTGCCGGATCTTGAACAATCGAAATCTGCAGTTATGAACAGCCTGACGTCGGCGAGTTCTAAGCGCTCCTACGATTATGCGATTCGCGAATTCATCGACTGGTACTGCTCAGAGCCTCGACTTGCCTTCAACAGGGCGGTGGTCACACGATACCGGATTGCCCTCGAACAGCACCCATCTGCTCCATCGACGATCAACCTGAGATTGGCGGCGATGCGCCGGCTGGCGTATGAAGCCTCTGATTGCGGGCTCCTCAGCCCTGACCTCGCTGCAGGCATACGTCGCGTGAGGGGTGTTCGGCGGCTGGGAGTGCGAGTTGGGAACTGGCTGACAGCAGAAGAAGGCAAGAAGTTGTTGGCTGCGGAAAGGGCTGACACGCTCCTCCGCCGACGCAATCGTGCCCTGCTCGCGCTTCTCCCTCAGCCCTCCGAAGGCCGGGTGACAGCGGTGCGTCTGGAGGACTTCCAGCTTCGGGAGGGCCATTGGGTCATTGCAGACCTGAGAAGAAAAGGTGGGCACATTCGAACCATTCCCGTTCCACAGTGGGTGAAGGAAGCAGTCGACAAGTGGACCCTTGGTGCCGACATCAATTCGGGACGCCTGTTCCGCCCCATCAACAAGGCAGGCAGAATCTGGGGACATGGATTTATGCCCAAGGTGATCTGGGAAATTGTGAAAGCTAACGCGAAAAGCTGCGGTCTGCCGAAGGTAGCGCCGCACGATTTACGAAGGACCTGTGCACGGCTATGCCATCAGGCAGGAGGCGAGTTGAAACAAATTCAGTTCTTGCTAGGTCCTGTCTCAATTCAAACGACTGAGCGATACCTCGGGTGCAAGCAACGATTACGCGATGCAGTCAACGATCACATCGGTCTGGAGCCAGATGCACCATTATGATCGCGGGGACAGAATATGTACCCCCAAGTCGACCACTTGCACCGCGCGCAGTTCTGTTGCAGCATTCCTCAACTCTCCGAATCGCTATCGCGATCAGTATTAAAATGCTTGGGCTGGCGCCCGCGACGCACGACTCGAATCCGTCTGCTACAATGCAAGCGCATGGCCGCCAATGCGAAGGACGCCACGGCAGAATCCAGCCCGCCGCGATCGCGCGAAACAACCAAGCCCAATCTATTGACCATAGTCGCGATCGCCATTGTTGCCGCAGTGGTTGCGGACTTTATCCACGAGGGGCTCGGTCACGGAGGCATGTGCGTAGCCACGGGAGCGCGGCCGCTGGTGCTCTCCACGGTGCACTTTGAATGCAGCGCGGACACACGTCTAGTGGCCATGGGCGGGGCGCTCGCCAATCTGATCTTTGGAACCCTGGCCTGGGGGTGTGTACGTGCCGTTAAGCAGTCCCCGCCTTGGCGCTACTTCTTCTGGCTGCTAATGACTTTTAATCTGTTTCAGGCAGGCGGATATTTTCTGTTCTCCGGTATCGGCAACATTGGCGATTGGGCGGCGGTGGTAGCAGGATGGCGGCCGGCGTGGGCGTGGCGCGTCGGCCTGGCTCTGCTCGGGATCGTTACGTATTTCTTCTTGTTTGTGCCGCTGTCCTTGCACGAACTGCGTCCGTTTTTGGGGAAGGACGCGCAGATCCGTGTGCAGCGCGCATGCCATCTCACGCTCGTGCCTTATCTCACTGCCGGGATCCTCGCCTGCGTTGCGGGCACGCTCAATCCGGTGGGACCGCTGTTGATTCTAATCTCCGCTGCGGCTGGGTCATTTGGTGGGAACTCTGGGCTGGCATGGATGTGGAACCTGCTCTATGGCCCGCGCATCCCCAGTTGCGAATTCCAGATGCCCGAAATCGAACGCAGCCGAGGATGGATCATCGCCGCAGTGGTCCTAGCAATAGGGTTCATCACGGGACTGGGACCCGGCGTGAAGTTTCATTCGCTCTAGCGACTGCTGGCAGTTGACAATGGGTCTCAACGGAAAGCCGTAAACACACCATCTCGGATACCTCAGTGACCGTTCCTTAGCAAAGGGCAATACAAAACCTGGGTGCGTCTTTGGAATTCGTGTCCGGACTATTTCAGATCTGCCCGTCATCCGGCTGTAATCCATGCATGCTTCGTGCAGGTCGCTTGCGCGATGCCGACCACACAGGAGTTGGCCCTACGCCGCTCTCCCCCCTGCCGTTCCTTGCGATTCTACGACGCAGGCAGCGAGTGATGTTCGTGAATGAGCCATGCCTTGCCAGAGGTTGCGAGATTTTCATAAGCTTTCGCGGCCGCAGGCCCTAAATGACAAGTTACCGATACCGACGCATGCGAGGAGAAACCTGACACGAGCGCGATCTGTAGGACGCGACCGATCAACGGTTGTTAAACTGGAAATGTCGGCTATGATCGCTTCGTAAATTCCGGCGAAGCTGGTTGCAACGGTGCCGCCAAGCGAAACGCCAGAACAACGGAGAGCTCATGACGCGGATTTTGCTACTAGGCCTCGATCCCGAAACTGTGGATTTTTCTGACCCTGCATTGCCGCCAGGTATGACCGCTGAGAATGTTCGCGCTGGCATCGCGGTTGCGCTGAAGCAGTTCACTGATCGCGGATGGGAGTCCGACGTTGGTTTCATCCGCCCGGACGAAACCGCCGGACCGACAGTGGAGCGTCAGTTATGTGCGACGAACTACGATTGTGTGGTCATCGGAGGCGGCGTGCGCCTGCCGCCCCGCAACCTTGCATTATTCGAAGTCGTCATCAACACTGTTCGTAAGGCTGCCCCAGGCGCGGCGATTGCCTTCAATACACGGCCCGACGATAGCGCCGATGCTGCCGCGCGATGGGTGGTGGGTGGAAGCCGAGCTCTATAGTCCGGCTTCTAACAAAACCAGTTCGCCGCCTCAGGCACGCCGTGTGCTTCGGCTCTCCGATTCGCCGCTGACTTTACCGGTAAGACTAATCGGGCGCTAGAGGAAATCGGATCTAGGGTTTTGCAACACGCTGCTAGCGTGTTGATATCGTGGTTGATTGACGGCAATCCGCGAGAATCCTCGAACATTATCTAGTGAACATTTGAAATCTAGAGCTGCCTGAGGTAGCGCTGCTACCTCGATACTGAAGCACTGCCTACAAGGACATAGTGAATTTGCCAACCTTCCGACGGGGAGACGGCGGAGACCTGTTGCGGCTGCAGCGTGAACCGTAGATCGACGGTTGCACCGGGCACGACAGCGAGCGCGCTGCTGCCGTTGTATTGCAAGGGCAGGAGAAGCTCAGGCGAGTCGCCATTGCCCGTGAAATGAAGCTCCTCGACGCGGCCGTCAGCCATGAGCATGCAATTTCGGCGGTTGCGGCCGCAGGAATTTTCGGCGGGTAGCTCATCGGGGTCGGCGGGAGTGTCCGGCAAGAATTGAAGGAGCAGTTCACGGTACGTGCCTGCGGGGACGGATGCACTTTGAACGAGAATTTCCGGGGTCGAATCGAAGAGCAGGTCGATTTGGCGAGGTTCACGAAGGAGTTGAGGAGCAAGTTCGAGCCATTGGGGATTGTTTGGAGAGTCGGGGAAAACGGAGTGAAGTTGAATGCTTTTGAGGGTTACGAAAATATGTTGCGCTCGGCTGGAGGCAATGCAAATTTCGCAAATCTGCGATTTGCCAGCGGCGACGTTCATCATACCCATGCCCGTCGAAAAAGGGCAGGCGGGAGGCGGAGTTGAGTTTTTAACGAGGATTATGCCGGTGCCATTGGCAAAAATACCGACGACACAGGTAGTGCCGCAAGACGTCAAAGCAAGGCATGCCAACACCACGACGGCGCTCAGGAATGTATTCCGGATACTACGAGGAAGGCATCGCATGGGTCTACTCCAAACTGCGTTACCCAACCGCGCGCGGATGGAAATTCTGCGTGCGATTCTATGCTCGTGAGGGGTTTGGCACAAGAAGGGAGATTTTTTTCGCGAGAGGCTGCTCACGGCAACGGCACGTTCAAGGTCTTCTACGTCGAGACGCGGAAATCAGACCAGGTTCCTCCTGCAGCATGACCGACAGCACGCGTGTCGGTATCCGCCACCGTGCCGCCATCTTAGGTTGCGTGCTTCCGCTCGCTACCTCTCTTTGTGTCTTCCTGTCCAAGCAATCCCTTTTCCCCACTCCCCGAGGTCACCCTTACCGCACCACATTTGACCTGTCAGGAACTCTTCTTCTCTACCGGTTGGGCGCTGCGCTTTTCTGCGTCTCGCCAGGGACGCCGCCAAACCTACGCTTCCTCAATTGAATTTGCATAGCACCCGCGTCCGCCACAACCCGAGCGGCTTCCTTGAAGGCTGTATCGAACGCGCACAATCCCACCGCGCTCAGGTGCGCATCTTGTCTACTTGCGCGTCCGATACATCTCTAACGAGGCCGGCCGCGTCAAGAGTTTCTTTGCTCCGGATCTTTCTTCGCTTACACACACCACAACCTTATTACACTTGGTCATGTCCCGTGGAGTGAGAGACTTGCAAAGCTGTTTGATGTCGCGCTGTACCGCTTAGTATCACTTGGAAGGCGTCGTTGCGAACGAGGCGCTCTCCCAGCTGAGCTACCCGCCCACGAGTAGCAACTAAAATTAGTTTAGCAGAGGCTGCGCGCCTTTCCAACCGAGGTGCGCTGCGATGGTTCAGACTCCTAACGCAAAGTCCCAAGCACCAAAAAAAGGCCCGCCTTGGAGGGCGGGCCTTGAGGAAGCATTTCAACGATCCGGGGACAATCTACGGTTGGTCGTTGTTGGCGCCGCTGCGCTGCGCGACAACCTTGCGTGCGTTTTCATAAAGCGCGCGAGCCTGACGAAGCGCCTCAACGGCTTTCTGAACCTGCGGGTCGGATTCCAGGAGCACCTTAAAGCCCTCTTGGGTGCCGTAGGCAGACATGAAGACTTCCTGCTTGATCTTGCGCTTGATCCAGTCGGCGTTCTCGGCCATTTCCGGCTCGGTGTACTTAATGTTGTGCTTTGTCAGGTATTCGCGGAACTCGCGCATGACGTTGTCGTCGACCTCGAAGCTGTGGGTAACACTGGGCTTGGTGCCGAGGTAAAAGCGGGTGAAGTCTCCCACGCCTTGTTCGGAGGGAACAAAGACGGCGGCGCGGAACAAGGCTTCCTGGAATTTGTCCAACTTCGGTGCGGCAACAACGATGTCTGGAGTAATGCCGCCACCGCCGGTAACCTGACGACCGCTATCGGTCTGACGAACCTCGGAAGGATGATCCGGCACTTTGCGCTCGTAGTGATATTCATAGAGCGACATAGCCTTGTAGTCGCGCTGAATCAGGCGGCCGGACGGCGTGTAGTAGCGAGCGGTGGTGAGCGCAAGACCGGTGTTCTCCGAAAGCGGAGTGACGGTCTGCACCAGTCCTTTGCCGAATGTGGTTTCGCCCACGACCAGCCCGCGGTCGTGATCCTGCACCGCTCCCGTGACAATCTCCGCGGCAGAAGCGGAGTTGTTATTCACAAGGATCACCAGCGGCACGGTCATGCCCTGGTTGCCGCGAATGGCAACGAAGCGACGCTCGGGGGCATTGCGGCCGTGATAAGAAACGATGAGTTGGCCCTTGTCGAGGAACATATCACCCACGGCGACGGCTTCATTCAGAAGCCCACCGGGGTTTCCACGCATATCCAGGACTATGCCGTCTAGGGAATTCGCGCCTAGTTGCTTCAAAGCCTCTGCGATTTCGCGGTCTGTTGTTTCATTAAACTGGGACAGGCGGATGTAGCCTACGCCAGGCTTCAGCAAGAACGCGATGTCGACCGAGTGGCGGGGGATCTCGTCGCGCGTGACGGTGAAAACAAGGGGATCTGCATAGCCTTCGCGGGTGACGGTGATTTTCACGATCGTGCCCTTGGGACCCTTCAGCATGTCGGCGACTTCGGTGGTGCTCAACCCGTCTGTGGTCTTGTCATCAACCTTGGCAATGACATCACCGGGCCGCAATCCTGCGTTATAGGCGGGCGCGCCGACGTAGGGAGAGACGACGACAGTGCGATTCTCGCGGGGAGCAACGACCATGCCGACGCCGTAATACTTGCCGCGCTGATCTTCACGCAGGAGGGCAAACTGGCGAGAATCGAAGAAATTGGAGTGAGGGTCGAGCATGCGGAGCATGCCGGGGATGGCACCCTGATACACGCTCTTGTCGACATCGACGGGCTCAGCGTAATTGCTCTGCACAACATCTAGAACTTTAGTGAACTCGCGGACCGCGGTCTGTGCATCGTCAGTAGAAGTGCCAGTTGCTCTAACGGACGGTCCATAGATGCCGCCTAGGATGGCCGAAATGGCCAGGACGGCGATAACGACGATTAGCCCGCGACGTTCTGGATTCATGGATACCCCTCAATTTGACCTAAAACCCAATTGTAACATGACCTTTGCCAAGTGTCGTTTGACACCGCTGGCTACCCTTTCTATGATGCACACAGGGCATATTTGGATCGTTTCGAATAATGTTAAGCATCCCGCACATGATTGTTGTGTTTCTCGTGGTCCTGGTGGTCTTTGGGCCCCAGAAACTGCCGGAGCTGGCACGCAGCTTGGGCAAGCTGATGGCGGAGTTCCGCAAGGCCTCTGGGGACTTCAGGAATGCCTTCGAAGATGAGATGCGGGATCTGGAGCGCCAGGCGAAGATCGCGGAGTTGAAGAAGCAGGCAGCCGAGGCCGCTCGTGCCCTGAACGACGTCGGAAACCCGCAACCTGCTGCCACGCTGGCATCTCCTGCTGGAACGGAAGCCCTACCCGAGCCGTTCCCCGAAACGCGAATGACGGAAGCACCTGTAATTAAGCCGGAAAGTGAAGCGGTCGCCAGATTAGACGCATCAAGCGGCGAAACCGCAGCCGGAAATGGATCCGGCAGCGCCAAACTGACGCATGACGGCTCCGACCCCGGCGACTCGACCCCATCTCATGACCAACAGCAGCCTGCCTGATAACTCACTTGCCGCGCGCCTGGAGGAATCGGGCGGGCAGATGACGTTTTTTGAGCACCTTACGGAGCTCCGAAAGCGGATTATCAACTCTCTGTACGCCATAGGAATCGGTGCATTCATCGGCGTGTACCTTTCGCAGAGGTTTATCGACATTATCACCAAGCCCATGATCAAGGCGCTGACGGACGCGCATCTGCAGCCCCGACTGGTGTTCACCCATCCGGCCGGCTACTTGAACATGATCATCACGCTGGGCGTGTACCTGGGAATTGTGTTGGCTTCGCCGATCGTGCTGTACCAGGTTTGGCTGTTCGTCGCCCCTGCGTTGTACAAGCACGAGCGCAGCGCGGTCACGGGGTTTTTGTTTTCGACGGTATTTTTGTTTCTGTCGGGTATCGCGTTCGGCTACTTCGTCACTTTACCCTACATTCTGCGGTTTCTTGTCAGTTTCAAGGGCCCGGTTGAGCCCATGATCAGTATCAACGAATACTTTGATCTAATCCTGATGATTCTGTTGGGATTGGGATTGGTGTTTGAGCTTCCCATCCTGATTTTCTTCCTGTCGCTGTTTGGTATCGTGACGCCGAAGTTTCTGTGGAAGAATTTCCGCTACGCCATTCTGATCATCGCCGTTGTGGCGGCAATTATCACGCCGACGCCGGATGCCACTACCATGCTAATTTTCATGGCCCCAATGGTTGGCTTGTACTTTGTCGGAATCGCCGTATCGGCAGCGGTGGTGCGCAGAAAGAACAAGCGGATGGCGGAAGAAAGCGCTGGCACCTCCGCATGAGGTTACGGCCGCCCTGGACCAGCCCGCTGACGGCGCTGCTCGTTTATTGCGTCGCGGCATTGGGCTGCAAGTCTGGTACCTCCAACGCCGCAAAGACGGAGGCCGCACCTCCGTTCATGAGCGCTGTGGCTGGGGCGCCGCCGGTGCCTGTCGATCAGCAGGCGCCGCCCGCCGACAAAACTAATGGCTTCGACGGCAAGCGAGCTTATGAACAAGTTGCGAAGCAGGTCAGCTACGGAGCTCGCCCGGCCGGTTCGCCCGCACTCGCAAAATTGCAGGAGTATCTCGAATCCGAACTGAAATCCTACGGCTGCACGGTGGAGACGGATTCGTTTTCTGCGGACACACCGGCAGGCCGCCTGCCAATGAAGAATCTGCTGGTGAAGATTCCAGGCGAAAAGCCGGGGATCATTCTACTGGGCACACACTACGACACAAAGCGACTGGACAATTTTGTGGGCGCAGATGACGGTGCCTCTTCCACGGGCGTGGTGCTCGAAATCGCGCGACTGCTGTGCGCTCAAAGACAGCCGGGCAAGTATGCCGTGTGGATCGCGTTCTTTGACGGCGAAGAGGCGGTCAACAAGGAGTGGGTCGATCCCGACAATCGCTACGGTAGCCGTCAGATGGCGGCACGGTTAGCCACCAGTGGTGAACTACCCAGGGTCAAGGCGTTCATCCTCGTGGATCTGGTCGGCGGGAAGAATCCGCATTTCCGGCGGGATGGTGAGTCCACGAAGTGGCTGAAGGATATGGTTTGGAGTATCGCAGCAAGACTCGGCTACGAAAGTATCTTTGTGGCTCCGCTCACGAATTTTGGAGGCGATGACCACTATTCGTTTACCGCGCGGCACGTACCATCGGTGGACATCATGGACTTGGACACCCAGAATGATGTGCCCTATTGGCATACCCCCGAAGACACACTCGATAAGATCAGCCCAAAGACGCTCGCGGTCGTTGGACACGTTGTTTTGGAAACTGTCAAAGAGCTGCAACAGCAATAGCGCCGCTATGAGAACCGATGTCGCTACACTTTGATGGATATCGGGTGGTCGCTACTTAAACGTGAGGTCTTGATTTTTTGCAATCAGGGAATGTTTCTGGAAGTCGTCGTCATCGCGGTAGGGAAAATCCGAGCGGTAGTGACTGCCGCGGCTTTCTTCGCGGGCCAGCGCCGAACGGGCGATCAGCAAGCCAAGCGTGTGGAGATTCTTTAACTCGCGATCAGCGCGGCCGTTCCTGGGCGATTGCGGCAGGGGCATGGTTTTCAGCGACTCCAACGCAGCTTTCAGCTCCTTGCCGCTGCGCAAAATGCCGACGCGCTTCCACATCAGTTCGCGGAGAGTTTGTAGAGCCTCAGGAACGGGAGGCTTGCCTTTCGCCGATACCGACTTCGCTTCCGCGTTGTTCCAGGTCTTCGGCGCCAGATTTCCGGGCAAATGTCCGGCACTTTTCTTGGAGCCGGGAGCATCTTTCATCATAGCGTCGCCGGCACGCGCACCGAACACCAGGCCCTCGAGCAGGGAATTGCTCGCGAGTCGATTCGCGCCATGAACGCCGGTTGCTGCCGTTTCTCCTGCGGCGTATAGGCCGGGCACGCTCGTGCGTCCCCATAGATCTGTTTTCACACCGCCCATCACAAAGTGCGCCGCCGGACTGACGGGTGCCAAATCGCTGGCCAGATCCAGTCCATAGCCGGCACACGTGGCAAAAATGCGCGGGAAGCGCTTCTCCAGAAATTCCTTCGACTTGGCAGTCATGTCCAAGTACACGTGCTGACTGTTGGTCTTGATCATTTCCGTGGTAATCGCACGAGCCACAACGTCGCGTGGAGCAAGCTCTTGCGCTTCGTGATAACGCTTCATGAATCGATCCAGGTTAACGTTGCGCAGAATTCCACCTTCGCCGCGCAACGCCTCGCTCAGCAAAAAGCGCGGCGCACCCTTGATCGCCAGCGCGGTCGGATGGAACTGCACAAACTCCATGTCGGAAAGCACGGCTCCGGCATCGTAGGCAATCGCCATGCCGTCACCAGTCGTGACTTCCGGATTGGTGGTTTCGCGAAACAGTTGGCCCAGGCCACCGGTAGCCAGCAGGACGGCACCCGCGCGAAGTTCGTGGAGCGAACTGTCGTTTTCGTCAATGAAGCGCACCCCGACCGCGCGGCCATTCTCCAGGATCAAGTCCGTGGTGAACGCGTGTGGACGAAGATGCAGGTGGGGAATCATGTGCGCACGAGCCAGCAATGCGCGGCTGATTTCCCGTCCCGTGGAATCACCATGGGCGTGTAGAATGCGTGAGCGACTGTGTGCGGCTTCCCGCGTAAAGGCAAGCTTGGTTCCTGAACGATCGAATTCCGTGCCCCATTCGATCAGTTGGGTAATGTATCTGGGACCCTCCTCGACAAGGAGGGCAACGCTCTGGGCATTGCAGAGACCATCGCCTGCGTTGATGGTGTCCTGCTCGTGAAGTCCGATCTCATCTTCGTCGCTGAGGGCGACCGCGATTCCGCCTTGTGCATAGGCGGTAGCGGATTCGCTGAGATCTGATTTTGCGAGTACCAAAACTGTGCCCGCGTCGCTCAATTCAATCGCCGCGCGGACGCCCGCGACACCGGAGCCAACGACGGCGTAATCAACGTGATAAATCTTCTGGGAAAGCGTCATGAGGTGCCTTCTTCAGGCATCCGTATGGTAGCACGAAGGATTTCGTCTCAACATTTTCAGTTTTACTTCGGTGGTATGCGTTGGGTCGGCAGCTAGCGTTTTGCCGGTACCTGGCTCACCTTGCTGGCGGCGTGGAGAAATTCCTCGTAGGTGCCGCGGAAATCTTCGATCTGGCCGTCTTTGAAGTGCCAGATGCGCGAAGCAACTTCGTCAAGCACGTCTTCGTCGTGGGTGACAAGCAGTAGCGTTCCCTCGTATTTCTGGAGGGCAATATTGAGGGCGTTGATGGATTCCAGGTCGAGGTTGTTCGTGGGCTCGTCGAGCACGAGAAAATTAGGTTTCTGAATCATCAGGCGGCAGAAAATCAGTCGTGCGCATTCACCCCCGGAAAGAGCTGACGTTGGCTTGAGCGCGTCTTCACCGCTGAAAAGCATCTGACCGAGGTAGCCGCGGATTTCCTCCTGTGTGGCTTGCGGCCAAAATTGCCACAGCCACTCCAAGGCGGTCACGCCTTTGCTTTTGTCGATGGTGTATCCAAAGTCCTGGGGAAAGTAGCCTACCGTAACTTCGTGGCCCCAAACCACATTCCCGGAATCGATGGGGAATTGGCGCTCGGCACCGCCGATGAACTCGCCGGCATTGTGGATCAGCGATTTGAGCATGGTGGACTTGCCGGCCCCGTTCCGCCCGGTTAAGGCAATCTTTTCACCGCGCGTGATGCTGGCGGAGAAGTGCTTGATCACTTTCAATCCATCGTAGCACTTGGTCAGGCGCTTGGCTTCCAGAGGAAGCCGGCCGGATGGGTGGTCCGTGCCGAAACGAATATAGGGGCGTTGAATATTTGACCTGGCGAGTTCTGAAGTCTGCAGGCGCTCCACTTCTTTCTTGCGCGAAGTGGCCTGGGCAGAACGCGTGCCGGCGGAGAAGCGCGCGATGAAATCGTTCAATTGGGCAATTTTCTTTTCGCGAACCGCGTTGTCGGCTTCCATGCGCGCGCGGATCTGTGTTTTGGCCAGCACCATATCGTCGTATCCGCCGGGATACATGATGATGGTTTCGTAATCGATATCGGCGGTGTGCGTGCAAACGCTATTCAGAAAATGTCGATCGTGAGAGATGACGATGAGAACCCCGTGGTATTCGCATAGATATTCCTTGAGCCAGTGAACGGAATCGAGGTCAAGGTTGTTAGTCGGTTCGTCGAGCAACAAGGCAGATGGATTGCCGAATAAAGCCTGCGCGAGGAGAACGCGGACCTTTTGCCCGCCCTGAAGCTCGCCCATTTGCCGTTCGTGAAGGGCGGCGTCGATGCCAAGGCCATCCAACAGAACGCCGGCATCGGCTTCGGCGGTGTACCCGCCCTCTTCACCGACGATCCCTTCGAGTTCGCCAAGGCGCATGCCGTCTTCGTTAGTCAGTTCATCGTGAGGCTTGGCGTACAGTGCGTCGCGTTCGACCAGAGCCTTCCATAGCGCGGCATTGCCCATGATGACCGTATCGATGACGCGGAATTTGTCGAAAGCGAATTGATCCTGGCGAAGAACGCCCATTTTCTTGGGCCGCGTAATATCGCCTTTGCTGGGCTCCTGCTCGCCGGTGAGGATTTTCATGAACGTGGATTTGCCGGCGCCGTTCGGGCCGGAGATGGCATAGCGGCGCCCCGCCATGAAAGTCGTGGTCACGTCCTCAAAGAGGATGCGCGAGCCAAATCGCATAGTGACATCGTTTACAGAGATCATAAGCTATCAATTTTACCGCAGTATCCAGGGGAATTGGCAAATTGCACAATTCTGGGGCAAGAGAATATGTGATTGTCGCCAGCTCGATTCTAGCGAACTGGATTAACCGCGGCGCGCGGCCCAACCGATCATCAACAGGCCACTGGCAACGATCCAGCTACCTGCGACGCGAACGGCGATACGCGCCCATGGCGGACGAAGGCGAATCACGAAAGCCGCGACAAGGGCGACCAGCACGAACACACCGGTAACCAAGCCCAGGTAGGCGACCAAGATGGAAGAGGACCAGCCCGAGCCGGCTCCATTGAGATAACCGTGCAGTAGTCCAAGTGACGCGGCGAGCAGGGAAGTAGTCCGAACAGAAAGCTGCGCGTTGGCAGCAAGCAAACCGCCAAATACGAGAAATGAGATGGCCGTGATGGGAAAGGCTGCACTTCGCGTGGCCGTCGTACCGAGCAGGCAGCCAACAAACCAACACGCGGGAAGCAGGAACAGCGCACGGCGACCGTAGTCTGGCCCACGAAGACCTGCGAACAGTGCCAGGGCGACGACGGGCACGATGTCTTCGGGGCTCAACAGAAAATGGAGAAAGCCATCATAAACAGGCCCCATGCCGGTGGAGTTTAGGTGCGCCTGCGCCTGGGCCGGGCAGAGCGCCAGCAAAACTACGAGCGTAACGAGCGTCGCGACGCGCCATTTCACTGGTGACGCGGTCGGGATCATGCGATTGCCCTCCACAAAAAGAAAACTCCTGCACCTGCGATGAATGCTCCGGCAAATCGCAGGAGCATTTGACCCCATGTCCAGCGATGCACGAGTCCGACAGAGATTCCGACTCCGTGCAGGCAGCCCGTGGCCATGACAAAGCCCATGCTGTAGAGCAGACCACTCTGACCCGGCGGCAGTTCCGTTCCATGAGCGTGGCCATGAAAAATCGCGAAAAATCCAACGATCACAGCCGCAACGGCCAGCGGGGGGCGGAGTTCCAACAGGACCGCCGCTCCCAGAAGAATCATGGAGGCGGCTATTCCATATTCTACGCCCGGCAATGGGATGCCAAGTAAGCCCATCATTCCGCCCAATGCCATGACCATCGGAAACGCGACCGGAAGAACCCAAATCGCGGGTGCACCGAGTTGCGCGCCCCAAAGTCCCACGGCAATCATCGCCAGCACATGATCAAGCCCAGAAACAGGATGGCGCACGCCGCTTAGGAAGCCGATGGCTTCGCCTTTGTTGATGTGGGCTTGCGCAGACTGCGCCCAGAATGCCATGGCAAACAGCGGTGCGGCCCAGCGAGAAACGAGAATGCGACGGTGGTTATTCATCGGGCAATCCCGAACAGGATCGCAACACGCTGTATGGTCCAGAATGCGCCCAGCGAGCCAACTGCATAGCCCGGCAATGCTTCCACGATCCGTGGCCAGCGAATCTCCAGGATGCGGAACGCGCGCTCCAGCAGCAGAATTAAGATCACAAAGCTCAGTTGGCCAATTTCCACGCCAACGTTGAAACTGAGCAGCGCTAGCGGGAGTTCCGCGCGAGGCAGGCCGGCGCTGGTAAGCGCACTGGCAAATCCGAATCCGTGCAGAAGTCCAAACGCGAAAGCGACAACCCAGGGATGGCGGATGGTGAAACTGGTTTCGCCGCGCCAGGAGCGAACGATCTCTGGCCCAAGGAACAAAATGCTGAGAGCGATCGCGGCGTTTAGCGGCAGCGTTGGCGCATTGGCGTAGCCAAGGGTCGCTATGGCCAGGGTGATACTGTGCGCGACCGTGAAGGCCGTGATGGTCTTAAGTAGCATCCAGCGGTCCTTCACGATCAACAGCAAGCCTAGAACGAACAGCAGGTGGTCCGCGCCAAATAGAATGTGACGAATTCCCTCGACCACGTAGGTGCCCGCAACCGCCAGCTTTCCCTGGGCCGGCGTTATTTCCAGCCACGCCTGCGACGGCCGCACGATGGTCGTCCAGCTTCGCCCGTCAAGCAATTGCACACGCACCAGAACATCGGTGATGGTGCCTTGCAAGCCGAGGAAATCGATGCGCTTGCCACCCAAGCCACCGGACACTTCGATCGAGTGACGCTCTAGAAGAGAATCTGTTAGTTCTTGAACGGACGGCGCGGCTACGTCACGAGCATCTTTCGGAAGCTGTAAGAGGATGGGGAGACGCATTCCTGCGTTTGTTGGCGTGCGCCAGATGATTTCGTAGTGGTTTGCTGCCGTTTCTTTTATTTCGAGATACGCGGGGCGTGTTTCGTGCGCAAATGTTTGGAACGCACAAGTGAAGGCGACCAGCAGCAGAAAACAAATCACCGGAAATCGCCCTGGAGTTTGTCGAGCGAGAATCACGGAGCAACCCGTGTGGGCGCGTAAGTTTTACCCTGCTCGCTTTCTGGCGTTGGTTGCGGCGCGATCACTTCGTAATTGGCACGCATTTTCGCGTAAGCGGCCCGCCATTGTTCGACTTTTTGATCGGCGACCCATGAGGTTTTTACGTCGGGTTCGACCTCTTCGAAAGCGGGGACACGACCAGGAACAATCGACTCGATCCAAACCAGGTGCCAACCGTAGCCGGACTCGACCGAGCCCTGCCACGAACCAGGCCTCAACTTGAAAATGGCCGAGGCGAAGTTAGGTCCGAATTCTTTCGCCAACTGATCGGGCGCGCGATCTGCGTAGTAATCCTGAAACATGAAGGGATCCGCGAGAGATTTCGCAAGGGGTGAATCTTCAGGCTTGCCCGTGATTTTCGCTAGCGCAGTGTCCGCATCAATCTGCGCTTTCTGCCCGCGGCGGTCAAACCCGAAGAACAGATGCCGGAACGTGACGCGGTTAGGCAGAGAAAATCTCTGTGAATGTTTGGCGAACCACTCTTTCAGTTCCTGGGTAGTGGGTTCGTGCGCCGCCATGTCTTCCGAGAGGAACTCCATTTTTTGAGCCATGCGCCGTTTGACGATGGTGTCGTCCTTATCAAGACCCATGGCCAGGCCTTCGCGATACAGAACTTCCTGACGAATGAAACTCTCAACGAGCCCGCGAAACTCTTCTGGAGTCGGTTGACGGCGCCACTGGGAGACGAACGAGACGTCTAGCTGTTTCAAATCGTCCAGCGTCAGCACGATCTGATAGTTCGCGTTGGCGCGCGTGCCGCGATTCATCCACCCGTAGATGGCGAACAATGCCAGACCGATCAGCAGGAAATGGACCAGCGGTTCGCGGACGGCGGTCGCAAGAACAGAAGATAACCGACTGCGTAGCCAAGTTGGTAGCGCAGCGGGCTGCACTTCGCCGATTGCCGGAGAGGGGGAACCCATTTATGAATCATTGCCCGAAGATCCGCCCACGTCAATTCTTCTCGGCATGGACTTCTGATTCTGTGGAGGGCTTGCCCTTGGGGTTTTCATCCAGGTTAGCCACGGGCGGGATGATTTCGTAGTTCGCCTAGCCGAATTCATTGCGGCGAGTGCCATAGTACTCGTGTCCGAGTTTGTAAATCGTGCTTTCGAACGGCTTCTGCTCGAGCCACGCTTCAACCTTTCCGATCTGTATGGAATAAGCCGAAGACATGCCCAGGGAGCCACTCATTGGCGGATTGCCGACGTCGCTATGCGTGGTTGGCAATGTCCTTACTTGGCATACGATCAGCTGTCATCGGGACAATCTGGATTCAATCTCATAACGTCATCGGCCATTTAAGTCTGCGCCCGAGTGTCCAAACCGGTGTGAAAACGAATCAAAGTGACGTCATTTCCCGTGGCCTGAAGAGCTCTTTCTAGATGTTTAAGCGCTTGTGCTACATTGGATGTACTCGTTCACTGCCATGAAATCGATTCATTCACGCCCGATTCGCGTTCGTTCTGCCTCTGGCGACTATTCCGTGTTTTGCGAGCGCGGCCTGCTTCGACGCCTTGGTTCCGAGATTGCATTCCTCGGACAGTTCTCAAGCCTGCACCTGCTTACCTCTCCGACGGTGTGGAAATGTCTCGGATCCTCGCTACGTCATAGTTTTTCAAAGCGCACCCGGCTTCACACCCATTTCCTGGACGACGGTGAGGCCGCAAAGAATCTGAGTACATTGGAAAGCGTGACGCGCTCGCTGGCAAAAGCGGGAGCGGACCGTAAGTCGCTACTGATCGCGGTTGGCGGAGGAGTCATCGGGGATGTCGTAGGGTTTGCAGCCGCCTCGTATCTGCGCGGCGTAGCCCTGGTGCAGGTTCCAACCACCGTCGTGGCACAAGTGGACAGTTCGGTCGGCGGAAAAACTGGCGTGAACCTGCCCGAGGGCAAGAACCTAGTGGGTGCGTTCTATCCTCCCAAGTTGGTGCTTGTCGATCCGCAAGCGCT
The DNA here is from genome assembly GCA_963741195.1 of Candidatus Acidiferrales bacterium. Lineage (GTDB taxonomy): Bacteria > Acidobacteriota > Terriglobia > Acidiferrales > UBA7541 > Acidiferrum. The sequence goes on from CAVUHF010000006.1 coordinate 235,614, forward strand.
GGTAACGCTACCTGAGCGTGAGTTTCGTGGCGGTTTGGCGGAAGTGATCAAGTATGGAGTGGTTGCCGACGCGAATTTGTTTACTTTTCTTGAACACAATATGGACGCAATCCTCCAACGTGAGATGGTTGCCTTGCGGCACGTGATTCGACGCTCGATTGAAATTAAGGCCGAGGTGGTGAGCCGCGACGAAAGGGAATCAGGTCTGCGCGAGATTCTGAATTTCGGGCACACGTTCGGACACGCGCTGGAATCGGCTACGCGCTACAAGCGCTTTCAACACGGTGAGGCAATTGCCTGGGGCATGATGTGCGCGGCCCTGTTGGGTCATGAAACGATTGATTTGTCGGCGGATGCCGTTGCTCGAATCGTGGCGCTTACTCGTCTCGTCGGCCCGATTCCGGACTGGCCCAAGATTCAGTCAAAACGGCTGTTGGAATTCATGCGTTCGGATAAGAAAACGCGGGCAGGGAAGTTGCGATTCGTGCTCTCGCCGCGGATCGGGCGCGCGAGGGCGTACGACAGTATCCGGGAAAAAGACGTGCTTTGCATTCTGCGCTGTGCCCCGCAGTGCCTGCTGCACCCATCGAGTGGACTTGCAAAGTATCATGATTGAGCAAACGTCGCTGCCGACGGGGACCAAGCCGGAGGGGGCGACCTCCGAACAGGATGTTTCCCGCAAGGTGCGCGAAATGTTCACGCGCATTGCTCCTCGGTATGACCTGCTGAATCATCTGCTTTCCGCGCGGATGGACAAGCGCTGGCGGTCGCGAGCTTCCCGTGAGCTTCGCCCCATTCTCGAACGGCCGGATGCCCTGGTCCTGGATCTCTGTTGCGGGACCGGCGATTTGGCGTTTGCCCTGGCGCGCCACGCGAAAGCGCGCATTGTGGGAGCGGATTTTTCCCACACCATGCTCGTTCGGGCGAATGAGAAGAACAGTTTGCAGGCCGCTGGGCTGCAGATTCCTTTTTTCGAGGCGGACGCACTACGACTACCCTTCGCGGAGCACTCCTTTGACTTGGTGACCACCGCCTTTGGCTTTCGCAATTTAGCCAACTATGAATCGGGTCTGCGTGAGATGTTCCGCGTTCTGCAGCCGGGGGGAACGCTGGGAATTCTGGAGTTCGCGGAACCGGCTCCAGGAATGCTTGGGAACATCTACCGCTACTATTGCCAGAAAATCCTGCCTAAAATCGGTGGGATCATTTCCGGTGATGCTGCCGCCTACGAATACCTGCCAAAGTCGGTAGCACGCTTTTATCGCCCCGAGGAACTAGCTTTCTTGATGCGGCAGATAGGCTATTCTTCAGTCCGCTACCACCTGATGACCCTGCAATCCGTTGCTTTACACCTCGCGGTCCGCCCCTAAACAATCGCTGGTGGCCCTGCTGTGATTTGTCCCGAATGCTTTATCTCCGTCAATCCGTGTGTTGAATCCTCTTGTGAAGTTCCGCAGCCTTCATGGAAAGTCTGAGAAGCTCTTCCAGATGTTCGGGGGAGAGCGACTGGGGCTGTGACGTAAGTACGGCAGTTTCGTTGACAAGGTCGGTGAGAAATTGCTGGGCATCGGGTGATAATTTTGGCCCTGCTTCATCTTGCGACGTTACGCCGAGCAGTGCCGAGAGACGGCGCTGGGCGACAACATAGAAATGATGTGAGCAAAACGGCCGTCCCACAATCTCCGCTTCGGAACGCTCCGCGCACCCTACCCAAGCGCACTTTTGTGCCACTGATTCAGACATCGGAATGAACTCCGTTGACATTAACCGGGACTCGGTTCAGAGCGCGGATGGCGGGCCGCGCGATCTGTGGCGGGCTACGTTAGTATTCGGCTTTTCGAGGCGAAGTTCAATGGTCCCCAACGGTGCATATTCCTTCTGTCTAAACACGGGGGCCATGGATGGTTTCGCTGTCCCTATGCGGTATCATGCGCCGGTGGAAGACTCGCTTCGTGTTTTTAGCGGCATGATTTACAAACTTGGTTTGATCCGCTACGTGGATGTGCCGGCGCAAGTCACGCGCAGAATGTCCGCAAAGGACGCTCACGTACCCGTGCGGGGTACAGTCGAAGGGATTCCCCTGCTCACGACGCTGGTTTCCAGGGGTAAAGGCTGCTACCGCGTAGCGATCCACGGAGACATCCGCAGAAAACTGAAAATTGACGCTGGAGATGTTGTCGAAATCGCCATCGAGCGTGATGACCATCCGCGCGAGCCGGTGCTTCCCCCGTTCCTGGTCCTGTCCTTGCGAAATTCGCCGCGTGCGCAAGCGGCGTTCCGAAATATGACAACGGCCCTACGCCGGCAAATCGTTCGCTATTTGACGTCGGTCAAGCAGCAAGCCACCCTGGAGCACAGAGTCGCCAAATTCGTTCGGCGTTTGGAAGGTGGAACTCGGCACCACCGGCCAAAGCGCAAGAGTAACGCAACGGTTCACTAATCCCGCTGGACGCGCGCCTGGAAAATGATGATATAGGAGGAGAGGATCTGGCTGTGATCTACGAAGTTTATGAGGCATTGGGTGCCTCGCTTCGGGGGTTTAGGGGGTTCAGCCGGAGCCTCTCCTTGGGTTTAGTTGCTACGAGATTATGTGTAGTAGGCCTCGATGGGAACTGGCAAAAGTACCAGTCACCAGACATTCATATTCGGCATCCAGAGGGGTGCCCGCTGTTGCAGACCAAGGCGAAACAACCGGCAGGAGGCCCTAAATCGACTTGTCCGAGACATCCCCTTTGAGCCAGCCAGTTGAACCGCTCTCAGGCGTCTGGAGACGCTGCGGAAGGCCCCGGTGGATTGTGTACGGAGATGTATTGACTCTTACGACTGGCCTATTGTGGGGACGCTCGACGATAAGTAGTCTCTCCCTACCAGGACGCCTCCTGGAGGGGGACCCTGAAATGAAGCTCGCATCGATTTCTGCGGAACAGAATGGAAGCAGCGCTGGCACGCGCGCAGCGATCGCCACGCAGGAACTACGGGTGCGCATTCGGGCCAGCCGCCTGGGTGACGTGCTTGCAGGAATGGCATGCGACCTCTGCTTGGAGCAGGTCGACGTCGAAGAAGCACTGCAATTGATCCAGGAACGTGCCATCGAGCGAATGGTGGCCATGCTCGACACGGGCATCCTTTCCGATGAGACGGCGATGAAGAGCTGCCTGGACGTGGTGGCGAAGGAATCGGAGCACGTTGCGTGGCAAGCGTTGGAGAAGGGCACAGAAGCACTACGCGAGGGACTGGAAATCTACGATGGCCTGGAATCAGCGGAATGCACCGGCCCGGTTAATTGAGGACCCTTGATTTGGCAGCCGTCGGCGACTCCTACCGGTATCCACGTCTTGTTTTGGCTTGGAATTTACTACTGATCAGTTAGAACTTCTCTCACCGTGCCCAGCCCGGGTCGCCGCCCGCCTTGCGCAGTTCGTCTTCCATGTCGCTTAATTGCTTTTTGAGATCTTCGATCTGTTTCTTCTTGGCGTCGACCTTGGCCGTCTTATCGTTGATGTCTTTGCGGTCGTACTGCTGCATCAGTGCTTTTTGCGGATCGTTGTAATACTGCACTTGATCCTTGTCCAATTCGCGCTGGAGAACACTCAATTCAGTTTCAGCTTGATCGATCTTGTCACGAACGGTTCGAAAGCGCTTTCGCCAGTACGCCTCGCTCTTTGGATCATCAGCAGCCGCTCCGTCCTTTGTTTTGCTCTCCTCCACGGCAGCTTGATCCGTGGTGGTTGCCTGCTTATCGACTTCCGTTTTGGTGGCAGCCGGAGGAGTGGCATTCTTCGTGGAAGCGAAGTCGTCGTCCGTATAAACCTTTTTGGGCTTGGCAGCGGCTTGCTTCTCGGCGCGCGCCTTGCGCGCTGCATCGGCAACGGGGTCAGTGGATTGCTGCTCGGCAGGCTGTTGGGCTGCCGCAGCGAAAGCCGTCGCACCCGCCAGCGCAAGGAGTGCGGCCTTCCGCAAGAGTGTGTCTCGACGCATATAGAGTTACCTCCACCGGAGCAAGCCCCGGATCAAACTTTGCGGTAGGCAGGGGCTCCCAGGACGCAGTGAACGTCTGAAATCATTGTACCGCTTTCGAGTGCACTGAGGGTCGGAGAGTGCGAAACGATTAACGCGCCCTGAGTTCTAATGTGCCATATATGGAAGCAGGGGCGGTACGGCGTAGACCACTAGGTAGGCGGCAATCCCGAGGAATGTGCCCAACGGTAGTTGATATTGCGAGGCAATGGACCAGCGCAGCCCGTTAATCTGGCCCAGGCCACGACGATGCGCTCGCTCCGCCACTTTTTTCTTCCATCCGAACAGATAGAGCAACGAAACCACGGTAAGGCCCAGAACACTGCCCAGGAGTGTTCCCAGAAGAATGGTAAGAAACGCACCCCTAACACCGAGAAATGCACCCACCATCGACATCATTTTCACATCACCCATGCCCATTCCCTCGCGCTTGCGAACCAACTTGTAGAGGAAGGCGGCGCTCCACAGGAGAAAGCTGCCCAAGGCTGCGCCAAACAGAGCGTCGATGAAGCCAAGCGCCGCCGCTGGTGGCTGGAGCAGATCTGCGCGCTGGAAGAGCGCCTCGGCTAATCCGTCGGGAGGCCGGACTTTGAGGGCGAAAGCCAAGCCCACGCCGAAGCCGGGCCAGTTGATCGCGTCGGGGAGAATGCGTACACGCAGGTCTGTTACGATCAGAATCATCAGCAAACAGTCCAAAATCAGGTATTTGAAGGCCGGCAACGTCAATCCGTATGTGTAGTAGGTCAGGACAAATAAGGCACCAGTAAGAAATTCGATGATGGGGTACATCGGCGAAATCGACAGTCCGCAGCTTCGGCACTTACCGCGAAGCCAAAGCCAGCCAAAGATAGGAACATTGTCGTAGGGCTTGATCGGCGTCAAGCAACGGGGGCAGCGGGAACCGGGCGACACAATGGAGATTCCTTCCGGGATGCGCGAGATGCAAACATTCAGGAAGCTGCCGATCGAGATGCCGAAGAGGAAAAAGAAAAAGGGAATCACAGCATTGAATGTGCCACATGCAGGAAGGCGTCTCAATGCATGCAGGAGACCGACGTGTCGGATGGCTAACCAACGGTATTGTTTTGCAGCAGGGGGCCGTACGTTAACGGCGTTTGGGAGGGACGGTGCCGGTTCGCTACACTAGTTACCTATGGCAATGAGTTGGTACGAGCATGCGATTCGCCGGTACGAACACCGGCGATGGACCACAGACGACAACCGCATGGTGCGCCCGTTTGAATGGGGGCTCGAGCACATTAATGGCAGCGCGGCGCATGATGACCCGCGCACATTCCTGCATCAGTATGCGAAGGAAGCGATCGCGAGGAGCGATCAGTGGTATGCCACAGACCAAGTGCGCGACTACCGCTTGGATGACGAGAACGTCCTGACATTTACTAGCACGGTGAAATCGCCCTGGCCGGAAAACAACACCGTGCACGCGCAATTCTTCCCGGGCAAAAAACTTGGCCCCGCGGTGCTCGTTCTTCCGAACTGGAATGCGAAGTGGCATGGGCAAGTTGCGCTCTGCCATTGGTTACAGCGCATGGGCATTTCCGCGATGAAAATGAGTCTTCCATATCACGACCGTCGTATGGCCAAGGGGCACGAGCGCGCGGACCAACTCGTGGGGCCGAACATCGGGTTGACACTGCACGCGAACCGGCAAGCCGTTCAGGATGCGCGGTCTTGCCTGACATGGCTGGAGCAGCGGGGATACAACCGCCTGGGGATTTTGGGTACAAGCATCGGCTCATCGGTGGGATATATCACCCTGGTACACGACGAACGCGTGCGCGCCGGCGGCTTTTTCCACGTGTCCACGTATTTTGCGGATGTGGTCAGCCAAGGCATGACCACAAACCACGTGTGGGAAGCCTTGCGCCACGAGGTGAGTGTGGAGGAGTTGCGCGACTACTGGGCGCCGGTCAGTCCGATGCCCTACGTCGAGCGCGGCATGGGCGCAGGCCGAAACACGTTCATGGTATACGGAAAATACGACCCCACCTTTCTGCCGGAATTGACGAAGGAAATGCTTTCAACCTTGCGCAGGCACGGGGCGGAACCCCGTACGCTGCAACTGCCGGTGGGCCACTACTCACTGGAATTGGCACCGTTCAGCTATATCGCAGGCTATCGGATGTTCACATACTTTCTGCAGGCACTGGCTTAGTGGTTGGTTTGCAGCGAACCCCTTTGACACGATGTAATCTACCTGGGCAGTAACTATTCTATTGTGGTTGACGTATGAGCCTCAAGATCAACGACCCCGAAAGCCACAGACTCGCACAGCAGCTACCGGATGCCACCGGCGACACCAGGACACCAGCGGTGACAGTTGCTAGCAAAGAGAAACGCTCGCGTGTTCGGCGTGCCAAGCGATCGGAAGCGACGAGCGAGGAATTGCGTGCTATGGCGAAGCGATTCAGGAGCCATTTGAAAGGGCCGATCACGTCAAGGCAGCGGTCTGAACCGACGAGGGATGATTTTGAGGGGTGATTCTCAGCGCAAGATGTGACAGATTGCGCCGGAGGCGATGAGATTGTAAACGGCGTTCATGTCGGGAGCGAGCGGGCGATCGGCTGTGACCTTGGGAGAAATTGCCCGGACGGCCTCATAGGCTTTCGTCGCAAGCAACCCGGTATGCAGCGGTGCTAACAGATCGATCCCCTGGCAGGCGCAGAGTAGTTCGATCGCCAGGATGTGACGGAGATTATGGAGCATCCGATCAAGACGCCGCGCGCCGCTCATGCCCATCGAGACGTAATCTTCCTGATTCCCCGAAGTGGAAATCGAATCGACAGAATGAGGCGTGGCTAAAGCGCGGTTTTCGCTGGTCAGCGCCGCAGCCGTTACCTGAGCGATCATAAAACCAGAGTTCAGCCCGGGATCCGGCGTAAGAAATGCGGGAAGCAGGCTGGTGAGCGGATTGGTCATTTGTTCAACGCGGCGTTCGGAGATTCCGCCAAGCGTGGCGAGAGCAATGGCTAGTTGGTCAGCAGCCATGGCCAGTGGTTGACCATGAAAATTGCCACCGCTCACAATGTCTCCTGCGCCGCCTACTTTTACGAAGACCAAGGGATTGTCCGTGGCGCTGTTTAACTCGATTAGCGCCATTTCGCGCGCCTGCACCAGCGAATCGCGTACCGCACCGTGGACCTGGGGTGTGCAACGCAAACTGTAGGCGTCCTGCACACGCGGGTCTCTCTCTGCGGCACGGTGCGACTCTCGGATCTGGCTGCCTTCGTTAAGCTGCGCCAGATTACGAGCCGTGGTACCGGCCCCGGGATACTCGCGGGCGTGCATGATGCGTGCGTCGAAAGCGCCGGGACTGCCGCGAAGCGCATCGAGAGACAGTGAAGCAGCGACGTCCGCCGTATCCGCAAGAACGTCGGCCTCACGAAGCGCGAGACTGAGCAGAGCGAGCATGCCCTGCGTACCATTCAGAAGAGACAGTCCTTCCTTTGCTTCCAGCGCGACGGGCGTAATTCCAGCGCTTTTTAGCGCTTCCCCACCGGGGAGTTGCTTCCCCTTGTAGACCGCATCGCCTTCCCCAATCACCACCTGAGCGAGATGCGCGAGCGGTGCGAGATCACCGGAAGCGCCGACAGATCCCTGCGAGGGAATAATCGGGTTGACGCCCGAGTTGAGCATGGCAACCAGTGTCTCGACAACGACGGGGCGCACGCCGCTAAGCCCCTTCGCGAGTGCGTTAGCGCGTAGCAGTATCATGGCGCGCGTTTCCGCTTCGCTAAGTGGCGTTCCTACGCCGCAAGCATGGGAACGCACAAGATTGACTTGCAGTTGGCGGACTTGCTCGCTGGAGATGCGCACCGAGGCGAGTTTGCCGAAACCGGTATTGATGCCATAAGCGGTTTTGCCGGAGACAACGAGCTGTTCGACGACGGCGCGCGAGGCGTTCATTCGCTCGATCGCCTCTGCCGAGAGTGACACCTCTTCCTGGTGCAGTGCGACGGAGTAGAGTTGCGAGAAGGTGAGTTCATTACCGGTAAGAACAATGCTCATTCAGTGCTCCGGTTGGGAATCGTAGCGGCGAGCGCCAGAAATTCGGTTTTGTACCTCTCCGGGAAATGTTTCACGCGGCCTACGCGGCTGGTGGCGACGTGGGTGGTATCTCCCGTGGCCAATAGTTTGTTGTCTTCCTGGTGGAAAATCTCGTAGCCGAATTTTAAGACTCGCGTCTTTGCTTCCAGGATGCGAGTGCGGACGGTGAGTAGGTCATCGTAACGAGCCGGATAGTGGTAACGGCAATGCGCATCGGCGACAACCATGTACGTGTCGTCGTCAGCCTCCATACGCTTGTAGTCGAACCCAAGGAAGCGCATCAGTTCCACGCGACCCACTTCAAACCAGATCAGATAGTTGGAGTGATAGACGACGCCCATTTGATCGGTTTCGGCGTAACGCACTCGTACGGTGACATCGTGATATCGGAGCATGAGTTTACTGGGAATAGTATGCCGGAAGAGGAGGCCGGGGAGAAATAGCGGTTGAAGCGCAGACGATTGAGTTTGCAGATGCCCTATCGCTTGTCCGCGTCACCTTGCCAAATGGGCTTCCGCTTTTCGAGAAAAGCCGCGAGACCCTCCTTGAAGTCCGGTGTGCAGCGGACGCGAGCGCTTTCCAGTACGGCGCGCTCCAGGTCATGGTCCACGCTGGCAGCGGCAGCGGACACGAGCAGATGCTTGGCGCGGGTAATGCTGCTAGGGCTGGCGGCGAGCAGCGCGTCGGCAAGCTCGTGAGCCCGGGCCATGAGAGTATCGGCGGGAACAATTTCGTTGATCAAGCCAAGTTCCTTTGCTTCACTGGCTTCGACGAGGCGGCCGGTCAGCAGAAGATCACGACAGCGTTTCTCGCCGATCTGTCGGGTGAGAAAAACAGACACGATCGCCGGCAGAAATCCAATTTTGACTTCCGTGTAGCCGAACTTGGCCTCTGGCACAGCAATTGTGAAATCACAGAGTGTGGCGATGCCGCATCCCCCGGCAAGCGCGTGGCCGTTTACCGCCGCAATCATCGGCCTCGAATAACTCCAGATTTTGCGAAACATTTTTGCAATGCGCCTGGAGTCGTCCTGGTTTTCCGCCGCCGTCTGCTGCGCGATGGCTTGCAGCAATTCCAGATCGATTCCCGCGCAAAAGGCTTTCCCCGTGCCGGTGATAAGAACCACGCGGGTGTTGGTCTTTTCGATCGCATCCAGCGCGGTTTGCAACTCCGCGATCATCTGCGTGGTGATGGCGTTGCGTTTTTCCGGACGATTCAGCGTGATGGTGGCGAGGTGCCCCGTAGTCTCGAGAAGAAGCGTTTCGTACCGCATGGAGATTCACCTCCTCAGTTCGGAAGCGGAGCGTGTGCATATTTCGCGCGAATCTCATTGCTCAACTGGGTGACCTTATCCAGTTTAGCGCTTTCGATGCCCGGATCAACGCCGGCTTTACGGAGAGCGGCGAGCACATCTTCTGTGGCAATGTTGCCGACGAGGTCGTCACCGGCGAAAGGGCAGCCGCCCAAGCCTGTCAGGGCGCTATCGAAACGCCGGCAGCCTGCTTGGTATGCCGCAAGCACTTTGTACTCGGCAGTCTCAGGACGCGAGTGCAGATGCACGCCGAGTTCCATGCCCGCAACATGATCTATTGCCAGCGAATAGACCTCGCGCAGCAGTTCGGGCGTGGCGCTGCCCACGGTGTCGGCAAGCGAAACCGCGGTAACTCGGATGTCCTTCAGCCATTCCAGAGTCTCCTGCACAAGTTCGGGCCCCCAGGGCTCTTCGTAGGGATTGCCGAAGGCCATTGAGATGTAGATAACGAGATCTTTACCGACAGCCTTGGTTTCGCGTTTCAGGATTTCGACAAGCTGACGTGATTCACCGCGCGTCATGTTGGCGTTGGCGCGACGGAAATACGCTGAGATAGAGTAGGGGTAGCCGATGGTGGTCACTCCGGGCGTCGCGAGAGCGCGCTCCAGACCTTTCTGATTGACGACGATGCCGATAATTTCGGGCGGCGCCGTGCCCGCGGGCAGGGAAGCAAGGAACTTGGACATCACTTCTTCGCTGTCGGACATCTGCTTCACGTGTTTCGGCGAAACGAAGCTCACCGCATCAATGTGACGGAAGCCAGCGAGGACGAGTTCCTTCAAATATTCAGCCTTCGCCCCGGTGGGAATAAAATCCGGCAGGCCTTGCCAGGCATCGCGCGGGCATTCGATTAATTTCAGAGATTCAGTCATCTAGCGTGGTTTCCCCGGCTCTTTTTTCGCGATGAGGGAGAAGAGAAACGCGAAGAATAAGATCATGCCGACGATGCCTAGTCCCCCGAGCGATTTATAGTACGGAATGCTGTTCCCCAGCACGCTTTCCAGTGTCCGGTGTTTTAGAAAGACGACGTACAAATCGTACAGCATGCCGCCAATCAATCCAACGCCGCAGAGACTGAAAGCGGCGTACATGCCGTACAGGAAGAAGCGCGAAGGTTTGCTGAGCATCGATGGCACACTCGAGCGTACTTATGTCTGTAGAACTCCGGTTTTGAATTCACGTATTTCGGTGTTGAGCGCGGCCGCTTGCAATGCCCAGATGAGAGCATCGCGGGTCTGCGCGGGGTCGATGATAGCGTCCAGCCAAAGGCGTGCGGCGGCGTAGCGCGGATCGGTCTGGTGTTCATAAGTGGCTTTGATGGAATGGAGCAATTCTTTCTTGGAGTGCTCATCGAGTTTCTTGCCCTCGCGTTCAAGCTGCTTGAATTTGATTTCGGCCAGAGTATTGGCAGCCGCGTCGCCGCTCATCACCGCGAATTTGGCGGTAGGCCACGCGAACATGAAACGCGGATCGTAGGCTTTTCCGCACATGGCGTAATTGCCGGCGCCGAAACTTCCGCCCAGAATCACGGAAATCTTGGGGACAACGCTGTTGGCGACGGCATTCACCATCTTTGCCCCGGCGCGGATAATTCCACTCCACTCGGCGTCTTTGCCGACCATGAATCCGTTTACGTCATGCAGAAATACCAGCGGGATGCGGTTCTGATTGCAGTCGAGGATAAATCGCGCCGCCTTCTCGGCGGATTCCGTGTAAATGACGCCGCCAAACTCGAGGCGCCTCTGATCAGAGTGCGGCGCGTTGGTGGTAATGTGTATCTTCTGGTTGGCGACGATGCCGACGGCCCAGCCCCCGATGCGCGCATAGCCGCACAACACTGTCTCGCCGTATTCCGCACGATATTCCTCGAAAACGCTGCCATCCACGATGCGAGCGAGTACTTCGCGCATGTCGTATTGTTTCGCAGGATCGCTGGAAAAAAGTCCGTAGAGTTCGTCGGGACTGTGAAGCGGCTCATGCGGCCGCTCGTGGCTGAAAATGGGAGAATTCGGAGCGCCCATTTTATCCACGATGGCGCGAATGCGTTTCAAGCAAGACTCATCGTCGGGTTCCCGGAAATCGACCGTGCCGCTGATCTGCGAGTGCATTTTTGCTCCACCCAACTCTTCGGCCGTCGACTTCTGGCCGATCGCAGCCTGCACCAGCGCCGGCCCCGCGAGAAACAGACCCGAGCCCTCGGTCATCAGAATGTGGTCGCACATGACGGGAAGATAGGCGCCTCCCGCGACGCACATGCCCATGATCGCGGTGATCTGGGGGATGCCTTGCGCGCTCATGACGGCGTTATTGCGAAAAACCCGGCCAAAATCGTCGGTGTCTGGGAAGACGTCTTCTTGGAGTGGAAGGAAAACCCCGGCCGAATCGACTAGATAGATCGTAGGAATGTGATTGTCGATAGCGATGTTCTGCGCACGTATCACCTTCTTTGCGGTCATCGGGAAGAACGCGCCCGCCTTCACCGTGGCGTCGTTGGCGATGATCATGAACATTCTGCCGCAAACGCGCCCAAGCCCCGTAACTGTTCCCGCGGCGGGCGCACCGCCCCACTCGCCGTACATTTCCCAGGCGGAGTAGATGCCAAGTTCGAAAAAGTGTGTTCCAGGGTCAATCAGCGCGGCGATGCGTTCTCGCGCGGTGAGTCGATTCTTCTTGTGTTGAGATTCGACGGCCTTGGCGCCGCCGCCTTCGCGAATCGTTTCTTCCTCGTTCTTCAGAGCGCTCAGCAGTTCGACCATACGATGAGCGTTGTTTTCAAATTGCGGCGACTTGGCGTTTATGGAGGATTTCAGGATAGACACGCGAAGACCTCTGTCGGCGAGATGCAGACAAGGAAGTATACGAAGCAACGGTGGGAAGAAGCAAAGAACCCGTAGTCCCTAAAGATTCGCAAAGTGATTGCAAAGCAATTTGATTGACCCTGCAAGCGGGCCAGGCTAGGATTTACCACACGACGCGAGGTCAGCGTCGCATTTCATCGCCAGGAGGCGCCTGTGTATACCGTCAAAGTTATTAAACGGTACGGGTGCGTCTCCTTCGCTAATCTACGCTAGAGTCGCCTCCTTTCCGTTACTCCAATCCCTTGAATTGTGATCGGAACGCTTCTGCAGGCTAGCAGTTCTGCGAAAGCACAGCCGGGCCGCTGATCGTCACATCGACGATTCTGCCCGCTTGGCGCTGCCCGTTTGCAGCAGAAAGCATTCAACAATGAGACTACCGCAGCTCGGATGGAAAGGATTTTTCGAAACGGAATGGAATTCCGTCGATCGCGGCTCCCGCAGCCCTGCGAGGATTATCGCGGGGCATCGAGAGATGTGGCTGGTTATGGGTGCATTTGGCGAAGCCCGAGCGGAGGCGACAGGAAAGCTGCGATTGAGTTCCCAAAATGGCGGCGCATGGCCCGCAGTCGGCGACTGGGTCGGCGTCGAGGGAAATCCCAACACGGGCCTCGCGATCAGTGAGGTGCTGAAAAGGCGCTCCACAATTGCGCGGAAGTCCGCGGGAAAGCGTGTTGAGCAGCAGGTGCTCGCCGCCAACGTCGACAAGGTATTTGTCGTCATGGCACTGGATGGCGACTACAATCCGCGCAGATTGGAGCGCTACCTGGCCCAAATGTGGGACACCGGCGCCCGCCCGGTAGTCTTGCTGAACAAGATCGACCTGTGCCCGGCATTCGCTCCCCACCTCGAGGAAATCGAGCGGGTCGCCATGGGCGCGCCGGTTTGCGCTGTCAGCGCATCAACTGGCCACGGGATGGGCGAACTCGAGGCGCAGCTGCAAAGTGGGGAAACGGTCGCGTTGCTGGGATCGTCCGGCGTTGGGAAATCCAGCCTTGTGAACCGACTGCTAGGCTGGGAATCACAACGGGTGAACGAGGTGCGAGACCATGATAGCCGAGGGCAGCACACCACCGCCGCGAGGCAATTGCTCTTCCTGCCCTCAGGCGCGATGATCATTGACACTCCTGGATTGCGTGAATTACAGCTGTGGGATGCCCAGGAAGGAGTGGAACACGCTTTTGGCGAGATTGAGGAGTTAGCTGCACGTTGTCGCTTTCGGGATTGCACGCATCAGGGTGAGCCGAGTTGCGCCGTGCAAGCCGCCATCCTGGAAGGTCAACTCGACGCCATGCGGCTGGAGAATCATCGTAAGCTGCAACGCGAATTGGAGTATCTGAAGCGAAAAATTGACCTTGGAGCGCAGCAGAAAGAGAAGCAGCGCATCAAGTCGTTGCACCGCGCGGCACAAAGTTATTACCAGCAGCGCAAGAGAAATGAGGAACTGTGACGAATTCCCTGGAGCTTACCCTTGCCTTGTCTCGACGCATTGAGCTGGCCGAAGCAGAGGTTGCCGTTGAGGGAGCCAATACCCTCATTTCCCTCAAGCCGGATGCTGGAACAGCTGTCGAAAGTGTAGCTGGAGGCTATGCCGTCTATTGCGGTGCAAACTCTCCCGTCACGCAGGCGGTGGGCCTGGGATTGAATGGTGCGGTCTCCCATGAGGAATTTGACCGGTTGGAGGAGTTTTTCTTCTCGAGAGACGAACCGGTACGGGTCGAGACATCTCCTCTGGCCGACGCCTCTTTGTTCGCGTTGTTCCGCGAGCGGGGTTACGGCGTGACCGAGTTCTCCAACGTGATGGTGAGGCAGATCGATCCCGCCGACCATTGGACTGAATCGGATGGCATTGAAATCAGCAAAGTGGGCCGCGAGGAAATGGATTTGTGGACGCTGACGGTAGCGCAGGGATTTGCGGATAATTACCCCGTGACGGAAGAAACAATCCGCGTAATGAAAATATTTGGCCTTTCTAACGGGATGGAATGTTATCTGGCCAGAGTCAACGGGAGGATCGCCGGTGCTGCGACTCTGTCGCTGCGAGGCAAGATCGCAGGACTGTTTGGTGCGAGCACCCTGACGGATTTTCGAAGGCGCGGGGTGCAAACAGCGCTGCTAATGAGCAGGCTGCGAAGGGCCGGTGAGGAAGGATGCGAGATCGCCGTCAGCTTGGCGCAACCGGGGAGCCCCTCACAGAGGAACATCACGAGACTGGGGTTTCGCACGTTATATACCAGGGTGAAGTTCGAGAAGGATTCAAAGAAGTAAAACGGTAGCGAATTAAATCAGTAAAGTGGTAAAGAAACTGTGTCTGAGGCCGCTTGGGTTTGAATGGTTTGCTTGCGTCGGCTAGCGCAGCCGAGAAGACAAATTCCTGGCAGTTCTGCCTGGGCCTTTTTTGCGGGCGAAAGACTCTGACCCTCAGAGGGGTGGAAGCGCAGCGATTGGCTGGCTGTTGATTTAGAGACCAGCCGTCTTTGCCTTCGCTTCTTCCAGGTGAGGGACTAACCGGATACCCGATTCTAGCGTCGCTTTCGCGTACAAGTGGAGTGCCTGCACGAATCGGGCGGCCAGACCGGTCCAACCGGTTTGATGGCTGGCGCCGAGTCCGGCGCCGTTGTCGCTGTAATCTTCGCGGACGGTGTCCCACTGGCGTTCGCTTAGCTACGGCCCCCATTTTTTCCAAGGAATATTGTTCTGAGCGATTCGTCCAGGCGGGCTCGTTCGGGATTTCCGGCTGGGAAGGTCATGCTTCCCTCGAGTTCTGGGCGGAACTTCGCCAATACTTTGGTGCGAAACTTACCGGAATAGTGAGGGGCAAAGCTAGTCGCGAAGACTAGTGGAGCTGCGTGATGCGCTTGTGAATAAATTCGACGATGTCTTGCGTAGACGTGCCGGGAAGAAAAATCTCGGCAATGCCGGATTGTTTCATTGCGGAAATATCGGCCTCTGGAATGATGCCACCAACGAGGACCGTGACATCGTTCATGCCTTTTTCGCGGAGCAATTTCATCAACTGCGGGCAGATGGTCTTGTGTGCGCCCGAAAGAATAGACAGACCGACGACGTCGACGTCTTCCTGGGCTGCGGCCGAGGCAATCATCTCGGGCGTTTGGCGCAGTCCGGTGTAGATGACCTCCATTCCGGCGTCGCGCAGGGCACGGGCAATCACTTTGGCGCCGCGGTCGTGACCATCCAGCCCCGGCTTGGCAATCAGCACGCGAATCTTTTTTTCGTGCATTTATCTCCTGACTTACGTGACGGCGACTTCTTCGTAGGCGCCGAAGACTGTGCGCATGGCCTCGCAGATCTCGCCGAGCGTGGCGTAAGCCTTGACCGCGTCGTAGATGAATGGCATCAGATTCTCACTGGCCTCTGCGGCCCTACGCAGTGCGGTTAGGCGGCGATCGACTTCTGCGGAGGAGCGGTCCGCGCGGAGTTTGCCGAGACGTTCCCGTTGGCGATGTTCCACAGTCTCATCGATCTGTAAGATGTCCGGAGGCTTTTCCTGGGTGACGAAATCGTTGACACCGACGATGGTCTTTTCTTTCTTGTCGACGGCCATCTGATAGCGATAGCTGGCCTCCGCAATCTCTTGTTGCGGGTAACTCTTCTCGATCGCAGCTACCATCCCGCCCATCGCGTCGATCCGCCGGATATACTCCCACGCGCCCTGTTCCACTTCATTCGTCAGGGTTTCGACAAAGTAGGAGCCGCCTAGAGGATCGACTGTGTTTGTCACGCCCGTCTCATGGGCAAGGATCTGTTGCGTGCGCAGAGCAATGGTGGCCGCAAACTCAGTGGGCAAGGCCCAGGCCTCATCCAAGGAGTTGGTGTGGAGAGATTGCGTGCCACCGAGAACCGCAGCCAGTGCCTGAATCGCTGTGCGGACCACGTTATTCATCGGCTGCTGCGCCGTGAGCGAACAGCCGGCTGTTTGCGAATGGAAGCGTAGAGCCCAGCTCCGAGGATTCGTGGACTTGTATCGTTCGGTCATTACCTTGTACCAGATGCGCCGAGCGGCGCGGTATTTGGCGATTTCTTCAAAGAAGTCATTATGTGCATTGAAGAAGAAGGACAGCTGAGGAACGAACTCGTCCACGTTGAGGCCGCGTCGCATGCCCCATTCGACATATTCCATTCCGTCACGCAATGTGAAGGCAAGCTCCTGAATGGCGGTCGAGCCGGCTTCGCGGATGTGATAGCCGCTGATCGAAATCGGATTGAATTTGGGCGTGTGCTTCACGCCAAATTCAAACGTGTCGATGACCAGGCGCATCGACGGTTCAGGTGGGTAAATATATTCTTTCTGGGCGATGTATTCCTTCAGGATGTCGTTTTGCAGGGTGCCAGAAAGTTTCTTCCAATCCGCGCCCTGTTTTTCCGCCACTGCCAGATACATCGCCCAAATGACCGCGGCGGGCGAGTTTATGGTCATCGAAGTGGTTACGTCGGCCAGAGGAATCTGGTGGAAGAGTACTTCCATGTCGGCGAGCGAACTGATTGCCACGCCACATTTGCCGACTTCCCCTTCGGACAAAGCGTGATCGGAGTCGTAACCCATCAGTGTAGGCAGATCGAAAGCCGTGGACAAGCCGGTTTGGCCTTGGGCGAGCAAATAGTGGAAGCGTTTGTTGGTGTCTTCTGCAGTGCCAAACCCAGCAAACTGGCGCATGGTCCACAGTCGCCCGCGGTGCATGGTGGCGTGAATCCCGCGGGTGTAGGGTGGCTCACCAGGAAAGCTCAGGTCGCGAGTGGGGTCCCAGCCCTGCAAATCGTCTTCTGTGTATAAGCGGCGAATTGGATAGCCGGATACCGTGGTGAATTCCCTTAGACGCTCCGGGCTCTTTTCCAATATGGGCGTTAAGGTGTTCTCTTTCCAGGATTTTAGCTGAGCCGAACTTTTCTTCGATTCACTCATCAATTGGCGCCCCCGGAGCTATGACCGCCGTAGCAAAATATGGAACGCACTCGTGACCAGACCGACAGGAGCATTCCAAGCAAAACGTAATGCTATGCGAAACATGTGCCACGGGCAAGGGAGGTGGTGCGCCGAAGTGCAGGAATTGGAACAACAGAGGGTAAATCCAAAGGAAAGTAGCTTGAAAGCGAAACGGGCCACGGAATGCGGGTCTCCGTGGCCCGGAAGCACAACAGCTCCGCGGTTTAGCGCTGACCCGTGCTGGAATTATTATCTAGAACCTTGAAGAGATCCTCGGTGCCGACGACCTGTCCGTTGAGCGTCCCGGGGATAAGTGTATCCTTCTCAATGACTCCCTTCTTTGCGCCTGCGATCGTCACATTGTTAACGTTGAGGGTACGCCCCAGCGCGCGCTCGTAGTTGGCTTTGGCTTCCGCCAGATTGGCCAGGGCGCGCAATTCTGCACCCTGCGCGTTAATCAGGTCGCGCTGGGTGAGGATGACGTTGTAAACGGTCGAAGCGCCAAGTTGATATTTCTTCTGCTCGGCGTCGAAGGTCTGCTGCTGAAGTTCGCGAGCCTTCGTAGCGGCCTGAACCTGGGCGCGCCCCTGTTCGACGGCGATGGTGGTGTTGCGAACGTCTAGCAGCGCGGTGTTCTTGACTTGTTGCACCTGAGCCTCGTATTGGCGCATCACCAATTGCGCGTGGATACTGTCCGCCTGGTTGGCGCGGTTTCGCAGCGGAAGACTTACGGTGAGCTGGCCGGCATAAATCGGAAAGTCATTGTGGAAAATCGAGGATTGCGCGGAAGAGAAGCCCTGCCGGGAGACTCCGGTAATGGGAACGGAGGCCGACGGAACGAAAAGGTTGGACACTGGGACGCCGTTCGCGTCCACGATGGGAACTCCCGGAATGACGCTTGGAGTGCCGCTAATGTTGGAATTGCCGGCAAGTCCGGCGGACGAATATTGCACGCCAACGGTCGCCGTTGGAAGCAGTGCGTTCCTCGTAGCGCGGACATCCACTTCGGCATTTTTCAGGTTGTAATATTGTTCCTGAAGGTCCGGACGCTTCTGGAATGCTTCTTTGATCGCGTCTTCGAAGGACAAGGTCTGAATGGCTTCCGGTGAATCCGGCTTGTCCGTTGGGACGATCTCAATGTTAATCAGGTTCGAACCCAGTGGATCCTTGCTTATGTAATTCTTCAGGACCAACTGATCCTGAAGCTCCGTGGTTTGCGCCACAATCAGATTCTGCCGATCAGTGGCCAACTCGGATTCCGCACGCGTGACATCCAGCGGAGCCATGGTGCCGATTTCGAGTTGCTTCTTATTGTCGCCATAAAGCTTTTCAGAAACTGTGACTGCTTGTTTCTGCACTTTGACATTTTCCTGCGCATAGGAAAGTTCCCAGTAAGCGGTAATGGTGTTCGTGATGGTGGTGATGGCTTGTTGCGAAAACGCAAGGTCTGCAATCTTGCGGTTGTTCTCCGCGATGAGAATATTGCGGCGATTGACGAACTTTCCTGCACCTGCAAGGAGCTGTTGTGAGAGCGTTATCGTAAGAGCGGACTGGACATACGGATTGAAGAAGTTCGCTGCGGTCGAGGAGGCCCGCGTGTTGTTCCAGGAGACGCTCATCGACGAGCCTGTGGCGAAGCTCTCCTGATACGAAGTGTTGTATTGAGCCTGATGCGAGAACAGGGGCTGTGCGACGTTGGTATTGAATGACGCGCCTGTGCCTGCGGTGCCAGACGTAAACGGGTTCGCGATTGGGATGGTGGCGTCGCTGTAATTTACGATTTGCGTGATGAAGGGATCGTACTGCAGCAAGGGGAGGTTAGCGGTAGATCCAACTGCAATGCTGCCGGGCGTGCCGTAACCGAATCCTCCCGCCCTGGCTTTGAGCAAGCTCACATCGGCCATCCACGGGCTGTAGCGTTGCACAACGATATCCATGCTGTTTTCCATTGCCAGCGCGATGGCATCCTGAAGGCTCAGCGGAAGCGTTCCATCGTGGATCAACTGCTCCAGGCGCGGAGAGTTCGTCAGCACGCCGGGATCTACGGACTGCCTACGATATGGATTGATGATGTTTGGAAAGGCGCTGGGAGCCTTCGAATAGTCGTGTTTGGACACTCCCAACGAAACAGGGATGCCGCCTTGTTTGGCAGGCTGTAAAGCCTGCTCGGGGGGCGGGACCTGCGCCGGCGTTTGAGCCGGGGTTGCGGGGTCCTGCGCAAAAACGGGTGAGACCGGTGCGCCTGCGAGTATGCCAACCAACACGGCGGCAAGCAGCTGTCTTGAGAACGGCTTCATCATGTTTATCCTCATGTTTTGACTTGGGCCAGAATGTGCAGAAACAACACGATTTGGGTCATCACTGATTAAAACGATTCCGGCACGCGATTTGTTTCGTTCTGAATGAAAAATAGCTTCAGGAAAGCGTGCTCGACCCGGTTGTCCCACTCAGTCCGGAACCAAGCAGTCTATCACAGGGCTTCTCGACCTTGACATCGCAGCGCATGGCAGCTAGGCTCCTGACATTACGACGTTTAGGAGCGTTGTCCGTTAGCAAGCCTATGCTCACCAAAGATGAGATTGTTCGCATATTCGAGACGGCGGGGGCCATCCGCCATGGGCACTTTGAGCTCTCCAGCGGTCGCCATAGCGCCACTTATGTGCAGTGCGCGCTGGTGCTCCAGTATCCCCGCTTTGCTGAGAAACTGGGACAAGCCCTGGCGACTCTCTTTTCCGACGCGCGCATTGACGCCGTGGTCTCACCGGCGCTCGGTGGTGTGATCGTCGGGCAGGAGGTTGCGCGCGCGTTGCCTGCACCCAGAGACGCCGTTGGCGGTGGCGTGCCGGCCCTATTTGTCGAACGCGACGCCAGCGGCTCGATGAGTCTGCGCCGCGGCTTTTCGTTGAAATCCGACCAGCATGTGCTGGTCGTGGAAGACGTCTGGACCACCGGCGGTTCTACACAAGAAGCGATCCATGTGGTGGAGGAAGCAGGCGGCCGGGTGGTGGCTGCGGGAGCGCTAATCGACCGAAGCGGCGGGAACGTGGAGTTTCCCGTGGAGTCGAATGCACTGCTTGAACTGAAGATTGAGAGCTACGAACCGGAAGATTGCCCGCTCTGTCGTCAGGGAAGTGTTGCCTTGAAGCCCGGCAGCCGGTTTGTGCGCACCGCTTCCTGAATCTGGCGGCGATTCCCGCATGCGCTATTTCAAACTCACCATTGCCTACGACGGGACCGACTTTCACGGCTGGCAATTCCAAAGCGACAAACCTACGGTGCAAGGTGAAATCGTGTCTGTACTGCGGCGCTTGACCCAGGAGAGCGTGCAATTGTACGGCGCCGGGCGCACCGATGCGGGTGTGCATGCCCTGGGACAGGTCGGCAGCTTCAGAACGCAGTCGTCGCTTTCCGCGGCAGAGTTTCAGAGAGCGTTGAACGCGTTGCTGCCGCAGGCGATCCGCATTGTCGCGGCCGAGGAAACCGGGCCGGACTTCAACGCGCGGTGGTCGGCGATAGGGAAGATCTACCGCTACCGTATCTACCGCGGCAAAGTTGTTCCGCCATTTTTGTGGCGCTATGTGTTGCACTATCCATTTCCTCTGCACGAGGACGCCATGCGCGATGCTGCGTCGCGTTTCGTGGGCGTGCACGACTTCAGTGCATTCGCCGCGTCGTCCGGATCCGAGGACGACGATAAAGAGCGCAATATGCAGCGCGAGATTTTCTCCACGGAACTGCAGCGAACCGAAGATGGCGAAGAGTTGTGGTTTACGGTGCATGGTCGATCGTTTTTGCGCTATATGGTCCGCAAGATGGTGGGAACCCTGCTCGAGATCGGCCGCGGAAAGCTCACACCGGCCGACATCGAGAATCTCTACGACTTGAAGGATCGCTCGAAATCAGGTCCAACGGTGCCGCCGCAGGGTTTGTTCATGGTTCGCGTGGTACACAACGAAGCCTTCCGAATCGAGTGACGGCCGGCACCGAACGATTCGAACGTTTCGAGTACACTGACTGAAAACCGCTGCAAACTGAGGGACTCCGTGAGTGAACCAACTGCAACACGCCGTCGCCCGTGGGTGATCATCGGCGTCGTCGTTCTCGTCGCTATTTTCTGGATGCAACTGGCGCTTTCTGTGCATCGGAATTCATTTACCTGGGATGAGGACGACCACATCTATGCCGGCTACATGTCCTGGAAGCACGGCGATTTCGGTCTTAATCCCGAGCACCCGCCGTTAGTCAAATTGGTCGCCGCCTTGCCTCTGTTGCACTTGCCGGTGAAAGTGCCGGCATTGCAGAACCGTTTCTTCAAGTTGGAAGGCTTCCTTGGCGGTAAGGAATTCTTCTTCATGAATGATGCTGATGGGATGCTGTTCCGCGCGCGACTGGCCGCTTCCATCCTTACCGTGTGTCTTGCCGTGCTTGTTTTCCTCGCCGCGCGAGAAATGTTCGGAACCGGTGCGGGATTTATTGCCCTGGGATTGTTGGCCTTCGATCCCAATTTCTTGGCTCATGGCGCTGTGGTCGGAACGGATGCTGGACTGTCCTGCTTTCTGTTCGCTTCGACCTACGCGTTCTACCGTTACGAGAAAGCGCCGTCGACAGGCCGCCTACTTCTTGCGGGTTTGGCCACAGGATTAGCACTTGCCACGAAGCACACCGCCATTCTCGT
The DNA here is from genome assembly GCA_963741195.1 of Candidatus Acidiferrales bacterium. GTDB lineage: Bacteria > Acidobacteriota > Terriglobia > Acidiferrales > UBA7541 > Acidiferrum. The sequence continues at coordinate 257,483 of CAVUHF010000006.1, forward strand.
GTTTCCCATGCTTGTGATACTTGCGATTTATGAAGTCTTTCGCCGCGAGAATCCCACTGCCGGGCGCACTCCCGGCGACGGCAAAGGGAAGCGGGTGCTTCGTTTGGCCGGCGCGCTCGTTCTTATTAGCGTCATTTCCGTCGGCGTCCTTTGGGCGTTCTATGGATTTCGTTACGAGCCGCGCGCGAATCACCTAGCAATGAATCCTCCGTACTCCGAATTCGTGAAATCGCTGTCGCGGCCGCGCGACGTTTGGCTGCTCTCCAGCACCGCGCATTTTCATCTGCTTCCGGAGTCCTACCTTTACGGATTAGCCGACGTGCGGAATATGTCTGATTTCTATACCAGCTACATCTTCGGGAAGATATATCCGAAGGGCGTGTGGTTTTATTTTCCGGCGGCATTCGTGATCAAATCCAGCCTTAGTTTTTTGATTCTGTTGGGTCTGGCGGTTTGGGCCATAGCGTCCAGACAATTTAGCGCGTGGCGTGAAATTCTGTTTCTGTCGATCCCGCCCGCCTTTTATCTTCTTGTGGCCATGGTTGCGGGAATGAATATCGGTCTGCGCCACATTCTTCCCATGTATGCATTTCTGTTCGTGCTGGTTGGTGGGGCCGCGTGGGCTCTGATCAAGGCACATCGGCGTTGGGCGTATGCCATCGCAGTACTGCTTCTGTTTCAAATGATCTCCACCACGCGAACGTATCCCGCTTACATGGCCTATGCGAACGAACTCTGGGGCGGACCTACGCAAACTTACAAATATCTAACGGATTCCAATGTCGACTGGGCCCAGCAACTCAAGGCTACGAAACGCTACCTCGATAGTCGTGGCGTAAAAGACTGCTGGTTCGTCTATTTCGGCGAAGGCGTAATCGACTACAGCTACTACGGCATCCCCTGCAAGCCGTTGCCGACCCCTGACGCAATGTGGACGGGCGAAGTCGCCCAAGCTCCTCCAGTTATTGACGGCCCGGTTCTCATCAGCGCGGGCTGCTTATCCGGCTGGGAATTCGGGCCTGGCGCGTTGAATCCATATGAGCAATTCAAATCTCTTACGCCTACTGCGGTAATCGATTACGGAGTCTTCGTTTTCGACGGCCGCTTTGAGATACCACTGGCCGCGTCGATCAGCCATTCGCACAAGGCACAACAACTCCTGGCGGCGAAGCAACTACCCGAAGCTCTAGCCGAAGCGCAGCAGGCTCTCGCGCTTGCACCCAACGCCGTCAGGCCGAACGCGCTGCTCGGCGCCATCTACACAGCGATGGATCAGCCCGAGCAGGGACGCGGGTATTACCAGAAAGCACTGCATCTTGCGAAAACTGTGGAGCCTGAGTTTCAAGGCGGCTGGATCGCGGGCCTGGAAGAGAAGCTCAGCAAAAAATAGACCCACCGGTCCGGGCAAGCCGCTGGAGTGTTAGGGGTGACTCAGATTCTTCTTTACCGCTTCCGGCATTACGTTGCCGAACATCTGAAACGAATTCTCAGTCGGCAAAAAGGCTTGTTGTGCGGCGTGCAAGTCGTTTTCCGCGAACAGTCCTTGGCCTTTTACATCCGTTGTGGAGACGAACGTCGTCGTACCTGGTTCCGCGGTACTGTTGCGGATGGTAACGCCCTCTCCTCGCCGCAAGGAGATCGTCGGACTCCTGTCGGATTTAGGCGACTGGCGGCCGCGGAACACGTCAAGCCGGAACCGGGCGAAATCCTCCAATTCGATGGCGCTGGAAAAGTAATCCGGCAGGTCCTCCGACCACTCCAGCGTAAAATTCCGAATTTGCAGGCCGTCAATGTGGCGGCCGTAGAGCCCAGGAATGTCGTGCTTGAACACTGCTTCGGAAAGCTTTGTGGCCGTCCAGCGAAAGTCGAAATTGCCCCCCGCAATGTCGCTCACGGATTTGCGAGGTGGCCTGATGTGGAGCTTAATATCATTGAGGAAAATGTTGCGGACGGCAGAACTGGCATCGCCGTACATGACAATTCCGCCTTCCGCTTCGCCAATAATATTGGAGAAAACGATGTCATGTACCTCTCCGGATTTATTACCGTCGCGCGGCGGGCCAATGGAAATGAAAAGTGGCTCCGCTTTTCCCCACCAATGGCCGAACAGCAGTTGCGTCTCGATGGTGATGTTGGAGAACAGCAGATTGGAGGTGCGCCCTCCGCGCTCGAAAATGCCGATGCCTCGGTTGGAATGGATCGACAGATTCGTGAAGGTGCTATACCGGGAATTCTCCAGGCGAATGCCGGCGGAATGCGAGACCAAGGAACAATTGCTGACGGAGACGTTCTCGGCGGCATAGAAGGCAAAGTCGTCATCTCCCGCTACGATGTCGCAATCCGAAAAGTGCACGTCGAGGCAGCCCAGGCAATCAATCCCATCATTGTTGGGCAGCAAGAGGCTGTTGACGATGTGCAACCCGGTTACGACCGCGCGCCGGGCGAACGCCAGGTGGAACGTCCAATTGGGAGCATTGCGGAATGTGATGTCGCGGACCACGATGTTCTGCGAATGAGTGAACACGATCATCGTCCCGGGACGGCCCGCGTCTTTCGTCTCCACCGGCCCATCTGTGGTTTCCAGCATCGATTTTTCGAACGCGGCCCCCTGGCGCGTTGCGTTCGCGTCGAAATCTCGGCCGTAGTGAGGCCTCGTGAAGTCGTAGAAGCTGTCCGCGTTGCCGTCGACCACCCCCTGCCCGATGATGGCTATGTTTTCGGCGTTGCGCGCCACAATGATTCCCATCAGTTCTCCCTCGCCTGTGCTATCGACACCGTAGTGGTGCGCAAATCCAAACCTCGAAATATTGTCGTAATCGGTAACCTTGGCGCTGCCTTGAATCACTGCACCCGCCATCACATTCAACGTGACATTGCTCAGCAACTCAAAAGTGCCCGTTAGATAGACTCCGGGAGGAAACAGGACCGTGCCTCCGCCCGCGGCGTTCGCAGCTCGTATCGCTTTTGAAATCGCCTGCGTGTCCAGGGTATTGCCGTCGCCCACCGCGCCGTAATCCTTCACATCAAACACTTGCAGCACTTGGGCGAGTACCTCGCGTGTGCTCGATGGTTTTGCATTCTGTGCGACAAGCACGGCAGCCAGGAGCGCGTAGAGAAACAGCCTGGCGGACACTTTGAACAGGGAATTCACGGGTAACTCTCCTCGATTGTGGCAAAATGCCTCACGTTACAAGCGAGTGTACTCAAATCGGACTCCGCGAGACCAACGAAATGCGTTTCGGTCTTTTGTTAGAGGAATCTGGCCGGCGTCGAGTTCCCCATTCAGAGGCCCAGGGCTGAGCCTAGGCCTCTGAATCTTGGGCGCGGGCGGGGAGTGCGGCGAGGAGAGGCGCCGCGTGGAAAACCTTTCTTAGTTAGCGGCCAATTGTTCCAGAGCCGCTTTGTTGCGCAAAACGAGTGTTGCTCCGTTCAATTCGATCCAGCGCTGGCGCTTGAATTCACTCAGCGTCCTGCTGACGGTTTCACGGGAAGATCCAATCAGCTGTGCCATTTCGTCGTGCGTTAAAGCCAGTTTCACGCGGATGGCGCCTTCATTCATGCGGCCATCAGAAGCCCATTCCACCAGGAAGCGGGCCAATTTTTCCGACGCTGAGTTATTCAGACCGATGGAGCGGATTACTTCATAAGCCGAGCTGCAGTCCCGGCTCAGATGCTTAGCGACATGCAAACAAGCGTCGCCATGTTCCTTAATGAAGCGGATAAATTCTTCGCGGCCGACGTACGCTACCTGGCAGGGCTGTAGTGTCTCCGCTGTAATTTCGTGGGCAGTCCCGGAAAGGATAGAGTTCAGTCCAAAGACTTCACCCGGTTGCGCGATCTTCAGGATGAAGGACTTGCCATCGCTATTGGTGGTGAGAAGTTTTACGCGGCCTTGGCAGAGAATGTATACGCCCCGCGAGGATTCCCCTTCCATGAATAGGACGGCGCCCTCCGGATAGGAAGTAACACGCTTGATCTGTTCGAGCGCCTTGGTTGCGGCTTCAGAGAATCCGCAGAAATAGTTGGTATTGCGATCGTGGCAGGAGATGCAGTTGTCCTCGATCGGCAAACCGTAGGGGGTACGTGGCTTTTTCTGCGCGTTAGCCGATGAACGGAATGGGGAAACGAAGGTCCTTTCCGCTACCATGGTGTTCGACATTGTCTTGGCCTCCGAATTCTGACGCTATTGGTTCCTTCTCGGCTGGGAAGGGCATGCCAAGGGCCTTTTCCGCCAATCGCCCTGCGTGCCCCGACAAACGCCCCATGTGACAGAAATCTAAGGTTTTAGAAGAGGGATGAGCCTACCAGAGCAAAAATCCTCCATTCTTCAAACTGGACAAGAGTGGGTCATTTCGCACAAAACTGAGTGACATTCATCACAATTCAGAGTGACGCAACGACCTTGGCACTCATGGTTTCGACTTGGAATTCAAGAGGTTCGCTGGGCTCCCCGCCGTCGCGACCGTGCTCGTTGGAGGAGAGGGACGGGCCATCTTGTGCGGCACTCCCTTGGTATGGCAATCAATACATTTCATGGAATGGATATCATGTTTGCTCGACTTGGTTTTGAAAGTTGTGTCCATGGTCTCCACGGCGATGCCGCAATTGGAAAGCCGCGGGTGACAGGTGCTGCACGAGGGGCGCGTCTCTTGTCCGTGCTTCAGATGGCAGGCAAGGCAGCTCAGGCCTTCGTGAACGCCAACGGGAGTGCGATCATCTCCGGAATGCGCCTGATTCGTGGCCACTGGCGCGTGGCACTGGTAGCACAGAGCTTGCCGCTGGTCCGGACTGATCTTCACTGGTCGCGTGCCTTCAAAGAGGTGCGGCATTGGTAGTTCGCGTAGCGGAACATGCGCGAGTTCGCGGCGATCGAACATTCCGATGGAAGGCCGATTAGTCTCCTGCTGCTGGCCGGGAGTGGGCGCTCCAATCTTTGCCGTAGCATGCGGTGCCCCTTGCTGATGCAATTGGTGGCAGCTAGCGCAGGGAACTGCGGGCTGTGCGGCAAGCTCTGTGGAAATCAGTCGCCACGGACCCGATTTATTCACGGGCGTCACCAGGTCGCGTATCCCGCCTTCGAAATGCATCCCGTGACAGCGCAGGCAATCGTCCATCAACAATTGGCGAAGATTGTGGTCACCGTTCAGAAAAATATCGGTGTATGTCGCGCTGTGGCCGCCGGAGCGCCAGTCAGCGTACTCCTCCTGGTGGCATCTCTGGCAGCGTAAGACCATTTGTTGCACGTCGCGGTTTCGCAGCCGCGGCTTCTCTGGAGCATCACCGATGAGATGAGTAAACACGCGGCGCATGTTGTTAACGTGGAATTTCGCGTCGGGAGTGAAGACATTTCCGTGGCAGTCCGCGCAAGAAACGTTCCGGTGCGCGGAGTTGTGCCAGTCGGAATAAGGCTGCCAGATTTCGTGGCAACTTACGCAGCCTTTACCCTGCGCTCCCTCAAGTTTAAGAAAGGTTCCTCCCAGAACCAGCAGAGGAACAGTAATCGCCACAAGAATCAACACAAAGCGCGGAACGTAGACGGCAAAGGGGCCGCGCGCGGAACTCTCCGCCTTGTCCGAATTTTGAGGATCGCCGCCGTGGTTCACGTTGGTTTCCAGTTGGTGGTAATGAATTCAGACGAGCGATAGGCGATGGCCATGATGGTGAGGACAGGGTTGAATCCGCCATTGGTCACATGCACGCTGCCGTCGACCACGAACAGATTGTCGACGTCGTGGATCTGGCAATTGCGGTTTACCACCGAGGACTTTGGATCATTGCCCATTCTGCAGGTGCCGGCCTGGTGTTGCCCGCCACTCAGCCCCGGACCAGGTAGCCTCTGCCACGTTTTGATCGCACCTGCTTCACGTAACCACGCTTCCGCTTTCCCAGCTATGTACTGCGCGGTCACCAAATCCATGCCATGCCGCTGTCCCGAGAGCCGAGCAACGGGAATCCCCCAGGCGTCTTTTACTTTGAGGTCGACTTGCACGCGTGCGTCGAACACCGGCATTTCCTGCACCGGGCCCATCACAATGATGGAGCGCTTGTAGTACGTTCGAACAAATTCCTTGTGCGCAGCGCCCCAGCGCGGCGCGCTGGGCGGCGCCATCCCGGCAAAGTGGATGGGCAAACGAATGAACTCGTTACAGAGCAGTGCGCCTCCGACCAATCCGCGATTTCCGTGGTTGTAATCGCAGATGGCGATGGAAGCGCCAGGACCGATGTCGTCATACACCTCCGATTCCATCAATCCCATCGCTCCGGTGTACGCGTGGCCCTGCAGGTTGCGGCCGACCCAGTCAAATCGATTGCCGAGTCCGTTGGGAAAGAGTCTGCTCTTGGAATTCAGCAGCAGCCGCGCGGTTTCTGTCGCCGAAGCGGAGGCGATCACAATATCCGAGGTTTGCTGCACCAGTCGGTTGTCCGCGTCGAAATAGCTGACGCCCATGGCGCGGCCATGGGCGTTGGTCAGGATTTCTCGCACTACGCACTCCGTGCGCAATTCGCAATTTCCTGTCGCCAGCGCCGTGGGAATCACCGTGTTGTGCGTGCCGTTCTTCGCATCCACCTCGCAGGCAAATCCCACGCACCATCTGCATCGCATGCATGCGCCACGGCCGTTGTAGGACACACTGTTGCGCAGCATGGGGATATGGAAAGGGTGAAGTCTCAAACGTTCTGCGGCGGATTGCAGAACCTGGTGCTCCTTGCCAGGGGCAAGCGGCGGCATTGGCAGAGGATTCTTCCGCGGAGCCTTGAAAATGTTTCCGCTGTCGTCGCCGGACACGCCGATCTCCCTCTCGGCCTTCTCGTAATACGGTTCCAGGTCGGCGTACGTGATGGGCCAGTCTGCCAGAGTGCTTCCTTCTACTTCGCCATAAACCGAACGCATGCGGAAATCGTTCTCCATAAAGCGCCAAGCCATCGCACCATAACTGAATGTGCCTCCACCGACGCACGCCGCGTTATTGTTGTAGGCCCAGCTGCTCGGTTTGACGACCTGCTCTTTGCCACTCGTAGCGACGACGACGCGGCGATATCGTTCATCATCCGGACCGAATCCACAGCCCAGCGAGGTTGTGCGCTGGTTGCGCAGGTCATCCTTGCGGCAATCAAACGCGGTGTACCATTTTCCGCGTTCTAGTAGCACCACGGTAAGCCCCGCGGTTGCGAGCTCCTTCGCGACGATGCCTCCGCCCGCCCCCGCACCAATCACTACCGCGTTGACATGCTTCGGTCCCATTCGCCTACGAACCCTTTCCGTCGTAGTGCTGCCGCCCACGCACCGGCGGATACGACAGCCCCACCATCCTCCAACTGGCGTGATCGCGATTTCCGCCGTGGCGTGGATCTCCGTAATAGCCCTCCATCGTGTGCGTGAGGACCATCTCAAAGAAGGCTTGCGCGTTCGGCGTCTTCCAGAGTTCGTGCGGAACCTCGCCCTTTTCCAAAGCCGTTAGTACGGCGAGTTGCTGCTCATTTGACAGTCGAGCAAACGAAGTTTTCCAGCTTCCCTGGCTCGTTTGTTCTAAAGCGGCGATGCCAGCTCGGTAATCGTCACGCAAGTGCCGGTAAGGACCGCAAAGTTGAATATCGATGTAGTTCACGACGCGCGCCCAATCCGCGCCAGGATTGCTGTCCGGCGGAATCAGCTGATCACAAATCGCGGCAAGCGTTCGCGCCTCATTGACCGTCAAGAATCGCCAAGGCGTTCTCGCGCCCCCGCAAGAAACAGCTCCGCCTGCAACTGCAGCCGTGGCAGCCGTTCTCAGGAAATCCCGCCGGCTGAGACTTCGATACCAACTCATAAGTGCTCACCACGCGTCTTGAAATCACCAGAATGAAGGTCAACAGGAGCAATACAAGAATCCGGAGGGAGCGGCGGAGTTCGTTACCTACCGATCATGGTAGGAATGCCATCCTCGCTTGTCAATGACGTGTGAGGGGTCAGTCTGCGAGTTATGTGTTCTCGCCTTCTGAGCGCTTGAACGGGCAACTGCTACTTCACTTCTTTGGGGTCTGCAGGCTTTGGAGCAAAATATCCACGACGCGCATCCAATTTCAGGCCGTCTTGGTCCTATTTCACTTTCAGCGGGTGATACGCGCCGTCTTGCTTCACGTTCTGTAGCGAAAGTTCAAGCAGGTATACGTATTCCGGGATCACCGTAAGCGCTTTAAACCCGCCTTCCAGATCGTTACTGTTGTTAAAGTAAGTTCCTCCACTTCCATCCGCCGGTTCCGCCATTACGTCTTCACACCTGTTGCCGCGACGCGCTGAAATGCGACACTGGAATTCCTTCGGTGACAGTAGGGTTTGCTTGGCCGCGGAGAAGGACGCGTGAACTCCGCAGCCAGTTCGGCTAGAATCATTTCTATGATTGCAACACCACTCGCCGTGGAATCGATTCCCTCCATCGATCCAGCTTCTGGACAGGTCATGGCGAATTTTGAGAGGACTCCACCGCTGGCCGTGCCGCAGTTGATGGCCAAAGCGCGCTTGGCACAGGCAAGTTGGAGCCAGCGTCCGATGGAAGACCGCTGCGTGCCGATCGGCGTGCTCCAGAGGAAAATTCTTGAGGCGCGCGATACCTTGGCGGACGTTGTAGTGCGGGAGTCAGGTAAGCCGCGCGTGGAAGCTTTGTTCGCGGATGTATTTGTCTCGCTGGATACGGCCGCTTACTTCGCGAAACGCGGTACTCGGGCGTTGAGGCCGGAATCAGTACTGCATCACAGCACGGCGGCCAAAGCGAAGTCCGGCAAGATTTATTACGAGCCGGTCGGGGTAGTGGGCATCATCAGTTCATGGAACTATCCGCTCGCGATACCCTTCAGCCAGATCATCGCGGCGGTAGCGGCTGGGAACTCCGTTCTGTGCAAGACCAGCGATTTCACGCCCGAGTGCGGTTTTCTAATCGGCAAACTCTTTCATGATGCAGGGTTCCCGGCGGACCTGGTCACCGTTCTTCAAGGTGGCGGCGACGTCGGGCAGGCGCTGATCGAAGCACATCCCGACAAGATCTTTTTTACGGGCAGCGTGTTCACCGGCAAGCGCGTCGCCGAAGCCTGCGCGCGCCAGCTGATACCTACGGTTCTCGAATTGGGTGGCAAAGATGCCATGCTGGTACTGCGCGACGCCGATCTGAATGTCGCCTCCAGCGCCGCGGTGTGGGGCAGTTACACCAATTGCGGTCAAGTCTGTCTCTCTGTGGAACGATTGTTTGTGGAAGAGCCCGTCGCTGAGGAGTTTGTCCGCGGCTGCGTGGCGAAGACGCAAAAGCTGCGACTTGGCCGAGGCGGTGACAAGGACACCGACGTAGGGCCACTGATTCGCCCGCAGCACGTGCAGCGCATGACGGATTTGATCGCTGATGCAGTCGAACGCGGCGCGCGCGTGGCCTGCGGTGGGCATCCGCGTCCGGACCTGGGCCCCAATTTCTTCGAACCCACGGTGTTAACCGGCGTGGACGCTTCCATGAAACTTTTCCAGGATGAGACGTTTGGGCCGATCATGGCCATTCAAGTGGTGCGGAACGCCGAGGAGGCGATCCGCGCTGCCAACGACAGCGAGTTCGGCCTTGCCGCTAGCGTGTGGACCAGAGACACCGAACGCGGCAGATCGATCGCCAAACAACTTCGTGCCGGAACCGTCATGGTTAATGACCTCTTGAGTGGCTTCGCCATTGCCGAAGCACCTCATGGCGGGTGCGGACTCAGTGGATGGGGGCGTACCCACGGCAAGGCCGGGCTGCAGGAAATGGTTCACGTTAAATACATCGATGTCGATCGTCTGCCTAAAACGGAGAAGCCCTGGTGGTATCGTTATGGTGCTGACCTGGAGCGGGCCGCCGATGCATTCCTTCGTTTCGAATTCACCGGCGGGTTCACGGCACGCGTCCGTCACGCGCGCTCCGCCATGAAAACATTTTTTCGTAATCATGGATTCTGAAACTATTCTTGTGAAGGAGACATCTCTTGCCAGAGGAAAACACAGCCGCAGCGGTTCCTCCCGTTGAGGCGGCACCCGAAGCTGTTGCTGCGCCAAAAGTGAAAACACGCAAGCCCAAACAGCGCGCTTGCGATGAAAAGGATCCCAAGGGCAAGCTCTGCGCTGGTCACTTGAAACATTGGTTCGATTACCCCACCGAAATCGAGAAGCTGGTTGGCAAGGGCATGGAAATATACCGCTGTGAATTCTGCAAGACGCTGTATCGGCCCGATCCTCAGCAGCAACCCAATAGCTACACCGTGCGTTACTAGATCTCACAGGGAGGCCGCTCCGCCATGCCCGAGAACGAGTGGATCTACGATTGGAATGTGGTTGGCGGAACGGCGATCCCGCCAGGGACCCGCGTCCTGGTGAACGACGAGACGCTGCGCGACGGCCTGCAGAATCCTTCCGTCCACGACCCCACCTTGGAAGAAAAACTGGAAATCCTTCACCTGATGGATGTACTCGGCATTGATTCCGTGAACCTCGGTCTTCCGGGTGCCGGTCCCCGGGCGATGGCCGACGTCGAAGCGCTTGCGCGCGAAATTGCCACGAAACGCATGCGCATCAAGCCGAATTGCGCGGCACGTACCGTGGAATCCGATATTCGCGCGATCGCGGAAATTTCACAACGAACCGGAATTGCCATTGAAGCCGCCATGTTTCTTGGCACCAGTCCCATCCGAAGGCTGGTCGAGGACTGGACCATCGACCATCTTGAGCGCACTACTGAAAAGGCCGTGAAGTTTGCGGTTTCTGAGGGTCTGCCGCCGATGTACGTTACGGAAGACACGGTGCGCACCGATCCGGAAACCGTGAAACGCTTGTATTCGACGGCGATTCGCAGCGGCGCTCGCGCTATCGTTTTGTGCGATACCGTTGGGCACGCCACTCCGGAAGGCGCGTTCAGGCTGGTGAAGTTCGTTATGCATGAGGTGGTGAAGCCCTCGGGCGAAAACATTCGCGTGGATTGGCACGGTCATAGAGACCGCGGCCTTGCGATTGCGAACTCGTTTGCGGCCGTCGCTGCCGGTGCTCGCCAGATTCATGGCGTGGCGCTGTCCCTGGGAGAGCGCGTCGGTAACACCGCCATGGAGTTGTTGTTGGTGAACCTCCGGCTGATGGGGTTGCGTTCGAACGATCTCACCTACTTGCGCGCCTATTGCGATCGAATCGCCAAGGCCACCCACACCACCATTCCGCCGAATTATCCTGTGTTTGGCAGAGATGCTTTCCGCACGGCTACAGGTGTTCACGCCGCGGCTATCGTAAAAGCTTTAAAGAGACACGACCGCGGCCTCGCCGACGCGGTTTATAGCGGTGTACCTGCGCACCTGTTTGGCCTGGAGCAAATCGTGGAAGTCGGCCCGATGAGCGGAAAATCCAATGTGCTGTACTGGCTGGCGCGTCATAATATTCCGGCGACGGACGAATTGGTGAGTCGCATCTTCGACGCTGCCAAGCAATCGTCTCGCGTGCTCACCGATGCCGAGCTGCGCGCTTTATGCACCCCGAGCGCTGCCCCAGTATAGTTTTGTATGCACCTGTCACTTCGTACGGTGAAACGCGTGGCACTTTGCGTTATCCTTTGTGCCATGCCGATTCGCTCTTCGGTGGTCTCTCAAGTGGCGCGGCAGAATCCACCCGCAGCTGTGGCTGATAACGCGCGGGTTCGTGCAGCGCTGGAATGGTTTGCGCAAAATCGCACCTGGATCGAAGAACAGCAGATCCGCCTGACAGAAATTCCCGCTCCCTCGTTTGAAGAAGAAAAACGCGCCGCTGCGGTGAAAGAACTCCTTGTCGCCGGTGGTTTGGCAGTCCATTCGGACAAGATTGGCAATGTCATTGGCGAATTGCGCGGCGCGAACGAGCGAGAGATTGTGCTCATCGCGGCCCATCTGGATACCGTTTTCCCCGCTGGCACCGCGGTAAAAGTCCAGCGCGAACATGATCGCCTCGTTGCGCCTGGAATTTCCGACAACGGTACGGGACTCTCCGGACTGATCGCCATTGCCCGTGCCATTCACGCTTCAAATATCACCCCGCAACGCACGATTCTGTTTGCCGCCAACGTAGGGGAAGAGGGCGAGGGCAACCTGCGTGGGATGCGTGCGTTAATTGATGCCTATCGCACAAAGCTTCGCGCGGTCATTGTCTTGGACGGCTCCGGCACAGATCATGTCACCACGAAAGCGCTGGCTTCGAAGCGCCTGGAAGTCGTCATCACGGGACCTGGGGGCCATAGCTGGTCGGACTTTGGCATGCCCAATCCGATCAGCGCGCTCATTCGCGGCTCGCTGCGTTTCATCAATACTAAGGTTCCAGCCTCGCCCCGCACCACGTTTAATCTGGGCCAGGTTGAAGGCGGCACATCGGTGAATTCCATTCCGTACGAAGCGAAATTGAAAGTCGACCTGCGCTCGGAGAGCGAAGACGAAATCGTCCGCCTGGTGGCTGCGTTTCGGGAATGCATGGCGGCCGGCGTGCGCGACGAGATGGAAAACGCCCGCGATCGCAGCAAGGGTAAACTTGAGTGGAAAGTGAATCTGATTGGCAGTCGCCCGGGCGGCGATTTGGCTGCGGATTCACCTCTCCTTGTGGCTTTGCGCGCGGCCGATGACTCTATCGGCAACCAGTCGCGTATAGAGCGCTCTTCCACTGACGCAAACATTCCCCTTTCTCTGGGCATTGATGCGGTTGCCATCGGAGCAGGCGGAACAGGCGGCGGCGCACATTCGCTACAAGAGTGGTACGAGCCCGCGGGGCGCGAAAACGGTTTGAAGAGAGTGCTCCTCACACTGCTCGGCGTCGCGGGACTGGCGCCGGAGCAGGGGCGTTGACGATGACATTGGCTCCGGCGCGATTTGCCCTCAACGTCGCGTTGACATTCATTTGCCTTTCCGCTGGCGGGCGCACTCTAGCGCAGTCTCAGAAAAAATATCCCATCAATAGAACGGTCTTCTACCTTCACGGCCGCATCTATACAAACGATTCTCAACATCCGTGGGCCGCGGCCATGGCCGTTCGCGACGAAAAGATTCTCTGCATCGGCACGCTCGCGCACGTCCTGTTGGATTGCGGGGGCGCAGAGCCAGAGGCGGAAACGATCCAGTTGAACGAAAAATTCGTTATGCCGGGCTTTAATGATGCGCACACCCACCTGGGTGGTGCCGGTCGCGACAAGTTGAATCTTTCATTGAACGGCACCGATTCCGTTGCAGAACTGCAAAAACTTGTAAAGGATGCCGTAGCCAAGAAAAAGGTCGGGGAGTGGATTGTCGGAAGTGGGTGGGATCAGACGCGCTGGCCCGACAAACAATTCCCCACGCGGCTTCAACTCGATGAAGTCGCCCCGAATAATCCGGTGTTTCTTGTTCACATCTCAGGTCATGTCGCCGTCGCGAACAGTGAAGCATTGAAACACGCTGAAATTACACCGCAAACGAAAAATCCAATGGGCGGGGAAATCGAGCGGTTCGAGGACGGCGAGCCGAACGGCATGCTTAAGGAAGGGTCTGCCATGGAACTTGTCGAGCAGCGCATTCCCGATCCTTCCGATGAAGACCGCCGCAAGGGAATTGAATTGGTCCTGGAAGAGTTGGCGTGCCATGGCGTCACGTCCGCGCAGGACAATTCCGAGTGGGAAGATTTTCTGGTTTATAAACAATTGAAAGAAGAAAAGAAGCTTACGTTACGCATCACCGAATGGCTCCCGTTCATGCTTCCCACCGACGACCTGCAGAACCGCCGCGCGCAAGGCGGCACCACCGACCCCTGGCTGAAGACCGGCGCGGTCAAGATGGTTGCGGACGGCGCGCTTGGATCGCGCACCGCCGCGCTCCTGGCGCCTTATTCTGACGACCCATCGACCAGTGGTCTGATGACGATTGAAACGGAAAGATTGAAACTCATGGCCATCGAACGTGATCGACTGGGCTTTCAGCTGGCTTTCCACGCCATCGGCGACAAAGCAAATCAGATTTGCCTCGACGTCTTTGAATCAGTGCATCGCATGAACCCTGCGCGAGACCGACGCGATCGCATCGAGCATGCCCAGGTCGTCGCCCCGGAAGACATCGTGCGTTTCGGGAAACTCAACGTCATTGCTTCCATGCAACCATCGCACGAGATGAACGACATGCGGTGGGCGGAACAGCGCATCGGCTCGGAACGCGCCAAAGGTGCATATGCTTGGAACTCTCTGGAAAAGGCGGGAGCGAAGCTCGCCTTTGGCACGGATTACGATGTTGAGCCCATCAATCCATTTCGCGGTATATACGCCTGCGTTTCCCGCGAATTGCCAGAGGGTGGGCCGGCTGGCGGCTGGGAGCCGCAGGAGAAATTACCGCTGGACGATTGTCTGCGTGCCTACACCTATGGTTCTGCCTATGCTGAATTTGACGAAGGGAAGAAGGGCGAGCTGAAAGTCGGACAATATGCCGACTTCATTGTACTTTCCACGGATCTCACCAAGGCCACGCCCAAGGAAATTCTGAAGACGGAAGTTCTCCGCACCGTCGTCGGCGGCCGCGTCGTCTATCAGAAGAATTGAATCGTGCTCAGTTCGCCGTAGTATTCCTTGCCTTTCCACTTGTAAAAAAACAACCGTGCTCGGCGGGCCTTCCATTCGCTGCACGCCGGCGGATGCGCCGAAACATCCGCGTTCTTTTGCAGCACCTGCAAATTGTCAAGGCTCGGTATGCGAAACACTAGCGTGCGACTATTCGCCGTCAAAATCACCGTGCCTGGGGAGTCGCTACCGCACTCCGCGGAGAAGACCGTTCCTTCAATCGCGTATTCACTTTCGCCCTGGTGCTTATTGATGGGCGGCCCTTCCGGAGTCGTGATTTTGTTGGTTTTCGTTTGACTTGCAGCGACCGCTGGTTGTCGGCCGTCTGTTGCTTGGTCGTGGCGCGCGTAGTCCGCCTCCTGAGCGTCGTAGGCTTCGCGGCTCGCCACCACCTCTGTCAACTGGCGAGCCGCCAGCACCTCCTCGGGTGTCTTGGCGACAGCCTGGATCTTTGCCGCGATTATCTTAGCATCCGCCACTTTCCCAATTCGCAGCAGCACGTAGCCGTAACTCACCGCATAGGAGAGAGTTCCCGGTTCCAACTGTATGGCCTTCTTGCCCGCAATGATCGCCTTGTCGACGGTCTCCCCATTGTAGGAATAGAGCGACGACAGCGCTTCATACGCAGGTGCGAACTTGGGATTCAGGGTGATCGCGTTTTCCAGGTCCGCGATGACCTGTTGCGTTGCCTCCGGCGAGTTCATCTCATACCGCATATGTGCACGCGCGCTGTAGTAGTAGGCGAGAAAGCTGTTCGAATTTAGCTGCACCGCCCTGGTGAATTCCGCCTCCGCCTCCTCGGTCTTTTGCTCGGAGAGCGCCAGTACGCCCAGCGCTTCGTGCACCTGGGGAAGATTGGGATCTTCTTGCAGCGCGGCATTCAGGGCCTCGGTGGCTTCTTTCTTTCGTTTTGTTCGGGTGAATAGATCGCCGCGCAGCGCATCGAGCTCTGCTGGAGCAAGTGCGCGGCAGGTATAGCTTTTCGGATCTCCGTGTACCGATGTATTCACTCGGCCGATGAAGAATCGATCCTGCCGCGAGTAGAGTTCCATTGCTTGCGCAAATTTCTTCAAATCTCCAAACGATCTCTGCGCGGCGTCCGCGGTGTTTCCACTAGTCTGGTATGCGGCGAGAAATTTGTGCAAAAGCTGATTCTGTCGGGCCTCGGGATCCATCATCAGGTAATGCACCAGCGTCCAAGACTCTGCGTAGAACATCGATGCCCGATTGTCCTCGTTGTAATACGGCGAACTGGAGTCCACCTGCAGAAGAACGCCAATCGGGATGATCCTGTTTTCATGCAGGACTTCGAGATGATGAGGTGCCGGGACCCCGATTTCCACGAAACTTTCATGAATTCGGGAATTTCCCAGGAATTCCGCGACGCCTTCCGACAGCCACAGCGGCAGCCCCTGAAAATTCAGGTTTTCCAGCGCATGTGCATATTCGTGGTAAACCACCTCATAGGGATTGTCCCCCTGGATATCCACTCGAAGCACCACGCAGTGCTTGTCCTCTCCCGCAACGTACAGACCCGCCGGGTGCATGTGGCCTTTCACTTCCCAGTAGGCGGGCAGAAGTGCCTTCATGGAATTTTCATTTTTCACGGCGAAGACGGTCACCGGCTCGTTAAGATCGGCGCGCAGCGTCGGGAACGCGTTGTGGAAGACCTCGCGAATCTGTTCGAACTGGTCTGCGATTCGCCGCGCCTGTTTTTCGCCCGCGTCGCTGACCACGGTGAAATGCGGACAGCGGACTTCGATCCATGCATCTTTGTTCGCTGCTATTAGTGATGTGCCTAGGAACAGCGCCGGCAATACGAAACGAACGGCCCAGCGTGGCGGAGGCAGGAGCGAACTCATAAAAATCAGAATGTGGCGGATCGGTCGTTGCGTCAAGTTCGTTGAACCGAACTTTTGCCGAAAAGCAGACGGGGGCCGGAACTTTTTCGTATACACTGGCGGGCGAAACGACGGAGTCCTCCCGCATGGATCGCAAGCTGCGTGCCGATCTCTCGCTGATGTTCTGCTCCCTGATCTGGGGCGTCACGTTTGTTGTGGTGAAGAATGCCTTGGACCACACCTCCGTCTTCGTGTTCCTGGCGGTCCGGTTCACCGTGGCGGCATTGTTGATGGCGGCGTTTCGTCCGTCGGTACTGGGAAAAATCGATCGCGAAGAAGTCTTCGCCGGCCTGCGCCTGGCGTTCTTTATGTTTGCTGGCTATGCCTTCCAAACTACCGGACTGCAATACACCACGGCATCGAACTCGGGCTTCGTCACTGGCTCCAGCGTCGTGTTGGTCCCCTTGCTGCTCGGCGTGTTCTGGGGTCGCCGCTTGACGCATTGGCTCTACGTCGGCGCTTTTGCCGCGTTGATCGGGCTGTACTTTCTCACCGTTCCTGTTGAGGGCTTGCGCTACCTGAACTACGGCGACGTGCTCACATTCGTGGCCGCGGGACTCTACGCAGTACACATTATCCTGGTAGGCGAGTTCAGCGGAGAACATTCCGTTTCTGCCTTGAGCCTGATCCAGGTGGCGGGCTGCGCCGCGATGGCCTGGGTGATGACGGGCACGGGCGCGGCCATCCATTGGCAGCCGATTCGCTTCGAATGGCGCTGGGAATTGCTGCTCGCCATTGGAATCTGCGCAGTGTTCGCGACCGCCGTTGCCTTCACCGTTCAGCTTTGGGCGCAGCAATACACCTCACCCAGCCACGCCGCGATTCTATTTGCTCTGGAGCCGGTGTTCGCGGTCATCACATCGTATTTTGTGCTGCAAGAACGGTTGTCAGTACGAGCCATGAAGGGCGCCGGCCTGGTCATTTTCGGGATCGTCATCGCCGAGTTGTTGGGGGCGCCCGCCGCGCCGGAATCTCCCGAGCCGATTTTCGAGGGACGCATCTATTTCAAGCCCTGGTGGAAGGTAAGGTAGGGAAGGTTTCGGTCGTAAGTTTTAAGGACGGCAAAACCGCGCGGCTAGCTCGTTTAGCTTTACTGAAAACTTCGGACCTGGCACCCACAACTATTCCGAATAGTGCTTTACGTCCACCGCCTCGTACATGGTTGCGGTCGCGACGTGAGCCTTCTCGTGGGAATCGATTTTTGCGGCGTGCTGCAGCGATTGCGCAATGTCGTCGAGTCCCTTCAGCAGCACTTCCTTGCGAGAGGGAGCGATTTCAAATTCGTAGACCAGACCGTGCTTATCGCTGATGGTCTGATTGTGCAGGTCCAAGCAGAGCGAGTAGCCCTCTTCCTTCTCCGTGCGCTTGAACAGTTCCTCGACTTCCCGCTCACTGAGAATCGCAGGAAGAAGGCCATTCTTGAAACAATTGTTGTAGAAAATGTCGGCGTAACTTGGCGCGATGATCGCTCGGAATCCGTACTCCTTCACGCCCCACGGTGCGTGCTCGCGGCTGGAGCCACAGCCGAAGTTCGCTCGAGCCAGGAGCACCGACGCGCCTTGGTAGCGCGGGAAGTTCAGCACGAACTCTGGATTTGGCTTTTCGCCCGCCAGGTACCTCCAGTCGTAAAACAAGATCCGCCCGAAGCCTTCGCGTGTTAGCGCCTTCAAGAATTGCTTCGGGACCATCTGATCCGTGTCGACATTCACGCGGTCCATGGGCATAACCATCCCGGAGTGTGTAATGAACGGTCGCATTGTTTGCAGTCCTCGAAATCAGTAGTCCGACTTACTCGACGTGTGCTACATCAAATTCCCGAACATCAACAAAGTGGCCCGCAATTGCCGCTGCCGCGGCCATCACCGGACTGACGAGATGCGTACGACTGTCGCGTCCCTGGCGGCCTTCGAAGTTCCGATTCGACGTGCTGGCACTTCTCTCGTGTGGCGGCAAAACATCGGCGTTCATGCCGATGCACATGCTGCAACCCGCGTCGCGCCATTCGAATCCCGCCTGCGTGAAGACCTTGTCCAGGCCCTCTTTCTCCGCCTGGGCCTTGATGCCACGTGAGCCGGGCACGATCAACGCTTGCTTGATGTTCTTCGCGACGTGCTTTCCGGCCACGAATTGCGCTGCTGCTCGCAGATCATCGATTCGGGAATTGGTGCAGGATCCAATGAACACGCGGTCGACCGGAATGTCCACAATAGGCGTGCCAGGTTTCAGTCCCATATACTTCAGCGCGCTCGCCGTGGCCTTCTGGTCATTCAAATCCTTAAAGTCATGCGGATCCGGGACCCGCCCGCTCACGCTAGTCACCATCCCGGGATTCGTCCCCCAGGTGACTTGCGGCGCCAGTTGCTCGGCGCGCAATTCAACGGTTGCATCGAATTTCGCACCGTCGTCGGTCTTCAGCAGTTTCCAGCGTGCCACCGCTTCCTGAAAGGCCCTTCCCCGCGGCACAAACGGACGGCCTTCGAGATATGCGAAGGTGGTTTCGTCGGGCGCAATCATGCCAGCCCGCGCGCCGCCTTCAATCGTCATATTGCAGACGGTCATCCGGCCATCCATGGAAAGCGAGCGAATGGCTTCGCCGCCGTATTCGGCCACGTGGCCGTTGCCGCCGCCGATGCCGATCTTGCCGATAATTGCCAGGATGATGTCCTTCGCTGTCACACCCTTCGGCCGCTTGCCGTTGACCACGATGTTCATCGTCTTCGAACTGCTTTGCACCAGGCACTGCGTCGCCAGCACATGCTCCACTTCGCTCGTCCCAATGCCGAACGCCAGCGTCCCGAACGCACCGTGCGTCGATGTGTGACTATCACCGCAGACGATCGTCTGCCCCGGCTGCGTGATGCCCAGCTCCGGCCCGATGATGTGCACAATGCCCTGATTCTTGCTGTTCATATCGAACAAGCGCACACCAAACTCTTTGCAATTGCGTTCCAGCGCCTCGAATTGCAGTTTCGCGTCGTTGTCCAGGATGGGTAGCGTTCGGTCCGCGGTGGAAACGGAGTGGTCCATCACCGCGAACGTCAAATCCGGACGGCGCACCTTACGTCGTTCCGCGCGCAGTCCCGCAAACGCCTGCGGCGAAGTGCCTTCATGAATCAGATGGCGGTCAATATAGATGAGCGCGGGTTTGCCCGGCTCCTCGTGGACGAGGTGGGTATCCCAAATTTTCTGGTAAAGGGTCGTTTGTGTCATGTGAGTACTCAAATAGTGTAGCACTCCGAAAACGGAGGGCAAGTTTGTGACAACTTGGCCCCCGGGTATGCTAGGCGCGTCACTGCTAGGCGCTCCTTGCTGCATACTTCGGGCGCAGTCGATACAGCAACAGTCCACTAAGATTTGCTGCGACGAGGACCACCACGGTCTTCAGAGTGTACGCCGCCTCGCTTGACACGCGAATGATCGGGAAAACAGAGAGCAGCACGAACAGCAGCGTTAGGAGCAGGCCCGACAATGCTAGCACCCGCAGCCAACCCGGGGAACGAAATGCGCTGTTTCTTGCCGCAAACAGCGGAATTGCAAACAGTGCCAGATACGCGATGGCATAAAACGTGAACCCCCAGATTTGCAATAGTTCAAATGCTTCCTGATTTCCGACTCCGATCAGAACCACGGCGCTGGTGGCCAGCGTGACGCCCCCGAGAAAGAGGATTGAATTCAGCGGCGTGCGGTATCTCGGATGCAGTCGCGTGAACCACTTCGGCAGAAGGTGGTCCCACCCTGCGCACATGGGCAGACGCGTGTTGGCAGCGAAGTTCAAGCTGAAGCTGGAAAGATAGTTCGTCAGGAGCAGTACGATCGCCAGCGGGACAATCACTCCCGCGAGCGGCGAGCCGTCCATCGCGACGTGCAATGCCTGGGGGATAGGTCCGATGACGTCAATCTTATCCGGAGACACATACGCCAGGATCGCGCTCGTGCCAAAAATATAGAGCAGCGCAATGATCGGCGCGGCAATCAGGATTGCGCGAGGCAGATGCCGTGCCGGATTACGTGACTCGCCGGCAAAAATCGCCGCGTATTCGAATCCGCAAAGCGCGCCGAAGGTCATCTTACTGAACACGCTGAAGCTGAACAACGTCAGAGGTGGCGCAACGATGCGCAGCGGATGGTATTCGTGCAGCGCGCCGCGGCCCAGGCTCAGAAAGGGAAGTGCGGCTAGAAATAGGATGGTGAGTACGGTTAGCGCGCTGCCGGCATTGGTCACCCACTTTCCCACGTGCAGCCCCAAATGCGCGACCAGCATCAGTCCGCCGATAATCGTGACCGAAATCGCCAGCACCACCCATTTGCTGGAGGACAGTGCGTCTGCGTCCAGTCCAAATGCATACGCTCCATAGGTGGTCGCAACCAGTCCAATCGAGGCGACATACAACACTACGTACAGCCATAAATTCCACGCCACCAGAAATCCAATCGCGTCGCCAAAGGCATGCCGCGCCCATTCATACAGACCGCCTTCCATCGGCATGCGGCGGTTCAAGTGCGCCACCACCATCGCCTGCGGAATGAAGAACAGCGCAATCGCGATTAGCCACAGCAGAACGTGGGCCGTCCCGGCCTTCACGGCGGTGCCGAAGAAATCGGGAATGACGACCAACAGGATCGACGCGAGGACCAGATCGAAGAATCCGAGCTCCTTCCGCAACGAAGCGGACGCGGATTCCAGCGGGATCGTGCCGACAGCAAGAACGCGCGGCTCAGAAGTTGCCAAGTGCATCCGGACCGAAGTCCTCGCCTCCGAAGGGGAATGGCGTGTAGTTTGTCTCGCGCACGCACTGGAAGCAAGCGGTTTCCGCAAGCTCTCTCGAGTCACGAGTGGTACGCTACGGATGTGTTGCCGGATTAGAATGGTCTCTTCGAGGGAGCGCGGGCATGAAGAAGTTGTTGAAGTTTCTCGGTGTTGTGTTGCTAGCTTTGGTGGTCATTGTGGTTATACGCAGTCTGCTCACTCCCTCGAAGCAGGTCGCGCGTCTTGCGCACACATCGGAAGGCTTTGATGCGCAAAAACTTGCCGGCGATTTGGCGGGCACCATTCCCTTTCAAACAATCTCCTATGAAGGTGGCGGCACGGAGGAGCAGAGGAAGGAAACGCAGCAAGCCTTTGCGGCGCTGCACGCCTATCTCGAGAAGACATTTCCCATGGTCTATTCCAAACTCGATCATGAAGTAGTCGGCGAGAACAATCTGTTTTTCACCTGGAAGGGAAGCGATCCGAGTTTGAAGCCCATGCTCCTGATGGGGCATCAGGATGTCGTTCCGATTGAGGCTGGCACGGAACAGAAGTGGACGCAGCCGCCGTTTTCCGGCGACATTGCGGATGGCTTCATCTGGGGACGCGGCACCATGGACGACAAGGTGACCGTCGTCGGCGTTCTGGAAGCCGTTGACCTTCTGTTACAGAAAGGGTTTCCGCCGAAGCGCACGGTGTATCTAGCGTTTGGCCAGGACGAGGAAATCGGCACGATGGAGGGCACGGAGAAGATCGCGCAACTCCTGAAGTCGCGTGGCGTAGAACTCGAATTCGTTCTCGATGAAGGCGGCTTCATTTCCACGGGCATGGTTCCCGGAGTCAGCGCCCCTGTGGCAATGATCGGCACCTCCGAAAAAGGGTACCTCAGCCTCGAACTCAGCGTTGAAGTGCCGGGCGGCCACTCTTCCGTGCCGCCGCGCGAATCTAGCATCGGCATTCTCTCGGCAGCCATTCGAAGTATTGAAAAACATCCCATGCCTGCGCACATCGGTGGCCCAATTGGTGAATTCCTGGAATACGCCGGAGGCAGCGCTTCGTTTCCTATGCGCGCGGTGTTTACGAACATGTGGCTGTTTGGTCCCGTGGTGAAACACATCCTGGAATCTTCACCGGATTCGAATGCCACGCTCCGCACCACGGCCGCTGCGACTATTTTCAGAGCGGGGACCAAGGACAACGTCATGCCCAGCCGTGCCGGCGCCATCGTGAATTTCCGCTTGCTTCCCGGCGATACCGTCGCCGGGGTTACCGATTATGTCCGCAGGGTAATCGACGATCCGCGCGTGATGCTGCAACCGATGCCTGGCGAGTTACCTTCCGAGGCTTCAGCGCAATCCAGCCCCGATTCGCCCAATTTTAAGCGCATGCAGCGCACCATCGCCCAGGTTTACCCCGTGGCCGTCGTCGCTCCCTTTGTGTTTGTCGGCGCCACGGACTCCAAGCATTACATCGGCCTTACAAAGGACATTTATCGATTTGCGCCCCTCCTGACCACCCCGGAGGATGTAGCCCGTTTCCATGGAACAAACGAACGCGTCGGCGTGGACAATTTCGCGCGTTCCGCCGACTTCTACGCCCAGTTGATTCGCAATGCCTCGGAATAGCGGTGCTCGACTTTGACTGAATCGCACCTCTCGACACAATCGACGAAGGTGAAACCGGCCATGATTAATGTAAAATAGGCCGCGATTTGACGAAGCCAACCATGAAAGCTTTTGCGGGTGTATTGTTCATCTTTGCCGTCTTGTTCTGTGGATCGCTTGTCCATGCGCAGGACGACGAACGAAAAGACGCCGAAGGCTGCAAGGATTCGCCAGTGATCACGCGCTTTCCGGGCAGCATCATCAATTCCTGCGAGAACAAGGAATTTGATCAATTCGATTTCCCGTTGCCGCCGGACAGAGATGGAAACGCGGTGACCAAGCACGTCGAGGGAAAGTTTCAAAGTTGGGATATCGCGACGCGCGAAGGCACCAGCGACCTGCAGGTCTATCGCAATATGGAGAATGCTTTGAAGAACGCGGGGTTCACGATCGCTTACCCGCAATCCCCCGCTGCCATAACTGCGCACAAAAACGGCACGTGGATCTATATCGAAAGTAAGGGGACCTTCTATTACCAGACTATTGTCACTAGCCAGGAAATGAAGCAGGAAGTAACCGCGGATGCCTCCAGCCTGAAAAACGAAATCGAAAAGACCGGGCACGTCGCGGTCTACGGGATTCACTTCGATACCGGCAAGGCCACGATCCAGGCTGACTCGGAAAACACACTGAACCAGGTTGTAGCGCTGTTGCAGCAGAATCCCGACCTGAAATTACGCGTCGAGGGTCATACGGATAATCAGGGTAATACCGCCGCGAACCAGGCGCTCAGCGAAAAACGCGCCCAAGCTGTCGTGGCGTGGCTCGTGGCGCACGGCATTCCCGCGGATCGTTTGTCGGCACAGGGCTTCGGCTCATCCAAGCCGGTGGCCGATAACTCCACGGACGATGGAAAAGCAAAGAATCGCCGCGTGGAACTGGCAAAGCAATAATCAAAGGCGACCGATCTCCGACAAACGAAAGTCCGAAGTTCAACGTGTGGGTTGTGACAGGAGCTAGCGGTGCGATTCCAGATTTGGTTTACTCCGCCGCGTCTAATCTTCTAATCCGTTTCGGTTCGTGAGACGGCAAGATAATTTAGTTGTGCGTTGGTCAGCCTGGCCTCGATGTACATTCCGACCGTATAGGAGTCAAACTTCGCGTGGGCTTCTTGATCGCTTAGCGGTTGCGAATAGTTTTTCCGCATGCGGGCAAATTCCTTGGGCGTGGTTTTTCGCTCAACTTCACGGTAGTACACCAACCTGTCGTCGCTCGCGAAATCCGGTTCGCCGAGAATGGCCTCAATTTGTGGACGCGTCAGACCAAGTTTCAATCCAGCCTTGGTGGCAATCGTTGTTGAAACCTTTTGAGACGTACGGCACAGATTGCTGCCATTCCAATCAGCGCCACCGGCAAAAAGGTAAAAGGCCAACTCCACCTCGCCGAGTTCAAAAATCAGATGAATTGTTTCTTGCGCGTCGGCGGACACGTAACAAATCTGCTGGCGGCCTGTGGAAGCGTTTCCCCGCTGCACGCTGCGTGCCCGGCCGAGGTTTGCGGCTATCTGATCGAACTGATTACCGAGGACAACGCCAAGAATTTGGAAATTGGCGGAGTCCAGGTCTTTGTTGGGAGGCTTCTTCATAGTGGGTACAGAGGAATCCTCGTTGAGCAGCGACCACCAGTCGGATTTGTCTTCAAGGCGAGGTGTCTGGCCCCTGAGACTGAAAAGCAAGAGCATCGATAGAAGGACTCTAAGCATGTTTGCCCGCGGGTACTAACTGCCTTGACCCCGAGGCGTCGATGGGCCGCACTATCCCCCGGCGATGGAGGGTACGAGCAGCACCCGGTCGCCATCTTTCAGAGCGCAGCCTTCGCCCCCAAGGAAGCGAATGTCTTCTTCGTTAAGATAGACGTTCAGAAACTGGCGAATCTGCCCTTGTTCATCTCGCACGTGACGCGAAAGGGCAGGGAACTTCGACGTTAATTCGTTCAGAGCTTCGGCGACAGTCGTTGCGCCGCTCTCCACCTTTGGGGCGCCTTCTGTGAAACGCCGGAACGCAGTGGGGATTTCAATCGTGATTGCCATTACGGATTCTTCCTTTCCGATTACAGTCCAGTTTCAAACTCTCCCAAGAAGCGTCTGTAGTTTACATCCGCGATCGGAAATTGCCGGCGCCGTATCTCCACTCTCCCTTGGAGGCACGGTGCGCTTCATCGGCACCGTCAGGTGGTTTCGGTGCGGGGTGAGCCAATTCCGGTGCTTAAGCGCTGACGGCAACGTTGAACTTTTCCTGCAGCAAGTTTTCAAAGGCTTCAAGGCGCGGCTCGATGGCGTCCGCGGTTGGGAAATCCGCGGCAATCGCATCGGTGGTCTTCAAGCCATTTCCCGTAACGCACACCACGGTGGTTTCCTCCGGTTGAATGCGGCCCTGTTGAATCAGCTTCGCCGTCACCCCGGTGGTCACGCCACCCGCAGTCTCCGCAAAGATTCCTTCTGTTTCCGCCAGAAGCTTGATGGAATCGATGATCTCCGGATCGGAGATATCTTCCGCCCACCCGCCGCTCTCGCGGATCAGCCGGAGAGCAAACGGCCCGTCGGCGGGATTTCCAATGGCCAGCGAACGCGCGATCGTATTGGGCTTCTGCGGTTCAAACCGTGCCAGGCCGCGCTTCACTCCATCGGCAATCGGTGAACAACCGGTTGCCTGCGCGCCGAAAAATTTCACGTGTTTGGGTTCCACCCAGCCCAGATGCGCGAGTTCCGCGAACGCCTTGGCGATCTTTCCGATCAACGATCCTCCCGCCATAGGCACGACTACGTTGTCCGGCAACTCCCAGCCGAGCTGCTCGGCGATTTCATACCCGTGCGTCTTCGATCCTTCCGCGTAATAAGGCCGCAAGTTCACGTTCACCAATCCCCACTGGAAACGGTCGGCAATCTGCGTGCATAACCGGTTTACATGATCGTAGTTTCCGTTGATGCGGATAATCCGCGCGCCATACACCGCGGTGTTCAGGATTTTTGCCGGTTCCAGGTCCGCCGGTATGAACACGCAGGCCGCGATCCCTTGCTGCGCCGTTTGTGCGGCCACCGCGTTGGCCAGATTTCCCGTGGAAGAGCAGCCCACGGTCTTGAACCCAAATCGCTTTGCGGCCGCCAGTGCCGTTGCCACCACGCGATCCTTGAAAGACAGCGTGGGAAAACACACGGCGTCATTCTTGACGAACAGGTTCTTCACGCCTAGCTTTGAGGCCAGGTTGCGGGTCTTCAGCAACGGCGTGCCACCGACGTTTAGCGGCGGCGTGAAGCCAACAGGAAGGGGAAGGAGTTCGGAATAGCGCCACATGTTGAATGGTCGGTGCGCCAGGGCTGCCCGGCTGACGGTGTCTCGCAGCCGAGCGTAGTCATAACTGACTTCCAGCGGCGCAAAGCACTCTTCACAGAAAGATTGCGGCTGGTTCGGGTAGCGCTTCCCGCATTCACGACAACGTAAGAAATAGGCTTCTGACATAAGTCACCTCGCAGCGGGATCCTCGGCCAGTCACGTAAAAGCAAGCCGGGTCCACCGTGTGAAATGACGTGGAGATCGAAAATGGGCAGCGCGGAAGGGCATACAAATGAAAAAACCCTCCGTGCCAAAGCGCTTGGAGGGTCTCAGAACCTGCTCTGTGAACTCTACCAGCTCTTTAGCAGTTTTTTACGTGGAGCAAGTCGCCCTAAATCGCCACGTGATGCCGCTATCACGGCTTTTCTATTTATGGGGCAAGCCGCCAGGGTTGTCAAGCATTAAGTTGCCAGATTGCCAGACCCCGCCTTGCAACATAATTCCCATTTCCTGCGTCAAACAATGCGAGTAAAGTTCTCACTCCGCAGCACCCGGCCGAATGGCCAGTTATCCTCTCCGGTGAATCGTACGGAGAGGGGAACTCCTTTCCGTTCCGGGTGTTATACTTTCCAAAAGTGATCTGTTTGCGGAGCCGTCGAAGAGGAGCTGGAAGATGGATCAGGTAAGAAACAATTTGGATCGCTCGCGCCGCCGCACAATCTTTGCGGCGGTGTTGATTGCCGCTACCTTGGTGGTCGGCATTCTTATCGGCACGGTGATTAACGGCAAAGTTTCCGCCATGAAAACCTTCTCATTTGCTGGAACGAACGCCACGCCTCTCGCCGTTCCCGACCCCATTCCTTCTTCGAACACCTTTGCCTCAATTGTCAGTCGCGTCGAGCCCGCCGTAGTCAACATCGCCACCACCCAGGTGATCGATCGCAAGAGCATCAACAAGCGGCGTCGTTCCGGACAGGATGATCAGGACGACCCCAGCGAAGACTTCTTCTTTCATTTTTTTGATGGACGCCCTGACGGCAAACCGCAGTCCGAGCGCAGCTTGGGCTCGGGTGTAATTATTGACAAGCGCGGCTACATCCTCACCAATAATCACGTTGTCGATCAAGCCACCAAGATACAGGTTCAACTGAGCGGTGACACCACCAAGTACATCGCTAAGATTGTCGGCGTGGACGACGCTACCGACCTCGCCATTATTAAGATTGAAGCCGGCAAGGAACTGCCCTTCGCCAAGCTCGGCAATTCAGATGGTGTCCAAGTAGGTGACTGGGTTCTCGCGATCGGAAGTCCCTTCGGTCTGAATGCCACGGTCACCGCCGGCATTATCAGCGCCAAGGATCGTAGTGGCATCGGCAACGGCGGTGGTAATGGCCAGTTCCAGCGTTTCATTCAGACCGACGCCGCTATCAATCCCGGGAATTCCGGCGGTCCCCTTGTGGATATGGCCGGGCAGGTCATCGGCATCAACACGGCCATTATCACGGGTGGCCGCGGTTATGAAGGTGTCGGTTTCGCCATGCCCTCTACTACCGCCATCAACGTCTACGATCAAATCATCAAGAGCGGCCGCGTCACCCGCGGTTCGATTGGCGTCAGCTTTGAGGAAGAAAACGGCACCAATCAGATCACCTTGAAGTCGCTCGGTGCTCCCTACGGTATTGTGATTGAAGGCGTCGAGCCTGGTTCGCCTGCGGAAAAAGCTGGCCTCAAGGGCGGCGACGTGATTACCGCTATCAATGGCGCTGCCGTAAAGACCGGGAATGACCTCGTCAACCCCATCGCTTCTGCGCCGATCGGAAGCAAGGTGAAGATTTCCTTCGTCCGCGACAAGCAGCAAAAGGAAACCAGTGCCACGGTGGAAGACCGCACTCGCGTCTTCGCCAACACCGCGGGTCGTGTGAATTCCACTCCCGATGAACCTGCTCCGACTGAATTCGGCCTGCGGGTCGAGAGCCTCACGCCGGAACGCGCGCAGCGAGTTGGCATGGAAGGGCAGAGGGGGGTCCTGGTTAGCCAGGTGGAACCCGCCAGCTTTGCGGAAGACATTCGCTTTTCGCCCGGTGACGTCATCAGCGAGGTGAATGGCCAGGCGGTATCCACGCTCGACGATTACAGAAAGGCGATTGGCCAGCTGAAGCCTGGGCAGAACGTGGTTTTCAAGGTTCTGCGCCGCAGCTACAACGACCGTGTCATGACCGTATTTCTTTCCGGCGTTGTTCCGGCGGAAGACAAGTAAGCAGCGGAAAATTGCGACCTTTAACCATGCATATTCCGCTCTATCGAACAACTGTCGACGGCTCGATCCTTGCTGTGGTCGTCGCGGGATTGCTGACATTGCCTTCCGCTACCGCGCAGACGATCGCGCACAAAAAATCGGCCCCGGGCAGTGCTACTCATTCTTCTGCGAACGCAACGGCAACTTCCACCAAGTCCAGCACCGCTTCCGGCAAGCCCGGTAGCAAGACGTCAGGTAAGGCGTCCGGCAAGAGTTCCAGCCGCAAGGGCGGTAAGAAAGAGAAAGGTCAAGCTGTTCCTACGCCAGATCGGATCAATGAAATTCAGTCCGCACTAGCCAAGAACGGTGCATACGATGGCTTGCCCTCCGGCAAGTGGGACGACTTCACCGTGGATGCCATGAAGAAGTTTCAGTCCTCGCGGGGATTGAATCCCAGTGGCAGGCTGGATGCCCCAACGCTTCAGAAACTTGGTCTTGGCTCGGAAACTGCCGGTGTCGCTGCGCCCACGCCACCGCCAAATAGCAAGGCCAATCGTCTGCTTTCCTCGCGCTCGCAGAAGGACAGCCCCGACAACCGGTCAGACCAACCCGAGAACTAGAATTCGTTTCACAGTGTGCTTCGTGGTAATGGCAGACCTTCAGGCGTCCTACCGTTATTGCTCTTCGTTATTAGTGAGAATGGCGCGAAAAGAATTCCCAGATCACTTCGCTGGCATCCAGATTCTCCGTCGTTTTCCCGATAATTCCCACTGGCAAGTACTGCCACCCTCCGGGCCAGGTATGCCCGCCATCAACGATTGTGTAGCCCCGCACTTCGGTGCCCGCTACGCAGGCAGCATAGATCGCAGTCCCGATCGATGTGCCATCGCCCATATTATCCGCGCTTTGTTCTTTCTTTGGCGGCGTCGCGCAATGGTCGAGGTCGACCCACTTCTCCACCGCTGCTTGGTGCGACAGAATCTGTCCTCTTTCCCCATTCTTACCGAGTGCCCCACCTTCAAAGGGCACCAGAGGATCCGCTGTCCCCTGCATGAACGAGTGCCATCCGTAGGCGAGCGTTGCCCCTCCCGCCAGCGCTAAACGGTGCAGCGGTCCCCAGCCCGCGCGTTTCGACCAGAGCGAGACCGCCGCAATTACCGCCAAGTCGAGCGCAAGATAAGCTGCCATCGCTCCCCAGCCCCATTCTCGCGGTAGCACCAGGAACAAAGAGCCAGCTAGCAGCGCAATCCCGCCAACTAACCATGGGGGTGGTATGCTTCCGCATTTTGCTCCGACTACGCGGGCGGGAATCATAAACGCAATCGCCACCAGGGCCATGACGCCCACTGCAGCGGCGGCGAATTACGGAATTGCCGCCAGAAACTGATCGTGGCGAAGAGTAATCAACGTTTGCACTGCTGCTCCAAAACAGAACTCAAGCACCACCATGAAGAGTCCGGCAGCGCCCAGCCAGGGTGTCGTTGCTCTTTCTGGAGTTAGCGCCTCCGCCAAGGCGATGGACGTCGCGAGGCTCCATACAACATGCAGGGTCAGAACAAAAATCGTCCACGTGGTGCCGATTCCCATTGCCGGAATATACGCGGGTTGCAGCAGACGGAGATTGCGGTTCAGATAGTTGGGGTTGAAGAGGGTCTGCGTCGTGAACGCCTCTTCAAAGACGCATAAGCCGCACCGAGCAGGAAGATGGTAGGCCAGCCGCGTCCCCGGCGTCGCGCTACTTCTCGAATCACCAGCGCGCCACCGCCATACATTGGCGCCAGCACGATCAGGGCGGGCAGCATAGTCATCGGCAAATCACCTAGCAGGAACTCCGCTACTAGCGGAGCTAGGAAGAACAATCCGACGGCCGGCGCGGCTCGTTTCATATGGATGACCCCTCACCCGGTTGCTTTGATACGCTCTGGGTTCTGTCTCAATTTCGTTCTGTGGTGCACCCGTCCGGATTCTTATAACGCAAATCCGCCCGGCGAAATAACATTGGTCCGTGGCATTCCTGCGCAAACTCTAAGTCTTGTGCCGAGTTTGACGCCTTTCTACGCTGCCGCTAGACTCAATTGATTTTGGGAGGAGTCATGGCAACATCCGACACACCGCGCGTGTTCAAGAACTTCATCAATGGCGAATGGGTCGCTGCGAAGAACAACAGCACCATCGAAAACCGCAATCCTGCAAATACCGATGAGATCATTGGCGTGTTCCCGCAGTCGGGCCCTGAGGACGTAGACGCCGCCGTTGCGGCAGCAAAAAGTGCCTTCAAGTCCTGGCGTCTCACTCCGGCTCCCAAGCGCGCGGAAATTTTGTTTCGCGTTGCGGAGTTGCTCGTCAAACACAAAGAAGACTTCTCCCGCGATATGACCCGCGAGATGGGAAAGGTCCTAGCCGAAACGGGCGGAGACGTTCAGGAAGCCATTGACATGACGTACTACATGGCGGGCGAAGGCCGCCGATTGTTTGGGCAAACCACGCCCTCGGAGCTGCCGAACAAGTTCGCCATGAGCGTGCGACAGTCCATCGGTGTCTGCGGGATGGTCACGCCATGGAACTTCCCCATGGCCATTCCTTCGTGGAAGATGATGCCGGCGCTGGTGTGCGGAAACACCGTGGTGCTGAAACCGGCCGAGGATGCGCCGCTTTCCTCATACCACTTGGTGGAGACCATGGCGCGGGCGGGCATCCCAGCAGGAGTTGTGAACCTCGTCAGTGGTGACGGTCCCGGCACCGGCGCTCCAGTTGTCCAGCACAAAGGCGTCCCGGTCCTCAGCTTCACTGGCTCGACGTCCACCGGCCGGATCATTGCCGAAACCTGCGCTCCCGATTTCAAGCATTGCTCCCTCGAGATGGGCGGCAAGAACATCATCCTGGTCATGGACGACGCCAATCTCGATCTCGCCATCGAAGGCGCCATCTGGGGCGGCTTCGGCACTACCGGCCAGCGTTGCACTGCTGCCAGCCGCATCGGCGTCCACAAGACCGTGTACAAGGAATTTGTTTCTCGGCTCGCCGAACGTGCGAAGAAACTCAAAGTAGGTAATGGTCTCAACCCAACTGTCGAAGTTGGCCCGCTCATCAACGAGCAACAACTTCAAACGGTTATGAGCTACGTCGAAATCGGTAAGAAGGAAGGCGCGCGGCTTTTAACCGGTGGAATTCGGCTGGATTCCGGCGAGCACGCGCGCGGCTGGTTTTACGTCCCCACCGTCTTCAGTGATTGCGACGCCAAAATGCGCATCGCCCAGGAGGAAATCTTCGGTCCGGTTGTCTCTGTCATTCCTATCGATTCGCTGGAGCAGGGAATTGACGTCGCCAACGGAGTGCCGTATGGCCTGTCCGCGTCGATCTACACGCGCAACGTCAACCGCGCGTTTGCCGCCATTCAAGACCTTTACACCGGCATCGTCTACGTTAATGCTCCCACTATCGGCGCCGAAATTCATCTGCCGTTTGGCGGTACTAAGCAGACTGGCAATGGCCATCGCGAAGCTGCCATCGCCGCCATCGACTTCTTCACCGAGTGGAAATCCGTTTACATCGACTACTCCGACAAACTGCAGCGGGCGCAGATTGATAACAATTAGCGACGAAATCCGTGGCGAGCCGCATTTGACCACGCTTGACAGCGTTCCTAGAATGGTAGTTAGCACCCTTTGGTGAGTGCTGCTATGCGCTACGCGACCCTACAGGAACGTCGTAACCGTCAGATTCTGGCCGACATCGTGCGCACGTACATTGAAACGGGCGAACCAGTCTCTTCGCGCGCCGTCTCCAAGCGCTTCGAGGAATCCCTCAGTACCGCCACCATCCGGAACGTTATGGCTGATCTCGAAGACGGTGGCTACCTTTTTCAGCCGCACACCTCCGCGGGGCGCGTTCCCACCGCAGCGGCTTATCGCTTCTTCGCTCAAGAGATCGCCACCCAGGCGACTCTCAACATCGATGACCAGGAATGGATACGCCGTGAAATGGCCGCAGGTACCTCTTCCGTGGAACTTACCGAGCGCGCCGGCCACGTTCTTGCCGAAGTCTCCAAGGGCATCGGCATTATCGTTGCCCCGCCGCTGCGCAAAACCGTCCTGGAACATGCGCGCATGTGGCTGCTGCCCGACGGCCGCGTGGTGGTCGTCCTGATTTCGCCCGGTGGCAATACTCGCGACAAGATTCTCCGCCCTGCTCGCCTATTCACCCAGCACGAGCTAGACGCCACCGCGGATTTTCTGAACAGCCATTACGCGGGCTGGACACTAGAAGCCATTCGCACCGATCTGCTCCAAAAGCTTGCCAACGAACGCGAGCGTTACGAGGGAATTGCCCGAAGCGCGCTTACCCTGTGCGACCCGGCGATTCTCGGCGAGGGCCCAGCGCAGCAGGTCTATGTCGAAGGCACCGCACAAATCGTGGGTGCACCGGAATTCGCCGATCAGACGCAACTTCGCGATCTTCTCGCCGCAATCGAAGAAAAGCATCGACTCGTCGCCGTTCTGAACGCCTGCATTGAAACGCCTGAACCCGTTTCGGTGCAAATCGGCATCAAAGAGATTTCGGCAGCCGGCGACAACATCGCGCTCATCAGCGCCCCGTATTCGCGTCACGACATGGCGCAAGGCTCATTGGGTGTGCTCGGCCCCACGCGTATGCACTACGAGAGGGCCATTACCGCTGTTGCGTATGTGGCTCAGCTTTTCAGCGAAGCCCTGAAGAAGATTGAATAAAGATCATTCAGAACTGGGGGAAGTGAAATGGACGACCGGAAAATCAATATAAATGTGCCCAGTGATGCCGACTTGGATCAATCCGCCGAAGCCAGGGCCCTTTCCGAGGACGCCGCGCGCGAGGATGCCGACGCCAAAAAGCTGGCCTCCGATCTAGACGACTTGCGCCAAACGCTCCTGCGGCGCCAGGCGGACTTCGATAATTATCGCAAGCGCATTGAAAAGGAGCGCGCTGAGGACAACAAGCGCGCCACCGCGCGAGTCGTGGAAGGTCTCATCCCTGTAATCGATGGTTTCGAGCATGCGCTTGCCGCACACCGCGAAGCCGAATACGAGAATTATCGTAAAGGCTTCGAACTCATTCACAAGCAACTCCTCGACAATCTCGCGCGACTCGGTGTTGTTCGTGTTGAACCTGTCGGCCAACTCTTTGACCCGCATCTCCACCAGGCCATGGATCGCGCGGAAACCACCAAGGTCGCCGACGGTACCATCCTCGAGGTCTTTCAACCAGGATATGTATTTCACGGAAGGGTGCTGCGTCCGGCGATGGTTCGAGTAGCCGTGCACCCGAGTGGCGCATCGAATGTCGGAGCAAACTGAGTCCGGAGTTATACCTGAACCATTCGCGTGACTCGGATCTCTGCGAGAGCTGTCTTTTCCTAGTATGCTGATCTCTGGTAACTGATTTATAATATCGGTTTGGAAAAAAGGCAACCGGACTACAACTAAACGACATGAGCCGAGCAAACCAGCGCGATTACTACGAAGTCCTGGGCGTCTCCAAGAGCGCCACGATCGACGAAATCAAGGCTTCCTATCGTAAGTCTGCTTTGAAATGGCACCCCGACCGCAATCCTGAGAACAAGGATGAAGCAGAGATTCGCTTCCGCGAATGCACGGAAGCTTACAGTATCCTCAGCGATGCGAATAAGCGCCAGATCTATGATACCTACGGCCATGCCGGCTTGGCAGGCGTCGGCGCGCAGACGGACTTCAACGGCACCATTTTCCAGGACTTTCACGACATCTTTGGCGACTTCTTCGGCTTCGAAGATCTCTTCGGTGCAGCGGGCGGACGCCGTAGCGGTCGCGGCGGTGGCCGCAGTCGCGTCCAGCGGGGCGCCGATCTGCGCTATGACATGTCGCTGGCATTTGATGAAGCTGCGGCGGGCGTCACCACGAAGATTCGCCTCCCGCGCCAGGAATACTGCGAGTCCTGCAATGGCACCGGCGCAAAGAAGGGTACGGGCGTTGCCGCCTGCCAAACCTGCGGTGGTCGCGGCCAGATCGTTTATCAACAGGGATTCTTCACCATCAACCGTACCTGCCCGGCGTGTCAGGGGGCTGGCCAGATCATCAAGGAACGCTGTCCTGAATGCCGCGGTCAAGGGCGCATTGAGCGCGAACGCACCATCGAACTTCGCATTCCTCCTGGCGTAGATACCGGCACGCGCCTGCGCGTCCAGGGGGAGGGCGAGCCAGGCCCCAATGGCGGGCCCGCGGGCGATCTCTATGTCGTTCTGGAAGTGAAGGAGCACAGCTTCTTCGAACGCCGTGGCGCTGACCTCTACTGCACAATTCCACTTAGCATCGCGCAGGCCTCCCTCGGCGCGGAACTCCAAGTGCCCGGTCTCACCGGTGAAGAGCGTCTGAAAGTTCCCGAAGGCACACAGAGTGGCGCCGTCTTCCGTATAAAGGGCAAGGGCCTACCCGATCCCCACGGTGGCGGTCGCGGCGACCTCTACTATCACGTTCGTGTCCTTACTCCCAGCAAGCTCACGCGCGAGCAGCGCAAGCTGATGGAACAGCTCGACGCCACTTTGAAAGTGGACAATAAGCCAGCCGACCGCAACTCCTCCATCTTTGACAAGGTCAAGGACATTTTCGGTTAATGCTGGGGCCGGGATTTCCGCTTTGCCCTCGCTCGTGTGAAAATGACTCCACATGCGCCGCCGCTTCTTTGTAGAAAAGTTTGAAGATCATCGCGCCCTCATGGAAGGGGAAGCGGCCCATCATCTGGGCCGCGTCCTTCGCGCGCAGCCGGGCCAGCTCTATGAACTCAGCGACGGTCAGGAAGTTTGGCTAGGCCGCATTGAAAGCGTTGCGCGCGACCTGGTTCGATTCGCTTTGCTGGAAAGCCTTCCGTCGTTCAAGCCGCAACTTCACACCGCGCTGCTCCTCTCCGTCGTGAAATTCGATGCGTTCGAATGGGCCATCGAAAAAGCCACGGAACTCGGCGTCAGCCGCATTGTGCCGCTTGCCTCAGCGCGAAGCGAGAAAGCGCTTCTAACGGCCGCCCAGAAGCGTGCGGAGCGCTGGAAAAAGATACTTCTTGAAGCCTCGCAGCAGTCGCGCCGCGTGCAACTACCCTTGCTCGACGCACTCTCCAAACCGGAAGACGCTTTCGCGTCCTTCACCGACGGCACCCGCGTCCTGCTTTCCGAAGCTCCCGACGTCAAGCCCCTTCGTGAAATACTTCTTGGCCAAGTCAGTCACACCGCGGTCCTAGCAATCGGACCCGAAGGTGGTTGGACCGACGCCGAGTTCGCCGCTGCACGCAAGGCTTCCTTTCAGGAAGCATCTCTCGGCCGGCTTGTCCTGCGCACCGAGACCGCCGTTGTCGCCTCCCTCGCCGCTCTTAACTTCGCACTTTCCTCCGATTAGTTCCGGCGGATAGGCAGGCAACAAGTAACGCCTCCGCCGAGTCAAACGAGAAGGGCCGGCCGCGGAGTACAATAGGCAATTCGCGTCTGGTGCGAATTCATCGTGGCATGGTATAAGTGAAAGGCAGCAGATAATGCTGAAACCCGACGAGAAACCTGTCGCTCCTCCCGCGGGACCTCAACCTCCCGAGAACGCAACGTTTTTTTTCCAGGCGCCTTCTCCTGTTACGTGTGCGTCAGAAGCGCTTGCGCCCCACCATCAGCTTCGCCACGAAATCCGCGTCTGGACTCGTGACCTTCTCATCGCCATCGGTCTCGCTTTGGTCATCATCGTTTTCCTCTATCAGCCCGTGAAGGTGGAAGGCACCAGCATGGCGCCGCTGCTCACCGATCAGGAACGCATCTTCATCAACAAATTCGTTTATCGCTTCGAGTCCATCCAGCGCGGCGACGTTGTGGTGTTCTGGTATCCTCTGGATCGCTCCAAATCGTTCATCAAGCGCGTCGTCGCACTTCCCGGAGAAACGATCGAAATTCGCCGCGGCGTTGTTTACGTCAACGGGCAGTTGGTCCCCGAGCCCTACGTTCCGTCGCGTTATGCCGACGTTTCCGATTACGGCCCAGCCAAAGTTCCCCAGGGCAGTTACTTCGTCATGGGCGACCACCGCATCAGCTCCAACGATTCGCGTGTGTTTGGGCCCGTTGCGAGCCAGTTCATCTACGGCCGCGCTGTCTTTGCCTATTGGCCCGTTGACCACTTTGGCTCTTTATCGGCGACCGAAGCGAGTGAAAAATGAATTGTTACGGAGGAGGCTCCACTGACGGAAGTTCAGCACCGACCTGCAATTCTTGCACTCGAAGACGGACGCGTTTTTAACGGTCGCGCTGCCGGTGCCATCACGCGCCGCGGCGGCGAAGTCGTTTTCAATACCAGCCTCACCGGTTATCAGGAAGTATTCACCGACCCCAGTTATACCGGGCAGATTGTATGCTTGACGTATCCCCACATTGGCAATGTGGGCGCGAACCTCGACGACGAAGAAGCCACGCGGCCGTACATCGAATCCCTCGTGGTCCGCGAATTCTCGCAAATCTCCTCCAACTGGCGTTCCGCGGAAACGGCGCAGTTTTACTTGAATCGCCACAAGATTCCCGTGATCTGGGATATCGACACACGTGCGCTCGTTCGTCACATCCGCAAAGTCGGCGCCTTGCGCGGCATCGTCTCCACCGACGGCACACCTGCTGACCAGTTAATCTTCGAAGCTAAACAGTTGCCTACGATGGCTGGACAGGAACTCGCTGGCCGTGTCACCTGCGGCAAAGCCTACGATTGGCAGAAAGGCTCGATTGAGCTGGCCACTTCGCCGTGGACCGAACAGATGGGTGAAGCCGGCACGAGTCCCGACGTACACAAATTCAAGGTCGTCGCTTACGACTACGGCATCAAGCAGAACATTCTTCGCCTGCTCGTCGATCATCATTGCGAAGTCACGGTAGTTCCGGCTGGCACCCCCGCAGAAGATGTCCTCGCGCTTCGACCCGACGGCGTTTTTCTCTCCAATGGTCCCGGCGACCCAGAGCCGATCACCTACGCTGTCGACAATATTCGCAAGCTGACCGGCCGCGTCCCTATTTTCGGCATTTGCCTTGGCCATCAGCTCTGCGGCCTCGCCTTGGGCGGCAAAACCTTCAAACTGAAGTTCGGCCACCACGGTTCCAATCATCCGGTGAAAAATCTGCTCACTAGCCAGGTGGAAATCACCGCACAGAATCACGGTTTCTGTGTCGATCCCGAGTCATTGCCCTCCAGCGACGTTGAAATCACTCACGTGAATCTGAACGACTCGACCAACGAAGGTATGCGCCACAAGAATCTGCCGCTGTTCAGCGTGCAATATCACCCGGAAGCTTCTCCCGGCCCGCACGATTCACACTACCTGTTCACCCAGTTCACGGACCTGATGAAAGAATTCGCACAGCCCGGGAGTTCGCGTTCCTAGATATGAGTTGCCCAACACTTAGGCCGAGCCGAACGGACAGGAGAGCGCATCTCACACCACACACCATGGGGACTCTGGGGTCGGCTCTGCTGGCCGAAACGCCCAAGTTGAATATCCGGACGAAAAACGGCCTACCGCGGGAAGAACTACGCAAGCAGCAGATAGCGCGGCTTGCCAGGCAGTACCATCTTAAAGAATGCTCAACCACACGGGACATCGAGATCGCGCGCGGTGCGCTCAGCTATCCTTCGCCCGTGCTCACCCTGAACCTTCGCTACATGGACAATGACGACCTGGCGCTCTCCGCGTATGTTCATGAGCAGGGACACTGGGTCCTTACGGAGCGGAACCGCGGCGGTACGCCCCGCTTGTTTGAAGACCCGCAGCAGGCGTTCCCTAACCTTAACTTTCGGGTACGGAGGGCGACGGCGAGCTTTGCAGCAGCTATTTTCATATCGCCGTCTGCATGTTGGAGAGGCAGGCCATGGCAAGTCGAAAAGGTGATGAACCGTCATGGAGTGAAGTGGTGAGAGCGGCTGGATGTGCTTGCAGAGAGCGGCACAAGAAAATGACTTTGAGGACCGATGCCTAAACGCAACGACATCCACAAGATTCTGATCATCGGCTCGGGCCCCATCATCATCGGCCAGGCCTGCGAATTCGATTATTCTGGCGCGCAAGCTTGCAAGGCGCTTCGCGCAGAGGGTTACGAGGTGGTGCTGGTCAATTCCAACCCAGCGACGATCATGACTGATCCCGAGCTGGCACATCGCACCTACATCGAGCCGCTCACCAAGGAATACCTGGAAGAAATCATCATTAGGGAAAGGCCTGACGCGATTCTCCCCACCGTTGGTGGCCAGACCGCTCTGAACCTGGCCGTGGAACTCGCGGAAAGCGGCATCCTCGAAAAACACAAAGTTGAGATGATTGGCGCCACGCTGCGCGCTATAAAAGTTGCCGAAGACCGCCTCTGGTTTAAGGACGCGTGCCGCAAGATTGGCTTGGAAGTCCCCGCGTCAGCGCTCGTCAATAACGCGCAAGATGCGCTTCGCTTGTGCGATCAACTTGGGTTCCCCCTAGTCATCCGTCCCTCGTTCACTCTGGGCGGCACCGGCGGCTCCATCGCCTACAACAAGGAAGAGTTTGCTGACGCCATCGCCCACGCCCTGGACATGAGTCCCGTACACGAGGCGCTCGTCGAGGAGTCCGTGCTCGGCTGGAAAGAGTACGAACTAGAAGTCATGCGTGATTACCGCGACAATTTTGTCGTCATCTGTACCATCGAAAACTTCGATCCCATGGGCGTTCACACTGGTGACTCCATCACCGTCGCGCCCGCGCAAACCCTCACCGACAAGGAATATCAGCGCATGCGAGATGCCGCGGCGGCCATCATCCGCGAAGTAGGCGTCGAGACGGGCGGCTCGAACGTGCAGTTTGCTATCAATCCGGAAAACGGACGCATGACCGTCATTGAGATGAATCCACGGGTTTCGCGCAGCTCTGCGCTTGCCAGCAAAGCTACCGGCTTCCCGATCGCCAAAATCGCTGCGCGCCTCGCGGTGGGAATGTCGCTGGACGAAATCTCCAACGACATCACCAAGAAGACGCCTGCGTGTTTCGAACCCACTATCGACTATGTCGTGGTGAAGATTCCTAAGTGGCAATTTGAAAAGTTTCCCGGCGCAGACAGCACGCTCGGCACACAGATGAAATCTGTCGGCGAAGTCATGGCCATCGGCCGCACGTTCAAGGAAGCTTTGCAAAAGGGCATTCGCTCCCTCGAACCCAGCACCCCTTGGCGCGCTCCCGTCGAAACTCCGGATTCGCTCCTCCGGGAGAAGCTCGCAACCCCACGCCCGAATCGCATTCACTGGATTCTTACCGCCGTCGACCGTGGCTTGCCCGCGCACGAAATCTGCGAGCTCACGAAAATCGATCCGTGGTTCATCCACCAGATTGAGGAAATCATCACCGCGAACCGGCGCGCCGCTTCCGTCACCGTGGAAACCGCTTCGAAGGACCTTCTCCGCGAAGTAAAGCGCATTGGCACTAGCGACGAGCACCTCGCCCAAATCTGGAAGACCACTCCCGCCGTCGTGCGCCTCCAGCGTGCTCGGTATGGCGTCGCACCGGTTTTCAAACGCGTGGACACTTGTGCCGCCGAGTTCGAATCCTTCACCCCTTACATGTATTCGACCTATGAAGACGAGGACGAATCCGACACCACGCAAAAACAGAAAGTTATGATCCTCGGCAGCGGCCCCAATCGTATCGGGCAGGGAATTGAATTCGATTACTGCTGTTGCCATGCCTCGTTCGCCTTGCGGGAAGACGGCATCGAGTCCATCATGGTGAACTGCAATCCGGAGACCGTCTCCACCGACTACGACACCTCGGATCGCCTGTACTTCGAACCGTTAACGCTGGAAGACGTACTCGCGATTGTCGAGCGCGAAAAGCCTACTGGCGTGATTGTGCAATTTGGCGGGCAGACTCCCCTTAACCTCGCGCTGGAATTGAAACGGAACGGCGTGCCCATCGTGGGGACTGCTCCTGAATCCATTGACCTGGCGGAAGATCGCCGCCGATTCGGCCGTCTGCTCGATGAACTGAGAATTCCGCAGCCTCGCAATGGTACTGCACTTGTGCCGGAAGAAGCTGCGCGCGTCGCTGGCGAAATCGGTCTGCCCGTGCTGGTTCGCCCCAGCTACGTGCTTGGCGGTCGCGCCATGGTCATCGCGTACGACGTTAACACGGTGCAGGAATACGTTGCGCAGGCGGCGATGATGGGACCCGCGCGCCCTGTGCTGATCGATCAATTCCTGGAAGAAGCCACGGAAGTCGATGTCGACGCACTGGCTGATGGTACCGACGTCATCATCGGCGGAATCATGGAACACATCGAAGAAGCCGGCGTGCACTCTGGCGACTCTTCCTGCGTTCTTCCACCCGTTAGCCTGTCTCCCACGGTCCTCAATACCATTCGCGATTACACCAAGCGCTTGGCGCTGGCCCTGAAGGTCGTCGGCCTGATGAACGTGCAATACGCCATCCAGCGCGATACGGTCTACGTTCTCGAAGT
This sequence comes from Candidatus Acidiferrales bacterium, assembly GCA_963741195.1. Lineage (GTDB taxonomy): Bacteria > Acidobacteriota > Terriglobia > Acidiferrales > UBA7541 > Acidiferrum. The sequence continues at coordinate 298,342 of CAVUHF010000006.1, forward strand.
GAACCCGCGTGCCTCCCGCACCGTGCCTTACGTCAGTAAGGCCACCGGTGTGCCGCTAGCCAAGGTTGCCGCGCGCCTGATGGTCGGCCGTCGTCTAGCGGACATGAAACTTCCGCTCGTCCACCACAACGGCGTTGCGGAAATCGCCGTCCAGGATTATTACTCTGTGAAGTCGCCGGTTTTCCCGTTTAACAAATTCCGAGGCGTAGACACCATCCTGGGCCCCGAAATGCGTTCCACCGGCGAAGTCATGGGCATCTCCACATCCTTTGGTCTGGCTTTCGCAAAGGCGCAACTGGCGGCAGGACAGAAGCTTCCTCGCACGGGAACCGTCTTCATCAGCGTCAACGATCGCGACAAACGCCAGATCGGTCCGCTTGGCAAGGAACTCGTCGCCTTGGGTTTCAAGTTGGTTGCTACTCGAGGTACCGCAGCGGCTTTCCATGCCGCCGGTGTGCCCTGCGATGAAGTTTTCAAAGTGAACGAAGGCCGCCCGAACATTGTCGACCTCATCAAGACCGGCAAGATCAATCTTGTCTTCAACACTCCACTGGGTCGCGAATCCTTTTACGACGAAAAATCCATTCGTCGTGCCGCCATCCGCTACAACATTCCTTGCATCACCACCCTCTCTGCGGCCCAGGCCGCTGTGCGAGGCATCCATGCGGTCATCGAGCTAAAAAGGGAAGTGGCCTGCTTGCAGGATTTGCACCAAAGTCGGGCCGCTGCTTCGACAAACCCAGGATCCGGAGACTGATCCATGGTCATCAGTGGAATTTTTTCTGCACTTACCACGCCGTATGAAGCGGACGGTTCCGTTTCTCTTTCCGGCGTAAAGCAAAACATAGTCCGTTACAATCAGACTGCTGTTGCCGGATACGTGATTTTAGGCTCTACCGGCGAAGCCGTCCTGCTTGGTCGCGAGGAAGCCGATGCCATCCTCGTCGCGGCGAAAGAAGCAACGATTCCCGAGAAACTGCTGATTGCCGGCACCGGCGCAGAATCAACTGTCGAGACCATTGTCCGCACCAAGCGCGCTGCGGCTCTTGGCTACCCGATAGCACTTGTTAAGACGCCCTACTATTACAAGCCCGCCTACCGCGGAGAAACCTACATTCAGTTCTACCGCGCTGTCGCCGATGCTTCGCCCATCCCAATTCTTCTTTACTCTGTTCCGATTTTCACGGGCATCACCCTGGAGACTCCCGAGATTCTCGAGCTTAGCCATCACCCGAACATCCTCGGAATCAAGGACAGTTCCGGCGCAATTCAACGGGTGGCGGAAGTCGTCGGAAGCGCCCCAGCCACTTTTCATGTGCTCACGGGTGGAGCGGCCGTGGTCTATCCTGCGCTGTCCGTGGGCGCACGCGGAGCGATTCTTGCTCTTGCCGACGCGTTACCCGAAAAGTGTGCTGAGCTCTATCAGCTGGTGCAGTCTGGCCAGCACGATCGTGCGAGGGCCCTGCAACTCCTGCTCGCGCAGGCGTCAAAACGCATCTTGTCAGAAGGCAGCATTGCCGGCCTGAAATATGCCATGGACCTTCGTGGCTACATGGGAGGCTTGCCGCGCCTGCCTCTTCTACCTCTCAAGGAAGAGAAAAAGGCCGCAATTGCCGCTGTTATCTCGCAGCTTCACCCAGCAGCTGTGCGCGTCTAATTATTCTGCATTTGTCGTCACTTTTTTTCATGGGTATCATCTAACCGCTCATGGATTCTCGCGTCCTGTTACCCCACCAGTTGCCGCACACGTCGAAGCTCTTTCGCGACTACGTTGAGAATTTTTCTAAACTCAAACCCTTTTACGCACACTCTCCCGGGTTCAAGTCGATCGTTTCCGTAGCCAGGAAACTCAAATTTCCTGCCGATCGTCGCCGCGAAGTGACCGAGATTCTTCGGCAGCAAAATCTCATTTCGGGATCCCGTGCGGAAACTGGAAAAAATCTAGACCGTTTGGAACAGGGCGCTGTTGCCGTTGTTACCGGCCAGCAGGTCGGTCTGTTCGGCGGGCCCGCGTACAGCGTGTATAAGGCCCTTTCTGCTATCCGCACGGCCCAGGAACTCTCCCGCTCAGGGATCGCAGCGGTCCCGGTGTTCTGGATGGCTACCGAAGACCACGACATCGACGAAGTTCGCTACACTACTTGGTTTCACGAGGGCAAACTCCGCCGCTTGGAGCTGCCAAAACGCTCGGAAGTCGCGCTGCCCGTTGGGCGCATCCCGCTGGGCGACGATATTGCACAATTGGTGCGCGAAGCGGAGCCGTCGCTTGGGCAGACCTTCGGCGAAATTCTTCGCGAATGCTACACCCCGGTCGCTACCTTCGGCAGCGCGTTCGCCCAGCTCTTCGCGCGCATCTTTCAGGACTTCGGCCTTATCCTTCTTGACCCGCTGGACGAGCGCCTGCACCGCATCGCGGCTCCAGTTCTCCGGCAAGCGCTAGCCGATCGCGACGAGTTGAATGATCTTCTCCTGGAACGCGGCAAGGAATTGGAACAGACGGGCTATGCAGTCCAGGTGAATATCACTTCACGAAGCACGCTGCTGTTTTCTCTTTGTGGTGGCCAGCGCCAGGTAATCTCTGCGGCCAACGGCCAGTTCGTCAGCGGCAAGAAATCGGCCGCACGTGATGTCTGGCTGCAGGAAATCGAAACCGATCCGCATTGCTTCAGTCCTAACGCCATTTTCCGTCCGGTGGTCCAGGATTATCTTCTGCCCACGGTCGCCTATTTTGGCGGCCCCGCGGAAATCGCGTACTATGCGCAATCCCAGGTAATCTACGAGAAGCTACTCGGCCGCATGCCGGTAATTCTTCCGCGCGCCGATTTCACGCTGGTCGATCCCAAGGCCGTGCGCGTCCTGGAAAAGTATCGCCTCAAAGTGGAAGACGCCTGGCAAGGAAGTCAGGAACTCCTCAAGCGCATGCATTCCGCAAACGTACCGAAAAAACTTGCGCGCGAATTCGACCTTAACCTTCGACAACTTCAGAAGAGCCTCGCCCGTTTGCACATGGCCATCGCCAAGGTCGACCCCACAATACAGGGCACCATCGCCCGGGCCGAAAAACGCATTCATTACCAAATTGAGAAGCTGCGTCAGAAGGCCGGCGCCTCACTGGATCGTCACGAAAAACTCGTTCAGCAACACGCCGATTTCCTTGAGAATCTCCTCTACCCGCAAAAAGGGCTGCAGTCGCGCGATCTCTGCTTCCTTCCGTTCCTGGCTCGCTGGGGAACCGGTGGACTCCACGAACTCGGAAAACTCGCGAGCCCCAGAAAACTCGGCCGCCACATCCTTGTTCCCATTCCATAAGCGCCTTGCTCTTGTAGCCTTCACCCCGTGAGGCTGACGATGTTCTGCACCAGGGAAAGGGGAGTAGACAATGCAATCCATCCGCGTTAAAACCAATCGGCGTACGCAGATGCTTGACATCACCAATGAAGTCCAGCGCGTGGTCTCTGCTCTCGGCGTCAAGACCGGGACCTGCTTCCTCTATGTTCCGCACACCACGGCGGGCATTGTGATTAACGAGCACGCCGACCCCCACGTTGCCTCCGACGCCGAAGGCGCGCTCGATCGGCTCGTCCCCTCCGCCGGTCCGTACCGCCACGCCGAAGGCAATTCCGATTCCCACGTGAAAACCATGCTGGTTGGCATGAACATTTTTGTTTTCGTGGAAGAAGGCAAACTGGCCCTCGGCCGCTGGCAAGGCATTTTCTTCGCTGAGTTTGACGGTCCCCGCGACCGGCACGTTCACGTCAAAGTTCTTCCCGATCGCGTCTAGTCACCTAAACAAATGGTTGTGCTGTGATTCTGAGCGCGCGTCGTTTGCCTCCTGAACGATCTCAGCTATCCCTTCGTGTGAGTCGGCTCGAAATCGCCGCGAGCTACTGCCTGCATTCCAGCGCACTGCCATCGTCTGTGCTAAAGTTTTGGAGCGATGGATTCTCTCGGCGTATACATCCAGGTGCCGTTTTGCCAGACCAAGTGCACCTACTGCAACTTTCACACGGGCGTGGTGTCCTCTGACCGCTTTGCGCCCTATGTCGACGCCGTCTGCCACGAGATCTTTCACTATCGTCATCAGTTGCGTGCGGCAGGTGTGCGCTGCTCCGAGGGTCTTGGCGGCGAACAATGGCAGCAGAAATCTTCGCGCCGCGATATCGTAGACACGGTTTACATCGGCGGCGGCACACCCAGTCTCCTTCAGCCCGCGCTCCTCACTCGCTTAATCGATGCGCTTCACGGAACCTTTCGCTGCGAGTTTGAAGAAGTGACCCTGGAAGCCGACCCCGAGACCATCGACGTCGAAAAAACCGTCCACTGGCTGGCTGCCGGAATCGATCGCATCAGCTTCGGTACGCAGTCCTTCATCGATGAAGAACTCAAGGCCGCTGGACGCATGCATCGCCGCGTTGATATTCATCATTCCGTCCAGATCCTCCGCGATGTCGGCTTTCGCAACATCAGCTTCGATCTGATCGCCGGGCTTCCCAAGCAGACGCACGATTCCTGGCGTCAATCGCTTGACGAACTCGCGGCGCTCTCTCCCCAACACGTTTCCATCTACATGATGGAAATCGACGAAGCCAGCCGTCTTGGGCTCGAAGTGTTGCGTGGCGGCCCGCGATACAGTGCGCGCGAATTGCCTACCGAGGAGGCTATGGTGGAGTTTTACGAGACCGCCCAGTCTGTCCTGGACTCCGCTGGTTACCAGCAATACGAAATCTCCAATTGGGCTAAGCCTGGTTTTGAGTCGCTCCACAATCTGAAGTATTGGCGCCGCCAACCGTACCTCGGCTTCGGCGCGGGCGCCCATTCGTTCTCCGGCAACCAGCGCTGGGCTAATGTTCATGACGCTGCCTATTACGTCGCGGCCATCAGCGGTGACAAGCCTGCTAAAGAATCGGTCGAGCATGTCACTCGCGATCAGGCCCTCGAGGAAGAATTGTTCCTTGGACTGCGTCAACTCGCAGGTATCAACGTCCATAAGATTGAGCGCGACTATTGCGTCGACCTTCAACCTAAAGTCGACATGCTGGTTTCTGGCGGTATGCTACAACGTGCGGGCGACCTAGTCCGCGTGCCGGCGGCCAAAATGAGCGTTTCCAATGAGGTGTTTGTCGAACTGCTGCGTGACCTGATTCCCTTGCATCCATCGCACGGGACGGAAAGAAGAGGAGGCGATGACGTACACCTTGGCAAAGGGCAATCAGTTGGCGGATCCTGACCAAGTTATGCCCGTTGAGGGTGCGGTTGACCTTCGCAGCGACACGGTCACCCGGCCCAGCGACGAGATGCGCCAGGCCATGGCTTCCGCGGCCGTTGGCGACGACGTCTATGGTGAAGATCCCACCGTCAACCATCTTCAGAAGCGCGCTGCGGAAATCTTTGACAAAGAAGCTGCGCTTTTCGTGCCCACCGGCTGCATGGGCAATCTAATCTGTGTCCGAAACTGGACGCATCACGGTAACGAGGTCATCTGCGAAGAACGCAGCCACGTGAATCTCTACGAACTCGCGTCCATGTCCGCTATCGCCGGTTGCATGCCCCGGACGGTTCGCAGCGGCGCAGATGGCATCATGACCTGGAAACAGATTGAAGCCGTAATCCGTCCCAAAATCTATTACGACTCGCAGACGGCCCTGATCTGCTTGGAAAATACCAGCAACATGGCCGGCGGTACCGTCTATCCGACCGAGCGTGTCAACCAAATCTGTGGCCATGCCCACGCCCTCGGACTGAAAGTTCATCTCGATGGTGCGCGCATCTTCAATGCCGCCACTGCTCTTGGCGATAATGTCGCCAACATGACACGCAACGTCGACTCCGTCATGTTCTGTCTTTCCAAAGGACTCGGCGCACCGGTCGGCTCGATGATCGCTGGCTCAAAGGAATTCATCGAACGTGCCCGCATTTTTCGCAAAATGTTTGGCGGAGGTATGCGCCAGGTCGGCGTAATCGCCGCGGCCGGAGTCATTGCTCTTGAAAAGTCGCCCGCGCGCTTGCACGAAGATCATGGAAACGCAAGGCGCTTAGCCGAGGGTATCGCACAGATCCCGGGCCTGCGCATCGATCCGGCCACTGTCAAGAGTAACATTGTCATTTTCGATTGCACCGCCAGTGGCCTGAGCGCCGTCGAACTCTGTGATGCTCTTCACGCCCGCGGCGTCTGGGCTCAGGACACCGCTCTCCATTCCGTGCGCATGGTCACGCACTGGAACGTCTTTCGCGACGGAATTGACCGCGCTTTACTAGAGCTGAAAGCCGTGGCTGAGAAAAACGCGGGCCGCGGCGCATAATCTGTCTCACCATTTTTATCAGAAGTCGTAGTCATTGCATCGCTCCGCGCGAAGCACCTACATAGGAAGAGAGGATCCGATGGAGTCTTTTTGGAAACAACCGCTGCTTTTAGCATCTAGCGTGCTGATCGCAGCTTTGTTCATTTCGGGAAAGATCTCTGCTCAGGCGAAGACCGCGCCACCCACCGCATCCGAGGCTAAAACATTTCTTGAAAACGCGGAGCGCGACCTATACGTCCTCAATGAGAAGGCCTCCCGCGCTTCCTGGGTCGAGGAAAATTTCATTACTGACGACACCGAACAGATGGCCGCTGATGCCAATGAGGCGTTGAACACCGCTGCCGCCAAGTTCGCCAAACAAGCCCATCGCTTTGACCAGGTGCAGCTTTCTCCAGAACTTGCTCGCAAGCGCCTGCTACTGGAGCTCGCCGCCGGTTTTCCCGCGCCCAATGACTCCAAAGCGCAAAAGGAATTGGCGCAGATTCTGGCCTCCCTCGACGGCGACTACGGAAAAGGGAAGTGGTGCCCCGACGGCGACAAAAAGCCTTGCCTGGATGTCACGGCTGTCGGCAAGCTCATGGCCACCAGTCGCGATCCTGAAGAACTGAAGCGTGCCTGGATAGGCTGGCATGCCGTAGGCGCGCCCATGCGCCAGCGATACGCCCGGATGGTTGAGCTCGGCGATCAGGGCGCTCGTGAGCTTGGCTACTCCGATGTGGGCGCGCTCTGGCGCTCCAATTACGACATGTCTCCCGAAGCGTTTCAGAAGGAACTTGACCGTCTCTGGACGCAGCTTCAGCCTCTCTACGTATCTTTGCACGCCTATGTGCGCGGCCAACTCGTTAAAAAGTATGGCAAGCAGATCGCACCCCCCGATGGCCCAATCCCCGCCTATCTTCTCGGCAACATCTGGGCCCAGGAGTGGAACAATGTATACGACCTCATGGATTCGCCGAAGCCGGTGCAGAGCTTCGATCTCGGCAAAATTCTCGCCGAGCGCAAGACCGACGCTCGCGGCATGGTGAAATACGGCGAAAACTTCTTTTCCTCCATCGGTTTCGCCCCGCTCCCCGCGACCTTCTGGCAGCGATCTCTTTTCACCAAACCCGCCGATCGTGACGTGGTTTGCCACGCCAGTGCCTGGGACGTGGATTTCGTCGACGATCTTCGCGTCAAGATGTGCATTCAAATTACCGAGGAAGACTTCCGCACCATCCATCATGAGCTCGGCCACAATTACTACCAGCGAGCCTACAACCAGCAGCCCTTCCTCTTCCGCGATAGCGCCAATGATGGTTTCCACGAAGCTGTCGGCGATACCATCGCTCTGTCCGTCACTCCCGATTATCTGAAGCAGCTCGGCCTGATCGATACCGTGCCTCCCGCTTCCGGGGACATCGATTACCTTCTTCAAAAGGCACTCGATAAAGTTGCTTTCCTGCCATTCGGTCTGGTCATCGATAAATGGCGCTGGGAAGTGTTTTCCCGCGAAGTAAAACCCGAGCAATACAACAAAGCCTGGTGGGACCTTCGCTTGAAATATCAGGGCGTTGCGCCGCCGGCGGGCCGCTCCGAAGGCGACTTTGATCCCGGTGCGAAATTCCACGTGCCCGGCAATGTCCCGTATATGCGCTATTTCCTAGCTGCCATTTACCAATTCCAGTTTCAGCGAGCCCTCTGCAAAGACATGGACTATCAAGGCCCGCTCCACCGCTGCTCCATTTACGGCAATAAGAAAGCCGGCGAGAAGCTCAACGCTATGCTGGCCATGGGACGCAGCAAGCCCTGGCCGGAAGCGTTGCAAGCTCTCAGCGGTGAAAAACAGATCGACGCCTCCGCCTTGGCGGATTATTTCGCCCCGCTCAAATCCTGGCTCGACGAACAAAACAAAAAGAACAATTACCCGGTGGGCTGGTGACCTTCGACTGTCGCGTCACGAACTCGAAACAAAAGGACTCGCCAGCCTGCCAGAATGGCGACCGCGGGATGCGCTCGCGTCCAACATAAGCTAAACTTTTAGGCGGTATTCGGATTCCTTCTAGGAGAGGTTCGCGTGGATTTCACCTTTACCGACGAGCAAAACCAGCTGCGCAAAACGGTCCGCGAATTTGCCGAGGGCGAAATCGCTCCCCACGTGATGGAGTGGGACGAAGCCTCTCATTTTCCCATTGAAATCCTTCCTGAACTGGCCGCCATGGGCGTACTTGGCGTCATTTTCCCCGAGCAATACGGCGGCGCCAGTCTCGGCTACATTGAATACGCCACGGTCATCGAAGAACTCTCGCGGGTTGACGGTTCCATCGGGCTCACTGTCGCGGCGCATAATTCACTTTGCTCCAACCATATCTACAAGTTCGCGAATGAGGACCAGAAGCGCAAATACCTGGTCCCCCTCGCCCAAGGACAAAAACTTGGAGCCTGGTCGCTCACCGAACCTGAAGCTGGCTCCGATGCCGGTGGCACCCGCACGACCGCTGTCCGCGACGGTAGGCACTGGGTGCTGAACGGCGCAAAAACGTTTACCACCAATGGTCACTTTGCGGACATCTGCGTGGCCATGTGCGTCACCGACAAATCCAAGGACTCACACGGCATCAGCGCTTTTATCCTGGAGAAGGGCATGTCGGGATTTAAGCCCGGCAAAAAAGAAAACAAGCTCGGAATGCGTGCCAGCGATACCTCCGAAGTAATCTTCTCGGATTGCCGCGTCCCCGCAGAAAATCTCCTAGGTCCCGAAGGCGAAGGCTTCATCAGTAGCCTGAAAATTCTTGATGGCGGCCGCATCTCTATTGCCGCTCTCGCTCTCGGTATGGCCCAGGGAGCGCTCGAAGCCGCCACGCGTTACGCCAAGCAGCGCAAGCAATTCGGCCAGGCAATCAGCGAATTTCAGGCCATTCAGTTCAAACTTGCCGACATGGCCACGCAGGTGGAAGCCGCGCGCCTTCTCGTCTATCAGGCCGCATGGCTCGCCGACCGCAAAGACGTCCGCTTCACCCGCGAATCCAGCATGGCCAAACTCTTCGCCAGCGAGGTTGCCGTCCGCGTGGCGAACGAGTGCGTGCAAATCCATGGTGGCTACGGTTTCATCAAGGACTATCCCGCGGAGAAGTATTATCGCGACGTCAAGCTCTGTACCATCGGCGAGGGCACCAGCGAAATTCAAAAACTCGTTATTGCCCGGCAGCTACTCGGCAAGAAATAATAGTGCCATGCCGCTACGCGCTTCCGATCGGTTAAAAGGATTTCTCCCGCAATGAGCTATGGCATTGGCGAGTGGGCCGAAAAGGTCCGCGGCGGTGACGTGCGGGCCATTTCCCGCGCGATTTCAGCCATCGAAAACCAGGATCCCGCCGCGGAAGAATTGTTGCGTTCCCTCTTCCCCAGCACCGGACAGGCTTATCTCACCGGCGTTACTGGCGCACCCGGCACTGGCAAGAGCACTCTTGTGGATCGCCTCGCTACGTATCACCGCAAACGCGGAGATAGCGTGGGCGTCATCGCCGTCGATCCCACCAGTCCCTATTCTGGCGGTGCAATCCTCGGCGACCGCATTCGCATGCAGAGCCATGCCACGGACGAAGGAATTTTTATCCGTTCGATGGCTACGCGTGGTTTTCTTGGTGGACTGGCCCGCGCTACTGCTGAAGTGGCTCTGCTGCTCGATGCAGCGGGGAAGCGCCAGGTGCTGATTGAAACCGTCGGCGTTGGGCAGGATGAAATCGATATTGTTCGCCTCGCCGATTGCGTCCTGGTTGTGCTTGTTCCCGGCCTGGGCGACGATATCCAGAATATGAAGGCCGGCCTCATGGAAATCGGAGACATTTTTGTTTTGAACAAGGCCGATCGCGAGGGTGCCGACCGCCTGGAAGAGCAACTGCACGCCACCCTCTCCCTCGTCATGCCACGCGACGGCTGGCATGCTCCGGTGATTCGCACTGTGGCCACAGAAACCAAAGGCATTGCCGATTTAGCCCTGATCGTCGAGAAATTCGGGAAGCATTTCCAGTCCAGCGGACAGCGCCGCAAAAAACACATTGAACATTGGCAGAAGCGGCTCCTCGAATTGCTGGAATCGCGACTTCTGGAGCGTGCTCTTGGCGGCAAGGCGGGCGCGGGCAAATTGCGCGAACTCGCAGCCGCCGTCGCCGATCGCAGGATCGACCCTTTCTCGGCCGTCTCCGAAATTCTGAAAGGAGCCGGACTCTAGTTCACCATGCACTTCGGTGACATCGAAATCCGCTATCTTGACGGAGGCACCTTTGGTCTCGATGGCGGTGCCATGTTCGGCGTGGTACCCAAGGTGCTCTGGGATAAGAAATCTCCCCCCGACGAGAAGAACCGCATCCGCATGCGCGCCAATGCTCTGCTGCTTCGCGCCCATAAGAAAACCATTCTGATCGAAACCGGCAACGGCACCAAGTTGGAGCCTAAGCTACGCGGCATCTACAAAATCCAGGATGGCGATCCATTCCTTGAGTCATTGCAACGTGCCGGCATCCAGCCCAGGGAAGTGGATCTCGTAATCAACACGCACCTGCATTTCGATCATGCGGGAGGCAATACGCGCATCGATGGCAACCGGGTCGTCCCCACCTTCCCTAACGCTCGTTACGTCGTGCAGAAAGGCGAGCTCGCCCATGCCTTGAATCCCACTGAGCGCGATCGAGCCAGCTATTTTATCGACGATTTTCAGCCCATCGTTCAGGCTGGGCTGTGGGACCTTATCGATAGCGATGCCGAACTTATTCCCGGCATTTCGGTCGCGCGCATTCCCGGGCACAATGCGGACATTCAGGCCGTTGTGGTTACCGGCGGCGGCAAGACGCTGGCCTTTGTTGCGGATTTGCTGCCAACGCGTCACCATATTTCGTTGCCCTGGATCATGGCTTACGACCTGTACCCGCTGCAGACACTGGAGACCAAGCGCAAGTGGCTTCTGCGATTCGTCAAGGATGGTTGGATCGCGGTGTTCGCTCATGACCCCGACGTCGCCGCGGCAACGCTCCATGAGCGTGACGGAAAGATCGAAATCGAGCCGGTGGACCTGAACCGGTAAGTCCCAGGAGAAATGCGAATGACGAAAGCAGAAAAGTTCAAAGGGAAGCGTCCCCGGGACAAAGGTCCAGTTGCCGAGATCGGGGTGATTGGCGGCAGCGGCCTCTATTCCATGAGCGGTCTAACGAATACACGCGAAATCCGCGTAAAAACGCCCTTCGGTGAGCCCTCTGACGCCATCGTAGCCGGAACACTGGAAGGGAAGGGTGTCGCCTTCCTCTCCCGGCATGGTCGCGGCCATCGCCTCATGCCCAGCGAACTGAACTTCCGCGCCAACATTTACGCCATGAAACTCCTCGGCGTGCAGCGCATTATCTCTGTAAGCGCTGTCGGTTCGCTGCAGGAAGATCTCCGCCCCGGCGAGTTTCTCGTCGTGGATCAGTTCGTGGATAGCACCAAGGGACGGCGTTCCACCTTCTTCGGCGATGGCATCGTTGCTCACATTACCTTCGACAAGCCCACGTGTCCGCAACTTTCTTCTACGGTGTCAGATGCCTGCGTCTCGGCCGGTGTTCCCGTGCATCGCAAGGGCACCTATGTCTGCATGGAGGGGCCGCAATTCTCTACTCTCGCCGAGGCAAATTTCCATCGCTCCAACAAGTGGGAAGTGATCGGCATGACCAACGTCACCGAGGCCAAGCTTGCTCGCGAAGCGGAAATCTGCTACGCCACCTTAGCCATGATTACCGACTACGACTGCTGGCATCCGCAACACGACTCCGTCACCGTCGCGCAAATCATCGCCACACTCAAGGAGAACGCCACAAATGCCCAGAACGTTCTTCGCGAAGCGGTAAAAACTCTTTCGCTCAATGCTACCTGCAGGTGCGCTTCGGCACTGAAACATGCCATCATCACGGATACAAAAGTCATTCCCGCAAAAACGAAGAAAAATCTGTCCGCCATACTCGCCAAATATCTGGTCTAGGAGAAGAACGTGTCCTTACTCGTTGTTGGTTCGGTTGCCTTCGATGCCCTGGAAAGTCCATACGGAAAAGTGGATCGCGCGCTTGGCGGCGCCGCCACCTATTTTGCCGTTGCAGCCAGTTTTTTCGCCCCTGTCCACCTGGTTGCCGTTGTCGGCGACGATTTCACCAAGGAAGACGCCTCCGTGTTTCACGGCCGTCCCATCGACATCGAGGGTCTCGAACGCGCCGTGGGCAAGACCTTCTTCTGGGCGGGCCGTTACTCGCAAAACCTGAACGAACGCGTCACGCTGGCTACCGAGCTTAACGTCTTCGCCGAATTCAAGCCGCGCCTTCCCGAAAAATATCGTGATTCTAAATATGTTTTTCTGGCCAACATCGCGCCCGACCTGCAGCGCGAGGTTCTGCACCAGGTGAGGCACCGGCCCAAGATCGCGGCCATGGATACTATGAACTATTGGATTGAGCGCACCAACGCCGAGCTCCGCGAAACCCTCAAGCACGTTGACATTCTCATGATTAATGACACCGAGACCCGCGAACTTTCCAGTGAGCACAATCTTCTTCGCGCCGCCAAGCACATCTTCAAGATGGGCCCATCCACGCTCGTTGTGAAACGCGGCGAATACGGTGCCATGCTCGTCGACAAAAACGGCATCTTCTGTGTGCCCGCATTCCCCCTCGAAGAACCTCACGATCCCACCGGCGCTGGCGATTCCTTTGCCGGCGGTTTCATGGGTTATCTGGCCAGCGTCGGCAACAAAAGCGACGCCTCGTTGCGCCGCGCCATGGTCTACGGCTCGGTGCTCGGCAGTTTTGCTGTGGAGCAGTTTGGCCTCGACCGCCTGCGCAGGCTCAAAAAGACTGAGATACACGCCAGGGCACGCCACTTCGCAAAACTCACGCAATTCAAACTCTAAAACTCGTACACTCTCCCTGTACGCGGCGATTGCCGCTCAGGGAATGCTTCCTACTCACAAAGACCGAGTTCGCATGCCCCTTTCGCCTACTACTTCTGTCGCGCGCTTCGGCATGCTTCGGCGAGCGTAATGCGTATGAACATATCTTCGACCAATCCGCGCAAACCAAAGGCCCTCAGCAAAGGCTCGAAGGTTGCCCTTTTTGCTCCCGCTTCTCCGGCAGACCACCAGGAAATCCTCACTGGCATCGCCGAACTCCGCCGCCTCGGCTTTGAATTTTCTCCCGCGCCCATGTCCACGCCGGAAGGCTATTTCGCGGGTTCGCTGCAGACGCGACTGGAAGGATTTCTCAGCGCCCTCAGGGACCGCGCGATCCGTGGACTCGTCGCCACGCGCGGTGGATACGGCGCGACCTATCTTCTTGGCACGGACTTTTCCTCGGAGTTGAACGAGCCCAAATGCATCATCGGATTTAGTGATCTCACCTCCCTTCAGATTTATCTCTGGCAGAAGTTAGCCTGGGTCACGTTCCATGGGCCCATGGCTGCGGCGGGCTTCAATCACGGCGCCGACGATGCCAACGGTTACGACGAATTTTCTTTTCTCCAGGCGGTCTCGAATACGTCGAATGGCTGGGCTGTCCCACTTCGCGCGGAATTACTACTGGCCGGTGAAGCGGAAGGCCGTCTTCTTGGCGGATGTCTCACGATTCTGCAAACATCTCTCGGTACGCCTTGGGAACTGGACACTTCCGATTCCATCCTCGTGCTTGAAGATCGTGGCTTGAAGCCCTATCAAGTGGACCGCACCCTGCTTCATCTGATGCAGGCCGGAAAATTCAGCGGTGTGAAGGCCATCATCCTGGGAGAGTTTCCCGATGGAGACTCGCCTGTGCCGGGCAGCCCAACGACTCGCGATGTTTGCGCACGCATTCTCGCTCCTCTTGGCGTGCCAATCGTCTACGGCGCGCCAGTTGGGCATACGAAGCGCGCTATGCTCACGCTGCCGCTTGGCATCCGTGCGCGGCTCACCGCTCGCGGCGAGGGCATTCTCGAATTTCTCGAACCGGCAGTTGTCCCGTAAAATGGGAAAGGCGCAGGCATGACCGCGAAACACATCCACATGATTGGCATTGGCGGCTCGGCAATGTCCCCATTAGCCGGAATGCTCCGCGAGCGTGGTTTTCGCGTCACCGGCTCCGATGCAGGCGTTTATCCACCAGCTTCCAATCTGCTCGAATCGCTCGGTATCAAGTACGCCAGCAAATTCGACGCCGCTCATCTGACTCCAGCTCCCGGCCTGGTCGTCGTCGGGAACGCCATCTCCCGGGGCAATGTCGAAGTCGAGGAAATGCTCGACCGCAAGCTCCCCCACAAGTCACTTCCGGAAATCCTTGAAGAAGAATTCCTTCCCGGGAAACATTCCATCGTTGTCAGTGGCACTCATGGCAAAACCACTACTACGGCGATGCTCGCTTGGATTTTTCAGGTCGCTGGAAAGCGCCCGAATTTCCTCGTCGGCGGCATCCTGGAGAATTTCAGCAAAAGCTATGGACTAGGTGGGGGCGAAGACTTCATCCTTGAAGGTGACGAATACGATTCTGCCTACTGGGACAAAGCCGCCAAGTTCTTTCACTACCAGCCCGACGACCTGATCATCACTTCGCTCGAATTCGATCATGCCGACATCTACACCGATTTCGAGACCTATCAACTTGCTTTCCGCCGCTTGGTGAATCTCGTTCCCCGGCGCGGTCGGGTCGTTGTTTGGGGCGACACAGGTGCGGGCGAAGCGCTCCACAGCGCCACCGAAAAGGCTTTCTGTCCGGTCATTCATTACGGATTCGATAAAACGAACGATTGGTTCGCCACCGACGTTCGCACAGATGGCGACGGGATGAAATTCGTTTTGAACTATAAGGGTGAGGCTTTCGGCGAATTCACTCTCGCTGCCACTGGCCATCACAATGTACTGAACGCCCTGGGCGCACTCATCGTCGCCCAGGGTCGGGGCGTTTCTCTTCCCGCGCTTCAGGAGGCCCTTGCGACTTTCCGCAGCGTCAAGCGTCGAATGGATGTAAAGGGAGAGACCGGTGGCATTCTTGTGGTCGACGACTTCGCGCATCACCCAACGGCCATACGCGCTACCATTCAGGCCGCTCGCCTACGGTGGCCCGGCCGCCGTTTGTGGGCTGTCCTTGAGCCGCGCTCCAATTCCATGCGCCGCAAAGTTTTTCAAGACGCGCTGCCGGACGCCCTCGGCCTTGCGGATAGCGTCGTTCTCGACGCCGTTCATCGTGCGGCTCTGCTCGACGACGCCCATCGCCTCGATCCCGAAGCTGTGGTCGCCGGTATACGCTCCCTCGGCAAGAGCGCCTATGTTCTTCCCAGTGCAGACGCCATCGCCGACTTTCTCGCCGCCGAAGCCAAGCCCGGCGATGTGCTTCTGATTATGTCTAACGGAAGCTTCGATGGTTTATGCGAAAAGCTCCTGAAAAGACTTTCTGTACGACAAATCCCTTCTGAGGCTAACGCACGTTGAATAGATTCTTTCGAAGCTCATACATAGTCTTGACCGCCACAATTCTGTGCCTGTTCTTCTTCACGGCCACCGCTGCCAAAGCAGACATTCACTACACGGTTTCTCTCGATCATCCCGAGCAGCATCTCTTCCACGTCACTGTGGAAGTGCCAAACGTCAAGGAACAGCTCACACTTCAGATGGCCGCCTGGAACGCCTTGTATGAAATTCGCGATTTTAGCAGTCACGTTCAGGAAGTGGTCGCCTTCGCCGACGGACAACCTGTCGAGGTTAAGAAACTCGACAAGCTCACTTGGCAGGTGAAGGGCTCCGGAGCCATTACCGTCCGCTACTCCACGTTCTGGGACGATGTCGGCCCGTTCAGCACGCAACTCAACGCCGAACACGCCTTCATCAATCCCGCTCTAATTCTCATGTATATTCCCGACCGCAGAGCGGAAAAAAGTTCGATCTCACTGAGCGGTGTTCCCTCTGAGTGGAAGGTAGCCTCAGCCGACCTCACGCTTCAGGAGGCGCCGGGAGGCACTCGATTGTTCACGCTGACAGCGCCGAGCTACGATGCCCTCGCCGATGCCCCCATCGAAGCTTCTCACTTCGATGAATTCACCCTCCATGACGTTAACCCTCCCGTTCATGTCGTGATTCATGGCGATAATTGGCATAAGCGCGAGGTAGAAAACGCTCTCCGCAAAATCTGCAATTACGAATTGAAACTCATGGATGGCGCTCCCTATGAACAGTTCACGTTCATCTACCATGTTGGCAGCGCGTCGGCCGGCGGTGGCGGCGGTATGGAGCATGCCAATTCCACAGCCATCTTCGCGCCTTCCGATGCTTTCCTGAATAACGTCTCCGCGCACGAGTTTTTCCATCTTTGGAATGTCAAGCGCATTCGTCCCGTTTCTCTGGAGCCTGTCGACTACACCAAGGAAATGTATACGCGCGCTCTTTGGTTCGCGGAAGGCGTCACCAATACCTACGGCTCGTACGCCCTCGTCCGCACCGGCCTATGGAATAAACAGGAGTTCTACCAGGACCTTAGCCGTCAAATCAGCGATCTTGAGATCCGCCCCGCCGAGCAGTGGCAAAGCGCGGAACAATCCAGTATCGACGCCTGGCTCGAAAAATACGCGCTCTACAATCAGCCTGTGCGCAGCGTCTCCTACTACCAGAAGGGCCAGGTCCTCGGCGTACTCCTGGATATCGTGATCCGCGACCGCACCGACAACCAACGAAGCCTCGACGACGTCATGCGCGCCATGAATGCGGATTTTGCCAGGGAAGGGAAGTTTTACCGCGATTCGCTCGATGTCCGCCTGACCGCTGAAAAAATCACCGGCAGTTCTCTCGAAGACTTTTTCAACAAATACGTTGGGGGAGCCGACCCGCTTCCTTACGCCTCCCTCCTTTCTCTCACCGGGCTCGAGCTCCACAGCTATGAAAGTTCGCGGCCGGTCCTGGGCTTTTTCGTTGAACGCGAACCCAATAGTCCACTTTTCGTTCGTGGTTTCGATGCCGATAGCGAAGCCGCCAAGGCCGGTCTCCGCGTAGGCGACGAAATCGTTCGCTGGAATAATGCCGATCCTCCTCGTCGCCCCGAGCGCTGGGTCAGTTCCCAAAAACCAGGTGAGGAGCTCCGCCTTCGCGTTAAGCGCGACGACAAGGAGCAAGAACTCGTTCTCCACATCGGCGAAGTTCGGGAGAAAATCTACCAGGTTGCCGAGTCCGCGCACGTCTCAGAGCGTGCCAAGCGCATCCGCGAGGGTATCCTTCGCGGGACCACCGAGCCGGTCACCGCCAGAAACCGCTGAGATTGGCGTACCAAACCTTTTGCTTATCGCAGGAGCGCTCGTGAATCCACCCGTGTTGTGGGAAAGTTTACTATGGGGCTGGGTTGCGTCGGAGGTACTGATTGGCATCGCCACGCGAACCAGGCACAGTAGCGGCACGGTGCGCGATCGTGGCACTTTGGCCATGCTATGGATTGTGATGGTCGCCTCTACGACCGCCTGCGAGTGGATTCGCCGCAGTTCGGTTCCGGACATGTTTGGCGGTGCTCACTGGCTCAGGACTCTCAGCGACGTCCTGATTATTGTTGGCCTTCTCGTCCGCTGGTCAGCGATCCTGACGCTGGGAAAATTCTTTAGCTCAAACGTCGCCATTCATCAGTCTCAACCGATTCATCGCTCGGGCTTGTATCGCATGGTACGTCATCCATCCTATTTGGGGCTGCTGATCATTTTTCTTGCGATCGGCGTGCACTCGCGAGTCTGGCTGGCGTTCGCTGTGGTCGTAATTCCCACCACCGCAGCACTGCTCTATCGCATTCGTGTCGAAGAAATCGCTCTGCGAGAAGCCTTCGGCGCGGAGTACGTGAACTATAGCAAATCCACCAAGCGCCTTATCCCGGGAGTGTATTAACCCCGGGCGGGTATTTATCCGGGTACTTGATACGCCTGACGCAAAACTTGGCTTGACCATCGACTCAGGATTCGAGAGAGTTTCCTTGCCCATGCTTCGTGCTGCCTTCATGTGTGTTTTTCTGAGCCTCTACATTTTCGTCGTGGGTCCACCTCTGCTCCTCTACACTCTCCTTACCAGGCACGTGGATCCGCTTTACTGGGCGGGCGTCAACGGCGTTATGTTCTTCGTTCAGTGCGTTGGCGTCCGAGTCCAGGTGAAAGGTATCGAACGCATTCCTCCCGGGACGGTCATCTTTGCCGCCAATCACACGAGTTCCGCGGATGCTCCGGCCATCGTCTGGTCCATCCCTCGCCGCATTGCGATTCTCCTGAAGCGCTCATTGTTCGAGTGGCCTATCGTTGGTCAGGCTTTCCACGTCGCGCACTTTATTCCCGTCGATCGCTACAATCGTGAGTCCGCCATCCAGAGCCTGGAGAAAGCCACCGAAGCTCTTCGCGGTGGCCAGTCTTTCTTGATTTATCCGGAAGGAACGCGCAGTCCCGACGGCCGCCTGCAGGAATTTAAGAAGGGAACCGCGGTCATGGCCATCAAGGCGGGAGTACCTATCGTTCCAGTAGCATGCTCTGGCGCTCACCACATCATGGAGAAGCGCAGACTCAATATCTTTCCCGGCAACATCCTTGTTGAGTTCCTCGAACCCATCGATTCCACCCAGTACACCTTCGAACAGCGCGAGGATCTCAACCAGCGCCTCCACGACGAACTCGCCGCCGGGCTCCCTCCCGACCAGCGCCCCATCGGTTTCCCAGGCACCGTCTAAACTGCTAGGACGAAATTCATGGTTCAAGTCTTCAAAGTAGCGCTGGCATTCCTGCCAGCTTCATTCCGCCGTGCTTCCAGTCCACGCTATCTTCGCTTTGCACTTTTCTTCTCTTCCAACGCGGCCGCTAATTGCGCCACGCGTTTCTGCATCTCCGGCAAGCGGTTCAGCGCCGCCATCATCTTCAACCATTCCCGGTTGGCTACGGCCGGGTACCCTGAGTATAACGATTTCGCGGGGACATCATTTGGGACTCCGCTCTGTGCCGTGATCACGGTCCCTTCTCCGATCGTCAAATGTCCCGCGGTTCCCACTTGGCCCGCCAAAATACAGTTATCACCAACGTGCGTTGATCCTGCCAGTCCCACCTGGCCGCACAGCATCGCATTTGCTCCCACTCGCGAAGCGTGCCCGATCAGCACCAGGTCATCGACCTTCGTCCCGCGCCCGATCCGCGTTTCGCCCACCGTTGCGCGATCGATGCACGCGTTCGCTTGCACCTCCACGTCATCCTCAAGTATCGTTGCTCCGGACTGCACCATCTTGTACCACGTGCCGTCGCTGCGTTTCGCAAATCCCAAACCGTCTCCGCCAATCACCACGCCGTTCTGCAAGATAACGCGATCGCCGATTTTGCAGTTTTCGCGGACCACCACATGGGCGTGCGCAAGAAAATCAGTGCCAATCTGCGCTCCACGATAAATCGTCACGAAACTGTGCAGGACTGCGTTCTCGCCGATCTCCGCAAGCTCGTCGACAAAACAGTAAGGCCCGATGTGCGCTCCTTCACCGACCTTCGCCGTCTTGGCAATGACCGCTGTCGGGTGAATGCCCGGCGCGTACTTCGGAGCCTCGTAAAACAGTTCAATCGCCTGAGCAAACGCCAAATATGGATTCGCCGTCCGCAATGTGGCGAGCGCCTTCTGCTCCGCACCCCGTTCCACCGTTACGGCTTCCTCGATCAGCACCGCGCTCGCGCAAGTCGTTTTCAGCAACGGGGAGTATCTTCGGTTCGCCAGAAACGTCACCTGCCCGGCTTTCGCATGATCGATCCCGGCCACGCCGGTAATTTCCACTCTTCCGTCGCCTTCCAACCGGCAACCCAGCTTCTCCGCCACTTCTTGCAGCTTCATGGATTCACTCCCCCTACGCACCTCACGTAAATAGTGAGTCTCGCACAGCGCTACTTGGGAAGTACAGACAAGCCCTGCATGGTTGCTTTGGAATGTCAGCAGCACGTAAGGATTCAAGGTCTGTCCAGCCATGATAGCGTCGGGATTTCCGCGGTAGCCTTCAGCTGCTCAACCGACGAAACGAGATTATCTAGCAGTTGCCGGTTCGGGAGGTTGATATCCAGGCACGCCGAACTGCCAGAGCAGGAAGCTCCATTGATCCGCGTCTAACTCCTCGACTTGCGCCCGTGTTCCACCGATGGTGCCATGTCCGCCCTGGTAATCGACCCGCAGCAATACGGGTTTTCCGCTGCCGGTTGCCGCCTGCAGGCGGGCAGCCATCTTTCCGGGCTCCCAGGGAACGACACGCGGATCGTTCATGCCGGTGGTAACCATTACCGCTGGATAATGAACTCCGTCGTTCACGTGATAGTACGCACTGATTTCAAGAAGATTCTCGAATCCCTGCTTCGTCTTCAAGTCCCCGTACTCAGGAACGTTCAGGGGTCCATCCGGCGAAAACATGTCCCGGATCATGTCGGAAAGCCCCACATCCGTAAGTGCAACAGCAAATAGGTCTGGCCGTTCCGTAAAGGCGCGCCCGATCAAGATGCCTCCCGCACTGGCGCCTTCCCCAGCCAGCTTACTGGAAGAAGTGTAACCAGCCTTGATCAAATACTCAGCGCAGGCAATAAAATCGCGCCAGGTGTTGGGCTTGCGCTGTAACATGCCGCCTTGATGCCATTCTTCGCCATATTCTCCGCCGCCTCTCACATGGGCAATAGCCAGGATGCCGCCCTGCTCGATCCAGGCTAGGAAACGCGGACTGAAATACGGGTCCATAGTGATCGAGTACGCACCGTAGCCAGAAAGCAGCGTAGGATGCGAGCCATCGAGCTTCGTTCCTTTCTTGAATATGATGGACAGCGGGATCATCGAGCCATCATGACTTGACACTTTCGTTTCCATGGACTCGACATCGGCTGGTTCGTCAAACGCACCCACGGGTTGTAGCTTTGTATCCATTACGCGATTTTCTCGGGGAGTAAATTTAAATATTTTCGGCGCTTTCGTCCATGAGCTCAGATCGAACAACAGGCCATCCAGACGGGGATCACCTCCCTGCAAGCCGATGCTTCCGTCCAGAGGCAGAGAAATCGCTTGTGGCTTGCTCTCTGAATATGGCAGGCGCAGCAGTTTACCGATACCACCGTCGAGCTCCTGAATGTACAGGGCATCCGACATCGCGGACACGTTGACGATGACTGGCTCGCCGGAGGGAATTACGACTTGCGCTTTTTGCAAATCCGGGTGGGAAAGACTCGTGTGCAGGACCCTAAAGCGCGGAGCGTTCTTGTGGGTAATCATATACAGATCGTCCCCACGGATATCGAAATTGACAACTCCGTCGTCAGGGTCGATGATCTTCTGCCAATGAACGCTGGCTTTCCCTACGGTGTCTAAAGGAGTGATATAAACGGATAGATCGTTGCGAAATCCGTGGTTTACGTAAGCGACGGCGTAAGAGCTGCGAGGATCGCTAAGTACCGAACAACTGTCCGCAGGATCCAAAACAATCCCGCCAATCACGCCATAGCCGAACACCGCTAAATCACTCTCCGGATCAGACCCCAGCTTGTGCAGAAATACACGACTCTTTAGCCTTCGTTCTGCTTGATTAGAACCGGGTGCGAGTTTCTGAAAGCGCACATGAAAAAAGGACTTGCCGTCAGGCAGCCAGGATATTCCGCCATACCAACTGCGGTCGATCGACTCGCCAGTCTCTTTCCCTGTTGCGAG
This sequence comes from Candidatus Acidiferrales bacterium, assembly GCA_963741195.1. Classification (GTDB taxonomy): domain Bacteria; phylum Acidobacteriota; class Terriglobia; order Acidiferrales; family UBA7541; genus Acidiferrum. Next base: position 320,299 of record CAVUHF010000006.1, read on the forward strand.
ATTCAGCACATGTATGACGGCATCCTCAGAACCCGATGGAGAGACTCCATAGGCGAGATATCGGCCGTCGAGGGACGGCACATAATAATTCAGCGCGAAGTGTTCACCCGGTTTCGTCGCGTACTTGTCGGGATCGAGCAGAAGTTTTTCAGGCCCCTGCAGTCCGCTTCGTGCGTAAAGTTTCGCGACGTCTTCATCGGGGAATCTCTTCTGATAGAAATAGTTTTCGTCCTGGTAGCGTTGAACGTCGAACACCCGTGGCGGTCCAGATTGATCTAGTTGCCGGATTCTGGCGAGCAAAACCGCGCGGCCGGGAATCTGTGAGAGCACCAGGCGCGTATAGGCATCCTGTTCCTTGAACCACTTCACGACTTCGGTGTCCGTCAGGTTCTCCATGTAGCGGTAAGGATCAGAGACCTTCGTGCCGAAGTATTCTTCGGTGACCACCCTGACGGGCGCGACCGGAGGAGCAATCGGTTTCTGTGCGAGGGACTTGCTGGCGGCGGAAGTTCCCAAGGTCATTATGGCGAACACAAATTGCCCTCTGCGAAGGGTTGCCCGCACTTTTGTTGGATTCCGGAAACGATTCCTCATGTAATCCTCCACGACGAGGCCGGATTCAGTTGACAAGTTACGGGAGTCTAGTTCTAGCTCACACCTGCGTCAAGCGTTCCCACTACAGAGTGGTTGCAGTGATCGGAACTGGCGGATCCGCAAGCTTTGATCCTGGAAGTACGGTTTAGTCGTTGAACAGGCGCGGTTGCACCGACACCGCAGCGACAGGCTTGCGGCGCGCAATCCCCACGACACCCAAAACTGTCAGTTCTGTGAGGGCGCTCCGTGGAACGTAGATTCGGTCGGTATTCGAATTAAAATCCGGCGGCGTCAACTGCAGCCCATTCTCCATGAACGCCAGCAAGTCATTCGGGATCACGCCTTCCAGTGTCTGTCCATCTTGAAACCTCAGCTTCACCCAGAGGCCGTCCAGCTTAGGTCGACTCAAGAATGCGGTGCGCTCGGGCGCGAACTCAATCGCCAGATCGCGCACGAAGTAGATCGCCCGCACTCGTTCAAGGGGAATCTGTTCATGTTCCCCATCCGGCGTCAGCACATCGAGGGAAGGGGCCTCTCGAATTCTCGAGGGGTTCATGAAGCCGCGCAGCAACTTGCGGTCGAGGAACTCCACGACCACTTTCTTGTGGGTCGAGGCTGGGGGCCGGGATTTCAAGGAGCAATCATCCGTTTTTTGATCTAGTGTGAGCAAAGTATTGCGAATCGTTGTTCAGGTATGTTATGTTAATCAAGTTTTGCCTGTCAACTTATTGTTATTACTGGGGTTAGGTCCCAGAGAGCCTTTCCTTTGACAGAAAAAAAAGAGATTCTCAAATCGGCTTCCATTATTTCCCTGGTTACCATCGTTAGCCGCGTGCTCGGCTACGTCCGCGACCAGCGCATCACCTTACTTCTGGGAACCACGCTCTCCGCCGATTCCTTCGTCTTGGCCTACCGTATCCCCAATCTTTTCAGGCGTTTAGTTGGAGAAGGCACGGTCGCCGCCTCGTTCATTCCCGTTTTTACTACCTATATGCGCGACCGCTCTTCCGAAGAGCTTTGGGCCTTCGCCAATCGCCTCTTTTGGACCGTCGCCCTGGTCCTCGCTGTCGTCATCGTGCTAGGCATGATTTTCTCCCCAGCCGTTATTCAGACGTTTACCTTTACCGGCGACAACGCGACCAGTTGGGATGAAGCAATCGCCCTGAACCGCATCATCTTCCCCTATCTCTTTTTCCTCGGACTCAGCGCCCTGGGCATGGGTATCCTCAACAGCTTTCACCATTTCGCCATTCCCGCTTCCACTACGGTGGTACTTAACTTCACCATCATCGTGTTCTCTACCGCAGTGGTCTGGCACTATTTTAAGAACCCGGCGATCTCGCTGGCCGTCGGCGTTCTCGTGGGAGGCGCGCTGCAGTTCCTTGTCCTTGTTCCGCAACTGGTCCGGCGCGGCATGCGCTTCGACTTTGGTATTTCCTTTGCCCACTCCGGCATTCGTAGCGTTGCTCGCCTGATGTTCCCTCGCTTCTTCGGCCTCGGCATCGCGCAGATCAATTTCTTCGTGGACACCTTTTTTGCCAACGCGCCCCGGATGCCGCGCGGGAGCCTGACCGCACTATACGTTGCAGACCGCGTAATGGAATTGGTCCTCGGGGGCTACGCCATCGCCGTAGCCACGGCCATCCTCCCGATGATGTCGCATCAGGCTGCGGCGAATGACTATGAGGGACTCAAGCGCACCTTCACGTTCGCCCTGCGCATTGTTGCGTATATCACCATCCCTGCCAGCGTTGGCCTGATGATTCTCCGCGAGCCCATCATCCGCATGCTGTTCCAGCATGGTCAATTCGTCGCCGAATCCACCCGCTTGACCGCGCGACCTCTGCTTTACTATGCGATTGGCCTGCCGGCGCTCGCCTGCGTAAAGCTCATTGTTCCAGCTTTCTATTCTGCTCGCGACACAAAAACACCTGTCATTGTTGCGTGCCTCTCGTTCGCCTTGAATATCATTCTTAACATCCTCTTCCTCGAATTCTTTTTCAAGCGCTTTCAGAATGGCGGCCCGGCCCTGGCTACCGTCATCGCCACACTTTTTGATTTCTTTACCCTCTTTGCGATATTCCGACTTCGCTACGGTGCCCTAGGCTCGTCCGAAATCTTTCGCTCTATCTGGAAGATCACCGTCTGCTCCGGAATCATGGGCGCAGCCTGCATGGTAGCCAATCACTACGCCAACTACACCTTGCGTTCTGCGTTTTTCACGCAACTTGTGGTCTTCATCGGTCTGATCCTCGGCGCAACCTTGCTCTACATCGTTTTGACCTGGATTTTCCGTTGCCCCGAAATCGAAGAGGTTTACGGTATCGCTATGCGGCGTGAGCCCGCGGAAGGATTCCCGGCACCCTGATGGATATCGCTTCGACCATCAACGCTTTTCTTACCCACGTGCGCGTGGAACGCGGCCTTTCCGCCAACACCGTGGCCGCGTACCGTCGCGACCTTCTGAAATTCCATGGCTTTGCCAAAAAACGTAAACTTGCTCTCGAAACGGTCTCTCGCGACAATCTCATCGAGTTCCTCGCCAGTCTCTATCGCCAAAAGCTCGAAAGCCGTACCGTCGCTCGCCAGCTGGTTACGCTGCGCAATTTCTTCCGTTTTGCTCAGGTGCAGGAACTGATCTCCGTGGACCCATCCCTTAACTTGGAATCGCCGAAGATTCGACGCTCCCTCCCAGGCTATCTGCGACTGGAAGAGATAGAGCGCCTGCTCGCTCAGCCGGATGAGCAGACGCCGCTCGGCCTGCGCGATCGTGCCATGTTCGACGTCCTCTATTCCACAGGCTTGCGCGTCTCCGAACTCATCAATCTTCGCGTCATGGATCTCGATACCGCCGTAGGCTGCGTTCGTTGCATTGGCAAGGGCGACAAGGAACGCATCGTCCCCATCGGCAAGAAGGCTCTCGCGCTCGTCGAACGCTACCTCCGCGACGCGCGCCCCAAGTTGATCGGCAAGGGCAAACAGGCTCTTGCCACCACACTATTCATCAACAGGCGTGGCGCCCCTCTCAGCCGCGTCGGCGTCTGGAAGATTCTGTCTGGCTATGGCCGCAAAGCCGGCCTGCGCGCATCTCTTACGCCGCATATGTTGCGGCACAGTTTTGCCACGCACCTCCTGGAACGCGGCGCGGATTTGCGCTCTGTCCAGTTGATGTTGGGGCACTCCGATATTTCCACGACACAAATCTATACCCACGTCGTGGAGGAGCGGTTGAAGCAGATTTACAAGGCGCATCACCCGCGCGCCTAGCGTGCGGGCAGGTACCCATCGCGGGTGCGACATCCACAGGATGGCCACCCTGAATCGGAAGGAGCGCAATGCCCGATTACATCTTCTTATTGGAAAGCAGGCTTACGCCTGAACAACGCGCCGCTATGCTGCGGGTGCAAGAGCTTGCCGCGGCCATGGGCTTCAATGTCTATCTCACCGGTGGGACGGTCCGCGACCTCATTACCGGAGCCACATTGCGCGATCTGGATTTCACGGTCGAGGGTAATCCCTCCAAGATGGCGCGGGAACTGGAAAAAGGTGGTGCCAAAGTCCTCTCGGAAGACGAAAAGCACCGCCAAGTCGAATTCCTGTTCGCCGGCGAATGCGAGGGCAGCATCTCCGCCGCGCGCGACGATCATTACGTTCGGCCGGGCACGCGCCCCGAAATTCGCTGGTCTTCCATTATGGAGGATCTCCGCCGCCGCGACTTCTCGCTGAACGCCATCGCCATCTCGCTGAATCCGGCATCTCGCGGATTGCTCCTTGATCCCACGAATGGCCTCTCTGACATTGAGCACGGCGAGGTTCGCGCACTCACCATTCATGCCTTCACGAATCAACCCGTACGCCTGTTGCGGGCGCTCCGTTTCGCCGCTCGCATGGGCTATCAACTCGAATCGCGCACGCAGGAATGGTTCAATCTCGCCATCGAAAGGGAATTGCAGACCACTATCGCTCCCGAAGATGCTGGCGACGAACTTCGCTCCTTGGCCAAGGAAGAACGTCCGCATCTGATTTTGAAAGAGTGGGAAGAACACGATCTCCTGGAGCGCGTTCACCCGCTGCTCGCCAAAAAGCATCCCGGCTACGACGCCATCTCCCGCCTCATTAAAGTTCGCGACGACCTGTTCATGGCCGGATTTCGACCTCGCCTGGCCAGTCCCATGATGCTGGCCATTCTCAGCCGCCTGAAAGACCGTGAACTGGGCAACGTGCTTTCCAAGCTCGGGTTCCGATCCGCGGAAATCGACGCCATCGAAAACTTTCCGGACAAAGTTGTCGCTGCGGAGAAAGAACTTACCGGCAAGAAAACCAAAAGCCCGATCGACGCCTATCGCTTCATCGAAAAGTTGCCGGTGGAGTATGTGGCCTACATTCTCGCGGAATCCCATAAATCCGCCGCCGTCTCCAAACTGAAAGCCTACCTCCACAGGTGGCGCCCCATCCGCATCGCCCTCCCGGTGGTCAATAATGAACTCGACGCTCTTGGCATGCCGCGCAGTCCAAAATTTGACCAAGTAATCGAAGATGTGTTCGCCGCGCAACTTAATGGCCGCGGCAAGACTCCTGAAGAGCGCGAGAAGATGCTCCGTAAACTTTCGGGTATCAAGGAAGCGCCTAAGAAAAAGGAAAAAGAGAAGAAGCCCGGCAAGGCTGGCGAGAAACCGGCGGCCGCGGTACCTGCTGCTCCCAAGCAAAAAACCGCAGCGGAAAAGCATGCTGCAAACGAAAAAGTCAAAGCAGGCATGAAAGCTGCGGCCGCCCGGAAGAAAGCCAAGAAGTAATCCGGTTATCCGACCGCCGGGACTGCGCTCGAGATCTCTCGAAGGACCGCGGCACGTTCGCGAACGTAGTCGGGCTGTCATGCTAGCCCCTCTGTGTGCGAAGGATCTCAACGTCCAGGTTGCTCTGACTGTCTGTGCGGCCCGTTACTCCGCCAGAATTATCCACAATCCCTGTAATCCCGTTCGCAATTCTCCGTTCGCCGATTTACAATTAAATTCCATGGGCCAGCCGCAGTTTGTTCACTTGCATGTCCACACGGACTTCAGTCTTCTCGATGGGGCTTGTGAGACCTCTGAGTTGCTCGATGAAGCGTCCCGTCAGAAGATGCCTGCGGTGGCCATCACCGACCACGGCAATCTTTTTGCCGCCGCCAATTTTTTCTACGAAGCCAGCAAGCGAGACGTTAAGCCCATCATCGGTTGCGAAGTCTACGTCGCCAAGGGCAGCCGCCACGATCGCGGTGAAAAGACCGCTCCCGTGCGTTCCCTCCCCAACGGGGATCCGGGCGAGGCGGAGCCCGGCGCTCGCGGCAGCAATCATCTCGTTCTCCTCTGTGAAAACCTTGCGGGCTATCACAATCTCATCAAACTGGTTTCCGCCGGGTTCCTGGAAGGCTTCTACTATAAGCCGCGCATCGACTACGATCTCCTCTCCAAGCACAGCAAGGGGCTGATCGCGCTTTCCGCATGCCTCCGAGGCCCGGTCACCGAATCCGTGGTCGAAGAAAAGTTCGATCAGGCGCGCGAGAACGCCTATCGCCTCCGCGATGTTTTCGGCAAAGGGAATTTCTTCCTCGAAGTGCAAGACCAGGGACTGGAAATCGAGAAAGGTGTGAATCGCGATCTCGTCCGGCTATCGAAGGAAACAGGCATCCCCCTGGTCGCCACCAACGACTGTCACTATCTGCATCACGAAGATGCGCACGCCCAGGAAGTATTGCTCTGCATTCAGACCGGTAAGACCATGAGCGACACGCATCGCATGAAGTTCGCCACCGATCAGTTCTACTTCAAGACCGCCGCGGAAATGGCTCGGGTCTTTGGCGAACTTCCCGACGCCTTGTCCCGCACCGTCGACATCGCCGCACGCTGCAACGTCAGGATTGATCACATCCCCAATGCCTTGCCGGAATTCAAAGTTCCGGAAGGCCACACGCCAGGCAGCTATTTCGAGCAGGTTGCCCATGAAGGATTCGCGAGCCGCGTCCCGTATCTCGAGAAGTTGGCCAAGCAAGGAGCTCTGCGCCATCCCCTCGCGGAATACGAGCGGCGCCTCTCTTTCGAAATCGAAATGATCAAGAAGATGCACTACGAGGGCTACTTTCTGATCGTTTGGGACTTCATTCATTACGCCCGCTCTCAGGAAGTCCCGGTTGGCCCAGGCCGTGGTTCTGCCGCCGGAAGCCTGGTCAGCTACGCCCTGCGCATCACCGATGTTGACCCGCTCCAATACAACCTGCTCTTTGAACGCTTTCTGAATCCCGAGCGGGTTTCCATGCCGGATATCGACATCGATTTCTGCATGCGCCGCCGCGGCGAGTTGATCGATTACGTCACGCACAAGTACGGCCGCGAAAATGTCTCGCAAATCATCACCTTCGGCACCATGGCGGCGAAAGCTGCCGTCAAGGACGTCGGCCGCGCCATGGACATTCCCTACGGCGAAGTGGACCGCCTGGCCAAGCTGATTCCCGCCACGCTTGGCATCGAACTCGAAACCGCCCTCCAAGAATCGCCCCAACTGAAAGCCGCCATCGACGCCGACGAGAAATTCAAAGATCTGATGAAAGTGGCGATGCGCTTGGAAGGCCTTTCCCGCCATGCTTCCACGCACGCGGCCGGAGTAGTGATCTCGCCGCAGCCGCTCACTGAACTCGTCCCGGTCTACAAGACCAACCGCGACGAAATCACTACGCAGTACGACATGACCGCCCTTGAGCGCATCGGCTTGCTCAAAATGGATTTCCTCGGTCTCACCACGCTCACTGTACTGCACGATACGGTGAAGATGATCGAAAAGAACCGCGGTGTCAAAGTCGAAATCGATAATCTTGCTCTCGACGACGAAGCGACCTACAAACTCTTCTCTCGCGGCGATACCACGGCTATCTTCCAGTTCGAATCACACGGCATGCGCGACATCCTTCGCCGTTATCATCCCTCCCGTATCGAAGATCTCACTGCGCTCAACGCACTCTACCGTCCCGGCCCCATACAGGGCGGCATGATCGACGATTTCATCAATCGCAAGCACGGCAAGACCAAGGTCAGCTATGAGCTCCCACAGCTTAAGGACATCCTGGAAGAAACCTACGGCGTGATCCTGTATCAGGAACAGGTCATGCAGATCGCCAATTGCCTGGCCAGCTTCTCTCTCGGTGAGGCCGACATACTCCGCCGGGCCATGGGCAAAAAGAAAAAGGAAGAAATGGCCGCCCAGCGCGCCAAATTCCTTGCTGGTTGCGCCAAAAACAAGATTCCAGAGAAGAAGGCCGAGCGCATCTTCGACCTGATGGAAGAGTTCGCAGGCTACGGCTTCAATAAGTCGCACTCTTGCGCCTACGCCTTGCTCGCCTACCAGACCGCTTATCTGAAAACGCACTATCCCGTCGAGTTCATGGCCGCATTGCTCACCTCGGAAACTGGCAACACCGAAAAGGCGGTGAAATACATCAACGAAGCGCGAGGCATGGCCATTTCCATCCTTCCTCCCGACGTCAACGAGAGCGATCTGTACTTCACCCCGGTCGGCGATTCCATTCGTTTCGGCATGGCCGCGATCAAGAACGTTGGTGAAAATACCGCCAAAGCCATCCGCGAGTCGCGCTTGAGTTCCGGTGAATTCAAGTCGCTTTACGAGTTTTGCGAACGCATTGAGACGCGTTTCCTTAACAAGCGCGTTTTTGAAAGCCTCATCAAGTCCGGCGCCGTCGATTCACTGGGTGGCCGCGAACAAATGCTCGCCTCGGTCGATGACGCCATTTCCGCGCTTCAGCGCGCTGCCCGCTCGAAGGAATCCGGCCAGCACGGATTGTTCTTTGGAGGTGGCAGCTCCGAAAGCAAAGTACATTTTGAATTGCGCGATGCGCCTCCCTGGAGTGAAGAAGAACGCCTTGCCAGCGAATATGCCATGCTCGGTTTTTATGTCTCCGGACATCCGCTGGAAAAATATGGCTCCCTGCTTAAGGAAATGAATGTTGTTTCGCTCGAACAGGTGGAAGGCCAGCGAAACGGTAAAGAACTCATGGTTGCGGGTCTGATCGTCGGTGCACGCCCCATGCGTTCGCGCAAGGGCGCGCGTTGGGCCATCTTTACGTTGCAGGATATGACTGGTGTCCAGGAACTGCTTACGTTTCCGGAAAGTTTCGCCCGCCTGGAAAATATCCTGAAGCCGGGCACGCCGCTGCTCCTCAAGGCGAAAGTCCAGATCGAAGAAGCAGGCACCCGCCTGTCTCTGCAGGAGGCCCGCCGCCTGCAGGACATTTCCCAGCGCGCTGCGGTGTCCGAATTCCGCGTGCGCCTTGACCTCCAAAACTTGACCGAAACTGTCATGGAGCGCCTGGAGAACCTTTTTGCAACGGCCCCCGGCCCGATCGTGGTCATCTTTGAACTGCACTCGCCCGATGGCACCGTGGCCATGCTACAGTCACAGCTGAGAATTCGTATTCAGCCCGAGCTTGTGGAGGCCGTGCGGCAGATTTGTGGCCAGCAAGCTATTCAGATGGTGGCGTAATGTGTGCTGCTAGAGAAAAGAAGGTTGCGACCGCGGTCGAGCGGCAGAAAGAAATCGACCGCCTTGAGAAAGATGTCGAGGAATTGCGCCGCCTGGCCAGCACCAACGATGGCGAAGCCGAACTGGAACGCCTGAGGCGCCAGGTCATCGAGCTCCGCCGCGAATTCTACGCCCACATGGGTCCTTGGCAGCGCGCTCAGATTGCTCGTCACCCTCAACGGCCGTATACCATGGACTGGATTGGCCTGCTTATTACTGACTTCGTCGAGCTTCACGGAGACCGTGGCTTTGGCGACGACAAGGCTCTTATCACCGGAATGGGAAAGTTTCGCGGACGTCCGGTTGCCGTCATTGGCCACCAGAAGGGCCGGGATACCAAGCAACGCGTTATCCGCAATTTCGGACAGCCCAAGCCCGAAGGCTATCGCAAGGCTCTGCGCATCATGAAGCTGGCGGCCAAATACAACCGGCCGGTGCTCACTTTCATCGACACCCCCGGCGCATATCCCGGCATCGACGCCGAAGAACGCGGCCAGGGCGAAGCCATCGCGCGCAATCTGCTAGAAATGTCTCGCTTGCCCGTACCCATTGTCGTTACTGTTACCGGTGAAGGTGGTTCCGGCGGTGCACTGGCCATCGCCATCGGCGACCGCGTCAACATTCTCGAAAATGGCTTTTATTCGGTGATCTCTCCGGAGGGCTGCGCTTCCATCATCTGGCGCGATTCTACCAAGGCCGAAACCGCCGCGATCGCGATGAAAATCATGGCCAACGACCTGAAGGAACTTGGCATTATCGACGAGATTATTCCTGAGCCAGACGGTGGCGCTCATGCCGACCGAGAAGGCGCCGCAAAGCTCTTCGGCGAAGTCCTGGAACGCCAGCTTCTCGTCCTGACGAACCACTCCGCACAAGAGTTGGTGAAATCCCGTTACGAGAAATTCCGCAATATGTGCTTGTTCTTCGACATGATCAAGTAGCTTCCTGAGCTTGGAACCCCCCGTATCACATTCGCAACGCTCCGCTCGTCCTTCGTTGTTCCTGCTCACGCCCCGGCCTACTCTGAGTAGGCACCAGCACCGCTCAAAGGACACGTCATGTCGGAACCGTTCCGTCCGTACGAAAAGCTTGTGGATATCACCATTCTCGGCAAGAGATTTCAGGTGCCGGAGCGCAATTCGCTCCTCAGGTGCTTCCAGTTCATCAGCCCGGAAACCATTCCTTATGGCCGATTCTGCTGGAATCAGGATTGTCAGTATTGTCGCGTGACCTGCCAGCTCCCCGACGATGACGAGCCTCGCGAGATGCTTTCCTGCAAGTTCATCGTTATGCCCGGTATGGAAGTCACGGAAATGAGCCAGGAGCTGAAGTGGTGCCTGCGCTCCAAGTTGCCGGAAAACGCCACTGTCTCTAAATAGCGACTCTGGCCGCGAGGCGCAACTTACTCCCTTCGCCAAGGCTTGAGCTTGCTCGCCATTTGGTAGCGCTTACAGCTTCGAGTGGTCATCCGCCTCCTGTCACTTGCCCGCCGGGCTTAACCTATTCAATTGCCAACTGCTATATCTGTCCCGCCCCTGTCCCGCTTCTGTACTTCCTCCTAATTGCCTCTGCCACCGTTCTGCTCTACGATTCTCCTCTAGCATGTCCAATCCTCCCTTTTTACCGTGCGATGGCTGCGGTCAACCTGCTTCTCAGGACCACCTTGCCCGTCGCCTTCAGCGCCTGGAGTGGTCCACGCGCTACCGTCCCGTCCATGTCCAAACTTTGCTACTGGGCGCCTTCGTTCCCGCTCAGGACTCCGCCTTCCTCTATTCCGAGGCCTTACCGCTAAGCGCCGAGGCAGCGCAGCTCCTCAACGCACTCCAGATTCCTTGGGAAGGGAAGTCCGCTGAGAGTTTCCTCGGCGAATTCCAAAAGCGTGGCTTGTTTATGATGCACGCCCTGGAATGCCCACTCGAGCCTCCCAACCAGTCTGATGCGCAGGCAGGAGCCCTCCTGGCGAGGCACCTTCCACTCGCGATTACCCGCATACGGCGCTCTCTAAAGCCCAAGCGAGTCGCGCTCCTGGCGCCCGAATTGTTTACACTCATCGGAGAGTTGAGCGCATCAGCTCTCGGTTGTCCAGTCTTGTTGCACTTGAATAAGCCCTTCGAAATCATGGGAAAGGACGGGAACTCGGACATCGACGCACTTCGGCTGGCGCTGGAAGGTGCGAGATCCGGATCCCTGTGACGGCCGTCACTGAGAAAAGTGACGCCCTAACGCATTCTTGCCTCCGAGGGCACAAGTTCTTCGGTATGATAGTATTTCAGCCCAGACGCTGTGCTTTCGAGGTGCATTGTGCAGAATCGCGCTAAATTTGGAGTCGGTATCGGCGTCATCGTCTTCGCTTTGGCCTTCCTGGCTTGGCTTGGCTATGGCGAGAGCAAGACCTACTACCACACCATTGCCGAATACCAGACGCTGCAGGGTTCTGCTCGTTCACATCGCATGCGTTTGGCTGGCACCGTTGCGCCGGGCAGCATTCGCCACACCTCCGGTCGCGTGGAGTTCGTTTTGGAAGAGCAGGGCAAGTCACTGCCGGTAAGCTACATCGGCACGGATCCGTTGCCCGACACGTTCGTTGATAAATCACAAGCTCTGGTCGAAGGCCGTCCAGGTGACAACGGCCGCTTCGTGGCCGAACACGTGCAAGCTAAGTGCGCATCCAAGTATGAAGCGGCGCCAGGTGGCGACAAGCCCGCTCAGGCTGCTGATACGCAAAAAAGCAGCATGTAGCGTGCCCCGCAGAAAAACTGAATAGGGGAGAGGCGGAAGGTTATGGATGTATTTGGGTCATTTTCTCTTCTGCTCGCGTTCGTTTGTGCCGTCTATGCGTTTGTCGCCGGCATCGCCGCGATCAAGACGCGCCATCCTCTCCTGATCAAAAGCACACGTCAGGCCGGCATTGCGACTTGCGTCCTGATATTTATCGGCACCCTCAGCCTGGAATATCTCCTGTTCACCGATAACTTTTCCGTCGCCTACGTGGTCTCCCACAGTAATAAAGACCTCTCCACTTTTTACAAGGTCGCTGCTCTGTGGGCTGGCCAGGAAGGCTCACTCCTTTTCTGGAGCTGCCTCCTGTCCGTCTACGTGATCTCGGTTTTGATCGCCTACCGCAATAAGAATGGTGAACTGATGCCCTACGTCGGCGTCGTGCTTGCCGGCGTTCAAACGTTCTTCCTCATCCTGAATAATTTCGTCGAAAGCCCCTTCAAGACTCTTGCTGCTGTTAACGCAAGCGGAGCCCTGGCCCCCTTCGTCCGCACGGACGGCAACGGCCTCAACCCGCTTCTGCAATATCCGGAAATGGTGATCCATCCGCCCAACCTCTATTCGGGTTACACCGGTTTCACCATTCCATTTGCTTTTGCGCTCGCCGCTTTGCTCGCACGCTATCCCGGCGAAAAGTGGATTCATCTCACGCGCAAATGGACCATGATTGCCTGGTGTTTCCAGTCTCTCGGCATTCTTCTCGGCGCTCACTGGGCCTACGCGGTTCTCGGTTGGGGCGGATACTGGGGCTGGGATCCCGTCGAAAACGCTTCGCTCTTGCCTTGGTTAACGGGCACCGCTTTCCTTCACTCCGTGATGATGCAAGAGAAGCGCGGCATGATGAAGGTTTGGAACGTCTGGCTGGTCTTCTCTACTTTTCTGCTGTGCATCCTTGGCACGTTCCTCACGCGCAGTGGTGTCGTTAGCTCCGTCCACGCGTTTGCCAATTCGCAGATCGGTCCCTGGTTTGTCGGCTTCATGGGTATCATTCTCGTCGTGTGTTTCGCCGCGTACATCAAGAACCGGGATTATCTAGCTAGCGAGAATCATCTCGATTCCCTGGTTTCGCGCGAATCCAGCTTCTTGTTCAACAATCTGTTGTTCCTCGTAGCGTGCCTGGCAGTTCTCTCTGGCACCCTGTTCCCGGTCTTTTCTGAATGGTTTTCCGGCTCGCGCATCAGCGTAGGCGCCCCGTTCTTTAACAAGATCATGATCCCCATCGGCCTCGCCATTCTTTTTCTCACCGGCGTGGGCCCGCTACTCGCCTGGCGCAAAACATCTGCAGATAGTCTGAAGCGCAATTTTGGCTGGCCGCTCATCGTCGGCGTCATCGGCACAATCGTCTTCTATCTTCTCGGCTATGGAGCTGCCTGGTCGCTGCTCTGTCTCTACCTCTGTACGTTCGTCGCCTGGACGATCTTCATGGAGTTCTATCGCGGGGGCAAAGTCATCGCGGCACGCAGCGGCATGAACATCATCATGGGCATGCATGAACTCGCCATGCGCAACACCCGCCGATATGGCGGTTACGTGATTCACTTCGGCATGGTTCTGATCTTCATCGGGCTCGCTGGCGCTGCCTTCAACAAAGATGTTTTGAAATCCATGAACATGGGCGATTCCCTGCAGATCGGCCCTTACACACTCGTTCTGCAGAGTGCGGACGCCACCGCCGAGAAAAACTACACGGCGCAGCGCATGATCATTGAAGTCCTTAAGAACAATAAGCAGATGATGATGCTGTATCCCGAAAAGCGCCGCTTCCAGGGTGACAATCAGGAATCCGGCACCATGGTCTCTATCTACTCCTCACTGCGCGAAGATCTCTACGTGGTTTATTCCGGACAGGACCCCGACACCAGCATGCCCGTTGTCCATGCCTATTTGAATCCACTCGTGAAGTGGATCTGGCTTGGCGGTTGCATCGTGGTCTTCGGCACCTTGTTGGCTCTTGCGCCCAATCGACGTGCCGCTCTCGCCATTTCCGCCGTTGCTGAATCGACGCCAGCCGGGGTGGTTGCCGCGCTGAATCCTTCCGTCACACTGCGAGAAGGTCATGACTAAGTCTCGGCGTGTCGTTTTCCTTGCCTTGGTCTTGAGCCTTGCGATCGTTCCCCTCGTGGCGGTCAAACTCCAAGCTTATTCCGATCATGCCAAGCAAATTGGCATGCATCTCAAGTGCATGTGCCGAGGCTGCGACATGTCGGCCGGCGGCTGCTCGCATCCGGGGGGTGCTTTCTCGGGCCCGTGCGAAACCGCTAAGGGAATGCTGAATGACGTGGATGCGCATCTGGCGAAGGGCGAAACGGACGAGCAAATTATCCAGGACTTCGTGAATCAGTATGGTGCCATCGTCTACGTCGAGCCGCCGAAACACGGTTTCGGCCTTGTCGCCTGGATCATGCCGTTTTTCTATGTGATCCTCGGCATTGCCCTGGTGGTATTTGTGATCAATAAGTGGCTCAAGCCGCGGCCGGTGGCGAGTTCCGGCTCCGCGACATCCACACTCTCCACGGAAGCGCTTGACCGTCTCCGTGCCCAAGCTTCTCGAGAGACAGAGGAATAACTTCATGTTTGCCGACTTTCTATTGCTCCTCGAAACCTCCTCTGCGGACTACGCCATCATCGGGGCTTGCCTCGGCCTTGCTGCCGCCGTTTTTCTATTTGTCTTTTACATTCATCCCGACGCGTCCGACCTGGCGCCGCATCGTACCAAGCTAGATCATCTTCTCGAACGTCGCGATTCCATTTACGATAATCTTCGCGACCTCAAATTCGAATATCGCGCCGGTAAATATTCCGAGATCGACTACGAATCCATGAAAACTGTCCTGGAGAATGAAGCCGCAATGGCACTCACCGAGATTGAACAAGTCACTGAATCACAGGTGCGTCGCCCGCGTCCTGCGCGCCCGGCCACCGTCGAGCGGGGCCCTCGATGAAGGTTTTCGGTCTTCGCCTCCTCGTACTTCCACTCACAGTATTCTTCGCCTCCGCCGCTGCCGCGGGCACGCTCAGCGGCACGGTCATCAATCGCACTACCGGCAAGCCAACGCCGAATATCGATCTCACCCTTCTGAGCCCGACGCAGGGTATGCGCGAACTTGGCTCTGCCAAGAGTGACGCCGAAGGTCATTTCACCGTCACGAATGAATCCATTGGCATGGCTCCAGTTCTTGTGCGCGCCACCTATCACGATGTCAGCTACAACACGTTTGCGCCGCCTGGCCGTCCCAACGTGGACGTTGAAATTTACGAGCTTTCCAAGGACATCAAGACGATCACGGTTGCCTCCCACATCGTCATCTTTCAACCGGGCAACGATAAGCTCATCGGCGCCGAAGAATACGTCATACAGAATACCTCGCAGCCGCCGGAAGCCTACTTCCGTACCGAGGGAAATTTCGAATTTGCGATTCCGCCGGATGCAAAGCTGCAGCAAGTTGCCACCGTGAACGCGAGCGGCATGTCCGTTCAGCAGGCTTCCATCGATAAGGGGAAGGGCTTGATCGCCATTGCTTATCCTTTTCGCCCCGGGGAAACTTCCATCCGCCTCTCCTACGAACTTCCTTATCCCGGGAACACTGCTAATTTAAAACTCACCGCGATCTATCCCGGCGTGAAGACTCTGGTTGTCGTTCCGCCAGGTGTCACGGTCACCGGTGATGGCTTGACAGCAGCCGGGCAAGAACAGGGCATGTTTCTCTTTGCTCACGAACCGCTCTCCGCAAAAGCCAGCTTCAACGTGAAGGTTTCCGGTGTGATGACGCCGCAAGCTGCTGAGGCGGGCGGCGATTCCCAAACGGCAGGCCAGGGCGGCATGCCGCAGGAAGGAAACTCGCGCACCCAAACGCAAGATGTGCAGGCTGTGCCTGGCCGTCTCAATGATTTCAAATGGCCGCTCTTTACCCTGCTTCTCGCTGGCTTCGCTGGCCTCGCTATTCTTCTCGGCCGCAAAAAAGTTGTCTTCGTGCCAGGCTTCGCTGACGAGCACGATGCTCCCATTCCTGCACCTTCGAAAAAAACGGCCAAGTCCAAATCTGCGCCTGCTGCCGCAGCGGCTATCTCTGAATTGGCCACGCAGCCGGTTCTAACGGCATCTGTCGCTTCCATCAGTGCTCAGGTCAACGCGAATCTCGAAACGCTCAAGGATGAAGTCTTCCGCCTGGAATTGCGCAAGCAAGCCGGCACAATTTCCGACCAGGATTATGCCCGAGAAAAGGCTCGCGTGGAGAAACTTCTCCGCGATCTGGTTCGAGGCTAAAAGTCTCGCTATTTCTCACGTGACTGCCACAACCCTAACTCCAACCGGCCTCCGCTTCGACAAGATCGACAAGCGCTATGGCGGCCTTTTCGCTCTGCGCCGTGTTTCCCTGGAAGTCGCTCCCGGCGAGTGTGTTGTCCTTGCCGGACGAAACGGTTCCGGCAAGACTACGCTCCTCCGCATCGCTGCTCAAATGGTTCTCCCCACCTCAGGAAACTTGTCGTTCCCCGGCGCTGCTCCCGACGCGCGTAACGGCCGCCCCGGCTATGTTGCGCACGCCACCATGGTTTACGACGAACTCTCCGCCGAAGAAAATCTTGTTTTCTTCGCCAAACTCCAGAAGGTCCAGAATCCTGCCTCTCGTGCCGAGGATCTCCTCCGCGAAGTCGGCCTTTTTGAGCGACGCGACTCCCTGGTGCGAACGTTCTCCCGCGGCATGCGCCAGCGTATCGCCATCGCCCGCGCCCTGATCCATCGCCCCTCGGTGCTTCTGTTCGACGAGCCGGCTACGGGTCTCGATCCCCTCGGCATTTCCTGGCTTGCCAGCGCGCTGCGAGAGATGCATCGCGCCGGCGGCACTATCCTCATGAGCCTTCACGGTGAATCTGAAATTTCTGCCCTTGCCACACGCGCCGTTCACATCGACGCCGGAAAAATCATCGCGGATACCAATTCCGGCGCTTCGCTCCGTTCCATCCTTAGGTTTGGAGCTGCCTAAGCCGCCATGAGCCTCCTCTCCAACACCTCCGTCCTTCTTGGCAAGGAACTCCGCACGGAGTTTCGCTCCCGTGAACTTATTACCACCACTTTCGTTTTTATCTTGATTGTCCTTGTGCTCTTTAGTTTCATTCTCAATCCAGGGACGGAAGAAGCGCGGCAAGTTGCTCCCGGCCTACTTTGGATGGCCATTCTGTTCGCCGCTTCTCTTATGTTTCAGTCATGTTTTCTCCGCGAGCAAGTCAACGACACGCTGAGTTCCCTCCGGCTGGCGGTCAGCGATCCGTTCGCCATCTTCCTCGCCAAGCTTGGTGCCAACACTCTCTTCCTGCTCCTTACGGAACTCGTGATGCTCCCGTTTTTCGCTCTCTTCTACAATATTTCGCTCCTGAACAGGCTCCCCATTCTTCTCCTCGTGCTCTTTACCGGAAGCCTTGGCATCGCGGTCACCGGAACCGCCATTTCCGCAATCTCCGCGCAAGCCCGCATGCGCGAACTCCTCCTTCCACTCTTACTCTTGCCCCTGCTGACCCCCATTCTGGTGGTCAGCTCTATTGTGACCGCCGGCCTTCTCGATCGCGAGCCCCTGGTCCAGTGGAAGGGAATTGCCTTCCTTGGGGTTTTTGACCTTGTCTTTTTGACGGCGCTATGGCTTTTCGGCGAATATCTCCTGGAGGAATAACCCCACATGCCTAGACGGATCATCCTTGGCGCCGCGGCGGTCCTGCTGGTCATGGCGGCAGGGTACGCCAATTTTTATGTCGCGCCTCAGGAACGCACCATGGGGCTCATTCAGCGCATCTTCTATTTCCACGCCGCCACCGCTTGGGCTGGAACCACGGCCCTTTTTGTCTGCTTCTTGGCCAATCTGCTGTATGTCTGGAAGCGTGAACAGAAATACGATTGGCTGGGCGTTTCCACTGCCGAGGTTGGACTCGCTTGCTACACCGTTGTTCTGATCACCGGCCCGATTTGGGCACATCCGGTCTGGGGCATCTGGTGGACCTGGGATGCGCGCCTGACCTCCACCTTTGTCCTCTGGCTGCTCTATGTTTCCTACCTTCTGTTGCGTTCTCTCGTGGAAGAGCCGGATCGCCGGGCACTCCTCAGCGCACTGTTTGGCATCTTCGCGTTCCTTGATGTTCCCTTAGTCTTCTTCTCCATCCGCTGGTGGCGCACACAACATCCTTCCCCGGTCATCATGGGTGGATCGGGGTCCGGGCTGGACCCCACCATGAGCAAGGTGTTTTTCTTTAATGTTTTAGTGATGCACGTGTTTGTAGCGTTCTTGATCATCGAACGCTGTATTCTTGAAAAAAGAAAGATCGAAGTGGATATCCTGCGGCGCGAAGCGGAGGCTCAATGAAAAATCTCGACAGTGTGTTTGCTGCCTACATGATCGGCTGGGCCGTATTTTTCGCTTACTATCTTACGGTCGCGCGGCGAACCTCAAACCTCAAGACCGAAGTCGAACGCCTAAAAAACCTGCTTCCGCGCGCCAAGCAAGGCTAACGCCTTTCTCCTGGCCTTGAAGCGGCCGATCTTCAGGTCGGTTCTTGGGTTCGCCTTTGGTTTTCACAAAGTTAAGACTTTTGCAGTTCGCAGCAATTTCTTCGCGCCCGAAGAAAGGCAACTGATCGTGAGCAACAACACCAAAAAACGTGTCGGCATCGTTCTCTTCCAACTGGGCGGACCGGATTCCCTCGAGACCGTCGAACCTTTCCTGCGCAATCTCTTTCTCGATCCCGACATCATCCCGCTTGGACCGATCAACTTCATTCGCGGTCCGCTCGCGCGCTACATCGCCAAAAAGCGCTGCATCCCCGTCGCCCAGCGCTATGCCATGATTGGCCGCCGCTCTCCCATCGGCATTCTCACGGAACGCCAGCGCAAGAAACTTGTCGCCGCCTTGCAGCCCTACATCGATCCGGTGGCCGTCACCGCGATGCGCTACTGGAAGCCTCTCACCGAAGACGCCGTCGCCTCGCTCAAGAAAGCAGGCCGCCTCGATGAACTCGTCCTTCTTCCTCTCTACCCCCACTATTCCTATGCCACCACGCTAAGCAGTCTGAAAGAGTGGCGACGGGTTTACGGCGAGCCCGACGACAGTCTTCCGGAGCGCAGCATTGAGCACTTCTACGATCACCCGCTGTACATCCAGGCGCTCAGCACCAACATCGGCAAGATGCTTCGCCACTTTCCCGACAGCTCGCGCATTCAACTCGTTTTCAGCGCTCACGGCCTGCCCATGAGCCTGGTCGAAAAGGGTGATCCTTATCCTCGCCACGTCGCCGAAACCGTTCACCTCGTCTGCGAGCAAGGTTCCGCACGTTTTCCCAACTGGCCGCGCACCCACATCCTCTGCTTTCAAAGCAAACTCGGACCGGCCAAGTGGCTCGAGCCCTCCTTCCTTGGGACACTCGAGCGGCTCGGCCAGGAAGGTGTGAAAGAAGCCCTCGTCGTTCCCGTTTCCTTCGTCACTGAACACATCGAAACGCTCCACGAAATCAATATCGATGGCCGCAGCGACGCCAAGAAATGGGGCATCGATCGCTTCCGCATGATGCCCGCGGTCGGCGACTCTCCTCTTTTCATCGGTGCACTCAAAGACCTCGTCCTGCGTGCCGTCGATATACATCCCGACCGCGCCGCTTCTGCCTGACTCTTGAACTGCGATGGCTTGCCGCCGCCTTTTCGCTTAACCTACGTTGCGTTTTTCCTTGGGTTTATGCCCACGCCCTGCTAGAATCCGCCTCGGTTCAGAGTCTGCTAACCCGCATCGTTTGCTGTCCTTGCGGTATAATCCCCGTTTCGGGAATTGGGGCCCGAAATCATGAAGGCGACGTATCATCCGGGAATTCACAAGTTCGCGATCTTCGTGGTGTGTTGGGCCACCGTGCTCCTTACGGCCGGCGCGCTGGTCACTTCCAACGACGCCGCGCTAGCGGTCTCCGACTGGCCCACCTCCTTCGGCAGGTGGTTTCCGCCACTTCGCCTTCTTACCGGCGGCGCGCTCTATGAACACTCCCATCGCGTGATCGCGTTCATCCTCGGCGTTTTCATCACCGTTCTGGCTGGACTCCTTTGGAAGAAGGAAGAACGTCCGTGGCTTCGTACCCTGGGCTTCATCGCCCTGGCTGGCGTGGTCTTTCAGGGTCTTCTCGGCGGCCTCACCGTTCTAAAGCTTCTCCACTACTGGCTGCCGGTCATGCACGCCTGCACCGCGGAGATCATGTTCGCCATCCTCGTCAGCATTGCCTTCTTCACCAGTCACTGGTGGATGGAAAAACTTCCCCAGTACGAAGACTCTGGCGCGCCTCCCATCCATGCCATCGTTACCCTGAACGCCGCAGTAATTTTCCTGCAGGTGCTCGCCGGCGCTGGCTTTCGTCACCAGTACATTTCCGTCAAGCCCCATGCGATTGGTTCCGTCGTTGTTCTCGGCATGGTCATGTGGACCGCCGCCGTCCTTCGTCGCCGCTTTGCTCAGGTGGTGGAAATCTCCCGCGTGCGCATCATGCTTCATGCCCTGGTTGGCGTGCAACTACTTCTCGGCCTCGGCTCGCTCTGGTCACGCATTTCTACCGCCGACGCGCCTCAACCTATGCCTGTTATGATCGCTTTCACCGTGGTCCATACCGTAGTGGGCGCGATTCTCTTCGCCACGTCAATCGTGGCCGTCCTTTTGTGCTATCGTCTTGTTCCGCGCAAACGCGAAATGATTTTTGCCACCACGCGAGGAGAGGTGCCCGCGCAATGAGCACAGCCCAGACCACCGAGATTACCCAATCGAACAAGCTTGGCGCTTACGTCTCGCTCACGAAACCCGATGTCTCGTTCCTCGTCCTCATGACCACCGGCGCTGGGTTTTACATGGGTGCGCGTGGTCCCATTGACTGGTTGCACATGCTCCACGTCGTCTTCGGCACGATGATGATCGCCGCTGGCACCGCCGCTCTGAACCATTACATCGAGCGCGAATCCGACCGGTACATGCGCCGAACCGCGTCCCGCCCGCTGCCCACTGGCCAGCTTACTCCCCCCGAAGCTCTCAGCTTCGG
Source organism: Candidatus Acidiferrales bacterium (assembly GCA_963741195.1). Taxonomy (GTDB): domain Bacteria; phylum Acidobacteriota; class Terriglobia; order Acidiferrales; family UBA7541; genus Acidiferrum. Next base: position 341,278 of record CAVUHF010000006.1, read on the forward strand.
GATTGCCCTATGCGTCGCTGGCACCATCGACCTCTTCTTTATCGCTGGCTATCTCGCCTGCCTGCTTGGTGTCATCACCAGCGTCAGCTATCTGCTGGCCTACACTCCGCTGAAGAAGCGTACCGTCTGGGCCACCTTCATCGGCGCGATTCCCGGCGCTATTCCTCCCATGATTGGCTGGACCGCCGCCACTGGCAAACTCGACGTAGGTGCTTGGCTCCTCTTTGCCATTCTCTTTTTCTGGCAATTTCCGCACTTCCACGCCATCTCCTGGATGTATCGCGAAGATTACGCACGCGCGGGCATTCTCATGCTTCCGGTCGTCGACAAGGACGGCACGCGCACCTTTCGCCAGATCATTCTGTACGCCGCCACTCTCGTGGCCGTCAGCCTTCTGCCCGCCATCATGGGCTTCGCTGGCGTGCTCTATTTCTTTGGCGCTCTCGTCACGTGCACCGCGCTCGTGCAGGTCTGCCTCTGGGCTGCTCACGCCAAGACCAACTCCCGTGCCAAGTGGCTCATGCACGCCACCGTAATGCACATCCCGATCTTGTTAGGCTTGATGATGTACGACAAGCTCCCCCGTTGAGGCCGTCGTAGCAGTCTTGTCTAGCTTATGTAGGGGCCGCCTTCTCAGCCGCGTTCTTTACGTCCAGGTTGTAGTTGCAGGGCAGTCCGCTTCTGGGTTTCTTAGGGGGTCGGAGCTTTCACTCCGACAATGAGGCCGGCGAGGATTGGGCTTCAGCCCCTGAGGACTTCGCTGTTCGATTTACCGGGTGTGAGTTTAGACTCAAGTTGCACCTGAGTTTTATCCTTCGTCGAAGGACTTAGAACTTATGATTGAAAACTAAGGACTTTTCCTTGCTCTCTCACGCCGCACTCAACGCCACTCTCAACGGAACCAGCGCCATCTTTCTCGCCGCTGGGTACGTAGCCATCCGCTCCGGCAAGATCGCCCTCCATAAGAAGTTCATGGTCACTGCGTTCTTCGTCTCTTGCACCTTTCTTGTCTCTTATCTCATCTATCACTACCGCGTGGGCCATGTCGCCTTTCAGGGTCAAGGCTGGATTCGCCCCGTCTATTTCACGCTGCTCCTCTCGCACACCATCCTCGCGATTGTGATCGTTCCCATGATCATCGTTACGCTCCGCCGCGCCTTCCTTGAGCGCTTCGATAAGCACCGCATTATCGCCCGCTGGACCCTCCCCCTCTGGTTCTACGTCTCCGTCACCGGCGTCATCGTCTACCTCATGCTGTACCGGATCTACGCCCCTCGCTGAGCCGACTGCGCCTTCAGTAAGATCCTTTTTTATGCAATCATGAGCCCCTAGGTTCCTCGTCTGGCGTCGAGCATGAGATCGCTACTCGTCTTATGTGTCCTACTCATCACCGCATCTGCGCTCCCCGCGAAGCGCGCACAATCTCCGTCCACGTCCGCCACTCCGGCGAAGGAAAACGCTACTGTCGCCGGCAACGTTCTCCGTCTCGACACCGGACAACCACTGAAGAGGGCCAAAGTCATAATGGTGGGCAGCGGTGCCAATGCCATCTACGTCTCCTACCTTTCAGACGAGCAAGGGTACTTTCTTTTCGAGAATGTCCCGCCCGGCTCATATCATCTGCAGGTCTTGCGCAATGGGTACGTTGAAGCCGAGTACGGCCAAAAAAAACCTGGCGCCCCCGGTGCGATCCTAACTCTCACCTCCGGCCAACGAACCACAGATCTGGTCTTCAAACTCACCCGCACGGCGGCAATCTCTGGTCACGTTTTCGATGAAGACGGCGAACCCGTCTCCAAGGCAGAGATCACTGCGTATCGGGCTTCCAAACGAGAAGGGAAGGAACTGCCGAACAACTACGATCCCGTTCTCGCAAATGACTTAGGCGAGTTTCGAATCTTTGACTTGGCCCCCGGCCGCTATTATCTTGCCGTCAATTTTCGGAACGAGGATGCCATGCGTCCCGCCGCCCTGGTCGCCATACAAAAGCTAGACACCGGCTATCTTACGACCTACTACCCCAATACCACTGATCCAATGAAAGCTCAGGCCATCTCCGTTGTCCCCGGAGACGAAATTCACGCCGTGGATTTCATGCTTCGCGCTTCTCACCTCGTTTCGGTCAGCGGAAGGGTTATCAATCTGGTCCCGGCAGCCGCCGATACCTGGGGAAGTATCTCGCTTTATCCACGAAACTTCGGTTTGACGCAGGCAGTTCGCGGACTCGACGCTTCCTTCAAACTCAAGGATGGTGGTTTTATCATTCGCAATGTGCCACCAGGCTCGTATAACCTCCACGCCAGCTGGTCCGACCGGGAGTCAATAGAACCGCACCACGCGACTCGCCAGGTGGACGTAGGTACCACCGATGTTGAGAGCGTGACCATCACCATTTCCCGCGGCATTGACATCAGAGGTCATGTCACTTGGGAAGGCGCGCCACCAGGCGACCTACAGTACCTCCACGTTCGGTTGTATCCTGTTGAAGGAGATTTGAGTGGATTTCGCAGTGAAATGCTTAAGCCGGACGGATCGTTTCAATTCCGGAACGTTCCCGAGGGCATCTACCGGCCCAGTGTGTCCTTGGGTGGCCTGGAAGAAAGCTTCTTTTTGAAATCTGCCCACTATGGCACCGCACCCATCACCGATACCGGCTTCGCTCTCCAGCTTGGGACAGAAGCATCCCTTGAACTCACGCTGAGCTCGCGTGCTGGTCAGCTCACTGGCATCGTCCTCACCGCCGATTCGCTCCCGGCTGTCGGCGCCGTGGTCGTCCTGATTCCTGAACCGCCACGTCGCAACGTGAAAGAACTGTTCAAGTCCGTCACAACCGACCAGAACGGCAGATTCATCGTCACCGGCATCACTCCGGGCGATTACAGACTCTTTAGTTGGGATTCTGTCGAACAAGCAGATTGGTATGACGCCGACTGGTACGACCCCGAGTGGCTGAAGCCGCACGAAACCAAGGGTGAGTCCATCCAGTTCGATGAGAACGACCGGAAATCCATGAATCTCACGCTAATCGAAACTCGCCCTGACTCCCCTGCATCGAACTAGGGCATAATTCTGCGACTATGAAAATCCTGCTCTTCGGTGCTTCTGGTTCGGCTGGCGGTGCAGTCCTATCCGTTTGCCTCTCCACTCCCATCGTTACGGAAGTTCGCGCCATCAATCGCCGCCCTTTGTCAGCCGTGAATCCCAAACTTTGCAATATCGTTCACACAGATTTTCTGAATTACTCTGGCGTCGAAGAATCGTTCCGCGGCGTAGAGGCCTGCCTTTTCTGCCTTGGTGTCTCCGTGACGCAAGTCAACGAGCAGGACTACCAGAAGATCACACACGACTACACGCTCACCGCTGCCCGCACGCTTCAGGCTCACTCTCCGGGTGCCACGTTCCATTACATCAGCGGGCAGGGAACTAAGCCCGGCAGTCGCATGTTCTGGTCTCGCGTGAAAGCGCAAACCGAGCTCGATCTCATGAATATTGTAGGCGCCGTTTGCTGGCGGCCCTCCTTTATCGACGCCCCTCCGTCGCCCACACTCCCGAAACTCTACGCTGCCTTCTATCCGCTCTTACGTCTCCTCAAGCCCTTTCGCGCTCTCTACGTTTCCGGCGAAGATCTCGGCTTGGCGATGCTTCAGGCCACCAAAGAGAATCTCCGCTCCCGCATTATCGAAAACCCTGAAATTCGGAATCTTGCCGCACGTTTCCGCAGTTAACGCCCGCGCGACTCCTGTGGTCCTGAGCGCCCGTTTTGCGCGAAGCATCTCAATCGGCGCACCATGCTGGATGTCGGTGAGTCCTCTAGCATTCTGTCGAACTATCTATTCCGGGATTGAAAAATCGTAGATTCTTCCGCTGGCGCTTCCGCCGGACCGGGCCGAGCCCATGTTTCCGCCAGACATGTTGGACTGCGCTCCGGTCCCCTGAAAAAACGCGTATTCTCCTGCCGCTAGCTCGGAATCTAGTGTGATCTTGTAGACGCGGATGCCCACATGCTCGGCATGGAAGGTAATTTCCTTTTCTTTTTTTACGCCGGCCTTGCCTCCCGTTACGCCGCCGAAACTTCCGATTTGGAACTCTCGCCGATTGCCCTTCTTCTCCAGCTTAATCAAAACGTAATCGCCTGCCGTGTCGCCGTCTGGCACGTAGAGATAAAACACCGGACGGTGATCTTTGACTCGGTTCTTCGAAGTTGCGCCATCGATCGTTGCGTCCCAATGTTCTGACCTCATTCCATTCGTGAAGAAACTGCCCGCGCGTCCCCCGACTTTCGCCTGACTGAGCATCATCCCTTGCAACAGCACAAAAGTTTGCCCGTCTTTCCAATAGACACCAACTTCGGGCGGCGGAAGATTCGGATCGTTCGTGATCGCAGTAGCCGCGACGATCACCGGTGCAGGGGGAGGTGCGGGGTTCATCATTACCTTGATAACGGCGTCAGAGACCTTCGCGGCCTTCAGAGTTTTCAAGCCCTCCACCGAGGTATCGAACTTTAGCCCGTCGGAACCAGCGACACTCCTAATCTTCGCGATGATCACGTCGTCCGACAGTCCGAGTTCGGTCATTGCAATTATGTCCTGATTCGTCAGCCGTTTCGACAATTCCTGCCCCGGAGCCTGGCTGCACACGATAAAACACAGAATCAGCAGGACGCTGAATGTACTTCGAGTAACCACAAACCTCTTTGGGTGCGTTCGTTTTCGAAACAAGAGGGGCATGGATATTTCCTTTCCGTGCTCCTTGGCGGGTGCAATTCCACTGCCACAGCGCGCAGCAACACCGGTCCGCCAGCAGATTTGGATGCTGAATCTATCACACCGGAGGTCAGAGGCGTTAGGCGCAAGGTTCGAAAAACGGGCTTCCTGGATTAGCTACTTGCGATCCAGTTGTTCGTCGATAATCAACACCTACCGGTAGTGGTCTTCGGCTCCGTTCGCAATATCCTTCCAGGATGCGAACTCTTTGGGAGAGTGGCTGATCCCATCGCGAATCGGTACGAAGATCGTCCCGAAGAGCGCCAGTTTCGCCTCCGCCGTGCCCACTTTGATTGGCCCAGCTTTGTCTTCAGCGTTTTGGTCATGGCCAAAAATCCTAGTCTCCCTTGTCGTCCGCCGCAACGCAATCGCCCAATCATCCCTCATTCCGCTTGGTCGCGCCGGCATCCTGGCAGCTCGTAAGCTTGCTCTCAGACGATGCGGCTTCCGCCGTTAATAGCGGCGTGAAACCTTCGTTGGCGCGCTTTTGTAGTAGGCGACCTTCAGGTCGGTTCTTTTGCGTGGCCTTCTATTTTGGATGTGTTCCTTCGCTCTTCTGTGGGGGCTACCATCTCGCGTTGTCAAAGGCTCATGCCAATCATGCCTACAAGCACGGCACTGGCGCGCCTTCGGCGTATTGGTCACCTCGCCGCAACGCGGACAACGGTTTGTGAAGACATCGCTCGCATGGTCATCCAGGATTCTCTGGGCCGTCCGAAGCACAAAGCTCTCCATGCCCTCACGCGTCAGCTCTAAGACTTCTGGATCGTTGGAGAGAAAGTTCCGCAAATGTTTTGGTCCGGTTTTTGCTTCTTGTTGTGCGGCCACATCCGAACGTGCCTGAACTGCCTTTTGCGTCCCAAAGAGATGCCGATTGACAAGCTTCTCTTTCTCCGTCATAAACCGTCCGTAGCAGCGAAACACATACCCCGCGAGATGTCAGTCGATTGCGTTAGGCATTGAATCTCCTGCTGCGCAGCACCCTACACGTGAGGTAGCGCCGCAATCACCGCGTCCGTAAATTCTTTCGTTCCCGCGGTGCCGCCCACATCCTTGGTGACGTGCTTGCCTTCTTTGTAGACCTTGATTAGCGCCAACTCGATCCTGTCCGCTGTCGACCTTTCCCCCAGGTGATTCAGCATCAATATCGCGCTCATCAGTAGCGCCGTGGGATTCGCCAACCCTTTACCCGCAATATCCGGCGCCGTTCCGTGGACCGCCTCAAAGATCGCGGCTTCCTCCCCAATATTTCCGCTTGGCACCACGCCCAATCCGCCCACCAATCCCGCGGCTAGATCGCTCATCACGTCGCCATAAAGATTCGGTAGCAGCAGCACGTCAAACTGCTCCGGATTAATCACGATCTGCATGCACGCGTTATCGACAATCAATTCCTTATACTCGATATCTGTAAACTGCTCCGCGACCGCCCGGCACGACCGCAAAAACAGGCCGTCGCTCAGCTTCATAATATTCGCTTTGTGAATAGCGTGGATTTTCTTCCGGCCGCTCTTCCGCGCATACTCAAACGCAAAGCGCGCAATTCGCGTGGAAGCTTTCTCTGTGATGATCTTCAGGCTCTCCACCACCCCCGGCACCACTTCGTGTTCCAGCCCAGAGTACAAATCTTCCGTATTCTCCCTCACGATCACAACGTCCACGTTGTCGAAGTGCGATTTCACTCCTGGCAGGTTCTTCACGGGACGCAGGTTCGCGTACAAGTCCAAGCTCTTGCGCAGCGCCACGTTCACGCTCCGCGCGCCTCCGGCGATGGCCGTCGCCATCGGTCCCTTCAACGCCACGTGGTTCCGTCGCACAGATTCAATGGCCGCGTTATTCAGCACTTCCGCGCCTGTCGTGCCTTTGTCGGTGTTCTCGGCCCGTGCATCCAGCTCTTCCCAGTCAATCAACACGCCCGAGGCTTCCAGAATTCGCTTTGTGGCTGCTGCCACTTCGGGACCAATTCCTTCGCCAGGCAACAACGTAACTTTGTGTCTCATATGGACATCTATTCTAAAGGAACCTGTCCGGCGTTGTCGAAAGGCCGTGCGTTCTTGCAGGGACCAGCCTGCAGGCCGGTCTTTTGGGTTGCACAGCGGTGCGGTTCGATGCGAGCAGGGAAGTACTGGCTGTGAAACGCCACAATTTGCGTTTTCCGCGCCTATGTTATACTAAGTACGTAAAGATACTCACGGCACGATCCACGATGGAGGCCAATAGATATTATGATCAACCTGACGCCAGTTGCGGCTACCAAGGTCAAGGAAATCATGAGCATGCAAAATCCCGCTCCCACGGCGCTTCGTGTAGCCGTTGTCGGCGGCGGTTGCTCGGGATTCCAGTACCATATGGCATTTGAGAATCAGACCAACGAAACCGATGAAGTTGTGGATTTCGACGGCTTGAAAGTCGCGGTCGACCAGATGAGCTCCATGTACCTGGAAGGCGTAGAGATCGATTATGTCGAGACCCTTGAGGGCGCTGGCTTTAAGTTCAACAATCCCAACGTCAAGAGCACCTGCGGCTGCGGCTCCTCTTTCAGCGTCTAAGCATCCATCCTTTGTGGCGGCCGCTTTCTGAAGCGCGCCCCCCCAAGTCGCGAATGCTCAAAGGCTCCTGGATAAGCTCCCGGAGCCTTTCCTGTTACAGCTCTGAAGCTCGCCATTCAGCGTCTCCAACCGCTTTACTTTTTGCATCCAACGGTTCACCATAAGCGACCCCTTGGAGGCATGATGCATTCGAATCAAGTCGTTCTCATCACAGGTGCAAGTACCGGCTTTGGCAGACTTTTCGCAGAGACTCTCGCGCGACACGGCCACACAGTGTTCGCCACCATGCGTGATCCCGGCGGACGCAATGCCACCAACTCCGCGGAACTCACCTCTCTCGCCCAAAGGGAATCGCTCTCTCTGCATATCCTGGAGCTCGACGTCAACGACGAGGCCTCGGTTGACAGTGCCGTTGGCGCTGTCCTCGACCAAGCTGGCCACCTCGACGTTGCCATAAACAATGCGGGCTATGGCTTGCTCGGTCTCGCCGAAGCCGTCACGATTCAGCAAGCCCAGGCGATCATGGAAACGAATTTCTTCGGCGCCGTTCGCGTGAATCGCGCTGTGCTTCCCCAAATGCGCCGCCAACACAGCGGCCTTCTCCTGCACATCAGTAGTGGCGCCGGACGCGTGGTCATCCCTTCGTTCGCTTTTTATTGCGCCAGCAAATTCGCTCTCGAAGCGCTGGCGGAAACCTATCACTACGAACTGGCTTCTCAAGGCATTGAATCCTCCATCGTTGAGCCGGGCGCGTACCAGACGCCCGTTTTCGGCAATATCGTGAAAGCTGCCGATCAAGCTCGCACCGCCAGCTACGGCGTCTCCAACCAGATCCCTGCCAAGATCAATTCGATCCTCACAAGCGCAGCCGGGGATCCTCAGGAAGTGGCAGACGCTGTCTTGCGCATCTTGGAAACTCCCGCGGGCCAGCGCAAGTTGCGCTACCGCGTCAGTCCCTCAAGCTTGGGAGTCGACGAAATCAACGCTCTCTCCGAAAAAGTCCAGGCTCAATTCCTCGAATCCTTCGGCTTGACCGCCGAAACCAGCTTCGTTCATCGCGCCGCTGCCGGCGCTAACTCCTGGTCCGGTTGATCGCAGCAACGGAAGCGTACCGATGACTGAAGAGATGAATGGCACTTCTCTTAGACAGGGTACGACCGTCATTAGCGTTTGTTAAACCGAGAAGAGATCCAGACCAAGACCATGTGACAACGCCGCAGTTCAGAGATGTGATGGAGCCTGGCTTCTCTGCTGGCGGCGCCTGTCCAGCAGCAATTCTCGCAGGATGCGCTGCAGTTCCCCAGGTATCAGGGGATACGCCAGAAAATCGTGAGCACCGAGTTCCATCGCCGCGAAATACTCCTCCCAATCGCCCGTCCTTGAGACGACAATGACGGGAGACTTGTGTTCTCGTTGCTGCCTTAGACCAAGGAGTTCGCAATAGCTGCCATCCGGAAGCAGGTCCTCGCAGATTACAATGCAAAGATCGCCCGTCGTTATGTGCTGGCGCGAGTCGGCAATGCTGGCAGCAAAGACGGGGGCAATACCACACAGCAGCATCGCTTCGCCCAACGTCCCGCGAATCCTGTCATTAGCACTCACCACAAGACCGTTGGGAATGTTCAGCTGTTTTCGGCCATGAGCAGCCAGCGCAGGGAAGGATTCGCAATTGTTGACGGTACGTCGCACCAAAAGATCCGATAGACCAGCGGTCCCGGCGGGAAATTCGAACTGGCTCATCATTCCATACCTCCAGAGGGTGGCGAGGCTGCGAAGGAGCGTGCGACAGTGTATGCAGGGCGTCCTCGATGCGAGCCACTGTAGGACTTAGTCCTGTTGACTCGTTTGCCGCAGCCTCATGAGTTTACGTTAGCAACGCGGCAGCTCTGCGGATATCCCGTCGAGAGGGTATTTGCAATCGGCCGATTGGACTTTGGAAGGGCTTATCCGCGCGAAGTAGTTTCAGTGGATGATGCCCTTGCGCACCGCATACAGCACCAGTTCTGCGGAGTTGTGCAGGTTGAGCTTTTCCAGAATGTGACCCCGGTGTGTTTCCACCGTGTAGGGGCTGATGTTTAACTCACCTGCAACTTCCTTGTTCGTCTTGCCTTCGGCCAGTAATTGCAGGATCTCGCGCTCTCTCACCGTCAACAATTCGTACGAATCGACTACTCCCCGTTGCTTCAGCACCCGGACGTAGTCCTCGGACAGCAACCGGCGGATGGCCGAGCTGAAGAATGATTTCCCTTGGGAAACCGCGTCGATGGCCGCCAAGAGGTCCGCGGCTGCGGAATCCTTTAGCAAATAGGCGCGGGCTCCGGCCTGCAGCGCTCGTATCACATAGCTTTCGTCAGAATGAACGCTTAGGATCACCACCCCGGTGGCTGGAGACCGTTTTACAATGGCTCGGGTCGCTTCAATACCGTTCAGGAGCGGCATGCCAACGTCCATCACGACCACATGAGGTTGCAGAGTGCCGGAGAGCGCTACGGCGTCGCGACCGTTTTCTGCCTCTCCGGCAACTTCCAGATTGCCCTGGCGTTCGAGGAGCGCCCGTAGTCCCGTGCGCATGACGGTGTGATCGTCAGCAAGCAGAATGCGCAGCTTTTTCACCTGGACACGCTTTCCTGTCTCGATGCGTCGGGCTTCAGCGGGAGATCCACGCGAATACACGTGCCGTGTCCGAGAGTCGATTCCACCTGGAACGTACCACCCAGGCGCGTCGCACGCTCCTGCATCCCCAGCATGCCCATTCCCCGTTGACGCCGCGGGTCAAAGCCGATTCCGTCGTCCTCGATGGCGAGGGTAAGGTGCTGGGAATTTTCTCGAAGAACGACGCGCACCTTCCGGGCGTGGGCGTGGCTGGCGCAGTTGTGAAGCGCTTCCTGAGCCACGCGGTACACGCAGGTCTTGTGCTCCTCGGGTAGCGCGTCGGCAAATTGGTCGTCCACGACGTCTATCAGCAGGCCCGTGCGCTTGGAGATCTCTCGCGCATGCCATTGCAGTGCGGCAACCAGGCCAAGGTCGTCGAGCATTGATGGGCGCAGCACCAGTGCCATGTTGCGAACTTCACTGACGCACGTTTCGCCCATAAGCTTTATCCTTTGCAGTCCCTCGCGCACTGCCCCATCATTCCTCGTGTTCTCCGCCAGGTTCTGTACCTCCATCAACAGCGCGCTGAGCGACTGGGCAATCTCGTCATGCAGGTCGCGCGAAAGGGCGCGTCGTTCCGTTTCCTGGGCGTCCACCAGGCGTTTGGAAAGTTCCTTCAGTTCTTGCTGGGCCCGCAAACTCTCCTGATATTTGTCTTCAGCCTTTTGTTCCAATCGGCCCACATAGATTACCGTCCACGATGCCAGCAGCAGACCCAGGGCCAACGCCAGGATCGTGCCCGTACGTATTCGATCTCGGAATTGGGCAAATACATCAGCGATCTTGCTTTCAGCCTCTCGCAATTCCAGTTCGTTCAGCGCGCTGACATCCCGCGTGATGGCCATTACAATGGCGTGCTGGGCAAGAGTTGAAGCCTGCAGCTGAGAGCGGGCCTGCTTGCCGGGACCGGAGTCAACGACACCTTCGGCCATCGACCAGTAGTTGTTAAGTTCATCAGAAAGGTTCTGAAACGGTACGCGTTGATCCCCGGTTAACGATCGTATGCACGAACTCATCGTGGCGTTGGTGCGGTCTCGCATGGATTGCAGTTGATGCCGGAAACTGTCAAGTCCACCGGTATTGCGCTCTACAATTCTAAATTCGCGCAAAATGTTATCGGATTCGTACAGGCTGGATCGAATGTCCTCCAGTGTTCGCTCGCGATTCAAATAATCCTGGCGTACCCTCGCGCTTCTTGCCTCCAGCTCGACCAGCAAGCGCACCGAATCAAACGACAGGATTCCCATCAGCAGCAACAGCGCGCCGAATCCAGCAATCATTGCTGCACGGGGCCCAACTCGGCTACCGATGTTGGCAGGGGAAAGAACCTGCGAGCCGGAGTCATTCACCGGGGAGACTTCACTGCGTGACATGCGCTCTCCCGTTGGTAATTCTTGGCGACAAGATCCTCGAGAAGGGAAGTAGCCACCCAGGTTGAACAGCTCGTTGCTCGCTGGGATGTCCCCCATGGTAGCTCGCTGGCCCCTGAATTGGGAAGGTGTGCCAGATCATTGTGGGAAGCATCCCTTTCTAAATCTACTGTCTGGAGACGTTCAAGAACATCACGTGAGAACGGTAGGTACTGTATAGGTATCATGCACGGGAATAACAGCATGCGAATCTGATCGCGGCCCGCTGAACGCGGTTCAGGCCTCTCCGAAGTTGATTTCTACTGCCCTAAGAGCTTTCCCTGACAGTGGTAGGGTTCTCAACGACCAAGGCAAGGTGGCCGTAATGAAGAGGAATGAGCAGCAGTCTGATTCCAAAAGTAGCGCGCTCGAGCCGCGGGCTCTCCCCTCTGAGTCGGAAGTCAGGCTTCAGGACTTGATTCCCATCGTCATGGTGATCGTAGGGGGCTGCGAGCGGTGCGCGGAAAAGACCGTCAGGCGCGCTTTGCAGGAAGGCTGTTCGTTAAAGGATGTCGACATTACACTGCGCATCATCGCCAACATGCAGCGGCTCGAATGCTTTGCCCACGCCGTTGGCGCAGATGTCGTCGACCGCATGGAAAAACCACTCCGCGCTGGAAGAAGATCCCTGCAGGATGCAATGTGCCACGCAGCAGACTGTGGAGGCTCCGCGTGCTTGGAGGGGGGAGGGAACGATGACACCGCGATATAATCTCGGTTCCGCTGATGAACTCTTCCGGAAGGCGAATTTGCATGAACGGCTTCAGGATTTGGCCTGGGGGATGTTGCTGCTGGTTCTCGGCACCCTATGGTTGTTGCCCGCCAATTCGCTACCGCCGGGAACTTGGCTAGTTGCGACCGGCCTGGTCATGCTGGCATTGAATGTAATTCGCTATATCTATGGGATCAAAATGAACGGCTTCAGTCTGTTCGTTGGGGTTCTAAACACGACGTCATAAGTAATTGCGCATTAGATCGATGTATGTTCTTCTAGTGGAATGAAACCACTTACGATTGCGGACTCCGCAACCATCATTCTGGGACTACAAGATGAAATTCGACGAACCGAGGAATCACGCTATGACCACCGGCTCCACGGCGTGCTGCTGGTGGCTCATGGTATGACGTGTCCGGAAGTGGCGGCGCTGTTAGGGGACGCACCGAGAACCGTCGAGTATTGGATTCGTGGGTTCGAGGAGAAAGGCCTAGCCGCACTGCGCGAGGGGGAACGGTCGGGGCGGCCGAGACGCCTGAGCGAGAAGCACCTTCGGGGAATCAACGCCGCTCTTCGGCGGATGCCGCGAGAGCTAGGCTTGAGCGGAAATCTATGGGACGGCAAGACGCTGGCGGCCTGGATCGAGCGGGAGTACGAGATCGACTTGGGCGTGCGGCAATGCCAGCGTCTGTTTCGGCGGTTGGGCTTTCGGCTACGCAAGCCTCGTCCCGCGATTGCGCAAGCCGATCCCGAACGGCAGAAGGCGCATAAAAAAAACTCCAAGGGCTGATGGAAGATGCCGCGGTCGATCTCTGGGCTACGGACGAAGTACACTTCCAGCAGCACGGCTCGCGTTGTCGCATGTGGGTGCCACCGGAAACCAAGGACCTCGTGCTGCTGCATCATCCGACGCGGCGCAGTGTGGGATACTTCGGTGCCGTACGGTTGCGGGATGGAAAGTTTCAGTTTTCCAGGGAAACGGGTAAATTTAACGCGGTGACCTTCTTTGCCTTCCTGAAAGGGCTACGGCGCAGCAGTATTAGAACCGGTCGCCGCGTGGTGGTCATCACGGACAATGCCAGATACCATCACGCGCGGCTTCACAAAGAATGGAGAGCGTCACACGTCGAGGACTTTGTGCTGGATTACTTGCCGCCCTACAGCCCCGAACTGAATCCGATTGAGCGGGTCTGGAAGCTGACGCGCCGTCAGTGCCTGCACAACCGATATTTTCCTGTACTGGAGGAGGTCGTCGCTGTCGTCGAGACGCAATTTGAAAACTGGCGTAACGGAAACGAAACCCTACGCCGTTTATGCGCAATCACTTAAGACGCTGTGTTTAGCAATGCTCGCGGGGCTGGGCGAGTTCTTTTTCCTGGACGTGCCCGTCCTGGCTATCGCCATGCTACTGCTTGGATTCTGGATGCTGCTGAAATCGCTGCTGGAGAAAAATGCAAATTCACTGGCCTGGCAAGACTTCTGTTGTTGCGGGCTTGGCAACTTGAAGAGCAATCCGAGTCCGACCGGCGGACAGCCCTGTGACCACTGGTCAGCCCCCCGCTAATGGTGGTTTCTCCGTTCCCTTTGGCTCGCAAATCAACACCCCGCGTTCATCGCGTCCGAATGCGCAGGCGCTGTTCAGTGCCAGCTTTACCCGCTGTCGCGCACGATGTAGCCGCATCTTGACTGTCGTTTTCGGGAGTTCCAGCAGGTGGGCAATTTCTCCGGCGGTCAGTCCGTCAGCGTCGTGCAAAAGCAGTACGGATTTATAGTCATCTGAGAGCGTGGCAATGTAGCGCTGTACGCACTCACTCATTTCGTGCCGCTTCAAAATATTGAAAGGCGAAGTCTGAACATCGTCGGTGATGGACAATTGCTCGACCGGGGTGTCCACGATTCGCTGAATGGTCCGCGCCCTGTGCCGCAAAACATCGATACTGAGATGCGTCGCAATCTGATAGAGCCAGCTTTCCAAGGCCGCCGGATCTCGCAGCGTGCTTCGTTGCTGATGGGCCCGCAGGATTGTTTCTTGTGCCAGGTCTTCCGCCTCGCTCGCATCCCGCACCAGGGAGTGTATGTATCTCGTGACCGCGCTGCGAAACCGTTCCAGTTCTTGTGTTCCAGGGGTGGAGGTTGACATACGTCTTGGCCCTCCAATCCTTGCATTTTCACGCTCCGCCCTGCCTCGCGCAGTGACGGTCGGCACATCTTCTATCGATGAAATCGTCGCCAGGCCCCAGGCATTCATTGACATCGGGTTCATGGTCGTTTTCTCCCGCTGCTCAGTTTCCCGACGAGGTCGAGGGGATCCGCGTAATAGACGAGTTCCTGACCGGGGTAGGGAACTGGCGCGACGAATGTTCATGCGCGATCTTTGGAATTTTGCTTTCTGACCGAAAGCGCCTCTCCCTCTCGTCCACGACGGTGAACGCATCTATTTCGAACACTACGGGAACGATTTCGCCGCACGCGTTAGACGCTGGTACTCCATCCCCCTTCCCGTGGGCAATTCGCTAAAGGTATGCCATTTGCATTCTCTTCGCTCCCTTCGTATTCTAATCCTCAACCCGAATGAAGATAGCTCTCGCCCAATTCAACCCCACCGTAGGCGATTTTGAGGGGAACGCGGCACGCATTCTAAGCCTGGCCAAGCAAGGCAAACAGCGCGGCGCCGACCTCGCTGTCTTTTCCGAACTCTGCGTCTGCGGTTATTTGCCGCTCGATCTTCTTGAGCGCCCCGCCTTCATTCAGCGAAATCACGACACGCTGCGGTGTATCGCCGAGCAGATGCCTCTCCCCGCTATCGTGGGCTACGCCGGCCGTGTGACCCACGACCGGGCAGGGAAGTCCATCGCCAATAAAGCCGCTCTCATCAACGAAGGTCGCGTGGTCTTCGAACAAAGCAAGATGCTCCTTCCTACCTACGACGTCTTTGACGAGTCCCGCTACTTTCAACCCGGCGAACGCCATTACGTTTATGGTCTCGATCGCGAGCAACTCGGGATCACGGTCTGCGAAGACGTGTGGAACGACAAAACCTTTTGGTCCAATCCGCTTTACGCCCGTGATCCCGTCACGGAACTCATCGCGCAGGGAACCAGCATCCTTCTGAATATTTCTGCTTCACCCTACACCATCGACAAGCGCATCCTGCGCCTCCAGATGCTCCGCTCGCTCGCTCTGCATCACCGGCGTCCCATCGTATATGTCAATCAGGTTGGCGGCGACGACTCCCTGATCTTCGATGGCGCCAGCGTCGCCTTCACGCCCGATGGCCGCATTGCCGCGCAAGCCAAAGCCTTTGCGGAGGACCTCGTTCTATTCGACACCGTTACTGGCGAGGGTGATATTCACGAACAGCCCGAAGAAGAGATTGCCTACGCCTATGAGGCCCTGGTCACCGGGACGCGCGACTACGTTCGAAAGTGTCGCTTTAGCAAGGCCATCGTCGGTCTCAGCGGCGGTGTCGATTCGGCTGTCGTCGCCTCAATCGCTGTTGCCGCGCTGGGTGCCTCTAACGTTCTTGGAGTCTCCATGCCCGGCCCGTACTCTTCTCCGGGCAGCAAAACCGACGCAAAAGTCCTCGCCCGCAATCTAGGCGTCGAGTTCCTAACCGTCACCATTTCTGATGTGTTTGACTCGTACGAAAAGGTTCTTGCCCCGATCTTCGGCGATCGAAAACCCGATGCCACCGAAGAAAACATTCAGGCGCGTATTCGTGGCAATTACCTCATGGCACTGTCCAATAAATTCGGCTCCATGGTTCTCAGTACCGGCAACAAATCGGAAAACGCTGTTGGCTACTGCACGCTCTATGGCGATATGGCCGGCGGCCTCGCGGTCATCTCCGACGTTCCCAAAATGATGGTTTACGCTCTGGCCGAATACATCAACCGCGATAGGGAAGTGGTCCCCCGCACAACCATCACCAAGCCTCCCTCCGCCGAATTGCGGCCCGATCAGAAGGACACGGATTCCCTCCCTCCTTACGAAGTCCTTGATCGCATCCTCAAAGCCTATATCGAAGAAGTGAAGTCGCCCGAACAAATCGCCACGGAACTTGGCTTTGAGCTGAAACTGGTGCGCGACATCGCCATGCTCGTCGATCGCAATGAGTACAAGCGTAAGCAGGCCGCTCCCGGCTTGAAAATCACTTCGCGCGCTTTTGGTTTTGGCAGGCCGTTTCCGATTGCACAGAGATTTATTCCATGAACTCAACGAGGTTAAGCGTGAACAGATCACTTGCCTACATCGCGTTTACAGTCACCCTGATCGCAGCGAATATTTCCGCGGCGCAGCAACCCTCGTCAACATCCGCTTCCGCCGCTCCTTCTCAGGCCCAGAAGAGCATTGAAGCCTTTCTTCGCACCTTTTACGCTCTTGGCCCGGAGATAAAAATCACCGTTGGCATTCCCAAAGAATTTGGTGCCTCCGGGATTCTCGAAGCCCCCATCGACGTCAAGACTCCCGAAGGAGACGAAAAGATCAGGATGTACATCACGAAGGATGGCCGCTACCTCTTCCGCGGAGAAATCAACGACCTCTCCACCGACCCGCTGGCCGACAACGTCAAGAAGATTCAAACCGCGAACTCGCCGGTTCTCGGCAACCCCAGCGCTCCGATCACCGTCGTCGAGTACTCCGACTTCGAGTGTCCCGTCTGCCGTAATCTCCACGACTCGATTCGTAATCTCCTACCCAACTATCCTCAGGTAAAGGTCATCTTTAAGGACTACCCCATCGAGGCGATCCATCCCTGGGCCCGCACCGCAGCGCTCGCAGGGCGCTGTGCCTACCAACAGGATCCCAAGGCCTTTTGGAAGATGTATGACTCCATCTATGATGGCCAGGATCTGATCTCGGCTTCGAATGTCTACGAGAAGGTACTGGACTATGCTGGTAAAGCCGGGCTCAAGCAGGAAGTCTTCAAGACCTGCATGAGTTCCCCGGAAGCCGCCCAGGCCGTCGATGCCAGCATTGCCAACGGCAACCTCCTTGAGGTCCGCAGCACGCCTACCCTCTTCGTTAACGGTCGCCGTCTCGTTGGGGCCGACCCCCGGGTCCTTCAGCAATACCTCGACTATGAGGCCGGACAACTCAAGAAGTAGCCGCACCACGCGATGCCACCCCGGTCTGAAACGTCCCCCATAGGACTGAGGGGTTCTGGAGGGTCCGTCTTCGGAGGCGGTCCGCCAACTCAAACACCGCAAATCGATTCGTGCCGTACTCGCCGAACCACACTACAGGCAGTAACGTGTCATGCTGAGCCGCGAGTGCCCTCCGCGCCGAAGGATCTCATTGTCTGTGGAACTGCCGGCGGGCCTGGGCTCATGACTGCGGAAAAGATTCCAGACAGGCTAGAGACGCAACCACCACGTGGCGCCTTTTACGACGGGGGAGTACCGGCGAAGTGAAGCAGGCAGGGAAGCTCAGTTGCGGGGGACGGGGGTTAGCGTGCGCGCATTCGCCCTGATTTCTTAGTTAACATAATATAACTTATCAGACGCAGTGTTGGTCCCTTTCTTTGCCTTATCCTTCATTTCTGTGGAGGTCTGATGCTCTCCTCGATCGTTCCCTGGCTAACGCACTGTCCGCGCCAACCTGGACTATTAGTTAGTTGAGCGGAGGGATGCCTGAGGCCCGACTTACGTTAGGGAGTGAGCTCGTTCCCGTGCGCGATGCCGCCGCGCGGTTTACGTTCAGATTTCCATGTGCAAGCTTCGCGGCAATCGCTCCCGCCGCTGCGCCAATCAGAAACCATTTCGTTGTTCGGCCTATGCCCTGCCGCACCTACCCGACGCACCACCCGCAGGGCACTGTCCCGTTCCCTGCTCAAGCTCTGGGTCGTTACCTCGCTAATCCTTTGCCTCAGTGGGTCGGAGCTAAGGCTCCGACATCATGCGACCGGAAAAATTGCAGCGCTCTGCAAGTGCGTAACTGTGCTCCCTTCACCAGGGTATTTGCATCACGTATACCTTTTGACTTGACTCGCTCAATAGCTTCGCGCATATTAAGCAAACCCCACGCTGTACCCCCCTACCAGGTGAGGAGGCCGCAATGCCCTATTTTTGCCACCAAATCAGCTATACCACTGACGCTTGGAACCATCTCGTTCGCAATCCACAGAACCGTTTTGACCCTATCCGTATTCCCATTGAAAAATTGGGCGGCACCATCCACGCCACTTTCTTCACTGCCGGCAGCTACGACCTGCTGGTCATCTCGGAATTTCCTGAAAGCGTGCATGCTTCCGCGATTGCGGTCGCCTTTTCCAGCGGTGGCGCAGTCGCCCGCATTCAAACCACGGCCCTTCTTAACACCACGCAGGCCATCGAATCCTGGCGCAAATCCAATCTGCTTCATCCCGCCCACTTGGAACACAAAGCCCACGTCGCCGCTGCCGCCAGCCGTTGATTCTTGCGCTGATCTTCTGTTGAGATTGACATTCCGACCGGGGAGGCGCGGTTTTTTTGCGGCTCGCAGCGCGCGGTTTGCGTCCCATTGTGCTGTACTGGGATGGAGGGTTCGCAGCACCATTCCCGCTCATGCAGTTTCCGCCGATGCACGCACCGTTACGTATCATCCATCCGTTTTTCACCTCAACCTCAACTCGTCGCACTCCCGCTCTCTGCTAAACTCTTTCTATGTCCGATTCGGCCCCTTCGCCTCGTCTTGTCAACATTCGCCTCCACCCCATCAAATCGCTCGACCCCGTCTCTGTCCTTGAAAGCCGGATCGGACCTTCCGGTGGACTCGCCCTCGACCGCGTCTGGGCCCTCTACTCCGTCGATGGGCGATGGGTGAACGGCAAGCGCACTCCCGCCATCCATCTCATCCGCGCCACGTACTCCCCAGATCTGCGCAGTGTCACCCTCTCCGTTCCCCGCGATCGCCGTCACATCCCCATTCGCACCTTCGACTTCCCTGCCGCCCACGAAGACGCTGCCGAATGGTTCTCTGTTTTCTTCGACCAGCAGATCATCGTTCGCTATTCTCCCGAAGGCTTCCCAGATGACACTTTGGCCAGCGGCCCCACCATCGTTTCCACCGCTTCTCTCCAATCCGTCGCCGAATGGTTTCCGGTCCTCTCCGTCGACGATGTCCGCCTCCGCTTCCGCACCTCCCTCGAAATCGATGGGGTCCCTGCCTTTTGGGAAGATCGTCTCTTTTCCGAAGACGAACGCAACATCGTCCGCTTCCGCATCGGTGGAGTCGTCTTCGAGGGTAGCAATCCGAGCGCACGTTGCCCCGTCCCTCCTCGCGATCCCTTCACCGGCATAGATCTCGACGGCTTCCAAAAGCTCTTCACCCATCACCGCGAGGCCACTCTGCCGACCTGGTCCCCTCGCTCCCGCTTCGATCACTTTTATCGACTTGCCACCAATACCCGCGTCGCCTCTTCGCAAACCGGCCTCCTCCTTCGCTCCGGCGATTCCTTGCAACTTCCGTAGCGCCGTAGGCGCGGCACCTCCGCCCTATCACGCTCACCCAAAGCGACACAATTCTGTGCAATCGATTCTGAATCTCCGGTCTCTCACGCGTTCCGCCAAAAACAAAAAAGGCGCCCCGACCTCGTCGGAGCGCCTTCCTTCAATCCTAATTCCCTTCTATTGGTGGCTGATCTGCGACATCGACCCCGCTGGCGGCTTCCCTCCCGCGCTCTCCAGCATCTGCTCTTTGCGGTACACCAGCGAATTGATGTCATACGTCGCCAGCTCAAACCCGTGTCCGTGCGTGATCGCGTCGGTCGGGCACGCCTCTACGCAATACCCGCAGAATATGCACCGCGAATAATCGATGTTGTAAACCTCGGCATACCGCTCCCCCGCCGAAATCCGGCTCGCTTCGGTATTCTCCGCTGCTTCAATATAGATGCAGTTCGATGGGCACGCCGCCGCGCACAGGAAACACCCTACACACTTTTCCAATCCGCCTTCGTCCCGATGCAGCACGTGAATCCCGCGGTAGCGTGGCTGAAAATTCACCGGCTGGTGCGGATAATTCTCCGTCACCGTCTTCCGAAGCATGTTCTTGAAGGTCACACCGAAGCCCTTCACCAGGGCCATCGTTGTCTCTGCCACTTCGCCAATAAGTGATCCCATAGGTCTCCCAGTCTAACAAACCCTGTATTTCCCCCGCAAACCATCGCCGTCCTGGCCATTCTTCAAATCGACATTCTCCGCCTTATCTTCAGCTTGCAGTAGAGCCTATCGCATAGATGTTTAGTAAGGGGCCGGAGCTTCAGCTCGGACATCAAGGGATCAAATGAAATCGGTTCTAGCCCCTGAGAAGACTCTTGTCCGCCCCATGCTCGTTGGTTCTTCACTTCCTTACCTGCTGAGTTCCTTTTTCATCGCCTCCACAATCTGCTTGCCATGAAATCTTCCGTTCTCTATGAAGATCTCTCCGGTGTGCTTGCCCCCAATCACCACTCCCGCCAGATAAATCCCTTTCACATTGCTCTCCAACGTCTCCGGGTTCAACTCCGGCCGCCGGCTTTCTTTATCCAGCCTCACTCCCAAACCTTCAATAAACGCAAAATCCGGGTGATATCCCGTCAGCGCAAAGATCTGCTTCGCCGGCACTATCCGCGTTGCGCTTCCTTCATCGATCACCACGCCTTCCTTCGTGAACTGCTCTATCCTGCAGTTAAAGATCGCCTTGATCTGTCCTGCCTTGATTCGATTCTCAATGTCCGGCTTCACCCAGTACTTCAGCGAAGCTCCCAGGTGCGCTCCCCGCACCAGCAGTGTCACGCGCGCTCCATTCCGGTACAGATCCAGCGCCGTTTCCACCGCCGAATTCTTCCCTCCGACTACCACCACATCCCGCTCCCAGAATTGGTGCGGCTCGGTGTAGTAGTGACTCACGTGCGGCAGATGTTCGCCAGGCACTCTCATCTCATTCGGCAAATCGTAATAACCCGTCGCCACCACCAGTTTTTTGCATCCGTACCGCTCCTCCTTCCCGTCTTGCGTCCGCGCCACCACCACAAATGCCCCGTCCTGTCCTTCCACGCGCAGTACTCGTTCAAACAGCCGCGACTCCAGCTCATAG
Source organism: Candidatus Acidiferrales bacterium (assembly GCA_963741195.1). Lineage (GTDB taxonomy): Bacteria > Acidobacteriota > Terriglobia > Acidiferrales > UBA7541 > Acidiferrum. The sequence goes on from CAVUHF010000006.1 coordinate 362,423, forward strand.
TGCTCTGTCGCTTTCCGGTAATATTTTAGCGCCTCCGTCCGAGTCGGCTTCTCCGTCGCACACACCATTGGCAAATCTCCAATTTCCAACAATTCCGGCGTCGTAAAAAACACCATGTTCACTGGATAGTGGAAAATCGAATTGCACAAGCACCCTTTATCGATCACCAGCGGGCGCATTCCCGCGCGCTTCGCCTCTATCGCGCACGCCAGTCCCGTTGGTCCAGCTCCCACACAAATCACGTCGTATGTCGTCATCTCTTTTTGAGGTTTTCGCGTCCTTTCTGGTTATTTGGTTCCCGCCATGTTCACGGCGTACGGTCTTCGATTTCAACTTTGCTTTTCTCCTCGCTTGAACCGTCGACTCTGATCTTTATACTTCCCCCTCACTGCTCCCCACCCATCTCCAATATCCCCACCAACTCCGCGCGAAACTTATCCAACTCCTTCAATCGCTCTTCCGTCGCTGCAATCTCGTTTTTCTTCCAGACAAACACATCTCCCGCGACCTTCTTCAACCTTACGCTCAAATTCCCCTCCACCAGAAACGTTGCGGGAGCCAGCAGCTTCAGTCCGCCATCCTCCACCGGTGCCAGCAACGCTGCGCATTCTCCTCGATGCACGCACAACGCATTCTCATACGGTGGTATCGCAATCGGCCGGAATCCCGCCACGAATAGGCGTTCCAGCACCCGCATCTGCTTCGATGTCAGCTCGAGCATCTAGCCCAAATTATACACGCGCGCCTACTCGCCCCTGCATCCCGCCGCCCTCCTCGCTTTTCGGGTGCCGCACTCTTCGTTTCCTGAATGCGAGCTTTGACTCCACACTGTCTTCCGTCAATCCTTTCATCTCGCAACCTCGTGCGTCTGCCATACTGAGGCCGTGCCTCCCGCGGCCGCTGGACCTCGGTGTTCTCTGTGGTCAATGCATCACTCCCGACGCTGCGCTCTCCGCATCCTCCGACTCACAAAAAAGGCGCGACCGAAGTCGCGCCTCTTTACCTAAATTGAAACTCACAACCTACAACCGATACCGCAATACTTCTATGCCGCCGTCGAATCCGCCTCCGACGTCCCTTCCAACTGCGCCAATATCTCTCGCAGCGTCCGGATTAACTCATCTCTCGACACATGGCTTTTCTTAAACTGCATCCGGAAACGGAACGCTTCATTCTCCGGCTCGTACTGAAAAATAAACGGTTGCGGCCTCGGCGCCGCTTCCTTCTCTTCGCGCCGTTCTTTCCGCGCGTCGTCCCGCGTCATTCCGCCTTGCAGGACCTTCGCCAGCATCTCCAGCATCTTCCGTTCGGTGGGCTGCCGCGCAATCTGCACCAGCACCGATTTCGACGTCACGCCGCTCTCGATGCATTTCTTCCGGATCGTCTCCGGAATATTTCGCAGCGACAGCGTCTCCGACACCGAAGACCGCGCTTTCCCGATCTTCTTCGCCATGTCCTCGTGCGTATATTCGAACTGCACCATCAGCCGTTGCAGCCCTTCCGCTTCTTCAAACGGCGTCAGGTCCTTACGTTGGATGTTTTCGATCAGCGCGATTTCCAGCGTCTCCGCGTCGTCCGCCATTTTCTCGATGCACGGCACCTCGCGCAAGCCCCGCCGCCCGCGACGCGTGGTACCGCCGCTCACCCGAAATAATGTGGTAACAATCTTCGCGTGGCACGAACCGCACCAGCAGCGGCTCCAGCACGCCCTTCTCCACGATCGACGCGGTCAGTTCGCGCAAGTCTCCCAGCGCCTTTCGCGGCTGCTCCGGGTTCGGCCGGATCTGATCCACCGGGATCATCCGTCCCACCGCGGCTCCGCTATAACTTGTCAGCGACTCTACGTAGTGTGCGTCATGCCGCATCTTCAGCGTGACGGGCAACCCGGCTTTCTTCAACACGTTGTACAACCTCCGCTGCCAGTTTTTTGTACTCCACCGCACCTGGTGACTTGGGCGCGAATGTCAATATCGTCTCTTTGTACGCTGGACTCTCTTCCAGCCGTACATTCTTGCTGATTTTCGTCTTGAACATTACTTCTCCGAATACGCTGCGGATCTGCCCGTGCGTATCGCGCGAAATATTCGTTCGCTTGTCGAACAGCGTTATCACCACGCCCAGCATCTTCAATTGAGGATTCGGACGCGCCCGGATTCGTTCGTACGTCTCCAGCAAGTCGTCGGTACCCTCAATCGCAAAATACGCTGCCTGAATCGGCACCAGCAGATGCGTCGACGCCACCAGCGCATTCACGGTCAATATCCCCAGCGATGGCGGTGTATCCAGCACGATATAGTCGTATTCCTTCAAAATCGGCGCTAGTGCGTCCTTCAACCGGTATGGCGCATCGAACTGCCCCGCCAGCACCGTCTCCAATTTCGCCAGTGCCAGCCGCCCGCCGCCCACAGATAGATTCGCGTCTTTCGTCGGCTTCACCACACTCACCATGGGTGTCCGCGCGTCACCCAACACGTCGAACATCGACGCCGTTACCTCCGCCATATCAAAAAACGCAATCGTCGAATTCGCCTGCGGATCCAGATCGATCAGCAGCGTCTTTCTTCCCTTATTCGCGATTGCCGCGGACAGATTGATCGCCGTCGTCGTCTTCCCGACGCCACCCTTCTGGTTCGCTATCGTGATAATGGCAGTCATTTACTCTCTGCCTCCACTTCTCTTCTCATTCGCTCTCCGGTCCTTGGCCCCTGGACTTCATCTTGCTCTCAACCTTTCTCTGTTGCGCTAGCGTCTTGCCAACTTCTGGATTTCTATTCTTCCTAAATTTACAACTGAATCCTTATAACTCGCAACTTTCTTGCACTCGTCTCGACGCAGTACTCCTCTCGCGAGGCACTTCGGGTTTTGCTTTTTTACTGATTATCATGCCGCCAGACGGCCACTTGGGCATACCCAGCACTCTACGTTCCATACTCCCCTAACGCAAGCCAAAAGTGCCATTTCCCCTTTCCCCCAGTGGAAATCTCCGCCCTGCTGCTTTCTTTCGGTCCGAGCACCAGACAGGGTGCCCTCTTGGCTTGTTCTTCTTTTGATTGTCATCCCGATCGGAGCGTTGACGCTCCCAATCGACGCGGCGTGGAGGAATCGCGGCAAGGTCTCTTTTCGAAGATATCCCTGCTGCGGCCGCGTTCTTAGTCTCGAATCGCGTGCGTTTCTCTTTTCTGCGAACCTCTGCGCTCTCTGGGCTTTTGCGTTAACCTCCTGTTCCTCGCAAAAGCAAAAACGGCGCGACTCGCGCCGCGCCGTCCTCCATCCGTCCTGCGACCAATTCTCATTTCTTCCCACGGCTCACTGGCCAGTAGTCGCTGGACACCTTCCTTAGAACTCCACTCCCCAAAACTCTCCAGGCGGATTATTCAATTCAAGCCCCAGTTCCCAACCCGATCTTCCCTCATGCCCTCGCCAGATCAACGTCGCTTCCGACGCTCTTCCATTCATGGAGTTTACCAATTTTATCCTTTGTCCCACGGCAAACCCTTGGGGCACGACGGCCAGGCATCCCTTGGGACTGATATCCACCGTATACCCCTCGGCACGGTGTGTTTCACCTTTTTCACTCCACTCCACGGTCACTTTTACCCGCGAATTTAGCCGTTTCGCTGCGCGCATATAGTCCAGCATTTTCAGCGCGTAATTTACTTCGCTTGAAGTTCCCACGCCTTCCCCACTTTCCGTCCAATACTGTCCCGCGCTCTTTCCCGCGGTTGGTCATGGACGCACCCAGACTCCCTCGTTCTCTCCCACCCTAGGTCTCCTCGCCTTCACCGTCAATGGAACTCCCCCCCTCCTACGCCCCAACAGTAAACCTTTCCCCCAAATCCATCAGTGAGGTCACCTTGGGGGCCGCGCACCTAGCGGCGCGACGGACCTCAAATTATCCGAACTCTGCAACCTGAGCCCCCATCCTGAGCCTGTCAGCGAATGGGCAGAGGTTTTGGGACAACCTGTCAGCCCGACCGGAGAATCGTTCCTTTTGCGGCGCTTGGCGGAGCGATCGTGGCTTGCTCTCCACGTGACTCCGCCCATTGGATCATTCCGCTTGTCTAACTGCATTATTGTCATCCCGAGTGGAGGGCACGTTTCTTGCGCCCACAGCCGGAGATCTGCTTTCCCTTCCCAATTTCCATCTCCTACTTTCCAATTTCCAATTCCCCTCTCCTCCGTCATAAACTCTCCTATTCCTCATGCTCACCTTCTCCATATTCCGCGCCGAACTTCGCCCCACTCTCCATCTTGCGCTTCCCCTCGTCCTTGCCGAACTCGGCTGGATGAGCATGATGATCGTCGATACCATGATGGTTGGCCGCCTTCACTACAGCGCTGAAGCCATCGGTGCCGTCAGCATCAGCTCCAGCATCTTCATTGTCTTCGCTTTCTTCGCCGAAGGGCTCATGGTCGGCCTCGACACGCTTGTCTCCCAAGCCTTTGGCGCTGGCCATCGTGAAGACTGCCACAGATCTCTGATCAACGGCATCTACCTTACCTTTGCCGTCGCTCCTTTTCTGATTCTTCCCGTCTGGTACATCCCTCTCTATTTCGAACGCTTCGGTGTTACTCCCAGCGTCGCCGTCCTCGCCACTCCTTACATGCGCACTCTCGCCGTCGGCCTTTTGCCGCTAATCCTTTATTTCGCTGTTCGCCGCGCCCTTCAGGGCATGAATATGGTCCGCCCCATTGCCTTCGCCCTCATCACCGCGAACTTCGTCAATCTCCTCGGCAACTATCTCCTTATCTTTGGCAAGCTCGGCTTCCCGGCCCTTGGTGTCACCGGCTCCGGCTGGGCCACTGCCATCTCGCGCACCTACCTCGCCATCGTTCTCCTTGGCTATCTCCTGTGGTTCGACGCGCACCACAAAACCGAGCTGCTCAAGACTCCCGTCCAACCCGACCTTCAGCGCATCCGCGGGCTCATCGCCCTCGGACTTCCCGCCGCCCTCCAAATGACCGCTGAAGTTGCCGTTTTCGCCGTCGTCGCCGCTCTCATCGCCCGCCTCGGCGCGGTCGCCCAGGCTTCTCATCAGATAGCACTCAACACGGTCGCCTTCACCTACATGGTTCCCCTCGGCATCTCCGCTGCCGCCGCCGTTCGCGTCGGCCAAGCCATTGGACGCCGAGATCCTGCCGCCGCTCGTCTGGCTGGCAACACCGCCATTATTCTCGGCGCCGGTTTCATGGCTTGCATGAGCGTCGCCCTGCTCATCTTTCCTCGCTACATCGCCCGTATCTACACCGCCGATGAAACCGTCATCCGCAACGCCATCACTCTTCTCGCGGCCGGCGCCGCCTTCCAACTCTTCGACGGTATCCAGACCGTCGCCACCGGCGCGCTTCGTGGGACGGGCGACACGCGCACTCCCATGCTCTGTCATTTCACCGCCTATTGGCTCCTCGGCCTTCCGTTCGGCGCCTGGCTCTGCTTCCATCGACACCTTGGCGCCCTCGGCCTTTGGGTCGGCCTCAGTGTCTCCCTCATTCTCATCGGCATCCTTCTCCTCATCTTCTGGCGCCGCCGCATCCACCACCTCGTCTCCCTCTAACACCCCCGAATGGAATTGTGGTGGCCGACCGCAAGGTCGGTTCTTGGGTTTCTTCCACCGCGGTTCTGGCGTTTCTCACTGTGTAGAGGCACGATACATCGTGCCCTGTTGAGGTGCCCTCTCTTCGTCGGTCATCCCGACCGAGGCGTGGAGGAATCGCGACAACGTCACTTCCCGAAGATATTCTTAGTGTGATCGCGTTCTTCGTCTCGGATCCCGTGCGTTTCTCTTCTCTGCGATCCTCTGCGGTCTCTGTGCCGCTGCGTTGTATTTCTTCTTCTCTCCACAAACGAAAACGGCGCGACTCGCGCCGCGCCATCCAATTCGCCTCGTCTCTACTTCCTTCCGTCGTTACCCCATTGCCTCCTTCTTCCTCACATTTTGTATCGTCCAAGGTCCTCGTCGCTTAATCCCTCCAAATAATTCCGCAACTGCTCGTTCGTGCTTCTCTCCGCCAGCGCCGAGCTAACCTTCGAATTCTTCAACACCTGCTCATCCACAAAAATCGGGCAATCCATCCGCAGCGCCAGCGCCAATGCATCGCTCGGCCTCGAATCGATGCTCATCAGCTCGCCGCCATGCTCCACCCAGATCAACGCATAAAACGTATCGTCGCGCAGGTCGTTCACCACGATCTTCTGTACCGACACGTCCAATCCCAGAAAAACGTTCTTCAGCAGATCATGCGTCATCGGTCGCGGCGTCTGCACTTTCTCAATCTCCAGGGCAATCGCGTTCGCCTCGTACGCTCCCACCCAGATCGGCAGCACCGATTGACCCTGCACATCCTTCAGCACCACAATCGGCATCTGCGTCACTGGATCCATCATCAGGCCGCGTATCTTCATCTCTACTTCCATCGCGCCCTCCTCTGCCGACTGCTCTTGCCAAACTCTTCTTCCGCCACTCTACCCTAAAGCCTCGCCTGCCGTCGCTCGCCACTCTCTCTTCCAGCTCCAATGTGGTGCTGGCCTTCCTTCCAGCTTGTTGCCCTCCGCAGAATCTCTGTTCTTCTGCAGTGATCTTTTCTCCTTAGGGAGCCGGAGCTTTAGCTCCGACTGTATTGGCCCAGCGACCGTTGGGCTTTAGCCCCTGAGGAATCTAACGCCTAAAGTCCCCACTCTGGGTCCCCCTTCGTGAGGTCCCTCTGCCACCTATCTAGATCGCTTCTCCCGCAAAACTATTCGGACTCGCTCCCGTCACTAATACCTGCACGTAGTGTCCCAGAAGTCTTTGTTCCGGTGAAGTGAAATTCAGTATCCGATTTGCCGACGTATGTCCTGACCACTGGTGCTCTTTCTTTGACTTCCCTTCCACCAACACCTCATACGTCTGTCCTACCAGCCGTTCATTCCTTCCCCGCTGGATCTCTCTTTGCTTGTCCATCAAAATCGCCAGCCGCCTGGATTTTTCTTCTTCCGGAATCGCATCCTCCATCTTCAACGATGGCGTATTCGGTCGCGGCGAATACTTGAACGCAAACACGCCGTCATATTGCGCGACATCCAGCAGGCTCAGGGTCTCCTCAAAATCCTTTTCTGTTTCTCCTGGAAATCCTACGATCACATCCGTCGTAATGCTGATGGGTCGTTTCGCCCCGTGCAGGAGCGCAATCTTCTCCAGATATTCTTCCCGCGCATAGGTCCGCGCCATCGCGCCGAGCGTCTTGGTTGACCCGCTCTGCACCGGCAAATGCACGTGCTCGCAGACTCCCGGCACCGCCTCAATCACTTCCACAATATCCTTCCCGAAATCCCGTGGGTGCGACGTCGTAAACCGCACTCTTCGAATCCCGTCTACTTCCGCAACAGCTGCCAGCAACTCCGAAAAGCGCATCCGCCGCGGGCTCGGGTCCGCGTACGAATTCACGGTCTGCCCCAGCAACTGCACTTCCGTGTATCCCATATCCGCCAGCTGCCGCACCTCTTTTAGTACCGACTCGTTCGCCCGGCTCCGTTCCGGCCCTCTCGTAAACGGCACCACGCAATACGAACACGCCTTGTCGCAGCCTTCGATGATTGTCAGATACGCGCGCCACGGATTGTCTCTCCGCGTAATCTCCGTCTCAAACGTTTCGTCTGTATCCGTATCCAGTCCCGTCAGCCGCCTCCCCCCCGCTTCCAGTTGTGCCAACAATTCCGGCAATTTTCGGTAACTCGCGCTGCCGCAGACTAGGTCCACCCAAGGCGCCCGCACAAAAATGCCTTGGCCTTCCTGTTGTGCCACGCATCCTAGCACGCCAATCAGTTGGCCTTCCTTGCGTGTCGTCCGATACTCACCCAGTCTCGAAAAAACCTTCTGCGCCGCCTTCTCCCGGATCGAGCACGTGTTGTACAAAATCACGTTCGCCTCGTCTGTGTTTTCCACCTGCCGGTATCCCCGCGCCAGCAGCACTCCGGCCACCTTCTCCGAGTCGTGCTCATTCATCTGGCACCCAAACGTCTCCAGAAAAAACGTCCCCCGCCTCTCGCCTTTGTCGAGGCCGACCTTCAGATCGGCTTTGTTGCTTTGGACTTTGTCGCGGCGGCTCTCCAAAACAGGTGTCTTCTGTCCAGGCACACCCGTCCTCATCAGCCGTTCCACGCCAAAATCAAACCCATTGCCCATATTCTCTTACTCTACCACACGCTCACTGTGTCGCCCGACAAGCCACCAATGACCAATCGCGCCCCTTTTTACTCCACCCCCGGCATCTTCACACCGTACGCATACTTCCCCGCCAAACTCCCCGGCAACTCCACCTCGACGTCTTTTCCCTTCTGCCTCCATTTTAAGCCACCTGTCGTCCCCAGCATCGTCACCGTGGCTCCCGCCTTCGGCGCCACATCCCGAATCGTCACCGACTTCTCCTTCGGCTCGCCCAGCAGAAATGCATATACCGCGCCATCCTTCTGCGTGAACCTCAGCTTTATCCCATCCGCCGTTCCTCCCTCCGCACGCTTCCATGGCCTCGTTCCGTAGATTCCTTCTCCGTTGATATCCAGCCAAGCACCCAGCGCTTTCAACCTGTCCAACTGCACCGCGGGAATCGTTCCATCCGCTTCCGGACCCACATCCAGCAGCAAATTGCCGTTCTTGCTTACAATGTCCACCAGCAGATAAATCAATTCGTCCTTCGCAATCGTGTCTTTCTCGCCTTCCGCTCGGTTGTACCCAAACGACCTTCCCAGACCCCGGCACTCCTCCCACTTCTTCACGTTGATCTTGCTCAACGTCTCATACTCCGGCGAACTGAAATCCGAATGCTTCACTCCAAACCGGTCGTCCACCACTCCTTCCGGTATCGAGTTGTAATATTCCGCCATGATCTCCAGCGGGTGCCCCGACTTCGGATAATCAATGTCATTCCACAGAATCGACGGTTGATATTTCCGGATCAATTCCCTCATGTGCGCGTCCGCGTACTTTCCATACGCCTCGCTCTGCGGCTCCACGCTTTTCGCCTGCTTCCAATTCGTGATCGGCCCCGGCACAAACGTCCAGTCGTATCCTCCCGAATAGTAGAGACCCATCTTCAATCCTTGAGCCCTCACCGCCGTCGTCAACTCCCCCACGAGATCCCTTGTCGCATGCTGCCGGTCCTTCGGCAGCGTCGGGTTCGGTGTCTCGCTCGGCCACAGAGTGAATCCCTCATGATGTTTCGATGTCAATACCACGTACCGCGCCCCAGCTATCTTGAACACTTGCGCCCATTCCTCCGGTTTCCATTTCTGCGTTTCTTTGTTAAACGCCTCCGCGAAATTATAGTAGTCGTAATTCGCTCCGTAGTGTCCTTTGTGATAATCCTCCGTCGGTGACCCCTCCAGCCTCATCGTGTTGTAATACCACTCCGCATACGGATTCCTCTTCAAATATTCTTCCGGCGAAAGCTTTTCTCCTCCCGGAGTCAGCACCGCCCATCCCGGCACGGAATACAATCCCCAGTGGATAAAAATCCCCAGCTTGGCATCGGCGTACCACTTTGGCAACGGATGCGTATTCAGCGACTCAATCGTCGCCTCATATTTTCCCGCTTGCGCTGTTTCCTCGGTCGGTCCGCTCACACCTAATCCCGCCAACGCGCACCCCAGCGTCACCGCCGCCACAAATCCAGTTCGCACCATGTTCATTCCATTCCTTCCTCTCTACCTTCTGCCGATAAAAAAACGAAACCAGTCATCCCTTATAACGCGAAAGATCACTCTTCGATCGTTGCGTCTTAACTCTCAACTGGAAAACATGTGATAACGACCAAACTGGCCGGGCCGCGTAGCGGAGGGATCCTGGCTGCACGTTAGGCTCAGCGCCTCTCACTGGAAACACCTTCCGCTCCTTCGGTCCTAATTCCTAGTTCCCATTTTCAATTTTCCGGTTTTCACCCACGCCGCCACGAACAACATTCCCAGTACCGAATCCGTCGCTGCAAATAGCAGGTCTGATCCGTGCATGCTACCCTGCATTACCAACGTCACCACGGTGATCCCGTAACTGAACTTCTCCACCATGCTCGGGATCATTATCGGCCGCAATCGAATGGGATCCTGTGCTATGAACAGAAACGCGATCTGCCACGCCAGCGCCACTCCTGCAAACCCGTAATAAAATCCCGGGTGCGTAATCGCCGGCGGATCTTGTTTTCCGATCAAATCAAACAGAAAGTACAGCGGCGTGAGTACCAGCAATCCCCAGATCCCCGCCACCCAGAAAACCACTTTTGCGAATTTCATCCTCCCTCCTCTCGCCTGCCTCCGTTGCCAACCCCAGGTGTCCGCCAGCCACCGTTTCTCTTTACCTTCTCTCCCCTCTTGCGGTTACAATCATTCTTTCCCGCCAGCCCACTCCATTCATGATTTCGGAGTGAATATGCATTCGACCGCCGCACAACGCGCCACTTACGCCCTTGGCCACTCCCAGCAGGAACTACTCCGTCTCAGCCGCCAGGCTCAGGCCTTCGAACCCTTCACTCGACAACTCCTTGTGCAGGCCGGAATCGTTCCGGGCATGCGCATCCTCGATGTCGGCTGCGGGGGTGGCGATGTAGCCTTCCTTGCCGCCGATCTGGTGGGCCCCGCTGGTGAAGTGGTTGGCACTGACCGCGTTTCTTCCGCGATCCAATGGGCCATTTCCCGCGCTCAATTCCGCAGTGTTAGCAACACGCGTTTCCTCGAAGGTGATCCCAGCGAAATGTCCTTCGACGAGCCCTTCGATGCCGTGATTGGCCGTCTCGTCCTCATGTACTATCCCAATCCTGTCGACGCTCTTCGCAAACTTCAACATCATCTCTGTCCCGGCGGTCTCGCCATCTTCCAGGAATTCGATATCGCCAACTGTCGCTCCCATCCTCCCGCTCCTACCTTTGATCGCGCCATTTCCCTCATTCGGCAAACGCTGGTCGCCTCCGGTGCCCGCGTTCAACTTGGCCTCGAGCTCCTTCAGGTCTTTCTCGATGCCGGACTTCCTGCTCCCACCATGCGCATGGACTCACTCGTTGGCGGCGGTTCAGATTTCGTCGGCTACACTCTCGTTGCCGATATCGTACAAAGTCTCGTGTCCGCTATGGAGAAATTCAATCTCGCAACCGCCGCCGACCTCGACGTCCCTACCCTCGAACAGCGCCTTCGCCACGAAGTCACCTCCTCAAAGAGTGTCATCCTCTCTCCCGCCCTCATCGGCGCCTTCTCCCGCAAGCCCTCCTAGCACTTTGTAGTCGCCGACCTGCGAGGTCGGTTCTTGGGTTTCCAAGGGGTGCCGCACCCTTGGATTTTACGGCAGTAAGGGTGCGGGTTTAGACATCCGTTCAGCCCTAATCGCCACGTCAAATCGTGTTCCGTCGTTCTTGGCATCCGGTTCTCCATTTTCTGCCTTCCAGTTTCGTTCCTCCGCATGTCATTCCTTTTGACCATGTTCCACCCGTGTGCTACGTTTCTTATGTCCCGAAATTTCGCGGTATTGTGAGGGGTTGACATCATCGTTTTGTTCTCCGCCATCTTCATCGGCAACATATTTGAAATCCTCGCCCAGACTGGCTGGGTTGCTCGCTTCGTCCTGGTCCTGCTTCTCATTTTCTCGCTCCTTTCCTGGGCCCTCATCTTCCAGAAAGCAGGCCTGTTCGGTCGCATCCGCCGCGAAAGCGACCAATTCCTGAGAATCTTCCGCGCCACCAAAGGCATTGCCAATCCGCAGGGCCTCGTCTCTGCCGGTTCGCCGTTCTCGTCCGTTTACGCCGCTGGCTATCGCGAACTCCAAAGCCAGCTCACCGGCTCCGGCAATCCTACTCCCCAAAAACTGAAATCCATGCAGGCTGTCACCGTCTCCATGCAACTTGCTTCCGCGGAAGAAGTCCGCCGCGTCGAGAAGGGCATGTCCTGGCTCGCCACCACCGCTGGCGTCACTCCCTTCATCGGTCTGTTCGGCACCGTTTGGGGCATCATTGACGCCTTCTCCGGCCTCGGCACTTCCGGCTCCGCCAGCCTCCGCGCCGTCGCGCCCGGCATCGCCGAAGCCCTGGTCACCACCGCCGCGGGACTGTTCGCCGCCATCCCCGCCCTCATCGCCTACAACTATTTCCTCCAGGATATTCGCGATCTGGCTCAGCGACTCGATACCTTTGCCCTCGAGTTTGCCGCCCAAATCGAAAAGACTTTCACCTAATGCCACAAATAACTAAATCTACGCAAACCTCCCTCTCCGACATCAACATGGTGCCGTTCATCGACGTCGTCCTCGTCCTGCTCATCATCTTCATGATCACCGCTCCTATCCTTCAGTCCGGCATCGAGGTCGACGTCCCTAAAACTCATACCGTCAAGGAAATTAACGAGCAGCGCCTCGTCGTCACTGTCGACAAAAACCAGCGCATCTATCTCGGCGATGCTCCCGTTAATATTCACCAGCTCGCCGACAAAATCAAAAAACAGCTCAAGCGCCCGCAGGACGCTGTCTTCCTCCGCTGCGATGAGACCGTTCCCTTCGGCGCTTTCGCCTCCGTCATCGACTCTCTCCGTCAGTCCGGCATTTCTAACATTTCCATCGTGACGCAACCCATCAACGATCGCCCGCGCACCAACTGATTTCCATGTATCACCTCGCGCCCAACACCGAAGAACTCGATCTCAAGCCCTTTCTCGGCTACTCCGCCTTCATGCACTTCTGCCTCACCGTTCTCCTTCTTCTCGGCGTCTGGATTCAACGTAACTCCGTCCCCTGGGGCGGTGTCGGCGGTTCCGGTGATTCCGGCGTAAAGGTCAATCTCGTCAGCAGCGCAGGCCTGCCCATGCCTCAGCCCAACGTCTTCACCGATAGTCACGTCATCGATCCCACCAAGGGTCTCGCCAAGGAAGAGCCTCCCAAACCTCCCGAACTCAAAACCGACGCCATCAAAATCCCCAAGTTCGATAAACTTAAACCTCCTCCACCCCCCACGAGGGCTTCCAAAACTCTCGAGAACAAAACACCTCCTCCCGAAAACGCCGTCCCCTACGGCAAGGGTGGCAACATGAACGTTCCCAGCGGCTACGGTTCCGAGCCCGGACCCATGTCTTCTTCCCCGGGTCTCTCCATCGGCGGCCAAGGCGGCGCCGAATTTGCCGCTCGTTATCCTTGGTATGTTTCCAGCGTCACTAAGCGCGTCCAAGACAACTGGATGCAAAACACCATCGATCCACCCATCCGCGCTGCACGTACCGCTCACGCCATCGTCACGTTCACCATTCTTCGCGATGGCACCGTCAAAAATATTCGCCTTTCCCAATCCAGCGGCAATCGCTCCATGGACGATTCCGGCATGCGCGCTCTGTTCGGCATCGAAAAAATGCCCGCCCTACCCTCCGACTGGCGTGGTCAGTCCGTCGACGTTACCTTCGACTTCGACCTCTCTCAACACCACTGACATCTTTAATTTCCCGCGTTACTCCGAACGCCAAATGAACTTGAGGGTGCCCCATCCTTCGCGCACCTTGCGAAGGATGGATTCTTATGTTCCAACGTCGCTAATTTTCATTTCTCTTTCTTGGTTTCTCTTTTTCATCAAATTGTCATCGCGAATCCGCGCTCGTTGGTCATCCCTCCGCTCCGCGCCATTGGCGGCCCGCAGCGAAGGGATCGCGGCAAAATTATCATCGATGAGAGCATCTCTTGCGGCTCCCAGTCCGCTCGGCACGCTACTTTTTTAAATACCACAATTTCCTTCTACAGTGTTTTCTCCTCCAACCCTTCCCTGTTTTAGTCGTATCCTATATACGGTGGTCGCTGTGCACGTCCCGTCGTTGGGACAATTCTCCGGAGGTCGCGTTGGCATCGAACTTACGCCTTTCCCGTCGCACTCTTCGATTCTCGACTCTGCTCCTCGTGCTTCTCTCCCCCGTCCTTTCCTTTGCCCAGCAAGAACAAGGTTGGTTCCGTACCGGCACCGGTCTCGGCGTCGAGAAGCCTCGCATTGCTGTTGCCGATTTCGCTTCCCGCTCCGACGTCTCTAAATCCCATGCTCCTCTGTTCACGCAAGTTGTTCGCGACGACCTCGCCTTCTCCGGTATCCTCGATCTCGTGTCTCCCAGTTTCTATCCCACTCAATCGCCCTCCGAGCCCTCCGAACTCCGCAATCTTACTTGGACTGACATGCCCATCAACGCCAACTTCGTGGCCTTCGGGAATCTCTCCGAAACTTCCGCCGAAGTTTCCATCTCCGCCTGGATGTTCGATGTCCGCAATCCCTCCTCTCAAGCGGTAATCGGCAAAATCTATCGCGGCAATCCTACCGACGCCCAGGTTCGTAAATTCGCCCACCAGTTCGCTGACGAAATCGTCAATAAACTCTCTGGCGGTCTGGCCAGCATCGCCACAACGCAAATCGCCTTCATCAGCGCCCGTTCCGGTAATAAGGAAGTCTGGGTTATGGACTACGACGGCTCCAATCAGCACAAACTCACCTCTCTCGGCAGCGTTGCCCTCACTCCACATTGGTCGCCAGACGCTTCCCGCATCGCCTTCACTTGTTTTGCTCCCGCAAACGGTGTCGTCAGCGCGCAAATCTGCATGTATTCTCTCGACTCCAACAAGATCGTCTCGTTCGCTCGCTATAAGGGTACAAACTCATCTCCCACCTGGTCTCCCGACGGCTCGCAAGTCATGTTCTCTTCGTCCATGCAAGGTAACCCCGCACTCTACGTTTCCGATTCCAGTGGCAATCGCCCCAAGAGGGTCACGCTAAACTCCAGCGGAGCCGACACCTCGCCCGCCTGGAATCCGAAGACTGGCCAGACCGTCGCCTTCGTCAGCGATCGCGGCGGCGTCCCTCAGCTCTACCTCATGAATTCCGACGGCACCAACACTCGCAAACTCGATCTTCCGGACATGGGTTATGTCATCGATCCCGCGTGGTCTCCGAACGGCCAACTCCTCGCCTTCTCTTGGCGCCGTCCCTCAGGCAATTACGACCTCTACATCATGGATGTCTCTTCCGGCAGTCTTCGCGAGATCACTCGCGACGCGGGCCGCAACGAGCGCCCCAGCTGGGCTCCCGATGGCCGCCACATCGTTTTCGAATCCACTCGCCGCGGCTCTCGTCAAATCTGGGTTATGCTCGCCGATGGCACTGAACCGCGCCAGCTCACCACCACCGGCCATAACGAATCCCCCAACTGGTCCACCAAATGACCGCTCATTGGGAGAGTTACTCGTTCAACCGGAACGCCCATGGGTCACCGCTTTTGCGTTCGACCCTTTCCCTGCGAGTTGCCGCCAACTCACGTCATGTAGTCATGGATGCCCGCGTTCCTCGCGCCTGTCAGCCCGACCGAAGCACCGGTGTTTTTCGCCGACGAGGAGCGGAGGGATCGCGACAAGATCAACGCGTCTCGCCCCAATCCTCAATCGCTGCGATTCGTTCTTCGTCTCCTGACCTTTGTTCGCCGATATCTGATAGCTCTGCTTTGCTTCGCTGTTGCCCTTCCCGGTACCGCGCATTTTTGTTACCGCGCCCGCTCCGCCTTCGTTGTACGATATATCGCAATACGACATATCACCCGCCAGCCGCCTGTCAGTGCTACTCTTGTAGTTTCCGGTGGGCCCAGCACGGGATACCCCAGTGTCTAGGAGGACACGAATGATTCAGCCGTACCGCCCCTTTTTGCGCGCACTTTCACTCTCGGTCCTGACCCTCTCGCTCCTCGTGGCTGGCTGCAATAAAAAGCCCGTCAGTAAATCTACCGGCGTCTACACTCCTCCAGCCTCTATGAGCAAGCCCACCGTCACTCTTTCTGCGGATAAAACGTCGCTCAATCCCGGTGAGTCCTCCAAGCTCTCCTGGACCTCCACGGACGCCACCAATGTCTCTATCGCCCCGGAAGTCGGCGCGGTCACCGCTCAAGGCTCGACCACTGTTACCCCCGCGGCTTCCACGTCGTATACCATTACCGCCTCCGGCCCCGGCGGCAATGCCGACGCCACCGTCCGCATCTCTGTCAATACTCCTACTACCACGTCGGTCGCTCCGGGTGCTGAGTCTACTTCCATCGACAAGCTTTTCCTTGAAGAAGTTTCTGACGCCTATTTCGACTACGATTCTGCCGAACTTCGCCCCGACGCCCGTCAGGCCATTCAGAAGGACGCAGCCTTCTTCAAGCGGTACCCCACCATGCGGATTACCATCGAAGGTCATTGCGACGAACGTGGCTCCACCGAGTACAACTTAGCCCTCGGCCAGCGTCGCGCCAACGCCGTCATGCAGTACCTCGTCAGTCTCGGTATCCCCGAAAGCCGGCTCAGCGCCACCAGTTGGGGCAAAGAAAAGCCGTTCTGCATGGAAGCCACCGAAGCCTGTTACGCCAAAAACCGTCGTGGCCACTTCGTGCAAACCAAGTAGTATTTGATCGTGAGGCTGCCCCACCCTTGGCGTTCCTTGCAAAGGGTGGGGCCTTTTCTACGTTCCTCCAATCGCGGTTCTCGATACTTGAGCGTACCGTTCTCGCTGCTCGGTCATCCCGATCGCAGCACCAGCGTACTTTGCTGGCGCGGAGTGGAGAGATCGTGGCGATACTGTTGCGCCACTCCCCAACTTTGAATTCCCAGTCCGTACTTTTTGGACATTCTTTTTTCACGTATGTTCTAGCTTCCCCACACAACCACTTGCTCCCTCGCTCATCTCCCAGTAAATTGGATAGTTGGCATTGTTCCTATTTTTGATTTGCTTTTCTTGATTCCGTGGAGGATTCATCATGCGCACTCGTAACATTCTCGTCTTCTCTGGCGCCATGTTTGCCAGCGCCCTTGCCGGCAGCCTGGTTGGCCCTCGGCCCGCCCTGGCCGTTGCTCGGGAAATCATCGAGCTCCAGCGCGACGTCTCCGCCCTCCTCCAGGGTCAAAAAGAGATTCAAACGCAGATGACCCAGGATCACACCGTCCAGAAAACGCTCATCGAACAGTCTTCCGACCATGTCTCCAAGCTTAACGCCACCATGAGTTCCCTCGAAAAGTCCGTTCAGGACGTTCAGGCTAATTCCGGCGCGCGCCTCGACACCATGTCCACTCAGGTCCAGGGCCTCTCCGACAATCTTGAGGAAATTAAGTCCCGTCTCGGCAAACTCAACCAGCAGCTTGTCGACCTCCAGAACTCCGTCCAGAATATCGACGCGCGCATTTCTGGCGGCGCCCCAGCTCCCGCCCCTTCCACTGGTTCTTCCGCACCCAACGGCGCTGCTTCGAACCACAACGGGGGCTCTTCCCCGCAGCCGATGTCCTCTTCGCCAGCTTCTTCGGCTCTTTCCGGCACCGCTCCTTCCGCCGACACTCTCTATTCCAACGGACTGCGCGACATCACCAGCGGCAAATACGATCTCGCTCGCAACGAATTCCAGGACTACCTCCACTACTACGGCGACACCGATCTCGCCTCCAACGCGCAGTTCTACCTCGGCGAGATCGCATACTCGCAACACCAGTACGACGTCGCCGTTCAGGAATACGACAAGGTTCTCAGCGGCTATCCTAAAAGCTTCAAGCTCGCCCCTGCCCGCCTCAAGAAAGGAATGGCTCTCCTCGAACTCGGCCAGAAAAACCCCGGCGTCAAGGAACTTCGTGAAGTTGTCAAGCGCTATCCCAGCACCGAAGAGGAACGCCGCGCCCGTGCCAAGCTCAAGGAACTAGGCGTCGCGGTCACCGCCACCACCGCGCACTGACCTTTAGGAAAGCTCAGGCTAGCCACCGCCTTTTCGGTTTCCCTAAGCTTTCTCCCGTGGCTGATTCTACCGGTTGAGTGGTTTTTCTTCTTGCTTCGCTCCTGCCGCTGGGTGCCGCACCCTTTTATTTTTAAGCGTGCGAGCTTTAAATTCCGTCCTATCCAAGTCTTCCCTGCATACACGAATTTACCATCCCGAGCGAAGACCGCAGGTTGTGCGGCCGCAGTCGAGAAATCTTGGCTTGTTTCCTGTCCTGCCACAATCCCTAGCGTGAAGTCGATTTCTCCCATCTTCCGTTCATCTTCTCGCGTTTTCTTCCGTGCTCTCCATAGCCTCCGTACTAGAGGTGTCTCACCTCTTGCTAAAATCATCGATCTTCTCAATGCGGCCTTCCCGTCTTCGTTGCTAGCGCAGGCGCCGGGCTCGACTGTCCTCCTCCCCCGCTACCACTCGAAGATGCATGCGACGATACTCCTCCGCCTGCGCCGTCGTTTGCGCTCGGGCTTTTTTCGTACTCGTCGTCGGAGCTTGCGCTGTCACAGTGCTCTCGGGAGACTTTCCTGGTCCTCCCCGGTGCCCTCTGTCGCGGAAACAAGCCATTCCAGCCCACTTGCCTTCTTCCCTCATTGACTTGTCTCAACTCCGCCACCTAACATGTCCTCCTCAATGGCTGACTCCGAGCGACTCCTGGGCCAGATCCTTTCCCACTACCGCATCCTCGAAAAGCTTGGCGGTGGTGGGTATGGGTGTCGTCTATCGCGCTGAAGATATCAGCTCGGTCGCCAGGTAGCCCTCAAGTTCCTTCCCGATGAACTTGCTCGCGATCCTTTTGCCTGGGAACGCTTCTGCCGCGAGGCCCGCGCGGCCTCTTCCCTCAACCATCCCAATATCTGCACCATCCACGAAATCTCCGAGCACGATGCCGCGTCTCCCGGCAAGGAACGCAAAATCCTGAAGCCTATGCCCTGTATCTCAAGGGCCGCCAATCTTGGTCCAAACGCACCCTCAAGGATCTCCATGACGCCGTCTACTATTTCAAACAAGCGGTCGACAAAGATCCACAATATGCTCTCGCCTATTCCGGTATCGCCGAATCCTACGGTGTCGCGTCCTCCTATGGCGCCGACCCTGCCGACTCCTATCCCAAAGCCCGCGGCGCTGCTCTCAGGGCTCTTGAATTGGACCCCAATTTGGCCCGGCCTCATGTCGTTTTAGGTGACTACAAATATTTGCGCGACTGGGATTTCGCCGGCGGCGAGGCCGAGTATCAGAAAGCTTTATCCATCGATCCCAATGACGCCACCATTCACCAGTGGCATGCCGAAAAGCGTCTTGCCATGGGCGACTCGCTCGATTCCGTCCTCGCCGAACTGAATCTTGCTCACGACCTTGATCCTCTCGCGCTGATAATTTCTTCCACCATCGGCAATGCCTTCATCAACTATCGTCAATACGACAAGGCCATCGAAACGTGCAAGAAGGTCCTCAAGACGACCCAAGTTTCTACAAAGCGCACGAGTGCCTTGGCTTTGCCTAGCTCGGCAAGCGCATATATCCGGAAGCCATCGCGGAGATTCGCAAACAAGCCGAACTCACCGCCGACCCTTTTGAGGAAGGCTTTCGCTCTGGCGGCTGGAAAGGAGCTTCCGCCAAAGCCTTGCCAGTACTGCTCGCTCGCCAGCAAACCTCGTTCGTTTCCCCTTACAACATCGCTCAAGTCTACACGGACCTTGGCAAGTCGGACGACGCCTTTCGCTGGCTCAAGATTGCCTTCGACCAGCGCGACGAATCGCTCTTCACTCTTCTCAACAATGATTTCGGCATCGATTCCATTCGCTCCGATCTGCGCTACGCTGAACTCCTCCGTAAGACCGGCATCCCTCCGCAAAAATAGTTCCCACTCTCATTCCCCCGGCTTTTTCAACCTCATTTCATTCGTCGCCTCAAATCCCATTCGCTGATACAACCCTCTTCCCTCCGGACTCGCATGCAGAATCACCGGTTCCACTCCTTGCTTCTCGCACCAGTCCATTGCCATTTGCAGCAGTCTGCGCGCCAAACCCTGCCTTCTGTAATCCGCCTCTGTGTACACATTCAGAATATTCCCGCGCCACTTTCCTCCCCCAACCATGTGCGGCGGCCCGTCCATCAACCACAGTCCTGCTCCCGCCACTACCGTCTCCGCCGGCGCGATCGCGAACCACGCCAGATATTCCCCCGCCTCCATCTTCCGTCTCAACCACGGTCGAAATCGTTCACACATCGCCCCGAGGGCCTTCTCGTCCCGGCGCCCCATATCAAAAAACATCGCTCGACGGTGATGCACGATTGCTTCCAGATCCTTCTCATCCAATCCCGCCGCCCGTATTTGGATTTTCCCGATGTTCATTGGCGCAACCTGTCGTACCATTTCTCGCGGCTCAATCGCTGCCGCGTCGTCCCGCATGCAACCCTAAAACGAACGCTGTCAACCCCACCCAAGCGTCATCAGCCTTTGGCTGCCGCGGAAAGCAATTTGTGCGTCCCGCGCGCGTTGCCGGGACGGAAAGATCGTGACTTGGTCTGCGCAGGACTTCAATTCATGGATTCTCGCAGGTGACCCCTGTTCCTCACCCCAAGCACTCTTTCAACTCCTTCCAGAACACTTCTGCGCTCGCCGGTCTTTCCTCCTCTACACGCGCGAACGCCCGCTCAAAAAACCTCTGCCACTTTTCTGGCGCATCGGTCGCATGCGTGCTCACGTCTGCAAACTTCATTTTTACAATCGCGTCCTGCAGCGTCGCGAAGTCCGACCCCACAAACGGCGCACTCCCACACAACGCTTCATACGCAATCACCGACAGCGCCCATAGGTCCCACCGCGGTGATATTGAGCCGCCTCGGATCTGCTCCGGCGACATGTACCGCATCGTCCCCACCAGCACTCCCGTCGCCGTATTATTCGTTTCGTTTGTAAACTCCGGCATCACCTTGGCTATTCCAAAGTCTGTGATCTTCACCATTTCCCGCTGATTCGTTCGCGACAGGAAAATATTCTCCGGTTTCAAGTCCCGGTGCACCAGCCCGCGCGCGTGCGCCGCTCCAATTCCCGCGCATATGCCTTCAAATAACTCCAACGTCCGTACCGGCATCAATTGCTTCTTGGCGCGCAGTTCTTCGCGTACCGTCATTCCTTCCAGTAGTTCCATAACTAGAAACACGCGCTGATTTGTGTCCACTCCGAAATCGTGCACCGTAACCACGTTCGGATGCGCAAAACTGCCTGTCACTCGCGACTCCTGCCGGAACTTCTCCACAGCTTGCTGGTTTGCAAAAAACTCGTCGCGAATCATTTTTACCGCGACACCCCGATTCAACGACAAGTCTGTCGCTCTGTATACCTTCCCCATCCCGCCCTGTCCCAGCCTCTTCTCCAACCGGTACCGGTCCCCCAGTATTCGTGCCGACGCCACCAGCGTCAGCAACGTTTTGTCCTTTTCACATCGCGTCGTTCCCGTGTCGTAACAAGTCCCGCACGCCGGACATTCCTCAAAAGCGCGCCCCGGTGAAATCGCCGCTCCTCTCATTAATAGCAAGCCCAGCGCGCTTGCTACATTCTCGAGCAGTGCCGTGTCTTCGCTGCTGTACGGTTCCTCTGATTGCTTCGCCCCCAGCACCAGCAGCGCCTCGCTACTGCCTTCTGCCAACGAGACCGGCACCAGCAACTCGATGTGTGCGCTGTGTAAGAAGTCTTTATCGACCTGCGGTAGTTGCTCCCCCAGCCAACCGCTCCCCGCCTGCGTGATGGACACCGAGCGGTCCAGCACCCGTACCAGTGGAATCAACTTGTTCGTCGCTGGCAAATCAGAAGCCGGTGATCCGGTTGGCGCTGCCGACACCGCACGATAAAGCGGTTCGCCCGGCTTTCTCATCAGCAGTGCGCAAAATTCAGCGTGCAGTGCACTTGTCACTCGCGACACCACGCTTGGTGCCACCTGCTCCACGCTCGTTCCGTGCCGTATCTCTTCTACGATTTCCCGGAATAAGCGGTGCGCATCATACTTATCGCGAAAGAACCTTCGGTCCAGCGCCGATAGCCACGATTGCCGCTGCACGTACGCCAGCCCCGCAAGTGCCGCAATCGCCACGTAGGCCGCACCGCGTGCCTTCAATACTCCAAACAGCGGCTGGCTCCCGTGAAATATCAGGTCCAGCACCAGCAATCCCCCGACAAACACCGGTATCGCTCGTAGAAAATTCCGCGCCAAGGCATACTGCAACCCACGCCGGATGATTACACGTACATCAAATAGCCGCTGCTTCAAAATCGCGTACGCAAACGACAGGGGAAATACCAACATCCCCACGCTGCACACCAGATCTGTCGTCGGTGATTCCAGAAACTCCCTTAACCACGGATTAAAATCCACCAGCGAAGTTCCGATCACTCTTGGAATGTAAAACACCATTCCGGCCAATGCTCCGTAGGACACCACGCGAAATCGGCGCCTATCCGTTACGGACTCCAGCCGCCAGTAATTCAGCGGCACCACCACAACAGCTACCGCCAGGTACGCCAGGCTCTGCAAACCCAATACCGCCAGCACCCACGGCTTCGTTATCCCACTCAAATGCGTCGGGTCATACACCGTCCGCGCTAGCAAATAGAGCGAATAGATCGCCGCCAGCAATGGACCGACTACCAACGTCACCCATATCCATCGATTACTAAATAGTTTCTTGGGGAACAGACAGAAAAAGCCTGCCAGTAGCGGTGTTCGGATGGCCGCGCTTACATAGACCAGCATCACCGCAACCGCAACTACGAACGGCAATGCTCGTATCGAAGCTGCCATGCCCCACTGAAATGCCTCGTACACCGTCGCCATTGTTACCAACACCCAACCCCCAAGGCGTGACACAAGATCCTCGGGTCGTCTGAACACCACGAACCATCCGATTACCAGTGTGATGAACTTGTTCGCTAGGAATATCACTTGCGTGGTTTTTGCCGACGAGCTCAGATCGTCCCAGACTCTGCCGTGCACCAACATCTTCAAATCAACGGGCCGTCCCGAACGCTCCACGCGGATTACGATGGGCTTATCTGGCTCGAAATTCATCCTCTGCGACAGCCAGTCCACCACGTTCGCGATTCGCTGCCCGTTCACCTCAACCAGTAGATCGCCATCGGCCATCGCAGCGCGAGCCGCTGGCGAATGCTCCCACACCTTCGTCACCAACGCTCGCCCCGATACGTCTCTCACATCGACGCCGTCTTCCGCCAGTCCAAACAGCAAGTAGTAGCCAAGATAAAAATTCCCGAGGATACTGATCGCGGCGACCGTCACGATTCGCCATGAAGTTCTGCTGCTTACCATGCCGGCGTCACCCTGAGCTTGCGAGTGGCGCGATTATAGGTTCATTCCCGCCTCCTTTCCACAATTCAAACTCCGCCCGTTCGCATTCCCGTCTAGCTGGATGCGCCGTAGCTCTAAAGAGAGTGACCAATTGTCAGGAGTTCCGCCGGTTCTTCTGCCAGTTTTGCACTTTCCGAATTTCGCCTTATCTTAGCTTCTCAACCCGACCGGAGCGCCGCGCCGGGATGGAGCGATCGCAGCTTGATCGGTGTCCTAGTTCCCTCACCGCGATTCTCTCGGTGCCCTCGGCTGTAAAAACGTGATCGCCTGCACCTAGACGCATCTCATTTCACCGTCTCTTCGCTGTCTACCAACGCATAACTCACAAACGCGAACTTTTTCCCATCCGGCGACCACGACGGCACATTGATCGTTCCCTGCCCTCCAAACAATTTTGCCGCCACCACCACTTTCCCGTCTTTCATGGACATGATCCTCAGCATCACATCCTTGTTCTCCGGATGTCCTTCCACGCTACGGTCAAACGTAATGAACACCATCTGCGTTCCATCTGGCGAGAAATGTGGAAACCAGTTGTTGTACTCATCGAAGGTCACCTGCGCCTGCTCGCTTCCATCCGGCCGCATCTTCCAGATCTGCATGTGCCCCGTCCGCACGGAATTGAAGTAGATCCACTTTCCATCTGGCGTATATTCCGGCCCATCGTCCAGCCCCTTCGCCGCCGTCAATCGCGTCTCTTCTCCGCCCGTCACCGGAATCGTGTAAATGTCGAACTCGCCATTCCGCTCCCCTACAAACGCAAGCGTCTTTCCATCTGGTGACCATCCATGCCAGTACGACGGCGCATCCTTTGTCACCAGCCTTGGCGTGCCTCCAGTAATCGGCAGCAGGTATACGCGCGACTGGTGATCTCCCTGTGATTGGTCGCTCACCACCAATTCCTTGGCATCCGGCGAGATCCCATGATCATTGTTGCACTGCACCGCGAATCCTGTATCAACCGCGGTCGTGGCCTCGCCCTCTACCGGGATCGTCTCGATCCTTCCTTTCCTGTTGAACAACAACTTCTTTCCATCCGGCATCCAGTTCGGCGCTTCGAATCGTTCCGGCGCCACGTAAATTGCTCTACGGTCCAGCGAACTCGCATCAATAATCTCCATCATGCTGTACAGCGTGGGCTTCGCCGTGCTAGAGCTCAGGTCCTGTTCTAGCGCCACATGCGAAAACTCCGCCTTCTCCACCACATCCTTGTCGTGGCTGCACACGCCGATCCCCACGTAGAATGGTGCGGTGAGCAAGATCTTCCCCGTCGCTCCCGCCAGCGCAAACGTCCCGTCCGCTCCGGCCACCCACATCGTGAAATAATCTCCGTACTTCTCAATCTTCACTCTCTTCGGAGCAGTCACATTCGCCTGCACCTCGTGTGTCGTTGCCCCTCGCTCATCCCGGAATTGCAGCGATGTCAGCCCGCTCCCGTGCACCGCAATATCCACGTACACCGAATCCCGGTCCAAGTTTTGCCTCACCATCAACACTGCTTTGCGATGTTCGTTCTTTCCCGATCCCTCAAAGGCGATGTCCGCTGTCAGCGTGACATCTCCATTCATTTTCTTCCACGCAAACTGAAATTCATCCGACGCAAACCACATGTTCTCGCCGCTTCCCGCGATCGTGTACCTCCCTTTCGCCGCATCAAATTCCACGCTTCCCTTGTGCAGCACTTTCCCAACGTCTCCCGACCCTTCGAAAATCCCTACGGCGCTCGACTCGGCCGTTTGCGCACGTGTCTCTCCCATCAATCCGCCATACGCTAAAGCCACCATCATCATCACCGCCCATCTCGTCTTCCAGTTTCTGCGTCGTCTCCGCATCGAATCCCTCCCTCGCTCGTCAGCGCCAACTTAGGTCGCTCCGCCCCTCTTGTCAATTCGCTTCCCACATTCTCACCGACGATATCATTCTGAGGCGCGCGCTGTTTGCGCGCCGCACGATCCCAAGCGATCCAACTCGGCGCATCCCTAGCATCGTCTATTTCTTCCGCCACGCCCACGAGTACCGCTTTAAGCGCCTTCGCTTGATCCGACCATACGCAGTTCTGTGTCACACTATGCCGCGACTCTCCCTCGCATTGTCATTCTGAAGGGTGCATCCCCGCCGCTCCGCAGGATCTCATCGCTCTTTCCTTCAACCTCGCCCCCACAGGCTTCTCCCCTCAGTTCTTTTTTCTTAGCCAACGTGTTATCTTTCTCTTTTCAGGGGAGATTGCCGCAGATCCTCCTCCGCTGTCGTCGTTAGGAGCCAATTCAATGTCCGTCAATAAAGTCATCCTCGTCGGCCGTCTCGGTCGCGATCCAGAAACTCGCTACACCTCCGGCGGTCAGGCCGTCGCTAATTTCTCCGTCGCCACCGACGAATCCTACAAAGATCGCAACGGCGAGCGCCAGAAGCGCACCGAGTGGCACAAGATTGTTGTCTGGGGCAAGCAGGCCGAAATCGCTCAGCAGTATTTGAAAAAAGGTTCCCTGGTATTCATCGAAGGTCGCATTCAATCCCGTGAGTGGCAGGACAAGGAAGGCCAGAAGCGCACCAGCTTCGAAATCGTCGCCAGCAATTTCCGCATGCTCGGTGGCCGCGGCGAAGGCGGCAGCATGGCTGCCGGTGCCGGGGGATCTGGCGGCTCGGTTCGTGCCGAAGACCACGATCAACCTGCCCCCGCCGACGATTCCTTTGGCTCAGCCGGCGCCGGTCCTGAAATCTCCGACGAAGACATCCCTTTCTAACTTCGCCGCGAAGACAATTTGTCATCCCGCAACCCGCGTTGCTTGCGAGTACGGGATCTGTCTTCCCTTCCCCCGTCGCTCCCCTAAACAACAGAACCGGGGCAGCGCTGGCTCCCAGGTTCCTCGTTCCTGATAATCAGTTCTCTTCCCTCCTCATGTCGTCAACACCACCCGAAACTCCGCCTTCCCGCTCTGCATCCTCGCATACGCCTCGTTCGCCTTCTCCAGTGGATATTTCTCCACCATTGCCTTCACTCCCGTCATTTCCGCGAAACGTAACGTATCTTCTGAATCCACCGCTGTTCCCGACGCCCATCCCCGCAACTGCCGCCGCTGCCCCAACAATTGAATCGGCGTCACTTCCAGCGGTGCCATGTCCGCTCCCACTATGATCATCTTCCCATCCACACCCAGTCCATCGACCACCGCCGACATCGCCTTCGCACTTGGCGCTGTCGCCAGGATCACTCCTGCTCCTCCCAACTTCTGCAACTCCCTGGCTGGATTCGTTGCTTGGCTGTCAATGTACGCTACCGCTCCCAACTTCTTCGCCAGCGCTGCATTCTCTGGTCCGCGTCCGATTCCCACCGTGCGGTACCCGGCCTTCGCCGCAAACTGTATCCCCAAGTGCCCCAATCCCCCAATTCCCAGCACTCCGACCAGGTCGCCCGCGCGCGCCCCGCTATTCCGCAGCGCATTGAACGTCGTAATCCCTGCGCACAACAGCGGCCCTGCTTCTGCCGCATCCAGGGACTCCGGCATTCGCGCCACCGCCTCCCTCCGCGCAATCATGTACTGTTGATACCCGCCATCCCTCGTGATTCCGGTAATCTGTCCATTCGCACACGCCCCAAAATCCCCCCGCCGACACGCCGCGCACACAAAGCAGTGTCCTCCGTGCCAGCCCACTCCCACGCGGTCGCCCTTCATCCATTCCGTCACGCCCTCTCCCACTTCATCGACGATTCCCGCCACCTCGTGCCCCGGCACGCGCGGGAACTTGATTCCCGGCCACTGCCCATCCTTCGTAAAATGGTCGCTGAAACAGATTCCGCACGCCTGCACTTTGATCCTCACCTCTCCGGCATCTGGTGTGGCCATCTCCCGCTCCACCAACTCAAACTTCCCTCCCGCTTTTACCACTTGCATCACTTTATTCTTCACGGTTCTCTCTCCCGTTCCTTGTTCATTGACTGCGATTCGCCGCAAATCCTCAATGTAGCGCTGGCTTTCATGATAGCCCTTCCGCCAACTAACCTCTCACTTCAACGCGGTCTCGCAACCCCACTATCCTGGTTGTCAACTCCATCCCGTCAGAAACTCGCCGTACGTCTTCGATGCTAGAGACCTACCCTCAGTCACTCGCTCCGAGGGCACACATGTACGCCTTGCCTCACGATCGGGCACGCTCCCCCACACAAGTTTTCTGGAATCCTGTTCCGGCGGGTCCACCACCGCCCCCGCTGCCCCCTTGAAAATCCCTTCCCCAGGGGGCAGCCAGACCGCGTGCTGCAAACTCTACTGCTTCACAATGGCCACATCCAATTCGCCGGTCTTCTCATTCACCACGGCTGCTCCGCAGGCCGTATATTTCCCGGAGGCATCGAACTTGCAGCCAAACGTTCCCGCCTTGGCCATTCCGCACTGGCCCGCGTTCAATCCCACTACGTACCAGCCGGATCCCGCAGGCTTGCCCGCCGGATTCCCAGCCGCATAAATTCCCATCAATATACTTCCGCTCTCCGGGTTTCCGTTTGCGCACCTGAAATCGTCTTCTCGGTAGGTGTACAAGATCCCGCGTGCCTTGTCCCACAGGAACTGATTGTCTTCCACCGTCCCATCGTCATCGATATCCACCATATCCGTCCAGTAAGATGCTGGTCCCGACGACGTTGTCGAAGTTGCTCCCTTTCCAATACTTGTCTTCTGGCTTTGATTCTTAGCCGTAGCGCTCGGCGCGGGTGAGGCCCCCTTCGCTGCTACCGTTGGTCCAACTTTCACCGCAGGCGCTGTCGTCGCTGGCGCTTGCGTTTGCGCCAGTGCCAATGTCATTAATCCAGTCCCTACCAACAATCCTCCCAGCATGATTGATTTCTTCATGTGCTCCCTCCTCAGTCCCTTTGCGTTTTTGTGACAGGAAAATTCAATCTGTGAAACCGTGCCCTCCTGGGCCGACCTCTGATTTACGGCGGAGCGCCCCAGTGGCAATTTCATTTCAAGCCCCCGCTTGTGGCTTTCCGTCTCCCTTCCCGGGCGGGTGCGTTTCTCGCCTTGGTATAGTTCACGTCACTACAAGAGTCAAGCCATCAATTTGCCACTTCCCATTATCCGTGGCTCGTTGTTTCAACAGAATGAACTTGAGGGCAGCCGACCCTTGCGTTTTTTCGAAAAGGGTGGGCTTTTGTGCTCTAGCAGCATTAACTCTCATTTGTTCTTTTGCGCTCTCGTGGTCAAGCGCACCTTGTACTACCTCCAGGGCGGTGTACTCGTCGCTGGCGTTTCATCAGGTTTATTCCCCGGGTTTCCCACCGCGATTGCGGCCGCTGTCGGTGCCGCTGCAATTTCTCCAGTCCCCGTCGGTTTCGGGACGCTTTCGAACTTGGCCTCTTCCAGCGTTATGTCCCCGTCCACGTACGATGTCACAGGCGCTCCCTGCGCGATCACCACATCTTTCCCTTTCATCAGCAGGAATGCCGGAGCCGCCGGAAAGAACACGATTGCGGTTCCAATCATCGCTCCTGTCATCAACCCCTGCCGGCCTTTTCCTTTGGCCTCTTGACTCGCGCGCAACTTCGCCCGCTGTCCATCTGCCAGTCTCACTTCTTCGATTGTCACGTCCAGCTTTCCAGCG
Source organism: Candidatus Acidiferrales bacterium (assembly GCA_963741195.1). Taxonomy (GTDB): domain Bacteria; phylum Acidobacteriota; class Terriglobia; order Acidiferrales; family UBA7541; genus Acidiferrum. The sequence goes on from CAVUHF010000006.1 coordinate 391,118, forward strand.
CGGCCCATCCGCCGTTTTCCCTGCGCTTGCGTGACCGTCCCCATCGCTTTCGAACCCTTGGGAATCACCACCACACCCTTCACCACCACGTCTTCCGTCACAACGAAGTCCACTCGATTGCCTGTTACCTCCGTTGCCGACGATAACTCTCTCCCCAGCGTCAACGGCACTTTCGTGCCATCTTCCAGGCAGAATCCGCACGACGCAATCGGCTTCACCGTGTCCGCTGCTGGTGTCGCGGCCTGCTGTGTCGTCGATGCCGGTTGTTGCACTGGTGTTTGTTGTTGCTCTTGCGCCAAACCCACCGCTGGCGCCACGCTCGAAAGTGCCAACCCCAATGTCACCATTAATGCCAGCTCGGCTCTCATTTGGAACGCTCCTCTCTTGTGCTTTCCTGGTGTTTTCACAACGAAGTCTTTCGCTCTTGCCGTTAGGGCCTAACTTCCTTCATTCCTCAGGCTTCGTCGCATTCTAGGGTCACCTCTCCCACGCGCCGCAAGCGACAACCCGCGACAATCGCTCTTTGTCGCTTCCTTTCGTGCCGATTCCCAGGGTGCTCGAGCACACCAGTACGTCCAACAGAATGGTCACGACCTAATTAAGCGCGCATGCATTCAGTTTCCGGATATCGGACTTGTCAGGAATAGTAGACATGCACCACAACCATTTCTGTCGCTAGGTTGCCGCTCACCAACCCTATTGCCAACAATCACATCTGCTTCCGCGTTCCCATCCGGCCCCTTTTTGATTACCCCTGCCCCTCTTCTGGCCCTCCGTCCAGTTGCCCCTCGCTCTTCCCCCTTCGAAAATGGGCTCTCTATGCGCACACGACTTCCTGCTCTCTGTGCCCCTCTCCTTTTTCTGGCTTTCTCTCTGGCCGCTTGCGGCGGAGCTACTTCCAGTTCCGCCGACAAACAAACCCCTCCTACGCCCTCCATCGCTGTGGCCGTCTCTCCCTCCACTGCCACTGTCCGCACTGGCAATTCCGTCTCGTTCTCCGCCACCGTTTCCGGCACCTCCAACACATCTGTCACCTGGTCCGTCAACAATACTAACGGTGGCTCCCCCACTCTTGGCACCGTCGATTCCTCCGGAAAATACATCGCTCCTTCTTCACTTCCCTCTCCTAATACCGTTACTGTCAAAGCCACCTCTGGCGCGGACACCTCCAAGTCTTCCACCAGCGCCGTCACCCTGATGAATCCCACCCCGGTCCTCTCCGGCATCTCGCCTGCCTCCAGCAATCTTGGCAACTTCTCCCTCACCATCACTGGCAGCAACTTCGTCTCTGGCGCAAAAGTTCTACTCTCCAATTCCCCCATCACCACCACTTTCGTTTCCTCGACGCAACTTGCCGCTACCGGCACCGCCTCCTCCGCTGGCATCTTTACCATCATGGTGCAAAATCCGGATCCCGGCAGTTCCGAATCCTCTGCCCTCAATTTTCAAATCAACGGTTCCACGCAAACCTCCAACTGCTCCAGCATGTCAACCGGTCAAGGCGCCAGCCTCAACGGTTTTCTTGCTTTCCCCTCTGACAATCTCTGGAACAAAGACGTGTCCTCCTCTTCCGTCGACCCCAACTCCGCCAACATCATAAGTTTCATCGGCGCTTCCATCGGACTCCATCCCGATTTCGGGGCGGGGCTCTACAATGGCTCTTCCATGGGTATCCCTTATACGGTCGTCAACGCCTCGCAATCGCTCATCCCCATCAACTACACCAACTACGGTGACGAGAGCGACCCCGGCCCCATGCCCATCCCTCTTTCCGCTCCAATCGAGGGCTATCCCAATCCCGGTTCTGGCGATCGCCACGTACTCGTTCTCGATTCCACCAATTGTTTCCTCTATGAGCTCTACAGCTCCTATCCGCAAACCGCCCAGTGGAACGCCGGCTCCGGTGCCGTCTGGGATCTTATCGCCGACGAGCAGCGTCCCTACACCTGGACCAGTGCCGACGCCGCCGGCCTTCCCATCTTTCCCGGTCTCATCCGTTACGACGAAGTAGCAGCCGGTACCATCAAGCACGCCATTCGATTCACCGTTCAGAGCTCCTCCGCCGGCTTCGTTCCTCCCGCTTCTCACTGGGCCTCCAATTCCTCCAACCAATACGCTCCGCCCATGGGCATGCGTCTTCGTCTCAAATCTTCCCTCGACATCTCCGGCTTTTCCGCCGCGAATCAGGTCATTCTCAATGCCATGAAGAAATATGGCCTCATCCTCGCCGACAATGGCTCTTCCATGTATCTCAGCGGCGCTCCCGATGATCGTTGGAACAATTCCGATCTTCACAATCTTGGCAGCGTCCACGCCTCCGATTTCGAGGTCCTTCAGATGACCCCGCTCTACACCAGCGCCAACGTTCCCTCTGGCAACGCTCCTACGATCACTCAGTTCACCGCCAGCGCCACTTCCGTCGCTTCCGGTACCCCCGTCACGCTCTCCTGGCAGGTTTCCGGCGCCTCCTACGTAATCGTTTCTCCGGCCGTCGGCGCCGTCCGCGGCACGTCTGTTTCCGTCACTCCCTCGGCCAATACCACCTACACTCTTTACGCCACCAACAGCTTTGGCCAAACCACCTCGTCGGTCTCCGTCACCGTTCACTGACCACCGTGAATGGTCTTGTAACGAGTAGGTGGCCAACTCACTTCTGTTTTTGAACCGGGCCAATGTGACCTGTCCTGTGCGGTCAGCTGTTTTGCTCTTGTCATCCTGACCGCCGTGCCAAGTCTCCATTTGGTGCGCTGCTGAGGGATTGTGGCTTGTTCGCCGTTCTACCTCCGTCATGGAACATCTGTTGTTTCTGCTGTTCCTTACCGTAGGTCCCCAGACCACATTTCCTTGACTCTAATTAATCCCGGATATAACCTTCCTCTACCGAACGCGCCTCTTGCTACCTATGACGTATCGTCCAAGTCTGCGCGCTCTGTTTGCGCCCGCCCGCGCCAAACGCTAGTACTTTCTCTCCAATCGAAAGGTGGAGCCCTATGCTTCCAAGAAGTACCACGCTTCCCAAGTCTTATAAGTTCACCATCGGCGGTTTAATGCTCGTTGCTCTTCTTACCGTCGGCTCTCTTCCTTTTTTCTCTCGTGACCACGTGAAGAATGAAACCATCGAAGCAACCGCCATGGGCACCAGCACGCAACTCGGCCAGATCGTTGGTGTCAGTGTGGAAATCTATGAGTTCTCCACTCCCGATGACCGCGTCACACTCGTTCAGGCCTTTGAAAAGGGCCAGAATCAAGGTCTCGTCAATGCTCTCTCCAAGATGAAAGCTGTCGGCCATTGCTCCATTACCGGTACTCTTGGTTACGACATCTCCTATATCCACATGATTCCCACTCCCACAGGACGCAAGATTCGTTGGATTACCAACCGCTTGCTCCGTTTCGGCGAGGTTTACGCCGATACGCAGTCGCAGTCCTTCAACCTTACTGCCGGTGAGTTTGACATCAACGATACCGACAAGAGTAAGAGCGGCGGTGTCCTCTATCCGCTCTGCCAACTCGCTATGGACAAAGAGGGTCAGCTCCAGTTCCAACTCAATCAGAACCCCTGGAAACTCGTTGACATCATCGACTGGAAGGGCACGGCTGGCGTCAACTAGTGATCCCTCTCGTAGGCACTTGTTTGCCTCGGGACGTCGGAGCTCTAGCCCCGACATCCCGCTGGCGAGCTCTAGCTCCTGCGGGATCTGTTTGATGGTCGTCGGTTGCGTTCGAATTGGTGGAACTCGTTACTTCCGGCGATTGCGCCGTGCTCTTCGCCCACGGCAATCTCCGGACATCGCCTTTTGCTGTACCAGGTTCTCGTTTTTCAATTTCTTCGGCGTGAGGTGCCTAATGAAGATTTACCGCTATCTTGCTGTTCTCTGCTGTCTCTTTGTACTTCCACTTCTCTTAACCAGCTTTATCGTTGGCAAAGACTCCAAAAAGAAAATTAAGGGCGACGTCTGTTCCGCTTCCAATCCCGCCAGTATTTGCGCTCCCACAAATACTTGCGGCTCCGCTTCCACTCCCTGCACCCTCGACATCAAGCGCAGTCAGGGTTCCTTCGCCACTGCCACCCCTAGTATCCCCGACGCCAAGTCCAACAAAGCGTTCTGCGTAAAAGTCGGCACTTCCATTACCTTCTCCAGTTCCTCCAAGAACACCGGCTTCGTCATCGACTTCGGCGATTCCAATCCTTTTGATCACGAAGGCGCTATCATGGGTGGCGCCGATCGTCCCATCACCGTCGTCGCCAAACATCCCGGCTGCTACACCTATTCTGTGGGCGCTTGCACTGCTGGCACCATCTACGGCATGTGTGGCAACTCCGACACCCAGCTCATCATCTCCGCCAACTAACTCCTTGCGGCGAAGTACCCACTCTATCTCGACCCCGCATGCCTCCGCATGTGGGGTCCTTTCTTTTCCTTCGTGGTGGCCTACCTTCAGGTCGGTAGTCGAGTTTGCGTTTTTTGACTGCTTTGGCTCGCCGCCGCGTTTAAAGCGCGTCGTATCCGCTTATATCGTGCGACGTTCGCGATCACATCCCCACGCTTCTTTCCGTTTTCCGATTACTGTTCACTGTTCGCTGATCTCTTGTCCGTGGTATCCGGCGATATGCGTCTTCTCCCTTACTGCGACCCCGCCGCCGGCGACGGAAACACAAATGCCACCACCGTATGCGACTCCACGGCTTTCCCATTTCTCGTTGCGGGACTGAATCCCCATGTCTTCACCGCCGTTATCGATGGCCCAGTCAGCGCTGCGACTCCTTGCACTACACTCACCTTCTTGACGCTTCCGCCACTTCCGATCTTCACGTCCAGCACCACCGTACCAAACGCTACGCTGTTCGGTGGATACGACGCATACGTCGCCGAAGTCACCTGCGCTGGAATAAACGGCGCACTTCCTCCCTTTCCCGCTGCCTCGAGGGATGGACTTGGCAGCGCCACTCCCGACGGGTTAAACGGGTTGAACGCCGCTGTCACTTCAATGCTCGATGGCACTCCGCTTCCATTCCGCGTTGCTCCCGTGAACGTCCACCCTTGCACCGCCGTCTGCGCGGCACTAGTAAGCGGTGGCACATCTCGCAACACCTGCATATTCTGGATGTTACCATTCCCATCCAGATTCACTTGCAGTGTTACCATCCCCGCGGAATTGCTGCTCATGGGATATGGAATGTCCCCCCCGCTCGTCACTTTCGCCGAAGCGAAATTCCCTCCGTTCTGCGCCATCACTACCGCAGGACTCATCGTCAGCGCCACCACTCCCAGCACACTCATCAGTCGGTTCATTTCAGACCTCTCGTCCCACTTCCCACGTGACAGTACCACTCGATCTTTTTTTTCGCATAGCCCGCGCTCCGCCCAGCATCCCCCATCAGTTACTCGCCACCCTCGCAGCCAACTGCTTCTCCAGCGCCCGTCCCTTCCGAAACCACGGTCGTTCCACTCTTTGCATGTATCTGGGCAGCGTCTTTTTCTTCGCATTAAGTTTCTTCGTCCACTCCCGCGCTTCCTCCTCCCGCCCCGCCAGTTTCAAATAATTCGCATAGTTGTACAGCGTCTCGGGCGTCGTCGAAAACTGCGTCGCTATTGCAAAATATCTCTCTGCATCTTCCATCTTTCTGGTCCTCGCGTAGGCGTCCGCCAACAATCCTGCGGCCCGGTAGTAGTCGAACTTCACATCCTTTCCCACCACCAGTTCCAAGTCCGGGATCGCTCCGGCAGTGTCGTTCATTCCCAGCGCCGCCTTCGCCCGCAAATAAAATGTATACGGCGAATCGCTCCTTGCGCCGATCGCCTGGCTGCAGGACTCTCGCGCCTTCGCATACTGCTTTTGTTCGAAATACAATTCCGCTACTTCCTCATAATTCCCCGCCGACGGATTATCCAGAATCTGCGTCTCCAGGTTCTGGATTCGGGTTCTCCGTGCAAATCCATCGAACGTCACTTTCAACAATCCCAGGTCTGGAATCATCTCCACCGCTAAGTAAACCAGCGCGCCAAGCCCTCCTCCAAAAATAATCACGAATATCCAATAGTTCTCCGGCCGTCGTTTCACGAAATGAAACAACGCGATTCCCTGCAAAATAATTCCCCATGGATAGAACAGGTGCAGCATCCCGGCCGCTCGCTCTTCCCGCTTTGGAATGACGTTCTGCCCACTAGCATCCTCAATCAACGCTCTCTCGTCAATCCATGCTCCGATCCATGCTTCTCACCTGGTAACGCTACCCGCCCTGCTCACCCGTTGCTCACAAATTCCGCAAATCATGTCGAATCCCGCCACGCCGATCGCCGCACTCGTACACTCTGGACGCCCTCACGCCATTGCGCCAGACTCCGGTGGCGGATGGGTCAACGGACGCGGCGATGATTCCATGACCATGTTCCTGGGCTATGGCCATATGGTCGATTTCCTCACCAGCTTCGAATGGTGGAAGACCAATCCACACGACGAACTCGTCGACCATTCCAACTACTGTCTCGCCGATCCCGGCCGCATTTGCCCTGTCTATCTTCCCCTAGGCGGACACTTCACCATTCAACTCCTTCTCGGCACCTACTCCGCCGTTTGGTTCAGCCCCCTTACGGGTGAGAAGATTTCCGCTCCCGATGCTACCGGCCCGTCCTGGTCTTCTCCCGCTCCCCCCGATTCCAAGGAATGGGCCATTCTGCTGCTCAAGAAATAGCCTACGCCGGCCATCTGAACCCTTCACGTTTGTGTCCCGAGATCAGATCGCGGACCTCCGACAGCGTTTCCGAGCTTTTTTCTTACACCGCAACCTGAAACGTTTTCTCCCCTCGTACCACTATTCAACAGGTTCCTCATGCTCGTCCGGTTTTCGATGCTCGGAATTTGCGCCTCTCCTTACGCGCTCCCGGGAGGTCGTTATGTCGTCTGGTAGCAAGCGATCCCATGCACGGTCCGCCCTTCTAGCAGCTCTGGTTCTGTGGTTTTCCCCCAACGTCTTCTCCAACGCTTATCAAGCGCAATCGCAAATGCGCGCGAGGGCAAGTCGCACTGCGGCTGGTCCTATCAAGCTCGATATCGAGCCCGGCACCCCCTCTGCGATCATCAACTCCGATGTGCCCCTCACTATTTTCATGCGCAATGCGGACAATCAACCTGCCACTTGGGGCCAGCCTTGTACCGTGAACCTCGAAATCACCTTCCCTTCAAAGAGAGTTCAAAAGCTATCTGTCGTTATTCCCGTGGGCCGAAGTTCCGCCACCGCTAACTTCGTCGCTTCCGAGTATGGCGTCGTGCAGCTTCGCGTAGTTGAATCCACCAACTCGCTTTCCCCTTCCGGCAACACAGTCTTCATCGTTCCCCCGCCGAGGACGGGACAGTTCACCCCAGCACCGGCTAAGCCCCATGGCCCCGACCTTCTGGGACTTACCCGCGCATCGCACGCTCGCCCCCGCCTGGTCTTCGTTTCCTGGAGTCCTTCTTCACCCGGGACTGCGCCCCGAGATACTGGCTCTGCCTCCACCGTAACTCCAGCGCCTCCCGTTCTTCCAGCCACTCCGCAACTTATCCTCGTCAAGGCCGATGGGAAAGACGAAGTCCTCGCCGACGGCAAGGATTTTGCCCGCATCGCTATCTATTACATGGGCCCTGGCGACAACCGCGCTCCCGCCGACATTACCGTACTCATGAAAGCGACTCACGGCACGTTTACTCCGCAGTCTATGGTCATCCATCGAGGCCACTCCACCGCAACCACCCAACTGGTGTCCTCCACGGTTGGCAACGCTGTCGTTTCTATCGCTCAGTCCTCCCCTAATTACGCGGTAACCGGCGATTCCTCCCTCAATGTTTCCTTCGTTCCGCCTATCATTGGCTTCGGTCCGGCGACGTCGGAACCGGTCGTCAAGATGTCATTGATCGACCGTGAGCCTCTGGTAGGCTGCTTCTTCGACGCACAGGGTCAATGCATTCAAACCGATCGCAAAACCGAGGTTCACTTTCACCCGGTCAGCTCAAATCTTTATCTGAATCAGGACACTTTCAATCTCGACCCCAATGCCTCCGGTGCCACGGCCTTTCTTCAACCCACGTGGCGCGGCACCACCAGCGTCGAAATGTGGATGCCAAACCACCCCAGGCAGTCCATCACCGTTCAAATTTCCATCTGGCTTGTTCTTACCCTCTGTTTGCTTGGCGGCGCAATCGGCGGCTTGGTGGCCCAGCGCACCTCAGGCGGCTCCTTCATTTGGAGACCGCTTATCGGCGTTGTCGCGGGGATTGTTCTTGTCTGGGGATGCGTCTATGCCGTCGTCCTCCAGACCGCTTCCGTATTCGCACATAGCCTCATCAGTGTCTTCGTTGTGGGGATTCTCGGCGGATTCGGAGGGACCCGCGTTCTCGACGGCTTCCTGAAGAAATTCGGAATTTAATCAGGTTCCCTGGTTCGTCTTCTTTTGAGCTGCGCAACCCCTGCTCACTTTTTCTTCCCGGTGGTCGCCCTCTTGATCAACGCCGTCGCTGTCTTCGCGTCTCCCTCATTCTCGAACCCAATCACGCACGAGTATTTCCGCCCAATCACTTGCGCTACCAGAAACGCCAAGTTGATCCCTGCGCCGGCAATAACCTGCGCCACGATGTAGCCGAGACCTGCCTTGTTGTCGCCTTCGACGAGCAATGTTGCTATCGATGACTCGGTAAGTCCTGCCGCCTGTGCTCCCGCAATCGATTTCTTGCCCGTGATTGGGTACACCTCAACGGCTGCCTTCGTCCCTCCCTCCGCGTGCCGATATCCCATCACGACCTGAAGGTCCGCGCTTGCACGCGCGAGTGGTTCGAGGGTCTCCGCCAGTGTCCCGCTCCGATTCTCCAATTCTTTCCGCCATAGTTTAATGTTTCTCACTTTGACTGGCATGTTAGCTCCTTCCCTACAGTTGCGTTGCCCCAGCTACTACGAATGCTACGCCGTACTCATCATCCACGGCAACATCTTGCTCTCAAGGGCTCATCCCTTTACTTCATCTCGTCTTCTCACTACTCTTCCTCCGGAGAGTCTCATGTCCAACACCAATCGTCAGTGGAAACTCGCCGCCCATCCAAAGGGCCTCGTCGCTCCTACCGATCTTCAGCTTCTCCAGTCGCCCCTTCGTTCCCCGGAAGATGGCCAGGTACTCGCTCAGGTCAGCCTCCTCTCCATCGATCCCACCATGCGCATCTGGATGGCAGACATTCCTCAATACATGCCTCCCGTTGCGCTCGGCGAGGTTATGCGCGCATTCGGCCTGGCCGAAGTCGTGGAATCCCGACATCCCGACTTCAAAAAGGGAGACAAAGTTGTTGGCCTCACTGGCCTTCAAGAGTACGTCGTCATCGGTTCCGGAGATCTCCGGACCTTTCAAAAAGTTCCTTCCATCCCGTTTCTCTCCGACGCCAGCTTCCTCGGCACTCTTGGCATAAACGGTCTCACCGCCTACTTTGGCCTTCTCGAAGTCGGTAAGCCACAATCCGGCGAGACACTGGTCGTTTCTGCGGCCGCTGGCGCCACCGGCAGTATTGTGGGTCAGCTCGGAAAAATTCATGGCTGTACCGTGGTCGGTATCGCGGGAAGCGATGAAAAGTGCCGTTGGATCAAGGACGAACTCGGATTCGACGCTGCAATAAATTACAAGCTTCCCGCATGGAAAGATGCTCTTACGGCCGCCACTCCCAACGGCATCGACATCGACTTCGAAAATGTCGGTGGCCCGGTTATGGAGGCGGTCTTGAGCCGCATGAAAGTCCGCGGCCGCGTCGTCCTCTGCGGCCTTATCTCTGGCTACACCAACGAAGACCCTGCCCTCTCTAGCTTTGGCCGCCTTCTCATGAAAAGCCTCTCCGTTCAAGGCTTCATCATCACCAATTACGCTTCTCGTTTTATGGAAGCCGGCAAGCAGCTGGGATTGTGGAAGGTCATGGGTAAACTAAAAGACCGACAAACTGTCGTTAGGGGCCTTGAGAAGGCTCCCGAAGCCATCAACATGCTCTTTCGCGGCGAGAACATCGGCAAACTCATTGTGCAACTCGACTAAAGAGCTTTGCCTCGGATGTGGCGGCTCGCCGCCGCTTTTTCACTCATAAACCAAACCCCTTGACAGAACTCTGTTTCCAGCTCTCTTCGCGCTTTTGCGCCATCCTGAGCTCTGCGCACACACAACGATGCTGAGAGATTCCTCTTCGCCCCGTCCACCTCGCTCAATTTGTCGATGCTTAGTTTTAGCGCGCTACGCTAGGAGTGCTCTTCTCGTAGTATCTCCGATCTTCTATTTTCAAATTCCGGCTCTGCTGCACCGGTTCTCCGCTGCTTCGCGCTTTGTCTTCTCTATTGTCTGGTGTCGAATTCCCGTTTCTCTACCGTGGCGCTTGTTGCGCCTGCTGCTTCTTCCGGTCCTCATCCAACTTCTTCACAAACGCCTCGAACTTCGGCATCTGCTCCGCCGTCAGGAAACTCCGCATCTCCGACCGAGCCTTCTGTCTAACTGCATCTGCATCCACGTCCGACCTCTCGCGAATTGCCTTCATCTCGTCGTGCGCCGTATGCAGCACCGCGTCCATTCTTTGGGCTTGTTCCGCGGTTAACCCAAGTTCTTTCGTCATTTCTGCCACGCGTGCCGCTCGTCGTTCCGGTTCGCTCAGCGGAGCCGCAGGTTTATTGGCGGCATAACTTCGGTGCGCAAAGTTATACCCAAAAATGCCTCCAATCGCCAAACCCAGCGCAAATACTACCGCCAGCCACACACCGGCTTTCTGCCTTGTATCAGGACTCATCGGCGACCTTCTGTCGCATTGGTCAGCACATCATCATTCAACGGAGCAGTCTGCCCGGGTTCCAGAACCGTCTCGTTTGCGCTTACTTGCGGTTGTCCCGCATTCTCCATTCGTCTCGCTTGGTAGGTCCATGTGCTCGCCAGCACCAGCAGCAAAGCGCACACCGCCACCAACCTCGGTGCCAGTCTACGAATACTCAACCACACCGCATCCCCCAGATCAAGGTCGGATTCCCGGCCCGCAATCGCCGCCATCACTCTCGTTGCAAACCACGGCCCGGGTTCTGCCGACAGCTGTCCTAGCGGTCTCAACGCGCTCCTCGTCAGTGCCACATCATCCGCCGCTTCCCGACACTCCGCGCATTCACTGCCGTGCTCCCGCGACCCTTGTGTCATTTCTTCTAGCAACGGCCGCGGCGCACCTCTCGCATTTTCGCTCAACGGAAGTCCCTCAAGTTCCTCCCGGAACTCTTGACATCCGCTAGATTCTTTATTGGCCCCAGTTAGCATCCGCTTCACCTCGTGTTTCCGGATTCCTGCGCAAACTTCCTTCTTGTTACTTCCCCGCCTCCCGCTGCTTCATCTTCTTCGTGATTCGTCTCCGCGCTCGAAACAACCGTACTTTCACCGTATTCCCATTGATCTCCATGATCTCGGCGATCTCTTCTACGGAAAATCCTTGTACTTCTTTTAGGATCAGCATCATCCGGTCGCGCTCGTCCAAATCTACTAGGAGGTTCTCTACCCGTTCTCTCGCTTCCATTCGGTCGCTCGCGTCCGGCTCCGCCACCTTTTCTCCGAACCCCTTATACTCCAGGGCCTGCTGCTCGCTCAAATCCGATTCGTACAACAGTGGACGCACTTTCCTCTTTCGCAACACGTCCCAGCATTCGTTCACCGTTATCTTGTACAGCCACGTGCTGAAGGCCGCCTGCTGATTGAATCTACTCAGCGAGAAATACGCTTTCACGAACACCTGCTGCGCGACGTCTTCCACATCCTGTTTGTTCCTCAGGATGCCTCCCGCCACTGCAAATACGCGGCTCTGGTGTCGTCTCACCAGAAGTTCGAACGCCTCCTGATCGTGCCCTTGCGCCAAGCGCACCAGTTCCCGGTCGTCCTCTCGCCGGAGCGCCTCCGCCGCGGGCGTCATCACAGGCGCTAAGGCTTGGGCCGCCATTTCCCCTGCTTTTGGGACGTGTGCCATCTCTATTTGGTTACGCTAATTTGCCCGCCATGTCCAGCACCACACCCGACCTAAACCAATGAACTTGTCATTTCTCGGAACAAACTGCTTTGGAAGAATCCCCTCATGCTCCTCGATGGTGGTCTCTTCGCAGCCCGTCCCGATTCTCCCCGAGCGGCCCGTGACCAATTGTTAACTATTGTTAGGAACGCAAAACTTCCTTATCTCTTGGTCCGTGTCCTACCCGCAACTCCTTTGCTCCGCGGCGCATACGAACCTCCAATACTGAAAAAGGATCATGTCGTTACAATTGTTTCAACGTCCCCCGAAAGTTTAGTCTTGCTACCTCTTACTACATGTGGAATACTCAACCCATGATTATCGGTGACCGCCTTCGCGCTCTGCGCGAAGAAAAGAAACTCTCCCAGGGCGATATCGAGAAGCGTACAGGTCTCCTTCGTTGCTACATCTCACGTGTAGAGAATGGCCACACTGTCCCGGCCATTGAAACGCTGGAAAAGCTTGCACGCGCCCTCGAATGCCCACTCTATCAACTCTTCTACGACGGCGAAGAGCCGCCACAACTGCCTAACCTTCCCAAGCGGAAATCGTCAGACGACATCGCCTGGGGCAGCGCCGGCAAGGAAGCGCGTTATCTCAACAAGCTTCGCCGCTTGCTGAGCAAGGCCGACGACGAGGACCGTAAGCTCCTTCTGTATATGGCCCAGAAAATGGCCAATCGGTAAGTCTGCGGTCTCGTCTTTCGTCTCACCCCCGGGGCGAACTTATAAGGAAAAGGCCGCTCTTCTCGAGCCAGAGCGGCCTTTTTTCTTTGTTTCGATTGCAAAGAATTGCCAAACTTTCTTCAGCGGCTTGACGGTTTTCTCAGGTTACGGGGCTTTCGCTTCCTGTCTCTGGTCTACTCCCACTCAATCGTGCTAGGCGGTTTGCTGCTCACGTCGTACACCACTCTGGTTACTCCGGGCACCTCATTTACGATTCTCGTCGACATTCGTTCTAGTACCTCTCCCGGCAATCTCACCCAGTCCGCCGTCATCGCGTCGTCGGATTGCACGACTCTTACCGCCACCGTCAGTCCGTAGGTTCGCCCGTCTCCCATCACACCCACACTTCGCACCGGCAGCAGCACCGCAAACGCTTGCCACACTTTTTCGTACAACCCCGCTCGGCGGATCTCCTCCACCACAATTGCATCCGCCTCCCGCAGTGTTATCAAGTCTCTACTCGTAATCTCCCCGAGTAACCGTACTGCCAGACCTGGCCCCGGAAACGGATGTTTCACCAATATCTCTTCTGGTAAACCCAATTCCCTTCCAATTCGTCGTACCTCATCTTTAAACAGGTCCCGCAATGGCTCAATCAACCCGAACGGCATGTCCTTCGGCAAGCCGCCAACGTTGTGGTGTGTCTTGATCGTCGCGGATGGCCCTTTAACCGAAACGGATTCAATTACATCCGGGTACAGTGTCCCCTGAACCAGAAACTTGATGTCCCCATGCGCCTCGCTCTTCTGCAGTTTCTGTGCTTCCGCCGCGAACACCGAGATGAACTCTCCTCCAATGACCTTCCGCTTCTTCTCCGGGTCGCTCACTCCCTTTAACTTGCTCAAGAAATGCTCCGAGGCGTCCACCCCCACTACCCGTAACCCCAGCCTTTCCCTATACATCTCCAGTGTATGCACGAACTCGTTCTTCCTCAGCATGCCCGTGTTCACGAAGATATTCGTTAGCCTGTCACCGATCGCACGGTGCACTAGCACCGCGGCCACCGTCGAATCCACGCCTCCGCTCAATCCGCAGATCGCGTGGTGCGTTCCTACCCGGTTTCGAATCGCCTCCACGGTCTCCTCAATGAACGCTGCTCCACTCCACTTGGCCTCTGCCTGGCATGCCGTAAACAGGAAATTCCTTAGTATCTCCGTCCCACGATCCGTGTGATTCACCTCGGGGTGGAACTGCACTGTGTAAATCTTCCGCTTCGGGTCCTCTGCGGCCGCGAACGCATTCGACGTCTTCCCCGTCAGGCGGAATCCCGGCGGCAGTTCCAGCACATTGTCCCCGTGGCTATTCCAGATTTTCAGATTGTTCGGGAAATCCTTGAAGAGTTGGCTCTCCACTGCCTCGATATTCAATTGCGCCGGTCCATATTCGCGCCTCTCCGCCGGCTCTACCTTCCCGCCCAGATTCTTTGCCACCCACTGCATCCCATAGCAGATTCCGAGCACCGGAATTCCCATCGCCAGCACGTCTGGATCGCACTTCGGTGCGTCCTTGTCATATACCGAGCTCGGCCCTCCCGATAGAATGATCCCCGCCGGCTCCAATTTCCGGATCTCTTCCAACGATGTCGTGCATGGCAGGATCGCGCTGAACACTTGCTGCTCTCTCACCCTCCGCGCAATCAACTGCGTGTACTGGCCCCCGAAGTCCAGCACCACCACTCCGCCCTTCTCCGTCTTCAGCTTCGCCACGTCCCTCGCCTCTTTCACTTTTGCCGTACCTTCCATCATTTCCACCTCATTCGAGTTCCTCACGCGCCGGGTTTGCGTGGGGGTCTTGGGTTTCTGGTCTTCGCAATCTTGTACCGGCTTGTCTCGGATTCCCCGGTTCTGGTCTCGACTCTGCGTGTCATCCCGACCATAGAGCCGCCTTCCTTGCTGCTCGCGGTGGAGGGATCGTGGCAAGGCGCATACCACGAACTAGCCGTGACTCTGTCTCCGTGCTCTCGGTGTTCTCTCGGGTGAATCCAAATCTTTACCCCACCACGATATTCAGCAACTTATCCTGCACAAAGATCACTCTCAGGATGTTCTTCCCCGCCAGATGCGCCGCCACGGCGCCATCCACCAGCGCCAACTTCATTACGTCTTCCTGCGCCGCTCCTGCCGGCACTTTCACTTTTCCTCTCACTCTTCCACTCACCTGCACCACAATCTCCACCTCTTCTTCCTTCGCCAGGTCCACATTGAACGATGGCCAACTCACCGTCCAAAGTCCGTCCTGATGTCCCAGCATCTCCCACAACTCCTCCGCCAGGTGGGGAGTCATCGGCGCCAGCATCAGCGTCGCCAGCTCCAGCACTTCCTTCCTCACTGCCGGCCGCACTCCATTCTGCAACGGTTCCGCCGCATAAATCGCGTTGGTCAACTCCATAATCTGTGCAATCGCCGAGTTAAAGTGCCATCTGGTCTCGAAATCTTGCGTCACTCTCCTCAGCGTTTGGTGTGCCTTCCTTAGCAGCCCCTTCTCCTTCTCAGTAAACTCAGTCGTCATCCCTAACGAAGCGAGGGATCGCTGGTCGTTTTCACTGCTCCGCGGTCGCTGGGCACTGGCCACCTCCTCCCCATGCTTCTCCACCAACCGATACACTCGATTCAAAAATCTCCACGCCCCTTCAATGCTCTCCTCGCTCCACTCCAAATCTTTCTCTGGCGGCGCCGCAAACAGCGTATACAGTCTTCCGGTATCCGCTCCGTACTTCCCCGCCATATCGATCGCGCCCACGACATTGCCCTTCGACTTCGACATTGCCTCTCCACCCTTCAGCACCATCCCTTGGGTAAAGAGTCTCGCCGCCGGCTCGCTGTGGTTGATCAATCCAATATCGCGCATCACCTTGCACCAGAACCTCGAATACAGTAGGTGCAGAATCGCGTGGGTAATTCCGCCAATATACTGATCAATCGGGAACCAATACCCCACTTTCCCCGAATCGTACGGCGCGGTCTCATTCTTCGGATCGCAATAGCGGTAGAAGTACCACGAGGAGTCTACGAACGTATCCATCGTGTCCGTCTCCCGCCGCGCCGGCCCGCCGCATTTCGGGCACTTCACGTTGACAAATTCCCGGTCCGTCGCCAACGGCGATTCGCCCTCCCCCGTCAACTTCGGATTCGCCGGCAGCACCACCGGCAGATCCTTGTCCGGCACCGGCAGCATTCCGTCCTTCTCGCAATAAATCACCGGAATCGGCGTGCCCCAATATCTCTGTCGCGAAATCCCCCAATCTCTCAGCCGAAAGATTGTTTCTTTCTTCCCAAACCCCCGCGCCTCCGCGTCCGCCGCCATCTTCTCAATCGCCGCCTGCGTCTCCAGTCCGCTATACGGCCCCGAGTTAACGCTTACCCCGTACTCTGTGTACGGTTCTCTCGCAGCTTCCTCTGCGTTATGTTCACTCTTCTCTGAGCGCTCTGTCTTCCCTGTGGAACCGCCTTTGTCCGTCTTGTTCTCGACTTTCGACGGCGAAATCTCGGCCGCCTTCTTCTTCACTACCACGGGTATCGGCAACCCGAATTTCTTCGCAAATTCAAAATCCCTCTCGTCATGCGCCGGCACCGCCATGATCGCGCCCGTTCCATATTCCAGCAGCACGAAGTTCCCCACCCAGATCGGTACCTCCTCCCCATTAAAGGGGTTCACTGCATATTTCCCGGTGAAAAATCCATCCTTCTCCGCCGTCGCAATATCTTCCGCCTTTACCGACGACTGCTTCATCCACGTGAGCTTTTCTACCAACGCCGCCTGATTCGTGGCCCCCGCAATCAGCTTCCCCACAAGCGGGTGCGGCGGCGCTAGGATAATCGCGCTCGCCCCATAAATCGTATCGATCCGCGTCGTAAAGATCTCAATCTTCCCTGCACCGGCCAAACCGGCTACTTCGAAAAGTACGTTAGCCCCAATCGATTTCCCGATCCAATTCTCCTGCATCGCGATCACGCGATCCGGCCAGCCCCCCTGCAGTTGCTTCAAATCATCCAGCAGTTGCTGCGCATACGCCGTCGTCTTCAGGAACCACTGCTCGATCTCCCGCGCTTCCACCAGGGTGTCTTCGTGCCGCCAGCAATATCCGCCGCTCACCACCTGCTCGTTCGCCAGAACCGTGCAGCATTTCGGACACCAGTTCACCCGGCTCTTCTTCTTGTACGCAATTCCCCGCTCCAGCATTCGCAGGAAGAACCACTGGTTCCACCGGTAATATTCCGGTTCGCAGGTTGAAATCTCGCGCCGCCAATCGTAGGAAAATCCAAACCGCCGCAGCACGCGCTGAAATTCCGCAATATTTTTGTTCGTCCATTCCCTCGGGTGCGTACTGTTCTTGATCGCGGCATTCTCTGCCGGTAATCCAAATGCGTCCCAACCCATCGGGTGCAGCACGTTGAACCCGCGCATCCTCTTCACGCGCGCCACCACGTCCCCGATGGTGTAGTTGCGCATGTGTCCCATGTGCAGCGTTCCGCTCGGATATGGCAGCATTTCTAGTACGTAATACTTCGGTTTTTTCTTGGTAGCGCCGGCAGTCTGCCGGCTTTCTGAGGATGGGTCCGGGCTATCGCCTACTTCTGCTTCACTCTCGAAGACGTGATTCTCTTCCCAACGTTTCTGCCACTTCGTTTCGATCGCCTGCGGGTTGTAGTCCCCCACGAGTGAGTTTCTCCTGTATTCTCAACTTCTTCTTATCACTTCAAGCTCTTCCTCGCATCATTCTCATGGTCATCCCGACCGAGGCGCCAGCGCGTTTTGCTGCGCAGCGGAGGGATCGTGGCGTGATTCCTCTGTCACGCAAACCGACGTGACAGGCAACTTGCTATTTCTTTTTCTTTACCGCCTTCTTCTTTGAACTCTTTTTCTGTGCCGGCAAATGCCGAGAACTGGCGAACTTCTTTCCCTTCTTCTCCATCTCTTTCTTCATCTTCTTCATCGCGCCCGTCAGCATCGAGAAGTCCTTCTCCGCTTCCGGACCTTCCACGCCGGCCAACTCCCACAACTTCGCCACGTTTCGCCGGTCGTCTCCCGGCTCATCAATCGGCGTCTCCAGCAAAAACGCTCTCCCCGTCAGGCCTTCCGGTGGCGCCGCTCCAAATCGTGGGTGTCGCAAAATTCTCGCAAAGGCCTGTGCTCCGATTTTCCCCTTGCCGATATGCTCGTGCCGGTCCACTCGTCCGCCCAGCGGGATCTTCGAATCATTTACGTGAATTACCGGCACACTATCCATGCCGATTGTGCGCTCAATCTGCGCTATGGTATTCGCCAGTGCGGCCTCGGTTCGTAGGTCGTAACCTGCTGCGAACAGGTGCGCCGTATCCAGGCATGCCGCCACATTTACGTCCCGAAGTCCGCGCAGAATCTGCGCCACATCTTCCAGCCGGCCGCCCACCGATGTTCCCATTCCTGCCGTATTTTCGATCAGAATCTGCATTCCGCGCATGGGAACTCGCCGCGCCGCCTGCTTCACGCTTTCCACTACCGTCGCAAGCGCCAATTCCATCGACGACTCGCCGCGCGCCCCCGGATGAACCACCAGGAAATCCGCGCCCAGCATCACGCCTCGCACCAATTCTTCGTGGAATCCTTGGATCGATCGCGTCCGCAGCATCGGCTGTGCCGCCGCCAGGTTAATCAGGTAGTTCGCATGGATGACCAGCGGACCCAGCCCGAGCTCCACTCGCCGCTCGCGGAATACCTTCGCGTCCGACTCCGGAATTCTAACGTTGGACGCTTGCCACATCCGTGGGCTGGCCGAAAAAATCTGCAGTGCGTTCGCTCCCAGCTTCTTCGCAGATTCCAGCGCGTTAGTATGGTTTCCTGCGATCGACGTGTGAATCCCGATTCGCAGGCTCCCGTCCATCCACGCCGGTGCTTGTGGCTCAGGTTCAGGTTCTGGCCGGAATTCGTCTTCCGGGTCAAACCGCGTGTTGTCAATGAGGGGAAATTCAGACATTCCGCTATTTTCCTACCTGTTGAAACGTCCATTGTAACACACGCTCACCTTGCCCTCGCTTCCCTCCGCCTCCGCCACTTGAGCTGTTCTTGCCTCAGTGCGGGCGTGATCCATCGTGCCCTCTTGGTTTTCTGTTTCTTGCTTTTTCATACCGACCGCGGGCCCGCGCTCTTTGCGGGCCGCAGCGCGATTTATGCGTCCCGGGCACTTCGCCAGGACGGAGTGATCGTGGCGTTACAACAACTTCACTTAGGTCAAGGAAACCTGCCGCACTTTTCGTTCTGGCGCCCCCACGCCAGGGCTGCGAATGGACCTAGAGTGACGCATCCCTTTTCCGCTCTCAATTCTCCTTGCACATCCTGGCCACCCGTGGTGCCATATCCCTCTCGTCTACCTCTCGCTCTGGAGGCGCGCATGCCCGATCATCTCGAACCTGCTTCCGCCGATCCTCTCTCTCGCCGCAATATCATTTTCGGTGCCCTCGCCGCTCTCGTTGGCAGCTCCGCTTTCTTTCCGGGCCCCAGCCAGGAACCGGCCCCGCCTCCTATCCCCGACGCCTCCCGCACCTCGCTTCACCAGGAAATCGATCTAAAGACCACTTCCGCCAGGTTCTATGCCCTCATCCTCGACCCGAAGCGGTTCACTGCCTTTTCTCACGAGCCCGCCGACATCCACCCTGAAGCCGGTGGTGCCTTCTCCATGTTCGGCGCCAGAATCCTCGGTCGCAATGTCGAATTGCTCCCGAATCAGCGCATCGTTCAGGCCTGGCGTTCCGCGGGCTGGCCTCCCGGCGTTTATTCCATCGTTCGCTTTGAAATAAAAGAACAGGGCACGCAAACGCGCGTCATTCTCGACCACACCGGTTTTCCGGTGGGGCAATACGACAATCTCTTTTCCGGTTGGCATTCTCACTACTGGGATCCCCTGAAGACCTATTTTCAATAACGCTTACCGCTCTCATTCTTAACAACGGAGGCTTTCATGCACGCCGCTCCTCAGCCGGCCCAGAACGTCAAGCAGGTCGTCCCCTTCTTCGGTGTCTCCGACATCGAGCGCTCTGTTCGCTTCTACCTCGATGGCCTCGGTTTTTCCCTCAAAAACAAATGGATGGTCGAGGGCAAAATCCGCTGGTGCTGGCTTGAACTCGGCGGAGCAGCTCTCATGCTCCAGCAATTCCGCTCGGAAGGCCACGACTCCTGGAGACCCTCCGGTAAACTCGGCGAGGGCGTATCACTCTGCTTTATGTGCGAAGATGCCATGGCGCTCTACGATGAATTTAAAGCTCGCGCCCTTGACGCCTCCGAGCCACAGGTCGACAACCGCCTGTGGGTTACGTCTATCGCAGACCCCGACGGCTATCGCTTGTATTTCGAAAGTCCTACGTCGGGCCCTGAAGAAACAAAACTCTCCGAATGGAAACGTTGAGACAAGAGCACTCAGCACTCCAGGAGCGCGCGTCACCCTGACGCCTCGTTCCTTTCGGGGCGGAAGGATCTCACCCAGCGCGTTTGTCCGTCTTAGTTCCCAATAGCGCTTTTCCCGTCGTCCCAATTTTCATTATCCCCTTTCCTACTTCTTCTCCGGAAACTCCCGCCCCAGCGGCGACACTGGCATCTTGTGCACCTTCCCGTTCAATCGCAGGTCACCCCGCTCTCCCATCCGCCGTTCGATCTCCGCGATGATCATCTCCTTGTTCGGCGGTGCCGTCCTCTCCAATGCATCGGCAATCCTTCCCAGATAGATCATCAGCTCATCTGTGAGCAGCGACCTGTGTACCGCAACATTGCTCGTCCTCCGTCGTCCCAGCAGCAGCGCCGCCGCAATCAGCAGCGCCCCCGCCGCCACCATCAACTGAAAGCTCGTCATGGGAATGTCTGGCAAGTACCCCGGGGTCTCGATGAACAAATGCACGTTGACCTCCTGTTCGTTTTTACGATTCACACACCATCCAGCCGCAACCCCACTGGACCGATCCGTCCTTGAATCCCGCCTCCCGGATAAAATACCGCGTTCACGTTTTGTTGCCTCAGGTTCTCCACAGAGCTGATGAAATCCGACGCCGTCGCTGGCTCCGCGCTCAAACGGTAATTCACAAATCCACCCTTCAAGACCACGAATGGATGCAGCCAGCCATGTCCCAGCTCCAACTTCGGCCCAAACAGTCCTTGCACCACGCGCATGTTTGTCCGCTGAAATGTTGGCGATCCCGTTGCATTGTTCGTGAATCCTTCTGTGAATACCTGGTCAAAGTCATACGACATTTCCCCTTCCAGTTTCAGGCGGTGGAAAATCGGTACACCGAGACGCGCTCCTGCTCCCACAGAATTCGTATTTGTCTGTGAAGTCCTCAGATAATCCGCGAACACCCCTACCTGCACGTGGCTCGACTCTTGCCCACACGCGTTTCCCACCCACGTCGCCGACACTAGCGCCACCACGCCGAGAATGCATTTCCATGGCTTCATGCGCCTCTCCTGCTCTATGATTTTTCTTCTAGTTAAACCGCTGTGGCTGGATGGACTACCGCTGGGGACTGAGGACCGGGCAAGCTCTTAGGTGTCCCTAGATTTCGATGCCCCTCGCCTGGTCCTGGTTGCCACTACAACACGCTGCCTCGCTCGAGAATTTTTGTAACAAATCTCCAATCCTCGGTCGCTCCCGTCTTCCCGTCAATTGCGCCCTCCACATGCCTGTACTACACTGAATTTTCTGACGTATATTTCGTTACCGAGGGCCGACTACATGCTCGTTGTCATGCAATCCCACGCCACTGAGGAGCAGGTCCGTGCCGTCTGTGAGCGCATCGAATCTCTCGGTCTGAAAGCTCATCCCATTCCCGGTTCCGGTCGTACTGCCATCGGCATCACCGGCAACAACGGCGCCATCGACCTCGGCGTCCTCGAGTCCATGTCCGGAGTCATCGAATGCATTCCCGTCACCAAGCCCTACAAACTTGTCTCTCGTGACGTCAAGGAAGAAGACACCGTCGTCCGAATTTCCACGCCGTGCGGCGATGTCCTTGTGGGTGGCGCTCACGTCGCTATGGTCGCAGGCCCTTGCGCCGTCGAAACTGAAGAGCAGTGCTTCGCCATCGCTGAGCAGCTGCAGTCCACCGGTGTCCGTCTCTTCCGCGGCGGCGCTTACAAACCCCGGACCTCTCCCTACAGCTTCCAGGGACTTGGCCTTTCCGGTCTGAAAATTCTCTCCCGCGTCCGCAAGGACTACGGCTTCGGCATCGTCACAGAAGCCATCGACAATGAATCCCTTGACCTCGTCGAAGAATACGCAGACGTCATCCAGATTGGCGCTCGCAACATGCAGAACTTCTCTCTCCTCAAACGTGCCGGCCGCGCCAAGCTCCCAGTCCTTCTCAAGCGCGGCATGGCCGCCACCCTCGATGAATTTCTTATGGCCGCCGAATACGTTCTCTCCGAGGGCAACTACAACGTCATGCTCTGCGAACGCGGCGTCCGTACCTTCTCTGATTTCTCGCGCAACACGCTCGACCTCGCCGTCGTCCCCGCCGTCAAAAAGCGCAGTCATCTCCCCATCCTCGTGGACCCCAGTCATGGCACCGGTAAACGCCACAAGGTTCTCCCGCTCTCTCGCGCCGCTGTCGCCGTCGGCGCCGACGGCCTGCTCGTCGAAGTCCACCATCAACCCGAAAAAGCCCTTTCCGATGGCATTCAATCCATCCTTCCCTCTGAATACGCCACACTCTTCAGCGAAATCCGCCAGCTCGCCGCCCTCTTCCACCGCTCGATAAACTAGCTTGACAATGAGCAGGAAGATTAGCCCCAGGAAACCATCTGACGGCGCTCCAGAAACTAGGCTCATTGCAGAGCACGCCGGCGTAGTGGTCAGCTTCTTGTAAATCTACCCGTGCCATCCTCATCGGACCACTCTTGAGCTTAGCGGGTCGATTTTTCGGGGCGATTCTGGCTTGGATCTGGTGATCCGTCTCTGTTCGTCGGTCCAGAGAATTGGCAAAACAATAGGGAGCGGCCGAGGAACTCACTCCGGCGCTAGCCATGCGTGGCGGCCTTGCATGGCCTAAAGGTCATCGTTTCTAGGCGACCGAATTCCGTCCGCGCATGAGGAATTAGATCTATTCCACACTGGAAGCTTCCGCTCTGAGGCCACACCCTCTTTCGTTCCTTATTTCTCCCTCGTTAGGGATTGGAATCTTCCGCTTCGACATTCCGACTTCACAAGAATCGGGCAGCCCTCCCTTTAGGAAGCCGCCGCCAGGTTTGTCCTCAGTAAGCCCTATTCTTTCGGGGCTGAATAATCTCAACCTTCGCTCATCGCTTCTACCACACTGCTTTCTCCTGCTTGTTTCCTGATCTCTGGTCTCTCGTCTCTGTTATCTGATATAGAATCCAACCATTCCATGTCCCACTCCAAAAACTTTCGCGTCTACTTTCTCCTCGCCATCTTTCTCGTCTCCGTCATCGTCATTCTCCTTAGCGAACATCGTCCCTCGTTCCTCCGCCCCGGCCTTCACCTAAATGCCTACGTCTCCGCCTCCGACGGTTCCGTCACCGTCCTCGACCTTGTCTCTCTCCAGCCCACGCAGAAAATCTACATCGCCCCCGGGATCGCCGACATGCGCGAGCACGCCAAGCGCCCCGAAATCTGGGGCGTTAGTAGCAGCGGGGGTTATGTCTGGGTCCTCGACACGCGCACATCCCAGGTCACCGCCAGAATCCCCGTCGGCCCGTCCCCTCTCTCGATCGATTTCTCTCCCCCCAATGATCGTGCCTTCACCACTTCCGCCGCCTCCGATCAGCTCCTCGCCATCGACTGCGCCTCCCGTTCCGTCATCGGCCGCGCCAAAACCGGGTCTGAACCCGTTCAGGCGCGCATCACACAGGACAACAAAACCATCCTCGTCGTCAATCGCCGCTCCTCCACTCTCACGATCCATGCCGCCGCCACTCTCCAGCTCCGCACCTCCGTCAACGTCATTCCACAACCCGACGAAGTCCTGGCCACGCCCGACGCCGCCACCGCCTTCGTCATCAGCCGCTCCAACAATCACCTCTCTGTTGTCGACATCCGCCGCGGCGTTCTCCTTGCCAATCTCGAACTCGCCGGCAAGCCCACCCAGATGCTCCTTAAGCCCGATGGCGGCGAACTCTACGTCATCTCGCCCGAAGCACACGGCCTACAGATCATCAACACCTGGACTCACGATCTAGGCGACTACATGATGCTCGGCTCCGCTCCCACCAATGCCATCCTTACCGACGACGCCTCCAAAATGTATGTCACCGATCGCGAAGCCGGCCGCCTCCTCCCTATCGACATCTACAATCGCCGAATCATCGGCCGCCCCATCAACGTTGGCGCTTCTCCCTCGGCCCTGCGCTTCGATCCCACGGAACCGGGTGCCTCTCCCTCCATGCTCCTCGTTGTCGACGAATCTTCGGGCGATCTCGCCGTCATCCGCACCCGCACCGACTCCCTCCTTACCATGATCAAGGTCGGTTCAATGCCGCAGCGTCTCGCCGTCAAACTATTCGACTCCAAAGAATAGTTTCCAGGCCACCTCTTCTTTTTGTCTCTATGGGATCAGACCCTTCGGTCCTACAGCATGATCGGCACGAGGGCGAGCTTCCGCCTCTCACCCTATCCCATTCTTCAACTGCCATTGATACTCCGCCTCATCGAAATGTCCCAACGACTCTGCAATCAGACCATGCTCACCGATTTTCCACTCCTCGTACCCGCTGAACCGCACGCGATTCCCGCTGCCTCCCGGTCCCGTATTGGTTCCCGCAAAGGTCCACCGGTAAATCGCGAGCGCTCCGGCAACGCCGACTCCGTCCATGGTCAACTCCAGGTCCGGGAACGCGCTCATAAATCCTCGCGCAACCTCGCTAATCGCACTCCTACCCACTGCTGGCATGGCGCTATTCACCTTCAGCCACCCATCCTCGGCGTAACAGTTCGCCACCCGCTGCGGCACTCCGCTGCTCCACGCCGCGGTGTAACGCACAGCAAATTCGTGCAGCCGTTCGGTTGTCACATTCATACCCTGCACTCGCTCACGCAAAGCTCCATCTGCTCATCAATTCCTTGGATTTGGCCCTGCCAGGAATCCGCCATCCAGCACGATCGAATGTCCGGTCATGAACGACGCGCGCTCCGAGCACATCCACACTACCGCTTCCGCCACTTCCACCGGCTTCCCAAAGCGCCCCAGAGGATGGAATCCCATCACATACTTACGCGTTTCCTCCTCCCCGAACAGCCGCGCACCCATCGCCGTCTCGATCACCGCAGGACACACCGCGTTCACCCGAATCCCGCTTCGCGCATTCTCCAGTGCCGCGGCTTTGGTCAGTCCCATCACTCCGTGCTTGCTCGCGCAGTACGTCGCCGCCCCCGCTGAGCCCATCAGGCCCGCGATCGACGCCATGTTGACGATCGCCCCGCCTCGCCCTTGCTTCAGCATCTGCTGAATCTCGTACTTCAAACTCAGCCACACGCCCTTCAAATTGATGTCGATCGTCCGGTCCCAGTCTTGTTCTGATTGCTCCGCTATCGGTGTCCAGTTCCCTTCGATCCCCGCGTTATTGAACGCCACATCCAACCGGCCAAATCTCTCCACGGTCTTCTTTACCAGCACTTCAACTTCATACCCTTTCGATACATCCGCCTTCACGAATAGTGCCTCGCCCCCGGCCGCTCGCACCAACTCAATCGTCTCCTCGCCTTCCGCCTCCCTCCTTCCCGCTACCACTACTTTGGCGCCCGACTTAGCAAAGAGAACTGCCGCATCCCGTCCGATCCCCGACGTTCCCCCCGTTACGATGCCTACTTTCCCCTGCAATTCCGTGGTCATATCTTCTCCTGGCGTTGTTGGCGCTCTCTCTAGATAGCGGCGCAGAGTCTATGCCCTTCGCTCGCTGCCGTCAAATTTCCGAGCTTTTGTGCTTGAACCTGTCAGCTTCGCGGGTACAATACCTGAACCACATATGACAACACCTAGTAGCGTCTCCGAGTACTTCTTACCCGGCACCACTCGCGTCAACGATAAACAGAAAATCATCCGTCACTACGACACCATCAGTCCTTTCTATCGCGCTCTGTGGGGCGAGCACCTCCACCACGGGTACTGGATTCGCGGCGACGAATCGAAAGAACAGGCCCAGCTCCAGCTCATTGAACATCTCGCTCATCTCGCGGACATAAAGCCTCGCTCAGAAATCCTCGATATTGGCTGCGGCTTCGGTGGAAGCAGCTTTTTCCTGGCGAAGAATTACAACGCTTCTGTCACTGGCATTAACACTTCTCCGGTTCAAATTCAGATGGCCCGTGAATCCACCGCAAATGATCATTTGGGTGTGAACTTCCTCCTTATGGACGCGGAATCCATGAACTTCGAGAAGCAGTTCGATCTCCTTTGGTCCGTCGAATCGATTTCTCACTATCAGAATCATGAAGACTTTTTTGCTTCCGCCGCCAAGCTCCTCAAGCCCGGCGGCACATTCGCGATCACCGACTGGTTCAAAAAGGAAGACCTCAGCGATGCTGACACCAGAAAATATATCGATCCTATCGACGACGGCATGATGGTGAAACTTCAGGTCATGGACAACTATGCAGATCTCCTGACCTCGAACAATCTGCAAATCTCCCACCGAGAAATTCTCAATAGCCATTGCGCCAAATCCTGGGATCTCGGCTTCGAAATTATTGCCGACAAGGCCCTCTGGTCTCTCGCTGCCAAATTAGGATCCGAATTTATTTCTTATCTCAAAGCTTTCCACGCCATGCGCGCCGGCTTCGCCACAGGCAATTTTGTCTACGGCCTTTTCATCGCTAAAGCCCCCTCCAGCGGATTCTGATCCTGCCGATATGGGATAGCTGTTCTGATTGCTTCTTGCTCTAGATGCAGCTGGCGTTGGCGGAGCAGTCTTACCTTACACTCTAAAGAAACCGGCGCAAAGAAGACGGGAACGTGCTTACCAAGCGGAACTTCCCTCGTATGCCGTCCTGAAGCCCGATAGGACCCGGAAAGAGGTTTCGCGTTACCTCAAAACAAGAAACGTAACCTTCGTTTGAGAACGTCCCTCGTTGGACGATCAAACAAGAATTGTCCACGAGAACCCTCCATGGTTCTGCAGCGAACATCACATGTATGTGACCTTTCAATTTGTTGCCCGCGATGAACATAGTTCTGCCTCACTGCCCAATGACTTGGACAGAATGAGGGATGTGACGATCTTCCTTTGGCTGGAGCGCTGTCTCTGAAACTCTCAAAAGGTTCTTGCTCAGCTTGTCCGATCTTTCCCTCTCCTCCCAATTCCCATCTCTGCTACTCTTTTCCCCCATGACGAACACTGCCGCCTCCGATCCCAGCGCCTCTTCCCCCACTGCCCATTCCGCCAGTCTCAAACTCCTCGACTGGTCCGGCGTCCTGTTTGCCTTTCTTCAGAGCGTCTGCAGCGCCTTTATCGCACTTAGCAGCCTTCGCCTCTGCCGCGGGGGCCCTGAAGTGCGCCGATAAAATGCACATCGACGCCATTCGCATCCCCATGACGCTGTTCGCCCTGATCGGCTCTGTCGTGAACTTGGTTGTCTTTTGGCAAGTGTGGCGCCTGCGCCGTCGTTCCTCTTCCGGCTGGCGGCAGAAACCCGTCTCATCCCAAAAACGCCGTTCCGAATTCCTGCAACTGACTCTCTTGCTGGTCACCCTCATGTTGCTCACTGCCGAGTACTACGCCCACTCGAAGCTTTTCGGCGGGCGCTAACCCCTCGCGTCCCGCTCGCCGTTTCCTGGCCTCTGTGTCGCACTGGCTTTCATGCCAGCCCTCTCCGCCTACATCCTCCCCGCGATCCGCCTCTGTCGCCTCAAAACCTGGCGAGGGTTCCTCTTCATCACTTCCTTGGCTCATTACTTCCTACCTTTTCACTTCATGCGATCCTTCACGGCTTTCTTCAACTCCTCCTCAAGCCTCTGGTGCAATCTCTCGCTGTATCCCACCGGCAACTCAAATGTCCGGTTATCCGCCGTCAATACCAGAATATTTCGTGTCGAATCCAGTATCGCCGCGCAAGTCTCGCAATGCTCCAGGTGACGCTCGATATCCTCTCGTAGCTTCGCGTCTACCGTCGCATCGATATATTCCGAGATGTGTTCCCACACGTGCTTGCACTCTAGCTTCATTGCGCCCTCCCGAACCACCGCCGTCGTGCCGGAGCCATTGTCTTCAGGTAGGGTACCAACTGCTTTTGCAGCATCATTCGCGCTCGGTGCAGGCGCACTTTAACCGCTCCCGGCCTTATCCCCAATGCATCCGCCGTTTCTTCCACGTTCATCTCTTCCATATCTCTCAGCGTAAACACTTCCCTGTAAATGTCCGGCAACTCTCCCACCGCCCTCCGCAGTACCTCGCGCAGTTCTTGCCTCTCGAGCGCCACTAGAGGAATTTCTCGCCAATCTGTCAGTGGCGCCGGCGTGTAGTCCCCGTCCTCGACTTCCACCTGTTCATCAATCGACTCTTCCGCCGCATTCTTCGCCTTCCTCAGCCTCTTCCGTCCTTCATTAATTGCAATGGTTACCAACCAGGTGCTGAATTTCGCATCTCCCCGGAACGATCCCAGATGCCTGTACGCGCTGATCACTGCCTCCTGCGCCCCATCTTCCGCTTCTGCCTCGTTCTTCACCACCGACAGCACGGTCATGTACACCATTCGCTCGTACGGCCGAATCAACTCGTGAAACAATTCCTTCTCGCCCGCCAGTATTCGCGCGATCAGTTGCGCTTCCGTTGTTCCCCGCGTTTCCATCGTTCCTTACTCGCCCCGCTGCTCGCGGTCTCTTAATTCTGACGCCATTTCACAGTTGAACCTGAGGGTCCCCCATCCTGCGCGCTTTTTGCTATCGCTGCGCCATCCCGATGCTTTTTCGGGATAGCCGGTGGGTTTTACGCTCCTACGGATTGTCATCCGGACCCGGGTGCCGCGCCCTTTGCGGCACGTAGCGGAGGGATCGTGGCAAAGGTTGTACCATGTCCAATCCTCAGCTCGCGATTCCAATACTTCCGGATTACTTCTCGAAGGATCCTCCGTGCTCTTTCTGTCCTCTGTGATGCACCCCAACCTCCTCTTCCCTAGCACGGAGCTTCAGCGGCGACATCAACCTCCCAGCCCTTGAAGCGATTTAGCCCCTGAGGACCTCGCCTCTCCTTCTCCGCATAAAACCTCTCCAACTTCGCCACTCCAAATACCGCGTGTAACCTCTCGCAATAGATAGCGACCGCCAGATATTGATTCAAATCCACGCTCCGCAGCAAGTCATAGTTCTGATCGCCGTGATTCCCCGTTAGAACTCCCAGTTCCACGTGGTCCAGATCGCCCTTGATCACCTCTTGTCCTAGCCCGGCGCGCGCATCGGCCCCGCCAACGCAAACGCCGCTGCCAACGCCGTCATCACCACTCCTGCCGGAATCCTCGATCTCATTCTCTCCTTCTTGTTTCGCTTATCGGGTTACCCTTTGGGGCTTATCCCGCACAACTATACGAGCCTCGCTCTCCCCAGAAGTTACAGCCAAAATTCGGCGCTGACTCTCTGTCCGCCGCAAAACATTCGATTGACTTGTCACCCTGTCCAGCGTACTGTTCCGCGAGTCTTTGCCGGGGCCATTTCAGGATCGTTTCCACGACCAAAGCGTACGCACCTAAACCTTTCATGATTGAAACTAAGGAGAGAAGCCGATGAAGAGCATCTTGAGGTTTGTCACCCTTGCCGTTTTCGCTGCCGTTGCCAGTACCTCGCTATTGGCTCAGGACAATCCCGTCGTCGGTACTTGGAAACTTAACACTGCCAAATCCAAATTCGATCCCGGCCCGGCCCCCAAAAACTTGACTCGCACCGTCGAACCGACTGCCGACGGCATGAAATACACGATGAAGGGCGAAAACGCGGACGGAAGCCCGCTTTCCTACGGATTCACCGTTAAGTACGATGGCAAGGACTATCCCGCCACCGGCAGCGTGCCGAGCGGCGCTGACTCCATCGCCATCACGAAGATCAACGATCATCACTACTCCGCGGTCCTCAAGAAAGCCGGCAAGGAAGTCGGCAAATCCAAGGTCGAAATCTCCAAGGACGGCAAGGTGGCCACCCTTACCGCCGAAGGCAAGACCGCAGACGGCAAGCCCATGCACTCCGTCTCCGTCTACGATAAGCAATAACTACGGACGGATCCCGCGCGGAACCGCGCGGCTCTCCCTTTGCGGTTCCGCTCACCTTCACACCAGCATTGACCGTTTAACTCTTGCGTGATATCACTGGCATCTACGAGGGACGGGGATGCTGTGCCTCGATCGCTGCGTTCTCTGCGCACTCAGACGGTCTTCCTTGCGCGTTTTCGTCTCTGGCACGCGAATTGGCTTTTACCTTAGTTTTCGGCTCTTTTGCCTTGAATCGATTGCTCGCCTCCGCCCGAGATTCAGGCATCTGACCCATTCATCGAAAGGACAACACGATGTCATACCGCATCGATTTGAAATCCAAAGCTCGCAACTTCGCCTTCGGCGTATTTTTATTCTCTGCAGTTCTCCTTACCGCGGTCACTCTCGCTATTTCCGCGGACGACAGAAAAGTCGAAACCATTGACGCCACTGCCATGGGTACCAGCACGCAGCTCGGCAAGAACGTAAGCGTCAAAGTCACCATCTACGAATTCTCCACCGACGAAGATCGCCAGGTCCTCATCGATGCATTCAAAAAGGGTCAGAATCAGGGGCTCGTCAACGCCCTCACCAAAATGAAGGCGGTTGGCCGCATCGCTATCACCGGTACTCTCGGCTACGACCTCAGCTACATCCGCGTTATTCCCACGGACACTGGCCGCAAGATCCGCTTCGTCACCAATCGCCAGCTTCGCTTCGGTGAAGTCTATGCCAACACGCAGACCACCGCGTACAATCTAACCGCCGGCGAAGTTGAAATAAACGATAAGGACAAGAGCAAGAGCGCTGGCGTTCTCTATCCAGCCGCACAGCTGGTCATTAACAAAGAGGGCCAGCTCGAATTCCAACTCAACAAAAATCCCTGGAAACTCATCAACATCATTGACTGGAACCAGGCCGGCGTTCCCAAATAAGCCCTTCGCCAGGGGTAGCGCTCTCTTACCTGGCGCCCGTCTCTGCTTGGCGGGCGCCTCTGTTTCTTCCACTCGATAGCGCCGACTTTCATGGCGGACGCTTTTACTGTCATCCCGACCGCAGTGCGGCGCCCTGTGCACCGCCGAGCGGAGGATCACGGCAACACCCCTACCAAAGAGACTCTCGCTCCCCCTCTATGCGCTCCTCTTTCCTCCTGATTTCTAATCGCTGATCCCTGATATCCTTGTCCTGTTCTCCAAATCTTTCGCGGTCTCAATCCATGACGATTCTTTCTCGCACTGCGCTTCTCTCCGCCACCCTCACTCTTTCGTCGCTCCTCACCTCCGCGCAATCTCCTCCTCCCGTTCACCTCACCGCCGATCAGGATCATCAGCGCACCCTGGACCTTCTCCGCATCACTTCTCTCCGTCGCGGTCCGGATGGCGACCCAAAATCTTCCAATGCTGCCAACTTCGACGAATCTAAAGTCCCTCCAATTCCCAATCTTCCGGATCCGCTACTCCTTAACGATGATAAAAAGGTCAGCACTCCCCAACTCTGGTGGTCTCAGCGCCGTCCCCAACTCCTTGAACTCTTCGACCGCGAGATTTACGGCCGTGTTCCCCCCAACGTTCCTGCCGTCCGCTGGGAAGTCCTCAGCACCACCAAAGAAATGAGTGGCGACATCCCCGTCCTCACCAAATCACTCCTAGGCCACGTCGACAATTCGTCCGCGCCCGCAATCTCCGTCGATATTCAGCTTTCTCTCTCCACCCCTGCCAACGCAACCGGCCCCGTCCCCGTCATCATGGAATTTGCTCTCAGCCCTGAGGTCCTCACGGCCATCAAGAAACGCTTCACACCCGAACAGTGGGCTGCCTTCAGCGGCACTGGCCCAACTTGGCAGCAGCAAGTCCTCGCGAAAGGTTGGGGTTACGCCGCACTGATTCCCACCAGCGTGCAAGCTGATAACGGTGCCGGCCTCACCGAAGGCATCATCGGCCTCGTCAACAAGGGTCAGCCGCGCGTCCTCGACGACTGGGGCGCTCTCCGCGCTTGGGCCTGGGGTGCCAGTCGCGCGCTAGACTATTTCGAATCCGACCGCTCCGTCGATTCCAAACAAGTTGGCATCGAAGGCCTCTCGCGCTACGGCAAGACCGCGCTTCTGGCGATGGCCTACGACCAGCGCTTTGCCATTGCATTTGTCGGTTCCTCCGGTGCCGGTGGCGCCAAACTTCTTCGCCGCAACTTCGGCGAGCAAGTCGAAAACATCGCCTCCACCTCCGAGTATCATTGGATGGCTGGCAACTTTCTCAAATACGCCGGCCCTCTCACCTCTTCCGACCTGCCCGTCGACGCTCACGAACTCATCGCTCTCTGTGCGCCGCGCCCCGTCTTCATCAGCGCCGGCTCTCCGCATGTCGAAGGTGGCTGGGTCGACGCGAGAGGCATGTTCCTCGCCGCCGTCGATGCTGGTTCCGTCTACACTCTCCTCGGCAAAAAACCTCTCTCCACTTCCGATTTTCCTCCCATCGAAGCCGCGCTGATCGACGGCGACATCGCCTTCCGCCAACACTCCGGCGGCCACACCACCGGCCCCAACTGGCCCACCTTTCTCCTTTTCGCATCTCGCTACCTCCACTCTCCCTCCCCTCCCAAGAACGTTCCATAACGACTCCAAAATCCCCGCAGGTCCTTCCTCTGCCATTCTTGTCTTGGCGCACGATCCCTCGTGCGCTCTTGGGTGCCACTTCGTTTTTGTGGTGGCCAACCTTTAGCTCGGTTGCTTCGTTGCCGTTCTCCGAGTGCGGTGCTTGCCATCGCTTTTACGACCTCAACCCCACCACCAAGCATTTCTCCCATCACTCTCGCGCCGCCTTCTTGCGCCACTCCATCCTTGCCGTTCCGCAATCCCAGCGCCAGCGGTGGGACAGAAAATAGCCCCGCGCGCTATGCGCCTCGGCGTTGTTTTTTGTTTCCGGTTATCCTTTCGCCATTGCAACGCCAGACCACACCGTCATGCAAAGGGCGCTTCATTTGCGCCCAAAGGACCTCAACCCGGGCACCGTATAATATCCCTCCGTCGAATCTTCCGGACCGCAAACACCGAGCCCTTTCCCCGCGCTCCCCTTCTCTCCTTGACAGTCTAGGAGTCCCGCGTTATCCTCCTAGTCCATCTAGGAGACACCTAAAGTGGACAAACAACTCGAACTCTTGCAAGGCACCCTCGACCTGCTTATCCTCAAAGCCGTTTCTCTCGGCCCACTTCACGGCTACGGCGTTCTTCTCCGCATCCAGCAAATTTCTAAAGACCGCCTCGAAATTCAGCAGGGCTCCCTGTATCCCGCGCTCTACCGCCTCGAACATCAGGGTTGGATCTCTAGCGAATGGGGCGAATCGGAAAACAATCGCAAAGCCAAATACTACCGTCTCACTGCCGCTGGCAAGCGCCGCCTCCTTACCGAAGCCGATAAATGGAATCGCATGGCCGAGGTGATCGCCGGCATCCTCGAGACCACCGCGGAGGAAGTATGATCTTTTGGCGTCGCCTTCGCTCCTGGCTCCACGCCTCCCTCCACCGTTCGCGCGCCGAATCCGACATGGACGCCGAATTCCGCTTCCACCTTGAAGCTCGCGTCGACGACCTCGTCCGCTCCGGTCTCCCACACGAAGAAGCCTTTCGCCGGGCCCGGGCCGAATTCGGTGGCCTCGAACTCACCAAAGACCAATGCCGCGACGCTCGCTCCGCTACTCTCCTCGACTCCCTTCTTCAAGATCTGCGCTACGGCTTCCGTACGCTCCGCAAATCACCGGCGTTCACCGCCATCGCCGTGCTCACTTTGGCTCTCGGCATCGGCGCCAATACCGCCATCTTCAGCGTCGTGAACGGCATCCTGCTCCAACCGCTTCCATTCCCCAGGCAGAGCCAGCTTTTAATGCTTTGGGAGAAAGACAAAGAAGGATTGCGCTCAAACACTTCATGGGCGACTTTCACGGATTGGTCCCGCCAAAATCACTCGTTCACTGGCATCGCTGCAGTCAGCTTGTGGACTCCCACTTTGGTCACCCCCCATGATGCCGAGAATCTCATCGGCTTCCGCGTCTCCGCCAATTTTTTTGATCTCATGGGACTGCCGCTCCTTCACGGTCGCGGTTTTTTGCCCTCGGAGGATGCTCGGGGCGACAACTTCGTCGTGGTCCTTAGTCACGGTTTCTGGCAGCGACGCTTCGCCGGCAACACTCGCATCGTCGGGAAATCCATTCAACTCGGCAGCCGCTTATACAACGTCGTCGGAATCCTGCCTCCAAGCTTTCCTTCCGTACTCTCTTTCGATCCTCGAAAGACCGCTGATCTCTATACTCCTTTGGCCTATGACGCGACGCTTCCTTATGCCTGTCGCGATTGCCGCCATCTTCGCACAATTGCGCGCCTGAAAGACTCCGTCTCGTTCATTCAGGCTGATGCGGAAATGAATCAGATCTCTCAAAACCTCTTTCAGCAATACCCCACTGAATATTCCGCTCCAGGCGTCGCCTTAACTACGCTGAAAGAAAACTTGGTCGGTGATGTCCGCCCGGTTCTCTGGGCCCTCCTCGGCTCCGTTGGCTTTGTGCTTCTCATCGCCTGCGTGAACGTCGCTAATCTGCTTCTCGCGCGGTACGCCAGCAGGCAGCGGGAAGTCGCCGTCCGCTCGGCTCTCGGAGCAGGTCCCGCGCGCATCATCCGCCAATTCTTGACCGAAAGCCTCTTGCTCTCCCTGCTGGGCGGCTTATTCGGACTTGTCTTCGCGTCCTCTGGCGTCTCCTTGCTTCAGCAGTTCCATATCGCAAATTTACCTCGCCTTCAAAGTATTCACATCGATATCTGGACTCTCATTTTCACGATGGCCGTGTGCGGTTTCACAACTCTCGCCTTCGGCCTCTTCCCTGCCTTCCGAGCCTCCCGGCTTGATCCTGTAGACGCCTTGAAGGATGGCGGCAAAAACACCTCTGGTACGGAACGACATAGCCTGCGAAGGCTCCTGGTGGTCTCCGATGTCGCTCTCGCTCTACTTCTCCTGACCGGCGCAGGCCTCATGATGAAGAGTTTTGTTCGCCTCCTCGATGTCAATCCCGGCTTCGAGCGGGAAGACTCTCTTACTCTCAGCCTCTCGCTCTGGGGAGCTGACGCGGAAGCCGCCCCAGCACTCTCCTTTTACCAACAGGTTCTGGATCGCGTTCGTACCCTTCCAGGCGTGCACTCTGCTGGCATTGTCAGCCAACTTCCGCTCGCCGGAAATCTGGACATGTATGGCGTCCACGTCGAAGGAAAATCTTCCCCGAACCCCGAGGATGACCCCAGCGCAGACCGCTACTCCATCACTCCCGGCTACCTCGCCGCGATGCGCATTCCTCTCTTGCGCGGCCGGGAAGTCCAGGAACAGGACCTCGCCGCCTCGCCCTTGGTTGTGCTTGTCAACGAGTCGGCTGCGCGCCAGTTCTGGCCTTCCGAAGACCCCATCGGGAAACGGCTTCGGCTCGGCGATACAAAAGGACCCTGGCGTACCGTCGTCGGCGTCGTCGGTGATGTTTTGCACCGTGGACTTGATGCACCGCACACCTTGCAGATCTACCTCCCGGAGTCGCAATTCACCGATTCCGAGGTCGTTCTGGTCGTGCGCTCCACTGGCAGCCCTTCCTTACTGGCGGACTCCCTTCGCTCCCAAATCTCTGCTATCAATCCACATGTTCCCATCTCCCAATTGGCCACCATGCGGGACGTCATGTCCGCCTCCGTTGCCAATCAACGATTCGGTGCCGTCTTGTTCGCTCTTTTCGGATTCGTCGCCGTTCTGCTGGCTGCCGGCGGCATCTATGGCGTTATTTCCTACGGTGTTGCTCAGCGCACCCACGAGCTCGGCATCCGCGCGGCCCTCGGCGCGCATCCGTCTGAAATTGTGCATCTCATCCTCGCACAAGGAGCGAAGCTCACTCTGCTCGGAGTCGCTACCGGCCTCCTCTCCGCCACGGCCTTGACTCGTTTCATGCGCAGCCTCCTCTTCCAGGTGAGTCCCTTCGACCCCATCACCTTGGGCTCCGCTGCTGTTCTCTTGACTCTTATTGCGTTGCTCGCTTGCTATCTTCCCGCCCGCCGCGCTACTCGCATCGACCCGATGGTCGCCCTGAGGTATGAATGACAGGTTGTAGCCTCACCTTCGTTAGCGCCGTCGGCGCGCAAGACCAGCCCGCAAGGGCTGGATGCGGGGTACAACGCTATTCACCCATGAAACTCTCGAAGCTATTTCTGGAGGCTCCATGACGCTCTGGCACCGTCTTCGCTCCTGGCTCCGCGCCACGGTCTATCGTTCCCGCCTCGAATCTGAAATCGATGCCGAGCTCTATTTTCACATCCAATCCTTGGCCGATGATCTCGTCCGCTCCGGCGTACCCCGCGAGGAAGCCCTTCGCCGCGCCCGCATTCAGTTCGGCGGTATCGAACTCACCAAAGAAGAATGCCGCGAAGCGCGTTCCGCCTCTGTCCTCGACTCCTTCCTGCAGGATCTTCGCTACGCCTTCCGTATGCTCCGCAATTCTCCCAGCTTCACTGCCATTGCTATCCTCACTCTCGCTCTCGGCATCGGCGCCAACTCCGCCATCTTCTCCGTCGTTAACGCCGTGCTGTTTCGCCCACTTCCGTACCCAGAACCCGATCGCCTCGTCCGCATCTGGGAGTCTTCCGGTAGGTACAACAGCAGCCGAAATGTCGTAAACCCCTTCAATTTCCTCGACTGGCGCGATCGTTCAAAATCATTCGAAGCCATCGCCGCCATTTCCACTTCGACCACCAACCTCAGTTCGCATGGCCAACCCGTCGCCGTCGACGGCATGCAGGTTTCCCCCGAATTCTTCTCCATTCTTCGCGTTCCGCCGCTTCTCGGTCGCACTTTTCTCCCGTCCGATGCCATTCCCGGCCAGGACCACAGTGTCATCCTTAGCTACAACCTATGGGAGCGCCAGTACGGCGGCGATCGCACCATCGTCGGTCAGAAGATCGACGTCGACGCCGTTCCTTGCGAGGTCGTCGGCGTCATGCCGCGTGGTTTTTCTTTTCCCAAATCTAAGGCCGAAGTGTGGACCCCTCTTCCTCTCGCTCGCACCGAAGAATGGAAAAGCGGACGCTTTCTCACCGTCGTCGCGCGACTCAAGTCCGACGTCTCCATTCCCCAGGCTCAGCAAGACATGCTGCGTGTCACCGACTACACCTCCCACGCGCGCCCCGACTTCAATAAAAATTGGACCGCCAACGTCGTTCCCATGCTCGAAGACGCCACCCACAACCTGCGCCGGCCGCTCTGGGTTCTCCTCGCCGCCGTCGGGTTTCTTCTCCTCATCGCCTGCGCCAATCTCGCCAATCTTCTGCTCATGCGCGGGACACGCCGCTCCCGCGAACTCGCCGTTCGTTCCGCGCTCGGCGCCGCTCGCTCTCGACTTATCCGGCAGCTTTTCGCCGAGAGTCTTCTCCTCTCCGTCGCCGGGATGCTTCTCGGGCTCGTCGTGGCTCATGTGGGCCTCTCTGCGCTTCTCGCTCTGATCCCGCAGAACTCGCCCCTTCCTCGCAACGATCCCATCACCATCGATTCCCGCGTCCTTCTCTTCACCTTCTTCGCTTCTCTTTTCACCGCTATCCTATTTGGCTTGATACCTGCCGTTCGCCTCTCCGTTGTCGATCTTCAGAACTCTCTCAAACAGGGCACGCTGCGCACCGGCGTTGGCGGTCATCAAACTCTTCGACGCACCTTTGTCGTCGCCGAAGTGGCCCTCGCCCTTCTTCTCTCCGTCGGCGCCGGTCTCATGCTTCGCAGTCTCGCCCGCCTCACTTCCGTCGATCCCGGTTTCAACACCGAGCATCTCCTCACCATGCATATCTGGACTTCGCCCTCGCGCTACCTCGACAATCTCAAGCGCTCCCAATATTTTGATGGCCTCCTCACCGAAATCCGCAACACTCACGGAGTCCTTTCCGCCAGCTCTACCCATTTCCTCCCGCTCACGGAGCGCATTTCCGGCTCCTGCTTCAGCCCTGCCGATCAACCCGCTCCTACTCCCGCGGAATCCCCTTCTGCCCAATTCCTCATCGTCAGCTCGGGCTATTTCCAGACTATGGGAACTCCCCTTCTCGCCGGCCGTGATTTCGAAGCCCACGACAGTTTCGAATCCCCGCCCGTCGGCATCGTCAATCATGCCTTTGTTGAACGCTTCTTCCCGGGCCAAAACATACTTGGCAAGCTGTTTCACGTTTGCTGGACCATCAAGAAGCCGGTCGAGATCGTCGGCATCGCCACCGATGCGCGTCAGGCGCAACTCCAGGACGCCCCCGAACCCACCATCTTCCTCTCCAATTCCCAGGCACCCATGTTTTTCGCCACCATCGTTGTTCGCGCCTCCGGAGATCCTCGCCAGATCGCTCTCGCCGCCGAAGCCGCCATCCATCGCGTCGACTCCGACCAGGCAGTCTCCGACGTGCAGACCATGGACTCCGTCTTCTCCGACTCCGTTTCCAGTCCGCGCTTTCAGACCGTTCTTTTGCTGGTGTTCGCTTCTCTCGCCGTTGTTCTGGCCATGATTGGCGTGTATGGTGTCGTCTCGTACTCCGTCAATCAGCGCATCAACGAAATCGGCGTCCGCGTCGCACTCGGTGCTCGCTCTTTCGACGTTTTCCGCCTGGTTCTCCGCGAGGCCCTCACTCTTTCCTTCATCGCTCTCGTCCTCGGCCTTCTCGGCTCCCTCGCGCTTTCCCGCGCCCTTCAATCCCTTCTCTTTGAAGTCACTCCCACGGATCCCTTCACTCTGGCTTCCGTCTGCGGGCTGGTTCTTTGGGTCTCTATTCTCGCTGCTGCCATTCCCGCTCGCCGAGCCACACGCATCGATCCCATCGTCGCCTTGAGGTACGAATAATGACACTCTGGCACCGTCTTCGCTCCAGGCTTCGCGCCACTCTCCATCGTTCCCACCTCGAGTCCGAAATCGACGCCGAGCTCCATTTTCACATCCAATCCTTCGCCGATGATCTCGTCCGCTCCGGCGTGCCCCGCGAGGAAGCCCTTCGCCGCGCCCGCATCCCGTTCGTCAGTCTCGAACTCACCAAGGAAGAATGTCGCGACGCTCGTGGCATCACGTTGGTCGAGACTCTTCTCCAGGATCTTCGATACGCTGCCCGCATGTTGCGCAAGTCTCCCGGTTTCGCCCTTGTCTCCGTCCTCGCTCTCACCTTCGGCATTGCTTTTTCCTCTTTCATCTTCAGCATCTTCTACAATGGCGTCCTGAATCCCTTCCCTTATCGCGATCCTCATCGCCTGACGGTCATCAGCGTCCTCGAGACGACATCGTCGCCGACTCGGGCCCCGAATTTATCTCAGTGAATCCCTGCACGGCTGCGTCCTCACTCCCAATGCCATGGACTTCTGGGGCGTTCTTCCTCTCATCGGGTAGTCGCATCGATCCCATGATCGCCTTCGCTACGAATGACGTCGTCCCCGCGCGCTCTGCGCCTCTGTGTTAGCCTCTCGCCCCCTCTTCTTTCCTCTTGCTTACCGAGGGGAGTTTTCATTATCCTATCTCGGTTACCGAGGGATACACGTGAGCAAACCTCCCGACCTCCTCCAGGGCACACTCAATCTCCTGATTCTCAAGATTCTTGCTCTCCAGCCTCTTAACGGTTGGTCCATCAGCCAGCGCCTCACCCAGGTTTCCGGAGACGTCCTCCAGGTCAGTGACGGTTCCCTCTACCCCGCTCTCCACAAGCTCGAGCAGGAGGGCTGGATCACCGCCGAATGGAGAGCCAGCGAGAACAATCGACGCGCGAAGTTTTACACCCTCACCCGGCTTGGTTGCAAGCAGCTCGATCAGGAAGCCGCCAACTGGGACCGACTTTCCGCCGCCATCTCCCACGTCATGCGCCTGAAGGAGACATGAGACATGCGCGTCGAACATTGGCTATACACGCTTCCCCTTCGTTTGCGCTCTCTCTTCCGCCGCAATCAACTCGAACACGAACTCGACGAAGAACTCGCCTATCATCTCGATCAGAAAACTAAGCAGTACATCGCCCAAGGCATGTCTTCCGACGGCGCTCGCCGAGCGGCGCTCCGTTCTATGGGCGGACTTGAGCAACTCAAGGAAGAGTGCCGCGATTCCCGCAAAATAAATTGGATTCAGGATTTCATACAAGACATCCGCTTCGGCATCCGCATTCTTTCTCGCACACCTGTCATCACGGCCGTTGCCACTCTTTCTCTCGCCCTCGGCATCGGCGCCAACACCGCCATCTTCAGCCTCATTGATACCGTCGTCCTCCGCATGCTCCCCGTGCAGCGTCCTGCAGAACTCGTTCAGCTGAAGCGCTTCAGTCCCAAGCATGGAGGTCCTCCCGCCGCCAGCTTCACGAATCCTCTCTGGGAACAAATCCGCGCTCATCAGGAAATTTTCTCTTCTGCGTTTGCCTGGAGCGATGAGCGCTTCAATCTCTCCCATGGCGGTCCCGTGGCTCCCGTCAGCGGTCTCTATGTCAGTGGCGACTACTTCAACTCACTGGGTGTTCGGCCTTCTGCCGGACGACTCCTCACCACCGCCGACGATCATCGCGGGTGTCCTTCCCTCGCCGTTCTAAGCTTCGGTTTCTGGCAGAATCATTTCGCCGGCGCTCCCTCCGCCATTGGCAGCACTCTCTCCATCAATAATCACCCTTTCCAGATTATCGGCGTCGCCGCTCCCGGCTTTTACGGAGCGGAGATCGGAAACAAATTCGAACTCGCTGTTCCGATTTGCTCCTCGGAAGTCCTCGATGCTTCCGACGCCCGCCTCGTCGAACGTTCCTTTTGGTGGCTCAATATCGTCGGCCGCAAGAACCCTGGCATTGCCGACGCGCAATTAACCGCTCTTCTTGACGTTGCTAGCCCTCAAATCATGACCGGCGCCTTGCCCGCGGACTGGGAAAAGAAGGACCGGGATAACTTTCTACTGTCGAAACTCATAGTGTCACCAGCCGCCACCGGACTCTCCCAACTCCGCGAACAGTTCGCGGAACCTCTGAATGTCCTCATGGCCGTCGTCGGTCTAGTCCTATTGATCGCCTGCGCCAATATCGCCAGCCTCATGCTCGCCCGCGCCGCCGCTCGCAACAAGGAAATCGCCGTACGCAAAGTCCTCGGTGCTTCACGCACCCGCCTGATCCGCCAACTTCTCACGGAGTGCCTACTTCTATCTTCTGCGGGAGCCCTACTTGGCATTCTCTTGGCTCACTGGGGTGCCGCTCTCCTCGTTCGCTTCATTTCCACGTCGCAAAGCCACGTCTTTCTCGAACTCTCACTCAACAGCCGCGTCCTCGGCTTCACTGCCACCATCGCCTTCCTAACTGCTCTGCTTTTCGGCGTGTTTCCCGCCTTGCGCTCCACGCGTGTCTCCCTTACCGCTGCCATGAAGGGCAATCAAGTCCAAGACATCGGTCCTCGCGTCCGCATCCGTCCCGGCAAATGGATTGTCGCTTCGCAAGTCGCTCTCTCCCTCATTCTTGTCATCGTCGCCGGACTCTTCCTCCACAGCCTTGTCAATCTCACCACTCTCGAGATTGGCTTCGACCGCTCCAATGTCCTTCTCATCTCCGCCAATCTCGCTGCCGCCGATGTTCCCGCCGCGCAGCGCCCTGTCGTTTACGACGACCTGGAAGAACGTCTCAGCGTCATTCCCGGCGTATCTTCCGTTGGCCGTTCGATTCGCACACCCGTCAGCAATTTCGAATGGGATCAGCAGATCCTCTCCGATTCACCGAACGCCCCCAAGGGCGAGGATGCCAACGCTTTTCTCAATTTTGTTTCTCCCGGTTACTTTCAGACCCTCCGCACACCCGTACTCCAGGGCCGTGGCTTCTCTTCCAGCGACACCAAATCTTCCCCTTTGGTTGTCATCGTGAACGAAACTCTCGCGCGCCAGTTCTTTCCCGGCGAGAGTCCCCTGGGAAAATACGTGACGCGTGGGGAAATCGCTGGTAAGACTACTCCACCGATCGAAATCATTGGCATCGTCAAGGACGCCAAGTATGAGTCGCTTCGCGAGAATACCCCTCCCCAGGCCTTCTTCCCCGCTTCACAAATCGGTGAACACGACGAGACCGAATTCTTCGAGATCCGCTCCTCCCGTCCTCCGTCCGCACTCACGTCCCTCGTCAAGGACACTTTCGCTCAGGCGAATCCCGCCATCTCCCTCGAATTCCATTCCCTTGCCCAACAGGTTGACGATTCTCTAGTCCAGGAACGTCTTCTCGCCACTCTCTCTGCCTTCTTCGGAGCTCTCGCGCTTCTCCTCGCCATGATTGGTGTCTATGGAGCGATTAGCTATCTCGTCACTCTCCGCCGCACGGAGTTCGGCATCCGCATGGCTCTCGGAGCACCTTCAGTTTCCATACTGCGTTTAGTACTGCGCGATGCGGGGGTGGTCTTACTGGTTGGTTCGGTCGCCGGACTCCTCATTTCCCTGCTCAGTGTCCGTGTGCTTCAGAAGTTTCTATTCGGACTCACTCCGCACGACCCCGCGGTCTTTCTCGCCGCCGCCGCCGTTCTCTCTGCCGTTGCGCTTTTCGCCGGCTACATCCCCGCCCGCCGCGCCATGCGCACCGATCCCATGGTCGCCCTCCGCTACGACTGAACCTTGGCCCTTTGCGCCGGAGGCGCGCAAGAAACAAGCCTAGCCTTTCAGGCCTGGTAACAAGCCCGAGCGCGCCCCGAGCGCCGCAGGTGCGACACTCTTGGCCGTACCCCAACTAACTCCTCGCTCCGCCCTTGCTTCCCGTCAAACTCAGTTCCTCAATTCTCTGCACCCCCGACCTCTTCATCGCGAACGCAATCGCCCATGCAATCGCTCCCGCCGCGCACCCCAACACCAGCAGCAGCCCAAACGTGGGCAGTACTGTGAGACTTCCCGACTGAATTGGTCCCACCTGTTGGTGCGTCTCGGGCACCGACAGCTGGATTGCCCGCGCCTTTTCAATGGTGAATATGATCGCCAGCAAAATCACCGTCATTAGCACTGCC
Organism: Candidatus Acidiferrales bacterium; assembly: GCA_963741195.1. Lineage (GTDB taxonomy): Bacteria > Acidobacteriota > Terriglobia > Acidiferrales > UBA7541 > Acidiferrum. The sequence continues at coordinate 434,005 of CAVUHF010000006.1, forward strand.
GTTGCCTTCGGAAATCGGAATTCTGATCGCATACCCATCCTCCTCATCGGGATTGCTCCCCACGAACCCGAACCCATCATCCATCGCCAATGTTCTTCCGCTGCTCCGTGCAGCAAGCCGCCAGCTTCCCTCACACTCCTGGAGCACCTCTCCAGCAAACGCTTACTCCTCGCCTCCGCCTGCCGCTCCCGCAGCACTTCCCTCATCTCCTCCCCAAACTCGCGTCGGTGCGCGGCGGGATACAATCGCAACAGGTACTGGCAGAGGATCTCCATTCCTCACATCTCCTTTGGCGCCATGAGCAGGCTCGCTACTTTAGTCAACTGCTTCAGCCGCCCCACTTCTGTCCGCAGGATCTGGCGTCCGCGTGCGCTCAGTCGGTATGCTTGCCGTCCCCGTGAGCTCTCTTCCTCCTTGAATCGCTCGATCCAGCGATCCTCCAGTAGCCTGCCCAGCGCCCCATACAATGTCCCCGTGCTCAGCTTTACCCGACCGTCGCTCATTTCCTCCACATTCTTGAGAATCGAGTAGCCGTGCCGCGGCATATCCACCAGGCTCAGCAGGATCAACAGCACAGGCTCGCTTAATGGCAATCGCTCCATAGCTCCTCTTGCGACATGTCGTACAGCGACATATTGCTCCCGCGTCTGGCTCCTGTCAATACCAATTTCCTCCGCGTGGCTCTCTCCCCCCGGGCCTCCCCGCCTTGCTGCACTTTTCAACACTCCTGCTCTGCGCCTTTCCTCTCTTCTGTGGTGAGTCTCTTGACCTTCAACTTGACACTTACAACTCACTTGCTTTCTGCTCTCTCTCCGGTCCATTTACTTCCTCACCATTCTTCGTTAGCCTTTCTCTACGGCCTGCACCTCCTCCCAACCCTCCGGACTCGCCCTAAGGAGACCATCATGCCCACTCGCGCCGCTCGTAAGAGATCTTCTGTCCCCGCAGCCCGAGTCGAGCATCCCATTCGCATTGTTCCTCTTCACCCCCACATTCGAGAAACTGCCGCCGCTGCTCCAAAACTCACCTATCGCAGCGGTCCGCTTCTCACAAACGTCGAAGTGTTTTGCATCTTCTGGGGCACGGCCTGGCAATCTTCCACCAATACGCCGCTCTCTCAGGAACTCATTGCCTTCTTCGATTACATCCTCACCAGTTCCCTGCTCGATCAGCTCGCCGAGTACAGCGTGGCTGGCAAATCCATCAGCCACGGTAGACGCATCGGCTCCCTCAATCTCACGTCCTCCGAACCCGGCAACTCCATCGAGGACTCCGCCATCCAACAAATGCTGCAATCACAAATCGATTCCGGCGTTCTCCCCGCCCCTACCGCCAACACTCTCTACTTCCTCTATCTCCCTCCCGGCACCACCGTGAACCTCGGCGGCTCCGCTTCCTGCCAGGATTTTTGCGGCTATCACGACGCCACTCCCAACAACGTCTTCTACGCTGTCATGCCCTATCCGGGCTGCTCCGGATGTCAGGGTGGTCTCTCCCCCATCAACGCCCTCACCTCCACGTCATCTCACGAACTCTGCGAAGCCATCACCGATCCTCTCCCCGGCCAGGGCTGGTACGATGACTCCAACGGCGAAATCGGCGATATATGCGCCTGGAAAACCAAACAACTCGGCGACTTCACCATTCAGCTCGAATGGTCCAACTCGGCCGTCTCCTGCCTATAGCCTCAGGTAGCGCCGGCACGCTGCCGGCTCTGGTCTCTGTCGGTGCCGACTTTTAGGTCGGTTCTCTCCGTCGTAACGGGCTTCCCTCTGACCTTGCCCGTCAACACTCGTGCTTAGCATTCCTAATCGCTCGTGTAGGGGCCCGACACATCGTGCCCTCTTGGGTCTCTCTTCTCGTTCTGGTTGCGGCTAGCTTCTGTGGCGGGAGGGTTCAGACCTCCCGTCCGATCGCAAACGCGCACACCTCTTCCCGCCCGATCAATCCTGGGTTTGCCTACTTACCCCTCACTTGTCCTCTTGATTTCCCAGCCGAAGTTGTCTTCCCGCCGCCCGCCAAATCGACTCACCGCATCCACCCGATTTTCCATATTGCAATTTCTATTTTCCAATTCCCTCACGGATCAAACCAGAACTTGATCGTAAGGACCACCTGCGACGCCACCGCTTTCCCACCCTTCGTCGCGGGCTCATATTCATACTGCTTCATGGCCTCAATGGCCGCCTCGCGCAGCGCCGCCGGTCCCGAGAGTACACTTACCTTTCCGATCTTTCCACTCGCTTCTACTTCCGCGCTGATTCGCACATCCCCTGTAATGAACCGCCGCATCGCATCCGGTGGATATACAGGCTTCACCGCCCGCACCAATTTTGCCGCCTCCACCGGCGCGTCCGCCGTCGGCTCCGGTTCCGGTGCCACCGGCACCTCCGTTGCTGCCTTGGCCCCTCGTTTCTTCCTCACGCTCGCCGCCGTGCCCTTGCCCGCATTCACCGTTTTCTTCTCGCTCGCCGCCGGGGGTGACGTTCCTTCATATCTTGCGGTCGAGCCGTCTACCGCCCTAACCGCAGCACCACTATTTTCATCATGGGCCGGGGCCGTGTCTTTAGCGGTCGCAGCGAGGTCTCTGTTTTTCTCTTCCGTCCCCGCTGCACTTGTAGTCTGACTTCCCGCCGCAATCGTCGTCACCGTTGTTCCCGACGCGCTGCCGTCTCCGCTTTTCACCGCCGCCTTCGCCGAGGCGGTCTTCTCCATCGCTCCATGCTTCGCGCTAGCCGCCTCCCCCGCGGGCTTTCGTCTCGCTATTGGCAGCAAATCCTTGTACCACGCAAATCCTAATCCCCCCGCCAGCACCATGGTCGTCGCAACCGTCGCGATGATTCCGTTGATCCCAACCGGCTTCCGCAGCGGCTTGTAAATCGAATACGGATCATCTTCTTCTGCCCGTCTCACGGGAATTGGCGAATGCGAAAAATCCAGCCCCGGCTGTGGCAATAAATCTTCAAACGCTTCTCGTTCCTCGGAATGTCCCGGTTTCGCCGGCATTCCCGACGACGCACTCGCCGCCTCCGTCGGCATTGTTGCGCTCGGCGTCACTCCCAGCGCCGCTGTACTCGTTGGCGCATCGCTCGGTGCGTTCGTGTCCACCGGCGCAGCTGGTAGGTTCATCCGCACCAGCGGTTTCATCGCCGCTCGCTTCGCCGCCAATGCTGCAATCGCCGCGTCTGCTTCTTCCTGCGCCTTTCTCGTCGCTTCCTCTTCCGCCGCCTTCTTAGCTGCCTCTTCCTCTTGTGCCTTTCTGTTCGCCTCCTCTTCCATCTCCTTCTTCGCTGCCGCTTCTTCTCTCAGCTTCGCCTCCGTCAGCGCCTTCAATTGCTCCCGCAACACATCCACTTCCTGCTTCAAAAACGCCACTTCTTCCGAATTTGGCTGTTCCAACTTCTCCGCCGCTGGTTCTTCCGTCTCCTCGGCAGAGACAACCTTCTCCTCCAGTTCAGTCGCGTGGGGTGCCGACGCTCTTTCTGCGTTTTCCGGAAAAGTAACTCCCCAGAAATCGCTTTGTGCATCCGTGAACTGCAACTCCACGTAACAACTCGTCGGCCGGTTATTCTTCTTTCGAACCACCTGGCAAACCACTTCCCGGTTATTTTCTTTATTCGTCAGGAAGACCAGCTGACCTGGCACCACCGCCGCGCTCAGTGCGATTACCGCCGCATCGGGAAACACCAGCACCGTTTGCGTATCTTCTGAAAACAGTTCCCGTTTTTCCGAGCCTGTGCCCGGCCGCGCCCCGGTTGCGTTCACGCGCACTTCCAGAGCAACCGGGTTTGCTCGTTCGCTCCCCGGCGCCTCTGCTCCTCCTGCCTTTTCGTTCAAATTCCCTACATCGGCTGCGGCTTCCACAGACTCTATCCCTCGCGCCCGGCCCCGGCTCGTACTCGTCCGCCAATTGCATCAGACGAAGTCCACCCACTGCGCAGCGGTCCACGCCCCTCCAGTTTTTCAGAACCCTCTAATCCCGACCATAGTACCCACGTACTTCATTCCGCAATTTGCCCAAAGAGTAGCGTCCCCAGAGTGTGGCGCCTCTCTGCTCTTCGTGTGTTGGCGCACGACACTTCGTGCCTCTCAGGGTTGCCTTCTTCCCCGCCCGTTGGTCCCCCCTTAGCATTCGCCACTTCCTTGCTTCGCCTCCCTCGTCCACAATCGGCATAGGGGGGAGAGTCACCTCTCCTCCGCCAAGTAGGCCCGGGGAATTTCACCCCGGGCCGCTCACAGAACCGGATGTAAGCCTCTCGGCTTATACGGCTCGTGCCACCCATTGAAGGCTGCCGCCTTCCATCGAAACCAGCGAGTTCGTCCTGTTTCCAGTTGACTCTGAGTGATCTCAACGCGGGTGACCTGCTCCCTTCGCTCCACGGTTGTTAATCCGTTTCACCGCTACTACGGAGCAGTCCGCCCCTGGCCGGCACATCGCTACTTTCGGCCTCGCGGGGCTGCCGCTTGGGCTTTTTCCCTTAGCAGCACCGACCAAGTTCTCAAGTTCCGTACGAAAGCCCGCATTAGAGTCACGGCTCCGGTACACCGGACATCGCACAGCCAGTAAGCAGGTAGCCGCTGTGCTCTTCCCGGAGGTGGCAGGCATCTCCGGTTTTGATGTCATCTCAGTGATGTTTCGATGCGTCATCAGAGCTTCATTTGCATTCGTCTCTCTAATCCTCACATGACCTGTTTGAGCACGCCTTTTGACCGTGACGTTCACCACTGCGGCATTTTGACCGTAGCAGCTCACGGCTGTTTGAAGCCCTCTCCTACAAGAGGACTCCGAAGGGCCCTCCTTCATCTCTCGTACAGCATGACGCCTTCGCGTCTTCTTGACACAACCTGCCACACCACCGTATATGCGGGTCCGCATACGGCGGTTCAGTGAGTTGAGCCCTGACGGGCCGTGAGGTTCGAGTCTTCGTTCGCCACTAGCCTGCGCCGCTCTGCAGGTTTCCATTTCGGCTTCACCGTCTTCTGAACCGGCAAAACTCAGCCGAAGCGATTGGCTGGCGCAGTGCCCCGATGAGTTCAACGTTCTACTACTCCCTCTCCCTGTTTGGGCCTTCCTCACTCGCCTGAGTACTGCGCCCGCTGCTGACTTCTGCGGCAGGATCAGCTTGAATTACTCCACGCTCAGTCACGAATCCGAGACAGTCAACAGATCTCCCGCGATAAGTTCGACGGCTTTCGATACGCGACCGCCGGATTTACCTCCAGCGTCCTTGATGGATACGGACTTCGCGATCAGTTGCTCGCTCGTCCGACGCCATAAGCCTCTAATCCAGTTCTTGTCCATCGGCACGCGTGTTTGCTCCACGCTTCCTTCAGACCTGCCTCGCAGCGACGCCCTTGCGCCTCGCTATCACTTCACCTTCATCAGTATTCATGTCGCTTCGCGACACCCGCAAAGCATGAAAATGAGCTCGAGACGGATTATCCTTGATACCTCCTGCGCAGGATGAAGACCGTACAACCTTGGAGCCAGCAGAGCCCGCCCATCAGTCTGGTCTGGACGTCGTTCCGAACCCCAAATTGTCGCCTCGCTTGGCGAGAGCACGCAGGGCAGATTGCTTTACCTTTCGATGTCCTTTTGCGCAGAAAGAAGGGAGTCAACCATGGAGAACCTTTTTCTTTGTGGCGCCGGTTTGGATTTGCATAAGAAATCCGTCGAAGCCTGTGTCCGAAGGATGGAGCCAAGTGGCCATGTACATCAGCAGAGCCGCCACTGGGGAACCAGGACACCGGACATTCTCATGATGGCGGACTGGATGGCCGCGCAAGGGGTCACTCACGTAGCCATGGAATCAACGGGAGTGTACTGGAAGCCGATTTATAACATCCTGGAAAGCCGCTTCACGGTGTTGCTGGTGAACGCCCGGCACCTGAAGCAGGTTCCAGGACGCAAGAGTGATATCCGCGACTGCCAGTGGATTGCGCAACTGCTACAACATGGACTGCTGAAGGGCAGCTTCATTCCGCCGCGCCCGCAACGTGAGTTGCGCGATCTGACGAGGCATCGGACTCAATTGGTCGAAGAGAAAACGCGCACGAGCAATCGGATTGGGGCGGGACTTGCACCCGCCAGCTCCCGACCCTGCATGGCGTACAAAAGAAAGGGCAACCTCTTCAGGTCGCCCTCGTTCGACACGACTTTTCTTGATGGTTTACTGTGGTGTTAGCGTCAGATCATCAAAGCTGATCGAATAATCCGAGCTTGCTGTGTTCTTCCCGGTCACCGTGAACTTGAACGAATAATTCCCTGCACTTGAAAACGTGTGCGTTCCCAAATCGTAGACCGCGTAGGCATCCGTCGCCGCATACTGATCGTACACAGCGCCTACGTTCGTCCCGCTCACGTTCAACTGCGAGATGCCCCGCGTGGAATGCATCTTGCACGATATTTTGACGTCGTAGGTTCCCGCCGCAGCTATGTTCACCGTGAACGTCACGTTATCGCCCACCTTCGTCGCGTCCAGTATTGTTCCGTTCCCATCCGGAAAACCCCCATACGCGAATTGCCGGAATGTCGGACCGGAACTCACTGCCGTCAAGCTGGTCGTCGAATACACGATCGGTGCTTTATTCGTGCCGGAGTTGCTGTAACTCCAGGTCAGGATGTCCTGTGTCGCCGACGCTCCTCCTGTTCCTCCCGTGAAGCCCACATACGCGGTGTTCCCTCCCACCGTCGACGGAATATTGATCGCCCACGACGTCGTAACCGTTTGCGTTGTGTTCACTGTGTCGGTAACGGTCATCGCCAGCGTCGTCCCGTCGTAACTTAGGTGCACCTTGAACGTGTCCCCGCTGTGCAGGTTCACGCCCCCTCCAAGCGCCGTCGACGGCGTCGTTGGTGATGCCCCGTTGATGTACATCCCCGTCGAGTTGTTGGTCTCTCCGGCATTCCCGTACAAGTCGAACTTCACCGCAACGCTCTTCCCAATCGGCGTGTTCGCGCTCGCTGAACCGCCGCTCGGTGCGTCCGGCCCGTACCCCAGTCCTCCACCCGATGGCCCTAGCGCCGTGGTCCCCGTGTTCTGGATCACGAAGGCGAATCCATCCGCATTGGGCGTCGTCAATTGGAACGTGAAATCGCTTGTGAACGTTTGCACGTTCACCGGCACTCCGTACCACGCGCTGCCCGCTTCGTTTCCTCCGCCGTCGGTCAGCCGCAGCCTCGTCCCGCTCAACACGGCGCTGCCATTCCGATCCAGCCCCGAGGATGTAAACCCGCTGGAGTAATTCACCGTAGTTGGCAGATTGATCGTATACGTCGCCGTTCCCACCGCGCTCTGCGTAAAGCCGGTTGCCGTCGCAATCGCTTTGATCGTTGATGTATTCCCCACGCTGATCGCACCTACATACCGGGTCGACCCCGTGGTCGGCGTGCTCCCATCTGTCGTGTAGTAAATGGACGCGCCGCTTGTCGCGTCACTGATCGTTACCGATTGCCCGCTCGTGTATGTTCCTCCCGCCGGGCTGAACGCCGGCATTGCTGCCTGCGTCTGTGTTGATATTGTGTACGTTGCGCTTCCCACGTTGCTGTTAAAGTACCCGCTGGCTGTCGCAATCGCCTCCAGCGTCTTTGAACTGGTCACGCTGATCGGCCCGGTGTACTGCGTCGACGATGTCGTCGGCGCAGTTCCATTCGTCGTGTAGTAGATCGTCGCGCCGGAAGTCGCCGATGTGATCGTTACCGTCTGGGCGCTCGCGTACGTTCCGCCCACCGGCGAGAACGACGGCGTGGCCACTTGCGACTCGATCGTCAGCGTCACACTCCCCACTCCGCTTACTCCCGCCGTTCCTGCCTTCGCAATCGCTTTGATCGTTTGCGTCGATGTGATCGCCAGTGGTCCAGAGTATTGTGTCGACGATGTTGTCGGCGTGCTCCCATTGGTCGTGTAGTAGATCGTCGCTCCGCTCGTCGCGTCGCTGATGGTCAGGATCTGGGCTCCCAGATACGTCCCCGTGGCTAGGCTGAACGTCGGTGTCGCCGTTGTCTGCCCAGATGCCGACGACAACGTCCACGTCCCGATCTTTTGGCTCGACGTATATCCTCCCGTCCCTCCCGTGAATCCTACGTACGCCGTGTTTCCGCCTACCGTCGCAGGTATATTCACCGCCCAGCTCGTCGTAAATGTCTTCAACGCCACTGGATCGTTCAACGTCAGTGCCAATGTCGATCCGTCATACACCACGTGCGCAGAGAACGTCGTTCCACTATGTAAGTTGATCCCCGAGGGCGTCAGATCGGTTGCCGGTACCGTCGGAGCCACTCCATTCAGATACAACCCTGTCGAATTGGGCCCCTCTCCCTGGTTGTCATACGTGTCGAACTTGATTGCCACGCTCTTCCCGATTCCTGGCGTGCCGCCCGATGCGTTCGGGCCGTATCCCAGTCCGCCTCCCGCTGGTCCCAGCGCCGTCGGGCCAATTCCCTGGATCGTGAACGTGATTCCGTCGGCTCCTGCGTTCGAAAGCTGCAATGTGAAATCGGTCGTGAACGATTGAATGTTTACCGGTGTATTGTAGAATGCGCTGCCCGCCTGGTAGGTCAGCCCGCTCGTCAGTTGCAGCCGCGTGTCGTCCAATCCCGTGCTTCCGTTGAACGTCATCGTTGACTGCGCGGCGCTGAATCCGCTGCTGTAGTTGATCGTCGATCCCGGTACCGTGATCGTGTACACCCCGCTGGAAACCGGACTTGTGCTCAGTCCCGTCGCCGTCGCGACTGCCTTCAGCGTCGTCGTCGTGCTTATCGTGATTGCACCCGTGTACTTCGTTGAGCTTGTCGTCGGGGTGCTCCCGTCCAGCGTGTAGTAGATCGTCGCTCCGCTCGTCGCATCCGATAGGGTCACCGTCTGCGGCGATGCATACGTTGTCGGCGCTGGGCTGAACGTCGGTGCCAGCGTCTGTGATTGCAGCGTGTACGTCTGGCTCGCCACCGGGCTCTGCAAGTAACCTGTCGCACTTGCAATCGCCTTCACAGTCGTCGTCGTGCTCACCGTGATCGCACCCGTGTATTTCGTCGAATTTGTTGTGGGCGTACTTCCATCCGTTGTGTAGTAAATTGACGCGCCCGTGGTACTGTCGCTCATCGTCACCTGCAACGTCCCGGTGAACGTCTGTCCCGCCGGATTGATCACGGGCGTCGATGCCGGCGTCACTCCATTCAGCAATCCGTACACGCTTAGTTCCGTCTGCGTCCCAACATAGACTTTCCCGCTCGCAATCGTCGGTACCACAAACTTCACCGACGCGCCCGGTGTGTCTCGGCTCGTATTTTGTGTGCTGGAATAGAGCAATGTAGCCACATTGGCAGCATCGTGCGCGTACAGGATCGCTGATCCACTCGATCCATAGTTATCTGTCTTCAGCGACCACACGATTCCATTTGTCGTTCCATTTGCGGAAATCGATGGCGTCGGACTATACGTCCCCGCATTTTCTCCCGACTTCGATGTCGGCGTCGTTGACGTAATCGTTCCATTCGCGTACCCGAACGCCTTCAAATAATCGTTGGTACCCCAGATATAGACGGTCCCGTTCCAATAAGCCGGTGCCCCCCACAGTCCTCCCACGCTCCCGTGTTCCTGCGGGTCTTTCGTGTTGTTCGCGTTGTACCCTCCCAAGTTTTCGCGATTCACCACGTACACCCGGCCTGACTTCCCGATCTGCACCAGTTGGTGTTGCCCGCTTCCTCCTCCCACCGAATCCGGCAGCAGCATCACTCCACCCGACGCCTGATCCACGTCTCCTCCATTCAACGACGCCTGATCATGCGGCGTGAAGTCATCCACTACCGTCGGCACCCCGTTCGTCAAGTCTAACCGGACGATCGAGTCGCCGTAATCCATCGCGTTCGTATATGTCGGCGCCGCGTCAAACGTTCCATTCCCGGTTACTGTGAACATTCTTCCGTATGGTTTCCCCGTCGGAACGTCCGCCGCCAGTCCCGCTCCGCTCATCCAGATGCCGGACCCCAGCGCGTTGGGAGATGTAGACCATACTCCGGTCACTTGTAACGTCGACGCAGTAAACGCCAGCACCCATCCGTGCCACGGCCCGTTGTCCCCGTGGGCCGCGAATCCCACATAAACGATCCCATTCAGGAGCAGCAGCGCCGGACGATTGTTCTCCCACTTCGGGTCGAAGCAGAGCACACCATTCGCGCTTCCATTTCCGTTTCCGGCCACGTAAATATCCCCGGTCTGCGGACTTCCCGCCACGCATTGCGCCGATGGGTTCAGCAATTTCGGTCCGCCAAATTTTTCCAGGCCAGTCGTCACGTCAATGGCGTGTAGCCTTTGTACATACGCCGTGCTTCCATTCAATGTTTCTTTCGTTTTCCCAATGACATACAGAGTTTTCGTCGTCGCATCGATTACAGGCGTCCCGGTGATCCCGACTTCCGGAACTATGTCGCTCGTTGCCACATCCCCATTCGGTACCGTCTTTGCCCCAGCCGCTGCTCCATGAGCGCTGTCTAGCAACGTGATCTTCCAAAGCGGTGCCGCATTCGCCCCACCATTGTTGTCCGCGTCAAACGCATAGATACTGTCGTGCTCCGTCGCAACGAAAACTACGTTGTGCGTCGTTCCCGCCTGCGCCGTTCCCGCTCCCATCGTCACGTTCGGTAAATAGAGCGGCTGCGCGTACACATACCCGTCCACCGTCATCGAATACAATCTTCCAAACGACGTCGTGCTCACGTTTGCGGGCGTCAATATCGTCTCGCTGGTGTTCGCGCCCGTCCGTGCTATGTCGTTGTGTGCTGTCGTTACGCTCGTCTGCCCCTGCATCACTCCCGCCAGTAGACCGCTCATCATTACTGCATAGAGTGTTCTTAGCAGTCGCTTGGCGATTCCATTCCACGTAATCTTCTGGCTTTCCGTGTTTCGGGAAATAGTTTCCAGGGCAAATTTCATTAGCACACGCTCCTCCGAATTGACACACCAGCTCGCACATCCAGACCATAACGAGTCACACATCGCCTCTGAACTGCAGTATTTTCATCAACCAAAAACCTACCCACTAGGTTTTAGGCGGAATTGGGAACTACCACTCCAAGGGGCTGAGAGAAGTGGAGGAAAGTATACTGAGCACGGTGGAGACGGCACAAGCACAAACTGACGTTCTGCGTTCCTTTTTTGCAGTAGTACCTCTAGTACGAATTACGCTTGCGCCATTTTCAAAATTATTGCCGATCGCAGCTTTATTGATGTACCTGAGTAATATTTCTTTTCAACCCTTAGCGACTCCTGACAGTGCTTAATCCCTTATGATTTACTTTGTGCCACTTGCTCTCACTCTAACGCGTGACTTCGTGCCTTCTAGCTGTTCGCGATCCGTACCGAGCTGCTCCTGTTCCCTACTCGACCATCGCAACCCCGTGTCATCCTAAGGGGCGCGCCCTTTGCGCCCGAACGATCGCATCTCGCTCCGCTACCTAGCCGGTATAACTGAAATTACTTTTTAGGCGTCGGTCCTTTTGCCCCGACTTAAAACCCCGATACTGCCCACGGAACGCGCTAGGCCCCCGATGATCCTGATCGCGACCCTCGCATCTACCTTGCCGCCGAACGCGCGATCCGCGCCTGGATTCGCAGCAGCCTCGCCGGTATGGTTTTCGGCTTCGTCGTTTCTCGCTGTGGACTCTCCCTCCATGTTCTCGAGTCGTCTCGCGGACGGGCACTCTTCGAGTACTCTTCTGTTTTCCTTCCGCTCGGTGTTTTCCTGGTTTTACCCGGCATGATGGCAGACATCTTCGTAGTTCGGCGCCCCTTCCACTATGTCCGCGCTCTCAATGCTGGCTTGCACGCTGCAACTAGTTCGTCCACTCTGGCCATTGCCCTCTCCATCATCCTCGCCATTCTGAACATCGTGATGGCTTTCTTTCTCGGTTCCTCCGCCAGCTCGCGCCAGCTACTCCCCACTACCCCAACCAGTGGCTACATTTTCCAGCAACCGCCCTACTTGGCTCACTACTTCCTCGCAGCCCACGCCAGTCCGTCCGGTTGCTTCCCTGCCACAATTTTCCCCAGCAATTCCAGCGACTTCAGATCGATCACCACAACATAATCATCCGGAGTGCACGCCACAAACGCTCGCGCTCCGTCCGGCTGCATCAAGATTCCCGCTGCTCCCTTTCCGATCTTCAGCCGTTTCGCTTCTTTCCGGGTCGCCACGTCAAACACCACCAGATCTGGTCCTCCGAGCGTCGACACAAATACCAGTTCTCCGCCTGGCGTAAATTTCAAGCGGTTCGCTCCTCGTATATTCGCATCCAACGTCTGCACCACTTTCTTGCTCGCCACATCGACGATCGATATCGTTCCATCCTGCGCGTTCGCTACCCAAATCTCTTTGCCATCCGCCGAAACATCAAAGCCTTCTGACCCGCGTCCAACCGGAATCACCGTTTCGTTCCAATTTACGAGTGCGCCTCCTGGTGGAATTGGAGGTCCCCCCGGACCGCCTGACATCCCCGGACTTCTTTGCCCCGCCGGATTCCCTTTTTCCATCAACGTCAACGTTGCCGAGCCCACATTCGACGTCACAATCCGATTTAGGTCCGGAAATACGTAAATCATGTGAGTTCTCTCTTGCCCGGTCCCTACCACCCAGTCAATTTTCTTTGTCGCCGGATCGTAACTTCCCACCACCTTTGCCCCTTCCGCCGTGAACCACAGCTTCCCCCCCGCAAACTCTAGCCCGTGCGGTCCGCGCAACGCTCCCAGGTCAATCGTCTCCAATGCCGTCTGATTCACGAGGTCCACAACCGTAATCGTGTTGTATCGTCCTCCCCCATAGTTAGACACATACGCGTACTTTCCATCTAGCGACGCGATCACCTCGTGCGGATCCGGCCCCGCCGGCACTTGCCCCACCACTTTCAGTGTCGCCGGGTCCACGATGTATAAAGCCTGCTCGCTCTTCGACAGCGCCAGGAGCGCCATTTGTGGCGTCTCCCCCGCCTTCACCATCACCGCCGCGCCGCAGAGCAAAACCAGCATCGCCGTGACGGAAGTTCGTTTCGCGCTCATTAATCCCCCTACGTTACTCTCCTGCTGCTTTCCAGGAAACGATACAACCTACACTTCTCGAGCGCAATTGAACACACTTCGGCCTGACAGCTTACTCGTCTCGCACCCCTGATAGTTGTCTCGTTGAACATCCTGCAGTGATGAACGACTCGTCCGCCCCAACGCTCCCCTCCGTTCTCTTCAAGCAACCTACCGATTCTCGCCCAATGAATTAGCTCCCTCTATCGGCGATAATTATTCCTTAGTGCACGAAACCGTAGACCATCATGCTCCACCGATCCTCATGGCTTCCTCCTCGACCAATCTAACCTCGCCAGCCCCTCTCGAACCTCCGCCATCGAATTCGCTCTCCGCCGCCACCGAAGGTCTTCTCCCCTGGCTCATTGCCGTTGCCTTCTTCATGGAATCTCTCGACACTACCATCCTCAACACCGGCGTCCCCACCATCGCCGCGGCTCTCCACGTCGCCCCTCTTAGTTAGCATGAAGTCGGTTCTCGCCAGTTACACCCTCAGCCTCGCCGTATTCATCCCCATCAGCGGCTGGATGGCCGATCGCTACGGCACCCGCCGCGTCTTTTCCTCCGCCATCGGCATTTTCACCTTCGGTTCATTTCTCTGCGGAATCTCCACCAACATCCACGTTCTCGTTGCTTGCCGCATGCTCCAGGGCTGCGGCGGCGCCATGATGGTCCCCGTTGGCCGCCTTACCATGGTCCGCACCTTCGCCAAATCCGAACTCATCCGCGCTATGAGCTTCGTTGCCATCCCCGGCCTGATCGGCCCCATGTTGGGCCCTCTCGCCGGCGGCCTCATCGTTAGCTACCTTCACTGGCGCTTCATTTTCTTCGTCAATATCCCCATCGGGCTCATGGGACTCTATCTCGTCGATCGCCACCTTCCCGACTACCGCGCCGAGATCTCCCGCTCGCTCGATGTCGTTGGCTTCGTCCTGTTCGGCTCCGGAGTTGCGTTACTCTCTTACGTCCTGGAAGTCTTCGGAGAGCACTCCCGCTCCACTTCCGTCGTCCTTGCTCTCCTCTTCCTTTCTCTTCTTCTGCTGGCAACCTACGCCTTCCACGCCAGCCGCACGGCTTTCCCCATGCTGCGTCTTACCCTCTTTCGCATCCGTACTTTCCGCGCCGCCGTCCTTGGCAGCTTCGTCACGCGCCTCGGCGTTGCCGGCATTCCCTTCCTATTCCCCCTTCTCTATCAGGTTGGACTCGGCTTCTCTCCTGCTCAGTCCGGCATGCTCATGATGCCCCAGGCCATCGCTGCCATAAGTCTTAAGTTAACCATGCCAAAAATTCTTTCCCGCTTTGGCTACCGCACTGTTCTCGTCTCCAACACGGTCATCATCGGCCTCTGGATTTTTCTCTTCGCCACCATTGGCCGCTCCACTCCCGTCTGGCTCATCGTTCTTCAGGTCTTCACCTACGGCTTCTTCACCTCGCTGCAATACACAAGCATGAACACCCTCGTCTATTCCGATGTCACCGATGAAGAGGCCAGCAGCGCCAGCTCCATGGCCAGCACCATGCAACAGATGGCGATAAGTTTCGGCGTGGCCTCCGCCTCACTCGTAACCGCCTTCTTCCTTCCTGACCGATACCGCTCCAATCCCAGCGAATTCATCCACGGCATCCACCGCGCCTTCTTCGTTCTTGGCGCCATGACCATCCTTTCCACCATCGTGTTCCGCCAACTCAGAAGGTTCGACGGCGAGGCCGTCTCTCAGCGCCGTTCTCTCTTCTCGGAGTAATCCTGCTCCTCGCCTACGCCGTCTCCTGCTCGCTTCCTCCCCATTTGATCTTGAGCGTGCCCCACCCTTGGTGTTCAAGGGCCGGCTCGTTCATCGCGAAGCCCTAGCTTATCGGTTCTATGGTCTTCCATGTAGTGCTGGCTTTCATGCCAGCCCTCTCAAAACACCAATCCCTTCACCCCTCAAAATGTCCAAACAGATTGTTCAACGATTCCGCTAACGTCGGGTGCGCAAATACTCCATCCCGCAATTCGCTGTACTTCAACTTTCCCATCATCGCTACCTGCAGCATCGACATCACCTCTCCGCCTTCCACTCCCAACACCGCCGCGCCCAGTATTTCCTCGCTCTCCCCGTCCACAATCGCTTTCATGAATCCCCGCGCCTCGTCCATCTCCAGCGCTCGCGCCACATAATTCATTGGCATCTTTGCCACGCGAATCTTGCGCCCGCTCGCTCGCGCTTCCGCCTCCGTCATCCCCACGCGCCCCAATTGCGGATCCATGAACACCGTGTACGGCACCATCCGCCCTTCCGTGCTCGCCATCCGCTTTTCGATCACATTCGTTCGCAAAATCCTGAAATCGTCATACGAAATATGTGTGAACGCCGGCCCGCCCTTAATATCTCCCAGTGCAAAAATCCCTTCCGCGCTCGTCTCCAGTTTTCCATTCACGTGAATGAATCCGTGCTTATCAGTCGCAATTCCCGCGGCCGCCACATTCAACGTATCCGTGTTCGCCGTACGCCCGGTGGCCACCAGTAAGTCCGTTCCTTCCACCATCCGTAAATCCTCGCCCTTCCGCACCCCCACCTGAATCTTCGTTCCCTCCCTCTTCACTTCTTCCGCTCTCCCTTCCAGTAGCACCTCAATCCCTTCTTCCTTCAGTATCCCCGCAACCGCTTCCGCCACGTCCTCATCTTCCCGCCCCAGCAGTTGACCGCCCGACTGGATGATCGTCACTCGACTCCCAAACCTTCGAAACATCTGCCCGAATTCCAACCCTACATACCCGCCCCCCAGTACCACCAGATGTTCCGGCACTCGATCCAGTTCCATGATCGTCGTGCTATTCAAGAACGACACCTCCTCTAGCCCTTTAATTCCCGGCACCGAAGGACGGCCTCCTGCGTTGATAAAAATCTTCTCTCCGTTCAACTCTCGCTCGCTGCCGTCCTTCGACTTTACTGCCACCGTCTTTTTCCCCATAAAGCGCGCCTCTCCGAAGATCAATTCCAGGTTTTTCGTCTTCGCAATCCGACCCTGGCTCCCATTTCTGAAACTGTCAACAATCTCCCGCTTCCGCTGTCGCACCCGCTCCATCACAATCCCAATCTCTCCCGTCCTCACGCCATAATCCGCCCCGCGCCGTGCCAGATACGCCACTCTCGCGCTCGCCACCATCGTTTTCGTCGGTGTGCATCCTTCATTGATGCACGTCCCTCCGACGTGTTCTCGCTCGATCAGCACCGTCCGCATCCCCGCGCCCGCTAGCGCCATGCTCAACGGATTTCCTCCCTGCCCCGACCCAATCACAATCGCGTCAAATTCATGTCCTGTCTTCATCACACCCTCCTTGCTGAACCAGTTCCATCGCCCGTTTGGATGCACCAACAATTCGCTTCGACGCGCGCACTGATCGGCTGGATCCCGGAAGCGAATGCACATCCTGGGGCCCAGAGATGGCAACCATCCTCTAGCGTTCGAAGAGTATATTTCGGCCGGTTCTTCCCAAAGCGCAGTTGTTTTACCGTCTCCCCGGCGCTCACACACGCATTTCGGAGGCGCTCAACGGCCGTCCGTCAGGCGCTCTCTTCACAATTTCGTATCGTCACGAATTGTCTTCGTCCGCGGCCCGTCTTTGCGTTCTTCCGAGGAGTTTTGACATGCATCCTCCAATTCAACCCCAACGCCGCCGCAACCCTTCTCCCCGTAGTGCTACCTTTTACTCCCACCCTCTCCCCATTTCCAGTCTTCCTTGACTTTCCTTGCTCACCATTTCACACTGGCATAGTCTAACTATGTCAAGGAGCCTCACCGTGCACCGCGACGAAATCCCTCCCGGCACTCTCTACCTCCTCATCCTCAAAACTCTCGCTCGCTCCGGTGAACTCCACGGCTACGAAATCGCCGATTCCATTCAACGCATCTCCAACGATGTCCTTCAAGTCGAAGAAGGTTCTCTCTATCCCGCTCTTCAACGCATGCTCATCAAGGGATGGGTCACCGCAAAGTGGGGCGTCACCTCCGGCAATCGCCGTGCCCGCTATTACCAGCTCACCGCCGCGGGCCGAAAACAACTATCGGTCGAACTCTCCCAGTTCGAACGCGTCATCGGCGCGGTCGCTCGCGTAATCGAAGCAATCTGAAAGGATTCCTCCGCATGAACTGGCTCCGCGAATTTGCCCGCCGTGTCAATATGCTTTTCCATCGTCGTCAGTTTGACGCCGATCTCAGGGACGAAATGCGCTTCCACCTCGAGCTTCGCCAGCAGCAACAACTCGCCGACGGCCACTCTCCCACCGACGCAAGCGCCGCCGCTCGTCGCCGCTTTGGCAATTCCACCATTTTGCTCGAAACGAGCCATGCCGCCTGGGGCTGGGCGTGGTTCGAACACTCTCTTCAGGACATCCACTACGGAATTCGCGGCATGCTCCGCAGTCCAGGCATCACGCTCATCGCCCTGCTCTCTCTTGCTCTTGGCATCGGTGCCAACACCGCCATCTTCAGCCTCATGGACACCGTCCTGCTCCGCTCACTTCCCGTGAACAATCCCTCGCAACTGGTACTTTTCGGCAATGGCCTCGATGAGGGCATCAGCGACGGCTTCCCGAATCAGTGGCTCTACTCCTACCCTTTCTATCGCGAACTGCAGAAGCGTAATCAGGTCTTCTCCGATGTCGCCGCCGCTTTCAGCATGACCGATCACATCCACGGTTTCGTCCAGGGCCGGAGGGACTCCGAGCCCATGAACGTTCAACTCGTCTCCGGTACTTATTTCTCCACCCTGGGTGTTCAGCCTAGCCTCGGCCGCGCCTTTTCCGACGACGATGACCGTACTCAGGGCGGACATCCTGTGGCCGTCGTCAGCTACGCGTGGTGGAACCGCAATCTCGCCCGCGATCCTTCCGTTCTCGGCAAAAAACTCTCCATCGGCTCTACTTCCTACTCCATCGTCGGCGTCGCTCCCCGGGAATTCTTCGGCACCAAAGTCGGCGAAGCGCCCGACATCTGGCTCCCTCTTTCCATGCAAAAAGAAGTGCCCCCCGGTTTCGATGGTTACAATGACCCGCTCTTCGAATCGCTTCACCTCATGGCCCGTCTCAAACCTGGCGTCACCCTCGCCGACGCCACTGTGGATGCCAATCTTCTCTATCAGCAGATTCTCAGGGGTTTCTCCGGCGTCCCTCTCACGCCGGAGAACCTCCAAAAACTCGACAAAACTCATATCGAACTGAATTCCATGGCCACCGGCTTTTCGCGACTTCGCTATCGCTACTCCGATTCCTTGCGAATTCTGATGGCCGTCGTCGGACTCGTTTTGCTCATTGCCTGCGCCAACATCGCCAATCTCCTTCTCGCTCGCTCCACTGCTCGTGTTCGCGAGCTCGCCGTTCGTCAGGCCTTGGGCGCAGGACGCTTTCGACTCATTCGCCAGCTGCTAACTGAAAGTCTCGTTCTCGCTCTCGGCGGTGGCGCGCTCGGCACCGCCTTCGCCTCCGCCGCCAGCCACGTTCTCCTCCGCATCGTTTCCGATGGCCGCACGCCTCTCCAGCTGAACGTCGCTCTGGACCTGCGCCTCTGGCTCTTCACTCTCGCCATCACTCTCACCACAGCTCTCCTGTTCGGAACCCTTCCTGCTTTCCGGGCCACGCGACTCCAGCTCACCGATTCCCTCAAAGACGGCCGCAGCCAATCCCCGGCCGCGTCCAAAGGCCCATTGGCAAGAGCTCTGGTCATCTCTCAGGTCGCACTGTCTCTCGTCTTGCTCGTCGGCGCGGGACTCTTCGTTCGCAGCCTCGTCAATCTGAGCAACGTCGATACCGGGTTCAACCCCGATCACGTCCTTCGCCTCCGCATCGATGCCGGCTCCGCTGGATACCTCGAAGACACTCGCCTCGCCAGTCTCTATCAGCGCATCGAACAGCGCGTCTCCGCGCTCCCGGGCGTTCGCGCCGCCAGCTTTTCCATTTTCACTTTCAATGAGGGCACCTGGAACAATTCCATCTGGGTGCAAGGCTATCTTGAAGGACATCGTGAAACCGATATTCACCACAATGCCGTCGGCAACGGCTACTTCACCGCTATGGGCATCCCGCTCCTCACTGGGCGCACCTTTGGCCCTCAAGACACCGCCACTTCTCCTCGCGTTGGTGTCATCGGAGAAACCTTGGCCCGCACTCTGTTCCCCGCCGGCTCGCCTATTGGCCGGCGTTATGGCCGGGGCGCCGAACATGCCGGCGATATCGAAGTCATTGGCGTCGTCAAAGACGTTAAATACAACAATCTCGACGAACCCGTGCAGCCCGGCGACTATCTCCCCTACTCGCAAAATGTTCGTTATCTAAACGATTTCGAAGTCCGGTATTCCGGCGACTTCTCTGCCATGGTCAGCGCTATTCGCGAATCCGTTCGCAGTACCGATCCCGCCCTTCCTGTCTCCGACGTACTCACACTCAACGAGCAGGTCGCTCGTTCCATCACCAATCAACGTCTCGTGGCGCAACTCTCTTCGTTCTTTGGACTCCTCGCCGTCTTTCTTTCCTGCATTGGCATCTATGGACTTATGTCCTATGTCGTCTCGCGGCGCACCAACGAGATCGGTGTACGCATGGCTCTCGGAGCAGAACGTTCTCACGTCCTCTGGTTGGTTATGCGGGAGAGTCTTTGGCTGGTCGCTCTAGGCGTCCTCATTGGCGTGCCCGTCGCGCTTGCTTCTGAACGTCTCGTCTCCACCATTCTCTTCGGATTTAGTCACAGCGATCCGCTTAGTCTTCTCGCTGGCGTTGCCGTTCTCTTTGCTGTCGCGGCTCTTGCTGGCTATCTACCCGCTCGACGCGCCGCTCTCGTCGACCCCGTGGTTTCCCTCCGCTACGAATAGCCTTCGCCGGGGTCCTCTCCCCCTCTCGACCAACGTGCAACCCTTGCTTCCGCTCCCCGACCTTCGTTTGTTTGCTTTTCTATTTTCTAATTCCTATCCGATCACCGCCCACGCCGAGTTCTCTTCTCCTAATTGCACTTCCAGAAATCCCTCCGCCGGCAGTACATCAATCGGCAATCCCATGTGCCACAGCGCTACGCCCAACGTAAATCTATTCATCCCTCGTAAATCCAACTGATCTCTGTCAATCGCCACTTCCAGTATCCTCTGGTAGGCCACCGCCACAATCTTCGAAGGGTTCAGCAGGCACACGCGGCTCTTCTCCACCGCATATTCTCTCAGGCGCCCTCTTTCCAGATTCACCACCACCGTGGTTTCTTCCGCGGCTCCGATCACAATTCGAAATTCTGGATCCTCCATCTCTCCCAGAATTTCTGGAAAGCAATCTACGCGCACCACAAATCGCTCTTCTTCGAAACCGTACCGCAATTCCTTCAGGCAAAATACACGCCCGTGCATGGCCCCTCCGCGCCGTTCCGGCGAATACACTCCCGCTCCCAGCCATTCGAAGTACGATGATTCCACTCCATCCACTTTTACCTTCAGCATCGACGACGGCACTTGCTGGTATGCCCTCTCCGGCTTCTTCTTGATAGGCTTCCCCAACTCTTCTGGAGCCACTTTCCCTAGCGCCAGGTACACCCCCGTTAAATGCTTCCGGTACAGCGCATCAAATTCCGCATCATTCGCCGTGCTATGTTCAGGTCCATACCACCAGCACCAGTCACTTCCTTCTGCCACCAGCAACGACTCCTCGGCCTCCGCCAATTCCTCCTTCGTAGGCGCGTCCGCCCTTTCTTTCGCCGCCGAGTCCACCCCGCTGCCGTACGCTTCCCTCGCATCCCACAGCAACTCCCATGCCGCTACATCTTCCTGGTGCCCGATCCATACGTCAAAATTTGCATTAATCCAAGACGCCGGAAATATCCCGCTTGTAGTCGGTATCTCTCCCGCCGCCGCAATGGTTTCGCTTGCCGTCAACGCTCGGAAATCCTGATCGTCGCTGATCAGCCGGTAAAACTCCCTCAGGAATTCCCTCCCATTCCCGGGATAGTATTCCCAAGCATTCTCTCCATCCAGGAATAGGCTTACCGATAGCGGTTGCGTTGTCGCTGCAGTCGCTCCCAGGTGTCTCAGCTTCCCATGCAAATCTGCGGCCGCCGCCTTACTATCCATCCGGCTGTACACAAATCCCACCAGATCCGACAAATGGTGATCTCGGAACAACCCCGTAATTCCCGCTTGTCCCATCTGCACTCGCCACGGCTGGTACATTTTGTCCGCGTTCGCAGGTATTCCGTTCGAGTCGCGGAAGAATCCTACATTCAACGTCCGCCCCAGCACTCCTTCATCCGTCCCAAACCACTGAAATCCTTCTTCCGCCGCAATCGCCAGCGCCTGGTCGGACACCGATCCCTCCGACGGCCACAAGCCCACCGGCTTGGTCCCGAATATCCTCTCGTGATAATCCCGCGCTCGGCGCAACTGCTCTCTCGCGTCTTCCGGGTGTCGGTAGGCTCGCCTCGGCAGCGGTGTCGCAGGATTCGCCACCCGCGCAATGTCCGAATCACAAATCAAAGGTAATATCGGGTGATAGAACGGCGTCGTGCTGATCTCCACCTGTCTGCGTGCTACCGCCTCTCGATACGCCGGCAGCACCATGCCCATCAACTCCAGCTGTTTTTCCTTTAGCGCCTGCTTATCCTTCTCCGTGAAATCCTTTCCCCGGTTCGCCAAGCGGGTCACCACCGCATCTTTCGTGAACCACTCTTCATCCATCCACGCCAGCTGCGAGAGCACCTGCAAATCCCGCCAGTCCCGCCCCGTGAACGTCACCAGCGCCTGCGCCCCTCCCGCGGGCCTCGACCAATCGTACAATTCCACAAACCTGGCCCACCGGCTCATCAATCTTTCGTGATTTACCTGAAATGCCCGCGCCAAGATCTCGTTCTTGTCTTCCCTCGTGAGTGCTTCCGTGCTTTTGAATGCCAGGTTGAACCAAGACTCATTGAAATTCCCACTGGCATACTCTTCCAACTGCATGCACAGCGACGGCACCATGTTGAAGGTCGCGTGAAACTTCGGGAACTCCTCGAACAGTTTTACCATGCCCCAATAATCTTTGGTCGCGTGCAGCCTGGTCCACGGCAGCACGTATCTTCCCGTTTCAGGATCCCTGTACTGCGGCTGGTGCATGTGCCACAACACCGCCAGATGAATGCGATTCATTCCCCTCGCCCTTGTAGCGGCCGCCTTCTTAGACGAGCGCTTTTCCGTAGGTCTTCTGTGTAGCACTGGCTTTCATGCCAGCGCTGTTCCCCGCCTGATCACTGATATCCGCTGTTACTCGCCTTCCACGCCAAACTCCGCCGCTCCTCCATGTTACACTCCCCCTTCGCCCCATGCGCATCCTCGATCGCTACATCGTCCGTGAAGTTGTCCGCCACGCTCTCCTCGGCCTTCTTATCTTCACATTTGTACTCCTTGTCCCCAAACTCGTTCATCTCATGGAGTTAATCGTTCGCCACTCCGGTTCCGGTGCCCAGATCCTGCAACTGTTCCTCTGCCTCATCCCCAGCCTCCTTATCTTCACCATTCCCATGGCCGTACTGGTTGGCGTTCTCCTCGGTCTCGGCCGCATGTCCATGGACAGCGAAATCATCGCCATCACCGCCCTCGGCATCAGCCGCAAGCGGCTCCTGTTCCCCGTGGGCGTTCTCGCCGTCTTCGGCGCCGCCCTCACTCTTCTCATGACCCTCTGGCTCGCTCCTCTGGCCCTTCGCACCTTCCGCGACATTGAAGGCAGCCTGGTTACCTCTCAGATCTCCTTCTACGTCCAGCCTCGCGTCTTCGACGAGCGCTTCCCCCACATGATTCTTTACATCAACGACGTCTCCGCCAGCGGCACTCGCTGGAACGGCGTCTTCCTCGCCGAAGCCGGCGCACAAAGCGGCAATCAAATCACTCTTGCGGAATCTGCGATTGTAATTGCCGAGCCAAGGCAGGGCAAGTTAGAGCTCCATCTCAACGGCGGCGCTACTCACGAGTTTAATCGCGACGATCCCGATCACTATTCCGTCACCGCTTTCGGCCGTAGCGATTGGCCCATCGAAGTTTCTGGCTTGAATCACGCTTCCGAGCGCGAAATCAGCAATCCCGAACGGTCCCTCACCCAACTATTTCACGACAATTCCAAAAACTGGCGCGACGCGCGCGTCGAACTCCACCAACGCTTGGCCTTCCCTGTTGCCTGCCTCGTCTTCGCCCTCATCGCCGTTCCTCTAGGCACCCAACCTCGCCGAGGTGGCCGCGCTGCAGGTACGCTCCTCGCCATCCTTGTCATTGGCGCATACTATTCCCTGTTCATCGTCGGTGCTGGCCTCGCGCGACAGGGCGCGGTCCCGCCCTTCATGGGTATGTGGATCGCCAATCTTATTCTCGCTCTCTTCGGCTTCAGTCTTCTTCCCCGCCTGGAAACCTATCGCGGTGAAACCTCCGCGCGTTCCTTCTCTGCGCGCCTAGGTGTCTTTTGGCGCCTGCTTCGCCGCCGAAAACTCGTCCCCCGCACCAGGCCCACCGCTTCGCGGACTTCCGCTCCCTCTCTCTCCGCTTCCTCCGCCGCGCCTCGTCTTCAAAACAGTTCCGTCAATCGAGAATCTCCTTCCTTCTCCACTTTCCCCAACATCGTCGACCTCTATCTCCTCCGCCGCTTCTTCTTTTACTTCGCCGTCATCATGGGCGCCTTCATTCTACTCTTCGAAACCTTCACCTTCTTCGAACTCCTCGACGACATCGCTCGTCACCGCATCCCGTTCGTCGTCGTCATGAACTATTTCCGCTATCTCATTCCCTATCTCCTCTACCAACTCGCTCCCCTCGGCGCCCTCGTCGCTGTCCTTGTCACTCTCGGCGTCCTCAGCAAGAACAACGAAATTGTCGCCTTCAAAGCGAGTGGCATCAGCCTCTACCGCCTCGCCCTTCCTCTCCTTCTCGCTGGCGTTTTCCTCGCCGGATCTCTCTTCCTGCTCGACTACACCTACCTCCCCTACGCCAACCAGCGGCAGGACGCCCTTCGCAACCAGATCAAAGGTCGCCCCGCGCAAACTTACACCCGCCCGCAACGTTGGATTTTTGGCGATAACCAGAAGGTCTACAATTACGATCTCTTCGATCCCAAGCAGAATCTTTTTGGTGGTCTGACCGTCATCGAACTCGATCCTTCCACTTTCCAGATGCGTCGCCGTGTATTCGCGACCCGCGCTCAGTGGATCGACACCGAAAAAACCTGGGCTCTCGAATCCGGCTGGGTCCGCGAATTCTCCGAAGGTGTCGTCACCAGCTACCTACCTTTCAAAGTCACGTCGCTCCCCGAACTTGTCGAGCCGCCCACCTATTTCAATCGCGAAGTCATCCAGGCCACGCAGATGAATCTCACCGACCTCGGTCACTACATCGCCGGACTCCGTCGCGCCGGCTTCGACGTCTCGTCTCTCCTAGTGCAGTGGCAAAAAAAACTCGCCTACCCTCTCATCGCACCCATCAGTATGATGCTCGCCATCCCCTTCGCCATTCTTGTCGGCAGTCGCGGCGCCATCGGCGGCATCGCCACCGGTATCGGCATCGGTATCTTCTACTGGGCCGTCGCTGCTCTGTTCGAAGCTATGGGCGCCATTGGTCAACTTCCCCCGCAACTCGCCGCCTGGTCCCCCGACCTCATCTTCCTTTTCCTCGGCCTCTATTTCTTCTTCAAAATGCCCACCTAGCCCCAGCCTTAACCACAAGCGCCGGCATCCTGCCGGCGCTTCGCAGCTTTCCCATCGCTGGCCTTTGGTCGTCCTAAGCCCGCTTGTTTTGCGGGTGAAGGATCGCAACCATCACCGATTTCTCATGCTCCGAATTTGTGGTTTGGCTCTTGCGTATTTCCCGCCGCGTGCCGCACCCTTCGCCGTTAGCGGTGCGGGTTTAGATCCCACTGCAGTCCCAATCCATACGAGTAAGGTCGCTTCGCTTTTCGCTACTTCATTTCCTCTTCACTTCCTTTCCTCATCTTCACTCGCACCTAAGCGCCACCAGTGGATCCACTCGCGCCGCTCTCCACGCCGGATACGCGCAGGCACACGCCGCAATCGCCAGCACCACCGCCGTCACTCCCGCAAAAATCGCCCATTCCACTGGCTTCACACCAAACAGCATACTTCGTATCAATTGCGCGCACGCCGCTCCGCCGCACAAGCCCATCAGCAATCCCACTCCCGTCGGCTTCATGCCATCCATTAGCATCTCTCTCATCACTTCGCTACCCTGTGCTCCCAGCGCCATTCGTATCCCAATCTCATTCGTCCTCAGTGTTACGAGGTACGACAGCAGCCCGTACAGTCCCACCGCCGCCAGTATTAGTGCCATCATCGCGAACAGCAGCACCAGAAACGCGTTAAACATCGCGCCCGCCGTCGATTTTCCGATGATCTCCTCCATCGTCAGCACGTCCTTCACTGCCAGGTCAGGATCGATCTTTGCAATCTCTTTCTGGATCGGCAACGCCAGCGCCGTCACCTCCATATCCGACCGCACCACCAGCGACCCCAGATCGAATCTCCCTGAATTCAGAGGCATGTACATCGTCGGTTCCGCTGGCCGATCCAGGTTTGACAGCACATCGCCCACAACTCCCACGATCTCGAATCGCGGCTTTCCTCCCCAGTCCATCACCAGATACTTCCCCAAGGGATCCTCGTTCGGGAAAACCTGTTTCGCCATCGACTCGCTGATCACCATCGCATTTCCATTTTCTTTCCGGTCTTCGTCCTGAAAGTACCGCCCTTGCCGCAACGGGATTGTCATCGTCTCGAAATACTTCGCATCCGCTCCGCGCACTACTGCGTCCAGGAATTGCCCCTCCGCCAGAGGAGGCCCGCCTTCAACCTTGAAGGTATTGTCCGTGAAGTGTCCGTTGCCCGGCAGCACCGTCACTACACTCGCTAATTTCACTCCCGGCGCCGACCGCACTCGCGCCAGCAACTCCTCAAAGAACTGCGCATTTTTGCGTTGCGCGTTGTACTTCACTTCAGGCAGCGTAAAACTCATCGTCAACACATTCGTCGTGGCGCACCCCATGTTTACCGAACGCAACTCTGAAGAACCCTTCAGCATCAGTCCCCCACCCACTAGCAGCATCACCGTCAAAGCCACTTCCACCGTCAGCAACACTTTCCGCAGCCGCGCGTGCGTTTTTCCGCCGGCCAGCGATCGCGAACTCTCCCGCAGCGGCCCCAGCAACTCGCTCTGCGTCCCCGTTAGCGCCGGCAGCAGTCCCGCGAACGCCCCGCTGAAGATGGTAATCGCAGTTGTAAACAGCAACGCACTCCGGTCGATGTGAATCGAATTTGCTCGCGGTAACCCTTCCTGGAACGCCACGAGCCAGCGCAGGCTTCCCCACGCCAGCAACGCCCCTAATCCTCCCCCAATGCACGTCACCAGCAGGCTCTCCGTTAACTGTTCAAGGATAATCCGCCAGCGGCTTCCTCCCAGCGCCGCTCTGACCGCAAACTCTTTTCTCCTCGCCGTTCCCCTCGCCACAAATAGATTCGCGACATTCAAGCACGCAATCAGCAGCACGCAACCCCCCGCCCCCATCAGTAAGTACAGCGACGCCTTAACATTGCGCACCAGGTTCTCCGACAGTGGCACCACGTTGGCCCCCTTGCCTGCCAATTCGTTGGGAAATTGCTGATGAATTCGTTGCTGGATGCCGTCCAGTTCGCTGTATGCCTGGGCCACGCTCACGCCATCCTTCAGTCGCGCGATCACAAAAAAACGATGATTTCCGCGATTGTGCATGTCCGCCGCAAGCACTTCATGATTCACCGCCTCCCAAAGCTGAACCCGCGTATCCGGGTAATCAAACCACGCTGGCAACACGCCAATCACGCGGTACGGCTTCGCATCCAGCAGTACCGTTTTTCCTACGATTCCCGGAGCTGCCCCGTACCTCCTCTTCCACAGTCGATACGTGAGGATCACCGTTGCGCTCGCCCCCACCTGGTCGTCTGCTTCCGTGAACAATCTCCCGTAAATCGGCCGCACTCCCAGCATCGGAAAAAGTGTGTAGGAACATTGCCGCGTGCCGATGGACTCCGGCAGCGACCCGCCATCTCCCGATAGATTCGCCGTGTCTTCCCCGATCAACGCCATGTGCTGAAAACTATTCGCCTGCTTCTGCCAATCCAGAAACGTTCCGCCAGACACCACATTAAACGGCGAGTCATCCGCTACATTTCTCTCCCACAAATTCACTAAACGCTCCGGTCGCGGAAATGGCAAAGCGCTCAGCAGCACGCCGTGCACAATCGTAAACAGCGCGGTGTTAACTCCGATTCCCAGCGCCAGCGTCAGTACCACCACCGCCGTGAATCCCGGCGACTTCCTCATCATCCGCAATCCGTACCGTACGTCCTGCCCGAGCGCTTCCAGCCACTGCACCCCGCGCGCTTCCCGGCACTCCTCTTTGATTTCTTCTGTTCCCCCAAACATCAATCGCGCTCTCCTTTTCGCTTCTCCCTTCTCCATTCCTCCCAGCACAAGCTTTTCCACTTGCTCCTCAAAATGAAATCGCAACTCCTCATCCAATTCCTTTTCCACTACGCTCCGCCGAAACAGCACCCTCACCCGCATAACAATGCCACTCCACATTTTCTCCTCCGGTCACCACTGGGTTGGCCGCTTCTGGCTTTGTAGTGGCCCACCTTTAGGTCGGTGTCTTTCCCTATTCGCGTCTTCCGGTCATCCCGGTCAGAGCGCCGGTGGCTTGTCGGGGCCTTGGCGCTCTTAACCAACCATCAATCTCTCCGCTGCCTCCAAATCCATGCCTTTACCGATTTGCAATCTTCGAGTTGCTTATTGCGATCTTCCTACGCCTTTTCGAGCACCTGCCCCACCGCAATCGCCAACTTTTTCCAATCGTGCTTCTCCGTCTCCAACTGCTTCTTCCCGCTCTTGGTCAGCTCATAAAATTTCGCCCGCCGGTTATTCTCCGACGTCCCCCACTTTGCCGCGATCCATCCGCGTCTCTCCAGCCTGTGGAGCGCCGGATACAACGATCCCTGCTGCACCTGCAGCACCTTGCTAGACACCTGGTGGATCCTCTCTGAAATTCCCCATCCGTGATTCGTCCCCAGCGCCAGCGTTCGCAGAATCAGCAGGTCCAGGGTTCCTTGCGGCAATTCAATTCCTTGTTCTCCCATGGTCTCCCCTTGCACTTCTACAAGTACAATACCACCTCTCCTGTCGAAGCCCCAGGGGTAGCTCCCGCACTCTCAGTCCCTTCAGTTTTGGGGTAGTTTGACTTCTTCGGCTTGCTACCGCTTCAGTCGCATCTTCGCCACGACTGTCGTCCCCAGGGCAGCGAACCGGCTTAACGCTTTCGCGCTGCGGCGTGGCGCGCGGGTTGGCGCAGCGCGGTGCGCGAACCGGTCTCCTGACCCTACTTCCGTACCTCTAGCAATCGCCTCTGCAAATATCTCTTCTCGCTCGCATTCGTCGCCAGCTCCATTGCCCGCTCATAACTCTCCCCTGCTTCCGCGTAGGCCCCAATCCTCCGCAATAAATCCGCGCGCGCCGCATGCAACAGATGATAATTCTCAAGATCGTTCCTCGCTGCCAATCCTTCAATCAGTGCCAAGCCCTTCCGTGGCCCTTCTGCCATCGCCACCGCCACAGCCCGGTTCAACTCCACGACCGGCGATGGCTGCATCTGCTGCAGCACGTCATAAAAGCGCACGATCTGCGTCCAGTCCGTATCCTCCGCGCGCGCGGCACGGCAATGCGCCGCCACAATCGCCGCTTGCATTGCGAACACCCCCGGCCCACGGCGCAATCCTTCCTCGACCAGCGGCAGCGCTTCCGCAATCTGCGCCCGATTCCACTTGCTCCGGTCCTGCTCTTCCAGCACCACGAGGTCGCCCGCTTCATCCACCCGCGCCTCTTTCCGCGCGTCGTGCAGCAACATCAATGCCACCAGCGCTGTCGCCTCCGCCGGCACCTGCGGCGCCATCAACGCTCTCACCAGCCGTCCCAGCCGTATGGCCTCTGCGCACAAGTCCGCCCTCACGAGTGGTTCGCCGCGCGTCGCCGCATATCCTTCGTTGAACACCAGGTAGATCACTGTCAGCACCGCGTCCAGCCGCTCCGGCATGTCCCTGGTTTCCGGCACCAGGTACGGAATTCCCGCGTCGCGAATCTTGTGCTTTGCGCGCACCAGCCTCTGCGCCATGGTTGGTACCGGCACCAGAAATGCACGCGCAATCTCCTCGGTTTCCAGGCCACACAACGTTCTCAGCGTTAGCGCAATCTGGGAATCTCCCGCCAGCGCCGGGTGGCAACATGTGAACATCAATCGCAGCCGGTCATCCGGAATTTCACTGGTGTCATAGTGCGGCTCTTCTACCGTCTTCACCGACCCGCCCTTCACATACAACTCCACCTTCTCCTCGAATTTCTTTTTCCTCCGGATCCGGTCAATGGCCTTATGTTTTGCTGTCTGGATAATCCACGCGCGCGGAAACTCCGGCACACCACCGCTCTCCCATTGCTCGACCGCCGCTGAAAACGCTTCCTGCGCCGATTCTTCCGCCAGATCGAAGTCCCCCACCAGCCCGATCAGCGCCGCCACAATCCGCCCCCAATCGGCCTTGTAGACCTCTTCCACCGCTGCTGCCGCCTTTGTCGCCATTCCTCGATTGTAGGTTTTTCATCCCAGCCTGTCGATTTCCCGCTTTCCCACTCGTCTTACTGATGGAAAGGCAGCTTGAGCTCCTCGTCACTCGCACAAAGCTCTCACTCGCTGCTCCGAGCTCAGAACCGCTTGACTCGTTTTCCGGAGGTGCATCATGTCACTTGACGCGCGCTTACTTCTCGGCCTCGCACCAAAGCTGGCTTCCGCCCTTCTGAGCGCGGCCTTCACACTCGTCGGGCCAATCCCCCACTCCGGCCCAGGCTTTCTCGTTCCTGTGTCCCACCTCCACTGCGCACTTTTCTCCTTCATCTCGCTCGTCTTCCAGTTCGCGTTTCACAGCGCATCTCTCCCTCACCTGATTCCCCTGGCCGTCCACGTTATCTCCACTGCCAACTCTCTATTCTGGGCCACCGGCTCGCCCTCGCCCTTAACCGCCCTCGCACCTCTTACCCACCCTCTCTTCGTCGTTCTCTCCGGTGCATTCTGAAGGGCGTTCCGGCATTCTCCGTTTGGCCGTCCCGACCATCTTCCCTACTTGCACTCCCACACGATCCTCCGCAATTTCCCTCGCCGTCGGCGCTCTGCGATCTGTTCTCTGATATCCTTTCTCGTGCCAATCGCGTCCAAACTACAATTGTCGATTCGGCCCATGCCCATTCGATCCACCCACGACAGCGCGACACATAGCTCCCAAGGAGATACCATCATGCGATTCATGCTATTCGTAGAGGCGACCCCCAAACCGAAGCAGGCAGCCTCCCTAGCCGGCTACTCCTCGCCGATATGGGGAAATACATGGAAGAGATGGCCAAGGCTGGCATCCTTCTCTCTGGCGACGGGCTCAAGCCCAGTTCAAAGGGCTCGCGGGTAAAATTTTCCAGTGGCAGGCCTACCGTCACCGATGGCCCCTTCGCTGAAACCAAGGAGCTCATCGCCGGCTTCTCCATCATCAACCTCCAGTCCCGCCAGGAGGCCATCGACTGGGTCAAGCGCTGGCCGGCTTCCGACGCCAACGGCAATGTCGAAATCGAAATCCGTGAATTCTACGAAGCAGAAGATTTCGGCCCAGAATTCACTCCCGAATTGCGCAAAGCCGAAGGCAAATTGCGCTCCGAGCTCGACAAGAAGAAATAGCTGTTTCCCGTGCCACCGCCCCTCACACCACGCATTCTCCGCCCGGCCCTCTTCGGGAGGGCCCTACTTCAGTCGAGCCGGAACTCCTCGCGAATCAAATGAATTTAGTCGTTGAGGGCCCCAGGCAGCTTTGGTTCCTATCTTCCAGAACTTTTCTTCTCGAGCCTGTCGATTTACTCTGTTCTCGTTCGATCTACTTGAGGAGGCGCACTCATGAAGTACATCTTACTCATCTACGCCGACGAGAACGCTTGGACCGAACCCGAACGACAGGCCTGCTATCAGGAATCCACCCAGCTCGCCCACGATCTCAAGTTCAGTGGCCATTTCATCACCACCTCGCCGCTGCAATCCGTCTCCACCGCTACCACCGTCCGCGTCCGCGGGGGCAAGCGCCTCGTTACCGACGGCCCGTTCGCCGAAACGCGCGAACAACTTGGCGGCTTCTTCATGATCGAAGCCAAGCACCTCGACGAGGCCATTGAAATCGCAGGCCGAATTCCGGGCGCACGTAAAGGTACCGTCGAGATTCGCCCCGTCGTCGAAATTCCCAACCTCCCAGCCAACTAGGAGTCTTCTGCATGATCAGTTTGCGCTGTCGAACCGTTGCACGCTTTGCACTCCCGTGGTTCTCTGTAAGGGGTCGTAGCTTTAACTCCGACATTGGGAATTGCTGCTCTGGGGGACTTCAGCCCCTGAGGAGGTTCTGATGTGCCCAAACTGCATCACTAACGCCACCTTGGCCATCACGGGCGTTCTCTCCGGCTCTGGCCTCTCCGCCCTCTTGGCGAAATTTCTTGATTTCTTCCGGGCCTCTCCTCCAGCTTCGCTTCATCCAAAATCAAAGGAGCATTTGCAATGACGCCGCAATCCATGCAACACCATAAAGTCGTTTCCCGCGACGAGTGGCTCTGTCTCCGTAAAGATCTCCTCGCGCGAGAAAAGGAACTCACTCGCGCTCGCGACGCCGTCAGCGCTCTCCGTCGCGAACTTCCCTGGGTCAAGGTCGAGAAGAATTATCTCTTCGATACTCCATCCGGCAAAAAATCATTCTGCGATCTCTTCGACGGACGTACTCAGCTCATCATCTATCACTTCATGTGGCGCCACGATCTCGGCACTGGCTGCGTTGGTTGTTCCTTCCTCTCCGATCACGTCGACGGTGCCAATCTCCATCTCTCGCAGCACGACGTCACCTTCGTGGCCTGCTCCCGCGCGCCACTCCACACTCTGGAAGCCTTCAAACGCCGCATGGGCTGGCATTTTCCATGGGTCTCGTCCGTGAACTCCGACTTCAATTTCGATTACAACGTCTCCTTTACCAAGGAACAACTCGCCTCCGGCTCCGTGAGCTATAATTACCAGTCCGCTCCCGCTTCCATCGATGAACTCTCCGGCATCAGCGTCTTCTACAAGGATTCCGACGGCTCCATCTACCACACCTACTCCAGCTATGGCCGCGGTAATGAAGAAGTCCTCGGCACCTACGTGTACCTCGACCTCACCCCTAACGGCCGCAATGAGACCGGTCCCAATCACAATCTCAGTGACTGGGTTCGTCACCATGACTGCTATGACGCTGCCGGTCACGTCGATCCCGCCGGCGGTTTCGTTCCAGCCAAGACCGAAGCCCCCTGCTGCCACTCCTCCGAGCAACGCTCATGATCCCCGCCTATGTAGGGGTACCTTACATCGTGCCCTCCTGGGTTTCTTCTGGTTTTGATTTTCGCTTTTCTAGCGCTGGCTTTTATGCCAGCCTCTTGTTTTGTCGGCCCTGGTCTTCGCCTCTGCCAGTGCCGGTCGCGCCGGCGTCCCGCCAGCTCTCTTGTCATTTTTGTTTTTGTCGGGACCGCCTACTGAGGCGCGTCCACTGGGCCCCGGATGCATCTCGAGGACGTCCCAATTTTGCGTCTTGGCACTTCGGTTCTTGCGGTCATCCCGGCGCTCAGCTCGGTTTATGCGTCCCGTGCTCCTCGCAGGGGTCGCAGGATCGTGGCAACACTTCGACCTGCTCTCACCCCATTCGCAGGAAGGCCTCGCCGACCCAAAATTTTTCCCTGGCTTCCACCGCCGCACTCATGGCAACGTTTCCTTTCGCGGCTCTCGACGCTCGATCACTCATTCTCTTCAGGAGGAACGTCTCATGTCAGCATCGGCTCAACCCGTTTCCAAATCTCGTCTCTGGACCGGTCGCGTCATCAGCTCCATCATCATTCTCTTCCTCCTGCTCGACGCCATTGCCAAAATCCTACGACTTGCGCCGGTCCTTCAAGCCTTCACGCAACTCGGCTGGTCCACTTCCCTCGTCGCTCCCATCGGCATCACTCTCCTCCTCTGCACCCTGCTCTACGCTGTTCCTTACACCTCTGCCCTCGGCGCGCTCTTACTCACCGGCTATCTCGGCGGTGCCGTTGCCACCCACCTCCGCGCCGGCCAAATGTTCATCTTCCCCATCATCTTCGGCATCTTGCTCTGGGTTGCACTCGTCTTGCGCAATGATCGCCTGCGCATCCTGCTTCCCGGCCAGGACTAATTCGCGCCGCAGAATCTCCGTTCCCGGTCGCCCGGAGACTTCATGCCACCTCGCGGTCGTCGGACGTTCCTGCAATAAGCAGCCGCTTCCGCTGCTGTTCTCGCGTTCGCGCGTGTCTCTACCAATCCGAATATCACCACCCAGCTTCATCCGTCCCATCCCGGTAACGCCTCGTCCATGCCCACTCCCATGACCAACGTAACCTTCTCCGCCGCTCGGATCTCCCAGATGCACGACGTCCTGGCCGGCTTTGTCTCGCGCGGCGATGTCCCCGGCCTCGTGGCTCTCGTCTCCCAAGGCGATACCCTCCATGTCGAAGCCATCGGCACCCTAGCCCTCAATAGCAGAGCTCCCGTCCAGCGCGACACCATATTCCGCATTGCTTCTATGACCAAGCCCGTCACCGCTGCGGCCGTTATGCTTCTCGTCGACGCCGGCAAACTGCGCCTTGACGACCCGGTCGATCATTTCCTTCCCGAACTCGCCAATCGCAAGGTCCTCAAGACCCTCAACGCTCCCCTTGACCACACCGTCCCGGCCTCCCGCCCCATCACCGTCCGCGACCTTCTCACCTTTACCTGGGGCTTCGGTCTCGTGTTTGCCCCTCCCGATTCCACTCCCATCCTGAAAGCCGCCCACGATCTCCAGATCGGCATGGGTCCGCCGCGGCCCGCTCAGATGCCTGCACCCGACGAATGGATTCGCCGCCTCGGCACGCTTCCGCTGATGTACCAGCCTGGCGAAAAGTGGCTTTACAATACTGGCTCCGACGTACTTTCCGTCCTCGTCGCTCGTGCCTCCGGCAAATCCTTCGACTTCTTTCTGCACGAACGCATCTTCGAGCCTCTCGGCATGAATGACACTGCCTTCTACGTCCCTTCCTCCAAACTCAATCGCTTTCCTACCGCATACTGGAACAATTTCCGGACCGGCGCTCTGGAAGTCTACGATCCGCCCTCCGGCCAATGGTCTCGCCCTCCGGCCTTCTCCGCTGGCTCCGCGGGACTCGTCTCTACCGTTGACGACTATCTCGCTTTCTCCCGATTGCTGCTCAATAAGGGCTCGCTCGGCAAACACCACGTTCTCTCTCGCTCGTCGGTCGAGGCCATGACCAGGGATCAACTTACTCCTGATCAAAAATCGTCCGGCCTAGTTCCCGGTTACTTCGACAATCACGGCTGGGGATTCGGCATGACCGTCACCACTCGCACCACGAGTGCGTCGGATCCCGCTGGATTATACGGTTGGGACGGTGGTCTTGGCACTTCCTGGCACGCCGATCCCGCCAACAACTTCACCGGTATCCTTCTCACTCAGCGCGCCTGGACCTCGCCCACGCCGCCCAAAGTCTGCGTCGGTTTCTGGTCGTCCGCCTTTCAGGTGCTGCATGGCTAACCATCTGGCTTGCTCCTGCGCCTTTGTCGTAGCCGACCTTCAGGTCGGTTCTTGGTTTTCCTTCAGCTCCTCGGCGAGGCGGCTTGTCTCCGGTTCCATCTTCTCCCCGTCACGCGACCCACACCCGCCGTTTCTTTTCCATTTTCGATCTTCTATTTTCCGATTTATGTCTTTTCCCATTTCCGTTCCTTACCCTATAATCTCTCACCGTAAAGGAGTACCGC
Organism: Candidatus Acidiferrales bacterium; assembly: GCA_963741195.1. Classification (GTDB taxonomy): domain Bacteria; phylum Acidobacteriota; class Terriglobia; order Acidiferrales; family UBA7541; genus Acidiferrum. The sequence goes on from CAVUHF010000006.1 coordinate 468,989, forward strand.
ATGAGCAACGTTCGAGTCTTGGTCGGCACAAAAAAGGGCGCTTTCATCCTGTCTTCTGATGGCAAACGCAATCAGTGGAACATTTCCGGCCCTCATTTCACAGGCTGGGAGATGTACCACCTCAAAGGCTCTCCCTCCGATCCCAATCGCATCTACGCCTCACAGACCTCCGGCTGGTTTGGCCAAGTCATTCAGCGCTCTGACGACGGCGGCAAAACTTGGTTCCAGCCCGGAACGCCCCCGGGCGAATCCCCCACCGGACCCGGCGGCATGCCCAAAGGCGAAAGCAATAAATTCGCCTACGACACTTCGGCCGAATCCGGCGCGCCCCTCACCACCCACCAGTGGTACGACGGCACGCAACACCCTTGGGAATTCAAGCGTGTCTGGCACCTCGAGCCCTCACTCACCGATCCCGACACGGTCTACGCCGGCGTCGAAGACGCCGCCATCTTTCGCACCACCGACGGCGGCAAATCCTGGCACGAACTCTCGGGCCTCCGCGGCCACGGTAGCGGTCCCAAGTGGCAGCCCGGCGCGGGCGGCATGTGTCTTCACACCATCATTCTCGACACGAAAAATCCCGGCCGAATCTACATCGCTATTTCCGCCGCTGGCGCTTTCCGTACCGACGATGGCGGCAAAACCTGGAAGCCCATTAACAAGGGACTCCGCTCTCAGTACATTCCCGATCCCAACGCCGAAGTCGGTCACTGCGTTCATCACATCGCCATGAATCCTTCTCGCCCCGGCGTCCTTTTCATGCAGAAACATTGGGACGTCATGCGCTCGGACGATGCGGGCGATTCCTGGCACGAAGTCAGCGGCAATCTTCCCACCGATTTCGGTTTCGCCATCGATGTCCACTCTCACGAACCGGAAACCATCTACGTTGTCCCCATCAAAAGCGATGGCGAGCACTTTCCTCTCGATGGCAAGCTCCGCGTCTATCGTAGCCGCACCGGCGGCAACGAGTGGCAGGAACTTTCCAAAGGTCTCCCGGAAAAGGATTGCTACGTTAATGTTCTCCGCGACGCCATGGCCGTAGACTCCCTCGACAAGTGTGGCATCTACTTCGGCACCACCGGAGGCCAGGTGTATTGCTCGCCCGATGCCGGCGAATCCTGGTCCCCCATCGTCCGCGACCTTCCGGCCGTCTATTCCGTCGAGGTCCAGACTCTCCCTTGATTTTTCGGCTTCGGAATTTAGGGGGCCGCGCTTTAGTTCCGCTATCCAGGATTCGGTTATCATGGGGCTTCAGCCCCTTCTGTATTCCTTACTGCATTCTTCTTTTCGGAGAGGTCCATCATCATGATCCGCGTTGAACTTCCCCCGCATCTTCGCGCTCTCGCGCATGTTCGCGGCGAAGTCCAGCTAAGCGTCGCGGGTGTCGCCACTCTGCGCTCCGTTCTCGACGCTCTTGAGTCTCATTACCCCATGCTCAGCGGCACCATTCGCGACCACGTCACGCAACAGCGCCGCCCGTTCCTCCGCTTCTTCGCCTGCCAGGAAGATCTTTCTCACGAATCCTACGACGCGCCTCTTCCCGACGCGGTCCTTTCCGGCGCCGAACCTCTCCTCATCGTCGGCGCCATCGCCGGTGGTTAACCCTCCTCGCCCTTGTTTTCCATAGTTAGGCGCGCCAACTCCGTACCTCGAAGAGCCCCACGATGGGTTTGCAAAAATGGGCTCTTACGATCCAGCGTCGCCATCCGCTATCTCTCATTCCTTCAATTTCGGCTCGCCGTTGTAGGGACCGCCCTCCTGTGTCGGCCTTCTTGGCGGCCGTCTTCTTGGGCGCGACTTTTGCGCCCCGGACGTTTTTGCGCGGCGCGTTGGCACATCTGCTTGTTCCTCTCTCCGTTTTTCTCTTGCCTTTGTAGCGACTGCCTTCTTAGAAGGTTCGTGTAGCGCTAACTTTTATGCCAGCCCTGTTGGGATCCTCCGGTTTATCATCTACTTCTTCTCCAATTTCCCCACAATCTTCTTCATCATCCCCAAGACCACTTCGGCGTCCGCTTCTGCCATCGAAAATCTCCGCAACATCCTCCGCAGCTTCTCTTCCGAAGTACTCCTCGCGCGTGCCCCCACATACCCGCTCATCTCCAGCGCCTCCACCCACGTATCCGTCAACCGCTCCAGCGTCTCCATCGTCGCACATGGTTTCTTTTCCAAGTGTTTCGCTTTCCCATCGCCTCTTTTCCAATTTCCATCTTCTACCTTCGCGATTTCATACAGACTCACCGCCGCCGCCTGTCCCAGGTTCATCGACCTGTGCTCCTCCCGCGTCGGTATCCGCAGCAGCCAGTGGCAATAACTCATATCTTCATTCGACAATCCCCGCTTCTCCGAGCCAAACAGCAACGCCACGCGGCTCCTCTCCATCCTCTCCCGCATCAATCGCCCTGCCTCCTGCAAACCCCGCAACGGTTGTTGCACGTCGCGATTTCCCACCGCGGTCGTTCCAACTACCAGCGTGCAGTCCGTAATCGCTTCCGCCACCGTGGCAAACTCCTTCGCGTCCTTCATCACCGTCGAAGCGCCCACCGCCGAAACCACCTCTCGATACGCCCTCTCATACGGTTTCACTACGCGCAGGTGCAATGCCCCAAAATTACTCATGGCTCGCGCCACTGCTCCCATATTCAGCGGATTCCTCGTCGCCACCAGGACCACCCGCAAATTTTCCATTGCTTTGCTCACACCAGCTCGCCTCTTCCGTTTCGTCGCCTGCCGCCCCCACTCTGCCACGCACCTTGTTTCTCTGCAAACCCGCACCTGCACAGCTCCGCCAACGCTGCCGTTTGCCGCTTGGTCAACCCACACCTCTCCTGGCGCGACCTTCTTAGCCGACAATGCTTTTCGGGTTAGCTTTGGAGCGCGGCGGCCAGCGGCGGGGTGTTGCTTCTACCTTTTTCGTCTATGCAGAGCTGGATCTCATACCAGCCCCTTTGTTCTTGGCTACCTCAGTCCCACCTTCCATTTTCCAATTTTTATTTTCCAATCCTCACGCCGCCGCCATCGCTCTCCGGTACTCGTTCCACAATAACCGCACCGGCGCGCTCAACACTACCGGTCAGAACGTCATGGTAGGCCCGGCCTCAAACAGAAACACGATTGTCTCCAGCACCGTCTCCGAGACGTTCCGGAAACCCGCCACAATCGCAGGATGCATTCTTGTCCCCATCGACGCCGACGCGCGCATGCTGCGTCCTGGTGTTCTTTACGGGAAGGGTGGGCTCTTACGATCCAACCTCGCCAACCTTCTTGTTTTCATTCTTCGATTTATTCTCGCCCTGGTTGCGCCAGCTTTCAGCCGGCTCTTTTTGAAGTTTCTTTCGTCCTCCCCGCGCTCCGGAACCTCTCGCCTCCCCATTTTCTCGTCTTTCGACGCAAGGCGCGAGGCTCCCGCCACAGGAACTCATTTCCCCGCTTACAGCGATCTCAGAAAATCCAATATCGCTTGCTTATCTGCAGGTCCGCAGTAACATTGAATTTCTGAATCACCGTGTTTGCTTCCGATGGACCGTAGCAACCTCCACCGTGTCGCTTCGCCTCCTCGCTGTCGCACTCTCCTCTTCCAGACGTGTGCGCCTCAATCGCCTGCTGCAGGTCCGACGTTCTTCCGTCGTGCAGGAAGAAGATCCTCTGCCCCACTCCCCACAGCGGTGTCGTCCGGAACATATCTCCCGTCGCCTTTCCTTGCGTGATGTCGTCTGCCAGCCCTTTCCCCATGTGATGGATCAGCAGGTCCGAGAACGGATGCACCGTCAAATTCTGCAGCGCTTCCGTCTCGCTCTGCGGTGGCGTCACCATCGTCGGCGTGTGGCACCCGATGCATCCCACTCCCGGATTGTGCACGTCTGTCCCGAATAATTGCCTTCCCCGCTCGGCGCTCGCGTTCATCTGCGCCGGTTGCGGCGCGTCCAGAAATCTCATGAAGATCGCGAACATCTGCCAATCGGGCAAAATGTGCAGTGGATTGTTGAATCCCTGGTTACGCTCATCCGTCGGATCGTTCCGGAAAATGTCGTTCGGCTCGCTTTTGTTCGCCGTACAATTCGGCGCTTCATCCGTCGCTTGCGGAAACAGGTCGTTCGTCACTCCCATCTCCACGTTGTACGCTTCACCCGCAAAAATCATGATCGATTTGTTCTGCGCCTTCCATCCAAATCGCGTGATCGTTCCATCATTCCCGCTGCGGTTCGGCTCTCCCTTGATCCCCAGTTCCGCGCGAATCATCGCGGTCTCCTCATGCCGCGCCAGTATTTCTCGGTCCTGTATCCCGTCCAGGATTCCCAGTCCGTACAGTTGCAACGGAATTCGGAACCGCGCATTCCCTTTTCTGTACTCCTTCTCAAAATCCGTCGGCGACAGGTCGCTGGTCGTGCATGATCCCGGCTGACCGCCCGGAAAAATGTCGCTCCGTCCGACCACCGTGAATAGTTGATGCACTCCTCCGTCCGGCGTTCCATCCGGCTTCCTCGCAAATCGCACTTCCCGGATCGGCCCGTATTGCTGAATAAATGACGGCACTTTGTTCACTGCTCCCTTGCGATGCGCGATCAAATCAAACATCGGATTCTCTGGCTTTCGTACTGACTCGGTGGATCCTGCGGGTTCGGCACCATGAATCCTCCAGATCCGCCCATCGCCGGCTGGTTATGGCACGCTGTGCACTGGTCCGCCGTTAAACCGCACTCCCAGTCCCGACGAATTCGTCTGCGTCACCAGATTTCCTTTCGCCGGATCCGTCGTGCGATCCTAGTGTGATGTCGCTGCATTCGTCGCACACCGCCTCCAGCTGCAGCGCCCGGTTCAATCCTTCGTTGAACATCGCTTGTTCGATGGGCGAAAGTCCTTTCAACATCGTTCCTGCTCCCGGCGGGCCCGGTCTCACTCCCGGATCTTTCTGTGCGAAGCACAGCACCGGCACGGCGATGAGTAACACAGTAAATCGACAGAATTGCAGGCCCTTCGCTTGAGTAAAAGACATGGTTTCTTCCTTTTGCGGTTGCGCCTCTTCTTCATCCCTGCCGGCCGGCCGCGACCCACAACGGATCGATTAGGTTGGCTCTGCAGGTATCTGGAATGCCAGGACTGCTTCCCCAGCACATTCCTTCTTACTCATATATGCGAATTTTGAGCGCAAACGGGCTCACGTTTCTTCCGGCGGCATCAACCAATTACACATCGCACCCATTACCGCCGCGCCCGCCCTTTAGTTACATTGACTTCCCACTAAACGGCGGGGTAATTTACTCCATCCAGCTCTCACAATGCCCGTCCCTCAGGTCGGTTCGCATGACAGCCCAACCCGTTACGGAACTCCTTCTGCGCTGGAGGCAAGGGGATTCGGAGGCGCTCCAAGCTCTCGTTCCCTTGGTCTACAACGAACTCCACGACCTTGCTCACCGCTACCTCCAACGAGAACGTTCCGATCACACTCTCCGCAGCACCGCACTCGTCCATGAAGCCTATCTCCGCCTCGTTCTACATGGACCCATCGACACCCAGAACCGCGCTCACTTTGTGGCTATCGCTGCTCGCCTCATGCGACAGATTCTGGTCGATTATTCCCGCCATCATCGCGCTGCCAAGCGCGGCGCCGACTGCACCATTGTTCTCGAAGAGGCCCTCATTCTCCCCAAATCCAATGGCGCTGACGTCCTTGCCCTCGACGATGCCCTCAGCGGCCTCGCTCGCATCGATGAACAGCAAAGTCGTATCGTCGAACTTCGCTTTTTTGGCGGCCTCACCACCGAAGAAACCGCCCAAGTGCTCGGCATTTCCCCAGCCACGGTCAAACGTGAGTGGAGTGTTGCCAAAGCCTGGCTCTCCCGGCAAATAAAGCGAGACTCTCGTGGAAGGCCCTAGCCGCTGGAATCAAATCAGGGAAATTGCCGCCACTGCGCTTGAGCGCGATCCCTCTAAGCGTGCCCGGCCGAAAACGGCTGGCACTTTCTCGTTACTATCTTTGTTTTGAGTTGGAGGCTCAGCACCATGCCCATCGCCCATTCCACCGTCGCCGAAACTTTCTCACTTACACGTGGCGGACCGGCTCGTCGCCTGCTCGTCCGCGTCGCCGGCGTCAAACCCGAACGCGAGCGCGTCATTCATCGCGCTATCCTCGCCGCTGCCGTGACCTGGCTTCCCCTGCTACTCCTTTCCCTGGCACAGGGCCTCGCCTTCGGCAATCACGTCAAAATCACCTTCGTTCGCGACTTCGCCGTAAACGTCCGCTTCCTCGTCGCTCTTCCTATCTTCATTCTCGCGGAATCCAAAATCGATCAGCGCTGGCGCACACTCGTTCAGGAGTTCTTGCGCTCCGGACTCGTCCACGAAGACCAACTCCCCTTCTTTGACGCCATCCTCGCTAAAATCTCTCGCCTGCGCGATCGCATTCTTCCTGAACTCACCCTTCTCATCATTGCTTACCTACCTTCTATCGTTATTCGCGAGAGCGAATTCCTCATGAACGGCACTTCCAACTGGCATTTCATTGCCGCAGGTACCACTACCCTCAGCCTCTCCGGCTGGTGGTTCAAAATCATCGCCTCTCCCGTCTTCCGTTTTCTCTTGCTTCGCTGGCTTTGGCGCATCTTTCTCTGGACGCTTTTCCTCTGGCGCGTCTCTCGCATCAATCTTCATCTTGTCGCCACGCACAGTGATCTCGCTGCCGGTCTCGGTTTCCTTTCGGAAGGCCAGATTGCCTTCAGCCCGATCGTTTTTGCCGGGAGCACTGTCATCGCCAGTGAGGTTGGCAATGCTATCGCCTATGAAGGCGCTACTCTTTCGTCACTTAAATTCCTGATGATCGGTTACGGCGCTATTGCCGTTGCCCTTCTCGTTCTTCCCCTTCTCGCTGTCGTCCCCGTTCTCATTAAAGTCAAAAAGAAGGCGCTGTTCGAATTCGGCGGCCTCCTCACTCATCATGATCAACTCTTCGAAGCCAAATGGCTCCATGGCCATCACCAGCCCAGCGAAGGAATCCTCGGCAGCCCCGACGCTTCCTCCCTCGCCGACCTCGGCGCCAGTTTCGACGTCGTCCAAAGAATGTCTTACGTACCCATCGACAAGCCCACTCTCATCGGACTCGCGGTCGCCGCTCTTCTGCCCATGATTCCCGTCATCCTGTTCGCCACACCCCTCAACGAACTCATCGGCCTCGTCGCCAAGACCCTCTTCTGACCCGGGGGTGTTCTTCTTTTTCAAGGTAGCGCTGGATTTCATGCAAGCCCACGCGGCACGGGGCTCGCGGCGTTTCCGGTCTGGGGGCCCGATACATCGTGCCCGCCCGGGGCGCTCCTTAACTTTCTTCTTATTTCTTCTCGTCTTTCTTTCCCCGGTTCCTCGGTGCTCACGGTATCCTCTGTCGTACACCGGTCGCTTTCGATGCTCCTCCCGCTCCTTGTCCCCTCTTTCTTCACGCGAGAATTCATCGCGAATCTTTGACCCCCAGGAAAGGTCTTTTGTCCCTCCTATCAGAACTGGTAGTTCTGACAGGTGACATCCCCTCTTGCGCAATTCATACTTCTCCCGTTCGAGGCTGCTCCTGAGCCCGGTGTACTTTGTGTTTCGAACGTTGTTCGTTTGAGGAACACTTTCGAGCAATCCTGCGGAGACGCAAAACGATTCGTTGCTTGCAACGGGGCGGGGTGCTTCTGGAATCTCTTGGGCGGAGATATTTCGGACTTCGCAGGATTGCCCGACAGTGTGAATCCCTCGGCTGGCGAACTTACTTACGCTTCACCTTCTTTTTTCTCACCTGGAGCGCTGGCTTTCATGCCAGCCTCGATGTCACGTCACTCGTCTAGCCCCACTCGAACCCATGCTTCGCCAGCGGCAGCGACCTCACGCGCTTCCCCGTCACCGTAAAAATCGCGTTACACACCGCTGGCAATACCGGGGGCAGCGCCGGCTCTCCCAATCCCGTCGGGGAATTATCCGTCTTCAGGAAATGCACCTCGATCTCCCCATGAAACTCCTGGATCCGAATCGGCGGATACTCATGGAAATTGCTCTGCACCGCATGTCCGCCCTCAATCGTGATTTGATACGCCATCACACTGCTCAATCCTTCCAGCACCGCGCCGCGCACCTGCTGTTCCGCCCCACTCGGATTTACGATCTGGCTCCCTACATCTCCCGCCACCCACACCTTATTGATCTTGATCTTGCTCTCCTGGTTCACGCTCAACTCCAGCACCTCCGCAAAATACCCGCGGTGCGAATACTGGAACGCCACGCCCATGCCTGTTCCTTTCGCCAAAGCCCTTTTCCCCCAGCCTGACTTCTCCGCCACTAGCTTCAACACTCCCTGCATCCGCCCGGCATCCAAATCCGACGCGCCTTCCCCCTTCGCGTTTGGATCCTTCACTCGAGCCGCGCTCAGTACCGCCAGCCGAAACTCTACGGGATCTTTTCCGGCTGCATGGGCCAGCTCATCCGTGAACGACTGGAACACCCACGAAAACGCATTACTTCTCGGAGCCCTCATCGCGTACGTCGGCACTCCCAGCGGCATCAGCGACGCACCGAAATAGAAATTCTCTACGAACGTCCCTGGGAATTCATTTGGTGGAATATTCGCCGAGGGCGCGAACTGTTCTCCCTCTCCAAAACTCACAAAATGATTCTTCCACGCCACCAGGTTCCCCGCGCTGTCCAGCCCGCCTTTCAAAAAGTGAAATCCCGCGGGACGATAATGGTCGTGATGAAAGTCATCTTCTCTTGTCCACAGCAGCTTCACTGGCACGCCCACTTGCTTCGCAATCGCTCCCGCTTCCAGCATGTAATCATTCGTCAGTCGCCGCCCGAATCCGCCTCCTGCTCTCTTCATGTGCACGATAATGTCACCCGCCGGTATTCCCAGCACCTTCGCCACCGATTGCCTCCCGGACTCCGGCGTCTGGCTCGGTGACCAGAACTCCATCTTTCCGTCATGATAGTGCGCCGTGCAATTCTCCGGCTCCATCGGTGCGTGCGACAAAAACGGATAGTCGTAGGCCCCTTCTACCACTTTCGCCGCGCTCTTCAATGCCGCGTCCGCGTCCCCGTCCTTCCGCAGCAGAATCGTTGGCGTCTCCTTCGACATTTCCTGCGCCCGCCGCAGGAATTCTTCGCTGCTCTGCTTCGCCGTCGCTCCTTCATTCCAATTCACTTTCAACTTTTCCCGCGCCGTTTTCGCCTGCCACCAGCTTTCCGCCACCACCGCCACTCCGCCGTGCAGTCCCAGCAGGTCCGTCGTCCCTTCCAACACGAACACCTGCTTCACTCCCGGCATCGCTTTCACTTCGTCCAGGTTCGCGCTTACCACCTTCCCCGCATACACCGGGCACTTCTCGTACACCGCATACAGCATTCCCGGCACGCGCGTATCGATGCTGTATAAGTGTTTCCCCGTCACAATCAGCGCGTTATCTACGCCCGGCGTGGCCTGCCCGATAATCTTGTAGTCCTTCGGGTCCTTCAGCTTTACGCTCTTCAATTCCGGTGCCGTCAACGTAGCCGCTCTCGCCGCCAGCGCCCCGTACGTCAACGTCTTCTTCGTTCCCGCGTGCGTCACTTTTCCGCCGCTCGCCTCGCACTCACTTTCCGGCACAGACCACGTCTGCGCCGCCGCCGACACGAACATCTGCCTGCACGCCGCTCCCACTCTCCGCAGCGGCTCCCAATTCGTCGGCGTCGATGTGCTTCCTCCCGCCACCTGCCTCCCATATTTCGATTCGTCCAGGTCCGTCTGCTCCACGTGCACCGACTTCCAGTCCACATCCAATTCTTCCGCGATCAACATTGGCAGGGATGTTTTCACTCCCTGCCCCACTTCCGGATTCTTCGCCATGATCATCACCGTGCCGTCCGCCGCCACCTTCACGAACGCCATCGGTACGTAGGCCTGCGCAGTCGCTTGCGGTCCCTGCCCCAACGCCGCCCCGACTCGGCCATCCGCATAGAGCGCCACGACAATCCCCCCGCCCGTCATCGCACTTACCTTCAGAAAGTTTCTTCTGTTCATCGCTCCCCCTTCATTCATTCTTGGTGTAATCCTTTTCTCGTAGCACAGGCTCTCCTGCCTGTGCTCCTGAGTTGCCTTTAAAGGGCACCATTCATCGTGCATTCTTGCGTGCGCTTCTCTTCAGGTGATCGGAGGCTCACTTCCGACATTCTTTCTTCGTCGGTGGTGGGGCTTTAGCCCCTCAAGATTCCGCTCTCACCGACATCACACTCTCCCGTAACTTGTCGAAACGCCCTCGATTAGTCACCCCGACCGGAGTGCCGCTTCCATTGCGGCACGCAGTGGAGGGATCGTGGCTACATCTCACCGAAACTAAACTCTCCAATGCAGCTATCCCTCGTCCAATCCCGCCCTCTTCCTTTCCGACTCACGGTTACTTCTCACCGTTTCGCTTACTGCCCTGAAATCTCCACCTCAAACACCTTCGTCCCCACTATCCTTCCCGTCCATTCATTCTCGTCCCTCTTCTTCAACTTCCCGTTATCGAACACCAGCACCATCCGGTACACTCCCGGCTTTCGCATTTCCACCAACTCTTGCAAATCTATCGTATTTCGGTACGGCTTCCCCACTTCCACCAGATGTGCCCGCCCCAACGCCGGATTGTTCAATCGCGTAATCACCGGTGCCGCCTCGTGCTTTCCTCCCGCTGGGTCAATGTATCGCACTCCCCAACAAATCTCCGTTTCTTCTAGGTCCAGCAACGCCATGGCACTTGGTCCCGGTACTCCCGGCAGCAGATTCACCGTCACCACCACTACCTTCGCACCGCTCCCGCTCTTGAACTGATACCTCTCCTTCTCCGCCTCCAACGTCACACCTGTTCGTTGCAGCACATCTCTAAATCCCAGCGAATAATAATTCCCCAGCGTCGCTTTTTGCGTGAAGCAACAAGGGGACGTCGCCGATCCCATCCCTCCAGTGGACAAATATTCTTCTGCTGTCACGTCGCGGTCATTCGTTTCGCCCGTGAACCACAATCTCACCTTCCATTTCTTTTCCTCCGGCGCATACTCCATGCTGTACAAACGAGTGCTCCATCCGCCCCCGCACACATGCGCCGCATTCTTCGCGCACGTCGACAGATTCATCACCGCGGGTAGCGGCTCCGCCCCCGTCGTATCCGTCCACGTCTTTCCTCCGTCCCTCGACACCAGCGGCACACCTCCGAAGATCTCCATCGTCTCCGCCACTTTCGTTTTTTCTGACGGCACTCCCGCCGACGCATACAGCACTCCATCGCTCCTCGCCAGCACGCTCCGGAAGTAGTGCGTCCCATCCAGCTTCTTCCAGGTCTTCCCCAAATCCGCCGTCATCCATAATCCAAAACCAATCGCACATCGATCGTACGGTTCCGTCGCCACCTTCACCGGCGGCGAATAATACAGTCTCGTCACTCCCGGATCGCTCACATTCAGACATCCGCCCGTTGTCACGCCCTTCGGCAGCTTTACCGCTATCCATTTTTGTTGGGATTCACTGCTCTGATACATCCCGGTCCGCGTCGACGCCACAACCACATTACCAATCCGCAGAACCGAGAGGATCGTTTCTGTTTGAGCTTGCGCTTTCGCCGTCGGACCGATCATCGCCAGCAGCGCCGCCGCCAACATCCACGCGCTCACATTCGCGCCTCTTCTACCTCTTCCTGCCTTTACACCACAGGTAACGTCTCCCAACCACGATCTCACCTTGCTTGGCACCATTCCTTCCCCGGTCTCCTCCGCCAACTCTCCCCCGCCTCACAAACCTCTCTCGACTCTCATGTGGTTTTCATGAGTCCGCTCATTCAACCTGTTGCTGCTCCAATCCTGTTTTTCAGTGATCCTCTCCTTAGTGGGTCGGAACTCCAGCTCCGACATAACGTCCTATCCAGCAGTAGGGCTTTAGCCACTGAAGAAACTTTTCCCCGCTCACGGATTCTTTTTCTGCCCTTGCTGCTGCTTCTGCTTCGCCAATTTCTCTGCTTCCTCCACGGCCTTCCGAAACTCTGCCACGGCTTTCACCTCCGGAGCCTTCAACCCATCTTGCTCCGCGTACTTCCAAACCGGCGCATTATCCACCGGATACTGCACTTTTCCCTGGAAGACTTTGAACATGTCATCCTGCCCTCCAACCTCCACGCCGGTGTGTGGCTTATCCGTCGTCGCTCCCCCGGTTCCATTCGTTCCCATCGGACCTCCCGGTTGCGTCACATCCGGCGGTTTTCCCTTCGTCACTCCCACTCGTATCGCGTCATCGGTCGTCTCCACCGTTCCCGGCCTCGAATCCACCGGCCCGCCATTGACCGTTGGATTGGCTATCTTTCCCGTTCCTTTTCTCACTCCAATCACCAGGTCCGCCAACTCCGCATCCAGCGTCAACCGGAACCTACCCCACCTCATCAGCGCTTTCTCCACTTCCTCCTGCGCCTTGCGGTTCGCCAACGGATCATCCACTGGCTCGCCCGCGTCCGGCAAAATCACCACCAGTACCGTCTCCGCCTTCAGCACATAGTCCGGCAGCATCACCTTCTCTTTTTCTTCCCGCTCACCGCTCCCACCATCATCAATACCGCAATCCCCACCAGGACCGCCGCGACCATTCCCCTCACCTTTTCACTCCCGCTCCGCGTTGCCATCTTCATACCTGTCTCCCGCTCTCCCCGCTGCTCTCGCCGCCATTATATTCCCCCTTCTCCCTCCTCACCTATAATCCATAGTGCTTTGTTGGGTTCCGCTCATCGCAGCAGCGAACGAAAGTTCTTGAGGGTGGCCCATCCCTGGCGCTTTTTGCGAAGGGTGGGTTCTTGTCTCCTAACGTCGCGGTTTTCCTTCTCTTGGTTACGCCCGCGCTTGCTTTTTGCGTCCGCCGATCTTTGGGTAGCGGGTTTAGAATTCCCCTTCTTCACCACGTTTACCACCACTATAATCCGCTCGCTTCACTTCCATCCGCTCGCTGGACGCACGCCAAGAAAGTGATGGGTCATGCGGCCCTGCGTTCTGATCTACGCTCCCAGAAGTCTTGAAAACGACCACTGAGTTTTGAGCAGCGCAGAGCAGTGATGGCGTTGGAGCCTTGCTTGGTCCAGTGCATGCCAGCGCGTTTGAGGCGGGTTCCAATGGCCACCTTGCATCCGGCCTCGACAACGCCGGAGGACGTGCACAGGCCTTGGGCGTGGAACTCCGGATAACGCATACGCTCGCGGTTGGTCTGGAAATAATGGAGACAGCGACGAGCCAGATCGCAGCGCGGGACCTGACCGCGGATGGCGTTGGCAGAGCCGGGAATTTTCCGGTGTCGAGTTCTTCCTTGCGGCGTTCTGCCCATTGAGCAGCTCGTGGGGTCGTGGGGCCGTACAGAGCTTTTCCGAGATCACTCAAATATTCTTTGGCATGATAGCGGTCCACAATCTGGGTGGCCTCTGGAAACTGATCGTCGGTGATGTTCCAAATCCACAGGGCCCCATCCCGAGCACGACCGTACGAGGCGCTTGGCAGAAGCGGCGGCGCGTAGCTTCTCTCCAGACGCGCTGGGCGAAGGGAGAACGTGCCGCAGCGGTATCCAGCGCACAGGCACTTTCCAAGGCTGCTGAATAGGTGACCGAGCCTTCATCGCGGATGGGAGTGCCTTCTTCACTGTCAGATAAAGAAAGAAAACCCCACGCAAACCCTATCAGACTTCAGAGAGCATTTTCACGTCGTGCGCCCCCGCTCGCTCCACCATTTGCCTGCTCCTCCCTCCCTGCGTTACACTTCCTCTCCCATGACGGACACGCCCTCTCCTCTTCTCGGTCGCACCATCTCTCATTACACCGTACTCGATAAACTCGGCGGCGGCGGCATGGGCATCGTTTACAAGGCCAAAGACAATCGCCTAGGCCGCAATGTCGCTCTCAAATTTCTCCCCGACGACATTTCCCAGGATCACCAGGCCATCGAACGCTTCCGCCGCGAAGCCCGGGCTGCCTCCTCGCTCAATCACCCCAATATCTGCACCATTTACGACGTCGGTGAATTCGAAAACCGTCCCTTCATCGCCATGGAGCTTCTCGAAGGGCAGACTCTCAAGCACCGCATCTCTTCTGCAAAATCCCTCGCCGTCTCCGAACTCCTCGACCTCGGCATCCAGATTGCCGATGGCCTCGAAGCAGCCCACGCCAAAGGAATCGTTCATCGCGACATTAAGCCCGCCAACATTTTCCTCGTCAACAAGGGTCCCGCGAAAATCCTCGACTTCGGCCTCGCCAAGCATTCTTCCCCGCGTCAACAATCGGCAGACTCCGTCAGCGAATCCTCGGTTCGCACCCTCACGCAATTTGCCGAAGGCGCCATGCTCACCAGCCCCGGCAGCTCCGTCGGCACTGTCGCCTACATGTCCCCGGAGCAAGCCCGCGGTGAAGAACTAGACCCGCGCTCCGATTTGTTTTCTCTCGGCGTCGTTCTCTACGAAATGGCCACCGGCGTCGTTCCTTTCTCCGGCACCACCTTTGCCCTCATTTTCGATGGTATCCTTCACACCAGCCCCGCTCCCGCTACACAATTGAATGCCAAACTTCCTTTCGCCATGGAACACATCTTTGGAAAAGCTCTCGAAAAGGACGCCGAACTCCGCTATCAGACTGCCGGTGAACTTCGCGCCGACCTCAAGCGCCTTCGCCGCGATCTCGATTCCGGCCGTCGCCCCGTCGCTGACAAAACCGATTCCTCCTCTTCCCAACCCGCCTCCGTCGCCGCTCCCGCCAAGAAATCTGTCGCCGTCCTTTACTTCGAAAATCAGGGTGGCGGCAAGGAGGACGAATACTTCCGCGACGGTATGACCGAAGACATCATCACCGAGCTCTCCAAGATCGCGCAACTTCAGATTTTTCCACGCTCGGAAATGCTCGCCTTCCGCGATAAGCCGACCTCCGCGCCCCAGGTCGGCCAGCAACTCGGCGCCACCTTCGTCCTCGAAGGCACCATTCGCCGTTCCGGCAATCGCTTGCGCATCACCGCGCAACTCGTGGAAGGCGCCACACGCCACTCCGTCTGGGCCGAGCGCTACGATCGCCAGCTCGAAGACGTCTTCGCCATTCAGGACGAAATCGCCCGGAGCATCGCCCAGGCACTGCGCATCACTCTCACTCCTCAGGAAGAAAAAATCATCGGCATTAAGCCCACCGAAAACACCCAGGCCTACGACTTCTATTTACGCGGCCGCAGCTACACGCGCCGGGAAAATCTAGATTACGCCCTGCAGATGTTTGAGCAGGCTATCCGCCTCGACAATAATTTCGCTCTCGCCCACGCCGGCATCGCGCATCTCTGTGGGCTCATTTTTGAAATCCGCGAGCAGAATCCTGATTGGATCACTCGCGGAATTACCGCTTGCGATCGCGCCATGGCCCTGGCACCCGAGCTCCCGGAAGTCATGGTTGGTCGCGCGCGCCTCTTCTATGCCCAGAAGAAATACGACGAGTCCGAACTCATGGCTCGCCGCGCCATCGAACGCAAACGCGATTGTGATGGCGCATGGAATATTCTAGGCCGCGCTCTTCTCTCTCACGGAAAATACGAAGACGCCACGAAACTCGCAGATCAAGCTCTCGAGGCCAATGGCGACGACTACAACACCTACATCCCTTATGGCTTGTGTTTGGAACGGCTCGGACGCAAGAAAGAAGCCGAGAATCTCCGCCAGCGCATGAACGTTGTCCTACGCCAGCAACTCGAAGTTGTACCCGAAGACGTCCGCGCCCGCATACTCCTGGCCACCAACCTCGCCTACTTCGGCGAAGCCGACGAAAGCATTCGTCATCTTCAAACCGCCATTGCCCTTCGCCCCAACGATGGCAACACCCTTTACAATGCCGCCTGCACCTACGGCATTGTCGGTCGTAAAGCCGAAGCTCTTGAAACCTTCAAGAAGGCTGTCGCCGCCGGCTACGGCAATCTCAACTGGGCCGCCCGCGACGCCGACCTCGATTGTCTCCACGACATTCCCGAATTTCAGAAGCTCGTCGGCCTCGCCGAATCCGCCGCCTCCTGACCACGCCTCCGGTTATGTAGCGGCTACCTTCCGAGGCGGGCGCCTTTTCCTTCGCGTTTCTATTAGCCTTGGTAGTGGCGGAACTTTCGGTCTCGCATCTAGTTTATTGTGGGGCACGACTGCAGTCATGCCGTAGGGTTCCGCAAAATCGACCGCCTTTAGCAACTGGCGGCCGTTCCTCCCATCCCTCATTTGTTCTCGGGATCTGGCGTTAGCACCGGTGTCTTCATCTTGTTCCTGGTATCCACATCAAACAGCAGATAATTCGTCAACGTATGCTTGTGATGGTAGCGCCGCCCCATCAACTCAAAATACATTTCCGCTCTGACCGGCAGCCACAATTCCGTCTTCGCCGCCTTGAACTTCACTCTTTCGTAGTCGACAATCAATTGCTCTCGCTGCAACCTCAGACCTCCTACCGGCTCCCGTAACGATGTCTCCAGGTGCAATAAATTGTAGTTGTTCGCTCCGACCCACATTCTCCCCTTCAGCGGGACCGCATAAACCTTGTTCTTGTACCACCACGTGCGAATCCGCCCGGGCTTCTCTGCCCTCTGCACGAAATGGATCTGCCACGCCGGCTCCCCTTTCCACGTTCCCAGTCCCTCGCACGTAAATTGGAAATCTTTTGAAAATACCGGATGGACTACCATGAATCCCAACGAAACCAGCCCTCGCGTGGCCAGCGCCGTCGGAAATGAATAGAGTGATTCGCCTCCATTCCGGTCTTCGTCAAAGTAGTACGCTAGCGCCGGCGTGTGGTGCACGAATATCAGGTAGTTGAAGTCCTGTGTCACGGGTGCTGTCCATACTCCAGTCGGGTCCAGCACCTGGTGCTCAATCTTCTCCGTCGCACTGAACTTTTCCAGATCTGACAGTTGCTTCAGAGTCCGCTGCTGTGTCTTCTGAAGTACATCGTCCATTGAACAGCTCACCCCGGACGCCGTCGGGGGTATTCCTGCATCAATATCTGGCGGTGCCCACGGTTTCTCGAACCTTGCGGCTTCGGCTGCCGCCGATTCCGCCGCCGATGGCTTGGACATCTCTGCGGCTGCCGCTGACATGGTCGCGGCAGCAGCCGACTTCTTGGCTTCCTCCAGTTTCTGCACGTGCTTTCTGGCTTCTGGAATGGCCTCGTCCTTCGGGTACTCCTTTATAAACGCTTGTAAAGCCGCTTCCGCCTCGGCATCTTTTCCTTCAACCATCAGGATCTTTGCGCGCAATAACTTCATGGCCGCTGCTTTTTCTCTATTAAGTTCGCCCGCGCGCCCGGCCTCCTGTTCCGCCTTTACTAGTTCCCCGGTGCGCACATACGCCAGTGCCAGCAGATAGTGTGCCCTCCAATTGTTCGAATTTTCCTCCACCGCATTCTGCAGCGTCGTGCTGGCCTCTTTATTCTCATTGGTTTCCAGCTCGATCTGTCCGAGCATCACCAGGCTTCGCTCATGACTCGGATATGCGGCCACCACCTCTTCAAATCTCTTCTTCGCCGCATCCATGTCCTTCGCCGTGTATTCCACCATCCCCATCAGATATAGAATATCGGGGTTCGATGGCGCCATCTTGTGCGCCTTTTCCAGGTGCTTTCTCGCTTCGGCGTATTTGCCTTGCCGTAACGCCAGTAAACTCTGGTCCAATTCCCGCTGAACATCTGGCGTTATCACCACACCCTTAGCTGCCTTTGCCGTCGTTGGATCGCCCACGCGGCTTAGGAACACATATACGGTTTGCGGCAGTCCATTTATGGTGATGCTCGCATGCTCCATGCCTTTGTTGTATCCCGCAGCTTCCACTTCTATCTCGAATTCCCCTGGCCCCAGCGCAAAACGTGCCGTGCTCGCTGCCGTTTGTGAATTGCCAGTGGTCCCCACCATCGACTGCCCGCTAGACTGGGCCGTAACCTTCACAAATGCTTCGACCTGCAGCGGTTCCCCCGTCTGCTCGCGGACGCTAACCCGCAATTCTTGCGCTGCGCCTATGCGTGTGAGCAGGCCAAGATTCGCGATCCACATCACAATCGTGATCCCGACCCTCAACCTCAGGTGCGCTGGCATGAATTCCCGTCCAGAAGCAAGTCCCCGTCTTCCGCAGCCTGTAGCGCCGCTGCGAACGAAATCGATTCCCGCTTTCTGCTACTCATCGAGCAATCATTCCGCTCTTTGCCTTAGCATATAACACCTCGATTCGGTAATTAGCCTCATCCATCTTTTCGGGAACTTTCTCCTTCCTTCCGTCGTATCCTCTGTACGTGCTGGAGGTGTGCTTATGAAAACCATTCTCGCAATGCTCGCGCTCGGCGCTTGGCCCCTGGCAATCCCATCTCAAGCCGCTGACGCCAAACTTCAATTCAGCCAAACCGGGCAATCCCACATGGAGTTCAATTGTCCGTCCCGGCCCCAACTGCGCCTCTACGTCCGCTCCGGCGAAATCCACATTGTCGGTACCGATGACTCCAAAATCACTGTCGATCTCAGCGGCAAGAATCTCGACAAAATCCAGGACCTCACTGCCCGACTCACCTGCACTCAATCCCAGGCGGAATTGCACGTCTCCGGCGGCCCGCGAAACGAATTGACGATCACCATCCACGTCCCCAAAACCGTCGACCTCTACGCCCGTATTCCTGCCGGTGAAGTCACCATTGATGGAATTACCGGCAACAAGAATGTTGAACTCCACGCCGGGGATCTCACCATCTCTGTTGGCAAGGCGACCGATTACCGCCACGTGTACGCTTCTGTTTGGGCTGGCGAGGTGGATGCAGAAGCCTTTGGCGACAATAAGGGCGGCCTGTTTCGTACCGTCTCGAAGGATTCCACTGGCCCGTACAGCCTGTACGCTCACGTCACAACCGGCCAGTTAACGCTCCGCTAGTCCAACTTCCTCTTTGCCCTGGTGGTACCGGCCTTTCGCGTTGTTCGCGTCCGCCGTTTTTTGGCGAAATGTCGGTTTTGGGGGTTCTCATTTCCCTCCGTTCATCGCGAGCGGAGCGCCAGCGTTCGTCGTTGGCGCGCAGTAGAGGGATGGTGGCACACGTCCCACATCCCCCGGTTCACCCCGTTTCTCTCACCCCTTCGTCTTCTTACCGCCCCACCCGCCGTATTTTGGATCGGGGGTGCCTTCTGCTTCCAACCTCGCCTCCGCCTCGCGCTCACCGCTATCCTCCAAAATTCTCTTTCTTCGAAGGCGCACATTCGGTGTACACTCCCTCCCGTTCCCAGTCGAGCAGGATCCGGGTCGATCTCGAGATTTGCGTTTTCCTGATTCGTCGCCCCCGTTCGCGCAAGTCTAGACTTCCTCGGAATCCTTCATCGAGGCGCGCGCCATGTCCCTTTTTTCTCGTTCCGTGCTTACTCTTCTATTTGCTACGCTGCAAAAAAATCTTCCTCTAACCGTCATTATCCTCGCAGCTTTCCTTCTTGGGGGCTGTTGCCAGGGCGGAGCTGCGTTCGTCCTGCCCACCAATGGCGCTGTCGTCACTTCTCCCGTCACCGCCGAAGTCACCGTCAACCAACCTACCTCCAACCTCAGCATCGCCCTTGATGGCACCGATATCACTTCCCAGTTCACTGCTGGCTCCAACGGCAATCTCACCGTCCCTCTTACTCTCGCTCCCGGCTCGCACGCCCTCACCCTCAGTTGCAGTGGCATGGTCTTCGGTCAGAACTGCTCGATCGGTGATAGTCGTACCTTCACTGTCAAACCTCCCCCCGCTGGATCGATTTCTCTGAACGCGTTGCCTTCGCCCCTGGCCATCGAACGCGGTAAAACGGTATCCGTGCCAATTACGATTACGCGAAACGCCCCATTCATAGGTAGCGTCTCCATCGCCGCTACGGTACTGCCTGCCGGCGTAACGCAAGCTCCTCTTACAATTCCCTCCGGGTCTACGACCGGAACGCTCTCCCTCTCCGCCGTCGCTACCACTTCAATCTCCTTCGGCTCCAGCAATCTCACCATCACCGCCGCCGATGCCAGTACCGCTGGAGCGACCTCTGACACAAAGTCCCTCAAGCTCATCGTCTCTCGTGACACCGGCTCCTTCGTGGAAGCCAGCCCCGCTCCCTACACCAACGGGTTATCGAATACCACCGTCTCTAGCCTGTCGGGAATCTTTTCCGCAGTCATGAGTCCAGGCCCGCCGGCAGTTCCACAGACAAGGAAAGCTGTTTTTCTCAAAGGTACGCAAACCGTCTCCCAGCCCGTCGGTTTTGCCATGGGTCCAAAATCGAGCATGGGCGGCGCCGGTTTTTGCGCGGATTCAGGTACTCCCACTCCCTTTACTCAAGGCGTTGTGATGACCGGAAATACCGGAGGCTTTTCTGCCGACAATGAATTTATCGTCATCGACTTGCTCAATCACCCGAACATCCAACGGGCTGTCCCTGTCGAAGCCACAAAAACGCCACCATCCGCCTATTTCTTCGAGCCCAGAATCTTCTTTAGCCACGATTGCACTCTCGCCATCATCGCGGGCTCCAACAAGATCGGCCCATCCAATAACCAACTCGTGTTCTACGACCTCTTAACCGGAACTCCTTTCCATTCTGAGATCCCCATGACCGGCAACACCTTCACCGCCACCGTCACCATTCTCAGCAATCAGCCCACCGTCCAGGTAAGTGTCGACGGCACCACCACCTCCATCAACATTCCTTAGGCATCGCTCAGCTCCGTTCCATTCCTGGCCCGCCGCCTGCTCCGGCGTAGTACCCTCGTACCATTGACCCTCGCCCATCCCGCTGATACTCACTGCACTCCATCTCATTAAGTTGCCCTTCCCACCCACCCGGGAATGCGCTACCACCAGCAGGTGCTGGAAGCTATCTCTTGCATGATTGACGCGACCGACCCATCGCCAACCCACCCGCGATAGCTAATCGCGGGCCATCCGCTTTTGGGATAACGGTAGCCTGTACCGCTAAAGTCACCCGTTAATTGGCAAAGGAGAACCGCCAATGAGAAACACCGAACGCCGCCACTCTCCGCGTGTAGTTTTGAAAGAGCTCGCCTACGTCAATCTCGACCCCGGCAACGGTGGCATCATCCTTGATGTCTCAGAAGGCGGATTCTGTTTTCAATCCGCGATCCCCATTCAAACCACTAAGACGATTCGTTTTTGGTTCTACCAAGGCAACAGCCGGGTCGAAGCCTCTGGCAAACTGGCTTGGACCGATGAAGCGCGAAAACGAGGCGGTTTGATATTTACCACTCTCCCCGCAGATGCCCGCCAAGAGATCCGCAGATGGGTAAGCCTGCATGCCTCGGAGCCCGCAATCGAAACAAAACCGGCTCCGCCTCTGCCGTCGCCAGTTGCGTCTCTCTCCCAACGTCCAAGCCGTTGGGATGCCGTCTTTGCTTCCCGCAGAGCCGCAAAGCTCCTGGACCTTTCTTCGCACCGACAATCACAGAGCATCTTCACTGGCTTCTCTGGCGGAGTGCTCGCCGGTGTGCTCGTCTCGGCCCTCGTCGTGGCCCTATTCTTTCTCCAGACCCACCGTCGCGAGTTTGGTGAATCGCTCGTTCATCTCGGCGAGCGCTTAGGCGGAAATTCTAGCCCTCAGCAAACGTCGGCTTCGTCGTCTCGCACGTCCTCAGCAAACTTGCAGACTCCCTCACAGATTCAGCCAGCCACCTGGCAGGCTCAGATTTCCATCCCTCCAAAAGAGACCCACCTCGCCCAGCCACTCGGAGCACCAGTTCCGTCCCCTGAAAGTAAATTCCTGGCCGTGAGTCCATCTAAGACTGCCGCTCTACCTCTAGTGAATGCAACTACCCTCAGTAGGCCCGTCACCCGCTCATCAACTCCACCTTCTCCACCGGCGCCATCGATTGACTTGGCCGCCACTTCAAGCCCCCGCCCGGACCTGCCCCGAGCTGCACTTCCGCCATTGGAATCGCCGATTCAACCAGGCCTCGATATTGACCGTTCTAAAGTGGCGGGCACTCACTCGATTTCTGAAAAATATCTCGAAGTCGGTCGATTCGGTGAAAAACAATGGGTGGACAAAACTACCGGCAATCTCTGGCAACTCGGGTTTACCGCGAAGGTCATCTCAAAAAATCATCTCTGGAAGAAATCCTATCAGGTGCTCGTAGGGCCCTTCGACACCGACCAGGACGCGGAAGCCGTACACAAGACTCTCGCCTCTCACGGCTTCGCACCTCGCTCTTTCGAACGCGGCTCCCGCGACTTCAGCCTGCCGAAGGTTTTCAAACTTGGCAGTGCCAGCATCCCCATCGGAGAGTGCATCATCAGTTGGGAATCCTACATTCCCGATGCCATCGTAAAATTCGAAACAAGAAATGGCCTGGCCTTCACGGCCGACGCCCAGTGGGTAAGCCGCACGGACAAATACGATCGATCTGAGGTGGTCTACACCGAGAATCGCGACGGCTCGCGAACTCTGACGGAAATTCGTTTTGCTGGCATGCGACGCGCCCTCGTCTTTACAAAGACCATCATCTAGACCCTGGCTTGAGGCTCATTCTACTAGCGCCCTGCCTCCACTTTCCTGCTGTCGTCCCGCGCTCTTCACCGGCGCGCCCGATCCCGTCCGCCAATATTCAGTAAACCCGATGTAATCCGATTCCAGGTTCGCCAGGATCGTCCTTCGCAATCCCAGAAAATCCACGCTCCCCAACTTTCTATAGAGCACCGTTCCTTGTGCATCCAGTAGCACGGTGTACGGTACCGCCGAGTCCCAGCTTGCATCAAATGCCTTCTGCAACGCTGCCGTGTCGTCTGACGCAAACAACAAATTCTGGCTCGTCGCCTTCTTTCTCTCCAGCATCTTTAGCACGCTTGGCTTTTCGTCCGGCATATTGGCCGCCACCGTAACCAGTTCCAGGTCCCGATCCTTATACATCCGGTAGGTATCTTCGAAATCCGAGAACTCCTCAATGCACGACCCGCACCACGTCGCCCAGAAGCTCACCAGCATCATGTGCTTTGTCGGATTCGTCCGCAGCTTCTGCAATTCCTCCGCCGTTGCCATCTCTAGCTTCACCGGCTGCTCTTCAATCTTAAGCAGCGCAGCCTTTTTCGCCGCTTCCTTCTCCGCCCATTTCGTCGAGCATCCAAACACCCCCGTGTGTTGCACCGGCACTTCCTTGCCCGCCAGCAGTGCGTCGATAGCATTCCGCGCGTCCTGCGTCTTGACCTGTTCGATTCTGTAGCTGTTGTCCATTCGCCCTTCGTACCGCAACTTCCTTTCCTTGTCAAAAATGAAAACGTGGGGCGTCGCCTGCGGCCCGTATGCCCTCGTCACTTCCTGCGTTTCCCCTGCGTACAAATACGTGTACCGCAAGTGCTTGTACTCCACGCGGATCTTCATTTCCTCCAGCGTGTCGCTCGTGTCCGACGAATCCAGCTCGTCAATGCGAATGGCTTTCGGGTCATTCCCTTGGATCGCCACCACCGTTACGCCACGGTCCGCGTAATCATCGACCAGTCTTTGAATTCGCTGCTCGTACATCTGCGCGATCGGGCAGTGATTGCAGGTGAAAACCACCACCAGCACCTTGCTCCCGGCGTAATCGATCAGCCGGTGCGTTTTTCCGTCCACCCCAGGCAGCGCAAAGTCCGGCGCCGGCGAACCCAGCGTTAGGATCGGGTGCGCCTCTTGTGCCCACACCGCGCAACTCATCATCAACAGCAATATTCCGCGCCACATCCGTCCAACCTCCATTCCTCTGCTCTCCAACTCATATGCGCTGCCCTCACTTCGCCGAGCCCTCGGCCGGCATCGCCCTCGGCGTCACATCCGCGTCCACCAACCCCATCGCCCATTTGATCGCTTCCACAAACATCTTCTGCACCCGCGGATCGTCCCAATTCTGCTCTACGTGCCCCAGGGTAGAATAATACACGCGGCCCTTCCCATACATCTTTGCCCAGGTTACCGCAAAATCCAGGTCCCTCCTGTGTACCCGCGGATTTTTCAAATCCAGTTTCGATGCGTCCAGCCGCATCAGCACGCGCAGCTCGTCCCGTGAATAATCCTTCACCTGGTAAATCTCATCCTTCAACACAAACGACTTCCCCCACGGCGCCATCCCCGGGAACTTCGGGTCTTCCACCACGATCGGCGCATCAAACGTTCCCCACGGATGCTCGTCAAAGTATCCGCCGATCATCTCTCCGTACTCCGGCCAATCCGTGAACGTAATCGTCGCGCTGTGTACCCCCAGAAATCCTTTCCCAGCGTCATGAACAAACGAAATCAGCGCGGCTTTCTGCTCCGCACTCATTTCCAGCTCGCCGCCCGTGTAGAACAGCACCGCGTCAAAATCGTCCAGGTTCTTGGCGTTGTACTCCAGCTTCTTCTTCGTCAGCACTTCCGTATCTGTCCGGATCGTCGTGTCCCACAGACCGCTTTCTTTCCCTAGACGCTCAATCGTCGCCATTGCGTGCGACACCGCGTCATGCCGGTATCCCTTTTCCTCCCCGAGGACCAGCAGATGCTTCTTCGTTTCCGTCGCCGCAGCCGTCGTCGTCTGCCCTCGTGCCACGCACCACCCGCTTATCAGCACACAAAAAACCAGCAGTAGCCTCGCCAGCAGCTTCATTTCTCCCCACCCTTTTCCGACATCTTCTTCCCGCTTCCCAGCCACAGAATCGCGTTCGTGAACAATCTGTTTTGCGCCGCGTCACAAAAAATCGTTTCTCCATGCCCCATGTTCATATAAATCATTCTGTAGCTCGTGTTCGTCCACACGACCGGCAAATCTCCCTCGGTAATCACGTCCTTTACCCCTAATGGATAATTCGACGGATCCAACGTCACCAGCAGCCGCACGCTTTTATTCAGCCTTGGACTCGGCTTCCACAGATACCATTCATTCGACGGTGCCTCATAACTCGCCGCCAAGCCTTGCGTCACCGGACTCGTGCGATCTTCTACAATCAATTTCGCGGGCAGCGGCGGCCAATTATTTGAATAAACACCGCGCCTCCCAGGAAATCCACCAGCCACGGCCATTTCGTCGACTCGTCGTTGTATCCCGCCACATGCATTCCCAGCCAACCTCCGCCGTGCTCCATGTGCTGTTCGAATGCCGCCCGCTGTTGCGCCGTGTGTGGAAACTCATTCAGCCCGGCGATCACCTGGTACGTCTTCAAATCTTTTCTCGTCAGTCTTTCCCAGTCCGTCGTTGCCTCAAACAGAAAACTGTTCTATGCCGCTAACTCCCTAAAGAACACCAGCGCATCGTTCGCTACATGGACGTAGTGCGGTTCCACATTCGTCGAATAGAACGCCAGCATATTGAACGCCGGCCCCTTCGCCGCCACGTCTGCGCACCATAGACAGACCAGAGCGCCAATCGCCAAGGCCGCTCGTAATGCTCTCTTCACCAGGTCTCTCCTATTTTCCCGCGGCCCAGAAAATCGCATTTGTGAATATTTGCGTGAACGCCGCATTCTCGAACAGCTCCGGATGATGTCCCATGAAAATGTAGATATTCCTCGCCTTGTATCTCTCGGTCGTCCAGATCACCGGATGATCCCCCATCCTGATCTCTGTCGCTGGCGTGTATGTCTTCTCATCCACGGTCGCCAGTACATGCACCTGCGGCCTCGGGGTCGTGTCGTAGGTGTACCATTCCTCATTTTCGATCACGAACGGCGACTTCACATCCTTCATCGTCGGATGCGCCTTGTCTTCCACCGTAACCGTCCCGGTCACAAACGTCGCAACATAATTCTTGAACCGCACGCCGCCCATGAACTCGCAAAACCACGGCCACATTGGATATCCGTCAAACTCTCCCAGCAGCGTCGCGTGGTGAAATCCAATCCAACCGCCCTTCCCTTCCTCGATATATTTCATGAACGCGGCTTTCGCCGTATCCGTCCACATGTACGGCGGATAATTCAGCTGTAGGAACAACTGATAGTTCGCCAGAAACCCATCGCGTATCTTCTCGGTGTCCGCAATATAGTCCACCGTAAAATTTCTCTCGTTCGCCAACTTTCCCAGCCACACCTTCGCCGCATCCACGAACGGCTTGTGAATCCCGCCCTTTTCCGCTAGCGCCAACACGCGAAATGCCGGCGTCTTGCTCTGCCCCACCGCCATTCCTGCCAGCCCCAGCAACCACGCAATCGCCACCACTACTCCGCGCAGCACGCTTCTTCGCGTAAACCGCTCCACGAGTTCCATCACACGAGCCTCCGGCGCTCACGCGGCACGGGCCACGTTCTGCGTTGCGGTTCCGTTATTCCTGGAAGCGGTCTTCATCGAGCGATCGGGAACCCTGAAGCATGGCACGAACGTGGTGAGCCTCTCGAATATATCCTATTCCCCAGCTCTTGCGTTCGTTTTGCTTTCCGTTCTTCTGTTTTGCCTTACAGGTGGGTCTATCTCGTGCCGCCATCCTTGCCTTCTGCGTTTCGGTTATAGCGGCCCGCCTTTTTGCGCGCGCTTTTGGCGTGCCGGGCCGCGCAGCGGGGGCATCCTGGCACGACTTCACAAAATCAGCAACTATCGCTTTTCGATCGGAGTCCCGTGCGCCACAATCACTTGTGGATCGCCACAAACCTTAAATGTGTGGTCACTGTAATCGAAAGCAATCACCTACTTATAGCATGTCTCGGTACTAACCGGATTTAGATCGCCAGTTGCTGCATAATCCTTGTCAAAATATGGGCGTCCACTCTGGCCCGGTCCGCCAATCCACAAAAAGGATGTGAAAATTCTTCACGGTGTGAACGGCATGTCCAGGTACCGAGTTTTTTATCTTCCACCTCACGTATCGATGTCCCGCACCGATCGCTACTTCTTATCCTTCTCGTCTTCCTGGCATATCTCCGGCGTATCCGTATTATCCACATAAATCTTCACTTCTCCAGGCGGAGGATTTGCGTTTACCTCTTCCGCCTTCCTCCCCTCATAGATCACCACCCCACCAACGCCACTCCCAGCACTCCCACTCCCAACCATCGTTTTGCCCACATTTTGCCTCTTTCTTGTCCGCCGATTCTTCTCCGAGGCACCCCTACTCATCGGCCCGCTTTGTTCTGCCCTTTATTCCTTGGTTACTTGATGATGATTACGTGTGGATCGCAGGTGGAACCGCCATCAACGGCGATCACGAATTTAAAGTCTTGGGCTTCTTCATCGGGTGTTAGCAATACCAAATCCGACGCAACCGTGTGTGAATCAACATAGGTTCTACCCGACGTAAAGGGTGTTACTGGAAAGACAGCGTGGAAATCGGTCACGCCACTGCCTAAACTCCATTTAAGTGGCGTTCCACTTTTCAGTACCGCGCTCTTGAGTTTCGTGCACTTCCCACCGTTCGTTACGTCAATAACATTCGAGGTTAACAGTAACTCCACTTTTTTCGGTCCTTCCACATCCGCCGCTACCGCTGCTCCCACTACTGCCCCGAGCACTCCCAGCACCAGCCATCCTCGACGTATCCTCATTTTCTCTCCTCCTTTGCCAATTGCCTGAACTGCAAAGTGCCGTGGAGGTTATCGAAATTGGGCGATTCTAGCAACAACGATCTTGGCAGTCCCGCTGCCACCGCTTTTTCAATCCAACCCAGCGCTTTGCTGTCCTCTCCGAATTTGTTGTAGATGATCGCCGCGTTCATCATTAAATTCGGATCTCCCGGATTCAACCGCAGGCACTTTTCCAGATTTGCCATTGCTTCTTTCCGCTTCCCCAGCATCGCCTGGTATTCCGCCAGATATCCCAGCGCGTTCGCGTCTCTCGGATTCACGGCCAGCGCCGCCTGCGCCAATGCACTTGCCTTCTCGTATGCGCCCGCCGCCTTCTCCGTCATCCCCGGCGACCAGTAATACGCATCCCCCAGATTTCCCCACACTTCGTAATTGTGTTCATCCACCTGCACCGCTTCCTCATAAATCTTTGCGGCATCCCCATACCTTCGCAGTTGAAAATACGCCGTTCCCAGATTCGAAAGCGCTTCAGCCGTCCGTCGCAGCGCAATCGATCGCTCCAGCATCGGCACCGCTTCCTGGTACCGGTTCTCCTGCAGATACGCGCTTCCCAGATTGCTGTAACCGGCATAATTGTCCGGTGCCAACGCAATCACCTGCTTAAACATGTCCGCGGCTTCCTCGTATTGCCCGTGCGCCATCTGAAACTCGCCCAATCGGTTGTACGCCAGCGGGTAACTTGGTCGCAGTTGTATCGCACGCTGAAACGTCGCCTCGGCCTCCTGCGTGTTTCCGAGCTTTTCATACGCCTCTGCGAGTCCGATGTATGGGCTGTCGTCGCTGGGATCCAATTGAATCGCTTCTTGAAATTGTTCCAGTGCCTCTTCGTATTTACCCTTCCCGTTCAGCACAGCTCCCAGGCACGAATGTCCCTCGGGCCTCGTGCTGTTCAGCTCCACCGCCCTCTGGCAGGCAGACTGCGCTCGCACGATCCATTTTTCGTTTCTCGTCAACTCATACTTGTACCAATACGTCTCTCCCAGGCCCGCATACGCCGGTGCGTAATTCTGGTCCAATTCGAGCGCATGATTGAACACCGCGATCGCGCCCTCAAAACTTTCCGGACGATTGAACGACTTCAGATATCCCCGCCCCTGTACGTAGAAATCGTACGCGCTCGGTTGCGCCGTCTTATTCGCCAATAACTCTCTTTTTTCCGCCGGCTGCAGTTGAATCTCTAGCGCACGAATCACTCCCTCGCACACTTTGTCCTCCACGTTAAACGTGTCCGAGGACTTGCCCGTGACCGTCCCTCCGCCTACTTGCAACATCGTGGCTGCGTCAATCAAATTGAAATTGACGCGAATCTCCTCTCCCGATCGCGATCTCTGCAGGCTCAGTTCCAGCCCCAGGTTCGCTCCAAATTCCTTGCGCGCTTGTTCCACGGTCCCGATGCCTTTCGCCTGCATCGCCGACGTCGGAATCACCTGAATGGCATGTTTTTGCGTCAATTGCGTGAGCCTTGCCGTTAGCGTCTCCACCATCCCTCTCCCAAACGCCGCCATTGCCGGATCCGTGTCGCCCATGGTCATCGGCAATACCGCCAATTGCCCGCTCTTCGCCTCTCCTCCACCTCGCGTCACAATTCCCCGATACGCCAGCACTCCTCCGGTGATCACCAACAGCGCCGCCGCCGCAATCACCCATTTCGCTCGACCCGAAATCCCTGTTTTTTCCTCCACCCATTGCGGTTCCGTCTCGGCCTCCGGATTTGCCGCCGCCACCTCCAGCGCCGCCCGCACTTCTCCGCCCTGCTGAAATCGCTCGCTGGGAGTTTTCTGCAGGCACCGCTGGATCACCTTGCGGATTCCAGCCGGAGTTTTCGCCGGGACTGCCTCCGGTGCCTGATTCAAAATGGCCGACGTGATTTCATACGTCGTCCTCCCCGCGAACGGCCTCTTTCCCGTCAGCATCTCCTGCAGCAACACTCCCAACGACCACACGTCGCTTCGCGCGTCCGCGGTTTCTCCTCTCAAAACTTCGGGTGCAGCGTACGGGAGCGTTCCTACCAATTCTCCGGGTTTATCCATCGTCAGGATCGACTTCGTTTCTTCCTGATCGTGGTCATGAAATCGTTTGGCCAAACCAAAATCCACAACCTTCGCTCGCCCGTCCCCCGAAATCATCACGTTCGATGTCTTGATGTCCCTGTGCAGGATTCCCAGACTGTGCGCGTGCGCCAGCGCTTCCGATATCTGCGTCGCGTACCGGAACCACAGCTCACCCTGCAGCCCGTTCGAGGCCAGTTCCCTCAGCGTCTTCCCCTTTACAAATTCCATCGCAATGTACAGCACTCCGCCCGCCTCGCCCACTTCGTACACCGTGCACACGTTCGGATGGTTCAGCGCCGCCGCCGTCTGCGCTTCCCGGCGCAGCCTCCCTCGCGCGTTGCTGTCCGTCAGCGAATCGAATGGCAACACCTTCAGCGCCACGTCGCGCTTCAACTCTTCATCGTACGCGCGATACACCACTCCCATCCCACCCGCTCCCAGCTTTTCCTGGATCAGGTAGTGTGCCATCTTCTTGCCTATGATCGATTCGTTACCCGCCATTTGGCGCTCATCTTAGGTCCCACCCTCATCCAAGTCAACGAGCCCACCGCTTATGATTGGGTCGGAGCCTCAGAGTCACGGTAAGTACCACTATTCTTCGGGAGGGCCTGGATTTATTCATTCCGTATCTGGCGCGCCCACCCCACCTCCCGCGGATGAACATCCCTCGTCCCTGCGTAGCCGTCTCTATCGACGGCCTCCCCGAGCATCACGACATTCGCCGCGAACCTGCCACTTACGAACGCATCCTAAGGAACTCAATCGCATCTGGGTCAGCCTCTACACTCCTCAAATCGGCGAACACTCACCTGAAATGCTCACGGCCGACGATCGTCAACTCATTGCCCGCGAATTGCCTGCCCTCGCCAAGAAATTCCCCAAACTCCTTACAACCGAAGGCATCGCTCGCGCCATCGTCCAACCTCCCGGCAATCCTGACGATTGTCTCTTCTCGAAGATGTCTTCCAACTGTTCCGCTGACCTCAAGAGCCGCGTCGAGCCTTGTGTTTTCGGCGGCGCGCCCGATTGCTCGCAGTGCGGCTGCGCCATCAGCAGCGGCCTTCAGTGGGTCAAGTCCATCAAGTTCGCAGGGCCACTCAAGATCGATCAGTTCGTACAGGCCTCCATCAACATCGGGCTCCTCTTCAATCGCCTCCGTCAGTACTCCATCCAACTCCCCCGTTGGACTTCTGGAACTCACCAGCCGAAGCCCCCCGCCGACCTCGTCCAAATCCAACCCTAACCATTTTGGAATCCGACGGATTGCCGCCCTTTTTCGCCTTGGTAGCGCCGGCATCCTGCCGACCTTTAGGTCGGTTCTAGGGTTCTTCCCCTTTCTTACTCGGTCATCCCGAGCGCAGCGAGCCGGTTCTTTCTTGCTCGCCGACTTTTGGCGCTCCGGTTTGCGCAGCCAAGGGATCCTGGCAAGGTTTCCACCGATCAAACCTCGCCGTGCAATCCATTTTCTTCCGCCTCATTCAGACCACTACCAACCTGAGATCCCTTTCCTTTCTTCCCTCCTACCTGCTCACGTTCCTCGCCCACATTCGTCCTCTCTACCAGAGAACCTCCTCTTCTCTCGCGATTGACGCCATTCCCTTTCGCGCTTAAGCTTCGCAAACCACCCGGGAGCTCCGCGTTGGACACTTTTCACCAAAATCTCCGCTACGGTCTCCGCGCTCTCGCCAATTCTCCCGGCTTCGCCGCCGTCGCCATCCTCGCTCTCGCTCTTGGTATTGGCGCCAACACCGCCATCTTCTCCGTCGTCAACGCGGTCCATCTCCAGCCTCTCTCCTATCCCAATCCGGATCGCCTTGTCCAGCAGCGCACCCAGGAAATCGGCGTGTGCATGGCGCTTGGAGCCAGCCCTCAGCGGGTTCGCCGCATGGTCGTCTTTCAGGGAATGCAACTGGCTTTCATCGGCGTCATCCTCGGCGTCGTTTCCGCCCTTCTTCTCAGCGCCGTCACCCTCCTCGCTACTCATCTTTCCGCTTGCCGCGCCAGTCGCGTCGATCCCATGGTCGCTCTCCGCTACCAAGAGTCCCACTTCCTTACAAAACTCACACTTTTAGTCATTGAAGACCTTCCTACATCCACGCACAAAATTGGCACAGCCGTGTGGTTCCCCTGTAATGCATTTCGTGGTAGATAGTCTGTAACAAGGGTGGGATTTTTCTTGCCGACTCTTTGGGGCTCTTTCCGTTCCTTTTTGTGAGCCGACCGACCCTGTGCTCTCACCCTCCAGGTCAAGAAGTTCGTCGGGGCCTGTCCGCTTCAACACAAGTTTGACACGAAGGAGACTCCATGAGATTTTCCACGTTCGGATCTTTACTCGTGATTTCCTGCCTCGCTTTCACGATTCTTCTGCTATCCGCTCCTGCTTCCCTCCCCCAGTCAACTACCCAGGGCGCCATTGCAGGCACGGTCCTCGATCCTTCCGACGCCGCTGTCCCCAGTGCGAAGGTCAGCGTCAAAAACAACGGCACCAACGCCGAAGAATCCACCACCACCGACGACGCCGGCTACTATCGCATCAACAATCTCACTCCTGCCACCTACACCGTCACCATTTCCGTCACAGGCTTCTCGAAACTCGTTGCCGAAACTGTTGACGTCCAGGTTGGCCGCGTCACCGATTTCTCTCCGCACCTTTCTCTCGCTTCCGCCGGCACTTCCGTCACCGTTTCCTCCGACCTCCCCGACATCAACGTCTCCTCTGCCGAACTCGGCCCTGTCGTCAATCAAACTTCCATTGCCAATCTCCCTATCAACGGTGGACGCTGGTCGGATTTTGCTCTTCTCACACCCAGCGTCAATAACGATGCCAACGGTTTTGGCCTTGTCAGCGTTCGCGGCACCAGCACTTTGCTAAATAACTTTACCGTCGACGGCGCCGACAATAATCAAGCCTTCTTCTCCGAAGAGCGTGGCCGCACCCGTGCCGGCTATTCCACCGCCAAAGAAGCCGTCCAAGAGTTCCAGGTCAACACTTCCAACTATTCCGCTGAGTACGGCCGCGCTGCGGGCGCCGTCATCAACACCGTCACCAAGAGCGGCAGCAACCAGTTCCACGGCGGTGTCTATTTCTACGATCGCGATAACACTTGGGGCGCCACCAATCCCTACACCACTCTCACTAGGCAGACCGCCCCCGGTGTGTTCACCTCTTCGCCCTACAAGCCTTCTGACACCCGCTACATTGGCGGCTTCGGCATCGGCGGTCCCATCATCAAAGATAAGCTCTTCTTCTACGTCGCCTACGACAAGTTCTACCGCGATTTCCCCGGCACCGCCGTGGCCACCAGCCCTAAAACTTTCTTCGCCGCTCCCTCCGCCGCCACCATCAATACTCTCGCTCAGCGCCTTTTCGCCACCGCCACTCCCACCCCGGAGCAACTCGCAACCGCGCAAACTGACTACAACAATGGCTTGAACGGCCTTCTCGGTGAGCTCGGCTCCGTTCCTCGCACCGGCGATCAGTACATCCTCTTTCCCAAACTCGATTGGCAGATCAACCAGAACAATCGTGCCAGCTTCGAAGTTAACGTCATGCGTTGGTCCTCTCCCGCCGGCATCCAAACTCAATCCAGCAACACATTTGGCATTGCCAGCTTTGGCAATGACTATGTACAGGACACTTGGGGCATCGCTACACTCAACACTTCTTTCAGCTCTTCCATCTCCAACGAAGCCCGCTATCAATACGGCCTCGATAATGAGTGGGAAAACAATCAATCCCCCACCGCCTATGAATTGGCCAACTTCATCAACCCTCCGGGTTATTCCAATCCCTACTCCCTTCCTCCCGACGTCTTCATCACCAATGGCTTCGACATGGGCGTCCCCACTTTCCTCAATCGTCCCGCTTTCCCCTTCGAAACTCGCCAGCAATTTGCTGACACCGTTACCTGGGTTAAAGGCCGGCACACCATGAAATTCGGGGTGGACATTGCCCACGCCAACGACCTCAGCAAAAACCTTCGTTTTCAATATGGCTCTTTCAGCTACAACAGCCCCCTCGACTATTTCTCTGACCTCTATGCCACCGACAGTTGTGCTGGCCTTCCTTGCTATTCCAACTTCCAGCAGGCGTTCGGTCCCCTCGGCTTCGCTTTCAGCACCACGGATTTCGGCATCTTCGCCGAGGACAGCTGGAAAATCACTCCGCGCCTCACCCTCACTCTCGGCCTGCGCTACGACTATGAAGCTCTACCCGGCGCCTTCGCCAATCTCGTGAATCCCGCCGTTCCGCAAACCGCTTCGCTACCGAGCGACGCCAACAACGTTGGCCCGCGATTCGGTTTTGCTTGGGATATTTTCGGAAATGGCAAAACGGTTCTACGCGGCGGTTACGGCCTATTCTACGGCCGCATCATCAACTCCACCATCTACAATGCTCTGATCAATACAGGCAATTCGAACGGACAGCTCTCCTACTTCTATACCCCTGCTAGCGGCCCCTCTTTTCCGCAAATCTTCAACGCCCCGGTGGGATCGGCCAAGCCCAACTTGGTTTTTTTCGGCCCCAATTTTCAGGCTCCTCAGATTCAACAGTTTGACCTTACCTTCGAACGCGAACTGGGCTGGAACACCGTCTTCTCCGCCAGCTATATCGGTAGCCTCGGCCGCAGTTTGCCGGACTTCGTCGATTCCAACATCAATACCGCCGTCACCGTCCCCGTCAACTATCTCGTGGTCGACGCTACCGGCAACTCTAAGCTCCCCAACGGCTCCACCTACTCCACCGATGTCTATTCCACTCGCCACAATCCTAACTACGGCTCCATGACCGACATCTTCAGCGGCATCAGCTCCAGCTACAACGCCCTCGTCATCCAGGTCAATCACCGCATGAGTAACAATATCCAGTTCAACCTCAACTACACCTACTCCCACTCCATCGACTTCGGTCAGAACGGCACGACCTTCACCGACACCAACGACCTCCTCGTCCCCGATGACATCGCTCTCGAGAAGGGTAATTCCATCTTCGACGTTCGCCAGCGTTTTGTCGGTAGCGTTGTTGCCAATTCTCCCTGGAAGGTCGATGGTTGGGCCGGTTACCTCCTCAACGGTTGGCAGCTCTCTCCCATCTATCAAGCCCAGACTGGTCTGCCTTACTCATTGGTTGTTTCCGGCTCCGCTCCCGGAGGTCTGGGCGGCGGCATCAACGGTTCCAACGGCAGAAAGGGCCTGGACGTTTTTGGACGTGCCACCTTTAACTTGCCATCGACACAGGTCCTCGACATTCGCCTCGCCAAAATGTTCACCTTTAACGAACGTTATCGCCTCGAAGTCCTCGGCGACTTCTTCAACCTCTTCAATCATGTCAATGTCACTGGAGTGAACAACACCGGCTACATCATCTCTACCAGCGGAACGGTCACCGGCCCAAACAGTTCCACCGTCCCTTGCAGTAAAGCTGCCCCTTGCTTACGTTACAACGCGCCCTTTGGCAGCGTCACGAACGCCAACAGCAACTACGCCTATTCCAGTCGCCAGATCCAGATCGGCGCCAAATTCTACTTCTAACTTACCGGGTGCTTCCGAATTGGCATGATGCTTTACGCTTCGGAAGCAGCTCTCGGGTAGGGGCACGATCCTTCAGGCCCTCTTGGGTTTGCCTTTTCCCGGAGTTCGCGTTTTCTTGCGGTTGTAGGGACCGCCTTTCGAGGCTCAATTCCGAACCCCTGATGGGTTTACGGGGCAGCCCGCTCTTTGCTTCCCTGGCGATTTCCCTGGCGATGTTGAGGAGCGGTTCCTTCTATCTTCCGTTTAGAGGGTGGCGGCTCGCCGCCGCCTGTACATCCCCAATTGCCTGGCCAAGCCATCCGCCTTCACCATGAAAGGGCCGGGGCTCCAGCTGCAACATGATCCCTTCATCAAACGTCGGGGCTTCCGCCCGTTCTTCACGTCCTCACCCCTTCAACAGCCCCTTCCTTCTCTTCCCTGATCATCGCCTTCGCCACGTCCTTGCTTATCCCCCAACATTCCCAATTCCACGTCCATGGGCCCGCTGACTGGTGTACTCATAAATCCCATTCGCGCGCTCAGCGCAAAGCTCAGTACCGATCCTTCCCAACTCTTCTTCCCCACTTTCAGTCTCACCGGCGGTCCCGCCGCCCCCTTGAAACATCTCGTTGAATGAACGATTCACCGTCTCGATCACTTCCTGCTTCGTCCAATTCTGAGTAATCTTGATTCGCGTCGCTCTTCCTCGCACAATCTTTCAGTAGGCTGACAACTTTCGCATATCGTCCGTAACGTTAGAATGGTAGGGCGTTCGCACTTTTTGTGTGTGGTGACCTGCCCCACTCGAAGGATACCGACAGGACAGGACTCGCTCATGATGCAAGATCCCAAATTAGAAAAAGACGACCAATCTCCGCCCGCCGACAGTTCGTCCGACAGTGCTATTGTCACTCTCACCGGCACCGTTGAGAAAATTATTCCCCCGTTCGTCAAACGTAAACCTGAAAAAGCCCAGATCGTCCTTGACGAGGCCAAGAACGTCTATCGCACAATTCGTTTCGAAATTACCCCGAAAGATCCTGAAGGCAATGCCGTGGGCCATGGGGAGGGCGCTAAGGTCGAAGTCACCATCGAGGGCGAATCCGACTCCACGAAACCCAAAAAGTAGCCTCGACCTCTCCGCCAGGATCTGATTCGGACAACCATCTGCTTCCTGCTCCCTACCCGCTCGCCGTTTTAGTTTTTCCCTCTTCCACGATTTCCAGTGTAAATCTCCTGCGGACCTTCATCCCCGTCGCTCCCAGTAATGTCCGGATCGCTTTCGCGGTGCGCCCGTCTCTTCCAATCACCTTGCCCAGGTCTCGGGGATCCGTTCGAAGCTCCAATACCGTCACCTGCGATCCTTCCACCGCTCTCACTTCCACCGCCTCCGGATAGTCCACCAGCGCCCGCGCTATCTTTTCAACCAGTTCTTTCATTGGGACTCCTGAATTGTCACCGGCTAACCGGATTTCGCAAGGTATTCCCGGGCGGGGATTCCCACTTACGTAGCCGCAATCCTGTAGACCTTACTCCATTATCTTAGCGAAGCCTAAACGTTCTTTCTCCCGTGCGGCTTCTCGCTTGCCCTGGCCCTACCTCCGTTCTATTTCCCCCTGAACGACAGCAGCACATCCAGCAAACACAATTTGGTGATCGCCGCTTCCAACAAAAACAGTCGTGCCTGGTTGAATGGCGCGACTATGAACTTCAACTCACGCGCTGTTTCTAATTCTTTCTCCATCAAGTCGCGGTACTCCGGCACCCGCACGCGCCGCCGTCTACCGATTTGCCGGCGCGTAAAACGTATCGCTCACAAACTAAATCGCATTGTCGATCCGCTCCGTCAGTTCCGCCACGTCCAGCAGGATGGTATTGAAGCGGTTCGCTTCACGCGGAATCGTCTACCGCGAAAGCAGGACATCTTTCTTTTGATCCAGCGTGCTGTACACGTCTGAAAGCACGCGCGTCAATCCCGCCACCAGCAAATCCATCTGGTAATACGACAGGCTCCTTTCCGTCGGCGGCGTTTATGTACGACCGTCCGGAAGAGGCCGTGTGGACAATCCAGTTGCGCCAGGAACGCCTGCTCCGCTGGTAGCACCTTGAATCATCTCGCCTCCATACTTCGCCAGCAGTTCTTCGGCGGTCAGCGCTCCTCCTCCCTCGTCCCGTACTCCTCCAGATTCAGCACCAGGTAATTTTCGGGAAAGCACTCCTCTCTCGCCTTACTCACCGTCCCTGCAACTCTCTGCACATGCCTTCGCCACAGCCGCTCGGCCTTCCAGTTCCTCGTTTGGCACGTCCATCCATCTCGATGCCTGTGCCTGCAGATCCTCCCAATCTTCTTCAAACGGCACTTCCAGTTGCACCTCTACGCTCGCGGATTCGTACGACTTGATCGAGCACACCACTCTCTCCCCGCCTTGCAGCGGTAGCGATCCGCTCAGCTCCGCAATCGGTGGCCTCGTGAACCGTATCTAGTCTGATGTCCGTCTTGGAAAATCTGGCTTGATCGAACCGCCGCGCGAACCCAGCAAGTTCCCTACCTTGTCGAGGTCAAACGCTTCTTCCACGTCGTGAAACAAAAAGATTCGGATGCGGCCGCGTAGCAACACCCTTCTGTTTTACCACTGAACCCGCCCATCCCCGCACCTCGCCCCAGCCGTCCGTCCCGTCCGCCGCTTTTGCGCGTGGGCAGTAGGATTACTCGCCGATTCGTGGCGCTCTTCCCTCTGACGTCAGACTCCTAGCCCTACTGCGCGGGGGCCGTGCTTCCTTCGTCTACTCAACCAAAACACCTTTGTTCAAGCTAATGTGCCGGAGGCCGATGCTGCCAACTTGTCCACATCACCCTTGCAATCTTCATGGCCGCAGTGACACTGGATGTCCGGCATGCCCGCCATGGCTTCGCATTCCACGCTACAGTACGCACCCGTTGTCGTCGTACACGAACAAACTGGATGCGCGCACTTCTCGGATTTCGTTGTCGACACTTTGTCCTCCCGACTTTGGCCCACGACCGCTTTCCCTCGGCCAAGGGTAATCATCTGGGTCTCTTCTTGCTGTCCAAAATGGAACACTCTGCGGGAATCCCAAGCCCACTCCAGAGCTTCCGCACTTCCCGATAGGAACTCCCATTTTCACCCTGGCCCGCTCGATGCTCTTCCCACTCCCGACTCTTTGCCATCGCTTAACCTATTGTAGTACAACATCTTAACGCCCCATTCCCCGCGCACGGTGCTGGGACAGGAGTACTACTGCACACTTGGCCAATTCAGTACTAGTTCTCTATTCTTCTGCTCTCCCTCCTCACCTATCCTACTTCCAATGTGGAATTGGACCGTTTTCATCTTGTCGATCCTTTCCCTGATCCACTTGGTTGTGCTCTCGGTCCGTCTCGAATTGCTCTGCGGCGGGTTCGCCGAAGATTCTAAGTCCAGGCCCCATACTTAATTTGAGAGGTTCGCTCGATTATGGGAACTCTTCACTTTCGCAGGATTGAACGCCGCCGCACCGCTCGCGTGGCCTTGTCCGTCGATCTCATCGTTCATGGCGACTCTGAAACTGGTGGTAAATTTAAGACTGAAGGACGTACCGTCTCGGTCAGTTTGCACGGCGGCATGATGGTGCTCGAGCCCGAGGTCACCATCGGTCAGAAGCTTATCCTCATCAATACCAATAGCGGCCAGAAAACCGAATGTCGCGTCGTCGCCGCCAAGCCCGGACGCGATGGCAAGCGCTATGTCGCCTTTGAATTCACTGCCACGGACATCAATTTCTGGAAGATGTGCTTCCCTGTTCCCGGCACAAAACCTATGCGCCGTTCCATGAAGCCGATGCTCGCCTCTGTCCCTGCTACCGAAATCGCCCGCTAACCCTTCAACCAGTGCCGGGCGACGCACCCTTCACTTCTGTTCAAGCGGGCGTGCTTTTCGCGTCCGCCATTTCTTGGCGGTCGGGTCTAGAGTAACCGCCCTTCCACCCTTCAGGCGCGCGCCGCCACCAGCGCGCCGCCTGTTTCTTCGCCGGTCACTGGCTATCGGGCACTCGATGGCCACTCTCTTCTTCCTCTTGCAAATCCCCTCCCACCTGTCCATCATGTCCCCACTTCATGCCCATCGGGTCAACACAACGCAGCGCCATTCCCGGCGCTCTCAAAATCGTTCTCGTCTTGCTCGCCCTGTCCAGCTTTATCAACTACATCGATCGCGGCAATCTCTCCATCGCCGCTCCCATGCTCAAAGACGAGCTCGCCATTTCCCCTTTGCAACTCGGCATGCTCCTTTCCGCATTTTTCTATACCTACGCCTCTCTCCAGCTGTTCGCCGGCTGGCTCGTTGATCGACTCAACGTCAACTGGGTTTTCGCCGCGGGATTTTTTCTATGGTCCGCCGCCACTGCGGCCACCGGCATCGTTCACACCTTCACAGCCCTGTTTCTCCTCCGCCTCCTGCTTGGCATCGGAGAATCCGTTACCTATCCCTCCTACTCTAAGATCATCGCCCTTAATTTCCCTGAAGAGCATCGCGGTATCGCCAACGCTGTCCTTTCCTCCGGCCTCGTCTTGGGTCCTGGCTTCGGCATCGTTCTGGGCGGCTTCCTCATGGCCCGCTTCGGCTGGCGCTCGTTCTTCATTGCTCTCGGCCTTCTCAGTCTGCTTTGGCTTCTCCCTTGGCTCCGCTGGATGCCGCCCAACGCGCACCCCACGCCCGCTGCTTCCACCGGCGCACCCAGCCTGGCTGAATTTCTCCAGCTGCGCTCGGCGTGGGGAACCTGTCTAGGTCTTTTCGCACTCAACTATGTCAGCTATTTCCTGATTACCTGGCTTCCTTATTATCTCGTTCGCGAACGCAACTTCTCCCTGCATGACATGGCCAAGATCGGTGGACTCGCCTATCTGCTCGGTGCCTGTTTCGCCACTCTCGCTGGATGGCTGTCCGATCGCTGGATCGCTTCCGGCGCCACTCCCACACTGGTTCGCAAAACAATTGTCTGCGCTGGCCTCGCGCTCTGCGGCATGTTTGTAGGACTCGCCGCCTTCGGCGCACCTCTCTATTGCGTCGCAGCCCTCATCCTCGGACTCATCTGCTTTGGCATCGCCGCTTCGGGCGTCTGGCCCATCACGCAAACGCTCGCGGGCCCACAAGCCGCGGGACGCTGGACTGGCTTCCAGAATTTTATCGGCAATTTCGCCGGTTTTGTCGCCCCTACTCTCACCGGCTTTGTTGTTCAGCGCACCGGCCACTTTCACTGGGCCTTCGTCATTGTTACGCTCGTCACCCTTCTCGGTACCGGCTCCTGGATCTTCCTCGTCGGCCCCATCCAACCAGTCACCTGGCGCAAACCGCTCTCCTCCTGATCTTTTCTCATTCCCAACCTGTCCCTCTCGCTACCGTTCCGGCGATCGCCAGGTATTCTTCGCAGATCTACTCGTCGGATTAACACGTTTACTCGTAGCCATCATCAAATGACGCCGAACGAATGGCACCTTCCGTTATGATTGTGGGTGTTGACCGTCCGAAGAGAGGGAGTTTCTGGCAGTGTCTCTACTTCGATCTGTTGTCTGTAGCGTTGTTTTCGTTTTAGCAACACTAGGAGGATGGCTCTCGTCTGGAGTCGTTCCGACACTTCAAGCCGAGACTGCCGTCGAGACTGTAACGCCAACGGGAGCTTTTTCTGTTGGTCGAACTTTCTTTCATTGGTTTGATTCCCAGCAGACCGATGCCGTTGCTGCGCAAGCAAAGACCAAGCGTGAATTCATGGTTTTTGCTTGGGTCGAGACGGTTTTTCCTGACCGTACATAGGGTGCCCACGTCCGACAAGCGCACAGACGACCTTGGATGGATTACCGGGGCAGCCTTGCCCCTTTGGGCTGATGATCTGCGCTTCATGCTCGATCAGATCGAAGGACTGGACCGAGATTCAGGCGGGATCTTCTTTCACCGACTGGATCTCAACAGAATCGGTGCCTTCGGTCATTCGTTCGGAGGTGCAGCCGCGATCCTAGCGGGACTGCAGGACCAACGCATTAAGACTGTACTCAATTTGGATGGCTCGCCATTCAACGTTCTATCGAAAAAACTCCTACCGAAACCGTTCATGGTCATAAAGCATGATGTTTCTGGGAAGCATGCAGTAGTTCCGCCAGACGAAGCGGGTAAGGCAATGCAAGCTCAGGTCGGGGAGAAACTTTCATCCGTCTATCTTCGAGGAAGGCCAGGGTATCGCGTGACGGTCGCCGACTCAAAACACGTGACATTCTCAGATCTGGCGGTCCTCCAAACATGGACAGATGCGGGTGGCCGCTTTGGCACTGAAGATGCGAACGACGGCGAGAAGACTGTCGCGGGGATTTGCGACTATATGGAAGCATTCTTCGACAGGTTCCTGCTCGGCAGCACCAATTCGCCGATAAACCTATCGCCTGGGACAAACGGAATTTACGTTCTTGATTCAACCGTAGGGGCTAACTAGGTGAGCAACACTCAGCCCAATTGATCACGAAAGAGTTTGGTTCCTAAGTTCCGGTCAGTTTGAAGATGCAGGTCCAAGCAGGAGCCCTTGGTGTACAAGAGCTTAACTCAGCAGTGCTGCTCGGCGGGCAATGTCCGATGATTTCTTGTTTCTTCAGGGCGCCCACCCTCGGATCGCCGCGACTTCGCGCCTCCAGAAAACAGTGGGCACACCCAGGATGCTCCGCTCTTGGGTTTTTGAGGGTGGAGGTATTGTTCAGTCCCCCGTCCGTTTTTTTAAGAACGCTTTCTCGACCGTTCGACCTTCGGCCCTTCGTCGATGCCAAACATAAGAGTCACCTTATTCGAGGACGGATTTGTTTCGTAGGTTGGCTTCACCGTCGCAGATTGATGTCCGTGTGCCGCGAGCAACTCGCTGATAACCACCACCGCAGGCTTGAGTTTCGTCTGGTCGAACCGCTTCCCTACTTTGAGACCTACTTTCTTCTCCTTGAACGCCTCACGAATATCCGACTGGGTAATTGACTTAATGCCTCTGTACTCGATCCGGTCAATAATCGGCCGCTCCCTTACAGTGAACACTACGGTTTTTCCGTTTGACTGATCGAGACTTTCTTTGACGTCCAAGCGCACCTCATCGAAGAACTGCGTGTTCCAAAGTTTCCGGACGTCGCGGCGGACCGCTTCGACGTCATAGGGATCGCCCGGACGCGTCGAAATCCAGGCGAGCATCGTTTCCGTCGTTA
Organism: Candidatus Acidiferrales bacterium; assembly: GCA_963741195.1. Classification (GTDB taxonomy): domain Bacteria; phylum Acidobacteriota; class Terriglobia; order Acidiferrales; family UBA7541; genus Acidiferrum. Next base: position 511,273 of record CAVUHF010000006.1, read on the forward strand.
TGCTTCGGTTGCCGACGAGATCAAGGCGCTCGATGAGGTACTTGGTTTGGAAGTTTTCTCGAGACTGCTGACCCGCCAGGGCTTGCGCTGCGAAAGCAGACAAGCACACGATCCCTACCGTTTTCATTAGGCTAAGAAAAACTTCCCGAAGCGCGGCGATCGTTAGACGCATATCCGAACTACCCGCTTCAAATCTCGCAGAAGCACTGTCGGACTGTCGCGGAACGTTTCCAAGTCTATACCCATGACGCCCTTTGCGGAAATTGTGGAAGTATCGCACCGCGACCACAGTATCGTCCTGACGCTTTTACTTGGTGCTTGCGATCCCTACTATGGATATAATCCCCGGACGTCTGCATTTCCTCTTTAGCGCAGATCCCGGTAACCGAAAAAAAGGTTTCGCTTCAGGACAAGGACCACACATGACATGTGCGGAATTGTAGGAATCTTTTCGCGTCGCGATGCGATTTCGGCCACGGTCATCGAACGCTCCACACGCAGCCTGTACCACCGTGGACCCGACGGACAGCGCCACTGGCTCTCTACCGACGGCAAAGTCGCTCTCGGACATGCGCGCCTCAGCATTATCGATCTTTCCACCGGCGATCAGCCCATTGCCAGTGAAGACGAACGTACCCGCATTATCGTGAATGGCGAGTTCTACGGATTTGAAGCCATTCAGCGCGAACTCCAGGCCCGCGGCCATCGCCTGCGTACCCGCTCCGATAGCGAAATCGCCTTGCACTTGTATGAGGATTTCGGACTCCAATGCTTGCATCATTTGCGCGGTGAATTCGCGCTCGTCCTCTGGGATGAAACCCGCCGCCGTCTGATCGCGGCCCGCGACCGCTTTGGCATCAAACCTTTGTTTTATGCCTGGCACAACAACGCTCTCTATCTCGCATCAGAAGTCAAAGCCCTGTTTGCCGCTGGAGTTCCGGCCCGCTGGGATGAGGAGAGCGTGTTTCACGCCGTGTCCTTCGGTAAGCACCAGACCCGAACGCTGTATGACGGCATCTTCGAAATTCCTCCAGGACATTTTCTCCTTGCCTCTGAAAAGCACGTTCAGGTGAATCAGTACTGGGATTTTAACTATCCCAAGGCTCCGCAGACTGCTCCTTATCGCTCCGATGCCGACTACGCCTCCGAATTTCGTTACGAACTCGAAGAGTCCGTTCGCCTTCGCCTCCGCGCCGATGTTCCCGTCGGCGTTTACCTAAGCGGTGGACTCGACTCCTGCTCCGTGCTCGGCCTCGCGGCAAAGCATCATCCCCAGCCGATTCGCGCGTTTACCCTCACCTTTGAAAATGCCGCGTACGATGAAGGCGTTATCGCTAAAGAAATGGCCGCCCGCGCTGGCGCGGAATTCAATCCGATTCCCATCGGTCAGCGCGACTTGGCTGATAATTTCTCCAACGCGATTGCCCAGTCAGAAACGGTGTGCGTCAATGCCCACGGTGTGGCCAAATATCTATTAAGCCGTGCCGTCCGCGACTCCGGCTATAAGGTCGTGATCACTGGAGAAGGCTCTGATGAGATTCTCGGCGGCTATCCGCACTTTCGCCGCGACATGCTTCTCTACAATCGCGAAGGCCAGGATCCTGCCGCCATTCAGGAGCTCATGACCTGGCTTGAAGATCACAATTCCGTTTCCCGTGGACTCCTGCTTCCCGATGGCGAGATCGGTCCGCTCGATGGCGTCAAACGCATTCTTGGCTATGTGCCTTCCTGGATTGAGACGTTTTCCACCCGCGCGGTGAAGATGCGGCCACTACTCGCCCGCGATTTTCAGGCCAAATACGGACCGATCGAGGGCACCTATGCAATTTTGGACGATGCCGACGTCCGCGGCCAACTCAACGGCCGCGATCCCCTTCACCAGTCGCTCTACCTCTGGTCTAAAACGGTCATGGCCAGTTACATCTTGACGATGCTCGGCGACCGCATGGAAATGGCCCACTCCATCGAGGGCCGCGTTCCCTTTCTCGATCACAAACTCGTCGAACTCATCGTCTCGCAGCCCGTCAATCAGAAAGTTCGTGGTATGACTGAAAAATTTGTTCTCCGCCAGGCCGTCAAGGACGTCATCACAGATACCGTCTATCGCCGCCAGAAACATCCGTTCCTCAGCCCGCCGGCCACCCTTCATCCCGACGACACCTTTAACACCTATATCCAGGAAACCTTGCGCGGCAAAACTCTTGCCTCCATCCCCTTCTTCGATCAGAAGCAGGTTGTCGCTCTCTTGGACCGCCTGCCCTCCATGGATGTCGGCGCCCGCACCGCCAATGACCAGATCCTTATGCAGCTTGTCAGCATGTGCGTCCTCCACGAACGCTTCCGACTCGCCGCCTGAGCGTTCGTTACTGGAGTCCGCCCGGGCACGGATTCTCTTTGAAGCTAGGCCTCGCGCGTAACAACGATATCCGTGGCGTCAAATCCGCCCGTGTGCGGAAACCCTTGCCACAGTCGGATCGCAGCAAACTGCCGCGAGAGGAATTGAAACGGCGGTGGCATTGCATAGATGGTGTCCCCTGAAGCGCCGCCACCCAGGAGCACGACGTGTGCGGTTGACTGTGCGGCGGAAATATTCAGAGTCACCTGGACAAGGAAGACCTGGTCGCGCGGAAACGAACCGAACTCGGTGGCCTCATTGTCGTCGATGTGTACCCTGTTGTCCGGCATGAAATCCAGGTGCAAGAATTCCTGGGTGGTTGTCTCGAAACTGATCGACTCCACACCACTGCCACTCGGCATGAACATCATTGTGGACAAGTTGCAGACGCCATCCCCGTCGACTTCCGTTAGCAGTCCCACGAACATTGCTATTTCCGGACCTGTGGGTCGACTGATCTGCACCCATTTGTCGCTGAGCACAAACGGTGGATCAATGACAATCACGCTCCTTGGTCTAACTTGCGCTCTTCGGAACCCCCAACCTCAGAGGAGACTCTGCTCCATCTCATACGCTATTGACGAGACAAGCTAGCTTTGTCCTTGGTATTCGCGCCGGGCTTTCTACTTTTCGCTGCGCTCACAGGTACCGCACATCCGCCCGCTGCCGCGTTGCCATCCCCAAATCCCGCGCGAAACCGGCTCGATTCCCGCACCCGCGTCCGCACTCCCTCCATCACCGCCGGGATCGCCTCGTGGGCCATGCCGCGAATCACGTAAATCACCATCGACGCTTCTCCCGGTGCATCCGCGCTCGATCCGATTCCCATTCCCTGCACGCCCTCCTTGCTCATCCATTCATCCACGTGCGCTTCATGCACCGACTTCGCTCTTTCAAACTCCGCATCTGATATCCCATATACGCTCTCCGTGGTGGCACCGGACTGCTCCGTCGTCGATCTCTGCTCGGCCGTCAACACGCCTCGCTCAGCAAATTCGTCCGCCTCCACAAATCGCGTTCGAACCCCACCCACCACCGCCGGGACTTCCGCACGCGCTTCTCCTCTTCTCACAAAAATGATAATCGCCGCCGCTCCCGGTTCGTCCAAACTCTCTCCCACTCCCACCGCCTGCACTCCCGCATATCCCATCAACTCGCCTGCTTTCGCGTCGCGTACTTCGGTTGCCTTCTGCAGCACTTCCTTCTCAATCCCCACCGTCGACGCGCCCCCTGCACTCGACGCCAATGTTTTCGCCCCTGCCGGCGCTGTCGGTAAGGTGCACCCAATCACTTTGTGAGTGCCTCCCCCTGCAAACGTCACCGCATTCCCGCCGCTCTGAAAAAAGTTCAACACCGCGCCCACCGGATTCCCGACCGACTCCTGGTCCGATCCCGCAAACAGCAGCGCCACCGCATCCGCCGTATCCTGCGTCACGATCAGCGATCCCGAGTCTCCCGGCGCGCTGAAGCCCCCTCCGGTCACCGCCACCTGATTGCTGTAATTCTCACTGAACGTCGTCCCCGTGCCGCATCCTTTCTGGTACTGCACCGACGTCGACGTACTGATCGAAAAAATCGTCGAGCACGTCAACCCGGTCGTTCTGCCAGACTTCGCTACTGCGCGGCTCAGCAGCGCGCTCGTCTCCGCCAGTCCCGCTCCCGCGTGCGGTGCGGCCGCAACCGGCACGCCATTCGCATCCGCCGTGTCCCCCAGATACAAGATCTTTCCCGTGGGATCCACCGCCCCCGGCTGAATCTGCGCGATCGCCGCGTCGATCTTTGGCGCCGTTCCGCTTTCCAGGTTATAGAATTGAGAAAGATTCGCCACAGTTGCGAATGCCCCCTGCCCGCAATTCGTATCGATCAGCCCCGGTTCAATAATATTGTCGCCCGTCACCGCTCCGCTGCCGATTGTTCCCAAGTCCGTCCTCGCCAGCACGTGATTATTGCTCAGGATGTACTGCGTTCCTCCGCGCGTCACTAGCGATCCCAGCGTTCCTCCGCAACACGTTATCGTTCCCCCACCTGTCTGTTGATCTTTCTGATTGCTTCCCGACGTGCCCAGCATGGTCTGACTTCCTTCGGGATCTTGGTTCTGCGGAAATACCGTCACGATCGCCGATCCGCTCACCGACGAGTTCACCTGTGACACCGCCGTCACCGTCACCGTTGTTGGCGTGCTGTCGCCCTGTCCATTCGACTTCGTCGGCACGGCCCCCGGCGCCACGTATACCCCCGCGCTCGAAATGAATCCAGTCTGCTTGCTCCCCCCGGTCACTCCATTCACCTGCCAGGTCACCGCGGTGCTCGGAAGATTCTCCGTGAATGGTACGAACTGCTGTGTAGTGAAAATGCTCACGCTCGCAGGATTCGGCATCACTGTAATCGACGGAACCGCCGCAATCACTGTCACTGTCGCCGTCCCGAACTTTGTCGAATCCATCACCGACGTCGCCTTGATCGTCACCTGTGCCGGGTTCGGCACCGCACTGGGCGCGATATAGTTTCCAGTTCCGCCTATTTGTCCGTTCGCGCTGCCCCCCAGAACGCTCCATAGCACCGCCGGATTTGTCAGCCCCGTCACATTCGCGCTGAATATCTGCTGCCCACCCACCTGCAACGTCACCGTTGCCGGAAACACCTGTACGTTTGCGCTCGATTGCACCGTCACCGTAGCCGTTCCAGATTTTGTCTCGTCCGCTACCGACGTAGCCGTCACCGTCACTTGCGGGGGATTCGGGACGCTCGCTGGCGCTGTGTACAACCCGCCAGCCGAAATCGTCCCGTCCGCAGCTCCGCCCGCCACGCCCCATGTCACACCCGTGTTCGTCGTACCTGTCACACTTGATGTAAATTGCTGTTGATTGCCGGTGTTGACGCTTACCGACATCGGAGAAACCCTTACACTGATCTGCGCCGGAGGCGTTGTTCCCCCGGAACCTGCCCCGCATCCACCAAACCACTCCACCACTACACAAGCCAACACCAACGCCATTGCGCGGCGCATCCACACCTCATCGGGCGAGCAACCCGCATCCTAGCACACCCGCGCATTTCTGGCCTTTTGCTTGCCGCCGGGAAACGCCACCCTCAGGATCGCCTCCCTTCTCGTCTTTGTAGTGGCCGGATTTTAGGTCGGTTCCTCTTCTCGTCCAGTGCTTTCCTCTTCGTCGGGGCACGATACGGCGTGCGCTCTTGGGTTGGCCTATCTTGGAGCTCGGCGGTTTCCCGCCCCCCTTACGCTCTTACTCACTCGCTCCTACCTTTGCGTAGCTGGCGTCGGCAGACCCCGATAACTTCCGTGCAATTCGCTCGCCCCTGCAACGTTGTCATCCCGAACTTGGCGCCAGCTTCTTTTACTGGTGCGCAACGCGGTCTGGGCGTCCGGCGCGCTTCGCCGGGACGGAGGGACCTGGCAACACTGCCTCCCCACAAATGCCACCTGATCAACCCAGGGAGGTTTTCCACTCCCACTCTTCCCCCTCATCGGAGCCTCACGACGTCCCCCAATCTCCAGGGGCATTCCTCTCGCGCAGAACGGGCAATCCTCGGGCCTCCACACGTTGTTCGCCTTCTTTTCTAGCATTTCGATCCCAACTCGATTCGCCTCTGCGAACTCACCAATCGCCTCTCCCAGCACACACAGCGCGCCAATCGCCACAACCTCCGCACCAATCCGCTGCAAATCCTCAAACGTCCCGCGTACCGCCGATCCCGCACTGATTACATCGTTCACAATGGACACCCGCTTTCCTCTCAACTCGCCTTGCAGTCCTTTCGGCACTCGGTAGTCCACGGCAAATAGCCCTTCGCGCGATTCATCCACAATTCTCTCCGCGTATGTGAACTGGCATCCCATTTCCGCTGACACCAGCAACGCCACGAAAGCGCCCTCGATCAGCGGACCGCATACCGCTTCAATCCTGTATTTTTCCAGTTGTTTCGCGAGTCGCTCGGCCAGTACCCTGATCTCGCGCGAGTTCAGGCACAAACTCTCAAGCTCGAACCACAGATCTCCGTGATGCCCCGACTCCATCCGGAAATGTCCATACCGGCCCCGCAGCGAACCGAGCAGCTGTTTTTTCATGAACCGTGCCAAGTACTTCTACCCAACTCGCCGACTGCGCAGACTTGTCATTCCGAGCGGAGAGTCGCGTCCCCTGCGGCTCGCAGTGCGGCCTGTGCGTCCCGCACGCTTCGCCGGGACGGGGGGATCGTGGCAACCGCAACTTCTCGGATATCCCCTGGTCGTATCAAAAACTTCTGCGGCTCCACACTTCCCTTTTTTCTATTTTCTCTATTCTAATTTCCGTTTTCCGCTTTTCCTTCCTGCGGCCCCTTGATCGGCAATCTCACCCGAAACCTCGTATCCCCCGGCTTCGATTTTAATTCCACCGCTCCATGATGTTTCCTGACAATCCTCATTGCCGTATCCAGTCCCAGTCCCGTTCCTTCTCCCACCTTCTTGGTCGTAAAAAACGGCTCGAATATCCTCGATTGAATATTCTCCGGCACTCCCGGGCCGCTATCCCCAATTTCCACGATGGCGGCATCCAGCTCGCGCAACGTGCGAATCCGTAACTCACCTTTGCCACCCATCGCATCGATGGCGTTGTCGATCAGATTCGTCCACACCTGGTTCAACTCGCTGCCATAGCCGCAAATCCTCGGCAGCTCCGGATCGTAGCCCCGCACCACCGCAACGCCTTCCTTAATCCTGTGCCCAAAGATCTTCAGCGTGTTTTCCAGATCTTCCTTCAAATCCACTTCTTGTATCGGCGACTGATCCATGTACGAATACCGCTTAATCGCCGTCACAAGATCGCTGATCCGCCGCGTGCTGTTATCAATCTCATGGATCAGCCCGAAAATCGTAATCACCGCAGCAATTCTCTTCAGCCCCGCACCCACCAGCTCCGGTCCCAGTAATCCCTTCAACCCATCCAGCTTCTCTGTATTCGCTCCCGCTTCCGCCAGCACCGCCGCAATCTTCCACGACTCATCCACGCCGTGCTGCTCCAACCATGTTGCGATCTGCTCTTCCCGGTCGCTCAACTCCAAAGGATCCTCGGCCGGCCCGATTCGCGCTGCTGCCTTATCCGCAGACTCCTTCTCCACTTGCAGGATTGCTTCTCTCTGTGCTGGACTCAGCGGATGCTCCAGAAATTTCAAGCTCGCCGATCGCACATTGTCCATTGCTTCCCTGAGGTTCAGCGCTGCACGCCGCGCCGCCGTCGCCGGATTATTCAACTCGTGCGCTAGTCCCGCCGATAGCTTTCCAAGCGCCATCAGCTTTTCCTGCTGCGTCTCCATCCGCGTCGTCTCACGGATGCGGTCGCTCATCAGCGCCACTAGTCTCTGTCCCAGCTCAGGTACGCGCTGCAACATGTCTGGAAAGTGTTTTTTGTGTAACCGCAACACCCGCGATGCCAATACTGCCCGTGATATTCCTTTGAAGTGCGTCAGCCGCGAAAATGGCAGCATCCCCGTCACTTGCCCCGCCGTCGCCATCACCACCGGCGCCCCAGGCATACCTTTCCTCTCAAGCTGCAGCTCGCCCTCCAGTACTACCGCCAGGTAATCGAGCGGCTCGCCCGGATGTCCGTAAATTTCTCCCGCGGCGAAGCGCACCTCTTCCATCCGCTGCGCCACCCACTCCAACTCGTCTTCCGGCAGATCGCTGAACACGGAAACTTTCCGCAGATCTGCCGCAAACCGTTCCGCTTGGTGATTCACTGTCGCTTCGCTCATTTCACACCGCGCTCAAATACTGGTGCACGAACTGCACCGCATTCGCGCCCTCCCCCACTCCACTTGCCACTCGTTTCACGGATCGATACCGCACATCTCCTGCTACAAAAATCCCCGGCACGCTCGATTCCAGCAACCACGGATCCCGCTCCAGCGGCCAGCTCTTCGGCGGCTTCCCGTCTTTCATCAAGTCCGCGCCGCTCAACAAGAATCCCTTCGCGTCCCTCTCCAGCACACCCACCAGCCAGTCCGTTCCCGGCATTGCTCCAATGAAAATAAACAGCGCAGTTGCGGCCACTTTGTTCGTCTCGCCGCTCGTCGCGCAGTGTACCGCAATTCCCTCCAGATGCTCCTCGCCGAACACTTCCACTACATGCGACTGCTGTTCCACCTGTATGTTGTTGGTCTGACGGATTTGATCTACCAGATATTGCGACATCCCCGCTTCCAGTGAATTCCCTCTTACCAGCATCACCACTCGCCTCGCGTACTGCGAAAAAAACACCGCCGCCTGTCCCGCGGAATTCGCTCCCCCGACGATATACACGTCCTCGCCTTTGCATGCCACCGCTTCCGTCATCGCCGCGCCGTAATACACCCCGGCGCCATACACTTTCTCCATTCCGGGCACGTCCAGTTTCCGGTAAGCCACACCCGTCGCAATCAGCATCGCCTTCGCCCCGATTTCCGTTCCGTCAGAAAGTGTCACGAATTTCGATCCCGCCTCTACGCGCAGCTTTGTCACCTCTTGCGGCGCCAGTATTTCCACGCCGAACCGTTTCGCTTGCGCCACGGCCCTTCGCGCCAAATCCGCGCCGCTCAGTCCCGACGGAAATCCCAAATAATTTTCGATGCGAGAACTCATTCCCGCCTGTCCGCCCGGGGCCTCCCTCTCAATCATCACCGTCTTCAGTCCCTCAGACGCGCCGTACACCGCTGCCGCTAGCCCCGCCGGTCCTCCGCCCACAATCAGCAAATCGTAAAATGAGGTCTCCGCTCGCGTTCGTAATCCCAACCGCGTCGCAATTTCCGCTGTCGTCGGATCCGACAAGCTTGTCCCATCCGCAAACAGCACCGTCGGGTACTTTGCCGCGTCTCCTCCCGCCAACTCCATCGCCGCTCGTGTCTCCGCGCTGTTCGCGGCCGTTTCCACATCCAACCAGTGATAGGGCACCTGGTTCTTCGCCAGAAATTCCCTTACTGAGTATGATTTCGCCGACCACCTGTGCCCCAGCACACGCAAACCGTCAAACGCCGGACGGAATGTCGCCTGCCAGTCGTCCAGCAGATCGTCCAATACTGGATACAATTGCTGCTCCGGTGGATCCCACGGCTTCAATAAGTAATGATGAATTCTCGCGTGATTGATCGCCTGGATGGCCGCATCCGTGTCCGCATACGCCGTCAGCAGCACCCGCCGCGCTTCTGGATACAATGCAGCCGCCTTGCTGATGAACTCCACTCCATTCATTTCCGGCATCCGTTGGTCGACCAGCAGGAGCCCCACTGCCTCATTCCGCTTTTTCAATCCGCTCAACGCCTGCAACCCGCTCGCGCCCGAATCCGCTCTCATCACGCGGTATTTCTCCGCGTACCTCTTCCTCAGGTCGCGCTCCACGGCTCGCAATACTTCTGCGTCGTCGTCCACGGTCATTAATACTGGTTTCGCCATGAGTTCTCTTACCTATCTAAATTTCCGTTATTTGTCCACTACCGCGTATTCCCAGATTGGATGCGTCGCCTCCCCGATCGTCACCTGTTAAATATTCCCGGGTCCTCTCCGTTTCCGTTTCCGAACGTACCCAACCTGCCTCAACCTGCCTCCTCGTTGACTTGTTTCCGAAAGCGACCTAACATGCCCGCCCAAGTATAGGTTCATCTTCCTTACCATCGAAAGTTGAGGCGGCTATGAGTACCATCGCAATCAGCGCCATCGTGTTTGCTTGTGTTTTCGGAGGCGCCCTGCTGGGCATGTTTCTTCGTGCCCTTCTGCCCCAGCATCACCTCACCACCGATTCCAAAGACGTCGTGAAACTCGCCATGGGTCTTGTCGCCACCATGTCCGCTCTCGTTCTTGGCTTGCTGGTCGCCTCCGCGAAAGGCTCCTACGACGCGCAGAGCACCGAACTCACGCAAATGTCCGCCAACGTTGTCCTGCTCGATCGTCTTCTCGCTCACTATGGCCCGGAAACCAGTCAGGCACGAGAAATGCTCCGTGCCACCTCGGATCGCATCCTCCATGAACAGTGGTCCAACGAGCGTCCCGGCAATTCCCACTTGGCCGAGCCCTCTCTCAATGCCGAACTTCTTCTCGATAAAATTCAGGACCTCTCTCCTAAAGATGACCGCCAGCGCGTCCTGCAGTCGCAGGCTCTCAATCTCGTCTTGAACCTCGGACAAACCCGCTGGCTCCAGTACGCCCAAGAATCTGCGACCATCTCCATGCCCTTACTCGTCGTCCTGGTTTTCTGGCTCACCGCCATCTTTATCAGCTTCGGCCTCTTTGCCCCTACCAACGGCACCGTCTTCAGCGGACTGCTCGTCGCTGCTCTATCGGTTTCTGGAGCCATTCTCCTGATCTTGGAACTCTATACGCCGTACTCCGGGATCATCCAAATCTCCAACGCCCCCCTCCGCGACGCCCTCTCCCAACTCGGCCGCTAATCTTGGGACTGTAGGGGCTCTCCGTCTCTCGCACTGGGAGGGGAACAATCGCTCGTGCCTTCTTGGGTCGCGCGTTTCTTGATGTGCGGTGGCATGCCCCCGCATTCACGCTTCGTACCAACCTACTCATCGTCCGTTCCTGCTCCTGACCCTGGTACTTTTTTGTAGTGGCCGGTCTTTAGACCGGTTCTTAGGTTTGTTCCATTCTACCGTTTCGCATCTGGTAGCGCCGGCCTCCAGCCGGCTCTTGGCTTCCCAATTTCGATTGGGTCATCCTGGGTTCCGGTGCCCCGCACGCCGTTTTTGCGTGTGGACTATAAAGCCCCACACTCCGATATTTACAGCTGGCGCTCGAACGCCGCCGGCGCTCTTCTCTTGGGTTTGCCCTGTTCTTGCTCGGGAGCGGCCGCCTCCCGAGACGGGCCGCTCTTGGGCTGTTTTCTTCTTCCGGGTGCCGCACCCTCGGTTCTTAAGGTTGCGGATTTTCACTTTCGTCGTCTCGCCCTTTCCTCAACTTTTAGGTACCGCACTCTGAGCCGGGCGGCCTCGGCAGAATTCGCCACCCCGCTAAATCTCTTCCCTCCGCACTCGCCCCCTACTCCAAAAACAAAACGCGGGCCGCTATTCTCGGAGGCACACCCCGTACCCCCGTAGCAGGAACCCGCGTTTCGGCCGATGAAAAACGTATCGCTTACGCCGTCTGGATCACGCCCTTTCGACGGCGCCCATACCCAATCAGTCCCAATAATCCGCTTCCTAGCAATCCCAACACGCCGGGCTCCGGTGCCGAGATCACTCCGAACAAACCGTGATCTTCCACCTCCCCGTCGCCGGGAATTCCGGCCGTGAAGAACAGCTGGTCCACGGCTCCACCGTTCCCGCCATTTCCAAACTTCAGGCCCCATAGCCCCTGGTTAACCAGTGGCATTCCATTCGAGCCATCCAACTGTCCAATCCACGCTCCCGTTAGCGGGTCATATGCGTTGATGGTCCCATCTCCAAAATTCCCCACCAGTAGGTCGCCTCCAAAGCCTTCAAACCCGCCTGGCGCCAACGCCAATCCCCACGGCGAGTTCAGGGCCCCGTTGGAAATTAATCGTGTCTGCAAGACCCCCTGAGTGTTAAACACGTCCACAAACCCGTTTCCCGCGCCGGGCACGTCATCATGCCCGCCAGCGTCTTGCTTTGCATACGTCACATACAATAGCCCGTTGATATTTTGAATGTTAAACGGCGCGTAGCCGGCCGGCAGATTCGGATCGGTGAAAGTACCAGGTAGAGCGGGCGCACCAGTGCCCGGGAGCACGGTGATGCTGTTATTGTGGAAATCTGTTGCGTAGAGATAGGTACCGTTAGGGGTAGTTCCAATGGCGAGACCTTTATAAACAGCCCCGGTTCCTGGGTTGTATAGAATTTCGCCGTTTGTCCCCAGCGCTACGCGCCATCCAGAGATAATTCCATCTTCGCTTGCAAAAATGAAAGGATCACCGTTAAACGACGCGGAGGAGTTAAAGACCTGTCCTGTCGGTGCCGCAGTGCCTCCATTGCCGGGAATCGTAACCGTCAATCCAAGTTTCGCTCCCGCTCCAGTGTACAGCGTCGAAACCCCTTTCCCGTTGTCCGATACCCAGATCGGTGATGCCGCGCTCGACGACATTCCCCATGGATTTACGAGATTCGGATCCGTCACCGCTGCCATTCCCGGAATATCGGACACCAGATTTGTTTGAAAAAAACTGTTGGCCCCATCTGCCAGCACGCCCCGCGCGCTCGCGCCCGCCGCCACCAATGCCGCTGCCATAAGCATTACGCGGCGCATATTCACGTTTCTCATCTTCATCGCCTTTCCCTCCTACGAACCCTGAGGGCCGCGAGTCTAGCCGCTTGCGAATCACTCTTACAACACTTCAGTTGTAAACATTTTGTCTCCGGCTGACCTCGTACTATTTTCACCGTAGTACTCGATTCTCGCTAGGCTAGTGCTTCCGTCTCTCTTTTCCTTCTGCAATGTAGCACCAACGTATCCAACCTGCTCCCCGTTGGCCCCGTTGAACTTTCCGATTATCCCTCCCCCTTGGCCTTCTCCCTCAAGAACGTTCCCTTCTCCAGCTCATGAAACGCCTTCCGCAACTCTTCCTGCGTATTCATCACGATCGGCCCGTACCACGCAACTGGTTCCTCAAGCGGCTTCCCCGACACCAATAGAAATCGGATTCCCTCTTCTCCTGCCCGCACCACCACCTCGTCCCCTCGATCAAAGAGCACCAGCGACCGGTTGTCCGCCGCTGCGGGTGGCGCCGTATCCAGCCATCCTACCGATTCCGTCGGCACCTCCAGCGGCTCCGACGCATTGCAGAATTTTCCGTCTCCCGCGAACACATACGCGAACGCATGCCGGGTCGTCTCCACCGGCAAACTCTTCCGCCTCCCCGGCGGCACAGACACGTCCAGGTAAATCGGATCCGCCGCAATTCCATCGACAGGCCCCTGCTTCCCCCAGAACTTCCCGCAGATCAGCCGCACATGTGTACCGTCATCATCCTTCATCTCTGGAATGTCCAGCGCCTTCACCTCCTGGTACCGCGGCGCGGTCATCTTCAGCGACGACGGCAGATTCGCCCACAACTGGAATCCGTGCATCCTTCCCGCGGCATCTCCCTTCGGCATCTCCTGGTGAATAATCCCGCTTCCCGCCGTCATCCACTGCACATCCCCCGCCGCAATTGCGCCATGATTTCCCATACTGTCGCCGTGCTCCACCGTTCCCGCCAGCACATAGGTAATCGTTTCGATCCCCCGGTGCGGATGCCATGGAAAGCCCGCCAAGTAATCTTCCGGCACATCATTACGGAAATCGTCTAGTAGCAAGAACGGATCGAAGTCCGTCGTGTTCCCGAATCCAAATGCGCGTCGCAAGTGTACTCCTGCCCCCTCCATCGTCGGCTTGCTCCGCACCAATCTCTTCACCGGTCGTATCGACATATCGCCTCCCCTGTTCCTAAACCTAGTTTGGATGCTCGCATTCTACACTCGGGCACCACCTCGTCCTGTTTCTCGGGTGGGTGCCGCACCCTGCTGTCTAAGAGTGCGGGTTTAGATTCACCGTCACACCAGCGCTCACCGACATCCTCTCCTGGTTTTTCCTGTGATTCCGTTCACTCCCCCCTCATTTCCTTTTGACCCCACGGTGATATACTCTCGCCTCTCTTATGGAAAAGTACGATCTCATCGTCATCGGTTCCGGCCCTGCCGGCCAACGCGCAGCCATCCAGGCATCCAAATTCGGCAAACGCGCCGCCCTCATCGAGCGTCTTGAAGTCGTCGGCGGCTGCGCCATTAACACCGGGACCATCCCCAGCAAAACCATTCGCGAAGCGGTCCTGCATCTCTCTGGCTTCAAATATCAAGGTGTCTACGGCGCGAACTACCACGTCAAAGAACACATCACCATGGCCGATCTCTCCTTCCGCGCCACCAACGTCATCAAAACCGAAATCGACGTAATCCAAGGCCAACTCTCCCGCAATGGCATCGACGTCCACACCGGCACCGCCAGTTTCCTGGACCCTCATCGCGTCCAGATCAAAAGCTCCCGCGGCCAGAGCGAGTTCGAGGCCGAGCACATCATCATCGCCACCGGCACCAAGCCCGCCGAATCCCCTCTCGTCCCTTTCAACGGCCGCACCATCATCAATAGCGACCAGATCCTCCGCATCCCCGAAATTCCCAAAACCATGCTCGTCGTCGGTGGCGGCGTCATCGGTGTCGAGTACACCTGCATGTTCGCCACTCTCGGCGTACGCGTCACGCTCATCGAGAAACGCCCGCGCCTTCTCGAATTCGCTGATTCTGAGATGGTCGAAGCCCTTTGCTATCACCTCCGCGATCGCCGCGTCACCCTTCGCCTCAACGAAGAAGTCGAAAGCGTCGAAGAAACCCCCGATCACCTGGTCGTCGCCAATCTCAAATCCAAAAAGAAAGTTTCCGGCGAAGCGCTCCTCTATGCCGTCGGCCGCCAGGGCAACATCGACGAACTCAATCTCGCCGCTGCCGGCCTCGAGTGCCGACGACCGCGGCCGCATCCAGGTCGACGAGCAGTACCGCACCAAGCAACCGCACATCTTTGCTGTCGGCGACGTCATCGGCTTCCCCAGCCTCGGCTCTGTCTCCATGGAACAGGGCCGCATCGCCGCCGCCAACGCCTTCGGCATGCCCATTAATTCCAATCGCGCCAACTATCCTTACGGCATCTACACCATTCCCGAAATATCCTTCATCGGCAAAACGGAAGAGCAGTTAACCGACGAAGGCGTTCCCTACGAAGTTGGCATGGCCTACTTCCGCGAAATTGCTCGCGGACAGATCCGCGGAGACACCACCGGCCGCCTCAAGCTGCTGTTTGATCCCGACTCCAAGCATCTTCTCGGCGTTCACATCATCGGCGAAGGTGCCTCCGAACTCCTTCACATCGGCCAGGCCGTCTTCGCTCTCAATGGCACCGTCGAATATTTCGTCGACACCGTTTTCAACTACCCCACTCTCGCCGAATGCTACAAGGCCGCCGCCTTTAACGGCCTCAATAAGGTGCTCAAATGACACCCGCCCTCTTTCGCCTTTGTAGGGGCAGGACACGTCGTGCCGTCTCGGGTTTTCCGTTTCCGAGTTCTTTTAGTGGCCGGTCTTTAAACCGGTTCTAAGGTTTGCTTTTTCTTTAGGGGGGTCAGAGCTTCAGCTCCGACATCAAATGCTCGACTGAAACTGGGCTTTGGCCCCTGAAGACTGTGGATCTCGTTACCGTCATTCGGTAGGTAGGGTCTCATGCAAACTTCTCTCGGCATCCTCGTCATGGAACACATCGCTGGCGGCGTCGTCGCCGACAATAAACTCCTCGGCCCTCTCTCCATTCACTCCAACGAACCTGAGCCGCTCCAGTCCCTCCCTACCGATCAAATCGCCTACTCCATCCGGCAGCTCATCGAACAACTCGCCAAGGACCGCAAGCTCGCCGCTATCGGCATCGGCTTCCCCGGCATCATCCGCGAAGGCATCGTCGCCGAATCTCCCAATCTTCAACAGGTCAAAGGCTTCAATCTGCAGGGTGAACTTGCCAACGCGCTAGCGGGTGATGCCAGGGGCGTTCCCATTCGTATCTTCAATGATGCCGACGTCATGGCTGCAGGCATCGCCGCCACGCGTGGCAAGCTCGATAAACTCATCCGTGTTTGGACTCTCGGCAATGGCATCGGCTTCGGACGCTACCCGGCCATCGAGGGGGTCTGGGAAGGCGGCCACACCGTGGTCACGCTCGACAAAAATGAAAATTATTGTGGCTGTGGTGGGCGCGGCCATCTCGAAGGCATCCTCGGCCTGCATGCCATGCGCCTGCGTTTCCTCGATCTCGAACCCGAAGAAGTTTTCGCCAGCGCCCGCGCGGGTGATGAACGCTGCGCTGAATTCGTTAAACTCTGTCACCGCGCTCTTGCCGCCGCCAGCGCCACGAGCATCCACATGGAAGGCCCCGGCGTCTTCTACATCACCGGCCCCGAAATCAACTTCCTCGAAGTCGGCCGCCTCGACAGCCTCCTTCACAAAATGGTGATGATGAGCCCCTTGCAGGGCAGCCGCTTCGAAGTCATTCCCACTTCCGACGAAGTCGGTATCATCGGCGCCGCGGTCAACGCCTCCCGCTCCCTCCCCTAGCCTAGTTGCTGCGCGACTCACTGGTCTTGAGGGTGCCTCATCCTCCGCGACCTGTGCGGAGGGAGCGCTCTTACGATCCAACTCCTCCAACTCTGTTTCTTCCTCTTCGTTTTGTCATTTCGAGCGCCACGTTTCTAACGGTTATGACGCAATTGCCAATTCCTCCGGTTGTCGCTCCATCCAAATCACCGCGCCTCCACTAATCACACCCAACGCCACCCCGAACATCCCAAACAGCGCGCACAACGCCGTGAGAAGCGACACGTTCCAGTTGAATACTAGACTGGGACCGAAAATTACTTCGAGCGCCACCAGATGCAAGGACTCCACCAGTGAGATGAGACCGACTCCTGCCAGCAACCCTAACGGTCTCGCAACGAGCCAGAACCACGACCGAACAAATTGCTGCCGTACCACCCACCACTGCGGCAAACTCGCTGCAACTCCCATCGTTCCGAACAACAAAATGATCGTTGCCACCTTCCGCCAACCCGAGAACTTATCGGTATCTAAACCAATGAGCGACAGAAGCACACCCGTTCCTATTCCCATGTACCAGCCCACCAGCGTCGCGACAATCCACCTTTTCGATTTCAGCATGCGCTTCCGCCACCACATCCATTGCAACCCTCCATACAACAACCCCGCGACCGTGACCGCTGCGAAAAGCACCAGATCTTCCGTCACCGCTCCTCGAATCCCCAGTTCCACGACACCGAATATGGTGATGTAGACAATGATGACGACCACATCTACTCCCACCATCGTGGTCACTATCCAGCCCAGCCAGCCTTTCCAATCGATTCCCACTCGCTCATCCATCATTCTCCCTCCGGTATTTCTTCGCCGCACCTCCGCGAGCATGCCTCCGCCCGCCCTCTCTTTAAAGCGGCATTGCGCGACTTTCCTTTCTTATCAGCCCGAATGTCGCGTTTTGTCGCACACCGAGACGCCATTTCACTCTTGAACGTATCGCCGGCTCTTACGACAGCGCTCTTGGTTTAGCGTTAGGGAGCACCGCTTCGGCGGCGCTACATCGTCTGTTTCACGAAGCAATCCCGATTTTCGATTTTCAAGTTTCTATTTTTCAATCTTCCTCACTCAGCTCCCTCGACAATCCTTACATCCCTCTCCACCCCGTTCTGCAACAACTTCGCCGCCGTCTGGTATCCCTCGCTTTCAAATGTCTCGATCGCTTTCTCGACGCTCGCAAACTCGATCAGCACGGTTCGCTGCGTTAACCCCGCTTCATACACGCGCGTCGGCAGATTCCTGGCCAGAAATTTCCCTCCACCCGCTTTAATTGCCGGTCCCGCCAGGCGCGCATAGTCCGCCAGCGCCGAGTGATTTGTAATCGACCGGTAAAACGTAATCCAATACCCCTTCGCCATGGTGAATCCCTCCCGCTGCAGCATGCCATACTCGCCGACGTTTTGGTTCCCTGTGCCGCCAATCACCCGGCGCGGTCCCAGCTATCACCGACGCATTTTCTGAATTGTGTTAAAAGTACTTCGGTTCCTTCGCTGCACTACTTGGCCTGTTCTGTTCTTACGCGAGGTCTCATCCATGAACCGCCCACACGCAATCTTCGCGACAGCCCTCATTTTCTTCGCGCTCGCCCTCATCGCACCCCTCGCCGCGGTCCAGGATCCCGCCAATAACGCTCCATCTTCACCGGCCAGTACGGCTAATCCCTCAGCCGCCGCCTCGCGTACCGTCAAACAAACCTACAGCGCCATCCAGGTCGCCGAGTTCGACATCCAAAAGGACTCCAACTTTCCTCCGGAATTTCTCCCTGCCCTGCAAACTGAAATTGCCAGGGAACTCAGTGGCGCCAGAGTCTTCGCAGAAGTCGTTCCCGCCGGTCAATCGCCCACCGTTCCCGAAGCGCATCTCCTCCGCCTCACCGGTCTCATCACCAATTACAACCCCGGCAGCCGCGCCAAGCGCTACTTCGCAGGATACGGAGCCGGCGCCGCCGAAATCGATTCCAAAGTCTCGTTCGTCGATGCCACCACCGGCCAGCCCCTCATGTCTCAGGATCTGCGCGCTGTCCTCGCCAGCGGCTTTTTTGGCGGCAAGTCCGAAGACTCGGTGAAGGATTACGCTCGCCAGGTTGTCAACAAAGCTAAGCTCATGCTCAATATGCGCGTTCCCTCGCCCAACGAAGTACCCGCCCCTATCGCAGGAATCACTTTGGGTCCGGTCCCCTCTTCCGCGCCCGATCATCACACCGTCATCCTCACCGAGAAAGATTGGCCCAGCTCGCAGAAAAAACTCGATCAGGAAGCCGCTGGCGGCTATCGCCTCACCGGTCTCACCATCACTGGTAGCTCCACGGCCGAAGGCGCTTTTCTCCGCACCGACGCCACTGCCGACGCCTTCCAGTACAAACTTCTCCACACCATGCTCTCCACCAGCCTGCAAAAAGACATCAACAAGCTCGTCGTCGAAGGCTTTCGCGTTTCCCCCGGCACCCTCATCGTTCTGAAAACCTACCCCACCGTGATCGTCGAGAAGTCCACGCCGCCCTTCACATCCCGCTACGAATATCTCATCAAGGAAACCATGCTCGTCTCCAGCGGCCAGAAAGACATCGAAAAAGTCCAGGCCCAGGGCTTCGCCCTGATCGGCGAAACTGAACACGGCACCGCCCACATCCTCCTTTTCGAAAAAATCTCCTCTGAAAGATGATGTACCGCTAGGCGTGCGCACGCACGCTCATCCTTGCCGGGAAGGTCGCTTTTTCCCCAATCCGGGGCCGCAGCATTCGCCATTACGGTGCGGCTTTAGACCAACCTTCATGGGTTTGAAGGGGACGCCCGACTCGACTCGCGTGACGCTTTTTCAAATCATCCGGGCTTCATCCCCCGAGGGCTTTCCGGGTCTTTCGACTTTCTATTTTCCAATTTCTCTTTTCCATCTCCCAGCCACTACCGCCACTCCCCACAACGCCACTCCATAAATCCCATACCAAATCGCTTCCTGCCTACCAGTCACGCCCGGTGCGCCAAGCACCACCAGCGATCCCGTCGAGCTGAAGTGCAACACGTTTCGTGCGTTCATACATCCAAGCAGATTAGCACTCGCATTGCTGTCGTCGCCGTCGCAAATGCCGTGAAAAACGGCCACTCGTAATCGCCGTGCGGCGTCTACACTTCCAGATAATTGATCGCCGGCAGATGCCACAGCGACCACATGCCTCCCAGCCGCACACTCGTCAGCAATACGCTGTGCTCCGAGCGCAGCTGCCGATACGCAGACCCCATCCATTCGATCTGTTCGACAATTCCCGTAAGTGTCCCAAAGAACATCCCCAGCCAAAAATAGTTTGGAGTAAACGCCGGTGAGACCGACGCCTTCAAATCCGCCAGAACTGC
The DNA here is from genome assembly GCA_963741195.1 of Candidatus Acidiferrales bacterium. Taxonomy (GTDB): domain Bacteria; phylum Acidobacteriota; class Terriglobia; order Acidiferrales; family UBA7541; genus Acidiferrum. The sequence continues at coordinate 531,163 of CAVUHF010000006.1, forward strand.
CAGCACCTACACGGGAGGAATCAACAACGCCACGTACCATGTCGGCGAAACCCTCCGGCGCACCAACCGCCGCCACCATTCCCGCAGCCCTTCTCGCCCATCCGCCAACCGCGTCAACAAGATTCCTGCGGCGCTCGGTCCCAGGAACATTGCAGGAAACATCAGAATCCCTGTCAACTTCGGCGGCGCTTCGTTACGAATCAGGTGCGGCGCAGCTACCGCCTCACGTTCACCAGTAATCGCATCCGTTGGCCCGATTGCCCCGCTGCGCCAAGCACGAACGCCGTCTCCTGAGTGCATCGGAAGAGGACGTTCTCGGAATCTCACCTACAACCTCCGGCACTCGCGTTGCGCTTTCCTTCACGCTTAACTTTTAGCCTTCAACGATTAACGTTGCGTTTCCGTTTTTCCACTTTCTATTTTCCATTTTCCGCCCTCACGCCACTCCCTCCACGATCCGCACTTCTCGCTCCACCGCCCGCCCCAACAACTTCACCGCCTCCTGATACATCTCGCTCTCATACGTCGCGATCGCTTTCTCCACGCTCTCAAATTCAATCATCACTGTTCGCTGCTTGATCCCCGCTTCATACGCTTTCGCCGGAGTTCCCCGCGCCAGCACGGTTCCTCCTCCCGCTTGAATCGCCGGTGCCGCCAGCTTGGCATACTCGCCCAGCACTGCCGGATTCCAGATCGATTTGTAAAATGCTATCCAATAGCCCTTCGCCATAATTTCCTCCTCGACTCCCGAATTTCTAAAACCCGCTCTTCGTTTACATCTTCCCTTTTTGCTCTCTGGTGCACGCGGTACCGTCGCAGCTTCCGCTCTTCTCGCTTCGCTTGTGTAGGGGCACGATACATGGTGCCCTCTTGGGTGCCTCTTTTACGGAGTGGAGGGATCGTCCCTTGCTCCAGGCTCTTCCCCAGGTCGTTGAGTTCCGCACCGCCTCATTTTATTTCTCGTTTCCCTCTTCGCGCTCACTCATGCCTCAGCGCCACCAGCGGATCCACCTTCGTCGCTCGCCGCGCCGGTATGTAGCAAGCCGCCGCGGCCACCGCTGACAACAGGCAACTCACCACCACCAGCGTCCAGGGATCCCGCGGGCTCACTCCAAACAAAAAGCTCGACAGCAATCGTGTCAGTCCCAGCGCTCCCAGCACTCCCAGCGCTAGTCCCGCCGCCGTCAACGCCGTCCCTGTCTTCAACACCAGCATCGACTGTTCCCACGCGCTTGCTCCCAGCGCCGCTCGAATCCCAATCTCATTGGTCCGCTGCGACACCGAGTACGAAATCGCTCCATACACTCCAATCGCAGACAGCAGCAGCGCCAATCCCGCAAACGTTCCCAGCAGAATCGTCCTCAACCGGTTTTCTCCCAGCGACTCCGATTTGAGCTGCTCTAGTGGCTTGATCTCATCGAGCGCCTGCCCCTTGTTCACTTCCCACACCGCTCCCTCAATCGACTTCACCAGGTGGCTCGGGTCCATCGCTCCGCGCACCACCAGCGCCTGTTGTGGACTTGGACTCTGTTTGTAGGATACGTACAGTCCCGCGCTCGTATCGTCCAGGCTGAACGCTTTCTCTCCCTCCACTACTCCCACAACTTCCCATACAATCTCCGGCCCGAGCGCCGGCTGCCCCGGAATAATCTCTTCGATGCGGATCCGTTTCCCGATCGGTTCCTCACCCTTAAAATATTTCTTTGCCATCACCTCATTAATTACCGTCACCGGTACCGCTCCCGCCGTGTCCGTTTCCGCCAGCCAGCGTCCCTTCACCAATCGCATCCCAATCGCGCTGAGGTACGATGGACTCACTGGCTTGAATCCCGCCGCAGGCCTCTTCGCAATCTCCACGAACGGCTGCCCTTCAATCAGGAACGGCATTCCATCCGGCCATCCGTGCAACGGCAATGCGCCCGTTACCGCCACATCTTCACTCCCGGCACCGCCAGGATTTTCTCCATCACCTGCCCCAGGTAGCTGATAATCCTCGGCCCATCCGGATATTGCTCCTTCGCCATCGGAAAGCGCATCGTGATCACATTCGTCGAATCGAATCCCGGATCCACCTGCTGCAGTTGATAAAAACTGCGAATCAGTAGCGCCGCTCCCGACAATAAAACGAACGCCAGTGCGATCTCCGCCACCGCCAATCCATTCCTGAGAAACGTTCGGCTGACTCCCGTCGTCCCGCCCCTTCCGCCCTCCTTCAACGCGCCTACCAGGTTTGTTTTCATGCTCTGCAGCGCCGGCACAATTCCAAACAAAATTCCCGCGGTGGCCACGATCACCACCGCAAAGAGCATCACCTGCCAGTTCAAGGAAACATCCGCCTCCGCTGGCAAGGTAAAGCGCGGGATCCAGGCCTTCAGCCCCTGCAGCAACGCCCAACCTAGCGCTACTCCCACCGCTCCACCGATCCCCGCCAGCAGCACGCTCTCGGTCAAGAATTGCCGCACCAGTCGCCAACGCCCCGCGCCCAACGCTGTTCGCACCGCCACTTCGCGTTCTCTTCCCGCTCCGCGCACCAGCAGCAGATTCGCCAAGTTCACGCACCCGATCAGCAGCACCGCTCCCACCGCCGCCAGCAGTAGTAGCAGCGATTGCTTCAAATCCTTGTCCACTACCCGGTCTTCATACCGGTCTACCGTCGCGCCCCATCCCTGATTCGACTTCGGGTATTCCTGCTCAATCTGTGCTGCAATTCCCTTCATCTGGTCCCGCGCTTGCTCCAGCGTCACGTCCGGTTTCAGTCGCGCCCAGGAAATCATCCAGTGATAATCACGCGTCATCTCTTCTGGCTTGAACGCCAGAGGCGTCCACACGTCCTGCCACATCCGGTCATACCTTCCCGGCGGCATCACGCCAATCACCAGGTACGGCGCCCCATTCAGCCGAATGCTCCTGCCAACAATGTCTCGATCCTCGCCAAACCGGTTCTGCCACACGCGGTGACTCAGGACCACCACCTGATGTTTCCCCACTTGATCTTCGCCCTCGGCGAAGGTTCTTCCCAACATCGGCTTGGCACCAAAAATCTCAAAGTAGGCTGCTCCCACTCGCCCATTCCGCAATTCCACCGGAACATCCGCGTCCGTCAACGTCACGCTCGACCACGTCTGCGCCGCCATCGCCGTGAACACCTTGTTCTGCTTTTTCCAATCCAGAAAATTCAACGTCGAAATCCCGTTGCGCTCGCCGCCCGGCGGCTTCTCCCACACGTTCACAATTCGGTCCGCCTCGGGAAAAGGCAGTGGCTTCAGCAGCACCGCATCTACAAGACTGAATATCCCCGTCGTTCCCCCGATCCCCAGCGCCAGCGTCAGGATCGCTGCTACCGCGAACCCCGGATTCTTCCGGATCATCCGCAGCCCGAACCACACGTCCTTCCCCATTTACACCTCCACGTTTGGTTTGACTTCTCTTTCGCCCTCCGGTTAGCCTCCCTTTCGGCACGCCTGGGCACACTCCCAGCCCAACCTGGTCACCATGCCCTACATAACGTTCCTTCCCCGCCAAATGTTCCTCAGCCATGCCGACTTTTTCCTGTCTGCCACACCCTCCGCCGTTACAGGTGGTAGCTTTTCTTAACTTTGTCTTCCCCTTCGCGTTTCTCGGACCGCCTTCTGATCCGGTCCGACATATGCTCGGTTCAGCAACCGATTTGTTTGCCCCGTTCTTGCCCGGTTCCCCACACGCCTCCTTTGTGTGTAGGTTCATGGGTCTTCCTTCTCTCGCGTTTGCCTTGTCCAGTTCTGTCATCCCGTCCGGAGAACCGCGCCTTTTACGACTCGAAGCGGAGGGATCGTGGCGCGATCCCAACGCCACTGCCATCGACGGAATCTTTCCCTTCCTTACGTAGTTCCTATTCTCTTTGCTTCTTTCCCGTGCCTCTAACCTTCCTCCCTCTCCCGCGTCTCATCTCTTTGAGGAACTTCTCTCTCCGTTCTCCCGTATCGTTATGTACCCTTCTGCCTTGGAGACGCCCTATGGCCAACTTTCTACAAGACATCCGCTTCGCCTTCCGCCAATTCCGCCAGTCTCCCGGTTTTGTCCTGACCGCCATCCTCTCTCTCGCTCTTGGCATCGGCGCCACCACCGCCATCTTCAGCGTTGTCTATGCCATCCTTCTCAATCCGTACCCCTATAAAGACGCCAACCGCATGGTACACGTCCAACTCAAAGACAAAAACGGCCGTGGCCCCCTCCTCATCGTCAACCGCTCCGAAGCCCAGCAGCTCCGCTCCGCCTCATCTCTCGAAGACTTCTTCATTCAGTCGGGTAACACTCGCAATCTTACCGGCGAACAATTCCCCGTCTCGGTCGAAGTCGGCACCTATTCCGCCAATCTCTTCGACTTCATGGGCGTCCCCCTCTACCTCGGTCGGGGCTTCTCCTCTGCCGATGTTCCCAACAACGTCCCGGCTCCCGTCGCCGTCCTCTCCTATCTCTTCTGGCAGAAACAATATGGCGGCAATCGCGAAATCCTCGGCAAGTCCATCGAGCTCGATCACAAGCTCTATACTGTCATCGGTGTTGCCGCGCCCCGCTTCACCTGGGGCGACTCCGACGTTTATCTCCCCGACGTTCAGTCCAGCGATCCGCACGATTACTGGAACGCTTTCGTCCGCCTCAAGCCCGGCGTGAACTATTCCACCGCCGCCGCTGAACTTCAGGTCATGCTTGATCGCTTCACGCAAAGTGACTCCAAAGATTTTCGCAAAGACATGCGCGTCAGCATCGTCACTCTCAACGAAGAAGTCCTCGGCCGCTTCTCCGGCACGCTCGTCCTTCTCTTCTGCGCCGTCCTCGCCTTGCTCCTCATCGGTTGCGCCAATGTCTCCATACTTCTTCTTGCTCGCGGCACCGCTCGCCAGCATGAACTCGCCGTCCGCGTATCCGTTGGCGCAGAGCGCTCTCGCCTCATCCAACAGCTCCTCACCGAAGCCGTTCTCGTCTCCACCATTGGCGCGCTCTTTGGAGTTCTCGCTGCCTATCTCGGCGTCGGTACGCTCTCCTCCATGGTTCCCTATTATTCCTTTCCCCACGAGGCGTCGATCAGCGTCAACGGTATCGTTCTTCTTTTCTGCGCATTCATGGCTCTGCTCACTGGCGCGGTCGCGGGCATTTCTCCGGCTTGGCATCTTTCCAGCCCCTCGCTCAGCGGTCTCATCCAGTCCAGCAGCAGCAAGCATTCCGGAAGCGCTCGCGGACGTCTCATGCATCGTCTGCTCATCGCTGGCCAACTTGCTCTCACTCTTCTTCTCATGACCGGCGCCGGCGCCGCCATTAAGGCCTTCAAATCGCTCACCCACACTCCACTCGGCTTCGATCCTTCTCGCGTCTTCCTTCTGGACGTTGCCTTCCCCAAGGGCTCCAATCCCACCTGGGAGCAGCGCCTCCAGGTTCAGGAAAATATTCGTAAAACCATCGAACAGACTCCCGGTATCACTTCCGCCAGTGTCTCTACCTCCTGGACGCCAGGCTTCGGCGGCTTCTACGCCAAGATCGAAATCCAGAGCAAGCCCACTCTCGCCGATCCGCAAGCCGTCCTCACTCTGGTCAGCCCGCAGATTCTTTCCACCATCCGCCAACCACTTATCTCCGGCCGCATGTTCGACGATGCCGAAGTCATGCGCGCCTCGCACCTCGCTCTCGTCAATCAATCCTTCGTCAAACAATATCTTGGCGACGCCGATCCCATCGGCCAGCATGTTCGCAGTCCCGCTCTTAAGATCGAACAGCCGAATCTCGTCTCCACGCAGTTTCCCGACGATTGGCTGGAAGTCATCGGCGTTGTCGGCGACGCGCGTAACGATGGCCTCACGAAACCCATCCGTCCCGCCGTCTTCCTTCCCTATACTTTTGTTTTGCCTACAGACATTCAGATCATCGCCCGCTCCGAGGGAGATCCCACGGCCGCCATCCGCTCGGTCAAACAGCACCTGAGCGAGGTTAACCGCGAACTCGTTGTGGGTCAGGACCGCACTCTCGACTGGTGGCTCGACACGCAGGGCTGGGGACGTGAGCGCTTCATCGCCACGCTCTTCTCTCTGTTCGCCATTCTCGCGCTCACGCTCGCGGCCACCGGCCTGTACAGCGTCGTCTCTTACGCTGTCACCCAGCGTAGTCAGGAAATGGGCATTCGCATGAGCCTTGGCGCGCAACCTTCCAGCATCATTCGACTCGTTCTCTCTTCTACCTTTGCCACGCTGACGGCAGGTCTCGTTGCTGGGCTCGCCCTGAGCTTTGCCCTCGACCGCATCATGTCCTCTTGGGCCGGCGGCAGCTCTCGCGATCCCCTCACGCTCGTTCTCTCCGCGGGGCTGCTCACCTTCGTCGCCATACTCGCCAGCCTCATCCCGGCTTATCGTGCCGCCACGATTGACCCCATGCGGGCACTCCGCCTGGAATAGACAATTCTCCGTAGCGGCACGCTACATCGTGCCCTCTTGGGGTTCCCCTTTTTCTAACGGTTCTCATCCCAAGCGCTTCGCGAGGGATCGGCGCTGGCCCGGTTTCCAGTTCCAATCAATCGGATCATTCTCAACGACCGACGGCACCAGGCCGTTTATGCCCATGGGCCCGTAGCTTCGCACTTACCATTTTCAACTTATAAATTCCTCTCCACCTCTGTTACGCTCTCCCCCATGCCAAGTTCACGGATATTTCTTTCGCTCCTTCTTTGTGCCATGCCCCTCTTCGCGCAGGACCCCAAATCCACGGCTGATCGTCTCGCTGAGCAAAACGCTCTGTTCGACGAACAATACGAATCCGATCTCCGCAACTTTCCCCAACGCGCCACCTCCTACGGCGACTACCGCTACAACGATCAGCTCGCCGAATACGCACTTGCCGCCATCGCCCAGCGCAACCAAACTGACCGAGCAATCCTTGCGCGCCTTCAGGCCATCGTCACCACTGGCTTCTCCGATCAGGATCAACTCTCCCACGAGCTGATGGTCCGCGTTCTCCAGCAGCGCATCGCCGATTTCGACCTCAAAGAATACGAGATGCCCATCAATCAGCAGAACGGCATCCACACCGCTCTCGCCGATCTTCCCCAATCCATGCCGTTCGATTCCCTCAAGCATTACGAAGACTACATCTCCCGCCTCCACCAGATTCCTCGCGCCCTTTCGCAAACCACCGAAGTTCTCCGCGCCGGAATGAAAGACAACCTCATGCCCGTTCGCTTGCTCCTCGAAAAAATCCCCGTTCAGTGCCAGGGCATCATCGACGCAAATCCCTTCCTCATCCCCACCAAGACGTTTCCTGCTTCCATCGGCCTCGAAGACCAAAAGCGCCTCACCGAACAAATCACTACAGCCGTCGATACCGACGTCTTGCCCGCCTACAAAACCTTTGCCACGTTTGTTCGCAACGACTACGCCCCTCACGGTCGCACCACTCTCGCCATCACTTCTCTCCCCGACGGCGAGAAGCGCTATCAGAACGACATTTACGGCCGCACTACCACGCATTTGAAAGCCGATGAAATCCACCAGATCGGCCTCCAGGAAATTGATCGCATCCAGGCCGAAATGACCGTCATCGCCAAAAAAGAAGGCTTCCCCGATCTCACCGCCTTTCGCGCCTCTCTCAAAACCAATCCCAAATACATTCCCACCTCCGCCGATCAGATCCTCGATGACTTCCGCCGCTACATCGCGCAAATGGAGCCCAAGCTCCCGCAACTGTTCACTCTTCTTCCCAAGTCTCCAGTCACGGTCGAAGCCATTCCCGCATTCGACGCCGGCGCCGCCACGCATTACGTCACCGGCACGCCCGACGGCAAACGCCCCGGCCGTGTGGTCGTCGCCACTTCCAATTTCAAGGATCGCTCTCTCATCGACGATGAAGCCATCGCCTATCACGAGGGCGTTCCCGGTCATCACATGCAGCTCTCCGTCCAGCAACAGCTCACCGGCCTCCCGAAATTCCGCCTTCACAGCCTGGGTTTCAACGCCTACATCGAAGGCTGGGCTCTTTACTCCGAGCAACTTGGCAAGGAAGCGGGCTTCTATCAGGACCCCATCTCCGATTACGGTCGCCTCTCCTCGGAGCTTTTCCGCGCCGTGCGTCTCGTCGTCGACACCGGCATCCACTCCAAAGGTTGGTCGCGCGATCAGGTTGTCGAATTCTTCCGTAAATCCGGCGCTGTCGATGAGCCCACCATCCAGTCCGAAACCGATCGCTACATCTCCTGGCCTGCCCAGGCCCTCAGCTACAAACTTGGCCAGCTCAAAATCCGCGAACTCCGCGATCACGCCCAAAAAGAACTCGGTCCCAAGTTCGACATCCGCACCTTCCACGACGAAATCCTCGATGGCGGCACGCTCCCCCTGGATCTTCTCGAAGCCCGCACCCACAAATGGATCGCCCAGCAAAAACAAAAATAACCGCAGCCTACTTCGCCGATTGCCTGTTCCGTTCGCCTGCCCGGTTGCTCGGTACTTTCCTGTTCTTGTTGGTGGCGCTCTTCCGTTTCGCTTGTGGAGGAACACGATACCAGGTGCCCTGTTGAGTTTCGCTTCTTCCTTCGTTTGTCATCCCGAACGGAGAGCCGTGCATGTCGCGGCTCACAGCGCGTTTTGAGCGTCCGTGCGTCTCGCCGGGATGGAGGGATCGTGGCACGAATTCCGCGCTCGGAAAACTTTTCTGATTCCGTTTCATTGCAGACAGCGCAACCTTCGCCCTTAAGATTGCGGGTGTTTCTTCAACTTTGTAGGGACCGCCTTCCTGGGCGGTCCGCCAGCACAATTGCTTGGCAATGTCCTTGATCGTCTAGCTATCGCCTAACCATCGGTTGCACCAACTGAATCAGGTTTCCGCACGTATCCTCAAACACCACTCCCGTGATCGGCCCCATGTTTTTCGGCTCGCCCCGAAACTTCACTCCCCGTTCTCTCAACTTTTGATACTCTCCCGCTAGGTCATTCGTCAAAAACGCTGTCGCTGGTATTCCTGCATCGAACAACGCCTTTTGAAACGTCTGTGCTGGTGCAAACCCCATCGGCTCCAGCGCCAACTCCACTCCTTCCGCTCCCTCCGGCGCGGTCACCGTCAACCACCGGAACGGTCCCATCGGTATGTCATTCTTCTTCACGAATCCCAGTATATCCGTGTAGTACCGCAGCGCTCTTTCCTGATCGTCCACCATCACGCTCGCTATTCGAATTTGCATAGCCCCCCCATTCAAGAAATCTCGAAACTCACTCCTCGCGGTCGCCGCATTCTATTCCCACCTTCCCATCCGCACCACCATTTCACTTTGCGTAACTCTTTCTTCACCTCCCTTCACCTCCCTTGACGCCTCGCTCCTCTCCATATAGTGTGCGTTTTCACCCTGGAGGCCATTGATGTTGTCCCGCCGCTCCGTGATTCTTCTCGCCATCCTCTTCCTCTGCGCAGACGCAACTCAACTCAGCCAAGCCCGCGGCCAATCCGCTGCTCGCCCCGATTCCCTCGACTTCGACGTCAAAGCCAACTACACCAAATACGAATATCGCATCCCCATGCGCGATGGCGTTCACCTCTTCACCGCCGTCTACGTCCCCAAAGATTCCTCCCGCCCCTATCCTTTCCTCATCAATCGCACGCCCTACAGCGTCTCGCCCTACGGCGTCGATCAGTATCGGACGCAACTCGGCCCTTCTCCCGATTTCGACAAATCCGGCTACATCTTCGTCATGCAAGACGTCCGTGGCCGTTATATGTCTGAAGGTACCTTCGTCGAAATGCGCCCGCACATCGACGTCAAACATTCCAAAAACGATGTCGACGATAGCAGCGATCTCTACGACACCATCGACTGGCTCCTCAAAAATATTCCCAATAACAATGGCAAAGCAGGCATCTGGGGCATCTCCTATCCCGGATTTTTCACTTCCGCCAGCATGATCGACACCCATCCGGCTCTCAAAGCCGCCTCCCCGCAAGCTCCCATGACCGATCTCTTCAAAGGTGATGACGCCTACCACGGTGGAGCCTTCATGCTTGCCGCCAATTTCGGTTTCTATGCTTTCTTCCGCCCGCAAGCCAATCCCGAACTCCCTTCGAAGTCCCGCGCTCCCTTCGATTTCGGCACTCCCGATGGCTACGAGTTTTTCCTCCAGGCGGGTACGCTCGATAATCTCAGCAAGCTCCTCGGCGGCCAGGAATTGCTCTGGCTCGATCAGGTTCGTCACGACACCTACGACGATTACTGGAAAGCGCGCAACCTCGCCGCTCACGTCAAAAGCGTTCACTGCGCCGTGCTTACCGTTGGTGGATGGTTTGACGCCGAAGATCTTCAAGGCCCCTTCACCCTCTTCCACGCCATTGAGCACGACGATCCCGAAATTTTCAACGCCCTCGTCGTCGGCCCTTGGGTCCACGGTGGATGGGCGCGCTACGAAGGTAATCATCTCGGCCGCGTCAGTTTTGCCGCCAACACCGGCGATTACTACCGCAGGAACATCATCTTTCCGTTTTTTGAGCAGTACCTGAAGGGTGCCGCCGACGCCAAGCTTCCGAAGGCCTACGTTTTCGAAACCGGCACCAACGTCTGGCGCCAGTACGACGCCTGGCCTCCGAAATCCGCGCAGAAGAAATCTCTCTACCTGCACGCCAACGGCGTTCTCTCCTTCGATCCGCCGAGATCAGATTCCACGGCGTATGACGAGTACATTAGCGATCCCTATCACCCCGTTCCCTTCGTCAACTACGTCGCGCAGACCGTCCCGCAGGAATACATGGTCTCCGATCAGCGCTTCGCTTCTTCGCGCACCGACGTTCTCACGTACGAAACCGATGTCCTTCAGGACGATGTCACCATCGTCGGCCCGGTCTCCCCTCGTCTCTTTGTTTCCACCACCGGTACCGATTCGGATTGGGACGTGAAGCTCATCGATGTTTATCCGCCCGATTATCCCCAGAGCAAATTCGACGATCCCCGTCCCGACGATCGCGCGAAGCCCTCCACCGACGTCTCCGTTCCGACATTCATCATGGGCGGATACCAACAACTCATTCGCGGTGAACCCTTCCGCGGCAAGTTCCGCCACAGTTTCGAAAAGCCCGAGCCCTTCACTCCCAATAAGGTCGAAGAAGTCTCCTTCGCCATGCAGGACGTCAATCACACCTTCCAGCGCGGTCATCGCATCATGATTCAGATCCAGTCCAGCTGGTTCCCGCTCACTGATCGCAATCCGCAAACCTTCCTCAACATTCCCGACGCCAAGCCTTCCGACTTCGTCAAGGCCACCCAGCGCGTCTACCACTCTCCTCCCCAATCCTCCTCCATCGACGCCAATATCCTCCCCTAACCCATCCTCGCACTCCGGCGGTGATTCGTGGGCGCCTCCGTACGGGCACGGTAGTTCCCGCGGGCTTGGGTTGATTTTCCTTCTTCATCGTAGTGCCGGCTTCCAGCCGGCTATTCCGCTTTTCGCTCTCGGCTAATCGCCACCGTTACCAAACGACCCTACCTCAGGGCACTTTCTCGATTCCCTTCCGATCCGTATCCTTTGTGTAGGTGAGGTCGATGACAGATTCGCTACCTCACTATGATGAACTTTCAACCCGCATAATTGCTCCAACCAGAGCGGCCGAGCCGCAGTGGCTGGCTGTTCTTTCACTCTCTCCGTCCCCCGGGCCTGTCCAACCGTCAGGTTGGTTCTTCTCTTGAGCGCCGCAGGCGAGCCAACTCTTCTTGTGGCCACAACTTTCGCGCCTTTCCCCGCCCTCCTTTACCAACTCCCATCTCCGTGACGCACGTCATTGACTCTCCCCTACCCCCGCACTACTATCCCGCGTAGGTGCGCTCCAACCTGAAGTCTCCATTCTTCAGCCAGGAGAATTGACAATGACGCGCCGCCCTTGGTTTCTCTCGCTTCTCGCACTTCCACTTCTACTCTTGTCCTGTTCCTCGGCACCAACCGTCTCGGAAGGCACCCAGCACTTTCTCGACGCGCAAGCCAGTTTCAAGTCTTCCGACTACAAGGCCGCTCTTCGCAATCTCGATAAAACCATCAAGTCAGCCGACGACGAAGCCACCCGCCAGCAAGCCGTCATCCTTCGCACCCTCCTCGTCGCTGCCCTCGCCAACGCTAACAAGCAGATGGCCGAAGCCTATTCCATCGGCGCAAAGCAGCCTCCCGCCCAGTCCCATACGGCTCCCTTCTATCAGGCGCGTTCCGACTACTTCAACACCGCGCATTCCTACCTCATGGACGCTATGCAGGCGGTCATGGATCAGCGCTCCAAACTCGGCGCCGCACCCATGCCCATTCAGATTACGTTCCCCGGCTTCACCGGCAGCATTCCGGGCTTGATCAAACTCAAGACCGGCATCCTCCTCTCCGACGCTGATCGTGCCAATGCCGAACTTCAGGCCGACCGCAATTCTCTCGCCGCCATCCTCTCTGCGATCGCCGGCGCTCCGCAGGATCCCAATAAAGGTCAGGAGATCTACGCCGGCGGCAAGGTCGACATCGATCCCCGCTTCTATATCGTCGAACTCAGCAACTCCTTCCTCCAAATCGCCACCATCTACGACTATCGCGGCCTCAACACTCCCGATCGCTTCCGCACCGTAAACGAAGTCGTTCGTGGCAATCTCGAAGTTGCCCAAAAGCTTCTCACCGTCAAGCCCGACAAGGAACTTGAAGCTCGCGTCAAAAAAATGACCGCCGACTGCGACAAGTGCCTTAAACTGGCCCTCAAATAACCGCAGCTCGTGGGAAAGATCCTGCTCTTTTGGGGGATCGGACCTCTAGCTCCGACATTAATCACTTTGCTTCCAACGGGCTTCAGCCCCTCTGGTCTCTTGCTTCTCGGGTCAGCAATCTACCTTGAGGAGTTCCCAATTTTCTGATCGCACTCGCACAGGCTGCTCTCGAACATTCTGCCCCAGCTCCGCGCGCTTTTGTCCAAACGCGCCAAGTAGCGCCGTCCGCCTCCGGGAGCCACTCTACTGTGGGAGGTGCCGTCATTTCAGGCTAAAATGGCTGCATCGCGCGACACTTGCTTGCGGCTTCTCTGCTCGGCGCGGCACTCGCACTCCTTTCCTGTGCGTGGCGCCCACGCAGATAACCTCCAGATTGGCGACCGTCCGCGGCTCACCGCGATTTACTGACGCTTTCTTTGGCGTCTCAGGTGCCAAGACTCGAGCGCTGAGTACCACGTGGCAGAGGATTACTTCTGGCGGGACCAGTGGTAGACAATTCCAGCGCCAACCAACAAATTGTTTTGATGGTCGTTGGTGGCGTTGGCGAACGTGGTGAGGTAATAGTCGATCTGAACAACGCGCACCGCGAAATGAGAATTCAGCGGCACGTCGATGCCGCCACCGATGCGCGTAGCAAACCTGTAGGATCCGTCGGCGACGCCAGCCTCCCCGCCTCCCGCGTGCGCCGCACCCAAAATAATTTGTGCGAACGGCTGCGGTTTATGATTTCCCTCCGGCCAAGGCTGGGAAATCTTGTAGCGTGCGCCTGCCAGATACGAAACGAGAGTCAAAGAATTGTTCAGAGGAGGGACGCTGCCCGTATTCTCCGCGCTGATATCCACGACTGCGGAGAAGGAACCACGGAAGTTCCATGAGCCCGAAAGCCCCCCACCATTCATGCCGAAGCAGCCGCACTGACCGGGACCAGCATTGGCGCGGACCCAGTGGTAAGCGGCAGCAGCGTCGCCGCTATATTTGTCCTGCTGGGCCAGCGCTGCGGAAGCGCCCGCGAGCAATAGAACTCCGGAAAGTAAAAACGATCGCATAACAAATTCTCCTCGAACAGTCCGCATTAATTTGAAGGCACCGAAACCGTCGCCGACACATTGCTCACGACGGTGTCTTCATAGGAACCACCAGTGGAAGCGGTAATAAAAAGATAAGCGACGGGTGGCGGCTTAATGTTTCCAGAGAAAACCTGGACGCCATCCATGGTCGCGGTTACCTGTCCCTCGACGATTGAAACGGTGTAATCATGCGTAATGGGCATGCTGCTGGAAACGACAGCAGGAATGCTTGAGTTGACGTTGAACCAGGGCTTGCCAAAGAGAGCTGTTTCACCTCGCCCTACCGCAAGGTACGGAACAGTTGGATCGCCTGCATTGTGGTAGGTGTCCAAGGCGAACATCGCACCGGGAATGCCTTCGGCGCCCAAGCCCATGCCGGCGGCGCCCAAACTGGTTGGCGTAGCTCCAAGAGATGGATCAGCCAAGAGCACGGTAAAGCCATCAGCGGGAAGAGCGCTGGGATTGCTGAGCGTGACGGTAAAGCTGATCTGAATGTTGCCGGTTGAAACGAGCGTGGGCCAGACAATCTCGCCATGCTTGTTGTTGGCTGCTGAAACAAGTTGAAACGCGCAACCCGGCTGAGTGACGGCATTGCCGAGAGCGGACCAACTGGTATTGCACAGATCGGGAACGCCAGCGAGCGGGCCTACGAAGAGTCCGGCGGAGTTACTGGTGACGGAGGAAGTAACACCATTGCTGACGACAACATAGAAAACAGAGCCGTTGTCCGTAGTGGCGGCAGAGTCCAAGGTGTAGGTGGAACTTGTCGCTCCGGCAATGGGAGTGAACGTGGAACTGCCGGGAGCAGCTTCGTACCACTGATACGTCAACGGGAGAGAGGACACGGCCGTGACTTGGTATGTGGCGGATCCGCCTACGTCAACATATTGCGTGACCGGTTGCCCGGTGATTTGCAGAAGTATTCCGCTGCCGATGGCGAGGGGCGCCAGTTGAGAGGTTGCTTGCCCGTAGGCATTTGTCACGATGACATAGTACGAGTCCTGATCGTTTGACGTTGTGGTAGCCGAAGCAGGAACGTTGTAGGTGGCGGAGGTGGCGCCTGCGATCGCAGTGCCAGTCTTCTGTCCTGCTGGAATCACATACCACTGATAAGAAAGAGCAGGAGTGCCCGAGGCCACGATGGTCAAAGCAGTTGTGCTGCCGGCAGCAACGGTCTGGCCGACTGGCTGAGTCAGAATCGTGGGCGGAACGTTCCCAGCCGTAACCGTGAGAGATGCGTCGGTGCTGGTTAGCGGTCCGCAGGAATCGGTGACCGTGGCGAAATACCGAGTACCGTCGTAGGAAGCGTCAACGGGAGGAGTCGTGTAGTTGGCGGCCGTTGCTCCGGAGATTGCTACGCCGGTCGTGCCGCCGGATGGGATTTGATACCACTGATAGGAAAGCGGGCCAATGCCTTGTCCCGCAACGGCGAAGGAAGCGATTTGCGTCGGGTGCAGCGAAAGACTGGTGGGATTCGAGGTGATGGATGACCCCACGGCGACGACCGCGAGACTGGAAGTAACGCTGCCAACGCCATTCGTGACCGTAACGGAGTAGCTGCCGACATCCGCGGAAGTAGCTGACGAAACGGTGTAACTGGAACTCGTTGCGCCTGGAATCGCTGTGCCGTTCAGACTCCATTGATAGCTGCTAGCGTACGAAGCGCTGACCGAAAGCACAAGCGCGCTACCGGTACAAATCTGTTGGCTCGTGGGTGGAACGGTGATCATAGGTGCTCTGATCGTTATTGTTGTCGTAACGGAGACGGAGGGTTCGTCTACGCTGGTTGCCGTGATGGTGTAGGTGCCAGGAGTTGTAGGAGCAGTCCAGACGTTTCCAGTAAACGTGCCTCCCGTGGCAGACCAGGTGAGGCCATTGGTTGCGCCACCGGTCGCGGTAGCAGCAAAAGATATCTGGCCGGGAGCAAGCGTCTGGTTTGCCGGGGAAATTGGCGTGATGCTGACCGTGCCCGGCGTGACTAGGCAAGTGGTGGAGACAACGTTTCCTTTGGAATCGGTGACGGTGAGTGTGTAAGTTGTGGGAGAAGTGAGCAGGGGAGTTGCATAAGAACTGCCGCTGACGGCGGAAGTCGTGATGTCGGAACTACCTACGCCGCTGGAACCGATAACGGCAGTGCCGCCAGAAAAGGTGGGAAGTAGCATTACCGACGAGTTATAGGGAGGCGTCGCTGAACTTGGAACAAGACTCTTTGCAAGTGGAGGGGGAAGCTGCACGGTGAGAGTTGCCGGCCCGCTGGTGACGGAGCCAACGGAGTTGCTGACGCTAACGGTAAACACGGACCCGCTGTCTCCAGCTACGGTGGGAGGCGTGGTGTAAGTGCTCGAAGTAGCGCCGCTGATTGCGACTCCGTTCTTGAACCACTGGTATGTAAGGGTGCCCGTTCCGGCAGCGGAGACGCTGAAAGTTGCCGTCTGTCCAAGGGGAACGGTCACGCTAGCGGGCTGGGTTACCGTCGGCGCGACGGGCCGGTAGCCTTGGAAGCCACCCGCGCAGCCGGACACACTCATAAGCCCAAAGCAAAGGACGAAGACGCCCAGCACCTGGCGAATGGCTCGGCCGTGCTCTGCCCAGGCGTGGGCTTGGGCACACCCGGACTCCTGGCCAGGTTGTGGCGCGGGAGCGTTCCTGCTACAGGAAGGCACACAGGAGAATCGAGAGCTGCGCAGGCCGCAAAGACGGGCCAGCAAACCACTTTGAGCACATGGAGGCACTTGTCGCATAGCGAGAATCCCCTCACTTGACTATACCTAGCTGCGAGGACCTCTCGAGAACAAGGAGAAAGGTGGTTGCGCAAAGGGCTGATAACACTTTCGCGTATGCTCGGGAGGACCAGGGGTCGCCGGGTGGCTCACGGCCCGCCCCACCGCCCTGACTTCGACTGCCGCACCGTTGGACTTTGCTTCAGCAAGGGTACGGGTCTCGTGTCAACTTCATCGTGCACGGGATGCCCATCCCGCCCAATCCGCTTGCCTTCCTTCCTGAGGCCGCTCCTGGTCGTGGACGTTCATTGCAATGACCGACACCGGCAGCAACCGGGCCACCCTTCTACACTGCATTACCAAGTTGCCAGAACGCGTTTAATGCGCGATGTCTCGTCTTGCCCACACTTGTCGCCCGTCTTGCGTTCGTAATCGTTATAATCCTACGCAATCATGGCCCTAGCCCCTGGCACGAAACTCGGTCCCTATTCGATCGTTTTGCCGCTCGGCGCAGGCGGGATGGGAGAGGTGTATCGCGCGAAAGATACTTGCCTGGGCCGTGACGTCGCGATCAAGGTCCTTCCGGAAAGTGTCTCACTCGATGAAGAGCGAAGACAAAGATTCGAGCGCGAAGCGCGCATGATTTCCTCGCTCAATCACCGCCGGCTCCCTCACCGGACAAAAGCCGTTCTTCACTCCCTCTCCCGAGCGCTTCATGCGTCTCGGCCGTTTCTTTCTTCCCATCACCGTTATCACCTTCGGGATCGACCATTTCCTTTATCCCGAGTTCGTCGCTTCGCTCGTGCCTCGCTGGATTCCCGGCCCCGTCTTCTGGACCTACTTCGCCGCCGTAGCATTGATCGCCGCGGGCGTAGCCATGATCGTGAACGTGCTCGCGCGATGGGCCTCCATCCTTCTCGGCATCATGATTTTTCTCTGGTTTCTCCTTCTTCACATCCCACGTGCCATCGCTGATCCCCACTCGGGCAACGGCAACGAATGGACCAGCGTCTTCGAAGCCCTCGCCTTCAGCGGCATCGCCTTTATCCTCGCTGCTCTCCCCGGCTCCAATCCGTTTTCCATTTCCCCTTCCAAATAATCGCTGGTGATCGAGGCCGCGCCTGGCTCGCCCGCTGCACTTTCTCTCCCCATCACTTTGTGAACACTCGCCAAGGGAGTGAACAACCTCTCGGACAACTTTGTATCTGGCCGTCGTAAGTTATATGTTAGCGATCAGAGCGGGGGTCACCTGCAAAGCTATTTCCTGGAACCATCACCATGAATCCCATCAACCCAACCGGCGCTGAGCATCGCCAGGATCTGGAACGCGTCCTACGCATTGTTGAAAACACGCCTCCAATCGATCGAACCCTCGCGGTCTCCAAAGACGAATTCCAGTCCCGAGTAAGAAACGTCAATGCCGCGCTACAGCAACACGGCCACAAGGTAGGGATTGTCTTCTCCGATGAGCATTATTGTGGTGACGTTCCCTACCTCGGCGGCAACATCAACATCTCCATCGAGCAGGTCGCCGGTGTCGTTGGTCCCACCGGATTTCATATCGTTGCTGGTCTGGAGGGTGGTTACGTCGCCGAGCAACTCGCCGATCGTGCCGGTGCTGCGGTTCACAAGGTGGAACTGCTGCAACTGGCCGACGAAAAATATCCCATCGCTGCCGAACGCCTCGAAGACGTCGTCACTCAGGCGGCGGGGGGCCGCGTCGATCACGTTGCGCTTCTCACGCCACGCCAAGTCATCCCGGCGGGTGTGGTCACTTATCTCGAGTCGCTGTTTGGCCCCCAGGGTGTTGTCGACGCGCAGGAACTTTATTTCCGCGTCAAATACGAAAAGAGCGAGCGCGAAATGCAACTCATCGCTGACGCCGCACGCGTAGGCGATGCTATGCTTCATGCCATGCTCGCGGTCTTGCGTCCCGGCCGCCTCGAAAGTGAAGTGGCCGCTTGGGGTGCCTGGACCGGCCGCATGCTTGGCTCGGAAGATGACGGCTTCAAGATCATGGTCGGCGCCAACCAAGCCAATCGCACTCTAATCGGCCCGGCGCTTAATCGTCCCATCGGCGAAGGCGAATGGGTGCATCTCGGTGTCGCTCCGAAGCGTGACGGCCTTACCGCATGCGTTCGGCGCTCGGTCATCGCTGTCGATCACCCTTCGAAAGTCACCGACGAGCAGCGCTATTGGTTCAAGCTCGTCGAAGGTGGCTATGAAGTTGGCGAGAAGTGGTACCGCAAAATCGCCAAGGAGAATCTTCCTGCGCGTCTTCAGGAGCAGGCTCTGGTGGATTACTTCCAGTCCCACTCCGCCGCAGTCTCCAGTCGCATCGGTAAGGAGGTCGACCTTGCCGCTCTGAAGCCCTACACCGGGACGCACAACTCCGGTTACACCGAGTGCCAGGAATTCTTCGGCGCTATCACTTTGGATAGTCATGCCCCTCTGGGCTCACGTATCGTGACTATGCTCGACGTCGCGCTCCGCGGCATCGGCAATCACTGGAACGAAGTCATCATTCCCAGCTTCGACTACTGCGTCGTGGAAAATACCTTGGGAAAATTTGCCACCCGCGTCGAACTGCTCTCGAATTTGCCTGTCAACGTCCAGGAATTTGTGCACACATAACTTTGTGACAACCTCCCTTCAGAACATCCGCTAGGTCCTGCAGGGCGTGGAGAGATCAGCAATGATTCACCTTCTGAAAGTCTTGTTCTTCTGTCTCTCTATCTGCCTGATCGCATCCGTCCCAGCTTTCGCCAATACTCCGGAAGCCCTCGGCTCCTCGATGTTGCTGCGCCAGGGTTGGTCCATTCAATCCTCGACCAACGTTCAAGAAACTGGCGAGGTCATCTCCACTCCCGGCTTCACGCCGCGCGATTGGTATCCGGCAACGCTCCCCTCCACCGTGCTCAGCGCCCTGGTGAACGATCAGGTCTATCCCGATCCCTACTTCGGTATGAACCTGCGCTCCATCCCCGGAACCACCTATCCCATCTTCCACGACTTCTCCGAATTGATGATGCCGCCCGGCAGCCCTTTTCTTCACTCCTGGTGGTTTCGCACCGACTTCCAGATTCCCGCCGACTACCGCGGCAAAACGCTGTGGCTCAATTTCGACGGCATCAACTACCGCGCCAACGTCTGGATGAATGGTCACCAGCTCGCCTTTGCCGACAAACTTGTCGGCACCTGGCGTCTCTTTAATTTCGATGTCACCGCCACCGCCCACCCCGGTGAAACAAATTCGCTCGCCATCGAAGTTTTTCCTCCACAGCCGCACGACCTCGCCATCACCTTGGTGGACTGGGCTCCCATGCCACCCGACAAGGAAATGGGCATCTGGCGCGACGTTTACATTTCTGCCACTGGTCCGGTCGCCCTGCGCTTTCCCGCTGTATTCACAAAGCTCAATCTCCCCTCCATCGATCAAGCCGAGTTCACCGTTCGTGTCGAATTGCAGAATTCCACCACACACGCCATTGCCGGCACGCTCAACGGCAAAATCGAGAACATCAAGTTCTCGCAGCACGTGCAGCTCGCCCCCAGCGAAACAAAGTTAGTGCGTTTCACGCCGCAAACCTTTCCCCAACTCAAGGTCGCGAACCCCCGTCTCTGGTGGCCCGCTCAAGTCGGCCCGCAAAATCTCTATTCCCTCGAATTGCAATTCGAAACCGCCGGGCAGCTCTCTGACGCCAGTCAGATTCGTTTCGGCATCCGCCAGGTTACCTCTCAGATTGACGATCAAGGTCACCGCGTCTATCAAATCAATGGCAAGAACATCCTCATCCGCGGCGCAGGCTACAGCTTCGATCTCCTTCTTCGTTCCTCTCCGGAGCGCCAAGAGGCCCAACTCAATTACGTTCGCGATCTAAACCTGAACGCGATCCGCCTCGAAGGCAAACTTGAGGACGACCATTTTCTCGAGGTTTGCGATCGCCTCGGTATCCTCGTGATGGCCGGATGGTGTTGCTGCGATCAATGGGAAAAGTGGGGCGACTGGGATGCGGAGAACGTGCAAGTAGCTGCAGCCTCTCTCCGCGACCAGATTCGTCGCCTCGAGCGCCACCCCTCTGTCTTCACCTGGCTGAACGGCAGCGACTTCCCTCCTCCTCCCAAAGTCGAAAGCATGTACCTGAACATCCTCACCGATAGCGATTGGGCCAACCCTACCGTTTCCTCCGCCTCCGGTAAATCGACCACTGTCGGCCAGAGCGGCGTCAAAATGACCGGCCCTTACGAATATGTCGCTCCTTCTTTCTGGTACCTCGATACCAAACACGGCGGCGCTTTCGGCTTTAATACGGAGACTAGTCCCGGCCCCGCCATTCCTCCCATCGAGACTTTGCGCCTCATGCTTCCTCCGGACCATCTTTGGCCAATCGATTCCGTCTGGGAATATCACGCCGGAGGCATGTCTGACACGCTCGGCGTATTTACCGAAGCGCTCAATAAGCGCTATGGCCCATCAAACTCCGCCGAAGAATTCTCCCGCAAAGCTCAGATGCAGGCTTACGAGTCGCACCGCGCCATGATGGAAGCCTACGGCCGCAACAAATACACCTCCACCGGCATCATCCAGTGGATGCTCAACAACGCTTGGCCCGGCATGATCTGGCATCTCTACGATTGGTATCTTCGTCCCGGCGGTTCCTACTTCGGAATCAAGCGCGCTTGCGAACCTCTCCACATTCAGTATTCCTACGACGATCGCTCCATCGTCGTCGTGAATTCTCTCTACAAATCTTTCCCCGGCCTCAAAGTTTCCGCTCAGGTCTTCAATCTCGACATGTCCCAGAAATTCTCAAAGGAATCGTCGCTCGACGTCCCTCCAGACAGCAGCACTCGCGTCTTTACCTTGCCGGAACTCGATGGCCTCAGCCCCACTTACTTCGTGAACCTTCGCCTGGAGTCCGCAGGTGATATCCTCAGCAGCAACTTCTATTGGCTCTCCACTCGTGCCGAATCCCTCGACTGGGATCGCTCTGATCTTGATGAGAGTGGTCAGTATCAGATTTCTACCTGGACTCCCACAAAAACGTTCGCCGATTACACGGCGTTAAACACTCTTCCGCAGGTGGATTTGGCCGTCACTGCAAAGTCCGTCCGCGGTGCAGCGGACAGTTCCACAACCGTTTCACTGCACAATCTCAGCCGCACCCTCGCTTTTGGCATCCGTCTCAAAGTCGTTCGCGCATCCAGCGACCGCGTCAGCCGCTATGTCCTTCGCGACGACGAAGTCCTTCCGGTCTTGTGGCAGGACAATTACTTCTCACTTCTGCCCGGCGAATCCCGGCAAATCACCGCCACCTACAAATCCCAGGGCCTTGGCCGTTCCTCCCCGCTCGTCGAAGTGGAAGGCTGGAACGTGAAACCAACATCAATCCAGCCCTGAGTGTCCGCCTGCTCATCCCTTCTCGGAATCGCTTGCTCGAATCCGCTTTCTTGCGAGCTTCTGTTCCAGCCGTCTTGTTCTCGCAGTAACCTTGCATGCTTCGCAGATCGACAGCAATCGATCGCTCCCGCGACTCATCATGCAATCGCCAGATTCGGAAGCCCTATCGCCGTCGGAGTCGATTGTCATGACCCCACCTGATTTCCTGGGCCGCTGGTGGATCCGCATCGCTCTTTTTCTCTTGCCCATAGTTACCGCAATAGCAGCAATGTCGTTGACCCCACCCACATATTTCTGCGATCTCGGCAGATACACGATGACCCCTCTACTCTTCAGCTGTCTCTTGCTCAGGTGGCTTTTGTTTTCTGCCAGGACCCGTAAAGCACTCTTGTGGATTCAAACTCGCACCTAAGCCGCGAACGTAAAGCTAGCGGAACAGCAGTCTGACATGAACCGCTCGGTCGCCGAGGCCGAGAAACGTCTCGCGAAAGTAAGTTCTGGAGCGGCTCGCGAGTTCCAACAAAGTGTAGAGAGTACCCGGCCCGAGGCAGAAGAAATGATGAAGCTGATGCAGGACTATTTCACTGCGACTGTGCGGCTCACCAGCTTCCTGATCGAACGACAGGGGCACTATTCCCAAACAACCAACGGCTTGGTGTTTCACAGCGATGAGGATGCTCAAGAATTTAACAAACAGCTCGACTCCATGGCCCGCTTGCAAGCACGCTTAAACTCCCGCGGTCACTAGTCGCAACGGCAATAAAATAGAATTCCCACGGAGTGCACCGGAGCGATAGTTCAGCGCGCTCCACATAGTACTCGCCACGCGATCCGTGGCGCCATAATCGATGTTGGTTCGTCCACAAACTGCGCCACTCGCACGAACGCCACCGTCGCCTCCGGATCGCGATGCGCCGACTTGTGCAGCTTCGCTACATACCAGTTGCTAAACTTGGTCGCCGCATTCCGCTGGCCCACCGTCTCCGGGATTCTTAAATCGCCGCCTACCGCTATGCCCCAGGCCTTCTCCACCGCTTTCGCCGCCGCGGTGAAGAATCGTTTTGCGAGCGCACTCGACCCCCGAGCCAACGCGTTGCGCAAGATGACCGCTTCCGCTCCCGCCACCGACATGCCCTGGCCATAGATGGGATTGAAGCTGCAGACAGCGTCACCAAATACCATGAAGCCCTCGGGAAATCGCGTCAGTTTCTCATAGTACCGGCGAACGCTCGCCGGATAACGAAACGTAGCAGCCTCGCCGAGCGGCTCTGCCTCGCGAATCGCGTCATAGATATAGGGTCCCGGCAAAGTCTTCGTATACTCGAGAAAGCCCTTCACGTCCTCGGGCGCATAGTTTCCGAAGTAAGCCAGAAGCGTCACGATCCAGCGGTCACCCTGCTGCGCCAGGATCACTCCACCGCGTTTGCCTTCGGGCGTGGGTGGAATTACTGCGAACCTATAACCGTCCAGCGATGCAGGAGTGCGCCGGAACGAACGCGTTGTGTAACCCAGCCCAACCTCGACTCGTTCTTCCGTTGCTATTTGAAATCCCATTCCCTCCAGCCATTGCGGCGCGTGTGAACCACGCCCTGCCGCATCCACTACAAGATCCGCTTGCAACGCTTGCGTTTTAGTCCGTACGCCTATCACCCGCTGCCGATCTTCCGTCGTCACTAGTTCTTTCGCGGATTGCTGCTCCAGTATCTGCACATTGGGAATCTGCAACAACCTCCTGCGAACATGCGCTTCCAGAAGTCCCCCTGGAAATCAATAGTGCGGTTAGTCCACTCTTCCCTTTCTTTAAACAGCCGCCTTCCAGAAACCAATGCCCTTCTGCTGCGGGATCGGCCTGCAATGCGCCCAGCGCAACTAACTCCTGTGAAAGTCCAGGGAACAATTCCTCCATCGCCATTGATCCGCCCGCCAGCAGCGCATGGGCGTGACGTGCTTGCGGCACTCCTCGCCGGTGCTCTTCGCCCGTCGGAATCGCATCGCGCTCCAACACGCTCACGCGGTCATAGAAATCCGTAAGCGCACGCGCAGCCAGCAGGCCTGCCATACTTCCCCCAATTACCACAGCATGCTCTCCAACCGGATTTAGTCTCATCGGTTGTACCTCGCGCTCTGAATTTAATCTGGCTTCATCTCGCTGACCGTCGGGGTCAACGCATTTCAAATTTCAAGGCGGGATTTCTCGTGCATCCCGCTCAGCGCTTTTTCTTGCTCTCCACCTGCGCAACGCGCGCCTTCACCATTTTCTTAACCAGAGCCGTCGGCAGCGGCTTGTCCGACGGGAACTGGATGGTTCCTTTGGATATCGTGAAGTCCTTCAATTCTTTCTTGAACATTTCGATCACTGCCGCTGTCGGGAACAAGCTGCAGTGCTTCGAAAACGCCGCGTACCACACCAGCACTCCCTTGTATTTAAACGCGGGGATTCCATAGCTGATGATTTCAATCGTCTCGGCTGGCGACGCGGACCGGATCGCCGCCCTTACCCTATTCAGCGTGTCACGTGCCGGTCCCGGCACACCCGCCAGGTATTCTTCAACGCTCTTTGGCGCTACCCGCGCTTTCGCCGCAGTTACGTGCCTCCCCGTCCTCGCCTTGTTCATGCGCGCCATGCTACAGCAACTGCCGCTTCCAGTCTACGGTCCAGCCCGTGCCTCCCGTGCCTAGCAACCGACCTTTTCCCTCCGAATCTCGGTTACAGTCATTTCACTAGCACGCACACTCTACAAAGGAAATCTCAATGCCGGGATCTCTCCGCAAAACTCTGCTCATCTCTCGCGCTTCGCATCTGGGCGTGGATTGCGCGCTCGCGCTTTTGGGCTGCAACTTCGCAAGTCTGTCCCTGGATTGTTAGGCCTGCCCGGCTTCGGCCTTGCCTGGCAACCGCCTAAAGTCGAAGTCACGCGCTCCCACATTTCTCCCGATTGAACGCTCCTCGCAACAGCGCTAGACTGAACTTGCCGCTTGCGCGCTCTCCGTGATCGCGCTGATCAATCCTTAATCCAGCGGAACTGACACCTCGTGCCCACTTCACTACGGACCTCACTATCACCTCGCGATCCCGTCATTCACTGGCTTCTCACCGGCGACCCTTCCATTCGTTGGCAAGTCCTTCAGGACTTGCTCGGTGCATCAAAAGCTTCTATTGAGCGCGAGCGCCGCAACATCGCGCGCAGTGGTTGGGGTGCGCGTCTCCTCGCCAAACAGGACTCTCGCGGCAGCTGGGCTGCCGGACTCTCCTCCGACAGGGGTCTTTATTCCCCCAAGTGGACTTCCACCACCTACACCATGCTCGTGCTCCGCGATTTCGGTCTTACTCCCAACTCAACCGCAGCGCAAAAAGCCTGCAAACTCCTTCTTGACTGCGGACTCCAGCGCGACGGCGGCGTCAGCTATGGGACATGGGCCAAATGGACTCACAGCGGCGAGACTTGCATTTCAGGCATGATTCTCTCCCTCCTTTCTTACTTCCACTTCGAAGATCCCCGCCTCGACACCATCGTCCACCATCTCCTCGACGAGCAAATGCCCGATGGCGGTTGGAATTGCCGTCGCCCTCGCGGCGCCACGCATTCCTCTGTTCACACCACCATCAGCGTGCTCGAAGGTCTGCGCCACTTCGAATTGTTCTGCGAACGCAACGCACGTGCCGTGCGAGCTGCGCAACTCCGCGGCCGCGAATTCCTTCTCGTTCACCGCCTGTTCCGCTCTCACCGCACCGGCAAAATCATCAAACCCGAATTTCTGCGCCTCTCATTTCCTCCCCGATGGCACTACGACATTCTCCGCGCGCTCGACTATTTCCAGTCCGTTAACGCTCCTCGGGATCCTCGCCTCTCCGACGCTCTCGACGTCCTCCGCAGTCGCCGCTGCTCCGACGGCCGCTGGCTCCTGCAACATTCCTACGCGGGAAAAGTCTATTTCGAACTCGAACGCCCCGGCTCTCCCAGCCGCTGGAACACTCTCCGCGCCTTGCGTGTCCTTAAGTGGTGGGATCGCCGGCCCACCCCCCGTGCCACGCCGTATCTTCGGTGAACTTAAGGGCTGCCCCACCCCTACTTTATACGCGCCGTTTGCCCCTCGGTGTTCTTGACCGGGAAGGTGAACTCAGACGATCCCGCGCTGCAATCCCTCTTCTACTTGGTTTTGGTTTTGGTCTTGGTTTTGCGTTATCTTGACTTGTCATCCTGAGCGGGGCGGCGTTTGCGCTACCAAGGATCTCAACTCACCAGGAATTCCAATCCCCTTATTTGCATCATTTTGCCGATTGGATCTTACCCAGACAATTCGCATACGTATAACAATCTGATAACTGCTCTTAAGTGGGTCGGAGCCTTAGCTCCAACATCCGCAAATCAGAATCACGGGGCTTTAGCCGGTGATGAGACTTTTCTCCACCTCTTGCTCCAATTGTGAGACAACTTTAGTAGTCTTGCCGTCCATGAACACGACCACGAACATTGCCGCAAACTCCTCGACACCGCCAACGGCATGGCAGCGACTCACCCCAGCTAGCACTCTCGTCGTCCTGGCACCCTTGGTCGCAGAAGTTCTGAACGGTTCCACCCGGCTGAGCTTCCTTTTCGCCTTCGTCCCGGAAATTATGGTCTGGGGATGCGGCGCCCTGCTCGCGCGCGAACTGGTGCGTCGCTGGCAGGCTGGCTGGACCAGCCTTCTTTTTCTTGGACTCGCACTCTCCATCGCCGAAGAGTTCGTCATCCAGCAGACCTCCCTCGCTCCTCTTCCCTGGCTCGGATCGCTCCCCACTCCCGATCGCGTTTGGGGCGTCAACTGGCTCTACTTTCTTTTCATGTTGGTCTACGAAAGCGTCTGGGTCGTCCTCATTCCGGTCCAGTTGACCGAATTACTGTTCCGCAAGCGCCGCCGCGAATCGTGGTTGCGCCGCGGCGGATTCATCTTCTGCACAGTCATCTTTCTTTTCGGTTCCTTTCTTGCTTGGTTTGCCTGGACGCAGCAGGCTCGTCCAAACGTTTTCCACGTTCCCAAGTACATTCCGCCACTCGTCACCATGCTTCTCGGACTACTCGCCATCGTCCTCCTCATCGTCGCCGCTTACGCAAAACGCCGTTCCTGGCGCCACTATCCTCACCCGAGCAATTCGCAATCCCCGCCCCCCGTGTGGCTGGTTCTCTTCGCCACGTTGCTGCTCGGTTTCCCTTGGTATCTGCTCATCACTCTGGTTTTTGTACCAACTCTGGCTCACGGTCTACCCTTCTGGGTTCCCATGATCGTCGGCATCGCCTGGGCCCTCGCCGTTTTTCTCATCATCAAGCGCTGGCATTCTTCTTCTGCCTGGACTGACTTGCATCGCTGGGCCCTCGTCTACGGCGCTATGCTGGTCAACATGACTGCAGGATTTCTTGGCAGCAGCTCCTGGCCACGCAACGATCTCATCTTCAAATCCATTCTCAACGTCATCGCTCTTGCAGGCCTTCTCTGGCTCGCCCGCGTTATCTTTCGCCGCGCACCCACTCCAGCCTCCTGAGCTCCCTTCATGAAGCCTTGGGACCCTTTCTGCCTCGAATTTCGCTCCTGAAATGGTCATTCCAAATTAAATCCCAGCGCCGCCAGCCGCACCCACCGGTAATAGAAGACGAAGTTCATCATTCCGATTGCGCAGAGAAAAACCACCAGCAGCGGCGCAGTTTCCGAACTTACCCACAACAGACTCCACACCGCTGCGGCTACGATAATTACCGTAAACGCAAGCAGCAGAATCATTCGCAGCATCAGCGCCGCATGACTCCGCCCTTTCCAGAGTGCGTAGAATGCGGCGGCAATCGGCGCCCACAGAAACTCCTTAGGCAGGGCCTGGGCAATCCAGGAAGCTTTGCCGATTAACGTTCCCGCCAGCACAACAGCGCCCAGCGCCAGCGAAAGCCACAGCAGAGCCCCGGGAATGGACACGTTCAACGATCCTTCGCCTTGCCGATCTTCCGCGCCGGACACATCCCGATTCCCGACGAGTGGCTCGCTCTTCCTCTTGCTGAACTCGCCGGCTCCCGCCAGATCGGCGACGACGCCTTCATAGTTCCCGTCGGTCGCACTCTCGGTCTGCACATCTACTCGGCCCTCGCCGGAATTCCCTGCCTTGCCAACAGCGGCCTTTCCCGCTCATAGATTCCCGCTCCCCGGGAAGTCCTGCGATCAACCCTCACAAACGCACTTGTCTGGCTTCCGTGTTCTTCAGCCGACTCTGTCACTTTGCTCTGCTTCAGTGTAAAATCCCTCTGCATACTACACCGGACCCAGCCCCTCAATCGGTACAACGACGAACATGCAATTCGTAGGCAAGCTAACGGATGCGGACTTGAACGACGTGCCGAAATACACTCGCTCAAACGCCTATTGGCGTGCGCTGACTCTTGCAGCCATTCGCAAACTTCTAGTTCGGTGCTGGACAGTTCTCATGGCTTTGGCAAGCATTGCTGCCGTTTCGCTCATGGGCGCGCTCTCCGTCGGAGGCCATGGTGTGGCCTTGCTTCTCGGGAAGGTTCGTCCCTTACGCGGGGCGTATCAATTCCTCTCCCAGACGTACGACCGGTTCATCGACCGGCTCGGCCAAAAGGTTTTGCGCGACCCCCGAGACACTCCCGCGTTACGGCTCATGGTCTCCCTTACCCTTACCACCGTACCAATTTTCGTCATCCAACTCGTTTCAGGGAAGCCTAGGCTTATGCTCGTAGTGGCCTTCTATCTTTCCCTCTGCGGCCTCAAGTTTCAGCGGTCAGTCAGGATGTTCAGCACTAAACACTTGGAGGCGCACCGCCCCCAAGGATACTTTGCGGACAAATACGATAAGGTCTTCGGCCGCTACGCTGAATTCTTTCTCGGATATTTCTATGGCGACCTTCCGGAACTGGGTCGCACGGTTCATGTTCGTCTCCACCATAAAGAGAATGGCGGACCCGACGATAATGCCTCCACGATTGGCTACGATCGAACCAATCCACTGCATTTCCTTCGGTATCTTTCTGACAACATCTGGACAACCCTGGGGCTTGCTCCCTACGCTTACTTCAGAGCCAGAGGCGACCGTAAGAACCAAAGACGAATGTTCTGGGGAATCACTCGGTACTTCATTTATTTCGGGGCCGTCTTTATTTACGACTGGAGAATTGGGATCCTGTTTGTGTTAGTTCCTCTTCTCTCCATGAACTTCATCATGGCCATCACCTCTTGGGTTCAGCACGCTTTCTGTGATCCGGATCATCCCGAGGATTATTTTGTAAATACCGTAACCGTCTTCGACGAAGTCAACTTCATGAACGAGGGATACCACCTCTGTCATCACCACCGCTCGGGCCTTCACTGGACCGAGATGCCCGCCCATCTCGAGCGCATTCGCGACAAGATGCGAGAGTCCGGCTCGTTGGTCTTTCGAGACTTGGATTTTATGGAGCTTTTCATCGAGTTGACGCTCCTTCGCAGAATGGATGTGCTGGCCGAGAAGCTTGTCCCCTGGGAACCCATGACTCACGAACAGAGGCTGGCTTTGTTGGCGGAGAGAACCAAGTCTGCGAGAGCCGTTTCCCCTTTAGGCGGCTCCTGTAGTGGCTTGCGGTATGAAGGCTAGTACTCGAAACTCGGACACACATCGGGCCGCTACATCGGGTTGAGCGTAGGCAACGCTTTCCTACCAAGCCCGTCTTGTGATCACCTTGTGAAAGGATCGTAAATGATGCCGAGTGTGAATGGAACTTCCGGCGAATAGTCGTTGCCTGCACAAATCTTCCTTAACCGGCCGGCATCGCGCGTTCAACCGCGCAAGCCATAAGAAATTTCGGTAACTGCAATGTGGCTCTTGTTTGGGAGGTCCGGCAGTCCATCGAGCTTCGACAATCAGACCCCAGATACGATTGAAATCTGCCAAGAGGCGATGACTGGGTTCAAGACCCGACCGTTCAGTGAACGGTAAGTTCGAATGTATGCGTGGTAGGCGGAGCGGAGCGCTTGGAGTACAAACCTGAGCCAGGCGACCGAGCTGATTTCAGATGCGCCGGCTGCGCCATCAAATGAAGTTCCGGTTCACATCCAGAAAGGAACCACGGCTGACAGGCCAACACACGCGGCGAGGAATCAGAAAGAACTTACACCCGCGCTCCTCCGAAGCGCGTCGGGCGAGCTTTTGCCCTCTTGATAAGGACTTATCCATTTACCCGTCGCGACAGGCCGGGATTTCAATTCGCAAAACGGTACGATGAAAGCATGCCAGAGGCGATTGTAGCGATCGGGAGAGATAAGAACGAGGGGGACGGCTCCCATTGATCTTGGGACCTTTTCAAATCACAGTACTTCTCACTGCTAAACTCTTGTTCCCCGCCTAGCCAACCAGTTTTTCAGTGTATAATCCGGGACATTCCTTCGTGGATAGGTGCCTCTTGACTCCAGCGCAAACTCCAAACCTTTGGGTTCCTGTATGTTGCGAACGCGTCATGCGTTACAACATGTTCGTCCAGCAGGGCGGAACCGGCTACGGAGCACTGGTCTGCTCCGTCTGCAATAAAAACGTGGTCTTCGAACTCGAACAACAGGCCGACGTGTCCGTCTATGGGGAAGGCTCGCGGGTCCTCAGTATGCTCGGCGCTCCAAAGCCTCCTGCTGCGCCCCGGCAAAAATCGGGGGGGGATCCCGCTCTGAACGATAACACTCTTTGATTTGAAGCTTTTCTTACGGGCGCGCGTTCACCGATGATTGACGAGACCATCACTCACTTCCGCATCCTTGAAAAACTCGGCGCTGGAGGAATGGGTGTGGTATACAAGGCCGTCGACATGCGCCTTAATCGCCCGGTCGCTCTCAAGTTCCTTCCCGATCAGATGGCCCACGACGCCCAAGCCCTCGAGCGCTTTCGCCGCGAAGCCAATGCCGCCTCTGCCCTCAACCATCCCGGCATCTGCACCATCTACGACATTGGCGAGCAGAATCACCGCCCCTTCATCGCCATGGAATTCATTGACGGCGAAACTCTTCGCCAGCACATCCACGGCCAGCCCCTTCCCGTGGAAGAAATTCTCGACCTCGGCATTCAGATTGCCGACGCTCTCGATGTCGCCCACTCTGAAGGCATCATCCATCGCGACATTAAGCCCTCCAACGTTTTCGTCACAAAACGCGGCCAGGCCAAGGTCCTCGATTTTGGTTTAGCCAAGCTCGTCGCCAAAGATCCGTCGGCTGTCGCTCCCGACGACCCCTCTTCTTCCTCTTCTCAGGCAACTCAGGATTCCCTTTCCATCGTTGGCATCATCAGCGGCACTCCTGCGTACATGTCTCCGGAACAGGTTCGCGGCGACGATCTCGATGGACGCGCCGATATTTTCGCGTTGGGTCTGTTACTCTACGAGATGTCCACCGGATGTCAGGCCTTTGGCGGCAGGACCGGTGGTGCGATTATCGAAGCCATTCTCACGCGCATCCCCGCCAGCGTGTGCTCCGTGAATCCATTGATTCCTCCCCAGCTCGAGGAGATCATCAACAGGTGCCTCGATAAGGATAGAAGTCTTCGCTATCCCACCGCGGCTGCCGTCCGCTCCGATTTGCAGCAACTCAAGCGCCTTTCCGACTCCGGCCACCCAATTTCCTCGTCTACTTCAATCGCCGCAGCCGCGGCTCCCACCGTACCTGCTGCGGCTCGTACCTTCGCGTGGAAACCGATCGCCGCCGGAGCCATCCTGCTCGTCGCTCTCCTCGCCGTTGCTGGCTGGTTCTACACCACGCGAAGCACTCACGCTCTGACTCAGGCGGACACCATCATCCTCGCGGACTTCATCAACAAAACGGGCGATCCCATCTTTGACGACACGCTTCGCCAGGGTCTTGCCTCGCAACTCCAGCAATCTCCGTTCCTGAGCCTCGTCTCCGATCAGCGCATTCAGCAAACTCTGAAACTCATGGGTCTGCCGCAAGACAGCAAGCTCTCTCCCACCGTCGCCGGCGATCTCTGCCAGCGCGCCGGAAGCAAGGCGTATTTAAGCGGCTCCATCTCCAGCATGGGCAGTCAGTACGTCATCGGCGTCAACGCCGTCAACTGTCAAACCGGCGATTCCCTCGCTCAGGAACAATTCACCGCGAACGGCAAGGAAAACGTGTTGAAAGCGCTGGGCGAATCCTCCACCAAACTGCGGGAAAAATTGGGAGAGTCTCTCAGGACCGTCCGCAAACTCGATACCCCCATCGAACAAGCCACCACGCCCTCGCTCGAAGCACTTCAGGCCTATAGTCTCGGCCGGGTTACCATGTCCACAAAAGCCGACTTCACCGCCGCGGTTCCTCTCTTCCAGCACTCCATCCAGCTCGATCCGAATTTTGCGATGGCCTATGCCATGCTCGGTACCAGCTATCACAACCTCGGCGAGAAAATCCTCGCCGCGGAAAATACCCGCAAAGCCTACGAACTTCGTGCTCACGTCAGCGAATGGGAAAAGTTCTACATTGAATCCCACTACCATCACTTCGTCACCGGTGACCTGGAGAAAGCCCGCCAGGCCTATGAACTCTGGGCCCAGATCTATCCTCGCGAACAGGTTCCGCCAACCAACCTAGGTGTCATCTATCAGACTCTCGGCCAGCACGAAAAGTCTCTCGCGCAATTCCGTGAGGCCATGCGTCTCAATCCCTCAGACAGCCTCAGCTTCGGCAATCTCGTTCTCGGCTACCTGCACCTCAATCGGCTCGACGAAGCCCGCGCCGCCGCCAACGACGCCCTAGCCAAGAATCTCGATTCCGGCGATCTGCGCGTCAATATGTATCAGATCGCTTTCCTGAAAAACGATCTCCCCGGCATGGCCCAGCAGGTTTCCTGGTCTGCAGGCAAGCCCGGCAAAGAAAATCTCATGCTTTATCTGGAAGCTGGCACCGCCGCTTACTCCGGCAAACTCACCGCGGCCCGCGAACTCTCTCTCCAGGCCGCGACCTCCGCTGCGCATGCCGGTGAAAAAGAGATGGCCGCAAGTTGCGAAGCCTCCGCAGCCTTGTGGGAAGCGCTCTATGGAAACGCTGCGCTGGCACGCCAGCGTGTGGCCGCCACACTCGCCCAGTCCAACGGGCGCGACGCCCAGTTTGTCGTGGCCTATGCTCTTGCCTTGATTGGCGATTCAGCTCGCGCGCAATCTCTCGCTGACGATTTGCAGAAGCGCTTTCCGGAAGATACCATCGTCCTCTTCAATTACCTTCCGACTCTTCGCGCCCAGCTCGCTCTCGCCGTTCCCAACAATGGTGCGAAGGCCGTGGAACTCCTCGCTCCCACGCTTCCCTACGAACTCGGTGTCCCGGGTAGCAGCACCTTCTGGACCAACCTCTATCCGGTATATGTGCGCGGACTGGCTCTTCTCGCCGCTCAGCACGGAGAGCAAGCCGCCGCCGAGTTTCAGAAAATCATCGATTGGCCCGGCGTCGTCGTGAACGAGCCCATTGTCGCACTCGCGCGTCTCGGTCTAGCCCGCGCCTATGACCTGCAGGGCGAGAACGCCAAGGCCAAGGCCGCCTACCAGAATTTCTTTATGCTCTGGAAAGATGCCGACCCCGACATTCCCGTTCTTCTTACTGCCAAATCCGAATACGCTAAGCTGCAATAACAGCCGATTTCGTTCGAACCACAGGGAGGGTTCGATGGTTCAGTTCATTTTGGTAGCATCGGTTTTTTGGGTGGCTTTTTGCGGAAACTCCTCCGGTCAAAAGACCGACACCTCTCCGGGCAACACGCAACAGGAGTTGTTACTCACTCGCGCGAACGACGGGCAACACCTTACCGCCAAAGTGGGCCAGCCGATCGTCATAACCCTCCAGACAATTGGTGGTGGGAACTACGACACTCCGCAGATCTCTACCTTCTCAGTCCGATTCGACAGTGTCAAGTATCCGGCCAAGCAGAACCCTGGCGGTCCGACGCAGATCTACCATTTTACCGCGGCTGCCGTAGGAGAAGCGCAAATCCGAATTCCTCACAAGGATTCAAACCCCACTGTTACCTTTGCGATTCGGGTCACAAAACGTTGATCAACTCAACAGTCTGGGTTTCCGAAACCCGCATTACTCAGGACTACGCGCGACCTGCTAGGACGCGACATTCAAAGTGTGCAGTATTGAACAGTCTGGATTTCCTTGCCTGCTTACAATTCAACCACGGACAAGTTTCAAAGGTCTTTGATTGTCCGAGGAGGTTATCGATGAAAATGACGACGAGCAATCGACAAGTTGGTGCCGTCACGATTGTAGATATCACCGGACGCATTGAATTGGGCGAAGGGAGCGCCTCGGTGCGCGAAGCGATCCTTAATCTGTTGGCCAACGGACAGAAGCAGATTTTGCTCAATCTTGGCGCTGTCAATTACATTGACAGTACGGGATTGGGTACTCTGGTGAGTGCCTTCACGAGCGTGCGCAAGCAGGGGGGAGAACTCAAACTGCTCAACCTCACCGATAAGGTGACCGACCTGATGCAAATTACAAAACTTTATACCGTCTTCGACATCCTGGATAATGAAACCGTAGCCGTAAAGTCCTTCGGCCAATCGACTGCCGCGGCGATCGGCTGAAGCGTCGAATGACCGAACATCCGTCGATCCAGTCGTACCTCTCCGATCACTGTGATTGTCAGACTGCTCTTTTCGCATCGACTGCTACGCTGGCTTAAGAGATTTGCCGCATTCCAGGCAATGTCGTTTCCTGCGCGATGTGATGAGACCACAAAATGGACACATCCGCTGTGGCGCGAATACGGCGTCGCGTGGTTTCGCCTCTAGCCACTTGCTCACCAAAGCAGGAATGAAACCAAGCAACCTACGAACACGAGAAAACAGTT
Source organism: Candidatus Acidiferrales bacterium (assembly GCA_963741195.1). GTDB lineage: Bacteria > Acidobacteriota > Terriglobia > Acidiferrales > UBA7541 > Acidiferrum. The sequence continues at coordinate 565,898 of CAVUHF010000006.1, forward strand.
GGTAAAGTGCGGACATTGTGGCTGAATCTCACAGGTACTCCGGTCGCTGCCTGACTTGAACAATCTGTGCTCCCTGCAGTCAAGCCTATAAACATTCTCCATGCGTGACTGTCCAAATACGCACATGTTCAGGCTTGGCAGGGTGCGCTAATCGTCGTTCTGCATGCAACAATTGCTCCTGCCGAATCTGGCGTCCAACGCTGGCGGCATACCTGCCCGCACGAAGAGCCACTCGCATTGCGCCAACCCAGGCGCTGCGTTACGAGTAGTGCAGGCACTCGCATCGACACCAGAAAAAGCGACGGCACCACGACGACGTAAGCTACAATGTCGACTCCGCCCGCATTGAATAGCATCGAATTCATCAGCCGCTCGACAGCGAATCCCATCGCCAACTCGATTACCACTCCTATCCCGACCAGCTTGCACAATGGAGCTTTCGGGGTCGATCTTTCTCTCCCATGGGGTGACGCCCGCCCGCGCTGTATTCTCACCAGTCGCTTGTGCCTTAGTCTTCTCACTTAACGAGGTGAGTTCCCGAAAATCTACAACCGGGCGTCCTTGCACCTAGGTCTTGCCATTCAACCTTATGCGAGCATCAACCTGAAGGGTGCAACATCGTGGGTCAGCGGCGGCATTCGATGTTTTCACGGCGATCCCCCTGCTCATTGGCCTGCGCCTGGATCAACTTCAAAGCTGGATTTAGTGAAGCGTTGCTGTTGGAGGGTTTCGACGAAGGCGATTTGCTGGAGTTCTGCGCACCCGCAAATGTTCCAGCAGCAAGCCAATGAGTGTAAGCAAGATCTTCATTGTGAGTTCCCCTGACAGGTTCCAGCATCATAGAAATCTCAACTCGCAGGTGCGATCAATTTCAGGAAAACTCCCGTATTTCAGCCATTTGTCGCTAAGAAAGTTGCTGAGACCGGATCAGTTTGAATTAAGAAGTCGCGCAACTGGCGCAACTTCCCGTCCCATTACTTTTCGCCTGAGCCAATTCCCGGCCGCAAAACCGATGCACTCGCTCCCCAGTCCTTCAAACGACCGGCTTCCATGCTTACCAGAAGCTGCTGGCACTCAGCAGTGAACTGCATTCGATTCCGTGTCGATCGCAAGCGAATCTTTGCTCGACCTGCCATGTGTTGTATACTCGTGGGCAACTCAAAGTCACTTAGTAAGGATACGAAAAGTGCCGCCGGTCCACGGCGTTCACGCTTCACAGTGCAATTTGAACTTCAAGAGAGGGACACGTGCCCAAAACGCTCGCATTCTTTCGTCTGTTGGCTCCGGCAGTTCTGGTGATTTACATCGCGGGTTGCACCGATCAAAAAACCGCCGCCCCTTCTGCGACGGAAAACAAGGACCAGGCCGCCGTATCCGCCGAAGCCCGCCCTCCACGCAATCCTCTCCGCAATGCCTACTTCGGTGACTTGCACTTGCACAGCAGCTATTCGATGGATGCGTTCGCTATGGCCACGACTACCACGCCTGACGATGCCTACCGTTACGCCATGGGCGAAACGGTTCAGTATTTCGGTAAACCGCAAAGACGAAAGGCCCCGTTGGACTTTCTGGCTCTCACCGATCACGCCGAATATCTCGGAGTAGTGAATGAGACTGTCAACCCCAACGGACCTTTTGCCAACACCGAGTGGTTCACCCTGATGACCAACAAGGACCCCAAGGTTTCCGCGATGGCCTTCCGCAAGCTCATTGAATCAGTCACGTCCAACAAGCCGCTCCCCGAATTCTCCGACCCCAAACTCTCCGGTTCCGCTTGGGAGCGCTACATGGCCGTTCCCAACAAGTACAACAAACCCGGCAAGTTCACCGCATTCGTGGGATTCGAGTGGACCTCGGCGCCTTCCCTCCAGAATTTGCATCGCTGTGTCATCTTCGCCGATAAAGGCCCGGAGATGCCTTACACGGCGTTCGAATCCGTCGACCCTGAAGATCTTTGGCGCTACCTCGAAGGACAGCGCAAGCAAGGCATCGATGTCATCGCCGTCCCCCACAACGGAAACGCCAGCAACGGCCTGATGTTCAGCACAAAAGACATGTCTGGCAAGCCGCTCACGAAAGACTACGCCCAACGGCGCATGGCGAATGAACCGCTGGCGGAAATTATTCAGGGAAAAGGACAAAGCGATACCAGTCCTTCCCTTTCGCCCAATGACGAATTCGCCAACTTCGAGATGTGGACCTATCTGATAGGTTCAGACATCAAGGCAAAGTCGGCGACGGGAAGTTATATTCGCCAGGCGTATGGCGTCGGGCAGGAACTCCAGGCAAAGATCGGCGTCAATCCATTTAAATATGGCATAGAGGCTGGCACTGACTTCCACTCCGGCATGTCCTCCACCGAAGCGAACAATTATCCCGGGTCGCACGGCAATCAGGACAACGATCCAAGAACGGTGGTCACTGCCACTACTTCCATCGGCGGTGAGCCTCCCACTTCTGTCGGATCCGGCGGATTGACCGGCGTATGGGCAGAAGAGAACACTCGCGAGTCCTTGTTCGCCGCAATGAAGCGTAAAGAAACGTTCGGCACTTCCGGAGTCCGCATCATGGTTCGCATGTTTGCCGGCTGGAACTATCCCAAGGATTTGCCGCAAAAGGCAGACTGGGTAAAAGCCGCTTATGATGGCGGCGTACCCATGGGCGGCGACCTGCCGGCACAAGCGGGAACGTCTGCCCCTACCTTCCTCATTCAAGCGATCAAGGATCCCGACAGCGGAAATCTCGATCGCGTTCAGATCATCAAGATCTCCACCAAGAACGGCAAGAGTCAGGAAAAAGTCTACGACGTCGTCTGGGGCGGTGATCGCAAGATCGATCCCAAGACCGGGAAACTTCCCTCCGTCGGAAACACCGTTGAGGTTAAGACCGCTACCTATACCAACTCCATCGGTGCCACCGAACTGATCGGCCAGTGGACGGATCCTTCCTTCGATCCTGCTGCCAGCGCCACCTATTACGCGCGCGTCCTGGAAATCCCCACCCCGCGCTGGTCCACCTATTGGTCGGCAAGACTGAACTTGCCTCCAAATCCGAACGTGCCGGCAACCGTTCAACAACGAGCCTGGACTTCTCCCGTCTGGTATACCCCGGCCGGGCAGAAAGCCCAATAAGTTACCGGACGGCCTCCGACCCCTTCTTCAGCTTTCCGATCTCCGCCGTCTTAAGCAGACAGTGAATCGAGTTTATTGCGGACTTCATTAAGAAAATCTAGAATGGGGCCGTCACCAGCATTCTCGCTGGATGCGTGCTCGGCGCGGCTCTCAGTGTTGTCCCCTTTGCCCAAGAAATCGACACAATCCCGCGAAATTGCATGGCTTACGATGTGTTGCGTTCTAGAGTGCCTGCTTCATGGCTGACCTAGAGACCACGGATCAATACCTACGAAGATTGGCCGCCTACGTTGAGGGCAAAGATCCTATCGCGATGCAGCGAGCTGCTGCCGGCACTTTGGCTCGACTCACTTCAGGCGTGTCCGATGAAAAGCTCAGGAGAAGACCTGCTCCTCAAAAGTGGTCAGTGCTCGAGATTCTCGCCCACTTGGCAGAAGACGAACTGGTCACCAGTTGGCGCTATCGCCAGATGATCGAGCACAATGGCGCGACGATGATCGGTTTCGATCAGAATGAATGGGCCAGGCTCGGTGACTATGGCTCGTGGGATGTGCGCGAGGCTTTAGAGATGTTCCGGTTGTTGCGCGAGGCCAATCTCCGATTGTTGACCCGATTGACTCCGAAGGAATGGGAATGCGAAGGAAACCATGCGGAGCGGGGCCGCTTGACGGTCCGCGATCTCGCTCGCCATATGGCTGCCCACGATATCAATCACATTCTCCAGATTGAGCGGCTAATTCGTGACAACGGGCTGAGCTGAAGATTAACGGCCGCATTCTCACTTCGGAATCCACCTGTGCCATACGCGCGTTTACCCCGACGCAGCCGCAAATGCCAGGGTCAGATTTTGGGAACGGAGAATTTTAGGGAAGACCGAGGCGATGCGATTCAAAGTGGAAAAGCGGGCAAGCCAGGTATGCCCACCCCCTTTTCTTCCCTTACGAGGAATACGATTAGCCCCTCTGAGGGCGGCTAACCCTAAGTGTGTTGGCCTCTCTACTCGGTCCCGCAAAAGTCCAAAAAAGTTCCGGAGCGATCCTGTAAGGCGACAAGGGCCGGCCCAAAATGGCCGACAAACGCCTTCCGTGGGCCCGCACGAGTTCACGATTTCGTACTTCGCCTTTATCTAATTGCTGTAAGCTGTATCGCCAGGTTATGCCTGTCCCATCGGCTGGCGACAGAACTCAGGCCCCAACACAACGTTGTTAAATCGCGACAAGGAGATGTCTATGAAGAGAGCTTGGATTGTGTGTGTACTCGGTTTGCTTTTTATGGGATCTGCTGCATCTTCGCAGACCCAACCCTCCAGCGGTACAGAGAAAGATGTAGCGGCGCTGGAAAACAAATGGCTTCAGTCGCAGAAGACAAATAATCCCGACCTGGTCGCCCCGCTGCTGGCCGACAAGTTCGTAAGCACGGGGAACGATGGAAAAGTCACCAGCAAGACCCAGATGCTGGCAACAGCAAAGGCCACTAAATATGTAACAGCGGAATACGAAGATGTGAAGGTTATCGTATACGGCGATGTGGCCATCGCGACGGGCGGCTTTATAGCGAAGGGCACGGATGCATCAGGAAAGCCGATGGATCTTCACGAACGTTGGACCGATACATGGGTGAAAATGCCGAACGGACAGTGGCAGTGTGTCGCGACTCATAGCTCCCCAATAAAAATGTAATCAACGGCACATCGATAAATCGAAATGGCCGCACTTCCCTCTTGCGGCCATTTCTTTTGTCCGTAGGTTCGACGGAACGGGAGCAGCAACACCTCGTGCCAAAACAATAGTCTCTGCAACGGCTATGGGCGTGCCGTCAGTGCATCGCGATAGCGTTTCAGATTGTTCTTGTCCACAACCACCGTTCCCGTATCCACCGACGTGGGCATGGGTGCCGCCAATGCGCTACGCCAGTCTTTGAATTGGTGTACCGCGTTGTGGTGCAGGTCGTCGAGGAACTTCAGCCCGTAATAGCTCATGACGTAAGGCTTTTGCGCGATGGTGGCCGCAATCGCTCCACTTTCGATCAATTCCAGTGTCTTCGGATCGTCGTCGAACGAAACGATCGGAAGCTTGCCTTCCATGTTTAGCTTCTGCAGCGCTTCCGCAGCTCCGGCTCCTCCGGTCGCTTCCAGGCAGATAATCCCGTCTACTTTTTCTTTTTTCTGGATCAGCTCGAAGACCACGTCAGACGCACGTCGCGTATCGCCCTGATCATCCAGGATCTTTGTCAACGTTATCGCAGGAAAATTCTTCAGCGCGTCCGCCACACCCGAAACTCGGTCGTCCAGGTTGCGCTGTCCCGGAATCGAGATCACTGCAATACTCCCATGATTCCCCAGAATCGCCGCCATCTGCTTTAGGCTCTCTCTGCCCGCCTTGAAGTTATCCGTTCCGATGTACAGTACCCGCTTCGAATCCGGCACATCTGCGTCCACGCAAATCACCGGGATGCCTTGCGCGATTGCCTTGTCAATTTCCGCCTGGAAAATCTCGGGCCGCGCCGCCGATAGGCAGATACCGGCCGGCTGCTCTTCCACGATCTGGCGAAACTTCACAAGTTCTGCGTTCGGAGCGTATCCCGTGGGCCCAACGAGCGCAGCTCTTACTCCTAGCGCTTTGGCTGCGTCCAAGAATCCAGCCTGCGCTTCCTGCCAGTAGGGCAAGTCAATATTCGTGGCCACAAACACGTAGCGCTCGTTCTGCGCGTGGTAGGGCTTCGCACACGATGCCATCAGGGCTATCCCAACAAGAAGGGCAAAAGAGACTAGCTTGGCCCATTGTCTCCGCATTGAATTTCTCCTTTCGTACTCGGTCGGCTCTGCGGGCTTTTTCCCACCCGCGGAAATTTGAGGGGCCGGGGCAATGAGGACTTAGTAGGGTCGAATAGGATCCTTCAATGCGATTATACGCGCGAAGCATGGGGCGTAAAGCGCGGCGATGCGCCGTGGGCGGCGCTCCTCCTAGGTCAGCGCGTGCGAGCTTCGTTCGTGATATTAGTGGGTGGGAAATTTATGCATTTGATGTCCACTTTCCCGGAGTCCCGCGCCTTGCCTGTCTGCCCCATCCCATAACGGCCAGTCGCCGGAACTCAACAATTCCAAGTCTCTTGACGGAGCGCGCCCACGAATTGTCGCGATCTCATGCCTCCACAAAACAATCGCTACAGGAAAGATGCCCCAGCCTCGGTTTTTGAGGGTGAGTCTTAGGTTTCTCGTTCTTCTCTCCTTGCATACTGGCGAGTGGCACACTCTTAGCCGCGGCGTTTTCACGGTTGCCGCATCCTTGGAATTTGCTTCAGCAAGTGCGCGGGCCTGGCGTCAACCTCATCCTGGACATCTTCCACATCCAGCCCAATCGACTTGCCGTCATTCATCGGGCCGCTCCTGGTAGGTGATGATGCGAAGCATCAGTTCCTGCTCCCCCGTGGCGCACTTTTAGCTCGCTTCCATCACCTGGCGGGCGAATCGCCTGACGGAAAATCCCGTGCTTGCGCCACTCCAAGACTGAGATAGAATCAGGCGCAATGAAAGTTTCCCCATGACCGCAGCCGATCACGCTTCGTCCGCCGCTGTTCCCGCAGAAGTTTCTTTCGTCCGCGGCGGACCGTTTTATCGCGCCCAGCAAGCGCTCCGCCTGATACGTCCGGATCACTGGAACCTCGGCCGCCGCATAACGGTTTTGATCGTCATCACATGGCTTCCTTTGCTTGTGCTCACCGCCCTTCTGAACCCCCAGGGCATGGATTCATTTCTAAGGGAATATCGCGTTTACGCTCGACTCTTCATTGCCGTGCCCGTTCTATTGTTCGGTGAGCTACTCATGGAAGCGCGATTTCGTGCCGTGATGGCTCACATCCGCGAAGTTGGCCTTCTGGCAGCGCCGGACCTCGAATATATGGATGAAGTAGTTGCTCGCTTGGTCCGCTTACGTGACTCATACTTACCGGAGCTTGCGATTCTGGTGCTCCTGATTATTCACACGGCTACCTCGTATAAGGGCTTGATTAACCCCACGACGTGGGCTGCTCAAGGAACGGGGGCCAATCTGCAATTAAGTGTCGCCGGATGGTATACGGTTCTCGTGAGTGCGCCTATCTTCCAATTCATCCTCGGGCTTTGCCTCTGGAAATGGCTCCTGTGGGTCTTCTTCTCGCTTAAATTGTCTCAACGTAATTTAAGACTGGTCCCCACTCACCCGGACAAACACGGTGGCCTCGGTTTCCTCAGCCTCACGCCGGCGGCCTTCGCACCGATCGCTTTTGCAGTCTCCGCGGTAATCGGAGCAACGTGGCGCTACGATATCCTCCATCTGGGTGCCCAACTGAAGGATTTTATGCTACCCGCCATTGCCCTTGTGGTGATCGTGGTTTTCGTCGCTCTCGGTCCACTGCTCTTTTTCGTTCCTCGCCTCGCGGCTCTGCGCCGCAGAGGCGTCCTCGAATACGGCATTCTCGGCCAGTTGCACAGTACCGACTTCCACGATAAATGGATTCTTCATCGTGCTGGTCGTGAAGCCGAATTTCTCCAGGCCCCTGAGAGCAGTTCGCTCGCCGATTATGGCCAGTGCTACGAAAAAATTCAGGCTTTGAATCCCTTCCCCGCAGACAAAGAAGCTTTAATTCCCCTGTTACTCGCGGTGGCCATTCCGGCGTTTCCCGTGATTATTGCCCAGATCCCTGTTGCCGTTGTCCTGAAGGATTTATTCGACGCACTCCGCTAAGCTGCTAGAGCAAGGCGGCACCATCTGCAAGCACCGTTGGGGAGCATTTCATGAAAGCGATTGTACGCACGCGATACGGGCCGCCAGATGTGCTGCAGTTCGCCGAGGTGCAAAAACCTACCCCAAATGACAATGAGGTCTTGATCAAACTCTTCGCGGCATCGCTAAACCCACTCGACCGGTTCATGATGAGAGGCGCTCCGTTGTTCCGTCTGATCCCGGGATTGCGCACACCCAAGGAAAAGCGGCTAGGCGTTGATCTGGCCGGCCAGGTAGCCGCGGTTGGCAGAGATGTAACTCAGTTCAAGCCAGGCGACCAGGTATTCGGCGCGTGCCGTGGGTCCTTCGCCGAGTACGTTTGTGCCACGGAAGAGAAATTGGCGCTGAAGCCGGCCAACCTTGCGTTTGAGCAAGCGGCAGCCGTACCCGTTGCGGCAATCACTGCCCTTCAAGGCCTTCGCGATAAGGGTGCGATCCAGCCTGGCCAAAAGGTCCTGGTTGACGGCGCGTCTGGTGGCGTGGGCACCTTTGCGATTCAGATTGCCAAAGCCTTCGGCGCTGAAGTCACGGCCGTCTGCAGCACCCGGAATGTGCACCAGGCGCGTTCGCTTGGCGCGGACCATGTCATCGATTACACGCGGGAAGATTTCACCAAAAGTGGGAAGCGTTACGATCTGATTCTGGGCGCGAATGCACATCATTCGATTTTCGCTTACAGGCGTTCCCTGCGTACGAACGGAATCTTCGTCCTCGTCGGCGGTGGTTTCGCGCAAATCCTCCAAACCATGTTACTGGGATCAGCGTTTTCGCTGCTCGGGAGGAAGAAGTCCTGCTTCTTTATAGCCAAGCTGAACCAGAAGGATTTCATTTTCCTGAGAAGTCTGCTTGAATCCGGACAAATTGCCCCCATCATCGATCGACGATACTCGCTTCGCGACTTGCCGGAAGCGATCCGTTACCTTGAAGAGGGACATGCGCAAGGGAAAATCGTAATCACCGTGGAACCTACGGACGACGCTTAACATCTGCTTCCCCTGGCCCTTCCTCATTGCGGGAGGTGTGCGTGGTTGCTCCCGAAAAGAACGGGTTATGGAACGCGGTCGTAAGGAATACGTCTTCGTTGAGTTTTGGATGAACAAACCGAGGATGAGGAAAGGGTCAAAGCCCCAGCGGAATTCCTGACACACGTCGTACACAGACCACACCCCCGAGCAAGTGCTCCGCAGTGTGCCAGATCGCCATCGAGAGAAACCAGCCTTTGGTCTTACCTTCTAAGAATCCGAGCAGCCAGTTTGCCCGAGAGTTTGCAATGGTGCCGTCTTCTAACATTCGTTGGAGGCGTTTCGTGTCTACCGGATCGTCAAAATCTCCGGCCGGAGTCGAGCTCGCTACCTCCCGGACCGCATCGCCGACTGCCTGCCAGTAAGCCTGCACTGCTTCGGGCTTGATCGCTTCGTTAAAAGCAGTGCATTCCTCTCGCGTCATCCCCGTGCCAACATCGATACGTTGAACGTTCATTCGCAACAGCCATTGTTGATTCAGAACTTGCGGACGATCCGTCGCGATCAACGTATTCGCGAAATCCTGCCAGTGTGAGGTGTGCCAAAGATACCAAGCAATGGAGTTCAGCCCTTCTTTGGGCTGATGGCGCATTTGCTCGTCACTAAGGTCTTTAAGAAGAAGATCACTAACGAGTACTGCTGGAGGAAGAATTCACATCCTTCCATAGTCGCCTCCAATGCTCTCCAGCCGGCAGAAATGCTAGTTCAGGCCCATGCGTCCCAGAAGCTCATCGAAACAGGAATCTTGTCGGAGGCGCGCAAAATCCGGCCAATGTTTTCCGACGATCACCATTGGATCCCGCCCTTGGTACGCTTGACGGGCGTAGGCCAATGCTTTGTCGTGCGCGCCCGCCGCGGAGGCAGCAATGGCCATGTGAGTGGGTTGCATGTAACTGCTTGCGGCGCGAGCCGAGACTTCTTCGAAAAGGGCCTGAGCAGCCGCAGTCCTGCCCCATTCGGCGAAAATCATGGCTTGTGCGGAAATGGCCCACACGTGCCGCCCCGACAACGCAAGAGCCATCTCACCCGCGCCGGCGGCGTTCGCAAGCTGCCGATCAGCGTGATAGGCGTGCTGCAGCGCAAAATAGGTAAAGAACGATTCCTCTTGTTGCCTGGCAGAAATTGCCGTGCGAACCGCCTCGGGACCCTTGCCGGAATGAGCATAGACGAGAGCGAGTATCGCGAGTGCATACGCAGAGAGCGGATCATACTCCGCCGCCTGCTTTCCGAACGCGATGCCCTCTTCCATCCGGCCTTGCGTCCACACCAAGTGAACCAAAGCATACCAATCCAGATTCTGAAGATAGCGAGGATTCAGTTCCAGCGCGCGGAGATACTCCTTTTCTGCCTTGGCCCATTCCCATTCGTATAAATCGTGAACGCAGGCGAGCGAGCAATGCGCTTCAGCGAGTTCCATATCTAGGGCGACCGCGCGCAACGCAGCCTCTTTGGCCAGGGGCATAGTGGCTTCCGACGGTTCGAAACCATATAACCCCAACATACTGCGGGAGTCGGCAACACCAGACCACGCCAAAGCATATTGTGGATCGAGCGCGACCGCTCGTTCGAAACTTTGCACCGCTTGCCGAATATAAATGCCCCGCCGATACAATAATTCCCGACCTTTGAGGTAAAGCTGATACGCCTCGAGATTGCTGGTCCCGGCTTTGACAGAAGGATGTCCGCCACGCTTCAGAGTAACCCTCAGCCGATCGGCGATGGTACGAGCAATCTCATCTTGCACATCGAAAATATCCTGCAGCTCCCGGTCGTAGCGCTCCGACCAAAGGTGGTAGCCATCAGCAACATTGATGAGCTGCGCCATGATGCGGACGCGATTGCCCGCCCTGCGCACGCTGCCTTCCAAGACGGTTTTTACATTTAATCGATCACCCACGATGCGCAGATCGACATGCTTACCCTTGAATGAAAATGCCGACGTACGCGCGGCCACCCGCAAATCGTCAATCTGCGTTAGAGCATTAATGATTTCTTCGGAAATTCCGTCGGCGAAGAATTCATTCTCAGGGTCCGCGCTCATGTTCGTAAACGGCAGCACAGCGATCGAGGCACTGTTAAGCCCGACCGCTGCGGGGCTACTGCGCGCGCCAGACGAAAGATCAAGCCGCAGACGCTCGACAGATTCGCGCAGCTCAACAGCCGACGCGTAGCGCGCTGACGGTTCCTTGGCCAGGCAATAGTCCAGGATCTTCTGGAGCGCCCCTGGCAATTCGGCGCGGAGTTCGGCAATGGGCCGCGGAGTATCACGGAGAATTGAAGCGCTGATTTCTATCGAAGAAGTTCCCGAAAAAGGTTGCTGTCCGGTGGCCATTTCGTAAAGGACAGCACCAAGCGAGAAAATGTCGGTGCGATGGTCGATTCGTAAGCCCTGTAGTTGTTCTGGCGACATGTAGGGCAGCGTACCCAGGAGCATTCCGACCTGTGTCAGCGTGAGCGTGGCGTAGCCGTTTTCTTTCTCGGGCGGGGAACAAACCTTGGCCAAGCCGAAGTCGAGAACTTTAGCTTGGCCGGACTCGATGATGAAGATATTGGCAGGTTTAAGATCGCGGTGAATGATGTTCTTGGCATGAGCGGCCGCCAGCGCATCCGCGAGTTCGCTCGATATCCGCAGCAGACAGTCGACATCCATGGGCTGATCGTGGATCAGAGACGCCAAAGTGCTGCCGTCGAGATACTCCATGGCGATGAAGGCTCTGCATTCGTGTTCCCCGATGTCGTGAATAGTGCATATGTTCGGATGATTCAATGCCGAGGCAGTCTTCGCCTCTCGGCGGAAACGCTCCATTGCTTGTTTGTCTTGGGCCAAGTTCTCAGGAAGAAATTTGAGAGCAACGAAGCGTTCCAGACGCGTGTCTCGCGCCTTGTACACCACACCCATGCCGCCAGCACCAAGTTTCTGGATGATGCGATAATGGGAGACTGTCTGGCCAACCAGGGTTTCCAAGGCTGCCATAATGGCGCCATCTTAGGTTGCTGTCTTAGGCAAGTCAACGTAGCAGCTGGGGATCAGCTTGGGATGAATCTCGATGAAGCCGGGGCGTCTGGTGCAAACGCCCGAAGAACAATTGAAGATCTCGCCCGAAATCGCCTCCGATCCGGTTCACGGCGACCACTAACTCTTCTACCGATCGGACAGCCTTCTCAGGTCTCTCGCCACCTGGATTCCCTGCCGGCATTAGGCCTCGCTAGTACTTTCGTGTCTGGCCAGCTGGTTTACCGGAATCTAGATTGTTTCCGAGTGCTCCGACCGGAACGGTCAATGCGGCCGCAGAAGCAATTCTCCCGAGTGCTGCAAGGTCGCGTTCGCGCTGCCAATGGGTATATAGTTGTCCCCAACGGAGCGTCAATCGCGACGTTTAGAAGGGGGCGAGTATGCAAGCTGCGGCCATTCAAGCGGCGCCAGAAGACGTCCGGACGTTTATCCAAGAATACTTTGATGCCTGGAAAGGCACGGACGAGGAGAAAATTCTCGCCTATTATCCGCACGACATCGTGCTCCACCTTCCGTCGGGAATACTCCAAGGGAAGACAGCTGTGCGAGACAACTTTGTGCGCCCGTTCATCGCCGGATTCCCTGGCAACGTACATTCCATTCGGAACTTAGCCTACGCCAAGTGTCTGGTCGCGGTGGAGTGGAGCTTTGTAGCCGTACATAAGGGCCCCTTTGCCAACATCGAGGCAACGGGCAAGAAGGTTGAGGTTCCCGGTTGCTCCTTCTACGAATACGACCTCGGAGCCAGGAAGATTCCGGCTGGACGGATCTATTTCGATTTTGCCACGCTTTTGCGACAGCTTGAAGCGGGAGCCTAGTCGCCATTGCTTAGAGAGTTGCTCGGCAGTAACTTGCCAACTCCCGATACGATTACCTCACATATTGTTCCCATTAACCAAGTGTCCTGTAACCGAGTTACCCATATGTTGGGAGCCAATCTACGATAATTTCCGGTTTGCCGACACTCCGGAAGTGTTACGGATCAAGGAGTAGGGAGCCGTGACCACGCGTCAACACAAGGTTCACACTCAACTCGGCCGAGCCGCAGTCCAGATCTTTGCCGCCAATGATCGCATGAACCAGATTGCTTATCGAACATCTTGACCCTGCCGCCTGGAGAGCCAAACCGCCCGGCAAGGCCCGCACCATTGCGGCGATCTTCACGCACATGCACAATGTCCGCTGCAAGTGGGTCAGGCTTACAGCTCCGCACCTGAAGGTTCCACCACAGCTCAACCGCGCGCACTGCACGCCGCAGCAGGCCCGTGCGGGATTGGCCGAGAGCGCCGCCGCTGCGCGGAGATGCTCGCTGAAGCGCTCGGCGGTTGTGGGGGCCGCGTCGAGAAGTTTCGCAGAGACGGCTGGGCTCCGCCTTGGCCGGTTGGCCCGGAAATGCTGTGCTACATGCTTTCTCACGAAGCCCACCATCGCGGGCAGGTGTGTATGCTCGCGCATCAGCTCGGATTCCCGTTGCCGAACAAGGTGGCGTCCGGGATCTGGAATTGGGAAAAGCTGTGGAAAGAGTGCGGGTCGCCTGGCGGCCCCGGCTACGAACCATACTGAATCACCCAAGGGCACCGGCCGCCCGGGCGACGGACTGCGCTGGTGGAGACATCGAGCCCCGGCTGTCGGGGTTGTTGTAGAAGCTCCGGGCGGCGACAGCAGTCAGAAGCGGGCACCATAATCCCGTGTATAGGCTGGCGCTGCCGCAACCCTGGCTTGTGGCACACTTCCGGCTCGCCGGGTACTCACTCTCAAGCGCCGCCTTACCCTCGGCTGCCGCACCCTTGGACTCTGCTTCAGCAAGGGTGCCGGTTAGAATCAATCTCGACCGCCACATGACCCACATCCCGCCCAAGCTGCCTGGCTTAATTCATGAGTGCGCTCCTTGTAGGCCATGACGCGAACGATCAAAAGCTACGAAAAGGGGCGCCCCGTGGTATTGCGTCGGATTGTCGATAAGTTAGGTTCCGGAACCCTCGGTGCGCGCGCAAATCAGTTGGCGCGCAAGCTGCCCCTCAACGCTGACTTGCTTCCTGCTCCTAACTAACATGCGTTGTACGAATTCGCAATCCGTCCACCTCATAGGAGGGATACGTGAAACCGATGCGGTACGTCGTTCTAGTTCTGTGTCTCGTAGGAAGTGTCACGGCGCACACGGCCAATTCGAGCTCTTCCCCAACTGACCCCTCCCCCGACGAAGCGGCAATCCGTAAGATCGACGCAGCCTGGTCTCATGCGGCGGAGACCAAGGATCTTGACGGCGCAGTAGCTCCTTATGCTGCTGATGGCTTTATGCTCCCGTTCAATGCGCCAATTGCTGCGGGCGCTTCGTCGATTCGACAAGTGTGGTCTTCACTGATGTCCAAGCCCGGCTTCTACCTAAGTTTTGCTCCCACGAAAATTGTAATCGCAGGGTCGGGAGATATGGCCTGGGAGGTCGGTACCTTCGAACTTAAACTAAACGACGCTCAGAGTAATCCCATGACGATGCCGGGAAAGTACGTCGTTACTTGGAAGAAACTCGGCGAGACTTGGAAAGTCGCTGCGGACATCTTTAACACAGACAAATAGGATCAGCTCGTTTAAGAGCATCGCGCTGGCGTAGCACAAGTGCAAGATTGCTCGTCTTGCCGGTAACTTGGGGGCATTCGCTCCATCGGGGACGTCGCCGGTGGCCACGGAGTTCTGCTGGCGACCATCCTGCAGCGGAATCCGCATTTGCGCAGCACGCATTATGAGGTTCCGCACGTTGCCGAGGTAGCCGCGAACGGACCGCTAAAGCCGGCGATATGTTTTCCTCGGTTCCAGCGCGTGCTGATGCTTACATCATGAAGCACATCATTCACGACTGGCCGGACGATCTGTGCATCCAGCTCCTCAAAGCTTGCCGAAAAGGTGTGAATTCGGACCGCAGACTTCTCGTGGTTGATAGCGTAATTCAGCCTGGCAACGATTTCTCCCCGGGCAAGTTCCGCGATCTCCAAATGCTGATTTTTCCCAGCGGATGCGAGCGCACCGAAAGACAATTTCGCCACTTGTTTGCTGCCGCGGGCTGGGAGTTACCTGGGATCATCCCCACCGTTGCCTCCTATTCCATCGTCGAGGGAGTTCCGGCGTAACCGGGAGCGAGACTTCACATCATTCCACTTGGACTCAACAATCAACCGCGCACAATCTCACGTCTTCGTATTGATAAGCCCGACTCGACGTCGGAGAGGACCTTCTCAAAACAATCGGGACGAAAAAACCGAGCTAAAGGCCGAACATGGAGTTGACTCCCGCGCGCGGCACCTCGGCAGTTGGATCTCGACGTTCAAGCGGAGGAAGAGACTCTTGTTGGTCGGCTGGCGTCGGAGTCGCGGTCTGCTGCGCGGCTGCCTGATTCGTCGCGAGTGCTGCAGTCGCCGCCGCAGGAGCTGCACTGGGAACTGCAACGCTCGGGGTAACTGCGGTTTGTTGGATAGCGCGGTGTTGTAAATAGGCCAGGTCCCGAGGTTCCTCTGTGCCTGGCTGAACCGCGGGAAATGACAGATTCATTTGATGCTCCATGGCGCTTGCGATGCGGTGCAACTGCCAGATTAGCTTTTCCAGCTCTTTCGAACGGCCAAGGTTCAGTCTGCGGTCCCACAGAAAGCGTATGGACAACACCACAAGGATCGGCAGGCCGACGGCCAGTGTGGCCAGAACGATGTTCAACAGCAGCGCGTCAAGGGGTGTGAGGGTTTGGGTCAAATGGGGCCTCCAAAAGCCAGATTCTGAAGGCAGGATACAGCAGCGCGGCACTCGTGACAAACGAATCGGTCTTAGGCTCCAGCCGAGCTTCAGCATCTCCATGGTCAACCCTGGATCTTTTTCGCCGTACTTACTCTGGGCCGCAATGGTTCCACCGTCAGCCCAACCAAGGCATAGGTCGAGGCATTCGCAAGTAGGATCCAGAAAAGTCGAATTGATTAGAGTTCACACTCGACCCTCTCGTGGCTAGGGTAGCCCGTAAGTCTAGTCACGTCGCTGTGGGAGAAATGGACCGCCGATGATGGCGTCCGGAAGTATCACTTCAAACTCCGTCCCGCACTTCAGACATTTCACCGATTGATTCGTCCTCAACCAAAATCCGGTGCGGGCCAGAATCTGGACAACCTGTGGCTGTTTGCAGTGACCACACGATACCGTCACAACGGTATAGGGCTGATTCAATTGTGGCGAAGGCATAAACGACCTCCCGCTGATGAGACGCGCACGACCAGGAGCTGGTCGGACAACCGGATTGCGTGTCCCTACTTGGAAAACCGAGTCACCGAAGATTGCAACAATCGGAGGGCGATATCTTGGTTTCTCATGGAACTCCCAGGAACATTCTCCCGCTTCGCGTCAACGCGCCCATTCAAAAACCGGCTGTGCTACGACAAAACCTTAAGTGTTCTTGCCGCTGTTTCGAAGTCTAACCGGTGCTGATCGGGGCCGGCTTCCACACGGCCGTCAGCAATCTCCGGTAGGTCGCCGTTATCGGCCCGTAGGTGCTTCAAATAACTCGGGCGTAGCGAAGCGATCAGCTCACGGCGGCTTTTAGACGGTACCGACTTACCGACATAAATCTTGCCAATACCCTGAAGCATTCGTTCCGGCGCCACTCCCGCGAACATCATCAGCGGCCAAGTGAAATTCGGCCCATTCAATTTCCGCAGGCGGTACAGCCACATGAATATGGAGCCCGCCCGCCAAGCTATGGGACCCCACCAGCTGTATTGGCCAGGGCGCAAGTTGTGCTTCCAACACTTCATTAGAAGTTGCCATTGCAGGGGACTTAGTTGGCGCGTGTGCGTCACGCCTGTTTGATGCTCCATGCGCGTGTCGTGCAGCGGAGTAAATATAGATGGGACCAGAAATGCAAATATCCCGCGGCGTTCCATCTCATAGACGAGATCGAGCGTTTCCTGAACGTCCTGATCAGTCTCCCCCGGATTCCCGACCATCAACGTCATCATCGGGAACCAGTTGTTCTCGTTTGCCACGCGCAGGCCTTCCAGAACAATACTGGGCCAGTCGTCAATCGAAAAAGGAACACCCTTACTGGGCATGATCTGCCGGGCCATCCGTACCGAGCCAGTCTCAAGTCCGATCAAGGGCACCAGGGCCTTCTTCTGCGGATGCGTGCTGAGCATCGGCAGATGAATTGGACTCTTCGGAAGCAGCACTTCGGAAAGCTGCCGGATCAATTCCGGATCCACCACGAACGGCGCCATCGTGCAGTGGCTCAGCAAATGATGCTCCACACCCGGCGTATTGACGATTTCGGCGTACAGATCCACCATTGCTTCGCGGTTGGGAAAGAAGAACGGAGTGCCCGTGCGAACCTGGCCCCAGATGAACATGTCTTCGGTGGCCAACGAGATTACGTTGTTGCCTTGTCGCACGTTGGCACGCACGGCTTCCAAAATGCGCGCCTTGGGCATATCAATCTGCGGGTTCAAGTCCGGCACGCAGAACTGACACCTGCGACCGCATCCCGTAGTCATCTCCACCACGCCGAAGGTGGTGCGTTTATCGGGAAAGAGAATAGCTTCGCGTGAGGTGGGGTGCATTAAATTGATTTTTCTCGGTAGAGTTTCTCCGGCAACCGCCTGCCGGAACAGCTCAAGAGCGTCTGCGGATTCGCTGCGGCCTTCCGCTACGCAGTCCACCCCCAGTTCCTCAAAACTGTTGGTTTGCACGATCTGCCAGCCACCTGAGCCGCCAACTACCACTTGAAAATGCTTGCGGTACGGACTGGACCGAATCTTCTCAAACATGGCTCGCGAGTAAATGGAATTGAGCGGCTCCTTCGAGGAACCGTAAATCGACGTGTAAACCCCTGCAGCAAACGTAACTCCTAGTGGATTGTGAGTGGAAACGGCCACAACGCGAGTCTTGGGCCCGATGAATTTATCTAGATCGTCGGGAAAGCAGGCCACCACCTCGTCCGCAGGGTATTCGCGTAGCAGGGATTTCTCCAGCACGCGTAGTCCGGCGGGCATGTATCGTGCCGTGCCGTCCTCGTTTCGTTCAACCTCGCGCCACTTCGGATACTTCTTGTTCAGTACGAACTCGAGCCATTGGGGCAGCGACGCCAATGCCATCTGGATGAAGTAGCCGGCGTGGTCGATCGATTCGGTTAACGGTGCAGTGAGGACGATTAACTTGCCTTCAGGGGGTGCATGGTCCGTTGATCCGGTCATGCAGTCTGCGGTTTGATCTCCATGGAATCGTCCCGTCTCGGTGTCCGGTCGCATGAAAATTGTCCCTCCGGGTTTCCAGAGTAGCGGTGCTGTCGATATGTGCTCAGATGCGCGGGATTATACACCAGAAGGGACTTGGCAAGGGTGCCCCACATTAGGCGTCCGCACTCTTGGCCGCAAATTGCGATTTACTGGACGCTGAACGCGGTGATAGCATCGCGTCCCCGGCCAGTCAAAGCACCGGAGAGACCAACACGCTTGATCAGGAGATTCTCGCGTCGCAAGTCAAAGCCGACATTTAGAGCAAAGTTGAAGATCTCTCCGCCGCTACACCGGACCTGCGCTACGGTAGGGATATTGAACGGGCTGCCCCCGCTTTCACGCTGAGAGTAAAGTCTGTACTGCCTGAACGTCGTAGGAGTTTGCAAATGAGCATGACGACAGCGGCACGACAAGTAAAGGGCGTCACCATTGTGGACATCAGCGGCCAGATTGTTCTTGGCGACGAAAGCGCCGCATTACGCGTTCTGGTTTGCGACCTTTTAGGCGACGGACGTAGGAAGATCCTCCTCAATCTTGCCGATGTCAATCACATCGACAGTACTGGCTTAGGCCATCTGGCAAGCGCCGTCGCAAGCGTGCGGAAGATGAAGGGGGAGCTGAAGCTGCTCAAACTCACAAGCAAAGTCCACGACGTGCTGCAAGTCACGAAGTTGCATACCATCATCGACATCATGGAGGACGAGGCGGTTGCGATTGAGTCCTTCGATTGAAGCATAAGAGCAACGCTTGATCCTCGACTTGGCTTGGAAGAGCACACTCGATTAGCGTCTCCACGCCGGCAGTTCGTTAGGTCAACCTTTAGCTTATGACGTATGCCAGCAATCGTTGGCGGTATAAACCCAGTTCATACTGAAAGCGCAGTTAGTCGACAATCTTGTCGAGCGCGGCAGCATAGCCCTCGTTTGGACCGGTACAGCACTGCCCGCCCGTTCTCATGATTGATTGTGCTTACCGAACATCAATTGGGCTAGCCAGAGCAAGATGCCAGGTCAGCCGACTTGACGGGCGATCGGGTGAAAGATCTCCGACAATTGGCGTCGGAAGCGGGAGATGATCTGATGCGTACAATCACCGGAGAAGTGAGATATCATTACCGCAGCAAAATCGCACGTCGTCTCGCCCCTGCATTTCCGAGCAAATTGCGGCCAAGATTGAGGAACATGCCAAAAATAACAAAAATGACTACCAAAGCGTCGGAGCCCGCAAAAGTGGATGCGTACATGAGGAGGCTCAAGCACCCACTCGCGAAGGTGGTTGAGGATTTGCGTCAAATAATTGTGAGCACGCAAAAGGAAATCGGAGAAGAGATCAAGTGGAATGCACCGACTTTCTTTTATGCTGGAGAAATGAACCCGACAAATCCGAAGGAGTACCGACGCTATATCGTGGTATTCAATTTGTTCAGGCAAGATTGCATCCGTTTGGTATTTCTGAGTGGAGCGAAGGTCCAAAACGCGTCCGGGTTACTGGAAGGCGATTATGCAGATGGAAGAAGACTAGCGATGTTCTACAGCGCGAAGGACGTGAAGTCCAAGGAAAAGGCTTTGCGCGCCGTTATCACCAAATGGCTAAAATTGTTGGAGAAATAGCCCCTTTCGAATCGCTGTCTGCTCCTTCCGGTCATCACGGATTCCTCGGTTGTCGTCATTGATCAAGGAATGTGTCTGGCAAATCGGATTGTCGGACATCCGTCCGGGTTTTCTCGTGTCCGGGTCGGTGACCATGCGTGACTTGCTTGCTGTCTGTCTATAAGCGTAGGGTGGTAGCAGGCCGAGCAGTCTGTAGCGCAAAGGACCTTCTATGGCAGACGAAAAACAAGCCAGACTCGAAGCACGCGCAAGAATCGACATCAGGAAGCTCTACGAACGAGGCGAGATCACTCTGAAGGATCATGCATCGGCTATTGGATACCTGCGTGGGGTTTGGTTCGATCACCTCTCCGACATCGAGATCGAAGACTTCCTTTGCAGGGAAATCAGAAAGCTGGAGCCGTCAACAATCCAACCTGCCGAGTAGCTTGCTACCGGCAGCATGCTCGCAGGGATTCTCCCACTTTTTGGTTTTCAGACGCTTAACGTCGCCCGTTAACGAGGGCTCCGGAAGGTCGCGCGGTGGACCACAAATCAAAATGTCCGGTCAGCGGAAAGCGCAAATACGCAAGCGAGGGTGAGGCGCTGGCCACGGCCGCGTATCAGATCGCAACCGCCAATGCGCCAAAGGGTCTTCGAGCCTATCTGTGCTCCTGGTGTGACTCCTGGCATATAACGAAAAATGTGAGAAGTAACAGGGCAGATCGTAGGTAACATTTGGCGTTGAGTCGCCTGATGGCTTGGTTACTCACTTTATACCCGTTCCGTCCCCGCCTCCCTTGCGCAAACATCTATGCTACAAATCTTGCTGATCAAATCTGGGAACGACATGGCATTTATTTCCGTCACCCGTCTGCGGGTTCGCTCTTTCAGCTAGTTGCCTCAACCCGTTTGGCGAACCATGCAGATGGTGCGTGAACCGGAACGGGCACCCGGCTTTTTTCGGCGGCAAGCGGTTGCGCGAAGCACAGAATACCCTCTGGACCGTCACGTCCTGGGAAGCCGAGCAGAAGATGAGGTCATTCCGCATTGCAGGTTCACCTCTCGTCGCTATACCCAAGTGGCTCAGTTGGTGCGACAAGCCATCTGTCGCGCATTGGGATCACAGAAACGTTGGATCTTCCTAGGTGGTTAGAGGAGCACCGGCGCATGGTAAATGCGGGCAGGTTATCCAAGGTCAATCATCCCTCTTCTGCTGAACTTGTGAATCGCTTCCCAATACCACGGGAGAGTGGCGTCAAACATGGAACCCAACGCGAATCCGAGTAGCACCACCTTCGTAGCAGCACCTCCTTGCGGCGGCCAGCCACGGCGATTTCGATTCAACGACAAACTCGCAGTTCGCGGTTCCAGTTCCTGCTCAGTCGGCGGTCCGCCCACAGCTTGAGGGTTTCACTTGTCAGGCACCGGAACTTGCTCGCGTACTCTCTGAGCTAGTGAATGTTTTCATCCAATCGTTTCAGACGACTTGGATTGATTCTCACATCCACTGGCAGCCCGGCATCGATTCTACCGACCTTCTTCCGCAAAAAAGATTTGGCCCCTCTTGCCGTAATCTGGTAGGTTCAGTAACACAGTTGACAGGAGCCCTCGCGAATTGCTCGGTCCCAATCGAGCTAGCGTCCTTGTCTTAACAGGAGGGGCGCTCAATGACTTCCCTCTTCTCTGTCGCCCGGACGGCCACAGCATCTTTCTACCTTGCTCTCGCTTTGCTCGCGATCCCTCCCCTCTGCTTCGGGCAACGGCCAGATAGTGGCGGGATGCAGATGCCTTCGCCCGGCGGCACGGTCGCCGTTACCATCGCCGTTCGCGATGTGCAGGGCGTTCCACCGCCAACCCCGGCGAACGTCCACTTCTATTCGCTGACCACGGGCTACGACACTTCTTCCATCACGGGAGGAACCTCCGATGCCGTCTTCTCGGTTCCCGCCGGTGACTATCGCGTGGAGGTGCGTTGCGATGGCTATCAACTAGCCACCGACGAAGTAAACGTCGCCTCGAGCGATTTGGCCACCGAAACATATGTCATGATTCTGCTAAGGCCTGCCCCGGCAAACGCTTCCGGCAAATCCCCGGCGGGCGGCTCGATCATGACTCCGGAATTGCAGAAGACCTTCGCGAAGGGTGTAGACGCGCTGCGCCAGCACAACTGCGACTTGGCCAAGAAACTATTCCAGAGAGGTGTGCAACTGGCGCCCAGCAATCCGGAGATGGCTTTCTTGCTGGGATCTGCCGAATATTGCCTCCAGCATAACGATCTTGCCCGCAAGAGTTTCGAGCGCGCCGTGTATCTCAATCCCAATTTCGAAAAGGCTCTGTTGTCGCTCGGCGAAATGCAGCTCGCCGCCGGGGAAACCAGCGCATCGATTGCCACGCTTGAGAAGGCTCTCACCGTCAACCCAGCGGACTGGAGGGTGCATCTCGTTCTGGCGAACGCTTACTGGCGAGTTGGCGGACGTTTGCCCGATGCCGAAACCCAGGCCGCTCGCGCCGCGGAGCTTGCGGGGGACAAAGGCGGCTCGGCTCGATTATTACTCGGACAGATTTATTTCGCCCGGGGAAGAACGCAGGAGGCGCGGAAAACGTGGCAGAAACTCGTGGATGATTTGCCTTCCGATCCTTCGGCCGCTGTCGCGAAGCGTAAACTCGCAGAGACCACCGTCGCTCCAAAAACCACTCCCGATACTCCGAGCGTTTCCATTTCCAAGATTCTTGCGGACACCGACCTGCCAATCGTCGAAGCCGGTTCTTCCTGGTCGCCCCCCGACATTGACGCGAATCCTCCCAGCGTCCAGCCCACTTCTTGCTCAACGGCAGATGTACTCGACCGCGCCTTCCTGCGTGCTAAAACCCAACTCGCCAATTTTGAAAAATTCACGGCCACCGAGCACATTGAGCATCAGGAAATCGATCGCCGTGGCACTCCCGGCAAAGTGAAAACTCGTGAATTCTCCTACATTGTCTTCGTCGTTCCCTACCAAGGCGATTCCTTCTACCTGGAAGAGAGCCGCGACGCAGACCAGAAAACCGTCGAGTCTTTCCCGACCTCGCTCGCCACCACCGGCCTTAACAGCATGGCCATTTCCCTTCTGCAACCCGCCGATAGAAACAAGTTTCA
Organism: Candidatus Acidiferrales bacterium; assembly: GCA_963741195.1. Classification (GTDB taxonomy): domain Bacteria; phylum Acidobacteriota; class Terriglobia; order Acidiferrales; family UBA7541; genus Acidiferrum. The sequence continues at coordinate 588,809 of CAVUHF010000006.1, forward strand.
GTACAATTGCGAAGGCCTCACGCAACTTCGCGGTGAAGCCGTCTGGCGCATTCGTTTTCAGGAAGAAAGCACAGACACGCTAAGCGTGCGCCGCTGGAACAAGAACGGGATGATCTATAATGTCCCCTTCAAAGGCCGCATCTGGATTTCCCAATCCAGGTACGACGTTCTCCGCGTCGAAACCGATCTGCTCGCGCCCATGGACAAACTGCAACTCACACGCGACCACCTTCGCGTCGATTACGGCCCCGTCAAATTCGATAGCGGCAACCAGACTCTCTGGCTTCCCTGGAACGCCGAAATGTTTATGGAATTGCGTGGCCGTCGTTTCCACCATCGTCACTATCTCAGCGACTATCGCCTCTTCGAAGTCGACACCGCCAACAAAATTAGCAAGCCCAAAGAACCGCTACCTTCCAAGGATTGACAAGAGTCATTGCGTCGTCACGCTTTATGGCCGGCAGCCTCCGTGATCAGCTTGGCCACCTCCGCAGGATCAGAGACCAAGGAGGCGTGGCTCGAAGGCACTGACGTGCTGGTGGCGCCCATTCGCATCGCCATGAATCGTTGGAACTACGGCTTGATCTGGCGATCGTCGTCCCGCACAAGAAACTAGGAAGTCTCCGATTCCCAAGCCGCCGCACCGATCGAAGCGCCAAAGCAATTTTCTTTAGACACCGGCTTCCGGACCGGTTCCACGATTGGTGCCTGAGGAGATCCACGTCCTGCGTGAACGCTTTGAGAAACAGTTCTCGCGCGATGCATAGAAACCTAGCATTGTCTAAACGTATCGCTGAGATCGTCAACGACGCGGGCTCGGCAACCCTTGCCGTGCCAGAACCTTCTACGACCGGCTCATTCCCATCACCGGATGTTTGCCGCTCCTTTTTCCGTAGAATCTAAAATTGACAAGTGCGGCCAAACCACCCACACTGCGCGGCATGCGACTCACTCCCGTGTTCCCCCTCGCGTCCGCGGTGCTTCCCCCACTAAGTCGTGCGCAAACACCCGTCTTCGAGATTGTGCCGGTCGAGAGCTCGATCAACTTTCACGTTAAGGCTTCGACCAATATCGACGGCAAATTCAACACTTGGGAGGCGACGCTAAGGTTCGCCTCTCCCGACGAAACGAGCGGCGTCCTGGAAATCACAATTCAAGCCGACGGTGTCGATACCGGAAGTGGTTTGAAGAACGGCAAGCTGGAGTGCAAAGACTTCTTCGACGCCGAGGAGAATCCGCTGATCACGTTGAAATCAACGAGGGTTGTGCCGACTGGTCACAACACTTATGAGGTGGATGGCGACTTTACGATTCGCGGAGTTTCCAATCCCGAGAAGCTCACGCTTACCGTTTCCGGTAAGGGGACAGGATCCGGCGATATCAAAGGTGCCATGGTCTTCAATCGCAAGGACTATGGTATGAACAAGGGGATTCCGTTCATCAAGATCGCCGACCATGTCGACGTGAATATTCATCTCAAGGGCTAGCACGTCAGTGGCCCTGCTCTCGCCCTTACGAAATAGCTGCCCGGCGAACGCGATCTGCTGTTCGTTTTGGGCTCGAATTCCGCCCCAACTGCGCCGGCCAAAACGGGCAATTGCCAGTGGTAATATTCGTCGCAGGATCCTCACCCAGACTCAGGAAATTCGAAGGGAGGTGAATATGGCAAGCGCATCTTCTCCAAAGGACGGACGGTCGGCTCGCATCGCAATCGTTGAGCAGCACATCAGACTTGAGAACGAGCATGACCTGGAAGGCGTTCTCCGCACTTTCGGTGATTCTGCACAATACGATGACGAGCCGTGGGGCGAGCACTATAAAGGCCCGAATGGAGTTCGGAGGTTTTACGAGCAGCTCATGAACGCACTGCCCGATCTGGAAATTGAAGTACAGCGAAGACATGTCACCGATGACGCCATTCTCGTCGAAGTCGTGATTCGCGGAACACATCTCGGTGGGTGGCGTGGCCTTCCCGCAACCGGGCGACGAGTCAAATTCCCTCTCTGCGGTGTGTACACGTTTGACGCCGACGATCGTTTAGCCGGAGAAAAAATATACTACGACCGCGGCACGGTATTGCGGCAACTGGGCGTCTTCCACGAGCCGCAAAGCGCCCTGGGAAAAATCTCCACATTGGCAACTCATCCCGTCACGATGGCACGCGCTTTGGCGAGGAAGCTCCTCCGCAGTTGACACGGATTCGCGAACGTCGGAAGTTCCGTCCGCCACGCACACTCCACTAGAAGCTGGTCCGAAGTCCCCTGCCCCCATCCAATCCCTTTGCTTCCTCAATAAGAGCCTTCCCTCCTGCACTTCAGAGATGCAAAAATCGAGGAGGCCGCGCGCGCTCCCCACTGCGATTAACGCTCGCGTACGGCACTTGACGCCAGCCTTCCTCGCTCGCATTGGAGACCACGATCATGCGCACGTCGGCTTGCAGACCTAAGTCCCCCCCCGCAGTCCTCGTCCGCCAACTTCGCCCGATCGAATCCTCCCAGGTCTGCGGTGAATGACACGGCACACCACTTCCTGCAGCGTACCCTGGGAAATCAAGCTGTGCGGCGATTGCTGCAGCCGCAACCGGCTGCCTTCCCATCCTGCTCCGCTCCCGCACCATTCACAATTCAACCAAAGCTCACCCCAAAATACTCCCGCCGACATCTACGAGCAGGAAGCCGGCCGCGTCTCCGACCAAGTAATGCGCATGTCCTCGCCGCATCCGCAGCACGCGTGTTTCTGCCTCGAAATGTGTCCGCGCTGCCAGTCGAAGCAGAATCATTCCGCCACCATCTCCGGCTCCGAACACCCTGTGGCTCCGCCGCAGGTCCACCAACTTTTAGCTTCGTCCGGCCACCCTCTCGGTGCGTCGGCTCGCGCGTTTTTCGAACCGCTCTTCGGCCACGATTTTTCAAACGTGCGCGTGCATGTCGGTTCCCTAGCCGAATAATCCGCGCGCAGCTTAAACGCCCGAGCCTACACCGCGGGCAACAATATTGTGTTCGACGCCGGGCCGTTCGCGCCCGAAACGCAGGAAGGCCGCCGCTTGCTGGCACATGAACTTGACCCATGTGGGGCAGCAGTCCCGTCTGCAGATCTCAGGTACGGGCCTCGTGGAACGTATCCAGCGTTCGTCATCGCCCTTCGGCGGCAGAAGCCCAACGGAGAACGACTGCTCCGGCTCCGAGGGGGATCCCGATAGCCTCAGCATCGAGGCCGCCAAACATTTTCTCGACGAGGTCGAGCCCGGAGGAAGCCGATTCGTCCAGACAACGCATTGCGGAGCGAATCCCTACCGTCCGGAGCGCCTCGAAGGCACGGTTACGTTTGAGGGTGGCCAGGTCTTCCGCGTCTCCATCGACTCGAAATTCCACAACGTCGAAGGACAAAGATCACTTCGACTGGCCGCCAATGGTGCGTCTATCAGTTCACCTGCGACACAAGCGGTGTGCTCCACTAAATACCGCCGACCGCCGACACGGCTGTAATTAATCCAAAAATTGCGCGTAACCTTCTGGCCCGCCGTTACTTTGACGGTTGTCTAACCAACTAAGAACGAGGCGATCAAGAACTGGGGAAATCTTATGGGAAAACTCACAAATCAAGTCGCAGTCGTGACAGGCGCTTCCAAGGGCATCGGCGTGGGAATTGCCAAGGCGCTCGCCGAAGGCGCCTCGGTGGTGGGTTAACTACTCTTCCAGTAAAGATGGCGCCGAGCGCGTGGTGAAAGAAATCGCCGATAAGGGCAGCAACGCCATCGCCGTACAGGGCGACGTCTCCAAGCCGGCCGACATCGCGCGCCTGTTCGCCGAAACCAAGAAGGCCTATGGCAAGCTCAACATTTTGGTCAATAACGCCGGCATGTACCAGTTCGCTCCGCTCGAGTCCAGAACACTTCCACAATCATTTCAATCTCAATGCCTGGTCATCTCGCTTACAAATGTTCCCTATCAGTATTGCGCCGCGTGCCGTGATATTCCGACAGTTTCGGGAAACCTCTCTCCAAGTGCCTTCAGCGTTTGCGAAGGAATCCGTGGCCAAGATAGCTTCCGGTAATCTCGCCTTTGGCATTGATGCTGAGCGCCAGCGTGCCGTTGGCAGTGGTTCCCGCGTCAAACGTGGTGATTTCTCCGTCCCGGTCGCGTACAAATCCGTGCAGTGCAAAACTGGAGTCGTAGTAGTAGCCCGTAATCTCGCCCTTCGGACTGATGCTCTGCGCGTACGTTCCGACGATCGGAGGATCCGCATCGTACGAGGTTATGTTTCCGTCCTCATGCCGCAGAAAGCCGTGGATTAGCAATCCGTGCGGCCCGCCAGGCGCCCCATAGAAACCCGCGATCTCGCCGCTGGCGTTGATGCTTGTCGGCACCGTACCATTGGCCCCCGCGTCAAAGGTCGTAATCACGCCGAACCTGTTGCGCACAAACCCGTGCGTCCCGCCAGCATCGTTGCACGACCCCGTAACCTCCCCTCTCGCGTTAATACTCGTAGGAGTGGTAATCGTGCTCGGACCCAACACGGCGAAGGTGGTTACCGTTCCGTCGGCAGCACGCACAAACCCATGAGGAAAGCCCGACTCAGAATAGTATCCCGTGACTTCTCCGCTTGAGTTGATGCTTGTCGGAAACGTCTGCGTGTTGGGACCCACGTCGAACGTCTCGATGTTGCCATCTCGGTCTCGCACGAAACCGTGTGTAATAAACACGGTTGCGCCGTAAGAATATCCTGTAATTTCTCCGTGCTGGTTCAGGCTTACGGCAAACGTGCCGTGTGTGCCCGCGCCGGGCACATCGAACGTCGTGATGCTTCCGTCCTCATCGCGTAGGAATCCGTGGTTCACACCGCTCGCGTCGCCGTAGTATCCCGCGATCTGGCCCTTGCGGTTGATACTGGTCGGGATCGTTTGCGAGTTTGCGCTCGCGTCAAACAGTACGATTCGCCCTTTGTCTTTCTTTGCAGCGGTAGGAACCCCAGCCACCAGTGTTGCGAACAAGCCAATCCCGGCTAACAGGGACACACTCCTGGATTTCATCTCCCACCTCGGGACATTCCGGTGAGCTTTCTACCAGGCCTGCACGGTCGGAGAACGGCGTCTTGCTCTGAACCGCCGGGCGGGCCCAGTCATCAAGCACACCAATACCATCCAAAACCTTCAAAAATTCGACCTAGCCTGCGGATTCGAGCCCTGGGAAACATCCAGAGCTTTTCCGTCAGTGATCTAGGCCGTCCGTTTCCGCGATAGGACGTAGCGAAACCATACTCTTCTGCAGGCGAGATTTCCATACCGCAATTACAGCAAACCACTAAATAAGAATATTTTCATTCGCCACGCGTCCTTGCTGGCAACGGTGGTCACGACACCGGCGCGCTCCACTGGTTAGTGGGAGCCAACCGCGTAACATTTCTCCACTTTTTACTGGTAAATTGCAGCCTCATCGCGATGGCGCGATCCTGTCCGCCGGAAGACGTCTGGAGCTTTTGGGGTCGTCGCGGCCCCCTCACTGAGGCTCACTCCCCTCTCACGGTGACGATGAGTATCACTACCTTGTTGATTCGATCCCTGTCAGCCTTGGCGTGGACTTGCGGCGTGGTCGCCCGGAACAGCGAAAGCTCAGTTAGCTTGGTGACTTCAGAGTCGGCGGACTGGGACTCACGCGAAGTGCTAGCTGAGCTTCGCAAAGTTGGCGTTACCACCCGAACTGCCCGCTTTCCGTGTGAAGCTCACCATGAGTCCAGTCCAGCGCAACACGCATATACACTCGCTGCCTGAATATGAGAATGACGAATTATTTATATGCGTTCGTTCTTCGACGCACCACGAAATGGGAGCCTGCCCGTCAGCAATTCGAAGAATATTGTTCCTAGTGAAAAGACATTTCTCCGGGCATCGAGTGTTGCTCCCGACTGAGTGTGCTCCGAAAACGCGCCGCGTCGACAATTCCGTGCTCGGCGATCCGCGTCAACCAGGCCATAAAACTTCCAGGTGCCTTGTAGGTGAACTGCGCTATTAGGCGGGATGCTGCCAGAAAGGTTTCCTGCAGGATGTCATCGACCTCGGCAAGCTCTGGACCCATCCAATAATAAATCAACACAGCCAGCCGCCTCTGGTATTTCTTGAAGAGTAAATTCAACTATTCGGTATCTCCCCGCATGACCCGATCAATGAGACCTAGAGGAGATGTAGGCGAGTCCATTATTCAGCGAAGCGTTCCGCCCTCTCCCGAATGTCGCTACTTTGGCTGTACTTATTACAGTAGGCGAGGCCCTGTCCGCTGCGAGCAATCGTCTCCAAGCCGCCGTGCCTGTTGCGTTTAGCACCTATTTATTTAATTGCATGTAATTTGCCCGGAACGGCTGGTGCGGTTCGCATGTTCCTGATTCGCGGTCTCTGGGCGTTGCAACCAGACCGACAGTTCACTTCTTGCTGATGAATCGCAACCGAGCGGTGATGGCCCGATCCTGTCCGCCGGAAAACGTAAGGAAATTCGGCGTCGTCCCGATCGCATCAATATTGTTCACCACCGTGTCGGGATTTGTGCGGTTCAGGATGTTCACCACGGCCACGCGCACCGCAAACAGGCGCCCCGTAAAGTGGAACTTCTTCTCGAAGCTGATGGTCAGGTTGGAGTACACCGGAAAGCGAAGCGCGTTCGGCGGTCCCACCAGAAACTGCTGCTGGTTGATCACGCTGAAGGGATACCCGCTGCGGTATTCGTAGAAGTAGTTGAATTGCAATCCCCAGATCGGTGTGGGCACATTTCCCCAGCTCAGAATGCGGTTCGGCGCGTCCCAAGACAACGAGGCCGGCTGCTGCGGCGCAAAATACAACGAACCTAACGTAGGATCCAGCACCTGGTCAGAACTTGCCGTCGAGCGCGTGTAGCTCCCAAACAAGTACGCGCCATTCTCCCAGTTGTGCCGTGCCGTCACCGTCAATCCGCGATAGCGATCGCGCCGCGACGTCTGCAGCACAAACACGGATCCGATCTGGCCCGGCGTCACCGTCTCGTATACCAAGCCGTGGTGCTGGTCACGCGCCAGCAGTTCCAGCCCCAGCAATGTATTCTTCTTGATGCGCTGTTGCCAGCCCACGCTGGCGATCTGGAAATACGGTACCTGATAGCCGATGCTGCTCGGCACGAAGTCGCTGGTCGCCGGCCCCGAGGTGGGCACCGTTCCGCTCAAATCGTACAGCGTGTCGACCTGTTGCTGATCTTTAGTCTGCCCGATCACGGAAAGGTTCAGCGGGATCGAATACATGCCCCAACTCACAGTAAACTTCGTCCGGTCATCCGCAAACGGCAAATAATTCAGGGCCAGCGTGGGCTGCGCCAGCGCACCTTGCACGAAGCGGTCCCAGTCCACACGAAATCCCAGTTGCGCCACCAGGTGTGGATCGATGGTCCACAAATCCTGGACGAATCCGCCCGCCATTGTGTCTGACACGTGGAAATTGGCGACGCCGGTAAAGGTAGTCAGCCGCGCCAGCGTGGAATCCGCGCGCAGCGCCTGAATTTCCGTGCGTGAGGCGGATTGCCCGATATCGACACTAGATAGATTCGCGCCAGTTGAAATCGTGTGCGCGCCATGCCACTGGAATCCGGTGAGGATGGCGTCGAAAAATCCCTGGTAGCGATGCCCCGTTGAATGCAAGCGCTGGAAGTAATTCCCTTCCGAGCCGTTCACCAGAAGAATGTAGGGCGCGGTCCCCTGCGGGACGGTGTTGGCGAAACTCTCGTCTCCCGCAAAGCCCACCTCGTACAGCGTCTTTCCAAGCCACCATTGATCCTTTACCGAGCCGAAGATTCGATGCGAGCCAAAATCGCTGGTCGTAGAGAGCGGTGTGATGGTGCCGAGCCCCAGGTTGGTTACGCTAGCCTGGTTGTACAAAAACGAGCCGTGCAGGCTGTGATTCGGCGCAATCAGCCACAGCAACCGCGTCAGCGAATCTCCCGACCATTGCTGAATTGTGTCCGCGTCGCTCGGCAAACCGTTCACGATGCTGAGCGTGTGCTGCAGGCTGAGCGATTCCGAATACCACAGGGTGCCCTTCTTGATCGGTCCGGAAAACGAGAACCGCGGATAGAAATTACCGAATTGGAGGCCTTGCTGGACGCTGATTCCGGGAATGAAGTCCACCGCGCCGAACCGAAATTTGTCGTCACCTTCCGGCGTGTGAAAACTCATCACCGCAGCCGCGGGATGGTAATACTGCGCGCCAAATCCGGCGGTTTGCACTTCCGTGGAACGCGCCGCGTCGACACTGAACCGCGCGTCGAGCTGGCCGCTGATGGGATCGCCAATCTCGAATCCATCTAGCAGGTATTGCGCCTGGGTGGTGCGCGCCCCGGCAATGTGCAGCAGGTTCAGATTGTCGTGGAGCACCTGCGGCATGGCGATCAGGCTCTGCTGAAGCGTGTGCGAGCTGGGCACCGGGATATCGCGGATCTCCGTGGAATTTAGCGTGGCCGTTTCCGAGGTGCTGGAGGGATCGATGCGGTCGGGTGCAGACGTGACCTCAACCTTCTCATGGACCTCCTCAATGTGATTCAGCGAGAAGGTGACGTCGGTATTGTCCGGGCTGAACGAGAACTTCTGACCGGTCAGAACAAAGAAGCCGGCCTTCTCAATCCGGATTGAATATTCGCCCGCTGCCAAATTTGCAATCGTGAACCCGCCCGTATCATCGCTCGTTGCGGCAAAAGACAAGCCGCTTCCGGGTGGGAGAGCCGCCGGAGCAGGCGTCCCACTGGCGGGAACGCCGGAATTGCTATTCGCCGGCGTGGCTTCGGCAGCGCCTGTGGAAATTGTCTGCGCGCCGACGTATTCAAGTTTTACTTGAGCTCCGCTGACCGGCAGTCCATCCTCATCAGTGATTCGGCCGTGAAGTGAATAGGTGGGGTCCGCGCCGGGACAAGCCGCGGAGACGAGCAAGAGAAAAACGACCACGAGCGATGGCTTCAAGTTTTTCTTCAACTGCGTCCATCCCCGGGTGGTGGACCTGCTGCAAGTTTCACTTCACAACGTCGGCACGCCGACATTTTTTGGAGTGCGGTGGCTCGTCGCCGCTTTTGCAGAGTATGCATTCTACCCCAACATCAATCGAGGCCTATATGCCACCACGCAACCGCTTCAACAAACGACCGCATTCCGGTTCAACCTACCGATTCGCAGCTACTTCTTTTTCGCCGCTGTTTGTTTCGCTTCCACCACCGCCTGCGCTGCGGCCAACCGTGAAATCGGTACGCGGAACGGGGACGCGCTGACGTAGTCCATGCCGATTTCGTGGCAGAACTTCACGCTTTCCGCATCGCCGCCGTGTTCGCCACAGATGCCAACCTTTAGTTTTGGACGCGTCTCGCGGCCCTTTTCGATGCCCCAGCGCATGAGCATGCCCACACCCTTGGTATCGAGAGTCTGGAACGGATCGCCTGCGAACACGCCGGCCTTCTTCTCATCGACGTAGTCGGGGAGGAAGCGCCCGGCATCGTCGCGGGAAAGGCCCATTGTAGTTTGCGTCAGGTCGTTGGTGCCGAAGGAGAAAAACTCCGCCACTTCGGCGATCTCATTCGCAAGCAACGCGGCGCGCGGCAGCTCGATCATGGTGCCCACGAGATACGGCAACTTTACACCAGCCTTTTTCATTAAGTCTTCCGCCACGCGACGCGTCGAATCGACGAGAATGCCGAGTTCTTTTTTGTCCAAAGTGAGAGGAATCATTATCTCAGGTAATACTTTAACCCTGCCCTTGTGGCATTCGATGGCCGCTTCGATAATCGCTCGCACCTGCATCTCCAGGATCTCGGGATACGTGATGGACAAGCGGCATCCGCGGTGACCGAGCATGGGGTTGGCTTCGTGCAATTGCGCTACGCGACGCGCAACTACCTCGGCGCTGATGCCCAATTCCTTGGCAAGTTCTGCTTGCTTGGCGGCCTCGTGCGGTACGAACTCGTGCAGCGGCGGGTCGATCAAGCGGATGGTAACCGGGAAGCCGTCCATGGCCTGGAAGATGCCGACGAAGTCGCGACGCTGGAACGGGAGCAGCTTCTCGAGTGCTTTGACACGGGCGTCCTTGTCGTTCGCTAGAATCATTTCCTGAATGGCGAGCTGGCGGTCATGGCTCTTTTCTGGGTGCTCGAAGTCGGTGAAGAACATGTGCTCTGTGCGGCAGAGCCCGATGCCCTCCGCACCGAATTCGATCGCTTTGCGTGCGTCTTGCGGGGTATCCGCGTTTGTGCGCACGCGCATGCGACGGATTTCGTCGGCCCACTTCATGATTGTCTGGTAGGCCTTCGGGAATTCCGGTGTCACCAGAGGCATATCGCCGGTGTAGACGATGCCTTCGCTGCCATCCAGCGTCAGCCACTCCCCTTCCTTCACCTTCTTGCCGTTCTTGCTGGCGGTCATCACCTTGGTTCGGTAATCAATGTCCAGGGTTTCCGCGCCAACGATGCAGCACTTGCCCCATCCGCGCGCGACCACTGCCGCGTGGGACGTCTTGCCGCCCGTGGCCGTCAGAATGCCCTGCGCAACCGCCATGCCCCCGACATCTTCGGGGCTGGTTTCTCGCCGTACGAGGATGACCTTCTCGCCCTTCTTGGCCCACTCCTCGGCTTCGGCGGCCGAGAAGCACGCCATGCCAACCGCGGCGCCGGGAACGGCGTTGATGCCGTGCGCCAGGATTCGCGATTCCAGGGTCTTCTTATCGACCTTGGCATCGATGATGGGGTAAAAGAGCCGCTCGATATCTTCCGGCTTGATACGCATCACCGCATCTTCCTTGGTGATCAACTTCTCGTTGGCCATGTCCATGGCGATCTTGAACGCGGCCGCGGGGGTGCGCTTACCGGTGCGCGTCTGGAGCATATAGAGCGTGCCGTCTTCGACGGTGAACTCCATGTCCTGCATGTCGGTATAGTGTTTCTCAAGTTTTACCCGAACTTTGTCGAGCTGCGCGTAAACCTTGGGCATGATCTTGGAGAGTTCAGTGAGGTGGACGGGGGTACGGATGCCGGCCACCACGTCTTCGCCCTGCGCATTGGTCAAGTAGTCGCCGTAGAAAATCTTCTCGCCGGAACTCGGGTCTCGTGTGAAGCACACGCCCGTTCCGGAATTGTCGCCGGTATTGCCGAACACCATTTGCATAACGTTGACGGCGGTGCCGAGCAAGCCGGTGATTTTTTCTACGCGCCGGTAGGTGACGGCCTTCTCTGCCATCCACGAGCCGAACACCGCACCGATGGCTCCCCACAACTGGTCCATGGGATCTTCGGGGAAATCGCTGCCGGACTTTTCCTTGAAATACTGCTTGTACTCGCCAACCAGTTCCTTCCATCCGCTAGCGGGAACCGCGGTGTCTTCCTTGGCGCCGAGCCGTGTACGCATGGCACGGAGGCGATGCTCCAAATCTTCCTTGGACATGCCCATCACGACGGTGGAGTACATTTGCACGAAGCGGCGATAGGCATCGTAGGCGAAGCGCTCGTTATTGGTGACCTTGGCGAGACCTTCCACGGACTTGTCATTCAGGCCAAGGTTCAGAATCGTTTCCATCATGCCGGGCATGGAGCGCGCCGAGCCGGAACGTACGCTGACGAGCAGGGGATTCTTGGGATCGCCGAGCTTCTTCTTGGTGACCCTTTCGAGCCGCGCCACGCTATCGGCGACTTGCTTCTTCAGTTCGTTGGGGTACTTCTTGCCGTTCTTGTAGAAGTGATCGCAGGCCTCCGTTGAGATGGTGAAACCTGCGGGAACGGGCAAACCGATCTTGGTCATTTCGGCCAGACCGGCACCCTTCCCTCCGAGGAGATCGCGCCATTCGCCATCCCCTTCCGCCTTACCTGCACCAAAGAAATAGACCCACTTTTTCACGGTACGCCTCGCTTGGTTTTGACTGCGGTACTGGCGCGCTGCGCATCGCACTCATTTGGGATTGGAGTGCAGAATGTCGGCGCGCCGACATTTTTCAAAAAGAAAAGTGTCTCAAAGACTCTTCGGTCGTTCTGTATTACACGTCACGGACCTTTCGGCGACTTCAAGTAAAGCTTTAAATGTCGGCGCGCCGACATCTTCCAAAACCCCTACTTTCCTTCTTCACCACCCAGCTCCGAAAAATCGGCGATGGTGGTGAACTCGCGCAGCAACTCCGCGAGCAGCGCCAGGCGATTCTTGCGCAGTGCTTCATCCTCGGCCATCACCATTACCCTATCGAAAAAGGTGTCGACCACCTTGCGCAGAGCGGCAATCTCCTCCAGCGCTTCCTGGAACTTTCCAGCGCGCTTGTATTCGGCAACTTTCCCGGCCGCCTTGCGAACGGCCGCATGGAGATCTTTTTCCTCGGCGCTTTGCAGCAGTTCGGGATTCACCTGCTGAATCTCCGCCGGCAGATTGGCTTTCTCCAGAATCTTTCGAATGCGCTTGAACGAAACGGCCAGAGGTTCGAAGTTCTTGGACTTGCGAATGACCTTCAGCGCCTTAAGGCGCCTCTCGACTTGTACCAGATCGTCGGCGCCCGCACGGAAGACGGCGTTCACTTCGTCGTAGGCATAGCCGGATCGCTCGCGGAAAACGAACTTGGCGCGCTCCAGGATGAAGTCGAGGATCTGCGCTTCCTGAGCGTGCGTGACGTTCTTCTTCGGCGGGTTCGAATGCAGCGCTTTGGCTGCTGCGTGAATTGTGAGAGCGAGCGACACGGGTAATCTTCTGTCGAGGATGATCTTCACAATGCCCAAACCTGCACGCCGTAGCGCGTAGGGATCGCTGGATCCGGTAGGCATCACGCCGACAGACAGACATCCGGCGATGGAATCGAACTTATCGGCAAGCGCAATGGCACAACCGGTCAGATTGCGCGGGATGGGATCGCCGAGGCCCACGGGACGATAGTGATCGTAGACGGCATCGGCCACCTCATCGGATTCGCCCTGCGCGCGGCAGTAGAGTCCGCCAACGATGCCCTGAAGTTCGGTGAACTCGCGAACCATTTCGCTCACCAGGTCGCACTTAGCAAGTTCCGCGGCACGATCGGCATCTGCTACGTGGGCCTGCACAATGCCGAGATTGAACCACTGCTCAGCGATCCAGCGAGCGATGGTACGCATGCGTTCGACTTTGTCCCGATAGCTGCCCAAGCGAGACTCGTAGATTACCTTCTCGAGCTTCGACAAGTTATCCGCGAGCTTGGCTTTCTGATCGGACTCCCAGAAAAAGCGCGCATCGGCGAAACGAGCTCGCAGCACGCGTTCATGCCCGGCTCGCACCTGGCCCTTGGCGTCCTTGGCCATATTTATGACCGCCAGAAAATTGGGGGCCAGTTCCCCTCCGCGCTTTTCCAGCGCGAAATATTTCTGGTGGTCGCGCATGACGGTGATGAGGATTTCGTCAGGCAGATTCAGAAACGAAGGATCGAAGCTGCCTTCAATGACGTGAGGAAATTCGTTCAAGTAGCTGACCAGTTGCAGGAGGCCGGCATCCTCGTGAACTCTGTGCCCGGTGCGCTTGGAATGCGCGGCCAACTCACTGGAGATTTTCTCCTGGCGCGCAGAGGGGCGCACGATAACGCCGTTGACACGCAGCTTCTTCTCGTAGTCGGCGAAGTCGCGCACGCGAATGTCGGGCTTGCCGAGGAAACGATGGCCACGAGTAACGTCGGCGGCAGCGAGGCCGCCGAAAGTGAACTTCAAGGGCTTGCCGTCGAGCACGCCGACGAGCCAGCGGATGGGGCGAATGAAGCGCGCGCCGTCCAGGCCGGTCCAGGTCATGGTGCGCGGCCAGGTAAGATCGTGAATGGCGCGGGGCAGGATGTCGAGCAAGAGATCGTATGCCGTTCGGCCACGGCGCGTGACGCGCGCGGCGAGATACTCACCCTTGGGAGTCGCAACGGTAAAGAGTTCGTGGAGGGCGACGCCCTGTTTTTCGGCGAAGCTGACGGCGGCTCTGGTCGGCGCGCCGACCGTATCGTAAGCGACGGACTTGGGGGGGCCGGTGATTTCGTCGACGACGTCGGCCTGCTTGGCGACGAGCCCGCGAACGCAGGCAGTGAGACGACGCGGTCCGCCGAAGGTTTCGACGGTGACCCCCTCGTTCAAGTTTTCGGCGACAAGGTTACGCTCGAGGATGGTTTTCAGTTCTTCGATAGCTCGAGGGAGCATGCCGGCGGGAATTTCCTCGGAGCCGATTTCGAGGAGAAGCTCGATACGTTTGTCGGAGGAGACCACGGGCCTGGAGGGCTTTCCTTTCGGCTTCGATTTCTTGATCGGTTTCATGGGCGCACCTCGCGCGACGAGTTGCCATACAGGAATGTCGGCGCGTCGACATTTTCCATTGGGTATGGGGCGCTCGGACCCGTCTGAAGATTGGCTACTGCAAACCTAAGTGCCGGCCAGCTTAGAAGGCAGTCCCTACACAATCCACTTCTCAGCACCAAGGAATGACGCGTCGAAAGCAAGAGTTTCATGCGGGCACCTCGTGGGTGCCCAGATCGCGTTTTGCTGGAGCAGAAGGCGCAGCGGCGCTTGTCTGCTGAAGGTAGGCGGCAGCAGCGCGGCACGAGAGCGTGCGGACGCGAGCCATGAGCGCGGCCCGTTCGGTGGTGGAGATGACGCCGCGCGCATCCATTAGGTTGAACAGGTGCGAGCACTTCAGGCAGTGGTCATAGGCGGCGAGGAGCGGATAGTGGGTGCGCTCCAATGTCGGCGCGCCGACATTTTCCACAGGCAGCCGCTTCCAGCCGTCGAGGAGTTCCTTGGCTTCCTTCTCGTGGATTTCAAACCCGGAGCGCAGCGCGTTGGCATCGCTGCGGTCGAAACTGTATTCGGAGAGTTGTTGTTCTTCGGAGAGGCGAATCTCGCCGTAGGTCTTATCGGCAGTCCACTGGATTTCGTAGACGCTTTCCACGTTCTGCAGGAAGGCGCAGATGCGTTCGAGACCATAGGTGATTTCGACAGGGATGGGGTCGAGGTCCAATCCCCCGCTCTGCTGGAAGTAAGTGAACTGGGTGATCTCGAGGCCATCGAGGAGGACTTGCCAGCCAATGCCCCAAGCTCCGAGCGTGGGCGATTCCCAATTGTCCTCTTCGAAGCGCACGTCGTGCTCGCTCAACTTGATACCGATGGCTTCGAGGCTGCGCAGGTACATGTCCTGGATGTTGGCGGGTGCAGGCTTGAGCATCACCTGATATTGAAAATGTTTATACAGGCGGTTGGGATTTTCGCCGTAGCGGCCATCCGCCGGGCGGCGGGAAGGCTGGACGTAAGCGACGCGGTAGGCAGTAGGGCCGAGCACGCGGAGGAAAGTTTCTGGATGCATGGTGCCGGCGCCAACTTCGGAGTCGTAGGGTTGCTGGAGAACGCAACCTTGATTGCTCCAAAAGTGCATGAGTTTGAGGATGAGATCCTGAAAGGTAAGGCCGGAGAATCTTCCCTCAAGTTTTACTTTAACTTTCAAGACGCCTCCAAGAGTTCACGAATTCCCAGCTTTCGTTCCGCGTGGTGTTCAATCCAATTGAAAGCAGCCTCACGTAATTCGCGCACTGGCGGTTCCATGCCCAACGCGAGATCAAACCTGTCCAGCCGCTCCTTGGCGAAGCGCTCGGCCAGTTCGCGTGCTTCGAGCGAAACGGGCTTCATGCCGTGGCGGCGATGCTCTTCCCCGAACAGCCCAGGATGGAAGGCATCCTGAAACGCGACGTGCCTGCCAAATGGCTTTGCGCAGGCCGCACAGACATCGAAGCGCGGCAGCCAGCCGGCGAGGCGCACGGTCCAGAAAGCGAAGTAGCTGAGCGGCAAGTGCCAGTTGCCGCGGCGTTCGATCTCACGGGCGGTGAGCAGGATCAACCGGAACATGGGCTCAGAGGCTTCGTGCTCCGGGAGGACGAGTTCGGCGATCTCGCTGACGGCGGCAAACCCGGTATTCATCTCGTGATCACTCTGGGCCTTGTTGAAGGACTCGAGCGACTCGCACTGCTGAATGCGGACGAGGTCGCGGGTCTCGCGCTCGACGTACCACAGCTGCACGTGGGAGAGAATCTCGAGCGTGGAGCCGTAGCGGTTCTTCAGGCGGCGCGCGCCTGATGCTACACCCCGCATGCGTCCCGAACTGCGACCGAAAAAACTCACCAGGCGGTCGGCCTCGCCCAGCGGGAATGTCTTCAAAATGATGGCTTCCGTTTCCCGGGCAGGCATAGATGTCGGCGCGCCGACACTGGTATTGAGTGCCGGGCGGCTCCTGCGCAAATCGCGCACACATGCAGAGCTAATTTAATTACCACAGGCGGAAGAATGACGCAATGATGCGGAGGTTTTTTTTGAAAGAAAAAGGGAGAGGAGGAGGAATGTCGGCGCGCCGACATTTTCCACAAGCTGGCATCACCGCAAACTTCCCATGATCCTCCCAACGGTAACGGTCGAGACAAAATCCAAGAGCGGCGCGCCTCAGAAGGCGCCCCTACTAAACCCTATTCGGCGCATGGCCGAGTGGTTCCATTCCAAGAATGTCGGCTCTGGGACAATTGGGGCGCAGAGTCGGGAAAAAAGGGCTAGCGGGATTCTGTTTACCAAGATGCCCCGCGGGGACGAACCGTAGTGCACGCACTTCCCTGCCCGCCCTGGAACCGGGCGAGTGTGGAGAGGCAGATTGCTTGTCGGCTAATCGAAAGAGCTCACAGGACGTCAGCTCTACCGTTCAAGAAGAGAGGCCCGAGGTGGGGCGGCGGTTTGGTATGCTGTGGCGGAAATGCAGAACTAGGGAGACGGGTCCCTCGATGATACCGCTGAAGGACATTAATCCGGCGAGGTCGGCGCCGGTGGTGAACATCGCGCTGATCGTGGCGAATGTGCTGGTATTCATTTATATGGTGTACGCGAGCACGCTGGCGCCTGGTTCGGAGAACGCGTTCATGATGGCGTACGGCACGGTGCCGCTCCGCGTGAGTCTATTCGAGCAGGGCCGAGTTACGGCGGAAGCAGCGCTACTACCGCTGGTGACGAGCATATTTCTGCACGGCGGGCTGATGCACCTGGCTGGGAACATGCTGTTTTTGTGGGTATTCGGGGACAACGTCGAGGACTACTTCGGGCACGTGGGATACTTGCTCTTCTATCTCGTGTGCGGGGTGGGGTCGGGACTAATCCATGTGCTGTTCAACCTGGGATCGCGGATTCCGGCGGTGGGCGCGAGCGGGGCGATCAGCGGGGTGATGGGGGCGTATGCGGTACTGTATCCGCGGCACAGGATATTGACGTTCTTCTTTGTTTTTCTGCTACCGGTGCCCGCGATTCTGATTCTGGGGTATTGGTTCGTGATTCAGTTTCTGGAGGGAGTGACTGGGATCGGGACGCGGACGCAGGGCGGGGTGGCAGTCTGGGCGCATGTGGGTGGATTTGTACTTGGAGTGCTGATTACGCTGTTGCTGAAGAAGAAGTGAAGCGTTACAGCCGAGCTAGCCGTGGGTAAAATCAAGCGTTTTCGGGAAGCAAAGGATCTCCGACTGATCTCAAGTATTACTTTAGGTCTCCGTTCACAAGCATCGATGGTCAAATCACCGGGCTCTTCCTTGCACTTGCTGTTGACGCCCTCCAATTCGAGGCATAGTCTCTGCCGCTAAGATTGTCAGGCAATCGAGCTGCCCTCCCGCGCTAAATACCCCTAAGGGCGATAAGGATGGTGCGCTCGCATCCGCAATGACAATGCCCACCCGACAGTTTGGCGAGAATCCGAAGAGGCCACTGAAGGAAACCCCTGGCTGCGGAAACGTTAACCCATTTCTCACGAACTGAACCATGAACGGCGCGCCCAAGGCGCTCGGCAGCGAAACCGTCGTTGCCGAGATTCTTCCGTTGCACGGAAAAGTCTGCGAACCGCTTCCTGCTCGTAGTTGCACCGGCGTCGAACGTCACTTGGACCGGAGAGCCCACCGCAACAGTAGCCCTGCCGTTTTGTACCTACAGAGGTTGCAGCACCTTCGCCGAATCTCCACACGCCGTCAGGGAGATGACGACGAAGAGTAGAAAGCCCATCAAACTTGGGCTTGTTCTCATAGCGAACCTCTTCAGTTTGAAAAGAGTGTCACGTTCGCTTGATTGGGTCTGGACTGTCTTGCAACACTCGAGTCGGATTTGGGATTGTAGGGATTAGTTATGTGTACAACCTGGATGTTCCCGAGGGAGCTACGCCAATCGGACAGATGATCAATCCGAGTGGCAGTCGCTATTTCTGGAACGACTTCTTGTTCAGTCCAGACGACAGCATGATGGTTACGCACGGTCGGCGCGCCGACATTTTTGAATTACCAGTGCGTCCAAGATCAAAAGGTCGCGATCGAATGTCGCAAACCGCAAGAAGTAGCTTGTGGCCTACACACACACAGTTAAAGCAATACTTTAACTGTGTGTGGAGACGTAGGAGACGAGCCAGTCACCGACTTCGGTGGTCATTCTCTTGCCACCTAAATCGATGGTTGAGATTCCGTCCCATAAGGCGGACTTCACGCTTTCTTTTAACAACTTGGCTTCGTCGTGCCAGCCGAGAAATTCGAGCATCATGCCGGAGGCGAGGACAGCGCCGAAAGGATTCGCAACTCCCTTCCCGGCGATGTTGGGTGCGGAGCCGTGAACGGGCTCGAAGAGCGAAGTCTTTCCGGGGTGGATGTTACCTGAGGGAGCGAGGCCGAGTCCACCGGCGAGCTGCGCGGCCAAGTCGGAGATGATGTCGCCGAAGAGGTTGTTGGTGACGATGACGTCGAATTGCCTGGGGTCGCGCACCAGTTCCATAGTGAGGGCGTCGATGAAGAGGTGTCGTGAGTCGACGTCGGCGTATTCCTCGCGGACGGACTTAAAGACGCGCTGCCAAAGATCGCCAGCGTAGGTCATGGCGTTTGACTTGTCGGACATGCAGACTCGGAGGGGTTTGGCCGCGCCCATCGAGGCCGGCTGAATGCCGGAACTGGTGCGGGAGTGGGAGCGAGCGAAATCAAAGGCGTGGCGGAGGATGCGCTCGACACCCTTGCGGGAGTTGACGTCTTCCTGGACGGCGACCTCGTCGGCAGTTCCCTTCTTGAAGAAGCCACCGACGCCGACGTAGATACCCTCGGTGTTTTCACGGAAAACCATGAGGTTAATGTCGGCAGGCTTGGAATCGCGGAGAGGCGTGAGACGCTCGTGGAAGAGTTCAGTGGGGCGTGCGTTGACGAAGAGATCGAGCTGGAAGCGCAGGCCGAGCAAGATGTCGGCGGCGTGCTGGTTGGAAGGGACGCGGGGATCGCCCATGGCGCCAAATAGGATCGCGTCGAACTCGTCGCGAAGCATGGCAACTGCACCTTGGGGGAGAGAAACTTTCTCATTGAGATATTTGTCGGCGCCCCACTCGAATTCGACGAATTCAATGGGACGGTCGCGCTTGCTGGTGGCAGCACGAATGACCTTGACGGCTTCGGGAGTGACTTCTTTGCCGATGCCGTCGCCGGCGATGACGGCGATGCGGGCTTTGGGACCGCCAGTGCGCAGGGGAGCGGTAGCCACGTGTCGAGCCTCCGAGAAACTGGGCGGTGTCAGGGGTACGTTAGCACAGAGGAGCGTGATTCGGGACCGTGATGCGGGAGAGGTGTGGAGAAGGAACTAGAACGGAGAACAGTAGACGAGTGTGAAAAGCGGGTCGACATGAAAGCTAGTGCTACAGATAAGGCACCGAGCAATACCAGCGGCGGCGTGGCTGGCGGCTTGGATGGGAAGGGTTAGCGCTTCTTGCGGGGTGATTCGGGTGGAGACTTCCGCTTCGAGGATGCCTCCGGCCGCGTCTTGGACTTGGCGTTTTTCTCGAGGCGGTGTTTCCAGGCAGTATGCAGGGCGCCAGTCAGGACATCTTCAGAGGCGGCGGCCAGTCGGATGTGGGTCATGCCCATCCGTCCCCAGCCGCCGGCAATTGGCAGAAAGACTCCTGGCAATTCTTCGACGAACATTTGCTGCTGTTCGATGGTTAGCATGAGGTTGCCGTAGCCCTGGGCTTGGGACGCAAGTGTGGCAAAGATTCTGCCGCCAACGCGGAAGTCGGGCTGACCCATGTGCGCGCCTTCTTCGGCGCCTTGGAAGCTGAGAGCGATGCGGCGAAAATCGTTGGCGTTCATGCGAGGCCTCTTTAGGGTTGAGGGTAGCGCGATTGCCGAGGAGGCCAGCAGGAAGGTGGCAAGGAGAACGAAACCGAGGCCAATCAATCGTGAGAGCGCCGCCGGAGCTCGGTAAATAGCAAACATCGACGAGTATTTTACGCGGTGAAGCCAGGTGGACCAAGCGCATTGACGCGAGAGTCAGTCGCGAAGATACGAGAACTGGAACGAAGAGCGAGAAAAAGCAAAACCCGTATCCTCGGGGACGAAGGATGCGGCACCCATGCGGGAAAGGCGTCTCCGAGATTAGGCTAAGAGAAGCGGGTGGACTCGACGAAATAGACGCCGGCGAGGGCGAGGGCAGCGCCGAGTAGCTCAGGCCAAGAGCCGCGTTCGCCAAGGAAGAGGATGCCGAGAAGTGTGGCAGAGACGGGAAGGAGATAGTTGTAGGCGGCGAGTTGAGTGACTTCGAGATAACGCAGGAGCCAAAAGTAAAATAGGTAGGCGAGCGTGGAACTGAAGAGGGCCATGTAGATCAGGCACACCCAGGCAAGCCGCGGGATGGCGAGCCAGTGGAAGAGAGGACCGATGGCGATGGCACGAAGAATGGCGATGGGAAGAACGAAGAGCGCGCCGAATAAGAAATTGTAAGTGGTCATGGTGAGGGCGTCGTAACGCGAGGCGACGCGCTTGCCGAGCACCGCATAGAACGCGAAACCGAGAGAGCCGATGAAGGTGATGAAATCGCCGAGGAGAGTGGGCGAATTCTGGGCGGAGTCGCGGGAAGTGGCGAGCAGGACAACGCCGAGAAGAGCAATGGTCATGCCGAGTACCTTGCGGAGGGTGGCGGATTCGAGGCGGAAGAGGACGGCGAGGACGAGGGCGTAGATGGGGCCCATGCCGACAATGATGGCGGCGTGGGTGACAGAGGTGTAGCGAAGGCCGATGGTGAAGCAGACCTGGTTGACAGTAACGCCGAGAAAGCCGAGATAAAGGAAGGTCCATAGGTCGTGAATCGTGATTCGTGAGGTGTGCCTTGTGGATGAGGATGCCGGGTCGCGAGTTAGTTTGCGAAAAGCGGGAAGCCGGCGGCAGAGGGGATTCAGGAGAAGCATAAAGGTGCCGGCGAGGACGACACGAATCGAGGCAAGCGTCATTGCCGGGAGAGAGCGGAGAGCGATTTTCCCGGCGATGAAGTTGAGGGCCCAGACAGTGGTAAGGAAGACGAGAGCGATCCAGACGATGGCGCGGGAAGGGGCGCGGCCCGAAGAGGAAGTTATCTGCACGGGAGTGGGCGGCGACGCTTCGGAAATTGAGATGAATGCGCGAAAGACGACAAGGCGAATTTCCTGCGACGATTATATCGGAGAAGAGTTGGGAGTGCGCGCATGGGCCAAACGGCGAAAGGCCCAGAGGGAGGTGGCGCCGAGGAGGAGAACGAGGAGGCAGTTCGTCCAGAACAATGCATCGGGGCCGGTGGCCCAGACCAAAGGCGCAGAACTGGAGGGGCTGGGCGGGAACTTCCACGCGGCGAGAAATTCGAGAGCGTCGGCGCTGGAATGCAGAATCATTGCGGGCAAGATGGAGCCGCCGAGGTAGGTAAGAAGGCCGTAGAGCGCGCCCCAGACAACGTCAAAGAGGATGGCGGACAAAAATGCGCTGTGGGTGAGGTGCGCGAGTCCGAAAACAATGCTGCTTGCGGCGATGGCGAAGGCAGGACCGTAGCGGCGCTCGAGTGGTCCCTGCAGGTATCCGCGAAAACCGGCTTCTTCGCTGATTCCCGCGACCATGGCGCTCATGAGAAAGCTGGGCAAAAGAGTGAGCGAAGGGATGCGAGAGAGATCCGGACGAGGAGCTTGCGGCCAGTGGGACAGTCGATGGCAAACGAGGAACAAGGCGATGGAAGAGGCCAGTGCCAGCCCCCCCGCGAGCAAAGACCATCGCCAGATGGCGGGAGTGAGCGGTTCGGCGCGCAGACTGGCGCGACGTGAGGCGGCAGTGGAGCGGGGCCATCCCCAGCCTTTAAGATACTTCCAGTAGACAACCAGAAAAACGGCCATGAGCGGTACTGCCCATGGGAATTGCGGAGAGAAAAACAAGTTGGATTGAACGAGTGCTCCCCAGAGAAGATTCGCGGAGAGAGTGACGGCAGCCGCCGACAACAAAAGGCGCAAGAGCAGCGGAAGGCGATGCCACATGGATAAACGTCCTTGGGTTTAGCTATACGGCAGATCACCCGAAGGATGCAAGGTTGCTGGTCACCAAGAGAAAATTTGCGTGGAGGCAATCGAGGAATTGAAGGACCAGGATAAACAATAATTCACGAACAACGCAGAACCGAGATGGAAGGTGATGCATCGAAAGAGTGTCCAGCGAAGAGCGATGGCAGCCGGAGGCGGGGCGTTCGCGGCGGAAGTGTGCGCGGACAAGAACCTTAGCGAGCGGGTGCGTGCGGTCACATCGCGCGGAAGTGGGTTACGAGTAGATCTGCGCGAGCGGTGCGTGAGACGGACTGAAAAACATTTTTGAGATTTAGAAAAGGGGGAAACGAATCATGAGCGAAGCAGCAAAAGCAGTGGCGACAGGTGTGGGAAGCACGGCAAAGACGAAATCATTTGCGGCGAAGGGATATGCGGCATCGAGCCCGACCGGGAAGCTGGGGCCATTTAACTTTATACGGCGAGAGCCGAGGGCACAGGACGTGCAGATTGAAATTCTATATTGCGGCGTATGCCATTCGGATTTGCATCAGGCGCGGAATGAATGGAAAGAGGCGATGCCGACAGTGTATCCGTGCGTGCCGGGCCATGAAATTGTGGGGCGCGTGGTGAAGGTCGGTAGCGCGGTGAAGAAATTCAAGGACGGCGATATTGCGGCGGTGGGATGCATGGTGGATTCATGCCGTGTGTGCGCAAATTGCGCGGAAGGAATGGAGCAGTATTGCGAGAACGGGTTCACATTGACGTACAACTTTGAGGACAAAGTGCTGGGCGGAGTGACGTACGGCGGGTACTCGGACAGCATCGTGGTGGACGAAGCGTTCGCGCTGCGCGTACCGAGCGGATTGGATCCGGCAGGCGCGGCACCGTTGCTGTGCGCAGGGATTACGACGTATTCGCCCATGCGACATTGGAAAGTCGGCAAGGGACAGAAAGTGGGCATCGTCGGGCTCGGCGGATTGGGGCACATGGGCTTGAAATTCGCACATGCGCTCGGCGCGCACACGGTGCTGTTCACGACGTCGGCAAATAAGGTGGAAGATGCGCGGCGACTAGGCGCGGACGAGGTGGTGATTTCGAAGAATGCCGCCGAGATGCAGCAGCACGCCGGCAGCTTCCACTTCATTCTGGATGCGGTGTCGGCGGACCACGATATGAATACATATCTGAGCCTGTTGCGACGCGACGGGACGCTGACGTTGGTGGGAGCACCGCAAAATCCGATGCCGGTAGCCGCGTTTAATTTGCTTATGGGACGCCGGAGGTTGGCGGGGTCGGCGATCGGAGGAATTCCGGAGACGCAGGAGATGCTGGATTTCTGCGGAGAGCACGGAATTACGGCGGACATCGAGATGATCAGGATCCAGCAGATTAATGAAGCGTACGAGCGGTTGCTGAAGAGCGACGTGAAGTACCGGTTCGTGATCGATATGGCATCGCTGAAATAGGCAATCGCGCAGGAGGGGCGGCGGGGCATACTGCGCATCGGTGAGCCTCCAGGTGTTGAGATCAAGCCGCGACCCCTCCGCTGCGCGAACCGGCGCGCCAAAACGAGGCGCGGAAGAAAAGGCCGGGTCGCTTCGCCCTGGATGACAGACAAGGTACCCAAGAACACAAACTGATGCCTGTACTAACAATCGCGCGTCCTTGCGGAGCTGTTTCAGCGATTGTTCGAAACGGCAGGCGGCATTTTTGCCGGAAAATCGCTGTTGAAGATCAGGTAAGCGATTTTCCATTCGGTACTCGAGCGCTTCAAGATCACCGTGTATTTCCCAGAATCATTCACGGATGCATCCGGACCGATGGAAAGAGTCTGTTGATAAGTGCCGACATCGTAGGCGATGTCGCCTACAACTGGAGACTCGATGTGGGTAAAGGTGAAGGCAGAAACCTTAGCGGGACCTTTGAACCATTCGCTGTAGAACTGCTCGATAACGGCGCGGCCGCGAACCAATGGCCGATTCGAGGGCATCAAGACGGCGTCGTCGCGGAACATGACCGCAACGGCGGCAGCGTCGGCTGCTAACACAGCCTTACGGTATGCGTCTGCGCCCTCGACCACCGAGGGATCGATCTGCGTCAAGGCAACAACGAAGTGAGTACTGCCTTGTGCGCATACAAGAGCGGGGATAAAAGAGCTCAAGAGAACGAGGGTCCTAGCAAGTGTGTACATCTGAATCTCCCTTCTGAAGATCATCCGGTCCGCGAAATGATTTGCGGCAGTCACCGCTTGAGAGCGGCAGATCTGCGTGGCAGAATGCGACGGAAGAGGCGGCAATACAATGACTGCACCCGCCAAACGATTGATAAAGAGCGCCAATCCTGCAAGAGGCGGAGCGCAGAGTGCCCCGGCCGAGTCTGCCAACACCGCCCGGGTTTTCTTTGGGGCGCTGGTACGTCTCGGTTACGACAAGCAAGCACTACTGGGCGCAGCCGGGCTGGACCTTACGATTTCGGAAGATCCGGACGCGCTGGTCCCCTGCCAGGCGATTGAGGCGATGTTCGGCTATGCGATGCGCACGCGACCGCTGAAGAACTTGGGTATGCGGCTGGCGGCCGAAGTACCGATCGGCGCTTTCCCATTGCTGGATTATCTGATTGTTACTTGCGATGTTGTCGCTAGTGGAGTGAAGCAACTTGCACGCTATCTGCGACTTGGTGGCGCTCCGTATCGTTTGGAGGTACGCGAAGAAGAAAACCCCATTCAAATCATGTTTGAGGGCAATCGGGATTACTTTACGTTTGAGTTCGGGATTTGCCTAACGTTGCTGCATCTGCGCGAGGAGACCGAACAGCGACTACGCGGCAGCTACGTGAGCTTCGTCCACCGGCCGGAAGATGCGGCGGAGATGGAACGCGTGCTGGGGTGCCCGGTTCGTGGCGCGGCGGGATGCAACAGCTTCGCACTATCGCGGGAAGCGTGGCTGTTACCTATGCGACGACGCGATTCCGTGCTGCGTACGATGCTGGAGCAGCAGGCCGGAGAAATCATCAGTCGATTGCCAGCCGACGACGGAGTCACCCAGGAAATTCGCCAAGCGATATTGTCGGGAATTGCCAAGGGTGATACAGAAATGCAAAGTGTGGCGCGCACGCTGGCGACGTCCGCTCGATCATTGCAACGCCGGCTAGCCGCGGCTGGCACCAGTTACCAGAAACTTCTGGACAGCATGCGGTGCGAGGCCGCCAGACGGTACCTGAAAGATCATACGCTTTCGGTTGGGGAGATTGCCTACCTGCTGGGATACTCGGAGCCAGCGGCGTTTCATCGGGCGTTCAAGCGGTGGAATGGGAAAACGCCGCAGGAGTTTCGACATCAAGGAATTGCAAGAGAAGAGAGCCGAGGCATTCGATTGTAAGAACCCACCCTCACAAACCAAGGGTGGGGTCCCTCAGGTTCAGACGAACGGCTACGTGCCTGGGATTACCAGGAGCTGGTCTGAAGGCCAGCGCTACATAAGAAAAGACGAAAACGAGTAAGTGGTTGCGCGAGGTCGGCGAGGTGCGTGCGCCGGAATCGCCAAATCGGCGGCAACGTGTCGCACTCCAACAGGTAAGGGCGTTGGAGCGGAAGAGTCCACCCTCAAGATGAAGCGAGATTGAGGGTGCGGGTGGAGAGGGAGTTGATGCGATCGAGGCGCGGGATGAAGCCGATGCCGGGAGCCGAGGGAGCACGGATGGTGCCCTGCGGGGTGACGGTGACTTCGGGAGTGATGATGTCTTGGTGCCAGTAACGCGCGCTGGCGGAAACGTCGCCGGGGAGAGTGAAGTTCGGAAGAGTGGACATGGCGATGTTGTGGGCGCGGCCGATGCCGGATTCGAGCATGCCTCCACACCAAACGGGGATGGCGTGTTTCTGGCAGAGATCGTGAATACGCTTGGCTTCGCGGAAACCGCCGACGCGGCCAAGCTTGATGTTGATGATTTTGCAGGCGCCGAGGGAGATGGCGGCCTCGGCTTGTTCGTAGGTGTGAATGCACTCGTCGAGGCAGATGGGCGTCTGCAGGTCCTTCTGAATGGCGACGTGCCCGAAGAGATCGTCCCAGCCTAGTGGTTGCTCAATCATCATGAGGTAGTAGGCGTCGAGTTGCTTGAGGAGTTGGAGATCCTCAGCGCGATAGGCGGAGTTTGCATCGACGGAAAGCTTGATGCGGGGGAAATCCTGGCGAATCCGCCGGACCTGAAGAAGATCCTTACCCGGCTTGATCTTGAGCTTGATGCGTTGGTAGCCGGAAGCTAGTTCTTTTTTGACGGCAGCAGAAAGTTCGTCGGGAGAATCCTTGATTCCGATGGAAACACCGCAAGGGATTTCCTGTTGCGTGCCGCCGATGAGCTGCCAGAGGGGGATATTTTTGAGTTTGGCTTCGGCGTCCCAGATGGCGGTCTCGATTGCGGCTTTGGCCATGTTGTGTCCGCGAACGTGTTCGAGGAGCGGCCAGATATCGGAGGCGGAGGCAAACTCCTTCCCTGTCAGGATGGGCCAAGCGTAATCAGTGAGAATGTGCCAGGCAGTGTCGGTGTCTTCGGGAGAATAGAAGGGATTTTCGCCCGCGGTGCATTCGCCCCAGCCGGTAACCCCGTCCACGGTGGCTTCGACGAGGATGATACGGCGTTCGGTGACACGGTCCATGCTGGTCTCGAAGGGAGTGAGGAGCGGGAGATGAATTTCGCGAAGAGTGAGGGAATGGAGGAGCATGGGATGATCCTTTAGGAGATCGATAGGGTAAAAGCCAGAGTCTTCGGGGGCTGAGGCCTCTGAATCCAGAAGCTGTTTATGTCGGAGCTAAAGTTCCGACCCCCGAGAAGAGAAATCCAAGAAAAGCGGGTAAGTAGAGTTAGCCCATACAAGCCCACCCTAAGCAGAAGCCGCAAAGGGTAGGCCGCCCTCACGAACAGAAACGCGGCGGCGTGGGATGGAATAGGAAAAATCAAAAGTCGCTCCAGGGGACGAGGAGATAGTCGGTGCCGGAGGAAGTGAAGCGGACGGACGTAGCGGCGTGGCTCTTGGCGAACCAGTGCTGAAATTCGGAGCGCATGCGGGCTTGCAACTCGGCGACGCGAGAGATGTCAGAAGATTTCCACTGATCGAGTTCGGCGGGAAGATGAATGATGGCGGGGCTGTCGGTAGGATCGGGCGTGAGTTCGTTGATGGCGGCGATGACACGCTTGGAATCAAGATGCCATTCAACGAGGAGACGATCGGTGGCGAGGCCGCGATGGAGCGGACTGGTAGTGACTCCATAGAAATTGGGAATGAAGTTGCGGGCGAAGGCGCCGAGACGGTTGAAGTTGAAGTGAGCGTTGCGGGTTTCGAGCGGGTCGAAGGTCCATTCGACGAGGCGGATGTCGCGGGAGAGAGCTTCGTCGCGCTGAAAGAGTTTGAGCATGCGGCCGATGCGGCGATCGCGATGAGCCGGGAGAACGCCGGTCATGTGAGAATGGAGATAGTGCAGGTTTCCGCGAATGCCGGCCATGGCAAGGCAGAAACCGACCATGGTGTCGCCATCAAAAGCGCCGATGACGTGACCGCCGGTCTGGTTGGCGACGACGAAGGTGACGTAGGGCTCGACCTCGAGGTCGGATTCGCCCCATACGGATTTCTGGATGTCGACGCAACGGTGGAAGTCGTCGAGGGTTGTGCATTTGCGGATGGAGATTTCGCTAGTCATGGAGTTTTTGCCGGCGGGTGGTCGGAGAGTTTGGACTGGTCCCAAAGGGATTCCATCTGGGAACGCGGGATTTCGGCGAGGGTGGTTCCCTGCTGGCGCGCGAGGCGTTCCATCTCGCGAAATCGCCAGGAAAATTTGGAGTTGGCTTTTTTCATGGCGAGTTCAGGATCGATATCTAGGAAGCGGGCGAGATTGACGGCGACGAAAAGGATGTCGCCGACTTCAGATTCAATGCGGGACGGCGATTCGTTTTTGGCGAGGGCGTGGCGGAGTTCGGCGGACTCTTCGGTGAGCTTGTCGAAGATGCCGTCGACGTTGTGCCAGTCGAAACCGATGCGAGCGGCTTTGCGCGTGAGCTGAAGGCCCTCGAGGAGAGCGGGTAGCGTGCGAGGGACACCGTCGAGGATGGATTCGGGAATGGTTTCTTGTTCCGACGTACCAGATTTCGAAGCGCGTTCCAGTTTCTTGATGGTTTCCCAGTTGCGAAGAACTTCGGCGGCGTCTTTGGCGCGCGTATCGGCAAAGACATGCGGGTGGCGGCGAACCATTTTTTCGTAAATTTCACGAATGACGTCAGTGATGTCGAAACGCGCTTCTTCGTGGGCAATCTGCGCGTGGAAGAGGACCTGGAGAAGAAGGTCGCCGAGTTCTTCGGCGAATTTAGCGTCGTCGGTGGAGTCGAGGGCATCGAGAACTTCGTAGGCTTCCTCGATGAGATAGGTGCGGAGGGTAGCGTGCGTCTGCTCGCGGTCCCAGGGGCAGCCGCCGGGCGCACGAAGACGAGCCATAACGGCGACAAGTTTGGCGAAAGCGGGACCGGCCGCGGGCACGCGCGGGACAGCGTTTTTGTGGGAGCGTTTCGCGGGGCGTTTGGAGTGTCTACGCGTGGATTTGCGAGAAGCCATGCCTCTGCCTGCGTCCGAGTGGGAGCGAACGTAATACTTTACGGGGAGCGGAGAGGATTTACAAGGGAGCGCGGGAGAGAGGGGAGAGAGGCTTGAGCTGCGTGAATGGGCGGCGATTTGGATAGGTAGGCGGACGGAAGAGAGATCCGGAAACAGGAGGTGTCGCAGCTACGACGCTTGGTCGCTTGCGGCACTGCGTTCCCAGCCCTCGCGTGCTGGGCGATTTTCTCCTGCGCCTGTGGCGCTGACCGAAAGTGAAAGGGGTAAGAGCGGCAAAGAACCGGAGGGATGTCGACGGTTGCAAGAGGAGGTAACACATAGACGCCGGCATGAAAGCCAGCGCGATAAGAAGGATGAAAGAGGAAACAATCCTAGGAAGCAACTTCACCACGTGCAGCAGAGATGTTGAGGATCTCCGTGTGCATAGATCACGCCGCGATCCCTCCACTGCGGGCCGTGAAGGCCGCCGCTCTCCGATCGGGATGAAAAACACGCAAAGAAGAGACCCAGGACACAGGCGGAAGCCGGTGCTACGGGCTCGACCGCCCACCAGAAGACGGCGGGCGCACACAGCGCGAAAGGTCGGCCACCACAAAGGTGAAGGAACGGCGCTCAGTTGGAGGGTGGAGGGTCGATGGGACGGGAGAAGGAAGCGGCGAGGCGGCACTGTCCGTCGACGAGTTTCCAGACGCGAAGGTACGCCAGGTCGTAGGAGATGTGCTTGCCGGATCTGGTTTCGTCGAATTCGAGGTGGGCGTGGCCGTAGTCGTAGGCCATGTCGGCGGAATCGGAAGGAACGATGCGGTCGGGATAAAAGCGAGTGGGATGAATGTTGGTGCGCTCGGTGAGGTGAGCTTCGCGGAGTTTGTCGATGGAGGGACGGCCGATGGCCGGAGGATTGGTGGGGGAGGAGTTGAAGTAGATGTCGTCGGAGGCGATTTGAGCGACGGAGGTTCCGCTGAGGAGGCGGATGGTGGGGACGTCGCATTTTTTCTGAGAGAAGGAGGGCGAGGCGAAGATAAGAGTGAAAAGAAGAAAACCCAAGAACCGACATGAAGGTCGGCCACTACAAGGGAAAGAAGAACTCAAGGCGCACCCAGCCCTGACGGGTTGGACTGAGTTTTGTCGCGCCTCCGGCGCTGAAGTAACGAGATGGCGCATAATCTGGCTCCGTGAGAGCTGAGCATTGCTTCGGAGGGAAAGTAGCGTAGAAGAGAAGGGCGCGTCAAACGAGTGGGAATGGGATATGGAAAAGGTCTGGTATAAGAATGGCGGGAGTAACGAAGGACAAATTGGTGGAAAGAAGCAGAAGGAAACGGAGAGGTGACCGATGGCGTGTAACCCAGAGGTGCTGAAACATGTGCCGCTGTTTGCGCTGCTGGATGAGGAGGAGTCGGCGGTGCTGGCATCGCAGGTGCAATTGAAAGAATTTGCGCCGAGACAGCGGATCTACAGAGCCGGCGATGCAGGCGGGCAGGCGTACGTGATGGTTAGCGGAAGAGTGCGGGTGACAACAGTAGATGAAGATCACCAGGAAGTGGTGGTGGACGAGCCAGCGCACGGGGAGTTTTTCGGGTTCGCGTCGATGCTGGACAATACCACGCACCAGACAACGGCGACGGCGCTGGAAGATACGGTGTGCCTGGAAGTAAGTCAGGACGACATTGCCACGTTGCTACAACGAAAACCAATGGCGGGAATGGGGATGTTAAGCGTACTGGGAAGGCAATTCCATTCGGCGCAGCAGTTGGTGCGGATACGGGCGATGAGGAATCCGAATAAAGTGATTGAAGAGAAAGAGACGTGGGGAGAGCGGCTGGCGGATTCGGTGGTGAACATCGGGGGCTCGTGGACGTTCATTATTGTGTTTGGCGCAGTGGCCGTGGCATACACAATGGTCAACCGATGGATGGCGAACGCGGCGTGGGATCCGTATCCGTTTATCCTGCTGAATCTGATTCTGTCGATGCTGGCGGCGATCCAGGCGCCGGTGATTATGATGAGCCAAAACCGACAAGACCGAAAAGATAGAGTGAGGAGCGAGTTGGATTATGCGGTGAACCGACGGGCAGAGATGGAGATTCAGGGATTGGCGCACAAGTTGAATTTGATGGGGGAACAGTTGGGAGATATCGAGGAAGCGATGCGGGGAAACGGAAAGTAGAAAATCGAAAAGCGGGAGAGTGGAAAACGGATCTCGTGAGGTGCGGGGAAGGACAGCCGAGAGCCGGCGGCATGCCGGCGCTTCCAAGGGTGGAAAGAACAAAGGTAAGGTAGACTCGAAGTGCGGAGTTCGGGTAGCCAGGAGCAGGGTGATGAAACAACAAACGAGAAGCGTGCTGATGACCGGGGCGGTGGCGAGTTTTGTGGTTGCGGCGGGGATGATGCAGGCGGCGCAACAAGGATCGGTGCTGGTGTTGAGCGGGTACCAGGGAACGGTGCCGGTGACACAAATGAACGGAAAGAATTATGTAAGCGTGGAAGCTCTGGCGCGTGCGACGAACGGGTCAATGAGCTTCAACGGAAATCAAATTGTGTTGACGTTTCCGGGAGCGGCGGGAGGCGGAGGGGCGAGTCAACAGGCGACCCAGCAGTCGGCGCAGAACCAGCCAGCGCCGCAGAATACTGGATTTTCGAAACAGTTCTTGGCGGTAGCGATTGAGGAGATGTCGACGCTGCGGGAATGGCACAGCGCGTTGGCGACGGCGATTGCGAATGGGTTTCCGGTGACGAGCCAGCTGGTGGCTCCGTACCAGGCGCAGGCAGCAACGAATCTGCGATTGACGCAGGTGGCGGTATCCACGCAATCGGATCAGAGTGGCGCACAACTGATCACTAACGCGTTCCAGAAAATGAAGCAGTTGAGCGATAATTACGTCGCGAAACGAGCGAATCTGGATTTCGTGTCGCCGGATGCGCTGAAGAACGATTCACTGAATCAGGGATTGATTGCGTGTGGTAAGTCGCTGGGAGCGATGGCCGCGAGTGGACAGTTTGTGGATGACGGGACTTGTGATTGAGCTGGACGGACGACCGATTGAGAAGCAGTCGTGGCCGTGCCGAAACTTCAGGATACTCTCCGATTTCGCGCACCTGTCGGTGGTCGTGCGTTCTGTTCTTTGTTCGCTGATCTGTGATGTTCCTCACGATCGCTCTGGACTGAAGTCCGGTGCCAGGAATGGCAGAATTGACATCAGGCGAGGCCGAGAAGTTTGCGAGGGAACAGATTCCTCAGGGGCCGGAGCCCATGTTTTGCCAAGATCAAAAGTTAGAGCTAAAGCTCCGACCTCCTAGAGAAAGAGCCCAGCGCTAGCGCCTTTGTGAATTGATGGCACCGGACGCACCAGGCAAGATTTGAAATTAGAAAATCGGAAATAGGAAGAGCGGGTCGGCGGGGAGAACGGCAACAAGCATGTCGTTGACGGGATGGGAGAGGATCAATCTAAACTCGCCCTGCCAACAACTGGCGGGCGCGAAAGGCTCGCAAACTTGAAGGCGCAGGGTGCGGCACCCGGCAAAAGGTCGGCCACTTCAAGGACAAGGGGCCTTTAAAAGTCGAGAGAGGAAAGGAGGCGGAGGAGGCGGATCAGGGTGGAGAACTGGCGCGAGGAGAGTTGACGGCGGAGTTTGGCGTCGACGGCGCGGCGGTGCTGGATGAGGAACGAGCGGTAGAGATGGCCTTTCGGGGTGAGCTGAAGGAGAAGAGCTCTTCCGGAAGGTGCTTTTTTTTCGGAGACGAGTTTTTCGCGGATGAGGGCTTTTACGGTGCGATGAACGACGGTGCGGTCGAGTCCGAGAAGGGTGGCGATCTGGTTCTGGTTGAGAGCGGCGCCACCGCGGAGGGCGGAGAGAACGAAGCCGCGGGTTTGCGAACACTGGGTTTTCTGTTCCATGCGGCGGGAGACGTGGAAATAGGCGGCGGCGAGATGGATGATAGCGGAATCCTTGAGGATTTTCTTAGGGATGATTTTATTGTCGAGAAGGATCATAGAATGGTCACCGTAGATTCGAGAGGCCGCCGCCATTGGGGTTGGTCGATGTGGAGAGCGGATTTTTTGCCGATGGCGATGACCATCACGATATCCTGATCGCGCGAGGAGAGATGGAGGAAGCGCGAGAGCCGACGACCGTCGAAACCTTCCATGGGGCACGAGTTAAGGCCGAGCGCTTCGGCGGCGATCATAAGGTTTTCGCAGGCGAGTGAGGTGCTTTTTGTAGCCCACTTGAAGAGGCCCTGCCGAGTGACCGGGGGCACACCGATAATCTTGAAAAGATTGACGGCGCGAAAAACGAACCATTTGAGAGCACCGAGAAGATTGCACCAACCTCGAATATAGAACCATTTGACAAACTTGGATTTACGTTCGTACTCGGAGATTTTCTCGGGGGAGAAGCCGGCGGCCCGCATCCATGCGAGTTGACCGGTGGAGGTGGATTGCCAGCAAGAGAGGTCAGCGACCGCGACAACGAGGGCGGAGGCGGTCTGAGCAGGAGCCTGGCTGAAGCAGAGGTGGGCGACCGCGCGGCGCGCGTCGGGTGAGGCGACCCAGAAGAGGCGGTACGGCTGACTGTTGAAGCTGGAAGGAGCGAGGCGAGCGGCGTCGAGGAGTTCGTCGCGGATCGCACGACGCTGCGTTATGGCATTGAGGGAGGAATGCATGGTTGTCTCTATGTTGCGATTACAACATATGGATGTTGTTGATGCAACATGAAAGTAACGAAAAGGCCTGCGCTAGTTTTGGCGGCTGCCAAGTATCGGAGATCGGAGATTAGCAAGCGGGTGGGAGCGGTCAGCCAATAGAGGGCGGCGTAAGCGGTAATTAGTTAGCTATGATCCCTCCGGTCCGGCCCGGCAAAATGTGCTGAGCCTGCGGTCGGGATAAGCGCGCGGAAAAAGGCAATTCCAGGCACCTGCCTTCCGCCATCAAGTGGCGGATGCAAATTTCGCGGAAGGTCGGCCAATACGAAGATGAGCCCAACAGGGCAGGCTGTATCGGGGCCCTACACGCGCGGGAGCAGAGAGGAGCGCTGCCAGGAAAGCCAGCGCCGCATGGAACAGCGACGTGCAGGAGCGGGCGTCAGAGACGGGAGCGAGTTGGCGTCCGGACCGGGGACGCGGCGATGCCGCGGCAGGCGATCCGCTCGCGAGTACGAGAGGGCGTGGATGGAGTGGGGGACGGAGGAATGAGCCGGAGCGGAGTGGAGGACCGACGGGGCGCGGGGCTTGTGCTCGCTGGGATCAAGGGAAGCTTCGGACTCTTCCCTTGCCCGCCGGCCTGGCGGAGCGAACGAATGTGGCGGAGGCGGCGCTTATCGCTATAGACCCACTGAAACAGGATGAATATCAGGAAGTCGCATCCGAGGATGCAGAGTGCGAAGAAGGTCGAGAGCGACATGCTGGAAACGCTGCCTCCAAGAGAAGAATGGGAAGGGCTGGTGAAGAAAGTCCGGAGAAAATTGTTGGGAAAGTGTAAAGGGGTCAGGGAGAACGTTTTTAGTTTTACTTTGTAAGTTTTAAGTGAGGAAAGTCGAAGCACGGGGAGTGGAATAATGGAGTTGCGAGAACGCTGGTCGGAGAAGAACTCAACGATCGAGATGAGCCGGAATGGAAGCCGCGATCCTTCCGTTCCAGCGCAGCAGATTACGCTTCGTCCCCAGTCGCGATGACAACGCGGACGAGAGCAAATCCAAGAACCGACCCCCGCCAGAAAACGGCGGCGCAGACACCGCCAAAGGTCGGCCACTACAAAAGCGAAGACGAGGGGCGGTGGTATGATGCGCGGGAAAAGGGAGCGTGTGATGAAACGAATGATGACGCTGACGGCGGGACTGGTAGTAGCCGTGTGCTGGGCGGGAGTGACTGGGGCGCAGGAGAAGGCTCCGCTGCGGGTGGGGATAGCGGGGCTGGTGCACGGGCACGTGGATGGATTTTTTGGAAGCGCGCTGAAACGGAAGGATATTCAGATTGTGGGGATCGCGGAGGCGGACCATGGACTATTTGAGAAGTATGCGGCGCTCTACGGCTTGGACGAGAAGTTGTATCACGCGGACTTGGCGGAGATGGTGAATAAGGAGAAGCCGCAGGCGGTGCTTGCGTACACGTCGACGTACGACCATCGAAAAGTGGTGGAGACGTGCGCGAAGCTGGGAGTGGCGGTGATGATGGAGAAGCCGCTGGCGGTAAGCTTGAACGAGGCGCAGGCGATGGGGAAGGCTGCGAAACAAGGAAAGATTACGGTGCTAGTGAACTACGAGACATCGTGGTATCCGAGCAACCATGACGCGTATGAACTGGTGCATTCCGGGACCTTGGGAGAGGTGAGGAAAGTGGTGATACACGACGGGCACGCGGGGCCGAAAGAGATTGGCGTGGGGCCGGCGTTCTTGTCGTGGTTGACGGACCCGAAGCTGAATGGAGGCGGGGCGCTGTTTGATTTCGGGTGCTACGGAGCGGACCTGATGACGTGGCTGATGAACGGAGAGAGGCCGTTAACGGTGACCGCGGTGACCCAGCAGATCAAGGCGGATACGTATCCGAAGGTGGATGATGAGGCGACGATCATCATGACCTACCCAAGGGCGCAGGCGATTGTGCAGGCGTCGTGGAATTGGCCATTCAGCAGGAAGGATATGGAGATATATGGGAAGACGGGATCGGTGGTGACCGTGGGGCGCGATACATTGAAGGTGCAGAAGGCGGGAGAGACGGAAGCAAAGATGGAAAAGGCGAAAGCGGTAGCGCCGCCGTATGACGATTCGTTGACCTACCTCCGGGCGGTGCTGCTGGAGGGAGCGCGGGTGGATGGTATGTCGTCATTGGAGACGAATGTGGTGGTGACGGAGATATTGGAGGCGGCCAGGGAATCAGCGAAGAGCGGGAAGACCAGCGTTTTAAGTCAAGTTGTGCCCTGACCAAATGTCAGAGCTGAAGCTCCGACCCCCTAAAGATTAAAGATTAAGGATGACAAGAGACCCGCGAGCCCACACGCAGACTCAGCGCGTGGAGCATGCGGCGGATAGGGAGATCAGCCTGGGAACGCGTGGCAGGACAGGCAGAGAGAGGTGGTGTTTTCGTATTTGGGAAGAATGAGATTGGATACCGTGGAGTGGTGAGGCTCGTGGCAGGTCAAGCAGGTGATGGAAGGAGCGTCCTTACCGAGGGCGAGATTGGGGCCAGAGACGGGATGGCCTTTGACGGGATGATTGAGTTTGTGAGTGCTGTCGAGGTTGAGATAGAACCAAGTATCCATTTCATTAAAGGGAACGGTGGTGCCCCAAGGAAGGGTCAGGATGTGCGTTTTACGATTGATTTTCATCAGATCACGAACGTGGCAAGCCATGCAAACGTGCTGCGGAGGGGCATAGAGATGCGCCGGGAAATTGCTGGAGTGAGGAGAGTGGCAGAAAGCGCAGTTGCCGTGTTCGTAAGGCGAATGTTGAACGGGATCGGTGGAAGCAGCGTGGCAGGTAAAGCAGAGGCGATTGGGAGGAGAAGACAAGGTGATGTAAGTGGTGCCTTTGACCGTGGCGACGGTGTGGCAAACGGTACATCCCTGGGAAGTGGCGGAGTGGGTGTACTTCCCTGCCTATTTGTCTTGGTGACACTCCAGGCATTTTGAGGAATCGACGTTGGCAGGAAGAGGGACGGGGTGCGGGTGAAGGTCGGCGGGGGAGGGAGAAGCGGAGAAAAGGAAGAGTGCGGCAAGAACCGCAAGAAAGGGCCGGGAAACAGATAGAGGCATGATTCACCAGTCGCAGACAGCCAAGAGCCGAGTGTCCTGGGGAGCGCCGAGGGATGGGCATATAGTAACGCAACCCGCGAAGAAACGCGCGCAAAGCGAATTTGCGATTGGACGGGATGGATGGGACACTAGGAGAATGCAAAGAACAAACATATTAGCGGTAATACTACTCACGGGCGGGACGACGCTGATGCTGGGAACGGCGCAAGCGCAGACCCCTGCCGCCACAACAACACAATCACCGGCGAGCGCTTCACAGACGAGTCCCGCGGCGAAGAAGCCAGCGACCACTGGCGCGGCGAAGACGGGAACGGCGGCTGGAACAACGAAGACGGCGGTCGCACCATTGGCGCTAAAGACGGAAAAAGAAAAGGCAAGCTACGCGATCGGACAAAACATCGGCAAGGCGATGAAGAAGGATGCGGTGGACATCGACCCAAATATTCTGGCGCGCGGAATCAAGGATGCTGTGACGGGCGCAAAGCCGGCGTTGACAGATGAAGAGGCGCAGGCGGCGTTGCAGGCGTTTCAGGCGGAGATGAAGGCGAAGATGGAAGCGAAGGCGGCGGCCGCGGGCTCGGCGAACAAGACGGCGGGCGACTCGTATCAGGCTGCGAACAAAACGAAGCCGGGCGTGATGACGACGACGAGCGGGCTACAGTATCGCGTGTTGAAGGATGGAACGGGACCGAAGCCGGCGGCGAGCGATACCGTGATTTGCCAATACAAAGGGACAACCGTGGATGGGAAAGAGTTTGATAGCTCATACAAGCGAGGGCAACCGGCGCAGTTCCCTGTTACCGGTGTGATCAAGGGATGGACGGAAGCTCTGCAGTTGATGCCGGTGGGTTCGAAGTGGGAATTGGTGCTGCCGCCGAGCTTGGCGTACGGAGAGCGCGGGGCGGGACCGGACATCGGGCCGAACTCGACACTGGTGTTTGAGGTGGAGCTGGTGGGCATCGCGCCGAAGGCTGAAGCGAAGCCGGATGCGAAGGTAGAGCCGGCACCTGCGGCGACACCAGAGAAGCCGTAACGAGAACAGGAAGAAAGTGGAAAAAATCCCTCCGCGAAGGCGCGGAGGGATTTTTTTGGTGCAGAGGCGGGGAGGCAACACATTGGGGGTGAACTGACGGGGATGTTGCCACGATCCCTCCGTCCCGGTGCAACACGGGGGACGCAAACACCGCGCCCCGCGGTGGCTGAGATACGCCGCCGCTACGGTCGGGATGACACGACCGGAACGGTGGCGTGAAACGGGATTAGTTGCCCGA
Source organism: Candidatus Acidiferrales bacterium (assembly GCA_963741195.1). GTDB lineage: Bacteria > Acidobacteriota > Terriglobia > Acidiferrales > UBA7541 > Acidiferrum. The sequence continues at coordinate 626,710 of CAVUHF010000006.1, forward strand.
GTGGGCGCGCTCGAGATCAACGATGTCAATCTTGATCATTTGCAGCCTGGCTTGCAGGACGCGGCGCGACTTGACGGGATCTGGGTCGTTGAGGAGCTTGCCAAGGGCGGAGGGAATGATCTGCCAGGTGAGTCCGAATTTATCTTTGAGCCAGCCGCAACGCTGCGGTTCGCCGCCGAGAGAGAGCTTGTCCCAGAGATCATCGACTTCCTTTTGGGATTCACAATTGACGTAAAAGGAGATGGCAGGAGAGAAGGTGTATTGAGGGCCACCGTTGAGACCGAAGAATTCCTGGCCGTCGAGCTGGAATTTGACCGACATGACAGAGCCCTTGGGACCGGGGCCGCCGTCGCCCGAAGGATGACGCTGAGGACTTTGGAATTCTTGAAGATGGAGACATAGAAGTTCATGGCCTCTTCAGCCTGACCGTTGAACCAAAGAAATGGCGTGATTGGTGGCACGGGAAGTTCCTTTCTGATTTAACAATCGAAGACAGTGAGAAATTGTTGGTTGAGGGACAAAATTGCTTTTATTAGTGTGCGTTGTTCAGCGAGGAACGGACTGGTTCCTAGAGAACAAGAATCCGCCGAGCCAGGATTGCGGCATACCGAGAACGGCGATCGCGATGGGATACCATTCATGGCCGAGGGCGGGAGGACGGCCCCAGGTGACAATGACGCCGATGATACCCAATAGCGTGCCGAGCGCACCGAGCAAAAGCGCGTGGAACATGGGACGCGAAGGCGCGAGGCGAGCCGTGACGTATGCCCCGAAGATGCCGTAAACGGCACGGTATGCGGTCGCCAGAAGAAGCAGAGAGTCTTGGGGAGTCTGTTCTGACCGTGGATAGACACCGGTTTTCTGGAGGAGCGCGTCAGTGGCGGTAGAGAGAGCGACACCGACGAGCACTCCGCCCAGGATAGCGAGGATGCTGCGACCAATGCGGCGCGGAGAATTGGTGGCGTTCACGAGGTCGCAATTCCCTTCCCCTGGCCGGAGGCGGCCAAAGATTCTAGGATTTTCTCGAGGCGGTCATAGCTGATGCCGATGCCCTTATCCATGGGAGTTTTGAGAACCATATCGCGAATTTCGCGAGACTGATAGAGCAGGGTGAGAGTGAGTGTGGTGAGGGCATTATCTTCGGTGAGATCGTAGGTAATGAGCGCCTCTCCTTCGTACCAGGGATCGTCAAATCTTTCGGTGGCGACGAAGCGGGAAGGCGGAACAAATTCGCGAGTGACGCCGCTGGATCCCATTTGCTTGCCGTCGGGGCCACGCCAGAGGAAGCGGTAGGCGCCGCCGATGCGGGTGTCGATTTCGCAAATAGGCATGGTCCAACCGGGAGGGCCCAGGAGCCACTGGCGGACAAGATCGGGCTTGGTGATGGACTCAAAGACAAGACGGCGAGGGGCATGGAAGGTGCGGGTGATGACAATCTCGCGGTCGGAAGGGGTTTCGACTTTGAGGGGTTTTGGGCCGTTCATCCAGGATTGCTGCTTATCGCAATTTGCGTCCATGTCTTCTCTCCTTGGTTTTGAGGCGATCAAGAAGGGCGTCGAGGCGGCGGAAGTTGCCCTCCCAAAACTCGCGATAGCGTTCGAGCCACTCGCTGGCGTCAGCGAGCGGAGCGGCTTCAAGACGGCGGGGGCGGCGCTGCGCATCGCGGCCGCGGGAGATGAGTCCGGCGCGCTCCAGGACTTTCAGATGCTTGGAAATAGCAGGCTGGGACATGGAAAAGGGCTCGGCCAGTTGGGAGACGGTGGCTTCGCCGGAGGCGAGACGAGCGAGGATGGCGCGGCGAGTGGGGTCGGCAAGAGCGGCGAAGGTGGCGTTGAGGGAGAGCTGCTGTGCATAACCGCTAGGTTGCATAACTAGAAGGTTATAGTAGGACGGAGAGGAGTGTCAAGGCGAATTTTTGGGGAGAGTCAACATGATGACGGCGCCACAGGGTAAGGAGCAACCCCCAGCAATACATTCCTGTGTGCGTCGGCGCGGCAAAAAACACCGCGTCCTCGGTCGGGAGGACGGTTTGGGAGCAGGCTGAATCTGAAAATGGGAAGAAGAGAACGCCTAATGGGTGAAGTCGCGCTCCTCACCTTGACCGCCGAGTTCCCTGCCGGCTCCTGGTAGGAGCACGGCACTTGGGCGGGCATGCAGATGCGATCCGACGCCGGCAACGGAAGGGAGTTAGGATCACAAAGATCACGAGAGGATGAGCTGGCAGGGAGCGATGTTGCCGCGATCTTTCCATCCCGGCGCAACACACGGGACGTAAACAGCGCGCTGCGTCGTGGCTGAGCTGCGCCGCAGCTTCGGTCGGGATGACAACGAAGAAAAAGGCAACCCAGGAGGGCACGATGTATCCAGCCGCCGACCTAGAGCAGGAAGTGATGGGACATGAATAGCAGGATTGAAATGAGGAGCAAGAACGGAGTTTGCGACGGAACAGATTCCAAAAGGGACTAAAGCCCAAATCTTTAATCGATTGAATGTCGGAGCTAAAGCTTCGGCCTGCTAAAGATGACGAGGAACTCAAGAATCGACCTTCCGCCAGAAAGCGGCGCGCGGGGAACATTAAGGGGGTGGAGGGCGTTTTTACAGAAGTGTTACAGGGAATTGATATGGTGCGCGGATGGGAATAGGATGACGGCAAAGACGGTTGGAAAATGATCGGAAGACGACTGTCACACTACAAAATTGAGGAGCAGATCGGCGCCGGTGGAATGGGAGTGGTGTACCTCGCGCACGATGAGGAATTGGAGCGGAGCGTCGCGCTGAAGGTGCTGCCGCCGGGGATGCTGGCGGAGGAGTCGGCAAGGCGGAGATTCCGGAAGGAGGCGCTGGCGCTGGCGAAATTGAATCACCCAAATATTGCCACGGTGCACGAATTCGGGAACGAAGAAGATGTGGACTTCCTGGTGACGGAATACATCGCGGGCGAGACGTTGGACCAGAAATTGGCGGGAGGGGCGCTTGCGGAAAAAGAAGTGGTGCGGATGGGGAGTCAACTGGCGCAGGGATTGGAGGCGGCGCACACGGAAGGGATCGTACACCGAGACTTGAAACCGGGAAATTTGCGGATCACGAGGGATGGACGGCTGAAGATCCTGGATTTCGGGTTAGCGCAATTGATGCCGAAGGCCGGCGAGGCCGACGCGGCGGCGACGTTAACGCATTCACAGGCGCTGGTGGGGACGCTGCCGTACATGGCGCCGGAACAGTTGAGAGGCGAGGAGACAGATACGCGGAGCGACATTTGGTCGGCCGGTGCAGTGCTGTATGAGATGGCGACCGGGCGGCGAGCGTTCCCTGAGACGAACGGGCCGCTGTTGATCAGCGCAATCCTCAATCACGATCCGCAAGAGCCGAGCAGATTGAACCGGAAGATTTCGCCGGGGCTGGAAAATATTGTGATGAAGGCGCTGGCGAAAGACCCGGAGCACCGGTACCAGAGCGCGAAGGAATTGGGAGTGGACCTGGAGCGGTTGACGGCGGGAGTGACGCCGCTGGCGCGGCCGGCCAGAGATTGGACGCGCGCGGCGTTGGTGGCGGGTAGTTTGACGGCCGTGCTGCTGATTGCAGCGGGAGGATATTGGTACGGGCACCGGGGCGCGCGAACGAAACCGGTTGCGAGCGTGAACGGAAGCGGGGCGGTAAAAGCGAGGAAATCGGTAGCGGTGCTGGGATTCAAGAACCTGGCGGGCAGGCCGGAGCTGATGTGGATGTCGACAGCGCTGGCGGAAATGTTGACGACGGAATTGGCAGCAGGGGAACAGCTGCGAACCGTGCCGGGAGAGAGTGTGGCGCAAATGAAGTTGAGCCTGGCGCCGCCGGAAACAGAAAGTTACAGCAAAGAGACGCTAGCGCGCATTAGAGAAATGTTGGGGACGGATGAAGTCGTAATGGGATCGTTCGTGCCAATCGGCGACGGAGAGATTCGACTGGATGTGCGGCTGCAGGATACGGCGGCGGGAGAAACGCTGGCATCGGTGTCGGCGAAAGGGACGGAGGAGCATCTGGACGAATTGGTGAGCAAGGCGGGAGCGGAGTTGCGGGAGAAGCTGGGGATTGCGGATGTGTCGACGACAGAATCAGCGGAAGTGAAGGCGACGATGCCGACGAATCGTGAGGCGGCACGATTGTACGCGGAGGGTTTGGCGCGACTGCGAGTGTACGACAGCTGGGGAGCAAAGGAGTTGCTGGAAAAGGCGGTGGCACTGGAGCCGAAGTTTGCGCTATCGCACGGAGCGTTGGGAGGGGCGTGGTCGAACCTGGGGTATGACGCGAAGGCAAAGGCGGAAGTGAAGATGGCGTACGAATTGTCGGAGGGAATGTCGCGGCAGGACCGGTTGCAACTGGAGGCGAGGTACCGGGAAGTATCGCTGGACGGGGGGAGAGCGATCGATTTGTACAAGACACTGTTCAATTTTTATCCAGACAACCTGGAATACGGGCTGCTGCTGGCGAACGCGCAGAGGTCCTTTGGAACGACAGAGGATTCAACGGAAACGATAGCGGAGCTGAGGAAATTGCCGGCACCGATGAAGGACGATCCGCGGATCGATCTGATGGAAGCGACGACGAGCAGGGCGCGAGGGGACTTCAAGGGAGCACTGAGCGCAGGGGGACGAGCGGCGGAAAAGGGGAAATCCCAAGGAGCGCAGCAAGTGCTGGCGAGGGCGCTGGCGGTGCAGTGCATGGCGCAAAGGAACTTGGGAGACGTACCGAAGGCGATGGAATTGTGCAACAAGGCGAAGACGATTTATTCAGCGACGGGCGACTTGAGCGGAATGGCCAACGCCTTGAACAATCTGGCGAATTGTCATTACGACCAGGGCGATTTGCATGGAGCGATACAGACCTACGAAGAATCGATGGCCATTTACAGGAGGATTGGAAACCAGAGCGGGTTGGCCGGGGCGATGGACAATATCGCGAGCGTGCTGGGAGATATGGGGAAACTCAGCGAAGCGAAAAAACTTTCGCAGGAGGCGCTGAAGATTTACAAGGAGATTGGAGACTATACCGGCGAGGGCGAGACGCTGAATAACATGGCGGCGGCCTATGTCACGGAAGGAAATTTCGCAGAGGCGGGGAAAGCGTTCGAAGCGTCATTGAATATCTGGAGAGAGAAAAAGGATACGAATGGAATGGCGACGGCGCTGACCAACCTGGGCGAGATGCTGCTGGACCAGGGGAGGCTGGTGGATGCGAAGAGCAAGTACGAAGAGGCGCTGACAATATTTCGGGCGAGCGGGCAGAAAGGAAAGACGACGTATCCGTTGATCGGTCTGGGACAGGTTCTGTTCGCGCAGGGAGATTTGCCGGGAGCAAAGGAGAAGTACGCGAAAGTGGTGGCGATGGGGAGGGAGAACGAGGACAAGCATCAACTATCGGCGGCACTGGCCGGGCTGGGGAGCGTGTTGCTGAGCGAGGGAAACTTGGAAGGAGCGCGGGAACGGTACGAAGAGTCACTGAAAATCCGTGAGGAAATTGGGGAGAAAGGGACGGCGGCGGAGAGCAAGCTGGGATTGGCGGAAGTGTGGCTAGAAGAAAAGAAGGCGGGAGAGGCGGAGAAGCTGTCGAGGGCGGGATTGGACGAGTTCCGGAAAGAGAAGCTAAGAGAGGACGAGATTGCGGCGCGGGGCGTACTGGCCGAGGCGTTGCTGGCGCAGGGAAAGACGGCGGAGGGGAAGAAAGAAATTGAAGCGGGGGCGGCGCTGGCGGCGAAGACATCGATGGCGGGAGTTAGGCTGGACTTTGCGATCGCGGCAGCACGGGTACGCGGAGCGACGGGAAATATGAACGAGGCGGTGAGAAGCCTGGAAGCGACGCGTGAAGAGGCGCAGGAATTGGGGTATGCGGGGAGTCAGTACGAGATTCAGCTGCTGCTGGCGGAGTTCGAGATGAAGGCGGAGAATGTGGAGGCCGGGAAAGCAAGAATGAAGAGTTTGGTAAAGGACGCGCGGGCGAGAGGGTATGGGTTGATTGCGGATAAGGCGGTGAGGGCGATGGGGCGCGAGGCGTAGGTTCTCGGAGACGATTGGGATCGAGATGAATGAGACAGTTGCGATTGCGGTGGGTGAGGTCCTTCACAGGTGAAGGAAGCGGGTTCACGATAGCAGTCTCTATGTCGCAGCGAGAGTGCGGGGAGGAACACTTAAACCTGCACGCAGCGGAATCTTCAGGGGCCGAAGCCCAAGGGAGGGGCACCCCCAAGATCGGGCGGGGTGAGCGTACGGAGCTGAGTAGGATCACGAAAGGGTTAGGTGGCCAAAAGACTAACGGGCGGGAGAAAACGGCAGTATAATCGGCGGCATTTCCTGGGCCCATGGGGCATGTGGGAATGGGGGAAACCATGGCCATCGCAAGAAGGATCGCGCGAATCGCGTTGGCGGTGATCACTGCCATGGCGAGTCCCTGCAACAGCAGCAGCCAGAACCAATCTACAGTAATTGATGAGAACAAGGCAGCGTTAGGAAGGGTGGTGATCTTCGGAGAAGGCACCGGAGGGTGGCTGCCAAATGTGCGGCTGAGGTTGCGTCTGCATGCGATGAAACACGACGTGGATCTGACCATGACTATAGAGAACCTGACGCAAGCGAGTTTCGACAAACTGCCGGCTGATCAGTACGTGTTGGAAGTGAGCGGAGAGGGATATGCACCAGCGCAGTTGGAAACAGAGGTGACTGGCGGAGAGAACGAAGAGGTGACCGTCGAAGTGGATCATGGCGCTCCCCCGAGATTGCTGGTGAGGGAGCGTAGAGCAATTGAAGCGGATACGACCGCAACGAAAACGGACGAAGGTGAGAAGAGGGCGGAGTGCGCGGTGGAGAACCTGATCAAGGAAGCGAGCAAGCAGGTGCAGGGGTTCGTGGAGAACGTGAACCGCATCGCCGCGACGGAGGTCCTGGAGCACGAACAGTTGAATAAGAATGGGAAGGTGTTGCAACGGGAGCATCGGAAGTTCAATTATGTTGCGATGATTGCGGAGACGATGCCGGGAGAGTTGAATGTGGATGAGTACAGAAATGGGAGAAGCGGAGGGTCGGGATTTCCGGGTGAGATTTCCACGGTAGGAATGCCTTCATTAGTGCTGATCTTCCATCCGTATCATCTGAGCGAATACGATATGATCTGCGAAGGGATGGGCGAATGGCGAGGGCGGGCGGCATGGAAGGTGCGCTTCACGCAGAGGCTGGACCGGCCGGCGACGATGAGTGTGTTGCAGGTGGGCGGAATGCAGTACGACATCCTGCTGAAAGGCTGGGCGTGGATTGATGCGGAATATTTTCAGATTGTGCACCTGGAGACGGATTTGCTCAAGCCAATACCCGCGGTGAAGCTGATCAAGGAGCACCAGTCGGTGGATTACGGACCGGTACAGTTTGTGGAGAAGGGGCAACGATTGTGGTTGCCACTGGAAGCGGAGATCTATGTTGATGCCGCGGGGAAACAGTTTCACCACCGGCACGCATTCAGCGAGTATCAGATTTTTACGGTGGATTCGCAGGATAAAGTGGGGAGCCCGAAGACGGGGAGATAGAGACAGGGGGGCAGACAAGTTGGAAGCGTGGTTTGGTTCACTAGAGATGAGCGATTTCGGGGATGATCTTGCGGCAATCCCTCCGTCCCGACGAGCGTCTGGGACGCAAGAACCGGGCCGCGGCGCGGCACTTCGGTCGGGATGACAAAAAAGGTTAAAAACGATTGACTGCGGAGGAACGGACGTATAATGGCGGAATCCGCGCGACCGGCAGAAACTCCGGGTGTAAGTGTCTATGGCGCACGCACTACGAACCGTTACGATCGAGCTGGCGCTGTTGCTGGCAATGAGGGGTCCACGGAGCCCTGAGACTGGTCTCAGGGAACCTGTACGAGAGAATTCCATCCACGACATAGGAATCAGGCGAGTGCCGCTCGTGGAAGACGGCAGTGCTGGCGTAGGTGCGTCCGCCGTGCCAGAGCGCGCGGCGGAAAAGAGAGGGGACGGAGCAGATGGAGGAGAGAAGAAGACAACGTGCGCAGCAGAGAAGGTAATACCGCCGGCGAGCAGAGAGGTGCGCGCGTTTGTGGAGAGCGTGAACCGGATCAGCGCGACGGAAGTCGTAGAGCACCAGCTACTGAATAAAGCGGGCACGGTGATCGAGCAGAAGCAGCATAAGTTTAATTATGTGGCGGAGATTCAAGAGACGCGGCCTGGGATATTGAACCTGGACGAGTACAGAGATGGGGAGCGGGGGCAGGGTGGATTTCCCGGCGACCTGGCAACGGTGGGAATCACGTCACTGATGTTGATTTTTCATCCGTATCACGTGAAAGAGTTCGAGATGGAGTGCGAGGGGCCGACGGAGTGGAATGGGCGGGTCGCGTGGAAAGTGCACTTTGAGCAAAGGGTGGACCGGCCGGCAAGTATGAGTTCCTTGCGAGTGGGGGACGCGGTGTATCCGATATTGTTAAAGGGGACGGCCTGGATAGATACGCAGCACTACCAGATTGTGCATTTGGAGACGGACATTCTGCGGCCGGTGCCGGCCGTGCGGCTGAAGACGGAACACCAGGTGCTGGACTATGGGCCGGTGACTTTTGAACAGAAGCAACTGCAGTTGTGGCTGCCGCTGGAGGCGGATATTTATCTGGACGTAAATGGGAAGCGATTCCATCACCGGCACGTGTACAGCGATTACCGGGTGTTTTCCGTGGAAATGGCACACAAGGTGGGGAGTGGAAGGTAGAGGCGAAACTCTTAGGTCGGGGGTGGGTAGTTCCCTTCCCGTGATAAAGTAGAGGGATAACTCAAGGAAGAGGAACATAACCGTGGGAGACAAGAAGCAAGAAGACAGCTTTCGAGTGATTGACCGGCGGCCGTTCACGTCGGAGGGCGAGTTGCGGCCAGACGTGGTCGCAGAGCAGGAAAAAGAGACGCATCGCGAAGAAGTGAAGGAAGTGGCAAAGGCCAGGGCGAATGCGGACGCCGGAGCGGGTCCAGACGAGAAGCCGGGAGCGCCAGCCGCGGAACCGCCGAAGAAGTCGCCAGCGTTTGAGAACCTGGTGCGAATGATGGGAAGTAACGCAGCAATGGTGCTGGGAGCGTATGCAGACCCGAGGACGGGGCAGCCGGTGATCGATCCGGACGCGGCGAGAGAGTTGATCGATATGCTGGACGCGCTGCATGAGAAGACGAAGGGTAATTTGGCACCGGAAGAGGATAGTCTGCTGCTGGATTTGCTGGGAAAATTGAAGATGACGTACCTGGAAATTAACCAGGCGATGGCAGCGGAAATGGCAAAGGTAGCGGCGCAGGCGAAGGGGAAGAAGTAGCGAAGAAGTTGACAGTTTAGAGATTTCCGCTCCCCCTGAAAAACATTTTAGACACATTTGTGAAAAGAATGTGGCGCGCTTACGGCGCTTAGTGTTGGTGTATGTTCTGGTCCCAGCGCTTACGCGCTGGACTCATTACCGTCGCAGCGCCGGCGCTGTGTGATACGAGGTATTTCCTGAGAGGGAGAAGGTGCCCCCATCCCTCCCTCCCAGTACAGCAAACGAGATACAAACAGCGCGTTATGAGCCGCAAAAAACGCGGTACTCCGGTCGGAATGACTCGGTTGCCTTAAAGGATGGGGTTCGAATGAGGTGAAATCTTCACTCGCCCGCCTCAGAAGGCGGCCACTACTAACACACCAGTAGAAACGACTGAAACGAAAGCACGGTGAACAGGGACGGCGGCACTCGAGCGTAAGTGCCCACTCCTAAAATCCAAGGGTGGGGCGCCCTCAAGATCAAGTAGGTACCGGAGCAACGGGTGAAACCCAAAAGAGCACAATGTCTCGCGCCCAACCAGGGATAGAACGCACGCAGGGGCGAGACAAAAAAGGCGAAAAGCAAAAATGGGAAAAGGGTGGCGGAAGGCGGATACAATAAGGGGATGGGAGAGAAACTGCGGCTGAAGGTGCTGGGTTCGGGGACGTCGATGGGCGTGCCGACGCTAGGGTGTTACTGCGCGGTGTGTGAGTCGACCGACCCGAGGGATAAGAGGTTGCGGCCGAGCGTGCTGCTGTCGCGAGGCGAGCAGAACTTGGTGATCGATACGACGCCGGACTTTCGCACGCAGGCGCTACGCGCGGGCGTGCACCGCTTGGACGCGGTGGTGCTGACGCACGGACACGCGGACCACATCCTGGGCTTTGACGATTTGAGGCCGTACAACCTGAAACAAGGCGCGGCCCTGGCGGTCTATGGAAATGAAGAAACGTTTCGAGTGATCAAAAGGGTGTTTGCGTACGTGTTCGATAACAAACCGACCCTTAGCAGCATACCAAGCGTGACGCTGCATGAGGTGAAAGGGCCGTTTGAGTTGCTGGGAATACCGTTTATTCCCGTGCCGCTGCTGCATGGAGAGATGGATGTCCTGGGATACCGGTTCGGGAGGGCGGCGTACCTGACGGACTTCAGCCGGCTGCCGGAATCGAGCGTGCCGCTGCTGGAAGACCTGGATGATTTGATTTTGGATGCGCTGCGGGATGTGCCGCATCCGATGCACCAAACGGTGGAGCAGGCGCTGGCGTTGGTGGACAAGTTGAAACCGAAGCGTGCGTGGTTCACGCACATTGCACACGAATTGCCGCACAAAGAAACAAACGAGCGATTGAGGAAAGCCGGCTATCCGCAAGTGCAACTGGCGTATGACGGATTGGAGTTCGAGGTGGCGACGGAATCGCCGGCGGTGGAGAAGGCAGCAAAAGCGCTGGCTGCGCATGTGTATGTCCCACCGGGAAAGCTAACGGCGTTTTATTCGGGAGCGGACTGGGGAGCACGTTATAGAGCGAGCGGGCGCGGAAGCGTTGTGGCAATTGGGAATTTTGATGGGATTCACCTGGGACATCAACGGGTCCTGGGATTTACGTTGACCATGGCGAAGGATTCGGGAGCGGTGGCGACGGCGCTGACGTTTGAGCCGCCGCCGCGGAAAGTGTTAAGGCCAGAGGCGGCGCCGCTGCGGATTTCGACGAATCAACAGAGAATGGAATGGTTTGGCGCGCTGGGGATGGAAGCGGCGGTGGTGCTGCCGTTCACGAAAGAGCTGGCGCAATTGACACCGGCAGAATTTGTGGACGAGATTCTGGTGCGGCAATTGGATGTGAAGTCAGTGGTAGTGGGAGGCAATTTCCGGTTCGGGCACCGGCAGGCTGGCGACGTGAAGTTCTTACGGGAGCTGGGGATGCGCTTTGGATTTGGCGTAGTGGTGCACACGCCGGTGGTGATTGATGGTGAGATCGTGTCGAGCACGCTAATCCGGAAGCAGATTGCGGAGGGCGATGTGACACGCGCGGCGCGGCTGCTGGGGCGCCCGTTTGTCTTGACCGGAGAAGTGGTAGCGGGAAGCGGGACGGGGAGAAGGTTTACGTTTCCGACGCTGAATCTGAAGGCGGAGCAGGAATTGCTGCCGGCAAATGGTGTGTACATTACGCGGACGGTACTCGAGGGAGAGCCGAGCAGCCACCGGAGCGTAACGAATATTGGAGTGCGGCCGACATTTAATGGAAGCGGCGTGACAGTGGAAACACATCTACTGGATTATTCCGGGAATTTTTCGCCGAAGAAGATAGAGGTGAGGTTCTGGAAGAGATTGCGGGATGAGAAGAAATTCAGTGGGGCGGAAGAATTGAGGGAGCAGATCGCGAAGGACATTGCGACTGCGAATACGTTTTTCGCGCGGCTGCGGAGATTGCGGAGTAGGAGCGCGCAGGTGGTGTCGGAGTGAGTGTGGAAAAGCGCAGAGGAAGAAACAAGTTGGCGCAGAGACGCAGAGAAGAGACGGAGTCCTAAGGAGCTGAAGCTCCGACCCGCTAACGAAGAGTAGTAACCCAAGAGAAAACAAGAACTGGGACGGGCATCCGGCAAAGGGACAGCCGCTTCGATGAGATCCTTCGCAGCGCGAAATACGCGCTGCTAGGGATGACAATGCGCGTAGGCTCATCGAATAGTACCCGCGGAGATGGGTGCCTGAGGGGAAGTAATCCCGCGATCGCTCCGTTGCGAAACACACAAGGCGCGTTTCTACGGTCGAGATGACACGTTTTTGGAAGTACGGTCGGCCTCGGTTGAAATCGAATCTAAACCCGCAACTCTAATGAGCAAGGGTGCGGCACCCAGTGCGAACCCAACAGCCTCCAGGCAACAACGGCGGGCGGGCGGCCGCAAGATCGTGCGTGCGACATCACGCGGTTACTGGGTGGGCTCTTTGGAATCGGAGGCAAGGCAATCGTTGCAAATGCCGCCGACTTCGGTGCGGGAGACGGTGACTTTAATGTCGCAGTCGTGAGAGATCTGTTCTTTGAGCTGTTCGTAGAGACGGGATTCAAATTCACGAACTTTTCCGCAGCGGAGACAGGCGACGTGGATGTGATCGCGCGGGCCGTGTGTTTCGTAGTAATGGCGGTCGCCGCGAAGATGGAGAAGATCGAGTTCGTCGATGAGGCCCTGGCGCTTCAGAAGATCGATGGTGCGATAGACGGTGACGAGGTGGACGTCGTGGTCGATTTGCTGGGCGCGCTGGAGGATTTGATCGACGTCGAGATGCTGCTCAGCGTTGTCCATGACCTGGAGGATGACGCGGCGCTGGCGAGTGAGTCGAATGCCACGCTGGCGCAGAGCTTGCTGGAGATGGCCGGACGTGTCGGCAGGATTAATACGCTCGCCGGACGAGACGCGACGAGTGGGAGCAGTGGTCATGAGGAGATTGTACAACGAGAGGGGAGGGAGAGAGAACGGATGGGCCCTGAAGGATAGCCGAAATAGGAAATTCGAAAATCGGAAATGGGAAGAGGGGATGGAAAGGCCTCAGGCCTGAAGGTCGGCGCACCAGGCGGGCCACGACAAAAGCGTATAGGGGTTATTCGCCAGCGGAGGTGGATTTGGTGTGGGGAGCGGGAGGAGCTTCGTCGAGTTCGCCAGAGGGCATGCCTTCCCCGGTGGCTGAGACTTCTTCTTCGCGAAGGACGGGGTCGGCGCTGGCGTCAGCGAGAGCCTCGGCCTGAATGGATTCGGCAGTTCCCTCCCCTGCAGCAGAGGCGGTGGCGCGGTGCGTCGCGGCGAAGATGTTGGCGGAAGATTCGGGGGCGGGAAGATCTTCGAGCGTGTCGGCGGCGGGAGAGTTGAGAAGAGCTTCGTCGGAAGATTCGGTAGAGACGATGCCTTCCTCGGTGCCGAGGGCTTCACGCGCCAGGGCTTCGAACTCTTTGAGGCTGGGAAGTTCGTCGAGATCGCTGAGGCCAAAGCGCATGAGGAACTCTTTCGAAGATTTGTAGAGGATGGGGCGGCCCATGACTTCCTTGCGGCCAGCCGTGGTGATGAGTTTCTTGTCGAGCAGCGTGGAGATGACTCCGGAGGCGTTAACGCCGCGGATTTCGGAAATTTCGGGAGCGGTGACAGGCTGCTTGTAGGCGATTACGGCGAGAGTTTCGAGAGCGGGCATGGAAAGTCGAAGGGGTGGACGAAGCGATTTGATGAAGCGGCGTACGACGTCGTGGTGCTGGGGCTTGGTGTACATCTTGTAGCCGCCGGCGACGGCGCGGACTTCGATGCCGCGTTCGTCGGAGGCATAGCCGGCGACGAGTTCATCGAGTGAGCTCTGCACGGCGATTTTTTCTTCTCCCAAAGCGGAGGTGAGCTGGTCGATGGTGGCGGGCTCGTCGGCAGCGTAGATGATGGCTTCGAGTGCGGCTTGGCGTTCTTCGTTGGTCATGGGTGCTGATAGTTTACAGGGAAGGGCGCGGAGATTAAAGCAGGGGTTGAGGAAGATTAGAGAGCGGGAAACGTGGATAGACAAAAGCACCATATGAGGGAAAGTCCGTGGTGATTCGATCGATCGAGGAAAAGTGGAACGGCGGCCACGCTCCGGTCGAGAGGACAAGGCCGCGCGAATCGTTGTGGGGATAGAGAGGAAAGAAGGACTCCGCAAGGGCTAAAGCCCAATTCGAGGAGAACTGTGTATGTCGGAGCTGAAGCTCCGACCCACGGATGAAGAGGAAAGGGCGCGACGAGGATAGCACAAGAGACCCGCGTAAAGGTTGGGAACTACAAAGGCTGCCGGAACCCACGAGCCGACTGGACGGCGGCGCTACCAACGAAGGGTTACTGGTATTCGGCGTCGATGCGGAGAGCGCCGGATTCGTCGAAGGCGAAGTCGAACGATTTGGCTTTCTTGACGAGGATGTCGCCAAACTGTTTCTCCTGGACGAGAAGAACGGCCTGCAACTTGACCATTTCGAGGACGGCTAGGAACGCGACAATCATGGCGTGACGAGACGGGCAAGCTTCGAAGAACTGAACCAGGCTGACGGAATTGGTGTCGCTGGAGAGGATCTGACCGCGAAGCTGAGCGATCATTTGCGCGACGGTGAATTGCTCGTGCTGGAGTTCGATTCGTGTGACTTCTTTTTTGCGCTCGAGGACCTGCTGGAAGACACGGACGAGATCAACGAGGGAGACGACGAGTTCGCCTTCAGTGCCTTCATCGTTGTAGAGGGATTTGTCAGGGCGCGACCAGACGTTTTCCTCGATCTGCTGTTTCTGGTAGAGAAGCTGAGCGGCGTTCTTGAATTTTTCGTGCTCGATGAGTCGCTGGACGAGTTCTTCGCGGGGATCGGCGGCTTGCTCTTCCGCGGAGGCCAGAGGATCGGGAGGGAGCAGCATTTTGGACTTGATGTAGATGAGGGTGGCAGCCATGTAGATGAATTCGGCGGAGACGTCGATGTTCTGGACTTCGAGTTGATGGAGATAGTCGAGGTATTGGGAGGTGATTTTGGAGATCTGGATATCGTGAATGTTCATTTCCTGCTTTTTGATGAGATCGAGCAGGAGGTCGAGGGGACCCTCGTACATGGGAATGGTGATTTTGTAGGGGGAAGCCATGAGATATCGATAGTTTACAGTCGACAGTTCAGAGTTAACAGTTAAAAAGAAGAACCCAAGAGACCAACCTAAAGGCTGGCTAGGACAAAAAACGGAGCAGAACAGGAGGGAGCGCTACCAGAGAGGTGCTACGGAGCGAGGTCGCGGCGCTTGCGGGACCAGCCGAGGACGGCTTCGCGGACGCGCTGCATCGTCTGCGTCGCAGACTCGCGAGCGCGGGAGGAGCCGGCATCGAGGATTTCGAGGACGCGTTTGGGGTGCTGCTCGTAGTCAAGGCGACGCGCGCGGATGGGTTCGATCCACTTGATGAGATTGTCAGCCATGGCGGATTTGCATTCGATGCAGCCGATGGAGGCGGTGCGGCAGCCGGACTGGACCCAGTCGAGGCGGCCAGGATCGCCTTCGGGAGTGGAAAAGAGTTTGTGCCAGTCGTAAACGGGGCAGACGTCGGGATTGCCAGGGTCGGTGCGGCGCTTGCGCGCGGGGTCGGTGACCATGACTTTGGTTTTGGAGCGAATCTCGGCGTTGGATTCAGAGAGAGTGATGGCGTTGCCGTAGGACTTGGACATTTTGCGGCCGTCGAGACCGGGGATGCGAGGAGTAGGGGTTAGGAGGACGCTGGGCTCGACTAACACCGCGTCTCTTTTGATGGCGATCTTTAAAGCTGAACGCGCTTCGGCGCTTTTCTCGAAGTTCTTCTCAAAATTGTCGTAACCGATTTCTCGCGCGAAACTCCGGACGCAATCGGCGAGCGACTCGGCCTCAGCCGGTGATGCGAGTCGTGTAAGAGACCGAAACACGTGCGCGCCGCTCGCGATTGCCTGGTCAATTAACCACGCCAAATTCTCTTGAGTTTGCAGGGCTTGAACGTCTACGGTAAATCCGTAATGAAAATTGAATTTGCGGACGAGTTCGCGAGAGAACTCGACGTGGGAGACCTGATCTTCGCCCACCGGAACGAGGAGAGGCTTGCCGGGATCGGAGTACATGACGATGTCGGCCGTTTGCAGTGTGGGGTAGCCGAGGAAACCGTAGGTGTGCAGGTCTTTGTTGGTGACGTTTTCGATTTGCTCCTTGTAGGTGGGAATGCGTTCGAGCCAACCGAGCGGTGTGACCATGGAGAGAAGCAAGTGGAGTTCGGCGTGTTCGATGATCTGAGATTGCTGGAAGATGACGGATTTGGCGGGGTCGAGGCCAGAAGCAAGGAAATCGATGGTGATCTGCAGCGTGTTTTCGGCGATGGCGGAGGTGTCGGCGTAATCGCTGGTGAGCGCGTGCCAGTCGGCGACGAAATAGAAACAGTCGTAGAAGGGATCGGACTGCAGGCGGACCCAGTTTTGCAGAGCGCCGAAATAGTGGCCGATGTGGAGGCGCCCGGTGGGACGCATGCCGGAAAGAACGCGATTGGACCTCGATGATGTGGACAAGTGCGTGAGCCTCGATGAGTGTAGCTTGACAGTTTACAGTTTACAGTTCACGGCGGAAAAGCAAAAACCAGACCGAGGAGAAGAGGAGGAGTCCTTCCGGGGCTAAAGCCACCGTACTTAGCGAGGTTTAATGTCGAAGCCGAAGCCCCGACCCCCTGAAGAGAAACACAACTGAACGAGTGCAGAGGCGCGAAGAGAGCGGAGCGGAGGTGGGTAGGCGATTCCCCCGACTGAGGAAGCGTATGAGATGGTGCCACGATCCCTCCGTCTCGGCAAAGCGCACGGGACAGAAACAGCACGCCGCGTGCCGCCAAAGGCGCCGGCGCTTCGGTCGGGATGACAATCGAAGAAAAAGCAAACCCAACAGGGCGCGATGTATCGTGCCCCTATGCAAGCGAAGAGAAGAAAGGACCCGCGGCCGTAATTGGAGATATCAGAAAACAGCGATCGGTGGCAGGAAGCGGGGAGAAGAAGTCCTGTGGCGTTAGATCGTAAGAACCCACCGTTCATCCCGAAAAGCGTCGGGTTGGACCAGAGACCGCAAAAGGCCCGAAGGATGGGGAACCCTGAAGTTCAATCGTCGCGGGGCGTAACAGGAGCGACCCCGCGAGCATGCCGGTTCCAGGTACCTGACCGCCGATCACTGATATCTCGTTCTAGGTGCGCAAAAGATCGCGGGCGATGATGGTGCGCTGGATTTCGGAAGTGCCTTCGTAGATGGTGATGACGCGGGCGTCACGGTACATGCGCTCGACATCGGATTCGCGGGAATAGCCGAGGGAGCCGTGGATCTGAACCGCTTTGTAGACGACCCGGTTGACCATTTCGGAGGCAAAGAGTTTGGCACGGGAGGCGGAGGAGTTGCCAGCGACCGACGACCAGCGACCAGTGGAAGCACCCGAACAGGAGCTGCGATCCTTAAGGAAGGCGGCGTGGTAGAGAAGGGCGCGGGCGGCTTCGAGATCGGTGTGCATGTCGGCGAGCATCCACTGAATGGCCTGGAATTCACCGATGGATTTGCCGAAGGCTTTTCGAGCGCGAGCGTATTTTGCAGATTCGTCGAGGGCGCCCTGAGCGAGGCCGACAGCGAGCGCGGCAATACCGATGCGTCCGCTATCGAGAGCGGAGAGAGCGATCTTGAGGCCCTGACCCTCTTCACCGAGGCGGTTGGCGACGGGAACGAGACAATCGTTGAAAATAATTTCGACGGAGGGAGAAGAACGCTGGCCCATTTTGTCTTCGTGGCGGCCGACTATGAAGCCGGGAGAATTGGGATCGACGAGGAAAGCGGTGATGCCCCTCCCGCCTGCGGCAGGATCGGTTTTGGCGAAGACCAGGTAGACGCCAGAGGCGGCACCGTTGGTGACCCAGGTTTTGGTGCCGTTGAGTTTGTAGTGATCGCCATCGCGGACAGCGGTGCATTGAATGCCGGCAGCATCGGAACCGGCGGCGGGCTCGGTGAGACAGAAGGCGCCGAGGATTTCGCCGGACGTGAGACGGCGGAGGTAGCGAGATTTCTGGTCGTCGGAGGCGGAGGTGAGTATGGGAAGCTGCACGGCGGAATTCGTGACGCTAAGCGCGGTGGCAATAGCGGCGTGAACGCGGGCAACTTCTTCAATCATGAGGACGTAGGAGATGGTGTCTAGCGCGGAGCCGCCCCAGTTCTCGGGCATGAGCATGCCGCAACAGCCGAGATCGCCGAGTTTGCGGATGGCCTCGAGGGGAAAGTGGTCCGTGCGCTCCCAAACTTTGACGTGAGGACGGACTTCGGTGGACATGAAGTCGCGGACGGTGTCGCGGATGAGGAGTTGATGATCGGAGAAGGAGAAGTCCATGGTTGCGAGGGAGGAGTTTAGCACGGATGGGGAGGGATATCGGAGATCAGTGCACAGAGAACAGGAGGCAAGAGAATGTAGAGCGCGAAGAAGCGAGCGAGTGATTCCGTCGAGCGGAGGAGGTATTGATGGGGTGCTGCGATCCCTCCGCTGCGCGCCCGCAGAAAACGCTGGTTCTCCGGTCGGGATGACAGGATTGTGGAGTGCGTTGGGACTCGGTGGTATTGGGCTCTAAACCAACACACTTGAGAATCGAAGGGTGCGGCACCCGATAGAGACATCCCGAAGTAAGCAGATAAGGAGCCGTAGCGTGGGAGCGTAAGAACCTACCCTTCGCAGACCACGCGAAGGACGGTTCACCCTCGCGTTCTTGGGCAGGCGATACATCGAAAAAAAACGAAACCGACGCGTTAGAGGTTAAAGAGTTCGCGGAGGCGCTTGGTTTGCTGACGGGAGACAGGGATTTCGGACTGTTTCTTGTCGTTCATCTTGATCATGAAGCTGGATTTGAACCAGGGAACGACTTCCTTGATGTGATGAATGTTGACGAGATAGGAGCGGTGGGGACGCCAGAAGGTGTCGGAGGAAAGGGCGTCGTGGAGTTCCTCCAGGGTGCGGTAGTTGGAGGAGCCTTCGACGTCTTTGGCGGTGACGGAGATGAGCCCGCCTTCGATGGAGGCGAAGATGAGATCTTCGGCGTCGACCAGGAGCATGCGCTGCTGCGATTGGACGAGAATCTTGTTCGGCTGCGCGGAGGATGGTTTAGGACCGGAGAGCTGGGAGACGAGTTGCTCGAGACGCTCGGCGGGGCTGACGGCGGAATCGATTTCACGTTTGGCGCGCTGAATGGCTTTGGCGATGCGGGCCTTGTCGAAAGGCTTGAGGACGTAATCGACGGCGTTGACGTCGAAGGCCTGGACGGCGTACTGGTCAAAGGCAGTGGCAAAGACGACGTGAGGAACTTTGAGTTTGCGCTCGACGAGCTTCTTGAGGACGCCGAAACCGTCGAGGCCGGGCATTTGTACGTCGAGGAAGACGAGGTCGGGAGAGTGTTCCTTGATGAGGTTGACGGCTTCGAGACCGTTCTTGCCCTGGCCGAGCAGATTGATTTCGGGGAAGGCTTTGAGAAGGAAAGCGAGTTCATCGCGAGCGGGTTTTTCGTCGTCGACGATAATGGTGTTGATGGGCATCTGAGAGTTTAGAGTCATAAGTTAACAGTTATCAGTTTTAAGGGGAAGGGCATGAGAGCGGCAGGCCGGGACGTTCACCGTGAGCGAGAACGGGTGATTTGCCGGACGAGGTTCGGGTATGATGCGGGGCGCGCAGTAAAGAGGAGAGAAACGTGGCGAAAAAGGGTCTGGGGAAAGGGCTGGCGAAGATTTTGAAGAGCGAGATGGTATACGAAGGGCCGGTGTTTGGGGTGAGACGGGACGAGGTGCTGGAGCCGGGAGGATTGCAGACAACGAGAGAGGTGATCACGCACCCGGGGTCGGTGGTAGTGCTACCGGTACTGCCGGATAAGAGGATAGTTTTAATCCGGCAATACCGGCACGCGACGCGGCAGTACTTGTGGGAGTTGGTGGCGGGAAGGATTGATGAAGGAGAAACGGTGAAGGAGGCGGCGGCCAGGGAGTTGCTGGAAGAAACCGGCTATCGCGCAAAACGATTTACTGTCTATCTGGACGTGTTCCCTACCCCTGGGTTTCTGGAAGAGCGGATGTATATTTTGCGGGCGGAAGGGTTGACGGAGGGGGAAGCGGAACCGGAAGAGGATGAAAGGATTGAGGCGCGCGCGTACACGGCGAAGGAATTGAAACAAATGATACAAGGAGGGAAACTTCGGGACGCTAAGTCGATCGCGGGGATTTTGTACTACCTTGTATTTATTCGGAAAGGTTCATGGAGCGTATAAGCGATTTCAATCGATTTATACACATAAATATGCACATGGGGTCAAATTTCTTCGCACTGTAGTATTGACTACACATTCCAATTTGATACACTCCGCGCAATTCGTGCTCATGGCGGCGCTTGGTACGTATTCCGCCCCCAAGAGTAAGAAACACTTGAGTCACCAAGGAGACACGAAGTGCAAGGAACGGTTAAGTGGTTCAATAATTCGAAGGGCTACGGATTCATCGGTCGGGAGGACGGGCCAGATGTGTTCGTGCACTATTCGGCAATCGTCGGTGATGGCTACCGGACGCTGCAGGAAGGAGATGCGGTCGAATTTGAGATCGTACAGGGTCCCAAAGGACCGCAGGCAGCAAACGTAGCAAAGCCGAGTTAGTGAAAAGATCGGTTCAGGGTAGCCGGCGGGTGCGAAAGCTTCCGCCGGTTTTTTTTGCTGGCAAGTGGCGTGAGTTGAGATGACCGGGAGCGCAATCAGGGAATAGAGAGCAGGAGGCGAAGAGCGGAGGTGCGGGGAGTCTTATCGGAAAAGCCCACCCTTCGCCAAAACGGCAGAGGGTAGGCCACCCTGAAGTACTTGTGGGCATCGGCGTAAGCTGGAAAACCCAGGAGTGGGGATATAATCGCGGGATGGACAACAAACAAATCGCAAGAATACTGAGGGAAACCGCACAATTGCTGGAGATCGATGGCGCGATCATCGGACGCTACCGGAGTTATGAGAAGGCGGCGGAGTTGATCGAGGGATTGACGGACTCGCTGGTGGTGTTGGTGGAAACACCGAAGAAATTGCTGGAATTGCCGGGAATCGGACAAGGGATGGTGGAGCACCTGACGGAGATTGTGAGAACCGGCGAGTACAGTTTGCGGACAAAGCTGTTGAAGAAATACCCCGCAACGATATTGGAACTGCTGAACCTGCAATCGCTGGGGCCCAAGAAGGTGGCGTTTCTGTGGAGCCATTTCCGATGCGCGACAGTGGCGGATCTGGAGAAAATCGCGAAACAGGGGAAGCTGCGAGACCTGGCGGGATTTGGGGAGAAGAGTGAACAGAATATTTTGAAAGCCGTGGAAGTCTTCAAGAAGGGGTCGGGACGGTTTTTGAGGAGTACGGGAGAAGCGGCGGCAGCGGCAATTGGCGCGCACATTCTGACGGCCGGAAAGATGGTGGAGAGTGTGACGCCGGCGGGATCGTTGCGTCGGGGGAAAGAGACTGTGGGGGATCTGGATTTACTAGTGACGCTGACGGAGAAAGCCAAGGGCGAAAAAGAAGGAAAGGGCAAGCAGAAGGAAGTGGATGCGCTGTCGGAACATATATTGAAGTTCCCGGGGATCGACCAGGTACTGGCGCACGGCGAGAATAAAGTGAGTTTTACGCTGAGGGATGGATTGCAGGTGGATGTACGGTTATTGGAGAAGGAGAATTTTGGAGCGGCGTTGTTGTATTTCACGGGATCGAAAGAACACAACGTGAGATTGCGCGGACGCGCGAATGATATGGGTTATACGTTGAACGAGTATGAGTTGGCCACGTTGGTGGAGGGTGTGGGGCAGAACAAAGAAAAATCCACCGAAAAGGAAGGAAAAGTTAAATCCAGGAGCGGATCGCCGCAGAAAGCGGCGGCGACAAAGGAAACTAAGAGTGGAAAGCACGTGGCCGGGAGGACGGAAGAGGAGATTTACGGAAAGTTGCAGCTGGATTACATACCACCGGAATTGCGGGAGAACGGCGGGGAGATTGAGGCGGCGGAAGAACACGCGTTGCCGAAATTGATTGAACTGCGGGACATGAAGGGCGACCTGCAGATGCACACAACGGCGAGCGACGGGAAGAATTCGATTGAAGAGATGGCGGCGGCAGCGAAGGCGTTGGGACACGAGTACATTGCGATCACGGACCATTCGAAAGCAGTGACGGTGGCGAATGGGCTGGATGAGAAGCGCATGACGGAACACATCAAGAGAGTGCGCGCGGCGGACGCGAAGGGACTCGGGATACGAGTGCTGGTGGGGTCGGAAGTGGACATTTTGAAGGATGGGAAGCTGGATTATTCCGACGAGATTCTGGCACAGCTGGACGTAGTGGTGTGCTCGATCCATTCGTATTTCAATCTGGAGAGAGCGGCGATGACGGAGCGGATGCTGGCGGCGATTGAGAATCCATACACACAAATTATTGCACATCCGACGGGGAGATTATTGCTGCGACGAGATGCGTTTGAATACGACATGGAAAAAGTGCTGGATGCGTGCGCGAAACATGACGTAGCGATGGAATGCAATTCGTATCCGGACCGTCTGGATTTGAAGGACGTGTACTTACGGATGTGCAAGGAGCGGGGCGTGAAGGCGGTGATCTCGACGGATTCACATGCTACGGCGAACCTGAGCTATATACGGTATGGCGTGACGATGGCCAGGAGAGGGTGGCTGGAGAAGAAGGACGTGATCAATGCACTGCCGACGAAGGAGTTCTTGGAGGCGCTGCGGGCAAAGCCGGGGACGAAGGGGAAAGCGGCGAAGAGGTAGGGGGAGCGGGAATGGTCAACCGTCGACAGTTGCGTGTGGGAAGCCGGAGCCGACGGGGGTGTTAGGACAGCGGGTAAGTGCCTGAAGGGATCGCGGCGAACCGCTTCAGAAGGCAGTCCCTACCAAACCAACAGGAAGCGGCAGCCGGTTCGAGGGAGGATACCGCAGAGACACAGAGGCGCTGAGGACTCGCAGAGAAGTCGGACATTGCCTCGACGGGCCCGACCTAAATGTGGGAAATCGTTGCCACGATCTCTCCACCCCGGCCAAGCGAGCGGGACGCAAAATGCGCGCTGCGAGCCAGCAAGAATCGCCGTTTCTGCGGTCGGCATGACAACCCTGGGTTTTGGCAGTGGGGTGAGTTGAAGTTGGATCTAAACCCTCACCCTTCAAGAACCGAAGGGTGCGGCACTCGGGGGAGAAACCCAAACATCCATGTGCGACCACGGCAGCTGGGGCATCCCAAAGCTGTCGATACCGGAGGCGGGTCTTGGTGGACCGTTCAAGCGGCGGCAAGCCGTCGGACTCCAAGGGGAACATTTGGGGGGCGGGATGCGTTACAAGGGTAGTGGTAGGCGGAGGCAATTTGTGAGGAGAGTGGCGATGAATTTGATGATACGGACTTCCCTGCCCCTGCTGGCAGGAGCGGTACTGCTGGCGGGAGCGACGGCGACCCGGGCGGATGAGGTCGCCAAGATGTACACGGTGAGCGGGCACGCGAAAGTGCGTGTACAGACCGATGACGGAGCGGTGCGCGTGTCGACCGGGGATATTAAGCAGGTGGAGATTCGCGTGGTGTACGGTGGATACAAACTGGATAAGGATTTGCGAGTGACCACGGCGCAGAATGGCGACAGCGTGGAAGTGGTGGCTAAGACCATGGGAAATTGGGGATTCCACTGGGGAGCGAATCATACGAGCCTGCGCGTAGAAGTGCATATGCCGAAAGACGCGGACCTGGAAGTGACGTCGGGTGACGGGTCTGTAGAGGTGGATTCGATCAACGGGAATTTGAGCGTGAAGACGGGCGACGGGCATATAACGGTGCAGGGGGCGAAAGGGGATATCCTGCTGCACACGGGGGATGGATCGATTGAAGGACGGGAATTAGATGGGAAAGTGGATGCGTCTTCAGGAGATGGGCACATCAATATCGAGGGGCGTTTTGATGCGCTGAATATCCGAACCGGGGATGGAAGCGTAACGGCGCGGGCCAGAGGCGGCTCGAACGTACTGTCGGAATGGAACATTAAGACCGGAGACGGAAGCGTAGATTTAGATCTACCGGGTGAGTTGAAAGCGAATCTGGATGCGAGCACGCACGACGGGTCCATCAGCTTGGGAATACCGGTGACGGTGGAGGGAACGTTCAGCACATCACGAGTGAATGGAAAGATGAATGGGGGAGGGCAGACGATTGTGGTAAGGACCGGAGACGGGTCGATTCACTTGAGCAAGAGTTGAGAGAAGGTCTAACTTGTAGGTAGGAAGCTCCGAGTAAAACTAGATGAGGAACCAAGAACCCAGGCAATTGCCTGGGTTCTTGTGTGTTGTGGTAGTTCCAGAACTAGCTTAGAGAAGTAGTGTACGCGAGAGAGACATGTGTCGAAGAGAGGCGACAGTCGGGCGGGGCAAGGGTAGTAAGTAATTGAAAACAGGTAGGCGGACAGTGGCAGGACGATTGCGAGGGAATGACCTGTTGGGAGGGTCGCCTTGTGATTGTCGTGATTTTGACCAGTGCCGTTTTGGGACTACTTGTGATTAGCCTGGTGAGCTCGTTTCTGACCAACCAGAAGAGAAGGTCGTAGAAGCAGAAAATGGAAAGTGGAAAAAAGAAATGTGAAACGAAACTGGAAAATCCGATCTCGGTGTGTCAAAGATGCCGTTTGTAGGAACAGAGGGAAGCGGCATAGAAACCAAGGCTGGCAGCACTATAAGCCGCCGCACTCGAACGGGTGCGGCGTGCCACACGGTCGAGCTAGGGACACTACTATTTGGCGGCGGAGTGGGCGGCAACGGAGTCCATGGCCCGGAGAGAGTAAATGAGCGCGGCACCAGCGTTCATGGCCATGGCGACACCGAGGGCTTCGGCGATTTCTTCCTTGGAGGCGCCAGCTTTGAGGGCGGCATCGGTGTGAAAGGTGATGCAACCATCGCAGCGCGTGGTGACGGCAACGGCAATGGAGATGAGTTGGCGAGTTTTTTCCCCCAGAAGCGAGTTGGCGGAATTGGCGGCGGAAAGAGTCTGATAACCCTTGAGAGAATCAGGCGAGAGCTTGGCGAATTGGGGAATGAGCTTGCCGAGATCGGATTGATAGCCGTTCCAGTCGAACATCATGAGAGTGACCTCCAATAGGAAGCGAAACTTGAGTAAAGAGGAGAGAGTATACAACGGTCCAGAGTTGGCGGCGAGCAAAGTGGAGTAAATGGATTGTCGTGGCGAACGTGACACGGATTTGATGACCGTGAGACAGGAACGAAGTGAAGTAGCCGCGAGTTGTAAATTCCAAGAAAAGAATTGAGAGTGCCAACGATTGCCCCGGTTGGGGATAACGCCGGGTGGGCGGTGGCATGCCGAGGCGGTAGTTCCGCATGGTTGCTCTCCACGGCAAAGACCTCGCCACGCGCGCTCCACTGCCAGTCGCAAAAGACACGGCCCTCCGGTCGGGATGACCAGCGGAGACAAGTATCACCCCATGAACCGACCTGAAGTTCGGCCATTACACAGAAAAAACCGAGAACGGACCGGTGCAGAAACCGGTCCCGACAGCTTCGGGAGGAGCCCAAGAGCCGGCAGCATGCCGGCGGTACCAACGCGAGAGCCGTTTGCGTGAGGGGGGACATTTCGGAGAAGAGGCGGCGTGTGGTACTGTTTTTGTTTCGCTAATCCTTGGCGAAAGCGCAGAGAAACAGCACAGCGGTGAAGCGGAAACGCTCGATACGGAGTGTCGAGGGATACTCTGCTAAGAGCGAAAGACTCGAAAGAATCTAACAGACAAAAGAAGAGCGCGCGGCGAAGGAGCCAAAGAGCCCACCCTTAAAAACCAAGGGTGGGGCACCCGCAAGTTCAGATGCGATGGGACATAAGATGGAAGACACAACAGGAAGAGCAAGGAGCTCAGGGCTATGAAGACGAGGTACAACGGAGTGGCGGTACCGAGCGAGGGGAAGGCGATTGGGTACAGCAATGAAGTGCTGCAGGTGCCGGACAATCCGATCATTCCGTTTATTGAGGGAGATGGGACGGGGCGGGACATCTGGAAGGCATCACGGCGAGTGTTTGATGCCGCGGTAGAGAAGGCGTACGGCGGGAAACGGCGCGTGGCGTGGTTTGAAGTGTTCGCGGGGGAGAAGGCGTTCAACACATTCAAAGAGTGGCTTCCAAATGAGACCGTGGATGCAGCGCGGGATTTTCGCGTGTCGATCAAAGGGCCGCTGACGACGCCGGTGGGCGGGGGGATTCGTTCGTTGAATGTGGCGCTGCGGCAGATCCTGGATTTGTATGCGTGCGTGAGGCCGGTGCGATATTTTTCGGGAGTTCCCTCCCCCGTGCGGGAGCCGGAAAAGGTGGATGTGGTGATCTTCCGGGAGAACACGGAGGACGTGTATATCGGGATCGAGTGGAAGAGCGGAACGCCGGAAGTAAAAAAGCTGTTGGAGTTTCTGAATAACGAAATGCTGAAGGGCGGGAAGAAACAGATCCGCATGGATTCGGGAGTGGGGATCAAACCGATGTCGCCGTTCGGCACGAAGCGTCTGGTGCGGAGGGCGATTCAGTATGCGCTGGAGAATGGAAGGCCGAGCGTAACGCTGGTGCATAAGGGAAACATTCAGAAATTTACGGAGGGAGCGTTTCGCGATTGGGGATACGACCTGGCGCGGGAAGAGTTTCGGGGACAGACGGTAACAGAACGAGAAAGCTGGATCCTGGACAATTCGGAAAAAAATGCCAGGCTGACCGTGGAACAGAATGCGGGGATGATTGAGCCGGGGCTGGAGTCGGCGACCTTAGAGTTCAAGAAGACGGTGTATGCGGAGGTGAAGAGCGTGCTGGACGCGATTGGAGCGACGCACGGGAAGGGTCAGTGGAAAAAGAAGCTGATGATCAATGACCGGATCGCGGACAGCGTCTTTCAGCAGATGCTGCTGAGGCCGAGCGAGTACAGCGTGCTGGCGACGCCGAATTTAAATGGCGATTATTTGAGCGATGCGTGCGCGGCGCAGGTAGGCGGATTGGGAATTGCGCCGGGATCGAACATTGGAGACGGATACGGCGTATTTGAGGCGACGCACGGGACGGCACCAAAATATGCGGACAAGGATGTGATCAATCCGAGCTCCGTGATGCTAAGCGGAGCGATGATGTTTGAGTTTATTGGATGGAAAGAAGCGGCGAAATTGATTGAGGATGGGATTGCGAAGACCATCCAGCAGAAGAAGGTGACCTACGATCTGGAGAGATTGATGACGGGAGGGACGAAGCTGGGCACGAGTGCCTTTGCGAGCGCAATTATTGAGAATATGTAGAGGGAGTGGTCAGCGACCGGCGACCAGTGAAGAATAACGAGCGGTGAGCGGAATGGCGAGGGAAGGGATCCGTGTTTGGAGAGCAGTTGGAGAAGGTAACAGAGTGAGTTGATCTCCGGGAACGAGGTAGCGTTGAGATCTAGCCACGATCCCTCCGCCGCGTACCGCAAAAAGCGCGGTGCTCCGCTAGGGATGACCGTGCGGCAGAGAACAGCGAGATTGGTGAGATCAAGTAGGTTCGATAAGGAGACGAAATGAGCAGAAAGAAAGTGACGGTGGTGGGTGGTGGATTTGTGGGGTCGACGACGGCGCAGAGGATTGTGGACCTGGAGCTGGCGGACGTGGTGTTAACGGATATTCTGGACGGTCCACCGGCAGGAAAAGCACTGGACATGGTGGAGAGCGGGCCGATCTCGAGGACGGATTCGTTCGCGACGGGAATTTCGACGGCGACGGGAGATTACAGCGCGACGGCGGGCAGCGACGTGGTGGTGATTACGGCAGGATTTCCGAGGAAGCCGGGGATGAGCCGCGACGATTTGCTGAAGGCAAATTACGACGTGGTAAAGGCTGTGGTGGAACAGATTGTGAAGCACTCGCCGAACTGCATATTGGTGATCGTGACGAACCCGCTCGATGCGATGGCGCAGGCGGCGTTGAAGGTGAGCGGTTTCCCGAAAAATCGCGTACTTGGGATGGCGGGCGTGCTGGATTCAGCGCGGATGAGCGCGTTTGTGGCGATGGAGTGCAAGGTGAGCGTGGAAAATGTGCACTCGTTCGTGCTGGGCGGACATGGAGATGATATGGTGCCACTGCCGAGGTACTCGACGGTGGCGGGGATTCCGCTGCCGGATCTGCTGCCCAAGGAAAAGATTGACGCTATCGTGGAGCGGACCAGGAAGGGCGGCGCGGAAATCGTAAACTTGCTGAAGACCGGATCGGCGTATTATGCGCCGTCGGCGGCAGCGGTGGAAATGGTGGAAGCAATTCTGAAGGATAAGAAAAAGATTCTCCCGTGCGCGGTTTATCTGGATGGGGAATACGGACTCAAGGGACTTTTCGTGGGCGTTCCGGTGAAGTTGGGGGCCAAGGGCGCGGAGGAGATCATTCAGATCAAGTTAACGGCGGAGGAAAATTCGGCGCTGCAGAAGAGCGCAGCGTCGGTTAAGGAATTGGTGACGGTGCTGGGATTGTAGAGAATTATAAGCCCTTCGTTTTAGGTGCTAAGAAAGGAAAGAAAGGGCGCGGGACGTGAGCGTCCTTTCTTGTTTCGTGGGCCTGGTGTTGTGACGGCGGGCATTGCGGCGGCCGGTTCGCGGGAGTAGGGTTGCGGCATGGATGAAACGATGCTGGCAATTCTGGTCGTTGCAGGGGTCGCGGTGGCGATCACGGTGTTCGTGGAAGTGTTCGTAATCGCGATGATGCAGCGGCAGAGGAAGCCCGATTATCTGAAAAGCGTGGCGAAGAAATACAGCGTGTCGCCGTTGAAGTTGAGGTAGGCACGGCGGAGCGCCGATTCCTTAGCGGCTGGAGCCCCGTTTGTGGACCGTCATTGATCTCCGAGCTAACCGTCCCCCCTAACAGAAACTACAGACACTCTGCAAAGAACGCAGATGGCGTCGGAACGAGCGGCGGTAGTGGTCGGAGTGTTCCCACGAGCCATCTGCTGCGCAGCGCGAGAAGCGCGGCGCTTCAGCCGGGATGACAGGACAGGAAACGACGAAGAGGAGGGAGCGAGCGGTGTAGGCGCGGAAGAGCCCACCCCAAGAAACCTAGGTTGGGGCACCCTCAAGCTCAGTCGGGCAGCTGCGTCAGATGGAGAACCGAAGAGGGCACGATGGATCGTGCACCTAACCAGCTAAGAGAGAGCGAAGAGCCGGCAGAATGCCGCCTCTACCAATGGCCCGTCGATCAAACCCCAACAGCGCGAGTTAGAAGCCGAAGAATCGGCCGGCGGCGATGACGAGGACAAGGGTGAAGGCGGCGATGGCGACTTCACCGAGGAAGCCGACAGCGAAGGGGCGAAGGCCTTGCTTGCGCATCTCGCGGAAATTGGTGCGGAGGCCGACACCGGCGAAGGTCAGAAGGAACGCCCAGCGAGAGAGGTTGGCGAGGGCGAGATTTTGGTCCTTGTTGAAGAAGCCGGCCGTGGCGAGCGCGGAGATCAGAAGGAAACCAAGGACAAATTTTGGAAATTTCTGCCAGAGGAAGACGGCTTTGTTGCCAATGGTTTCGGCCTGTCCGCGGCTGGCCCAATAGATGGCATAGGCAAGAACGACGAAGCCGATAAGGGCGTTGCGAGTGGTCTTGGTGAGGACGGCAAGTTTGGCGGCCGCGTCGGAATAGAGAGCGCCGGCAGCGGTGGCTTCGGCAGTATTGTCGACGGCAAGCCCGGCCCATACGCCGTAGGCGTGATCGGAGAGGTGGAGGGCGTGGCCGATCAGCGGAAAGGTGAAGAGAGCGATAGCGCCGAGAGCGAGAATCGCGGCGATGGCGAAGGAGGAGTCTTCGTCGTCGGCATCGATGGCGCCCTTGGTGGCGATGATAGCGCTTACACCGCATACGGCGGACCCGACGGCGAGAAGCGTGGTGAGCTTGGGACGAAGCCCAAAGAGACGTCCGAGAAAGGTCATAAAGGCGATGGCGCCGATGATTTCGATGCCCACGAGGAGCAAGCTGACTCCCCCTAACTTCCATACATCGCCGAGGAGGAAGCGCGCACCGAGCAAGACGATTCCAGTCTTGAGCCAGAATTCGTAGGTGGCGACGCCGGGCCTGAAGATGGCCGCGAGGCCGAAGACATTGGAGACCACCAAGCCGAGGAGAATGGCCCACAGGACGTATTCAATGTTGGGGAAAATCCAGTGGTGGGCCTTGGCATAGGCGTTCACATTTTTCTCGAGGAGTTTGCCGGCGTAGCCGATGACGGCGAGAAGTGCGACACCGGGCAGCAGGCGAAGGAATTTTGAAGAAAGAGAGATGGACGGGGATTGCGGAAGTGCGATTGCGTCTGCCATGAATGACCTCGAAGAGAAAGATAGAAAATACAAATTCCAAAAAAAAGCGAAAACCGGGGACCCTAGAGTCCTCAGGGGCTAAAGCCCGAATCTTGCCAGGAATCAAGGTCGGAGCTGAATCTCCGACCTCCTGAAGAAAAGACAAAATCAAAAGACCCCAACAGTGCCCAAAAACCGCCCTAAAGGTCGGCGACCACAAAAACGAGAAAGTTACCAGGGGACACGGGGAATGATGCCCGCACGGATCAAGAGTGCGGCGGCGAGGGCGAGGAAAACGGCCCAGGTGTCGAGAGAAAATTGGAAGTCACGTTTCGGGGCGATTGGTGTAGATGGTTGAGACATGTATTGCTCCTTTGTGGCGGTCGAGAGTTGGAAACACGCAAGAGTAAGAGTCCTCAGAGGCTGAATGTCGGACCTAGAAGTCCGACCCCCTAAAGAGGAGCCAAACCCAAGAACCGGTCCAAAGACCGGCCAGAAACGAACAAAAGCAAAACCTAAGTTCAAAACCCGCACCCTTAACGGCGGAGGGTGCGACACGCAAAAAACCAACACGGAACCTAAAAGTGAACCCAAGAGCAACAGAAGAGGGCATGACGTATTGTGCCCCTAGAAAGGCAAAGCCGGGCCTAGAGACGAAGCCACGTCTAGTGGCGCAGCCAGAGCGCGCGGGATGGCGTGGGCGTCGACGTGGGCGTCGACGTGGCCATCGCGGGCGGCGCGCACATCCTCTAGCGAAGACGCGACTCTACCGACAAGCAAAAGTGCCGGAGCGGGCAATGGAGCGAGTGTGGCGAGGCCAGCCACGGTTGTGTGGAGCGAAGACTGGTCGCGCTGCGACGCTTTGGAAATGACCTGGCAAGGCATGTTTGGAACGAGACCGGCGTCCAGCAGCCACTGCGAGACTTCACGGTATTGCAGGCCCGGCATATAGATTACAACAGTGGTTTCGGGATGGAGAGAAAAAGCGGCGGCGGCACGGGCGTCGGCGGAACGAGAAAAGGTGGTGAACATCACTCTGGAGGCGACGCGGCGGTCGGTGAGCGAGATTTTTGCGGCGGCAGCGGCGGCGAAGGCGGCAGAAATGCCGGAAACGATCTCGAACTCGATGCGCGCCTCGCGGAGGGCGTGGATTTCTTCCGCGGCGCGACCGAAGAGGAGAGGGTCGCCACCCTTCAGTCGCACAACAATTTCGTGGGAGGGAGCGAAAGCGACCAGGAGCGAGTTGATGTCGTCCTGGGAGAGGAGGCGGAAACCGCGGCGCTTGCCGACGTCGAGGCGCTCGGCGTGCGGAGAGATGAGCGCGAGGATTTCAGCGCTGACGAGCGAATCGTGAAGAACGATGTTGGCGGATTGCAGGACGCGCAAGGCTTTTACGGTGAGGAGATCGGGATCACCCGGGCCCGCGCCGACCAGGAAAACTTTGCCCATCAGGAGACTCCTTCGTTGTTGGAGTTAGAGTGAGCTTGCTGGAGAAATTTCTCGAAGCTAGGACGGCTGGCGAGGAGATGGAGAAAACGCCTGGTGGATTCGGGTTCAGAAATGGCTTCCTCTGATTGAGAACGAAGGACCTCGCGGGCGGCGCCGAGCCATTCGAGCCAGGGGGCGTACTCAGGGCCGAACTGCTGTTCGAGCTCGCGACGGAGTCGCTGGGCGAGAGCGGGGCTTTTGCCGTTGGTGGAGATGGCAATCTGCAGATCGCCGCGCTGGACGACAGAGCCGTAGTAGAAATGGCAGTGGTCAACGTCGTCGACAGAGTTGCAGAGAATTTTGCGACGCTCGGCTTCGGCGAAGACGGCAACGTTGAGTTCGGGAATGGAAGTGGCGGCGATGACCAGGAACGCACCGAGAAGATCTTCGGGCTCGAAGGGTTTGGGGTGCCAGTCGACGTCGCGGCGGCGAACGTATTCGATGAGACGAGGAGAGAGTTGAGGTGCGATGAGGCGGATACGCGCGCCGGCTTGGAGAAGAGCAGGAATTTTTTGCGTGGCGATGGAGCCACCGCCGATCATCACGACAAGGCGGGATTCCAGTTTGAGAAAAGCGGGAAAGAGGGTCATGCGACGGTCCTTTCGGTGGTAGTGAGTCGCGAGGTTGCGGGGTTTGTTCGATGCAGCGCACGTGGGTATCGAAATGGGTGGGAGTGTTGCCGCGATTCTTCCGTTCCGGTACAGCACACGGGACGCATACAGCACGCTGGGAGCTGCCAGGGTCGCGGCGCGTCGGTCGGGATGACAGAGGCAGAGAGGAAGGATCCAGGAGCGGAGTCCTCCGGGGCTAAAGCCCAAGTCTTGAGGACCATCAATGTCAGAGCTGAAGCTCCGGCCCCCTGAAAAGAAGAGCGGAGGCCTCGTCGCGTGAGAGACGAGGAAAATGACGCACAACAAAGAATCGGTGAAGTGAGTGTCGCACCTACGGCGCGATGGAGTGTCTTGTGGTAGATGCCTTCCCAGCCCTCACCAGCTGGGCCAATTTCTAAAGCGTCTCCGGCGCTCGTTGAATGTCGGCGATGCATTATCGGTCCTCCACGGAGTGAGGGACGGCGGCGACGGGAAGATCGCGATCAGCGGCGAGCGTGGGGCCACCAGCGAGGATGGAGCGGAGCACGTCATTGGAATGGCGAGCGAGAAAATACTGGATGGTTTCGCCGGTGTGTCGATCGGACTGGAAGGCGTCGAGGAGACGCGCGATGGCGTCGGGAACTTCGTCGGCGCGGCAACGGTAGCCGACGGGACGGGCGATGGACGCGACGTGGCCCACACTGCCACCGACGCAGAAATAGTAGGCGTCGACGAGCTTGCCATCGAGCTTGATTTTCTTGCCTTCGATGCCAATGTCCGCGATCCAGTGCTGGCCGCAACTGTTGGGGCAGCCGGTGATGTGGAGTTTGAGATGGTGATGGAAATCGGGATAACGGTCTTCGAGAGTTTCGATAAGCCAGCGCGCAAAGGATTTAGTTTCAGTGAGCGCGAGCTTGCAGAGTTCGGAGCCGGTGCAGGCAACAGTGCCGCGAACGAAGGCAGAGCTGGCGACGGGGAGTCCTGCGGCGGTTAGTTGAGAGACGACCGTGCCAACGTGAGCTTCGGGAACATTGACGAGAAGAAGATTCTGCATCGGAGTGGCGCGGACGCGGCCGTCGGCAAAGCGTTCCGCAAGATCGCCGGCGAGACGTAGCTGCGTAGGAGTTATGCGTCCGCGGACGACGGAAGCGCCGACGGAGTAATGCCCAGGCTGTTTTTGAGGAAGGATGCCGAGATGGTCGCGATGGATGCCGGAGGGGAGGGATTCGGGCTCTGCGGGATCGAGAGTGAAGCCGAGGCGAGCGTGGATGGCGTCGAGGAAGGATTCGGGCGTCCAGCCGTGTTCGAGGAAAAGGAATTTGAGGCGGGCGCGTTCGCGACTTTGGCGAAGGAGTTCACTATCACGGAAAACTTCGGTGATGGCGCGAACGATAGGGATGACTTGCTGCGATTGGACAAAGGCGTTGAGGCGGACGGCGAGATGGGGTTGCGTGGAAAGGCCGCCAGCGACGCGGAGGGAAAAGCCGAGTTCGTGATTTGTGAATTGTGACGCGTGCGAAGAACCGTCCGGGTGAGGCTGACTCGACGGTCCACCCCGGAAGGCGGACCCTACAGCCCCAACAGGGCGGAGGGCGGCGGTGAGGGAGATGTCGTTGATTTCGGGGTAGGAGCACCAGTCGGGGCAGCCGGTGACGGTGATTTTGAATTTGCGAGGGAGATTGTAGAACTCGGGATTGCCGGCAAGTTCCCTGTCGAGCGCGAGAGCGATGGGAGAAACGTCGGCGATTTCATGGGCGTGGAGGCCAGCAAGCGGGCAGCCGGTGACATTGCGGACCACGTCGCCGCAAGCGCCGGTGGTGCGAAGCCCGATGGACTGGAGACGTTCGAACACTTCGGGGAGAGATTCGATTTTGAGCCAGTGAAGCTGGATGTTCTGGCGAACGGTGATGTCCGCGATACTGTTGCCGTGTTGTTCGGAGAGTGCGGCGATGGCACGAAGTTGCGCGGAGGTGAGCAGTCCATTGGGGACGCGAATGCGGAGCATGAAGAATGGGACGGCGCGACCCTCTCCTCCGGAGCCGCCAGTAACTCCGGCGCCATCGCCCTGGGTGTAGACGCCCCAGGTGCGGAGGTAGGTGGAGAGCCATTCGGACGGGATGGAATCGAAACCGAGACGAGCGAACTTGCGGATTTCGTCGAGGTGGTCCCAGGCGTTTTTGGAACGCTTAAGGCGCTCGATGCGTTGGGATTTTGTTTCGGCGATGACGGGCATTTGTTGCTCCGCGCCGAGCCGTGGATCGGCGAAGTCGAAATCAGGATTCCTCAGGGGCCAAAGCCCCGTGATTGCCGAGGCCGCATGTCGGAGCTGAAGTTCCGACCCCCTGGAGAAAATGAAAACCCAAGAGCCGACGTGAAGATCGGCCAGTACAAGTGCAAAAGCAAACCCAAGCGGGCACGAGGTATCGTGCCCTTACAGACCGAAGAAAAGAAAAAGCCCGCGTGCAGATTGAGTGGCACACGGGCTTCGAAAATCGATCGAG
This sequence comes from Candidatus Acidiferrales bacterium, assembly GCA_963741195.1. GTDB lineage: Bacteria > Acidobacteriota > Terriglobia > Acidiferrales > UBA7541 > Acidiferrum. The sequence goes on from CAVUHF010000006.1 coordinate 661,427, forward strand.
AGTCGTAAGAGCTACGTTCGAATGCGCGCGTGGCCAGAGATGGTGCGCGTACAACAACAGAAGATCGTTGGGAGCGAGCAGCGGGTCTGGCGGGTGTTGCGCATTCTTAGAAGAGGTTACGCAGGGTTCGCGGCGGTGTCAACGCTGCGGAGACCTCAAAAATTGGATGTTACAGATAGGGGAAATGGATACATGGCGCCCAGGTGCCAAATCGGCACCTGGGCGCCCGGAAACATTCGTTAGGGTTGCGCGGGAGGCTTGGAGGCCGGTTTTGTGGTGGTGGCTGGCTTCGCGGTGGAGGTCGCGGGCTTGGCGGCGGGCGTGGCCGGAGCGGAGGCAGCGGCGCCAACGAGGGTGGCGGACTTAATCAGATCGAGCTTGGGCCACTTGGCGTCGATATATTTTTTGCCGCCCTTGGTGATGGCGTCCTGATCCATGCCGGCAGAGTCGCCGTATTGGTCGTAGAGCATGTTGACGACTTTCATGCCGTCGCCATCGACGATTCCGAAGGGAGTGAAGCCCTGGGAGTCGAGAGAGGAGTTGTCTTTAAGATTGATGAAGATCTGGGTGGTGCGTGTGTTGGGGCCGGCGGTGGCAAAGACGACCGTTCCCTTTTTGTTGCTCTGACTGCGCGGATCGTCTTTGATGGTGGCTTTATCCCAAGCGGCGGTAACCGGCGGACAGGCACTAATGCCGAATTGCGCGACGAAATTGGGGAGTACGCGGAAGAAATGGGCGTTATCGAAATAGTGGTGCTTGACGAGATTGTAAAAGCGATCAGCACCAAGAGGAGACCAGGTGCGGGTAACCGTGATGGTGAACTCGCCGCGCGTGGTATCGAACCTGACCTGGTAGGTGTCGGGAGCCTTTTCTTTGAGGAGCGCGGGCTTCAGGAGCGAGTGATCGTAGCTGCAGGCGGCACTGGCTGGTTTGGCAGTGGTGGCGGCCGAGGACTTGGGTTTCGCAGGAGCTTGCGTGGTCGCTGGGGCTTGAGCGAGAGAGGAGAAGCAAAGTGTCGCGGACAACGCGGTCGAGAAGACGCACTTCATGAGTTGCATGATGAGATAGCCTCCGTGGTTTACGGGAATCGAGATGCTGATACGGGTCTGGCCAGGAAGTATTTTTGCACGTTTGAACAGGATTCACCACAAAGAAGACAGAGGGCGCAGCGGAAGAAAAAGGAAAGGACAACGGAGAGGGAGGACAGGGGTCGCGCCCGGAAGATGAGCGGAGACCCGAATGGTCTGGAGCAAGGCGCGGCACCTGCGGCACTTGGTTTGTTCTTGAGGGGAGTTCCCCAGCCCTATCGGGCGAGGCAAAGGAGGGCGTTGAGATCGGACGAGTCTCTGAGCGAGCAGGAAACCCTAAGATGGTACCCAAGGAAAACGGAGAGCACGAGGAGGCGGAATAAGCTGGCATGAAAGCCAGCACTACATTGAGCAGCAGGAACGGCGCACGGGCAAGCAAAGTCCTTCGGCCCGGTGGAAGGCGCCGGGCTTCAGAATGAAAACGCCGCGATTTGGGGCGCGAACGAGAGTATTTCGTGCACGGGAATTGTTGCCGCGATCGCTCGACTGCGCGCGGCAAAAAGCATGACGATCCGCTCGGGATGACAAATGATGAGAAGCGAGGGATTGGCTTTTGATCGCAAGAGCCCATCCTTCCTGCTAAAGAATGTCGGGACGCACAAGGCGCGTACAAACCAAGGGTGGGGCAGCCTCAAGTCCAATTAGCCTGCCGCGCAAGATGGAGAAACCAAGCAGTCCCAATGTATCGTGCCCTAGACAAGAGAAAATACCAGGCGAAGCGCAAGCGGTTGAAGTTATTTGGCGGTGATCGAGTGCGAGACGCGCTCGACGTCGGACATGACGCGAAGAGTGTTTTCGCCCAGGATTTTGCGGATCTCGGCGTCGGAATAGCCCTTCTGGAGCAGGGCATCGGTGATTTGCGGGAGATGGGTGACGTCCTGCATGCCGATGGGCATGACGGCACCATCGAAATCGGAGCCGAGGCCAACGTGATCGATGCCGGCAACTTTCACGGCGTGATCGATGTGCTCGATGATTTTGGTCCATTCGACCTTGGGAAGTTTGCCGGCCTGCATGAGATCGCGAACGACCTGATCGCCGGTGACGAGAGTGCAGGATTCGCTGTCGCCACAGCGTTTTTTCACTTCATCGTTGATTTCTTTTTCGGCTTCGGGATGGGCCTTTTCAAAGTCGCGGAATTCCTGAGAGAGGAACCCGACGTGGTAGTTGATCTGGATGACGCCACCATTCTTGGCGAGGGCGCGCATCATGTCGTCGGTCATGTTGCGGGGGGCTTCGGCGATGGAGCGCGCAGAAGAGTGCGAAGCGATGACGGGAGCCTTGGAGGTGGCCAGAACGTCGTAGAAGGTTTTGTCGGCGACGTGCGAGATATCGACCACCACGCCGAGGCGATTCATTTCGAGGACGACCTGCTTTCCGAAATCGGTGAGGCCGTTGTGCTCGGGCGTATCGGTGGAAGAGTCGGCCCAGTCGGTATTTTTCATATGCGTGAGGGTCATATAGCGGACGCCAAGAGCGGCATAGGAGCGCAGGACGGCGAGGTCGTTATCGATCATGTGTCCGCCTTCGACACCCATGAGCGCGGCGATCTTATTTTGTCTTTTGGCAGCACGGATTTCATCAGCGGTGGTCGAGAGGATGAGATCGTTGGGATGCTTGCGGACGGTTTCGCGAACGGCATCGATCTGATCGAGAGCCTGCTTGACGGCGATGGGACCGATGATTTTGCCGTCGATCCAGATGGAGAAGAAGATAGCGTTGAGCCCGCCTTCGCGCATGCGGGGGACGTCAATGTTGCCGTCGGCGTGGCGCGTGCCGATATCAAAAGCGGAGTCGAGAAGGCGCTGGGTGGTGTCGTCGTGGGTGTCGATGACGATGGAAGAGGAGTGCAGCTTTTTGGCCTTGTCGGAGACGGATTGTGCGGAAGCGGATTTGATCATAACAGAGAGACCGAACAGACAGAATGAGAGAAGCAGGAGAGAGCGGAACATTTATCCCCCGAAGGAATAGTTTTGAAGCGTAGATGAGGATAGCAGATATCGAAGAGAGGTGAGCGTTGGTTGCGCGCACGAGAGAACTTCTTGTTGTGGAAAAGATGCCACCATCCCTCCGCTGCGCCCCGGGTGAACTGCGCCAGCGCTCCGCTCGGGATCAAAAGGTTGGGGCGACAAGAGAATGCGACGTTGTAATTGTGCGTGAAGCGGGGCTTAAACCCGCACTTCAAATGCAAAGGGCACCTCACCAGGGAGAACTTGACAGAGCACCCTAAAGGCTGGCCACTACAAAACTACGACCAGCATCAACGAAAAAAGAAATGAAAGTTGGTGGTGTCAGAGCGTAAGCGACCACGGTTACAAACCAAGGGTGGGGCACCCTCAAGATCAGGTGAGCGGGGACGTTTGAGGGTTAGCCGGCGGCAGAGGCGGAGGATTCGGGGCGCTCGAGGAGGGAGGCCTGGATGTAATCGCGATTGGTGCGGGCGATGACTTCGAGCTTGATTTCCTTGGGGCAGGCGGCCTCACATTCGCCGATGTTGGTGCAGTTGGCGAAACCTTCGATGTTCATCTGCTGCACCATGGCAAGGGCGCGGCGATCGCGTTCGACTTGTCCCTGCGGCAGGTGGCCCAGGTGCGAGATTTTGGCGCCGACGAAAAGGGCCGCGGCGGCGTTGGGGCAAGCAGCGACACAAGCGCCACAACCGATGCAGGCGGCAGCGTCCATGGCGAGGTCAGCGTCCTGCTTCTTGATAGGAATGGCGTTGCCGTCGGGTGCGCTGCCGGTAGGAGCGGAAATGAAACCGCCGGCGGCGATGATGCGGTCGAAGGAAGCGCGATTAACGGCGAGATCTTTGATGACGGGAAAGGCCTTGGCCCGCCAGGGTTCGAGGTAGACGACGTCGCCATCTTTGAAGTGGCGCATGTGAAGCTGGCACACCGTGGTGCCCTTGAAGCCGCCGTGAGCCTTGCCGTTGATCATCATGCCGCACATGCCGCAGATGCCTTCGCGGCAATCATGATCAAAGGCGATGGGATCTTCACCCTTGTCGATCAGAGATTCGTTAAGGACGTCAAGCATTTCGAGAAAGGACATGTGCTCGTTGACGTTGGGCGCGTCGTAGCGGACCATGCGGCCAACGTCCTGGGGATTTTTCTGACGCCAGACGTGCAGGGTGAGTTTCATGGCTACTTGTAGCTCCGTTGGGAGGGGTGGACGTAGTTAAAGGTGAGCGGTTCCTTGTTGACTACGGGAGATTGACCCTCACCCCGAGACTGCCAGGCGGCCACGTAGGAAAAGTTGGCATCGTCGCGGAGCGCTTCCCCTTCGGGGGTCTGATACTCTTCGCGGAAGTGGCCACCGCAGGATTCGCGTCGATCGAGTGCGTCCAGGCACATGAGTTCAGCGAGTTCGAAGAAGTCGGCGACGCGGCCGGCTTTTTCGAGGGACTGGTTGAACTCCTCATTGGCGCCGAGGACACGGACATTCTTCCAGAACTCTTCGCGGAGAGCGGGAATGAGGGAGAGAGCTTTCTTGAGGCCGGCTTCGTTGCGAGCCATGCCGCAATTATCCCAGACAATCTTGCCGAGTTCGCGATGGAAAGAGTCGACGGTACGCTTACCGGTGCCATTGAGGAGCTTCTTGGTGATGGTTGTGGCGTTGGCGACGGCTTCTTTGGCCGCGGGAGAATCGGCAGACACCTTAGCAGGCTTGGCGGTGGCGAGGTAGTTACCGATGGTATAGGGAATGATGAAATAGCCGTCGGCGAGGCCCTGCATGAGAGCACTGGCACCGAGGCGATTGGCACCGTGATCGGAGAAATTGGCTTCACCGAGGACGAATAGCCCAGGAATGGTGGACATCAAGTTGTAGTCGACCCAGAGGCCGCCCATGGTGTAGTGGCTGGCGGGATAGATGCGCATAGGGACTTCATAGGGATTCTCGCCGGTGATGCGCTCGTACATCTCGATCAGGTTGCCGTAGCGTTCGGCAATTTTATTTTTACCGAGGCGCTTGATGGCATCGGTGAGATCGAGATAGACGCCTAGACCGGATTCCCCGACGCCGCGTCCAGCATCGCATTCGGCTTTCGCGGCGCGGGAAGCGATGTCGCGCGGAACGAGGTTGCCGAAGCTGGGGTAGCGGCGCTCGAGGTAATAATCGCGCTCGCTTTCGGGAAGCGAGTTGGCAGGGCGCTTGTCGCCAGCCTGCTTGGGAACCCAGATGCGGCCATCGTTGCGGAGAGACTCCGACATGAGCGTGAGCTTGGACTGATATTCGCCGGCGACGGGGATGCAGGTTGGGTGAATCTGGGTGAAGCAAGGATTGGCGAGCAATGCTCCGCGCTTGTAGGCGCGCCAGATGGCGGTGGCGTTGCAACCCTTGGCGTTGGTGGATAGATAGAAGACGTTGCCGTAGCCACCGGTGGCTAGGATGACGGCGTCGGCCATGTGCACTTCGATCTTGCCGTCGTAGAGAGAGCGCGTAACGATGCCACGAGCGTGGCCGTCGACGACAATGAGCTCGAGCATGTCCATGCGGGGATACATCTTGACGGAGCCGAGGCCGATCTGGCGCTCGAGGGCCTGGTAGGCGCCGAGGAGGAGTTGCTGGCCGGTCTGACCACGAGCGTAAAAGGTGCGGGAGACTTGCGCGCCGCCGAACGAGCGATTGTCGAGCAGGCCACCATATTCACGAGCGAACGGGACGCCCTGAGCGACACACTGATCGATGATGTTGACGCTGACTTGCGCGAGTCGGTAGACGTTGGTTTCACGTGCGCGGAAATCGCCGCCTTTGACGGTGTCGTAGAAGAGGCGATAAATGCTGTCGCCATCATTGTGGTAATTCTTGGCGGCGTTGATGCCACCCTGCGCGGCAATGGAGTGAGCACGGCGGGGACTGTCTTGATAACAGAAGCACTGAACGTTGTAGCCGAGTTCACCGAGGCTGGCGGAGGCGGCGCCACCGGCAAGGCCGGAGCCGACGACGATGATGTTGTACTTGCGCTTGTTGGCGGGATTAATGAGCTTGAGATCGAACTTGTGCTTGTCCCAAGACTGCTCAATCGGACCGCTGGGCGCATTGGAAATTAATTCCATGGAATGAGGCTCCCTAAACAGGCTTAATGAAGCCGGCCAGAACGGCCACCGGGATGGAAATGTTGCCGGCGGCGATGAGAATGGCGAAGAGTTTGGCGAAGCGCTGCAGCCAGGGGGTGTAGACAGGATGGCTGAAACCGAGGGATTGGAACATGCTCCACAAACCATGATAGAGGTGATAACAAAGCATGATCATGGCAATGATGTAAAAGAGTGAGACGGGCCAAACCTGGAAGCCGGTGACCACATTATTGTAGACGTTGTGATCGTCGAAGGGGCCGCCGGGGTGAACGGTACCGAAGGTAAAGTGCAAAAGGTGGAAGATGAGGAATGCAAGGATGATGGGGCCGCTCCAGAGCATGGTGCGGGAGGCGTAGGTGGAATTGAGATTGGCCTTCTTGACATACTGAATGGGGCGGGCTTCGCGCTGGAGGAGCCACAGCTGAAAGGAGGACCAGATATGCAGGCCAACGGCGATGAGCAACGTGAATCGCGCGCCCCACAGGAGCGCCGGAAGCGATTTTAGCGCGGCCGAGTAATGATTGATTTTTTCAGGAGGAAGGAAGATCTGCAGATTGCCGAGTAGGTGGCCGACGATAAAGCCAAAAAGGATGAGTCCGGTAATGGCCATAATCGCTTTTTTGCCGACGGTGGTCTGCCAGAAGCGCAAGCTACCGGCAGGGATTTTTACCGCAGTCGCGCTCATGAGATGTCGTGGCCCTTCTTTGTGCAGTGAATAATTTCGGCCAAAGAGAAACGATTTCGCAGTAGGAAGCTTGGGTGTGGCCGGGTTGCCTTAGAAGACATGCCCTCTCCGCCGCAGGAATCCCCGAAGAATTGAAAGGAGCGCGAAGAACTGAAGCGATGGGAGAGCGGCACGACCAGTATAGAGGAGTGACGTGCGGAGAGGCAAGGGTGTGGGTAGGAACGGCACAGAGAAAGCGGAAAAATGTTGCGGTGGCTGGAGACAGGAAAGAAGATAGAGAGAAGACAGACGGAGATCTCCGCACAGGCCCCGCGCACTTCCCCCTGTAAGCTATCGGAGATCAATTAAAGGAAGACATGGCAACAAGCCTGGTGAGCGATCTGGAACGCATAGCGAATGCGTTAGAGAAGGAAGAGATACCGCTGGCGGATATTTCCCTGCCAACGATCGCGGAGCGCATTGCGAAACACCTGGGAGTTAATGCGGATGAGGTGGCGGTGCTGGGAGTGTCGCAAAGGTGGAGGCATCTGCATTTTCTGGTGCCGGTGGCGCTGAAAAATGTGGGATTCATTCCACTGACAAGCAATTCAGCGCTGGCAGCGAGAACGGTGCGAGAGAGCCGGCCGGAGATTAACAATAGCTTTTCGGCAGTGCGGCACGCGAGCGTATTTGAGGGAGTCAAGACGGCGACGACATCAGGAGAGTCCATCCAAAAGATCGTGAGCGCGCCGATTTTGTGCGATGGAAAAGTGGTAGGAGTGATGCAGATCAGCCGGAAAGGGACCTCGGCGAATAATGCAGGACCGGATTTTACGGCGGGAGAGCTGGGAAAGGTGCTGGCAATTTGCCGGCCGCTGGGGAAGATTGTGATGAGGCTGGCGGGGGAGTAGGTCGACGTGACTCGTGGTTGGTGACTTGTGACTCAAGGAAGCGCTCAAATCGAACCATTGGCGGAACTTTCCGTCTCCTAGAAAATCTAAGATGGCACTTTGCAGGCGAGCGAGGAAGGCGCAGTTTCACCTTCCAGGGTTTTGGTGTGCGCGGACGTTGAATTGGCCACGATCCCCAGCTCTGACGGCGAGTGTGGGAGGAGAAGTGCGGAAGTGGCAAAGTTTGTGGAGCCACGCGAGAGCGAGAGAAAGAAATTACCAGCAAAGTGCATTGACAGTGAGGAACAGACTTGTTACTTTTCCACAGGACGCAAATTTTTGCGTGACATCAACGACGGAGGCCGCGAGCCGACACTATGGCGTTTGTTGCTAAGAAAATATTTTTGACCAAAGGCGTCGGTAAACATCGCGAGAGGCTTTCCAGTTTTGAGTTGGCATTGCGCAACGCAGGAATCGCGGCGTGTAACATCGTGCGCGTGTCGTCGATCTTTCCACCGAATTGCAAATTGATTTCCAGAAGCGAAGGATTGAAACTGATCAAGCCGGGACAGGTGGCGTTCACGGTGATCAGCGAGAATTCGACGAGAGAGCCGCACCGGCTGATTGCGGCGAGCATTGGACTGGCGCTGCCGAGCGAGCGGCCGATGTATGGCTATTTGAGCGAGCACCACTCGTTCGGCGAAACGGAGGAAGTGGCGGGTGAATACGCGGAAGAGCTGGCAGCGGAAATGCTGGCGACGACATTGAATGTGGAGTTTGATCCGGATTTGTCGTGGGACGAGAAAAAAGAAGTGTACCGGATTTCGAACAAGATCGTGCGAACGATGAATATTACGCAGTCGGCGGTGGGAGATAAGCGGGGATTGTGGACGACAGTGCTGACGGCGGCGTTTTTGATTGGGGAAGACGATTGAGATTTTAGGAACAAAAAAGAGTTGAGACGGGGCGCGAGAGATTGCGCCCTTTTTTTGTTTGGGGAATGGCGGAGGGGACTCACCACAGAGAACACAAGGAGCAAGGAAAGGAAGGTGCGAGAGGAGCGAGGGACATGCGGCCGAGAGAGTTGTCGTCGGTTTTGACAGCGGGATCGAGAGGAATGACTTTGCCGTCGAAGGGACCGGAGCCGTGCCGGGGCATGGGAGACTCCTGTTGTTGAAATGCTGGTGGAGAAGAGACCCCACTTACATCTAAACCGGAAACTGCGATAAACAACGAAACGATTACCGCGGCACGAAATAGCGGGAGCATTATTGCCTCGCAGACAGGAAGAGATCGTGAAGAAGAATGTAGCACAGGTTCGCGTGGGTGGAGTTTACATCGATTTGTGAAAAGGTAGAGATTGAGCCAGGATTCCTCCACTGCGCGACCCGCCGCGCTAAAACCGCGCGGAGGAAAAAACCGGGTCGCTCCGGTCGGGATGACAAGTTCGGAAAAAGCGAACCCAAAAGAAAAGCCAAATTCAAAATGGTGGCATGAATCAGCCTGTATCAATGGAATTGGAATTTGGATGGGAACTACACGTCGAGGTGATAGGCCGCCTGGAGCCATTTCTTGAGGTCGGCGTCAATGTTGGAGCGGTAAGAGACTTCCATGCGGTGGGTGATGCGATCTTTTTTGGCGAGGCCTCCGGTGTCAATGAGGCGCTTGGGGAGTTTGCCCTTATAGGTGGTGAAGCAGAGTCCAAGATCGATGCGGAAGTTTGTGGTGGGCTTGATCTGAGCGAAGACGCGCTCGCGGTAGAGAGGAACCATAGTTTTGCAGGGGCAGGCTTTGACGTCGGGGCCGAGCGATTTGGCGAGGTGCAGAAGTTCGTCGTAAAGGGGGCGGAGCGCGGATTTTTTGCCGGCGTATTGGTCTTCGACATATTTTGCGGCGGTGGCCAGATATCTCTCGGGCGTGTCTTCCTCATCGCCCTTCCCTTCTGCACGTTCCGCGATCCACCAGGCGGAATTGGTGCCCAGGTTGTGCTTGGATTTGAGCCAAGCGCGGCGGGATTGGTAATCCTGGGGGCCGTATTTCTTGACCAGGGCGATCCATTCTTCGAGGGTGCTACCGGTTTTGGATTTGAGTTCAGCGATCCATTTCTGGACCATGGCGACACCGGGATGGACATCGTAGAGGGCGGAGGATTTTGCGGAGGAGTTGCGCATGAGGCCTCCTGGGGAGCGCAGTTTAGCAGAGAAGGGGTGCGTGGGGAAGACCGGCGGAGGTTAGCTTCAGAGGATGTGCTTCGAGTAGAGATATTGGCACGATCCCTCCCACCCGGCGCAGCACACGGGACACCAACATCGCGCTGCGAGCCGCCGAAGACGCGGCGCTCCGGTTGGGATGACAACAAAAGAAAAAACGAATCCAAGAGCGGAAAAGAAAGAGTTATAGAAGCGTCGGAGAGTAACAGCCCACCCTGAAGCCTAGATGATCACTGAAACTCTTTCTTAAGGTAGCCGATGCGTTGGAGGACGGCGCCGACGATGAGAGGGAGAGCGACGGTGGCGTCGTCGAGGACTTCGGCGAGTCTACCTCCTTCTTCGGGCGGGACGAACTTGCCCCAGGAAACAGCTTCGGTGTAGGTGCTGCCACTGAGTCCACCCCAGTTGACCGGCTCGGGGCAAATGCGCACGCCGTAGGAGTAGCGCTTGAGAGGAAGTTTTTTGTAACCGCGGCGGGCCATCAGTTCGGCGTAGACACCGAATTGCTGAGACCAATTGCGAGGAACACCGCCACCAACGGTGAAGATACCCATTTTCTTGGTGGCCATCATGATGTCGGCGAAGGTCTCGAAGTCTTCGAAAGGATCGAAGCGGAGAACGGGGCGCTTGTCGCGCTGGCGCGCATACTTATTGAGAGCGAAGTCGAGGCCAAGTTCGGAATCGCTGAAGGCGGGGACGAAAACGGGAACATTGTGTTCGAAGGCGGAGCGCAAAATGCCGCGACCTTTGACGTTGTTATGGAGGAATTCGCCGATACGCTTGTGGAGCTTCCAGCTGCAGACGACTTCGTCGGGATGCCATTTTTCGAGGATGGCGTCGACAACCTCTTCAACGTGATCGAGATTGGTTTCGGGCTCGAGAGAATCGTAGACGCGATTGTAGCCAGCGAGGAAAAGTTCATTGTCGTCCATCTTGGATGGATCGTAGCGGAAGTGGGAGCGGCCGGTGGCTTCGACTAGACCATGGGCCATGAGCGCGCCAGTGGAGACAATGGCTTTGACGACGCCGGATTCGATGAGGTCGCAGAAGATGAGACCCATTTTGCCGACAGTGAGAGCGCCGGCGAGAGTCATGACGACGAAGCAGTCCTTATCGCGAGCCATTGCTTCGAGAACATCGGCGGCGTCGCCGATCTGGCGGGCGGTGTAAGCGGTATCGCCCATAGCGCGGACGAGATCGTCGATGGTTTTGCATTTGGAGAGGTCGAGAGGAAAGATGGGGCGGAGTTTGTCTTTGACAGGATCGTGAAGAACGCGGCCCGTAACTGTTTTGCTGGGATGCTTCGCCATCGCGGCTCCTTGCCGGAGAAAAGATGAATGCGGTGAAACCGGAAAAAGGAAATTGATAGGAAGTAGTGTACTTGAAAATACAAAGAGGATATCAGAAATCAGCGATCGGAGATCAGCAGGGGAAGAACAAAAACACTCTCGACGCGGAGAAAAAAATCTCCATGCTAAGATGGCGGGATGCCAGCGAGACATTTTCGAGTGCGGATGGGAGTTGAGTGAGAGTGCCCCGCCTACGGCGCTGGAGGATTTTTGGAATCGGTTCCCAGCCCTTATGGACTGGGCCAAGATCTATCGCGTCGCTGGCGCTGGAACGAAAAAGGACGGCGATCTGCGAACGCGTGGTGAGCGGAGACGGAAGAGGCTGACAGGAAAACCAACGTTACATAGAAGAAGAAACCGCGCGCAGGTCTTGCCGGGGGCTGGGTGCGATCCAGCGTTTGGGCAACGGCACAGAAATGAGTAAATGCGAACCAAGGGGGGCACGATGTATCGTGCCCCAATAGAAGCAAGAGGACAGGTACGAGGTGAGGAGAAGCATGGCGGATAAATTTACGGTGGGGCTCGTGCAGATGAAGTGCACCACGAATAAGGAAGAAAATCTGACGCGTGCGACGGATAAGATTCGCGAGGCAGCGCGGCGCGGAGCGCAAATTATTTCGCTGCACGAACTGTTTGCGGGTGAATACTTCTGCCGGACGGAAGATGCGGCAATGTTTGACCTGGCGGAGGCGGTACCGGGGCCGACGACGGAGCGCATGGCAAAACTGGCGAAGGAATTGAAAGTGGCGCTGGTCGTGTCGGTGTTCGAACGGCGTGCGGCGGGCGTGTATCACAATACGTGCGCGGTGCTCGATGCGGATGGATCGTATGTGGGGAAATACCGGAAGATGCATATTCCGGACGATCCGCTGTACTACGAAAAATTCTACTTCACGCCGGGGGACCTGGGGTTTTTGAATTTCGATACGAAATATGCGCGGGTGGGCGTGCAGATCTGCTGGGACCAGTGGTATCCGGAGGGATCGCGGCTGACGGCGATGAAGGGTGCGAACGTGATTTTTTATCCGACGAGCATCGGGTGGCATCCGCAAGAGAAGAGCGAAGTGGGAGCAGCGCAACTGGATTCGTGGAAAACGATCCAGAGAGCGCATGCGGTGGCGAACGGGATCTATGTGGCGGTGGCGAACCGGGTGGGATATGAGGGAAATCCGGCCAAGGGGGATGCGGGGTTAGAATTCTGGGGAAATTCGTTCGTGGCGGATCCGTCGGGGCAAGTGATGGGGGAGGCGGCGCAGGATAAGGAGGAGATATTGGTGGTAGAGTGCGATCCGGGGAAAAGCGAGAATACAAGGAGAAATTGGCCGTTTTTCAGGGACCGGAGGATTGATGCCTTTGGCGGCTTGACGGAGAGGTGGGGGGAGGAGAAAAAGTGAAGAGGCAAGGAGATCAGGAAGTAGAGACCCGCTGAAGGTGCGCGCCATCCTGCAGTCTTCGAATGGTGAATTCCTGGACTGCTCGAATTTTGAATTGAACGACACAGAACGGTACGCAGCCGCTTGGTGGGAGCGCAAGCAGCGCAGCTTTGCATTCAAGACCACCCCGTTAGTCGGCCTACCCGTAATAGTTACCTCCGCCCATCTAGTTTCACATCATCCTAGCCCGTCACACCGCCGTGCCCTCCTCTTGCCGTTCCAGTTTGGCTCTTGGCGTATATCGCTGTGGGAGTGTGGTTGAACCGATTTCGATATCCGCGCTGCAAGAAGTTCTATTACTGGAAAGCGAACTGGCGGGGGCATGAGAACGCCTGAAGAAATGACGCGCCTGTCAACATGGTGGGCTATCGCAGGACGCGGTGCCAGATTAGATGACGGGCATGGTAGATTACTTCATCTCTATGAGAACAAAAAAAGAAGAACAGCCTCCGAACCAATTGGGGTACCGGATGCCGGCGGAGTGGGAAACGCACGCGGCGACGTGGCTGGGTTGGCCACACGAGTTGACGGATTGGCCGGGGAAATTCGCGCCGATCCCGTGGGCGTTCGCGGAGATCGTGCGGCATCTGTCGCGCGTAGAGCGAGTGTACCTGTTGGTGGAGTCGCGAGCGGCGGAAGGGCGCGTGCGGAGTCTATTGAAGAAAGCGGGCGCGAAGCTGGAGGCGGTGGATTTCTTTGTGGTGCCGACGGATCGCGGATGGATGCGGGATTCAGGGCCTATCTGCGTGAAGAACGCGGACGGCGAGGTAGCGTATAACCATTTCCTGTTCAATGGGTGGGCGAAGTACGGGAATCATAAGAAGGATGCGGTGGCGGTGGAAAAGGCAAACGCGAAATTGAAGCGACGCGTGTTCCTGCCGGAGCACAAGGGTCGGCGCGTAGTACTTGAGGGCGGGTCTATTGACGTGAATGGAAGAGGGACGCTGCTGACGACGGAAGAGTGTTTGCAGAGCATGGTGCAGGAGCGAAATCCGGGGTTTACCAAGCAGGATTATGAAGAAGTATTTCGCGCACAGTTGGGAGTAACGAACGTGCTGTGGCTGGGGAACGGAATTGCGGGTGACGACACCCACGGGCACGTGGACGATTTGACGCGATTCGTGAACGCAACGACGGTGGTGACGATTGTGGAGGAAGATCCGAAGGACGCGAATTATGCGGCGCTGCAGGAGAACCTGGGGCGGCTGAAGGAGATGAAGGATCAGGACGGAAAGGCGTTACGGGTGGAGGCACTGCCGATGCCGCGGGCGGTGTGGTTTAACCGGCAACGATTGCCGGCGAGTTACGCGAATTTCTATATTGCGAACAAATTAGTAATTGTGCCGACATTCAACGATGCGCATGATCGGGTGGCGCTGAATACGCTAACGAGACTGTTTCCGGAGCGCGAGGTGGTGGGAATCCACTGCCGGGACTTGGTGCTGGGACTGGGGACGCTGCACTGCATGACGCAGCAAGAGCCGGGGTAAATGGGGAAATAGAGCATAGAAATTGGGAATCAGAAAAGTAGCAAGCGCGGTTGGTCTGTGGAGTGCGAGACGCGAATTCAATCCGGAGAGGAAACAAAATGGTTGGATGGGTAGCTGCGACGCTGTGGCAGGAACGGGTGGTGACTGTGGAATGGCAGAGCCGGGGCTTGATTGGATGGCTGGTGATTGGATTGATTGCGGGATGGCTGGCGGGAAAATTGGCGCGCGGACGTGGATTTGGCTGCATCGGGGACATTTTGTTGGGATTGATCGGATCGGTGCTTGGCGGATGGATTTTCACGAAGCTGGGAATCGTGCATGAGAATACGTTTGTATTTTCGTTGGCAGCAGCGACGGTGGGAGCGGTGATCTTGGTGGCGATCGCGCATTTGTTTTTTGGCGGGGAGAAGAGATAGGGACTGGAAGCAAAAAAAGGAAAATTGGAAAGTTTGCATGGCGCGGGGTGAGAGTCTTCGACGTGTGAATTGTGGCAGCATTGAAGTGTTGCCACGATCCCTCAGCTGCACGCCGCCCTCTCGTGCGGTGCCGCTTCGGTCGGGATGACAGGACATTAATATTCCACGACGGAGTCCTCCGGGGCTGAGGCCCGGTTCAGAGAGCGTTGTCGAGAAAACAGAGAAAGAGGAGTGCACGGTGGCGTGAGAGAGGCAGAGCCCACCCTTCCCGGTAAAGAACACTGCGGCGCAAAAGGCGCGTACAAACCAAGGGTGAAGCACCCTCAAGTTCAAAGGAATTGTGGCATTAGCGAGAAACCCCAAGAACCGACCTGAAATTCGGCCACTACAAAGAAAACTCCAATCGGGGCGCGATGAATCGCGCCCCACGAGAGCTGGCGACTAGGATTTGGGGAAGTTGGGGTCGGCTTTGACTTCGAGAATTTGCTTGGTGTGACGCTCGGAGTGAGCACCAATAAGAAGGATGAATTCGTAGGCGTCCCACTTGCCAGTGCCACCGGGGCTATCGACAGCGTGATCGCGAAGGCCGGGAGTGGTCTTGAGAAATTCCTCGGTTTTGGCGCGACTCTCGACAAAATGGTCAATCGAACCCTGGGGCGAACCGAAGCGGTTGGTGGGCACGAGCGGCTCAGGAGCCTGGACCTTTTTTGTGCGATCGGGTACACCACTGAGGATGGCAGCGTCGATAACGACGACATCGCGACCGGGGGCTGCGGGCATGATCATGACTTTTTCAATGACCATGCCGCGAATGAAATCTTCGGCAGCGGCAATGTGCTCCATGCACTCGGCAATGGACCAGCGATCGGGAGCGGATTTAAAGTTCCACTGAGCGGGAGCGAGTCCCTGGGTGGCGTCGAGGACACCCTTTTTGCTGGTTTCCAGAAGCTGCATAGCCTTATCTTTGTCGGCCTGCGTGAGTTCCTGAGCGCGAAGGGCGGAGGAGAAGAGCAGCGGAACAGCCAAAGCGAAGGTTGCCAGACTGCGAGCGATCGTGTTCATTTTTTATTATTCCCCCATCAGAGATTAGGACCTGGACTCCGAGGCTGAGGCGGAGGCCCGGCGAGAGATCTCGTCCATCGCGAGATCTTCGAGGTGCGTAGCAATATACCAGTGATTGCCCCAATTATCGATAAGACCGCCACCGCGATCGCCATACGCCTGGTCCTTCATAGGAAAGTAGAGTTTCGCGCCGGAGTGAATAGCTTGCGCGAAGACGCCGTCGCAGTTGGGCGTGTAGTAGTGGAGGGCGACGGTGCGAGGACCCCACTGGCCGTGCGCCTCGGCGAGTTCGAGGACAGTGTCGCCGATCTGAAATTTGGCATGGCCTATGGTGCCGGAATTAGTTTCGTGTTTTTGAAGAACCTTGGCGGCGAACGCGGATTGCACGAACGAGAGAAAACCTGCAGCATCTTTCACGCTGAGGCCGGGATTGAGGTCCTGGAGAAGCGCGGGGCGGTAGCTGGAGCCCGCGGTGTGGGTGGCGATGTACCAGTGATTACCGGCAGGATCTTCGGTGCCGGCTTCGCGATCGCCGTAGTCCATTTGCTTGGGGGGATAAAGAGATTTGCCGCCAGCATGGATGGCGGAATTGTAGGTCGAGTCGACATCGGGAACGTAGAAGTGGAGTCCCGCGAAGAGAGGTTGATGCTCGGAACCGCCTATATCGCCCATTTCGAGCCTGGAGTCGCCGAG
Organism: Candidatus Acidiferrales bacterium; assembly: GCA_963741195.1. Taxonomy (GTDB): domain Bacteria; phylum Acidobacteriota; class Terriglobia; order Acidiferrales; family UBA7541; genus Acidiferrum. The sequence continues at coordinate 677,800 of CAVUHF010000006.1, forward strand.
TTTGACGGCAGCGTGCATGACCAAACCACTGGCATCGTCGGCCCGAACGATCTCTTCGGCGTGAAACGCGGATTTTAGAAAATCGAGAAGAGACGCGGCGCCACGGACGACGAGATAGGGAGTGACGCTGCGGTAGCCAGCGGGGATGGGAGATGGTGATTGGGTCATGGTGTAGTTCCCTTTCGTGGTGACGAGAACAAGATTCGAAAAACGAAAAGCGAAATTCGGAAACGCAAGCCTGACGCATCGTGCTGCCAATTCTTGCGCTGCACGAGCATGTAGGGCGTAAACGCGGCGTCCAGTCCCCGCATTCCAAAAAATCATAAACCCAAGAACCGACCTAAAGGTCGGCCACTACAAAAATGAACCCAAGACAGTGCGATCCCGCGCACCAGCTACCCAACAGCGCTAGCGTGAAAGCCAGCGCCACAGGGGAGAGTCGCGAACGGCAAGATTATGGCCTGGATGGAATGGTGCGTATTGTAAAAATTTGACGGGGTTAGGAGACGATGGGCAGGTGGTTGTGGTGGCCGGGAACGCCGGAATGGTCGGAGAGGTATTTGGTGGGATTGACGCCGGAGAAGGCACGAAAATCGTGGATGAAATGAGCTTGATCGAAATAGCCGCAGTCGAGAGCAACATCGGCCCAGCGAAAGGACCGACCGGAAGTGATGCGGCGAAGGACCGATTGAAAGCGGCGAATACGGCAAAACACTTTCGGAGGCATGCCAACGTGATGCTTAAAGAGTTCAATGAATCGACGGGAACTGAGACCGGTGTCGGAAGCGACTCGGGAGATGCTGGCGATTTTCGGGGCACAGAGGAAGGTCTTGACGGCGAGTTCGACGGCGGGGTGATCGTCGAGCATGCCAGCAGCGCGCTGGAGGAGAGCAAGTTCGACGGCGCGAAGTTTCGCGAGAGGAGTGGGACATTCGAGGACGCGCTCGCGGAGTTGTCGCGCGAAGGGTCCCCAAACGTCCGCGAGTTCCAGATGCTGATCGCAGAGTTCGGTGCAAGGAAGTCTTAGAAATGGATGAGCGCCAGCGGGACAGAAGGAGATGCCGACGATGTGTTGTTGCTCGTCGGTATCGATGGCGAAGGATTTGGTGTGCGGGCCGGAGAGAGCGCAGCCATCGAGAGTGAAGGATTTGCGGGTGTCGTCAGGATCGTAGAGACGAGTCTGGTCCTCGGCGAGATTGATGACGATGGACATGCAACCATCGGGCATGAGGCGCTCTCGGGCGTGAGGTTGCGGGTCGTTGCGATAATACCAGAGAAGCTCGACAAAGCGAGAGAGAGGAGGGCCAGGAGCGAGAAGAAGGCGGTCCATGGGCAGTATCGTAGCGCGGAGAGAAAGCACTGGGAATAGGGGCATTGACGATGGAGTGGTCAGAATAGGAGTACAGAGATTGCCGCGATCCCTCCGCTGCGCCTCGGCTGGAATGCCCTGGCGCAACGGTCGGGAGGACAACGCTCGGAATAAGAGCGATGGTTCCGTTAGACCATAAGAATTCACCCTCAAGTTCAAACGAATTGTGGCGTGAGGGAAACATTCCAAGAACCGACCTTCCGCCAAACTGCGCCGGACGCCTAGTCCACGAAAGATCGGTCACCACACAGGCGGGTTCAAGCGAGGAGTATAGCAGTGTGATACGCTTTTTGGTGCGAAAGAGAGAGCCTGCCTTTGAGTAAAAACAATCAGACATTATTAGCAATACCGCTGGGGGGACTCGGCGAATTCGGAATGAACATGATGGTGTTCCGGTACGGGGACGACATCATCGTGGTGGACGCGGGAATGATGTTCCCGGAGTCGGAGTTGCTAGGCGTGGACCTGGTGATTCCGGATATTTCGTATCTGAAGCAGAACCGGCATCTGGTACGAGCGATTGTGCTGACGCACGGGCATGAAGATCATATTGGCGCGTTGCCGTACATTTTGCGCGAATTGAACGTGCCGATTTATGGGACGCGGTTCACGTTGGCGCTAGTGAAGAAGAGGTTGGAGGAAGCGGGACTTCTGGATTCAGCGACGCTGCGGGAAGTGCTGCCCGGACGGCGGGTTGAAATGGGGCCGTTCGAAGTGGAATTCATCTCGGTAACGCACAGCACGATCGACTGTGTGGCGCTAGCGATTCGAACACCGTTGGGTGTGATTATTCACACCGGCGATTTCAAGATTGATCAGACTCCGGTGGATAACGTGCCGTTTGACCTGCACGCGTTTGCGAAGTACGGAAACGAAGGGGTACTGGCACTGTTCAGCGATTCGACGAACGTGGAGAGGCCGGGATTTACGCCGTCGGAGCGGACGATTGTGCCGCGGATCGAGGAATTGGCGCGGTCGGCACCAAGGCGAGTCGTGCTGTCGTGCTTTGCTTCGTCGATCCACCGAATCCAACAGGTGATTGATATTGCGGAGCGAGTGGGAAGGAAGATCGCGTTTGTCGGGCGAAGCATGATCGACAACGTGGAGATCGCGCACAACCTGGATTGCTTGCGGATTCCGGACGGCATGGTGGTGCGGCCGCAAGATATACGAGGATTTGATCCGAAGAGGATCATTATTCTCGCGAGCGGATCGCAGGCCGAGCCCATGTCGTCGCTGTCACGAATTGCGGTGGACAATCACCGGTTCGTGAGCGTGGATGAGAACGATACGGTGATTTTGTCCGCGAGGATTATTCCGGGAAATGAGAAAGCCATTTTCCGGATGCTGGATCACATGTTCCGTCGACGGGCATTGGTGTATTACGACAATTCAGCGGGAACAATTCACGTCTCGGGGCACGCGAGCCAGGAAGAACAGAAACTTGTGCTGCGGCTAGTGAAGCCGAAATATTTTATCCCCGTGCACGGAGAATTCCGGCACCTGTTCCGTCACGCAGCGTTGGCGCATCAGTTGGGGGCGGTGAGCGACGAGATCTTATTGATGGAAGATGGGAAGTGCATCGAGTTCACGGAGGACGGAGCGTTTCGGAGAGACCCGGTGACGGCGGGACGCGTGCTCGTGGATTCGGGATCGCTGGAAGAAATTGAAGCGATTGTTGTGCGGGACCGGAAACATTTGTCCGAAGAAGGAGTGGTGATTCCGATTATTGCGATCGACAAGCACACCGGGAAGCTGGAGTCGGCGCCAGAGGTGGTGTCGCGCGGATTGATGAGCGAGAACAACGGAGAGTTGTTGGAGGGGGCCAAAGAGGTTGTGATGAAGACGTTTGAATTGTCGAACCTGGAAGAGCGGGCGGACTGGTCTGTGATTAAGGAGAAGATCCGCGTGGATTTGAAGAGGTATATCAGCAAACAGACGTCGAAGAGGCCGCTGATTTTGCCGGTGATTTTGGAAGTGTAAGGGCGGGAGAAGATAATTCCTTGGCGCCGGGTATGAGCCGATTGTGTGAAGCGCGATTGGGCAGAGACGCCGCGAGACGCTCGCGACGCACAAACCGCGCTGCGCGCCGGAAAGGCGCTGACGCTTCGGATGACAAGTCAAGAACAAAGGCTACATCGGAGTCCTCATGGGATGAAGCCCCAGTTGTTGCAGGCGTCTAATGCCGGAGCTGAAGCCACGATCCCCTGGATGAAAAACCCAAGAAGCGACCTGAAGGTCGGCCAGTACAAAAGCGCAGAAAAGATAAACCTCCATGCTTAAACAGGAAGGGTGCGGCACCCGAGGCGTCCAGCTAATTATGTGTGGTGGCGGACCGCCTGAGAAGGCCATACCTGCAAAGGAAAATTTCAAGAACGCAGGTGTAACACCGGCACCTGGGGACCCGGGGCCTGGAACACCCAGGGGATGTGCGTGACAAGGTTGAGAAAGCGGTTCCCTCGCTATGCTCGTTGTGACAAAAGGGAGAGACACATCTGCAGAGCTGGCAGGATGCCTGCGCTACCCAGTTAGGGGAAAAAATACAATTCGGCGATTCCCTGCCCTGGGAGAATCGTGTGCGTTGGGAGGGCGGGGCGATGGTCAGGCGAGGGAATCCCCGCTACAATTCAGTGCATTAGGAGAAAGCATTGCCTTCGACGGTCGGGGCAGTTTCACAAAAAGCGGAATCGCACGCGGCGCTGACGTTCATCATCGTGACGGTAACGCTGGATTTCCTGGCGTTTGGGGTAATTGCGCCAGTGCTGCCGAACCTGATTATCCAGTTCGAAGGCGGGAACATGTCTCGCGCCGCCGACATCACGGGATATTTCGGATTCGCGTGGAATCTGATGCAGTTCTTATTCTTGCCAGTGCTGGGAGCGTGGAGCGATCGGTTTGGCAGACGGCCGGTGATCCTGATTTCGTGCCTTGGATTGGGGCTGGATTACATTTTCATGGCGCTCGCGCCGAGTTTGCGGTGGTTGTTTGTAGGCAGATTGATTTCGGGGATCACGGCGTCGAATGTGTCGACGGCGTTTGCGTACATCACGGATATCACGGAGCCCGCAGAGCGTGCGAAGAAATTCGGAATGCTGGGCGCGGCGTTTGGCGTGGGGTTTGTGGTGGGACCCGCAGTAGGCGGACTGCTGGGACATTATAATTTGCGGGCGCCGTTCTGGGCGGCGGCGATCCTGAGCCTGGCGAATTTCTTCTACGGGTTGTTCGTGTTGCCGGAATCGTTACCGAAGGAAAAAAGAGCGAAGTCGGTGTGGCACATGGCGAATCCGCTGGGATCGTTGACGCTACTGCGATCGCACCCGGAGTTGGCAAGTTTATCGATCGTGGCGATCCTGTATTACCTGGCGCACCAGGCGCTGCAGAGCGTATTCGTGCTGTACTCAGAATACCGTTATGCATGGAACACCAGGGACGTAGGAATTTCGCTCGCGGTGGTAGGGGTGTGCGCGGCGATCGTATCTGGCGGACTGGTGGGGCCGTATATAAAAAAGGTGGGAGAGCGCTTTGGTCTGACGTCGGGATTATTTTTCGGGTTTCTGGGATTTATGGGATTTGGGTTGGCCACGCGCGGATGGGGCATGCTGGCGTCGATTCCGTTTATCGCGTTGTGGGGAGTAGCGGGGCCGGCGATGCAGTCGTTGATGTCGCAAAGAGTGGATCCGAGTTCGCAGGGGAAGTTGCAGGGAGCAGTGAACTCATTGCGAGCATTGACAGGGATGGTGGGGCCGCTGCTGTTTACGCAGGTGTTTGCGGCGGCGATTGCGCCAACAGCGAGGGTGCATCTGCCCGGAGCGCCATATTATCTGGCGGCGGGATTGTTGATGGCGAGTTTGTTATTGGCGATGATGGTCACGAAAGGAAGGGTTACGGCGGAGGCATGAGGGGATTCACTACGAAGGGCCTGAAGCCCAGTTGGTAGAGCATTGTCCATGTCCGAACTGAACGTCCGACCCCCTAAAGAAAACCCAAGAGCCCGCAACTGGGGCACCCGGCGAGAAAAATAAGCCAGCCCGGATGAGTGATGATCTTGCCGTGACCCCTCCACTGCGTGCCGCAAACAGCGCGGTACTCCGATCGGGTTGAAAATAAAGAAAACCCAAGAGGGCACGATCTATGGTGCCCCTACAGCCTAAGAACCGACCAAAAAGTCGGCCGCTGCAAAGGTGAGTAGCTGCAACCTCGAAACGCCGGGAAGACGTGAGCGGCCGGGTTAGCGAGTGGTGGAGAGGCGGAAGGCGAAGGCGAAATGCCCGGGCGGTGCGGTAGAGACGCGGATGTCGAGGGCGTCCGGAGATTGCTGGAATTCGACTTTGGCGGAAGAGCCGAATAGATCGACAGAGGAAATGGTTAGGCCCTTGGCTTCGTGCGCGGAGCCGAGAGAGTGGATGACAAAGTGGCCGTCGGCAGGCCAGGCCATAGCAATGACGTAAATGGTAGTTCCCTTCTGAGTGAAACGAAAATCTTCTGAGGTGTAGGGCTTGGTTTCCTTGTCGTTGCCGAAGCCGGGTTTTACTTTGGTGGGGCCTTCTCCATAGATTTTCCATGGCGTGGTGTCGTAGAGGGCGTCGCCATTCTGCTTGAGCCACGTGCCGATCTCGAGGAGGGTGGAACGAACTTCGTCGGGAATGGTGCCATCGGGGCGCGGGCCGATGTTGAGGAGGAGATTACCGTTTTTGCTGACGATGTCGATGAGTTGGTGGACGAGGAAGTCGGGAGTTTTGAACTCGTCGTGTTCGAGGTAACCCCAGGAAAGATTGCTGATGGAAGTGTCGGTCTGCCAGTGGTCAGGTTCGATACCTTCACGGAGCCCGCGTTCGAAATCGCGAACACCGGCGTGCCAGTTGAGAGAGTAGTCCTTGAAGTCGATGACGCCGGGAACGTTGCGCGCGGCACCGAAATTATAATAGAAGGCGGCGAACCTGCTGACGTTGGAACGGTAGTTGGGCTGGCCGATCCACCAATCGAAATACATGACTTCGGGCTTGTACTTCTGGACGATTTCGGCGGCGCGCGCGAGCCAGTCATTGGCGAATTCGGGGCTGACGTAGGTCCAGTCGTTCATGAGGACATCGGGCTGGTCCTGAAGCCATTGGTGAGCGGGACCGTAAAGAGAAGCGTACTGAGGATCGTTGACATCGGAGCGGAAGGTACGGCCGCCATCGAAGAAGAAATTGTGCTCGGCGCGATGGAGCGAGGCGCCGAAGTGGAGTCCTTGGGCGCGGACGGCGGCCGCGAGTTCACCGGTGGTGTCGCGCTTGGGACCCATTTTGACGGCAGACCAATCGGAGATGGAGGAGTTGTACATGGCAAAGCCGTCGTGATGCTCGGCAACGGGGATGACGTAGCGGGCGCCGGCGTCTTTGAAGAGCTTGGCCCAGTCGTTGGGATCCCACTTGGAGGCAGTGAAGAGAGGGATGAGATCTTTGTAACCGAATTTGTCTTGCGAGCCGTACGTTTTCAGATGGTATTGAAAGGCGGGATCTTTTTGTTGGTACATGTTACGGGGATACCACTCGTTTTCGGCGCCAGGGACGGAATAGACGCCCCAGTGAATAAAGATGCCGAATTTGGCATCTTTATACCATTGCGGCATTTCCCAGTGGCGAAGCGCTTCCCAGTCTGCGGCATAGGGGCCAGCGGTGATCTGATTCTCGACATCGCGGAGAATGGCGGCGCGAGGGGTGTCGTATCTGGAAACGGCGCGTTGCCATTCTCGATCGATTTCGGACGCGGATTTTTTGCCGGCGGTGGGAGCGAGGGGATCGCTTGTCGATTGCGTTTGGGAGATGGCTGCCGGAGCGAGGAAAAGAACCGCAAGGAGAAGAAAAGAGGATTTCATGCGAGGGATTGTAGCGCGGAAACGCTAAGGGAGAATAGAAATTGGGGAAGCCATGAGGAGGAGAGGGTAAGTTAAGAGGCAAGACGCGGAGGTTGAGAGCCGAGGGAAACGCGCAGGTTGACAAGCGGGACGCAAGAAGGAGAGTTCACCACAGCGGCAATACGGCAGAGCCCAGGACGTCGATGGTGTCGGCAAAGCGAGGGCCGTAAAACGATTGAGAAGCGATAATGGCGACACAGTCTGGAATGCCCTTGGGCTTGAGACGGCGGTAATGGAGAGCCATCGGGAAGCTCCTTGAACGTGGAGTAGTGCCCTTTTAGGATTGTTGCTTATAGCGCAACGTTAGCATAAGGTGCACGAAACTCCAAAAGTGGGCGCCAAAGAACGACAGGATAAGGGAAACGGCCAGATGTCGCGGGTTGTCGCTTGCGTCAAGGACGGGAACTGCTAGGTTTGCGAGGAGGCCGGGGAAAAGGGGACAACGAAACAGAGGACCGACGGCTTTGGGGGGCCGGAAACCGTGATTCGAGTTTATTTCTTGATGGAAAACAGTTTGTTGCGCGATGCCCTCGCCAACCTGCTGCGGCGGCAGGGGGACATTGAGGTTGCGGGCAGGAGCGGACCGCGAGCGACCAAGAAGGACGAGGTAAGAGGAAGCGGCTGCGACCTGTTGCTGATGGACTTTTTCGAGGATGAGTGGGCAAGTGGGGAGCCGGGAAAAACCGGTGAGGCCACGAAAGAGATACACCGAGTGGTGATCGGGATGGGTGAGGATTATGCGCAGTTTCTGGCGGCGGTGCGGTGCGGAATAAGAGGGTACCTGCTGAAGGATGCGTCGGCAGCGGAAGTGGCGGGCGCGGTGAGAGCGGTGTTCCGGGGCGAGGCGGTATGCCCAGCACAGCTGTGCGCACGATTGTTTCAGACAGTGGCAGAGATGAAAGCGGGGGCGAGTCCTGGAAGGGCAAGAAGCAAAGGCAGCTTGACGATACGGCAACAGAAACTGATGGGTCTGGTGGCGCGAGGATTGACGAATAAAGAGATTGCGGCGCGGCTGAATCTGTCGGAACACACGGTGAAGAATCATCTGCGGCGCATCATGAAACAAGTGGATGCAGCGAGCCGCAGCCAGGCGGTACGAACGATATTGTCGGACGGGTACGCGCTGAATTCATACGACGGAAGCCCGTAAGCGAGTCAGAGAGTTCCCAGTAAATAATTCAAAGAAACCAGAAGTGGCGATAACACTTGCTTGGGATGAACGGGCGAGGGAGAAGCGGGAGAGTTCCCTGCCCTCTGATTCGACGATGGGTTAGTGATGGTGGGATTGGAATGATGGTACGGAGATGGATGGCGATGGCGTTGCTGCTGAGCAGTGTGACGATGGCGGCGCGTGTGGTAGTGGGGCAGGAAACGTCGGAGGTGGGCCAACTTCGCATTGACGGTAAGGATCAAGAGGCAAGAATCGTGCGGAAGGTGACGCCCGAGTATCCGCCGTTGGCGCGGCAGACGAAGACGGAAGGGGTGGTACCACTGGAAGCAATCGTGGCGAAGGATGGAAAGATTAAGGAATTGAATGTAACCACTGGGCACCCTTTGCTGGTGCAGTCGGCGTTGAACGCGGTGAGGCAATGGCAGTATGCGCCGACGCTGTTGAATGGGAAGAGAGTGGAGGTGCTGACGGAGATCGACGTGTACTTCAGCCTGGAAAGGGATCCGAACGCGCCGAAACCAATAAAACCGGATGAAGGTTCGCTGACAGGCGACATCTACACAAGCCGATATTTCCGGTTCACGTATCCGTTGCCGAAAGACTGGAAGGTGTATGACGCGAAGAGTTTGATGGAAGCGGCGACCGCCGAATGGAAGCAGATGAATGAGGGGAAACCTGAGGCTCAGGCGGAGATTCAGACGTCTGCGGGGCACAGCTATGGATTGTTTCTGGCGTCGGAACACTCGTTGAGCGCGGTGGCAGAACCGCTGCGAAATATTTCAGTACATGCGGAACAGGTATCGGACGTGCCGGGGATTCGGACGGGAGGAGAGTATCTAGAGAGAGTGAAGCGTGCGGCGGAACGTCACGGCACCTCACTGCAATTTCAAGGGGAGGCGCGTGAAGTGAGTGTGGCGGGAAAGCAGTTCTTCCGGCTGGACGGGCAGGCGAGCGCGCGTGGGGCCATCGTGTATGAAGCGAGCTACGCGACGGTAATGGATGGGTACGCACTGCGGTTTGATTTCGTTAGCCAGAATCAGAAAGATCTCGAGGCGTTGTGCGCGACGATGGCGGCATTGCATTTCGAGGAAAAAGCGCATTGAAGGGGCGGAGCGTCGGGGCCCTGGAAGAAAGGCGCAACCAAGGAGGGCGAGACGTATGGTGACCCTACACAAGCGAGTAGCGCAGAGAACTAAGAGCCTCGCATAAAAGCCAGCGCTACAGGGAAGAAAGAACGACCGCACTCTAAGAAGCGCGAAGCTCAAGAAGCGACCTGAAGGTCGGCCACTACAATAGGAATCCATCCGGATGTGATCCTCGCCAGGATCGAGGATGAACAGGAATCTACAACCCCACCTTAAACGCCACGGGTGGGCAGCCGGCATCATGAAAATCGATGGGGCGTATTAGGTTTCTTGATTCTGAGGGCGCAGGGGTGTAGCCTTGCCGAATCGACTGAGGAGGACTTATGGCTACTGCGACGACGGCAATTGAACCAAATGTGAAGATTAGTGCCAACAAGCTGCTGATTAATGGGAAATGGGTGGAGGCGGCGTCTGGGAAAACGTTTCCGACGATAAACCCGTCGACGGGCGAAGTGATCACGCAAGTGGCGGAGGCGGATGCTGCCGATGTGGATAAGGCGGTCGTGGCGGCGCGGACGGCGTTTGAGAACGGGCCGTGGCGGAAGAAGATGACGGCGTCGCAGCGCGGTGTGTTGATGAACCGGCTGGCGGATTTGATTGAGAAACATGCGGAGGAGCTGGCGCAACTGGAAGCGCTAGATAACGGAAAGCCGTATCACGTGGCGCTCGCGGCGGATTTGCCGCTGACGATCGCGTGTTACCGGTATTACGCGGGATGGGCGGACAAGATTCAAGGGAAAACGATCCCGGTGCAGGGACGATACTTTACATACACGAAGCATGAGCCGGTGGGCGTGGTCGGGCAGATCATTCCGTGGAATTTTCCGCTGTTGATGCAGGCGTGGAAACTGGGACCGGCGCTGGCGTCGGGGTGCACAGTCGTGATGAAGCCTGCGGAGCAGACGCCGTTGACGGCGCTGCGCGTGGGCGAATTGATCCTGGAAGCGGGATTCCCGGAAGGCGTGGTGAATCTGTTGCCGGGATACGGGCCGACGGCGGGCGGAGCGATCGCGCGGCACATGGATGTAGATAAGGTGGCATTCACGGGGTCGACGGAAGTGGGTCACCTGATCATGAAGGCCGCGGCGGAAACGAATTTGAAGCGCGTGACGCTGGAGCTGGGCGGGAAGAGTCCGAACATTGTGTTTGCCGATGCAGAAATGGACAAGGCGATTGAGGGAGCGCACTTCGCGCTGTTCTTCAATCAAGGGCAATGCTGCTGCGCGGGGTCGCGGCTGTTTGTGGAGGAAAAGTGCTACGACGAGTTTGTAGAGAAGAGCGTGGAAAGGGCGAAGAAGCGGACCGTGGGCAATCCGTTCGACAAGAATACGGAGCAGGGCCCGCAGGTGGATCAGGATCAGTTTAATAAGGTGATGGGCTACATCGACAGCGGGAAGAAAGAGAAGGCAAAACTCCTGGCGGGCGGCGGACGCGTGGGTGAAAAGGGGTATTTCATCGAGCCGACGGTGTTTGCCGATGTACAGGACAATATGAAGATTGCGCAAGAAGAGATCTTTGGTCCAGTGATGTCGATCCTGAAGTTTAAAGATGTGAATGAGGTGGTGGAACGGGCCAACAAATCGCTGTATGGATTAGCGGCGGCGGTGTGGACAAAGGACATTTCGAAGGCGCACGCGATCGCGGACGGGGTGAGAGCTGGAACGGTGTGGGTAAATTGCTACGACGTTTTTGACGCGGCGGCGCCGTTTGGAGGATTCAAGCAGTCGGGGATTGGACGAGAACTGGGAGAGTATGGCCTGGCGAACTATACGGAAGTGAAGACGGTGACCGTGAAGCTGTAGGGAAATAGTGACCGGTGGCCAGCGACCAGTGAGATACAGCGGAGCGACCACCCGAGCTGAGGCGTTCATCGAAACGGTTAAGGTGGCGGACCGCCCCGCAAGGCGGACCCTCCACAAGCATGAACATCGAGCGGGGTTAGGTGGAGAGATTGCCACGATCCCTTTGAAGACACAGCCGGCCGAGTGGGCGAGCGTGTATACTTGGCGGTCCGCTACCAGGGCAGGTCGTGGGAAGCGCACGGCGGAAGCAGCAAAACCCAAGAACCGACCTAAATAAAGGTCGGCTACTACAAAAGCAAGACAACGAGGGAACATGGACCGGAAACCTGTCGGTATGCGGATCGTGTTCGCAACCTACCTGGCGCTGGTGTGCCTGGCGGGAGCGGCAGCAGGATTCGGACAGACGGTACTGGATACATCAGTGGCAAAGGCGCGGGCGAAACGCCTGCAGCACGGGATCAATATGAGCGAATGGTTTGCGCAGGTGTACGACCCCAAGGGATATGTGAAAGAACATTTCGAGACGTGGAATACGATGGAGGATATCGCGCTGATCAAGTCGCTGGGCTTCGATCACATACGGCTGAGCGTGAATCCGAAGCCGATGTGGCGGCACAACGATGCAGATGAAATTCCGGGGGAATACCTAGAGATGCTGGATGCTGCAGTGAAGATGATTCTGGATAAGGACCTGGCGGTGGTGATTGATATCCACCCGGACGGGGATTTCAAAGAGAAATTGTCGAGCGATGCGTCGGTGGAGCAGTTCGCGGACTTCTGGAGGGCGCTGGCGAGACATTACGGCACGTGGGATGAGGAGAAAGTGTTTTTCGAGGCCCTGAATGAGCCCGAGATGCGGGACCACTACCGGTGGAACGGTATACAGGCGCATCTGGCGGTGGCGATCCGGGAAGGAGCGCCGAAGCATACGATTATTGTGGAAGGGGCGCGGTGGGCGGATGACGACGATTTGTTTTTTATGGAGCCGCTGCGGGATCCGAACGTGGTCTACAATTTTCATTTTTACGAGCCGCATCTGTTTACGCATCAGGGAGCGACATGGGGTGAGAGTTACTGGCACTACTTGAAGGAAGTGCCGTACCCCTCGACGACGGAGAATGTGCAGGCGGCGGAGGCGCTAGTGCCGGATCCTGTGCATAAGTTGGCAGTGCAGCGGTATGGAGCGGAACATTGGAACGCAGCACGGATGGAAGCGGAGTTCGCGCCAGTGGCGGCGTGGGGGAAAAAGTGGAATATTCCGCTGGTGTGCAATGAGTTCGGCGTGTATAGGAGAGTGGCGAAGCCGGAGGATCGGGCGAGGTGGTTGAGCGACGTGCGCACGGCGCTGGAGAAGGCTGGGATCGGCTGGACGATGTGGGATTACAGCGGTGGGTTCGGCGTGGTGGAGAAGCAGGAAGGAAAGCCGGTGCTGGATGAGGTGACAGTGAAAGCACTGGGATTGCGGTGAGTGGACTGCGATCCGCTGAAGGTTTTAGTTTCAGCTAACCCAAGAAGGAGCTTGAGAAAGAGTGGTTGCGCCAGTGAGCCATATAAGGATGGGTGTTGCCGCGATCCCTCCGCTATGAGCCGGAAGATTGCGCCGGCTCTCCGGTCGGGATGACAATTCACCGGCGGAGATGGATGCAAAAAGGACAAACCAGAGTTGAGTTTAGGCCCCGGAGGAAGTTGAATCTAGACCCGCACCCAAACGGCGGAGGGTGCGGCAGCCAGGAGAAATCCTGAGGGGCTGAAGTCCATTTTATTGCACCGGTAGCATTCCGGACCTGGAGGTCCGGCATGCTGAGTAAACGGCCCAAATATCTCCCGGATGAGGGCGGAACTAGAGATATGGCGTACAGGATACGGGGCTACGAGGCGCGGGACTTTCGGCTGATCCATGCGTTGGATCAGAAGTGTTTTGTGCCGGGGATTTCCTACAGCAAGTGGTCGCTGCAACATTTTCTGAATCTGGCGACGGCGGACTGCCTGGTGGCGGAGGACGGGACAAAGATCGTCGGGTTCGTGCTGGCGGAAAGGAATCCTCCGCTGGCGCATATTATTACGCTGGATGTGGCAGAGACACATCGGAAGCACGGAGTGGGAAGCGCGCTGCTGCGGAAGATGGAAGAGCAACTTGTGTTTCATGGAGTGCGGTCGGTGCTGCTGGAAACGGCAGTGGACAATGAGAGCGGGATTGCGTTCTGGAAACATCATGGATATCGTAGCGAAGCAGTAGTGAAACGGTATTATCTCGGGAAGACTGATGCGTATGAGATGAGGAAGAGGCTGGGGACAGAAGGACGTGCCTGAGCGGAGGGATGTCAGATTTCAATTGGCCGATATCAGTGAGCCAAAAGCGAGAGATACCGCAGAGAAGCGCAGAGACGACGGACGGCGGCGTAAGAGTCCGTCCTTACAGAGCAAGGGTGGGCAGCCTCAAGATCAGTTCAGCCGGACCGTAACGTAGGACGAGGGGTGCGGTGCCTGAGGGGATCCCAAGAGGCTGGCATACAAGCCAGCGCTACACGGAAGACATGAAGCATCGTGCACAGTGAGAGTGCGCGGCGGAAACTGAAGACAATCCTGAAATGGGAGCGGACGAGTGAATGACTATGTGCTGAGTGTGATTCTGGGGATTGTGGAAGGATTGACGGAATTTCTGCCGGTGAGTTCGACGGCACATTTGCGGATTGCAGAAGCGTTGCTGCACCTGGATCTGGCGAGCGGGTACTGGAAGATGTATACGATTGTGATTCAGTTGGGGGCGATTTTGACGCTGCCGATTTATTTTCGGCACCGGATTGCTAAGTTGGTGTCCACCTTTCCGCAAGGAGAGCGCGGAGACCGGACCGTACTGACGCACCCGTTGAGTCTGGTGATGGCGGCGTTTGTGGTGACAGCGATACCGGCGTTTCTGATGACGAAGATTATCGGGAAACATCTGGAGAGCTTGTACATTATGGGCTGCTCGCTGCTGATTGGCGGAATTGTGATGTGGTTCATTGATGCGCGGAACAGCAAAGCGGAGGCGGCGGGGCAAGGGTCGAAGGGCGGACTGATTCGCACCTGGCACATGGAAGACATGAGTTTGGGGCAAGCGGCGTGGATCGGGGCGTGCCAGATCCTGTCGGCGGTGTTTCCGGGAACGTCGCGATCGATGTCGACGATCGCAGGAGGACAGTTGGCGGGGATGTCGAGAGCGTCGGCGCTGGAGTTTTCGTTTTTCCTGTCCATACCGACGATGGTGGTGGCGACGGCATATGACTTGCTGAAATCGCTAACGGGAAAGAATGCGAATCCGATCGGGGTTTCATCAATTGATGCGCACGGATGGGGGGTGCTGACGATTGGATTTGTGGTGTCGTTCATCGTGGCGTATGGGACGGTGGCGTGGTTTATGGCCTGGGTGCGGAAGCGGGGATTTGGGCCGTTCGCAGTGTACCGGATTATTCTGGGGATTGTGGTGCTCTATTTTGCCGGTCGTATGGTGGGGTAGGAACGGAGTTTTGAGCCATAATTCGAAAATATTGGGTAACCCAAGAACGAACGCGGGACGAAGTGCTTGTGCCCGTGAACTTCGCGAGGATGGGTATTACCGCGATCTCTCGCTACGCTCGGGATGACAAGTCAGAACAGAGGAACCTAAAACGAAGAGAAGAGCAATGTGGCTTTCAATCGTAAGAGCCCACCCTATCAGACCTAGTGCGGGGCACCATAAAGTACATCGATGCACTCGTTCGGCAGGGCGAGCCGAAAGCCCACGGCACGTTCGGAAGATGGAAACAGGAAAGAAGATGGTCTTGTAAGGAGTACGGTGGATGGTATGATTTGGGCGTTCCTCCAGAGAGGGGCGCAACAGCGCCGCGCCCCTGGTGGCACTCAGCCTTCCCCAATAAGCTGAGGAGAAATACGTGCGCGTTCTGACCCCTACCGAAAATAAGCGGCTCAATGAGCTGATTGGATTCCTTTGCATCACATTGGCGGTGTTGATGGGACTGGCCCTGATTTCGTATTCGCCCAGAGACACGGCGTTTAATGTGAGCGGGGCTGCCGCCGAAGACCATCCGGCGAGGAATTGGATCGGGCCGGTAGGGGCGTATACAGCGGACTTGCTGTTCCAGATATTTGGATTCGCGGCGTTTTTGCTGCCGGTGGCGATCGGGATGTTGGGTTGGAGATGGATCAGGAGCCGCGCGGTCGATTCCCAATGGGCGACGATTACGGGTTATGTGTTGCTGCTGCTGTCGCTCCCTTCCCTGCTATCGCTCAGTCATTTTCCAGAGGTGCGCGGTGCGGTTCCAGCGGGCGGACTGCTGGGCACGGTGGTGTCGCACGGGCTGCAATCGGGATTCAATTTCTGGGGCGCGATGCTCGTGGCGGTGGCGACGTTGATCGTGGCGTTGTTCCTGACAACGAGTTTTTCGTTCAGCGGGGCGCATGCGTGGGCCAGTAGCGCGAAGGGTCCACTGGGAAAGATGGAGAAGCTGGGAATCTTGCAGCGGGCACAAGCGCGTTGGCATGAATGGCGCGATGAGAGGGAACAGAAGCGGATGCGGCACGAGGTAGAAGAACGGCGGATGGCGGGGCGGAAACCAGTGGCTCCGCAGATTGTGGGCAAGGCGGAGCAAGCAGAAGAGGCGAAGACGATTCAGCTGCAGGATTTGAGCGACATATTTAAGGGCAAGAAGTCAGCCGACACCGAGGAAGAAAAGAAGGAAAAAGACGACGGAGCACAAGGCACCGATCCTGATGCTGGGTCCGGAGACCGCCCAGGGCAAGGGAAAGAAGACCGAGCCGAAGATTGCCAAGACGAATACAAATTACCGGCTGCCGGGAGTGCAATTGCTGAGGTCGGGCGAGGGCACGCAAAAGCTGGATGAAGACGAACTAAAACTGCGGGCGCGAGCGATTGAAGCGAAATGCCACGAGTTTGAAGTGGAAGGGCGCGTAACACAGATCAACCCAGGGCCGGTGGTGACAACATTTGAATTCAAGCCGGAAGCAGGGATCAAGTACAGCCGGATTACTGGATTGACGGAAGATTTGTGCCTGGCGCTGCAAGCCGAATCGATCTTGATTGAGCGAATCCCGGGCAAATCGACGATCGGAATTGAGGTACCGAACGACCGGCGGCAGACGATTTCGCTGCGGGAGATTATCGAGTCGACCGAGTTTTCGAACTCGGCGAGCAAGCTGACGCTGGCGATGGGGCGGGACTTGCACGGACGGATCCGCGTGACGGATCTGTCGTCGATGCCGCACTTGCTGATTGCGGGATCGACGGGCACGGGTAAGAGCGTGTTCATCAATTCCCTGCTGATGTCGATCCTATATAAGTGCACGCCGGATGACGTAAAAGTCGTGCTGGTAGACCCGAAGCGGCTGGAGCTGAATTTGTACGAGGGAATACCGCACCTGATTGCGCCGGTGGTAACGGACCCGAAGGTGGCGTCGAATGTACTGCGAAATGCGACGAGAGAAATGGAAAGCAGGCTGAAATTGCTGGCGCAGAGGGGCGTGCGGAATATCGACCAGTACAACCGGACGTTCCAAAAGCAACAATCGCTATCGCTGTTTGACAATGTGGAAGAGAGCGAGCACAAGCCGCTGCCGTACTTAATCATTATTATTGACGAATTAGCGGACTTGATGATGGTGGACACGAACAATGTGGAGGAGTCCATCACGAGACTGGCGCAGATGGCACGCGCGGTGGGAATTCACTTGATACTGGCGACGCAAAGGCCGTCGGTGGACGTAATAACGGGATTGATCAAAGCGAACTTCCCTGCCCGGATATCGTTCCGCGTGGCGAGCAAGGTGGATTCGCGAACGATTCTGGATTCGAACGGATCGGAATCATTGCTGGGCAAAGGCGACCTGTTGTATTTGCCAGCAGGATCGGCGCGGCTGCACCGGATTCACGGACCACTGGTGCAGGAGGATGAGATCAGCGCGGTGTGTGACTTCTGGAGAGAACAAGCACCGGCGAAATACAACGAGCAGTTACTGGAACCGCCGAAGGATGAAGACGGAAAGACAGAAGAGGGCGGCGAGGCCGGAGGTGGTGAGGGTGGAGGGGGCGGCGAGGAATGCCGACGACGATCTGTACCAGGACGCAGTGCGGGTGTGCTGTGAGATGGGGAGAGCATCGACATCGACACTGCAGCGGCGATTGCGGATCGGGTACGGGCGTGCGGCACATCTGATCGATTTGATGGAGAAAGACGGGATCGTTGGGCCGCCGGATGGAACGAGGCCGCGAGAGGTGCTGAAGGGGAAGAATTGGATGAAGGAGTTTGAGGATTCGCAGGAGTAGTATTGACCAGTGGCCAGCGAATAACAATGGCATGGTGGTTGCGCAAGCGGATCAACCGTAAAGATCAGAGAACAGGGACCTAGCGAATAGATAGGCCAGGCCGGTGAAGCGTTCTGGGCGCTACATCTTATTTAGTTATGTGGTCTGCGGAGTGATGTTGCTTGCGGGTCAGGTCGCGTTCGCGCAAACCGGGCCGCGGATGATCCACGTGTTTGTGGCGCTGGCGGACAATGCGCACCAGGGGATTGTGCCAGTACCCGCGGCGCTGGGGAACGGCGATGATCCTGAAAGGAACCTGTATTGGGGCGCAGCGTTCGGAGTGAGAACGTATTTCAAGAAGAGCGTGGAGTGGAAAGAGATCGTCACCGTGCAGAATCCAAATGCGTATGTGCTGGAACGAAGCGTATTCCGGCACGTGGCGAGCGGGACGTATCTGGTGGCGGACGCCTACCGAGGTCGAGAGATCAAGCAAGCGATTGTGGATTTTTACAGGTCGGCCGCGGGAAGCGGGACGGAGAAGCTGCCTTCGGCGATGGCTATTGACGAGGCAGTCGCGAGTTTCCCTTCTACGGCGGCGCTAAGCGTGTATGTAGGACACGACGGATTGATGGACTTTGCGATCAAGGACCGGTTTACAGGGGATGGGAAGACCCATCATGAGGTGATAGTGCTGGCGTGCGCGAGTAAGCTGTTTTTTGCGGAAGGACTGAAAATCACGGGCGCGAAGCCGGTATTGTGGACAACAGGATTGATGGCGCCCGAGGCGTATACGTTGAAGGCGGCAGTGGATGGCTGGATTGCAGGGGAAACTGCAGAGCAGATCCGGAAGAGGGCCGCAACGGTGTATGCGAAGTATCAGAAGTGCAGTTTGGTAGCGGCGCAGCGTCTATTTTCGAGCCAATGGTAAAGAGGACGCCGATAAGCGCTTGAGTGGGCCGACCATATACCAATCTTTACACTAAAACAATGGTTACCTGTCCTGGAGGACAGGTAAAAGTGCTAGCCCGGAATCGGCGAAGGTTCTAAGGGTCGAGCTGTACGGCTTCTTCTCTTCGGTTCAGTAGATGACCCGCGTGAGACCCCCGTAGTGTGGAAGGGTAATGACATGCTACGGGCCAGGTCTATTCATTCAACGGAAGCGCCGGGAAGCGTCGGGGCGGAAACTGCGGACGCTGATCGCGTGCGCGGGGATGGTACTAGGAGGAATCACGGCCGGGCAAGCGATGGGCCAAGGATTGCTGGCGACTCCGTCATCGGCAAGTTTTGGAAACGTGAATGTAGGGGGCAGCAAGACAATATCGGTGACGCTATCAAATACGGAACGGACGGCAATCACGATCAAGACGGTGTCAGAATCCGGGAGCGCCTTCAGTATAAGCGGAATCACAACGCCGCTAAGCATTTCGGGCGGCAATTCCGTGGTCCTAACTTTAAAGTTCGCGCCACAATCGACGGGCGCATTTTCGGGTTACGTTTCGATTTCGAGTAATGCGACAAATGCGACACTCCATTACAATATGACGGGGACGGGAACGACGGGGACGCTGGCATCGAGCCTGGCGGCGGCACCATCCAGCGCGAGCTTTGGAAGCGTACCAATCGGGACCGATAACACGTTGGCCGTACAGCTAAAGAATACTGGGACGAGCAGCGTGACGGTATCGAGCGCGACAGTGAGTGGGAAAGGGTTCGGAATACGCGGGACTCGCTTTCCAGTGGTGCTGGCGGCGGGAAAAACGAGCAACGTAACACTGTCGTTTCAGCCGATGGCGACGGGATACGTGGCAGGGAGCGTATCATTCGCGAGCAATGCGACAAACCATACATTGGCGATGACCATGAGCGGAACGGGAGCGACAGCGACGAGAACGCTGACGTCGAATCCAACGAGCGTTAGTTTTGGAAACCAACAGGTTGGAAATTCCAATACCTTAGCCGTCACACTGAAGAATACCGGGAACTCGGTCGTTACCGTTTCAGGCGTCACAACCAGCGGAACAGGAATGACGTCGAGCGGAGTGGCGAACGGAACGGCCCTTGCAGCAGGCCAGAGCGCAACGATCAACGTTACATTTGTTCCAAAGACGGCGGGAGGAGTCAGTGGAAGCGTGAAGGTGGCGAGCAACGCGACTAGTTCGCCGACAACGATTGGCGTGAGCGGGTCTGGAATAACAGCAACAGCGCACACGGTGGTACTGAGTTGGAGCGCGAGCTCGACGGCAGGAGTGGTAGGGTACCGCGTGTACCGCGCGACAGGGACGGGTGGATACGCCCAATTGACGACAACGGTAGTGAGCGGATTGAAATATACGGATGCGACCGTGACGAGCGGAACGACGTATCAGTACGTGGTAACGGCAGTGGGATCGACTGGAGACGAAAGTGCGTACTCCGGAGGAGTCGCGGCGACAGTGCCGTAAGAGAATAAGTTCTTTGGCAGGATTCAAGGAATCGTGAGATCAAGTGAAGAAGTAAGGATGGGCAGCCGCACCGCGAGCTCGGCAGAGAATAATTCAAGCAACGAGCAAATCAAAAGGACAAACTAGGCAGGAGATTTCTCGAGGAATTTGCCGAGGAGCACAGCGGCGTGCTCGCAGAGCTTGCGATCGTCGGGGCCAAAGGCGGCGAGGAAGTGGGAGTCGATGTCGAGTTCGCCAGCAACTCTTCCGTGAACGAAAACGGGCACAACGATTTCGGATTTGGTTTCGAGGGAACAGGCAAGATAGCGCGAGTCGGCGGAAACGTCTTCGATGACGATGGTTTTGCCGGTGGAAGCGGCGGCACCACAAATGCCTTGATTGAGGGGGATGCGGGTGTGCGGGGTCATGCTGCCCTTAAAAGGACCCAGGACGAGGATGTCGCGGTCCGCTTCCCTTTCGAGCATGTAGAATCCAACCCAATTGTAACGAGTGAGCTTTTCATGAAGGAGAGAGACGATGGCCTTCATAAGGGATTCGGGAGAAGCGGATTTGGCGGCCAGCGAGTTGAGCTCGGAAATCAGATCAGTGGATTTTGCGTTTGAGATTGTCATTGAATGGTAGTGCACCACAGTTCGGGCAAGAGGCGGACAGATTTTGCGGCGGAATGTTGCGGGAAGGTAAAGCGACAGAAAATGCGGTGGCAGTCTGCGGCACGCGTGGAGATTAGGTGGAGAGCGCCGAATTGACAGAGGGAAGAGGTGGCCTCTAAACTACTAAAGTCAAATGCCGGGGTAGCTCATTGGTAGAGCGCCGCCCTGAAAAGGCGGGCGTAGCCAGTTCGATTCTGGCCCCCGGCACCAGATTTTGCTGCTTCTTCGCGCAGGGCCTGTGTCCCTCCATTTCTACGCTTAGACTTAATCTTTCGAGAGCCATACTTGGCCGAGGCAGTAACAAGCCTTAACGTCGGCATAGAGGGCCACCATTACTCCAGTGGACCGCAGGTCACCGCTTAATCAAACCAATGTCCTCCCACGCGATTCGTGCGAGGATGACGCCGAAGCATTCACCGCAGCTTGAGTAATTCGTCGCCGCTATGCCACCCACTTCATTGTCAGCTTCTTGCGTTTTCTCGCGCAGTCCAGCAGATACAAATCAATCAGTTTCTGGTAAGGCAGTCCAGTCTCTTCCGCCAGTCGCTTGAAGTAGTCCACGACTTCCGGACTCAAGTTAATGCCCACGGCCTTTTTCTTTCTTGCATACGGGTTCTTCAGCTCTTTCAATTTGGAGAAATCATATTCCTTCCTCATAGAAGCGCACCTCCTTTCTAGTCGCCTTACGGGCAGAAATAATCCTGACCACGGAATCGTTTTCCTTGTAACAGTGAACTACGATAAGCGTTCTTGCCGCTGAACTCACACCAAGTAAGATGAACCGATCCTCGTGCTCGGAGTGCTCCGGATCACAAAATAGGCGTCCATGCGGATCGCTAAAAACGCTCTGGGCCTCTTCAAACCAAATCCCGTGTTTGATCCGATTGCTTTTGTTCTTCCGTTCGTCCCAATCGAACCGCAGCATCTCTAGATAATATCTAGATACGTGGGATATGGCAAGGCGGTTGCGTTTCGAGAGGCGCCGCATAGGCTCTGCACCGTGTAACCGGTTTTAGCAAACGCGGACTACCGCAAGACCGCGAAGAGCCCAGACGTTTCCCTGAGTTTCATACTGGGCCTTGGTCGACAATGAGGCTGTGAAGGCCGACCGTGGGCCCGAAAATGGGCAGAGAAGAGACTCGACCGCGGCAAGATTCTGCCGGAGCCCTCGTCCTCCGATCGGAGCCAGTGAAGAAGGTCGAAACAATCACGATCTGGTCGACCTAGTCCCCTGGGCCTGCCCGAGGATGCTTGCGGCGCTGCCGGGATGCAAAGTGTAGAATACGGTCGTGGCTACACCTGTCAGTTTGCCTATTTTCGAGCAAGGTGGCGTGAATCAGCGTTCCGTTCTCGTTCGTCGCTTCTAACGTCAATTGGCCAACGCGCTCGGCAAGCACCTCATGCACCTTTTGGATGTCTTCAGGGTGTGCGAGTAGCTCCCGAATTTTCGCCAGCCGTGACACTGCAAATTCCCTCAACTCTTCCAGGTTTGCGCGCAACGATCCGGGCGCGGGTTCGAGGAGATCGTCTGTGATGGCGCGCGATTCTCTTTCTCGCTTACCTATCGCGTTCATAACGCTCTGCGACTGTTCGCTCCGCGTGATCGAATCCGTGAGCCGCTTCCATTCGAGCTCGAGTTCCTGTTTCCCCTGACGCAAACAATCACCTGCGTTTTGAGCACGGACTCAGACAACCCCTTCAGCAGGCTCTCCTCGAGTTTATCCCGCCGAACGAAGGGCCTGTCCCGTCGATTTCCAGGTCGCGTATTTCATGCTCACCGAGCTTATAATCCGGCATCTGAAAAAGATTTGTGGTGAACCTCCTCCCGAGATAGAGGTTGAAATCGTCTGGCAGGATCATGAGCTCGGGCAATATCCCGTTATCGGTTTGGTCTGGGAAGCCCCCATGCGGGGTGTGCCATGGAATTATATTTCGAGATGCGCGGCCGCCTTGGCGGCTTACCAAAATGAGGGGAAGCTTCCTCCAGGCTGGGTTATGCCCTCCGTTCATTCGGATGACGACGACTTGGACGGACGGTTCGATCCCGATAAGCCACCACCCGAGCCGCCAGAAATCCTCGACCGTTTCGAGAGCCAACGCTATATGAGCAAATTGATTCAGTGGGGCCTGGTAGTCTCCAATCGCGCACGAAGCCGGCCGCACCTAGTGGAAAACGACGATGAGAGTGAAGACGCACGATGATGGCGCCATGGAACACCCAAAACTATTAAACTCTAGACGTTTTCGTGTTCACATGGGACGACAGCTCCCCGGTGAAGGATCTCCGTGTGACGTGGCAACAAACCTGTGACCGTGCGGGCGTGCAGATTCTACTTCACGATTCCCGTCGTACTGCGGTGCGCAATCTTGTTCGCGCAAGAGTCTCAAAGTTGACTGCGAAATCATCCATGCGATTTCCTTAGACACTAGTTCGTTTTGCCCAGAAGATTGCGACGCGGAAAATCGCCGAGCATATTGCGTTGCACTTAAATCGCTTACTGATAACATAAGGTGCCGCCAAATATATGTAATCCCAACTTCATTCTGATCATGCGAGGCCGTCATGCCGATGCAAAGGAAATCCCTCTCGCTGGGAGCGGTTGTATTTCTCAGTAGTGTTCTCGTTCTCACAGTAGGCTGCGGCCCTACACAGCAGGGCCTTCCGGGATACAACTTGCAGGAAATTCTCCTTGTGCCGGTCACCGGAGGCTCGGTGAGCTCGCAGACTACCCTGCTGCAGGGCATTCACTACAAGCTTCGCGCCAGGGGCTCGGCGATGGTTCGTGTTCCCGGTATCTTTGGCGGGATCTATCCTTCTGGCGACGCCGAATACGCGTTCGGCCGCACCGGTTTCCCCTTCTTTTCTGCCTCGATCGATCATTGCTTCGAGCCGTTTACTGGAGTGGACGTCGGGCTGGCGATCAATCAGCCCGAGTCCGGCAATGACAAACAGCCTAGCTGGGGCGGGTACAACTCGGCTCACGTTTACACCATCGATTTCGTCGGGCTGGGCGCCCCGATCAACCTCAATTACCACGATTGCACCTATGCCGGCAGTCGAGGTGTCGTCACCGTCGAAATCTTCCGTCCGATGGGAATGGACCTTGCCACGAATGTGCCGCCTTCGTTGACTGACGTGAGTCCGGGCATCGACACATTCCCCTGGAGCGGTGGGCATTCGGTTTCAGGACGCATGCACGCGTTGGACTTGGCGTCTGACGCACTTCGACTCTACGCGGGATCTTACGCGGGCGTCTGGCGTTCGGACGATGCAGGCGTATCTTGGATGCAGATGACGCGACCGCAACCAGGACAAGGCGTGAATGCAGTGCCTGGTGCTTTGCTCGTTCCCAACGTCCATGATGTGGTGGTGTCGCCCGTCAATCGAGATCTGGTCATGGCCGCAACCACAGCTGACTCGCGTGCGCAGATGCAGAACGGTGTATACCGCTCCGTTGATGGTGGCAGCAACTGGTCGCTGGTCAAGCGATTCACCTGCTCATCCGGCGGAGCTGTAGGACAGATTGCTTTTGCTCCCGATGATCCCAATCTGGTGTACGCCGCCGGCGGTTGCGCTGTTGCGATCAGTCATAACGCCGGGCAAACCTGGTCGGAAACTTCGCTGCCGAATCAGACGGCAGCCTGGCACATTGCCGTCGGGCCATTGGAGCCGCCTACCAACGCTCTGTCCACGGCCCTTGCCTCTGGCGTGATCAATCCTTTTGAAATCCGCCGGGTCTACGCCTTGGGCAGCACGCAGTTGTACTACTCAACGAACGGCGGACAGGGATTTGTGAAGGACGGCGGCCTTGCCACCATCCCTACTAGCAGCATCGGCGGACTTGCAGCGGAAAACAGCGCGAGCAGCTCTCGTGTAATCATGATCGAGCCTGCCGGCGACAACCGCCATGTTCTGATCGCCGTCAATGGGCTCGCCAATGGCCCCAGCTTCTACGAAAAACATCAGTGCGGTCTCGCGGCCTCGGACCAGGAAATTCCCGATGGCACGCAGTGCAACACGGACGGACGCGGATGCGGAGAGGGAAGTGTATGGCTGGGCGACTTCACCAATTTCAATACTTCCGATCCGGCGCATCAGTCCGCCGCGTGGACGCAGCTTCCGGGACCGCCTGCCTACTGGGGTGGCTCTACAGATAGCGGGAACGTGTATATCGAAACGCGGCCCGTCGGGAACAGTTACTTACTATTCTTCTCCGACCGATCTCACGTCCATGTATCCGCAGGGCGTCCTACGGCGGGCGGCTGGCACCGAATGGAGGGCAAGGACCCGTCGCAGACTGCGCCGCCGAATCCGTACTGCAACCAATTGTTCGTGCACGTCGATCCTCACGCCCTGGTCACGTCTCCGAACTTTTCCCTCTCGCTTCAGTCTCCGGCCGCTGACATTCCTCCTCCGTTCAATCAAAACAAGGTGGCTGGTCCGAATTCTTCCGGAGATGTCTGGATCGCGAATGACGGCGGAATCTATCACGCGAACGGCGCCGTCCCGAACTGGAGCCCGGCAGCGGGACTGCCAACTCTCGCCCCGATCAACATCGCGGGCTTATCCATTCCGGGTCGCGCGCCCGCCCTTTACATGGGCACTGGTGATAATGACGATTTCTTCAGCCTGGATGGTGGTGCCACGTGGGGCGATCCCATCTCGGGTTGCGGCGACTGCGATCCATGGTTTTCCGATCCCGCTCAGCCGCACCTGGTGATTTCGTTCACGGGCCGAGAAACTGGCGGGGGATTTGCCGTATATACGAATCTCGCAGGCTTCCCGAATGTCACCCGGAATCCGGGTGACGGCAGTCAACGGGCCCGCTGGGTGTGTCCCACCGATTGCAACGCCGTCAGCAACTTCTCGATTCGCGGCTACCGGCCGATGATCTTGACGGAGCCTCGCACCACGGCTCCGACAGACGGCGACTTCATCATCATCGGGACCAAGCAAAATGGTGCCCGCGGGGTGTTTCGCAAAACCAACAGCGTTGTGATGACAACGGCGCAGGACTGGGAAGATCCCGCGAAGGCGTCGCAGTACGGGCCGGACCTGCCGGCGTGTCCCGGAAACGCGCACTGTATTGATGTCGTGCAAGGGTCAGGTGGTCATTCGGCGCCGGTCGTTTATGCGGGTGATCCGGGAGTGGGTCCCAACGACGGTCGCATTCACGCGCTGAAGCTCTGGAAATGGGCGCCAGGGATGGCCAATTGGCAGCAAATCGTACCGTCGCCGACGGGAACGCCTCCTGCCAAGTCTGCAATCATCGCCACACGCTTCTTCGCCGATCCCTACAATCCAAACGTGGTCTACATCATCGATCAAACTGCGATCAAGCGTTCCGACGACGGAGGAGCTACGTGGAACGCAGACATTAGCCTCGACACAGTTGCGACTGAGAACCACACGTTCTCAAACACCGGAGATTTCGCGGTGATCAAGGACTTGGTCTTCGCACGTGGGGAGCCCGGAACCCGGTTCGCCGTCGGCAATGCGGGTGTTTTCTACACTCTTAACGGGAACAACTGGTTTCGGTATCTCTCGACCAGCGCCTTGCCCAGCCATCCGGTTTCTGCGTACTTCGATCCCGTCTCCGATCGGTGCGATCGCGCGCTCTATGTCGCGCTCGATGGCCGCGGGATCATCCGGCTGGATCCGATCCCGACTCCCGGCATTATCGTCGTTCAACCCTGCGGCGGAGTCGTAGCCACCCAGTGAGCCCGGAAAAAGCGGTGCATGGTGAATGGAGTTTGAGGGGGAAAGTTCTTGCTCGATACTCAGAATACCGACTCGCTTAGGACGACATGAGCATTTTTCCATGCTCGATCAAATCTTTCGAATCTCTAGGCTCAACCTGCAGCGGATCGCCGTGCCGCTAGGAGTGTTCGGCCAAGAACGTCCTTCTGTTAGTTAGGTAAACGGGTTGGAGATAGTCACGCCTGCAATCTTCTGCCCATCCTGAAAGTCTTCACTGTAAAGAACGTTACATTGACCTTCGATCGCCGAAGCGACAATCAGCGAATCGTACCAAGCCAACCGAAACCTGGCTCCAATCCGCAGCGCTTCTCCGTACAAAGCCGGAGAGGAATGTACCGCCAGGAGTGGACGAAACGTGGTCGACAAATACTGTTCCGCGTCTGGGCTGCTCATGGGCTTCGCAAAGCGGCGCAACGCAACGTTAAAGAACTCCTGCACCACTTGATAGCTGACAATTCCGCCGTGCGTCTCGATTCCCTTTCTGATCAGCTTCGTGGCTTGCGCTGCTTTCTTAGGCGAATTTGTGTCGAAGGAATACACAAAGATGTTTGTATCGAGAAAGAACTTACCGCTCATTCATCTCGTCCCGACTGAAGCGGCTGCCGGCCTGTACATGCTTCAGGCGTTTCATCAACGCGTCGAACTCCTGCGTGCCGCCGCTTTGTGCTGTAAGCTGTTCCAGCCACTCACGGAACATGGCGTTTAGCGTCTTGTGCCGGGATTTGGCCAACAGGCGCGCCTGCTCGATGAGCTGTTCATCGGCACTGAGGGTGATGTTTTTCATACGTGGATAGTGTACACGAGTATCGTGTTGGAGCACAATTCATGATCTGCCGTGGAGTCTCTTAGGTGCCCGGGGGGAGACGGCTTGCAACGCCAGTCGGAAATCCGTTCCAGCTTCAGGGATTGTGACCTTCCCGCGCAAGGGATCGCGCTGGCCGCGTGTTCGTGTCTACTCTACCTTCACTTTATTGGAAGAGCTGCGTCGAGCATCGCCATCTCTGCGGTTGTGAGAAGCCTGTCCTTGTACACAGCCATGTACGCAATCTTTCCGTTCAAGGAACCTGGGAAGTCGTAGCTGACGTTTCCAATCCGAAAAGGCTGATTATTGGAGAGTCTAGTTGCATCCAGTGTGCCGTGGCCGTCCTGCGCAGCCGCATTTGTCTGAGGAACCTGGTTCACGTAGATCGTCGCCGCCGCCGCCGGGGCCGTCGCCGTCCCACCATTGTATTGCGTTCCATCCCACGTGAATGCCAACTGCATCCATTGGGCCACGACTACCACTGCGGCTGTCGTAATCCTCATGCTATTGTTGGTTAGCTCCACCGTCACTCGTAACGCGCCGTTATTGTCCATCGCAAATATGAAGCCCGAATCGCTATTCGGTGGCTTTCCGTCGTTCTTCTCGCAGATACCCCCACTGGCCAGCGCATTCACCAACACTTTCGCCACAATGGTGATCTTGTTCGTCGGCATATCGTCGAACAGAAGGTCGACCCCGGCATTCAGATAGCTGTTTAGCGATGCTCCCCCATTGAACTGGATCGACGGGTCTGCAACTACCCACGTCGGTGGCGCGTTGCCAACTGGCGTGGCCGTTGTCATGTCCACAAGGTTTTTGCCTTGCGCCGGCGTCCCCTGAGCCGTTCCCGTTCCTTCGTTCATCAGGAATAACCCAATCAGATTCGTCGACAGCGGATTATCCGTATCCAACGCCGCTCCGGGTGGTCGGCCCAATAAGATTACGGGGGTTGCGATTACCTGGTTGGAGGTTGCGTCTGCCACGCCGCCAATGCGGCGTGTCACTGTATACTTGTAGGTAATTCCATTGGTCACGGTGGGATCAGTGTAAGTAAGACCCATAACTATGGCCACCACTTCAAAGGGGACAGTGTCATTGCTGCGATTGACCTGATAGCTGTAGTCTGTCGTGTCCGTATCTGGTTCTGTCCAGTTCAGCGTAACTTGGCCATTCCCGGGTGTGGCCGATACCAGATTGGGCGCTGTTACAACGCGCGGGGCGAAGCCGCAGCCGACAAATCTCAGCAAAGCAACAATTCCCAACAATAGAATCGGTGCAGAAAGCAGATATAGATCAGTCACGTTTATCCCGCCTTTACTTTATAGGAAGAGCTGCGTCGAGCGTCGCCATCTCTCCGGTAGTGAGAAGCCTGTCCTTGTACACAGCCATGTACGCAATCTTTCCGTTCAAGGAACCTGGGAAGTCGTAGCTGACGTTTCCAATCCGAAAAGGCTGATTATTGGAGAGTCTAGTTGCATCCAGTGTGCCGTGGCCGTCCTGCGCCGCCGAATTTGTCTGGGCCAAGTGGTTTACGTAGATCGTCGCTGCCGCCGCTGGTCCCGTTGCCGTCCCAGCGTTGTATTGGGTCCCGTCCCATGTAAATGCCAACTGCATCCATTGCCCCGCAACTACAGTTCCGCTGCCCGTCGTAATCCTCATGCTGTTGTTGGTCAACTCTACCGTCACCCTTAGCGCACCGGTGTTGTCCATCGCGAAAATAAATCCCGAATCGCTGTTCGGCGGTTTTCCATCGTTCTTCTCGCAGATACCCCCATTGGCCAGCGCTTTCACAAACACTTTTGCCACAATCGTGATCTTGCTGGTCGGCATATCGTTGAAGAGAAGGTCCACACCCGCGTCCAGATAGCTGTTCAGCGATGCGCCCCCATTGAAAACAATCGAGGGGTCCGCCACCTCCCACGTCGGCGGGAGGTTTCCAACAGCATTGGCTGTTATCATGTCGACTAGGTTTCTGTCCTGGGCCGGTGTCCCCTGAGCCGTTCCCGTTCCTTCGTTCATCAGGAACATCCCGATCAGATTCGTCGACAGCGGATTATCCGTATCCAACACGGCTTTAGGTGGTCGGCCCGGCAAAAGCACGGGCGTCGCATTGACCGAGTTGGAAGTTCCGTAATTCGTCATGCCGACAACGACCGTCACTGTGTAGTTGTAGGTAGTTCCGTTGATCAAGCCCGAGTCAGCCGTGTCAGTGTACGTAGTATCCGTAACCGTGGAGACCATCGCTGCGGGACCACCATCATTGCTGCGGTTCACCTGATAGCTGTACCCAGTCGTATTCGCATCAGCCTCCGCCCAACTCAGGACAACTTGGCCAACCCCAACTGTGGCCGATAGCTGTGTGGGCGTTGATGGGGGCGGGGGGTGGAAGCTGCAGCCGACAAATCTCAGTAAGGCAACAATTCCCAACAGGAGAATCGGTGCCGTCAGCAGATACGGATCGATCATCGCAGTTTGTCCCTTCGGAGCCTCGCGTGTTCTTCGAGGCCACTCCCATGCGTTCTCGTTTCCACAAACACCTGAATTGAACCCTCACTTGCTGCGCGGGGCGCTCGGATTCTTCCCTGTTGCGGATACCACCGTATTCCCAACAGAGCGCCCATAGCGAATTCCGCCAACGACTCCGGACGCGTCGATGGAAACCAGCGTGGGCCAGACACTCACTCCATAAGCGCCGGAAATCAGTCGTTGCGGGTCGGTCACAAGCGTTGCTGTCAACTTATTCGCTGCGGCCGCTTTCTTCGCCGCCTCAACCGATTCTCCATCATTGATCGCCAACACAACCGGCGCAGGCACTGACACCTTTCCGAGCGTTTCTTGCAGGTCGCGGATCGCGTCTATGCTCGGCTTCGAACTGCTCCTCCAGAACGCCAGCACCACCGCCCGGCCTTCGAGCTTCCTTAGCGTCAGGCCGTGTCCTTCCGAAATCTCAAACACGAAGTTGGGCGCCTTCCGTCCCGCGCGCAGATTCAAACTGACTAGTCCGCGATTCGCGAATCCGCCCTTCGCCAGAACTTTCTTCAACGCGGCTCCCAATGTCTTACTGTCGATTGGCCCTTCATGCTGCCAGGCCACTTTGCCGCTCGGCAACACGATCAGCGTCAGCGGGTGCTTCGCCGTCTTCACTCCGAACGCGCGCTCCCACCCGCCACCCTGTCGGTCGCCGTAAATCACGCCCGGCGTATGACGTGTTTTCGTCAGTTGTTCGGGGGTCAGCAGGCCAAGGACCGCCGTTCCCGCATCCTTTCGCCCGCTTTCTTTTACTGCCTCGATGAGAAAGTCCAGGTTCGCGGAGCTGCTGTCGTCCGCAAAGTGCGCAACCACGTTAGGCGTGTACTTACCTAATTTGTCCACGTGCGCCATGGCTGCCATATGCCCCACGACCTGCACAGTTCCATCGGGCCCCGCATGAGTCAGCGCCACCATCGGCGCTACTTCCCCCAGGGCGATGTTTCCAGCGTTTAGTACCGGGAACGAGTTATACCCACAGACGGTTGCCGTCACGGGTTGCGCCACCACCGCCCCCGACGAAGAGAGTCGTGTGCCCTTCACCGTCAGGCACAACGGTTCGTAGCCCGATATCACCCCAGATACCATTGCCGAGAACTCTATCGGCTCGTTGGTCACCAACCCTCCCGTATCCAGCAATACAAAACGGTTCACGTCGGTATGAAACGGCTGGCTCTGCCCACGGTAGCTCCATTCGTATTGCGTGATCGCTCCTCCCGGGATCCATGTCTTCAGTGCCGTGTAATCTGGCCCTTGCGGAAGAATCACAGTGCCTGGCCCGGTTTTCTGATTCGCCGGAATTGGCTGGTATTGGGCGTGTGCCGCGGGCCATGATGTCACCCCCAAGGAACCATGCAGGATGATCCCTGCAGGCTGGATCTCCACGAACGTGTACGCCAGTACGAAGTTTACGTTTTGCGGAGGGGGTGCCGCCGGCTGTGTCTGCGATGGATTCAACAACGATTTTAGGAAGCCCCCGAGAAGTTTGTTCACGCTGAACATATCTCGTACTTCTTGCTGGTGGGCCGCAATCAGCGCGTCCCGCTGCGCCCTGACTGGTCCGAGCATCCACCCGATAAAGTCGGACGCCAACCAATCAAAAAAGATAGACAGGCCGGTGACGTCGACCGAAAAATCTCCGGACACCGCGAGTTCTGCCGTATCTAGCGGCCCCCCCGGCGTGCTGGTCGCGAGGTTCAACGTAAACGCTTGCGTTAACGTAAAATTGAAGTCTGGTAATGCGCTGGAATGCGCGTGTCCAGAGACAGCCAGCACAATACGCCCGTTCTGAAGTTCTATCGCCGGGGAGTTGATGGAGAGGCTGTACGAATAAAAAGAACCCGATGGTGCTTGGAACGTCATTTCCTCTGCAATCTTCTGAACGATTAGATCGCTCCCCACTGCAAAGCCAAAATCGTCTCCAGGGCTTAGGAAAATATTGTTCACCGTCGAAGGATGCCCCTTCGCGGATCCCATGTTCATTAGCACCCCGATCGCGCTGGCCACTCCCTGCAACGTTTTGAATTGCAAAAACTTTATTTGGTCTGGGAGTGTCGCATTGGACGGCAGGAAGCTGGTCCTGAGCGCGTTGCGAATTAACTGATTAATCCCCGCCAGATCCTCCGCGCTCAGCGGCGGACTCGAATAGAACGCGTTAAAGCTGACGTTTACATTCACGCCGGAAATATGAATATCGATGACGTTCATGTTCCCCGACTGGGACGCCACCTGATTAACCGGCGCCGTAATCACCAACTGTCCCCTCACAAACTCTGCTGCCGGCGCGGTATTGGGGTCCGGAAAGTATCTCGACCTCACTCCCATCCTCACCGTCAGGTTTGAACCGGAAGCATCCGGCACCTCTATCGTCGGTGGATCCAACTGCAGTTGCGCTACGCCCTGCAGGTAGCTCGGCGTAATCGGCGCCTCGACCGCAACACCCGCGTTCACCAACACGTCCAGCCCCGCATACACGACATCTGTCGCTGCCAATGCTCCCGGGAATGAATTCCCCTTCACGACCTGCCTCTGATTGACCACCACTTCTCCGAACGTGTCCACCGCCCCGACAACCACCGGTCCCACCGGGAACCGGTGGGGTGGAATGTCGTTCACGCGAATGCTTAGTGAATGTAAGAGCCGCTCGCATCGGTGCATCGCCGCAAGTGCTCGGTCTGCTGCCAGAACTGAGAATTCTGCTACCACGTCAAAATCGCCAGTCAGGTCATTTGCCATCAGTCCACTCCATTCTTATCTCAGCCATTTTGCCGAAAGAGTTGCAGCCGCCAGCACCATGATCGCCAGGGAGATCGCGTGGTACAGCGTGAATCTCGCGGAACTGCTTTCTGGTTCGCGAAACGTCTCCAATACCAACCGTCCTGCCGGATACACGCAGCACACAGATAGGAACAACGCGCCCGGAAATGGCATCTGCTTTCGCACCAGGATCGCCAAAATGAGAAGTATTGCTGCCCAAACCGATTCCAGGCACGGGGAAGGAATGCGTTTCCTCCACTCACCCAGATGGTTCGGCAGATACAGACCGAACCAAACGTTAGAAGCCCGACCCGAACAGCAGCCGTTCAGAAGGCATCCGACACGGGCGAATATCATCCCCGTCAGAATCGACAGAATTCCGACGTCCCAGAAAGCCGCGAACGGCAGGCGGAGCGCATGAAGCACAGGCACGGCTAACAAAAGTGCAAGCGGCAGGCCCCCATACATTCCGTACCCACCTTCCGCGCGGTCCCAGATTCGCCGCGGATTCCTCCGATAGAATTTCCAGTGGCCCACCACATGAAGCAACCTGGCACCAACGATCGCGGGCACGATTAGAAGTATGGTTGCTACATAAACGCGGAACGCATTTAGACCCATGGCATGCGCTGCCAGGTTTCCTACCACTACTCCGGCAACCAGCCCGATATACAACATGGCCGGATAGCTATGAATCGGGGTTCCACGCCAGTAGAACATGACCGGTCGCACGTACTTTTATCCTCTTGGCCAAAAAGCTACAACCAGCCCTGTCAGGATTCCAACGTCAGCCAGATTAAAAACGGGCCACCAGCCCAGATCAATGAAATCGAGGACATATTTGCGCCGGAGAAGATCCATCAGATTTCCGGCGGCGCCACTAAATGCCAGCGCAAGTCCAAAGAGCGCGCTCTTACTTTGGAACCAGGCGCCGGAGTTGTGCAATACGATCGCGCATGCGAGCGCTGTTAGCCATAAAAGCGGAAGCACGATTCGCATGCGGCCGGCGGCAAGATTCCGGAGAGGGTGAGCAACACAACGAATTTCCAGCAGGCAGCCAAGAGTTATCGAACGGCGGGTCGTATGAATCTCAGCTACGTTCTTGCTCCACTGGTCGAGGAACAAAAATACGCCGCTGAATGCGAGGAGTACAACCATTGGTTCACGACTGACTATCGCTGTATTGGCACGTGTGAAGAATCGGACGAGAACTTCACGCTCCTGAAGGCGGGTCCAGAACGCCCGTCCTATGTACCTCATGAGGATTATCCCGTCAAGTGGAATTAGCCAGGCCTACATCCACACAGGCAGCATGACGTTGAGGTTGTGTCCGCAGATGGCTTAAACCTTCTTGGAGCCTTTGAGTTGGCCGCCAACGAAGCGGTATTCATCACTGCCGTAGGTCTTCGGCGCCAGACCGATATAGGACCAGAACTGGTGCTTGGTGCGAAAGCAGTGTGGCGTCTGGATCAGAGCAATCAAGAGTACTTCGCGGATAGGACCGATCGAGGACTGACACCAACAGGAACGTGAACTTGAGGCCGCATGGTACCGAGTGTTATGTTTGGCCGCATGGAATCTCCCTCCGATGATGATTTGATTTCTTCGATTGCGCCAGACGTGATGAAGTGCCTCAGACGTCGTGGCTTCTTCGAGAAACTCGACGAACTTATTAGCTCGGAACCCAACCCGAGCCCATCCCTGCGATGTGATGGAAAGCACAAACTTTCCCAAGTCGATTCTCCTCGCGTCTGGATTCACGCAAGCGAACTAGAAGATACCTTTGCTGTGCTCCAATCCAAGGGCGGATTTTGCGACTGTGAAGTGCTCTACAACGTAGCCGAGCAGCGGGACAGGTCGCGGAGACGCCACATGCCCCACGCTCTCGGTCCAATTCGGTACCGGTCAGGTAATCGCAGCATTTATCAGGTATTGGGCTAGAGATTAGCTCTGGCCCGCGTTGTTGTGCGCTCTGGGTTTTGGGTCAAACGGGTTTACGGCTCCAGGCACCGACCAGCGCAATCCAAGGCACCACTGCGTCTGCCACTACAATTTCTGCTCTGGTTCTTTCTGCCAGCGTGCTCAAGTCTCCCAGAGCCTCGATCGAAATTCCATGCTTCCGAATCATTGGTACCAAGCTGGACAACAAATCCGGCACCCAGCGCGTATATTCCACATCATTGCCCAGCAGCATCTCCAACCGCATCGTCGGCACTGGTAATCCCGCTTCCTTGAAGACGCGGTGAAGCTTCGTTCCTATGTCGGCGCTCACTCCTGATTTTAGAAATGTTTCGTAGATGACAGCGCCCGCTGCAGACCACAACGGCACATGCGCAGAAAGCAGAAGAAATGGCGGCCAGCTCGGTTCGTGAAACGCTACAATGCCACCTGGGCGCAAAAGACTAGCAAGCGATCGCACGACGCCGGGTGGGTCTGGTAAGAACTGTAAAATAAATCGTCCCACCACTGCATCGAACGGCTGCGTACTTTCCACTTTCGCCGCGTCCACTTGCAAAAATCTGACATTATGAAGTCCGGCTTCTCTTGCCCGCTTTCGTGCTATGGTAATCGATCGCGCGTCGCGCTCGATGCCAATCACTTTGCCGGTCGTCCCCACCAGGCGTGCCGCCAGCATCGCCACATCTCCAACCCCGGAGCCCAAGTCCAGCACTCGGTTTCCGGGCGCAATTCCCGCCTCGCGAAACAATCGCTCCGTCACAGGAGCGAGCCCGGCCGCTTGGCGGATCAGCCGCGCGTGCTCTGCGTCAGTACTTCCCAACGCATACTCGTGCTTACCCATATTTTTCCGCATGAACTCGTACATCCCACCTAAGCGCTTCCTTCGCTAACCGTTCGGCCCTGTGCGATTAGGTCCGTGCGATGCCTGCACGAGGTTGTTGATCAAATCTACTGCTCGCCGCCGGTTTTAGCATGCTCACGGCTGCGACAACAAGAAAATTGCAGCACAACGCGATGAAGCCGGCATTGAGCCCCATGATCGGATCGTGCCTGCTAACTACCAGCGGAATAAAGATCAATACGCCGGTGACCATTCCGGCGAGGACGCCGAGGGTACTCACTCGTTTGGAGTACAGGCCCAGGACCACACCGGGAAAAAACTGGCCCACTCCTCCGTATCCCACAAGGAGAAGATAGACCAGCGTCGTCGAACTGTAGATCGCGGAACACAGGGCGGCGATAGTGACTACCAGGACGCTAATTTTTGCCAACCTCGCGACGTGTTCGTCGGTCATGCGAGGCCAAAGAATAGAACGACATATGTTCTTTGCGAACAACGTTGCGGCAGTGAGAATCATGACCCCTGCCGGAACCATTGCCGTGAGAGCACCTGCCCCGCCAATCAAGCCGAGGAACCAGGCAGGGAATGTCTTCCGCACGATGGTTAACATCGAAAGGTCACCATTAGGGAGGCCGGGCACAATTAGAGTTGCGGCAAGGCCCACGATGAACATCAGCGGCATAGTTATGCTGTAGAAGGGCATCACGACGGCGTTGCGGCGCAAGGTGTCGCTGCTCTTCGCGGAAAAACTGGCACCGAAGAACTGCGGCCACATGTAAAACCCGACCGCAACCAGCAGAACTGTTGAGACATACCAGGAGTGGCCGAGATTCGTGGTGGCCCCCGGCATGACCAGGTGAGCCGGCTTAGCGATCACCAGTTTAGCGAACATTGAACCGATGCCGCCAAAATAGATGTAGGGTATCGCCAAGCCGACGAAGACAGCCGAGAACAACAGTAGGAGGTCTTTTAAGACGCTGACCCACGCAATGCCCCGGATGCCGCTAGAAAGGACAAACGCGGCGACAATTAGGAAGGAGATGACCATACCGGGAGTGCGCGGGATCGCTCCATAACTCGCTATTTCTAAGATCATCCCGAGCCCAGTGAGCTGGACCTGCAAATAGGGGATCATGAAGACCACTCCCACGAGCGCAACGAAAGCGGCGAGATACTTGCTTTCGTACCGCACTTGAAAGAAATCGGCTTGAGTTTGGAGGTGGTATTTTCTGCCGACTTCCCACACTTGAGGCAGAATGAAGAAAGAGACCACATACATCAAAGGTTGATAGCCGAGAATATAAAGAACGGGTCCGCCTTTGGAGTAGGCCCAGCCACTGGCCCCGAGAAACGTGAATGTTGTATAGACTTCTCCTGCCATCAGCAGCCAGACCAGCAGCATGCCGAAGCCTCGGTCGCCCACGGTCCATTGCTCCAGGTCCATTTTTCGGCGAGTTCCGGCATAAAAACCCATAAACGAGCCCGCTGCAACGATGAGAGAAATCAGCGTTAGGGTGACGACGGTTGGATTCACCGCGGGCCGTCTTTCCGCGGCGGATCAAGAGCGCGTGGCGCCTCCAGCCGGTAGGCTCCCCACAGGCAGACTGGGGTGAGGAGCAGCCATGCAATCAGCCAAAAGAAGTTGAATGGCAAGCCCAGAACCATGGGATAAATGCGGTCCCACAAAGACACCGAGAAGCAGATTGCGACAAAGGGAATTAGAGCTAATAGTATCGCGCCGATAGATGGCTTTCGCACCGATGCTCCTCGCCGCTAGCACTGACGTATGAATCACAACCGTAGGGGGGAACAGTAACCGGCGGGGATTCTCCTTCAGAAAGGAAGGGAGCGCAAGGAATAAGATTCATCGAAGCGCGGCTGATCTCGTAAGTGCATACTGCCGTTAAGTCCCCGATCATCTGCTCCTACTGTCGGACCACGCCACTGGCTCCTAATGAGTTTTTGAAACAGCTCGGCCTGATATTCACGGATGGGCCAAGGACCCAAGTGGTTCGAGGGACAGTTGAATCGTCGATCAAAATCTTCGACGGTGTGGATGTAATAACGAGTGGAGTGTTCAGGGTAATTACGACGCTCGAGTTCCTCCAGCATGAGTTTACGAAGATGGGTCACAGCGTCCTTGTGACCGAAACTTATCTTAGCTCTAAGGCAACCACTGCTCCGTTCTTCCCACGCGAAGCGTCCTTCCAACGCCGTTAGCGGAGAAGTTGCCTGCGCGCCTGCTGTTCGGAGAGGGGGCGCGAAGGTTGCGACGAAAGTTTGGACGGCGAAGTACTCTCAGTACCAGGATGGTAGTCGAAGAAGTATTTACGACTATTTAGTTGTCAGATCGCTCGCATGCGAATAGCCTTTGAGGGTCCAGCGTCACATCCAGCCGCAGCGCACTAATTCGATTGTTAGTTGAGGGTGTCGATGGTTAACGCAACCTATAACTGGCAAAAGGAGAAAACATGTCACGGAGTCTTTCTCTGGCGATGGTATTAGCTCTTGGGCTCTTGGCGGCTATTCCAGCCTCGGCCGATAGCCTGCTCATCAATACAGGAAACCCTGACGGGTTGATCGCAATGGCCTCGCGTCCCGGCGGAAGCCCTGGCAAAATCGAAATCGAGGCAGCCGACGACTTCATTCTGAGCGGCGCAACGAATGTTACTGGCGGCTCTTTTGTCGGCCTGCTGCCTTCTGACGCTTCGCTCTCGAGCATCAGCCAAGTTGTTGTGGAGATTTATCGGGTCTTTCCCAAAGACTCCACAAACCCGGCCTCGGGTAACGTGCTCACTCGTGTCAACTCACCCTCAGACGTGGCGTTCGAATCACGCGACTCGGCCGCGGGCGGCTTGAAGTTTACGCCGGCGCTCCTCCAGAGCAGTTTCACTACCGCCAATTCGGTGCTGAACGGCATCAACAAGTTCCCAAACCAGTTCACCGGTGGCGAGGGTCCCGTGACGGGGGAAGAGGTCTCGTTTAACGTGGCCTTCACAACTCCTTTCGAGCTCCCTGCCGATCACTACTTCTTTGTTCCGCAAGTATTGCTGACGAATGGGGACTTCTTCTGGCTTTCCGCGCCCAAGCCGATCGTTCCGCCCGGCACACCGTTCCCCCCCGGCTTCACCGACTTGCAGACTTGGATGCGGAATGGCGACTTAGATCCAGACTGGTCACGAGTGGGCACCGACATCACCCATCAGGGCCCGTTTAATGGAACTTTTACGCTTAGTGGTTCGCCGTCCGTTCCGGAACCCTCCACTCTCCTAATGCTGGGCACTGGCCTTCTGGGGTTAGTGGGATTCACCTTGAAGAAGGCTATCGCATAAGTCAAAACATACCGATTAACCAACGGACCCGCCATCGGCAATCAAGCGGGAAAGAAGTTGCCTTACACGATAGGCGGCGCCACGGGAACGTAGCTATTGTACTCGCGGGCATAGAAATAGTTTGTAAGGGTGTCAACTATGAGGGTAGGAATGGACTTCATGTTACGCACGAGACGCACCCCAGTGCGGTGAAGGTTGTAGAATTCCTGTCCTACCCAAAGCGTTCCTTCGGCGAGTTGGCGGGCGCTCATGTGTTGCGGGCGGAACGTGGTCATGACGCCCGACACATTGGCGGTTATGCGGTGGACCATTTCCATCCGGATCTCGAACGGTTGCAGCCACCAAGGGTCATGAAAGAGCCTCCCTTCTTCGCGAAACCGGATGTACAGGGGACTCGAGGGGTAGGGGCGGAGGACATTTAGATTGACCACATCCACGCCACTCTCGACTGCCCAATTGAGTGTGCGACTGAACACATCCGGCTTATCCTCGTCAAATCCGAACACAAGCGCCGCGATCACAAAGACTCCCCGCTTTTTCAGTTGCGCGACCAACGAGCTAAACTGCGATGCGCGCGCAAGCGTCTTTTGTGCCCTCGTCAGGCTCTGCTGGACCACCGAGTCGAACCCAATGAAGGCATAACGCATCCCCCCTTCAGCGAGAACGTCGAGCAGCTCACCGTCATTGGCCGACCCAATGGTCATTGCCATACCCCAAACAGAGCGCGGGTAGTCCCGCCCGATGGCGCGAGCTAACTCTTTGGCGCGCAAGTGCGAGCTCGCGAAGTTATCATCGCCAAAAAACCATATGCGGAACCCGCCGGGATATTCGGGGAGGGTCGCGATCTCGTCTAGAACCTGTTTTACGGACTTGTAGCGCAGTGAATTCGTGTACAGATTGGTGCTCGCGCAGAAGGTGCAACGGAACTGGCACCCTCGGCCAAATTCGAGCACGCCTGGATGCATGTACGTATCTGAGTGACGATACAACCACCGTTCCGGCATCGGCGAACGCGTCAGATCGCAGTCGTCGTCGCATTTGAACCTAAGGCCTGGCGACGTCGTCCCATCGAACGCGCCCGCCTCGAATGCGTTGATCAAGTTCGGCAGGTGCGTTTCGGCCTCTCCGTGAACCGCAGCGTTGGAGTAGGTGGCGACCTCATCGAGGCACGCTGAGGCGTGCGGTCCCCCCATGACGACCGCGAACCCATCGTGGTTGAGGCGCTGTGCAAGAGCGCGTGCCTCGAACGCCAGGTTTGTACGAACGGAGAGCAGCATCAGAGTGGTCTCCCGGGGCAGTCCATCGATATAGTCGAAGTCGATCGCACTGCCGATTTCGTCCCACATCCGAATCTGGCAGTCGGGGCGTGCCCGACGCACAAGCGAGGCAAGCAAAGGCAGGGTCGCACCTCCTACTTTCATCTCGGGTACTTCGACTGTGCCTCTGTGATTTAGCCTGGTCGGGTAACCGAGATTGATGATGCAAGCATGGGTAAGCAAGGAAGACATTTGTTACCTAATTGAACCGCAAGGATACAACTCCGCCTAACCTCCGAAAAGTATTGTTTCCAGAGCAGGCTAAGAAGGAGAGTGGTTCTGTAGGAAAAATTTCCGCCACTGGTAGGGAATCACAACCCGAAAAGGTGTCGAGTCCTGACGAGCGCTTTCCGGAGAGGTCAGTACTAGCCTCGTCATGTCCGGTTACGCGTCATCCAGACATGTGGATTGCTTGCCAGACTGAAGGACACTTAACTCGGAAGGAACAACCCACTTGATCCTATCCCTTGCGCGTCAGCAGGCCGAGAATCGGCATGGCCATCACGATGAAAAAGACGATTCCGAGTAGCCAGTTCAGCCACTTCTTTCCAGGGTGATTGACCCAGTAACAGAGCAGCGCGGAAAGCAGTAGGGCTTGGGGCACGACTTCCAGCCAGCCCCTGAGCTGGAATCGGATCGGCACCGGAGTGTAAATCATGCCTTCGATCGACCCGGAGGCCGGACCGAAGGTGGACAGGATGCCGAGGGCGATCAACATCCATCCCATGAGCAGCCAGCCATTCTTTTTGCCAAACAAGCACTCACGCAGCGGATAGAAGACAAGCGCGAAGATTAGACCGCGAAGTGGCTGAAATAGTGGACCAGCCATGACCCAGGGATCGGTGATTTGACGCATGCCAGATTCGGGACGGGCCATGAGTGCAGCGTAGTTAAGAAAGTAAGCCGCCAGAGCTCCCATGATGAAGTAAGTGAGGGTGTGGCAAACCATGGTCTTGGCAGCTAGAGTCAGGAAGCGGGGTTGAGGATTATCCATTTATGTACTCATTGTGATCAGAATGTGGGCTGTCAAACTGCCGCTGGAGATTTGACCACAAAAGGGAGTGCGTGTCTGCAGTGAGTGCCTGCGAGTTCGAAATCGAGTTGCTTCACCTCAATCTACGGTTGCCCAGCAGGTCGGCTTACCGGTACCTTGGGTCTCGGGCTTACATGTACGATTCCCGTGTTACTCAGAAGCAGGACTTCTCTCTGGAATGCTCGGGACCACGCCTGCTGAGCATTGTAGTTCGCGACAACTCGTGACACTTCTCCAATCGCCGATAACTCCGTGGACTCTGCTGTGGGTGTCCCGTTTTGATTCGTGTAGAAGAGCACAACGCTACTCAAGCCCCAGCGCACGTCATCGAAGCGAAAATGCAGTTCCGGATGGGCTTCCAGCCCTCGTTGAAAGTAAACTTTCACGATCGCTGATCGGTGTCACGCTTCGGAAACGTCGGTCAGGGGAGTTTCAGGCGATCGCCTTCTTTAACTACGATGTGTTGACGCTGTCCCCGATAGCTGTAATCGAGCTTGAGGGTCTTGTCGGCACCTTTGTTAGGGTCTCCGCCCATATTGTCGTTGGTGACCTTCACATCTAAAGTATTGTTCTGGATCATTCGTTGAAGGCGGCGGGTGACGTCGTTTCCTTGGCCTGCTTTACCGTAAACCGCTTTGTCGATTTGCAATTTGCCAACCTGTGCTTGGATGAGGGTGGGCACAATGGCTGAGGCGAGCAGGACAAGCGCGATGACTGCAAAAATTGAACGGACAATTCGCATATTCCGATTCCTTTCAAAGCAAAGCTGAGATCATTGGGAGCATAAGTGCGGAGTTGCCGAACGGGTATTCGGAAAACTACGCAGGGGCATTGGGAAAACTACGCTGTTGGCGGAGGGCTGGGCGCAGATCGAGGAATCAATCGGGGTTCTCCAAGTATCGATTCGCGATTTATGCCCCAACACCCAGACGTGGGCTTTCATTTCTTGAGATAGGTGATTTTCGTCGTACCGATCGTCCCGTTGAATGGAAACGGCGCCTGGTCGAAGTAGTCGAGAGAGACAGGCGAATCGAGATCGGCGCCGATATCGAAGGTTGCGTTGGACGTAAAGTGAAGCGACATGGCGCGCGGCACCTGGCCTTGCCCCACCACCGCGCCATTCACTTTTAGAGTGACGTTCATCGGGCCCCCAATGCCAGCGGCCAGCTTCGATTCGACCTCGACCTTCACTTTGCCGGCCGGTAGCTTCTCCTTGGATTTGATTTTTGTACGCGCAATCTCGAACAAGTTGAACTCGTAATTGAGGAAGCCGTCCTTCACGTAACAGGTAACGCCTCCGGAGAAACCAGCGAGGGCATAGAGCACGCCGTTGGCAGTGGCGGGCACGTTCACATCCATGACCACGAGGCTGTCGACCTTACCGAGCTTGGGAGCCGCGGATTCGGGCATGCGCGTCATCGGGCCGTCGAAGCTCCACTCGGTGAGGGAGGTGGCGGGGGCGTCCTCGGGATGGAACATGGCGGTGGACCACATGCCGCCGCCAATGGGAAGATTCTTGTTTTTTGTCGACTCGAGCAGGAAGAGGTCCTTCATCTCGTCGAGCTTCTTGGGATTCGAAGCGGCAAGGTCGTTCGCCTGGCTCCAATCCACATCTATGTGATAGAGCTCCCACTTGTCCGTCAGTGGCGACCATTCCCTGATGCCTTTGGGCATGCCGCCCACCCACGGATC
Source organism: Candidatus Acidiferrales bacterium (assembly GCA_963741195.1). Classification (GTDB taxonomy): domain Bacteria; phylum Acidobacteriota; class Terriglobia; order Acidiferrales; family UBA7541; genus Acidiferrum. Next base: position 720,591 of record CAVUHF010000006.1, read on the forward strand.
ACGCGGGCCCGGGGCGCTGGCGAACCATCCGTCGTAGTAGATGCCACGGCTGGCCATGATGTCGAAGAACTGAGTTTTTCGCGTACCCGGAGCCGTGGGATCGGCGAACGCGTAGACCATGCTGACACCAGCGATGGGATCCTGCTCGAATCCGTTCACGACTCGAGGTGGAGTGATCTTCGTTAGTTCGTAGATCGTAGGCACGATGTCGATCACGTGGTGAAATTGAGGGTGCGGCGTCAGATCCGGCTTGATGTGACCCGGCCAAGCAACGGCCATGGGCTGGCGCGTGCCCCCGAAGTAGGCACCCATGAGTTTGGTGCCCTGATAGGGAGTACTGCCGGCCCAAGCCCAACCGGCGTGATACATGTTGTCGGTCTTGGGACCGCCCAGAACGTCAAGCCCACCGAGCTCGTTGAGAGCCTCGATGTGTTGAGAGATCTTGGTGGGAATTCCGTTCTGCGCGAGTTGCTCGCTGATGGTGCCGTTTAGGCCCTCAGAGGATGAACCGTTGTCCCCCCAGATGTAGAAGATCAGCGTGTTGTTCAGCTTCCCTTCTCTCTCGATTTCGTCGATGACTTTGCCGGCGTTGTAATCGGCATGTTCGGCAAAGCCTGCGAAAATTTCCATGAGGCGGCGCTGGAAAGGTCTCTCGTCCTCGGGAATGGAATCCCAGGACGCCATGGAAACGGGGCGCGAGGTAAGTTGGGAGTCCGGCGGAATCCAGCCCGAGAGCTTTGGCGCGAGCGAAGGTGCGCTCGCGATACTTGTCCCAGCCATCGTCAAACTTGCCCTTATACTTGTCGGCCCACTCCTTAAAAATCTGGTGCGGGCCGTGCGCAGCACCGGGTGCCCAATACATAAAGAACGGCTTGTCCGGGGCGTAGGCGTTCTGCTCGCGGAGCCATCGGACGGCGTCCTGCGCGATGTCATCAGTGAGGTGATAGCCCTTGGGCTTCTCGTCGTTGACTTGCGTGGTGTTGCGCGTCAAGGTCGGCTCGTACTGCGAGGCCTCTCCGGCGAGGAAGCCGTAGAAGTATTCGAAGCCATAGCCAGTCGGCCAATAGTCGAACGGCCCCTTGGACGTGATTTGCTCTTCGGCGGTGTTGTGCCATTTGCCCCAGGCCCCGGTATTGTAGCCGTAGTCCTTGAGAACTTCGGCGACGGTTGCTGAGGACTTCGGGATGATCCCTGTGAATCCATCGAACTCGTTGGCTAACGCTGAGATCTGGCCATTGCCGACAAAGGTGTGATTGCGCCCTGTAAGCAATGAAGCACGCGTGGGCGAACACATGGCAGTGGAGTGGAAGCGGTTGAAGGAGACGCCCATTTTCGCGATGCGATCGAGGGTGGGAGTGTTGATCTCACCGCCGTAGGTCGAGGGCGTGCCCGGTCCTAAGTCGTCCATCAGGATGATAAGGATGTTCGGAGCACCGTCGGCGAGGTGTTTCGGCTCGAATCGTTTCTTATAGGTGGATTCCTCCATGGTCAACCCCGCGGTGGAGGCGGATGGAGTAGGTGGGAATGGCAAGATCTCCTGCGCCGCCGCGAAGGGTGCGAACATCGCTCCCAACACGAGCAAGAAGCGGGTCGAGAGATTGCGAATGTAGTTCATACTGGTTCTCATTTTGTCGCGCCCTTCCATCCCTTTCAGGAAAACTACGAAGCACAAGCCCAGGCTCGAAGCACGGATTGAGCCGCTTACCTAAGCCCAAACATGGTGACTGTGGGTCGATTGCCCCAGCTAGCTTTACTCATACCGAGATGTCGATTTTGTCGATGGCACAAGGCGAGCGCCGGGGAGGTCGATGGAACGGCTGGAGCCGCCGGCGTTAATGCACGTCGCGGACGGAGAGTTGTTCATGCTGACCACTTGCCGTAGCGGACGATGATGTGGTCAGCAGTGCACAGCACTGCCTTCCACGCGGATCTGGATGGCGCGGAAGGATTCGCCATTGTGAACCACAATGGTGTCGTGCGTCTTGCTGTACCGTTGACGTGGGCGCTTCCCAGTTTGGTCCACTGACCCGGCTGAGCGACGATTGAGTTACTAAAGCCCAAGGCAAGAAGAAGTGCGATAAACCCGAACAGTATTTTTCTACGCATTTCATTTTCTCCGTATGTGACGAGATTAAAAAATGTAGCCCTTCATTTTGCGGGTGAATACCAGATGGGCGAGCTCCAAGCCCGTTCCTGGACCGTGGCTGCCACATCAGAAAGCAAAGGCAAGCCAGCACGCACGGCATCGTAGGTACTCCAGCGTGGTGTCGGAATCAGAAGAACGCGGACGTAGTAGAGCGCTGGCTCTTTGGGATTAAAGTGCTTGTCCGTCCAGGTACCGATGAGTTCGGTACTGCCGATGGTGTTGGTGTAGGTGGCGTTGGAAAGCTTGACAGTGTTACCCACAGGAGGGACCTTGCCGTTTGCGCCGGGCTTTCGTTTATCCGACCAGACAACATCGAAGACTTGATCTTGGGGCTCGCCCTTGGCATCGACCCAGCCCTTCACGATCTGGATACGGTCGATGTTGGCCCCGTCGGGTTCCTTGATTGCCCAAACGGTAAAGCTGGGTGCGCCATCGCCTGAATTCTTGAGCGTGCCACCCATCGGAACACCTTGCGCGTAACCGATTTCGACAAGATTCTTGGCATCGATGGGTGTGTCCAGCTTTCCCAGCTTGCCGAAAAAGCGAACCTTGATGCGAGGACCGCTGGTCGCGAACGTTTCGCGGTTCTTCAGGCCATCCCAGATCGCTTCGCGCGTGTTCTGAGGCGCCCAAACACCGGTTAACGCGCCGGGATTCAAGTCCTTTCCCTTGATCCAGCCGCCAACTTCGCCGGTGCGGCGCTTTTCAATGGTGTTGTCGGCCTCACCGTGGCTGCCGACGGCGAAATTGTCTTCAGCAACGTTGGCCATAAGAGCATTGTGATTGTCGGTACCACCGACAAATCCGTAGTGATACGGATTAGCGCCGAGAGTCTTCTCATAGGCCAAGCCCTTGACGACGCCATAACGAACCCAATTTGTCTTACCGTATTTTGAATAGGTTCGGTCGCTGTAGTCGCCGATAGAGTCGGCATTTTCAAAGTTCGCGAATTCGTCGGCAGCCCAAAAGCTGCGGTGAACTTCGGAGTTTCCCTTAATCTGCATCATCTCGATGAGCGGCTCGTAGCGATTGCGCATTTCGGCGTACTCGAGGTTGATAGGATCGCCAGCGGAAGTGGTGTCGGAGAACATCTTGCCCTTACTCGCGTTGGAGTTGTGAGGAATGGCGATGACTTTCATGCCTTGTTTTTCCAGAGTGGCCATCCATTTCCAAAGATCCTCTTCATGATTGAGGTCGATGTAACTCATGGGCCGTTCGGGGACATTCATATCCCGGAAGAAGACGTTGCGATGAAGGTTTGCGCCCTTCCAGGCACAGCTCCATTCAAAGGCGGGGATGGTGGTGAACTTGCCCGGTTCATAGGCGTCTTCCGTGGCGGCGAGGATATTTTTCCAGGCGTTCGTGGCGGTGGCGTCACCGGCGAAAAAGGGAGGATGCTGTGGTGCGGTGGAGCGATTGCTTTTTACGACGTACTCGAGGAACCACTTCTCGCGTTCCTCCATGCCCTGAAGGCCGCGTAGTTGTTTGAGCAGATCCTGATCGTGACCGGGAGCGCCGTCGACCATAGTGGAATACATTTCACCGATGTATTCGGCGTGGTCGGTGACGGCGGCCCAGTCGAGCGGTGCATGAAGTTTTACCTTGACGCCGCCAACCTCGACCTCTTGGCCTTTGGCAAAATGATAGGCATCGGAAGGCATGAGACGAGCGCCGCCGATGTAGGCGTCAAGCGAATAGGCGGTGTGGAGGTGCTGTTCGCCGAAATACGCTTCTTTCAGGGGATTTGACGGGACATTGGCGGTCGACTTCGCTGTCGCTGAGGCAGGCGCGGGAGATCTTGCTTCATCGACTTTCGTTCCGCAGCCAACGCCAGACAGAACCCAGGAACCAACGAATAGCACGGCAAAGCCGACGAATCCTCGCTTGAAGTTCATTGTGTATGCCTCTTTGTTTAATTTCATCATCGCAACGCTCTCTGATCGGCGAACTAGTTGAACTTGGCGACGGTCATGCTGAGCGCCAAGTTGTTGCCCTGAAAATTGCTGGAGTTGCTAAATTCCCACGCGTAGCGAGCCCCAATGAAGCCAGCCACTTTGCCTTTGACGAAAAAGGGAAAGCTGACCTCAGGCCCAAGGGCATAGGCCCGATTCAAAGTGTTAGGCAAGAGCACGGGCAAGTTAGTGCCGCCATCGTGCGTAATCTTGTACTGCAGGGAGTAGGTGAGTCCGGCGCTTGCCGCGCCCTTGAGGAATGTGCGGCCGACGCCGCCTTTGACGGTTACGAAGGTCCCGACCAAAAGATCACTGTTTTGCTTCTGCTCGTGAATCTCGAGAGTGGCGTTTCCTGCGACGCTCCACTTCTTGCCAGGGTCGAGGTAGTAGGTGGAGCCGAACATCATTTCGTGTGTCCAGAATCCGAGCGAGCGGATGCCATTGCCGGTTGGGGCATGGAAGGCATACGCAGCCAAGTAGTCGAAGTGTTTGGTGTGCCATCCGAGATTGATGGGCTGGATGTAGATGTCACCAAACCCGATGGTGTTCCCTTTTTGAATGGGCACGAGAGTGGACGTCAACGCCTGGTTCGAAAAGATGATGGCTACTTTAAATCCGTAATTGCCGCCGACGAGTTTCCATTTTGTGGTGGCAGCGATAACCGGAAACGGCAAGGTCAAAGATGTGCTGACCTGGCCGGGAAGTGCGTTGCCGTTAGGTCCCCGGACACTGCTGTACTCCGCATCGTAGTAAACGAAGCTGAAATAGTAGCCGGGGCTGGGTTGGGTACCAGATTTAAGTCCCATATCGGAACGCAGGACCGCTCCCAGTTCCTGAGCGCGGGCAGGAACACACGCGGCGAACAGAAGCAACGCGGCAATCGCCGAAAGGCGGAACGATCGCTGACCCGGTAATCGACAATTCATGCGACTTCCTTCCTCTTCACAAGGAGTTGCGTATTGGAACAGTGGCGGAGTCGAGGGATTTAGACAATCCGCAAAACTCCCGCATATGGTGGATAGGAAAACTACTTAGTCGATTGGCGCTGCGATGAGGAGAAATACGCCGTGCACGAGCGATCTAGCGAAAAGAATGGAAGGAGCCCGGCACGTCCGTAAGAGTTATGTCCCTCTGGCGACAGGCTGTCACAAGGTTTAAGAGTTCTAAGATTCAGGTAGGCAATTACTTCGAAGAGAAGTATATTGGTGTAATACGAACGGCGTGAGATTTGGGTCTACTGCTTCGCCACTGCCCCGGTTCGCCTGAGAATTCGCCTTTCGGTCACAGATCTCCGTTTTGGGGGTCAACATGCGACCATCCATCTTAATTGCTGACGATCATCAGATGTTTGCCGAAGCACTGCGCACGTTGCTGAGTCCGGCCTACGACGTAGTGGGGATCGCTTCGAATGGGCGGGAACTGACTGAGATGGCAGTGCAACATAAACCGAACATAATTGTGACCGACCTTTCGATGCCGCTCTTGAATGGTCTGGACGCAATAACCACGCTCACGAGGATGGGAGTGCGGAGCAAGTTCATTATTGTGACGATGCATGCGGATGTAAGCGTGGCTGTGGAAGTGTTTCGCTGCGGAGCGTCTGGGCTGGTAATGAAGACGGCAGGAGGAGAAGAATTAAGGGAGGCCGTGCAAGTTGTAACCCGGGGTGGATGCTATCTCAGTCCGAAGTTTCCATGCGACCTGGTGACATTGTTGGCGGAGGCCGCTCGTCGCCCTGCGTCCGATCGAAGCTCCCAGATCACGCCTCGGCAGCGCGAGGTGCTGCAGCTTTTCGCCGAGGGCAAATCGATGAAAGAAATTGCCGCGCAGCTAAATCTCTCCACGCGAACGGCGGAGTCCCACAAATATCAGCTAATGAATGTGCTGGGAATAAAAACCAACGCCGAATTGGTGCAGTATGCCATCAAAATTGGCTTGATCACGGTGAAGCCGATGAACGCGTCCGCCTAGACAGGTGCTCGCGAGTGAACTGATCAGGAGCAGGAAGAATTGACGGCTCAGGGAACATCACCAAGCGCGGATCTCCGTTTAGTTCAAACCCTTATCGACGCCCTGCCCGATCCCTGCGTGGCGATTGATCGCGGCGCGATGGTGATGGCCGCTAATCCGGCATGGTACGCACTTCCCTTGCAGAGCGAAGCATCGTCGGGACTGGCAAACTACCCCGTGGGAGTGAATTACTTCGCACTGTGCCGATCGACCTCGACCGAGGAAAGTATGCATGAGGTACGCTTGGGTATTGAGGGCGTGCTCAACGGAAAATCCAGTGAGTTCGCGCGGGAGTACCTGTTCCACACGCCCGATGGATTTCGCTGGTATCGAAAGATTGTGCGCCCACTGGGGCAGTTCGGCGTCCAAGCGCTGGTCTTTCATCGTGACATCACGTCGGAGAAGCTAGACAAGGTGCATTCTCAAATTCTCGATCAGGAGTTTTGTTCGTTGGCGGATGCGGCGCCGGTGCTGATCTGGATGTCCGGGCCGGACAAAGGGTGCACATTTTTCAATCGGCTGTGGCTGGAGTTTACGGGCGTACGCCTAGAGGAACAACTTGGAGAAGGGTGGTTAGAACTCGTACACCCGGAGGACCGCGGGGTGATTCATAAGCAGTATGGGGCGGCGTTCGATGAGAAGCGCGAGTTCGAATTTGAGTACCGACTGCGATACAAGGATGGGAGCTACCGATGGATCCGGGATCGCGGATTGCCGCGATTCGATGCCGAGCACCAAATGACCGGCTTTGTGGGATCCGCGTGGGACGTGAGCGATCAAAAACAGGCAACCGAAGCCGCTTATAAAGCTACCCGGCAGACTCGGCTGGAACACAAGGTTGCCGTCATCGCGAATTCTGCAACCACCGTGCGCGAAGCCCTTCAGGGAACGCTCGATTCGGTTTGCGAAATATTGGGATTCGAGGTCGGACACGCTCTTCTGATTTACGACGACGAGCCGGAGTTGGCAAAGCCTGAACATATCTTGCACGCAAATGACCCGAAACGGTTTGCAGGCTTGATCGATATAAGTGCCCGGATGACATGGCCTACAGACTTGGGTGCGCCGGGAGAAGTGCTGCGTTCGGGCAAGCCGGTGATTCATGATCCGATGAGCGACTATGCAGATTCTGCCCGGTATCCGCGGGCCCCGGCGGCGATGAAAGCTGGGCTGCGAGCGGCGATTCACCTGCCGGTACTGGTAAACGATAAGGTGGAGGCGATCCTGGAGTTCGCGAGCGAGCACTCGTTCGGGTCTGATCCCGACTTGATCAATGCCCTGCTAGCCGCGTGCGAACGACTATCGAGATTTTTTGAACGGCGCCGGGCCCAGCTGATCTTCCTGAGGCAAAAGGAAGAACTACAGGCTTCCGCAGAAAAGCTTTTCGCGGTGGCGGGACAACTGGTGGATTCGCAAGAGGAAGAGCGACGGAGAATTGCAGGGGAGATTCATGACGATTTCACGCAGCGCCTGGCGATCGTGACCATGAAGATTTCGAGCCTTGCCGGGCGGGATCGTGCGCTCACTTCGGCCGAGCTGAATGCCGATCTGGAGGACGTACAGAAATCGATTGCGGCGGTGGCGGGCGATCTGCGCGATCTGTCACATCAACTGCACCCCGTCACACTTGAACTGCTGGGGTTGGTGCGGGCTTTGCGAGCTCATTGCGAAGAGTTCCAGAGGGCACGCGGAGTGGAGACTACATTTGTGTCGACGGCTCTTGCCGACGACGCATCGCCACAAACCGCTATGTGCCTGTACCGCGTTCTGCAAGAGAGCCTGATGAACATTGCGAAACACGCAGTCAACGCAAAAGCCCGGGTGACATTGGCCCGTCTGGACGATCAGTTTGCGTTGAGGATTCGCGACGAAGGCCCGGGCTTCCTGCCCCACGAAACCTGCCACAAGGGAATCGGCCTGAAGAATATCGAAGAGCGAGTGAAACTCCTTGGCGGAACGGTGCTCGTGAACAGCAGGCCTGGGAGCGGCACGGAAATTGAAGTACGAGTGCCTGCGCTGGCGAGAGTTCGTCAGGAGAAAGTGCAGGATGGATCGCGCCCAACCAGGTTAGAGTCGAATTCTTTAATCCTGCCCGCCGAGTAGTCCGATGTTCCAGATCCAGACAGGACACCTAGGTGTGTTCTTCGGTATCGTTCGATTGGTCATGCGAACAAGCGTGAGCACATCGCACGAACTCGAGGGCGCGTTCGCAGCTGAGCGCCTGACGAAAAAAGTGGAAGGCAAAGAAACACCGCCGTGTCGAAATCGCTGGAACTAGCAGCCCGGATTTCTGTAATTGCGTTCGTGGTGACAACCATGTTCAGCATGGGAGTCGGCCTGACGCTGACCCAAATTCTTGAGCCGTTCAAGTCTCTGCGGCTGGTGGTTTCGGCACTGGCTGCCAATTTTTTCCTGGTCCCCGTGTCGGCATACCTGATTACCAAAGTCATTCCCATGGATCCTGCGCTGGCAACTGGATTGCTCCTACTCGGGACCTGCAGCGGTGCTCCGATGTTGCCAAAGCTCGTGGAGTTCGCCAGGGGAAATCTGGCACTCGGCGTTGGACTGACGGCGCTGCTGATGGTTGTAACCATCGTTTATACGCCTCTCGTATTGCCAATGCTGCTGCCAGGGGCACGGGTGCACGCCGGGTCAATTGCGAAGCCTCTTTTCACCGCGATGTTCCCTCCCCTCGCCGCAGGCTTAGTTCTTCAAGCGTATCGAGAGGAGCTCGCTGCGCGACTGCAGCCCTTTCTACGCCTAGCGTCTAACGTGGCATTGGTGATTGTAATCATCGTGGTGCTAGTTGGCAGGTGGTCAAGCGTGGCGAGGAGGGAGGATCTGACAGTACTCGTAGCTGGCTCGCTACTGTTGGTGCTCTCGTTCGGCTTTGGTTATGTTCTCGGCGGCCCGAGTGCGGAAGACCGAAAAGTGCTCGCACTGGGAAGTTCCGCAAGGAACATGTCTACAGCGTTTCTGGTTGCCGTAGAGAACTTTGGCCAGTCCGAAGTTCTCACAGTCCTGACGATCATGGCTTTGCTTGCATTCTTCCTTGAAATTCCAACCGCACTTCTATTGGGAAGACGCGAGCGATAGTTTCGCGCTCTTACCGTAAATAAGACTAGTGCAGGTCTTCGAGCAGAGTCTTGAGTACCTCCTTTAGAGGTATCGTCGCAGTGAGCGCGGGAATCAGCGGAAGGGCCAGGGCGGCGAGCAAGGCAATCGCGGCACTCTTCCCAAAGGGATAAACGGCCATATCATCCACATTCTTGAAACTGGCGGAGATGTCGGCGAGGGAACTGACGTCGGGAGTGCCAAGAAGTCCTTCGACTTGACGGTTACGGTCGTCGATCCACTTTTGACGGAATTGCAGCGAATGAAGATGGCGGAGCGAACCGTACCTGAGATTCCCTTCTTTTTTCTCTTGGATGAGTTTGGGAGTGAAAAGCAGCAGGGGCAGAAGGAAGATCAGGAGAATTAGAACGGCGAACAAGCCTGCCGGCAATTTGAGCGATCCAAGAGGCGCGTTCCCTGCTAGGACTTGGGAACGCCAGGTGGCTCCTATGACGCAGGAGGTTGCCAGGACGAACGGTACGAAGGCCTTGGGGACTTCGCCAAGGAATCCCAGGCCGGCCCTAAGATCGCCGTCAGTGGAATCCAATTGCAGATCGATACGAGAAAGACCCCAAAGAACGACGATCCAAATGACCCACTTCCACAGAGCAAGTGCCAATAAGCCCAAAAACAGGGCGTGGGCCACAAACAAGGAATAGTAGCCGGCTGGCGTTGGCGTATTCGATCCTGCTTCGGCAACCCAAGAAGCGTAATGGTGTCGGCCGGATTGCAGCAGATAACCTATTTGAAGGAATACGGCAACCACGGCCAAAATCTCCGGGAGTTTCGCGTCGCGGAGGCGAAGCGCCTTTTCCATGATTCTTCGGAAGAGCGGGAGATCATCGACACGAACGAGATTCGCATCGAGAACGTGCTGAGCCATTTCACGGAAGTGCGTCTCCATGACGATTTGTCCAAGGAAGAGGAGAGGAATAGCCATGAATACCCGAGAGTACACGCGGTAGTCCCTAAGAAGAGCCCACAGATCGCCGCCGGGGCCAATTCCACCATGCATTGCGGTCAAGACAACAAGCGGCAGCCAGGAAAAGCCCATTGCGAGGAACACTCTTCGGGAAAGGTTCCACTGATTGGGGTGGATGAGGTGCGTTTTTTCCTGAACCCAATAGAAGCTTCCGCCACGGATCAGAGAGATTGGCGTTTCGGGCAGAGATTGCTTCACGATCTGTCCCCAGAGTGATCTTTTGCAGGTTGCAGAGCTGAGAAAGTGGAGACAAAGGTGCGGCCGGCCAGTGCTTCATGGATCGCGGGGATCAAGTCTGTGTTCATGGATTCTTTTAAGACATAGGCGAGGCCGCCGACGTCAAGGCAACTTTCCAGAATGGCGGGGTCCTGGTGACCGGTGAGATACACGATCCTAGCCTTGTTGGCCCGCTTCTTTAACTCTCTAGCCACGGCGAGTCCATTCATTTCTGGCATGGAGACATCCAGCACGACGAGATCGGGCTCGAGTGAGAGGATGGCCTTCAGGGCAGCCCGACCGTTAGAAACCGTGGCAACTACGTCGAATGAGCCGCGCAGCAACGCGGATATGGCCAGCAGCATGAGATCAAGATCATCTGCCACCAGTACACGACTTCGCTTCATTTGAACTCATCCCTGAGCTGCGTACCACTTCATTGTTGCCGGAATCAGGTTCAATGCACGCTCGCCGGAACGAACAGGATCCAGCCTGGAAGTGCGGCTCCGAAGCGTTGCATGATTACCTCGAGAACATGGGGTGGGCGACCGGAGATAGTCGAGGGTTTGGGGGGCGCCGTCAGGTCGACTCTGAGACTCCGATCGCCCATCGGTCAGCCGTGCTCGAATTGTCTGCAATCTACCTTCGGGGTCAGCCAAGAGATATTCGGAAAACTACCGGTAGCGATACCGAAGAACTACCGTGCCGACAAGAAACCCAACCCGCGCAAGCCGGCGAAGATAATCTGGAGGCCCAGGGCCACTTGAATGATGCCAAGGACGGTGCCGAGCAATTGCAAGGGCATGCCGGCATATTTCAGCACCGGCTTGGCAAAGAGCATGGCGACAAGGTCGAGCAGCATAAGGCCCAGCAAGACCAGGAAAATCTCGCTCCGGGTGACGAAGTCCGGGGTCAGAGTCATGAAAACGATGACCGCCGCAACGCCATAGGGCGTAACGATGGTGGGAAAGGCCAATGGCGAAACCGCCAGTTTTAGAGAGGGTTCGTAGTCATGGCGTGCGGGCTTATCGCGATCAAACTGCTGCATGACGGTTTGCAAGGCGACCAGGAACAGAATGATTCCCGCGGCGATCGCCAGTACCGGGACGGCGATGTAATATTTGCGCATGGAGCGCTCGCCGATGAAGGCGACAAACAGCAGCGCCGCGCAGGAAAACAAGAAAGCACGGATGGCCAAGCGCTTAGCAAAGGCAGCATCACCGCCGCGCGTCATTTGAACAAAAGGGTCCGAGAATCTTGATGGGGCCAAGCATGAGGAAGAGGAAGGTGAACATTTCGGTGAGCGTGACGGTGTGTGGCGCAGAAGTACTGGGAATCTCGAGACCCTGGGCAGCAAAAAGGCCAAGAGGGAGCGCGCAAAGGGAGAAAGCGGCTGCGAAGACCGAGATCCTGAACGCTTGCCACCAGTTTTTTGCGAGGAGTCATGAGGTCACCAATAGGGATCGAAGAATCGAGCCGCCCTCGACGGAGGGCAGCTCTAACTTAGGGCAAACCTTATCGCGGCGCGTTGATGACGACGTAGGTGGTATTGCCGCTCGGAGAATTGCGGTTGGTACCAGGTGCTGCCGCATTGCTGGTAGGCAATACCGTTGACGATAACAGATGAGCAGGAAGGTGGAAGCGTATTCACCATGGAGCCGATTACGGCAGCGGTGACCATGGTGGTGGCCGTGACGGCAGCGGCAGTGGCCACGGGATGGTAGCAGCACCCATTGTTATAACCGCCACCGTAGTATCCGCCGCGGTTATTGTCCACGTTGACGTTCACGTTTTTGTTTACGTTGACGTTGGTATTTTTATTGGAGTTGACGTTGGTGTTGCGATTCACGTTGGTGTTGTTGTTTGTGTTTCGATTGCTGTTGTTGGTACTACCCCGGTTGACGCTGGAAGTGGCACTGCCGCGAGAGGAGTGGTTGCCGCCGCCCGGGCCAGCGTTCACAGTTGCCGCGAACGTCATCAGTGTAACCGCAGCACCAAGTATTGATTTTCGGATTGATCGGTTCATGGAGTTCTCCTTTTACCTTCCTGCGCCATCAGAGGCGTTGCTACCGGCGAAAACAATTTTCTGCGCGTCGCTGGGTGGATCGAACTTGAAGGCTGCTTCGTTGAAGGATGGTGCGAGGTTCCAATTGAGAACGGAACTGTACTGTGGACGCGCATCGTCGGTTAAGGTAGAGAGGACCAGCTTTCGCGGCAGTGGGAATTCTCCCTGTTGAATCCAGATTTGCCAGTTCAGACCGGGCTGACGGAATGCATACTGCTCACAGGTGACGCCGCCGACTTCAGTCGGGCCCACATCGAATGCACCGGTGATTTCGCCGACCTTGGACTGAGGTCCACCCCAAAAAAAGAGGTCTTCGAGAGGCAGCTCGATCCCGTATTTGTCAGAGAGGACATCGGCAAGTTTTCCAACGGTCGGAGGAGCCGGCACGGTCGCGTAGTAGTTCACGCGTTGTGCGTAGAGTGTGAAATCCGTGCCGTCGTAGAAATAAAGGCGATGCTGGCGTGAGCTGGTGATCTCAACGCGAAGGCGATCGGGCATGCGAGCCAGTAAATTGACATGCGTGTCGAACTGAATGAGCTCACCGTCGTCGAGCACGTCGTCCTTGGTTGTGACCGCTTCCACCTGGAATGCTTTCAGGGTGCGAAGGTACGAGCCCATGCTGTTGAGTGCAGCGAGGGCACCGGGATTTACCGCTGCGTCATCTGGGGTAGACGCGCCAGTCGTCGCAGCGGACGCGGAGCTTGAATTCTTTGCCGCGGCATGTTGGGTAGGAAGCTGCATGCCAAGTAGTACGGCTGCCGCGACCACTAAAGACAAGTAAGCCAATCGTTTCCTCATTTGTTTCTCCTTATCGTTCGGGGCCGGATCGAAAGTGTCTTGACGGTGATGGAATGGGTCGGAATTTCCCTTTGCTTGAATCACGGGATCGCCCGAAAACTAAAATGGCCCCGGACCGGAAGGCCCGGGGCCGTACTTTGCAGGATTCGTCGTGCCCAAACTATCCCCCGCCCAGAGAACAATTCGGATATTCCGATCCTGCAAACTCATCTAACCGGCCTGGTGCGAGACTTCGTGGCTGAACGCTTCAACTTTTCCGGTCATCCACGCTCTACCAATCTCTCCGCTGACTTGGAAGATATGCGGGTGGGAGCCAGTAGGGTATTCGGAAAACTACTAGAGAGGACTCCGAAGAACTACTGTGACCGGGCGGAGGCTAGAAGGGCGGTTAAAGTCTTCCCTTTTTCGACGTAGTGAGCCAGTTTCTCGGAGGACGGGCGAGTGGGACGGCAGGTGTTCGAACAAGATGGTCACTTCGGTCGCGCCGGCTACTTCGTCAAGTGTGACAGCCATGATCAACTCGCCGGAAAAGGCCGCGTCCAGGGAGTCAAAGGTGATTGCCTGGACGACTCAAATTTCGCTGTACCCTTCCTCCGAGCAGGCAAATCGCGGCAAGACCTCTACCCGCGAAGACCGGTTCACCTCACGATTCCTCGAACTCACGCCCTCGTGACTGATATCCCCCGCCAACCTGGCCGTCGAACTCATGGACCTTCCCTGTCAGCTCTCTCGGCGAAAGCCAGGCAGCTAAGGCCGCGGGGTCTGTAGAGGCTCGATCGAGCGCTTCGCGAGAGGCTTTGATGAGTCTCGAGGTCCGCGTGCTGGAAGCTGAGTTAGCGTTGGCCATGGACATATCCTTGCGCGATGAGGACTTGAATTGTCAGCCAGAATGAGAAGGGGGAATTGGCCAGCGTCCCACCCGAAGTGAGAATTCGCAAGAAGATCAGCAACCGGCGGACGATCGAGTTCTTGTGTAGAAAAGCTGAAAGCCTACGGAATTGGTGAAAAGAGGATCTATGGTTAGTTGACAGTAGGTTACAAGGGTCGAACAAGCCAAGCCAGACGTTAGCTGAGTCTGCTGGTCTCGGCCGAGCGTTACTCTTACCGCCTTGTCTGGCGGACCGGGCAGTCTAGAGGCGTGACACTACAAGATATAAGGGGGGAACGGAAACGCAGAAGGGATACGGCGGGTCAGAAGGGCTTGAAAGCTGGCGCTAACTCTTCGTATCATCAGACGTCTATGTACAGAGAGGTCTTGGTATGGGAAAACCAGAGTCGCTGCAAGGGTCGATTGATTTGCTGGTGCTGAAGATATTGTCGAGGCGGTCGCGACTACACGGGTACGCGATCATGTCGGCGATCCAGGACATTTCCGACGAGGTGCTACGCGTGGAGGAAGGGTCACTGTATCCGGCGCTACACCGAATGGAGGAAGCGGGATGGATTCGGGCGGAATGGACGACAAAACCGAATGGAAGGCGGACGCGGATTTATGAGTTGACGCCGGCAGGCAGGAAGCAACTTGGCGAGGAGGAATCGCGATGGCAGACCGTGGCTGCAGCGATCAATCGCGTGCTGAGGGAGGCGTGAGATGTCGCTGTGGTTGCGAATGGCGAATGTGTTTCGAGCGGAGAAGTTGAATCGAGAAATCGATGAGGAGCTCGAGGCGCATATAGCGGAAGCCATGGAGGAAGGGCGAGATGCGGCGGAGGTGCGAAGAGCGATGGGCTCGTCGCTGCGGCATCGCGAAGAGAGCCGGGACGTGAGACTGGTGGTATGGATGGACGATCTCGCACAGGACGTTCGCTACGCTCTACGCACGCTGGGGCGAAGACCGGGATTCGCGGCCGTGGCACTGCTGACGCTGGCGCTGGGCAGTGGAACAACGACGGCGATGTTCACGGTGATCAATGGGGTGTTGCTGAGACCGCTACCTTACGGTGAGCCAAAGCGCCTTGTGACGGTACAGGAGAAGACAGAACAGGCGACGCAATATGGAAATCTGTGGGCGTTTGCGTACCCCAATCTGCAGGATTGCAAGCGCGAGAGCAAAACTCTGGACCTAGCGGCGTGGCGGTACAACGTAGGAACGGCGAACGTGCAAGGGGAAGCGGAATACGCTTCGGGCCGCCAGATTTCGTGGGATTTATTTTCCGTGCTGGGCGTGACGATGGCAAACGGGCGCACGTTTCTACCCGAAGAAGATAAGCCAGGTGCGGCGCGCGTTATGATCCTGGGCCACAGCTTCTGGCAGCGGCGATTCGGAGGAGATCCCGGTGCAATCGGAAAAGCAATTTCCCTGGATGGAGAGTCCTTCACTGTGGTGGGAATCGCGCCAGCGAGCTTTCGGTTGGAGGGAGAAGAGCCAGACGTATTTATGCCGCTGGGCCAGGACAATTCAGCCAGTATGTCCAGGCGCGACCGGCATCCGGGAATTACTGCAGTGGCGCGGCTACGCTCGGGAACAACGCTACAGGAAGCACAAGCAGAGCTGGGATTGATTGGTCACCAACTGGCGGAGCAGTACCCGGATTCAAATGCGGGCCGCAGTTTTGTCGTGGAGCGGATGCGTCCAGAGGTCGGAGATTTGCGATCGACGCTGTGGCTCCTGCTGGGCGCGGTGAGCCTGGTGCTGCTGATTGCGTGCGCGAACGTAGCGAGTTTGCTGCTGGCGCGCGCGATTTCGCGGGAGCGAGAGCTCGCGATGCGCGTGGCGCTAGGAGCCGGGAGAATTCGGCTGGTGCGCCAAGGGCTTACGGAGAGCGCGGTGCTGGGTGTATTTGGCGGAGCGCTGGGAGTGTTTCTGGCGGCCGTGGGAATCCGGCCGCTTGTGGCGCTGTGGCCGGGAAGTTTGCCGAGAGCGGAAGAAATTCAACTGGATTGGCGAGTTTTGGTATTTGCAACCGCTATTTCGATCTTGAGTGGATTGTTGTTTGGACTGGCTCCGGCGCTACGGGCGCCGACGCGGGAACTGGAACAGATCCTGCGAGGAGGGGTGCGGACCCTGGCAGGAGGCTCGCGACGATTGCACGGCGGATTTGTGATCTCGGAGATCGCCCTGGCTGTGGTGCTGCTGGTTGCCGCGGGAATGCTGGGACGGACCATGCTCAGGCTGGTGTCGCTGGATCCGGGATTGAACATGCGAAATGTGCTGGTGACGCGGATGGCGTTGGCGGCCGGAACATTGGCGAACCCGGGGCAGATCCGTGCCGCGTGGCTGGACGTGCTCGAGCGGGCCAGGAGAGTACCGGGAGTGGAGTCGGCGGCGATTGTTGACACCGTGCCGATGCGCGAGGGGAATAACGAAGTGGGCTACTGGATCAGTGCCACGTTGCCTCCCGCGGGTGAGCAGCCGCTGGCGTTAGCGACGAGCGTGACACCGGATTATCTGAAGGTGATGGGAATCCCGCTGCAGAAAGGGCGATTTTTCGATGCCCACGATCGAAGGGACAGTGAGCTCGTGGTGGTGATCGATGACGTGCTGGCAAAGAAGGCGTTTGGCGAGGAAGAGGCTGTTGGGAAGCGGCTGTGGCTGCCCGATCAGGGAAGTCCATTTTCGTCGGGAGCGCTAGGACCCGACGTCGTGAGAGTGGTTGGCGTCGTAGGGCACGTGCGGCATTGGGGGCTCGCGGGCGATGATCAAGCGGACGTGCGCGCACAATTTTACTATTCCTTTGCGCAGGTGCCCGATGGGCTGCTGCGGCGGTGGTCG
The DNA here is from genome assembly GCA_963741195.1 of Candidatus Acidiferrales bacterium. GTDB lineage: Bacteria > Acidobacteriota > Terriglobia > Acidiferrales > UBA7541 > Acidiferrum. The sequence goes on from CAVUHF010000006.1 coordinate 737,586, forward strand.
GAGTTGATGTCCATTGCGGTGCGCACCAGCGTAGGGCCAATGAATGTGCTGGGGCCACTGCGGTGGGAAGTGCGCGGGGCGACCGGGGATCAAGTTTTGTATGAAGTGCACACGATGGAACAACTGGTGAGCGATTCGCTGGCCCGACAACGATTCCTGTTGCTGCTGTTCAGCATATTCGCGGGATTGGCGCTGCTGCTGGCGTGCATCGGGATTTACGGCGTGCTGGCGTACTTAACGACGCAACGCGTGCCCGAGATTGGCGTGCGGATGACGTTGGGAGCGAGCGGCGCGGAAGTCATGTGGCTTGTACTGCGTCAGAGCCTGGGGATTATTTTTTGGGGCGTGGGAGTCGGGGCGGCAGCGGCATTGGCAGCGGGACGCTTGTTGCAGCATGTGGTGGAGGGAATGCAACCGACGGAGTTGACGACATTTGCCGTAACGATTCCGGTGCTGGTGATGGCGGCGATGTTCGCCAGTTACTTGCCGGCGCGACGAGCGAGCCGGATCGATCCGATAAGCGCGCTGCGGCAGGAGTAAGAAGGAAGAAGTAGTAAGCAAGAAAGTAGCGAAGGAAGGAAGTAAAGAACTGCGGTGAGTCCGAAATGGGGTACAGGAATGTCACTGTGGACGCGGATGACGAATGTATTTCAAGGAGAGAAGGTGAATCGAGAAATCGATGAGGAACTAGAGGCGCATGTAGCGGAGGCGGTGGCAGAGGGAAGAGATGCGGGAGAGGCGCGGAAAGCGCTGGGGTCGACGATGAGGATTCGACAAGAAAGCAGAGACGCGAGAATTCTGACTTGGCTGGATTCGCTGCGGGCGGATGCGGTGTTTGGGTGGAGACAGTTGAGAAACGCGAAAGTGACATCGGCGGCGGCGATTTTGTCGCTGGCCCTGGCGATTGGGGCGTGCACGGCGGCGTTCCGTCTGATTGATGCGTTGCTGCTGCGGCCACTGCCGGTGGCGGGGACCGAGCGGATGTTTCTTCCCTACCGTTCGGGAATTGGATGGGACGGCAAGCCGAGTTCGTTTGACGGGTGGGCGTATCCGGCGTTCCAGCGGATGCGTGACGTGTTGAAAGGGCAAGCGCAATTGCTGGCGATTTCCTACGGCGAGCGCGTGGATCTGACCTTCAGATCGGACGAGGAGATGGAGAAAGCACAGTTACAGTACGTTTCGGGAGCGACGTTTGGGACCTTTGGACTGCGACCGGAACTAGGGCGTTTGTTGATGGAAAGCGATGATGTGACGCCAGGAGCGCACCCGTACGCGGTGTTGTCGCATGAATATTGGGCGAACCGGTTTGCGGAAGACCCGAAGGTCGTGGGACAAACATTTCGAATGGGCAACGAGATATACGAGATTGTGGGCGTGGCGGAGAAACCGTTCGCAGGAACAGAACCCGGGACACTAACCGACATTTTTGTACCGACGATGATGTACCCCGATGCGACGCGGCCAGATTCCACCTGGATTCGAATCTTCGCGCTGTTGCAACCGGGAGCGGAGCCACAGCAGGTGCGGACTCAATTGTTTGCGACATCCCGCGCGTTTGAGGAGGAGAGGGCAAAGGGATTCAAGGGGATGAGCCAGCAGGCCATCGATAATTACGTGAACCAGGCGGTGATCCTGGAACGAGCGCCGACGGGGGCGTCTGGATTCCAAACGGACAATCGCGCTGCGTTGGCGGCGCTCGGCGTTCTGGTAGGACTGGTCTTGTTGATCGCCTGCGCGAACGTGGCGAATCTGATGACGGCACAAGCGGCGGCGCGAGCACGTGAGATGGCACTGCGCATATCGATTGGCGCCGGGAGATGGAGATTGGTGCAGTTGGTGATGGTAGAGAGCGCTTGGATCGCGATGATCTCGGCGGCAATTGCATGGGCGTTTGCCTGGTGGGCAGCGCCGTTTGTGGTGAGCAGAATCAATCCGGCTGATAATCCGGCGCGCATTCGCCTTCCCGCGGACTGGCGAGTAGTGGGATTCGGATTTGCATTGACGTTGGTGGTGACGTGCCTGTTCGGATTGATTCCGGCACTGAGGGTCTCGGGGATCAAACCGGCGAACGCGCTGAAAGGCGGGGAGGATCCGCACTCCAAGCGGCGATTGATGAATGCGCTGATTGCGGCGCAGGTAGCGTTCTGTTTTCTGGTGCTGTTCGTGGCAGGACTGTTTGTCGCGACGTTCGAACGTCTGGCGCATAAGTCGACGGGATTTTCGGCGGAGCGATTGGTGATTCTGGATACGGTGGCGAGAGAGCCGCAGACGGCGGAGACATGGGATCAAGTGGCGGAACAACTAAGGAGTGTACCCGGCGTGGAACGAGTGGCGCTGGCGGATCGGGCGCTGCTCGGGGGATTTGCGTCGAACGATTATATTGCAGTGCATGGCGGACCACCCATCGAGGTGCTGGCCTTCTTTCTGCGCGTTTCGCCGGGGTGGGTGGAGGAGATGCAGATTCCAATGGTGGGCGGGCGGGATTTTCAGGCCAGTGAGACGTCGCCGGGGGCAGCGATCGTGAACGAAACATTTGCGAGGACGTATTTCGGCGTCGAGAATCCGGTGGGAAAGACATTTGAGCGCGCGAGCGATGAGGGGCCGCGGTATCGATTTCAGGTTGTAGGACTGGTGAGGGACGCGAGTTATCGCAGCCTGCGTGAAGAGATCCTGCCCACCGCGTATGTGCCGATTCGTACGCTCGGAGACGATGGAGCGCTAAGGAAATTGCGAGACGCGAGCATCGTCGTCAAGACTGTGGGGACAAATCCGCTGCAGCTGGCGTCAATATTGCGTCAGGAGGTACAGCAATCGCGGCCGGGGTTGCGCGTGAGCCGGATACGAACGCAGCAGGAGATTAATGATGCGCATACGGTGAGGGAGAGGTTCCTGGCGATGCTGGCGGGGTTCTTCTCTGTCGTCGCACTGCTGCTAGCGGGAATCGGCTTGTACGGCGTGCTGCACTACTCGGTGGTGCAGCGACAAAAGGAAATCGGGATTCGTATGGCTATAGGCGCGCAGGGGACAAACATCGCGAGGCTGGTAACGCTGGAAGTGTTTTCGATGGTCGTGGTGGGAGCGGTGGCGGGGCTGGCGCTGGGGATGATAACTGTGCGGTACATCGAATCGCTTTTTTACCAGGTGAAGGCTACGGATATGGCCATGCTGACGATTCCGACGGCGGCGATTTTGGGAGCCACATTGCTGGCGACCGTGGTGCCGGTGGTTCGGGCGGTGAGAGTCGATCCAATGAAGATACTGAGGGCGCAGTAAGAGAAAGAAGAATTGGGAAGAATTTGCGCGGGGGACGAACATGTCACAGTGGGCGCGGATAAAGAATATGTTTCGAGGGGAACGAGTAAATCGAGAAATCGACGAGGAACTTGAAGCACATGTGGCGGAAGCAATTGAGGCGGGCAGAGACGCTGAGGATGCGCGCCGGGCCTTCGGATCGGCGTTGCGGCATCGGCAAGAGAGTCGCGACGCAAGACTGGTGGTATGGCTGGAGAACTTGGTACAGGACGTGAGGTACGCGCTGCGAACGCTGTGGAAGAACAAAGGGTTCACGGCAGTGGCGGTGGTAACGCTGGCGCTGGGGATTGGAGCGTCGACAGCAATCTTCAGTGTAGTTGAAAACGTTCTGTTGGAGCCGTTTCCCTACAGAGATGCGGGACGGCTGATGTACATGACGGTCCACGACACACAAGGAAATGATCCGGGAGGGCGCGCGGGATTCAGTTCGGATGAATATCTGGATTATGCGAAGCAGAACCATGTGTTTGATGGCGTAATCGCGGCGGCGGAAGAGCAAATTCTGTACAAGCAGGGTGAGGGAACGGACCGAATGTACGGGGCGCACGTGACTCCAGGGACGTACGAGTTCTTCGGTGTGCCGGCGTTGTATGGAAGAGTGATGCAGGCGGAGGACTACAAACCGGGAGCGCCACCGGTTTTTGTGCTCCGGTATAAGGCGTGGGTGAACCTGTTCAATGGCGATCTGGGAGTGTTGAACAAAACGTTTGTGCTGAATGGGAAGCCGAGAACATTGATTGGAATCATGCCGCCGCGATTCGGATGGTACGAGGCGGATGTGATGATTCCGGATACGCCGATTCGCGGGCAGCGCGCCGGCGGGCCGGGCTCTCCGATAGGCTACTGGTTCTTGCTGGGCCATCTGAAGCCGGGGGTAACAAAGAAGGAAGCACAGGCGGATCTAACGGTGATTGCGGAGCGAATGGCAAAGGCGTATCCGAAAGATTATCCAAAACGTTTCAGCCTTGAGGTGGCGTCGTTACTGGACGAAGTTACGGGGCAGTTCCGCGCAACATTGTTGACCGTGATGGCGGCGGTGGGGTTGCTGTTGCTGATCGGGTGCGGGAACGTGGCGAACCTAATGCTAGCGCGAGCGACGGGGCGAGAAAAAGAATTTGCGGTGAGAGCAGTGCTGGGTGCGGGACGTTTGCGATTGGCGCGGCAGTTATTGGTGGAGAGCCTGATCTTGGCGATGGGGGGAGCGGGGCTCGGTACCTTAATGGCTTGGGGAGGATTAAAGTCCATTGTCGCGGCGATGCCACCGGACACGATTCCGGCAGAGTCGGTGATTGAACTGAATGGCACGGTTCTGGCGTTCACGCTAGGCGTGGCGGTGTTGACGGCGGTGATGTTTGGATCGGTGCCGGCACTGCAAGTGGGAAGGCGCGATCTGAACGAGCCGCTGCGGGATGGAGGAAAAGGATTAGGAGGAGGAACCCAGCACAGTCGATTGCGGAATGCTGTGGTGGTGTTGGAGGTGGCGCTGTCACTCGCGTTGCTGGTGGGCGCGGGACTGCTGATGCGGAGTTTCGTGGCGTTGCGGGAGGAACGTTTAGGTTTCAGGCCGGATCATGTGCTGTTTACGCGGCTGCCCTTACCACCGGGGCGCTATAAAACCTCGGAGCAGCTAGCGGGATTTTTCCGGCCACTGCTGGGAAGATTGAAAGCGTTGCCAGGAGTGGTGGACGTGGCAGAGGCGTACACGGCACCGCCAAATGATGGGATGGACAGCGAAATCGAAGTGCGGGGAAATTCGGGCGAGGAGAGGCAGACGGGAGTGTTTCAACTGTGCAGTGAAGGATATTTTAATGTGCTGCGATTTGAGTTCAAGAATGGAAGAGGATTTACACAAGCGGAAGTGAATGGAGCGCGAAAGCTGGCGGTCGTGAACGAGACGTTCGTGCGGAAGTATTTGAGAAATGGAAATCCGATTGGGCAACAGGTGCGGGTGACGAAATTGGAACAGTTCGCGGAACCGGTGAAAGATGCGTGGTTTGAAGTCGTGGGAGTGGTGGCGGATGTGAAGAATCGCGGACTGCAGCAACCGATCGAGCCGGAAGTGTGGTTGCCTTACACGGTGACGGCGTCGGCGGGCCCAGGAGTATTGTTGCGCACAACACTGGAACCGCTGTTGATGATGAATGCAGTGAGGCGGGAAATCTGGGCAACAGATCCGGGAGTGGCGCTTTCGCACAGTGCATCGCTGGAAGATGCTTTGCGCATGTACGCCTATGCCGGGCCGCGTTTCGGATTTCTGCTGATGACGATTTTCGGAAGCATTGGGCTGCTATTGGTGACGATTGGGGTGTACAGCGTGCTGGCGTACGCGACAGCGAGGAGAACGCACGAGATTGGGATACGGATGGCGCTGGGCGCGAAAGGCGGGGACGTGCTGGGGCTGATGCTCAAGGCAGGGTTGCGCTTGGTAGGGGCGGGAGTGGCGATCGGAGTGATTGCCAGTCTCGCGATGGGCCGAGTGATTCAGACGCAATTGTGGGGGGTGTCGGCATACGATCCGCTGACTCTGGGAGTGGCGGTGGCGGTGCTGCTGGCAACGGGAGTGGCGGCGTGTTGGATCCCGGCGAGGCGAGCGTCCAGGGTAGAGCCGCTGGTGGCGCTGAGGTATGAGTAGGTCGGAGCGGGAGTTTTAAGTTCCGGGGCGAAGAGACGCTCCCACAGAAGCGTACAGAACGCAGAGGAACGCGGAGAAGCGAATAGTTCAGAAGTGGAGAAGGAAAAGCTCGCTCCATTGCGGCGAACGGTGCGGCATCCAGAAGTGGAACCCAAGAACCGAACTGAAGGTCGACCCCTAAAAGTGCGAGAGCGAACCCAAGAACGGGCCGCAGCGCAAAATCGTTCGGCGCGGAAAATGCGCGCCTCAGAGGGCGGCCCGGACAAACGCTGAAAACGAAACCCCAGGAGGGCACGATGTATCGTGCCCCACACTTCAGGCTGCGAAGAGTACTCCAGATGCAACAGCGACAGCCGTGGTGAATGGCTAGGTAGCGGCGGAGGACTGGGCGCAGGTGCCTTGAGCATTATCGTAAACCTGGCGGAGCTCGCATTCTCCTTCGCCGGCAATAAGAAGGAATTTCTTGACGATTTCAAGGGCGTGCTGCTTGGAGTTCGCCTGAATGAGGGCGAAACCGCCAATGACTTCCCTGGTTTCGGTGAATGGGCCGTCGGTGACGGAGACTTTGCCGGAATCGAGTCGCATGCGTGCACCTGTGACACTGGGCATGCAACCTTCGACGGAAAGAAGTTCGCCCGATCGCATTCCCTCCTGAATCAGCTGGCCCATTTTAGCCATCTCCTCCTGTGTGGGAGGTGCGTTTCGCTCAACGTTTTTGTAGATGCTCAAGAATCGCATGGTGATTTCTCCTGATGATGGAATTAACCGACGCGTTGCTGAGTAGCCGAGAAGCCTGGAATGGGCGAAGAATGGCGGCCCATTGTACGACAATGCGAGTCGAGTGAAGTTGAAACAGACAAGACGCCTTTCTGCCGCGCTGGAGTTTGGGAAAGAGCAACGGCGCGGTTTAGAAGTGCATGGAAGACAAGACAGAAGAGGGTGTCACTCTCCGGGAATGAAGGCCACGCGGAGAGTCCGGCGTCCTGGGAGGGCGAGGAAGTCCGCTGCGCGAGCTCAACGGTGAGGAATTCGTCCCAAAGCTGCCAAAACAAAGGGCTGGCGAGGGCGCAGGTGATCTGGAAGGCGGGAAGCTGGAAATCGATGAAGTTGCACTGGTGAGGCGCGAATGAGATGGCTAGAGCAAGTAATCCGGAAAGTAGCGTCCTTTTCATGAACGTGCCCTCCTTTCAGGGCGCTGGCGGCCAACAAAAGGCCTCGAGTGCGTAGCTTCATTGGTATGTCGAACGAGGAGGGACGAAATCGACAGGGTAAGGGAATTTTTGGGGCGCGGGAAGGGTCTGAAATGAAGAAGCGTTAAGGGTGAGACCAGTGAGCTTGTCTCGGTGGCGAACGGAGCAGAAGAGCTTCCTCAGGGGCTAAAGCCCGGTTTTGCTAGTATCGATTTATCTCGGAGCTAGAGATCCGCCCCTTGGAAAGAAGGGCCCGACGGAAGGCTTGCCCCGAAGACGTCGAGAAGGGATTGACGAAGGGATTGACTTGACCGTGCGATTGGGGGCGGTGTAGCCTCGCGGGCACACGTCCGTTTCGACAGGTATCCACGGAAAGCAAAGGAGGAAGGAATGGCATTTCTAGGTGCGCTTTGGCTGCCGATTTTGTTGTCGGCGTTGCTTGTATTCATGGCGAGTTCGATCATGCACACGGTGCTGAAATACCATCAAGCGGATTACCGGAGACTGCCGGATGAGGAGAAGGCGCTGGCGGGTTTGCGAGGGGCGGGATTGACGAAGGGGCTGTACGTTTTTCCATACGGCACACATCAGGAGATGAAATCGCCGGAGATGCAAGCGAAATACAAGCAGGGACCGGTAGGAATGATGACGGTGTACCCGAACGAGCCGCCAGCGATGCCAAAATTTCTGGGGCAGTGGATTGGGTTCTGCTTGGCGGTGAGCTTCTTCGTCGGGTATCTGACGTGGCACTCCGTGGTAGCAGGCGCGAATTATCTGGTGGTGTTCCGCGTGGCGGGAACAGCAGCGTTTTTGGCATACGGGTTGGCTAATGTCAGCAACGGAATCTGGAGGGGCCAGCCGTGGGGCATGGTGATCAAAGAAGTCGTCGACGGATTGATTTACGCGTTGCTGACCGCGGGGACGTTTGGATGGTTGTGGCCGAGATAACGCTGAAAGGAAACCAGATTCGAACGAATCAGGAGTTCCAAGAAGGATGTTCCTGATTGGAGTGATTGACGATGAGGAAACCGAGACCGAGAGGAAGCCAGAACAAGGAGATTTCCATTACGACGGAGAGGAGTTCGCTTTTCGAGCGCGGAAGACAGGGATAAAGCAGACAGAGGAGATAGGTGGCTGAGAAGAGCACGAAATAGATGCCCCAGACAGGGACCATGCGTGAGGCAAGGCCTTGCGATTGACCGCGAAATTGTAGAAGTGCCCACAGGAGAAAGGTGAGGCCGATGTTTGCGAAGAACAGCTTGCTGCTCAGCTCATAGGCAAAGATGGTTCCCCTCAGGTGCACCTCGGAATTCCCTGCTACTCCACAAGAAAAGAAGCTGAGAAGGACGAAGAGCGCGGCAGCGAAGCTTAGAAGCATATTCCCGGCGAGAGCCGGGAAGAGCTTTCGATAGAGTTCGAAGACGACGAGATAGACGGCGACCGAGAGCAGGAGATCGGAAAAGTAATACACGTCCATGTACTCCTCCGAAGAAACACCAGCGAGCCGCAAAACAAGGAACCGGGCGAAACCTACGCAGAAAGTTAAAACAAGATAGGCGCAGAGGAAGGGAAAGTTGCGCCCGAGGCCAAATTTCCACATAAGAAAGGCTACGTAGCCGACAAGGAAGATAGCGAGGATCCAAGCGACGTAGGCGGAGAGAGAAATCATAGAAATTGGCACGGTCGGGGAGCATAGGAGGTGAAGGCTTCGCACGTGTTGGGGTCATTGTCGCATCGCTCGAGGAGGGAGAGGCAGGGGGCGGTGTCGTAAGTGGCATTGGAGGAACTTGCGCGGAGGTAGGACGGTTACGAATGCGATTGCGACGAGTTGAGGGCTTGAGCCCGCGGTGAAAGGCACCGCGACCTCCCGATGACCGTGGTTTGTTGTTTCTAGAGTAGGAAGGTTTTCGCTTGATTGTTTGGTCACGGTCGAGGAGTTTCCTGGTAAAGGCCGATGAGATTGCCGCCGGGATCGAGGAAAGTGGCGATGGAAAAGATGCTGTCCACGGGATCGAGTTGTGGGGAAGAGACGATTTTTGCGCCGTGAGAGGCAGCCAGAGAAAGAGTGGCGGAGATATTGTCGACCCAGATGAAAGGGAGGAGGCGCGGTTCGCAGGCAGGATCGCGGCCAGTGATCCAAGCGCCGCTCATGTTGCCGGTGGCGTCGTCGAAGCTGGGGCGCTCAAGGTCGCGATGGCGGATATTCCAGGAGAAGACTTTTTCGTAGAAGGCAGCGGATTGGTGGACGTCGAGCGCAGGAATTTCGAGGTAACAGAAACGAGGACGGCGAAGAAGAGAAACGCGGGAAGCGGAATGGGCCACGGAAGCGCCCCAGTCGGAGGGGTTTAGATCTTGCGTGTGCTGAGAGAAGAGCCAGTGGTGTCCTTCGAGATCTGTTACGCCGTACTGGCGCTCGCCGTAGACGGTGACGTTTAGATCTTCGACGATCGTAGCACCGGCAGATTTGGTGCGTTGGAAATGAGCATCCACGTCGTCGACGAAGACGGTGAGGGATTGCGTCCCGAAGCCGAGTTTGATGGGATTCTGAGAGCCTGGGCGGGCTTGCTTGAGCATGATCCAAGCATTGCCGAGATGAACTTGAGCTCCGCTGGGAGGATCCCCATAACGATAGTGTTCGGAGAAGCCAAAGGACCCGGTAAGCCAGCTGATGGCAGCAGGGAGATCCTGATACATCACATGCGGCAGAATCGTGTCTGGCGGCACCGAGCGATTTTCGAGCATGGCGATACTCCTAGAGATGGGCTATTCCGCGAACACGGGAGGGAGACGCGGACGGAACGGTAGAGCAGAACATGCTGCCGGAAAAGCGGAGATACGTCAACGAGAGATTTGGATGGTGATTTGGATGGCGCTTCGTTGATAAATTGTGCGCGTGCAATCGCTGACGTGCGTCGTGCCGCAATTAGCGCGGCGCCAGGATGACAGAGCGCGTTTTGAGTTTCTAGTGAGTCAGGCCGGAGCGACAGGGACTGGAGAAGAGAGTGTGATGGAGTCTGGGATCGACCAGAACTCCCTGCCGTCCTTTAGTTCGATTTTGTTCATGGTGATGTGAATCGTGGCACCGTGCACTTCGACGAGGAGGTAGTGGTAGTTGACTCCGGGATCTTTGTAGAGGTCATCAGGGGCGCGAGGGATATAGTGGGGATGAGCACCGCCACCGCCGGTGACAAAGTAGATGACACCGTTGTGTTCGTGGCGTTCGTAATTGTGGACATGGCCGCTGAAGACGATGATGCGCGCGTGCACGTGTTGCTGCTGAGCCTCGAGCATCTTGGCAAGAGCTTGCTCAGCAGGCCGAGTAGCGTGACCGCCACCATAGATTTTTTCGTCGGAAGAACTGGTGTACAAGGGATGGTGCAGAACGAGAAAAACAAAATCGACGGCGTTGGGAAGAGTCTCGAGTTGAGCGCGGAGCCAATCTCCTTGTGGTCCGGTAGTTTCGTCGAGGGAACTGTCAAGAACCAGCAGCAAACTGTTGCCGATGTGGACGGAGTAGGAGCGGCTGTTCGCAAGTTGCGGGAATCGCGCGAAGTAGTTTGGCAGAGCGATGTTTGGGTCGCCCCTGAGATCATGGTTTCCGAGCGCGGGATAGACAGGGATGTTGTGATCGCGCCATGCTTGAGTTTCTGAGTCGTAGACGGCCCAATCACTGCCGCTGTCACCGGAATAGACGATGTCGCCACCGATAGAGATGAACGCGGGGCGGTCGCGATCGATGGCGGCGACTATGGCCTTGCGAATGGTGGCGTTGCCGGGTTGCGTATCTGAAGGATCGTGGAAGCGAGTGTCGCCAAACGCGACAATGCGAAAATCGGAAGGTACCTTAAGTTCCAGGGCCACGTGATTCACGGAATCGGTGTGAATCGCCTGTTTGTGGGCTCTCCAGCCGGAGACCATGGCGATTCCAACGGAGAGAAAAACAAACAGCACGAGGATTCGCTTGGTGGACATGGCTTGAATAGAGTAGCGCGATTGCTTGGAAGGCGCGTAAACGGAATTTCAGGACTACGCGTGGTAGGCAGGGTGGGAGTGTAGCCAAGCGCCAGAGGGCAGGAAAGTTCGTGCCCTTTAAACCTTAGAAAAAAGACCGCTTCGAAGCCCGGCCACTACAAATACGAGAGGCGGCACGGATCAGGATGGGGGATTGTACTTGGCGAGCCAGTCGGCAAGTTCCTGGAAAACGTTGCGGCGCTGTTCGGCAAGACGAGGAAAGTGGGGAGATCCGGGATAGGTCACCATGCGAACGGTTTTCCCGCGTTCCGAGAGGAGAATAAAAAATTCCCTGCCCTGCAAGACGGGAACCCGCTGATCGGCTTCGCCATGAAGGATTAGAACGGGGGTGGTGACGCGGTCGACATACATGACGGCGGAGAAAGCGAGGAAGGGAGCGGCGTCTTTTTCCTGGAGGCGCAAGTCGTAGTCGACCTGAGAGATGTCGCTTTCTGGAATGAAGCTGAGCCAATCGGTGATGCCGGCGCCCTCGATGGCGGCTTTGTAGCGATGGGTTTGCGTGATGGTCCAGGAGGTCATGAAGCCACCGGCGCTCCAACCGAAGATGGCGAGGCGATTGGGATCGGCCCAGCCCTGGGCGATGGCAAAATCCGTGGCGCTATCGACGTCCTGATACGCGCGATCACCGAAGTGCTGATAAATAGCTTCAAGGAATTCCGAGCCGTAGCCGGTAGAGCCGCGGTATTGCGGTTGAAGGACGATGTATCCAAGGCCGGAGACGATGCGGGAGAACGCGTCGAAGCGGAGAGAGTCGTTCGCTTCGGGGCCGCCGTGAGGCAAGACGAGGAAGGGATATTTTTTGCCGGACTCGTACTTGGCGGGAAGAGTAAGGATGCCCTCGAGGCGAGTGTTGTCCTTGGAGGTCCAATTGACGACGCGGGCTTCGCCGAGAGCGACGTCAGCGAGAGTATCTTCACCAGCACTGGTGATTTTCTGGAGTTGAGCGCCGCGGAGCACCGCGACGTTTGCGGCGTGCATGGGATCGGAGACGGTGAAGGCGAGGGTGCCGGAAGAAGAGGCGAGGTGGCTTCGGATTGGCGGCGAGTAGACGACGCCACCCGGCCAGCGGTAGGCGGGGGCGAGTTTACCGTCCCGGTAGGAATAGATTTCTTCAAGGACGCCATTGTGCAGCTCGACCCAGACCGTGCCTTGCGGATCGTTAGCGACATTTACGATAGAGCCTTCGAGCCTGGGAGTTTGGTCGACGGGCGTGCCTCCTGACGCAGGAACGGTCCACAGATGATCGGGTGTGAGGACTTTGGTGGTGGTGCTAGCGAAGGCGAGATCCTTGCCTCCGTTGGCCCAGGCGATGCCCGCGACGGAATTGTCCAACTCGGCGACGCGGCGCGCCCTGGAAGCCGAGCAGGTGTAGAGCGTGGAGCGGATATCGTGGTGGCCGATCTTCTGGAATTGCGTAACCACGGCAATTTGCGACCCGTCGGCGGACCAAGCGAAGTCTGAAATATCTTTCAATTCAGGGCACCACCAGGCACCGTCGGTGCCATTGGCGCTGGCAACGTAAAGACCGGAGACGTCATTTTCCACGACCGTTCGCACGTCGGCGAGAGCATCTTCCGGGCGAGGATCGGAGAGAACCGCGAAGCGAGAACCGTCGGGGGAAAGCACGGCGCCGTGAAGTCCATTGGGGAGAGAGATGATTTGGGTGGGCTTTGCGGAAGCGAGAGGAACGATGGCGAGTTGAGGCTTGTTGGAGACTTTGAGCGTGCCGAAGAGGGTAGAAGAGTCGTGGAGAAAGCCTTGCGGCTCAAAGGAATCGGGAAGATCGAGCTTGCGATTGTTTTCACCGGAGGCGTCGATAAAATGCCATTCGCGTTTAGTAGGACCTTTTTCGCCGTCGTAGCTGAGGATGAAAAGAATGGTTTTGCCGTCAGGAGAAATGGCGATGGCGCGAGCCTGGTGTATGGAGGAGAGCTCGTTGATGCCGAAGGGATGCTTATCAGCGGCGAAGATCGGGAGAAGAAACGATGAGAGGTAAGCCGAGACGAGAAGGGCAAGAAAAATTCGTCCGGAGCGATTGCGCGCCATCGGAAAGTCCTTTTGGTTAGAGGATTTGAGAGCGAGCCAAGATAACACAATCGGAGCGAATGACGAAAAGTCGGAATCAAGCCACGATCCCCCCACCGCGCTCCGGAAAAGCACTGGTATTTCTCTCGGGATGACAAAGAATGGAAACTGTTAACCGGAGATCGGACCGCCCCGGACGGCGGTCCCTACAGGTAGAACGGGGAAATCAAGAGGGCGCGATGTGTCCTGCCCGGACACAGGCGAGGTGCGCCGGCTGGAAGCCGGCACCACCTGGAGGAAAAAGACCGGAAGGAGGCGTGGATCAGAACCGGGAGATTTCCTCCGAGGATTGGAAGAGGTGAGGAGAGAGAAGATCGAAGGTGAGGAAAACGGCAGGGAGAAGGAGGACCAAAAGGCCGAAGACCCACATGAGGGAGCCGGCGATGATCTGATCGTCGAGAGGTGAGAAGGCGAGGGGTGAAGGCGTTTCGGTGTAGGAAGGATAGAGAACGCGATCGCAGAAGGCCCGGAAAGCGCCGAGGGCTCCGCCGGGGAACGTGCCAAAGAAACGATAGAGAGGGATGGACCAGCGGCTCGGATGGAAACGGTTGAACGAAGGGCCACCAGAAAAGGTTGGAAGTGGAGAGGAAACAAAAATGTTCGACTTCGTGCCGCGCGTCGGATTGAAGCGCGAGTTCGAGTGCGGCAGGAACGTGCCAGGCAATGAGCGCGACGGAGGCGAGAATCCAGCAGAGGAGAGGATAAGTGAGAAATTTGCCGAGGGCTGGCGCAGGCGTCCAGCGAAGGAAGGGGCCAAGCGTGGTGCGGACGAACCATTGCGGAAGTCCGTGAGGAACGGAAGAGAAGGCGCAACGAGAAGGACTAGCGGAGGAACGACGAGCATCAGGAGGATGTGCTGGATCATGTGGACGGTTAGGGAAGATTCATCGAAGGCGGAGAGCGGAGAGCCGATGGCGATCCTGAAATTACCTGATGGACAACAAGAAGCGATGTAAGTAAGATAGCCAACTCCTGAGTCCTCTGGTCCGCGCTCGAACCGGAGTCTTGGAATGGAATGGAACGACTACGTTCTGAGAAAAAGGAGCGGCTGGAAGTCCGCTGAGAGTAGAAGCGAACGACCAAGAAAGCCTAAGCGGCTGCGGTGGGAACGGGTCGTTTTTGTGTTGACTGTAGTTGTGCTCGGTGTCTTTCCGAACAGTAGTCTCTGCCAACAAGAAATTCAATCGACAAGAAACACGATCGACAGGTCGCTGATTTTCACGGACCTAACGATCTGGAGCGCGCAGAGTGTAGGGTCGGTCAATGTAATGAGCACCTATCCGGGACAGGAGATGTTCGCGGCAGGGATTGGGCTGCGGCGCGACATCTACGCGTTCCGGCACACGATAATGCGATGGAACTTCGAAGTTATGCCGGTATGCTTGCCGTCTTTTCCGAGCGCGAACGGACGAACGTATCACTACGGCGGCGGCGGGACATTGGGAGCCGACCTGGAACTGCGGAAACGGTGGAAAGTACACCCGTTTTTTGACGCCAACGTGGGGCTGGTGGGGTTCACGGATCCAACACCGGATGGCACGCGAAGGAAGAATTACACGCTGCAGTTCGGGCCGGGGTTTGAATTACCAATGAAGGGGCGGAGCTCGCTAAGGACGGGGGTTTGGTTCTTTCATTTTTCCAACATGCGCACGGAGCCGACGAATCCAGGATTCGATGCAATCGTGCTGTATATGGGGTATTCGTTCAGCTTCCGGAGAAGGCCAGAGGGCCCGAATTAAGGTGAAGCTGCACAGAAAGCTGGGCAATCCATCGAAAAATGGAACGGCTCCACGAAATACGCGAGGGGCTGGCAAGTGAATCGCTGATCTAATCTAACTGGAGATGTGGGTAGGCTAGGCACGACGTCAAGCAGAAGGTCCGCCCGGGGAAAACCGGAGTCTTGGAATGGAGTGGAAAGTATACGCTCTGAGAAAAAGCGCGGGCCTCCGGAGGCTAGTCCAAGAAGGCCTTCTAGCGGTCGAAGGCGGCGGGGCAAGAGAGCATCGGGCAACTTTCCTGTTAGGAGTTCTGGCGGTGCTTAGCTTTCCAGTTTAGCGCGCCGGCAGGAATTGCTGAGTCCCGCGGAAAATCCTTCGAGCACGGAAAAATCATCAATCTTCAGGGATGTGACGATCTGGACAGCCCAAACCGTGGGGTCCGTGACTTTGCTGAGCAATTATGAAGAACTCGGATGTTTGCGACGGGGGAGGGCTGCCACGGCCTTTCCGTTCGTTGCGTCACGCGACGAGGAGCTGGGACGTTGAGATTCTGCCGGTCTTTGTACCCTCGTTGCCCATAGCCGAGAGACGAACCTATCATTACGGGGAAGGCGGATCGCTCGGAGCGGAATTTGAACCGCGGAAGAGATGGCAGGTGCAACCATGTTTCGATCCGGGCGGAGGCGTGCTGATGTTTACGGAACCGACCCCGGTGGAAGGGGCAAGGCGATTCCATGTATCGCTGTAATTCGAACCGGGCATGAAGATTCCCATAAAGGGACGCAGCTCGCTAAAAATGAGAATGTGGTTTTTCCGATGCGCACACGGCGACGAGCAATCCGGGCGACGGATCTTTGCTGTACGCGGGGTATACGATCCGTTTTCTAAGAGGCGAATCCTGGACACACTGATTGGTTTGGCGGACCATTCTAGAAGATGGAAAGTGCAAATTCGAAGAACGACATTTGAGCGAGCGCAACCGGCGTTTCGCTAGAAGTTAGAGCGGACTTTAAACCCGAACCCTTGAACCCGAAGTGTGCGCTAATCCGGAGAGAAACCCAAAAACCCAGGTGCGACACTGGCACCTGGGGCACCCGGTTTCGAACAGAACAGTCTCGGATTAAAAGTCGAAGTCGCCGTCGATGCGCCAGAGACGACCGACGGAATTGTAAAAGGTGCCGTAGTTGGGGGAGCCGAGATATTGCTGGACGTCGCGCGGCTGGAAGTGATTGAGGAGGTTGGAGACTTTCAGCCCGCCGAGGAACTGGATGCGGTGGCCGTGGAATTTGAAGTCGAAAGGATATTGAATCTTCGCGTCGAGGCCAATGAAAGTGGGAAAGCGACCGGCTTCGTTGCGCTGACCTACATAGTCCCAATTGGTGCCGACGTTGGAATACGGAAAACCGGAGTGGACGTCGAGAATCGGGACGAACTGGAATTTCCTGGGTAGTTGAATGATGCCCCAGAAGAGGACGCGGTTGGGAGCGTCGTGAGGGAGCGGTCCGTATTGATTGGCGCGGACCAGCGGATAGGAAATATTTCCAAAGAACTGGTTGTAGTCGTTCAGATCGCCCCAGGCGCGTGAGCGGACATAACTGGCGATCATAGTGGTGTTTTCAAGGGGCTGCCAGCGAAGCATGACGAGGATCTCGCGGTAATTTTGGCGGCCGGAATTGTAGAGGCCGAGTTCGGCGACGTTACCGGTAGAGGAAGTAGGGTTGAGGAAAACTTCGTGGAAGCCGTTGCGAAGTTCCGCACCAAAGCGGAAGAGCAAGTTCCTGCGTAATTCCCTGTCGAACTGAAATGTGGCGCCGAGGCCGTAGGGAACGGTGAGAGCACCGTTGCCGGTGGCGATGACGTGCGCGAAGGTAGTGGGCCCGCTGACGACGGTGGCGCCGTCGGCGGCGAACTGGGTGATGGTCTGCGCAGGAAGATTGGGAAAAATGGCAACGTTAATGGGAATTCTGCCGTAGAAGAGGCCGACTCCACCGCGAATGGCGGTGCGATTGTCGCCAGTGGGCGCATAGACAAATCCGACTCGTGGAGCGACGTTCAGGGAATCGGAGGAGAGGCTGTCGTGGTCGAGACGCACACCGAAATCGAGAATGAGGCGGGGATGGATTTGCCAGCTGTCCTGGACGAAGAAAGTGAAATCGTTGCGAGCGGCGGCGGAGGGGAGAGACGGTTCGACGTAGTCGATACGGCTGCTGAGAGTAGCGTCCTGGCGAAGGACGTTGATCGGTAAATCGGCAAAGAAACCCTGATAGGTTGAGCGCGCGAAGGAATAGCCGATGGTGAGGAGATGGCGGCCATGAAAGGCGAGCGGGCGAAGATGGAGATTCTGCGACCACTGATAGAGCCAAGTGTGGCGGCCCTGGGAATTAAAGAAGGAACCGGAATTTTGCTCCGGGAAGAGAGTCATTTCTCCGGGGACGGAATCAGCGGGAAACACTTCAGTGTTAAGGCGTTTGACGGAAAACAGCGAGGAGAAATAACCCCCGTTGGGAAGAATCCAGCGTTCGGTCGCGGAAGCAAAAAAGCCGCGAGAGTGAGAATCGGCGGTCACCGGCTGAGGATCGAAGGTGTCGATGTTGGCGTAGCTTGTGTTCTGCGGATCGACAGTGAGCATGGAGGTGAGGTGGTGATTGGCGGTGAGGTCCCAGTCGATTTGCGTGTGCGAGTTGCCGCGCTCGTCGACGCGGACGTTGTTGGGATTGGGAAGAGAGGGGACGCGAGTGAGGTCGTATCCGAAATAGAGAGATTGAAAGACGAAGAGTTTGTCGCGGATGATGGGGCCGGCAAAGGTGAGATGCGGGGTGGCGCTCTCGATACCGTGGGGACTGTAGTCGATCCAGCGGAGGCGAGGGATGGGATCTTCGAAAAGAAATTTCCATTCGTCGGTGCCGCCGCGGGTGTTGACCTCGATAACGCCGCTGCTGAAGCCACCATATTCGGCTGAGAAAGGATTGGAGAGGACGCGCATGGATTCGACAGCGGCAGCGGGAAGACGGAGAGCGGGCTGGCCGGTGACAGGATCAGCGATGCTGGCGTTGTTGACGAGGGCGCTGGTCTGATTGGCCTGGCCACCCTTGACGTGAATGAGGCCGTCGGGTCCGCGCACGACGCTGGGGAGAAGCGGAAGGGCGTCCTGAAAATCAGAATTGAGGCGAACAACGGACTTGAGGACGCTGGTGGTGAGGGTCGGGCTGGAAGAAGTGCTGGAGGTGGTGTCGACACCGTTGGAGGAGGCGGTGACGGTGACGGAGTCAGTGTGCCGTTCTGGAGTGAGCTGGAGGTCAAGTTGATTGGGCTTGTCGGAATCGAGAGTAATGCGTTGGGTGAAAGTCTCAAAACCGGCGAGATTGACGGTGAGTTCGCATTCACCCGAGAGGATACCGACGAAATAGTATTGTCCGAGATCGTTGGAGACGGTAGACAGTTCTTCGTTGGTGGAAAGATTTTTGAGCGTGATTTTTGCGTTTGGCCAGACGGTTTGCACCTGATCGGTGCCGATGGTAAAAACGATACCGGAAAGTTTGGCGGTTTTGCCAGCGAGGGAAAGCGAACAGTGCGAGAGGAGCGAGAGGAGGAGGCAGCACACGCGAAGGTGCAGCAAGGGCGGCGAGGTATGAAACCTTGTGAGCATCAGAACATTGGCGCGGGGCAGGCGCGCACAATTGATTGTAGGATGGGGGAGGGTTGTGCGGCGTTGCATGAACAAGGGCCGATTGATTTCCGCAACCGACCCACTAGGATTTAGGTAAAGGAACGCGGTTTAGTCGCCGTAGCTAAGTACCACGTTCTTGTTCGAGATCCGAATCGACTGACACTGTGAAGGGAGTAGCCAGAGGCTCGAAGGGAGCAAGATTGCCTCTTTGGAGCAACATTCGATGCCTCTGTAGTTTGAGGTCCAGGAGCTGGGCTTGCAGGCAGGCCTTGAGAGCTTCTGCCTTGTCCTTTTCCAGTCTAAGTGTAATAGCAGCCTCTCGCGCGGGCTCGCAGGAGCAGCAATGTGCGAGTTCGGGATCGTAAACCGCACCATCGGTCGGAACGGACTGCCGCCACAAGAGGTGACGATGGGCCATTGCCGTGAGAGAAAGCGTCGAGTTCCGCTCGTCTGAAGTATTCATTTTGCGTAGGTCCAGATCGTGCGGAAAGCATCAAAAGCATTTCATCTCCATTGGATTGGCCGTTGCCTCTAGATAGCGCGGACAAGTAGGGCGGAATTCGAGTACGCAGTAAGGCTCGTGATCTGAGGACGCAGCCACCAAGCTCAGCGCTTAACGCTCTCCTGCCAAGGAATAATCTTGGGCTTTATTACCTCGACGAGCAATGGGGCCTAGTGGTGGTCTTTCTCCATGTGCAGGGAGGGAGATTGGCAGAGGGAGTCGGCAACGGCAGCACCGGTGATGAGGCGGGCGCCGCGACTGAAGGTGAGATATTCGAAGCCCCACTCGACGAAAACCTGGACGCGGCTCTGGAATTGGACAATGTACATAAGATGGATGAAGAGCCAGATGAACCACGCAATGAATCCGGAGATGTGCACACCAAAGACATTGGCAACGGCGGCAGCGCGACCGATGACGGCCATGTCGCCTTTATTGAGATAGTGGAACGGCGCGAGGGACTGCTTCCCCTTCAGGCGAGCTTCTATGGCTCTTGCGGCGTAGCGTCCACCTTGGATGGCGACTTGCGCGACGCCGGGGAGTTGTTTGCCGTGGTTATCGAGGGAGAGAGCGAGATCGCCGACGATGAAAACATCGGGGTAGTTGGGAACGGTCAGGTCGGGAAGCATTTTGATGCGGCCGGCGCGATCAGTTTCGGCGTGAGTGCGAGAGGCCACAGTGCGGCCGAACTCGTTGGCGGTGACGCCACCGGCCCAGAGCACCGTGCGAGCGGGGAGCTTGGTGTCTTCGCCGTTATGGGTGTAGTGGACGCCCTCGGCGTCAATATTGTTGACCATGGCATTTTTGAGGACTTCAACGCCGAGGCGGGAGACTAGTCCCTCGGCTTTGGCAGAAAGATCTTCGGGATAGGCGGTCAGTACGCGAGGAGCGCCATCGAGCAGGAGGATGCGCGCTTCGGAGGGATTGATGTGGCGAAAATCGTTTCGCAAAGTTTCGCGAGCGATTTCAGCGAGCGCGCCGGCGAGTTCCAGTCCAGTGGCGCCCGCACCGACGATGACAAAGGTGAGCCAGGCACGGGCTTCAGCGTCAGAACCAGATCGTTCGGCGCGTTCGAAGGCGTAAAGAAGTTTGTGACGAATGGCGGTGGCTTCCTCGATAGTTTTGAGGCTGGGAGCGAAGGCACGCCAGGCGTCGTTCCCATAGTAGGAAGTCTGCGAGCCGGTGGCGATGATAAGGGAATCGTAGGGGAAGACGCCACCGTCGCGGAGGATGACTTTTTTTGTAACAGGATCGAGATCGACAGCTTCGCCGAGAAGCACCTCGGTATTTTTCTGGCGGCTGAGGACCGCCCGAAGCGGAGCGGCGACCTGGCCGGGAGAAAGCGAGCCGGTAGCGACTTGATAGAGGAGGGGTTGGAAGAGATGGAAATTACGCTTGTCGACGAGGGTGACGGAAGCGTTAGCGCGTCTGAGGGTCTGCGCAGCGACGAGTCCGCCGAAACCGCCGCCAAGAATGACAATTTTGTGCGTACCGGCCATAGCGTTGTGGCTCCTTGAGCGTAGGAGGCTCGATCGGCTGGAATGGCCCACGTGGGCTGGTACCATGGACGTGAGAGGATTAGTTTACAGCCGGTGGGGAAAAAGAGTCTTAAGTTTTGCGTAGAAAGTATCAAGTAAGGAAAAGAATGAGGATACCGCACAGGCGCAGAGAGCGCGGAGATTCACGGCGAATAAGAATGTCGGGAGAGGGCTTCGAGTTGTACAAGAGCGTTGCGAGGGGTAACGAGCTTGCCGCGATCCCTCCACTGCGAGCCGCAGGGTACGCGGCTCTCCGGTCGGGCTGACATGGCAGGAAGGAGCGAGCCTACAATACTCAAGAGCCGGGGAGATACGCGCTGGGGAATGGACGACCAAAGCGCGATGACAGGGGAAAGGAGCGAGGATGGTCATGGATGAAGTTCCAGCAGGCATTGGGGGATGGAACGAGCAGATCGAGAGAAAAGCGTTACGTCTGCTGCTGTCGGACTTGTTGCAGCCTGCGACGCGAGTGGAGTTGTTGCGATTGATGGATGAGCAGCTGTTTGCCGACGAATTGCACCGCGTGGTGTACGAGGAAATGCGGGAGATGGGACGGGTGCCAGCGCGGAAATTACGCGAGCTGTTACCGGCGCGGATCACAAACCGAGGATTCCCGGAGTTTGACTGGGAAGAATTCTTGGGCGCGAAGATGGCAACAGAACAAGAGATTGAGGAGTTATATGCGAGCGTACTGCGAATGATCGAAGCACGACACCGAGACGACGCGGAAACGGGAGCGAATTGACGGTGAGGTTCAGCGGGAGTCAGATCGGGTGTCTGATCGAGGCGACCAGTTTCGTCGTGTATGTCGGGGTGTACATCTGGAAATTGCAGGTGGCAGTGCCGGAATCGTGGTGGGTTTTCGCGGTGTGGCTGGGAGTGAGTTTTTTACTGCGCCGGGACACACCGAAGACGTTGGGGTGGTGCGCGGACAACTTGTGGACGGCGACGCGGAGAGCAGCGTGGTTTCTTGCCGTGGCCGCGCTGGCCATTTGCGGCATCGGAATACTTCTGGGAATGCTGAAGAGGGTGCCGGCGCACCTGACCGAGCCAAAGCATTTGTTCGGGTACATGGCGTTCTGCCTGCTGCAACAGGTGGGGCTGAATTCGTTTTTGATGAACCGGTTGTTGGGTGCGTTTGAGAAGACGTGGATCGCTGCAGCGGCGGCGGGGATGTCGTTCTCGGCGTTGCATTGGCCGAATCCTGTCCTGGTTCCGCTGACGCTGGTGGGCGGGACTGCGATGGCGTGGCTGTTCGCGAAGGAGAGAAATATTTTGCCGCTGACAGTGGGACAGGCGTTGCTGGGGGCACTCGTGTGGTGGGCGTTTCCGCTGGCTTGGCACCATTCGATGAGAGTGGGGCCGGGGTATTGGCATTTTCGGATGTAGCGGGGAGCCAGAACCAAGTAACTAGGTAAGGTCGAAGTAAGACAAAACACAATGACACCGAGGCGCAGAGACGAACCTGAGGCAGGGCTAAATAACGTAAGAGGCGGAGAAGAGTTCCCTGACCGGCTAAAACCCAAGTTGTCAGATGGCTTGATGTCGGCGCTTGAGCACCGACCTCCTAAAGAGCAATCGCGAAAGAGCGGCTAGATGGTTTCGTGCTTGCCGGGATCGGATTGGTGGAGCTGCGATTCGAGATACTTTTTGTGGGTAATATCGACGGCGAGGCCAGCGATCCGCGTGATACGTCCGGAGGCATCACGGATGGCGTAGCCACGATCATGAATCCAGCGCTCGGTGCCGTCGGGACGGCGAATTCTGTACTCAACTTCGTAAAGATTGGAGGACGTTTCGCGATTGAAAAAGATCAAAGCATTGTCGTGATCATCGGGGTGGACAGCATCGACCCAGGAGAAGGGATCTGCGTAGAGACTCTGGCAGGATCGTCCCCAGACCAGTTCATAGGCGGGACTGACATAGAGGATGCGCGGCTCGATGACGTCAATCAGCCACAGGACATGGGGGATAGTGGTAGCGATCTGTTGAAGAGGCTCGGAGATTTTGTTGGCAGATCGCTCGGCTTTGATTCGAGACAGAACTTCATCATGGAGGGCATCGACGGTTTCTTCAAGAAGCTGGGTTTTGTCATCGACGATGAACTGCATCACGGAGTGGAGGCCGAGAAGTTCTTCTTCGGTGCGACGCCGCTGGAAGACGCTGGCGGCGATGAGAAGGGACATCGAACAACTGACGCCGACGAAACAGCCGAGGAGCAGAGGGGCATCCTTATTGGCAGCAAAGGGACCAAATCCGGCGATAGAGCCCCAGGTGGCAAAACCGCTAAGCACGAGATTGGTACCTGCAGATTCGAGAGGGCCAAAGCGGAAAGCAGTCCAGACGGCGAACGGCAAACAGAGGAAGGCGAGGCCGTACCACTTAGACCAGAGGAGAGAGGGAGGGCCGAAGATAAGAACACAAACTATACTGAGCCCGGCGAGGAGAAAGAAAATCTCGACGAAGTCGTCAAGGGTCGAGGTGTGCTGAGGATCTTGCAGCACGAGGACCAGAAAGGGGGTGAGCGTGAGGGCGCCAAGGACATCGCCGATCCACCAAGTGAGCCAGACGGAACGAAGATCGTGCCAATTGGCAAGGCCGGAACTTGAAAGGATGAAGACACCGATGGTGGCGCTGATGGCGGTGGCGAACAGACCGGCGTAACACACAAAGCGAAATACGTCCTTGGTTCGGTAGAACGCTTTGGTGCCGTTGGCGAATTGATTGACGAGGTAAGCGCCGACCAAAGCTTCGAGGGTATTACCAACGGCGATGCCGGCAGAGACCACGAAGGAAGAGTTGATGTGGAGATTGACGAGAAAAGCGCCGACAAAGATAGCCGGCCAGGCTCGATAGCCGAGAAGGAGAATAGCCGCGATGGAAATGCCAGTGGGCGCCCAGAGAGCGGTGGCGTGGGGATTGACGCTGGCGAGACCGAGGCCGAACCTGCCGCAACCATAATAAACGGCGGCAAGGAAGAAGAGCTGAGCAAGGTTGCGAAGAACGGACGAACGAAAGAGTTGGGCGCGGGCTTGTTCTGTAGCAACAAGTGGAGGCTGGTGGGTGAGACGCTGTTGCGCTGGATTCATGAAGAACTTCTGGCGTCCTCTCATCTAACAACACCAAGGCACAATGGTAAGCCTAAACCTGGTCGTGGAGAAGGGGCGGAGGGGACGTTCCAAGCCAACAGAGGACCTGGCATGCGTCAGAGGGAAAACGGTGTCGATGATGAAAGAGGTCGGTCGAAAAATAGGAATGAAGGGCGCACGCTACTGCTGCCTTCACACTTATTGCGGCTTGATGCCGGCATTGAGGAGCGCTTCGGCCCAGATCTGGTAGCCGACGTCGCTGGGGTGAGTGCCGTCCGGCATCAGGGTGGCAGGCAAAGAACCATCGGGCGCCAGAAACGACGAGCCGATGTCGAGATAGGTGAGCGAGGAGGCCGCTGCAAAGCGCTGCGCCAAAAGCCGATTGGTACTCTGAATCGGCGCACGCAAAGGATCGCTGGGTTGCGGACCACGGGGCAGGATGGCCATGAGGAGGATGTGGCTCTCGGGTGAACGTTGGTGAATTTCCTGGCAGATGGCGGCGATGCCATCGACGATTTCTTCCGGTGAGTTGGCCCGCGCTTGGGATGTGGCGGTGAGATTGTTGGTGCCAATTAACAAGACGACCCACTGGGGACGAAGACCATCAAATTCCCCTTGATGAAGACGCCAAAGCACATTCTGCGTGCGGTCCCAACCAAACCCCAAATTGATGACAGGCATGCCGCCAAACACGCGTTGCCAGGCGAACGGTCCATTCACCTCAATGCTGTCTGGGAGGCCAGCCCAGAAGTGGGTGATGGAGTCGCCGATCAGAACGACGCGTGGCTTGAGAGTTTTCTGGAGTTCGAGTTCGGCGTGATGCCTTGCGTACCAATCGTAGGAATCTTGTTCGAGGCGTGGCACGGGAATGAGTGCGGTATTGATGTCGGTCATGGAGGAAAGAGGAAGCTGCGGCGAGGCGCCCATCAGATTTGCGAGGGTGGGCTCGATGGCCTCCGCCATCTTGCGCTGGCCGGTTGTGTCGGGATGCAGGGCGCGGCCGTGCTGAGGAAGACGGGGATCGTAGAACAGTGCCGAGTTCAACGAGCCATTGCGGAAAAAGATTGAGCTGATGTCGAGAAAAGTGACGCGCGGATTCTCACCATAACAAACCGCCAGGTAGCGGTTGATGGCCAGGTCGCGCTGCGTCTTGGAGTCGGAGATATCGCTGGGGAGGATGCCGAGCAACAAGATGCGCGATTCTGGCAGGCGCTGCTCGAGATCGGCGACGACGGCATCGATGCCGACGTCGACTTGTTCGGCGGACTGATTCCAGTGCTGAGAAGTATTGTTGGTACCGATCAAGAGGATGACAACTTTAGGGTGAAGTCCGTCCACCTCACCGTGATCGAGACGCCAGAGGACATTGGAAGTGGTGTCGCCGCTGAAGCCAAGGTTGAGGGCCTTGCGTGGTTGGTAGAATTGTGTCCAGGTGGGCTGGAAATCTTCGTCCGGCGGATTTGCCTTGTCGTAATTGTTGATAATGGAGTCCCCAATTAGGAGAAGTTGCGTTTCCGGGTGGGTTCGAACTGCTTCGAGCACAGCCTTGTGGCGGTCGGCCCACCAAGTTTCGTTCAGGCGATCGGCAGGAACGGTGGCGGGGATCTCCGCGGGCGTGAGCGTTTCTTGTGCAAGAGAACGCGAGCTGAGCGAGAGCGCCAGCAAGCAGAGCCATGCGGCTGCCAGTAATTCACTTCGGAACGGAGAGATTCGAGAGTAGACGGTCATGCCGCCATTCTAAGCGAATTGAGTACTAAGACTAATGATGGCAAGGGTGGAAAGTGAAAGCGAGGCCGTTCAAAAACAAGGACCCCACCCGCCAGAGCGACAGGTGGGGCCGGAACGACATTGGTTACCAGCCGGTGCGATATTGGCGGCTGAGGAATTCGTTGGCTGCAGGAACGTTGGTGACACGCATGGTAGCGCCGTCGTAGGCAATTTTCTTGCCGGCACGAAGAGCAACAACACCGAGAAGCATGACTTCCGTGAGTTGAGCGCCGTACTGAAAAGGTGAAGAGGCTTGGCCGTGGCCCTTGGCGGCAGCGACCCAATTGAGTTCGTGGGCCTCGCCGTCGATGCGCGGAAGTTTTTGCGCAGGCTTCTTGGTGGAGTCCTGAAGGGACTTGGGCAAGAGGCGCGGGTTTGCACCGTAGGTGTCGTGCATGAGCTTACCCTTGGTGCCGATGATGATGGCGCCGCCCTCTTTCTTGAGTTCTTCTTCGCCCATTTCGACGGGCTTAGGAGGAGTGAGGCCCCCGTCGAACCACGTGAGTTTGACTGCAGGCATGGAGCCGCGCGCGGGAAAGTCGTAGAAGATGACGCTGGCAGTCGGGTACGAGGCCCCGTTGAAAGGACTGGAGACGGTTTCGACGGCAGTGGGATAACCGAGGTTGAGGCTGGTCATGGAGACGTCGAGCAGGTGTGCACCCATGTCGCCGATGGCGCCAACGCCCCAATCGACCCAACCGCGCCAATTAAAGGGATGGTAAATGGGGTGGTAGTTCACGACTGGACCAACACCGAGGAAGAGATCCCAGGAGAGAGTCTCGGGTACCGGATAGTTCCCTGCCATGGCGTTTGCGAGACGAGTGTTGACGCCGGTCATATCCCACTTGAGTGCATCGAGTGATCCTGAGGCGGCCTGGGGACGCGGAACGCCCTGGGGCCAGAAACCGACAGGGCGATCGGTCCAAACGTGAATTTCGCGGACTTCGCCGATAACGCCCGATTGGATGAGTTCGACAGCGGTCTTGGTGTCGTTCAGCGAACGACCCTGATTGCCCATTTGCGTGGCGAGCTTGGGCTTGTCCTTGGCCTTGGCGGCAAGTTTACGGCATTCATCGACGGACCAGCAGAGCGGCTTCTGAACGTAGACGTGCTTGTCGAGATCCATGGCCGCGAGAGTGATAGGGGCGTGCATGTGGTCGGGAGTGGCGACGACAATGCCGTCGATATCCTTCTGCTGCTCCAGCATCTTGCGGTAATCGGAATATCGTTTTGCCTTAGGGATGAGATCGTTTTTGAGGTGAAGAATGCTTTCCAGGCGCGCCTTAGCCTTGGCCGCGTCGGCGGCAGACATGGCCGGGGCGGCGCCCGTAGCGTCCGGATGATCAATGTGCTGCTGAAGGTTGGAGGCATCGGTATCAAGACGAGAGAGATTCTTGTCGGTGTAGCCCCAGTCGACATCGCAGAGCGCGACGATGTTCTGACTGGCGAGATTAATGAGATTACTGCGACCCATGCCACCGACACCGACGCAGGCGATGTTCATGGTGTCGCTAGGGGGAACAAAACCGCGACCTAGAACATGCCGAGGGAGGATGGTGAAGGCGGCACCGGTGACAGCCGCCTTGCTAAGAAAGTCGCGACGAGAAACTCCTTTTTTATCTTCTGAATCGATATTCTTGCTGAGTTCTTTACACTCGCTGTTTTCGCTCATGCATAGCTCCTTTGAAACGGCGCGGACATTATGACGCCGACGGGGAGGGTTTGCGAAGAAGAAATGTAGGGAGGTCATTGCAAAGTAAGTGGAGTTAGACCCTGGGGCGGTGGGACATGTCACTGGCACAGAGCGGTTAACATGGCGAATCGACGGCGTGGACGAATCATGGGACCGAGTGTGCGCCGACAAGCGAACAGTAGTAGCAGGTAGATAGTTGGTAGTTCCCTTCTTGCACGAGTTTCATTGGATAGGCGAAGAGCTGTGACGATTCAGTGGCGATCCCTCCACGGCGTGGTATCACCTCGCGGCGGCACGGCTTGGTTGACTAACTGCGAAATCAAGCCCTGGGAAATGAAGGGCGCGCAGAAAGTGACGCGGACACCGTAAGCGCGGACGCAAGCGGCCGCACGCCAAGAATAGCGCAATCCGAGAGGGCACGACGTATCGTGCCCCTAGAAAAACCAACCCAAGAACCGACCCGAAGGTTGGCCACTACAATGAAACAGTGGAGCGGAAGGAGGGGTACCAGAGGCCGGGAATGCGCAGATGGCAGCGAGGACAGTTCCCTTCTCGGAGGTGGTTTTCGAGGACATGGTGCCAGGAACGGCGAATGAGAACGGCGTTGCAGGAAGGACAGAGGGTGTTGGCAGCATCGGAGAAGATGTTGCCTTCGTAGACGTAGCGCAGGCCGACTTCGCGGGCGATGGCACGGGCACGATGAAGAGTAGCAGGAGGAGTGGCAGGCTTATCGCGTAGCTTGAAATCGGGATGGAAGGCAGTGAAGTGGAGCGGAATATCGGGGCCGAGATGGGTGAGGATCCACTCGGCAAGTTTGCGGGTTTCGGCGGGATCGTCGTTGAGCGTGGGGATCATCAGATTGGTGAGTTCGAACCAGACGGCGGTTTCGTTCTTGAGCCATTCGAGAGTTTGCAGGACGGGCTCGAGATGAGTGAGGGTGATTTTACCGTAAAAGGTTTCGGTGAAGGCTTTGAGGTCGACGTTGGCCGCATCAATGTGGTCGTAGATGTCGTGGAAGGCTTCGCGGGTGATGTAGCCATTGGTGACCATGACGGTTTTGAGGCCATACGATTTAGCAGCTTTGCAGATGTCGATGACGTATTCGCCCCAAATGGTGGGTTCGTTGTAGGTGAAGGCGATGGAATCGCAGCCGTACTGGATGGCGAGTTTGGGAACGTCTTCGGGCGGAACGTAGCGGGAGTGAACCTGATCGTGATGGGACTTAGAGATATCCCAGTTCTGGCAGAAGAAGCAACCCATGTTGCACCCGGCGGTACCCATGCTGAAGACGCTGGTGCCGGGCAGGAAATGGTTGAGCGGCTTTTTCTCGATGGGGTCGACCTGAAGCGCAGCGGGTGCACCGTAACCGAGGGAGAAGAGTTTTCCGTTTTCGTTGACGCGGATGAAACAGAAGCCGGATTGGCCGTGACCGATGTGACAGTGGCGCGGACAGAGATAACAATGGACGCGATTGCCAGGTTCGGATTCCCACCAGCGGGCTTCGTGGAGGGTGGAGGTCTTCTGAAGGATTTGGAGATCGGCCATGGAATGAGTACCGATGGGAATAGTATACGCGCATGGAAGAAGGACAGCGAAGGGAGGGCACGTTTTTGAGTAAACAATGGCGACGAGCAAATTGAGGTCGAAACAGGGCTTCCAAGGAAATCCTAAGCGAATATTACCGCTAGTCGTTATCTGCTCCTTGCGGTCCTCGCAAGTTTGTCGATTCCCAATCCAAGCCAAGCACAAAATGGAGCGAGCGCTTCGCAGGTGAACGCGTCTGCGTCGAACGTGACGGCGCTGCCGCAACCGCTGCGCGAGAGAAGGCGCTTCCGATCGCGAAGAGCTATGCGGACAAGTGCCTGGCGGAAAGCGGCGCCGAGTTATGGGACACGATGACGCCAGAACTGCATCAGGCAATCGGAAATGATCAAAGCAAATGGAACGATCTGGCGGGCGGAATCGGGCAACAGATTGGAGACGCCAAAGAGATATTGAACGAGCGGATGCTTCCGGCAATGCAACTGTAGGAGTACACACAAATGATTCGCGCCGACCGATTCCCAACCCCGCTGGTGGTTACAATTGCGCTGGCGCCGGATGGAATGATCACGGGACTCTCGGGGCATCCGGTGGAAAGTCCAGCGGACACGGACTATTTTGATTACCAGGACAAGATCGCCTATCGTTTCCGCTGATCGGTGAATGGACGATATACCGGGGCGGCCGTTGTATGGCAATTATCATGCGGTATCGGTGGATGAGCGGTTCGCGTACGAGGTCATTGCTTCACAGAATGGGAGCGTGTATCGGAACGGGGCGACAGCGCCGGAAATGTTTTACGGATACCCGCAGACGTTGGTGGTGGCAGCTGGGGAACGGTAGCGTCCGCGGAGGATCGATATGAGGAGAACCCGCGAGGAATGATTGCCAGCACGGCGCCGAAACCGGGGAACAATCTTGTGATCGATCACGGCAACGGAGAGTTTTCCATGTACGGCCAGCTGAAGCATGGAAGTGTGAACGTGAAAGCGAGCGACAAGCTGAAGGCAGGACAAGCATCGTGGAAGTAGGCAATTCAGGAGATGCGCCACGGCCGCATCTACACTTTCATTTACAGAGTACGGCAATGTGGCACGAGCGCCAGGGATTGCCGGTGTCGTTTCACGCGATGACCGTGAACGGGAAGGCGCAAAGGGAGGCCAAGCCAGTACACGGGAAGGTGGTGAAGGCAGAATGAGATGGAACGGCAAAGATGGTCTCCGGGAACGAAGCGGAGTGGAAGGCTTCCCATGATTGCTGCACTAAGCGCCGGAAAGAACGCGGCGCTCCGGTGGGGATGATAGGTTTGCGGGATCGAGTTGCGGCTGCGCGGCGTGGGTTGAGCCGGCGTGTAGCGCGTCAAAGGCAGGTCAGGCGTGGCGGCGCTGAATGCGGCGACGTTGCGCAGCCCAGTCGACGAAGCGCTGAAGCTGATTGCGGTGGCGCCAACTAAGCTGGAAGAACTTTTTGGCGTTGAGATTGGCGGCTTCCTTGCCAAGGAAGGTTTCGAGGCGCCATTGGATGTAGGGGCTCTTCCAAGGCGTGAAGCGGTAGCCGCGGGCGGCAATCCAGTAATATTGGAGCGTTCGAAGCATCGTGCACTTCCAAGGGGCCAGGGGTGACTAGTTTAGAAGATTAGAGGGCGGATGCAAGAGAATTCTTGGCGAAAGGCTGGTAGGGGGTGTTGGGAGGCGAGAGATGCGGCGGGAATCTTCACCCGCATAACGCGCGGGCTTAGGATGACAGTCGAGTCGTCGTGGAGAATTAGGTGGAATCGCGATCTAAACCCGCACCTTTATGGGCGAAGGAAGCGGCACCCAATCAAAAACAAAAGAGAGACCCCAAGAACCGATCTAAGTCTCGGTCAGGACAAAGCAGCGAAGATTAGTGGCCGAGAGGGACGGAGAGGTGTTCGTGGACGACGAGCCAGTTCTTGCCGCGCTTTTCCCAGATGCCGGTGTAGCGAACCTGGAGGTCGATGGTCTTGCCGTCTTTGGTTTTGTCGAGCAGATGCATGGGGACCAAGGTCCAAGCGATGTTGCCGTGGCGAGTGGTTTTCAATTCCTTGCCAGCGGTGAGCGAGACGGTAGAGGCGCCATCGAGAAATTCCTTTTGAACGCCGGCGGCGTACTCCTTCCAGCCATTGTATTGAAAAGGCGCTAAGTCATAGAAAATGAGTGAGGAATCCTGAGCGTAGAACTTCGCGGCGTTGGAGGGATTACCAGAGCTCCAGGCGGCGCAATAGCCATCGATGAGTTTACGAAACGTGGCATCGTCGGAGGCTTTTTGTTGGGCGCGGGCCCCGGCAAACGTCAGAAGGCCGCCGAAGAATGCGACCAGCACATAAAGGACCCAATGATGACGGGGGCCACCTACACGAGCAGTCTCGACCTGGGCAACGGACATAAGCACCTCTCCTGAAGGGTCCGCCGGGATCGAAGCGCCTGGCGGTGCTTGTCGTTAAGTGGAAATAAGGTAGACAGGTTTGACGGAGTTTGCAAGCAGGAGATGGAAGCAATGGCCGGCGAGTTGGTGACATTCGCCGGTAAAAAGGGGACATTCGCCGAATAGTACGTGCGGGTTGGAAGCGGGGGCCGTAGTCTCGCTATGGGCAGCCGAGATGGCAGCTTGGAGGCGGGCATGGCGGGAACGAAGAGCAGGAAACAAAGCGCATGGAAGTGGATGGAATGGGCGTTATGGGTAGGCGGCATTGCGCTGCTCGCAGTGGAAATGAGCGCAGGTATGGATTATGTTCAGGCCAGCCTGAAACAACAGATGGTGGATTTTCTGGACTGGATTCCGGCGATGGGAGTGACAGCGCTGAATTTTGCGCAGAAAGCGTTCTGGAGATACAGCAGTGTGGAAGGCGCCTTGCACGTTATGCCAATGGTGGCGCTCCCGTTCGTGCTGCTGGGTGTGGGACTGGCGTTGGGCCGGCGTACGGCGCGGTAATGAGCAGAAGGCCGAGCGGGCTAGAGACGAGAGCGAGGATTGAGAGAAGTCATGGAAGAACAGTTCAAACGCGACATTGAGAACGACGTCCAACAGCGGATTCAGCGGGAGATGCATCGCACAGCGAAGCCGCCAGGGATGGTGCCGGGAATTATTCTGGTGGCGCTTGGGACACTATTCCTACTCGGCCACATGGGGATTGTGGATACATCGAGGGTATGGAAGTTCTGGCCGCTGATTATCGTGCTGGTAGGCTTGGTGAAGTTCTTCAAAGAGCACAGCCGTGTGGCCGGGGCCATCACGATCGTGGTGGGCGTGGTGCTGCAACTGAGCCAGTTCGGGTATGTGCGGCTGAATTGGGAAACGTTGTGGCCGGTAATTTTAATAGTTGCGGGGATTGCGATGATCTGGAGCCGGTTTGAAATGCCGAAATTTCCACAGCCGCCGAGCACGGCCGGAATGGGAACCGTGTCGGGAAGCAGCAGTTACGAGACGCTGAATGAGTACGCGATGTTCGGGGGAATCGAGCGGCGAATGCATTCGAACAATTTTCGGGGAGGAAGCATCGTGTCGGTGTTCGGCGGAGTGAATGTGGACTTCCGTACGGCGGATATCGAGGGCCAAGAAGCGGTTGTGTATGTGGAAGCTGTGTTTGGAGGGATTGAGCTACGGGTGCCGGAGCGGTGGAAGGTGGTGTTCCAGGGGCAGAGTATTTTTGGCGGTTACAGCGATGAGACCAGGCCGCCGCTGGCGGACGCGATGGGAACGTCGCCGCGAAAGACGCTGATCCTGCGAGGCAAAGCGGTGTTCGGCGGGATTAATGTGAAGAACTGAGCTGCGCGATGAAAATGATGCGAGCGGGCAAAACGCAGCATGTGGTGTTCTGGATTGGATGGGTATTTTTCACCCTGGTGCTGGGGGCGGTGCTGACTGCGGAGGGCACCGTCAGCTGGAAGCACGGGCTGTGGCTGGGGGCAGTACTTTCAGGGATTGCGCAGGTGAGCGCGGTGTCGGCGATTTTTTCCTGCCGGACCGCGCCGCTCGCGAAAACCCCGATGTGGCGACTGTTGCTGACGCACGTAGCAGCGGCGCTGCTGCTGACGTTTTTCTGGGTGAAGATTGGAGATATCGTCGCGCACCAGTTTGATGCGCTACAGGGGTGGGCGGGAATCTACCGGGAATACGTACTCAAGACGGGGATGCTGTACGCAGCAGGATTTTTCTACTACCTGGTGAGCGTGGCGTTACACTATGCGGTGATTGCGCAAAAGGCGTCGACCGATGCGCAGGAACGGGCGCTGGAATCGAGT
Organism: Candidatus Acidiferrales bacterium; assembly: GCA_963741195.1. Classification (GTDB taxonomy): domain Bacteria; phylum Acidobacteriota; class Terriglobia; order Acidiferrales; family UBA7541; genus Acidiferrum. The sequence goes on from CAVUHF010000006.1 coordinate 770,615, forward strand.
GTGCGCGCACGCGACGCAGAACTGAATGCGCTGAAGGCGCAGATCAATCCCCACTTTTTGTACAACAGCCTGAATTCGATCAGTGCGCTGACGAGTATCGAGCCGGCCCGGGCGCGGGAGATGTGCGTGCTGCTAGCGGATTTTTTGCGAATGACGCTCGGGATGGGAGAGAAGGCGCTGATCCCGCTTCGGGAAGAGTTGGCACTGCTGGAGAAATATTGCGCGATTGAAAAAGTGCGATTCGGGGAACGGCTGACGGTGAAGGAAGAGATCCAGGAAGAGACGAAGGAGTGCGTGGTGCCGCCGCTGCTGCTGCAACCGCTGGTGGAAAATGCGGTGGTGCATGGAATCGCACAACTGCCGGAGGGAGGATGGATCCGACTGAAGGCGACGCGCGATGCCGGAAGGATCGGAGTGGTGGTGGAGAATTCGTGGGATCCCGAGAGCGTTTCGTCGCGGAAAAACGGAGTGGGATTGAAGAACGTGCAGAGACGGCTAGAAGCGAGGTATGGGCATGAGGCGTTCCTGGAAGCGAAGGCGGAAGACGAGACGTTTCGGGTGAGTTTGTCGTTCCCGGCAGAGGTGGAGGGCAAGGCGTGAGCGTGACGAACCGAAAGTGGAAAGCGATGATCGTGGACGATGAGGAGTTGGCGCGGACATTATTGCGCGAGATGCTGGCGAGTCACGCGGAGATCGAGGTTGTGGCGGAATGCGGGAACGGAATGGAAGCGGTGAAAGCGGCGGGCGAATATAAACCGGACTTGATGTTTCTGGATGTGCAGATGCCGAAGTTGACTGGATTCGACGTGCTGGAACTGGTGGATCCGGTGGGGCTGGCAGTGATTTTCGTGACCGCGTTTGACCAGTACGCGATGAAAGCGTTTGACGTGCACGCGGTGGATTATTTGCTGAAGCCATACAGCAAAGAGAGATTTGAGGCGGCCCTGGAGCGAGCGAAGCAGCAGCAAGCGGAAAGGGCACCGGATGCGACGATACTGGCGGCAACGGCGCGACCTGCGGGTCAGTTTCTGGAGCGAATCGTGGTGAAGGACGGGACGAAGGTGACGCTGGTGCCGACGGCGAAGTTGGAGTATGTGGAGGCGCTAGACGATTACGTATCGTTGGCGACGGAAGGAAAGAAATTGTTGAAGCAGCAGACGATTTCGAGTCTGGAAGCGGCGCTTGATCCGGCAGTGTTTGTGAGGATTCATCGATCATTTCTAGTGAATTTCGAGAGGGTGAGCCGGATTGAGCCGTACCGGAAGGAAAGCAAGGTGGCGGTGCTGGGAAACGGCGTGAAATTGCCGGTGAGTAGAGCGGGCTATGAGAGGTTGCGGAAGTTGTTAGGGGAGAAGGAGTAGGGCGCGAGGCCGGGCAAGTACGGCGGAGTTGCGGGAGTAAGGCGAGACTTGGGGTAGGTGGAGTGGACCGCATCGAAAGGAGGTCCGTACAAGAAACGCTAAGACCTGGGCTAAAGATGACATCATGTGAATCGCTTCGTGTGAAGATCTTTCCGAGATCCCTCCACTTCGAGCCAGCAAAGAACTCTGACGCTTCGCTCGGGATGACAGATTTGCGCGATGCGCCCGTATTCGGTTGGACTAGAGATTTACCCGCATCCATAACAGCGGAGGGTGCGGCACCCAGGGAAACCCCAGGACACTTACTGAAGTCTGTACTGCTAGACTCGATGAACCGGCTGGAAGCCAGCGCTACCTGGAAGATCGGGGCGCGTGTCAAGCCAGTGCGTAGAGATATTGGACGAAGGAGCCGACGGCACCGTCGAGACCGGAAACTCTGGGGTTGCTGGAGTCGATGAGGTAATACTCGTTGGGTGCGTGGGCGCCGGTGCCGTGCCCTAGACCAAAGTGGCCGGCGGGGAGATTGAGCGGCTCAGAAGTGAAAATGTAACCGGGCCAGGAGCCAGCGGAACGAGGCCAGAGAACGGGATCCCGACCGAGTTTGCGATAAGTGGCAAGCTGCGCCTGAATGAGCTTGGAGTCTGGAGAAGTTTGCGTGGGATCGTAGCCACCCGTCATGTTGACCTCGATGTCGCCGAAGCCGTGTTTGGCGAGGTGATCCTTGAGTAGGGCGAGAGTGCCGGCGGCGGTCATGTCTGGGACCAGGCGGATATCGATTTTGGCGACGGCGCGGTGAGGAAGAACAGTTTTGCCGCCGGGGCCAGTGTAGCCGGCGACGAGGCCTTCAATGTTGATGGTGGGCTTGGACTCGAGAAGGATGAGAGAGTCGAGCCAGTTGGTATCGTGGACCCAATGTTCGACGCCTAATTGTTTTTTGGCGGTGGCTTCGCTGCGGGCGGCGGCGACATCTTCAATCATCTTGATTTGCGCAGGAGTGAGCGGTTTGACGTTCTCGAAGAAACCGGCGACGGCGGGTGTGTGTCCATCGGGTTCGATGAGAGCGTTGAGAGCTTGCACGAGATGCCAAGTGGGGCTATCGAGCTGAGCTTCGAGGCTGGAATGAACGTCATGCTTGGGGCCTCTTCCCCAACGCTCGCCGGTAGAAACGAGTTCGAGTTCGATTACACCCTTTGCGCCAAGTGAAATTTCGACGCCGCCATTGGCATCCTGGCCCGCTTCCGGAATAAAAACGCCCGTGCACTTTTTTAGTGCCGCGGTGACTTTTGATTGATGGACAACTTCGGGAAAGTGGGGAGAGCCGATCTCTTCTTCACCTTCACAGACCAGGACGAGATTCACGGGAAGTTTTTTTTCGGCTGCCTTGAAGGCATGAAGAGCGCTGAGGAAGGCCATTTCCGGGCCTTTCTGATTGACCGCGCCGCGACCGACACAGACTCTGCCCAAGCCTTCCTTGTCGACGAGTTTGGCTTCGAGAGGAGGTGAAGACCACTCGGAAGGATCAAACTGTTTGACGTCGTACATGAAGTAAATGCCAACCCAGGTGGGCGCGCCGGAATCCAGGAGACCGAAGACGCCAGGCTTGCCGGAGGTAGGGATAATTTCGACATTCGAAAACCCAGCATCGCGCGCGAGTTGTGCCATGTAGTCGGAGCCCTGAGGGTAATTGCGATTCTCAGCGGCGATCGAGGGGAGAGCGATCCAATCCTGGAGGCGCTTGACGTTTTCATCGTGGAGCTTGGGAATCTGGGCCTGGACGGATTGGAGATCGGGACTATCGGCGGCAGCGGCAGGGATGGGGCATGCGGAGAGAGCGGCTCCGGCAAGTGCGCCTCCGATAAATTCGCGACGATCGAAAAGGTTGTTACTTGCGGTCGTCATTGTGTCTCCTGTCGAATGGGCGATGTTCCTGGTCCCGATGGTGAAGACGGAATCGCGAAGCCCGCGAAGAACGAGTGGTGCTGTGCCGAAGGGCAACATGGTAGTTGATTTTGCGAGAAGCGGCAATATTTCAGCATCCGAAGTCGACAAGAGTCGACTGAAAGCCGGCGCTAGCAAGTCGGGTGACGTCGGTGCATACGAGGATCAGGCGGCGAGGCGGCGCACCCAGATGCGGGAAGTGGCGGGCTTGCCGAGATGCATGGTGTGGCCGCCAGCGCGAAGAGTCATGGTCTCGTCGTACTCGCGTCTAAGGACTTCGATTTTGGTGGACGGGCGAAGGTGAAGATTTTCGAGGAATTCGAGGAAGCCTTCTTCTTTTTCATAGACACAGAGAATTTCGGCAGAGTCGTGGAGTTGGAGCTCGGAAAGGAGGACCGCGCCTTGCTTGCGAAGCTGCGCGATACCACCACGAAGAGGGACGCCGTGAGGACAGGTTTTGTGTCCGGCAAAGCGTTTCATGAGAAGCGCCTCGACTTCGGGAGAGATGGCGTGCTCCATGCGTTCGGCTTCGGCGTGGGCCTTGGCCCAGGAAAGGCCGATGACTTCGGTGAGAAGCATTTCTGCGAGTTGATGGCGTAGAGAAAGATGCTGGGCGACTTTGCGGCCCTTGACAGTGAGAAGAATGCGGCCGCCGCGCTCGACCTTGACGTGGCCGTCGCGAGCCATGCGCTTGATGGCAGCGGTCACGGCGGGAGGAGTGACGTCGAGTTCTTCGGCGAGACGGGCGCTGATGGGCACCTGGTCTTCTTCGAGCATTTCCCAGATGGCTTTGAGGTAGTCTTCGCGCGAAACGCTGGTTTTGTTGCGCTGCAAGGTGTCTCCTGAAAAATGAGGTTACTGTGATTTGCGCTGCTGGCGCAAGCGATCGGCAAGTGACAGAACGTGCTGCTGGATCTCCTCAAGAATTGTCTGATAGAAGGCGGGATTGGCGCCATAGGGATCGGCGACGTCCCAGTCTTCGACCTTGGAGGGATCGTCGAAGGCGATATCGCGGATACGTCCGCTGAGATTGATGACCAGGTCGGCATCGTTCCAAGCGCGGTTGGTGATGGGCTTGGAAGAAAGCCCGGCGACGGAGTAACCGTTTTGCATGAGGGTTTCTTGCGTGGCTTCGGGGATTTCACCGAGGGGATAGAGACCAGCGCTGGAAGGTTCGACGACATCCGCGGCATCGCGAAGAGCGATGGCCTCGGCCATCGGACTGCGGCATGCATTGCCAAGACAAACGAAGAGAACGCGAAGTTTATCAGTTGTGGGCATGAGCTGATTTGGGCGCAGAAGTGGCCATGGAAATGAAATGCTGGTGGACGGTGAGATCGTCGGTAAGTTCGGGATGAAAGGTCGAGGCGAGTAAATTGTCTTTCTGGACGAGCGTGGGATGGCCGGAGTGTTGCGCGAGGACGGAAACGCCGGGACCTACGCTTTCGATTACGGGACCACGGATGAATACCATTTCGAGGGGATCGTTCTTCAGGATGCAGGGGCCGAAGAAAACGTCGCTGGCGAGTTGGCGACCGTAACCGTTGCGGAGGATGGTCATATCGAGGAGCGCGAGCGAATCCTGGGCGGGATTTTTGACGTGCGAGGCTAACAGAATGGCGCCAGCGCAGGTGCCGAAGACGGCGTGGCCGTTCTGGGCGAACTTGCGGATGGTGTCGTAAAGGCCCTCCTCCCGGAGAAATTGCAGTTGGGTGGTGCTTTCGCCTCCAGGGAGGATGAGTCCATCGCACGAGGCGAGATCGTCGACGGTGCGGACTTCGACGCTTTCCGCGCCGAGGGAGTGGAGAGCGGCGGCGTGAGCGGTGAAATCACCTTGGACAGCGAGGATGCCGATTTTCATTTTTGCTTTTTGCGCATAACATTTCATCACATAACGGAACCGCCCTAAAGGCCGGCCACTACAAAAGCTAACCCAAGAATAAAAACTGAAGCCTGTGCTAGCAAACTCCAGGAGCCGGCTGGTCGCCGACGCTAGCAAGGCGGGCGTTACCAGCCGCGGGTGGAGAGGAGATCTTTTTCCTCGAGCTGGCGAACGTCGAGGCCGGGCATGGCTTCACCGAGTTCCTCGCTAGCTTGGAGGACGGCCTTGGGGTCTTCGAAGTGGGTGGTGGCCTTCACGATGGCCTTGGCGCGCGCTTCAGGATCGCTGCTCTTGAAAATTCCGGAGCCCACAAAGACGGCTTCTGCGCCAAGCTTGCGAACGAGTGCGGCGTCGGCAGGAGTGGCAATGCCACCAGCGGAGAAATTAGGAACGGGGAGCTTGCCCGTCTGGGCGACGGTGCGAATGAGATCGAGAGGGGCGCCGTGTTCCTTGGCTTTGCGCATCAGTTCATCTTCGCGCATGGTGGTGAGGGCGCGCATTTCACTGACGATCGTACGCATGTGACGAACGGCTTCGACAACATTGCCGGAGCCGGCTTCACCCTTGGTGCGAATCATAGCCGCGCCTTCGGCAATGCGGCGAAGGGCCTCGCCGAGATTGCGAGCGCCACAGACGAAGGGCACGCGGAAATCGTGTTTCCAGACGTGATTCTCTTCGTCGGCGGGAGTGAGGACTTCACTCTCGTCGATGAAATCGACTTCGAGGGCCTGGAGGACTTCCGCTTCGGTGAAATGGCCGATGCGGACCTTGGCCATCACGGGAACGCTGACGGTTTTCATAATTTCGCGGATGACCTTAATGGAGGCCATGCGGGCGACGCCACCTTCCTTGCGAATATCGGAGGGAACGCGCTCGAGAGCCATGACCGCGCAGGCACCGGCAGTTTCGGCGATTTTGGCCTGTTCGGCATTAGTGACGTCCATGATGACGCCACCCTTGAGCATTTCGGCTAGGCCGACTTTGACGCGCCATTCGTTGGAGCCTTTGGGGGTATGACCGCTACCATTCACTTTTCTTGAAACCATGACACTTCTCCTCTCAAAGATCGAAATACCGTGAAACCGAAACTCCTCGTCCGACTCAGTGTAAACTCCGAGGAACAGAAAGAGACATTCCTCACTCCACAGACTCCGTTCGGAATGACGGAGTCACTCCCGAGGCGAAATGAGCTTCGCTGACGACCACGAATCTTCCCTTGCCGCGGGCGAGCAGGTTTCCCTGAACATCGCGAATTTCCGCGGTGCGAAAGCGGTTTCTTCCTTGCTCTTCGTCCTGCCAGCCTTCGACGATGATTTCCTGATCGACAGGAACGGGTTTGCGATAGATGACGGACATTTCCGCGGTGACGGCGCGTTCATCCGACAGCTTGGAAAGTTTGCCCATGGCTTCATCGAGAACGACGGCGATGATGCCGCCGTGAGCGAAGCCGCCGCCGCCGCCATAATTCACGCCCAAGACGAAGCGGCCACGCGTGCGGCGATCGTCGAGATCGAGTTCGAACGGGAGCTTCATGCCCGCGGAATTGGCGGCACCGCAACCGAAGCAGCGGTTCGCGGGTTTCGGATCGAGTTTGAGCGTGCGTCCCATGGTTAGACCAGAGCCACGTGAGAGCGTTCGGCGCGACGAGTGCCGCGCTGACGTTTACGCATTTCTGCGCGCAAAAGTTCAGCCAGAGTGGATATGCCGCGCGCGATTTCTTTCTCGTTGAGGCTGGCGAAGCCCAGACGCAGGGTATTGGGCAGCGGCGACTGCACGTAGAAATAGCGACCAGGGGCGAACAGGACGCCGCGTTCGCGGGCGTGAATCATGAGTTCGCTGGCATCGAAGCCGGGGGGAAGCTCGAGCCAGAGGCACATGCCGCCTTCAGGGCGAGTCCAGCGAGTGTCTTCCGGCATGTACTTGCGGAGAGCTTCATCAAGAGCCTGCAGGCGCAGAGCGTACGTTTTGCGCATGCGCGTGAGATGTTTCTGGAACAGGCCGCGCTTGAGGAATTCGGCGAGAGTGGCTTGCGCGAGCTGATCGGTATGGAGATCGGTCATCTGCTTGACGAGGCGGAGGCGCTCGATCGCGGCAGGAGGCGCAACGATCCAGCCCACGCGGAGGCCGGGGAAGGCAACTTTGGCGAAGCTATCGATGTGAATGACGATGTTGGAACGATCGAGTTGTTTCAACGAAGGGACGCGCACTTCACGGGCGTGCAGGCGCGCGTAGATGTGATCTTCGACAACCGGCACCTGATAGCGCGTTGCCAATTCGAGAACGCGGCGGCGCGAGGCGAGCGGCATGGACGTGCCAGTAGGATTCTGGAAGTCGGGAGTGAGGACGAGGAGCTTGACGCGGTTGGCGGCGAGAGTAGCTTCGAGAACTTCGAGATCGATACCCAGAGCGCTGCCGGGTTCGGCGTGCGTGCGGACAGGAACGCCAAGGCAACGGGCGCGAACTCCATGGAAGACAGCGGACGCGCCGGGATAGGTGGGATTTTCAAGGATGACGGTGTCGCCGGTGCGCACGAAGGCTTTGGCGATGAGGTCGAGTGCTTGCTGGCAGCCGTCGGTGATGAGCAGAGTTTCGTCTTTGGCGGGGATGCCATCCTGGCGGAGAAGGTCCAGCAACGCCTCTTTCAGAGCGGGGAAACCATCGGACGCGCCGAGATTGAGAATGTCGTGGCCTTCGCGGCGGAGCGCGGCGTGGGCACAGGTCTGGAGCTCTTCGACGGGGAAAAATTCGGGGGCCGGACGGGCCATGACGAAAGAGAGAGCGTCTTGAGGAGCTTCGGCGGTAAGGCGCGTGAGAATTTCTTCGCTGCGTTCATCGGCGAAGAGAAGTTCCCAGCGGAGGGCGCCGTCATTGCCATTGAGAGAAGGAGGCGGAGGCGTAGAAAGTCTCAAGCCATTGCCATTGCCCTGGATAAAGGTGCCGCGGCCGACGTGGCCCTGGATGAGACCCTCGGATTCGAGTTCGGCGTAGGCATTGGCAACGGTGGTGCGGTGAACGCCGAGGAGTTGCGCGAGTTCGCGGCTGGCGGGAATGCGGTCGCCGGGGCGAAGATCACCCGCGTGGACGAGGGAGCGGAGTTGATCGCGCAGCTGAACGTAGAGGGGAACGTGACTTTCCGGCTGAAGGTGTATTGGCAGCATTGTCTCTCACCCTGTGGGTATTTTAGCAGACATTGGACTGATGGAAGAGCCAATTTGGCGGGAGGCCGGGAGAGTTGGGGGCGCTTCGCTGGAGGAGAGGAACGCTGCAGTGTAAAGCGCGAACGGGGAATATCAGAATTCATCGATCAGAGATGCAGAGCCAATAGTGAGGAAGCTATGGTGCTTTTGGGAACTCGCGCTGCTTCTTCCCAGACCTGAGGGGCTGGGCTAGCTTCTTGTGCGCCCCCGGCGCTGGTGGAGCGCAAAAGCCAGACTAATCTTTGTCCCAGGGAAAATGGGGCTGATAGCCGAGGCGACCGTTGAGTTCGCCGGCAACGAGGTCGCGGATGCAGAGCTTGGTTAGGTCAGCGTCGTCACACTGGTAGATTTCTTTGAGGGGAAGATCTTCTTCCTGAACTTGATAGTTGCCGAACTGAAGCGCTTCGCTATCGTCGACCGTGGCGGCGACAAGGGGGCTGCCGTCGGGATCGACGCGAACGCGGAATTTTAGGGTGGAAGGCTCGTAGTTCGAGTAGTGGAAACAGTGGCCAATGCAGGAACGATCGATGAGGTGCATGTAGAGCGTACGATAGCCGGGTGGAGCGTAGACGCTGCTGGCGACGCGGGTGCCGAAGGGGAGTTGCCGGGTGATCGCTTCGGAGTTTCTTTCGAGGCGATCGAGGAAGCCGGTATCCCAGTAAAGAAGGACAAAGAAAATAGCGGCACAAGGTGCGAATGCGGCGAGATGACCGAGGCGCGGACGAAGCGAGCCGAGAACACCGAGCGCGAAGATGGCACTGATGAGTGTGAGGCGCGTGACGATGCCGCCGATCCAACTGCCTTCAGGATCGGGGCGCAAGTTCTCTGGGAACAGCATCATGGCGCAGAGAGAGATGAGATAGAACTCGAGAAGGAGCCAACGATCTTTCCAGTCGGAGGAGCGCGTAGCTGAACGCCAGATATCGACGAGAATGGCGAGAAGTACCAGAGAAATGACGACCCAGGACAGATGGATGTAGCGGAGGCCGTAGATCGTGAATTGATCGGCGCCGTTCCATTGATAAAAAGGCGGGTCGGGCCAGTCGCCCCCAAGTTCGGGATGGTGTAGGGCGATCCAGTGAACAGCGTAGAAAACGATGAGCGAGAGTGCCGGGAGAATGAGGCGCGTCCAACCTCTCAAGAGCGGCCAGACGAGACGGTAGGCGCCGACGGTGACAACGAGAAGGACACCGAGCGGATGAGCGAGATAGATCAATGGGAGTAGCAGAGCGGCGAGGATGAGGCCGGTACGCTTGGCGGGCCAGAGAAGCGCTAGTCCGAAGCAGCCCAGGCCGATGGAGAGGTAGTAGTTCATGTAGCCCATGTTGAAGACGTAGCCGTAGGAAAGCATGGCGATGAGGGGAGTGAGGAACCAGGGCGGGCGGCGCGTGGCGGCGCGGACGAAGGCAAAGACTCCCCAGAAAAAAGCGAGGACGCATAGAGAAACAGCCAGTTTTTCGGCAAGTGTGAAGCCGGCGAGCCTGGAGAGGTAAAAGAGGATGAGGTCGAACAGAATATTGTCCCATTGCCAGGCGAGATAGAGACCCGGTGCTTTGCCTTGGTGGATGAGTTGCGCGAGCCAGGCGTTGTAAGTGTGACTACCGAGGTCGCCCGCTTGAACGCGTGAGTGCCAAAAGCAAGGGATGAGGATGAGGAGTGAGAGGAGCGCGAAGAGAAGGATTGGTCGACGAGAATTGGGTGTCATTGCGGAAGGGTCAGTATAGCGCGGATGGGAAGAGAAAGTGGCCAGTGGCAGGCGCCAGATGGACCGTGAAGAGATTGACGCGAGGCGCCAGTCGAAGGGTTAGCTGCTGAGGTCCTTCGCGAGGCGGAGGGTGCGTCGCTCAGGATGACAACCCGGCGCGTTGGAAGAGGAGTGGGCAGAACTCTGCAACGGTCATAATCCGGGTTTACAGGCCGGGGTGAACGATCCACTCGTTGATATATTGAGTGACTTTGTCGCGGTGCGCATCGCGGTACGAGGGATAATCGACGGCTATACCCGCATCGGGCTTGCTGATTAGAACAAAGGGCTCGAGAAGACCTTCATCGGAAATCTTGAGGAGATCCGCGAGCGCAGGATTGAGTTTTTTGATTTTCTTCGATTTCAATCCTTCGCGGACCTGGATGATCGCCATCTGGTAGCCATCGACTTCTTCAGCCAAGCTGTGGCGATACTGTCTTTCGTTGGGAAATTCTTTCTGGAAGCGCTCGGTGTGCCAGGAGGCCTTGCTCATGGAATAGCCAAACCAGGCGTTCGAGCCATCTTTCTGAGCGTCTTTGCCAATGGTGGAAGGATCGATGGTGATGCTGATCTGGCCCTTTCCACCGGAGTCTTTTCCCTTGTCTTCGACATTGCCAGGTGGATTGATGGCGGGATGAGCCAAGTTGACCTTTTGTTTCTGGGCCCACTGGATGAGGCCCATCCAAGAGCGCTTGTCGTAGGGTTGGGCGACGACAGCCTGAATGAATTTAGTTTTGGCATCGTTGACGCGCCCTTGAGCCATGAGGTCGTCGCCCCAGTAACGGTAGGCGGTTTCGCGATTGGGATCGATCTCGATGGCGCGCAGATACCAATTGCCGGATTGCTGGTGTTCGTCTTTTTTGAAGTAAACGTCACCCATGAAGAGAGCCGCGTCGTAGAGCTTAGGATCAACAGTGAGGGCCTTCTGGTAATTGACTATCGCGGCGGCGTAATCGCCCTTGGCAAAGGCAGCCTCGCCTTCGCGCATGATGGTTTCGACCTCCTGTTTGGTGGAGAAGGCAGTCTCGCTGCCGTCGTCGGGAACATCCAGCATCAATTTCAGGAGGTTGCTATTGTCGCCGGCGGCCTGGGCTTCCATGGCGAGTTTACGGGCGCGTGCGCGTTCCGCTTTGCGGGCCGCAGGATCACTGAGGGTTGCCGCATGCTGCATGGCGCAGTAGCTGTAGCCCTCGAGGATGATTGGATCGCCGGACTTCTGACTGTTGAGTTTTTCGAACAGAGGCAGTGCATCATCGAACTTTCCGGCCTTGAAGAGCTGCAAGGCTTGTTCTTTGAGTGCGGGATCCACGTCCGTTGCCTGAGGGAAAACACGTTGGGGATTACTGGAGAGGAGCAGTGAGGCTAGAGAAAAGGAGAGCACGAACTGGAGAAGCAGTCGTGCGCTTTTCGTTTCTGGCATGAGCGGGCCTCCGCGATTGGGTACTACTTCTTCGACACCGGAAGTGGTTTCCGAGTTGCCGGGAGTATCGGGATGCGACGAGGTGCGAAATGCACCGCTGGCGCTTCGCTAGGTGAACCTTGTCGAGATCGAGATGGACTCCGCAAGAGCGGAGTTCAGTTGGCGGGCTGGCTGTCGCCAAGGCGCTTGAGGCGGTCGCGAAGTTTGCGCTGGAGCGGCGAGGGCGTGTTGGGATTGAAGGCGACGAGATACCAGAGCGGCTGCGTCTTATCTTTGCTGAGGTGGGTGAGGGTGTTGGCGTCGGCATTGGGATGGCGCGCAACGTTCTCGCGGATGGCGCCATAGGGATGCTTGGCGAGACGAGAGAGAGTTTTGGCATTGGCGCGAGGATGTTCGCTGATCAAGCGGAGGAGATAGAAATCTTCCTCAGGGGCCTGCTTGGTGAGTTTTTCGAGCATTTCGGGCTTAGCTTCGGCGCTGAGGACGAGGCCAATCTTTTCATCCCACGCAGTGTTGATCTGGTTGAGTTCGCGGGTGCGCGCGTGGATTAATTCTTCGAGGATACGGCGCTCCTGCTGCATGCGAGCGATGGGAAGCTGCGTGCCTTCAAGGGAATCCAGGACGCGGAGAAGATGCTGGCGTTCGCCGAAGACAATCTGGGAGGTACGGCCGATGCGGCCATTTTCCTTTTCTTTGTGCTGTACAAGGTCTGAACGTCGCATGTTCGGATGCTCCCAATCGCCCTTGGGGACTTCCCCGAAGGGAACGTAAGCACTCATGGAGTGAACGGAGTGGCTCATGGTCGTGCTGCTACTCTCTCTGGGCTAAATGGATTATGGAGTCGTGCTGGAGTAGGGTAAAGAATTGCGGCACGGTATTGTGCCCGATGTGCTACCACCCTGCGGCCGTGCATCGAATGGAAGGAAGCGAGGAAAGCGAACATGTCTGCATTCAAGGAATATCGGGAAGAGCTGGAGCAGTACGAGCAGATGTTCGGGAAGGAGCGAGGGAGGCTGGCGGTATCGCTGGATCGGATGACCAACGCGCTGGTGCTGGTGGGTCAGCACGGAGTGTATTGCACGAGCCAAAGAAACCCGACGCTCCCGGCGATGGATATACGGGTGATTGCGCGGGAGTTGACGCACGCGAAGGAACTGGTGCAGTCGGTGATGGAGGAGTTGAAAAAGGTGAGAGAGGCGAAGCGGGGAGAGGCGGGGGGTGCAGGCTAGAGCGTTCGTCAGAAAGCAGTCAATGAACACCGAGAGTCCTCAGGGGCCAAAGGCTAACAATCGTTTAGCATTGAATGTCGGAGCTGAAGCTGCGACCCCCTGAAGATGAACACCCCTTCAAACGGATGCGGCTAACGTTTGGCGCGGGGGATGACGAACTTGAGGGCAGTGTGGGTAGGACTGAAGCTGGCGACTTTGACATCGGTAAGGCCGGCGCGGAGGGCAGTTCCGCGAACGTCATTTTCGGTAATGGATTTCTGGCCTTTGGGATAGACGATCCAGAGAGCGGCGGCGTTTTTGAGCGTGGCGGAGGCTGCTTTTACGCTGGCGAGATCGGATAGCTTTTCGGCGGCGAAGAAGACCCAGGAAGGTGAAGCGGATTTTCCGTGCGAGACGAGAGCGCCGCGCTTCTTTAGATCGCCAAGGAAGGCGGCGGGGAACGATCCGCGGAGAAAGACGGAATCGCCGGGCTTGACACCGAGTTTATCGAGAAGAGATTTGGGATTGGCAATGCGGTCGCGCCAGGCTTCGGCTTTGGGACCGAGATCGAAGACATAGACGGCGTCTTTGGTGCGAACGTGCAATTTCCCTGCCCCAGCTTCTAGCTTCTTGATGGAAGCAAGGGGAATTTTCAAGCCAAGGTCGCCGCGAAAAAGAATTTCGGTGGATTCAAGAAGGGCTTTGCCGCGATGAGATTTTCCGGCGGCGACCACGGAGCAGGTGAGTTCTTGTCCCATGAGCGAGGAATCTCCGGTGTGAAATCTTGGCGGCCAAGGGAGAGAGTATAGCGCTATTGATTGAGAAAAGGATTGGAGGCGCGCTCCCGGCCGATGGTGGTGATTTCGCCGTGGCCAGGATAGACGAGGGTGTCGTCGGGAAGCTGAAGCACTTTCTGGGTAAGAGATTCCATGATTTGCTCGAAGGAGCCGCCCCAAAGATCGGTGCGGCCAATGCTGCCAGCGAAAAGCGTATCTCCAGCGAAGAGTTGCGGCTGGCGAAGAGCAATTTTGCCAGCGGCTTTGGGAAGAAACAGGCAGACACTGCCGGGAGTGTGGCCGGGGGTGTGCAGGACGTCGGCGTGGTAGCCGCCCCATTCGAGAGAATCGCCGTCTTTCAAAAGTTGATCGACCTGCGTGAGTTCAGGGGGCTTCATGCCGAGAAAGGCAGCCTGAACTTCCATGGCATTGTAGAGAGGAAGATCTTCACCGTGCATCATGACGGGCGCGCCGGTGTATTGGTGGAGCTTGGCAAGGCCGCCGACGTGGTCGATGTGGGCGTGGGTGCTGACGATGGCTTTGACGGAGAGTTTGTAGCGGCCGAGGAGACTGAGGATGCGCTCGACCTCGTCGCCGGGATCGACGACGATGGCTTCGTGAGTTTTAGGATCGCCGATAATGGAACAGTTGCATTGGAGCATGCCAACCGGAATTTTGATGTAGATCATCTCCGGGTTAGCGGCGTCAGGAGTGTGGAGAACGTCAGTCATTGGGAGAAGTATAGCATTGGGGGTGGACAAAGATTTCAAGTGGGCAGCCCGACATTGACGATTCGCGGAGGCATCGCGTGTTGCCCCGATCCCTCCGCTGCGAGCCGCAAAAGAAGCGGCTCTCCGGTCGCGATGGCAGCGGTGAGATAAATGGTTAGTGGAAGGCACGAGTAGATGGGGGTTTGTTAGACTGAGGAGGGAGAGGAAATTGCAAGAGCAGAGAACGGCACTGGCGACACCGCTCGAGGAAGTGCATGGGGACGAGAACGCGCGGATGGGGACGTGGTTTGGGTGCGCGTTGCCAGATGATTTCGGAGACTGGCGAAAAGAGTATGGGTACGCGCGAGAGAGCGTGGCACTCGTGGATAAGAACTATCGTGCGTACCTGGAATTCACGGGGCCGGACCGGGTGCGGTATCTGAATGCGATCCTGACGAACAATATTAAGGACCTAACAGAGAATCACGGGAACGTCTCGCTATTTTTGAACCCGCAAGGGCATATACAGGCGGAGATTGAGACCTATGCGCTTGGGGACAGATTGTTTTGTGTATCGTACGCGATGATTCGCGAGAGGCTGATTGCAGGGCTGGAAAAGTACATCATCATGGATGATGTAACGTTGACGGACCGGACGGGCGACTACGGAACCGTGGCACTGGAAGGGCCGAAAGCGGCGGAGTTGGTGAAGAAAGCGTGCGGATTGGATTTAGAGCAGTTGAACGAGTTGGAGTTGAGGGACATTTCGGTGGGTGCAGTTCCCTGCCGAGTGGCGAAGCGGTCACCTGGAGGGAGAAGTGGCGGGGAGTTTTTGGTGAAGCGCGGCAACGTGGCGACACTCTGGAGAATGCTGCTAGGGGCAACGCGGGACTATGGCGGCGGTCCGATGGGGTACACGGCGCTGAATGCATTGCGGCTGGAGCAAGGAGTGGCTTGGTACGGGTTTGACTTTGGAGAAAAGCAGATACCGCATGAGGCGGGATTGCAAGACTCGCATATCAGCTATACGAAGGGCTGCTACACGGGGCAGGAAATTGTGGAGCGGGTGCGGTCGCGAGGACAGGTAAATCGCACACGGGTGGCGCTGAAGTTTGATACAGGGGAATTGCCGGCGGCGAATACACCGCTGTTGGTAGAAGGAAAAGAGTCTGGGACTGTCACACGCAGCGCGTTTTCGCCGGCACGAGATGCTTTCATCGGAATGGGATATGTGAGGAAGGAGAAGGTGGCGCCGGGGTCGGTGCTGGAAGTGAGTGGGGGAGGGACGGCAGTTGTGGAATAGACGGATAGCAGAGAACAGGGAGCAGCATGCAGGAAACGGGCGCGGCTGGGGTCGCGCTGTTTTTCTTGGAGAGCAGAGACAGTTTCGTCGGTCGAGGTAAAAGTTAAATCGTGCCACGATCCCTCCGCTACGAGCCACAAAAGGCGCGGCTCTTCGGTCGGGATGGCAGAACAGAGAAAAAAGAGTCGAGGGTGCGCGGCGTTGGAAAGGAAGAGCTCGCCCATCGCAAAGCCAGCGAAGGATGAGTCACCCTCAAGTTCAGGGGTGAAACCACGTCAGAATGAAAACTCAAGAGGAGAGCGGGAGATCGCGGAGTTGCTGGCGGAGGCGGGCGCGGTCGCTGGGATCCATGGCGATGATCTGGATGCCCATGCCATTGTTCTCAGCGACGCGGCGAACAACCGCCTGACCGCGGACTTGTCCAACCGGCATGTCGAGAAGAATTTTCACAAGACTGCGGAGAGCGACCTTCTTTTTGGTGCGAACGAAAAGACCACCGAGGGCGAGATTTTCGACGTAGCACACATCGCGAAGCGTTCCGGATTGCCAGGCGACAACGACATTCTTCGGCGGTTTGATGCGAGGATGCTGCCGCTGCTCCTGGAATTTCATAGCGTAATCCAAGAAGGAGATTGCCGGGTCAGAGCAGTCTAACGGCAGTATCTGGAAATGGAAGTAAAAGTTTTCTTAGAATTCGCGTTTGGGGGTGGGCTGATCTTTACTGACGCGGCCTGAGGCGATGTCGGCCTGAAAATAGTTTTCACCTTTGATGGGAGCGCCCGCAAGGCGGCGAAGGAAAGCGATCTGGCCGATGTGGTTGAGGGCATCGGCAACAGGCCCCTGAAAAAGCTGCTCGGGGGAAGCGTGGAGGGGCTCGGAACTGGCGAGGTAGTCGTCGAAGTTTTTCAACGAGTTGAAGAAGCGGTCTACCTCCTGATCCCAAGGGAGAGGTTTCGAATCGTGCCAAGACTGTTTGCCCTGGGCGATGCTGAGGCCCCAATCGAAGAGATCCCCGACGTGGGCGAGGATTTGCATGGGAGTGCGGCTGGAGTCACTGGCATGAAAATCGGCAAACGAAGCAGGAGCGTTGCGAACGGTTTTGCCGCCCCGATAGGCAATGGTGGCAAGGCAATGGCGAAGCAGATCGCGAGCACTGACGGTGTCAGGAGGCATGTTGGCAGTTTCTAAGCAAGGTTGAGGGCGCGCTTGAAAGAGCCCTTTTCGGCTTCAATCTTTTTCTGGAGTTGAAGTATTGCGTAGAGAACCGCTTCGGGGCGCGGAGGGCAGCCGGGAACGTAGACGTCGATGGGGATAACCTGATTGCAGCCCTGAACGATGGCGTAGTTATTGAAGACGCCGCCGGAAGTGGCGCAGGCACCCATGGAGATGACCCATTTGGGCTCGGGCATTTGATCGTAAAGCTGGCGAATGACTGGTGCCATCTTTTGAGAGAGGCGACCAGCCACAATCATGAGATCCGCCTGACGAGGTGAGGGGCGAAACACTTCCGCACCGAAGCGAGCGACATCAAAACGCGAGGCAGCCATGGACATCATTTCGATCGCGCAGCAGGCAAGTCCAAAGCCGAGCGGCCAGATGGAGCTTTTGCGAGCCCAGTTCACCGCCTTATCGAGTTGCGTAAAAATGATGCCTTCGTCCTGAAGGAGCTTGCCGAAATCGTCGGGTCGAGTGAGCGTAACACTCTTGCCCAAGATCGTTTCCATGTGGCCCTCGTAACCTCCCTGTTATTTTGGCACAGGTGGAGTGCGGTGACAAACGGGCACGGCGGTGCTAGGTTGGCAGGATTAAAGGAGCGTACAGGCTATGAAGCTTCGCCAATTCATTCGAAATTCCGTGGCTACGGCCGCGGGAACGAATACCAGCTGTATCCGCAGGTCATCGCAATGCTCGAGCGGTTGAACCAGAAGAGCTACCGACTTTCGATTGCCTGGTCGCGGATACAAGCAACAGGCACGGGTGAGGTGAATCAGAAAGGCCTGGATTATTACCGTCGATTGACCGGCGGGTTAAAGGAAGCGACCGGTGCAAAGACCGGCGGACAAGCCCACTGTGGGACGATGGGGTTCAAGCCAGGCGACAACAAACTGATGTAGGCGCCGCTGGACTGGATCGGATTTCACTATTACACGAGGAGGATCGCGAAGCAGATGAAAAGGCGGCGCGTGATCCCTACACGTAGTTTCACGCGGTGATGCCAACGGAAGGACCGCAGACGGATTCGGGACTGGAGGTATGGCCGAAGGGAATCGGCTTCGCTATCCGTTTTCGGATAGGCGGGCGCCATGCTGCAAGCGCTTCCCTCACAAACGCCTTCGGGTACTCACCGTGTATCGCGGTATTCAGGAAGAAGTAGTTGTTCATCGCGTTGTATCGAGCCGTCGCCTCCAACCGGCCGATCATCGAGATAACAGAGAACGGATGCGGATATCTCGATGCGCCGTATGAAAAAGATAGCGGAAACATTCCCGACACGCGACGAACAGACTTCTTCCCGCAGCACTTGGCGGAATTGGCGCGAGCGATTGCCGACGGAGCGAATGTGAGGGCGTATCACGCGTGCAGTCTACTGGACAATTTTGAGTGGACGGATGGTTACAGCCAGCGCTACGGAATTACCTATGTGGACTTCCGAGACCAGAAGCGGACGGTGAAGGACTCAGGATTGTGGTACGGGCGAGCGGCGGCGGCGAACAAGCTGGATGTCTAGGGGTGCGCGGAAGAAGATTCGCTGGGATGCACTGCTGTGGTAGATTTGCGGAGATCGGCGGACCTGCCGCCCGCCCGTGTACAGGAAGATAGGAGAAGCGAGCGATGAACGCGCGTTGCCGGTGGATCTACCTGGTGATTCTGGTGCAATTAGCAATCTCCTGCTTGCATGGAGCGGAGCCGCAAGCGGCCGGGGCGCTGACGAACAAGGACGTGACGGAGATGGTGGCGGCGGGAATTTCTGAAGACGTGGTGACGGCGAAGATCAAAGCGGCTAAAAGCGTTGGCTTTGACACGAGCACGGCGGGACTGAAGGCGTTGAAAGAGGCGAATGTGCCGGACGGCGTGGTACAGGCGATGATCCAGAAGGAGAGCGAGCCGGCGGGAGTGAATGGCACGGCGTCGACGGGAGCGACGACTGCGGCGAGCGCCGCGACGGCGGCAGCAGCGAATCCGAATGATCCGCTGGCACCGCATGAGGATGCGATGTACGTGATGGAAAATGGCAAAATGACACCACTGGAGGCATCGCGGATCACGCAGGACAAGAATAGTGGAATGGGGGCGATGATGATGACCGGCGGACTGAGCGGAATGAAGCAAAAAGCGGAAATCCAGCATCCCCATTCCGGAGTAATTATTTCATCGGCGAGCCCGTTGTTTTACTTTTACATTGAGAACGACGCGCCAACAGGAATGATGGCGTCGATGATGCAGGCCCCGCCAAAATCGGCGGATGATTATGTGCTCGCCAAGATGGAAGTAAAGAAAGAGACGCGCGAGGTTGCGGTGATGCAAATGAAGGGTTCAGGAACGAAAGGCGCGAACGAATTGCGGTTTACGGCGACGCCGGTTGGCAAAGGAATCTACAAAGTGACGCCGGACAAACCGCTAGCACCTGGAGAGTATTGCATCTTCCAGGCGTCCAACAATCCCCAGATGCCGATGCCGCCGACCCACATGTACACCTTTCAGATCGCCGGAAACAAATAGGGACAAAATTTATTGCCACCGTCGAGGGCTCATGGAACGGTGAGAACCACTTTGCCGAATTGCTTGGCGCTTTCCAGATAGCTGTGCGCGGTGGCGCATTCCTGGAGTGGCCAGATTTTGTCGACGGCGGGGCGAAGGCGGCCCTGCGCCACGAGTTTAAGGACGGTACGCAGTTCGTCCTTTGTACCCATGTAGGAGCCGAGAATCGACAGGTGACGTGAAAACAGGAAACGGATATCGAGCTTGGCGTCGAAGCCGGTGGTTGCGCCGCAGGTGACGAGACGGCCACCCGGGGCAAGGCTCTTGAGGCTGTGATCCCAAGTGGCCGTGCCGACGTGCTCGACGACGACATCGACGCCGCGGTTGTTGGTGAGGCGGCGAACTTCCTTGGAGATGGGCATGATGAAGTGGTGGATGACTTCGTCGGCCCCGAGTTCGCGAGCCTTAGCGAGTTTTTCGTCGTTGCCGGCAGTGGCGATGACGCGAGCACCGAAGAACTTGGCAATTTGAATGGCGGCACTGCCGACACCACTCCCTGCGGCGAGAACCAGGACGGATTCACCAGGCTGAAGCTGCGCGCGGTTGACGAGCATGTGCCAAGCGGTGACGAAGACCAGAGGAACGGCAGCGGCGTGGGCCCAATCCAGATTTTCAGGATACGGGAGACAGTTGACCTCTGGAACGCGTACGAATTCTGCGCAGCCGCCATCCACCATGTAACCGAGGTTTGTGAAATCGCGGCAACGGTTGTCGTGGCCAGCCAGGCAGGCGGGACATTTGCCGCAGGTAACGCCGGGGGCGAGAACGACTTTCTGGCCAACGTGAACGGTGCTTACCTTGGGACCGATTTTGGCGACTTCGCCGGCGACATCGCTGCCGGGAATATGGGGAAGAGGGATAGGGACGCCCGGAAGTCCGCGACGAACCCAAAGATCGAGGTGGTTGAGGGCGCAGGCATGAACTCGGACAAGGACGTCATTGTGGTGGATATCGGGCTCCGGAACATCGGTATAACGAAGGACAGAAGGGTCACCGTGGCTGTGGAAGACGATGGCTTTCATGAGGAGCCTCCTGAAAATGAGGACATGAGGGACCGCGTGTACACATCTATCGCATCACGATATGTTGGACGAAGGAGGACGTGCTTTGCCGAGCAGGTTGTCCTGTGACAACTATAACGCTTTTTGCGGGGGGTGGGTGCGAGGAGCCGAAGAGGGCTGACAGGAAAGTCAGCGCAACCAGGAAAAAAAGCTACACGCTCGGGGCGGCCGGCGATGGAGGTACCCAGCGAGTCGGGGGCAGAGGGCGTGACAGTGACAGCGAGCAAGTACACTGCAAAAAGAAAGTGACAGCGCTAGATGGTGAGCAACCCAAAGAGAGACCCAAGAACCGATTGAAAGGTCCTCCAGTACAAATAATAGATTTCAGAGGCAAAAATGGGAGAAACCCAGGACGCCACGATCTATCGTGAACGCACACAGGCGTGGGAACAGCAAAGGAGATTGGCACGAGAGTTGACGCCGGGACGGCAGTAAGAAGAGGGCAATTGACAGGGGTGAAGGGTGGCCGTAGGCTGAGGAAGCAAGCGGTGAAGGAACAGCGTCGAGGGCGTGGAGCGAATTGCGAGTATGGACCTGTTTGAAGAAATCGTAAGGATGAGGCGTGCGGGGCAACGAGGCGCGCTGGCGACGATTGTGCACACGAACGGGTCGATCCCCAGCTTTGAGAGTTCGCGGATGCTGGTGCGGGAAGATGGCTCGACGCAAGGAACGATTGGTGGCGGGTGCGTGGAAGCGGATGTGTGGGCAGCGGCGAAAGAAGTGATGCAGAAAGAAGCACCGCGCAAACTGGTGTTCCACCTGAACAATGAAGCGACGTATGACAACGGATTGATTTGCGGCGGGAGCGTGGAGGTATTCGTGGAACCGATCTTGCCGCAGCCGCTGGTGGTGGTGTTTGGAGGCGGGCACGTATCGACGGCGGTAGCGAAAGCGGCGCACGCGGCGGGGTTTGGCGTGACGGTGGTGGACGACCGAGAAGCGTTCGCGAATGCGCAGCGATTTCCGATGGCCCAGGAAATTTACACGAGCTACGAAGGAGCGTTCGGGAAATTGCAGCCGAACGCATCGACGTACCTGGTGATCGTGACGCGCGGGCATAAGCAAGACATGCGCGTGCTGGCTTGGGCGGTGCGGACGCAGGGGCGATATGTGGGAATGATTGGAAGCAAGCGGAAAGTGTTGAGCGTATACAAGGCATTGGAAAAAGAGGGTTACCGGATGGAAGAGTTCGAACGCGTGTATGCGCCGATGGGGTTGGAGATTGGAGCGCTTTCGCCGGAAGAGATTGCTTTGAGTATCGTGGCGGAGCTGGTGGCGGTGCGGCGGAACGCCGAGACGTCTGCGCATAAGAAATTGAAGGTGGAAGCGCGGGACGCCGTGGAATCTCGCTAGAAGGAATACTCATGCTCGCGGCGGTGATCCTTTCCGGCGGCTCCTCGAGTCGAATGGGCTCCCCAAAGGCATTGCTCCCCTACCAAGGCCGGGTATTTCTGGAACATTTACTGGAAGTGACGTCGCATCCGCGGATTGGTGTGCGCCGAGTGGTCCTGGGGGCACATGCAGAGCCGATTGCGAAAGCCGTGGAGCTGCAGCCGGACGAAATCGTTATCAATGAGGAATGGGAAAAGGGGCAATTGAGTTCGATTCAGGTGGCACTGCGGAGTTTGCCGGAGGGAACGGATGGAATTCTGTTGTGCCTGGTGGATCATCCGCTGATCAGCACGGGATTGGTGAACGATCTGATCGCGCAGTTCTACGCGTCGCGAGCGCCGATTGTGGTGCCCGTGTATGAAGGCAAGCGAGGGCATCCGGTGCTCTTTTCAAAGAGTTTGTATGCGGAATTGGAGAGTGCGCCGATGGATGTCGGAGCGCGGGCGGTGGTGTGGGCGCACGCGAAGGAAGTACACGAGCACGCAACGACCGAAGAAGGGTGCGTGCTGAATTTGAATGATCCGGATACCTTGGAAAGGGTGTTGCGGTCGATGGAGTGAGAAAACCAGTTTGCAGTAGTTAGTGCGAAGTCTTGCGCAAGGCAAGAGGAGTGTCCACAGGGGCTGAGTTCCCATTCGCCTGATACTTAACGTCAGAGAGAAAGCTCCGATGCCCCAAAAAAAGGATGAAAAGAACTCTGGGGTGTTAGGGACGGGGAGTACAAGAGAGTTGGAGGAGGAGCGCGCGGAGGGCATCGAGGGCGAGTTGCGCGGCGTGGAAGGAGGCGGGAGGAATGCCTCCGAGGGAGTCGGAGAGAGATTCGGCGGTAAGGGAGTTCAGTTCGGACAATTCCCTGCCCTGGATAAGTTCAGTGAGGAGAGAGGCTGCGGCGATAGAGGCAGTGCAGCCGCGGCAGAGAAAACGGGCTGTATGGATGCGATTGTTGTCGAGGATGGCTGCGAGTTGCAGGATGTCTCCGCAGACAGGATTGCTGACTTCGACGCGGGCGGTGGCAGCGGGGAGTTCGCCAGCATTGCGCGGGCGCTGGAAGTGGTCGAGGAGCGTGTCGCTGAACATGTGGGAGAGTATCCCAGTGACCAGTGAGCAGTGTCCAGTGGGTCAAAATCGAATTGGAAAATTGAAGATGGAAAATGGTGGACACATCTGGTACGTGCGGTGAGTAGCCTAAGACGCAGATTCGGAAGATGAGCCTGGGGCACAAGGTATAGTGGAAGGCTGCCCTACGAGTTTTTGGAAACACACAACGGACTTCTTGATTTATGTTAACCGTTCATTTACCAGTGAGTTGGCTAGCAGGTTGGCGGTGAAGGAATATTCAACCGAGCGCGAAGGGACTTGCGCTTCCAGGCAGCAAGTGCCGCCAGGCCATAAGTGAAAGCTAATTAGAGGGGGAGCGGAATTGCTGCGCATCACTTGAGGACTGGGAGGAATTTCTTGTCGATGGAGGCGATGACGACGTAGTTGGGGTCGACCATTTCGGTGAGGTGGAGGCGGCCCACCTTGGAAAAAAGTTCATAGGCGTCAAGTTCGGAGAGCCCGTAGTCACGATGAATCCAGGCGACAAGTTGGGTGACGGCGATGCGCACGGCGTCGTCGACAGGGCGATATATGCCGGCGGTCATGAGTTCGCGATCGTTTTCGAGGCGCGGCCAATCGGTGGACTTCCCTTTCACGAGCTCAAACCGGAATTTCGCTTTCATGGGGACTTCCACAGCGCTACCGGCAACTTCACCGTCACCCATCGCTGCGTGTCCATCCCCGAAGTAGAAGAGCGCGCCTTTCACGTTGACGGGAAGATAGAGCGTATTGCCGGGAGATACTTCAGGGGCGTCCATGTTGCCGCCGAATTCGGCGGGGACGATGGAGCTGCGGACTTCACCGTGAGCGGGAGCGACACCGATGCAGCCGAGGAAGGGTTTCAGGGGAAATTGTGTTTTGAAATTGGAGTCGAGCGCCTGAAAGGTAATGACTTTTTTCTCCGCGTCGATGGGGTAATACCAGGCGCGCTCGGGGAGTGTCGCTTTTTCAAGCATGGGGGTGTAGTGAGTGGAATTCGCAGCTCCAAAACCGGGGCCAAAGGTGCCCACGCCCTGTTTACCGTCGACGGTGAGATCGAGGATGTGGATGACGAGAGTGTCGCCGGGCTCGGCGTCGTCGATGTAGAAGGGGCCGGTGAGAGGATTGTCAATTTTAATATTGGAAAAAGGATCGCCGGGCTTCTGGAGAGCGTTGCCGAAACAGTCCAGAGAATTGGCTTCGAGAATGTTGCCGGGTTTGAGGTGGGCGACGGGTTCGGCGGGGCCGAAGGTGGGTTTAACGTTGTCCATGGAGGCGGTGAAGTGGATGACGTCGGAAGAGTCGTAGGAAGGCGTTTGCGCGAGCGCGGGGATCGCGAACAGGAGAGATACGAGCAGCATGGATGATGGTTGACGCAAGGAAGCCTCCTGAGAAAAAAGTGAATTCGAAGTGCAACATAGATGTGGGGGCGGAGTCAAACGGCGAGGGCTCTGCTATGCTCGTAGGCCTTATGAGAATTGTGGTGGCGGCGGTGGTGGAGCGGGAGGACCGGCGGATCTTCATCGGGCAACGTCGGCGTAGCGATAGCTCTGCGCTTAAGTGGGAGTTTCCGGGCGGGAAGGTGCGTGACGGAGAGCGACTGGAAGAGGCGCTGGCGCGAGAGTTGCGAGAAGAGTTGGGCGTGACGGTGGTGAAATGCCGTGAGATCGGGAGGGCCCGGCATACGTATGCGAGCAAGGATGAGGAGCTGGAGATTCATTTTTTTGCGGCAGCGATTGCCGAGAAGGAGATTGAGCCGCGGGTGTTTGAGCAGGTGGCGTGGGTGCTGCCGAAGGAATTGTCGGGATACGATTTTCTGGCGGCGAACCGGGAATTGATTGCGCATCTGGCGACGGGAAAGATCAAGGCGGCGGAGATGTTGAAGGAGGAGTAGCGGCAGAGTTTCGCATGTAGGACAGAGAGGCACAGCGGAAAGAGAAAAGATATAGCCGAGAAGACGGGCTGAGACGCTAGATCGTAAGGACCCACCCGTCGCAAAAGGCGCAAAGTATGGGTCACCCTCAAGATCAATTGGGCGGCGCCAGCATGGAGAGACCTTGTGTTGGCGGACGGCCTCAGAAGGTTTCCGATACAAAGGCGGAACCCGAGAGCGAAGCAGAGTTTGCCACGATCCCTCGATCCCAGCGAAGCGCACGGGACGCAACAAACCGCGCTGCGCGACGTGAAAAGCGCCGCCGCTCCGATCAGGATGACTCGACAAGAGAAGTAAACCTAAGAATCGACCTTCCGCCATAGAGCGGCGGACGCGAACAACGCGCAAGCTCGGCCACTACAAACTCCAGATTAAGACGCTGGTATGAAAGGCAGGGCTACATTGAAGCAGGAAGAGAAACCCTCACTTAGGAGGTGACGGGATTGGGTTTGTCGGGGTTGATACCGAGCTCGGTGATGGCTTTGTCGAGGACGGATTTTTCGAGTTGGCCGTCGGTGTAAAGTTCGTGCAGGGTGGCCATGGTGATGAAGCGCGAATCCACTTCGAAGAATTCACGGAGTGAGGAGCGGCCTTCGCTGCGACCAAAGCCGTCGGTGCCGAGAGAGGCGAGGCGGCGCGGCATCCACTTGCTGATCATGTTGGGGAGGGTCTTCAGGTAATCGCTGGCAGCAACAAGTACGCCCTGCGAACCTTCCAGACATTGCTGAACGTAGGGGACGCGCGGCTTCGTGCCCAAGTGGAGGCGGTTCCATCGTTCGGTTTCGATGCCGTCAGTGTACAGACACTTGTAGCTGGTGACGCTCCAGACGTCGGCGGCGACGCCAAATTTCTGCTCGAGGAGCTGTTGCGCGGCGACGACTTCGTTGAGGATGGCACCGCTGCCGAAAAGTTGCGCGCGCAGCTTGGATTTCTTGTTTACCGCGCCACGGAATTTGTACATGCCTTTGAGAATACCCTGCTCGACGCCCGGCGGCATGGCCGGCATGGCGTAAGGTTCGTTCATGACGGTGATGTAGTAGAAAACGTTTTCGCCGTCTTTGTACATGCGGCGTATGCCGTCCTGAATGATGACGGAAATTTCGTAGGCGTACGCAGGATCGTAGGCAAGAAGATTCGGGACGGGGAGAGCGAGAACGTGGCTATTGCCGTCCTGGTGCTGGAGGCCTTCACCGGAAAGCGTGGTGCGGCCGGCGGTGCCGCCGAGAAGGAATCCGCGAGTGCGCATGTCGGCAGCGGCCCAGATGAAATCGGCAACGCGCTGGAATCCAAACATGGAGTAGTAGATGAAAAACGGAATGGTGTTGATGCCGTGAGCGGCGTAGGCCGTGCCTGAAGCGATGAACGAGGCCATGGATCCGGCTTCGGTGATGCCCTCTTCGAGAATCTGGCCGTCTTTGGCTTCCTTGTAATAGAGGAGCGTGTTGACGTCGACGGGTTCATATTTCTGGCCAACGCTGGAATAAATACCGACGGTGCGGAAAAGCGACTCCATACCGAAGGTGCGGGCTTCATCGGGAACGATGGGAACGATAAGCTTGCCGATTTCGGGATGCTTCAACATTTTGCGAAGCATGGCGACGAACGCCATAGTGGTGGAAACTTCTCGGCCATCGCTGCCATCGTGAAATTCGCGGAAGAGTTCGTCGTGGTCGGCTACGAGCGGTATGGAGCGCACTTTGCGCTGGGGCGTGTAGCCGCCAAGGGCTTCGCGGCGGCCCTTAAGATAGCGGATTTCTTCGCTATCGTCGGGCGGGCGATAGAATGGAACATCGCTGATGTCCGTGTCGCTGAGCGGAATGCCGAAGCGCGAGCGGAACTCGCGGAGCTCATCTTCGTTGAGCTTTTTCTGCTGGTGCGTGACGTTCTTGCCTTCGCCCGCTTCGCCGAGACCGTAACCTTTAATAGTGCGTGCAAGGATGACGGTGGGGCCGCCCTTGTGTTCGAACGCGGCCTTGTAGGCGGCGTAGACTTTGCGGGGATCGTGGCCCCCGAGACGGAGGCGGCGCAGAGCTTCATCGGGAAGAGGCTCGACGAGTTTGAGAAGGCGCGGATCGCTGCCAAAGAAAAACTGGCGGACATAGTCGCCGGAAGAGACGACGAGCTTCTGATACTCACCGTCGACGACTTCGCCCATGCGCTTGACGAGAAGGCCTTCGGTGTCGCGCTCGAGGATAGGATCCCACTCGCTACCCCAGAGGACCTTGATGACGTTCCAGCGCGCGCCGCGGAAGGCGGATTCGAGTTCTTGAATAATCTGGCCGTTACCGCGAACCGGGCCGTCGAGACGCTGAAGGTTGCAATTGATGACGAAGATGAGATTGTCGAGTTTTTCGCGGGAGGCGAGGGTGATGGCACCGAGAGATTCGGGTTCGTCGGTTTCACCGTCGCCGAGGAAGGCCCAGACTTTGGCGTCGGTGGCAGGCTTGAGGCCACGATTTTCGAGATAGCGATTGTAGCGAGCCTGATAGATGGCCATGAGCGGGCCAAGTCCCATGGACACGGTGGGATATTCCCAGAAATCGGGCATCAGCCAAGGGTGCGGATAGGAGGAAAGTCCACCGCCGGGTTTGAGTTCGCGACGGAAATTTTCAAGCTGTTCGACGCTGAGACGGCCTTCAAGGAAGGCGCGGGAATAGATGCCGGGAGCGGCGTGCCCCTGGAAATAGATGGTGTCGCCTTCGAAATTGTCGCTACGAGCGCGAAAAAAGTGGTTGAAACCGACTTCGTAGAGCGTGGCGGCAGAAGCGAAAGTGGAGATGTGGCCGCCAATGTTGTGCTCCATGCGATTGGCGCGAACAACCATGGCGAGCGCATTCCAGCGGATGAGGGACTTGATGCGGCGCTCGAGTTGTTGATCGCCGGGGAAAAGAGGTTCCAGGCGAGCGGGGATGGTGTTGGCGTAAGGAGTGTTGGCGCTGAACGGAAGGTCGATGCCGCTAATGGTGGCGTGGGCGCGGAGGCGCTCTAGGATTTCGCGGGCCACGTCGGTGCCGCTGGATTCAAGGACCGCGTCAAGGGATTCAAGCCATTCCTGAATTTCGACGTCCTGGATGTGTCTGGGCGTGATGGTTTCCTGATCCATAGGAGCGACCGGCCTTCTTTCCATTCCCAAGCGTGACAGTACGCCAAGGGCGAAATCTACGGGTGAGTTCGCAATTTCTAAGAATACACCTTGGAGAGGGTATGTGCACGCAGAGGGGTAGAAAAATTCATGATGCGGTACAGAGATTTCTTGGATGGGTCAGTAATCCGCTGTAGAAGCGGGAGTTCCGAGGGTGCGCCCGCCATCGAGGACAAGGGTTTGGCCAGTCAGGAACCCCGCGCGGATCAAGAAGAGGACGGCGTCGGTAATGTCCTGCGGCGTACCGGTACGGGCGAGAGGAGCACGCTTGATGAAATTGGATTGCCATTCGGGAGGATCGCCGGGCATAGAGATGGTGCCGGGAGCGATGGCGTTGACGCGAACGGCGGGAGCGAGTTCCTTGGCGAGAGTGCGGGTGAGGAGAATGACACCGGCCTTGGAAATGGAGTGCGGGAGGAATTCCGTCCAGCCGAGCAGGCCACCGATATCCGCGAAATTAA
This sequence comes from Candidatus Acidiferrales bacterium, assembly GCA_963741195.1. Lineage (GTDB taxonomy): Bacteria > Acidobacteriota > Terriglobia > Acidiferrales > UBA7541 > Acidiferrum. Next base: position 798,979 of record CAVUHF010000006.1, read on the forward strand.
TGATGACGCCGTGGCCAGAGCGCGCGAGGTGAGGAGCGGCGGCTTGCGAGCAGAAGAATGGCGCTTTGAGATTGGTGTCGAGAGATGCGTTCCAGGTGGCTTCGGATGTCTGAGAAAATTTGGTTTCGAGGAAATTGGCAGCAGAGTTGATCAGGATGTCGAGTCGGTGAAATTCGTTGACGGTGAGAGAGACGAGGTTCTGGATTTCCGCGACGCGAGTGAGATCGGCCTGGATCGCGATGGAGCGGCGCCCGAGCTTCTGGATTTCGTGAACAACCTCGAGAGCTTCGGGCTCGGATTTGCCATAGTGGACGGCGATATCGGCACCTTCGGCGGCAAGACGAAGAGCGCTGGCGCGGCCAAGGCGCTTCCCTGCCCCGGTGACGAGGGCGACGCGGCCGGAGAGGTTGGAGGCGCTGGACATGAGGAGGTAGTATTGGGAAAAGGTAGCACAGTCCGGGGGCGTCGGCAGGAGTCAAGGACTTAGGGTCACGGACCGCCCTGCGGATTGATCCAAGACCGTTCGCGATTTCCGGGCTAAACCAGGGCTAAACCCAATACTGTTCACTTAAGGATATGGATGGATTTTGCGATGCTGACATACTTGCTCGGCGCACGGTGTCTTGGCCGCAGCGGGTACTTGCTCATCTTGCGTTTCACGCCGCGTGGATTCCATCGTTTGCGACTGGACACCACACGTTCTTCGAGAATTTCGTCAAGAATCGCGTGATGGAGGTTTTTTCTCGCCTGAGGGGGGAATAGCATCCCAGACTGACAACTTACGGCGAACGACGCGTACCGCGTGGAGAAAAGAGAGCCGGTCGGGATCTTCTGCAACCGACAAAGCGGCCTCGTGCATCAACTGGCGGACGGCAAAGTGCGCCAGCAAAAAACCATAGAACTCCTGCCGCACCAGTTCCGGAGTCTTGCTGCGCAGCACGATCTGACGTCCGCGGAGATGGGTCTTCAATTCGTCAAACGTGTTTTCGATCTCCCATCTCTCGTGATAGAGAGCGGCCAGTTCTTCGGCCGGCGCTTTGAGCGGATCCAAGATCGTCGTGACCAGCCGGTAGATCGGTTCGGCGTCGGGGATGCCGTCCAGCTGATAGTCAATAACACGAACTCGTACCCCCTTCGTTTTGTGTCGCGCATCCTTTTCCGAAGGATAGATAGCGCTGATATAAGAACCATCGCTCAATCGTTCGAGTACCTCTAGCCGCAGGTGCTTGCGCACTCGCCAAAGCAAGTCGCCACCGGTAGCTTGAGCCTTGGTCCACAGCGTGAAACCAAAGAAAAACCGATCCGCTAAACACAGCATCCCGGGTTTTAGTCGGGGGATCACCTCCTTGGCGAGGGTGATCTCGCCGGTTGAGTAGCTTCCCATCCGGCCACCCAGCAGTACATGAGTGCCGTTCTCCAACAGCGCGACGAAGCGCAACTGCGGATAGGCGCTCGATCCTCGACTGGCGGCGGGACGCCCGAACTCGTTTTCGTTCTCTTCGGTGTCGGCGACATCCAACGTGCTGCCGTCCAGACTGAGCAGTCGCCACTCTCGATACCGCGCCCCTCGCGTGTTCTCCGAAGCGATCGGTACGACCACCTGCTCATAGAGTCGCCGCAAGGGTTCTGCGCCGAGACGCGAGCGAGCTTGCGAGATACCGGACTTACCCGTGGCCTGTATGGTCTCGTTCGGTTTGGTGAGCCACTGAATGCCTTCGAGCAAGCAGCGCAGCACTTCCCGATAGGAGGACTGCATATAGAGCGCCAGCGCAATCACGTAATACACCACGAGATGTGCTGGCAGCTCTCTTTGCCGGATGCTGGTCTTACCAGTCGCGGTCAAAATCGCATCGATTTTTTCTCGTGGAACCGCTCGGCTGACAACCCCGAGGCTGATGTAATCGGTGATGCGGCTTCCTACCGGCAAACTGGCAAGCGTTCGAGCCATAGCGAGTATTCTGCCCCTCCACTGCACAGAATACTCTAAAATTCCTTAAGTGAACAGTATTGGGGCTAAACCGACTTCCATTTTTTCGTGAGCTTAACGAGCGCGCCTACGTTCGCGTTCCAACCAACAGCGTTGGTGTGGAGATCGAGCAGGATTTTTGAGGCCAGTGAGTTGCGCTTAGGTCTGGAAGATATAGGCGGGGCGGAGAGTGTTTTCGTCATAGTCGGCACCGATGGTGGCGCCGAGAGAGCGTGCGCAGTGCGGACTCTCCCAGCCAAAGCGAGTCCAATCGGTAGTTTTCAGGTCGTCCTTAGCACGGATGTCGTCGGCGTTAAGGATGTGGTAGTAGCGAGAGGAATTGCTGCTGCAACCAGCGTCTTTGAGCAAGCGAGTGCAATAAAGGTCGGCCTGAGGCTGAGTAGGCTGGCCAATCTCTTCGGCGATGCACATGCCGATGACGCAAGCGTGCACGGAAGGACCGATGCGGCGCCCTTCATTGAGGTCCAGGGCGTAAGAGAGGGCCGAGAGAAGTTCAGAGATGCGAGTGGAGCCAGCAGTAGCAGTTGCGCGAGCGTTTTTTTTGCCTGGGCCAGTGCCGTCATATCGGTCGTGACGGTTCCAGGCATATCAGAACTCCCTTTGTTCAATGTTGCCTGGAGATCAAGCGAGGGTGCAGGGGTCTGCGTGTCCTTGCACTGCAGGAGTTCTCCGTGAAGACCGCATGGTGAGAGAGTAGAAAAAAATGGTGCCGGGAGGTATCAGTCCGAGAAACGAATTGGCCGGTACATTCCTACCTGGTGTCGTTTCTATTCAACGGTAGAAGAGCAATCCGCGTGGAGCATGGTGCTACAATCGCGGAAGTTACCATGAGGCAAAAGGGCGATGAAACTTGATCTGCTGGCGATTGCAGCGCATCCCGACGACGTGGAACTGACCTGCGGAGGAACGTTGTTTAAGATGGCGCAGCGCGGGTACAAAACGGGAATACTGGATTTGACGGCCGGCGAGATGGGCACGCGGGGGACACCGGAAACCCGGGCGAAGGAAGCGACGCGGGCCGCGAAGATATTAAAGGTGGCCTGGCGCGGGACGTTGGGAGTGGCAGATTCGGATGTGCAGGCGACGCGGGAAAACAAGCTGGCGCTTGCGAAGGTGATCCGCGAACTGAGGCCGAGGACGGTGATCCTGCCGTATTGGGAAGCGCGACATCCGGATCACTATCATGCGTCGACGTTGGGATATGAAGGATGCTTTTTGGCTGGTTTAAAGCAACTGCCGCTGGAGGGAGAACCGTACCGGCCATTCAAGATTCTCTATGCGACGTCGTTCGAAGGGATGTCGCCGTCGTTCATTGTGGACGTGACGAAGCAGTATGAGACCAGGAGACGGGCGATCCTGGCGTTTGGATCGCAGTTCCGTCCGGCCAAAAGCGAGCGAAAGCAGCGGGTGTACCTGGCGATTGATGAGCTCGACCCGAAGATGGATTTGCTGTCACGGCATTATGGGCAAATGATCGGTGTGAAGTACGGAGAGCCATTTTTGCAGAAGGAATTGATGGCGGTAGAGGATGTGGTGGAGTTGCCGGTGCGGTCAATCTGAGGGATCGCGAGCGTAGCAGGTCGGGTTTGACCCTAGTACAATACTGATATATTTCAGAGCACAACGTTACTCGTGCGTCACCACATCAAGTCCTAATTGTGTTTTGCTGGGAGAAACCGGCCTAGCTTTTTCGGGTCTCAATAAATTGAGGGCAAACACAAATGGCATACGGGAAGACTGTACTGCAAGTGCGGTGCTGTTTCTTCAACTGCGCGGCGGTGCTCGCTGCGATCCTGCTGGTTACTTCGACCGGGCGTGCGCAGGACACGGCGACCAGCAAGGATCCTGAAGCGCCGTGGGCGGAAGATCTGATCAACTATCCCGGCTTGTGAGAGGAGCTCGGGCGATTGTTCAAGAAGCTGATGCTCAGCGTGCAGTTTCCGGCGGCACGCAATGAGGGCCGCCTCTTGCCGCTACTACCGTCATCAACGATTGCTTATGCGGCGATTCCGAACTATGGCGACACTCTTTCGCAGACCTTGAAGATATTTCGGCAAGAACTGAAGGAGAGCCAGGTTCTCCGCGACTGGTGGGGACACGGGCAGATGGCCACGTCTGGGCCGAAGGTCGAGGATGCGCTCGACAAAATCTGCCAACTCCATCAATGCCTGGGCGACGAGATTGTGGTATCAGTCGCGATGGAAGGTAAGGAACCGACATTCCTGATCTTTTCCGAGATTCACAAGCCGGGGTTGCGACAATTTGTGGAGCAGACGACCGAAGACAAATCCGGCAAATCGAATGCTGACGTTCACGTAATGGATGTGCATGAACTTGCCACGGCAAAGGAAAAAGTGCCTCCTGGGAACCTGTTCGTGCTTGCGCGGCCGGATTTTGTAATTGTCAGCGAGAATCTTGCCGAGATTCGGAATCTGAATGCCCGAATCGACGGGCACAGCGGCGAGTTTGCGTCGACGGCGTTTGGGCAGCGAATGGCGCGAGAATATCAAGGCGGCGTCACGACATTAGTCGGGGCGGATCTCCACAATATCATCGAGAAGTCTTCGCCCGCGGCGAAGCAAAGTGCAACATTCCAGCACAGCGGATTCGCGGAGATGCAGTACCTGGTATGGGACCACAAGGCCGTGGCGGGGACACAAGTCAGCCAGATGGAATTGAGCTTCAACGCTCCGCGGCACGGCGCCGCATCGTGGCTGGCGAAGCCAACATCATTGGGAAGCCTGGATTTTGTCTCCCCGAAGGCAATGATGGTGGGCACTCTCGTTCTGGCGAATCCGGCGCGGATTTTCGATGAAGCCGAGGAGCTCGCCAGCCTGTCGAATTCGAACAGCGTTGCCGCGGTGCTACAGGCCGAACAGACGAGGAAGATCAGTCTGAAGGACGATCTACTCAGCCTGTTGGGAGGGGAGATCACCGTCGAGGTGGACACCAAAACATCCGCGCAGGCCGCATGGAAAGCATTCCTTGCCGTAAAGGACACCAGCCATTTGCAGCAAACGCTGGACACGTTGGTGGCCGGAGCGCATCTGGAGGCGAGCCAGGTGGATAACCGCGGAGTGACCTACCATACACTGCAAGTTCCGTCCGGCAAGGGCGCGATCGAAATGACGTATGCGTTTGTGGACGGGTATATGGTCATAGGATCGAGCCAGGACGCTGCTATCGAGGCGGTTCAATTTCATCGCTCCGGCGGATCATTGGCAAAGTCGCAGAAGTTCTTGGCAGCATTGCCGCCAGGGCACTCCGTGGAAGCGTCGGGGATGCTCTGTGAGAATTCAATCGCCATGACCGCGTTGAGGCTGCGAACGATTCTGCCAGAACTGGGAAAATCGCTCGAGCAGTATTCGGGTGAAGCAACGCCGTCGATAATCGGCGTTTATGGGGAGGAATCTGCTATACGCGAGGTGAGTACGAACTCCGCATTTGACCTTGGAGGGGCACTGATCGTGGCGGCGGTGGCGATACCTAATTTACTGCGCTCGAAAATTGCGGCGAACGAGTCCAGCGCGGTTGGTAGCGTACGCACGATAAACACAGCGCAGGTTATGTATGCATCGACTTATCCAAACAAGGGTTATGCACCCAATCTCGCCTCGCTTGGGCCCGATCCGCGAGGACCTAACGCCGGGTCCCCAGAGCATGCAGCAATGATTGACGAGTCTCTGGCTAACGAGAGCTGCAGGGCCGAGGGATGGTGCACGAAGTCTGGATTCAAGTTCCAGGTGAAGGCGATCTGCAAGGACAAGGTCTGCGAGGACTATGTGGTGATTGCGACGCCCGTTTCATACAGCACGGGCACGCGGAGCTTTTGTTCTGCCTCGGATGGCGTAATTCGGCTACACGTTGGTGACCCGCTTACCGAGGCTCCGAGTGCGGCGGAGTGCACAATCTGGACGGCGCTTCAGTAGTCGTTAGATGGAGTCGTCTTCGATGGCAGGGATGAAACCAGGGAGATTTTGGCCGGTGGGGGTGCGTTCGACGCGCACTCGGATCAGGTCCTCGTCTTCGGCGCCGGATTTGCGCAACACGGCGATGGTACTGAGAGCTTCCGTGTAGATACGGGTAACCAGGTAGGTGTCCCCGGTACCGTCTTTCTTCCAAAGCTGGCCAATCTGGATCTTTCGAGAGCTCATGGACTGTATCTGACTGTAGATTCACCGGAGAGAAGTGTCAACACCTGCCGAGGGGCGAGATGACGGGCGGGCCGAGAAAACCTTATTGTGGGGGGCTACATCCTAAACAATGGGCCCACCGGCGTGTGACGAAGGGTGTATAATGCGGCTGATTGGGGGAGGGAGTCTTATGCAAAAATCCTCGCAATTCGTGCTTTCATTGGTAGTGGCAGGTGTAGTGATGGTGTGGCCCGCAGCGTCCTCGTGCCAGACTCAAGACCCGGCCTCGGCACCGCAGACCGCCCCCAGTGCAACTCCGCCGCAAACGACCCCACCGGCAAAACCGCAGGACCCCAAGCCTACGACAACGCAGACGACCGCTGACGCGTGTAAGGGAACAACGACGACAGGGTCAACAAACGATAGTTCGAAGACGACGCAACCGAATGCTCCCTGCCCGCCGGCAACTACAGCCAAGGGCCAGCCTGGCTCCGATGTGCCGGTGCAGCAACAACAGACAGTACATCCAAAGAATTCGAAGGAAGACGTGGAAGCCATCGGAAATCGCGATGTGGGCAAAGGGATCAACTTCTACTCGATCGAGCGAGAGATAGCGTTGGGAAAAGGGTTGGCGCAGGAAGTGGAGCGCTCTTCGAAGCTGATTGATGACCCCGTGATTGTGGAATACGTGAACCGAGTGGGACAGAATCTGGTGCGCAATTCCGACGCGCACGTGCCCTTCACGATCAAGGTGATCGACTCGGATGAAGTGAACGCTTTCGCGCTGCCTGGCGGATTTTTCTACGTGAATAGCGGATTGATCATGCGCGCGCAGGAAGAAGCGGAGCTGGCGGGAGTGATGGCGCACGAAATTTCACATGTCACGGCGCGTCACGGCACGAAGCAGGCTACCAAGGGCGAGATGATGCAACTGGCGACGATTCCCTTGATGCTTCTGGGACCGGGCGGCTGGGCAGGATATGGAATCTATCAGGCGCTGCAACTGGCGATTCCTCTCTCGTACCTGAAGTTCTCTCGTGACGATGAACGGGAAGCGGACTTCTTGGGATTGCAGTACATGTACAAAGCCGGATACGACCCGAACGCCTATGTGACGTTCTTTGAACGGATCCAGGCGGACGAGAAGCGGCGTCCGGGAACGATACCGAAGTTTTTCTCGACGCACCCGCCGACGCCGGACCGGATTGCGGCGACACAAAAAGAGATTGCGCGAATTCTTCCCGAGAAGGATGAGTACATCGTAACCACGTCTGAGTTTGACCAAGTGCGCTCACGACTGCGCAACGTGATGTTCTCTCGCAAGGTGCAGGATAACGGACCGGGCAAGCCGACACTGCGGACAAAGACAGAGCAGGCCGGCAAACAGACAGGAACAACGACGACTACCGATCCGAGCACAACCGACGATGATCGGCCAACGCTGAAACGCCGTCCGGATTCACCTTGATTGGTTGATAGCTCGAAGTACGGAAGAAATCAGAAAAGGGAAAAAGGGCGGCCGAAGCGGCCGCCCTTTTTCTTGGGCACGTCACAATGCCCCGCGGCAGGAAAGTTCATTCGGGAAATTAGAAGTGGTATCCTCTGGCGCGTGGCGCAGGACCAGACAGGAATGGCGGAAATGGGGCGCCAGGCAGGATTTTGGCTGCGATTTGCAGCGGCGATGGTCGACCTTGTGGTTCCGGCGATTCCCTTCTCCGTTTTCGTTTCGTTCCTAGCTCTGGCGATGAAGTTCTCAAATGATCTTCTGGATTTGCATCCGGGCACGCCACCCAGCGCGGTATTGCTGAAGTTTGGCCCCAAGTCTCTATACATCAGTTTGGGTTTCTTCGTGGTGCCCTCGTGGATCTATTTTGCCGGGCTGGAAAGTTCAAAGTGGCGAGCGACGATTGGAAAACGCATGCTTAGCCTGTATGTCGCGGACGATCGAGGACGGCACGTTACGTTTGCACGCGCGAGCGGTCGATTTCTGGGAGGGCGATTCCTGGCGCAAATGCCGGCGTTCGGACTTTACTATTTCGCGGTGGACTGCATTTGCGCGGGGTTTACGCCGCGGAAACAGGCACTGCATGACCTGATTGCGTGCTGCCTGGTGCTGCGGGAGCCCCTTAGTACTGGCCTGGAGGGCCTAGACTGGATCAAACATTCAGGTTGATGATGGTTCACGAACCGGGAGTGCGAAGGTATTCGACAGCGGCCAGTTCTTTCCAGGTGTCGCCCTGCCTTTCCTGCACGGACCAGCGGTAGTCATCGTTGGATTTGCGGGTAACGAATACTCGCAGATCGGCGATTTTGCCGTCGAAATCAGGGCCACGGAAGCTGAACTTGGTCACGTCGCCGTGAACCTCGACGGGCCCTTCGGTGATGGCGTTTTGCGCATCCATGTACCACATGGCGAGTGTTTTCTGCGCGGGATTCCAGAAGAATTGTCCGTCGTACGTTTTCGCCGTGCCCTTGTCAAAGACAAAATGAGTGGTAAAGCGAATGTAGGCGCTGTTGTCGGACCACTGATAGCGTGTTTCGATTCGCTGCATACCGGGACCCAACTTAGAAGCGTCGGCGGCCCAGACGCCGCCGACCAACCAGCTTAGAGCGGAGACCGGCTTGGGTGGATCGGCATTTCTGTCCGTTGCCTGGCTCCACGCAAACGCTGCCACCATAGCCAACATTCCTACCAGTGCAAAAACGCGCATCATGGCCATCCTCCGTGTTTCGTTAAATAGGAATCACGACTTACCTGTCAAACTATTTTGTTCGCGCTGCGCAATCAGCAAGCGGAAATAGCCGCGAAGGTGTTCGACCGACGCATCGAACGGCGCGATTTCGCGATGGGCGCGCGACTGCATCACGCCGCCTTCCATTACAGTCAGGACAAATTTCGAAAGCGTTTTGAGATTGAGATTCTGCGGGAGCCGATCGCGGGCTTCTTGCAGACAGTTTTCCACGGCGGCGGTCCATCCATCAAAATTATCGGCCAGGCGTTTGTGAACGCGGAACTGCTCCTCGGGAATCTCCAGGGCGAGGCGACCGATGGGGCAGCCGTAGGTACAGCCGGTGGCAAGGAGATTCTTGCGGTAGAACTCGAGAATACCGAAGACCCGCTCGACGGGGTCACTGATCTCGGTCAGCACGGGCTCGACGACAACCGGCATCAAGGTTTGGATGTAGAGTTCCAGGACGGCCAGAAGAAGTTCTTCCTTGCTTTTGAAACAGTAGTAGAAGCTGCCTGCGTTAGCCTTGGCGCGTTTCAGGATTTCAGCGATTCCAGTAGCGGCATATCCGCGAAGCCAGAACAAATAGAGAGCGGATTCCACGATGCGCTGGCGAGTGGATTGGGGAGGAGGATTCACTTAGTTGAGTATTCAACTAAGGTCGATACTGGTCAAGATCGAATTCTCCTAGGGGCTTGCGGCAGAAGAAGTAGAGTCCAAGCTCCGGAATACGACTGAAACCAGCAATAAGTTAAGTCTTAGAAAGAAAGGGAGCTACGGACGGCCTTCCATGTGAACAATTCCCTGCCGAAGGCATCGGATCGGAGGCGGCTATAATTCCGCAGGTTTACCGGCAGTCCTATTCCCGGAGGGGCGGGTTATGACGGAAACTCCGCATCAAAACCGCAACACCGTGTTGCACGTACAGATGAGTGAGTTTTGGTCCGGCGATATTGGACTGACGCTGGTCTCGCTATCGCTGTGCATCCTGATTTTCGTGATCTTCCCGCTGCGTGAAGCCGGACTGTCCGGAAGATTCTTCTTTGACATCATTATGGTGACGTTAATGGTTTCCGGGGCACTGGCGGCGAAGCAGAGCCGAGCGGTTACGGCAGTGACGATTCTGCTCGTAGTGGCAGGCGCGGCGATGTTGTGGCTTTCGCGGATCTATCCAACGGCGAGTCTGCTACGAATCAGCAGCGTGCTCTCGGTGGTGACGGCGCTGCTCTATGTGCGAATCGTGCTACTGGTGATGTTCCGGGGAGGGCCGGTACGATGGAGCCGCATCCAGGGCGGTGTGTCCGCATACTTATTGCTGGGTTTAGCGTGGGCATCGGCCTATCAACTAGTGGAACATGCACATCCCGGGTCATTCCGATTCGTATCGACACCGGAGGATATTGATCAACTGGCGTCAAAGCTGGTGTACTTCAGCTACGCAACGTTGACGACGGTGGGATTCGGGGATGTAACGCCGCTGCATCCGTTCGCGAGGTCGCTGGCTATCGCGGAGGCCATCGTGGGGCAGCTGTTCCCGGCGCTGATGATTGGTGCGCTGGTGGCGATGGCGATGCAAGCTCAGCCGAAATCGTAATGGATATCGGTGGGCGAATACCGTCCGGCGCGGACTAGGAAGACTAGCCGGACTAACTGGGTTTCCCTAAAGGTAGGAGAACGGACCGGAGGAGATATTACTGTTGCGATGAAATATTCGCCATGCTAGTATCCGCGGACTCAATTGGAGTCGAGCCTGTCCGACTCGCGAAATTTATAGGATCGTGAGGAATATCATGAAAAAACTGAGCCTCGTCGGAGCGTTACTGATCCTGGTGACAGCGATTCCTACCAGCGCAACATCAATCGGCGGGAGCGTGACAGGGGGGACAGCTCTTGCCGCGGGGGGCACTTTCGTAAAACTGAGCGTTCCTCTTGCAAACCCGTTTGGTCCGCCCAACAGTGTGGGTAACGACAATTTTCAAAGCCCGAATCTGTTTGAATTCGACGAGGACCAGAACATATTGCTGACAGCTCCGCTTACGGTGAACGTGGGCTCAAGTCCGATACCTTCAGGATCAATCGTTGCGAGCCATTACGTATTCTTCGATCCTGGTCCGAGCGAACATATGATTGGGACGGTGGACTTCGATTCCGATATCTTGGGAATCATTACGAACACAGCGGACCTAGCGGCCAGCGATTTTCTGGCGAACACGGGCGTGAATTATTTGAATCCGAGCGCGCGAGGCCTGGAAGCGGGAGATTCCGTCACCATCAGTGGGCCGAACCAGATCTTGTTCGATACCTTCGCGAGTTCGCCCGGTGATTATGTTCGCGTGATAACCGCGTTCTCTCCGGCCGCAAGCACCCCGGAACCGAGCTGCACGGCGTTGTTGGGAATTGGATTGATGGCGCTGGCGGCGTTGGTCGGCCGTAAAGAGCTGGCCTGCAGAACCTAGCCGTTTCCCGGCGATATTGCGCTTCGTCGCGAAATCAACGAACACCCTGAAATTGTGAATGGAGCCCGAGAATCTGACGGGATTCCGATTGCTACGAGTTGCGGTGGCCAGCGCGCTGATGTTCCTCAGGAGCGGAGGAGATGCCCATGCGGCGTAACTCGTCACTGTAGTATTTGCGGAAAAGAACATCCCACTCTTCGCTGCCTTCGAGGATTTCCTTCTTCTGGGAAGTGATGCGCTTACGGACTTCGACCTCGACCTTTTCTTCTTCGCGTAGGACATTGGTCATGGTCTGGACCGTGTGCTGGCGGATGGTGTCACGGTCTTCGACGAATTCGACTTCGTTGCTTTGCACCAGAAGTTCCGAAATTTGGTGAGAGATGCGGACAATTTTTTCGCGAGTCAAACGCATTGGTACGGTACGCCCCTGTTCCCTTGGTTAGCGGAGAATAAGCTTTTTGTCGCGGGCAATCTGGCCCTTCACTTTTTTGAACATTTCCTGATAGGAGATGCCGGTGCGACGCATTTCGTCCTGGTATTGCGTCAGAATATTGCGAACCTCTTCGTTGACCTTATCTTCAACGGTAATTTCTTCCATCATGCGAGCGCGAACGCGGGCGATGAGGGGCTCGACGTCCTTTTCCTTGATTTCGACGAGGTTGCCCTCAACGAGCTTCTTGATGACTTCAGAGGCCATGTGGCCCACATAATCGCGGTTCAACAGCATCTCTTGGGCTTTCCTTTGGTAAGGTGCAAGTAATTCAGTCTACTGGGTGAGCGGAGAATTGGCAAGAAAAGCAGAAGAAAGAGCGGGGCAATTTCCACGCGAATGGAGGGAGAGAAACGGGGCTGCGTTGACGAGTTGAGAAGCTTCCTGTAGCATGGAAGAATGTGAGCAGAAAGGGCGGTTAGCTCAGTTGGTTAGAGCGCCTGCCTTACAAGCAGGAGGTCGCAGGTTCGAGCCCTGCACTGCCCACCATCCGTAAGTCGACATCCCTCAGCGGGGACGTAGTTCAGTTGGTTAGAACGCTGCCCTGTCACGGCAGAGGTCGCGAGTTCGAGTCTCGTCGTCCCCGCCATTCTTTTCAAGAACATACGCAGCAGGCAGTGCACCATTTTGGTGCACTGTACTGTTCGACTGTACTGTGTCCTGGCAAAGTGCATCCACGGCGCTTCGCCGAGCCTTTTTCCTGATGTGGGAATAGCGGCTCATCATTCGCCGGTCGATGTGCCCGGCTATCGACATGATCGTTTCATCGCTCGCCTGGCCCTCGCTCATCTCCGTGATCGCACAGTGACGGAGATCGTGGAAGCGCAAGCGGCCAATTCCCGCCTCACTCACCATCGCACGCCATGCACGCCGCCATCCCTTCGCCGGCCGTGTCGCATCCGGCTCGCCTGAGCCAGGTTCCCAGTGGAATATAAACCAGTCAGGGGAAAGTTGGTCGCCGAAAAGTACCATCGCCCTCAGGCGCAGTTTGAGGAGCGCATCAAGGGCTTCGCGATTCAACGGAATCACGCGCTCGCCTTCCGGGGTCTTCGCTTTCCGCACTGTCAATTCCCTTTCGAGCCAATTGATATCGCTTCCACTGAAGCCTCTTTAGTTCGCCCGTTCTCATTGCCGTATTCAGCGCGAGCATAGTCGCGAGCAAGGCCCGTTCTCGGCGCGGATTGCCTTCCGCCGTCCGCAGTAACTTCTGCTTCTCGCCGGGTTCCATCGCACGCCCGACAGTAGGGGGACCGACCTTGAGGCGCTTTATGTTGTCCGCGAAGCGGCGCCAGAGGCGCGCCTTGCGAAGCATGCAGATGAGGATATTCAGTTCCTTGTTGACTGTCGCCCGTGCTTTTCCTGCACTCGACCGCGCATTGATGTAATCGTGAATCTTCGCCTCTGTGATTCTCGAAGTCGCACAGTGCCGAAAAACTTCTTGCGCGGCTGGCTATGATCTAGCTCGGCCCTAGTGGTTGTCGGGGACAGGTACGGCTTGCGCTCGTTGCGGTAGCGTTCCAGCGCGAGATCAAAAGGCACCCCCGCAAAGGAATCGTTCGCAGCCTGCAGGCGCCCACTTTCGACGTCCGCGATGAGTTGTTTCTCTTTCTTCTTTGCTTCCTGCCAGTCGGATGTTCTAAGCGATTGCCGGAAGTCTTTGCCGTCGTGGCCGAAGTGTGTCCACCAGACGCGCCCACGTTTGTAAATCATGGCTTCCCTTTCTTCCCACCCTTCTTAGCCCAACGCGCCCGTGCGGCTGCCTTGGCGCTGTGTAACGCCTGCCTGCGCGCGCGGAGGTGATGGCGTGTTTCCTTGTTCAAAATGCAAGCAGAAAACCGAGGTCGCAGAGAACTTGAAGTCGAACGGGGATAGCGAGCGTCGCGAACGTGAGTGTCTGTCATGTCATTTCAGATTCAAGACGACGGAAGTTAGTGACGATGTGTTCAAGTCGGCCGTGCGAAAGCGTGCGCGCGAACTGGCGCGAGAGATGGTCACCGACCTGCGAGAGATTCTGGGTACGGGTAAGAAAAAACAGCACGGGTAATAAATCTCGTGACACCAGTGCGGGACCATGAAAGCGTGGGAATCGTGATGGGAACACTTCAAAAAGTTGAAATGCGGGTCTCGATAGCCAGCGCGGATTGGTCCTACCAAGTCGGCCAGGTGGTGATGATTGATTCCGTTCTCGCTAAGAAGTGGCGTGACGTCGGCCACTGCATCTACGTGAACGGCACGCTGCCGCTGACATCATTCGATGGGTTGGATGGGTTGCTCGATCTGGACATGGAGCAGGCACGCCGTCGTGTCTGTGAACATTGCGAAAGGCGTCGCGCGCAGACGGTGATTGAGAATCGTGCGCTATGCGGATTTTGTGCGAAAAGTGAATGGGGGATTTAGAAAATGAAATCACTTCGACTGAGATACGACGGGAACGGCAGCGCCGAAGTCCTGAGCGGCGGCGACGATGTGATCGACGTGCGTGATGATGCCGAGCGCCACATCGAAGCGCGCACGGTAGATTCGCTCAACTTCGCTGATGAGATCGCGGCGGAGCGCAGCATGGATGCGCGCAAGAAGAGAATCAGCAACTTCGAAACGCATGCTCGTCAAGTGCATGAAGAACATTTCCAAGCCTTTCTGCGTCATGGGCGCGGTGCGCTGGAAGAGCGCGCGCAATCGTTGACTGTGGACAGCGCTGGCGGCTTCCTGGTGCCGCCCGGTTTTATCCGCACGTTTCTGCCCGCCCTGAAGGCGGCAGATCCACTTTTCGACATTGCGACTTGGGTGCAATCGGTAAATGGGAACGCCGCGACGCTTCCCTTAGACGACGATTCGGGCGAAGTCGCAACGCAAGTCGCAGAAAACGCCGCCAGCATTACGACTTCCGCTGCTGTGTTCGACGCAATTTCATTCGGGAAAACTCCAACCTGGAAGTCGGGATTAATTCGCGCGAGTTTGGAACTCGTCGCAGATTCTGCTTTCGATTTTGCCGCGCTGCTGGCGCGCTGCTTCGCTCGCCGATTCGCGAAAGGCGCGGGTGCAACGTTCACCGATACGCTGCTGGGCTCCGCAACGTTGGGCAAAACCACGGCGGCTCAAACCGTGGTCACGCCTGACGAAATTGCCGACTTGATGGCAGCACTCGATTCGGCCTTTGCCGCGCAGGCTGTTTTCCTTATGAACGCTGCGACGTTCCTAGCCATCGCGACGACCAAAAGTTCCAGCGGCGGAAATTACCTCGCGCCGATTTCCACGGACAGCCAAAGGCGACGGACCTTGTTTGGCGCGCCAGTGCTCCTGTCTCCGAGCATGCCTGCTGCGACGGCTGGACTGAAAAGCGTTGCCTACGGCGCGATGGATCGCTTCATCGTGCGTGAAGTAACAAATTCGTTGACTACGCGAGCGTACTTCGAAAGATTCGCCGAATTTTTCCAAGCGGCCTATGAAGGATATTGGAGAATTGACGGCCAGCTCGCTGTAGCGGCGAACAGTCCCAACCCTGTGGTTTATCTGGGCATGCACGCGTGAGGTGATCGTGCGCTGTCTGAAAGTAATCCGCATCACGACGGAAGCAGGAATTGAGTTTCTGTTTTCGTTCGTCGTCGTATTGGACGAACTTGAGCCCGACACCCGCGACATGCTTCCGCCGCTGGAGTCCTACGAATACTGGGTAGGAGAGTTACCAGCATGAGCGACCTTCCGAAAAAAGGGCGGATCAGCCTTCGCGTGGCCCACATTTGCCTGGAAGACGGGAGCGGGCGGAAATCACCGCCCGTTAAGATTTCCGGCATCGCGCGTTCTCCTTTTTCTTATCAGGAGTTTGCGAAATCGGACCCAAGAGAACAGGGATCAGCCAGCCCCTGCGCGCATTACCCGTGCCGTTTCTGCGACCGCCTCGACTGTCGTTCCTTGGCCGGGGCTCGAAGTTAAGGTGAAAGTTCCTCCCACAATTCGCACCCGCTCTTGCATGCTCTCCAGCCCCAGGCCGTTAGACGGCGAACTCGCGTCGAACCCGATACCATCATCCCTAACCACGAGACGAATTGAGCTGGCATTCTGAGCGAGTTGAACGGCAATCTGTTTGGCTTTGCCATGCTTAACAGTGTTGGCGAGCGCCTCCTGGGCAACACGGAATAGGCACAAACTGACGTCATAAGGAAGATTTGGAGTTTCATCCAGTTGCAGGTCCACGGCGATGTGATGCTGATGCGAAATCGTCCGGCACAGCCCTTTAAGTCCTGTGGCCAGTCCTAGATGGTGAAATGCCGAGGAATGGAGTTCATGCGACAAGTCGCGGATGGCGTCGTGGACCTCATCAGCAATGGTCTTCAAATTGGAGAGCTGGGTACGCTCCTTTTCCATCCTTTCGGGCAGTTTCTGGCACCAGTCTTCCAGGCTGATAGACAGCAACGCCATGCGCTGACTGATATCGTCGTGCAGCTCGAGCGCAATTCTTCTGCGCTCATCGTCTTGCGCATTGATCAGCTTGGCAGCCAGGTCGCGAACGCGATCGTAGTTCTCGCTCAGTGTTTCTTGGTTCTCCCGAAGACGCGTTTCCACGGCGCCGCGTTCCTGGATAAGGATGGCCACACACAAGACCGGGACCGACATCACCGCGAGAAACAGTTGCACTGTCAGCACATGTTGTGGTCCAAGGCTTGCCGAAACGGACTCTTTCCCACCAGCGACGCTAACTATCGAAAGAAGCGCAATGAAAGACAGCGCACTTGAGGCTCCAATGGGTCCGAATCGAATCGCAGCCCAAATCAGAAATGGAACGGGTGCATAGAGAGGAATTGGCGAAGGAATAAGCGAAAGACTATAATAAAGACAAGCCGCAAATCCGACTATCCAACACAAGATCTCCAGTACCCGAGGGCGCAGCTCGCGATAGAGCCCACTGCACCAATAGAAAATGGCAGGTGTGAGCACCAAGTTCGCGATGGCGTCACCCAGGAACCATTGATTCCAGGCGGGCCAAAACGCGTAACCGAGCTCACGGCGTGCGGCTGCTCCGCCAAACGCTGAGAGCATCGGAACCAACAACACGGCGACACCTAGATAGACCACAAAGGTGCGAAGACTACTCAGACGCGTGGAGTCAGGGGTAATGCGCCGCAGTAACCATGCGGCGAACAGCCCTTTCAAGAGATCATTCATGCACGTGGCGAACAAGAACCAGAGGGGGACTGGTGGATGCAGTCCCGGTATGAGACGAATCGAGAATGCAGCCAGCAGATAAAACCACCATTTCCTGGGAGGTGTCAGCAGAAGAGCACAAAGGAGAACGGAATCCGGAAACCACAGGGGAGACGAGGTGGTTTGACCGAAGAGCGATCCATACCCATACGCGGTAAAATAGGCCAGCGCGAAAATCAAGAAAGTGCGGAGGTCATCGACGGCGAAGTAAGGCTTGCGCAGTACAACGTGCTCCGCCGGAGCCCGAAAGGTATTTGCCGCAGCGTTTGGAGGCATTGACTCTTGCGATCGGTGAACAACCGAAGGTTACATCAGAGGCCTGCGGCAAGGCAAAGATTGAAATTGTTCATGATCTAAAATCTCGGCACTCCATGTCGGCAGATACACCAACTCTTTAAGCCAATGAACAAGAGCCTCGAATAAATCAGGTGAAAACATTTTTTGCCTCTCAGTATGGGGGGGGTCAAAACCCGCGGGTGCGTGCGTGTGAGCCGGGCATCGGTTCCCTAGCGAAAAGCTGGGCTGATTTTTAGGGGGTATCAAAAAATCTAACGTATCCAGCCCCCTGCCACATCATCCCGCGCTCCTTCAACGACTTGCTTGGCATTCGAGTCCGCTGAGACTCCGATCCGCTCGCGCCAAAGGGTCGCCCTTCGCGGCGTTTCGGTGCGGATGTCCGTCTCCATTACTGGGAGGGCTAGGCCGGGACGTGCTTCGTTCTTGAGGAACGCCCCGCCCGTGCAATCACTAGAACAGATTGCTTCTATGTAGTCACAACTTACTTATCGCAGCGATTACTCGACTTTGTTGAATACGGTGGAGATCGCATCTGAGTCGAGCACGGCGTGAATTTCCTTGCCCTGTCTGACCACGACCAAAGCCAGGTGCAGCGGAACAGGGCTATTGGGGGTGTTGGCCACTGCTGTTCCCGTGCAGTCCGGATTGACGGCATAGGTCCCGCTCGCAGGCGTCCAACCTGGCTGTAGTGGCACACCGTTGATGACTGTGTGCTCCACCCAAGTCAGATTACCTTTGCCGTCGAAATGGGTCATAGTTAATCCGCGGAACTGCGCTTCGGGTGGAAGCCCGGGGATGTTAAGGAGCACGCCTTCGGAGGCGGATCCGTAATCGCCCTGAAGGGTTTTATTCGTGCATGCTTTTGTGTCCCCGTCGTCGTGCCCTGTCCCCCGTTCTTGATCAACCCGCGCTGAAGAAGCAGCGACCAGTAAACCGCAAACAATCATTATCGGAATTGCCACCATTGATATTCTCGAAATTGATTTCCATTGCATTGGAATCTCCTTCTAGTATTTAACCGTCATGAGTCAATGAACTTATGCTGTAAAGTGCGTTACCGGACATGTCCGGTGAGTGGATTTATCAGGGTTCAGATGAGAGGAACGGCGAGACAGTCGATACGGTCCATCCGGCCCGCCCAGCCTTTTGGTCAATATCGCTCTCTCTCGCCGAACAGTGCCAAATGTTAGAGACTTTCAAGGCTCCGTACTGTTCAATTCTATACAGTGTGGGGGAGATTTCTTGGTCGCGTAACCTGGCAACTGGCTCATCGTACTGACTGCTCCTAGGATGCCCAGGAATCGAACAGGGGCGGGCCGGGATGGTTTGTAGGATGGGCCGCCGCTATGCCTTAGGGAATTCCTAAGGCGATGATCGGGCCGGGGTCGGGGAATGGGGCGAGGGGCGGAACTGCTGGTTCAGCGATCTGGCCAAAACCCTGCCAGGCGTAAACAAAGCGTAAAACAATTCCCCTTGTATTAAGTTGGCCTTTCCAGAAACCCGCAGTTTTACTAGCGAAACACGCCATAAATGATGGACACCCGCGTTTTCATTGGTGATTTTACGATACGTTTTCCAAAAACTCGAAATCGCCTTTGTTTTATTGGGGATTGTGGTGCGCCCGGGGGGATTCGAACTCCCGACCTTCTGGTTCGTAGCCAGACGCTCTATCCAGCTGAGCTACGGGCGTTCTCTCAGCCAATTTAGCACGGTCTCAGGCAAGATCGCGTGCTCTTCGATCCTGGGCTAATTTCTTCAAGTCGTTACAACTTCATTGACTTCATTGACTTCATGCCCTTGTCTGTTATCCGATAGGCACGTTCGCCAGTCGGGAGAGTTTCCACTTCTACTTCCCCGGCTTTCACCATTTCGTTTATAGTGCGAACTGTTCTGCGGCGAGTTTTACGGTTATGACGTCGTCCTGCTTCAGTTAGCATCTCTAGCTCCAACGGACTGCTCGATTTACCGAGAATCAAATTCGCAGTATTCATAGCTAAAGTCTGTGACGACGCGCACGGCCATGCGACAGTGCGAGTGGCAGACTATCGGCCCGCAGCCAGTGACCCGCCCAGAATGATGCCCGATTGCCGCAATCCTGGCGGCTCAGGACGAACGAACGGGCGAGAGTTGAGAAGGTGGATGCGATGAAGATTGGAATAAAAGGAAAAACTGTACTGTGAATTGTACTGTGTCCCCCTCAAAAACCCCCTGAAAACGCAGTAATGGAGCATATCGCACTAGCACGCTAGTGCTCAAGTATCCTGCACCTAAGAATATACTGGTAAGCAAGTTATGCGCTACTCAGTGGCGCTCGATATCACTCGGTCTCACGACGCTATCAATACTGTCACGGCAGAGGTCGCGAGTTCGAGTCTCGTCGTCCCCGCCATTCTTTCTAAAAGACTTAGGCTGATTTCATTGAAACCATCGAGGGCGCGAAAAGGGCACGTTTCGCGCCCTTTTTGTGCCCATTTGCGGTGATCCACAGTCTCTTATCCAGCAGAGAGTGCCGGTCCATCCTTGTCGGAAGAGAAGTCTAACTACCAGGGTGACACTTTCATCGGGCCGTTAGGGTGACATTTTCACGTTGCTATAACAGTTCGACGAGTGCGGTCTCGACGTGCGTGCCCGTAGTCGACCTGCAGTCGCACGCCGTCCGCGCGATTCTCGACGGCCCTGAGCCATCTGCTCGGCCCAGAGCTCGGGAATTGGCGCTTGAACATGTATATACATTGCTGTATATATACCTGGGAGGCAAATCATGGCCATCGCTCGCGTATTTAAGTCTGGGAACAGCCAAGCTGTGAGGCTACCAAAAAAGTTTCGCGTCAAAAGCTCGGAAGTTGAGATTTTCCGGCGCGGCGACGAAATCGTATTACGAGAGAAAGCCGGCGGAATGGTCCGCGTGCTGGATTTGCTAGCCGAGTTGCCAGCGGACATGTTCCCAAAGAAGCGCAAAGACTCTCATCCACAGCGCCGCAAAGGTCTCTGATGAGCGCCAGCTATATGCTCGACACCAATATCTGCATCTATTTGCGGCAGAACCGGCCCCCAGAAGTGACTACGCGATTCCGCCAAATGCAGCATGGCGATGCCGTCATATCGGTGATTACTTATGGCGAGCTACATTATGGCGCAGAGCGAAGCCAGCAACGCACACATGCTCTAGAATCTCTCGGGCGCCTTGTATCTCTTTTGCCCGTGGTTCCCTTGCCAGGGGAAGCGGCGACAGCCTACGGCGAGATTCGCGCAGCGTTGGAGGTCCGCGGTGAGATGATCGGCGGCAACGATCTCTGGATTGCTGCTCACGCCAAATCCGCGGGGCTCACTCTCGTCACCAACAATGAACGCGAGTTCAAGCGAGTCCGCGGACTTAAGCTCCAGAACTGGACCAGCCGCCGTCCTTGATCGCGCGAAATGAGTTGCAGGGCGGAGCCCATTTCTTGGGCGATTCATGGTCCAACATTTGTTACTTCGGGTTCCAAAGCGCGGTTTTGGTAGCCATCCGTGCCGCGTAGATTCAAACAGTTACCAAAAGATCGTGCACTGTCACGGCAGAGGTCGCGAGTTCGAGTCTCGTCGTCCCCGCCATTTCTTTTCAAGGAGTTACCGGACGTGACACCGAAAACTCCCACCCACAATCCCACCCACAGCTTTTACTGAACGCTCCCCGATTCGAATCACACGGCATCGAGAAACTTTTCCTGAGCCGCAATCATCTCGTCGAGGTCTTCGTCTGTGTAGAGGTCGAGCGTCGTTTGAATCCGCCAATGCTTTCACCGGGTCTTGGGCAAATGCGACGTTCGTCTCACCATTGGGTTGAACTCATTAACGATGACGCAGGCGGGGTCGTAAACAAGAAGCAGATTCTCGATAGCTTCAGGTCAGGAGGGGATCGAGAGATTACCTCGTACATACGGCAAGACGATCACGTGCGCTGGTACGGAGATGTTGCTGTGCTGACATACCGCTATCACTCAAACGAGACATATAAAGGGCGTGATGCTGGAGGGGATTTCCGGGCACTCGCATCTTCGCCCAAAGAGATGGGCGCTGGCAGACAGTCGGCGGTCAAGAAACGCGTCTTTCCGATTCGAGCCAGACTCGAAAAACAAGTGATATTCTCACGCGTCTGATTGGCAGTTGGAGACAAGTGTCAGACGAAGAGACGTTGCCTGACGGCAGCGTTGTGCTTCAGGATGAGATTGGACTCGTTACTTACGATGCGAGCGGGCACATGTCGGGGCAGGTAATGAGGCGCTCCGAGCCTAAACAACAGGTTCCGTCCGATTCGATTTACTTGAACAACGGATATGATGCGTACTTCGGAACCTACACGATTGACGAGGTCAAGCATTCATTCGGAGTGAGCGCAGACCAGACTACTGCGTACCCTTGAGCGCCATACGAATCGTTCTCATGTCGAGAAACATTCGTTGAGGACCGCTCTCGGAGGCACCCTCCAGCGCGACGAAACCATAGCGCGCATACCAGTCGACTCTGTTTCGATATGCATCCGTAATGATACAGCGGCATCCCACATCGTCTGCAACTCGGAGTGCGATCTTAAATGCTTCGGAAATCAGAGCATGCCCGAGCCCTTTTCCTGTGAAGCGCCGGTCTACCGCAAGCCGCGCGAGCAAAACGAGTGGCAAGTCGTATGGGGGAAGTCCACGAACGTAATTCTTAGGGAAGCTCTCGCGGGGCACACTTGCCGTTGCGAGAGTGAAGTATCCGATAACTGTGCGCGGCGCACCTTCGTCGATCGCGACATAAGTCACTCCAATAAAGCTTTTCTGCTGATTCGCCCACGCGTGCCGCCTTAGATAGTTGTTAAGTGGCTCATCGCCACAATCGAAAAGCGCGACTTCGTCCTGCTCCTCGAGACGACGGATGAGAACGGCCACTCAGCCTCTCATTGCTCGGATGAGGTTTTCGGTAGGATGGGCGGGTTCTCGCGATGCGAGATCGGCAAGACTCTCCAGCTCACGCGGCGCCCAAGGAATCTCCACTCGTGGGAGCACCAGTTCAGGGGCAACGCGTTCGAGGCGCGGAAACACCAATTCCTTCCGCTCGCCCGTCTCAGTTTCACTAAAAATACGATGACCGCGCTTTCTTTCCCATACTGCCCAGCGGAATAACGCCAGGGCGTCGGAAAGAAAATCCGTGTTGCTTGTGAGCTGCAACTCTTGCTTCAAGCCGCGAACCATTCGGTCTTCCGCAGGGGCCAAATCAGCCTGAAACTTTGACTTGCGCGTAGTCCGCTCGGTTTGGGGCTGTTTCTTCATTTGCTTTTTTTTAAAGGCCATCGCAGATGATCCTTTTATAACCCAAATATACTCCTATATTACTGCAAGTTTAAGGATTTTTCGAGTCCTTTCGGAATGAGCCGGAACGAAACCTGATTCTTCCCGCGCCGTTAGATGTCACTACAGGTCGCGTGTGAATCGGACAAACTCCAGAAATCAACGGCAGTTGGGCGCAAAAGTTGACTTTTGCGGGGTCACCTCAGGCCAGCTGGCGAGGCGCGGTCATCCACATGGGAGTTGCTGGCGACGGAGCCTCAACCCGAAGGAATATTTCATTGCAGTCCCGGCTCGCTTGCTCTCCACTGCTATTATCCAGGTCCGAGAACTATTGCCAGCCCATGGGAAGCTCATTCGCGGAACCTTGCTTGAAACAGGAATTAGGAGTGGCCTCGTTGTAGGGGTGAAGATGAAGAAAGCCTATACCGCCAAACAAGGCCAGTACCTGGCCTTCATCTATTACTACACTCGAATCCACGGACGCGCGCCCACCGAGGCCGAGATGCAGCAATACTTTCAGGTTTCTCCGCCTTCCGTACATCAAATGGTCCTGACGCTCGTGGCCCGGGGGCTCATCGAGCGAACGCCCGGGCAAGCACGCTCCATCCGTCTGCTAATTCCGCGCGAAGAGCTACCGGACTTGGCCTAGAAGGTAAGATCTTGGGGGACCTCAGCTCAGGTTCTGGCGCCCTGATGTGATAAAGCCCGAAAGATGCCATCGAGAACTTGATCGAGATGCTTGCCGACATCTTCGGCAAGGAATCGGAGGACCAGATAGCCGTTCTCCTGAAGCAGGGCATCTTTACGACGATCTCGCCGGTAGGCGTCTGTGTCACCCAGATGCTGGCCACCGTCCAATTCGATGGCGATTCGCGATGGCGCGCAAAGCAGATCAACCTCCATGCGACCCCAGCCATCGAATGGAATCGGCAATTCTGCATTCAAACGAAACTTTCCGTTCGTTGCGGCCAAAGTCTCGAGGCGCCGATATAGAAATGCCTCGCTTGCGCTTCGCGCTCGATTGGCGCCCTCGGCATTCGGAGGTGGCTTTAAAGCTACGTCGACAAATAGATTTGCCAGAGGAGAATCTACGCCATCGCGCACCAGGCGGCGTACGCTGGCGGCGTATTGGCTCTTCCACTCGGGATCGATAGGAAGTGGCACGTCCGCAGGCCAGCCGGGAACGGCACTGCCCGGAAGCTGCATCTTGTAGCCAATCGCTTCGTAGCCGCGACTGCGGCGATCAAACATCCGCGCGAGCATCGGCACATTGAGGTCGGCGTAGTCGTAGACGCGCACTTCGCGCTTGCCGTCATAGAGGCGATGCAGCCTGCCCACGTATTGCGCGATGGTTCCATGCCACGAGACGGGCAGCGCCAGAAATAAGGTGTCGAGCCGGGCGTCATCAAAACCCTCGCCCACATATCGGCCGGTGGCCAAGATCACGCGAGCCTCCTCCGCAGGAATGGCGGCCAAGCGGCCGGAGATGGCGTCAAGCTCCTTTTTGCGCATCCCTCCTCGGAGCACCACTAAGTGCTGCACCTCGCGTGCCAATTGCTTGGCCAAAGAGTCCAGATGTTCATTCCGCTCAGTCAACACCAACAGCGAACGTCCCTCCCGAAGGGTTTGCATCAGGTCATGGCAAATAGGCCGATTGCGCTCTTCATCGCCAATCAGCTCCTCATAGAGTTCGTGGAATTGTAGCCGCACATTGGGATTGGCCGGCCGCAATGGGCGAAAGTCAGTCGGACGAACCATGACCGTATGCTTAAAAGGATGAGCCGCTGCCCGCTGCTTGGCATTAACCCGATAACGCACGGGACCGCACTGCATAAAGATGATCGGATGGTGGCCATCCTTCCGTGTGACTGTGGCGGACAAACCCGTGACGAACTTCGCCTTAGCCTGACGCGCAACCAATTCAAAGCTTTGGGCAGATAGATGGTGGCATTCGTCTACAATGAGGTGCCCATAGTTGCCGACCAGATCATCGACTAGACCGTTTCGTACGAGGCTCTGGATCACCGCGACATCCAGTAGGCCAGTGGGCTTGGCGCGGCCGCCGCCGATCCGGCCACTGGCGCCGACCGGCATTCCCAAGAAGATAGAAAGTCGCTCGATCCATTGCTGTTGCAATTGCCGTCGATGCACCAACACGAGCGTATTAACGCCGCGTTGGGCAATCAGCCACGCGGCCACCACGGTCTTGCCAAACGCTGTGGTGGCTGCCAACACTCCCGTGTCCTGAGCAAGCATGGCCTGGGCGGCGACGATTTGCTCGGGGCGCAGTTCACCCTGGAATGTCACCTTCAGCAGTTGGCCTGGGTTGCGCTGGTCCCGGACCACAGTTTTGATGTTCAGATCCGACAGGGATTGAAGCAGGTCATCCAGGCAGCCGCGCGGCAATCCAATGTGCTTCGGGTGATCTTCCGCGCAGGCAATAATTCGAGGCTTGTCGTAGGTCGAAAGCCGCATGGCCTGCGCTTTGTAAAATTCGGGATTTTGAAACGCCGCCAGCCGAATCAGGCGGTTGCGGAGGGCAGGAGGCAGTACTTCTTTCGCGATATATATCTGATTGGCCAACGTGAGTTCCAAGGTTTTCGGAAGGGGACCAGCGATCAGAGTATCTTTCCTGCGCCGCGAGGGTGGAGCCATCCAGGGTGCCGCTTCCTCTTCATCGCCCTCTGGCACTAAACGGACGCCAATTACTTTCCCTTTCGCTTCAGCGAGACGGACCACTTCTTCAACTTCACCGCGGCTAATTTTGTGGACCGAGGACAAGAACTCCCATTGGTCGGGATACGGTGTCATTCGCTCATCAAGACACTCTTCCGCCGGGCAGAGGTCGCGAGTTCGAGTCTCGCCGTCCCCGCCATTCTTTTTAAGGAACTTGCATCGATTTCAACGAAACCCCTTGGGGTGCGAAAGGACACGTTCTCGTGCCCTGATTGCACCCTCCTGCCGGCTCTTCGTCGAGTTCCCTTCCGTTCGCTGTCTTTCTTCACGTTTCGGTCGGCGTGGGTGCCTCGAGCGACGAGGACTGATTTTCCTCGGGAGAAAATATCAGCGACAACACAGCCGCTTGAGCTGCGTGCTTGGCTGGCGTGATTGCCTGCGTGTAGATGTCCAAGGTCGATCGTAAAGAGGAATGGCGCAACAGGTCTTGCATCACCTTGAATTCCGTCCCGACGTTCCGTAGAACTCCCCTTCGGCGCGACACTTCGGTCACAGACCGAATGTTCTGAGAGGTCCCAAAATTTAGATTGGTGGGCCTGGGTGGACTTGAACCTACGGTACCAATTCCGGCCATTCCCTACAGTGCTGTGCCGAGCCCGACAGCGCAAGTCCAGCTTGGATGTTTTCATGCATGGACGAGCTCGCGCCGTTTTAGCGTGGGAAGCGCCTTGATGGATTTTCCTATCTTCACTTGCGCGACCCGCAGATCGTAGAGGCTCTGTAGGTTCAGCCAAAACTGAGCACTTGTGCCAAAGAAATGAGCAAGGCGCAGGGCGGTGTCGCCCGTGATGCCACGCGTTCCATTCAAGATTTGCGTGACGCGATTGGTCGGCACGTCGATCTTTCGCGCGAGTTCAGCCGCGCTCATATCGAGTGCTTCGAGTTCTTCAGCCAGGTGTTCACCCGGATGGATAGCAGTGAGTGCCATAGCAACGCTCCTAGTGATAGTCGACAATCTCCACGTTTGATGGCCCCGGCGCTCGGTCAGTCCACTCGAAGCAAATCCGCCATTGATCGTTAATGCGGATGCTGTACTGGCCCTCGCGGTCACCTACCAGCGCTTCAAAACGGTTTCCAGGCAACGCGGCGAGATCGCTCATCGAGGTAGCCGCCTCCATACGGTCAAGCTTCAGGCGCGCGGACCGCTCAAAGCCAGAAAATGCCCTGACCCGCTTACCGCCGGCGAATTCTCTGGTCCTTTTATCCCGATAGCTGACAATCACTACCTCTAAATAGCATTAGTTACGCGTTACGTCAAGCGTAAAGTACGAGAAAAGCTGATAAGCTGGATTAAGCAAGCGATCCTCGTCGGGGGCGCCAGGAGTCTTGTTTTTCAACCCGAATGCCAACCCGAGATCTGTCCGACTACTGGGCATTATCAAGTACTTGGCAGTCCCCAACAGCCTTGTAGGTTGTTGTGAATACTGGATATCCCCGCTCTGTCACGGCAGAGGTCGCGAGTTCGAGTCTCGTCGTCCCCGCCATTTCCCATAAGCACTACAGAAAATGCTCCGTCCCGGCGTGGGCACAAAAAGGTACCAAAAAGGCATAGGCTCCAAGCCATACGCCGTTTATTTGCGTCTATATTTCGTGACGAACAGCCTAAGGACAGCTGTCTGCGCAGATCGCTTTTCGGATCCTATGGCCATACACGCACTTGTCTGCTAAGAGAAATCGTTGAACTACCTTGCTGGGACTGCCTCCAGAGGGCGGACATCGCGTTCAACCTTATCAGCAATCTCATCTTCGGCGACTTCCAGGTCATAGCTCGTTTGGAGATTCATCCAGAACGTCGGACTATTGTTGAAGTAGCGCGCGAGACGCAGGGCTGTGTCAGCAGTAATTGCGCGTTTCTCGTTGACGATATCGGCGATTCGCGTCACAGGGACGCGCAAGTCCATAGCAACTCTGTTCATACTTAGTCGCAGAGGGAGCATAAACTCTTCTCGGAGAATTTCTCCCGGATGCACCGGCTTAAGTTTCTTCGTCATCCTGCTGTCTCCTAGTGATAATCCACGATTTCAACTTCGTAGGCATGCCCATCACGCCATTCAAAACAGACGCACCATTGGTCATTGACCCGAATGCTGTACTGCCCTTTCCGGTCCCCTCTCAGGCGCTCTAGCCTGTTTCCCGGCAGCGCTGAGAGCGTCCGCATGTCCTGCGCCGCATCTAGTATGTCCAGCTTCCTAAGAGCCTGACGCTCGATGGCTTTGAACCGGCGGACAGACTCTCGATGAAATAGGCGCCCGGTATCGACGCAGCGGAAGGACTGAATCACAATCCAACAGGATACTGCGTCGCGTTAGATGTCAAGCAGTACGGTACCCACAGAATTTGAGCGTCTTACGACCATTCGGGTTGACCACGGCATTTTTCTCGTCGGATGATGCTATATAATTTTTGAATAGTGCGACACGTCACGATTGCGCTTCCTGACGAACTCTCAGCGGCCCTGGCTGCTCCTGGCCAAGATTTGTCCCGGGCGGCCTTTGAGGCCTTGGCTCTGGCGGCGTACCGCGAACGCAAGATTTCGGCTGCCCAGCTGCGCCAATTTCTGGGTTACGAGACACGCATGGAAGTCGATGCATTCCTGAAGAGCCATGGCGTCGAACTGGAATACACACTGGAAAACATTGAGCGGGATCGCGAGACGCACCGGCTACTCGGCCTGTAGATGCAATCGATCGTGGCTGATACGACTCCCCTGAATTAATCCGTTCTTATCCAAGCAGCCGGCATTCTTCCAAACCTATATCGAAGGGTTTTTATCCCTCTCGCTGTGAGGGCCGAGCTGGCCCTTGCAAATACGCCAGCTACCGTGCGCGTGGATATTTCGCAGCCTCTTCAATGGTTGGAAGTGGTGAGCCTGAAACAGCCCATCGATTCGGCTCTGGCCCATCTCGACGCAGGCGAACGCGAAGCGATATCGCTTGCGTCCGAACTGCAAGCCATCCTTCTGATGGACGAACAAGACGGAGTGACTATGGCTCGGCAGCGTGGATTGAAGGTGGTCGGCACGCTCGCTGCGTTGGACCTTGCTGCAGTCCACGGAATGGTTGACTTGCAAACCATGTTCGACCGGTGGCGCGCGAGTAAGTATCAAGAGTGATCCGGCTGTTGGCATGTGAGGGAGACTCGAGACAAGTTTCTGGCACCAGTGACTGTGCCACAGGCGCGGTCAAATGCTTTCATAGAACAAACCGGACAGAATCGCCGTATCCGCGGCTTTTTCGTGAACGCCAACGCTAAGAGAAGAAGGAGCTGGTTCGCTGGAACAGATTCAATGGGATGCCGGCATGGGCGATTGTGCCGGTTGCGATTGCGGCTTTTTTCTCAGAACCGCCGCGGAAAGCAGTGTGATGGCGAGGCCAATCGGGAAAGGCTCGATGAAAGTCATCAGTGAGTTGAAGAGCGGGTTTTCGTACTGCTCCTTGAG
>CAVUHF010000007.1:0-13115 GCA_963741195.1 Candidatus Acidiferrales bacterium
GCGACCTACTGGGAAGGGGCACGCAGTTTGTTGAAGCTTCCTCAAATGCCAGAAGCGGAGAGGCTCAAAGTCCGATACGCCGCTCGGCCTGATCACTTTGGGTGGATCCTGTACGCCTTCGGCCAGTTTGGTTTGCCTAAAGCCGCAAGTGCTGCTGCGGCTCCTGCGAGATAATGAACCTATAATCTCCGAGGCGAGCGGTCCCAGGAAGTAGGTAGCACCTCTCGAGTTTGCTAAGCAGACCGGCATAACAGGCGCGGTTAGCGTTTCGCTAGCGGATGAGGGGTAGGGTGTGAGGTGGCTGAGAAGCCCCTAGGACGCCTATTAGCAACATGTGGCAAGAGTTTTCCACCGTACCCCGTTCCAGCGAGATAGCTGCCTGGCACTTCGAGCGCTTCGATCCCTCGAGTTCGAGTCTAACACGCCTGTTATTAGTGAGTTGAGGTGTAATTTGGCTTCATACCCGTGTAACAGAAGCAAAGTGAGACTGGCAGCCTGATTGCGATGGTACTTGGTGTAACTTAGGTGTCAGATTCTGTCAATTAAGTTGCTTATTTTTAATCACTTAGATTAATATGAAGGAAAAGCGGGAGTTGTCCGATTGGTGTCTTAATGGCGGTAGCCTGTCAAAACAGCCAGCGACAACCGCTCGGCGCAATCAGGATTTCAACTCAGATTCTCCAATATTGTGTTCGCGAGTTCTCCCTCGAAGGGGCAGGAAGATTGGTGTGCCGGTGAGCGATTTCTGCGCAATTGCGCCAAACGTGAAACTCGGGCCGGGAGTTAAACTTTCGAAATTCATCAATCTCTACGGCTGCGAAATCGGAGAGAACACGAAAATCGGAGCGTTCGTAGAAATACAAAAGAATGCATTCGTCGGAAACAACTGCAAAGTCTCCAGCCACACCTTCGTTTGTGAAGGGGTCACGATCGAAGACAACGTATTCATCGGCCACAGTGTGACGTTCATTAATGATTCTTATCCTCGAGCGACTGCCACTGACGGTCAAATGCAGACCGAGCAGGATTGGAAGGTCGAGCAAACACTCGTAAAAAAAGGCGCGTCGATAGGTTCGGGAGCAACCATTCTGTCGAACGTCGTCATCGGTGAGAATGCAATCGTCGGTGCTGGCAGCGTTGTGACCCGTGACGTGGCGCCCAACACAATCGTGGCCGGTAACCCAGCGAAGGTACTCCGCTCGATTGATTCCAACGACAGGATGAATCCATGACTCAGAACAATAAGATCCCGTTTGTCGATCTCGTTACACCTCATCGAGAACTTCAGAACGAATTGGTGGAGGTATTCAAAACCGCCCTGAATACGGCGACGTTCATCGGCGGTCCGCTAGTGGAAGGATTCGAGCGCGAATTCGCTCAATTTTGCGATGCGAAGCATTGTGTCGGAGTGAGCAGTGGAACCGACGCGCTGCGCTTTGCCTTGACCGCCGCGGGGGTGAATCCTGGCGATATCGTCTTGACCGTACCGCATACATTTATTGCTACCGGCGAAGCGATTTCGCAGGCTGGTGCTCGTATCGACTTTGTCGATGTTGATGCCTGCACGTACACGATGGACCCGGAGAAGTTGCGCCAATACTTGCAGGATCAGTGCACGCTTGATTCTTCATCCGGACGACTTATCCACCGGAAACTAGGCAAACCAGTCACCGCCGTGGTTCCCGTCCATCTCTATGGACAGATGGCGGACATGGACCCAATTCTTGAGCTGGCAGCACGCTACAACCTGGTCGTCATCGAGGACGCCTGTCAGGCACATGGCGCGGAGTATTTTTCGAAGAAAGAGAATCGCTGGCGCAAGGCTGGCTCGATGGGCCGTGCTGCCGCGTTTAGCTTTTATCCCGGGAAGAATCTGGGTGCTTGCGGGGAGGGTGGCGCGATCACCACTGACGATGAAGCGATCTCGAGTACTTCAAGGATGTTACGCGATCATGGACAAGCCAAGAAGTACTGCCACGACTTCGAGGGTTACAACGGCCGTCTGGACTCCATTCAAGCGGGATGGCTGTCGGTGAAACTCCGTCATCTTGCCAAGTGGAATGAATCGCGGCGCAATCTTGCTCACCGCTATCATGAATTATTTGCGGACGTGAAGGACGTGGTGATTCTCCCGTTGGAAGCATCTTGGACAAAGGGTGTCTATCACCTCTACGTCGTCCGAGTGCAGGACCGGGAAGCGTTGCAGGCTCGTTTAGCGGAGGCAGGGATTGGTACTGGCATTCACTATCCAATTCCGCTGCATCAGCAGAAGGCCTATCAGCACCTTGGTTATAAGACCGGAGATTTTCCTGTTACGGAACGTGTTGCCCGAGAAATCCTTTCCCTGCCGTTGTTCCCCCAACTTTCGCATTCCCAGCAAAATGAAGTGGTCACTGCGGTGAAAGAATTTGTCGGGGCAAAGGTCGTAGCGATACGGTAGCTGTTTCCGATCCGTTCCAAGCCACATTTCTGAGGCCGGCATCGCCGAAACTGCTCTCTCGTTTCCGATGCCGGCGATCTTGGTCCTAAAGCTGACCTCAAAAGTTGGTACCTCGAATGACGAAGACCGCAATAGTCACAGGAGCCGAGGGATTCATCGGCTCTCACATGGTCAAATACCTTCAGGGCCGGGGTTGGAACGTGGTCGGTACGTACGGCTCGGAGGGCTCGGCCTCATTTCCAAAGCTGCCAAACTTACGGTTCGAACAATGCGATCTCCGGAATGGGCAGCGCGTGACACAAGTCTTGGCCCAGTATCAACCGACCCACATCTTCCACTTGGGGGCACAGAGCTTGCCCACGGTGTCATGGGCGGATCCGGTTAGAACCTTTGAAGCAAATATCATGGGGTCTTTATATCTTTTCGAGGCAGCTCGATACATGCGCAGACCTCCTGTCATCGTATCCGCATGCTCTAGCGCCGAGTACGGAAATGTGCCAGCATCAGCTATCCCAGTTAAAGAAGAACAGCCGCTCAAGCCGCTGCATCCCTACGGAATCAGCAAAGTTTGCCTGGATTTGTTGGCTCGGGAATACTTTCTCGACTACAAAATTCCCGCTGTAAACATCCGCCTCTTCAATACTACCGGCCCCGGCAAAACCAACGATGCCCCATCCGATTTTGTCCGGCAGGTGGCACGAGTCAAGAAGGGTCTGCAAGCCCCGGTGATCGAGGTTGGGAATTTGAAACCTCGCCGCGCTTTCCTGGATGTTCAGGATACCGTCAGAGGCTTTTATCTCGCCGCGATGAAGGGGAAGCACGGTGAGGCTTATAACCTCTGTGCAGCGCGGACGTATCGCATCCACGAAGTCCTGCACGCAGCTATTCGATTGGCCGGTGTCAAAGTGGAGATTCGGCCCGTTCCGCGCTTGATGCGTCCTTCCGATGAGAAAATCATTTTCGGCAGCACGCACAAGATCCATAAGGACACAGGTTGGCGGCCACTGAATACCATCGAGCAGACTTTGAAATCGATGCTGGACTACTGGGAAGCGGTTCTCTGAAGATCGCGTCTGTCCATTGATCCCGAATATTGTTCCAAAGCTATAGAGAGTTCCTGATGGAAACCCCAAACGCAGCTGAACAAACGAAGAGTTTCTACGAGGATGTGCCGGTCCTGCTTTTAGTCGGAGGTATGGGGACACGGCTGCGGTCGGTACTTTCCAATAAGCCGAAGCCGCTGGCTCCCATCGGCGGCATTTCTTTCCTTGAATTGCTGGTGATGCAGATTGGTTCGCAAGGACTCCATCATCTTGTGATGTGCACTGGTTTCCAGGCCAGTCAGATTCAGCAAGAGTTCGACGATGGCCGCAAATGGAATGTCGCGATCGACTATTCAGAGGAATCGCGCCCGCTGGGGACCGCCGGAGCCATAAAGCTGGCGGAGCGCTTCGTTTCGCAGGATCCTGAGTTTGTGGTGATGAACGGTGATTCATTCCTGGAGCTTGATCTTCGCCGATTGATCCGATTCCATCGGGAGCATAGCGGAGCGGCAAGTATCGCTGTGCGTCGGGTTCCAGATGCGGCGAGGTATGGAACAGTTCACGTGGATGAGAAAAATCGCGTTGTGGGTTTCAGTGAAAAGACGGGGATCCCCGAGCCTGGCCTAATTAACGGCGGCGTTTATGTGTTCAATCGAGAGGTTCTGAAAAATATTGCAGATGGACCCTCCAGTCTGGAAAAGGACGTCTTCCCGGCTGTTCTGAATCAAGGGATTTTTGCCCTCGAACAAGAGGGAATGTTCATCGACATTGGGACGCCCGAGGATTACGCGCGCGCTCAAGCCCTGTACCAGAGGCTTTCCCGGGCCGCTCTTTCCGACTCTTTTTGAGGCTATGCCGCAAATTCTTCATTTTCGAATTTCCTGAGAAAGAAGCCTAAAGCATGATTATCACGCGCACCCCACTCCGCATCTCGTTCTTTGGCGGAGGCACCGACTATCCTGTTTGGTACCGCGAGCATGGCGGCGCTGTCCTGTCCACCGCGATCGATAAGTGCTGTTACATTACATGTCGGCATCTCCCGCCATTTTTCGAATACCACAGCCGTATTTCGTATTCCAAAGTTGAGAATGTCCACGAAAACAGTGCGATCGAACATCCCTCCGTGCGGGGTTGCTTGCAGTTCATGGGCATCGAGGACGGAATCGAAATTCACCACGTAGCGGACTTGCCAGCGCGCACCGGCCTGGGTACGAGTTCCGCCTTCACTGTTGGATTTTTGCTGGGCCTGTACGCGCTCAGAGAGCAGATGCGCAATAAACACGCTTTGGCACTCGACGCCATCCAGGTGGAGCAGGAAGTCCTCAAAGAGGCCGTCGGTTCACAGGACCAGATCAGCGCTGCCTACGGTGGTTTTAATCGCATCAATTTTCATACCGACGGTGGGTTTGAAGTGAAACAGGTGATTGCTCCGGCCCCGAGACTCGCCGCGCTCCAAGAACACTTCGCTCTCTTCTTTACCGGATTCTCCCGAATCGCCTCGGAGGTCGCCAAAGAACAGATTCGTGTGACTCCACAGAAGAAACACGAACTGGAATCCATGCGGCAAATGGTGGATGAAGCGGAAGCGATCATCAGCAATCCCAGCCGCTCCCTTGCCGAATTTGGTCACTTGTTAAACGAATCCTGGCAAATTAAAAGAACACTCACGAACAACATCACCAACAGCAGCCTGGATGAAATTTACGAGGCGGGCCGCAGCGCCGGCGCATTGGGTGGCAAGCTGCTTGGAGCGGGCGGAGGTGGCTTTATGCTCTTCTTCGTAGCTCCCGAGAGGCGCAAAGAATTGCGTATGCGGCTGAAGAACCTCTTGTGTGTCCCGTTCTCGTTCTCGAATCGAGGAAGCCACGTTGTCGTGCATGAACCTGACGAAGTTTATGACAAATCACTGACCGCGGAACGCTCCGAGGTATACGCCCAACAACCTTCCTCACGCAGCTAAGATGAATACCTTGGTCGGAAGTGAAACAGTGACCACGCAAAAAATACTCTCCCTTCCTTCTTACGTCTTAATCACTCCGTCTCGGAACGAGGAAGCGTTCATCGAAAAGACCATCGAGTCGGTGATTCATCAGACGGTCCTTCCATTGAAGTGGGTAATTGTAAACGACGGTTCAACGGACTCCACCGGGGCGATTGCGGAGCGCTATGCCGCTGGACACGACTGGATCGAAGTGGTGAATCGCCCAGTGCGCAAAGAGCGCAATTTTGCGGCTAAAGTGCAGGCCTTTAATGCCGGTCAGGAACGCCTCAAAGACGTAGGTTATGAAATCATTGCCAACTTGGATTCGGATGTTTTGTTAGATAAAGATCATTTTGAGTTCCTTCTGGGAAAGTTCCGCGAGGATCCTCGACTCGGGGTCGCGGGAACCGTTTTCCGTGAGGAGAGCGGTTACAACTCTGGGACGGATAGTTTTGAAGGGCAGTACTATGTTTCCGGGCAATGCCAAGTGTTCCGGCGAGAGTGTTTTGAGGGGATTGGCGGTTACTTCGCAAACAAAGCGGGTGGAATCGACTGGATCGCGGTCGAAACGGCTCGAATGAAAGGCTGGGAGACGCGGTCGTTCCGAGAGAAGTCGTTTTTTCACCACCGACCCTTGGGAACAGCAGACCGCGGCGTATTGGCGGCGTCTTTCTCTTACGGCCAAAAAGACTACTTTCTCGGCGGGCATCCCTTGTGGGAACTATTTCGAGTGTCCTATCGAATGACGAAACGGCCCTACATTGTGGACGGACTTGCCCTTGGCTTGGGATATGGTTTGGCAGCCATGCGAAGGCTCACGAGGCCTGTTTCGAATGAGCTGATGGCTTTTCATCGCCGGGAACAGATGAAGAAATTAAAAGCGATTCTTAAACGGGTTCTTACGTTCAAACCGATTGATAAATTTACGTTGCTTTCCGAGTAGTGATCTGTGAAGGGACTACGCTAGACCTCGCCGTCTAATCGCCGGTCGCTCAACATTGCGAGCTGCGTTGCAGTCGTAAAGCGCAAATGGGTTCTTATGTGCGGAATATGCGGACAATTTAACTTCCGAGACGATGCGCCGGTTCGACGTTCGGACCTGGAAGCGATGACGAAATCGATCGTCCATCGCGGTCCGGATGACGAAGGGTACTTCATCGCTGGACCACTCGGCTTCGGCTTTCGTCGGCTTTCGATCATTGATCTTTCCGGCGGACATCAGCCCATGTCAGATCAGGAAGAGTCCGTCTGGGTGGTGTTTAACGGGGAAATCTACAATTTCCCTGAACTGAAACGCGAACTACAGGGCCTTGGCCATGTCTTTCGCACGAATTCCGACACGGAAGTCATCATCCACGGGTACAAGCAGTGGGGCGACGAGGTACTGAATCGGCTGAATGGCATGTTTGGTCTTGCGATCTGGGATGTTCGCCAGAAGCGGTTGCTTGTGGCCCGGGATCCGTTCGGGATCAAGCTGATCTATTACCGCATCGACGGGAACGCGCTCTATTTCGGCTCAGAAATGCGTCCCATCCGCGCGGTCCATGCAGGGCAAAGCGGAGATCGATACGACCTCCCTGAACCTTTTCCTGCGCTACCGGTTTACGCCTGCCCCTTACACGATAGTCAAAGGAGTGAAGAAGCTCGCGCCGGGGACAAAGCTGACTGTGCAGAATGGCGTGTGCGAAGTCAGCCGATGGTACCGATTCAAACCCGAGCCCTTCGCGCCGGCCAAGTCGCCACACGAGGCCAAAGAAGAGTTGCTTTCGCTCTATAAGGCCGCAATCAAGCGTCAGCTTATCAGCGATGTGCCGGTAGGTTTGCTTCTGAGCGGCGGCATCGACTCAGGACTCTTGCTCGCGCTGATGAATCTGAACGGGAATTCGTGGCCAACTTATACCGTTGGCTATGGCACGTCTTTCGCTGATGATGAACTGGCAGATGCGAGAAGAAACCGCTCGCGTGTTGGGCTCGAAGCACACAAGCGTCACGATCACCAAAGCTACGTTTGAGAAAGAGCTGCCCAAGATTGTCGCGACATTGGAAGAACCTATCGCAGCTTCTTCCATTGTTCCAATGTATTTCGTCTGTCAACGAGCCCGCCAGGACGTCAAAGTGGCACTTGTCGGCCAAGGGCCGGACGAATTGTTTGGCGGTTATCGCCGTCATTTGGGTGTGCGTTATGGAGCGATGTGGGCAGGCCTGCCGCAGTGGCTGCGACGCCCGATTGCCTCAACGGTCGCTGCGTTGCCGAGAAACGAGACCCTCAAGCGAGGGGTGAATTCTCTAGCGATCTCAGATCGGATGCGCCGATATCAACATGTTCTGTCGCTCTTGCCGGGAGACCAGGTCGAAGGGTTGTTCCAGGACGGACTCCTGCCGCCCGACGCCGGGGATACCATTCTCAACTGCTGGAAAGATTTGGGCGAGCTGATGACGGAAACGGATGAGCTGGGTGGGCTTCAGTTTCTCGAGGTGCGCTCCACACTTCCAGATGAACTCCTCATGTACGCCGACAAACTCTCGATGGCGCATGGTCTCGAACTGCGCGTGCCGTTCGTGGATAAAGAGATTGTCGAATACGTGGAGCGATTGCCGGCGAGCCTTAAAGTGAGAAATGGCTCCAGGAAATGGTTACATCGACAGGTCTGCCGCGCGTTTCTGCCCGAATCGATCGTGAAGCGGCCGAAACGAGGTTTTGCGGGTAACGTAGTGGATGATTGGTTCCGGGGAGCCATCGACAGCAAGATGGCAGATACGTTGCTCGATAATGGGTCTAGGATCTATCAATATCTTCGCCCGCAAGCTGTCCGTGAGCTGTTCGAACAGCATGCAGCCGGCCGGAACGACAATCATAAAGTGCTCTTTAGTCTCGCTGTATTTGAAGAATGGCTGCGAACGTATGAGGAGCCGGTAGTCAGCCTCAGTCGTTAGTTCGTTGAGATGACCGCCCGGATCGTCCAACTCTAGGTTCTGGATTGCTGCAAGCTTCGCGGTCAGCGTTCCCCTGATTATTTCGACGAGAAGGTTAGAAACGGGTGTTTGTCTGAAGCAAGGTCATGATTAAAATGACGCCAAATACCACAAACAGTGAAACTGTTGCAGGAAAAGACCCATTATCCGTTCCTGAAAAGGCGAACTCTTTCATCCTTTCATCAGAGGATCCAATTCTGGTGACTGGAGCTGCGGGATTTATCGGTTCTCGAGTGGTCGAGAATCTACTGGATCGTGGCTTCCGTAATCTGGTTTGCTTTGGTCGACCTTCCGGGAAACTTGCTGGCATCGAAGACATCGCGAATCGCTATCCCGGTGCGCAAATCAAATTGATGAAGGGAAATCTGCTCTCTCGCCAGGATTGTGAGGCCGCATGCAAAGATGCGGCACTAATTATTCATCTTGCCGCAGGCACAGGGGAGAAGTCATTCCCCGACGCTTTCATGAATTCGGTGGTTACGACACGGAATTTGCTAGATGCGAGCCTGCAGTGCGGCCGACTGCGGCGATTCGTCTTGATTAGCTCGTTCTCGGTGTACACGAACTGCGACAAACCTCGCAGCCAGGTCCTGGAGGAATCGTGCCCAACGGAAGAACATGGCGATCTCCGAGGGGAGGCGTATTGTTTTGCGAAATTCAAGCAAGAACAGCTCCTGGCTGAGTACAACAAGAACTTCGGGATTCCATACGTAGTGGTCAGACCTGGAAGTGTCTACGGCCCCAAAAAGCAGGCAATTGTTGGGCGCGTGGGCATCGATACGTTCGGCCTCTTCCTACACATCGGCGGGTCCAACACGATTCCGTTCACCTACGTTGACAACTGTGCTGACGCAATCGTGTTGGCCGGCCTTGTCAGAGGGGTAGACGGGGAGATCTTTAACGTTGTCGATGATGACCTCCCGTCGAGCCGGCAGTTCTTGCGTTTGTACAAGAAGAATGTAAAAGAGTTCAAATCAATCTATGTGCCCCACGCGGTTAGCTATGCTTTTTGCTATCTCTGGGAGAAGTATTTCCGATGGTCGGAAGGACAACTCCCACCAGCCTTCAATCGGAGACGGTGGCACGCTTACTGGAAGAAGACGCGTTATAGCAACGAAAAATTGAAGACCCGGCTGGGCTGGGAGCCAAAAGTGCCCACCGCGGAGGGATTGCGGCGCTTTTTCCAAAGCTGCGTGCAGGATGGAAAGCATGCTTAAGGTTGCCATTGTGGGATGCGGCAAAATCGCCGATGCTCACGCGACGCAGATCCAACGAATAAAGGATTGTGAGATCGTGGCAGTGTGCGATCGTGAGCCGCTGATGGCCAAACAGCTGTGCGATCGCTTTCCCATCCAGCAGCACTTTACGGACCTGACAGAACTATTGCGCACATCTCGGCCCGACGTTGTACACATCACCACGCCCCCGGAAGGACACTTCGAACTTACCAGGCTCTGCCTCGAGCACGGCGCTAACGTTTACGTCGAGAAGCCTTTTACCGTATACGCGCACCAGGCGCAGAAATTGATTGAGATTGCCGAGAATAAGGGACTCAAGCTGACTGCCGGTCACAACTATCAATTCAGCCCCGCGGCGAGGCGCATGAGAGAGCTTGTCAAGAGTGGCTACCTAGGTGGGAATGCAGTCCACATCGAAAGCTACTATGGTTACAACCTTGCAGATCCGAGCTATGCGCGGGCCCTGCTGGGAGACAAGCAACATTGGGTCCGTAGGCTGCCCGGCAAGTTACTCCAAAACATCATCAGTCACGGTATCGCTCGAATCGCAGAGTTCCTGACAACTGACAACCCCCAGGTGATCGCGTACGGATTTGTGAGCCCGGTTCTTAAGAGCATTGGTGAAACCGAAATCATTGATGAGCTTCGCGTAATAATTTCGGAAGACGAGCGCACCACTGCATATTTCACCTTTTCTTCACAAATGAAGCCCTCGATCCATGAGCTGCGAGTGTTTGGTTCGAAAA
This sequence comes from Candidatus Acidiferrales bacterium, assembly GCA_963741195.1. Lineage (GTDB taxonomy): Bacteria > Acidobacteriota > Terriglobia > Acidiferrales > UBA7541 > Acidiferrum. The sequence goes on from CAVUHF010000007.1 coordinate 10,422, forward strand.
ATGGCCTCGCTCTCGACCAGGATCACGATATTTTGCTGAAGCTTAGGGGCAACAAATACAAGAGCTATGCGGATAAGTTCGTTCCGCCCGCGCAGTTCGCGAAGCAGCATCTGGATAATCTGATCACAAATGTAAGGCTGTTTCTCGGCAACGACTTTCACATGGACTCAGGTATGAAATACCTGATGGAGTCCTTCTACCATTCGATACGAGAAGATGCTCCGGTACCGATCCCTTATCGGGAAATTCTGCTGACTACACGAATTATGGATGAAATTTTCGACCAGCTCGAGACCAAGAGATGGCAAGATCAATTGGCTTATCAGGCCATCCAGCTTCCTGCGAAAAATGAGTTTCCTTTCGTCAGGTGCAAATCTGGATCAGACAGGACTCAGAAGCTCGAGTCCAAGAATACCGTGGAGATCGTTACAGAGGTGATGGCTCAACACGGGATTTCAGAACTGATGGCACGAACAGAATGGTAAGAAGCTATTGGCGGCAGAGGAACATGTGATCGAGACGGCAGTCGATGCCGAGTCGACGAAATGACGCAGAATGAACTAGAAGATCCTAGACTGATACCCGAGGGCAACGATTGACGGAAATGCGCGGTTTCAAAACGCGGATTGATTCTTTACGTTTCTTCAGAAGATTACCAGATACACGCCCAAGCATGTCTTATCCGATCGAATGGGACAGTGTCGCCGCTGTTCTGCTTATTTCCAGCTATCGAGAACTGGTGGACAAAGCAGACTGCCGTTCAGGAGACGCGCAACAACGCCAGGCACTCGCAGAAAAGGCGGTGTGATCCGAGAAGCACCGTTATGAATTCGATGACGCTCTGATTCAGGGAATTCGGAAGATTTACGACGAGTGCCCGGTCCGCCAGGAAAGCCAAATGCCTCATTATGGGAAGAGCTTCGAAGCAGTACGCGAGATGAGCTGCTACGGTGAATTTGGACGTCAGGTGCGATTTATTGGAGCCTATGTGGTGACGAAACTGATTGGCTTCATCAACCTGGTGATCGACGATAGTGTCGACGCGAGCAGGGATGATGCACATCATCTCGAATGCATTCTGACGCGGGACAAGGCACCCACGAATGCGCTGGTGGCCCAAGGCAGTCCGCTCATGTGCGAGTCGAAGGGCATCTTCGTCATCTGACGTACGCGACATATACGATACGGAAACAAAGGAGACAGTCCCTTGCAGCGACTTTAAGGAACGAAATGGGTTTCAACGGGTTGATGTACCTCGATATTACGTACCTCTGACTTTGTGGGGCAAAATTCTGCATGAAGGCGAAGCTTCACCACGGACTTGTCGGCATTTTCACCTCGCTACGTCATTACAGCGGGCTTGAGTGCGCGAACCGTTGGTGCAATTTTAGGACTTTCATGAGCCGGTGTAGCTCTGGTACCAGCGGCCGAATCGTACTCGGCAGGTGAAGCCAGAATCCTCCCGCCGGCTCCAATTCCTAGTTTGAGAGCGACCTGACCTACTCCGGAATCGCATCGGTCGATTCACGAATCCGACCGTTCGAAGCAAGGAATCACAAATGCCTGGTCTAGTTGGTCTGATAACTCGAATGCCCCGGGACGCGGAGCAGCAACGCTTGCAGATGCTGCAGACGCTTGCCATGAGTCTTTCTATACAGTGGCACGTGGACTGACGCGGCGCATGGCATTTACGTGGGCTGGGTAGCCCGGCAGTGGATCGTTTGCCGACGGAAATGCCACTGCAGAACGAAAGCGGCGAGGTTACGCTGGTTTTTTCAGGCGAAGAATTTCCTGAACCAGGCACCACCTCTGCACTCAAGGCGCGCGGGCATGCGATGTCGAGGATGGATCATCCTACTTAGTCCATCGCTATGAAGAGGAGCCAGATTTTCCTAAGGGATTGAATGGCCGGTTTCACGGGTTGGTCGCCGACCGCGTGCGTGGAACCGCGACGCTTTTCAATGACCGGTACGGTCTGCAACGGCTTTATTACCACGAGGCGGCGGACACTGTTTACTTTGCGGCAGAAGCAAAGGCAATTCTAAGGGTTCGTCCTGAGCTGCGTAATATGGACGCGCGCGGCCTGGGAGAATTCATCGTTTGCGGTTGTGTGCTTGAGAATCGAAGCCTATTTTCGGGCATCCATGTTCTACCGCCTGGCTCGGCTTGGTTGTTCCGGCAAGGAAAACTTGAAAAGAAGGCCAGCTATTTCGAGCCTCGCGAATGGGAAGAAGAAGAACCATTGAGCCGGAAGCATACTACGCTCAGCTTCGCGATGTGTTTGTGCGGAATCTGCCGCGATATTTTAGTGGGCAGCGAACGAATTGGTGTTTCACTCACTGGTGGTTTGGACACGCGCATTATCATGGCTTGGCGCAAGGCTGAACCTAATTCATTGCCCTGCTACACATACGGGAGCATGTACCGGGATAACCAGGACGTGCAACTGGCGCGGCGCGTGGCAAAGATTTGCGGTCAGCAGCACCAAGTCATCACTACTGGCACGGAATTCCTAACAAAGTTCCCATATTACGCCGAGCGCTCCATCTATCTTACAGACGCGTGTGTGGACCTTAGTCGTTCCCCGGATCTTTACGTGAGCGAAAAAGCTCGAGAGATCGCTCCGGTGCGGATGGTTGGGACATATGGCAGCGAAATGCTTTTGCACGCCGTGATGTTCAAAGCGGAAGAACC
>CAVUHF010000008.1:0-29376 GCA_963741195.1 Candidatus Acidiferrales bacterium
CCCTTCACCAGTCGACTGCCAAAATCGTGTTGAACGAGAGGATGGCGTGAATTTACAGACAACAGCCCCAACTGAACTTTCCACAGCCGCAAAAGCCAGCTCGCTGCCTATCCAAAGTATTCAGGCGGCTATCCTGAAATTTGTCCAATGGTTAGAAAAGTGCGGCGAGACTTCCAATGACTTTCAGAGTTTCTATGCGAGCGGTGTAGGACAATGGGCCAAAGCAACTTACTACAAAAGACCGCTGTTGGGGATCTTGGCGGTGGCTCCGATGGTGTTCTCCGAAGCGTTTGTGCCGTCGGCCAGAAGCATATTTTGGAAACGCCAGCGATTTCCGATCGCTGATGCGCACTATGCGATGGGGTTTGCTTTTCTTGCGAAGCTCACGAAAAAAGAATGCTATTACGAGAAAGCGATTCACTTTCTTGAAGTTCTCAAGAACACTCGATGCGCCGGCTATGACAACTATTGTTGGGGATATCCGTTCAACTGGGAAACAATACGCGGCACGATCAAGGAAGGGACCCCTCTTATCACCACCGTTCCGTACGTTTACGAGGCCTTCAAACAAGTTTGGGAAATTGACAAGGCGGACGAATGGTTGAAGATAATGAACTCGACAGCGCGAGCACGCTCTTCAGGACTATAAGGATTTCCAAACCTCTCCGAGCGCGTCCACGTGCTCCTACACACCCGATCCCGAACAGTCGGTGGCGTCGTAAATGCAAATGCCTATCGGGCTTTTCTGCTGACGAGCTGCGGCGCACGATTTCTCCGACGAGAAATACTGGAAGGTGGCCGAAAGAAATCTGAATTTCGTTCTCGAGGCTCAAAATGAGGACGGGTCCTGGTATTACGCAAAAGATGGAAAGCGAAATTTCATCGACCACTTTCATACCTGTTTTGTTATGAAAGCACTGGCAAAAATCGAGGCACTAACAGGGCATCCCGGGTGCACCGAAGCGATCAAGCGGGGAGTTGGATACTACGTAAGAAATCTGTTCGACGAAACCGGTTTACCGAAGCCATTCTCCAGCCGCCCCCGGTTGACGGTATACCGGCGCGAACTGTATGACTACGCCGAGTCCATCAACTTGGCTGTGCTGCTCCAGGGGCGTTTCCAGAAATTGGACAATCTCCTCTCCACCGTCTTGAATGACCTCCTGACCGTGTGGCAAAAGCCGGATGGTTCGTTTCGCAGCCGACGTCTTCTTCTGGGCTGGGACAACACGCCCATGCATCGCTGGGCCCAATCCCAATTGTTTCGAAGTTTGTGCTTCCTCATGTATCGAAATGCGAGAATTCGGAGATTCCGGCCTACAGCTGACGTCGAGCATGCGGCTGCCTTATTTCAGAGAGCTCGGTGAGGAATTCTGGACACGCGGATCGTCAGTTCGAGAACTGGGATTCTCACGCAGAAATAAGCCATCAGAAGAAGGAGCATATCTTGAGAGTCAGCATATTCGGTCTCGGTTATGTCGGTACCGTTTGCGCGGGATGCCTCGCGAAGGAAGGTCATGAAATCGTCGGCGTCGATCCGGTACGGACAAAAGTGGAGCTGATCAATGCCGGCAAATCTCCCATCATCGAAGCGGACATCGAGGAGATTATTGCCGAGGCGGTTAAGAGCGGCCGACTTCGCGCAACCGACGACTCAGTTCAAGCCATTCGGGACACGGACATATCTTTTGTCTGCGTCGGTACTCCGAGTCAGATAAACGGCAATCTTGACCTGACGCATGTCAGGCACGTTTGCGAACAGATTGGGCCACGCGCTCAAGGACAAGACGGCGCGGCATACTGTGGTGATTCGCAGCACGATCCTGCCCGGAACAATGCGCCGGGTGGTCATCCCGGTACTGGAAGAAACCTCCGGAAAGAAGGCCGGCAAGGATTTCGGGGTTTGCAATAATCCCGAGTTTCTCCGCGAAGGTTCGGCGGTGATGGATTTCGCTTTTCCTTCCAAGACCGTAATTGGGGAACTTGACGCAGGCCAGCGGGGATGCTGTTGGCTGCGCTGTACGCAAAACTCGATGCACCCCTGATCAGAACGGACATCGAAACGGCCGAGATGATCAAATATATCGATAACAGCTGGCACGCGCTAAAAATCGGCTTCGCCAATGAAATCGGGAATCTTTGCAAGTCCTTCTCAATTGATGCCCATAAGGCGATGGAGATTTTCTGTCAAGACAAGAAACTCAACATCTCACCAGCCTACCTTAAACCCGGATTTGCATTTGGAGGTTCATGCTTACCCAAGGATCTTCGAGCTCTGGCTTATTCGGCCAAGTTGCACGACCTGGAATTGCCGATTCTAAATGCAATACTTGCCGAGCAACGAATTACAGGTTGCCAGGGGTCTTCAGTTGATCATGGAAAAGGGCCGCAAGCGCATCGGCATCTTGGGCTTCAGTTTCAAAGAAGGAACAGACGATTTGCGCGAGAGCCCCATGATCGAAATCATCGAACGGCTTACAGGGAAGGGTTACGACGTACGCATCTACGACAAAAACGTGCAGGTGGCGAGATTAGTTGGTGCGAATCGAGATTTCATCCTCAACCGCATTCCGCATATTTCCAGACTGATGGTGGACAATATCGACGCAGTTTTGCAACACGCTGAGACGATTGTGATCGGCAATAAATCCACTGAGTTCGAGAGCGTTCCTCAAAGATTGCACGCAGGTCAGTATCTGGTGGATTTTGTGCGCATTTCGAATTACAGGAGCAATAATGGCGAGTACAGTGGCATCTGCTGGTAAGAATTCTGAGACTCGGCGAGACGCAAATTCGAACGAAACTGATCTTCAGGCCAACGGATCAGGCGAGCCTGAACTCTCGCGAGACGGATCTGAGACGATGAGCCAGGGGGCTGTCAAAAAACGGGTCTTGATCATCGTTGAGAACCAAGCGGTTCCCTTCGATCGACGTGTTTGGAGGGAGGCTTGTTCGCTTCACGAGAACGGATACGAAGTGACGGTATTGTGCCCCCGACGGAAAGGGTCTGCCAAAGGATACGAAGTCATCGACGGGATCCGCGTCTATCGACATCCTTCACCGGCAGAGGGAAGCACTCCGCTTGGGTATTTGTGGGAGTACGGTTGGGCTTTGTTCTGGGAGTTCTGGTATACGTCGTGGATCTACTTGCGGCATGGATTTGACGTCATTCAAGGTTGCAATCCGCCCGACAATATTTTTCTGGTTGCACTGCCATTTAAACTTCTTGGCGTGAAGTACATTTTCGACCATCACGACGCTAATCCTGAACTGTACGTTTCGAAATACGGGAAACGGGGAACGCTCTACAAGATCTTGGTGGCGCTCGAAAAACTCACTTATCGGTTCAGCGATGTGGTGATGGTAACGAACATGAGCTACAAGGATTTAGCGGTGAACAGAGGCGGGGTGGCTTTCAGAAAATGTGTTCGTTGTCCGCAACGGACCGGAACCGGGAGACATTCAAACCGGTTCCCCCCAATCCCGCACGGAAAAATGGAAAGAACTACCTGGTCGGTTACGTCGGTAACATGAGCGTTCAAGATGGCTTGGACATCCTGCTGGACGTTGCGCAGCAGGTCAAGAACTCAGGCAGGCGCGATGTCCTCTTCACCTGCGTCGGCGGGGGCACGGAACTTAATAAACTCAAAAAAATGGTCGAGGACAAGGACTTGCTCGATACGGTCCATTTCACCGGAAGAGTCTCTGACGAGGAATTATTGGAGATACTCTCAACAGCCGATGTCTGCGTGAATCCGGACCGGCCGAGTGAGATGAATGATATCTCCACGATGATCAAAATTATGGAATATATGGCTCTTGGCAAGCCAATCGTGCAATTTGATTCAAAGGAGGGCAGGTTTAGCGCCCAGGAAGCATCTCTCTACGCCGGCAAGGACGCATGGGGTTGCGGACTTCGCCGCCAAAATCATTTGGTTGCTGGACAGGCCTGAGGAAAGAAAGAAAATGGGCGAATTTGGAAGAAAGAGAATCGAAGAACAGCTTGCCTGGGAATATTCTGTGCCAGAACTTCTAGCCGCCTACCGGGAAGCGCTGCATGGTTGTTGAATCACTCTTCCGTACGTATGCGGTAAGGCCATCGGATCGAAACGTGTTTCAGCAATTTGGAATCTTTGAACAGGACTTCCGAGATGGTTGGATTGTGCAAAAGTCATTGAGCCACCGCCAATAAACGATTCAAATGCACACGTAGAAGCCGAATGAACCAAAATCTTGCCGGATCATCCATAATCCTGATAATGAAAACTCCGTAACAATTTCAGCTTGCTCTCCTATCCTGAGAATTGGACTGCAGGTTTCGAAGGTTCGACGATCACGAAGGGTTTTCTAAGCGCGGCGTTTGTCATCTCGTGTGTATTGCGAACTGATCATCAAGTTCGCCGACTTCAAGATGTCTTCAAGCGCTGGATAGTCGCTAGAGGGAGTCGTCTTTGGATGCCGGTTTGCGAGACCGCAATCTCTTGCCTTTTACGACGCTCAGACTTCTAGAACGATTATATCGACGCAGCTTGGTACAGGAGAATGAATCAAATGAAAGCTCAAACCACAACGGGCGCTGAGATATCTATCGATCGAACTGAGCGCCAAACAGTCGAATTAACCATCGTTGTGCCGACGTTTAACGAACGCGATAACGTATTGGAAGTCGTTCAACGGCTTGATTCGTGCCTACGTGGATATGCCTGGGAGGTAATGTTCGTCGATGATGATTCGCCGGACGGAACCGCTGATCGAATCCGCGAGATGGCACGCCAAGATCGGCGGATACGCTGCATCCAACGAATCGGAAGACGAGGCCTTTCCTCAGCGTGTACGGAAGGGATGATGGCAAGTTCCGCGCAGTACCTTGCCGTCATGGACGCCGATTGCCAACATGACGAGACGGCATTGCCGCGCATGGTCGAGCTCCTGAAAGCCGGTGAAGCCGATATTGTAGTTGGGAGTCGCTATGTAGATGGCGGGGGCATCGGCAATTGGAATGCCAGCCGTGCCAAAATGAGCCGATTCGCAACCCACCTGAGCCGCCTGGTCATTAAACAAGACCTATCCGACCCTATGAGTGGTTTTTTTGCGTTTCGTGGAGATGTCTTAAATCCGGCCGTGCGAAATCTTTCCAATCTTGGGTTCAAAATTCTCCTGGATCTGCTGGCGTCGTCACCCAGGCCGTTGAGGCTCAAGGAAGTCCCATACGAATTTCGTAATCGCCATGCCGGGGAGAGCAAGTTGGATAGTCAAGCAATGTGGGACTATCTGATGTTGTTGCTGGATAAGCTGGTGGGTCACATTGTGCCTGTCCGGTTCATCGCTTTTGGACTAGTTGGTGCAGTCGGAGTGGTACTTCATTTCACGGTATTGACAACACTCTTTCGCGGGATGGGGCTATCCTTCCCTTTCAGTCAAGCCAGTGCCACCATTGCTGCAATGATCAGCAATTTTGCTTTAAACAATGCCCTGACGTTTCGAGATATGCGGCTCAAAGGATGGCGGTGGGCGAGGGGATTGGCATTGTTCGTACTCGTGTGCAGCATTGGTGCGCTGGCAAATGTAGGTATTGCGTCCTATCTATTCACCCGCAACAGGATGTGGGTGCTGGCGGCCTTCGCTGGGATCGTGGTTGGTGCGGTTTGGAACTATGCTATGAGCGCAATGTATACCTGGGGAAAGAGAACACGATGACGGCCAGTTGCACCTGGGCGAGGCACTCGCCAAAATCTAACCGGTGCTATGGTAAAAGATCATGATGCACGAAACCCAGCGGATGGCAGCAATTCACGTGGACGACGCTGAGCCGGCCACCCGTGTTCCCGTGCCTGGGCCCAAGGCCTTCCGCCCGAAATCCATATTTCTCATTCTTTTCGCCGCGCTCCTCGTCAACGCCGCGATAGTGCTCGTGGGATTGCCGAAGGTGAGCCGCCCTTTGGCGCCGACCTACAGCATGAGCTTCGGGGACCTCTACGACCTGATAGCAAAGAACCTGGAGCAGGGGAACGGATACCGTGTAGACGCCAACATGAGCCTTACCATGCTTCGGGAGCCAGCGTATCCCCTGTTTCTAGCGGCCGTGTTTAAACTGGGCGGATACAGCATCCAGACGGCTCGCGTAGCGTGCGTACTGCTGGCCTTTGGGGTCGCGCTAATGCTGCTGCAGCTTGCCCGAAAGATCACCGGCGACGCGATGACCGCGCTGTCCGCGGCGCTTCTTTTCCTCCTTTACCCCGGCACACTTGTTGCTGAGGCGCGAGCGGGCATTGAAATTCCCTTCATATTCACCGTGATCCTTTTCATGCTTGGCGCTCTACAGCGCAGTGGAGAAGGGAAGCCTGTTTCGGTATTGGGCGGCAGGTTTGCTGCTGGGGGTGGCGGTGATGGTAAGGAGCCAGGTTTTGCTATTTCCGCTCCTTTTGTTGGTCTACCTCGTCTTTGCCTCGAAGAGCACGAGCGAACGGGTGAAAATCGCGTTGCGGATCGCGGCGCTCGGCGTCGGAACGATGATTGTGATGTCGCCATGGGTAATCCGCAATTATAGGTTGGTGCACAAACTTGTACCTAGCGCCACCGTCGCCGGGGTCGCAGCGCAGGAGGGTCTTTACACCTGCGAATACGCCCCAGCGGGCGAGCCGTTCTTGCTGGCGCAAACGGAGGCAGGGCTCGAGCGGGCACAAGTCGCCAGGCAGCTTGGGTTGCCGTTCAAGGGCCCCTACTACCAACTGTTCTACACGCCGCAGGACGAAGTTGCGTTCAACCGGGCGCTGCTTAGTGATGTCTCGACCGAATACCGCAGCCATCCGGAGCTTCTCGCCAGATGCGCCACGAAGAACTTCTTCTTCAACTTCTGGTTTCTCGGCAAGACACGGCAGTCGATGCTGCTGAACGTGGTCGTACAGGCACCGCTGCTCGCACTGGCTCTCGGAGGCGTCATGGTTTTGTGGAAGCGTGGCCTCTTGCGCAAGGCAGGCATAGTTTTGCTGTACATCCTCTACATCCCGGCGGTTCAGGCCCCAATCATCGCGCACGCGCGCCACAGTATGTTGATTGTTCCGTTCCTTGCAATTCTGGGCGCTGCCTCCCTCGTGTCGGCTTGGCGAGCACTGAGAATGAAGATTTCCGGTGCTTCATTGCAGCAAACCGTAGCCGCGGCCAGCGGCGAGTAAACTGCCAGTGGTTATTGGTTAGCGATGAGTGGTCAGCAGTTAGAAAAAGGAGGTGACGAGCAAAACTAAGGTAGCAGGAGACAAGAGGCGCGAGACAATCGGTCAGCTTGCGGGTCGGAAAAGATGCAAACGGGCAGAAAGTATTCGCGATTGGCGACTTTCGAGTGACAATTTAACGGCTCGAAAGATCGGCAATTCGATGCTCACCACTCGCCACTTATTGCTGCCAGACCTGTCGCCTGCGCGCTGATTGCTGATCGCTGACTTGTCTCTCGCTACTCGCCACTGCTCTTAACCCATGCCTCCGCAAATAGCAACCGTCCTCTTCGCCGTCGGCATCGCGGGCCTCTTCTGGCTCGATCGTGACGACTCGGTGCGCACTTCGAAAGCCCTCTGGCTGCCCGTAATCTGGCTGTCGATTAGCGGGTCCCGGTCTCTCTCCGGCTGGCTCGGGATGGGGATGCCAGAGGAAGTCGCAGGTCAGCTTCCCGCGACCAGCTTGCTCGACCAGCTTGTTGCCGCCACGTTAATGCTATTGGGAGCAATCGTTCTCATTCGACGCGGCAGAGACGTGACGAGTCTGCTCAAAGCCAATTGGCCGATCGTGCTTTACTTTTCTTTCTGCCTGGTTAGCCTCGTTTGGTCCGATTTTCCCGGGTGGGGCTTCAAGCGATGGGTCAGGGCTCTGGGCGACTTGATCATGGTCCTGATTGTTGCTACGGAGGCGCAGCCGACCGCGGCGTTAAGGCGCCTGTTTTCGCGAGTGGGGTTTGTCCTGTTGCCTGCTTCTGTCCTTTTGATCAAGTACTACCCGGGGCTGGGCCAGGGTTGGGACACATGGGGATTGAGGACGTTCACCGGAGTCACAACCAACAAGAATGTCCTCGGGAACTTGACTTAGCTTATAGGGCTGGGAGCCTTATGGCAGCTACTCAGTCTCGTCCGCGACAGGGAGCAGCCCAATCGCGCCCGTCGCCTGCTGGCCCAATGCACTCTGCTCGCTTTTGGCATCGATCTCTTGTATACGGCGCACTGCGCCACGGCCGTGGGTTGCTTCATTCTCGGAGCGGGGTTGATGCTCGCCATCTCCCTGCCACTCTTCAGACGCCGTCCCGCAGCCGTGCATGCATTGGTTCTCGCCATAGTACTAGTTGGTGGCCTCACCGAGCTCCTCGGAGGCAGGGCTGCAGTCACGAGAGCACTGGGAAGGAAGCCGGATTTCACGGGACGTACAGAAATCTGGCGGATCGTGATTCCGATGGCGCCTAACCCGATCGGCGGTGCTGGCTTCGAAACCTTCTGGGTGGGGCCCCGCGTCGCAGAAATTTACACCATGGTTGGGGGACTCCAAATGACCAATGAGTCTCACAATGGTTATATTGAGGTATATCTGAACTTGGGCTGCCTTGGCGTGGGCCTCATCGCTCTGATTCTTGGGCAGGGTTATCGCAGGGCTGTCAGCGCCTTTCGTCGCGATAGCGCCGCTCGGCGCTCTGCTAGTGGCTTATGTTGTCACGGCGGTGACTTTCAACATCACCGAGGCTGGCTTTAGAATGCTTAGCCTGGAATGGTTTTTCCTGCTTCTGTCGGTTGTGGCCGCGAGCCGCGCCTCCGAGACAGCGTCGGAGCCGGGTCCGGGAACTCGCCGAGCCCGACGGTCCCCCCAGGGCATCTCGGATGTCCTCCAACTCAACCCGGACTTGGAGAGGATGCCGTGACCCGCTGGTCCGACCGTAGGGAACGGTGGACGACACGGATCATCGTCGACAGCAGAAAGGCCGATGATCAATCGAGATCCAGGGGGTGCTGGCCGTGGAAATCATTGACCGCCTCTTCCTAGGCAACCCGGAAAGAGGCGGTTCTGGAGGGCGCGCTGGTGTTCTGGCAGTCGCCAGCGCAGTTTAATTCGGAGCTCGCGGCATTTTTGCCCCACTTGAGTTGTCTGGGAGCATTCCCATTGCTCTGTGGAGCGGGCCAATGGTTAGGCATTTCGGTCAAAAATCGAGCAGTTATGATTCCTTTGTTCTATCCCTAAGAAGAGCGGTGCACTAGGAGAATTTATGAGTCGATTACGTATTTTGGTGTTGGGACCGGACTGCAATCCGGAGGGTGTCAGCATTCCCTTTGTCACCTATTCTCACGCGGCAGCGCTCGCCCAACTCCATGACGTCACTTTGGTCGTTCAGATCGTCCGTTGAGGACCCTGTGCGCCGCGCAAAGGCGCCGTTTCGCACCATCGAGGTGGTCCGGATGCCTTGGCTCGAGCGCATCTATGCCTGGAGTTTTCGACGGATCTTCAAATCTAACTTTGCCAGCCAGGCGGTGACCGCTTTCGGTTATCCCTTTGCTCTTGCCTTTGAATGGCGTGCCTGGCGGCAGTTGCGGCATCGGATCTTTGCGGGCGAGTTCGATGTCGTTCTGCGCATCGTACCGATGACAGCGGTGTTGCCGAGTCCTTTCGCTTTCTTCCTGCGGAAGGGACCTATACCCTTCGTGATTGGGCCGATTAATGGCGGACTCCCTTTTGTGCAGGGTTTCAGCCAGGCCGATAACCAGAAGGAATGGATCTCCAGCCTGAGGAGTCTGTACCGATTTCTGCCTTTTGCTCGATCCACATATCGCAACGCGGCAGCGATCATAGCCGCTTCGTCCCAAACGTATGCCGAGTTTGCCGCGTATCGCGACAAACTATTTTTTGTCCCGGAGCCCGGCATCGGTCGTTCCCTGTGTTCCGACGACTCGCGCAGTCCGGAGCCCGGCGCCAAGCTTGAGTTGATCTTTGTCGGCGGGCTGATTCCCTGCAAGGCTTGTGATCTCGCGCTGCGCGCGGCTGCCCCGCTCTTGCGGAGCGATTTGGCCCGCTTTACCGTGGTCGGCGATGGCCCGGAGCGGAGACCGCCTGGAGCAGCTTGCGAAATCCCTTGGGATCGAGAAAGCGGTTTCCTTCTGTGGTTGGGTTAGCCATGCCGAGGTACTTAAGCAGGTTACGATCCGCGGATGTCATGGTGTTTCCATCGGTTCGCGACTTCGGTGCAGGCGTGGTCTTTGAAGCTCTCGCGACCGGCGCCGTACCGGTGGTCGCGGACTTCGGCGGGCCCGGAGATATCGTTCATCCAGAGGTGGGGTACAAGGTGCCTCTTACGAATGAGAGCGACTTCGTGGCGCAGATGGAAAAGATTCTGACGGAACTCGCGGACAATCGGGATCTTCTCGATCGCTTACGACAGCAAGGCATGTCTTACGCACGGGAACGCCTAACTTGGGATGCGAAGGCGCAGGCCACTACTCGAGTCTTGCATTGGGCCGTACGGCAAGGTCCGAAGCCAGATCTTCCGCCGCCAAAGGCGTTAGCTGCCGGTATTGGCTCCTCGCGGGAAATGACCTGATCTTACGCTGGGAATCCGGTGTCCAGGTAGACCGCTTTTCCAGCAGGCGCGGGCTCTATGAAGTTTGAGGACCTATGGCCAGATTATTGCAACTTGGATCGATATAATTGGCGCAACAATTGCAGTTAGACAAGAAACGTAACTTTAACGCGACTCTACGAACTGCAGGCCCAAAATGGCCGCCGTAGAGGTGTTGCGATTTTGGTCTATGGGGGGTCACAGAACCGGGCCGAGAAAACCTATGACTACCAAGATCAGCCCCGCGGAATCTGTCTACAGCGGGCGGCTGGGGTAAGGAGAAATGTTTCAAAAGTAGGTCACAAAAAGGGCAATTTCGGCAATGCTGGCGCGGATCGCATTTCGATTCAGGGCACCCAGATGAAGATTGTTTCAGAACGTCGCGAGCGGGCGAAACTGGGTGTAGACTGGCAGCCGTTTTTAAGTCAAAAAAGAAATCCCAGGTATCATCCGGTGGACGAATAAAGGGGGTAGCCCAAACCTTGAAGCGGAAACGCAGATTAAAGCACAGCCTATACAAGTTACTCAACAGACCCGGTCTCCGATCTATTCTGGCGGCGTTGGCTACAATCATTGCAACCGTCCGAGTAGGAAAACTATGCAAGGTATCTTATGAGGGCGAGTGGGTTCAGAGATTCCCATCGTGCACCCTTGTCGAGCCGAGGCTAACGCTTTGGACGCCCAAACAAATTGAGAGATTGACTTTTGATTTGTGGATGTATCAGTATCTTCCTAGCGAGGGAGATACGATCGTGGATGTCGGTGCGGGTACCGGATGGGAGACACTATTTTTTTCGAGAAGTGTGGGCAGGTCCGGTCGTGTCATATCGATAGAGGCCCACCCCAGAACTTTTCGTTGTTTGTCGAAGATGTGCGAGAAAAACCGACTAGAAAATGTCACGCTTGTTCAAGCGGCGGTCGGGGATCAAGAGCGAGAAGTACAACTCAGTGATTCTGACGAACATGAAGCAAATAGCATTATTGGAGTGGGTTCAGGAATTCGAGTGCCGGGCACGACACTGGATTACATCTTCCGATCACTTGGGTTATCACGGGTAGATTTCCTCAAGATGAACATAGAGGGTGCTGAGAGGCTTGCGCTTTCTGGCATGGGAGAAATGGTGCAGAAGACCAAGAATGTTTGCATTTCATGCCATGATTTCCTTGCGAACGAGGGCGGCCCGAATGAGTTGAGAACGAAGGCAGATGTCATCTCCTTTCTCAAACAGAACGGCTTTGCTGTTTTGCTTCGTGAATCTGATGGGCGGTGCAATGTCCGAGATTTTGTGTACGGACTGAATGAGAAGTTGCTCACGAACAATAAAGCATATTCTGACTGATCAGCTTACTGAACGGTTGCTCGTCAGGTTTGTAGGAGAGGCAGGTCCTGTTCCCGTTCCCTGCCCGGGATCGTTTTGATAGACCGCTTCGTTGAATACTTTGACTCTCCCCGTGTAGGCTGAGTTGTTTGACAGGTTAGCGTAGGCGATAGCGACTGGAATGTAATATGCGTAGCCGCCCGGGCCGTCGCCTCCGGTTACATCAGGACCCATTGCTGGAAACGGAGGCGAAGGCGGAGGCCACTACTCGGATTCTTCGATGGGCTGTCAGGCAAGGTCCGGAGCTGGACTTTCACCCCAGAGATCGGCTTACTGAACGGTTGCCACCAGGCCCGCCGGAGCGGCAACTGCTGTTCCGAGAGAGGACTGCGTGAGCGGATGCGGGTAGGGATAAGGCGTGTAGTAAACCGTCCAAGTGTTCGTCGGATTGCAGACGTAAAGCGTGTTTGTGTCCGTGGCCCAGTAGCCAACGCCCGGGGTATTCCCGCCAGGACCAGCCGTGCATGTTGAGGGCAGCGCTGATAGCAGGCCCTGGCCGACCCCCTTTGTACCGTTGAAGCTGCCGGGTTCGGCGTTAGCGCCAAACTGCTGGTAGTAGTCCCTGTTATCGGTGACCAGACTCGCAGCCGAGCTAATTGGGACCAAGCTGACAGCGTCGTATCCGCTTGCCGGGGTGTAAGTGTTGTTCCACACATACACCGGAGAGAGCGCCTGATGGGGCCACGTGATTGGGCCTGCGTTCGGAAATGACAGTCCATTTAACAGGTCACCTGCACCGCGTCCTGGTTGGTCCATGCAAGGATAGCCGGAAGAGTCGGTATTACCGTCCCAGTTGCTCGGCCCATGAGCGGTACCGCAGTATCCCCAGTTAGCCGGAGGGGCGGGATAACTGTAACTGCCCCCCAGTTGGTCCCTGCCATAATAATCCATCTGTACTGCGCCCTTATATTGGGTGACGGTATTACCCCAAAACAGCAATGTGCCACTGTTGAGCGCGTAGGCCGGGTTTCCTTGTCCCGCTCCCCCAGACTGCACGGGCTGCACGAAACTGTTCAGATAGACTTCTGCTGCTCTTGCACCTCTACCCCGTGAATTGGTCAGGCCGTGATTGGCCATCTGGCCGGCACTGCAACTACTTTGTGTAGCTGGCGGAGGGGGGCAGTTCCCTGTAATGGTTTGCTGCACCGCGTTATGGCGCAGCACGTAACGCGCCCCATCGTGAGCGTCGCCTATATACCCATTAAGAAATTTATTATCCTCTACATAGAAGAAGCTGCTACTTCCGAAGTGGTCCCCGTCGGACCACGAACTGTCTCCATATCCGTCAGTGTCGCTGACTCCGTTCCAACCAGAACCATTGTGTAATGCCATGGGGTTATTCAGAACGCCCGGTGGCGATTCGAAAAAGTTGTGGTCGGCAACTCCGACAGCGGCCCCGCCAAGGTGCAAACCTACGCTGGTATTGCTAGGAATGTAAAAATGGCAGTGATCCACTCGCACAGAAGATGTCCAAGGTCCACCAACGGCAAGGAAACCATTAGCTGCTTGTATACTTGAACCGTTCCCCTTGAATGTAATTCCAGTGATGCGGAGAATCTTGCCTCCGACTGTGTTGAAGCTAAGGGTAATTGAGGTCCTCCCCGAACCTAAATTGTCGATGATGACAGTTGCATCAGAACCCGTAGTGGATGCCCCACCTGTCGTGGCCGAAATTGCTCCCGCTCCCTGAATCGTGACCGAATGAGTGAACGAAGGTTGTGCTAAACCGGCTGTTCCCGTCCAAGTACAAGTTCCAGAAGGAATCGAGATGATGTCGCCGTCGACGGGATGAGCTTGTTCGGCTGCGATAGCTGCAGAGATAGCGCTCAAACTGCAGCTCGCGGCCTTGTAGGTTCCTTGGGCGGAGGCTTGAGAGGCCCATAAACACACTATGAAAATAAACCACTTCTTCATCAATACACCCCCAATCCTGCGAAGGTCCCTGGAGACTACGAACCGAATAACCGCGAATACTGGCCATCTCATGGTTCTCTTCATAGATGCCGTTCCTCTCGGCGAAAGATCCCCAAACCGTTGGCCGGTAGTGCCTCTCGGTCACGACGTCCGCACAGTTGTGGTAACACGACCCCGTAATGGTGGTGAAGGTGTCTCCCCATATCATCCCAACTCCACTCCTAAATCCAAACGCAGAGCGCGTAATAAAAAGCAATGAGGAAAAAAGGCAACGAAGAAATACGCGAGTCTTCTCATCTTGTCAGTGTTCCCCGTATTATCCGGACCCTGCACCCAAGGATCCATTTTGCGAAGAATCAAAACTAAAATCTACTGTACTATTGGGTAGTCTTGGCACAGGCATAGCATTTGGCCCCTTCTGGCCAGAACGGGCAAGTTAAGGATGAGGAACGCATAGCCTGGGGGACTCCTACATCCGTTCACCTGCAACCATTCGCTCCCGCAGAGAGCTCCCGTACTCTCCTGTGCCAGCAATCGAGATTGCTTAGGGGAACTCGTTAGCAATTTGTGGCAAAGGGCTTCCATTTTGATCGCCTTTGTAAGGCTATGTTGTAACGAGGATGATGCGCTATTCGGACCGAATAGTTAACTGATGGATTTTCAATGTATTAGGCTTGTATTCCAGACTTGGCCTTTGCGTCCTCCCCTGAGGCTGCGGCAGGAAGATTGCGAATTTATCGGGTCATCCTGTAGGATTCATGGCGGTAACTTGCGCCCCGATTCCTCTGGAGCAGTCGAAGTTTGGTGTTGCGAGTCCGCCGAAGAATCTGCACCTTTACTCAACCAGCAGAAAAGGTGCCAAGGCCACCTATCGGCGACACACTCGATGCAGCCGAATTTCCTTCTGCTGCCCAGTCTTCAACTTGGGAGCCAGTAACAATGTATGAAACCGCTCGTCTCTATTCTAATTCCCGCTTACAAAGCCGAGAAGTGGATCGGCTACGGGAAGCTTCTTTATGACAGGACCAAGATCTCGACAAATCACGGCCAGCCGCATGAAACGACCCTCTCTATGTTGAGCAGGCATTCTGAGTAGACCCATGACGTTATTCTCTGAGAAAGCTAAGAACAGGGTGCTATTCCCGATTTCAACTCAATGGTGACCATCGCAAAAAGCGCAGATGCGATCAGAAAGCCGAACCCCACGCCCAAGGTTGAACTGAGTGTCGCCTTACTCACTGGCTGCCAAGACAGGTCTTATGCGTTTGGATTGGCAATGGCGCTTTCTTCAAAGGGGGTACAGATAGACATAATTGGGAACGACCGCGTGGACAGTCCAGAATTTCATACCACCCCGAACTTAGCCTTCCTCAATCTGGGGGGGATACAACAACCAGAGGCCAGTTTCTCTACAAAGCTTTTCCAAGTCCTGCTTTACTACCTGCGCTTGATTCGCTACGTGACTTTCGGAAATCCTAAACTCATCCATATTCTGTGGAATAGCAAGTTTGAATACTTTGATCGAACGTTTCTTTTGATTTACTGCAAACTTCTTCGGAAAAAGATTGCGCTGACAGCGCACAACGTGAACCGGGGGAAACGTGATTCAAGCGATTCGCTTCTTAATCGCCTAACTTTGAGGATTCAATATCGCTTGGCCGATCATATTTTCGTCCATACGGACAAAATGAGAAGTGAACTTCTTGACGATTTTGGAGTTCGACGAGAAGCTGTTGCCAGGATTCCCTTCGGGATGAACATCGCCGTCCCACATACCTCTCTTACTCCAACTGCGGCAAAGCACAAATTGGGAATTCAAAGTTGGGAAAAAACGATACTCTTTTTTGGAAGGATAGCGCCCTACAAGGGTCTCGAATACTTGCTGACGGCGTTTCACCAGATTTCGTCGAACCACGCGAATTACCGGTTGATCATCGCCGGTGAGCCCATGAAGGGATATGAGGAATACATAAACAGAATCCACCAGATGGTAAGCCAGACCCAGAGTCACGATCGCATAATTCCGAAGCTCGAATTCATTCCCGATGAGGATACGGAACTATACTTCAAGGCTGCGGATGTTTTGGTGCTGCCTTATAAGGACATTTTCCAAAGTGGAGTCCTCTTTTTGGGGTATAGCTTTGGACTCCCCTCGATCGCGGCTGATGTGGGATCGTTCAGGGAGGACATTGTGCAAGGTGAAACTGGATTTCTGTATAGCCCGGGGGACTCGATGAGTTTGGCGAACACGATTGAGTGTTTTTTCGAGAGCGACCTTTTCAAGGAGCTGAATACGCGTCGGGGCGATATACGAGACTATGCATCCGCCCGGTACTC
Source organism: Candidatus Acidiferrales bacterium (assembly GCA_963741195.1). Classification (GTDB taxonomy): domain Bacteria; phylum Acidobacteriota; class Terriglobia; order Acidiferrales; family UBA7541; genus Acidiferrum. The sequence goes on from CAVUHF010000008.1 coordinate 16,207, forward strand.
CTGGGACACGGTCGGCGAACTAACCCGAAAGGTGTACGAAGGACTGGTAGCCCGGAAAGTCAGCTGAGATACGCACTCGAATGCAGGGCCTGTGAACTCTTTGGGCTTATCTCGCGGGATGAACCGGCGACGCACTGAAGACAGAATTGTTTCGCCCGGCTCATGCCTTGTGTCCAGATAATAGTGAACGATACCGGAAAGCTACGGCCGAAAAGTCCACGCGTCCAGCCGCCCCTCCGAAATGAGCTGACCCTTGCAACGATTCATTTTCATTTACGCGAAAAAGCAAGAGGCAAGTTTCGTCGTGTCAGAGATTTGGTCGACGCCAGGCGGAAGCGAGTTCAGCAGGACATAAAGAGTTGCAAGCAAGTACCAGTGTGGTGTCCCGGCGAGAGTTGCACGACTATGCAGAGTGCATCAACCCAAGCATTCTGTCGAGAGGTCGCTTCCCAAAGGTGGACTAAAACCTATCCGCCGTTCTCAACGAGATCATGAGATCATGACAAATTGGCAAAAACCAGATAGTTCCTTCCAAATCCGCCAGCTATTCCTTGGCTGGGATAACACTCCCATGCACCGGCGGGCCGCGCCGCAATTGTTTAGCGGCCTTTGCTTTCTTGCTTTATCGAAACACGATGAACTAGGAAGTCAAATTCTCGGGAGAAAGTGGGCGAGAATATGTGCGGGATTTGTGGACAATATAGGTGCTGCTCAAGCTCCACGCCAGAATATTATAAGCCTAGGCCTGCGAAACGGCAGAGGGTCGCATAGCCGCGGCGGCGCGTGTCTCCGTCCGTTCGATTGCAATCACTCGCTCCGGCCGCGAGCGCCAAGACTCTGTGGTGCCAGCAACCGAAATTGATGAGGGGAAACCTTTAGCAATTTGTGGCAAACGCTTTCCATTTTGGTTGCTTTCTTGACAGCATGGTGTCTTGCAGCTGACACGTTTTTCTTATGTCAAAATGCTAACTTCTTTATGTTCAGGCTACAAGCTATGTCTTGCGAGCTCGGCCTTTGCGTCGTTCCCGAAGCCTCTGGCAGGACAATTGCGAGTTTGGTTGGGGTCACCCTGACCTAATAACGGCGGTAGCCTGCGACTCGGTCTATGTGAGTATTTCAGATTGATGACGCGAGCAGGGAATCCGGCAATGGACAAGGTGCGACGCCTGCTGTATCGGCGACCCATTCGACGCGGCCGGGTTTGCCCTCTAGTACCCTGTCCTAAGATCATGGAATTCCCAAGCGCGGCCCGAACGAGGCGTTCTTAGCTCTCGCAGCTCGAGCTAAAATGAGGCTACGACTGTCTAAAATAGAGGGGAGCACGAAATGTTTATCAGGGCTAAGATCAACTCGGGAGCTCAATGACAACGTATGAAATCGCTTGTCTCAATTCTGATCCCCGCTTACAACGCTGAAGACTGTATTGCGGACACACTGCAATCCGCAGTGGGGCAGACATGGCCGCACAAAGAGATTATCGTGATGGACGACGGATCCAGGGATGGGACAGTCGAGGAGGCGCGGCGCTTTGCGTCAAAGAACGTCAAAGTGGTTTCCACCGACAACCAAGGACTTTCGGCGGCGGTGAATACGGCCTACAGGCTCTGCCAAGGGGATTACATCCAGGAACTAGACTCAGACGATATTCTTGGCACCAGATAAGATCGAGAAGCAGCTAGCAGCGCTCCGGGAGAACTGACAGCAAGCGAATACTGCTTTCCGGGCCGTGGGCGTACTTCTACTACCGAACCAGCCGCGCCCGGTTCGTCCGAAACTCGCTGTGGGAGGATCTGTCGCCCGTGGAATGGCTTGCTAAGAAAGATGGGCGGGAACCTACACATGCAAAATGCAACATGGCTGGTGAGCCGGGAACTGGCCGAGGCAGCAGGACCGTGGGACACACGTCTCCAGTATGATCAGGACGGCGAGTATTATTGCCGCGTGCTGCTTGGCCTCCGAAGGTACCCGATTCGTGCCCGAAGCCAGAATTTTCTATCGAGCCTCTGGTACGAACCGAATAAGCTTTATTGGCAACTCGGACGTAAAGAAAAACTCGCTGATTCGCTCCATGCAATTGCATATGGAATCTCTGCGTTCGCTGGAAGAGAGCGAACGTGTTCGAAAAGCTTGTGTGAAATATATGCAGACCTGGTATCCCATGTTTCTATCCGGAAAGGCCAGATATCATGGCCGAGTTACAGAGCCTGGCCGAAGAACTTGGGAGGACGTTTAGAGATACCGCAACTGCCGTGGAAATACGCCTGGATAAGATCGATCTTTGGATGGAAAGCGGCGAAAATGGACACAGCGTGCTCTTTCGGAAGCAAAAGCTTCTTTGTTAAGGACATGGGACAAAGCAATGTTTGAACGCGAAACACGCGAGGCGAGCCGTTAAACCGGAGTAGCCATCCGATGGGATTAGAACACGAGAGAGGGAACGTGGGGATACGCATTCAACAAGTGGATAGGATCAAGGCCATCTGGGAGGAACACCTCGAGGTCGCTAGAGCTCTGCCGAAGCTTGCGACAGACGTATCCGATGCTGTGGACATGATCTATTCCTCCTTGGCTGCCGGAGGTCAGTTGCTCCTCGGAGGGAATGGGGGATCAGCCGCAGATGCGCAACACATCGCTGCCGAGCTCACGGGTCGTTTCCTGCGCGAACGGCAACCCATCCGGGCGATCGCCCTGCACGTTAATTCGTCAGCTCTCACGGCGATTGGAAACGACTATGGGTACGAGCACGTCTTTGCACGGGAACTCACCGCCCATGCCCGGCCAGGTGATGTCCTGTTGGCCATCTCTACCAGCGGAAATAGCGCAAACGTTCTGCGCGCGATCGAGGCCGCGCGCGAATGCAAGGTCATCGTAATCGGCTTGACGGGTGAGTCCGGTGGGAAGATGCGAACGGTGTGCGATTTGTGTTTGTGTGTCCCGTCGAAATCGACGGCACGGATTCAGGAGATGCATATTACCATTGGTCACGCGATTTGTGAGCTATTGGAAGAAAGGCTTTGCTGAGAAATAGATGGATTTCACATGTGCTGAGGAATGCATGCCTTGACATCGACGTGGCAAAGTCAAGGCTAGCTCCTATCGCGTGCACCAAAAATGAACAATAATCATCACAACCCGCAAAAGGGCGGAGGTTTGCTTGGATCGATGGGGTCTGATCCGGCTCACATGATCGCAGTGAGCCTGCTTACAGGTGGTGGTGACAAGCCTTACGCATTCGGTTTGGCGACGGAACTCATCCGGCGGAGAATAGCTCTGGACCTGATTGGTAGCGACGATTTGGACTGTCCGGAGTTTCGCGGCAAACCCCGCGTGCACTTTCTTAATCTACGCGGCGATCAGCGGGCGAAGGCTAGTTTTGCGAAGAAGATTCTCAGAGTATTTGTGTATTACGTGAAGCTAATTGCTTATGCTTCGAAGGCAAAACCAAAGATCTTTCACCTCCTTTGGAATAACAAATTTCAATCCTTTGATCGAACTGTTCTCATGCTGTATTACAAGCTGTTAGGAAAAAAAATCGCCTTGACCGTTCATAATGTCAATGCGGGGAGACGGGATTCCAAAGACGGCCTACTTAACCGACTGACGCTGCGAGTTCAATATCATCTGACGGACCATTTTTTCGTTCACACGGAAAAAATGAAGCTCGAGCTGGTCGAAGAGTTTGGTGTCCGAGAGGCGAGGGTAACCGTCATTCCATTCGGAATCAACAATGCTGTTCCGAACACGACCCTCGCTTCGGGGGAAGCAAGGCAGCGACTGGGGATCTCGGATGGTCAAAAGGCGATTCTTTTCTTCGGCAACATCGCTCCTTACAAGGGGCTCGAATACTTGGTCAAGGCATTTCAGAGAATCCTGGATCAAGACAAGGGGTATCGTTTGGTCATTGCTGGTATGCCGAAGGGCGGCGAGGAATACTGGGCGGCGATTCACGCATCAATCCGTGAAGACCTGCAAGTGGGACGGATACTTCTGAAAGCCGACTACATTCCAGACGCTGAGACTGAGGTGTATTTCAAGGCAGCTGATGTTCTTGTTTTGCCATACAGACATATCTACCAGAGCGGGGTACTCTTCTTGGGACATAGTTTTGGCCTCCCCGTTCTTGCCGCGGACGTGGGATCTCTAAAAGACGAAATCATTGAAGGCAAGACTGGATTCGTGTTTAGGCCCGAGGATCCAGTTGACTTGGCGCGGGCCATCTCAGAGTACTTCGCGAGTGATTTGTTCAGAAACCTAGACCAACGAAGGCAGGAGATAAAACAGCATGTTGCCAAACAACATTCCTGGGATGTTGTGGGCCAAAAGACAATGGAAGTGTATGCAGATTTACTACGGTTGCCACCGGACAAGGAACTATCGAATCCTGATTCCTCGAAAGTGTCACTTCAAGTGAACACTCCTCAATGAGCTACTGTTCCTGTCATACTTATCTGGTTCACCGATCAGCACATTGAGAATTGGTCGACCAACAAAAAGACCCAACGATGGCTGTCCAATCACAATTCACAGAAGTGCTACGCACGGATCACCTGCATAAAGATCTCAGGGGCCGGTCTGTTCGCGGAGTATCTCTGACACTAACCTCGCAGGGCGTCCAGTTTGTGATGCAATCAGTCTCGACGGTGGTACTGGCGCGACTGCTGGGTGTCGATTCCGTCTTTCCTCGAAGACCAGGTATCGAGAATTTTCGAATCGAATCTCAATCAAGCCCTTCTACTTTTATTAGGACTCACACATGATCCCTAAGACTTTGCATTACGTCTTCGGAATGGCGTCGGATGCTGGGGGTAAGCCTTGGAGCCTAGTGCATTACGCTTGTCTTAAAAGTGCTGTGGAGCGCATAAGGCCCAAGGATGTTTATTTCTATTGCGAATACGAACCAAAAGGGGCGTGGTGGGAGCTCACACGTAAATTTGTAGATTTGGAGAGAATTAAGGCTCCTCGCGAAATATTTGGAAACCCAGTGATTCATCCGGCGCATCGTGCAGACGTGGTGCGGTTGGAAAGGCTGATTAGCAGGGGTGGAATTTATTTGGATGCAGATGTTTTTGTGCATCGTTCCTTTGATGACCTGCTGTGCAACGCGACTGTCCTAGGGAAGCAGGTCTTGGATGGAGCTGAGTTCGGACTCTGCAATGCCGTAATACTTTCAGAAGCTCAAGCACCTTTCCTTAAGAGATGGTTTTCCGAGTACCGTTCTTTTCGATCAGTCGGAAGAGATGAGTTTTGGGATGAGCATTCAGTACAAGTTCCGTTGAGGCTCTCCAGGCAATTTCCTCGCGAGATCACGGCCTTACCACATCTTGCGTTTTTTTGGCCGACCTTCAAGCCAGAGGATATTAAGTTGATTTTCGATTCTTCTGCACAGATCGATATTTCCAAAGCATTCGCAACCCATTTGTGGGAATCCGTCGCTTGGGAACGCTATCTTGAGTACCTGACTCCCGGGAGAGTTCGCTCTATTGACAGTAACTTCCACCGTTGGGTACGCCCATTTGTTGCCTCCCTTCCCTATTCCCTTGGTGCGCCAAAGGTTTCAGGTCGCTTGATACTTGCCGCTCGTACTCTGAGGAAGCAAATTAGGTCTGTCATGCCTTCATGGGCAATTCGACTGAAGCAACAAATCTCTAACTAAGAGTTGAGCCGTTCGATCACAAGAGCACCACGTCTCGAGGACTGCGCATGGCGTCACGGCCAGAATTAGCGGATGCACTAAATACAGAGTATTTGCGGACGGACTTGAAGGGGCGATCTGTCCGTGGCGGAGCGGTGTCTGTGATTGCGCAAGTTTCGCAGTTCCTGCTGCAATCGATTTCTACAGTGGTGCTCGCTAGACTTCTTACGCCAACGGACTTCGGTCTGGTTGCCATGGTTACCGCAGTGACAGCAATTGCAGCGGGCTTCGCTGATCTCGGACTGACTGAAGCGACCATTCAACGTAAGGAAATCACCCATAACCAAGTCAGCATGCTGTTCTGGATCAATGTGGCAGTGGGGTTGTTTCTCACTCTTATGACTGCCGGCATGGCACCCGTGTTGGCAAAATTTTATCGGGAACCCAGGCTTATTGGCATAACTCTGGTTGCTTCTGTCTCTTTTCTGATCGGAGGTTTGAGGGGACAGCATAACGCCCTTCTCAAGAGGCAGATGCGTTTCAAATCGGTAGGTATCCGAGATGTGATGAGTTCGCTGCTTGGGGTTTTTGTCGCTGTAGGATTGGCATTTCGTGGAGCGGGGTATTGGGCAATCCTGGCCCTCCCTCTTACAATGAATTTGACTCAGCTGGTGATGTCCTGGCTAATGGTGAGATGGAGACCGGGTTTGCCCCATCTAGACCCTGAAATTCGCACCATGGTGAGTTTTGGTGGAAACGTAGCTATTTCTTATGTCATTTTTAGTTGGGTGCGTAACGCTGATAATATCTTGATTGGTCGGTATTGGGGCGCTGGTCCCTTAGGATTGTATTCGCGAGCATTTAATCTTTTGACGTTGGCCGTAAGCCAAATTACAGCTCCGACGTGCAGTGTAGCGATTCCGGCACTGAGCAGGATCCAAGGCGAGCCGGAGCTTTTTGCCCGGTCTTACCTTAAGATTATTAATCTAATCGTTTGGGTCATTGCGTCGCTTTTCGGATTTCTCTTTGTTGCTGCCACACCCGTAATCGTCTTGGTCCTGGGAGCAAAGTGGCGAGAAGCTGCTCCCGTTTTCCAAATCCTAACCATTTCGGCTTTGGGACAGGTACTCTTAGAATCCACACTGTGGCTACTCATTAGCCAAGGGCAATCTGCAAGGCTTCTCAAGTTGATGCTAGTTTTGTGTCCAATCATGGTTGGTAGCTTTGTTATCGGTCTACCCTTTGGGATCAAGGGAGTTGCTTTGTCCTTGTCTATTGCGCTGCTCTGCACACTTCCGTGGATTCTAAGGTTCACCTTTCACAATACATACCTAACGCTGCCGCGTCTCTGTAAGGCGCTAGTGCGGCCCGTTGCTGTAAGTCTCGGAGGGGTGTTCTTCGCAGAACTCGCCATACGTCTATTTGGTCCGCAACATGAAGTTTCGCAGCTTTTTGTTACCGCTCTGAGTTTCTTGGCGGTTTACACCCTTTCAATCCTCATACCCTCGGTGCGAGAGGAATTCGAATCGTTCAGGAATCTACTAACCGAATTGCGATCGTCCCGCCAACCCACTTAGTCTTTCACCTTAAGTGGGACGGGCTGGAATTCTTCGGTTCGAAGGCATGGGTACAAGTGGCCGGATGCCATGGGGAGCCATCATTCTAAAGCGATGCGGATCCAGAATGTAAGCGGAGACAATGAGAATTTATCAGATTGATCCCACGGAGGATATTCGCTGGCGAAAACTCCTAGAGTGGCATCCTGAGGCATCTGTGTTTCATACGGTCGGTTGGCTCCAGGCACTCCGGGCAACTTATGGGTACGAGCCGGTAGTCTTCACTACCTCTCCCCCAACTGGAGAGTTGAAAAATGGCATCGTGTTTTGCCGAATTAATAGCTGGCTGACGGGACGTCGTCTTGTATCGCTACCCTTTTCAGATCATTGCGAACCTCTTTGCGACTCAACCGAAGACGTGAACTTCCTGATTCGCTATCTGCAAGCTGCCTTGGAACATCAGGAATGGAAGTATCTGCAGGTTCGTCCCATCAACGGGAATCTAAGCCAAATAGGTGATGGGGTCGGCTTTCTACCCTCTGCGACGTATTTTCTCCACACGCTTGATCTGCGTCCAGATTTAGATGAGGTGTTCCGGAGTCTCGACAAAGATTCTGTTCAGCGCCGGATTCAGCGGGCAGAGCGCGCCGGTCTCGTGGAGAAATGCGGCAGGTCCGAGGATCTGCTCAAAGAGTTCTACGCTCTTTTTGTAATTACGCGGGGCCGGCACCACGTGCCACCTAGCCCCTACGCATTGGTTCCGGAACCTAATTCATTGCCAGGGCAAAGCACTAGAGATCCGACTGGCTTACAAAGACGAAATTCCCATCGCTGCCATTCTCACTTTGCAATTTAAGGATGTCGTCTATTATAAATACGGAGGTTCCGATGCGCGGTTCAATAAATTTGGGGCAACACCATGGCTTTTATGGAGAGCCATCACAGCCGCGAAATTGAATGGAGCGAACGAATTTGACTTGGGACGCACGCAAAAGGATCACACGGGACTTCTTGCGTTCAAGAACCAGTGGGTTCCGCAGCCGAAGCGTCTGGTCTACTGGCAATATCCTTACGCATCTTCTCTCGATTCAGTAGACAACTGGAAATTCAGGATCGCGAGAAGCGCCTTTTCACACATGCCCGACAGATTACTTACGATCATTGGAAAATTGATCTACCGCCATATCGGATAGAGCAATCCTGACAAAGTGTGAACCGCCCGAGATTCCTCACATTCTTTTGCAGGGAATCGAGATGCGCGTTCAGGCTGGGTTGCCTCCCGAGAGTTGGGAGCGACGTTACTGACGGGAATCACAATGTGTCGAAAGAGTGTCTCTTTTACGCGGAAGTTCTCCTGTCGGAATGAGGCCAAGGTGTTAGATTAGGAAAGGACGCCAGACTTGGGAGTACATCTCTCGGACCAAACCGTGATTCAACCTCTCTTGGACTACTATCGAATTCCCTCAGAGTCGCTCGGCGGCATATCCCTGACTGCCGATTCCGTCTCCGGAGATACCGGCTTCTTTCAATTTGGCGCAAAGAATATTTGTTACGGACGATGCAAGTCTGGTGTTGCGGCAGACGTTGAAGGTTCTGGAAAATTCAATGCTTTGAAGGATGTTCGCCGCGACGGCACAACGCTTCAGTTTCCTTTTGATTTTAATGAGGTGGTCGAGAATCTTCGACTGGAACGATATCGGCAGAAGAGTGCTCGCAGATTGGAACTATTCGCCGCAAGCGAACCGGTCCGCAAGCTTTACTACCTCATCCGAAAGTCTTTGCCGTTTTCGGTCCGTCGGCAATTACAAAGAGCTTACTTTCGCGACTGGAAGGAACTACCATTTCCAGCCTGGCCTGTAGATTCCACTGTGGACACTCTTCACGAAGAGTTCTTGAGACTTTTGATGGAAACGAGCGGTACCAAGAAGGTGCCCTTCATCTGGTTTTGGCCGGAGTGGCGCGCCCAATTGCTTGATCATGACACATGACGTGGAAACATCCGCAGGCCGCGATTTCACCTTCAAGTTGATAGATCTGGACGATTCGTACGGAATCAAGGCGTCATTTCAGGTCATCCCCGAATTGCGCTACGAGGTTCCGGATGAGTATGTCCGTGAAATCCGAAGTCGCGAGTGTGAATTCAATATCCATGATTTGAATCACGACGGGCACCTATACTTGGAGCGGGAGGAATTTGTGCGCCGGGCGGCAGGAATCAACGATTACGCGCACCGGTACAATTCGCGGGGTTTTCGCGCCGGGTCGATGTATCGCAAGCAGGAGTGGTACGATGTCTTCGAGTTTTCCTATGACATGTCCGTTCCGAACGTCGCGCATCTGGAACCACTGCGCGGTGGTTGTTGCACGGTTATGCCTTATTTTATAGGTAAAATCGTCGAGCTTCCTCTCACCACCGCACAGGATTATTCGCTTTTTCACATCTTAAATGACTATTCGACTAATCTTTGGAAGCAACAACTGGCTCTCATAAGAGAGAGAAACGGACTGATGAGCTTTCTTACCCATCCGGATTATCTGATTGAACGACGCGCGCGCAACGTCTATGAGTCGCTGCTCGATTATCTACGACAAATGGTTGCACGCGAAAAGATATGGGCGGCTCTTCCGAGAGATGTGGACCGCTGGTGGAGGGCGAGGAGTCTGATGAGGCTGGTGTCTCGAGGGGACGAATGGGAAATCGTGGGGCCGGAAACGGAAAGGGCAAGACTGGCATACGCTGTCCTTGATGGTGGCCGACTAGTGTATGAACTTGCGGAAGCCCCTACTCGAAAGAATGTTTTGAGCTGATCCTCATTGAACCTACAGCAGGGAACTTGGGAACCGCTGCTCCGTTTGCCTCGACAGCCGCATTTCCACGCCGATATTGCTGGATCGATTTGTTGCATAATGGCACTGGTTTCACCGACAAACGGTGCCAGTTATTGATCGCCGCAAGATCACCCGCATTGAGAAAATCTCAACAGGTTTGGTCTGACTCTTATTGATGTCGAGCAATTCAAGTCAGGCTGGGTTGTGATCGCTGCCGGCGTCTGATGGTCTACACAGGCTTGCCAGGAACGAACCAGAGATGCGCTTTCGAGGATAACAAACATTTGCCATCCCACCGTTATAGAGTATCGCTTTTGTCACATTACATTTTCGAATGGAGGATCACTTTAAGAGTTGTTTTATCCTGGCTGCACTCTGGTATAGAAAGGCGCTTTGGGAAAGATAGTTATCCCGAAACTCCGAGAGATATCGCCTAGCGCGTGTTTTAATGCTGTATCCGATACTGTCCGTAGTCGAGGCAACATCCAGCTTATCGAAGTAGATGACACGAACCTCCTTCACCTCCTTTGGGCTCAACTCTACCCTGAGTTTGAGATATCCTCCATCGTAGCCAAAAACAATGGCCGTTTGATTGACCATCACGGCTTTCACACAATCCAGGTCGCCTTCCTCCTTAATGAGAACTGCTTCATGTGGCTCGGTGGACGGATTCTCCATCACCAGGTTTTTGCCGAACATTTGGATGACGCTCGTGCCGTCGGCCTGATTACGAACTTTGAAGCTATGGCTGATCGCATCGCCTAGGGAGCGCCAGTGGAGATTCCAATTCAATGAATTGAGTTTGGCAATGAAATCAACTAGATCGCGGCCATGATCCTTGAAGACATCATGGTGCGCGGCGATCAGGCACGGTTTCCCAAGAAGCGCATCGAATGCAAAGTTCTCGATTCCATGCGCCAGATAGCGCCGGGTGAATATAGGGAATGTTCCATACTTCATGATCGCGACATCCCAGAGGTCGGCAATCTTCGTTTCGTTGCTGGCATTATGCGACGGCGCTACTTCCGTATTCACGGCCGCGACAAACCCATTCAGCTTCAGAGCACGCCCGCTTCCGGCGAGAACGCTCCCTGCGGAAATACCATCACACGGTCGCACTTGATGGAGGCTCTTTGAGCGAAATTCCATCCTCTGGCTGCAGCCTGGATTCTTCCTGTTCAGCAGTGCGGGTGATCGAACGGCGAATTCACTTGCCGTGTGGTCACAACCGTGGACTGAGAGAGAGAACCTATCGGGACGTCGTCGAAACATCTCAACCGTACGGGGATTGGTTCGACGCCAGTTCCACGGAATGAAGGCAATCGTCGTGGTGAAGTTGTGACTGTCCATCAAGTCCAACGTTTCGCGGAAATCCAGGAATCCGTACCGACGCTTGAGGGAGGTCGTCAACGATCAGGCAGGCGCTCGTTTCAGGGCCGGTCCAGCAGGCGTCGCGGAATGCCCACTTCAGGTACATCGTGAGCGGAACCGCCTCACAAAACAATTTCTTGACATCAAAATATTTCGCGGAGGGGGAATGATATCGAGGATCCTGCGGCACGGCATTCGGGTAAAAATGTACCCCTCTGCAGGTGACTTGAAAAAACGCTTCTCCGCCGCTCCCCGTGATTATGCTTGGACCGCCCACTCCGAGGGGCGACGTCAACCACAAGATCGCCACTTAGGTCGACGGGCACTCGCATCCCGGACATAGGGCCACACATTTCGGGAAAGTCGCTCGTAATGGACAGGATGGTTTGCGTCGGGATAGATTCCGAATGTTCGCCTGTGCGTCGCTCGTCAACAACCGGAGCAGTTTTCTGCACGGGTCGGTGTCCTGAAAACCATAGATGTAGACCGAGCTGGCTTCCGTCACCCAAGGAGGCAGGGCGCCGTTCGAATTTTCGATGCCCTGCATCGCTTCAGCCATGCAAGGCGCGGAACTCAAGATGCAGAACTCGCTGCTCAAACGTTCGGGGACAAGGCGTCGGTGTCGGTGATTTCGCCAGCTGTCACTGTCTTCCAGGGTATCCCAAAGAAATCGAGCATCTTCTGAGGTTTTGATCCTCGGAAGAGGGGTCCTTTGTGCAGAGGAGAAACGCTCTCGGCGACTGAGGCGAAATAGCGTTGGGACGGTCTTGTGATTCGGACATGGCTGCTCTCAAGGTCCGGGCTACGCACGACGGTGCGGGACTTTTCGAGAAATCACCAGCGATCGCATCGCGCGGTTTGGGGCAAGGGCGGTCAGCATGGGCGTCAAAGCTTTCATCACTGGCCGTGAGCCCGGCCCGGCAGAGTGCGGTATCCAGCAGAAATTTTCTTTCTTGAGAATCTCGAAGCCGGCAGATGAAAACGGGCGGGCATATTCATCGAGCGACGGCAGAGAGTTGGCGTTCCTGCCTTTGGCCAGGCGATCTCGAATGCGACTGCGAAACGCCGGGGATTCCCGGTTCAGTGTCAATGATGATGCAAACGCCACCATCCGCCAGAAGATCAGACCGGCTCCTACACATCGACCCTGATCGTCGAGTCGATGGCAGTAGCGCATCGTGTTAACGCCGAGGACGAGGTCAAACGATCCGAGCAACGCGTTTGTGCCTACTCCCAGCCCCTTCGCCACGTCGTGGACAAGGTTTTCATTGTTCGCCACTCTGAAGCGCACCCTTGCTTGTTGCTCTGACGCGCGATGGTTCGTTGCTTCTCGCTCGGCTCCGTCAAATGGTGCCCCAGAGAAGTCCGTGCCGCAAGCGAAGTCGAACGGGATCCCTTCCGTCCCAACACGGATACGAGGTGCAGGAGATTCATCCGCCACCGCTGCCAGACTCCCAAAACGGATCCCGTTCCGCAACTTAGACGGCGGAACGAATCTTCGAGGAGTTGAGATAGAGTCTCCCGTAGTCATGATCCAGCAGATAGCTGATGCCATGCCCGGCGGTGTTTCTCGTATACCTGCGGATAGGCTTCTCCGTGCTGTATTCTCTCAAAAACTCGCCGTTCAGATCCGAAGGAGTGTCGCTACGCACCGCTTTGGTCATCAGCCTTCTCCCGTGGTTTTTACAAGGCAAACAATCATGGTGCACCTTGACCGAAAACTCCGTTTTTGGGTTGTCCGGCATTTGAAAGTATACATCGAACTACCTTCCAAAGAGCGGG
>CAVUHF010000009.1:0-1129266 GCA_963741195.1 Candidatus Acidiferrales bacterium
GGTGGTCACGATCTGCACTAAACCGCAAGCAAGCCCCTTCCCCCTTGCTTGCAATCCGGGCAGTTCGTCGAATGATACGCGCCCACTACTCCTTATCCACATGTAATCTACATGTACCGCGCGATCCCTCCGCCTCCAACTCGTCTGCCTTTGCAAAGCACTCATTTTACTTAGGATAGTTCGACCAAACATAGACGCTGCCCGTTTCAAAACTGTCCAAAATCACTAATTGCGATGCATGTATCGCCGCCTTGCTGGTTCCGGTACACTCATTACTCGGGTAATACCGCTTTTTGAGAGCAACGACCTATCGGTTTTTTTCTGTATCAGCATGAAACTTCCCCCATGAAGCTCTCTTTCTCGCGACGCGTTTCCCGTCTGGTTCTCTGGCTCTGCGTTGAGCTCCTGTTCCTTACGGCCGCCGTCAGTTTGTCCGTCTTGGCCGATAGCTCGGGTCGTGTTCGCCAAATCACTCCCGCCGGGTGCTACTGCGGTTGCGCGCAATCAAAAACCTCCGCCGGCTGCCCAAAAATGTGCGAACTGCCCAAGTACGCCTCTCGCTGGTGGGCAGTGACTTGCGCAAAACCTCACTTGAGCACTCCCGCCGAAAAATCTGGCGCCGGCCCCCGTCTACCCCACCCTGACCGCGCCGAACGTGCTTCCAACTGATTATCACTGGCTCTCGGGCTTCGCTGCTCGCTTCGCGTTTTCAACCGTAAGGCGGATCGATGGCGGTGCGGGTATCGGAATTGCGAGGAAGCGAATGCTGCCCTGTAATTGGGCAGCTAGAGGTTGCGTCGCCTTGATGGGACAACATTACCTCACCGGAAACGGGGCTGACTTCGCGATGGCGTTCAAACTCGCGGCCATTTGCGGAACCGATGAAGGAAGCAATGCAAATGACGGCGGCGCAAGCTGCTGGTGCGGCTTCCCACACGCCTGATGGCTCTTCCATCGCCGTGCGAGTTGGCCGCAAGTCAGTATCGAGTAGGTTTTGTTTGCTGTTGAAATGAGGCCGCGTCCTCGTTTTTCAGGGGGGCGTTATTGAATGCTCGAGCCGTGTGATGCGAAAGTATCACGCACGGTTCCTAGAGGGCTGGACGACCGTAAGGTCGTCCGGCTACTCGGCAGGGTTCGAACATCACCGCACGACCCTGCAACACTCCGATCCCGTCAACGTAGGTCAGTTTTGAAAAACCATGGGAATCTCGCACCAAACGGAGCATGCGCCGCTCGCTTTCGAATCTAAAGTGGCGTGTCCAGACAGACGTCGTAGTCGTAGGAGTTTTCAAGTCTGCTGGCCACTGTGGTCACCTGAATATGTGCCCGATATCAATCGAAGTCTACAAAGTCGAGTCCGTGCGCGCCGCCAGTATTTTTCAGCACTGCCAGACCCGTCCGAAGTGCACACTCACTGATACATCGGGTTTCACAAAGCGGTACGGAGACTGCGGGGTGACTCTCATTTTCGGGAAACGCCACTTCACGCTCGCACAACTTGAATCCTGCTATAAACTATTGGCATGCGCCGCTTTGCTCACGCATCCCTCCTACCAGCCGTTACAGTCCTTTTCCTCTCGCTATGCATCGCACCGGGTCCGACCAGCGCCCAGGTGGCCTCTACCCCGGCGCCTGCATCAAGTTCTATCCCCTCCGACATCAATCGCAGCATCTCCCTCCGCGAATTCCCTTCAAGCTTCCTCGCCGATCAGAAAGACATCTGGCTATTTCCCACCACGCTCGCAAAAGGCAAACACATCTGGCCGACGATTGGCGTGTTAGGTGTCACCGCTGGTTTTATCGCCTCAGATCCCTACAGCGCACCACCATTCCGCACCACCAACGACTTCAGCGGCTTCAATCGCGCTTTCAGCAGCACGAACACGGCCGCACTCATCGTCGCTGTCCCCGCGGCGATGTATGGTATCGGCTGGCTTCGCAAGGACTCCTACGCCGAAAATACCGCACTGCTTGCGGGAGAAGCGTTCGTCGATGGTTTTCTTCTCGATCTTCCGATTAAAGCCATTACCGCTCGGAAACAGCCGCTGCAATACGCAGGCAATGGGCCCTACACCGACAGTTTTTTCAATGGGTCCCACAATCCGTTTAGCGACGGCGGCTTTTATTCTGTGCACTCCATGGGCGCCATGGCCGTCGCCACCGTGATCGCCCGCCGGTACCGCAATCATCGATGGGTGCCCTTCTTTGCCTATGGTCTCGCCGGCACCATCGCCTTCTCCCGTATCACCACCAGCAACCATTTTCCCACCGATGTCGTTCTCGGCGTAGCCATGGGCTACGTGATTTCGCGCTACGTTGTGCTGCCGGCTCGGCTCTGAGACTCGCCGCCCATCTCCCTATGACCAAAAAGTTCACGCTAGAGATCACCGTTGAATCCGTCGAAGCGGCGCGTGCCGCCGAGCGTGGCGGAGCCGACCGCATCGAACTTTGTGCCGATCTCCACACCGGTGGCCTTACGCCCCTGCCGGAAACCATGCACGCAACGCGAGCGGCCGTGCGTCTTCCCATCTTCGCGATGATCCGCCCCCGTCGAGTTAATTTCTTCTATACCAAAGAAGAACTTGGCCTGATGAAATCGCAAATCGCCCTTGCGCGCGATCTGCGCATGGATGGAATCGTTCTCGGCTTACTCCACCAGGACAAAACCGTCGACGTCCAACATCTTCGGGACTTCGTCAATTTCGCCGCTCCGCTTCCCGTTACGTTTCATCGCGCCTTCGACAAAACTCCCGATCTCTTCCGCGCTCTTGAAGACGTGATCTCAGCGGGCGCTGCCCGCATCCTTACTTCCGGCGGCGCCACCCGCGCCCCCGACGCCCTCCAGCCTCTCGGCAAACTCGTCGCTGCTGCAGCGCAACGCATCATCATCGTGCCCGGTAGCGGCATCCGAGCTGACAATTTCTCCCTCGTCAGAGAGACAACCAACGCGTGCGAATTCCATGCCGGTCTGAGTAGTGTCCTTCCGTATGGCTCGACCGACTTCGCACGTCTCGAAGCCGCCGTCCGCGCCATTGTCGAACGCAAATCTCAGTGTAGCTAGCCGCCACCCGCCCGCTTCAGTCGCTTCCCAAAAATAAAAACGGGGCGCGAATGTCTGGCGCCCCGCTGAATTTTGAGTTTCTCAAACCGATCAGGCCTTTTGCGCCTGCCGTCTCAAAAACGTCGGTACGTCTAGGTCGTCCTTCGAAACCTCCGGCGCTACGTCGCGCACATTCTGGGTCACCTGATGCACCACGCTTGGCGGCTGTGGCGGAGCTTTCGGCAACTCCTGCTGTACCGCCACGTCTCGTCCGGCCTTCCACGATCGCGGCAGGAACGATGGCTTCTGCTGTTGCTGTGCGTTCTTTTTCCCCGCGTCTTTGAACCCTGCTGCAATCACGGTGATTTTCACCGCGTCCTTCATATTGTCGTCCATCACCGCGCCGAAAATGATGTTCGCATTCTCGTGCGCGGCCTTCTGGATCACGCTGGACGCTTCATGCACCTCGTGCAATGAGAGCGACGAACTTCCGCAAATGTTAATGAGTATTCCCTGCGCGCCTTCTATCGAATTATCTTCCAACAACGGGCTGGAGATTGCTCGATTCGCAGCGTCCACAGCGCGGCTTGCTCCTGTAGCCACGGCCGTGCCCATCACCGCGTAGCCCTGCCCGTGCATGATAGCTTTCACGTCGGCAAAATCGCGATTGATAATTCCCGGCACCGTGATGATGTCCGAAATCCCCTGGACTGCTTGCCGCAGAATGTCGTCCGCAATCCGGAACGCATCAAAAAAGCTCGTGCCCCGTTCCACGGTTTCCATCAGCCGCTCGTTCGGGATCACGATCACCGTGTCTACCACGCCGATCAGTTCCTGCAACGCCTGTTCCGCCTGCAACATGCGTCGCTTGCCTTCAAACGCAAATGGCTTTGTAACTACCGCGACAGACAGCGCGCCAATTTCGCTGGCCAACGATGCCACCACCGGCGCCGCACCGCTTCCAGTACCGCCGCCAAGCCCGGACGTGATGAAGATCATGTCCGCGCCTTCCAGCGCCTCAATGATTTTGTCTGTATCTTCGAGCGCGGCCTTGCGCCCGATCTCAGGGTTCGCGCCTGCGCCCAATCCCTTCGTCAACTTTGCGCCGAGTTGCAGTTTCACCGGAGCTTGCGAAAGCTTCAGTGCTTGCAGGTCGGTGTTCGCAGTCACGAATTCCACGCCTTCGAGCTTCGCGCGGATCATGCGGTTCACGGCGTTGCAGCCGCCACCACCCACTCCAATCACTTTTATTTTTGCCGGCTGTAGCTCCTCGCTAAAACTCATCCGGATACCTGCGTCTTTGGCTGTCATGCTCTTCCCCCTGTCCGGCTGGTGAAACTCCTTTATAAATCTCGTGTTACGGCGGTGCCACTAGCAAATTATGGGCCTGTGGAAAACACCCTCTCTACACGCCCCTCGGGGTGCTGAACTCCCTTCCCCCGCCCAACCTCAGCTACATATCGCCACTAGCGTTCCCGTCCTTGTAGTCAAGCGCCCACAAACATCGACTTCAACTTCGATACGAATGTCCCGGATTTCAGCTGCGCGGCCTTTCGCGCCTTGGCTCCGTAGAGCACCAGTCCAATGGCGGTCGCATATTCCGGTTGAGCCACCTGTTCCGGCAAATCCAGAATCCCTCGTGGCTCCGCAATTCGCACGGGCACGCGGAACGATTCCTCCATCAGCTCCACAAGCCCATTCAATCGCGCTCCGCCTCCCGCCAACACAAATCCCGCGGGAATCTGCGAATCCAGCCCCGCACGCCGCAAATCATCTGCGATCAGCGACAGCAACTCCATGGCTCTGGGCTCGGTAATTTCTGTCAAATTGCGCGGAAACACCGTTCGTGGCGGCCGATCGCCCACACTGGCGATTTCAATCGAACCTTCATGATGCAACAGATGCCCCGCGGCGCACCCGTGTTGCCTTTTGATCCGCTCTGCCTCGGGTATTGGTGTTCGCAGCCCAACCGCCAGGTCATTGGTAAAATGATCCCCGCCGATCGCCACCGCACCCGTGTGCCGGACCACGCCTCCACCATACACAATCAATTCGGTCGTGCCGCCTCCAAGATCGAGCAGGCACACGCCCAAATCACGCTCATCCTGCGTCAGGCACGCTTCACCAGACGCCAGCGGCTCCAGCACTGTATCGTTGATCAAAATCCCCGCTTTATTCGCCGCCGTTACCAGATTCTGGGTCGCGGAGATCGACGATGTCACAATGTGAACGTTGGCTTCCAGCCGTTGCCCCACCATCCCAATTGGGTCGCGAATTCCATCTTGGGCGTCCACTCTGAATTCATGCGGCAATACGTGCAGCACTTCTCGGTCGTCTGGCAGCGTTACATTTCGTGCCGCTTCAATCGTTCGCTTCACATCCTCGCGCTCAATGTCCCGCGGCCGTGGCCCCAGTGGGACGCCTCCGCGGCTGTTCACTCCGCGCACGTGGCTGCCCGCCACGCCGATAATCGCCGATTCCACCGGCACATTCGCCACGCCTTCCGCTTCTTCCACGGCCCGGCGGATCGAGCTGACCGTCGAATCCAGGTTCACGATCAGTCCCTTGCGCAACCCTTTCGATTCCGCCGCTCCCAAAGCCAGGAATCGCAGCTCATCGTTTTCCATCTCTGCCAGCAGCGCGCACGTCTTCGTACTCCCGATATCCAAACCCACGATGTATTTATCTTTCTTGACCAAAACTCTCTCCCACCTGACTCTTATTTTTGTTTCCCGGCCGGTGCGCCGGTGTCGGAGTTCACCACCACCTGCCGTGCATACTGAAGATCAATCGATTGCACTCGGCCGGCATTCGCCTGCCACTGCGCAAAATTTTCGATCAACATGCGGTACTTACCAGTGAAATCGCCTTGCCCGAAATGAACGGTCACCGCTTGGGCCGCATCTCCGCTTGCCAATCCGGTCAGCACTGCGCGCAGATCCCTCGGGTTGCCCAAGTCCAGTTCGCTCACCCGGTCGGTCGATTCAGGCTTCACCAGTTCCAACGCCTTGACGAACTCCTGGTACGTTTGCATGCGCTTCGCGCGCTCCTCTCGGGCCATGTTCTCTGAAAGCCCAGTCACGATCGGGAAATGGAAATCCTCGCCATCAGGCCTATCCAACAACACTCCCTGCGCATCAATCAATGTAAGTTCCATACCGTTCCGGAAAAACGCGATCGGCGTCCGCTCGGTAATTTCTACCCTCAAATGATTCGGTAGAATCCGCTGCACGCTGGCTTCTTCCACCCAGGGAACTTCCAGCAACAGCGAGCGCCTTGCATCCAGCGGTATCCGCAACACGCTGCGGTTCCGGTCGCGCACAAACAGCTTTAACACCTCTTCGCGCGGTACAATGTGATTTCCCGCCACGCTGATCTGGTCTGGCTTCAACAGCAGCATCTGCGGCGAGTACAGCGCAAACCGCACCGCAAACACCACGCCCGCCACCACCGCTCCTCCCACCAACGTCCAAACAAACACGCGCCGGTAGAATGGCCACGTCTTGCCACCCAGTTTCTTGCGGCGAATTTCGACTGGCTTTTGCCGCCGTAAATAACGCGGCTCTTCGTCCGTCACCAGCTCCGGCCGGTAGGTGTCCTGCTCCGCAGCCGCGGCTGCCGAGGCATTCCTCTGCATAGGCTTCAGCCGTTCCAAACTACTACCTCGTTTTCCAAATCTATTCCGTAAGCCACGCTCACCCGTTCGCGCACATTGGCGATCAGCCCCAGCATGTCCGCCGCACTCGCTTGACCCGTGTTCACAAAGAAATTCGCATGCCGGTCGCTTACCTGTGCATCTCCCACCGCGAAACCCTTTAGCCCCAACTCGTCGATCATCCGTCCCGCCGACGCCCCGGCAGGATTCTTGAAGATACACCCCGCGCTCTTCTGACCCAGCGGCTGGCTGGATCGCCTCTTTTCGTTACAGATACGTATGCCTTTGATGATTTCTTCGTACGGTTTGCTGGGAAGTGCGAGCGTCACCGAAAGCATCATATCATTGGGCCCAAAAGAAGTGTGCCGGTATTCGAAGGAAATCTCCTCGCCCTTCAAAGTCTCGATATTCCGCGCTTCCTCCCGGTACACCGTCACTTCCTTCACGTACGAGCCGATTTGCGTTCCGTACGCACCGGCGTTCATCCGCAAGGAGCCACCCACCGTTCCCGGCACGCCAATCAGGCCTTCCATCCCGCCAAGATTTCTCTTCGCGCAAAAGGTCACCATTCGCCCGAGGTCCGCCGCTGCGTCGACCTTCGCCAGGTTGCCCTCCACTACCACCTCGGGCTCCGGCTTTGCCAGTTGCATCACCACAAACGGCAATTCCTGATCGGCCACCAGCAGGTTCGATCCTCCACCCAGGAACTTGTGCGCGATTCCGTCGCTGTCCAGTAAATTCACCAGCTCCGGAATCGCGTCGCGCCGTCCGATGCGCAGCAGATCTGTCGTCCCGCCGATCCCCAGGTACGTCAACTGAGCCAGCGAAACTCCGCGCTCCAGCTCCACGCCCAACTCTGGAAGCGCGCCAAACACCTTGCGAGCTTCAATTCGCACCTTTTACCTCATCGCTCACCCGGTATTCCGTCCCCAGCAGTACCATGAACTCGCCGCTGGCGCGGCTCACGTTTCCCGCCCCGATCGTCATAATCGCGTCGCCCGGCCTTGCTTCTTTCAACAGAAACTCAACCGCTGCCTGCATCGATCCTATGTAGTGCACATTCTTATGCCCCGCATCGCGGATACTATTCACCAGCGCCTCGCTTTTGATCCCCGCGATCGGGCTTTCGCTTGCCGCATAAATGTCCGTCAACACCAGCACATCCGCCTGGTTGAACGCGCGCGAAAACTCGTCCCACAACTGTTGCGTCCTGGTGTACCGGTGCGGTTGAAACAGCACCAGCAATCGGCTGAATTTGCATCCTCGCGCCGCTTCCAGCGTTGCGCGAATTTCCGTCGGGTGATGCCCGTAATCGTCCACCACCACGATGTCGTTCACCACGCCTTTGATGTCAAACCGCCGCCCAACTCCTGCGAATTTCGCCAGACCCTCGCGGATCAGGTCCGTCGCCACATTCAAATACAGTGCCACTGCCGCCGCTGCCGCCGCGTTCCGTACATTGTGAATACCCGGTGGGTGCGGCAATTCGAACATTCCCAAATCGTCGCCCTTGTAGGTCAGCCGAAATTTGCTTCCCAATCCCGCCAACTCGACGTCACTGATCACCAAATCTGCCTGGCTCGATGTGCCGTACGTAATGATTGGCCGTTTCACATTCGGAATCAGCGCCTGCACCTTCGGTTCATCCAGGCACAGAATCGCCGCTCCATAGAACGGCACGCGGTTCACAAATTGCAGGAATGCTTCCTGAATATCTTCCAACGACGAATACTGGTCCAGGTGTTCGCGGTCAATCGTCGTTATCACCGCCACCACCGGCGCAAACATCAGGAAGCTGCGATCGCTCTCGTCCGCTTCCACGACAAAATACTCCCCGCGCCCCACGCGCGCCGTTGTCCCAGCCTGGTTCACACGGCCGCCAACCACAAACGTAGGATCCAGATGCGCGGTCGCCAGAATGGACGCCACCATCGAGGTCGTCGTGGTTTTCCCGTGCGCACCGGCCACAGCGATTCCGTACTTCAAGCGCATCAACTCCGCAAGCATTTCCGCTCGCGGAATCACTGGAATCTTTCGCTTGTGCGCTTCCGTCACTTCCGGATTGTCGGCTCTTACTGCCGAAGAAATCACTACCACGTGCGCGCCTTCCACGTTTTCCGCTTTATGTCCTTCGTGAACCGTCGCGCCCAGGTCCTGCAACCGCTCCGTAATCGTCGAAGGTTTGGTGTCTGACCCGGAAACTGAGTAGCCCAACGTGAGCAGCACTTCGGCGATTCCGCTCATGCCGATCCCGCCGATTCCCACCATGTGTATTCGCTGGAAATTGCGAAACGATACCATCATGTTCTTCCCAGTTTCTTCGGGCTCGCACGCCGCGCGGCCTCTTCAATCAAATTCACGATGTCGCGCGCCGCAGTCGGATGCGCCAGGCCGCGCGCCTTCCCGGCCATCTTTCCGATCTCCTGTGGCTGGTCGAGGAGAGAAAAAATCTCGTTGGTCAATCGTTCCGCCGTTAGTTCTGGCTCTGCAATTACCCTGCCCGCGCCCGCGTTTGTCATTTCCTGCGCGTTGCGCAACTGGTGGCTGTCCGTCGCACGCCCAAACGGAATAAAGATCGCCGCTCGCCCCGCTGCTGCGACTTCTGCCGCTGTAACGGCTCCTGCACGGCAGACAATCAAATCCGCCCAGGCAAATCGTTCCGCCATATTTGTCAGAAACGGAACAACCTCCACGGTAAACTCACACCGCTCGTACGCGGTTTTCACTTTATTATAATCGCGCTCGCCGGTCTGGTGCACGATCCGCAGCTCGTCTTTCCTCGTCGCCAGAAGCCCCACAGCGGCAATGAACGCTTGATTCACCGGCAACGCTCCCTGGCTGCCTCCTGTCACCAGCATGCGCAATGGTTTTTGCGGCTCGCGCTCGGCAATCTGAAAAAATTCCTGCCGCACCGGGCACCCCGTCACAACCGCTTTTTCACCCCACGCCCGCGCAGAAACTTCATATCCCGTCGCGATACTCTTCGAGAAACGCGCCAGCACTTTGTTCGTGAATCCTGGTTCGGCGTTTGGCTCGAAAATCACGTTTGGTATCCCCTTCAACCACGTCGCCAGCAGCATTGGTCCCGCCGCGTATCCTCCTACCCCAAACGCAACGGCCGGTTCGTGCCTCCGGATCACTCCAAACGCGTCGGAAAGTCCGCCTCCCAGCATCGCCAAATTCTTCAGTAGCTTCGCGCCGCCTTTGCCCTTCAACCCCGCCACGCGCAGAGTCTCCAGCGGCAGTCCCGCCTGCGGCACAATCTTCATTTCAATCCCGCGTTGTGTCCCCACCAGCACGACTTCCCTCTCGGCTCCTCGCGACGTCCATTCCTGCGCAATCGCCAGCGCTGGGAAAACATGCCCGCCCGTTCCTCCGCCGGCGATCAGCAATTTCGTCATCAACCCCGCAACCCGGAATTCGGCGCTGCTTGCTGCGATATATTCAACAGCACCCCTGTGGCCAGCAGCATCACCAGCAGGCTCGATCCGCCATAGCTTACAAATGGCAACGGTATTCCTTTCGTCGGCATCATCCCCAGCACCACTGCAAAGTTGATGAGCGCCTGGAACAGCACCATGGCCGTCACTCCCAGAGCCACCATCCTCCCGAATCCATCGGGCGCGTTGAACGCCGCGCGCAACCCCCTCCACGCGTACATCGCAAACAACGTAATCACGATCGCGGCGCCTAAAAAGCCCAACTCCTCGCAAATCACCGCAAAAATGAAATCCGTGTGCGCTTCGGGCAGATAGAAAAGCTTCTGCTTGCTCTCCATCAGCCCTACGCCTGTAAATCCACCCGATCCTACCGCAATCAATGACTGCAACAATTGGAACCCCGCCCCCTGCGGGTCGGAATCCGGATGCAGAAACGCTATCAACCGCGCCTGCCGGTATGACGCGTTCATAATCAGCAGCAACAACACCGGCAATCCTGCCGCCGCGCCGACCGCCAGCCACTTCCAGCTCAACCCCGCCACGAACAGAATCGCCGTCATGATCAGCACCACATCGACCGACGTGCCCAGGTCCGGCTGCGCAATAATCAGCGCCACGCACACAAAGATCGGCGCCACCGCCGGCAGGATCGTTTGCAGAAAATCCTGCTTCCTGAATTCCAGATGCGTTGCGCTGCGCCGCCTAAAATCCAGAAACCACGCAAGATAGAGAATGATCGCCAATTTCGCCAGCTCCGATGGCTGCAGATTCAGTGGCCCCAGCTTGATCCACCGGTGCGTAGCGTGCGACTTATCCAGAAAGAGTGTCCCCACCAGCATCAGCGCAACCAGGCAAACCGCCGTGTACACTACCGCGGGCTCCCGCAATCGGTGATAGTCCAGCCTCATCAGCGCAAACATACCCAGCAGCCCCAGGAAAAGCCACGTAGCCTGCCGCGCCACAAAGTAATACGAGTGACCGAACGATTGCTGCGCCATGATCGCCGAAGCGCTGAAGATCATCACCGCGCCCATCAAGCACAGCACCAGCGTCACTCCGAATAGCCAGCGGTCCGTTTCCAGCCGTCGTGCCACCATTCACCCCAATCCGTTAGCAGTTCGATTTTCCTTGAATCTGGCGCACCAGTTCTTTAAACACTCGCCCGCGATGCTCGTAGTTCTGGAACTGGTCAAAACTCGCACAGGCCGGTGCTAGCAGCACCACGTCTCCGGCTTGTGCTGCGTTTGACGCGATTTCCACGGCCCTCTCCAACGTCTCGGCTCGTTCCATCGCAACGCTCCCACCGATCTGCTTCTCAATTTTTTCGCTCGCCGTCCCAATCAGCAGCGCCAGGATGGCCTTCTCCCGCAAAGGCTTCTGCAGAACGGTATAGTCGCTGCCCTTGTCTTTCCCGCCAAGGATGATCAGGATCCGCCCCGGAAACGCATCCAACGCCTTCAGCGTCGCGTCAACGTTCGTCGCTTTCGAGTCGTTGTAATACTTCACTGCATCAATCTCAGCCACGAACTCCAACCGGTGTTCCACACCGGCAAAACTCTTCACGGCCCTGCCAATCGACGCCGCATCCACTCCCGCCAGCCACGCCGCCATTACTGCGGCTAGCACATTCTCCACGTTGTGCGGGCCTGCCAAGGGAATCTCCCGCGCCTTCATCACGAATTTTTCTCCGCCCTGGTGCGTTACCACGATGTCCTCGCCTTTCAGATACGCGCCCTGCTCCACCGCACGCTTCCGGCTGAACCAGAACACTTGTGGCTTCTTTGGCGCATGCCCAACCGTCGGCGAATCGTCTGCGTTCAATGCCACCGCGTCCAGTTCCGTCTGGTTCTCAAATAGGCGTGCCTTTGCCGCCGCGTATGCTTCCATCGTTTTGTGCCGGTCCAGATGATCCGGCGTCAAGTTCAACATCACGCCAATGTCCGGCCTAAATCGTTCGATCAACTCCAACTGGAAACTGCTCAGTTCTACAACCGCCACGGTTCGTGCGTTCATTGTCTCTACCCTTGAGATCAGTGGTGTCCCCACATTTCCAGCCAGAATCGCTTCCACGCCCGAATTCGCAAGAATGTGATGCACCAGCGTCGTCGTAGTCGTTTTCCCGTTCGATCCCGTGATGCCGATCAGCTTCCCCTCCTGGAATCGGTACGCCAGTTCAATCTCGCTCCAGATCGTGATTTTGTTCGAACGCGCCGTCAGTAGAAACGGATCATCCGCAGGGACTCCCGGGCTCGGAATGATCAAATCCTGCTCCAAAAACGTCTTTTCTGTGTGCCCGCCCAGCTCCAGCTTCACACCCGCATTGCGCAACTTCGCTGGCGCGTCCCCCAGTTCGCTTTCCGCCCGCGTTTCCGTTGCCGTTACCTTGGCATTCCGCGCCGCGCAGAACAGTGCCGTAGCCACTCCCGTCCGCGCCAGTCCCACTACCAGCACGCGCATTCCACGCAGTTCAATCGATCCAGGCATCTTTCCTTCCGCGATTCCTTTGTAACAATCCCGCTCAACGCAATTTCAACGTCGTCAGTGCAAACAGTGCGAACACCAGCGCCGCTATCCAGAACCGCACGATCACTTTGCTTTCACTCCATCCCAACAATTCAAAGTGGTGGTGAATCGGCGCCATTCGGAAAACTCGTCTCCCCCGCAACTTAAAAGACCCCACTTGCAGGATTACAGACACCGCTTCCAGTACAAAAATCCCACCGACAAATACCAGCAGCACTTCCTGCTTAATGATCACCGCGATCGTTCCCAGCGTGCCGCCCAATGCCAGTGAGCCCACATCTCCCATGAACACCTCAGCGGGATGCGCGTTGTACCACAGGAATCCCAACGACGCGCCTACCAACGCTCCGCAGAATACCGTCAGTTCGCCCACGCGCGGGATGTACTGGATCTCCAGGTAATTGGCCCAGCGGGAATTACTGCTTACGTACGTCAAAACTGTCAGCGCACCCGCGGCAATCACCGTGCATCCAATCGCCAGGCCATCCAGTCCGTCCGTCAGATTTACCGCGTTCGAACTCCCTGTGATCACGACGGCCACAAACACCAGAAAGGGTATGAAGGCAAGCGGCCACAGGTGCGGTGAATTCATCAGTCCGTGAATCACCAGGTCCGGCCGGAATCTTTTCAGAAATGGCACGATCAGTTGCGTCGAATACGCGCTGTGCGTGGCCAGCACCAGCAGCGACACCCCCACCAAGCTGCTCACCAGTATCTGCAGCGTCAGTTTCTTCATTCCGGTTAGCCCCAGGTTGCGGCGCTTCGCCACCTTCGCATAATCGTCTACAAATCCAATCGCCGCGAAGGCCAGCAACGCAAATAGCCCCAGCAGGACGAACATGTTCGAAAGATCCGCCCACAGCAGTGTTGGTACCGCCGTGGATAGCACAATCAGCACGCCTCCCATCGTTGGTGTGCCCGCTTTTTTCTTGTGCTCCTGCGGCCCTTCTTCGCGGATGTACTGCCCGATCTGCAGTTCCCGCAACTTCCGGATCAGCCAAGGCCCGAACACCAGCGCCAGAAACATCGCCGTTAAGCTCGCGTACACCGTCCGCACCGTGATGTAGCGAAACACGTTCAGCGGGCTGAAATATTTCTGCAACACGCGATAGAGCAGGTAGTAAAGCATGTCAGTGTCCTGCCCCCGCGCTGGGCCGTGCATCTTCTGGCGCAAACCGCGCCAGGAACGCTTCTACAATCTGTTCCATCTTTACGCTGCGCGATCCCTTCACCAGCAACAGATCGCCCGGCCGCACAAACTCCGTCAGGAATCCCGCTGCCTCCACTGGCGTCTGGAAGAACATTGTGTTCTCCCGAGCCACGCCCGTCGCCACCGCACCTTCCACTATCTGTGCCGCGTCCCCCTGTACTCCAAGCACGAAATCGATCTTCCCGGGCTTTGCCGCAATCGCTCCGCCTTCCCGGTGCAGAGCCGCCGAACTCGGCCCCAACTCCCGCATCTCTCCCGCCGCCAGGATCCTCCGCTGATACCCCGGCGTCGCTGCCAGCAAACCAATCATGGCGTGCAGCGCAGCCGGGCTCGAATTGTACGAATCGTTGATCAACGCAATTCCATTTGTGAACCGAATCAGTTCTCCGCGCATCGTGGGAGTGCGCAAATTAGGAAACACTTTCTGGGCGTCCGCAACTCCAACATTCCACACGCTGGCCGCCGCAATCGCTCCCAATGCATTCGCTACCACGTGTCGTCCCGGCAGTGACATCTCGATCCTCGTCCGCTTCCCGCGGTGTACCAGCGTGAATGCCGATCCCAGCGCTCCGCGATCTTCAATCTCCTCCGCGCTGTATTCCGCTGGCTTTTCCACACCGTAGAAGATCACGCGTCCTGGGGCAGCCGCCGCCATCGCCGCCACCCGCGGATCGTCTGCATTCAGCACCGCCACCGAAGTGGCCCCGTTCAGTCCCTCCACCAACTCCCGTTTCGCCATCGCAATTTCTTCCAGGGAAGAAAAATTCATCAGGTGCGCCGGCGCTACCCTCGTTTCAATCACTACATCCGGCTGCGCTATCGCCGCCAACCTCCGCAGTTCGCCCGGAGACGACATGCCCATCTCCAGCGCCGCCACGTCGTGCGATTCTTCCAGGCGAAACAGCGTCAACGGTAATCCGTATTCGTTATTGAAATTTCCTTCGCTCTTCAGGACCCGTAGCTTCGTGCCCAGCAGTGCCGCCAGAATTTCCTTCGTAGTGGTCTTTCCGACAGACCCGGTAATCCCGCAGATTTTCTTCCCCCACCGCTTGCGCACCGCTCGCGCCAGATTGTGGAGCGCCTCCAGTGTGTCCGGCACGGTGATGCACCGGTCCTGGATCCATCCCGGGTACTTCGACACCAGTGGCTCCGCCACCACCGCCGCCACGGCGCCGCTCTCCATACCTGCGGCCACGTAGTCGTGTCCATCGTGATTCGGACCGTGTATGGCGATGAACAGTTCTCCGTCACGTAGCGTGCGAGAATCAATCGAGACGCCGGCCACCCGGGCCACGGGCTTGAGCCCGTGTCCCGCTTTCCCAGCCACTGCCTCAGCCACTTGTTCAATCGTCCACCGCATAGTTGCCTCAGTACGTTGGCTTTCCCAGGGGTTCGGGCGAAGCGTTCAGCTCCACCGTACGGCACTTCATGGCGCGTTTTCACCGGTAGAGGGTCCCTCCTTCATCTGCTGGTCACATCCTGGCCCGCAGCCCCTCGCCCCGTATTCGCGAGACTAGCGCGCTACGTGCCAAACCCTGCGGCGGCCATTTACAAGCTGCTCTCTCAGGGGTTCGGAGCTTCAGCTCCGACATCGATGTCCTCGCAAATACGGGCTTCAGCCCCTGAGGAATCTCCATTTTCGTTTTTTCTCAGCGCCCTCCCGATGCGCCGATAGGCTCCGTATAACCGAGTTCGCACAGCGCCTTTCTCGCCTGTTCGCGATCGTCAAAGTGGATCGTATGGTCCGCAAAAATCTGGTAGTCCTCGTGCCCCTTCCCTGCCAACAGCACGATGTCCCCGGCTTGCGCTTCCCCAATCGCGCCTTGGATCGCCTTTTCCCGGTCCGGCTCAATTAAATACCTCCCACCGGACTTCTGCATTCCCACTACGATGTCACTGATGATCTTCAGCGGATCTTCCTGGCGCGGATTGTCGCTTGTCAGAATCGAAAGATCGCTCAACCGACCAGAAGTCTCGCCCATGATCGGTCGCTTCGTGCGGTCGCGCGATCCGCCGCATCCGAACATCGTGATGATGCGCCCTTTCGCATGCAGCTCACGCGCCGTGCGAATCAGATTTTCGAGCGCGTCATCCGTGTGTGCATAGTCCACTACCACCAGGAACGGCTGGCCCTGATTGATTCGCTGGAATCTCCCCGCTACCGCTTCTAGATTTCGAATTCCCGCCTCGATAATTTCATTCGAGTAGCCTAGGCCGATCCCCGCTCCGATGGCCGCCAGTATGTTGTACACATTGATTCGACCCACCAGCGCGGATTGCACCTGGATCGCACCGTTCGGAGCCTGCGCGCTGAAGTTCAACCCGTTGAAAGTCAGTTGGAATCTCTTGGCCTTCAGGTCTGCACCATTTTGCAGCCCGTACGTAAGCGTCTTTTTCCCCAATCCAACCAGCTTTTTGCCCCACTCATCATCCGTGTTTACAACTGCTGTCTCCGGCGCTCCCGCTCCCGTGCCTTCAAAGAGCCGCCGCTTCGCTCCAAAATAATTCTCAAACGTCCTGTGAAAATCGATGTGGTCGCGCGTCAAATTCGTGAACACCGCCGCCGCAAAGTGGCAGCCCCACAACCGGTCCATCACCAGTGCGTGCGAACTTGCCTCCAGCACCGCGTGCGTTCCTCCCGCATCGCGCACTTCTGCGAAAAATGCCTGCAAGTCCACCGATTCTGGCGTCGTATTCGGCGCGGGATATTCTCCCAGTGGCGTGTGGTACGCAATCGTGCCAAATAATCCCGTCATCGCTCCCGACGCCCGTATAATCGAATCGATTAGCGAGCTCGTCGTTGTTTTTCCGTTTGTCCCCGTCACGCCCACCAGTTTTAGCGCATCCGCAGGCCTGCCAAAAAAATTTGCGCTCGCGATCGCTAGTGCCTTTCGAGGCTCGCTTACTTGAACCCATGTCGCCTCGCCCGCCCAGTCCTCTGGTGGCGCATCCGCGCTCAGCACAACGTTTGCGCCTCGCGACACCGCATCCTTTATGTACAAGTTGCCATCCGTTGCCACCCCATGGATGGCCACGAATAGCGCGCCCGGCACCACCTTCCGCGAATCGCACGTTACTTCCTTAACGTTCGGAGCTTCAGCGGGCAGCTTCGCGCGCAGTTCCACTCCTTCCAAAACCACCTTCAGCGGTCCGCCACCCGGGTGTTTCTGCTCGGCCACAGTCTGTTCCCGTTCTCCCTCTCCGAACCGAGTCCCTGTTTTCTCTATATCCTCTTCCAGTTTCAGTCCTCTAGTCATCCGTCTCCTAAATCCTTTTCCTAGTATAGCTTGCCCGCTTGTACCTTCACCGCGCCAAACTGCACGGTCACCTTCGTTCCGCGGCGCACTCTTGTTCCGGCCGCCGGTGTCTGTTCAGTTGCAATGCCGCTGCCAAGCAGCACCGGGTCTAGCCCCAATGGCAGGCACGCCTCGGTCATTTCCCGCATGGTCTTTCCTGCAAAATCGGGCACCGAGATATCTCCACCTTCATCCACGGCCAACGTCACTTCCGGAGGCTTTTGCTCTTTCGTCTTGCTATCCGCCGCAGGCTTCTCGCTCTGTTCCGACGCCTCCGGCTGCACCGAAAAATCTACCGGCGTCAGGTCATCCATCGAGGCTTCATCCGTTTCCCGCCCTGCTTTGTACGCTGTCTGCACCAGTCGTGGGCTCAACGGCACATCCCGCGCTACATCCAGATACGGAAGCACTTGCTCGGCAATTCTTTTGAACACCGGCGCCGCAACCGTCGCACCGTCATGCGGATATCCGCCTGGCGAATCGATAGAAACCAGGATTGTCATCGCCGGATCGTTGATCGGCGCGAATCCTGTGAACGACGCAATCACATTCGACCGCGAATATTTTCCCGTCGTCGGATCAATCTTCTGTGCTGTCCCCGTTTTCCCTGCGGCAGTCCAGCCATCCAAACGCGCCGCCTTTCCCGTTCCGTGTAGGATTACGCCTTCCATCATCCGTCGCATAGCCGCCGCGGTTTCCGGACGTAACACTCGCCGCGGTTCCGCATTTATCAAGGACCCTTCAAACGGAATTACTTGGTCCCTGCGCCGCATCTCCTGCACCACGTGTGCCTTGTACAGCAGCCCTCCGTTCGCGATGACAGACACCGCCGTCACCATCTGGATCGGCGTAACTCCCACTTCTTGCCCCATGGAGATCGAGCCGATCGAATACGATCCCCAATTCTCGTATCGTCGGATTTTCCCCCGGCTTTCCCACGGCAACTCAATCCCCGTGTACGACCCAAAGCCGAATGCCTTGATGTACTCGTAAAATTTCGGTGAGCCCAACCGCAACGCAATCTTGATCGCTCCCACGTCGCTAGAATTCGCCAGTATGTCCGACACTGTAAGCATCCCGTATTTCTTGTGGTCGTGAATCGTGTGTCCAGCCACCACGACTGCGCCGTTTCCGCAGTCGAATACTTCGTCGGAGCGGATCAGGTTCTGGTCGTATGCCGCCGCCAGCGTCACCAGTTTGAAAATCGATCCCGGCTCGTAAATCTCGCTCACCGCGCGATCCGTTCGCGCTTCTGGCTTAACTTCGCCCGCCGCATTCGGGTTGTATTTTGGCCAGTTCGCCAGCGCCAGGATCGCCCCCGTATTCGGATCTTCCACGATCACGGTGCCGGCAGGCGCGTGCGTCTTTTCAATCACTGCCGCCAATTCCCGCTCCGCGATGTACTGAATCTTTTCATCCACCGTCAGAATGACGCTCGCGCCCGGGTCGCGCTGCGCTTCGGCTCCGTCAAACCAACGCTGTTTCGCGTCCGCCATCACCACGATCTTTTCGCCTTTGCTGCGAATCAGTCCGTCATACTGGTGCTCAATTCCCCCCAGTCCCTTTTCGTCCACATCCACGAATCCCAACACGTGCGCTGCCATATCCCTCTTCGGGTAATACCGCTGGTTCTCCTCCTGAAAATAGATTCCTGTCAGGTTCAGCTCCTTGATGGCCTGCACTTTTTCTGGCGGTAGTTTCCGTTGAATCCACACGAAGGTGCTTCCCGATTCCAATTTCTCCGATATGTAGTCTTGCGGCGCGCCCAATACTCCCGAAAGCAGCCTCGTCGCCATCGGCACGTCTTTGACTTCCGATGGCACCGCAAACGCAGACTGCACCGGTACGCTCATCGCCAGCGGTCGCATGTTGCGGTCGTAAATCGCTCCGCGCTTTGGCGTGATGTCCAACGTGCGCCGCTGTTGCCGCGACGCGCGTGTCAGGTAATCGCTGTGTAGGAACAACTGCAGGTAGGTCAGCCGGCCGAACACCGCGAGCATCCAGAAGAGGGCCACGCCGGCAAGAATCAGTAAACGGACTTCAACTTTATTCTGCTGCATGGGTCCTGGCAGTTGGCTCGCGTTTCGCGCGGATTCAACACTTGTTTCCAAACTCAGTGGGGTTCAGCGCTCGCCATTTAATTCCGCGAATCGGCGAAACTACGGCGCTCGGTTCGGCCGCACATAGCGTACCGCCGCCACCTGCGCGTCATCCAAGTTCGTGGATTCCCGCACCTGCGTCGGCAGCGCTTGAGTCAGCCCCAGCTGCTGCCGTGCCAGAAGATCGATGCGCCGCGGATCCCGCAGCGTCGCAATCTCCAGTTTCAGTTGCCCGTTATACGCTTGCGCCGATTGCTGCTTCGTTTTCATTTCTTCCAGTTGAAAACTCAAATCGATGCAACGGAAGTGCTGGTAGATGTAAAGCATGAAAAAGATCGCCACGATTCCGCCCAGCGCTGCCGTCTTGTACAGCCCGCGCATCTTGGCGGGCTCCACGTGCCGCACCAGACGCGAATTGTCGATCCGCTTCACGGTCTGAAACTCCATCATCAGCGGCTTTTTCTTGCGTACCATCTCACACCTTCTCTGCGCACCGGAGCTTCGCACTTCGCGATCTCGGATTCGCTCGCTGTTCTTCTTCGCTCGGCACAATCACGTGCTTGGTCAGCACTCTCAGCGTTCCTGCTCTTTGCCCCTCCTGGAACGCGTGCTTCACTGGCCGGTCTTCTTTCGAGTGATACGTCAGCACCACCCATCGGCCGCCGGAATTCAATGTGGCAGGAGTCCGAAAAAGAAACTGCCCGAGTTCCTCCATCTCTCGATTCACCGCTATCCGCAGCGCCAGAAACGTTTTTGTTGCGGGATGCAGTCTCTGCCTTCCCCATTCGTTTCGAACGCCTGCCACAACCTTTGCCAGGTGCGCCGTGTCTCTGATCGGCCGCGCTTTTACGATCCTCCTGGCGATCCTTCGGGAATCGTGCTCTTCCGCTTCCCGGTAGAGCAGGTCGGCCAACTCTATCTCCGACCACCGATTCACAATCTCGTCTGCCGTCAACGTGTCTTCTTCCAACGCCCCGCTGCTCATCCTCATGTCTAACGGCCCACCCTCACGGAACGAAAATCCTCGTTCCGCTCGGTCAAGCTGCATGCTCGAAACTCCCAAGTCGGCCAAGACCCCGTCCACCTTCGCTATCCCCAACCCTTGTACGGCCTCCGCAATCCTCGAAAACGGGGCGTGCACGAAACTCACTCGATTCCCAAATTCCTTCAGCCGCTCCTGAGCAATTTGCAGCGCCTGTGCGTCCCGGTCCAGGCTGATCAACCGGCCGGACGATAAGCGCCCGGCGATGGCTGCCGAATGCCCCGCGGCTCCGAGCGTGACGTCTACGTAGATCCCGTCCGGCTTTATTGCCAGCCATTCCAGCACCTCGTCCAAAAGCACCGGTATATGTGGTGCGCCCAATTTTCGCCCTGACAGCTACCGCCCCTGCTGACTGCCCCTAGATCCCAGAAATCTTCAACGCGTCGTCGTCGGCATCCGTGTACGGCTCGCTCTTCATTTCATCTAGGACTCTTGTGTGGTTCATCACCACCAAGTGGTCCAGCTGGCCGAATACATCCACATCACCCTTGGTCTGCGCCGACTCCCGCAAAACGGTTGGTATAAGTACTCTGCCTTGCCCGTCAATTTCTACCGCTTGCCCGTAATAACTTGTGTGAAAGAGAAATTTGCGCTTTACTTTGTCCGTGCTGGGCAGCTTCTCCAGCTTGTTTTCGATCTCAGACCACACCGGAATCGGGTAAATGCGTGCCCGGTCACCGGTCGTGCTGGTGATATAGAACTGTGTCCCATATTCCCGTAGAGCCTCGAGAAACACCGCGGGTATCTTCAACCGACCCTTTTCGTCCACCTTTGCCTGACAATTGCCCCGCAGCTTCATTTTTCCCACTTCGATGGAGGATCAGTTCGCTCACGTCCACCACTGCCCTCTAGGGCACCCTACTTATCTCTACTACTAACCACTTACTACCACTTTCTGCCACATCTTAGGCTTATTCGGATACTTGTCAAGGGAAATTCTCTTCCTGTGTGCAAGATTTGTTGAATTTAAGGTTGGAAGGTGCTCTTCAACCGCACTACGACCAGAAGCGCTTCGTTATTCTGTTTTCGTCTATATGTAGTACCCGCTTCAAACACGCCCAGACAGCCCATATTCCCCTTGCACATCCATTCAGGTTAATCGCGTTTCTTCGCCTGCCTTTCGCACTCATCGGTATTCTCTTCTTAGGTGTCCTGTGATACCCTCTTGTGGTCTTGCATCACACCTGATCCAAAGGAGCGGCGCGATGGAATGGAC
Organism: Candidatus Acidiferrales bacterium; assembly: GCA_963741195.1. Lineage (GTDB taxonomy): Bacteria > Acidobacteriota > Terriglobia > Acidiferrales > UBA7541 > Acidiferrum. The sequence continues at coordinate 21,522 of CAVUHF010000009.1, forward strand.
CACCCCACAACATGAAGAAGTTGACCTAAACTGCGAAGTCAGCTCGTACGCCAACGCCGAACTCTAAACAAATTCCCCCCGTAAGGCCCGCAATCACCCCCTAGGCGTGTTTAGGGACTGAAGCGGGCTGTTTTGCGTCTATACTGCACTTGTCTCGCGGGATTTCCCCGCCCGTTTCCGCGTTTCGTCCTACGGAGACTCCTGTCATGAACATCAAGATCCTGGGCTCAGCCGCCGGTGGCGGGTTTCCCCAATGGAACTGCGCCTGCCGTAATTGTTCTGGTCTCCGCGCTGGCACCTTGAAAGCCCGCGCACGCTCCCAAGCACAATTGGCCTTCTCTCCTCTTCCTAGTCTTTGGTTCCTGGTTGGCGCTTCTCCCGATCTCCGTTCTCAAATCATCGCCACGCCTGAGTTCTCCCCCAATCCTGATTCACCGGGGCAGCTTCCCCTCGCCGGTGTGTTCCTTCTCTCAGCCGATGTTGATTCCGTCATGGGCTTGCTTCATCTTCGAGAGTTCCAGAGTTTCTTCATCTTCGCCACTTCCGCAGTCCAACGCCTCCTCAAGAACGAAAGTAAAATCTTCAAAGTGCTCGACCGCGCGGTTCCTCCCGTCCAGTGGCAGATGCTCTCGTCTCGCGGACGTATCGGTTGCCATCTCTCTGAAAATCCCGGCGATGCTCCAACGTTTTTCTACAGCTCGATCCCTCTCAACGGCTCTTATCCCGACTTTGCAAGCGAAGACTTTCGGCGCAACGCCGCTCCCGACGAAGCCACCGTCGGCCTCCTGCTCGAGCAATCCGGCAAGAGAGTTTTCATCGCTCCCTCCCTCTCGGGTCGCACTTCCGAATGGGCCAAAGTAGCTTCCTCTGCCGACGTGGTTCTTATTGACGGTACGTTCTGGTCCGACAACGAACTTTTGCAAGCCGGCCGCACGCAGAGAATCGCCACGGAAATCGGCCACATCCCACTGTCCGGTCCCGATGGCCTCCTAGCGCAATTCCCTTCCGACTCCCGCGCACGCAAGATCCTCTTTCACGTCAACAATACCAATCCTATCCTCGACGAAGACTCGCCCGAACATCGCGAGGTACTGGAAGCGGGCTTTGAAATCGCCTACGATGGTCTTGAAATTACGCTATGACCGCGACCACCGCTCTTTCCGACAAGCCGCCGCTCACGGAAGTTGAATTCATTGCTGGCTTTCACGCCATCGGCGCCGAACGCTACCATCATCAGCATCCTTTCCACCTGCTGATGCATGAAGGCAAGCTCACCCGCGGCCAGCTCCAAGCCTGGGCCCTGAATCGCTACGATTACCAGAAGCACATTCCCATCAAAGATGCGGCCATTCTCGCCCGCAGCGAAGATCCCGCTTTCCGTCTCGCTTGGCGCAAACGCATCCTCGATCACGACGGCGATGGCGCCAAACCCGGCGGCATCGAGAAATGGCTAACGCTTGTCGAAGCCACTGGCCTCTCGCGCGATCAGGCCATCCGCAGCGTTGGCATCCTTCCCGCCACGCGCTTCGCCGTCGACGCCTACGTTCAACTCGTTTCCACGCGCTCGCACCTGGAAGCCGTCGCTTCGTCTCTCACCGAACTCTTCAGCCATAACCTCATCGCCCTTCGCATGGATCGTATGCGCCAGCACTATCCCTGGCTCGTCCCCGCGCTCGACTATTTCCAGGGCCGACTCACCCAAGCCCCTGAAGATGCCGAATTCGCGCTCGCCTACTGCGTTCAGCACGCCCACACCCGCGAACAACAGGACCTCGCTCATGCCGCGCTGCGTGCCAAATGCGATATTCTGTGGGCGCTGCTCGACGCGCTCTATTTTGCGTACGTGAACCCCGGCTGGCCGCCCCCCGGCGCATTCCAGCCCGCCAAGGAATCGTGATGAAGCCTGATCTTACACACACTCCGCGCCTCGCACCGGGTTGTCGCCTGAATGAAAATGCCCAGCAACCCCGCATGCTGCTCATGCCCGAGCGCACTTTGCGACTCAATGGCCCCAGCCTCGAAATTGTTCAACTCTGCGATGGTGAACATACCGTGCAACAAATCGCGGAAAAACTTCACGCGCTCTATTCCAAAGCCGAACCCCAGCGCGTAACCGACGATTTGCTCGGATACCTCGCGCTCCTTCACGATCAGCGCGCCATCGACTTTTGATCGGGTTTCGTTCGCGCGAAAGCATTACACTGTCATTCGGAACGGAGTCCTCGAAGCGAGGAATCCCTCTTGGATTTCATGAGACGCCACCAATCTAGGTTCCAATGACCCACGCCGTCCCCACCCCACTCGCCCTCGTGGCCGAACTCACTCACCGCTGCCCGCTTCACTGCGTTTATTGCTCCAACCCGGTCGAACTCACCAGGCGCGGCTCCGAACTCCCTACCGACACATGGTCCCGTCTTTTTCGCGAAGCCGTCGAACTCGGCATCCTGCAAACCGACTTCACCGGCGGCGAGCCTCTCGCCCGCACCGACATCGTCGCCCTTGTTCGTTCGGCCCGCGAAGCCGGTCTCTACGTCAGCCTCGTCACCAGCGGCCTTCCCCTCGACGAAGGCCAACTCGCCGCCCTCGTCGCCGCAGGCCTCGATCATTTCCAGCTCAGCTTCCAGGGTTCCCGGGAAGACATCGCCCGCGAAATTTCCGGCACCACTACTCACGCGCAAAAACTCCGTGTCCTCGACTGGCTGAAAGCGTACCGCCTCGGCCTCACCTTGAATTTTGTCATCCACCGCCAAAACATTCACCAGTTGGAAGAGATGCTCACTATCGTCGAAGCGCAATCCCCAGGCTGCGTCGAATTCGCCAGCGTGCAGTACTACGGTTACGGCCTCACCAATCGCGCACATCTTCTGCCCACCCGCGCGCAGCTCGACTACTGCGTTGAAACGCTCAAGAATGCTGAAGTGCGCCTCAAAGGCAAAACCCGTGTTGTCTTTGTTGTTCCGGATTACCACGCGAAGTTTCCCAAGCCCTGCGTCGGCGGCTGGGGACGCAAGCTCATGCTCGTCTCACCCGACGGCACGGCACTTCCCTGCCACGCCGCTAACATTATTCCCGGTCTGCGCTTCGAAAATGTAAACGAAAGATCCCTGCGCGAAATCTGGGAGAATTCCTCTTCGTTCCGTAAATTCCGCGGCGAAGATTGGATGCAGGAGCCCTGCAAATCCTGCGACCGCCGCCAGCTCGATTTTGCGGGCTGCCGTTGCCAGGCTTTTCTGCTTGCGGGAGACGCCGCTTCCACTGATCCCGTGTGCTCCCTCGCGCCGACTCGCCCGGTCGTTGACGCCATCCTCTCTAACATCCACGCGGCCGACCCCTTCCTCAATGCCGAGAAGCCCACATGGCTCTACCGCCCCAATCCTGCCTGACATCTACCCGCCAATAACGCCCCTCTCCGCGGGCACACTGCGCGTATCTTTCAATTTCAAAACCACTCGCCAAATGAAAATAACGCATCCCGCCAGCACCAATCCCCCGAAAATCAACAACGTCCGCGGCGCACCGACATGCTTCGCGACACCTCCTGCGAGCAATGCTCCAATCGGCATCACGCCCATGAACATCGTCGCGTAGACCGCCATTAAGCGGCTGCGCATTTCGTCGGGCACGCGCTCCTGAATTAGAGTGTTCGTCGCTGCCATTTGTGACGTCGCCGCAAATCCCACCACGAACAGCACCGCCGCGCACAACCAGAACACCCTCGCGTGTGAAAACACAATCAGTCCAATCGCGCAGATCGTGCACGTCGCGCCAACCCACTTTGCCAGGCCTTTGTATTCGGTTCGCGAGGCAAATTGAAGCGCACCCAGAACTGCTCCCACTCCTGCCGCGCTCATCAATAACCCCAGCGCCTTGGCCCCGCCGTGCAGAATGTCGTGCGCATAGATTGGCAGGAATACCGAATACTGCAATCCAAACAAGCTCAGCACACATAGCAGCAACAACGTCGAGCGGATCGGCTGATCCGCCATCGCAAAACGGAATCCTTGCACAAAACTCCGCACCGGAGATTGCCCGTCGTGTTTGTTCTCGATCACCGCGATTCTCATCATCAACAACGCCACCAACACGGCGATGAAGCTCACTCCATTGACGAAAAAACACCAGCCTTCGCCAATCCACATGATCGCAAACCCCGCAATCGCCGGACCCACTACGCGCGCCGCATTGAAAATCGAGGAGTTCAGGGCAATCGCATTCGGCAGATCTTCTTTCCCTACCATCTGCACAAAAAACGCCTGCCGGATCGGCACGTCGAACGCATTCACTATCCCCACCAGAAACGCGACGAAAATAATGATCACCGGCCACTTGTCCACCACGTGCGTCAGTGTCAGCCCGGCCAGTAGGAACGCCAGAATCATCGAGCACGCCTGCGTCACAATCACCCCGCGGTGGCGGTTATAACGGTCTCCCATGTATCCGCCCATCCACGCCAGCAACAGCATCGGTACCTGATTCGCAAATCCGAAAATGCCCAGCAGCGCCACCGATCCCGTTAACCGGTAGACGAGCCACTGCTGCGCCGTAGTTTGCATCCAGGTGCCAATTAGCGAAATCAGTTGGCCGAGAGTGAATAGTTGAAAATTCCGGTGCTTCAGCGCGCGGAATCGGGTCGACAGAGCGAGAATCGCTTTCTCCTCTTCATTCGATGCTGCCTAATCCAACTAGCCACCATGCCGCGATTCTTCTTCCCTTGTCAACGCACGAACTCCGGAAGCGCTTTCCCGCGCATTGTCATCCTGAGCGCTCGAGCTCTTCCGGTACGGAGGATTTCAACTTTTTGTGTCAGCAAGTGCCTGCAAAGGAGGGACTTTCTACTTCCCATTTTCCGCCTTACTCTCCCGGCGGCTCGGGTGTTCCACCCACATGCGTGTGGCTCAAATCCTTCAACATCGATTTCTCTTGTTCGCTCATTCCTTGCGTAAAATTCGGATCGTTCAGACGCTGATTCCGCGCCGATTCCGGCATGTTCTGCAGCACGCCCAACTTCTGCTTCATCACCTGTTGCCGGTCCCATGGCATCTGCTTCCACTGCGGCAACACGTCATTCTTGATGTGCTCTCTCTGCTCCGGCGTCATACGCCGCCAATTGTCTTCTTTGATCTGCTGGTCCGCGCGCTGCTGCGGTGTCATGCGGTCCCATTGATTAAACTGCTGCCGTATCTTGTTCTGTTTGTCCGGCGAAAGATTCTGGAACGCGCGGCTGTTCTGCAGTACCTGGTCACGCTGTTGAGGAGTCAGCGAGCGCATCTGGTCCACCCACGGCCGGGGCGCGCCGATGCCCACTTGCTGGTGTGGCGTCAACCTCGTTCCCCCGGCATTCGGCGGACGGTTTGCATTATTGAAATTTGTTCTGGGCCCCTCGTTCGTCACCGGAGGCCGGCTCGCGCCGTGATACTGATTCGCAGGAGGCCGGTTCGCAGTGTTCGCAGGAGTACTCGTGTTTGCCGGTGGCTGATTGGCGTTCTGCTTCTGCGGATGCGGCTGCGATACCTTCGGTTGCGCTTGATGTTGCGGCGGCCTGTCGGGATTTGGCTTTTGCTGCGCCCATCCATACGCCGTTAGCGCGGCGCAACTTGCCACCGCGAGCACCGTCATCCCGAACTGGAATCGCTTCTTCACTGTTTCTCGCTACTTCCGAATCTCCTTACTTCGCTGCTTCCTAACCCCTCTACCTCTTTGCTTCATTAACTCGCTCTTCTCACATCTGCTGCTGCACATTATCCGAATCATCGTCCGCCTGAGCCGGCAACTCCTTCAGCGGCTCAAAATTCGTCAGCACATCGTGGTCTTCCAGCACCGGCAGATCCTGCATCATTTGTGCATCGTCCACTTGAGGCGTGGGAGCAATCGGTCCCGTTCGGTAGCCCAGCCACAGTGCCGCCACCAACAGCGCCGATGCCGCAAACGCGGTGCGCGGCGAAACCCTTATCCATGCCCACCAGTTCGTCTTCACCGGCTCCGCCGCCACCAGCGCGTGCACCCGCGCGTCAAACGCAGGCGAAGGCTCGATCACCGGCAGTTCATCCAGCAGCCCGGAAACCGCGCGAAATTCCTGCACCCGCAAATGACACGGCGCGCAGGTCGCCAGATGCTTCTCCACATCCAGCCGTTCGCTTTCTTTCAGCCGCCCATCCACGTACGCCAGGATCCGGCTTTCCATCTTTTCGCAACTCATAACTTCCTTCTTTCCCTGCCCTATTGCCTGCCCTGAACGGCCACGAGCGGGGCTAGTTCCACTCGTAGCGATTCATATGCCCGGAACAGCAGCGATTTTAGCGCGCTCTCCGAGCAACCCAGAATCTTGGCGATTTCCGCATAATCCAGCTCCTGATATTTGTGCAGCAACACGGCCGCACGCTGTTTCTCCGGGAGCTTGTCGATCGCATGGCGAATCGTCTTTACTCTCGCGTCTTCCACCAGATGCTGCTCGATGTTCGGATGCTTATCTGCCACATCCAGCACCTTCTCATTTCCATCCTCGGCGTCTACCCTCACTGGCGCGTCAATCGAATCTTCCAGTTTGTGATAGCGATTGTCGCGCACGGAATTCAATGCCAGGTTCGTAGCGATTCGGAACATCCAGGTCGTGAACTTCGCGCTTGCCACGTAATCTTCTCTGGCGCGATACACCCGCAGAAATACCTCTTGCGCAAGGTCTTCCGCCTGTTCCCGGTTCCTCACCATGCGGTACAGGAAGTTGACAAGTGGCGTGCGATACCGGTGCAAAAGAAGCTCAAACGACGCTTCGTCACCAGCTTTCACGTCCAGCATCAGTTGGACGTCGGTCCTGGCCATAGCACCCACACTCTAACAAACACGTTGGTCCTCAGAAAGTTGCCGTTCGCTCGGAATGAGCAAGGTAGGTACTGGACCAACACCGAGCCCGCTTATATTTTGAATAACGCTCTTAAAATCAATACAGTAGCCACGCCCACAAATACCAGCAACGCCATCCGCCATCCCGGCTCTCGGTTCACCTCTGGCAACAGGTCTGTCGCCGCGACATACACCGTGACTCCCCCAGACAGTGGCAACGCATACTTAAGCTCGCCCTGCAGTGCGCTGGTCATCAATACCCCCGCCAACGTGGCGGCCCCTAGTAACCCCGCCGCCTGCACCGCTCGCCGCTTCCCCTGCCCGCTCGCCAACACAACCGACGCTACCGTGAATCCCTCGGGGAGTTTATGCAAAAAAACCGCTACAAAAATCATGGCACCCAGCCAGGTGGACACCAAAAATCCCGCCGCTATCGCCACGCCATCAAAAAACGTGTGGATCGCCAATCCCAAAAGCACCGTGCTCCGTGCGTGCTGGCCGTGCATCTCCTCGGTGTGCGTTTCTTCGCCAAAATGAAAATGGGGAGCGATCGTGTGTTCAAACAAGTGGATTATAAAGAATCCGATCAGCACAAATGCTAGCGCGCGCTCACCCGCCAGCTTTAAAGACTCCGGAATCACGTCCACAAACGCTACAGAAAGCATGTAGCCCGCGCCCAGCGCCAGAAAATATTGCAGATACTTCCGCGGCCAGTCGCGATACACCACGAAATACCCGCCCAATAAGTTTCCCCCGGCCGCTACCAACCCCAGCAGTGCCGCTAGCACAATCCGAAATGGCATTTCGTTTGTCATGGGCTGTTTAACGGCCGACTTCTCAGACCGGCGCAGTTGAGCAAGATCAAATCAGGCCTCTCGCTTGGCTTACAACACTCACTAGGTACCAATTTGTCGTCCTCACCGAAGGGTCGCACTTTCTGCGGCTCGGAGTGCAGGATCGCGGCAACACTTCACCAGGTTCTATCACCGGTATGACATGCGTTTCTATCACTCTTATCCACTATGCCGAAACAAAATCACATCGCCTTCCTGCACGATATACTCTTTCCCTTCCAACCGCACTTGCGCCTTTTCTTTTGCAGCCGCGATGCTTCCGGCCGCCAGCAAGTCCGTGAACTGGACCACTTCCGCGCGGATGAATCCCTTTTCGATATCGCTGTGGATTTCGCCCGCCGCCTTCACCGCCGTCGACCCTTTACGAATCGTCCATGCACGCACTTCGGGTTCGCCCGCCGTAAAAAACGGAAAGAGACCCATCAGTTCATACGTCGCGTGAATCAACCGGTTCAGGCCCGGCTCTTTCAATCCATACGACGCCAGCAATTCCGCCGCTTCCTTCTCTTGCATTTCCGCCAATTCCGCTTCCAGTCGTCCGCACACTGCCACGACCGCCGTGTTCGGCCTTCCTTGTAGCGCACCTAGCTTGTGCTTCTCGATGGCCTTGTCCATTGCCGCGGCCTCATCATCGCCAAGGTTCAGCACGTATAGCATCGGTCGCTGCGAGAGAAACAAAAATCCGCCGATCGGCTTCCGCTCTTCCGTCGTCAATTCCAATTCACGCAGTGGTTTTTCCGCTTCCAGATGCGCCTTGCACTTTTCCAGAACCGCTCGCTCCTGCTCCAGCATCGGTTCCTTCTTCTTTTTCAAGTCCTTCCCGACGCGCTCCAGTCGCTTGGAAATCTGGTCGTGGTCCGACAAAATCAATTCCAGATCCAGGTTCGTCGCGTCGCGCAACGGATCGATGCCTCCCTCGGAATGCGGCACTCTCGGATCGTCAAACACGCGAATCACGTGAGCAATTGCGTCCACGTCGCGCAGCGTCGCCAGGCTTTCACGCATGCGCTCCTTTTGCACACCCGGCAAATCCACATACTGCACCGTCGCATACGTTATTTTTTTCGGATTGTAGAGTCTAGCCAGCTCCGCCAGCCGTGGCTCTGGCACCTTCGTCACTCCCACGTGCGTCGATTGCCCGCCCTTGGCCTCTACGTTCGCTTTAGTCAAAATTCGAAACAGCGTCGTCTTTCCTACCTGTGGTAGTCCGATAATTCCAGTTTGCATTGATCTAGAGTTCCTTCACTCGCTGCGGTCTTTCAGGAAGGCAGTCTTCGGCGCATTCGAACTCGCGATAGTCCGCGATCTTCAGCCTGCGCAAACAACAAATTTTACCACACCCGCTCACACATCCCCCCTGACGTTACCAGCGAACCATCGGTTCTTATCCCGAGCAAAGCGAACCGGCCTTTTTTTCACGCGGTATTCTGGCGCCGGGTCGCGGAATCGAGGGATCTCTCTTCGATCTCACCCGTTCTTAGATCTCGCCGCCCGCCTCCCTCTTACCAACTCCTCTTTACCCGTGCTATGGTTTTCTGCCGCCATGACCATCAACGAGCCACCATCCCATCTCGCCTTCGATCTCGTCGAGGCTGTTCGTCACCTCTGCGAGCGCGATGAGCAGCTCAAACGCCTCATCGCGGAAACCGTGCCCTTCCAGATCGACGTCGCCGATGCGCAATCTCCCTACGAGGTGCTCCTCGAGTCCATCGCCTACCAATCCATTTCCGGCAAAGCTGCCGCCACTATTTTCGGGCGTATCAAAGCTCTCGGCGAAAACGGCCGCCCTCCCTCTCCGGAAAAAATGCTTAAGATTCCCAGGGCCACACTCCGCAGAGCCGGCCTCTCTGGCGCAAAAGTAGAGGCGATGAAGGATCTGGCCCGAAAAACGATAGATGGAACTGTCCCGACGCACGAGGAGGCGCTGCTACTCTCCGATGACGAACTTGTTGAGCGACTCGTCTCCGTTCGCGGCATCGGCGCGTGGACCGTCGAAATGTTTTTGATCTTTCGCCTCGGTCGTCCGGATGTTCTTCCCATCCACGACCTCGGCGTTCAGAAGGGATGGTCAGTAACGTACGGCAAGAAGCACAGGCCCACGCCCAAAGAACTCCTCAAGTTCGGCGAACGCTGGCGCCCCTATCGCACCGTCGCCAGTTGGTACATGTGGCGCGCCTTCGAACGCGCCGGCTATAGAGTCACCAACAAAATCCGCCCTCGCCCACCTCGGCGCAAGCGCAACCGCACGGCCAGCAAATCCAAACACAATTAGGCGCCTCAGGATTGGGTGCCCCACACGCCCTTCTTTCGTGTAGGGCAGGGATTTCTTATGGCCTCGCCGCTGTTTCCTTCACCAACAAAACCATCGCTACCAAGCCAGCCAAAAGTACGACTGCCTCATATCCCACCGAGACATGATGCAATCGGTTGAATTCCACTCGCTTGGGATCGTTCTCTGCCGTGTTCTGCACCGAAACCATTTCTCTCTTCATCCGCTCCATCCGGTTGCTCACCGTAAACTGCGACGCCGCCGTAAGCACAACCATCAACACGACACACAACGCCGCACCCGTCGTGAAACTCCCAAAATCGTGCGTTCGCGCTAATCGCGTAGACAGGAAGAGCAGACCCAGGAAAATGCCCACATAATGTAATCGTCCAAGTGCATAGCCCACCATGATTCCCGCCGCGTCTCGGTTCCCCAGGATTGCGAATGCGCCCGGCGCCACCACGAAACTCAGAAATGCATCTCCGCCCAACCACAAGCTCAAACACAAGACCTCAATCGCGCGCAAAAAAGTTTGCATGCCAACACTATACAAGACCCCTCGCATTGGAACAAAATGCCCGCATGCTGATTCACAAATTTGCCCTCCGACTCTCGACCCTGCTTATTTTCCTGACCTGTAACTCCCCGGCCCAACAACTCCCCGCCGCCATCACGACTGATCCCGCTCCTGACAAGGACTACCCTGCATCGTCAGAGGCTCCAGACATTCTAAGCCACCATACGCGACTGAATGCCGTGATTTTCCTGGCTTCCGGCGCTAGGCCTCATCCGACCGTGCTGCTTCTTCATGGCTTCCCCGGCAACGAGAAGAATCTCGATCTGGCTTACACTCTGCGGCGCGCCGGCTGGAACGTTCTGTTTCCAAACTATCGCGGCTCCTGGGGAAGCGCGGGCAATTTTTCCTTCGCAAACGCCATCGAGGATACTCAATCCGCGGTGGATTTTTTGCGCGATCCCTCGAACGTAAAGAAATATCGCATCGACCCGAAACGCATTGTTCTGATTGGCCACAGTATGGGTGGCTTCATGGCGGCCTATACGGCTGCTCATGACCCGGGCGTGTATGCACTCGTCATGATCGCCGCCTGGAACATGGGCCCGACAGTGCTGCGTGGCGCGGACAATGGGCGTGCCGACAATTATAGGAACTCTTCTCCGCGCCTCTCGGGAACCACCCCTAAGGGCTTAATAGCAGAGATGAAAACGAACGCGCTGCGGTGGAATTATTTGGATTATGCCGGTCTGCTCAAAACTCGTCCCGTCCTTATCCTCGAAGCGAAAGATCGCAACACCGGCGACAACCATGCCATGGCCGAAGGCCTCCGCAATACTGGCAACCCTCATGTCACGGAGAAGTACACCGATACCGATCACTCCTTCTCCGATCATCGTATTGCCCTGCAGGTCGCTGTCCTTGACTGGCTGCAAACCCTACCTGCTCCCGCGGCCAAATAGCAACTTCAGCACAAAATAGATGCTGCAGCGATCAACTCCGGGCTTTAAGATGGAATAATCCAGTAGAGTGGTGGGCGATAAAGGATTTGAACCTTTGACCTCTCGCGTGTGAGGCGAGCGCTCTAACCGCTGAGCTAATCGCCCGTCTATCAACGGGTGGAAGGCAGTTTCGCCAGCTTCAAAAGGTCGGCGTTACTTCCTTCTCCTATTTGTAACAGGAAGACTCTGGGTTTTCAACCGATGCCGGCCGCCACTTCTCACGTCGTTTCTCAACTACAGCGCTCCATTGCCCGCGCTATTTACGGCAAGGAAGACGTCATCCAACTTGCGCTTATCACCCTCCTCTCCCGAGGCCACCTGCTCATCGAGGACGTTCCCGGCACCGGCAAAACCACCCTCGCCCAGGCTCTCGCCAAGTCCTTCCACTGCACCTTTCAACGCATCCAGTTCACTTCAGACCTTCTTCCCTCCGACGTGCTCGGCGTCAGCGTGTACAATCCCGAGTCTCGCGAGTTCGAATTTCGCCACGGTCCCATCTTCGCCAACGTCGTTCTTGCCGATGAAATCAATCGCACCACCCCGCGCACGCAGTCCGCTCTTCTCGAAGCCATGAATGAAGCACAAGTCACCGTCGACGGCCGCACTCTTCCGCTTCCCAAGCCCTTCCTGGTGGTCGCCACGCAAAATCCTGTCGAGCATCACGGCACGTACCCGCTCCCGGAATCTCAGCTCGATCGCTTCCTCATGCGCGTCAAAATGGGTTACCCCTCGCACGAAACGGAGCGCGAAATCCTGCGCAGCCGCATTTCCGACGACCCTGTCGCCACGCTTGAAACCATTGCCGATGTCACCGACGTCATCGCCATGCAGGAATCCGTCACGCGCGTCAAAGTTGACTCCAGTCTGCACGACTATGCCCTGGAAATCGTCAATCGCACTCGAAAGTCCGACCATCTTGCTCTTGGCGTCAGTCCCCGCGGAACCTTGATGCTCCAGCGCGCTGCCCAGGCTCGCGCCTTCCTTGATGGCCGCGACTTCTGCCTCCCCGACGATTTCAAGCAATTGGCCGTCGCCGTCTTTTCCCATCGTGTCGTCGCCAGCGCGCGCCATGCTTCGCTACAAAAAAAGTCCGAGACCACAGAAAATGTCTTGCGCGAAATCGTCGAATCCGTCCCTGTCCCGTTGTGACGCAAACGTCGACAATGGTTCGCGGCAGAGGCAATCGCGTGTCCTCCTGAGCCCGCGCTTTTGTGGACGAGCGATCTTGACGTAAACTTTTCCTGCGGATCGCGGACACAAAGGCCCTCGAATGGCAACGCTCAGTTCCAAGCTCTCGAGACTCTGGCAAGCAGCCAATCGCCCTGCCATTCGCGCGTTCTCACTCTCCATCGTGGCCCTGACTGTGGCTCTCGTGCTTGCTCTTTATTCCGGAGCCGCGGCGCAACTCGGCAGTGTTGCGCTGGCCAGCGCGTCTGCGCTCATCGCTCTCCTGGTCGCTGCCTGGGTTGCGGTCACCCTGGTACCTGTCCTCGCGAAACGCACGCCGCTCCGCTGGATTGGCTATCGAATGGAATACCGCGTGACTTTCGAAGGCTGGATTTATATCGCCGGGATCGTTCTCGTAGCCCTCGCCGCCCTCAACACCGGCAACAATCTTCTATTTCTCATCCTCGCCAGCCTCGTCGCTTCCATTCTCATGTCCGGCATTCTGTCTTCTATCACCCTCGCCGGCGTGGAGATGCGCTTGCAACTTCCCGAGCATATTTTCGCTGGACAACCCGTTCGCGCTTCCCTCGAACTCGACAACGAAAAGCTCACGCTCCCTTCTTTCTCTCTGCGCGTCGAAGGCATCCGTAAGAAAAACGCCCCTGCACCCGCTATGCTCGAAACTCCTATCTATTTTCCGTACCTTCCTCGGCAGGAAACCATCTCGCAAACTGTTCCGCTCCTGTTCCCCGCTCGCGGCGTTTATCGCCAGGAAGCCTTCCGCATCGTCACCCGCTTCCCATTTGGATTCCTGCAAAAAGCGCGCCGCATCGATCTCGCCACCCAGGCGCTCGTCTATCCGTCCGTCGACGCCTCCCCGGAATTCCTCGAAGTTCTGCCTGGAATTCAGGGCGCAATGGAGACGCTGGTCAAAGGGCGCGGTCAGGACCTCTACGCCCTGCGTGACTACGTTCCGAACGACAGCGCCCGTCACGTCCATTGGAAAGCCTCCGCGCGCTTCGGCTCACTCATGGTTCGCGAATTCGCTCGCGAAGCTGACTGCAGCGTCCTGCTCATTTTCGATCCCTATAGCCCTGCCGCTCAGCCCAACGCCTCCGCCGCCGAAAAAGTCCGTTTCGAACGCGCCGTTTCCCTCTGCGCCGCAATCGCCTGGAGTTTCTGCGAGCGCAGCCCACTCCTCGAATTCCGAGGCTTTGGCGCTGACGCTCCTCCCGCTCCCGCATCCGAAAATATTTTCGAGATCCTCCGCCACCTCGCTATTGTTCAACCGCTTCTCCTCGATCTTCACGCCCCATTTTTGTCGGATCTCGCCGCCAATCCCGAATCCTTCAAGATCATCGTCACTTCGCAGCCTCGCGGTTCGGTCCCCGCTGCCATCTGGAACACTTCCTATGTTGTCTTCTCCGACGACCTTTCGTAACCATCAATCGATTGTTGTAGGGGCCATTTCGATGTTGCAGTCTTGAGACGATTCGATCCTTATCTTTCCCAATGCTTCACTATGTCTCCGTTCTCCCTAGTGCCGTAGGAGCAGCACGATCCTTTGAGTTCCGCTCGCTCCCTGCCACATACTACTTCTGCTTTGTGATGCATGATTTTGCCAATTCAAGAAGCGATTGATGACTTTCCATCCCAAACTTGCTTGCTGCGTCCTCTCCCTTGTTGTTTTCTGCGTCGGCTGCAAAAAAGAAACTGCCACTCAAGAGCCTTCCGCAGCCGCCGCTTCTAACCCGGCCCTCTCGGCCGCACCTGCGGCAAGTCCTCCTGCCGCCTCCGACGGGACTTCTCAGTCCGCGGAAATCACCGCAAAACTGGTTGGCGCGCAGCAGGCCCTAATACAGGATGAAATCAAGAACGATCCGAAGGCCAATGGGCCATCGCGGCCACGGCCTCGTCCACTTATAACGATGCGCAAGGCACTGCGGCGTGGTCCGCAAATCAGGCTACCGGCGCTCCCAATGTCGACAAGTACGGCGACGACGGCAACGCCTGGACCTCCAAAACCCAGGATTCCTGAATCGAATGGCTGGATCTGAAATATCCCGAACCCTTGCGCGTGGAAGAAGTTCGCATTCGTGAATCTTGCAGCTCGGGCGCCGTCATAAAAGTCGAGGTCTATGGCGAACAGGGCGCCGCCCACACCATCTGGGCCGGCAACGATCCCACCACAGAACTGAACTATCTCATCGTAAAAACTCCCAAGACCGCTTTCAAAACCGATCTCCTCAAGGTCACTCTCACCACTAACGTGGTTCCTGGCCGGAACGAAATCGATCCGTCCAACTCGTCGGCTCCGATCAATAGCCTTTTTTCAACACTCAACGCGTGGCGGAAAAACTGTAGTCGATTGCCCACCCGAGATGGCCAACGGTTTTGGTTTCCCATGCCCTTGGGAACGCAATTCCCATAGGCACTCCCTTACTTCATCCCCTCTTCACTACCGCTCTTCTATGAGACACTATTTCCCGCATGCTCTCCGGCGATGCACTCTCCCGCTTGCGCAAAGATCTTCTCGCCTGGTTTCACCAGTTCCAGCGCGACCTTCCTTGGCGTCGCACCAACGACCCCGCCGCCATCTGGCTCTCTGAAATCATGCTGCAGCAAACCCGTGTCACCGCCGCCATTCCCTATTACCAACGTTTCCTTGAACGCTTTCCCACCGTGCAATCCCTCGCTGATGCTCCTGAAGAAGAAGTGCTTCGTCTCTGGGCCGGACTCGGCTACTATTCGCGCGCGCGCAATCTTCAGAAGGCCGCGCAGCTGATCGTAGCAAAACATGGCGGCAAGTTTCCTAATTCGGAAAAGGACGCGCTCGCTCTTCCTGGCATCGGTTCGTATACAGCCGCCGCTATACTCAGCATCGCTTACGGGCAAAAGCTCGCCGTCCTCGACGGTAATGTGGCTCGCGTCCTCGCTCGCCTCGGCGCCACTCGCGGCGATCTCCGCTCCAATGGCCGCTGGCCACAACTCCAGGTTTCTGCCAACATTCTTCTCGACCCAGGTTCCCCCGGCGACTGGAACCAGGCGATGATGGAACTTGGCGCCACTCTCTGCACTCCACATTCCCCTCGATGCCTTCTCTGCCCCATCGCGGAATTCTGTGAATCCCGCAAACTCGGCCTCGCCGATTCCATCCCCGAAAAGCGCAAAAAGCGCCCCAGCATCGAAATCACTCTTGCATCACTCGTCTTTGTCGACCCCAAAGGCGATACCCTGCTCCTTCCGCCCCCGAAATCTCTCACGAAATCAAAGTCGCATGCAGACATTGGCGCCCTATTCTCCGGCATGTGGCACTTCCCTACCATTCAGGTTCGCCACGACGCCGAAACCGAACTTCACCGGCGCGCCCGGAAGATGTTTCCTGCTCTCCCCAGGGTCTCTCTACTTCCACTCAAGAAAGTTCGCCACGCCGTCACCTTCCGCGGCATCACTCTTCTTCCTTTTTGCGCCCATGTTCCCAAACTCCCGCGCCTCGCGAGCGCCAAAAGCATTCCCCTCGACGACCTCTCCGCCGTCCCCATTTCCAATCTCACTCGAAAAGTCGCCCATTCCGCCGCCCTCCACCATTCGCATCAACCTACACCCAGATGATTGTTTTTTGGTCAGCGGCAGCTTGCCGCCGCTTTTTCAGTCGTCGCGCATCGGTTCAGCCGGCGCTTCTTCGTCGCGATTTCTGGCTTTTGGACCCAAATCGTTATTTATCTTCTCCGTCCAGAGAAATCTCGCCGCGAACTGTTCCGGAATCAGCACGCACAAAAATCAATCTCTAACCGCCTTTAGAATCAACACTTGGAAAATGGGATTAGATCGATCGCCCGTATCCCTCGCAGATTCAACACTCGCAGAAATGGGGTGAGGGGGGTGGGCTTACTATGTCGTTATCGCTCGCGCTGCGTCCAAACAATTTGCTCGTCTCCGAGTGCTATTCTCTTCTGTTACCCATGGCTAGTTCTCTTTCAACTCCCGCCTCTCCCCTTCCCGCCGAGAATTTCTATCGCACGGCTCTGTTCTTTCTTGTCCTCATCTCCGTCCTCACTCTCGCCGCTACCGGAAAGCTGGATCCTGTCAGCGCGGTTTTTGCGCCGCTAGCGATTCTCTACAAAGGTTTCCGCTGGTGGCGTGGCTACCCCGCCGAAATGCGCCAATCCGTTGCAACCAGACTCGTTCTCGCGTATCTCTTCTTTTTCCCCTTCGACGTTCTTTTTCTTTCCCGCAGTCTGGCGAGCAACAGCTCGAACCCCGGCCTCTATGCCACGCTTCTCTCCTCCGTCCATTTTCTTCTTTTCGTCACCATCATTCGCCTTTACAGCGCCACTACCGACCGCGATGCTGCCTTCCTCGCTATGCTTTCTTTCTCCGGCGTCCTCGCATCCGCCGTCTTCACCATCGACACATACTTCCTCGGCCTTTTCTTCGTATTCCTCGTATTTGCCGTCGCCACCTTTGTCGGTCTCGAAGTTCGCCGAGGTGCTGCTGGCGCGATCTGTCCTCCTCTCCATGCCGACCCCCGCCGCGAACGTCGCTTCTACCGCGCGCTTACCCTCGCCACTCTTTCCGTAGCCTTTGGTGGATTCGTTCTTGGCTCCATCCTCTTTTTCTTTTTTCCCCGATTCAACGCAGGATTCCTCTCCAGCGCTGGTATGCAAACCACCTTCATGAGCGGCTTCTCCAACAGCGTCGAACTGGGCGAAATTGGCGAGATCAAGAAAGACTCAACCGTCGTCATGCGCGTCAAAACCGGAACGCCCGTTCCGTATGCCATGCTTCGCTGGCGCGGCATCGCTCTCACCACTTTCGACGGACACCGCTGGTCCTCGAGTAACAGCTCCAGGGGCAAAGTGTTCTCCTCCGCCCACGGATGGATCCTTCTCAATTCTCCGAATGAGATGGAGGGTCCAACTTCCGTCGATCTTCACTACACGGTTCTGCTGCAACCGATGGCCACGGATTCACTCTTTGCTCTTGCTAACCTACTCGCCATTCGCGGCGGCTTCTTTGTCGGTCCCCGTGGCTACCTCTTCCGCGATTCCACTGGCTCGATCTTCAATACCTTTCGCAATTCGGTGCAAATCGAGTATGAAGCCGAATCGCTTCTTCCCGCCATTCGACCCACTGCCGCTCGCCGCGCGCCGACTGAATATTCCGAAGAAATCCGCGCTGCCTATCTGCAACTTCCTCGCTCGCTCGATCCCCGCATCCCAGAGCTCGCTTTCCAGATCACTCGGTCCGCCGACAATCCCTATGACAAGTCGGTGGCTCTCGAGTCCTACCTGCGCCGCAATTTCAGCTACACCCTGAATCTCGCCGGCAAACCCGGGCAAGATCCGCTCGCTCATTTCCTCTTCGAGTCGCGTGCAGGACATTGCGAATACTTTGCTTCCGCCATGGCCGTCATGCTTCGTACGCTCGGCATACCTTCCCGCGAGGTCAACGGTTTCCTGCCCGGAGAATTTAACGATGTCGGCGGCGACTATATCGTCCGAGCTAGTGATGCGCATAGTTGGGTCGAAGCTTATTTCCCTGGCAGCGGCTGGGTCACGTTCGACCCCACTCCTCCCGGCCAGGATTCCTCCTCCGGCCTCTTCTCCCGTCTCGGCATGTATCTGGACTGGATGCAGCTCAATTGGAATGAGTGGGTCATCAACTACGATCTCTCCCACCAACTGTTGCTCGCGCAAAATGTTCAGCGCACTTCGCGGAATTGGAACGACATCGCTCGCGACTGGCATCGCAAACTTTCCGATCACACCATCGGCGCTCTCACTCTCTGGCAGAAGAAGCATCCTCTGCTTGGCATTCTTCTCCCTGCAGTGCTCGTCCTGTTCCTGGTCATTTTACGCTTCGATTGGATTCGTTCGCTCTTCCGTTGGCTCAGCCTATCTCTCCAACTCCGCCGTTCCCCCGCCGGCCGTTCCAATCCGCGACTCGCTTCGCGCCTCTACGCGGAACTCCTTCGCCTTTTGGAGAAGCGGGGTTACCCGCACCTTGACACACAAACTCCTTTTGAGTTCGCCTCGTCCTCCGGGCTACAGCCTGAACTCGTTCGTCCCGTCCTGGAATTCACCCATCTGTATGCCGAAGCCCGCTTCGGCGGCCGCCCCTGCGATTCCCTCCGCCTCCGCACTCTCCTTCACCAGATCCGCTCCGCCCCTCGCGCTCGCTAACTATCTCGCTTCACCCAAAATTGCTTTGTCATCCTGAGCTACCAGACGGATCCCATCCACTCCGTCACCCCCCAACGCCGTGAGCCGCTCCATGCTAAAATGGTTGCGTTGAGCCTCAGCGTAACTCCCGACTATGACCAAGGTAGGTTTCATTTCGCTCGGTTGCCCCAAAAACCTCGTCGACAGCGAGGTCATGATGGGCCTGCTTACGCGCGAGGGTTACGAATTGACCCCTCGCGCCGATGACGCCGAGATCCTTGTTGTCAATACCTGCAGCTTCATCGAGTCCGCGCAAAAAGAATCCATCGATATCATCCTGGAGATGGTCGAGCACAAGAAATTTGGCGCTGCCAAAAAGCTGATCGTCGCTGGCTGCCTCGTTGAACGCTTTCGCGCTCAAATCCTGGAGCAGGTTCCGGAAGTCGACGCCGTCGTCGGCACCGGCGAAGTGGAACGCATCATCGAGGCCGTCGAGGGCGATCTGAAAATCCTGCCGGCCGCGCCACCTTCGTTCCTCTATCACGACCTTACTCCGCGCATCATCACCACTCCCAAGCATCAGGCGTATATTAAGATTGCGGAAGGCTGCGACCATCCTTGCACCTTTTGCATCATTCCCCAGCTCCGCGGCAATTTCCGCAGCCGTCGGTTTGAATCTGTCATTCGCGAAGCCGAGAATCTCGCCGCTGCCGGAGCCCGTGAAATCACACTGATTGGCCAGGACACGACCTCGTATGGTGAGGACCTTGGTCTGCGCGATGGTCTTGCGCAACTTCTGGAAAAACTTGCCCAAGTGGAAGATCTTCTCTGGGTCCGCTTTCTTTATGCTTACCCCAATCGCGTCACCCAGAAAATGCTGGAAACTCTGGCGGCACATCCGCGACTGGCAAAATACATCGATATGCCTCTGCAGCATGCCAGCCGCAACGTCCTCGCGCGCATGAAGCGCGGCTCCAACGGCGACGCTTTCCTGAAACTCCTTGACCGCATGCGCACCACAATTCCCGGCGTAGCTCTACGTACCAGCTTCATCGTTGGTTTTCCCGGCGAGACCGAAGCGGATTTCCACGAACTTCTACAATTCGTCGCTGCCGCCGAACTCGATTGGGTTGGCGTCTTCGAATTCTCCGACGTCGATAACGCCGCCAGTTTCCCGCTTGATGGCAAAGTGGACCCCGCGACGATCAGCGATCGGCGCAACCGCGTGATGGCCGTGCAGAAAAAAATCTCCCGCGAAAAACTGCGTAACTATAAGGGCCGCACAGAAACCGCGCTCATCGAGGGCCCTTCTCATGACAATCCGCTCGTCTGGGAAGCTCGCCTCGAGTCCATGGCCCCCGACATCGATGGTAAGCTCTACCTCACTGACATCGAACTGCCTTCGGGCAAAGTCGCTTCTCCTGGCGATGTCGCACGCGTCGAAATCAACAAGTCCGACGCCTATGATCTCATCGGCCGCGTCGTCGAAATTCTTCCTCGCCCCGCCGCCCGAACCACGATCTCGATCTCCGTTACCCCACCCGCCGAAAAACTCACCCGTATTTCCACCACTGCCCCCCTCCGCGCCCTCGGCTGATCCTGAATTCCTGTGTCTCGTCTCTGATCTGCCCCAACAACGCAGAACCAAAATCTTGTCATCCTGACGGCCGGCGGTTCTGCCGGACGAAGTATTTCAAGTCCAGAATCCGGCTCGGGTTTCTGTGAGATCTCACGCCCTCCGTTACCCCTTTGGCTCCCCGGCTCTCTATGGTAAAACTTTGCTTTCACCATGAAACACAGATGCCCCATATGTAAAAAGCCCACTGACTCCGAACTGGATGCGGGTTTCCCCTTCTGCAGCGATCGCTGCCGCCTCCAGGACCTAGGCGCCTGGGCCAGCGAAAAATACGTTGTTTCGGAACCCATCTTCAATGAAGATGACCTCGCGGATTCTGAGCCGAAGACGTTTACTCTTGATCTCGACGAGCCGAATGAATCAAAGAATTGACCCCATCGCTGTTCCGGCACCCGGCAAGAAGCCTCGATTCGCCTACGCCATTGCTACCGCCTTGGGCGCCGGCTACTTGAAGCCGGGGCCGGGCACGTGGGGCTCTCTCGTCGGCCTCGCCCTTGCGGTCGTGTCTCACCCCTTCACGTGGTTCCTGGTGTTGGGCCGCGCCATCCTGCTCAGTTCAGGCAACGACGCGCCGCTGCTCTTCGGAAATTGGGGCACAGCGCTGCTCCTGATCCCGTCGATCGTCGTCTGGCTGGTTGTCGCCTGGCTCGGCGTTTCAAGCAGCGCAAAAGTAGCCAATTTCTCCGGGGTCCAAGATCCGCAGTTCGTCGTCATCGACGAAGTCTCTGGCGTTCAGCTTGCCCTCATCCTTGGACTCGCTCCGCTCGCGACTCCAACCAGTCTCCTCAACTCTTCTGACGCCGCATCCTTCGCCCTCTACACCGGAATGAGTATCCTCAACTGGAGATATCTTCTCGCCGGCTTCGTCCTTTTCCGCATTTTCGATATCGCCAAGCCCTTCCCCTGCCGCCGCCTCGAACATCTGCCTGGGGGTTGGGGCGTCATGGCTGACGACTGGATGGCGGGGGTGTACGCTGCCATTTGCCTGCGTCTCGCGTTACACTTTGATTTGTTATCCAGGCACGTACCATGAAATTCGGGTTTAGTTCTACGGCAGAAAAGAACGGGATTCCCCGCATTGACCGCATCTTCCCCACAGCGGCCATCCCCGGGGGTGAAATTACCATTCACGGAAGCGGATTTGCCTCGCGCCACGGAGTTCGTCCTGTTGTGCGATTCGGTGACGCGGAGGCCGCACTCTCCCTTGTCAGCAGCCATCGACTGATCGCGCGCGTCCCGGAAAACCCGACGGGCAACTCTCTTCGCGTCGTGCAATCGGAAAACGAGAGCCAACCATTTCCCGTGAGCGTGGCCTTTCAGATTGCCGACAATCTCCACCCTGTGGCGAATCCCGTGGTCGATTCCGGTGGCAATATTTACGTCACCTTTAGCGGCCCTCGCGGCCAGCGCGTCCCAGTCTCGCTCTATAAGATCGGCTCGAACTACAGCGTGAAGCCCTACGTCACTTCGCTCACCAATCCCACCGGACTTGCCGTGGGGCCCAATGGCGACCTCTTCGTATCCTGCCGCCACGATGGCACCATCCACCGCGTCACGCCGGATGGCCGCGCTCAGCAATGGATCGAAGGCATGGGCGTCGCAACCGGCATTGCGTTTGATCGCGCCGGAAATTTGTTCGTCGGCGATCGCAGCGGCACCATTTTCAAAATCAGTCCCGAGCACGAAATCTTTGTCTTCGCCACGCTGGAGCCCTCCGTCGCCGCGTATCACCTCGCCTTTCATCCCAGTGGCGATCTCTACGTCGCCGGCCCCACCACCTCCAGCTACGATCGAGTTTATCGCATCACCCAAGGCGGCGAAGTTCACGTTTTCTACCGCGGACTCGGCCGCCCACAGGGCATGGCTTTCGATCGCGATTCAAATCTGTATATTGCCGCTTCATTCGGGGGCCGCCGCGGTATTGTGCGCCTCTCACCGGATGGTCATGCCGAGCACGTCCTCAGCGGCTCCGCGCTCGTCGGTCTCGCGCTACTTCCCAGCGGACGCGCCATCGTCGCCGCAAACAGTGCTCTCTTCACTCTCGATTGGGACGTTCACGGCCTTCCACTGCTGGGCCAATGAGCTGGCTCGCTTCACGAAAATCTGCATGGCTCGCCGGGTGAGCTACAATTATTCTGCCCATGAAAGCCGAAATCATTGCCGTTGGTTCGGAACTGCTCACACCCGATCGCATCGACACCAACTCCCTCTTCCTCACTGAAGAGCTAAATAAGCTCGGCATCGAAGTCCTTCGCAAAACGATCGTCGGCGACAATCGCGAACTTCTCGCCGAAGCTTTTCGCGACGCACTCCATCGCGTCGCTGTCGTTATCGCCACCGGCGGCCTCGGCCCCACCGAAGACGATCTCACCCGCGAGACCGTAGCCGATTTACTCAACCGCAAGCTTCGCCGCAACGACGATGTTGTTCGTGCGATCGAGACGCGTTTCCGCAGCTTCAAACGCGACATGCCCGCGGTTAACCTCCGCCAAGCTATGGTTCCCGAGGGCGCCGAAGTTCTTGAAAACCCTCGCGGTACCGCTCCCGGCTTATGGCTGGAAGACAAGGGCCGCATGATGGCCCTTCTTCCCGGCCCGCCGCGCGAACTCAAGCCTCTTTTCCTCGAACAAGTTCTTCCGCGCCTGCAACGCCGGGTCTCTGGCATCCGCATGTTCAAGCGCGAGCTTCGCGTTACCGGGCTTGGCGAATCGCACGTTGAGGAACGCATCCGACCCATCTATACGCGCTACGCTGACGTGAACACAACCATCCTTGCCACCCCGGGCGAAATCCAGATTCACTTGCGCTCCTGGAAGGAGAACGCCGCTCAGGCCGAATCCACCCTCAATGAGATGGTCAGCAGCTTTGAACTCGCTCTCGGCGACCGTATCTTCGCGCACTCCGCAATGCCGCTAGAGCACGTCGTCGCTGAAATCCTCACCACGAGTCGCGCCACAATTGCCGCAGCGGAAAGCTGCACCGGCGGCCTGCTCGCCGAACGCCTCACGCGCATCCCTGGCAGCTCCACCTATTTTCTTGGAGGAGTGGTCTGCTATAGCAACGAACTAAAGACCGCCTGGGCTGGTGTGTCGGCTGATTTAATCGCTGCGAAAGGCGCCGTAAGCAGCGAAGTCGCTGTTGCACTCGCACACGGAATTCGTCGAAGTGTGGGCACGACTCTTGGCGTCGGCATCACCGGCATCGCGGGACCTGGTGGAGGCAGCGAGGAAAAACCTGTCGGCACGGTTCACATCGCGCTCGCTTCGCCCGACGGCGTGAAAGAGCGCCTCGTCCATCTTCCCGGCGACCGCGATGCGATTCGCTTCTACGCTTCCCAAATTGCCCTTGACATGGTTCGTATCCACTTCCTCTACAGCGGCAATTCCCAGCCACGTCGATAGGCAAGTCATATGCGCCTCTTCGTCGCTATCGAAATCCCATCCGGTATCTGCGCCACCATCGCCGCATTCATCCAGGCATGCCGTTCCGCAGCGCCGCAGGCAAAATGGGTACGCTCCGAGAACATTCACCTCACCTTGAAATTTCTCGGCGAGAAAGATCCAGACAAGCTTCGCGCTGTTCAATGCGCTCTGGCGGCCATTCGTTCCGAGCGACCTGTGACACTCGAATTCCGCGACCTGGGCTTCTTCCCCACCGAAAAGCTCCCTCGCGTTTTCTGGATCGGCACGGAAGCCTCGCCCAATCTGAAAACTCTCGCTAAAGACATCGATCGAGCGCTCCACAATCTCGGTTTCCCACTGGAAGAGCGCTCGTTCGCGCCGCACCTGACGTTGGCACGCTTCAGCACCCCTGGCCTTCCTCCGAAACTCGCGGCGGCAGCCCAGCAAAACGCCTCACGATTCTTTGGCTCCCTAACGACTCACGAATTCCAGCTCATCGAAAGCAAGCTGAAATCCACTGGGGCGGAGTACACTACTCTTCATTCGTTTCCCTTCGTGTCGGAGGCTTAACCGTTCATGGTCGGTGCGTGGCTCTCAGGTCGAACGCTGGTCTTCATACTCACTGCTTACCTTCTCGGATCAATTCCCTTCGGCCTGATATTCGCCCGGTTATTCGCAAAAGCGGATGTTCGCCAAGCTGGCAGTGGTAACATCGGCGCCACCAACGTGGCGCGCGTCGCAGGTCCCCTCCCGGGTATCCTTACGTTGCTTTTCGACACCGCCAAAGGCGCATTTGCGGTTTGGCTTGCCGGTCATTTCACTTCCCACAGCGCAACGGCCACGATGCTCGCTGGCATGGCTGCCTTGCTAGGCCACTGTTTTCCAGTCTGGCTGCGCTTCAAGGGTGGCAAAGGAGTAGCGGCCGCACTTGGCGTTTTTCTTGCAGTGTCTTCTTGCGCTGCGCTGAGCGCTCTGGCGATCTTCATCCTCATGGTTGCCATTTGGCGGTTCGTTTCGCTGGGCTCCGTCGCCGCTGCCGCTGCCATGCCCTTACTGATGTATCTGCTCTGGGCGCCACCTCTGGCACCGCCTCCCGTAATAACCTTCGGTACCTTCTTCGCCACCGCACTGGTCATCTTCAAGCACCGCGCGAATCTTCAGCGCCTTCTGAACGGC
This sequence comes from Candidatus Acidiferrales bacterium, assembly GCA_963741195.1. Classification (GTDB taxonomy): domain Bacteria; phylum Acidobacteriota; class Terriglobia; order Acidiferrales; family UBA7541; genus Acidiferrum. Next base: position 46,541 of record CAVUHF010000009.1, read on the forward strand.
ACCGAGCCGCGTTTCGCCTTCAGCAGAGCAAAGGATTCTTCCGTATGACAAAGCTCGCGATTCTTGGTGGCGGCAGTTGGGGCACCGGACTCGCCGTGGTCCTCGCCAGTAGTCGCCGTGGTCACGAGATCGCGCTGTGGGTTCGCGAACCCGCGATCGTGGAGACCATTAACACCACTCGCGAAAACAAGACCTATCTTCCCGGTGTCACCATCCCCGCCTGCGTCACGCCAACCACGGACCTTCGCGAAGCTCTCGACCATGCGCACATCGTGGTCGGCGTAGTCCCTTCCGCCCACACACGCGAGGTTCTCACCAGAGCAGTTCCGCACGTTTCGCCGGATGCCATCTTCGTCAGTGCCGCCAAAGGTCTGGAGCCCGCCACACATCTACGAACCAGCGAGGTTGTTTCGCAGGTCTTTTCGATTCGCTTCGTTTCCCGCATTGCTGTTCTGTCCGGTCCATCATTTGCGCTGGAAGCGGCGCGCGGCGAGCCCACAGCTGTGGTCATCGCCTCCCAAGAACATTCCCTCGCGACGTTCCTGCAGGAAGAGTTCGTGGGACCTACGTTTCGCTTGTACACCAACGACGACATGTTAGGCGTGGAACTTGCCGGCGCCATGAAAAACGTGATGGCCATCGCCGCCGGTGCATGCCAAGGGCTCGGCTTTGGAGCGAACACTCTTGCGGCGCTCATCACGCGCGGACTGGCGGAGATGACCCGACTAGCTATCAAATTGGGCGCCAGGCCCGAGACTCTTGGTGGCCTGGCCGGTCTGGGCGATCTGGTCCTCACTTGCACCGGCGCGCTCAGCCGCAATCGCTATGTGGGCGTCGAATTAGGCAAGGGCCGCGCACTTGAGGAGATCCTGCAGGGCATGTCCATGATCGCGGAAGGCGTGGGCACTACGGCGGCGCTGCTCGCACTAGGGCGCGAACACCACGTGGAGCTTCCCATCACCGAGCAGGTCAACGCCATCCTGCAGCACTGGAAGTCGCCAGGTGAGGCCATTCGCGACATCATGGACCGCCCTCTGAAGAGGGAGTGAGACAGTCCTAAGTTGTAACTCATAACGGTTTGCCACTGCCTTTCAAGTGAAGACCGATTGACTGGAACTTGGCTCCCGTAGTACTTCCGTCCCAGTTGCACTTCCGCCCCTCCTGTCCCTTTGGCCAGCCCGTCTTCCCCACTTGGTCTCGTAAAATCTAAATGTTGCAATGGCTGCCTCACTTTTATCGCTGATCTCCCGCCTGCGCTCCGGACGGGTGCGCATTCTCTGGCTCGTGCTCGGAGCGCTTCTGCTTGTCAGCGCCCTTCCCATCGGTTTGTATCACCGCCAGGTGCTCGAACTCAGCCAGGAAAAACTGGTCGACATGGAACGCGTACAACAGACTGAGATCACTCGCGCGCTGGCCCAGGAGGTTCAGTTCTTCGAATTCAACCTCACGCAACAGTTGATCAGCCAGCGGCAGATCCTCGATCTCACAGGTCTCAGCGAAAATGTGCAAGATCCCATCGCCGAGCCCAAAGTCACTCGACTGCTGGAAAACTTCGTCGAATCCAATCGCAATTCCTTCATCTACCTCACCGCCGTCGGTCGCGACGGCAAAGGCACCAGCGCCACTCAAGGGAATTTCCGCGCCGAACAGGATCCTTTCGTTGCCAAAGCGCTCCAAAGAGCGTTTGTCAGTTGCATGCAGTCCACGAAATTCCGCAGTGATCCTCTGGCGCTTGCACCCGATAATCGCCCGGCGTTTGTCATCGCCGTGCCTTTGAAGAATATTCGAGACAATTTCACGGGCATGTTAGCTGCCGTAGTTTCGCTCGATCCAATTCTGCACCGCTTGCAGGATTCCAGCGTGCGCGGCCGCACCGTCTTCGTTGTCGACCACTATGGCCATATCGTGGCGCATCCTCTCACCAAGGACTTTGTTCCCGGCGAGGATTTGAGCCAGAAATCCACCCTTGTTGCCAAAATCAAATCCTTGCCCAGGGAACTTCGCAATACGGAAACTCTCCGCTTCCCCGAAAAAGAGAAGAACCACACAATTGAAATGGTCGGTACCTACAGTACGTTTCCGGAAGTGAACTGGGCGGTAGTCGCGCAGCGCAGCCTGAATGAAGCACGCGCCGACGCTGGTGTCGCCGATCTCAACCGGCAGGCTCTCGCGTTCGGCAGCATCGTAGTACTCGTCGCGGTTCTTTTTGGCTATTTCTTCGCCGTCGGCATCAGTGGCCCTATCCGCGGATTGGCCGCCTCCACGCGCGCCATCAGCCGCGGGGAATTCCACCAGCGCACGCCTGTAAAGGGTGCCGCAGAGATCAGCGAACTTGCCGAAAATTTCAACTTAATGGCGAGCGACATCGAGGAGTACATCGAGCGGTTAAAAGAGGCCGCCGAGGAAAATCGCGAGCTTTTCATTGGCTCCATCCGCATGCTTGCGGCAGCTATTGACGAAAAGGACCCTTACACGCGTGGTCACTCCGGCCGCGTCGCGAAATACTCCACTCTTATCGCGCAGGAATTGCGCATGCCAGCCGATGAGCTGGACAAACTCAAAATTGCCGCGCTGCTTCACGACGTCGGCAAGATCGGCGTTGACGACCGTGTTCTAAAAAAGCCCGGCTCCCTCACCCCCGAAGAATTTGACATCATGAAGACCCACACCACTCGCGGCGCGAACATCATGCGTCCCGTATCGCAGCTCAAGGATATGCTTCCAGGCATTGAGCTTCACCACGAGCACATGGACGGCCGCGGCTACCCCTACGGACTCTCTGGTCCGCAAATTCCTCTCATGGCTCGCATCATCGCCGTGGCTGACACCCTCGACGCCATGACCACCAATCGCCCGTATCAATCCGCCATGGATCTGGAATATGCACTCGGCCGCATCAAGGCCCTCACTGGCTCGAAATTCGATCTGGCCGTCGTCAATGCACTGGAAACCACGGTTAAAGGCGGCAAATTGCGGCTATCCGCCGTCGAAGTCAACGTTTAAGCGGGTTTTCTTCCGCGCTCACCTTGTCCCCGCCCGTCGGGAGTAACTCGAGCTGTTGCATCAATCGCAGGGAATCAAACTCACTCCATTCCTCTTGAATCTTGCCATTCACGATGCGCCACACGGTGATTCCCCGGCCCTCAATCTTCTTCCCCGTGGCAGGCAGCCCATTTCCTTGTCCTGTGTTCGTTCCGCTTCCGGACCAGACGACCGTTACCAGGTCGTCTTCTGCAACCATGAGCATTACCGTCATCTTCAGGTCAGGGAATGCTTCCTTCCAGCCGCGTGCGGCAGCCTGATCTTCCTTCAGCCCCACGGAGTTTTTCACTCCGTGGTTTACGTAATCTGGCGCATAGATTTCGCCGGCGACAAGAAATTTGCCTTGATTGAAGATTTCTTCGAAAACGCGCCGTGCCACTGCTTTATTCCTTTCTTGCAGCGGACCAGCCGAGGCACCTGAGGCGAAACTGAGCACGATAAGAAGCAAAGTGTATTTCTTCATGGGATCCCCTATTGAGAATACGAATGGAGATGGGCGGATATTACAGTGTCTCAAATACGACTGCGACCCACACAAGGTGTCGTGCCCGGCCTTCTCCGGCCCCGAACAGGCACATCTGTTACAATTTTCTTTCGCCCCTTTCTGCCGGCGCGAACCCGTATGATCACACTCTTCGGAAAACCCGAACCCTCCTTGCTGGAGCGCCTGAAGGAATCCGTCAGCAAAACCAAGGACGCGCTCGCCGATACGCTCGACACCATTACCCAGGGTGGACGGCAGATCGATCCCTCGGTGCTCAAGGAAGTTGAGAATGCGTTGCTATCCGCTGATCTGGGAGTGAGGACTACGCGCGAAATCCTCGGCTCCGTGAAAGAGCAGATGGCGCGCAATGCCCTGAATAACGGTGACCAGCTCAAGCGCGAAATCAAGGCGCACGTCTTCCGCGCGCTAAACGTCTTCGGAGCGACGCCGAAACTGGCAGATGCCGCCAATGGCAACGACCCCCGCGTCATCTTCATCGTGGGCGTGAACGGCGCCGGCAAGACCACCAGCATCGGCAAACTCGCCAACCGTCTGCGCCAGGATGGACGCAGCGTTGTGCTTTGCGCTGCGGACACGTTCCGAGCTGCGGCTGTAGAGCAGCTCGAAATCTGGGCGCAGCGCAACGGAATTGATGTCATCAAGCAGAAATCCGGCGCCGATCCTGCTGCTGTCGTGTTTGACGCCATGACCGCCGCAAAATCACGTGGGGCGGATGCCGTGATTGTCGACACAGCTGGGCGGCTGCACACCAAGTCCAATCTCATGGCCGAGCTTGAGAAGATGAAACGCACCGCTGCCAAGGTGATTCCCGGCGCGCCGCACGACGTTCTGCTGGTGCTGGACGCCACCACGGGTCAGAATGGCCTCGCGCAGGCTCGCGAATTTACCTCCACCGTCGGTGTGACAGGTATCGTGCTGACCAAGCTCGACGGCACTGCAAAAGGCGGCATCGTTGTGGCAATCTCCCGTGAGCTGGGTTTGCCGATTCGCTTCGTCGGAACCGGTGAGCAGATCAACGACCTAGTCCCCTTCGACGCGCAAACCTACGCCGATTCGTTGTTTAATTAAGCCTGTGAATCCCCACGATCTTCACTTCATGGAACACGCGCTGGATCTGGCACGCAAAGGCGTCGGCCTTGCCAGCCCTAATCCCACCGTGGGCTGCGTCATCGCCAAGGACGGCACGATTCTGGGCGAAGGATTTCACCAGTACGACTGGCGCGATCACGCCGAAATTGTCGCGCTCAAACAAGCGGGAGATCGTGCGCGCGGCGCTACGCTTTATGTCACGCTCGAACCCTGTAACCACATCGGCCGGACGGGCCCGTGCACCGAAGCGATTCTGAAAGTTGGGATCGCGCGCGTCGTTGCGTCGATGGAGGACCCAAATCCAAAAACGAACGGCACCGGTTTCGCCAAGCTCCGAACGAATGGCGTTGAGGTTGTCACCGGCCTGCTCGAATCGGAAGCGCAGAAGCTTAACGAAGCCTTCTCTTGGTGGATCACCACACGCAAACCCTACGTCACTCTGAAATCTGCTTTGACTTTGGACGGGCAGCTCGCCTTGCCCGAGCCGCGCAAAAGCAAAAAGCGCGAGTGGATCACTAGCGAGGAATCGCGCGCGGAAGTGCACCGCATGCGCCACGGTTCCGACGCGCTGCTCACCGGCATCGGCACCATTCTCGCCGACAATCCCCTGCTCACGGATCGCAGCGGCCTTCCCCGCCGGCGCCGGTTACTTCGCGCCATTCTCGATACGAAACTGCGCCTGCCATCGAAATCCCGCGTCGTCGAAACCGCCGACGATGACCTGCTCGTTTTCACCTCCGCCACGCTCAAGTCCCCCAAAGCGCGCAAGCTGCAGGAAGCCGGCGTTGAGCTGGTTCATCTGAAACCGCGGAAAGGAAAGTTGGATCTGGCCGCGGCGTTAAAGGAACTCGGCCGCCGCGAAATTCTCAGCGTTCTCCTGGAATCCGGCCCTCGCCTCAATGCATCGACACTTGCAGCAGGTGTGGTGAACGGAATGGTGCTCTTCTACGCTCCCAAATTCGCAGGACAAAATAAAGTTCCGTTCGCTCTTTTTCACACTGCCAGCCTTCCGCAGATTCGGCTCCGCTCGTTTCAACAGTTCGGCCCCGATCTCGCCGCCGAATTCATCCTCCATCACCTGTAGCAGAAGCTTCAGCGCACAATCTCGCGAAAAAGAACTACTCAATCTCCCCATTCTCTGCGACCATCTTTTCTCGAACCAGTTTTCACGTCCCCCATTCCCCGGAGGTCAATTTCGGGATGAACGACGCTCCCCGCTCCTGGCGAGTCGGCTTCTGGAGCCTGATCGCCACGCAGTTTCAGGGCGCCTTCAACGATAATGCCCTCAAATTCCTCGTTATTTTCCTCATCATCGGGAAAAATCTCACGCCTGAAGAAGAGGAACTAAAGGTTCTGCTTGTCGGCATTCTCTTCGCTCTGCCTTTCATTCTGTTTTCGATGACCGGCGGATATTTCGCCGATCGCTACAGCAAACGCACCGTCACGATCGCCACGAAAATCTTCGAAATCGCGGTGATGCTCTTCGCCATCGCCGGGTTTGCCATGCATAACCTGCAGATGTCGCTGGTAGCTTTGTTTCTGGCCAGCACGCAGGGCGCGTTGTTTGGACCGTCTAAATATGGATTGCTCCCGGAAATCTTACCGGAGAAGAGACTCTCCTGGGGCAATGGCGTTATCGAACTCGGCACCTTTCTCGCCGCCATTTCCGGGACCGTGATCGGCGCGTATCTTTCCGATGCGTTTGCGGGACGTCAGCAGATCTCCGGATTCATTTTCCTGGGCTGTTCCATCGTCGGGCTAATCACCAGCCTGAGCATCAGCAAGGTTCCAGCTGCCGATCCGAAAAGGAAATTCAAGTTCAATTTTCTTAGCGATCTCTGGATCCAGGGCAAGTACATCCGCCAGGATCGCGTTCTGTGGCTCGCGGTGCTAGGTAATACCTACTTCTTTTTCCTAGCCGCACTTCTGCAATTCGATATCGTGTTTTACGGCCGGGACATTCTCCATCTTTCTGCGACGCACGGCGGCTTTCTGCAGGCTTCCATTGCCATCGGCATCGGAGTTGGCAGCATTGCAGCCGGCTATCTTTCCGGAGGCAAGATCGAGTACGGCCTGATTCCCCTCGGCGCCATTGGCATCACTGTCTTAGGTTTCCTGCTAGCGCTGCACGGTCTGGAATTCTCCACCGTACTCGCGTTCCTTGCGGCACTGGGGTTCTTCGGTGGCTTCTTCATCGTCCCTATCAGCGCGCTGCTGCAACATCGCCCGGCGGAGCAGCACCGAGGAGGAGTGCTTGCCGCTGCGAACTTGCTCTCCTTCATCGGCTTTTTCGCCGCTTCCGGGGCGTACTACCTTTTTAAGCATTTTCTGCACATTGGGCCCGCCGGAATTTTCTTATGGTGTTCCTTCCTGACGCTGGGCGCACTCGTTTACGTCTTGTGGCTGTTGCCTGACTCGTTGATCCGTCTAGTCCTGTGGATCGCCGCGCACACCATCTACCGACTTGACCTGACCGGCCAGGAAAATATTCCCGCCCGCGGCGGTGCGCTGTTGACACCGAATCACTCGTCATGGGTAGATGCCGTCCTGCTGATTGCGGCAACCGATCGTCCGATTCGCTTCCTGATGTTCCGGGGCGTGTACGATCATCCGCTGATCAAACCTTTCGCGAGAATTCTAAAAATCATCCCCGTTGCGTCCGACCAGGGCCTGCGCGAAATGATACATTCCCTGCGCGAAGCTTCCGAAGCACTCCGTAATGACGAAGTCGTGTGCATTTTTCCCGAAGGCGAAATCACGCGTATCGGCCAGATGCTGCCGTTCCGCCGTGGCTTCGAGCGCATCGTCAAGGGTATCGATGTCCCCATCATTCCGGTAAACATTGACGGCATTTGGGGTTCCATCTTCAGTTTTTCGGGCGGACATTTCCTCTGGAAATGGCCGCGACGCATCCCCTACCCAGTCCGTCTTTCATTTGGCAAGCCGTTGCCCTCCACCGCAACGGCGACGGAAGTGCGACAGGCCGTTCAGGAATTGGGCGTAGACGCGTTCCACCGCCGCCGTCGGTACATGCAACCGCTCGCTCGCTCGTTCATGCGCGCGGCGCGCCGCAATCCGCGCCATTTCGCGATGGCAGATGGGCAAACTCCCAAGCTTTCCTTCGGCGATTCCCTGATCAAAACCGTTTTTCTGGCGCGGCGCCTCCGCCCACTCTGGAAGGACCAGAAGCTGGTGGGAATTCTGTTGCCTCCGTCTATCCCGGGAGCGCTGGTGAACTGGGCGGCGCTGCTTCTCGGTAAAGTTCCCGTTAATCTCAACTACACCTCTTCAAAGGAATCAATGGCTTCGTGCGCAAGCCAGTGTGGACTGAGAACAGTAGTCACTTCGCGCTTGTTCCTGGAAAAAGTGAAACTGGAACCTCCAGGCGAACTCATCTATGCAGAAGATTTAGCCAAAAATGCGGACTTGGGCGAAAAACTGGCCGCTCTTTTTTCCGCAAAACTGTTTCCCGCTCGCCTCCTGGAACTTTTCCTTGGCGTCACTCGGCCTCCAACACTAGATGAGACGGCCACCATCATTTTCTCGAGCGGTTCCACCGGTGATCCCAAGGGCGTGGTGCTTTCCCATTTCAATCTCGCTTCCAACGTCGAACAAATCGAACAGATCTTCCATCTTCACGATGGTGACCGCATCCTAGGCATCCTTCCCTTTTTTCACTCGTTTGGGTTTACGGGCACGCTGTGTCTTCCACCTCTCACTGGCATCGGCGTCGTGTTTCATGTCAGTCCGCTCGACGCACAAGTCATCGGAGCACTGGTCAGCAAGCATGCCGTCACCATGCTCCTGTCCACGCCCACGTTTCTGAATTCCTACGCGCGACGCTGCCCGCCGGAAGCGTTCGGCAGCCTGCGCATCGTGATGGCCGGAGCGGAGAAACTTCCAGAGCGCATCGCGCAGTCGTTTGAAGATCATTTCGGGATACGCCCGCTGGAAGGCTATGGCTGCACGGAGTGTTCGCCGGTAGTTGCGGTGAACACGTACGATTTTCGCGCAGCGTATTTTCGCCAGACCGGCGCCAAACGCGGCACCATCGGCCACCCCTTGCCCGGTGTCGGCGTGCGCATAATCGATACCGAGTCTGGCAAAACGCTTCCCATAAACAAGCCTGGCTTGTTACTGGTACGCGGACCCAACATCATGGTGGGGTACCTTAACCGCCCGGAAAAAACGGCGGAAGTGCTCAAGGACGGCTGGTACAACACCGGCGACATCGCCACGGTTGACGAAGATGGTTTTCTGCGTATTACCGACCGGCTGAGTCGCTTCAGCAAAATTGGCGGCGAAATGGTGCCGCACATCAAAGTGGAGGAAAAACTCCATGAACTTCTAGGAGCGGATGGCCAGGCGCTCGCCATTACGGCCATTCCCGACGAGAAGAAAGGCGAACGCCTGATCGTCGTCCATACGCTTACTGACGAGGTCCTGCGCGAATGCTTGGAGCGCCTATCTAAAAGCGATCTTCCCGCTCTGTGGAAACCCAAGCCGGACCAGTTCCTGTACGTCGAGAAGCTTCCCTATCTCGGCACGGGAAAATTGGACCTGCGCCAGCTTCGCGAAATCGCCCTCGCGGGGTCTCTCGCTAGCTAACGGCTGTTGCAAAACACAGAGACCAACCCCTTGTTTGACGCGGGTAGCTGCCGCAACGGCGTGGCAGATCTGCTGGTTTGCTTAACTTTGCGCCGCAAATTTCTCCGAAAAAGTGCGGTAACTTCATATTTTCCCTTGACAATGTATAGCTTACTCGATATAATCGAGTACGTTGTGATCAACTCTACCTCCCACCAACCCTGGCTCTTCCAGCGTGCGGCGCAAAATCTCGGGGTAAAGAAAGTGGCGCTGCCGGGGCGCGGACGTCTCTCCGTCAAGCGGGCCAAGAAGCAGAAGGAGCGCTGGTTCCGGCGAGCGCTGCGCTGGCGAGCCGGCTGCGAGGCTACCATCAGCACCTTGAAGCATCCCTTCTCCATGTTGCGAGCCACGTACAAAACCGACCCTGGATTTCAGCGCTACGTGGGCTGGTGTGTGATTACCAAAAACCTGTTTTCCATCGCTCGCTATCAAGAGCGCAGGAGGATCAATGGCAAGGTCGATTGATTCCACTGCCCAACGACGCAAGCTGCTGGGCGAGATTGCACGTCTAGCAGAGATCGCTATTTTCGGAACCCTATCGGAAACTTACCGTACCTGCGGACAAGCGGGCTGCCACTGCCAAGGAGATGGACCCAAGCATGGTCCGCATCTGAATGTGAGCTACCGTGGGGAGAAGGGTAAGACTACCGGCTACTATGTACCGAAGGCAGTGCAAGAGGCCACGCGCGAGGGGGTCGCCGCCTGGCAAAAAATGCAGGAATGTCTTCGAGAACTGGCGGAGCTAAATAAGGAACGGAATTTGCAGAGGGCCCGCGAGGCCGATTCACGATGAAGCCAAGGTTCTGGTTAACCATGGTCTGCTGGGCATTGGCGTGTCTGGTGCTCGGCCTCAGTCAGCAAGCCGGCCTGTACCACTTGTCACAGGTTTCGGGTTCAAGCCAATGGTTGGATCAATGTAGAGAACCCGCGTCTGGCTCGCCCACTGCAGCGGTTTTCAAAAGCACGCAATTCGATCCGGCTCGTGTTCGATCACTCACATCTCTGGTCCTCGAGGATGCGTGGTCTGAGAGAAATATTGGCCCACCCGGCCAAGAAACCCCTGGGCTACCCGAAGACGAGCGGAATTTGCCGGTTGCCGGTCAAAGACCGCAGTTCAAAACAACAACGAGCCATCTTGCCCAGCGAATTTTTGGCTCAGCCGACGGAATTTGAAAAATCAGAGGTTTTGCAACACCCTTTAGCTAGCGCGCGGCGTACAGACAGCAACGCGCCACGAGTCCCGGCTCTCAATTTTTCTACTGATGCACGGAATCGAATTGCGGGCCGACTTCACAGACTATTCGAGGTTTCTTTTCCGCGGGAACTACTTGGAAGGTTCGATTTCTCTTAACAAGCAGCTCATGGCGCAATTCACTTCGCCATTCGGCATTAGAGAACACTCGATAACAGTCCATTCTGCGTTATCTTCCATCTGAAGCTTGGCGGCGGCAATCTTGGCTACTTTTTCTTTGTTCGGGCATATTACGTTTCGGAACCGGTAGCTACATGTCTGTAAAATACGGTCAATGAGTTCCGCGTCAGACATCCCCTGCCTCCGTCAACTTTGCATAGATTATGTTTGTGGCCCTGACTTCTATTCATGCCGACACAGCTCAGTATGATCTGACCGCACACACGTCTTTGCCTGCGAGCGGCCCTGTCCGGTCAGCACCCTACCTCTGATCCTTCGGGTCGATCCGCATCTGCGACAGACAATCCATGCCGCAATTAACAGCCCCAGCGGGCATCAATGAGCAGTCAATGACTCGCCAGTCGGTCCAGCCTTCCTCGCTGAACGGCCAGTTTGCCACGACGACGTCTGCCTCGCAGTTGCGTTGTTTGCAAAACACTTTTTGCCGATAGGTTTTTGCTGATTCCGGGTGGGGATCGGTCAGTTTGGGTTCAAACATAGACCACCTCCGACCAGGAGCGTGGTCTGGCCTTATCTTCTTACCCCTTTATGCAGGCGTCAAGGACTTCCCCCACGTTTCGGGGTATCCTACGGGTTCGCTCCCGGTACGCTCGATTCGACGCGTGCCGCAACTACTCTTCAGCGAGGTTTTCATGTTTACTGGCATCATTGAGCATCTTGGTACCGTTGATTCCCTCAACCTTCATGCCGACGGCGGCCGCCTGACAATTCACGCTCCCACCGTGGCGCCGCGACTCGCCGTTGCCAACAGCATCGCGGTCGATGGCTGTTGCCTTACAGTCGTGGCTCTGGAAAATGGCAAATTCTCCGCCGATCTGTCCGCGGAAACCATTCGCAAGACTTCCACGGGTCAATGGAAAACGGGTATGCGGGTGAATCTGGAACAGCCCCTAAAGGCCGGAAAAGAATTTGGTGGCCACTTTGTCTTGGGCCACGTGGACACGATTGGCCGGGTGGTCCGTCTTGAGCCGGAAGGAGATAACTGGTGGTATGGCGTCGAGGTGCCGAAACCCTTTGCCCGGTATCTCGTTCCGCAAGGCTCACTCGCAATCGATGGCATCAGCTTGACGGTCGCCCGTTGGAATGGACGCGTCGCCGACATCGCGATTATCCCGTTTACCTACGAGCACACCAACGTGCGCGATAAAAAAATCGGCGACGCCGTGAATCTAGAAGGCGACGTGCTGGGAAAATACGTGGAGCGCTACTTGGAAGCGCGTAGCGCCGCGAAACCGGCGGGCAATTTGAGTATTGAGCGGTTAGTCACGCAGGGATTTTGAACGGCGCCCCCTCCTACTGCTTCTCATCCGATTCTGGAGGAGGCCAGGTGACCTTCGCTAGAAATTTGATGGACTCGGTTTTGATGGTGTTGGTCTGCGGATCGATTTCGCCAGTTACCTCGACATAATTCCCCAAATCCCTCTTGGCCGTCTCCTGGTCCGTCACGAACAGGACGCGTGTCTGCTGGGGATCGATCAGGACGATTTTGTAACCCTTACCGAGACTTTCTTTGGCACATTCCGGATTAATGGCGGCGTACACATCGTCGCGGGCTTTGCTGGCCGCGCAATGGTTGTCACTCAGGCAGCCGCGGATCGTTTCTGTCGGGGTAGCGCTGTTCTGGCCGAACGCGGTCCACCCGAAGAGGGTCACTACCAGAATAGACGATTTGCGAATCACGTTTTGCGACCTTATCTGGAACGAAAGAGCCAGAGAAACCAATTCAGCGCGTGCCTGGCAGATTCGCTTTCGAGCGCGCGCCTCGCCAGAAAAGAATCAAGCCTAGCAGAATGGAAGCCAGCGTCCCAAGCACCAGTTCCAGTTCAAAACTGAGTCTATTCGTTGTATCTCCCGGCGGCACCAGCGAAACAAATATACCGATGAGCACTACTGCAAATCCCAGGCCGCCCATCAACCACACACCCGGGATTCCGCCAGGGACCAGCACCGCGCGTTCATTTGCCGAGCGATCTTTCCGGTAAGCGAGCTTGATTACACCCGCGAACATATACAAAAACGGAATGAAGTAGAGAATGATGGCGGCATCAATCAAGATCTGGTACGCGCCACGCGTTGTCTGGTTGATCTGACTGAGAAGAAGAATCGCCCCTGAAACGCCTGCCTGGACGAGAATGGAGATGTACGGCGTCTTCCACTTTGGATGAATCTTCCCGAAGGCCCGGGGAAGATACCTGTCGATCCCCACTACGAACGGAACGCGCGCAATTCCTGCGACCGTGCTGCCAACTCCACCGGCGTTTCCTACGGACACTAGCAGCGCCGCAAGAACGCCAACAAATCCGATCTTCAACACGATAGCCCCAGCAGTTATGGCGTGAAAGACCCCGCTTCGGGGATCGAGATCGGCGGCCGGCACGAGCATGAGAATCGCAAAAGTCCCCGCGATATACATGAAGGCGATCAGCGCGCCCGCACCGAAGACGGCGCGTGGAAGGGTGCGCCGAGGATCGCGCACCTCTTCGCTCATCGAGGAAACGAGTTCAAGGCCTGTGAAGGCAAAAGCAATCTGCGACCAGAAATTTACGGTATTCCAATTCCAGGTGGGAGCCATGTTGGCCCATGTGAAGTGCGTCATTGATCCGTGCTTGAAGTAAACCAGCACCGCGATGCCCGCGAGCATCAACAAAGGCACGTATGTGCCGACGCCGCCTGCGTTCTGCAGCCATTTTCCGATGTTCAGGCCAATAATATTCAAGATTACTGCCACCAAAAGAAGCACCAGTGAAACGGTGAGCAGAAACGGTCTATCCTGTGCCAGCTCAGAGCCTCGGCCGGCGAAAATGTAAGCACTCATCGACGCGCTGGCGAGCAACAGGCCAGGAAAATAAAACACCGTGTAAATCCAGTACGTCCAGCCAGCGACGAATCCGTGGAAATCGCCAAACGCTTCCTTTGACCACACGTACAAGCCACCCTCTTCGGGAAAGCGCGAAGACAATTCGTTAATGACCAGTGCGCCTGGAACAAAGAAGAATACTGCGGCGATCACCCACAAGCTGATGGAAGAGGTGCCGTTGTGGCCGGCGGCGGCGATCCAGCGAGGGCCGAGGACGGTTGCAATGTTGAACAGCAAGACATCCCAGAAGCCCATTGTTTTGCGAAGTTGTGATTTCGTGTCGCTGACAGGCGAAACAGAAGTTGTCACAAGGTCACGTCCAGTGCAGGAATCAGTTCATCTTGCATTCGGAAATTATGAAGGAAGGGGTCTTTTGAATTTTCAAACTCAGCCCAGGACGCAAAGACCTCGGCCCGCCCGTCCTGCAAGAAGACCACCGTGTCAGCCAAACGCCTGGCCAGATGCGTATCATGTGTCACCACGATGGAAGTCTTGTGAAAGGTTTCTTTCAGCCGCAAGATCAGATCCCCCATATGCCCCGCCATGATCGGATCCACCATCGTCGTCGGCTCGTCGTACAGAATGGCTTCGGGATTCTGCGCCAATGCCCGCGCAATCGAAACTGCACGCTTCATGCCGGTGGACAGCTCGCTAGGAACCTTGTCCATCACGTCTTCTACTTCCAGCATCTTCGCGAACTTTGCCACGTACGCAGCGACATCTTCGTCGGTGAGCCCCGGCTGATCTTCGAGGGGGAACGCAATGTTTTCGGCCACGGTGAGAGAATCAAACAATGCCCCCGACTGGAACACCATCGTAACTTTCCCGCGAATCATTTCGAATTGGCTCTCTGTGAAGTCCGTCACGTCAGTTCCGTCGATGAAGATGCGGCCCGAGTCCGCTTTCAGGAATCCCATAATGTGCTTCAGCGACACGGATTTACCCACGCCGCTTCGGCCCATGATCACGCAAGTCTCGCCGCGCTTCACTTTGAAGTTGACATCGATGAGCACCGGGCGGTCGTCAAACGCCTTGCACACGTCGCGAAATTCAAAATAGTTCACCGCCGCGACCCGTTTGTGTTCCTCGGTGAGGCCTGAGGCTTGCAGATTTTCAGTCATGGTTGCTGTGCTTCCAGGAACCGCCTTGCCTCATCGTAGTCCGCTGTCGTGTTCATGTTCCAGAACAAGTGGCCATTCGTATCAAATCGTTTCCAGACCGGCTCGTCAAGCAATTCCATGGGGAGACGTTTGATGGCCTCGGTCACCTTGCGCACGCCGGAATCGAACGTCTGCCGCACCACCCCCTCGGAATTTGTGCTCCAGCAGGCGCAAAGTGGTTCCAATCCATTCGCTGATTGTGCCACAACCACTTGTGCCGTACTCCGTTGCGCACGATCACATAAGTACGCCAGCCACTCTACGGTGAGAAAAGGCATGTCGCAGCTAACGATTAGGTTCCACACAGAGTCTGAAGTTCGGAGCGTGGACTCCTGTAGAGCAGTAAGAATCCCTCCAAGCGGACCCTGCCCAGGCCAACGGTCCCCCAGGAGCGGTGCAGGCGGGTTTGGGTATTTTCCCTCCGCCGCGACAATCTTGACCACGCGGCAGACGGACTGCGCAAGCTCCGCAGTCCTGGCCAGCATGGTTTTACCAGCAAACTCAACGAGCGCTTTGTCTCGGCCAAACCGTGCGCTGCCGCCGCCTGCCTGCACATAACCCAAAACACTCATTCGTCGTCCTCGGGAGCTTCCTGGCCCGGTCTGCGTATACCCAACTCGCGCAAGCGTTCCTGAAGGCTTTGCCGGTGCAAGCCAATCGTCGCCGCCGTCCTCGAAATATTCCAGCGATGCGCGCCGAGTTGCCGCAGGAGATAAGCCACTTCAAACTTGCGCTTGGCGTCGCGAAAATCTCTTTCCTGCATGCCATAATCCGGCGCATCTCCGCTTTTCGGCAGCACCGGTGAACCATGTACCACTTCTTCGGGTAGATCCCCGACTCCAATCTCATCGTTGCGGCACAAAACCAGGCTACGTTCGAGCGCGTTCTTCAGTTCCCGCACATTACCCGGCCAATCGTAGCGCTCCAGTGTCTTCAGCGCTTCCTTGTTCAGGCGCCCGACCCGCCCGAGTCGCACGCCATGAAGCTGCAGGAAAGCCTCGGCCAGCGCGGCGATGTCTTCCTTATGAGCACGCAGCGGGGGAAGTTCAATCGTCACCACCCGCAAACGGTAAAACAGGTCCTCGCGAAACTTTCCGTCGCGTATGGCCAGAGTGAGATCGCGGTGCGTCGCGCTGATAACGCGCACGTCCACTGGAATCGATTGCGAACCACCCAGGCGCTCGACGGTGCGATTCTCGAGAGCGCGCAAAACCTTTGATTGCGTTACCGGATTCATGTCGCCGATTTCGTCCAGAAACAGCGTTCCACCACTGGCTTGCTCGAATTTCCCTTTTCTCTGTTGCGCCGCACCTGTGAACGCGCCTCGTTCGGAGCCGAACAATTCGTTTTCGATCAACGTTTCCGGTAGTGCTGCGCAATTCACGGCCACCAAGGCTTTGCCGTTCCGTGGTGAGCGCGCATGAATTTCCTGGGCCAGTAAGTCTTTCCCTGTTCCACTCTCGCCGAGGATTAGCACGGTCGAATTCATTGGCGCCACGCGGTCGGCGATATCAAACGCGCAACGCATGCCTTCGGACCGCCCGATCATCTGCCCAAAATTCCCTTCCCTACCCATGCGGCGGCGCAGGACAGTGTTTTCCAGCTCCAACTTTGCCAATTTCAAAAGGTTCGCAACGCGCTGCCGCAGTTCGTCCAGTTCGAACCCTTTCAACAGGTAATCTGCCGCGCCAAGCTGTAGCGCTTCAACCGCCGACTTTGCCGTGTCCATCGCGGAAACCATCAGCACCGGCAGTTCATATCCTTCCTGCCGCAGCCATTTCAAAAACGACAGTCCATCTTCTTCCGGCAGCACCACGTCAAGCAGCAGAAGATCTGGCTTCTCCGTTGCCAGCGAGGAGCGTGCTGCTGCCGCCGAGTCCGCCTCCACGATGCGGAAGCTGTTTTCCAGCGCTCTGCGCAGGCCGTACCGTGCTGCTGGTTCGTCGTCCACAATCAGGATTGTTTTCATGATCGACTATCCTTTGCCGCCAATGGCAGTCGTGCGCTGAATCGGCTTCCCTTGCCTTCCGGAGCGGGACTTTCCACTTCAAGTGTCCCGCCAATTTCTTCCAGGCGACGCGCCACGATCGCCAGACCTAGACCAGTTCCGCGTGCCTTGGTGGTGAAAAAGGGCTGCAGAATTCTATCTTTTAGGGCTGGAGGAATCCCTGCGCCGTCATCTTCGACGGAGACGCGACAGTGGCCATCCTGCACTTCCAACGAAATATTGACGTGCCCGCCGAGGGAAGTCGCTTCCAACGCATTCAGTACAAGATTCGACACGATGTCGTTGGTCGCTTCGGCGTTCGTCGCTACTTCAAGGGACTGCTGCTCCATTTTCACTTCCAGGGCAATGCCCCGATTCTCCGCTTCGTGTCGAAGCATTCCCGCAACACTATTGGCGACACTCGCCGCGTCACAGGATTCGTTCGCGGCGCGACTCCGCACGCCAGGCCGGCTGAACTGCAGCAATTGCGCCAGTTTTTCCGAGAGCCTCCGGATCTCCTCCAAAACCATTTGCGTCTCTTGTTTCATCGATGGCGGCAGTTCTGGACTCTCCATCTGCACCTGCAAAATGGTCTTGATTGAACCCAGCGGGTTCTTCAAGTTATGTGAGATGCTCGCCGCCATCTGGCCAACGAGGGCGAGCCGTTCGCGCTCGGCGAGTTCCCTCTCGAGTTGCAGCTTCTCTCCGATCAGCCGGCAGAGATCGAACGCCGCGGGCAGTTGCTCGCACACCAACTCCAGCGCTGCGTACGTCTCGCCCGAAATCATCGCGCCAAGCGCCCGTACCTGCAGCGAACCCAGGTGTCGCCCTCCGCGCCAGATATCGAATGACTCCGTCGAACCTCCGTTGGGCGTCGCGGCGGTTAGACGCTCAGTTCCGGCGGACTCCAATTCGAGTCTTGCCTCAGCCAACTGCAACTGTTCTGGAATCCATCGCTCGATAAAACCATTGAGTTTGCTCTGGTCTCCCAGTCGCGCCAATTCGTTGATGGGATACATCAATTTTTGTGCGCGATCCACTTCCCGTTGTGCGGTTGTTCGCAAAAGCCTACCCATCACGCGCTGCAACGGCTCGAAGAAGACAACCGGAAGAAACAGAAGCAGCGCTGCGGAAGCTTCTGGAGGCACGTAGCTCTCGAGCCACAGGCTCGCGCGACGCACAAGACTCAAATACAGGAGACCTACGAATACCATGAACACCGCGAAGATCAAGTTCCGCTGCCGCCCGATCTGCAGAAAGTTGAACCGCTGCACCTGGCTGATGAGGCCAACCAGAGGCATTAGGGCCAGAATCATTACAACGATGACAGCCAAAGAACGTTCCCGGGCAAGGAAGGGCCGTAATGCAAATACGATCGTCAACAAAAGCGAAATCAAGCCAAGATTCCAGGTAAGACTCTTGTGAAAACCCCGTTGCTGTTCATTTGGTGCGGCTATCGCAAAGCGCAGCTGCCAATAGCTCCCCGTAACGGTCGCCGCAATGAGCCATAGATGGTATGGCCAGCCCGGAGCCTCCTTCGGACTTGCGAAGTTGAGCGGTGGTTTCGACCTCCCCGCTTCTATCAACAGCGGAGCGAGCAAGATGGCCGGTGCCCATGCACAAACCAACCAATACAGCTTGCGGGAGCGGGAAGCAAGTAGTTCACGAATGGAAGCGTATTCCACGTGAAGATGCACGACGAGCGGCGGGATAAACCACAGGCCTAGGCACGACAACATCCAGGCGAAGCGGAGCAGGCCCTGCGGAGGTGTGCCGTAATAGAGTTCGGCGTTCGCTGCAAGCAGGCTGCTACCAAAGAATGCAGTGAGCGCTAAACAAAGAAAGAAAAAAACGCGCTCGAAATTGCGCTGGCGCCGATGCCCGAGAATCACCACCATCCAGAAAAACGGCAGCAGCGTACCTGCCGTGAGTAGAACAAGGCGCAAATAGAGAAGCAGGTGCATGGACACTTTTCCGGAGAGTCTAAGCCGGAAGAAGGAGCAGGACAATTGCCAAGTGCAGGGAAAATCTGGCAGGAGATAGTGGTTGATAACAAAAGAGTTAAAGGAATCGTAATGGCGGAAAAACATGAGTGAAAGACACTCAGGTTGCGAGGAATTCGCTTGACATGATGCATTTCTCTGCTATATTAGCACTCGGTTGTGAGGAGTGCTAAATCCTCTTTCGCTCTCCCCCGCCGTTGTTTATCAGTCGTACCGCTAGATCACTTATGGAGGTTTTTCGAGATGGCAGTCAATCTGACCCCGCTCCACGACCGTGTGATCGTGAAGCGCATTGAAGAAAAAGAAACGGTTAAGGGCGGCATCATCATCCCCGACTCCGCGAAAGAAAAACCGCAAGAGGGCGAAGTCATTGCCGTCGGTGCGGGCAAGCGCGAAAAGGGCGAACGCATTCCCCTGGACGTGCATGTAGGCGATCGCGTGCTGTTCGGCAAGTATAGCGGCAGCGAGATCAAGATCGAGGGCGAGGAGCTCCTGATCCTGCGCGAAGAAGAAATTCTCGCGAAGCTCGGCGGCGCCGCCAAGGCAGCGAAGAAGTAAGCTGAAGTGAAGATGTCAGATATCAGTAAGCAGAGATAAAGAAATCGGAATGTTTTCGGAACAAATTTCAGGAGGAATTTAGAAATGGCGAAGCAGATTGTTACCGGAGAGAATTCCCGCCAAGCGATTCTTCGCGGCGTGAATGCCCTTGCGGATGCGGTGAAGATCACCCTCGGCCCCAAGGGCCGCAATGCGGTGATCGAAAAGAAGTTCGGAGCTCCTATCATCACCAAAGACGGCGTGACGGTTGCTAAGGAAATCGAACTGCGGGATCCGCTCGAGAACATGGGCGCGCAGATGGTTCGCGAAGTGGCATCCAAGACTAGCGACGTTGCTGGTGACGGCACCACCACCGCGACGGTTTTGGCCCAGGCCATCTTCCGCGAAGGCGTGAAGACGGTCGCCGCCGGCGCCAGCCCAACGGCTCTAAAGCGCGGCATCGATCGTGCCGTTGAAGTTGCCGTTGAAGAAATCAAGAAGCTTCACAGAGACGTAAAGGGCGACATGATCGCCCAGGTTGGCACCATCTCCGCCAACAACGATAAGCAAATCGGCGGCATCATTGCCGAAGCCATGAAAAAGGTCGGCAAGGATGGCGTCATCACCGTCGAAGAATCCAAGACCATGGAGACCACCTTGGAAGTCGTCGAAGGTATGCAGTTCGACCGCGGCTACCTCTCGCCTTACTTCGTGACAGACCCCGAGCGCATGGAATGCGTCCTGGAAAATGCGCTGATCCTCATCAACGAAAAGAAGATCAGCTCGATGAAGGACCTGCTCCCCTTGCTCGAGCAGATTGCCAAACTCGGCAAGCCCCTGTTGATCATTGCTGAGGACGTCGAGGGCGAAGCCCTGGCGACCCTGGTGGTGAACAAGCTGCGCGGCACCTTGCAGTGCGCTGCCGTCAAGGCCCCTGGCTTTGGCGATCGTCGCAAGGCCATGCTGGAAGACATCGCTGTGCTGACCGGCGGCAAGGCCATCACCGAAGACCTCGGTATCAAGCTCGAGAACGTGAAGATCGAGGACCTCGGCAAGGCCAAGAAGGTCACCATCGACAAGGACAACTCCACCATCGTGGAAGGTGCGGGCAAGGCTTCGGAAATCGAAGGCCGGGTCAAGCAGATCCGCCAGCAGGTGGAAACCACTACTTCAGACTACGACCGCGAGAAGCTCCAGGAACGCCTGGCGAAACTCGTGGGCGGCGTCGCCGTCATCAAGGTAGGCGCGGCAACCGAGACCGAGCTGAAGGAAAAGAAGGCTCGCGTAGAGGACGCCATGCACGCCACCCGTGCAGCCGTTGAGGAAGGTATCGTTCCCGGCGGCGGCGCTGCACTGCTCCGCGCGCTCCCGGCGCTTGAGAAGATCAAGGCTGAGGGCGATGAGCTCGTGGGTGTTGGCATTGTTCGCCGCGCCCTCGAAGAGCCCGCCCGCCAAATTGCGCACAACGCCGGATTTGAAGGCGCTGTGGTGATAGGCAAGATCCGCGACTCCAAGGACGAGCACTTCGGCTTCAACGCAGACACCGGCGAATATGTTGACCTGGTAAAAGCTGGCGTCATTGACCCGGCCAAGGTCACCCGCCTGGCGCTGCAAAACGCCGCGTCCATCGCTGGCCTAATGCTTACCACGGAAGCTCTCGTGGCCGAGCTGAAGGAAGACGACAAGAAGGCCGCTGCTGCTGGCGGTCCAGGTGGACCGGGGGGTATGGGCGGAATGTACTAAGCTCATCCAGCTAGCCCAGAAACTCAATCCAAAAAAGGGCGACCGTTCACGCGGCCGCCCTTTTTGTTTTGAAAATTCCTTTGTTCTTTGTTTCAGCGCTCAACATCTTCACGCACTGTTTGATTTTGCTCTGTCTCCGCCCGGTATTACTACTTAATTCTTATACCTCCTGGTTTTCACCATCTTGGCCATGGGGAAGAACGAGACCAATATTCTTAGAACTGAACTTGCACTTATTCCTGTACGAGAACTGTACTCCGCCAGGCTTGACGCGTTGCACTTGCAAGAATACTGTCCGCAGAACTTCTCCCAGCCGATATGGTTCAATTCGTGAGTGTTCCGGTGAATTCCGCTCATTCTTCCATCGCCAGAACTCTCGCAATTCCGTAGCCCTCAGAAAGGCGGGTCGGCGGTCCAGTCATCATTCAACTACCAGATTCGGAGTTCTTTCGAACCATTTGGCGGGAATTGACGGTCTGAAACCCAGGTTCATTCCCGAATGATAAACCCCATTCATTAACCCAACCCTGCCTACAGGCAGGGGTGTGTCTGGCCCCGCTCAAAAATCAAACAGGGGAATCGAAGATGAGAAAAATCATCAGGCTCGTGGTGTGTTCAGGACTCGTCATGTTGTTGCAATATCGACCAGCGCTTGGGCAAAATCAACCGGCGACTACCCAAAATCCGCCCAACAGCACAATAGGCACGCAGGCAAAAGATCCGGGTGTTCGCGCCGGCTCGGTTAACGCGGGACAGGCTCTCTCTACGCTGAGTCCCAGCCAATTGCAGTACTTCAACGACGGCTTGGTCCGATTCAATGAAATCGATCAAGTGGCCAACGGACTAGGCCCAACTTTCAATTCCAACAGTTGCTCAAGTTGCCATGCACAACCGTCTGTGGGCGGAACGAGCCCAAGGACGGATCAATATCCGAATATCGGTCCCAATCCACAAGTAGAAGCTGCTTCCGCAAGTGGCGCCACAAATAAGATACCGTCGTTCATCACGTCCGATGGCCCGGTGCGCGAAGCGCGCTTTCCATTTGTTGTTAACTCCAACGGAACTCGCAGCGGCACGCCGGATGGCGGAGTTCACGCTGTATTTACGATCACAGGTCGCAGTGACGCCGGAAGTTGCAGCATGGGGCAACCCAATTTCGATCAAATGGCACAAATCGGAAACTTGATTTTCCGCATTCCCACACCCATATTCGGCGCAGGCTTGATCGAAAATATTGCCGATTCCAAGATCCTTGCCAATATGAAAGCGAATTCTTCGCTGAAACAGCATCTGGGAATTTCCGGACACCCCAACTATAGCGGGAACGACGGCACAATCACGCGGTTCGGGTGGAAAGCGCAAAATAAATCGCTCGAAGTCTTCACGGGCGAGGCCTACAACGTCGAAATGGGAGTGACTAACGAACTGTTCCCGGACGAGCGGGGTAATCCTCCTACTTCGTGCATCCTGAACCCCACTCCAGAGGACGCCACGAATTTCGATGAGTCTGGCTACCTGATCGTGAGCGACGCCGTTGAATTTTCACACTTCATGCGGTTCCTCGCGCCTCCCACATCTTCCACGGTGGGAATCCCGGGGAATCCGCCGGCTTCGTCCTTACAAAACGGAAAAGCACTCTTCAGTCAGATCCATTGCGACACCTGCCACACCCCAACGATGCAAACATCCGCTTCCAAACTCACGCCGGGACTGAGCAACCAGACGGCGGCGCTATACTCGGACCTGCTTGTTCACAATATGGGTTCAGGCTTGGCCGACAACGTCTCGCAAGGCTCAGCGGGACCCGACGAATTCCGCACGGCACCGCTTTGGGGCCTTGGCCAGCGGATTTTCTTCCTCCACGATGGCCGTTCAGGTCCGGCAAATGGCGGACTAGTTCATGCCATTCAACAACACGCCAACAATGGCTCCGAAGCCAATGCCGTAATCTCGAACTTCAACCAACTTACTTCTCAACAAAAGCAGGATTTGCTGAATTTCCTGCGATCACTCTAGTCCTCGGGTACAGGAGCGTGGGTAGAGAGGTCTTGCCCACGCTCCCGGTTTTACTGATTTTCTCCACAGTTTAAACGCCCCATTTCGGAAGGTGAATATTGCTCGGGCGGCCCCGCTTCCTTGCCCCACCCTTGCCCCCTCCGTTACACTAGCTACGATTCAATGACGCTCCTCAGGGGGGAGCGAATGGCCATGCCAGGACTTTTGCAGCGGCTGATGCCGCGCGATGGGGATTTCTTCGTCCTCTTCCAGAAACAGGCAGAAAATATTGTTGCCGGCGCTCAGGCTTTCACCAACATGCTGGCACATTACGCGGGCGTGCCCGAACAGGTGCAGTCCATCAAAGCCATCGAACACAACGGCGACGAAATTACACACCAGATCTTCCGCAAACTGAACCAGACCTTTATTACGCCGTTCGACCGGGAAGATATGCACGAACTCTGCGGCACCATGGATGACGTCATCGACCTGATTGATGCCGCCGCCAGCCGCTTCGTACTTTACCGAGTTGATTCCGTGCGCGCGGGCACCATCGAGTTGACCAAAGTTCTCCATTCCGCGACCATCGAGCTGAACGCCGCCATCCACGCGATGGAGAATCCCGATAAGGCGCTGCAGCACGTGATCGAAATCAACCGCTTTGAAAATGAAAGCGACCGCATCTGCCGCACGCTGATCGCCCAACTGTTCGAAGAAGAGAAAGATCCTGTTCAGATCATTAAGTGGAAAGAGATTTTTGAAGTGATCGAGACCGCAGTGGATAAGTGCGAGGACGTCTCCAACGTGATCGAGAGCGTCATTCTGAAGAATGCCTGAGGCCAGTGTCTCCTTGTCGACTTTTACTCTCAGCCCGTCAACCCTTGCGGCGTCCTGTCGCTGCTTCGCGGGCTTTACGATGCGATGTCTCGCGCGAGGCCGTCGCCCGTGAACACTTACCACCTTGTTATCATCACCGTTTTTCTAACGCTTGCGTTTGAGTTTTCCAATGGCTGGCACGACGCCGCCAACTCGATCGCCACGGTTGTCTCCACGCGCGTCCTAACGCCGTTTCGCGCGGTCCTATGGGCTGCGTTCTGGAATTTCATCGCAGCGTTTGTGTTTGGCACCGCGGTGGCGAAGACGATGGGCAAGGGCATGGTCCATCTGGATATGGTAAACGAAAAGGTGCTGCTCGCGGGACTGCTCGGTGCCATCACCTGGAACCTGATCACGCTGACGCTCGGCTTGCCAACCAGTTCGTCTCACGCGTTGATGGGCGGATACGGTGGGGCTGCCGTGGCTTTCGCTGGATTTAAGACACTGATCCTGAGCGGCTGGAAACTTCCGGTCCTGTTCATTTTTCTATCGCCAGTCCTCGGGATGATCGTGGGGATTATTGTGACGATCGCTACCACCTGGATCGTCAAGGATCAACGGCCGAAAAAAGTCGATAGATGGTTCCGCCGTTTACAATTGCTCTCGGCTGCCGGCTACAGCCTGGGCCATGGCACGAACGACGCGCAGAAGGGCATGGGCATCATTACCGCCGTCCTGGTAGCCGGAGGAATGATGAAGGATTATCACGTGCCATACTGGGTGATTATCTGCTGCCACCTCGCCATGGGGGGCGGAACAATGGCGGGCGGCTGGCGCATCATCAAGACCATGGGGCAACGCATCACCAAGCTCACGCCCTTTGGCGGATTCGCTGCGGAAACAGCGGGCGCCTTCACTCTGATCGCAACCGCACACTTCGGAATTCCTGTTAGTACAACGCACACGATTACGGGCGCGATCGTAGGCGTGGGAGCATCCCGCCGCCTGACTGCCGTTCGCTGGGGCGTCACCCGCCGTATCGTCTGGGCCTGGGTGTTAACCATTCCCGGCGCGGCGCTGCTCGGCGCTGGAATTTTCCACCTAGTCGCTCCTCTCCTTCGCTAGTCGAGCATCTGAAACGCACCGTCAAGATAGGTGTAGCTCGGTGACTCTCGTGTGCTCGTGTTGAAGCGAGATTGGATTCGTGCTGCGTTCGAGATTGCCGTTTCCTCACAATGGAACTCGCGGTTTTGAGTTGTTCCATCGATGCGGATGGGCAAATTTTCGATAGCGTGAATTGAAATTCGTGAACGAGAAAAGCCTCAAGTAGATTCTGCAAAAATTCTTAGGGATTTATTGACATCCACTTTTGCACTCAGAGGGACAGATTTACACTCCCCAACGTTCGCCATTTCAGCCGTGAGAACTTCCCAAGAAGCTCGCTCTAAGACCCTCTGTTTCAGTAGGATACGAGGACTGCAGTACTTTTTGCGCTGATGGTAGGCGGCCTTTGGCAATCGAGATGCTCCATGAGCTATGACTAATTGATTAAGGGCTTTGGAGAGAGACTTTTAGCACATGACGATCCCTGCTCCTGGTAAAGCAAGAATCATCGCGACGCATTTTCAAAGGATTCTCGCAGTTTTTGGCGCGCTGGCGTTGTTAGCTGCTCTGACGACGCTTTATTTCTTTCTCGGCGTCGGGCACTGGCTCGTAAAGGAAGATCCTCTGCAGAAGGCAGATGCGATTGCCGTGTTAAGTGGCAATTTTCCAGTCCGCGCATTAGAGGCCGCCGTTCTTTACCACGAGGGCTACGCCAAGGACATCTGGCTCACGCACCCCGGGACTCGTTCGGACGCATTGAAGGAGTATGGCGTTCGCTATCCGAGCGAAGACGAGTGCAATTATCAGGTTTTGCGACGACAGGGCATTCCGCCCCGAGCAATTCACATTATCGAAGAGCCCATCCAGAATACTGCCGACGAGTTGGATGTGATCAGCGCCATGCTCCAAGACACGGGTGGACAATCCGTCATCGTGGTCACGGACAAACCGCATACGCGGCGCGTGCACACACTTTGGAGAGAGTTTGATGCGGATCGCGGAAAAGCAATCGTTCATGGCGTCACAGACCACGCCTACGATCCTTCCCACTGGTGGAAATCGGCCGGTGGCACACACCAAGTAATCCATGAGATATTCGGCATGCTAAACGCCTCGGTGGGATTACCCGTGCAATCGGGACTTCGGTCACAGCGCTCAGTGGCAAAGAACGAAATCCCAGCTCCGCCTGCGCTTCTGCAGCCGAAATAGCATCCATGCCTCGCTGCTAGTTCTTTTACTTCACCGCTGCCGCCACGTACCGCGCCAATACTGCCGTCCACCCGCCCGGCGAATCCACTCCCTCGCGCATCTTCTCGTAACCCTGGCCGTGACGCTCCAGATAGCGATGTTCAAATTCCAGCCACGTTGCCGCCGGGCCTTTTGAAGAGAATTCCAGCACCACTTCGCTGGCTCTCGCCGGATCGGCGTTAAATTTCCAGTCAGATTGAAGGTGCCAGGCTAAAATCAGGCGCCGCGGCGGATCCCAAACCAGCACGCGCCCCCAATCGCACACCGTTCCGTTGCTGTCGCGCTCAAACCACCGACCGCCCGCTCGCTTCTCCATCACGATCGCGCTAAACGGCTCAACGGCGATGTGATGGCTCGCCGGCCACCAATCCCCCATGCGTTCCGCAAATATCTGAAACGCTCTCTCAATGGGCACCTCCACGCGGATGGTTCGATTTACGACGGCTGCCGGAGTTGGTTGGGAATTCACGTTCTATCTCCTTCTGGTAGGTTTCTTCGGCAAACTGCTTGAAAGCGGCCAGCGCGTTATCCCAGACCTGCACAAAGTGATCGCGCAATAGCGCGACTCCTTCCGGGTTCAACTCGTAGATTCGCCGCGTGCCCTCGCGGCGGTCGCGCACTAATCGCGCGTGCTTGAGGACGCGCAAATGCTGTGAGACGGCGGGCCGGGAAACGGGTAGTCCCGCCGCCAGTTCGTTTACGGCTCGGGGGTGTTTGGCCAAGAGCTGAAAGATGGCCTGGCGCGTGGGATCGCCCAGGGCGGAGAGGCCATTTTGTACGTAAGTATTCACTTACGGTAAGCTATCACTTACTATAGAGAACTGTCAAAGTGTATTTTTTCTCCCTGGACTCCTGATTGTTTCCCTAACCGGAGTGAAAATTTGGACGGGCTGGGCCTTGGCGCGACGCTAGGAACTGTGCGCGGCTAACTTTTTTACTTGGTTCCTGGCGCCTTCGACGCGAGAACGTTCAACTGCAGAACCGCGGGGTCACTTTCGAGCAATTCTCTGCCCCCGCCAAAGAGGGCCATGACAATCGGGCCATTTAGGTGGTCATCTCGTCTCGTTAGCAAACGTATCGAAAATTGCGCAATTGGACGGAGCTAACATTACGGCGCACTCCTTGTCCTTGCCGCCTTGCATTCGACGACTAACCTTAATGCAAACTTGGCCACGGCGTCACCGCCAGCACGTGAGATGCAATGTGGCAGGCTTCGGTTCCGCATTCGGCCGCATAGTGCAAAAAAACTTAGGGGATGCCGTATACTGGAGATAGGAATTCCTCTAATGATAGACAACCGTTCCCCCTTTTGTGGCGTCGACGAAGCGGCGGAAGAAATTCGCCAAGGCCGTATGATCGTCCTGGTGGACGACGAGGACCGCGAGAACGAAGGCGACCTAACCATGGCCGCCGAGAAAATTACGCCAGACGCCATCAATTTCATGGCCAAATACGGCCGCGGGCTGATCTGCCTAACACTCACCGAGCAGCGTTGCGACGAACTAAACCTCCCTCTAATGTCGCCCATTAACACTTCGGTTCACCGCACCGCCTTCTGTGAGGCCATCGATGCGCGCGTGGGCGTTACAACGGGCATCAGCGCTTCGGATCGCGCAATCACCATCCTTACCGCGATAGATCCAAAGACGCGTCCGCAGGATCTAGCGCGACCCGGCCACATGTTCCCTCTGCGCGCGCGCAACGGCGGCGTGCTTGTGCGTGCCGGGCAAACAGAAGCTTCGATGGATTTATCGCGCATCGCTGGTCTGAATACCTCCGGTGTGATCTGCGAGATTATGAATGAAGACGGGACCATGTCCCGCGTGCCCCAGTTGATTGAGTTTTGCCGCGAGCACAACCTGAAGATGGTGACCGTGGCGGATCTAATCCGTTATCGCATGCAGCATGAGCGTTACGTTCGGAGAATTGCCGAAACAGTTCTGTCCACGCGGTACGGGAATTTCCGGATGATTGCATATGCCAGCGACGTCGATCATGACCAGCACATTGCGCTGGTTCGTGGTGATCTGGAAGGCTCCACGCCTCCGCTGGTTCGCGTGCATTCCCATTGCCTGACCGGCGACGTATTCGGATCGACCTCCTGTGATTGTCCGGATCTTGTCGCCAAATCGCTGCAGAAGATCGCCGAGGAAAATCGCGGCGTCTTTTTGTATCTCCACCACACAGGCCGGGGCTACACGATCGACACGCCGGAGACCCCTGGCACCTTGCCGAAAATCCATTTTCATTCCCGCGGACAGCTCGATCGCGAACCAGCCCGGCAGCGTATGGTCCAGCACGAGAGCGGCATCGGGGCACAAATCCTGATTGACCTTGGACTGAAAGATATCCGCGTGGTCACCAACCACCCTAAAAAAGTAGTTGCACTGGAAGGCTACGGTATTCGCATCGCTGACCAGGTTCCGCTCGAATTCAGCTCTGCCAAACCTACCCACCAACGGCTTTAGCGCCGGCAGCCTACGAAGACGGCAAAATCCAGCAAATCCTTTCCTTCGAGCAACACGGAGGTAAGCCCAATGTGGAGGTTCGACCGTCGCTGGAGCGCGCGCCCAACACCATTCTCAGTGCCCCGACCCCGGTGGACTCCTTGCCGCTCAACATTATTCTCCTGGATCTCGTCAATACGCCGGCAGATGCGCAAGCAGTTGGTCGCAAGGAGTTGATTAAACTTCTCCAGAAGAAATCCGCGGGAATGCGGCTAGCAATTTTTGTTTTGAAGGACCGCTGGCAGCTGCTTGAGGGATTTACCGATAGCGACGCGGAACTTCTCGCCGCGATAAAGAAAAAAGACGCAGACTTGTATCTTTCCGCCTTCTTAGACCCGAACGGCCAACTTTCCTCCTTCGCAGCTTTTGCCGGGAACAAAAAATGGCATGGCGTCAAAGTTCAGCGCTTTAAAATTGAATACTCCGTCTTTGGTGATCACTCCAGCGGGTCGCAGGGCCGGGCGGCGCTCGCCATGCGAATGTGGATTTCGTCGCCGCCGCGTATGAAGCCGAGGGCCGTACGATGTCCGGACAAATGTCGTCCGTGCAGGAAACCTTAACGCCGGATCGCCTTCAGGACGTCAGCGCCAACGGCTATCGGATTCGCCAGCATCTGGATGTGCCCACAACCGCCAAATGGCTAAGAGTCTGTGTTCGCGACTCCCTTGACGACCGCGCCGGATGCGTGGAGTCTCCGCGGTACCGGCCCGCGGTTTCCACGACTTCGACAACGCCAGGTCCACACTGATCTCCGTGATCTGTTGCGTAAATGCTGATACATTTGATTTATTGGTCCAAGCGCTTACCCTGCGTGTCAATCACCACGAGGTCTCCAAAAAGTCCAGCCTGTTCCTGGATCTGCTCGCGGTCGCCCACGACCACGATCTGCATATTCGCCGAATCGAAATATTTCCGCGCGGTAACCAGCAGATCCTCGGGTCTAAGGGTACGAACCTTCTCGCGAAAGGTCTCCAGATAATCCGCAGGCAATTCGTTCAGCTCCACAGTAGAGAACTGCGAAAGCAATCCCTCCTGCGTCGCCAGTCCCATCGAAAAAACGCCGGTGAGGTAGTTCTGCGCGTCTGCAAGTTCCGGTTCTGGCACGGGCAAAGAACGCAGTTTATCGATTTCGTAAAAAATCTCTGTCAAGGAAGCGGCTACGACATCGTTTCGTACTGCCGCCGAGACGGAGAAATACCCGTGCTGCTTCAGGGGATTCACGCTACTGCGCGGACTATAGGTGTATCCCTTATCCTCGCGGATGTTCAACACCAAACGCGAATTGAAGGCTCCACCATACAAGCTGTTCGTTAATCCCAGCTTGATCCAGTCGGGATGCTTCCTGGTGATCGCGTGACAGCCCGCCAAGATCTGCGTCTGCACCGACCCTGGATTGTGTACCAGGTATACGCGGCGCCCATGCAATTGCGGTGGCGCTGCCGTTTCTTTCGCCGGCGGTTTCTTCCCGGTCCAACTGCCGAAGACTTTTTCCACGGTCTTCAGCATGGCCTGCGGCTCGAAATCTCCCACCATCATCAACAAGCCATTCTCTGGCGTGTAAATCTGGCTGTAAACGGACTTCAGATCTTCCCGCTTGTACGCCGCGACCTGCGCCTCACTGGGAGAGATCTGCGCGTAAGGATGTGCGCCAAACAAAATCTTCCGCAAGCGTTCGCCGGCCAGAAAACCCGGTGAGGTCCGTTCCAGCTTTACTTCTTCGAGCTTCTGCCGCCGCTCCCGTTCAAACTCACCTTCCGGAAACGAGGCTTCCCGCGCCAATTCGTTCACCAATTGCAGCAGCGGCTCCGCGAATTCGCTCAGTCCTGCAAAAGAAACCGCGCTCGTGTCCTGTCCCGCGCTCGCGCCCAGGTCTGCGCCAAGCCTTCTCAGATCTTCTTCAATCTGGCGGCTCGCACGCTTTTCCGTTCCGGTTCGGACAACTGTCGCCGTCATTTCGGCGAGCGAGGGCCCACGGTCGACAACCAGCTCGTTCCCCGCGCGAAAGGACAATTCACCATGAAATTTCGGAATCGAGTGCGCTTCGGCCAGCACCACTTGCAACCCATTCGCCAGCGTCGCCCTTGTCCGTTTAGGCCACGTCACGGCCCTTTCCGCTGTCAATCCAGGCACGAGATTCGAGAGTTCCGCCGCTTTCGTCGCCATTATGCTACCTCCTTCGCATCCGACTTCACCGGCATGCGGAATACAATTGCGCGATTCTGCGGCCGCAAATATTTCCTGGCGACTGCCTGAATCTGTTCGCGCGTCACGGCAAGAAATCCTTCCAGGATGGTGTTCACCAATTGCGACTCGTGGTCAAAGAGCGTAAAACACGCCAACAGGTGCATCAGTCCATATCGCGGCATGTATCCGCCACGGCCGCCTTCCAGCGTCGAGTAATAGTCGGAGCGCCATTTCACTTTCAATTGCTGCAATTCATCCTCGCTGATTCCCCGCTCTTGGACTTCACGAATCACAGCGTCAAATTCCACCAACGTGGCATCACTGGTGTACTCCGGCTTGTGAAGAATCCGCGTGGTCATCTGGGTGGGACCGTTGTAGCCGAAGATATCGTCGATACCGCCATCGGCTTCTACAGCCACCTGCTTTTCTAAAACCAATTCGCGATGGATCCGCCCGGCTCGCCCGCCGTGGAGTGCCTGGTCCAATAACGCCATCGCATACCATTCCGGTGTTCTGCGTTGCGGCATCACATAACCGATGGCCATGGCTGGTAGCGTGCCAAATTTTTCCTCCACATGGCCACGGCGCTCCTCTTTTTGCGGAGGCTCCGTGGGATCGGCAAAAGGTGGCTCATCGCCCTTGGGTATCTCCGCAAAGTATTTTTCTGCCAGGGCTGCGCCTTCGTCTGGCTTAATATCACCGAGCAGCAAAAGCACTGCATTATTTGGCACGTAGTAGGTCTTGAAGAATTTCTGTACGTCCACCAGCGTGGCGGCATCGAGATCCGCAAAATCGCCATAGAAGTTGTGGGCGTTGGCCCAGTTGCGGAATGCCACGGGTGGCATATCCAGCCACGGAAAACCTCCATAGGGCTGGTTCATCACGTTGACGCGCACTTCCTCCTTCACGACGTCGCGCTGATTTCGCAGATTCTCGTCATCCACCTTCAGCGCGCGCATGCGGTCCGCTTCCAGCCAGAGTACGCGTTCCAGCGCATTCGAGGGAACGGCCTCATAGTAATTCGTCACGTCGTACATCGTCGAGCCGTTCAGCACGCCCCCGCTCGAATTGATCAGCTTGATGTGCTGCATCTTGGGCGCGTTTTCCGAGCCTTGAAACATCATGTGTTCGAACAAATGCGCGAATCCGCTGCGGCCCTGCGGCTCCAGCCGGAACCCGATCTTGTAATAGATCCCAACCGTCACGACTGGTGCGGTCGTGTCTGGTGCGATAACCACTCGCAATCCATTTTTCAATGTGCTGCTGTGAATTGGCACTTGCAATC
The DNA here is from genome assembly GCA_963741195.1 of Candidatus Acidiferrales bacterium. Taxonomy (GTDB): domain Bacteria; phylum Acidobacteriota; class Terriglobia; order Acidiferrales; family UBA7541; genus Acidiferrum. The sequence continues at coordinate 78,685 of CAVUHF010000009.1, forward strand.
GAGTCACGCTTCATCTCCCTTTGCTTTCGGCGCAACCTGCACCGTTTTCGAAATCGTCTCCAGCTCCTTCAGTATCATCTCTGACTTTTGCGACAACACTAGCGCTGCCAGCCGGCTGACGGACTGGTATATCTCCAGGAACTCCGGCTGGTATTCCTGCAGCGCCGCTTCGTGCGACGCCACCACCCCATAATCCCCACGCGAGAGCGGCCCCGTCCATGCATGAAGTGGTCCGAGTTTTTCGTAGTTCTCGAGTACCTGCCGTGACAATGACAGCAAGGCTTTCGTCGCCGCGGCCCGCGTAATCCCCGACTTCATCAGCAATTGCACACCCGCCTCTTCCATTGCCAGCATATGGCCTGCGGCAAACGCTCCTGCGGCGTGGTACAGCGCCTTCCTGGCCGCAGCCAATTTCACCGGTATCCCATTCAGCGCCCGCACTATGCCTCGCGCCGCGCGAACCGCTAGCTCATCTCCTTCAACTCCAAACAATCTGCCTTCCAGCGGAGGAATGCCAACTCCGCTAAACGTTTGCAGGGGATGCATTGATCCGACAGCGGCGCCGCACAATCTCAGGGAGGAAAGTGTTTGCGCATTCTTCGCTCCGCTGGTGTGCAAAACAATCTTGCCGCGCCACTCGTCCTCACCGATTCGCGCCATTTCACCCGCGGTCCGTTCGATCGCATCGTCGGGCACCGTCAGTAGCACCGTTTGGCTCACCAAAACTTGAACTGTTAATCCAGCGTGAGCACGTCCCGCACGGATAAACCGCACGGCCTTCCGGGCACTGGCTTCAGTTCTCGCACAAACGACGTCAATTCTCCAGCCCAGTTCCTGCAATCGCCGCCCTAATGCGCGTCCCACACGCCCTGCCCCGACGATCGAAAGGCTTTTGGTCATTCGTGTTAGGATAACCCGAGGCTGGCTTTCGACTCCAATTTACATGCACTTCTTATGGATGGTTTTCTTCGGACTGATCGCCCTCTTCTGGCTCACCTACGGATTGAAAGTCGCTTATGGCGCGGCTCGCTTGCCCTGGTTGAAGAAATGCCCTCCTGCAGCCAATGATCGTTGTCCAAGCATCTCGCTGATTTTCGCCGCCCGTGACGAGCAGGAGAAACTTCCCGCTGCACTGGCCACGTTAATCGCCATTGATTATCCCAGGCTTGAAATCATCGCCGTCAACGACAGGTCCACCGACGCAACCACTCGAATCCTGGACGAATTCGCCGCGACGCATGACCGCCTCAAAGTGGTGCATGTTGGGGAGCTGCCGGCAGGATGGCTCGGCAAGCCGCATGCTCTTCAGAAAGCCTATGAGTCTTCCACCGGTGATTACCTGGTGTTCACAGACGCGGACGTAAAATTCCATCCGGACGCCTTACGCCGCGTGATTTCGCTGGTTCGCGAGCGTCAACTGGACCATCTCACGCTCTTCGGCGACGTGGAGCGAAGCAATTTCTGGGACACTCTGCTGATCACGTTTTTTGGCATGGGCTTCCAGCTCGCCACCGACTCCTACCAAGTAAGCAATCCCAATTCGCATTCGTATGCCGGCATCGGCGCGTTCCAAATCCTGAAGCGTTCCGCCTACGAATCAATTGGTACGCATCGACGCCTGGCGATGGAAGTTGTCGATGACATGAAGCTTGGCAAACTGGTCAAACTCGCGGGTTTCCGCTCTGGTATCGCCATCGCGCAAGATACCGTTTCCGTCGAATGGCATCTGGGTTTGAGCAACCTGGTCCACGGCTTGGAGAAAAACTTCTTTGCCGCCGCTCAATTCAGCCCTGTACTCGCCGCGGGACAATCCCTCAGCCTGCTCGTCTTTAACGTGCTACCCTTCGCAGGTCTCCTGTTTGGGCGTGGTGGGGTACGCTTGTTCTGTGCCATCGCCGTGCTGATCGCGCTCTGCTTTCATGCCGGAGTGGATATCGTCATGCGAGTGTCGCCGCTTTATTGCTTCACCTTGCCAATTGGGGCCATCCTGTTCGCTTTCATTCTTCTGCGCTCGATGATCATTACCCTTCGCCAGGGAGGCATAATCTGGCGGGGCACTTTTTATCCACTCGATGACCTACGACGAGGCAGCGTCTGAATCGTTGCTCCGTCAAGCGCCGGTAGCAGATTCGGCGCTCTCTTTCCCAAACATTCCCGCGAGGTCCTGCTGTTTCAACGCTCGGATGCGGTCCCGCAACTGCGCGGCCTTTTCAAATTCGAATTTCTTCGCCGCTTCGCGCATCTGTGCCTCCATCTGCTGCAACAACTCTGCTAGTTGCGCTTCCGATCTGACGTTCGATGCGGCTGCATCCAACTTCGCATCGTCCAGGGGAATCGTGACGTAATCTGCCTCCACGATGCGGGCCAATTCCATGTCGACGCCCTTCACAATCGATTGCGGTGTAATGTTGTTTTCCTTGTTGTACTCTCGCTGCTTCTCGCGCCGCCGGTTCGTCTCCGCAATCGCTTCGTTCATCGAGTTCGTCCGGGTGTCGGCATAGAGAATCGCTTTGCCGGAAAGGTGCCGTGCGCAACGTCCCATCGTCTGGATCAGAGACGTGGTGCTGCGCAAAAACCCCTCCTTGTCTGCGTCCAGGATCGCTACCAGCGACACCTCCGGCAGATCCAGGCCCTCGCGCAACAAGTTGATGCCGATCAGCGCATCGAATTCACCATTGCGCAAGTCCCGCAGAATTTTGATTCGATCCAGCGTCTCCACTTCCGAATGCAGGTACCGGCTGCGCACGCCGATCTCCGTGAAGTACTCGCTCAAGTCTTCCGCCATACGCTTGGTCAACGTGGTTACCAGCACGCGTTCATTCTTTTCCGCTCGGACGCGAATTTCCTCCAGGAGATCGTCCACCTGCCCCTTCACGGGGCGAATTTCCACTTCGGGATCGATCAATCCTGTCGGACGAATCACCTGTTCAACAACCACGCCACCAGACTTTGTCAGTTCGTAAGGCCCGGGTGTAGCGGAAACATAGATCACCTGATTCACGCGGTGCTCAAACTCCTCAAAGGTCAGCGGCCGGTTGTCCAGCGCCGACGGCATGCGGAATCCGTAGTCGACAAGCGTCTGCTTGCGCGAGCGGTCTCCGTGAAACATTCCGCGTACCTGAGGGACTGTGACGTGCGCCTCATCAATTAAGAGTAGATAGTCCTGCGGCACATAATCCAGCAGCGTGGGCGGCGCTTCTCCGGGCAATCGGCCGCTTAAATGACGGGAATAATTCTCCACGCCATGGCAATAGCCGATCGTTCGCATCATCTCGATGTCGAACATGGTTCTTTGTACGACGCGTTGCGCTTCCACGAATTTTCCCTGCTTTTCAAGTTCTTTCTTCCACCAATCCAGCTCTTCCTGAATGGTGATGATGGCGCGATCCCGTTGTTCTTGCGGCATCACGTAGTGAGTCTTGGGGTAAATCGGGACACGTGCCAAGTTTTCCTGGCCGCTGCGAATCTCGCCCGTCAACGGATCGAATTGGCGGATGCTATCGATCTGGTCACCCCACATTTCGATCCGGTACGCCTGATCCTCAGATGTTGGGTAGATTTCGATAATGTCGCCGCGCACGCGAAACGAACCACGCCGCATGTCCTCGGCGCGCTCGTACTGAATGTCCACAAATCGCCGTAACAACGCCTCTCTCGTAGTCAGCTGGCCCTTTTCCAGCATCACGAGCATCCCATAATACGCTTCGGGAGACCCAATGCCGTAGATGCAAGAGACGGATGCCACGATCACCACGTCGCGGCGTTCGAAGAGCGAACGCGTGGCGCTCATGCGGAGCTTATCGAGTTCATCGTTGATGGTGGCTTCTTTGTCGATGTAGATATCCGCGGACGGGACGTACGCTTCCGGCTGATAATAATCGTAGTAGCTGACGAAATATTCGACCGCATTCCCTGGGAAGAAGCCCTTGAATTCGTGATATAGCTGCGCCGCCAGGGTCTTGTTATGTGCCAGGACGAGCGCAGGCCGGTTCGCGCGCTCAATAACTTTCGCCATGGTGAAGGTTTTTCCCGAACCGGTAACTCCTAGAAGGACCTGATGCTTGTCTCCCGATTCGAGTCCGCTTGATAGTTGTTCAATCGCGGCGGGTTGGTCGCCTCTTGGTTGATAGCTACTTTTCAGCTTGAAATTCATGGCCAGCGCCTCCTGCAACTTCGACGGCGTCTGTCGAAACTTTGATTATACGCTGCTTGGCAAGTCCCTCTCTCAGTTGGTCAGAGAACGCACGGTTGAAGCCGTTTTCTGCTGAAAAACGACGCTTTGCGAAGATCTGAGGCGCGCGCGGTACTAATGCTTCGGCGTTTTCGCTTCCGGCACGATCACTAGTTCGAACCGACTCGTCGCACCCACGGTGTAATGAACTTGGTTCGACTTGTCGGTCTTCGCGATCTCCACATCCATCGATTGCTTTCCCTCTTCCGTTGCCCGAAGGACCAATCCGGTCTTTAGCGAGATCGAGGTGAAGACCTCGTTCGTGCCACTGACCGTGCCGCTGGTCTTCAACTCATGAAGTTTGTAATCCTCAGGCGTTGTGTCCTTGGGAGAAGATTTCTGCTTCAACTTTGCGGTCGTCAGAAAAACTGCGCACTTTTCTGCCGGAAGCGTGGCACAGGTATCGTTTTGCCCGTAGGTGGTTTCTTGTTCCCACACCAAGTTCGCGATGGGCCCGGGAGTGTGCTCCACTTCCTCTGTTTTCCATTTTTGTCCCGGTTTCACGCCATCCACTGGCAAGGTCCAGCCATAGGCAAACCGCGCAATCCAAAACTGCCAGACCATGCGCAGCTCCGGGTCCAGATTGTCCAGGCCGTCGACCTTCTGCGCTTGCCCCGCACCATCAATGGTGAAGTCCAGTTTGGGATTCAAAGCCGGTTCCTTGGAGCCGGCGGTATCGTTCGGGAATTCGAATTCTCCGAGTGCCAGAACGATCGGCCGGCCATTTTCCACTCGAATTTCCTTGATCGTTACATGTAATTCCAGCGAAATGTCTTCTTTCAGATCCGGCGGCTTCATCATCGACGTTACGCGGCTCTCGGTAGTAACCTCGCGTTGGACGCGCCCATGAATTTGGTACCGCAGGGTCTGGCCCGCGTGCAGCCGTGGAAGTAAAACGACTTTCTTATCAGCGGACGAGTCTGCTGCTGTGGCTAGGCTCAACGCGACGCTGGCCACGGCCATCCAGGCCTTATTGCGGGCGGGAGCCATTGGCCGGGGAAGTTGTGCGCTCATTTCTTGGGCATTAGAAATTGACGGTCGAAGAAATCACCTGTGGCGTGATAAGCCTTCAGCCAATTGCTGTGCAACAGAAAGTCATGGATGTCGTCAGGAAACACCAATTGTTCGATGTGCACGCCTTTTGGCCGCAACCGCGCTATCAAATCCACGGTTTGAGAAAAAATTACGTTGCGGTCGTCGTCGGCATGGATGAATAGAACCGGGGATTTCCACATGTCAACAAAGTTCACAGGAGACGAATCATGGGCCAACTTGACCAGTTCCGGCTTGATGTTCTTTCCTTCCCAGTTGTCGGTCGGCCAATCGTGCACGCCATGAACATCAACGCCCGCTGCGAAAAGCGCAGATTCACGTCCCAGTCCTAAGGCCGTCAGGTAGCCGCCGTAGCTTCCGCCCCACAATCCGATGAGTGCGCCATCGACGTCGCTGCGGGCCTGCAACCATTTCCCGGCTGCAACCACGTCCTGATATTCGCTCGCGCCGCGACCCGCTCGGCCCGCCGCTTCTCGAAATGCCCGGCCATAGCCGATCCCGCTGCGATAGTTCAAAGCCAGCACGATGTAGCCACGATTCGCCAGATACTGGTTCATGCCGTAGGAGTTCGAGTAGTAGTACATGTAATGCCAGCCCAGCAACATCTGGCGCATCGGACCGCCATGCAGAAAAATCAGGGCCGGCCGCTTCTCTCCTGCTTGCAAATTTCTCGGCAGAAGTAGTTGCCCGTGCAGTTCCAGTCCATCTCCCGACTTGAAGATGACTTGCTCAGGTTTGATCAGCTTCTCAGCCGGGTAGCTGGAGGGAGTTGCGTCTGCGGCTATTGCCTGCGGCTTCGCATCACCGCCCACGCCACGCAGAAATGCTTGCCCTGTATGCTGCGCATCGGATCCAAGATAGGCGATGTGCTGGCCATCGCCACTAAAAATGGCACCCCATTCGATTCCTTCTCCCTTGGTAATTTGTTGCAGAGGACCCCCGGTTACAGCGGTTCGCCACAGATGACGACGGTCGATGTCCTCACAATTCGAATTAAACAGGATCGTCGCTTTCTCCTGCGAGAACGACCACTGTTCCACTTCGCAATTTCCCGGCGTCAAAAGTTTTGCACTGCCGCCATCGGCAGAAATCGAGTACAGGTGTTGCCATCCGTCCGCCTCGCTGGCAAAAATCAAATTGTTTTGCGCCGCCCAATTCAGCACTCCTCCGCCTGTGCCGTTTGCCATATAGGGATACGAACCCTGCAGATTTGTGCTGCTGTGCCACACCTCGTGCCCTTTGCCGCTCTCGGCATCTGCGACCCAGATAGCCCACGGATGCGGTCGGTCCGGCTCGATGAAGTAGCCTTCTGGTGAATCGCGCGTTACGGCTGGCTGGCGCACGAACGCTACACGCTCGCCGTCAAGCGACCAGACAGGGTCGGAATCGGAATCGACGCTCGGCTCGATGAATTTCACGGTCTGGTTTGTCACATCATATATCACAATGAAATTGTGGTCGCCTCGATCCGACACCAGCATCAGCCGAGTGCCATCGGGAGACCAGGCTACCGGATAGCTCTTTCCGCGCACCACGACCTGCTTGGGCTTCTCACCGGTTTGCGACGGTGCCAGCCAGACATTCCCGTCGCGCTCGTACGCGATTGCTCCTTTTACGGAGACCGTAGAGGAATTGCCGGCGTCAATTCTCACGGGCGTTCCGCCAGCCCACGCAATCCTCCATACCGTCTGTTCTGCGCCAGAGGGATTGCTGGTCGGGTTTGCGTACTGGCCCGATGAGTTTTTACCTTCACCTCGTGTATAGAGAATCGCGTTACCATCCTCCGTAAACTGCACATCCGAGAGCTCCCCGCCGTCATCCTCATTGTAGCTGGTCAGCTTTCGGGCTGAAAATGACGGCCCTTCCGTCACCCAAATATTTCGCTTTCCATCCTGGTCCAGAGTCCATGCCAGGCGGCCGCCAGTTTTCGACGCCACCAGATTGGCCGGGAACGGAGCACTAAGAACTTGCTCCAGGGTGAACGACTCTTGCGCCGCAACTTGCTTGCAAAACATTAGTCCGAGTACGATCCTGCATAGCGCAATTCTTCTCATCGGTTCTCCCCGCGATTGATTTGTTGCGATCCGTAAACTTTTCAACGTTTCGCCTACTCTGCGATGGTAGTTTTCACTACCACTTTCGGAGCATCCAGCGGTCCGCTCAATTCCAGGTGACGGGCAGGAATTTGGCTTGCGGCCGCGCGCTTATCCATCGTCGCCTGGGAAAACGTTAAATTTGCTTCCTGCGAAAAGTCAATCGTGCCGGCCAGGAGCGCTTTCCCTCGCGGTCCGTCCAATCGAATACTATCCAGCGTCAGGACGCGACCCTTCAACGAAAATTCACCGGCTGCGCTGGCCCAGCGCGAGGCACCGGTACGCAGTGCGCCGGTATCCAGGCTACTCGAGACGTCCCATCCACGAAATTCCACGTCTTTCGCAGTGAATTGGCCGCTGCCCGCAATCTGTTTCAGCAGATCAACCCTACCAACCCCCTCCGTTTTCACATGAATAGTTCCCGACGCCGTGCCGCCCCATCGAACAGCCCATCGCGCGACCCACGGCAATTGTTCCAGGCTCACTTGATTCAGTTCCGCAGAAATCTCATATATTGGCGCTGCTCCAAATACTGCCTGCATCGATCCGCGAACTTGACCGCCAGCCCACTGGGCTTCCGCCGTTCGGACGTCCAGATGCAAATCTTTCAATAGCATGTTTGCGTGTGCCTTCGACAGTTTGAGCCGTTCGATCACGATCGCGTCGGCGAACAGGTCGCCCTCGGCCGATACGCGCCGCAAGAGTTCGCTGGGCTTTGCCGGGGCGTTCGAGTTCCCCAAAAATGACGATAGTAGCCGCTGCAGCCAATTAGGCCGCGCACGCGGGCCGACCCATCTGTCCAGCTCAGCGGCATCCAGCCGGTCGGCATGTAATTGAAAGTGCCAGTTTGGTAGCTCTTCTTCACGGATCGATGCGGTTTCCTTGATGGATCCCGTCCAAGTTGCGCCGAACGCGCTTGCTTTCCCGACCGTTGCACTGCGCTGACCTTTTTTCCACTCCACTCGTGCATCATCCAATCGGATCGGTAGATTCAATCCCGCGACCTGTAATTCCGCCTTCACCGCAGAGACCGCCCCACTCCATTGTTTGTTGGGAACAAATCCACGTGCCCAATTCAGCTCGGCTGCTCCGGTCACTCCGCCAGTCAGTTCCCAGCCGCGGTTCAAAGTTATTCCGAACGCCAAGGCCAGTTTGAAAAGGTCCTCTGCCTTTCCCAGTCGCGCTTCAACGCGGAGCGCGCCGGAATGGGTGGCAAAGTCGTGTGAGGCCCGAATCTCCGCCGTGTCTTGCGTTTCAGCCGCCCGCGTCTTTACTCCTGCTTTTTCCGCTTTTCCTGTTCCAGTCTGTTCCCGCTTCACTTCGCTAAATGAGAAACGAACGGGTTCGACAACGAAAATCGTCTTTCGCAGATCACCCCGTACCTCGCCAATTCGCAGGGGCGATGGAAATCCCGGCACTCTCAGAGATCCCGCCGTTCCTGTAAGATGCACCTCCTCCAATTTCAGCGGCCACCCGCTCACGGTGCCGTTTCCCGTCAACAGTTCTTCGATCGACAATTCTGCGGCAATATCCGGCTGGAATGCCCGATACCATGCGAGCAGGTCCTCTGCCTGGATCGCTGCGCTCGCAACGTGCGCATTCCAGGCTCGATCCCCCGACGCTCGCAGCACGCCCGAACCTTGCAGGTTCGAATGCGGCGAATCTACGCGCCATTCCTCCGCATGACCTTCTCCCGCAGCCAAATCCCATTCCCCTTTGGCGCTGACATTGAACCTTGGGTTATCGTTTCGCTCGGTCAAATCCCAGCGATGGATCTGCGTTGCTCGCGCCTGCAGCGCAAATTGCCATTTCCCTGATTCCTTAGTTTGCCCAGCCATCGGTTTCCCGATGGCCGCGGTAGCGTCCAGTGCAAGCTGTCCGCGGACTCCATAATCATTCCCAGTGATTAGACGGAACAAATCCGCTAATGACACTCGTTCCCAGTGCACTCGAATCTGCGCGGGTTGCAGGCGTGCCAGAGTCCCAGCCACGTCGCCACGTACCTGCAGTGTCCCGGTTGACTGCAATTGCACACCGCTGCGCCAGGGCACAGCCTCCAGTTGCAATTCCCATCTACCCGTACCGACTTGTTCCACGCTTCCGGAAACACTCGTAAACGCGAAGGGCCGTTTGTCGGCGCCAAATTTAAAATTGATGCGCCCTTCGTCAAACTCGATCTTCTGCAGGTGGTGTGTGGATTCTGCGGGCAACTGAGGCCCATAGGTGACGAAGTTTCCTGCTGCCTTCCAAGCGGGGGGAGGCAACCATCCCTCCAGGTTCCACACTCCCGAATTATTGCGAACCAGGATCAAGCTCGGCCGCGTCAGCGACATCGTGCCAAAGTCGAAGTCGCCTTTCAGAAGGCCCCACCAGCGTAGACTTGCGGTCATGCGTTCGGCCCGCAGAAAATATTCATTTCCAAACGCAGGATCCTCCCCCACCGTGAAGACGTTGACATCCAATCGAGGAATCGGCAGAAGTTGTGCCGAGAAGTTGCCGACGGTTACCGGCCTGCCAAAAGCTCTTTCCAGATGCGTCACTAGGTACTCTCTTGCGAGATGCGTCCGGACAACGAAAGATACCGCTGCCTGGGCGGCCACCAGCAGCAGAACCACGACCGCAGCGAGCTTCCCGTATTTTCGAACTTGATTCATGCCGAGGTGAGTTTCCCAGACCAGAAACAAAAAGTGAAGTGCAGCCGTCCCAATTCGCAGTCTAATGCACCGTGTGCAACATCCGGTTCCAGCGCGTGCGCGCTGGAAGATGCATCAAGGTGTCGAAAATACCAAAAATTCTTTGGACAAAGGAAGTCTCTCCATAATCTGTGCTACTTGCGTCCACCGACCAATAAATGAGGAACGGTCGCCCCATAATTGCGTCGCGGTCCACAAAGCCCCAGTAGCGGCTATCCAGGCTGTGGTCACGATTGTCTCCCATCGCAAAATAGCGGTCCGGCGGAACGACGAGTTCATCGCTTTGAATGTATTTGCGAATTTCCCGCGCCCATTCGGGCTGCACCGGCGAGACGTAGATCTGGTTTCCGACGGGTGGAAACGTATAGTTAAGCGGATCGTAACCAGAAGAAGGATCATGCACAACGTAGGGTTCGTTTAGCGGTTTTCCATCGATGTAAACCTGTTGATCGACGATTTTCAGATGGTCTCCCGGAAGACCAATCACGCGTTTTACAAAATGGGGATGATCCTGGAAGGGATATTTGAAGACGATGATGTCGCCGCGTTGCAACGATCGGTAAGGCAGAAACTTGTCGTACCACTGCCCGCGGCCCCCAAAGATAAACTTGTTCACCAGCAGGTGATCGCCAACGAGCAGCGTCCGTTCCATCGATTGGGAAGGGATTTTGAAGGCCTGCACAACAAAACTTGTGCCGAACAGCGCCAGAATCACGGTTACAAGGAGCGATTCCAGATACTCGCTGATGCTGGTTTGATTCGCAGGAGATTCTAGTGGTTGGTGGGAAACTTGTAATTCTTGCGGCAGAACCTCAGGGGCCGGTTCCGGCTTTATAGCTTCAGCCGGCGCTGCGGATTCCGCGGCGAGCGGTTCATCCGGCATTCGGTCCTGCCTGTTCCTGTCTGTTGGAGGATGGCACCATCAACTTCTCCAGCGCGCTGCGCGCAGCTTTCTGTTCGGCTTCCTTTTTCGTGCTACCTTCGGCGCTCGCCATCCGCTCTCCCTTAATCCACACTTCCACAAGAAAAGTCTTCTGATGATCTGGTCCAGTCTCGCCCGCCAGGCGGTACTCGGCCGGCTGGGCTCCTTTTCCCTGCAAGAACTCCTGTAGCGCGCTTTTTCGATCTGACTCTGAAATCCGCTCGCCGTTTTCAAGCGCCTGCAGGAATACCGTGCGCTTTAGCAATTCGCGCACCGGGTGCAATCCCCCATCCAGGTACATGGCGGCAACCACGGCTTCAAACGCGTCGGCAAGTAACGCCGGCTTATCCCGTCCGCCAGTCTTTTCTTCTCCGCGGCCCAGACGCAAATGTTCCCCGATTCCCAGTCCCCTGGCAGCAATCTCCAGCGAGTGCGCGTTCACAATTCTGGCGCGACTCTTGGAGAGTTGCCCTTCGCTCCACTCGGGAAAATTCGCCAGCAGATATTCACTGGTCAACAATTCCAGGACCGCGTCACCTAGAAATTCAAGCCTTTCGTTATCTTGCACTACCGACGCAGAGAACGATATCTCTTCACCCCGCGCGGCGCGTAGCTCCGGTACCGCGGAACTGTGTGTCAGAGCGCGTTCTAGCAATCCCGGGTTTCCGAACTTGTAGCCGAGTCGTTCCACCAGCTGTTCATCACTAACGCGGGCCATCTTTACTACCTCCGCCGCGCGGCGGTACTTGCGCTCTTACTTGGGGATACTCAGTTGTGTCGCGCCAAGCTTTTTTGCGTCGTCAATTCCCTGCTTGCAAGTAGCCTGCAATCCGCTCTGGAGCGCGGCACACTTCGTGAAAGCGACGACGGCATCATCGAAATGCGAGGCCTTTTCATTCGCCAAAGCGAGCACGTAATAGTTGACGGCGTCCGGTTCAGGTTCCAGTTTCACGGATTTCTCCAGATTGGGTATGGCGTCCGAATATTTACCTCGCCAGAAATCCACCAGCCCCAGCCCGCTATAGGCCATCGCCAGCGTTTGATTCTTTGCGCCGATGAACATTTCATCCGGCATTCCTGCCGGCTTGGTAATCGTTGGAACCAGCTCAATCGCCTTGTTCGAATACTGCTCAGCCTGTGCCAGGACTTTTTCCCTTTGGTCGGCCGCGAGTTTGGGAACCGTTCGTGGAAGTGCCGAAGCGAGAATTGCCATTACCTGGGCATCATTCGGATTCAGTTCCAGGTCCTTTTCACCGGCGGCCTGCATCTTCGCCACGTCGCCCATGCTCAGATAACCCTTTACCAGCCAGTTATAGACGTCAACACGGTAGCGGCCCGTTGGATACTTCTGGAGGAAGTCGTTTCCAGCCTGAATCTTTTTTTGCAGATTGGCGTTGTCGTTCGGAATTTCCCGAAACGCCTTGATGGCTGCGTCTTCTTCGGCATTCACTGGCGGAGCCGACGGGCTGATTGTAAGTGGTTCCACCTGGTCTTTTGGCTTATCCGTTTGCGGCGCGGTTTGCGCCGGAGTTGGAGTCTGTTGCTGAGCCGGGGTCTGGGCCCAAGCGCTTGCGGCTGCGACCATTGCCACTACCAATATCAGGGCACCCACTGTCTTTCTCATTTTATGACCAATTCTCATGATTTATTTGCTCCTTCCCTGTTCTAGGGCCGCTCCGACGACTTCCTGGTATCGAGATCTCCCAGCCCCTTTTGTGCCGCCTGATGCGCCTGCTCGGGGGCCCCACTCACCGCAAGCGCAGCCTGGAATTCCGTTTTAGCATTCTCTAACTGACCCTCATCATCGTAAATTCGCCCAAGGTAGATATGAGACCACGCCAGCACCATAGGATCTTTTGCGGCCGCATGCTCGCCAGTGGTGAGTCTGCCAAACACAAACTTCGCGCGATCCGCATCGTGATCCAGAAGTGCCACCAATCCGAGCCCATACCACGCGCGAGCCGCCTCCGGATACTTTGTCAGTACGCTATTAAACGAAACTTCCGCTGCGCGAGGATTCTTTTCCGCGATTCTTCGCTCCCCTTCGGTTAACAATGCAATGATGTCCTGATCGTTCGGCAGCGTAGTAACTGCAGGGCCTTCGGCTTTTCGCCGACGCGCCACTTCCTCGGCGGATAATTGCTGGACATCTGTCGAACTCCCGCTTGGTGCGAACTGGATCGCCGATGCACGCTGTAATTCCGCCTTAAGATCGATTCCCTTTACCAATTCCGGGAAATAAATCTTCATCGAAGGCTCTGATTTCTCAAATCCCGCCAACCCCAAAAACAGTGGCCGCACCAGGGTGTAACCATCCGCATCATCAGAGCTCAACACAGACTCCCGCTCGCTGAGTGACATTCGTTTCAACTTCAATTCCACGGCGCGGACAAGGCATTCTGAGAACCAGGAGTAGTAATCGTCGCGCAGATCAGAGGGCATGCGCGGCGCCTTCGCCGCCACAATGAACAACTGTTCCTTCACGATGGCTACGCGAGTATAGGTAAGCGGGAGGGGATCCAGCAGGAAGTGCAAAAAGGCATGGCGAATCACTCCCAACGGAACATCCTGGGCCCCGCTCAAAATGATGGCGTAGTGATCGCCAAAATTCCGGACGTTGGTGATGCGCCCCACCAGAGGATCCACGACAATGCTAAAGGTGCGGTCTTGGGCGGCATCCAGCACTTCGCGCAAGTAACCGCTCGAAACCATGACCACTTGCGAGACCTTTTCGTGCAATTGCTCGATCTCGCGATTGTAGATGGGCTGTGCCTGCCTCCATAGCGCGCCAATGCTCTGCTCCATGTAGTAGGCGGAGAGAATTTCACTGAATCCTTCCAGTTGCAGAACTTCGGGAGGAAGCTGATCTCGAGTCAAAACTGGCTGAAAGTCCGGCGCCGGTCCGGATACCAGGCCAAACCAGATGTAACGGGAGAGGGTATCCCCTGGGTCTTTCAACTTGTGTTGACGGTAAAATTCCCTCGCCGCCTCGACAGCGGGACCCTTCTGCGCTCTCGCCTTTTCGCGCATCTGAGCGCGAAAGGTGGTCCAATTCTCGGCATTCACATCCGCTTCGAATCCCGAGGCATAGAGCAGGCACATTGTGGTGAATATGGCCTCGCTGCCGTCCAGGTGCACCGGCGAAACGGCTGCCGCGGGTGGACGCGTTCGTTCAGGAGGCTTCTGCGCCCTAACACCCGCTGTGCAGAGCCCAAGAACAAAGAGAGCAACAACGAATTTTGATAAAGTCTGTTTCATTTGGCGATGCGCGATGCAGCAGTTCCTACGAATCAGAGGGACTTCAGGCCGGATCATGAGGGGTCTCTGGCGGTGAAGCCTGCACGTAAGGACGTCCATAACTGGCGCCGCTGCAGCCTTCTGTCAATGTACAGGCGCCGATTCGATGAGTCAAGGAAACGCCCGATCTGGGGCGCGCGACTTTAAAGGGAGAAGGGGCTAATATCGTTTTCGAGTGGCCATTTCCTTGCGTATGATATACGCTCGGAATAGGAGGACCACCACATGCCCGATTCCCTTTCTGATTTAGAACAGCGACGTGAAGCGATTGCTCAGCGCATCGCAGAGCTCGGCGACCTTCGCCCCGGCAGCATTACGGGCACCTCGGGTCGGTGCGGTAAGCCAGAGTGTCACTGCCATCAATCCGGTCAGCCGGGTCACGGTCCCAATTTCCGGCTCACTTATAAGGTCGATGGTAAGACCATCTCGGAAGCGTTGCCCACCCCTGCGGCGATCCAGAAAGCCGAGCGAGAAGTGGAGGAGTTCCGGAAATTCCAGCAGCTCACTCGTGAGTTTCTGGGAACCAACGCGGAGATCTGCCGTTTGCGGCCTCTCGATGAGGAGGCAGAGACGGAGCTGAAAAAAAAAACGGTCGAAGCGATCCGGCAAGAGATCACGCGCGAAGTAGAACAGTTCTTGCGGGTGGTGTTCCAGGATCGGCGCAACACGGGGCGCATCGATCTGGAAGCGACCGAGATGGCCCTGCGCTCGGCTCTACACCGGGCGGGTACCACGGCGTTGAGCCAATTGCTGCAATTCCCAGCCCCGAGCGAGGAAGGGCGCACGCGGGCTTGCCCTTGCGGCCAACAAGCCCACTACCGCGAGCAGCGCAGCAAGCCCGTGCTGACCGTCGTGGGCCCGGTGGAAGTTTTACGTCCCTACTATTTATGCGCACACTGCGGCGTCGGCCAATTTCCGGTGGATGTCGAACTGGATATCGAGAATACGGAATTCTCTCCCGGCGTACGCCGCATGCAGGCGATGGTGGGCCAGGAGGCACCTTTCGATCACGGCCGCGAACAGATGAAGGTTCTGGCCGGCCTGGAAGTGACCACCAAATCAGTAGAGCGTACGGCGGAGGCCATCGGAGCCGACATTGCTCAGCGCGAACAAGCCGAGATTCGGAAAGCCCTGCAGTTGGAACTGCCCGTTGTTGCCGGCGAGCCGATTCCCGTTCTGTACGTGCAGATGGATGGGACGGGAGTTCCGGTGGTGAAGAAAGAGACGGTCGGTCGGCAGGGCAAGATGGAAGGTCAGCCGGCCCATACTCGGGAAGTCAAACTGGGATGCGTCTTCACCCAGACGAGGTGGGATGAGGAAGGCTATGCAATCCGCGATCCCGATTCCACCACGTATACCGGAGCCATCGAGAGTGCGGAAGAGTTTGGTCGGCGAATCTATGCGGAAGCCTGTAGACGCGGCTGGAGCCGCGCACTCAAGAAGGTCGTGATCGGCGACGGCGCCGAATGGATTTGGAATCTTGTGGCCCTGCATTTTTCCGAGGCCATTCAGATTGTCGATCTCTACCATGCCCGCCAGCATCTTTGGGAGGTCGCGCGCAAGCTGTACCCGAATAACGAAGGGAAACAAAAAGCCTGGATGAAGATCCACCAGAAGCGCCTGCTGGATCGGGGGAAAATCGAAAAGCTGGTTGCTGCACTCCGCTCGATCGAATCCGATAACCCCGAAGTAACGGAGAAGATTCGCACCGAGGCAGATTATTTTGAACGGAATGCAGAGCGCATGCGATACCCCAAGTTTCGCGGCCAACACCTATTTGTTGGTTCGGGCGTCATTGAAGCCGGATGCAAGACAGTGGTCGCTTTCCGTCTCAAGAGGTCAGGAATGTTCTGGACCGTTCGAGGAGCCAACGCCATCCTGGCTCTCCGATGCTGCCATCTGAATGGCGAGTTTGAAGACTATTGGGAGGAACGCAGGGCAGCTTAACTTCCACTTGTAAGTCGCGCACCCCCCGATCTGGCCCTGAACCCTGCTCATCGCTAAACTGGATGGCCGGGCCTACCACGAGGGTGGTCTTGCCACTCTCCCGGAGTTCCCTACGGGGTCGGCGTGGCGCGATCTCACTGACGCTTACAAACCAGGGCGCAGTTGTGCTTAGAATAGGGAGCCTGCCGTGCCGGGAAGGAATGACGCGATGAAGCCAACTGGCAGCGTAGGACTCCGTATATCCACATTTGCTGTTCTGGTGATGCTGACCGGCACTTGCTCCACGTACGCCCAACTTGTTGGTGACGCACCTCCTCCAGCCCCGCAGACCCCGGCCGCTCCCATAGAAAAGGCTGCACCGGCTTCACCTCCAGCTGCGGCATCCAGTGGGAAGCAGCTGCAATCCAAGCAATTCACTTTGGAGGGCGGCAAAATCTGGACCGACACGGGAATCACGCTCGAGCCCGGGCAGCGCATCGTCCTCACCGCGAAGGGAAAGCTTCGCTATCTGGACTCGAAGGTCGACAATGGCCCCGAGGGCTTGACCCGTGGCTTCAAGGACTTGCTTCGCATCTTGCCGCTTAACGAGGCCGGGCGTGGCGCGCTTATCGGCAGGATCGGCGACCCGGATGTCGCCCAACCATTCCTGATAGGCCCTAAGAAGGAATTGGTCTCTCCGATCACCGGAAAACTGTTTCTGGGGATCAATCAGGCTGGCAGCGACACTGGGGATGGCTCTTACAAAGTGAACCTGCTCGTGTTCGCCTCCACAGACACCACGCCGCGCGTCATAGCACGGCCAATGGAGTACATTCCGGGAATTGACGATTCGTTGTTCAGCAAAATTCCGCGACAAATTGGGGACAAAGACGGGAACCCCGGAGACATGGTCAACTTTCTGATATTGGGTGACGAAGATCAGATGAAGAAAGTGTTCACCACCGCTGGGTGGGTTAAGGTGGACACCAATGTGGAATCCACAGTGCTGAGCGGCATCGTCGCTAGCATCTCGAAAGAGTCTTACTTGACGATGCCCATGAGCCCGCTCTATCTCTTCGGACGTCCCCAGGACTACGGCTGGGCGCACGCCGAACCTATCACGGTAGTTGCCTCACGAAATCACTTGAGGGTCTGGAACGCTCCGTTCACGGTGGACGGTCAGATGCTTTGGGTGGGTGCCGCAACTCACGACATCGGTTTCGAAAAGGATCAACGCAATAACGGCATCACGCACAAAATTGATCCCGATATAGACCTCGAGCGCGTGTACGTGGAAAGGACACTTTCAAGCACCGGCTGGGTAACGGAAGTGTCTCACTTCACTCCCAGTAACCCATTGAAGGAGGCCAGGACCGCCACCGGCGGATCCTTCCATTCCAATGGTCAGGTATTGATACTGAAGCTCGCCACTCCCGCTAAGAACGCTACCACGACCGCAACAAACAAATAGGGCACCGAAACATAAGCCCCGCACACCGAGGAAGCGCAAGGCTTTTGAGACCGTGTGAGGTTGCCTTCACTTCGCGGT
The DNA here is from genome assembly GCA_963741195.1 of Candidatus Acidiferrales bacterium. Lineage (GTDB taxonomy): Bacteria > Acidobacteriota > Terriglobia > Acidiferrales > UBA7541 > Acidiferrum. The sequence continues at coordinate 96,449 of CAVUHF010000009.1, forward strand.
AAGCCGCATGGAGATGCGACGGTTCTTCTGCCGCCCTTCTTCGGTCGAGTTGTCCCCCACCGGATGCTCCTCGCCATATCCCTTCGCGGTCATGCGGGAAGGGTCTACGCCGAGAGCTACGAGCGCAGCCATCACGCTATCAGCTCTCGCCTGCGACAATTTCATATTTGACCCAGCGTCTCCGGTATTGTCAGTGTATCCGCCGATTCTGATCTTGACATTCGGATAAGCGTTCAGGATAAGCGCGATGTTCTGTAACTGTTCTTGAGAAGCCGGTTGGAGTGTCGCCTGGCCCGTGTCGAACAGCAGGCGGTCGAAATCAAACCAAGTCTCCGTATCCACCGAAGAGGCGGAGTTCTGGATGAAGACGATTAGCTTATTCTCCACTCCCAGCCGCGGATCATTCAGCTCAGTGCCGTCGGGAAGTTTGACTTTGAAGAACTCCCCTAGCGCCGCCTAGGCGGAATTCGCCGCGTTGCCCGCCGTGGTGGCCGAATTCTTTACCGCGTTTGTTGCCGAACTCATCGCGGGTTGTATATTGACCTTTCCAGTGTTCAACGCCCGGTACCCAAGCCCTGCCAGGATGATTGCGCCGAGCACTCCCAACAAAACGAGCCAGGGTGCGCCCTTCTTTGGCCCTGTCACGTCCCTAACTTCCGATACGGCACTACTGGCAGTCTGTGTAGCCCCGGAGAAAAGATTCGGCGGCACATATTTCTGCAGGTTCGGAACCTCGCTGCCTAGCATTCCCGCGAGCGAGCCCAGATTAAGGGATCCGCTGCTGTGAAGCTTTCCTAGCAAACCGATGATTAAGGAAACTGTCATTTTCAACGGTCCTCCCATCGACGATGCGCTCGCCCCTGCATGTCGAGACAACGTGCTGGACACCTGGTCCGACCTGCCGCCAAACACCATCGGCAGGAACTTATTGACCAGGTCCGCGGTGGCCCCACTCGGGCCGCTCGACGCAAGCGAGGAAAGGCTCCCCAGAATATTCTGCCCGGAAGCGCCGCTTGCCATGTTGATGATTTCACCCAGGAAGCCTGAATCGTCTGCTTTGCTTGCCAAACCAGCTAAGGTGGCTGCCGTTGCCGTCCCCAACCCGCCTTGCACGGCTTGAGGTGTTTCTCCCAGCCTTGCTGCCATTGCTTGTTTCATCTCTGGCGTGACTAATGTCAGGATGGAATCCAACATCGAACTTGCCATCGTTTCTCGCCCTTGTGAGACTCTGTCTCTATTCTATGGCCGTAGAAATGACGACGGGATTATAGCCCGACACTTATGCTTCCTGACACTTTGTCTTACAGTCTCATTGGTTTTGATTCGGCAACTCTTAAGACGCGCTCGGCGTCTCGTCAGCCACTCTTTCCCAGTGATTTCTTCTCAACTAACGCTGTTCTTCCGTAGTGCTCGCCATCCATGATTCGCACTTCGCACCAGCGGGACTTTTCTTCCGTGGCGAGTACACGGACGCGATGTCCACCTTCCACAAGTAGCAGCCGCTTCTCCGCGATCATCATCGAAATGCCCACGTCATCCTCAAGCGAGATCAGGCGTTCCCATTCTTTCAGGCAGCCTCCATCCGCAGGTGCCATCACGCAAGGAACTCCCTTCTCTGTCTCCAACTCGAACACTTTCCCCGCGAACTTTCCCTGCTTCACTATGGCTGCTGGAGCTTTCTCACCACTCGATTCCACTTTCCCGCGAAACCGGTACCCTCGTCGCGGCAGCGTCTCGATGAACTTCGGCTGCAGCGCGTTATCTCCCAGGGCCTGCCGTAGTTTTTTGATTGCTGTGTTTAAGCTGTGCTCGAAATCTACAAAGGTGTCGGCAGGCCAGATTTTCTGGCGAAGTTCTTCGCGCGTCACTACTTCCCCAGCGTTCTCCAAAAGCGAGACGAGGACTTGAACGGGCTGGGGCTGGACGTCCAGTTTCTTGCCTTTCCTGAAGACTTCGCCCGCGCGCGCATCCACGGTATACGTGCCAAATTTCAGTATCATGCGGCTAGTGCCCTGAACTTCCTTTGCAAAAGAGGTTTCCGCGACTATAGCAAACTCTTCGGGGGCGGGCGAACCCCCTCTCGGCATCGTCGGCATCGCGGAATAACCCTTGCGAGTTCAATCGTTTAGTTCGGCCCTCCGGTTCACCTTGCGTCTACCCGCAGTTCACCCCGCGTGCATTGTCCGCCTTCCGATTCTTTGGCAAAGTGCACTCACTGGTCACCCAATGACCGACCGTAAAACCCACCCGAAGAGTGCGTACCATTCCCTGGCGCTGCTCTTCGGTCCCTGAACCAGACAAAGCCCGGGCCGACCCCGGGCTTTGCTCTTTTCTGCGTCAAACTTCCCCATGGGAGACTACTCTGTTTTGCATCGTGGCAGTTCAGGAGCGCCTTATCGCGTTGCTGGTTATTGTGCCTCTAGGCCACTACTACGATTAAACGGGAAAATCATGCGAGGCAGAACAGTGGTTAATTTGCCGGACTTGGTGCGTGGGCTCCCCCGGCGGGATACAACGCGTCAAATTCGGCCTCACCGCGGAGGATCGCCAGATCGGGATCGCGGCGCGCCCAGGTAGCGTCCTTAAACCCCGCATCCCAGGCTTTGTGCAGAGTGTCCATGGCCTCTGCCTTTCGCTTCAGCAAAGCAAAGGTGCAGGCGGCATTGTAGAGGATGGAGGCTTCGTTGGCGCGCAAGGTAATCGCCAGGTTCAATTCTTTGATGGCGTCGTCCACACGCTCCAGTTCGGCGTAATCCGCAGCCAGTAGGATTCTTGCGCGAGCATCTTCGGGCACCTGCTGCAGGTGATTCTCTAGCGCCACGATGCGCCTGAGCAGCAGGTTGCGGTATTCGTCCTTCTTCCCCAGAGCTCCCAGGGCATTGGCTATCGGAACGTAAACGTTGTAGTCCTCGCCGCCCACTTCCAGCGCCGCATCCATCACGTCCACTACTTCCTGATACCGCCCGGCTGAAAATAAGGCACGGCATAACAGGTAATACGCGCCCTCGCAGTCTTTCTTGCGCTCGATCGCCTTCCGCACCATGCGCACAGACTCGTCGTGCAGTTCCGTTGCGTAGAGCACCCACGCCTGGCTCACTTGCACTTCCGGCAAATCCCAACGAAGAGCCACAGCTTTACCCGAAGCGTTCCTGGCACGCTCCACCCAAATCACTTCCCGGCTGTAATTGCAGTAAAACATCGCGCAGGCATTTGCACATGCCGCGTAGGCTAGTGCGAAACTGGGGTCCATGGCCACCGCGTTTTCGAACATCTGCAGCGCGAACTCCAGGTCCTGACGCGTTTGCCGCCGCGCATACCGTTTCCCCCGCAAGTAGAGGTCGTACGCTTGCAGATTCTCCGTCGGCTTTACCGCCAAGGCTTCCAGTTCCTGGGGCGAGAGAGTCACGCGAAGCGCTTCGGCGATCTTCCGCGCAATCTCATCCTGAACCTCGAACACGTCTTTCATTTCGCGGTCATATCGCTCGGACCACAAAGGAAAATCTGTCTGCGCATCCACAAGCTGCGTCGTAATTCGCAGGCGGCTGCCACTCCGCCGCAAACTCCCCGTCAGTACATAGGCAGCATTCAATTGTTGCCCGACTTGCGAGGGCGTAACCTGCTTGTCGCGGAACGCCAGTACCGTGGGCCTGGAGTAGGTATTCAGGCCACGAATCTTGGAAAGTTCGGTGATGATGTCTTCAGTGATTCCATCGCGCAGGTACTCATCTTCCTTCGCACCGCTTAAGTTTTCAAAATAGAGCACGGCCACGGACTTTATGTTGAGCTTGGCCGTTCCTGATCTGGATTCGGTAGACTCTGCGACGCGTTTGGTGCCGGACTCCAGGTTGCGTTTTAGCCGGTTAAGATCTGTTTTCAGTTCCGATGCGGTCTGGCAACGTAGACTCCGGTCTTTTTCCAAAAGCTTCGAGAGAATTCGCCCAAACTCCGGCGGCAAGGACGGATTCACATCTTCCACTGGTTTTGGATCGCGGTTCAAAATCGCATCGAATACCACGGCCGAGGTGTCACCCTTGAATGGCAAGACACCCGCAGCCAGCTGATACAACACGGTCCCCAGGGAAAAGAGATCTGTCCGCGCATCCACTAGTTGGCCGCGTGCCTGTTCCGGCGACATGTAGGAAACGGTGCCAACGGCCGATCCTGGCGACGTCAAATCCGTGCCGCCGAGAAGCGTATTGTCCATCTTCGAGGAGGTTTCTTCGGCAACGCGTAAATCCTTACCTTCCAGTTTTGCCAAGCCAAAATCCAAAACCTTCACCTGGCCGCGGTCGGTAACGAAAAGATTGGCGGGCTTGATGTCGCGGTGAACGATTCCCCGAGCGTGGGCGGATTCCAAGGCATCGGCGATTTGCGTGGCCATTGGGAGAATCTTATCGATGGGAAAGGGCTGTTTGCTCATCACTTGCGCCAGGGTCTGGCCCTCGAGAAGTTCCATCACCAGAAAATGTTCCCGCTCGTGTTGTTCGATGGCATGAATGGTGCAGATATTAGGATGGTTGAGCGCCGAGGCGGCGCGTGCTTCACGCTGAAAGCGCTCAATTAATTGTGAGTCCTGCGCCATCTCAGGAGGGAGGAATTTTACAGCGACGCGTCGGCCAAGCCGCATGTCCTCAGCTTCATAGACTACGCCCATCCCGCCGCTGCCGATCTTTCGCGTTACTTTGTAATGGGAGATTGTCTGCCCAATCAGCGAACCGTTGTCCGTCATGGTCCGTCGATACTAGCCTTCACCGGATCAAACGGTCAAGTTGCGATGGCCTCTTTTGGTCAATTCTTAATTTCAGTTTATTGCCGTTTTGGTTCAGTGCAAGCGCGGGACATCGTGCGGAGAAATTCGTAATTTTATGCCGCGATGTCAGTTCTCAATTGTCGTCAGCTCAGCGACCAGCCAAACAACATAAGAACGAGAAATAGAGTGAGCGCTCCCAGGCTCACGAGCGACAATCCCTCTCCTCGACCCAAGAGTCGGTCGCGTGTTTCAGGCTTGACGCAAAGAATCAGCGTGACGAGCAGGACGGCGCCCCATGACATTGCGCATGGCAAACCCGGATACTGCGCGAGGGCGGCAAGGGTCCTCTCTGATGGCTGGTTGGCAGGGAGCCACCATGGCAAGATCGGCGCAAACCCGGCCGCCAGTACAAACGCAAGCATTTTGCGGCTAACCCAACCTTTGATTTTGGTTACGGATTTTGCTTTGCGCAGCTTGCGCCAGACAAAAAACTCCCAGAGCAGAAGCGCGGCAGCGAGCGGCATCCAGCCGTAAGACCCACTTTCCCGGTCGGCCCACAACCAACCGCGAAAGAACAGGGCTGTGGGATGAGCGGCGGATAGCTTCGGCAGCAAGAACAGGCCGGCAACGGAATTGCCAATGACGACCAGAAGCAGGATCGCCAGACTGAGCAGTTGAATCCACTGGTGCGCGGGTTCGCAACCGCAGCGAGTGCAAACTGGCCGTTCGGGAAGAATTTTCAGTCCGCAATGTTCGCAGTACACAGCAACCTCACGCCGTTCCCCAAGAACCGCACCGCCAAGCGGACAAAGCCTATCGGAAGAAGAGGACGAAGCCTACTGGCCCGAAGTGCTGGAACTGCAAACGAAAGGGCAAGGGACAATGGGAGGGTGCTCTTTCCCCCAGAGCGCATTGTCGCCGGGGACGTTATTTTGCCGAGCCGGCTTGTGCGGAAACGGCGAGCAAATACCAGGAATCGTGGGGCAACCACTGCTCTTGCCAGCGCCAGTCATTATCCGCGCCGGTCTGTTTGTAGGTCAAATTGAAATCTATGTCGTCCTCGTCGCGAAACCCGCTGGTGATGCCGTTGGAAATGCCGCCGGGCGCGTTGGTGAACTCCCACGAATCGAAAAAGAGATAGTCCACGTTGTTGTGTCCCACGCCATAGAGCATGCAGGAATCGTAAGGATTGAGCCCAAGGATCCAATTGAGTTGATTCGCGCCGAACGCATCGAGCTGCTTCGTAAACTCCGCATCATCTTTGAAGTGTGGTTTCGCCAAGCGCGCTGCCGCCGACAGTGAGGCAAGCCGGGCATTTTCACCTTGCCACCAGGGCGCGGCGTCGGAATTGTGGGGAAAGAAAAACGAGGTGCGGCGGTTACCCGTTTTGTCTTGTACCAATTGCCTGCCGTAGCCGAACGGATTATTCACTTCCCCTGTGACGGCAAGTTCATGCACTAGCGATTTCTTAACGGCGTCAAGAATGACCTTCTTTGTGCCTGCGTCAGCAATTTCCGTGTAGTAGAGAAGACTGACCACGGGAAATCCGGCGTCGGAAGCGTGGAAAAACGGCCGCGTGGCTTCATCGGCACGCCAATAATTGGGGTAAGGGCCGTCAGGGACCAGGCGCGTCGCAAGGCTTTTCGCGCGGCGGTCTGCGGCTTGCTTGTACTGCTCCTTTTTCGTCGCCTTGAAGAGTTCCGTCGCGGCAGTCAGGGCGCAATAATCGTCAACGATATTTTCCTTGCCGTCGTTGACCATTTTCAGATTGTTCTTTTCCAGGAAAGCGAAAGCGTCTTCGGCGGCTCTCAGGTAATCCGCGCGGGTGAATTCGCCGGAGACGGGAAAGCGGCTGGCCATTGCTAGCGCGGCAATCGCCACGCCTCCGCCCGACCGGTAACTCACTTCGTACTCCATTTCATTGTTGGCTTGCTCAAGCATGCCGCCGCGATCCTGCGTGTTCGTCTGGTAGATCCCAAAACGCTTCATCTCGCCCGCGGCTTTTCGCTCTGCTGGAACCTGATTCACTCCACCCGTGGAGATGGAACGATAAAACGAGGCCTCCGGATCTTTTACCCGGACGAGATAATCCGCGCCGAACATGGCTTCGTCGAGCAGCCGCGTCTTGTAGCGCGCAAATTGAGGGATGCCACTGTTTTCCAGTTGCTCGTAACTATTCAGCAAAGAATAGACCGTGAAGGGAATTTGCTGTGGGTTGAAGTAGGTGGAAAACGAGAGGTGGGAAAGGTGTTTGCCGTAATCGCCGGTGGCGTCCCACCAGCCGCCGTGGGCGTCGAGCGTACCCTTTTTTCTGCCATCAAACGGGAGATGGCGATCGGCCTTGTCAAACTGGCCGGAGCTGCGCTCATCCTTGAAGAAATAAATCACATCGGAGAGCGTTTGCCGCTCGAGGAGGAGTACCTGAATCTTGAATGGAAACGAGCGCACCTGCGATTGGCCGGCGGAGCAACTGATGTAGTATTTCCCTTCCGTGCCGAAGGAATCGAAGTCCAGGGTCCAGAACGTCCAGTCTTTCCACTTCTTCACGGGGCCCACGGCTTTCGCATCCAGCGCGAGCACTGTCTCATCGGTTTCGTCACGCCTCAAGGCACAGTTGGTGATCGTTTCACCCGCTTTGCCCTGGATCACGGCGCGCTTCGGTCCGTTCCGTTCATAGCCCACGTGATTCGTGAGAACCTTCACGTCGTCGGCCATCGCTCCCACGGCCAGGAACAACGCACCCGCAACCAGTACTTTAACTCTGCTGAAATCTCGCATCCGAGGTCCCTTGTCCCAAATTTGGGCGAGCTAGTGAAGAAGTCTTGCGCGTGTCTGAGTGTAGTCATGCTCACGGCTGTAGTTCAAGTACACGCCGATGAAGTGGTGCCAGCCGCACGCCGAGAAGCACGAGCGGTCTTTGCCCCGTGTGAAGCGTTCGGTTGTTCGGAAACCAGCAATGCGAAGAGTCGGAGCACCGACAATGTAAGCAATACTTTTACGTAACTCATACAAGGACTCGCATACCCCGTTAACCCTTTGTTTTTACGTATGTAGAGGCAACACATGACTTGGGACAGAACGGCTTGCATCAAGGAGAAACCAAGGAGTTAGCTCAGGGAAAAGCTAACAAACAGCAAAGAGGAGCAGAAAAGCAGTCTGGAAAGTGATTCGAGGACAGGACGCCGAATCGCGCGCGAGCTTGTGGCGACGATTTACGCGGCGGGATAGCAGGTAATTTATTACCTGTAAAATAATATTTAATAGATATAGTAGTTGAACATAGTGTCCGGGCGAGAGTTGGGTCACGCGCCTCAGGAGTGATCGATGCTCTGAAAATACGTTGAATCATCGGAGAATTGTGCGTGGGCGTTACACAGGGGAAAATGTTTCCTCTTGACTCGCAGCCTTGATGAACCAAAAACCTTTCGGCACCCGAAGTCGGCGCAGCACAGAAGGCCTGCGCCAAACGACTCTAACCGGGAGCGCGGAACCAACCTGGACGTTGGCAATTACAGAACCATGGTTCAAGGGCGTGGCTTTTTACATTATCGCGCGGGGGCGGCGAGTTCTTTGGTGTGCGACTCTCTCCAGAGGGCAATGTAGGGCTGCAAATCCTGCATCATTTTGGCGAACTGGTTCAGGTCGAGGGATTGCGCGCCGTCGCTGACCGCTTTTTCGGGAGCGGGATGCGCTTCCACGATCAAGCCATCGGCGCCGACGGCCACTCCAGCTTTCGCGACGGCGGGAACCAGGCTACGCTTCCCCGTTGCGTGGCTGGGATCAAGCAGCACGGGCAAGTGCGTCAATTCGTTGAGCACAGGAATTGCGGAAATGTCGCAAGTGTTGCGCGTCGCAGTCTCGAACGTGCGGATGCCGCGTTCGCAGAGGATCACGTCGGGATTGCCGTGGGCCGTGATGTATTCCGCGCTCATGAGCAATTCCTTAATGTTGCTGCTTAGGCCGCGCTTGAGCAGAACGGGGCGTCCACATTTGCCCAGCGCTTTCAGTAGCACGAAATTCTGCATGTTGCGTGCGCCAACCTGCATGACGTCGGCGTACTGAGCGACAAGATCCACATCGCGGTCGCCCATCACTTCGGTGACGATGGCGAGACCGGTGGCCTTCTTGGCTTTCTGAAGGAGCTTGAGCCCTTCTTCTTCCATGCCCTGAAAATCGTAGGGCGAGGTGCGGGGCTTGAAGGCGCCGCCGCGAAGGAGCTTCGCGCCAGCCTTGGCCACGGCTTCGGCGGAACGCATGATCTGGTCTTCGCTTTCGACGGAACAGGGGCCGGCGATCACGATGAACTCATCGCCGCCAATTTCGGTGCCATTGACCTTGATGCGCGTTTTACCATTGCGAAATTCCTTGCTGACGAATTTATAGGGGGCGGTGATGCGGACGACATTGTCGACCTGTGGCAAGGACTCCACCGATTCCAGGCAAGGGGTGACATCGCCAACGCCGACGACACCGATGACCACACGTTCCTCCCCTTCGATGGAGTGCACTTTGTAGCCAAAGTGCCTGACGATGGCGCAGACCTCGTCAATTTCCTCTCGCGTTGAGTGAAGCTTCATCGAAATAATCATGTGCGTCCCCTCGGCCCGGCGGGCCAGCGAATTAGCGCTAAAAACAAAAAAGCCCACTCGTCGGGAGTGGGCCAAAACTTCTTGAATTCACTCGATCTAGATGACGGCCCCTCCCTGCCGGTTTTTGGTCCGGTACGTAAATCGCCAGCAATAGGAGGTGAACCTCATGAAGGGGAGTTTAACGGGTTCTGACTAAAAGGCAAGCCAGAAAACGTTTATGCCGGGCATTAGACTAACGACAGACTGCCAGAAGTCCGTTGTCGAAGGAAGGCGCTTGGTCTCCACTCTACCGTTTTCCGGGAGAGCACCGATGAAAACACACGCCTTAACAATAAAAATAAGGGCAAAAAACCCGAAAAATGCCCGCAGCTGCGAAAGTGCGGTTAGGAGAGTGGATGGAGTTGTTAGTAGAGCAAGATGGCAATGCGGAAGCGAGTGAATCCGGCGGAGGAGCCGGCGTCACAGGCACCAACGGCAGCGGTACGGAATTTGCCGGTTTGCAGCCGCTGCTCGACGTCTCCGGGCAAGCGACTGAGGTCTGTGGTTTCGTACCGCACCACGCTGAGAGGCCTCTGACCGGACCAGCCGCGATCCATGTCGCAGGTTTTGCGGGCGTCGCCGGTAGCGCTGACCATGCGCAGGCCGTGTGCGGACAATTGCGAGGCCACTTGTAGTTCCTGTGCATCGAGGTTGAGGGCCGGAACTGCGGCGGAGAAGTCTTCCACGGCGAAGAGCATGCCCGCGCCCTGCACCACGGCGATGCCGACAGCATTCAGTTCGGGGTCCAGGAGATTGGCGCGGTGCGGAGGAGAGTTCATCCACTGCTGATGCAGGTTGCCGGCGCTGGGTCCTTCGGCAACATTTTCTGCGATGAGGCTGAAGCGTGCGCCCGCTTGCGTGACGCGCTGCTGCAGAGGAAGTTCACCGGCAAATTGGTGAGAGAGCGTATTGGCCTGGGCCATGCGCTGCGCGTGCTGACGGGCCGAAGCGGCGAGAGCCATGTCCCACTGAAGAGGAGGCAAGCCAGCTGCGGCGCGATCACGGTTGGCAGCTTCGAGCAACTGCGTTTCAGGCGCGCCCGCTTGAGGACGAGCGGAGCGGGAAGCGCTGGAAGACGCGTGGGAAGTACGGGTCACGAACAACACAAACAGAGCGAGTGCAGCCAGAATCGCGATGCGGCGGAGCATTGTGGACATAGGCGAACTCCTGCATCCATTGAACACGGAGGGAGAGGAGAAAGTTAGGGGTACAAGGTACAGGACGGCGCAAAAGAAGAAGCTGGCCGAGAGGACAGGGATGTAGCGCGGTTCCGTTCGCGAAGACTTTCAGCAAGTTATGGGCAAGCTGTGGACGAATCAGCCGTGGACGTAAACGGAGCTGAAGCTGAGAACGACATGCCCACCGGATGTTGGCCGCCCGAAGCTCAGCATCGGCCGGAAGCGGGAGAAAATCAGGATCTGATCGAGGTGATGACGGATCTGAGGAGTATCTTCCCCATTCAGGATTTCGTACTTGGTCATCTGGCCCTGGGCATCGACGGTGACGTCAATGCGCAGGTCCTGCTCGAGAGCCACGTCGGGATGCAAAAGCTCCGGTGTAATTCCGCCGGGATAATCGGCCAGAGAAATCAGTTCTGCCGGGCGCAAAAGTCCAAGGGGGACATCGTTAGGATCGGCCTGCACAGTGATGCCGGGCATGATCAGATGCAATACGAAGACGAAAATGAGGAAGGCACTGAACAATCCGCCAGTGGCGGGAACGGTGAGTGGCCGGAACGAATTCTCCATAACAAGTTCGAGACGGACTTTAAAGCGTTCCCAACGGCGAGGCCAATCCCGCGTGGCTTGAGCTTGCGCCGCGGCGACTTTGATTTTGACGGCAAGATCGGCAGGGGGAATCGAGCGGGCCATGCGGGAAAGGAGCATGCTCAATTTGCGATAGCGCTGCAATTCCTCGCGGCAAGAGGCGCAGGATTCCAGATGGTCGCGTATTTCGTTGCGATCACCGGGAAGAGCGGCGGAAGCCACGGCATCATCCAGGTAGCCAGCGAGCCGGCTATGAACCTTCTCGCAAATCATGAGAGTCCCTCGCGCGTCGACAAGGGACGCGACACTTCCTGAGCTGTGTTACCGGTGGAGCTGGGCACGAAAGCGAGCGGCAGCCCAATCTGCGCGCTAAACGTGACCGGAACGGGAGAAGCTAGTACAGGAGAGGATCGCGGGCGGAGCTGGCCATTGGTTTTTGCCGAGAGGTCGCGCCAGTGCGAGACTTCCTTTTCTCCCAGTAGGGGTTCCAGAATATCTTTCAGGGCGCGGCGACCGCGCAAGATGCGGGATTTGACGGTACCGACGCTGCAGTCGAGCACTTCGGCGACTTCCTCGTAACTGAGGCCTTCGAGGTCACGAAGGATGACAGCACTTCGAAAGACGTCGGGGACCTTCTGGAGCGCGGTTTGCACGGCGTGTTGGATTTCGTGTGCTGCAAGTTGATCAAACGGTGTCGCGGCCAGGTCTTCGATTTCGATTTGCGTGGCGCCTTCTTCAGGTTCCGCGTCGATGGAAACGTTTTTTTGGAGATGCCGCTTAAACCAGCGGCGGTGATTGAGCGCTTCGCGAATGGCGATGCGATAGAGCCAGGTCTTGAGGGAGCTACCCTGGCGAAAATTCCGGATTCCTTTGAAGGCTTTCAAGAAAACTTCCTGAACGGCATCGGCGGCGTCTGCCGTATCACCTAGCATGCCGAGGATCAGGTTGTACACGGGTCCGTGGTAGTGGGTGACGAGCCAGTCGAACGCGGCTTCCGAGCCCGCTTGCAGTTCGGTGACGAGTTCGCTTTCGTCGCGGCCCCAAAAGAGGGCACTAGCCCAATCGGACACGGTTTGCCTTTCTGGCCAACCTTCAACTACGGCCTGATGGCTCAGCTGGTTGGCGGGGATTGCCCAACCTTTGTCCGCTCAAGTTGTTAGACACCAAAGCGGGCGTAACGGTTCCCTGCGTTTGGCAGCGGCGACGACAATCGCCGACGCAGGTCATTCCCCGGGGGTTAAGATGCGCCCCCACGGGGCCATTGTTGCACTACCAGGTAGGCGACGCAATGGGCTGGGCGTATGTTAGATGGGAGAGGAGGAAAATATGGAGGTGATTAGCAATGATAGACATGCACTTTTCTTGACTCGCTGCAAGTAGCTGAGGAGAATACGGTTAGGGGATAGGAACCTTCGGCGAATCGAGAGTTTTGGCGGGGGTGCCAGGGCACTGACTATCGTAAGCGCGTTTGGATGGCCGAATCTGACTTATTGGCTCCGGGCCAACTGGCCTAATCCCGGCGCTGGAACGTGGTACGGCGCAGGACATACCAGCGATGATTCGCCAACCCCCTGGCCCTTTCCGCCATGTGTGCGTGATCCGGTATTTGGGGGCCGATGCCCCATCCACCTCAGGCCAGAAATAATATGTGATCGCAATGTCGCCGAATATCACGATCGACTCTGGTTTTGGGAAAGGAAGAGGAGGCGCATGCAGTTTCGCCGTTCGGAACTCTTCCGCTACGTCCGATTCAATATCCGCCTTTCGCACGGGATGTTCGTGGCAGTCCGGCCAGCCAACGAAGTTGGTGTCCCAGAGCGACATATAGCTTTTCAAGTCCTTCGCCTGAAGGTATCGAAAATAGTTCTGCTCCTCGTTCCAGACCTCGATCTGCAGGGGTAACAATTGTAGCGTCGATTGATGATCGACCTCGGTTTTGCCGTGGCCTCCTTGAGAGCCGACTATGAACATCGTAATAACAGTCGCACCAAGGAGCGAGATTGAAGGAAGAAGTGTTTTAGCCATGGCCACTCCAAAACCAGATTGCGGTCGCTAGCGCCCGTCCGGATCTGCGGAGGGGGTCGCGAGCAATAGCGATCCCTACCGTGCTCCACCCACTGATGTCCTCGTACAACCGTGTTCGCGGCGATTATGTTGGCGAAAATTCCGATCTCCTCCGCAAAATCTTGAAAGACGAGTGGGGCTTTCGCGGCTTCGTCATGTCTGATTTCTTCGCGACGGCGTTTACGAAGGCACCAAAGGCGCCAACGCTGGCCTCGATATCGAAATGCCTGCAACGACCGTGGCCACGGCCATCTCGCCGAGAAAGTAAGGATCTTCGCCGAAGGTTTCCTGGGAACGGCCCCAGCCCGGGTGGCGGAGTAGACTCATACAGATGCCACCGTAGAAATTGGCGTGCTGCGCGCGAATCTCCTGGCCGATGGCGTCGCCGAGCGTCGTTCGAGATCGAGATCCCAGCTCGCGCCGCGCGCCATGGCTACGGGAAAGCAAGTGGAGTGATGCATGGCCACACCACGAGGGCCATCGGAGAAGGCGATCGAAGGGATCTGCAGACGGGGATTGCGACCGGCAAGAATCGGGGAGTCGTTGTATTTCAACATGTCCAGGAAGACCAGCTTTGCCAATTCCAACCAGCCGGTGTCGCCAGACATTTGGTGGACCTTCTCAGTGAGAGTCATTTCGGCCAGGAGTTTATCGGCGTAATCGTCGATTTTTTGCGAGGAGAGGACGCGGCCGCGGGGGATGTCGCACATTTTGAAGACGCCCGGTCCATCAGGGTGGATAAAGATATTGTCGGTGGAGAACCTAGGATGACGAAGCCAAGCAAAGAGCAAGAACGCAACGGCGACGAGTACGAGGAGAGCGGCAAACCCTTTCAAGAGCCAAACGACGACGCGCTTGAATTTCATTTTCACCTGGGGCGTATCTGAGCGAGGAAAACCATCTTGATTTGGTGCTGCCGAGAACTATACGTCTGACGACCGGTACACGCAAACCTGCCTGCTGCTGGGGTCGTGCCGGGGAAAGACTAGCTATCGCGAGGAGAACAGATAACGCAGAGGCGCAGAGAACACGAAGGTTTGCAGAGAAGAGAAGAAGTCGAAGTCAACCTTACGGAGAAGGATCGGCCCCCACAAAGCCCATTAGTGGAGGACGCGGAGTAGCATGCCGGTGGAGTTTTCGACTTTGAGCTCGCCCTTGTCCTTGGCGAGAGTGATTTGACCGAGAGGATCCTTGCGGCCCATGCTGATGACGGTAAGGCCTTTCATGTCGTAAATGCCGCAGGAGCTAGCAGAAAAGACCCACACGGCCTGTAGGCGGTAGTCTGGATCGCCGTCGTCCTGACAAAGTGAGCCGGGGGGATTGCTGATGTGCACGAGCACGCCGTTGGGCACCCCCTTGCCCACTGTTTGTTTCTGAAGATTTTTCACATCACCACCCGTGCCGTAGCGAATGTCCCCGCCAATTTGAACCGTGGTGGCCCAGCCGGACGGAGTGCCGGTGTCACCGGGCGAATCAGAGTACTGAGCGGTTTGGACGTCAACCATGGGAGCCATAGAGCGAAGAGCGGTGACGACCGGAATGGTTTGGTGGTGAAACTCGAGCTTGTCAAAACGGAAAGATAGCTTGCTGCCGGAGTTGCCGGAAGAAGGAGTGGTGGAGACGACGACACCAACTAGGGTAGCACCGACGGGAATCTTGTCGTGATTGGGGAGAGGAACGTCTTGCATGATGCGAGCTTCGATGGCGATGTCTTTAGAGAAACCGTTGGAGGAGAAGGTGTGCTTGACGCTGACAGGAAGAATCGTGCCGGGAGGGATGATGAGCGATTCCTGAACGGGAGCAGCGGAATGAAAGGCAGGAACAAAGATAAGAAGTGCCAAGGCAGAGAGAATGGCGCGGGAGTACGGAAAAGATGACATCTGAGAGGCTCCAGAAAAAGGTGATGAAAAAATCCGCAGCGCACGGATGGTAAGGGAAGTTTGCTATGAGTAGGTTGAGAACACAAGTGGCTGCAGATTCCGAATGTAAATCGAATGTTACAAGTGGTGCTGGCAGCGCGGAGAAGGCTACGGATTGGTGCGCGTGGGGAAAGCCTGGACACCGGAAGAAGTGAACAGAAAACGAATGAGCCATTCACTGGGGATGGCATGACCATCGGATTCGGGGGCGGAAAACTGCCATTGCTGAGCAGCATGCTCGGTGAGATTTGCGAAATACTTGCTCGGACCGGGATCTTCCAAAGTGGCGTCAGTTACTTTGCCGGAGGAGTCGACCTGAACGCGGGCGGTGACCTGAAAAGAGCCGTGAACAGTGGCGAGAGCTTTTTCGGAAGCCTTCGGCAGGACCTGGCTGAGGACATCTCCACGCAGAGGAGTAGAGGTAGCAGGTTTCACGGCGGCAGACGACGGCGATTCAGAACGGAGAATGGCGGGAGAAGGAGTGGCGTCGCGAGGCTTGGAAGGACTGGCGGCGGTCGCACTTTCGGCTGTCAGCGAATTGGGAGACTTGGGAGGAGGCGCGGAAACTGTCGCAGGATTGGATGCTGGAGAGTCCGGTGCGTCCGAAGAAACGGGCGACGGCTTGGAGGAAGGCGTAGGCTGTGAAGAAGTGGAAGCGTCGGGGCTGGATTGGGAAACCGTTGGTGTGGAAGAGGTGGCAGCAACAGGCTCGGAACGAAAACGGAAGAACCTGGGCAGGGCGAGTATGCCGATGATAAGGATAAATGCGGCGAGCAACGCAGGGACCAGGTAATTTGAGGGACCGCGACTGGATTCGGAAGACGGATTGACTGGCTCAGCGGTGCGTGGCCGAGGCATGGGCAAACTGGAAGAGGTCGCCGCAGGAAGTTTTGAGAGAGGGATAGCGGGCTCTGGTGACAAAGGAACGCTGAGAGGTGAAATTGCCGGTGAGGGCATGGACAGAAGAGAGTGGGGGGAAGCGGCCGCGGCGCGCGTAGCAGGAACAGCGTGAACGATAGGTTGAGCGATACCACTGAGACGGGCAGCGATTTGAGGAGCGTCCCAGCGCCGCCTAGGTTCGCGAAGAAGCGAGTGGCGCGCAACATCGAGGTACGGTTGGGGAAGCGCGTCGGGAACGAGCGGCTCGGCGGAGTTTTCGAAAGGAAGAGAGGGAGCGGACTGCGTGAGAGCTTCGACGAGAGTGACGCCGAGAGACCAAATGTCGGAGGCGGGAGTGGAGAAATTGACTGGAGAGGCAGCGGCCTCGGGAGCGTCGTAAGCATCTGGTTCGCGCTGCGCTTCGCGGGACTGGCCAACAGGAAGAATTGAGTCGGAAGAAAGTTTAAGGAGATCACCAACGGCGAGCAGGTTGGAAGGCTTTATGTGGGTATGAACAAAAGACTTGGCATGAAGGTACACGAGCACATCAACGACAGGATTAAGCATCTCGCGCGTTTCATCGGGAGTAAGGGCGCGGTGAGGGAGTATCTGCGCAAGATTTTCCTCGGCGCATTCCATGACGACGTAGAGGAGATTCATGCCGTCGATGCGGCAGCGGCCAACGTGGTAAATGGGAAGAAGATTGGGATGTGAAAGCTGAGAGATCTGTTTCCAAATGGCGAGCTGTTGGCCGGCAACGGGATCGTCAGCGGAAATAAATTTGATGGCGGCCTGGCGCGAATGGGGATCGGAGAGTTGAGTGAGGAAGACGGCGCTATGATTGGTGGCCGCAAGAAAATGGTGAAGGGGGAACTGATTGTCGACAACCTGACCTTCCCAACGTTTCCAAACATCACTCATGGCGCACCCCTCGATGAAATCAGACGTAGCAGTAAGTACTTGGGCGTCTGTGCAGGGCTGGAAAACGTAAAAGAGAATCGCAGGCGCCGGGGGCTGGGCGCTTGATGGGTCCATTCTCGCACGAAACGGAAGAGAGTAAAGCGCGTGACTGTTAATTATTTGGAACGGGGAACGAGCTAAAGGGAGCGACCGGCGGCGGCGGCGGAGGCCCAAGCCCACTGAAAATTGAAACCGCCGAGGTGGCCGGTGACGTCGACCACTTCACCGATGAAGAAGAGACCGGGGACAGCGCGCGATTCCATAGTTTTGCTGGAGAGCTGGCGCGTGTCGACACCACCGGCGGTGGCTTCGGCTTTGTCGTAACCTTCGGTTCCCGAAGGAGTAACGGCCCAGGAATGCGCTTGCATTTCGAGCGCGTCGAGAGCGGCATTGGTGAAGGATTTTGGTTTGTGGAATTCCAGCCAGCGCGCGGCGAGGCGAGCGGGCAGAAATTCCTGAAAAGCTCTACGGGCCGCGGCGCTGTTGCGAGTCTGGCCGGCGCGGATGGAAGCGCAGGCGTCGCGCTCAGGAGCGAGGTCGATGGAGATGGGGCCTCCCGGTTTCCAGTAAGAAGAAATCTGAAGAATGGCGGGGCCGCTGAGGCCGCGGTGGGTGAAGAGCATCTTTTCGCGGAAGCGCTGGCCATCGAAGAAGACGATGACGTCAGCAGAGACGCCGGCGAGTTCGGAGTAGCGGTGGCGTTCGGCGGAATTGAAAAGAAGAGGAACAAGTGCGGGGCGCGTGGGAATAATGTTGATGCCGAATTGACGAGCGAGCTCATATCCGAAGGAAGTGGCACCCATCTTGGGGATGGACAGACCGCCGGTGGCGACGACGAGGACGGGCGCAGAGAAGCTGGAAGATTCGCAGCGAACAACAAATTCGGTAGTGCGCTGGACCTCGCGGATTTGCGTGTTGAGGAAAATCTGGACCGAAGCATCGCGGGCTTCTGATTCAAGGAGGTTCGTAACGTCGGTGGCAGAGCGATCGCAGAATAGTTGGCCGAGAGTTTTCTCGTGGTAGGGGATGCGGTGCTTCTGAACGAGAACGATGAAATCCGCGGGAGTGAAACGGGCAAGGGCGGATTTGGCGAAGTGCGGATCGGAGGAAAGGAAATTATCCGGGGTGCAATGAAGATTGGTGAAATTGCAGCGTCCACCGCCGGAGATGAGGATTTTCTTGCCGAGGCGGTCAGCGCGTTCGAGAACAGCGACGCGGCGGCCGCGCCTCCCTGCTTCGATGGCGCAGAACAGCCCAGCAGCGCCGGCACCAAGAATAATGGCGTCAAATTTGCGGGATGACAACGAGGGCCTCCGCCAAGAGAAGAGTTTCACACAGAGTGGGCGGAGAAAGTAAAAGAGAGTGCCGGCAGTCCTCGCGTCAGCCCGGCGGTTGCTCGAGGGAGGCATGATCGATGGCTCAGACGCCTCAACCGGCCAGCAACTTTGCGTGAGATCACCCGCGGCACTGGAAATGGTCAGTGGCTAGGGATGATAGATCCAGGTTGCGTCTGTTCCATCTTCGTTGTTGGGATAGCCCCCGGTTAGCAGGACGGTGCCATCTTGTAGCCCAGTTTCGGTCATAAGAGTAGCGTGCGTCCTGGATTTGCCCGGCGGCAAGCAGAATCTTGCCAACCGAGGGATCGTAAAGCTCGACGTTCCTGCTTCCCCCGGCGACGAGCAGTTTTCCTGTAGCCAGTTGTACGGCTTCGAAGCGGGCACCGTTGAGAGGGGATGTAGCTCTGAACTTCCCTGTTCTAGGATCGTGAATTTCAGCACTGTTCATCGTTCCTTGCCAGTCGCGATCGTCGGATCCACCGGCGATGAGGACCCGGCGGTCTGGGAGTAGTCCCGCAGAGCGCTTATACCGAGCAGTCAGCATGCTGCAAGTCGCGACAAACGGTTTTGTGGCGGGGTCATAAAACTCGGCGCTGGCGGTGACCGTATCGCCGCGTCCCCCTACAATCAGGACGCGACCGTCAGTGAGCAACGTCGCGGTCTGCGAGATGCGCGCAGTATGCATCGGACCGACGGGCTCGAATTTGGATATGTTGGCGCGAAAGATTTCGGCAGATTCGACTCCGCCGGGAGTGTCATGGTCCGCGCCTCCTGTGATGAGTACGTCGCCGTCAGGTTGCAGGGTAGCGCTTGGCTTTCCGCGATTGGTGGTCATTCTGGACAATGTCGTAAATCTGGCGGTAGCGGGATTGTAATCCTCGGCGGAATCCGCGCAGCCATGACCGACCAAGCCTCCGACGATCAGCACCTTACCTGAGGGAAGCAGAACCGCTCGGTGTCCGACACGCGCTAGGATCATCGCTACCGTGGCCTGGACTCTCCCGCGGCAGGATCAAACTGTTCCGCGGAGCTGTGGAAATCCTGATCGCGGCGCATTCCTCCGGCAATGAGGACTCTGCCGTCCTGCAAAAGCGTCGCGGTGTGGCCCGAACGCGGTTCAAGCATGGGTGAAGCGGAACTCACCGAACCTGCGTGCGAAACGTGAGTGATACCGGCGGCGGCAAGAGCTATAAGAAGACCGGTAAATAGGCGTATAAAACCCCTCTTGGCATTTAAGACGGACTTGGCCCACCCAGGGATAACAGGTTCGCCCGCGACTAGAAGCTGCAGGATGCAGCGGCTCCCAGCTAAGTCCGACCCGCCGTGACGGTGGCGTCGCTGGTCGTGCTCGCATTCGTAATCCGGTTCCTCACAGTTCACCTCGGAGCGCCGTACGGCCTCAACAACCAGCTGTTCGTCATGGCGTTCGTCGCGTTGCAGCTGGCGACATCGATGTGCTTGCGCGCGATGGCCCCTTGATCGGGAAACGCATCTAGAGCGGAGTTAGAACTTGACGATGCTGATTTGGATGGTGGGTTCGGAATTTGTGTAATTCGGGATATCGCCCACGATTTGGGTGGCGTGGGGCGTGAAGGCTTCCTGAAACGCGTCGACAGAGTCTAAGTAGAGCTGGCCAAGCGCGAGAAACGGAGTAGGCGAACCGGGCGCCATACCGGCGATGCCTTTCTCCACTGCAACGTTGGTAAGGCACACCAGCGGGCTGCGCCTGGCGCAATAATACGACATATCGAAATGACTTCCGTCTCGATTGGAATACATCACACTCACCTTAATCATACAGCAGACTCTACGGCACCTCGACGCCCGCTCGAAGAATTTTACACCTCTGACGGAATAGCTCGAAATGGCAGGGAAACGGCTTTTACATTTTCGGATCAGACCTGATCGCGATCCCATTCGGGATCGACGGGGGCCGGGTGGACCTGGCCGTCAAGAATCGGAGCGGGAATGAGGCGACCCGCAAGAAGATGGAGAACAAACACGATGAGGAGGCTGCCGGCGAGTCCGAGAACGAACATGCCCATGTCTCTGTGCGGATAAAACAAGGCGTAGAGTACGAGGAGCCAGAAGGAAGTTGTAAGCGTGGGAATGCCGACGGCGATGAACATGGTTCCCGAGAAGCCAGGCAGATACCACGGGAATTGATCGTGCACGGAACGGCGCGCCCACCAGGGAGTGTTGATTTTGATGGCCAGTCCCTCGGCGAGTGGCAATTCGGTTTCGGTGGGGCCGCGGCGGTGGCCGAGGCGGTAGAACTCGAAGAGGTGCAAGTCGATGGAAGGTACACCGGGGATCGACTCCAAGAGGCGGAGGTAAGCGCGCCAGAATTGAATGACGCGCACGCCACGGAAACCAAGCGAAATGTAAAAGAGAGAAAGCGCCAAGCCGAATAGAGAAACGATGAGGCTGATGTTGCGGGCCGTGGTTGTGGCGGAGGTTGTAAACGCGAGAGCGGTGGCGAGGAAGGCCTGCACGGTAGAGAAATTGTTCATACGTGCGTAAAGAATGTGATCCTCGTGATAGAGCCGCTCGAGAACCTTGTGCCAAGCCGTCTTCGGATCGGGAAACTTCGAATCGTAGCTCATTGCGGAATCAAGCAGCGACCTGTTGCAACCGTCCTCTGAATAGAATTGTAGCTCGAAATGCGGCCATGCCCCGTTTTTCGGCGCGGTGGGTCGCGTTCAAGGGGACAGCGTTCTTGGCCGTTATCGAATGGCCGCTAGCCTTTGGCGGCGAAGGAGCAGATTGTGGGTCGCGCGAGACGGACAAAGTCGTCGTAGTTCATGCGGATGGCATCGCGATGGGTGCCGGCGCTAAAGACGATGTCTTTGTCTACGGGAAGAGATTCGTCAACGTAGACGGGGAGACCGTAGAGCTCGCCGAGAGGCGGCATGGCGCCAAGTTCGCAATCCGGAAAGAGGCTGGCGAATTCGGCCTCGGAGGCGAGACGAACCGCGTGGCCGATCACGTTCGCGAGCTTTTCCGGTTTCACATGGTAGGAAGAGGGCAGCACGACGAGGTAATAGTCTTTGCCTGCCTGGACGACGACGGTCTTGGCGACTTCACGACCCGAGACATGCATGACGGCGGCAGCGCCGGAGGCAGTAAAGGAAGACGGGTGAGTCAAAGGCAGGTAGGGGACGTGATTTTCCTCGAGATGATTTTTGATGCGAGCAGAGATTGGCATGGTGTGGCTCCCTTCTATAGATGGATACGGAAACCGTGAAATCGGAAGTGGCTGAAGCAGACACGCGTCGGTGATGGAGGTAAAGGAGTAGCGAGGCGAGCGAAGAACATGAGGCGCGGATGCTTCATGAGGTGCCTCCGCTCCGCGAAGCCCGAGATGGACTCGGGAACGCGGCGGCCCTCCATTCAACCTACGCCTGGGGGAAGGAGTGCGCAAGGAGGAAATTTGAGGGGGGGGTACCAGCCGGGCAGAACGGTGTTGTGGCTCAAGACGCGGCGCTCCGGCCGGGATGACAAGACAAGAAAGGTAAGACCCTGAAAGCGAAGTGAAGAGAGGTGGTGGCGTCGGAAGGTTAGAGCCCAAGTTCGTACAGCACGGGTGGGACACCCTCAAGTTCGAGCGAACCGTAGAAGCGACTTCGAGGGCTAGTGGACACGGGCGAGGACGAGGGTAAGGTCGTCGAATTGATTGTTGTTGCTGAAGGCCATGACGGAGGATTGGATTTGAGTGATGAGCTGAGCCGGTGAGAGAGCCAAATTGGCACGGACAAGATCGATGAGGCGAGCTTCGCCAAATTCGTTGCCGGAGGGGTCGTTGGCTTCGGTGACGCCGTCGGTGTAGACGACCAGGAGATCGCCGGTTGAGAGGCTGAGTTTCTCCGTGACGCATTCCCAGTTGGCGGACATGCCGATGACCGTAGAAGTGGAGTGGAGGCGCTCAAGGGAACCGTTGGCACGGAAGAGAAGTGGGGCGTTGTGGCCACAGTTGGCATATTCAAGCTCGCGCGAATGGTCATCATAGACTCCAAAGAACAGAGTGGCGTAGCGGTCGTCGGGAGTGTTTTCAAAGAACAGCTGATTGACGGATTTCAAAAGGCGGGGAAGATCGTCTAGCGCCAGCGCGTAACGACTGCGGAGATTGGCCTGGAGATTGGCCATGAGAAGAGCGCCGGCAATTCCCTTCCCGGAAATATCGGCGAGGACAAAGGCGAGATGCCAGGCCGCGGCCGGGAGAAATCGCGTGGCGCCGCGCTCCAGCCTTTGAGAAGAACCGAGATCGAGGAAGTCGTAGTAATCTCCGCCGACCTGACGCGCTTGAAGACAGCTACCAGCATATTCGAGGGTAGCGAGCGGCGGCAGAACCTGAGGAAAGAGACGCGACTGGACATCGCGGGCGATGTCGAGCTCATGCGCGGAGCGACGCTCGTTTTCCATGCGGTCCGCGATGTTCTGAGCGAGACGAATGTTTTCGAGAGCGATGGCGGATTGGCCAGCGACGGAATCAAGCAAGCGTTTGTCTTCAGTAGAGTAGGGCTCTTCCGAACGAGGCTGGCCGAGGACAAGCAGGCCAACCAGGTGAGCGCCGTGGCCGACCAGGGGCACGAGACATTCCGGAGAGAGAGGAGCAAGCGGAAAATCTTCAGGAGCATCGACGGAGCCGAGAGGGGGAACCTCCCAGGCATGGCCGCGAGCGGCTAAGTCAACAAGGAAGGGAGAAGAAGAACGCAAAATGGAGAGATCCGGCGGAACAGGGCGGCCAGCAGCGACCATGGTGTCGTCATCAGCGCGAAAATAAAAGGCCAGGGAATTTGGATGGAGAGCCTGGGTGAGATGGTGATCGAGGAGGACCGCAAGCTCGTGGCGGTCGGAAACGGAGCGGGTTTTGTCGGCGAGGTCCTGTAAAATGAGGCGCGCATCGTAGGAACTGCGGAAGAAGGCACGATCGATGCGTTGGGTACCGCGTTTGACGAAAGGACCGGAAGCCCACACGAGGGCAACACCGAAAAAAGCGCTAAGAGCCATACCGAATTGTGAGTGTTCCGCGAAAAGGCTGGAAAAGAAACGAGTGAAGAAGAAGATGGCGACGAGTGCGCCAGCGAGAAGCAGGATATTGTAACCACGTTGAACCAGGACGTAGCGTGCGCTGCGACGGAGAAGGGCAGGAATTTCGAGGACGCGGTGCTTAACGACGGCGTAAGCAAAGGAAAGTGGGTAGAGAAAGACGAGAAGAGGAAGTGAATTGTTCAGCCAGGCAGGGGGATAGAAGCCGAGTAGGTCAGCCGCGACGCGCTCAAGAACAATCGGAACGATACTGACGGCGGTTCCCCAGAGCATGACGCGCGATTTACGGCGGGCGTCAACAGAAGTTTCTCTGCTAACCGAATTCAAAAGAAGTGAAACGACGGCGAGAA
Source organism: Candidatus Acidiferrales bacterium (assembly GCA_963741195.1). GTDB lineage: Bacteria > Acidobacteriota > Terriglobia > Acidiferrales > UBA7541 > Acidiferrum. The sequence continues at coordinate 120,151 of CAVUHF010000009.1, forward strand.
GGAACAAGGAATAGGAGATGGCGAGACGAACATAGTTGGGGGCGCTGTAGCCAAAAAGTTTGGAGAGTGAGTCGGGCCAGTGGAAATTTCCTGTCGCGAGACCGGGCAAGGCTTGGCTGAGGCCGAAGAGAAGGGCAAACCATTTTAACCAGGGGGCGCGACGATCTATCGGCGATCGCTCCGGGAACACGGCAAAAAAAGTGTAGAGAAGAGGGGAGAGCATTCCACCAAAAAGGCTTCGAAAGACATTGATGGGGACGGTGAGAGCAGGAGAAAAGAGATTTATATTTTGAAAACTGGGAACAGCAATGAAGGCGGCAAAGAGAAGGGCCAGAAGCCAGGCATAGGGGTCGTCGATGCGCAGGAACACGACAGCGAAGCCGACGAGAAGAAAGAACGCCGGGAAAAAGTTGTTCAGATAGCGAGCCGAAGCCAAGAGAATGCCCTCGCTAGGCTTGTCGGGAAGAGTGGAACGGAAAATGGCGTGAAGCGTGACAGGTTGTGATTTGCCGGGACGGCGAACACTAAGTTCCACGGGATCGCCGGGGACGGAATGAGTCCAATAGTATTCGAAGGGGTCGAGCGAAGTAAGTTGGATGCCGTTAACGGCGATGATTTCGTCACCCGGACGCAGGCCGGCCTTTTCGGCCGGGCTGCCGGTCGAAACGTTGTAGACGGAGATGCAAGAAGAAGAGGGGTCAAACGTGGTTTCCCGAGAAACATTGAAACCAATCTCCACGGGATGCGCAACGTTGCTGCGGACATCGTACATCCATAGGAAGGAGTAAAGAGAAGTGACGAAACAAAAGATTAGCGCCAGAGAGTAGAGGAACGGGTGAGGGAGAGATGTCCAGGGGCGCATGGAAGAACCATTGTAAGACAGGAGCGACAAACTTAGAGTAGTGCGGGGAAAGTTGCGGGTCAATGACGGGGAGCGAAGGGGAGCGGGTATAGCGATAACAGCGAGGCAAGAACTGGGGCGATTCCTGGCGAAGTACGAGCCGGAGGTCGCGGCGAAAGTGAGAAAGGCGTTGGCGAAGCTAAGAAAGCTGGTGCCGGGTGCGGTGGAGATGGTCTATGACACTTACAACTGGCTGGTGATTGGATTCGGGCCGCACGAGAAGGCACCAATCGTGGTGGCTCCGCAATGGGTGACAATGTGTTTCCTGCAAGGCGCGAAGCTGTCGGACCCAGGGAAGAGGTTGAAGGGCAGCGGAAATGTGGTACGAAATGTGAGATTGGAGCCTTTGTCGGTTCTGGATGAGCCGGAGATTCGGGAGTTGATGAATGTGGCGATGCACCGGGCGAAAGGGGGAATAGACCCAAAGCAGAAGAGGAAGATGGTGATCAAGTCGGTGTCGGGGAAACAGAGGCCGAGGAGGCCGAGCGGTAAGAAGGTGACGGAGCGGAACTGAGGTGTCGTAAGGAAGGAAGGCGAATTCGGAGGAGCGGCGAACGATGCGCACCACTCTCTCCAGCAACGACCAATCGACGAGGCAGCGCTCTCTGAACTACACGACCGATACAGCGGATTGGTGTATTCGGAGGCGAAGCGAATCCTGCGGGATCGAGGTGCAGCGGAAGAGATTTTACAGGATTTATTTTATCAAGTGTGGCAAACGGCGAGCCGCTTCGAGCCGTCGCGAGGATCGTTGGCGGGGTGACTGATGGTAGCGGCGCGAAACCGGGCGATCTCCGAGCTGAGTCGGAAAACGGGAAGGAGTGAAGAGCCGGACGAAAATGGGGTGGAGCTGAGCGTGAACGTGGAGACGAGAGGGGCGCAGAATCTGCTGTTGGATAAAGTGCGCGCGGTGATGGGAAGCTTGCCGGACGGGTAGCGAGCGGCGTTGGAGTGTGCGTATTTCGAAGGGATGACGCATTCCGAAATTGCGGCGAAGTCAGGGGAACCGCTGGGAACGGTGAAGACGCGAATACGATCAGCGATGGAGACACTGAAACAGGTGCTGAGTTTAGTAACCCGGTGCACATCCTGTAAGAAGAGCTGGAGCTTTTGGCCCTGGGCGCGTTGTCGGAGGAAGAGGCGGAAGCGGCGAATGCGACGAGTGCGGCCGTACCAACAAGCGGTGGACTTCCCTAAAAAGCCAGCAAAACGAATTTGGGGCCGCCGGCGGGATGTGATTCCGGCGGCTGCTCATTTTTGAGTGCGCTGAGACGTAGGTCACAGCCAAGGAAGGTTTCTGGACGTAGGCTCGTGACGAGAGCGGGTGTGCCCGGATGTGAGCGGGAGCCAGGAGGATTCCATGGAGAGCAAAACCCGGAACTGGGTGGCAGCAACGTGTTTGTTTGTGGCCTGGATCTGCGGGCCGCCAAGATCAGTGGCGGGGGGAACAGGCGAAGGCGCGAAGTGTGTGGAGTGCCACGCGAAGGTGACACCTAATATTGTGACCGATTGGAGGCTGAGCGAACACGCCGGTCTGGGAATTGAATGCGACAGCTGCCACGGAGACGACCACGTAACATTTGCGGACACGAAGAACGCGAATCTGCCGACGGCAGAAACCTGCGGACAGTGCCACAGCGACCGGCTGGCACAGTTCAAAAAAGGGAAACACGCGCTGGCCTGGGCGGCGATGGAGGCGATGCCGACGATTCACTACCAGCCGATGTCGATGACGGAGGGGATGAAAGGCTGCGGCGGTTGTCACAAGATCGGGCTAAAGTCGCCGGAGCAGGTAGCAGAATTGGGCAAGTCGGGAGTTCGCTTTGGAAATGCTTCGTGCGATTCGTGCCACACACGGCACACGTTTTCTATCGAAGAAGCCAAATCTCCTCAAGCGTGCAAGACCTGCCATATGGGATTTGACCATCCACAGTGGGAAATGTATTCGTCGTCGAAACACGGCGTACGCGAAGAACTGAAACAGATGCAGTTCAAGAACGACGCGTCTTCGGCACCCACATGCCAAACGTGCCACATGCAGAACGGGAATCACGAAGTGCGGACGGCGTGGGGATTCTTGGCGGTGCGATTGCCAATGCCAGAAGACAAGGAGTGGGCAGCGGACTGCGCGACGGTGCTGCAAGCGTTGGGAGTGCTGGATCCTAGCGGTCAGCCGACGAAATTATTGGAAGTGGTAAGGGCGGCGAACGTAGCGAGGCTGGATCAGGAAACTTGGCAAGCGGAGCGGGACAAGATGGTGAAGACCTGCAACCAGTGCCATTCCGTAAATTTCGTAAAGGACCAGCTGCAGCACGGCGACGAAATGATCAAGAACGCGGATCACCTGATGGCACAGGCGATTCGCGAAGTGGCAGTACTATACCAGGAAGGAGACCTGCCGAAGCCAGCGAACTATGCGTACGCATTTCCGAACCTGCTGACGTTTCACGATGCTCCGACAGTGGTGGAGCAAAAGCTGTTCGTGATGTTCCTGGAACACCGGATGAGGACAATCCAGGGGACGTTTCACGCGAGCCCGGATTATGCGTTGTGGTATGGGTGGAGCGAAATGCAAAGAGATCTTACGGAGATTAAGGAGCTGTCCGCACAGATGAAGAGAGAGCATGCGGCGAGTGCGGCAAAGGTGACGGGAACGGGTTCGCCCTAGCGGGCCTTCGGTATAGCCAGTTGAGAAGCGACGTACTGAAGCAAAGGCGCGGTCTGTGAGAGACTGCGGGTATGACAGTCATACTTCTGGATGGCGGTATGGGCACGGAGTTGGCACGCCGCGGATTGGACGTGAGCGACTCTCTGTGGTCAGCACGAGTGTTGCTGGAGAAGCCAGAAGTGATCGAGCAGGTACACTACGATTTTCTGACGGCAGGAGCCGACTGCATCACGACGGCGACTTACCAAGTGTCGGTCGAAGGATTCGTCATGGCGGGATTGTCGCGAAATGCGGCGAAAGAGGCGTTGGCGCGTAGCGTAGACATTGCGAAGAAGGCGCGAACTCGTTTTGAAGAAACGGGGACACGCAAAGGCCGAACCGTGCTCGTGGCGGCTTCGATTGGACCGTATGGCGCAGCGCTGGCGGATGGCTCAGAATATCACGGCAAGTATGCCTGCAGTGGAGCAGAATTGTTTGCGTTTCACTCCCAGCGGATGAAATGTTTGCAGGATGCGGGGCCAGACCTGCTGGCGTGCCAGCGGTTCCGCAACGAAGATTGTTAACCGACCAAACTGTTTGATTCCATTCATGTTTTAGACGAGGTACGCTCAGAGAGCAAATTCGCATTGTGTTTTTGCTCTTGACTTTTCTTTGTATCTTGTATATATAACATGTATAAGGTATGCGCGACCCTCTCAGCCGCACCAAACTCTCCGCCGTCGAGCGCAACTTCCGTTCCCGCATTGCGCAGCTTTCCTCCGGTCAATGGTTTCTTCGTGGCACTCTCTCGGAACGTGCGGGCACCTGCGGCAAGGCGAATTGCCGTTGCGCCCGAGGGGAACTGCATAAGTCTTTGTACCTGGTGCAGAGCCAAGCGGGGAAACTTCGCCAGATCTGTGTCCCAAAAGCTTGGCAGCAACGCGTTCGCCAAGCCGTTAACGACTATCACCTGATGCAGAAACTGATTGAGGAAGTTTCCGAGCTGGAATGGAAACGACTTCAGGAAAAGAAACGATAATCGTTCTTCGTCGCCTGATCGCCTATTCGGAAAATATTTTTCAACTCTCCAAAGACATTGTCACACTGGTTTCCGACCGCAGAGAGAAGCCGCGCATTTCCACCGCAGCGGTGGTGAAATCGTCGCTGGTGTTGTTCTGGGCCAGGATGGGCAGCATCAACGCTTGGGAACAGGTCGGCCGAGCCCGCTTTTGGCAGTGTTGGCTCGAAGAGCCGGCTTTCAGTGCCGATACCCTGGGACGCGTCCACGCTGTGCTCAATGCCAATGGGCTGCGACAAGGGATTCACGACGTTTACGAGCGTCTGAAACGGAACAAAGCCTTGCCGGATATTTACGGCTTGGGAGTAGTCGTGCTCGACGGTCACGAAAGCCACGCCAGCTACCTGCGTCATTGTTCCGGCTGCTTGCAGCGAACCATTCACGGTGCGGGAGGTGATCGCATCCAGTTTTATCATCGGCAGGTCACGTTGCTGTTGCTGCCCGGTGCGCTGCCAGGACGGGAGGCCGTGCGCTTGCTCCTGGATCATGAGCCGCAGCGGCCCGGCGAGGATGAAGTGGAAACGGCCCTGCGCCTGTTGGCGCGCGTGATCCCCGCCTATCCGCGGGCCTTCGATTTGGTGCTCGCTGACGCGCTTTACGCCGAGGCGCCTTTTTTCAACTTTTTGCTCGCTCGCGGCAAACACGCTCTGGTGGTGCTCAAGGATGAACGGCGCAATCTTTATCAGGATGTGGCTGGATTATTCGACCATGTGGCGCCTCAGCCGGGTAGCTATCGATCCCGCTCGTGCCGCTGGTGGGATTTTCCAGACTTACTCTCCTGGCCCCAGGTGCAGTCCCCGGTGCGCGTCGTTCGTTCCCAGGAAACCTACACGGTTCGCCGACAACTCCACAAGCAACACGAGTCAAAAACGAGTGATTGGATCTGGGCGACCACGCTACCGCCTGGGCAAGTTCCCGTCGATCGCATCGTCCATTTAGGGCACCAACGATGGGATATCGAGAATTATGCCTGCAACGAGTTGGCCAACGAATGGCACTCCGATCATGTGTTCAAGCATAACCCCGGCGCCATCGAATGCTTTTTGCTCGTGGCCTTCCTGGCTTACAACATCTTTCATGTCTTCCTGGCGCGCAATGTGAAGCCCTCCGTACGCCAGGGTAAGACGCAAATCTTCTGGGCCAGGCACATCGCTGCTGAACTCTACAGTGAGGTAGCCCCCGCCGGCATGTCGCCCTGAGGTTTTCCGCACTATCTCGTCCGAACTTCGACTCGCCCCTGGAATCCGCATCGCGGTCTTCCTGCCAGTGGACTCCTCGAAATGGCCCGCGGACCTGTTATTCACCCTCGAAAAGCTATGCGAATTACCCTGCCCATCTGTCTCTTGGTCAGAAACGCTTCAACGCTGCTCTAAACCTACTTGAGTTCCACCTCAGCCAACACTCGTTACGGAATCGTTGCTGGCGTGCGAGACGATTCCGTCTTGGGAAGAGGCCGAAGTTATACTGGATGTGCTCGGGCAGTTCCCTGCCCTGGCGGCGTGGTTTTCGTTTGCGTGCCGGGACGAGAAGCACACGGTGCACGGCGAATTGGTAAGTGAATGTGCGCGGAGGTTAGATGGAGAGCGGCATGTGGTAGCGGTGGGAGTGAATTGCACGTCGCCCGAATATGTGCGGTCTTTGATCGAGGAAATGCAAGGAGCAACGGGGAAAATAATTGTGGTTTATCCCCCGCGAATAATTGGGAAGAGTTGGCGGTAGAGTGGCACGAAAAGGGAGCGCGGTGGATTGGCGGGTGTTGCGGAATAACACCGGCGAAGATTCATGCGGTGAGGAGAGCGCTGGAGTCGAAATTCCCGGCTGAGTTTGCTGGGTGACCCAGACAGACGGCGAGGTGAGGTTACATCTGGATGGGATCGTTGAGGTGGCGGGCAAGGTACCAACAAGGTGCATGGCCAGAGTGTGGAAAAAGCGTACGCGTGCACGGTACGTCTTCCTCGGGCTGGACAGAATCGATTGCGTATTCGACTTTGTTGGACTTTTGGGGGATGGCGAGGATGCGTGTTCGATGCATGGTACTGGCAGGCGATCCGAATGAAGGGAAGGTGAGGCGGAGGTGGTACCAGGAAAAATCGAGGAAATAAGCGGTCGCTACGATGGCGAGTGCGGCGAGAAATGCGCTGCGGAGAAGCTGCATGGCAGGGGAACCAGTTGGCACGGGTGAGTTGGGCATGGATTCAGTTTACAAGCGATGAGAGAGAATTGAGAACTCAGAGCGGGAGTGTGAGTGGGATAGCGCAATTATGGTGGTAAGCCACAGAGGGAGGGAGCAAGCCAGTCAGGACACGGAGGAAAAACGTGGCAAAGATTAGGTTTAGAGAGCGAGGATGAAAGGCTGAAAGCTTGCATGGGAATGCATGGACCAGTGTGACGTGGGGGAACCTTCACACAAGATCTCGGTCCAATTCTCAAGCCCTCATTCTCTCCCCACGCCACCTTTTCACCCTCAATGAAGCGGCCGTTGTGTCTTTCCTGCGAATTCGGCCGAGAATTTGCTCAGACAGATAATTGGCAAGTGAAATTGTGACCCGGGAATCGGAATAAGCGGGAGGCGTTATGAAGATCGTGATTGCAGTGGACGGGTCGAGCGCGTCGGACGCTGCGCTTCAGGAAGTAAAGGGGCGGCCGTGGCCAAAGGGATCGGAATTCAGCGTGCTGACAGCGGTGGACCCGTTCTTTTTCGTGCGGGCACCCTTGCTGCTGGAAGAAGCCACGAAATCAGCGAAACAGGGACTGGAAGAAGACGCGGCGGGATTGCGAGAAAAGGGATGGCCAGTAACCACGGGAGTGCTGCTGGATAATCCGCGACGCGCGATTCCGAACCTGGCAACAGAATGGAAGGCGGACCTGATTGTGCTGGGGTCACACGGGCGGGGCGCGTTCACACGGCTGATGATCGGAAGCACCGCGCAGGCGGTATTGCGGCACGCGCCGTGCTCGGTGGAGATTGTGCGGAGCCCGCGCGGAGACAGGGCGGGTCGCAGCGTGCACGGAGTGCGGATCCTAATACCGACGGACGGGTCAGAATATGCAGTGCTGGCGGTGAACCAGGTGGCGCAAAGGCCATGGCCGGAAGGAGCAATCTTCAAAGTGGTGGCATGCCCGGAGTATCCGGTTCTGGTGGGGGAATATCCCTTTTATCCGCCGGAACAACTGGCGGAGTTGGCAAAGGCAAGCGAGGCACAAGCGAAGGCCGCGGCGGAGCAAGGAGCCGCGGTACTACGAACTACGGGGCATGAGGTGAAAACGGAAGTGACAGAGCCAAGAGATTCAGCCTCGCGAACGATTCTGTCATCGGCAGACCTGTGGCAGGCGGACCTGATTGTGATGGGATCGCATGGAAGGCGGGGATTTGACCGGCTGGTGATGGGCAGCGTGTCAGAATCGGTCGCGATGCATGCGCCTTGCTCGGTGGAGGTGGTACGGCAATTGTTGATTTTGTAGGGCGAGAGCGGAATGGAAATGAGGTCACTCACAAGAAAGCCGGCGTAAAGACCTGCGCTACTCTAAAGCGAAGAGCGGCAGCCGCAAGAATTGAATGGCCGGGATGAAGCGCTAGACTGAGGCAGCACTAGTGCCGCTGAGCGGAGGAACCTGGGTGAACGTGCAGTCGACGATCTGATTGATGGCGTAAATTGATTCCTTCTGGCAAGAATGGCAGCGAAGAACAAATACCTGAGAGACAAGGTGAGACTGCGAGTCTCTGGAATCGTTGGGCAGGTGGGACGCGGACTCGCGCTTTGATACAAGATCAGGAACACGCACGGGCTTGCCGCAGCGACGGCAGAGAACTCCCCGAAAATCTTGCGCGGTGGCGGTGGCTGACATCGGTAAGGCTCCTTGGACAAAACCCAGAAGGGGACGATGTGCGTGGACTATATAAAGGCCCGTTGAATTTGTCTACAAGAGGATAACGCGAGGGGGGTGAGGAAAGAAAGTGATCCCAGTCACCGACCCTAGGTTCAAAATAACTGTATTAGAATTAATCACTTAGACTATCGCAAAGGTCGGTGGTGCGGCCTTTCCAAGCGGGATTTCCACAGGCACAGGGATGGATTCCGTATCGAGGGGGCTTGGGACAAGAAAGGTGGGAAAAGCCGCTTTTCTCGTGGCAATCGGAAGGAGACAACATCACTTGCGGCAGCGATGGTGACATTTTGAATTCCGTTGACAGCGTAGGTCATTGGCGACGCACTAACGCTCTGCCCTGTTTGAAAGTGCCGCAACGGCTTGCCGGTGCGAGCGTCAACTGCTTCGAACGAATGAGCATCGTCGGCAAAGCATGTCAGGCCTACTTGCGTCGTCATGGTTCCGCCACTGGAGCGATCCAAGCCGGACTGAACATAACGCCACGCGGGAGTTGTCGACCTCAACTCGTAGGTAAACATTGTTTTCTTCGAGGTGTCACCCGGACTTCGCTTCAATCCCTGTGGAATAGAAGGTTCGCCCTTCGGCATATTTTTCCGGGCGGAGGAAGTACAAATCGCAGTTTTCAGAAGCGAGAAAATAGAAGAGAGGCGTCGGCGGATTGTGGGATGGTGCATACAGTTCGTCGCGCCTCCGAACCCCGGGCAGACGTGCGTTCAACGTCACACAGAATTTCGTGATCAGCGACAATTTCAACTTTGAATTCGACAAGCTCTTTCACGCCGACCACAGCTTCGCCAGGGGAGTTGCGTCTGGCTGGTCTTTGTCGGGCATCACAACCCTCGCCACCGGTCTTCCCATCTCTCTTTCGGAGAACGACGACAACTCCCTTACTGGAGCCATTGGAGTCGACCATCCGCAACTCACCGGTGACGGACTTCTCTTCATCAACAAGAATCCACGCTCCGGCCAGCCCTATTTCAACCCTGCATACTTCACCACCGAACCCATCGGCCAGCTCGGAAACGCTAACCGCCGCTTCCTCCCCGGTCCGGGCCTCGACAATTTCGACGTGGCGCTCCTTAAAAACACGAACATTACTGAAAGCAAGGTTCTTCAGTTCCGAGTCGAAACGCTCAATATTTCTAACCACGCCCAATTTTTTAATCCAGACGGCAACGTGAATAGCGACCTCTTTGGTGTGGTTACTCGTGCATGAGATCCGCAACTTCTGCAACTGGCTCTGAAGTTCACTTTTTGAATGCCGGCCGTTTTTCGTCCGAGGACCCGGTCTCGCCCGGGTATCCTGGTTACAGGATGGCTTCTCAACGATCAGGAGCCAGGCTCTTGTCAGCATCGCGTGATTTCTCTGTTGTACGACTCGCGCTCGCTTTTGCGTTCGCGCCTAGGTACATGCTCGCCTCGCAGGCTCAGGACATTCACCGCCCAAATATTTCTCATTAACAATCCTCCTCGCCCGCACGCGTCACCTTTGACTCCATCTGTGGCGGATGCCACGGGTTGGATGGACATGGAGGCGAACGCGGCCCCGACTTCGCCACACGCCCTGACGCGCTGCACCTGACTGACCAGGGAATCCTGCAAGTTTTCCGCGACGGCATTCCGTCGGCCGGAATGCCTGCGTTTGCTTCGCTCGGTAGCGCTAGACTCTCCGCCCTGCTTGGCCATGTACGCACCCTGCAAGGGAAAGGAAGCGCGATTGCCATCCCCGGGGATCCGCAAAAAGGTCAGCACCTCTTCTTCGGATCGGCTCGATGCTCGGAATGTCACATGATCCTCGGCAAAGCGGGATTTCTGGCTTCGGATCTTTCTGTTTATGCCACAAACTCGCGGCGTCCGAGATCCGCAGTTCCATTACCAGACCCGGGGACGACTCTTCCTGGTCTCGCACACTCGTCGCCGCGGCCCTTCATGGCGGGCGTATAATCGACGGTGTGATCCGCAACGAAGACAACTTTTCCTTACAGCTGCAGTCCTCTAACGGCACCTTTCATCTACTCCAGAAATCTGACAATGCGAGGGCTGCGCCTCATGGGCAGCCGCTCATGCCAACTAATTATTCTTCGACACTCACCCCAGCCGAACTCGACGATTTGGTCGGATATCTCATGAGCGTTGCCAAGCAATTGGATCGCTGGTCGCCCGCCGCTGCAAAACAGAAAGTCGCCGATGAATAAACTCCTCCTCTGGCTGTCCATATGGCTCTCGATCTGCGTCTCTGTGTCGGCTCAGCCGTCGGCCGCAACAAAACGCCAATTCGAGCTAAAGGCGGAATCCCCTGCCTTCTGGAAGCTCATTCCCCAGGACGCCAAGCTTGCAATTATGGCTACTGGATTCGGTTTTGCGGAAGGCCCGGTTTGGGATCCGGCCGGGTTTCTGTATGTAAGCGACGAGGAACTCAACAAGGTCTTTCGCGTCTACCCCGACGGCCGCAAGGAAGCTGTCATTTCACTCGGTGATCCCGACGGCAATACCTACGATCCAGGGCATCGACTTATTGATTGCGCCAGCGTTCTGCGGGCCATCATCCGCATCACTCCTGATGGCAAATACACGCTTCTAGCCGATCGCTTCGATGGGAAGAAATTCAACAGTCCCAACGACGTCGTTCTGGGTCCCGATGGCGCAATATACTTCACAGATCCAACTCTTGACCTGCCTCATGGAGAGAAACAGGAGCTCCCCTATCAAGGAGTCTTCCGTCTCGAGAGCAGCGGCAGAGTCACCCTTCTTGCCAAAGAACTCTCGCAGCCCAACGGACTGGCCTTTTCTGCCGACGGAAAGAAATTCTATGTTGACGACAGCCAGCAACGAAACATACGTGTTTACGATTTTCGGCCGGACGGCACACTCGCGAACGGTCGCATCTTTGGAGAAGAACCTGGCGGAAAAGGCGAAGGAGTTCCCGACGGGATGAAGGTCGATCGCGACGGGAATGTTTACGTTACGGGCCCCCAAGGAATCTGGGTGTGGGACGCAGAAGGACATCATCTAGGGACCGTCGTTTTGCCAGAACAAACGGCGAACCTGGTATGGGGTGATTCCGACCTTGCAACCTTGTATATCACAGCGACAAGTTCGGTCTACAAACTTCGAACGCATGCGCGCGGATTTGCGCCGTACTTGTCTGCCAATGACTAACTGCGACGGCCAGCGGAAGTAACGGCAATCGAGATTGGCGCAATTCTCAATTGGAAGCGGACCATTCCAGAGTTATCGGGATGTAAAGCAATTTACCGTCTCGCTGGACTTGCAGCACGATGGGTGAACCAGGAGCGATGGCTTTCAATGCGGTGCGCAATTTGTCCAAAGTTGTCATCGGCTGGGTATTCAAACTGCGAATCACGTCCCCAGAGAGGAGGGGTACATCACCGGCCGAACCGGTCGCACGGGCGGTCACGACAATTCCATACGGATCTCGCAAACCGTGCAACAGGGAAGCAGTTTTTCTGTCTAGCTCAACGCCCACGATCCCCAGTCCCGGCACCAGATTTTTTTCCGGATCAGCCAGCGAAGTGAGTTGATCCATATCTTGAATCTGCTCGACAGGTGCTACGCTGAAGACTTCTTCTTTTGTTCCCCTAAGAACTGTGACTTGTACCTTCTCAGAGGAATCTCGCAACAGAAAAAAGTAGTTCACGCTCGGCAGATTATCGGCGGGCTCTCCATCGACGGAAACCAGCACATCGCCGACCATCAAACCCGCGCCCTCCGCGGGACCTCCCGGCAAGATATCTGAAATAATAACGCCGTAGTTTCGTGTCAGACCGAGCCCGGCAGCCATGGTTGGCGTAATGGTTTGAATTCCGACGCCGATCTCTTGCCGCCGCAAATGACCGAATTGCTTCAACTGCCGCGCGACAGTTCTGACCGTCGCACAGGGGATCGCAAATCCCAATCCTTCGTTGCCACCAGACTGGGAGAGGATGAACGTATTCACGCCCACGACCTCGCCGTTCATATTGACGAGAGGCCCGCCTGAGTTTCCTGGGTTAATTGGCGCATCCGTCTGGATGTATATGAGCGAGGAATCAGGATCGAGCTGTCTTGAGACCGCCGAAATCACGCCGTGAGTAATCGAATTTCGCAATCCTTCGGGACTACCAAAAGCAAAAACCGCGTGGCCCTGTCGCAAATCGCGATAAGTGGCGAGAGGTAGCGCAGGGAACTTTGTGCCTTCAATTTTCAACAGTGCCAGGTCTTTCTCTCGAGCGACACCAATGATCCGAGCGGGAACTATCTCGGTTCTTGTCGAAAGGGCTGTGGCGAGTGATCCGTCAGGATTTAGCTGCGGTAGGACTACCTGGACCCGTTCCGCTCCATTGACTACGTGCGCGTTGGTGACAATGTATCCTTCAGGATCGATGATGAATCCGGAGCCGCTGGCGCGTTGTCGCCCCAGGATGACTCCGGCATTCCCACGGCCTGTGTCTTCCAGTGGCGCATAAGCGGTGACGATGATCTGCACGATGCTGGGTGACACCTTTTTGATCAAGGAATCGACTGCGGCGTCGAAGGGGTTCGCGGATTTCGCAGATGAAGGAGTTTGAGGATAAACGGGGCGGACAAATCCGAGTAGAGCACAGAGCAGCAGAACGGAGGTGGGGCCCAGATTGAGAATTGACCTCGGCCGCGAAAGGGAATTTATTTGCATGCGACGTACCTCTCTACTCTGTGCTGGATTCAAAGATTCGAAACCACTCGCTGATTTGGCCACAGCCTTCTCGACATCTACCCACTGGCTTTGTAACTCGTCCGGTGGGCGCATCTTACAGCCGCTTGTTGATGCCCGTAAACCGGCAAGATTACCATGAAGAGCAATCCTAGGGACGCGTTGAAGCAGAGAAGCCCAAGCTCAGACGGTGTACAATTCACACTTTCGGCTGCGCCACGAATTTTTTTGCACATTCATCAAACTTTTGACCGGCTTCTTCGTATTTAGCTCTAGCAACCCAAGGGGGTACCTGTGAGCAAAACCATCCATGATGCCCCCAGCCAGCCGACGATCGTCAACTGGCTGGACACAATACTTCGCGACGTGAAGTACACCTTCCGACTGCTCGTGCGCACGCCCGGCTTTACGGCTGTGGCCGTGCTGACGCTTGCTCTCGGAATCGGAGCGAATACCGCCATTTTCACCCTGCTCGACCAAGTCCTCCTGCGGCTCCTGCCCGTCAAGGATCCCCAACAACTCGTTCTCCTCACCATGAAGGGACGCCACTATGGCAGCAACTGGGGAGGCAATGCCATCTCTCATCCCATGTTCCGCGATTTTCGCGAACATAACGAAGTCTTCTCGGATATGTTCTGCCGCTTTCCCACCTCGGCCAGTCTTTCGTTCGGCCAGCAAGCAGAACGGGTGCAGGTTGAGTTGGTTTCCGGCACGTACTTTTTTACTCTCGGCGTGGTCCCCGCACTGGGAAGGATACTCACTCCACAGGACGATATCGTTCCCAGCGGCCATCCCTATGTCGTTCTTAGCCACGACTATTGGAAAACTCGTTTCGCCGGCGACCCCCAAATCGTGGGCAAAACTCTGAATCTGAATAACCACAAAATGACCGTCGTCGGCGTTGCCGCAGCAGGCTTTGACGGGGTGGAGCTTGGCTTCTCTCCGAAAATTTTCATCCCCATCATGATGCAACCGCAGATTATCGTTGGTAACCCGGAAGATATGCTGAAGGAGCGGCGCAATCGCTGGGTGAATGCGTTCGGCCGGTTGAAACCAAGCATCTCGCAACAGCAGGCCAAGGCAGCTCTCCAGCCCTTCATGCACTCCATGCTTGAGTCGGAAGTGCAGCTCCCGGCATTCAGCCGTGCATCGAAGTATGACCGCGACGAATTCCTGAAGTGCTGGATCGACGTTTTGCCAGGTTCCCAGGGTCGTTCTTATACGCGCCTCCAGCTCTCCACGCCGCTGTGGGTATTGATGGCCACCACCGGCATGGTTCTGCTGATCGCATGCGCCAACCTCGCCAATCTGATGCTGGTGCGCAGTTCCGGCCGCGTAAAGGAAATCGCAGTTCGCCTGGCCATGGGTGCCACCCGGCCACGCATCGTCGGGCAACTCCTGATCGAAAGTCTTTCTCTATCGGCGCTTGGTGGGTTTACCGGGTTAGCGGTTGCGTTTTGGGCCGACCGCGCGCTCATGAAACTCTATTTGCCCTCGGATTCCGGGGGCATGAATATTTCCAGTGCGCCCGATCTTCGCATTCTCCTGTTCAACCTAGCCGTAACCGTGCTGACAGGAGTGATATTCGGGCTAGTTCCCGCACTTCAGACAACCAAACCCAACCTTGCCGGGACATTGAAAGATCAAGCAGGTGGAGTCGTGGGTGGAGGCGGCCATCATCGTCTGCGAAAAGCCCTCGTTATCGCGCAAGTGACTCTTTCCCTACTGCTTCTGGTGGGTGCTGGTCTCTTTGTTCGCAGCCTCGCGAACCTACGCAATCTCGGCCCTGGTTTTTCGCCAGAGCGACTCGTCGGTTTCAATATCGATCCGTCACTTAGTGGCTACACTCCCGAACGCATGAAAGTCTTCTACCCGCAGCTTTCCGACGTGCTCAGAACTATTCCGGGAGTCCAATCCGTGGGCCTGGCTTCGGTGCGCATCCTCGAAGAGAACGAATGGGATAGCAGCATGACGGTCGAAGGCTTCACTCCCGCAAAGCCGGACCTGTCCGCGGAACCTTACATGAACTCCATCAGCCCGAGCTATTTTGCAACCCTGGGCGTACCGATCGTCGCTGGACGCGACTTCCGGATCAACGACAACCACGAGGTGAAACACGGTCCCGAGGCGTGGAACTGGGTACCGACCACGGTGATGATCAACGAAAAGTTCGCCAAGACGTTCTTCCCAGGTCGAAATCCTATCGGTCTTCACGTAGGGTTCGGTACCGATCCCGGAACGCCGACCGACATGGAGGTTATCGGTATGGTCAAGGATTTTAAGTACACGAATCTGCGTGACGAAATTCCGGCGCAGGTATTCGTCCCGTATCTTGGCGGCCGCTACCTTGGTGAAATGACGGTCTATTTGCGGACCGCGATCGATCCGGGACAATTGATGTCCGCTGTGCGTTCAAAAGTGCGCGACATGGATTCCAATATTCCCATCTATGCCATGCGCACCACCGACGTTCAGATCAACAATTCCCTTTCGACGGAACGCATGATCGCCAGCCTCTCTGCCGTGTTCGGCTTGCTTGCAACACTGCTCGCGGTCATCGGCCTGTACGGAGTGATGGCAAATACGGTTGCGCAGCGCACTCGCGAAGTCGGGATTCGCATCGCACTCGGAGCCGAACGCGGCAACGTCATCTGGATGGTGATGCGCGAGGTTCTCCTACTGGTCGCGATTGGCGTCGCCGCGGGTGTTGCCGCCTCGCTCGCGCTGACCCGCGTGGTGCAGAGCCAGCTCTTTGGCCTAACGCCGCACGATCCGATCACGCTGGGTCTTGCCATTGCGGCGCTGGCCATTGTCGCCTGCGCCGCCGGCTACGTCCCGGCGCTCCGCGCCAGCCGCCTAGATCCTATGGCGGCTCTGCGGTACGAATAACTAGCGGTCTTACCAGGTAGCCCATGACGTCCTATCATCGTGCATTCAAACGGGGGGTCATGCAGACTGGAGGCAGGACTTTAGTTATGCCTGGAGCATGATTGGCAACAACGTGCGGTCGCATTTGCGGACATTCTGACTGGCCTCGCGGTTGCGGCCGTAGTAAGTGAGGGCGGCGGGGGGAGTTCGTGCGCGGGCGACAGGACACATAGGTAAGATCCCCGTCAAAAGTAGCATCCATGCCGTGCTGGAGGGCCATGGCCTGGTGGAGCGCCGCGGTCGCTTGCGTCGTCTTGCTCAGGGAACTTCTTTACCGTTCGGAAATACTCCCAATGAAGTATGGCGAACCGATTATAAGGATTATAAGGGCGACTTCTTGCTTGGAAATCGTCAATACTGCTATCCGCTAATCGTCACCGATTCTGCCAGCCGTTTTTTCTCTTGAGCTGCGAGGCGCTTTCCTTCGCCAGTGATAGCTATGCCTTTGCCGTGTTTGAGAGGCCTTTTAAGGAGCGCTGCCTGCGTGTCAACCTCCGCAGCGATAACGGCGTTCTCATCGCATCTGCCCACGCCTAGATCCACTTGAGCAAACTCGCGGTCTGGAGGCTGCGGCAGGGGAGCGGCATCGAACGGATCAAACCCGGTCATTCCCGGCATAACGGCCGCCATAAGCGTGTGTACCGGGCGGTCCTGTAATTCCGCCCAGACTACTCGACGAGTTGCAGGTTCAGCGCGATGCGCACGCCGTTCACCAGTACTTGGCTTTTGTCGATCAGTTCCTGGTTGGTGATTTCCGCGTTGGCGAATTTTCGCACAAAGCTCTTGGGACAAAGGTATTCCAGGGCTTCTGAGCGTTCCTTGCCGTTGCTGGTAAAGGGCAGGGCGTTGACCACGGAAAAATTGTAGAAGTCGATGGGCGCGTCTTCCGGCACCTGGTCCAGAATATCTTTCATTTTTGGGGCGAGAAACAGGTCGAATGTCTGCGCGGCTCGCTTATAGATTGAAGACTTCTCGGGATCGAATCGCAAGGTATTGCGGAGAGTCATTTGCAAAGCCATCTGTTTGTTGATCACCACAAAAGCGGGTGGGTCATAATCCACAAATTGAAACTTCGTCTTTCCCTCGTTAGCGAGTGTGACGAGTCGGGAATGATACTTCGCCTCCAGCTTCTCCACATCTTCCGGAGTCGCGGCCGGCTTAGCCTCAGAGAGATCTGGCTTCGCTTTGGCGCCGGCAAAAGAGTCAAGGACGGGTACACTATCAGATGGCACTAGATTGGGATTCGTGTGGCTCAGGCGGCTCATGGATGTTGTAGCGGCTGCCGTTGACGATGCATCGATTTTCTTCGATTTCGAGCGCGACTGAGTGTCGACAACCGTCGGATCACGATCGAGCAGATTCAAACCGTATTCCTCACCACCAATATAGATGAGCGAGCGATTCAGGATGTCCTGCCGGGAAGCGTCGTTGGTGGACTGGGAGATGACGAAGGCATCCTTCAGATCGAAGACGATGACCAGCGTCTCTTTACCTTCATAATCGAATGATTTATTTCGTTCGCGGGCATGGTAGGAGATTTCAAAGCCAATCGAATCAAAGCGACCGTCGGGCGAAATCGTTTGGGTAATGACTTGCAGAGCCGGAAGAATGACGTCGCGAAAAGTCTGAGAAGCGCGTTCATTGCGAGTCAGTTTCTCGGTATTGTAGGCCGCGCTGTAATTTCCCGTGACCTTCAGCACAATTCGATCATGGAATTTCACAAATTCCAGGCCACGCGAATCAGACTCGGCCTGCTTTGCGGGCTCCACTCCCACGTACCGGCTCAAGTAGAACGGAAAAAGGAAATGAAGCCTGACAATAGCCTGATTCATGCTCTTCAGCTGAGAAAAATATTCCGTCTCCAGGGCTTTCAGGTCAGGATTGCGAATTTCATTTGGACTGATCTGCGCCGACAGCGTAGCGGGAATGCAGGCGAGCAGGATTGCGACACAGCAAACACGAATCGCCGTGCGGGAGCGGGTGAAATTCATCGTATGAGTTTAGCACCTACTATTTGGCGTTGTACTGCGATCCCGGCCGCCCGGGCTTTTGGTAAGGCGGCTGCGCAATGGAGCGCGTGAAGACGATCACCTCCTTGATTTCCGTTGCGGTCAGTGTCTTCCCGTAGGGTGGCATCATGGCGGACTTGCCCAGCGCGCTTCCACCTAGGGTTATGATGTTCTGCATGAATTCATCGCTCTCGGCGTTCAGCTTTTCGCCGTCATTCAGAAGCGGCGGAACCGGCGTGAGGTTACTCCGATTCGAGGGGCCCGCCGGACTGGCATCCGCGTGGCACCACACGCAGTACTGATAAAAGATGCGCTTCCCCTGTGATTCCTGGTAGCCAAGATTCGTCGGCTTCGAACTGTCATTCCAGTCCGGCTCGGTGTCGTAGGCTCCAAAAGCCTGGTCGGGCGTCACCGTTGGAGCTGAGTTCTTGCAGCCACCCAGCGCCACAGCGCAGATCACACCTGCCAGTAGCATCGCCACGAGAATGATTTTGGGCTTCATCGGCCAGCCCCCTGCTCTAGGGAATGCACATTCGCGGCGTTTTTGGTTGATTGTGGATTAATGCCGGCACGTAAAGTCACCAGGTAAGCGGTCAATGAACGGATCTCGTCATCGGTGAAGTTTCGTTTGGGTTCAATCGTGTCGGGCTGCAAGGCCTGGGGATTGCGCAGCCACGCTTCGATCCAGGCTGGTGTTAGCCAATTACCTGCGTTGTTCAAGTTCGGGCCAACGTATCCGCCACTGCCCCCGATCGTGTGACACGACTGGCACTGATATTTCACCTCATATAGCTGCTTGCCCATCGTCACCATCGCCGGAGTGAATTGCGTGGCGTTCGCACCTTCTGGATTCACATCGGGTTTCTGCACCGCCATCGAAAGATACTCCGCCGCAATCGCGGCTTCCTTGTCGCTCATGTTGAATTGCGGCATGCGCAAAACAAGCGTCGGGCGAATCGTTTGCGGATTCTTCAGGAAGTCCGCAATCCACTTTTTCTGCGCCCGGCTGCCCTCGAAGGAAAGATCAGGAGCAAGTGTTCCGCCGTAGCCACTGAACCGATGGCACGCATAGCATTTGTAACGCTCGTAGACTTCCGCGAAATCTCCTACGGCCTGAAACGAAGCTTCACTCTTGGGAATCACCAGATGCTGCAGTGCACTGGTGGCCTTGGGCCCTGTCTCGCTCAGTAGTGCCGTCGTTACCGCTTCCAGGTCCGGTGCATTCCACGCGTACTGAGGCATGCGCGCCGCCGGGTTCACCACAACTGGATCCTGCAGCTTCGCTTGAATGTAAGCCGGCAGATTGTGCGGGATCTTCGCCTTGCCGAACTCAAGCTCAGACGCGTTCTTCGCTCCCAGCGCGGTCAGGTCCGGTCCAAATTCCTTCTGTGGACTAATTCCCTGCAGTCCGTGGCAGCTCGCGCAACCCTTTTCCGTGAACAGGCGCCTACCGAGTTTGATTTCATCATCGGTTGGAACGCCGAGTTGCGGCACCCCCGTCAACAAACCGGAATCCGTCAGCTTATTCATCAAATATTGCGAAACCTTATAGAGGTCCTCGTCGCTCCAGCCATATTTCGGCATATCGCTATGGATAAGGTAGCTCTGCGGATTCTTTAGCCAGGCAACCAGCCACTCAGCATTGACCTTGCTTCCGACCTTCGTCAGTTCCGGTCCGATGTTCCCTCCGATCAGTTTTGTTTCTCCAGCGCGCGTGACTGCCAGGGGATGGCAAGTGGTGCACATCATCTGGCGAAAACGAACTTCGGCTTGCGGCAAAAGATCAGGTTTTTTGCTCCAGGCGGCCACGACTGCCGGATTAATCTTGTACGCTTCAATCGGCTTAGCCTTTTGCAGGCTAAGAAAACCCGAAAGCGCCTTGATCTCTTCGTCCTTCAAACGGAATTGCGGCATGCGCGATTCATCGCCACTCTCATAGCCCGTTACAGTGACGTTCCCGTCCTTGTCGAGAACAGTACGCGGCTCCTTCAGCCACTTGTAAATCCAATCACGCGATACCTTGTACCCCACACTGGAAAGATCCGGCCCCAGTGATGGCCGGTCGATGTGCGACAATTTGTGGCAACCCTGGCAATTCAGACGTGACAGCAATTCCCTGCCGCGCGCAAGCTGTGGCGTTTCCTTAATGTCCTGGTGGTGGCAGCTCCCGCAAGATGCTTGCAGAAAGTGCGCCGGCAGAATGGGCTGCTCCCAAGCGAGCGTTGTTTCATGCGCCTCGGCGACCTCCGTGGCCGGTCCCTGGCCGCGATGGCACATCGTGCAACCCCAATCGCGTGCGTTGTGTGGAATTGGTGGATGGGCACGAAAAGGCTGTGGCACCGAGTCATCCGCAAGACTCGCTTGCGTCATTCCTTGATGGCAAGTCGTGCAGCGATCAACAACACTAATTCCCGGCAGCCAGATCTGATCGATATTCGGATTGTAATCAGCCAGTAGTTTCTTTGTGTCGGGACGCCCCTGCGCAAACTTCAAGAATGAGCGCTTATAGTGTTTCCATTCCGCGCGAAAGTCTTTGACCGGCGAGATCGCAAGCACCAGAACGCAAAGCACCGTGGCTACCGCGAATGTGAGCCGCATGCGGTATGACAGTTTACCCATGTCTTCAGCCGGCATGTGTCCCCCAAGGCCACACCCAGGACCAGCCCGGGCCGCGGAAAAATGTCCCCACAACCGTCAAGCACAGCGCTGTGGCAATAAACCACGTCATGACCCACCAGGAAAGCGGCTTTTGCCTGAGCGAATTCATCCAACCAGTGGTCGCCTTCGAATAGTAGGAAACTAGCAGCAGCCCTGCGACGATTGCCGTAGGCGCAATAATCGTCCATGCATTTACTGCCGCCAAAAGCATCAGTAGTGCGATTGTAACCCCCAGGACGATCATGAACCGTTTCGCAGAGTTTGTTCCCCAGAGCGGCTTCCCTTCCACGTTCACATGGAAATAGGGAATGACGATCAACCCGATCACCACCAGTGTGGGAAGCATGATTCCGGCCACGAACGGCGGAAAGAAGTGCAGCAGCTCCTGCAGTCCCAGGAAGTACCACGGAGCTTTTGCGGGGTTCGGCGTGAGCAGCGGATTTGCGAGTTGCTCCAGTGGCGCGTCCCAGAACAGCGCTATTACCACCATTGCAATCACCAGCACTTCAAAAACGATCGCTTCCCGCACCAACAGGTGAGGGTAGGTCATGAGCTCAGGGCCGCGGTCGTCCTTCACCTTCGCGGAGGTATTTCGCGTGATGAAGACGATCCGTCGTGGTTCTTTTTTAGCATCGGAACTGAATCCGGATTCGATTTTAATTTTTTCCATCATCGTCTTTTGACCGTACTGTCAAGCCGCCATCTCTCTGCACGCGCCAGAAATGCACGCCGATGAGAAGGAAGGCCACCAAGGGAAGAATCACTACGTGGAGCACGTAAAAGCGCAGCAGGGCATTTTCACCAACGATGTTTCCGCCCAGCGCAACAAACCGGACCTTACTTCCAATAATGGGCATCGCTGAAATAATGTTTGTGCCAACCGTAACTGCCCAGAACGCAAGCTGATCCCACGGCAGGAGATAGCCCGTGTAACTCAAAAAAAGCGTAATCAGAAGCAGAAAGACCCCGACCACCCAATTGAATTCATGGGGTGGCTTATATCCTCCACGATAAAAGACATGGAACATGTGCCAGAACACAAGCAGCACCATCAGGTGCGCACCGATCCGGTGCATGTTGCGCAGAAACACGCCGTTCGACACTACAAAACGCAAATCCTTCATGTCGTGATATGCGTTTGGCGCCGCGGGATGGTAATAAAACATCAGCAACACGCCGGTGACCATCAGCAGTAGGAACAGCAGAAACGATAGAGAGCCGAGATAGTATGCCGCGCGAACCCGTAACGATTTTTCCCGCACCTTGACGGGCAGCCAGTGCAGGAAGAGATTGCCGAATACAGCAATGCTTCGCGTACGGTTGGTAAGCGCCGGCCCACGGCGGAAAATCGACTTCCACACCCGCGTGGTGCGTAAGGTCTCAAGAGCTGTGTTCAATGAAGTGGCCATGGATCTCCTCAAACCTTCAGGACCTGGTCCGCTTTAATCGTCTGCAGCTTATCCACTATCAATTCGCCATCGGCCGTTATTGCGATCGAATAATGGGGAAGCGGGCGCGGTGCCGGACCTTCAATCTTCTTTCCTTCTGGCGTGAATTTGCTGCCGTGGCAGGGGCACGCGATCATGTTCGCTTCGGGTTTCCACTGCGTCACACAGCCAAGGTGCGTGCAGACCGCCGACACTGCGTAAAAACCACCCGACGTTCGCACGATGTAAACCTGCTGCTCCTGCAAAAAAGTGACGGAGTTCATGGGATACAGATCGGGATTGCCGGCGCGGAATGTCGTCGATGGCTCGAACAATACGTTAGGGGAAAAATACTGATAGGTGAGCGCGGCCCCGCCAAGGCCCGCTACTCCGAGCGCGCCCAACGTGATTTCGCTCAGGAAATCGCGGCGCGTCAATCCAGGAATCGCTGCGACCTGTTCCGACGACGGTTTTTCGGTTGGTTCACTCATGACCTCAGAACGACCTCCTCTGTAAGAATCAGCCCGGGTTCCTCTTCAAATACTTCGAAAGCTTCCATGGATATCGTGTGCGCCGGGCATCGCTCCGCGCAAAGGCCGCAACGAATACAGACGGTTTCATCCTTAACCATGACGGAGCCATTGATCTGCGTCAGTTCATCGGGAGAAATGTGTTGCAGGTCGATTGATCGCTGCACCTGTTCCTTTCGCAGGCGCTCCTTTTCTTCTTCTGCGAACACAAAATTCTTCAGCGGCACAAGCGACAGGCAACTCTCCGGACATACATCTACGCAGCCACCGCACAAGATGCATTCGGTGCCAGTCGTCTCCGTGCCCTCAAAAATGGTATTGATCCAGCATTTCAGGCAGCGGCTCGCTTCCTCAAGCGCCTGTGATTCTGTGAATCCCGTCTCAACTTCGGCGACACCGGTTCGGCGATCAATGGGAAGTGCCGGCACAGGCAGGCGTGAGTATTCGTCGTAGTGTTCGGCCATCTCGTGATGGTCCAGTACGGTGATCTGCACATACTTGACTTTCGGTTTCCACTCTGGCCCACGAAGATATTTGTCGATTTCGATGGCCGCTTTTTTTCCGTCAGCAACGGCATTGATGATCAAGCGCGGGCCAAATGCAATATCGCCGGCTGCAAATATTCCCGGCGCCGTAGTCATCAGCGTATCGGGGTTAATCTTGAGCGTTCCTTGTCGCGTCGTTTCGATTCCGTCGGCAGGGGTGAGGAAGGAGGTATCGGAAGACTGGCCAATCGCCAAAATCACGGTGTCGCACGGAACAACGGATTCCGTGCCTTCGGCGAACCTCGGGTTGAAACGCTTGTTCTCGTCGAAAACGGATAGGCACTGGATCACTTCGAGCCCCGTCAACTTGCCGTCCTTCCCGACAAACTGCTTCGGCCCCAGCGATGCTCGCAGCTTCATTCCTTCCAGCAGGCCTTCTTCGATCTCTTCTTCCGAAGCAGGCATCTCCGCACGAGACTCCAGGCAAACCAACTGAACTTCACGGGCGCCCATGCGCAAAGCGGCGCGGGAGACATCCATGAACTCCTTCATGGCCACGTCCATTTCGCTCGAGGTCAGCTCATTCGGCAGAACTTCCCCAGCCATCTTGTGTTGCTCCCGCATTGCAGAACGCGCAACATCAATGGCAACATTCCCGCCCCCGATGACGACTACCCGCTTGCCCACTTCAAAGCGATAGCCCAGGTTTACGTTCAACAGAAAATCAATGCCCTTTACCACCCCGTCCAGTTCATGACCGGGAAGATTCAAATCGCGGCTGCGATGCAGTCCGAAGGCCATCAATACGGCTTTGTAACCTTGGAGCTTCAATTCCTCGAGGGAAAAATCTCTGCCCAAGCGCTTATTCAATTTCAGTTCCGGACCCATATCCAGGATTTCCCGGATCTGCGCCTGCAAAACGTCGCGGGGCAACCGATATTCCGGAATACCCAGGTGCATCATTCCGCCAGGAACGGCGGCGGCCTCGAAAACGGTTACCGGATAGCCCGACAACGCCAAGTCGTGCGCCGCCGACATTCCGGCCGGGCCGGAGCCGATCACCGCCACCTTCTCTGAATGTTTTACCCGGGGCTTCTGCGAAAAAACGTTAATGGGATTTCTCGACTCGGGCCCAAACCGCTCCGTCACGAAACGCTTCAGTGCTCGAATCGAAATCGGCGAGTCAAACTGTCCGCGGCGGCAAGCCGGCTCGCAGGGATGGCCGCATACGCGGCCGCAGATGGAAGCAAAAGGATTGGGGAGCCGGGCGTAGCGGTAGGCGTCTTCGTATTTTCCGTGTGCAATCAGCGACACGTACCGTCCTGCTTGCGTATGAACCGGACATGCCTGCATGCAAGGAAAGTTAGATTCCAGCCATTCCAGATCGACGAGTTTTGTCCGAGCCGTCAACAATACACTCCGGATCCCCGCGCTCGTGCCGAGTTTACTTCTTAACCATGAGGTCTGCGGTGGCGCCGGAGGCAGTCACTTCCACTGCTTGCGTGGTCACTTTGCCATCTTCGCTCCAGGTCTTCAGCGTGTATTTCCCCGCCGGAACATTCTTAATGTCGTAGTTGCCGTCTTTGTCCGTTACGGCGAAATACGGCGTGGGCGAGACTACGATGTACCCGTTCATTTCCGGGTGCACATTGCACAGCAACGAGACCGTTCCAACATCATTGAATTGAAAGGCTTTTTTCTCTCCCTTCGGCCACGTGCCCAGGTTGTGTGCCAGCTTTTTGTTGCCGCTGACACTGGGCCAGTAGACGTTGTGCCCTACCGGGTCGCTGTTCAAAAATTCCACGGTCGTCCCCACCTGCACCACGGTCACGTGCGGGATGAACGACATCTTCTGCTGGTCGATTACTGGCTTCGCCGTCGGCGCGTCGAACTTCTTGTCGGGGATCACATCAACATACACGGCAATGCTTTCTGCAGATTTGATGCCCTGAACGCTGACTTTGCCCTTTATGTCTCCAGCCAGGCTTGCGCCCACCAGGAGAAGTGTCACTGCACAAACTGCAATTGCTTTGACTATAACGTGACGTGACTTCATTTTTTTCTCACTTTCCTTGAACGATCTGGAAATCCTGGGTGCCTGACGCCTGGGGTTAGAACACGTAGTCAATTCCCGCCACGAACGTGTTCGGACGGTAGTAAAGAATTGAACCATCGGCGCCGGTGTACGGCTGGCCCCAGTGATACTGATATTCACCGGCGATCTTGATGTTGGCGCGTACTAAAATCTGGAAACCGGGGCTCACGCGATTTCGGGTCTGGTATTGCGAGACGCCGTTATAGAAGTCCGTGGGCGAATTGACAAAGTCATAGCGCATTGTGGCGATCAGCCAGGGATAGAGCCAATAATTGCCCGCAACAAATCCACCGGTGAAGGTGACCGGATAGGCGCTGAGAAGGACCGGACTGTCTTCCGTTCCTCCGATCATATGGTTGTTATCGTGGCCGACCATACCGACGCCAATAACCTCCAATTTGCGGTACTTGAACCGGATGTCCCCGCCGGCGCGATAAAACGGCTCGGAGAATTGGTTGAGACCCGGATACGTCAGGCCGCCATAGTTCTGCACGTTATCGCCGTGATAGTAGAAGCCGCCAAAGCGGATTGAAGTGTGATCGTGTGGCCCGGTAGGGCCGGCGGCCTGAACGGCTTTGCGGCTCTCCGGATCGCGTTCCAGATTAAATTTGTACGATGCACGAAGATAGACATCTTTCGTGTTACGGGTGGCTGGGCCGTCATTACTTCCATTCAGGAAGGAGACCGACCACGTGAAATTCCCATCGTTCGGATAACCACCAAATTCGATGCCGCGCTGCGGGGCGCCCATCACAAATGGGTTATTGGTGGTACCAAATTGACCAGCAACGTTGGCCTGGTCATACACATCGTAATCGGACAGGTAAATTGTTCGCGCCTGAGAGGTGGGCAGTTCCAGTTCAAACTGTCCGACACGCACGTTCAGTGCGTCCTTAGGCAGCTTCAGGAAGTGCCCCAAATCGTTGTACTTCAAATAACCGTCGCCCAGCCCACCATCCGAGTTTGCACCCCCCACCGATATGTCGTCATCAATCCAGAAAGAAAGGTTCTGGCCAAAGCTCCCAGCCGCTAGGAATGTCATTGTGTTTGGAGCAAAGAGGTCGCTTCCCGGCACGAATCCCGATGACTGGATCACTCCAGTTGGCTGGGCAGCGGTCCATGTGAAGTAGCCGTTATACCGAAACGAGATTGGAATCGTTCCAGGAATCTCTCCGGGATAAACAGCTTCCGGAAAGGCCTCTTTCTGTGCCTTCGAACCGAGCATAACCGGCTCTTGTTTCACGAACAATTCATCGTCTTTTGGGAATTTGAACCCGCGCTTCTTGAAGGCTTCCCCAAAATCATTCAGCTCTGGAAAGTTGTTGTGGCAGGTAGTACAAGAAGTTTGGTATTTGCGGGAAAAGGCAGGAATGGCCTTTCCTGTCGGAACCGCTACCAATAGTCCGAACAAGATGATGGACAAAAGCAGCATCCCAGCTACCGAATGCGTACTAACTAGCTTAATCTTCATTAGTTAACCTCGGCTGAGCGCGTATTGAGGCCCGTAAATGTGACAACGGACCTTAGAAGAGGTGCATTGTGCACAGCATTCTGGTCCAACCGTTCGCTTGGTACCGTGACCAGCGTCACTTCTCAGCGTGACATGCGTCACACCGGACGTGATTCACTCTTCTCGTCGAAACGAATGGGGTGAAGCGTTTGGCGGCGAAAGCTTCTGGCCCGACGGTGATACCTTCGGGAAGCACGTGTGGATTGATCCAACGGAGCCCGTCACGATTGTCGGCGTCGTAGGAACAGTCAAACAATACGGCCGCGAGACTGATGGAAAGATCGCCAGCTATTTCCCGCAGGAGCAAGATCCCTCGACGGACAAGCTTCTTGTTGCACGCACTTCCTGCGATGCGGCTGGGTTGTCCTCTGTTCTCTCACGACATGACAGGCAGTCTCGAACTCTACATGATCAATGCCGACGGCACTGGCCTGCGGCAATTAACGAAGATCGATGGCGCCGACAAGCTGTTTCCCCGCTGGTCGCCCGAAAGGGCTTCGAATCGTGTTTTTGCGCTTTGAGGGCATTATCTCTGCGATCAGCGTAATGGCATCCGATGGCACCGGGAACATTGAAGATGTGACTACCAGCCCCTGCTTTTTCAGTGTAGAAGTTGTAGAAGTCTCTTTTCTCTAATGGAGTCTCGTCAAGCGTAGCCTGAGACATGAAGAGGAATACCGCGTCGATCACTGCCAGCATTTGCGCCGCGAGCATGAGCTCCGTCGCACTGCTTGGTTGCATCTCCGCTAGGGCGCTCGCGGCTGTCGCTAGCTTATCTCCCACACTCTTATCCTTTGGTTGCCAATGTCCGAGGATCGCCGTTGCTGCCTGACAGAGAATCCGATCGGAGACATCCTCGCTCTTTATCGGCGCACCCCCTCTCAATTTGTCGAGGGCGGCAAGGATATGCTCATCCTCGGCGGATACCTTGGCCGAGTGCGTCGATTTTTCGGTCTTGCTCAGCTCCTTTTCGCTGTTTTGTCGCTGTTCTGAACGTGGGGAACAGGGTTTATGTGATTGACCGCGTTGTTTCGTCATTGTTTTCAATTCCATGACCTCAATCCATCCTTTCACGTTCGTCCAACCGTATCGGCGTCTCCAAGCGCGGCCCTCAACTCGTGCCGGTCACTTTCGGAAACGGATAGCAACCTAAATTTGGGCGCAAAATGGGCGCAACTCCTGTCCAAGAGGCACAAATCGAAAGGTGCCTGGTGAGTAAGGGCAGCCGAATCAACGTGAATTTTGTGTTTCTGGTGGAGCCGATGGGATTCGAACCCACGACCTCCTCGATGCCATCGAGGCGCGCTCCCAACTGCGCCACGGCCCCACCGTGAAGAGAAAGCAATTTTAGCACAACCACGGAAGAGAGCATATATCCGGCACGATCAGGGCATCAATTTCGCAAACCTAGTCCCTGAGAACCGATAATCGGTTAATTCAGTGTGTGTTGGACTCGTACGGCGAGGTGGGAGCGTTTTGCAGGAGGGAGGGAGCCGTCGAAGCGGCCACGAGGCAGGGTCTTGGAGAAACTGATACGCCAGCCTGTGAGCCTAATCGCAAAAACCGAAGGAACAACTTCGGAGGTGGCTGCGAACCTGGCGATGAAAGAACACCACGGTCAAGGTGAACGCCAGAACACGAATCATGGTGAGCACGATCAATGCCTGGCCGCGGCCCTGATGCACGGATGGTTTTTTGAGGTGGCCGTCGGTAGTGATGGTCTGAAACACTTCCGTGTCGATGACCCAACGACTGCGGCCTAACTGATGGACGAACCCCGGAGGAATGGTGTCCAACTCCAGGTTGCTGGCATAAAGGTTAGTGCTTACTTCGACGACCATTTCTTTCTGCGGTCGCCTCCGCCCGGCGTCGTTCAGGCCCACCCGGATTCGATTCTTCTGTTGAGTGCGGACCGTTTTGACGACCCGGACGCTGCGGTCGGCGACCGGCCAATAGACTTCCGGAGCGTGCCAGAGCCGCAATTCTTGCTTCTCATCGCCGTCTCGATGCAGCGCAGCTCCTGCGGTGAGGCGCTGTGCTTCGGCCAACAGTTCGGGCTGGTTCTCTTTGAGATTGATGACCCAGTCCAAACCCAAATCTTCGACCGCGCGCACAAACGGCGCCTGTAAATACAGTGCATCGGCCACCAATAAATCGAGGAACCGACGACCCACGCGGTCGAGCAAATCCTGTAATAAGGACAGCGAACAGCTGACCTCGGTCTCGCCATCTTTTTGAAAGCGAATGCCCAAAGGAATGGGAAAGGCGGAGCTGACGACAGTCACGGCGCAAATGCGGTGGTAGTACTGCATCTCCTCGCGCAGCTCTCCGTCGACCATATGTTGCACCTTGCGCTCCATACAGTAGTCGCAGGAACGCGCGAAGGAGCTGCAGATTTCTATGCCGTCAACGGCGGCGACCACGAGACCCCGGGACCACTTCGAGCGGAATATTCCGTTGCGTTTCAACTGACGGGCGAGACCACAGCCCAGAGTGAAAATGGCACCGGGATCCTGCCTTTCCAGGGCGTACCCAATAGCATCTTCACTGAGAGAGCCAATACGTTTGGAAAGCGCACCGCTGTGGCATTCCGTTTCGATGCGGTGCAAAGCGGGAAACTGACAAGAGGCACCCAGAAACACCGCGTCAAAGATCTTCTTCCCGTCGTGGCGTGGAGACTGGCGACGATCGGGCAAAACGCCCACTTTTGCGGAGAAATCAAACACCTTGTCCAGATAGGCTTCGAATCGGTGCCGGCGCAAGGCTATGACTTTTCCTTTTCTTTTAAGAAACGACGCAGATTGATGCGGCAAATCGAGGCGGCCGCAGCCTCAAAACGCTGCCGCAATTGGATCTTCTCGCGTACCTCGTCGACCAAAGCCCTCGGGATGTGGAAAGTCTTGGGCTTGCCGTCGATGAGGACCGAGATCTGGTATTGGGTATGCAGGTTCTTGCCGTCGGCACAGTGGCAGTTCGGTCGTCCGCAGGCTCGTTTGTGTTCCACAAACGAGCCAGGCAGCATTTCGCGGAGCAACCCGAGACGGCGGAGGAGTCGGCCGCGCAACTGAAGATCTGGATCGCCGGACATAACCACCATTCTAAGACGGAAGCTGGAAAGACAGGGCCTCGTCTATCTGCAACTCATAATAGTTTCAGAATAGGCTCCTGGTCAAGAGGTTTTTAGATTTGCAAAAATGATCGGGAAAGACTTAACTCACAAAGGCGTGCATCCAAACGTCTTCCGGCTACTTCCGTGCCTGCGTTGCGAAATCGCCGACGATCAGGGAGAGGGCCGAGGGTTCCGGCTGGCGCAGAGGTGTGCAAGAAGAGCGCTGTGGGCGCGGGTGAGGAAACGTCCGCGGAGGAGGATGGCAGTGAACTACGATTCCCTGCCGGTTATCAAGCCTCAGTGCCCGTACCACACGTACAACAAAGATGGAGCGATGCGGTTCGATGGCAATGGCGGTGGAGCAGTGAACTACGAGCCCAACAGCTTCGGCGGTCCGACGCAGGAAAAGAAATTTGTGGAACTGCCGAAAGAAGTCTCAGGGACGGTGGCGCGCCACGATCATCGAAGCGACGCGGACTACTACACGCAGCCAGGAAATCTGTTCCGTCTGCTGGAGGCGGACGGAGCGGCTGATTGGAAACGTTGTGGGAAGCATGAGGGGAATCCCGCAGAGTATCCAGGAACTGCAGATTCAGCATTTCTACAACGCGGATCCAGCATACGGGCGGGAGTGGCCAAGGGACTGGGGCTGGACGTCGAAGCGGTGGTCGACAAGAAGTTGGCGACTAGCGCCGCGGATCGTCAGTTTTCAGTTGTGAGTTTCAAGTAAGGCGAGAGAGGCGGGGCGGGCTATGTGGTTCGCCCTGTTTTTTTGCGCGCGGTAGACATCAAGCCACGATTCCTCCGCTACGGGACGGAGAACATCGCGGTCGGTCCCCTCGGAATGACAAGGACGAAATCAAGGCGAACCGGGAGACCGCATGTCGCTCTGGTTTGGATCTAACACGTTTGTTATGGCGGACACGGGGAATTTCAGTAGAATGCAGACATTATGGCC
This sequence comes from Candidatus Acidiferrales bacterium, assembly GCA_963741195.1. Lineage (GTDB taxonomy): Bacteria > Acidobacteriota > Terriglobia > Acidiferrales > UBA7541 > Acidiferrum. Next base: position 151,064 of record CAVUHF010000009.1, read on the forward strand.
AAACTAACATTTCTGGGTGCGGCAGGGTGTGTCACGGGATCGAAATATCTGGTAGAGGCAGCGGGCAAGCGGCTGCTGGTGGATTGCGGATTGTTTCAGGGGACCGACGACCTGAAGCAGCGCAACTGGAATCCACTGCCGATTGATCCGAAGACGATCGATTATCTGGTGCTCACGCACGCGCACCTGGACCACACCGGATGGCTGCCGGTGCTGGTGCGCAACGGGTATACCAAGACAATTTATGCGAACCCGGCGACCATCGAACTTACCGAGATTCTGCTGAAGGATTCTGGACACCTGCAGGAAGAAGAGACGGCCGACGCGCAGAAGCACAACTGGAGCAAGCACGCGCAGCCGCGAGCGCTTTATACGAGCGACGACATCGATCCAGTGCTGCGGCTATTGCGGCCGATACCACGCAACGGCGGGTTTACGATTTCGCCGGAATTTCACGTCGAGTCCTACGACGCGGGGCACATCCTGGGTTCATCAAGCCTGGAACTGACGATCACCGAGAATGGAAAGAAAACGGTGGTAGTGTTTTCAGGAGACATCGGAAGGTACGACCAGCCGATCCTGAACGATCCCGTGCCGCCGGTGACAAAGCAGATCGACATGCTGCTGTGCGAATCGACGTATGGAGACCGGGAGCACGAGACAGGCGATCCGCTGCAGGTGCTGGGAGATGTAGTGAACCGTGTGGTGAAACGGGGCGGATCGATTGTGATTCCCGCGTTCGCGATAGGCCGGACACAATCGTTCATGTATTACCTGCGGCAGTTGGAGAATCTACAAAGAGTGCCGAGGGTGCCGGTGTATGTGGACAGCCCGATGGCGCTGAGCGCGACCGACCTTTACCTGAAGCATAAGGAAGACCACGATTTGCAATTTTCACGAGACGAGCAGAATGGCGGCGATCCGCTGAGCGTGCACGAGTTCCATCTGACTCGGAGCGTAGAGGAATCGAAAAGTATCAATAATGTAAAGACGCCGTGCATCATTATATCTGCCAGCGGCATGGTGACGGGCGGCCGCGTATTGCACCACTTGGCGCAACGTCTGGGGGATGCACGGAATTGCGTGATCCTGGGAGGATTTCAAGCCGAAGGGACGAGGGGGCGGGCGTTGCAAGAGGGAGCCAAGACCCTGAGCCTCTACGGGAAGATGGTCCCGGTTATGGCAGAGATTGTGGAGATGGGGCAATTGAGCGCACACGCCGGAAAGAGCGAGTTATTACGGTGGCTGACGGGACTGCAAGTTCCCCCGACGCAGGTGTATTTGACGCATGGGGAACCAGTGGCGGCCCAGTCGTTACGGCAGGCGATAACGGAGAAATTCCGGTGGACGGCGGCGGTGGCAAGGTACTTGGATACCGTGGAAATCGATTCTTAAGGACTTAAGTTATATAAAATACAGGAACTTGTGCCCTACTCCGGTCACAAATCCTCCCCGAGGAATCGGCGGGGATCTAGGATGCGCATTGTTACAAAGATTCTTTCGGGAACTAAGAAACATTTCGGAGGGAAGCACCGTCTATAAGAGCAAGACCACTCGCGGGGTAGGAGACTAACCACCACAGGGCAACCGACCGTCGGTTTCCTACCCCTCAAAAATCCAAAAAATATGGAACAGACCCGCGATCCAGCAAAGAATTTGCACGTGTAGCGGCATCGCCGCGATCCCTCACATCGAGCCGTAGAATGAACGGCGCTCCGGCGGGGATGACAAGTACGAGGGGCAAGTCCAAGACTAAGTACCGAGCTGAAGCTCGGGCACGGCAGACTCTCGAGAAGCCAGCGTAAGAACGACCCGGCCGGCAGACCCATCAGGGTCGTACAAGACGCCCCCCCAGAAGCCGGACCCTATTAGAGCGAAGAAAAACACCTTAAAACCGTCGCGTGCAGCACGCTTGAAACACTGATTAGCGCGAGGAGAAAACGACGCGATGGGTAGGTGTGTCCCGGGACATGGGAGGGATTTCCTCGAGGTCGAGACTGGCGACAAACATGGGTGTGGGAGCGACGCGGCCCCAGCGGTTCAGTTCGCACTTAGCGCGGAGGAATTTCACCTCCTGGCGAAAAGAGAGATCGAGGATGAGCTTGGTGGTGCCGCGATAAAACTGTTGCGGTAGTCTCAGGAGAGGCTTTTTGCCGAACTCTTGGCCGTCGACAGAGCCCCAAATGGAGATGTCGAGCGATTCCTGTTCGATTTGGTCGGAGATTTTCAAGAGGCAGAGAAAGGTGCGGGAAGCGCTAGCGGAAATGTCGACCTCCTGGCCGTCGACATTGGCGGTCAATTTGGTTTCGGCGGGAATCAGAGAAATTTGCAGAGGCACGGTGGGTTCCTTCCTAGTTCAGCGGGATTCTAACATAGGGCAGGCGCGAAGTTTGTTATGTAGCGCAGCCCTCGAGTCGGTAATATCAGAAATCAGCGAACTGATACTAGGAGGCAAGCGCGAAACCTCCGGGGCCGGAGCACAACAATTCCGAGTGTCTTTTCGGCCTGGCTGAAGTTGTGCCTTAGCGAAGTCCACGCACTTCTCGCTCGCGTAGTTAGACATGGAGGTTGGCGAAGCGGGCTTCGGCGGCGGCGAGGGTTTCATCTTTTTTGCAGAAGGTGAACCGGACTTGCGTGGAGCCGTCGTGCGCATCGTTGTAAAAGCTAGAGCCGGGGACGCAGGCGACGCCGATTTGTTCGACGAGGTAACGCGCGAAACTGACGTCGGCGGATTCGGTGGCAGAACGATAGTGCAAGGGGAGTTTGAGGCGCGAAGTGTCGGTCATGATGTAGTAGGCGCCGCGGGGCTTGTAGACGGTAAAACCTGAACTTTCCAGAATGGTGAGAAGGCGCGCGCGCTTTTTGGAGTAGGAGGTGGCGAGATTGTCGTAGTAGGACCGAGGGAGCTTGAGCGCAAGGGCGCCGGCTTGCTGCAGGGGAGCAGCAGCGCCGACGGTGAGAAAATCGTGAACCTTGCGAATGGATTGCGTAGCTTCCGGAGGAGCAAGAGCCCAGCCCACGCGCCAACCGGTGACGCTATAGGTTTTGGACATACCGTTGATGACGATAGTGCGGTCGCGCATGCCGTCGACACGAGCCATTGAGATGTGCTCGTTGCCATCGTAGATGATGTGCTCGTAAATCTCGTCGGTGATGCAGAAGGCGTTCCAGCGAATGCAAAGGTCGCGGATGAATTCGAGTTCGGCGCGGGCGAAAACTTTGCCGGTGGGGTTGTTGGGCGTATTGAGAATGATGGCCTTGGTGTGCGGGCCGAAGGCTGCGGCCAGCTCCGTTTCGTCGTAGGTCCAATCAGGGGGCTGGAGCTTGACGAAACGCGGAGTGGCACCGGAGAGGATGGCGTCGGGGCCGTAATTTTCATAAAAGGGTTCGAAGACAACGATTTCGTCGCCGGGATTGATAATGGCCATCATGGAAGCAATCATGGCTTCCGTGGAGCCGCAGCAGATGGTGATTTCACGTTCGGGATCGTACGACACGCGCTGGGTGCGGGCGAATTTTTCAGCGATGGCATCGCGGAGCGGTTTGGCACCCCAGGTGATGGCGTATTGATTGATGTCGTTGGAGATGGCCTGACGCGCGGCTTCTTTGACTTCGGCGGGCGCGGCGAAGTCCGGAAAGCCTTGGGAAAGATTGACGGCGTTGTGCTTCATGGCCAAGCGCGTCATTTCGCGGATGACGGATTCGCTGAACTGCTCCGCCTTGGCGGAGAGCATGCGACGCGCGAGGTTGGCGGCGTTGGTTTCGGGAGTGGACATGGTTGTTTATTGTAGCGTAGGGACGGGGGAGGAAGAAGAATCACCACAGAGGCTACCAGACGATACCGCGGGCACCGAGTACCGTTCTTTGAGGAATTAGACCGTTCCGGTAGTTGAACGCCAGAGTCGGAACGATTGGCCGCAAGACAAAAAGCGCTGGCATAAGAGCCAGCGCTTCATAGCAGAAAAGGATTAGCGGTAGCGGGTGGCGGCGGAGACGGTGGTTTTGGGAGTGTCGCCATATATGAGGTGATACATGGCGGCGTTGCGCAGAACGATCTGTACGTACTCGCGAGTTTCGGTAAATGGGATGGATTCAACAAGTTCGGGAATTTCGTCGTAGGAGCGCTCGGACTTCCAAAGAGCGATGCGGTCCTCGCCGGCGTTGTAGGCAGCGGCAGCAAATTCCGGCCCACCGGTGGAACGAGTGAGATCGGCGATGTAGAGCATGCCGAGTTCGATATTGAAATTGGGATCGAAGAGCGAGGAACTGGTGTAGCGAACCTTACGCTGCTTGGCAAGGATACGACCGGTTTTGGGAAGAATCTGCATGAGGCCGATGGCGTTCGCGTGAGAGACGGCGTCTGCCTGGAAGGTAGATTCCTGGCGAATCAAGCCCGCGGCGAACATCGGGTCGAAATCATTGCGTTCCGCTTCGAGGCGCAGCTTGGATTCATACGGAAACGGGAATAAAACCTTCCAGACGTTTACGGGAACTTCATTGAACTTGCGGGAATCGAAATTCGGAACGGCCAGGCGCCCATAATTCATGCCGGAAGCAAAGTGGCCCTGATCGAACGCGGCTTGCGCAGCCTCGACTACGAACCGCGGGGAGTTGGTGGACGCGTAGGCGGCTTTGAGTTCGAGTTCGGCGGAAGCGTCGAAGGCGATGGCGCGGAGTGCCTGAGCGCGGTTCCAGCGATCGGCGACGCTGGCAGGGATCGGCTCGTCAAAGGGACGGAGCGGTGGCGCAGCAGGAATCTGCGCAAGGACGTCGGAGGAGTTTTCTTCGCCTGGGCCGAGCCTATCGAGGCGCATGGCTGCATGCTGACCAAAATAGGTGGTGGGAAAACGCTCGGAAGCCTTGCGATAGAAGGCGCGGGCGTGGGAAGGGTTGCCACTACGCTCGGCGTCGCGACCCAACCAATAAAGGGCATTGTCAGCGCTGGCGGAAACGGGATACTTGCGGAGAAAAACAGTGATCTTGTCGCCGGCGTAAGGCTGCTGTTCCAGGTAAGCTAGCCAGGCAATGCGCCATTCCGCGTTATAGGCGTTCTTGCCGGTCGGAAATGAATCCAGGATCCGCTGATAGTAGCCAATGGCCTTGGGACGCTCGAGTTGCACCCAATAGAAATTACCGGCGGCCATGAGAGCTTCGTCGGTCCAACGGGATTGCGGATATTTCTCCGCGACCTTTTCGATCGCGGTGAGCATCTCAATCTCATTTTTCTGCGAGCGATAAGCCTGAGAGAGGTCGTGGAGACGCTCGGCATCGGCTTCCGGCTCGGTGAGGCTCAATTTGGCGAGCAGAGCCGGGGCAGGCTTGGGATGCTGGCGGCATTCGGCGGCGCGAACGAGAGCTCGCTGGCGCGTGGGATTGGCCGGAGACTTAAGCATCGAAGAAAGCTTTTCGTATTCGACGCGAGCTTCTTTCCACTTGTGGGCATCGTAGAAAATTTGTGCGCGCTGGTCCTGCAGTTCCGCGGTACCGTACGGGAATTCGTTGTGCAATTCCTTGTTCAAGCGAGAAAGAGCGAGACCGGCATCCTTCGATTCGTCGGAAAGGGGGAATTTGTAATAAACAGTCTGGTAGTCCTTGGCCGCGAGCACGAGTTTGCGCGCGGCTTCGTTGGCGCGAGCGCGGGCGAGCAAAAGTGGCGGCTCGGTACTTGCGGGTGGATAGGCAGCGAGAGCTTCGAGGCCTTCTTGCGGGCGGCCGATGGCGATGGTGGTGGGAACGTAGGCTTCGAGGACTTGCTGTTTGAGAGCGGTGTTCGGGTAATCCTTCAAAATCGTGGCGAAGTCCTGAGCCGCCTGCCCATTTTTTTGCAGGGCGCGTTCGGTCTGCGCCGTCCAGAAGAGAGTGTATTCCCTCAGTAGGGCATCGCCTCCGGCTTTTTGCAGCCAGGCAAGGGCTTGAGAAAAGCGCGCTTTGGAATAATCATCGTAGCCGAGAGCAAGCGCGGCGCGTTTTCCCCAAACGCTGTTGGCGTTTTTATTAGCGAAGGCAGCGACCTTGTCATAAGAGCCGGGTGTGCCGTGATGGAGATCGCGGGCGAGGACGGACAAATCTTTTTGCAGAGCGGCGTCTTCGGGGGTGGAAGCGTCGAGACTGGGCGTGGTGGTTTCCGGTTTGCAGCCGACGCGGCAAGCGGGAGACTTCGGCTTAACAGTTTTTTTCTTTTTCTTGGTGGCTTGTGCGAATGCGCCTGCGGCTGCAGCCAAGGTGATTGACGCGCAGAGTAACACGGCGAGGCCGCGGGAAATGACGGAGCGGAGCGAGCGCGAGTTACCGAGATTTGCTGGTGGTGGCGTAGGGATATTCGCCGAGTGCGGAAGAATCTCCGTCGGCGAGAATTTCCACCATCCAGCGATAGAAGTAATCCACCGGGTGGTCCATGATGGGTCTGAAGCGGCGATCGTATTCTCGATGAGCTTTCTCAATGTCGTCTTTCAATCGGATGCAGAGATCTTTGTTCTCGCGGCCCAGTTTGACCTGTTCCGGACGTAACATCTTAATATCCTGCATCGAAACTTTGGCCACGCGATTTGCGCGGCGGTGAAGCTCCTGTTCCTCAGTAGTCAACCGGTTGATATCGAACTCGTTGTCCGAAGCAACGGCGACTTCCGCAGGTTCTAATTCTACAGGAGCCGATGGCTCGATGGTGGGCTCAAGGTCATAGGCCGGAGGCTCCACAAGTACTGGAAGAGTGGCGGCAGCCTGGGGTTCGGGCGCCGGAGCAATGGGACGCACAGGAGCGGGTGACGCGTCCGGGGCGAATGAACCGATCGCCTCCGTGATTCTCTTTTCGAGCGGGCTGCGCGGGGCGGGCTGCAGCGCCATGGCAACGAAGCGTGACAAAACTTCGAGAGAAGCAGAGAGAGCGGCGGCCGCGGTCTGGGCCCGAAGCATGGGCGGTAAAGCGTTGGTAGGGCGGCTGCTGGAGCAGGCGGCGACCACATCATTGATGGCCTGATTTAGCCCCTCGCTGGTGCGCTGGATGCTTTCCAGGTTGTCGCGTAGCGCGCGAGCTACGGCTTGTTCGATCGCATTAGGTTCTGGTGACATGCCGGCTTTCGGGGTGTTTTTGCCCGAAGTTCTCCCGTTTTGTCATTGTGCGGGGAGTCGGCAGGGGCGTCAACGGTCTGGGGGTGGCCCTGTGCCCAATCGGGGAGTAATAACGAGGGGGGCGAATGGAGGATAAAATCGAAAAATAGTGAGCAGATATCCGGGGGGGAGCGTTGGAGAGGCTCAATTGTCGAGGTGTTTGGTCATGAGGTATCGCTGATGGTCGAGGAATCCGTGACGGCGATAGAGTTCGATGGCGCGATTTCCGTGATTGACCTCCAGGTGAAGAACCTGCGCACCTTGACCGCGGGAGGCTGATTCCGCCAAGTCCAGGAGCTGGTTGCCAATTCCCTGCCCTCGGTGGGTCGGTTCGATGTGACGCATCAAGAGAAGCAATGAATCCAAGTCGGCGAGAGTAGCGGGACGAATGGAAACGGACATCGGAGCAGTGACACCCTTTCGGGCCGAATGCTAGTCTAGTCTAAGCGAAGTCACCAATCGAGCCGGAGGGACATGGTTTAGAAAGATCATAAGAAGAGAGTCAGGGGAGTTTTCACAGAGTGATGAAAGCTGCCTGTTCCGCAAAGGCGCACCTGTTTTGAGTTGACTCAGACGCAGAGTGAGAGCCGACGCGGATGAGGACCGAGTAGTGGTAAAATGGTAGGTCAGGGGGCGACACGGTTTCGACGGAAGCTGTCGCGTCCCGGAGGCATGCCGGGGGCCAACCACCCGTAATCGGCTGGAAACTAGAACTGCCAACAACAACTTGGCACTTGCTGCTTAATTAATTAAGCGCACGCTTCCCCGGGCTTTGCTCACGGGCCCGGTAAGAAGCGTCATACAGTGAGCTGGCCCTGGCCTTTCGGTCCGTAAGGCTGGGGCGAGAACCATCGGACTAGCCGGCTGCGTTTCTTGCTCGTTCTGAGCGCGGAAGGCGAAACAAACTGAACTGAGATAAGCATGTAGGCTCCGTGGCGTAGCGCTTTTCGGACGGGGGTTCGACTCCCCCCGCCTCCACCATTTTTTCGTTAGGCAGGTGTGCGTTTTTGCGATGTCGAAATTAGCTGTACGTGATTTTGTCGGTCTTAAAAGTCTGTCGAACAGCGGCTTCTAACTGGTCATGCCGTCCTTCACCCACGGCGAGTAGTGCCGTTCGGTCACCTTAATGGACTGGTGGCCAAGCAGAACGCTGACCTGTTCGAGCGGAACGCCAGCGAGCAGTAATCCACCGCGAACGTGTCGCGCCATCTGTGCATGTGTCCGTTTTCAATGCTGCTAGTTCATACAATTTCTTGAACGCTCGCTGATAATCGCCGACGCACGACTTCTTGGTGCCGTGTCCGCTCCAGAAATAGTAATTGTCTGTCGGGATTGCAGCCAGCGCAGCTAGCGCAATCGGCGGCAGCGGGATACGAACATCGGTGCCAGTTTTCGCCGTCCTCAACGTCAATATCCCGTCTTTGACACGGTGCTTAGTCAACGTGCAGGCATCTGTGCCGCGTAGCCCGAGTACCGCAGCAGCAGGGTTAGCGCACGCAGTCGAACGGCGTTTTGTTTGTTGGGGTATTTGTCGCAAGCAGTTAGGACACGGGGCAGCACGTCCCGTGAATATGGCAAAGTGGGTGGGTCTTCCACCTTCGGTGGTTTGATGACCTTGGCGGGGTTCGTGGGTAGCCAGCCGGACTCGTGGACGAAGCGAAAGAAGGTTCGCATCGCTTCCAGTTTCTTGCGTGCGCTAAAGTTCTTGTTCACCCACGATTCGCGGAAGGCGCGGAGTATTTCGATGTCGCACTCGGTGATGTACCGCAGTCCTTTGTCCACGGCGAACGCCTTCAACTGCTTGAACAGCAGTTTGTATTTGTAGACTGATGGTGGGCGTAAACCACGAGCTTCGGCATCGCGGACGAACGCCTCGGTGGCTTCCTCTATCGTCTTTGCGGTCGGTTCGGGTACCAGCAGCTTCCAAATCCTGCGCGATCTTCTGCGCTGCATCCCAATTTCTGGTCTTCAAGGTCTTGTGGTACCGCTTGGCCGCTAAGCGTGCCATCGACCCATAACGGGCACGAGCACCGTCGCCACGTTCGTTCGGTGTGCTGGCAACGAGCCGGATTGTGCCTGCGATAGACGTGGAGCATTAGGTGTTCGACCGCCGCTTCTTTACCCGCTCCATAACGGCGCGCGGTATGCGCAGCGTCACCCGCTTTCGCTTGCCGCGAGGATTCTTGCTGCCCAACGTGACAACGACCGGTTCATCCTGGAACAACCGCCGGATTGTTTCGGATCGGAGGAAAGTTGCCACATGGAAGCAATCTGCGCGACGGTGAAATCGGACTGCTTGCCATCGTCTACGAACGGCTCATCGTTATTCTTCTGTCTTGGGGCAAATGTCAAAGTCTTTAGCCGAACTACGTCGGCATCACTGAAAGGATAGGTAGTCTCCCGGGTTGTAACAGACGTGCCGAGCGCTGTGGGTGTTAGTTCCCCCGTCGCTATCCTTCCGCTATCCTGACGCGAATGTGCGCCGCCTTGACGCCAGCCAAGTCAGCAGCTTGCTGTAGGGTTAGAAACTCGCTCATTTCACCCTCACGGCGCGAACATACGCCGTTCCATGTCAATCAGTGACAGAAGCGACAGGATTAATATGACAAAACTCAGCACCGGTGCTTTCCTTCAAGATACCAAACCGACGAGCCGACGCGTGCGCCCCGGCTCAGAGTTTGTCCTTCTGCTAAACTTAACTGTCATTGGTGCATGATACCACCCGTGGGTGGTAACGGCAACTTACTTCTTGCCTGAGTATTCTTTCACTATGTTCTGGATGGCTTTTCGGAGCAGCGCGGCTTTCGGAATCATCGTCCGTCGTGAAATCTCACCGAGGCGCTTCCATAGAGTGGCATCAACATAGAGGGAGACTTTTTGCATCCCAGCAGTCTATTCTATTTCCCCGCTCGGTCAACGACCCTATTCAACAATCTGCCACAGATATAGAGCAATCCCAAGGTTGCGTGCAGGCAACGACGGCAACCAGCTGGCATGTGATGCTTATACTGCTGCAATTAAGGGGGCTTCTCCGCCCATTGGAACTGTCAAGGACCCTGGAAAGACAATTACGCCGTCAAGACATGGGACGGTAACAGGGTTGCTGTGAATGGTGCAAATGCGATAGTAGTTAGTCTATCCCGAACTACTCCGTCACACGATTCTTTCATAGCTGCAGGGACTCGGAGATTCCGTGCGACTAATTTGCGTTGCCGCGCTCCTAACAAGAACAGAAATGGAGTAGCGACTTGTCATTAATTCGCATTCTCGTAGTTGATGATTTCGAAAATTGGCGACGCCAAGTCCATTCACTGCTTCAGGCGCGACCCACATGGCAAATCATCGCCGAGGCGTCGTACGGATCAGAAGCCGTTCAGAAGGCCGAAGAATTGAAGCCGGACTTGATTGTGCTGGACGTCGGTCTCCCGAATTTGAGTGGAATCGAAGCTGCTCGGCAGATACGACAACGCTCCCCCAACTCCGAGATTATCTTCCTAAGTCAAAACAGTGATCTCGACGTCGTCCGGGCAGCTTTGGACACGGGCGCGTTGGGTTACGTTCGTAAGACAGATGCCGGACGCGAACTATTGCCTGCCATGGATGCGGTTCTTCGGGGGAAGCAATTCGTCAGTAGCAGCTTAAAAGACCACGAGTTTACCGACGGCTCAGGAGAGAAAGCCCCTCACCACCATGAGGTTCTGTTCTATTCTGATGACACGGTTCTTCTAGATAGCGTTACTCGCTTCATTTCTGACACCCTAAGGGCCGGTAACGCGGCGATTGTGCTCGCAACGAAGTTGCACCGGGATAGTCTTCTTCAGAGATTGAAGGCAGGGGGTGTGGATACAGATGGCGCCCTTCAACAGGGTACCTACATTTCATTGGATGCTTCCGACACCCTCTCAGCAATCATGGTGAATGGTTTGCCTGACCCAGTTCGATTTTTCGGGCGCATTGGTGGCTCCATTGAAGCAGCAGCCAAAGCAGCGAAATCAGAGCAACCGCAGGTTGTTGTGTTCGGTGAAGCCGTGGATCTCTTGCAGGCGGGAGGCAAAGCGGACGCCGCGATTCGGCTTGAACAACTCTGGAACGAGGTAGGCAGGACCTTTGGGCTGGATATCTTCTGTGGCTACGACTTAAGTAACTTTCACGGCGATGAAGACGAGCACGTTTTCCATACCATCTGTGCGGAACACTCAGCCGTTTATTCTCATTCAGTTCGGGAAAATGGATGCCCATCTCCGCGCTGAATTTCTTCTGGTTGACTGAACCGCACGACTTGCAAGGCATACCGGGCCGGACTCTCCTTTAGGACACGTCTCTGCATCTCCTTTACATGGAACGCAGCTCCTTATGGGAAGGGGTACAACCCTTGAAAACCAAAACTTTGTTCCCAACATGCACGTTATTTGATTTGACTTTCGGGAAGGAGTCCTCTAAGTGGTAAGTCGCGAAATCAGAAAGTGGTTACTGCCTGAAAATGGTTCGCACTTGAAGGCCGAGATGCCCCGGCCCCCGGTTGATTATTAGCTTGCCTTGATGGGTTGGTTGTCGTGGCTGCTGACAACGCCGTAGTCTTCCAACACCTGCACTACGTTTGCGTCGATAGCCGCCCCCAGACCCGGAAATTCCCGCCGAGATGTTGGCAGTGTGCAAGAATGGTCATCCGCAATTGTCGTTGTACACAACCACCAACGATGACTTGAAACGTGCTGCCAAAGCGCAGATTGACGACTGGATTGCCCGCAAGCGCGAATTGGAAGGCACGACAATTATCCGACCAAAGTGCAGCTTCGTAGCCCGCTACTAACAGTTCCCTAGCACGACGAAGTAGACTCACTTCAACTTCCCGCCAGCAGGGATTGTCTTCAGTTGAATTTCGGGAGGACCAAGCACAACCTTTGGTGTCTCTCGCGCCGCCTTGCTCGCCCAAGCAATAACGCATTCACCTGCGTAACAAGCGAGTGCGCCCGCCAAAATTAGTAGAGCCAGCGAGACAAACACCAGACTAAAGAACAGCCAGCAAATAAGAACTTCCCGTAGGTGGTATAAGTGCAGGCTGAGTCCCAGAAGCCAACCAACGGCGGCGAATCGCATAACGTACATGCTGGAGTTGGCGAAACGAGCTGCCTTTGCCATACAGAATCTCGCTCCATAAACTTGAAGCCATCGCGAAGGAAGTGCTTCGCCCGTTTATCGAGCGCTGGGCTGATTCTGAGCTCGAGCCGAAAGAAGGGCCCACTAGCGAGCAACCCTGTGCAGTATGGGGTATCTCCGCCCGAGACACCTCAAGGCCTTTGAAGACCGCCGAAAAACGTACTTATTGATTCAACAGCGCAACAAAGTTCACAGTACGGGATTGCCCACTAGGGGGCCCGAGGGGGCGACCTTTCGGGGTACTAGCCAAAACACACAACTACAGAGCCGTGCATATTTCTCAAGAGAGCTTAGAAAGTGACCCCGCGCATTTCAACTGTCAAAACTTACAGTTTTTAGTAAGTAGAGAGAATAAATTGTCAGTTCGGCCTCTGCTCGCGTGACAGGAGGGGTTCGTACTAAGCTCAAGATGAACGGTTTTGGCGTCAAGCCATTGGTTTGTGGCTCCCCTCAGGTTCCGGTGTTTTCTGCTGACATGGCACGCCAGCTGGAATAAGCTAGGTGCAAGTGACAGTCATCACAGGTCGCTCCGACATTAATTATGGGGTGCCCGCCCGCCGCCTGAATGTCTGGTCGTTAGGCTTCAGTTAAGCCCTTTTTTACTCCATGGAGACGCACCCATGCCTGCCTCGCGGGTTGCTGCTGTATCACTGGGTCTGCGATCACAATTCCTCGACGGACTGACTCCGGCTGATCGCAAGACTATCTTGGCAGCTGCAACACAACGCCGATTCCTCGCAAATTCTGTGATCACAAACCAGGGTCACCCTGCCGATCATCTTTTCCTGGTGACGAAAGGTCTTGTCAGATATTTCTTCATTACAGAAGAGGGCAAGAAGCTTATCTTTCAGTGGCTTGGACCAGGAGATCTATTCGGTGGTCGAGCGATCTTGTCGACAGATTCTTGTTATCTCGCCAGCACAGAAGCGGTGATGGATAGCTCAGTGTTGATATGGGATCGCCCGACAATCCGAGGCCTCACCAAACGGTATCCCAAGTTGCTGGAGAACGCGTTGTTGACTGCATCAGACTACGTGGCTTGGCATCTCATGTCCCACATAGGTATAGCTTGCTACACAGGTCGGCAGCGAGTTGCTCAAGTGCTCGTTACTCTTGCCCGCACTATCGGCCAGGAAACCCGGGGTGGCGTCGCACTCCGTCTCACAAACGAGGAGTTGGCGAACGCCGCGAACGTCACGCCTTTCACCGCAAGCCGCCTGATTAGCCAGTGGCAACGTGACCGCGTCTTAGTAAAGCGTCGCGGGAAGGTTCTGCTCCTGTCGCCTGGACGGCTATTCTTACGTATAGCGTGACCGCAGTTCAGTCTCTATCCTCTTTTCCCCCTGCAGTTTGCATTCCGTAATTGCGATTGAGCAAGCTCGAGGTTGCTTAGAGGCAACGACGGAACCAATCTCGCATGTGATGCTTATGCTGCACCAATTACAGGAGCTTCTCCGCCCAGAAAGAGCAACGAGAGTAGTCGGAAATGAAAGACCGCAAGACTCGCATGAAGAACAGCGCCCAGATTAAGGTCGTGTCCAAGGACATTCGCGAACGCCTCGAGTTGATCGACAAGGACATGGATCTGAAACTGCAAACGCTCGACTACATCTTTTCCGGAACCAAAGACTATGCGGAAGAATTTCACCAGCTCTACGTCCAGCCTTTGCTAGAGTCCGGCCTCACTTTGGAAGACTCGCTGGCGATGCTAGTCGAAGGCGCGCTCCGCCCTAACTGATTTACCCTCAAACCGGCCGCCTAGTTTCATACCGGATTGAACTCCGCCCAAAGCAAAGCTCCGCTTAGAGAACTCTAGGCTGGGGCTCTTGCTTTCTGGATCTCCACTATGTCGCTGCAGCACCCGTGGCCGAATCGTCGACAGCGGCTCAAAGCACCCCGGGTATCGAGCTTCTTCAGGCTTCCGCTCCCTACGAACTGGGGAGTATGGGTGCTCTCTATCCCACTAACATCCGTGGCGAGACCTATCTAGCCGCGCACAAGGGTGGCGAAGCCACCGCCGAGTTCCAGAAAATCCTCGAAGATCGTTGAGTTGTTCTGAACTCACCCATCAGCGCACTTGCCCATCTTCAGCTAGGCCGCGCCTACGCAATGCAGGGTGACACCGCAAAGGCCAAGGCGGCCTATCAGGATTTCCTCGCGCTGTGGAAAGACGCCGACCCTGACATTCCCATTCTCATTGCTGCCAAGGCGGAGTACGCGAAGCTTCAATAGTCCCGAGGCGAGTTAGCTCGAGTTGTCAGTGGACGGTTACCGGAGTAGTACTTCACACTGACGGGAACGGCGTTCCAACATCCAAGACGACCAACATCACTCGGTGCGAATTTGTTGTCGGGCGAGGTCTAACTTTGCCGGGTCGATGTGCAGATGTTGGAGCAGCTTTCGCAAGAATACGGATTGTCAGCGATTATCGATCTCAAGCGGGGCTTCGCTATTGGTATGCTCATTATCCCGTACATCACCGGATTTTAGCCTGCGTGCTCCAGGAGATTGCAGCGATCGCAAAGCGCAAGGCAGGCGTTGCTTCACGCGAGATGTAGCACCAATCTCCGTGAAACCAACTGCGTCCGGTTGAGCGCCATTGACCCAGCTTGTGAGTAATCCCCTAGAAAACGATTAAGCGATGCTCCTAGCCCATTTGCTCCACCGAGGATTATTGCTAGTAGTACTTTCGAGTCAGCGAGGAGTACTGGAGTTCCATTTACGCACCCAGAACCCAATGTCATTTTAAACCTACCCAGCCCAACCCAGTCCCGGCCAAGTGTCGTCAGGAACCAATGGTAAAAATGCTCGCCAACCTCCGGTTGCGGACCAAGTTTCTGTTATCAATGGTATTGGCGATTGCAGGCCTCACCTGGGTCGCACTACTTGTTGTGCGCCAAACCGTTCAGGAACGCGCGCAACAGGAACTGACGACAAGTGCTCACAACTCCCTGGCAGTCTTCGAAATACTGCAACATCAGCGTCAGATGATAATGAGCCGCAAGGCTGATCTCCTCGCAACTTCCGCATTTCTTTCGAATAACGATGCCAGGGAGTTTACGGACTCCACCAATAATCCGCTGGACACGTCGAGCACAGATCTCATGGCGCTCGCCGACCCAAGCGGCAAGATTCTTGCGTTGCACACAACGCGTTCCAGCTTGACGACGCAATGTGTTGAAGCGCTATTGCATTCGACATTGGCCAAGAACCGCCGTTCCGATTGGTGGTTTAATGATGGCCGTCTTTATCAGGTGCAACTCCAGCCGATTGGGCCTACAGGGACTGTTAATCGTTCTCGATCTGCTACGGTTGTTGTGGGACAGGAACTCGATGAGCGTGGTGTCCGCGAATTGGGCCGTCTTCTCTCGAGTGAAGTAGCGCTCGGTTACAGAGGGCGCACACTAGCCAGTACCTTCGATCCCTATCGGGAAGGGCAACTGTCGTCTCAATTGCCAGGTCGCACCGCTCCAGAACTGATACATCTAGGAAATGAGCGATTTTTCGCCAGTTCCGTCGAATTGACACCCGATCTGCCCGACGGCGTGAACCTGATCGTGCTCAGGTCGGATAGCGAAACGGTGGCATTTTTGCAGCACCTCAATCGCCTTCTGCTGAGAATTGGCTTTCTTGCCGTGTTGGCAGGCGGTTTCCTCGCTTTCCTCATCTCCAAAACGTTTACCAAGTCACTCGACAGGCTGGTCCAGGGTGTACATGCGCTGGAGCAAGGAGACTTCGACTATCAATTAGAGTTGCATGGAGGGGGTGAAGTTGCCGAGGTAACGCGGGCTTTTGACCGCATGCGCCAAACCTTGCAAAGGAATGATTCAGAAAAACAACAACTTGAGGAACAACTTCGTCAATCGCAAAAGATGGAGGCGCTCGGACGACTGGCTGGCGGGGTCGCCCATGATTTCAACAATCTGCTTACGATCATCAAAGGCCACAGTGACTTATTGCTAGATTGGCTGAAGACTTCCGAAGCCTCCCACAAGAGCTGCCAGCAGATCCACAAGGCAGCGGACCGCGCAGCGTCGCTTACGCGGCAACTCCTGGCGTTCAGCAGGAAGCAAGTTCTGCAGCCCAAAGTGCTGGACTTGAATGTTCTGGTCACTGAGATGGACAAATTGCTGCAGCGCCTAATTCGAGAAGATGTTGAGTTCGTTTTTCTGCCAGGTGCAGCGCTTGCAAGTATCAAAGCCGACCCAGGGCAGATCGAGCAGGTACTCTTAAATTTGACGGTGAACGCTTGCGACGCTATGCCTAAGGGTGGCAAGTTAACGATCGAAACCAGCAATATAATCGTGGATGAACATTACGCACAAAAACGCCCCGGCCTTATGCCAGGTTCGTTTGTTTTGCTCTCTGCCACAGATACAGGCCATGGAATGAACGCAAAAACGAAAGCGCGAATATTTGAACCATTCTTCACGACCAAAGACGTCGGCAAGGGCACCGGTCTAGGGCTGGCGACGGTGTATGGAATTGCTAAACAAAGCGGCGGTTTCGTGTGGGTGGAATCCTCTCCCGGAAAAGGTGCCCGCTTTGAAGTTTATCTTCCCCAGGTTTCTGAGAAGAGTGAGCTGGTTACGATTGCTCAAAGAGTTGCGCCCTCAGCGGTGCCAGGAGAACCCATAATCATGGTGGTGGAAGACGATGCCGCAGTCCGGGAACTTGCCAGTAGGTTTCTAAATACCGCCGGATACCGTGTACTTGCGGCGAAAGATGGCGTTGAGGCGCTCCAGATCGCCAAGGATTGTGGTCAATCGATCGGCGCATTGCTGACGGATGTGGTCATGCCAAAAATGCGGGGAACGGAACTGGCTGTGCGACTCAGCGATCTTCAGCCTGAAGTGAAAGTAGTCTATATGTCTGGTTACGTGGAATGCGACGGGGAGAGTGACGAACTTCTTGAAGATGGCGTCTTTCTCGAAAAACCATTCACGCGCGAAAGTCTTCTCCGCAAAGTGAATGATGCGTTTCGATCCACAATCTTGGCGAATCTCAATAGATAATTTCGCCCTGCTAATTCTACTTCATCTTTCTCTCAAATAAGGAACAGCGCATCGTTTATTTTTGAGCTGCTGTGTGTGCCAAAGCGGACAGACGGCGGCCAAGGAATAAGCTATTCATCCAGCGATGGACCAGGGGAGTGCAGTCAATCATCGGGAGATGAAGATGTCATTAGATGAGTTAGCGGCCGGAAAGGTGAGTGGCGAGCGGCGACTTTTGGGTGCTCTCTGGCTCGTGTACGGGGCTTTCCGTCTCATCATGGGAATTTGTCTCTTTCTGTTTAGCGGGACGGCCACTTTCATGTTTGGTGCGCTCCTCAGCCGCGTGCCAAATCCTTACACTTTGATGGCTGATTTTCACATAGTGTATGCAGGTATCGTAGTCTTGACGCTTCTATGTGCTCTTTTCGGACTTTTGGCCGGTTTCACTCTCTTGGCAAATCAACGGTCGGCACGCCTGCTGGCACTTCTTGCGGCTTTCTTGTCGGTCTCTGAAGTCCCGGTTGGGACTACGCTGGGAATTTATACTCTTAGCGTTTTGCTTCCGTTACCCCGTGCTTCTCTGCGGTAAGCGATCCTGTTCGATACTCGTGCGTGTTGTACGAGGGTTCACCCCTGGCTCAGGCGAGACTAATGACCTGCTCACGGCGTACACGACCGCCGCTTAGATCGTGGCGAGCGCCACTCCTGCGAGCCAACCCGACATAATTGACCGATGCAGAGTGTAGTGTATGACTGCCGTACAAGCCAGAAACGGCCAGTAGAAGTTGGTCTCGTTCAGCTCCCAACTACCCATATTGACGACCAGTTGCTGGCCGTCGATAAAGAGGAACTGGCAGACCTGCTAAGTCCTGGCACGCCTCGAATCCCCGTTTAGAGCAGGCGCCAAAACACAGGAAGCATGTTACTCCCGCGCCCGCTCAAGCGGAGTTCATCGCCAACACGAGGCCTTGACAGGCCGGGCGCGACGACAGAAGAAGTCGACGTGCCCCGCCGTTGAATTAAGCACCACGAATCTCCTGAAGGGTTTGCGAAGCCGACTGCCCTGAGGTCACTGAGCGGAGGGCTTGGGTGGGTGCTCGGCGCGCTCCTTTTGTTTTTCTTCAATTTCTTTCTTGGTGGGTGGGTAGTGTTCGAAACCCTTGGAGATTTCATTTAGCACTTTGTTCCAGATGCTATCGTCATCGACAATCTTCTGTTCCAGATACAAGCGCCAGGCAAGATCTCTTCGCGCGACATCGATAAGGTCAATGACCAAGGATGCGTCGAGGGCACTTTCCGACCTCATCAGATCGTAGGTATAAGCCCAATAGTCGCTGACGTAGGGTCCGAATTGTCCCCAAGTTCCGGCGGAGGGGGAGACTATCGTTGACTGACTATTGGCCCAATAGCGCACTACCAGATCTGGCTGCTGGTCTGGCTTTACTTCCTTCAGACCGCGCTGAGTCAATGCCTGCGAGACCCCTTCATGAACCCTGTCGCTGATGTAATTGGGATTCAATTGGCGGAATTCCAGCATGTTCGAGCCGCCGATGTAGGCAAATGTTTTGAACTTTGAGAAATCGAAATTGGGATTGAAGTCGACGCGCATCTTCGCGGACGCGAGCGGCACGAGTACCAGAGTCAATAGGAGTAGGCCGATTGCTGAAGTTGCTTCTTTAAACGGTGAACGGATCCTGGCATTTTGGGCTTGGTTCATTATCGTCTGCTCCGTAAAATCCAGTTGCGACCTGGTTATGGGCGTGACGGCGATTCTACACTAACAACCAGTCCTACGCGCAGGGAAGCGGCATGGTTCGCTAGTTCCGGCGCAGGATCGGGAGAAGCATTCTTGTCCGGCGCCCGTCGTGGACGGCGACGCGCACGGCCCAACTTGAGAAATATAGAATGCCGGAACTACCCGACATTGCGGTGTACATCGAAGCGCTGGAGCGGCGCATCCTGGAACATGTACTCGAGCGAATACAGATCCGAGGTCCGTTTCTGTTGCGAACAGCAAAGCCTGCCATTGAGGCCATCCAAGGCCACAAAGTGACGGCGTTACGGCGCGTTGGAAAACGCATTGCGTTGAAGTTCGAGAATGATCTCTGGCTCGTGTTTCACCTGATGATTGCGGGACGATTGCATTGGAAAAAGCAACGGGTGATTCCGGATGGCAGAAGGACCCTGGCCGCGCTCGACTTCGATTCCGGGACGCTGACGTTAACCGAAGCGGGGGCGAAAAAGCGCGCGTCCGTCCACGTTCTGGCTGGAGACGCGGAGCTGGCTAAGCTCAATCCCGGTGGACTGGAGGTGCTAGCAGCGAGATTGCAAGAGTTTAGAGCGGTGTTGACAGCCTCGAATCACACAGTGAAGCGCGCGCTGACAGATCCTCGCATGTTCAGTGGGATCGGGAATGCGTACTCAGACGAAATATTGCACGCAGCCCGACTCTCGCCTGTGAAACTCACGCAACGGATGGGGGACGACGAGATTGAACGATTGTATGTAGCGATTCGGAGCACGCTCACGGGCTGGACTCAGCGGCTGCGAGAAGAAACAAGAGATAAGTTTCCAGAAAAGGTGACGGCGTTCCGTGAAGGGATGACGGTGCACGGGCGTTTCGGGCAAGCATGTCCGGTGTGTGGCACGAAGATCCAGCGGATTCGGTATGCCTCGAATGAGACGAACTATTGTCCTCAGTGCCAAACGGAAGGGAAATTGCTGGCTGATCGCGCGCTAAGCCGGTTGTTGAGGGAAGATTGGCCGACGTCGCTGGATGAGATGGAAGAGAGGCTGTCACGGCTGTGAGTGACTTTCCCGGTGGCGAAAGGGTTCGGAGGAGGGGTGGAGGATGGAAACGGCAGGAGCGCGATATGGGGTGGGACGCTGCTGTTCTGCTGAGCGGTGCAATTCGTGGTGTTGACGGTGGTGGCGATGTGGATGTAACCGGGCGGGGCGAATTACGTTCTTGGGGCTGACCGCTATCTGTTCTTCCAGAACGTCTTCAGTGATTTGGGCGCGACGCCGACGCATTCTGGCAGGAATAATCTGCCGTCGGAAGTTCTGTTCACCGTGGCGCTAAGCACGGTAGGTCTGGGGATGATCGCATCTTCCGCGAGCTGGAAGGTGATTGCCGGAAGGCGCGACAAGGGTGCGGGATTGTGAGCAACGGCGCAGGTATTCAGCATATTTTCGGGCGCGTGTATTGTCGGAGTGGGAGTGACGCCCTGAAACGTCGTGCTGAATGCGTACAACGCATTTGTGAAAGCGGCGGTCCTGCTGTTAATGGGATTCTTGCTGTCTATCACGGTCCTGTAGACAACGGACGGCTGGCCGGGACGGTGCACGATTTGAAATTCCGTGTATTTGGTGCTGTTGGGCGCTTATCTCTACATTCTTATGCACGGGCCAAGGCCGGACACCGAGCGAGGCGTGACTATCAGGCGTGGGGGATGTGCCGCGCTGCGCAGGGAAAGAAGTAAGAGGAAAAAGTCTGAGTTCGCCCGGGGAAGACGAATTCCGGATTGAAACAGTTTGTGCCACTTCGGAACACTCCTTTTTTGGAGCGCGGAATTTCGGCTCATAGATTTGTATCGATGTACACCGCAATCAAGCGCGGACTCCATTACTGCATCGCTGGCTTGAGCTGCTGTCTGAGCCACAGCGCTTTTTTACGGACCGAGGGCCGTCCTGAGGTACGGAGATCCCAAGATGTATCGGTCCCGAAAACCCAGGTAATCCATTAGACGGTTGCTGCCAAGCGCGATTGATTCCTGCCATGCATGGATCCCCGATATGAGGAAGGAAGCATTTTGAGTTTGCCGTTTGTACACCCTGGGATAGCCGCAAGCGAGAGGCGAAGCCAAAGGTTACTTCTATGTATTGGGATAACCGTGCACGGCAAGAGGACGACTGGTGAGTCGTTCTCGGAGCGCACGACGACTGAAGTAGTTAGTCCGCATGGGGCCCAGACCAAATTGCAAGATCCTGACGCTAAAGAACAACCAGACGGGTAAAGAAATCGCCTCCACGGTGATTGTCTCAGTACCGGTCAGATGGAAGTGCCGGCGGTCGGCGTGGAATTCAGCCATCCGTGCCCGCGATTCTGGCGCGTAGCGCTTCCCCCAACAGGACTGGAGTCCACGCAGCCCGGAAGCCAAGAAATTCGGTCGCCCCAGACCCCCACTACCTAAAACAGTCAAATAGGAAGTAGAATCCTATCCGCCAGCCCAGCTGAGTGCCGTTCGTTCGACAAGTTTCGTGCGGCTGAGGTGTAGTAAATCAACCGAGGATTGCATCTACACTGATCAGAGCCGCGCGAACATTCTGGATGGAACGGGAGGGGGGAAGTATGAGGATGGGACGCATGCTGACAGTACTCTTTGCAGTGATTGCGGTGGCGTTCTTGATCGCAGTCTCAATGGCGTCAAGATCGCGAGCGGGAGACAAAGCACCGGCGGTCGGATCAGCTGCGCCGGATTTCACGTTGAATTCGCAGGATGGAAAGCCGGTCAGCCTTCACGACTTCAAAGGCAAATGGGTGGTGCTCTATTTTTATCCCAAAGACATGACAACGGGTTGCACGATTGAAGCGCACAATTTTCAGCGCGACTTGGCGAAGTATGAAGCCAAGGACACGGTGATCCTTGGCGTCAGCGTGCAGGACGAAAAGAGTCACCAGGAGTTCTGCACCAAGGAGAGCCTGACATTCAAACTGCTGGCCGACACGGACAAGAAGGTTTCCGAGGAGTACGACTCGATCATGAATCTGGGAGTAGCGAAATTGTCTGCACGGCACACGTATCTAATCGGGCCGGACGGGAAAGTGCAAAAAGTTTGGACAGAAGTGGACGTGAAGAAACACAGCGACGAGGTTTTGGCGGCGATCGAGGAATTGCAGAAGTCCCGTGCCAGCTGAAAGTTCTTCATGTTTCAGGGGAAGCAGAGGTGACTTCCGGCTCCGGAATGCGTTAAAGTTCCGGAGCTAAATCTTTTTTAGGGGGTGCGCTTTGAACAGGGAACGATTTCTTGCGGCTCTTGCCTTGTGCGTGCTTGGATTCGGACTGCTGCTGCGAGCGGGAGCGCCGAAGACGGAGACCGTAACGTACAAGAGCGGCAGTGATACGGTGAGCGGATACCTGGCGCTGCCGGAGGGGAGCGGGAAGCACCCGGCAATCCTGGTAATCCATGAATGGTGGGGCTTGAACGACTGGGTAAAAAAGCAAGCGCAGGAATTTGCCGCGCAAGGGTACGTTGCGCTAGCAGTGGACCTGTATCGCGGGAAATCTGCGAGTACACCGGACGAAGCACACATTCTAATGCGCGGCTTGGCGGATGATCAGGGCTTGCGTGATCTCGAAGCAGGTTATGCGTACCTGGCAACGCGCTCGGATGTGGATGCGGGCAAGATTGGGTCTATCGGATGGTGCATGGGCGGGGGATGGTCGATCAAGCTGGCAGTGGATCAACCGAGGTTAGCGGCGTGCGTGGTGAATTACGGCCCTCTGCCAACGGATCCGGCGAACATTGCTAAGATCAAGGCCCCGGTACTGGGAAGTTTCGGAGCCGATGATCAGGGTATCCCGCCGGAAAAAGTCCACGCATTCGAGGCCGCCATGAAAGCTGATGGCAAGGTCGCCGAGATCAAGATCTACGCGGGCGCGGGGCACGCGTTCGAGAATCCAAACAACAAGGATGGTTACCGGCCGGAAGCGACAGCGGATGCATCGCAGCGTGCGGCGGCGTTTTTCCAGAAATATCTACACTGAGGAGCAGCGCGGAAGCGAAGGATAGAGGTGCTTGCTTGACTCAACATGTCAAAGCGGCGACTGCTTTAAGCGTGCCGCAATGCCTACGAAGGCGCTCTCCGCAGAAGCATGCGAACGGCGAGCGCAGCCTCGACGTTGGGCAACCGTCTTAGATTGGGAACCCGCAGGATTCTCGTATCGGCGGTGACCGGCATCTAGTTGTAAGCCCGCGTCGCCGCAACTAGGAGGCGGTCTGCCGGATCATTCTAGCCAATCATCATGAAGCGAAGCTCGCCCGCGACTTCCCAACTCATTCCCACGGCGGTCAGACCGAGTTCCCGATTTGATTTGTCGGACCATTGACCGAATTCCCGTTGAACGTTATGCCTTTTCTTCTCCAGTACAGGGATGGCCTCCCAGATACTCACTGCGGAAAGAAAGCGCACGTTTTTGGGATCGCTGAGGGATTGATGAAGTCCGGAAGAAAGCTTGTGAGGTTCCAGAAAAGCCCGAAATCAACTGTGGGTATCTAGAAGATGCCGCCTCACTTATGCAGCTCCGAATCTTGCACCGCTTCCCAATCGGATTCATGGTTGATGGAACCAACTGGATCGCCGAGGATCTCCGCTGATCCGATTCCCGCCCCGAAACAGGGTAGGTGCTGTGCGATTCCTGGCGGCGTAATCGTCGCAATAGGCTTGTCGAAACGAGTGAGAAAGATGGGATTGCCCGCGTTATTGACCCTCTCCAAAACGGCGAGGCAAGTGGCCTTGAATTTGGAAATGGGGATCGGCTCCATGATGTAATTCCCACTGAGAATGAAGCAGAGCGCATGGTCAGACCATAGTCAATCCATGGTCCAATCGACAATCGAAGTTGGAGGACGCCTCTGCTCGTAGAGGATCAGCCGGTGGTAGGAGCTATGGTTCGTCGTCGCCGTCAGATTCGGCGGTCGGTTTGGTGGCTGGCGGTCTATAGGGGTCGATAGTAGGAAGACCGAATAGTTTTAGTGATTGATTGAGGTCGGCCATTTCGGTTTCGCGAAGGGCATTCCAGCGATCATGGAGTGCCGTCGATGCTTCGTCTAGTTCGTGATACACGGCTATTGCCTGGGCGGTGGGTGCAAAATCGGCGCTGTCCGCCGTTGCGAGGATTTGAGCAAAGTGTTGATTTAAGGTCGCGAGAGTTTCCGGGCGCTTCCCGGTGGGAGGTAAACCAAAGAAACTACTCTGCGAGGCGCCTTCCAGTTCGGCACAATGTTGATCGAGAGCCGCGATCTGCTCTGAAAGCTTTCCCTTTAACTTGGGACCAAGATCTTTGAGTTGTGCGCGAACTGATTGAACTTGCTCCAACTCTTCGAAGCTATCGTCCATGCCTTGTACGGCACCCAACTCCATTTCCAGTTGCTTGGACAAGTCCGCGAGGGAAGTTTGAATTCGCGGGTCCATGATGAGTGTGAGCGGCTGTGAATAGGATTTGCCGTCAACCGTGAGCTTGATCGTGTAGTCAGTAGGCAGGGCGCGTGCGCCGAGAGGTTGCAGCGGTGTGTTGTGAACAATGGCGGAAATTGGGAATTCGTGTTCCAGGGATTGTGGCGGAGTGTAGTGCAAATCCCAGACGAAGCGGTGCATGCCGGATTCACCGGACAGAATCTGTTTCGGGCGGACCCAGTACATGGGGATGGGATGTTCCGCGGCGATTTCTTCCATGGCAAGCGGCTTGTCAGTGCTGGAGTAGCGGCGAATGAACGCACCAGCGTGATCGAATATTTCCAGCGTGACAGGCGCTGTGGCTGAACTGGCGAGGTAGTAGTCGATGATGGCGCCGTCTGGTGGATTTTTTCCGGATGGGACTTCAGGTGGAAGCGGCGTGTCGGGATTACGATTCCAGCGCCAGCGTACGGCCTGTTGCGGAGCGAAGAGATAGACGGACGTTTTCGCGACTTCGCCGCTAAGCTGGCGCAAGGGAGTGACGTCATCAAGAATCCAGAAGGAGCGGCCGTGAGTGCCGACGATGAGGTCGTCGCCATGGATGATGAGATCGCGCATGGACGTGTGGGGGAGATTTAGCTGGAGCGGTTGCCAGGAATCGCCGTCGTTAAACGAAACGTAGATGGAGGTTTCCGTGCCAGCAAAGAGTAAACCTTTGCGCAGGGGATCTTCACGGACAACGTTGGAGGGAGCGTTGTCAGCGATGCCGTTGGTGATTTCTATCCAGGAGGCGCCGAAATCGTGCGTGCGGTAAATATGAGGATGGAGATCATCTAGGCGAAAACTGTTGATGGCAGCGTATGCCGTGGCTGGATCGAAGTGTGAGGCCTCGACAATAGAGACTTTGCTCCAGGGCTCCAGCTGTGGCGGTGTGATGTTTGTCCAGGTCTTGCCGCCGTCGCGAGTGATATGGATTTGGCCGTCGTCGGTTCCCACCCAAATTGTATCGGCTTCCTTGAACGAGGGGGCGACGGCATATATCGTGCCG
This sequence comes from Candidatus Acidiferrales bacterium, assembly GCA_963741195.1. GTDB lineage: Bacteria > Acidobacteriota > Terriglobia > Acidiferrales > UBA7541 > Acidiferrum. The sequence goes on from CAVUHF010000009.1 coordinate 176,544, forward strand.
CGATGCTTTCCTTTTTCCGGGTCGCCAGCTTCGAACGCGCCGAGATTGGGCGGGATTTCATAGGAAGTGCGCGTGAGATCGGGACTGACGACGGTCCAACTGTGGCCCTGGTCGTTGGTCTTGAAAAGGACGTTCGCAGCGAAGTAAAGAGTTTTGGGGTCGAAATGTGAGAAGACGACTGGAAGGGTGCGGTTGTAACGATATTCGCCCCGACGGACAGGCTCCGGCGCTATGTCGGCGACTTCGCCAATGTCCTGGCGGGTGCGCGTGAGTTTTGCGCCATACACGATATTCGGATCGTTGGGATCGACGGCGATGTCGCCATATTCGAAAACGCCCGGCAGGCTCCATTCGCGAAAGGTAATTTCGCCGTAGTCGGAGCGGCTCATGGTGGCAGCGCTGCCGCTTTCCTGCTGTGCGCCATACACCCAGTAAGGGAAACGCGTGTCGGTGGTGACGTGGTAGAACTGCCCAGTTGGCTGGTTGTACCAACTGCTCCAAGTTGCGCCACCGTTGACACTAATTGCCGCTCCTTGATCAGCGGTGAGGGCGATGACTTGAGCATTATCGGGATTAATCCAGATGCGCTGGTAATCGTCGCCCCCGGGTGCGCCCTTGAAGCCGACAAATGTCTTGCCCGCGTCGGTGGATTTCCATGCGGTGGTATTCGCAACGTAGATCAAATCAGAATTGTCGGGAGAAACCGCAATGCCCATGGCGCCCGGACCGCGGCCGCCGATGCGATGATCGCCATTAACGAATAACCAGGATTCACCGGCATCATCAGAGCGGTAGATGCCGGAATCCTTGGTGGACTCGGCGGTTAGGTACATACGCCGGGGATTGCTGGGGGAGATAGCGATGCCAATGCGGGCGAGTTGAGCGGAAGTTGGGAGACCCTTGGTGAGCGGGAGCCAAGTGGTGCCGCCGTCGGTGGATTTGTAAAGGCCGCTGCCGGGAATCACGAAGGACTCGCCGCTGCGGACTTCCCAGGGAGCGACGCGGGCAGCCCAAAGCGCAGCAAAGAGAATCTGGGGATTGCTGGGATCCATGACGAGATCGGCAGCACCGGTGTTTTCGTCCTTGTAGAGAACCTTTTCGAAATCTTTGCCGCCGTCGAGAGAGCGAAAGACACCGCGTTGGGCGTTGGGTCCGTAGGGATGGCCCTGGGAAGCGACGAAGACGCGATCAGGATTTTTCGGGTCGATGATGATGGCGGTGATTTGCTGAGCGTCGCGCAGCCCGAGGTGCGTCCAGGTCTTTCCGGCATCAGTGGATTTGTAGAGACCATCGCCGACGGCAAGGTCGGGGCGTTGCAGGCCTTCGCCGCTGCCGACATAGAGAATGTTGGGATCGGAAGGAGCAACGGCGAGCGCTCCGACGGACCCCGAAGGCTGGTCGTCGAAAATTGGAATCCAAGTATTGCCGAAGTCGGTAGTCTTCCAGACGCCGCCATTCACCGCTGCCATGTAGAAAACGTTTGGCTGATGAGGTACACCGCTGATCGCGACGGCGCGGCCTCCGCGGAAGGGACCAATGCAACGCCAGTGCAGTTCGGAGTAGAGCTTCGGATCAAATTGCTGGGCAGTGGCGGGGCGCGCTGACGATGCTAGAGAGAGCGCATTGAGCACAAACGATGCGAATACACGAACACGCAACGAGTGATTCATTCTGTTCCTCCGGCGAATTAAGGAGAATAACGCGAGCGGCGAGCGAGGGCAAATCGAAGCAGTGTCGGGAGTTGCGGGTGAATCAAATAGGGATAGGTGTTGTAAAACGAGGCGTAAGGATATAATCGCGCCGACTATGGCGGTCACACCAGGAAGTGGAATTCCAACAAGCAGAGAGACGCGAAACTGGTTGCGCAGTGTGCTGACCGACGTGCACTTCTGGGTGCCGGTGCTGGTGCTGATCGGCGGATTGCTTTTGTTGAGTTACGTGCGATAGCGATTGTTTCGAGGGCCCATGGACCGATCGGTGACAGTTGTTACTCCCACGGCAGTGAATAACGCAACTCGGGCGCGGAAACTGCAATTCTTAGGAATACTTTCCGGACTCGCGGCGGGAGCATGGCTGGGAGCGGCGGAGGCTCCGACGAAACTGGTGACGATCGGCGTTTCGCCGGTTGTGATTTCGCTGATCATGGTGATTGGGGTATTTCTGGCGCGGTGGACCCTGCCTGCGTTGATTCTGGGTACATCTTCCATTCGCGCGGACGTGGGACGCGCACCGCATTTACTCCTGTGGGCGGTGCTGGCGGGATGCTTGTGGGCCGTGGCGAACACGCTGACGATTTACGCGATTCGCGACATCGGGTTAAGCATCGCATTTCCCTTGTGGAATTCGAACAGTCTGCTGGGCATCTTGTGGGGATTTTTGTTCTTCAATGAATTGCGACAGGCGGGCTGGCGACGATGGGCGGGGGTGTTGGGAGGAACGCTGGTGATGTGCGTGGGCGCGGCGATGCTAGCGATTGCGTCCTCTTCGTCGCAAAGCTCTGCAGCACATTCAGTGAGTGGAGTGTGGGCGGCGCTGGGTGCGGGGATTCTGTGGGGGACGATGTACATCCCGTACAGGAAGGCCTACCTGACGGGGATGAATCCGCTGTCGTTCGTGACGTTTTTTACGTTTGGCGAGTTGGGGATGATGACGGCGCTGGCGGTGAGCATGAAAGGTACAGGACCCCTTTGGCAGGAATTGCAGAGCGCGCGTGGAGTGATGTTCTGGTTGATGCTGGGCGGATTCGTCTGGGTGATCGGCGATCTGTTCCAGCAGTATGCGGCGAAGTATGTGGGGATCAGCCGAGGAATTCCACTGTCGAACACGAATCAACTTTGGGGAATGTTGTGGGGGATTCTGGTTTTTGGGGAATTGCACGGCAGCGGAGACGCGACATATGTACAAGTGGTTGGTGGATCGTTACTTATGATGCTTGGTGTGGGAGCGATTGCGCTTTCGTCAGCGACGGGCAAGGAACAAAAGCGCTGGCGAGATGCGGCGCAGTTGGAGAGCGAGCGGTATGGAGTTGCGGCAGACTACGTCGAAGCACGAATGGATGGAAGGCAAGCCGAAGGAGAAGCTCCGCCAAAACGAAGAGCGGTGGATTGGATCCTGATAGCGGCGGCGACGGCGATGTTCGTGGCGTCCGGAAGAATCGCGAGGGTTCCGGAATTGCCGATTCACTGGGGAGCGGCGGTGGCGCTGGGAGTAACGATGGCGACGCTGCTGGTGGTGTGTGGCTTAGCCCTTTGGAGGACGACGAAATTTAACTAAGGTTTGCGCTCGAACGGCGGGACGCGAGTGTGGTCAACGCAGATTCACCACACAGGATTCGGAGAGCACAGAGAAAGGCAGCATGACGAAAATTCCGCTAGTTGATGTGGTGGGCGTCGGGTTGAACGCCACAGACACGCTGATACCCGTGGAACATTATCCGGAGCGCGGATCGAAAGTGGAAATTCGCGAGGCCAGAGTGTTGCCGGGAGGACAGACCGCATCGGCGATGGTGGCCTGTCAACATTGGGGGTTGCGCACGCGCTACGTAGGGAAAATTGGAGATGATGCGGCGGGAGCGCTGCATCGCGCGGAGTTCGAACGAGCGGGAGTTGAAGCGCACCTATCCGTGGCAGAGGGGTGCGGCAGCCAACAATCGTTCATCCTAGTGGACCAACTCGGCGAGCGCACGGTACTCTGGAAAAAAGACGAGCGATTGAAATTGGGACCTGAGGAACTGGAGCGCGAGTGGGTGGTGAATGCACGTGCGATGCTTGTGGATGGGCATGACACGCTGGCGGCGACCACCGCGGCTGGATGGGCTCGAACTGTGGGGATCCCGGTGATCGCTGATCTGGATGAGCTCTATCCCGGCGTGGAAGCGCTGCTGCGAAACATTGATTACGTGATCACCAGCCGGGATGTGCCGGGGCGGCTAACGGGCGAGAAGGATTTGCGGAAAGCGCTGCCAGAAGTGCGCGAGCGCTTCGGATGCCGGTTGACGGCAGCAACGCTAAGCGAGGAAGGCGTGCTGGCTTGGGATGGGGAAAAGTTCCACTATGCGAGGGCCTACCAGATTGAACCGCTCGATACCACGGGAGCCGGCGACATTTTCCATGCGGGATTTATCTACGGGCTGTTGCGGTGCTGGCCGGTGCAAAAGCAGCTTGAGTTTGCATGCGCGGCAGCAGCACTGAACTGTAAGGGAGTGGGGGCGCGGGGCCGAATCGAGGCAGTCGAGAGCATCGAACGACTAATGGCCACAAGCGCGCGGCATGCGGCGGCGTATGTGCTTGGAGAGTAGACCTGAACTGGGAAAGCGCACTACATCGGCACTTAGGCGGGAGGTGGTGTAAACTGAGTGTATTGCCAGACATCGAGCAGTGTCCTCCTGGCAATCAAACAATTGGAGAAAAACATGAGACGGGATTGGAAGTACCTGGCATCGCTAGTGTGTTTTGCGGTGACCGCGGCGATAGGCGCCGCACAGACGCAACAGCCGGAACCGGCTGCGAACGTGATTAGTGGAACGGTTGCCGCGATCGGATACCCCGTAGGAGGAGGCGGCATCAAGGTGGACATGGTGGGAACCTCGGTGGCCGCCCAAGCGAGCGGCGAGGCAAGAGTAGAAGCGAAGCCGGGAGGAACCACGATCGAGCTCAAAGTGAGTGGAGTGCCGCAGCCCACGACGATTGGGGCAGAGTTTTTGACGTACGTGCTCTGGACTGTGACGCCGGACGGGACGACCACCAATCTGGGTCAGATTCCCCTGAACCAGAATGGAGAGGGCAAGATGTCGGTCACGGCGCAATCCCAGACGTTCGCCTTGATTGTGACGGCAGAACCCTACTATGCAGTGCGCATGCCCAGTGAAGTAGTCGTGCTCGTGAACGAAACGCGAAAGAAAACTAAGGGCAAGATCTATCCGGACAACAGCTACAAACTGATGAAGCGCAGCGAATACGCCAAGCTGGGAAACCCGCTGGGAATGACGTTGGATCTGAAAAAAGTGCCTCTGGACATGTACGAAGCGCGGAATGCAGTGGAAATTGCGAAATCCCGTGGGGCGGAGCAATATGCACCGGAAATCTTCGCCAAGGCCAGCTCCAGCTTGCAGATGGCTGAAAACGCATTGTCACAGGACGCCGGGAAGAACCAGGTGATTTCAGCGGCTCGCCAAACGATCCAGTTTGCCGAGGATGCGCGCGCGATGGCTGTTCAACGAGAAAACGCCGAACGCATCCAGAAGGAAAAGGAAGCGGCAGCCGCAGCGGCGGCGGCAAAAGCAAAGGCAGAGGCGGATGCTGAGGCAGCCGCGCAAGCGAAGCGTCAGGCAGAATTGACGGCAGCAAAAGAAGCGCAGATGAAGGCGCAAGCAGCGGCGGCCAAGGCTGCGGCACAGGAAGCGGCGGCGAAGGCAGCAGCGGAACAAGCGGCTGTGCAGGCCAAGGAACAAGCCGCACAGGAGGAAGCGGCTCGCGCTAAGGCGGCAACGGCAGCGTTGCGTGCGCAGTTGCTGCAACAGTTGAACGAAGTGCTGCAGACGACGGACACACCGCGTGGACTGGTCGTGAACATGGCCGACGTGCTGTTCGAAACCGGCAAATACGCGTTGAGCGTGGACGCGCAGTTAAAGCTGGCGAAACTCTCGGGAATCATCCAGGCGCATCCGGGGCTGAACCTGGCGATCGAGGGCTACACGGACAATACTGGCAGCCCCGATTTCAACCTGAAACTCTCACAACAGCGCGCGGATGCGGTGAGGCAGTTCCTAATTACGCAAGGACTATCGCCGGACACGATTACGTCCAAAGGCTTGGGTCAAGCTGACCCGGCTGCGGATAACAGCACGGCAGCGGGACGAAAGCTGAACCGGCGCGTGGAGATCATCGTGAGCGGCCAGGTCATCGGGGTAAACATCAGCAAGTAAGAACAGCTGGACGAACTGAAATGAAGGCCGGTCTCCGGTGGAGGCCGGTCCTTTTTGTTTGGGAACGAAATCAACTCGAAGTGTGCTTGCCGCGGCAAAGCACGCAACCGTTACAGCCCGCTATTTCGAATTAACGACTGTCATATGCATTGTCTTCGGGGCCGCGAATGACCGTTACGGCCTTGGCTTGAAATTCCTGATGGTGAGCGGAGAGGTCATCCATCCAAATTTAAGCGCTCCCGGTGCCCGTTGCGGTTGGGGTGGTTTAGAAAGGAGAGACCAGGCTTGCTGAGCGAGATCTCAATGGAATCTCGAAGCAGCATGACGAAACAAGGAGGCTCTTCCCAATACCGATGAAAGTGGAAGCCAGGAGCGTCCTGATGGTATTTCGCCGACTTAATGAGAACCAAGACTAACAAGCAGGGAAAGATAGCTCTAACGGCTGCTCTTGAGTGTGAAGGAGTTTCAGCCATAGCCATCTCACCGATTGGCGTTAGTTCGTGGACTTAGCGGGGGACGCGGGCTTCTCCGGAGGGCGAGCGGGGGAGCCATCAGCTTTCACATAATGCGCGTACCAGGCCAGATAGCGCTCATGCCGGTCCTTGATGTGCGATGGAGTCTTGAAATCGTGGTACTCGTCTGGGTAGACGACGAGGAGCGTTTCGCGGCCGAGCGCTTTCAGCGACTGATACATCTGTTCGCCACCGAGGATAGGAACGTTCCAGTCGATATTCCCGCCGACAAACATTGTCGGAGTGGTGACATCTTTGACTTTGGAGATGTAGGCGACGTGCTCCCAAGTGGAGGCATGCTCCCACGGGTAGCCGAGTTCGGTGGTGTAGTCGCGCTGGTACTGGTCATGGCCCCACATACTGGAATAGTCGGCGGCCCCAGCGCCAGAGATTGCGGCTTTGAAGCGGGTGGTCTGGGTGATGATGAAGTCAGTAGAGATGCCACCGTAGGACCAGCCGCCAACGCCGAGCCTGTCGGGATCGGCGATGCCCTGAGCGATCGCGTAGTCGACGAAGGCCATGTCGTCCTGAAAGTCTTTGTTGCCCCAATCCGCAAAGATGGCTTTGCAGAAGTCCTCACCGTATCCGGACGAGCCACGGGGATTTGGCAGGAGCACGACGTAGCCATTGGACGCGAGGAGTTGGCCAAGCTCCTGGAACTCCGCGTAGTAGGCCCAGACGGGTCCGCCGTGCGGGCGAAGCAAGGTGGGATATTTCCTTCCAGGGACGTAGTCGACCGGCTTGTACATGTAGCCGTGAACGATAGTGCCGTCTTTCGAGTTGAAAGAGACGTACTCGCCCTGAGAGAGCTTGAACTTGGCCAGCCAATCGTCGTTGGCGTGGGAGAGCTGGGTAAGCTTGCCGCCGAGGAGCGCGAATATCTCGAAGGGGCGGTCCATCGTTGAGAGGCTCGCGGCGACTGTGCCATTCTTCGCGACAGAGTAGCCATCGAGCATGACGCGGCCGCTGATGGGGCGCATGATTTTGCCGTCGGCAAGGTTGACGAGGCAGAGCTGCTGTGTGCCATCGTCGTCGGCAATGAAGTAAATGGACTTGCCGTCGAGGTTAAAGCGCGGCGTGGTGGCCATGCGATCGAACGACTTGGTCAGGATCTTGGCTTCGCCGCCAGCAGCAGGTGCAACGGCAACATGCTTCGTGGAGTATTGAAATAAATGGGGATCGAGTTGAACGGAGTAGGCGATCCATTTGCCGTCGGGCGACCAGGTGGGTGAACGATCTTCGCCGGGGTCGGTCGTAACCTGGGTAAGGTTAGCACCTTTATCGGTATTGTCGGCAGCGACGACCCAGATGTCCCAATTGTAGGTAGCGTCGGGATCGGGCTTGGAGCGATTGCTGGCAAAGGCGAGGGACCTGCCGTCGGGAGACCAAGCGGGGTCGTCGTCATCGTAGTCGTCGGAGGTAACCTGGGTCATGGACTTTTTGGCAATGTCGAAGACGTAGAGGTGTGTGCGGCGCCGGTCGAGATAGCCGATGGTGTCTTCCTTGAACTGCAGACGATCAATTACCCAAGGAGCCTTGGCTTTGGGCTTTTTCGGGGCGGCGGGTTTCTCGTCGCCAGCGTCTCTCCCCTTATTGGCGGCGGCTTCGAGCTCTTCGGGAGATGGGTCGCGAAGTATAAGGACGAGTCGCTTGCCGTCGGGGGCCCATTCGAACTGTTCCACGTCCTGGATGGTGTCAGTCAGTTTTTGCGCTTCACCGCCGAGTCGGTTGAGAAGATAGACCTGCGTTTTACCTTCATTTCGTTCAGAGAGGAAGGCAAGGTATTTGCCATCCGGAGACCAGCGAGGATGATCAGAAGAATTGCCCTCCGCAGTTAGGGCAATGGCGTCTCCACCGGCAGCAGGCAGCATATAGATACGTGTTTCCGATTTGTCGTCCTTGAGCGAGGTGGAACTGAGGGTGTAGGCAATGAATTGACCGTCAGGAGAAACCTGTGGGTCGTGAGCTTCGCGCAAGTCGAAGAGATCGTCGATACCGATGAGACGCGGCGCGGAGGATTGCTGGGCGATAGTAATAGAACTCACTAATGCAAGAACCGGAAGCAAAAAAGCAGACCGAAGCTTCATGCGGATGACTCCAAGAGAGAATGAATTCCAAGATAACTGGCGGAGTGTAGCACAAGCGGGAAATCGGGTGAAAAGCTGGCTCGCCACAGCGAAGCGACATGAGAGACTGGCAACACTGGCGACTGAGCCCGGCAAGCGCGGAGGTGAGGAGTACGAAAGTATGGATAGCGAGTCGAAAAAATATTTCAAGGAGATGCATTTTCTTCTTGCATGCGCGTGCAGAGACTGTATTCTTCAAATGATGACTTTGCGCCAAGGCGTAGAGAGCGAGAGTCGTTTTAGGAGGACGAGAGAAAAGAATTGAGTACAATATCCCTCCCCGCACAAATTCCTTCCCAAGCAATTCCCACAGCGAAAAAGAGAGTCGCAAAACTGACACTCTGGCCGCTTGTAGCCGCGACCTTCTTCATGGTGTCCGGGGGCACTTATGGAACGGAAGCGATCGTATCCGGCGCGGGCTACGGACGTGGAATTCTCGTGTTGTTGTTTCTGCCAGTGCTGTGGTGCCTGCCAACGGCATTCATGATTGGCGAACTCTCCAGCGCGCTGCCGGCTGAAGGTGGTTATTATGCGTGGGTACGCCGCGGGCTTGGCAATTTCTGGGGATTCCAGGAAGCATGGCTGTCATTGGCTGCCAGCATATTCGATATGGCGATTTATCCGACGCTATTTGCGATCTACTTGAAGCAAATGGCGCCATGGTTTGGCGAGGGGAATCACGCCCTGTACGCCGGGTTGTTTGTTGTTTTGACCTGCACGGCGCTAAATCTGGCCGGGATTCGAGTGGTCGGGATCACCTCGCTATGGCTGTTCTTCCTACTGTCGTTCCCGTTTGCCATTATCGTGGCGCTCTCGCCGGTGAAGATGGGGGCGTTCAGCGAGCCGCACATCGCAGCAACGGGCGCGAGCGTCGGTTTGCTTGGCGCGGTGTTGGTGGCGATGTGGAACTACATGGGCTGGGACAACGCGTCGACGATTGCGCAGGAAGTGGAGCGGCCGCGGAAGACGTATCCGAAGGCGATGATCGCCGCCGTGATCCTGGTTTCGCTGACGTATATTCTGCCGTTCGTGGCGGTGTACCTGACGGGGATACCAGCTTCGGCGTTTACTGAAGAAGGATCTTGGGCGACGATTGCAGGCCAGCTTGGCGGAACGGTGATGGGTGTCCAGTGGCTGCGGTTCATGGTGACGCTGGGCGGAATGATGAGCGCATTTGGGATGTTTAACGCGCTGGTGCTGAGCTATTCCCGGCTGCCGTTGGCGATGGCGCGAGACGGGATGCTGCCGAAGGTCTTTGCTAAGGTGACGAAGCAAAACGAAACACCTTGGGTGGCGGTGCTCATTTGCGCCGTCTGCTGGATGCCATGCCTGCTGCTTGGCTTCAAGCGGCTGGTTACGCTGGACATCATGCTCTATGGGGCAGCGCTGATGTTGGAGTTCGTAACGCTGGTGGCGCTACGAATTCGTGAGCCGAAGCTTCGCCGCGGCTTTCGGGTACCAGGAGGCATGGCCGGGGCGATCAGCTGCGGCATTTTCCCGTTTGGACTGCTGTTGCTTTCGATTGTGGAGAGCGAGCACGAAACCATTCTGGGGATGAACGCCCTGGTGTTTGGCGTGTTGATTATTCTGGCGGGATTCGGCGTGTACTTCGCGACCCGCAAGGTGCGTGCGCGGTGTCAGGCGCAGGTAGCCGTGGAATCTGTCGCCGGGGCAGATTAGCGAACTCGCTGGGCCAGAGAGGAACCGTAGGATATCCGACAGAACATCACGGCGAGATACCGAATGCCCGGCTCATGGGAGCTGGGCATTTTCTTGTCGCCCGGTGCAAAGCATTGTGGTACGAATGCCTGCCCGCAACCCAGCCCAGAAATCAACCTGAGGAGATCTGCATATGAAGATCGGGAAAGTTCTGGGGGGATTGGCATGCTTGGGAATGGTAGCAGCCCTGTCCGTACCGGCGATCCTGGCCCAGAGCCAAGCAGCAGCGCAGCAAGGCGAGATGGGGATGCGAGAGAAACTTCAGTCTGCCGTGGAGAGCCTGAACCTCTCGGACGACCAAAAAGGCAAAGTGAAGGACATCCTCGCGGACGCAAAAGCCAAACGCCAGACCGTCTGGAACGATTCTTCACTGACCGACGACCAAAAGAAGGCAAAAATGAAGGAGCTCCATGCAGGCACGATTGCCAAGCTCAACGAAGTGCTTACCCCGGACCAACAGGCTGAGTTGAAGACCAAGATGGAAGCGGCCAAGGCGGCGAAACCACCAGCTCAACCGTGATCGTAACAGTGAATCCGCAACTCATATGAAAATGGAGCAGAAAGGGCGCCCGGTTCGAAAGAGCCGGGCGCTTCTGTTTCGATGGGGCGGAGGAAAGCCGTCGAGTGTGAAAGCGGCAGAGGTCCCTTTTTCGTCTCGGCCAGCCCCGAGGCTCAGCGAGGAGGGTGAGAGATTTGGTATGCTGCTCGACGTGAGACGAAACAAGGAAATTCTGATTCGAAGACAGCCCTGGTTGCTCGCAGTGTGCGTAGCTACAACACTGGCGATGCTAAATCCGCCGACGCCTGCGCAAGTCCCCTCCGGTAGCTCTCCTTCACCCGATCAGATAAATCAGAAGGTAATCGCCACGTTACAAGCACCAGGGGTTAATCCTGCGCAGGCGATTCCGCCGCAGGTTGCGCCTCGAGTGGGATTGAACATGGTGGTGCTGGACCCGGCGCACGGGGGTACGGACCTGGGTGCGCGAGGAACGGAGGGGATCCGAGAGAGCGATGTAGTGCTGCTGTTTACGGCGCAGATAAAGAAAGCACTGGAAGCCGAGGGATTCCAAGTAATACAAACACGCGAAGGGAATGACAATCCGTCGTTCGACGACCGGTCCGCCCGGGCCAACGCGCAGCGCGGAGCAGTCTTCATAACGGTGCACGTGGCTTCCACGGGCTTGGCAGGCACGGCCCGCGTTTATCTAGCACCGGATATGTCCACGGCGGATCAACCGAATGGATTGATTCCATGGGACAGGGCCCAAGGACCTTTCGTGGGATTGAGCAGAAAGTTGGGGGATCTGGTGCAGGCGGAATTGGCGAAGCGATTCAAAGGATCGCCGACGACGGCGATTGTAGCTCCGGTGCGGCAGTTGCGTACGACCGCGGCCCCCGCGATTGCCGTGGAGATTTCGAGCGTATCGGTGAGTGATCGCGCAGAACTGGATCGGATGGTGCCCGGGGTGGCCGATGCCATCGCGCGGGGCGTTTCGGCGTTCAAGCTGTCGTACGTGGTGCCGACCATTGCCGGCCCGAGTGGAGGGACGCAGCCATGATGCCGAGGTGGCGAGTATGGCTGGCCGGAGTACTGCTGGCAGCGGTGATTGTGGCGGCATTGTATTTCCCGGCCCTGCGGCGCCAAGTGGATAAAGTGGCGCAGTTGACGGAAAAAACAGCCGAGCAGGCACGGCGTGAATTGATTCCCGCGGCGCCGGTGAAAAGCGGCGGGCCGATGGTGAAAGCCAAGATGTATTGGGGCACGAGAGCGCAAGATGGGACCCTGAGAGCCGTAACAGTGGACCTGGCGCTTTCCGATGATCCTGCGCTTAGGGCCAGACAGGTATTGAATACGCTTTTGGCGGGGCCGGTGGATGCGGAAGCGCGTACCCTCCCGCCGGATGCGGCGCTGCTGGCGTTCTACCTGCTGCCAGATGGGACGGGTGTCGCTGATTTCTCCGAGGCGCTGGGGACTTCGATTCCATCGGGGATCCAGAGCGAGCAGACGGCAGTGGACTCGATCACGCGGACGCTGGAAGCAAACGTTTCGCAGGTGCGGCGGCTGAAGATTTTGATCCATGGGCAGGAAATGGACTCGCTAGCGGGACATCTGGATCTGACGCAGACGTTTCAGGTGAACACAAATGGGATGGCAACGCAGCCCGGGCCATCCGGTACGTCGATCATTACGCGTCCGATTCAAAAGGCATACGAGAAGATGAAGGCTGCCACGAAGCGGTGAGGCTCATCTTCATCACGGAAGATTCCGGAAACATAGGGTATTCGGCATACGCGGGGGCAGCTCGGAGATGAGTGCGGAAGTTGACACTCGGGCAAGTCCTATTCAAACTGGCGCAACAAGGACGATTCGCGTGGCTGCGAGACAGCCGACCGCCTGAAGGGGGCAAGTGTGAGAAGCGACGGGCGAAGCACGGACCAGATTCGAGATTTGAAAATTACACCGGATTTCATTTCGCAGGCTGAAGGCAGCGTGTTAATCGAACTGGGAAAAACCAGAGTGATATGCACGGCGACGGTGAACGATGGCGTGCCTACGTTTTTGAAGGGGAGAGGCAAGGGCTGGGTGACAAGCGAGTATGGAATGCTGCCGCGAGCAACGGAGGAACGCACAGCCCGCGAAGCTACGCGGGGAAAGCAGACCGGTCGGACACTGGAGATCCAACGCTTGATCGGAAGATCGCTGCGCGCGGTGACGGATCAGGAAGCGTTGGGTGATCGTACGGTGTGGCTGGACTGCGACGTGATTGAGGCCGACGGAGGGACGCGAACGGCGTCGATTACCGGAGCGTTTGTGGCCATGGCATTGGCGATGGAGAAGATGGTGGCCATGGGAATGCTGAAGAGGTCGCCGCTGATCGATACTGTTGCGGCAACCAGCGTGGGGATCGTGGAAGATGAAGCGTTTCTGGACCTGTGCTACGAAGAAGATGCCCGCGCGGACGTCGACATGAACGTGGTAATGACGGGAAGCGGGGAATACGTGGAAATCCAGGCGACGGCGGAAGGACGGCCGTATTCCGGCGGCGAGTTACAGCAGCTGCTAGCTCTAGCGGCGGTGGGAATTCGCGTATTGAGCGAAGAGCAGATGACCGTGCTTCCGGCAAAGTTTTTGAGCCGCGGGGGGTAGGGGATGCGTTTATCGAGTGTAACCGGTCGTACGCACCAAATCGGAGCGAAAAAATTCGGAGTCCTCAGGGGCTGAAACCCGAACCATTTCCGAGTTTTATGTGAGGACTAAAGCCCTGACCTCCTAAAGAGATTTGCGCTGACGATGCTGATACTGTACGAGGAACGACTGAGAACAATGAGGCGATGAGTCCAACAGCAAAGAGGCTGTATCTGGCGTCGGGAAACGCGGGAAAGTCGCGCGAATTCCAGACGCTGGCGGCGGGACACGCGCTGGAAGTGGAACTGCTGCCGGGTTACGCACGACTGCCGGAATTCGAAGAGGCTGCACCAACATTTTCGGAAAATGCGGCAGGTAAGGCTCTCTACTATTCGAAACTTTGCGGTGGACTGGTGTTTGCGGATGATTCGGGGCTGGTCGTCCCTGCGCTGGGCGGTGCACCAGGAGTCTCGTCAGCTCGGTACGCGGGGACTGGAGCTACCGACGAACAAAGAATCGCGAAATTACTAGGGGAGCTACGCGGGAAGAAGCGCGAGGAACGGGCCGCGTATTTTGTCTGCGTGATCGCATCGGCGTTGCGCGGAAGAGTGAGCATGGTGGTATCGGGGAAAGTGGATGGAGAGATTCTAGAGGAGCCGCGGGGTAGTGGAGGATTTGGTTACGATCCGGTATTTTATTTTCCGCGTCTGGGAAGGACGTTCGCGGAATTGAGTACGCAAGAGAAGAGTCGCCAGAGCCATCGGGGAAAGGCGTTCCGGAGACTGATCGAAGTGCTGGAATAGGAGGAAGGAATTTTCACCACCGAGAGCACAGAGGACGCAGAGAAAGAGAGGAAGAGATGGCCGCAAAGAAAAAGCCGTATCTCAAATCGGAGAAGAAGATGACCGGTGGAAGGAGAGTTGGCAGGAAATCTAGCGCCACGCTGAAGCTGAAGCCGACGAAACAGACTGCGAGGAGGAAGAGCACGCCTGGGTTAGCAGCAGGGACGGATCCAAAGCGTGTGGCGGCGATCCTGGCGAAGCTGGATGAAGCGTATCCCGCAGCGACGTGCGAATTAAAGCATGAGAATGCGTTTCAGTTGCTGGTGGCAACGATTCTGTCGGCACAATGTACGGATGTGCGCGTGAACATGGTGACACAGGAACTGTTCAAGAAATATACGGAGCCAGAAGCGTTCGCGTTTGCCTCGCCAACGGATTTGGAGAAAGAGATCCGGCCCACAGGATTCTTTCGGAACAAGACCAAATCGGTGATGGGCGCGAGCAAAGAGATCGTCGAGAAGTTCGGCGGCCAGGTGCCGCGAACGATGGAGGAGATTCTGACGCTGCCAGGAGTGGCGCGAAAGACAGCAAATGTCGTGCTGGGCACGGCATACGGAATCGCAAGCGGCGTGGTGGTGGACACGCACGTGATACGGCTATCGCGGCGCCTAGACCTGACACGCCATGAGGACGCAAAGAAGATAGAGCTGGACCTGATGGCGATTTTGCCGCAGGAGAAGTGGATCCAGTTTTCGCACCAGTTAATCTGGCACGGAAGGCGCGTATGCTTCGCGCGGAAGCCAAAGTGCGTGGAGTGTAACTTGGAGCTGCTCTGCTACTCAAAAGATAAACCCGTTTAAGCGGACCGCGTGGGAGTGCAAAAGCTGTGCCGGTCGAAATAATGTTGCATCTTTGACAAGAAAATAAGGACGTGAGATAAGTTGAGGTAATGACGGCTTCGCCGAAGCCTGGTTTTGTTCCTTCCAAAGAAACGCTCATCGCCGGATTCACGCTAGTTGCAATAGTTTTGCACGTCGTACTGAAGTACGCACTGCACTTCCCTCCCCTGACGTGCAACCTGACGCTGTATGCCGCGTTGTTGATCGGCGGCGTACCGCTGGTGTGGGAACTCCTGAAAAAACTGTTGAAGCGGGAGTTCGGTTCGGACTTGCTGGCAGGAGTTTCGATCGTTACGGCGCTGTTGCTGCACGAATACCTGGTGGCCGCGATAGTAGTCTTGATGCTGTCTGGCGGCGAAGCGCTGGAAAGCTATGCGACAGCAAAGGCGTCGTCGGTGCTGGATGCGCTGGCTCGGCGCATGCCGAGTATGGCACATCGGAAGGATGCGAACGGGTTAGTGGACGTGAAGTTGCAGGACGTCCGCATTGGCGATGACCTGACGGTATTACCGCACGAAATCTGTCCGGTAGATGGTGTGGTGCTGGACGGCCACGGAGTGATGGATGAGGCGTATCTAACGGGCGAGCCGTACGAAATATCGAAAACCCCGGGTTCGCTGGTGATTTCCGGTGCGATCAATGGCGAAAGAGCGCTGGTGATCCGCGCGGAAAGGCTGGCAGAAGATTCGCGATATGCACGGATCATGAAGGTGATGCACGAAACAGAGCAACAGAAGCCGCACTTGCGGCGGCTGGGCGATCAACTGGGCGCGTGGTATACGCCAATAGCATTGGGTGTGGCGGCCGCGGCGGCGCTGCTTAGCCGTCAGCCAGAGCGGTTTCTGGCCGTAGTGGTGATTGCGACCCCTTGTCCACTTCTGTTGGCCATTCCGACCGCGATCATTGGCGCCATCTCGCTGGCGGCGCGGCGAGCAATTATCATCCGAAACCCCGCGGTGCTGGAACGAATTGAAAAGTGCCGCACGCTGATCTTCGATAAGACCGGGACGCTGACATACGGGCGGCCAAACCTTACGGAAATCTTCTGCGCGCCCGGATTCGATCGAGACGTAGTGCTGCGCTACGCGTCGAGCGTGGAGCAGTATTCGAAACATCCGCTAGCAAGCGCGGTAGTGACCGCAGGCAAGCAAGCGAAAATCACGCCGCTCTCCGTCGAGAAGATTCAAGAGAAGCCCGGCGAAGGCTTGAAGGGAAGAATTGCGGGTAAGCTGATCGAGATTACCGGCAGAAAGAAAGTAGCAGACCACACACTGCCGTTGCCAGAACTGACGAGCGGGCTGGAATGCCTGCTCTTTGTGGAAGGCAGGTATGCGGCGGCGTTTCGGTTCCACGATGCGCCGCGCAACGACAGTGCCTCCTTCATACAGCACCTGCAGCCGAAGCATGGGGTTCGAAAGGTGATGTTAGTTTCTGGCGATCGCGAATCCGAAGTGAGATACCTGGCGGAAAGTGTGGGCATCAGCGAAGTGCACGCGGGAAGAAGTCCGGAAGAAAAAGTGGCGATCGTGAAAGAAGAAACGGCGAAGGCGGAAACGTTGTTTGTGGGCGACGGAATTAACGATGCGCCGGCGCTAATGGCGGCAACAGTAGGCGTTGCTTTCGGTTCGCAGAATGACATCACCACGGAAGCGGCAGATGCGGTGGTTTTGGAGGCCGCGCTCGGAAAAATCGACGAGTTGATGCACATCGGACAGAGGATGCGGCGCATCGCTCTGCAAAGCGCCCTGGGAGGAATGGCGGCGAGCATGATCGGGATGATTGCCGCAGCGTTCGGGTTCTTACCAGCCATCTGGGGAGCAATCGGGCAGGAATTGATAGATCTGATCGCGGTGCTGAATGCCGTGCGCGTAGCGTTACCGACGGAGGAGCTGCAAGATTATCAATTATAGGAACAGACCAATAATCAGTAATCTGAGATCTGGAAGCGAGAAACAGTCTCCGGTGGAAGGAATACGGCGTAATGGAATTGGAAGAGAAAGTCTGGGCGGAATGAGTTTCCCCGGAACCTCGCAATAATAGAAGGGCTATGCTGCTGTTACTAATTCTGTTTCTCGTGGTCATGGTGCTCAACCTGATCCCGGCGTTCGCCCCGCCGACATGGATGGTGTTCTCCTATCTGGGATTTCGATTTCCCGACCATGTGGGATGGACGTTTGCCCTCGTAGGCGCGCTGGCAGCCACATTAGGACGAAGCGTATTGGCCACGATGGCGCACAACGTGGTACGGAACAAGTGGATGAGCGAAGCATCGCGAGAGAATGTCGATGCCCTCAAGCAATCGTTGGAGAATCGCCCGAAGCTGACGTTCGGAGTGTTTTTCTTTTACGCGTTCACACCGTTACCCTCGAATTTTGTATTTATTTCCTACGGTTTAACGAGCATGCGGCTAGTGAGGTTGGCCATTCCATTTTTTCTGGGACGATTTGTCAGTTATGCCTTCTGGACCGTGAGCGCAGCAGCGCTATCGAGGAGATTTGACTTTGAGGATGGGAAAGCGCTGGGTTATCTGAGCGCATATTTCGTCTTGACGCAATTGGCGCTAATTGGAACGGTATACCTGTTCGCTCGAGTGGACTGGAAGGCGCTGTTGAGTGAGCGAAGGTGGAAGTTGGTCAGAAGAAGCTAACCACGCAGCGAAGCTACGGAAATACTGGGCAGTAGCCGAGGAGAGCCCCGGTTAGGGTTTCGTAGGCGGCCGGGACGACGGCGCGGGTTGTTGCGCCGGAGGCTGTTGAGCGGGCGGTTGCGCTGACTTCATGATTTCGTTGAGGTCGGAGTGTACGGGCTGGCCCGCGGTACCGCCAACGCTCGGATGGCCCGGAGGCATAGTGCCGCCGGGGGGCAATTCGCCGGGGCCCGGGTGTTGCAGGGTCCCGCCGGCCGGGGCGCTTTTCACGACAACCCATTGATCGCCGCGTTTTTCCAGATTGTAAGCGAGTTGCATCATTCCGCCCGCTGCATCACCGTTTTTGGCGCGAATCTCCACTTCAGCCTGGGCCTGACTGCCGTTGACGGAATACTGGGTGACGACGATATCCAAATTGGGGATATTGAGGCCCTTCATCGAGGTTAGGTGGTTCACCACGCCCAGTCGGATGGCTTCCTTGTCGTCTGCTTTTTGCGACTTGCAAGCACCTAAGAAGAGAAGTGTGGCACCAAGCAGGCCTGCGAGAAATCCCCGTTTCATTCCAATATCCTTTCGCAGTTGTATTCCCTGAGGCTGGATTCTACTCATTTCATCGTAGCGTAAGCCCACGAAGAAGGCGAATCAACAGGACGGGCTGCGGCAGAATAAGTTACTGTGCCGCACAGCACGCAGAACGGTTCAATTTTGGCGAAGGTTCGAGTAAGAGGGACTGATTTCTATCTGTCCGCGAAAAGCAGGCGATGCCTTTGGACGCGCGTGAGAGGCCGGGGTGTCGATGGCAACGCCGTCGCGGTAGGTGACAAATCGACCTGAGATTCCGGGGATTTTATCACCTGGCACGATGATGCCTACCAAGTTCAGTGGATCTGCGGCTGAAACGGTGACAATCTCACCTGTAGGCGGCTCTGCGCGCATCGCACGTAAGGACTCCACCGCGATCGGCAGAGCAAACTGTTCGCCCAGAAAGCCGCTGACAAATCTCCCACCGCGAACTTCGCCACGAGCTTCCAATCGGCGGAGAGAAATCAGAAGGTCACGCCAACGTGGCAAGATCGATTCGCGGATCAGCAATTCGCGAAACAACACGCCGTAGCGATTCAAGAGCATCCAGCAGACAGCCTCCGTCGCAGGATTCTTTTCGGCGGATTCGTTGGCTTCCTGGGGGAACAGCAGCGCCCAGCGGCCGGCATTGTGGCGAGGACGAGCGGAACGGGCACTTCCCTTCCCTGCGCGGCGCTTCGCGTCAATCAGCGCGCGCAAGCTATCGAATCCATCCGCAGTGACGAAGCCGGCAGCGACAAGTTCCCACAGCGCGTTCTCCACTTCTGACTTCAATTTTCTCACGCCGCGCACAATATCCGTGAAGAATGAGGCGCCGTGGGAGCGGAGGAACTCCGCGACCTCGTTTGCTTCCGGACTGAGACTGCGAGTTTCGCTGGAGATGGCTGCTTGATGCTCGGAAGAAATCCATTCGAGATTGTCACGAAGGAAGAAGGTGACGGGCGAGACTTTTGTGGGAATGACGCGATAATATCGATCGGCAGCCTCGCGAAGGAAGGCGGGATGTGGAGACAAGCGGCCCCAACCGACGGTACCACTCAGGCAAAGCTGATCGAGAGCGGCGCCGTCATAGCCTTTGATGCGACGCGCAAGAATTTCCGGCTCCCAAGCGTTAGCCGGCGCTTCATAGCCCTGAAGCTGCTCCACGACCTCAACAGTCCCACGTTCTCCGGCCAGTTGGGTTCCGGGAACGATGTGTTGCCAACGCAACAGCCAGCGCATGAATTGCGCCACGTTGACTGGCTCAATCTCTTTGCGGAGCTTTCCCAGAGTGAGACGATGAATGCGAGCCAGCAAACGACGATCGCACCACTCAACAACCTCGGGAGGCTGTTCGGTAAAGTGGCCCCGCAAGACCGCGCCACTGCCTTCAAGACGCAACATCGCAGCGTCGATGTCCGGCTGCTGAAGACCCAACAGTTCTGCCAGCGCACTTACGGTTACAGGGCCGATGTGCTGCAGCCAACCAGCAAGTGATGCGAGGGCGGCGTCTTCCCGCGAATGGACGGAAGAAGTGATTTCGGCAAGCTGTGTATCGAAGTGAGCCGCCGGGAAAAGGTGCGTGAAGGCCCTGATGTTTTCGGCTGCAACCCAATAGGAACGATCGGAACATCTAGCAATTGTCGCCCTGCCCAGCGAACTCAGCTGATCGAAGAACTCCTGCCAGTTCAATACGGAGCTTTGAACAGAGGTTCGCAGTGAGTCTATTGTTTGAGAACCATCCGAGTTCGAAGTATTGAACTTGTCTTGTTGGGCGGCGCCTGAAACCGACTCCGGCAGAGCTACAAGTGTTTGCAGTACATCGTGGAGTTCATCTGCATTGCGTATATCGGGCCATGCCTGCTCTCGTACTTCAGAAATCGCTGCTGGGTCCAACCGTCCGATGTCCGACGCAACCGCGTCGGGCAGGACGCGGCGCATCTCTACCGCGCGAGCCCGGCGCTCCTCCAACGGAGCGTCGTCGAGGTAGGCGTAAGGATTGGCATTGATGATTTCGTGAGAAAACTGCGAAGCGATGGGCGTGTCAATGGCCACGCATTGAATCTTTCCTTGGAGGATATCGGTTAAGACTTCCTTCAAACCATCGATATCCATGGCCTCGGTGAGCGCGTCTTTCATGACTTCGCGAACGAGAGGATGTTCAGGGATACGCATTTCGCCAGAGATATTTTCCTGGCATGCGGCCGCATCGGGAAATACCGAGGCCAATAAATCGTCGGAACGCATGCGTTGAATTTGCGTAGGGACCCTCTTGCCGCCTTGCCAACGCAGCAGCAACAGCGAGCGGGACGCATTCCACCGCCATCGGGCGGTGAAAATCGGCGAAGCCACCACCGCCTGCTCCAGAACCTGGGCGACGGAATTGGGATGGAGAAAGCGGAACACGTCGGCGAGGGGAAAGCTATGCTGGTCGGTGAGGGAAATATTTATGCCATCGTCAGTCGCAGCGGCTTGCAGTTCGAGATTGAATGATCGGCAGAAGCGTTTGCGAAGAACCAGTCCCCAGGCTCTGTTGAGCCGCCCTCCGAACGGGGCGTGAATGACAAGTTGCATGCCGCCACTTTCATCGAAGAAGCGTTCCGCGACGATCGTCTTCTGCGTGGGAACGGCGCCCAAGCCCGCTCGACCAGCGACCACATATTCCACAATTTGCTCAGCTCCAGCAGCGTCGAGCCCACATTCCTGTTGTAGCCAAGCCACAGTTTCCCGAAAGGGAGTTGAAGTGCGCAGCTCGGGGCCCGGAACGATGGCCAGCGTACGTTCATCGACTTCATGGCGAAGGTCGGAGACTTGTCGCGAAAGTTCGGCCGTCCGGGCGGGCGCTTCGCCGCGCCAGAAGGGAATGTTCGGCGCAGCGCCATGCGCATCTTTCACGATCACGCGACCAGCCTGAATGCGGCAAATCTGCCAGGAACTGTTTCCAAGAAGCATTATGTCGCCGCTCAGACTCTCGACGGCAAAGTCTTCGTCAACCGTGCCGACGACAGTACCCTCGGGTTCGGCCACCACTGTGTAAAGAGCATTGTCCGGAATCGCTCCGCCGCTGGTGATCGCTGCCAGTCGGCTTCCGCGCCGGCCACGCACACGGCCGTTTACCCGATCGCGGTGGAGATGCGCGCCGTAGCGTCCGCGGCTGGCGTTGATCCCCTCGGAGAGAAAGCCAATGACTTTGTCGAATTCCGCGCGCTGCAACTTTCTAAATGGAAAGGCACGCTTGACCAGTTCGAACAGACGATCTTCTTCCCAATCCTCGACGGCACATATGGCAATCATCTGCTGCGCAAGAATGTCCAGCGGGGCCTCGGGAATCGCAATGCGATCGAGGTCACCTTGCCGCATTGCGCGTACAAGCGCGGCGCATTCGAGCAGTTCATTGCGAGTGGTGGCAAAAATGCGACCTTTCGGGATGGCGCCGTGCCAGTGACCAGCGCGTCCGATGCGTTGCCAAGCGACGGATATCGCTCGCGGAGAGCCGATGATGCATGCCAATTCAACCGAGCCGATGTCGATTCCCAGTTCAAGCGAGGCGGTGGCAACGAGAACCTTCACTTCTCCCACTTTTAACTTTTTTTCGGCGGCGAGGCGCAGCTTGCGCGAGAGGCTGCCGTGATGCGTGGCCACGGCGTCTTTGCCCAGGCGCTCGGCCAGGTGATGCGCAAGCCGCTCGGCCAAGCGGCGGGTGTTCACGAACACAAGCGTAGAGCGGTGCTGACGGACGAGGATAGCAAGACGGTCATAGATTTCATCCCACACCTCGTGCGAGGTTACCGGCGCAAGTTCGCTGGAGGGAACTTCCACTGCGATGTCAGCGGTGCGCTGATGGCCAATCTGCACGATCGCAGGATTGGGACGGTCGCTGCCCGTCAAGAAATTGGCGATGAGTTCGATGGGCCGCTGTGTGGCGGAGAGGCCAATGCGAAGTGGTGGGCGCAGGGTGAGAGCTTCAAGTCGTTCGAGAGATAGCGCCAGATGCGAGCCACGTTTGTCGTCCGCAACGGCATGGATTTCGTCGACGATCACGGTGTCGACGGTGGACAGAATCTCGCGGCTCTTCGCGGCCGTCAGCAGAATATACAGCGATTCCGGCGTGGTAACCAGAATGTGCGGCGGCCGCTTGAGCATGGCGCGGCGCTCGTGCATCAGAGTGTCGCCGGTACGCACGGCCGTGCGAATCACCGGCATCAAGTGGCCACGGTCGGCAACCAAGCGGAAGATCTCCTGGAGAGGAATCTCGAGATTCTTCTGGATGTCGTTGCCAAGCGCCTTGAGGGGCGAAACGTACAGCACTTCGACACGATCAAGCAGTTCGCCGGCGAGGGCCTTTCGAACCAGGCGGTCGATGCAAGCCAGAAACGCGGCTAACGTTTTTCCCGAGCCGGTCGGTGCAGAGATCAATGTTGCGTGGCCGGCAAGTATGTGCGGCCAACCCTGCTCCTGCGGCTCCGTGGGTTGGCCAAGTCGGGTCAAAAACCATTCTTGGACAACCGGATGGGCCCACTGAAGCGAAGGCAAAATGCCGAATTGTGAATGAAGCCGTTTCAAGTGAGACAGTTCACCTCAATCGTGTGTGATAGCGAGAGGCTGCACAGCCTACGGAAGAGTCCATAGAATACCGTAGGCGAGGGCGTCTAGCCAACGAGCACGGGTTGAGGTGGCAGGAGGATAGCACGGTCGTGGAGCGAATCCGCGGAAAGGAATTAGAGGGAAAGCTTGATAGCGCGAATGCGGGAGCAAGTTGTGGTGAAGCGACTGGCGATGCAGGTGAAGGATCATCCGATCGATTATGCAAAATTTGAGGGCGTGAATCCGAAGAGAGAATACGGAGGCGGGACGGCGATGGGGTGTAGGACATGGGGACGTGGTCGCCCGAACCCAACTAACCTGTGGGCTGTCAACAGGAAAATAAGTTGCTTGCCTGGTGAACCCAGGATCGAGCGGTAAGCGGCTTTTCCCAACATTGGCGCTTGGAAAGTATTAGGCGGGGTTTCGGAGTGGCAGCAAAGTTGGGATGTGCCTTAGAATGAATAGTGCACTTCATGTCGGGGCGTAGCGCAGCCTGGTAGCGCGCCTGCCTTGGGCGCAGGAGGTCCCGAGTTCAAATCTCGGCGCCCCGACCAAATGTTTCAACGAGTTGCGGGCTATTGTGTTTCTCATATTCAGTTGAGTGTAGTGGAAATTGTAGTGACTCCCCGATTTCTTTCAATTGCTTCGAGGACTCCGGCCAAGCGATACCCTTCAAGCTTTCCTACTGCAACGCGCTTCTGTTCCTCGGCTGGGTGAACGTATCGCATTGTCATCTGAACAGTGGTATGCCCCAAGATCGCGCCAAGAGTTGGAAGATCTACACCCGCCGCGACTGCTCTTGTCGCAAACGTGTGTCGGAGGTCGTATAGCCGGAAATGCTCTGTGATACCGGCATTTTCGACGGCAGCATCATGGGCCTTCCGAACACTTCCGATCTGTCGGTCGGGATCGAATCTGGATGGAAAGACAAAGGAACCTTTCGCCCTTGTCGCTCGCTTCTTGAGCAGTTCAAATACCTCTTCCGTCATCGTGACCTTACGACGAGATGCTCTCGTCTTCCCGAATGGATTGAAGATTGTCCGCTCAGCAAAGTTAAGATTCTCAATCCGAATCCGGAACACTTCGTCCGGACGAAGACCGGTGTCCAGGATGATTCGTGCGATGTCCCTCAGTGGCTGGCTTGCCTTTGCGAGATAGGCAATCTCTTCCGCGAAATCCACCACGCGCGTTCTTCCTGGTCCAAGATGCGATGAACGAGCCGGTGTGGGATGACGGGATCGAACTCATCCAAGGAACACCGGACCATGTGGTACTGCTCGTCCGGTGTGATCGGGGGACTCTGGATCGGCTGGAACAGTTTATGAGGGAAGGTATACCACTGCCGAAAGTGGAAAACGAAGAGGTGGCGTTTGCGTTCCGGGAGATTGTGATGAATGCGATGGAGCAACGGGGCAAGCTGGACTCGGAACAATTCGTGGAAGTTTGCTACCTGAAGTCGAAGAGGCAAGTGATGTGCCGAGTGAAGGATACCGGAACAGGATTTTCACTGCAGGAAGCTTTGAAGGAAGCAAAGCTAAAATCGGTGGAGGAGTTGGGAGCGATCCAGACGTGCGGAGAGAACGAGAGCGTACCGCCAGGGTTGGGGATTTTGATGGCAGAAAAGTTCGTGGACGAGCTTGTTTGCAGTGAAAAAGGAAACGAGATTTTTTTGATCAAATACTTACCGAAAGTGGAGAATGAGAAGCTCTAGGTCGTTCTCCAGGAGGACTGAGACATTTGTGTAGTCGCCGATGCAGCTTTGCTGCGGCGACGGAGAGGTACACGAGCGTGAATGGTTGTTCCCCGCTGGAGTTGCGTGTCAAGGGACAGTTCTCCGCCAACCAGTTTCAGGCGCTCTTTCATGCTGGTGAGTCCAAGCCCAGTGCCCTTTAGGACCTGTTCGGCATCAAAACCACGTCCCTCATCGCAGATGGTCAACTGGATCTCGTTCATAGA
This sequence comes from Candidatus Acidiferrales bacterium, assembly GCA_963741195.1. Taxonomy (GTDB): domain Bacteria; phylum Acidobacteriota; class Terriglobia; order Acidiferrales; family UBA7541; genus Acidiferrum. The sequence goes on from CAVUHF010000009.1 coordinate 201,380, forward strand.
ACCTACAAGCGACACCCGGAATTGTTTTGCGCCGCTGTGCTTCAGCGCATTCTGCACGGCTTCCTGCAAAACGCGAAAAAGACAAAGCGAGATCGTCTCAGGTACTTTCTTGGGGATTCCCTCGGAGGAAAAGTCGATCAGTACTTTCTGGCGTTCGGAAAGCTCTCTACAAAAACCTGCAGCTGCCGCTGCGAGACCCACCGAATCGAGCTTGGCCGAGTGCAATTGGTGCGATATTGCGTGAATATCGCTGACAAGGTCCGATACCTGCTTGAACGTTTCCCCGATGCCTAACCGTAATTCTTCCGCAGAGGTATGAGGATTGTGGTTCTGACGATCCAGATCCATGGCCACCAGCGCAAGTCGCTGGCTGATATCATCGTGAAGCTCCCTGGCAATTCCGGCGCGTTCCTGATCTTGCGCTTCGATCAATCGGCGGCTCATCGAGGAAAGGGCTTCTTCAGCGATTTTGTGTTCGGTGACGTCGGTGCAAGCGCCGATGTACCCTGCAAAAGTTCCATCTCTGTTGAATCGCGGCACACCCTTGTCATACACCCAACGATACTGTCCATCGTACCGACGAAGGCGATATTCCATTTCAAACGATTCGCGCCTGTCGAATGCTGCCATGTACGTTTCCAGGCACCGCTGCGAGTCCTCTGGGTGGACGGCTTCCGCCCAGCCATTGCCCAACTCCTGATCGAGGGAACGCCCAGTGAATTGAAGCCATGGATCATTGAAGTAATCGCAGAGTTTGTTCGTGCCGGACATCCAGATCAACACAGGTGCAGCATTGGCAACCAGTCGAAAGCGCGCTTCACTTTCGCGTAGTGCCTCTTCCACAATCTTTCGCTCGGTGATGTCGCACACCATTGCCAGCGCCCCATCGAACTGTCCGTTGTCCTTGAACACTGGGGTTGCTGCCATTCGTACCCATAATTCCGAACCGTCCCTGCGCTGGAGCCGTTCCTCAAGTAGCTCACGCAGTCCTTGCTGTCGCCTGCTTAAGAGTTGTTTTTTATGCTCAACATCCTCGGGAAAGTAAAAATTGAATACGCTCCGACCAACCATTTCCTCCGGTTCGTATCCCAGCATCTTCGCCATCTGTCGATTCACATAGGAACTGTGAAGTTTGGAATCGAGCAGCCAGACTCCTTCATTTGTGGTCTCGACGATCCTGCGATACCGCATCTCGCTTTCCCTAATTGCGTCCTCCGCCCGCTTGCGCTCAGTGATATCACGGACGATTCCTGACACTCCGATGATCCAGCCCTCGGCATCAACTATCGGGGAAACGGTCAGCGATGCTTCGACGTGGCTGCCGTCCTTCCTTTGGTGCATAGTCTCGTAGTGCTTAACTGCCTCACCCTTTATGACCTTCTTCAGGACGTCTTGCCCTTCCTCAGAACGATCCACTGGCGACAGAAAGGAAATATTCCTGCCGATTGCTTCTTTGGCGGAATAGCCATAAAGTCTCTCTGCGCCTTTGTTCCAATCCGTAACAGTTCCATTCATGTCGGCGCCAATGATCGCATCATCAGACGATTCGACAATGGCCGAGTGTCTCAAGCGGACTTCGTCGGCCCGTTTGCGCTCCGTGATGTTTGTCACCAGCGCGATCAAATGTGTTGGTTCCCCCTGTTCGCCATGCAGAACAGAGACAAACTTGTGAACCCACACCGGCTCACCGTTCCTGTGAATGTATCGATTTTCGATCTCAAAAGAGGGAGTTTCTCCGACTTGCAGGCGGCGAACATGCACCAGATTGGCTTCCCGGTCCTCGGGATGAATGAGTGACACAAAGTCGATGGTCCGTAGTTCCTCTTCGGTGTAACCGAGCAACGCGCAGTAGGTGGGATTGCACTCCTGAAAGACGCCCTGCCAATCCGTGATCGCAATTCCCGTGGCAACTTGTTGGTATATCTTGCGATAAAATTCCTCAGTCCGTGGGAAGCGGACCGATTCTGCTTCAGACGTTATATTGGCGGATCCAGACAGAGACATGGAGTTCACTCCGTTGGTACTTCGTACTCAGTTGCAAGACTGTGACCCGGTTGGAGCGTGTACCGATAATACTGGAAATTCCCGCGTAGTGCGACGATTAAGGCTGAGGCTCGATGAGTCCGGAATCGATGGAGTCTGTCAGCGGGTCCGGCCATCCGGAAACCACGGCTTCGGATGCGAATTGAGATTAAAACGAGCGTGACGATACATCACGTCCTGATAGTCAGATTACCGGTAAACTTCGTTGGACACGATCTGGGACTCTTTGGGGTTTGCAACTCTCCTGTTCGTACCGGTAAGACACTGAGGTTTTAGAAAGGCTTCAGCTGGTACCTCGGGTAGGGGCCAGTACAGGTAGCTTGGTTCTGAACCTTGACTTGGGTGCTCCATCGGAGTAACAAAAGCTCAGTGACCGCAGGGAAACAGCACGTCCCGACCGCGTCGGCGTGTTCTCCCACACAGGTCATACCCGTCCAGGAATCCCGCCCATAATCGAATCCAAACGAAGGGGTGAAATCATGGACACACACCGAGCAAAGAGTAAGGTGGACCGTACGGTAAGACGCGCCAAGCACCAAGTCGAGCAGTGGACCGATGACACCAAAGCCCAGGTCGAAGACGTGGCCGAAAAGGTCAAGGGCAAAGCAGAACATGCCTGGGACAAGATGAAGCAAGCGGCCCAGGATGCAAAGGACAAGGTCACGGGCGGAGCGTGAGCTTTGCTCAGCCTGAGAACTTTGGCGACCTTGATTCCAAGCTGCCCAACTGCGCTTTTGGGACAGCCTTTCGGGATGAGCCCCCATCGCTCGAGCGTGTCGCGGACGCCGGGAAAGTCCTGCGGCACGCGAGCGTGAATCGTCGTGCCGATTTGCTGTCGAGATTCGATTGACTGTTGCCCATCGACCAGTTTCAGCCGCTCCCTCATGCTACTGAGGTCGATTCCGCGGCCGTTGGTTCACTCGACTCGGTTTTGACCAAGAAATTCCCGACCACTCGACGTTTTCCAAGAATCGTCACGGTCGATTTCGGCAGTCCGGTGTATTTCGAAAAGTATTTGATGAGATCGTGCGCCGTTGTTTACAGGCGGGTTTGGTCGAGGGGCGGAATGTGGCCGTGGATGGGACACTTGTGGGCGCCAATGCCAGTTCGCAAAGTCGAGTTCCACGAAAGAGATTACTGGAAGTAGCGCAGGTTTCGCGAACTGTTCAGGAGTATCTGCAGGAACTGGAGCAAGAAAATCCCGTAACAGATTTGGAGCGGCGGCCGATTGCTCAGGAGATGGTGTCAATGACTGATCCAGACGCCGCTTGGGCTGTTAAGAGTGGACCGGCGACGCTGGGATACTACGATAGACTCGTCGTCGTGGAATCGGGTTAAGAGGGCTTCTTCTGGAGTGATTTCTTGGCTTTGTCGCTCTGCTCCTTCTGCACAGCGATGAGCTTGTACGCAACATAATATTTGTAAATATTAGAGACATAGTTCACTGTCTCCGCGCCAACGCGCGCTGCCGCAATCACCTCCACGTTGTTTATCCAGACGTTGGGGTCGAGGCCCGAGGCGGCAGCTTCTCTGCGCAACTGCCTCACGCGATTCGGGCCGCAGTTGTAGGACGCGAAGGTGAAAAGGATTTTGTTCAGAGTGTCCATTGGCTCATCCCCGTAGCGCTCTTGCATCATCGTGTAGAAATATTTGATACCTGCATGAATGTTTGGTTCTTCTTGGTGAATATCGCCCACTTTCATTTCGGCCCCAGTATCGGGCATGAGTTGCATCACACCAATTGCGCCCACCGGGCTTTTGGCGGCTTGATTCAGCCCGGACTCCTGAAAACCTTTGGCCATCATAAGAAGATAATCGGTGTCATATTTCGCCGCATACTTGCGAAAGATCTTGGAGGTTTCCTCGAATCGTTTCATTGCCGATTCTGAAACCGCTTGCTTGAGCATGTACGTCGATCCGGTATACCTCTTTAGTATCTCGTTGCCAAAAGCTGTGCCCTGACGGTGCGTTTTCAAAAAGTCGTTGATGGCATCCAAAAACTTGGGAGAGTCTTTGCGCACAGCCCATCCAAATGCCGCACCCGTGGCAACCGTGATGTCCAAGTGGACCTTTTCCTTGGTCAACAATTTACTCCACAAGTTAGCGGTCCACTCGTTCACGACAATTGTTGGCAACAAACCCGCATTGACCATTTCCAATAGGTCTTCGTCTCCCAAATCTTCCGGAACAACACGTAGGATGACAGGGGCCTTATTCTCCTTCTGGAACCGTTCGTTCAATGCTTGCAGATGCTCCCAATAGCTCGAAGTCTTCCGTGCGAACACTTCAGTCCCGGCCAAATCGTCAATGGTCACAAGTTCCGGGGAATCTGGTCCGGTGACCACCACCTCGTTCACGTTCTGTAGTGTCGGGCTAGAGAAATCCACAACCTTTTGCCGCTCCGGAGTTATCGTCAGGCCGGCAACTAGAAGATCAAGTGTCCCCTCATTTAATCTTTCCACCACTTTTTCGCGGGGCGCCACGAAATACATCAGATGAATCTTGAGGTTCTTATTACCCTGGGGATATTTCCGATTCAAATACTTCTCAAACTCCCGGCCGCCTTCGTAAGCCACGCCCCACTGTACTCCCTTGACTGTGTAGTAGAGCGTTTTGGAATAAGGGACGCCCACACGGATTACTCGGTGCTTCAAAAGAGTGTCGAGGTCACCTGTCCACTTCTTTGTCTCTGTGGGCGCATTCACGATGGGAACCTTAGATTGAGGGGGTGTGGATTGCGCGAGAATCGCAGGGGCCATAATTGCGCCGGCAACAGCGCAAACAAATGCCAAAAGCGAACAAGCTTTGGGCGCACGCATAATACGCCGAATATATTGAACCGACCTACCGAACTGCAATGTCAATTGCCGCAGTCTGTTGACAGTTTGACAACGCCGAGTAATCCCATTTGCGACAGGAAAATTGTTGGGCCTCCAGGTAACCACCAACAGCCTAGGATCCAGCTTTGGTTTGGGGATTCCTTTGCCTTTGAATTATGCGCCAAACGACAGCGCTGGCCTTGCTGAGGGAGATCTTGAAATTTCATCAGGACCACTGCCTACTTGTGTCTGCGTTTCCGAATGATTCCACGATAGAGCCAACTAGAAGAGTGGCCTCCCGAACAAGCTAAACTCCCTCATGGCCTTCACCACTTCTCCGCCGCAGACCAGTTCAACGAGGAATGTTGAAGCGTCGAACTCTCCCACGGCCGCGTCCCACTTCTGGCTCTCCCTAATCCGCGCATCATCAACCCACGCTTCATCCGTGCCCACCGCCGCATCCCGATAAACGGCATGGAGCTCGACAACGCGTCCGGCAAGACTCCGAGTTTGTTCATCGCGTCGAGCAACACATCCCTCTTTAATTCCCACCTCCTCTGACGGTCCCACACTTCGTTTGAAATCTTTGCCTCAATCTCTTTCGTTGTTCTGGTGACAGCACTCACCTGCTCCACCAGCTTGTCTATGTCCTCGTGTGTTGGCGAGGTTCTCTCCCTTCTTCTTGAAATAATCGGCCCGGGATTCCCTATGCGCCGACCTGGCTCACCATGCCTCCCACTTCGATCAAAAAACCTAAGTAACTAGTCTTGGTGATTAGGGAAATCCCTAGTTGTTTCCTGCCTTGCACCTCACTACCGTCCTTCTAGAAGGAGAATTCCATGAAAATTAGGACGATTGCTTCCGTTCTTGCCGTGGCTCTGCTGTCCGCAGGCATGTGCATCGCCGCGGACGACAATGAAGAAAAAAGACAGAAAACCCGCAAGATGGCAGCCGAGGCCTTGCAGGACTTGTACAAGCTGGAACCCTCTGCTCAAGCAGTTATCCAGAAAGCGGCAGGATACGCCGTTTTCGACAACATGGGGGTGAACGTATTGCTGTTGAGCACGGCACGTGGTTCGGGACTGGCCGTCAACAACAAGACCAAGCAAGAAACCTTCATGAAGATGGGTTCGGCCGGTGTCGGTGTAGGCATGGGAGTAAAAGACTATGTCGTGGTGTTCGTCTTCGAGAACGAAAAGGCGCTGGCACAATTTCTGGATTCCGGCTGGTCTGGTTCGGGGCAAGCGGACGCTGCGGCCAAGGCAGGTGAGAAGGGCGGGGCTTACTCGGGAGCGGCTGAAGTTGCCCCGGGAGTATGGGTCTACCAGATCACCAAGAATGGCCTCGCACTTCAGTTGACCTTGCAGGGTACGAAGTACTACAAGGACGACGATCTGAACAAGACATAGCTGTGTCTCACGTGGATTAGGGCCGCAGACACGGCGGACTTAGCGAACTGTGGTTGTATGACCCTCGTCTCACATCGGAGATGCCCCTACTGTCACGGAGAGGTCTATAGGGAGAAGCGCAGGGGGCTTGCAAAGTTGACTCTCGTGTTGGCCGTTCGACCATATCGGTGCGCTGATTGCGACAGGCTGCACTACGGCTTCTGTTTTTAGTGCGGGGCTGTTATTTCGTGTCTTTGGCCCGGGGTTCAATTGGATCGTCGCAGCAACGACGGTTGCGGGGACTTTTCTGCAAAGGCGTGGTCTGGCTACGCATTGATTCGGTTATCCGCAGCTGCGAATTACGCGACCTTTTCCTTGGGTCTCGGCGGGTTCGCCCTTGTCAGAGTCAATACTGGATTCAAGGCCGCACCCATACCGGGTGTAGTGTATGGTCGGACAGTCCCCCTCGTTTTAAACTGTAGCACCGACCAAAACCTTCTTCCCACGCCCAGTGAAGGACTTAAAATGCAAAGCGTTTTTCCACTGGACGTTCATAGACTGCGAGAATTCTGCACGGCAACAAATGAAGATGCCGTCAATGTTCAGACCCAACCCGCTGAAGCCGAAGACACCGACTCAAACGAAATTGACTTAACGCCGAGGAAACCGCCGATGACCGTAGCGGCATGCAAGTTCCGGGGGAAGCTCGAATCACTGTGGCGCGAAAGCTTCGAATTTCTCGTCATCGGGACCCTAGCCACCATCACGAAAGATCAGAAAGAATTCCTCCGACCTATGTGCGTGGCTCACCAGCGCAAAGTTCCGGAGAGCGAGTCTTGAGATGACCGGGGCAGAAACTCGCGGGTACGTTCTGAAGTTCCGTTGTGTCTATTGTGGGAGGCATGAGGTTTCCGTCGAGTATCCTTGTGAAGGCGTTGTGCCTATGGACGAGATCAAAGCGCGAATCTATGAAGGCAGGTGCAAAGCATGTGGTTGGAACGGCAAGGTCTGTGGGGATTCCGCCATTCAGATTTACTATTCGCTTGGATTAAAAGTGAAGGTGCGAGGGAAAGGACATTGAGGTGAGTAGCCACCATTGCTCCGCACTTCCGATTAAGCAAATGGCCAACGTCTTACCGTGATGGTGTTGAACGTGCCGCCACTTTTCAATCAAGTGGTACTCGCGGCACCTGACATCGACACCGGAGAGTTTTTGCATTTGGCGGATTCTATTCAACGCACGGCAAGACGGATTACCTTATACGCTTCATCAAATGATGAAGCAATTAAACTGTCGAAAACCATACACGAGTATCCACGTGCTGGGGAGTCGGTCCGAACGGAAAGCTGTTGGTACGCAGTCGTGACAGCGGGTCTGGCTCCGGCTTCGGATTGTTTCTTATCAATGCCGATCGTAGCCAACGGACGCTGCTGGGGCTAAATTTCGTAAACAACTGGTCCATGTCGAGTTGCGGCGACCGCTATCTCATATTCGATTCTTATGACGAGAATAAGCTCCGGCTGCTACGAACGGATGCAGACGGCTCAAATCCCCAAAAACTCATCGATGGTGATGTTAGGGACTCCGAATGTTCACCGGATGGCAATTGGGTACTGTATAGCTCACATGACTTGTGCCGTGTTCCAATCGAAGGAGGTACTCCCACGGAGGTTGCCAGTTCGCCCGGAGGCATCTATGGAGTAATCTCTCCAGACGGGAAATGGATTGCCTACGCAAACATGGAAGGCAGCCTTATCCAAGGCAGTTTCCACGTACCCAAGATCGCAGTTATTCCCGCCGCTGGGGGATCCCCGGTCCACGTTTTTGTCCAGCCCAACGGCGCAGAAGGATTACGCTGGTCACCCAACCAGAAAGGTCTGCAGTACGTTTTGACGAAGAACGGTGCCGACAACGTCTGGGAGCAACCGCTCTCTGGAGGCACGCCGCGACAGATAACCAACTTCACCGCTGGCCGCATCTATGATTTTTCATGGACGCGTAATGGCAAGCAGTTGCTTCTCGCCAAGGGCGACCCGATGAGCGACGTGGTGCTGATCAGCAACTTTCGCTAATTGTCTGCGATTTGCCGTTTGCCGCTACTCACTGCTCACCGATGGGGCGCGTCTTTAGCCCTCGACATGGAGTTACCCAAATCCGCAATCTAAGACGGAGTGTACTAAGCGGATTGACTCTTGGCTAATCGCAGTGATAGACAAGCGCCCAAAATCATCTGATTCTGGGCCGTGCTGATGCGCGAATTTCGATCTCTTAGAATGAGTGAGTTGCAACCGCTGCGGCCTAGTGGTTTTTGGGCAGGCCACTCGGAGCACACTAAGGGGTGTATGCCTGAGCGGAAAATGGAAAATGGGACAGCGGCTGAATTTTCCATGGGGTCACCAATCACCACTGGAGTCGCGGTATTAGCGAAGTATCGATTTTGTTTTCATTTCGGTTCAGCCTTTACTTTTTTTGTCGGTGAAACTTTCTGCAGTGTGGCCAACAAATTCTTAGCGCTTTCTGGCACTGAGAAGGACTTATTGAAAACGATATCCTTAGCGGTTGTGTCTTGCCCATACAGGTTCTTATTGGCGCCATCGTCAGGCCGCAGCGTCGATCCTTCGAGGGAAATGCCCGCGAACTTCCCACGTGCTCGTGAATAGCAAAGAACTTCGGTTCGCATCGTGACATCAGTTTCCCTCGAACTGGTGCTACCTACGGGGCCGGCGGAGGAGGACGAAGCCCCACCGAGCTTAACTTTGCCCTCAAGCAGCTGATCCGCAGCGCGTGGTGACATCAAGAGAAGAACGAAATCGGTCGCACTTCCACTAAGTTGTGATTCGGCGGAACTACCCTCGAGCGCGACCATTGCTGGTGCGCCCCAAGGACCATAAAATCCAATGCCGCTGCGGCAAGTCATCACACCAGGCCCATAGCTGCCTGCACTGCCGACCGCGAACTTGAGTACAGAAGGTACAATCACAACACAATCCGCTTGGTCGAGAACGCCTTGCGGAATCTTATCGGCAGCGTTAGAAATTTGTTCCATCACCTGCCCCGCGTTTTCGACGCGGTTTGACTCCTTGTTCTGCGCAAAAAGTGGAAAAGCGAGTGCGAGGGCTAAATTGATACTGAGTTGGTATTTCAGGCTCTGCACAAGAATTCGTAGAGACGCGCATTTTAGGCTGCTTTCTGAAGAACGATGAATTCGGTCTTAGTGACCGCCATGCGTTGGGCCTTGAGCAATAAATAGGCGAGATTCTTGTAGCCACGGCCCCTTCGAAAAAGGGTTTTGATGTTGCCGTTGATGGCTTCCACCACTCCGAAGGGTACTTTGGTGCGGCAGTAGTTGAGAATACCGTCCAAATGATCCAGCAGCATAAAGGCGAGATTTTGAAAGGGCTTCAAGCGTTGCCAGCGCAGCTGGTCGATCCAGCTCTGGAGGTAGCGCAGCATGGCTCCTTCATAGCGGTAGGTCCATAACCGTTCCAAGCTTTCCTTCAGAAGGTATGCTTTCATCACCCGTCGATTGAGGGCGAACAGCTCGTTTAACTGCTGGCGTTTTTGGCTGTTCAGATTCATCCAGCGCGTCAACAACAGCCAGCGTTTGCCCTTCACGACACCGCGCATGCGCCCACCTTTGCGGAAGAACTCTGCCCGGCGCACTTCATCGATGGCTTTGTTGGCATGCTGTAGGACATGAAACTTGTCGTACACGATGCGGCAGTTCGGCGCCCATTGGGTAATGCTGTTGGTGAACGGCCGCCACATATCCACGCAAGCCGCCGCCACTCGTTTCCGTTGCGTGGCGCTCAGTTGCGTCCGGAAAAACTCATCCAGGGTTTCCTGTTTGCGGTCCTGCCCAAACCACAAGGGCTCGCCGGTATCCAAGTTGCTGACCACGGTGATGAACTTCATCTGCTTACCGAAGTAAATCTCATCCACGCCCATTTGCACCAACGGGTCTTGCGACGCGTCGCACTCCACCGCTGCAGATACCGCAGGTCGATCGCCCGCACGGTGCTGGCTGCCAGTCGGAACTGCCTGGCCACCTGGCGAACCGATGCGCTTTCGCACGCTAACCCCACGGCCTCTTCAAAGCGCTTACTAAAGGGCGCTTTACTCGGCAACTGCGGCACCTTCTCGACCCTTACCCCACATTGCGGACAGCACACCCGGTACACTTCGATGACCACCGTTGTGCGATACTCGCCCCACGGCAGGTCGCGCACTTCCCGTTCGTTGTAATCATGCGCGTCGGTAAACTTTCTTCCGCACCCCGAACAGATCAGCTTGCGGTTTCCTCGCTTGCGTCGTACCCATAAACGCAGGGTCTTGGCGGCTTCATTGATTTCGTGCCGGTAGACTCGGTAGCCCGGCCATCCCAGGATTTTCGTGAATTCGTTGTCGCGCATTCCGCCGAGTCTAGCCGAATCATCCCCCCGACGGAAACCCGCTCTGTTATTGTGGCTCTACGAATTCCTGCTTAGAGCCGTATTTCATAAGTCACCTCAGGATTATTCTTACGGAGGCAAGATTAAGGAGCGAATGATTTGCGGGGCGAGCGCCCGCGCGCTTGGACGATTAGTTATTCTACTCCGATTCTCTGGGCGATTGGTCAGCTCCTGAGAAGTTTGAAATGTCAGGTCGAAGGGGGAGTGAATTCTCTCTCCCGCTGGCACAAAAAACTCCGGTCAGCTCAACCCGACGGACCGGGAGTGGCAGGGCTATGTGCCTCACTTATCAGGACTATTTGTGTCGGCCGCTTTATGAAAAATACGTGGGAGAGGTGGAGATGGCTTTGCATCCCATTTCTCGCGCGGGACGATAACACTAATGGTGGGTTGAATCATGTAGTGCGGGGACATGATCTGCACGCCAAATTCGTTGAAGGCATCCTGGATGGCGGAGTTTAGGGTGGACACGGTTTCGATCCGGAATCTCTCATCATCCAGTCGCGCGATCAATGTGTATTCAACATTGAAGTCGGAAAGTTGTTTCTGTACTACAGACGGCTTGGGCATCTTGCTGATATTCGGCGTTCGATCTGCAGCCAATTCCAACAGAGCGTGTACATGTCGCCAAGGAGTATCATAGCCGATCGTTACTGTGGAACTGACCGACATGCCGTCGGGGTGACCGAGTCTCGTATAATTCCGTGTGGAGGTGCCCACCAGAACAGAATTCGGGATCGTTACTTCTTGCCCTTCGATCGTACGGATCTTGGCGGCCAGCAGCCCAACGTCCAAGACTTCCCCTTCCGTCTCATTAACCTTCACCCATTCGCCCGTCTTTAGAGCCCTGGAATATACCACAAACAATCCACTCATGACCTGGTTGATGATTCCTGTCGAGCCGAGGGAAATCACGAGCCCCAAAAAGACGCTGAGGCCTTTGAACGCATCGGTACCCGATCCCGGTATGTAGGGATAGGCGACAATAATCGCGAAGATCCAAACGATGGCAGAGAAGATGCGCCGAGTGGCATGCGCCACGTCTGCATCCATCCAAGTGACGGAAATTCTTCCCGTCGCCACTTGCTCGAACAGCACGTTGGCCATGCGCACAATCCAGCGTGTCACGACAAAGATCAGGACGACTACCAGCAACCCGGGCAGATCGTCCAAGATGGTGCTCCCCAGTTCTCGAAGAGAATTCAGCACATAGCTGCCTGCCTGCTTTCCCCAAGGCTCCGTGTATGGAAACCGCGAAGCGAAATCGTGATCCACACGTAGATCAGGGAAAAAGTAAGAATCCATGCAAGCAACCGCAGAATTCCATAAACTGTGGCAGCGATGTGCGGCAGCACGTCGACGCGGAACAAGGTCAAGGATGTAGATCCTTCTCTCTTGCGCAAGAACTTGACTATCCACGATTGAACCTTCCATGTGGCGATGCACAGAGCGACAAGCACCACCAAGTCAATTAGCGTATGCAACAGGCCATTCCGAATCACGGGCCACGATCGTTCCGCTGTGCGCGCCTCCAGGGCTTCTCTAAGATTTTGGATCGCGGAGTCGGAAGCTTGTTCTAGCTTCTCGCCGGATTCCTTGTCCAGATCGGCTGTCCCCAGAAAAAATAGCAAATTGCCCTTGAATACGAATCCGACCCCGTCTTGATTGTCGACCTTTAGGGGCCGGGTTACGATTTCATCCGCGGAAGCGTTTAACGGGAGTTCCGCCAATCTTCTGGATGCGCGCTCCGCCCGGTCCTCCGAGGCGGGGCCGAATCCACCTATGGTGACCACGACCATCGCCCCTTTGATCAAACTGTGACCGAATTTGTCGAGGTCGTGAAGGAAGCGGTGCTGGGTGGTGGAAAAATCCTGGTTCCGACATTTGCGATTGGTCGAGCACAATTGCTTATTGCCCTGCTTGGCTGGATGTTCCGCAAAAAGATGGCGCAGCCGTTTCCCCTTTTCCTGGATAGCCCCATGGCCATCGAAGCCACAAAAATCTATGTCAAGCACCGCGAGATTTTCGATGACCAGATGAAAAAGTTCATCTCAGAGAGGCCCTTGCGTGACGACCTCGTCACACTGAAGGCCACTGTGTCGCCCCAAGACTCAATGAAGATCACGTTGCCTGGATGCCGTCGGCAACCTGCACCGGCTTCTTAGAAGGCACCGGGCGCATCTGAGCGATGATCTGTTCGGCATCTTCTATCACGTAGAGCGGCTCACGCAGCGGTCTACCTTCCCGCTCCAAACGCCGATTCTGGCGCAGAGCGTCCTGAGTCTGGATCTTTGCCGAATCGCGAAGTATAAGCGCGCTCATGTCGACAGTAGCAGGAGTGGAAAAAACTGGCCCCCGATAGGTTTCAAGTCTCTCCTGAATCTTGTCTGCCCGTCGCTAGCCAGCAATCAACGCATGTTCCATGGTTGGCCGGTGGACGCGAGCACGCTGTTCCAGAGTGCTCCCTCAGGATCGATCTTCTTGCGCCGCGATACGGCGAGCGATATGGGCACATGGGTGAACTGGTGGTTCCAGAAGCCTGACGACCATGTTCGTCCGGCCGCTCATGCCGGCGTGCACGGCGCTGTGCCCGAGGAGCAGGCAGAAGGCCGAGTCGTGCGGATTCGCCGGCACGCTCCTGATGGTGTAGCTCGGATCGATGTACTTGAGGGTGATCTCCGTGCCGGCTTCGCTTGAAGTGGTCCTTGATCGCGTCGCGCAGGAAGTCCCGATGTCACCGTACTTGACGTTTCCCGACGCATCGCGCTCTGCCGTCTTCGCCAGGAGGTCCTGACCCGCGCCTTCCGCGACGACGATCACCGCGTGGCCCCGTCGCTCGAGCCGCTGCTTCAGTTCACTCAGGAACCTCTCGAGGGTGAACGGCACTTCGGGAACCAGACAGAAGTTCACCTGGCTGTCGACCAGCACCGAATAGGCCGCGATGAATCCGGAGTCGCGGCCCATCAGCTTCACCAGCCCGATGCCGTTGCGCGCGGCCTCTGCCTCGGTGTTGGCCGCGTAGGTCGCGCGCCGCGCCTCGGTGACCGCGGTCTCGAAACCGAAGGTCTTCTGCACGAACGAGACGTCGTTGTCGATCGTCTTCGGGATGCCGATGACGCTGATGGCCATCCCCTGCCGCGCCGCTTCCTCGCCGATCTTCTGCGCGCCGCGCAGCGTGCCGTCGCCGCCGATGGCGAAGAGGATTCCAATCTCCAGGTCCGCCAGGGTCTTGACCATCTCCGCCGGGTCCTGGGGACCGCGGGAGGAGCCCAGGACGGTCCCGCCGCTCTCGTGAATCCGGTTGACCGACTTCGGGCGTCAGTTCGAGCGGCTCGTGCCCGTAGCCGGCGCACGAGGCCCTCGTAGCCGAAGCGGAATCCGTAGACGTCCTTCACGCCGTAGTGGTGGTGCAGGCTCAGGACGATCGCGCGGATCACGTCGTTCAGCCCGGGGCAGAGCCCGCCGCAGGTCACGATCCCGCAGGCGAGCTTCGACGGGTCGAAGAACAGCTTTTCCTGCGGCCCGGCGGCCTCCATCGCCGGAGGCTCCGCGCCCTGCCGCGATCCAGGCTTTCATCTCCTCGAGCGTGGAGTGATAGAGCACGCGTTCGTCGTCGCGGGTGAACCGGACGCCGGACATCGGCGACGGGATGCGGCACTCACCGAGCCTCGCTATCGTGAAATCGAGATCATCGTCGCACAAAGGGCTCACCTCTTCTTCTTTCACGTCACCATCGTCGTGCCGACAGCCCGCAGCTCCTTCGCTGCCTGCTTCACCCGTTCGGCCATCGCCTTCTCGGCGAGTGTCAGGTAGGAGCGCGGATCGTAGGCCTTCTTGTTGCCGACCTCTCCGTCCACCCGGAGGACGCCGTCGTAGTTCCTGAAAAAGTGGTCGGCGATGGCGCGGGTGAAGGCGTACTGCATGTCGGTGTCGATGTTCATCTTCACCACGCCGTAATCCAGCGCCTCGTGGATGTCGCGGAGCTCCGATCCCGATCCGCCGTGGAAGACCAGGTAGAACCGCGCCGCTTCGCCGAATGCTGTCGACGACGGCATCCTGGCAGTCCTTCAGGATGGACGGCTTCAGCTTGACCTGGCCGGGCTTGTACACGCCGTGCACGTTGCCGAACGTCGCCGCGAGCAGGTAGCGCGCGCCCTGCACCGCGTTCAGCCGCCGTGCGACCTCCAGGGTGTCCTCGGGCGTCGTGTAGAGCTTCGCGGCGGCGCTCGCCCTGACGCCGTCCTCCTCGCCTCCCACGACCCCGGCCTCGATCTCGAGGATCAGGTCGCTCTTCCGGAACCGTTCGAGCAGCTTCACGGCGATGTCGAGGTTCTCCTTGAGCGGCAGCGCGCTGCCGTCGAACATGTGGCCGTTGAACAGGTTCGGCTTGCCCGCCGCCCGCCGCCGCTCGGTCTCCTCGACGAGCGGCATCACGAACGCGTCCAGCTTGTCCGCCTGGCAATGGTCGGTGTGGAGCGCCACGTAGATCGGATATCGCGCCGCGACGCGGTGCACGTGTTCGGCAATCGAGATGGCGCCGAGCGCCATGTCCTTCACGCTGGTGCCCGACGCGAACGCGCCGCCGCCGGTCGATACCTGGATGATCCCGTCGCTCCTGCTGTCGGCCAGTCCTTTCAGGACGGCGTTGGCCGTGGTGAGCGACGTCACGTTGATGGCGGGATAGGCGAACTTTCCCTTCCGCGCGCGATCGAGCATCTCGCAGTACCTGGCATGGTCGGCTACCGGCATACGGGCCTCCGCGCTACGACGATGGTTACGGTCCTTAAAAATCCGATTGAACGGTACCAATACTAGGGGGAGGAAGACCGTTCGACTACTAGGATAACCCCTAGTTGTTTTGAAGTTGATTGTATGAAGAAATCAGTTGGCGAATGGCAGCAAAAGGCGCATCCACGGCCCTGCAACCGGATGTTCCCAGCGATTGGCACAGGCCAAATACAGCCGTCCGACCCTATTGCTGCTAGGATTCCCAGTATGGAAGAGCATTTCACTCAGGAGCGAGTCCAGACGAGCGACAATTGCACGCCCGGCAACAAAAGCTCACTTCCATCGTTGGAGCCAGTGGCGATGGTCGCGTTGGAAGCCGGCCGGATGTTGATGGAAGCCGGGGCGAGCGCAAGTAGCGTCCAGGAAATTGTAGAGATGGTAGCGCGTGGTCTCGGCGCAGAACGTGCTGACCTACGAATTGGTTACGCTTCGCTGGCCATCACTATCGGAATTGATGAGACTGGCATCACCCGTATGCGCAGAGTGGGCGACCTTGGCGTGAACCAACGATTGATCCAGGGACTCTGGGATCTGGGAAGACAGGTAGCATGCCATCAATTCACGACCGAACAGACGCGCGTTGAACTCTTGCGTATTGCTAGGGAGACGCCGCGACATTCCCCGTGGGTGGTGGCGGTTGCAGTGGGAATTGCCTGCGCAGCGTTCGGCCGCCTGCTTGGGGTGGACTGGCATGGCACAGGCCCGGTATTTCTGGCTGCAATGGTCGGACAATACGTCCGGCGTGAACTGCTCCGGTCTCAGGTGAATGTCTTCATCTGTACCGTGCTAGTTTCCTTCCTGTGCTCAGTGATCGGTGGCCTGGGCGCAAGGTGGCTTGGAAGCGACTCTTTAACCGCCGCGATGATCTCCTCGATTCTGTTGCTTGTGCCAGGTGTTCCGGCGGTGAATGCACAAGGTGACATCCTTGAAGGTCATCCGACTCTCGGTAGTGCGAGGGCGGTGACCGTCGCGATGACATTAGTCTTCATTGCGGCTGGACTATGGCTTGGAAAAATATCGCTGGACCAGTGGGCTTGAATATGGATGTCGCGTCTATCTTGAATCAAACGGCCTGTGGTGCAATCGCCGCTGCCGGGTTCGGAATGCTGTTTAATTTCGGATTCCGTGGGTTACCCTGGTGCGCCGCAAGCGGTGCAGTGGCCCTTGCGGTTCGCAGTTGTTGTTTGGGGCTGGGTTGGAATCTGGAGGGAGCATCGTTTGCTGCAGCGCTCACGGTAGGTGCTGCAGTACAGTTAGTGCGGACACGCGCTGGCATTTCGCGGGATGTGCTCGACGCGGTCGGTTGTATCCCAATGATCCCGGGCAGCTTCGCGGCCAAGGCCATCATTGGACTGTTCGCACTGACGACAAGCGCGGTGGCCAACGAATCGCAAACGCTCGTCACTGCCGCACAATACACGCTGCGGGTGATTTTCACGACCGGCGCAATCGGCACCGGCTTGGCAATTCCGACTTTACTGCTGCGCGCGCGCACGGCTTACAGAATTTGATACAAGGACCAGGGTGACACTGAATTCTATTAGCGTTAATGGAGCAACTTATGAACCATTTTAGCCTCATCGACCACGAACTCACCGTCTCTGAAATCCATCGCAACCTCCCGCCCAGCGCATTGTACGAACACGCTATCCGTCATGAGAAAGACACCAGCATCGCTGAGAACGGTGCGCTGGTGGCTTATTCAGGCGAAAAAACGGGCCGTTCGCCAAAAGACAAACGCATTGTCGAGAGTGCAGCCTCTGAAAAGGAAGTTTGGTGGGGGCCAGTCAATGTGGCCATCGATCAGCGCACCTACGACATCGTTCGCGAGCGCGCCAGGGATTACCTAAACACCTGCGAACGTCTTTACTGCTTTGACGGCTTCGCTGGGGCTGACCCGAAATACCGGATCAAGATTCGGGTGATTTGCTCGCGACCGTATCATGCGCTGTTCATGCACAACATGCTCATTCGGCCTACTTCCGAGGAATTGGCAAACTTTGGCAAGCCAGACTTCGTCATCTACAACGCGGGGGCTTTTCCCGCTAATCGACTGACGACGGGCATCGGGTCAAAAACTAGCATCAGCCTTAGCCTTGAGGACCGGGAACTCGTAATCCTTGGGACGGAATACGCCGGTGAAATGAAGAAGGGCGTGTTCACGGTGGCGAACTACTTCGCGCCCAAACGAAAGATGCTTTCGATGCACTGTTCGGCCACCGCCAACAAAGAGACTGGTCGTTCATCGCTGTTGTTTGGCTTGAGCGGTACCGGCAAGACCACTCTGTCCGCCGACCCCAAGCGCGACCTGATCGGTGACGACGAACACTGCTGGAGCGACGATGGCGTCTTCAACATTGAAGGGGGCTGCTACGCTAAGGCCGTAAACCTGACCTCTGAATCGGAACCTGACATCTTCGCTGCGCTGCGCTTTGGAGCGGTGTTGGAAAACGTGGTACTCGAAGACGACCGCACTGTAGATTACGCCGATACGTCGATTACAGAGAATACCCGCGGCGCGTACCCAATCAACTTTATTCGCAATGCCCGTGTGCCGAGCATGGCCGGCCACCCCACCGACATCATTTTCTTGACATGCGACGCCTTTGGCGTGCTGCCTCCGGTCAGTGCACTCACGCCCGCGCAGGCCTTGTATCACTTTATGAGCGGATATACGGCGAAGGTGGCTGGCACAGAAATGGGCATCAAAGAACCGGCGGCGACTTTTTCTCCATGCTTCGGGGGACCATTCCTCGTTTGGCATCCCAATAAGTACGCAGAACTCCTAGCTGCAAAAATAAAGAAGCACGGAACACGAGTCTGGCTCGTGAATACCGGTTGGAGTGGCGGCGCATACGGTATTGGAAAGCGTATTAAATTAGCTTTTACGCGGGCGATCATCGACGCAATCCACAGCGGCACGCTTGCAATCGCAAAAACGCAACGTGATCCAGTTTTCGGTCTAGAAACTGTAACCGAATGTCCGAACGTGCCAAAGGAGATTCTCATTCCTCGGAATGCGTGGACGGATAAAACGGCTTACGATGCAACTGCAAAAAAGCTGGCAGATCTCTTCCGAAACAACTTCAAACCCTACGAAGAAAGTGCGAGTGCAGAAGTTCGGCAGGTGGCTGCCTCCGCTTAATTTACTGCCGGAATGCCGCGCAGGTGCCTCGCCAAAGGTGGGCCAGCGGGAATGAGCGGGTTTGATTGCGGGGAATTCTACGAACATGAAGGTCAAGTCAGAAAAGGGCGAATCTTATGAGTACAAAGGGCGTCACGGCAACTAAAACGGCGGTGGTAGGAGATGTGACACAACTTCTTAAACAGTACGGCTGCGGTCCCGTTCCGTTGATGGGAACAGACGGACTGTACGAACGGCATCTGCTCTTCGACAATATAAAGGGTCTTCAAGCGATCAGCTCGAGGGAGCGTTACGAAGCCCTTGCCCGGTCCCTGCGAGACGTTCTTTCGCAACGATGGATCCTTACGGAAGAAACCTACCAGCGCGAGAATCCTAAGCGCGTCTATTATCTGTCTATGGAGTTTCTCCTGGGCCGCTCGTCAGCCAACAATATGACCAACCTGCTGCTTGAACCGTTTGTCGCCCAGGCAGCGAAACAAAAAGACATTGAATTGCTTTCCGTTCTGCAGGAAGAGCCCGACGCTGGCCTGGGAAATGGGGGCCTAGGGCGCTTGGCCGCTTGCTTCCTTGACTCCATGGCGACCATGCAGCTTCCAGCCACGGGCTATGGACTGCGCTACGAATACGGAATCTTCAAACAATCGATCCAGGACGGCTGGCAGCACGAGCAGGGGGACAATTGGCTTCGCCGCCCGGATCCGTGGGAGGTTGCCCGTCCCGACGAAGCGGTGGAAGTTAAGCTAAATTGTGCGTTCGAGTTGGAGGGCGGGACCTTCCGGGCGATACCTGGCCGACCGTCCACGCTACTTGGGATTCCATATGATCGGCCGGTTGTGGGCTACGGCGGAAAAACGATCAACACGCTCCGCCTCTGGGCGGCTGCCGCGTCCAATTACTTCGATTTTCAGGATTTCAGCAGTGGAGCTTTCGCCGAGGCGATGGCGGAGACACTCAGTGCTGATTCTTTGACCTGCGTTCTGTATCCCGATGACTCTACAAGCAAAGGGCAGGGATTGCGCTTTTTGCAAGAATATTTCCTCGTTGCATGTTCCCTGGCTGATCTCGTCCGCCGCTACCGTCGCAACAACAGCGAATGGAGTGGGCTTGCGGACAAAGTAGCTATCCAGCTCAATGATACTCATCCGGCCATGGCGGTTCCCGAACTGATGCGGATCTTACTCGACGACGCGCGCCTTGGATGGGATCAGGCGTGGGACCTGACACAAAAGGCCCTCGCCTATACAAATCACACTCTACTGCCGGAAGCCTTGGAAAAATGGCCGCTTGAGTGGTTTGAAACTATGCTTCCGCGCCACTTGGAAATCATATTGGAGATTAACCAACGCTTGCTTGATGCAGTCCGGAGCCGTGGCCCAATTGACAAAGGACGCATTGAGCGAATCAGCTTGATCGAAGAAGGCAGCCAAAAAAAGATCCGCATGGCGAATTTAGCCATCGTGGGCTCGCACAGTACCAATGGCGTGGCTGCGATTCACTCCGATCTTTTGCGGAAGACAACAGTCACGGAGCTGGCGGAGCTGTTTCCCGAGAGATTCAATAACAAGACCAACGGCGTCACGCCTCGACGCTGGCTGCTGCTGGCGAACCCGACGTTGGCTCACACGATTTCTGAAGCCATCGGCGATGCTTGGATCAGTGATCTCGATCAACTCAAGAAACTAAAACCCCTCGCCGAGGACAAAAGCTTCCGTGACGCTTTCCGAAAGGCAAAGGACGCGGCCAAATCGCAATTTGTAAACTGGCTCAAGGCCTCATCCGGCCATGTGGTGGACCCGGACAGCATCTTCGATTCGCAGGTCAAGCGCATTCACGAATACAAGCGACAATTACTCAATGCGTTGCGTGTCGTGGTGCTATACAACCGCTTGCGGGAGAATCCGAATCTTGAGATGCTCCCGCGCACCTTCTTCTTCGCCGGCAAGGCGGCACCTGCCTATCATCTGGCAAAGTTGATCATAAAGTTCGTCAACAACCTTGCGGCAACAATCGACGGGGATCCTGCCGTTAGGGGACGAATCAAAGTGCTTTTCCTGCCCGATTATTGTGTGTCCCTTGCGGAGCGGCTGATTCCGGCCAGTAATGTTTCCAATCAGATTTCGACTGCTGGCTACGAGGCGAGTGGCACCAGCAACATGAAATTCATGATGAATGGCGCACTAACCATCGGTACTAGAGACGGTGCAACCATCGAGATGGCCGAAGCGGCAGGCGAGGCCAACTTCTTCCTGTTCGGGCTTACGGCGGAGCAAGTGGTCAACAGCCGCGGCTGGTACAGCCCTCACTGGCACTATGACAATGAGCCGGAGACGCGCGCGGCGCTGGATTTGATTCTCTCCAACTATTTTAGCCGGAGTGAGCCAGGTGTATTTGAACCGCTCCGCGAAACGCTGCTAACGGGCGGGGACCACTACATGCACTTGGCGGATCTCAAGTCCTATCTTGAAGCAGACCAGAAGTTATGCGAACTCTATGCCCATCCCGATGAGTGGGCGCGCAAAGCCGTTTTGAACGTCGCCAGCTCCGGTAAGTTTTCCAGTGACCGCACGATCGCGGAATATGCTTCCGAAATCTGGAGGGTCGAGCCATGCCCCGTGGAGTGAGCGCGCCCTCTGAGGCGAACGAGTTGCAAATTGTACGTTGAGCGGAGCCCCCTTCCGTCCGAGTACCGCGCTTCCGGAGTACTCCTGCACGTCACGTCCCTTCCGTCACCGTATGGCATTGGCGACATGGGTCCCGCAGCGTTCACATGGATCGATCGACTGCATGAATCGGGTCAGAGCTGGTGGCAAAGCCTGCCCCTGGGTCCCACTGGGTATGGTAATTCTCCTTATCAAGCCCTTTCCTCTTTTGCCGGCAACGGATTGTTAATCAGTCCAGAGTTTTTGCGGGCGGATGGTTTGCTTCCCGACAATGTCTGCGAAGGTCAATCATTTTCACCGGGCTTTGTCGACTATGGCCCGGCAATACAGTTCAAACATCGACTACTCGACCAGGTATGGGATCGGTTTCTTGCCGGTGGGCAGAGGCACCTGGGTCCGAATTACGAGAAGTTCTGCCATATGCAGGCGCACTGGCTGGACAACTATGCCCTCTTCCGCGCTTTAAAAGAGAAGTACCACGGTGTTTCGTATCTTGACTGGCCCGCAGAGTTGATTCGGCGGAATGGCACGGCGATGGTGCGGGCCCGGAAAGAGCTGTCGAAACAGATTGACAAGATACGCTTCGCCCAGTTTTTGATCTTTCGACAAGCGCAGCAACTTAAGGAATACGCGCACAGCAAGAGAGTTCGATTGATCGGCGACCTTCCCTTTTTCGTTTCCCCCGACTCGAGTGACGTGTGGGCCCACCCCGAGTTGTTCCTGCTCGACGAAGATTGTAAGCCGCGCTTCGTTGCCGGAGTGCCTCCCGATTATTTCAGTGCGGACGGACAGCTTTGGGGCAACCCTGTTTACGATTGGGATGCTCTCCGGAGCACTGGATTTCGATTTTGGATAGATCGAGTGCGCGCTCTCCTCGTTCACGTCGATGTGATTCGCTTGGATCATTTCCGTGCGTTCGCTGCAGCATGGTACATCCCTGGCGATGCAACGTCAGCGCGAACAGGACAATGGATGCCAGGTCCGGGTGCTGAGTTTTTCAATGCAGTCCAGAAGGAATTAGAATCGCTTCCGTTCATCGCCGAAGATCTTGGGATGATCACGCCCGACGTTTCTTTCCTCCGCGACGAATTCGGAATTCCCGGAACAAGAGTGCTTCAGTTTGCCTTTGATGGGAACCCTCAGAACCCACATCTCCCCGAGAACTGTCCGACAAACACGGTCGTGTACACGGGAACTCACGATAACAACACAACTCGTGGCTGGTTCGAAGCTTTGCCTGAAACGGAACGCACGAATGTGTGGCGGTATCTGAACCGAAGCCATGGGACGTGCGACGACATTGCTTGGAAACTCATACAATTGGCGTGGTCTACTGATGCTTCGCTGGCGATCGCCCCTCTGCAAGACCTGCTCAACCTGGGCGCCGAGGCGCGGATGAATATGCCGGGTTCTTCAAAAGGAAACTGGTGCTGGCGGCTGATGGAGGACATGCTGACCCCCTCGGTTTTCGAGCGACTTCGAGATCTCACTGCAACTTCAAACCGTTCGCGTGAGTTGCAAGACTAGTTGGCATTTAGTGCGTTCCAGTGGCCCAACATTCTTAGGCGGTGAACCATGTCCCAAATGCGTAATGGCCAAAACATCAATCCTGGTGAGAATTTCGGGCAAAGCGATCCTCTAGGCTCCACAGTTTGTGAAGGCGGCGTCAATTTCAGCCTTTTCTCGCGCGAAGCTTTAAGTGTGGAACTGCTGTTGTTCGATCGAGAGGACGATGCCCGGCCTGCGCGTGTGATCAGCATAGATCCCACGATGAATCGCACCTACCACTATTGGCACGTGTTTGTGCCGAGCGCCCAGTCCGGACAGATTTACGCGTATCGAGTTTATGGGCCGTACGATCCGGGGAACGGGTTGCGTTTTGATGCTGACAAAATTCTGTTGGACCCGTATGGCCGCGGAATAGTCGTCCCCAGAAATTACAGCCGGGGCGCTGCATGCAAAATTGGTGAGAACGCGGCGGCGGCGATGAAGAGCGTGGTCGTGGATCCGTCTACATACGACTGGGAGCGTGATACACCGCTGAAGAGGCCATCGTCGCAGACGATCGTGTATGAGATGCATGTGCGGGGCTTTACGCGTCATTCCAGTTCCGGCGTGAGTGAGAAAACCCGCGGCACGTATCATGGGCTAATCGAAAAGATTCCATATCTCCAGCTACTCGGGATCACCGCGGTGGAACTATTGCCTGTCTTCCAGTTCGACGCACAGGATTGCCCGCACGGCCTGGTCAACTACTGGGGGTACGCACCTGTCTCGTTTTTTGCCCCCCACACGGCGTACAGCTCACGTCAGGATACCCTCGGTCCGGTCGACGAGTTCCGCGACATGGTCAAAGCGCTGCACCGGGCAGGTATCGAGGTCATCCTCGACGTTGTGTTCAATCACACGGCCGAAGGGGACCACAACGGGCCAACAGTGTGCTTTCGAGGGATCGACAACCCTACCTACTATGTGCTCGAACAAAACCGCTCGCGCTATGCCAACTACAGCGGTACCGGAAACACACTCAACACCAATCATCCCATCGTTCGCCGCATGATCGTGGATAGTCTTCACCATTGGGTGAAGGATATGCACGTGGACGGTTTCCGCTTTGACCTCGCTTCGATCCTTGCCCGTGATTCCAACGGCCGCGTAATGTCTAATCCCCCGGTTTTGTGGGACATTGAGTCTGATCCGGTACTCGCCGGAACAAAAATGATTGCGGAAGCTTGGGATGCGGCTGGATTATATCAGGTCGGTGGTTTTGTTGGAGATAGCTGGAAAGAATGGAATGGGCGCTTTCGTGACGATACAAGGAGTTTCTTTCGCGGTGAGCCCGGCTCATTAACCAGTTTTGCTGATCGCTTGCTTGGCAGTCACGAGATCTATCGCCACGAACAACGCGAGGCGGAGCAAAGCGTGAACTTCGTAACCTGTCATGACGGATTCACGCTCAACGACCTCGTCTCTTACAATCGCAAGCACAATGAGGGCAATGGCGAAGACAATCGCGACGGCGCGGACGACAATAGAAGCTGGAACTGTGGGATCGAGGGCCCGACGGACGATCCAGCCATTGAGAAACTCCGAAGCCGCCAGGTGAAGAATTTTCTGATTGCCACGATGCTTTCTCTTGGCCTGCCGATGCTGCTGATGGGAGATGAAGTCCGCAGAACGCAACACGGCAACAACAATTCTTACTGTCAGGACAATGAAGGTAATTGGTTCGATTGGTTCCTGCTCACCAAGCACGCGGATGTGTTTCGGTTTGTGCGATTACTTATTGCGCGGCGTCTGTTGCGAGGCACCGAGGCCGAGCGCCAGCGGATGACCTTGACTCAGTTGATCCGCGAGGGGATTAAAGGCTGGCATGGCGTAAAGCTCAACGAGCCGGACTGGAACAAACATTCGCACAGCATAGCGCTCAGCGCCGAGTTGCCAAAGCAATGTCTGCTTGTCTACTGCATCTTCAATAGCTATTGGGAGTCTCTTGAATTCGAGCTCCCGCCGGTGGGCAAGAGCGACGAACATTCGTGGCGTCGATGGATCGACACTTCTTTAGATTCTCCGCAAGACATTGTCGAGTGGCGGACCGCACCATCAGTTCCAGGTCGCACGTATCGGGCAGGGCCTCGGTCGGTGGTTGTTCTCTGGGCGAGCCTAGGCGACACACTGCGCTGATGTGAATTGTGATCTGGCGCACTGTTCAATGTTTACCCATGGGCTAGAGTCGCGATCTAACCTAGGAGGGCAGAAAATGACAATTCAATCAACTATGAAAGCAGCGGTTGTCGAGAAGTTCGGCGAGCCCTTAGTCATTCGAGAAGTTCCTGTGCCCAGACCGGGGCCGGGACAAGCATTGGTGGAAATCGTCGCAAGCGGAGTCTGCCACACCGACCTGCACGCTGCTAACGGCGATTGGCCCGTAAAGCCAACCCTTCCCTTCACGCCCGGACACGAAGGCGCTGGAGTTGTAGTCGCGCTCGGCCCCGGCGTCACACATTTAAAGGAAGGCGACCGGGTCGGCATCGTGTGGCTGCACAGCGCCTGCGGACATTGTGAGTTCTGTCTGTCGGGCTGGGAAACACTGTGTCTGGAACAGAAGAATTCCGGCTATTCGGTCAACGGCAGTTTCGCGCAGTATGCAGTGGCGAAGGCCGATTATCTGGGGCGAATCCCAAAGAGCCTTTCCTTCGTGGATGCGGCCCCGATTCTCTGTGCTGGCGTCACCACGTATAAGGGCTTAAAAGAAACGGACACCCGGCCGGGCGAGTGGGTGGTGGTCTCGGGAGTCGGCGGCTTGGGCCACGTCGCGATTCAGTACGCAAAGGCCATGGGGCTGCACGTTGCCGCGGTGGATTTGGGGCCGGAAAAGACGGCGCTGGCGAGGAAGCTCGGAGCCGAGATTGCGATCGATGCCACGACCCAAGATCCGCCAACCGAGATTCAGAAGGAGATTGGCGGGGCGCATGGAGTGCTGGTGACGGCTGTTTCGACCGTTGCCTTCAAACAGGCGATCGGCATGCTCCGGCGCGGGGGCACGTGCGTACTCAACGGCCTGCCTCCGGGAGAGTTTCCGATTTCTATCTTCGACGTGGTACTAAACCGCTACACCGTCCGTGGTTCGATCGTAGGCACGCGCATGGATTTGGAGGAGGCGTTGACCTTTGCGGCCGAAGGTAAGGTTAAGGCGACCATCGAGACACAACCACTCGAATCTATCAATGACGTTTTTGCGCGACTCAAGACCGGAAAGGTCAATGGACGGATCGTGCTCGGAATCGGTGAGCAAGCATCCGTGGAGGGATTCAAGAAGTCCGTGACAGCGGCGTGAAGTTTGATCTCTGGCTCGGTGGACAGGCTGAGCAAGTAACCCGGCAAAGATGTGGGACCGCGGGCTTGTAGGCGCTTACAAATATCGTCAATTCAGAATGGCCAAACGTTAAAGACACAATCACCATCGAAACTGACAAATAAGGCTACGTCGAGTTTACTCAACTCCTGACTATTCACGTTACCGGACAGCTTCCTACGGGTAGCGAGAGTTCCGTTAAGCGCATTCATCAGGGGGCATGTCTGGCGTTTGCAAGATCAGGCAGACTCTACCACCTGCCGAACTTCCGCACTCGCGCTTTCCTCGTAAGATCTGAACTTGTTGTGGAAGAGATCGGCTAGCGCCGGGAATGCCCTACAACTTACCCTCCAACCGAACTCTTGAGGACTTCAAGAAGGACGCGCGGATTTTGGTACATGATTTGCAACGGCAAGATGCCGCGGCCGTCAAGCAGTACTGTCTTCTAGACCCCGAGGCGGGTACGTTCTAAACAAGGCTTACGGATGCTCAGTACGTAATTGTGCGGAGATACGGCTGCAGGACTTGGCGGGACTTTGAGCAGCGTCTGACGCGTAAGAGTTTTTAGTGGGTCTTCTGATTCCTTCTGGCGACACCCGATTACTGAGCACTAAGGAAGCTAGGCCGCCGCTCCGGACGAATTTAGGGATTCCCCTAGTTGCGCAGAAGTGGAGTTAAATCCAATACTGTTCACTTAAGGAATTTTAGAGTATTCTGTGCAGTGGAGGGGCAGAATACTCGCTATGGCTCGAACGCTTGCCAGTTTGCCGGTAGGAAGCCGCATCACCGATTACATCAGCCTCGGGGTTGTCAGCCGAGCGGTTCCACGAGAAAAAATCGATGCGATTTTGACCGCGACTGGTAAGACCAGCATCCGGCAAAGAGAGCTGCCAGCACATCTCGTGGTGTATTACGTGATTGCGCTGGCGCTCTATATGCAGTCCTCCTATCGGGAAGTGCTGCGCTGCTTGCTCGAAGGCATTCAGTGGCTCACCAAACCGAACGAGACCATACAGGCCACGGGTAAGTCCGGTATCTCGCAAGCTCGCTCGCGTCTCGGCGCAGAACCCTTGCGGCGACTCTATGAGCAGGTGGTCGTACCGATCGCTTCGGAGAACACGCGAGGGGCGCGGTATCGAGAGTGGCGACTGCTCAGTCTGGACGGCAGCACGTTGGATGTCGCCGACACCGAAGAGAACGAAAACGAGTTCGGGCGTCCCGCCGCCAGTCGAGGATCGAGCGCCTATCCGCAGTTGCGCTTCGTCGCGCTGTTGGAGAACGGCACTCATGTACTGCTGGGTGGCCGGATGGGAAGCTACTCAACCGGCGAGATCACCCTCGCCAAGGAGGTGATCCCCCGACTAAAACCCGGGATGCTGTGTTTAGCGGATCGGTTTTTCTTTGGTTTCACGCTGTGGACCAAGGCTCAAGCTACCGGTGGCGACTTGCTTTGGCGAGTGCGCAAGCACCTGCGGCTAGAGGTACTCGAACGATTGAGCGATGGTTCTTATATCAGCGCTATCTATCCTTCGGAAAAGGATGCGCGACACAAAACGAAGGGGGTACGACTTCGTGTTATTGACTATCAGCTGGACGGCATCCCCGACGCCGAACCGATCTACCGGCTGGTCACGACGATCTTGGATCCGCTCAAAGCGCCGGCCGAAGAACTGGCCGCTCTCTATCACGAGAGATGGGAGATCGAAAACACGTTTGACGAATTGAAGACCCATCTCCGCGGACGTCAGATCGTGCTGCGCAGCAAGACTCCGGAACTGGTGCGGCAGGAGTTCTATGGTTTTTTGCTGGCGCACTTTGCCGTCCGCCAGTTGATGCACGAGGCCGCTTTGTCGGTTGCAGAAGATCCCGACCGGCTCTCTTTTCTCCACGCGGTACGCGTCGTTCGCCGTAAGTTGTCAGTCTGGGATGCTATTCCCCCCTCAGGCGAGAAAAAACCTCCATCACGCGATTCTTGACGAAATTCTCGAAGAACGTGTGGTGTCCAGTCGCAAACGATGGAATCCACGCGGCGTGAAACGCAAGATGAGCAAGTACCCGCTGCGGCCAAGACACCGTGCGCCGAGCAAGTATGTCAGCATCGCAAAATCCATCCATATCCTTAAGTGAACAGTATTGGAGTTAAATCTACTCTCATTAGAGAAATTGTTTTGCTGGAACAACTGAGAGGAGTGACACCCCAATGAAACCGCAAGTGCCGACTTTGCCCACGGAAACCCGTGCAACAGAATCTCTCGTTGACATTCAAGAGCAGGTCCGTCGTCGCGCCTTCGAACTATATGAACAGCGCGGGAGAGAGGGTGGGCATGATCTGGACGATTGGCTGCAAGCAGAATCGGATTTAGTTCAGCAGCGGACGAAAGCAGTAGCTGCGTAGGGCGCAAGTCTGGAAATCTTGGCGCCTGTAGAGTTCTCCTGAGGGTCCTCACGCAGAGCGCACTGTCGACGTGTACCGGAGGTCTGATCATGCAAATGCGTAGCCCCGCGACCGACACGGCATCATCAGTCATTTGTGCCCTGATTTTTCTGCTTTCCCTGCTTTGCAGTGCCACCAACGCGCACCAATCGCTGCCGGATTCCCCAAAACCGAAGAACGCCAAGACACAAACGAAGGAACCGTCGGAGAGTCGCTGGCCACGCACCTTCATCAGTGGTGTGGACACCTTCACTATTTATCCGCCTCAGGTGGATAAATGGGATGAGAACCTCATTGACCTTTATTGCGCTGTCGAGCTGAAGTCGGGAAAAGAAAGTGCTGCCAAATACGGAGTGGTTTGGTTCCAAGCGCGGACCGAAGTGGACAAGGTCAACCGGTTGGTGACGCTCGACCAGGCGAAGATCACTAAGGTGAAATTTCCAGTGGCTCAGGACAAGGAAGCCGAACTGACTGCGCTTTTGGAAGAGAAATTGCCCGGGGCCACTAAAACCATTTCCCTCGATCGACTGGAGGCGGAGCTGGACGCGGACAACGAACTGGTCAAGCGTGTCGATGTGAACAACGACCCGCCCAAGGTGATCATCGCGAGCAAACCTTCACTGCAAGTGCTGATTGACGGCATGCCGCAGATGCGGGAAGTACCCGGCACAAAACTTCTAAGGGTGATCAACACAAGATCAATCATTCTTTACGAGGCTGACAAGCAGATCTACTTCCTCCGCGTGCAGGACTGGTGGCTTCAAGCCAAAAAGTTGGAAGAGCCGTGGGAGTACGCCAAGAAACTACCTGACAATATGAAGAAAGCCGAGGAATATATTGTCAGCCAGAACCAGTTGCAGAATCCTGAGGGCGAACAGACCAAACAGCAACCCTCGCTGAAAGAAACCGGGAAGAAGGCGGAGATTCCGGTGGTGTACGTTGTCTTCGGGCCAGCAGAGCTAATCGAAACCAAGGGCGAGCCAAAGTACAATCTCATCCCCGGCACTGGGCTTGAGTATGTGATCAATACCAGCGGCAGCATTTTCCGGTTCAGCGCCGAGTACTACATCCTGATCTCGGGCCGTTGGTTCAAAGGCGCGACCCTCGACGGGCCTTGGACTTTCGTGAACGCGAAGGACATGCCCCCGGACTTTGCGAAGATTCCAAAAGATCATCCCAAGGCCACCGTACTGGCGTCCGTACCTGGAACCCCCCAGTCGAAGGAGGCGTTGATTGCCAACTCGATTCCGCAAACGGCGACCATCACGCGTTCGGAGGCAAAGATCACCGTGCAGTATGACGGCGAAGCGAAATTTGTCCCGATTCAAGGCACTTCAATCAGCTACGCTGAGAACACGAGTGCTGCTGTCATCAAGGTGTCTGATGACAACTACTACTGCGTCGAAGCAGGAGTCTGGTTCAAAGCGCGGTCGCCGCAAGGTCCGTGGATCGTGGCCGACACGGTGCCCGCACAGATCTACGACATTCCGCCCAATTCTCCGCTCTACTACGTGACCTACGCGAAGGTGTACGGTTCGACAACTGAAGTGGTGTACGTCGGTTACACGCCCGGATACTACGGCACGGTGGTCTCGGCCAACACGATGACCGTGGTTTACGGAACAGGTTGGTATTACCCACCGTACATTAGTTCCACAATGTGGTCCGGCTGGCCCTATACCTACGGCGTAGGAGCAGGGTTCACCTATAACGAGGATACCGGGTGGAGCTTCGGCTTTGGTTACGGATATGGCTACTATCCCGGGTATTACCCGTGGTGGGGACCAATGGGCTACTACGGATGCTGCTGGTATCCGTACTACGGATGGGGCGCGTGGGGCGGTGCCGCCGTCGCCAATGTGTACGGAGTATGGGGCAATACGGCGTATTCGCGCACGGGAGCAGCCTGGGCAAATCCCTATACCGGCAATTATGGGGCTGCAAGCCGCGGCGCTTACTACAACACTCAGACTGGCAGGAGCACAGTCACGGGACGTGGTTACAATACCAACATCTACACCGGCAACACTGCCGGCTATCGCGGCGGAGCAACCTACAACCCGAACACCGGAATCGTTGCCGGAGGCGGCGCAGGATACATTGGCAACATCTATAGCGGCCAGGGCACGGCAAATCGCGGTGGCTTCGTTTACAACACCAACACGAACACAGGTATCGCTGCTGGGAAGAACAACGTCTATGCGGGCAAAGACGGCACCGTGTACCGCTACAACAGGGATAGCGGTAGTTGGTCGAGCAACAGTGGCAACGGCTGGCAATCCGTCAACAAGCCGGAGCCAAAGCTGCAAACCCAACAGCAAATGCGCAGCAAAGGCACGCAGCGTACCCAGAACTTCAACTCGATGCGCAGTTACGGCGGCGCTCGCATGGGAGGAGGTCGACGGCGGTAGTCGACAACCGCCCAGGGCGGGCAACATGCCAATCTTTCCCCGTACTCGTTCCGGTGCCACAAGACATGCATCGCGCCGACCCTTTGCTTTGACGCGCATAGAAACGAATCTGATTTGAGACTATATGCCACGCAGAAGAAGGTAGATGTCGAAGACGGTATACAGCTTTGTAATTTATATTAGGTCAGCGACTTTCTTGTTTGCTAACCCTGTTACGCCTGCGGAAGGGGTGTATCACTTTCCCCCTGCTATAGCTATCCCCTTTGCCCGGCCTATCTCTCACGAGCTGCCAGTTGACGGAGGCAAAGACCCACTGGTGCCTCATCGTGTTTCGATGTGTCAATTGTCGAAGGAATGAAGCAATCGCTGAAGATTCCTTTGAGGGTCGACCGCGCGAGGAGCAAATCAGGCCCAAGACATTCCAAGCTATCTGCAGGCATTGCGGCTGGGAGGGTGAGGTTCGTGGTCTTTCCGCCGTAGCCATGCGCAGCGGAGTCGAACGCAGAACGGGAATTCGCAATAAGCAAAGAAATCGGCCCACGCCCAGGGAAGCTCGCGGAACTCAGTCATCCGCGGATTCAAGCCAGCCGTGCAGAGATTGCCAAAAGCCTAGAGGGCAACTGGCGCAAATCGGTGGTGACATCCGCTATGGAGACGGCAGTCTGGTCCGCAATCTTCAGAAGCAAAAAGTGGGTGAAGGCGTGCAAGGCGGGGTCTTGGTGCACGTGGTAGCCCAGCCGGCTCGAGTACCGCTGTCCGCTCCGGTCAGTGGCTTTTGAGCATCGCGCACGGCAAGGTACGACGCGATCGCACGCAGGTTCGTGATTACTGATGTGGTTTTGTCGTCCTCGATTAACTGGTTAAGCCGAAACGTTACCCGCACGC
This sequence comes from Candidatus Acidiferrales bacterium, assembly GCA_963741195.1. Taxonomy (GTDB): domain Bacteria; phylum Acidobacteriota; class Terriglobia; order Acidiferrales; family UBA7541; genus Acidiferrum. Next base: position 233,260 of record CAVUHF010000009.1, read on the forward strand.
CGACTTCGTCCTCATCTGGTGCCACACCCGACACAGAACCTCTCACAATCGAGCCGAGCTTGACCTTTCTGCGGTCGGGCAGAGGAACTTCCTGGGCGATTTTCGCTTGCAACACGTCGCCAGTGTGCGCATTTTCGACAGAAAATGAGTCCTGCAACTGAACGGGTAGGATGCGGCCAACCGGTATTCTGGGTAGCGTTTGGTCTGAGCTTTTTAGATTTTTCGTCTTGAAGCTTTGAGCGTGTGTGCATACTAAAAGTGAGTGGCAGGTCACGAGGATTAGTACGAGCGACATAAAGATTAGACAAGACGAGCGGGGTGTACTCCATGCCAGAAGGGACGTCCGATCACAGTCGGCTTTAGTCTTCATGAGTCTGATGACTTAACGAGTAGTGAAAATCGTCGCCCAAGCGGACTGCCGGTGTCAATGTATTCCTGATAGCTGATGAGCTGAATGGCGAGCGAACTTAACTCCTCCGGTGCCAAGAGCAGGTGCTTGGTTGAGCGTGCGAATCTAATATCTCAGACTTACATGAATTAGGGGTTTCCCTGGTTGTTGCCGTGAACCAGTCACAACCACAATTTGAGACGAGAAAGACTTATTATCCTGAAATGTTCGCAGTGAATCCGGCAACCTTCCCGAAGGTGCAACCGATGAGGTCGGAACAGCGTCATGAAAGCTGCTGCGATTGATCGTACCCAATGGGGGCGAGGGTGATACAGAATAAGAGGGTGCGGTTGGGAGAGAAAGCTCTATCATGAGAAAGAAAACTGCAAGATCAACATTTCTCTGGCGAATGGCACGATACTGCCTGGCCGTTCTATGCTCCGCAGTCATCGTACCAGTAGATGGGCCTTTTGCGGCTCAGTCGCAACCACAGACAAATCCGGCAACTCAGCAAGAAGCTGCGAAGATACCGCCGGACCAACTCGATTCGCTCGTGGCACCGATCGCCCTCTATCCAGATCCATTGCTAGCCCAGACCCTCGCGGCCGCCACGTATCCTCTCGAACTCATTCAGCTCCAGCAGTGGCTAGCAAAAAATCCCGGGCTGAAAGACAAGGCACTCGCCGATGCTGTCGCGAAGCAGCCCTGGGATCCTAGCATTCAAGCCATGGCTGCCCTTCCCGACGTGGTGAAACGTCTCGCTGACGACATTCAATGGACCACCGATCTGGGCAACGCTTTCTTGGCGCAACAGAGCGATGTAATGGATGCCGTGCAGCGCATGCGCAAAAAAGCCCAGGACAAGGGGAATTTGAAATCGACCGAGCAACAGAAGGTAGAAACCAAGGTCATTGAGAACAAAAGTGTAATCGTGGTCGAGCAGGCCAACCCACAAGTCGTCTATGTGCCCTCGTACGATCCTGTGGTCGTTTACGGAGCACCGGTCTATCCCTACCCCCCCATTTACTATCCGCCCTGGGGCTACTACGCCGCGGGGATGGCGATTTCGTTCGGCGTTGGCGTGATGATGGGGGCATTCTGGAGCGGAGGTTGGGGGTGGGGTTGTGGCTGGGGTGGCAACAACGACATCACGATTAATCGCAACAACAATTTCAACAGGAACTCGAACATTGGCGGGAATCGCCCGTCTCAACTGCCGAGTGGCGGCGGGAATCGTAACAACCTTGGGGGCGGCAATCGCCCGTCGCAGCAGCCAGCAGGCGGCGGGGGCAATCGCGGCGGAGATTCCACTTGGAAGCACAATCCGCAACATCGCGGAGGGGCCCCGTATAAGGATCGAGCTACAGCGGACAGATTCGGGGGCACGACGCGGGGCGATTCTCTTACGAACCGTCAGGCTAGTGCCCGGCAACAGGTTGGCCGACAAGGCGGCAATTTGCCCAGCAATCGGGCAGGTGGAGCGGGTAGTCGAGCGGGTGGCGGCAGTGCCAGCAATCGAGCTAGCGGTGGAATAGGTGCCGGCAATCGGCCCAGCGGCGGTGGAGCTGATCGCATAGGAGGCCGGGATCTTTCGCGCAGCGGTGGAGGAAACCGAGATGCGTTCGGTGGGGGATCTAGAGGTTCCAAAGGATACAACGGGTCGAGCGCGCGAGCCAGTGGCAGCCGCGGTGCTTCCAGCATGGGCTCTCGAGGTGGAGGCGCTCGTGGCGGCGGTGGGAGGCGCAGATGAGAAGCGGCGCAGATTGCGGAAGAGAGGCGACGGGAGCACTTTTATGAAATCGATATATCCAAATTTGATCCTGCGCAGACTTCTCTGGAGTATGGGCGCAGTGGCGTGCGCGTTTTTCGCTGGGCCCCTTGTCGCACAACAATCCTCTACGAAAGCACCGACGCTGGGTACAGCCGCCAAATTATTTGACACACCGCGACTGGCTGCAGATGCGCTCATCAACGCGGCGGAAAAGTTTGACGAACGTGCTCTCGCAGAAATTTTCGGTTCTCACGGTGAGGACATCTATTTCACCGGCGAGTACCCGCAAGATCGACAGCGAGCTTTGGACTTTGCGGCGCAGGCGCGCGAAAAGGAAAGCGTTTCCATGGATCCGAAGACCGGCAATCGGGCATTTCTTCTTGTGGGAGACGAGGACTGGCCGTTTCCTGTACCGATTGTGAAGGTGGGTGACAAATGGTCCTTTGATTCGAAAGCGGGCCGCCAAGAGCTGCTCTATCGCCGTATCGGCAGCAACGAACTCGATGCCATCGACGTCTGTCGTGGCTACGTGGAAGCGCAGTACGAATTTGCGTTGAAGAAACGCGAGGGCTACGAGGTAAGCCAGTATGCCCAGCGGATTATCAGCACTCCGGGCAAACAGGACGGACTCGCTTGGCAGGACCCGGAAGGAAGCTGGGGAGGTCCGGTGGGCGAAAAAATAGCTCACGTCCTCGAGCAAGGCTACACAACTGGTGCGGAGCCATACCATGGATATTTCTTCAAGATTTTGAAAGGGCAGGGGCCTGCGGCACCACTCGGCGAAATGGACTACGTCATAAAAGGCGTAATGATCGGCGGATTCGCGTTGGTCGCTTCACCGGCCGAGTATGGGGTGACTGGAGTAAAGACATTCATCGTCAGCCAGGATGGAGTTGTCTACGAGAAAGATTTTGGATTGGCGAGCTTGAGTGAATTTATAAAGATGGAGCGCTTCAATCCGGACAAATCCTGGACCCCCGTCCCGGAGGAAGACGAATAGGCAGCGACTGGCAGCAATGTGGAGTTCTGAATCGTCGACGCGACTCTCACAGTGGTCAGTACCTGGAGGATAAAGGCGTCAGCGTCATCGCAAATTGGACGACGAAAATGAGGAGATCACAAGGACAACCTTGAAAGGTCTTTCAATCTGCAGTTGGCCAAGAGAGGAGAAAAGAGCTATGAGGCAGTCCATCATTCTGCGTGTCGCATTGTTGTTGGGAAGTGTCGCAGCCACTGTTGCTCAAGATGTTCGCTAATGATTGCTGTCTCCCCCCTTCAGGTATCCCAGCGCCACCCTCGAGCCGAGCGTCTCGTCTGCTTTCACATCTTTTTCTTTGGGAATCCGGCAACTACCCATCTATGATTGCGCAGCGGGCCGCCCTCCGACTACCCAGACCCATGACCGAAAGCGATATCAAATCGCCAGCCTTCCACACTGCGGAACTTCACAGCGAACGCGTACGCATCTTTGGCGTACTCCTGTTCCTCGCAATCGTGGTGGCGGTTCTCACATTTCGCATCTTTCTACTACACACAACGGTTCTCAACAGTCACGCCACATGGAATCTAATCCTGGCCGCTTTTATCGGTCTGTATGAATACCTGATGCTGCGCTTGGTTAACCGAGCTCTACGCCACGATCACGAATTCCCGCGCTTCGTCTGGTTCAGCAGTACAATCCTCGAGACTGCCGTCCCAGCCATAGGCGTCGCTTGGCTGACCTCCACGGACTTCGACATGGCCTATCGTCCTCTGGCCAGCCCGGCAACGCTGCTCTTTTTCGTTTTCATCATTCTTTCGATCCTGCGTCTCGATCCTTGGATCTGCCGCCTGGCAGGCATCACGGCAACCATCAGTTATCTGGCCGCCGCCGTCTATCTCGGCTGGATTCCGCCCACTCCCGGCACGCCCGCTCTCGTGACGCAAACAGACGTCAGCCTGTACGCCGTCATCCTGCTCATCAGTGGCGTCATTGCGGGAGGCGTAGCCAGTGAAATTCGCAAACATGTCGAAGCCGCCCTGCGCGAAGCCGAAACCCAGCGGAAACTCGACCGTGTCCAGCACGACCTCGAAACCGCGCGCGACATCCAGCAAGCACTTCTGCCGCAAACGCCCCCGGAGATTGAGGGCCTCACCGTCGCCGGCTGGAACAAGCCCGCCGACGACACTGGCGGCGACTTTTACGACTGGGATTCGATGCCCGACGGACGGCTTATTGTTGTTCTGGGCGATGTTACCGGCCACGGCATCGGTCCGGCGCTGCTGGCCGCCGCGTGCCGCGCGTACGCGAGGTCTAGCTTCGGGGCCAGTAAAAATTTACCGGCGGCGCTCACACAAATCAACGCGGCGATCGCCCGTGATCTGGATCCTAGCCGGTTCATCACCTTCGCGGGAGTCGCGTGCACTCCCGGAACTGGTGATCTGGAAATACTATCCGCGGGGCATGGCCCCATCCTGCTCTACTCGGCTTCGCACGACGCTTTCATCGAGATCGAGTCGCAGGGAGTGCCACTGGGAATCCTGCCGGAGTATGTCTCTGGACCTCCCACGAAAATACAGTTGAAAAAGGGCGACATCTTCCTTTTAATCACTGATGGTTTTGTAGAATTTGAAAATCCTGCACAGGAGCAATTTGGAAAGCCCAGGATGAAAGAGATTGTTCGTGCTTCTAGGGCACTACCGCCTGAGAAAATCATCAAGTCGCTTTACGACGCCGTTGTGGCTCATTCTAACGGCACCCGGCAACAAGACGACCTCACCGCCGTACTCATCAAGCGAGACTAGCCGTACCCGAATCACATTTTTGTGAATCACGGTCGATCGGCAACCAAACAAGTGGGTCTACGCACCGCGTGATCCAAAGGAAGCAGCGCAGTATGGCGTGAAGATCATTCAAGTGGATATACCGCGCCCACTGAACGAGTACAACCAATTCATCGACGTGATTCCAGAGAGCGAATTGAGCAGGCACAGGCCGACGAGCGGCGCAAAGCCTGCAGTTCCGGAAAACGACAAGCCACGAACGGACCGTAACGACTGAGATATATACTTCTCGCGATAACAATCGATGTCAGCAACGCGCTGCAGCAAGCAATCAGTGCTGTTCCGTGTACCCGGCGTGTACTTCACTTCGGAGATTCTGGCGTTTTTGTAGTATTTGTCGGATCGTGGAATGAATAACTTAGGTGTTTGTAATGGGCTTGATGGTTTGATCCCCACTGCCCCTAAAGAACAGCTGTTGATCTCTGTCCTTTCCTCGCGTTAAGTAGCGCATTATCTTCAGTACATGTGTGCTTCTTTGGCGTGATTCAGACCGGAAAAACCCCTTCTCCTGCAACTGATACTGTGACGGTATCCGCGGCAGGCGTAGGGAGTGACGCGTTTACTGACCAGGTGGCGGTTGTCGCGAATCAGGGGATACTCCCTGCGGCGGCGGGATTCGGCGATGTTCAGATTGATGCGGGGATTCTATTTACCCAGAATTCGGGTTTTTCTACCTATGACCTCAAAACGTCGAATCGGACCGTTGTCGGGCCCGGGCAACTGTAATTTTAACGTCTCCCTAGCGTTCCCAGCGTTGGCGGCACCTTCGAAATGACATCTGTCGGAACCGTCACGTTCACTGCCGCGGAGAGCACGGCGGCCCCTGAACCGGGTTGGCCGCTCTTGCTCGGGACGGGACTTGCCGGGCTGTGGGGATGTGGAAGAAGGCGACAGTCGGGAAATCGACTTTAGCAAACGTTTTTTTTGTTCACTAATGGCGGCCAGAATGACTGCGGTGCTCAAGTCCCGCTGCATACCGGATAGCAGAGAGGGCGGGGGCTTCCCACGGATACCGACGCATGCTGGGAGGAACCCTGACACGGGCGCGATCTGTAGGACGCGACCGAGCAACGGTTGTTAAACCGGGAATGTCGATTATGATCGCTTCGTAAATTCCGGCGAAGCTGGTGAGTTACCCTTAAACAAGTTTCCCCTCCTATATCGACGCTGTTCGCTCCCTCCAGCCAAGGAAAGTCTTATGAGCGAGCGAACCTGCTTCAGTGCGATTCAAAGAGCCACGAGAACATTCCTAAGTTCCTCAGCGTTTAAGTGGCTGGCTCTTTTGATAATTTCTATTTCTATTGCTGGATTGACGACCGCACAAACCACGCAACCGTTCGTGTTTACTGCCGCGACCGTCAACAACGGTCCCGGCATCGCAGCCTTCGTCAGAGACGACACCACAGGTGTGCTCACTCTCGTAGCTGGCAGTCCGTTCGTTGTGAGGGACGCGCCGACCGCTCCAATGATTGTGGATGCCCTGGGACGTTGGATCTTCGCAGGGCGTGCTTCCGGCCGGATCTGTGTCTATCAGTTGAGTAGTCAAGGACAAGTCGCTGAAACTGCCAACTCGCCATACAGCTCGAGCATCACAAACGTCTTGGCACTTCCAAAACGTTTCCGCAGCTTGGCAGTGTACGAGGTAAGCCACAAATGCCCCGAGAACATTTCCCACTTCCTCATCGTTCGCTTGTGACGAGCGCCAGACCTTCAGACGCCAGGCGGCGCAAGAGGCGGCCTGCAGCGGCAGCCAAGTCGCCAGGTAGCTCCGCTGAGACGGGCTCGCTGGTTCGGACTACTTTTGTACGGACCTCACGGTCGGTCCCTGTGACCTGAAACTCCACAGCTCCGACCAGACGCGTCTCCCCCGCAGAATCGAGGTCCCATATGAGGAGCGTGGCGGCTAGCGCTCGTGCGCGGCCGGTATCGACGAGGCGCACATCTGGACTCGATGCCAATTCGAAGCGCAGTGCCGTGTCCAGATAGCGGTCGGGAGCGGACGACCATCGCCAGACGGCGTCCTCGGTCAACTCACCATTCGGTTGCTGGTGCAGAACACGGCGGCCGATGTGTCCGCGTGCTTGTGTATCGAGCAGCCGGACGGGAGTTGCGTTCGGAGCCTTAGTCACTTGCGTCGCTGGTTGTGGCAGTTGTGGCTCTAGCAGTTGCGGCTCAAGCATGTGGCTCGGTGTCGTAGCGGGGCGCCGCAGGCAAGCGGCTTCACCCAGGCAGATGATCGTAAAGAGCAGATAGGCGCCTGATCGGGAGACGTGCGTCATCGGTGTTTTTTCTCTGGCGGTCGTGGACCATAGAGCAACGACTCGGGCTGCTCCTCGAGCATTCGCGAGAGCTCGCGCACTTCTTGGAGCGAATCCCGAATGGCCGGCAGCGTGCGTCGGATATCGTCCGCCGCCAGTCTGGAATTGTCCGCCGCTTCGCGCGCTGCTTGGGTCGCGGCCGGAAGGTCTGCGGCCTTGATTGCGGCCCTCGCCTCATCAGAGAACTTGACCAGTGACCCTTCGCTGCCGATCACTCCGTCCATGTCGGACCTGATCTGCTCGATCTGCGCACTTGTCGTCGCAAAGAATCTCCGGGAGTCGGCGCTCAGCGTTGGTAGCTCGCTCTCGCGCATGATGCGGTCAGTGTTGTCGAAGAATCGGTCGCTCCGATCGAGGCTATCGGGCATCCGCGCGACAATCTCTCTGAGGGTCTGCAGCGTCGCATTAGCGCGGTCCAAAAGTGCAGGCAGCCGATCTTGCGCCATCTCGAACGGCGAGGGCACCGACGGAACGTAGGGCCGATTCGGTTTGAACGCAAGCCCCATCGGCGGGGGTGGATTCTCGGGTTGATCGAGCAATAAGTACGCCTCACCCGTTATTGGGTTGCCCATGAGCTGGGCCCGAAGGTTGGGGAACACGCCTCCAACATCGGTAATCGTCCGGAGCCGGCTGACGTCCAGGCCAATGGTGTTAAGGCGATCGAGGAACACCTCGAAGTCGATTTGGACGATCGTGCCGCGTGGGTCCACACGTATGGCTGTGACGCGGCCCACTGGCACGCCCCTAAGCCGAACGGCGCTAGAGACGTCCAGGCCGAAGACATTGTCGTTGGTGTAGGTGACCATGCCGATTGCGGGACGCTGCTTCAGCCGTTGAATGAAGAAAACCGCCGTTACCAAGAGGAGGACCAGTGTTAATACTATGAAGAAGCCAAGGCGCGCGTAGCTCTTCTCGACAGCCATTGGGTTACCCTCCCTTATGCGCGGACGTGCCAGGCGCCGACCGCGTGAAGAAATTGTGTACGAACGGGATCTTTGATTCGTCGCGCAGTTTGCGCGGGTCGCCCGCTGCCACGACCCCCTTGGCGGCTTTGTCCAGCACGATGCAGTGGGCGGCCACAAGAAAAATGCTCGGTAGTTCGTGGGTCACAATAACGATCGTGATGCCTAGATCGTGGCTAAGCGTAAGGATGAGCTGGTCGAGCTCGACTGCCGAAATCGGGTCGAGACCGGCAGACGGTTCGTCGAAGAACAACAGATCGGGCTCGAGCATAAGAGCACGAGCAATGCCGGCACGTTTTTTCATGCCGCCCGAGATTTCGCCGGGTAGATGCTCGGCGAACGGACCAAGCCCGACGAGGTCGAGCTTGGCCTGGACGAGCTCCCGCGCGGTCGCGCCGCGTATCTCGGTCCATCTAGTCAAGGGGAGAGCGAGGTTTTCCGCGAGCGTCATCGAGCCAAAGAGCGCGCCCGACTGAAAAAGCACTCCGAAGCGCGGCACGCCCTCGTAAAGGTGCGGCTCGCCGACGCCGTCGATGTCGATGCGCCCGGCTTGGGGCCGCTCGAGTCCGATCAAATACCGCAGCAGCGTGCTCTTGCCGCTCCCCGATCCGCCGAGGATTGCAAAAATCGTCCCGCGCTCGACTTGGAAGGAGATGTCCTCCAGGAGTACCCGCGTCCCCCAACCTACCCGCAGATCGTCGACGGTGATGTGTGGCCTTGATAGAGGCATGTTCAGATACCTATGAGTGCGTAAAAGAACGTGAATAGGGCGCTGATCACAATCACTGATAAGAGGGCCAGCACCACGGCGGTCGTCGTCCGGGTCCCGACAGCGGCCGCGCCGCCGCGTGTGAGCAGCCCTTGACCACATGCGATCAATCCGATTGAGAGCCCCAGAAATGGAGTCTTGACGAGACCCGAAAAGAAGTTGTTGGCATTGATCGCGTTCAAGGCCAACTCGACAAAGGTGCCTGCTGTCATATGCGAAACGACAATCGTGGCCCCCAATCCGCCGACAAGGGCAAGTACGTCGCCAAGCCAGGTCAAAATCGGCACCGTGATGGCAAGAGCGAGACAGCGTGGCACGACCAACCATCTCACTGGGTCGAAGCCCATCGACTGCAAGGCATCGACCTCTTCGGACACCTTCATTGTGGCGATCTCCGACGCAATACCCGCGCCCGATCGTCCGGCCATAATCATTCCGGTGACCAGTGGTCCAAGGTCTCGGAAATGTGCGACGACTACCATCTGGGGGACAAGGGCGATTGTTCCAAAGCCCCCGAGCTGCGAAACGCCGAGAAACCCGATGATTGCGCCGATCAGCAAGTTGGCAGCACTCGTAACCAGCAGCCCGTCTGCGCCGATCTCTTGAATCAGCCTCGGCAACGAACGCCAATCGACTGATCTCGGTGTGGCCGCAGCTTTGGAAAACGCGATGGCACAGCGACCGGTGAAATCAAATGCTTCGTTTGCCTTGCTAGGCACTTCAGCCGCTAGAGCTCCGATCCGCGTCAGCGGATTCATCACACGTGTCGGGCGCTCTGGGAGCCCCGCCCGGCGCTCGCGATAACTTGCGATTAAGCGTGCCGCTTCGCGGTTGGGGCCTTCAATGACGCGCGCGTGGCGGCCGCCCGCATCCAGCCGATCGAGAAGCCTTGCCAGCAAGACTGCACCGGCGCCATCGATTCGTTCAAGCTGCGCTAAATCGACATCGACCGAGCCACAGCCAGCTAAAAGTGCCTCCGCGTTCTCCACTGCTCGTGCTGCCATCGTCGCATGGGCCAGGTCGAACGGACCGGTCGCTACTAGACGCGCGTGGTTTCCTTCTCGGTCGACTCGGATGGCGACACTCATGGGGCAGGTCTCTCAAGTTCAGTTCGACTCGTCAAACAACGGAGCCAGAAACGATGACCGAGAAGCATCCATTTTCGTCGATGCAAAGTGGGCATCGGATTGGCATCCTTTACCGCCCGCCAATCATCTGACTAATTGAACTCCGAAACAAGTCCTCAATTGGAGTAAGGAAGGGTTATGAGATGGTCCGCCGCGTGATCGACCCAATGGGATGATCGCCGGCTCTATTTCGCTCCGGGGTATGTGCCTGCCAGCAATCTCCGAAGTAAGAGATCATGCCCAGCGCCTCCTGATTTTTCTTAAAGGGTTTGCCACAATCTGGGCAAATAGGAATCGGATCGCCAGGGTTTTACCATTTGCTGGGTGCAAAGCAGAATCTCATGAAACCGGTCACGGCATCTCCACTCCAACCCGTGAATTCATAACCCATCGGGTCGACCCCGGGGCGGGGTATATGCAATACAACAGTCACCCGGCTTTGCGCTTTTCTTATCTTGAGGAGTTTCATTCGTAAGACAGCTCTGGACTCTGGCGATCCAAGCGGGAAGTCCCCCGGCCGTAGAGTTGCGGTCACTGGTAGCGGTTTCCTCGATTTAACCCTCATTTTTGTCGTCCCGACTGTCCAGGGGCGTTGCGGACACCGCCAGCTTGAACCAATCCGGCAAAGTGCCCTCTCTCGCGTAGGTATCCATCTCTTTTTCACTCATTCTCTCGAAGAGTTCGTTCAAGTCTATGTGTTCGCTTCGATCAACCAAGTGACCCTGAGCGTTAATCTTTGCATAGGCTTGTACTGCGGCCACTACTGCCGCCGAGGTGACCTCTACATCCGCAGCTTGCTCGATGATCTTTTCCAGTGCAGCTCGTATGTTTCTCTGCCGCTTGACGAAAAGGCCAAGCGCGTGCGCGTGCCGGTAAACTGTCGCCCGATCCGTGAGGCCAAATTCTTTGGCAATCGCCTTGGGACCGGTCCAGTTAATAAATTCACGTTCGATCTCTTCGCGATCTTTGTGAATGCAGATTCTACAATTCCGACTGTGTCGTCCGAGCGAGATGGGTTTGCATGGCTTTGGCCGAGTGTCCATTATGTTCGCGAAGCTCTGGGGCTCCATTCTCCTTCAACTTCCCCCGTTTCAGCATCCAGGTAAACGCAACCACCGTTCATGCTGGGTATTCGAGTTATGGCCCCCTGCGCCACAAGAGCATGACTAAAGATTCCGTAGAGCGGTTCAATGTCTAGGTCCAAAGACTCTCGATCATCGACCAGCTCCCCAACCCAAAGTCCAGCCTTGCGCATTCGGAACTCAATGCGCTCAATGAATTCTCTGCTATAGCCGGTGCGTTTCACCAGACGATCACTGTTTGCTCCTCCTTCGAGTGTCGCCATTACTACGATCATGTGCTGGGTGATACTCTTGTTTTCAGGGTCAGTCATTGATTCGACTTCACGCTTCAGCTCTGTCAGTGGATCATTCTCATCAGCAGATCGAAGGTAGATGCGCATATTCTCCCTTCATTCAGACTCGGTTGCGCTTCTCCTGCGTCAAGCCTGTCATCAAGCTATTTCAAGCTCACCTCCTAAGTGAATCCTGGCTGGAAACAAACGATAGCGATTTTAGCTAGGAGCCCCACAATAGACTGAGACGTTGAAAAATGAGATTCTTGTAGTGACTTTTGTAGTGACCCTGAGAACAAGTGGCCGAATCTGGCTACACCCAGCCACACCCGCAAAATGCGTGAAACTGTTGATTTCTTTGGGTCGCGATTGAATTGAGGAGACTTAGTTGGAGTGTGCCTTATGCCTTGGGCGCAGGAGGTCCCGAGTTCAAATCTCGGCGCCCCGACCATTCACTCCAGAGTGATCCATCCAATTTTTTGGGGCTTGGTGGGGATGGGGAGTCGCCTAAGTGAGGAGGTCCTGAGTTATCGTAAATTCCTTGAGTTTGCGAAAGGCGGGCTGCATTGTGCGGCATAGCTGGTTTTACGCATAAACACTGGAGCCCACCTGCCGGACGAGTGCGCGAGGCGACCGACACGTTGAAGCATCGTGGACCTGACCAGCAGGGCGTCTTTTCGTCGGACGTGTTTTCGTTCGGCGCGGCGCGGCTGAAAATTATCGACCTCGAGGGCGGCAATCAACCAATTCTGGAGAATGGCGGTGAATGGGGCATCGTCTTCAATGGCGAAATTTACAATCATTTGGAAATCCGCACGGAACTGGAAAAGCTGGGGCATCGGTTTACGTCGCACTCCGATACGGAAACCGTACTGAAAGCGTTTCTGCAGTGGGATAAAGAGTCGTTCACACTGCTGCGCGGCATGTTTGCTCTGGCGATTTGGAATGTACCGAAGAAGCGCTTCGTGCTAGCGCGCGATCGTCTGGGCATCAAGCCGCTCTATTTTGTACGCAAGGGCGAAGAACTCTTCTTCGGGTCCGAACTGAAATCTATCCTGATTCATCCGGAAATCGAGCGAAATCTCAGCCTGGAAGGCCTGGATTGCTATCTCTCCCTGAATTACATCCCATCTCCCTGGACACTGATTGATGGCGTGAAAAAAGTGCCGCCGGGTGAGTGGATGGAGTGGCAGGATGGAAAGGTCACGACAGGAAGTTACTGGAAGTTGCCATTCTGCGAGGCACGGAAAATCTCCCCTGAGGATGCGCAGAACGAACTCGACCGGCTATTGGAGGACTCGATTCGTGAGCATCTGCTTTCCGACGTACCCCTGGGCGTATGGCTGAGCGGCGGAATGGACTCGACAACGATTTTGCACTACGCGGCGAAGGCAAGTTCTTCGCGGCTGAAAACATTTTCGATTTCGTTCCTAGGCCGCAGCTTTGACGAAACACCGTACGTTCGCGAGGCGGTGAAACAATACGGAACCGATCACGATGAGATGGATTTGAATCCTCAGGTCGATCTGCAAGGAGCGATCGAGGAGTTCGCGTACTATTCCGATGAGCCGAGTGCGGATGCCGGAGCGCTGCCGGTGTGGTTCCTCTCAAAACTGTGCAAGCGAAATACAACTGTGGCGCTGAGCGGTGAAGGTGCCGACGAGCTGTTCGGAGGCTATCTGACGTATCGGGCGAATCGCATGGCGCGATCCATTCGAGCAGTCCCCGGAGCGGCCGCGCTGGGGCTGGCGTTGCTTCGCCATTTGCCAGTCTCGGATGAGAAACTGGGATTCGACTACAAAGCGACACGACTGCTGGAAGGCTCGCGCATGAGGGAAGAGCGCGCGCACGTCTACTGGAACGGAACGTTCGCGCAAGAGGAATTACGGAGCGTAGTGAAGCGCGATCTGCCCGATTCACTGAATGCGATTCTGGGTGAGATGGAGAAATTGCCGCGAAATGGCGACGACCTGGCGCCGTTCCTGTGGCTGGATCAAAAGTATTATCTTGCGGACGATATCCTGACAAAGAGCGATCGTATGAGCATGGCGCATTCCGTGGAGGTACGCCCAGCGTTTTTGGACCATCGCATCGTTGAATTTGCGGCGAAGTTGCCGGCCAAGCTGAAGATCGATGGATCGCGACAAAAAGTGATTTTGAAAGAGCTGATGAAAGATAAATTGCCGGCGGCCATCATCCACCGTAAGAAGACGGGATTCGATATTCCGGCACATGAGTGGATGCGCAGTGTCCTGCGGGATCTGCTGGAGGATGCACTTCGGTTTGGGCTCGCCGAATACGGCGATCTGTTTAACCGCGACGGTATTCAGGAGTTGAAGCGGCGCCACCAGGAGCGGGAAGTCAATGTGGGATATCACCTTTGGGGACTATTAATCCTTTTCTTGTGGATGAAAAAATGGCAAGTGAAGCTCCCCGTGGCCGCGGCGAGATGAACGATCTTCTGCAGCGCAGCTGGGTGGTGTTTGCGCTCGTAGCGATTGTCGTTGGAGCTATCTATCTCGGTTGTGTCGTGTCGCCACCTTCGCTGATGGACGACGTAGACGCGGTACAGGCACAAATCGCAAAAACCATGCTGACCAGCGGCGATTGGGTAACGGCGCGGCTCGACGGAGTTTTGTATCTAGAAAAAGCTCCGCTGATTTACTGGCTGATTGCGATTTTCTACAAAGTGTTTGGAGAGCACGATTGGGTCGCTCGCCTGCCGGTAGCGCTCTCGGCGATTGCTCTTGCACTGTTGACGGCAGCGTTCGGGATGTGGGCGTTCAGCAAGTGGGCAGGCGCTTACGCCGGGCTAGTGGTAGGCACATGCGTTGGACTCTTCTTGTTCACGCGCATCCAGATTCCTGATGTGATGCTGACGTTTGCGATTGCGCTGGCCATGTGGTCGTTCCTGCGGGCCTTGGATGAAGAAGAACCGCATCCGCGACTGTGGGCGGCGGTACTGGCGGCGAGTCTCGGCACCGGCTTGTTGTTGAAAAGTCTCGTTGCGGTGGTATTCCCAGTTGCGGGCGCATTGATTTATCTCTTCGTGACAAAACAACTTTTCCTGCACCGGACGTGGCAGCGACTACGGCCATTCAGTGGTGCGTTGATCGCCACGGTGATCGCCGTGCCTTGGCACGTGCTGGCGACACTGCGCAATCCTCCCTACTTTGTATGGACGCTGAAGAGCGGTCCGGGTCTTTATCACGGGTTCCTGTGGTTCTATTTCATCAACGAGCAATTACTGCGCTTCCTGAATATGCGCTACCCGCACGACTACAACACCGTGCCGCGTCTTTATTTCTGGTTGTTCCACCTGCTGTGGCTATTTCCGTGGAGCGTGTATCTTCCCGCGGTACTCAAGCTTTCGTTCAAGCCCGACGATCGAGCGGGCCGCACTCGACTGCTGGCTCTTTGCTGGACAGGCTTTATGCTGATGTTTTTCACCTTTTCGACGACGCAGGAGTATTACTCGATGCCGTGCTATCCAGCATTGGCGTTGCTGATCGGCTGCGCCATGGCAACGGAGAACAAGTGGGTGCGTTACGGCACGCGTACACTCGGCGCGATTGCCGCAGCTAGCGCAGTTGCGACGATTGCGATTGCTTTCGAAGTTCGCAATTTGCCTACTCCTGGAGACATTTCTGCCGCGCTCTCGCGGCATCCTTCGGCGTATACGCTGTCGCTGGGGCACATGCTGGACCTGACGCTGGACTCGTTTGCGTATTTGCGCCTGCCGCTGATTGTGGCGGGAATCGCCTTTTTGGTCGGAGCTCTGGGCAACCTGCGTGGGTCAGGCGCTCGCGCCTACTTGCTGTCCGCGGTGATGATGGTCCTGTTTTTTCACGCTGCGCGACTGGCATTAGTGGTGTTTGACCCATTTCTTTCCTCGCGGCCGATCGCGGACAAACTGCGCGACGTACCGCCGGGAAGACTCATTCTTGATCACCATTACTACACTTATTCTTCCGTTGTTTTTTATGCCGGGCTAGATCCGTTACTGCTGAATGGTAAGTTCAACAATCTCGAATATGGAGCGGCCGCTCCCGACGTTCCCGACGTGTTTTTGAGCGACGCGCAATTCACTGCACTGTGGACCAGCAAGGAACGCTGCTACCTGGTAGGATCGCAAAAAGCTTTGCAGCGTCTGCGCGACCTGATCGGCGCGCGTGAATTCGAAACGGTGCTGGAGAGCGGCGGCAAACTGCTGGTCACCAATCGGACCTCTTCGGTCAAGGATGCGGACGCGGCGTCGAATGTTCTGGCGGAGCTACGAATGATCCGCATGCCTGCCGCACTCTCGGCGAACGCCCCTAAGTTTTGTCCCAATGGACCCAACTAGGCGCACTCCGCAGGGCAACTCCTCGCGCGCACATCTGGTTCGAAAAGCGTTCTTTGCGATCCTGCGATTGGCGGTTGGCATTGGAATCCTCGTCTACCTGGTGAAGTCAGGGCAAGTCGAACTCTCTTCGCTCGCCAGAGTGCTTCGTGCATGGCGTCTGACCCTCCTGGGCATGGCGGTGTTGCTGATCGACATTCTGTTCATGTCCGTCCGCGTGTCATTGTTGTTTCATGCGCAGCGGTTGACGCTGTCTCTCTGGAACGCCATCCAACTTACTCTCATCGGGTTCTTTTTCTCGACGTTTCTGCCGGGAGCGGCAGGGGGAGATCTAGCCAAGTTGTTCTACGCCACGAGGGAAAATGAAGGGCGCCGCGCGGACGTGGCGACCGTGCTTTTGTTTGACCGTATCATAGGTTTACTTTCCCTGGTGCTCATTCCTTTATTGTTTGTGCCATTATTCAGTGAACTGCTCCGGGACAGTGTCACATTGCAACGAATAATGTGGATCGATGGAATCCTGGGACTTGCCATGTGCGCGGGAATAGCGATGGTGATGTTCTCCGAATCGTTCCGCAGCGGCATTTCAGGGTTACTTGGGAGCTGGCTCGGCCTTCGAACCATTTTCGAGCGAGTACTGGACGCGATGGCGGCATATGGCAAATCCCGAGGAACATTGATGGGCGCGCTGGCGCTTTCATTCTTGGCGAATTTGGCACTGATTGGCGTAACGGCCCTGGGGCTCTACACGGTCAATCCCACAGGACTCTCCTGGAACATGTGCCTGGTGGCACCGATCGGGCATCTGGTTAACAGTATTCCGCTGACACCGGGCGGAATCGGCGTCGGAGAGACGGCATTTAATGCTCTTTTCGCACGGGCGGGAATGAGCGGGGGAGCCGACGCGCTGCTCTGCTTTCGGATTTGGAGTCTTCTCGTTGGGGCACTGGGGCTGTTAAACTATATGTTTGGAATGGGTCGAATCGTTCATTGGCAGCAGGACCAGCCAAGTGTGGACCAGGTCCCGTCCATCAAGGCCAATAGCTCAATCAAGTAAGAAGAACTTCAGTATCAGGGGGAAATGATGAAGATTGCCGTGCTCGGCGGAGACGGATACTGCGGATGGGCCACAGCGCTCTATCTTTCGGCGAATGGGCACTCCGTCGCCATTATTGACAATTACTTGCGGCGCCAGTGGGACCACGAACTTGGCGCGCAGACGTTGACGCCGATTGCGCCACTCAGCGACCGCCTGCGCACCTGGAAGCGGCTGACGGGCAAATCCATCGACACCTACGTGGGAAATATTGCCGACTACGATTTTCTCCTGCCTACGCTAAAGGCCATTGGGCCGGAAGCAATCGTGCACTTCGCCGAACAGCGCTCAGCTCCCTATTCGATGATCGACCGCAAACATGCCGTGTTCACGCAGGTGAATAATGTGGTGGGTACTCTGAATGTACTGTTTGCGATTCGCGAGGCGATGCCGGATTGTCACCTGATAAAGCTAGGAACGATGGGCGAGTACGGCACGCCGAACATCGACATCGAAGAAGGCTACATTCAGATTGAACACAACGGCCGCAAGGATGTCCTGCCGTTCCCGAAACAACCGGGATCGTTCTATCACCTCTCCAAAGTGCACGACAGCCACAACATGATGTTTACCTGCAGGATTTGGGCCATTCGAGCCACCGACCTGAATCAGGGAGTCGTGTACGGCACGGTGACCGACGAAACGATACTGGACGAAACACTGATCAACCGGTTTGACTACGATGACGTGTTTGGCACGGTGCTGAACCGTTTCTGCGTGCAGGCCGCGATTGGATTGCCTCTTACGGTCTACGGCAAGGGCGGCCAAACTCGCGGGTTTCTGGATATCCGCGATACCGTGCGCTGCATTGAGATTGCATGCCTGAACCCGGCGGGCAAGGGCGAATGCCGAGTGTACAACCAGTTCACGGAACAGTTTTCCGTGTTGGACCTAGCAAAAAAAGTTCAAGTTGCAGGGAAACACCTGGGGCTGGACGTGAACATCAACCACCTGCCCGACCCGCGCGTTGAGGCGGAGCAGCATTACTACAATGCGAAGCACTCCAAGCTGATCGATCTTGGGCTGCAGCCGCACCTGCTGTCTGATTCGTTGCTGGATTCGCTCGTGAATATTGCCGTGAAGTATCGTGCGCGTGTGGATCACTCGTTGATGCTGCCGACGGTGAACTGGCGCGAACCAAACAACGAGCGCAGCCTGCACAACCGTGAATCTTCGGTGCCGCCGCGTGCAGCCGTTGCCAGCGAGGACCGCTAGATCACAGTTCCGGTGGGAGACCGCTTGGTCTCCTCCTTCTCTTCCACGATTGGAAATTCGTCCTAGGGATTGGTGTGGGTGGAACTCTGCGGGGCGGACTGCGTATTTGGAATTACGAAGTGACCGGTTCCAGTCTCTAATTGATACTCGACGCCGCGCCAGCGAATTGATCTTTTCGTGAAGCTTGTCAGCCACACAAGAAATGCCATGGCGTCCCAGACGGGGATAAGTAGCATCTTTGTCCAAAGTGTCCTCTGCTTCAATCCAAAAACGCCGATCAGACAGGTGATCAGAATCCGGCAGGCCAGGTAGCCGCCCCAGTACGCCGCCACGACGGGCAAGGTGGGATGTGCAGCCAAAGCGAGTGTGCTCCACGGCAATCCCCAGGTGAAGAGCAGCCCGAAGTGCCCCCAGGGACGCATTTTCCGCATCACCGTCATCCAACGAACACGCTTGGAATAAAGTGCTCCGAGACCTTCGAAGTCAGGAACCGTCTCCACGGTGTACGGCAGCAATTTCACCTCAACGCCCTGTTCGGCAATCAGCCGCCCAAAAAGTAAATCATCCGCCGGGCGTCCTTCCAGAACCTGAAAGCCGCCAAAGCCGCGTATGCGCTCCTTGGTGGATGCCATCGACGGGCCCAGAGCGAAGTGGACGCCATCGAACTGCCAGGCAACTAGAATTCCCGCGTAAAAGTCGGAGATCATGCCTATGGTCTGCAGGCACTCTACGAAGTTCTTGTCTTCGGTAGAAACGTAGAAACACGTGACGCCGCCGACATTTTTATCGCGAAAAGGCGCAATCATCTTCCGGAGGTATCCCGGCTCGACGCGCACGTCGGAATCATTGATGACGATGTGTTCGTACTGCGCTTCGCTCAGCATCAACCCCATTTTCGCGACTTTGTCGTTTATGGCGGTGTGACCGGCGCTATACAACAGACGGATCCGCCGATACGGAAAATCGCGCATCAGTTTCTGGATGACGGGAACAGAAGGGTCAGTTTGATCGGTGGTGCAGAAAATCAATTCGTATTCGGGATAATCCTGTTGGCACAAACTGGCAAAGTTTTCATAGGATTCGGGATCGAGACCGCGAACCGGCTTCAGATTGCTGACCGGCGGCGTGAAATCGTGGTTCTGAAGGGAATATTTGCGCACTTGCAGAAAATAGCGGCTGGAACTGAAGATCGCCAAGAAATAATAGAGAAAGGGAACGGCGCCAAAAAAGAGGATGAAATACTCGAGGAACTTCAAAGGCAAGGCACCTCACTCCCGATTTGCGCGCGATGCATTAATATTACCATAGCGCGCTTTCGCACATTGAAGCCTTCAGAACTGTGAAATGGTACGCGCCTTTGCCCGAATGGTTAATTCGCGTAGACTGGAAGCTACATTTGGCTTGCGAATTTTCGAGCATTTCCAGGGTTTGTACCCTGTTTGAAATATTGGGTCTACTGATCGCGTGACACACACTCGCCGTCTTCACCTGAAATCCATTCCCATGATCCTGATCAGCATCATCATTGGGCCGCTAGGAAACGTGATGCTGGGCAAGGGCATGAAGGGAATCGGTCCAGTCAGCGTGAAAAACATCGGGGACATTTGGGGAATCGCGGGTAGCATTCTAACCTCGCCTTATATCTGGCTGGGGATCGCCTGCCTGATGGCCTTCATGATCGTGCACATGCTGCTGCTGACGTGGGCGGATTATAGTTACGTTCAACCGGCTACTTCCCTTTCCTATGCGACGGTGGCCTTGCTGAGTTACTTCTTACTGGGCGAATTCGTGACGCCGCTGCGCTGGTTGGGCATCGCGGCGATTTGCTTTGGAGTGTTCATTGTGGGACGCACGGCGCCCAGCACGACGGGAGTTCACCAGTAATGCTCGAAGCACTGCTGTTCTTCTTAATCGTCGTTGCCGGAACTGGCGGCGAACTGTGCGTCAGCAGGGCGATGAAGGGAATCGGCGAAGTTCACGACTTTCGCCCAAAAGCGCTGTTGCACTTCGTGCTGCAAGCCTTGCGTATACCGTGGATGTGGCTGGGCGTGGCTTTGATGGCTCTTGGATTTTTCTCGTTGCTCGCTATTCTTTCGTTCCTCGAAGTCAGTTTCGTGGTGCCCGTCAGTGCGCTGAGCTATGCGGCTGGAGCGTTCGGAGCGAAGACGTTTCTGGGCGAGCGCATCAGCCGAAATCGCTGGCTGGGCATAGCCGTGGTGTGCGTGGGCGTAACAATCGTTTGGTGGAGCGGGAAGTAGACTTGCCTCTGAACGCCAGTCCTACATACCAGGCAACGCAAATCGGTTTTCCTAGAAATCCGCTTGAAACCCCTTTTGTTGCGATTCACACTCACATAAGACAGTGAGGGTGTCGAAAGGCTAGCACGAGCATGAGCGAAAGAATTGTACTGATCACGGGAGCAAATGGAGGCCTCGGCACATCTGTGACGAAGCTATTTCTGCAGAGCGGCGACAAAGTTATCGGGGCATCTCTGCACATCGAGTCGAGCGATTTTCCATCTCCACATTTTCGCGCCATGTCTGTAGATTTTACCAAACGACAGCAGGTTCATGATCTGGTTCAGAACATTGTCACGGAATTCGGGCGGCTGGACATCCTAATCCATGTACTCGGCGGCTTTTCGGGCGGCCATCCCATCGCCATGACCGATGATGCCACCTGGAATCGGATGCAGGATCTAAACCTGACCTCTGCATTTTATGTTCTACGCGAGGCTATTCCGCACCTGCGAAAATCGAAAAATGGAAGAATTGTGGCGATCGGAAGCCTGGCGGCGAAAGAGCCTCATGCGAACCTGGGCGCGTACGTCACGTTCAAGACCGCGCTGAGCACGCTCGTCCAAACCGTTGCGCTGGAAAACGCAGACGCCGGCCTTACGGCGAATATCGTTCTGCCAGACACCATGGATACGCCCGCCAACCGTCAGGCCATGCCAAACGCAGATTTCTCGACATGGCTGGATCCAAAGCGTGTGGCAGAACAGGTCCTAAGGTTGGCTGGTGAGAGTGCCAGCCAAATAACCGGGACGGTAATTCCGATTCGAGGAAAGGGGTAGAGCGCACATGAGAGTTTGGAATCGAACGCGAATCGTGCCGGCTCTTGCATTCCTGCTGTTGCTTCCTGCCACGGAGCATGGCCAAGCGGCACCTCCTCAAAATGAAGCTCCTTCACAAAAACCAATCGTGATTTTGGAGTTGTTCACTTCGGAAGGATGTTCCAGCTGCCCTCCCGCAGATCAACTCGTGCGGAAAATAAGTGAGCTGCAACCGGTGTCCGGCGTCGAAGTGGTGGCCATGGAAGAGCACGTGGATTACTGGAATCACGACGGATGGACCGACCCGTTCTCATCGCCAGATTTTACAGAACGGCAAGTGACGTATTCCCACATTCTTCCCAAAAGCGGTGTTTACACGCCGGAGATGGTCGTTGATGGTTCGACGGAAATCACGGGGACGCAGCCGCAGCAGACAGGCTTAGCTATCCAAAAGGCAGCTTCAATTCCCAAGGCAAGGGTGGTCTTGACTCCGTCTGCAGAAAAGGTGCCTGGAAGGACGTCGTTTGGAGTAAAGGTAGCGGGCTTGCCGTCAATTGCAAAGGGCGAAGAATTGGAACTATGGATCGCGGTAACGGAAAAAGACTTGCAATCCGATGTGACGGCGGGAGAAAACTCAGGTAAGACTCTTCCTCACGCGCCGGTGGTGCGATCGATCCAAAAAGCAGGGTCGACAAGAAATGGGAACGAGTATCAACATCAGGTTACACTAAAGCTGGAAAAGAAATGGAAGCCAGAGAACCTGATTGTGGTGGCAATTGTTGTGGACAAGAATTCCCGGAAGATTGTTGGCGTGGGGATCGCGCCGGTGGAGTGAAAATCGCAGAATACTCCTCCTTTACGTGGCAGACAGGAGCGCGGATGGTGTCTGAGATACGTCCGCTTGGCTTGAGCGACGCGAACTTGAAGAGAGAACACAAGCCCGCGCGGCAATCCGGGGTGTTCAGCCATGTAGACTCTCGACAGCCCTGACTTATTCCCGCTGCTGAACTTTCCTTGTTTTGAGCGCGCAATTGGAAGATGGGAATAAAATCGAGGGCGCCACGGTTATTGAATATTAGAAGTATGAAAGGTTCAGAAGTGTCGGAGGGACAAGACAGGGTCCGCTTCGAGGAGAGCGTGTTGCCACACCTCGATGCGGCTTTTAACCTGGCGCGCTGGCTATTGCGCAGCCGCGCAGATGCTGAGGACGTGACTCAGGACGCGGTACTGCGCGCGTATCGATTTTTCGGCACATTTCGCGGAGGTGATACGCGTCCCTGGTTGATACAAATCGTCCGCAATTGCTGTTATACGTGGCTGCAGAAGAACCGTCCGATGGAGGATATTTCCGAATTGGGCGAAGTATCGATGCTGCAGGAACGCACCACGCCGGAAAGTTTGGCGATTGCCAGTCACGACCGCGAACGACTCGCGGGCGCGCTCGGAGAGATGCCCGCCTCCTTCCGCGAGGTCCTTGTGTTGCGCGAACTAGAAGGCTGCTCCTATAAAGAGATTGCCGCCATCACGGGGCGGCCAATTGGCACAGTGATGTCCTCCCTCGCGCGCGCGCGTCAACAATTGCGTACTGCTCTGGCGACGTCTTCGCGGAAGGAGGCGCGCCATGGCCTGTGAACAAGCCCAGACCAAACTGCACGCGTACCTTGACGGCGAACTGGACGCGGCAGGAATGGCAGGATTCGAGCAACACTTGAAATCGTGCCCTCGTTGTTTTGCGATCCTTGCCGCTGAACAAGCACTTCACCGATCGTTGCAGCAAGCGGAATTGTACGAGCGTGCCCCGGAATCCCTCCGCAAGAAGCTTTTCGTCGCTTCTTCCACTTCGCCCGCTCGCACTTCGGGTCATCCTGGAGCATGGCGCTGGCTCGCAGTGGCAGCCGCACTCGTGATTGCGCTGTTTTGGGGGACCCGACGTTTCTCACCGGCTATCAATTCTTCGCAGCAAGCTGCGTGGACAACTACACTTCTGGATGCACATCTTCGCTCTCTTCAGCCCGGACACCTGACGGACGTGGAATCCACAGATCAGCATACCGTTAAGCCTTGGTTTGACGGGAGGCTGGACATTGCGCCTCCCGTGCGCGATTTCGCATCGGAGGAATTCCCGCTTGTGGGCGGACGTCTAGATGTCATTGAAGGCAGGACGGTCGCGGCGCTGGTGTATGGCAGGCGAAAGCACATTGTGAATGTGTTCGTTTGGAAATCCCAGGACGCCGTTCCCTATGCGGAGTCCGGGGAGCGACAGGGATATCACTGGGTTTCCTGGCAGAAGGATGGATTCACGTTCTGCGCCGTCTCTGATGTTGCGCTCCCCGATCTACAACAGTTGAAGGGCCTATTCCTCCGATAGGCGTAGCAGGCTCTGTCGCTCAAATCTCTACTGTAAACAAGTAAGGTTTGGGAATAGAATGGCGCGCGGACATTTTCCCTATGGAGTGGGCACGATGGCAATTGCGACAATTAATCCGGCAACCGGCGAAGTGGTGAAGAAATTCGATTCCCTGACGAATGCACAAGTGGACGAACGGATCGGGAAGGCCGCTAAAGCGTTTCAGGGCTTCCGCAGGACGTCGTTTCCCGATCGCGCCAAGTGGATGGCAAAGGCCGGAGAAATCCTAGAAGCAGAAAAAGAAGAACTGGGCCGCATAATGACACTGGAAATGGGCAAGACGCTTTCCTCGGCGGTTGCGGAAGCGGCCAAATGCGCGACGGCTTGCCAGTATTACGCGGAAAACGCGGCGAAATTCGTGGCCGACGAGGTGATCGAGACGTCGGCAGCAAAGAGTTACATTCGCTATCAACCGATTGGAATCGTCCTCGCGGTTATGCCGTGGAACTTCCCTTTCTGGCAAGTATTTCGGTTCATTGCGCCAGGACTTATGGCGGGAAACGTTGGCTTGCTGAAACATGCGTCGAATGTGCCGCAATGCGCGTTGAAAATTGAGGATATTGTCCTCCGCGCCGGGTTTCCTCCGGGTGTTTTCCAAACGTTGCTGATCGGCGCTTCGCAGGTGGACCGCATTCTGAATGATCCGCGCGTGGCCGCCGCAACGCTGACGGGCAGTGAGCAGGCCGGCATCCAGGTTGGAATCTCTGCCGCCAAACGCATCAAGAAAGTTGTGCTGGAATTGGGTGGAAGCGATCCATTTATAGTGATGCCCAGTGCCAACATCGAGGAAGCTGCCGCGACCGCGGTCAAGGCTCGCGTCATGAACAATGGTCAGTCCTGCATTGCCGCCAAACGATTTATAGTCCATGAACAGATTGCGGATCGATTCGAGAAAATATTCGTGAGCCGGATGCAAGCGCTGAAGTTGGGCGATCCCATGGATGAAAGGACGGATGTAGGGCCACTCTCCACTCCTGATGCAGTAAAAGACCTGGATGCCGGCGTACAAAAATCGCTGCAAGCCGGAGCCAAACTTTTGGCAGGTGGAAAAGCAGTTGATGGACCGGGCAATTTTTACTTGCCCACGGTTTTGACCAATATTCCCAAGGATTCACCAGCGTATCGGGAAGAGTTCTTCGGCCCAGTGGCAGGCATTTTCCGTGTAAAGAATCTCGACGAAGCCATTGGCATCGCGAACGACACCCGATTTGGGCTGGGCGCGAGCGCATGGACCAACGACACAGGCGAACGCGAGCGACTGATCAACGAGCTCGAAGCCGGAATGGTATTCATCAATCAAATGGTCGCGTCTGACCCTCGAGTTCCCTTCGGCGGGGTCAAGGCCTCCGGCCACGGGCGCGAGCTCGGGCCATACGGCATCCGCGAGTTCACCAATATTAAGACCGTGTGGATCAGAGACTCTTCCAAGTAGCTGGCAATTCGTTGCTTACCGTTCGCCACGATCCGACTGCGGCGCGCGTTTGTAACAATCCTGTAACTTGACTTTGACCTTCGCCGCAGATTTAAACGGTGGAGTTCTTGACCCATTTTTGAGCCGTACGATTGTCCAACAAGTTCGCGAAAGGGACTTTCAAACGGGGTTATGTCGCACGAATGGTGAGCGGTTTGCTGCGCTCAAACGAATCCGCACTGAAATGCGGGGGCTTCATGGGGAGTCAGGCCGGCGCGCTGCCGCACTTTAACGCCGAATACGGAATCTGGCGAGTCATCATGTCGTCGGCAGTAGGAACTATGATCGAGTGGTACCACCACCAAATTTTTACCCACCTGGAAACGATGCGCTGGCCCTCATCGCCTACCTTTCGACCTTCGCCGTGGGGTTCGTTGTGAAGCCGTTCGGTGCGTTGTTCTTCGAGAGAACTGGCGATCTAGTTGGACGAAAGTATGCCTTTCTGGTAACTCTGGGCATCATGGCCGGAGCCACGGCCCTCATCGGCTTGCTGCCAACCTACAAGCCTGCCGGATAGTTCGCTCCAATCACATTACTGTTGATGCGCGTGTTGCAAGGGCTGGCGCTGGGGGCGAATCCGGCGGCGCCGCGGTTTACGTTGTCGAACATGTGCCCGACAACAAGCGTGGTTTCTACACCAGCTTCATTCAAATTACCGCATCACTCGGATTTTTCATTTCCATCCTCGTGGTACTGGGTACTCAATCCGCGATGACGAAGGAGCAGCTTGGCGACTGGGGCTGGCGCATGCCATTCCTGCTTTCCATCATCCTCGTCAGCGTTTCGCACTACATCCGTCTGAAGATGCGTGAGTCCCCCATCTTTTCGCAAATCAAGTCATCGGGCATGACTTCTGCGATGCCGGTGAAGGAAGCGTTTACCGAATGGCCAAACCTGAAGTGCGTGCTGATCTCTTTGTTTGGCGCGACGGTAGGCCAGGGTGTGATCTGGTACACGGGGCCATTTTACGCATTGTTTTACCTTCAGACAGTCTTGAAGATCAATACGATGACTGGCTATGCCATCGTGGCAATCGCATCGCTGCTCGCCATGCCGTTCTTCACACTGTTTGGCTCGCTCTCCTACCGGTTCAAACGTAAGTGGATAATGATGGCGGCTTGTCTGCTGTCCATCGCCAGCTATATTCCGATCTACATGCAGATGCAACAAGCAGCAGGAAAGAACGTTGTGACCCGGAAACCGGCTACCGAGAAGGTTACGGGCGCTATTAAGTTGACGGCGATGACTTTGGACGACAGCAGGCAACGGGTCCCCGCCAAGGAAGCGCCGAATCCAAACCTTCCACAACTCGTATTCCTGGTCTTCATTCAGGTGATCTTCGTGTGCATGATCTACGGGCCAATTGCAGCGTATTTCGTGGAAGCATTCCCCGCGCGAATCCGCTATACGTCGTTGTCGTTGCCCTATCACATAGCCAATGGTGTGTTTGGAGGATTGTTGCCACTCATTGGTCTGACGCTCTGTGCGCGGACGGGCAACATTTATGCCGGTTTGTACTACCCCATGATCGTCGCGGCGATCACTGTGGTCATTGGCAACCTGCTGTTAAGTGAAACGCACGGAACGCTGATCTGGAACGAGTACTCACACGCCAAAAAAAGTTGACCCTCCTCAGATTGACGGCAGAACTCCCCTGGTAGCATGATTCTTGCCTTGGGCAGAAGCGGGAGTCTGTCTGGGTTGGACACTTCCCCGCCTTGGTCTCACGCGACCCTCCTCGCGTAGAAGTAATTGTCGTTGCGTTCCTAGCGGATGGTGGGTGCGGGTCTTGATTTTTCGAGGGAGTAGGCATCGTGGCGAATACTGCAGAGAAAAAACACACTGACAAAAAGCTTAAAGCCAAAAAACAGGGTTCGAACGAAGCTCAGATTGCTGTGCACTGGAAGGAAGAAGCCTACATTAGACCGCCTGCGCGCTTCATTGCTCAAGCAAACCTGAATGACCCCTACATCGTGGAGCGTTTCAGCGAGAAGAATTTCCCGGAGTGTTTCCGGGAATACGCGGAACTGCTGCACTGGGATCAGTACTGGCATACGACTTTGGACACCGATCATCCGCCATTCTGGAAGTGGTTCGTCGGCGGGCGGCTGAACGCCTGCTACAACTGCGTCGACAGGCATCTGGCTAAATACAAGAACAAGGCCGCTCTGATCTTCGTTCCCGAACCGGAGGACGAGCATCATGTCGTCATCACGTACCAGGAACTTTACCGGCGCGTGAACGAAGCGGCGGCGATGTTACGGGAATTTGCGGGCCTGCAAAAGGGTGATCGCGTCACTATTCATATGCCGATGATCCCGGAACTGCCCATTACCATGCTGGCCTGCGCGCGACTGGGGGTAATTCATTCCGTTGTGTTTGGCGGATTCTCTGGCGAAGCGTGCGGTTTGCGTGCTGCGGACTCTGGCAGCCGCGTGCTGATTTACGCGGACGGTTACCACCGGAATGGGCGCTGGGTGGATCACAAAGCGAGTGCTGATCTTGCGGTTGAAACTGCAAAAAAAGAGGGGCAACAGATTGACAAAGTGCTAGTGTGGAAGCGCTACTCGCATCGCTACTCGTCCGATGCACCTATGATCCTTGAGCGCGACTATTTCATCGACGACGTCTTGAAGGATTTTCGTAATCGCGTGGTCGATCCCGTTTCCATGGAAGCGGAAGACGCGCTTTTCCTGATGTACACCAGTGGGACTACCGGAAAGCCGAAGGGCTGCCAACATCGCACGGGCGGTTACCTGGCCTATGTCACAGGCACTGCGAAGTACTACCAGGACATTCATCCCGAAGATGTTTACTGGTGCATGGCGGATATCGGCTGGATCACCGGCCACTCTTATATCGTCTACGGCCCCTTAGCGTTGGCAGCGACTAGCGTGTTATACGAAGGCGTGCCGCAGTTTCCTGATGCGGGCAGGCCGTGGCGAATTGCTGAGCGCCTTGACGTGAACATTTTCCACACGTCTCCGACCGCGATCCGCATGCTGCGCAAGGCTGGCGCGGACGAACCCAAGAAACACACTTACCGGTTCAAGCACATGACGACGGTTGGCGAACCGATCGAGCCGGAGGTTTGGCGCTGGTACCACGAAATAGTAGGAAAGGGCGAAGCGGTGATTGTGGATACTTGGTGGCAAACCGAAACGGGCGGTTTCCTGTGCACTACGAAACCCGCTCTGGATGCTATGAAGCCCGGCAGCGCGGGGCCCGCCTGCCTCGGAATCTATCCAATAATTTGGGACGAAGACGGAAAAGAAGTGGTCACGGCCGACCACGCCGCGGGGAATATCTGCATTCGCAATCCGTGGCCGGGCATTATGCAGACGATTTGGGGCGACCCGCACCGATTCGTCAGCAACTACTACAAGAAGTACAACAAGAATCCGCACAGCAAGGATTGGCGTGACTGGCCCTATTACGCCGCGGATGGCGCTGTACTTCCTCCGGACGGTTACTACCGAATTCTCGGGCGCGTCGATGACGTGATTAACGTCGCAGGCCACCGTCTGGGCACGAAGGAACTAGAGTCCGCCTGTCTGACCGTTCAGGAAGTAGCAGAAGCGGCAGTGGTGCCGGTGGTCGACGAAGTGAAAGGTCGCGTGCCGGAGATCTACATTTCGT
This sequence comes from Candidatus Acidiferrales bacterium, assembly GCA_963741195.1. Classification (GTDB taxonomy): domain Bacteria; phylum Acidobacteriota; class Terriglobia; order Acidiferrales; family UBA7541; genus Acidiferrum. The sequence goes on from CAVUHF010000009.1 coordinate 261,997, forward strand.
TAAAGCCGGGCGTTCTGCCGAAGAAGGCCATACAGGACAAGATTATTTCCACCATTGAGACCATCATCGGCAAGATCGCGCGCCCGAAGCGCATCCACATCGTGCCTGACATGCCAAAGACGCGTTCCGGCAAGATCATGCGCCGCGTGCTGGCCGCTATCTCGAATCGCATGGACACCGGCGACATCACCACGCTTGCGAATCCCGACATCGTCGAGCAGGTGCGGCAGTTGGTACAGGGCCGCGACATTATGCCGCTGAACGAAGGACCGGAAGACATCAGGATGTTCGGCGACGAACGATAGCTCCAAGTCCGCTTAGCCTACTTCTAGAAAGAGCGAATTCCCCCCGTATTTCGTGCGGCAGGTCTGTTCTCCGCGATTCAGGAGTGCCGGGCGGGTGCGTCGAGATCCCCTTGGGCGTCTGTCACAAATCCAAGTGGTTCGGCGTCTAAGTTAAGAAGAGCAGGAGAGCCGCATTGTTAGAGGGTGTGATACAAGGGGTTTGGGCGTCCAAGCCGAGTATGCGAGAACCTAGCGCAACCTCACGTACTATTTCACCTCAAGCTTTCAATGACCTGTTCGTAAGCACGTATCCGAGTATTGTGGCTATTCTGCATCGGATGCTTGGCGATTGCGGCCGTGCGGAAGAGCTTGCCAGTGAGGCATTTCTGAGGCTGCACTCCACGATCCTACCGCCAGCGGCTAGAGAAAATGTGTCCGGCTGGCTATATCGCACAGCCGACTTTCGCGCGCGTTCCCGGCACATCCGGCTGGAAAGAGAAGCGGCGCTGGCTTCGAAGCCGAATAGCCATGGGGAAAACGGATTGGAGATTCTGCTGCGTGAAGAGAGACAGCAGCGAGTGCGCACGGTCCTGGCAAAACTCAAACCAGAGTGGGCCCAACTGTTGCTGTTGCGCGCCACAGGCCATTCCTATCGCGAACTGGCCGAGCAGTTAGAGTTGGCACCCGGATCGATAGGGACCATGCTGATCCGAGCGGAGGTGGCTTTCGAGAGATGTTATCTGGAGCTTTTTGGGGACAAGGAATTGGAGGCTTTATGAATTGCCCGACGGATGATGTTTTGCGCGCATGCGTGGACGAAGAACTGGTTCCAGAGGAAAAGGCCGCTGTAGACAAACACCTTGCGGAGTGCCCTGCGTGCCAGGCAAAGAGTAAGGCTGTCTCTGCCACAGCTGCCCGCGTCGGCATGCTGCTCGGATCATTGGAGGTGCCGGCGTCACGAGCGGAAGCGAATCCACAGATGGCCCTGGCGCGCTTCAAGGCGCGTCTCGAGCCACAAGGGTACCGAGTGCCCCTTATCTCGCGAATCTTTGCATCGCGCTGGCGTTTTGCGTGGACCGGTTCTCTGGCAGCGGCGATCCTTTTAGGCGCGCTGGCATTCCCGTCGGCTCGAAGCTTCGCGGAGCGGCTTTTGGCGACGCTGAGAGTGGAGAAAGTGCAAACGCTGAGCCTGAATTTCGCTTCGATGGACAACTTCAGCAATCGCAAGTTACAGCAAGGCATCGGGCAGTTGATTTCGGAAAACGTTGTCGTCACTACAGACGAGAAGGAGCGGGATGCTTCCTCACAGGATGCCGCCAGCAAATTGTCGGGCTTCCCTATAAAACTGATTTCTTTGCGGACGGATGCACCGAGCTTCAAGGTCGAGGGAGCTCACGGGTTCCACATGACCGTTGACCGCGCGCGTCTGCAGGAGATTCTGGATCAAGCTGGCCGGACCGATCTGATTCTACCAGCCAGTCTGGATGGCGCATCGGTTTCCGTGCTGGTCCCGCGCTCAGTGGAAATCAGCTACGGAAATTGTGGCAAGGATCGCGGATCGAATGATCAGGAACAGGCTCCAGCGTCAGCCAGCTCGCCAAACGACTGCTTGGCACTTATCCAGGCCCCCAGCCCGGTGGTGAAGGTTCCCTCCGACCTGAACCTGCAACAGCTGGCCGAAACCGCGCTGCAATTGGCAGGCATGGATCCTGTGCAGGCGCGGAAATTTTGCCAGAGCGTCGACTGGAAGTCCACCCTGGTGTTGCCGATTCCCGCGACAGTGAGTTCCTATGAAACGGTCAACATTAATGGAGTACAAGGCACATTGATGCAGTTCCCCAATCATAACCGGCCATCGTACGCGCTGATCTGGGTGGACGGCGGAATCATTTATGGGCTGGTAGGCTGGGGCGACCCCAATGTGGCGGTACAATTGGCCAGCTCGCTGGAGTGAGCGGGGAGGAAACTCTGCAATCGCCCGACAGCCTGGCCATTGAAACGCGGAATCTGCGCAAAGTGTTTGGAAACAAGGTCGCGGTACGCGGCTTATCGCTCCAAGTCAGGCGAGGGGAGATCTTCGGCTTCCTCGGACCAAACGGAGCTGGCAAAAGTACATCCATCAAGATGCTGCTGGGACTTGTGAGACCGAGCGCGGGCGAGGCCTCGATTCTTGGCTATCCTTTTTCCAGCGTTGAAATGCGCCGCAAGATCGGATTTCTTCCTGAAGATTTCCGCTTTTACGATTGGTTGACGGCTTCTGAACTTCTCATTCTACATGGGCGATTGTGCGGACTGACGCCAGTGCAACTGCGTGATCGAGTTCCGGCGTACCTCGATCTGGTAGATCTGACGGCGCATCGGGACCGGCGGCTGCGCGGCTTTTCCAAGGGCATGCTGCAACGGATTGGCTTGGCGCAGGCCCTGATCCATGAACCCGATTTGATTTTTCTGGATGAGCCTACCACTGGACTTGATCCGATGGGACGACGACTGGTTCGTGACATTATTCGCCGGCAGCGAAGCCGCGGTGCCACTGTTTTCCTGAATTCGCACTTGCTGAGTGAAGTCGAAGTTACTTGCGATACGGTTGTCTTCATCAACCACGGCGAAGTAGTGGCAATGCGCAACCTACACGCATCTCCCGACGGAGAAATTCAAGTTGAGGTTCGCGCCGGCAATCTTCGGCCAGAAATTCTTGCCGGGCTGTCGCAATGGACGGCGTCCGTCCACTTTGACGGTGACCGATTGAGGCTGTCAACGGATTCCAGAGATCAACTGCCTAACATTTTGCGCTATCTGGTTACCTCCAATGTGGAGGTTTATGAATTCACGCCAAAACACATTTCCCTGGAAGAGTCATTCCTGAAAATAATGGGTGCGAGTCAGGGATCTGAATGAATATCTGGATCATTACGCGCATCACTTTTCTGGAAGCAGCACGCCGAAAGATACTCTGGACGGCGCTGTTCGCCGGGGCAGCCTTCCTGATCCTGTTTGGGATTGGCATGCATTACCAGGTGAGAGACCTGCGCGCTGACAACACTCCTCCGCTGGTGCGCTACCAGATTCAGCTCACTGCCCTTCAAGTTGGCTTTTACGCGATTGACATGATAGCGGTGATCATCACGGTGCTCACCAGCGTGGACACACTCTCCGGGGAAATCGCCTCGTCCACGATTCACGCCATTGCCACGAAGCCACAACCCCGCTGGCAACTCCTGATCGGAAAATGGCTTGGGTTCGCCGGGATGATCGCGATGTTCATTGCATTGCTATTTGGCGGGGTGTTGGCGATTGGCCACGGGATCGCGGGTGTAGTGCCGCGTGGCGCGCTGCAGGGAGCACTGCTGATTTACTTGGAATGCCTGCTGGTGCTGACAACTACGTTTTTGTTTGGAACGTGGTTTTCGACTCTGACCAATGGCGTGATTGTCCTGGGTTTACATGGACTGGCATTCATCGGTGGCTGGATGGAACAGATCGGGTCGGTAACCAATTCCCATCGCCTGGTAACCGTGGGTATCATTTCAAGCTTGCTGATGCCGAGCGAGGTGCTCTGGCGCCGTGCTTCCTATGTAATGCACTCGGCGCTCGGCCGTTCTTTGGACTTCTCTCCGTTTGGTGCCTACTCTGCCCCCAGCGCCCGAATGGTGGGCTACGCAATCGTCTATATGCTGATTGCGTTGGGGCTGGCTTTATATCGTTTCCAGGAGCGAGACTTATGAATCGGCGGAGGGTTGCCGGTCGCAAGCCCATGTCAACCGAAAAATTCCCCCTCTCTAGAATCACTGCCAGATAAATTCGTGTAACCCGAACTACCAATCTACTCGAAACACGCGATTTACCTCGTTACCCACATTTAGGTAGGCGGGGATTCGCCCTGCATTGAGGTAGCAGGCATGGCGCCGCACCGTGACTTCGAGAGCGAAAGCTCTCGGAGGTTTCCGTGGTCGTCAAAGCCTTGTTTGTGCTGAGCTGGTTTGCGCTATTTCAGGCGAGCACCGGGACCACGCTCGCCCGGGCCAGAGAAGCCCCGCCCGTAGTTCTTGCGCTCTCCGTCTTCAATGACGCTGCGGCGCCAGGAGATGTTCTGGAGCAGGCGGAAAGAAGAGTTGGGCAGATATTGGCGCGCGCTGGGATCGAGGTGGAGTGGCTCGATTGCAGTATCGCAGGAGCACACGTTGCCGACCAGTTTGAGAAGCCGTCAGCCTGCAGCAGTATCGCGTATCCGGCGCACCTTTCGTTACGGATTGTGCGATCGGGAAAGTCTGTGAAGGAAGAAATCTCAGGCGAGGCGTTTGCCGACGCTGAGGGCAAGGGAACCTACATTAACCTGTACTACGCCCATCTGGTCAAGGCAAACACGCTGGGATTGCTGGGCGACGGCGAGCTGTTGGGTTGCGTGATGGCGCATGAAATCGGACATTTGCTGCTGGGCACCGATTCGCACGGCCGTGAAGGGATCATGCAGAGCCGTTGGGAAAACGCGCAGCTAAGGAGCGCGGTTAAGGGCGAACTGCAATTCACGCTGCCGCAAGCAGCCGCCATGCGCGAGCGCCTTGCTGGAGGCATCAGTAAGGATTCGCAGCGCTACGCCGGAGGTAGGTGACGGGCATGGTCACAAGCTTACGGTTGCGGTGCTGGTTGTGTTGTTCCGCAGGATTGTTCGACAGCCTGCTTGACGTCGCGATCGAGTTGGGCGCCTCGCCAGCCCTGCGCCGAGCAGACCTGCCATGCCTCCAGGCCGAGTGCGCCGCGGAGATCCGCGCCGTCTAGTCGCGCGCCTTCGAGTTTCGCTTGTCGCAAAATCGCGCCCGTCATGGTCGAGCCGCGCAGATCGGCCTTCGAAAGATCGGCCTCCAGAAAGATGGTTCCCTTGAGTTGCGCGTCGGTCAGGTTGGCGCCAAGCAGCTTCGCGGCAGACATGTCGGTCTCTTCGAGCACAGCGAGGGACAGTATAGCACCCTCAAGTTTGACGTCGCGGAAATCGGCGTGCGACAAATCCGCCCGCAATAAATTCGCATGACGCAAATTCACGGAATACAGGCTGGCACGCGCGAGATTTGCAGTGGTCAGCGTGGCGCCTTCCAGATTGGCGAACGAGAGGTCGGCATTCCGGAAATCGCCACCGGAGAAATTTGCCCATTGCGCGTCCACGGAAACAAAGTTGCCTCTCATGGCCTGTAAGCGGTCGAGTTTGGCGGAACGCAGAATGCCTTCGCGTAGATTCACGCCGCGGAAATCGGCTTCCGACAAGCTGGCGCCCTCCAGATTTGCCCGCCACATACGCGCATTTGCGAAGGCGGCGCGATAACCACGCGCGTACCGCAAGGTCATCTCGTTCAGACGCGGTCCAGGTCCCTCTGCGACGCTCGCATCCCTTGTGTCATCGCTGCCCGACGAGGAAGAAATGCTCTCCTCGGTGATATCCGCAAACGGACGGAATCCAACGACGCGGAAAACCGTAGCAGCCCAGCGCCGCGGATCTCCCCGGCCGACTTCAGGGTGGATGGTGGGATCGGAGGGCAATCCATGAATCACACCCAATGAAAGGCCGAATAGGACGATCCCAGCGGCGACTGGCGCGCGAAGTGCCGAAAGCACATCCTTCATGAATCTGGCAGTGGTTTCCTCAGTCCAATCTCCCGGGCGCAAAACACGTGCGACAACGCGCGGCAGTCCGCAAGCGGCGGCCGCCACGAGGGTGAAAAGAAAAACATGCAGAAGTGTGCCGCGATAGTCCTGCATCACCAGGTAGCGGAGCCAAATGAGAAAAAGCGTGGCGGGAACAGCCCAATACACCAGCAGTCTGGCGATCATGCTTTCGAGCAGGGCCAGAGGTGAACGAGGGTCGCGCGACCAGAGAAGATTCGGGCGGATGGGCCCCATCAGGTACCATGAGCCGTCTTTTTCAGGAGTCCGTCCATCAGGGAAGACCGCCGGCAGTGCACCCATGCTGCCCCAGAGTCGCAAGAGCAGGAACTGCATGCGCAGGTACAACACCGTGAGCAAAAGCGGAGCGCCGAGATAAAAACCCTGTAATGGAAGAAAATTGGGAATGCGGTCAATAGGAACGGCCGCCTTGTCCAGAAGCAAACGCACGTCCTTGGTGAGCGCGACGAGACAGCACGCGCCGGCGCAGAGGAAGATCACAAGTAGATAAAACCAACGTGCGGCTTGCGTCGACTGGGTAATGGTTTTGCCTGCATCCTGTGCCGCGACTCCTTCCGGTAGTGTGGCGTCGAGCAAATTCGTACCGCCGAGCCTCCCGGCCCACAATCCTTCTGCGAGATAAAGATTTGCGCCCATCAGATTGGCGCCGGAGAATTCGGCTCCCAATAGATTGGCTTCGCGCAAATCCGCTTCCACCAGGTTCGCGCCGCGCAGATTGGCCATGGACACGTCGGCGCCACGCAAATTTGTTTTCTGCAGGGTTGCACCCTGCAGATTCACACCCGTCAAATCTGCTTCGCTCAGGTTCGCGCCGGAGAAATCGCCGCGTGCGCCTTCCCGACCCGCGGTTTCCACCCACAGACGGTGCTGATCCAAGGCTTCGGCAAATTCTAATAGATCGACGCGAGGCGAACGCGGTTCAGGCTGAATCTCAGGAGCTACGAACGACGTGGCTAAAGCGGGAAGAACAGTCGGCTCAGGCGTTTCGTCCGACGGAAAGGGCGACTCGGCAATTTCCTCAGGAGCGGGAAATTGCGACGCCTTTAGAGCTTCAAACGCGATCTGCAACGCCGAAGGAGTCGGAGTTTTTACAACGGATTCTTCCCGAGCTTTTGCGTCGGGAATTTCAGCGATTTCATTCACGGTCTCCGAGGATGGCGGTGTGGAAGCGTTTGCAAGGTCGAGGGGTTGAACCAAAGCCATGTCCTCTTTCATCTGTGCTTCCAGGAGTGCCAGAATGCGCGCCTCAACATCGGGATTGGGCACGATGCTACCAAATTCCGCCAACTCTGCTGGCGTAGCCAAGCGCTCGGGAGTGCCCTTTACAGACATGCGGTTGCCGTCAGTTTCGCCGCTTCCAGGCGTCTTGTCTGCCGGCGTTTCCGGCATAGTGTTCTTTCCTGTAATCTCTCCGAAGAGAGGAAAAGTCAGAGTACCCGTGGGCGGGATAGCTCATATTGGCTTATGGGAGCTGTGGAAATCGCCTGACCCGAAGTACAGGTGAGGCGGTTGGGACACCGGTCGGTGGTCCCGGCTTACAGCAAGGATCCGGACTACAGCGAATCGAAGATGAAAGGACAGCTTTGCTATGAGGAGAAGAAAGCCGGGCGGATGGTGCGATTGAAGATCGACCTCTGAATATTTCAGCCGGGGCGCTCCGCTGAGGGGCCGAGGCACCCCGGCTATTCCTGCCCGCCTCCGCAGTGAGCGAGCAAGGAACCTTTACCGAAATCCTAGAATTAGGGCGAAGGGCGAACTAGACTTCTTCGCTGCCCCGCAGGAACTCGTAGCGTTCAATCGCTGCCACAACGCCGACGGCACCTTCTTCACGAGGTTCCGTGCGTTGCACGCGTCCAAGGCAGCGGACGCGCACTGGGCCGGCCAGGGTGATCTCGTTGGGTAAAGTGAGTAGAATTTCAACCGGTGACCCTTCCTTTACATCTTTGGAGAGGAAGAAGTAGACGCCCCGGGAACTCACATCCCGAGACTCGGTCGCAGTTTCGCCAACGGCCGCTCCGGTCGTCCAGCGCACGGTCAGCGGGAGCCGCATCGAAAAACGTTGTGTCGTGCGGCGTTCAGAGCCAGTCACGGGGAACCTCCCTATTTGAAAGACTGAGTGTAGTCGTGGCGTGCCAGGAGAACAATAGAACTCAGGATACAAAAAGTATTGCGGTACAAAAAGTACGAATGTACTAGAACTTGGGCAAAAAATGGGCCAAAAGTATCAGAAAAAGGCATGGACCAGAGCGGGCGATGACGAGCCGGCATGGTACTCCAGAGGCGGATTCAATGCGGCCGCTGACCTACTGATGGTGAGGATACTGGGGATCCCAGGGGTATACCCTGTCGAAATCAAGAACTCCTCAGGCCGAAATTGCTTGTCCTGCAAAAACTATGACTGATCGATCAGGCGGTGATGGATGGCGTAGAGAGCGAGTTCCAGGCGGTCAGAAACGCCCAGCTTATCGAATATGTTGTGCAAGTGGTTCTTCACGGTCTGTTCAGAGATGAAAAGCTTTTCGCCGATTTCTTTGTTGCGGAAACCCTGCGCCACCAGCTGCACGATTTCCTTCTCGCGGTCGGAGAGGAGCGGTTTTTCCCGGCGCGGGCCAGACTCGGACGATTTCGCAAAGGCCTTCATCACCTCGGCGGTCATGCGGTTGTCCAGCCAGATTTCGCCGGCGTGCACGCGATGAATGCTCTTCACCAGAAGATCGGTCGCGGACTGTTTCAGTACCACGCCCCGGGCGCCCAAGCGCATGGCGCGAACCACGTCGCGGTCGTCTTCGGCCGCGGTCAGCACGATCACGCGAGTGGGGATCTGGTCGAAATTGACCTCTTCAAGCACGGCCAAGCCATCTTTATCTGGCATGCGAAGATCGAGCAGGACGATATCGGGTTTGAGCTTGGCCAAAAGCTTAATACATTCGGCGCCGTTCTGCGCTTCGCCAACGATAGTAATGTCTTCGTCGCCGTCGAGTAATTTGCGTAGGCCGTCACGGAAAATCGCGTGATCGTCAGCCATCAGTACGCGTATCTGTTGTTTTGTCTTCGCCATAGAGCTATCAGCCGAGTGGAACCTCAATCGTTAAGCGCGCACCATGCCCCGGGTTTGACTCCACTGTCAAAACTCCTCCGATCGTTCGAGTGCGTTCCTTGATGGAAATCGGACCCAGCCGCAGGCGGTCGAGCTCATCCCCAGTGAAACGCCCGGCGAAGCTGAAACCTTCTCCGTTATCGTCTACCACCAGAACAAGACGGCTGTCATCCTGCGACAGTTTTACCACGACATGGGAAGCCTTCGCATGCTTTTTTATGTTGTTAAGTGCTTCACGGTAAATCTGGAAAATCTCCCTGCACACACGGTCAGGTGCATGAAGGTCAACCGAATCAACCAGTAAATCGAGGGCCAGGCTGGATTCATTGCGGAAGCGTTCGCCGAAGCCGCGCATAAGGTCCACCAGGTCCGCCGATTGCACGCGAAGAGGACGTAGATCAGTAACCAGATGACGCAGTTCCCCGCCCTCGTTGCGCACGGTCTGCTGCAGGGAGGCCAGCCCCGACTCAACTTGCTCCGGGTGGGTGGTAACCCGGCGACGGAGCACGTCCAACTGGATTTCAATACTCAACAGCGTCTGCAGGATTCCGTCATGGAGGTCCCGGGAGATTCGGGAACGCTCAGCTTCGATGGCCCGGGCGCGCAAATGCCGCAGAAGAAACACGTTTTCCAGCGAACTGCTGACGTAGCTGGAAATCTGCTCGAACCACGCGAGGTCGTCTTTCACATAAGGCAAGCGAGCGGACTTGCGATTCACCAGGAAAAGCCGTCCTGCGGCATGGCCGTCCTGATCGAATGCCACAGACATCAGATTTCGAATCCCAAATTCCTGCAGAGTCGGTCCGGGAATTCGCGGGATGGATTTTAAACCTCGACCGTCGCGGCGATCCCAACCGAAGGCGGCGCCGCGGCCTGCGACCACGTTCCAGCAGAGAGAGGCTTCCATGTCGTCGAGCAGGAAACCGTCCGCGCGTGTCATAGGTAAGTTATCGGGGATCAATCGTTCGCTTTCGCCAGACTTCAAGCGCCAAAGGAAAATGCGCTCGAGGTCTGTGTCGCGATACGCCAGGATAGCTTCCTCCGATTGAAATTCAGCGGCGATCTCTTCAAGAAGGAGGCGCAACGACTCCGCCAGCCCGAGTTCCACATGCATGGTGGTGGACAGTCGCGACAGGAAAGCCTGTTGCCATGCGAATTGGCGGTTGCGGTCGCCAAGAAAGGCCATTCCCGATACGCCGAGGAACGTTGCGCCAAAGAAAGGCAGTGAATAAATGACGGTACGTGAGCTGTCAGTCAGCCCGGAATTGTGCATTTCCAGCGCAATCGCCAGCAGCAAGAGTCCGAAGGAGAGGAGCAGAGAGGACCGTAGATTCCAGCGATAGCCCGCGGAAAATGCGACGAAAAAGAGGAGAAACCACGCGGGCAACACTTCCGGAGACAGGTACAGGAAAACGCCAACCACCAAGATGTCGCAGACTAGGGGGATGTGCCAATTGTAGCGGCGAAGCGCGCGTTCGATCAGCACGATGATGACGGCGAGAAACAGGTAGGCAATCAGGAACGAGAGCGGCCGTTCTGCCTGACGCACCGTACGCAGCTCCAGCAGGCACAGTATCGCCAGCAACGCGATCACAGGGCGAGCGTAGGCGAGTTGCAAATCGAAATGGAGGCGATCGGCTGGGTTCATGCGCGGGGACACAGGCTGCCCTGCCTCAGTCTAACAAGGGTGGTGTTGGCTGGCCGGGACGTGTGAGGTAGGCGTTTCCAGCTTGCTATGACCTACTCAGGCAAACACTGTGGAGTGATCTGGGTCCTGGTCTCCGCCTGCTCTTCGCCGCGAATAACAGATAACAGCTACCATCAATCAGATACCAGGACCCCGCATTCGCCAGCTTGAGGCCGCTGGACCTTACTTGTCATCCTAACCTCGCGCCGCTGTGGTCAAGGGATCTGCATTCTGTTTCGTCTGGTGATGGCTGATCCCTGATATCAGATATCGTCTTGGACTAATCAAGATCCCAGTTTCGACACTATTTCGCGTCCTCCGAGGTCATGGTAAACTAGTCACCAGTGGTGGGAGTAGCTCAGCTGGTAGAGCGTCGGTCTGTGGCACCGAATGTCGCGGGTTCAATCCCCGTCTCCCACCCCAACCCTTCACAACTGAAAACAAAGTGTTTCCCGATTTTGCCTAGCTCACCCGAGGCGAGATTCCCTTTGCGAACCGTTTTAATCGCGGTAGCGACCGGTTCGGTCTTGCCGACGGCTGCGCGCTTAGCGACGCTCTCCGCCAGCGAGACCGCATGTGGCCGTTGGATCCCAATTTCAGAAACGCTCTGGGAACAATGCAATTCTGCCTCAAGAGGCGGCCGGAGCAAGCAATCTCGTTAGGGCAGGATCAGTGCTGGCGATCCAGGCGGAACACAGAAGCCTGGAAATCCCCCCGCAGATCAAGCCACAAACCGTGTCGCATCCACCACGCGCCCGAAGCGTTAGCCGGCGCCCCTGGCCGGCCTTTGCCCTCGATAAAAGTGATCTGGTATTCAGCATCTGGATCGAGACCCTGGAGCTGCAGCAATGGAAAGCCGCGCCCTTCCTGTGTTGAGTGCGTGAAAGCGAAGACGACGGCCTGATTCTTGTCGCTCGAAACAGATTCGGTTGCAGACATCTGGCTTCCATCGCGCGGGCTCAGCAGCCGATAGAGATCGCCGTGCACAATCGTCGGCTGCACGGAGTGATATGCACCGATTAGTCGTTTGGCTGTGGCGAAATCCTCGGCGGTCCAATGATTCAGATTGGCTCCAATCCCCAGCGAGCCTTGCATGGAACTAAGCATGCGATAGGTGAGAGAGGTAGAGCGGCCATTGAGCCAGTGTGGAGAATCCGTGACCCAAGCGACCATGATCTGGGGCGGGTACGCATAGCTAAAGCCATCCTGTATGAATAGCCGGTCAAAGGGATCGGTGTTGTCCGAGGGCCAAACCTCGTCGGTGTATTGCAAGATACCCAGATCGACCCGTCCGCCACCGCCCGAACAGGATTCGATGTCCACCTTTGGATGCCTCTTTCGCAGATCGCCTAGAATCGCATAAAGATTCCGGATGTATTCGACGTAAACTTGCTGTTGTTGGTCAACTGGAACCTGATCCCATCCAGGCTCCGACCAGTTGCGGTTATAATCCCACTTGAGAAAGGCGATATCGTTTTCGGTCAGCAACTTGTCAAGGAATGTGGAGACGTAGTCGCGCACATCTGCGCGAGCCAAATTGAGAACGAGTTGATTGCGTTGCTCTGAACGCGGACGTCCGGGAAAATTCAAAACCCAATCGGGATGCTTACGGTAGAGGTCCGAATCGGGATTCACCATTTCCGGTTCAACCCACAAGCCAAAGTCCATGCCAAGGGAGTGAACCTTGTCGATCAGCGGCTTCAGCCCGTCTGGAAACTTTTCCAGATTCACGTACCAGTCGCCCAGACCGGCGTGATCGGTGTTCCGCTTCCCAAACCAGCCGTCATCTATCACAAATCGATCCACTCCGATGGAGGCAGCTTTTTCTGCCAGTGCTACCTGGCCGCCTTCATCGACCTTAAATTCCGTTGCTTCCCACGAATTGTAAATCACCGGACGAGGTTTGGGATTCGGCGCGTGCGGCAATACATTGACCATTTCGAAACGATGAAGGAGGCGTGACGCCCCACCCAGACCATGATCGGAATAACCGCCATAGAAGGACGGAGTCTCCAAGTGTTCACCCGGGTTGAGTTTGTAACCAAAATCAAATGGATTAAAGCCGCCAGTCACACGGACAGAATCAAGCTGGTTCAGTTCGATGGTAAAGCGCCAGGAACCAGACCAAGCGAGCGCCCCGAACCAGACTTCGCCATGTTCCTCTTCCGCGGTAGGCTGCCCAACGTTTCTTTGGCTAGCGTCCCGAGAAATCGCGAACCATGGATTAGCTTGATGGCTGGTGCTTCCGCGACGGCTCTCAATTACGCGTGCTCCCGCATGAATCGGTTCCTGATTTAGCGTCCACTCTCCGGCCCAACGGCCTGTCAGATAGCTCAGCGTGTAACGCGCCGGAGGAAGGGTCCACTGCGCGGCGGCAGCCTGTTCGATCCGGATCGGCTGCTTCCCGCGATTTTCGATGCTCGCGGATCGGGTGAGAATACCGCTCTGCGTGTCGATGGAGTAGTGCAGCGTAACGTAAACCTCGCGGGAAATATCCTTGAGCAGCACGTCCAGCGATTGTGAACCATTCGGAGTAGCCCGAACAAAATGAAGCACCACATCGCGATTGCCGTCCGCAAAACTCACTTTGAGCGCAGGCTCGGTGAACAACCCTGCCCCCCAGCCGGCGTACTCTTGCGGCGTCGTGGTATAGGACGAATCGAAGGACGCCATCTCTGGCAACGAGTGTGCGGGAGGAATGGTATCGTTCGCGCCAAGGCGTCCGCCCCAGTACAGCGTTTGGAGCTCGCCCCGCTCATTCACGCCGAACGCATAGGTGGAGTTGCCGCCATCGAGTCGGAACACCTGTGGAGTTTGCGCCCAGGCTGAGTCGACGCCAAAAAGCGCCAGCAAAAGGCACGTTGATAGAACGAATGAGCAGCGCATTTTTGAGGGGGAATTCATTTTGTCAAATCCTAGCATTCGAAGTATGTATCTCTTACGGAATATTAATTCGACGCGGCAAGCACGGCGACGCCGTAAGCCGGCAACTGAACGGATGATTTTGAACCGCCCTCAAGGACATCGCTCATCGCGCTCGGAAGGGCTAGGGCTTGCGGCTTCTTGGACAAGTTGACGAGGATGTAGACCGTCTCGCGACTTCCTTGCCTGACAGAGACTTCCACACCGGTTGGAATGTTGGGGAGAGGAGTGGTCACACTGCTGGTCCCGGTCATCCACTTAGCAGCATTCTCCATAATTTTGGGATCGAGCCATGCACCGATATAAGTGATGCGGCCCTTGCCGACTTTACGCGTTATGGCAGCGGGCTGGCCATCGAGCCAACCGTTGCTCTTCCCGTAGCGAAGCAGCACTTCCGAATCCTTATCCTTACTACTTAGCAGCTCCGCCCAGAAGGGCGATTCGCCCGTTCCCCACTGCCCTTCCACAGGAACAGGATCAATCAAGGCGTAATACTGTTCCACTCGGCCGCCAAGGATTTCTCCGAGCGGACCTGGCTGACGATCCGGCTGCAGGCCATTGTCATCGTCCTTCATAGCCGAGCGCTGGCCAAAAACCAGATGGCCGCCAGAGCGGACGTAGTCGGCAAGATTTTTTGCGGCAGCGTCGGACAAGACGTTGAGGCCCGGAGCTACGACCAATTTGTAGGAAGAAAGATTTGCGGTGGGTGGAAGAATGTCGACGGATTGCGCAATCTGGCGGATGGCGGCGTAGTAGCTGCCTAACTCCACATTCGGATCGTAATTCTTGTTGTGGCGCTGCCAGTTGATGGCCCAGCGGCTATCGTAAGAATGAAGAAGAGCGACTTCGGATTTGACGGATGTGCCCGCCAGGACAGCACCCGCCTTCTCGAATTCCTTGCCGACTTGCGCTACTTCAGCATAGAGAGGAACCGCAGTGCCATCGGGCCCGAGAAGCGTGCCGTGATACTCCTCCTGCCCGTTGAGAGCGCTGCGCCACTGCCAATAACTGACGGTGTCTGCTCCGTGGCCAACGTCGTGCCATGCCATGGCCCGAACTTCGCCCTTATCGAGAGAATTGTTGATATCCGCCCAGTTCACGGAGCCGGGTTGCGTTTCCATCACCCAGAAATTCTTCTGCTTGAAGCCGCGGGTAAGGGTCGTGGGCAAAGCCGTTTTTTACCGGATCGATGGCTACGACCATTACACTGTGGAACAGGACCTCGATCATCTCTTCGGCAGCCGATGGGGCCGGCAGGTTGGCCTAGCCGGATCTGGGTGAATGATGAGCAGCTTTGATTTAGAGGCGCACCCGCACAGGCGGTTCAACCCCCTTTCGCGAGAATGGGTATTGGTTTCTCCACACCGGACGCAGCGTCCTTGGCAAGGTCAAGTAGAGACCACAGCTAGAGACCACAGCCAGCGATTGCCTCGAATGCTATCATCACGAGTGCTAACCTCGCCCGGGTAACGCGCGAGCTGGTGGAGCACGGGACCCCCAATACAAGGCTACTTTTGTATTCGACAACGATTTCGCCGTGCCGAAACCGGTTACACCGCTGGGCGAGGTTCGGGAGAAGGAACGTCTCCTTGCGCAGAGCGAAAGGGGCAGATGTTGAGTTGTCTGTTTCTCGCCCCGTCACGACCTGACATTGGCGCACATGCGTGTTGCGGAAATCAAGCGGGTTATAGCTACGTGGGCTAAGAATATATTCAGCAAGGTCACGATCACAAATGCTTTCGCGATTAATCTACAAATCAGTTTTCGAGCTGGCATTGTTATGCTCCTCGTTCGTAGAGTATTATGGTGCTCTGGCCCAATTTCTGTTCGACACTTACACTCTTCCGACACTTGCGTAATTCGACGTAATCACCGCACTCCATGGCAGATTCTTCCTTTTCAGACCGGCGCCTGGAGTTAGGTGTGATGTTCGCTGGCAGCTCCACGAGTGCCTGACAAACGAAAAGCACTACAAACTTTCAATAGTTGTGTCAAACGGTGTTTGAGCAGCTACTGGCAAAGTGCCAGACCTTGGCGGCCAGCCAACCAGGAACGAGGAAGAAGAGGAAGTTCCGTTTCAGGAACCCGCTGCTGAGCCTGGATGCCTCGGTGATCGATCTCTGCGCCACGATGTTTGACTGGGCCAAGTTTCGATTGACGAAAGGGGCGGTGAAATTGCATTTGCTGCTGGATCATGACGGGTACCTGCCGTCTTATGCGGTCATCACCGAGGGCAAGAAACATGAGGTACGCGTGGCACGGCAGATGCGCTTCGCGCCGGGAACGATTTTGGTGTTTGACCGCGGCTACACGGACTATGAGTGGTTTGCGAGCTTGATCCAGCAAGGAGTTTATTTCGTGACGCGACTGAAAGAAAATGCAGATTACGGGGTGGTTGAGGAACTCGCAGTTCCGCAGCGGCGGGGCGTGCTGCGCGATCAAGTGATCTTTTTCTACAAGCTGGCCCAGACGGGCACCGATGCATACTTCCGGCGCATTGAATTCTACGATGAAGAAAACGATCGGGTGTTGGTGTTTCTCACCAGCCACATCGGGTTGGCAGCAGCCACCATCGCTGCGGTATACAAGGAACGCTGGCAGATTGAGTTATTTTTCCGTGCGCTAAAGCAATCACTACGGGTAAAAACCTTTGTGGGCACTTCGGCCAATGCGCTGAAAACCCAGCTCTGGACGGCGCTGATCGCCATCTTGCTGGTGAAATACTTACAGTTGAAATCGAGCTTTGGCTGGTCGCTATCCAATCTCGTGGCGCTGCTGCGACAGCAACTGTTTGTCTATCGTGACCTGTGGGCATGGATGGATGATCCCTTCCAACATCATATGTATAGTTAAGAGAATCTCTTAGGATTGCGGAGGCTCATTAGGCCGATATGTCAACTCAAGTTTGGCATTCCAAAGAGCATACGTATCCTTAATAATCAAGACGTGACCAACTCCATTGGCAAGAAAATCCGCGTCAGCGCGATTGGCAACAGGACCAGTCTGCATGGTCGAATTGCTGAATATTTGGGCGTGAGCATTTTGAGCGGCAAAATTCGTCCAGGAGAAGTCCTTCCAACAGAAGCCGCGTTGGGCGGCTCCCTCAATGTGAGCCGGACAGCTATTCGCGAGGCGGTCAAGGTCCTGACGTCGAAGGGGCTCGTTGAAGTCCGACGAAAAACGGGAACGCGCATACGTCCAAAGAAGGATTGGAACGCGCTCGACCCCGATGTGCTTGCCTGGCAATTCTTTGGCGGAAGTTTGCCAACCGCCATCATGGATCTATTGGAGCTTCGAGAGGTCATCGAACCCGCTTCCGCGCGGATGGCTGCGGAGCGTGCTACCACTGAAGATATGGCAGAGATCGAAAAAGCATTCAGCGAAATGGAGAGATCGGTTGGCGAAACTGCGGCGTCCGTGGAGGCCGATCTGCGCTTTCACCTCGCAATTCTCGAGTCGACCCACAATTCGTTCATGCGACCATTTGGCGCCTTGATTCAAGCGGCGCTACGGGCGAGTTTTCACCAGACCAACAAAGACCTTCCTGCTTACCAGCAAGCCCTGTTAAAGAACCGCAGGGTCCTGATTGCTATCAAAAACAAGACTCCGATCGCCGCCGAGGACGCTATGCGTGAGGTTCTCCAAGGAACGCGTCAAGACATCCAGCATGTCTTAGATCACAAAACTAAAAAAAAAGAGAGCTAGAATCTCGTTGAGACACAAACTCTTGGCTCCGCCTTAGAAGACAAGTCAGGCCACAATGAGGATCGAATTGGCTGCTCTTAGATCAGATGCAGCCGGCCATGGACTGTTTCGATTCCAGATTCATCGAACAAATATATTCTGCCGTCAAGGACTGGGGCTCGGACAAACGTCATACCGTAGACCAGTAACCCTAGGACTCGCCGTTGCGGCGATTATTCTCATGACCGGGTGCAATGACTTGTTGTCTTGTTTAGTTCCCGAACTCGCCAGCGCGGTTTTCGGATTAAGCTCGCACAGCTTAGCCTGCGACCCAGAAGAATCTGCGGATAGCGAGGTAGTCTCATTCTCTGTTCCTTTTTTCAGTAAGTTGCTCGTCCACCGCTGAGATCGAAAACAGCACCGGTTGTGAATGAATTCTCTTCAGACACAAGCCAAGCAACCATGGCACTCACTTCAGCAACTTCCAGGAAGCGGCCCCGTGGAATGCGCGACAGCATGAATTCAATGTGCTGCTGAGTCATTTGCTCGAACAGAGAAGTACGCGCTGCTGCAGGAGTAATGCAGTTAACCGAAATGTTCTTGTTTGCGGTTTCTTTCCCGAGTGATTTCGTGAGCGCGATCACTCCAGCCTTCGAGGCGCTGTAGGCCGACGCGTTCGCATTACCTTCTTTGCCTGCAATAGAAGCCACGTTCACGATGCGGCCGTAATCTTGCCTCAGCATATGAGGAATTATTGCGCCGCAACACAGAAAAACACCTGTTAAATTGATGTCGATCACCATTTTCCATGCGTCAAGTGGGTACTCCCAAGACTTTAGGTTGGGGCCTGCGATCCCTGCGTTCGCAACAAGGATGTCAATGCTGCCGTGCTTTTCCAATGCAGACGTTGTGGCCTTTTTAACACTTTCAGATGAGGCGACGTCCACGACTTCTATCGATACTTCCCCTCCCCTGCTGAGTTCTGTTTGAGCTTTGTTTAAACGAGTCTCATCGCGATCCCAGAGCGACAATGTTGCACCCGAAGCGGCTAAACGTGATGCTATGGAATAGCCAATTCCTTGAGCCCCTCCCGTAATGACTGCTTTCCGCCCCTTTAGATCAATCTGATTCATGATTCCTCGCTTGTGCTATCGATTGGGCGCACGAATGTTCGAACAGAATTCAGGTACTCCACGCGCTCGGTTTTTTATTCGAAACAGAGCACCCGCCAGTTCACCATCTTCATTTCGAGTGTTGCCACCGGCTGTTGTTACGTAAATATCTTCACAGTTAGGGCCAGCGAATGCGAGGCTCGACGTCTTGGGAGTAGGTAGATAAATCTTGCTATCAACTTCGCCGTTCGAACGCAGCCGAACAATCCCGCTTCCGCCCCAGAGTGCCGTCCACAGTTTGCCGTCCGCGTCCATGGTCAAGCCATCTGGCAATCCATCCGCCTCGGTGAAGTGAGCAACTAGCTTTCGGTTGTGGATACTTGCGGTATCAATATCGTAATCAAACACATAGATCTCGTGCGCAACAGAATCAGTGTAGTAGAAAGTCTTGCAGTCAGAAGCGAAGGCCATTCCGTTCGAACAACCCACGCCGTCAAGCAACAGATTGCATGAACCGTCAGGATCAACTCTGTAGAGTCTTCCTTTATTTTGCGCTGTCGACATTGTGCCGCAGAATACTCGGCCGCGAGGATCTGCTATCACGTCATTGAACCTCGATGTGCGTTCGGCCGGTATCTCCGGGATGACTTCTTTCAACGATCCAGCATTCCAGATAGCCACAGTCCCACGATCCATAAATAAGAGTAACGACCCGTCCTTCTGGATCGTAAAACCACCGACTGGTCTTCCCTCGTAACATTGCTCGTGCTTGTCGCTCTTTGGGTCGTAACGAAACAGTCGGCCCCGTGGAATATCGGTCCAGTACAATCGTTGTTCTCGTTCATGCCAAAGCGGATTTTCGCCAGTCTCGCACGCATAGTCGGCTACTATCTCGAACTGAACGGATCCAGCGTCGGTATCTGCAATTTCGCTCAAACTATCCCTCGCTATTCGGGTCTGCGTTCGTCAACAATTGCCAGCCAAAACCTCGGAAAGATGAACCGCGTTTCGCGCCGTATTCTGTTTGATCTGCTCACGGCAACTGAAGCCGTTGCTTACGAGTATCGTGTCGTGGCTTGAAGTTCTTACAGCAGGTAGCAAGACTCGCTCAGCCAAGGTCTGCGAAACAGTAAATTTGCCCTTTTCAAATCCAAACGGGCCGGCCATACCGCAGCATCCGGAATCAAGGATCTCCACTTGAGCTCCAGTCGCTTTGAGCAATTTCATCTCATCTTTCATGGCCATGAGCGCTTTTTCATGGCAGTGCCGGTGGACCAGGATGCGACGTCCCGTTAATTGCGGTGGGCTCCAGTTAGACGAACTTTTCGCAAGCAGTTCGCTCAACATCAAGGTCTGCTTGCTGAGTCTGACAGCACGCTCATCTTTTGGAAAAAAATTAACTAGCTCGTCGTGAAAGACACTGGCACAGCTGGGTTCAAGCATCACGAACGGAGTCCCTGCAACTATTTGGGGCTCAAGGTCATCGAGAATTCGAAGAAGGTATCGCCTGGCTTCGTCGAGAAAACCAAAATCGTACAGGGGCCGACCGCAGCAGATATGCTTCTGCGGAATTTGTACGGAGTTTCCAGAATCCGTGAGCACCTTCGCAGCCGAGGTAAGCGCGCTTGGGTGGAAGTAATTATTCCATGTATCCGGCCAGAGTAGGACTTTCCTGCCCTCTTGCTTCTTGCTGCCCGCATCCGTTTTCAAATATCGCTCACGAAATTTGTGAGCTGCGAAGCTAGGAAGTTCCCGTTGAGGTGCAATGCCCAATATCGCCTTCACTACACTCCGTACACCAGGAATTCTTAGGGGCAGATTTGCCAGCATCGGTGCGGACATAGCCAAACTCACCCATCGATCCATAAACCCAAAAGCATAGTGCTGAAGCGGATGACGACGTCCCTCGTAATGATGCGCGAGAAACTCGGCCTTCCAGGTTGCCATGTCGACATTGACCGGACACTCTGTCTTGCAAGCCTTGCAGGAAAGACAGAGATCGAGGGCTTCCTTAACTTCTTTATTGTGCCAGCCACCCTTCATGACGTTTCCCTGCATCATCTCCCAAAGTAAGTGAGCGCGACCGCGTGTTGAATGCTTCTCTTCGCGCGTAACCATGTAGCTGGGACACATCGTGCCGTGATCCTGTTTGCGGCACGCACCTACACCGACGCAACGAGTGGTGGCTTCGCTGAACGAACCGCCATCGCCAGGATACTTGAACCAAGTCTTCGGCTGCGCAGCCTCGTAGCCTGCACCGATTCGAAGATTGTCGACTGGATCGTAGACAGCAACCGGGTCGATCAGCTTTCCGGGGTTCATGCGATTCAGTGGATCCCAGAGCGCTTTGAATTCTGCGAATGCCCGCATCAGTTCCGGGCCGAACATCTTTGGTAGTAGCGCCGCACGTGCCTGTCCGTCTCCATGTTCACCTGAGAATGAGCCACCATATTTGAGAACAATGTCGGCAGCTTCATCAATGAACCTTCTATATTTTGTCACTCCATCGGCCGTCTTCAGATTGAACGTAATGCGCAGATGAACACATCCTTGGCCAAAGTGGCCATACATCGGCGTACGGTATCCGTACTGCTCGATTAGTTTGAATAGTTCGCGGAGGTATGCGCCTAGTTTCTCCGGGTGGACAGCCGAGTCCTCCCACCCCTCCCAGCCGCTTTCTTCGCCGGGAACGAATACTGTCGCACCCAATGCAGACTCCCGGACCTTCCATACGCGCGAGGCTTGTTCATCGGTGTAGCGAGCAATCCCCGGGACAGAGGCAAATGCCCCAGCGGCCTCGACGAAAGCATCAACCATCGCATTCACGCGTTCTAGAGAATCGGCCCCGAATTCACATAGCAGAAAACCGCGGCCGTTCGGCAGAAGCGATACATCTTCCACCACGAGATTCTTCCGAATCATGAAATCGACCAGCAGACCGTCAAATCCTTCAAGACCGATCGGATTGAATTTCAACACAGCCGGCACATGATCGGCAGCAATGAAGGCATCTTCGAATCCGAGCGCAACCAGGCGGCGATGTTGTGGGCTGGGCTTTAACTCGCACACGGCCTCAAGGACAATGATGCAAGTTCCTTCCGTGCCCACAAGGGCGCGGGCGACATTAAATCCGTTCTCGGGGAGTAGTTGATCGAGGTTATAACCAGACACTCGGCGCGGAATGTCAGGAAATCGTTTATTGATCAAGTCGGAGTACGTATCTCGCAGTCGCCGAAGCCCGGCATATATCTCGCCGCGACGCCCCCCGGCAGCTATAATTTCGGCCAATTCTGGCTCGCTCGTGCGGCCTACTCGCATTCGTGTTCCGTCGTAAAGGAGTATCTCCAGTGCCTCAATATTGTCGACGGTGTTGCCCCCCATGAGCGAATGAGCACCGCAGGAATTGTTCCCTATCATTCCGCCTAAGGTGCAACGACTGTGAGTTGCAGGATCTGGAGCAAACGTCAATTCATGTCTCTCAGCTTCCCGCCGGAGCGAATCCAACACAATGCCTGGCTGAACTTTGGCCATTCGCGAAGCAACATCCATTCCGACGATGGAGTGCATGAATTTGGAGAAGTCGACCACCACGGCAACGTTACAGCACTGACCTGCAAGACTTGTGCCGCCGCCACGTGAAAGCACCGGAGCTCCGAATTCGCGGCAAGCTGCGATGGTGGATACAACGTCGTCTGAGTCGAGAGGAATAACCAGTCCGATCGGTACTTGGCGATAATTCGAGGCATCGGTCGCGTAGAGAGCGCGCGAAGCGTCATCGAACCTAACTTCGCCTTTGACTGTCTCACGGAGCCTGTACTCAAGAGCGGCTGCCGTAGAAAATGATTCGTGCTGATGCACGATCTCAGCCGCAAGGTCTGTTTTCAACATCGAGAATGGCGAAGTCATATTGTAGGATTCGGCAGTCGATCCGGTGAACTCTATTACATGGGCGAAGGGAATTATAGACGCTTATTAGATAATATGTATACTTATTGGCATAAGGAAATTTGGGGAAACCACTATGTCTAACGATGGAAAGAAATTCCGCTCTGCCGATTGGTTTGGGCGATCTGACAAGGACGGTTTCATCCACCGCAGTTGGATGCGAAACCAAGGCTTCCCTGAAGATGTCTTTGATGGCCGACCGGTAATCGGAATATGTAACACGTGGTCGGAACTCACACCCTGCAATGCCCATTTTCGGGCTCTCGCTGAGCGAGTAAAGCTGGGAGTCTGGGAATCGGGTGGCCTGCCACTTGAATTTCCGGTCATGTCGGCGGGCGAGACAAACCTTCGACCCACTGCAATGCTCTTCCGCAATCTCATAAGCATGGACGTTGAAGAATCCATACGCGGAAATCCAATTGACGGGGTTGTTCTGCTGTGTGGCTGCGACAAAACGACTCCGGCGCTCGTCATGGGGGCTGCAAGTTGCGACGTTCCAACCATCGTGGTCTCAGGCGGTCCCATGTTGAATGGAAAGTTTCAAGGCCGGGACATTGGCTCCGGCACTGACCTCTGGCGATTCAGTGAAGACTTAAAAGCCGGCAAAATGACCAAAATGGAGTTCTCCGACGCGGAGTCATGCATGTCCCGCTCGGCGGGTCACTGCATGACGATGGGGACAGCTTCGACGATGGCGGGAATGGTCGAGTCTCTAGGGCTCTCCTTGCCGCAAAACGCCGCCATACCAGCAGTGGATTCGCGTCGATCAGTTCTCGCACATCTGTCTGGTAGACGTATCGTCGAGATGGTACGCGAAGACTTGCGCATTTCGAAAATCTTGACCCGAGAAAATTTTGAGAATGCCGTCCGCGTAAATGGTGCCCTTGGTGGTTCAACCAACGCAGTCATTCATTTGATTGCCTTCGCCGGTCGAATTGGCGTTCCGTTTACCCTCGAAGATTGGGACCAACTCGGTCAAAACGTTCCTACGCTACTCGACCTCATGCCGTCAGGTCGATTTCTAATGGAAGATTTTTATTATGCCGGCGGTCTCCCTGCCGCCATCCGTATCCTCGGTGAGCATGGCTACATTCATCGCAACGCCCCAACCGTAAACGGTAAGACCATTTGGGAGAACTGCAAGGACGCTCCCAATTTTAACAACCAAGTAATTCGGACTTTCGACAAACCGCTCGTGGCACACGGTGGAGTTGCAGTACTCAAAGGCAATCTCGCGCCGAATGGAGCGGTAATTAAGCCATCCGCTGCCTCACAAAACCTGATGAAACATGGTGGTCGCGCTGTTGTTTTCGAGAGCATCGAGAACTACAAAGAGCGGATTGTAGATCCCGATCTCCAAATTGATGAGACGTGCATTATGGTTTTAAAGGGTTGTGGACCTAAAGGCTATCCAGGCATGTCTGAAGTCGGAAATATGGGACTGCCAGCAAAGCTTTTGAAACTAGGAATCACCGACATGGTTCGCATCTCGGACGCTCGTATGAGCGGCACAGCTTATGGAACGGTCGTGCTCCACGTCAGTCCCGAAGCAGCTGTCGGAGGGCCATTGGCCCTAGTGCAAGAGGGTGACTTCATCGAGTTGGATGTCGAGGCGAGACGGCTTCACTTAAATGTTTCCGACGATGAACTGGCGCGGAGACGCTCACTCTGGAAACCGACTCCTCTGACTTTGAAAGGTGGATATCAGCAGATGTATGTAGAACATGTCATGCAAGCGGATAAAGGGGCAGATCTCGACTTTCTCGTCGGCTGCCGCGGGACCCAAACTCCGCGCGAGTCGCACTAGCTATCGATAACGAAACAGAAAGGAGGTGGGATTATGTTTGGAGGATTAACGGGCAAATCGGCGTTTATCGCTGCAGCCGCGCAAGGCATCGATCGTGCAATGGCCCTTAGCTATCTCGCAGAAGTTGCAACGGTATTGGCGGCTGACATCAATCAACCAGCGCTTGATACTCCGGCATCCGAAAGCCCACACTTCTCTTTTGTGACTGGACAAGCGCTTAAGATTGACGGCGGATGAAGCATTTAATTCGAGTCTGTGAGTGTTGGCGCAAAGGCTTTCCTATGGTGGTTCAAGAAATTCACCAATTCTTTCGGATTCATTCAGAAGACGAGGCACCCCAATGGAAAACAGTGCGATGTTCGCGACCTATCCCAGCCTCAGAGATAGGGCAGTGATTGTGACGGGGGGCGCGAGCGGCATAGGCGAAGCGATTGTTGCGGCTTTCGCTGTTCAACATGCCAAAGTTGCTTTCTTGGACATTGAGGACGCGGCTGCAAAGCAGTTGATCCAGCGAATTGTATCTTCGGGTCATCCTGCACCTTCGTACCTTCATTGCGACCTTACGGACATTGGCGTGTTGCAGCAAACGATCGAAAAAATCTTAGCCACCTTTGGTACCGTCGACATTCTAGTCAATAACGCAGCCAATGACACACGACACTCGATAGAAGATGTCACGTCCGAATCTTGGGATCAATCCTTCGCAGTAAACCTGAAACCGCAATTCTTCATGGCGCAAGGAGTTATCCCGGCAATGAAGAAGGCAAAGCGCGGTTCCATTATCAACATGAGTTCCATCAGTTGGATGATTCCGTCGACCGGCTTGCCCATGTACGTCACTGCGAAAGCTGCAATCGTTGGCATGACCCGTACATTGGCGCATGAACTGGGCGCTGACAACATTCGCGTGAACTGCGTTTTGCCTGGTGCCATTTTGACAGAACGGCAAAAAACACTTTGGTTCACCCCGGTATATCAGAAAGAAATAATGAGTAGCCAAGCACTCAAGCGGCTGATTCTTCCGGAAGAAGTAGCCCGCCTAATTCTGTTCTTGGCTGCTGACGACAGCGGAGCCATCACCAACCAAAGCTATGTCATTGACGGCGGATGGGTTTAAGGATTGGAATTCCTTCCAACTGCACGTTGCGAGTCCCGGAGGTATAGGGATGATGCTCCAAACTCTGTGATTCTGACTTAGGAGAATGGCGAGAACCAATCGTTCAAGATTCCTAACGGCCGGAAGTTCAAGGTTGACGGGCAAACGGTGGATGCGTTTGCCCTGGGGAATGGCATGAACGTCTTGGCAACAAAGATTGTCGAGGAACCGCAAACACTGTTCTCCCAGGAGACGAGAGTGATCGGCACGACGCCGACGCAGGTGACAACTTGGCCGGCTGACGTCCCGATACTGGTAGCCGAATCGAAACCTACTGCTGCTCCAGCTACACATTCCGCAGGAGCAGAGAAATCACCCAAGACTGGCAGCGAGGCAGAGGGATCGGAACCTGCTAGTGCTCCAGCGCCAGGTTCTGACGCACCGGCAAACTCACCAACGAGCAGGTTCGCGGCGCTAGCGATCGGCAGTGCATCTGCGCCGATCTCCTGCAGGAGCCTCGTCAGCATACGCTAATCGACCGAACTCGGCACTACAACCGACTTGGGCACTGCGCCGGCATTTCGACCGATAAGATCTAGGTCGGCGTGTGCCTTGCTTGGCAACTAAGCGGCAATCCCGCCAATGCGCCCCAGCGGAGTCGTCGCCTGTGCCTGAGCGGTCGGACGGGCCGTCTCGCGGTCGCGATAAAGCGAGATCAGCCGCGTCGCTTCGGGGTTGTGGCTTTCAGCAACATACGCGAGGCACGCGATGTGGGCTTTTCCATTAGCTGTGATAAGAACGGCCTCCATCAGCTCACAGAAGATCTCTTTGATGGCGAACAATCATCTGGTTCTGAGGACAATCAACCTGGTTCCGTAAACGCCTGATCTCTGATGGTGTGAGTCATCAGACGCATAAAGAACCGTGTAAATCTCACGGCGCGATCAAGTAGTGGTTCAAACTGGGTCAAGCTTGGCACCCCAATTCCTCCTAAATGTCTGCACGAGGCAATGCGGCTGGAGGCAGACTGTCTTCATTAACCCGCAACGTTGAGCGTCCACCTGCAAAACACAAAAAACCCGGTGCGGAGAATTCCCCTTCCCAACGCACCGGGCATTATTTCTACCTCGACCAACCCGTTCTCACTCAAAGACGGCCGTTACCTTTTCAGAACGAGAATTTCAGCGCCAATTGGACGATGCGGCCAGGCCTTGCGGCGGAAATTTGGCCGAAGTTCGGTGAACTGATATCGTTCACCGGCAGCAGGAAATTTACGTTGTTGAAAATATTGAAAAATTCCGCGCGGAATTGGAGATTCATCGTTTCACGAATCGGAATCAGCTTGATCGCAGAGAAGTCCCACTGCTGGTACGCGGGACCGTTGACGATGTTGCGTCCTGCGTTGCCAAACTGACCAGCCTGTAGGACAGGATCCAGTTGCTTAAAGGTGCTGACGTTGAACCACTGGTCGGGGGTGTGCGGCCCGGAATTGGGATTGCCAACCACATCGGGCCGGTTGGCAGGAAATCCTGAAATTTCCGGCGCGCTGCCTTGCAGTGACACATTCGTCGAATCGTATACCGTAAAAGGCGTGTTGCTCATGAACGTGGTGATGCCGTTCACCATCCAATTGCCCAGGATGTGCCCGTACCAATTCTCCGGGTGACTGAACCACGGGAGATTCCATTGATAACTGAAGACGAAGCGATTCCGCGCGTCGAACATCGAGCGGCCATGTTCCGCGCGCAAATCGAAGGGATTCTGTGCCAGGTCGTTTTCTCCCGCAGTGCTCTGCGAAGCCGAGCCGGTGATGTTGAACGTGGAGACGTCGTCGAGCGTCCTCGAATAGGTGTAGGACGCAAGGAATGAGAATCCGTGACTGAATTGTTTGCGCAGGCTGGCCTGTAGCGCGTTGTACGTCGAGTTCGCGATTCCTGCGATTTCGCCGACAGAGGAAAAGGTGCATGGCTTCGGCACCTCGATGGTGCAGCCGGAGTCCAGACGGCGCTGGTCCGCGTTGTTCTGGTTGGAAATAGGCGATCCGTCGACTTCCCCGGGAATGTACACCGCCGGATTCGCTTCAATGAATCGCGGAAGCTTGGTCCCCTTTGTGCCAATGTAGCCGACTTGCAGCAGCCAGTTTTTGCCGAACGCGCGTTCCACATTCAAATTCCAATCCTGAGCGTAGGGCAGGCGCAAGTTGGGATTCAGCGTAAGCAGGGTCATCGGCTGGGCGAAACTTCCGTTGAACGGATTTTCTCCGTTATATGGATCGGCAAAGTTCGGGATGCTGATTTGCGGAGTTTGCAGATATGGCGGTGCACTGATGGGCGTTTGCAGCGGGCCACCTTCCCCGGTGTAGTAAGGATCGTAGAAAATTCCGTAAGCGGCCGTCACCAGCCAAGTCCCCAGGCCGGTGGCATCCCAGGCCACACCAAGGCGAGGAGCAAACCCTGTGCGTTGCGTTGGAATCAGGCCGCCGGGAACTCCTCTATCTCCCGGGTAGAGAAGGCCTTCAGGTGCAGTCGGGAAAACCGTCGATTGTCGGCCGGCAATCCACAGATTCTGGCGGTTCTTCACCTCCGTGTAGGGAGAGGGCACTTCGTAGCGCAAGCCATAATTGATCGTCAGGCGCGGCGTGACCTTAAAAGTATCTTGCGCATAGAGATGGAATGCTTGTCCACGCAAGCCGCGCGAGAAGTCGCCGCCTCCCTGCAGGAAGAAGACCGGTTGGCCAAACAAGAAACTGGCAAAGGCATTGTTGACTGGAAAGGTGGAAAAGACGAAGAAGCCATTGGTGGCGATCCCCTGCGTGACGTTGATCTGATCGTACTCGTAACCACCACCGAATTTGAGTTGATGGCGGCCCTTAACCCAGGTGAGCGAGCCGGAAAAATCGTAGGAGTTTTGGTACGTGTTTCGCGGGCCCGTGATGGGGTCACCGATAGACGCATAACCAGCCACCTGCACAAATGGAGGGCCAATCGCTTCGGTCAAGGAGGGAGCGTATTCAAAGCCGAGGGTCGCGGGATCGGTGTTGTTTAGATGTTCGTCGAACAGGAACTTGTTGCGGAGAAATGAAAATCGCAGAGTTCCAACGAGGGAAGGCGCAAAAGTATGCGTTTCCTGAGCGATGAAATTCTGAGCGCGTTGATTCTCGCCGACTGGGAAGCCCGGTACGTTCGCCCCGGCAGTGGACAACGGATCCGTTTGCGAACCTTGGCTGAAGCTGTAGCGGAAATTCATCTGGTCGCGTTCTGTGAGGTATTGGTCCAGTCGAACGCCGAACTGATCATTGTTCGAAGTCAACGTCTGTGTGCCCACGAACGTGTAAGGGCCAGAATTCGGTGCCGGATAATAGGGCAAGAGGTTCTGAGAGATATTGTTAATGAACGGGAGTTGATTGAAGGGGAAAGCCTGTGGAATGGGCTCTACGAACAAATTGTAAATCTGGCCGGATGGGTCTGGAGCGCCGCCGAACGTAGTGCAATTGCCAGAGAGATTGAAGTGATCGGGTTGGCCGTTTGTGTCGGTCCGTTGCGTGCAGAGTTCGCCAAAATTGCCGTCCCGTTCGGCGAGTGAGGGCACAGTTGCGCGCGTGGTTTCGCCCTGCGTGTTGCGAATTCCTTCATAGTAGCCGAAGAAAAACGTGCGATCTTTCTTGATTGGGCCGCCGAAGGTTCCGCCGAACTGATTGCGGTGCAATGGTTCGACGCTATCCGCAAAAAAACTCTTGGCGTCCATGCCGTTGTTGCGCAAAAAATCCCAGCCTGAACCGTGGAAATTGTTAGTGCCAGAACGAGTAACGATATTCGTCGTGCTGCCCGAGCTGTGTCCGAATTCCGCGTCGGCAGTGTGCGTCAGGATGCGAAATTCTGAAATCGCATCGACAGGCGGCTCCAGGACGAAACCTCCATCGACGCCATTGAAATTGTCCGAACCGTCGATCAGGAAATTGTTGGATTCCGGCCGCTGGCCGTTTACCGCATAGGCCTGGCCCTCGCGCAGCGTTCCTCCTGCCTGTGCGAGTCCCGGAGTAATCGGCACAACGCCCGGCTGGAGGACACCAAGTTGCGTGAAGTGGCGTCCGTTCAGCGGCAGATCAAGAACTTCGCGATCGCCCACGGTCGTGCCAAGATTGGTCGATGTCGGTTCAATCATGGACGCATTGGCATTCACTAGCACCGTTTCCGTGGTTGAGCCCACAGCCAATTGCAAATTTACGCTGGCAGTCTGGTTCACATGCAGCGTGATTCCCGCCTGCAGGAATTTCTGGAACCCCTTTGCTTCCACTTCCAAGCGATAGCTGCCAACCGGGAGTTCTACGAATATGAAATTACCCTGAGAATCAGATTGCACGGAACGCGAAAACTCTGTATCCAGTTCGGTCGCCGTCACCGAGGCGCCGCGAACTACACCTCCACTTAAATCAACCACCCGGCCACGGATGCTCGCGGTGGTCTGCTGCGCTTCGTTCCTGGCTCCAAGGCACAGAACGATTAGCGACCATAGTAAAAGCTTGCCTTTCCACTTCGGATGCTTCACGATCCCCCCTCGAATGCCATCTCCTGGCAGAGACTGGCTGCAACTGGATATGCACGCGTCCGTCAAAACGCGTTATCCTCAATATCCCTCGACAATGAAAAGTTGCGAGATTATCCGTGCTGAGCGGTACAGGGCACAATAATGCAAAAGGATTACCCGACGCGCCCTCGCATGGGTGCGATGGGCCCTCGCTCACCGATGGGATATGATTTTCTGACTAGCCGAGGCGTCGCGAGCGCGAACACCGCGGGCTCCTTGGATCGGGAGGGTTATGACGGTCATTGAGTGTGAAGGACTATTGCTGGACATGGATGGCGTGCTGGTGGATTCGACGCCGGCAGTTGCGCGCGTGTGGTCGCGCTGGGCAACGATACACAATCTGGATCCGGAGCGCGTTGTCAAGCAAGCGCACGGACGGCCAAGTCTGGCGACCATTATCGAATTACTGCCAGACGCCGCCAGCGAAGTACACCACCGGGAGAATCGATGGATGGAACAAGGCGAATTGACGGATTTTAACGACGTGGTTGCGTTGCCCGGCGCCAAGGAATTGCTTAGCGCGCTGCCAACAAATCAGGCTGCCGTGGTCACCTCCGCCACGCGGACACTTGCCGAAGTGAGACTGCGGGCCGCAGGACTGCTTCCCTATGTAAATTACATGGTGACCGCTGACGACATCCAACACGGGAAGCCAAATCCTGAGCCGTACGAGCGGGGCGCGGCCAGACTGGGCTTGTCAGCTGAGGAGTGTGTCGTCATCGAGGATGCGCCGTCGGGCGTGCATTCCGGTAAGGCTGCGGGAGCGCGAGTTTTGGCCATCCGTACGACCACAAGTGACGAAGAACTATTGGCAGCGGGAACCGACTGGATTGCGAATGATTGTGCTTCACTCCAGGTTGGCCGGACAGACCCTGGCGGCAAGTTGTCGCTGAAGATAAGAGACGATCCGCGAATCCGCCGGCTACCAAAGATGAGCTAGAGTGCGCAAAACCACGAAACGCTTAGCGCACACAATTCCGCAAAAATGGATAACTTAGCCAAACGTGCGGACGCGATTCCAACTTGCTTTTTAATGCCACAAACGTATGATGGCGTCTGTTCCCCAATCACTTGAGAATTCACATTGTCCTTTTCGATTGACTCGACTTCATCCGAGCCCTCAAGGCACGCTACTCACCCCCGCAAAGATCGCGGCCGATTGTTGCAAATTCTGGGTGTCGGTTTCGGTATCGCCGTAGCCGTCGGCAATACGATTTCGGCCGGGATCGTGCGCACTCCAGGTGACATCGCTGCCCGTTTACCCAACCACTGGCTGTTTTTCGCGGTGTGGTTCGGTGGCGCGCTCTACGCCATGGTCAGCGCATTCCAGCTGGCCGAACTCGGCTCCTGCATCCCCAAAAGTGGCGGACAGTACAACTTTTCGCGCCGAGCCATTGGGGACTTCGCCGGGTTCATTGTTGGGTGGAGCGACTGGCTCTCTACCTGCGGCACCACGGGTGCGGTGGGAATCGTGGTGGGTGAGTACATGGCGCACCTCTTTCCTGCCATGGAGGGAGCGCTGAAGATCAAGTTCACGGCTGTTTCTGCGATTATTCTGTTTGCGCTGCTGCAGTGGAAGAGCATCAGCATGGGCAGTAAAGTGCAAAATGTTACGACCGTGCTAAAAGGTCTGGTGTTTTTCATTATGGTGGTGGCGTGCTTCACCATCGGTGGCCACCTACGGCACACTGCGGAAGTGGCGATTGCGGCGAAACATATTGCACCTGCCGTGATACCCGCTGGAGCCGCATTGATCACGGCCCTGCTGTTCGGCATTCAAGCGACGATCTACACCTATGACGGTTGGGACGGGGTGATCTACTTCGGGGATGAAATCAAGAACCCCGGCTACTTGGTGCCGCGAGCCATCTTTGCCAGCCTTTTTTCCATCGTGCTAATTTATCTGCTGATCAACGCAGCGGTGCTTTACGTCCTTCCCATGAGCGAGATTGCCGGCAACAATTTTTCCCTTGGACTGGCTGCGGAAAGAGTGTTTGGAGCGCATGGCGATTTTATTTTCCGATCCATCATGGTCGTAGCCCTGTTCAGTTCGTTGAATGCCTTGCACCTGATGGGGGCGCGGGTTATTTACGCGATGAGCCGCGATGGACTGTTTTTCCGCGCTGTGTCGCGCGTAAACGCTGGTGGAACACCAACGGTGGGATTGCTGGTGAGCGCGCTGGTCGGCGTTGCATTTGCCATATTCAGCTTCGAACGCGTCATCGCCATGCTGGCTTTCTTCTTCGTTACCAACTATCTGCTTTCGTTCGTGTCCCTGTTTCTCTTGCGGTCGAAAGAGCCGGATATGCCGCGGCCGTATCGCGCCTGGGGTTATCCGTGGACAACGGCGCTGGCATTACTCGGGTCCATTGGATTTCTGTTAGAAGCAGTGCGTGAAGACCGCGCGAATAGCCTCCTGACGCTGGTTGCGCTTGCCTGCAGCTATCCTGTTTATCGCGTGCTAAAAGTGGTCGCCAGCAGAGAGTCTCCAGCCTCCGCAGAATGAAAAAGGGGCGCAGTCTGCAGCGCCCCAATTGATGTCGTTTTTCTCTGAGCAAGCCAGCTTAGTTCACTTTTTCGGCGACGGCTTTTGCCTGCAGGAAGAGCAGCAGATAGTCCTTGCCGCCGGTCTTGGAATCCGTCCCGGACATATTGAACCCACCAAAGGGATGCGCTCCGACCATGGCTCCCGTGCACTTACGGTTCAAATACAGATTGCCGACGTGGAATTCCTCTTCAGCGCGACGAATCTTCTCCGGATTCTTGGAAAAAACTGCGCCTGTCAGGCCGAATTCCGTATTATTGGCTATTTCCATGGCATGATCGAAGTTCTTGGCCTTGATCACGGCCAGGACGGGCCCGAACACTTCTTCCTGCGCGAGCCGCGCCTTGGGTTCCACATCGGCAATGATCGTCGGCTCGATGAAATAGCCGTCGCCAGCAGCACGGCCACCGCCGATCATCAATCGGCCTTCCTTCTTGCCAACGTCGATGTAACCCAAGATCGTCTTCATCGCCGATTCGTTGATCACAGGCCCCATGTAGTTGTTGGGATCGTCGCTGGGGCCGACCTTGATTTTCTTGGTGCGCTCAACGAGTTTGTTCAGGAACGTGTCATAGACTTTCTCGCTGACAATGACCCGCGAGCATGCAGAGCACTTCTGCCCCTGGTAGCCGAACGCGGCTTGTGCCGTTCCTTCCACGGCCGCGTCGATATCAGCTTCTTCGTCGACGATCATCCCGTCTTTGCCGCCCATTTCCAGCACAGTGCGCTTGATCCAGATCTGACCGGGAGAAGCCTTGCCTGCCAATTCGGAGATGCGCAGACCCACTTCCTTCGAGCCCGTGAAGCCGACATAGCGTGTTTTGGGATGCTGCACGATCGTGTCGCCAATGACGCCGCCCGAACCGGTAAGGAACTGCAGGGCTTCCTTCGGCACGCCTGCTTCAAACAGAATGTCGACAAATTTCGCCGCAATCGTAGGCGAATCTGCTGCAGGCTTCAGCACCACCGTGTTGCCTGTCACGAGCGATGCAACTACCAGACCTGCCATAATCGCGCAGGGGAAATTCCAGGGCGGAATGATCGCGCCAACCCCGAGCGGAATATAGACCAGGTAGTTTCGTTCGCCCTTCATCGGTGTCAGCTTTTGCGGCTCTGACAGTCGCAGCATCTCGCGCCCATAGAACTCGCAGAAATCGACTGTCTCCGCGATGTCCGCGTCCGCTTCGATCCACGATTTGCCAACTTCATAGCAGACCAGCGCGGCCAGTTCGAATTTCCGCTCACGAACAATCTGAGCGGTCCTGAACAAACACTTGGCGCGCTGCTCCGCAGGCACTTTTCGCCAGGTGCTGAAATAGCTGTTGGCCGCTTCGATGGCGTCCACGGCCTGTTCCTTGGACGCGTCCTGGAACACGCCAACTACTTCGGATGGGCGCGACGGATTCGTGGATTTTCTCTTTCCCGTCGTAATGGATTTCTTGCCGGCGATCCACATGGGGTACTCGCGGCCGAACTCCGCGTGCACCTTCTTCAGGGCCTCTTCCATCTTTTTGCGATTGTCTGGATTCGAAAAATCGACAAACGGTTCGTTGGTGAATTCCGGCACATGCAATTTCGCTTCGGCGGTCGCCATGGTGGTCTTCCTCCTCGGTAGGTAACGTTTAATTATAGGTCGGGTGCTTGGGCCCTACAAGCAGGCCAATTCGGCATCCGCCGGCGCGAACCCCAATACTCGGTGGCTAGGAACGCGCAAGTGTGTCGTACTGCTGCTTCGTAAGCGGTACGACGGAAAGGCGGCCAATCTTGATAAGCGGCGAGTCTGCGAAGAGTCTGTCCTTTTTAATCTCATTGAGGGAGACCCGTTTCGCTAGCGGCTTCCCTGCCTCGATTTTGACGGCAGGATTCTTCGGATCCGGGACGTCGACCGAGATTACGGAAGCTGTTCCTACGGCGCTTTTTACATTCCCCGTTTCATAGATGATGAGCCGATCGCCGGGCTTCATTGCACGGAGATGCATCACCGCAGTGGGATTTGCTACACCATCCCACAACGTAACACCATCTTTCTGTAAATCAACGAATGAATATTCAGACGGCTCCGTTTTCAACAAGTAGTCCTTAGACACGATTATCTCCTCTCCGCCTGTTGGCAGTGTAGTATTCCGTGACGCATGGAATCAGCATTGATTTTCGCCTGAGTATGCATGGGGCGGCGCAGGATCAGGCAACGTCTTAATCTTCCGTCAGCGCTTTCAGAAAAGCCACTAACGCGTCGAGATCGTCAGCACTGATGGTCATTCCAGCGAACTTAACCGCGCCGTTCCGCAACTTGCCCTGCCGAACTAAGTGCACTGACTTGACATAACAATTCACGATTTCGTCGAGTTTCGGTTTGGACCCGTTGTGAAAATACGGTGCCGAATCTTCCAAGTCGCGAAGCATGGGAGTTTTGAACTTCGCGACGATAGCTACCAAGCCCTGATCGACAGCGCAAGTTACCGAATTCCACAAACCGAGATCCGTTAGAACGGGGAAGGCACCGTCCCTTTTGGCGGCGTCGAATTCTTCCTGGGAGACACCCGTTTCGTGGACGCGAAAGTCCGTGAAATCTGGTAGAACGTGGCAACTGGTGCAATTCCCGCGCTTCACTGCTTCACCTCGTCGGCGGATTTACTAGCCTCGGCAGCCGAAGCAGGTCCCATACTCTTGATATATGCAATGATTTGCCAGCGCATAGGCTCCGGAAGAGCGGACCAGGTGGGCATGCCCTTAGGCAAGTTTCCGTTTTTCAAGAGCCAGAAAATTTCGCCGTCCGTTGCGTTTTGCACGCGATCGCTTCGCAAACTCGGCCGCCTTCCACGGCCCATCGCGTCTGGACCGTGACATCTGGCGCAGTGGTCTTCAAACAGGCGCCCGCCGGCGGCAATTGCTTCCAGCTGTCCTCCCATCGGATTCACACGATTGCGGTCTGTTTCCGGCACCCGCTGCAACCAGCGTCCATCCGCCGCCAGACATACCGAGGCGATACAGAACAGCGCGAAGATACGAATTAACGTATTGGATTCCATTACCATATCTCCTGATCAGCGGAAATCCCGCCGGAAGTAGCTGAAAATCTGTTCGATTTCGTAGGAAACTTTGAAGCGCCAGAGGATTCCGACGCTGCTGGCATTCAGGCCGAAGCTTGGCTCAAATCCGATCGAGGGTCCCTTGGGTATATTCAATTGAATATTCGGACCCAGGTATTGCGATGTCTGCTTCCATCCGAACCTTTCCGTAGTGCCGAGTCCGCCATAGAGTTCCAGGCCCGCTACGAAATTCTCCCGGCAGAAAATGCAGGACTTGCCGCCCGCTTTGAGCGTCAGCGGCCGGCTAACGCCCAGCGCGTAACCGAATTCCCAGGGCTCGCTATTGTTCAGGGCCTTCTCCGAAATGAAATTCTCGGAAATATTCCAGCCGTGAGTGTTACTGCTGAGAATCAGCTTCAGTTCTAGGGCCCGTTCCGTCTCAGCGCGTGCCTGGGCATTAGGAACGTAAAGATCCACGATCGAATCCTGATCCATGACCTCCAGAAAACTGCGGTCGGCTCCATTCACGTTTTCGTATTCCACGTACAGAACCGGGTTGATGAAATGATTCCGCATCAACGGACGGAAACGGTTCTCCCAACGGAACCCGGTGAAAACAGTGGAATCGTTCTGCGTGGATTGACCGGAAAGATAGAATTCTGTCGTCCACCAGGCCTTCAGACCGTACTCTAACTCCATCGTGGCACTGTTGAAGGCGTTTGCATTCTTCGGTGCGGCGTAGAGGCCCTTGTAAGAAAGCTCCAGATTGCCGGGTTCTTCCATGGCGTCGGAGTAAGTGACGAAGTAAGGCGTTTCCTGAGCGCGAAGGAAAGAGGAGGAAAGGAGGAGGAGAAGAAGTGTAAGAGTGAAGTTGTTGCAAATCGTTTGCAAGAAGACACCACGAATTCCTTTAGTCATGCGGCTGAACACCCCGATTCGAAGTACTAAAAAACAGAAGCGAGTGAAATCAGACTAACCTAGTCTTATTTATTATGCAAATGATTTGCAAGAAGAGTTGTGGCTCAGCCATAAGTCTCGCAAATTCAATACTTACGGCGGGCTCAGAAGTAGAATCGAGGAACTGGCCAAAGCTAGAAGATTACGCGCGAACCTTCCGACACCTTGCACGTGGATTTTAGGCTAGCTCTGCTGCGGCTTCGGCGAAGGCTTGGCTGTGCTGGTCAATGTCTGCTGGGGTTGTGTCTGGGCACATCAGGGCCATGTTGTGGAACGGCGTCAACAGCACGCCTCGGTTCAGTGCGTGGAGGTGCAGGAAGCGTTCGAGTTCGAAATCGGCGGCCGCAGCCGATTCCCCGCCGTTCCGGGGGGGTTGCTGAGAGAAAGTGTATTCGGCGCGGCAACCGAGACGCTGGACGTTCCAGGGAAGGCCGTGCTTCCTTATTTCGCCGGATACACCGTCATTGAAGCGCACGGCGAGCGGAATCATCTTCTCGAAATTTTGGGGTGTAAGGATATTTTCCAGAGTGGCGCGCATGGCCGCCAAGGACAACGCATTGCCAGCCAGCGTTCCGCCGATTCCGCCGACATCACAATCTTCCAGGTGAATCCGGGCGGAAATGCGCTGGGCAACTTCTTCCGTACAACCGTACGTTGCGCCAGGAATCCCGCTGCCAATCGCTTTCCCGAAAACCAGCATGTCGGGATTGAGTTTCCATTCCGCTGTACAGCCACCAGGACCGGCGCAGATGGTATGGGTCTCGTCCGCAATGAAAATGGCGCCATAGCAGCGGGCGAGTTCGCGCGCATGTTCCCAATAGTCCTTGTCGGGAAGGATGATACCAACATTGGTCATGGCGGGTTCGGCAAGGATGCAGGCGATATCGTGATGTTTTAGAGCGTCTTCGAGAGCGTTCAGATCATTGAATTCGACAACGCGCGTGGTCTCCGCCGGATTCACCGGCGGGCCAATGTTGCCGCGACGGGGGCCAACCACGCCGTCGTTAAGGGTCGTGAATGATTCGTCTACCGTGCCGTGATAGCAGTAATGAAACACGAGAATCTTCGAGCGTTGCGTGATCTCGCGGGCAATGCGGATGGAGAAGCGATTCGCGTCGGTCGCGGTAAGCGCAAATTGCCAGAAGGCCAGGCCGAAACGCTTTTTCAGATCTTCGCCGACGAACAGCGAATCCTCCGTGGGAAGCATCAGAGTAATTCCCTCGAGAACGCGTTGGGCAACGGCTTCAGCAACGACGCCGGGGGAGTGGCCTGTCATCGCGCCGGTGTCGCCAAGACACAGATCGACGTAGTCGTGCCCGTCCGC
Organism: Candidatus Acidiferrales bacterium; assembly: GCA_963741195.1. GTDB lineage: Bacteria > Acidobacteriota > Terriglobia > Acidiferrales > UBA7541 > Acidiferrum. The sequence goes on from CAVUHF010000009.1 coordinate 299,743, forward strand.
GCATTGGAAGTGCGCTCCCTTCGCCTTGCTAACAAAGACGGGAAAGGCGCCGGCCCACTTCTTCATCCAGTTCATGGGCACGCCACCAAGGAGTGAATCCTGGGCGCGCCGGTAGAGATCGGCGGAGCGCGGATGCTCGGCGACGAAGCGCTGTGACTCCCGCTCGTGGAGTTTCTTTAGTTTGTTGCGGTCAATTTTGGTCATAGACGTTGAAGCGATCCACGAGTGTACAAGCTATCTTAGTTCGTGAATGATTTCCTTGGCGGCGTTCGCGCCGGAGGCGCCCGTCAGGCCATTTCCCGGGTGCGTGCCATTGCTGCAGAGGAACAAGCCCTTCACAGGGGTCTGATAGCGCGCCCAGTCCAGCACCGGCCGCATGGTGAAAATCTGGTCCAGAGCAATTTCGCCATGGAAAATGTGACCACCGGTAAATCCATACGTCGATTCAAGGTCCTGCGGCGTGACTACATGTGCGCCTTCGACAATGCTGGCTAGGTTTGGTGAGTACACGCCCAGGGTCTTGATTACGATGTTCACCAGCTCGCCGCGGCGGTCGTTCCAATTCCCTGTTCGCAGATTGTAGGGAGCAAACTGGAAATAGACGGAGAGAACGTGTTTGCCATCCTGAGCCAGCGAGGGATCAAGCAACGTCGGAATGGTGACGTCGAGGTACGGTGAGGAAGAAATCTCGCCGTACTTGGAAGCATCGAACGCTCGCTCCAGGTAATCGATTTCATGGCCAATGTGAATGCGGCCGGAAAGCGCTCCTTTGAAACCATCGGGACCAATGGCGTTGGCCAATGACGGAAAGCTGGGCAAATCGCCAAGCGCCAGATGCACCTTGGCCACGTTGCCCGCCACACGATAGTTCTTCATACGACCAGCAAAAACCGGATCGAGATTCGCTGGATCCAGAAGTTTGAAAAACGTGCGCTTCGGGTCCACGCCAGAAACCACGGCATCACTGGCGATTTCTTCGCCGTCGGCAAGAATCACACCAGTGACGGCACCGTCCTTGGTGCGAATTTGCGCCACTTCGGCACCGGTACGAATCTCCGCGCCGACCGCCTTGGTCGCCTCCGCAAGAGCCCGGGTGAATTCACCCAGACCGCCACGAGGGAAAGATGCCGAACCCACAGGATGCGCATCGGCCGCGGCACGCAGCAGCAGAACCGCAGTGGAGCCCGCCGACCATGGGCCTAACCTGGAGCCAAAGATTCCGCGTGCCGCAATCACCGCCCTCAGTAATTCCGTGTCGAAAAATTCGGATGCGAAATCTGCTGCAGCCATCGGGCCCCAGCGAAGCAAATCGAAAATGCCCGTCTTGCCGAGTCCGCGAACACTACGCCCTGCTTTGAACAGATTCCACAGGTCTTCCGGAGACGGCTTTTCAATGCCGGGAGGCGTCATGGAGGAGATCTGGGCAAACACGCCAGCGACTTCCCCGAGTGCTTCCGCGAACTGCACGTAGCGTCCGCCATCCTTGGCGGAAATATGCGACAACGCCCCCGCCGTTTTTCCCGCGTCGTCGTAGAAAACCAGCGCGTGGCCATCGGGAGCAGGCGCAAACAGCCGCGGATTAGGATGCAAAATCTCCAACTTGAAACGATCGAGTCGGAGGTCCTTCGCAATGTCGGCGCGCAGAGGCCCGAGCGTGTGGGAGAGCGTAGATGCCTTGAAGCCGGGATAAAATTCTTCAGTTACTGCACCGCCGCCGACAATTTCGCGGCGCTCCAGCACGATCGGCTTGAAGCCGCCCTTTGCCAGATAAAACGCGGTGATCAGCGCGTTGTGACCACCACCGATGAGCACTACTTTCTGTCCGATGGGCATGGTCAGTTAACCGCCTTCTTCCATTCTTTCAGGATGACCTGGCTGGCGATGCGCCCGTTGGCACCCATGATGCCGCCACCGGGATGGGTAGCCGAGCCACACATATAGAGGTTGTCGACAGGAGTGCGGTAGTACGCCCAACCAGGTACTGGCCGCAGGAAGAAGAGCTGTTCGAGCGAAAGTTCGCCCTGAAAAATGTTGCCTTGAGTAAGACCAAATTCGCGTTCGAGATCGAGCGGAGTGAGCACCTGTTTATCGATGATGATGTCTTTGATGTTGGGTGCGTGCTCGGCGATGGTGTCGATGACGTTGTTACCGAACGCCTCGCACTGATCGTCCCAGCTCCCTTCGGCGAGTTTGTAAGGCGCATATTGCACGAAGCAGGAGAGCACATGTTTGCCCGGAGGTGCAACGGACGGGTCCGTCAGACTGGGAATGACCATGTCGATGTAGGGGCGTCTCGAAAAGTGGCCATACTTCGCGTCGTCATATGCGCGTTCCATATATTCCATGCCGGGAGAGATGGACATTGCTCCTCGCAGGTGCGCTCCTGCGCCGGGAAGGGCACGAAAATTCGGGAGCGCATCGAGCGCCAAGTTTACTTTTCCGGAGGAGCCCCTGAACTTGTAGCGCCGAACACTTTCCAGGAAATCGGAAGGTAGCTCTTTTGGCTCGATAAATTCTTCAAAGGTAAGGTGAGGATCGACGCTCGAGGAGATAACGTTGCAGCTGATTTCTTCACCGGAAGTGAGAACCACACCGCTGGCGCGATTGTTCTTTACCAGAATTTTCGCCACCGCGGCCTTGGTGCGAATTTCAACGCCCGCTTCCCGCGCCGCCGAGCCGATGGAATTGGAAATCTGCCCAGTGCCGCCGCGACTGAAACCCCAGGAGCGGAACGCGCCGTCAATTTCTCCCATGTAGTGGTGGAGAAGAACATAGGCCGTCCCCGGCGAACGAATCCCGAGAAACGTGCCGATAATGCCGGAGGCGGACATGGTGGCCTTCAGCACGTCGGTCTCAAACCACTGGTCAAGGAAATCCGCCGAGCTCATGGTCATGAGCTGCACTAGGGTGTAGCGCTCGTCGGAAGAGAGTTCGCGGAAGCGCTGCAACATGAAGTGAAGTTGTTTCAGATCTTTCGGATTCAACGTTGTCGGATCCGGCGGAATCATCGAAAGCATCGGCTTCACGAAGCGGCACATCGGCGTCATCATTTTCGAAAATTCGTCGTACGCTTCGGCGTCCAGGCGCGAATGACGTCGAATTTCGCGCTGAGTTTTGGCGTGATCGTTCACTCGCCACAAATAGTCGCCATTAAGCATCGGCGAGAAGGTACCGTCGAGCGGCAGGATTTCTAGCCCGTGGCGTGGCAGATCAAGTTCCCGAATGATTTCGGGGCGAAGCAGCGAGACGACGTACGAGCATTCTGAAAACAGGAAGCCGGTAACGATTTCCTCGGTAACGGCGGCTCCGCCGAGGACTCCGCGGCGCTCGAGAACAAGGACATTCTTGCCAGCTTTCGCCAGATATGCGGCGTTCACCAAACCGTTGTGGCCGCCACCGATGACGACCACATCATAAGATTGAGACATTCGTATGACTCCAAAATGAAGAGGACAACAGGGGTGCAACAGAGTTCGCATCATTCTACTGACAGCCCGCTCGCTTCACAAGCGCACTCAACACAGAAAGAGTGTACCGGTGCGCTTGCGGCGTTGCGAGAATCAAACCTATAATCCAGTGATAGCCTGGCGACCTTCGCCAATGCACCATTCTCGTTTTCGTATTTCTATCGGAGGGACCGTGCCTGTTGGAACCGCATTTCATGAGAGAACCCTCGCGCTCTGCGAGAGTCTGAACTTCAAAGAATGGTCGGGCTACTACACTGTCGGCGCCTACGAGATGACGCACGAGCACGAGTACAACGCCATCCGCAATTCCTCCGCGCTGATCGACATTTCACCGTTGTTCAAATACCGGCTGACGGGCCGCGACACCACGAAACTGGTGAACCGCGTCATCACGCGCGACATCAACAAGGTCGCGGTCGACCAGGTGATCTATTGCTGCTGGTGCGATCCCGAAGGCAAAGTGATCGATGACGGCACCATCACCCGACTCAGCGAAAATGACTATCGCTGGACTGCGGCCGACCCAAGCCTGCGCTGGTTCAAACAGAATGCACTGGGGCTGGAGGTGCAGATCGAGGATATTTCCGAAAAAGTTGCGGCTTTGGCCTTGCAGGGACCAACCTCCGGCAAGTTGTTGCATGCCGTGGCCGACGCAGACATCGCGAAGTTGAAGTATTTCCGCGTAGCCCATGGAAAAATCGCAGGCGTGCCCGTGGATATCTCACGCACCGGCTACACGGGTGATCTTGGCTATGAGATTTGGGTGCCTTGGAAAGACGCGGTGAAAGTGTTCGATGAATTGATGAGCAAGGGCCGGCCCTTCGATATTCATCCTGCAGGAATGGTAGCGCTGGACATCGCGCGGATCGAAGCGGGACTGATTCTGATTGAAGTGGACTATATCTCAAGCAAGCGCGCCTTGATTGCCGAGCAAAAGTACGCACCCGGTGAAATTGGTCTCGGAAAACTGGTTGACCTGAAAAAAGAGAACTTCGTTGGACGCGTCGCGTTGGCCGAAGAAGCGAAAAAAGGAGGGCCGGCACGGTCGCTGGTTGGTCTGGAGATTAACTGGAGTGAAGTTGAAGCGCTGTACGAGAAAATCGGCATGGCACCGCAAGTCCCCGGAACGGCATCGCGCATTGCTGTCCCTGTGTATCGCGGAGGACGCCAGGTGGGCAAGGCAACATCGACAACGTGGTCGCCAACGCTGAAGAGGATGATCGCGCTGGCATCCGTTAGCCGCGAAAGCGCAACGTTGGGCGCAAATCTAAGCATGGAGTTGACCGTGGAAGCGGCGCGAAAAACGGTCTCCGCAAAGGTGGTCGCATTGCCATTCTTCAATCCCGCGCGGAAAACGGGCCCTCTGGCCCTTTAGTGAGAAGCAGCAAAATTGGCCACCGTGGCAAGCATTGCATCGAGATCACTGCGACTCAGGTATTTTCCATCGACGAGGACCGCGTCGATTTTTTGTGTGTTGTGAATGTCGTCCAACGGATTTGCGTTGAGGAGTACGAGATCGGCGCGCTTTCCGGGCGCGACAGTACCCTGCTCTGCCGTGCGGCCCAGGAATTCCGCTGGTTTTGCTGTTGCCGCTTGCAGTGCCTGCATCGGCGTCAGACCCGCTTGCACAAGATAGAAGAGATCCTCGTGCAGGCTGAAGCCCGGGAAGACGTTGGGCGCTGAGGAATCGGTGCCTGCCATGATGGGCACACCGGCTACGTTCATTTTCCGCACCAGGGAAAGTGAACTCTGCATGAGCTTTCGGCGCATCTCGTACTCAGCGGCTAATTGGTAAGCCAGGTTTTCGCGTCGGCCCTGATCCCAATTCTTACGGACGCTGCCGGGAACATATTTCAATCGAGGATTGTTGGCGAGATCGGTTTCCGGCGTTAAGTATGCCAAATGAACAAGCAACGGAAAAGTGGGCACCTGCCAGGTGTGTTTCTGCACAAACGTCTGGAACAGTTGATCGGCCTTTTGCTCGGAATACGAATCGAGCAGATCCTGCTGCCAATCGCGAAGGAGTTGCAGAGATTTGCCCACGGATCCATGAGAAGGTGGCACGGCCAGTTGGCGTCGTCGCAATTCGTCTTCCCGAGTGGAACAGGCCAGCCGCACTCCCGTGAGGTGCTCGATGCTGGCTTGGCCGGCTTCCGAAGCTTCGCGCGCGGAAATGGAGTCGGGTACGTGGCCAACGTAACGCATTCCAGTCCGCTGTGACACCTCCGCAATAGCGAAGTATGCAGCTGGCTGCAATCGCGATTGAACTTTGACGAAATCGACGCCATCGGATTTGAGTTGTTGCACAGCGGAAGCAGCCTCTGGCGGATTGTGAACAACGATCGAAGGCTGAAAATACGGTGGATCGCCATCCAGATATGGACCGGTAAAGAATATCTGCGGACCGAGGCGATCTCCGGCCGCGATCTCCTTGCGCAACTGTTTCAGGAGTTCGACGCTTCCGCCCATGTCACGCACCGAGGTGACACCATTGGCGATTAGAAGCGGAAGGATGAATTCGCGGCTGCCTGTAGGCTCACCCGCCCCTAGAAGGTGCACATGCATGTCGGCGAACCCTGGAATGAGGTATTTCCCGGAAGCATCAATCACTTTCGTACCGCGAGGAATGGAAAGGTACGAAGCTGGACCGAGAGCCGCGATCCGCGAATCCGCCACGATGACCGTAAAATCCTGCTGCGGAGGCGCTCCCGTGGCGTCGATTACCGTGACGTGGGTAAGCGCTACGCTGGCTGGGTGTGGCGTTGAACAAGAAATCAGCAGAACCAGCCCAGTCGCAAAGAAGAGGCAACAAAACGAGCGGAGAAGCGAAAAGTCCACATAACAATTGTAGCTTGACGTGAATTCCGCGCCTAAAGGAAAAGGGCACCGCCCTCATTGATCCGAGAGCACACGTGCATTGATGTGTCCTAGCTTGAGTGAAACGGTTCGCAGGGTTCCGACGAATTTTCCCTGAGAAGTGCTGTTCGTCAGTGTGTTGTCGGACTCCGTGTGGATTTGGTCGAACGTTCCCGCATCCAGTTGTGAGTGGAAATTGTCTACCGCGGCTTCTCCTTTTTTGATCATTGCTTGGGCGCCACAACCGCATTCCAAATCGCAAATAAGTAAACAGCCACGAGCAAGGGCGGCCCCCTTCATTTTCAGTTCTCCTCGGTCGCCAGGTCGAGCCTTCACTCACTGGTTGAGGCGATTATATTTCTTTAGAACGGCTTTAAGTTGGTCGTGGGGCAGCGCGGTGACGTGGTGGTTATCGATCCCGGTCATGGATTCGGCGGCGATCATGGCGTTGATAATGGCCTCTTCGGTGGCTTCGACAGTGGCAGCGAATACCGGATCGAGCGAATCGTTCGGAACCATCTTGACGTCGATTGGTTTTGTGGCGGAGGACGCGCCGGAATTGGCTGTCGAAAAGGCAATGAAGATGTCGCCGGAACCATTGCCCGAAATACTACCGTCGCGGCCGAGTCCCAACGTTGCGCGATGGGCAACTCGTTTGAGTTGCGTAGGGAGCAACGGCGCGTTGGTGGCAACCACGATGATGATCGATCCCTGCTCAGAAATCGGCGACGTCTGATAGGCGTAGGGATCCTCAGAAGATATTTCACGGCCAACGGGGATCCCGGCGACTCGAAAATTCTGCCGCGATCCATAGTTGCATTGCACCAGCACTCCGATAACGTAGCCACCGTACTTGGCAGGGAGCACGCGCGATGACGTGCCAATGCCACCCTTGAAGCCGTTGCAGACCATCCCGGTGCCGCCGCCAACATTGCCTTCTTCCACCAAGCCGGAATGCGCGGAGTCGATGGCGTGGAACGCGTGTTCTGGTTTCACGTGAAAGCCGTTGATATCGTTCAGCCAGCCGTCCCAAGTCTCCGCAACCACCGGCAGCGACCACCAGTAGCCGCTGGCATCCGGCTGGCCGTGCGTGACTCGCCACTGAATCACGGCGTCGCGCACAACGCCAACGCTGTGTGTATTGGTGATCATCACCGGACCCTCCAGAAAGCCGGACTCTTCCACCCAGGTCGTCCCGGTCATTTCGCCGTTGCCATTTTGCGAGAACCAGCCTGCGAAAACGGGATCCATCATAGTGTCCTTGCCGCGAGGAAGAACCGCGGTGACACCTGTGCGGACAGGCCCTTTGCCGATGACGAGTTTACCAACGCCGGAGATGAGCGTGGTGTGACCCACGGCTACGCCAGGAACATCTGTGATGGCGTTGAGCGGGCCGGGTGTACCATCAAACGGAATTCCGAGATCGCGCGCCCGCGGTTTCACCGGCGGCTTTTCCTGGGCGGAGCCGTTTGCGAGACCCAGAAGCATTAGCAGGAACAGTAAGCAGGAAGACGCGATACGGCGCATGAATGAAATCTCCCGGGTAAAAAGAACAACTCGTGCTGAGCGAGCGCGAGCTAATCAGGATGTAAAGACTCTGTTGAGTGCGAATTGTAGCGCATCGGCAATCAATTGGCATTCCTGGGACGTGACGATGAAGGGCGGGGCAAGGAGAATGTGATCGCCGTCGATCCCGTTAACGGTCCCCTGAGATGGGTAGGTGAGTACGTTTTTCTCGAGAGCTGCCTGGCAAATCTTCTCGGAGATGCCGGCCTCTTTGGGGAACGGCTCCCGTGCGGCCTTGTCTTTCACGAATTCGACTCCTTGCAGAAGTCCGAGCCCGCGCACCTGTCCCACATGAGGGTGGCTTTCCAGAACAGAAAGCGCCTTGCGCAATGTTTCGCCTGCAGGAATCACGCGCTCGAACAGCTTGTGAGCTTCCAGGTAGTCAAACACCGCGTTTCCTGTGGCCGTTGCCACCGGATGCGACTGGTAGGTAAATCCATGCATGAAAGCCCCAGTGCCTTTTTCGAAGGCCTCGGCAACGCGCGGCGCAACCAGCACTGCCGCAAGAGGTGCGTACCCGCTGGCAATTCCCTTTCCGGTCAGAAGAATGTCTGGTTCCAAGCTCCAGTGGAGGCTGGCGAACGGTTTGCCAGTGCGGCCCATGCCGGTCATCACTTCATCCGCAATCAGCAGAATGTCGTGCTTGCGGCAGATTTCGGCGATGCGAGCGGTGTAGCCATCGACGGCGGGCGCAGCCCCGAGCGTTGCACCGACGACAGGCTCGAAGATAAACGCCGCTACCGTAGATGAGTCATTTGCACGAATAAATGTATCGAGATCGTCCGCGCAGGCCAGATTGCACTCTGGATACGTCTTGCCAAAGGGGCAGTGGTAGCAGAAACATGGCGCGACGTGTCCCCACTCCTGAATCAGCGGCGCGTACGGCGCGCGGCGGCCGACATTGCCGCTGATAGACATAGCGCCAAGCGTACTGCCATGATAACTCTGGTTGCGTGAAACGATCCGGTAACGCGAAGTTTGCTTCGTTTCGAGGAAATATTGGCGAACAAGTTTGATGGCAGTTTCCGTGGATTCCGATCCCCCTGAAGTAAAGTAGACTCGGCCTCCGCCGTGAAAATTACGGGGCGCCATGGCCAAAACTCGTGCCGCGAGCTTTTCAGCGGGCTCCGAGTGGAATTGCGAGGTATGAACGAAGGCGATGCGACTCGATTGTTCGGCCATGGCAGCGCCGATTTCAGGTACACCGTGGCCGATACTGACGACAGCAGCCTGACCGGACGCGTCCAAATAGCGGCGACCTCCGGAGTCGATAATCCAGGATCCCTCGCCACCGACAGCAACAGGATATTGTTTGCGAAAATTGCGGGAAAATAAGGGAGTGTATTCCATCACTGTACTCATAACAAAACGATTGTAACAAAGAACAGTTCCCAGCATGCGTAACGGCGAAGGAGCAAGGGGTGTGGTACTCTTTCGCGGGTTCGGAGGAAACTCCTACATGAAGCTTTATTGCGGGCGACTGATCCTTCTTGACGCAACAGTACTCCTATTGGGAATGACTTGGGGAATGGCGCAAACGCCCCAGAAACCAGCACGAATCGCCGTGGACTTACGCGATTCGGCCCGGCACATATTCCGCGCCAAATTGGAATTACCAGTGAAGCCGGGACCGCTCACGCTGGTATACCCCGAATGGATACCAGGTGAGCATTCACCGACCGGGCCGATTGTCGACCTTACGGGATTGAAGATGTCAGCGGCAGGAAAGGATGTGGCATGGAGGCGCGACAGCGTGGACATGTACGCGTTTCACCTGGAAGTGCCGCAGGGCGCGGACTCACTCGAAGTACGTCTGGACTATTTGTCTCCGGCGGAAGCGAGCAGTTCGCGCGAACGACCTGCTGCAACAGCTAAAATCGCTGTCCTGAACTGGTATGTGGTGACACTCTACCCGCAAGGGACTAAGACCGACGACTTGACGTACGAAGCGAGTTTGCAGTTGCCCGCGGGCTGGAAATATGGAACGGCATTGCCGGTAGCGAAAGAAACTCCGGGAGAAATTGCATTCGCGCCGGCAACGTTGACAACTCTGATTGATTCGCCGGTCATCGCCGGTGAATACTTCCGGAATATCGACCTGGCACCTGGACAACGGCCACAACACACCATTCACGTGGCCGCAGATGGGCCGGCAGCACTGGCTGCGAGCTCGGCCGAGGTGCAGCACCTTCGTCAGCTCGTGGCAGAGTCAGGCGCTCTATTCGGAGCCCGTCACTATCGGCGCTATGATTTTCTCCTAACACTGAGCGACAGGATGCCGCCGGATGGTGTGGAACATCACGAATCGAGCGACAACCGCACGCCTGAGGCGCTATTCCTCGATCCAGATGTGCGCGAAACGCAGATGGACCTGCTTGCGCACGAATTCACGCACTCCTGGAATGGAAAATACCGCAGGCCTGTGGGACTCGTGAGACCGGATTACCAGACTCCGTTGAAGGGCGATCTGCTGTGGGTGTATGAAGGTTTGACGCAATACTACGGCGTGATGCTTTCGGCCCGATCGGGTTTCTGGACGCAGGACAAATTGCGGGAGTATCTAGCAGCGACGGCAGCGAATCTGAATGACCGGACCGGGCGAACATGGCGCAACCTGGAAGACACGGCGATCTCCGCTCAACTCCTCTACAATGCTCCGGCGGCGGGTGCGTCCTGGCGGCGCGGAGTAGATTACTACGACGAAAGCACTTTGATCTGGCTGGAAGCTGACACGATTATCCGCGGCGAGAGTAAGGGCAAGAAATCCCTGGATGATTTTTGCCGGACGTTTTATGGAGGAGAGAATACTTCTCCGAAAGTGATCTCCTACAACTTCGACGATGTGATTACAGCCATAAATGAGGTGGCCGCGCACGACTGGCGGTCGTTCTTCACCGATCGGTTGACAGCGCACAGCCCGGGTGCCCCATTAACCGGCATCGAAAACAGCGGCTGGAAATTGGTTTTCACGGAATCGATGAACGAACACCAGCGGGCCGAAGAAACAGTCAACCAGGAGACAGACTTGGACTATTCGCTCGGCTTCGACGTCCATGCTTCAGGTGGAGAGGAAAGTGACCGCATCATCGACGTAATTCCAGGTTCCCCTGCAGCCAAGGCGGGACTGGCGCCCGGAATGCATCTAGTAGCCGTAAACGGGCGACGCTGGACACCGGATGTCCTTCGCAACGCGATCAAACGCGCAAAGATCGACAATGCACCAATAGATCTGCTGGCTGAGAACAACGACTATTTTCAGATTTATCGCATCGAGTACCACGGCGGAGAGCAGTATCCCCATTTGGAAGCGATTAGCGGGAAGACCGACGTGCTGGCAGCGATTGCGAAGATGAAAGCGGTGGCAATTCCTGCGACTTCAACGTACTGAACTTTGCGAGCGACAGAAAGAGGATTGCCCGAGAGTGAAGCAGAGTTCACACGGACTTGTTCGCACGATTGGCCGCTGGAGCTTGACGGCCCTGATGGTGAATTCGATCATTGGGGTCAGTATCTTCCGCCTGCCCTCGTTGCTGGCGAAAAAAATCGGCGCGTACAGCCTGTTAAGCTGCGTGGCAGCCGCAGCGGGAATTCTGATCATCGCGGGATGCATCGCGGAGGTGTCCTCTCGCTACGAAGAAACCGGTGGACTGTATTTATACGCGCGCGACGCTCTAGGGCGCTTCGCTGCGCTGTTGGTGGCGTGGCTGACCTGGCTCACGCGAATCGCGGCGCCCGCGGCAGCGGCGAATCTCTTCTGCACCTATGCCGCTCAATTTTTCCCTTCACTCGCCTCACGTAGGGGCGAATTGTTGCTGCTGGCGGTGCTCATCGGACAGCTCGCGGTCTTCAACTACATCGGGGTGAAGACTGGCAAGCAGGTGAGCAACTTTTTCACTGCGGTCAAAGTGGGCTTCCTGCTTTTATTCGTGATCGCAGGATTCCTGGCGTTGCTGGCGAGGCCAGAGATTCGCGTGCCGCTGGTATGGCCTGTGGCCCCGGCAAAGGACTGGTTCGAAGCCATGCTGTTGCTGGTCTATGCGTACGGAGGATTTGAGGGTGCGCTTTCGGTGGGAGGTGAATCCACGAATCCGAAGCGGGATACGCCCATTGCATTGCTGACGGCGCTGGCGCTGATTGCAGTGATCTACACGGCGGTGCAGTTCGTTACGCTGAAGACTTTGCCAGACGCGGCTGCATCGGTCAGGCCGCTGGCGGACGCTTCCCAGCGCTTCCTCGGTGGAGCGGGAGCAACAGCGATCGCTCTGGCCGCACTGGTTTCCGCTTATGGCTACTTGAGTGCCAACCTGCTGCATGCGCCACGCCTGACGTTTGCGCTCGCTGAAGGCGGCGACTTTCCGGCATTTCTTGGGGCTATTCATCCCCGCTATCGAACACCGTATATCTCGATCGTGGTGTATGCCGTGCTGGTATTTATCTTTGCGGCTCTGGGAACATTTCAATGGAACGCAGTACTCTCTGCTGTATCGCGCCTCGCCGTGTATGGAACGATGGCCGTGGCCGTCCCGGTGTTGCGCCGGCGCGGAGACAAAAAAGCACAATTCCTGCTTCCGTTCCCATATATATTTGCATGCTTCGGGCTGTTTTTTTCCTCGGTATTGTTGACGCAAATGCATTGGGGTGAGTTCATCGTAGTGGGGACGACGTGCGCGATCGCACTGGTGAATTGGCTCGTGGTGCGGACGTGATTGAATGACCATGACACAGACAGACGATGCGTTCATGCATGCGGCTGACTACGGGCGAGCACTGCCGACATTCCCCGTTAATCTACTGGTGCGAAATCTAGTGCGATCATTGCATTTTTATCGCGATGTTCTTGGGGTAACCGTGCGCCACGCAAACAATGATTTTGCGGTCTTTCAGATTCAAGGTGTCGGCTTCATGCTGCACGCGGACCATACCTACGATCGTCATCCGCTCTATGCCCGCTGACCAGCTCCTGGACGGCGTGGCAAGGCGCTGAATTGCGCGTTCTCGGCGTTGACCACGACGCGATGGAACCGCGAGCCAGACAAGCCGGGGCGAACATTCTGCAACCGGCAAAGAATTTTCCGCACGGCTGTAGCGATGTGATGGTTGTGGACCCTGATGGATACATCTGGGCTGTGGGGATGCCGCTGCAGCCTGCGGTGTAACGAATCTGGTATTCGCGCTGCAGTCATGACATCATGCAATGTTTTGGGTATTACATGTAATCGAGCTGTCTGGTTGGAGGAGAGAGGCATGAATCGCTTGTGGATCCGCTCTGGATTATTTCTCGGGATGTTGGGGCTGGCGGTCTGTACAAATGCGCAGACACCAGCGAAGCACCCGCTGACGTTCGATGACCTGATGAAGCTGCATCGCATCTCGGTGCCCGAGGTCTCGCCCGATGGTAAGTGGGTGGCGTATGGCATTTCCACGCCAGACATGGAAACGAATCGGAGCGTGAACAACGTTTGGATCGTGAGCACCTCCGGAAGTGATCCGATTCAACTGACACAAAGTGGGAAGGATTCTTCGCCTGCCTGGTCGCCGGATGGGAAGACTCTGGCGTTTCTTTCCTCGCGTGATGGCAATTCCCAGGTTTATCTGATTTCCATGGAGGGCGGTGAAGCAAAAAGGCTGACGACACTCTCCACGGGCGCAGACTTATTCAAATGGGCTCCAGATGGGAAAAGCATTGCATTCACGTCTGCAGTTTATGTGGATTGCAAGGACGATGCATGCAACAGCAAGCGCGACGAGGAAAAGGAAAAGAGCAAAGTAAAGGCACACATTGCCGATCATCTGCTCTACCGCCATTGGGATCACTGGTCAGAGGGCAAGCGCAGCCATTTATTTGTCCAGCGGGTTGAAGGCGCCGAGGTAGCGCGCGACCTGACGGCTGGCGCGGATTACGATGTGCCACCCGAAGAGCGCGGCGGCAGCGCAGATATCAACTTTTCTCCAGACAGCAAGGAGATTTGCTACACCGCGGTAACCGACAAGGTGGAAGCGATCAGCACTAATGGGGACCTGTTCCTTGTGCCTCTGGCAGGCGGTGAATCGAGGCGCATTACTTCGAATCAGGGCTTCGATGGCAATCCGGTCTATTCGCCGGACGGCAAATATATCGCGTATCACGCACAAATGACTCCGGGATACGAATCAGACCGCTGGCAGGTGATGTTGTATGACCGGGAAACTGGCAAAGGCGAAAGCATCTCAGCGAGCTTTGACCGCAGCGCATCGGATCTAGCCTGGTCACCTGACAGCAAAACGATCTACTTTCTAGCAGAAAATGAAACCCTCCAGCCCATCTATGCGATGGAGCCGCGGGCTGCTGCGACGCCGAAGAAAGTCGTCGATGGATTCAACGCAGCCTTTACATTTAGCCAGGACGGCAAAGTACTGGTTACAGAGCGCACTAGCCTGACGATGCCGGGAGAGTTGTTTGTTGCCGCGGGAGACGGCACAGGTCTAAAAGAATTAACACACGCGAATGATTCGATTCTGGCCACGGTGGAAATGAACGCGTCGGAAACATTCTGGTTTGATGGTGCAGACGGTACCAAAGTTCAAGCGATGGTCCTGCGGCCACCACAATCTGTGGCGACAAAGAAGTATCCGACGCTGGTTTTATTGCACGGTGGCCCGCAAACGATGTGGTCCAACGCATGGGGCTATCGTTGGAATGCCCAGGTGTTCTCTGGCGCAGGTTACGTTACGTTGATGATCAACCGGCGCGGTTCCACGGGCTACGGACAAAAGTTCACGGATGAAATCACGAACGACTGGGGCGGTCGTGCTCACTCAGACGTAATGAAGGGGATTGACGCAGCGATCGTGAAGTATCCGTACATCGACAAAACAAGATTGGCGGCGGCTGGCGGCTCCTACGGTGGATACATGGCGGACTGGCTGGCCACGCACACAGACCGCTTTAAGGCCATCGTGAGCCATGCCGGCGTGTACGACAAGGGAGCGATGTACGCGACGGAGGAATTGTGGTTTGAAGAACACGACACGCAGGGAACGCCTTGGACAGCGCCAGAGAACTACAAGAAATGGTCGCCCTCGACATACGCGGCAGATCTTGGCAAATACAAGACGCCAACGCTGGTGGTTGCCGGCGAGAAAGACTACCGAGTACCCTATACTCAATCACTGGAGTTTTTCAGCGCGCTGCAGCGGCAAGGCGTGCCGTCGAAGCTCTTGGTGTTTCCGGATGAGGGCCATTGGGTAGTAAAGCCGCAAAACAGCCAACTCTGGTACAAAACGTTCTTGGACTGGCTGGCGACTTACGTGAAGTAGTCGAAATGACATTTCGGCTGCATGTCATTTCCGGTGCCGGCCCAGGTTTTGGCAGACGCAAAACTCCTGATGATGCGGTGGTATTGCGCTCCAGTTTTCTGCTTATTAAACAATCAGACTTCGACGAGCTTTTGCAGAGTCCGGCGCAGGAAAAGGAACAAGTGGTACAGCAGGTATAGTGAGATTCCGACGAGAAGGATAACCACCACCACGGCAATCGTCGGATGGGCAGTGGCGAACCAGGTCAGCCAGACCGCTAGCATGTCCTCCCCAAAACTGAGTGCTGAATTGCTGAAGGGCTCGGGCGACAGATTGGCCGCTGCGCGCGCGCTGGCCTTTGTTCCATGTGACGTCAAGGCGATACTACCGGCAAGTAGCGCGGCAGCCCAGCGCCATGGCCCCGAAGCGGCGGCAGTGGCGCCAAAAGCCAGCAAAGCCGCTGCGGGTGGCCGAATGAAGGTGTGAACAGCTTGCCAAATGGAATCAACGTAAGGAATCTTGTCCGCGAGAAATTCCACCACGTAGAGAGCAACGGCGACGCCGATTACGATGGGGTGCGAGAGAACTTCCAAGTGCGCCGGAAGGTGAACCAAACCGAAACGCTGGAGCAAGCCTAGCGTGGCGACTGTAGCGTACAGATTGAGCCCCGAGGAAAATCCGGCGCCAAGAACAAGACTGAGTGTCTCGATAGGATTCATAGGGTCGCAACCGTGCGAATTGGAAATCAGGCCGCTTATCCAAGGTACCACGATCAGACATGGAAATGGGTGGTCGGGGGGCAGCGGCGAAGGACAGGTAAATGCTCCAGAGGTTCGATTCAGACACTTATCGCCGAGCCAAAAGAAGCGTCCCGGTTGGAGACCGGGACGCTAGATGAACGATTGCCGAGATTTACTGGTACTGACCCGGCAACAACAGTCGCGTAAATCCCGTAGTATTGATGTCACGAAACAACGGAGTACGCGGAGGCAACAGGGTCGGATTTAGGAATGAGGTGTCGAAGTTGTAGCCACGGGCCGGAGGGCTATAAACCGTCGTGCAGCATTTAAACACGCCCGTAGCCTGGCGGTTGTAATAGAGGCTGACAATGGAACCGCGATAATTCAGGGTGCCGCCCCAGTTTTCGACATAGCGCAAGAAGTTGTGCACGCCGCCATCCGTGCCGAAGTCGTTGCCCGTGCCTGCGGGCTGAGGAAAGGAAACGCCCTTTCCGGCGATGATCGCGGCACGATACCAGGCAGTATTCCCGTTCCGGAAAGTCATGCCGTAGATGCCGGCAGCGTTGTTTCCCGCAAACGAGTTCACATCGTTCCAGCTATCGGAAAGCAGAGTGATTGCGTCGGCGGCGATGGAGGTCGGAATGCCAGGATCGTTCCACCCGCCGCCCGCAGAGTTGGCGTTGAAATCACCCTGTACGTATGCGGGATTTTCCGTAGCAATCGTTAGGCCGCAGGATACTCCGGAAGGGCAATTCCCGACGGCGGTCAAGAGGCTGCCGTTTACGATCTTGACGGAGCGACGGAAAAAGAGAGGAGGGTTCTCGCGCGCAGCATTGACGCTGGTTGCATAAATCATTGGCCAAAGGCTGGCTGGAGAGTAGCCAGGCGCGACGCACGTGGGATTCCCGTTAAGGGCGAAAGCGGTGTTGGCAGCAGCGCTGAACATACTGTTGGGGTTAGGATAGATCCCGTAGCGACCGTAGTCCGTCGCGGCGGGAGTATTGCCCTGATACAGTATCCAGGAATCATTGGCACCATATGTGAAAAGCTGCGCAGTTCCGTCCAAATCTTCTCCGGAATCCAGCACATTGTCGGTACAACCGGTCAAGGCGTTGTTCGGGTTGACGAAATCTGCCCAGCCGTACTCGCCGGTTTCGTGCAACGTGGGTGAAAGCGGCGGCCACGTACCCGCCCACGTCTGATTTTGCACGTAGTTCCCGCGGCGGTCGGAGATATAGATCACGAAGTTGTTGGGGGAATTGACGGCGTCTCTGGTTGCCGGCCCGGTAACTCCTATTTGTCCGCCAAACCACCGAGCCAGATTCTTCGCGTCAAGTTCGATGTAATGCATAACTCCGTTCACCGTGGGATATGCGCTGAAGGGAGCGGCGGGAGCCACGTCGCGAAGCGATCCTTCGCGAGCATCGAAGAACGTGTTGGGCCAAAAATCTGAAGGAATCGACTGGTTGCTCCAGGTACCACAAGTATTTCCTGCCGTCCAAGTGGACGGATTATCGCGAACGCGTTCCAACCGGATTACAGCATTGGGATGAGGATCCGGGCACGTGCCACCAGCATTCTGAAAACCGAGTTGGGCAGCGGTGGGAATGGAATTGCCATTCACCGGTGCGGGGAAGAGTGGGGCGCCCGCAGCCCCGGGGACGCCATACTGGCCCGCGACCAGTCCGGCCTTTGGATTGATATTTCGGCCGACGTAGCCAAGGCCCAGAATCTCCAGTGTCACGTCCTGCCAATTCCCGCAAGGGTTGCCATAAGCTATCTGCGCCTCAATCTTGATATAGCCCTTGATGATGGGCCGGCCGTAAGGAAGCCAATAGCCATCTGCGGCCGCATAATTCGTGGCGTTTGTGCTGGCTAGCTTGGCGCCAGAAGCCGCTAAGGGGAGAGGAACATAATTGGCTCCAGCGGCCATCATGTTGTTGTAAAGGGTTAGAGCCGGACCCGCCCAGCTAACCACGCCTCCATTCAGCGGTCTGGTCGTCAAGGAAGACAGATCGAAGGGTTGCCTCGTGGTATCGATGCACGGCAGATTCATGATGTCGTTCGGATTGTCGGAGAGCAAGATCTTCAAGCTTGCCTGTGCATAGTAACGCTCGCCGGTAACGCTTGCCGCTTCGCCGGGAAAAGGGCGACGAATGAGGTCGACGGCCTGGGTCGTCCCATTGCCGATAGTCACGATGCCAAGATTCAATTGCTTCCCACCCGTAGAAGAATTGGGGAAGGCGCTGCCTTTGCCGTTCGTCAAATTGCCCGCGTAATTGGTAGAACCAAGCGAAATGGTTCCCCAGTTAGCGTTGGCACCGGATCCCAACGTACCGACAAGACTGCCTTCGTTAAAACCAAGCGCCCGGTAATTGCCGGATCCCGGTGAGGTCGTGATGTTCACCGTGCCAGCGTAATTGGTAGCCGTGGGGTAGCCGTTCGAAAGATTGGTGCGGATGACGTCCTTGTAGGCATCAACCTT
Organism: Candidatus Acidiferrales bacterium; assembly: GCA_963741195.1. Classification (GTDB taxonomy): domain Bacteria; phylum Acidobacteriota; class Terriglobia; order Acidiferrales; family UBA7541; genus Acidiferrum. The sequence continues at coordinate 318,132 of CAVUHF010000009.1, forward strand.
GTCCGCCAGGGTGAGCGTCGCGCCGGCGGCGAGGAAGAGATTCCCATTCGTGTGTGTGCGACCGCCAAAATTGAAAGTGGGGCCAGGGAAAAAGCTCAGGTCGGTGTCGGAGAAAATTCCGAACTGAAACATCGGAATGCCGACCGTCTGCGTTGTGCGGCGTAGGGTTACTTCCTTTCCCGTCAAGGTGCGCGAGTTCACCAGCAGCGTGTATTCCGTGGCCATGGCCGTCATACCCTGATACTGGCCGGACTTGATCGTACTGATCGTAGGCGCCGGATTGCCGTTGGCGTCGACGGATTGTGGAGTAATGGAATAACCGCTGGAGCCATCACCCTTAAGGAATTGGATTCCCTGCAACGCCGGAGGTGCAGCCGAAATCGCGTTAATCTGGCCGATGCTCGGCGAATAGTTCTGGGAGAACAAATTGCCAAGATTGGCGGTCATCTGTTCCATGCCCGCTTCCGCACCATAAAAAGCGCGGACCTGCTCATCGCTGGCGCCAGAAAGCTGCAGGTCGGTGTACAAGAGAACGCTGAAGCCCACCAACAGGCTTGACATCAGGAGGAGCAACAAAATTGTAGTTATGAGAGCAATTCCCGCGTCGTCTCGCACGCGTTTCAATCTCATCGTCTTGTTCAAGTTCATTGCAGACTCCTATTAGAAATAGTCATTGACGTAGGCCATACTGCGCAGGCTAACTTGGCTGACCAAATTGTCTCGGGCGAAGAGAGTCTTATTGCCCTGGCGGATCATGTTGCTCGAACGCGCGCCAAGGTAGATATTGACGGAGCGGATTTGCGCTTCCGTGTTGCCGGCCGGGACACTCGCCTGATTCACAGGGTTGTTCACGCCATCCACGAAGTTATACGTGAATTGCATATTCTCGAGGGTTTCGCCCACCGGGTTGCCCGGCTTGAAGTTCACGCGACGAATCAATCGCACGTGCGTGGGATCGCTCACATTATCCAGGTAGTAGGTGATCATCCAGACGCGAGTGACAGTGGTTGGCGGCCAGCAATTGGCTGGGGTCGTGCACCCGGCGTTCCTGAGTTGCAAGATGGTGCCGTTAGTCTCATTCCGCCCGTTCAGATTAAACGCATCTCCAGATGCAAAATTCACCACATTTCCGGCGGCAGACGTGACTTCTTGGAGGGCATTTCCGATGCTATTGCTGAACATGATCAGATCGCCTGGCTGAATTTGAGCGCCCGACGCAGTTATTGCCGCCATGTTTATGCACGTGGGATCGAACGTAACCGTCTGGCCATTCACGCTGATGGAGCCCGCGGGACAGCCCGGATTCGCTCCGAGTGGTGGCTGGTTAACCGGCTTGCCCTCGAGTCCGGCACTGTTATCGGCATACAGCATGCTGATCTCGTCGGTAAAGCTCGCCGGATTTGAGGGATTGCCGGCGGTCGCATCCGGAGACGTAATGAGTGGACCAAGAGCCTGCCCGGGCTCAATGGAGGGAACAACGAAATTGCATTGTGGGAACGTCGTGCCACCTCCGAGCGACGGCCGGTTCAGGGCCGCGCCTGCATTGCAGGTTCCAACGCCATTCGGGGTGTTAGGAATAGGAATGCCCGTGGTTGGAATTCCGGTACCTGCCTGAATCAGGTCCTGCTGAATATAGTTCAGGCCGGCGCGGAGATTGTCGGTCATGTCGGAAGCGAGCGAGATCTGCTTGCTAGACTGAGAAGCATCCTTAAACGCTCTCACGGCAGCATAGAGGAGCACCATGGTGACGGCCATGGCGATCATCAGCTCGATCATCGTGAATCCCACAACCCTTCGTTTTGATTCGTGATTCATAAGGTCCCTCAAGCCCATCCTGAGATGTAGCTGACAAGAACGAACTGACTAGTTCTACCCTGGTAGATGTAGCTCACGGTAATGGTTACTTGGTCGAGTTTTTGGGTACCGTTCACCGGAGTGATCGCAATCGTGCGTGTCATCCAGGGATTCAGATTGATTACCGTGTCGTCGGCGGTCCCGAGAATATTGTCGGCGCCCGGGCCAGTGACAATGACGTTAGGGGTCGCCGCATCATCATCCGCCGTACCGAGAACGCCGTCGGGGCCCGCGGCGTACAGAGGCCGCGGTCCGTCAATAAAAACTCCACCTTGACTTACATTGGCAATATTAGCGAAGGTCAACGTGCCCGAATCGCGAGCCGTAAAAATCGTTTCCATGGCTTCTTGAGCCTTCTGCTGAGCAATGAAAGAGATTTGGTTGCTGTTCGAAACTCGGATACCCTGCGTGTATACCTGAGCAACCGACAGAATTCCGAAGGAAAGAATGACCATGGCAATCATGGTCTCTAGGAGGGTGAAACCTCGTTCGCGTCGATTCGAATGGATGTGGTGCATAAGGTTCATCTCCTCATTTCCTCATTCAATCCACACTGCGCCACTCCAGGTATAAGGACGAACGCGCCCTGTCCCGCCCATAATGGTCACGGCACGCGCAGTGAAGGCTTGACCAGGGACCCCGATGAAAATCGATCCATTGAGTGGCGCGTAATTGGGATCTGTGAAGCCCCCGGTGGAACGGAACTTCATGATGGGGGGACCTCCGCCGACATTGCCGATGTAAACCGAACTGGCATTGCCAAAGGCCATAGGTGTGTCAGGAACGCCTGCCTCCAATACCAATTGCGCTCCTTTAGGTATCCCCACGCTCACCACGGGTTGCGGTTGATCTCCTCCAATGGTCACTACCTGATAGTTAATGTGCTGAACTTGGTCGACCCCGGTGAGATTCTGGTCAATCCAAATCTGGACGTCGCGGCGTTGTGTAATGGCCAGTTGACGCGCCTGGCGGAGTGTGCTCACCACGACGTCTTGCGCATTGTCCGCCTTATAATTGGGTATCATGTTGGTGGATTTGAAAATCGCAAAACTCATCATCACCATCATCATCCCGATGACGACTACTGTTTCCAGAAGCGAAAAACCGCTCGCTTGATTTTTCCTTCGTCTCATAGACAACGTCCTTTTGACTGCAACAACTCCATACGAATAAAAGTTGTGGCGAAGTTGCGCGCTCTACCCGCGCTTTCAGCTCGCCGCTGGTCCCGAAAAAGTGGTTGACCCGAGTTTTGGACCCGGGTACACCCTCTCTGCCGGTATGCAGACCTACCGTATCTGTAACGCATCCATCTGTAGCGCAACAACTGGACGAAGGGACTGGTTCGGAGCAGTGGGGCGCCACCCGTCCCACGGTTCCAGCAGGACAGTTACTATCGATTGTGAGAAAGGCGCACGAGGAGGGGACGGGTCGTGCGAGCCAAAATGACGTTAGGCATCTGAAAACAAATGAATTACAAGACTATTGAGAACCGCGATGACACAAAACGTGTAAACTGATTGAGGTGCCAAAGGCACCTGAATTACGCCAACAGTTCCAATCACTGTAGTACTTTTGACGTTACTCTACTGGCACAATCCCGAGATTCGAGGCGGCGAAGTCCAAGGAATAATTCTCATTCGCTCAGAGTCGACTGAGATAACTTGTGACGCGCGTACGCTTGTGTCATCGCCGCTTCGGCCAGAGGCATCGCAATTCTCGCCGTCGTTGGCGGAGCAACCACTTGGATATACCATTCGATGGGCTCTTGGCCTGGCATTCGAGTGATCCCGCGAACGCCTGCGTGAAAAGGTCCATGCAATTCGAATACTGCAGGGGGATCGGCCCAATTGGAAACGGTCGTCCAATAGTTCCAGGCGAACGCGGGACTTGCTGCGGTTTCTACGCTACGAGTCATTTCCCAGGCGATGCTTGCCATAACCTGCCTCGGCCGAGCGCATCACTCAGGAGAAATCCAGCTCGACTTCGTCCACGTAGCACCAGCCCCAAGTCTCGCCGGGTTCGAGCGACTTCATGAGCGGATGTTTGGTATGGTGGAAGTGATTCGTGGCGTGCTTGTTTTTGGAAGAGTCACAACACCCAACATGGCCGCACTCCAAACATAAACGCAGATGCACCCAACTGTCACCCATTTTCAGACACTCTTCGCAGCCCTTTGTGTGCGCTGTGACTTGTTTGATCTGGTTAAGATGGTTGCAGCTCTGCACGGCGTTCCCCTTTCCGAAGGCACTTGAAATTCGCGCAATAGTTCGTGAAGCGCGTGGGTACGGATTTCTACGGCCAATTCGATGATCTCTGGCTTCGGGGCGTTACTTCCGTCGAGCCTCTGGAATCTAACCCAAAAGCCAGCGCGATCAGCCCAATTCCATTACACTACCTTTTCCCAGGATGGAGATTGCTCAAGCAAATGCCTAAATCAGCGACCAACTCAACGCCGAATTCGATTGATTTTCGCGCTGTTTCCCTTCGCATTGGGGGCGCTGCTTCGCGCGAGATTGTCTCAGATGTCAGCCTGGCAGTCCAACACGGCAAGACCGTTGTTCTCCTCGGGCGAAGCGGCAGCGGCAAGACCACTCTCTTGAAGCTAATAAATGGGATGCTGACCCCCACAACAGGAGAAATCCGGGTTCAACAACGATCAACAAAGGACTGGGATCCGATTCGCCTTCGCCGAGTGATTGGTTACGTCATTCAGGACGCCGGATTGTTTCCGCATTTTACAGTTGCCGAAAATGTGGCCCTCGTTCCAACGCTAGAGAACTGGCCGCGCGCTCGCATTGATGCCCGCGTAACCGAGATGCTCCTTCTGGTTGGTCTGGAGCCCCAAGAGTTTTCCCGTAGGCGCCCTCGCGAGCTCTCTGGTGGGCAGCGCCAGCGCGTCGGCGTAGCGCGTGCTCTCGCCGCTGATCCTCCAATCCTCTTAATGGACGAGCCCTTCGGAGCCCTGGATCCTGTGACACGTACTGAACTTCAGCGGGAGTTTCGGTCTCTGGCACAGCGCCTGGAGAAAACCATCGTTTTCGTTACGCACGACTTACGCGAAGCCCTGTACCTGGCATCTGATATTGTTCTGCTGCAATCCGGCAAGGTTGTCGCCTTTGCTCCTTCGTCGGAATTTCTTCAACTTGCGCACCCGGAGGTCCGCTCCTTCGTGGATACTCTGTCGCTCGGTTCCGGGAAATCCGCATGACGCCATGGACTTTTCTTTTGGCGCACCGAGCGGAGATTCGGGCGGCCACGCTTGATCACTTGGAACTCGTTTTGATTGCGATACTCATCGCCATAGCGATCAGCGTGCCGCTTGGAATGTTAGCCGTGTACAGCCGGGTCGTTCGCTCGCTCGCCCTTGGTATCGCTAGCGTTCTCCAAACAATCCCCAGCCTCGCTCTTTTCGGATTCCTGATTCCCATCCCTTTTATCGGCGGCATCGGCAAACGCACCGCCATCGTCGCGCTGGTGCTTTATGCCCTGCTGCCCATCCTGCGGAATACCTATGTCGGTCTCGCCGGGATCGACCCCGCTATTCTTGAATCCGCCGAAGCGATGGGTATGAACCAGAGCCAAATCCTTTTTCGAGTGCGGTTACCCTTGGCACTTTCGGTCATACTCGCCGGCATCCGGACATCAACGATAATCACCATCGGCGTGGCCACGATTGCTGCAGCAATCGGCGCAGGAGGACTTGGCACGTTCATCTTTCGCGGGGTCGCGCAAGTAAATGATGCGCTTCTTCTTGCTGGTGCCGTTCCAGCGGCAGCTCTCGCCATCCTCGCCGACTTTCTGCTAGGACTCCTTGAACGCCGACTGAGGGTTTCCTGATATGTTCTTACCTGTGCTGCGGTTTCGTTGCTTTTGGGAAATTCTACTGATCGTCGGTCTTCTCTCCTCTTGCCACAAGGCGCAAGAATCCAAAATCACGATCGGCTCGAAGTTCTTCACGGAGCAAGTGATTCTCGCCGAACTCCTGTCGCAGCACATTGAAGCTCGCACCGGCATTCCCGTGGAACGCAAAACAAACCTGGGCGGCACCCTGCTGGTTCACAAAGCGCTGCTTTCCGGTGAGTTGGACCTTTACGTGGAATACACCGGGACTGCCCTCACATCTGTTTTGAATGAAGCGACTTCCGGCGATTCCGCCTCGGTCTACGATCGTGTCCGCCGGCTCTACGCTGATCGCTTTCATCTTGAAGTTACGGAACCACTCGGATTCGAAAACACATTTGCCATGGTGATTCGCGGTGACGATGCTCAGCGGCTGCACCTCCACACTATTTCGGACATTGTGTCTATTGCTCCGAAATGGCGGGCTGGCGTGGGTTACGAGTTTCTCGAGCGCCCTGACGGATTCCGCGGCTGGTCGAACAAGTATGGACTCCACTTCGCCGATCAGCCTCAGGTGATGGACCTCGGACTGATTTATCGCGCCCTCGTCGATCATCAGGTGGACATTGTTGCAGGCAACTCCACCGACGGGGTCATCGACTCCCTCGGCCTCGTGATGCTCCAGGATGACCGGCAGTATTTCCCTCCCTACGATGCCGTGCCCATCGTTCGACAAGCCACGCTGGCCAAGTTTCCCCAACTCCGAGCAGCTCTTGAAGATCTCGCCGGTAGAGTTTCGCCCTCCGACATCCGGCGGTTGAATTACGCTGTCGACGGTATGCAACAGGATCCCGCCGATGTAGTGCGACAGTTCCGGGCGGCAAAAGGCCTCTAAGTGGCGCCGAACGGGATTGTCGAGCCACAAGAGACGAGCGGAAACGTCCTCTCCTGAAAACGGATTGAAGCTCCCTCGCATTGTATGGTTCAAAATCGGAGGAGCGTCCCTCGATCATGGCGCCGTGCCAGATTCCTCCTAGGTGCCACATCTAATAGGCATTCAACAGGGGCAAGGTGGCGCGGGAATACCTCAATTCGGATTAGGGTTGATTCCAAGTGGAAAATTATCGTCTTTGCCTTGGACGCTCCCGAGGGCCTCACAGAGTTACTGCAATCAATTCCCTGACGTGTTCACTTCTGTACAGTCTTGCCATCGTGATCTGCTGTTCAATGTGAATAGAGAAAGAGCCAGCTCGACAAGTTGGCAGCCGCTAATGAGTCTGCCCAGCGCAGTGGGTTGGCCTCAAAGAGAAAGGCAGTGCCAGATGTTGCGGTCAAGACACCTAGGCCTGCTCTTATATGCTACGATCCTCAGTTCCCCACAGAGTCTTACCGGTCAGGAACTGCCTGCTAGTCCACCCAAGCTCCTGATGGAAAGCGGCACTCCCGTAAAACTCCAGTTGGCCGAAACCCTCTCCTCCGCACATGCGCACGAGGGAGATCTCGTTGATTTAGTCGCCTCAAATGACGTGGAAATTAATGGTTTCACAGTCATACGTGCGGGCGCCTCGGCTCTAGGTTCGGTGATTGGAGTGAAACAAAAGCGCCCCCTCGGAATGGGCGGCGAGATCACTCTCAGGCTGGATTCGGTGGAACTAGCCACCGGCGAAACAGTCGGGCTTTTCGCGCGCAGGAAATTCAAGGGCAGAGCGCACACCATACGCATGGCCATAGAAATGGCTGTCACAGCCGCGTTTTATCCTCCCGCCGCACCCGCGTTTCTGCTGACGCGCGGTCGGGACAGCACGGTATTAAAAGGCGCTGAAGTCACCGCCTACACGAAGGATAATTTCTTCGTGTTGGCCGCAGACTTTCCGCTGGGGCGTGAAAACGCCTCCGAACTGAACGAGATGATGAAACTGATTCCGTCGCGCGTGCTGAATGGAGAAGGGCGCGAAGGCGATATGCTGAATCTGATCTTCGTAGCCAAGGAAGATGAATTGCAAGAGACCTTCTCGCGCGCCGGATGGCTGAAAGTGGAGACATCCAAGCCGCAAATCATCTGGCATCTGCTCTGGCAGCGAAAACATTACGCCAAATTACCTATGAACAAGCTATACGTGTTTGGGAGGCCCCAGGATTATTCGTATGCGTTGCCGGATCCGCGATTTATCGTGGCGCGCCGGCATCATCTTCGCATCTGGAAAACAGATCGCGTTATCGATGGCATACCACTGTGGGTCGCCGCGGCTACGCACGACGTTTCGATTGAGTTTGTGAAGAGCAAGTTTCGGCTCTTTCACCGTATTGACCCCAATGTGGATGCGGAGCGTGAATTCATCGCGGGGAATCTGGCGGAGACGCAACAACTTTCCCGCGAGCAGTACGTGAGCTGTGCGGATCCGGTATTCAACGCGCACACGGAGACGGGACAATCATATTATTCCGACAGTAGGCTGCTGTTGTTGGAGTTAAAAGGCGGACTTGCTCTCGCGATGGGAGGGACAGTGATTGCGCGCAAGTCGACGCTGAAAGACGACGGCGCGATAGTTCCCGGGGGCGCGCCGGACAAATAGACGACGTGGCGAGAAGAAAGCTCGGATTTACAGTCTCGGTTACAATGCTCTGCGGAGGAAATATGTCCACATCCCGCAGGCAATTCCTCGTTGAGGCTTCTATCGGTTTGATTGGCGCAGCGGGTGCTGCGAATCTCCCGGCCGAGGCTCAAGATCCCACCAAACTTCCTCCAGGCGCGCCGTCGGCATTTGGCGCGGGACCTGGGGTTGGCCCAAACGTGGCCTCGGAAACGTTTGCCGAGGCCGAGAAGCTTATGCAAGTTGAACTGACTCTCGCCGATCGAAAGTTGGCCGCGGCGAGTTGGCAGCAGACGATGGCAGCGTTGTACGAACGGCGCATCGGCCCGCGCAAGTTGGCGCTGGAGCCTGGGCTTGCACCCTGGTCGCATGTCAATTCAGTCTTAGCGGGGGAGAAAGCACTGTCGTCGCGCGATCGCTTTGTGCGCAGCGCGGCCGATCCCGGCCCTCTGCAGTCGAACGAAGATGACATCGCGTTCGCAAGCGTGGCGCAGCTTTCGCGATGGATCGAATCGCGCAAACTCACTTCGACGCGTTTGACTGAGATCTATCTTCGTCGAATAGAGAAGTATGATCCCAAACTTCGCTGCGTGATCACACTGACCCGAGAACATGCGCTGGCGCAAGCGAAACGGGCGGACGCCGAAATCGCAGCGGGGAAATATCGCGGACCGTTGCACGGCATACCATGGGGTGCGAAAGATCTGCTGGACACCAAAGGTATTCCGACAACCTATGGCGCGGAGCCCTACCGAAATCGTGTTCCGGAGCATGACGCTAGCGTGGTGCAGCGTCTAAATGAAGCGGGCGCGGTGCTGGTTGCCAAGCTAAGCCTGGGTGCACTGGCGCTGAACGATATCTGGTTCGGCGGGCAGACCAGGAATCCTTGGCTCTTAGAAGAGGGATCGTCGGGCTCCAGCGCAGGTCCCGGAGCGGCCACCGCGGCAGGATTAGTCGCCTTCGCGATCGGCAGCGAAACGAGCGGCAGCATCGTGAGCCCCAGCATGCGTTGCGGGGTCACTGGATTACGCCCGACCTTCGGCCGCGTGCCGCGCACTGGCGCGATGACACTGTGCTGGTCACTGGACAAGTTGGGGCCAATGACGCGCAACGTGGAAGACGCCATGCTCGTATTGCGGGCGATCTCAGGACCTGATTCCGGTGACGTCTCCAGTGTGCCCAGTAAACTGGATTTCGACGCCAGTGCAAGCGTGAAAGGTTTGCGCGTCGGTCACTTCCCCGCCTGGATGAGGCAGAATCCCGCCACAGATGTCGATCGCACTGCGCTGGCTACACTGCCAAAGCTCGGCATGATTCCCGTGGAGGTCTCGCTCCCTGACTGGCCGTACGGGGCCCTGAATTTGATTTTATTCGCTGAGGGCGCGGCTTCGTTCGAAGAACTCACGCTTGGCCGCGACGCCGATCAACTCAAAATGCAAACGCTGGATTCCTGGCCGAATCTTTTTCGCCAGGCGCGCTTCCTTTCAGCTGTCGATTTCGTGCAGACCGATCGTTTTCGCCGCAAGGTGGCTGAAGAAATGACACGCGTGTTCTCGCAAGTAGATTTGCTGCTCGTGCCTTCGCTGCGCGACGAAATCCTCACCATCACCAACAACACGGGCCATCCTTCGCTTACTCTGCGCGCGGGATTTGTCGAAGTTTCCGAGGCACGCAGCGACTGGGCGCCCGATCCGCAGCATCCGCTGCCAAAGCTGTCTCCGCCGCGGCGCGTGCCACACGGTGTTACGCTGATTGGCCGGCAATTTGATGAAGGGACCGTGGCGCAGGCAGGAATAGCACTGGAACGCGCATTCAATGTTTCCTCGCAGCGCCCGCCGGGCTTCTGAGGTGGAGTTCCCGCACAACTCGGAAGGACTGGAAGCGGTGCTATCATCAGTGAGGCAATGAGTTGGTGAACCAGCTCACCACATTTGTAACTTCGTGCTTACGAACAGGCTTCTACGGTTCGTGACACCATTCATCGCGGCGATCTTCCTTGGACTCACTTGCTTTGGCCAAAGCCTCCGCACAACTATTCCATTCAATGATGGATGGCGATTCTTCCTCGGAGACGGCTCCGGCGCGGTCGCGGCACAGTTCCATGACGCTTCCTGGGAACGCATCTGTCTCCCGCACACCTGGAACGCCAACGACGCGGTACCTGGAAAGGATTTCTTTGTGGGCGCACGCTGGTATCGCAAACATTTTGCCGCTCCGAGCGACTGGAAACAGAGACGGGTTTTTGTCCGATTTGAAGCCGTAAGTCTGATGGCCGACGACTCTTGTACGTGGATCTATCACCCGGCTCCCACAAATTGAAATGAAGAATCAGGCGGGGGCCAGTTTTTAAATTTCTCCACGATCCAAGCGCGCGGATCCGCCTCGGATTCCCCCATGTAACGGGCCACGTAGACCTCGCCATCGAGATTGCCGAAATTATCCAGTTCATGGCAATCGTCGGGCTGAACGCGGAAGAAGTGAAAATCCTGAACGTGTCGTAGCACATCCGCGTTCGACGGCAATAACGCTTGGGCGCGATTTTTGGCTAGCCGGAGAACAGCCTCCCCTTTACGTATCGGCGCCAAGGACATTTCGCGCGTGGCGCGTGGCAGCAATTCCAGGACCTTGAGGAATGTAGGTAAACTCGAAGGCCGCTAACCGCCTGATGGCAGGTCCGTCCAGACCGGCTCCTAGCGCATCCCAGGCAAGATTGGGGATGTCCGTCGTACCAATGAGATTGAACGCCGATTGGGCTTCCGCTACTTTCGGATCAAACGCCATGTCCGAATTGTATCCGACGGCCAACCAAAGGTTTACGCCGACTGACAGTCTGAGCCGGCAACACAACGTCGGGCCGCGCGAGAAACAAAAAGCCCGCCACGGATTCCCGCAACGGGCTGCTGAGTGTATGTTCTGGAGCGTGCGTTAGCTCTTGGCTTCGACCGCTTCTTCGACCTTGCTCTTCTCTTTCTTTTCCTTCTTCTTGAACTCGTAGGTCACGAGCTCCAGAATGGCCACCTTCGCGCCGTCGCCGACGCGGATGCCCGCGGGGATAATCCGCGTGTAGCCGCCGGCGCGATCCGCAAATTTCGGCGCGATTTCGCTGAAGAGCTTCTTGGTGACGGCGGGCGTCATGATGTAGCTAGCTGCCTGGCGCCGTGCCTGGAGAGTGTCTCTCTTGCCCAACGTGATCATCTTTTCCGCCACGGGCCGCGTCGCTTTCGCGCGCGTCATCGTGGTAGTGATCCGGCCGTGCTCGAAGAGGTTGGTGACGAGGTTGCGCAACGTTGCGCGGCGGTGCCACGGGTTGCGTCCTAGTTTTGAGCCTGACTTCAGATGTCGCATCGTTTGTTCCTTTATTCCTTAGAGGCCGACTGTCTCGTCGGAGCTTGGCATCGAGGTCTGGCTGGGGAGTGGCGGCCAGATGATGCGGCCGTGCTCATCGAATTTCATGCCCAGGCTGAGGCCCATCTTCACCAGTATATCCTTGATCTCGTTGAGCGATTTGCGGCCGAAGTTCTTCGTCTTCAGCATTTCATTCTCGCTCTTCTGAACGAGTTCGCGGATGGACTGAATGTTGGCGTTCTTCAGGCAGTTGTAGCTGCGCACGGAAAGCTCGAGCTCTTCGACCGAACGATCGAGGTGCTCCAGGCGCGGATCGTGAACCGTGTCCTGCGGCATTTCGACGGTGTCGACCGGCTCTTCGAAGTTGATGAAGATGGTCATGTGATCCTTCACCAGTTTCGCGGCGTAACCGATGGCATCCTGCGGCGTCAAAGCGCCGTTGGTCCACACTTCCAACATGAGCTTTTCGTAATCGGTCATCTGCCCAAGGCGGGCTGATTCCACCGAGTAGTTCACCTTGCGCACCGGCGAGTGCACGCTGTCCACCGGGATATAGCCGATGGGCAGGTCTTCGTCGTAGTTGCGGTCGGCCGCCACATAGCCACGGCCATTCTTGACGCGCATCTCGATCTGGAGCTTGCCGCCTTCGCTGACCGTGGCGATGTACACGCTCTTGTCGAGGACCGCGAAATCCGAGTCTTCTTCAATCTGAGCGCTGGTCACAACGCCAGGCTGCTCGACGTTCAGATAGATGGTCTTCGGCAGGTCGTTATTCAGCTTGATGGGAACCTGCTTCAGGTTCAGGATGATGTCGGTGGCATCCTCGACCACGCCGGGAATCGAAGAGAATTCGTGCAGCACCCCTTCGATTTTCACCGCGGTGATCGCCGCACCTTCAATTGAGCTCAGCAGCGCGCGCCGCAGTGCATTCCCAACCGTCGTGCCCCAACCGCGCTCGAATGGCTGCGCGGAAAATCGCCCGTATTGCTCTGTGAGCGATTCCGGCTCAGACGCGAGACGCTTCGGTTTCTGAAATCCCTTCCACATCGTGTTCCTTCCTTCTGCGGTTAGCTCTGATTAACCGCCAAAATCTTGAATGAGGTCTAAGTTGTTAGTGCTAAGTAATGTGACTTAATACTTAGAACCTATTTCGAATACAGTTCGACAATGAGCTGCTCGTTGATTGGCGGAGTCTGGACGTCTTCGCGCTTTGGCAGGGCCACGACCTTGGCTTTGAACTGCTCGCGCTCCTGCTCCAGCCACGGCACGGCGTTCTGACTTTGCGCCACATTGCGCGCTTCCAGGACCATGGCGTTCTGGTGCATCTTCTCTTTGATGGCGATTTCTTCTCCAACGTTCACCTGGTACGAGGGGATATTCACCTTCTTCCCGTTGATACGCACGTGACCGTGGAGCACCAGTTGACGGGCTTGGGAACGAGAGGACGCCAATCCGGCGCGCCACACCACGTTGTCCAAACGTCGCTCCAGCATGATGATCAGGTTTTCACCCGTGGGCCCCTTGGCGCGTTCCGCCTTCTCGAAGTAATTGCGGAACTGGCGTTCAAGCAGACCGTAGGTGCGCTTGGTCTTCTGTTTCTCGCGCAGTTGCAGGCCGTAGCCGGCTACCTTGGCGCGCCGTGACTGCCCGTGCTGTCCCGGTACGAAGTTACGCTTCTCGATCGCGCACTTGTCCGTGAAGCACCGCAGGCCTTTTAGAAATAGTTTCTGCCCTTCCCGACGGCACAGGCGGCAGACTGCATCTCGATGTCTTGCCAACTTCTATTCTCCCTTCCCAAATCTCTCCGAAACTCTTCTCTTGCTGAAAGGCGACCGCCTCAGAAGCGGCCGCTACAAAACCAAACAGACAATCAAACGCGACGGCGTTTCGGCGGACGGCAACCATTGTGCGGCATCGGCGTAACGTCGCGGATCGCCACAATGTGCAATCCTGCAGCGGCAAGGGCGCGCACGGCAGATTCGCGTCCGGAACCCGGCCCCTTCATTTTTACTTCCACGCTCTTCATTCCGAACTGATCGCGCGCCGTGCCTGCCGCAGAGAGTGAAGCCTGCTGAGCGGCGTACGGCGTGCCCTTGCGCGAGCCCTTGAAACCGATGGCGCCTGCCGAGGACCAGCAGAGCGTGCGGCCATCCGGATCGGTGATACTGATCTGGGTGTTGTTGAACGACGCAGCCACGAACACGATGCCGTGCGGCACTACGCGACGCTCTTTCTTCTTCTTGAATTCCTTTTTACGTTTTCCCGCAGCCGCTCCCGGCTTTGCTGGTACTGCTGATGCGTCGGGTGCTGCGTTCTGCTCTTTTGCCACGTTTCACTCCAATGAGTAATAAATTACAAGTTGTCAGTTATAAGCAACGCGCGCCCGTTGCACTCATTACTTAAAACTTAAAACCAGGTACTACCTCACCCCTTCTTGCCCTTAATCTGCTTCTTGCCGGCAACGGCGCCACGGCGCGGTCCTTTCCGCGTGCGCGCATTGGTGTGCGTGCGCTGCCCGCGAACCGGAAGATTGCGGCGGTGTCGAATCCCGCGGTACGCCTGGACCTCGATCAGGCGCCGGATGTTCATCTGGATCTCCTTGCGGAGATCGCCTTCCACACGGCCTTCCTGCTCGATGACGTTACGGATGCGGTTCACTTCGTCTTCCGTCAAGTCGCGAATCTTTTTTGTGAAATCGACATTGGCCTTTTCGGCAATGCTCTTCGCGCGCCCCTGTCCGATGCCATAAATCGAGGTCAACCCGACCCAAAGGCGCTTCTGCGGCGGAAGATCAACACCTGCGATACGTGCCATGGTCTCTCCTTACTCCCTTATCCCTGCCGCTGCTTGTGCTTCGGATTGACGCAAATCACCCGAACCACTCCGCGACGGTGAATCACCTTGCACTTGTCACAAATTTTTTTAACGCTCGCCCGAACTTTCATACTGCTTGCTCCTATATGGCCACCGGTACGTGGCCGCTACTTATAGCGGTAAACAATCCGCCCGCGGGTCAGGTCGTACGGCGAGAGCTCCACGGCGACCTTGTCTCCCGCAAGAATGCGGATGAAATTCTTTCTCATCTTGCCGGAAACATGCGCCAGCACCTGGTGCTTGTTCTCAAGCTCCACGCGAAACATTGCGTTCGGCAGCGGCTCAATCACCGTCGCCATTACTTCGATTGCGTCCTCTTTCGGATTACCAGAGTCGCCCTTCTTCTTGTCCTCAAACGGCTGCTTCGCCATATGCTCCTGTAGTTCCAAGTGATACGCTATAAATTCTAAGTAAGACTCGTTTTACTTCATACTTAAAACTTACAACTGAAAACTTTTCTCACCACGACGGCCCGGTCATTCCTTTCGGTCGCGTCAAAAT
Organism: Candidatus Acidiferrales bacterium; assembly: GCA_963741195.1. Taxonomy (GTDB): domain Bacteria; phylum Acidobacteriota; class Terriglobia; order Acidiferrales; family UBA7541; genus Acidiferrum. The sequence goes on from CAVUHF010000009.1 coordinate 333,137, forward strand.
CCAAGGCCCGTTCGCAGTCACCGCGATGGTGTGCTCAAAATGCGCCGACGGGCTGCCATCCGCCGTTTCCGCCACCCACTCACCCCGCATCTGCACTTCCGGCCCGCCGGCGTTCACCATCGGTTCGACGGCGATCACCATGCCTTCTTGCAAACGCGCACCGCGCCCTGGCTCACCATAGTTCGGCAAGTTGGGCTCGTCATGCATCTTGGTGCCGATGCCGTGCCCGACAAATTCCCGAACTACCGAATACCCGTGCTGCTCCACCCAACTCTGAACCGCGTGCCCGACATCGCCCAGCCGGTTACCCGGACGCATCTTGTCGATCGCGCGATCCAGCGACTCGCGAGTCACATTCAGGAGCTTCTGCAGCTCCGGGCCGATGTGACCTACAGGCACGGTAACCGCCGAATCCCCGAAGTAGCCGTCGACTTCCATGCCAAAGTCGATGGATACGATGTCGCCCTCGCGCAACTTGCGTTTCGGCGACGGTATCCCGTGTACGATTTCGCTGTTCACCGAAGTGCACAGCACGCAGGGATAGCCGCGATACCCCTTGAACGCGGCCTTGCCCGGGCCTTTGGCGATGATTTCCTCTGCTTGCTTCTCGAGGTCCATCGTCGTCATCCCAGGTTTCACCGCTTCACGAAGTACCTTCAGAACCTCGTGGACTACCTGGCCAGCTCGGTACATCTTTTCCAATTCCGCGGCACTGCGTAACTGAATCGCCATCGCTCTTTACCGCACTCCGCGAATACTGGACACCGCCTGCATGACGTCCGCCTGCACTTCCTCAACGCTCTTCCGTGCATCGACATCGTGAAGAAACCCGAGTCGCCGGTAATACGTCACCAGGGGCGCCGTCTGTTTCTCGTAGGCCTGCAACCTTGGCCCTACTACCTCTTCGCGATCGTCAGGCCGCTGGTACAGTTCGCCGCCATCGATATCGCAAATTCCTTCGACCTTCGGCGGGCGATCGAAAGTATTGTAAATCTCGCCGCACTTCCTGCAGGTCCTTCGCCCAGTCAACCTTCTCATCAGCACCGAATGCCCGATGATCATGTGAATCACGAACGGCTGATGCAAACCATTCTGCCTCAGCAATTCACCCAAATACTTCGCCTGCGTGACCGTTCGCGGAAAACCGTCGAACACGAAACCGTGAAAACAGTCCGGCCGCTCGATGCGCTCGGCTACCATCTTCAAAACCACCGAGTCCGGTACAAGCTCGCCTCGTTCCATGATCGGCTTCGCCTGCAACCCCAGCGGTGTGCCCTTGCTGACATGCTCCCGGAGCATGTCGCCAGTCGAAAGATGCGGTATGCCAAACTTTCTGGCCAGCTCTTTCGCCTGGGTGCCTTTCCCGGAGCCCGGTGGGCCCAGAAAAATCACGGCGCGGTCGAGTTTTCCGACAGGACGCTCGTCCAGCGCCACGATGTCGTCTCCCTTAGCGGCGGCCGCGCAAACGGCCCTTCCGCGCAAATCCTTCGTAGTTGCGCATGACGAGTTGTGCCTCCAACTGCTGCACCGTATCCATCGCCACGCCCACCACGATTAGGAGCGAGGTACCGCCAAAGTAGAACTGCACACCAAGTCCGTTTAAAATCCACTGCGGCCAACGGTCGAACCAGTTCCCGCCCAGCCACCAAGGCAGGTGATTCAGGTGAATACCTGCAATCATCCACTCAGGAATCAGGCAGACCACCGCTAGGTAAACCGCGCCGATAAACGTCAACCTCTTCAGGATCATGCTGACGTATTCCGAAGTGCTGCGACCAGGGCGAATACCCGGAATAAAGCCACCGTTCTTGCGCATGTTGTCGGCAAGCTCGGTGGGATTGAACACGATCCCCACATAGAAAAATGCGAACAGAATAATCAGCGAGACATAGATCACGGTGTAGAGTGGCTCGCCCCACTTCAACGTCTCCGCGATGTTTTTCACGAACGGCCAGCGCGTACCCAGCATTAGTGCGGCAGTCGCCGGAAACGCCAGAAGCGAACTAGCAAAAATCGGAGGAATCACGCCGCCGGAGTTCACGCGCAGCGGAAGATACGTGGATTGCCCGCCCATCATGCGGCGCCCTACCACGCGCTTAGCGTACTGCACGGGAATGCGGCGTTGCGCGCCCTCGACGAAGACGATGAAGGCCACAACCGCTACCATCAGCATCAGGAGGAGGATGATCGCGAGCGGAGTGAACGCGCCCCAAGCCTGCGTCTTCGCCTTTTCATACAGGTCGAAGATGCCACGCGGCAATCCCACTACGATGCCGACGAAAATAATCAGTGACATGCCATTGCCGATGCCGCGATCGCTGATCTGCTCACCCAGCCACATGATGAAGGCGGAACCGGTGGTCAGAGTAAGGATGGTCATCAGCACGAACGGCCAGCCTGGGTGATAAACGAGCGACATGCCGTTGATGGATTGATTCTGCAACGCTGTTGCAATCGTCGTGGACTGTACGATGCTCAGCACGATCGTCAGATAGCGCGTATATTGCGTAATCTTGCGCCGGCCGAGTTCACCCTCTTTTTGCAGGCGCTCCAGGTAAGGGAACACCACGGTCATCAACTGCAGGATGATCGACGAGGTGATATACGGCATAATGCCGAGCGCGAAAATCGTCATGCGGCGCGCGTTACCACCGCTGAACAGATCGAAAATCCCCAGCATCGACCCGGCGGCCTGCTTGAACAACTGTTCCAGCACGTCGGTATTGATCCCGGGCGTAGGAATGTGCGCGCCGAGCCGATAGACCGCGAGGAGACCCAGCGTAAAGAACAGCCGGTTCCTCAGATCCTCGATCCGGAAGAGATTCGCGAACGCGTTTAAAAAACGATTCATGCGGATTCCTCGGGTAACCCGATTACCCTACTACCTCAAACGAGCCGCCAGCCTTGGTGATCTTTTCCTTGGCGGTGGCGCTGAACGCGTGGGCATGAATGGTGAGCTTGGTCTTCAGCTCGCCATCACCCAACACCTTGATCGGATCCGTCGCGCGGCGAATGAAGCCGTGCGCGCGCAGCAATTCCGGAGTGATCGTCTCGCCCGCAGGAAACACATTGAGTTCCTCGAGGTTAACGACGGAATACGAAACGCCGAACGGATTATGAAATCCGCGCTTCGGAATCCGGCGATGCAACGGCATCTGTCCGCCTTCAAATCCACGGCGGCGCGAATAACCGCGACGGGACTTCTGTCCCTTGTTGCCGCTTCCGGCCGTCTTGCCGAGCTTCGAACCCATTCCGCGGCCCACGCGTACCTTCTTCTTGCGGGAGCCCTTGGGAGGATGAAGCGTCGAGAGCGAAATTGTGTTGTGTTCCTTTTTACCTTTGTCAGCCATAGGTTATTTCACCACTTCCACGAGATGGCGCACCTTATGGATCATGCCGCGAATTGCTGGGGTATCTTCGCGCTCCACCACTTGATGCAATCTACGCAGCCCCAAACCGCGAATCGTCGCACGCATATCGTCAGTGCAACTGATGAAGCTAACCACCCATTTCACTTTTACGGTTCCGGCGCTCTTCGCGCTTTTCTTTTCGCCAGCCATAAATTATTCCCCTGCCGCCTTTTCAGCCTTCTCGACTCTTGGCGGGCGGCCGCTGATCTCTTCCAACGTCTTGGAGCGTGTCTCCGCAACCTGGTTGGCATCCTTCAGGCTCAATAACGCCGCGAACGTCGCCTTCACAACATTGTGTGGATTCGATGTGCCCAGCGACTTTGTCAACACGTTTGCAATGCCCGCCACCTGCATCACCTTGCGCACCGGGCCGCCGGCAATCACGCCAGTGCCTTCCGAAGCGGGCTTCAGCAAAACCTGTGCCGAGCCGTAGCGTCCGGTCACCTGATGAGGAATGCTGGTGCCCTTCAGGTTCAGCTTGATCAAATTCTTCTTCGCCTGCTCGATGCCCTTCTTAATGGCCATGGGAACTTCGCGGGCCTTGCCCATGCCGAATCCCGCGTGGCCGTGGTTATCGCCCACAACAACGAGCGCGGAAAAGCTCAGGTTCTTGCCGCCCTTAACGACCTTGGTGACGCGATTGATCGCGATCACGTCATCCTTCAAATCCGAAGGATTGACTTCCAGGAGCCGCCGTACCGCCAGACTATCTCGCAAAATTTGCTTCGACATTTAGAACTGTAACCCCGCTTCCCGCGCTGCGTCTGCGAGCGCCTTGACGCGGCCGTGATACTTGTAACCGCCGCGGTCGAACACCACCTTGCTGACTCCTGCCGCCTTCGCGCGTTCGGCAATGATCTTGCCGACGTTTTTGGCAGCCGCGATGTTACCACCGCCCTTTAAGCTCTTTTTGGTTTCCTTGTCGACCGAACTCGCGGAGCAAAGAGTGCGGCCACCGCGATCGTCAATCACCTGCACATAAATGTGGCCCACCGAGCGATATACGCACAACCGGGGACGCTCTGGAGTGCCGGAAACTTTCGTGCGCACCCGGGCGTGAACCCGCTGGCGATGCGCATCCTTGGACAACTTTCGAACTGGTACCAATGCCACTGTCGTATCTCCCTTACAGTTCTAAGCCAGGCTCTCTTTACTGATGACTTGGAACTGAGAACTAAACACTCTTTACGCCGCTCCAGCCTTCGCTCCGGCCTTGCCCGCTTTCTTCTTCAGGCGCTCGCCAGTAATGCGGATGCCCTTCTGCTTATACGGATCGGGTGGACGCAGCGAACGCAGATCCGCAGCCACCTGCCCGACCTGGGCTTTATCCGCACCGGTGACGACAATATGCGTCTGCTTGTCGACGGTAATCTGAATTCCTTCCGGAATCGAGAACTCCACCGGGTGAGACTTGCCGAGTGCAAACGCAACGGCCTTGCCTTTGACTTCCGCACGGTAGCCGACGCCCACGATGTCAAGCTCCTTCTTGAATCCCTGCGTGACGCCATGAACGGCGTTCGCCAACAAGGCGCGCGCCAGTCCGTGGAGAGCGCGATGCTCTTCACTGTTGCGTACTGCTGTCAGCACGCCATCCTTCTGCTCCAGCTTAATTACGCTGGGCACCAACACATGCAGCTTCCCTTTGGGACCCTGCACTTCGACCTTGCCGCCCGTGGAGTTGATCTTCACGCCCGCGGGCACTGGAATCGGTTTGCGACCAATACGTGACATCTTCTCTATCCTCGTCTTTCGAACTCGTTCACTCGCGTCTTGCCGAACGCAGTTACCAGACTTCGCAAAGTATTTCGCCGCCCACGTTGGCTTTGCGCGCCGAACGTCCGGTCATCAGACCCCTCGGTGTCGTCAGGATGCTGATCCCGAGTCCGCCAACTACAGGCTTGATATCCGTCGAACCGAGGTAGCGGCGCTGCCCGGGCTTCGAAATTCGCTTCATGCCCGTAATCACGCTCCGGCGGTCCGGGGTGTACTTCAGGAAGACGCGGAGGGTCTTGCGCGTCTTGTTCTCATCGACCATTTTATAGGTCGAGATATAGCCCTCTTCCTTCAGGATGCGGGCGATCTCGGTCTTCAACTTCGACACGGGAACGTCTACCCGTTGGTGCTTCGCGGCAGTCGCGTTGCGAATGCGCGTCAAGAAATCTGCGATCGGATCCGTCTGCATAACTCTCCTACCAGCTCGCTTTCGTCACTCCAGGGATTTCTCCCTTGAGCGCCATGCCGCGGAAGCAGATACGGCACATCTGGAACTTGCGAATATATCCGCGCGCGCGGCCACAGCAGCGGCAGCGATTGCGCACACGGACCTTAAACTTGGGCTTCTTCAGCGTCTTGGCGATTTTTGCGGTGCGTGCCATTTATTGTGCTGCTCCTTTTTCGCGCAACGGGAACCCGAGACCCTTCAGCAGTTCGCGGCCTTCCTCGTCGTTCCGCGCCGTGGTGGTCAGGGTGATGTTCATGCCCTTGATCTTGTCCACGCGCGTATAATCGATCTCCGGAAACACCAACTGATCCTTCAAGCCGAGCGTATAGTTACCGCGGCCATCGAAAGCGTTGGATGGCAATCCGCGGAAGTCGCGCACGCGGGGCAGCACCACGTTGCATAAGCGATCGAGGAATTCGTACATCTTTTCCCCGCGCAGTGTCACGGCGCAGCCAATCGGCATGCCTTTGCGAATCTTGAAATTCGCAATCGACTTCTTCGCCTTCGTGATGATCGGGCGCTGCCCGGTAATCTGCCCGAGTTCCACCGCCGCGGTATCTAGCAGCTTGGCGTTCTGGCTCGCTTCGCCCAGTCCGATGTTCACCGTAATCTTCGAAAGCTTCGGCACCGCCATGAGGTTCTTCCAGCCAAACCGCTTCATCAGCGCCGGTACAGTTTCCTGTTTGTACTTTTCGTGCATCCGACTCTTCATTCCCGTTGTCCTTCCGAAACTTTACTTATCCAGCGTGTTCCCGCAGCGTTTGCACGAGCGAACCTTGGTGCCGTCCGGCAAGACCTGCTTGCCGATGCGCGTGTGCTTGCCGCAGCTGCCGCAAACAATTTGAACGTTCGAGACCTGGATCGCTGCTTCTCTCTCCACGATCCCGCCCTTGATGTTCTTGGCCGGGTTCGGCCGGGTATGGCGCTTGATGATGTTCGCGTGTTCCACGATCACCGTGTTCTTCCGCGGGTTTACGGAGAGCACGCGCCCGTTCTTCCCCGCATCTCGCCCGCTTATGACGTGGACGTTATCGCCTTTGCGAATGCTGATGATGTAGTGCTTCACTTCTCGTGTCCGTGCCATGGCTTACCAAACCTCCGGAGCCAGCGAAACGATTTTGGTGAACTTCTTTTCGCGCAACTCTCTTGCAACCGGACCGAAAACGCGTGTCCCTATGGGCTCGCCCGCGTCGTCGATCAACACCGCGGCATTGTCATCAAAGCGGATGTAGGTGCCGTCTCTCCGGCGCTGTTCTTTGCGCATGCGCACGATCACGCACTTCACAACCTTGCCTTCTTTAATCTGGCTTTCCGGCGTCGCTTCCTTCACCGAGGCGGTGACAATGTCCCCGAGTCCCGCTTTCAATCCCGCATCGCCACCGATGGGAAGAATGCACATGAGCTTCCGTGCTCCGGAATTGTCGGCAACCGTCAGCCAGGTTCGCATCTGAATCATGGTTCGGCTCCCCTGTCCTTACTTCTTGGCCGACGCGGACGGCGTCAGCACTTCTTTCAAGCGCCATCGCTTCAGTCGCGAAAGCGGCCGCGAGGACACGATGCGGACGGTGTCGCCGAGCTTGGCTTCGCGCTTTTCGTCGTGCGCGTAGAACTTTTTCGAAATCTTAAGTACCCGGCGGTATTTCGGGTGCTGCACCAGCCGCTGCACTTCCACCACAATGGTCTTTTCCATCTTCGCGCTGGTGACCTTGCCGGTCAGCACGGTGCGATTCCCGCGGCTCGCTTCCACCGCCACCACTTGTGTTTCCGTTGTCATCACGCCTTTCCTGCCTTCGCCGGCTCTGCTGCACCAGCCAATTCCTGTGCGCGCAGGAGTGTCTTCACGCGCGCGAGATCCTTCTTCGCTTCGCGGAGCCGCTTCAGGGCTTCCGCCTGTCCGGTGCTGAGCTGAAAGCGCAGTCGGAAAATCTGTTCGGTCAAATCCTTTTCGCGCGCCACCAGTTCGCTTGCGCCCTCTTCGCGAATCTTTTCAATACGCCGCGGCATTTCTACAATCCTCCCGTGCGTGACACAAATTTTGTCGGAATCGGCAACTTGTGTGACGCCAGGCTCAGCGCCTGCCGCGCCGTCGCTTCGTCGATTCCCGCCATTTCAAACATGATCCGGCCGGGCTTCACGACGGCAACCCAACGCTCCGGCGCGCCTTTGCCTTTACCCATGCGGGTCTCCGCCGGCTTCTTCGTGAACGGTTTGTCCGGAAAAATCCGGATCCACAGTTTGCCGCCGCGCTTGATGAAGCGGGTAATCGCCACGCGAGACGCTTCGATCTGGCGGTCGGTGATCCAGGCATTTTCCATCGCCTTCAACCCGAATTCACCGAATGCCAGGCTTCCTCCGCGCCACGCCTTACCTTTGCGGCGGCCGCGCTGCTGTTTCCGGTACTTCACCTTCTTCGGCATCAACATCGGTTTCTTCTCGCTTCCCTATTCCTGGTTGTTTCTGGCACACGCGCCTTAAGCGGCGGCTATTGCATTGGGTTTTTCATCCAGCTTCTTGCGGTGCGGGATGTTCTCTCCCTGATAGATCCAGCACTTCACGCCAATCACGCCATAAGTTGTATTGGCTTCCGCGGTGCCGAAATCGATATCGGCGCGGAGTGTCTGCAGCGGCAAACGGCCCTGCAGGTACCATTCTTTGCGCGCGATTTCTGCGCCGTTCAAGCGCCCGGCAACACGCACCTTGATGCCCTTGCAGCCAAAACGCAGTGCAGAGTCCACTGCTTTGCGCATTGCGCGGCGAAACGCCACGCGCTTTTCCAGTTGCAGGGCAATCGATTCCGCGACGAGCGTTGCGTCCAGTTCTGGACGGTGCACTTCCTGGATGTCGATATGCACTTCGCGTTTGGTGCGCTTGCTCACTTCCTGCTTCAGCTTGTCGATTTCCGCGCCCTTGCGCCCGATGATGATACCGGGACGCGCGGTGGCGATGCGCACAACCAGTTTGTTCGCGGCGCGTTCGATATCAATGGAGCTGACGCCGGCGCTCTTCAGCCGTTCCTTCAACTCTTTGCGCAGCTTGACGTCCTCGTGCAGCAACTCCGCGTAATCGCGGTCAGCATACCAGCGCGACTTCCACGGCTTGTTGTAGCCGAGCCGGAATCCGTACGGGTGCGTTTTCTGTCCCATTACTTCTTTCCCTTCTTCCCGGAGGTCTGCTTCCCGGTCAATGCCTTGCGCACGCGACGTGCCGTACCACGCACGCCCTTCTGCGCTTCTACTTCCGCCAGGTTCGCTGCAACACGTTCCGCGGCTGCTGTGTGGTGCTCCGCCACGCCCACCCAGACGTGCGACGTGCGCTTCTGATAGCGAAACGCGCGACCCATCGGCGCCGGACGCAACCGCTTCCACCGCCCGCCTTCGTTCACAAAACACTTGCTCACATAGAGCTGGTCTACATCCAGCGGCGCTCCGGAATCTTCAGCTTTCCGTTCGGCGTTCGCGATCGCGCTGCGCAGCACTTTTTCAATGTGCTTGGCTGCGCGCTTCGGCGTATACCGCAGCGACTGCAACGCATCCTGCGCCTTCTGTCCACGAATCAGGTCGATCACCAAGCGCATTTTCTGTGGCGACATGCGCACGTGCCGCGCCAGCGCGTGAGCTTCAATCAATCCTGCGTGTGTGTGTGCTTCTGCCATAACTTATGCCTTCGGCGCTGGTGGTGCTGCGCCGCCTCCCGCTGCTGGAACCGCTCCCGCCGCCTTCTCAAGCGCCGCCTTCACGGAGTGGCCCTTGAATGAGCGCGTTGGCGCGAACTCTCCCAGCTTGTGCCCGATCATCTGCTCGGTTACGTACACCGGGATAAACTTCCTGCCGTTGTGCACCGCGATAGTGTGGCCGATGAAGTCCGGCACGATCGTCGAACGGCGCGACCACGTCTTCACAACTTTCTTTTCGTTCCGCGCGTTCAGCCCTTCGACCTTATCGCGCAGGTGGCCATCCACAAACGGCCCCTTTTTCGTTGAGCGTCCCATCGGTTCCTTATTCCTCCACGCGGCGCAAACGGCCCCACTGGGCATGCCGCATCTTTTTGAACCCTCGCACCGGTCCAGGTACGCGGTGTGACTTCGGACAGAACGGGCAGACAAATCGAGTGCCCAGCGCGTTTGGCGTACGATCCACAATCACCGCCCAGCCAGGCTTGCACAGCTTGTACAGCATCGGCTCGAGTGGTACGGCTACCTTCGCCGCTGGCTTGACAGCAGCCTTCGCCACCGTCCGTTTTGCCGCTCGCTTCACAGGCCGCGTCCGGCGTCCCGCTCCGCGTGTTCCTCTTGTCCGTGTCGCTCGCATGTTTCCGCTCTCCCCAGCCAGTTCTGCCATCGCCAGCCAGGATCCGCGTTCCTTGCTTCGTTTACCTTGGGCGCTCTCGTTCAGGATTACGCCCTGTCCTCAGTACCAACTTCGTGCCTGTCGACTTCCCCCAACAAACCAAATAGCTGCAAACATCTTTGTTACGGAATTCTTACTTCCGGCGTTGCTCAATCATGCGTTCGGTACGCTTGTTGTGCCGCGTCTTCTTCCCCAATGTCGGGAAAGCCCACGGCGTCTGCGGATGATTACCCTTCACTCGGCCTTCACCACCACCGTGCGGGTGATCCACCGGGTTCATAGCCACGCCGCGAACGGTCGGTTTCTTGCCGCGCCAACGCGTGCGTCCGGCCTTGCCGTACGTTTCGTTTTCGTGATCGAGATTGCCAACCTGGCCAACCGTCGCCATGCAATCCAGGGAAAACTTACGAACTTCACCGGACGGCATTTTCACTAGCGCAAGATCGCCTTCTTTGCTTAACAACTGCGCGGCAGCACCCGCGGTGCGAACGGCCTGGCCGCCTCGTCCCGGATACAGCTCGAGGTTGTGCACCATCGTGCCAGGAGGTATGTTGCGGATCTTCAAGGCATTGCCCGGAAGAATGTCCGCGTTCTCGCCGGTGGAAACCGTCGCACCCACCTCCAGTCCTACCGGGTGAAGGATGTAGCGCTTGTCGCCGTCGGCGTAATGCAGAAGAGCGATGTTGGCGCTTCGGTTCGGGTCGTATTCGATGGAGGCAACCTTGGCGGGCACGCCCGTCTTGTCGCGGCGGAAATCGATGGTGCGGTACTGCTTCTTGTGACCGCCGCCACGGTGCCAGATGACAATTTCGCCTTGATTGTTGCGGCCGCCGGAGCGTTTCTTCGGCTCGAGCAAGCTCTTTTCGGGCGTCTGCTTGGTGATGTGGCTCTTATCGAGCACCGTAATGAAGCGACGCGACGCGGTATATGGATTAAAACTCTTGAGTCCCATCTCTGCCTCTACCTTCCAAATCTCTCCGCCCCTTGGCGGCCCTTCCCAGTGATCCCAAACTCCCTACAGATTCTCTGCATACTCGATCATCTTCTCGCCTTCGGCGAGCTTGACGTAGGCCTTCTTCCAATCGCGCCGGTATCCTTCGGTCTGACCCCGGCGGCGCATCTTGCCGTGAAAATTCGCCGTGCGCACATCCGAAACTTTCACCTTGAAAATCTGCTGCACCGCTTCCTTGATCTCCGTCTTGGTCGCGGCCGCAGCAACTTCAAACACCACGGTGCGCTGCGTTTCTTTCACGCCGAGTCCCTTCTCGGTGATGATCGGACGCCGAATAATCTGATAGTGAGGGGCTGCCATGACTTATTCCCTCCCCTTTTTGATGGCCGGCTTTTTCGCGGCTGCCGGCTTCTTTGTCGCCGACTTCGTTGCTGGCTTCTGCGCTGCTTCCTTCTTCGCAGCTGGCGCTGGAGCAATCGTTTCCACGTGCGGTGCAGCCACGGTCGGGCTGTCCGGATCGAGCGCACGAACCAAGCGCACCACCGCATCCTTGGAAAGCACCAGGCGATCGTGGCGCAGCACGTCATACGGCTGCAGCGTGTTCGACGCGGATAGCTTCACGCCTTCCAGATTCCGGCTCGCGAGTTCCAGATTGCGATTGTCACCATTGGCTACCAGCAAGGTGGTCTTTTCCGCGTTCAACTTGCCGAGCGCCAGACGCAACGTCTTCGTCTTGTGCGTGTCGAGTGACCACGCATCGACAATTGTCAACTTTTCTTCCGCCAACTTCGCGGAGAGAGCCGAGCGCAGTGCGCCAAGCAACATCTTCTTCGGCAGCGCGTAAGCATAAGAGCGCGGGCGAGGTCCGTGGACCGTGCCGCCATGACGCCACAACGGCGAACGGATCGAGCCAATGCGGGCGCGCCCGGTTCCCTTCTGCCGCCAGAGCTTGCGGCCAGCGCCGCTTACTTCGCTCTTGTCCTTGGTCTTGTGTGTACCCCGGCGCAAACCGTTCAGGTACCAGCGCGAAGCCTCGTGCAGCAGGTGCTGGTTCACTTCGGCGCCGAAGACCGCGTCCGCCAGTTCTACCTGGCCGACCTTCTTGCCATCCAGATTGACTACATCTACGACCGGCATAATTTCGTTTCCTTCTCTTTATCTCGAACTCTTACTTTGCTGCTTTCTTCGCCTTCAGCGCCTTGCGGATGAAAATGTACTGCCCGCTCGGCCCTGGAACCGAACCTCGAACCAGCAACAGGTTCTCGTCGGTGTCTACCTTGATCACTTTCAAATTCTTTGCCGTCACCCTGGCATTGCCCATGTGTCCCGGGAAATGCTGGTTCTTCCACACCCGCGAAGGGAACGAACTGCCACCGATGCCTCCCGGCGCGCGGTGAAACATCGAACCGTGTGTCGCGTCGCCCCCGGCATAATGCCAGCGCTTCACGCCGCCCGCGAATCCACGACCCTTGCTCACACCGCTGACATCAACCAGTTCGCCGGCCTTGAAGCTCTCTACTAACACGCGGTCGCCGACCTTGGTCTCGTCCTTCGATTCGCCAATGCGAACTTCTTGTAGAACCTTCACCGGCGCAACGTTGGCCTTCTTAAAATGACCGCTCATGGCCTTGTTCACGCGTTGCGGCTTCACGAATTCCACCAGCCCGAGCTGCGCGGCATCGTAGCCATCTTTCTCTTTGGTGCGGCGCTGGACTACAACGCATGGACCCGCCTGCAGCACCGTGCAACCTACCAGGTTGCCGTCCTCGGCAAAAATCTGCGTCATGCCCAACTTGATTCCGATAATCCCGTCGACTGCCATTGTCCTTTTCTCTCTCTCGCAGCGTGCCACTTCGGTATTGGCTGCGTAAAACAGTTGTCAGCTCACAGTTTCAACTAGTGTGCTACTTCGATGCATGCCCGAACGCCTTGATCTCCACGTCCACACCGGGAGGCAGATCGAGTTTCATTAGCGCGTCTACTGTGTCCGGAGTTGGTTCCAGGATGTCAATCAAACGCTTGTGCGTCCGCATTTCGAACTGCTCACGCGACTTCTTGTCCACGTGAGGCGAACGCAACACTGTCCAGCGATTGATCGTCGTGGGTAGAGGAATCGGTCCGGCAACATCTGCGCCGGTCCGCTTGGCCGTTTCCACGATTTCCCGCGTGGATTGATCCAGGATTCTGTGATCGTAAGCCTTTAAACGAATTCGAATTTTGTCGCCTTGTTTCATAAAGTTACTCGATGATCTCCGTGACGGCGCCGGCGCCGACTGTGTGGCCGCCTTCGCGAATCGCGAAACGCAGCCCCTTCTCCAGCGCTACCGGCGTAATCAGCGTCACTTCGCAGCTGACGTTGTCTCCCGGCATCACCATTTCCACGCCTTGCGGCAGCTTCATATCCCCGGTCACGTCCGTGGTGCGAAAGTAAAACTGCGGCCGGTAGCCCGAGAAGAACGGCGTGTGTCGCCCTCCTTCTTCCTTCGTCAACACATACGCTTCGGCCTTGAACTTCGTGTGTGGCGTGATCGAGCCCGGCTTGCACACCACCTGCCCGCGCTCCACATCGTCCTTTTCCGTCCCGCGCAGCAGCAACCCTACGTTGTCGCCCGCGATCCCTTCGTCCAGCAACTTCTTGAACATTTCCACGCCCGTAACGACCTTCTTCTGCGTCGCGCGGAAACCCACGATCTCGATTTCTTCGCCCGTCTTTACCTTGCCGCGCTCGACTCTCCCCGTCACCACCGTACCCCGTCCGGAAATCGAGAAAATATCTTCAATCGGCATGGCAAACGGCTTGTCCACATCGCGCACCGGCAACGGCACGTTCGCGTCCACCGCGGCCATCAGCTCGTCAATCTTCTTTTCCCACTTTTCATCCCCATTCAGCGCCTGCAAGGCAGATCCGCGAATTACAGGCAACGAATCGCCTGGAAATTGATAGCTCTTCAGCAATTCCCGCACTTCCAGCTCCACCAGTTCCAGCAACTCCGCGTCTTCCACCATGTCGCACTTGTTCAAAAACACCACAATGTACGGCACGCCGACCTGGCGGGCCAATAGAATGTGCTCGCGCGTCTGCGGCATCGGTCCATCCGTGGCCGCTACCACCAAAATCGCGCCGTCCATCTGCGCCGCGCCCGTGATCATGTTCTTGATGTAGTCCGCGTGCCCCGGGCAATCCATGTGCGCGTAATGGCGGTTCGGCGTTTCATACTCTACGTGCGAAACCGCAATCGTGATACCGCGCTCGCGCTCTTCCGGAGCGTTGTCAATCGTGTCGAACGCGCGGAACTGCACCTTCGGATTGTGCTTCGCCAACACCTTCGTAATCGCTGCCGTCAACGTCGTCTTGCCGTGGTCAATGTGACCGATCGTCCCGATGTTCACGTGCGGCTTTGTGCGCTCAAATTTTTCCTTCGCCATGTGCTTCTTCAGCTCCTCACTCGAAATCCAACAAAAACAAAATCCGATTTGTTACTTCTCGCCGCGATGCTTCTTAACAACTTCCTCAGCCAGCGCCGTGGGCAATTCGGCGTAATGCGAAAAATGCATGGTAAACGTAGCGCGGCCCTGCGTGCGGCTGCGCAAATCCGTGGCGTAACCGAACATCTGCGCCAGCGGCACCTCCACGCGAATCACGTTGCTTCCAGCGCGGTTCTCCGTACCTTGAATCGCGGAACGCCGCGAATTCAGGTCGCCGAATACCTGGGCCATATATTCCTCGGGAACCACGACTTCCACCTTCATAATGGGTTCCAGCAGAACCGGCTTAGCTCTGGCACAGGCTTCCTTGAACGCCATCGATCCGGCGATCTTGAATGCCATTTCGTTGCTGTCCACGTCGTGGTAGCTTCCGTCCACTAGAACTACAGCAACATCCACCATGGTGAAGCCAGCGAGAATGCCGTTATCCAGAGCTTCGCGAATGCCCGCTTCAATTGGAGGAATGAACTCGCGGGGAATCGAACCGCCGATGATCTTGTCGATGAACAGAAAGCGATGTTCCTTATCAAACTTCCACTTGCCGGGAGTGTTGCCCGTGACCGACTTCGCCAAAGCGTCGAGATCGTCGGTGGACAATTCCTTCATGTTTTCATGATCCGAACTTGGCAGCGGATGCAATTCAATCTTGCAGTGACCGTACTGGCCCTTGCCGCCGGTCTGCTTGATGTACTTGCCCTCAGCGAGCGACTTCTTGCGAATCGTTTCGCGGTACGCCACTTGAGGACGCCCGACGTTTGCCTGCACGTTATATTCACGCAGCATGCGGTCGACAATGATTTCCAGGTGCAATTCACCCATGCCCGAAATCAGTGTTTGTCCCGTATCTGGCTCGGTCGAAACTCGAAACGTTGGGTCTTCCTGAGCCAGGCGCTGCAAGGCCACGCCGAGTTTGTCCTGGTCCGCCTTGGTTTTTGGCTCGATAGCCACGGAAATTACCGGTGTCGGAAATTCAATCGATTCCAGAATAATGGGCTTTGCTTCATCGCAAAGAGTGTCACCGGTATTGACGCTCTTCAATCCGACGCAGGCGCAAATGTCTCCTGCACAAACCTCGGCGATCTCCTCGCGCTTGTTCGCGTGCATTTGCAGCAATCGGCTAATGCGCTCGCGCGAACCCTTTGCGGCATTCAACACGTAACTTCCAGATTTCAACACACCGGAATAGACGCGAATATAAGTGACGTGGCCAACGAATGGATCAGACATGATCTTGAACGCCAGCGCCGCGAACGGCTGGTCGTCTGCCGCGCGCCGCAAAATCGCTTCGTCGTTTTCGGGATTAATTCCTTCCACCGGAGGAACATCGATTGGAGAAGGCAGGTAATCTACCACCGCGTCGAGTAACGGTTGGATGCCCTTGTTCTTGAACGCAGAGCCGGCAAGCACGGGAACAATTTTGAGCGCCAACGTCGACTTACGAATCGACTTACGCATTTCTTCAACGCTCAGAGTGCCTTCGGTAAGGTACTTGTCGAGCACGGCGTCGTCGTGTTCGGCGATGTATTCGACGGTCTTGTTGCGATGTTCGTCGTAGAACGCCTTGTCGATCGCGGAACCCTTGAGAGCAGCGGCAACGTCGGGACGGGAAGCAACGAAGTCTTTGTCCCACAGTTTCGCGACCTCAAAAATTTCGAACTTGGCGCCGAGAGTTTCCTCAAGCCATACAATCACTTTCTGCTCGATGAAATCAATGATGCCGATGAAATTGTCTTCGCGGCCCAGCGGGAACTGCAGTGGCACGGGATGCGCGCCCAGGCGCTGGCGAATCGTGCGAATCACGTGATCGAAATCCGCACCCATGCGGTCCATCTTGTTCACAAAACAAATGCGCGGCACGCGATACTTATCGGCCTGGCGCCACACGGTTTCCGATTGCGGCTGCACGCCCGCAACGGAATCAAACACGCACACTGCGCCGTCCAACACGCGCAACGAACGCTCCACTTCCACCGTGAAATCCACGTGGCCTGGCGTATCGATAATGTTTACGCGGTATTTCTTCTCATAGCGCGTCCAAGAAGCGGTTGTCGCTGCGCTGGTGATTGTGATGCCGCGCTCCCGCTCCTGCTCCATCCAATCCATTGTCGCGGTACCTTCGTCCACCGACCCGATCTTGTACGTCACGCCTGTGTAAAACAGGATGCGCTCGGTCGAGGTGGTCTTACCGGCGTCGATGTGCGCCATAATCCCGATGTTTCGGGTATCTTCGAGTTTGAATGTACGGCTCATGTTCCCTTGAACCGCCCTCTTCTCCCCAGATCGAGTTGCAACTGCTTCGGTCACGCTAATCCTGCTTCCTTCTTACCAACGATAGTGTGCGAAGGCCTTGTTCGCTTCCGCCATGCGGTGGACGTCTTCCTTCTTCTTGATGGCGCCGCCGCGCGAATTCGCCGCGTCAATCAACTCGTCGGCAAGCTTGTCAATCATGGTCCTACCGGCACGCTCGCGCGAGTACTGCAACAGCCAACGAATCGCCAGCGATTGACGGCGGAACGGATTCACTTCCACCGGAACCTGGTAGTTCGCGCCGCCCACGCGCCGGGTCTTCACTTCCAGAACGGGCTTCACGTTTTCCAGGGCCTTCTTGAAAATCTTCAGCGCATCGTCACTGGTCTTCTTGGCAACTTGATCCATCGCGCCGTAGAACACACGCTGTGCGGTACTCTTCTTGCCTTCCCACATCATCGAGCAGATGAACTTCTCCACCAGATCGCTACCGTAGACCGGATCGGTCGCTTGCACGCGCCGGCTGATTATTCCTTTACGAGGCATCGCTTTTCATCGCTCCTTCAATAACCTGAGAGACACGTTACTCACTTACTTGGCCGCCGCGCCGGCCTTGGGCCGCTTAGCGCCGTACTTCGAACGTCCCTGCTTGCGATTTTCCACACCCGCCGCATCCAGCGTTCCGCGGACAATGTGATAGCGAACGCCCGGCAGATCCTTCACGCGGCCACCGCGCACGAGCACGATCGAGTGCTCCTGCAGGTTATGGCCGATGCCAGGAATGTAGGTGGTCACTTCGACGGAGTTCGTCAGGCGAACGCGCGCCACCTTCCGCAGTGCGGAGTTTGGTTTCTTCGGCGTCTGCGTGTACACGCGAATGCACACGCCACGCTTCTCGGGGCAGCCCGCCAAGGCAGGCGACTTGGTCTTGGTGATGACCCCTTCTCGACCCATGCGAACAAGTTGCGAAAACGTCGGCACAGTATTCCTCTTTTTCCTTCGGTGTATCGCGAGTTCTAAAGCGAAGCGAAGTCACCGTACATCGCGCGCAGACAAACTCGCGTAGCTCACGCGGCGCGCAGACAAAAACGCGAGAGCACACAAAGATGCTGAAAGGTGTCCTGCGACTCCGGAGATACCAGCAAGAGACTCCGCACGCACTCCAAGAGGCAAACGTTCCGCTCTTGGTTCCGATTCGGAGAGGCTTACTCGGCTTTTCGGGGCTGGCGCCCCATTCCGGCCGCTCTTCCGTCCCATTCCGTCGTTCTTGTTCCGGGACTGAAGAATTCCCTTCCAACCAGCCGCCCCAAACTACGAGGTGGCCGTACTGCTAGGGGAAAATTCCCCTGACAAAACACAAAGTATAGAGAAGAAAGGCAGTTCTGTCAAACAACTTTCGAATCATGTAGGCGGAAATAACTGTGGAAAACAGCGGTTTGGCTACTAGGCTGCTCCATGCTGCCAGACTTGCGCAAAAAATTCTCCGTGCAGACGCAATATTAGACAATCCTTACCATCAACTAACACCTTAGTTTTCAGTTAGATGTCCTCGTCTTCGCGTCTAATCCCAGGTCCCCGAAGGGCCAAATATTGAATGATTTCAGCATGTCGTATTGATCCTTCTCCCGCAGCATCTTTGCCGTTTTTTCCGCAGGCCAAGGGGTCGCGAACCGCTCCGGCCGGTCGGCCAGCCAGAATGCCGCCATCGCCAGTACCGTTGCGTCCTGAGCGAGCACCTCCGGTTTCACCTCTTCCAGAGAATCAGCGGCTGAATGATGAGTGTATTTGTAGTCCGGTGAATCCTGGTCGAGATTGATTCCCGGCAAGCCCGCCAGAATAAATGGCCCGGTATCTGTGCCGAATACAATCTTGTCTGTAACTTTGATTTCCCGAATATTCAGAAGAGAATCTGCGAACGGCTCGAACGCCGCGACCAGATCGCTGCGCCCTCCCAATTGAAATTCCTTCACGGGCCCCTGTCCGGCGTCCAGAACCAGATTCCCCAAATGATTCTTCATTTCGCTCTGATGCTGTTTCACGTACGCCGACGAGCCAAGCAGGCCTTGTTCTTCCCCCATGAACAGAACAAAGCGAATTGTGCGCCGCGGCTTAACTCCACTTTTAATTATCGCGTCTGCTGCGGCCAACACACTGACCGACCCGACGCCATTATCGGTCGTCCCCTCGCTCAAATCCCAGGAATCCAGATGTGCACCCACAACTACGATCTGCTCTGGAGATTCGCGGCCCACAATTTCGCCGACGACATTCGCACTCTCCACCGGCCCGCTGAACGAGTTTTGCACATTGAAGTGCAGTCGCACCGATTTCCCCGCGGCCAGGTAGCGCTCAATCTGGCTCTGATCTTCTCGCGTCATGTCCACCACAGGAATCGCGAATTCCTGAGCGAATCCAAGGATTCCCGTGTGCGTCAGGTTCATCCCGTCGGCCTTGAAACCACCCTGGCCGCCAATCACCGCAATCGCTCCGGCGTGGTGCGCAGCGTTTAGAAAATCTCCGTATTGGGCGAAGATCAGCCAAAAATTTCCCTTGGGCGTCCCCTCGGGAAGCATCAACACAATCTTGTTCTTGAATTTCGCTGCGTTCTTGATCTCTTCTTCGAGATCGAACGGATTCGCCGTGGCAACCTCGGCCTCCACGCCGTTAGCTGGGGTTGAGCCCGTCCAACCCATGGCCGTAATCCCCAGCGGCCGACGTTGCGGGAACGTCATTTCGGCTGAAGCGGAACCGCGAGTCCAGCCTTTCCACATGGTCCACTTCTCGTCGTGAACGTTTTCCAAGTCGATGGCTTTCATTTTCGCCAGGCCCCAGTCGATGGCATTCCTGGCCTGTGAAGAACCCGTTACGCGTGAGCCCACTTCGTCGCTCAGCTCTGTCAGGTATTGAATCGCGCGGGAATCCATCATTCCTTCGCCCGCAATCCGAACTAGGGCTGGTTTCGTCCCATCTTCTTCCGGTCCCTTGGGCTTCATCACATCGGCGGCCCGGTCCGCCAGGGCTCCTGCCAAAACCAGGAACGCCATTGCCAGTATTCGAATCTTCATGCCCACGGTCTCCTTGGATTTGGGATAGACGCCCGATCTTTTACTGTAACACGCTCTTTTAGACGCACCAGCCGTGCACGTGCTAGTTGCACGCCATCAATTGCCGACCAAACCCACCAGTGCCTAGCCCGAAACGGACTTGTACACTGAACTTTACCGTGTGCTTGCCTCCCCCTACACTTCCAAGGTGACACTTTCCATGCGGTCCGCAAGATTATTGGCAGTGCTTTGCTGGCTCCAACTGGGGCGGACAGGTGCTCCGGCGCGAGAACCCGCCGTGAGCCCTGCTGAAAAGCCCACGCAAACCCAGAAGGAAGCGGAGAAAAGCGCGCTTCCCTTCCAGATTCAGCTGCTAGAAACGCACATTCGCTTTGAGACTAATGGCGACTCACGCAAAGAAGTCCACACCATCGTGAAACTAAATAATGCCGTCGGAGCGCACCAGTTTGCCCGTCTCGCATTCGATTACAATCGCACGTTTCAGCAATTGGAAGTTCCCCAAGTGCGGATTACCCACACAAACGGTGGCACGTCGGAGGTCCTCCCGAGCGCTCTCTCGGACGGGCCCAATCCGGCGGTGGAACATTTTCCCGCTTACCAGGATGTACGCCTCAAAACTGTGCGTCTTCTAGGGCTGGAAGAAGGCGATACGATTGAGTACCGCGTCGTGACCACAACTTCGCACGCTCCTCTCGCGCCTGACTTCTGGCTGGAACATTCTTTCGACCGTTCCGGGCAAGTCCTTAAAGAACTTTACGAGTTGGATGTGCCGGCCTCACGAAAACTCAAGGTTTGGACTTCGGAAAACTTCCAATCGTTTGAAAAAAACTCTTCCGGTGAGGAATTTCAAGCGCGGGAGGTTTATCGTTGGAAATACCCAAATGCCTCGGCCCAAGATCGAAAAGCGGACGAGATGACCGAGCGCGATGCCACCCACGAGAGTCTCCCGGTATATCTGACAGATGCGGACGTGGCGGTGACAACATACGAAAACTGGCCCATATTCATGCGGGCACTTCAGAAGTTCTTTCCGCTCACGAGCCCGGCCGCTCCAGAAATCAAAATAAAAGCGGAGGATTTGACGGCCGGAGCAAAGTCGCCCTCTGAACGATTGCGCCGGTTATACGAGTTTGCTGCCGAGAAGATCGCAACTGTTGATTTACCTCTATATTCTTCTGGATTTGCCACCCGGCCGCCGCGAGAAATTCTGAAGGCGGCCTACGCCACACCCGAGGACAAATGCCTGTTGCTCATTTCCCTAATTAGAGCTGCGGGATTGCCAGCTATGCCCGCTCTGACCGGCGCCGCTGTGAAGGCCGGTCACGGACCAGTTCTGCCTACGCTCTTCACGAATGTCTTGGTGTTTGCTTCTCGCCAGTACTCCCATGCGCAACCCGTTCCGGGTCTGAAAGACACATGGTTAGATCCTTCTGAGCCAGTCACCCCTTATGCGATGATTTCGGCTACTCTTCGTGGGAAACCCGCGTTTCTGCCTTTTCCAGAGAGCGACACCAAATTCTTCGAGACAATTCCAAAATCGCTACCATTCGCCGCTGTCCAAAAGGTAGACGTTAATGCTGCACTGGTGGATGACGGTACCCTTTCCGCGAAAGTGAAATACACCATGCGCGGGGATAACGAACTATTGCTGCGTGTAGCGTTCCATCAGACGCCTCCGGACAAATGGAAGGATGTGGCGAGCTTGCTGGCGATTTCCGACGGGTTCCGCGGGCAAGTGATCACCGTTAACGCGTCGGACCCTACAGCCACTCAAGGCCCGTTCACCGTGGAGTACGAACTATCCCAACCGAAGTTCGTCGACTGGTCCAAGAAGCCGGTGCGCATTCCTGCGATCCTTCCGCAGATCGGACTGCCAGAGCCTCCCGCAAAACTCACTGCTGAAGGCAAAGCGTTAAAAATTGAACTGGGTACGCCGCTCAACGTGGAAACGCAACTGACCTTGCATGTTCCTCTGGGCACCAAAGTGCAATTGCCTACGGGAACTTCTGTTTCGCGCGATTATGCCACCTACGTTTCAAAATATTCCTCCGCCCCGGGCATTCTGATGGCTTCGCGTCACATCAACTTCCTCCTGCGCGAAGTTCCTGCCGACCGCTCCGTCGACTACAATGCGTTTCTACACGCCGTGCAGAGTGACCAGGCTCAGTATTTCGTTCTGGACCGTGCTCTCGCACCGACAAACGCGAGCGCAAAGTAGAGTCTGCCGACCTACAAAAAGGGCCTCCCACTTATGATGGAAGGCCCCAATCCTAATTCTGATTACTTTCGATCGATAGCTATTTGATCTCCATCACTTCCTTTTCCTTGAGGGCAGAAAGCTCCTCGATTTTCTTGGTCTCAGAGTGAGAGAGTTTTTCCAGTTCGTCGAGCGAACGTTTCTGCTCGTCCTGGCTTATCTTTTTGTCTTTCTCCAGCTTATCGATTGCCTCCTTGATATCGCGGCGAATATTGCGCACTGCGGTGCGGTGATTTTCCAGGGCCTTGTGAATATGCTTCACCAATTCCTTGCGGCGCTCTTCCGTGGGAGAAGGGATCGGCACGCGCACCACTTTTCCATCCGTAGTGGGATTCAACCCCAAATCGGAAGAGCGAATCGCCTTATCGATCAGCGGCACTGCGCTGGGGTCCCACGGCGTAATCACCAGCATCGTCGCATCCGGAATTGTCACGCTGCCTAGCTGGTTCACCGGCATTGGTGTCCCGTGGTAGTCGACACGCACGTGATCCAGAATCGCGGCGTTGGCGCGGCCGGTACGCACACTGGCCAACTCCTTCCGGAAATCGTCAACCGCTTTTTCCATCCGCGTTTTCCCCGCGGCCATAGCGTCTTTCGTGGTTGCAATCGTAGTCATGATGTAGATCCTCAGAAGTTATCGAAGTTACCTGCTAGTTCTAAGTTGCAAATAAGCTCTCCGGACACCTGAAACCTACGGCTAAGAACTTAACGTTGTCCTTATGCCGGCGTCACCTTCGACCCGACACTTTCCCCCAGAACGGCGCGGCGGATATTGCCAACCTTCTGCATATTGAAAATCACGATCGGCATGCCGTTATCCATACACAGGGAAATGGCCGTGGCATCCATCACTTTCAAGTTCTGATGAAGCACGTCGCGGTAGGTAATCGACGCAAAGAATTTTGCCCCGGTCACCTTTTCCGGATCCGCGTCGTAAATCCCGTCGACCCGCGTCGCTTTTAGGATCACGTCGGCCTTGATCTCCATTGCACGCAAGGCCGCCGCCGTATCCGTTGAAAAATAAGGATTGCCGGTTCCTGCCGCGAAAATCACTACACGTCCTTTTTCCAAATGCCGCGTGGAACGTCTGCGGATAAACGGTTCGCATACCTGGTGCATTTCGATGGCGCTTTGCACGCGCGTGTGCACGCCCACCTTTTCCAGAGCGTCCTGCAACGCCAGTGCGTTCAGCACCGTGGCCAACATGCCCATGTAATCGCCGGTTGCGCGATCGATTTCGAAGCCTCGCTGGCGCGCCCCGCGGAAAATGTTGCCACCTCCGACCATGATAGCGATCTGCACGCCAAGTTTGTGGACATCGCGCAATTCCTTCGCGATGGCGTGAATGGTTTCGCCGTCGATTCCAAATCCCTGCGGCCCTTGTAGCGATTCTCCGGACAACTTCAACAATATTCGGTGGTACGCCGGACGTTTTTTCCCGCTCTTCTTCGCGAGCTTCGATCCACTAGCCATTTGTCTCCATCCAATCAGAGCGAAACCTTGGCGATTGTAACAAACATTCCCCGCCGCGGCCTATGAGCAACGCACTTTACGTGTACTTTCCCCGTTCCAATCGGCATAGGGGGAGCGGTTGCCCGCTCGCCGCCGAGTAGGCCCGGGGAATTTCACCCCGGGCCGCTCACAGAACCGGATGTAAGCCTCTCGGCTTATACGGCTCGTGCCACCCATTGAAGGCTGCCGCCTTCCATCGAAACCAGCGAGTTCGTCCTGTTTCCAGTTGACTCTGAGTGATCTCAACGCGGGTGACCTGCTCCCTTCGCTCCACGGTTGTTAATCCGTTTCACCGCTACTACGGAGCAGTCCGCCCCTGGCCGGCACATCGCTACCTTCGGCCTCGCGGGGCTGCCGCTTGGGCCTTTTCCCTTAGCAGCACCGACCAAGTTCTCAAGTTCCGTACGAAAGCCCGCATTAGGGTCACGGCTCCGGTACACCGGACATCGCACAGCCAGTAAGCAGGTAGCCGCTGTGCTCTTCCCGGAGGTGGCAGGCATCTCCGGTTTTGATGTCATCTCAGTGATGTTTCGATGCGTCATCAGAGCTTCATTTGCATTCGTCTCTCTAATCCTCACATGACCTGTTTGAGCACGCCTTTTGACCGTGACGTTCACCACTGCGGCATTTTGACCGTAGCAGCTCACGGCTGTTTGAAGCCCTCTCCTACAAGAGGACTCCGAAGGGCCCTCCTTCATCCCTCGTACAGCATGACGCCTTCGCGTCTTCTTGACACAACCTGCCACACCACCGTACATGCGAGTCCGCATCCGGCGATTCAGAGGGTTACGCAACGGCAGTGGACAGGCGAGGGAGGCCAAGCAAGTCGAAGTAGGCAGTGAGTAGCGCGAGATGCAGTGCGGGACTGTTGGCGACGCGCCAGGGACCGCACCTGCTACTGGCGGTTTGCGCAGCCAGTATCTTGCCGACGCCCCGACGACGCAGTTCCGTGAACCGCACTCGGCCGCGCTTCCATTGCTTCCAGATCATGGACCGCAGACGATGCCGTATCCATTGGTCGAGACTTTCCAGCAGCGAAGGTAGGCCCTGGCGCTTCGCTATCACTTCACCTCAATCAGGCTGTGAAGAGGACTTTCACCTCCAAGCGATCGAGCATGCTCGGCACGCAATCGGGATAGGGGAGACGGTTGCCCGTCCTCCCCTCCCACACCACCGTACATGCGGGTCCGCATACGGCGGTTCGGCGGGTTAAGCTAAGACCGCACGATCATGGGTAGAAGCCCAAGAGAGGCGAAGTAGGCATTCGGTAGCGCAATGGCCAGTGCCGGCGAGTTTGCGATTCGCCACGGGCCGTGCGCATTCCCGGCGGTTTGCGCCGCCAAGTCTTGGCTCACGCCCCGTTTGCGAAGTTCTTTGAATCGCGTTCGTCCGCGCTTCCATTGCTTCCACACCACAGACCGGAGTCTGCGGCGTAACCAAGATTCAAGACCTTGCAGTACCGAGGGCGTTTGACAGTCGTCGAAGTACCCGAGCCATCCCCGCAGGTAAGTCGCGATCTCCTTGACCATCTGCGCGAGACTGATGCCACGGGTTCTCCGCGTCTGTTCCCGAATTCGTTCCTTGAAGCGGGCGATGGCCTTGGAAGCAATGCGCCGCCGAGGTTCTCGTTCGCCAGTGAAGCTGAATCCAAGAAACTTCCTTTGCACCGGTCGAGCCACGGCGCTCTTCGTCTGGTTTACCTTGAGCTTGAGTCGGTGTGTGATGAAGTGTGTAACGCTCTCCATCACTCGCTGGCCCGCTCGTTCGCTGTCGACATAGATATTGCAGTCGTCGGCATAACGCACAAAGTGGTGACCGCGCCGCTCCAACTCTCGATCCAGTTCGTCCAGCACCAGATTACTGAGCAACGGCGAAAGCGGACCGCCCTGGGGCGTTCCCTCGTCCACCGCACTCACCAATCCGTCCTCCATCACACCGGCTTTCAAAAATGCTCGAATCAACTTGAGCATTCGTTTGTCGGCCACGCGCTCGGCTACCGCCGCTAACAGGCGATCGTGATTTACTCGATCGAAAAATTTCTCCAAGTCGAGGTCTACCACCCAGCCGTGCCCTTCGGCGATGTACTGCTGCGCCTCGTGCACCGCTTGCCGTGCGCTATGCCCCGGTCGGAAACCGTGGCTGTGTTCAGAGAACGTCGGGTCCCAACGCTTCTGCAGAACTTGCAACACCGCTTGCTGGACAAATCGGTCCAGCACGCAAGGAATGCCTAACTTCCGCACTCCGCTGCCGTCCGGCTTCGGGATTTCCACCCGTCGCACCGGCTGCGGTTGATAGGTTCCGTTTCGCAGTTGTTCCCCAATCTCCGGCCCATGCTGCTTCAGGTACTCCGGCAGTTCTTCGACGGTCATCCCGTCCACTCCCGGACTCCCTTTGTTGGTCTTGACTCGTTGTAATGCCTGCTTGCTGTTTTCCAGCTCGCAGACTTCTTCCATCAGTCGCTCCGTTCCAGCCAGGCTTTCTGACTTGCGCTTCGCCACCAGCGTTTCGGTCCCTTTCCCGGTGGTCTTCGGAGCATCACTCCTACTTTCCCCCGGAAAGGCCAGTTCCTCTTGTTCCGGCCGGTTTTTCTGCCGCTGTCCGCTCATGAGTCGCGCCGCTTACTTGCCTTTCCCTTTATTCCCCTTGCGGGGTACCGTTCGGGCCTTCGATCCCCGTTCCCGGCTCGGCCTATCCGTTGCTCCACCTTTCGGCCTTGGAGTGCCTCACGAGCCTTGCCGACGACAAGATCTACTACGCCCTTTGCTGACTTCTGCGACACGGTCAAGGTGAATCGCTTCACCCTTAGTCACGAATCCGTGACATGCCACAGATCTCCCGAGGTAAGTTCGACCACCTTCGACGCACAACCGCCGGATTTACCACCAGTGAGCTTGATGGATATATGGGCTTCGCGATCAATTGCCCGCTCGCCCGCCACCGTAGGCCTCCTATCCGGTTCTTGTTCATCGGCTCGCATCTTTGCTCCGCGCTTCTTTCAGGCCCCGCCTCGCGGCGAGTGTTATTTCACCCTTGCGCTTCGCTATCACTTCACGTCCATCACGTTGTGAAGAGGACTTACACCTCCTAGCTGTCGAACATGCTCGGCACACAATGGAAACGCCCCGGTTGGCCGGGGCGCGTTGGACTATTTGAGTAGGTTGATCATCCTGCCAGCTTCGCTGGCAGAACAGTCTTTTCAGGCTTTGACCGGAGCGGGCGCCGGAGCCGGCTCGCTCGCTCCTGCTGCAGACGGCCCACTGGCCTCGCCTACCTTAAACCGGGCGAAGCGGCGAATGGCGATGTTCTCACCGAGCTTGGCGATCGCGGCCGTAATCATCTCGCCGATCGTCTGTGTCTCGTCCTTAATGTAGTGCTGTTCGTACAGGCAGGATTCTTCGTAAAACTTTTCCATCTTGCCCGTGACGATCTTCTGGATTACCTGCTCCGGCTTGCCGGTGGCGCGGGCCTGTGCTATGTAGATCTCGCGCTCTCTTTCGAGCATTTCTGGTGTCACGTCTTCACGTCGCACATAGCGCGGATCGACGGCGGCAATGTGCATGGCCACGTCGTGGCAAAGCTGTTGGAACGCATCGGTGCGCGCAACGAAATCGCTCTCGCAATTGATCTCTACGATTACGCCGATCTTCCCGCCGGCATGAATATAGTGGCCAATGAGACCTTCGGTGGCTTCGCGCGTAGCCTTCTTGGCAGCCGCAGCCTGACCCTTCTTCCGCAGGACGTCAATCGCTTTCTGGACGTCTCCGTTGGTCTCCACCAATGCGGCGCGGCAATCGCTGAATCCCGCGTTCGTCAGTTCTCTCAGTTCCTTTACGAGCTTCGCTGGAATTCCCATTACTGGTTTAGATGTACTCATCCTTTTCTCTCTGTATTCCTTATTTCGATTTTGTGCGTTCCAGAAAAATAGCCCGGCGTTGATAATGCGTAGCGCCGGGCCTTTTGAATTGAATACCCTTGCGCTCTTTCTTAGCGGGATCCCTCGTCGGGCGGCACGGTGGTTTCTGCAGGTTCTGCGGGCTCCGCGACGTCCGCAACTGCCTCGGTGCCTTCGACGAAGTCGCCTTCCTGCTTCTCGTACTGCTCATACGCGCTGGTGTCCACGTATTCGACGCCATCGATATGCGCCTGGTCCGCGGCAGACTTTTGATCGGCAACCTGGGATTGCTCGTACGCTGACCGGCCTTCCGCGACGGCATCGGCGATCTTCGTGGTGAACAGGCGAATGGCGCGCAGCGCGTCGTCATTGCCCGGAATAATCCAGTCGACCATGTCGGGATCACAATTCGTGTCCACGACGCTGACCACCGGAATGCCCATGCGGCGCGCTTCCTTCACGGCAATTTCTTCCGCGTTGGAATCCACGACGAACATGGCGTCCGGTAGAGTGGCCATGTTCTCAATGCCTTCCAGGTTCTGGTGCAAGCCCTTCATTTCCCGATCCAGGCGCGCGCGTTCTTTCTTAGAGAGCTGCAACATCCGGCCGTCTTCCGCCATGGCCTTCAGCAACTTCAGCCGCTTGATCGATTTCTGCAGCGTGGTCCAATTCGTCAAAGTGCCGCCCAGCCAGCGATGATTCACAAAGAACGCACCGCAGCGCTTCGCCTCTTCTGCGATGGCTTCCTGAGCCTGGCGCTTTGTACCGACAAACAAAACTGTTCTCCCGTGCGAGGAGATTTCCCCCACGAAGCGGCTCGCTTCGCGGAACATTTTCAAGGTTTTCTGCAGGTCGATGATGTGAATGCCGTTGCGTTCCCCGAAAATGTATTCTTTCATCTTAGGGTTCCAACGACGCGTCTGGTGACCGAAGTGCACCCCGGCCTCCAGCAGCTCCTTCATGGTGATTTCTACTGCCACTTTTCCTCCTAAGTAGATAGCTGTTTTTCGCGCCGTCCCGCGTCCTGGCTTGAAAGAACCAGGTCAACTTATGACAGCTACGCAACAGCCTCTTGCCGGCAGCTTGCCGGCCATGATCTTGGCGGCGCAAATCGCGTCACGCCGCCAGAGTCCAATGAACAGAGCGAACTCCGTCCAATCCCACCGCTGCCAGTTCTTTACCGCTTGGTGAACTGGAAGCGTTTGCGCGCGCCCTTCTGGCCATACTTTTTGCGCTCCTTCATACGGGAGTCGCGCGTCAAAAATCCGTTTTTCCGCAGCGATGGGCGAAGTTCCGGGTTGAAGCGGATTATGGCGCGGGAAAGACCCATGCGCACCGCTCCTGACTGACCACCAACGCCGCCGCCCTTGGCCGTGCAGACAACGTCCACCTGATCCAGCAAACTAGTAAACTTCAGCGGCTCGGTCGCATCATGCTCCCAGGCATGATTCGGAAAATAATCTTTCGTTGCCCGGCCGTTCACCGTGAACTTGCCAGTTCCGGCACGCAGGAACACGCGCGCAATGGATTCCTTGCGTCGGCCAGTGCCATGAAACCACGTCTTATTGCCCGTTACGGGCGTCTCAGAAGTGCTCAATGCTCCTCCTTAAAACTCGTTTGGCGAGGCTTCGCCCCACAATCTTTCGAACTTCACGTCGGGGTGTCTCCCTGCTAAGGAACCACTTAGAGAGGAACAGCCTACGTGCGGAAAATTCCGATCCGCTCCGACCCAGCCGGAAACGCTTAAACCGTCACCGATTGAGGTTTCTGACCTGCGTGGCGCGCTAACCCTGCGGCATCGCGGTACACACGCAACTTCTTCGCGCGACGCGCGCGCAGCTTGTTCTTGGGCAGCATGCCCAGAACCGCCTCGCGGACCATCCACTCGGGCTTCGACTCGCGAACACGTTTCGCTGGAACTTCTTTCAATCCGCCGGGGTATCCGCTGTGCGAGTAGTACATTTTTTGCTCGACCTTGTTCCCGGTCATGCGAATCTTGTCGGCATTAATCACAACCACATGGTCGCCCGAATCCAGATACGGCGTAAAACTGGCCTTATCCTTTCCGATCAGCAAACGCGCTACTTTGGTCGCCAGGCGCCCCAACACCACGTTCGTCGCGTCCACCACAAACCACTGTGTGCCTACCTTCAGCGCTTCTGCTTCTGCTCCCTTGGCTACGTACGTCCTCATTGCAACAGTCACACCTTTCCCTGTAAAGACAAAATCCAAGTTTAGGGGCTGACCCCCATTTTGTCAACGAACTTCCCGCTTCACGGCCGTCGCCTAAGAATAAGTCCAATCGATATGAAGAGTTTCGAAGCTTTAGTTTTCTTCTGATGGTCGAGGGAGTCATGTTTCCAGCGGGGTCATCCCAGGGCGCTTCTAATTTCCCTCAGAGGGACTCCCGGCGGTACGAGTTGCGCATCATCGATGCTTTTTCTCCGTTGCCGGGCGCAGAATCCTTAATTAAGATATCGGCAGTTTGCTGGCGGGGTGTCAGCAGTTTTCTTCCATAACATTTGCGCCTCCGCCAGCTTCAAGGAGCTTTCCATGATGCTGACCCGTGTCTCGCGTCTCGCATTGAGTGTGTTTGCTGCAGCGCTGATTTGTTCCCCGGCCTGGGCCCAGGACGCAGCACCAGCCGCCGCGCTTGCTTCTGCCCCTGGTCCCAAAAAGCGCGTGGCGGTAATGAACTTCGATTACGGTACCGTGCGGACAACTGTCGCCCAGATCTTTGGTTCGGACCAGGACGTCGGCAAGGGCATCTCTGACCTGCTGGTCCAAAAACTGGTGCAGGACGGCAAATATTCGGTTATTGAGCGGAATGCGCTCGACAAAATCCTTTCGGAACAGAATTTCTCCAACAGCGACCGCGCAGACTCCGCCACCGCGGCGAAGATTGGAAAAATCCTGGGAGTAGACTGCATCATCATTGGCTCGATTACGCAGTTCGGTCGTGACGACCAGCACACCAACGTGGGCGGCGGTGGCTATGGCTTGGGCAAATTCGGGATTGGCGGGGTGGGTACAAGCAAGGCTAAGGCAGTTGTGGGCGTCAGCGCGCGCATGATCAACACATCGACCGGTGAGATATTGGTCGCCGTCACCGGCACCGGCGAATCCACACGTTCCAGCACCGCCCTCCTCGGAGGAGGAGGCGGTTGGTCCGGAGGTGGTGGTGGGAGTCTGGATATGGGCAGCAGTAATTTCTCAAACACCATCCTAGGCGAAGCGGTCCACAAAGCGGTCGACGACACCGGTGCCCAATTGGACGCCTCCGTTGACAAGATTCCCACCGTGAAAATGGAGATTAACGGCCTGGTCGCGGATGTTTCCGGCAGTACGCTCATCATCAACGTGGGCAAGAAGTCCGGCGTGAAAGTGGGCGACAAGCTCATCGTTTCCCGCCAGGTGCGCACGGTAAAAGATCCCGCGACCGGCAAGGTCATCAAATCCGTGGAAGATAAAGTTGGCGAAGCTACCATCACTGAAGCAGACAACGATTCCGCCACCGCAACATTTTCCGGCGCCGGTCCTGCCAAGGTCGGTGACGTCGTGAAAAATCCCTAATTCGTTTGCAAATTGCTATTTCCTCGCGAGTCCGCATAAATCGCTTTGCGGGCTCGTTCTATTTAACTTGCCTCCATTTGGTGTATCCT
The DNA here is from genome assembly GCA_963741195.1 of Candidatus Acidiferrales bacterium. GTDB lineage: Bacteria > Acidobacteriota > Terriglobia > Acidiferrales > UBA7541 > Acidiferrum. Next base: position 364,187 of record CAVUHF010000009.1, read on the forward strand.
TTCCCTCACTCACCTATTCACCGGAGGTTTCCATGACTGCTGAATTCACAACCGGACAGCACATTGGCGACTACGAGATTCTTTCCATCCTCGGCGCCGGCGGCATGGGAAAAGTCTATAAAGTCCGTAACGTCATCTCTGATCGCATCGAGGCGATGAAGATTCTCTTGCCTGATCTGAATTCGAATCAGAGCCTCGCCGACCGCTTCTTGCGCGAAATTCGCCTACTGGCTGCGCTGAATCATCCCAATATCGCGGCGCTACGCACCGCGCTGACTTACGACAATCAGTTAGTGATGATCATGGAGTTTGTCGAAGGGGAAACGCTTTCCAACCGCATTGCGCGCGCGCCCATCTCCACTTCGGAAGCGGTGAACTATGCCGACCAGGTCCTCTCCGCTCTCAGCTACGCGCACAAACAGAACATCATCCACCGCGACATTAAACCCGCTAACATGATGCTCACTCCGCAGGGCATTGTGAAGCTCATGGACTTCGGGATCGCGCGCTCCTCCACAGACGGCACGCTCACTTCCACCGGCACCACGCTGGGCTCGCTGAATTACATGCCGCCGGAACAAGTGCGCGGTGAATCAGCAGACGCGCGTTCCGACATCTATTCCTTCGGGATTTCCCTCTACGAGTTGCTTACCGGCAAGCTGCCGTTCCACAGCGATTCGCAGTACTCGCTGATGACCGCGCACCTGAATGAAGTGCCCGCGCCTCCCATCACCTTGCGCGACGATCTGCCCGCTTCTTTGAATGAAATTATCCTGATGGCCATGTCCAAGGACCCTGCGGAACGGTTTCAATCCGCGGATGCGTTCCGTGCTGCGCTGAAATCCGTGCCTGTTTCCGCGCTGCCGATTGCCAGCACAACGGTAACGCCAACTCCCCGGCCCACGACAACTCCAAAACCTTCTTCGGCTACCACTCTCGTGGAAACTCCTTTGCCTCCACGGGTGTCCACGGTCGCCGCTCCTCCAGGTACGCCCGCACCTGCGCCCGTTCCCATGCAAGCGGCGCCGCCGCCGACAGGTGCTCAGGTTCCGCCTCCTGCTACTGCGCGGCCGACCGGTTCCGGTCGTGGCGTATGGCTGGCACTCGGTGCCGTCCTGGGCGTCGGCGTGCTGATTGCCGCTGGCATTTACATTCCGAGATACATGGGTACACACGCGGATCCAAACAAGGCAGTATTCCCGGCAAACTCTGCGTCGAACCCAAGCAGGCCTTCCGCCCCGGTTACTCCAGCACCCGCCGATTCCGCTACGAGCCCCGCTGCGCCGGTTGTTTCGCTCCAGAGCGATCAGGGAAGCATCAAGGTCGATGCCAATGGAAATGTTTCGATGGACTCGCCGAAGGGCAGCGGGCATGTGGATGCGGACACAGGTACAGTGAAAATGTCCAGTAAAAGCGTCTCACTTGCCGTAAATTCCGCGCAGCCTGCAGGAGCCGCAAAGGCCAAGGACAATCCAAAGCCGATGCATAATGCTGCCCCTCAGCAAGACGCCACTCCCGCTCCGCCGCCGGGTCCTTCTCCCGAGGAGTTAGCCAAACTGGAAGATGAGGCGGACAAGTTGAATATCCGCGCCGCGTCGGCTTCCCACAGTGTGGACACACTTCGCCAGCAGCAGGCCGCTGCTGGTTACAATTTACGCGGGGACATAGCTTCTGCGCAGGAACGCGCTCAGCTGTATCTTGCGAAAGGCAATGCTGCGCTTAAGCTGCAGGACGTTGCCAATGCCAAGAAGTATTTCGACATGGCGGACACGGAAATTAACAAGCTCGAAAAGTTTCTCGGGCACTGATCTGATCCACTCAAAAACGATTCAAATAAGAAGCGGGCAGCCGGCTCCGTCAGCGCAATCGTCCAGCGGCCCGCATGCTCATATTTTCCCCTACTATTCCAGCACGTGGATATTTTTCTTCTCGCAGATCTCCTTTAAGACTCTCGGCCAAACGCTGACCGTCACTTCGCCGAGATGCGCTTTCCTCAACAGCAGCATTAGAGTTCGCGCCTGCCCGATCCCCCCTCCGATACTCAGTGGAATTTCGTTCTTGATGATGGCCTGGTGATATGGGAATTTCAGGAAGTCGTTCTGGCCCGACATCTCGAGTTGCTGCTTCAGACTCTCCGCATCGACGCGAATTCCCATGGAACTCAGCTCATGCCGCCGGCGCGTCACGTGGTTCCAGACCAGAATGTCCCCGTTCAATCCATGCAGTTTCCTGCCGCCGGCTTCTTTTGTTTCCGTCACCCAATCGTCGTAGTCGGCCGCGCGCATTTCATGCGGATAGCCATCGGCAAGCGGGTAACCGATCCCGACGATAAAGAGCGCCGGGCATTCCTGCAGGATGGCGGTTTCCCGTTGTTTTCGGGGCAGGTCCGGATAGAGTTTCAGCAATTCTTCCGCGTGAAGAAACGCCAGCTTCTCTGGAAAGTTTGGATATTTCTCCGCACGCAAATCGGGAAACAGTTCCTGGGCGTAGAGCTCCGCCTCCACCAGGACTTTCCAGATTTTCCCGACAATTTCCTTCAGGAAATCCAGGCTGCGCTCAACGGGAGAAATCGCCCGTTCCCAATCCCATTGGTCGACATAAACGCTGTGGTCGTGGTCCAGGAAATAATCTTTTCGCACGGCTCTCATATCGGTGCACAGGCCTTCGCCTGGCCGCATGCCGAACTGTCGCAGCGCCGTTCTCTTCCACTTCGTGGCGGCCTGCACAATCTGGGCATCCAACGGATGCTTGTTGTGATCATTAATGATGTGGAACTGGATCGGCGTGCGGGAGCCGTCGCGGTCCAGCATGTCGTTAACGCCGCTCTCGACATCCACGATCAGTGGCACCGTCACCATGAGCAAATTCAATTCCTTGCAAAGGTTATCTTCAATAAAGCGTTTCACCGCGAAGATCGCCTTTTGCGTCTCCCGCCGCGTCAGTGCGCTGCTGTAATCATTCGGCAGGATCTTCTCGAGCTGCGTGTAATTGCCGATTCCTGGACCAGCCAGGTCTGCTACCTTATTACTCACCATTGCGACACCTCCACTGGATTGACAGTGTGCCTGGACGTGTCAAGGGGCCAGTGCATTGCGCACAGAAGCGAGTGACATATGTCACGGCGGCCGTTATCCCCGTCCTTTCTAATGGCTTTGCTCTCCGGTTAGCTTTCGTACGCCGGCATCCTTCCGGCGTCTTAGGTTTTGTTAAATTCAGGCAGTTTCTTAGGAGGATTCACTCATGGGCACTATTACGCTTACTCCGCCAGTGACGAAAGCCCCTGCCGAGTATGTTAAGGATGTACTGATTTCCGTTCGCGCAAAAAATCCCGCCGAACCCGAGTTTCATCAAGCAGTGCAGGAAGTATTCGATTCTCTTATCCCAGTGATTGGCAAGCATCCCGAATATCAGAAAGCACGGATTCTGGAACGCATCGTGGAACCAGAGCGTGTCATCATGTTCCGCGTGCCTTGGCTTGACGACCAGGGCAACGTTCAGGTGAATCGCGGATTCCGCATTGAGATGAACAGCGCCATCGGCCCATACAAGGGCGGCCTGCGCTTCCATCCCTCCGTCAATCTGGGGATTTTGAAATTCCTCGCATTCGAGCAGGTTTTCAAGAACTCCTTGACCACGCTGCCGATGGGCGGCGGCAAGGGCGGCTCGGATTTCGATCCCAAAGGCAAGAGTGACAACGAAGTCATGCGCTTCTGCCAGAGCTTCATGACCGAACTGTTCCGCCATATCGGTCCGGATACGGATGTACCCGCGGGTGACATAGGCGTGGGCGGCCGCGAAATCGGCTTCCTCTTTGGACAGTACAAGCGGCTTGCGAATGAGTTCACAGGCGTGCTGACCGGCAAGGGATTGAATTGGGGTGGCTCGTTGATTCGTCCGGAAGCGACTGGCTACGGCTGCGTGTATTATGCGGTGGAAATGCTGAAGACGCGCAAGGAAAACCTCGAAGGCAAGCTCTGCCTGGTTTCCGGTAGCGGCAACGTTTCACAATACACCGTGGAAAAGCTGCTCGACTTCGGCGCCAAGCCGATCGCCGTTTCCGATTCCAACGGCATCATTCACGATCCAGACGGCATCAATCGCGACAAACTTGCCTGGCTGATGGAACTGAAGAACGTTCGCCGCGGCCGGATTCGCGAATATGCAGATCACTTTAAGGGCGCCAAGTTCATTCCTGCGGATCCGAAACTGGATCATAACCCGCTGTGGACCATCAAGGCCGATTGCGTGTTCCCCAGCGCCACGCAGAATGAAATCAACGCCAAGGACGCCGCCACTCTGGTCATGAACGGGTGCAAACTGGTCGCCGAAGGCGCCAACATGCCTAGCACGCTAGATGCAACCAAGTTGTTCCTGGAAGCCAAGATCCTCTATGGCCCTGCAAAGGCAGCGAATGCCGGTGGCGTGGCGACCAGTGGACTGGAAATGTGTCAGAACAGCATGCGCATCGGCTGGACGCGCGAAGAAGTGGACGATCGGCTGCGCAAGATCATGACCGCGATCCACAAGAACTCGTTCGAAACCGCCGAAAAGTACGGTACCCCCGGCAACCTAGTGAACGGCGCGAACATCGCCGGTTTCCTGAAGGTGGCCGATTCCATGCTCGATCAAGGGCTCGTCTAGTTCGCTGTACTATATCCACGGAGACGGCGGGGTGCGTTCCTTTCATCCCGCCGTCTTTGTTATCGAACCGGATTACTGGATGAACAGAGCCGACCAAAAACGCAGTTCTCCGGACGCGGAACTCCTGTTCGAGGGCTTCGATCACTTGATGCCGTTCCGCGTGCAGGACATCCTGCTGGTCTCGAGCTTTTATGATTCCTTCATCCTGCGGGAAGATGGCCGGCTGAATGAACTTCTGATCGGCGAATCGCTCGATCTGCATCTTCAGCAGATTCCGAGGATCACGCATGTTTCCAGTTGCTGGGAGGCGCTGGCGCTGGCTCGCTCCGAGCCGCGTTTCAATCTCATCGTTACCAATCTTGCCGTGGGTGAGATGGATGCCGCGCAACTGGCGCGGGAAATCAAGTCTGCCGGGCTGAGTGTGCCGGTGGTTGTGCTGGCCTACGATTACCGCGAAGTGAAACAGTTCCTGGCGCGCAATCCTGTTTCCGACATCGAGAGAATCTTTTTGTGGCAGGGTAGCGCACGTGTGCTGATCGCCATCGTGAAATATATCGAAGACAAGCGCAATGTGGAGCATGACACAACCATCATGGGTGTTCCGGTTGTGCTCCTGGTCGAAGACAACATTCGCTATTACTCGTCGTTTCTCCCCGTCATTTATACCGAGCTGATTTCGCAAACGCGCCGCGTAATCCAGGAGGGCTTCAACCTGGCACACAAACTGGTGCGCATGCGCGCGCGGCCCAAGATATTGCTCACATCCAACTATGAGGAAGCCTACGCGCTGGCACGACGATACCGCGAAAACCTTCTCGGCATGGTCTCTGACGTGGAGTTTCCGCATGGCGGCCTATTGAGCCCTAAAGCGGGCTTCGAGCTTGCGCGGAGCGTTCGCGAGTTGGTCCCGGATCTGCCTGTCGTCCTGCAAACCAGCCGCACGCAGTTCCGCTTGCAAGCTCACGCCGAGGGCTATTCCTTTCTCCGTAAACGATCGCCAACGTTCCTGCGGGATTTGCGACGGCTTCTAACGCAACAGTTCGCCTTTGGCGATTTTGTGTTTCGCACCGCCGACGGCGCGGAAGTTGCTCGCGCCACGGATCTAAACTCGTTGGAAGAACTTCTTCACACCGTCCCGTCGGAGAGCATCGGATACCACGGGCAGCGTAACCATTTTTCGCACTGGCTCATGGCACGAACGGAATTCGCGCTCTCGCAAAAACTCCGCCCGCGCAAGGTATCGGACTTCGCCACGATAGAGGATCTTCGGCGCAACCTGATCGACTCGATCGGCGAATACCGCCGCGAGCAAAGCGACACTCTCATCGGCGATTTCAAGCCGGCCGCGTTTCTGTCGGGCGGCTCTTATTTTCTTCGGATTGGCGCAGGCTCGTTGGGTGGCAAGGCCCGCGGCCTTGCGTTCATTCGCCACATGCTGCACAAGCGGCGCATTGTCCACCGTTTCCCCGAGGTCCGGGTCACTGTGCCTCCTGCGGTCGTGATCGCTACGGATTCATTCGATCGCTTTCTGGCTGAAAACAATCTAGTGGACTTCGCGATGAACGCCGAAGACGATGCGGAAATCCAGCAGCGCTTCCTGGCCGCCCGTCTTCCTGCCGCGCTATTTATGGATCTCAAGTCCTTTCTGGCAGATGCGCGGTTTCCCCTCGCCGTGCGCTCGTCGAGCCTGCTAGAGGATTCGCAATATCAGCCATTCACCGGCGTGTACGAAACGTTTATGTTGGCTAATCAAAATACCGACGAATCCCTTCGACTGGAACAACTTACAGACGCGATCAAGTTGGTTTACGCCTCTACCTTCAGTCGACACGCTAAGGCATATGTGCGAGCCACTCCATTCCGGCTGGAAGAAGAAAAAATGGCGGTGATACTACAGCAGGTGGTTGGCGTGTTTCATGGCCCGCGGTTTTATCCCGATTTTTCCGGTGTCGCGCGATCCCGCAACTTCTATCCGATTCCCCCGATGAATTTCGAAGACGGAATTGCCGCGATGGCCCTTGGTCTGGGACGCGCGGTCGTCGACGGTGGAAAGTGCCTGACGTTCTGCCCACGGCATCCCGCAAATCTTCTACAGTTTTCGAGTATCGAAGACACGCTCTCCGAATCTCAGTCAGATTTCTGGGCGCTATCCGTCAATAACGCCGGACCGGAAAGTTCTCCACCCGGGCTGCGCGAAGTTCGCTTCACGCTGGACGTGGCCGAAGCCGACGGGACGCTCGAAGCGCTCGGTTCGACGTATTCGCAGGATAACGATGCGATCTATGACGGATTGAGCCGACCTGGCATGCGCCTGGTCACATTTGCGCCGATGCTCAAGTACGGGGCATTTCCTCTAGCTCCTCTCCTCGATCACTTGATTAAACAGGGAGAAGATTCCTTCGGCCAGCCTGTCGAAATCGAATTTGCGGTTCGACTTGCGCGGCAGCCAGGAGAAGTTTCTGAATTTGGTTTTCTGCAAATTCGCCCGTTGATTCTTTCACGCGAAACGGAACGGCTAAGCATGGACAATGTGGATCCGACGCGACTGGTTGCGCAGAGTACCAAGGTTCTTGGGAACGGCCGCGTTGGAAATCTTTGTGACGTCGTCGTAGTGGACTCGCACTACTTTGAACGAGGCCAAAGTCAGGAGGTGGCGCGCCAGGTCGCGTACTTCAACGCAAAACTTGCCAGCGAAGATCGCCCTTATCTTTTAATCGGCGTGGGACGCTGGGGCTCGAATGAGCCATGGCTCGGCATTCCCGTCGAGTGGGATGAGATTTCCGGCGCGCGCGTGATTGTCGAAGCGGGGTTCCGCGATTTTAGAGTGACTCCTTCGCAGGGCAGCCATTTCTTTCAAAATCTCACCGCGTTCCAGGTAGGATATTTCACCGTGAATCCGGATGTCGGTGAAGGGTCCGTCGATTGGAACTGGCTGTCGGCGCAACCTAGTGTGGAAGAGCGTGGTTGCGTACGTCATCTCCGCTTCGCTGATCCGCTGCTCGTGTTGATGAACGGCCGTTCCAGTCAGGGAATGATCTTCAAGCCTATTTCCACTCCAGAAGGATCCCCCGGGGCGTGATTACTTCCTGGACATCTCCTATTGCACGCTGCTGCTTTACGCCTCACAATCTTCCCAGTAACCGGCCCTGTCCCCCGGCGAACTTGTTGCCTTGCGTACTAGGATTGATGACGCTGCATTTTACAGTTCGCGGTCTGAAGTATCGGCGGCCAGGAATCGCGTTTTTCTGCCTGCTCGCACCTCTGTCTCTCCACACAAGAGTTGCCGCGCAAGATGTTGCAGAAGCAGCGCGTCAGCAGCAGGCTGAGAAATCGCAGCGACCTGCGAAGCCGCATCACGTCTACACCGACGAAGAACTGAAGCGAGCGCGAGTCCTCACACCTGAGGATCAGAATCGTGCGGAAGCTCGGAAGCAAAAAGTTCCTCCTTCTGCATCGGAGCAGGTCGCGGCCACGGCGAAATCCGAGCCCGCATCATCTTCTGAATCACTCGGTGAAATGGCGCGGCGCTATCGCAGAGAAAACGCCGCGCGCGAAGCCGAAGTCTCCGCGACCAAGAAATCGCCCATTCAATTTCGAATTGAAATTCCGGGTTCGGAGCTCGCAGATCCGAAAGGCTCGATTGCTCCGTTGCGGGTGCCAACCGGAATGCCAGGGCCATCACTCGTCGCGCCTTCAGCACCATTGTCCCGGCGAACCGGACCGCGCGCTCGCATTTCTCCGTTTCAACCCAGACCCACGCCGGTTTCGCCCGTCTCTTCGGCTCCGCGGGTAAACCCCACAACGCGGGTACTCAGTCGAGAATTTCGGCAAGTTCAGGTACGGCCTGGAGATTCACTATGGAGGATGGCCCGCCATTATCTGGGAAAGGCTTCGCGCTGGCAAGAACTCCTTGCTTGGAATCCCGGGCTCGCCGCCCATCCGGACTCAATCGCGACGGGCAGCACTGTCATCGTGCCGGCAGACTCCGGGTCAAGAGCCGCTCCAATAGCGCATCCGACGATTAGAATTCAAGCTGGCGATACGCTCTGGTCTCTCGCGCGTGTGCATTGCGGCCGCGGTTCCGCCTGGCCGCGCTTGGCTCAGAGTAATCCTCAGATCTCCGATTATCTACATCTCCGCGTCGGTTCCGTGATGCAGCTCCCTCCACCGTAACCGCAATTTCTGACCCGCGTTTACTCGTAGCGTAGTGCCACCATGGGATCGACCCGAGCCGCGCGCCGGGCAGGCAAATATGCGGCCAGCAGTGCAAAAGCGATCATTCCCGTGGCACCGAATACAATTGGAGCAAGGCTCGCAGCCAGCAAGTCCGGGATCAGCGTTGCGGCGAAGCGCTTACCCCAAAACGCTAAAGGAACGCCGATTAATATCCCGGCCGACACCATTCCGAGCGCGTCGCGAAGCACCATACGCGTCACATTTCCCCGTGTTGCCCCCAGGGCCATGCGAACGCCGATTTCGTTGACGCGCCGTGCGACCGTATAGGCGAGCAGTCCGTAAAGGCCGATTGCCGCCAGAACCGCGCCGAGCGCGCCGAACCAGCCGGAAAGCACGGCGATCAGCCGCTCTGGAACAATGGTTTCATCCACCTGATCGACCATCGTCGTAACTTTCTTTACGGTCACCGTCTTGAGGGCAGAACGCACTGTTCTTACAACCGCGGGCGCCACTGCGCTTGCCGCAATGTTGGTGCGCAGCACGAGTTGCGAGCCGGGCACAGGCTGCTGGAACATGTTGAAATAAATGGTGCGATAGACGGGCTCGCGAATGTCGTAGAGCTTGGAGTCTCCGACAACGCCCACGATTTCGTAGCGTTGATCTTCACCGTCGAATGAAACGGATTCTCCAAGTGGGCTGCGGTCCCCGAAATAGTAGCGCGCCATCTTCTGGTTAATGACGGCAACGGGCGGACCACCTTGATCGCGAAGCTCGAAGTCTCGTCCAAAGAGCAGCGGCGTGCCGAGGGTCTGGAAATATTTCGGAGCGACCCAGTTCTCTGAGACGTTTCGAATTTCGCCAGGTTTGGGATCATATCCCGGCACAATCACGGCGCGATTTGCTCCGGCACCTGAGATTGGAGTTGCTCCGCAAAGCGAAACCGAGCGTACTCCTGGCATCGCTGCCAACGGTGTGAGCAGTTCCGGATAGGCGAGGGACAACTGCTCTCCCTTCAGACCACTGTGGTGCGAGTCGAGCGAAACAAGCAGTAGATTGTCGCGCTGAAAGCCGAGATCGACATGTCTTAAGTTCGACAAGTGAGTGATGAACTGCGCAACCGTGCTGAGCAGAATGACGGAGAGCGCCACTTGTGCGGCTACCAGGCACTTGCCAAAGAATCGACGCGAGCGTGTTTCGCCGCCCCCGCTGGTTCTGACGCAATGACGGTGTTACATTGCGACGTGCAGCGCGCAGGGCTGGAAGCAAGCCGCACAACAATGCGGTCAGCATCGCGACGGCAGTCGTGAAGAGCAGAGCATTGGCGTCCGTATGGATGCGGAACTCCAGCGGCGTTCCAATGCGCCTCGCCGCAAGTAAAATTCGCACGATCACGCTGGTACCAAGAAGCGCTACGACGATTCCGAGCAAGCTCCCGATCGCGGAGAGGAGTGACGATTCCGTCAGCACCTGCCGAGCCAGCCTGAGGCGGCTGGCGCCGTGGGACGCGCGCACGGCCATTTCGTGCTCTCGGGCGGTGCCGCGCGCAAGCAACATGCTGGCTACGTTGGCGCAAGCAATCAGCAACAACAATCCGACGACGCCATCAGCGCCAGAAGTGGTTTGGCAAAATTCTCGCGCAGAACGGATAGACCTGCGGCGGTAGGTTGCATTTCAAAATTGAATTTGCGGATGTAGGGATTGCCGGAAACCCTGGTGTCTTCATCCAATGTCGACTCATACAAGACCGCCATTTCTGCGCGCGCAGTCTCCATCGAAACGTTTGGCTTCAATCGTGCCAGCAAGGCGATTTCTCCTCCCTCCCGGCTGGCGGGAACAAGCAACGCCTCCATGGCCAACGGTAGCCAGATATCCTGCCTGGCCTCTACCTGCAATCTGGAGAAGTTGCGAGGCGCGACTCCGACGATCGTCACATCAACGCCGTTAACGATGAGTTTTGTCCCCAAGATGGCAGCATCAAGCTGGAATCGCGTCTTCCAGAACGCCCAAGTCAGAACGGCGACTGGAGATGGTTGCGCCGCCTGGTCGTCTTCCGGCCCGATCAGCCGGCCAATCGCGGGATTCACGCCGAGAATAGAGAAGAAGTTTCCTTCGGCAAATCCACCGTTTACGATTTGCGACTCCAGGCCATCGGTGCGAACATCGAGAGGCTGATAAGAACTGGCGATCAACCCAGAAAACACATCCTGTGATCGCGCATCAGCCGATATGTTGGCGCAGAGAATGTATTGGAGTGCGGCTCATCGGGCGCGGGGTAATGGTGCAGCAGCGCGACAAGTTGACCAGGGTCGCGCACTGGCAGCCTCCGTAGCGGCAGCATGTTGACCAGACTGAAGATTACCGTATTCGCGCCAATGCCCAGGGCCAACGACAGAATCGCGAGCACCGTGAACCCAGGGGAACGCCGCAAGCCGCGCAGGCCGTTGCGCAGATCCGCGAAAAAGCTTTCCAGCGCCGTCCAGCCCCACGCTGCGCGGCCGTCCTCTTCGATCAAGGTCAGATTGCCAAACTCGCGACGAGCGGCAGCCGTCGCTTCGTCCCGCGACATTCCTTCGGCCACCAACTCCTGGATCTTTTCGTCAAGATGTTCACGAATTTCTGCGGACAGATCATCGTAGATCCGGCGACGCGAAAATAATTGCCTGATCCGTTGCATGCTCCACCCGCCGCAAGACGCCTTTCACAAGCTCGCTTTCGCGTCCTCGGCCATCACTCGTAGCGCAGCGCCACGAGTGGATCTACACGCATCGCTCGTCGCGTGGGGACATAACAGGCCAACAACGTGACCACGGCCATTACCAGGGCAACACCCATGTAGGTAAGGGGATCCAGCGGGCCAACGCCATAAAGTTCGCTAGACATCAAGCGCGTGACGAACAACGCGCCGGCCAAGCCAACAGCGATCCCTGCGAGCGAGAACTTTACGCCTTCCTTCATCACCAGATACAGGATGTCGCGGCGCTGCGCACCGAGAGCGATACGGAGGCCAATCTCGCGAGTGCGTTGCGAGACCAGAAAAGAAAGAACACCATAAACGCCGATGATGCCCAGCAGCAACGCCACGGCGGCGAAGGCAATAAACAAAGAGGTTGTAGATGCCGGAGCGGAGACTGCTTCGGAAACAACCGCACCCATGGTTCTCACTTCGCTGACGGGGGCTTCCTTGTTCAGCGCGGTGACGCTGTCGCGTAATTGTGCCGCTAAATGCGAATCATCCGAAGCGGTGCGGATGGCTATGGTCATCTCTGAAGGTACGCGTTTGTCTTCGAGTGTGGCGGCGGGATTGTACGGCACGTAAGCCGTGCCCTTAATCCAGTTGGGAGTATTTCTCTGGAGGTCGTAGGCGCGAACATCGGAGATGACACCAACGATGGTCCGCCAGTCTTTGTCGTCGAGGAGTCTAATGTGCTTTCCAAGAGCGCTTTGATTGGGCCAGTACCGGCGCGCGGTCTCCGCGGTTACCACGGCCACGGGAGTTCCCGACACGTCCGAGGCATTAAATCCTCGGCCCGACAGGACGGGGATACCCATCACCTGAAAATAGCCGGGCGTGACGATGTTGAGCCAAAAAAGAGGAGAGACTTCACCGGACGACCCAACGAAATCCTCAACATCCAAGGATCGCTTTGTGACCCTGCCGCCAAGCGGAAGAGTGTTCACGATCGCAGCGCCACTCACTCCGGGAAAAGACTGAACCTGGCTGAGAACACTTCGATAGAACGCGACGCAGCGCGTGGCATCGCTGCAGAACGATTGATTGGGTGTGATGCGCGCGGTCTGGATGTGCTCGGAACGAAAGCCAGGGTCCACGTGCGACAATGCCCAGAAGCTCCGGATCATCAGTCCTGCAGCAATCACGAGCAGTACGGCAAGTCCAATTTCTCCGACGACTAGGGTGCTGCGCAGCCGCTGCGACACGGAAACGGCCGTACCGCGCCCGCCGGATTTGAGCGACTCCGTAAGAGCACCTCGCGAAATGTGCAGTGCTGGAGCTAGACCAACCACAAGCCCAGTCAAAATCGCCAAGCCTCCCGTAAAAGCAAGCACCCGCCAGTCCATGTGCACGTCCATCAAGCGTGGCGTGTCCGCTGGAAGAAACGTTTTGAGCATGGAAAGGCCTTCGAAGGCAAAAACTAACCCCAGCAGTCCGCCTATCGATGCCAGCAGCACACTCTCCGTAAGGAGTTGCCTCATGATTCTCCTGCGTCCGGCTCCCATTGCTGCGCGAATAGCAACTTCTTTTTCGCGTGTTGCTGCGCGAGAGAGCGTGAGATTGGCGACGTTGGTGCACGCGATCAGGAGAACCAGCGCGACAGCCGCTAACAGCAGCAGCAGCCGAAGTCGAATGTCGGCGACCATGCCATTCTGCAGTGGGACGACAGTGATGTCGGCATTCCAGCTTGCGGGCATCTGCCAGGGGAATAGCGCTCCCGCGTGCGACTGAAATAATTGAGTTTCGGCCCGTGCCTGTTGAATCGTTGCATGTGGACGTAGTCGCCCGATCACCGGCATGAAGTCGCTTGCCCAGTAGTCAACGATACTTCGCGGATCGTTGTGAAGTGGGATCCATATTTGCGTCTTTGTTGACGGGAACCGAAAATCGGTCGGCATCACCCCAATGACTTGCCGGCTCACACCATCGAGATCGATCGAGCGGCCGATGAGCGTGGCATCACCTCCGAAGCGCTGCTGCCAGATCGCATGGCTCAATACAACATAGCTGTCCTGGCCAGGTATATCCTCGCCCTGTGCAAAGATTCGACCCAGTTCTGGGCGAACACCCAGGATCGAAAACAGCTCGGCAGATACCAAGGTGCCCGTCAGACGTACGGCTTCCCCTTGTCCGGTCAGATTGAAGTCGTGACCCTCGGCGTAACCAGCCACATCCATTGTGTGCATCTGGTCACGCATGGCGACCAGCCCACCCCGCGGATACGTTCCCGTCACGCTGACGAGCTGGTCGGCGTTGGGATACGGCAGCGAGACTAGGAGGATTCCGTTCACGAGGCTAAAAATTGCGGTGTTGGCGCCAACGCCCAAAGCCAGCGTGAGCGCGGCAATCGAGGTGAAGATTGGGGATTTGCGGAGGGTGCGAGCGCCAAAACGGATATCGGCGAGAAGGCTCTCAATCGATGGCCACTGCCAAACTTCCCGGCTGTTCTCCTCGGTGAGCGTCACATTGCCGAATTCGCGATGGGCTGCGGCAGCGGCTTCGCTTCGTGACATGCCGCCCGCAACCAGCTCTTCAATCTTTTCTTCAAGATGCTGCTGAATCTCTTCGGAGAGATCGCCGTAAAGACGTCGACGCGAGAATATCTGTTGGAGCCAACTCATAACTCACCCGGTGCCAGAACTCGTGTAATCCCTTCGAGCATCTTTTCGAAACGCGAAACCTCTCGTTCCAAATGCTTCGTTCCTGCCGCTGTCAACCTGTAGATCCGAACGCGACGGTTGGTGGAGGAGACGGCCCACTCCGATTTGACCAATTCTTCCTTCAGAAGACGTTGCAGCGCCGGATAGAGCGAACCTTCTTCGATTTGGAGCAGATCGTTGGAAGTTTGCTTGATGTGCTGGGCGAGGGCGTAGCCATGAAGAGGCTGCCGCTTCAACGTTCTGAGAATCATCATCTCCAACGCGCCAGGAAAAAGATCTCTATGCTCACGATTCTTCATAACCGATCCCCAAGGCTACTGATGTTGGTCTAGGCCTAGAGCGAAATAGTATGGACCTGCGAGACTGCCGTCAAGATAAAAAAGGGCCACTATGAATTTTCAACGCTGCTTGTGGTCTTGATCTGGGAATTACGAGAGCGAAGAAATCCACAAACGAATTGAGTTCTCTGCCTGTAAATCGCCTGCCTCGGCTTCCTGTTTCCAGGTTCACCGGGCCACGCCCGCCACGCGAATCTTCTCGACCCATTGCAATTCTCAACGTAAGATAGCGCCGATTTCCATTGTCAACCCGAGGATCGAGCCGCCCATGTCCGAAGCTTCTTCTGTAACCGCCCGCGTGAAGCGTCGTGCGGTTTCCGCGACCCTGACAGCCGGCCTGATCGCCGGAATCCTAGATATCATTGCTGCCTTCCTTGTCTATGGGCGGTACGGAGCGCAGCCAACGCGAATCCTGCAGGGCATTGCCAGCGGAGTTCTCGGCCCCAGCGCTTACGACGGTGGCTCAAGGACCGCCGTCCTGGGCTTGGCACTGCATTTCGTGGTCGCGCTTGGCGCAGCGGCAGTTTTCTATTTGGCCAGCCGCAAGCTGAAATTTCTGACACGGCACGCCGTGATCTCCGGATTTCTATTCGGAATCGCCGTCTACTCTGTCATGCAATACGTCGTGCTGCCGCTCTCCGCGTTTCACAAGGGCCCGTTCTCGATGTCGATGATGATCATCGGGATCGTCATTCACATGTTTTGCGTCGGGCTACCGATTTCTTTAACCATTCGCCGCTTCCCAATCTAGGTCCAAGTCCGGTCAAAGAGCTGCAAGCGCTTTCCCTAGCCGGCGCTCTTACGCTCAGCCGCTCGTCAGAACACGCACCGTCGTTGCGTCGAATTCCACTTTCTCGACTGAGTATTTTTAAAGCGCTGCGCTTATCCTGGCATAACCTCTCTTTTTTCAGTCATCAGCAAGCTCTAGCACCTTTTCTCAACTTTGGTCCCGGTCCTGCTTTTTCACTTTGTGGGATTTCCGGTCTTCCTCCAGCCGGTTTAGGAGGTTCTATGAGTCTTCCCACGCTCCTGCTGGCCGCCATCGTGGTGCTACTTGTCGGTGCCGTGGCCTTCGGGATGACCTTTGCCCTACGCACGTATCTTCGCTATCGAGGCAAGCGCGTCATCACTTGCCCCGAATCGCAGAACCCCGCAGCCGTGCACGTCAATGTCGCCACCGCCGCCCGGGAAGCGGTATTCGGTAAGCATCACGTTCAACTCGATCAATGTTCTCGCTGGCCAGAGCACAAGAATTGCGGACAGGAATGTCTCTCCCAAATCGAAGCGGATCCCGAGTCATGCATGGTCTGGCGCATGGTCGATGAATGGTACATGGGCAAGTCTTGCGCCTATTGCCAGAAACCGTTTCGCGAAATCCATTGGCACGACAGGCAACCGGCGCTGCTAGGCCCGGATCGCAACACCGCGCAATGGAATGAGATCCCACCGGAGAATTTGCCCGCCGTATTCCAGAACTTTCTGCCGGTTTGCTGGAATTGTTTTATCGCAGAGAACTACCGTCGCCAGCACTCCCAAGAACTCGTTGACCGGAAGTGGGAGCGCGGAGCTGGGGGTGAATACGTACCAAAAGAACCGGAAGTAAGTGCAATAGAGAAACCGGCCGCGCACGAGTGAGCCCTCAATCTTGAACTCGGCCCGGGCTGGTTCCTAATCCTTCAAATTCTCTCACCATCTGCCTGTTTTCGACTGAATCTGCCCCTGTTTCGCGCCTGGCGAATCAATCTCACCGCTTGTCGCACTCCCTTCCGAATGGTAAATTCGTCGCCTTTACCATTCCAAGGAGTCCTCGCATGTCCGCACCGGACAAAATCGACGCACATCAAAAAGCACTTTCTCTCAATCTCGACTCAAGCGCCCTCGGCTCCTTCGCGGAAATCGGTGCCGGTCAGGAAGTCGCGCGCTGGTTCCTGCGTGTGGGCGGCGCCTCCGGCACCGTGGCAAAGACGATTTCGGCGTATGACAAGGAAGTCAGCGACGATCTATATGGCTCCGGCACTCGCTACGTTTCGCAACCGCGGCTGCTGGCCATGCTGGACAACGAATGGGGCCAACTGCTGTCGCAGTTAAACGACAGCCGGGGCGCCAATACGCGCTTTTTCTCATTTGTCGACACGGTATCGGCGCGCAATTTTTCCGGAACCAATGAATGTCATGGCTGGCTGGGCATTCGCTTTCAAGTGCAACTTGGCGGTGAACCCAATGACGTCATCCTCCACGTTAATTTGCAGGACCACACCAACCTGCTGCAGCAGGAAGCGATCGGCGTGCTGGGAGTCAATCTTATTTACGCGGTTTTTCGCCACCTTAGTTCTCCCGAGACATTTTTAAAGAGTGTCGCGGAAGATCTGCCGTTGTCGCGCATTGAAATCGATTGCGTTGAGCTTTCCGGGCAGGTTTTTGAAAAATGGGATCGCTTGCTGCTCCACGCCTCCCTCATTACCTTGGGCTTCGCCGAGGCTGTCGTCTTTCCTGTTGACGGCCGAGTGCTGCCCCCCGATGAGGTGCTCTACAAGAAAGCTATCGTGCTCGCTCCCGGTGCTTTTGACATCGTCGAACACTACCACGGAGAGCTGCTGAAAAGCACGATGGCAGTGATTCCAAAGGAGGAGTTGGAACAAAGCAAAGGAGCCCTAGGGCTTTTCTGTCTTAGTCCGCAGGGCCTGCGTATTAAGCAGGCTCAATTGTCTGCTGCCGAGATAGTCGAACATGTAAAAGCACTTCAGAAATTGGGCAGTGGTGTGCTCGTCTTTCGGGAGGGAGAGCTGTACAAGATGTGCGCGTTCGTTAATCGCTTCACCAAATCCCGAATTCATTTTGCGGTGGGACTTTCGATTCTGGTCTGGGCTCTCCAAGATCGTTACACAGATCTCGCCGGCAGTCTGCTGGAGGGATTGGCGCGGCTGTTCCGCGAAAACGTGCGACTATTCGTATTTCCCATGCCCGCAGAAAACATACAACGATGGGAAGCTTCCGGCACGATGACCGGCTGGAAGTGGCAGGTGAGCGATGGCTTTGTTCACGTCGATGAATTGAGTCCCATGGAGCCGCTGAACCATTTATATCAGTACCTGTTGGGATGCGAATTCATCGTTCCCATGCGACCAGTCGCTAGGTAACGGCGTCCGTCAGAATTGCGGACTTCTCAGTGGCAGAACTCGCAGGCGCGTCCAACCGTCCCCACGCTGTGCAGCTCGATAGCGGGGGTCAAGTAGCTCGATTTCAGCGGCTCCTCGTGGGTGAGTGCCGTGCTCAAGTACTTCTTATTGTCATCGCAGAAAACCGTCACCACCACAGCATCGCGCTCCACCATTTCCTGCGCGCGGACCGCGGCCAGGAAATTGCACCCCGAGGAAATCCCTACGGCCAGTCCCAATCGATTCGCCAACTTCTGTGCCATTAGGATCGCATCGCCGTCCTGTACGGAGATCACCTCATTCAAGTCCTTCAGATGGACAATCGCGGGAATAAACTCGTCGGAAATCCCCTGAATGCGGTGGTTTCCCGCTTTGCAGCCCGTGCTGAGCGTTGGCGACTCGGCGGGTTCCACTGGATGCACGTGAATGGACGCATCGCGCTGCCGCAGGTACCTTCCCACTCCCATCACCGTTCCGCCGGTCCCCACGCCGCAGACAAACGCTTCCGGCCGTTTTCCAACGCTCATCAACTGTGACCAGATTTCCGGGCCTGTTGTCTCCGCATGCGCATCCACATTCGCTCCATTCGAAAATTGCCGTGGAAGAAACACGCCCTTGCGCGAGGCAGCAAACTCCTCGCACATCCGTATACTGCCGAGAAACCCGCCGTCTCCCTTGCTGACCGAGACAATCTCCGCCCCATAACTCTTGATCAGCTGAACGCGCTCCGGGCTCATCCAATCCGGCATGAAGATTTTCACAGGGTGCCCCAGCATGCGGCCCAGCGCCGCAAAGGCGATGCCGGTATTTCCACTGGTGGCCTCGGCAATCGTGAATCCCGGCTCGATCTTCCCTTCTGTGTAGGCCTGTTGAAGGATGCGCAGTGCCATGCGGTCCTTGATACTGCCGGTCAGGCTCAGGTATTCGCTTTTCGCGTAAATCATCCGGTCGCAACCACGATAATGGTATTGAATGGTCACCATGGGCGTGTTGCCTACCAGGCGACCAAGGGCCAGGAATTTCGATGTGGGTGTATCGAGCAGTGTAGTCATGGCGATTCCCTCTTCGTCCTCCTTGTCGCATATCTCCCGGTTTTCGGCAAGGGCATGCCGCACGGTCCTGGAAGCCTTGGACCTGTTTCACCTTCTTGAGTGACCAGCTGTCCGGCGCGGCCTCGGCCTTCGTCCTCCTCCGCTGGGCAGTTATCGCTCAGGTTCGGTACAATGCGGGATGTAACTAATCCACTCAACGAGGCCGTGTCGACGTGATCCATCGATTTATTTTTCATAACGAAGCTCTGGTTCCCGTGGAGAAAGCCAGGTGGTCTCCTGGCCAGGCCGGCTTGATCTGCGGATGGGGATTGTTCACTACGGCTCGCATTATGCAGGGCGAAGCGTTCGCCTATGAACGTCACTGGCGTCGGCTGGAAAAAGACGCTGCGCTGACCCGCCTCCCTATGCCTTACACCAGCGCCAAGGTGCGCGTGCATTTGCAGGAAGTGATGCGCGCCAACAAAGTGCAAACCGGCTGTGCACGTATTTATCTGGTGTGGAACTCATCGGGTTACTGGAAGAGCGACGAGAAATTCCCGGATGTCGATCTGGTGATTACGACCGCGGATTTGCCGCACTATCCCGAGGAGATGCGCCTTACGATCCGCGAGCAGGGACGTCACGCGGCCTCACCGTTGGCTGGAGTCAAAACCATTTCCTGGCTGAACAGCGTGTGGGCGGCAGGGGAAGCGCAGCGGGCGGGATTTGACGAGGTCGTCCTGCTGAATGAACGAGGCGAAGTCAGCGAATGCACCGCGGCGAACATTTTTGCTGTCAAAAATGGCAAAGTGCTGACGCCGCCACTTAGTTCGGGTTGCCTGGAGGGAGTCACGCGCGGCGTATTGTTGGAAATCGCAGCGGATGCAGGCACTAGCGTCGCGGAACAGACGCTCCGCACGGAGGATCTTTACGATGCGGACGAAGTATTCGTCACTTCGACAAATCGAAACGTAATCGGCGTGAAGGAGATTGCCGGCAGGGTTATCGGCGTGGGCGTTGCCGGACCACTCACAAAAAAACTTGATGACATCTTTGAAGCCTACGTGAAGGAATATGTGGAGCGACGGCTCGCGGCCAGCCGCTAGCCCGTCCGTTAGTGGTGCCCGCCGGAAGCACGCGCGGCGGCAGCCACGAGATCACCGCCCATCGTGGCACGCAACAACACCGGTGCAAGCACGGTGGTCACCATCACTAGCAAAACGACCGCGGAAAACAACCCTTCATCTACAACGCCGATGGCCTTGCCGATACCGGCGAAAATCAGGCCAACTTCGCCACGCGGCATCATGCCAAATCCAACTGCTAGGCGATTCATACTCGGCGGGCAGCCCCAGCCCGAAGCCACCTTTCCAGCGATTGCCACGATGGTCAGGGCCAGTCCAGCTATCAGCACGTCTTTGTTCGCCATGGTCTCCAGTTTTACCTGGATCCCCATCCACACAAAGAACAGCGGCACCGCCAGCGATTCCAGCGGGGATAAAAGCTCGTGGAGCGAAGCGCCTTCGACTTCGCGGTCGAAGAAGCTATTGAGCACCATGCCCGCGGCAAAGGCGCCGACGATCGTCGCCAGTTCCGCAACATTCGCCAGCCAGGCAAAAAGCAGCGCAAAGCTGACGCCGAAAAGGAGTTTCATGTTCTGCACGCCCGCGGAAGCCAGCCGCCGCACGAGTTTTGGCGTCAGCCAGATTCCAATGCCAAGTGAAGCGACCAGGAACAGAGCGGCCTTCCCTGTCGTTAATGCAATGGAACCGAGACTGATCGTACCAGTGACTGCGAGGCCGCTGACAACCGCGAGTACGATCAGGCAGAGCACATCGTCAATCACTGCAGCGCCAAGAATGATGCGTGCTTCCTCTGTTCTGTCCCTACCCAGGTCACGCAATACACGCGCCGTGATTCCCACGCTGGTTGCCGTCAGGATTCCACCGATGAAAAGGTCCGCCGCAAGGGTACTGTTCGGGTGTAGCAGCTTCATCGTCCCCATTCCCAGAATCATAGGCAGGGCGATGCCCAGAACTGCGACGTATGTCGCATATTTGCCGACTCGTTTCATCTCCACCAGGCTGATTTCCAGGCCCACAAGGAATAGCAGAACGAGAATTGCCAGCCGCGAAATTACGTCGATAAACGAGTAGACCGACAGGTAGCTCTGTCCATTCGGCCCGGACAGCAGCGAGGCGATCAGATCTGTGTGCGGACCCGGTGTGAGTACGTGATGCGTCGCTTCCGACAGATCGAGCGGCTGGGTCAGTGCTAGTGACGAAATTCGGGAAAGATTGTCGCCTTCGCGGAGCACCGTCAAAGTCGGATTGCCAAAGTAATAGCCCAGATTACCCGCCAGCAGCCCCACGAGTAGTTCCCCCAGGACCGCGGGCTGCTTCAGCCACTTCATCAGTAGACCGCCCAGCGCGGCCCCCATGGTTATGTAGATGGAGGCAATCAGAATCGGAACGACAGGGTCGGCGTGAGAGAGCTCAGTGCTGGCAAGAAAGGCGAAGGCCAGTGGCCCAGAAGGGACGTAGAGTAAAAGAAAAAGGTTCAACATGCACAGATTCCTCGGGATTGGGGCGGAAGAAAGCCCACCGAATTCGGCGGCGCCAGTATTGTGGCGGGGATGGTCACCTGACGCAAGAAGAAAGGCGAACGGGCCGGGTGCGTGCTACAATTCGCCGTTTGGCAGGTTCGGCAGGATGGGGAAAGAATGACGGAGACGTTAGCGCAACTGGAAGCGGTTCTGGAAGTGATTTCGCCTGATGGAGCGCGGAAGTATGTTCGCGTCACACAAACGCCGTTTCTGATCGGACGCGGTGCTGAGACCGGTAATCATTTGCAGCTCACGGACCGGCGCATCTCTCGCAATTGCGCCGCGATCGTCGTGGAAGCCAACAAGTATTACCTGGAAGATCGCGGCCAACGGCGCGGCCTGTTCGTGAACAGTGAAAAGGTGGAAAGCCGAGCCCTGAACGACGGCGACGTGATTACCTTTGGGCTGGAAGATTCCTACCAGATGATGTTCCGCGCCGCTAGCGGGACTTCGGAAGAATCGATCCCGCAGCTGTTGACGCGTATCGATCACATGACCAGCGCCGAATCCACCGGCGGCGGCCTGAAGAAACTGAATGTGCTTCTGGAAGCAACCGCACTGTTGCACTCTCAATTACCTTTGGATTCGGTGCTGGCAAAAATGATCGATCACGCAGTGGCGGTTACGGACGCGGACCGCGGTTTGCTACTCGAAGCGGAAGAAGGGCGGACCGAGAGCCTAAAGGTTCGGCTGGCACGCCGGACGGGAGCGCAGCGGTTGCCTCCCGAGAGCATGAATCCCAGCGGGACCGCAATTCAACTCGCGGTCAAACAGCAATCGCCGGTGATTACCGAAGACTTGGCGCAGGCGGAGATGAACCTACAGGCTGCCGCCAGCATTGTTGCGCAGGGACTGCGCGCCGTAGTGGTGATTCCCCTCTACGCCACGTCGCGTGCAACCACCGAAGGCTCTGCCGCCAACATGCGCCGCGGCGAATTTCTCGGCGTGCTGTACCTGGACTCCAAGCGTCCGACAGCTTTTAGTAAGCTGGACCGCCAGATTTTGGATGCGCTGGCTGCTGACGCGGCCAGTATTCTGGATAACGCGCGCCTTGTCGAAAAAGAGCGCGAACGCCAACGCCTGGAACAGGAAATCGGAATCGCGCGCGATATTCAGCAGGCATTGTTGCCAAAGAATTTCCGTGAGTATCCTTTCCTGTCGGTTTCAGGCGTGAATTTTCCATGCTTATCTGTGGGAGGAGATTACTTTGACGTTTTCCCCCTGGACGAGAAGCGCACCGCGTTTTTGCTCGCCGACGTGAGCGGAAAGGGACTGGGTGCTGCGCTGCTGACGACCATGCTGCAGGGAGCGCTGTCTGGTATGACGCTCGGAACAGATCCGGCACGCGTCTTCAATCACGTAAACCGCTTTTTGTGCGATCACGCGGAGGTTGGCCGCTACGCTACAATGTTCTTCGGAATTCTGGAAGACAACGGGAGGCTCGAGTTCATCAACGCCGGGCATCCTTCTCCGATCTTGATCCGCAAAGACACCGTGGAAGAAGCGTTCACCGAGGGATCGTTCCCCGTTGGCCTTGTTCCGGAGGCGGAGTTCACCACCTCCACGCTCCAGTTGCAGCCCAATGACACGATGGTCTTATTCAGTGACGGGGTCACCGAAGCCATGGATCCGGAAGAAGAGTTGTACGGCGTGCCCAGGTTACGCGGAGTCCTACAAGGCAAGCCCGACATGCAGTTAGACGAAATTCAAAAGGCCATCCTCGAATCCGTAGAGAATTTCGCGCGAGGTGCGCGGCAGGCGGATGATTTGACGTTACTATTGGTTCGATATCGCGCGGTGGGCATGACTGTGACCGACACTGACGTATCGGCGAGCAAGGGAAGTTCCGCCTCAGGATGATCCCGAAGCGGCATTGACTGATCTTCTAAAGTTAGTTTCGTGGAACACGCTGCCGGGAGATATGCTATGCTCGCCATGCGAGCAAGTAGCCGGCTTCCGCCCTACCAGGTAATCTCCGCTACATCGAGAGCAGCGCAGAGATCGTTGCTGGAATCTCGACTCCGCAAATGAGGAATCATGAAACGACTCCAGTTTTGGATGGCTTGGCTATGGACCGTCGCGTTGCTAACTGGCACCACGAGTTTAGAGGGATGCGGAACCAAGGGGACCGAAACTTCGGCCACCGCTGCGCAGCAAGCGGCGAGCGCTCCCGCTCCGGCAACAGATCAGCTGCAGCAAGCTCCACAAGGACAACCAACGGAGCAAGACCAGCAGCAGAATGAATCTGCCGCTGCGGATAACCCGCCGCAGACGCAACTGCCAGAGGTGAACCTGACAGCAGCCGGGTTGGACGAGATCCTGGCGCCGATCGCGTTGTATCCCGATCCCGTGTTGGCACTCATGCTGCAAGCTTCCGTAAACCCCCAGGAGGTAATGGACGGCGGGAACTGGCTGGCGTTGCCCGACAACGGCAAACTGAAGGATGCGGCACTAGATGAGGCTTCAAAGAAAGCTGGCTTCACACCGGTAATGCAAGGCCTGCTCCATTTCGGCCCCGTCATAGACATGATGTGCACGCAATTTGACTGGACGAAACAATTGGGAGCGGCCTACGCGGCAGATCCAAAATCGGTTCTGGATTCCGTGCAGCGGTTGCGTGCTCAAGCCGTGGATACCGGAGCGCTGAAGAGCTCGCCTCAGATGAAGGTGGACATAAAGCAAGATCAAGGGAAAGAGATTATCCAGCTGGAGCCCACTGATCCTAAGGTTGTCTATGTGCCGCAATACAATCCAGACCAGGTGTACGGCACCACGACCACAACTACGACAAACGGAAACACGACCACCACAACCACGACTACCACCGGGGGAGCGCCGGTAGCAAGTTCCAGTAATTCAACGGTCGTTGTTCAGCAGCAGAGTTCCGGGGTCAGCACTGGGTCCGCTGTGCTCATCGGCCTGCTGTCGTTTGGCGCGGGAATGGCCGTGGGCGCGGCGATCAACAATAACAACTATTACTATCCGGCGTGGGGCTACGGAGGCGTCTACTATGGCGGGCGCCCCTACTATCCACCCCCTTACCGGCCCGTATATTACGGCGGGTGGCATGGAGGCTATGGCTACAATCGGCCTGTTCACTACGGAAACAACAACATCTACATCAACAACAATAATAATTACTACAACCGGTTCAACAACAATAACAATCTGAATGCGAATTACCATCCAAAGGCTGTGCCCTACAACAATCGCCCGAACAGCGCCTACGCCAAGAGCGCCGGCAACTATCAGGGCGCGAACAAGGGCGTGAAATACAACGGGAGCAACAACTATAAGAAGCCGACAACGTATCAGGGCGCGAACAATCGTCAGCCGAACGCCGGAAATGTTCAGAACGCGAATGTGGGAAATGCTTCGGTGCAGCGTCCCGCTGGGGGAAACGCTGGGAACAACGCCAACGTGCAGCGGCCAACTTCAGGAGCGGGGAATAACAACTGGAAGGGACAATCCACGTATCAGGGAAATAAGGCAGGCGGCGCGAACGCGGGAGCAAATAAAGGCGTGAGCACAGGTAACATGCCGGCAAGGAATCCCTCGAGTGATCGCGGATACGGACAGACGGGTGGAACACGGCCCGCGTCGGCCAACATGCAAAATTCACGGCCAGCCGGGGGCACGCAGCCCGGGGCGCGCCCGACGACGCAGTCAGCATCACGGCCGAGCTCTCAGCCAGCGGCGCGGCCAACAACACAGCAGATGAGCCGGCCCCAATCCAACAATGGTGGAGCGTTGGCAGGAGGCAGCAACGCGAAAGCGGATCGGTCCGCAAGCAATCGAGGGCGCCAAAGCATGGGCGCACCGCAGAAACCTGCCGGGGGCGGCCGTCAACCTGCTCCGAAGAAGAAGTAATCGTGAATCCCAAAATAATGCGAATGAGAGAGAAAAAAATGCGAATACGAAGCGCGATTGCGATTTTGTTCGTGACCACGATGTTCCTTGGTCCCCGCGTTGCGTGGGCAGCGGAACAGAAAACCTTTGCAACGCCGGCCGAAGCTGCTAAGGCGCTGGTCAAGGCTGCTGCGGACGGAAATCAGGAGGAAATGCTGGCGGTTCTTGGTGATGACGGGAAAGAGCTGGTTTATTCAGGAGACCCGGTGCAGGACAAGACGAACTGGCAACGATTTGTAAAATCCTACCAGACGAAGCACGCCATTGTGACGGAAGACGATACGACCCGCATCCTGCAGGTCGGTGCCAACGACTGGCTCATGCCGATTCCAATCGTGAATGACGGCGGAAAGTGGAAATTCGACACCGCCGCCGGAAAACAGGAGTTGCTTTTTCGCCGCATCGGACACAATGAATTGGGAGCTATCGCCGCGTGCCGCGGCTACATCGATGCGCAACAGGATTACGCAGCCGTGGGGCACGACGGATTGCCTGCGGGTATTTACGCGCAGCTTCTCGGGAGCACTCCGGGAAAGCAGGATGGCTTGTACTGGGAGACGCAGGAGGGCGAGCCGCCGAGCCCAGCGGGTCCGCTGCTTGCCGAAGCCAGTGGCCAGGGCTATGCCGCCGAGGGATTGGGTGGAAAAAATCAGCCGTATCACGGCTACTTCTATCGAATCCTGAAGGCGCAGGGCTCAGCGGCCAAGGGCGGCGCGAAGAGTTACATGAGCAACGATAACCTCACGGGAGGCGTTGCACTGGTAGCGGTTCCCGCCGAATACAAGGTGAGCGGCGTGATGAGTTTCATCATCAATCAAGACGGCGTCGTCTATCAGAAGGATCTGGGCGAGAAAACCGCCGAAGTCGTTTCGGCTATGACGGAGTACAACCCGGATAGCACGTGGACAGAAGTGAAGGACTGAACACCGAAGATTGTAAGAATGGAGGGCGTCCTGAAGTCATCGGGACGCCCTCTTGGCTTTTGAGTCATCTGGACGTTGCTGATCGGTTCTAAAAGTAGTGTTCTGCAAAGAATGCTCTAATCTCGGCAATACGTGAGGATCAAGGATGAATCTCGCAGAGGTTTTCATCTTCATGAACAAAGAGCGATTGGCTGTCCTTGCCACGGTGACAAACGACGGGCAGCCCGAAAGCGCCTTAATGGGATTCGCTGTAACACCAGAACTGGAGATCGTATTCGACACGGTCAAGAGTTCGCGAAAATATCCGAACTTGAAGAGAAATCCGCGCGTCGCTTGGGTGATTGGCTGCACCACGGAAGTTACCGTGCAATACGAAGGAATTGCCGAGGAATTGGCAGGTGAGGAGCTGGATAGCTACAAGAGGACATATTTTGCAGCGTTTCCCGATGGGCCGGCCCGAGAAAGTTGGCCCGGCATTGTCTATTTTGTAGTTCGACCCAAGTGGGTGAGGTACTGCGACTACAATCCCGCAAACCGACGGATTGAGGAAATGAAGTTTTAGAGCATGTTGGTATGTTAAACGGCTTAGGTTGAGACTCGGCGGTAAATAATGTTGCGGCGAGCCGCCGCACTCGAAAAGTTGTTACAACTCACGAAGCGCGGTAGCCACCGGCAGGCTCGCGGCGCGGATGGCGGGTAGCAAGCCACCCACAATGCCCATGGTGAGCGCGAAGATGACGCCTTTGACGAGAAGTTCAGGAGTGATCTTGAACGCAAAGGCCAGGTTAGAGAAGGTCTGGAAATTCATGGTACTGGTTGTAAACCCATTCAGAGGAAGCACGACCAGGCATCCAATTACTCCTCCGATAAATGAGATGAGCAGCGCCTCGACAAGAAATGAAAATACGACCGAGTACGCATTGAACCCAAGCGCGCGCATGGTGGCGATTTCACGGCCGCGTTCGGCCACAGCAGAATACATGGTGTTCAGAGCGCCAAACACGGCACCGATGGCCATGATTGCGGCCACGAGCCCGCCTAGAACGGTGATTAACCTCGTCATGGTGGTCGATTGCTTTGCGTAGTAATCGATTTCGCGGGTTACGTCCACGTTCAGGCGGGGATCCGAAGTAAGCGAGTCTCTGAGCGTCTGGAACGAATTGGGTGAGTCCAGGTGAACTGTGGCAGACTGAAAGATATTGCTGGGCCGCTTCAGAATGTCGTTCAGGACGCGGCTATCACTCCAGATTTCCGAGTCAAACGCGGATCCCCCCGCGTCAAACACTCCGACAACCTCCCAGTGTCCGCCTGCCATGTCAATCTTATTCCCGAGTGTAAGACCGGAATACGTTTTTGAGGCGTTCTTGCCAACAATAATTTCGGACATGCCGGGATTAAACATGCGGCCTTGCGTGATGTTCACAAATTTGCGGATCTCCAAAACATTCGGAGAGACACCACGAATCTGCACGTTTGCGTCGGTGCCGGTGCTGATCAGCGGAATGGGCATGACGCCTACGACATCCTGGGTGATCAGCGGACCATTCGAACCTCGGGCGATCCCCGGGGCATCTTGAATCACTTTGATGGAATCGAGGGTGATGCCACCCATCATTTCCGAAGAAGATCCTGCGCGCATGATGAGTGCATTGTCGGGCGAACCGGAGGCGACGAGAGTAGCTTTGAATCCACGCGCCAGGGACAGCATGGCGACAAAGACGCCGACGGTGCCCGCGATCCCGAGCACCGCGACAATGGTCGACGTCCATCGCGCGCGCACGCTTCGAACATTGTAGATCAGCGGAATGGCCATCGTCAGACCCTCCGCATGGCATTCACGACGCGCATGCGCATTGCCGCAAAGCCGGGCAGAATGCCACTGATCAATCCGACCACCACCGCAAGAACCAATCCAATTGCCAGCATCGCCGGAGAAAGAACCAGACTGGGCAGCAAACCGCTCAAGGCTTTCGCCAGCGCGGGAACAGCAAGCATGGCCAGCAGCAGTCCAAGCAGGCCGCCAATCAGAGCGATAATCAGCGATTCGGCAAGCACGAAGAAGAGCACAGCGCGATCGGAGTAGCCGATCGCTTTGAAAACCGCGAGTTCTGACGTGCGCTCGCGCACGGAAATCGCCATGGTGTTGCCGGTAACGAGCAATAAAGTAAAAAAGACAACCGTTCCGATAGTCACAATCAGGAACTGGATGTTACCAAACTGTTTCACCCAACTAGCGGCAAACGCAGATTCAGTCTCGGTTTTTGTTTCGTAGGGTGAATTCGCAAATTCCGCGTCGATCGCTTTGGAAACGCGCACCGCATCGTCGGGGCTATCCAGTTTAAGCACGTACCAACCGACTTGGCCCTTGATAGCCTGGGGGATTTTTTCCTGGAAATAATCCCACTGAAACCAAAACTGAGTTTCATCGAGTTGAGGGCGATTGCCGTGGTAGATGCCGTCAAGATTGAATTCCCAGGCTCCGCCGCCGTAGAGCGTCGTCTTGATGGGGATACGGTCACCGATTTTCCAATGGAACCGCTCCGCGGTCTTGGCGCCTACGATAGCACCCTGCCGATCCTTCAAAAACGCATCCCACTGATCATCAGGAACAATCAGTTCGCTGAAAACGCGTCGCTGATTTTCGGGGTCAATGACGAACTGTGGAAAGAAGTTCTTTTCGTCCTGGTAAATACCGCCGAACCAGTTGTTATGGGTGATGTATTTCACGCTGGGAATGCGCAGAATCTTGTCGCGGTGCGCCAAGGGGATGAGATTGATGATGGACGTGCGGTTGATAATTATGAGGCGATCCGCTCCGGCGACGTCAGCGCCGCGACCAAAGGCATCTCGTACGACGGCCAGGAAAGCAAACAGGAACAGAGCGACTGCGAATGAGCCGATGGTCAACAGCAGCCGAACCTTCTTCCGCAAAAGATTAGCGAAGATGATGCGTGCGAATTTCATGCGAAACTCCCGGCTGGCGCAGCCTGAGACATTTTGCCTTCAACCAAGACACCCTTATCGAGATGGAGTGTGGTATGAGCCCGAGCGGCAACGAGAGGATCGTGCGTCACCATCAGCACTGTCTTATTGTGGTGAGCCACCAACTCCTCGATGATCGCCATAATTTCGCCGGCGCTCTTGCGGTCCAGGTCGCCCGTGGGTTCGTCGCACAGAAGGAAGGTAGGGTCTGAAACGATGGCGCGGGCAATGGTAACGCGCTGCTCTTGTCCGCCAGAGAGTTGGCGCGGATAGTGATTCATGCGGTCCGCCAGGCCGACAATCGAGAGGGCTGTCTCGACGTGACTGCGGCGCTCCGTCTTGGAAAGCTTCGTCAGCAGCAGCGGCAACTCGACATTCTGAAACGCGTTCAGGACAGGAATCAGGTTGTACATCTGAAAAATGAAGCCGACATGGCGGGCGCGCCATTGCGTCAGACTACTCGCGGACATGTGGGTGACTTCGTCGCCCGCAACGGTAATGCTGCCTCGCGTGGGTACATCCAACCCACCAAGCAAATTGAGCAGCGTCGTCTTGCCGGAACCGCTCGGTCCCATGAAGGCGATAAACTCGCCCTGCTCCACATCCAGGTTCAGGCCCTGGAGGACGTGAATTTCCTCGCCCGCGCGCCGATAGGTTTTGTCGAGATCGCGAACCTTGATGAGGCTCTTGCCATTGCTGCTGCCGTCGACTTTAACCATTGTTCCAACTCCTATTGTTTTATCTGCACTGCCTGACCATCGCTCAAACCTTCAGGGCCCTTCACAACCACGAAAGCGCCCGGCTGAAGACCAGCAAGGATTTCCACGTCGGAACCACGCAAGGGGCCAACTGTGACTGCTCGTCGCTGCAGGTTACCGTTGTTCACCAGGAAAACATACTTTACCGTACCATCAGTGCGAATCGCCGCTTGCGGCACCATGGCCAATACCACCGGTTCGTCCCTCTTCTCTTTCGCGTTCGGCTTGGCCTTTTCCTCTTCCTCCAGGAACGTGACCTTTACTCCCATATCGGGCAAAATACGCGGATCCGTGGCCGGATCCGTGAGCTTGACGTGCGTGTCATCGGTAAACGAAATGCGCACCTTTACCGTAGCCTTTTGTCGATCCGCCGTGGGAATTACGGTGCGAACCTTGCCCGGGAAAGCGACGTCGGGATAAGCGTCAAGCACAGCGTTCACAGCTTGCGCCTGCCTAACCTTGGCGATGTAGGATTCGCTCACGTCCACTTCAATTTCGTTGGAGTGCAGGTCGACAATTGTAGCGATGCCGGTGCGAGTAAACCCGCCGCCCGCAGAAATCGGGGAGACCATTTCGCCCACCTGGGCGTCTTTGGAAACCACGATGCCGGCAAACGGAGCGCGAATGGTGCAATTGTCAACCGCCTGCTGCTGCTCGCGGGTGCGCGCTTCGGCCCCGATTACTTGCTTCTTTGCAAGGGCGATCTTGGCCCGCAGGCTGTCCGCGGTCATTTCTGCGGTGTCGAGCGCCTGCTGCGTTTGTACGCCTGCTTTCAAGAGCTCCTGCGCGCGATGAAGTTCGATTTGCGCGTTGCGTAACTGGACTTCGTAGTCCGCGATGGCGGCTTGCGCCGAGTCGCGATCGGCTTTCGTGGAATCCAGCGCGCGGCGAGCGTCGGAGTCGTCCAGCGTCGCAAGCAGTTGCCCCTCGCTGACCCTGGTCCCTTCATCGAAGAACACTCCAGTAACCCGACCAGTGATCTTCGCCGCGATGGTGGCGCGGCGGCGGGGCGTCAGATAGCCGCTGGCATTCAGCACGCCCGAAGGGCCGGTGGCAGGTTTAATGGCCGCGGTGACTTCGACCTCCGGCTTGCGGTTGCGAAACGCGAACGAAGCCACTGCCAGCAGGGCTAGAAGCACAATCGGCGCTGCGGCCCAAAAGACGCGCTTAACGGCGCTTGTGTTCTTGCGCTTGGCGTCTGTAATTCGCAGAGACGACAAGTCCGGCTTTACTGTTCCTGGTTGCGTCGCCATGAGGGCGGCAGCTCCTTCAATTTGGAAGGTCTCCGTCAGTAGATACGTACCCGAGCGACTATAAATTTCGATGAAGAGCAGGGCAGCGACGGTACAACGCTATTCTATCGGGAATGCAGGATATAAGGGAGAGGGAACAGGGTTGAGACAGTGGGCAGTTTGGGACTGTTAATTGGACCTGTCAGACCCAGTTTGGGAAGCAATTCGGCGCCCGGAGTCTCCCCCGTCGCCGTTGGGGTGCTCGGAAGCGGCCGTTCGTAAAGTATTCCGGAGGCTAATCACGGCCGCCTGAGCACAGTGCACCTGCACCTGGATTTCCTCAGCACACCGGCGATCCTCAGCCGACAATGAAGGGATGTCGGCGAGCAGCTCGGAATACCCGAGAATGGCAGTGAGGGGGTTGCTGACCTCGTGCGTAGCCCCCGCCGCAAGACGGCCCAAAGCCGCCAGCTTTTGCGACTGTGTAATTCGGTTTTGGACAACCTTTAGCTCTTCCACCGAAGTGTGTGTCAGACTGACGAGCCGCACCAGTTCGCGGGAGAGCAGATTCAGTTTCCAGAATGCCAAGGTGCCAATCAAAAACATCGCTGCGAACACCAGCCTAAGGCGAAAGGTCACAATGGACGGCGGAATCCCGTTTTCGTAATACCCGATAAACGCGATGAGCGGCAAGGAAAGCACTGCGAGCATGGCAACGCGCGCGGTCCACAGACTCTGCTTCAACTCACGGTTCGAACGAGGGTCATCATGGGGCTGTAGCGCCGGGCCAAGTCCGGCGGCATAGGTGAACCACACGATGGACAAGAGAAACGGAGTATCAAAAAAACCGCCGGCATAGTAAATGCCGCGATCAATCAGCACGCTCAGGAGGAGATTGCCGGCGGCGATCAGGCAAAAGGCGACCATAAGATGTAGATAGAGGTGTCGCCACACTCCACCGTTGCGATACGCCAGCACAGCAAGCGCTCCGATCAACACCAGGTGCTGGATCAGCGCGAGCAGATAATAGGCCGGGTTGTATTTCGAAAAGTCCACTACCACTGCTTGCCACGGCCAGCTGAAATAGCCGTAGAGTGAAAACCACCATAGCGTCAAGAGTGCGAAGTCCAGCCTTCGTATCCGCAGATCACGCCCTGCCGAAGCGGAATGCGGACGAAGTGCGAGAGCCGAGAGAAAAAAGATATGAGCCAGCAGAAACAGCGTGTCGCCTGCCACCGGACTAGGCGCGCTGAACTGGCGCAGAGAATCATAGTAGAACCAGTAAATCTGTGAGAGCAGCATCATCATCAAACCCGCGGCCACCAGCTTCCAGAACAAATGCAACAGGCCCGCGCCTTTGCGAAAGTTCTCGCCGACCGCGAGGATGGAAATGATCAACAGTGCGCAGGGAAATGCGTCCCCAATGAGCGTGAGTTGGAATGACGGTTTGGCAATTGCGGCCACACCCAAGTGCACGACAAAAATGGCCACTGAAGCGCCAAAATAGAATTTGTGCCGTGGAAGGATTTTCATGACCCACCCTCCACCACAACGCGAGGTGTTATCACCGCCGTCTCTGTTCGATCCGGCGCCGCGGGGAGAAGCACTGTAAACAGGGCGCCGCCTGCAACGCGGTTGGTGCAAAAAATTTCCCCGCCGTGCTGCTGCAGTATCCCGTAGCAAGTGCTGAGGCCCAGGCCGGTTCCCTTCCCTACCTGCTTCGTCGTGTAAAACGGCTCAAATACGCGTTCCGGTTCACGAATGCCCGGCCCGGAATCGGCAAACTCGATTCGCACGCGGTGATCAAAGGAGCGCATGGAAATCTCCAGCGTCCCTCCCCCGGCCTCTTCCAGCGCGTCAATTGCATTGGAAATGATCTGGAGAAAAACGTGCAACAATTGGCTAGAATCTCCAACAACAAACCGTGTCACCCCGTCCTGGTCCAGATCTACTCGAATGTTGGACAGTTTGGAGACTCGGCTAAGCTGCAACGCGCTCTCGACTAACGGTTTAAGCTCAAGAGGCACCAACTCCATCGGTGTTTCTTGCGCGAAGCGCAGCATATTCTCCACCAGGACGTCGGTGCGTTGGGCGTATTGACCGATCTTTCCTGCCATGGATTGAATTCGGACCTCCGTGCGGCTGGAAGCTGTGAGGCGGGAAACAAGTTCGCGGATGACCCCCATGGCGTTTTTGATTTGTTTGGCGACCTGCGCGACCAATTCACCCAGTGTGGCAAGCTTTTCGTTCTGCGTTAATTGGTCCATGAAGCGAGAGATGCTGGAATAGGTATCGGAGAGACTTTGTAGCGTCCCTATTAAGGTGGTAGTGAGGAAAAGCTGCTTGATGGATAGCAGAAGTGTCAGCAGGAATATGGTTAGGAGGGTAATTTCCAGACGGAAAGAAAATATCGGGGTAGCTCGAAACCCGTCTCGAAGCAGCCAAATCCCAATAGCCGGCGTGGACAGTGTGACTAGCATCGCCAGATACGAAGACAGAAATGCGAATCGTCGGGGCGGCTCTTTGTCACCTTCCCTTAATAGAAGAGCCGGCGCGTCCTGCGGAACATAGCGGCCGATCCAAACCATGCAAATTACGGCGGCAAGCGAAGTCGTCAATGGCACATCGTAAAAACTTCCGGAGTAGTAAACTCCCTGATCAATCGCCACGTTGGCGAGATCAGAGGCAATCGCGTAAAGGGCGGCCGCTAGAAAATATACGCGATAGAGAATGCGCCACGGTCCATTCGCTCGAAAGAGTGCCGCTGCAGCCACCAGGACAAAGATTTGATTGCCCACGGCGTCGGCAACATTGAAATGAAAGTCGTATTGGTCAATCCCGCCAGGGACAAGTCGGTAGGCGAACACGCTGAAAGCGTACAGATAAAGCGAATAAAGAATCAGAATTGACACGTCCAGAAGTCCAAATGCGCGGAAGCGAGAATGGTGTCCCTTGTGTGGTTCCAAGACGAGCGCGGTTGTAAGAGGGACCAGTTTGAGGAACAGAAGAATGTCGGCGATCGGGATATCAGGTACCGTCCTGCGCAGCACAATTTCGTAGCTCGACCACAGCCCAAGGCTGACTAACCACATGAAACAGCCTAAGGTGACGAATAGCCAGAAACCGCGAACACGAGAATGGCTGCGGCGGAAATTCTGAAGTGACAGAATGGTAGCGCCACTAACCAGCAACCCCTGGAGTCCATCGCCAATTACCGTTAGAAGGTAGCCGTTAGGAAGAAAATAGGCGGCTGCCACGGAAAACACGACCACGCTGCAGGCGAAAATCAAGCAGACGAGCTGGGCGTTCCGGAAACCATCGCGGAACTTGGTCGAGCCAAGCACGAAGTTTTGCGCAGTGTCGTTCATTGCCGTCAGGTCATGCGAATAGTCCGTCTACCGACACCCCTTCGGTGCCCGAACTCGTCCACTGGATCTGGGCGGACAGCTTCCAGGCCGAAACGGGGGGCACGTTTCCCCTCTATTTTGGGGAATTTTAGTTGCGCGACTCAGGAAATCTTGCGGGGATGCACGGAAGGGTACACGGAGCGGATCATAGGTACCCTTTGTCGGTTCCCATCGGCAACGAAAGGAAGGAGTTAACAGGGTGGTGTCCGGCGCACTTGCAAATTTTGAGGCTCTGAGGGAACGTTATAACTTAAGCTCGCGGTTCGCTCCCCTCGAAGCCTTACAATTGCAAGCATTGCGCCGTTTACAAGAGGACCCCATGCCACACCGAACACCTAACGCAATGACTCTCGAACATCCGCTTAGCGAGGACTCCAGAGGGCACCGGACTCCTCAAGAACAGTATTCTGCCAAACTAACAACGCTGGAGAAAGCGGTAGAACCCATCGCCGACGGCAGCACTCTTTGCCTGGCGCTCGCTGTGGGCATGCCGGGGGGATTGGCGAAGGCCGTCGCTGACCGGGTCACAGCGGGCAGTCTGAAGGATCTGAACCTCTATTACCAGCACTCGATGGCCTACAGCGAGGCCACCCTGATTCGACCGGAAGTGCTCTCGAGGGTAGATGCACGCTGTTTTTTTATGGGCGACCCCGACCGCAAGATGGTGAAACTGGGTATCAGTGAAGGTAGAAAATATCTCAGCTATGTGCCAGTTAACTTTTCTCTCGTTCCGCGCGCGCTAACAGAACACATCCGCGTGAATACCTTCGTGGTTACCGTGTCGCCTATGGATAAGTCGGGTCATTTCAGCCTGGGAACGAACAATGACTACGCATCCACCGTACTGCGCCATTGCGACCGCGTGATCGTGGAAGTAAATCGAAACATGCCCCGTGTATTCGGCGATTCCCTGGTGCACGTCTCAGAAGTACATGCCATCGTCGAAAACGACGCTCCCCTGATTCAAATTCCCTACAAAACACCCGACCCGGAATCCATGAAAATCGGCAAGTGTATCGCGGAGCACATTCCTGACGGAGCGACGCTTCAACTGGGAATCGGCAATTTGCCGAATGCGGTGGCGCTGAATCTAGCCGATCGCAATGACCTGGGAATTCATTCCGAACTCTTCAGCCATGCGCTGATGCGACTGGTAAAAGGTGGAGTCGCAACTGGACGCAAAAAGACACTTCATCCCCGCAAGCATGTATTCACGTTTGCGCTTGGAGATGACGAGGTCTACGAATTCATTAACGATAACCCCTCCATGGAGAGCTACGCGTCCTCCTACGTCAACGATATTCACGTGATTGCGCAGCACGACAATCTGATGAGCGTGAATACCGCCGTTGAGATAGATCTTTACGGACAGGTCAATGGGGAATTCATCAACGGGCACCAGTACAGCGGTTCGGGAGGCCAGTTCGACTTTGTGAAGGGAGCGTCGTTCTCCAAGGGCGGAAAGTCCTTCCTCGGACTGAAATCCGCAGCGAAAAATGGCACGGTTTCCTGCATCGTGCCCAATGTGCGCATGGCCACCGACACGCGCATGGATGTGGAGCACATTGTGACGGAATACGGGATGGTGAACCTGCGAGGCCGGTCCACGCGGGAGCGCGCTTTGGCATTGATATCCATAGCGCACCCCAATTTCCGCGACGAACTGACGAAACACGCCAAGTCCATCAACCTAATCTAAGGGAATTCCTGTATAACAGAATTGTTACAAAAAATTCACACTCCCGAAGTGCAGCCGTCAGCATCTTTCTGCACGTAGAGTCCATGCATGTCTTGACATGTGTTTACGAAAAGAATAAGACAGGGCACTCAGCGCGAAGAATTTGTCTGCAAGTTGGTGGATACCACCACCTGCATCGGCTGCAAAGCCTGCGAGGTAGCGTGCGTGGAATGGAACGACATGCCTTATTCGCCCACAGTCTTCGACAATACCTACCAGACCATTCCGGAGACCCGGTGGAATTACTGGAACCTGATTCTGTTCAACGAACATGAACGCGAAGATGGTTCCCTACAATGGCTGATGCGCAAACACCAGTGCATGCACTGCGCGGAGCCTGGATGTCTAGAAGCTTGCCCCGCCGATGGAGCGATAGTTCAATACACCAACGGGGTCGTCGATTTTCAGCAGGATCACTGCTGCTGACCGGACTGGCCTTCTGGTCGCCCTGGTTGTTCTGGATCTCGGAAGTTCTAGCCGGTGGTTCCGTCTCGCGGATGATTCATACGTGGGTAGGTCTGATCTTCACTTGCTCTGTGATGTACATGTTTGCGATGTGGTCGAAGCAGATGAGATTCGAGCCCGTTGACAAGGAGTGGTGGAAATCGCTGCACTATTACATCACGAATCAGGACGACAGGATGCCGCGGGCCGGCCGATATAACGCCGGGCAGAAGATGTTGTTCTGGACCTTCTTCTATGGCGCGCTGGTCTTGTTGCTTAGCGGCCTGGTGCTCTAGTTCACCGATTCCATTGTATGGAATCTCCGCTGGTTGCGATTCATCGCGGTGCTCTTGCATCCCATTGTGGCACTGTCCACGATCGGTAATTTCATGATCCGCATTTACATGGGTGTATTCGCGGGAACGGGGCGCCTTTGGTTCCGTCATCCGCGGCGACGTTTCCATGGCCTTCGCAAAAAGGTATCATCCCGGCTGGTACGAAGAGATCGTAGGCACTGACAACCAGAAATGACTTTTCTCGCGCCTGAGAGAGTGAACTATCGCGCGCGCATCGCGCGAGCGGAACTGCTGTCTACTCGGCACCCCTATGCCACCGAAGTCCTCACGTTTTATAGCCGAATTGCCACCTTCCAAAAAGAGCTCAACGATTCCCTCTCGAAACTATGGGGAAAACAAACTATTGCCCCCGAGAATGGAATCCTCCGCGGAGAGATTAATCTCCCTATCCTCGTCGAATCATTTGCGAAGTTTCTCTCTCTGATCGTGGCGCACGCTCCGCGCCTTTTAGCCGCAGAGGCGGACTACTTGAAAGCAGAGGGGACGAACGCGTGGGCATCCACGCTCGAAGCGTTTTGGAAGACCGGTCGTGCGGAGTGGAATGAGTCTGAGAACAGCGATCCGGAACGTGCGCCGGATCCTCTGAAAGAATTTCTGGCCCGCGCGTTTCTGCAGCCCTATGCGGAATTCGTTACCGACTCGATGCTTCCGCCAAATCTTCCGATGATGACCTGCCGCTGCCCACGATGCAGTTCCCGGCCCTTGCTGGGAATCCTCCGCCCGGAAGGAGACGGAGGAAAGCGGTACCTGCAATGCGCGTTCTGTTCGCAGGAGTGGGAGTTTCGTCGAATCTTTTGCGCCAAGTGCGGCGAGGAGCGCGAAGATCGCCTGCAGGTCTATACCGCCGAACAGTTTCCTCACATCCGCGTGGAGAGTTGTGAGACCTGCAAGCACTTTCTGCGGAGCATCGATTTAACGAAGGACGGGAATGCGGTCCCGATGGTGGATGATCTGGCGGCATTGCCGCTGAGTCTCTGGGCGGATGAACAGGGCTTTCAACGCATTCAGGGGAATTTGCTGGGAACTTGAATCCCGGTAAGGAGTTTCGTTAAAGAGGAGATTGCCGCTACATCCGGGATGACTGAAAAAAAGAGGAGAGAAGAACCAAATGAGAATTCTGGGATTCATCTTCATGCTGCTCAGCTGGGGTGCGGTGGCACACAACGCGCAAACCCCTCCGCCAACTGAGTCGCTTACCGTGATTCGTGCTGGCACCTTGATCGATGGCCAGAGTGAGAGTCCTAAGCCGCATCAGCTGATCTTTATTCGCGGGGATCGAATCGAAAAAGTCACCGATGGATCTACTTCTATTCCCGCCGAGGCGAAAGTGCTCGATCTTTCTACTGCTACCGTTCTTCCCGGCCTGATTGACTCCCACACACACTTGTTTTTGTGGGGTGAGGATCCGGGGAAGGGCGGTTACGACGCAAACATCCTGATGGCGGGAATTTCATTGCGCGCGGCCCGCGCCACCTATGCGGCGAAGCGCGCGCTGGAACAGGGATTTACCACAATTCGCGATTTGGAAACCGAAGGCGCCGGATATGGGGACATCGAGATCAAAGAAGCCATCAAAGAAGGCACGATCCCGGGTCCGCGAGTATTCGGAGCCACGCGCGCAATTTCCAGCACCGGAGGCTATCCGCTGGAAGGCTACGCACCCGAATTGCAGATGCCCAAGGGAGTCCAAATCATTGATGGACCAGTGGAAGCACGCAAGGCCGCACGAGAACAGCTGGACCATGGCGCCGACTGGATCAAGGTCTATATGACCCACAGGTCGTGGGTGGACAAGCAAGGCAATCTGGTCTCACAGCCCACACTTACGGTAGAAGAGTTGAAAGCGATCGTGGATGAAACTCATGGCTGGGGAAGGAAAGTTGCCTGCCATGCGTATAACGGAGTGGGACTGCAGCGCGCCCTGGACGGCGGCTGCGACTCCATCGAGCACGGACTGGATATGACCGACGCGCAGATCGCACAAATGGCCAAGCAAGGAACGTGGTATTGCCCGACTATCTCCGTTTATTTCCTGGATTGGGCGCCCGAGGGAACGCCAGAGGGAAAGCGAGATCGTGCGCGAGCATCTTTGCACGAGATAAGTTTTCGCAAAGCTCAGAAAGCGCACTTGAAGATTGTATTTGGAACGGACATGGGCGGAATTCCCTGGCAGGAACCGATCGCCCAGGAGTTCGGCCTCATGGTCAAGCAGGGTATGGCGCCGATGGACGCGATTCAGTCGGCCACTTCCCGTGCCGCGGAGATGTTGGATAGAAAGGGCGAGTTGGGCGCCATCACCCCCGGCACTTACGCGGATATCGTGGCGGTGAGCGGAGATCCGCTGAAGAATATCGAGGAATTAAAACAGGTCAAGTTCGTTATGAAGGGCGGAACGGTCTACAGGGACGAGTTTGGTGCGAGATAATTGCAGAGGGATTGGCTAGTGCTTTGTCGAAACTGCCAGCCAGGCCTTGTGGAGCAGGTTCTCCAGCGCGTGTAGGCCATTCGATCGACCGCCAGGATCGGAGCCTGCACCGAAGGAGTTCGCAGGCCGAGACAAAGTCCCGGACGAACTGAAACCAGCACTGCTGCGGATTCCTTCACTGGTGCCGTACATGATTCGAGCGAAGCTGAGTTCGGACATGAATGCCTCCCACCGCCTTGCACGCGGGTATTTGTCGATTGTGCGCCTGCTGCGGAGAAGTGAGGACGGGGTTCGTGGTGAGACAGTGAATTGGTAACTGTACCTTCGGTCAGGTCTGTTAGAATGCATCGACGACAGAGGAGATTCGCAAATGGTTGAACAGAATTATGCAAATCATGTGAGATGGGTTCCCTTGTTCCACTTTTTTGTCTTACCCGTGCTTTTGATCAATTTTGTCTGGTCGATCTATCGCTGGAAGATTTCCGGATTTTCCTGGGACGGACTGATCGGGATGCTCGCAGCTCTCGCGATCTTCATGCTGGCTTTCTTCGCACGAGTTTTTGCGCTGAAAGTGCAGGACCGCGTCATCCGGCTTGAAGAGCGTATGCGCTGCGAGAGGCTGTTGACGGAGGAATTAAAGGCTCGCATTGGCGAGATCACACCGGGACAGTTCGTAGCACTGCGCTTCGCCAGCGACGGTGAATTGCCCGGACTGATCAGCAAGGTCTTGAGCGATAAAATAAACAATCCGAAGACCATTAAGCAAATGGTGAAGAGCTGGCGAGCGGATTACCTGCGAGCTTAACCCCAGCCAGATTCCCTAAAAAATACTCTGCACCACGCCGGCTTCCGCGCGGACGGCGGAGCCGTTGATCGCCACCGCCTGTGTGCTGGCTACGAACACCACCACCGAAGCAATTTCTTCGGGTGTTTCGAATCGTTTCAGTAGCGACGTCGGACGAATGGTGGTGAAGAATTGCTTCTCCACTTCCGCCGGAGTAATGGCCTGTTGGCGGGCCATTCCTTGCACAAAATCTCCGACTCCTTCCGAAGCAGTGGGTCCGACCAGCACGGAATTTACCGTCACCCCGGTAGCAACCACAGATTGTGCGACGCCTCTCGCGATGGCGACTTGTGCTGTCTTGGTCATGCCGTAGTGAATCATTTCTGCAGGAATCTGCTGGGCAGACTCGCTGGAAATAAAAATCACGCGCCCCCAGTTTTTCTCGAGCATCCCACGCAAGTAATGACGAGTCAGACGCACACCGCTAAGCACATTTACCTCAAAAAATCGCAGCCAGTCGGCATCGGTAATTTCCAGAAAGAGCTTAGGTTCGAAGATCCCCAGATTGTTTACCAGGATGTCGGCGTCGGGAACCTGTTTCACAAAAGCATCTATGCCGGCCGCCGTCCCCAGATCGGCCGCAACGCCAATCAATTCCGCACCTTTTGTCCGTTGCCGGATCTTATCGACGGCCGTCGTGACGCGCGCTTCCGTGCGCCCATTGATCACCACGCGTGCTCCCTCCTGAGCGAGGGTGGATGCGATCGCGAAGCCAATTCCCGCGGTGGAACCAGATACAACGGCGAGTTTCCCCTGAAGTCCCAGGTTCATACGTTCTCCCTTAGTTTTCTTCTTTCGGAGCAGCAATAGCTTACGGCGCGGCTTTGAATTTAGCGAGAGAAGAGGAAGCGGTTTCAATCTCCGCAATTTCCTCGGCTGTTAAGTGAAAATCACCTGCGCTCATCACCCCTTCGGCTTGTTGGGCGTTCCGGGAACCTACGATGGCGCCGGTGACAGCGGGATTCCGCAATACCCACGCGATTGCGACCTCTCCGGCGTTGCGGCCGTGGAGCGCACCGATTTTCTTCAGTACTTCCACTAATTCCAGGTTCTTGGAGAGTTTGGGTTCCTTGAATTCCGGGTTGCGGCTGCGAAAATCGTCGGCAGGCAGTGCTGCGGCACGATCGCGGGTCATTGCTCCGGTCAGCATGCCGGAAAACATGGGAGCATAGACAATAACGCCGATTCCCTGCTGCTCGCAGTACGGCAAGGTTCCATCCTCCACCTGGCGGCGCAGGATGGAATAGGGCGGCTGCAGCGAACTGACTGGTGCAATTTTCTGCGCGCGCTTGATTTGTGCGGCGTCAAAGTTCGAAACGCCGATCCAACGAACCTTCCCGTCTTTCTGCAGCAAAGACATGGTCTGCCACGCTTCCTCCAGACCGTATCCATTATCGACAGGCGGCCAATGCATTTGATAAAGGTCGATGGCAGCAACTTGAAGGCGGCGAAGGCTATTCTCGCATTCCTGGCGAATGGATCTGGCTGAAAAATTCGGTGTAATTTTGCGGTTACTGTCCCAACTTAAGACGCACTTCGTGAAAACGTGGGGCCGGGAACCGTGCCAATCCTTCAAGGCCCGGGCCACCACTTCTTCGGAATGGCCCAGCCCGTACACGGGCGCAGTGTCGATCCAGTTGACACCAAGTTCGAGAGCCTTATGAATGGCGGCGATGGAATCGTCATCGTCCTGCGCGCCCCAGGCATATTCCCAGCCAGCGCCGCCGATAGCCCAAGCGCCAAAACCAACCGGTGTGGTTTGAAGATTAGAATTTCCGAGCTTTCTCGTTTGCATTGCTCTTCTCTCAGGAATTTCCTAAAGGCTTGGATGACACAGGCAATCGAATGGTTAGGTAAAACTACTGCGCCACAAACATAACGTCAAGCGCAATGGATTCCACATCCGGATTCGTGAGAACAAGTTGTTGCGGCCCCGGGGGACAGTGAAGGCGTCAACCGACTCAGGGTATTCATATCCTTGAAATTGGCGGTGGCTTGCTTGCCGCCCAACGTAGCTTTTGTCGAGTATTGGGATCCGCTTCTGCGAATCGTGAAGCTCGTTCCCTCTGCCGCCGCGCCCGACGGTGGCGAAAAGCTGCCAATTCCCCGCAGGAACGCTGGCGAGCTGCACAATCGTTAGTCCTGAACTAGGGATTGCAAACAGGCGCTACGTGCCATCGCTGGAAACCGCAATGTCCGAGAAGGAATCCATTGCGGGGGAAACAGTGAAGGGGTTCGGCACTGTCGCAGACCACGCGGAGACAGGTCCTCCGGGAGTGGTGCTGAATCCGAGATAAACGGTCTCGTCATTGCCATCCGTTTGCATCAGCGGCGCTCCCGTCAGTGAAGTCAACTAGGGTTTTTGGCGCAGGTTGGTAGACTGGCGGGCCTGCGGTCATATTCAATTCACCAAGGCACGCATTGCAGGCTCCCTTAGACCTGCCGTCTCCGCTGAGTCCGACAAAGACTGTTTGCGCGCTCGTCGTTGCCACGCGCGCCGGCCCGGAATTCACATAGCCCGCCATTCCTC
Source organism: Candidatus Acidiferrales bacterium (assembly GCA_963741195.1). Classification (GTDB taxonomy): domain Bacteria; phylum Acidobacteriota; class Terriglobia; order Acidiferrales; family UBA7541; genus Acidiferrum. The sequence continues at coordinate 407,072 of CAVUHF010000009.1, forward strand.
CCACGGCAACCTTCGTGCCATTCGCAAGCGCACCGTCTGGATTTGTAAGGTAAACGCTCTACGCTCCGAAATCAGCCACCACCAATTGCGGACGATCTGGCGCGAGCGCCAGTCATCGCCATCAGCTCGGAGGGCCGATTGACAGGGCAACCGGCTGTCCGGGTGAGAAACAAAAAAAGGACTGGCGGGATTTGTGCTAACACCACCGGACAAGCTGGAAAGAGTTACCACAGGTTGAGAAGGAGGAAGCTGGACCCCACGTTCCACCTCCACCTCCACTACTCCCACCTTAACTGGCGGTGGAAACGAGCAATCCCAAAAAGAAAGGCGCAGACTCCAAACGCCGCCGCGCATGGCGTCTCCTGATTTTTTTTCGAAAGGGGTTGCAGCGGACCGGTCGCCCGGGCGGTCGCCGCAACGCTACCGAGGACACGAGTTACTAAGATTTGTCTTTTATGTATACATTAATATGCTAAATAAAATAGGAAGAGACTATACCTAAGATAAATCGGCGCCCCACTATACACGGAGCGCCGCTCGGGAAGAAACTAGCTTTTCTGCAACGGCCAGCTAAATGGTTTTCGGTCCGACGCCCGCGCCTGCTGGTGCGGAGGCCGTGCGCGCGAACGAGCCAGCCCCGGAATCCTTTTCGGCGGACTTATCGATTTCGATCGAACCCTTAAAGTAGGCGCCGTCTTCAATCATGATCCGGGCGGTAGTCAGGTCGCCGTTCACGGAGCCATCCTTCTTGATTTCAATGCGGTCCTTGGCGCGTAGATTTCCTTTCACCGTGCCATACACCACCACCTCGCGGGCTATAATGTCGGCGGTCAGTTTGGCGGTTGCGCCAACTGTGAGCTTACGCTCATCCAGTTGCACGAGTCCTTCGACCGATCCTTCGATCAGCAAGTCTTCGTTACCGGAGATTTCTCCCTTCACATGCAGGCTTGGCCCCAGCCGCGCCGTGGCGCGGTCTGCGGTTGCACCCAACGGTCTCATCGCATCGGTACTCATTGCGGTTGTTCCCTCCCAGGTTGCCGCAGAAGGCTTCGGCGGCGGATTCATCGGAATGTTTTTCGGTTGTTCCGGCTGCGCGGCTTGCGGCGTATCCGGCTTTTTATTACCCCACATCGGACCTCCAACGGGACGGCACTCCCCACGCAGAATTCCGCCAGGGGGTATGCAAACAATAGTCCGCGGCGATGCGTGTCGCAAACATAGTATCGAAGTACGGTTCCTGAGAGTAACTAGACTGACGAACAGGTGCAGGACTGTACCAGGTGCAGCGGGTGACAAGGTTACAGCTACTCAAGATGTCGGTTTGTCCGGCACCGGCTCCTTCGCCAGGAAATCCACCGCGAATCGGTCTGAGTAAGCCGCCAGCAGTGCTTCGATTCTCTGGGGCGAAAACGCTTTCAGCACAAATCCCGCGTGATGATATTTGGAGACGCGATAAATAATCTCAGGATCGGTGTAGCTGGAAGTGTCGGGCTGCTCTTGCTTCGCCAGCGTGAGAATCACCCCGGCATAGTCGTCGCGCGGCTGCGGCAGTTGGTATGGTTGCTTCCCTGCCCCCACTTCCAGATGCGCCCACTCGCGCCACAGATTAATGCCCGTTGCCGCTTCCACGACATTCGAAATATATGCGCCGCCAACGCGGGCGGCGATTTCGATGAAGTAAAACCGGTTGTCGGCACGAGCTTTTAGAAATTCGGCGTGCGTCACGCCTCGAACCAGTCCAAGGCCTTCGACCAGTTTGCCGTGCAGTTCCTTCAGAGCCACAGCGTCTGCACCGTCTCGCGGCAAGGTTCGCGTCGTGAATACCCCTCCCTGATGGGAAACATCCAGCGGCGGCGACCCATAGGCATGCGCCTCGGCAAAAGCAACGGAAGATTCACTGACCGCGCCATCGACGTGGTACACCCTTCCAGGCACGAACTGTTCAACTAGAAAATGAGATTGCTGGTCGCCCAGTTGATCGAGCCACGGCCACAACTCCTCGGCCGCTTGTATCTTCTTCATCCCGATCCCGGAAGCTTGTGAACGCGGCTTCAACAGCCACGGGCCGGGCACGTGGGCCATGAATTCGCGCAGATCATCGTAGTTCAGTACGGGGACGAATTCGGGAACCAGCACGCCCACTTCTCGGGCACGGGCGCGCATGGCAAGCTTGTCGCGAAAATAACGGATAGTGGTCAGGCCCATGCCCGGCAGACGCAAATGTTCGCGCAGAGCCGCAACATTTTCCATGTCGAATTCATCCAGAGCGACGATTCGATCGATATGTCGATGCCTCGCGGTATAACTGACCGCATTGATCAGGTCGCCGAGCGGCATTTCGCCGGGTAGATAAAGCATCTCGTCGATGGATTCCCGTGGCCAATCCGCGTCGCGCAGCTTTTCGACGGTGAGCAGCAATACGGTGCAGCCCAGCCGCTTGCACGTGCGCAGAAACTCCTGCCCTTTTTCGTAGGAAGAGACACACAGAATGGTGATGGGGCGATTCGCTGACACGCGATTTCCCTCAAACGGATGCGCGGATTATACCCGTCTTTCTCCCGCGGGAAAGAGGAATTGCAGAAACGGAGCTACGCGCCGCGCCCATGCCGCCTCATTGTGTTCCGCACCTTCCACACGCTCGTAGTGCAGGTCGCGGCCGAGCCGCCAACCCTTGCCGAGCAAAATGTCGCGGAAGCGTTCCACATCTTCCGCGATGCGGCCGCCCTCTCGCGTCCCAATGTCCAGCCAGATGCGCGGCAAGGGATCCACAGGTGCGGCATCCGCAAAACGCAGAATCACACGCTGGTTCCACCACACCGATGGAGACAAGGCGGCAATCTTGCCGAACACGTGCGGAAGCCGCAGTCCGAGGTACAAGGAGACCAGCCCGCCCAGCGAAGAGCCCCCAATCCCTGTGTTTTCCACTCCCCCAAGTACTCGGTAATTGTTCATCAGGAACGGGCGAACTTCTTCCAGCAAGAACTTCGAGTATCGGCTGGCACGCCCCCCGCCCAGTCTCGGCATACGCGTCGGCGTGTACTCTCCCAGCCGCTGCTTCCCGGCATTGTAGATGCCCACGATGAGCAGCGGCTCAACCAGCCCTTCATGAATGCAATGATCCGCGGTTTGGCCAACGCGCCAGTCCATCCCGGGAATAAATGACGTTGCTCCGTCAAAAAGATTCTGGCCGTCATGAAGAAAAAGAACTGGAAACCGCCGATGGGGCTGCTCGTGGTACCCGGGAGGAAGATAGATGATCAGGTCTCGCTGATTTCGAAGGAAGCGCGAGGGGAACTGCACATGCTTGATGAGTTGCGGTCTGCTCACGGAGCGATAATTACCAGCAAGTCCTTGGCTTCCACGTTCTGGCCAGGAGCAACCAGCAGCTTCGTGATCTTGCCGGCCATCGGCGCGTAGATATTCGATTGCATCTTCATGGCTTCCAGTGTCAGAAGTTTAGCACCTCGCTCTACTGTGTGGTTAAGCTGCACCGCGATTCCAGTGATGATCCCCGCCGTCGGCGCGCCCACGTGTCCGGCATTCTCAGGATCGGCCTTTGGGTGGCTCCGCTCCACCACGCGCAGCGCGCGGTCACGAATCGTCACTTCCCGCGGTTGACCATTTAATTCGAAGAACAGAGTTCTGGTTCCATCCGGGTGCGGCTCGCTGATGGTCAGAAATTTCACGATCATCGTTTTGCCGGACTCGATTTCCACGGTGATTTCTTCCGTTGGGCGCAGCCCGTAGAAGAATGCCGGAGTTGGCAGCACGCTCACGTCGGCATAGGTATGCCGAAACTTGTCATACTTCAGGAAGACTTCCGGATAAAGCAGGTAGCTGAGCAGAGCGTCGCGCTCCACCGCGTGCCCTACTTTTCTTTCAAGCTGCGCTTGCTCTTCTGCAAACTGCGCCGGCGGCAAGCTAGCACCCGGACGCCCTTTCACCGGCGTGTGTCCGCGGAGAATGATCCGCTGCAACTTCTTCGGCCAGCCACGCGGCGGCACGCCGAGCGCCCCGGAGAACATCTCCACCACAGAATTCGGGAGTGGAATATCATGATTCTCATCCAGTTTCAACAAATCGGTGGGTTTCATCTCGTTCGAGAGCAAAAACAGTGCCATGTCCCCCACAACTTTGCTGGAAGGTGTAACCTTCACGATATCGCCGAATAGCTTGTTCACTTCCGCATAGGTCTTTTCCACTTCGCGCCAGCGATGTCCCAGACCCATGGAGGCGGCCTGTTCACGCAAGTTTGTGAATTGCCCTCCAGGGATTTCGTGTTCATACAAGCGAGCAGACCCCGCCTTCGGTCCCGAATCGAACGGAAGATAATAGGTCCGCACCGTTTCCCAATAATCGGAACACTCATTCAAGGCTTCGATCTGGAGGCCGGTGTCGCGCGGGGTGTGCCGCAGCGCCTCCGCCACACAATTCAGGTTGGGCTGGCTCGTGCCTCCGCTCATGGACGCCATTGCGCAATCGGCAATGTCCACTCCGGCCTCTGCCGCTTTCAAGACCGCCGAGGCGTTGATCCCACTGGTGTCGTGGGTGTGAAAGTGGATCGGAATTTCGATTTCTTCGCGAAGCGCTTTCACCAGGATGAACGCCGCATACGGCTTGCACAATCCCGCCATGTCTTTGATCGCAAGAAAATGCGCGCCCAGTTTTTCGAGTTGCTTCGCCATCTGCACGTAATACTTCAGCGAATACTTGGGGCGGTCCTTATCCAGAATGTCGCCGGTGTAACAAATTGCCGGCTCGCACACGCCGCCGGTCTCCAGCACCGCTTCGAGGGAGACACGCATGTTCTCGATTGAGTTCAGCGAATCGAAGATTCGGAAAATATCGATACCCTGTTGGTAGGCCTCTCGCACGAAATCGTGGATTACATTGTCAGGATACGATGTGTAGCCAACCGCATTGGCACCGCGCAGCAGCATCTGAAAGCAGATGTTGGGAATGCGCTTGCGGAGATCGCGGAGCCTCTGCCAGGGATCCTCGCGCAAAAAGCGCAGCGAAGTGTCGAACGTTGCGCCTCCCCACATCTCCAGACTGAAGAGGTTCGGCAATCGCTGCGCGACGGCATCCGCGGGCAGCAGCATGTCGTACGTCCGAACGCGTGTAGCCATTAACGATTGGTGCGCATCGCGATACGTCGTGTCCGTCAGCAACAGCCGCTTTTCTTTGCGGGCCCATGCTGCAAACTCTTTCGGCCCAAGTCTCTGCAACAATTGTCGGGTTCCCGGTGGTGGCGCGATCCCGGGTGTCGCAGGAACCGGCGCCTTCTCCAGGTGCTCGGGAATCTTCTTCCCCTTCACCTCGGGATTTCCATTCAGAAGTACATCGCCGACGTAGGAGAGCAGTTTCGTCGCGCGATCCGCTCGCCCACTGAACCGGAAGAGCTCTGGCGATTCATCCAAAAACGATGTGGTTACTGCTCCCGCGCGAAATGTCGCGTGGTTGACCACATTCTCCAGAAAAGGAATGTTCGTCTTCACGCCGCGGATCCGAAACTCCCGCAACGACCGGTCCATCCGCTGGCAGGCTTCGTTAAGGTTCGTTCCCCACGCGGTCACTTTCACCAGCAAGGAGTCGTAATATGCCGCGAGTATCGCGCCCGAATACGCTGTGCCGCCGTCCAGGCGAATCCCGAAACCGGCGGGAGAACGGTAGGTCGAAATTCGCCCATAATCGGGCGCGAAATGTTTCTCCGGATCTTCCGTGGTCACGCGGCACTGCAGCGCCGCGCCGTAGAGAGGAACTCTCTCCTGCGCGGGAAGCGCGAGCGGTTGCTCATGAAGCTTGTGCCCTTGCGCAACCAGAATCTGCGAGCGGACAAGATCGATGCCCGTCACCATTTCGGTGACAGTGTGCTCCACCTGAATGCGTGGATTCACCTCGATGAAGTACCATCTCTGCGAATCGACGTCGTACAGGAACTCCACGGTCCCGGCGTTGCGATAATTCGCTTTGCGCGCAATCTTCACCGCTGCCGCGCACAACTCCGCTCGTACCTTCTCCGACAAATTGCTGGCAGGCGCAACTTCAACGACCTTCTGATGGCGTCGCTGCACCGAGCAATCCCGCTCATAAAGATGCAGCAGGTTGCCGTGTTCATCACCGAGGATCTGTACTTCGATGTGGCGCGCGCGTGGCAGATATTTTTCCACGAACACCGAAGCGTCGCCAAACGCCGACTTGGCTTCTCCCCGCGCATCCTCCAGGCTTGCCGCAAGCTGCGCCGCATCTTGCACCACGCGCATTCCTCGCCCGCCGCCGCCCATTGCGGCCTTCACCATCAGCGGATAGCCGATCTCCTTTGCGATCCGGTGCGCCTCGTCTGCTGACCCAACAGAGTTCTCTGTGCCAGGCAGTACCGGAACTCCCGCGGAGATTGCCAGCCGCCGCGCGGCAGTTTTGTCGCCCAGCAATTCCAGCAGTTCTGGTGTTGGGCCGACGAATGTCAGACCGGCTTTGTCGCAAGCTCGCGCAAACTCAGGATTCTCCGACAGAAAACCATAACCCGGGTGGATCGCATCCACTTCGTGTTCTTTGGCAACGGCGATGATCGCGAGGATATCCAGATACGCTTCGACTGGCCCCTTGCCGGCACCCACCTGATAGGCCTCGTCGGCTTTGAAGCGGTGCAGCGCCAGGCGGTCTTCCTGCGAATAGATGGCCACGGTGCGCAGACCCAGCTCATTCGCCGCGCGAAAGATTCGAATCGCGATTTCGCTGCGGTTTGCGGCGAGCAATTTGCGGATTGGTCGGCTCTTCTTCATAGGGTGCATCTGCGCACTCTCATCGTCGATGCGAAATTCTACATTGTTTCACGCGCGGCGGCATGTGCAGGAGTGATTTTTTCAATGATCGTGAATGCAAAATCAGATGAGTACCTAGTGCTTCAGCAACGGAGTAGCAAATCGAATGGGCACTCCGAAGTTGGAGCCCCCGAAACCACGCACTACGGCAAATGTTACGCCGATCACCCCGCCGTTGCGGTCCAGCAGCGGCCCGCCGGAACCGCCCGAGGTGGTTTGCGCGTCGTAAACAATTTTATCGGGCAGAATGTCGCCAACGTGGCCCTGAGTAACCAATGGACGAATCAATTGGCGCTTGGCTAGCTCTTGGAGGATTAGCTTGGGCTCACCGCCGCTGGCTTTGATAATCTCCTCAACGATCTTGTCGCCCGCGCGCGCGAGGATCGCGTCGAGCCCCGTGGCGTAACCGACGCTGATCAGCGGCTGGCCACTTACGGCTGCCTCGGGACGCGGATCAAGCTTCAGCGCTGGGCGCTGTATCTCGGATAGATCCCCGTGAACCAGCGCGAGGTCCGCATCCGCTGAAATCTGCGAGATGCTGACACCGATGCCGCCGGGTACTCCAGGAAAGTAGGCGGTCATCTCTCCAATTAGGGGTTCCAGCCCTTGTTTGCCGGCGCCAGCCAATTCCTCGTTTTGCCACCAGGGCTGAACCACGTGATGATTCGTCAGAATTCTACCGTCCCCGGCGATGAAGCCGGTGCCAAAGAAATCGGCATGCACTTCCGGGGCGCGCCCTTCTGTGGTGTAAACCACGTTGCCGTCGCTGTCTTTCAGCGGCGAGCCATCGCTCACGATACCACCATAGCGCAGCCGACGGCCGGATTCCTTCACATTGAACACCACGGTGACGTGAAGTAGGCATACGCTCTTGGCATAACTGCGGATGACCCCTTCCGCAGCCTGCGAATCGTTTTCTATCGTATGCAGCCGGCTTGTCGCCTCTTCCAGCTCGTGCCGCAATTGCGTGACGTCGTTGCCTTCTGGCGCAGAGATTTTCTGCTTTAAAGACTCCGCCTTTTGCAACAATGCCTCTTTTTGTTGCAGAACATCCCTGCTCCCCGGATCCTCGCGAAGCTTTCGCGCAGAAGCCAGGAGCTGCTCCTCATTCTGAACGCTATGCTCCAACTGTGCGATCACCGTATACGCCCGGCGGGTTTCTTTGTCGGCGCGTCGCGAAAATAGAAAGAATATCCCCGCAATCACCAGTGCCAAGCCGAACAGTGACGCCACTCCAATCTTCAGGATGCGGCCCAACGAAAAGGCGTCGCGGGTCATTTTTTCCGTAACCGCGAGTGCCCGGAAGGCAGTTTGCGCAACTTCCGTGCTTTCTTCTGCGATGCGTGCCTTGTGCACCAATTCATCCATGCTTCGCTTTTGGCGCAATTGCGCTCGCACATGAGCCAGGAATTCTCTTTCGTCACTGGGATAGGAGAGGGTGGCGTCTGCGCCAAGATCCAGCCAACGCATTCGCTGCGTGGCATCGCTGGAGGTCAGCACCAAAACGCGGGTCAGCGAGTCCGTGCGCGAAACTCTTGCCTCCGTCAGCAGTGGATCTCCGGAACCTTCGGCAGCCCCGTCCACAAGGACGAGCACATCCACATTTCCGCTGCGCAGGATCCACAACGCCTCCATTGCTGTTGGCGCAGAAGTAACCTGAAAGCCGCCGTTTATCAGGGCTCTAAACAAAGATTCTCGCGCGACTGGATCAGCGGCGAAAAGCAGAAGATTTTCTGCGGAGTTGTCCAGTGGGATTCCCTCGCCCGCCCGAATAAGCGGTTTTGAATGCACCCGCGTGAAGCAGAAAGTTTACCGCAAAATCGGCGGGGATGCCTACGGTGAGGTAAGGTTTGCCCGAATTAGAATGATCAATATTTGCGAAGAACGCCGATCACGCGTCCTTGTATCTTCACATCGCTGGCCGCAACCATGATAGGAGCCATATCGGAGTTGGCAGGTTGCAAGCGCACCTTGCCGGATCCTTCACGGTAGAATCGCTTCAGTGTCGCGTCTTCCCCGCCCACCAATGCAACGACAATATCGCCCGCGTTCGCCACTTGCGTTTGCTCGCAAACGACAAAATCGCCATCCATGATGTGATCCTCAATCATGGATGTTCCTTTTACCTGAAGCACAAACGAGTTTCCCCCACGTGCGAAATCACCCAGCGACAACGTCTCACGTTCCTCCACCGCTTCCAGTGGCCGGCCAGCGGCAATTCGTCCGACAAGTGGAAGTTCCTGAATGCGACGCTCCAGAACCTGTTCCTTCACGGGCTTGGGTAATTGCACGATTTCAATGGAGCGGCTCTGATTGTAGCCTCGTCGTATGAAACCCTTTTTTTCCAGCGTGGAAATGTGCTTATGCACGGTGGCGAGTGAGGTCAGCTTCATCCCCTTGCCAATTTCTTCAAAGCTGGGAGCGTAGCCGTGTCTCGTTTCGAAGGAAACCAGATAATCGAGCACTTCTTTTTGGCGTTTGGTCAGAGCCATCGGATCCTCCACTTCAAGTCGCGGCGAGTCGAGTCATCGTCGCTCGGGTTTTCTTGTACCAATCCACTCGGGAAAAGCGAAGTCGACCTTCCTCACTGTAGGCGAAAATAAAGCGAACGTCAAGTGGCGATTTGGAAACCCTTGCACCCCTCGTACTCTTCTCCCACCTTTTATTCTGTGCTCTCATCTTCTGGGACCACTCATGCCGACCATTCGTTCCGCTGGAGTAACCGCCGCAGCCGCGCTATCCCTACTGGGAAGTGCTTCCGCCCTGCTGGTCTGGGGATGGTTCTTCCTGGGCTTGCTGGCCTTGCCTCGCGACACAAACGGGAAACTTGCGATCCAGTCGCATTCTTTCGCATTCCTCAGCTTCGCACTTGTGCCACCCCTATTGATTGCCATGGGACTTCGCATGGCCGTTGGCATGTTTCAATTGAAGCCGTGGGCGCGCAAGGCCGCGCTTTTGTGGGCCTCATTGGCCCTCACATTTTCTCTCTCCGTCATCGCGTTTCGTCCCTACGAGACCTTTCTGATCCCCGAGCGATTTGTGGGGGAAGCGGAGTCATTGAAGCAGCTCCTGACTATCGCGCTACTGATCTTTACGTTTCCCATCAGTATCTGGTGGATCTTCTACTTCACTCGTCCCAAAGTGAAGTTGCAGTTCCAACCGACCGACTCCGCCACCACGCCGCCAAATCCTGTCTAGAGCGAAACCTCAGTATTTGGACCGAGATAACGGGACTTGCAGGTGTGACGGCCGGCCTTCCATTTCGGCACTACCTGTGTGTTATTCTGTAAACGCTGGCTCTTTGCGGTCCGGCATTCGTTCCCCACATGGTCAACCGAGCCGCTCTCGAGTTTAAGAACAGCTCTCCTCTCACTTTGACTGAGGAGTCTCTGGATATCGGGGGTTAAGCGCCGTTATGTCTACTGTCATGGATGTTCCCACAGGTAAGTCCAAGCGCGAGGTTATTGAACAGGCCGTTATTCGCTTTGCGGGTGATTCCGGCGACGGCATGCAAATTACCGGCAGCCAGTTCACCAATACTGTCGCGCTCTACGGAAACGATATTGCCACGTTTCCCGACTATCCTGCGGAAATCCGCGCTCCTGCAGGCACCGAGCCTGGGGTAAGCGGCTTCCAGCTGAATTTTTCTTCCGCCGAGGTGCACACACCTGGCGACGCGATTGACGTACTGATCGCCATGAACCCAGCTGCCCTAAAGGTCAACATCGCGGACCTGAAGGCAAATGGCATCCTCATCGTTAACTCAGACAGCTTCAAGGAAGCGGATCTGAAGAAAGCCCGCCTGACGACAAATCCCCTGGAAGATCATTCCCTGGACAAATTTCGGGTGTTCCCGGTCGAATTGCAACGCCTGACCCGCTCTTCGCTTCAACATCTGGGGCTCGACGCCAAGGCCATGGATCGTTGCAAGAATTTCTTTGCGCTCGGCATGTGTTACTGGCTCTATAACCGTTCGACCGATCCCACGGTCCGTTGGATCGAAGACAAATTCAAGAAGAAACCCCTTCTCGCAGAGGCCAACAAACTCGCGATGAAGGCTGGCTACTCCTATTGCGAAGCTACGGAAGCATTCCAGATCAGCTACGAGATTCCGCCCGCGCAGTTGAGCCCCGGACTGTACCGCAACCTAAGTGGAAATCAGGCCCTGGCCCTGGGCTTCGTTACCGCGGCCAGAAAAGCAGGTCTACGTCTGTTCCTCGGCAGCTATCCGATCACCCCGGCCTCCGACATACTCCATGAATTGTCACAGTACAAGAATTTCGACGTACTCACGTTTCAGGCAGAGGATGAGATCGCGGCGATCACTTCGTCCATCGGCGCTTCCTTTGCCGGCGCTCTTGCTCTCACCACTACTTCTGGTCCTGGCATGGCGCTAAAGACTGAAGCTCTTGGCCTCGCTGTCATGACAGAGTTGCCGCTCGTGATCTGCGACATCCAGCGCGGTGGGCCTTCGACCGGCTTGCCAACCAAAACCGAGCAGGCCGACTTGCTGCAAGCCTTGTTCGGAAGAAATTCCGAGGCGCCTATCCCTGTTCTTGCTGCGGCGACCCCAGGCGATTGCTTCTGGATTGCCGTAGAAGCGTGCCGTATCGCTCTGAAATACATGGTACCTGTGATCGTTCTTTCTGACGGCTACCTAGCCAACGGCGCTGAGCCCTGGAGGATTCCTTCCGAAGAAGAGATTCCTTCGATCCCAGTGAAGTTCGCCTCCGATCCGGAAGGCTTCATGCCCTACAAGCGCAACCCCGACACGCTGGCGCGCCCCTGGGCTATTCCCGGCACGAAAGGTCTCGAGCACCGCATTGGCGGCCTCGAGAAGCAGGATGTCTCCGGAAACATCAACTACGAACCGCTCAACCACGAGAACATGGTTCGTATCCGCGCCGCCAAGATCGATGCCATCGTCCAAGACATTCCCAATGTTCTTCCCAATGGCGATCCCGAAGGCGATCTCCTCATCGTTTCCTGGGGCTCGACCTCCGGCTCCATCACTCAATCCGTGAAGGCGCAGCGCGCTAAAGGTCGTAAGATCGGCCATCTCCATCTCCGGTATCTGAACCCGCTTCCCGCCAACGTTGGCGACATCCTGAAGCGCTACAAGAAAGTTATGGTAGCTGAGTTGAACATGGGGCAGCTCCTCTGGGTCCTTCGCGCCAAGTTCCTCATCGACGCTGTCGGCCTTAACAAGATTCAGGGCCGTCCGTTTAAGCAATCTGAACTCGATCAGAAGATCGAAGAAATGCTGGGACTCTAGGAGAACCGAACATGACCACGACAGCTCTCCCTCCTCTTACGAAAAAAGACTTTCAAACCGACCAGGAAGTTCGCTGGTGTCCCGGCTGCGGCGACTATGCCATTCTCGCAGCGGTACAAGCCGTATTCCCGGAACTCGGGATCCCGCGCGAGAACTTCGTCGTCGTCTCCGGTATCGGCTGCTCCAGCCGCTTTCCCTATTACATGAACACGTTTGGCTTCCACAGCATCCATGGTCGTGCTCCCGCTGTCGCCTCCGGTATCAAGATCACTCACCCGGAACTCGAAGTCTGGGTCGCTACGGGCGACGGTGACGCACTCGCCATCGGCGGAAATCATACGATTCACCTCCTGCGGCGAAATGTCGGGGTCAAGGTCCTGCTTTTCAACAACCGCATTTACGGGTTGACCAAGGGCCAGTATTCCCCAACGTCCGAATTTCACAAGATCACGAAATCTACGCCCTACGGATCTCCCGATCGCCCGTTCAATCCGGTATCGCTGGCCATCGGCGCTGAAGCTACATTCGTCGCGCGTTCCGTTGATATATTCCAGGCACATCTGAAAGACACGCTCCGTGCCGCCGCGGCACACAAGGGCTCCGCCTTTGTCGAAATTCTCCAGAATTGCAACATCTTCAACGACGGTGCTTGGAACGACCTGACCGAAAAAGACGCACGCAGCGAACACGTCCTTCAGCTGGAACATGGCAAGCCGCTGGTTTTCGGCAAGAATCGCGATAAGGGCATCCGCCGAAAGAGCGACGGCGACATTGAAGTCGTGGAACTCGGCAACGGCATCTCGGAAAGCGATCTGGTCGTTCACGATGCGCATCACCCTCGCCCCTCCTATGCGTTCTTGCTTTCGCATATGGAGCATCGCCCTGGATTCCCCACTCCTTTGGGCGTATTCCGCGCGTGGGACTCTCTCCCGCGCTACGAGGATGTAATCAACGAGCAGGTGCGCGACATCATCACCAAAAAGGGCTCCGGGAATCTGAATCAATTGCTCCGCGCCGGGGACACTTGGGAAGTTAAGTAACAAATTGATTCGCGGCTAATTCCGGAGCCGGCTGCACACGCGCACAGAGCGCGCTTCATATTGGAGTCATCTTCTCCAGTTCACTTTGAAAAACAAACTCCTGTTTGTGGAAACTATGTTCCACGTCGTTTCTTGGTTGTTTCGCGTTGAGCAGCCGGCAACCATTAAACCCTGTCAAATTGACGTTTTCGTGTCCTTTGAATTGGCTAATGGATTGCACAGTTTTGCGTAATAGTAATCTGCGAAAACGCTGAACACCAGCGGCGGAATGAGTCACGGTCAAGGTCAAACGATTCTTCGCACAATCCAAAAAGAAAAGTGGGCCACAGGAATTACAATTCTCCTAGCGGTACTGGGTCTTGCTCTCTCTTTTTCCTTCCTCGCCGCGCACTTCCGCCACAAAGCCTCGTCGGCCTCAACTCCAACTCTTTTTGATCGATGGTTAGAGTCTCGAATGGTTCTCGAGAGCCCCCAATTCCCGGAGCTGCACCCGGTACATCCCGTTTTCCCCTTTTCGGTAATCCCTGGCGGTGCCCAAAACGGAAAGGAACTTTTGGAAGCTGTGCATCGTGAATCCGTGGTTTCGGCGCATTATGCGGAATTTCACACAAACAAGGTGCGTGTTATTCGTCTGGATCACGACCGGCTCGCTTACGTCTCCTACCGCCTCGGTAACCAAATCTACTGGACGAAGAAGAAAGTGACGCTCTATGCAGGGGAAAGCCTTCTAAGCGACGGCGAAAATCTGGCACGCACCCGCTGCGGGAATCGGGTATCCCAAGTGGCGAAAGCCCCAACTGCGCCAAGCGAGCCCACAGAGAAAGTGCTGAGCACTCCCATTGTGCATCCGGCGATGGAACTGGCGATGACATCCCTACCCGATGCGCCGGCATGGCCGGTAAATGCCGCCATTCCGGCGCTGATGGCATTGGGCAACTCTCCTGGGACCTCCGCATCAACGCCGGGCGGTTCGTTCCCCCCATTCATCCCGCTTTTCTGCTGCGGCGGCGCGGCTTCCTCCTCCCGGTCTGCAACCTTCACTCCCATCTCCCCGCTTCCTCAGCCAGGATATCCGCCGCTGCCTCCCGCGGCGACGCCGGAACCGCACCTTCTGATTCTGCTTCTCGTCGGTTGCGCGCTGATGGCCTTCCTCGCTGCCCCACGGCCTCGCTGAACCCATACTTCGTTCATCGAGAGATCTATCTCGCTCTCCAAAATTCGCAGGCATCGTGAAACCAACTTCCCTTACCTACATCTAACGGGAAGCGGTTAAACTCTTCCTCCATGGACCAGTCTAAACAGCTCATTCCGTTTTCCCTACTCGGAGACGCCGATCCGGTCCCGCCATCCTTTTTCGTGGCCCAGCCGGAACAGGCGGAGACGCTTTCGCTGCTCTACGAGGTAAGCCACGAAATCACGTCGATACTGGATCGCGCGGAGCTACTACGAAAAGTGGCGGAACGCGTGAAAAAACTCGTCAACTATCACGTATTCACGGTGATGCTGTGGAATGAATCTGCCCAGCAATTGGAAAGTGTCTTTTCCATGCGCTACCAGGATGCCATTCCCAGCCGATTGCACATGCCATTGAACCAAGGCATCACTGGCACCGCGGCCGCAGAGCGTCGAACCATTCGCGTGAATGATGTCCGCGAAGATCCCCGCTACCTGCAATGCGGCTCGGACGTCGAGGTTCGCTCGGAGCTGGTCGTGCCCTTGCTCCGCCGCGATCGTCTTGTCGGCGTGCTTGATCTGGAGAGCACTGAGCCAAACGCGTTCACCGCGGAGCACGAGCGCTTGCTCAACATTCTGGGGTCCTATATCGCTGTGGCTCTGGAGAACTCCCGCCTCTTTGAAGAAGCTCGCGACAATCAGTCCCGCCTGCAGAATGATCTGGAAACCGCCCGCGAAATTCAGCGTCAGCTCTTGCCAACGGGAGCGCGCGAAGTACCCGGACTGGACCTGGCCACGGCCTATGTCCCCGCGCGCGAACTCGGTGGCGACTTCTACGATTTTCTTCCTTACGGAGTGGGCCGCTTGGGAATAGCCATCGGCGACGTTTCCGGCAAGGGCACGGCTGCCGCACTTTACGGCTCACTCGCCATTGGCATCCTTCGTGAGTTGGTCAACGACAAGCAGGCTTCTCCTTCCGAATTGCTGGCTTTCATGAACTCCCGCTTGCTTGCCGCTCGCCTCGACGCCCGCTTCATCGCCATGCACTTCGCGGTTTACGACGCGGCACTTCGCGAACTCAGCATCTCCAATGCCGGCGGCCCACTTCCTCTCCTCCTCCGCGATGGGCAAGTCACCGAAGTTGATGTTAGCGGCGTTCCACTGGGCTTGCTTCCTGAAGTGGAATACGACGAAGTCAATCTTGCTCTTTTCCCGGGCGATGTTATTGTTTTCGCTTCCGACGGAATCCACGAATCCACCAATGCCGGCCAAGAAGAATTTGGCATCGATCGCCTGAAGGAACTCCTCTCAGACGTTGCCCCCTTTGACCCGGGCTACACCATCGCGCAACGCATCGTGAAGGCTACCGACGAATATGCCGGAATCGGCCGCCCGCCGCATGACGACCGCACTCTGCTGATTCTCCGCGTCACCAACGACTCCTCTTCCGACTTCTCCAAACTACCCATCATCTACTGAGCCAGTTTCTTGCACCGTCGATTCCCCAGCCCACTTGCACGGTCGCCAAGACTCCTAGTCTCTCTTATTCAAAGCTGACCTAGTATTCATTCTGCTTATGGACTGGACCATGACATATCCGCACACTTCCGGTTCGCCGCTACCATCAAAGCAAACAGCCCGCTTCCTTCTCTTCGACCGCGCCATTCTGGGGATCGTCTGCCGTCTGGTCAGGCCATTCCTGTTATTCCTGCTCTTTGTTCTCATTTGTGTCGTCAGGTACAAGCGTTTGGAGCATTTGCGCATCGTCGTCGCGATTTTCTGGATGGCTCATCCCCACACGATCGACTATACCCACGTGCGCGTTGCCACGAAGTATTTTTCGCTCTTCGTTTCAAGCGGCCTATTTGCCTTTCAAATCTGGTTTGCGGAGAGAATCCTGCTAACCTTCGTTGGTCACCAGGGCAAGGAGATATGGAAATCCATGCTCAACGAAATGAATCTGGAGCGCGTGCGCATCCATTTCATCATTTGCGGCTGCGGCCAGGTGGGCCGCACGGTTGTCGAGCAACTCGATGGCGCCCGCATCCGTTATGCGCCTATTGAAACCAATGAAGGTTTATACCGCCAACTTTCACGGGAAGGCGCGCTCGTGATTCAAGGAGACGCCAAGCGCCACAGCGTCCTACAGGATGCGGAAATTGACCGCGCTCTCGGATGATGCGACGTCATTGACAATGATACCGGTCGCCTCTACATCACTGTTGCCGCCAAGGCCGTCAACCCTAAACTCAACGTAATTACGCGCGCCGGCCAGGACTTTTACGCGAAAGCCATGCGCACTTCCGATGCCGATGAAATTGTCATCCCGGAATATGAGGGCGGCAGGCTCGCCAGCAGCCTCATTAAGAAATATGCCGGCCCTCAATGAAGCGTAATTGTTGTAATGGATTGTGCCAGGTTACTGCTTCCCGGCTTCGCCCAGATGTGCTTGGACAGTTATCGTTCCCGGCTGAACTTCTCCACGCAACAGGGGCAGCCATCGCTCTCGCACCGCGGCAAATTCCGCTAAATTCTTTTTGGCGACGGGCTCGGATGGCGGCAGCCCCAGTGTCTCAAAGTTTTTGAATTGCCCCTTTTGCGCAATGCGGAAATCCAGATGCGGCCCCGTCGCCATTCCTGTACTTCCTACCAGGCCTATGGTCTTGCCGATATCTACGTGTTCGCCCGCATGCACAAATATCTTGGATAGGTGCAGGTAGTACGTCTCGTAGCCGTTGGAATGCGCTACGTGCACCATATTGCCATCTCCACCCTTGCGCCCGGCAGACACCACTTTCCCGGTTCCAATCGTCTGCACAGGCGTGCCCGTCGGAGCACCGTAGTCCGTACCCAGGTGCGCTCTGTAGGTTTTCAGGATGGGATGGAACCGCGACTTGCTGAAGTGCGACGTGACCGGAGCTCCGAATTTCAGCGGTGATCTCAGGAATGCCTTCTGCAGCGACTTGCCATCTGCGCTGTAATACCTGTTGCGGTCCGTATCATCGTGAAACAGAATCGCCTGATATTTCTTCCCACCATTTACATATTCCGCCGCCAAAATTCTTCCGTACCCGGCGATCTCGCCCGTCCGGTAGGTCCTCTTTTCCAGTACGATGTGAAACGTATCGCCTTTACGCGGGTCCGTATAGAAATCCAGGTCATAGCCGAATATCTGCGCCAGTCGCATTGCCACTTCCGCGCTTTCCCCCGCCGCTTCCACTGCGTTGAACAACGAGTCCTCTAGCCGCCCGGTCACTACGGTCAACGTGGACTGAATGGGGATCGCCTGCACTTCGGCGGAGAACCCTTGGTCTTGCGGCACCAGGTGCAACATGCGTTCTGCGTCAATTTTGTAATTGATGTCTCGTAGTCCGCCTTCTATCGAGCGGTTTACTGAAATTAAGTTCCCCGCGTGCAGTTGCCGCATATTAAATGCTCGTTGTGCCGCCGCCGTTGCACCTACCGCCTGCTCCGCTGACAGGCCCAGCTTTTCCAGCGCTCCCGCGAAATTTTCCCTCGCGGACACCCTCTGCACCGTAGGCAAAAGCACGCTCTTCCGGATGCGCTCCGCTTCCGCCGTGGCCAACGCGATCTGTTTTTGGTATTCCTTCGTTACGTTGGTTCGTTGGCGCTGTGTGTAGCCGATGACCCCGTTACCGCCGGCAAGCAGGACTCCGATCACAATCAGAAAACGACGATTCACACGTCCCCCAAGACCGATGCGTAACTGCTCAGTGCACTTCGGACTGTTGCGTGCATAAAAACTCGAGACGACAAGAATAGCGCACGCATTGGTTGTGTCCCAAATCCCGGTTGCCGTCAATCTCCTCGCCACTTGCTGCGCTCAATTGGCCACGGGGGATTCCGCACGTTCTGAAGTGAGGATGAGGCAAATCACACACTTGCCCGGTCATGGAACGTCCTAACTCTTTTATCTTCAATGCCGAGCCCAACTAATTTCTGGCAACTCGCGTGCCCTAATTTGACCGGGGGAGTGTCATGATCACCTTCGAAGTTCATCCTGAAATTCATGCTCGCGAACTGCGTGAACGTCCTTCTTTCTCCACCTGCTCTGAATGTCACCGCAGTTTCCACGCAAAGACCGAAGACCAATTGAGCCTTGCAGTGTGCGACCATTGCCTGGATACCATTCAGAACCAGCGCGAGCCGGTCATCAGCGTCCATGTTCGGCCACGCTCTTGCCGCCGCAGCGGCCTCTAGCACGCGCCTTGCCCTCGACGCTGTGCTCGCGGTGCCTTCCTTTGATTCTTCAATGAAGCGCTGACGTTCCTGCCAGCCCTCTCGACTCTCCGACGCCGTTACTCTTCACTCCGCGCAAGCCGCGCACACGGCCACGTCAGAAAAACGAACCCTGCTCATTCGTTTCACCCTTCTGACACTTGTTGGATTCCCTTAATTGCCTGAGGTAATCGGTTGGACGGACTTGATCCTCGCGCCATCCGCGAAGTAATTCTGTTCCCGCAATCTTCGATAAATCTGTCCGGCAACTTGCGCGGCCGTTGGACCCTTCACGCGGCGAGTGTTCCCGCGGAGCAGCACAGCCAACGCAATCTTCGGATGCGCTTCATCCGCATACGTCACAAACCAGCCGATCCTCGATGGATTCGTGTGATCGTCGCACGTTCCGGTCTTGCCCAAGGGAGTCTCTTCGCCTCCGGAATCGTAGCTCAGTCGTCCTGTTCCGTAGAGCACGGCGGCCAGCATGCCCTCCCTTACTTCAGGTAGCACGTCGGCAATATTCAGATCGCGCTTTACACGCGGCTGGAAGCTGTCGGCTTCCTCTTGTGAGTGCGGATATTGCAGATAATAGAGGGTTCCGCCATTGGCAAACGCGGCGGCCAATGCGGCCAGCTGCAGCGGTGTGATCTGAATTCCTTCACCGAAGCTCGACATTCGTGCCACTCCGCCAAACGCCGGCGGTTGCATCGGGAATGCCCCCGGATGTTCATCCGTCAAATTGTATCCCGCCAGTTCACCCAGTCCCAGGAGCCGGCCGTACTTCGAGACCGTATCAAAACCCATGCGGCGCCCGAGTTCCTCGAAGAACTGATTGTTCGAGTGCGCCAGGGCCTCCGTCAAATTCATGTACTTCCGCCGGCCCACTTTCAGCATGGTGTCCCGCGTGATCACATTTTCCTGCAATGCCGCAATGGCAATCGTAGGCTTGATCGTGGAACACGGAATGTATCCGTCGCTGAACGCGATTTTCTGGTTCACGACCGTTAGAATCCGCCCCGTGTTGGGATCCACTGCTACCACAGAGCCGTTGTAACGCCCGAGTGCAGCAACCGCCGCGTCGCGCACGACAGGATCGTCATACTGCGGATCGTCTGCGCTCACCGAATCGGCGTAGGTAGGTGCGTATCCGTTATAGCGCGATGGTGCGAGGTGTTTTTTGGATTTGGATTTCGCTGAGCTTTTGGAACTAGAATGGGTGTTGGGCTTTGCCGCGGGCTTAGCGGAAGTTTCTGCGGCCGACATCGGCACCGACAGGCCGAAAATCAGCGCTGCCGCCGCGATGGACTTCAACAAGTCTCTGATCATTCAGCCCTTAACCCCGACGTACCTACAGTACTCTAAGAGGGTATAGCCTGCAATCTACGCTAATCCCTCGCAGTGGTCAATCTTGCTACCTATTGCATGCCCAGCGCTAGATTTCTAGTGTCTCAAAACAAAGCAGTTAGAAACGTCCGCGCCGTGCATTCACTTTTCGAGTCACTCCTAACTTGCAATCTGAGACGCAGTGTAGCTGTGTTAAGGATGTCCTGACAATAGACAACTTGGCCCAGTACGAATCTATGTGCTTTGTTTTGAACACCTGACCACCGGAACAGCCAGTTCGGCTTCCTGCCCAGATGACCACACCAAGTTGCGCCGAGCTAGGCTGGGATGAAGTGTCGCACTTTGAGGCAGCTCACAAAAAATGTAAAGGGCGGAATACGCAATATGTCGCGCCCGACCATAATCGTCTAACTAACTTCCTTCTTCGCGCTACCTAACGACTGGCTTACCTTTCACGTCTGTCCCTGCAGCAGCAGCGGCGCGCAATGGAGGTTTTTCCGGCGTCGACGCCGCGCTCCCATTTGTTCCCGCAGCCGCGTGATTGTTCCCCGGCCCGGGAACTTCCATTGTCTTCCGCAAGGCGCGTTCGATCCTCTCGCGGATGTCTTTGTTCTCCTTCAAGAAAATACGAGCGTTCTCGCGGCCCTGGCCCATGCGTTCTCCGCTGTAACTCATCCATGTTCCGGACTTTTCGATGATGCCCTTATCCACGCCGAGATCCAGTAGATCGCCTTCGCGCGAAATCCCTTCGCCATAGACGATATCGAATTCAGCTTCGCGGAACGGTGCGGCCACCTTGTTCTTTACTACCTTTGCTCGCGTCCGCGATCCCACCACGCGATCGCCTTCCTTGATCGCCTGAATTCGCCGAATGTCCACGCGCATCGACGCATAAAACTTCAGCGCACGCCCGCCAGTAGTCGTCTCCGGGTTCCCGAACATCACGCCAATCTTCTCGCGAATCTGGTTGATGAAAATCAGGCAGGTCTTCGACTTTGATACGATCGCCGTCAGTTTCCGCAACGCCTGCGACATCAGCCGCGCCTGCAAGCCCATTTGCGGATCTCCCATTTCGCCCTCCAGCTCCGCCTTGGGCACCAACGCGGCCACTGAGTCCACCACCACCACGTCCACTCCGCCCGAGCGAATCAGCGTTTCCGCAATCTCCAGCGCCTGTTCGCCATGGTCTGGCTGCGATACCAGCAGATTGTCCACATCCACGCCCAACTTCCGCGCGTAGACTGGGTCCAGTGCATGTTCCGCGTCGATGAACGCCGCCTGACCGCCCAGTTTCTGCGCCTCTGCGATTACGTGCAGCGTCAGCGTGGTCTTACCACCCGATTCCGGCCCGTACACCTCAATCACGCGCCCACGCGGAAATCCACCCACACCCAGCGCCGCATCCAGCGACAGGCATCCCGAAGGGATCACACTCACCGGCACCAGCACGTCTTTGCTGCCCAGACGCATGATCGAGCCCTTGCCGTACGACTTTTCAATCTGCGATATCGCTGCTTCCAGTAATTTTGCTTTTTCGTCTGCCATCTCTCACCTCGGTGGAGGAAATTGGGAACTATTTGAATGACATCCTTGAGGTTGCTTGTTTGAAGCGGGCGCCGGGAACCACGCCACATCTTCGTCGGCACGTTACGATGTTTGGACTTCACCACTTCGTATTGTTCCGCGCTACCTCTAGCATCGCTTCCATCACTCTCTGAACCCTCAACAGCTGCACCCATGCTCCAGTTCATGGTTCACCAGGCTCGAAAGCGCCTCACCCTCGCGCCGGTCCCATTCTGCCTGCTCTTCGTGCGACAGGCCGCGAAGCCGGGTCAAATACCGCCCACGGGTTCGAACCTCGATCAACTCGAATTCGAGTCTCTCATGTTCGATGCAGGTTGAGACAGCACGCTGGGTGGTTGGCATAGAGCACCTGTTGAAAACTGACAAGGGCACTCTACCCAAAAGGCGAACAAAAAGCAAAGTCTATTTTCGTCCGGTGTTCGCCTACGGCAACTCTAAAACCCCTTATATACCTCCTTCCCTCCTACCACCGTCCACACTACCCGAGCATCCTTGATCTTTTCCGGGGAAATACTAAACAGGTCGTCACTCAAGAGCACCAGGTCCGCGTATTTCCCCGGCACCAGTGATCCTCGATTCCCTTCCACGAAGTTGGCGTAGGCTCCATTAATCGTGTAACCCTTCACGGCAGTTTCGATGTCGATCGTCTGGTCGGGGATCCACCCGCCCTCCGGTTTGCCGTCCAGCGACTTGCGCGTCAGCGCAGTGTAGATGCCGATCTCCGGTTCCATCTCCGCCACATTCCAGTCGCTCGAGAATGCAAGAGTCGCGCCTACGTCTCGCAGGCTGCGGAATGCCCACGCATATTTCCACCTGGCGGGCCCCGTCGCGCGCGCCCATTGGCCCGTGATGTCCGGCGCGCAATGTCTCGGCTGCATGCACGCTGTAACTCCCAGCAACTTAAATCGTGGAATGTCCTGATCATTCAGACATTCCACGTGCACGATTTCGTGCCGCGAATCGCGCGAGCCATTCATCTTGCGTGCATATTCATACGCATCCAACGCCGTGCGAATGCCACGGTCGCCGGTGGCGTGCGTGAAGATCTGCAGTCCGCGCTTGTCCAGCTTGGCTACGACTTCCTTGAACTCCTGTGGCGGATAATCAGTATTTCCACTTGTGTCCGGACGATCCGCATAAGGGGCCAGCATGGCAGCGGTATGCGGCTCAATCACGTCATCGATATAGAGTTTTATGGCCGCTACGCGAAACCGATCGTCGTTGTATTCCTTTACGGCGGCGGCAAACTTATCGATCTCCGCGTCGGTGGTTCCGCGTCGGTGAAACAACGCGACTTGCAGCCGCTGGGGCAACCGCCCTTCCTTTTTCAATTTCAGATAAACGGGCAGCGTCTCGAGGTACGACTGCGGATCCACCACCGTGGTGATCCCCGCACGTGCCGCCTGCTGCAGCAGTTGCTCCACGTTCGCCACCGCATTGGCTGGCGAACGCGAAGGCAGAAGTTTCCGCAAGTCCGCTTCCGCGCTCTGCGACAAGCCAGTGCTGCCGAAACCCACCAGGATTCCGGTGGGCTCACCCGTTTTCTTGTCATGCTGCACGTCTTCGGCGAAACTTACCGATTTCGTAGCTCTCGTGATGCCAAACGCTTTCAGCGCTTCCTTATTCATCCAGATGGTGTGGTAATCGTACGCAATCAGAAAGGCTGGCCGTCCACCAGTTAGTCCTTCCAGATCCTTGGCGGTCGGTAAAGTCCCGCCCGGAAAGGCCGAGTAATTCCAGCCATCCATTTCAATCCACTTCAGGTCGGGACGCTTACTCGCAAATTCTCTCACTTGCGACTGGATCTCTTTCTGCGAAGTACCCGTGATCCGCACAACGTTGGGGTCGTTTCCGAGCGCTACGTGGAAATGGCTATCGATAAAGCCGGGAAGCAACAGACGCCCTCCAGCATCGACGACGCGAGTTTTATCGCCAATGAAATCGACGGCGTCTTTGTCTTGGCCCAACCAGAAAATTTTGTCTCCCTTCACGGCCAGCGCAGTTGCTCGAGAATGCTTGTCATCCATGGTATGAATATTCGCGTGCTTCACAACCAGATCCGCCGCTATCTCGGGCTGCGGTTTAGCACCGCAGCCTGCCAAGCACACAACTGCCGTGCCCACCCATCCCGACAGCTTTTTCATCTTTATCCCCTTTGAAGTCTGAATCGAGAGGTCTCCGTCGGCAGCACCGTCACGGCTACTTCTTGCCCTCGGCATGATCGTAAAAGCCTCGTCCGCTCTTTCTTCCCAGCCAACCCGCGGCCACATATCTCTTAAGCAGAGGACACGCGCGGTACTTTGGATCGCCCAGCCCTTCCAGCAGCACGTTCAAAATATCCACGCACACATCCAGTCCGATGAAATCCGCCAATTCCAGCGGCCCCATGGGATGATTCATCCCGAGCTTCATCACCGCGTCAACCGCTTCGGGGGTGGCGACTCCTTCCATCACCGTATACGCCGCTTCGTTAATCATCGGCATCAGTACGCGGTTCGACACGAATCCTGGCGCATCATTCACTGCGACCGGCGTCTTGCCCAGTTTCTTCGCCAGCTCCATGGTTGTCGCAAACGCCGCGTCGCTGGTCTGCAGCGCGCGAATCACTTCCACCAGCACCATCACGGGCACCGGATTCATGAAGTGCATGCCCACAACCTTATCCGGACGCCTGGTGAGAGCGGCCAGCGCGGTCATGGAGATCGAGGAGGTGTTGCTGGCAAGAATCACATCCGGTCGCAGTAGCCTGTCTGCTTCCGCCAGCACCTGCCGCTTGATCTCCAATTTTTCCGGCACTGCCTCTACCGCGAAGTCCGCTGCCGCAATCGCCGCGAAATCTGTTACCGGCTTCAAACGCGCCAGCACGACTGGCTTTTCAGGTTCGCTCAGCTTCCCTTTTTTTACTTCGCGCTCCAGATTCTTTGCGATGGTCTCCATCCCGCGGTCCAGAAGGCGCTGCTCCACGTCCCGCAGGATTACACTGTATCCTGCGCAAGCAAACACGTGCGCGATCCCGTTCCCCATCGTTCCCGCGCCCAGCACCGCTACAGTCTTAATCGAATCGATGGACACAGATTATCTCCTCGCATTGTCAAGCTTAAGGGCGGATGCCAACAGCACAGCATGCCTGTCAGCAATAATGAAGGTCAAGCGCGGTCGCCCTTCACCTCCATCGGCGACGATCTCCTGAATCGCTCAGCGCCAGCCACCCCGCGAGTGTGGCGTACTTTTCATCTTGCGACCACGGAGCGCCGAACGGCCGGCCCAACTCCGACACTCTTTTTAAGAGGGCAGAAGCTCGCGAGGAAAACGCCTCCGCGCATTGTTCCAACAGCTCGCGTTCCTTGGAGCATTTTACCTGCAACCCACAACGCGTACTCGCCTTGCGCAGCGACTCGCGAAACAGCTCTCCATCCGCCGTGTGGATCAGCGGGTGTGATTTCAGAATCTCTTTCAATCCCGGAAGTGGTCTCCCCGCAGCAAGCAGCACGCAACTTCGGTCCAGTTGATAGCCCTGCTCCTTCAGATCAACTTGAAGATCACGAAGTACCTTGCACGCAAGTCGCTCTGCGCCCTTTCGTACCAGCGAAATGAATCCGGCAGCATCCGCGAAATCCATTTTTTCTGCCGTGTGATACGGCTGCCGAAATGTGTAGCTGAATGTTTCGACCAGATGGGGTCGCCGGCGCCTCAGAACGATGGGCTCGCCGTTCTCCAGAGATACGGCGACCACGGCACTCCAACCGGAGTGCACACGAAACCCCACCGCAGCTTTCTTCATAAAAAACCTCCGCGGTAGCCGAACAGAGGAACACGAGGGAGCTAAGAATGCCCCTCGAGAGCGGCACCGTCAAGCGGAAGGTGGCGAAATCCGCGAGCGCACGGCGACCGGCAAGCGGCGCACACCCTGGCGCCTAGTGTAGCGCTCGTAGTAATACCAAACGAACGAGAGCGGGATGATCGAGAGAACGCAATACCGGAGAGGCCGAATCTCGTAGCGCACCGCCTGGTACAACATCCACAACGCACCGATATTCGCGGCCAGCGTAGCCAGGCCTACCAGCGCTGTCAGTAGCGCTGTTGCTCCCAGCGATAGTCCGGGCATCGACAATCCCAGTACGCAGAGCAGAAGATACGCCCCGCCAAGCCCCCAAACGAGCGAGTAACTGTTCACGGGTTCATCCAGCCAAACGTATTCAATTGTCGGAGGCAAAGGTCGTTGAGGTACGGCGTTCTCCCGAATCTGCCGCGCAATTTCGCGGCCCCGCTCTTCATCCTCCGGCCGAATCATCAGCCGAAGTATACCGTCGCCTGCCGCCAATCGCCTCGTTGGTACTCCCACGCCATGCAAGGAAGACTCGATAAATTGTGCGCTGCCTTGATCGGTTCCAGCCCATACCTCCACGGAGGCAGCCGCAGAATCCCAATTCGTGGGTAGCTCCGCGGCGGCCGCCTTTTCCTCTGCGCTGAACGGAATCGCGCTGGCTTCGATGGACGATTCCACCGGTTTCTGATCCAGCAGTTTTTCCAGGATGTTACGCGCGGCCGCGCGGTCCGCGGTGCTCACGCACACTGCGAAGCCGAACCGCGGCCTGCCTGATATACCAAATGGGTCGCTTGAATTTCTTAGTAACACCTCGAGAGGCACACCCACCGCGCCGAACTCAGCGCTTTCCAACTGCTCCAACAGTTGGGCTTGAAATACCGCGCTCTCTCCGCTCCACAGCAATTCAAACGCCCACGGTGAATCGCCCTTGGGGAGTCGCTCAACCAGTCCCATACCGCAATCGCTGCACGTCGCGATTCCTTCACGATATTCCGCTTTGCATTCCGGGCAGAACATATCGCCGCGAGTGTACTACAAAGCGGAAATGCAGATCGGCAGGAGTGTTTTCGATGCAGCGCTGCTCACTTCCGAGGTCTTCCTTCTACTACCTCGCGCACGATCTCGCGCGCGGGCGCTTCGTCTTCTGAAAGCACAAACAATTTCGCGCTTGTCGAGCTGCATTCCGCCCGGCACCGGATTCGATTCTCCTGTAACGCAGCGACCAGGAAATCCATCATAACTGCTTCCTCGCCCGCCCACACTTGCACGCTGGCATCTTCTGCAGACCAATCGCCCTCATCACCCGCGCTTGGCGGACCAGGAATATTATCCGCCTCGTCCGGCGTCAGCGCGGAGGGTAGTTTCCAAGCCCGGTCTGGTCCCTCGGCAATATATTGCGGCGCCGTCAGCAACTTCACCGCCCCATCTTCCGCGGTTTCGAACGCTTCTTTCACAACATTCTCGGCTTTTTCAAACAGAGAAAACGGTACGCCAATCTGGTATGCAGGGAAGTTATTCAGGTTAAATAGATGATCGCGCCGAAAAACGGTATTGTGCCGGATGCCCGCCTCGTCCAGCACTTCGCATAACTCTGCGTGAATCCGCGGATCGTCGCCCTTCCAGAACGAGCAGAATGGATCTTCATTGGGATCGCCCGGCTCAGTCGCGCCTCCCCCGGTTGAAGACGCCTCCTGCGGATCCTCCCACACTAATTCGACATCGCAGTCCGCACACCGCGTAAAGCCGGGCCGGTATTCTGCTTTGCATTCAGGACAGACCATGGCATTTCGCAGTCTACACCGTAGTCCCATTGTCGCGGAATCCTTCGGATGCAACAATCCCGCAGCTATCCACCCTGCCGCTTTCGACGGAGGCTCGACCTTGAACCGCTTTTCTCATTCGGCGAGCAACACCATTCTCTCCTGCTTCGCCGCCCAAGGGCTTCTTGCCTCGTCAGCCTTTGCCTGCCAGGTGCAAAAAGCCGCCGATGATGATCCCGATGTGAAAGAGATCGCTTCGTACACTCTCTCCATAAACAAGATTCACCACGTCGCGGGTGCCACCAATGGACTTAGAGAGTGGCAACAGAAAAATCCCGACCTCGCAATAGGTATGGATAGCGACGAACTGAAAAATGCCGGCGGTATCACCGAGAAAGGAACTAGCACAAAGTGGAAGAGCTTAACGCCTCTTTTGGCCTTCCCGCGGAAAAACAGTAGCCGCGTCTCACGCCGCTAACCAACTGTAAAACATAAACTTAGCTCCACTCTACCCGGGTGCGTCTTTTTGCCCATACTCGCCGTATACAAGGTAGTATGAGCGCACATGCATTCACGCTAACCACTTCGAGGTCGCCGCTGTTTTTCGCGGCTGTCATGACCGACGACACCCAAGCCTTGGCGCAGGGTCTCACCCGCCGCGATCCGGACCTCCTCGATCGCCTCATTGAGCTTTACCAGCATCGGCTTTATCGCTACCTGCTGTTCCTCACCGGAAATCCGGCCCTGGCCGAAGATCTTTTCCAGGAAACCTGGATTCGCGTCCTCGAACGCGGCCACCAGTACAACGCAAAATCAAGATTTGAGTCCTGGCTCTTTGCTATTGCCCGCAATTTAGTCATCGACGTTTCGCGCCGGAAGAAGATGTCCAGCCTGGAAGATTTGGGGGACAAGGAAAGCAATCACCCGTTCGATCCGCCGGATGAGCATTCTACTTCGGCGTTGCAGCTCCTTCTGACGCGCGAAAATCAGCAGGCCGTGCAACTCTCGCTGCTGAGAATTCCCGCTTACTATCGTGAAGTGCTGCTCCTCCGCTTCCACGAAGACATGGGCCTTGAAGAAATCGCTGCCGTGATGTCGACTCCCGTTTCGACGGTGAAGTCGCGCCTGTATCGTGGCCTCGCCGCTCTAAGATCAGCTTTGCCGGAAGGTGCCGTATGAGCGAAAACCTCCACATTCGTGCACAGAAGTTATTTGCGCAATCGGTCGTTGAAGGGCTCGACAATGCCGACCAGTCCTGGCTCGACCAGCATCTGCTCGAGTGCGCTGATTGCGCTCGTGAAATGGTGTCCGCAAAGGAACTGTTGCAGGCACTTCGTAATGTTCCTGTCGCTCTTCCGCACAACCTCGCCGCACGCACGCAACTGCGGTTGCGGCTGCGCGCACAGGAATCCGCGGTCACTTCGCAGGACGGGTATCTCCTGTGGGTGATCACCGGCTTCAGCTGGCTACTGGGAATCTTCAGCGCGCCGCTGGTCTGGCGCGGCTTCTCCTGGATTGGCAATCATTTGCACGTTCCCAAGCTGGCCCTGCAAATGGGTTTTGTTCTCTGGTGGGTGGTACCTGCACTGTTCGCCGTGTTTGTCGTTCTACACCAGAAAGGGTTCCGCATCGCCGGATCGCGAGGCCCGAATTGAAGATTTGGAATAAATCGAGTGGACCTAGAATCGAGGAAGGTAGAGAGACTATGAGCGACTCATTCAATGAACGCATGCGCCTGATCCGTTTTCGCCGAAAGCGCGAGCGCACTAGGTTCCGGGACGAATTACGCATCATCCCCCGATGGTTGGTGTGGACTTGCGTCACGCTCTGGCTCATTGCAGTCGTCGTCGGCTGTTCTGTCAACCTCTACAACATGGAGCACAATCTGGACTATTTCCCTCCCAATGTGGAGATGCTTGTGCACCCGGTGGTCGCCTGCCTGGCCATGGCCGGGGTGATTACCGCCGTTGCCTTTGTTTTTTCTTGCACGCTTTTCATGTTCGGCTACGTCTATAAAGACGCGCAACGCCGCGGCATGCATCCCGCCCTGTGGACCCTTCTCGTGTTAATTCTTTCGCCTAGTTTCGGAATAATCGGCCTCATCATCTATTTGCTTGTCCGCGAGCCATTGCCGTTCACTTGCCCGCAATGCGCGGCGACCGTAAACGCACGATTTAATTTTTGTCCCAGCTGCAAGTACAACCTTCACCCATCCTGCCCACAATGCCGGCGGGAAATTGCCGACACGGATAAGTTCTGCCCGCAGTGCGGCACGGATCTGACTCACTCACCGCGATCAACTTCTGAACCTCCGTCGCCGGCCGGCAGTTCCACAATTGCACCCGAATCGTTGTAAGGGCGCAAAAACCCGCTTACAGCAACCGAGAGCCCTGCGTGCCGATGTGGCGAGTGGGCGTCCGGGCTCCCGCTTGCTGGGCCAAAAAATCCGATTAGGTTGTGCGGCCAATCCTATGGCATGATTTGGGTATGGGAAACAAAGATAGAAGAAGTCGGGAAAAGAAGAAACCCAAACAGAAGAAGCCCACGATTAACGTGAGTCAACCCACGCACCGCACGGTGATCCCTCCACCAGCGCCCGGCGTTAAGGTACCGACTCCCTGAACCGGCCCAGGCCTTCTCTGACGATTGCCTTCGACGCACGCGCCAACGCGTAACAGGAGTTTTTTGCTCTTGCCGAGGCCCTACTCCTTTGCCTTCGCTGATACGCCCTTACCCGCGAATGACCGAACGTAGCTCACCATGTTCCAGATCTCGTCAGGCTTCATCTGTTCACTTCCGGCAGGCATCTTGCCTTTGCCTTTGGTGATGATGTAGTTCAACTCGCCGTCGGTCATATCTTTTAGCGCCGCCGGATCTCTCCAATCCTTCAAACTGAGTTTCATGTCTCCGGCTAGATCGCCTTTCCCGTCGCCGTTGGCTCCATGGCACATCGCGCAGTCATAACCAAAGACCTTTTTGGCCTTTGCCTGTGATGCCGGAGTTGGCTTCACCGGGTTCACCTGCTTCGCCGCTTCGGGTGGGATTTTCCATTCGCTCCCCGTGGGTTCCTGTGCGGGCGCCCCGGCTTGCGAAACGAGTGCTACGGGCGCAAGCAACACCAATGCCGAACCGAGCGTCAACTGTTTCCACATAGCTGTCTCCAGACCACAGGCGAACTGTGCCGCCATTCTACGCGCTCGCTAGCCACAGAAGTAACAATTCTTGAAATGAAGTGACCTTGAGCGTAGGAATCGCTTGCTGCAGCGCGGTCTTAGCGCTCCGGACGGGTGTGCGGGGTGAGCAGGTTACACCAGCTCGACTGCCAGCGCCACAGCATTCCCGCCGCCCAAGCACAACGCCGCAATTCCCTTCTGCAACTTGCGCCGCTGCAATTCATAGAGAAGGGTCACTAGGATCCGCGCACCGGAGGCTCCAATCGGGTGCCCCAGCGCCACCGCGCCGCCATTCACATTCACTTTTTCCGGATTCAGCCGCAGCTGCCGCGTCACCGCAATCACCGCTACTGCGAACGCTTCGTTCAATTCCACCAAGTCTACATCTTTGTCACGGTCCCAGCCCGTCTTCTCCAGCAATTTTTCTACTGCTTCCACCGGAGCCATCATCACCCACTTCGGCTCTACGCCGCTCACCGAGTTCGCCACAATACGCGCCATTGGCTGCGTTCCCAAGTTTTCCGCTACGCGCTCGCTCGTCACCACCAGCGCCGCCGCCCCATCGTTTGTTCCCGGGGCATTTCCGGCGGTCACCGTGCCGTCTTTCTTAAACGCCGGTTTCAACTTCGCTAGCGCCTCCAGCGTCGTATCTTCGCGCGGAGATTCGTCGTACTTGATTACCAGCGGCTCGCCCTTCTTCTGCGGCACCTGAATCGGTAAAATCTGCGATTCGAAAAAGCACGACTTGCTCGCGCGAATCGCTTTCTGGTGGCTCTCCAGCGCGAACTCATCCTGTTCCTCGCGGGTGATTCCGTACTTTTCCGCCACCAGCTCGCCGGTATTCCCCATGTGAAAGTTTTCGTACGCGTCCCACAAACCATCCCAGATCATCGAGTCGACAACCTTCTGGTCCCCGATGCGATATCCCGTCCGCGCCTGCGGTAACAAATACGGGCAGTTCGACATCGATTCCATTCCCCCCGCCATCACAATCTCGCTCTCGCCGAGTTGCACCGCCTGCGCCGCCAGCCCCACAGCCTTTAATCCCGACCCGCACACCTTGTTGATCGTCATTGCCGCCACGCGCGCGTCGCAACCACCTTTCAAGGCCGCCTGCCGTGCCGGGTTTTGCCCCAGTCCGGCCTGCACCACGTTTCCGAGTATCGCTTCGTCAATCTGCTTGCCCGTGAGTCCAGCGCGCCGGATTGCTTCCGCCACCACTTTTCCGCCTAGCTCGGGCGCCGTAAATCCAGCCAATCCACCTTGAAATCTTCCAATAGCAGTGCGCACCGCAGAAAGAATGACGGGAGTATCCATGAACCACCTCCGGAAGCTGAAACTTGATTATAGCGGGATGCGCGCAGTGTAGGAATTCGCGAAGCATCAATAGAGTGCAATTGCGCGCCACTCACTCTGAAAAGTCATTCTTTATCGACTATCGAAAAGCACGCACACAATGAAGTCAATCAAGCTCGGAGTGATGAATCTAAAACAATCACAACCAATCATCCGACTCGATAAGCGCACGGCAGGAACGCTAATCAAAAATCTATGCACTTCGCGGGGTGACACCGAGGCCGCCCCAATTTCCTGAAAACTCGCTACTTGTTGGCGGTCGCCTTTGTCACAGGAGGGGTAGTTTCATCCGCGCTCGGACCATACAGTCCCGGCACGGCCACATCCAGCAAGCGGTAGTAGACCGTCAGTTGCGCGCGGTGATGGATCAGATGATTGAACACCATGCCGCGGAGGCACGCGACGCGTCGCATGGTGAAGATCTCTTGGCCACCGGCCAAAAGCTTCCAGCTCTTCAGCATGTCGTCGTCGCTCGCTGTGCTGATCGCCGAGCGCGCTTCCGCCACGTTTTTGTCGAATTCCGCCAGCAGTTCCTTGCGATTCGTGATCTTCGGCGGCTGATACGACGGTCCATCCACGGGAGCATAATCGAGTTCCTCGGTCCGCAGCGTCATCGTCGCCCATCCGGGCAAATTGCCAACATGCGATGCCAGCCATCCCACCGTCCCGGATTTGTCGTGCGGCTTCCAATTCCATTTTTCGTCCGGAACGCGTTCCAGCACCTTGCGGGTGTTCTGCATTTCCTGATCAAATTCGCCAAGCATCATCTGGCCGATACTCATGGGAATCTCCTTTATCGAAGTAGGATCGGGTCAAAGCCATCGTAGGCGAACAAAAAGCGAATGTCAATGCTATACTCTTCTATGCCCATCCCCGCGTCCGACTGTACAGCAACCCCGCTAGCTTAGTTGCTGATTGTGAAGGGCGGGTTACTGGAATTCATTTCGCCTCCCGAAACCTAGCCCGGCAAAGTTGACAGCCGCAGGAGAGAGGACAGAATAAGGACATGGCACACCAACTGACGACTTCTTACTTGAAAGACTCTCTGGAGTTGCTTCGCTATTACAAGAACCTGGCCGAACGCGCAATCGAACAATGCCCCGACGAAGGATTGTTCGAAACGTTGGATAACGAGTCGAACTGCATCGCCATCGTTGTGAAGCACATGGCCGGAAACATGCGCTCTCGCTGGACAGACTTCCTAACCACCGATGGCGAAAAAACCGATCGCCATCGCGACACCGAATTTGAACAGCCGCCAAAGACACGCGCGGAATTGTCGGCCATGTGGGAGAGGGGCTGGAAGTCCGCCTTCGAGGCGCTAGAACCTCTGACTGACGCAGACCTCACACGCACTGTCACCATTCGCACGGAACCGCATTCCGTGATGCAGGCCATCAACCGCCAGATCGCGCATTACGTCTATCACATCGGCCAGATCACCTATTTGGCGAAACATTTCGCCGCGAATTCCGGCAAGTGGACCGCGCTGACCATTCCGCGCAAACAATCTGCCGATTTCAACTCCAGAGTCGCCTCCGGCCAGGCCTCCCAGCGATGAGCAAAACACTGTTCGAGATGGGCCAGCCGGAAGCGGATGGGCTGAAGCTCAATCCCGCGCAGCGGCGCGCCATCACGCACGGCACCGGCCCGCTGCTTGTGATTGCAGGTGCCGGAACCGGCAAGACGCGCGTCATCACCGAGCGCATCCGTCACCTGCTGGAATCGGATGATTCTCTCCTCGGCGAAAACATTCTCGGGCTCACGTTCACCAAAAAGGCCGCGGGCGAAATGAAAGCACGCGTCGTAAAAGCCGTTGGTGAGCGCGGGAAAGAGGTGGTCCTAGCCACATTCCACTCGTTCTGCGAAACGCTCTTGAGAGAGGTCGACCCCAACCGCGTCGCCCTCGAATCAGTCGACCACTGGATCCTTCTTCGCCGGAATCTTGCGCGACTGAAACTCGACAAGTACCGCCGCCTCGCCGAGCCCGGCCAATTCCTCAGCGACTTCATCCAGTTTTTCTCCCGCTGCCAGGACGAACTTGTCTCCAGCGATGACTACCAGGCGTTCGCCGACCAACTTGCTTCCGAACTCGAAGCCGAGCAAGTCTCATTGGACCAGGACACGCTGAAGGAGCGCACCGAACGCGTAGCCCTGCAGCAGGAAATAGCACGCGCCTATCGCGCCAGTGAAGAAATCCTGCGAGAGAAGCGAGCCGTTGCCCTCAACGGGCTGATCGCCGAAGCCGTCGCCCTGCTGAAGACCGATTCGAAGAAGCGCCGCGAGCTTCAGGAACGCTTCAAACACATACTGGTGGACGAATTTCAAGACACCAACATCGCGCAGCTCGAACTGCTTCATCTGCTAAGCGCTGATTCGCGCAACATCGTCGTCGTGGGCGACAATGACCAGGCCATCTATCGCTTCCGCGGTGCCTCCTTCGGCAGCTTCAAGCTTTTCCTTCAGCGATTCGCAAACTGGGAAGAGGGCCAGGATTCTTCGCCATTTCGCGTCGCGCTGGTGGACAATTACCGCTCTACGCCGAGCATCCTTCGCGTGGCCACCCAGGCGATTTCCATGAATGAGGTCAGCCCGGAGTTTCCGAAAAAAATCCTACAATCGAACAAGGCCGGGGGCGAAAAAATCCGCATCGTCGAACTGGAAAAAGCCGAAGACGAAGCTGCCTGGGTTGCCGACGAACTGCAACGCCTTCACGGCGCGGGCCGCCGCTGGAAGAGTTTTGCGGTGCTCTATCGCCAGCACGCACATCGCGACCATTTGGTGGAAGAACTCTCGCTGCGCAAAATTCCATTCGTCATCTCCAAGCTCTCGATCCTCGAACATCCCCTCGTCCGCGACGTCCTCGCCTATCTGCACATGATCGCTCGCCCCTTCGACGACATCGCCTGTGCTCGCGTGCTCTCCGCCCCCGCGTGGCATCTCACCGCAGAAGATCTGGTGCGCCTTGCCGAACGCGCGGCCAAGAAACGCGGCACCGCCCTCTACGACGTTCTTCAAGCGCCGCAATCGGAATTGCCGTTCGATCCCTCGCACGGGGCCATCGCGAAGCTCCTGGAATTTCTGGCCGAACAGCGCAAGACCAGCCGCCATCGTACCGCGCGCGAAGTCCTGGGCGATCTGATGGAATGGCTCGAACTGCATCGGCGAGCCGGGGCGCGGGACCGCAAGTATGTCAATCAACTCGCGCAATTCATGAAGAACTGGGAACCCAAGAGCGAAACCGGAGGGCTCGCCGAATTCCTTGAATACCTCGACTACTTTCAACAAGCCGGTGGAACGCTCAGCCTGGAAGACGACGCTCCGGGCGATGCTGTCCAATTGATGACCGTTCACGGCGCAAAGGGATTAGAATTCCCGCACGTCTTTCTGCTGCGTGTGAATTTCAATGCCTTTCCCGCGCGCAATCGCTCCCCTCTGTTTGAATTCCCCGATCGCTTGATGAAAGAAGAATTGCCTGAGGGCGACTTTCACATTCAGGAAGAACGCCGCCTATTCTACGTTGCACTGACGCGTGCGGAAGATCGCCTTACTATTACCACGCTTACGGAGAAGAAAGGCAAAGTCCCTGTCTTCATCGAAGACATAGTGATGGATCCAGGCGTCAGGCGGCGGGACATTCTGCAATCCGCCCCGACGATCAAGAGGCTGGCAGCCAGTAGGGATAACCCGTCATCATCGAAGAATCCCTCCGGACTTTTTTGCGCTTTCCAGGAACCCCCAAAAGTTTTCTCGCGCATCGCCCGCTGGGCAGAAGAATTCCATCCTCTTTGTCCGGAGCCGCTGAAGCTCAGTTCCTCTGCGGTAGAGAACTACCGGAAATGCCCGCAAAAGTACGCGTTCAGCTATCTCTGGTCCCTGAAGGAAGGGCCACGCGCCACGCTGACGTTCGGCAGCGTGATGCACACCGCCATCAGACGCTTCGCCGATCAGCTGAAGAAAGGGGTGAAGCTGCCGTTTGATGAGCTGCAGCTAATGTACGAGACAGCGTGGACAAAAGTCGGCTTCGAAGACAACTACCAGGAAGCCGAATACAAAAAGGACGGCCTCGAACAACTGAAAATGTTTCACGCCGCCATGCTGGAGGCTTCCCCTGAGATCCTGGAGCAGGAAAAAGCCTTCGAGCTACCGCTGGCAAATGACGTGATCCTAACGGGGCGGATGGATCAGGTGAACAGCCTGGGGCGCAACGTTGTGGAAATTGTCGACTACAAGACCGGCAAGCCAAAGAAAGACGCCGACGCCCGCACGGATCTTCAGCTAAGTATCTACGCGCTGGCCGCCAAGGAAATCTTCGAGTGGAATCCTGTACGCCTCGTGTTCCATTATCTACAGACCAACCAGACCCAAGTCACCACGCGCGATGCCAAGCAACTCGACGATGCCGAGAAAATCGTTCAGGAAGCAGCCGCGGACATCCGAGCCGGCCAGTTCCCCGCCAAAGTTGTGTTCGCCTGCCGCAGTTGTGCCTACAAACCCATCTGCCCGGCCCATGAAGAGTCTTTGGGTTGCACCTAACGAGGCTCGCTCGCGGATTTTCTTGATCGAAGCGCCAGCCGGAAAAAAGAGCGCCCCGACGGGTCGAGGCGCTTCTGAAAAATTGCTCTTGGAAACCCCTTGGCCTACTTCCCCTTCTTGCCAGCCTTCTTATCAGCCTTCTTCGCTTTCTTCGCCATCATGATCTCCTTCTGTCATTTGTTCCTCGTTACAGCTTATGGAGAGGTCTGCGTGGAGCTTGCAGCCCTTTTCCTTGCTCTCTCTTCTACGGATGAGCACCGCCAGTGTCAAGAAAAATCCTGAAGATATGAAAGAAAACTTTTGGAGCTCTCGTTATTGGGGTATGCCGCCGTAATAGCCCTTGCGTGCCGTAACGTTCAGTCCTTCGCGCTCCACACGCACTTCGATGCTGTGATAGCCGAGACCCGGATTGCCCTTGGGGGAATAATACAGGGTGTATTGATTGCGCGCCTGATCCGCAATCTGCGCATAGAAATTCTCGAAGGATTCAGCCTTCGCCCCGTAGGAAACGTCCCCGCCGGTGTCGCCGGAATATTCCACCAGGCGGGTGAGCTTGCGGTTGAAATAGCCGCTGCCGGTTGCGACGCTGTATACGATGATGTTGTAGCGGAGCAGTTCATTGCGAACTTCATCGTACTTGTGGTTATTGAATTTGGCTCCATTCTGACCGTCGGAGATCAGCAGGATGACCTTGCGTCGTTCCCTTGTCTTGTCCTTAAGCAACTGGGCCGCTTCGTACACCGCATCGTCCAATGCGATGGTTGTCTGGCCCTTGATGGCGATCAACGATGGATCCTGGTTCCCGGCACCCGGAGCCGGCGCGCCATTAATACTGGGACCATTGAAGGGTCCTCCCGGCGGGGCCACGGACGGCGAGGAATCCAACTTGGCGCGCTTCAATTGCTTCAGCAGATTGTCCTGGTCTTTGGTAAAGCCCTTCCCGGGATAGAAAAACTGGTCATAACGGCAGATATAGGCCTCGTCGTTCAAGCTCAAACCGGCAAGGATCGCCGGAAGGCTAGCGTCCACGGCCTCCTCGTCCTTAATCTTTAGGTCATTGTCGATGAGCACGACGAGAGAGAGGGGGAAAGCGTCAGCATTGAGCGAAGTAATCTTCTGTTCGATCTTATCCTCGAAGACGCGGAAGTCGTCGCGGCGCAGGCCGGCAACCATGTTCCCTTTCCTGTCCTTCACGGTGACCGGGACCACGACCGTCAGCGTGGTGGTGGTTATCTTGCTTGGGGTAGCGGGCGATGTGGCAAGCTTCTGACCCTCCTGTGCCGGGGGAGTCGCAGCGGGCGTCGCTGGTTTCGTCTCGGGAGGCGTTGCAGGAGGGGGATTCTGTGCTACGCCAATCTGAGCGGTTAGCACAACGGCCAAGGCTCCCAGAAAGAGGCTTTTTCGTGGACTTTTCATGGTCATTTCGCCAAACTCTCCAGATTTAGTATATCGTAGTGTGCTGCGGCGGTTTCGTAAGACGCATCCCGCGGGCGGCCTGGTTGCATCGAAGTGGATAGAAGCTACCACGCGGCATCGTCGACAAGCTAGCTGTTGCCTTCGCGAGTATGCCAGGCTGAGAACCTGCGTTAAGGATAGCGGGAAACGGTGAAATTCGGAAAAATGAAGATCAGAGTCTGCAATGCTCCCTGGAGGCAGTTTATGGCCTTTTGCGCCGCCTTGGCACTCGCTTCGCCTCCCGTGCCGCGGGCGGCCGCCCAGGATCAGGGACAAGGTCCGGTCATCAAGACGGAAGTAAACCTTGTCAACGTGTTTGCGACGGTTCGCGACAAAAACAAACGAATCGTCAACGATCTGAAGCAAGACGATTTCAAGATCTATGAAGATGGCCACGAAGAAAAAATCGCGTTCTTCTCTAAGGAAATGAATCTGCCCATCACCATCGGCCTGTTGCTGGATACCTCCGGCAGCGAGCAGAACATGCTGCCCGCCATTCAAGACGGTGGAAGCCGTTTCCTACATCGCGTTCTGAAGAAGGGCGATGAGGCCATGATCATCTCGTTTGACTCCGACGTTGATTTGTTGTCCGATTTTACGGATGACCGTAGCATTCTGGATCGCGCGATCAACAAGGCTCGCATCAACATTCCCGGTGGAGGCATGATGGCTGGGAATCCCGGTCCCATCGGTGGCTCGTCGAACATCACTGGCACCGCTTTGTACGATGCCATCTATCTCGCTTGCGGCGACAAGCTCAATGGCGAAGCTGGGCGCAAGGCGATCGTTATCGTCACGGATGCTCAAGACGAGGGTAGCAAAACAAGATTGGAAGAAGCGGTCGAAGCGGCACAGCGCACCGATACGGTGATCCACGTTCTTCTCGTTTACGATCCGCGCTACGGGGGAAACAACGGGGTAGCCCACAAACTCACGGAAGACACCGGCGGACGATTGATCGTCGTCAACTCGGAAAAGAAGATGGAAGAGGCGTTCGACCAGATTTCCGAGGAACTGCGCAGCCAGTACGTGCTGGGCTACTATCCTACCAACAACACGAAAGACGGAAAGTTCCGCAAGATCAGAGTCGATATGACCAATCACGACCTGAAAGTGCTGGCGCGCAAGGGCTACTACGCCCCGAAGCATTAGCTCGGTCAAGGCAGTTCTTGGTCTCCCTGTCTTATTCCATGGTTTCGATATCGGCCGATCGGCCGATTCGTTCATTGACCACATGCGATGGCTTGGCTAGTATCGCTTAGCAACCGCGGCTAAAATATATTCGCTCCTCATGATTAACGAAACAATCGGTCACTATCGCGTCCTTCGTCAACTCGGCAGCGGCGGCATGGGCCTCGTTTACGAGGCGGAAGACACCAAGCTTGGCCGCCGTGTCGCTTTGAAATTCCTGCGGGAGAGCGGCCACCGCGATCCGGCCGCCATGGAGCGCTTCCTCAGAGAGGCACGCTCGGCTTCCGCACTCAACCATCCAGGAATCTGCACCATCTATGCCGTGGAGGAGCACAACGGCCGTACGTACATCGCCATGGAGCTTCTTGAGGGCGAAGCGCTGGATAAGCCGGTGGCCGCCGGTCCGATGCCCATCACCAGAACCGCCGAAATCGGAATTGAAGTCGCCGATTCTCTCGACGCGGCCCACAAAAAGGGCATCATTCACCGCGACATCAAGCCCGGCAATATATTCATCACCCAACGTGGCAATGCCAAAATCCTGGATTTCGGCCTCGCGAAACTGATGGAGCCAGAGGGCGGCGACGAAGGCGAAACCATCGCCGAACTCGAGACCGTATTTCAAACAACTCCCGGCACGGCCGTCGGCACCATCGCGTACATGTCACCTGAGCAGGCGCGCGGTGAAGCCCTTGATGCGCGCAGCGACCTCTTTTCTCTTGGCGCAGTCATCTATCAGATGGTCACCGGCACTCTTCCATTCCCCGGTTCCACCAGCGCCGTCATCTTTGGAAACATTCTCCACACCGCTCCGCTCTCTCCTGTGCAATTGAACAGCGGCGTTCCCGCCGAACTGGAGCGCATCCTGAACAAGCTTTTGGAGAAAGATCGCGACCTCCGTTATCAGGTTGCCGCCGAAGTGCGCGCGGATTTGAAGCGCTTGCTGCGCGAATTGGAGCCGGCCCGCCCAGCGTCCGATCCCAACGTGGCCGTGAGCCACGCGAGTGGAAGTGCGATTGCCGCTGTCCGGAATAGTGGAATCGCAGCGCCGGCCATCCCGAAAGTTTCTAGTGGCTCAGTACTCGTCCAGGCAGCGCAGAAAAACAAAATTGGCACCGGCGCCCTGCTTGCGTTGATCCTGGCATTGCTTGTGGCGGCCGGCTACGGAACGTATGAGTTTGTACGCATGCAGAGGCACGAACCGTTCGAAAAATTCACCATCGAGAATGTTTCCAATAACGGGCACATCTCGCAGGCAGCCATTTCACCGGATGGAAAATACCTATTGCAAGCGCTGGAAGAAAAGGGCCTGCAATCGTTGTGGTTGCACCACATCCCGACGGGAAGCACCAAGGAAGTGGTGGAACCCGCAGCAACTCACTACGACGGACTGACATTTTCGCCCGACGGCAACTATATTTACTTCGTTCGGCGCGATGAGAAAGAAGAAACCTATGCAAGTCTGTACAGCGCCCCGGTGCTCGGTGGCACGCCACGACTGCTAATTAAGGATGTCGATAGCCCCATTACTTTTTCACCGGACGGCCAGCATTTCGCGTTTTTGCGCGAATTGCACAATTCACCCACGTGGGATCTGGTGCTGGCAAGACCGGATGGCACCATCGAGAAACCGATCTTCACAAACCAGACGCTGATGAGTGACAGTTATGTTCCTTCATGGTCGCCCGATGGAAGGACCGTTCTGATTCCGATCGTTCAACCGTCCAAGGACGCAATTGGAGGAATCTTGCGCGTAGATGTTGCCACCGGAAAGACAGAGGTCGGCAACATTTCCGCGGATCGGATTTATTATGGGGCCACGTGGATGCCGTCTGGATCTGGTCTGATCGTGAACTCGTCGCAGATTGCCGCAGGCACCATGCAGCGTCAGCTTGGTTACCTAGGATTTCCCGATGGCGAGCTTCGCCTGTTGACTCCTGACACCAATAGTTACCGCGGCCAAACCATCGCAAAAGATGGGAAGACCCTCGCGGCAATCCAGGGGCACACGAGCACCGAGCTTGCGATTGCGGAAGTGAGCGAGCCGGACCATCTCCGTCCAATCTCGCTGAGTTCACAATTGCCGATCTGGCATTGGGACTGGACCTCAGACGGAAAACTCCTCCTGCCTCAGTCAGGAGTAATCAAGACAGTCACAACGGACGGCAGCGAAACAATTATAAAGACCGACCTGAAACACATTGCAGACCAGGTCAGCGCTTGCGGCGGAGGGCATTACTATGCGTTCCGGCAGGTAGGGCGAACAAGTGCGGCTTCCGCTAATCTGTGGCGCGCGGACGCAGATGGCACAAACGAAAGGCAATTGACGAGCGGACTGAATGAGCAGCAGCCAATTTGTTCGAGAGATGCTAAGTGGGTCTATTACCTGGATAACACGGACAACCGGTACGTGAAGCGAGTTCCGCTGGCTGGCGGCTCGCCGCAGACCATCGTCAAGACGGATGTGGGGGTGTTCGCGCTATCTCCCGATGGAAAGAGCGTCGCATCGTTCGAGGTGCGCGAACTCGATCATAAGCTGGTACTGCGGCTGGATCCCACGGATGGCGGCCCGATGACATATCACGATGTGGATCAGCGCGCGCTGCTGGACGAGCTTGCATTCACGCCGGATGGAAAATCGATTGCGTACATAGTACGTGAAAAAGGAGTGGAGAATCTTTGGCAGCAGCCGCTGGATGGCGGTGCCTACCGCCAGATAACGCATTTCCCGAAAGACCGCATCCTGCGCTTTGTTTTCTCGCCGGATGGTACAAGAATCGCCGTACAACGCGGCGCGTTCGAGTCCGACGCAGTCCTATTCCACGACCTAACAAAATAGTGCGGGAATTTCGCGGAAACGACTGCCGATTGGTGCGGCCGCCATCAAGTCCTGAAATCGATCGTGATTATTTGATGGTTCCCGCGGGCTTCGAGGGCATCGTGTCGGGCACGACTCGTGCATAGTAGCCGCGCCGCGCACGGACTTGATAGCCCTTGTGTTCCGGTATTTCTACTTTGATTTTGTAGTAGCGTCCATCAAACCCATGGTTCGTCGGACTGTAGGCAATGGAGTATTGGCTGCGCAATTCGTCGCCAATGTCCTGGAAGGATTGATCGAGATCGTCGACGTGATAAGGATAGAAGGAGCGGCCGCCCGTTTCGTCGGCCAGGCTCTGAAGAATCTTGTCCCCTTCGGTCAGATGATATTTGCGATTTCCGGCTTTTTCCTTGCTGGGATCTTCGATGGTAATCCATTGCGTGCTGGTGCTGATGGTATAGATGACCACGTTCGTGCGCAGCGCCATCTCGATGGCTTCCGTACGTGTGTGAGTAGAAAGATTGTCTTCGCCGTCGCTGATAAGAATCATCACGCGGCGAACCACGTCGGGCTGATCTCCAGGCGGGCGTGGCGGATGGCTTAGCTGATTCAGGCAGGCGTCATAGATGGCATCGTAGACCGCGGTGCCGCCCCCAGCACGCATGCGCAGAATCTGGTCGCGCAGCTTTCCGGTGTCCCCAGTGAAGCCTTGAATCACTTGCGGCTCGTCGTCAAATGTCATTAGAAACGCCTCGTCTCTGCCGTGCCGAAGAACGCTGAAGAGAAAATTGTTGGCGGCATCTTCTTCAAACTTGATGCGGTCGCGAATGCTGTTGGAGGTGTCCAGCAACATGCCAATACGCAGAGGAAGATCGCTTTGTTTGCTGAAGTAGCGAATGTCTTGTGGGACATTGTCATCCAGGACCTTGAAGTCCTGTTTTTCGAGATCCGAAACCAATTTATTTCGCCGGTTCAGCACCGTGAAGAGCACGTCCACGAGGTTCACTGTTGTACGGAATACTTGTCCGGTCTGCACCGGTGGTTCTTGCCCTTGCGGGTTGCCAGGGGGCGTCGCAGCCGGCTGCTGTGCGGGAGGCTTCTGCGGGGGAGATTGTTGCTGCGCGGGCTGCTGCGCGAGGAGGAATGCGGAGCCGAGGAGCACAACCAAAAGGAAGAAACCAATGGAGCGTGTTCGCATGTCAAATGATTATAAGAAGCCTAGTAAGGCAGCGTCAATTCTAGCTGGATTATCGCCCGCGGCGCTGGCCAGTCGGTGAAGGTACTGCTGCAACTCGGCAGGCAGAGGTGCTGCAAGTTGGATTGTCTCCGCGGTGCGGGGCTGAACGAAGGTGATCTTTGCGGAGTGCAAAAAGTTGCGCCCCAACACTGGCAGCGAGGTGCTGCCCACGTGCAATTGGCCTGACGCACCGTACAGCGCGTCGCCCACCACCGGATGATTCAGCGTAGAAAAGTGCACGCGAATCTGATGAGTGCGTCCGGAATGGAGTTGTACTTCCAGGAGTGTGGTGGAATCAATGCGTGCCAGAACGCGCCAATCCGTGCGAGCCGCGCGCGAGTTGGGAAGCAGACCGGCGTCCTTCGCAGTCATGCGATTGCGGCGGTTCGGGTCGCGCGCAATCGGCAGCTCGATACGGCCACGGTCTTCTTTCAGGAGGCCCTGCACAAGCGTCAAATAAGTCTTCTTGATGGCGCGAAGACGAAAGCCTTCGGCCAATTTCGCGTGCGCATAGTCGTTTTTCGCCACCAACAGAATCCCCGAGGTTTCCTTGTCCAACCGGTGGACGATTCCGGGCCGCAAGGGGTCATCCGACTGAGACAGCTCCTCTCCGCGGCCCAACAGGGCGTTCACCAGAGTCCCGCGGGAATTCCCTGCGCCGGCGTGCACCATCATGCCGGCGGGCTTGTTGATTGCGATCACATCGTCATCTTCGTAGAAGACGTCGAGGGGAATGGACTCCGGCTCGGCTTGCAAGGGCGGCCGCGGCCGGGCCACGACATCGATTACATCCCCTTGATGAACCTTGTGCGAATCCTTGGCGATTTTTCCGTTCAAGCGTACAAGGCCTTGTTCGATTAACTCCTGCACGCGGGTTCGAGAAAGTTCCGGGCACTCCTTAACAACGAGCCGATCAAGCCGCATTCCAGCGCCATCTGCAGAAACCACGATTTCTTGTATGCGGGGAGTGGAGCTGGAAGTCACGCGCAGATTGTACCAGCGTAGGAAGGTAAAGGAGGCGAATGGCTTGGGATACTTATCCTAGGCGATCCTCAAAAAGGCACCTGTTGGGAAATATGGGCTGCAGAAGGAAAACGACCCATCGCCTTCGAACGGTCGGGAGGATTAACCGCAACGGATCAGGCCAGGTTGCCCGATTCAGCCAGCCTTGCGTACCAATGACCGGATTCCTTGATAATGCGCCGCTGGTCGCGGAAATCGACGTAGGTTATTCCAAAACGTTGCGTG
The DNA here is from genome assembly GCA_963741195.1 of Candidatus Acidiferrales bacterium. Taxonomy (GTDB): domain Bacteria; phylum Acidobacteriota; class Terriglobia; order Acidiferrales; family UBA7541; genus Acidiferrum. The sequence continues at coordinate 451,148 of CAVUHF010000009.1, forward strand.
TAGCCTTCCGCCCATTCGAAATTGTCGAGCAAGCTCCAGCAGTGGTAAGCACGAACATTCGCGCCGTCCTTCATGGCGCGGCCCAGGCCACTCAGATAACCACGGAGGTACTCCACCTTGCGTTTATCGGGAACGTTTCCGTGGGCGTCCGGGGCATCAAGGTACGACGCACCGTTCTCGGTGATTTCCAGAGGCGTGTTGTTGTATTCGCGAGAAATGTGCATGAGCAATTCGTAGAAGCCATCGGGCCAGATTTCCCAACCCATGTCCGTCTTCGGGCCCTCCGTCCCTCCGCGATCTGTGAGGTCGGTTCCCGGCCGGCCGTGGCCAGGCTCTGCGGCCGCGATGATGGTGCGCTGATAATAGTTAACGCCGAAGAAATCGAGCGGCGCCTTCACCAGTTCCATGTCACCAGTCTTCACACCCATGGCTTCCAGTGGATTGCCGCCGACAAACGCGTCCGGATATGTACCCTTCATCGCGGGTTGCAGGAACCACACGTTGCCGAGAGCGTCGGCACGTGCGGCTGCTTTCTTGTCGGCTTCCGAAGAAGTGGCGGGCTGGCAGTAGCTCATGCTGAATGCAGTGCCCACTTTCAGTTTCGGATTTACGCCCTTGATGGCGCGGAACGCTTCGCCCTGTGCCAGATTCACGACGTGGCTGGCGCGCAGAAATGAAGGGAAATCTTTTTTTGCTGGTGCATGAATGCCCCAGGCGTAGCCAAGCATGGTGAACACCCAGGGCTCATTGAAGATGCACCAATCGTTCACGCGGTCGCCCAGTTCCTTGGTGACAATCTGGCAATAGTCGGCGAAGTATTTGGCCGTGTCGCGATTCGGCCAGCCGCCCTTATCCTCCAACACCTGCGGCAAATCCCAATGATAAAGTGTGGCCAGCGGGCGGATCTTCGCGGCGTTCAGTTCGTCGGTGAGCCGCTTGTAATAGTCCAAGCCTTTCGGATTCGGCTTACCTGTGCCGTCGGCCTGAATGCGCGGCCAGGAAATGGAGAAACGATAGCTCCTCAGATTGAGCTTCTTGGCAATGGCGATATCTTCTTTGTAACGATGGTAGGAGTCGCAGGCCACGTCGCCGGTGTCCGCACCTTTTACCAGCCCGACGGTGTGCGAGAAGCGGTCCCAGATGGACTCGCCCTTGCCATCTACATTCCACGCGCCCTCGATTTGATAAGAGGCTGTTGCCGCACCCCAGAGAAAATCTTTCGGGAACTGATAGGCAGCGAACGGATGAGCGGTTTCGGTCAGTCCGCCAAAGCCGCGAGCCGACGCGGGCAGAGCGTTCAGCGCAACTGCCCCAATCATGCCGCCCAGGAATTCACGACGTGAGAGTGCAAGCGAAAAATGAGGAGCCATGCCAATCCCCCTTTGAATTAGGAAAATCGTTATTTTAGATGTGGAGCGACTTGCTGATGTCTCCCGAATAGTACATCAAGTACCAGCAGGATGGCACCCACAGTGATGGCGGAGTCGGCAATGTTGAAGGCAGGATAGCGGTACGTGCCAAGAAAGAATTCCAAAAAGTCGGTAACGCCGCCGTGGACGATGCGATCCACCACGTTGCCGGCAGCACCACCGAGTAACAGCGCCAAGCCTGCTGCATACAGCGTGCTGATGTCGCGCCCGGCCACCAGCATCCACGCGATCAATCCGATGACCACGAGCGCGCCGGCGATCAGCAGGAAACGCAACCAGGGAGAAGAAGAGTTCGCAAACAGGCTGAAGGCAATGCCAGGGTTCTTGCTGTGGACCAGATAGAGGAAATTGTGGATGACCTCGTGACGCCAGCCTTCGGGAGTCTGCGTTTCAAACCATGCCTTAGTAGCTCGGTCGAGGAACACGATGCCCAGCGTCAGCCACAACCAACGGAGTCGGCGCGGTAGGATCATGAAAGGATAGCGAAACACCTGCAGGGGAAAGGCATCACGAGTTGCTCCCCTCAATTTCCGCGATCGCCTCGCTGCAGCGATCGCAGATTGTGGGATACCGCGAATTTTCTCCCACGTGCACGGAGTAATTCCAGCAGCGATCGCATTTCTTGCCCTCAGCGCGCTGTACGGTCACTTCCAGGCCGGGCACGGCCTCGGACTGGTAGTCGCCTTTGCCCGCATTCATCAGGTCCACTTGGGAAACGATGAACAGGCCCGGCAGCGATGGTAGATAGTGCTTGAGCTTGGCTTTTAGCTCGAGGTCCGCATTCAAGAGGACCTTTGCTTCCAGCCCCGAATTGATCAGCTTCTTTTCGTTGCGTGCAGATTCCAGCGCTTTCAGGACTTCGGCGCGTACTTTGCTGAGTAGTTCCCAGGTGCTTGCGGTCGCTGGAGGAATGCCCGTGCGCAATTCCGTATCTTGCGGAAATACCGCCATGTGCACGCTTTCCGGCTCTCCGGCAGTCTTCGGTAGAAACTTCCAGAGCTCTTCCGAGGTGAACACCAGGATTGGGGTGAGCATCTTCACGAGAGCGCTGGTGATTTTCCAGACGGCGGTCTGGCCAGAACGCCGTGAGTTGCTCTTGGGAGCTTTCGTGTAGAGGCGATCTTTGAGCACATCGTAGTAGAACGCGCTTAAATCCACGACACAGTAATCATGAATCGCGTGATAGATTCGGTGAAACTCGTAAGCGGCGTACCATTCGCGGCATCTCTTCACGAGATCGGCGGTACGCTCGAGCATCCAGCGATCCATCTCTTCCAACCGGTCGTTAGCGACGGCATCGCGCGACGGATCGAAGTCGTTCAAATTTCCCAGCGCAAACCGGAAGGTGTTGCGGATTTTGCGATAGGCTTCGCTGAGCTGCGTCATGACGCGCTCGCTCATTTTCACGTCGGCCTGGTATTCCTGAGAGGCGACCCACAAGCGAAGGAGATCCGCGCCCCACTTCTCGCACACTTCGGCAGGCAGCATGACGTTGCCGAGGGACTTGGACATGGGCCGGCCCTGTTCATCGAGTGTCCAGCCATGGGTAACCACGCAGCGATACGGCGCCTTGTCCTTGATGCCAATGGCGATCAGCAGCGAACTGTGGAACCAGCCGCGATACTGATCGGGCCCTTCGAGGTAAACATCCGCAGGCCATTCTTTTCCGTGCAACACGGCAAGATGCGACGAGCCGGCGTCGAACCACACATCCAGAATGTCGTTCTCCTTGTGCCATTTCGACGCACCACAACTGCACTTTGTGCCTGCGGGGAGCAATTCTTCAGGAGTGTGCGTGTACCAGGCGTCCGCACCTTCTTTCTGAAACCATTTCACTACGTTGCGAAGCGCCGCAAAATCCTCGAGCTGTTTTCCGCACCCTTCGCAGAAAAACACGATGATGGGTACGCCCCAGTAGCGTTGGCGCGAGATGCACCAGTCCGGGCGGTTGGCAATCATTTCGGAGATGCGATCTTCGCCCCAGCCAGGTATCCACTTCACAGTTGGGATTTCCTGCAGCGTTTCCTCGCGCAGGGTTTTGCTTGCGCCGTGGGCTGCCTGGTCCATTTTGATGAACCATTGTTCGGTGGCGCGGAAAATTACTGGGTTGTGGCAACGCCAGCAGTGCGGATAGCTGTGCTTGTAGGGATGATTCGCCAGTAAAGCACCCCGATCTGCCAACAGTTTCACGATGATCGGGTTCGCGGTGAAGACGTCCTTACCCTTGTACTCCGGCAATCCTTCCTGGTAAACGCCGCGGTCGTCGAGCGGAGCGAAAATCTCCAGATTGTATTTCTGCCCGGAAATGAAGTCGTCCGCGCCATGGCCGGGAGCGGTATGCACGATGCCACTGCCCTGATCAAGCGTGACATAATTTGCCAACAATCCTGGCACCTGAATCGCTAGGAACGGGTGCTGAAACTTCATGCCTTCAAATTCGCGGCCTTTGTACGTTCCCAAGATATCGGCTTGCTTGATGCCGCTCTCTGACTGCAGTGCTGCCACGCGATCCGCGGCGAGGAGCAACTTCCCTTTTTCCGTTTGTACGACCACATATTCGAAGTCCGGATGAAATGCCAAGGCGCGGTTATGGGGAATCGTCCAGGGCGTGGTGGTCCAGATCACGGCGGAAGCATCGTTGTCGATTTTGGCAGCTTCCTCGTTCCCTCCTCCCCCTACTTTGAATGTTACCCAGATGGATGGGCTGGTGTGGTCCTCGTACTCTACTTCAGCTTCCGCCAGGGCGGTGTTGTCGTAGATGCACCAATAGACTGGCTTGCGGCCGCGGTAGACTAAGCCCTTCTCCATAAAGTCAAGCAGCGCTCCTGCAATCACAGCTTCGAACTCATGACTCATCGTCAGGTAGGGATTGTTCCACCGCCCGAACACACCCAGCCGCTTGAAATCCTTCTTGTGCTGCTCGACATACCGTGTGGCATACTCCCGGCATTTCTTGCGGAATTCGGCTGGTGACACTTTTCCTTTGCCGCCAAGTTCCTTTTCCACCTGGGTTTCGATCGGCAAGCCATGGCAATCCCAGCCAGGTACGTACGGGGCGTAATGGCCCGCCATGCTCTTGGACTTCACGATCAAGTCCTTCAAAATCTTGTTCAAGCCTGTGCCCAGGTGAATTGTGCCTGTGGGATACGGCGGACCATCATGCAGGACGAAAAGCGGTTTGCCTTCTCTGACACCGAGGATGCGTTCATACAGATTCACCGCCTGCCAAGCCTCGAGCTGCTTTGGCTCATTCTGCGGTAGGCTCGCTTTCATGGGGAACTCGGTCTTGGGAAGGTTCAGAGTTTTCTTTAGTTCCAACGGTTCACACATGGAGTAGTTGCGAATAGTCCCTTCTACGCCGCAGGTTTCTGAATGACCACAAATGGTCAATAGCCTGTTAATTACGGCGGGAAACTTCGGAAAGCGGTGTAACCACGTATGTTACAATACCTAGGTCAATGTGTCAGCCGCGGTGGGCACGCAACCTTTTCAGTCGTGCCTGAATCATACCCGAAGGCTGAACTATTTGCGGGTGACTCACGTCTATTTAGTCGAGAGGAAAAAGGTGCAGGGCTTTATTAGTCTTCTTCCTGATGAATTGAGTAGGCCAAAGCGCTCTGGGCCGGAAGAGGTGATTCCCGTCTCGAGTGCGGCGATGCCGGACTTCGACACCCCGGCGAATTTGATGCCGAACGATTTCTGGTCGAACCTGAAGCAGTTCCTGTTTGAAGCTCCCGTCAAAGTCATCGAGCGCAGCGACGTTCCCTTTACGAAGAATACATTTGGGTCGAGCTTGCGGGAGAACTTGCGATTTTTCTTTTCCGCACCCGCGGTCTCCAAGAAGGTTATCAACAAGCGCCTTGAAGTTGATTGGGGCGGCAGCTTTGGCAGCTTCTCGGATCGCCTGAAAGAATTCTTCAATCCCTCGAAGCCGGTGCCACTACCGCCGGGAATCCAACCTGTCAAGGTCAAGGACATCTGGTCGAAGGACGAGAATTTCGGTTGGACGCAGGCCATCGCCTTTGGCGTGCACGCTGGCGTGATTCTTTTGCTGATCGTGCCCATCTTCACGAATTTGTTGCCGGCCAAAAGTGAAGCGAAAAACAAGACCTTGGATGTAACGCCCCTCGACATTTCGCCTTATGTTTCGAAACTTCCTGCGGGGGCAAATAAGGCGGGTGGCGGTGGTGGTGGCGGCGATCGTTCCCCAATGCCAGCAACTAAGGGAAAAGCTCCTCGGTTTGCGTGGACTCAATTTACCCCTCCATCTGCAACGATTAAGAATCCTGATCCAAAGCTTCCTGCCGAACCCACACTGCTTGGGCCTCCGGATTTGAAGGTAGCCAATCCAGCACTTTCCAATTTTGGCGATCCGCTCGCTGCCTCGGTGAATATGTCGAACGGCCCCGGGGGCGGCGGTGGTATTGGCACCGGTGAAGGTGGCGGTATCGGTAGCGGTTCTGGCGGCGGACTTGGTCCCGGTGAGGGTGGCGGCACAGGTGGCGGCGCGTTTCGCGCGGGCGTGAACGGAGTTGGCTCGCCGAGCTGCTTCTACATGCCCAACCCGCCGTATTCGGAAGAAGCTCGCAAAGCGAAATATTCTGGCGTGGTGCTGGTGGATGCTGTCGTGACCGTAGACGGGCGCGTCACCGAGCCTCGCGTGATCAAGAGCCCAGGCCTTGGTCTCGACGATACAACCGTGCAAACGATGCGCACGTGGCGCTGCAAGGCCGCTCTTGGCCCCAACGGGCGGCCAGTTCCGACGCGTGTACAGTTCGAAGTTAATTTCCGTCTGTACTAAATCTCCGTAACCTTTCGCATGTGTAGTCAGACGCGGGTGCTGTTGTGTAGCTTCCGGCAACCTGCACGGAACCTCTCTCAGTTTCGGGTAACCTTCTTTTGGAGACTGCGCTCTCATTCGGCGAACGGTCTGCTCGGCAAAGCTCGCGCCATGGCCCGGCATCAGCCCCGATTCGTCTCGGACGATTCTACCGAGCAGTATTCCTGGTTTCGACGAGTCATCGACAATCTGCTCGCGGCTTTTCACATTTCCAAATGCGTGCGCTCAACGTCCAGCGGCGCGCCGCTACATTTCGCTGACACCGATCTATCCGCTCGGCACTTATCTGCGCAAACCTACGTCGCCATCGTACACGCTACGGTATTTTGCGCGACGCTTCCGCTGGTGAATTCACAGGGCGGACCGTTTACCAAAATTCCCACGCATGCCGCATACTCAACTAGTATTCCCCTGCGAATCCCTCACATGCTGCAGGCTTCGGCTGCGCTGCAGTTTTGGCGCGAGCATGCGACAAGGATGGCGAACTCCGTGCCCTGTTCGCCCAAGAGACGCTTAACCGAAGCAGCGAATATTGCTGCGTGCCTTTAAACCACAGGCAATCCTGGAGAGGTGGGCATCCAACGCGGACCATCAACAGTTATTGCTTCTGAGGACGTTTCGAATTGAAAAGTATCATCGTGTCCCAAAGATTTCGGTCACTCCGGATGGTTCGTACCAGTTCGCGCCGTAGCTCTGTGTTCACAGGATTTAATTCATAGATTCGGATAAAGTCCGCTTTGCCGGGCCATTGCCTGAATAGGAAACGCAGAGAGACACTTCCGTAAGCAGTGAAAATCAATCTGCTAGGATGATGCCATGCGATTGAACCTGCGTTCTTGTGTCATTACCACTACCCTGCTCCTGTTTGGACAAGCTTGCCTCGCGCAATCCAAGGGCGCGCTCGAGCTCAATGCCCGTATCACTCCCACGGCAGCGCGGCCTGAGCCCGTCCGCCAGTTCACCTTTTATGTGTTGACGAAAAGTTATGCCGACATTACCGCTGAAGTGGAGCAACAGGATAAGCTCCCGACCCGCGACGAGTTCATCTCCAAACTGAAAGTGTCCCCCGAACTAAAGACCTGGCTGAAAAATCATGAAGTCATGGATCTGACGCAACTTGACCTCGACAAACTCGTTACACCGGACGACATTATTGCGGTTCCCGAATTTCTTGCTGCGTATCAGCGGTCCAATAGTGGTGGGGTTACCGTCGGACTGCCAACGCCGAAATTCCGAGAAGCCGACAAAGAAGCGAATCCGGAAAAATACGAAAAGCTCAAGCAAGATTACATGGTGGCGATGAAGAAATTCATGGAGGCCCACCCCTCCACCATTTCCGGTATGGAACTGGAACTTGGCGCCGTGAATCCCAAGCTGGCGTGGGACAAGATTCAGGTCGAGCACAAGAAGCGCGTGGCGCAACTCGCACCTGAGATCGCAGAAGCCAAATACCTGGCAGCAAAGGCCGACACCGACCTGGAAGGCCACGCTTTTCTCAGCGGAATGGCTGCCGGAAACTACTGGGTCAGTTCCCTGGGAATGGATGCTGCTGCAGGAGACCGCCACCTAGCGTGGGATGTGGCAACGTCGATTCAAGCTGGACAGACGACGCGACTGAATCTGACGAACGTGAACGCGACCGACATCAACGCTTCACCCCGGTAATCAATCGCAGCCCTCACTACGGGCTTACCCTCGCCGCGAACATTCCGGAACTACGTTATCCTGTTTATATGGGCACCCCTGTGCTGTGGGTTGGCTTCCTATTATTCGTATTGCTGGCGCTCGCTTTGGATCTGGGTGTCCTCCATCGCAAGGCGCACAAAGTCGAACTCCGCGAAGCGGCGTTGTTCAGTACGATCTGGATCTTACTCGCACTCTGTTTCGGTCTTTTGGTATGGCACTGGTTTGGTGAGCAGCGAGGACTGGAATATCTGACCGGGTACGTCATTGAAAAAGCCCTCAGCATCGACAATCTGTTCGTGTTCCTGGTGATCTTCCGCACTTTTCAAGTGGACGAACGGGTGCAGCACCGCGTTCTGGCCTGGGGAATTATCGGCGCATTACTGATGCGAGGCATCATGATCGGCGCGGGCGCCGCGCTGATCTCGCGGTTCGCCTGGTTGTTGCCCGCCTTCGGCGTCTTCCTGATTTACACCGGGATTCACATGCTCTGGAAGCGCGATAAGCCCATGCACTTCGAGCAAAATCCCGTTTTTCGTTTTGCCAGCAAGCACCTTCGCGTCACGAAGGAGTATCACGGCGCGCACTTCTTCCTGCGCCAAGCGGACAATCTGTTCGCCACTCCCTTGTTTCTGGTGTTGCTGATCGTGGAAATCACCGACGTCACGTTTGCCGTGGATTCCATCCCCGCCATTTTCGGGATCACGCGCGATCCGTTCATCGTTTTCACTTCCAATGTGTTCGCCATTCTAGGACTCCGCGCACTCTACTTCCTTCTGGCAGATCTACTCGATTATTTCCGTTATCTCGGAATCGGCCTTGCGCTGGTTTTGATGTTTATCGGCGCAAAGATGGTCGTCGAACCCTGGTGGCACATCTCCGTGTTGCTCTCGCTCGGCGTCGTTGGGGGAATCCTGCTTATCATCATTGTAATTTCACTTCTTGCCGGGCCCAAAAAGAAGGAAACCGCGCGGTAGTCTGTGAATGGTTTCCCCTACATTTCAGATACAATTCTGATTGGCCATGACGGAAGCATCGAAAGAGTCGTTAACCCGCGCCATTCTAGGAATGACCTCCGCGGAATCGGAAGTCCGCATGGTCTCCGCCACCGAAATCCATCGCCAGGGCCGCGCCCTGGCTGATCACGCCGTTTTCCCCTGGTGGGCGGACCAGGAACTCTGCGAATTACTGGAGAGCACGGATCCACACGTTACGGTGGGTCTTGCCGTCACACCGCAGCGCTTTTCGGAGATCCGCGAAGCGTGTGGCTCACCGCGGCTTGCGGATGTGCCACCGGATCAGGACGCCCAGGAATTCGAATTGCACCTACCCGGCGGCCTTTCCATGGATGTGCTAACGACCAAGGATCCGGCAGGCGGCGGAGCCATTTCCAAGTTCCTGCAGAAATTTGGAGAAGGAATCCAACAGATCGAATATCGCTGCAAGAACGTGGACCGTGCGACGAAGATTCTGCGCGATACGTTTGAACTGAAGCCGATCTATCCGTCAGCGCGTCCGGGCGCAGATGGAACCCGGGTGAACTTTTTTCTACTAACAGCCCCAGACTCCAACAAGGTCCTGATCGAGCTTTACGAACCCGCTCAGCGCTTGGAGTAGTTTCAAAGCAGGTAGTGTGTCGACCTAGACCAGTGAGCTTAAGAATTGTCTTTGTTCGCGCTCAGAAATTCCCATGCGCGAAATACTTCCGCCACACTCCAGGCTTGTGCGATGCAGCCCGCAGGCGGAAAGGGCGGGTCTCCTCCAAAAATCTCGCCAATCGATCCCAGTCCGGCGGTATGAACTGTCCTCCCCAGAGGCTCCAGGAAACTCTGGGCCGCCGAGCGATTTCTGTACACCCGAAAATGCGCGAGAGCGAACGGTCCAAGCAACCACGCCCAAACCGATCCCTGGTGATATGCGGAGTCGCGCTCTCGAGGGCCGCCGGCATACTTGCCCTTGTACCCAGGTTCGCTCTCTGCCAGGGTGCGCAGCCCGTGAGACGTCACAAGATGCTGTGCTATTGCGTCCACCACGGACTTCTGCTGTCGCTCACCCAACGGACTGAAGGGCAGCGAAATCGCAAAAATCTGGTTTGGCCTGAGCGACGAATCATTCCCAGCGCCCGGCACATCGATCACGTCGTAACAGCAATTGCGCTCCGGGTTCCAGAATTTCTGAAAATTGCGCGCAGCTTTTTCCGCGAGTTTCTTGTAGCCTTCCGCCGGCCTCAACAAGGCACGCGCAAATCCCATCATCGAGTGCAGCGCATTGATCCACAGCGCGTTGATCTCCACGGCTTTCCCGGTCCGCGGGGTCACTACCCAATCACCGATCTTCGCATCCATCCAGGTGAGCTGCACATCCGGACTGCCAGCGGACAGCAGCGCATCTCCAGGATCTACCTTGATGCTGTGACGCGTGCCACGCACATGCGCGTCCACGATTCTCTCGAGTACCGGATAAAGTTGGCTAAGCAGTCCTAGATCCCGCGTGGACTGAAAATAGTGGCGCACGGCTTCAAAGTACCACAGCGCTGCGTCCACGGAATTGTATGCTGGCGCACCTCCGGCATCTGGAAAATTGTTCGGCAACATTCCCGCATCGACGTATTGTGCGAACGATTGCAGAATCTTTCGCGCTACGTCCGGCCTGCCCTGCGCCAATGTGAGCCCCGGGAGGGCGATCATGGTGTCGCGCCCCCAGTCGCTGAACCACGGGTATCCCGCAATGACGCTGCGGCCCTCGGGATCGTTCGATACGACACGCTTCACGACAAATTGGTCTGCGGCCAGCACGAGTTGCCGCATCCAGCCGGGCTCGTCTTCCGCAGGTGTTGCGGAAGTCTCCGCGCGCTTAGCTTGCCAAGCCTGGAAGAGCCGCAGTTCGTGATCTGACTGCGCGGCGCGTGCTTCTTGTCCATCCAGCGAGGCGTCAGCATCAGTGGTGAAGACGAAAGTCACGCTCTCTCCCACTTTCAATTGTGCGTGGAATTCTGCCGTGTACAGGCGATCCTCGTGATCGTCCAAGCCGCGTTCGCTTTCAGCGGGCAAAAAATAATCGCGGTACCACTCCTGCCGCGATTCGATCGAAGCCTTCTCACTCTTCAGATAGAAGGGGGTCGCGCCATCGAATGCGGTGATGCGCAGGCCCTGCGCCACCGGTTCAATGCGCATTTGAGAAGCAGAGGCGTGCATGGTGCCGTGAAAATCGCGGTAAGCCACGAGGACCTTGGCGTCCAACTCCGCGGAGGCGCTTGCACGCACGAGCAAATATTGTACATAGGTGGTGTTTTGGCCCTGCTGCATCCAAACGCGCTTTTCCAGCAATGCGTCTGCCAGGGCAAACTGCCAGACGGGCTTCGTGCCTTCGAGAAAAAAATTCTCGATATGGAGGTAGCCTCTCGGAGAAACAAAACCGCTGGCCCATCGATTCGTGGCCAGAGAATATCTGCCTTCGAGGTAGCTGACACTTTCGTCCATGCCGGAAACCAAGAGGGTTCTGCCCGTTGGCGGCTGCAGAGCGGCAATTAGAAGGCCGTGATACCTACGCGTTGCGGTGCCCGCCACGGTGCCTGATGCGAAGCTGCCCAGCCCGTTCGTTACCAGCCACTCGCGTGCCTCGGCGGCTTCAAGATCGCCGCAGACTTCCCTGCCGAAATGCACTTCCGCCAGCAACGACACGCGCTACTCTCCGCTCTGTTCGAGTAATTTCGCAACCAGGCCGGTCCAGCCAGTCTGATGACTGGCACCGATGCCCGCGCCATTGTCTCCATGAAAATACTCGTAGAAGAGTATCAGGTCACGCCAATGTGGATCCTTGTTGAATAAATCTTCCGCGCCCGCAAAAGGACGCCGGCCGTCTTTTCCGCGCAAGAAGATCCGCGTCAACCGCTTGGAGATTTCTGACGCCACTTGCCAGAGGTCCATTTCTTTCTTCGAGTGCGTCGGGCACTCGATCTTGAAATCTTCCCCATAATAATAGTGATACTTCTGCAGTGACTCGATCAGCAGATAGTTCACGGGAAACCACACGGGTCCGCGCCAGTTGGAATTTCCGCCGAACAGCCCGGTGGCCGATTCCGCCGGCTCGTATTCCACGCGACTCATGTGCCCGTTTACTTGAACTTCGTACGGGTGTTCCAGATGATAACGCGACAAGGCACGCACGCCGTAGGGCGAGAAGAACTCCGTTTCGTCGAGCATACGGTTCAGCACTCGCTTCAACTGTTTCCTGTTAACCAGTGACAGCAGTCGGCGAACCCCTCGCGCCGAGCGCTGCGTCATTTCGATATGCTCTGGCACGTCCGGGTGGTTGTCCATGAACCATTGCATGCGTCGTTCGAACCCGGGCAAGCGTTCCACAATTTCCGGTTCCAGGGTTTCCACGGCAAACAGCGGAATCAACCCCACCATTGAGCGAACTTTCAGGAAATGATCTTCGCCATTCGGGAGGTGCAACAAATCGTAATAGAAGCCGTCCTCCGGGTCCCACAAAGATTTCCCATATTCGCCGATATCGTTCATCGCGTGCGCGATATGCACGAAGTGTTCGAAGAATTTGCTGGCCACGTCTTCGTAGGCCTGATCTTCTTTTGCCAGTTCCAGCGCCATCGCCAGCATGTTCAGGCAATACATTCCCATCCAGCTTGTGCCGTCAGATTGTTCCAGATGTCCACCGGTGGGAAGCGGTGCGGAACGATCGAACACACCAATATTGTCGAGTCCCAGGAATCCTCCCTGGAAAATGTTGCGACCGTCGGGATCTTTACGATTAACCCACCACGTGAAATTCAGCAGCAGCTTATGAAATACCTTCTCCAGGAAGGCGCGGTCCGCCACGCCACGAATACGCCGTTCAATCTTATAGACGCGCCACGCTGCCCAAGCATGTACGGGCGGGTTCACGTCGCCTAAAGCCCATTCATAAGCGGGCAATTGCCCGTTCGGATGCATGTACCATTCCCGCAGAAGCAGGATTAACTGATCTTTCGCGTAATCCGGATCGACGATCGCCAGCGGTATGCAATGAAAGGCTAGATCCCACGCCGCATACCACGGATACTCCCACTTATCGGGCATGGAGATTACGTCGTCATTATAAAGATGCGCCCATTCCTTGTTTCGCCCGTTCCATCGCTCTTCCGGCGGCTCCGGGCCTGCCGGATCTCCTTCCAGCCAGGTGTGCACGTCGTAGTGATAGAACTGCTTCGACCACAGCATGCCCGCATAGGCCTGGCGCATCACCAGTCGCGCATCCGCGGATAACTCTTTCGGAAAGCGGGAATCATAAAACTCGTCTGCTTCCTTCTCTCTATCGACGAATACGGCATCAAAACCGTGTGCAAAGTCATTCGTCGCGGGCACGCCCGGTCCGCGTTCCCTGCCTCCAGGAGAAATGCTTGCTCCAACCATGGACTCACTGGAATCCATACCGGAGAGCGGATTGAAATCGGTGAGCCGCAATTTTAGCGTCGCGGATTCGCCGGTACCAATCTGGAGAACATAGTGGGCCCCAAGCTTCGTTCCGCTCACCGCGGGATTTACGGCTGCCTTATTTCCATGAATGATGTATTCGTGAAAGGCGTCTTTGACATAGGGCGAACGATTGCGCAGATTGAATGCCTTCAGACTGTTGGTTTCGTTCTCGGTGAACAGGAAGTCCGGCTGGCCTGTGCAGAGTAGCCAACGCTTTCCGTATTGCCAGTGCTCCATTTCAGCGCACATGGCGCCGGGAGTGTCAGGTGCTCTGCGGACCACGGGTCGGCGCAAATCTTTGCCCCAGCTCCATGTATTGCGAAACCACAACGTCGGTAACAGATGCAATCCGGCGGATTCCGGACCGCGATTCGTGGCTGTGATCCGGATCAGAATGTCGTCCACGTCGCATTTGGCGTACTCGATGTTCACATCGAAATAGCGGCTCTCCGCGAAATGACCGGCATCCAACAATTCAAACTCCGGAGAAGTTCGATCGCGCTTGGCGTTCTCGTCCAGGAGCCGCTTATAGGGAAATTCCCTCTGTCCGTACTTGTAGAGCATGCGCATGTAACTGTGCGACGGCGTGGAATCGAGATAGAAGTACTGCTCCTTGACATCTTCGCCATGATTTCCCTGGTTGCCTGTAAGTCCAAACAGGCGCTCTTTCAGAATTCCGTCTTTGCCGTTCCACAAAGCCAGTGCAAAGCAGATCATCTGATGGCGGTCGCAGATTCCCCCGATGCCATCTTCCCCCCAGCGATAGGTCCGGCAGTGGGCGTGCTCAAACGGAAAGAATTCCCAAGCCGTGCCTCCCGGGCTATAGTCTTCTCGTACGGTCCCCCATTGCCGTTCGGAAAGATAGGGCCCCCAGCGTTTCCAGTGTCTCTTGCGCAGACGAGCCTCTTCCAGGCGGTGATCTTCGACAGTCTGGAGTCTGGGCATAGATGAGTTCTCCTCGGAGGCAATGCGGCCTTTAATAGTCGCATCTTTCTCCCCTTTTTTGTCCGGCGTGAGTGCGCCGGTTGTCCGTTTCGCTAAGGCAATGTCTTTTGCCATTTTTGCTGATCGAGAACTCCGATGGGTAGGCCCTCAGCGGGAACCGGCCCACCCGCGATGCAGGGAGTCGCTCCGACCCTAAGTCCGCCCGGCGACAGGGGTTAGGCGCCAGATTAAACATTTATCACTTGATTAACCATTACCGACGAGATACTTTGCTGGAGGATAGAGATTCAAGTATCGTTGCAGCCGTACAGAGGCACATTGCATCCCAACGACACGAACTGGGAGTGGGAACCTCGCCCATAAATGTGATCGTTCGTACCGCCCAACGAGTGGAAGTCCCGTCGTTCTAATTTGTCTCTGTGAACAGTCTTTATGTTTTTCCTGCGCTGAGGAGGCGTCATGAGAAGAAAGCCCGGTCGTATCGCACTAGCAGCGACTTCGATTCTATGCAGTTTAATCCTCGCTGCTTGCAACTGCGCGCCCACACTTCGGTATGTGAGCGTTGCGCCAACAAGTGCGACGATTTTTGTTGCAGCGAATTACACCACCAATGGTGAGACGACAACCACTACGTACGTTCCATGCACCACGCAACAGTTCGCCGCCACTGGCTATTACAGCGATGGCAGTCAAAAAGATATCAGCAGTCTCGCGGGTTGGAGTTCCTCAAATACCGCGGCCGCCGGTATAGATGTCACCGGATTGGCGACTTCCGCGCCGTCTGCAGGTCCAAACGGAGCCACCACGGTGATCACCGCAACGTCGGGCGGGGCCTCCGCGACGGCCAACTTGGCGGTCAACGTCCTTACCGCGATTAGTGTTACTCCTGCGAACGCCACGGTCCATCTCGGCAACTCCCAGGCGTACACCGCTACCGGCACGTTCACGACTCCCGGCAGCTCGATAACCACGACGATGGACCTCACCAGCCAGATCACTTCGTGGACGGTCGGGAACGCTTCGGTGGCCAGCATCGATTCCACCGGCCTCCTGACCACCAATAATCCGCTCGAGGAAGGCAATCAGGGACAAGGAACCACGACTGTGACAGCCAGCCTTTGCGGGCTCAGCGGGACGACTAACGTTACCGTTGATCCTCCGGTTGCCGCCAGCCTCCAGATTTCTCCGGATAGCCCGACGATCGCGGTTGGCCAGACCTTAGATTTTACTGCGGTCGAGATCTTCACCGATGGCTCGACTCATCCCATCACACTGCCAGTTAGTTGGACTTCTGACACGGCGAGCGTGGCTTCGATCCTGAGCCGGCCGGCTGGCGATGGATTAGCCACAGGTTTGAGTGAGGGATCAGCAGTGATTACGGCGTGCCTCGGAAGCGTGACGCCATGCCCTGCCGATTCGATTCAGGGCACGACCACTTTGACGGTGTCGCCAGCGGTTGCGCGCTTTGCTTACGTCCCGGGCACCATAGACTACAGCGTCTCGGGCTATGCACCGAATGCGGCCTCTGGCACGTTCACACCGCTCGGCAAGACCCTTGCGAACGGAGGGGGAACAGCGGCGCCACAGCAGGTTGTAACGCATCCTTCAGGCATGTTCGTCTATACCGTCAACTCGGATGACCCGACGACAATAACCGTATTCACTTCCGACCCGACGACCGGAACGCTGACGGATTCGGGTTTGTCAGCCACGGTGGCGGGAGCTGACGGTCATCGTGACCGTGCGGTTGTCGATCCATCCGGTCGTTGGCTCTATATTGTTGACTACGATTCGAGCAAGGTGACAGCGTTCTTCATTAATCAAACCACGGGCGCGCTCACCGCGATCGGATCCGGAGTGGCCACAGGAACGAATCCAATCGACGTTCTTTTGACCCCCGACGACCAATTCCTCTACGTGATCAACAATACCGGCAATTCCGTGAGTGCCTACACCATAGGTGCGACCGGAGCGCTAACAGCCGCCACTAGCCCAACCACCGTATTGAATGGGCCGGCGTATAGCGCCATCGATCCAACCGGCACGTATCTGTTTGTGCCCAACAGCGGAAACAATTCCATAGTTCCGTTCACCATTGGGTCTAAAGGGGCTGCCGGGACGTTGACCGCAGGCACAGCCTTCTCGCTTTCCGGAGCGTCCTTCGTAAATGCCGTCGCAGTCGATCCAACCAGCAAGTTCCTCTATGCCGTGGACAATGAGGCTTCCGCGCTGTATGCCCTTAGTATTGGCTCTGGCGGAGCACTCACCTCCACGATCAACAGCGGCAATCCTTATCCAGTTGGCAACAGCCCAATTGGCATTGCCGTCGATCCGACCGGGACGATTGTTGCCGTTGCCAACAACGCGGATAACACGCTCTCCGTCTTCACGGCGGCTTCGGATGGCTCGCTCACACCAGATCGTCTGGTGGAAACGGGCTCTGCACCCCAATTCCCAGTGTTTGCGAACGGACCGGCAGAAGCAACTGTTAGCGTCGCCGCCGTTGTTGCTGCTAACACTGTGCCGGGCACATTGTCAGCCTTCACCATCGACTCAAGCGGGGTGCTCACTCCGGTCAACACGACCCCGTTCGTCAGCGTCGCCGGTAATGGCCCGATCGTTGGCACCGGCGGTTGGGTGTTTACAAGCAGTGCCAGCGCCAAGGAACTCGGCGGCTACACTGTTGACCCGACTAGTTCGTCTGCCACCTTTACGCAGATTGCCGCGCCTGTCACCACGACGGGAGCAGCCGGCGGTGTGATTGCGAACGCTACCGGAACTTACGTGTACGTCGCCGACACGACCAATAAGACGGTTACATCCCACAACGCCAGTACCCTCGCCCCCATTGCTACCGCGAGTATTCCGGGTGGCGTCACCGGCCTGGCATCTGACGAACAAACGACGTTGATTTATGCCCTAGGCTCGAACACCATCACGCCGATCGTGACCCAAACAAACGGCGGCAGTTTGCCCGCCACGGTTACCGGACAACCGTTCACCGGCACTTGGAAGGCCGGAGCTGTGAGCCCCGGCGGCAAATTCCTTGCGGCCGTCGACTCTGCCACGAACAAACTCCAAGTGTTCGCGATCACCCCAGTCACGGGTGCAGGCCCGGGTACTGACGGTAAATTGACCGCGGTAGGCACTGGCGTTTCTATCCCTGGCGCGAACACCGTTTCCTCGGTGGCATTTGATCCACTGGGACGCTTCCTGATCGTCACCGACTCGGTAGCGAAGACGGTTACGCCGTTCACCATCTCGAGCAGCGGTGCCTTGACTGCCGGCACGGCGCTCACTACACCGACCGGTGCATACCAGGCTGTGTTTGATCCCAACGGCCTCGGATTCGCTGTCGCCGTCTACGGCGACCCGGCCGCTACGCCAGCTGTCGCTGGCGGCGTGCAGATCTACCAAGTCGCGGAAGATGGCACGATAACGGCGGTCGGCACTCCCGTGAGCGCTGGCAACGGCACGACTGGTGTGGCCGGCCTCGTTCAAGTGCAATAATTCCACGCGGTGAGCCCCAGACGGGGTTCACCGCATAACCTAACTTCAAAGGGGATGGCCTCAGCCATCCCCTTTCTCGTGTTTGGCCCTTGACTAGTTCGGAAGGTGTTCCTCGCCCGTAGTGAATCCACAACGTCTTTGCACAGAGCTTCCTGCATTTCCTGATATCTAGTTATATGACTAGATATCTAGAGGCACCTTATGGGATTTCCCACCAAAGTGCAACTCATCCAGCGCAAAGACAGCCAGCAGTGGTACATCAACTTCCCTTCGGCCGTCGCCCAGGCCATGGAGTTTATCCGCGGCGAGGTCGTCGAGTGGATCGTGGAGGACAAGAACCGCCTGCTGCTCCGCCGCCGCAAAGTTTCCGCAGCGGCGGTAAAAAAAACGAAACGCAGCAAGGTGTGATGGCCGGTTGGAACACGCTGTTTGATCAAGCGCGCGCGGCTTTCACGCAGCAGCGCTACTTCGAGCGGGTGCGTACGTTTGGCCTGTCCGCTTTGACTTGCCTGGGCCGACGCACGCTGTCCGGCTTACTCTGCGCCACCGGGCAACAGTTCCGCGATCGTCCGCCCGGTGGCCTACCGGCTCAGAAAAGGCGTCCACCTCAGCTATCGGAATCCCGCTTACCTGATTTCCAGCGATCCCGCCTTAGCACCACAGCAGATCCTGCAAGCCTATCTGTGGCGCTGGGAGATCGACGATTCCGCCGTGCGCACCACGCTGCCTTCTTCGTTTTCGTCTACGCGCTTCTGCTGTCGGCGCTGGAAAACTGTCGTCTCGCACACAGCTCGTTGCCTCGTCCTCGCTGGCAGCGGCTGCGACCTCGACGCCCCTACCCGCGTATCACCACTCCCCAGGCCATCTCGCTGCTGCGAGCCGACCTCTGGGCCTCCGCCTTGGGCCTGCAAAATAAAAGCGGCTTCGTCGCACTGAAGGCCGCCTTTAATCCAAAACAACCTGCAATCCGCTGTTCTCTATGCTTCCGGATAGCCAAACACAAGAAAGGGGATGGCCTCAACCATTCACTTTTTCTTTTGGCACGCTCAAAAGAAGTGCCAGACGGATCGCCTCGAAACAAAGACCTTCGCGTGCGTTCTGTTCCGATTGACTGCCGTGGTAACCCTCATTCAAAAGAAGGTAGATGGCCTGGTAAACCGCGGCGAGACGATCAGCAATGTGCAAAGGGTCGGTGAGTTCCACGAAAGTCGCGGAGAACCGGAAAAGCTTCAGCGCCCGGCCCAGTCTTTTTTCGATGGAATCTTTACTGGCCAAAAGAGCGCGAGCGATTTCGGAAACGCTGAAACCGCAAAGCGTTCTCAAGATCAGGGTCGCTTGAACTTCCGTGGAAAGCCCTGGGTGGCAACAGGAAGACATTATGCGGAGCTGGTCGTCCTCACTTTTTCAAAGCCTGGCAGTTCCACGGGGAGTTCCTCCCTGAAGCGCAAAAGATTGACGAGTTCCGAGCCGAAGTGGCGGAATTGCTTGTCCCGCCGGAGGAGATCGATGGCTCGATTGCGAGCCGCGCGCATCAGCCAGGCAGAAGAATCGTGGTACAGGACACCCTTTGCCGCGCCATGGAATCGTGGTCTGATCGCGGCCTCCCCGACGTCCTCGGCAAGGTCGAGGCGGCCTAACGCCGCCCGTTCATTCCCCGTAGGGTACCCAGACGTTCTTTACCTGATAGGCATGTTCCAGGAACCATCGTCCCTCGCCTTGGCGGGCGCTCAGGAAGTCGATCTCACGTCCTTCGTTGGTCCATACCTGCTTCAGATTCCCGGTGGACAGTGACTTCGCCATGGCGCACATTTCGGCGTTTCCATAGCACCATACGGCATCCAAGTCGTCGTGTTCGGCCAAAACCTTCAGAAGCTCTGCTGCGTGCCCCGGGACGATGTTCAGCGCGCCCCCCGGTAGATCGCTGGTCTCTAGAACCTGATAGATGTCGCCCGTGATGAGGGGATAACCTTCTGAGGGAACCGCCACCACCGTGTTTCCCGCGCTCAGTAGCGGGAGTATCAGCGAGAAGAACCCAAGTAGAGGCAATTCTGCCGGGCAGATTACGCCCACTGTCCCGATTGGTTCGTTCATGGCAATCGAGACATTGCGCATCGGGGGATTGTGCACGGACCCGTCAAACTTGTCCGCCCATGCCGCGTAGGAAAAAACGCGCTCCACGCTAGCCTGCACTTCCGTGGCTGCCTGCTTTCTTCCCACTGCAGCGGCCAGGCGCTTGGCAATCTCCTCGCTCCGCTGGGACAAATTTTCGGCGACGTAGTACAGCACTTGCGCGCGGTTGTGCGCGGTCGTTTTTCCCCACGCCGCTGCCTTGCGCGCCGCCTCCACCGCGTTTCGAATGTCTTTCCGGTTTCCTAGCGGAGACTCGCCCAGCAACTTGCCATTATTGCCGCGAACCTCAATACTGCAGCCGGAATCCGGCCGTGCTTGCTTTCCGCCGATGTAGAGCTTCACGGTGCGATCGATCGTGGGGCTGGCAACTTCTACCGCGCTACCTTTTCCACGCTTGGAATTCTCTCCTAATTCAGCCGCTCTCCGGAACCAGGTTGGCTCCAGATATTCCAGCAAGCCCTCGCGGCCGCCTTCTCGACCGAATCCGCTTTCCCGGTAGCCGCCAAAACCGCACGCCGCGTCAAACAAGTTTGTGCTGTTCACCCACACCACTCCGGCCTTCAATTGCGCGGCTACTTGCAACGAGACGTTCACGCTCTCGCTCCAGACACTCGCTGCCAGACCGTACACCGTATTGTTCGCCAGTTCCACGGCCTCTTGTGGCGTTCGGAAGGTCATTGCCGCCAGCACCGGCCCAAAAATTTCCTGCTGCGCAACAATGGAAGTGGGATGCACGTTGCTGAGCAGCGTCGGCTTGTAGTATAAGCCCCGTTCGGGCAGCAACACTTCCGGCTGCCAGCAAGTGGCTCCGTCCGCTATGCCCCGTTTCACCAACCGGTCAATCCTGTCTAGCTGAACGCGCGCCACGATCGCGCCGATGTCGATTCCTTTGTCCAAGGGAGCACCAACCCGCAACATGCTCATACGCACCTGCAGCTTTCGAGTAAACGACTTCGCAATGCTCTCCTGCATTAGAAGGCGTGAACCCGCGCAGCACACCTGGCCCTGGTTGAACCAGATGCCGTCGACAAGTCCTTCCACCGCGCTGTCGAGATCCGCATCCTCGAACACGAGGTACGGCGATTTCCCCCCCAACTCCAGAGAGAGTTTTTTGTGAGATGCGGCAGTCGCGCGCCGTATCGAGCGTCCGACTTCGGTGGATCCCGTAAAGGCAATCTTGTCCACTCCGGAATGCCTTACCAGCGCTTCGCCGGTCGTACCGTCGCCAGTCACGATATTGACCACTCCTGCTGGTAGACCCACTTCCTCGCAGATCTCCCCAAAAGCGAGTGCCGTCAGCGGAGTATACTCGGCGGGCTTCAGCACCACCGTGCTGGCTGCGGCCAGCGCGGGAGCGATCTTCCACGCCAGCATCAACAGCGGAAAATTCCACGGGATGATCTGCCCGACGACTCCGCACGCTTCGTACCCGGGAAATTCCTGATCCAGCAATTGCGCCCAGCCCGCATGATAGTAAAAATGCCGCGCTACCAGAGGAATATCGATGTCGCGGCTCTCGCGAATCGGCTTTCCGTTATCTATTGTTTCCAGCACGGCCAGGCGTCGCGCGTGTTTTTGAACCTGCCGCGCCAGCGCGTAGAGGAATTTCGCCCGTTCATGCGGCCGCTTTGCCTGCCAGTCCGGCAGCGCTTTCCGTGCTGCTTTCACGGCCGCATCCACATCCGCCGAACTACCATGGGCCACTTCGGCGATTTTCTCGCCCGTGGAGGGGTCGCTGGTTTCGAAATGTTTACCCTCGCGAGGCGCCTTCCACGTTCCGCCAATAAAATGTCCGAATTTGCGCGCGTGCCGCTCCAGCCATAGCAAAGTTTCTTTCGGATCCTCCGGCGCCGGGCCGTACTCGATCGTCTTGAACTTCTGAATAACACTCATGTCGGTTCCGTCGCCCCCAAACTGAACTTCCGACGCCTATGTCCTTGCGGCCGAGGCCTTGGCAGCCAATTTCTCGCGCCACGTCTCAATCCGTTTCAGTATGAATTTCAGACGATCCCGGCCCCACTTTGTGCGCATGATGACCGTCTCGACATCGAGAAAGACTTCCTGGTCACCGAGCTTCTCACGCAGTTCTTTGATGAACGGTTGTACCTTCCCGAAGATTACAAACATTTCGCCGCTGAAGGCCGGTCGCAGGAACAGGTCTTCATTTAAAACCCCTTGGAGCACCAAAGAAGATGCCATGGCCCAATAACTGGGCGCCTGCCTAAGCCAGTTGTTCTCCTGCGTTCCTGAGGCCCAAGCGACCTTTAGAAAGTCATCCGCGTTCTCTGGCCAGAAATCCATCAGCCACCACTGGCGGGCCTTTCGCAGTTCGACCTCTCGCCGGAGATCGTAAAGCTTGAGTATCAGCTGCGCGTCTGTCGCATTCGGCTTCTTTGGCATTTTTCCTCCATGTCCTGCAAGGGCCTGTGCGTTCTTTGTTCGAGTCAAGCGAGCGGATGCCGATATTCCGCCGAGTATCTACCGGTTGCATGAAATTCCAACTGCCGCTCGATATCACCCAACATGCTGCTGGCGCCGAGCCGGAACAAGTGGTTATTCAACCACGAATTCCCCAACTCTTCCTTCATGAGCATCAACCACTCCAGAGATTGCTTCGCCGTCCGTATTCCTCCCGCAGGCTTGAACCCCACAGCCATGCCAGTTTCTTCGGCGTATTCGCGAATGGCACGAGTCATCACGAGGCCCACAGGGAGCACCGCATTTACAGTCTCCTTTCCTGTGGAAGTCTTAATGAAATCCGCGCCCGCCATCATCGCCACCAGGCTCGCTCGCGCTACGTTTCGCAGCGTCATCAGGTCGCCAGCTCCCAGGATCACCTTTAAATGCGCTGGTCCGCACGCGTCTTTGAACACCACAATTTCGTCGTACAACTTTTGCCATTCCCCACCGAACACGCGCGCCCGCGTAATCACCACATCGATCTCTTGCGCGCCCGCTTCCACTGACCTGCGAATCTCAGAAATTCGCTCTTCCAGCGGCGTCAGGCCTGCCGGAAATCCGGTGGACACGGCGGCCACAGGAATCTTCGTTCCCTCCAGCGCCTGCCTCGCTGCCTCTACAAACAGGTGATACACGCATACGGCACCCACTTGTATCCCCAATTCGGCGATTCCCAATTTCTCAACGACTTCCTGCGAGATGGGTTGTCGGGCTTTCGCGCAGAGCCGCCTCACTCTTTCGTCTGTGTCGTCCCCCGACAATGTGGTTAAGTCCATACATGTGATGGCGCGCAGCAACCACGCAATCTGCCAATTCTTTT
This sequence comes from Candidatus Acidiferrales bacterium, assembly GCA_963741195.1. Taxonomy (GTDB): domain Bacteria; phylum Acidobacteriota; class Terriglobia; order Acidiferrales; family UBA7541; genus Acidiferrum. The sequence continues at coordinate 474,440 of CAVUHF010000009.1, forward strand.
TCACAGTACGTCGGGTCACGAGAGTCGCAGCGCGCCGCTCCACCGCGCTGGTATTGACACGCACTTGTTCCACCCAATCGAGGTTCAGGGACGTCCCGCGATTAGGCGCCAACTCCCGGCTATTCAAACTGGCGATAGCTCCGCCAGGGCAGTTTGTATCTCCGGCAGGCAAACGGTTTCCGGCTCGGTCCGAAATTTCCAGTCGCATCTCCCTTTTGGCGGTCATCCTGCACCCAGTACTGGCACCCTTCGGTCAACATCGCAGCCGCACGCCGCGTACTGCCAGTCGCAGAGCACGAGCATACCATCCCCGCCAATTTCCGGCGATCACGGCACTCCCGGTGCCAATCGGAGCCTCTCCCCGGACTGTGATGTGTGCCCTCTGGCGTAATGAGTATGATGTGTTATCCTTTCGTCTACCAATCTAGGTTTTGTTGTATGTCGATACGAAAGAAACTCCGTTCTTTAACGGTATTGCTCGTTTTTGCATTCGCTGCTCCCGGACTCTTCGCGCAAACGCTTGCCGACTTGGAGGCCCCGCTGTTCTCCTCCACAAAGGTGCTCCTCACGACGCACTCTCGTATCGCAAGCGATCGATCCACGTTGTCCGGACTTTCTCCGGCAAAGATCTTCTGGCCGGAGTCTGCATCCCGTTCCTTCTCCTTAGCATTTCCGAGTGCATTCTCTGCGATAAACGAGATCCCCTCGATCGACCTCGCAAATTTCTCAATGCCGATTCACCTGGCTCCGACCGCATCGTTGTTTCTTTCCGCCTCCGCCACTCCGGAATTCGACGCGAACCTGGTCGCAGCGAGTCCGTGCACCAGCGCAGACTCATTTAGCCTGGTGTCCCCTTGCGTCGCTGATGCCCCCATGAATTTTACGACATGGACCAGCAGCTTCGATCCGCTCGTCGGCAACTCATTCCTCTCGCCGGCCGCCTCCAAGGAACATTTTCATTGGGGGCCAGCGCTATGGCAATCCCTCGAGTTCCTCGTCATGGAGCATACATTCCGTCTGGCGACGGATCCGTACGCCCGCCATCTGCTGGTTCACAGGCCGCTCTGGCACGATTACTTTGTTTCACTTGGTGACTTTCACATGAATCGCTGGGGCGATGGCGACAGCTTTATCATCAATTATATTGGCCATCCCATGCAGGGTGCCGTTTCCGGAAACATTTTCCTGCAAAATGATCCGCAGGGCAGATCGGCGACTTTTGGAAAGTCATCGGCCTACTGGCACAGTCGCCTGAAGGCGTGGGTGTGGGCTGCAGCGTATTCCACATACTTCGAAATTGGGCCGGTACTAAGCGAAACCGCACTTGGCAACGAGGGTGGCTATACCTACGTCCCCGGCTGTGGCTGGTACCTCAAGTGCCATCCGATCCCTGGCAAAGATTACAAGCCACCCAACAACAACACGGGCTGGGTGGATTTCGTGATCACACCGACTGTGGGCATCGGTTGGATCATCATGGAAGATACGATCGAAAAAGAATTCACCGATCGCATTGCGAAAGACAGCCCCGCGCTGAAATACAAGGCGATGCGCAGCGCCCTTTCGCCCAGTAAGACATTGGCAAACGTCTTGGCGGGCAAGAAGCCCTGGTATCGCTTTCCCACGGAGAGTTCCGTGGCGGCTGCATTTGGCGCGCCCTTGCGGCCAATTGTGGTTCTACCAGCCTGGAAGGACGAACCTCGCTGGAGCACCGGTGTTCACTTTATCTCGATCGATCTTCCAATGGATCGTCAAGGCTGCAACTCTTGTCGGCAATTCACCAGTGGTGGCGGATTTGATTTCAGCTACCGCGGTTCCCGTTATGTCTATTTCGATAGTGAAGCGAACTTCTTCCCCGGATCCGGCTCGTGGGGCTCCCGCGGCTCGGCGCAGGAAGTGCTTGCAGGATTGAAAATTGGCCGCACGTCCAAATCCTGGGGTGTGTTTTCCCAAGTGCGACCCGGCTTCATTCATTACGAAAAAACACTTCAGCCGGGCAGCTCCACCATCTTCGCAGATTCCACGCGGTTCGCACTTGATCTGGGCGGCAGCGTCGAATACTACGCGACGACTCGTTCTACGTTGCGATTCCGCGTAGGCACCATGCTCGTCCACTACCTCAGCGGCAGCCCAGATCCCTGGCAGCCCCCCGTCACAGTGCTCTCCGATCAGTACTACACATTGCAGGGCAACCTCTATCTCTCCAGCGGATACGTCTTCCGCTTCTAGCTCGCCTGCTGTACAAATTGCGCTAAACTACTGCTACCAGCTTGGCATCCTTATCTTCGAATCTTGAAGGACGGCTCATGCGGCGTGTCACTCATTTCACCGTTCTTCTGATGCTGGCGATCGCCACTGCATCTCAGGCGCAGACCATCCCTCCCATCAAGACAAAAACGCTTGCTGACGCAGAAATCGTTCTGCCCAAGCCCGGAAGTACTCAAGTCCTAATACTGGTTCTAGGTTTTTCGCACAAGAGTGGCGACAACTGCGCTCCATGGGACAAACAGTTTTTCGCTGATTATCGTTCCGACCCCCGCGTCACTTATTATCAACTTCCAGTGCTGCAAGGCGCCCCTTCGTTCGTCCGGCCCATGATCCTTCGCGGAATGCGCAAGGATATCCCTGCCGAGCAGCAAGCCCATTTCGTGCCGATCCTCGATCATGAAGAGGAGTGGAAAAAGCTCGTTAACTTTTCCGCGCCCGATGATCCCTACATCGTGCTAGCTGATCCACAAGGCCACGTGCTATGGCAAACGCATGGCGCGTTCACTGATGCCTCCTTCGAGGCGCTCAAGGCGGCCCTCTCCAAGGCACTGGCGCCATCTCCCAGCCAGGTCTTGTCAATGACGTTTGGAAGCAGGGGCTAGTAGACCGGTGTGGCGCTGGCCTCAGTCAGGCTGACCTCGGGGAGCGAGGAGCTGACGGGTCAATTATCCGCGCGTTCTGGCATAGCTCCACAGCCTCCAACAATCAGCGCGCCGCGCAGGTGGACGACAAGCGCGCGCAGGGTGGTTCGCGTTTCAATTTGCGCTGGTCTGGCTCAATTCCTGCAGGTGAGCTTACACCCGAAGCGGTGATGAAGCTGCTTGCCGATTACGTCGATTTCGCGCGGCCGCAGACTGCAAACTCTGGTGCTACCCCGCAGCAGAACATTGCCGGATCTGGGAATGGAAATGCGACTGTTTCGCCCACAGCCCAGCTCAAGAACGGAATGAAGATCGACGAAGTCACGCTATTAGTGGGCCAAGGTCGCCAGATTTCGCAAACCACCGGAGCCGGTGGTGTAAAGACGCAAGCGTTCGAATATTTCCCCGGAGACCGGCGCGCGGAGGTGACGTACGTGAACGGTGTAGTGGTTCGTTTCTCGATCAGCTCGCGCTAGCGCAGGTAGCCTTAATTACGATTCAGGGATTCGCCAAGGTTAAGCAGCCGAAAGCGGGCTTCACGGACATGGGGTGACCGATCGTCACTGCGGAGGCTCCTGCAATTATGGTAAGGTCACCGTGTTTCCGTGAGGGAATGAAGCGAATACTCCCCGTCCCGATTTACACGAGGCGCTAAATCTGAGAGGTCCCGGAATGCTTGCAAACAAAAACGAGCTACATCGCACGAGCCGCATTGGCTGGCTTCGCGCCTCGGTTCTGGGCGCGAACGACGGTATCGTTTCCACGGCAAGTCTGATTTTGGGTGTCGCGGCCGCACATGCTGCGCACAATGAGATTATGGTTGCGGGCATAGCGGGACTCGTGGCTGGGGCCATGTCGATGGCAGCCGGTGAATACGTATCGGTGCACTCACAGGCAGATACCGAAGAAGCCGAACTTGAACTCGAGCGCGCTGAACTCAAAGCAGACGATACGCGGGAGCACAAGGAACTGGCGGCCATTTACGTAGCACGCGGGTTGGATGCGGCCCTTGCCGATCAGGTCGCGGAACAATTGATGGCTCATGATGCCTTGGGGGCGCATGCCCGCGATGAGCTTGGCATCTCTGACACCTTTCGCGCGCGACCCATCCAGGCGGCCTTGGCCTCCGCAGGGAGTTTCGCTATTGGGGCGGCTTTACCTCTTGCGGTCGCCTGGATCGCGTCTGTTCACGGGATGTTCGCGATTGTTTCGGGAACTTCTTTAGTGTTTCTGGCGCTGCTTGGTGGAATGGCCGCAAGGACGGGCGGGGCCCGGGTTACCACAGGTGCGCTTCGGGTAACTTTTTGGGGTGCAATCGCTATGGCCTTAACCGCCGGTGCAGGCTGGCTGTTTGGCACTGTGGTGTGAAGGAGTGAGAGTTTAGAGAATATTGACGGCTCGCGCGGCAAGCAGCGCAAGAATCATCAGCGAGATCAATGACTGGAGCATCGTGCCAAGCTTCGCCCAGCGTGACAGTACTGCCGTATCCGTTGGCGAAAAGGCCGTACTGGTATTGAACGCCAGAAACAGATAGTCCACAAAATGGGGCGTCCAGGAAGAATCCTGGCCAGCGCGGCTCAACATTTGCGGGAACAGAAACGAGCTGTTAAGCATGCCGCGCGCACCTTCACGCCGCAGCGGACCGCCCGCATCGAGCTTCCAGTACCAGAGAGCGAACACAAGAATATTCGCAATCCACAAGGCGATTGCCGAGCGAAGAAGAGCCTTAGGCGTCTCAAGATGCTGGGGAATCCCTTGAATAAGGTGAATGAGCGAAACAATCAGAGCCACGGTAATGATGCCATTGGCTACAAACGTGAGCGCGCGAGTCAAGTTGTGCGTGCCGCGGCGATCCGATACCACGATGGGAACAAGCAAGAGGACAATCATGGCGAGCAGCAGCCAGCTAGGTCCAAGGGAAAGTGGCTCGGGCAATGCGAGATATACACCCGCAGCGGCGAACATAGCTATGAAGGCTGGCCATCGCGGATTGAGCAAAACTCTTGTGCTCATAGTAATGTAGCCGAGGATCGCGGGTCCAGTCTAATACATCCTGGGTAGTGGTTCGCAATTCAGTTCTCTGCGGGGAATGAATAATGTTATTCCATCTTCGGCCTTCTCGGAAAGTATACGAGGAGTGTATAAACGCCCAGCGTGATTCCAATGGGCAGCTCACTGAGCGTCAGGATCGCTGCTAACTAAGATCGCGAGCATTCGTTGGCGCAATGCCGCAAATACCCTGAACAACTCTCGGGCAGTCGCAGGCTATACCTTGAACTACGTAGAAGAAGAGAATTGAGGATGTAAATCATTGTCGAACAACTGCTGGCGTCGGGCGCGTCAGGAGATCGACGTATTCCTTATAGAACTTCGCTTTATCAAGATCGTCCTGAACATCGACCAGGACTTCGCCCATTCCGGGCTGATTCCCTGCCCCCCAGATCAGCGTGTTGCCATAGCCCGCGCCGTGATCGACGTTCACATCCACATAAAGTTTTTTCCATTTTGTGATGATCGATGGATCGAGCCAAGCTACCGCCGCTAGCTCGTCCCACAGGTAATTTGCTTCAGCATACTTCGCGACGTATTGCGCGGCGGGCGTGGGACTGCTTCTTACCTTTTCGATCAATTCCTTTTCCATGCGGGTCTTCAGGGAAATGTCCACGGAGGTAAGCGCAACGCGTGGCCAGTGGGCGTGAAGAACCGCACGCGAGGCTTCCGGATCCATCCAGAAGTTGAACTCGCGCGAGGGAGCCAGAACGAATTCTGGATCCTCCGTTTGGGGATTGATGCTCCCTGCCATTACGATCAGCTCTTTGCTCAATTCCGGGAACCGCGGGTCAAGACCGATCGCCAGCGCCAGATCGGTCATCGGTCCTGCGGCATAAATGGTCACTTCGTGCGGATATTTGCGCACCATACGCACGAGGAAATGTGCGGCGTCTTCCTCCGAGGCCTTCGTGGTCGGCTTACCTTCCGGCATCGGCGGGATTTCGAAAGGCCCATGCAGTTTGAATCCACGCGTGTAGTTCCATGCACCTTGATAGACCACTTTGCCGTACATGGTTTCCCATTTGGCGATGTACTCTTTGCTGCTGATGAGAGGGAACATCGCGCCAGGAAAGACCGGTATGTCGGTGCGGCCGATGATCTCCAGCAGGCGCAGGGTATGCTGCACTTCTTCGTCGCGCCACTGGTCGCCGGTCAGCACAGAAATCCCGAGCACGTCGGTGTCAGGTGAATTTACCAGCACCAGAATTGACTGCATGTCGGTTCCGCCCGGTCCCGCGGCATCCTGGTCGATGATGACCTTGCGTCTGTCCTGAGCGGATGTTGTTGTGGCAAAGGTCATTAGCAACAGCAGTGAGACCGTACAGATGCGAAGGATTCTCTTCATGAGTGTTCTCCTCTCTTTTGGCGCAGAACAGCAACCGTCTTAATACATGATGGTCTTGGTGAGATGGTGGGGCCAAGTAGTGGTGTGATAGTGCGTCCACAGCCGCGCATCGATCTGCGGGATGATCACCTGCATATCGGGCGCGCGGAGCTTATTCACTTCTTCGCGAAGCAGGGCCGTGCCATAGATGCAGTGCGCACGAATCTCGACCTCCCAGCGCGAGTCTCGTGGGATGAGCTGATAAGTGTTGATGGCACGCTCCAGCTCCTTGGAGTAGCTGGTGATACCCAGCAGGCGCAACGCCACCGGAACGATGTAGTCCGCGAATGCAGTCATCTTCTGCGGATCATCCAGCCGGAACTTGCCGGAGGCGTGCAAGGTTGCATACAGCATCCAGATGCCGAGCTGCGCAAGTTTATAGAACTTGATCTCGCGGCCGTCGAGCCTACTGACATCGTTGAATCGCGGAAACTCCTTTACCATGCGGTCTACAAGGCCCTTGCTATTGTCATAAAGCATCGGCGAGCAAGAGCGCACGAAATTGTGGAAACGGCCGTCATATTTTTCGGCGAGCACCTTGCCGACCTGGTGGAGGACAGCAAGCTTTTCATCGAGCATGGGCATCTCAATGTTGCCCTGGAAGATCTTGTTCAGTTCGGCGCGAGAGACAGTGGCAAGGTATTTGCCGTCGAGAATCGGCACGCCCTGGTCCACGGCACGCTTGAGGCAGGCAAATTCCGCATCGGAGTCCGACCAGTGTTGCTCGGCATAATCTACCTGGAATTTCACGTGAGTTTCGAAGTTGGTGAAGGCGGTGTCGATGGAATCTGCAACCAGGACGAAATCGATGGCTTCGTCGGCATCGCCCTGTCCGACGCCGAACGGCAAAGCGAATTCAGGTACGGGCAATTCTTCGTAGGCCATCCACGAGGCAACTTGGACTACTTTCTCGTAGTGCGTGTGCACGTCTCGTGAGGATTCAATCGCGTAAGGCAGACTCTCCAGTACGGGACTGCCAATGGGTTTCGGCCAGTGCATGGTCTCTGAAGGAAAAGGTTGCGCGGTGAAATCCAGTGCGGCCGAAGACAAATCAGCGTGTGCAACGGGAAGTGCGGCAAGGGTTCCCACAAGCGACTGCAGAAAATGTCGCCGTCCGTTGACCGATTTTTGCACTAGAATCGACCGCGCACCAAATTGCGCCCCTCACTTTCCTTGAATACGAGCAACGAACATCTCCAGAAACCTCTCGGCGTTCACCGCAGTGCACACGTTGGCGTTGGGTGCGACCGGTTTCAGGCCTTCGACTACGTAGCGATCCCCATTGGAAAAATGTTGCAGCACATTATTCTCGATGGCGTTGCGGCGATTGGCAACGGTTTCGCCGCGCGTAAATTCGCCGCGCGTCTCCACGTCCACATGCATAGGCGGAGCCTTCACGATGGTGGAGTCGATGACCACTCCGACGGCAAGCGGGTCGTACATGGGCGTGCCAGAGTCGCCGAACCTCTCTCCAAGTTGAATGAGGAACTCGGCAACCTTGTAGATGAAGTCGTTCACAGGACCGTGGGTCTTGCCGAGTTGGGCAAGGTATTTCCGTGAGAGAAGAGTTTTGTCGCCGACATCAAGACCGACCATAGTGAGTGGCCATGCCGCCTGAAAGACAATTTGCGCGGCTTCGGGATCGCCGTAAATATTGGCTTCGGCGGCCGCCGTGGCATTACCGCCTGAGATGGAACCTCCCATGAGGATAACCTCCTTGACGAGGGGAATGATGGAAGGGTCTTTCTCGATCGCCAGGGCAATGTTGGAAAGCGGGCCGATGGGAACGAGCGTAATTTCGTGGGGTGATGCGTGGACCAGTTCAATAATGAGATCGGGGCCCCAGCGCGGGTCGACCTTACATTTGCTCGGAGGGAGCTCAATGTTTGCGAGGCCGTTCTTGCCATGCCAGAATTCAGCGGTGATCAGTTTCTGAAACAGGGGATGCTGAGCGCCAGCGGCAACCGGGATATCGCAGCGGTTGGCGAGAGAGATCATTCGGAGGGCGTTATCAAGTCCCTGCTCGGCAGTGACGTTTCCGGGAACAATGGAAATCGCGCGAACGTCGAGATCGGGGGAGTTCAGGGCGAGCATGATGGCCATGGCGTCGTCCGTGCCAGGGTCAGTATCGATAATGATTTTGCGGGGAGCGGCGATTGAAGTAGGCAACAGAACGGAAAGTGAAAGTACCACCCAGTAGATAAGCGGAATGGAGAAGTGGAGCCGCACGCTGGTTAGAGGACCGCGACAAAAATAAAGTGTACTTGTGAGAGTGCGGGTGAAGGGTTTTTGTGAGCGAATCAAAACTGTTGTCGGTAGCATGCTCGGAAGTAGGAATGCTCCAAAGGAAATGCTAAAGAAGCGTAATTTCTCGCGTGCAACAGTGTCAAGGCAAAAGTGAAGTTTGTGGATAGTCAACGGCCAATGGAACCTAGCTTTTTTCTGAAATTCAGTTCATGCGCGCCAGGACGATGAATGCGAGGCCGGCGAGAAAGCAGCCGAACATGGACGCGATCAGTTTGGAGGTGCCGTCCGGTGCATCGCGGAATTCCTTCCAGATGAAAACGCCCCAGAACGCGGCCACCATAGTGGCGCCCTGACCAAGGCCATAAGAAATGGCGAACCCGGCCCGGCCGCTGGCGATGATGTTGAAGCTCATGCCGACGCCCCAGATGATGCCGCCGAGAATGCCAGTGAGGTGAGTGCCGAAACTGCCCTTGAAGTAGTCAGACAAAGCCACGGGCTGACCGACGAAGGGTTTCTTCATCACGAAGGTGTTCAGGATGAAGTTGCTGAGGAAAATTCCAACCGCGAAGATGAAAACTGCACCGTAGGGACCTAGTTTCCCCGATTGCGGTTGCGTGAATACGGGATACATCGAAGCGGCGACAAAGCGATAGAAGAAGCCCATCAGGATTCCACAGGCAACGGAGAGAGCCAGGCCCTTGGTGCTGACGCCGGCCGAGGAGCCCGGGATCTTGCGGTAGGCGATGGCGTCGAGAATGATGGCCAGGACGACGAGAAGGACGCCACCGAAGAGCAAGGGCGCGTTGCCGACCGGATCGGCGATGTAGTTTACGACGACGCCGAGCACCAGAGCCAGGCCGATGCCCACGGGAAACGCAACCGACATTCCGGCGATGTCTATAGCAGCGACCAGCAATATATTTGCAGCGTTGAAGATTGCGCCACCGATGAGCGCAGAAAGAATGCTGGAGTGCGAAGCTTGAGAAAGATCGGCGAGGAAGGGACGGCCGTCATTTCCGGAACTGCCGAGAGTGAGTCCGAGAATTAGAGTGAGCAGAAGTACGCCGATGGTGTAGTCCCAATAAAAGAGTTCGAAGCGCCAGCCTTTTCGCGCGAGTTTTTGAGTGTTGGCCCACGATCCCCAGCAGAACATGGTAATGGTGCAGAAGAATACGGCTAGCGGATAGCTTTGCAAAATGAACATTTGGGCTCCTTAAGAATATTGTGGCGCGCTCGAGCGAATCCGGAGCTACGCAAGGCTATGCCCTCTTGCCGCGCTTGGCCCACTCGGCTTCGAACTCAGCCCGGGTGGGGAGAGACTTCTGTGTGCCGACACGCATGGTTGACAGGGCGGCGTACAGATTGGCACGTGTGAGGGCTTCCCTTTCCGGCAAGCCAGCACCTAGGAAAACGGCAAAGCTGCCGATGAAGGCGTCGCCGGCACCGGTGGTATCCACGGGGATAACCGAAAAGGGATCGATCAATTCAGCTCCTTCGGGAGCGGCCAGAAGAGAGCCGCGACCGCCGAGCGTAATGATCACCCTCCGGAATCCCTGCTGCAGCAAAGCTGCGGCGCACTTCTTGGCATCTTCGATTGTGTGAACCGGAAGCCCGGTGATGACTTCGGCTTCCGATTCATTGGGAATGAAATAGTCGGCAGAACACAGTTCTTGCAGATTGACCCTTTGCGCGGGAGCTGGATTAACGATGCAGCGAATGCCGTGTTTCCGCGCGAAATGTACGGTGTAGCACACAGTCTCGATGGGGATTTCGAACTGGAGAACGATGGTGTCGACGTGCAGGAGCGCGGAGGAAGCGGCTTCGACATCAGCGGGCGAGAGCGTGTCGTTCGCCCCTTTAACGACGATGATGCGGTTTTGCCCGTTCGGCTCGACGAAGATGGGAGCAACGCCGCTGGAAACGCCCTGAACGATTCGGACGTGAGTAGTGTCAATCCCGAACGATGCGAAATTTCTGACCGAGGCTTCGCCGAAGAGGTCGCTGCCCAGGTTAGCTAGCATGACAACCTCGGCGCCGCAGATACGCGCCGCGACGGCCTGATTGGCTCCCTTGCCGCCGAATCCAAGATCAAATCGCTGACCGAAAATTGTTTCACCGGAACGCGGGAAGCTGTCGCTGAAGGTAGTTAGATCGACATTGGCGCTGCCAACAACGGCTACTCTCGGCACTTTGCTCATTCGGGCTCCTTAGGCAGCATGCGCAAAATATAACATCGGCAAAAAAGGAGCAAGTTGTTGGATCACGATGGCACCGAGCGCGAACCAGCCGAAGAAGCCGGGTTGCGTTGACGCGTGTTGATGCTGATGTTAGGCTCGCACTTCATCTGCACAGGCATGCGCGCCGTCGACCTCATCCGAAAAAAACGCGATTCCGGGGAACACACCCGTGAAGAGATAGACTTCCTTATTCGCGGATACACGCGCGGGGATATTCCGGATTACCAGATGGCGGCGTGGCTAATGGCGGTGTGGTTGCGCGGAATGAACGCCAAAGAGTCTGCGGCCTTGACGGAAACAATGCTGCACTCGGGCGAAGTGGTGGATCTTTCGGAAATCCCCGGAAAAAAGGTCGATAAACATTCCACGGGAGGCGTGGGGGACAATACGTCGCTGGTGTTGGCCCCGATCGTCGCTGCCGGCGGCGTGACCGTGCCGATGATCAGCGGGCGCGGACTTGGGCATACCGGGGGCACGCTGGACAAACTGGAAGCAATTCCCGGATTCAACATAGCGCTGGACCTAAAACAGTTTCGGCACGTCTTAAGCGAGTGCGGGATGGCCCTGATTGGGCAAACCGCGGAGATTGCGCCAGCGGACAAAAAGATCTACGCACTGCGGGATGTGACCTCGACGGTGGAAAACGTCAGCCTGATTTGCGCTTCGATCATGAGCAAAAAGCTGGCCGAGGGAATCGATGCGCTAGTACTGGATGTGAAGACGGGCTCCGGTGCGTTCATGCAGAAGGAAGAGGACGCGGTGCGGTTGGCGAAGGCGATGGTAGACACGGCGCAGCACATGGGAAAGAAGTGTGTGGCGCTGTTGACCGACATGGGGCAACCGCTGGGGCGCATGGCCGGGCACTCGAGCGAGGTGATCGAGGCGATCGACATATTGAAGGGAAAGGGCCCCAAAGACTTGCGGCAGTTAAGCGTGGAGTTGTCCGCGTGGATGTTCTATCTTGGCGAGCGGACTCCGACGGTGAATGAAGGAAGGCGACTGGCGGAGGCGATGATCGCGTCGGGCCAGGCGCTGGAGAAATTCCGGGAATGCATTGAGTTGCAGGGAGGAGAAGCGCGCGTGGTGGAGGATCCGTCACTGTTGCCGCAGGCGCGATCGCGAGTGGACGTGGTGGCCGCTTTAGGGGGCTACATCGTGGATACACAGTGCCAGGACTTCGGAATCGCGCTGGCCATGCTGGGTGGTGGGCGTGAAAAGAAAGAAGATCAAGTCGATCACGGAGTAAGCCTGGAATTCCACCGGCGCATTGGCGATCACGTTGCGGTCGGGGAAACACTGGTCACTATTCACTGCAATTCGGAGACAAAATTGGCCGAGGCCAAGCAGATGATCGCCGCAAGTTTCGTAATGGGGGAGACAGCACCTCCCGCGCGGGCGCTGATCCGGCAGGTGCTGGGCGGCTAGAACTTCAACCGCTCTGAGTTTTTTGGCAGGAACCAAAGGAGACGGAATGGGAAGATTTGTGGGTGTGCTTGGCATGGCGGTGCTGCTGGGGCTGGCGTACCTCTTCTCGACGGCGCGAAAGGCAATCCAACTCAAGACTATCCTGTGGGGACTGGGCCTTCAGCTCGTCTTTGGGGTGTTTGTATTGAAATTAGGGCTGGGCCGGATCCTATTTCAGAAACTGGGAGACGGGGTAAATAAATTGCTGAGTTTCGCGTTCGCCGGCTCTGAATTTGTTTTTGGAGGATTGGGGATACACGGTTCCTCATTTGGGTTCATTTTTGCGTTCCAGGTATTGCCCACGATCATTTTTATTGCTGCCGTGTTCGCGTTCCTCTACCACGTTGGCGTGATGCAGTGGTTTATTCGCGCATTTGCTTGGGTGATGACGCGCGTCATGGGAGCGAGTGGCGCAGAATCGCTAGACATTGCGGCCAGCATCTTCATGGGGCAGACGGAGGCACCGCTTACGATTCGGCCGTTCCTGAACAAGCTGACAAAGTCCGAACTGATGTGCGTGATGACGTGCGGGATGGCGCATGTATCCGGCGGAATCATGGCGGCATATATCGCTTCCGGAGTGGAGGCAAAACATTTGCTGACGGCGGTGATTATGACCGCGCCGGGGACATTATTGATGGCGAAAATGCTAGTGCCGGAGACCGAGCAGCCGTTGACGGCAGGCCACGTACAAATGCCGGAGATGGAAAAAGAGGCCAATTTTCTGGGGGCGATTTCGCGAGGTACGTCAGACGGACTGCACCTGGCGATTAATGTTGGCGCCATGCTGATTTCGTTTATCGCGCTGCTGGCGCTGGTGGATTATCTGGTTGGCGGAGCGCACAACTGGCTCGCCTTCCATCATTTCCCATGGTTCCCACTGAGCCTGGAGCAGTTCTTTGGATGGATCTTTTCACCGATCGCGTGGCTAATTGGAATTCCGTGGAAAGACGCGGGCGTAATTGGAAATCTGCTGGGAACGCGCATGTCCATCAATGAGGTTGTGGCATTTGCAAAGCTGGGGCAGCTGAAGGATTCGCTGGATCCGCGATCGTTCACGATTGCCACGTTCGCGCTTTGTGGTTTCGCCAATTTCAGCTCGATTGGAATTCAAATCGGGGGCATCGGTGCGCTGGCACCGGAACAGCGCGGGCAGTTGGCGAAATTTGGCATCCGCGCGATGCTGGCGGGAACCATGGCTAACCTGATGTCTGCCTGCATTGTGGGGATTCTGACATGAACCCGGGCGGCGCAGAGTTCGTACAGGCTGAGGCAGCGGCGCGGTACGTCCAAAAGAAGTGCAAGCTGCGTCCGAAAATTTCGCTAGTCCTGGGATCGGGACTGGGGGCGTTCGCGGATGAATTTGCAGACGCGACGCGAATTCCCTACGCAAAGATTCCTAAATTCCCGACGTCCACGGCAATCGGGCACGCCGGACAGTTGGTTATTGGGACGGTGGAGGGCATAGAAGTCGCCGGGATGCAAGGCCGCGTTCATCTGTATGAGGGGTACTCGGTACACGACGTGGCGTTTCCCGTGCGCGTGTTTGCGCGGATGGGAGTAAAGGCTGTAATTCTGACAAATGCCGCCGGAGGGATCAAAAAGGAGTTCACACAGGGAAGGCTGGTGGTGATCAGCGACCACATCAATCTGCAAGAGGCGAATCCCCTGGCTGGACCCAATGATGAAAGGTTCGGCCCGCGATTTCCGGACATGAGCACGGCGTATGACAAGAAGTTTCGCGAATTGACTCTCGCCGAGGGCAGACGTCTAGGAATTGGATTGGGCGAAGGCGTCTATGCGGCGCTGGCGGGACCAAGCTACGAAACGCCTGCAGAAATTCGCTACCTGAGAACGATTGGCGCGGATCTGGTGGGGATGTCGACGGTTCCTGAAGTAATTGCAGCGAGACACGCGGGGATACGAGTGTTGGGGATTTCCTGCGTGACGAATGCAGCCGCAGGCATTCTGGAGCAAGCGTTGGACCACAAGGAAGTCCTGGAGGCAGCGGAGCGCGTAAAGGGACAATTTATCTCTCTGCTGCGGGCGGTGATTCCCGACATTGCTTCGGCGCTGTAAGATTCGCACCGCGAAGCCTGCGACAGGAGGAGTTTGTGTCTGAATTTGATGCACTGATCAAAGCGGCGACGCAGGCGCGGGAGAACGCCCACGCGCGATTTTCCAATTTTAAGGTGGGGGCCGCACTGCGGACACCGGTGGGGACGGTATATGGCGGCTGCAACGTGGAGAACGCTACGTATGGACTAACCGTGTGTGCGGAGCGAGTGGCCATTTTCAAGGCGATCAGCGAAGGAGAGCGGCAATTCGATGCGATTGCGGTGGTAACGGATACGGATGAGTTGACGCCGCCATGCGGGGCCTGCCGTCAATTGATCTGGGAATTTTGCGGGGATGTGCCCGTAGTGCTGGCGAACCTGAAGGGCAAAGCAGAAGTGATGCGAATGCGGGAGCTTTTTCCCAAACCGTTTGACGCATCGAATTTATAGGCGCAGAAAGGCGGAGGGCTAGATGACGAGTCGTTTCGGGGTCGCAATTTTTGGCGTGATGTGCTTTACCGAGGCGAGCGGGATCGCGTTCGGACAGAGCAAGAAAGAGAGCGCGGACATGGTGGTGAGCGGAGCAACGATTGTCACCATGGATGGGACACGCCGTGTGCTGGAGGATGGCGCAATCGTCGTGACGGGCGACACCATCCTCGCGATCGGGCCGAGCAAGGAAATTGCCTCAAAGTATGATGCAGCACAGAAGATCGACGCGGGGGGCAAGCTGATCATGCCCGGACTGATTAATGCCCACACGCATATCCCCATGGCGTTGATGCGAGGACTTGTAGATGATGTCACTCTGGACGATTGGCTGCGGAGGTATATTTTCCCAGCGGAAGCAAAAAATGTGAATGAAGAGTTTGTGCGCTGGGGATCGCGACTGGCGCTTGCCGAAATGATTCGAAGCGGAACGACGACGCTTGCGGACATGTACTACTTCGAGGATGCGGTTGCGGAAGAGACCAAGGCGGCAGGGCTGCGCGGGTTCTTAGGCGAAACGTGGATCGACTTCCCTGCGCCGGACAACAAGAATGAAGCGGCGACGGCGGCGTACACAGAAAAGTTCCTGAAGAAATGGCAAGGAGATCCGCTGATCCACGCATCGGTCGCGCCGCACTCCATTTACACCTGCTCGGAGAAAACGTTGCGCGATTCGGCGGCGCTGGCAAGGAAATATCATGCGCCGATTTTGATTCATGTGGCGGAGATGCGGAAGGAATACGTGGATAGTATTGAAAAGAATGGCGCGACGCCGGTGCAATACCTGGAGCGGATCGAATTTCTCGGGCCCGACGTGCTGGCGGCACACTGTATCTGGACGGATTATACGGACATGAAGATATTAGCCGATCGACAAGTAGGATGCGTTCACAACCCGTCGAGCAACATGATGCTGGCGAGCGGAGTGGCTCCCGTGGTGGACCAGCGCTCGGCGGGCGTGCGCGTGGGCCTGGGAACCGATGGGCCATCGGGTAGTAACAATGACCTGGACATGATGGAAGAGATGGACTTGGCGGCGAAGTTACAGAAGACGTATCGCGTGGATCCTCGCGCCCTCGGAGCGAAGGGTGCGTTGGAAATGGCTACGATTGAAGGGGCGCGGGCATTGCATATGGAGAAAGAGATTGGGTCGCTGGAAGCCGGAAAGAAGGCAGATTTCGTGGTGCTCAATTTGAATGTGCCGAATGCCGTGCCGATGTTCGACCCGTATTCGCAAATCGTTTATGCGCTGAAGGCAAGTGAAGTGGAGACGGTGGTGGTGGGTGGAAGGCCGGTCATGAAAGATGGGAAGGTACTGACAGTAGACGAAGCAGCAGCGATTGCCAAGGCCCGAGAATATGGGAAAACAGTGAAAGCTTCGTTGGCGCAGTAGGGATTATTTTGGCGCGTTGCCCGGCCCACCGACCGCATTAATCTTGGGCAAGCGATCTTCGACTGGCGGTAGGGGCGGAAACACGGCGTGCGGTTCCGTTTGATACCAATACGCGACAGAGAAATAATTGTCGGAGCGAACATTGGCGTGGCCATGTTCGATAGTGGCCTTCAGCGATTTCGCGAAAGGAATCGGTGAATCCAGGTGGAAGCGGTAGACCGAACTCCGGCCGCCGGCGCGTTCAATTCCCACGACCGGCGCGCCATAGAGCGCGTAGAAGAATGGAAGGCCGCCAAAATCGTAAGCGCCCAGGAAATAGTCCTCTGAGCCTGTTCCGGTAATGGACGGCGTGGTCTCACCGTCGACGAAGAACATGTCGTCGCCTTCGCCCCACCAGTAATCCTGGTTCTGCAAAACAGACATGGTGACGCCGACGAAGTGGCCGCGGCCGGTTGCCTCGAGCCAGATGTAATTGTCTTCGCCGCGAAGATTCTTCTTGTCATTGATGATTCGGGCGCCATTGTCCTGCCATTCGTTGCTCCAGCCTCTGGCAGGGGTTAGTTGACGATATTGCGCGTGAAAATAAAGCGTGTCGGGTGGGAGTGACTTGGAATAGGCCCGATAGTCAATGTTGAAGTAAAACGCACCGACAGGTTCACTTCCATCATTGGTGACGGTCATACGGGCGTGCTTCTGAAAAGGCATGGGAAAGAAACAGTTCAGAGCTTTGTTGGGGCCAACACTGAGCGGCATCGATTGGAAAAGGAAATATTCGCCCAGGCCCAGGCCGAAGAAATCGCCAAGCGGGGTCTCGACACTAGGGGCAGCTTCGCCATCCCAGTACATCCGCAAGACCAGCTTCTTTAGGTGATACGACTCGTCGGTGGCGAGGGTGAACCAAATGTGAGTGACGGTGCCAGGGCCGGGTTCATCAAGAAGTGTAAGAGTCTCGCCAGGCGGGATTGGGCGAAAATCAGCATTGCCGCCCGAGCGATCATAACTGGAGCTGCGTTTCAGATTGTAGTCGTGCGGCTGCGGGAGCGTGGCGAGCCAGTCGGACGACTGCGCGAAGACGGAAACGCTCGCGACGAAAAACAAAGTGAACCAGCGAAGAGTGAAGAATGGCGCTTTCATGTGGACTCCTGGACGAGGCAGCACGAAACAGTCTGTCGATGATTGCATTTTACGGAAGACGCGCTGCGGAACGGTAGACTTCTTCCGCTTCAGCGACATTGTTTACCAGTCATGCGCCGCGAAGCAAGGACGGACATGCAATATGGTTCGTTCGCGGCGTTCGTATTCAGAACACAATTAGCGCTGCAATCCGTTATGGTCACTGGCGATCAACTGTGACCACAGAACGACAACGGAGCGAGGGCCGGCGCGATAGGCAAATCCGGGAACCGCGGACGCGACATCCCATTCCGAAATATCGTGCGGTGACTCGAGGAACGTATCGATCCAACGATGCCAAGGATTTTGCAGGCCGTTAGCGACGGGAGGAAGCTCGAATTCGAGCGATTCCCAATAGGAGTTCAGGATGAGGTGGAAATGAAGATGCTCGGCAGGTATTTCGACGCTGAAGGCGAGACTGTGCGAATCGTCGCCCCAGTCGGGCTGATTGAGCTTGACGCCATGCCAACCCTTGTTGGCGTCGTGGATGAGTTGCGTTAGGGTCATGCGCTGCTGTTCGGGGCTTAAATTGCGCCGGAGCCTGCGCGCGATCAGATGCTGCACAAAGCGATGAACATCCGCGTGGCGAGTCAGTAGTGTCCAATCGAACCAACTAATCTCATTATCCTGACAATAGGCGTTATTGTTGCCCTTTTGCGTGCGGCGCACCTCATCGCCCATCAAAAGCATGGGTAAGCCAACGGCCAGCAACGTGGTCGTGAAAAAGTTCTTCACCTGGCGATCGCGGAGTTTCTCGATTTGCAGATCATCGGTCGGGCCCTCGACGCCGCAATTCCAGCTGCGATTGTCGTTTGCGCCGTCGCGGTTGCCTTCCAGGTTGGCTTCGTTGTGCTTCTGCTCATAAGAAACCAAGTCATTGAGAGTGAATCCGTCGTGGCAAGTAATGAAATTGACACTCTGCTCCGCTTCACGCTGCTTGTGAAGGTAGATTTCGGGGCTGCCGATAAAACGGTCGGCGAATGGCACGACAGAGCGCTTTTCGGCACGGAAGAAATTGCGAACGTCGTCGCGGAATTTACCGTTCCATTCCTTCCAACTATCGCCGACGAAACTGCCTACCTGGTATAGCCCGGCGGCATCCCAGGCTTCCGCGATGATTTTCGTTCTCGCGAGAGAGGCGTCGGTTTCAATGTCCCACAGAACGGGAGGATTGGCCATGACCTGGCCAGTGGAATCGCGAGCGAGAATAGAGGCAAGGTCGAAGCGGAAACCATCAACGTGCATTTCTTCGACCCAATAAAGAAGACTGTCGACAATCATGCGGCGAACGATGGGGTGATTCGCATTCAGGGTGTTGCCGGTGCCGCTGAAATCGGCATAGACAGAAGCATCCGCATCGAGCAGATAATAGGCGGTATTGTCGATGCCGCGAAAACTGATCGTGGGACCGTTGGCCCCGCCTTCGGCGGTGTGATTGAAAACAACGTCGAGAATGACTTCGATACCGGCTCTGTGGAGAGCTTTGACCATGTCACGAAACTCCTCAACCGGTCCGAGCGGTTCACGTCTTGAACTATAGGCGGGATGCGGGGAGAAGAAAGAAACCGGCGCATAGCCCCAGTAGTTGACCAGGCCTTTTGGGCAATCCTGCGAGTCAAACGCGAAGACTGGGAGAAGTTCGACGGCGGTGATGCCCAGTTGCTGAAGGTAAGGAATTTTCTCGATGAGTCCACGAAACGTGCCGCGATTACTCTCGGAGATACCAGAACTGGGATGGCGCGTGAAACCCTTCACGTGTAGTTCGTAAATGATGGTACGCGTGGACGGAGTGCGAAGTGTAGTATCGCCCTCCCAATCGTATGCGCGAGGATCAACAACAACACTCTTCATGGCGGAATCAGTGTTTGCGCTTTGGGCACCCGCCGCGTCGCGGTCGTAATTTCTTGGAACAACGACGGCACGGCCATAAGGGTCGAGCAATGTTTTTGTCGGATCGAACCGCAGCCCATTTGCCGGATCGAATGGTCCGTGGACACGATAAGCATAGATCTGGCCAGCGCGGATTTCCGGTACGAACACATGCCAATAGTGATAGGTGCGATTTCTGACCGGATCGACGGAAACAATGCGTGACGGCTGGGAGTCGTTTTCGCGATTGAACAAGAGCAAATCGACGCCGGTGGCCTCGCGCGAATAGAGGCTGAAATTCGTGCCAGACGGATAGACCGTGGCGCCGATAGGAGAACTCCGACCGGATTCTTCAAAGGAGCTCATAGAGTTTCATCTTCGGCGGAGAATGTTGCGCCAGCGGCAAATTCACCCATGTCGATCAGAATCTGCGCGATCAAGCCGGTCCAGCCAGTCTGATGGCTGGCGCCGCACCCGCGACCAGTGTCGCCGTGAAAATACTCATGAAATGGAATCAGGTCGCGCCAGTGAGGGTCGTTGTTGAAGAGGTGGTTGGAGCCGAACACCGCACGTTTTCCGTTCTTGTCGCGCAAGAAGATGCAGGCGAGGCGATGGGCCAGATCGTGCGCGACCTCCGCCAGGGTTTTCAGCTGGCCCGAGCCTACCGGACATTCGACCTTGAAAGCATCACCGTAATAGAGGTGGTACTGACGGAGAGCAAGCAGGATCAGATGATTTACGGGCACCCAGACAGGGCCTCGCCAGTTGGAATTGCCTCCAAAGAGTGTCGTGGTCGATTCGCCCGGCTCATAGTCGAGACGAGATTCCTGGCCGTTGAGCTGAAGCACCAACGGATGATCGAGGTGGAAGCGAGATACGGCACGCACGCCGAAGGGAGAGAGAAACTCGTTTTCGTTGAGCATGTAAGAGAGCAAGCTGCGTAATTGATCTTCACGGACAAAACCAAGTAACAGTGTTTGATTGGCCCCCGGAGTAATCATGGGCTGAATGCTTGCGACCAAATCGGGGCGGTGATCGATGAACCATTGGCGGCGTCGTTGGAAATCGGGGTAGTGATCGAAAGTGTCTGCAGCGACTGTGGTGCCGCCGAACATGGGCACGAATCCCACCATCGTACGAGCACGCACAGGAAAACGATCAGTCCGCCCAGAGATGAGGTAATCGTAGAAGAAGCCATCCTGTACGTCCCATAGCGATTTCGAAGCGTCGTTGGGATTGTTCATGGAGTGGGCAATGTAGATGTAATGCTCCCAGAACTTGCTGGCGAGATCCTCATAGACCGGATCGCGCTCAGCGAGTGCCAGTGCGATGGACAGCATGCTTTTTGCAAACGCCGCCATCCAGCTTGTGCCGTCGGCCTGCCCGAGAAGATACCCCGGAGGCAGATTGTCGCGGTCGAATGCGCCGATATTGTCCATGCCGAGAAATCCGCCCTGGAAGATATTTTTCCCGAGGGCATCTTTGCGATTAACCCACCACGTGAAATTGAGAAGCATTTTCTGGAAGACACGCTCAAGGAATGCGTAATCGGCAACGCCTGTGAGCTTACGTTCAATTTGAAAGACATCCCAGGCAGCCAGCGAGAGCACGGGGGGATTCACATCACCGAAATCCCATTCGTACGCGGGAATTTGTCCGTTGGGATGCGTGTACCACTCGCGCATCATCAGGAGAATCTGCTGTTTGGCGAAATGAGGATCGATGTAAGCAAGCACCACGCAGTGAAAACCCAGATCCCAGGAAGCGAACCAGGGAAATTCCCATTTGTCCGGCATGGAAAGGATGTCACGCGTGAACATATGAAGCCAATCGCTGTTGCGCCCTTCTCGCCGCTCTGGTGGAGGAGCCGGCTGGGTAGAGTCGCCGTCAAGCCAATCTGTAACAACGTAGTGATAATACTGTTTGGACCAGAGCATTCCGGCGAAAGCCTGTCGAGCGATCAGCTGGGCGTCAGCGGAAAGTTTTGATGGAAGAACGACACCATAGAATTCGTCGGCTTCTTCCTGGCGGAGAGAGAAGTTAGCGTCGAAGTCGGCAAAAGGGGCCTCTAGTGGATGATTGTCAAGCATGGCGGCAAGGCGCAGGCGAAGCGAGACGGTTTCACCTGGTTGAATAGAGCGCTGATAATGAACGGCCGCTTTGGTGCCGAATGCGTCAGGGTTTATGGCGTCATGCTTTCCTGCAACAAGGTAGGAATGAAACGCGTCTTTGACGTAGGGAGTGCGCGAAGGAGACGCGAACAGACGTTCACTGTTGGTCTCATTCTCCGTGAAGAGCAATTCGTCGGCATTGGAGCAATAAAGGAGGTAATCGCCCAGCTGCCAGTGTTTGGCGAGGATAAAACGAAGTGGGGAATTCTTGGACGGAAGAGCGGAAGGTACAGAAAGCGAAGGCCGGCGATCATCGCGCCCCCACGCCCAGGTGTTGCGAAACCAGAGAGTCGGAAGGATGTGGAGAGGAGCGATTTCGGGGCCGCGGTTGGTAGCGTCAATGCGAATCAAGATATCTTCCGGAGCCAGCTTGGCGTATTCGACAACGACATCGAAATAACGGCTCCAGTCGAAGATGCCGGTGTCTACCAGTTCGTATTCCCCGTCGCCCTTGTCGCGCCGGCGACTTTCTTCGAGTAACTTTTCATAGGGATACGCGGCGTGAGGGTACTTGTAGAGATACTTCATGTAGGAGTGGGTGGGAACATTGTCGAGATAATAGAAGTACTCCTTCACGTCTTCGCCATGATTGCCTTCATGAGCGGTGAGACCGAACATTCGCTCTTTGAGGATGGGATCGCGCGTGTTCCAGAGTGCGAGAGCAAAACAGAGATATTGGTGGCGATCGCAGATGCCGGCGATGCCGTCTTCGTTCCAGCGGTAGGCACGGGAGCGCGCGTGATCGTGGGGGAAATAGCTCCACGCATCACCGTCGTTGCTGTAGTCCTCGCGGACGGTGCCCCAAGCGCGCTCGGCCAGGAACGGGCCCCAGCGGTTCCAATGACCCTCGCGCTGCTGATTCATGCGGAGACGAACACCCTCGCGCGTTTCGTATATGTTCATGGTTGGCTTTCCGATAGACTTCGTCACGCGTCCGTGTGAACAAAGATGCGGAACGAAGCTCGAAATTCGGCGCCCGGCTCAATCACTCGCAGGTTGTTCCCGGAGGTGGGCGCGCTAGTGGGAGCGGTCATGGGCTCCAAAGCGATGAACTCCAGGTCTTTTGGAGCAAAGACTTGCGCGTAGGGAAAGCCCTCGAGAAAGCCGGCGGTGCATCCCTTTGTTCTTGCGGATTCCAGATCATCAATGCGGCGAAGAAGCTCAACTCCGCGATGCCGGAGAGAAACACCCAGCATGCCCGAGCCCGGCCAAAAGACTGCTTGGAGATCGCCACTAACTAGGGAACAAACAGAGTTGTCGTTCATTGTTGTTTTTCTGGGACCTCATCCGTTGGCACTGGAATTTGTCACGCCGAATGGTCCGTCCCTGTACTTCATCCGAGAAGATTCGGCAGCCCGAAAGTCGCCGTGGCCTTCCGATTCGACGGAAGTCACTCTACCCGGGCGGCGCAGACGGCGTTCCTCCTGGCTGAATTGTGCTTGCAGGAAAGTCTGAACCAGGTCCCAGGCAACGCAAGGGCCCACGGTACGGCTGCCCATACAGAGGATATTCATATGATCTTCTTCAACGCCTTGCTCGGCGGAAAAATGGTTGCGGATTAGTGCGGCACGCACACCAGGAATTTTGTTTGCGCAAACGGAGGCACCGTCACCGCTGCCACAGGCGATGCCGCGTTCAACTTTGTGGCTAACCACGGCGCGAGCGAGTGGAAGGACATAATCCGGATAATCGTCGCCGCCGGAAAGCGAGTTCGCGCCGAAATCGAAGACTTCGTGGCCGGCGAGGCGAAGTTGGCCGAGAAGTTCTTCCTTCAAACCAAATCCGCCATGATCTGTGGCAATTCCCACGCGCATAGTCGCCATTCCTTTCTGATGCTGCCTGAAGTCGAAACTAGGATGCCGCCGCTCTTGCCGCGGCGTCGCGATCCGCCAGAATCACGGTATTGTCCTGGCGAATGCGTCCCGAAGGAATCGAAGAATCGGCAGCGAGCAATTTCGGGAGCATATCGACTTTTTCCTTGCCGGTAACAAGAAAGAGGATGCGGCGGGAACGGTTGAGGATGGGATAAGTGAGCGTCATTCGCCGCCTTCCCATGTAGACAGCGGTAAGTGCGACGTCGGCATCGGTAACGTTGAGCACGGGATCACCGGGAACGAGCGATGCGGTGTGGCCATCAGGGCCCATCCCGAGATGAGCGAGATCGAGAATGGGAGGCGAGCCGGCTAGCTCAGCAAGAGTCGCGGCGTACTGTTTTGCGGCGGTCTCCAAATCGGCGGCCTCCACAGGCATGGGATGAATATTCCCCGGCGGAAGTGCGGCGTGCTCAAAAAGACTCTCGCGGAGATGAGTGAGGTTGCGATCGGGATCGCCCGCCGGGGCGACGCGCTCGTCCACCTGAACGAAGTGCATCTGTTTCCAGGGAACGTCTTCCGTGGCGAGACCGCGCAGCATGACCCAAGGAGTATGGCCACCGCTTACGGCAATCACAAAGCGACCGCGTGCGGCGACGGCAGCTCGCGCCTCGACAGCAATGAATTCAGCGGCTTTTTGCGCGACAATCTCCGAATTAGGCAGCACTTCGATCTTCATAGCTACTTCCCTTTCCAACCGTCTTACCGCATGGCCAAAGAATCCGCTCGGCCGCAACGGCGGCGCCAAGAATCTCTATTGAAAAGTGCCAGCCTTCGCAGCAGTCGCGGGAGTCGCGATGACAGGATTTGCCCAACCACCGGGAGGCGTGACCTGCGCCGAAACTTCCTTGGGACCCCAAGTACCGGAATCATACTCGTAAGCCGGTGTAGCGAGCTTCAGAATGGGATCGACGATACGCCAGGCCTCTTCGACATAATCCTGACGCGCGAAGATTGAGGCGTCGCCCGCCATGGCATCGCCCAGAACGCGCTCGTACGCGTCCATTTCCGTTTCATCCGGGTGATGATGTGCCAACATTTCCGCGGACTCCCCCACCATGTCTTCGCCGGGCGCCATAACCGTCATGCCCATGGCAATGTCAACATCGGGGCTGATGCGAAATCGCAACGTGTTTTGCATCAACTTGCTCGAGCGAATTACCGTCGGAGGGAGTTTGAACCTGGCCAGCACTTCCGTGCACGTGACCGGCAGACACTTCCCCGCGCGGAGACAAAATCGAACGCCCTTCCACCGCCAGGAATCGACTTCCAATTTCAAAGCGGCGAATGTTTCCATCTTTGAGTCCTTGGCTACTCCGGGTTCCGCGCGATAGCCACGGAACTGTCCTCGGACGACGTCTTTATCCTGTAAGGAAGGAATGGCCTTCAGGATTTTTACCTTCTCGTCGCGAACGGTTTCGCTGTCGGTACGAACTGGAGGCTCCATCGTCAGATTGCAGAGCACCTGGAAGAGGTGATTCTGCATGACATCGCGGATGGTGCCCGTCTGATCGTAAAAGGCGCCGCGGCCCTGAACGCCGAAGTCTTCGGCCATGGTGATCTGGATGCTTTCCACGAAGTTGCGATTCCAGAACGGTTCCATGAAGGTGTTGGCAAAGCGAAAGACGAACATATTATTGACGGGGCGCTTGCCGAGGTAATGGTCGATGCGGAAGATATCGTGCTCGTCGTAAGCACTGTGGAGAATCTTATTGAGGGCCTGAGCGGAGGCGAGATCATCGCCAAAGGGTTTTTCGACGATGACGCGCGAGCCCTTGGCACATCCGGACTTCACCAGCTGTTCGACGACTTCGCCAAACAACGAAGGAGGAATCGCCAGATAGTGCGCGGGATGTTCCGCATTGCCGAGTTCCTTGCGCAAGTTCTGGAAGGTGGCAGCGTCGTTGTAGTCACCATCCACGTAGCGCAGCAAATCAGAAAGTTTTTCCCACGCGGCCGGATCGATACTACCGTGTTTTTCCAGGCTGTCTTTGGCGCGGGCCTTCAACTGGTCGAGACTCCAACCGGCCTTGGCTACGCCGATGACCGGGACGCCCAGGTGTCCCCGTTTCACCATGGACTGTAGCGACGGGAAGATCTTCTTGTAGGCCAGGTCGCCGGTTGCGCCAAAAAAGACCAAAGCATCGGAGTGAGTTTGGGCCATGGGCCGATCCTTTCTGAACCTGCAAGGCTACTTCCCCGCAGCCTTCTCCATGTGACCGCCAAATTGGTAACGCATCGCGGAAAGAAGCTTGTCGGCGAACTCCGCTTCGCCGCGCGAACTAAAGCGTTCGTAGAGTGCAGCGGTCAGCACGTGGGCGGGCTGCGCCTCGTCGATCGCCGCCTTAATGGTCCAGCGGCCCTCGCCAGAGTCTGAGACGCGTCCGGCAAACTTGGAGAGTGTTGGATCGTCGAGCAAAGAGATGGCGGTGAGGTCGAGAAGCCAGGAAGCGATGACGCTGCCGCGGCGCCAGACTTCCGCCACGTCGTTCAAATCAAAGTCAAATTGATAGTGCTCGGGATCGCGAAGCGGAGTGGTCTCCGCATCGACGGCATGGTCCTGCTTGCCAACGTTGGCCGCGCGAATAATTCCTAGGCCCTCGGCGTAGGCGGCCATGATGCCGTACTCGATGCCGTTGTGAACCATCTTGACGAAGTGGCCGCCGCCATTGGGGCCGCAGTGCAAGTAGCCTTGTTCTGAGGTGCCCCCAACTTTCTCACGCCCGGGAGTGCGCGGGATGTTGCCGATGCCGGGAGCTAAGCAGGAGAAGATGGGGTCGAGGTGTTTCACCACATCTTTCTCTCCGCCAATCATCATACAATATCCGCGTTCGAGTCCCCAGACGCCGCCGCTGGTGCCGACGTCGACGTAGTGAATCTTCTTGGCAGCAAGATTCTTGGCGCGACGAATGTCGTCGACGTAGTAGGAATTACCGCCATCAATCAAGATGTCGTCAGCTTCAAGGAAGGGTAAGAGATCATGAATGGTCTGATCGACCACAGCCGCGGGGACCATCAACCAGATGGCGCGGGGCTTCTGAAGCTTCTTGACGAAATCCTGCAACGACGAAGAACCGATGGCTTGCTCCTCGGCGAGATCTTCTACCGACTTCTGTGATCTGTCGAACACCACGCATTGATGTCCGCCCTTGATTAGGCGTCTGACCATGTTTGCGCCCATTCTGCCGAGGCCAATCATTCCAAGTTGCATGACAATCTCCTTTATCAGATGAACCGTTTAGAACTCTTGAGCGCTTACCGGGGGCGGGAATCACGAACCTTTCAGGTTCCGGTAGCGACGAATCAGGGCGTTGGTCGAACTGTCGTGGCTGAGCTTTGGCTCGCTCTTGCTTTCGAGCTCGGGAATGATGCGTTGCGCGAGAACTTTGCCAAGCTCAACTCCCCATTGATCGAACGAGTCAATCTGCCAGATGGTGCCCTGCGTAAAAACTGAGTGCTCGTAAAGCGACACTAGTTTGCCGAGTGCCTCGGGTGTGAGCCGTTCGAGCAGAAGCGTGTTGGATGGGCGATTGCCTTCGAACACGCGATGCGGCACGAGCCAACTGGGTGTGCCTTCTGCTTTCACTTGCTTGGGCGTTTTCCCAAAGGCGAGCGCTTCCGCCTGCGCGCAGACATTGGCGACAAGCATATCGTGATGGCGGCCGAGCGGATACAGGGCTTTGCCGAACGCGATGAAGTCGCAGGGAATCAGGCGCGTGCCCTGGTGGATAAGTTGATAGAAGGAGTGCTGTCCATTGGTGCCGGGCTCGCCCCAATAGATGGGCCCGGTTTGGTAGTTGACATGCTTGCCATCGAGTGTGACGTATTTGCCGTTGCTCTCCATCGTGAGCTGCTGAAGATAGGCTGGGAAACGCTTCAGATACTGCTCATAGGGCAAAACCGCAACGGTTTGCGCGCCAAAGAAATCGTTGTACCACACAGAAATGAGGCCGAGGAGTACGGGTAGATTGCGCTCGAACGGCGCAGTACGGAAATGTTCGTCCATCTGATGAAAGCCGCTGAGCATGGAACGGAAATTATCCGGGCCGGTGGCCAGCATGGTGGAAAGGCCAATGGCGGAGTCCAGGGAGTAGCGGCCGCCAACCCAATCCCAGAAGCCGAACATGTTGGCGGTGTCGATGCCGAACTTGGAGACTTCCGCGGAGTTTGTGGAAACGGCCACGAAGTGCTTGGCCACAGCTTTCTCGTCACCGCCAAGTCCCTTGAGTGACCAGTCGCGAGCGGTGTGTGCGTTGGTCATGGTTTCGAGCGTGGTGAAGGTCTTGGAAGAGATTATGAACAAAGTTTCCGACGGATCGAGGTCAACGACAGCTTCAGCAAAGTCTGCACCGTCGACATTGGAGACAAATCGAAACGTCATGCTGCGCTCGCTATAGTGCTTCAGCGCTTCGTAGGCCATGACGGGACCGAGGTCGGATCCGCCAATGCCGACGTTGATCACATTGCGGATGCGCTTTCCTGTGTGGCCCTTCCATTCACCGCTGCGGACGCGATTGCAGAAGGCGGTCATTTTGTCGAGGACGGCATGCACGTCTGGAACAACGTTTTTGCCATCCACGAGGATGGATTCGTCTTTCGGTGCGCGCAAGGCTACATGGAGAACCGCACGATTTTCGGTTATGTTGATTCTGTCACCACGGAACATGGCGTCGATGCGCTCGCGCAGACCAGATTCCCCGGCCAAGTCCAGCAATAGCTTCAAGGTCTTATCGGTGATGCGATTTTTTGAATAGTCCAGATAGATGCCGAGCGCTCCCACCGAGAATTTTTCGGCGCGCTTGGGATCGTCGTCGAAGAGTTTCCGAAGCTGGAGCGATTGAGCGGTTTTGTAGTGTGCTTTTAGCGCGTTCCAGGATTTCCGCTTGGTAAGGGGTTTAATGGCGGGAGACTTAACCTTCGCTTTTTCGGATGCTGCCATGATCGTGCTCCTTGGATAGTATTCGCGAGGCTAAGAGTGCGTGGGTTTGCGAGAAGCCGCGGGCTTCTCGCCGGAGTCTTCCCAGAGGCGGAATCCCCCCAGAAACGCGTTGCCATTGTCCCCCACGCGGCAGTGGGGTGGAAGCTCCTTTAACTTCTTGGCATTGCCACCACCTAGAACAACTTCATCGGGTTCCAGAGCAGCGGAGAGACATTCCACGATTTTGGCGACGTCGCGACGCCATTTCTTTTTTCCCCGCTTTTCTAGGCCTCGCAGTCCCACATAGTCTTCGTAGGTGGCTTTGCGGTAAGGAAGGTGGCCGAGTTCCATGGGCTCGACGATCCCGTCGACGACCAGCGCCGTTCCCAAGCCAGTGCCGAGACCCAAAAACAACATTTTGCCCTTCTTGTAACTGCCAAGGGCTTGCATGGCTGCGTCATTGACCATCTTCACTGGTTTTCCAAATGCTTTTTGATAGTCGAAATTCACCCATCCCTTCGCCATGTTGAAGGGATCCAGGACCGGACGGTTCCGCATGACTGGCGCAGGATAGCCAATTGAAACTACGTCGTAGTTCCAGTCTTTCGTAATTTCCTTGACGCCCGCGACCATTTTCTTGGCCGTGAGCTTTGATCCGGATGCGAATTTCCTGGGAGTGTCTTCCCCGCTGAGAAGGACCTTAACGTTGGTTCCGCCGACATCGATGGCCAATATCTTCATTCGGAGACCTTTCCATGGAAACGATGTGCGTAGTGAGCGGAGCTTACCTTATAAGAAATCCCCGGTGTAATGCAATTGCCGAGGGCCCAGCAGCCCCTAGCGCAAGGCATTGTTTACGATTTGCTGCGCCTCGCTGACAATGGCATTCAAGTGGTCCGCGTCCTCGAAGCTTTCGGCATAAATTTTGTAAATATTCTCGGTGCCCGAGGGCCGTGCCGCAAACCATCCACTCTTGGTGACGACTTTCAGGCCACCGATCGCGGCTCCGTTTCCCGGCGCGGTGGTGAGTTTTTCGAGGATTCGTTCACCAGCAAGATCGGACTCCTTCACGCCGGACGGAGAAAGCTTCAGAAGCTTGGCTTTCTGCTCTGGAGTGGCAGCAGCATCAATGCGCGTGTAATAAGGCATGCCAAATTCAGAGACCAGTTCTTGAAAGTGCTCGCCAGGATCCTTGCTCGTCACGGCGGTTATTTCCGCGGCAAGCAGGTCCATAATAGGGCCATCCTTGTCGGTGGACCAGACGGTGCCGTCGAGGCGGAGAAAACTGGCGCCGGCACTTTCTTCCCCGCCGAAACAGAACGAGCCATCAAAGAGCCCGGGTACAAACCACTTGAAGCCGACAGGAACTTCCGAGAGTTTGCGGCCTAGCTTCTTTACGACGCGATCGATCAGGCTACTGCTGACGAGAGTTTTGCCCACGGTGACGTGCGCGGACCATTGTGGCCGGTGGGTGAGGAGATATTGAATGGCTACCGCCAGATAATGGTTCGGATTCATCAGGCCGGAAGAAGGTGTGACAATTCCGTGACGATCAGAATCCGGGTCATTCGCGAAGGCCACGCGATATTCGTCTTTTAGGCTAACCAGACGGGCCATGGCATACGGGCTGGAACAGTCCATACGGATTTCGCCGTCGTGATCCACGGTCATGAACGAAAAAGTGGGGTCGATGACGGGATTGGTGACGGTAATGTTCAGTCCGTAGACGGAATTGATCGGCTCCCAATAGGGCCTGGCAGCCCCCCCAAGAGGATCAACACCGAGTTTCAACCCCGCATTGCGGATGGCGTCAGTGTTGATGACGTTTCGCAAATCGTTCACATATGGAAGAACGAAATCTTTCTGGTGGGTGGTGCTGGCCTTGATCGCCGAGGAGTACGGTGTACGCTTTACCTCGGCATTTCCAGCGCGCAAGACATCATTGGCGCGATCTTGAATCCACTTGGTTACCTCCGTGTCCGCAGGTCCTCCGTTCGGCGGGTTGTACTTGAAGCCGCCGTCGCGGGGAGGATTGTGGGAAGGGGTGATGACGATGCCGTCGGCAAAATGGTCTTTGCGGCCACGATTGTAGACAAGGATGACTCGAGAAATGACCGGTGTGGGCGTGACACCGTCCCCGCGCTGGATGATGGTCTCCACATCGTTGGCCGCCAGAACTTCCAAGGCAGTGCACTGCGCGGGACTGGAAATGGCGTGGGTGTCCTTGCCCATATATAAGGGGCCGTCGATGGATTGCGAGCGCCGATAATCGCAGATAGCTTGTGTGATCGCCAAAATATGCGCCTCGGTGAAGGTAGCCTGGAACGGCGAGCCACGGTGACCACTGGTACCGAAGCTGACCAATTGATTCGGGTCGTTCACGTCTGGGCGGCGATCAAAATAATCGCGCTCCAGTTTTTCCACATCAATGAGCATGTCCTTCGTGGCAGGCTTGCCCGCGAGGGGCGATAGGCCCTTTGGGGGATTTCCTTCATTCGACATGAAACGCTCCGCTAGGGCACGGGACAGGGTGCCACTTTCCAGATTTCCGAATTGTATTCGGCGATAGTGCGATCGCTGGAGAATTTACCTGAACTGGCGATGTTCAGGATGGACTTGCGTGCCCAGTCATCGGGACCGGCATACAACTCGCAGAGCCGCTTGTCGGCTTCCAGATAGGACTTGAGATCCGCGAGATGCATATAAAAGTCCCCGTGGGTGAGAAGCGTATCGCGCAACAGGATGAAAACGCCAGGCTCACTGCGGCTGAAATAGTCGGAGAAAATCAGGTCTAGAGCGGCTCGGGTCTCCGGCTCATTCTCGTAATGCCAGTGAGGATTGTACCAGCTTCGACTATCTGTGACTTGCTGGGCCGTCAGTCCGAAGAGAAAGAAATTGTTTTCGCCGGCCTCCTCGGCCATTTCAATAGTGGCCCCGTCGCGTGTGCCGATAGTCAGCGCACCGTTCATCATGAATTTCATGTTACTGGTTCCGCTGGCTTCGTAACCCGCGGTGGAAATCTGGTTGGATACATCGCTGGCCGGAATTAGACGCTCAGCCAGAGAAACATTGTAGTCCGGAAGAAACAAAACTTGCAGGCGACCCTTCACCACGGGGTCACCGTCAATGGTTTCGGCCAGATTGTTGATGAACTTGATGATGAGCTTCGCGAGTTGGTAGGCCGGGGCGGCTTTACCTGCAAAGAAAAAAGTGCGTGAAGGCATGGAGAGATTTGGATTTTCGCGAAGGCGATTGTAGAGCACCACAATGCGCAGAGCGTTGAGTAACTGGCGCTTGTATTCGTGGATGCGCTTCACTTGGGAATCAAACATGTTCAGTGGATCAACCGATACGCCGGACGTGGTCTTCAACCAGGCAGCGAATTGGGATTTCATCTCGCTTTGCGCCTTCAGGAACGCTGCGCGGAATCCTGGATCATCAGCGAGCGGTTTCAACTTCGAGAGCTGACCAAGCTCGGTGATCCACCCGTCACCGATCGCCGCGGTGATGGTGCGCGCGAGGGGCGGGTTGCAGAGCAACAACCAGCGTCGAGGTGTAACGCCATTGGTTTTATTGCTGAAGCGCTCCGGATACATCTCCGCAAGTTCTTTAACGGTCATGGTGCGAAGCAGCATCGAATGTATGGCAGCCACTCCGTTGGTGCTGTGCGATCCAACGATCGCGAGGTTGGCCATGCGAACCTTGCGGACGGCTCCTTCCTCGATGAGGCTAGTCACGGAAATACGGGCTTCGTCCCCAGGGAATTTCTTGCGCACATCATCGAGCAAGCGGCGATTGATTTCATAGATGATTTCGAGTTGGCGCGGCAGGACTCGCTCAAACCACGCTACGGGCCACTTCTCGAGAGCTTCCGGGAGCAGTGTGTGGTTAGTGTAGGCGAAGGTTCTCTGGGTGATGTCCCAGGCCTGCTCCCAACTGAGGTGTGCGTCGTCGAGCAGAATACGCATCAATTCCGGAACGGACAACGTGGGGTGCGTGTCATTGAGCTGGATCGCGACCTTGTCTGGGAAAGTGGTCCACTCCTTATTGGAAATACGAAAACGGCGAATGATATCCGCCAGTGAACAGGCCACGAGGAAATATTCCTGCACGAAGCGAAGCGCCTGCCCCCTGCTGGTGGAATCGTCGGGATAGAGCACGCGGGTAACGGATTCGGCCGCGAGCGTCTCCGCGAGGGCGCCGACAAAATCGCCACTGCTGAATTCCTGAAAATCGAAGTAGTCCGCCGCGGCTGCAACCCAGAGGCGAAGAGTGTTGATGTTTCTTCCGCCGTAGCCGACAACCGGCCGGTCATAGGGAATTCCAAAAAGGCAGGAAGGCCGGTCGGGAATCGCGCGAAGCACGCCGTCGCGAATGACGAATGAGCAGTTCAGGTGCAGCTCGACGCGCTGGTGCGGGCGAGCGACTTCCCAGGGATCTGAACGCCGCAGCCAATTGTCGGGTACCTCGTGTTGCCAGCCATCCTGAATGGTCTGTTTGAACATTCCGTATTCGTAACGAAGGCCATAGCCCATCGCAGGAAGCTGCATGGTGGCCATGGAATCCAGGAAGCAGGCGGCCAACCGGCCGAGGCCACCATTTCCCAAGCCGGCGTCGGGTTCTCTCTGGAGCAAGGCAAGCCAATCAATGTTCTTTTTCTGGATGAAATCGTCAAGGAGAGGTTCGAGCAGGAGGTTTGTAATGTTGTTGGAAAGCGAGCGCCCGATGAGGAACTCCATTGAAAGGTAATAAATGCGCTTGGTGTTGGCGTGCGCGTAGGTTTTTCCGGACAGTACCCACCGCTGCGACAAAATATCGCGGACGGAACGGGCAAAGGCTTCGTAGTGCTCGCGTGCAGTCGTCTCCGCCGGGTCGATCACCCTGTCAAACAAAAGGTGGCGCTCATATAGTGCGTCATGAGTTCCCGAGAACTGGATCGGTCCACAGCCGTATTGGGCGATCAACTTCGACAAGTGTTCGGAGGCAACGGATTTCGATATGACAGGTACGCCCTTGGTGCTCATGAGTATTCCTCTATTTCCATAAACATTTCTAACGCGAAAATCTTGGATGCGGTATGGCGCCAAAAGCCCGCAAGACTTGCAGCGAGAACAATCGCCGCGAACCTGCTACAGATCGTTTCACAAGGGTTGTACAGTGAGTTGGATGTCGATGCATATCGCAAGGTTTCGAGAGCCCATCTCAATGGGATCACTGGAGATGCCGGGGCTATTCTAGCGCAAATCATCTAAAATCATAGCTAACGACGGAGTTCGACCGAGAAGCCCAGGGAGGGGAGCGGAGGGGAGCGCACGGGCATTGCCAAATGGTAATAAAGCTCTATAATCGCGGACATACAGGAAAGGGAAACTGATAGCTTTCTGTGCGGCCCCGGGTTCTGATCAGAAAACTTCTTTTCGCTTCCAAAGAGGCGTCACTCCGGTGGTAAATTTCGCTGCGAAGCCATTCTGCACAAGAATGATGTTGGATTGAGGTCAATCCGCCCGTAAAGATGTGCACACGTTCCTGGAAAAGAAGGAGTGGAGACAATGAGTTTGCACAAAGTTGCCAAACAACTTTCTGCGATCATCGTGGCGGTTTGCGTATTGTTGAGCACGCCGGGGATCGCGATCTCACAAAACACGCCGAGCGTGTTGCCTCCCGGCGGAGACCCGTGGCCGCGCGTAGTTACGGCCCAGGGAGCCACGATCTCCATTTATCAACCACAGGTGGAGAGCTGGACAGACAACACCATGGACGCGTATTCGGCCGTGTCCATAAAAATACCGGGAACGAAGGCCACGGATTATGGAGTGATCTGGTTCAAGGCGCGCACGGAGGTGGACAAGGTCAACCGCATCGTGACCCTGGATGATTTTCAATTGACCAGGCAGAACTTCCCTACGCTATCGAACAATGGAAGCACTTATGCCGGAGTTTTTCGCGGTGAAATGCCGTGGACCAAGAGCATGCCGCTGGACCAACTGGAATCCGCATTGGCGATGACTGGAATTTCGGAGAAACAACAGAAAGTGCCAGTACAGAATAATGCGCCAGTCATTTACTTCAGTACGAGTCCGGCCGTGCTTGCGCTGATTCAAGGGCAGCCGGCTCTGGGTCCAGAAGAACATCATTTGCAGAAGGTGGTCAACACGCGCGCGCTGATCGTTTTTGATGATTCGAAGAACATGTATTACCTGGCGTTGATGGACGGTTGGATGGAATCAAACACGATAGCGGGTCCTTGGGTCCAGGCAAAACATGAGCCGACAAAGGACCTGAACAAAATCAAGGAAGATGCGGTGAAGAACAACCAGAATCAAGTTCTTGGAAATCCGCAACAGTCTCTTCAGCAGGCCTACGACGATTTCACTGCGCCCGCGGTTTACGTCAGCACCGTCCCCGCAGAACTGATTCTGACGCAGGGCGAACCCCAGTACGTGCCAATCCTAGGCACCGAACTCCTGTATGTGTCCAACAGCGGTGATGACATCTTCATGGATAGCGTGAACCAGCAATATTACCTGCTCATGGCAGGAAGATGGTTCACGTCACCAAGCATTCAGAACGGACCATGGTCCTACGTCTCGGCAGCCAGTTTGCCGGCAGATTTTGCGAAAATTCCTCCATACAGCCCGAAAGCAAGCGTGCTAGTTTCCATTCCCGGCACGCCCCAGTCCAAGGAAGCATTGATCGCCAATCAGATTCCACAGACCGCGGCGATATCTCGCACAGCGACAAAGCCAAACATTACATACTACGGAACGCCAGAATTCCAGCCGATTGAAGGCTCCTCACTGACGTACGCGGTCGATTCGGCAACGCCCATCATCTATCTGTTCGGGTCTGGATTTTACGCATGCCAAGGCGGGGTGTGGTTTACTTCCCAGGCACAAAATGGCCCGTGGGTCGTTGCCACTTCCGTACCTGCGGCGATCTACAGCATTCCTCCAAGTTCGCCGATATATTACGCGACGTATGTGAAGGTGTACGGATACACGCCCAACGTGGTGTATGTCGGCTATACACCCGGATATTACGGCACGGTTGTCTCCTCCGACGGAGTCGTGGTTTACGGCACCGGTTACAGCTATGTTCCGTATGTGAACCAAACAGTTTATGTCGCCGCACCCATGACGTATGGAGTCGGCGCAGCGTTTACCTGGAGCACGTGGGGAGGCTGGGCACTTGGGTTCGGTATGGGCATGGCGATTGGAGCCGCCTGCAGCCCGTGGTGGGGACCGGTTGGGTACTACGGCTGGGGCATGGCTGCGCCCGCGTGGGGATGGGGCGCCTTCGGCGGAGTGGCCTCCGCCAATTTCTACGGGCACTGGGGAAATGCGGCATACTCCGGTACGAGAGCGGCGTGGGCGAATCCGTACACGGGAAACATCGGCGCGGGCGCCCGAGGGAGTTACTACAATCCCGTAACGGGCGCGAGCGGTGTGGGCGGCAGAGGTTACAACTACAACGCGTACACGGGCAATTATGCGGAAGGCCGGGCAGGAGCCGCGTACAACCCGTCGACCGGAGTGGTTCACGGCGGAGCGCAGGGTATCTACGGCAATGCTTACACCGGCCAGGCGGGTACAGTAGATCGCGGATACGCGTACAAACCCAGCACAGGTAATGGAATTGGATACAACGGCAATTCTGTGTACGCAGATCACGACGGTAACGTTTACAAAGCCAATCCCAGCTCAGGTTGGCAACAGTACAGCAATGGCAGTTGGCAAAATGCATCTTCGAGTGCACGCTCATCATTCGATAGTGAATCGGCCGCCCGCACGCAGGGCTCCCAGCGGTGGGGCAACTTCCACTCTGGTGGCTGGGGCGGAGGCTACGGCGGTAGCGGATTCACGGATCGCGGAGGCGGCGGATGGAGCGGAGGTGGATTCCAGGGCCGGGGTTGGGGCGGCGGTGGCTTCAGCGATGGCGGATTCCATGGCGGTGGGTTTGGCGGCGGTGGCTTTGGAGGATTTCGCCGGTAGTTCGATCGACGACTCGCCGCAATAACACCGTGTGGCATCGAAGACTATGACCGCTTCGTTCCACCTGAAACTAGCGGAGTCTAGAGATCCAGGTTTTTTGCTCCCTCGCTCATGGTGGTGCCACGGACGATCAGCTCGGGCTTTACGACAATTTCCTTTGGATACTGCTTTTCGCGGGGAGCACTGATTCGTTCCAGGAGCGTCTCAGCCGCGATGACGCCCATCTCTCGCAACGGCTGGCGAACCGTCGTGAGGCTGGGATTCTGAAACGCCGCGCTTTGAATGTCGTCAAAGCCGACGACAGAGACGTCTTCGGGAACACGCTTGCCAAATTCACGAAGAGCCTGGATTGCGCCGATCGCGGAAATATCATTGAATGCAAAGAGAGCGGTGAAGAGTTCGCCGCGCTCGAGAAGTTTGCGAGTGACTCCATAACCAACTTCGGGAGAAGGAGAATCGCCGTCGAGTTGCGCGGTGAGTTCTTCACGAACCTTGATGCCGAGCTGGCTTGCGACACACAGCAGGGCGTGCCAGCGAATTTCGGTGTCGGAGCTGAAGTCTTGTCCCTTGATGAGCGCGATGCGATTGTGCCCCAGTTTTTGTAGGTGTTCGAGGGCAAGATGGGCGGCGAGATTGTGGTCAAGCACGATGTTTGTGACGCCGGGAGCATCCTTGTGGCCCGAGATGGCCACCACGGGCAGCGTGCAAGCCTCATTGATGGCCGTGTCGACCGCGATGATTCCTTCGACGGCCCTTTGCTGCAACAGAAACGGATATTCTTCGATTAGATCGCGCCGGTGCCGGTGGCTCACGACAAAATAGAAATAACCTTCCTGCAGAAGATGATCCTCAATCCCGGACATGACCAACGCGGCGTAACCTTCGCTGATTTCGGGAACGATCACCCCGACCGTGAAGCTGCGCTTCTGACGCAGAGAACGAGCCATCAGGTTCGGCCGATAATTAAATTGCCGGGCCGCCTCGCGTACACGTTCCTGCGTAACCGGGGGGATAGATTTTGCTGCTGGTGAGCGGTTGATCACCAGGGAAACGGTGGCGGAAGACAGGCCTAAGTGATCAGCGAGGGCCTTCAGACTGATGGAGCCCTTGGCAGCCTGTGGAATTGTGCTCGGTTTTTCTGGTTTCGACCGGGGCATAGACGAACTTCGAGGGTAGTCTGTCACAGGACGGAGGTAGGAGCAAGGTGAAGCCGGGAAAGAGGTGGCGAAGGACTGGAGATGACTCGGAAAATATGATACATTCATCCTAATAAATCGATTTATCTAAGGCCATACAAGGGTTCCAGAATGCCGCCCTCGTTTAACAAGATAGCCGGGCTTCCCTGCTTCTCATCGCCAAGAACCTGCGGGGCGCGAGAAAACTCATCCGTTCGGCACCCTCAAGAAAACGAATTCAGGTGCTTCAGTCTGAGCGCAGGACACCGACTAAATCCTCCGGTCCGAGTGATTCCAACCGATCAAAACTCGAATAATCAACCGGCCCCGATAGGAGCGTAAATTTCGTGTTGCCTAAATCCTTTCGTTTCATCCTCGTGCCACTTGCAATAACGATATTGTTGTCCCGGCCTTCCGTGGCCCAATCAAATTCAGAAAGACCGGGGTATCGCGACGCACCTGTGAAGTCCGAACTAGCAACCCCTGCCATCGAGCGAAGAGTTGAGGCTTTGCTGAAGCAGATGAACGTGGAAGAGAAGATTGGGCAACTGGTGCAGTATTCAGTTGGAACTCCGACTGGTCCTGGAACGGGACGGGGCAATTACGAAGAGATGGTGGCGAAGGGACAGGTCGGTTCATTGTTCAACCTGGCGGGCGCACAATCAGCGAATCGGTTTCAACATATTGCCGTTGAGAAATCGCGGCTGCACATCCCGTTGCTCTACGGCTTGGACATGATCCACGGATATCGAACCACTTTTCCGGTTCCCCTGGGACTGGCGTCAACGTGGAATCCGCAGCTGATCGAAAAGGTAGCAAGGACCGAGGCGAACGAGGCTTTTGCCGACGGAGTGCGGTGGACCTTTTCACCCATGGTGGATATTTCCCGGGATGCGCGATGGGGGCGAATGATCGAGGGCGCGGGAGAGGATCCATATCTTGGCAGCATGATGGCGAGGGCTTACGTGCGCGGTTACCAGGGAAAGAAACTGAATTCGCCGGGCAGCATCGCGGCGTGCCCGAAGCACTATGCAGGATACGGCGCAGTGGAAGGAGGCCGCGACTACAATACCGTGGAAATTTCCGAGCACACGCTGCGCGAAGTGTATTTGCCACCATTTTATAACGCGCTCGATGAAGGTGCCGCCACGATCATGAGCGCTTTCAGCGGCTTGAATGGAGTGCCGGCTACCGCGAATCCGTTCACGCTGACGCAGATACTTCGCAAAGAGTGGAGGTTTCCCGGCTTGGCTGTGAGTGACTGGAGTTCGGTGGGCGAATTGATTCCCCACGGAATTGCGAACGACGGAGCGACCGCGGCTAGGAAAGCGCTGGCGGCGGGCGTGGACATGGACATGGAAAGTAATCTCTACCATGAATATCTGGCTGAACTGGTGCGAAGCGGAAAACTGTCGGTGGCCCAAATCGATGAAGCGGTGCGCCATATGCTTAGGGTGAAATTTGCTCTCGGCCTGTTTGAGAATCCGTATAGCGACGAAAAACTGGCGAATACCGACGGACCTATATCCAAGGACAAGCTGGATCTGGCGCGCACCGCAGCGGAGCAATCGTTTGTGTTGCTGAAAAATGAGAGCCGTGGAGGCCGCGCCACTTTGCCGCTGTCGAAGGATGTCCGCTCCGTTGCGCTGATCGGCCCGCTGGGGGATGACCCAGGTGAAATGCTGGGGTCTTGGGCAGGGCGTGGAAGGCCGGAAGACGTAGTAACAGTGAAGACGGCGTTAACCAATACGCTGGGAGCCGAGCGCGTGAAGTTCGTAAAAGCAGGGGAGATCCGCCGCGCCAGCGACGCCCAGATTGAGGAAGCCGTGGCCGCCGCGAGAAGTGCGGACGTTGTGGTACTGGCGCTGGGGGAAGATGCCAACGAGATGACCGCGGAGGCCGCTTCGCGCGCGCACTTGGATTTGCCCGGTAGTCAGGAAGAATTGGCGGAGAAGATTGCAGCCACTGGCAAGCCGGTAGTGCTACTGCTGTTCAGCGGCAGGCCGCTCACGCTGACTTGGATTTTCGACCACATGCTTGCTGTGATGGCTGTGTGGTATCCGGGCGTGCAAGCGGGTCCGGCAATTGTACGGACTCTGTTCGGAGAAGCGGTCCCGAGCGGGAAGCTGGTGGTGAGCTGGCCGCGCACGGTCGGACAGGAACCATTGTACTACAACGCGATGAATACCGGCCGGCCGGCGGGTGACGCGGATCTCTCGCATCCACCGCAAACCGGCGTGGAAAAATTTGTCTCGCGCTACATCGACGAACCAAACGCCGCGCGATTCGTGTTCGGGTATGGGCTGTCCTACGGGAAATTCAGCTACGGCCAACCGGAGCTGAGCGTAAGGAAGTTGAGCGCGAAGCAACTGAATGACGAACTGCGAGTACAAGGAGCAATCAAGAAGGAGGTACTTTCGGTTAGCGCCCATGTGAAAAATACGGGAAAGGTGGCAGGCGAAGAAGTGGTCGAGCTTTACGTTAGACTTCAGGGTACGAGCGTCGAAGAACCGGTGCGGAAACTCAAAGCGTTTGAGAGGGTATCGCTTGCACCCGGCGAAACGAAAAAGGTGACATTTAGCCTTGGGCCCGATGCCTTTTCCTTGTGGGACATCCACAATGATCTGGTTATCGAACCGAGCCTGGTTCACATCTGGGTAAGCCCGGACTCCTCTCGCGGCGAAGGCGCAGCATTGCAAATCGAGGAGTAGCTGGAGGCGAGGTATGATCAGCCCGGAAAAAATCGGCAGAAGGAAACTATTGTCGCTGTGCAGCCAGGGACTCGCGTTGGCACCGTTTGCTACGCTATTGGGCTGCGGTCACGAATCTAAACCCACCATCTATGATCCCGGCGGCACGCGCTATCAAGGAACCGACGAGCAGTTGCTGGATGAAATCCAGAAAGCCTCTTTCCAATTCTTTTGGAATGAAACGAATCCAAATACCGGGCAGGTGAAGGATCGCGCCTTCCTGAATGGAAAAGATTCGCGCAAAATGGCGAGCATAGCCGCGACGGGCTTCGGCCTGACAGCTTTGTGCATCGGGGTTTCCCGCGGATACGGAGCGACAGCGGACATTTTAGAGCGTGTCCGCGTGACGTTGCGATTTCTGGCAAATCAGATGCCAACGGTTCACGGCTTCTACTATCACTTTGTGAATATGGATACCGGGGAGCGCTGGGAAAAGTGCGAACTTTCCTCCATCGATACTTCCCTGCTGTTGTGCGGTGTGCTGACCTCACGCGCGTATTTTCAGGATGCGGAAGTTCAGGATCTGGCCACAAGAATCTACAATCGTGTGGAATGGCCGTGGATGCTTAACGGCGGGTCGACGTTTTCCATGGGCTGGATGCCGGACTCCGGATTTCTGAATGCACGATGGGAGCATTACTGCGAACTGATGATGATTTACCTGCTGGGAATCGGTTCGCCCACCCATCCTGTTCCGGCCGGCACTTGGACTGCTTGGACGCGACCGACGATCACATATCAGGGAATCACATACATATCCGGAAACGATCCGATTTTCACGCACCAATATTCGCAGGCCTGGTACGACTTCCGGAACAAAAAAGATGCGTACGCCAACTATTTCGATAATTCCATCCTTGCGACCAAGGCTCACAAACTGTTTTGCCTGTCACTGAAATCCGAGTTTCCCGATTACTCCGCGGCTCTGTGGGGTATCTCCGCTTCCGATTACAAAGATGGATATACGGCGTGGGGCGGGCCGCCGCGTCAGGGTCCTATCGATGGCAGCATCGTCCCCTGCGCGACGGGCGGATCGTTACCGTTCCTTTTCCCGGATTGCATCCGCGTACTGCGTACGATTCGCGGGCCGTACGCAAGCAAAGCCTGGGGCCGCTACAGCTACGTCGACGCGTTCAATCCACTTACGAACTGGTACGATACAGATGTGCTTGGCATTGACCTGGGAATCACCATGGTGATGGCAGAGAACTACCGCACGGGCTTGGTCTGGAATACCTTCATGAAGAACCCGGAAGCGCGAGCGGCCATGAAGAAAGTGGGATTCCAATCAACTTAGGACGTACCGTTCGCCACATGCGAAAGTCGGCCTTTCTTCTTGCCGTGACCGTGATTCTCACGGAAGCGCAACAATCTTCTTCTCCGCCTACTCCAACCTCAGCAACCTCCAGGGCAATTCGCTTCGAAGAAATCGCCGTAAAAGCTGGATTGAAGTACGTTACGGCGAACGGTCCCTCGGAAAACAAGAATCAGCCGCAAACAATGGTGGCGGGCATAGCGATGCTGGATTACGACAATGACGGTTACTTGGATGTCTACCTGGTGGGAGGGGCCGCGATTCCTTCGATGAAGAAAGAAACGCCAGCTTATTGGAACCGCCTATTTCATAACAATGGCGACGATACATTTACCGACGTAACAGAAAAGGCGGGCGTGGCGGGCATCGGCTACGGCAGCGGAGTGGCCGTGGGCGATTACGACAATGATGGCTGGCCGGACATATTCGTAGCGAATGTCACGGAGAATCAGTTGTTTCACAATAACCATGATGGTACCTTCACGGACGTGACTGCAAAAGCGGGCGTTTCTGGAGGATTACTCAACGGAAAGAAAATGTGGTCCGTCGGAGCTGGTTGGTTTGACTACAACAACGACGGGTTGCTCGATCTGTTCGTCGTGAATTATTGCGTATGGGAAGTGAATAAAGATCCATACTGCAAGCTCAAGGACGGAGTGCGGGGGTACTGCCACCCACGCTACTACGCTCCGCTTCATAATACTCTCTACCGGAATAACGGCGATGGCACGTTCACTGATGTGTCTGAGGGGACAGGAATCGCCGCTAGCTTTGGAAAAGGAATGAGCGTAACTTTTGCCGACTACGACGGCGATGGCTACCTGGACGCGTTCGTGGCCAACGATACAACGCAGAACTTTCTGTTCCACAATCTTAAGGGAAAGAGATTTGAAGAGGTAGGCCTTACAGCAGGAATTGGCTATGCCCCCAATGGCGTGGCTCGCTCGGGCATGGGGGGCGATTTCCGCGATGTAAACAATGACGGCTTGCCAGACATCTGGCATACCGCCGTGGAGCGCGAGAGATTCCCGCTCTTTATGAATGACGGTAAAGGCTACTTTGACGACATGACCGTAGCAGATGGCTTGGGAAAAACCGCGGACATGTCCGGCTGGGGCAACGGCATCGTAGACTTTGATAATGACGGCTGGAAGGATCTGTTCGTGGCGCGGTCGAATGTAATGGACAATATCAACGAAGCGAATCCAGAAAGACAGTATCCAGAGCCCAATAGTGTTTTACGAAACGTAGGCAACGGAAAGTTTGTCGACGTAAGCGCAACAGCGGGTTCGGATTTTCTCAACGGCGCGGCCCACCGGGGAGTTGCCTTTGGAGATCTGGAAAATGACGGGCAGATCGACGCTGTAGTTACGGTCTTGGATGGACCGGTGAAGCTTCTGCATAACATCTCCAACTCCGGCAATCACTGGATATTGCTGAAACTGGTGGGGACAAAAAGCAATCGCATGGGGATCGGCGCGCAAATCAAGATAACCAGCGAAGACGGCACCTCCCAGTGGAATGAGGCAACGACCGCGGTCGGATACGCATCTTCCAGCGACAGCCGAGTGCACTTTGGGTTAGGTGGCAATCAACGGATCAAGGTGCTGGAAATCCGCTGGCCAAGCGGGACCAAGCAAGTCCTCCACGACGTGTCGGCAGATCGCGTCCTGACCGTAGAAGAACCTAAGCAGTAGCGAGCGAGACAGGTTTCCGACAATATCTAACTAGTACGCAGGTTTTGCATCCCCAGAGGGTTGCTGGCTCAAGCGCTGGAACGTCGCCCTGGCACGCGCAGCATCCTGTGTGCGTCCCACACGGGAGTAGGCTGAGCCTAACGCAAAGAACACCTTCGAATCGTGAGGAAAGGCCTTTGCGGCAATCTCCAATTCCGGGATGGCGGCGCGGTAGTCATCCGTATCGAGCAGCAACAGGCCATAAAGGTAGTGCGCAAAGAGGGAATGCGGGTCGAGTTTTATGGCCTGTTCGGCGTACGGTAAAGCCGCAGCTGAATCGTTGATATAAAGCGTGGCGGCTATCTGCAGGCGCGAAGTGATATCGCCGGGATTGTTCTTGATTTCCAGCTTGAACTGATCGACGGCCGCGGCCACTTCATTCAATTCGGCCAGCACTCTTCCGTATGCATAGTGAATATTCGGATAGTCGGGAAATTCGCTGACAAGCTGGGCGAATTTCTGGCACGCTTCTTCGTATTTTTTCGCTGCGGCGAGGCAGGTGGCCTGGCCGCCCCGTTGCACGACTTCGGCTCCCGACGAATCTGGCGGTGGGGGCGTATTGCCGGGAATGCGCAGAGCGGCCATTCCCATTGCCTGAGTAATCGAATTGTCCTGAAGGCCTTGAGCACACAACTGGCCCAAAGAATCGCGCGCGGCTTCGAACTTTGCGTTTCGCAACAGGAGAACTCCCTCGTGATAGATCACCACGCGGCGCAACTGGGTATCATTTGTGACGCCAAGTGCTTCCGCTTCCTTGATGTGCTTCAATGCGGCGTCTTCTTGACCCAACTCGAATTCGCATAGACCCAGCATAGCGTGCGCGGTGCCATTCTTCGGAGCCAAGACGAGCAGGTGTTGAAATGCTTGGGAGGCAGCGGGATAATTGTTGCGATCATATTCAAGTGTGGCAAGCGACCACCACCCCTCGGCCCACCGTGGACGCAGAGTCAACGCCTGCTTGTAGAGGGATGCGGCAAGATCGAGTTGATCGGAATCGCGAGCTCCGGCAGCCTGTTTGGCCAGAGAGTCAAAGTTGCTTGAAGACTTCGGAGCCTGGGCCGCCGCTTGCAAAAATGTGGCAGCGAGAGCGGCAGAAAAAACAAAAGAAAAAACCAGACGAGGAAGGACTCGGCACAAGGATGTGGAGAACGGCATCACGTCAATAGTGTAAAAGAAAAGCTGCCAACGAGTTGGGGTGTTCGGGGGCTCGTTGGCAGCCGGTGTTGCGTGTAGCCGAAGGTGCGACGTTAGCCGCACCCCCGGAAAGGGTTAGAAGCTGAACCGTATCTGCATTTCGATAGTGCGTCCGCCGAGGGCGCCGCTTACCTGTCCGAAATGCGCGTCAGTGATGACCTTATCTAAGGTGCTGGAGTTAAGGTTGAGGTTATTGAACAGGTTGTAGAAGTTGGCGCGGAATTCAAACTGAGCATTTTCGCCAAGTATGGGTATCTTTGGCAGTCCAAATGCCTTGCTTAG
This sequence comes from Candidatus Acidiferrales bacterium, assembly GCA_963741195.1. Lineage (GTDB taxonomy): Bacteria > Acidobacteriota > Terriglobia > Acidiferrales > UBA7541 > Acidiferrum. Next base: position 519,117 of record CAVUHF010000009.1, read on the forward strand.
GGTCGCGTCAACATCCTGATATCGAGGACCACGCAAGAAATTGCGGCCCACGCCGGGTGGCGTTGGTAGCGTTGTGCAAGTCTGCGGGAAAGGCAGCGTGCAAGGTGTCACCGTTGGCTGCGTGAAGTAGGAGGTTCCGCCATCTGGGAAATTGCCCCCCTGACTAAGGAACGTGGAATTGCCGTAGCTGCTGCCGGCCCCACCCAGATACGCCACCGGCAATAATTGGCCTTGGCTGCCGTTTTGGCAGTTTCCACCTTGATAGACGAGATTGCAGGTTCCGCTGTTGTACACGGGCGACCACGGAAAGCCCGTGTGCCAGTTGTAGATGCCGCTGATGGACCATCCACCCAGGATTTTCTGCTTCCAATCGTTGCTGTGGAAGAAATTAGGTGTGTAGATGCCCCAGATTTTGACGGAATTGGTGACATCAAAATCCGAGGGGCCCCAATCGGCCTTCGGATCCCATTGATAGTAACTGATCGAGTAGGGACCGGACTCGTTGTCGTAGCCCTTGCCGTATCGATACTGACCGTCGATTTCAAAGGACTTAGCAAAGCGGTGCTGAATTTCCGCAAGCAGCGCATTGTAATTCGCATTGCCGTCCTGGGCATAATAATCCACGTTGTTGATTTGCGGATTCAAAGCGTAGCCCTGTGCGCCGAGGACCTGGTTGAGGTTGTATTGCCTCGTCAGGTGATGAGAGGTGCTTCCTTGGTAGCCGAGAGTCGCCACCCAGTCGTGCCCCAGATCGTACTGACCTTCGAGGGAGTAACGATAGGTCATGGGACTAGGGAACTGCGCCGGGAATGCAGTGACGCCGACCGGCGAGCCGCTTACAGGAATGTTGTTACCGTTGAAAGTCTCCACGGTATTCGGATTCGCCGGATACGGCCCGAACTGATGAGGATCTGTCGGGAAGTCGTAGACGATGTTCGACCCAAGCAGAGTTGTGCCGTTGTTAGTAAACGGGATGTTTCCCCAGCCATTCAGCGTAATCGCTTGTTCCTCACCGGTGTAGCCGATGCCGAAACCACCACGGATGACGAGCCGGCTATTGAAGGCGTGCCCAGCAACGCCGCCCGGACTCCAGGCAAATCCAATTTGAGGACCAAAGTTGCCCAGCTGCGAGTTATAGAGACTGCCGCCAATACGCATGTACATCGCGGTGAGTGGATTCGGAGATTCGCCCAACACGACGGTGGAAAGCTGGTTGCGCGTGAAGGAAACCGGACCGAAGTATTCCCAACGCAGTCCCGCAGTCAGAGTGAAATTTGGCCGTAGTTTGATGCTGTCCTGCAGGAATATTCCGATGAGTGTCTGCCGGGAATCCTTGCGGACGTCGGTAGGCACGCCCGTTTGTGGATTGAAGACGCCACTTTCCTTGAAAGACGCATCATTAAGGAAATCCCAGTAGTTATTGAATCCCCAGTTCGGTCGCGCGGACCATGGAGCTTCCTGCACGAAATGAAGTTTGGTGAGTTCAGCGCCAAATTTGATGGTATGGCTGCCCTGAACCTTCGTCAGGGTATCCTTGGCGCCATAAGTCCACTGATCGAAAACGCTACCGGCAGGACCGCCAAGCGCATTTGAACCGGGGTTTGCGGTACCGATATTGTTCCCGTAATTTGGGTCGCCGATGTACATGGTTTGCGGGAGACCTAGCGGTATTTGTGGATTGTCGGACAGTTCGTTCCATCGCCAACCAGCAGCATTCAAGCGCACTTCGTTTAGTAGAGTGGGAGAAAACGTGTGAGTCCACAAGCCGGTCATGGCTTCGTTGATCGCATTGTGGTGAAACAGGTTCGCGGGACGGGCCCCGTTATAGTTCGTGGTGTTGACGGGCGTGTAGTAGATGTTGAAAGCGAGCAAGTCTCTGTTGGTTGCGTTGAAATCCATGCGTCCCATGTATTGCTGGTTCGTCGTAGTGTTGGGACCACTGGTATTGATGAAAGCAATGTCCGCGATACCATCCAAGTTGTTCGGTCCGCCAAGCCCGTCTCCACCCAGCCCCGGACGATAATAGATGATGTTTCCACTCGCATCCTTTACGGGAGCCAATTGAGAAGGATCGGGTGTTCCTAACGGATAGATGGAGGTATTGAGCGGGCTGCCAACGTCCAGACCTTGACCTGAGATTTCATGGCAATTCACGCCCTCGGCGAGCTGAATCGAGGCGCAGGTCCGGTCGACAACGCCCGTGCCTGCTGGGGATTCACCCGGATAGGCGGCGTATCTTGCAGCTAAACTTCCGGCCGGAGCGAGTTGCAGCAATTGTGGCGTCTCATACCAGCCATTTCCGGTAACTTGTGATTGATTGCGGATGGTCTCGTACGCAAAGAAGAAAAACAACCTGTTCTTGAGGATCGGCCCGCCAATGCTGCCGCCCCACTGATTGAAGCGGTTGTTGTTGCGTTGGGGTGTAGTCGGCTGACCGGCGGAGCCGTAGAAGGGTTGGTAAGCGTTGAGACCTGGTCGATCGGCCTTAAAAAACGCGCTGCCGTGAAACTGGTTGGTTCCGTTCTGCGAGGTTACCTGGACCTGCCCACCGGCGAACCGTCCATACTCGGCGTCATAGTCATTGCTGACGACTCGCACCTCTTTGACGGAGTCTTCATTGGGAGTGATGATCGCGGCGCTACCCCAAGAAACGCTACTGATGCCGATTCCGTCGAGCGTAATGCCGTTGGAATTCTGCCTTCCGCCGTTCGCGGAAACCTGCGGCCTGTTTTCCGTCTGAAATATGCCAGCGCTGCCACTCGTTCCGCCAGGTCCCTGGTTACCGGGTTGTGACGCCGTATCTCCAGAGGCGCTGCGCGAAGCATCACCAAAAACTCCAGGCGTCAGTTGCACAAGTTGAAAGACGTCTCGACCGAAAGAGGGCAAAGCCTGAATCTGCTTGCTGGTAATGCTTCCAGAAATCTGGCCAGACTCGGTATCAATGGGCGGAAGTTCAGATCCGTTCACTGTAACGGTCTCCGCGACCGCGCCGACTTCCAGGGTCACGTTCGCCGGGTTCACCTGTTCCCCGACGACTTGCACATCGTCGAGAACCGCTTGTTTGAAGCCGGTCTTTTCCACGGTGATCTTGTAGACTCCCGGAGCAAGCCGGCCCACTGTGTAATTCCCGTTTTCGTCGGTCATTACATCCTGCGAGACACCCGTCTCCTTGGACGTGACGGTCACTTTCGCATCGGAAACTACCGCGCTCTGAGCGTCCTGCACAACGCCCGAAAGACTCGCGCGGTACTGCGCATGCGTACCAACGGCAAGCAACATCGTGAAAGCGAGAATTGAGAAAAGCCGAAGGAAAATCTTGAATGCGTTCATGCAAACTCCTCCGCACCAGATTAAGTTTTCGGATGTTGCACCACACCCGCTAGTAAATCGGTTAAGCAGCTACTTTGCCCACACTATAAGCATCTGTTTTTCCAATGTCAATCATTCAGTTTTTCCGCTACCGCCAATCGTTAAGGTACCCAGGCGTTACCCCCCAGGTTTTTGTTGATGTCCATAAGATGTCCTTGGAGACGCGGAGATGGGTGTCGCAATCCTTCTCGGGGCGGAACTTCCGGGTGAACGGGTGAATTGACTGGTTGCGCTCTAAGAGTCAGGCTGTATACTAGGGGGGAAATGAGAGGCTCGCTCCAAGCCAGAAATCTGTCCCGCGCCCAGGCGCCCTCGCGCCAATTCCGCTGCTTCCCCTGTTGCTGCGGTATGTGTCCACTCACCTTCTCAGGCGGCAGGGAAACTATTCCGGCTTAGTTCAGGCAAAACCGATAGATTCCCAAGGCCGCTTCCGATGAGCGGCCCTTTTGTTTTTGTGGTGAAACGAAGATTTAGGGACGTTGGTGACGAGTCGAATGAGATTCGGAATGAACGTTGGGCCAAAGACAGGGAAATAGCGGAGAAGAAAAACTCCGCATCTAAGGTCTTAGGGAGAAGGAGCCGTTTTGAACGCAGTCGCGCCAACGCAATTTGTCGCGGGAAGGCCAAGCGAAGGTCTGGCTGGCACCGCTTTGCTTGAGCAGATCGGCAATACTCCCCTTCTGCGGCTTGCTCGCATTGCGCCGGAATTCCCCAACATTGAGTTTTACGCCAAAGCGGAGTGGTTCAATCCCGGTGGCTCCATAAAGGACCGGCCCGCACTGAGCATCATTCAGGCTGGTATCCGGAGTGGCGAATTGCGGCCCGGCAAGACCATTTTTGACGCCACCAGCGGGAACACGGGTATTGCTTACGCCATGATTGGGGCAGCGCTCGGTTACCCGGTAAAGTTGTGCCTTCCCGACAGCGCTTCGCAGGAACGGAAGCGGATTCTTACGGCGTTTGGCGCGAATCTGGTGCTCACTCCGGGTGATGTGGGAACCGATGGCGCCATTCGCAAAGTGAAAGAGATTGTTACCGCCGAACCGCAGAAATACTTTTATGCCGACCAGTACAGCAATCCGGCGAACTGGCAAGCTCACTACCGGACGACGGCGAACGAGATCTGGAAGCAAACTTTCGGACGCATTACGCATTTTGTGGGAGGGCTTGGCACCAGCGGAACATTTATGGGCTCCACGCGACGCTTAAAGGAGTTGCGTCCCGCGATTCGCTGCGTCAGCCTGCAGCCCGACGCGCCGTTTCATGGACTGGAAGGCTGGAAACATATGACCACCGCAATGCGCCCTGCAATCTACGACGAAACTCTGGCGGACGAAAACCTCGAGATTGGTACCGAAGAATCGTACGGAATGCTGAAGAGACTGGCGCGGGTAGAGGGCCTTCTGGTCAGTCCCAGTTCGGCGGCAGCTTTAGTGGGATGCTTCCGGGTTGCAAAGCGGATTCCGAGGAATGAATCCGCCGTGATTGTCACCGTCTTCGCGGATTCCGCAGCGAAATATTTAACCGAGCGTTTTTGGGATGAAACCTAGATGAGCGAGCCGCCAAACCTGTGGATCGATGAGCAGCTTGTGGAGAGAATCCGCCGGCACGGTGCGCAGACATATCCGAACGAATGCTGCGGTGCGCTGCTAGGGCGCGATGCGGAGGCCGAGGCGGTGCCAGCCACGTTTGTACGCAAGGTTCTGGGCTTAAACCCCCTGGTGAATCGCCGGGAGGACTCGCCTCGCAATCGTTTTTCTGTTTCGGGCGAGGACGTGCGCGAAGCCGATAAGGTAGCGCAATCTGCCGGACTCGATGTCATTGGCTGGTACCACTCGCATCCTGATCATCCGGCGCGACCAAGCGAATTCGATCGGGAGCATGCGTGGCCGTGGTACAGCTACGTCATTGTGAGCGTTCAGGGCGGGGTACCGGGAGACTTGTCGTCCTGGCGGTTGCAGGACGATCGCTCAGGATTTGCAGCGGAAGCGATTGTGATACGAAAACTAGCCGAAGTTTGATGGCACCTTGAGCAAGCAGGAGGAAAACTTATGGCTGTTCGAGTGATGATTCCTACGCCACTCCGTGTTTACGCGGGAAAGCGCGATTCCGCGGAGTTTCCCGCAAAGACCGTTGGCGAAGCGCTGGCGCAACTGACCGGCGAGTTCGATGATTTGCGGCGCCACCTATTCACAGCGGACGGAGCTTTGCGCAGCTTCGTGAATGTCTATGTGAATGGCGAAGACATCCGCTATCTCTCAAAGGAAGAGACGCCCACTAAGGATGGCGATACCATCAGTATTATTCCTTCTATCGCAGGGGGAAGCGCCATGGCCAGCAAAGTTCAGACCGCCGCAGGAGCAAAAGCAGCGCAGACACTGACGAATGAAGAAATCCTGCGCTACAGCCGGCACCTGATCATGCCCGAAGTCGGGATGGAAGGTCAGTTGAAGTTGAAGAACGCCAAAGTGCTGTTGATCGGGACGGGTGGACTGGGCGCGCCCCTGGGCCTGTATCTGGCGGCGGCGGGCGTGGGCAAGCTGGGGCTAGTCGATTTCGACGTAGTGGACTTTACGAACCTGCAGCGGCAAGTCACGTTTGGCACGAGCGATGTGGGTAAACCGAAGAGCCAGGCCGCGCAGGCGCGCCTCTCGAACCTGAATCCCGACATTCAGGTGGAGGCGTTCGAAACGAAGCTTACCAGCGAGAACGCCCTGCAACTCTTTAAAGACTTCGACATTATCGTGGATGGCACCGACAATTTTCCAACACGCTATTTGGTGAACGATGCGTGCATCCTGCTGGGGAAGCCAAACGTGTATGGCTCAATCTTTCGATTCGAAGGTCAGGTAACCGTATTTGGGACTCCCGGCAGCCCGTGCTACCGGTGCCTGTATCCCGAACCGCCTCCGCCGGGCCTGGTTCCTTCCTGCGCGGAAGGCGGTGTGCTGGGTGTTCTGCCAGGAATTGTCGGGTCCATCCAGGCGATGGAAACAATTAAGCAGATTCTCGGCAGTGGAGATAGCCTGGCCGGACGATTGCTTCTTTTCGATGCGCTGGCCATGAAGTTCCGGGAATTCAAGCTGCGTAAGAATCCGGCTTGCCCGATCTGCGGCGAGAACCGGACCATTCACAAGCTGATCGACTATTACGAATTCTGCGGCGTGCGGGGCGAGGAAGCGCCCTGGCCGGATCTGAAAGTTCCTGAGATTACCCCGCGCGAGTTTAAGGTACGGCTGGATCGCGGCGACGACCTTTTCGTCCTGGACGTCCGCGAACCGCACGAATACCAGATCTGCAACCTGAGCGGCCACCTGATTCCGCTAGGAGAATTGCCGCGGCGGGTGCATGAGCTGGACTCTTCGCGGGAAATTGTCGCGCACTGCCGCAGTGGAAAACGTTCCGCTGAGGCGGTCGATTTTCTGCGGAAAGCAGGGTTTCGAAAGATCCTGAATCTGAAGGGTGGAATTCTCGCGTGGTCGGACGAGGTGGATTCTTCCGTGCCGAAATACTGAAATGCTTATACCAATCATCCAAATTTTGCATTCGTCTGAGGACCGGCGACGGCGTATGCTACCGCCTATGCCACATGACTACCAGAAGACCTCGCAAATGTGTTGCTGCTGTATGTGCTGTACGCCTGCGTTTTCTGGCAAGGGGAGGCTGAGTCTCTAGAGAGTAGATCTCAGCCAAAAGAAATCACCGACCCACCGCCAGAATAACTGGTTGGTGGGTTTTTCATTTTCCGAGAAAAGTTTCGAGTTTCCAGAAAAGGAGAAAGAGAAATGGGAGAGTACAAACATCCGGAAGTAGTGGTCAGCACGGATTGGGTGGCGCAAAACCTGAACGCTCCTGAGCTTCGGCTTGTGGAAGTGGACGTCGACACAACCGCCTACGACAAGGGACATATCCCCGGTGCCGTGGGATGGAACTGGCAAACGCAGCTGCAGGACAATATTCGTCGCGACCTGATTGAAAAGCCAGCGCTGGAGAAGCTGTTACGTGAATCGGGAATTTCAAACGACACCACCATCCTGCTCTACGGCGACAGCAACAATTGGTTCGCGGCGTATGCTTTCTGGCAATTGAAGTATTACGGTCACAAAGATGTGCGGCTGATTAACGGTGGCCGGAAGAAGTGGATTGCGCAAGGTCTGCTGACGACAACAGAACCGACACAAGTGAAAGAGGCGAATTACCGCGCCGTCGATCCCAACGAGTCGCTGCGTGCGCGGAAGGAAGATGTCTCAGCAATCCTGGAGAAACGCAGAAGCGGACAACTTGTCGATGTGCGCTCGGCGGATGAATTCACTGGCAAGATCCTGGCGCCTCCGGGGCTTTCAGAAACTGCGCAGCGGGCGGGGCACATCCCTGGAGCAGAGAATATTCCGTGGGCGCAAGCGGCAAATGAAGATGGCACATTCAAGACCTACGACGAATTGAAGAAGCTTTACCATGCCAAGGGGATCACGGGGAACGAAGGGATCATCGCTTACTGCCGCATCGGCGAGCGCAGTTCGCACACCTGGTTCGTACTGAAGTACCTGCTTGGGTATAAGGACGTTCGAAATTACGACGGGTCGTGGACCGAGTGGGGCAATCTGGTTGGCGCTCCAATCGTGAATCTGACGGCTGCACCGATTGTGGCGGCAGCCTGCCGGGCGTGACGTTCGCGAAGTAATCGGATGCGGGGGCCGCGTCGAGGCGAGTCCCCTTCGGCCGAAGCGGTGCTCGAACAAATGGGGCGCGGTAGCCAAGTGGTAAGGCAAAGGTCTGCAAAACCTTTATCGGCGGTTCGATTCCGCCTCGCGCCTCCAAAATTCCGTGGTCCAACCCCTCGATTCCTTGTTAACTCGTGCCTTCGATTGTTTGGAACCGCACACCGATGTCTAATGATCACGGGCGCACGTAGGCATGAATTGGGTTTGCAACCGGCCTGCTAAGTGCTTGAAAAGATTGGCTGGGAGACCTGGACTCGAACCAGGATAGCCAGATCCAGAGTCTGGAGTCCTACCAATTGGACGATCTCCCAGCCGAAGGGAGGAACTGCAGAAGCTAGGACGTTTCCCGCAACTGCACTTCAACCCTACCAGAGTAAAACGGGAGGACTCAGTCCGTCAACTCAGTGAATTCTAGTGAATTCTCACCTCAGTTCTGGATCGAACATTACCGAAGCCGCCCAGACTACTCCATGAGGACAGTTGTACCTTTGTGAATGTATTGCGCAGGTCCCAATGGACGTGATATTTTGCCGAAACCCCGGGAAGGCTCCGATCACGCCAGGATTCAAATAAAGTGAGCAAGAACATGTCTCCACTACGCACACACGTTCCCCACTTTGTAACGATAATGTGCCTCATAGGCACACTCACCCTAGGATTGCTCGCTAACCCAGTATGTGCGCAAGCCCCTGCAAGGGAGCTGGAGCCGGCGCGAGCACCCAGCAGTTGCCAGACTCTCCCCAACCGAAGACGGACTCAAGTGGCGGGGGAACCATGGCAACGACGACGAAATTTATCGGCTACGTGACGAATCGATCGCTGGTCTTTCCCGATCTCGCGACGAACGAAGGGCGATTCTCAACCGGGGAAAAATTCAAGCTATTCGTCAACCAGAGTATTTCCCCGGCTTACATTCTGGCTGCCGGTGTGAGTGCCGGAGTAAGCCAGGCACGGAATTCGCCATCGGCGTACGGCCAGGGGTGGGATGCCTATGGTGAGCGCTTCGGCGCAACGATGGCAAGGGCATCATCAAACAGTTTCTTCAGTACATTTCTTTTTGCCTCGATCTTTCACCAAGACCCACGCTTCTTTCCGCAAAACAACCCCTCGTTTTGGGGAAGCGTGAAATATTCTGCAAAGCGTCTGGTAATTACGCGTAATGACAATGGGAAAGACGTTGTAAATACTTCGAGTATTTTTGGAACCCTGGCGTCTGAAGGTCTGGCAAACGCCTATCTTCCCGTTTCTGAACAAACCGCCGGGAAATCGCTGGAGCGTGTCGGAACGGATTTCGCATGGCGGTTTGCGGGAAACATGTTCAAAAACTACTGGCCCAAAATTTTTCACGATCTGGGCTTGAACCGGTTGAAGGTCGTTCCGGATCCGACAGCGATCCATTAACTCCAACGAACAATCAGACGGCGGCCTGCCAACGTTCGTTCTTCGTCATTCTCTGCTTATTCCTTCTCCAGTTGGCGGCGCGCCTGTTTCAGCTCTTCCAATTGAGAGTCGCTCAGTTTCGGATAGTGCAGATCCAAACTGTTCAGCGCATCAACGACCGTGGCGACCACTAGCAGCCGACTAAACCATTTATTATCCGCGGGAACAATAATCCAGGGAGCGTGTTCGGTAGCGGTGTTCTGAATCATTTTTTCGTACGCCTTCTGATATTCGTCCCAGTGTTTGCGTTCTTTCACATCAGAAGCGGAAAACTTCCAGTTTTTCTCCGTCTCGTCGAGACGTGCCAGGAAGCGTTTTTTCTGTTCTTTTTTCGACACGTTGAGGAAGAATTTGCGAATCGCTATACCGTTTCGCGTCAGGTACCTCTCGAATGCGTTGATGTCCTCGTAACGGTGCTCCCAGAAATGGTCACCGCGCAATGACTCGGGAATGCGCTGCATATCCAGGAATTCTGGATGCACGCGAACGACCAATACTTCTTCATAATAGGAGCGGTTAAAGATGCCAATCTTTCCCCGCTGGGGAATGTAATGGGTAGTCCGCCACATAAAGGTGTGTGCCAATTCCTCACTGGACGGCGACTTAAACGAGAGAACATCCACTCCCTGGGGATTCACGCCCGACATGACATGCTTGATGGTGCTGTCTTTCCCGGCCGCGTCCATGGCCTGAAAAATCAGCAGCAGACCCCAATTGCTCTGAGCATAGAGGACGTCCTGGAGCTGGCTAAGCATTTCCACGCCCTGTTGCAGGATCTTTTTCGCTTCCGGTTTGTCTTCCGAATTGAGGTGATGGGTATCTCCGGGATCATGGTCCTTCAAACGGAAATGGTCGCCCGATTCAATGACGTAAGGTTTAATGAATTTGTGAACTCGGCGGGGCTTGATTCTTGCCATATGTGCTCCTGGAAACATGCCGGCAGGTCTCGGACTGGCGCGGATTGGGCGCATGAACCGTAGGAACGCCGAAGTTTCGCACGCATCATGACACTGAGGCGCTGCCAGAAACAAGGTGGGACGTCGCGATGAACTGGAGAAGAGCTCACGAGCCCGACACGAGCAGATCCACTGGGGGGTTTGAACGTTGATATTTGTCGACTTCGGTGTATGTTTTGGGTCGAAATTCAGGGGCGGAGCCTCGCCAACCTCTCACCTGAAAATTCCGATATTCTGTGGGCATGCTTCCTAGATTCAACTGCACTGTAATCGTGGGAGTTCCTCGTGTCCCAGTCTACCCCAGAATGCCGTAGAGCTCAGGTCGCCGCATGAAGGTGTCGTGCAAGAAACTATTTAATGAGCCAGACGCATCAGAACGACGCCTACGTGAGGAAAGGCACACCACTGTTCCAACTGGACCCGCGCACTTTCCAAGCTGCCGTAGATCAAGCTAAGGGCGCGCTGGAGCAAGCAAAGGGTGATCTTGGTCGTGCCGTGGCCCAACAGGGCAAGACCCAGCAGGATGTGACACGCTACACGCCACTGGCGGCCCAGGGCGCCATAAGCAAGCACGCCGGCCACTTCGACGACAGCTCCCAAGACGACGCCAGGCGCTAAACCGTAAGAGCTGTGACGTTCGTGGCGCTAGTTCTTGGAGGTGCTCGCTTCGATCATTTTTCCGTCTTTCATCACGTAGTCCAGGCCGCCCCATGTCACGCGGTTCGAAGTAAATCCGGCCAACCAAACACCAAAGTTCAATACGTCGCGCACAGGCACGAGCCACAAGCGGCCGCGCAGAACCTCGTCCCGCATTCCCCATATTCCCACGACCCACGCCATCGCGAATCGCAAGACGAGATACGCCAGGAGGTAGGTGCATGCGATCAATACCGACGAAGACACGACCGCAGCCAGGACCGACCACGGCAGCCCGTGCGTTAAGAGCAATCCGAAGAACGAGGCAGGCCGGCACAGCCGCACTGTTCTTGACCACCGCACCTGGTGATCCCAGAATCCCTTCGCTCCTTGCGCCGGGTACATGGTCCATACGGGCTCTCGGCACAATAGGACTTTTCCGCCGGTTTTGTGAATGCGGTTGCCGAGCTCATAATCGTCAGCAAGCAGGTTCGCGAGCGCTTCGTATCCGCCAATCTTGTCTAGCCAAGTCTTGGTGGTAGCCACAGAAGCGCCCAAGGCAAACGTAATTCCCTCTTTCCACTCGGCCACTAACGCTCCAGCAAAAAAATCGCTGGCTGTGCCCACTGCCTCCAGTTCGGCCCAGAAGCTCTTCTGCGCGATCGCGCGGTAAAAGCAGCTCGTAACACCGACAGATGGGTCAGCGAAGGGCGCAACCATCTCTTGCACGTAATTTGGCCCCACGCGCACATCGCCATCGGACTGCAACAGAATCTCGTGTTCTGCCTCCCTCGTAAGCAATGCGAGATTGTTTACCTTCCGGTTTGAGCCGACTTGTGGAGCATTGGAAAGGATGCGAATCCGACATCTCGGAAAGTCCTTCATCAATTTCTCGATAACCGGCACGGCGGCATCCGACAGTTCGTTCACGCAGAACAGGATTTCGTAGTCGGGATAACTCTGAACGCAGAAGCTGGCGAAATTCTCATACGACGCAAAATCCACGCCACGCACGGGCTTCAGCAGGCTAACCGGCGGGGTGAACGTAGGCAAAGTTTTGGCGCGCTCTCGCCGGAAAAAGCGGCTGGCCGCGAAAATCGCAGTAACGTAGTAACCCAGCGGCGCAAGTGCCATCAAAAGTATGGCCAGTCGCCAGATGGCAATGTGGATGTTCATGCCGATAGGTGCAATCTATTCTGATTCGGCCGTTCGATACAAGCTGGCAATGCGCACCAGGCCAAATCAGCCCGTTGCAAGTACAAGAATTACGCCGACAAAAACCATTCCGACTCCCAGCCAGCGCCGCGCAGTAACTTCTTCCTTCAGAATATATTTGGCACCCAACACGCCGACGATATAGTTTGCCGCAGAAGCCGGAATCACCAGGCTGATAGGCGCCCACGACAACAGAATCAGCAGCGAGTAGAAGGAGCCCGCAAGCAAAGGCAAAGCCAACCACACCCAGCCGCTTCGCACGGCGCGCCAGAGAAAACGAAGCAGCGCTTTAGGGCGAAAACTCTCCGGCTCTCCAATTTTCTTCATGCCATACGTGACTGCGATCTCGCCGCCCGTCCCACTGCAAATGAAAAAGATCAGCATTAGAATGATCTTGATCACGGCGTGGCCCGAGTCCCGCCCGTGGTATTTGGCTTGGTCTGGCCGACGAGCAACACACCCAATACGATCAGGGCGACACCCACCCATCGCTTGGCAACCACAACTTCGTGAAGGATTAGCACAGCCAGGATTGTCTGCAGTGCATAGCCGAACGCACCCGCGGGCATCACGTAGCTATAGTCGGCCCAGCTGACCGCCGTCATGTAGGATAACGTGTAACCGATGAGGAACAGAATTCCCAGCCAGATCGTCGGATTTTGCAATGTGCAGAGAAACGCATTCCTTAGGCCCTGCGCGGTCAGCTGCACAGCGCTCATCTGCGACATTCCGCGTCTGAGCAATAGGTCGCCAGCGCTGGCGCAGACTACCATCAGCAAGACCATGAACATGGTCCTAAACCGTAACCGATGTTCGTGACTCATTCGAAGGAGTTAGTCGTTGCCGCCGGTTGTGGATGTGCCGGTGACCGGCATCATCGTCTTTGGTGCTGGGCCGCCCTCGCGCGCCCACTTCAGCCGCTCCGCTCGGAGCTTCAGGAATTCCGTGGCTTCGTGGTAGAGGCGCTTGCGTTCATGGCTGTCCCATAGCGCTTCTTTCACGATGCGCCAAACAACTTTCGGGCGGAAGTAATATTCATCGTAGAAACGATTCACGCCCGCCATCATTTCGGCCTTTGAAAGATGTGGGAACTCGATATGCGGCAACTGGTGGCCGCTGGAATCGGCCAGCGCTTCCACGCGTAGGAATCCTTCTTTGGCCATCTGATCGTGCAGCTCGGTTCCCGGCATCGCGTGAGCAAGGGAAACTTGGATGGTTTCGCAATCCAGTTCCTTGGCAAAATCGATTGTCTTATGGATGGTGTCCTTGGTTTCGCCGGGCAGGCCGATGATGAAGTCGCCGTGTACCTTGATGCCGACTTTGCGGCAGTTCTTCATAAACTCTCGCGCCATCTCCACGGTCGCGCCCTTTTTAATGTTCTTCAGGATTTGTGCATCGCCGGATTCGAATCCAACGATGAACAGGCGGGCGCCGCCGTCGGCCATGGCCTTCAGTTCTTCATACTTGCTATGGCACCGCGCCGTGCAGGACCACTGGAATTTCAGCGGTTTGAACTTCTGGCTCAACTCGATGGCCCGATCCTTACGGATGTTGAAGGTATCGTCGTCAAAGAAAATCTCTTTCATCTTGGGGAAGTAGTTGAGGGCGTTCTTCACTTCCTGGACAACATTGTCGACCGAGCGTGTGCGCCAGGCATGGCCCGAAATCGTCTGCGGCCACATGCAGAAGGTGCAAAGCGCCGGACAACCGCGGGAGCTGTAGAAAGAAACAAACGGATTCAGAAGAAACGGAACGTTATAGCGTTCGATCTGCAGATCGCGTTTGTAAATGTCGGTGGCAAATGGCAAAGCGTCCAACTCTTCGGTGTGAAGCTGGGGCCGCGGCGCATTGTGAACGATCTTGCCATCCTTGCGGAAACTGGCGCCAAGGATTTGCTCCACCGGCTTACCGTGTGCGTATTCCGCAACGGCATGATCAAATTCTCCGCGCATTACGAAATCAATGTCTTCGCTGGAATTTAGAGTTTCGTCGGGTTTGATGTGTCCGTGTGGACCGACGAAGGCCACCTTCATCGAAGGATTGGCTTCCTTGATCTTCCGCAGAAGCTTGATATCGCTATAGAAGCCGACCGTGGAAGTGTAGAGAACCAGAAATTCGTAGTTTTTGCAGATTTCTACAGTTTGTTGCCAATTGACCTTGTGCGGGGAGGCATCGAGAAGCCGGCTCCCGGGAATCAGTCCCGCTGGGTAAGTGAGCCACACCGGATACCAATACGACTCAATCTCTCGCGTTGCGGGCCACCGCGAACTTGCTCCGCCATCGAAGTTCTCGAAACTGGGCGGGTTCAATAGCAATGTCTTCATTGCATCTGGCATTCGGCACCCTCAGCCTTTGCAGAATTCGAACTACCTGGAACTTCTCGAGACAACCACACAAACGCACACACACAGCTTTCTCGCCGGGCTCTACATCCCTGATTAGCCTAGATACTAGTTTAACCGACTTGGTTATATCGTCACACCGCTTTTTGCCAATGGCGCGAAAGGCGCATCCAATTGCTAAATCCTGCATTAAGTGGGACTTGCGTCTTCACTAAGAGAGTACCCTCAACTAGCACATTCATCCGTTGCCTGACTCAGTAACTCCCAAATCCTGTCGAGCCATTCGAGGTGTTCGGGCTTCATCAGAACAGAGCGTAGACAAGTCAGATTCGTTCGGTCTGGTTTGCTCGCTCCCCAATTCCCTTCGAAAAACGCCACGGGTAGCTCGGCAATCGCGAGATGAAGATTCTTCTTCGCTGCCGCCTTAAAGATACGTCGCGACATTGCGGAGGACGCGGTGACGCTGTCTGCAAGCGGAGCAAACACCACAATGTCCAGATCTGGAGGAAACGCAGCAATGAATCGCGAGTCGGCAGCAAGCTTCTGGTACAGGCCCAGGGCTGCTTCCCGGCACTGCTCGAGTCCTTTGGCGAACTCTCCACCCTTTTTCAGCGGCAGGAGTTTTTGCGTGGCACATAACGCCACGGCTGCCGCGCCCGGCCGCGAACACTCCAGGCTAATTTCACCCAGATGTAATTCGCCTGAGCTGAAATAGGTGTAAGGCGAATCGTGACGATACAGGCGACCGACAACCGGATCGCGAAACAGCACGCATCCGCATCCATACGGTTGCAGCCCGTGTTTGTGTGGGTCGATTACAATGGAATCGGCTTCGGCAATCTGATCGAAATTTCTGCGCGCTTCCGGACTGAGGTTCCCGGCCAAGACAAAGTAGCCGCCGTAGGCTGCGTCAACATGTAACCGGAAGCGATGTTTGGCACGAAGTTCCAGGATTTCCATTAGCGGATCGACGGAACCTGTCGCCGTCGTACCCATCGTTGCGACGACGGTTCCGACATCCCCGCGAAGCAATCGTTTTCGCAATGCTGCTATATCCATCCGGCCGCGCGCGTCGCAAGGAATCGTTTCGAACGGAAGTTGCAGCACGGCGGAGATTCGCTGGTGCGTGTAATGGGCCTGTGCGCTGGCAACGATGGTCTTACCTGTCTCCAACCGCCCGGCTACCCAGAGCGCCTCCAGATTGGCCATGGTGCCGCCACCCGTCAGATGTCCCAGATGTTCGGTCCATCCAAACATTTTGGCGACCTCTGTTACCGCTTCCTTCTCCATTTCCGAAGATGCGCGTCCTCCGTCGAGCGCGTGATTATTGGGATTGATCCACAGTGCCAGTGCGTACGCCAAGCGGGCGACTGGATGCGGCGGCTTCAGCATTTGCCCAGCATAGAGCGGGTGAAAATAAGGAAAATTGTCGTGCAGTCGCAGAGCGGTTTCATTCAGGACATCGCCAACTCGATCTGCTCCAGGGGGCTGCGTATTGTTTTCTGGCAGCGCGGAAAATCCGGCGTCCAGTTTTTCAAGTGCTTCCACCAGAATATTCAGGCTGGCTTTGTCCAACATGCGTGAGTGGTCTCCCGTTCTGATGACAAGGAATGAGCCTACTGCAGCACTTTGTCCACTTGCCCCGCGGTCCTTAAGAGTTCCAGTTGGGCTTGCTGGCGATGAAAATTCGCGTCCAGATAAGCCATCCACTTTTCGTTTTCATCCAGTCGAGCACGTTCCACATCACGCAGATTCGTTTTTCCTTCCCCGAAGAGGGATTGCAGCACAGCCACACTCTGCTGCGCCAATTGCAGTTCCAGGCGCGCCACTTCTTTCGCTGCCTCGGTTTGCTGCACCTTGCGAGACTTCTGCCGAACCTCCGCGCTCACTTGCGTGCGCGTATTGGATAGGTGGATTTTCGAAGCGTCCAGGTTCGCCTGCGCAAGTGCAATGCTGGCACGCGTTTTCGAACTAAAGATGGGCACGTTAATGTTCACGCCACCATTAAAATTGTTGTAGCGAAAATTCTGAATGAAGTTGGTGTAGTTATTGAAATTGTATTTCGCCAGCACGCTGTAGATGGAAACTAGTTCCAGCGTCGGCCAATAGCCGCGCTTCTCGCCTTGCAAGCGGAACTCCTTGGCTTTCACATCGGAGACCGCAAACGCGATGCTTGGACTCGATTCAGAGGCCATGGCCACCAAATTCGCTCCTTCCTGCTCGGCGGCGCCAGGCAAATCCTCGGCGGCCAGGTCCAGTTTCTGATCCGGCACCATCCCCATCTGATTGCGAAGATATACTTCCAGTTCGTCCTGCCTCCCTTCGAGCTGCAAAATGCGTTCCACGACCTGTGCGCGTGTCAATTGCGCCTTTGTTACATCCATCGGTAGTTCAAATCCCTCGCCCTGCCGCTCCTGGGTCACTTGCACAATTTTTTCGGCACTCTCTTTCTCTTTCCGCAAGAGTTCCAGTGAGTGGCGAACTTTCACCAGTTCCAGGTAAGAAGTGGCCACCTGCGTCATTACCGCGTTTCGCGTTTCGCCCAGTCTCACCTTCTCCGCGTGGGCTTCTTCCTGCTGTTGCTTCGCCAGTCCCTTCAGCGGCCCGTTCAAGATCTGCTCCGTGTATGTGACGCTGAACAGCGAAGGGGGCCGGCCGCCGGGAGTTTCCGGCAGTCCGTAGGTATAGCCCGCGCCCGAGCCAGCATAGAGATTGGGCAGAAATTCGGAGTGCGTGAGATTTGCATACTGCTCCGCGACCTGCACTTGTAGCTTAGCGAGTTGAATGTCCTTACTGTGTAGCAGGGCAAGTTCGATTGACCGCTTCAGCGTGAGGGAGACCGGAATGCCGCTTGCGGCAGGCGACTGTGCCGCGTCCTGCGCGTGCAATGCCGGCACACTTCCGGCAATCCACAATATTCCGGCCATCGCACATCGTTTCCAGGCCATCTTCCCCTCCCGCGCCACTTAACGTGCCGCCTGCTTCTGCCCCGCAGTCCTTACTCATAGCGGAGAGACTCCACGGGAACAAGCTTGGCTGCCTGGCTTGCCGGCAGCCACCCGAAGAACAAACCGGTGGAACACGAAACCAGGAAGGCAACGATCACGCTGGCTCCGGAAATCGGGACGCGCAGGTTGCCTGGCAAGAGCTGCTGGACAATCACAGGGATGGCGATCCCGATCAAAATGCCAATTACCGCTCCGCCACCACTGATCAAGAACGCTTCGATCAGGAATTGCGACATGATCTCTTTTCGCGCCGCTCCAACCGCCTTGCGGATTCCGATTTCGCGGGTTCGCTCCTTCACCGTGACCAGCATGATGTTCATGATGCCGATACCACTGATCAGCAGCGCGATGAAGGCAATCACCACCAACACAATCCGCAAAGCCAGGGAAATCGTTCGCGCAGCCCCTAGAATCGCGGTCAGCGTCTGTACATTATATTCCGCCTCGGCGGGATGGCGGCTCTTCAACAACCGGTCCATTTGCCGCTCTACCACGGGCACTTGGTCGGCGCTCGCCGCCTGGGCGTAGAGTGTTCCCAGGTAGTCGTTGCCGTTGTAATACTTCAGCAGGTCAAACGGTATGATGACGGATTCTTTCTGGATTTCGGAAAGGCCGTAAGTCGCCGCTCGTTCTCGAAATACTCCAATTACTGTAAAACTCAGTTCGCCCATTCGAATGGGACGTCCGACGGGATTTTCCAGTCCGAACACCCGTTCTGCAAGTTCCCGAGTAATCAAACAAACCTTGCTGCGCGTTTCCATGTCTCCGGAATCGAAATAGCGCCCCCGCGTAACCACCAGGCGCCGTATGGCCTGATAGCCATCGGTGACGCCGATCAGTCGAACCGGACGTTCTTGTCCGCTGACAACCACGGCCATGGCCATGTCTGCAATTCCAGCCGTCGCCGTCAAGTTGGGAATCGTATTCTTTACCGCATCCAGGTCTGCCACGGTCAGCTCATGGCTGCGCGGTTGTGCCTTGTCCGGCCGCCGCGTCAACTCAACCCACACCAGATTCGAGCCGACCGCCTCGATTTGCGAAATCACGTATCTCTGGCTGGTCAAAGCCACCGTGACCACCAATACGATGGAAGCGCTGCCGATGATCACACCGATGGACGTCAGAATCGCACGCAGTTTGTTACCGCGCAGCGCGTCCACCGCTACCGTCATTGATTCGCGTAACTGCATCTTTTACGATCAGCAATCCCGCTGCCGGCATCAATCGCAAATTCGGGCTAATTTCCTAGCTTCTTCACGGCTTCCTGAGCCAGTTTGTATTTCGCATTCAATCTCAACGCTGCTTCGTACTCGCTCCGCGCCGCCGCCCTATTCTTTTGCATCTCGAACAACTGGCCTAGCCAGTAGTGCGCTTGCCACGGCTTCGGGTAGCTGGACCTCACCGGCGCAACCCGTAGATAGTCGCGCAGAGACTTTTCCGCTTCGGAAAAATTCTGGTCCTTCAAGATTTGGCTTACGGCAAGGTAAAATTCCGCTCTTGGGTCCGCAGGCACCGCGGATTTCCCCAGATCCGCGACCGTTGCCAATTTGTCGGCTTGACGGCGCTGGGCGAAATAATCCCCCATGTTGTAGATCAGGTCGGCGGATTTTGGCTTGCTTTCCAACGCCCTTGCGAATTCCACGTCCGCGGCCGCGTAATCCTTCTTCGCTGCCTTGCAGTTTCCCTCCGCGTAGTGCCCCTGCGCCACGTCAAGAGTCATCAATTTCTGAATGATCGGCTGCGCCTTGTCTTCTCCGCCACCGACCACGCCCGGCGCCGTGCAGTCGTATTCCACCAAATTCTGCGCTGCGTCGAAATTCTTTTCGTCCAATTGCACCGCAGTTTCAAATTCCTTCTGCGTTTTTCGCGCCAGTGGATAAGCGCTGAACATAGAGACATGATCGGCCTTGGCACCATAGGCTTCGCCCAGCCACTGGTGATACGTGGAATTCTTCGGGGAGACCGCCACGGCCTTTTCCGCGCTGCTCACTGCGGCATCGTATTGATCGAGTTCCAGGTAGGATTTCGCCAGCAGTAGCTGGACATCGCCGATATTCGCGTCTTTTGCTCCGGCAGTCTTCAACAGTTCGATGGCCTTGGGGTAGTCGCCTTTTTCAAACGCCAGCTTCGCGGTGTTCAGCAACGAGGTCTGCGAATCCGCAGGGAACGCCGGCATGGCCATCGCGCAGAACGCAGCCGCGAGGAACACTCTACAGGCCCGCATCCTTCCCACCCTTCAAGCTGGACGTGTCCATATTCACGATTTTGACGGCCATGCCGTCGCGGAAGTCGACCTCTCCCGGAAGCGCCAAAATTTCCCCTTGATTCAATCCGCTGACCACTTCGTAGTTTGTGGCATCGGCAATACCCACCTGGATCTGGCGCTTCTCCAACGTGTTCTTTCCCACTCCTTTTTTCACCACAAACACAAAATTCTGCCCGCCGATCTGTTCGACAGCCCCGCGCGGGATCGCCATCACGTTGAGACGTTCCTTGGAGTTGATCCGCACGTTCACGTTGGTGTTCGGCAGCAGTTCCAACTTGGCATTGTCCACCGAACACAGCAGTTCGCCAACGCTTCTGGACCCCCGCGTGACGACCTGCTTGGGAACCACTTCGGTTTGTCCCTGCCACACGCGATTCGGTAGCGCGTCCCATGTGATTTTCACGGGCAGCCCCGGCTCCAACGCGCCCATTTCTGGTTCGTCAATGAATGCTCGCACTCGTACCTTGTGCAGGTCCGCCAGTTCCGCGAGCAGGTCGCCCACCTTCACGAAATCCCCGCGCTTGACCGGTAAGGCGTAGAGTGTTCCATCCACTGGAGCGATAATGCGGCCCTGGCGTACTTTGTCTTCCAAGGCAGCAACATCGCTTCGCGTTTGCTGCACCGCCAGTTCTCCTTGAGAACTATCCAGATTCACATGACGCTCAAATTCTTGTTTCACCGCAGTCAGGCGGTTCACTTCCGCCTTCGTTTTCGTCAGTGCCAGTTCGTTTGTCGCCAGCTCGTCCTTTGTCGCCGCGCCCTGCGCCAACAAGCGCTGCAGCGCTTCCTGGTTTTTCTGCAGACGAGCGAGCTCAGCCTGCGCCTTCGCCAGATCTCCATTCACGCGCGAGGCTTCGTCGGCACGTCCTCCGGCCTTGGCCTCGCGTAAATCGTCCTCGGCGCGCAACAGTTTCGATCTCGCCAGCGCCAATTGCGCCGACGCATTCTTCACATTCAATTCCATCAGCAGCTGGCCCTTCTTTACGCTCTGCCCTTCGGAAACATGCACCTGGTCCACAAACGTATCTAGCTGCGCACGAATGCTGAATGGCGAAATCGGTTCCACTTTTCCGTTGCTGGTGATCGAGGAAACAATATTGTCCCGCGTCGGCGTCATGGCCGAGATCTTGGCTACCGGCTGTCTTCCACTCACGCTAACCAGCACGAACGCGACAGTCCCCGCCAAAAGCAGGAAGATAAGCACCCGATTTCGTAGCTTCCTGTCCATAAGATCCTGAATTTGAGCCGCCACCACCGATGCGTAACGCGCTACCCCACTCCGGGCGGCATGCTTCGCGCCTACGCCTGCTACTTGTGCTTGGCTTGCGGGCCGTTGCGACTGCGGTAGTCGTTTCCTAAGGTAAAGTCTATCAGGAGGTTAGCCAATTTCTCTATAGCGTTCCGCGGCTGCGACATGCTATTCAGATGTCCGAGTATCGCACTCGGAGGCCGAAGTTTCTACGTCCCCCGTGTGCTAGAATCTGCTCATGAACAGCGCATCTCACGGTGATTCGCCGCAAACCGCGAAGACTGCGACGCCGGTTGCGCCCTCGTCGGGCGCTTTCCTTCACCGCGTTTGCATCCAGTGCAACAACATGTTTCGCGTGTCCGCCGATAGATTCGATGCCAAGCAGTGTCCGAATTGTCACAAAGGCTAGTTCGCCTCAACCGCTTTTTGCTTCTCGATTTAGACCCGCCTTCTCTCCTGCCGCGCTTTCGTGTAACTTCTTTACTGCATGCTTCGTAGTCACCGGTAGATGCAGTTTGCCCTGCTTTCATTCACTTTCTTGAGGCACTTTCCATGATCGAAACCCGTGGTCTGACCAAAGTATTCAAAGACAAGAAACGCGGTGAGATTCGTGCCGTCGATAATGTCAGCTTCGTCTGCAAGCCAGGCCAGATTTACGGGCTACTTGGCGCTAACGGTGCCGGAAAAACTACCACCCTGCGCATGCTGGCCACGATCCTGGAACCGACCGACGGCACCGCCATTGTCTGCGGCTACGACGTCGTCGACTCCCCAGAAAAAGTACGCGCAAATGTAGGCTTTCTTTCCACTGCCACGGCGCTCTACCGGCGGTTGACTTGCCAGGAAATGGTGGAATACTTCGGCCGTCTGAACGGACTCGACGAAGCCACGCTCAGGAAACGGGTGGATGACATCTTCAATCGCCTGGACATGAACTCGTTTCGCGAACGTCGCTGCGACAAACTCTCCACTGGAATGCAGCAGAAGACTTCCATCGCCCGCACCCTGGTACACGATCCACCGGTCATGATCTTCGATGAACCCACAAATGGCCTCGACATCATGACCGCCCGGACAATTACCGCGTTTATCCGGGAATGCCGGGACCAGGGCAAGACCGTCATCCTCTCTACGCACATCATGAGCGAGGTCGAGAAGCTCTGCGACACTATCGGCATCATTCAAAGCGGCAAACTCCTTGCCGAGGGCTCTCTTACCGAGTTGCGTTCCCGCCACAACGAGACGGACCTGGAAGAGATTTTCGTGAAAATTGTCGCGCCTCTCTATGTCGAGCAGGAGGCCAACTGACATGTCGCTGAAAAATGTTGGCATCGTGTACCGCAAGGAACTCCGGGAAGCGCTTCGCGATCGCCGCACCTTGATCTCCACCTTGATCGTCCCATTACTTCTATTCCCTATCCTCTCCGCAGGATTCGCGGCTCTGGCGATCACTCTGGTAGGCAAAGCCAAGGAGGAGGTACCCCGCATCATGATTCTAGGCGGTGAAGACTCCCCCCAGTTTCTCCAGGGTCTCCGCAAGAACCAGAAAATTGAAGTCGCGCCGCTCGCCGCTAACTGGAAAGATCAGATCGTCAATAAGGACATTCGCGCTGCAGTCGAAATCCCCGCCGGATTCCAAAACGACGTCGCCCTTCAGAAACCCACCGCACTCAAAATCTACATCTACCGCGGAGACATGAAGTCCTCGTTCGGCGCCGATCGCGTCCAGGATTACTTCAAAGCGTATAGCGATTCAATTGTTAAAGAACGGCTCGCCGCCAGGAATCTCCCGGACTCCGCGCTCAAACCCTTCGATATTAAGCAGGAGAATGTGGCCCCGCCAGAAAAGGTGGGCGGGGCGGCCTTCGGAGGCCTGATCGGCTATATGGTGATCCTTCTCTGCCTGACTGGCGGCATGTATCCTGCCATGGACCTCACTGCCGGTGAAAAGGAACGAGGCACCATGGAGACGGTACTCTCCAGCCCTGTCTCTCGCGTTCATCTGGTCCTGGGGAAATTCTTCCTGGTCCTGACTGCTTCCTTGGTTACAGCGGCGCTTTCTGTCACCTCTATGGGTGTCTCTTTCTGGGCTGTGGAGCATTTCCACGCCTTTGATAAGGCTGGAAGCGACGCCGCCGAACTTCAACTTCGAATAGGGCTGGGCTCCGTTCTTTCCGTTTTCGTCATGGTTCTTCCCCTCGCGGTCCTTTTCTCTGCGGCACTCATGACCATTTCGCTGTTCGCCAAAAGTTACAAGGAAGCCCAGAGCTACGTAACCCCGCTGATGATGGTGGTCATTCTTCCCGCGGTCGCGGCCATGCTCCCTGGCGTTGAACTTACATCCAAGCTCGCTCTTGTCCCCATCCTCAACATGAGCCTGCTCTGCAAGGAGCTCGTTACCGGCACGTATCATTGGAACTACATCGCGATCATTTTTTCCTCCACGTGCGTCTATGCGGCTGTTGCGCTATTCCTCGCCGTGAAAATGTTCCAGCGCGAAGATGTGCTTTTCCGTTCTTAAGCTCTTTCACCGCGGGCGCGGAACATTCGTTACAAAATTTTCGTTTATCCTGATATGCGGCGGCTCTTCCGGATCGTCGTGATTCTCCTGCTGTTTCCGCCCCTGCTTGCCGGAGTCGCCGGCTGGCTCGCCGCGCCTGCTTTTCTTCATCCAATCCGCCGGGCGCTCACTCCCGATCTGATTCGCGAAGCCGATGCCGCATTTGCCCATGTCGCTGGACATCGCGAAGACTTCGCTGTTCGCGGTTCTGATGGTGCCCTCTTGCGGGGCTGGAAAGTGCGCGCCGCCAATTCGAATGGAGAGTGGGTGCTGGCCTTTCACGGTGTTGGCGACAATCGCATCGGGGTCGTTAGACACTCCGAAATTCTATTGCGTGCTGGGTACAACGTGGTCCTGATGGACTCTCGGCGCCATGGTGAGAGCGAGGGAGAGATCGCCACTTACGGCTGTCTGGAGCGCAATGATGCCCGCGCTGTCCTTGATGCACTGGTCATCTCCGAGCATCCCACGCATATTCTCGCATTGGGCGAATCGATGGGAGCGGGGATCGCGCTGCAATGCGCCGCGGCAGATGAGCGGATTGAGGCGGTCGTGGCCGAATCGCCGTTTGCCAGTCTGCGCGAAGCTTCTTACGACTACGCTGGGCTGCGCTGGTCGCCTGTGCTCGGAAAAACTCTGTTCGCGCCGTTTAGCTGGATGCTGGTCTGGCGTGGCGAATCCCTGGCCGGTTTTCCCGCTTCCAGCATTTCACCGGAGAAGGCCGTGGCAGAACGCGCTTTCCCCGTTCTGCTGATCTGCGACGCAAACGACGTCGCACTTCCTTGTCGCCATGCCCAGCGCATTTACGCCGCGGCCCGCGGCGTAAAATCCATTTGGGTGGTACCCGGAGCATTTCATACCGGTGCTCTCGGTTTTCAGCCGGATGAGTTTCGCCGGCGTGTCTTACAGTTCTTCGCGGATCCCGCTGCAAACCAGTAAATCGTCAGGAGCCTAAAACTGGGTGCCGCTCCAATTCTTCCGCCGCCGGTTCCGACGGCGCTAGCTAACTCGCAGGGCTGAACGGCGAAGTTCGCGTGCTGATTCCGAAGAAAGCCATGGATGAAGTCGAAAAACTCTCCAGCGCCGCGGGATCCGACGCGCACCTGGAATTTGCCAAAGATGAAAGCCATCTCTTCCTTCCAGGTGAATCATCGCCTGCTGATATCGCGTATTCTTACCGGCCAATTCAGCTAGCGTCGGAACGGGGAACAGGTATAAGTGTCTGAGAATGCGTGCCCAGGGCGCGGTTTCCAATTACGTTCATTGTGTTGACCTCGCGCAGGCATCGGGGTTGCCCGCTCGGATTCCCGAACCGGGAATGGGAGCGCATACCATTCCGGGAAGTCAGGTCGTATCGTTAGAGGAATATATTCATCCTATAAATATAATAACCATATAATGTATTTAGTTAGCGAAATGGAATTGATTTGGAATACGGGCGTCGACTTCCCCAAGAACTCGGTTACGCTATGGAGTCCCAAGCCGCGTCCATCAGTTGACCTTCACGGAAAAGCGCAGTACCCCTTCACTCTGCGATCCAATCGCGAACAATCCCGCGCCGGTCTCCACAATGCCTGTAAACCGCCCCCTTTCGGCGTCGCGATCGACCCGCTCCCAGGTACTTCCCGCGTCGCGCGAGGCATACATTCCTCCTTCGCGCAGCGTCGCAACCCAGAGAGTGCTCGTCTTGAACCACTGCTCCACTTGCCCCACTGGCAATCCAGCTTCACGGCGCTCCCAGTGTGTTCCAGCGTCTTTGGACTCGAACAGTCCCTGATTGGTACCGAGGAACAAGCTCGAGCTCCCTGCTGTAGTCGCGGCATCAATCCAGAGTACGGCGGCGCTGGGGACGGGAAGATCGCTCCATAAAGCGGATGCTCCTCCATCAATGGATCGGCCAAATTTTCTGTCGGCTACCACATTCAGAATTTGCCCATCCGCAGCAACCCACACTGCCCGCGTGCCTGCCACTTTCGCGAAAGCCCTTAGCCGCAGACAACTTCCACCCCGCTGGCACCTCACCAAGCCTTCATTGGTGATCACATATAGATCGCCTGCAGCGATTTGTAGCGAGTCTGCCACCGCATGCAGCGGTTCGGGTGCCTCCGGCCGCCTGTTTTTGCCGGCGCCTTTCGAACTGCTTGCCGGACCCTGCGCGAATCGCAGCTTCCACTCTTTCCATGCCACCGCTTCCTGATTCCAAAGCCACACTTGCCCGCCTCGCAGTCGCACCAGCCATCCCCAGGGTGAACCGTAAGCTCGCTCTACGCTTTCCGCGTCCAGCTCCTTTTCTGTTTCCGAACGGCTCTTCGTTGATAGCATGGACTCCCAGTTCATGCCCGCGTCGCGGCTTTCCATCAGCCGCGCTCCGCCCATTTGCACCAGGATCAGCAGATGTTCTGGCTGCTTCGGGTCCCCAACCAGTTGCGAGATGATGCGATGGGTAAACCCAGCATTCGACGCGGTAAACGATTCTCCGGCATCGTTGCTAATCAATATTCCTTGGCCTTCCGTGCCCACCACCACGCGCCCGTGTTGTCCATTCGCCCCTAGCAGGACAACAACTCCGTCGATGACCCATTCTTTCGGAGTGGTCCGCTTCCAACTCTCGCCCGAGTCGTGCGTTACCCACAATCCTTCTGTCGTCGCCGCATACAGCGTGCCCGATTGCTGCGGGTCCTGCACAATGGCTTGCGTACGCCGCGCCGCATACGGGATGCCCTGCAACTTCGTCCATGCCTCGCCCTGATTATCGCTGCGATAGATGCCTGAGCAGGCACTCAAGTACAAGCGCTCAGGATTTGTCGCATCGACGCGCAAGCTCATGATGTCGGAATCGTCAATCAGCCCGGCGATGACGGGCTTCCAGTTCTTTCCTCCGTCCGTGGTCTTCCAAGGTAGGTGGAACGTTCCCGCATAGATGACGTTGCCATCGCGGGGATCGATGGCCACTGAGTCCAGGCGCCGGAGTTCTTCATCGCCCACTGGAGAAATTCTTTCCCAACTGTTCCCGCCGTCGGCCGAACGAAAAACTCCACTCATTGCGCCAGCCACGAATTCCTTTGGATTGCCAGGCGCTATCTCCACGGCTCGTACCGCTTCCCCCTGTAGTCCCGAGGGCTTCCACGTGCGGCCTCCATCTTCGCTGCGAAACACGCCGCCGCCCGAACCTGCTTCCTGGTACCACACCGCGGCGAACAGGCCGCCCGTTGCGCCGGGTTCACTCACCAACCTAGAGATCACTGCGTCGGTTCGTGTTCCGACCCTTCCTCGCAATTCCCAATGCAATCCGGCATCCTGGCTGGCAAAAACGTGT
Source organism: Candidatus Acidiferrales bacterium (assembly GCA_963741195.1). Taxonomy (GTDB): domain Bacteria; phylum Acidobacteriota; class Terriglobia; order Acidiferrales; family UBA7541; genus Acidiferrum. The sequence continues at coordinate 546,195 of CAVUHF010000009.1, forward strand.
CCGTCCGCAGTCCCCGCGAATACGGCTCCCGATGTTCCGGAGCCCAGGGAAACTACCATTCCACCTTCTGGGCCTACTCGCTCCCACTCTTGCGCCCTTGCCAAAGATCCCGAGCAGAGGCACAAAAGTCCTGCCATCCAGATTCGCGCGTTCAATCGACCGTTCCCCTCTCGATATTTCGCAGATACAAAAAAACCGGGCCCTCCGAATTCTACTCGGAGAGCCCGGGACGATGTTTCGTTGTCAGGGCCCGGCACGAGCTACGCACACTCGTTTCGCGCCCCGCGGTTCTTAGTACGTCGCGCCTTCCGGTACGAGCACGAACTCAACGCGGCGGTTGTCCTTTTCGGACCCCTTCTCCGTGGAAGCCGTGCCAGTGCGGGTGCTGATGCGCGAAGCGTCGATGCCCTTCTCGACGATGTACTTCTTCGCGAGTTCAGCGCGCTGTTCTGCCAGCTTGGCGGCCTTGGGTTCCTTGCCATCAGCAAAGCCCACGATCACCAGCTTGGCGTTCGGGTCGCTCTTCAGGCGGAGGGCAACGTCATCGCCCACGCGCTTGCAAGCATTGTCGAATCGGGATGCGCCGACCTTGTTGTAGCCGCAATCGCCGACCTTGGCGGCCTGCGGAGGCGGCGCGGGCTTCTGGACGTCAACTGTCGCGGTGCAAGATGCTGTGCCGCCACGACCGTCGTCTACCTTACCAGTAACCGTGTAGCTGCCCGCCGAGAGACCGGTGGAGTCAAACTGCGCGGTTGCGCCGGTGCCGCTAACCTGCCCACCCGATGCCGAGTAGCTGTAGGTCAGTGGATCACCGTCTGGGTCGCTCGCTGTGGAATTGATGGCTACGCGCTCGCCCGCAAGAATCGGGCTGCGTTCTGGCGCGCAGGTGATGACCGGTGGCCGGTTCGGCCGCTGGGTCACTGCCACGTCGACGGAGCAAGTCGCGGTGCCGCCGCGGCCATCATCGACCTTGGCGTTCACTGTGTACGTTCCAATGGCAACTCCGCTCGAGTTCCAGCGAGCGTCGGCCCCTGTCCCGTCCACGGCTCCGCCTGTGGTCGTGTAGGCGTAGGTCAAAGGATCGTTATCCGCGTCCGTAGCGTTCACGTGGATCGCAATCGGATCGTTCGAACCCTGGTACACCGAGGGCTTTTCCGCGGAGCAAGCCGCAACAGGCGGATGATTCGGCTTCGGAGGCGCTGGTGGATAGCCCCAGCGCAGCACGAGTCCCGAGCCGATCCGGAAGTTGTTCTGGCGCCCTTCCGGGTTCATCAGCGGGCCAGTAAAATTCGTCATCAGGTAGTCCGCCTGCACGAACCGCCAGGACAAGTTCTTCATCAGCACCACATCGACGCCGCCGCCTGCTGCCAACGCGAACGTCGTCTGGGTGTTGCTGCCTGTCACTTGGGGGCCGCCATGGGCCGCGCCAACCATGAATTCGACGAATGGTACGAAATGATCAAAACGCCGCCAGTTCAACCGTGGACCGAACAGATAGGTCTCGAAACTACCGGTGATTGATGACAGCGTGTAATCCGTTCCGTTCAGCACATACACACCGCGGGAGAAGTGGTACGCACCAAATTCCCCGTTGAGGCCCAAATACTTGTTAGCGTTATATGTGAACGAGCCCGTCGCCCCGTAGCTGCTCCAATTCTTGAACGAGCAGGGGCAGAAGTTCACGTAGCTGAACAATCCGGCGATTTCGAACTTCGGCGTCAGCAGGCCCCAGGCATGACGGTTCCACGGATTGTTATCCCAATCCGTGAAGATATCCGCTGGCCTGGCTGCCGCGGCCGCCGGCATCGGAAACAAGCTGCTCGATGCTGGGGCGATGCTGAAGTCGCCCGCTGGGGCGTTGGCCGTCGCGGTGCTCTCCGAAGTTGTATTGCTCTTACTTGCTGTGCTCGCATCCTTCTGCTGCGCACAGAGTGGCAGAGCGAAAAGAATGCCCATTGCCACAGTTGCACACCATTTGCGCATAGTATTCCTCCCTAAATTCGATCCTAAGAAACCCGTGTATCTCATGCGTCTTCACCTGTAAGCTTCCTGCTGCGCTGGACGGACGACGCATGGCAGTACGCAGCGCTCAACTTGTTCCTCTTCAGTGGGCGGTGTTGCGACTGAATCTCTCGCAGGCCGCGAGGTACAGATTGAAACAAGCCACAGTGCCCAAAGCATATTCCACAAGTTCATCATTCTGCAAGTGTTTCCTATGAGCTCCCCGGGACCTCCCGGCCGCCTCCACCGGACTGTCATTTTCCCCTCTTGACATTTTATTTTACGTTACACTGTGTTTCCCTTATGAGATCTATCTTCCCACTCGAGTTGCAGTGGCAGGAGCGTCCACGTTCCATTGCTTCCGTACTCCTGCTCTCACGTGATTTCTGCGCCGTTGTCGATCCGGGCCCCGCCTCAACGATCGAGAATCTTCGCGAACAACTCTCGGATCACAATCTCTCGGTCCCAAACCTTCAGGCCATTTTCCTCACGCACATTCACCTCGACCACGCTGGCGCCACAGGATCTCTCCTCCAAGAAAATCCTCATCTGCAAGTCTACGTTCACGCGCGCGGCGCCGCTCACATGACAGATCCTTCCATTCTTCTGGCCAGTGCTGAACGCCTTTATGGCAACAATATGCAGCGCCTGTTTGGCGATTTCCTCCCCGTACCCGAAAAAAACCTTCAGGTGCTCCACGGTGGGGAAACCCTCTCGTTTGGCTCGCGGGAATTGCAGGTGCTCTACACCCCCGGTCACGCCTCGCATCACGTCACCTACTTTGACAATTCCGAAGGCGTTGCGTTTGTCGGCGATACCGCGGGCATCTCCATTGAAGGTCATCCATTCGTTCTCCCGGCCACTCCGCCTCCCGACATTCAATTGGAGCAATGGGACTCCTCACTTGATGCCATCGAGAAACTGCGGCCCCGGCGACTATTCCTCACGCATTTTGGCTTTTCCGATCAACCCTCGCGCCATATCGCCCACTACCGCGAACGCCTCCATTATTGGAGCGCCTTCGCCGCCCGGATTCTGACCGAGGGCCACGACGACAAGCAGGCTATGGAATCGTTCGTCCGCGAAGTTACACAAGAAGCCCGCGGAACGCTGTCGCCGGAAGAGATCTCTCAGTACGGCTTTGTCGGTGCCCTCAGCCTGTCATGGCTGGGTCTTGCCCGCTATCACCGCAAACGCATGACTTCCCACGCTTGAGTTTATTTCGTGCCAATCATTCATAGTTCGAATTGACGCAAACCCCCTCCACCTGTATCTTTTCTAAATGAGCTTGTCTCCGGCAATCCGCTGTCGTTGTCCTCGCGGCTCTTTCCTGGCTAGGCGGACCGCCTTCGCAAGCACCTAAGTTTTAGCTGTCGGAAGCGTCGCAGTTTAGAACCCGCACACCAGGATGCCTGGTTGGCGGGTTTTTGATTTTCGAGGAAAGCATTTTTGGCTCTAGCTGGAGGGCACGATCTATGCATCGTTCTATTCTTCGTCGATGCGCGATAGTCAATCTTCTCGCCGTTTTCTTTTGTCTCACCGCCGGCGCCGCTCGCGGAGCGGACTACCAGCAGTCCGTCGAGAAATGGCGTCACGACTACCAGGCCAAACTCACTTCCGACACGGGGTGGCTTACGGTCTCTGGCCTGTTCTGGTTGCACGAAGGAGAGAATAGCTTCGGCTCGGATTCAAAGAACAGTATTGTTCTGCCAGCCGCTGCTCCTGCGTTTGCTGGAGTCTTCACCTTTCACAACGGAACGACCTCGGTAAAATTGAGCCCCGGTGTTCGGGCAACGATGAACGGGAAGCCCATCGAAATGGCGGAACTGCGGCCCGATTCCCGCGAGGACCGACTCGTGCTGGGTGAGCTCACTCTGTATGTCCACGCAACCGGCAACCGCTTCGCCATCCGGCTCAGGGACAAAGACTCACAACTCCGCAAGAGCTTTACCGGCCTGCACTGGTTTCCCATTGATCCCGCGTACCATGTTACGGCTAAGTTTGTCGCTTACCCTGCCCCAAAGGAACTCGACTCGCAAAACGTCTTGGGCGATGCCATTAAGCTGAAGATAATCGGCTATGTCAGTTTTTTGTTGAAAGGGCAGGAGATTCATCTCGACGCGGGGGAAAATGACTCTGCTCCCGGACTGTTTATCGTATTTCGCGATCTGACCAGCGGCAAACTGACCTATCCCGCTTCGCGCTTTCTGGATACCGAAGTCCCCAAGGACGGCTCCGTCGAACTGGATTTCAACGAAGCTTACAATCCGCCTTGCGCCTACAATCCCTTCACCACCTGCCCGCTCCCCTTAGCAGGGAACCGCTTGCAGATTGAAATTCCTGTCGGCGAAAAACTTTACAAGCACGCCCACTGATTGATCTAGCTGCCGTTCGCCACAAACGAACTTCAACCGCTCAATCTTGCGAGACATCTAGTTTCTTCTGTGTCTGCTGTATGATGGCAATCGCGATCGAGCCTGATTGCGGAAACCTGCTGCGGCCTTCTCCGTGCAAGGGAGCGTATTTCCGATGATAATTCTCGCACGTGCGTTCGTTCTAATTGCACTTGTATCGCAGAGTCTCTGGGCAGACACGCTGCGCCTGCACCCGCAGAATCCACACTATTTCCTATTTCGCGGTAAGGCCGTCGCGCTTATCTCCAGCGGCGAACATTACGGCGCGGTGCTCAATGCCGACTTCGATTATCACCGCTATCTCTCTACTCTCGAAGCCGCTGGTATGAACTACACTCGACTCTTTGGCGGCATCTATATCGAAGTCCCCGGCAAATCCTTCGGTATTTTGCGAAACGATCTGGCCCCGCAGACCGGGCGCTACGTGGCTCCCTGGGCGCGCAGCGAAGCTCCGGGATATAGCGGTGGCGGCGCGAAATTCGATCTCGCAGTTTGGAATCCAGAGTATTTTGCGCGCTACCGCGATTTTCTTGCGCAAGCATCCGAACGAGGAATCGTCGTGGAGATCAGCCTTTTCTCTTCTCACTACGATGAAGCGCAGTGGAAAATCAGTGTCCTTAATCGTGAGAACAATGTTAATTCGACCGACTCCGTGGACTGGCACAAAATCCACACCCTCGAAAATGGAAACCTTCTCAAGTTTCAGGAGCTTTACGTTCGCAAACTCGTGAGAGAGGCAAACAGTTTCGACAATGTCCTGTTCGAGATTCAGAATGAGCCGTGGTCCGATCGCCCAGCCCCTGTCGGCATCGTTAATCCTTATCTACGGCCTCCGGCACGGGAGAACTTTCCCAATTCCGTGGAAGTGGCCGACGCCAAGTCTCTCGCGTGGCAGGCACGCGTCCTGGACTGGATCACCAGCGAAGAAGCCTCACTCCCCAACAAGCACCTCGTCGCACAGAATTATTCCAATTTCTATTCCTCGGTGCGGGAGCTGTTGCCCGGGGTCAGTATCGTCAATTTTCACTACGCTTATCCGGAGGCTGTCCTTTCCAACTATGGCCTCGGCAAGCCCATTTCTTACGATGAAACTGGATTCCTGGGAAGCGACGATGCCCCATACCTTCGCCAGGCATGGAATTTCGTACTCGCCGGTGGGAGCGTCTTCGATCACCTGGACTACTCTTTCAGTCCCGGCCACGAGGACGGCGCAGACATCGAGCCGAATGGACCCGGCGGCGGTAGCCCCGCGCTCCGCCAGCAACTTCGAATCTTGACTGATTTTCTGCGCTCTTTTTCTCTTGCCGAGTTGCGGCCCGACTCGCAGACCATAACGCATGCGACTGGGGTGTTCCCCCGTGGCCTATCGGATTCCAAGGGCAATTATGCTTTCTATTTTGACGGGAAGGGTCCGACGGATGTAGTTCTCCAGCTACCTCCTGGTAAGTATTCCGTCGATTGGATCAACGTATCTACCGGGGAAACTCCAAAACGTGAGAACGTTCAGCACCGCGGCGGAGAAAAGAAATTGGAATCGCCCTCCTTCGTGCAGGGCATCGCGCTTCGGCTCATGCGAACCGGCCCCTAGCGCCGTTCACGCCCCATTCGATTTTTCGAGTCCAAATTCGCGGTGCAGCGCAAGCAACGCTGCCTTCACGTCCTTTTCTTCGATCACAAAGGATATGTTGGTCTCTGACGATCCCTGCGCAATCGCGATAATATTCACGCTCTCGCGTCCTATCGAATTGAATGTACGCCCAGCAACTCCCGGTGTGCCGCGCATGTTCTCGCCCACCACCGCCACGATCGCGATATTCGGATCCACGGTAATGTGCTCGACCGTCTGATGCGACAGGTCTTTTGCAAATTCTCTTCTTCAGGGCCTCCACCGTGTTCTGCTGCGTCGGCGGCTGATAATGAAAGCAAATGTCGTTTTGCGACGACGATTGCGAAATCAGTAGCACATTGGCGCGTACTTCGGCGGTTGTCGAAAATGTTCTGCCCACCACGTCCGGAACTCCTACGATCCCCGGCCCGCCGACGCTGATCAGCGCTACATCTCGTATCGCCGTCAGTGCCTTGACTCCGCCACCGATGCTCCGACCCTCCGGGGTGATTTTCGTACCCAATCGATCTGGCTGAGAAACTGTTTCGGATCCACACTGGAATCGCCGCTTGCACCACCGGCTTCAGCGTTTTCGGATGAAGGACCTTCGCGCCGAAATACGCTAGCTCCGCCGCTTCACGATAAGAAATTACTGGGATGGTCCGCGCCTCACTCACCAGCCGTGGATCCGCTGTTAGATACTCCATCGACGTCCGTCCAGATGATCACTTCGTCCGCACCAATCGCCGCACCCAGGATCGTCGCCGAATAGTCGGATCCACCGCGGCCCAGCGTCGTCAGCTGACCGCCAGCGGTCGCGCCAATGAAGCCCGTCACGATGGGCACAATGCCTTTCTGCAGGAGCGGAAATATTCGCGCCTGGGATTTTTCGCGGGTTAAGTCCATCTGCGGTTCAGCACCACCATGGAACGCGTCCGTAACAATTAATTCGGTTGCTTCGATCGCTTCGCTTGGCAATCCCAGCTCCTTTACGGCCGACGATACCAGCGGCGCTGAGAGTCGCTCGCCCAGGCTCGAAATCGCGTCCAAGCGTGCGCGGAGTTAACTCTCGCAGCAAAGCGGTACCTTCGCACAAGCGCCGCCCTTCGGCCAGCACTTCTTCCAGCTTTTTCCCCACCTCTGTGCGTTCTGCTTCCTTCTGCGTAAGATTAATTAGTGCCGCTCGTGTTGTACGCGCAGCGCGTCAATCACGGCAATGGCTTCGCTCGCGTTACCGGTTTGCGCTTTTCCTGCCGCTTCGATCAGACGGTTCGTCACTCCGCTCATTGCGGAGACCACCGCCACACAAGCTTTTTCGCGCGCACCGTTCGCAATGATCTGCGCCGTCCGCGCAATACACACCGCGTCCCCTACGGATGTACCGCCAAATTTCATCACTTGCAATCGAGGTTTCATCGCGCTCCGCTCAGCGGCCGTCACCGATTTCTATTGCTGTCCCAACCACTACTTATTCTAGGTCTTCTGGCGGCACTTGCCGGGCAATTCAGCCCATCGATTTATCGAATTTGATACATCAATTTTTCGGCCAACTTGATTTGCATCCACCGGCCCGCCCCGCAAGTTGCCGTTTGCCAGCTAGTTCGCGCAAATCCAAATCTTCTCGCCCGAGCCGAACAAGACTCCCGGTTCGCTATAGTGAATGATGCCTGACGCTTGAACCGCGCGCAAAACGGTTTATGCTTGAACTCACCGTGGAGGTCGGCTGATCGTGCAAGCTCAATTTCTCGGTGGCAACCCTTTCGCGATTCTAACGGCCATCGTTGCTCCCGCTATTCTGACCAACGCCTCCTCGGTACTGGCGTTGGGCACCGGCAATCGGCTCGGCCGGGTTGTCGACCGCACACGCGTAGTTGCAAATGACGTCGCACGATTTGCACGGGGTTCCTCTGAGCGCGAAGCTTGGACACGGCAATTAAGTGCCCTGCAGGCCCGCGCACAACTGCTCCTTAAGTCTCTTCGACTTTTTTATGCCGGACTAGGACTCTTTGCGGCGTCAGCTCTAGTTTCGGTTGGTGGTTCTATTTCCGCTTTCTACGGCCAGAGATTCCTCTTTGAACTTACAGCAGTCTTGGCGGTCGTCACGGGCGCGTCCGCTGTTTTTGGCCTTGTGCGTCGGCTGTACGTTGATGGTTCACGAGACTCGTCTGGCCGTACAAAGCCTCGACAGGGAGGCGGAGGAAAGAATCCGAGAGCATCACTCTCTCCCGTCTGGATAATATTGATAAATAAGCAGTTAGTTTGAAGAGGCGGCGAATTCTGCGGGTAGACACTGCGCCGTTTTGATTGGACAAGGCACACAATTCAAGGCGTTTGCGAGAGAGGTCACAGTGTGCAACATTCCGCCTTCGCACCTTAGGCAATTTGCACAAATCCGCCGCTAATAGGGCGCACCTGTGGAAAACCTTTGCACATCCTTCGGCATGGTCCTGCGGGCGGAGGTCCGCAATTCTGGATTGCTCATTTCTCCAGCTCGTATTACATTTAGAATCAATTCGTTACACGAAGGTTAAAATTCCTTTAATCCGGCCGGAGATTTCTTCCCATTGGCGGGTCGATTGCAGCTTTTTCTCTCCACAGGTAGTAAAGTTTGACGGTTGAAAGGATTTGGCCATGAATCTGGCGTTTAACTCAAAGGTCGCTTCGTATCTCGTGGCGGCTGCTTTAGTACTTGCCCTAGCCTTTGGCTTTTCGGCTCCAGCCAGCGCAGACACCTGCACTGGGAGCTGCGGCACCCTCGGCGCTAACGGGGACGTCCCTCTTTCGCCTCTAGGCCATCCTGCCTATCAGTGGATCTCGACGAATGGTGGCGTTGCTGGTGTGGGCGCACTCGCAGGCGTCGGTGGTTCGGGACATCCAACCGATGGTTCCACCCTCCAAACCAGCAATTTCGCGGCTAATGCTGGGGACCACCTTAACTTCTACTTTGACTACACCACTTCTGACGGCGCGGGCTTTGCTGACTATTCTTGGGCAGAACTCGTGAATGCATCGGATTCCTCCACGGCGCTACTCTTCACCGCACGCACCACGCCTGGCGGCAATAGCGTTCCGGGCTTCAGCATGCCAGACCCAGCGGCAACTCTTAACCCAGCCACTGTCACCATCCAAGACGGCAAAACGAACTGGTCCCCTCTCGGAAGTTGGTCCGGACAGTGCTTCGAGGGCCCCGGCCAAGGTTGCGGTTCTACCGGGTGGGTTTCTTCCGATTATTTGGTTTCCACTGGTGGTTCATATTTCCTGCTGTTCGGAGTCACAAATTGGAATGACACCATCTATGACTCCGGCATGGCTATTGATGGCATCACCATCGGTGGCGTTCCAATCGAGCCGCCTCCAACGGGCGCGCCCGAACCAGCCACTCTGCTTCTTCTCGGCGCCGGCATTGCACCGATTTTGCTGAAGCGCCGCCGCTAGAAAAGCTCAAGCGTTTAGCCGATTCATGGAGAAGGCCGCCTCTCGCGAGGGGTGGCCTTTTTCTTTATTGTTTCTATCTCGGATTTGCTGTAGAGGTATTTCCGCAAATTCCTGCAGAAGCTCTTCATCAGTTCAGCGCTACAGCGGAACCCTCCGCACGAATCAAGACGACAGCTTCGTGCCGGCTATCTGCATTCAGTTGCCTCATCACGCGAGCGACGTGGTTCTTCACGGTGAATTCGGAAAGATTCAACTGATTGGCGATTTCTTTGTCATTCCCTGTGCTACGAGCGCCATTAATTGTTGCCGACGGTAAGTTAGACCCTGCTTCACCCCGGTGGGTATGTCAGATACTTGGTGAAGTGCTTTCTTTTCGCGCGCAATATGTTCAAACAGCCATATGCACAGTCTCGGAGGACATATGGCCTCTCCATCTGTCGCACGACGAACCCCGGGATCAATTTCCTCTGAAGAAGAGGCATCCTTCAAATGATATCCCCTGGCCTCGCTTCTTATCGCTTGCAGGAAGCATTCCGATTCCTGGTCCATCCCAAAAAAGACGGCTTTGGCCCGCTCTGCTCGCGCGTCGCTGGATCTTGTTCCAAGTCCATGGCATATCCCGACTTCAAGGAATCCAGCAATAGAACATCGAAGGGCTCATTTTGCGCTTGGCAGGAAGCACACTCGCTGAAACTCTCCTGGCCAACCACGGTGATCCCAGCGTTCTTCTGGAACGGGCACACCAAGGTTTCCCGCAACAAACGGTTTTCCACTACGAGACACAAGCGCACAGCGGCTTTGGAGTTTTCTCGAGACTTCCATTCGTTACTGCCCTCTCGAACGATCACAGATCATCTCCAGATGGGGCGCGTGGCCCAATAAGATTCATCACCTGCCGTTAGCTCTCAAGTTCCCTTCTTGGATCTTGGGCAGTCCTCCTTTGATTGGACACGAACTCCGGTGCTCTGGGTCTCCGAATGATCGTGTGCCAGCCTCCCAGGGAAATCCTGATGTCCGTAGCGGCTTTTGCCACAAGAATTGTCTCTCGGGGCGGACGATGCCCGCGGGCCGTTTGGGCATGCGGGAACCACTTGCGGCAAGTTGCCCATGGGAAGGTCTCACCTGCATCTGGCCATCCGGCGAGGCCCCGTAGCCCGCGCAAGTACTCGCGGCGATTTGCGCACGCTTCCAAAAAAGCTTTCGTTACTACTTTTGTTTTTCTTTTGTTCTTACGCGGGCGTTGAGGGCGTTTCTTCTGCGACCGCCGGAGCGGTTAATGCAACCAGCCGCGTGGAAAGCACTCCTGTCAGCAAATCGACGATTTTCTTGGCGCCACTGCCGTCGGGATCTTTGTCCGGATTGTATTGCGCCACGTCGAGCGCAAGCAGGTTCTTGTGCTTGGCAAATTCGGTAAGTGCCGTTTGCGTTTCGTCGAGCGATAATCCACCACTGCCCGGCACATTCGTAGCAGAAAATTCTTCCTGCGCGATCACGTCCAGATCAAGATGCAGCATGAACTCCCGCGTGCTCGCATGCAATTGTATAATCGCCTTTGTCGCTGCTCTGTCTCCGCCAGCCGATCGGATGTCCGCCGCCAGAATATGGCGCATCGGGGAATGTGCCAGAAACTCCTGTTCCGGCGGATCGATGCGCTCTAATCCGAAGATAACTGTGTCTGGCTCGCGTACCAGCGGCGGTTCCCCCCAGAAACGCACCAGCTCCGGAGACCCCCGGCCGACGATGCTTGCGAGCACCATACCGTCCAACCGCCCTGAGGGCGTGCTGGCCGGCGTGTTCAAGTCCGCGTCGCGATCCATCCACAGTAGGTTTACGTGACGATAATAGCGCCGCGCACCGGTCAGCAGCCCGATGATCTGCGTGCAATCCCCGCCCAGCACCAGCACCAGCGCGCCCGATTTTATGGCCAGTTCCGCCCGCGGTTTCAGATCATTCAGCGACGCAACGATTTCCGGCAGGTTTCGCGCCCGCTTGTGCTCTTCATCGTCGGCAAACAGGCGCGGCGCGCAGTCGCCATGATCTGTCACTTCATATCCAACGGCTTGGAGTTTTTCGACGATGCCTGCGGCGCGAAGTGCGCCTGGTGCTTTTTCGCTTCCGGGGTTGAATGCTGCGGCGCTTGAGGGCGCGCCAATCAGGGCAAGCTTATTCGGCTGACGGACGATTTTGACCGCCAAGGTTCGCTCCTTTTCCTGCAGTCGGTAATTGCCGGGTCACAACGAGTCCCGCCGGCTCGTATCCCTGCCCGGCAATACAAACTTTCCACCGCCCATCGCTTACCGGCGGGGAGCGGCTGCGATAGTAGCCAGTTCCGGAGGCAATGTGAACCGCACGTCCTCGCGGATCAGGTCGAGATCGCGTTGATCGGTAAATCCAAACTGTGCGAGCCGCTCACTTACTTGTTCCACTAGTACTTCCGGAGCAGACGCGCCCGCAGTCAGTCCTACACGGCTTACGCCCTCCAGCCATTTCGGATCGATATCGGCAGCCGAATCGATCAACTGGGCTTTACGATTCAGGCGTTCTGCCAACTCTACCAGCCGATTAGAATTCGAACTGTTCTGCGAACCAACTACCAGAATAAGGTCCACATCCTTGGCCACCTGTTCCACGGCTTCCTGGCGATTCTGCGTGGCGTAGCAAATATCGTCGCTGGCTGGCCCGATGATCTTCGGAAACTTCTGCCGCAGTCGCGACACAATCTCCTGGGTATCGTACAAACTCAGCGTCGTTTGCGTAAGGAACGCCAGCTTCTCGGGATCCTCGACGTTCAGAGCGTCGACAGCTTCCACGGAATCCACCACCAGCGTGCGGTCTGGCGCTTCACCCGAAGTGCCAACGATCTCCTGATGGTCCTTGTGCCCGATTAGGATTATGGTTCGCTTCTCCCGTGCAAACTTCAGGGCCTCCAGGTGCACCTTCGTCACCAACGGGCATGTCGCATCGATCACCCGAAGCTGCCGCTCCTTCGCTTCCCCTCGAACAGTTGGCGGTACGCCATGGGCGCTGAACACCAGAACTGCTCCGTGCGGTACCTCGGCAATCGCTTCAACGAAAATTGCGCCGCGCCTGCGCAGTTGTTCCACCACATAGGTGTTGTGCACAATTTCATGATGCACGTACACCGGTGCGCCATACGCTTCCAGTGCCAACTCCACGATATCTACCGCGCGCACCACACCCGCGCAAAAACCGCGGGGGCGTACGCGAAGCAGTACTTTAGCCTCAGTATTGTTCGCCATCTTGTTCCTAAGCTACTGAATTTTCAAAATACTATCATACCAAAGCCATCATTCCCGTGCATGGCCCTATCTTTCTCTACCAATACCCCTCTTACTGGCAATTGGGACAGTTCTTTGGGCCCAAATTCCGGTTAAAATGCCCGCATACGAACGTGAGGGACCTAGTATGGCCGAAACTCAAAACCGTCGGCGTAGCGAGCGTGTCATGCTTCGCATCTCGGTTGTGGTGTTGGCCGAGGATGAGGAACGCCACCAAATGCAGGTGCAGGCCTACACACAAGTGGTCAATGCCCACGGTGGCCTGCTGCAGATGAAGACGCACATTCACGTCGGCCAGTCCTTCTTATTGGCGAATCCCCGCAGTGGTGCGGAAATGAGTTGTCGCGTGGTGCGCATCGAAGACTCGGGGCTGGACCTCTATAACGTAGCGTTCGAGTTTGACCGACCTGCCCCGAATTTCTGGCCGGTCGTCTTTCCGCCCGCGGACTGGGCGGTTCCCGCAGCCAAGTAATATTCCCCAATAGCTGCCAACTTTTTGGCCGCTCCCGTGTTTCCTATAATGAGGAGGTACGTGACGTGGACTTGGGAAAGCGCATTTCAATGGGAGTGGTGCTCGCCGGTATCTTATTAGGTGGAATGGCTCTTAGTGGGTGTGATGACAACGTCGAGGTCATCCGCGATCCCGACATCCACATTACGAAGGGGATGACCTGGGCTTGGCGTCCGGTGGGCGCCCCCGGCCAGAAACTGGGTGACACCGGCCGAGCCGTTGTGTCCCGTGATGTAATCGCGAATCCTTCCCCAGCACCGCCACCACAGCAGCATTTCGAGAGCAACCGTGACTGGAACACCGAGGCGAATCGCACTCAGCTTAAAGAGGCCATTGAACACTCTCTGAAATCGAAGGGTTTGGTACAGGTGAACAATCCAGCCACGGCCGATTTTCTTGTCGACTATCACGTTGCGGTGAAAACCCGCAATGCCACCGTGCAAACAGTCTACCCCGGCTGGGGGTGGGGATGGGGCTGGGGCTGGGGTCCACCGGAAGTTGAATTCCAGAATGTGCGCTACAGTGAAGGAACCTTCGTGATCGATCTGGCGCTGCGCAATCCCAGAAAGCTTGCGTACCGCGCCATCAGCCGCAAATCCTTGAGCAACAAAACGACGATTTCCCCCTACCAGGCACAGGAAGCCGTGAACAATTTGCTGAAAGCTCTTAAAACTAACTAGCTTTTGCAAACATTTTCAGGGAAGGGCAATTCGGCTCGCTGATTAACGTATCAGACGCCCTTCTCGTCTAGGCCTTTACACGGGCTTCCAGAAGACCCTCAATCGTCGCATACGGTTCATTCGCGCGAATGGGTTTCGTGATATAGGCTTCCAGTCCCGCCGAGAAACTCCGCTCGCGGTCGTCTTTCATGGCGTGCGCCGTCAACGCCACGATGGGGATGTGCCTCCCAGTCGATTTCTCTCGTTGACCGCTTGAAGCCGTCGCCTCGAAACCGTTCACCTTCGGCATTTGAATGTCCATGAGTATGATGTCAGATTCTCCCTTATTCCACTCGACCCATGCAGCATTGCCTTCGCTAGCTAAGCTAGCGGCCGTGACGATATGTCCCTGTTCTTCCAGCAGCCGCATCGCGAGAATCCGATTGACTGGGTTGTCTTTTGCCAATAGAACCTGCAGTTTCCTCCGGTCTTCACTAAGGCTGTGCCGGGTGACGAACGGCTGGCTCTCTCCACCGGCCTGCGTCGAAGTTACTCGGCGAAGCGTTTCGAGCAGTTCGTTATGGTGAATTGGTTTCGCCAGGTACGCGGAAAACCCCGGCGCCCGGTTGTTACGCTTGATTTTTCCTTACTGAGCGCGAGACGCAAATCCAGATTGTTGATCAGCCGGTGAAGATAGTTGGAATGAATGCCCAGTACCTTCGCCGCGTGCGTAAAGCTCCCGCCTGTTTGCTCCAACGCCTCCAAGATGAGCTGCTTTTTCAGGTTTCGAATCGCATCGTGATAGTTAGTAGGTGATTCGCTGCTACCGTGCGTGGTAGTTTCCAGTAGCGTATCTGGCAGATCTTCGGGGAGGATCACCTCGGACGATCCAATCACCACAGCTCGTTCCATGGCGTTTTCAAGTTCACGCACATTGCCTGGCCACGCGTAGCGCTGTAAGCAATTTCGAGCCGCTTGGGAAACTCCCTTCACCACCCGATTGCATCGTTTCGCGTAGCGCGCAACAGAATACTCGGCCAGCTGCGGAATATCTTCCGCGTGCTCCCTCAGGGGCGGAAGTGACAGCGAAATGACGTTTAGCCGATGAAACAGATCCGCACGAAACTTTTCTTCTTTCACCGCCTTCTGTAAATCCTTGTTGGTTGCGGCAAGAAAGCGCACATTGATTTTGATTGGCCGCGTGCCTCCAACACGCGTAAATTCTCGTTCCTGCAGCACGCGCAGAAGTTTCGCCTGAAGAACAGGCGAAACTTCTGCGATTTCGTCACCCGATTGGAGTTCGCGTTCTCTCGCTGGCATGCCGTTAACAAACGTACCGCCGGTGCTTTCCATGTCCGTCAGGATGAAACGGCCATTCTCACGAACGATCCGACAGTGGTGTGCGGAAGCACTGGATTCTTCCAAACGAATCGTGTTGGACGAGGCACTTCCGATGAAGACCCCGGCGGAGAGGGAGAATTCGGTTTCCCGCAGCAGGCCGGGAATGGGGCGCCTAGCCTGGTGGTTAGTAACGGGCGAGCAATTGGTTCTCCTGAAGCATTCGCTAGTGAGCCACCTCCCGCCTGCAAGTTGCCTGATTTCAAGGACGTCTGCGGTCTCGACGCAGGCACACGATCAACGATTGAACCTGGCATCCAAGGTGCTTTTCTGCCCGCGTCACCCAGCGAGAAAGATCAGCAGGAGAGGTGGTCTAAGTTCAGAAACATGATTCGGATGCAAGTGATGATCTTGGCTGGATTGGGATTTGCGATTTTGCCACGTGGCATTTCGCCCTTGTAATTCCGCCCAAACTCCGAGGAACGCTCCGGGAGAAGCGGTTCGCCGCGACTCCCGGAGTTGTTGTTTGTGTGGCGATTGGCAACCTCCTTGGAAGGCTGCTATCTTCGGGACATGCTCCTGCAGAATAAAGTGGCGCTGATTACTGGATCGGGACGCGGCATCGGCCGTGCCATGGCGAAACTCTTTGCGAAGGAAGGCGCTCGCGTTTTCCTTACCGCGCGCACTGAGGCGGAACTCGCCGCCACGGCAGAGGAAACTGTCGCCGCCGGCGATGTGGCCGCTTACGCAACCGCGGATCTGACGCATGAGGCAGATTGCGCGCGTGTCGTGGCCGCCGCTCGAGAGAAGTTTTCTAGAATCGATATTCTCGTGAATAACGCCGGACATTACGGCCCAGTCTTACCCGTGGAAGATTACCCGCTCGCTGAGTTCGACAAGATCATTGCCGTTCACCTTCGCGCGGCCTTTGTGCTCAGCAAACTCGTGCTGCCGGAAATGTACTCACGGAGGTCCGGCGTCGTCCTGAACATTTCCAGCCTCTCGGCGAAATCTGCGTTCGGCTGGGGCTCAGCTTACGCTGCTGCAAAAGCGGGCCTGCTCGGCCTCACACGTGTGATGGCCGCGGAAGCGTCGCGCCAGGGTGTGCGTGTAAACGCGATTTGTCCAGGTCCGGTCACAGAAACAATTATGTCAAAAGAACTTGGCAAGACTTTAGCCGAAAAACTCGGCGTGAGCCCCGAAGAGCAGTTAAAAGGATTTCTGAGTTCCCTTTTGCAGGGACGCGGACAAACCGCGATGGAAATTGCCCAGGCCGCGCTCTTCCTGTGCTCCGACATGTCCAGCGCTATCGTCGGCCAATCGATTAACGTCGATGGCGGCGCCGCCTTCTTCTAAAAATCAATCGTGAAATGAACTGTTCTGATGCGAGTGATGATTGCGTTGGTACTTTTTGAATTGCTGCTTTGGACTGGATTTCTTCTATCGGGTTGGCAGCACACGATGGATAGAAAATTCCGAAGATCCTTCCGGGAACCCAGCAGGTTCAGACTTCAGTCAGCCATCCTACGCTTGACCGTCAAATTCAGGATGGACTGCGCAAGGACAACAGACTTCAGTTTGGCTTGTACGTGGTCCTCGCATTGCTCTTGAGTGTCAATGCGCTGTTGATTCGCCTCGTTTGGCGGCGAATATTCCGGCGAAGTACCATCAGCGCAACTCGTCTTTGAAAACCTCTCCGGACTTCATCACGAATTTCACCCGCTGCAATTCCGTGATGTCTTTCAGTGGGTCGCCCGAGACGGCCACCAAGTCCGCCCACTTCCCCGCCTCGACGCTCCCCATCTTGTCGCTCCATCCCAGCAATTCGGCAGCGATGGTCGTGCCCGTGCGAATCGCTTGCATCGGCGTCATGCCGTAGGAAACGTAGTATTCAAACTCCTTGGCTTCGTTCAGACCTTTCCAATCAAAGCCGCCCGCATCAGTACCTAACACAATCTTCACGCCCTTCTTCAACGCCAATTGGAACGCGGCTTTCTCCGTCTCCACCATCTTTGGCCAATTCCCCGCCCGGCCGGGCGCCACGTAGGCTCCCACCATAATCGTCGGAACCCAGTAAATTCCCCTTTGCACTATTTCGTCCATTTCCGCTTCCGTGAGTCCGTCGCCATGTTCGATCGAGTCGACACCAGCCTTCAGCGCGGCGGCGATGCCGTCGCGGCCAATCGCGTGTGCTGCGACCTTGTGACCCAGGCGGTGCGTCTCCTCAACGATGGCTTTGGCTTCCTCGTCGGTGAAGTTCACGTGGCTATGTAGCACGCCATCGGGCCCGTAGAAATAGCCGTGGTCAGCGTAATACTTGATCCAGTCCGCGCCGTACATCACCTGCTCGCGCACCGCTTTCCGCGCCTCTTCCACGCCATCTACATACTGCACTCCTGTCGGCACCTTCAGTTCCCAGGAATAGCCCAATAGCGGGTACATACCAGTGGGCGTCATGGCGCGCGTTGAAACCTGCATGTGCGGACCGGGGACTTCGCCCTTGTTAATCGCGGTCTTCACGTCGACGTCAGCGAACATCGCGCCTTCCGTCTCCAGATCGCGCAGCACCGTGAATCCATGTGAGAGCGCGATCTGCGCATTACGCGCCCCCAGAATCGCCCGGTAGGGGATGGACTGCTTCAAAAGCTGTTCGTCGTAATCCGCAGCCGTTATATCTCCTTGCAGCAAGACGTGCGTGTGCGCATCCACCAATCCTGGCAGTACCGTGGCCTTCGAAAGATCAATCACCTCAACACCCGCTGGAGGACTGCCGCCGGGAGCGACGCTGACAATTTTGTCGCCCTCAATCATGATCAGCGCATTCAGCATGGGCGCTTCGCCCTTGCCGTCGATCAACCGACCGGCAAGGATGGCGATTCGTTTTGCTGGGGCAGCTGGGGCTTGCTGCGCATCGCTGGGACCAGCCAGCAATAAAAGTAAAGTTCCCACCAACCCCGCAGCCGTCCGGCGCCATTCGCCCATGTGTTCCTCCAGGAAGTCGCACAGCGTAACAAAGTAATGGAAGGAAGGGAAGAAAAAGGGCCAACCGCTCTCTCAGGACGGTTGGCCCTACTCTCACTGTTATTCCGGACTCAAGACTCACTGACTCGTGAGCCGTGAATCCGTGTGCTCAGGCAAACTCTCGAACGCTTAGCTTATTAGTGCGCAGCTTCCGAACCGGGACGGCGGATCGGCCGGCGCCCGAGGTCTTCCACCACGGCCACGCCACGGCGCGTCGCCAGTACCCAGGAGTTCTGGCTCGCCGCGAGCCGTGCCACTCCCGACTCCCAGCCTTTTTGGAGGAGGTAAAGGGATGCGAGGCAGATCCCGATGGCGGCAAATACAAGCGCGAATAGTGCAAAGGCAGCAAGAAGTTCCCGTACAAAATACAGTTGCAGCGCCGCTCCTATTGCCAGGAACCACCACATCCACTTGCGCAGGGTATCTTTCGTCTTCATTGCAGGCTTGCTCCCTCTTCCATGGGCCTGGGCCTGAGTGGCGGTTCAGGCGATCCCGATTTCCTGGATGCTTGGCCCTGTACGAAAGACCGGTGCATCTCACCTGTCCTATTAGACAGGAGGTGGTAAGGGAAGGCCATGGTACAGAGGCATCAAAATTGGGGCCAAACTCCGCTCCTAGTACCACCATGCCGAAATGGAACCACAACTAAATGTCTGTAATTAATGGACATACACGCGTTCCTGAAGCTGCTTCGAGATTCGCCAATCCTTCGTACTACCGACCTGTGGATAACCTGTCCTTTGGTACAGGAATGAGCAGTGAAGCGGTCAAGATTACCGAACAGGACTTATGCAGTCCATTTCAACGCTAGGAGGGAATCAGAAGACGAAGGAAGGAGGATTGCCGACGGTTTGTCTACTAGTTGCCCTTCAACGGATAGCCCGGATCGAACGGCAGCTTGCCGTCGACCCGCAGCACCTTCACCGAACTGTTTATGGAATAGACGTCCACTAATCCGACTGCTCCCGGGGTGGCCTCGACGGTCCGCAGCAGCTCTTGGTCTGTGTCGACGATCCGAATAACTTTCCGGCCCTCGTTGATTTTAGCGAATACGGGCTTCAATTCACTGGCTTCCCCCCCGAACAGCTTCTGGATCGCATAGCGCATGTCGGGCGAATCGGGGTCGTGAATCACAAGTGTGAACGGCTTACCGTCGGTCCACAGCTTTTGCGCGCCCTTGCAGAGTTTGGAGAGGTCGGACAGCGGGACGTCCCGCAGCTTGTTTCCCGAAGCCGTCACCACTGCCCAGTTCTTCATGGCGGAAAAAAGTGGCGCAGCGCTGACGATCGACAGACACAGCACCACTGCCACTTGAAACCATCGACGGGAGCGAGCATCCTTCATGATTCCCAGAGCCTTTCGGGCGGACACCTCAGTTTCAAGAATGGAAGCCTCCCGCACAAGCCTCACATGAGAGCCATGTGCCCAACCTGACGACGCCGGCCAATCGTGCGCGCCACTTTCCAACTGCGCACAACTGGCCGTTCGTCCAGTATCCCACCGCCATGCTCCCCCCTTAATTTGATGAAGTACGCCCAAGTGACCGCAACAACGAGTGTGGAGTGTGTCGCTCATGAAACCGAATCCGTTTCGTTGTATTCCCGTCCTGTGCCTGAGTTTGATGCCCGCAGGCATTCTGGCGCAACAGGCCGCCCACCTCACTTCGGCCAAATCCAATGCCCCGAAACCAGCCGTGAAAGCTGCGCCCGCTACGCGATTGTTTTATGGCAGCCTGCCGGTTTCCACCAAATCGAAGGACGCCACGCAGAACCTGGAAATGGCGCTCGACCAGTACGAAAACGCCGGCTTCGACCAGGCCATCATGCACGCCGAGATGGCTACGGATTCCGATCCGCTCTTTGGACTCGCCTATGCCCTTTGGGCGTTCGCGGCACGTCGTACCGCTCCCGCCCCGGAAGTGCTCGCGAAGGCAAAATCGCTGGCCGCAAAGTGCACTCGCGACGAGTGCCTGCTCATTGCGTTTTTAAACGGTACCCAGGACGCCAACGTTCTGCCAGCCATATCGGCAATGAACGATCTTCTCGCGCGCCGTCCCAAGGACAAGCACATCCTTTACCTTGCGGGCGAATGGCTCTTCTTTCAGGGAGATTACCAGCGTGCCATGCGACTCTGGTCGAATGCTCTCGAGCTCGATCCGGATTTTCCTCCGGCACTGAATATGATGGGATACTCCTACGTGGAATCCGGCGATCCCAACCCGAAAAAGGCCGTGGAGTATCTGAAGCACTACGCTGCGGTGCTTCCCACTGAGGCCAATCCACAGGATTCTCTAGGCGAAGTATTGCGAATGGCCGGAGATGATTCCGGTTCCCTGGCACACTATGCGGAAGCGCTCCGTATTTCACCTACGTACCTAACTTCGCAGTACGGACGCGGTGACACGTACACGCTAATGGGCAAATTCACTCAAGCGCGTCTGGAATACGAAACCGCGCTGAAGATGGCGACGAATGCCCACGATCGATTGCATATCGAATTTCAGAAGGCGCTGATTAATTTCTGGGATAGCGATCCACAGACCGGACGCGCTGAACTCACCGGCCTTTCCGAAAAAGCCTCGGCTGAAAAAGACTGGGTGGCGCAGTTCGAAATTGATTATGCGCGGGCGCTGTTGGCGCCAGACGCGGAAAGCCAACGTCGACAATTGGCTTCGCTGGAAAGACAATTCAGTGCGCCCGTATCCGGCATGCTGGACTCCGACCGCAACTCCGCGCTTGCTGACGTTCTGCGCGAACAAGTTCGGCTGGCTGAGGCAACGCAGCAGAAGGAAGCCGCCGATGCCGCTTTGCAGCGCCTTGCCCGTCTCTCGGAAAGTTCGCGAGACATGCATGTGGAGTACGTTTACGAATCGGCGCAGGGTTACGTCGCACTCGCGAATGGCGATTTCGGCAAAGCCGCCGAGCAGTTCTCCGCAGACATGCACTGCCCTCTGATTGTCAGGGAATTTGCCCTCACCCAGGAAAAACTGGGTAATGCCAACGGCGTCGAGGAAGCACAGACGCGCTTGAAATATTTGAGGACGCCGACCGCCGAGTGGTACCTGGCCAGCCATAACCAGGGCCTGAACGCGCACAGCATTGCGCCCTGATCACACTTCACATCAAAGACGAATCGCGCTTCAGCAAGGGCTTTCGACCTTATTGGAGCGCGATTCTATTTTCGTACAATAACTCAGGCTTTTTTTAATAGACGTGTGATCCAGACAAGTATCACCGCGCCGACAAACGCCACGATGATCGATCCAATCATCCCGCCTCCCGGCCAGATTCCGAGCATAGCGAAGATCCAGCCGCCGAGGACACCGCCCAATATTCCTAGAATGATGTCCACGAGCACACCGTAGCCACCACCCTTCATTACTTGACCGGCTAACCAGCCCGCGATCAGACCCACCACGATCCATGCGAGAAATCCCATGGCACATCCTCCTTGGCTCCCGGGGGGAGCATAGCTTTAGGCGGGAAACCGCTATAGTTTGGTCTTTCCCCACACAACACGCAAGCCCGTAGAGAGCAGCAGGTCGTTGCTCTTCAGGCCGAAGGGCGGATTGCTCAAGTAGCCGTCCGTGAATGTGATCTGCCAGCTCAGCCACCTCTTGATGGCCGTGGCGGAGCTTGCGTTGAACTGATAGCGATACTGCCCTATATCCGACATGTTCGGGTAAAACACGAAGCGTTCTCCCAGTACAGTGCGCGCCCCGATTTTGGTGTGTAGTTCTTCTCCCACAAGGAGTTCCGCGCTGTTCGTCGTCTGCCCGGGGAAGAATGTGATCGGATTCAACAGGAAGTATTGCCCGAACGAATCGCGGTCATAGCTGGCGCCGCCGAACACGTCGAAAGTGGTTCGCTCGTTCTTTATCCAGTGGTAGCCGAAACCCCCGCCATAGACCTGGCGAAGATTCAGGTGCTGCAGTTCGTTGGTCGCATAATCCGCAAGGGCAAAGACAAAGAAACGAGGAGTGAGGTTCAGGTCGCCACGGACGCCCCCGCGGAAATCGTTGGCCGTGGTGCGAGACGGGGGAGTGCTATGGTCGTTGGCGTAGATGTAGGAGCTGTACAAAGTCAACTTGTCCCGAGGCGTCTCGCGTACGGCGGTCGTGCTCAGCGTGTAGGACAGTGCGGATGAGTTGCCGCTGGTCAGCGCCAGCCCGGTGTCCAGCAGACCGCTCCAGAAGTAGTTGAACTTCGGATGCGCCATTTTTTCCGCCTCCGTGTCGAAGACCTTCTGCTCGGCGTCATTTCGCACCGCAACAATGGCTTCCTTGGATGCCGGGGCCGCCGTCGTGGGAGCCCCCGTGACTACGAATCTTCCGTCCGTCGTCGTCACCTTGCCGGAAAGCTTCTGCCCATCTTTCAACGTAAGATTCAAATTCTCGGAGGATTCAATGGCCGTGATGGCATCCCACTGAATCGTGATATCGCCCGCGAATTCCGTCTTCAGAAGCAGGGTCTTGCCATCTCCGGAAACAATGGTTCCTGAAAATCGATCTCCATTCTTCAACGCGACCTGATCGGCGAGCACCTCCGATGCCAACAACACAAGTGTTCCCAACAAAAAACTACGACGCATTTGCGTCCTCCTCAATTCACTTCTTTTTTAGGCGGTCTGCTGCCAGACTTCACGCGGGCGGGCGAAAAGCAACGCTGCACTTATGATACTGGGCAGGTGGCTGTTAGTGTAATGAAATCGTGTAATCCCCGCAAACACCCTTTGTATTGAGAGGAATCGTAGTCATCGGCATCGTCAATCCCTTATACTGGAAGGAGTCAAATCTGCAACCGCCGGGGTGGGCCAAAGATCAGCCGTGGGGAAATTGCACTTCCCGGCCGTTCGGCTGTGGCCCTTTCTTAGGAACTGCCAATCCAATGTACTCCGCAGGTTCCTGGCATGATTTTCTTGGGGGGCACCAGTGAATACCAGCCGTACGTGGGCTCTTCGCGGAGTTCTGATTTTATCGATCCTGACTGTGGCGGGCTGCGCCGAACCTCAGTCTGCGACAAGCAAAGCTTCCTCAAACTCGCAGAACCCTGCGGCTCGCCCTGCTATCGTATTCATGACTGACTTTGGTACGGCCAACGATGCGGCGGCTATCTGCAAGGCGGTAATGATCGGTATCGCTCCCGATGCCCGCATCATGGACATCACGCACCAAGTCACTCCATTTTCCATTGACGAGGCCAGCAGATTCCTGGCCGGTGTCTCCCCCTATTATCCTTCGGGGACCGTCTTCGTCGCCGTTATCGATCCCGGCGTCGGCACTTCCCGCAAGGCCGTCGTCGTAAAGACAAAAAAGGGTCAGTATTTCGTGCTGCCGGATAACGGCTTGGTCTCGCCGGTCGTGGAACGCGACGGTTTGGACTCCGCGCGTGAGATCATCAATACCAGTTGGATGATCGGCGAAAATGTCTCTTCCACTTTCCACGGACGAGACATTTTTTCACCTGTGGGCGCTCATCTCGCCGCGGGCTGGGATTTCACGCTGGTCGGCCCGGTTGTCCCGCAGTTGGTTCATCTCACTTCCAAAGTGGCCACCGCTACCGACAAGGGCATCGATGGCGACATCATCGCCCTGGACGATCCCTTTGGCTCTCTGATTACCGACATTCCCGGCGACGATTTCAAAACGCTCGGCTACAAATTAGGGGATCGCATCACGGTGCTCTTGGACAAGAAGCCTTTCACTCTTCCTTACGTCAAAACCTTTATGGATGTACCAGTGGGTGATCCTCTCCTCTACGTTGATTCGCGCGGCCGAGTTGGCCTAGCTCTGAATGAACGCAATTTTTCTCAAGTGAACAAGATCACCCCACCGGCGACGATTTCGATTCCGAAGAAAGGGCTGTCCCTCAAGCCTAAAGGAAAGTGATGCCATTGCCGTACGCGACCCTTCGATCTTCGAATCGCCGATGTAGCTTTTTGCGATGTCGCTGCACGCTCGATTTTGCAGGCCCAGGTCTTTAGCCTGTCTTTAGTCCCGGGGAAGTTGGCTTCAACTGCACGGGTTTCGACCCAATGCATGGATTCCATCCACGATGGATACCATTTATAAAAAGGAACGGTCATGAATCTACGGAGTAGCGTTTCATTCGGACTGAGAACTGCAACTGTTTTGTTTTTGTTATTGGCTTTTTCAAGCATTGCCAACATTGCGCGCGCACAGTCTTACCGCGGCGGCATTCGTGGAGAAATCACCGATGCAAAGGATCTGCGCGTTCCTGCCGCCAAAGTCGTTGCGCGAAATCTTTCGACCAGCGAGACACGCGAGATCACCGCGGACGAGTCCGGCGAATTCCACTTTTTGGAACTGCCCGCAGGAACTTACGAGCTCTCGGCAATGGCGCCGGGCTTCCAAGAAGTTCACGCAGCGCAGGTTCAGGTGAATGTAGGAGAAGACACCGTCGTCAACTTGCGTCTGGCTAAGGTTAGCGAGAAACAGGAATCGGTGGTGGTCACCGAAGCTGTTCCGCTCGTCGACACAACCGACACCACCCTCTCTCAAGTGGTCGACCGCCAACTGGTTCAGGAGCTTCCCCTGAACGGTCGCGACTTCGGCAAACTCGTCGCGCTGACGCCCGGTGTTACCGTGGAAGGTTCCGGCGTGGCGGGGACCGAAAAGGGCTTCGGGCAATTCAACATCAACGGCAACCGCGATCGCTCCAACAACTACGCCCTCGACGGCACCGACAACAACGATCCCTTCTTCAACAACTCCGCGCTGAACCAGGTCGGTATTACCGGCGCACCCGCGACGCTGCTGCCGCTTGACGCCATCCAGGAATTCAACCTGCAATCGCAGTTTGGCGCAGAGTATGGGCGCAATTCCGGCGCGGTGGTGAATATCGTTACGCGTTCCGGCTCCAATAATTTCCACGGCTCGGCTTACGAGTACAATCGCAATTCGGAGTTTGACGCGCGCAACTATTTCAACACCACCACGAACCCGGACGGTTCATTCAATCCGCAATCCCCTTTCAACAACAATAACTTTGGCGGCTCGATCGGCGGCCCCATCAAGAAAGATCGCGCATTCTTCTTCTTCGCCTACGAAGGCCAGCGCGAAAAAGCAGGCTCGGACTTCAATCTGGTTGTCCCGACTGCGGAGCAGATCGCCACCGCACGCGGCGAAGCGTTGGCTGCCAATCCGGACCTCAACATTGCTCCGCTCGATAAAATCATTTCGTTAATGCCCACCACCACCGATTCCGTCAACAATTTCCTGCCCTATTCCGTTCAGGACACCAACAACAATAACAACCTCATCGCCAAGGCCGATTTCAATCTCAACGAAAAGAACTCCATCACTGGCCGCTATGCCTTTGGCCAGAGCGATCAGGCTTTCCCGCTTGGCTCCCTCGGTGGCTACGGCAGCGGTTCGCGGCTGGCCACCTTTGAGCAACTCTCGCCCACGCGCGTCCAAGTGGTCTCCGCCAGTTGGCTCACGACATTTTCGCCCGAGAAGGTTAACGAAGTTCGTTTCGGCTATTCGCGCTTCCGCACCAGTTTTAATTCCGCCGATGCCACTCCGGGAAATCCCAACTACATCGATCCCGCTGCGTATGGCCTGGATATGGGCACAGGCCACGTTGGCTTGCCGGAAATCGACTTCAATGGCGCAATCGAAAATCTGGGCGCCACCGCTTATAGCGTACCGCGCGGTCGCGTCAGCCAAACCTATCAAATCCTCGACAATTTCACGCTGATCCGCGGCCGCCACACCTTGAAGTTCGGCGGCGAATACCATCGCTACGAAGTCCAAAGCTTCAACGACAATCTCGAGCGCGGATTGCTGGACGTTTCCAACCCTGGCATCGATTCCAACTACATCGTCGATTCCCTGATTGGCTTTTATCTGGGCGATTTTTACACCGGCGCCAACATGGGCAACACCAATCGCTCCACCTTCAACAATAACTTCGGCTTTTTCGCGCAGGACGAGTGGCGCGTCCGTCCCAATCTCACCGTGATCGCCGGCCTTCGCTGGGAATATTTTGGTCCCCTCGGCGCAAATAACAACCTGCTCTCAAACTTCGACAAGAACGGCGACCTTGTCCAGGTGGGCTCACCCACGCTGCCTCGCGTCTACAATCGCGACCTCAATAACTTTGGCCCCCGCCTGGGCATTTCCTGGAGCGCTCGTGCCAACACCGTCGTCCGCGCAGCCTACGGCATTTATTACGACTACACGCCGCAGAACAACATGATCGCCAATTACACAAATTCCGCGGGCTTGGCCACCAACCCGGTTCCGTCCCTCGCTGGCAGCCCGTATTTCGTCGGCGGTATGGACTTCAATTCCTCAGCGTGGACCGGTGGCGCAGCTGCCGGACCGGTCTTCGCTCCCACAGTGTTGCCGCAGTCGATCTTCATTACCGACCTGAATCTGCGCACACCATACGTGCAGAGCTGGAACCTGAACATCCAGCAACAATTCAGCAATGCACTTGCCGTAGAAGTGGGCTATCTGGGCAGCAAGGGCACGAAACTAACCCGCCTGTACGACAAAAATCAGGATTTCACCAATGAGAACTACTCCGCGATTGATGTTTTCTCCGGCGGCGCGAATTCCACTTACAATGCCCTGCAGGCCACCGTGCGTCTTCAAAACTTCCACGGCTTTTCCGGATTTTCCACCTACGCTTTTGCCAAGTCACTCGACGGCGCTTCCGATGGCATCGATTTCAATTTTGCCAGCGCTGCCTTTCCGCAGAACTCCGATAACGTTGCCGCGGAAAAAGGTCCATCCACTTTTGACACGCGTGACCGCTGGACCACCGCTCTCACCTATACCGTGCCGACGTTCCATGACGTGCCTCACGCGCTTGGTGCCGGCTGGCAGTTGAATACTGTCATCACCGTGCAGTCCGGTAGGCCGATTCCCATCATCACTTCCAACGACACCAGCGGCACGTTCAACTATCACCAGCGCCCGAATGTGATGGCAGGTCAGCCCGTCGTGCTGTCGAACTGGTCGCCTACCACCGGCTACCTAAATCCGTTCGCCTTCGCGCAACCCGCCGACGGAACATTCGGCAACCTGGGGCGCGACCAGATTTATGGCCCCGGTTTTCGCAACCTGGATTTTTCAGTCACCAAGAATTTCCAGTTTCATGAAAACCTCGTGCTGCAATTCCGCGCGGAATTCTTCAACATCTTCAATCACCCGAACTTCGCGCTGCCGTCTAATGCTATCGTCCCCGGCATCAACGCGGATGGCACCAAGAATCCGGACGCAGGAGCGGCCGGCGCCATCACGCAAACACCCGACGTCGCCCAAGGCAACCCCGGGCTCGGCGGCGGCGGCCCTCGCGTGATGCAATTTGGCGTCCGTTTCCAATTCTAGCGCGCAACCACAACTCCTAGGGACGAAGCGCCTCGACCCCGTCGGGGCGCTTCGTATTTTTGCGCCATTTGCTTTTTTGCGCGCATCGAATGACAATCGCAGAGATTGCAGCACAAGAGGCACGCCATGACAGAAGCCGTCATTGTTTCGTCCGTTCGTACTCCCGTGGGACGCGGCAACAAAGGATCCCTGCGCACCAGCCGCCCAGATGATCTTGCCGCGCTGGTGATCAAGGAAGCGTTAGCACGTGTTTCAGGGCTGGTCGCCAAGGAAATCGACGATGTGATCCTCGGCTGCGCCATGCCGGAAGGCGAGCAGGGAATGAACGTGGCGCGCATCGCCGCTCTACGGGCCGGGCTGCCGGTGGAAACTTCGGCTATGACTGTGAATCGCTTCTGCGCCAGTGGGCTGCAGGCGATCGCCTTGGCCGCCGAGCGCATTCGCAGCGGCGCGGCGCAGGTGATTGTTGCAGGCGGCACGGAATCCATGTCGCTGGTACCCATGGGCGGAAATAAAATCTCGCCGAATCCCTGGCTTGTGGATCATTACCCCGACGCGTACATCAATATGGGTCTGGGCACGGAAAATATCGCCTTGAAATTCGGCATCTCGCGCGAGCAGGCCGACCAGTTCGCCGTCGATTCGCACAAAAAAGCGGTCGCTGCGCTCGCTGCGGACAGATTTAAAGACGAAACCGTCCCCGTCGAAGTAAAGATCACTTCCCTGCCGAACGGCGGCGGCGCCAAGCTGAAAACGCCGCCGAAGCCCGCAACGGATTCGTTCGTATTCGCGAAGGACGAAATGCCACGCCCCGATACTTCCATGGAGGTACTCGCCGGCCTGAAACCAGCCTTCTGCGTGAAGGGCACGGTGACCGCGGGCAACAGTTCACCCATGAGCGATGGTGCCGCTGCAGTTGTCGTGATGTCGGATGTGAAGGCTGCTCAACTTGGACTGAAGCCCGAGGCGCGGTTCGTGGCCTACGCCACCGCTGGCTGCAAACCTGAAGAATTTGGCATTGGCCCCGTGTATGCGATCCCCAAGGCCTTGCAGCTGGCAGGGCTGTCGCTTGCGGATCTGGCCGCCATCGAATTAAACGAAGCTTTCGCCGCGCAATCTCTCGCCGTCATTGAGCAGGCCAATCTCGATCCCGCATGCGTCAATCCTAATGGCGGCGCCATTGCACTCGGTCACCCGCTCGGTTGCACCGGCGCAAAACTCACCGCATCCCTCATCCGCGAGTTACAGCGCCGCAAGGCACGCTATGGCATGGTCACCATGTGCATCGGTGGCGGCATGGGCGCCGCCGGCATCTTCGAGCGGATTTAGTTCTCACGCTCTGGCTAACTCTTCGTCTTCCACAAGCCCACGGTGTTACCTTCCGGATCCTGCATCCAGGCAAACGTGCCCGTCGGAATGTTCACGGGAGGCACCAGCGTCTTGCCTCCCAATTCTTCCGCCTTCTTCAGAGCCGCCGCCACGTCTTCCACGTCGACATAAAAAATTGTGTAGTGATATGGCTCATGCCCCAGCGCTGTGATATGCCCGCCGATGCCCGGAGTCTCCGGCGCGATCATCGCCGCCGGTCCCATCTCCTGAATCTTCCAATCAAACATCTTCTCGTAGAAGTCCTCGGTGTTCTTCAGATCGCGGCAGCCTATTTCAAAATGTACGACAGCGCGTCCCATCGACTGGTCTCCTTTTTTGGTTTCTTCGTTGGCGGATACCGGGCAGTCTGTCACAGTCTGCTCCCGTTTGCACTACGGCGTGTGCGGCGGCCGACCCAACTGGCGGCCCGTTTCACTCTAGGTCGGGTCCTATTGCGGCGCTCCGGCCGGCCATGTACAATTTTGAGGTTGTGTTTTTCAAACGGTTGTTTGAATTTTACGTGCGGCACTTGGCCGGCAAGGAGCATCACCCATGGCGACCTCGGTTCTCAGCAAACCCGCAGCGAAGGGCGGAAGTTTCCTTCTCGAGTCCCCTGCCTCGCAGGATATTTTCACTCCTGCCGACTTGACCGACGATCAGAAGTTGATTGGCCAGACCGCCGAAGAATTCGTGGTCAAGGAAGTCTTCCCACATGTGAAAGATCTCGAAGCCAAAAAGCCCGGACTAATGGCCGAGCTCACGCGTAAGGCAGCGGGCCTCGGTCTGATGAGCGGCGGCACCCCCGAACAGTATGGCGGCGCCGGACTAGACAAGATCTCTACGACGCTCCTGACCGAAAAGATTTCGATTTACGGCGGCTTTGCCACTACCCACGGTGCGCACGCAGGCATCGGCACGCTCCCAATCGTCTACTTCGGCACCGAAGAGCAAAAGAAGAAATATCTTCCCAAGCTAGCCAGTGGTGAGTTCATTGG
Organism: Candidatus Acidiferrales bacterium; assembly: GCA_963741195.1. Classification (GTDB taxonomy): domain Bacteria; phylum Acidobacteriota; class Terriglobia; order Acidiferrales; family UBA7541; genus Acidiferrum. The sequence goes on from CAVUHF010000009.1 coordinate 576,203, forward strand.
GGCGTATTGCTTGTCCGAACCCCAAGCAGGGAGCGACGCGCAAAATTCCCTCACGCGCGCCGAGCTCAACAAAGAAGGAACACACTACATCCTGAACGGCCAGAAGATGTGGATCACCAATGGCGGCTTCGCGGACCTTTTCATCGTTTTCGCAAAGGTCGATGGTGAGAAACTGACCGCCTTCCTCGTGGAAAGGACGTTTCCCGGCTGCAAACCTGGTAACGAAGAACACAAAATGGGCATCCACGGCAGCTCGACGACGCCGATCTTTCTGGAAAATTGCATGGTGCCGAAGGAAAACATGCTCCACGAGATCGGTCGTGGCCACATCGTCGCCTTCAACGTGCTCAACGCCGGCCGCTTCACTCTGGGTGCTTCCTGCGTCGGCGGCGCCAAATACGTTTTGATGGCCGCTGCTAAGTATTCCAAGGAACGCAAGGCCTTCGGAAGATCCATCGGCGAATTCGGGCTGATGAGGGAAAAACTAGCGGAAATGGCCATCCGTATGTTTGCCGTGGAATCGATGATCTATCGCAGCGCCGGTTACATGGAAGCAACCATGCACGCAGCTTCCGGTTCAGGCGACGCAACGCAGCACACCATGAAAGCCCTAGAAGAGTATGCAATCGAAAGCTCCATCGCCAAGGTTTATGGCAGCGAGATGCTAGACTTTGTCGTCGACGAGGCCGTGCAGATCTTTGGCGGCTACGGCTTCCATGAAGATTATCCGGTGTGCCGCGCATACCGTGATTCCCGCGTCAATCGAATCTTTGAAGGCACGAACGAAATTAATCGCATGCTGATTATCCAGATGCTGATGAAGCGTGCCCTGGGCGGCCAGTTGGCACTCATCCCCGCAGCCCTGAAGCTCGCGGACGAAATTCTCGCAGGCCCGTCCTTCGAGGAAGTGCCAGAGGGCGTGCTTGCCGAGGACACGCGCGTGATTGCCAACTGCAAGAAGATCTTCCTGCAGGCGGCCGGCGGCGCCATGCAGAAATTCCGCGAAAAACTGGCCGACGAGCAGGAGCTGATTGGCGCGCTGGCCAACATCGTGATGGAAATCTATGCCATGGAATCGAGCCTGCTCCGCGCGCAAAAGGCCGCCGCCAATAAGGGCGAAGCGGCTGCCGCGGTTATGATCGACGCCGCGCGCGTGTTCATTTCGGATGCCGCCGAACGCATCGACCACGAAGCGAAACGCGCACTGGCCGCGGTTCACGAAGGTGACATGCTCAGCACACAATTTGCAGTGCTCAAGCGCTTTGGCAAACGACCTGCCGTGGATACCATCGCTCTTCGCCGCCGGGTTGCTGGAGCCGTGCAAGCGCAGGACCGCTACCCGTTCGAGGGCCGCTAATGGCTCTCGCGTCAAGATCGTGTCAGTGTCGCCACCTCAACCCACGGGTCGTTGCCGACGCTTTCGTGGGCTCTAGACGAGAGACACCGCTAAGGCGACCAGAAGCGGTGCCGTGTACACCCCCGGTGCTGGCCCTTCGAAGTGTAGGGAAGGAACCGTGCGTCCCAGAATCGTTGCCAGAATGTGCCACGTTCCGTTAGGCAGTTGAATTCCTGCAAATCCACGGGCCAACAGGCGCAGCCACTCTGCGTTTCGATATGCCCATGGCGTCAAACCCAACAGCACCAAATTTGCCCCTACCAGTCCACTTAGCCATGTTCGGAATTCCATGTCGATCCGCGGAAACCATGAAAAGTGACCGTAAAGGGCCAGAACGGTCGCGTTGTAGTACTTCAGGAAATGGTGCCGAACGCAACACACAGAAGAACCACGGGTCTGCCGAAGTTGCGTCCCACATCTTCTTCGTTCCTCGCGTGCATTGGATGATTCCAATCACTCGTTAAACGATTGAATACTATTCGACCGCTATTAATCTTCGGTATATGTCATGCGGAGCACAACCGGCTGGAGGCTAGTCTAGCTCAGAACAAATCTCCCATAGACTGAATGGAGACTTAGTACCAGGACCTAAGTGTTTAAAGTACCGCCCCTTCCACGCTCTCTTGCCGCGGTGGCGCTAGCTGTCGTCGCCCTCCACGTATGCACGATCGTGTTTCTAGGTACTCAGCCGTTAGGCTCTCTGTTCGGAAATCTGCTGCAGGTTTTTTGCAGTTTCCTGGCGGCCTTCCTGTGTTTCCGCGCCGCTCGCCGCGCTCAAGGTTTTAGCCAATCGTTCTGGCTGCTGGTGGGAGTCGGCATGGGGATGTGGGGCATCGCCGACCTTGGGTGGACGTATTCTGAGGTTGTCCAGCACACCGAACCGGTGCCTGGCTCCATCGTTCGCTTTCTGTTTGACACCCACGGCATGTTTTTCGTAATGGCCATCTTCCTCAACCAGGAAAAGGAAGATGCCAGCATCGATTTGGAGGAAGCACTCGATTTCATCCAGATCGGCATCCTTTTTTTCTTTATTTATTTCGGAATGTATTTCCTGCCGGCCGCAAATCTCAGTCCTCAGGCCGCATTCAGCCGAGAACTTACCGTTGTTCTCCTCGGGGATTTGGGCATCGTGCTGCTGTCCCTTCTCCAGTGGTGGCGTGGGAGACTGGAGCAAGTGCGTGCGCTTTACGGCGGCCTGGCACTCTACATCCTGATTTATTCCCTGTTTTCAATGTCTGCGGAGTTCATTCAGGCTAACCGCGAGGTGCCCACGGGAACTTGGCTTGATCTTGCTTGGTCACTCCCTCTCTTGTACGGAGCGTATTGGGCTTCTACCTGGCAGCCCATGGAAACCACTACCGCACGGGTACAGGTGCGTAACCGCTCTCTCGCAGAACTCTTGATCAACAATGGCATGTTCATCCTCACACCTTTGATCATCCTCTTTCAGGTAGCGCAACTCGGCCCGGGCTGGAAACTCATTCGCTTCAGCCTGCTCGGAATCTCCTTTGCTTGCTACGCCATGCGCATCGGACTCACGCAATTCCGCCGTCAAAAGGACGAGGAAACCGTGCGCCGCCAGACCCTAGCCATGGACTCTTCGGCCGACGGCATTGCCATCCTCAACGAAAAAGGCACCCACATTTATGCCAACGAAGCGTTTGCGCGCATGTTTGGTTTCGCGGACGCAAAGAGTATCGTTGGCCAACCATGGCGCATCGTTTACGGCTTCCAGGAAATGGATAGGTTGGAGCCCGAAATTCGTAGGTCGCTAGCGCAAGTTCGCCGGTGGTCTGCGCCTCTCCTGCTTCGGCGCCCCGACGGCACGAAACTTCATAGCGAATTAACCATCACCGCCATGCCCGACGGGGGCACGGCTTGCGTGTGCCGCGATTTGTCGCAAAAGCAGCAAGCTGAGAAAGCTCGCGAAGAGGCTGAAACGAAGTACCGCATGCTCGTCGAGCATGTCAACGCAATCGCCTACATCGCGGAAATAGGTATTAATGGTCAGTGGTTCTACGTTAGCCCTCAGGTCGAATCCATCCTTGGCTACAGCCCCGATGAGTGGCTGGCCAATTCTCACAATTGGGCTCAACTCATCCACACCGACGATGTCGCCGCCGTAGTGGCTGCGGAAGAAGCCAGTAAGAGCGGACTGCCCTTTCAGGCCGAGTTTCGCATCAAGCGCAAGGATGGCCGCGAGGTCTGGCTGAACGATACCGCCGTCGTCGTTCAGGGCAGCGATTCGCACCCCGTGATGGAAGGCATCATGGTGGATATTACGGATCGTAAGCACCTGGAAACTCAACTGCAGCAGTCTCGCAAAATGGAAGCGGTTGGACGCCTGGCCGGTGGCATCGCTCACGACTTCAACAATCTCCTCACTATCATCACGGGTTACACGGATCTGGCGCTAAGCCGCTCCGCCGTCCCCCTGGAACTTCGCGCCGACATCGAACGCATCGAAAGCGCCGCGGCACGCGCTGCCGCACTTGTCCGCCAACTGCTGGCTTTCAGTCGAAAACAGGTCTTGCAGCCAAAAACGCTCGACCTTAACTCCATTGTCGTGAACCTGGACAAACTGCTTCGCCGGCTGATGGACGAAAATATCGAGATGACCACTGCGGTGCAGGAAAACGTCGGCAAAGTGAAAGCTGACCCCGCGCAGATCGAGCAGGTGCTGATGAATCTGGTGGTCAACGCACGTGATGCCATGCCCCACGGAGGGCGCATTCTGGTCGAAACCGCGAATGTCGATCTGGATTCGGCATACGCAGATGATCATGCCACCGTCAAGCCCGGACGCTACGTAATGCTCGCGGTCTCCGATAGCGGTGTCGGCATGGACCGCGATACGGTCGCTCATATCTTCGAACCCTTTTACACTACGAAAGAGAGTGGCCGCGGGACGGGGCTTGGTCTCTCCACCGTCTACGGCATTGTGAAACAGAGTGGCGGCTACATTTGGGTTTACAGCGAGCCCGAGAAGGGCAGCACATTCAAGATATATCTCCCGCGCGTCGAAGAATCCGTCGAGGAACCGGCACCTCCTCAAGTTCAACTTCACGCCCAGCGTGGATCAGAGACGATTCTTCTCGTCGAAGATGAAGAAGCCGTGCGCGATCTCATTCAAACCGTTCTCACGGATCAGGGATACGACGTGATTCTTTCTCGCGATACACAACATGCCCTGCAGATCGCCGAAAGCTACACGCATGAGATTCATCTGCTGCTCACCGATGTGGTGATGCCTGGAATGAGCGGCCGCGAACTGGCCAGCCACGTTTCCGCTCGTCGCGGTGGCATTCGCGTTCTCTTTATGTCCGGCTATACGGATAACGTCATCACAAGCGGTGGCATGCTGGAAAAAGGTATTGCCTTCCTGCAGAAACCGTTCTCTCCGGCGCAACTCGTTCAGAAAGTGCGCGACGTTCTCACCCGCACAACATTCGCCTGATACGATTGTTGCCTCGCTACAGTTCCTTATTGCGGCTTCGTGGGACTCGCGCTTGCTTCTTTCGGTTTGTTGATCGTGTTCAATGTCTCCACATTGAATCGTTTGTAGTCCGAATAGCGCTCCGCGACATTCACTTTCACTCCCTTCACCAGTAACACTCGCACCCCGATGTGCGCTTCCATGTATGTTGGGAGCCACACTTCTCCGTTTATGTACGCCTGCTCGAACACAAAACTCGTTCCTTTCTGCAAATTCGCCAACACGCCTCCCGCGAAGCGTACATCATTCAGAAAATATGCTTCCAGGCGGACTACATCGTGCGCCTTTTCGTCCACCCAGATCACTCCGGCAAGTTCCTTGACGACTTTCTCCTCCAGATTCTTCGTTTTGTATTCCGGGTTTGGCTCGAAATCAAATACCAGCACGTCTTGCCCTCGGAAACGTTCGCGCCTCGGATCTACAAATTGGGACACGCGCAGAAACACCTCAATACCCGGATCGTCCTCATCTTTTTTGTCCTTGCCCTCTTCCTTGGCCTTTTCTTCCTTCGCATCTTGCTTCTTCCGTGCTTTCTGCGCCTCTTCAATCCGTTTCGCTGTCTTCTCGTTTTCCTTCTTCTGCTCCTCTTCGCTCAGGGCTTTGCCATCCTTCTTCACGAGCGTCGAAATCTCTTCTCCATTCAGGTAGAAGAATGTGTACTCCTTCACATCTTTCCGTGTGACCTTCCCGGCTTTGTCATACTCCGTCTCTTCTTCCACTCGCGTGGCGGCGTAGTTTTCTTTGATTTTGTCGATCTGCTTCTGGTTGGCATCGATCTCCTCAAACAGCTTTTTCAGGTCCGGAAGTTGCACTTGCGACTTTTTCGGGAAGTCGAACACGCGCTCGCCGATGGTTTCATCTACTGCCGCCTGGGTCAGATTGACGTCATACGACTCCGTGCCACGGCGGACCTCGATCTTATACGGCACCTTCAGCCCTTTCACGACTCGATAATCGTCGTAATAAAATTCCTGCGGGATTCCCGCGATGGTCGCTTTCTCTTCTACAATTAAGTGTGACTGCGGATTGAAATACACATCCCATCGCACGCCCGTCGGAAACGTGAGCTCCAGCTGCTGCGCTTCGCGCCCTCGCACCAGCGCCATTCCCTTGTACGCGACGCCAATTTTCTTCTTCGATAGCCCCATCAGCCGCGTGTTGTAGTATTGCCCCGCGGCTTCCATTTGCAGCGCCTCATCTCCCAGCAGCGTGGCCGTTTCTCCATTTCCCGCCTCGTGCCAGGCCGACTTGCCGTTGTAGGACTCGATCAGCGTCTGCCCCTCCTTCCGTATCTCCAGGTAATACCGGTTCGGCTGCTTCGCTTTGAATGTAAAAGTCCCAGGCTTTTCCTCGCCAGCCGCACGAATGCTCCCGTCAAGAGAAAGCGTCTGCAAGCGATCGAGTGTCTTGCTCCCGCCAACTGCCTTCTTAAATTGATCAATGATTTTCTGAGCGTCCTGCGCTTGTAGGCGTGTAACCGAAAACAGGGCGTAGAACAGAAGGAATAGTGGAATTAATGGTCGACGCATAGGTATACGAATGTAGATACGCAGCTTTCGAGCAAAAGTTGCCCTGGCAGCTAAATTTTGCGCAACACCTCAGCGGCTTGTCGCTCGGGTCAACCACCCTTTAGTGCGTCGATTTCGGTCGATTTGCGTATTTTCGGTATAAGTCCTTATGTCTATTGTCCGTGGACGTCAGTTGTCCTTTGATAAACAGATATTTAACTTCCGTGGTCAACTCCAGTGGATCTCCGCGGGTCACAATCAGACTGGCCACTTTCCCATTCTCGATGGTTCCCAGCTGCCCATCGAGACCGAAGATCTGCGCAGGGTATAGAGTCACGGCTTTCAACCCTTCCTCATACGGCAGGCCATGCGCCACCGCGTTGGCGGCCTGTTGTCCCAACCGCCGCGCGAAGCTATTGTCAAAGCTGGCGAAGGCGAACTTCACTCCCGCCTCCTGCAGCACAGACGGTTGCGTCATCAACTGGTCATAAGCTTCGTCCTCTTCGGCGGGCTCACCCAAGGTCGGTCGCAGAATAACCGCCACACCCCGCGAACGCAAAAGTTCCTTCACTTTGCTCGCTTCTGCTCCGCCCGCCAGAATCATTTTGATTTTCTGCTTCTCGAAGAATTCTACCGCATTCCGAATGTCTCGTGCCCGGTCGGCAAACACGAGCACCGGCATTTCTCCGCGAATCACCGGAGCCATCGCTTCTAGTTTCACATCTCGCTCAAATGACGCGTTGTCCGCCTGACCCATTGCCTGCGCGTAGTGGCGCGCTTGTTCAAACCAGTCTGCCAGTTGCTCCAATTGTTTGTCATATTCCTTCTTGGAATCCGCGTAGGGCTTTTCCTTTCGAGTAAATGTGGTGGCATCAAATGTCTGCGATTCGATTCGTGGCCAGTCAATCACCATCGCCACGTTCTTGCGGATTACCATGTCTTCTATCGTCCAGCCCGCCAGGTAGAGCGCCGACGCTTGCCCTCCCACCAGGCTCGAAGTTCCGCCGCTGTCAAACCCCCCGCTCGCGGGCACCGCCAACACTTCCGTAATCCCCGCAGCGCGCGTAACGGGAATGTGCGCACTGGAAGGAGACACCGCTGTCGCCGCAACCGCATCCGGATTAAACGCGCCCGTTTCTGTGGTGTCGACCGTTGCCCGCACCGCTGCAATTTCACTCAATCCCATCTGCGTGATTGAGTCGAACAAGCCTGGGTAAACTCGCAAGCCCTTCGCATCAATCACCGTTGCCCCTGCCGGAGCGGTCACGTTCGCACCTACAGCCGCAATCTTCCCGTCCTTGATCACCACCGTACCGTCCTCAATTGGTGCTCCCGCCAACGTGAAAATCTTCGCATGGATGATCGCATAGTCGGCGGGGGCGCCCGTGGTCTGTGCAAAGTTCATTGCTAGAAATAGTACGCAGCATATTCCTATCGCCGCGGCGCGCATTCCTGTGCCCAGCATTCTCATCGCGCACCTCCCTGTTCACCTGCTGCTTGCGGCGGCTTCGGTTTCTCATCAGGCTTCTTTTCGTCGGTTTGTTTTTCGCCTTTCTTCTCGCCGGCCTCATCCGGCTTCTTCTCGCTGGCCTTTTTCGCCTTTGCGATCAGATCCTTCTTCTCCTGTTCTAGGGCGCCGCGGCCGGCAATCTCTTTATCGCGGTCGAAATAGACCCGCCCATCAATGAGAGTCTTCTGCACTACGGCGTACGCGCTCATGGGATCGTGGTTATAAATCACCAGGTCGGCATCCTTTCCAACATCAATCGAGCCGACGCGCTTGTCGATTCCCAGTTGGATGGCCGGATTCAGCGTCACCATTTTCAACGCGTCGTCGCGCGACATTCCGCCGTACAGCATGGACTTGGCTGCTTCCTGATTAAGGTGCGTTGCTTCCGCGGCGTCGTCTGAATTGATGGACACCAACACGCCGCGCTGCGTCATCAGTGCCGCGTTGTAGGGAATCGCGTCGTATGCCTCCACTTTATACCCCCACCAATCGGAGAAGGTGCTTGCTCCTGTCCCCGCGGCCGCGATTTCGTCGGCCACCTTGTAACCTTCCAGCACGTGCTGCAGCGTTTGCACTTTGAACCCATACTCCTTCGCCACACGAAGCAGCATCAGGATTTCGTCTTCGCGGTAACAATGCGCATGCACGTAGCGTTTCCCCTCGAGAACTTCCACCAGCGGATCTAGTTTCAGTTTACGCTGCGGTGGAATTACATTCTTCTCGCCTGCCGCCACTCGCTTATTGTACTCATCCCAGGACCTCTTATAATCCTTCGCCTCCGTAAACGCTCCGCGAATCGTCTCTTCCACTCCCATGCGCGTCGCGGGATATCGATCCGGTGTTCCTGGTGTACGGAGGTTCGAACGCTTCGGATTTTCTCCCAGTGCAAACTTGATCCCCGGCAATGCTCCCTCAAACGGCAGCTTCGCCGCGGGCTGGCCCCACCGCAGCTTGATCACTTCTGTTTGTCCGCCAATGGCGTTTGCTGAGCCGTGCAGAACATTCGCTGTGGTTACTCCGCCCGCCAAATCGCGAAAGATCGCAATGTCGTCCGAATCGATCACGTCGGCGATGTTCACCATAGACGAGACCGAAACGCTTCCTTCGTTCACGCTGCCGTCGATTGCGATGTGCGAATGGCAATCGATGATGCCCGGCATCACAAACTGGCCCGTTGCATCGATTACTTGCGCATCCGCCGGTGCTTTCACGGATGCCCCAACCGCGGCGATTTTGCCATCCTTGATAAGGATGTCTCCCGTCTCGATGGTTCCATGCGAAGCAGTCAAAATCGTGGCGTTGCGGATCAGGATTGTTGGCGCCCCTGTCTCCGCCGCGCACGTCAACGTCGGGCACACGGCAATCGCTGCCAACACCTTCGCAATTCTCGTCCATGCCTTCACTGCGCACCTCCCACCTGCGACGCCGCTTGCGCGGGCTTCGTCCCGGTGAACTCAATGTTGTACCCCAGCACGCTAATGGACCCTTTCATGGTTTTCCCTTCAAATGTCCCAGTAAACGTTGCGTCGGTCGGGCTGCCGTTAATCGGCAAGCTGATCGTAAAATTAAATTTCTCCGCGCTTACATATCCCGTGAAAATGCTCGCGGTGCCGCGCGTGCTCGACACCGTGCCGCTCAGAGTTCCATCAGTGGCCATTGTCAGGTCCACCGTGGACTCTTCTTCCCCTTCCGGAGTCGTGTACGCCAGCTTCCATCTCCCCGTCATGTCGCCCTTGGGTGGTTCGCTGGGCCGCAACGGTTCGCGTACTTCGTATTTCCGCCCGTCAACGAACACCATCTTCACCTTCGTCTTCTTGTCAAATAGGTCCCCGTCGGTCACCACTAGGTTTGCAATCTTCCCCTTTTCAATAGACCCGGTCACATCCGCGACGCCGAATATCTCCGCAGGCGAAAGCGTCAAGGCGCGCAGTGCTGCATCCGGGCTCAGCCCCGCATCGATGGCTTTCTTTACCGCCGGCAAAATGTCTTTTGGCGTCGCAATCCCGTCGGAATAAAATGCGAATTTCACTCCGGCCTTATCCAGCGCCGCCGGCGTGGAGGGCGCACGATCGCGGAATCGCAGTGTTCGCAACGACGGCGTCGCTTCGGGGTCCGAATCTTTCTCCGCTTCCGGCCACTTCAGATCCACCAGCACGGCCATCTTCATCGCCGCGATTTCCGGAGCAACTTCATACCCCATCTGCCCGCCGTACAGTACCGCGTTCAATTTCCATTCTGCCGCCAACTGCAGCGCCCGCCTTATTTGCAGCGAAGAGTTCCCGGGGATCAGCACCACCGCATGCTTACCGAGCACCTCGGCAAGAGCTGCGCCACTTCGGTCGTACTTTGGCCGCTCCGACCCGCGTGGATTCTTTTCATACACCGCTTCCGCTTGGGTGCTCCAGTTCGTGTCCAGCCAGACCTGCCGCACGTAGGCGATGGCTCCCATTAGCGACCCGGGATAGCTTCGGAAGCCGCCGGGAGCTTGCAGCGATACTGGTATCGCGACCGGCTCTTTGACAACCAGGCTTCCAGGTCTGTCTCCACCGAGGTCAAGAACCGCCGCCTGGCCGGGAAACATCCCGCCCTTAGGCGCGGAGATGGTGGTTGTGAATCCAACAGAGCGCCAAGTCTCAATCTTCGGATCGTTTGGATCTACTTCATCCGCCGCCTTCCGCCAGGGAGTCGTCGCAGGGCGATCTTCCGGTCCATGCGAAATGACACCCGACGGACCGCTGCCGCTCGGAGCGTTCGCACTGCTTCCCGATTGCGCCGGTGCAATTCCCACATCTGTGAATCCATCAATCAAACCCGGATAAACGACCAAGCCTTTGCCTTCGACCACCCATGCGCCTGCTGGGATTGTTACGTTCGTACCGATCGCGGTGATCACTCCGCGCGACACCAATACCGTCGCGTTCTCCACCGGCGATGATCCAACCGGAAATATCTTTGCCCCGCGAATCGCAAAGCTCCGTGGCTCGCCTCCTTGCGCACGCAAGCGCACGGCGCTTCCAAGGTTCAGACAAAACCCGACAAAGCACAATCATCCACGCGCGTTGGCGAACGCTTAGCAAACTCATGATTCGCTCCTTGAGTCCCGTGCGAAGTAGCAAACTTCATCCACTCAGGACCTCTGAGGCTAGTGGCAACGTGCCCTTCAGTCAAGCGTTGGGCGAAAAAAATGGGACAGGAAATTGCTCCTGTCCCATTCGTTCGTCTAAATTTCGTTTTAGCTTAGGGCTTCTTCTTTTTGCCGCCCAGCAATCCACCCAGTTGGGTGGCTGCACCCGTGGCTGCCGGGTTCCCTCCCGTTGCCGCACCGGCTAGTCCTGTGGCCAACCCGCCCGCGCTCCCGCCTGTGCAGCTCAATTGCGATTTCATCAGGCTTGCCGTGGCGCCTCCCACATCCGGAACGATCTGCGGATTCGACGTCGTCCCGTGCACCTGCAAGGGAACTTTGATTCCGCCGTCTTTGCAATTCGCTGCGCCGCCCATCACGCCGCCCAGCGCTCCGCCAACAGCGCCCCCTGCGGCGCCGGCCGCGGCCGTCACCATGGAACTTTTCACCGTCGCCACGAGATTAAAATTCATGTTGTTCTTGGAATCGACCGTACCACCTCCCACTACGATTCCGAGGGCAGGCACTACCAAGTCCATATTTTCCGCCTTCAACCCCGTGGGCGCCATCTGCACGTTCGACGTGAACTTTTCGATGACCAGGTCCCCTCCGGTCTTGATTCCGGCAAGCGCCCCGACGGCCGACATCTTGGAGCCCAAGTCAAATCCGGCGAGTTTTCCGTTGAACAAGCCGATCGTCCCATCGGTTATCAGCTTGTTTGTGGGTCCCGTGATGTGCAAATTCGCGCTCAGCGTCCCCGCAGTCAGTTTCGATCCTTGCGGCAGATTAATCCCGATGGCGGGCAGAAACGCTTCCAGATCGGTTGCGGGCAATTGCTGCCCGTCCAGTTTCAGGTCGACAATAAAATCGTCCCCTGCTGATTTATAGGTCCCCGACAGGTTCGACTTCGCATTCCCAATTTTTGCCACCGAAGGATTAATCGCGCCTGAGCCTTTCACCAGGTCGTACTTCGTGTCGAAGTCCAGGGTAAGCGGCACGCCCGATGCTTGTCCGCCGGCAACCAAAACCGCCTTTGATAGCTTCATGGTGCCCTTCGTAGCCATCACACCGCTCTGGCTTATCAGCGTTGCATCCATGTCCACCAAGCCTCCTAGTCCTATCGAGGGATCCAGAAATCCTGTGGAGGCCAGGTTTAAGTTGCTGATGTTCAGTTTCACGTTCTGCGGCGTTAGCGCGGCGTCCTTCTGGTCCACCGGGCCCACTTTGCCGTCGATCTTCATCGTGCCGCCACCCGGCAATCCCATCGAGAATTGCACGGGGAAGTTGTTATTCATGGCCACGTCGTGCGCGGTCAGGTCCACGTTCGTGAACACGCTGCGCTTCTGCGAGTTCGTGCTGCCTAGCGTGATCTGTCCATCTTTCAATTCCAGATCTTTGATTGAGAGCGACTCGGCCGTCTTGCTGGAACTGGAACTGTTCGGGGTCGAGGGCGTCGAGCTACCTCCGAGGGAGGAAAAATTCCATGTCCCGTTCGGATTCTTCAGCAACGTTACCTGTGGATTGCCAATTTCAATTCCCGTTACGTTCACCTGCTGCGAAAAAATCAGCGGCATCAATTCCACTCCAACCTTCACTGATTTCGCTGTCAGGAATGGCCCGCTATTGAACTTCGGGTCGTCGGCAATCGACAGATTGTCGATTCCTAGGGAACCGCCGAGTATCGATAAACTCAAATTGCCCAGTTGGACCTTTCGACCGAGCGCAGCCGAAGCCTTTTCTTCAATTGTTGGCCGGAACTTGTTTACCGGAATCAGGAACGGCACGATGAACAACAAAACCAGTAACGCCACCACGGCGATGCCGATCCACTTCAGTTTACTGCTCATGGAATCCTCCAGCAGGTAGGCGGGCGCCGCTTCTCTATTCGGCCCGATGATACCACACTGGTCTTTGTCTCTTGCGGAGGGATTTGTTTTTGCGTTGGAACGGCCGGTACAGATTAGGCTGCCTCACCTTTTCACACCCGACGTGTCAGGCCGGGACTTCGAGGCAAGCCGGATTTATTACACCTGAAGAACGTCGCCGTCTCGTGCCACCATTTCGTACAGCACCGGGTTCACAAAAAATCCCAGCAGCAACCGCGACAACAGCCCCGCGACCACCACGATGGCAAACGGCTTTTGCGTATCGCTGCCCACTCCGGTAGACAACGCCGCTGGCAGCAGACCCAGGCAAGCCACCAGCGCCGTCATCATGATCGGTCTCAATCGCAGCAGTGAAGCTTCCAGCGTGGCTTCCCGCACACTCTTACCTTCCAGTCGCAGCTTGTTGATGTAGCTCACCAGAATGACTGCCGTCTCGACCGAAACTCCCAGTAGTGCTAGCAATCCCAGCGCGCTGGAGACGCTCAGCGGTGTATGCGTCAGCTTCAATGCGATCAACGCTCCCACCGGCTCTGTGATCACTACGCCGATAGCGATGGTGAGCGGAAATTTGAAGTTGCCATACAGTGCGAACAGGATCAGGAAGATCAGGAAGATTGCCAGCGGGCCGATTATGTAAAGTTGCGCCTTGGCGTCCAAGAGTTCGCTGTACTCGCCTCCCCAGTCCAGATGGTAACCCTCCGGCAGGCTCACGTTCTTGGCAATATTCTCCATTCCCGAGTTGACGATTCCTTCCAGATTTCGCCCTTCAATTGAAAACTGGATACCAATGTAACGAGAATTGTTCTCCCGATAAATGAAGGACGCTCCCGTGGATTCCTTGATGTTCGCCAGTTCCGAGAGCGGAATCTGCTGACCGGCCGGCGCCGGGACGAGCAGGTTGCCGATTTCTCGCGCGTCAGAGCGGAACTTTGGGTCCATGCGCACTACCAGGTCAAACAGCTTCTCTCCTTGAATCACCTGTGTGGCGGGCTGACCACCGATCGCGGCCTGTACCACCGCTTCAACATCGGTCACACTGATACCGTACCTCGCGATTTTTGCGCGATCCGCCTCGATCAGCAGGCTGGGCTGGCCGAGTTCACGCACCACGGTCAGTTCCGTGAAGCCAGGCGTTTTGTCGAGGACGTTTTTTATCTCGACAGCTTTTTTCTCGAGAACATCGAGATCCGGACCGAAAATCTTCACCGCGAGCGCCGACTTCAGCCCTGTCAGCGCCTCGTCCACGGCGTCCTCGGCGGGCTGCGTGAAATTAAAAATTACCCCGGGATAAGCGTCGAGTTTTTTTTGCAGATCGGTGATGAGTTCTTCTTTCGTGTGCACGGAGGACTGCGACCATGATTTGTCGTCGTACGGTTTCAATCCAACATAAAATTCACAGTTGAAGAAGGCGGTCGGGTCGGTGCCATCGTCCGGGCGCCCGAGTTCCGAGCCCGTGACCGTGACCATGGGATATTGGATCAGTAGCTCGCGCACCTGCGGCGCAAATTTCGATGCCTCTTCGAATGAGATTGTGTAGGGCATGGTGGCGCGAACCCACACCGCGCCTTCATCCAGGTGGGGAAGGAACTCACCGCCAATCAGAGGAATAAGCAGGAGTGTCCCGCCGAAAATCAGGAGCGAGACGACGATCGTCATCGCCGGATGATTCAAACACCATTCCAGCCGCCCGGAGTATTGATCGCGAACCCAGTCGAACACGGGGTTCCGTTTTTCTTTGACGCCGCTCTTGAACCAATACGACGCCAGCACCGGAACCACCGTAAGCGTCAGAATCAGCGCGCCCAGCAACGCGAACCCCATCGTGTCTGCCATGGGGTGAAATAGTTTTCCGGCGGGCCCGCTCAACGCGTAAATCGGCAGATAACCTGCAATGATCACCGCCACGGAATAAAAAATCGGCCGGTCAACGTCTTTTGCCGCCGCCAAAATCACGTCCGTCAATTTGTATTCAGTGCCGTAGCGCAAACCCAGTTCCCGGTAGATGTTCTCCACCATGACGATCGTGCCGTCGATGATGATCCCGAAATCGATTGCGCCGATGGACAGCAGGTTTGCCGCTTCCCCCGTCCAGTGCAGAAAGATGAACGCGAACAGCAGCGCGAGAGGAATCGTGAGCGCGGTGATCACCGCAGCGCGGAAGCTCACCAAAAAGAAGATCAATACAATCAGGACCAGGACCATACCGCGGAGTAGATTGCCTTCCACGGTATCCGTGGTCACGCGCACCAGGTCGCTGCGATCGTAGTACGGCCGAACCTTCACATCCGTCGGCAGCAGCGTCTTGTTAATCTCTTCAGTTCTCTTCTGAACCGCTTCCAGAACATTTTGAGTCTGTTCTCCGCGGCGCATTAGGATCACGCCCTCCACGGCATCATTGTCTTTCTTCTGTTTTGTCTGGAAGCCGAAGATTCCCAGGCGCGGCGCATGGCCGATTTCGACGCGGCCAATGTCTTTTATTCGCAGCGGCACGCCATTCATGCTGGCGACCACCACTTCGCCGATATCTTCCGTGGTCTTTACCAATCCCAGTCCGCGCACGTAGTAGAACTGTCCGCCTTGTGTATAAAACCCGCCTCCCGTATTCGAATTGTTCGCGTTCAGCGCCGAAACTATCTGCACCACCGGCAGGTGATAGTTGTACAACTTCACGGGATCCAGCAGGACGTGATACTCCATCGTGGGCCCGCCAAATCCAGAGTCGTCCGCCACGCCCGGCACGCTTTTGTACGCCCTCTCGATAATCCAGTCTTCGTAGGTGTGCAACTCCATCGGAGAGCGATCGGGACTCTCGATCACGTAGCGGTAGACCAGCCCGCTGGGGCTGAACAGCGGCGCCATGCTGGGAACAACTCCCTGCGGCAAGGTTGCGTCGCTAAGGCGCTGGAAGACCACCTGCCTTGCAAAGTACGGATCGACGCCCTCATCGAACGTCAAACGCACGTCGGAAAGTCCATAAAGTGAAATCGAGCGCATCACTTTCAGGTGTGGCGATCCATTCATCGCCAATTCCAGAGGCAGCGTCGTCAGCCGCTCCACTTCTTCCGCCGCGTGACCGGGCCACTGCGTAATCAGTTCCACCATCGGCGGCGAAAGATCCGGATAGGCGTCCACCGGCATTTGCTTGAACGACCACGCTCCCGCCAAAACGATCAGAACCGTCAGCATCAGCACCAGGAAGCGCTGTTGAAGAGCAAATTGGACGATGCGATGAATCATCGAGTTATCACCGATGCGTTCCCCTTAGTGTTGAAGCGAATTCTTGAATTGCAGGAACAGGCTACCGTCCCCCACCACGTGCTCGCCTTCCTTCAGTCCGCTGGTAATCTGTACTCGGCCCCTACCGCTCTCGCCCACGGTGACGGTTCGACGCGCGAACTCATTCCCATTCGCCTGCACATAGACGAATGGCCGATTTTCCGTGTCGCGCAGCACCGCCGCTTCGGGGACAGTGATGGCGTCGTGGATGGCCCCGGCCTTGACCAGGGTCGTTACGTACATGTCTTTCTTTAATTTCTTCTCCGGATTCTGTGTCACCATGCGCGCCTGTAATGTTCGCGTGTTGGGATCAAGCGCAGGCGCGATATAAGAAATTTTGCCGTGGAAGATGTCCGGGTATGCTTCCGTATTGATTTCGACTTGGTCTCCCATATGCACGAACGGAAGATCGTTCTGATACACATTCACAAGCACCCACACCGTGTTGGTATTTGAAATCGTAAAACACTGCGTTGCGCCACTCTGCAGGAGTTGTCCAGGACCCACAAGACGTTCCACAACTTCACCCGTGACCGGCGCCAACACCGGAATTTCCGCGGTCGATTGTGTGGTTTTTTTGATGACCGCTTCCAGGTCTTTCAGGCCCAGCGCTCGCAGCGCGTCGGCAGACGATTCCATGTCGGCATGAGCCTGGTTTTGGTTGGATTCTGCCTGTTGCAGTTCGGCCTCGGAAATGGCACCGTGCGCAAAGAGGTCTTGTGCCCGCGTGTAAAGTTTCTCAGTGAGGGCGTAGGTATCGCGCGATTTGATGTAAGCCGAGCGTGACGCGGAGAAATCCGGACTGTTGACCGTGAGCAGCGGTTGTCCCACTTGCACGAATTGCCCGGGCGCAACTAATATTTCTCGGACCGGTCCTCCGATCGCAGCGAACACCGGCGTGGTTGTAAATGCGTCGTACGCTACCGTTCCCGACAGGCGCAACGTTCGTGGAAGCGGTCCTTTTTCCGCGGCCACGATTTGCAGATGCGCCATTTGTTCCGGCGGAACGGTAAACAGTTCCGCCGTGTCTGCCTTTGCTTCAGTGGACGTGAACGAAGTCATTTTGGATTCCGACTCGCCCGGACCGGAGCCGCAGCCAGAAACAGAAGCCGCTACCGCGGCGCTGATGGCAACCGCGGAAATAAGGGTCATCGTTCTTTGCTTCAGTTGTTTCATGGCAGATTCCTTGTACCTACCGCCTGGCGCATCTGTTCCAGCGCGAGCATGTAATTCGCCAGTGCCTGGCGGTAGGCTAGCTGGTTGGCCCGATAGGTCCGTTCCGAATCGAGATAGTCCAGAAGGCTGGCGGCACCTTTGCGGTAGGCGTATTCACTGATGTCGCGCGATTGTTTGGCTTCGTCCACGTACCCGCCCTGATAAAGCTGAACGATTTGCGCATTGGTCAGCAGATTTTCATACGCTTGCACCACGTCAGTGGACACCTGTTGCGTCGTTTCACTGGCTTGTTCCTGCGCCTGCGTAATCGCGTAGCTTGCCCGCTGAATCTCGCCTTGATTCCGGTTGAAGATGGGAAGAGGCATGTTGTAGTAAAACGCACCTGTATTCGTGCCCGCAGTGTGCGTGTAATTGAACGTGCCGGTGATATCCATCTTGCCGTTGGCCTTCTGCAGAGCCCACTGGCTTTCGGCCGCCGCCACGACTTGCTGGGCTGCACGCAGATCGGGCCGGTTGAGTCCTGCAAGTGATTTCAGTCCGCTCATGTCCGCGTGCACTGGCTGGTATTCGAGTGTGCCCTCAACGTCGTAGTCATCGGGCACTGACTCGAATCCGAGCAGCTGGCGGAGCGCCGCCAGGCTTTGCATTTTTGCCAACTTTGCGGCAGAAACGTCGCTCTGGAATTGCAGCAGCTGAAGTTTGATCTTCAGGTAGTCGCTTTCGCTCAAATCCCCAACGCGAAATCGTTCGTTGCTGATCTCCACGGTCTTCTGGAAACTGTCCAAGTCCTGTTGCGCGAATTCCAGTGTCGATTCCGCCAGTAGCACATCCACGAATTGCTGTCCCAGGGCGAATATCAACTGGCGCTCACCGTCGGAAACTTGCGATCGCACTACCGCAGTTTGGTCCTGTGCGGCCTGCAGCCGGTGCTGGCGCTTTTTGCCGCGCTCAAACAGATACCCCACACCGGCATCGAACTGTGCCTGCTGATTGATGTAGTCCGAACTGAATTGGTTCGGTTGAAAGATCGGCAGGAACTGCGCGTCGAGGCCCAGCGTGGGATTTGGCCGAAGGTTGGCCGTGACTTCTTCGGCCAGGCTTTGTTGGATGGTGGTGCGCAATGCCTGCAACGCGTGATTATGCTGTAACCCCAAGCGTATGGCGTCATCCAACGAGATCCGGGTGGGATTTGTTGGCGCGGCGGACCTTTGCGACTGCGAGGTCGCCGGCAGCGGCGCAGCACTCTGTTGGCTTGCTGCCGCCATGGGCAAGACTAACAAAGTTGCGGCCAGAACCGTTCCTTTCCTCAAGTGAAACTCCTCGGGCGCCCCTGTCAGAAGGGCGGACTTCTTTCTTGATTGAAAACGAGGGAGAGAGTAAGTCGCTATGCGGCGGGAGGCGCCCGTGGCCCGACATTGCGCAGAACCACCACAGGAACGTTGGAGGTAACAACAAAAACTTCCAGCCGTTTGACGGCTGGCACCATCGCGATAACCAGCGCAAGCGTCGCGATTGCCGTACCCGCCGTGGAGCAGATCGGGCAAACGTGCGAGTCTAATGTCCGGGAGTTCAAGTCCACACAGCAATGCAGTTGTGCCGCGAGAAAAACGACCCCGAGGAGTAACGCCAGGAAAATGACCTTCTTTGATTGGCCAGACATCTAATTAGTAAGACGAAGCTTAGGCCCAACTGGTTGTAGCGTCAAGCCTCCGCAAGCGGATCCTGACGGTCCATCGATCTTGACCCGGGATTCCTGGTGGGAGCGGGCGGACTTGAACCGCCAACCTAGAGTTTAGGAAACTCTAGTCCCTGCACTCAGTTGGTTCTGGGAGTGATTGGCTTTCTCGTTTGAATTCAAAGAGTTCCGGGATCTCATCGAAGGACCAAACGACCGGTCTAGCAACGCATTGTAGTAAAAATGTAGTAGTCTGTTTGTGAGGGGCTGTAGCTCAGATGGATAGAGCATTGGTTTCCTAAACCAAGTGTCGGGAGTTCGAATCTCCCCAGCCCCACCAGGACCATTACAGAATCCCTCTTGCGGAGGCATGAAATTTCGTCGCATCCAACTTCGACAGATGCGCCACATCCTGAGGCTTTCTGACAGCGGTTCCGCAACGAAGATTGTTATCCGACCAAACTGTTTGATTCCATTCATGTTTTAGGCGAGGTACGCTCAGTGAGCAAATTCGCATTGTGTTTTTGCTCTTGACTTTTCTTTGTATCTTGTATATATAACATGTATAAGGTATGCGCGACCCTCTCAGCCGCACCAAACTCTCCGCCGTCGAGCGCAACTTCCGTTCCCGCATTGCGCAGCTTTCCTCCGGTCAATGGTTTCTTCGTGGCACTCTCTCGGAACGTGCGGGCACCTGCGGCAAGGCGAATTGCCGTTGCGCCCGAGGGGAACTGCATAAGTCTTTGTACCTGGTGCAGAGCCAAGCGGGGAAACTTCGCCAGATCTGTGTCCCAAAAGCTTGGCAGCAACGCGTTCGCCAAGCCGTTAACGACTATCACCTGATGCAGAAACTGATTGAGGAAGTTTCCGAGCTGGAATGGACACGACTTCAGGAAAAGAAACGATAATCGTTCTTCGTCGCCTGATCGCCTATTCGGAAAAGATTTTTCAACTCTCCAAAGACATTGTTACACTGGTTTCCGACCGCAGAGAGAAGCCGCGCATTTCCACCGCAGCGGTGGTGAAATCGTCGCTGGTGTTGTTCTGGGCCAGGATGGGCCCTGCCAGTGGACTCCTCGAAATGGCCCGCGGACCTGTTATTCACCCTCGAAAAGCTATGCGAATTACCCTGCACATCTGTCTCTTGGTCAGAAACGCTTCAACGCTGCTCTAAACCTACTTGAGTTCCATCTCAGCCAACACTCGTTACGGAATCGTTGGCTTTCTGACTGATTCCTTGCTTTGTCCCAGAATCGGTATATAGTCTCCCCACATATCACGCCTTTCTCAGCAATCCATCTATGGGGCTTCGTGAACCTCCATTTCGTGCTACCTCCACGAGGTGTGATCCGGCCAGGTAGTCTGCACCAAATCTAGATCCGGCAAACTTTACGAAAAGGGAGTTCTATGATTACAAAAAAACTGTTGTCCGTATTTGGGATCATGCTACTTGTAACAGTTTCAGGTTTCGCCCAGGAAAAACCCGGCACCATTGCTGCCTTGGAATTTCAGACGCCCAAGAACGGCATGGTGAAGCAATACGAGGACGGGCGGAAGCAGAAAGCGGAATGGCACAAACAGCAAAAGGACCCTCTGCCGTTGATGGTATGGGAGACAATGAGCGGCGACCACACGGGGACATATGTCGTTGGGAGATTAGGGCAGCACTGGTCTGATCTAGATAAGCCGGCCATTCCGGATCAGACCGATCTCGACGAATTCAACAAGGTCATTGGCGCGTATGTACAGTCTGTTGTCACGCGCTACTATGAACTCTTGCCCAAAGACAGCAAACCACCCGACTCCACGGTTCCACTGAAATTCTCGCAACTGATTACCTACCGCTTACGCCCCGGAAAAGACGGCGATTTCCGTAGCGCCGTCACCAGAACTACAGAGGCAATTGAGAAAACTAAGTGGCCCGTCCATTACTTTTGGTACACGCTGGCAAACGGCGGCCCCGGGGGCACCTATGTGCTCGTTATCCCACACGCCAATTGGGCGGATTTCGAGGAGAAACCAGGCATGAAACCTTTTCCCGAAATGCTCAAGGAAGCATTTGGCCAGGCGGAAGCAGATTCCATCACGAAGAGGTTTGACGCTTCCGTCGAGAGTGAAACCAGCGAAATTGTGCAGTTTCGCCCAGATTTGAGTTACCTTCCGAACAAATAGCTGTGGTGCAAGCAACTCTCCCATTGGCGTCTGGTGGTTAGAGCCATGCCCTAACTTTGCAAACTCGCCGCGCAAGTCTAGGCGGCGAGTTTCCCTTTGAACTGTGAATATGCACAAGCGATTTGACGCCGAGAAGAAACAGAGCCGCCGACGGCTAATGATTATGAGGGTTCGACCAGTGAATATCAGAGTGATCAGCCGTCGCGAGAACTACCTCGGCAACGACTTGCGCTGCCTCTTAATAAGAAGAGGAAAAAAGTCGCTCCTGGTTGACTTGTCATTCCATCTCAGCGTCAATCTGCCAACGACTCGCACCGCAGATGTAATCTCTACAGCGGTTTCGGGTGTGCGGCCAATGCCTCGCGATAAAGAGTGAGATTACTCTTGTCCACGACCACCGTGCCGGTATCCACGAATGTAGGTATCGGAGGCGCGAGGGCGGTGCGCCAGTCTTTGAATTGATGCACTGCATTGTGGTGCAGGTCGTCGAGGAACTCTAGCCCGTAGTAACTCATGACGTATGGCTTTTGCGTGATCGTGGCCGAGATTGCGCCGACGTCGATCCAATCAAGTGCCTCCGGATCGTCGTCGAAGGCCACAATTGGTAGCTTGCCTTCCATGTGTAAGGCGTGCAACGCTCCGGCAGCGCCAGAACCCCCTGCCGCCTCCAAGCAAATAATTCCGTCTACTTTTTCTTTCTTCTGAATCAGCTCGGAAACCTGGTCAGACGCACTTTCCACATCGCCCTTGTCGTCCAGTATCTTTGTCAGCTTGATAGCAGGAAAGTTCTTCAGCGCGTCCACCACGCCCGCCACTCGATCGTCGAGGTTTCGCTGTCCCGGAATGGTGATGACCGCAATGCTCCCGTGATCCCGAAGGAGCGCCGTCATCTGTTTCAGGCTCTCTCTCCCCGCCTTTACGTTATCCGTCCCGATGTACAGCACGCGCTTCGAACCCGGCACATCCGCATCCACACAGACGACCGGGATGCCCTGGGCCACCGCCTTGTCAATTTCCACCTGGAAAATCTCGGGCCGCGCCGCTGAGAGGCAGATTCCGGCGGGGTGCTCTTCCACGATCTGGCGGAACATTACTAGTTCCGCGTTTGGGGCGTACGCCGTCGGCCCAACAAGTTCACCCTTTACTCCGAGCGCTTTGGCCGCGTCCAAAAAACCCGCCTGCGCTTCCCGCCAGTAGGGCAGGTTAACGTTCGTGGCAACAAACACGTAGCGTTCATTTTCCTCGTGGTAGTGCTTCGCACACGATGCAATGAGAACTGCCACAAAGAAAACAAAAACAGACACTAGCCTGGCCCCATGTCGCCTCATGGAAATTCTCCTTTTGCACTCGGTCTGGCCCGGTCTTGGGGAAGAACATTCAGTCCAACCCGTTTGAGGTGTTCGGATTCCGCTTCAAATTCTCTCAGCAGCAAGCGTGGGCATGGTACAGCTTGGTGTCATATTGGTCTTTCAACGGCATACCCATCGCACAAGCAACTTCACTTTCTGCTTCCATTTGGATGTGTGCATACCGCTCTGCCCCTAGCTTGGCCTTTATTTCGTCCCTGAACGACAAGGCTCACCCTCCAATCCGCGGCAGTTCCGTTAGGCTGAATGGCGGTCAACGTCCGAGACTATAGCAATTACAATCGCGGAGAAGGTAGAGATTGTTCAAAAAATCCGAAGAGAATAACTCGTCACCTAGGGCATGGACTATTGCGTGAAGCCGATGAGAATCGTAGGAATAATCCACGTAGCTCCTTGATTCTCGGAGTTGCCACCGCCGAAGCTGGGTTCAAGCAATTCGCATCAAATTCGTTTCCCGATACTGCTTGGCTGTTGGAACTTCCGTCCCCACCCTTGGTTGAGATGCTTCAAAAATTCGCTAGGGAACAACTCAAGCTTCGGATTAACGGCAAAATCCCCGCCGTCCCTGATTCGATAATCGACGAATTGAAAATGGTCGTGATTTTTCGCAACAAGGTAATTCATTCAGGAGTTGCAAGGCTTAACCCCGAAACACGGGATTCCCTCTGGACACTGTGGAGAACTTGCTCTATTTTCTGGATGTGCTTCATGGAAGCGGCCAACATTGGCCTCTCAATTTCATAGCCCAACACGTATTCAAATCGTTCAAGCAAGACTGGGCATTTGCGAACCTTTCGTTCCCGTCACTCTGCGAAGTTCATTTGTCTGCCGGGCAGATTCAAGGCGATAGGTGGCCGCACAATCACCACAGGCAGGTCACTTCCGAAGAAGCCCGCCAAACCCGTTGGCTTTTTGAACTCCTTCCACTGACCACAACAAAATGCACGCGCTGCTTCTCATCTCTGCCGAACACGTACTCAACAGCGCGGCAGAGGCAGCGGCCAAGATCGCTCTTCGCCGGGGAACGCTTAGCGGCGTGAAGGAAGTGGTCGTAAAAATCGATCACTACGTCCAGAAATCCAACCGCCATGCACAACCGTTCGTCTGCACTGCCACCGCGGATTCGATCTTCGCTAAAGTCGAACAACTTTGTGGACGTATTTACGAGACAGCACACTCGGACTGCGGGCTATAAGTACCAGACTTATCTTATCGCAGGCGTTCGTTCATTTCCGTCAGAGGCGGAGGATAGAAGAGCCCGACCAAATAGCCCGCAAGAAATGCTCAAGCATATTTGATGCCAATCAGGGAACAAACTTGGACTGCTGTGCACGGAGCTAACTCCAACGGAGGACGGCATATGCTGCTTAAACAGGGGAAGGCGCGAGCCCCCACCGAGTATTCTTGGGCCGCCGTCATGCAAAAAATTTCCGAGAGTGTGCAAAGAACTTTCAAACTTCCAGTAATCCGAACTGTCGGGGATTAGAAGAGTCTGAAGAAGAAAGGTGTCTTGGTTCAGTCTGAAATGGAGAGAAGACGTTTTCCGTTAGTGAAGATACCGCCCCTGTGGGGCGAGGAGATCCCACACTGGCTGATGGCATTTTCGACCGGCTGGTGCACAATGCGCATCGCATCGAGATGCGTGGGGACTCCATGCGTAAAAAGAAAGGAGAGAAGGAGGAAAAGTGAACGAATCGACAGGCCAAAAGCTGCCGAAAAGACGGGCAAAAAGCGCTCTTGGAATTCCCTCCGGGATTTCCACTTTTCGCACAGCTTCAACAACAACAAGCTTGACGATCGTGATCACTTTCTACAAAATGCAAAAACCAGCGTCGCTTCGCTCCGAGGACTGATCGGATCATCCCGGAACATTGATCGGCATCAGAGCGGATTGCTGATCGGCTTCACCGGAATCCTTTCTTGCGTTGCCTGCAACTAAACGCAGCTATAGGCTGAGGAAATCCATAGTCTGCTCCGAGCTTTCGGGCTCGGAATGTTGCCGGAATTGCTCGCATTCGCAACGATTAGGTGTATACTCCGGCTACTTAGACATCCAAACTGGAAGTTCCGATGAGCAGTTTCTCCCACGGGAATTCGCATTTTCAATTGAGCTTGGCCCTAATCCTGGCTCGACGTGGGTGTCTCGCTCGCAGCTAGGGAGGGTCTATGAAGCATACCTTCGCCATCGGGATCGGGGGAGCGGCCGGGCAGGGTGTTGCTACACCGGGCGACATCTTCGCAAAAATCTTCAGCCGACGCGGTCTGAATCTGAATGCCTACAACGCCTACCAATCCATCATTCGAGGCGGTCATACGTTTCTGACGATTCGCACTGGCCCGGAACAAGTCTCCAATATGGGTGACAGGATTGATCTTTTCATCCCGCTCAATCAGGACAGTATGGATCGCCACCTGAAGCTCCTCACTTCCGGTGCTGCGTGTCTCTACAATGCTGACACCATCAAGCCGGGGCAAGCTGGGGACGGTGTGCAACTCTGTCCCCTTCCCATTTCCGAGTTAGCGGACCTCGCCCGAAATAAGGTTGCTCAGAACACGATTGCGATTGGTGCCGGGCTCTACATGATGGGTATCGGATTCCAGACCCTGGAAGCTGTCCTCCAGGAACAGTTCAAGAAAAAAGGCGACACCGTTGTAGCCGAAAACGTGAGTGTGGCTCGCGCTGGGTACGACTATGCGGCCGCGCACTTCACGCCGTTTCCCAATCCTCTGCCGAAGACCGAGAATCGATATGCCATTCTGAGCGGAAATATTGCTATGGCCATGGGTGCCGTCGCCGCTGGTGTGAAGTTTTACTGCGCCTACCCCATGAGCCCTTCAACCGGGGTTCTTCATTGGATGGCCGCGCACGCACGCAAAGCCGGCGTCATGGTTCGTCAAGTGGAGGATGAGATCGGTGTTGTCAACATGGCGATTGGTGCGGCTCACGCCGGGGTCCGCTCCATGTGTGCTACGTCGGGTGGTGGCTTTGCGCTGATGAGCGAGGGCCTAGGCATGTCCGCGATGATGGAAACCCCAGTCGTGGTGATCAACTGTCAGCGAGCGGGCCCTTCCACCGGGGTTCCCACCAAGACCGAACAGGGCGATCTTTGGCAAATGCTGGGCGCCGCATTTGGCGATTACCCCCGAGTAATAGCAGCACCTCTAGATATCAGTGATTGTTTCAAGCTCATCCCTGAGATATTCAACATTGCTGACCGCTTTCAGTGCCCAGGTCTCGTACTCTGCGATCTCCTATTGTCCGAGGGCAGGCTGAGCGTGCATCCGAATGATCTCGACTTCAATCCTCGCATCGACCGAGGCGAACTCATCACTGCCGACAACGGATCGTCTTCCGATGTCTCAACGAGCGGATCTTACAAACGGTATAGGTTCACAGAGAGCGGCGTTTCCCCCAGAGCAGTTCCCGGAGTTCCGGGACACGTACACACCGCGGCCACTGATGAGCACATGGAAGACGGCGTACTCATCAGCGACGAGTTCACCAACCCCATCAAGCGCCGCGAGATGATGGAAAAGCGTATGCGTAAGGTCATCGGTATTGAAGCCGCCGTTCCGCCTCCCGCACTCTCCGGCCCGCCCGATGCCGACGTAACTCTGATCGGATGGGGTTCAACAAAGGGTGTCATTGAGGAAGCCTGCGAAATTCTCTCCGAGCAAGGCATCTCTGCCAACCAGCTCCAGATTCGCTGGCTCGTGCCACTTCACGGCGATTCGATTATGGAGATTCTGAAGGATTCACGGCACACCATCATCGTCGAGAACAATTACTCCGGCCAGTTTGCTCGCTACCTCCGTAGCGAAACCAGCTTCGTGGCTAACGGCCACATTCGCAAGTACGATGGCGAGCCGTTCATGCCACACCACATCGTGGAAGCTGTGAAAGAACAGCTCGCCGGGAACACAAAACTCTCGGTTCCGACGCACGAGATCATGGTTTGAAGAGGTAAGACCGATGGCGACATCAGCGCAACGGACTACGAAACTCACACTTGCCGATTTAAAAGGTAAGGTCGATCCCGACTGGTGCCCCGGATGCGGCGATTTTGGCGTTCTTTCGGCCATTCAGAAGGCGCTCGTCGAACTGCAGATCCCCAATCATAATGTCGTCGCTATCAGTGGTATCGGTTGCTCCTCAAATCTGCCTGGCTTCATCAACACCTATGGTATGCACACGCTACACGGCCGCGCCCTTGCCGTGGCCACTGGCGTGAAGCTCGCCAATCACGAACTGACTGTGTTAGTGACAGGGGGAGATGGTGATGGCTTTGGAATCGGTGGAAACCATTTCGTCCACTCCATGCGACGCAACGTAGATGTGCTGTACATCGTAATGGACAACCAGATCTACGGTCTGACCACCGGCCAGACTTCTCCCACCAGCCGCAGCGGTATGAAGACGAAGAGCATGCCGTTCGGCAATATCGAAGCTCCGATAAATCCAATTTCCCTAGCTCTGGCCGCTGGTGCTACCTTCGTCGCTCGGGGTTACAGCGCCGATCAAAAGCACCTGACGGAGCTCATTAAACTGGGGATCGAACACGAGGGTTTCTCGTTCCTCGACGTTTTCAGCCCCTGTGTCACCTATAATCACGACAATACCTATCAGTGGTACCGGCCGCGTGTGAAAAAACTTGAAGATGATCCCGGATACGATCCTTCCGATTGGACGGCCGCAATGGACAAATCTCTGCTCTGGGGAGACGAGATCCCCATTGGAAGATTCTTCGAGCGCTCCGATGTCCCCTCATTGCACGCCGCCGAGCCAGTCTTGAACGATGGACCGCTCGTGCGCCGCGACCCGAGAGTGCCGCCCGACGTGGCCCGCACGTTCATCGAAGAATTAATGTAGCGGCGCACACTGCGCAATGCTGACGCTGTCGACGTAGCTGGGGTGTTAGAAATAGCGGGCCTTCCTGGCTGTTGATGTGTCCATCGCTACAAGACTTTACCTGTTGCCAAGCCAAGAAGATGCGGTCCGACCAGTCGATCGATTGTGTAGCAATAAAGTACCATCAGGAGTGTCCCTCCCTGGATTGACGTTGTTTCCAAGCACGGATAGTCCACCACAGAGACTGGACATGACGTTGGGCCAAGAAGAAATGGCAAATTCGGCCAAAGACAGCGGAGCTATTGTCATCACTCCAATTGTCTGCATTGCGTACCGTCCAACTTTCAACCCTGAAGCTCGATACTATTCTGGAATCCAGTACCCCTTGTGGCCCACGCGTAGGGCATTCCATTCTGGTGATTCTCTACTATCTATTGAAAGAGGGCAGCCAGTACGCGGATCTAGGCGCCGACTTCTTTGACCGCCTTGAACCCGAGCGGCTCACCCGTTATTACGTCAAACGCCTCGGTCACAACGTCAAACTCGAAACCCGCGCCCGCGTCACTGCCTGATCGAAATTTTCAGGGCAGGTTGTGAAGAGGACTTTCACCTCCAAGCTATCGAACATGCTCGGCGTACCAAAAAATGGGGCTCGCAGTCGTAAACTCCGAGCCCCGTAAAGAGCACTTATTACTTAACGGTGACCGCCACCGTGGCCTCCCCCACCGCCGTGGAAGCCGCCGCCACCACCGTGATAACCACCACCACCGTGGTAACTGCCGGTACTGTTGCCATGCACGCCACCGCCTGCGTAACCACCGTGATAGCCGCCGCCAACATAGCCGTGCGCCGGAACGCCACGATACGCATACCCTGGGCGATTGCCATAGCCATATCCCGGCCTGTAACCATAGCCGGGTCTGTAGCCATAGCCTGGGCGGTAGTAGCCGTAGCTAGGGCGTCCATAGTAGCGATAGCCGCGCCCGTAGTAGCCGTGATACCAGGGGCCCGCGCCGATGAACACGCCGCCGACAAAATAGCTCGGCCCGTAATATCCATAGGGAGCACACGCATATGGATAATAGCCGTAGTAACCATAAGCGCAGACCGGGGCAGGTCCAACGCCTGCATATATGGGTCCCACTCCAATGCCTACGGAGACCTGTGCATGCGCATTCGCTGCCGCAATGAGAAGTATCCCCAAGAGTGCAACATGTTTTAGGTAACGCATCGCTTCCTCATTTCTACGTTTGAGTTTCCTGGGCCATGAGCGTTGGGAAACTCCTCACATGCTATGAAACCCGGACGTGGCTGAGGAGTTGCGGCCACCCCTGACTAACTAGCCCTAAAGGACTTACAGCAGCAGCTCGGGCAGACCCGGTCGTCCAGGTTTCCGGAATCCGCATTAGTCGTGAACCATGACTTCCTCTCCTTTTTGCGCTTGTGTATGCTATATTTTAGTTACTTGGCGCAACTGGCCCTTGTTCCTGGTGTCTGTCACCCACTGCTAGAAGCAGTTTCGGCTCTCGCTCCGGCCCTTTTCGAGTTCAATTGCCATGGAGCCCACGCCCACTGATCGACTCGATTCCTGGAAAGAAATCGCTGCTCTTCTTGGCCGCGACGAACGAACCGCTATGCGCTGGGCCAAGTTTCTCGGCATGCCCGTGCACCACGCGCCGGGTGGGAAACATGCGCGTGTGTTCGCGTTCCGCTCTGAAATTCTTGCCTGGATCGCGCGCAGTTCCTCCGTCCCCTATTCGCCTGAGCGCCGATCGGCTCCTTCTATTGACTTGCCTGTCGCTTCCGGTCCTGCAACCCCCAGCAACTTGTCGGGCGACTCTTCTCGATCTCTCGCAGCGGCTCGGCCGCTCTGGCGGTCTCTCTTTTCGCGTGTCTGGAAGCACTTCATGCCGTATTTTCCTCGCAACCGGCAGTCGAAATCAGAATCGCTCGCGCGCAATTCCCGTCATCTGTAGCCAACCCCAGTCTGCTCCTGATTTTGCGTTTTCCTGGATCCAAAACGTGGCAGGATAGATGAGGACCTCCCGCTCGGACTGAACCGCTCCGTTCAACCCGGACTCCAGGCCATACCGTCGCAGGACCCGCGTAGAGGTGTTTGCATGGATTCAGCCCTTGATGTGCATCGGCTTCATTTCGCCTTCACCGTTACTTACCACTATTTGTTTCCTCAGCTGACGATGGGGCTTGCCCTGCTGATCCTGATTCTAAAGACCATCGCTTTGTGCACCGGCAACGAGCACTACAATCGCGCAGCGCGCTTCTGGGCAAAAATCTTCGGCATCAATTTCGCTCTCGGTGTCGTGACGGGCATCCCTATGGAATTCCAGTTCGGGACCAACTGGGCGGAATTCTCTCGCTCTGCCGGCAGCGTGATTGGACAGACCCTCGCCATGGAGGGTGTCTTCTCGTTCTTCCTCGAATCAAGTTTCCTCGGGCTGTTTCTATTCGGCGAAAAGAAACTCGGCCGCGTCGGTCACTGGTGGGCCGCGTTTTTTGTATTTCTCGGATCCTGGATGTCCGGCTACCTGATCGTGGCCACCGACGCGTGGATGCAGCACCCCACCGGTTATCGGCTCTCTTCTACCGGGGCGATTGAGCTCGCCAGCTTCTGGCGGTTGCTGCTAAATCCCTGGGCCTTGTACCAATATGCTCACAACATGCTGGGCGCGGTGCAAACAGGATGCTTCGTGATGTCCGCTGTTGGCGCTTACTATTTGCTCGCGAAACGCGATGTCATCATTGGGCGTACCTTTGTTCGCATCGGTGTGATCGTAGGCGTGCTCGCTGCTGCGCTGCAACTCTTTCCCACCGGCGATCTACAAGGAAAAATGGTGGCGTTGCATCAACCTGCGACACTCGCGGCCATGGAAGGCCTGTTCGAAACGCGCGAAGGCGCACCAATTGCCATTCTTGGCCAGCCCGATGTGGCCAGGCGCAAGCTCGATAATCCCCTCGAAGTCCCCAATATGTTGAGCTTCCTCACCTACAAACACTGGGGCGCGCAAGTGAAGGGTCTCAACGCTTTCCCCGAGGATCAGTGGCCCGACCAGATCGTTCTTCTCTACTTCAGCTACCACATCATGGTTGGCCTCGGAACGATCTTCATCGCCGTCATGGTGGTTGCGGCTTTTCTTCTCACCCGCAACAAGCTCTACGACTCGCGATGGATGTTGTGGATTTTGATGCTCTCTGTTCCGCTTCCGTATATCGCCAATACCGCCGGTTGGATGACCGCCGAGCTAGGCCGCCAGCCGTGGCTCATCCATGGGCTGATGCGCACGGCTCATGGCGCATCGCCGCGCGTTGCCGGAGGCAATGTCTGGTTTACCCTGCTCGGATTCATGGGCATGTACGTGGTCCTGTCCATTCTTTGGCTCTTTCTGATCTACCGCGAAATCGAGCACGGTCCAGAACCTGATGCAAAACTTCCTGCGGGCGACACATCGCCCGTGGCGGCGGTTTGAGGAGGCCTCGATGGCAACCATCTGGTTTTGTCTCGTCGCTGTGATGGTGGCAATCTACGTTCTGCTGGATGGCTTTGACCTCGGTGCCGGCGCCATTCATCTCCTCATCGCGCGTACTCCGGAAGAACGACGTCAGGTGATTGCCAGCATTGGCCCGGTCTGGGACGGCAACGAAGTCTGGCTGCTCGCCGGCGGCGGTTGCCTCTATTTCGCTTTTCCAGCGCTCTACGCCAGCGGTTTCAGTGGTTTCTACCTGCCGCTCATGATCGTTTTATGGCTCTTGATCCTACGTGGAGTTTCCATCGAATTCCGCAATCATGTCCAAAGTGTGGTCTGGATTCCCCTGTGGGATTTCGTCTTCTCCCTGTCCAGCTTGCTCCTTTGCGTCTTTTTCGGCGCGGCATTGGGGAATGTTGTTCGCGGTGTGCCGCTCGATGCCAGCGGGTATTTCTTCGAACCGCTGTGGACAAATTTCCGCCTTGGCGAGCAAACCGGAATTCTCGATTGGTACACCATTCTCATCGGCGTCACAGCGTTGCTCGCCTTGATGATGCACGGCGCTCTCTGGGTTCTGTTGAAGACAGCCGGTCCCCTCAGTGAACGCGCGGCAAAGATCGCGTCGATCACCTGGTGGGGAGTCCTCGTCCTCACGGCAATCGTCACTGCCGTCAGTTTTTCCGTTCAGCCGCAGGTTTCCGCCAATTTCAAGACCTGGCCTGTCGGCTACATCCTTCCTCTCCTCGCCGTTGCCGGACTGGCCGGCGTCCAATTCGAACTTCGCCGCAACAATCAGTTGAACGCCTTCTTCGCTTCTTGCGCCTATTTACTCGGCATGCTCACCAGCGTCGTCTTCGGCGTCTATCCCATGGTGCTTCCGGCGCGCGACCCCCTGTTTGCGCTCACTGTTCATAACGCCAAAGCTCCCGATTACGGCCTCAAGATCGGCCTCATCTGGTGGGTCATCGGCATAGCCCTCGCCACTATCTATTTCGTCCACGTCTACCGATCATTCTCCGGCAAGGTCTCCGCGGAGAGTAACGTCCTCGGCTCCGGCGATTGAGAATCGGTTGTTTCCTTTTCCGAGCTTTTGTAGGCTCGGGCTATGAACTTGAAATCCAGCACCGTTGTTCTCTGTTTACGCCTTGATTCGGTCCTAGCTTCTACTTTTCTTTGCCCGGCTGTTAGGTCCAATCGGCCCGGCGCAACAATCTTCGACTGATAATCCCAACGTTCTCTTGGATGAAGTAAGCAAAGGCGAGGTCGCAGCCAAGCACTGTGACGAAGCGAGCAAATCCTTCAAAAAAGCGCTCCAGCTCTCCCATGAAGGTTGCTATACCTGCTGGATGAACTGCGCTCAGGCACAAGAAATGCCAGGCGACAGTGGCGCGCGCTTAAGAGCACCTCGAAAACAGTCTCCACATCGACGACCGACGCGCTGCGCTCCGATGCGCATGGCCTCCGCGGCGACATATTAGTTCGCAGCAGTCGCGAAGGCGGCAAGTACAACACGAAAAAGTTGCAGGAGGCGGAACTCGAGTTCAACACGGCGATTCAACTTTCTCCGCAGAGCCCCGATATCCATGTCCACTTGGGCGTCGCGCTATGCAAGGAAATGCACGATGCCGAAGGCAAAGCTGAGTTCGAATAATGCATTCAGATGGCTACTCAGGGACTCTACGCCAAATTCGCGCAATCCCTTGCGCTCCACCCTCGCCTTGCTAGAGACGACAGTGCTCCCGAGTTTGCCGGTAGCTCGCTGCGGGGCCAATCCATCGACCTGCAGGATCTCGCTGTAAGGTTTGTCGTTCTTGATTTCTGGGCTACTTGGTGCCCTCCCCGCCGTGCCTCGGTCGGCGAACTGAAAGAGCTGGTCAAAAAAGTTCCTCCGTAGCGTGTCGTCATCGTCAGGGTGAGCGCCGACGAAGACGAGTCAAAATGAAAGGAGTTCGTTGCCCAGAAGAAAATGGATCGGCAGCATTATCGGGATGTTGATCAGCAAGTTCGCAAACTTTTCAATGTCCACGCGCTTCCAACCTACATCCTGTTCGATCCGGATGGTCACATAAGCGGGTGAATCGTCGACGAAAACCCTCAACAATCTATCATCGCCCGTTTGAAGCAGAGTCTGATCGCCAGCGTCGCAAGCGGAGGAGCTGCTATCTCGCCATGAACCAGCCTCCTTTACTGCCCAGGTAGAATTATTCCTTAGGTTGAGTGCGTCACGTGTAACATTCACAACCCGCCATTGACGCGGTCCACGCAAGTCCGTAACTTCTAAGGGATGGTCATTCCCCGTGCATTGCGCGGTCTCGCGATACTCGGTAGCAGATTGTTCTGGCTGGCAGTGGCGATCTGCCTGGTGGTCGCGCCGCTCGGCGCGGCCTGCTGCACGGGCACGCGTTGCCACGCAGGGAGCGCCGCTGCGACCTCGGAAAAGCCCTGCCACGAATCCATGGGGACTTCTTCCAGTTTACAGACCGTCGCTCACATGGCAACCCGCAACTGTGATTCGATGAATTCGCCGCTCGAAGCCATTCGCGAAGAGCCCCGAGTTTCCATTTCCGGCGAAACTCGCGCACACATGCAGTTCTCTTCGAACTCAACGCTAATCTCGTCCCTCCCTCAACAAATCGACGAGTCCCAGTTCCGCCGACAAAGTTTCTTCGACTTCTCTCTCTCTCCGCTTTCCGCTTCCGCCGTTTTTCCGCTACGCACCTGATCCATTTCCTTTCTTCGCACCAGTCCTTTTCATCCGCCACACAATCGTTAATTCAATCGCGCTCGGGCGCGAGTTTCATAATATCCCTTTACCAAATTCCAGGAGGATTCCATGAGCGGTACACGCAGAAACTTTCTGCAGGACGCCGCGCTGATTGGCGCGGGATTGTTCGGATGGAGCCGCCAGGTCAGCGCGCAGTCCACGGGAGAGGCCGGCGGCACGCACAGGAAAAACCTGGCGGTCAGGAGTCCGGCGCCTAAAGCTTCCGTGCCGGTCATCACTCCCGACGTCCCCGATCTTCCATTCACGATGGATGGCGCCGTCAAGGTCTTTCGCCTGAAGGCCGAGCCCTTGAAGCGCAAAATTGTTCCCTTCAAAACCATCGACGCCTGGGGCTACAACGGCAGTTGTCCCGGCCCAACTATCCAGATCAACCAGGGTGAGCGCGTACGCATCATCGTCGAAAACGCTCTCCCGGAAAGTACCTCTATGCACTGGCACGGACTGGAAGTCCCCATCGATCAGGATGGCGTTCCCTGGATCAGCCAAAAACCGATCCCTCCCGGCGGTTCCTTCCCATACGAATTCACCGTTCATCAGGAAGGCACGTTCTTCTACCACGCGCATAGCGCCATGCAGGAAATGATCGGCCTGATCGGCACAATTATCGTTCACCCGCAAATGCCCTACTCTCCGCACGCCGATCACGATTTCGCCATCGTCCTCCAGGAGTGGGCCGTTCTGCCCAACAACTCCGTTCCCAATACCGCCTCCATGGAATTCAACTGGCTCACTTTCAACGGTCTCTCCGCTCCATCCACAACTCCGCTCGTCGTTCGCCAGGGCAGCCGCGTCCGTCTGCGCTTCATCAACATCGGCATGGACCATCATCCGATCCATCTCCACGGCAATCAGTTCGTCATCACCGGCACGGAAGGCGGCCGCGCGCCCGAATCCACCTGGTATCCCACCAACACAGTGCTCGTCGGCGTCGCCCAGGCCAAAGTAGTCGAGTTCGACGCCAGATATCCCGGCGCGTGGATGATCCATTGCCACCTGCCTCACCACATGATGAACAGCATGATGGACCTTCTCCGCGACCGCCAGACTACCACCGCGGATCTCACCGCGCCGGAAGCGATGCAGCAGATGCAGTCGCTCTCACAATCCCTCGGCGTCCCTCACATTCCCACTTCCCCCGTCTCCGCCGATGCCAACAGCATTCCCGGCTTCCCGCAGGACGCTTTCATGGAAATGGGGATGGACGATGCCGTAGATAAGCCCGAAATCCACGGCCTGCCCAAAAACTGGTCTGCGGGAATGATGGGCATGATGACCATGGTCCGCGTGCTATCCGATAGCGAATACAACGAGATTCAAGCTCGAATCCGCGAACGCAAGACTCGCCATGACAGCTAGTCTGCGTGTCACGGATGCCGTCTCGTTCTTCTTTCTTCTATGTAGTGCTGGCTTTCATGCCAGCCCTCTCGAGCTTGAATACTTCGGAGTGCTGCGGCTTGCCGCCGCTTTTACGGTCTCCTCGGATTCTCGAAAACGATCCGGCAACAGCCACGTGCAAAAAAAGAAGAGGAATCGCCATGCAATTCACATCTAAGCTGCTCACCATACTCGGACTGGGAATTCTGGGGACACTGCTGCCTGGCGCGGCACAAGAACCGCTAAACATGCCCGGCATGCAGCACGAACACCGCACCATGGCTCCCGGGCAGCCGGTCTATCCGCGGATGGGCCGAGCGCAGGAGCAACCCGCCTCCCCACTTTTCACGCTGGAAGATGCCCAGCGTCTCGCTTCCGCTTCCAATCCCACTCTTCGGCAGGCCGAAGCCGAGATTCGCGCCGCAAAGGCCCGCCAGCAGCAATCCGCTCTCTATCCCAATCCCAGCGCCGGATATATCGGCGACGAAATTCGCGGCGGTTCCATCAACGGCGGTAAACAAGGCTTTTTTGTGCAACAAACCATTGTGACCGGCGGAAAACTCTCCAAAACCCGCGACGTTTTCGCGAAGGATACTAATCTCGCCGAAACCGAAGCCGAAGAACAAACGCTCCGCGTGGAAACCGCCGTGAGAACCGCATACATGCGCGTTCTGGCCGCTCAAGAACTTCTCGACGCGCGCCGTGACCTGGCCAACGTCGAGCAGCAACTTGCCGACACCCAACGCCTGCTCTTCAACACCGGCCAAGCCGACGAAACTGAAGTCCTCACCTCCGAACTGCAAGCGCAACGGCTTCGCCTCGCCTCGCGCATACAGGAAAACAGTCTTCGCGAAGCGTGGCGCTCGCTCGCCGCCGTGCTGGGCCGCCCCGATCTTCCCTTGGCAACCGTCGCTGGCGATCTCGAACACGGCTGGCCGGAGCTGAATGAAGAACAGGTCACCGAGCACGTCGCCACGCAAAGCCCCGCCACGCGTTTGGCCGAAACCGCCTCAGCACGCGCCAAAGCTGCCATCGCCAATGCCAGACGTGCCTCCATCCCCGACCTGCAACTTCGCCTCGGCCTGCAGTACGACAATGAGTGGCTCGCCAACGTTCCGTACGCGATCGGCTGGGAAGGCCTCGCCGAAGTTTCTGTGCAATTGCCTATCTTCAATCGAAATCAAGGCAACGTCGCCGCAGCCGCGGCGGATCTCGACCGCGCAACACTTGAAAAAGAACGCATCGCGCTCACACTTCGTGAGCGCGCCGCCACTATCCTCGACCAGTTCGCCAGCGCCAGGCTCATGGCCACGGAATATCGCGAAGAAATTCTTCCCCGCGCACAGAAGGCCTACGCTCTGCTGTTCCAGAAAAACGCCCAGATGCTCGCGTCGCGTCCGCGCGTGCTCGATTCCCAGCGCCAGCTTTACGAATTGCAGGTCGAATACATCGTGGCACTGGAAAGCGTCTGGACCAATGGCATCGCTCTCCAGGGTTTTCTGCTCACTGACGGTCTAGAGGCTCCCGCGCGTCCCGGCGAAGTTGATCGCCCCATCCGCGAAATCAATGTTCCCATGCCCGACCGCACCCTTTCTCCCATGGCCAACCTGCCACGCCCGTAGACCTGTCCCTTCGGACATATCCAGTGGGGCACAATAGTACTCTCGTAGCGTTGACCCCCTGAAAATCCGACCGCTACTGTCTTGAATGGCGAGGGGTGTATCTCAAAGAATCGACCTGCGAGGGGGCAAGCCAGTCAGCACGCTTCTCTCTCCAGCGGCTTCTTTGATGATGGGCTCGCAACCTAGCCTCGCGCCGTGGAGTCCTTAGCAAAGAAGCCGCCGGGGAGTGGCGCCACCTTCATGGCAACCATGGTACGTGCAGGACGTTACGAAATTCTCGGCGAACTTGGCCGTGGCGCCATGGGTGTGGTCTATAAGGCTACCGATCCCGTCATCGGCCGCCCTGTCGCTGTCAAGACCATTCACCTCAGCGAAGTAGGCACTGGCCTCTCGCGGCCCGAACTCCTGGCGAGGTTCCAGACGGAGGCTCGCGCCGCAGGCCTGCTGACTCACCCCAACATCGTGGTGGTCTACGATGCGGGCGAAGAAAACGGCCTCTATTACATCACCATGGAGCTCGTTGAAGGCAAAAGCCTGCAGGCGCTCCTCGACGCCGGCCATTCTTTCCCGACTCCCCGTGTTCTCCGCATCATGGAGCAGACCTGCAACGCGCTGCAGTTCGCTCATGAGCGCAGCATCGTTCATCGCGACATCAAACCCGCCAACCTGATGCTCACCGCCGACGACACCGTCAAGGTCACTGACTTTGGCACCGCAAAAATTTTGCAGTTCGGCACCGTACAGCAGACCACGCACGTGATGGGCACGCCCAGTTATATGTCGCCGGAACAGGTGAAGGGCCGCCCCGTCGACGGCCGCAGCGACATTTTCTCTCTCGGCGTGATGCTTTATGAAATGCTTACCGGCGAAAAACCCTTCCCCGGACAGAGCATCACCACGGTCATCTACAAAATCGTGAACGAGGATCCCATCCCGCCTCGGCAGCTGAATCCCACGATTCACCCAGGCTTGAACAGCATCGCCATGCGTGCGCTCGCCAAGGAGCCGGAAGTCCGCTACCAGAGCTGCCGCGAGATGATTGAAGACTTGCGCAACTATCGCGCGCTGGGCGGCACTGAGATGAATCCCGATGCGACCATGGTTTCTCCACGTGCGGGTTCGCCCATGGGTCATCCCTCGCTCAGCCCGGGTTTGCGCGGACTGCACGGCGATCCCTCAAGCTCGCCCGCGCTGCGTTCGCTACAGACGCACGGGGGTAATCCCTCGCAAACCCCGGTCATTCGGCGCACCGGCGCCATCCAAACACTCGAAGAACCAGAGAAGAGCAGCCGCCTCGCCAGCATCCTCGCGGCAGTGCTTTTGCTGAGCGTCATCGTGTACGGCGGCTATAAGCTTCGTCCCGAATTCCAGGCCACGCGCGAACGCAACAATGCCTACAAAGCCATGGCTTCGGCGCAACAATCTCCTGCAACACAAACTGCGCCGGCTACGCAAAATCCTGCTATAACCCAGGTTCCGATTTCGATTTCACCATCTGACATAGAGCAATCGCCCGTTAAGGATGCCGCGCCTCAGACGCCGGTGCCAGCTCCCTTGCCCGCTTCGACGGATGCGCCTTCGAATTCCTCACCGAATCCTGTGGGCACTTCCCCAGCGCAGCCTGGCGAAAACACCGCGAAGTCGCCGCTTGCGGTACCAATTGCCGACAAAAAGGTAGATCCCCCAGTTACAGCCGCGCCGCCAGCCAGTAAACCTCCTGCGAACGCACTCGCTCCCGCCGCAGCGGAATACAAAGGCCGCATTGAGGAAGCCATCGCGGAAAAAGGGCTTACCGAACGCGTCAAGATTTCCGGTACCAGCAATTCACTCACACTTTCAGGCAAGCTCCGCCCTTCCGAGCACGCCGCGCTGCTTCACCTTATGCGCAATGCTCCGGCTGCCGTGCGCGTCGTCGACGATATTCAATATTACGATGTGCCTGTCCCGGCGGCGATCTCCACACAACCGAAACCGATCACCGAAA
Source organism: Candidatus Acidiferrales bacterium (assembly GCA_963741195.1). GTDB lineage: Bacteria > Acidobacteriota > Terriglobia > Acidiferrales > UBA7541 > Acidiferrum. The sequence continues at coordinate 614,882 of CAVUHF010000009.1, forward strand.
ACACCCCCGGCACCGCTTCCCCCAGCGTCAACAGCGCCGTAAACGTAATTACCGACGTGCCCGGCGCCACGGTTACGTTGTTCGGATTCGCCGGGCGGGCCATCTCCAATTGTCAAACGCCGTGCAGCTTCACTGACCTCGTTCCAGGTCGCTACAGCCTGCAGGTCCAGAAGGACGGATACCTGCCCGTGCAAACCGCTGTCGAATTGAAGCAGCGTGATTCGCTCGATCAGAAGATTCATCTGGAGGCGTTGGCCAAGGGCTTATACGTCAGTAGCCATCCTGCCGGCGCCGAAATCTTCATCAACGGTGCGAGGCAGTCCGGTCAAACGCCCGCTACTCTTCCTCTCGCGCCGGGCCAATACGACCTTGTACTTCGCGTGCCCGGCTACGAAGGGTATGCCGGCCACGTGCAGGTAAAGGATAATCTGCAAACCACGCTTGACGTGGAGCTGAAGGAAAAATCTCAGGTGCATGTGGCATGGGCACAGGTTAATTCAACCCCTATCGGCGGAGAGATCTTCGTGGATGGCGTACCGACCGGCCAAACCACCCCAGCCAGGATCCAGATCCAAACGGGATCACACATTATTGCTGTCCGGCTTCCGGGATATCAGGTTGCCAAGCGCGGAGTCCAAGCCAGCGAGGGCGGAACGCTGACAGTTAACGAAACCTTGCTGCATTAGTAGCCGAATTGCTCGGGTACAGCGAGCAAAAGGCGAAAGAGAGAAGCATCTTCCAATTCCAAATAGTAAACAGGAGTAACAAAATGTTACTCTATTGAATCATAAGTACTATATCCTTCCCATCCAACTCCTCCAAAATGGTAGCGGGGTCCGACCGACCCAGTCGCTCGTGGACCATTCACCCGGTTTTCGGGTGCTCTCACGTCCGACAAAGTGGGCAGGCCTCCGGCGAATTCACGTATTTGATTCTTTCAGATTGGGATACCCATTTGGTCTTTCGAGCCACACTTCTCGCTAACGAGCACCAGGCGGGCAGATCGCAGTCGCACCGGACTGCACCCATGGTAGCCGCCACCGCGACCCAGGGACGCGTTGCTCCCGGCGATCCACGTTTGGCCGATGCCACGCAGGCCTTGCGCTCGCTCCATTTGCTGCTGCGCTCCCGACGACTGTATGAGAGTTCGCATCCGCAAATCATGGACAATCTGGACACGGCCTATGATTTGCTGAAGCACATCGCCAGCGCGCTAGGTGGTCTGGAGATCCGCGTCGAGCGCGGTGGCGTGGTCGTTCCCACCCTCACCGAAGGACATATTCCCGACTCTCACGGGGAATTCCACGCCCTGGCCAACGATCTTCAACGAGCTGGAGTGCAAACCGTTTACTTCGCCGAAAAATTTCATGTGGGCGAATTGGACACCTTCTCGCAACTGCTGAAAGATACCTTGCTAAGATCGGATGAGCCGGCAAAACGCTCAGGAAGAACCTGGTGGCCGGCGAAACTCCGGGAGCAACGCGTGGAAGGCATTCAGGTGAATACGCTGACCGATCGCAAGGTCGATACCGTCCTTGCGAGTTTGATTGCGGCGCTGGTCGCTTATGGCGGAAACGCGCCGCAGGAAAACGGCGACTCTCCCATCCTCGCACCCCAATCCGAAGAGCTTGCGGATTCCCTGCGCTTGATCGGACACCTGACGCCGCCTATGGAATCTGCCCGCGGACTTTCCGCCGAAGATGCCGCCCGCGCGATTCACTCATCCCTGGAACGCGCCAGCCGCAACACCGTGCGTTTGCTGCTCGGCTCCATTACACATTACACGCCCCAGGAAGGGGAATTCCCGCAAGCCTATCTCTTACGGCTTTCGCAATCCCTGATCCTGGAGTTCCTGGCTTCCGAATTTGCCGCCGGCACTCTGGCCGCCGTTGCTGTTCGTCCCATGCTGCAACGTCTTGCCGATGTCCTGGTAGCGGCCGGGGGTTATCACGGGCCGCATGCCTCGCAGCATTTCTCCTCGCTTTCCGCCACCTGGGCCAGCGATGCGTTCCGTGAACAGCTGCTCGAGCGCTTCTGGCTGGAGCTCCCACAACGCGAAAAGTCCGCGGTCCTGCGCGGGCCCGAAATCTGGTGCGTACCGATCGCCGCCATTCGTCAAACTCTTCGCCAGCTTGCCGATTCCGGCGCGGATGCGCCGCGCCGCGAAGCTCGCAGCATCCTGCTGAATTATGCCCGACGGATTGAGCACGAAGATTCCTCCGCGCGACGCATCGTTGCCGCCGGCCTCGGCGAACTCACACCGCTTCTTGAATCCCTTTGGCCGAATCAACTACCGGAAGAGCTCAGCCACGGCACGATGAACGCCCTGGCGAAAGAGACTGGACCAGAAACCAGTGCCTTGCTCGCTTCTTTCCTGGAAACCCTCGGCCGAATCGCCTCCACCCGTGGCGATTTTTCCGGCTTCGAAAATATTCTTTTGAGCCTGGAACGCGTGCCGCGCGATGCCGAGCATGAACACATGACCGCTCTCGGCCATCGGCTGGTGGCCAACGATCGGTGGATGCTGCTGGTCGACGCCGCGCTTGCCAATCGCGCCCTCGATGCGGCCCTTCCGCGTCTGCTCCAGCGCGATCCGGAGCGCTTGCTTGACCGTCTGACACTTCTTCTTACTGACCCGCGCGGCCCCGAAACAATTCCCGCGATGGCGCGACTCCTCCGTGCCATCGGCGTGCCGGCGTTGACGCTGCTGGAAACGCGTTTATTTGAGGCGCGGCGCCAGCGCGTCAGTGCGGCCATCAAACTTCTCGCTGCAGCCGATCCGGATCGCTTGCTTCGCGGGCTGACCCGCGCGATGGCCAGCTGGGAATGGAATCTTCAGGACCTCGCGGTTAGCGAGCTGGCGCGCCCGGCAAATGCCGCCTCCGCGCAAAGCACCGCGTTTGTGTTTTCTGCGATTCTGTCGGATGCCCATCCACTAGTTGTCCCGATGATGGTCGATCAGATCGGGATCGGCCAGGAAACCACCGCTGTGCCCATGCTGATGGAAATCGCGGCTGGCGAACACGATACTCTTCGCGATCAGTTTGTTCGGATCAAGGCCATCGAAGCCCTCGGCCGGATGCGCGCGTATGAATCCGTTGAACTGTTACGCCAGCTTGCCGGAAAACGCGAAGGACTTACGTTCGTCGAACCTGCCGGCTTGCGCGCCGCCGCCGAAGATGCCTTGGCCATGATGGAAGAAACGCCCGCCTCCGCACGGGCGCGCGCCGCCTTTGAACCCGCTGGCGCTCCGCTCGGCAATTTTGTTGTTCCGCGCCGCTATGCCCGCATTCCGCTGGAGTCGCCGTTGCGTGCCCAGATTGGCGCACCGCAAATGGCCATGGTCCGCGTGAGAACTATTAGCCTGGGCGGCGCTTACCTGGAATCTCCAAACCGCCTCAGCATCGGCGATTCTATACAACTGGAAGTCCGCAGCGGCCTGAAGAAAATCCACTTCACCGCCGTGGTCCGCAATTCAGGCCCCGATGGAAATGGCGTCGAGTTCGTTCACATGAAGGACGAAGATCGCGAACGCCTTCGCCGCCTCGTCCGCAAGCATCTCTGAGTCCCGCTGGCACTTTAGTCCGAACTCCTGGCCAAGCCCTCAATCAAACTGCACGCCTGTTCCAGCGCGGCCTCCGATTGGATGCGCGCGGAGAAACTGCGGCACCGCTCGATCATTCCGGAATCCGACAACAGATCCTTCAAGAGTGACGCCGCCGTGCGCCCTCGATACTTCTCCGGGTAGATGTGCTTCCCCAAGCCAAGGCGTTCGACGCGCGCCGCGTTGTCCGGCTGATCATGCGCGTGGGGCACGACGAGATGAGGAATCCCGGCTTGAATCGTTTGCGCGAGTGTGCCGATCCCGCCCGGATAGACCATCGCCGAACAGCGCGGCAGGATTCTGCTGAATGGCAGGTAGGAAAATGCGCGCACGTCTCGCGGCAGGTCCCTGGGGAGTTGTTCTGGAAAATTGGTGACCAGCATGGCCCGAAGTCCCGCCAGACGGCACGCCTCCACCGATTCGCGGAAAAATTCGCGAAGGGTTGCGGCACCGCTACCCGGCGTGAACAACACCGGCGCAGGGCCGGCAGCGAGAAACTCCTCCGCGTCCGCTGGAATTTCAACGTGAGTGCTCGCATCGTACAAGACGAATCCAGGAAGGCGTAGTTTTGGCGGCCAATCCGGTTGCATCGGCGCAAACCATGCCGGGAACAAGCCGATGACGAGTTGAGGCGAATGTATGTACCCGCCGAAGATACGGTGGACAGGAGGTAGCGCCAGTTCACTTCGGAACGCATTTAGTTCCGGTCCAAGCTGGCGATCAATCAATAAGGCATCCGCCGCGCAGTAAAACGCTCGCTTCAGAATTCCGGGTACCTTCGGGCCCAACGGAATCCGTCCAACCATGCCGGCGTCTTGAAGGCTGCGCAACATCGAGGGCTGCAGATGAACAGTGGCGAGCGGCACTCCAAGTTTTTCTTGGGCTACGCGCGCTCCCAAACAGACGCCGGATGCGGCAACCACCGTGCGTGAATCCGCCTGCTCTTCAATGATGCGATAGAGCCGCCGCATATTTGGCAGCATCACCAGTTGCGCAATGCACTCAAACGCCTTGGAAAGTGTCCAAAGTCGTGGATCCGCCACAACCTTCTCGCCTTCCGCGATGGTGCCGAGGGGAATGAAGCTGAGCCCCGCCGTGCGAACCTGTTCCCCATAGAATTCGTTTGTCAGGAGTGTGACGCTGTGTCCGCGCTCTTGAAGTGCGAGCCCTAGAGCGATTGTGGGGTGAACATCTCCCGCACTGCCGAGCGTGGGCAACAAAACGCGCAACGGTCCGGGGGTGGCTTGCACGGAGGTCATCCCCGAAATAATACCGATCTTTGCCTCGGGCGCAATGGTCTGCAAGCTCACCCAAGGCGTTTTGTGACGATTTGGTTGACCACAACCTCGGCGCGACCTGCACCTCTCCGGAAATTTAGAAAGCGCACCATGTTCCATCATTACCGGTTGGGCACGCATGACCTCACAATCCGGCGCCCGCCTGCCCCCACTCGGTTTAAAGTTGCAAAGTTCGTGTCATTGCAGTAAAAGCCGTCTTATAGTTGACGACATTCCAGGGCCTTCACACGGGATAACCCGGTTCCGCTAGGGGTGGCGGAATTCGGGCAAGCTTCACCAGGAGGAAGGGTATGCGACGCAGGCAGTTGTTTGCGTTTGTTGTTCTTTGCGGGGTCATTCTATTCGAGGTGGTCACGACAGTCGCGCAAGTCAACACCGCTACACTTACCGGCGTCGTTACCGATCCACAAGGATTGGCTGTTCGCGGCGCCAAAATTACCGTCTCCAGCGAGAAAACGGGCACGGAGCGTGACGCCATCGCCGATGAATCGGGCCGCTACCGCATCGTCGGGCTCAATCCCGGTGAATATAAAGTTCATGTAGAAGGTCCGTCGTCCTTTGCCCCTTTCGAGAACCCCGCGTTTCAGGTGACTGTGGGCCAGGAAGCCATTCTCAATGTCACTCTGTCCATCGGCACGCAGCAGCAGACTGTTACCGTAACAACCGAAACGGCTCCCATCGAGACCACTCGCAGTGAGAGCGCGCAAACCGTCGAGCAGCGGCAGATCAACAATCTCCCCATCAATGGCCGCAACTACATCAATTTCACTCTGCTGAATTCGCAAACCACCCGCGACGTCTCTCCCACCATTGGCCCCGCTCCCAACAGCGGCCTGAACATCAGCGGCGCTCGCGCGCGCTCCAACATGGTTAGCGTGGACGGCGCGGACTTCGGCGACAATTCCGTGGACGGTGTGCGCACCACGCTTTCGCAGGAGGGCGTGCAGGAATTTCAGATGATTCTGAGCAATTACAACGCGGAATATGGCCGCGCGACGGGTGGCGTCGTGAACATCGTCACCAAGGGAGGAACCAACGATTTCCACGGGAATGTTTTCGGCTTCCTCCGCAACAGCGCTTTCCAGGCACGCAATCCTTTTTCCGGTGAGGTTAATGCTGACGGTGAACTCGTTCCCGTAAAGCAGGCGTACACGCGCGTGCAGACTGGTCTAACTCTTGGCGGTCCCATCAAGAAGGACAAGACTTTTTACTTCTTCTCCTACGAGTACACCCAGCGCGAAGAAACCGGTTTTTCCAGTATCGGCCAAAACAATTTCGGTCTCCAAACCGTCGACGTGCCGACGAGTCCAACGACGTTTCTGCCGGTGCAACTGACCCAGGATCAAGCTACAGCCTTCACAAACCTGCTACCGATTAACCCGACACTCGCTTCGAAATACGCAGTTCTGATGGGCTCTGCGTCCAGCGTCGCGCTGAACCGACTGGATTATGGCGCTGTGGCGCCCGCGCTTACCGGTGGGCTCGTCAACCCCGGGCCCGGCGCGCAATTCCCCGTTCCGCTAACATGTCCGATTCTTCCCGCCGGTGCACAGATCGGCACCGTCAATTGCGCGAATGCGCCGGTCAATCCCCTCGACCCCAATTTTTCGTATGGCGTCGCGGGATTGCCCAGTTCTTACGTGGGACTGAATTCCTTGCGTGGAAATTTTCCAGTTTCCGAGAAAACCAGCCTGTGGTCCGCTCGTCTCGACCATGTGTGGAACAAGAACAACAATTCTTTCCTTCGCGTTGGCGTGTCTCCCTCTTATGTCACCGGTATCGAGACCACGGCGCAGAATCAGGTGTTTGGACAGAATGCCGGCTCTCGCGCCGGTGTGAACTGGCTGCACGATTTCAACGCCACGTTCCAGCACAACACCGTCGCCAGCGACACCATCTTCAACGAATTCCGCTTTCAGATTGCCCGCCGCAGCAATTATTTCGGCTTTTCCAATCTTGAAGGCGGCTCCGGGCTTGGCGTCAACATCCCCGGCTATGCCTACTTCGGACGAGAGCCCTACTCGACCGTCAACCGCGTGGAGAAGCGCTTTCAGTTCACGGACAACGTCACATGGACGAAAGGCCGTCACACATTTAAGTTCGGGGTGGATACCAACATCATTCTTTTGCGCGCCTCGAACTCGCCGCAAATATTCGAATTGGACTTCGGTGGGGTTGCCAATTTTGGCCCGCTCCCTGCGTCCACATTCGGCTTGCCCGACTGCATCAGTCTGAGCTCTGGTCCTCACAATGGTGCTTGTGCCAGTGGCGAACTCGTTGTGCCCGGCGCCACCGACCTACAGGCATACGGCTTGGGTATCCCGACCACGTACATCCAAGGCATCGGTAGTTCCAACACTCCTTTCGACAATATTCCGTTTGGGTTTTTCGCACAGGATTCCTGGAAGATCACCCCGAAACTCACTTTGAACTACGGTCTGCGTTACGACGTGGAAATCACCCCACTGTTCGCAGCCGCCACGTCGGTCAACGCGGCTGCAGAGAAAGCTCTCGGCGTGATGGAAGGCATTCCTCGGGATTACAACAACCTTGCCCCACGTATCGGACTCGCTTGGGATCCACGTGGCAACGGTAAGACCGTTGTGCGCGCCAGCTACGGCCTGTTCTATGATCACCCGCTCCTGGCCATCGCCTTTGATTCTGTTACGGCCGATGGGGGCCGCTCCGTCCAACTGCTTTCTCCCGGCGGCCAAGCCACGGCTTGCGGCGTACTTCCCTCATCGGTCGCTCCCGCAGGCTATCCCACCTGCGGAGGGTCACTCGATACGCCAAACAATCTCAATGGCTCAACGATTTTCCAGGGCGCACTCAACGCATTGCCTAGCATGTACTATCAAGCGAAACAGCAACGCTTTGATCCGCTTCAACCCAATTCACTGTTCGCCAATCAGAACTATCTGACCGCTGGCTTCCCGCTGCCCATTCTCCCATTCACCCTACCGGTACAGAGCAATTTCCAGTACGGCTATGCACAGCAGGTGAACCTGACGGCGGAGCACGTGATTGCCGGCAATTGGACACTCAGCGTTGGGTATCAGGGCACGCGTGGCTTGCACCTCTATCGCCCAGTGGACGTCAACTCCACCGATCCCGTTCTGCTGACCACCAACTTGCAGAAGGCCGACGCAACGGGCCTTGCCTTTGGCAGCCCGTTGACGGTTGCCGTCCCTTCCACACCGAACGGTTCTTGTGCTGGTGGCATTCCGGTCTATAACGTCACTACTCCGACGGGTCAGCCAGGCGGGAGCATTGCATTTGCGACACTGACGGGCCAACAACTTGCGCCGGGTGCTCTCGGTTTGGGGTACACAGGACAGAATTGCTCAGGAACTCCGGTTGGATTGATCGGCACGCCAGCTTTTTTTAACTACTTCCGCCCGTCTGGCCCGAACCCGTCCTACGCGGGTCTTGTTCCAGGTGGGTATGCCACGCAGGTAGCGCTTGCTTCGGCGGCAGGCTACCCTACGGGCTTCGGAGTACCTGTGCCCTTCAATAGCGTGGACGCCCAGCAGTCCTCGGGCAGTTCCTGGTACAACGCACTTACCGTAAATGTCTCTAAACATTTCTCCAACCACTTTGAACTTCTCTCCAGCTATACATGGTCGCATTCCATTGATGATTCCACGGACCTGCAATCCACTCTCGAACCGCAAGACTCTCGCTTTCCCTATCTCGAGAGGGCCAACTCCGTGAACGACCAACGCCATCGCTGGGTCACCAGCGGCGTTTTCCAGACTTCTCCGCACCAGCCGGGCGAAGGATTTATGCACACGTTTTTGAGCAATTTCACGTTTGCTCCGCTCATCGAATTGTCTTCGGGCAGGCCTTTCAACGTGATCACCGGCTCCGACACGCGCCTCGATCTCGGCGCTTCCCAGGATCGCCCGTCGGTCGGTGGCGCCACATCTTCGCCGTACATTCCGGGGGCCGCGTTCAGCGTCGCGCAATCCTGCTACGCCAACGATGGCAGTTCCTTCAAGATTGCGGGCATTACGCCGCCGGCTGGCTGCGTTGGCAACCTCGGGCGCGATAAATTCATCATGCCCTTCTTCTTCCAGTTTGATATGCGCATTTCCAAGGCGATCAACATCGGCGAGCGTTTCCGCCTTGACCTGATCGCAGATGCCTTCAACCTTACTAACCACACCAACATTTCCGCTGTGAACCAGTTGTGCGACCCGTCGTCAGGCGTCACGTGTCTGGCTGGGCAGCCTACGGCGGCTTCCGACGCGCGGCAGTTCCAGTTTGCACTGAAGTTCAACTGGTAATCGTCGCTTCCGGGATCGATGATCAGCTGAAGGCCCCGTTTTCCCAGCGGGGCCTTTTTCATTACACCACCACCATGATCGGGGGGCCCTCCCGCCACACGTTCCGGGAATCACGAAATACGAATCACTCTCCGCTTCCCACTCGCCACTTCCGTTTCGCTTCTGCGACAATGATTGTAAAAGCCATGGCTACCCACGACGAAATCCAGAAAGCCGCGCAGCTCCTCCGCTCCGGCGAGCTGGTGGTCTTCCCCACTGAAACTGTTTACGGACTGGGCGCCAACGCTCTCGATGCCGCCGCCGTGCGCAAGATTTACGCGCTGAAGGGCCGCCCCGCCACAAGCCCCTTGATCGTCCACGTTGCCAGCATCGAGCAAGCGCGCACGCTTGCCGCCGAATGGCCTGAAGATGCTGATCGCCTTGCTCGCGAATTCTGGCCCGGTCCGCTCACCATCGTAGTTCCCAAGAAGCCCACCATTCCCGACGAAGTGACCGCGGGATTGCCCACCGTGGGATTGCGCATGCCGCGACATGCCGTGGCGCTCGATTTATTGAGCGAAGCCCGCGTACCGATCGCGGCGCCCAGTGCGAACCGCTTCACGCGGCTTTCGCCCACAACGGCGCAGCATGTTCGCGAAGCTTTCGGCGACGACACACCGTTTCTCCTCGATGGCGGGCCGTGTGAAGTCGGCCTGGAATCCACCGTCATTGCTGTGACCAAGGACGGACTTGAGGTGCTGCGTCCGGGGATGGCGTTCGTCGACGAGGCCGCACCGGGCGATGCAACCGCCGCTCAGCTGGACCGAGCGGAACAAAATGCCGCGCATCGTTCGCCGGGCCAACACAAAAAACATTACAGCCCGCTCACGCGCGTGCTGCTGGTGAACCGCGGCCACCTACCAAAGCAAGGTCGTGGCGCGTATCTCTGGTTTGCCTACGACGCGGCGTCAGCCTGGAAGCTTCGTATGCCGGAACAGCCTGAAGCATACGCCGCAAAGTTGTACAGCGTTTTGCATGACCTGGATCGTGAGGGATTTGATTGGATAGCGGTGGAGTTGCCGCCGGCGGCACCGGAATGGGCGGCGATCCGCGATCGCCTGACCCGAGCAGCGTACTGAGGGCTACAGGACGTCCATATTTGACAGGACGCACAGCTGTGAGTCCTGGAACCCACGCAACCAGGTCAAATCCGATGTACAATGCGCGCAGAATGTAGTCCTTCAGGAGACCGCAATGTCAGATTCACCAAAGCTTCGTGCCGCGCTCTGGTTTACCCTGCTGATCGCCGCGCTGGTGCTCGCGTTCGGAGTAGTAGGTCATGCAAGCGCGCAGAAAGCGTCGAACGCGGACAAGCCATTTGTCGTCGAGTACTATTACAAGGTGAAATGGGGCTACGCCGACGAGTTCATCACATTATTCCGCAAGAACCACTATCCGTTACTGAAAAAACAGGTGGAGATGGGTCGAATGCTGAATGTCGCTGCCGCAGCACCGCTCTATCACACTACAGAAGACGGCCGGTGGGACTATCGCGTGACAATCGTCTATAAGAACGCCGCCATGGCCCACGACGATTTCGATTCTGCTTCCCTCATAAAGCAGATGTATCCCGACCAGGAGACCTACAAGAAGGAAGAGCAGCGCCGTTTTGAGATTCTGGACGCGCACTGGGATCTTCCGATCAAGGAACTGGATCTGACCGCGAAGTAAATCTTCAGAGATTGTCGAGGAAGTACTGGGTGACTCGTTGCATTAGTACGCGCCGCGCTGGAGGATCGGTGACCCCATGGCCGCGGCCGGGGAATGCCATCACTTCGGCGTACTTTCCATGTTCGATCAGCTCATTGATCAACGCTAGCGTGTTGGAGTAATGCACATTGTCATCGCCTGTGCCATGAGCGACCAGTAATTTGCCCTTCAGATTTCTCGCATTTTCAATGGGCGACGATTCGTCGTAGCTATGCTCGCGCTGCGGGATCAATCCCAAGTACCGCTCGGTGTAAATCGTGTCGTAGTAGCGCCAGTTCGTCACCGGCCCCCCGGCAAAGCCCGCCTTAAACACACCGGGCATATCGAACATGGCATGCAGGGTCATGTGGCCGCCATAACTCCAACCCCAAATGCCGATGCGCGTGCCGTCGACATACGGTTGCTCTTTCAACCATTCGACACCATCGCGTTGATCGGAAAGTTCCTGCGCGCCAAAGCGGTAGTGGATTGGCTCTTCGAATAAATGACCGCGCCCCGCGGACCCGCGATTATCCAGCGCGAAGATAACGAAACCCTTCTGCGCCATCATCTGGTGCCACAGGAGTGTGTTCCCGCTCCAAACTTTCAGAACTACCTGCGCGTGTGGGCCGCCGTAGGTATAAACAAGCACGGGATATTTCCTGATGGGATCGAAATTGGGAGGCTTGATCATGAAGCAATTGAACAACACACCATCGTGGGACTTAACGGTAAGGAACTCAACAGGGGAAAGATGATATTGCGCGAGTTCCGGCACCTTGTTTTCGTTCAGCGTGGCTACCTTGCTGGCATCGGCGCGATACAGATCCTGCCTCGGCGGGGTTGCGGTATTCGAATAGGTATCCAGATACGCGACGGCGTTCGGAGCAAAATTGATCAGATGCATGCCGTCTTCCTTGGTCAGCCGCGTGAAGCCCGAGCCATCGAGTGAGACTCGGTAGAGATGTCGTTCCAGCGGAGATTTTTCCGTGGAGCTGAAATAAATGTAGCCCTTCGCCTCATCGACGACGTCGACGTGAGTGACTTCCCAATCACCTTTTGTTAATTGGCCAAGTTCCTTGCCGGAAAGATCGTAGAGATACAGGTGACGGTATCCGCTACGTTCGCTGGACCAGATGAAGCGGTTGGAGGTCTTCAGGAAGCGCAGATCGTCACTGACGTTGATCCAATACTGGTCTTTTTCCGTCAACAGAGTGGAGGAATTACCGGTAGCGGCGTCGGCGAGCAGCAAGTCCAGCACGGTTTGCTCGCGGTTCAAGCGCTGAATCGCCAGACGTTTGGAATCGGGCAGCCAGTTGACTCGAGGAATGTAGATATCCATGTTCGTACCAATGTCCATGGCGCGCGGTTCGCCACCCCCAACAGGCGCGACGAAGACACGAACAAGCGGGTTGCTTCCGCCGGGCACTGGATAGCGCTGCAGCTCCGCTTCGCCGGTGAAAGACTCGAAGTCCGTCAAGGAAAACTGCGCAACCTTGGTCTCGTTCATTTCGAGGTATGCAATCGAGGCAGAATCCGGCGCCCACCAGTACGCGGTGGTGGTATCAAGCTCTTCGGGATAGACCCAGTCAAGCTCGCCCTTGCGCACCTCTTCCGTGCCGCCCGCTGTCAGGGCGCGCTCCTTGCCACCAGCGGAGGGAACGAGCCAGAGGTTGTGGTCGCGGATGAAGCTGACGTATTTGCCGTCGGGCGAAATTTTCGCATCGGCAAGCTCTTCCCTCCCAGAGACGAGCACCCGCCCGTTTTGTGATTTCAGATCGAACCATGCTAGAGAATTGGAGCTCTCAAAAAGGAGCGCTTCACCCGTTCCAGACCATTGCACTTGGGAGGGTGCGTGGCGGCCAAGCCCGGTGGCTTGCGATTGCTTGCTGGTAGTTGCGGGAAGCACGGATTCCAGTTTGTCCGCAGAGATCAGCAGCGAGCGCTCGCCACTGGACACGTCCATGACATAGACCGCAATCTTGGCCTCTTTGCCCTCTCCGGTCATCTCGAAGAAGCTGAATTTCTTTCCGTCGGCGCTCCACGCGATGCCGTGGGTCAGGCGTCCGCCCAAGCTCGGCTGCCCATAAATACGATCGACGGTGAGTTGTCCGCCTTGCACTCCTGGCGCTGCCGTTTGTTGTCCGGAAGCGCGTAAAACTGAGATGGAGAGAAGCAGTGCAGCGACGGCCGTGATGCGGGCGAATAAGCGAAAACGCATGAGTCCTCCTGAGGAGAAAGAAGAGTTTATCGTGAGAAGGGATTGCACGCGAAACGAGATAAGGCGAGTGGCACATGGCAGCCGCGCGCTTGAATTAACCTGGCGGCCAGCGAAACGTGCGTCCACCCAGAAGGTGCAGGTGAAGGTGGAGAACGGATTGCCCTGCGCCGCTGCCGTTATTGAGCACGGTGCGATAACCGGAATGAAGTTTGCGCTCCGTGGCAAGCTTGGCGGCTACGAGTTGGAGTTTGCCGAGCATCGCCTGATCTTCAGAGGAAGCATCGTGCAGGGCCACAAAGTGTTTGCGCGGGCAAATCAGAACGTGCGTGGGAGCCTGCGGGCTAATATCTTCGAAGGCGAACACTTCGTCGTCTTCATACACAAGTTTCGCGGGAATCTGCTTGGCACCGATTTTGCAGAACAGGCAATTGGGGTCCATCACTTTACTCCTGAAGGCACGCTTTCATCCAGACGCACAACAAACGGCTTAAAACCTTCCTTGGTGCGCAGCTGATCCGCATACTGCTGGGCGGCCTCTTCTCCCGAAATCTTGCCGATGCGCACGCGATAGAACGCGCCATCGGGGGAATCATACTGCTGCACGAAGATCGGTGAGTACGACGAACTCAAGCGGTCGCGGAGCCGCTCGGCATTGGCACGCTCGCGGAAGGCTCCCACTTGCACGGTGAAGAATCCTGCGGTGACGTCGACGTTGCCCAGCACTTCCAGACGCACCGGGACCACTCCCGGACCGATGGATTCGATTTCGCGCGCCGCGGCCTGCGAAAGGTCAATGATGCGGTTATCAACGAATGGTCCACGATCGGTGATGCGCACCGTGGTGGTCTTCCGATTATTCAGATTGGTGACGCGCACGATCGTTTCGAATGGTAAAGTGCGGTGTGCGGCCGTCAGCTTGTTCATGTCGTAGATTTCGCCGTTGGAGGATCGCCGTCCGTTGAACGGAATTCCGTACCAGGAAGCATTACCTTGCTCGGAATACCCGACGGGCGCAGGTGGCAGGGGAGTCTTGGAACGCTTGCCGTGCGCGGGAGCAGAGGTCGCAGGCGCCGTATTTGGATTGCTACCGGCGCCATTGGCTGTTTCCGCTGGAGCTGGGGAGGGCTGTGCATTGACAGGGGGATGCGATGCGACAGGGCGCTTTCCAGCGCACCCTGCACTGAGGAGAGTCACGGCGATCCACGCGGTTCGGAGAGCGAGCCGGGAACGGGTCACGGTTTGGGTTCTTGAGGGGTTTTCTGGTTGCGGGCGGCAACCCGGTTCTCCAGTTTCCTGGATGCCTCAGCAAGTTTTTCGGAAGCTTCGCGCAGGAATTGCGCAGTGCGTTTTTCCGTTTCGGGAGCGACTTCTTCCTCCACATACTTGCGAAGACGCGTTAGTTCTTCGTCCAGTCGGCGGCCAATCTCTTCGAATTTGTCCATAAGCTCCTGCGCCGGATAAGCAGGCGCGTTTCCGGTATTATAGGAACGCTAGAATGAGGCTGCAAGGAGGAGAGTTGACCCTTCCCTACCAGTGGCAAATGCGCGTGGATCGCTTGAAGCGAATGTTCGGCGGACTTTTCGGCGGAGGAGAAAAGCGGCCGCAATTGTGCCCGGCGTGTGGAGCATTGGTGGGAATTAACGCCACACGGTGCCACGAGTGCGGAACGAACCTGCGCTTCGGGTTGGCAGCCTGGAGCAAGGGGCTGTCTGAATTCTTTGGCGGGCACGCGCCCGTGACCTCGGTGATTTTGATTGTTAACGTATTGATGTTCGGGGTCAGCTTGATTCGCTCGATCCATTCGGGAGGTGGATTTGGGCTGCTTGGCGGTATGAGCGGCGTGGAGCTTTACCGGCTAGGTGAAAACACTCCGTTCTATTGGCCAGGCTGGGGCTGGTGGAGATTGATTATGGGGACATTTCTTCACGGCGGGCTGCTGCACATCGGCATGAACATGTTTGTGCTCCTTGACATCGCCCCCGTAGTGGAAGAGGTCTACGGATCCGCGCGCTTCCTGTTCCTATACGTTGCGTGCGCAGTTGGCGGATCGCTCTGCAGCACATTTTTTGGCAAAGGACCTTCGGTTGGAGCCAGCGGCGCCATTTTGGGATTGATTGGGGTCCTGATTGCCATCACAACGAAGCGTAGCGGCGCACAGATGCAGGCGATGCGCTCGCGATTGATTTCCTGGGTCGTCACCATTTTTGCATTCGGATTCTTTGTGCCTGGTATCGACAATTGGGGTCACTTTGGCGGATTGGCAGTCGGATTTCTGATGGGAAAATTGTTCGCGGATCGACTGCCCGCCGCCGGACAGGAACGCACGCGCGCTTATCTACTCGGCTGGATCGCTGCTTCGATCGTCGTGGCCGCGTTCGCGATGATGTTCTTGCATTTAGGCGACCCGCTGCCATCGTAAACAGCTTTTTCCGCCGATCTGGAATAAGGTGCCACACGATTAGTTCGGTCGGCAACTTCGTCGCACCGCGTCGCCGAGTGCATTATGAATTGTGGAGCCGCCGGGCGACGACAATGGCGTAGTGGAATCCCGAAATCGTAACAAACACTGCGACCGTGTAAACAAGATAGTGCGTCAGTAAAGCCACACGCTCACCGGGATACACGGCGGCCAGCAATGCAAAGAAGACCAATCCAACTTCAAAAAAGGTCGTGGCTTTGCCGAGCAAACTTGGGGGAAACGGCCGGTAGCCCTGAATAATCAAGATCACGGCAGCGACCACAAGGAGCAGGACATCCCGGCTGAGCACCATGATCGTAAGCCACCAGGCAATCTTCTTCTCCATGGCCAGCACGATGAAGGAAGAAGAAAGAAGCAGCTTATCGGCGATGGGATCCAGATAGGCACCGAGGGCGGATTGCTGGTGGAGTTTGCGCGCGACGAGGCCATCGATGAAATCGGTTCCGGCAGCGAAAACCAGAACGATCAGCGCCCAACCGTACTCTTCATATAGAACAAGAATGAGGAAGAGCGGCAGAAAGCCGAGGCGTAGAAATGTGATTTGGTTGGGAACCGTCCAGACGCGGGCTTTCATCGGAAGGAAAGGATAGCGCAGTTCAAGCGAATTGGGCGAGATAGTCGACCAAGGAACGGCCGATCTTGCGCTGGAACAGGTCGGCCATCGAGGGGATGGAACCGGAGGGCTCGTCGAGGGAAATGCGTTCGACGCGGGTCATGGGGAAGAAAACCGTGGGCAGTCCCACCCGTTCGGCGTCGAGCTGGTTGATCTGGTTGATGAAGTGGTCGAAAGAGTTGAGGTCGATGCCGCGGATGGTGACCCCGCTCGGGTTGAGAGACAGAAGAATGCCCCAGATTTTCTCTTTGGGCGTGTGAAGGCTGACGACAACGATTGCGTTGGGTTCCATTAACGGCTGCTCTCGGGATACTCCCTTCAGCTTACAGCAGGTGGCATCGGAAACTCGGACATTTCGTGCGGCGGTTTCCTTCGGCCTACGCGGTCGTCCGTGTGGTGTTTTGCTCCAGTTGCAGTTCTCGAAGGTAACGGAAAAGTGGAAGTCCCTACGAGACGCCGACGAGCAGAGTGGCGGGAACGGCCAGCCACGCATGAGGGGCGCAACGATTCCGTGCGGATGAAACGCTACAGCACCACAGCTGAGACGATGACATCGAGCGCGAAAAAGTGCTGACGAGGGTGACAAAGAGCTATCGAGCAAATAAACGGGCATCGAGGCTATGTTCCGCGAACCACGGAACAAACTGGGAGTTCGGAAGCACAGTGCCCAAGACGCACAGCACCAGGCAGACCATTTTTGGCTTCATCTCGATTTTCCTACCTTGGCAGATTCGTAAGCCTTGTGGAGCCACCAGATCGCGTCGCGGAGATCGGCGTCGCTAAATAATTCAAACGAGAACCAGCCTTTGCCGGAGATGCGCTTGGAGGTGTCCAGGCGCGGCTCTTTTTGTGCTTGCTGAAACAGGCCGGGAGGCATGGGGTTGAATTTCAACAGGATGGAAGTCGAGGTGAAAAGACCGCGAGTATAGGGTAGCGCCGCGAAGACCAGCTGCCAACGATACACAAAGCGAAAACCGAACATGCGCTTGCAGGTGACGCCGGGCCAGGATTCCACTTCGGCTTCGAGCATCGCCGACCAGTGCTGCATCTCCTCCGAGATGACCGGAAACTTCGGCCGCCCGCGTTTAGCGGAGCTGTTAACGGCTGTTTTTCGCTTAACATTCATCGGAGTCGGCGTCAGATCGCCATTGGTGCAGGACCGCTTGGCGGAATAATGAGTATTGGCTCACTGAGAGCTTGGACCTGCTCGAGAGTGGTGTCGGGAGCCAGTTCGCGAAGTAGAAGTCCGTCGGAAGTGACATCGATGAAGGCGAGTTCCGTTACAATGTGGTCGACAACCTCAACGCCGGTGAGCGGCAGCGTGCATCTCTTCAGTATTTTCGGCTGATTATCGCGCGTGGTGTGCTCCATGGCGATAAAGACGCGCTTTGCGCCAGCGACCAGGTCCATGGCGCCGCCCATACCCTTCAGCATTTTGCCGGGAATTGCCCAGTTGGCGAGCGTTCCCTTCTCATCCACTTGCAAAGCACCAAGCACGGTGAGATCAACGTGGCCGCCACGGATCATGGCAAACGATTCGGCCGAAGAGAAATAACTGGTGCCGGCAAGTTCCGAGACGGTTTCTTTACCAGCGTTGATGAGATCGGGATCGACATGCGACTCGAGTGGGTAGGGACCGACTCCGAGCATGCCGTTCTCCGATTGCAGGATTACATCCATGCCCTTGGGCACATAGTTGGCAACAAGCGTGGGCATGCCGATGCCCAGGTTGACGTAGAATCCGTCGCGGAGTTCCTGCGCAATTCGTCGCGCGATGCGTTCGCGTTTTTGTTCGTCGGTCAGCGGCACCGGAAGTTCACACTTGACAATTTTGAGTTCACAGCTACACCCAAGAAACGACCTAAAGGTCGGCCACTACAGTTTTCGAAAGGTGCATTTCTCGATGCGCTTTTCATACTTGTCACCTCGCAAAATGGCGTCGACGAAAATCCCTGGCGTGTGCACCTGATCCGGATCGAGCTGGCCTGGCTCGACGAGGTGCTCGACTTCCGCGACCACGTGGTCCGCGGCGGTGGCCATCATCGGATTGAAATTGCGGGCTGTCTTGCGGTATATCAGGTTGCCCCAGCGATCACCCTTCCAGGCTTTGATGAACGCGAAATCACCGCGCAATGCTCTTTCCAACACGTAGTTACGGCCCTCGAATTCCCGAATCTCCTTCCCTTCCGCGACCATCGTGCCGTAACCGGTCGGGGTGTAAAAAGCGGGGATTCCCGCCCCGCCTGCGCGTAGTCGTTCGGCGAGAGTGCCCTGCGGATTCAGTTCGACCTGCAATTCCCCACTCAGCACGAGCTGCTCAAACAATTTGTTCTCGCCGACGTAAGTCGAAATCATTTTTTTGACCTGGCGATTCTGCAGCAACAGGCCAATTCCAAAATCGTCCACGCCAGCATTATTGCTGACGATAGTGAGGTCCTTGGTGCCCTTGCGACGCACCGCTTCAATCAGATTTTCAGGAATACCACAAAGTCCGAACCCACCCATGAGAATGGTCATGCCATCACGGAGACTCGCGATGCCGGCGTCGGGAGAGGCAATCCGTTTGTCCATGTAAAGATCCCGGGCGAAGTTTACCGCAGTTGACCGAAGTCGGGAAGGAGGACGGTTGGATTAAAGGCTGCGGAGGAGTTTGTAGAGTTCATTGGCGGAGTCGAAATCGGCTTCGAGTTCGCGGGAGCCGAGGCGCTCGCGAATATCGTCGAGGCGGCGGGCGAAAAGATCGAGCGCGGCAGAGAGCACTTCACGATTGGTGAGAACAATATCGCGCCACGTGGAGTAGGGGCTGCCCGCAAGGCGCAAGGAATCGCGAAGCCCGGGCCCCGCGAGTGTAATGGGCAGGCCATTTTCGTCCAGTCGATCATAGAGGAACGAACCAAGAGCGACCGCAACGAGTTGCGGTAAGTGGGAAGCGAGCCCGACGGCGTAATCGTGCTGCTGCGCACCAATCCAAAGCGGGCGTGCCCTCATTTTCTCGAGGATTTTTACGAAGGCACTGACGCGCGGCTCGCGTTCGCCACTCGCCGGGCCGACCAACGCGTACGAAGCATTGCCAAAGAGATCAGCATCGGCATGCGTGAAGCCAGCCAGCTCGCGGCCGGCCATGGGATGCCCACCGAGAAAGAGCGGGCCGCCTTGATCCGGAAAAAGTTCAGCCGCAGTGGAAGTCACCCGGAGTTTCGTGCTGCACGCATCGGTGACAAGCGCGTGCGCAGCAGCGTGACGCGCTATTTCCGGGAGAAGATCCAGCGTCGTCCCAATGGGCAGCGCGATGTAGATGAGGTCAGCACCCCGAAGCGCAGCATCAAGTGAACCTGAGAAACCTTCATTGACAGCCCCGGACGTGCGCGCCTCTGTGACGACGTCGCGGCGATCCCAAGCGGCGATATGAATATCTGGCGTGTATTTGCGAAGCGCTTTGGCAAAGGAGCCGCCAATCAGGCCGACGCCGAGAATACTCACGTGTTGGATGAGATGCGCCATGGTTAAGGGATGCGGCGGCCAACAGCAGGGGCAATGATGCGAATTTCCGTCATGAGCTGACCGAACTCGACGGGCGTGAGAGATTGCGCCCCGTCGGAGAGTGCGTGGTCGGGATCGTTATGAACCTCGATGAGCAGGCCATCGGCACCGGCAGCGACAGCAGCGCGAGCCATCGGGGGAACCTTGTCGCGGCGGCCCGTACCGTGAGAGGGATCGGCGACGATGGGAAGATGCGAGAGCTTTTTGATCACGGGAATGGCAGCGATGTCGAGCGTGTTGCGGAGATAAGTTTCAAACGTCCGAATGCCCCGCTCGCAAAGAATGACATTGTAATTGCCGCCGGCCAGTATGTACTCGGAGCTGAGAAGAAGTTCCTCGATGGTGGCCGACATGCCACGCTTCAACAGGACGGGCTTCTGGATTTCGCCAAGTGCACGGAGAAGGAAATAATTCTGCATGTTACGCGCGCCGACCTGAAAAATGTCAACGTAATGGCCCATCATTTCGATTTGCGACAGGTCCATCACTTCGCTTACGACAAAAAGTTTGAACTTGTCGGCGGCATCGCGGATGAGTTGAAGGCCCTTTTCTCCCATCCCCTGGAAGGCATAAGGCGAAGTCCGCGGTTTGAAGGCACCGGCGCGCAGGATTTTTGCGCCAGACTTGGAAACGGCTTCCGCAACCGCGTGGATCTGCTCGGGAGACTCTACGGAACAAGGGCCCGCGGCGACCACGATTTCGTCGCCGCCAATTTTCACGCCGCAGCCCAGGTCGATGATGGTGCCCTGTGGCTTGAACTGTCGGCTGGCGAGTTTGAAGGGTTGCGTGATGCGCACAACTTCGCGGACACCTTCGAGAAGCTCGAAATCGCGATGATCAAAATCGCGGTGAACGCCGACGGCGCCGAGAACGGTGTGCGATGCGCCGGTGGAACGATGCACGTCGAAGCCGCTGGAGACGACACGGTCGATGACATGCTGGATTTGCTCTTCGGTGGCACCTTCTTGCATGACGATAACCATGGTTAAACCTCGGCTTCTGAAATTCGGTTACTGGCGAACCGCGCCCGCCTCAGAAGGCGGCTGCTACAAATCCAGATCTTCATTTGGACTCCTCATTGGACGAAGGATCCTGGTGCATGGCCAGACGCTCAGCGGAACGGGCTTCGTCGATGATGCGCTCGAAGAGGCGGCGGATCGCTGCGTTCGATAGGGGGCCGTGGTTGTTGGTCTCCGCATTCGATAGCACTTCGTTTTCTCTGGCAGGCTGATAGATCGGAATGCCTTGCTCCTGCTTGATGCGGCCGATCTCGAGCGCACATTGCGAGCGCTCGTTGAGGAGGTCGACGAGCTTCTTGTCGATTTCGTCCATGCGTCGGCGCCAATCAGAGATGTTCATGGCGTAGCCTCGCGGCGGGAAAGACCTCGGCGCGCGGCATCTTTCAGGGAGTGGATGCGCTTGCGAAGCGCGCTGCAAGCGGCTTCAACAGAGACGGCTTTTTCGATTTCCGAGACGAGAGCGGATCCAACGACTGCGGCGTCCGCAAGTCCGCCGAGAACAGTAACGTGGCCCGGCACGGATATGCCGAAACCCACGGCGATGGGAAGCTGCGTGAAGCTACGCGCCCTGCGTAGAAGAGCGGGAAGATCGTCGGGAAGAGCATCTTTCGCGCCGGTTACCCCGGTGCGGGAAATCAAATAGAGAAAGCCGGAAGAGCAGGCAGCAATTCTCTCCAGGCGGTCGTCGGTGGAGGTTGGTGCGGCTAAGAAAACCGTGTCCAGATCGTGGGAGAGCAGGATGCGCCGATAGTCTTCCGACTCTTCCGGAGTAAGGTCCGTTACGAGAACGCCGTCGGCGCCAGCCTCGGCAGCGGTGGCAGCGAATATTTCCAGGCCGAATTGGAGTATCGGATTGAAGTAACTGAATAGCACAAGCGGAACCTGACTTGATTGACGGATGCGGCGAACCAGTTCGATCACGCCACGCAACGAGGCGCCAGATTTCAGGGCGCGTTCGGAGGCGCGCTGAATCGTGGGCCCATCGGCAAGCGGATCGCTGAAAGGTACGCCGAGTTCGATGACGTCCGCACCCGCTTCGGCGAGCGCCAGAACATATTTAAGCGTTGCATCCAGTGTCGGATCACCCGCGGTAATGTACGCCACGATCCCAAGTTCGCCTGTCGCGCGAAGTTCGGCGAAACACTTGGAGATGCGGGTCGCGTGTGGTGGCGCGTTGGTCATAGTGTTTTGGCCAATCTAGAGCAGGCGCTTGTAGGTGTCCATGTCCTTATCGCCGCGGCCGGATAGATTCAGGATGACCAGGTCAGTAGGCTTGAATTGCGGGAGGCGCTCCACGAGGCCAGCCAGTGCATGAGCGGATTCGAGGGCGGGAATAATGCCTTCCGTGCGCGAAAGCAGTTTGGCGGCTTCAAGAGCGGCTTGATCGGAGGCGGCAGCGTACTCGGCGCGCTGCTGATCCGCAAGCCAGGCGTGTTCGGGGCCGATGGCTGGATAGTCGAGACCCGCGGAGATTGAGTGCGTCGCGGCTATTTGGCCGTCTTCGTTTTGCAGGACATAGGTGTAGGTGCCTTGGAGAACTCCGGGACGAGCACCCGTAAATCCCTGGTGAGCAGCAAGACGCGCGGCGTGTTCGCCAAGAACGTTGCCGCGGCCGCCTGCCTCGATCCCGACCATTTTGACCTCGGAGTCCTTCAGGAATTCGTAAAACAAACCGATGGAATTCGAACCACCGCCGACGCAGGCATAGAGATACGTAGGCAGGCGCTTCTCTGCGGCAAGGATTTGGGCGCGGGCTTCACGGCCAATGACCGCCTGGAAATCGCGGACCATGGTTGGATACGGATGAGCGCCGAGCACAGAGCCGAGCAGGTAGTGCGAAGTGCGGACGTTGGTGACCCAGTCGCGCATGGCCTCGTTAATGGCGTCCTTGAGAGTCTTGCTGCCAGATTGCACGCCAATCACAACCGCGCCGAGCATGCGCATGCGCGCGACATTAAGCGCCTGGCGCGCCATATCTTCCGTGCCCATATAGACGGTGCATTGCAGGCCGAGATGCGTGGCGACTGTGGCGGAGGCTACACCGTGCTGGCCGGCACCGGTTTCCGCGATGATGCGCGGTTTACCCATTTTCACGGCAAGCAGACCCTGGCCGATGGCGTTGTTGATCTTATGCGCACCGGTGTGGAGTAAGTCTTCACGCTTTAGATAGATTCGCGGGCCGCCAAGCTTCGTGGTGAGGCGCGAGGCAAATTGCAGGGGCGTCGGGCGTCCGGCGAAGTTCTTCAGCAAATCCGTAAGTTCAGCCTGGAATGCGGTATCGGTCTTGGCGAATTCGTAGGCGCGCTCAAGTTCAAACAGAGGCACCATTAGCGTTTCGGGGACATAGCGTCCGCCATAAGGGCCAAAGCGGCCGGGGACGGAGGACGGGCTGGTGAGTTGCGAAGTCATGGAAACGGATATTGTCGCATAGACAGGGCGTAGGGCGACATGGGGAGGCGCAAAGCCGACTTACTTCACACGTCGGTAGAGGGCAACATTGCGGAATGCGGTGCCATCGGGATGTGTGCCGTGCTGGATGATACGCATGGTCTTTTTGTCCGGTAAAACCTCACGCGTCCAGCGATCAATGACCTTGCCAGCGCGCTTCAGCGCGCTTTCGATGATATTGCCTTCAAGGCGTGAGAGAACCAAAGCCGCGTCCATGCCGGGGATGGGCTTGTCTCGGCCGTTCAGTTCGCCGGCGTACGTAACCTTGATGGATTTGCCATCAGCATCGTCGGCATCGAGATGAAAATTCAGGCCGGCGGGGGTCTTCTCAATAATGTAAACAGCGCGGCGGCCGGGCCGGCCATGTTCGTATTTGAGAGTGGCGGGATCGAGCTGCCAGGTACCGATGAAAATATCATCCAACGAATTTGTGCCGAGCAGTTGATTAACTCGAGAAACTTCGAAGAAAAAAGCGCGGAGCTTGGAATGATCTTTTTTGCCGGGGAGAGATTCTACGCCGCTGGCAACATCGACAGCGAATGGACGTACGGTGAGGACTGCGTCGGCAACATTTTCAGGAGTAAGTCCACCGGCCAGAATAATGCGATGCGATTCCGCGAGTGTGCGCGCCTGAGTCCAGTCCGTGGTGATGCCGCTGCCGCCATATTGTCCAGCGCCCGCAGCATCAAGAAGAAAGGCAGAGGCAGCGCGATGACGGGGAAGCAAGTTGGTGGCACTTCCCTTTTCAAGGTGGATTACCTTGATAACGGGAAGTTTCTTGGCAATTTCGGCGACGACTTGAGGAGTTTCGTCGCCATGAAGTTGTGCCGCGGAAAGACGCAAAGCTTGAGAAAGAGCTATGACGGGCTCGGGAGTCCAATTGACGAAGACGCCGACGGAGGCAACGAAGGGCGGGAGTTCGCGGAGGATGGTTCGCGCCGAGTAAGGTGAGATGGACCGAGGACTCTCAGGAAAAAAGTTGAGTCCAATGGCATGCGCTCCGAGTTCGGCAGCGAGAGTGGCGTCGTGGGGAGAGGTGATGCCGCAGATTTTGACGCGAACCATGGAAATATCTTACTGGAACTGGGTCAGGACGTCACAGTCGAAACGGCTAGGAGGGAGAAGCAGATCCCTCGTTCCGCTCGGGATGACAATTCTCGAGTGGCGAGAGAGTGGGTAAGCACTCAAGGCTGAGGAGAAGGATGGACGAGTTGGAAGAGGGCAGCGCCGGGGTCGCGGGCGAGCATGAGGTGTTCGCCGATGAGGAAGGCGTCGAAGCCGGCGGCGCGGAGACTCTGAAGGCTGTCGTGGGAGCGAAGGCCGGATTCACCGACGGCAAGACAGTCGTCGGGTATGTGTTCGATGAGTTCGTAGGAAGTTTCCATGCGTACGACAAGAGTCTTAAGGTCGCGATTGTTGACGCCGATGATTCGGGCGCCGACGGCTAAGGCTCTGTCTAATTCCTGGTGAGTGTGGACTTCGACAAGCGGCTCCATATGAAGTTCGCGGCCAAGGGCAATGAGGTCACGGAGAAGTTCATCTTCGAGTGAGACAACCATCAGGAGGAAACTGTCGGAATCATTGGCGCGGGATTCCCAGACCTGCCAGGGATCAAAAATGAAATCTTTGCGAAGAACTGGAAGGGACACTTCTTTGCGGGCATCACGAAGATTCTTCAGCGAGCCGCGGAAGAATTCACCCTCGGTGAGGACTGAGAGTGCCGCGGCCCCAGCCGCTGCGAGAGATTTGGCAAGGGTGGGTGGGTCGAAGGGATCGCGAATGATGCCTCGGGAGGGCGAGGCAGGCTTCAGTTCTGCGATGATATTCAGGGAATCTCGCGACAGTGCGGCCGCGAAGTCGCGGACTGGAGGAGCGGCCTTGACGCCGTATTTGAGTGCCGTTTCGGGCAGGACGCGCTTGCGGTGATCGACCTCGGCGCGCCGGGCTTCAAGGATGCGGTCGAGAACGGTGCCAGTGTTGGGATGGGCAGTCATAGGGATAAGTTTGTATGCTAGGGAGGTACGGAGAGAGTGTCAAATGCGGAAGAGTGATATCAGGTATCAGAGGGCAGGGATCAGGAAGCCGTCACTAGAAGTTCACTTTTAGTTGAATGGCAAAAGGAAGAACCAATGAGCTATCGGGCGAAGTACGGAGCGCTGTTGGAAGCAATTGCGGGAGAGGCCGACACTATTTCGATGCGATATTTCCGATCGGAAGAAATTGGCGCCGAACGGAAGCGCGATGGAAGCGTGGTAACCAAGGCAGACAAAATGATTGAGGCTATGGCGATCGCGAAAGTGGCCGCGAGCGGACTAGCGATTAATGTGCTGGGCGAAGAAACAAGCGGGGACATACCTAGTGGCCCGGCAACAAACGGGCGCGCGCGAATGATTATCGATCCGGTGGACGGAACGGAGGAGTTTTCGCGGGGGATACCGACGTTTGGAACGCTGGTGGGCATCGAAGAAGACGGAGAGATCGTGGCAGGTTACGTGTCTGCACCAGCGTTGTCGCAGGGAACACGCTGGTGGGCCTACCGGGGAGAAGGAGCGTTTCGGGACGGAAGGCAAATCCACGTGTCGAAACGAACACGAATGGACGAGGCAATGGTATGGACGTCAGGAACGGGGACTCGAAAGGACCTGATCGCTCGTGCAAAGATCCGGGAGTTTGCCGATGCGGCGAGGAATAGCCGGGCGATGGGCGGGTTCTGGCACCACATGCTGGTGGCCGAGGGAGCGATTGAGGCGGCGGTGGACTGGTTCTCAAAACCGTGGGACCTGGCGCCGCTGGGGATCATCGTGGAAGAGGCTGGAGGAAAAGCCACAACGGTGGAAGGCGAACGGACAATCTACAACGGAAAATTCGTGAGCTCGAATGGAATGCTACATGAAAAGGTGCTGAGCCTGCTGCGGTGAGGGGAAACATGATCCGAATCAAGCGCGTGTATGAAGAACCGGGAGAAGAGGATGGTTACAGAATACTGGTGGATCGCCTGTGGCCGCGAGGACTGACAAAGGAATACGCAAGGGTGGACCTGTGGATGAAGGAGATTGCACCGAGCGATGCGCTGCGAAAATGGTTTGGGCACGAGCCAAGGAAGTGGAGGGAGTTTGTAAAGCGTTATCGAACGGAATTGGAAAAGAAGAAAGATCTGCTTAGGGCAGTGAAGCAGTTGGAACGCGAGCATGGCAAGGTGACGCTGTTGTTTGGCCGCAAGGATGAAAAACAGAATCAAGCAGTGCTGATCGCGGCGGCGCTGAAAGAAAAAGGGTGAAACGCAAAGAGGTACTGCGGATGATTGGCGACGAAGTTTGCGGGTGCCGAAAATGTCCGCGGCTGGTGGAATATCGAGAAGAAGTGGCGCGGGAGAAGCGGCGGGCATTTCGGGAGTGGACGTATTGGGGACGCGGGGTTCCGGGCTTCGGTGATATCGGGGCGAGATTGTTCATACTCGGATTGGCACCAGCGGCGCACGGAGCGAATCGGACAGGGCGCGTGTTCACGGGGGATCGCTCGGGAGATTTTCTCTACAAGGTCCTGCATAAGGCGGGATTTGCGAATCAGCCCACTTCCCAGTATCGTGACGACGGACTGCGATTGAGGGGCGCCTATATCGCCGCGGCGGTGCGGTGCGCGCCGCCCGCAAATCAACCGTTGCCGAGCGAAATCTTGAACTGCCGGGGGTATCTGGAGCGGGAACTGGAAGCGTTGCGGCCCAAGGCCGTGTTAGCGCTTGGAAAGATTGCGTGGGACGCGTACCTGGACGTTATGAAGCGAGGCGGAAAAATTGCAGCGCGAGGGGCATACAAGTTTGCGCACGGCGCGGAAGCAAGAATTGCGGAGGGGGTGCCGCGATTGTTTGGGGTGTATCACCCAAGTCAACAGAATACGCAAACCGGGCGCGTGACGGAAGAGATGTACGAGAAAGTATTGCAGCGGATCCGGCGGTTTCTTAGCACTAGCGAATAAGACCTGGAAGCTGCGAGTAGAATTGGTGATTCGCTATTGAGACGAATCGGCTCAGTGACTAGCGGTCGGCTTTGCCACGCTCGTCGTCACTCGGTTGGCCGTAAGAATCACAATGGGCTGCAACTCGGTTCCTGTTTCCCCTTGATAAAGAGTTTGTGTGAATGAGCCTGGAGTGAATTCGGAGGACACCTCCCTCAACTTGAAGGTCTTGCCATTCTGAGTGAACTCAGTAGTGGCGACCAAGTTGTCGCCCTCCCATTTGGCACCGCCAGTCATCATTGAGCAGCCAACTGGATTCAAGTAGTCGCACCAGAGCACTCAATAGCTGGATGTTTGGGAATCCCACCAAGCGGTGCCTAGGCCGGCGCCCTGGCCATCTAGATCACATGAAACATGGCCTCTTCAACAATGGAAAGGCCACCGGGCCCGGGGTGCCACACTTCTGTAGCAAACCCCTTACCCCGGCCGACCCGGTGGAAGTAGGGAGAAAGGTTCGCGTCATGGACCATGACCCCGAGAGAGCGCGGAGGATTCTGCACATTTCTGGGCTCGGAGCATTCGGGGCAGTGGCCTCCGGGGCCGTTCGTTGGGAGAGCGGAATCGGTTTTGCTGCTTTCACGGCTTTCATCGTCACAACCGGTGCGATGCTTCCTCTGATGGGACCTTCGAGAGTGATCTGGGTAAATGAGGTGGGAGTGATGTCCTGAAAGATTTCCTGAGAAATGAGTTTCTTTCCCGCTTCCTCGCGATCCTCGATGTAAATCTGGCGGTCACCTTCCCACTTGGCCACCTCCTTCGACAAGTAGCAACCTTGGGGAACCGGCGTAACAGTATTATGTCGAAGACGGTGGGGTGCGTGAAACTCTGGAGAGCATCGTGATTCCGCCGAAGTCGAAAGCGCCGTTTTCTCTGACCCTGGAAACGGAATGGGTGAAGACGCTCTACGACGGTGGAACAATTACCCCTGTGAACAAGCGACGAATCGCGCGAGATATTGCGGGACGAAGCTACCGGGAGAGATGGTTCCTGGTGCCGAAAAACGGAAAAGTGGAGTCGCAAATGAAGACCATCCAGATTGCGGACCCCCATTGCGCACACGCTATGTAACTGCTTCCTGCTGGATGGGCGGCACAATTGCGAATTGAGCACCTAGGCACCGTCCACCACGGCGGTGTACAAGATGGAAGGCCCGCCTCCGGGACCTCTGCCAGATGACGCGGGCACCGTGCTCCATGAAAACCTGGGAAAGCAATTTATTTTAGGAGTAGAAACGACGGGTACACGGGACTCGACCATCTTTAATCCGGGAGTGTTTGGGAACGATCGTAAAGTTACGGTGGAGCGAGAGTTCTGGTATTCGCCGCAGCTTGGAATTAATTTGATTTCGATCCGATCCGACCCGCGGATTGGGAAACAGACCTTTACGGTAACGAATCTAGTTCTCTCCGAACCCGACGCGGCGTTGTTTGAACTTCCTGCTGGATTTAAGGTGGTTGACCGAAGACAGTCTGCGCCGATCTCGGTTAACCAGGTGGAGTCAACACGATTGGAATGGCGCGGACAGCGGCTGAAGTGGCGCTGTCGGGGAAAGATGACAGGGGCATTGTGAACTGCTGACAGTGACCGGCCGAGTTCTCTTTCCGATCTCGCATCCCATTGAAATCTCAAGAGCTGCTGTGAGGGCCGCAATGGTCCTTTGGCGACAGGCCTGCTCTCAATCCCAGCGGCGGAATGGAAGATGAAGATGAACATGAGCAGAGGAAATTACAGGTTGAGGATCGGTTCGTTAGCAAGAATGTGTGGGTTGCTGATGAGCGCGCTGGCTATGGTACAGGAATCGCAAGGGCAGGAACCGAATCAACAACGCCAGGAAACGCGCGAGGCCACTCATGGCGGGACACGAATTGCGGATGGCGAGAGGCACGGATTGCCCGTGGAAGTATACGCGGTGGTTCCGGAAACACGATTTCTGGTGAGTCTACAACAGGACATGAACACAAGAGCGTTGCGAATGAACCAGGAGTTTAAGGTGCGGACGCTGGAACCGCTGGAGGCCGGCAGCGGATTCTATTTGCCGGCTGGGGCAGAAATTCGCGGGCATGTGAGCCGGGTGGAATCGGCGGGCACAACAGGGCGAGCAAAGATCTGGCTGACATTTGATGAGATTCGGACAAAATTTGGGAGGCTGCCGATTGTGGCGGAAGTTATGGGCGTGCCTGGGGATCACAGCATCAAGTCCGAGCCGATGCAGGAGGGCGTGATCGAGCGGCGCGGAGGAACGCAGAAGGATGTGGCGCAAGCGGCAGCGGCGGGCGCGGCGATGGGTGCGGTAAAAGGCGTGAAAGAAAAGAACAAGAAGAAAGCGGCAGAAGGCGCGGCATTGGGAGCTCTGGAAGCGTATCTGATGGAAGCGGGACGAGGGCAGGAGTTGGAACTGCCGAAGGGTGCAAAGCTGGAATTGGAGTTGGAGCGAGCAT
The DNA here is from genome assembly GCA_963741195.1 of Candidatus Acidiferrales bacterium. Lineage (GTDB taxonomy): Bacteria > Acidobacteriota > Terriglobia > Acidiferrales > UBA7541 > Acidiferrum. Next base: position 644,570 of record CAVUHF010000009.1, read on the forward strand.
TGTATCTGGTGAGGGAGTGAGGACAGGCAGTGGTGAGTTCAAAGCCGACAGTTTCAAGTTGACAGTTCAGGAGATGAGGCCAAAAGTAGTTCCGGAGTCATGTTTGCAAGTGGCTCGTGCTTGCAATTATCCCACTCCCTCCCCCTTTTTGGTAGGTGAGGATTCTAAACGACTTAGTGACATGCATTTCCAGCGCGATTTGGCTTAAGGCGGGCTCATGCGTTAGTACGCTCAGAACCAAGCAAACTCAAGTGCACACAATGTAGTGTGACCCTACAGCAACGAAGGGAAATACTCAACTGGAGGTTGCCGCCGCGAAAACAGCGATACGGAGGGAAACTGCGGCGGCGGGGCGAGCGCTTGGCAAAGCGGGAGGGAGGTTGTTACAGTCGTAGAACCCAACCAAAGAACGCAGAAACGTGCTATTGGTACAGGTGAGGAAAGCTGCATGGCAGACGAGATACGAGCAGTACGCACCGTAGAGACTGGCGAGCACAAAGATCGCATCCTGATTGTCGAAGATGAAGACAATGCGAGGAAGGGGTACGAGCAGTTGCTACAACGCTGGGGCTACGAAGTGCTGGGTGTAGCTACGGCGGAAGACGCGCTGGCGAAATTCTCGAATTTTCAGCCCGACACGCTGATTGCCGACGTGGAATTACCGGGCATGAACGGTCTGGACCTGCTAAAGCAGCTCGGCGATGAGCTGCGGGACGTGCCGGCGATCATCATCACAGGAAAAGGAAGCGAAGAGCGGGCAGTGGCGGCAATTGAATCGGGCGCATTCTGGTACATCGAAAAGCCGCTGAAGGGACCGGTGCTGCGGGCACTGCTGGACCGCGCGCTGAGCAAGGCGCGGGACGCGCAGAATTTGCTGGTACTGCAGAGGCAACTGCGGGAAACGGGGCGGCTCGGGGAGTTGGTAGGCGGCTCGAAGGCAATGCAGGAAGTGATGCGAATTATCGAGACGGCAGCGCCGAGTTCCGCATCGGTGCTGATCACGGGTGAGACGGGATCCGGGAAAGAAATCGTGGCGCGAACGCTGCACAAACTGTCGCCGCGGGCCGGAGGACCATTTGTGGCGATCAACTGCTCGGCAATCCCGGAATCACTGATGGAAAGCGAAATATTCGGGCACGAGCGCGGAGCGTTTACGGGAGCGGCAGAAAGGAGAATCGGGTGCTTCGAGCTGGCCGACGGAGGGACGTTGCTGCTGGATGAGATTGGCGAAATGCCGGCGCCAACTCAGGCGAAACTGCTACGCGTACTGGAAGACCGCAAAGTACGACGGCTGGGAAGCAAAGTGGAAACTCCGGTGGATGTGCGCGTGCTTGCGGCGACGAATAAAGATCCGGAACAGGCCGTAGCAAGCGGAACAATGCGGCAGGATTTGTATTTTCGGCTAAACGTATTTCACATTCACTTGCCGCCGCTGCGGGACCACAAAGATGATATTCCGCCACTGGTGGAATACATGTTGCGAGACATCAATACAAAGCATGGGAAGAGCGTGCGAGGGATTGGCGCGGAAGTGCTGGACATTTTCATGGGGCACACGTGGCCGGGGAACATCCGCGAATTGAGGAATGTGCTGGAGCGTGCGGCAATCATGTCGGAGAAGGATTTGATTTCGCGGGCGAGCCTTCCGGGAGAATTTGGGAAAATAGCGGCGAAAGGGCCGAACGATCTGTCGTCAATCAAATTTCCGATCGGGACGACGGTGGACGCGATGGAGCGGGAATTGATTGTTCAAACACTGCAGGCAACGGGAAACAATAAAACGAGAGCCGCGGAACTGCTGGGAGTAAGCCTGAAGACGCTGCACAACAAGCTGAAGGAATATGGCAGCGAGCGCAACGAAACGGAGTCGTAACGAGGTATGCAGCTAGGGCTGCGGGCCAAACTGACGCTGATCATGACCGGGCTGGTGCTGTTCACGGTAACGGCGCTTTCCTTGGTATTCCTGGAACAATTACTGCAACGGGTATTGCAAGAGACGGATGATCGCGCGCACCAACTGGTGCGCGATGTGTACGATTCGGCGGGACACGCGCTGGAAGATGCGAAGGTGAAAGGATTCCTTCCGTCCTCGGGTGACGTGGGCGACACCCATGACTATGTGAGGAAAGCCTTTGAGACCAGCGACTGGCTGGAGGCACGACTGCAGTCAGCCACAGACGCTCCGTGGGTGTTTGAAGTCTCGATTGTGGACACGGAGGGAGTGGTGCTCGTGTCCAGCGATCCGCAGGCGGAGGGAAAATTAGAGTTAAGGCGACCACCCTTTGTGCAATTGGTGCAGAGTCCGTTCGTGCGGCAAGTGCGATTACTTACGGAAAAAACGAAAGAGTTGTACGACGTAGATTATCCGTTCAAGGTTCGAGGAGCGCCGTTCGGGGAAGTGCGCGTTGTGGTGTCGACGGGGTTACTGTTGGACGACATCAAATCGCAAGTGCGCAGATGGGCAACGCTGGCAGTGCTGGCGGTGTTGCTCTCCACGGCGCTTGCGGCAGTGGTGAGCGGGGCGGCACTAGCACCAATTCGCGACATCCTGGCGCAATTGGAGCGGATCTCGGCAGGTGAATATGACTCACCAGCAACGATGACGAAACAACGCTTGGAAAGCACGGATGAGTTGGGACAAGTGCGACAGAAGATCGTGCAGGTAGGGCAACAACTGCGCGGGGTGCATGAGATCTTTAGTTCCTTGCGCGAAAACATGAATTCGGTAATGGCCGGACTGGAAGATGGATTACTTCTTTTCACACGAGATGCGCGAGCAGTGATGGTTAGCCCGGCTGCGGAAAAGTTCTTGGGTGCGCCGGCATCGCATTTCCTCGGAAAGAAGGTGACAGATATTTTTCCGCCGGGGCACCCGCTGTTTGAGGCGCTACACCTCGAAGAAGGCGGCGAGTTGGTGGACATCGCCACCGAGACTGAAGTGGAGACCATGGACGGGCCGAAGCGGATCAGCATAGGCGTGCAGGAAATTCAGGGCGCAGGGGAAAGAATGGGAGCGCTGGTGACGCTGCGCGACCTGGATTCGATCGAGAGCATCAATACGCAGTTGCAGGTGAGCGAACGGCTGGCAGCAGTGGGGCGCATCACGGCTGGCGTGGCGCACGAAGTGAAAAACCCTTTGAATTCCATGCGGTTGTGGCTGGAGAACCTGAAAGAATCGCTGCCACCGGAAACGGATGGGGCGGCGCAGCAGGCTGTGAACGTGCTGGACGCGGAGATTGACCGGTTGGATGCGGTGGTGAAGAGGTTCCTGGATTTTTCGAGGCCAATGGACGTACGCCTGGAGCCGACGCAACTTTCGGAATTGTTGCACGAAGTGCTGGAAGTAGCGCAACCGGAATTGGACCGGGCGAAAGTGGATGTTGCGCGATTAATTCCGATCGGAGTTCCTGACGTTTTTGTGGATCGCGCGCTGCTCAAGCAGGCAGTGTTGAACCTGGTGCTGAATGCGGTGGACGCAATGCCGCAGGGCGGTCAGCTGCAAATGACTCTGAGCCGGCGTGGCGACATGGCGGAGATCACCGTGGGGGACACGGGCAGAGGAATTCCGCTCGAGAACCGGCAGAAGATTTTTCAATTGTTTTTTACGACGCGACCCGGAGGAAGCGGCATCGGACTGGCAAGCACGTTCCGAATTGTGCAGCTGCATAATGGTTCGATAGACTTTACCTCGGAGGTGGGCCGAGGAACGACGTTTCGGATCGAGTTGCCTCTAGCCGCGTGAGCATGCCGAGAAACGAAATTCGTAGAAGCATGGAGAGAATGAACATCGGTCCGAAGACCCTTGTGCCCATGTTGTGCCTATGCGTGGTGTGGTGCGGCGGTTGCTTCACTAAGAAGCAGCCAAAGGTACACCTGAATGGAATTGTGCTGGCACACCCGCTACTGCCGAGCGGCGCGGCAAGCGAACCACTGGAGGACGCTCCGGACCTTGAAGTGGAAGTTTCGGAAATGCCGGCCCGGCTGGCGATCCCACGTAGCGGACCGGTGAAGCCGCGCGTTGCGCCAACACCCGCAGCGGAACCACCGCCGGTTGAAAAAGCGACGGAGCCGTTGATTGTGCCGGACTTGACAACAGAACAATTGAACGCGGCTCAGGCGGAAACACAACGCAGCCTGGACGCCGCGGAATCGAGACTGGCGCAGACGCAAGGAAAGCGGTTGGATGCGACACAGGAAGATGTGGCGTCGAAGGTGCGCGGATTCATGAACTCCGCGAGAGAAGCGATGAAAAGCGGCGATTGGGTGCGAGCGAAGAACCAAGCGAAGAAAGCGGAAGTGTTGTCGGAACAATTGACGGGGAAATGAGGATTTGGTTGGGCATCACAATCCGCTGGACGCCGTTGCGCTAGAATGCGGACATGAATAGCTATGACGCAATAGTGGCAGGCGGTGGACTGATTGGCGCATCCATCGCATTCGAACTCGCACAAGCCGGGTTGCGCGTGGCCGTGTTTGACGCGCGTGAACCGGGACGAGAAGCATCGTGGGCCAGCGCGGGAATGATTTCGCCGGCGCCGGAAGGCCCGGACACCATCCCTCTCGTTCCACTGAACAAAGCAAGCGCGGCGATGTACCCCCATTTCATAAAAGCAATCGAAGAATTATCCGGGCAAGACGTGGGATACCGTCCAAATGGCGCGATGGAATTATTCTGGGAAGGCGATGTTCGCGAAGAGATCAGCACGCTAATGGCGGTGTATCACGGCGTGGGCTTGCGAGCGGAAGCGCTGACCGGAGAACGCGCCCGGGAGCTAGAGCCGGGATTGATGGAGGAAGTGCAAGGGGGTGTGCTGCGGCCCGACGAGGGTTCGCTGGAAAATCGAGTGCTGACGAACGCGACTCTGAAGGCAGCCAAACAGAGTGGAGTGGACATTTTCGCAGGGAATGGGGCAACGGGGATCTGGAAAGATGGAAAGCGCTCGAAGGGATTGCGTCTGACGAACGGGCTGGCGGAAGCGAAGTGGACGATCATAGCGGCAGGATGTTTTTCCGCGAAGATCGAGGGAGTGGCGGCGTACGCACCGGTGTATCCGACAAAGGGTCAGATGGTGGCGATGCGGTGCGAGGCGGTGAAGATCGAGCACGTGCTGTGGTCGGAGAATGTATACCTGGTGCCGAGAAATGACGGACGCATCGTGGCGGGTTCGACTGCGGAACGCGTTGGATTTGACCGCGACGTGACCGCCGGCGGGATGAAGAAAATTCTGAATGGCGCGATTGAGCTGGTACCCAGGCTTGCGAAAGCGAGAATTGAAGAGACCTGGGCGGGATTGCGGCCGGATTCTCCAGATCATCTGCCAATTTTGGGGCCGACGGATGTGGAAGGATTGCTGATGGCAACAGGACATTTCCGGAGCGGTATTTTGCTGGCGCCATTGACGGCGCGGTTGATGCGGGAGTGGATCACCAGGCAAAGCGTGAGTGTGGATTGGGAACGGTTCAGCCCGATGCGATTCTTGGAAGCGCGGCGAACGCACAGCGCGTGAATGAGCAGCGGGAAGAAAGAGTCAGCAGGACTTCTCTGAATTCAGGCCACGATCGACCTCGTTGAGTATAAAGCGTGTGCGTCTTGGTCAAGGGTTGCCACGATCTCTCCGCTGCGTGCCGCCAAGTGCCCGGCGGTCCGTTGGGATGACACGCGCGTAGGGCAAACGTTTCGTCCCCCGAGGCACAATTAAAGAAGCAGATCCCTCGCTTCGCTTGGGATAACAATTTTTTCAGTTGGAGAGTGGAAGTCTCAGGTTTGAGGAGCGGACTGCTGAATGACGACGGTGCTGGGCTGGCCGACATTGGAATAGTGAATCTGGTCGGCGTCCAGCGACAAATCGCGCTCAAGAACCAAGTCCATGGATGAGCCGCGAGGAAGCTGCGCATCGGGGCCGCGAGAGAGCAATACGGCCGCGAGACCAGCAATTCCACCGATTCCCGCGCCAATGCCGGCGCCTTTACCGCCAGAAGAGATTCCGCCAATGCCGGCGCCCGCAGCGGTAGTGGTCGCAATGGTTGAAGCGTCCTTGCCTTTGCCGCCAGGGCCGGTGATCTTTCCTTCCGAATCGGTCTTGGTTCCGCTATCGCCATCGGTGCTGTGAGGTCCAGCTTTCAAATCGACCGTATAGCCATTGGGAAAAATCAGGGTATTCAGGTGCATGCGCAACTCACCTTTACCCTTCACACGGCCCGGACGTTTTGAGTCTGTGATTTCTCCGCGGAGGTAAGACCCGACCGGGACCACAACTTTATTGTTGATGGTAATGGGAAATGAAGTACGGAAATAGACGGAGTCGCCGGGCTTAGCAGAGGAGGTTGAAATGCCATTTTCAAGGATGACGCCGATGCGCGTTCCAGAAGGAACGACGACGTGCGCGCCGGAAGGAGGCTGGTGTTGCGGTGTGTCGGAGGTTGGCGGCGCCACGGCGGGAGGAGGAGCGTCAGGCTGCGGACCTTCCGGAGCCTGGGCCCAGAGCGAGCCGACGGAGCTGGATAAAGCAAGGATGATGAAAAGTGCGACCTGAGTTAAAAGCTTCACGCCGTCCTCCCCTGTGAAGAATCGGATGCGAGGTGCCGAGCCGCAGGATGCCTGAGGAGATGATAGCGGAGTGGGTAGACGGGTGTCAGCAGGTGTTGATCATTTGACGGGAGATACAGCCGCAGATAGGCTTGGCGGGCGGATCGACGGAGGAAAAGCATCATGGCAAAGTTAGCGCTGATATACGGGATGAGACTGCTGCCGGTGGATGATTTGGGCGAAGTGAAAGAGGCGATGGTGGTGCTGAAGAACGGGCGGACAGCGCGCGTGGCGATGCATTTGATTGAAGGAAGTAAGGAAGAGATTGAAGAGACGTTCCGGCAGTCTATTGATGCGTTTTTTGAGATGTATCCGGAGATATGAAAGGAGGTTATCTGTATTCAGTAAGACTGCAGTTTGCCAGGTCCTTGGTGAGAACGCTTGAGGTTGAGATTCTTCGTCGCGGAAAAGCTGCTCCTCAGGATGAGACCGCGCAATCGGGTTGGGGCTTACGAGTTGCGCTTTAGTTAGAACTGACAACTGATCACTGGGGCCTTGGGGATTATCGGTTGCCGAAATTCTCGGGATCTTCGTTGGGATCGCCGAGATTATCGTTGATAAGGACCGTGGATTGGCCGGTGAGTTCGAAGCGCTTGCGGCACTTGTAGCAGGCGACGAGGTCGTCAAGGCGAACCATGAAGGATGTGGCCTTGGCGAATTTGCGGCGATCTTCCTCGCTGGCGCCTCGAGGTAATTCTTTTTTCTTGCGGCTGACCTTCCAGCGCACCGGAGCTTCGAATTCACCGCGACAGCTTGGACAGACCAGCTTAACTTTGCGCGTCTCTTCCTTCTCGGTGTAAAAAGCCCGTTCGTCCATTACGCCTCAGCCACCTTCCCATGAGTTTGGTTCATTGTAACAAATTCGAGGCCCAAGTCGCGCCAGCGAGGGAGCCAATATTCAAGCGCGGCCAAGGTGCGTGAGCGATCGGCATTCTGTTGACGGAAATTGCCGTCGTGGAGACAGAGGATATCGCCGGTGGAGACTTTACCCGAGGCAGATGTACCTGCGGGCAGATGTTGCAGGTGGGCCGCGATGGGCTTCATGCGGTCGATCAGCCACGCGTTGGATTTGGCTCGCCAGTCACCAGGAATGAGGGTCCAAAGCGCGGTGTGCATGCCCTGGCGATGAACGATTTCGGATAGCCAGGGACTGCGGTAACCGAAGGGAGGTCGGAACCACTGCGGCGAGGACCAGGTGGCGTGCTGAATGGCGTCGGTGCAGCGCAGCAATTCCTGGCGCGTTTCTTCGGGACCCGTGAAGAAGAGGTTCGGGTGGGTGTCGGTGTGATTGCCAATCACGTGGCCACGAGAAGCGGTTTCTTTCACGAGGTCGGGACATTTGCGGACAAATTTACCAACGATGAAGAAAGTAGCTCGCGCGTCGTACCGCGCGAGGAGATCGAGTAATTTGGGAGTGATCGAAGGATTGGGGCCATCATCGAAAGTGAGAGCGAGCGCTTGCGAAGAATCGGTGTGGAAAACGGTGGGACCAAAGAGTTGCGAGCGGCGATGGACAGCGGCATAGGCGGTGAGCGCGGCGGCACCCAGTGCGGCGGTCGGTGCGGCGATGAGGATAGGATGCATCACCGGGTATTTTGTCATGCAAGGCGAAGAACGGCGGAGATTTTTGCGTTATAGGTATTGGTTGGATGACGACGCATTATTCAGCCGGGCAAGCTGGTGGACCGCTCCGCGACACCTTCCGGAGGCAAACGGGGCGCCTCAAAAGGGGGTCCCTACAAAAGCAGGCTCTGGCAGGACTTTAGAAGTTAACGGCGGCATCGGCGACGGTCGGGAAAAAGCGGACGATTTTGTCGACGCTGGTCATGCGCAGGGTTTCGTCGACCATCCCGGAGGAGCCCGCGACGCGCAATTCACCGCCGACCTTTTTGAGTTTGGCGTGACACATCACCACAATGCCGACACCGGTGCTATCGAGGAGAGCGACTCCGGTGAGATCGAAGACCACTTTGCGCGCGTTCTCATTGAGGGCTTTGGTGAGATTCAGTTCAACGTCGCGAGAATTGTTGCCAAGAATGATGCGGCCGGTCATCTCAAAAACAACGCCATCGTGGGGAAGTTGTTTGCGTTCGATGTTCAGAATCATGGCCACCCTCGAAGCCGGAGATCAGAAGAAGGAAGGACCCGGCAGGGAGTGGGAGTTTAGCTCAGGTGACTAGAATTTGGGACTTGAATCTGTTGCAAACTCCGATGGTGGATTGCTGTTGCGGACAGACCTCGATCGCACCTCGGAGAGGAGCTCAGAGATGCAATGCGGCTAACCCTGGAGCTGATTATGGCGGCGCCTGAAAGAGTAGCCAAGGAGGCTGCCGACAAGACCGACGGTAAGCATTCCAATTACGATGACCAGGCCGATGGGATGGCCGGTCCAGAGACCAGCGCCAATCTTGCCTTAGGGTACGACGGCCATCGCGTGGCGATCGTCATTCGTTGGAGAAACGGTTTGATCGAACGGGCGGCGACGGAAACGGCCGGTTCTCGCGAGACGGGCGAGAATTGTTACCTGCAAATCGTGGCGAAAAGCCTCGACAGCCTGAAGAGCTTGTCATTCACTTAATGAAGTAGCCGGAAGTGCGCCACTTGCCGTCTTTGTCGAGCATGGGAACGATAGTCTCGACGGCGTCTTTCTTGTTTTCGAAGCTGGTATCGAATTGAATGACCACGTACTCCCCGTCAGGTGCTCCGGGAAGCGTCCTGGTGAAGTTTGCGCTCTTTAATTTGCGGGATAGGACTTTGCCCAGTGGGGAGCGGACGGCCTGCAGAGCGCCGATCCACTTGTCTTTGGTTACGGCGTTCTTGAAGTATTGGGAAGCATCGTCCCAGGATTCCGCGTATCTGCCGGCATCGGCGAGCGCGAGCCAGGATTCCGCAGATTTCTGGGCGAGCTCCTCGGGCTTGGGGGCGGTTTGGGAGGTGAGACAGGGTGCCCAGGCAACACATACGAACAGCACCACGAGAATTGAACTAGCGAGTTTCATGGCACGCTCCTTGCGGATGCTTCAAATTATTTGATCAATGATAATTATGAGACAGCTCCGGCAAGCCGCCTCAGCCCACCTTTTCGGGAAGGCCACGGCGAGTTTTGAGGTCGTTGAGCAAGCGTTCGACTTCGGTGTCGCGGTCGAGACGATTGAGTTTGTCGGCCACGTCATCGGTGAGCAATTCGACTTCGCCGGCGGCGGTGGCTTCGGTGTGGTTGACGCGATCCTTCAGGCGATCGAAAGAGGCACTTTTGGAGCCGTCGCCGATGGCGACCTGCGCCTTTACGGCCTTGTCGAGAGCGATGCTGCGACGATGGCGAGCGAGGAGCACTTCCCTTTTAGACTTGGCCTCATCGAGTTTTTGCTCGAGCTTGACGAGTGCGGTTTTCAAGGTGTCCACCTGCGCTTTCTGGTCGTTGACCTGCTCCTGAAAGCTTTGCGCGAGGCGTTGGCCGGTCTGGTAGCGGTCGAGAGCGGAGCGGGCGAGATCGTCTTGTGATTTATCGACAGCGACTTCGGCCTTGCGCATCCAGTCCTTGGCCGCGTCTTCTTGCTCGCGCTGCTTCTTTTCAAGGATGTGCTGGTCGGCGATGGAAACGGCGACCTGGGTTTTGACCTGGAGGTATTGATTCTCCATGTCGAGGATGACCTGTTTGATCATTTTTTCGGGATCTTCGGCACGATCAATCATGTCGTTGAGATTGGCCCGGATGAGAGTGCTAACGCGTTCTAAGAGACCCATAGTGAAACTCCTTTCTATTGCTACGACCGAATTTCTCGTCCGCTCATCCCGCGATGGCGGAGTGGTTGAGATCCTTCGGTCCGCAAAAGACGCGGGCGTCAGGATGTCAGCCGGGGGATGTAGAACCAACAGAACCCAGGAACGGACTTTCCGCCAGAAAGCGGCGAACGCCAAAGGCTCGAAAGCGCGGCCACTGCAAAAACAAAGAGTACGGCACTCACTTGTTCAGAACATTGAGGAACAATGGGCGAGCGCGGTACAGATTTGGGACCAGGCGACACTCATGAGCACAACGGCCATAAGAATGCCCAACCCCCAAACGAGACCTCGTTTTTGATGCAAAGTCAGACTCATGACCTTCTCTCCGGTGAAGCAAGGCGCCGGAGTGGGCTGGACCCTCCCCGGCGGAAAGTGGTTAAGACTTCGTTGCGGGCGGCTGCGCGGGAGGCTTCGGAGCGGAGTCGCCGATCATCCGAACCTTGCCGAGGAGTTCCGTCATTTGCATGCCGGAGAGGGCTTCGAAGAGCGCAGGCACTTGCGCGGCGATTTTGGTGATGTCACCAGTGAGTTTATAGGCGCCGGCGGCTTCGCCGTTGCCGGTGGAGACGATGGTGACCTTGTCGATTTTGCTGAGCGGTTCGCTGAGGGCGCGAACGACTTCCGGCAAGCCGGTGATGAGCTTGTCGACGACCGCAGCTTGGTTGTATTCCTGGTAGGCTTCGGCTTTGACGTTCATGGCTCGAGCTTCGGCGTCGCCCTTCTTGAAGATGATTTCGGCTTCGGCTTCACCCTGCGCGCGGATGGAAGCGGCGCGACCTTCGGCTTCCGACATCAGGCGCTGGCGCTCGGCGTTGGCCAGAGTTTCAATGCGCTGGCGCTCTACTTCGGCTTGCTTGAGGACGGTGGCGACGAGTTCGCGTTCACGGCGATTGATCTCGGCTTCCTGCACCTTGACCTGAGCTTCGCGCTCCACTTGCTGAATGCGAACCTGCTCGAGCATGACAGTCTGCTGCTGGCGATTAGTTTCGATTTCGTAGGCCTTGTCGGCTTGCGCCTGGGCCTTCTTGCTGGTTTCGAGGTAGTTAGCTTTCTTGATGTCCAAGTCGCGTTCGGCCTCAGCCTGTTTGGCCAGGGAAGCGGTTTCCGCGGCGACGCGTTCCTGATCGGCTTGCGCCTTGGCGATCGCAGAGGCACGGGAAGCTTCCGCGCGCTTGATGGCGATATCGCGATCGGCTTCGGCGGAGGCAACCTCGGCATCGCGCTTGATGCGAGCGATGTCGGGGCGACCCATGTTGGTGATGTATTCGTTCTTGTCGCGGACTTCCTTGATGGTAAAGCTGACAACGTCGAGCCCCATTTTGCTCATGTCTTCGGCGCAAGTGGAGCGCATGCGGCCGCCAACCATTTCGGGTTCTTTGACGATTTGTTCGACGGTGAGCTGACCGATGATGCCGCGCAGGTGGCCTTCCATGACCAGGCGGATGAGGCCTTCGCGCTGTTCAGGGCGCTTGGTCAGGAACTGCTCGGCAGCAGTGCGGACAGAAACTGGATCTGACTTCACTTTCAGTTGAGCGACAGCCTCGACAGTGACCGCGACGCCCTGGTTGGTGTAGAGGCTCTGTTGAGGAGCTACGTCGAAGGACATCAATTCGAGGGAGAGTTCCTTGCACGTCTCCACCATCGGGAAGATAACCGTGCCGCCCCCATTGATGATGCGGGTTTTGCGAAACCCATAAACGATCAACGCTTCGTGCGGACCCGCTTTGCGATACATGCGGGCCACTAGGCCCATGATGAGTAACACGGCGACCACCGCCAAACCGGCGATGACCCAGACACTCGAGAACTCTTGCATACAAGCCTCCCTTTTCCCTTCTAGGCGGAACTGTTGACCCGATCTTCAGCCCGCTAAACTTTTTTCAACGGCGCGCGCTTCAAAACGGCGGCGAGCTCCGGTTAGGTCTTAGTGAACTCGTCCCACTTCTGAACGTAGGCAATGCCCTTCTCATAACGGCTGATGACAACTTCGGCACCCTTCTGTATCGGAGATCCGTCGTCACTGCGAGCCCCGGTGCTGCGACGGACACCTTGCTGAACAAAAATCACTTCGCCGGTGCCATTGGCCGGAATCGAGATGCTCACGGAGCAGACAGCACCTTCATGGCGATAATCCCAGTCGTTCATTTCACCCTCGCTGTCTTTCAAGAGGCGCAACATGAAACGGAAGACCAGCCAGCCGGCAATCAGTCCGGCGGCGATGGCAATCAGGAGACTGACGAAAGCCATTAGGTCGGAGTATTTCGTCAGGATGTAGCCGGTCCCGCCAAACCAGGCGAGAAAAGCAAGGATGGTGGAAGCGTTCAGCCACGAGAGATGGAAGCCGGAATGGCCGGAGCCGCCGCCCTGATGTGCGCCTGCACCCACATGACCGCCGGCGTGCCCGCCAAGATTTCCGCCAACGTGGCCGCCGTGAAACGGAAAATGAAGATGAAACGGCAAGTGCAAATGGACGGCACCCGCCAGGAACGACAAAATGCTGAGCGAAGTGCCAACCAAGAAACAAAACAGGTAGACGTCAGACCAGGACATACATCACCTCGAAGAGCGACAACCCATCACTTGGGCAATGCCCCGAACTGCAGGAGTACTCTAGTTACGGGAAGAGACCGGGGGCGCATGACCTATTCCCGTCACGTTCCCCGGTTGAAGCACTTCACCTAATCGTTCATCAAGGCCGGGCGTGCGAAGAATTTCGGCAAGCAGAAGCAATGCGCCGCGTGAATCGCGATTTTCCGCGATGGCGAGGAGGGCGCGCGCAAGTTCCGGATCGGAGCGGAATTGGTCGGTGCCGGCGTAAAGCCAGGAATCGACGGTGGCATCTTCAGTGCGAAGGACCGATTGCAGTTCGCGAGTGAAACCCGCGGGATCGTCGACGAGGAAGCCCGGGAACACGCGGAAAAAGCGCGCCAGAAGTTCGCGGGAGGTGTTGGTCATGTGCGGCCGCGCGCCGTTTTCAATCTGCGAGAGATAGGCCTGGCTGAGGCCGCGGCCGAGTTCGGCCTTCATGGCGTTAACGACTTCGGACTGCGTCATGGGGCGGCCAAAGCCACGGAGCGATCCCTCGATAGCACGGAGGGAACGGAGTTTATCGCCGAGAGTCATGGAGGCCCGCCTTTCCGTTATATAGCAATATGCGAATTCTACATAGCAATATGTAATTTGTCAAGGAGAAACGGAATTGACCGTATGTTATTGATTTATATGCGTATTAAAGCCTGGTTTTGCAGGCGACTCGCGACTGAGTCGTGATCTCTTGCTTACTCAGGCTTGCGGAGGGAATGGAGGTCGATGCCGAGTTGCTGGCACTTTTTGTAAAGGTGGCTGCGCTCGAGGCCGAGGGCGCGGGCAACATTGGTCATGTGGAAATTGTGGCGGCGGATTTCGGCGAGGAGGACTTCGCGTTCGAACGCTTCGGTGCGCGCGACAAGAGTCCCCTGTGGTTGGCTGGCGATGGCCAGGGAGTCGGATGTAAGAACGGCGCCGTCTGCGGCTGGCAGGGCGAGACGAACATCTTCGTGGGTGATGTTGTCTTCGGCGGCGAGGAGCACGAGGCGTTCAACGATGTTGCGTAATTCTCGGACGTTGCCCGGCCAGGAGTAACGGCGCAATTCGGCAATCGCTTCTTTGGAGAACGTCTTTTCTTTCCAGCCATTTTGCTTGGCGACCTGTCGGGCGAAATGAGCGACAAGATGGGGAAAATCCTCGAGGCGATCGCGCAATGGCGGAAGCGCGAGCGGAAAGACATAGACACGGTGAAAAAGGTCGCGGCGAAATTCGTTATTTTTGACGCGGTCTTCGAGGTTGCGATGGGTGGCGACAATGACGCGGACATTCACTTTAATGGGCTTGTCGCCACCGACGCGTTCGACTTCGCCTTCTTCCAAAACGCGGAGAAGCTTGGCCTGCATGGTGAGAGGCATATCGCCGATCTCATCGAGGAAGAGCGTGCCGCCCTCCGCTTGCTCGAATTTGCCAACGTGCCGTCCGGTAGCGCCGGTAAAAGCACCTTTTTCGTGGCCGAATAATTCGGATTCGATCAGTTCCGCGGGGACAGCGGCGCAATTCAGAGTGATGAAGGCATTTTCGCGGCGCGGAGATTTGTCGTGGATTGCGCGAGCGACTAATTCCTTGCCAGTGCCGGTTTCGCCAAAGATGCAGACGCGGGTTTCACTGGCGGCCACACGGTCGATTTGCGCGAGCAGCCGCGTTATGGCTGGGCCGGAGCCGACAAGTTCGTGCTTGCCAAGGCGCTGACGGAGTTCGCGGTTTTCATCTTCGAGGCGCCTAAGGCGGAGTGCATTTTCTACCGTGACGAGGAGCTTATCGGTGGTGAGAGGCTTTTCGAGGAAATCGAGAGCGCCGAGGCGCGTGGCTTTGACGGCCATTTCAATATTGGCCTGGCCGGAGATAAGAACGATGGGAGTTTGCACGCCGTCTTTCTTCAATTCTTCTAGGAGCTCAAGGCCGCTTTTACCGGGCATGACGACGTCGGAAAGAATGAGATCGAAGTACTGGGAGCGAATGAGTTCGGTGGCACGCGCGGCATTATTGCAGACCGTGGCTTCGTGTCCGGCGAGACGAAAGGCACGGGAGAGAGACGCGAGCGTATTAGGGTCGTCGTCGATCAGGAGGAGATTGGCTTTGCGCGGCATGCGCGTCCTTTCGGAGGTGAACGGTTAGGAGGATCAGCCACAAAAACAAACCCAAGGCCGGACCGCCTCGAAAGGCGGACCCCACAAAAGCCAGAGAAAAACTTTAGTCCGAGGCCGCGGCAGCGGGTTGCGTGGACTCGGTGGCGCTCGCGGGAGCAGATTCCTTAGGCTTGGCAACGGAGCCTGTCTGGCGTTTGGGAAGATCGATGCGGAACGTGGCGCCTCGCCCTTCTTCGCTGGAGACGGAAATGGTGCCGTGATGATCGCTGATGACGGACTGGACGATGGCAAGGCCGAGGCCAGTGCCTTGCAGCTTAGCGGTGTAGTAGGGTGTGAAGAGGCGAGAGCACTCTTCGGGAGTGAGACCTTTGCCGGTGTCAGACACCTCGATGCGAACGGTTTCATCGCCGTCGGATGTCCGGAGAGTGAGGGTGCCTCCGGCGGGCATAGCGTCCAACGCGTTCAGTACGAGATTCTGAAAGGCTCGGTGAAGTAGGTCGGGATCGGCATCGATTTCCGGCAGGGATTCGTTGAGGAAATATTCCGTGGTAATGGAAGGCTTGCCGACGGCGTTGAATTGCGCTTCGAACAAACGAACAACATTGCGCAGCGATTCATTGACGTTGACGCGGGCGAGCTGCGGGGCCGGCATCTTGGAGAAATCGCTGAAGCGGCCGACGATGCTATTGAGATTGGCGAGTTCCGCTTTGAGCGTGGCCGTGGCTTCGCCAAAGACCTCCTGAAATTGTTCGGGGCCAAGCTGGCGCGCCCGCTGCAGATTTTCGACGGTAATCTGCAAGGGGAAGAGCGGATTGCGCAATTCGTGAGCGAGTCGGCGAGCCAGTTCACGCCAGGCAGCGACGCGTTCCGTCTGCACGAGCTTTTCTTTTTGCGCGGCGAGAGTGCGGGTCATGTCGTTGAACGCGCCAGCAAGCTGGCCGATTTCGTCGTTGCCCTGCACGCTGATATGGGTGTTCCAGTGGCCAGAGGCGACATCACGAGCGCCATCGGCAAGTTCTTCGACGGGACGAGTGATGCGTCGAGAGACCCACCAACTGACCAGAAGGCCGATGAGAATGGCGGCGAGACTGACGAGGCCAGCAATTTTGAGGATCTGGTGCTTCAGGAGGACGAGTTCCTTGGCAGAACTGCCGAGAAGGAGAACACCGAGAAGCTCGTTGTTGCGGCCTCGCAAGGGCATAGCATGAAAACTCTCGGCGCTGGCGGGATCGCGGTTCCACTCAATGGTGCTGACGAGAGTCTTCGCGTCGTCGATGTGCTGCTTCTGAATCTGCTCGATGAGAGGCTGGAACGATTCGGCATTCGGGACCGTGCCGCTGGCATCGGTGAGAGCTGTAGCGACGAAATTAGGTTCGAGGTTGCGATAGAGAAGGGCACGCATTCCCGAGGGAAGCACGAGAGAAGCAAGGAAATTCTGATCAAGGCGGCGGCCGCCGATGATGTAGAAGTTTTTTTCGCCGACTGGCAACGTGCGGACGCCAGTAAGGGAAAGCGCAACGCCGTCGGGTAGTTCTTCGCGCTTGAGGAAGGCGCTGGAGCCGCGCCAGTCTTTTGTGGCAGTGATCCAGTCATTTTTATAGCCGACGCGGGCGGGATTTTGCGCGGAAGAGATCAGCGAGCCATCGCCGTTCACGAATTCAACGAAATCCAGACCGTGGTCTTGAGCAGCGCCGTTGGCATCGTGGACATAGAGAGAGGTATCGGCGTTCGGTCGAGCAAGATCCAGAGCCATGTGAAGTGTGATATCTGAGTTGGTGATGTTTTCGACTTGCTGAACAACGACTTCCCCGCGTTGGGCAAATTCTTTTTTGGCCTGGGAGATGAGGGCTTCGGTACGCTGCGCATCAGAGGCTTCGAACGCGCGCTGCGTGTAGAAGGTGACGCCGTAGGCGACGAGGGAGACAGAGGCCAGCACGGTGACAAGGAAAATCAGAAAAATTTTGGTGCGAAAACTCATGGACGCCCCCCAGGCACGCGAGCCGAGGAGGAAATCCTGGGCGTGTTGCTGTCATTAGCCGCGGAACTATTCACGGTCTGATCCAACCAAACATCGGCGAGGCGCCATTCGCCCCAACGGGCCGGAGACCAGTTGCGGACATTGCCGGCAACGCCGAGATAATCCGGCAAAACCACAAGCGGAAGGATGCGCCGTTCGTCGAGGAAGCGGCGTTCCAAGGCAAAAAGCTGTTCAGGATCACTCACGGACTGGGTGCCCTCTCCGGAATCTTCAACCGCAAATTGCCTGGCCAGCGAATCTAATTCAGCGCGTGGCGAGACAGTGTCGTAGTGCCACGCAAACAAGTGTAACCCCGCGGGGGCCGGCTTGAAGGGCGGGAGTGAGGAAGAGTTTCCGGCGTCGCGAGGTGCGAGCACTTGAACCGAGAGATTGGCCTGGCGCGCATTGACAGCCACACGTTCCCCCAAGAGTTTCATGAGATCGCCCGAAGAATCGACGCGCAATCGAAGTGGCTCCGTGCCGCCTGCCACGTTGGGTGGAAGCGAAGCGCGAAGCTCCTTGGCGCGATCCAGACTCATCGGACTGCCGAAGAGAAAAGCATATCCCGAGAGCCACTGCGGCAATAGTGCAGAAGAGGGTTGGGCTTGCCTTTGAAGCAACACGTTGGCCATGGTCTCGCGGTCGAGGGAAAAGGAGAGGGCTTCGCGGAGATGATCGTCGGCGGCCGCGGGCTGGGAATTGTCGAAGCGGAGAGCAAGAAGCGTGTTAGGAGCGGAACTCCAGATGCGGACATTTTCCTGGCGAGCTTTGCGGACGAGATCGGGGGCGATGTCGGCGAGGTCGGCCTTGCCGATCTGCAAATCATAGAGTAAACGAAGTGGTGGCTCGCCGAGGGTGACGTCAATGGCATCGAGGAACGGCCGGCCTGACCAAGCGTCTTCGTTGGCGCGGAATTTGATGCGAGCGGGCTTCATGGCGGAGGGATTGGCTTCGGAAGGCGAGGCGGGCAGAGACTCGGCAACGGTGAACGGTCCAGTGCCGAGAAGAGTGCCATCGGATTGCACACGGTAGATCAGATAGCGTTCGGAGGAGAGTTGTTCGAGAAGATCGGGAATGGGGCGGGAAGAGCGAATCGTGACTCCGCCTTCATTGGCACTGATTTGCAGGCCGGAGGGGAGAAGAGGCTGCAGGGCGGTGACGATATCGGTGGCGGTGAGGGCCGTGCCATCAGAAAACTTGACGCCGGGGCGGAGTCTGAATTGCCAATTGCGGAGACTGGCTTCATGAGACCACTCGGCGGCGAGAGCGGGTTGGAAGCGGCCGTAATCGTCGAGAGTGAGCAGGCGGTCGAAGACGAGCATGGCCAGTTGTTCGTTTTGCGAAGAGGAAGGGGAACCGGGTTTCCACTCGCGGGGGTCCAGTGATACCGAGGTAGCGCGAAGGAAAATGCGCAAGGTGCCGCCGTAACGCGGATGCTTTGTGGCATGCGCTGCAGGCACGGAAAGAAGTGAAAGAAGTGTGGGGCAACAACTCAGCAAACAGAGCAAAGCAGTAGAATGCGCGGAAGCCCGAGGAACCGTAAATCGGGGGGCGCAACAAACGGGAAAGCCCTGAGTTTCCTGAGAGGGCAGCGGCACGGCTGAGCAGGCAGCTGAAACAAGGCGCCCAAACCATTTCCTCACGAGTTGAAGCCCCCGAAAAGCCAAGCACTTGATGTCGGAGCTGAGGCTCCGAGCCCCTAAAGAGCTGGGCTTTTCCGCGAGCTCTGAAGCAGTGCCCTCCCGAATACTCTGAGCACACGAAGATCTAATTGCCGCAAGCGAGAGTGAGTTTGTAGACCTCATAGTTCCCTGTACGCAAATTTCTAATGACGACGAGCGCGCCGCGATTGTTCTGCGTGCCGCTAATGCTGAGGATCGGACCGGGAAAATCGCTGAGGAGAGCGACGCTGCCCGGGCGCGATGCTCCTTGGGGAAGGACTTGAAGGAGATCTCCGACGGTCCAATCGTTGGTGTCAGTCTGCAATTTCCAGATGGTGGAATCGCAGGATGAGGAGATCGAGGGAAGAGGGCGCCAAGTGGTCCTAGCGGTGCGGCACTTCATGTCCGAAGACGTGGCCCCGGTAAACTCGCAAAGCTTGCCAGAGAGTTGAATCTGGCCATCGGTCTCGGTCATCGAGAGTTCCGCACGAGGATCGCGCGAGGCGCGTGCACCTGCGACGGAAAGCGGATGGGTTTGCTTCGCTGCGCCAGTGGGATCGAGGCGAAGAAGCGTCAACTCCGAGTTGCGATAGGTGAGCACGAGCAAATCGTCAGAGGTGGATTTGGAAAGTGCGGCAGCGTCGACGATGCGATCTGCGCTTTCGAGGAGGAGCTGCTTTTCAATGCGCACGGGAGAAAGGGGCAAGGCCTCGACCTGTAACGCTGAGCGTTTGAGAGCCACAATGCGGAGTTCCTGCCGATCCGGAGAAAGAAGTTCGGCGACGAGTACGAATTGTGTGGGAGTCTCCGTGGCGCCGACACGGAGAAGCGGGGCGGCAGCTTCTTCGGTGATGCTAAGCTTTCGGCGATCGAGTTCGCGGCGGAGTACACCTTTCCAGCTCGGACCTTCGGATTCATCAAAGGCAGGGTCATCCTGAACTTCGAGCCGAAGCGGCCCTCTCAGATTGGGGATAGCGGCGATGCGCTCGGCGAGTTGACGGATGGCATCATCGAGAGAAACCGCATCGGCAGGGTGGAGCGGCTCCGCAACAAAGGTAATCGTGGCGAGAAGGAATACACCCAGAAAAGAATGGCGCAAACAGGAGCAACCAGTTTTCGGCAACACGGCGTTCTGAACCGATAATAACACGCCGCCACCTCCTCCTGATTCTTCGCCGCCGAAACGTCAATGGGAGCGGAAATCCTTGTACAGATCGAGCCTGTTGATCAGGCCGATCATGACTTGCGTAAAGGCCAGATACTCTTCGAGGCACTGGTCGGAAATGCTGAAGAGAGACTTACGCCGGGCGGTGCGGAGGAGTTCGAAGTCTCCTGGTTGCAGGGTGGCCACCGCACTGTTCATGAAAGCGGTATGGTTGGCGATGCCGTAGATGGGCTCACCATCGGCGATGGCTTTGGAGATTTCTGCCTGCGTAGCTTTCTCGTCGCGCTTCTGTTTGTCAAAGTCCGCACCCTTTTTTGCCCATGACGTCGGAGAACTCCGCACTGGTGTGGGGGAGAGCGGCAATCATCTGCAGGACCTGCTCGCGTGAAAATTTGGGGTGGGCGAGATCAGCTTTGTTGGGAGGCTGATACTTCATGACGGCGGAGATATCGTTGCGGCGAAATTCTTCTTCGATTTTGGCCAGGCCATCCCAACGGCTGAGGGCGCGATAACTTTCTTCGGTGAGCTGTTCGGCGAGTAAATGGGCGGCGCCTGCACGCACAAACGATTCGGGTGCTTGCAATTCGGGGATGAGGGACTTAGTGGCGAGCGCGGACTTCATGCTGCCGTAGAGAAACAGAGCAGCAGTATCGGAATCGAGCTCCAGACCCTGTTCGGGAACGCGAATAATGGCATTGGGATAGCGGAGGAGGCGAGCAGCGAGAGAAGAAATGTCCGCGCCTTCCTGGGCGAGAGAGAGGGCGAGAGAAAGGTAGTTGGCAGGATCGACTTCCTGAAAATCGACTTGCGCGATGGAATCGCGAACGAGGAGCATGGTTTCGGGGGAATGGTCTGCCTGAAAGAGAAAGGAAGCGGCATCGAATTGGAAGAAGTGATCCGTTTTTTCCTCCTGAAGCATGGAACGCACGCAAGAAACGCCGTCCGTGCCAGCGGATTGGACTTGCTTCCAGAAGGCATCGATTTCCTTGCCTTTGGCATCGATTTGCGATTCGTTGAGTTGGGAAGGACGAAAACCATAGACCTTGGATTTTGCGGCGCGGAGAACGTCGCAGGTCGCGGGCTTGCCCGGAGAAGAAGCGGATGAGGGATTTTGTTGCCCGTCAGGCAACAGCAGATCTCTCGCCTCGCTCGAGACGACAAGCAACGAAGAAAGGAAAACCGAGCTAATGAGTACGCAAAGAATGGAGATTCGCCGCAAACCTCACCTCTCTGAACCTTCAAAATGCTAACACTGTTCCATGAAAAACAATGCCGGGCAGCGTGGTCGGCCGCCCGGCTGGTCAGGAATGGAGCATTGTGTTTGGTTTGCATGGTGAAAATCGAGGAGCGCGAATTCTAGCCCGTAGTAGGACTAGAGATGGTTTCGATGCGCACTGGCGCCCAGACCGTCTGCTCCGTGCTGCCGGCTGTGGGAAGCAGCCAGCGATAGCGGCGCAGGGTGACACGGTGGGTGGTGCGTCCGTCGAGGGTGGAGAAGGAGTAGCTCATCTTTGTGGCATGGGCGGCTGTGCGTTCGGTGGGAAAAGAGGCCAATTCGTATATGGAGTTCATGGCATCCCCCGGAGAACGGCGAATTTAAATTGTGAAGACCGTGGTGCATTTAGATTTCTTCCTCTACGGCTGACTTTCGTTGGATTGCTTATTTCGCCGGCCGGGTGGCGCGGAGCGCGACGCTGGTTGGGCGCAACCTGCTGGCAGAGGTTTCAAGCGCGGCGGTGCTTGCCTTCCTGCTCATGGTTTCTCCTCCAGTGTCGCGAACCGAGCCACCCACAGGGGTTTAGCCGGTGCTCCTCATTTGCGTGATGGCCTCCGTCCCTGCTTCGTCTCGATTGTGGCTGAGGAGCGAGCGAAGGCGTGCCGCGACATAGACATCGTAAGCGACGAGAATGGCGGCGCTGCCAAAGAGTCCGACGCCGAGAATCATCAACAAGAATTTCAAAGCCAGCATGATCGTTACCTTTCTTCCCTTCCCCGTCGCGGCTGAGCTTCTGAGCTAAGCGATCCGCAATTCGTGTACGGGAAAATTTGTTTAGCGCGCGGCACGGAAGGCGCGTGCGACCAATTGAGTTCCCTGCTCTATGGAAGGTTGCGGATGGCGGCGGGAACCCATGGCGGGCTGCATGAGCGCAAAGGCGGCGCGAAGGAACACAGTCTGAAGGGCCAACGCGGCGGCCAGCGCACCGAGAGTGATGATCGCCAAACCTGCGAAACCAAGAAACGCTTCCATGTGAGTTCTCCTTTGCAGCTGGGCGAGATCGGTTTTACTCCACCGAGGGCGCTGAATTTGTCGTAGGGAGACTCTCTGCGCAGCCGGCGCACTGGGAGAAAGCAACTGCAACGCCGTCCAGATTATCATGAAAACAAAGGACTTAGTGATTTGATAGAGACCGGGGCACGTGGGGGTGAGGCCACGACGTGTCCGGCGAGACACAGCCCGCCTCGATGAGATGGAGTAGTATAGAAGCAAGGCCATTCGAAAAAGTCAAAATTGCCGAGAGTCTGGTGAGGTTCTGATTCATGCCGCAAGCACAGGGAATCCGGATTGGCAGAGTCCTGGGAATTCCCATCTACATAGACCTGAGTTGGATCATTATTTTTGGGCTGATTACTTACCTGATCTCCACGCAATTTGCGCAGTTAAATCCACACTGGACGATGCCGCAGCTATGGACGCTGGGAGCCGGCACGAGCCTGCTGTTTTTTGGCTCCGTGCTATTCCACGAATTGGCACACAGTGTGGTGGCGCAGCACTACAAGATTCGGGTATTGTCCATCACACTCTTTCTGTTCGGGGGATTGGCACGGATCGGAAAAGAACCGAGCAAGGCGATGCAGGAGTTCAACATTGCGATCGCGGGACCGCTGGCGAGCGCATTTCTGGCGGGAGCGTTTTTCGCTTCAACGGTAATCGTACCCGACAGCAAGGTAGTCGAAGCGGTGTCAACGTATCTTTGGCAAACCAACCTGGCGCTGGCTCTATTCAATATGCTGCCTGGATTTCCGCTGGATGGCGGGCGGATCTTCCGCGCGATCGTATGGGGAACCACGAAGGATTTTGTCCGGGCTACACGTGTGGCGGGGGCCAGTGGGAAACTAATTGCGTACGGCATGATCGTGCTGGGGTTGTGGCTTGCATTTGGCGTAACCGGGAGCAACCGGTGGGAAGGAATCTGGCTGGCGGTGATCGGGTGGTTCCTGCTGAATGCAGCGCAGGCCAGCGTGGCGCAGGTAACAATCCGGGAAGCGCTCAATGGATTGTGCGCGGCTGACGTGATGACCCATGAAGTACCGGCGATACCTGCGAACTTGAGCTTGGATGACTATAGCAACGAGGTGTTACGCACCGGACGGCGTGTGCACATCGTGACGATGGATCAGCGGCTGGTGGGAATGATGAATGTGGCGGCGCTGAACACGGTGCCGCGCGAGGATTGGAACATGAACTCGGTACAGGCAGTGATGGTGCCGAGAGAACGGATTTTATGGGCAGCGCCGAATGAACCCTTGCCGGCACTGCTAGACCGGCTGGTGGCTGCGGACGTGAACCAGATGCCGGTTGTGAATCATACGGAAGACGGACTTGCCAATATTGTAGGAATGATCACACGCGACGCTATACTGCGAGTAATACAAACGCGGAGTGAGCTCGGAACAGCGCTAACCGGTCGATAGCGTCTCTCAACCAACTGTCTGATGGGAGGTTTCAATGGTGTACAGATTCGCCCAAGTAATAGCAGAATCACGAGAATCTCAACCACGAGGCCCAAGCCTCCGCTAAGGTAGTAGCCCCAGTTACGTTCGCGACGATAAGGCCAGGTAGTCAACGCGCCGACTGCCACAAGCAAAAGTACAAAGACAAGAATTGTACGCAGCTGAAATGATGCCTGACTGAAAGGTTGAACTCTTTCAAGCAACAGGACAACCAGCAGGAAACCGGATTCGCGCGGGCGGAATCCCTTAGGCCCCGCACAGAATTAATCCGTGTGCTGGTTGACGTGAATCGTGTTTTGCACAGTCATGCACAAATATCCTCAAGGCGTTTTGGAAATAACTCTTGCCAACGTTTCCAACTGCTCCTACCATGCGCTTAGATTGATCGAGAAGGAACACTTCACGAGTCAATGTAGAGATGGCGGCAAGGGTAAAACCGAGTTTGTCCATTTCGAGTTGAATGAGAAGTACAAACTTCGCACTTCATTTGCGGGGGGAGGCAAGGGTAAAACCGAGTCATCCTCAAGCGAGTTGAATTAAGAAGGAACGCCCCGCGGAACAAGACAAAGGAACGGTAAGGGTAAAACCGAGCCGGTCCCAATGAATTGGATCGAGGGGTGAGCTCCGCGGCCAGGTTCAAGGCGAAACGGGTAAAACCTAATTGCCGCAGGACGATAGCGGGAGCAACCGCTTTATGGTGCGCTCAAAGATGCGACAAGGGTAGAACCGAGTCGAGATCGAGAGATGAGCCAAAAAAGTAAAGCTTCACGAGATAATGAGGAAGGGGCGGCACGGTAAAACCGAACCATTCCAACCAAGTTAAATCGAGAAGCGGTAACTTCGCGAATCAATCAAAAGAGGGCGACGCGGTCACACCGAGTCGCCCTCGAGTTCTTTAATAAGTGCTAGTGAGCGACGCGACTCCTGTATTTATTCACTTCCAAAACCGCAAGTCCTGATGAATCTATTCGCCCTAGGTGATTGCCGCGATGGCTTTCCGAGTGGAGTGCTGCGGTTCGGGGCAAGACTCTTCGGCCTTGGCGCGCAAGGCGTGGAGGCGGAATCCGCCGCGGCGGAAATCGACCGAAACGCGAGAGAAGCCAGCTGTGGTGAGGCGGGCAAAAGCGGAGCCTGGAGCGAGCGGGGTAAAAGTGCTCTTGTAGTGGCCGACGTGGTGAATCCAGCTATCATGGATTTCGAACGCGAGGAAAACTCCACCAGGGCGCAGCACGCGGAGGACCTCGGCGAAAGCCTGGTCCTGAAGTTTGCGGGACTGCAGGTGGTGAAGAACGAGAATAGCGATCACGGAAGAAAAGGTTTCACTGGTAAAGGGTAACTGGGCCGCATCGCCGCAGAGAACGCCACCAGTCTGAGGGTGATGCCACGTCTTCAATTTCACGGTGGAATCGTGGTCGTATTCCAGGGAAGTCACACGAGAGGCACGTTCGCGGAGATGTTCGGTTGCGGCGCCCGAGCCGGCACCAATCTCGAGAACATGGTCTCCTAAGCGCGCACCGGACAGGACCCAGGGAAGCAGTTGGCGTCGAGAGATGTAGCGCCAGAGAGACGAAGAACAGAGGTAGCGTTCCAGGGTGTTCATAATACGCGAGGGCGAGGAACGACCAGTTTAACTTAGTCGCTGGCGTGAGTCATTTGATTATTGAGGGAGAGATGGGGGCGAAGTGGTTGGGTAGGAGATTGCTTGAGGGAGAAAGCAGACTCCTTGCAAAGGTCGGGGCAAACAACGTCATGGTTTGATAGGAAAGGTTATGTGCGTAAAAGTGGTAGCGAGCCACCCCCTCCAAAAGGGGCGGAAGAATGCGTTTGTGGGAGGAAGAGTCGTTGTAGAATCCGCCGAGGTTGCATGAGGAGGGCATCATGGGGCGAGTGACTGGAATGGGAGGGATTTTTTTCAAGGCCGAGAATCCTCAAAAGCTTTACGAGTGGTACGAGAAGCATCTGGGAATCCGGCAGGATGTGACGGGTGAAGGGGTCTCGTTCCGTTGGAAAGACGATGGCGATCCGAACGGGCTCACGGTTTGGTCGATTTTCAAGAAGGACACAAAGTACTTCGAGCCGAGCACCCAACCATTCATGATGAATTTTCGCGTGGAGGATCTGGATGCACTGGTGGAGGCGCTGAAGGCGGAGGGCGTATGGGTGGACCCGAAGCGTGAGGACTATGAGTATGGACGGTTCGCCTGGATATTGGATCCAGAAGGAGATCGGATCGAGTTGTGGGAGCCGCCAAGGCAATCCTATATCGCAGGAGCGGGTAATGGAATTGGAAAGCTGTAACAAAAAAGGTATGATGGCGGATGGGGGAGTTAATTTTGTGTCCAAACGGAGGAGGTATCCGCAGATGAAGAAAGTATTGTTGGCGCTGGCAGGACTGGCATTCGCAGCCACGATGAGCGTGGGCCAGGATGTGGTGAGCTTTATCCACGGCACGGTGAAGAAGGTAGATAAGACCACGAAGACGGTTGTGGTGAAGACCAAGGATGGAACCGAGCACACCGTGAAAGTGGTAGGCGACGATACCGTAAAGGGCACGAAAGATGGCTTCAACGGGATCAAGGAAGGCTCGGAAGTTGTAGTAAGTTCGACGGGCAAGGGTGCGGATGAAACCGCGAAGGCCATTGGCAAGGTCGGCAAGGACGGAATGAAGGAGACGAAGGGAACCATCGAGAAGGTCGACAAGGGGACGAAGACGGTGGTTGTTAAATCCGCCGATGGTACCGAGAAGACTTTCGAGTATAGCGGAACCGCTCTGGAAGATTCAGGTAAGGACGTGGCGAAGGGGACGGAAAAAGGCACCAAGGTAACCGTCTATTACACGGAAGAGGCCGGGAAAAAGATCGCGCACTTTTTCGAGTAGGAGTAGGAAGCCACGCAGTGGGTTTGTCTGGTTGATCTTGTAAATTGATTCGTACCACGGAGGGGCCGAGAGAAATCTCGGCCTCTTTTGCGTTGGTGATCGGACAATTTAAAGATGAGATTCTTCAGAGCGCAAACGGCGCGTTCCACAGGATGACAGCGCTATTAGGTAATTCCGTCTAGTGGAGGAACGGACGGATGCGACGGAGGGCGGAGGCGAACTGGTTGGCATTGTAGGCGGAAGGATTTTCGAGTTGCTGAAAGAGGGCGTTGATGGCGGCGCGGACTTCCGCGGCGTCAGCGGGCTTGGTGTCCTTACTGTAAGCGATGTAGAGAGAATCAAGGGCCATGGTGGCTTGTTCGGCGGCGCGCTCGTCGGCGAGGGAAATATTCTCTGCATCGTCAGCAATGCGTTGAAGCATCCGCAGGGTGATGGCCTGATCGTATTGCATGGCGGCGAGGCGATCGGCGATATGGAGAGCGAGGGGCGAGGCGGCGTTCGCAGCTATGGCAACGGCGGTGCGATCTGGATTGAGCTTGCTCATCTCGGTAGAGATGATAAGCAATTGGCGATCGAGATCCTGCGCGGACGCGGAATCGATTTGCTTGGCGAAGAGACGGAAGACGGCGTAACGAGAAGAATTCCAGGGAGGATCTCCGGGGCGGCGGCCTTCATAGCCGTGTTCCTGACGCCAGCTATCTTTCGCAGAGACCAATGAGTGATGACAGGAGAAGCAGGAGAGTTCGGCGTATTCGGGCCAGGTATTTTGTTGATCGTTGCGTTCGCCTCTCGCGCGCCACGCCAGGCGATCCATGGAAGCGCTGAGTTGCACGGCTTGGCCGGTGGACCATTCGCGCACGCCCATCCAGGCAGGATCTTCTGTAGGTTTTCCGGACGCGGATTCGCGGGGAACTTTCCAGTGGCGCGGCATGACGGCGGAGAAAGAGTCCAGTTCGAAATAGAGATCCGGGTGACCCGCAGCGATCATTTCGTGATCGACAAATTTTTCCTTGGTGCCAAGGTGGCACTGTAGGCACTTTTGCGTGCGCGGGATGAGGTTGCGGGTGTCCACCATGCCGAGCCCGACGGATTTTTCGTGCGACCACGCACGCGTGGTGTGCGGGCCCAGCCACGCTGAGGCGGGGCCATGGCAGACTTCGCAGGAAACACCTTCCGAAATTTCGAAGGAACGCCCGCGCTGTTCGGGCGTGGTATAGAGCGCGTGGCAGGCAAGGCACTTGGGCGATTCTTCGGCCTTGGCATTGAGCTTGAGGATTCGAGCCATGCGCTCGCCGACGTCGCCGGTGAGGGCTTGATAGGCACGACTGTGTTGGCCCTGGAGAATCCAGGTGGAATATTCGTTTTGGAGAATGCGACTGCCAGCGACGGGCCTGACGCTGCCATGACAACTGGTGGCGGCGCAGGAGCCGGGGCCGATGTACTTGATAGGCTCGGGAGTATCGTTCGCGGCATGGCTAGCGAAGGCGAAAGAAAGCAGGCAGGCCGCCACGAACAGAGCGGACCGGGAACGAGGGGAATTATGTCGAATCGGCATTCCGAGAGAGCCAAAAGTCCTTTTTGCTTATAGCGTTCGGCGAAGGGGGAAGTCAACGGAAAGGCGTGAGGTTTTGACAGGCATTGCGCGAAAAGACAACGGGGTGCGATTTAAGAGGACGGATTCGGCCCGGAGTATGCGGAAATAGCGAGAACCCTGGAAGTGCGCCGGGATTGACAGACCGAAGCGGCGCAGTTTCGCGAGACATTCCGCCGTGATCTTTAACGAACTGCGAGCAATCCAACTGCGCTACGGGTATCTGCCAAAGGCGGAGCTCGAGGAGCTTTCCCGGCGGACGCAAACTCCGCAGTATCAAATCCACAGCGTTGCCAGCTTCTATCCCCATTTTCATTTGACGCCGCCAGCCAAGGCGGAAGTGCACGTGTGCGCAGACATGAGCTGCCGGCTGAATACTGGGTGCGAGTTGCGGGCGGAGCTGGTGCGGCGGTTTGGCGGGGGAAGTCCGCAGGACGTGCAGATTAAAGATGTGAGCTGTCTGGGGCGGTGCGATCAAGCGCCGGTGGTGGCGATCAATAACGAGATTTTTGCCGGAGTGACGGCGGAAAAAGTGGAAGTACTGGCTCGGCGCGCGATGCGAGGAGAAGAATTATCCGCGGAGCATTTGCGCGAGGGGCGTGTGGCGTGCGCGTCTGATCCGTATGGAGATGGGGAAAAGTACAGGGTGGTACGCAGGCTGGTGGCGACGAAGGATTGGGACGGCGTGCTAGCCACGCTGAAAGAGGCAGAACTGCGCGGGATGGGCGGCGCGGGATTTCCAACTTCGATGAAGTGGGATCTGGTGCGCAAGCAGGCGGAGCCGGTGAAGTACATCGTGTGCAATGCGGATGAGAGCGAACCGGGGACGATTAAGGATCGGTTTATCCTGAGCCACCTGTCACATCTGGTGGCGGAAGGAATGATGATTGCGGGGCTGGTGACGGGCGCGAAAAAAGGGATTTTGTATATTCGCCACGAGTATCCATTGCAGGAAGAGATTTTCGGGGAAGAGTTGCGGAGATGCACGAAAGCAGGATTGCTCGGAAAAAAGATTCTGGGGAGCGAGTTAGAGTTTGAGTTGGAGGTTTTTGTCAGCCCCGGCGGGTACATCTGCGGAGAAGAAAGCGCGCTTATTGAGGCGATTGAGGGGCACAGGGCCGAACCGCGCAACAAGCCGCCCTTTCCAGGGCAGATGGGACTGTGGCAGAAGCCGACAGTGATCAATAACGTGGAGACGTTCGCGAATGTGCCGCAAATCCTGGCGCGCGGGGTGGAGTGGTTCAAGACAGCAGGAGCGGGAGGATCACGCGGGCTGAAATTTGTGGGAGTGAGCGGGCACGTGGAGCGGCCGGGTGTCTACGAGGTGCCGATGGGCACACCGATAAGCGAGGTGTTGTATGGGCACGCGGGTGGGGTTCGCGGCGGGCGCGCGCTGAAGGCCTTCGCGCCGTCGGGACCGTCGTCGGGATATTTGCCGGCGTCGATGGTGAACGTGCGATTGGATTTCAAGGCGCTGGCGGATGCGGGTTCGATGCTGGGGTCTGGGGCGATCGTGGTGTGCGACGACACGACCTGCATGCTGGATATGGCGCTTACGGCGGTGCGGTTTTACAGGAATGAATCGTGTGGGAAATGCGTGCCATGCCGGATGGGTTCGCAAAAGATGGTGGAGTTTCTGGCGCGATGGACGCAGGGCGGCATGAGCGAGGCGCAGTATGGCGCGGATCTTGCGCTGATCGAGGAATTGTCGCAGGCAATGAGCCTAACGTCGATCTGCGGGCTGGGGCAGATAGTTCCGGCGCCGGTGCAGTCGGTCCTGAAACATTTTCGGGCGGAGATCGACGCGCACGTGCTGAAGGGGGAGTGTCCAAACGGGATTTGTTTTTCGGCAGCGGGAAGAATACCGGAGTTGGCGAGAGTAGGGATAAGGCCGTGAATCGTGAATTGGGATTCACGACGAGTGACTCGAGTTCGGCAAAGAAGTGGTGCACGGACAAAGCTGGGCGAGGTTGAAGTGGTGAAGGCGGTGGCAAGCCGCCGCATTCCAAGATGAGCACAACAACAACAGCGATGGTGGAACTGACGATCGACGGAAAGACGGTGCAGGTTCCGGAGGGCACGTCGGTCTATGACGCCGCACGTGTGAATGGGATTGCGATCCCGACGCTATGCCACCTGCAGAATCAGACGCCGGTTGGCGTGTGCCGCTTGTGCGTGGTGGATACGGGTGCACGCGTGTTGAGTGCATCGTGTGTGCGCCCGGTCGAGCCGGGCATGAAGGTGTCCACGAATTCGGGGAAGGTAACGGCGGCACGGAAAACGTTGCTGGAATTGCTGATGGCGGACCACCCGGCACCGTGCGCAAGGCAACGGCATTCAGGTGATTGCGAGCTGGAAACACTGGCGGAGGCGGCAGGTGTGGGCACGCCGAGATTTCCACGACGGAGCGTCTCGCGAGGAGAGGATGACAGTTCGCTGGCCATTGCCGTGGATCACGATGCCTGCATTTTGTGCGATCGATGCATCCGCGGATGCGACGAGATCAAGAACAACTTTGTGCTTGGGCGGATGGGCAAAGGGTATTCAGCGGGGATCGCCTTTGACCTGAATTCGCCGATGGGAGATTCGACCTGCATTTCGTGCGGAGAGTGCATGGTGTCGTGCCCCACGGGCGCCTTGACGAACAAAAGCGTGGCAGGCACGGCGATTGCCGCAGGGAGCGGCGCGCAGACCCTGACGGCGGAAGAGTTGCACAGATTGCCGGTGTTTGCAGGGGTGTCGGGAACTTTCCTGGAATTAAATCGGGGCGCCATCGTGAAGCGGCGTTTTCGAAAGGGCGAGGTGATCTGCCGGGAAGGTGAGTTTGGATCTACCGCGTTTTACATTTTGGAGGGCAAAGCGCAGGTAACGATTTCGACGCCCATTGCGCATGTGAAGACGCAAGGCGGAGCGAAAGGGTTTTTCAAGAGGCTTTCGAGCGTGCTGGTCGGCCGCGAGGAGCACGCACGCGAGGAAGAGGCACCCGACCGGACGATTCCGATCGATGCATCGGTCGATTTGTCATACGGGAACCCAGTTGCGGAGCTCGGGCCGGGAGATCTATTCGGAGAGATGACGTGCATGAATTTTTATCCGCGATCGGCGACGGTGCGGGCGGAAACAGATGTCGTGGCGTACGAGATGTTGCGCAACGTGCTCGACATCATGATGAAGAACAAGACGTTCCGCGCGCAGATCGACCAGAACTACCGGAAGCGGGCGCTGGAGACCCATTTGCGCGGCGTGCCTATGTTCGCGGACCTGGCGCCGGACTTCATCGAGCATTTGAAAGAAAGCGTGGAGTTAGTGCGCTACGCGCCCGGCCAGTTGATCGCACAACAAGGCGACACAGCGGACAGTTTTTACCTTGTGCGAATCGGCTTCGTGAAGATTTCGGAAGGGTATCCGGGCGGGGAGTTGGTACTAGCGTATTTGTCGCGCGGCGATTACTTCGGCGAGATCGGCTTGCTGGGAGGAGGCCAGCGAACGGCAACATGCACGGCACTGGATCACGTGGAAGTGGTGAAGATTTCCGGGGGCGACTTCCGGCAGATGGTGGTGCGCTTCCCGAATGTGCGCGCGGGGCTGGAAGCAGTGGCCGCGGAGCGGCACGCGGCAAATGTGCAACGTATGCAGATGGTGCAGAGCGTGCCGATCGAGCAATTTTTGTCGCAGGGGCTGATGGAAGCACAGAGCCTCCTGATCCTGGACCTGGAGAATTGCACGCGGTGCGATGCGTGCGTTAATGCGTGCGCGGATGCGCATGATGGCGTGACGCGGCTGGTGCGCGAGGGATTGCGATTCGAGAATTACCTGGTGGCCACGTCGTGCCGGCAGTGCCGCGATCCCTTGTGCATGGTGGGATGCCCAGTGGGATCAATCAGGCGTCGGAATTCGCTGGAAGTGATTATTGAGGATTGGTGCATCGGATGCGGGTTGTGCGCGCGGAATTGCCCGTTTGGGAACATCAACCTGCATCCGTTCGACGTGATGGTGGAGGACCTGGAGCGCTCGGGAAGAAAGAAAGCGGTGGTGCAACAGAAGGCGACCTCGTGCGATCTGTGCGCCCATCTGAAAGAGCCGAGTTGCGTATACGCCTGCCCGCACGACGCGGCTCACCGCGTGGATCCGCGAAAGTTCTTTGCGAGTTTGACGGGGCAAGGACCGAAGCAGTGACTTTCGAACGATGAGAATGGACGCGACACAACGCGGGTGGGCAGGGGCTTCGCTGGGGACTCTGGCGGTGAGCGGAGTCGTATACACGGCTTACGCGCTGCAGGCTCCGGCGGGGCCACGCGGGGGAAGCGCGGTGGGACTCTCGTTTGGGATTTTAGGGTTTGCGTTCATGATTTTCGCGGCACTGCTAGGAGCGAGGAAACGAGTGCCGACCTGGCGGATGGGGCGAGCGCAGGCGTGGATGCGAGGACATTTGTGGCTGGGCTTATTGAGTTTGCCGCTGATTCTATTTCACGGAGGATTTCATTTTGGTGGGACGTTGACGCGCGTGCTGATGTGGCTGTTGATCGTTACGGTGGGAAGTGGGCTGTTTGGCGCGGCGCTGCAGAACCACTTGCCGCGGATAATGACGAGGGATGTACCGCTGGAAACGATCTATGACGAGATCGGCAACGTGAGACTAGCGTTGCGGGAAGAGGCGGACCGCGCGATGGAAGCGCTGTGCGGATCGCTGGGGTTGCGTTCGAACGAGAACTCGGAAAGACAACGCGCAGGAGGATTCACAGCGTTGCGGCCGATTGCGGCGACTTCGGTTCCGCTGAGAACTTCGGCAGCGGTGAGCGCCGGTGCAAGCGCTGCGGTGACAGCTGCGCCGGAGA
The DNA here is from genome assembly GCA_963741195.1 of Candidatus Acidiferrales bacterium. GTDB lineage: Bacteria > Acidobacteriota > Terriglobia > Acidiferrales > UBA7541 > Acidiferrum. The sequence continues at coordinate 677,491 of CAVUHF010000009.1, forward strand.
TTTTATTGCTGAGCGCAGAGGAGAGCGCGCCGCTAAGGCGATTTTATCTTTCGGAGATAAGCGTGTTTCTGGCGGAGCCGACAAAACGAGGGCAGCGGCTGGGCAGCGCGGAGAAGGCGAAGAACGCGTTTGCAGGGTTGCGGACGCTGATGCCGGCGGCGGCACAAAAGACGGTGGACGATTTGGAAGAAATTTGCGACGAAGTGCGGCAACTGGTACGGCAGGAACAATTGCATCACTGGCTGCATGGGTGGCTACTGGTGCACATTCCGTTGTCGCTGGCGCTGATGGTGCTGGGAGCGATTCATGCGGTGATGGCGATCAGGTACTAGAGGTAGAGAAGCAGAGAAGTAATGAGGTAGGGACATAACGAAAGCCTGCTGGATGTGACGGAACGGCGATGCGAGCGGCGGCGAACCAGAGGTGAATGAGAAGAATTGGCCAGATTACGGACAACCAAGAAGTTGGCACAACGGATCGACCTGAACTATTTCAAGAGGCCGACGCGGTACAAGCGCGCGAAGTTGTGGCTGAGCGTGCTGCTGCCACTCCTAGCGCTGGGATGGCTGGCGTGGCGTGGGATTACTCGCGATTCGAGTGTGTATTCGAGTGGAAGAATGAGCGAGGCGCACGCGGTGCTGGAGCAAGCGTGCGTAGTCTGCCATATGCGGAAGACCGATGAGTTTTGGTCGAAGGCGGCGGGTGCGGCATGCCTGGCGTGCCATGACGGCCCCACGCACCATGAAAATGAGGTGCGCGCCTCTGTTCCGGAGTGCGCAGCGTGTCACGTGGAGCACCGCGGACGTGTAAATATCAGCGCTGCGAGCAACCAGGCGTGTGCAGAGTGCCATAGAAGCTTGACGGTAACTGGCCCGGTGCGAGTTTACTTCGCACACACTCGATCGCTTGAGGATGGCCATCCGGAATTCGCGGCGCTGCGCGGTCAGGCGAAGGATCCAGGGAACATCAAGCTGAATCACGCGATTCACATGAAGCCCATCCGGCGGGGACCGAACGGGCCAATCGTGCAATTGGAATGCAGCGATTGTCACCGGCCGGCGGGTGTGAATGCGTCGTGGCCCTATGAGGACCGGGCTTACCTTGTCAGCGAAACGTCCTATTCGCATGAAGTGAAAAACGTGTTATCTCGAGAGGTACGCTGGGAGCCGAAGCCGCTGACCGGGCGCGAGACGATGATGCCTGTCAGATTCGCCACAGCCTGTGCGGGATGTCACTTGCTGACGTTTGACAAGAAGTTTGATGAGGGTGTGCCACACGACAAGCCGGAAGTGGTGAACGCGTTTCTGGTGAAGAAATTCCAGGAGTATATTGCTGCGCATCCGGGTGAAGTGCGCATGGTGCGGGACCCGAAGAGGGATTTGACGGGCAAGCCGATACCGCCAGAGGTGCGTGTGCTGAACCCGGCACAGTGGGTGGCGGAAAAAACGACGGATGCGGAAGAATTGCTGTGGCGAAAAACCTGCAAACAGTGTCATGCCTATGCCCGCGAGCAAGAGAGAGCTCGGATTGCGAGCGTTGCGGGAAGCGAACCTCGTCGAGAAACTTCCCTGCCGGAAATAGCAGACTCGCGAATCACGGAGTGCTGGCTGCCGCACGCAAAATTTGATCATGATGCACACCGGGGATTTTCGTGTACGGGATGCCACGCGAAGGCGTTGGCAAGCACGGAAACCAGCGACGTGCTGGTGCCGGGGATCGAAAATTGCAGGACCTGCCACGCGCCAGGGCCGGAACATGCGGAGTCGCGGTGTTTCGAGTGTCACACGTACCACAACTGGTCGAAGAGAAAAGAAGTAAAACCAACGTTTACGCTACCGGCGTTGCGGGCGGGCTCAAGATAGGCACTCATTCCATTCACCCCCATCTTGAAATGGTTGAGGTCCTTCACCCGCAAGTGGTGTGGGTCCAGGATGACAGTGTATTTTTATTTGCAGGACCCAGCAACGGTGCTGACGGATCATACCGTGCACGTCGAAAGTTTGGAAGTGTGGTCGTGGCTGTAAAACCGGCAGAAGGCCGCCGCATTCCAGGGGTCAGCGATTCACCAGAGACATCATGGTTTCAGGGTAACGGGCGCCAGCGGCGGAACCCCTGGGAGCAACTTCGTCGATGCGGTGAAGATCGTCTGCTGTGAGTTTCACGTTGAGAGCGCCGATATTTTCTTCCAAATACGTGCGGCGCTTGGTGCCGGGGATAGGAATAATGTCGTCACCCTGCGCGAGGAGCCAGGCGAGCGCAAGTTGGCCGGGCGTGCAATTCTTTTCACGAGCGATGGATTCGACGCGCGCGACGAGATCGAGATTCTTCTGAAAATTTTCACCCTGGAAGCGCGGAGAGAAACGGCGGTAGTCGTCGGCGGCGAAGTCTTCGAAGCGCTTGATTTGGCCGGTGAGGAATCCACGACCAAGCGGGCTATAGGCTACGAAAGTTATGCCCAACTCGCGCGTGGTAGCGAGGACTTCGTCCTCGGGGTCGCGCGTCCACAGCGAATACTCGGTCTGCAGCGCGCAAATGGGATGGACGGCATGCGCACGGCGGATGGTGGCGGGGGAAGCTTCGCTGAGTCCGAGGTGGCGGACTTTGCCGGCGCGGACAAGCTCGGCCATGGCGCCGACGGTCTCTTCGATAGGAGTATTGGGATCGACGCGATGCTGGTAGTAGAGATCGATGGTATCGACACCGAGGCGCTTCAGACTGGCATCGCAGCAGGCGCGGACGTAATCAGGCTTGCCACTTACACCGCGAACATGGGGATTGGAGCGATCACGAACGATGGCGAACTTGGTGGCGAGAAATACCTTTCCGCGGCGGTCGCGAATGGCGTTGCCGACGAGAATTTCATTGTCGCCGTAGCCGTAGACATTGGCCGTATCCAAGAAATTAATCCCCAACTCAATGGAGCGATGAATGGTGGCGATGGACTCTGCGTCGTCGCGCGCGCCATAAAATTCCGACATGCCCATACACCCAAGGCCCAGCGGAGAAACTAGAGGACCATTCTTTCCAAGATGACGAAGCTGCATGAAAACACCTCGCGAGTAGATGCAGGGTTTGGATGAGTGGCGAAAGCGCGCAGGTACATGATAAGAGGAAGTATCGAGAGTGGAGAAGGTGAAATGACCAAGAAGGTTGTGACGCTGGTAATCACAATTCTCTCGGCGGTCACGTGCGGAGCGATGTTTCTGTTTGCATTGGTGCGACAGTTCGCGATGGTAGAGATTGTGGCGAGTATCGCAACGGGAGTGCAGTTGTACCTGTTGAGTTCAACGGTTGGGGATTTGATTGAAGCGAAAACAGAAGGACGGAAGACAAAGCTAATTTCGTCGCTGGCACTGACAGGAGGAGTGGTGATCAGTTTCCTATTGAAGCGATACGGGGGATTGTGAGCGGTGGGTGAGGTGGCGCAAAGTGAGCGAAGCGTGGGGGAGGTGGCTCAGTTTTCACGAATTCATCGCCCTGGCGTCAGGCTAACATTCTTACAATCAAGTAGTTACGGAAGGTAAATCTGGCACGGGAGTTGCGCTTTCCACAGCGGAGGTTAGTGCTATGACTCCGTCCACCCACGTCGAAGTTCCCCCACAAACAGAAGAGGGAGAAGGCCAGAAGTCAGTAAGAGCGGTTGCTGGAATTCCCGAAACAAGAACGGGCGGCTCGAAAAGTCCCAGCGAGCTGAAGCCGAAGGCTGGGGAGCAACTTTTCCAGTCGTCAATGATAGAGAACAACCGGATCAAGAGCAGCTCAAAGACGGTAGATTACCTGATCGCGCTGATGGTGAACGCCGCGATTCTTGCCGGCCCCATTCTGGCAGGCCTGATCTATACAGACACGCTCAATATTAAGCAATTCGAAAGCACGTTCCTGATTGCACCGCCACCACCGCCACCGCCTCCTCCCGCACCCGTTGTGCAAGTCAAAGCGGCTCCGGTGCATCGTGTATTTGAGAACGCGGGAAAATTGATCGCGCCGACGGTGGTACCGAAGACGATTGCGGACATTAAGGAGGCCCCGCTTCCTCCCGAGGTCGATGGAGCAGGCGGAGTGGCGGGAGGAGTGCCCGGAGGAGTGGCGGGAGGCTCCATGAGCGGCGTAATCGGGGGGGTGATCGGCGGAGTAAATACCGCCGTGGTGGCGCCGTTGGCGCCGAAAGACAATCGGCCGAAAGCACCAGTACGTGTGGGAGGCCGGGTTCGCGAGCCGAGACTGATAACGCGGGTGGATCCTGTGTATCCGGCGCTCGCACGACAGACGCACATGCAAGGAGTTGTGATCATTGACGCGATTGTGGACGAGCAGGGAAATGTCGTTGAAGCCAAGGTGGTATCTGGGCCGCCCTTGCTGATTCAGTCCGCAATGGAAGCGGTTCGCAGATGGAAGTATGAACCGACCTACTTGAACGACCAGCCAGTTGCTGTGCAATTGAACGTGACGGTCACGTTCCGGCTGGCCGAGTAGATCACAAAATAGGTTGGACGGAGGACGGGGCAGCGCAAGTTCAGGTTGCCCCGTTTTTTATTTCACACTGCTGCTTGAGAGCAATTTCTTATTGATTTTCGCGGGACGTGTGGATAGGACCGAATCGCGTGCCGAAGAAATCCTTTTTGTTCCAAGTGGGTAATTGTTCCTGATCGGCCAGGCTGATGCCGAGAAGGAAATTGAAACAGGAGGCACGCGCCGCAGAAGGAAAATCCATGGGTTGGTCCATACTGTCCAGCGGAGTGTGGTAGCGCGTCACGTTCCATTTCTTGCTGTATTCAAGGCCATTGATTTTGGGATCAGAGCTGTGGGGGCCGTCGGTGACAAAAACGGAGGGAACGCCGCGAAGAACAAAAGAATATTGGTCGCTGCGAATGAAGTAATTCTCTTCGGGCATGGGATCTGCGGCCAGCGTATAGCCAAGTTTTGTGGCGACTGTCTCCGCATTTTTTTGCATAGAGGAATGTTCCGCTCCCATGGCGACAACGTCCTTCATCGGATAGTAGATGCCCGGCGCACCATCGATGTTGATATTGGCAACGATCTTTTCGAAGGGAACGCTGGGGAAGTGGGCGAAATAGTCGGAACCAAGCAAGCCTGCTTCTTCGCCAGTAACGAAGACGAAGAGGAGCGACCTGCGAGGAGAAGTGCGGAGTGTGGAATAGGCGCGGGCGATTTCCAACAAGGAGGCCACGCCCGAAGCATTGTCGATGGCGCCATGACATATGTTGTCGCCCTTAATGGGAGGACAAATCCCGAGATGATCGACGTGCGCGGTATACACAACGTATTCGTGACGCAGAACGGGATCGGATCCCTCCAAGCGCGCGACGATGTTGGGGCTCTGAAACACTTTCCAGGAATTCGAAGTGTGGATCCGGGCGCTCCAGGCAAGCGGGAAGGATAAGGGCTTACTGGCGCGAGCCGCTTCGCAGGCTTCCTGGAAAGTATGAGGCGCGCCAATGAACAAAACGTCGGCGCCGGATTGATTCAATGCGGCAACTCCGCTGTAGGGATAGGGATTATGGGGCTTTCCATCTTTTTCGAGCCAGCGGATCTCGCCCATCTGGTACTGAGGAACGTTCCAGTCCCAGGGCTGACGTTCAAAATCCTCGGGGAGAGAAAGAGAGATGATCGCAGCGGCACCATGCGATTCCGCATTTCTGGCTTTTACCATGTCGTCGGCATAGTAGGCGCGGACGGTAGAAGCAAAGCGCGGGGGCGCGCCGCCAAAGATCGCGACGATTTTTCCGTGAACATCGATGCCGGAGTAATCGTCGTAATTTTCTTCGGGTGCGGTGACGCCGAAGCCGGCAAAAACGATGGGAGCTTCCAGATTGATTTTTTCCTGCGCGGTGTTGGCGGTGAGGACATAGTCCTTGCCATCGACGAGAGCGTGCGGCGTGGCGTCTTTGAAGACAACCAGTGAACTTTTGGATTGCTCGAGGACGGATTTCCGGAAGGATACCAGTTGAAACCACGAGCCGTTGGCAGCGCCGGGCTGGAGTCCCATGGCTTCCAACTCGGTGGCGACATAAAGGGCAGCGATAGAATAGCCGGGAGTGTCGGGAGCGCGCCCCTGGAGCAAGACATCGGACAGAAACCGCATGTGTGCTCGAATGGCATCGGGCTGGATGCTTTTTAAAGCAGTCGTTACCTCGGGAGAATCGATCGCGTCGTCCGCTTCAGCAGGTGAAGCCGAGAAAAGAAGTAAACTAGCAAGAACAAGACAAATCCAACAGCGCCGGGACATAGAGATGAGTCCTTTCGGAAAAAGATGGATGAGATAAAAAAATGCATGACCGGGAGAAGATTGTACAACAGGCGGCCGGCAGTGCGATTTAATCGGTAGAAGCTTGCGCTGGCGAATCGAGATGTTTGACGAGCAGGACCTCATTACCCTGTTCGTTGTAGAGCAATTCGTCGACGAGTTTCTTGGCCATGAGGATACCAAAGCCACCCGGACGAATGCCTTTTGCTTCCCGTTCCTCCATGTGGCGGAAGGGCTCATCGGGAGGATTGGAGACCGCGGAGTGTTTGATTTCTTCCATAGAGAATCCTTTGCCAGGATCCTTCACGCGACACATCACCATGCGCTTGGTGCGCACATAACCAACTTCGACGTACTGGGAAGAATCAAAATTCCCGCCATGCTCGATGGCGTTCAACAGGATTTCGCGAAAGGCGCAAGCGACCTCTTCCCTCTCGGCGTCGGGAAGATTGCCCGCTTCACGGTAAAACTGAATCAGGCGATTGGCAGTTAGGATATCGCAGCGGACGGACAGGCGCACCCAATTAGGGGTCGCTGAAATGAGTTCGATGCCTTCATCCCAATGAGGTTCGCTCATGGCAATGCGTATCATTTCGGCGAGCTTCTCGGTGGAAAAGGGGCGCGCGAAGTAACTGAAGGCGCGTTCGCGAATGGCCGCCAGGACGTCGCCGGGGACGAATTCGTCGGTGAGAATGATCAAGCGGGTGTGAGGGCGCGCCAAGCGTAGCTGGCGCAGGAGATCGATATCTTCCTTGGCCGAGGTGCATTCGCTGGTGATGATGAGGTCGTGTGGGTTTGCTTGTGCGGTGCGCAGGGCTTCCTTGTTGTCGGCGACAAAATGAATACTCCAATCCGCGTGATCAAAAAGATTGGTGAGCAGCTGATTGATATCCGGGCTGGAATCGACAATCAGGGCACGGTGAAGCTCGGAAGCGGAAGAACTCGCCGATGAGCCCGAGGAGGAGGCTGATATGTCCATAAAGACCTCGATCGATGGAGACGTATTGGAGTCAACCTGGGCGGTGACAGAACAGGACTAGGATGCAGGAAATTAGGGGGGACGGCAAGAGGCGTGCCCCCGGATTTTTCAGGCAAGTTCGCTGGTCATAAGGAACAAAGGCTTCATCTCGAAACTTTTGAACACGGGACGAAGACGTTCCGTGCTGTAGTGCTCTTTGACGTTGATGACCTTCTTGGTGGAGGTAACGGTTTCGATGGGCATATTGTCGTAGCGGCCGTTTTTCAAGACGACCAGGCGTCCGTGAATGCGGTTGAGAATCAGATCGAGGGCGAGGTTGCCGTAGGCCATAGGAACGATGGAATCGATGGCGTCGGGATCGCCACAGCGAACCAGGTAGCCGAGCTTCTGGTTGATCACGTCTATTTTTTTGCCATTGTTGAATTTCGGGGAAATCTCAGTGAGCTCCTCGGAGACCAGGTCACCGATACCTCCCAGTTTCTTGTGTCCGAAGGCATCGGTGCTGCTCTTCTGGAAGACCATCTCTCCGCCTTCGAACATGGCGCCCTCGGAAACGAGAACCGTAGAATAACGGCTGGGGTTGCGATTGCGATCGTAGACAAGAAGTTCGGTCAGATTTTCAATGTTGAATTTGTGTTCGGGGATGACGCAGCGATTCGCGGCGCCGGCCATTGTCGGCAGCATGGCAGTAAAGCCAGCATAGCGCCCGAATACTTCCAAGACCATAAAGCGCTCATGCGAACCGGCAGATGTGCGCAACGCGTTGGTCATTTGAATTGTACGAGTGATGCAAGTGCTAAATCCGATGCAATAGTCGGTGCCGGGAACATCGTTGTCCATGGTCTTGGGAATGGCGACGACGCGCACACCTTCCTGATAGAGACGGACGCCGTAGCTGAGTGTGTCGTCGCCGCCGATGGGGATGAGATATTCCATGCCCAGCCAGGCGAGATTTTTCAGCACTTCGGGCGTCAGATCGTTCTTCTCGGCGTTGTATTCCCCTTTCAGGTGGTCGGGAACACTATCTTTACCGACGCGGCCGGGATTGGTGCGAGACGAGTGAAGGAAGGTCCCGCCGGTGCGTCCGGCACGATTCACAACGTCTTCGGTGAGCCGCTGAAAATTGTTGGAATTGTCGTGCTTGTCATCCCGAATGAGATCGACAAGCCCGGCCCAGCCGCGGCGAATACCGATGACTTCGTAGCCTTCGCGGAGCGCGCGAAAAGTAACGGCACGAATTGCGGGGTTCAAACCGGGAACGTCTCCGCCGCCAGTGAGGATTCCAATAACGCCTTTTTTTACAGTAATGTTAGCCATGTTGCTAGGTTCGCCTTAGAGTGGAGTAGCAAACAAATGATTATGAACCCCACGGGAGGATTTAGGAAGAGGCGGCAGAGCATAAAAAGTTTCGGTTTCGCGGATTGAAAAAAGTTTTGCGAGGACTGTGATGGGAATCACAGCTCGATTCGCGTTCCTATGAGGTTCAAAAACTTTGCGAGCCAAGCGGGATGCGCGGGCCAGGCGGGACCGGAGACGAGATTGCCATCGACGACGGCTTCGCTCATCGCAACCTCCGCAAACGTTCCGCCGGAACGAGTGATCTCCGGCGCGCACGCAGGATAACAACTGCATTTCTTCCCTTGAAGCACACCGGCGGCGGCGAGCACTTGCGCGCCATGACAAATGGCGGCGATGGGTTTGTTTGCAGAGGAGAAATGGCGAACGATTTCGAGGACACGCGCGTTCAGTCGGATATATTCCGGGGAACGGCCGCCGGGAATGACGAGAGCATCGTAGTTTTCCGGTTTGACGTCGTCGAAAGTCGCATTGATCGCAAAATTGTGGCCGCGCTTCTCCGAGTAAGTCTGGTCGCCTTCAAAATCGTGAATGGCGGTGCGCACAGTCTCGCCGGACTGCTTTCCGGGACAAACAGCGTGAACGGAATGTCCAACCATCAGCAAAGCCTGGAATGGAACCATAACTTCGTAGTCTTCGACGTAGTCCCCAACCAGCATCAGAATATTCTTGCGAGCCATAGATTCCTCCCGGGTAGAAAAGCATAGCAGAAGAGGACAAACAAGATCTGGATGGCGCAGGACTGGCCGCCATGCAGATCCGTAAGGCAAACACGGCTTATTGTGTGATGACAGGAGCGGAGGTCTCCGCACGTTCACCGATGGTCAGCAGGTCGGTGCGCATCTTGTCCCACTCTCGAAGGGTCAAGCCACGGGTGGCGAAGAAGCGGCGGATCTTAACGGAATCCCAGCGAAGCACGTCTTCAAGTACGGGAACGAGAACGCTCATGGCATTGTCGCTAAGCACTGTGCGTCGCGCCACGCGGGTGATGAATTTGGCTTCGGACACGGCGATGGTAAGGCCGTCATGCTGATTCACGTGCATCATGACAGGGAGGTCTGAGCTGCCGTCACCCATATAGATGATGTGATCGTGACTGATGCCGAGATGGGCGCGGAGTTCTTCCAAGACTGTGATTTTGCCCCAACCCGCCGATGCGCGGATGATGGAGTCCACCTCGCCGGTGGATTCGTTAAAGCGGAATCGTGTTCCGTAAATATTTTGCGGCGGGACGATGCCTTCCAGCGCCGATTGAATGATTTCCTGCGGCGCGGCCGAAATCACGTGGAAGGAGATCCGGAAATCGTCGGAAAGCGTGTCGAGCGAGTCCGCGAAGAGTTTTACGTCATGCTTGAGGCGGATACGCTTGCCGGTTTCGATCAGGTGATCGCGGCGAACGCGGCGGAAATCGGGATCATGCAAGATGAGGTACGAAAGTTCAGCGCCTTGCTGAACAAGGTTGATGTTGGAAAGGCCTTTCACCTTTTCGTCGAATGAATGAAAGCCGATTAACTCGCTCAGAACGACTCCCGAGTCGTTGAAGCTGAGGGTCTGGTCGAAATCGCTGGCCAGAAGATACTGCTGCACCATGGGTGGTCACTCCTCTTTCTGCCCGCCACTGCGGGCGCGAACCGGACTGGCGGCTCGGAAACTCCCCACACATCTTACGGTACGCCCGTTTGGGCGGCCTGCTCCACGAATAATTTTGATGGGTGCTATGCGTAGAAAACGTGAACAAATTGTGAGCTTCATATGAGATGCGCGAGAGAGGCAAGAGGTTGACAAGAAAAGGGTTAGATTGGTAACAGGCTTTGAAATGAAGGGCTTGCAGCGAACGGAATTCGAATCCGATGCGGCGAAGGAAAAGCGATACACCGAATTGAGGTTCTCAATGCTCCGGAAACCAGCTCATTACCATTTCTTCGCTGTTCATCGATAGGGTATCCCAGTAAAGGCCTCGCCTACTTCGGGACCCGCGAATCTCGAGCGGACGAGGATGTTGAGGCAGGGTGGAGGCGTTCGATTGGCTCATCGGTGACCGTGTAGGGCGTTCCGCTTCGAAGGTAGAGGCGCCGGGATTCCTGCAAATTTAGTGGGCGGGAACCACGGCGGCCGAAGACGGCGAGTTGGTTGCCGGATTCATCGACGGCGCGGTCGCGATCGATGCCTTTGGAGATGGCGAGCGCGGGACCGTTGGTGCGGGCCGTAGCGATCAATTTTGGTGTGGGGCGAGGGCTGAATCCGGAAAAATGCGCAGGGTCATCCCAGGGTGAAAGAATCTGCAGGACGCGCAGGCCGTTCGTGCCGTCGGCGACAAACGCGAAGGCGCTGCCGGCAACCATGCCGATTTTGATATCGTTAACATCGTTCAATTGGCCATTGGCGGTGAAGATTTGTTCGAGCTTGGGCGCGGTGGGTTTTTCCACATCGATGATGACAAAGCCTTGCTTGCCTGCAGAAACATAGGCGTAGGTACGCGCGACGTAGATGTTGCGCGCGTCATCGAGAGAAACCGTGACATTGGAGACAGGCCTAGGCTGCGCAAGGTCAGTGACGTCGAGCACTTTCATCCCATCGCGATCGACAAGGAATGCGTAGCGAAACTGAATGGCGATGGCACGAGGATCGTTGAGATAGGGCGAGGATATCGTGGCGGTAATTTTTGGCGCGAGAGGATTGTCGAGATCGACGACGACGAGAGCTTTGCCCGTGAGCACATAGGCAAACGTGCCGGCGATGATGATGCGACGCGCGCCAGTGAGAGCACCTCCAGGATTGAAGGCAAGTGCGCGCTGAAGAAAATTATTGGCGGGATTGCCGTCGAGCAATGTGCCGACGCCGGGGCTCGTCGCCTTCAGATTGGGATTGCCGACGATAACGAGGCCCTCCTCTCTGTCGGCAACATAGAGGAATCCATAGAGGAGATGTATCGACTGCTCTTCATTTTCCTGGATGCGCGTGCGAAGCGGGTCAACGCCCAGCGTGGTGGGTGAAGCAACTGCCACGGCGTTCTTTGTGGGCACGTAGAAACGTTGGCCGAGCGGCGATACGGGGGCGGCAACGATTTTTTCGGAAAAACCCTTGTTGTCGATATTCGCGACGTCGTAGACGCGCAGGCCGCCCTTGCCGGTTGCGGCATAGGCGTATTCGCCGCGCGCCTGGATGTCCAAGACGGTTCCATCGTGGCCGGCGACGGATTGCAATTGTCGATTGTGGGCGACGAATTTGCTGAAGTTATCTGGATAGGCGACGCGCTGGAGATCGCTGCCGTAGATGGCCTCAGGTTCGTCATGCTCGGCGACCGCGATGGCCTGGAACCCTTTATATCCGGTGGCGACATAGATGTAGCGGCCCATGAAATTCATGAAGTTAGTGCCCTGGAGCAAAAGTTGAGCCATCCAGGCGTTGTTGTCGTTGGCGGAGGAAGCGTGGCAATCGCCGCACTGCTTGGTTTCTTTGGCACGAACGGTGTGGGGAACGAATGTGCTGAAGGCCTGACCGGAGAAACCTTCGGCGGAAATGGTTTGCTGCGCGTAGTAAAGCCAATCGCGATTGGCATTCTGCGAACTAACAAGCACAGCACAGGAAGACCGCGCCGGGGCAATGCGATGGCCGGTGACCGTGCCGTCGACGCCGAGGAAATAGGCATCGTCGCGCAATACCTGAAAATTGTAGCTGGTGTAGTTCCTTGTGGTGAGACCTTCATTATGCAACATGGGGCGCTTTAGGTCGGCGGTCATCTGCAAATGACAGCCGAAACAGGTGGGAGTCCAGGAAGTGTGGCAGGAGTAGCAGGTCATGGAAGAGTTGCTGTGGGCGAGTTGCGCGTCGTCGCTGGGAAGTTGCGAAAACGCGAGGCCGTCTCTGCCCATAAGCTTAGCGCGGTAGGATTTCGGACTGAAATGGGAGTTGCCGGGCGTGACGGTGTCGCGCGTCTGCACAACTTCCCACTCAGTGTGCTCGTCCATCATGGAACGTTGGATGAGAGTGTCGCCACGCCATTCGAAGCGGCGAAGGCCCCACGGCGTGCGTAGAGCTTCGAGGTGACGGCCGCGTGGCTCTCCGGGGCGCGTTGCATCGGGGGCAGCAGGACCAGAAGTGAGGAGCGTGGCCCTCTGGTGGATGGTGCCGTGGCAGTCGACGCAGTCAATTTCGACGGCGGCGCGAGGTTCGGCGTAGATCTTTCCGGTGCCGTGATTATCCTGGGCGAAGTGGCAATCAGCACACTGCATGCCTCTTTCGAGATGGATATCGGCAAGGTGAACGGCCTTCTGGAAGCGATTGGGGTCGTTGAAAGCGATGGGCTGGCCATTTTTGTCAAGCCAATTCCCTTTTCGATCGTGATTGTAGACGCCGCGAAAAACCCAGCCGTGGCCGTGGAAATCGGCGAATTGCGTGGTCTTAAGTTGTGAATTGAATTCGTGGCTGCCGGTGTTATCGAGGAATTTTTCGTCGCCCCAAAGGCCGCGCGCCGCGGCCGCTTCCGGATTGCGCAGAGAAGACTGAAAGCGCTCTTCATCGGTGGGATTGTGCTGCTGCTTGGGATACATCTTTTCGCCATCGATTTCGTTGTCCCACCAGGTAAGGCCGAAGTAGGTGGTGACCATGTTCGTGCCCGGGTGAACATGACAAATCATGCATTGGCTAGAAGGAATGGCGCGCGTGAACGCGTGTTTGATCGGATGGCCCGACTCGTTTTTCGGAATGGTGGGATCGGAAGAACTACTGTAGCCGAGGTGGCCGAATTGCGCGTAAGGGCCGGAGTGGGCGGGATCGCGGTCGTTCGCAAAAATGACGTGACAAGCCGAGCAGCCGCTGGCGCGGTAGTCGCCGGGATGATCGTTGGTGCCGGGCAATGAAAGAACGGGGTCGAGGAGGCGCGTTTTCTGAAGGCCAAGAAAGACGGGATCAGTGCGCAGTTCGGTTCCGAAACCGCGATCGCTGAGTTTGTCGTCGGGCTTTCCCGGTTGCTCTTCGCGCGTGGGATTGCCGATCTCCGCCTTCTTGCTTCCGCCGCGTTCGAAGACACGGAGAACGTTGCCAGGTTGCGAGATTTCCCAGCGGTCGAGCGGTGTAAGATCAGGCACGATCCCTTTCGATTGAGTTTGCTGCGGCGAGGGTGGCGGAATCGTTTTCATGGATTGCGCGATGCCGTCGCGGTCGTAGCTCTCTCCGAAGCGGGCGTTCTTGTACGGAGTGCCTCCATTATTGTAGAGAGCGGCGCCCCATAGAAACCCAGAGTGCGTCATCATGCTGGTAGAAACGGCGCGGGTTTCTGTCGGATGGCAGCCTGCGCTGCCGCAGGTTTCGGGCGCAACGCGCAGGTCGCTGGGATTAGCGAACTTCACGTATTCGGCGGATTCCTTCAACCACTTTGTGTAGACCCGCTCCGGAATGGCGGAACGATCTTTGAAGATGGGATCTCGCGGCTGGACGTGAGCTTTCTCCTTGGTGGCTTTGTATTCGGCGGAAACGGAAGGTAGGCCGGCTGCGACGGAAATGGTGGAGTTGCCGCCGTGGCAGTCGCTGCAACCGATGTACACGGTCTTGGAGGGATGCATGGTGGGCTTGTCGGTGGAAGCGTGGCAGGAAATGCACCCGGCGGACTTGCTGTCGGCCTCTGCCTGGGATTGGCCGCGGATGGAATTCTGAGGATCCTGGGCAGCGGCAGAGGAACGACGGGACTGCGTACCGAAAAGATGAAGCGAGAGAGTGAGCGAGCAGAGCATCATGAGGAACACATGCGCACAACTTTGCGGGTAGCGAAGAGGTGAGAACAAAGCGAGTTTTTCGATCAGCGGCATTCAGTCAGTCCTCAAAATGTGAACTTCGCCGTGCCAAATAACGAAAATTGAGTGCGACCGGTATAAATGTCGCGAAAACCCTGGTCCGGCTGCAACATGGAGGCGCCGCCGGTGAGAATGATATTTTCGGACAGCGGCGGACGATATTGCACACCGATACCGAGATCTTCGCCGACGTTGTGATGAATATTCGACTGAAACAGGACATATTCGACGGGTTCGGTGCGCATAAAGCGAAGGAAATTGAAGTTGGCAAAGCCCTTGAGCCTGGGTGTGATGTCGAAAACCGCGCCTGCGTTCACCAGGAAAATGCCGGGATTCACGAAGTTTGCCTGCCCCTCGTCTTTGCTGGAACGCATGTTGGGAAGGAGGCTACCTTTTTGAGTGAGAGCGAGGCCCGAGCCGGTAAGGCGAATGGCTCCCTGATTCCAGAAGCTGAATTCGCCGCCGGCAAAATTCGGCTGGTCGACAATGGAATCGTAGCCGTTGGCGCGGCCGCTGCGCGGGTCGGAATCGCCGGAAGAAAAAAAGCTGCCAACGCGAAAACGGATCCAGTCGCGGTCAAGAGAAAGTTCGACGGCAGCCATCTGGGCATTCACGGTGACGGGGCGGCCCGCGATGGGATTGAAGGTGTCTTGGCCGGCGGCTTCGTAAAACGCGTGCGTGAGGTTGAGGCGCTTAATGTGGCCGCTGCCTAGCCAACCAAAATATCCGACGCGAATTCCGTGGGGGATGGGACCGACGCCCTGATTGACGACGTTGCCGACGGGCGCGGGCCGCACGAGGAAACCGTTATCGTCGTAATGGATGCTGGGATCGTCCTTGTTCCACGCGCCAACAAATTCCACCGTATACCCAGAGAAAAAGAAATCCTGAATATAGATGTTGGCGAGAATGACCTGCTGGTCGCGAAGTCCGAAGGTATTCAGCCCGCTGTTAGTGTTTTTTTCAAGGAAGTTGAAATAGGCAGCGTTGTATTCGATGCGATCGCTCTTTAGATTGCCGAAAATGCGCAGTCCGGGCTGCTCGTCGACGAAGAGAAATCCGCGAAAGTCCGAATTGAACCCCTGAATACCCGCGCGGGCGGATACGAAATCGTAGTTAGGGCTTAGGTCGTGCAGTTTTACTTCTACGAAGACTTCTTGAAGGCCGAGATGTGAGTCAAGGCGTGTCGTACCGTTGCGGACGTCGGGGCTGACGATGCCGAGTTCCTGAACGTTGAGGTAATTCAGGCTGAGTTCGGGAGTTACACGGATGCGCCAGTCCACGGGTTTGAAGGACGCGTCACCGTGAAACAGGTCGAAGGTAAAGCGGAATGTCTGGTCGAGCTGAAATTGATCGCCATTCCCGAAAAACGCGCTACTGCCAGGCTGCGTGGGACTTGCGTTCGTGGGAGTGGGCACACGGCGACCGTCCAGGAAAGTTCGCGCTGATCCGGTGAAATCGAAAAAGACCTGTTGGCCAAAAACTTCGGGCCAGATGGGTTCGTCGCCCTTGAGGCGATTGCGATTGAAGGGATCATACCAATGAGGTTTCACGTAGATGGTTTCTCCGGGCGGAGAGTAGCGGCGATAGTCTGGTTGGGGAAGGCCCCAACGATCGGGAACAGGCGTGAAAACCTGTGCGGCTGGCGGAAGCACTTCAGGGGCAGGTTCCAGAATGTAGTTGGGATCGGAGTCGAGGCGATGGCGAAATTCGCGGTAGGAGCCGGTTGCACCGGGAGCTTCAGCGGGAAGCGGTGGACCAAGATCGGGCTGACGAGGAAGCCGCAAACGCGCTGCGTCAGTGGGTACGGAGATAAGGAAAATTTCCAGGGTGAGGACTTCATTCGCGCTCAGCGCAAGTGAAGGGATCTGCAGCGTGGCATATCCATCGGCTTCGACAGTCGCCTGATAGGCGCCGGGGTTAAGAAGCAAGATCCGAAATGTGCCGTCGCCGGAGGTGAGAACAGTAGTGATGTTGCCGGTGGAAAGTTCACGAAGCTGAATTTTTGCGACTGGGATGGGCCGAGAGGATGCTTCGGGGATCTGCTCACGGACAACACCATCTAGCGCCGCGGTGAAAAGCGCTTGCTGGCGCGGGATGCGGCTGGGTGGTCCGGCCTCGCGGGACTGCTGGGCGGAGGGGGGTGCCCACGTGGCGTCGGGCTGCTGCGCGGCCATCAGGGAAGCGAACTGCAGACCAAGCGCGAGAGTGGCTCCGGCAGGTAGCGGAGCGAGACGACGTGACTTGGGCGGCAGGACGACGCTCATGTTTGGTCAGAAAATTCGCCGATTGGGAAGCCTAAGGTATTGGATAACTACACAGGATTCGGTGACCGGCGGCAACTCTTTTCCGGAAGACGTGCGAATAGTCGATTACGTCCCCTGCGCTAGTCACCATTTCGAATCATGGGCGGGAATCGAGATTGTGAGCGCGTCGCGGCGTGTGTTACCAACAGAAGAACTCTCCCGATGGAACATACCGTCCACAGGCAAATCGAATCGAGTCGCGCGTATCAGCAGCGCCGCAAGACCATTGGATTTGCGTTGGTGCTGGCGCTGTTGCTGTCGGTAGCATTGGTTGTGCTGCTGGTGGGATGCGGAACGACAACTAGTGTGTCCGGCCGGGGGGCTACGCCACCGCCTGTGGCAGCGTTGAGTGCGATGGACGTGCAGAATCTTGTGCAAGCGGCTGCCGAGGCAGCCGACGTTGCGAGCATGGTGATTGCGGTTGTGGATCGTGGCGGCAACGTTCTTGCTGTTTACCGTAAGCCAGGAGCGGGCGTGACGGCAACGGGAAATTTTGGCGCGACGGTGGACGTGAACGATCTGGCAGTAGCGCTGGCACGAACGGCCGCCTATTTCAGTAATGATGCGGCACCTTTATCTTCGCGCACGGTGCGGTTCATCAGCGGCATTCACTTTCCTCCGGGAGTGGCAAATACGGGGAACGCAGATTTATACGGAATCGAGAACACGAATCGCGGGTGCACTCTGGCAACGAACTATCTGCCGGGACAAGTGGTGCAGCCATCACTCGCGCTGGGAGGCGGGACGGGACTAGGTATCATCACAGGGAAAGCGGATCTTATGGATAGCGATCCGAATGCGGTGATTCCCGGCGGCGTGCCGATTTTCAAAAATGGCGTAGTCGTGGGAGGGATCGGGGTTGCGGGAGCCACGCCGGATGTGGCGGAGTTCGCGGGGTTCGCGTCAGCAACCTCAAATGGATTCGGACCGACTCCTGCGGCGCCTGGAGCGGTGTTTCTGGGAGGGATCGCGCTGCCATTCGTCAGCCAGACGACTAGGCCCACTGGAGTGAACCCGGGCACGTTCGGCGGGAGCTTTCTGGCTGGACCGATACCGAGCGCAGGTCAACCGCCGGAAGGGGATCTGGTAGCGCCGACCGCGGGACCATTGGGAGGACTTAGCGTGGCCGAGGTGCAGCAGATTTTGAGCAGCGCGGAAGCGACGGCGAATCAGACGCGGGCGTCAATTCGCTTGCCACTGGGTTCAACCACGCGGATGGTGGTTGCGGTTGCAGATTTAGACGGCACGGTGATTGGTTTGCGGCGGATGGCAGACTCCACAGTATTCAGTATTGATGTGGCAGTGACCAAAGCACGCAACATGGTTTATTTCAACAGCAGTGCGCGGACCGCGGCGGATTTGAACCAGGTGCCGATGGGCACGGCGGTGACGAATCGCACGATAAGTTTTGGCGCTCAACCATACTTTCCGCCGGGAATCGACGTCTCGACAGCCGGGCCATTTTTCAATTTGTATCAGCAGGATCTGGCGAATCCGTGTACGCAGGGGTTTCAGGCAGGACCGCCGAACGTCAACAAGAGCGGGATCGTGTTTTTTCCGGGGGGTCTCGGACTCTATCGCAGCGGCGTTTTGGTTGGAGGATTGGGCGTAAGCGGTGACGGCGTCGCGCAGGACGATTACGTGACGAATGCCGGCGCGGCGAATTTTCAGGCACCCGCCCAAATACGCGCAGATCAGATCCAGATCGACGGTGTCCGTCTGCCGTATCTATTGTTTCCGCGCAATCCAACGAACTGATTTCCTAAAGCAACAATCAGTGAATCCCGGAGTTCACTTTCTTTTTTTTTCGCGTGAGAGAAGTGAGGGCACGGGTGTATTGCTGCAGAGTTTCAGGGACGGCTTTGCTGTAAACAAATTGACCTTCGCGGCGCGACTCGATCAGACCGCCTTCCAGCAAAATCCGGAGATGATGAGAGACGGTAGCCGGGGTGACCCCACGGAGCGAGACAATCTGCCCACAGTTCATTTCGTCGCAATTGCTGATGGCTTCGAAAATGAGGAGGCGGGTTTCGTCGGCCAGAGCTCTGGAAATTCGTTCGATCTGCGAGCGGTCCATTCGTAACGATAGTGTAACCAAGGAGCAGCCAGGAGGCCAGTGAGCGGAATTCAGCGAGCAGGCGTGTAACAACGCACTTAGACATTCATCTAGATATCGAAATTAGCGACTCCCAACAATTTAAGCCCCTGGGGGTAAAGGCATCCATGAAACGATTAGACGGCAAGACGGCGGTAGTCACCGGTGGCAACAGCGGCATCGGGTTGGCCACGGCGAAACGGTTCCTGGAGGAAGGCGCGCGCGTGGCGATTTCCGGAAGGAATCAGAAAACACTGGACGAAGCGGTGAAGACGCTGGGGAATGGCGTGCTGGCGGTGCAAGCCGACACAGCCCAGCTTGGCGAAACCGACAGATTCCTTGCCAGGGTGGCGCAGAAACTCGAGAGGATCGATGTGCTGTTTGTAAATGCAGGCGTCGCGAAATTCGCCCCTCTTGCGGAAACGCAGCAAGGCCTGTTTGACGAACATCGATCAGTTCGAATACGAGCGTTGCGGATACGACAGGCACGCCCGGGGCGAGCGCGTATTCGGCAACGAAGGCCGCGTTAAGATCGCTGGCGAGGACGGCTGCGGCCGGATTGGTGGAGCGCGGGATTCGCGTGAACGCGGTGGCGCCGGGGCCGATTGAGACGCCGATCTTTCGAAGGACGGGATTGCCGAAACAAGCCATCGATGATTTTGCCAAGAACATTCTGGAATCGGTGCCGATGAAGCGATTCGGACAGCCGGAAGAGGTTGCGGGAGTAGTGGCATTTCTGGCCTCGAAGGACGCGTCGTACGTCACCGGAGTGGAGATCAACGTTGACGGCGGTTTGCACCAGATTTAAAGGCCAGATTCAAAAAAGGACGGAAGCAGGACGGGGCGGCGCAGATCCCGCCCTTATTTTGTTGGGGCGGAAGGATCGGGCGAGCTAGCAGAGTTTACGTCAAGGAACCATCTATGAGCCGAGTCGCCGGGTGCGTAGCAGTTGCCGTCTGCGGCATAGTTGGCGGTACACTTCGCGGTGTACTCCTTGCGGCGTGGCGATTGCGCATATTGCCAGACGACAGCGGCGGGAAATCCACCGACATCTGGAGCAGGCGGTGCTTGAGGGAAAGCACAGCCAGGTGAAGGTGGACAGGCGTCGTTGTAAACCCAAAACGCCATGGGTCGCGAGCCGAGATGCGCCTGAATGTCCTGCGCGGTGGTGATTTTGACGCCGCCACCTTCGTCAACGGGAATTGCGGAGCAGTAGACGCCAGCCTTCAGACCAGAATGAGCAAGTTCCTCGGACCAGGTGCGGAGATATGTGTGGTAGGGAGCGGGGAGCCGGCCGCCCTCTTCAATGTCGAGGAAAATCACGGTGCCTTTGGCGAAGCCCTCCTGGAGGGCAAGTTTTGCGGCAGCTTGCGCATCGGAAAAGCCGCGCTGGCGGGCATCAAGGGAATTCTTCAGTTTGCGGCTGTCCCTGCCATTGAAAAGCACCACAAAACCAAAGCGTTGTGAAGCGAGCAATTCGCGTTTGCCTTGCCAGGTGCTGCGCTTTTCGCCCGGGGGTGTGCCAAGCCAGTAACTGGTGAAGGAAAAAGTCTTGCGGAGGATAGGCAAGGCATCGTCGCCGGGATAGAGATTGGCGTCGAAACCGAGGTAGGAGGTAGGGGACGGTTCGGCGCTTGCGACACGGCGGTCAGAATTAGCGCAAGCGAGGACAATCGCCGATGACAAGATCGACAAGCTGATACAAAGTAATCGGAAGAGACGCATCTGCAAACTGTACACCAGAGCGTATGTAATACACGGAAAAAATCGGGAAAGGTCAGCTTGCGATTGTGGCGTTGACCAGGGCTTATCCGGATTGGCCGTTGCAAAAAGGACACAAACGCCTTAGACAGATTGACGCCAAGACTCTCTCATTGCTGAGTCCCCTTTTGCGCGGCTTCAATCCTCTGGTAGACCTCGTTAAATCGCGTGGCAACCAGCCGGAAACCTTCGCCCGACTCGTTTCTCAGCATGGTCGTCCAAGTGGAAATGCCACCACAACCAGCCCTCCGCTGGACAAGTGGGAGAACGCCTACAACCCCGCCTTACGCCGCGACGCTAGGTGCAATGTGCCCTACACAAACGGCAGAAGCAGCGTCTACCACCCTGCCTTAATCGCCGACGCACGCAAAGTTGGCTCAACGCCTCTTCCGAATACTCGCTGATAAAGCTGACTTGAACGTCAAAATCGGGAACCGAGAGGCGACAGTGGACGGCATGTATCTCCACATCATCATTCACGCGAACGAGAACATGGGGCAACTGATCGCCTGCGCACGGATGACCGGCGTCATGCCACCCTGGTCCAAGGAATAGCCACGGGAAACGACCGCCGGAAGATGCTCAGGAGTCCATGAATTGCACTTTGTCGATGCCGAAGGACCAGTTTTCCCAGGAAGCTTCAACGAGATTGATGAGTAAGTCTTGAGGCTTAAGGCCGGGAGACCCAGCAAGAATTTCCGCCATGCGCTGGAAGCCAAAGTCGATGCGGATAGGCGGCATGGCGAAGCCTTCTGGTTCGTTCGATGCGGGGAAATGGGAATTGTTATCGGCCCAGAAACCTTTCACAAATGGAGCAAGTTGTGTAGCAGAGAATCCTCAGGGGCTAGATCCAAACTTATCTGAGTTTATGATGTTGGGGCTAATGCTCCGACCCCCTAAAAAACATTTATGAGATGAATTCCTAGCCTTCGCGGAGCTTGTGGCCCGATAGGTTGCCGAGGCCATCATAGGCGGCGTATTTGTAGGTCTCGCTGAGCGTTGGGTAGTTGAAGACTTGCTCGATGAACTCGTCGATGGTCAGGCCGTTGTCGAGCACCATCATGCCGATGTGGATGAGTTCGGTGGCGGATTCGCCGATCAAGCTGACGCCGAGGAGTCTTCGATCTCCAGGCGCAAAAATAAGTTTCAGCATTCCCGCGGTGTCGCCGGTGATGTGGCCGCGGGCGTTGTTTTCGTAGTGGGCACGGCCGACGCAGTAGTCTATCTTCTTTTCCTTGCAGGATTCCTCGGTTTCGCCTGCGGCAGAAATTTCCGGAATGGTGTAAATGCCCATGGGAAGAAGCGACGCGACGCGTTGCTTATACTTCAGGCCAAAGGCGTGGCAGACGGCGACGCGGCCCTGCTCCATAGAAGTGGATGCCAACGCAGGAAAACCGATGACGTCGCCAGCAGCGTAGATGTGGGGCGTGACGGTACGGTAGTTTTCATCGACACCGATGTAGCCCTTGTCGTTGATGGCGAGGCCCGCTTTCTCGAGAGCGAGTCCGTCGACTGCGGCGCGCCGTCCAGCTGCGAAAAGAGCTGCTTCGATCTCCAGCATCTTTCCACTCTTCATGGAGAGGCGCAGGCCTGACGAATGATTTTCCACCTTCACGGGGCGCTCGTTGAACCACAACTGCATGCCGAAGGAAAGGAAACGATCTCGAAGGCGATCGGCGATTTCGGCGTCGAGGAAAGGCAAGAGGCGGTCGCGGCCATCGACGAGCGTCACATTCACACCAAGGGCCACGAAAATCGAAGCGTATTCGCAGCCAATGACCCCGCCACCAATAACCGCCAGGCTTTTGGGGATGCGGTCCATCCGGAGAAAGGTGTCGGAATCGAAGGTGTGGACATCATCGAAAGCAATCTCCGCGGGACGGTGGGGTTTGGAGCCAGTGGAGATGAGAATAACTTCGCCGCGAAGGTGGCGAACGCTGGCGGGAGCGTTGACCGTGATGGTATGAGCATCTTCAAAAGCGGCTTGCCCGCGAACAAGTTCAATGTGATGCAGTTCCAGATTTTTCAGAATGCGCCGGCGCTCCATCTCTACGACCGCGCGTTCGTGGTGCATGAAATCGTGAACGGTCAGGTTTTCCTTCAGCGAATAATCGATGCCGTAGAGGCCGCGCTGCTTCAGCCCGGAGAAATAGAGTGCGGACTCGCGCAAGGTTTTGCTGGGCACGGTGCCGGTGTTGATGCAGCTTCCACCGATGACGGGTGCGCGTTCGATGATGGCAACACGCTTGCCGAAATAGGCCGCCTGGGCGCCCGCCTTTTCGCCGGCCGGGCCGCAGCCGACGACAACGAGATCGAACGATTCGGGTGAAGCCACAGAGTCCTCCGCCAGCCGCAGAACTTTCGAACTAGGGTGGTGCGTGCAGATCTGATTTTAGAGGAAGCAAGAGTAGTGCTTTGGAAATAGTGGGGCTGGTGTGACGAATCGTAACTGGCGAAGGGCGTGGCTGGTGATTCAACGCAGGGTGCAGTGACTTGCGTCCAAGGCTTGTCAATGATGTGATACGGGCATGGACACGCCAGCAATTGTGCGGTGGGCTACCCGCATACGATGGCAGTGGAAAGTTTTCATCCCGATCATTGCCGTAATGGTATTAGGCCTGGTGGGAAGCACCGCGATCCTGCGCGGGCTGGAGATACGCGGTGCGCACTGGGTTCTGATTACGGTAGTGGCGTTCGCCACTCTGCTTTGCTTCGTGCTTCTCACCGTACTGCTGGTGCTGGTGCAAAGACCGCTGGAAGAATTGATGATCACGGTAGGGAGAATACGCCGTGGAGATTTGAGCGCGCGGTTGGGCTTCGCAAAGCGAGACGATGACATCGGTCAACTGGGCCAGCAATTCAATGAGATGGTTGAGCGACTAGCGCAGAACCGCGAAGAGATCGAGGATCTCCACAAGCGGGAGATGGCGCGCGCAGAGCATCTGGCGACGCTTGGCGAACTGGCGGCGGGGCTGGCGCACGAAATTCGCAACCCCCTAGCAGGAATAGCCGGCGTGGTGGATGTGATGAGCAAGGAGCTGCCGGCAGGTGGAGCGAGTCGGGCGGTGATGGGAGAGGTGCAGAAAGAAGTTTTGCACATCCAGGCCATCCTGAATGACCTGCTCTCTTACGCGCGGCCACGGCCGCCGGATTTTCATCCCTCAGACCTAAATACCACCGTGGAACAGGCGGTGATTCTGGCGCGCCAGCAAGTCTTGACCAAGCCGATCCAAATTTCCTTTGAAAGCAACACTTCCCTGCCCCCTGTGGACCACGACGCGACGCTGATCCAACAGGTGGTGCTGAATCTGTTGCTGAACGCTATTCAGGCGATCGCGAAAGAGGGCAAGGTGGATGTGCACCTATTGGGGGAACAGCGGTTCGCCGTCATTCAGGTGAGCGACACGGGACGGGGTATTGCGGCCGAGGCGTTGCCGAAAATCTTCAAACCATTTTTCACGACGCGGAGCGAGGGCACGGGACTGGGACTGTCGCTCGCGAATGGAATCGTACAATCACATGGGGGAAGAATCGAGATTACGAGCGAGGTACAAAAGGGGACGCAGTTCAAGGTGTGGCTACCGATCGAGCGAAACAGTCGAGAGAAAGCTAAGCCGGTGGAGAAATGGTAGAGTGGGGTAATGGCGCAGAAGCGAATCCTAATTGTCGATGATGAGAAGCTGGTGCGTTGGGCGCTGACTCAGAAGTGTGCTGAGTTCGGCTATCAGACGTTGGAAGTGGAAACCGGGCCGGAAGCACTACATGCCCTACAGAACGAAAACGTCGACCTGGTGCTACTGGACGTCCACCTTCCCGAGATGAGTGGCCTGGAGGTCCTGGAAAAACTGAGGCAGGCCGGAGAAACCCGCAGCATCATCATGATGACAGCGGACCCGCAGCTTGACGATATCAAAGCTGCGCTGCGCATGGGAGCCTACGACTTCGTAAGCAAGCCAATCAATTTCGAGGAGCTTTCCGTTACGCTGCAAAACGCCTTGGAGGCTGGATCGTTGCGCACGGAAGTCGAAACGTTGCGCGACGAAGTGCGACGCCGTGCAGGCTACCACGACGTGATCGGCGAATCGCGAAAAATCACTGAGCTGATGAAATTCGTGTATAAGGTGGCTTCGAGCGCCGCGACGACCATTCTGATTCAAGGGGAAAGCGGGACTGGCAAAGATTTGGTGGCGAAAGCCATACATTACCGCAGTTCGCGCGCAGAACGGCCATTCGTGGCCATCAACTGCTCAGCCATTCCGGAGACCCTGATGGAGGCGGAACTCCTGGGTCATGAGAAAGGCGCCTTCACTGATGCCAAGGCGCTGAAGAAGGGCCTGTTTGAGGTTGCGGACGGAGGCACGCTGTTTCTGGACGAAATTGGCGAGCTTTCGCCCCTTTTGCAGGCAAAACTGCTGCGTGTCCTGGAGGATCAGATGATCCGACGGGTTGGCGGAGTTCGAGACATCCAGGTGGACGTGCGGGTGATTGCGGCGTCAAACCGCGACCTAGAGCGCGAGGTGCGCGAGGGACGCTTCCGCCAGGATCTGTATTACCGCCTGGCCATCATATCGATATTTCTGCCGGCGCTACGGGAGCGGAAGGAAGATATCGCGCCACTGGTGTCGTTCTTCCTGGCCCATTACAACCGGAAGTTTCGCAAGTCCGTGCAGGGAATAACGGAAGAGACCCGACGACTGTTGATGAACTACGATTGGCCTGGCAATGTGCGCGAGCTAAAGAACGCACTGGAACGCGCCATGATTCTGGAAGACGGCAACTTGCTCAGGCCAGACGATCTGCCATTCTCTGTGGCCAGCGGTCGAAGCGGAGCGGTGGTTGAGGAGAGCCAAATGAGTTCACCACCAGAGATTCAGGCGACGCCAGGGAAACGCCGACTGCCGCCGCTGTTTATCCCAGAGGGTGGAACTTCGTTGGAAGATGTGGAGCACGCGCTGGTGGAATTGGCGCTACAGCAGTCGCATGGGAACCAGATCAAGGCAGCTAAGCTGCTGAGCATCAGCCGGGATGCGTTGCGGTATAAGATGAAAAAGTTTGGACTGTCGCATTCGGAAGAAGAAGAACCCGCCTCCCCGAGCAAAGAGTAACTGCGCAGAGTGCAGAGTCGCACAATGAGCTGCAAAAGCCGGCTTGTGTGGTGGGTGAGAATTCGCTGAAGAGAGTGAAAATCCGCAAAATACAACCTGCCGGGAGCCTCGCGAGCACGCCAACCACGAGCAAGTCCTTTGTTACCAGTGGAGTGACAAATTCACAGGGATACCTGCCGAACGGCACGAGAGATGCAATCCACAGCAGTGCTCAGCAATTAGGCAATGGAGCGATTGTCGAAAGGCTGAGTGGTGGGCGTTCCTTTTTCGACGTTCGGGCTCGCGGTGAATGCTCGAAAGGATACGTCGTAAAAAGGGACGCCCACAATACAACGAGTTTGGCAGCGGCCAGCGCCGTAAATAAGAGAGCGGCTACCATCAACCGCCATCGCCCGCTGAACGGGCAAATAAATTAGCTGGCCGCTGCCTTTATTTTTGCCCACCAATTTCCCCGTAGAAAGTATGCGTTCCGGTAGTTGATTCTCCGCAGGTTTACGTAATTCGACGCACATTTCTGCGGAAGATTGCACAGCTGCAAAAATCATCGTCAAAGATCCTTTCCAACTGCTTTATTTCCATTGAGTAACACGTGAATCATCTGGAGACGAACGTGCACTTCTCTTTTGCTGGATACAAGTCGCGATTGCATAGAGTGTGCAGTAGCAAGGGTTTGAGGAGGGTGTAATGCCGCAGGTTATCGAGACGAAGGAAAAAGTAAAAGTCGAAAGCACGAAGCGGGTACTGTTGACCAAGATCCTCGTCACGACGGACTTTTCGGAAGTCTCTGATCGTGCGCTGGACTATGCCATTTCTTTGGCGCGACGGTATGACGCGCGCATTTATCTCGCTCACGTGATAACTCCGGATCCATTCCAGTTCGCAGAGCCGCAACTAGCCCAGGCCACGTACGAAAAGGTGCGCCAGGCGGCGGAGGAAGGGATAACCGATATTCTGATCTCCGGAAAGCTGCGTGGAGTGCCTCACGAAGTGTTGATGGAAGAAGGAAACGTCTGGCCGACCTTGGAGAAGCTCGTTACCGAGTATGAGATTGACCTGATCGTGGTCGGGACGCATGGCCGCGGCAAGGTACAGAAAATCCTGATCGGGTCTGTGGCCGAAGAGATTTTCCGCCAGGCGGATTGCGCGGTCTTGACCGTTGGGCCTGGAGTCAAGGAAGAAGCGCCCAAAGAAGTGGCGCTGAAGAGCATTCTATTTGCAACCGATTTTGGCCCCGGAGCAGAGAGAGCAGCCGCTCATGCGTTTTCGCTCGCCCAGGAGCATGACGCCCGCCTGACCCTGCTCCATGTGATTGAAAGTGCCGCGGCGTATACCGAGGAGAGTGTGGCGCGGCAGCGGGAGATCAACGTGGTGCGGATGAAGCAGCTCATGCCGATGGGCTGTGACAACTGGTGCAAGCCGGAATTTCGCGTCACGTTTGGCGCGGCGGTCGAGGAAATCCTGATTGCCGCGCGCGAATCAAAGGCGGATTTGGTCGTCATGGGCGCGAAGGCTCGCAACAGTCTCGCTGGCCATGTGCCGCTAACGATTGCGTATAACGTGGTGACCAAGGCGAACTGCCCGGTGCTGACAGTTCGCGGATAGCACGTTTTGGGAGCAGAATCCCTCCCCCGGGATCTGCATCCCCTCAAAAAAGGCGGTGCCGCATTCTTCCCCCCAGCTGAACGGCGCCGCCTTTCTTTTTGCGAAGGGGTCTTTTGGGGGGGCTCAAGTCTCTACGAACGAATCATCGTCAATAGCATCTTGAAGCGTGTGGTGGCTTTTACCGCGTGAGGCTCGTTTGCGGGCAGAAGAACGCACTGCCCTGCCGCGCCAGCGAGTTGCTTGCCAGCTATAGTGATTTCGGCGTGGCCTTCCAGAACATGTACCAAGGCGTCGAAGGGAGAAGTATGTTCGCTGAGGCCCTGCCCCTCAGCGAACGCGAAGACAGTAACAGTCCCTGCTGAACGTTTCAGGAGAGTGCGACTGACTACCGCCCCTTCTTGGTAACTCACCAATTCATCCACCTGAAAGCATTCGGCTGCTGACATTTCCGTTCGAGGTTGAGGGGCTTGCGTTCGTTCTGAACTCATTCGGAATTACCTTCCCGGCATAGGATGCACAGCTTGATCGGCGCTAGGAACCAGACGCTGGTAGACGGCTTCGGGAATTGGCGTTTGCCAATGCCCAGAAACTTTTGCGAAGCCGGCGATGCCGAAGAAGAGCGCGGCAATCCCTGCTGCCATCGCCCACGCAGGAATCACGCGCGGCTTGCCTTTTGGTGCCCCGAGCGGCGCTAAGCCCATATAGAGAGCGCCTTCCGCGGGGCATACCGCAACACATTCCAGGCAACCCGTACACTCCAGGGATTTGATGGAAACCAGCTTGTCCACGGGCAGCGAGGAGGGACAAGTCTTCGCGCACTTCCCGCAGTCGATGCACGGCTCGGCGTTGCGGCGGATCTTCGCAGGACTCATCCACGCCGTCAGCCCCAGCAGTGCTCCGTAGGGGCACAGGAAACGGCACCAGAAATTTGGCACTAACACCGACGCTACGGCCGCCACACCTAGCACGATCAGCCCGGTTTCGCTCATGTAGCGAAAGAAATTCAACATCTTCACATCGGCAATCAAGCCGTAGGGACTTTGCATGAAGTCGCGAATTCCTGGAACTGACATGGTGGATATTGTCCAGACAAAAAAGCCCAGAAGGAAATATTTCAGCCCGCGCAGGGGAAGATCTAGCCAGCGCGGAAGTGGAAAATTCCGTTTGAAGAGTTTCTGGCCCGCACGCCACAAATACTCAGAAACGGTGCCCACTGGGCAGAGCCAACTGCAAAATGCCTTTCGGAAGAGGAAGGCCATCGAGAGAAAAGTGATCAATAGAAACATGGCCGCGGGATGAAGCTCTGGAATCTGACCGCTCAAGAGGCAGTATTTGAAGTTCATCAGGCCAGCGATTGGCAACCAACCTTCGACGCCGGGCGGGCGCTGCCATGTGGTGCTCCTGGCTCCAGTTTCCATTTGCAGCACCCAGAGGTAAAACTCCGCGCCGAGCCAGAGGTTCAGCAGAAGAAACGCACCCTGAAAGCTGCGCCGGTAGAGTTGCGAGTGATCTTCTTGCAGGCGCCGGCTTAGCTTCTTCTTGGCCTTGCGAGCGGGAGAGGCAGGCAAGACTGCGGGAGATTGACCGTTATTGTCCTGGAAGGGGTGTTGGTGGATGAAAGTGGTCTGGACCGACATCGAGTCTAGCCTCAGTGCCAGAGTAGCAATCGTCGTCACGTTAGGATGTGACTTCGGTCACAGGGACGCTAGGACTCTGTTTCCTAATGCGCCCAAAGCGGACAGCGGGCCGCTACAGAAGAAATAGAAAAAAAAGGAAAGAACAGCGTCGCCGTATGATACTAATCGTCGCTGTTGATAGGGGTACGAGGGTCGCAAATCAAATGATTGGATCAGTACGATTCAGTGGGATTCTCGGCGTGATTTTTTGTGCATCTAGCCTGATGGCAGGTTCAGATAGTCGCGCGCAGAACTTTACGGGCATGAAGCCGTCACCGCAGCAGGTGGAATGGCAAGACCTGGAATTCGGGGTCATCATCCACTTCGGAACGAACACATATTTGGATCGCGAGTGGGGTGACGGCACCGCCAGTCCGGCA
Source organism: Candidatus Acidiferrales bacterium (assembly GCA_963741195.1). Lineage (GTDB taxonomy): Bacteria > Acidobacteriota > Terriglobia > Acidiferrales > UBA7541 > Acidiferrum. The sequence goes on from CAVUHF010000009.1 coordinate 706,805, forward strand.
ATCTTCAATCCGACGCAGTTTGATCCGCAACAGTGGATGCAAGCGATCAAACTAGCAGGCGCGAAGTACGTGGTATTCGTTGCAAAGCACCACGACGGATTCTGCTTGTGGCCGACAGGAACAACGGAATACAGCGTGAAGAGCAGCCCCTGGGAGAGTGGGCGCGGCGACATGGTGCGGCGGGTATCGGAAGCCGCGCGAAAAAACGGCCTGGCATTTGGTGTCTATCTTTCACCGTGGGACCGGCACGAACCGAAATACAAGGATTCTGCGGAGTACGACGACTATTATATGGCGGAGTTGGAGGAACTTTCGACGAGGTACGGCAATCTAGTGGAATTCTGGCTGGATGGGGCGGGCAGTGCCGGGCACGTCTACAATTTTCCACGCATCATCGAGAACTTGCGTCAGTATCAGCCGAATACGCTGATCTTTGCAGACGCGGCGCTTCTGGCCAATGCGGATATCCGATGGGCCGGCAACGAAGATGGCACAATCCCCTACGAAAACTGGAACGTGCTGGACCGCAACGGATATCTTCGCTGGCGGCCGGTGGAAGCAGATACGCCGCTGCATAAAGAGCACTGGTTTTGGCATCCCAATGACGAGGGAACGCTGAAGTCCGTGAACGAACTCACTGCAACCTATGAAGAAACGATCGGTCGAGGCGGACAGTTGATGCTTGGGCTGGCGCCGGATCAGCGAGGACTTCTACCAGAGGCGGACGTAAAGCGGCTGGAAGAATTTGGGGCAGCGATTCGGAAGCGTTACGCTGAAAACTTGATGCTGAAGGAACGCATTCAAAAACAGCCCGAAACCGACGCCGCGCTGGATGGTGACCCCGCAACGTTTTGGTCGGCACCGACTGGGTCATACCACGCCGTTCTGGAGGCAAATCTGGCGAAGCCTGTTACATTTGATCGCACGCTCATCATGGAATGGCTGAACGATGGTCAGCACGTGGAACAATTCCGCGTCGAGGTCTGGACCGGGAACACCTGGAAGCCGATCATGGAAGGCAGTGCTATCGGCCACAAGCGAATTGATCATTTCGCGCCAGTGACGGCATCGCGAATCCGGCTGAATATTCTTTCGTCATCGGCGGAAGCACACATCCGGGAATTCCAGATATTCACTGACGAGAGTGGGCCTGAAAAGAAATGAACTGAAGGCGTGACTGAAGCATGTATTTGTGAGCTACGACGGAATGGTGGGCGAACCCACCATGATCAAACCCAGCCGCCGTCGACAACATAAGATTGCTTGGTGATCGCAGAAATCGCAGAACTATCGTCGGACGCCAGAAATAAGATCAGACGGAAGACGTCCTCATCCAGGAAATGGAACCCATGTTGATGATCGATCCGCCGCCCGCCGCCGACATTTTTGACAGAACGGCTTGAATGGTGAAGAACTGATGGCGCAGATTTACTGCCATACGCCCGTCCCAGTATTCCGGCGTGAGTTCGGCAAATTTGCTGCGGTCATCGTTGGCCGCATTGTTCACCAGCACGCGAATGACGCCATGGCGCTTCTCGATTTCCACGATGGCCGCGCGCAGGGCTGAAATCTCCGTCAAGTCACATTGTAGAGGAGTTGGCGTTTCCAAACCGGCTGCCGGGTTTTGTCAACCGTTGCGAGCGACTTCGAGATCGATACCCCGAAATGCGACTTTCGACCCTTGGGCCACGAAATGTGCAACCACGAACGCACTGATTCCTGATGCGCCGCCGGTAATTAGTGAAGTGCTCCCCAAAATTCGGACCAGTCAATATGGTATAAAATCGCTGTCTCGGAAAGAGAGCAGAAATGAAATCGAGGCAACGGCGGACCTTCAGTGCGGAAATGAAAGCACGAATCGCGCTGGAGGCGATCAAGGAGCAGAAGATCATTCAGGAAATCGCTTCGCATTACGGCGTACATCCCGGCCAGGTGGCGAACTGGAAGCGACAAGCGATTCAAGGAGCGCCGGAACTGTTCGCGGATCGGCGCTCGCAGCCGGACACGAGCGAGGAAGCGCTAAAGGCGGCGTTGTACCGGCAGATCGGGCAGCTGCAGGTGGAGCTGGACTGGCTTAAAAAAAAGTCCGGTTTATCGCGTTAAAGCAAAGGCAGGGATGGATTGCATCGCACAAAGACCTGAGCATCCGACAGCAGTGCCGCTTGGCGGTGGTTTCGCGGTCGGGGTGGTATTACGAGGCGGAACCGGAAGTAGCCGAGAATTTCCTCCTGATGCGGTTGATCGACGAGCAATACACACGGACGCCGTTTTACGGAATCCGGAGGATGGGTTGGTGGCTCGGCGAGCAAGGACACGCGGTCAACGCGAAACGGGTACGCCGGCTGATGCGGCAGATGGGGCTGAGGCGCTCTATCCGGCTGTCGGATCCCGGGTTAGGACACAAGATCTATCCGTATCGGCTGCGCAGCCTCAAGATCGATCGGCCCGATCACGTTTGGGCCAGCGATATCACCTACATTCGCTTGCGGCAGGGCTTTGTTTATCTGGTGGCGATCATGGATTGGTTCAGCCGCTACGTGCTGGCGTGGGAAGTCTCGATTTCGTTGGAGAGGACCAAACCGCCTTTTAAACCGGGAGTGGATTGCGAATCGGCTGTCCGGCACGGGATCAGACTGCCCGGCACGTTGCAGCACTCCAGGAATCTTTTCTTCGCTCCGAAAAGCAGCCATATCATTTGTTTGCATAGAGCCTTCCTCAGGAGATTGCCTTCTGAACATGGTACCGCGACAAGCACCTGCAGAATCGACGCGTCGCCGAGATCAAGACATCTCGTGTGACGCGTGGCGCTGACGATAGCTGTCGCCAGCTGACTTTACGGGAGTAAATTCAAGTTGAAGAAACGAGTGAACAGGGGTAAATGGTGCCCAGGGTGGGAGTCGAACCCTAGGCCGATGTTGATGGCACGTAAGTTATTCATTTTAAGTACCGCTTATCCCGCTGTTATCGCTCGACACGCACTAGGTTGCTACAATCGCGCTACAAAATGGCGGCCTACATACAACAGCCAACACGTTGAAGAGGTTCGATCCGCCACAGGTATATCCGAGCCGTCTCCTCTCCAATACTTGCAAGCGGACGCCAGCGGTCGTTTCGAGGACGGCCTTAATTGTCGCCTCCACGATGACTTTGTGTTTGGACATGACTAGGGATTCCCCTAGTTGTATTGGAGCTGGCCAAGTCTAAAATCTCAAGCGCAGGTAACCGCCTTAATCAGACTAGGCGGAACACCGGTTGTCCGGTTACCGATTAGGCAGCAGTTGACACTGTGAATGCGTGAGCGTAGCGTGAACACTGATTCGGGATTAATGCCGCCCTATCCTTGGTTGCCCAAGGATCTTTGAGATGGGTGATATGCACATCAATTCAGCCCCACTCCACTCCTGATTCACCGCGTAGATTCTCGCCGGGACGTGTGCTATGGAAATCAAATTCAAATCGCAAGCTTCTATCGCAGGGGAACAAGCGACGATACATCTTGAGCGAACACAACACATACTCACGAGCATGGGAAGGGGTGCAGCTGACAAGCTACAGGAAGCATGTCGCTCAAGTAAGACTATTTTGCGAAAGTTACTAGCAAACTCTCTCGATGCAATGGTTGTCGCGAATGGAAACATCGCTAAATTCAAATCGCAAGCTTCTATCGCGGGGGTGGGAAGGGGTGCAGCTGACAAACTACAGGAAGCACGTCGCACAGGTGAGACTATTTTGCGAAAGTTACTAGCGAACTCTCTCGATGCAATCGTCGTCGCGAATGGAAAAATTGCTAAATTCAAATCGCAAGCTTCTATCGCAGGGGAACAAGCGACGATACATCTTGAGCGAACACAACACATACTCACGAGCATGGGAAGGGGTGCAGCTGACAAACTACAGGAAGCATGTCGCTCAGGTAAGACTATTTTGCGAAAGTTACTAGCAAACTCTCTCGATGCAATGGTTGTCGCGAATGGAAACATCGCTAAATTCAAATCGCAAGCTTCTATCGCGGGGGTGGGAAGGGGTGCAGCTGACAAACTACAGGAAGCACGTCGCACAGGTGAGACTATTTTGCGAAAGTTACTAGCGAACTCTCTCGATGCAATCGTCGTCGCGAATGGAAAAATTGCTAAATTCAAATCGCAAGCTTCTATCGCGGGGGAACAAGCGACGATACATTTTCAAAGAGTGCAGAAAACGCTCACGAGGTTGGGAAGGAATGCCATCGACAAACCCCGAAGACTACAGAAAGCACGTCGCAGAAAAGAGAATGATTTGCGAAAGTTACTAGCAAACTCTCTCGATGCAATCGTTGTGACGAACGGTGACCGTCGTTTGGTTTACGCGAATCCAAAAGCCTTAGATTTATTCGGCGTCTCGGAATTGAACATGAGGAAGTTCACCATCGACACGTTTCTCTCACATTGTCAAATTCCAGAGCTTCGACGGAAATGGTTCGCTAAAAGACGAGACGAGAGGTATGGTAAATGCAAGATTAGGCGACTGGACGGATGCTCACGAGTCGCAGAGTATATTTCTGTAGCTAATGTTATCCCGCATCGATATTTATACAGATTCCTGAACGTTGCTCCACCTGGAATTACTCAGTTAGCGCAAAAATGCCAATCAGCTACACTGAGCGCCCTCGGAGACCAATTGATTTCTGCTGCAAACGTGACAAAACAAGTTAAGCCAAAATCGGGCCGGACTCGCTCGGAGTGCTGATTTCCTCGGCCGTCGCTACGCAGCCTATCGAAGTCAGCAATCCCTTCGGGAGAGGGACCTGCATGGCATGAGCACTGTGGCGAGTATGGGAATGGTTCAAGGCTCGAAAGGAGAAAGAACACTATGCACGAGGTCTCTGACCGCGCGGGACTCTGGCTCACCTCGCGATATCGGTGCACCAGATGGAACCTTCCGCTTCCTCCTACAGCGTGGGCGTCCCGGAGTGAGATTCTTACGCGGCTGAATACTCGGCCCGCACGTTTCCCTGTCAACGCTTCGACGCCGCCCTTGCGAGCAGCTCCGCATGACTCGAGGCCGATGTGGGTCGCTACTTCACATTCGTATGACTTTTGCATTCACTACACCTCGCCGGTTTAACCGGCGCACAGGAGGAATAAGCTCATGAATGAGGCCAGAATCGCAAGAATTGCATTTGCAGTAACTCTGTGGCTTGCAGCCGTTCTGCCGCTATGTGATACCGCTGTTGCTCAAAATGCAAACGTTAGTGGAGTGATCGTAGGGCGCAGTGGTGCCACCATGACGGTCAAGTCCCAGGACGCCGGGATGGTCGCCGTCCTCCTTAGCGACAACACGGACATACGGGAAACAAAAGGTCTATTCCAACTGCAAAAGAAGCGGCTCGATCTGAAGGTCTTGGTTCCAGGCTTACCCGTTCAAATGAAAGGCTCTTACAACGCTCAAAACCAACTGGTGGCCGAGAGCGTCAGGTTCAAAAGCTCCGATCTTAAGACCGCCAACAATATTCAGGCTGGCATCGTCCCGCAAGAGCAGCAAATCCAGGCACAACAACAGCGCATCGAGCAGAGCGAGCAGCAAATAAAGGAGCAGCAGGCGGCGCTGCAGCAGCAACAAAAGGCCATCCAGCAACAGCAACAGGATCTGACTACGGCCCAAGCCAAGATCGACGCCAACAAAGAGGCCATGGCCACAACCAATAAGCGCCTTAGCGAAATGGGACAATACAACACTCTGGACGTGCTGACGGTGTTATTCGGCAACGGCAAAGTCGCGATTGAACCGCAGTACAAACCGCAGTTGCTGCAGCTGGCTCAGAAAGCCAAAACTACCAATGGCTACATGATTCAGATAAAAGGATATGCATCCGAGGTGGGCTCTGCCGCCCTGAATCAGAAACTCAGCACTCAGCGTGCCGATAATGTAACCAATTTCCTTGTGCAGCAGTGCGGCATTCCGCTAACCAACATCCTGGTTCCGGGTGCCATGGGCACCAGCAAGCAGGTCGAGCCCGATACAACCGCAGCAGGCCAGGCAGAAAATAGGCGCGTTGTGGTCAGGATCCTACAAGACAAGGGCATCGCCGGGAACTAGAATATGGCCTGATCGGAAATCTGGCTCACGAAACCCCGAATAATTCTCCGCATCCACCGCAGCGCGGGACCCGTCATCGGTGATGCCTTGCACTAGAGTCGCCGCGATCATGTTCGAACCCTCCATCTGGATGATCTCTTCAATTTGCGAAACGCAGCTTCCTGCGCCTTCTGCTTTTGGTCCTCAGCGGATGCGGCAAGCTAGTCTTCGTTTGCTTTGACGCAGAAACCGCGAATACTTACACCAAGATTTTGATCATCATTCCGACGAACGACACTTGCAGGCGCTCACCATCTGTCGTATCGACGACGGCCTTGATGGTTGCCTCTACGATTCTGCCGCGTGATAGCTTTAGCAGCAGATGGTCGCCGAGTTGTATTTGCGCTTATTCTGCTGTTCGCCGTCGATGTATCAGCAAATGAATCGACCAAGCTCAATTCTTTACGCCAATTTACTGTACGTCAGTCATCCCTTCCAATTGGAATGCGCTTGTTCGCCGGTGCGAGATCTTTCAGAACATTCTCTGTGTCGAACACTATGCGAGCCAAAGGCAATGTTGGCTTGTTCTGCCCTGGAATCTCGCAATATCAGCCACCGGAACCGACAACGAAATAGCGCCAATACCCTCTATTTTTCAAGCAATTGGGGCAACTCACGGTCGCCAATCCGAATATTCTGTCATTGGGCTTTACGATGCTCTAGCCTACCGCGTCCGCCGCGACCGCCAGACCTTCCTTCACCGGGACTGACGGCGGCCCGGTCGTCCCAAACTCTTTCTCTCGGTGCTATTCTTGCGGTTGGAACCAGCGATGACTGATTTGAACCACAGGCGAACAAATTGGCGATATCTCGCGACCGCATCGATTGTTGTCGCATTCGCGGCGGTGCTGATTTGGCTGGCGTTCACCCTGCTGCGCCCGACGCCCCCGCGATCGGTAACCATGGCGACGGATCCTGAGGGCAGTCTCAATGCAGATCTGGCAGAGCGCTACCGCGAGTTTCTTGCGCGAAACGGAATTGAACTCAAGCTTGTCCCGTTAGCAGGCGCGGTCGAAAGTCTAGCGCGGCTGCAAGACCCGAAATCAGACGTCAGCATTGCCATTATTCCGAGCGGGATCACAACGCAGCGGGACTCGCCTGACTTAGTCTCGCTAGGCACTCTATTCTACGAACCGCTTTGGTTCTTTGTCCGTGGCCGAGTTTTGGAACGACACGAGCAGCTGCAGGGGTTGCGCCTTTCCATCGGCCCAGATGGCAGTGCGTCCCGCGTGTTTTCCGTGGAGTTTTTCGCCCGCGTCGGAATCATCGACCAGAAATCCGCCACCCTGTTTTCGTTCACTCCGGCGGAGACGATCCAAAGGCTTCATCGTGGAGAACTCGACGGCGCAGTGTTACTCGATGCCTGGGAAAGCCCCGTCATTCACGAACTTCTTACTGCCAACGACGTAAACCTGCAGAGTATTCGCAGAGCGGATGCTTTCGTTGCCTTGTACCCGTCCTTAAATAGACTGGTGCTACCTGCTGGCGTAGCTGATTTGGCCGAAAACCGGCCCCCGGCGGATATATTGCTTCTTGCACCTAAAGCCAGCTTGGTGGTGCGCCGCGATCTCCATCCGGCTATCCAGTATCTGTTGCTCGGAGCTGCCGAACAGATCCACTCCGCACCGGGTGTGTTCCACAAGGCAGGCCAGTTTCCCGCGCCCGAATCAATCGACCTTCCACTTAGTGCCTATGCGCGCCAGTACTACAGAACGGGACCGCCGTTTCTTCAGCGTCATCTGCCTTTCTGGTTGGCGGTTCTAGTCCAGCAGTTGTTTGCGCTGGCAATTCCCCTGTTGGGCGTACTATTCCCTCTGTTGCGATTCGCGCCGGCAATCTATGACTGGCTGGGGCGCCGGCGGGTCTACGGGCTCTACTCCGAATTGAAGCGTCTCGAAGACCAACTGGCCGCTGTTCCTCCTGGCGGAAACGTGAAGGACTTCGTCGAGCGACTGAACCGGATGGAAGAGCGAGTAAACCGTCAATCCGTGCCTGCATCAGTCAGGCCTCTGCTGTATTGGTTGAGATTGCACATTGATATGGTGCGCGAGGAGGTAATCGAGAAGGCCGAGGCACCCTAGCTGGTTTGACACTCGTGCCTTTTTGGCCGTCCAAAGCAGCAAGTCTCGGAGCGCAATCCGCTATTGCATTTATCAGTGCCCGTTGAGTATTTCACATTGACGGGAGGCGTTTATCAGACTTAACTAACCAGTTCAGAGAATCTCCCTGTGCCCTTGAAATGGTATATTATTTGCGCAAGATGCTAACTTCCCGCCTTCGCTCCCTCGGGGTCGTTGCCTGCATCCTTTATGGTGTCACTCTTTTGCCTATCGGTTCCGCGCAGCAAACTCCCCAGAGAAAGAAGCCAGCAGTGGCGGCACCTCCGACGCAAGCCGAACAATGGACAGGCGATTTGGATGGCATGGTCAAGCGGCGGACCATTCGGGTCGTAGTGTCCTATTCCAAAACTCAGTACTACGTATTGAAGGGCGTGCAATACGGCATCTCGTATGAAGGTGGTCGGGCGTTCGAGAAGTACATTAACCAGAAATATCCGCCCAAGACGAAAAACCTCAGCTTACACGTGGTCTTTCGCCCCGTGCAGCGAGATGAGTTGTTCTCGCATTTGACAGATGGAACTGCCGACATTGCTATCGCTGGGCTGACAATCACCTCTGAGCGCCGGAACATCGTCGATTTCTCCGATCCGATGGCGTCGGGAATCAACGAAATCGTCGTTACAGGCCCCGATTCACCTATGCTGACTTCCCTGGATGATCTATCCGGGAAGGACATCGTCCTGCGCAAATCTTCTAGCTATTGGGCAAACGTCGAGCGCCTGAACGAGCGCTTCAAAACAGAAAACAAGGCTCCCGTCAAACTCCGTGCGGCGCCCGAAGATCTCGAAGATGAAGATCTTTTGGAAATGGTGAACGCCGGCCTAATTTCTACAATCGTTGTTGATGACAACTTAGCGAAGCTATGGAGTAAGTTGCTTACCAAGCTGCAACTCCATGAAGAAATCATCGTGAACGCGAATGGCGAATTTGGTTGGGCTGTGAGACAAAATACGCCGAAACTTTTGGCAGCTATAAACGACTTTGCCAAAACCCATCGGCAAGGCACAACTTTCGGCAATACCGTCATCCGAAGATATACCGTGTCAACGGAAAGGTTGAAGAAAGCGACGTCGTCGGTCGCCATGCAAAGATTTCAGCAGACCGCGGAGATCTTTCGTAAATATGGGGATCAATACGGCATGGACTACTTGCTTATGATGGCCCAAGGATTCCAGGAGTCGGGCCTGAATCAGGATGCAAAGAGCCATGTGGGCGCTATCGGTATCATGCAGGTCATGCCTGCGACCGGCGCGAAAATGAAGGTCGGAGACATTCGACAACTCGAACCAAATATCAATGCGGGCGTGAAATACATTCGGTTCATGGTGGATGAATATTTCGCAGACGAACCTATGGACGATCTGAACAAGATTCTGTTTGCGTTTGCCGCGTACAACGCTGGTCCCGGGCGCGTGGGGCAGCTTCGCAAGCAAGCCGCCGCACAAGGTCTGAATCCCAATGTCTGGACAGAAAATGTGGAAATGGTGGCAGCCGCACGAATCGGCCCGGAGACGGTCACCTACGTCTCAAACATCTACAAGTATTACGTAGCCTACAAACTTCTTGCTGAACGGGAAGCGGAGCGCCAAAAGGCCCGCGAATCCATCAAAGAATAATTGCACTCGTTTTCACGGAATTCAGGGCGAATCCGACCGAGGCCTGTACGCACTGACCAGCAGTGCGACCGTGATCTCAATATAAAGAACACCGGTTGTTCCCTCGGGCGGTCGTCAATTCCGACTCGATTTTCGGGCGGAAGCTGTTGACGTTAATAAGCAAGGGAAGCGCTATCAGAATGACCACAACAACTGCGAACGCGATTCCCGCGATCTTCACTACACGCATATTGACTGATCTGAAGAGAAAGCTCTTGCGCTACATTCGGCAGTACAACAAACCACCCCGTACCGTGAAGTGGAAATATGCCGATCCATCGCGCCATCTCAGTACACAATCAGTTAGAATGGTATCGCCTGACGGCCACTACTTTCCGTGTGCAGATCCATACCGATATTTAACGCTAGTCACAAGGTGCTCCTTTCTGGAGAAGTTTGAGCAAGGCATAAGCGTTCGGTCATTACATATGGACGAACTGTGGGTTGGTGTGGATGATCACCCGATGTGGACACTTACGATCGTGCCCACCTGAGGAATAAATGGACACTTGTATCAACTGCGGAAGGGTTCAACCGCCCATAAGGAACTTCGCGAATACTTGGCAGGTATAAATTCAGATGCTCTCTTGGCGCGTCAGGCTGAGATGACCAATTGCATGACGGCAATAGACCCGATGCCTGATGACCACACGGATTGGACCTCTGTCAATCGGGAAACCTTCTCTGCTACTGTGTGGGCGCACGAGCAGCGGCTTTTGGCCAAGCAGAAATGGGATGTGTACATGCGGCTTCGTCTGGTGTACCCGAAGAGATGGAAGAACGGCTGATGTCGCTTCTCAAATCAAAGAAATGAATTAATCGACGTACTCGGAACGCGGTCAAAGGCCACCCACACCGTTTCCGCCTTACATTTGCCAAAAACCTGCTCGTGGACGAGGTACCGCTAGAAACTGTAAGCCTGCTACTCGGACACAGGAAGCTGGCGATTACAGAGAAACACTATGCCCGGTTTGTACCTTGTACCCGAGAGGCAGGCGTTAATAGAGGCTCAGATTCGAAAAACGTGGGCACGTAGAGGGCACGCTGGAAAAAGAGCATCGAAATAGCCGCATAAACATTGGTGATTTTATGGTGCCCGGGGGGGGAGTCGAACCCCCATGAGGAAAAATCCCCGGAGGATTTTAAGTCCTCAGCGTCTGCCATTCCGCCACCCGGGCAGTGGCAATTCCAATCTAGCGAATACGAGGGGGGACTGCAACTTCGCTTCCTATGTGATGGCGAAATACCCTAACAGGAAGTCCAGGATGCGATTGGCACTAAGATTACAGCGCGGGTGAGTTCGAACTGTGATTTGGTTTGCGGCCCGTCCGACGGGCTTCCGCGGAAATGGATTTAGCGCGTGAAGAACTCCATCACATATCCCCGCCCGGAGTTCAACATGCATCGCGTGGCGATGCCGTACGCGGAAGTACCAATCGACGAGGAGTTGTCGGTTTCGGCGCAGGTATTTCCCAATTCCCTGACGCTCGACGACGTCATCGTGCAAATCGCTTAGGGGCGTGTCGATGGGCGCTGGGAAATCCAGGAACCTGTGGTGACCAGGAGGGAATCCCAAGGGAAAGACGACGACGGAAGCGTTCTGTTTCGAACCGCGTTGAATTCCGCCAAGAGCGGATTGCGTGGGTATGCAATTCGCGTGCTACCGAATCATCCAGTCGCAGCCACGCGATTCGTGCCTAGACTCAGTCAATGGGCGGTGGAATCCACTGCGAACATTCCCGAACTGGTGTTGCGCTAACAGACGAGCGCGCAAAAATGCAGCTTTTTCCCTTCGCTTGACTGGCAAACAAAACCGAACCCGCATGACCGTCAATCGGTGGAATCCCGCGATTCTAAGCTCTGCCTTCTTCAGGCTTTGCGCCTGGGCCTAATCCACAGAACGGTCAAGCTAGACGAGGACTTTTGCAGTACAATTCCGTCGTCTTTTTCGCAGGTGATGCATCTAACACCTGAACCCCAATTGCGGGAGCCTCCTTACCCGCTTCGGAGAAACTGTGAGTCAGCTGAATCTCGATGAGCTCTGTATCAATACGATTCGTACCCTTGCGATCGATGCTGTTCAGCAGGCCAATTCGGGTCATCCGGGAGCGCCGATGGGGCTGGCGCCGGTGGTCTATTCGCTGTGGCACAAATTTCTGAACTACGATCCTGCCGGTCCGCTGTGGCCCAATCGAGATCGCTTCGTGCTTTCGGCGGGGCACGCGTCAATGCTGCTTTACGCTACGCTGCACCTTGCGGGAGTGCGAGCCGCAAGTGCGAAAGGCGAGATCCTGAAAGAACCCGCCGTTTCGCTCGACGACATCAAGCATTTCCGGCAACTCGATAGCCGAACACCCGGCCATCCGGAATCACATCTCACTACGGGCGTGGAAACCACCACCGGGCCATTGGGGCAAGGAGTGGGCAACAGCGTGGGCATGGCGATCGCGGGCAAATGGCTTGCAAGTAACTTCAACAAGCCTGACTTCAACCTATTCAACTTCCGCGTTTACGCCGTATGCGGCGATGGCGACATTATGGAAGGCGTGGCAGGCGAGGCTGCCTCCCTGGCAGGGCACCTGCAACTTTCCAATCTCTGCTGGATTTACGACAACAACCGCGTGACGCTCGACGGCCCGGCCAGCTGGTCCTTCAGCGAGGACGTGATGACACGATTCGTCGGTTATGGATGGAATGTGACGCGAGTGAGCGATGCCAACGACCTGATGATGCTGGCACGCGGTTACGAATCAGTGCAGAAGTGTACCGATAGGCCGACACTGCTTGTCGTTGACAGTCATATCGGCTACGGCTCACCGCATAAGCAGGACTCTTACGAAGCGCATGGTGAACCGCTTGGAGAAGCCGAAGTAAAACTGACAAAGAAAAACTATGGCTGGGCGGAAGACGCGAAATTCCTGGTGCCCGATGGCGTTTATGAGCATTTCCAGTCGGGAGTTGGCGTGCGCGGTACTAAGGCTCACGCGGAGTGGGTGAAATTATTCGGGGAATACACCAAACAATTCCCAGACCTGGCAGAACAGCTGAACCGCATGCAGCGGCGCGCGCTTCCTGATGGCTGGGATAAGAATCTTCCATCGTTTGCTGCGGATGCAAAAGGAATGGCAACACGTGAAAGTTCAGGCAAGGTACTGAATGCCCTGGCGAAAAATATTCCCTGGCTGGTGGGCGGATCTGCGGACCTAGCCAAATCGAACAAGACAAATCTTGAAGACGCGGGCGAATTTTTCCCCGCCGAATTCAATGGGCGCAACGTGCACTTCGGGGTGCGCGAGCACGCAATGGGTGCAGCCGCCAATGGCATGACACTAACTGGACTGCGCTCTTTTTCAGCGACGTTTTTTAATTTCAGCGATTACATGCGAGCCAGTATGCGGCTGGCTGCGTTGATGGAAATCCCCGTGATGTTCATCTTCTCACACGATTCCATTGGAGTCGGCGAAGACGGCCCGACGCACCAGCCGGTCGAGCAACTCGCCGCCTTCCGCGCCATGCCAAACATGCTGGTATTGCGGCCCGGCGATGCCAATGAAGTCACGGAAGCCTACAAGGTGATAATGCAGCACACGCATGGCCCGTCAACGCTCGTGCTAAGCCGCCAGGCGATGCCCACGCTGGATCGGACGAAGTATGCAGCGGCCTCTGGAGTCGCCAAAGGCGCGTATGTGCTGGCCGATGCCGACGGAGGAAAACCGGAAGTGATCCTGATGGCGACCGGCACGGAGCTACAACACTGCGTGGCGGCCTACGAACAATTGAAGACCGAAGGTGTCGAGGCACGTGTAGTGAGCATGCCATCGTGGGAATTGTTCGAACAGCAAGACGCGGCTTACAAGGAAGACGTTTTGCCCGCCGCAGTTACCGCGCGCGTTTCCATCGAAATGGCAGCAACACTTGGGTGGGACCGCTACGTTGGTCCGAAAGGGAGGACTATCGGTATGCACAGTTTTGGCGCATCAGCCCCGTTAAAGGACTTGCTGAAGAAATTCGGATTCGGGCCGGAACAAGTGGCAGCGGCCGCAAAACAATTGCTGGGCAGGTGAACATTATGAAAGTGGTAATTGGCTCCGATCATGCTGGTTTTGAACTCAAAAATGCCATGGGCGACGTGGTCCGTTCGATGGGCCATGAAGTCCTGGATATCGGTGCATTCAACGAAAATCCCTCGGATTATCCGGATTTTGCCGAAGCCGTGGGCCGCGCCATCTTGGACGGACGCGCGGAACGAGGGGTGCTTATCTGCGGCAGCGGAATCGGCGCCAGCGTTGCCGCCAACAAGTTGATCGGCATTCGCGCGGGCATCTGCCACGACACGTATTCCGGTCACCAGGGGGTGGAACACGACAATATGAACGTGCTCGTAATGGGCTCCCGCGTAGTGGGCGCGAAACTGGCGGAAGACATTGTCCGGGCCTATTTACTGGCAAAATTCACCTATGAGGAGCGCCACGTGCGCCGATTGGCCAAGGTGGCAGCCCTCGAACAAAAGATGGTACGCAGCTGAATTCTGAATTTTCCCGAAAGGCCCACGGGCGTACAATAGATGTTTACCGCCCTCGGCAAATAAAGGAGAAGTGTTATGACCACCTCAGTTACGCTCCCTAAGGCAGCCGGGACGAATCCCATCAAGGGACTCCTCGACTACGGCCAATCGCCTTGGATGGATTACATTCGCCGCGATCTGTTGACCGGCGGCGGCCTAAAGCAAATGATCGACGAGGACGGGTTGCGCGGACAGACTTCCAATCCTTCCATATTCGAGAAGGCGGTCACCGGTAGCGATCTATATAAGGACATCCTTTCTTCGCCACAGGCAAAAACACTGAACGCCAAAGGCGTGTATGAAGAGATCGCCATCCGCGATGTGCAGGATGCCTGCGATATCTTCAAGCCCGTCTACGTTTCCACGAAGCGGCGCGATGGCTATGTCAGCCTGGAGGTTTCCCCCTACCTCGCCAACGACACGCAAGGCACGCTGGAAGAAGCCCGCCGGCTCTGGAAGGCTGTTGGACGCGAGAATCTGATGGTGAAAGTTCCGGCCACTCCGGAAGGAATACCCGCAATTCGCCAATTATTAGAAGACGGATTGAATATCAATATCACGCTGCTCTTCGCCCAGTCGGCATACGAAAAAGTGGCGGAGGCCTTCACCGCGGCCCTGGAAGCACGAGTGGCTAAAGGGCAGGACATCAGTCACAGCGCCAGCGTGGCGAGCTTCTTCGTCAGCCGAATTGATACGCTTGTCGATTCAAAGATCGAAGAGCTCGAGAAATCCAAGGCCGCCGGTCAGAAGGAACTACTGGACAGCCTGCACGGTAAGATCGCGATCGCCAATGCAAAGCTTACTTATCAGAAGTACCAGGAACTATTCAGCGGGGCGCGTTGGAAAGCGCTGGCGGCGAAGGGTGCACAAACGCAGCGCCTGTTATGGGCCAGCACCAGCACCAAGAATCCGAGGTACCGAGATGTGCTTTACGTGGAAGAACTAATCGGAGCGGACACCGTAGATACGATCCCGCCAACTACCTTCGACGCGTTCCGCGACCATGGAACGTTGCGCAACAGCTTGACGGAGGATGTCACCGGTGCGACCAAAGAGATGGAGAAACTGGCCAAGGCGGGCATCTCGATGAAGGAAGTTACGGATAAGTTGCTAGTCGACGGTGTGAAGCTGTTCGCCGACGCTTTCAAGACCTTGCTGGACGCCACCGGGAAATATGCTGGTGTTCGCTAGCAAATAAAGCACTTTCAATTTCAGCAAAATTCGCCCGTACACAGGACATCGCTCAATGAGTTCCTATCAAGTGGACATCTCCTCTGCGGGTAATCCCTGCGTCATGGTCATCTTCGGCGCCACAGGAGATCTCACCAAGCGCAAATTGATTCCAGCGCTTTTAAACCTGGCGCAGGAAGAAGTTCTCTCGAAACAATTCGCGATTGTTGGGTTCGCGGGGAACGATCTGACCACGGAATCGTTTCGCAAGACTCTAGGCGAGGAGATGCCGCAGTTCGCCCCGGACCCTATCGACCTGAAAATGTGGGAATGGCTTTCGCAACGTATCTACTACGTGAAGGGCGATTTTCAGGACCCCGAAGCTTACAACCGGTTGCAACAGCAGATCAGCGAAGCGGAAAAGCTGCACAATACCGGCGGCAATAAATTCTTCTATCTGGCGGTGGCACCACGTTTCTTCTCACCAATCGTGCAGCAACTTGGAAATGCCGGGCTCACCAAGGAAGAAGGCCCCAAGTGGGCGCGCGTAATCGTGGAAAAGCCATTTGGGCACGATGTGGAGTCCGCGCGACTGCTGAATGCTGAATTGAAGAAAGTACTGGAAGAAAAGCAGATCTACCGCATCGATCACTACCTGGGCAAAGAAACCGTGCAGAACGTGATGGTGTTTCGGTTCACGAACAATATCATCGAGCCGCTGTGGAACCGCAATTACGTCGACCACGTTCAGATCACTGCCTCAGAGACTGTTGGCGTGGAACATCGCGGAGGCTTTTACGAGACGGCCGGCGCGCTCCGCGACATGGTCCCTAACCACCTGTTCCAACTGATGACCATGACGGCGATGGAGCCGCCGATTTCGTTCGATGCGGATGAGGTGCGTAACAAGCAGGCGGAGGTGCTGCATGCCATTCAGCCACTTTCTCCGGAGGACGTGCTGAAAAACATGGTGCGCGGACAGTACGAAGAGGGAGTTGCTGAAGGACAGCGCGTAATTGGGTATCGTCACGAGCCCGACGTTGCTCCGGATTCCAATACGGAGACGTTCGTGGCACTGAAACTTCAGATCGACAATTGGCGCTGGGCCGGTGTTCCCTTCTACCTACGCACCGGAAAGCGTCTGGCACAGCGCGCAACAGAAATTGTGATTCAGTTTCGCCGCACACCGTTCGTTCTTTTCCGCAACACGGCGGTAAAAAACCTGGAAACCAATCGCTTGGTGATTCACATCCAGCCCGACGAGGGCATCTCTCTCAGCTTCGGAGCCAAAGTACCCGGTTCGGTGATGCGCCTTGGACTGGTGAACATGGATTTCGACTACAAAACGTACTTTGGCGCCGAGCACGGCACTGGATACGAGCGATTGCTACGCGATTGTATGGCCGGGGACGCGACTTTGTTTCAACGCGCGGACATGGTGGAAGCGGGCTGGAGCGTCATTCAGCCCATTATTGATGTGTGGCACGCGCTGCCCGCCCGCGGATTTCCCAACTACGCTGCCGGCTCGTGGGGACCTGTGGAGGCGGAAGAATTGCTGGAGCGCGATGGGCGGTCCTGGCGCCGCATTGGAGAAGAGGATATCGACGACCGTGGGCGCGTCGCTCCTTCCGCGGTTGCCATCAAACTCGGGAATACCTGACGCTGCAACCGGAACTGGTTCGGTAGATCGCACGGCGCTCAATTATCGATTTTTTCGCTAAACGTTTACTGGAATATGGGCAGGCATTTCGCGCATACTGGAAGCAGACAAATGGCGAGCTCCCTCGCTTCGACCTGGTGCTCCTCGTTATGGAAGTTGAGTGACGCACCTCAGGCTCTTCCTGAGCACCATGACGCTGCCCGCCTCCCGGTAAAGTGCGGTTCGCAATAACCGGCGCTGAGTGGTTCTTCAATTCGAGATTCTTTCAATCTAGGAGAGACTAATGGCAACAGCAACAACAAGCGCAATCGAACAACTCTTGGGGGCCAAAGCGGAATCACTGCTTGGATTCAAGTCCCCCAAAATTTCCAAGGAGCGGCTGCACCTGCCGGGCCCGGATTTCATTGACCGAGTGTACGCCGCGTCGGACCGGAATCTTCGGGTTCTGAACAATCTGCATCGCATGTTTTTCACCGGCCGATTGAGTGGCACGGGTTATCTTTCGATTCTTCCCGTCGATCAGGGCATCGAGCATTCGGGCGGAGCGAGCTTTGCCAAGAATCCAGATTTCTTTGACGGCGCAAATATCGTGAAGCTGGCCATCGAAGGCGGGTGCAATGCGGTTGCGTCCACGTTCGGCGTACTTGGCTCGGTCGCCCGGAAGTATGCTCACAAGATTCCCTTTATCGTGAAGATTAATCACAACGAACTGCTTACCTATCCGAACCAGTTCAACCAGATTCTGTTTGGAACCGTGCAGGAAGCCTACGACATGGGCGCGGCAGCAGTGGGCGCCACAATTTACTTCGGTTCGGCAAACAGCGACAAGCAGATCATTGAGATCAGCTACGCCTTCGCGAAAGCGCATGAACTCGGCATGGCCACCGTTCTGTGGTGCTACCTGCGCAACTCTTCGTTCAAGAAGGACAAGGACTATCACGTGTCGGCCGACCTTACCGGACAGGCGAATCATTTGGGCGTCACGATTCAGGCGGACATAATCAAGCAGAAGCTGCCAGAAAATAATGGTGGCTACCAGGCACTGAACATTGGCGATTCCAGCTACGGAAAATTCGACAAGCGCATCTACACCGATCTGTGCAGCGATCACCCAATTGATCTGACCCGATATCAGGTGGCCAACTGCTACATGGGACGCGCGGGCCTGATCAACTCCGGCGGCGCATCCGGTGCTAACGACTTCGAAGAAGCCGTGGCAACCGCCGTCATCAATAAGCGCGCGGGCGGCACAGGGCTGATCAGTGGTCGCAAGGCATTCCAGCGGCCGATGGCAGAAGGCATAAAGCTCCTGAATTCGATTCAGGACGTTTACGCGAGCAAGGAAATTACAGTCGCGTAAAGTGGAAATTGATACGCTTGATATTGGCAAACCCCCATCTTCTTCCTATGAGGATGGGGGTTTTCTTATCGTCCGACTTTCCTTTCGTTCATCATTCCTAACTGCATCCTGACGGGGTCCAGATACGTCCCACTGAAGAGGAAGTACCCCATGCGCTACGTTTTGGTGCTGCTCTCGTTCGCACTCCTCACCTCCCGCGCTGCTGCCGGGACGGATCCCGCGGAATGGGCCGCACAGCAAGCCCAGCAAGCCACTCAACAGGCAATATAGGCCAATCAGCAGGCGATCGAACAGTCCAGGCAGGCTGCGCAGCAAGCCAACGAGCAGTCCATGCAGCAGATTTAGCAAACCCAGCAGGCTATGGACACCGCGCAGAACTGCTGCTACCTCACGGCGATCCCGACATTTTCCGCGAAGCCCGGAAAGTATTCTGTGCCTACTACCGTCAAGATCACTGACTCCGCGCGCGGTGCGATCATCTACTACAGGACAGACGGCTGGACTCCCACCAGCGATTCCGCGCGATACATGGACCCGATTACGCCTAGCTCGACAACGACGTTGCGAGCGATTGTCAGCTCGCCCTACGCCGGACGGAGCTTGGTCGCCGTGGCAGAATACAAGATGAATACACCAGCCGGCGGCAGCGCTGGACTACAAGCCTCGGCAGATGTTGCGCCACCTGCGGAGCAGCCAGTGATTTCGAGGCAAGTTGTCGTGCCTCAAGGGACAATTGTGCATCCTGTCTTCGATAGACATCTGGCATCGAAGACTGCCAAGGTTGGAGGCAAGATTCCATTCGTCTTGGATCGGAACGTGATGCTGAATGGGATTGTGGCCGCGCCGAAGGATCCCCCCGCTACGGGAATTGTCATCCAGGTGGATAGGGCCGGAGCAGGGAATGGCGCCATATTCTGCTAACGTCGTTGAGCCTATCATGCTGTTTGACGAACTGATTCGAATCCAGGAGGGCGACGTCGTGGCGTACCAGAAGACTCGCGACGGCGGGCTTGGCTCATGAAATATCCGATGCAGAACAATATCTGGGTCGGCTACTTCGAAGATGTCGGGTTGAACATGGAGAACATGAATCAGGTGATCCCGCTCGAACTCGCCAGGTACGTCCTGCTGCATCCGGAGAAAGATCCTGATTGGCGCGAGGATTCGAGGAAATTGATTCAGTGGGTGAAAACCACGCCGCGCTGGCCCAAATACAACGTTCACGGCGCGACCGTCACCACTGAGCAGGGTGACCGCAAGGCATTCTGCTGCAATCTTCCGAATCTGTGCTGCGATTCCCACACTGCGCGTCTTGCTGCCACGGAAGCGTTTTATTACGCAAAAACTGGTGATGTCGCTTACAAAGAGACTGCCTATCGCTCGTACAATTGGGTCTCTTATTTTCAAGGCCTGCCCGGGGGCGCGCATGCACCTTTCAGCAATCAGTGGTGGTTCACGCATCAATTTGCCGATGGCCAACGCCGGTTGATGGATGCATTCTGGGCTGTGCCGGAATGAGCGCCGGCGGATGAGTCTCATCTCCCCGGCGGAATTTCACCAGTGACAAACATTGCCTTAGGCGCCGGTTCCGTGACGTACTCGACGTTTGACGCAGACGCCACCGAGGTGCTGCGGCTGAATTTTGCGCCGGAAACCGTCACCGAGGGCGGACGGCCAATCGCGCGGCGCGCGGATTTGAATCAGCCCGGCTATACGTTTGACGACGCCACGCGAGTCCTTTACGTGCATCATTCCAGCTCACGCGACATTGATATTGAGGGCAAGAGCGAAGTCGTGCCGCCCTCGATCGTCACATTTGACGATCCGCATCTTTCCGCGGGTTCCCCGCTAACGGGCCACTATCCCAACAACTATTTCGATTGGGGCACAGGTCTGTGGAAGGCCGTGCTGCCATCGGGAAAGTTCGGCAAGTTTCATATAACGTTTGCGAATTCGGTGGTCACGCGCGCTGAGGTCCAATTAGCCGGGCCGCGCGTTTTCGATGGCATCGATGTTTACAATTCGTCAGACAGTAACGTCACATTGACAGTTGCCGCGCCGAATTCCGCAACCGTGTCACTCACGCAGGGAGCCGGCGAGCTTCGTAGATTTCGGACCGGATGTCGAGTTCCTGCCGCCAGAGTCACGTTCGAAACCTCGAATCCTTCGGCGATTCAATTCGACAATCTCGCGTTCCACCTTGAGTGAATAAGGATTCTGACTCCTTGCTTCCGGTAATTCGATGGAAACAATTCGAAAATTGATGCCTCGCAGGCATTACATTTCCTCCCGCATACGCTTAGAATGGCTGTAGTCGTTGAAAGGAGCAGTTCATGCCGAAGACGAGGGCAACAGCCTCGCCCGAGCTAAAGAAGGCCAAGAAGGTCAAGAAACAGCCAACGCAGGAAGCAATTGCACTGCGTGCATACCACATCTACCTGGAGCGCAATGGCGCGCCGGGTAATCCAATGGACGATTGGGCCCGCGCCGAGCGTGAATTGACGGAACAGCCCAAAAAGACCACCCGCAAGTCCAAAATCGTTTCGATCGCCGCTTAACCACTGTTCACGATTGCCCCACAGTCCATCCCAGCCTGTGGGGCGATCTCTTTCTACGCTCATTTCGCCGCAATGACGTTGATATTCTGCTCGATTCGAATATCGGCCGAAGAACTGCCGATCCGAAGAGTAACGGGCTCTTCAACCACGACAAACTTGCCTTGTGTTTCGTCAAAGTAAGCCAGGGATTTTGCCGGGAGCAGCAAGTTCACCGTTTTCGTTTCACCAGGTTTCAGGCTGACTCGCTGGAAGCCTTTTAGTTCTGCCTTAGGCCACGCAATCTTTGAATCTGAGTGCTGTACGTAGAGCTGCACCACTTCGTCTCCTTCGCGCTTCCCCGTGTTTGTAACGTCCACGCTAACGGCGATCTGACCGTTGAAAGGAAGGCTTTTTGCCGACACCTTCCCGTTCGCATATTTGAAGGTGGTATAGCTCAGTCCGTACCCAAATGGATAAAGTGGGTCACCTTTAAAATACATGTACGTGCGTCCTTGGCGCAGGTCGTAGTCCATCATTGGCGGCAATTGGTCCAGCGATTTCGGCCAGGTATTTACCAATTTCCCGCCGGGGTTGTAGTCGCCGAACAGGACATCTGCGAGGGCGTCTCCTTCTTCCTGGCTACTGTTGGTGGTGTGGACGATCGCTGGGACGTGCTCTTGCGTCCAATTGATGGCGTAGGGGAAGCTCGCGCGCAACACCACGATCGTCCGGGGATTCGCAGCGAACACTTGCTTGATTAAATCTTCCTGTTCCAGCGTGATCGACTTCCGATCAACAGCTTCTTTGCCTTCCCCGGCCAAGGGACATTTTTCCCAGCCCGCATCGCACCAGGGATGATTCCCAACGATCATGATAGCGACGTCTGCCGCGCGCGCCGTTTCCACCGCGTCGCTTCCCCCTTTGGAGAACGAGACTTGGGTTCCGGCACCCACTTTTTTCCGGATTCCCTCCAACGGGCTCACCGCATAGGGGAGCAAGCCGCTATACCAATCTGAAATCACCTGATCGGCGTACGGGCCAATCACCGCGATCGATTTACATTGACTCTGTTCCAGTGGCAGCATTCCCTTGTCGTTTTTCAAAAGTACAATCGATTCCTGCGTCACCTTCCGTGCGAGCCGTTCGTGCTCTCTACTTTTCCATGGCTCGAGCCCGTCCTTTATGGCGGCGTATGGCACGATCGCGGGCGGATCAAGTAAACCCAAGCGGATCATGACGCGATATTCGCCCTTGATGTCCTCCTCGATGTCCTTCTCCGTTACCAGACCTTTTTTAAGTGCGCTTTGAACTGCATCCTTATACTTGTCCAAAAACTGATTGATTCCCGCGTGGATGGCGCCGGCAACGGCTTCCTCTTCGCTTTGGTAGTAATGATGCAGCGTCACGCTCATCGTCAATGCACCTGCATCGGTGCAGATAATTCCGCTAAATCCCCAGTCTTTCATTACCATGTTTTTCAACACGGGATGCACGGTCATGGGAATGTGATTGACCGCGTTATAGGCAGTCATGAAAGCTTGTGCTCCCCCCTCTTCGATGCCCATTCGGAACGGCACCGAGTAGTATTCGCGCAAGAGCCGTTCATCGAAATTGGAAGATGAGCCGCCGCGTCCATCTTCATTGCTGTTGGCCATGAAGTGTTTCAGCAACGAAGCGGTGCGCCAGTATTTCGAATCATTCCCCTGCAATCCCTTGACAAACGCGACCGTCAATGTTCCCGTCAGGAACGGGTCTTCGCCGTAGGATTCTTCAGAACGCCCCCAGCGCGGATCGCGGCTCAGATCCGAATTCGGTGCTCGCACGACAATTCCGCCCTGCAGGTAGTTCTTGTTTTGAAACAGGTATCTGGCTTCTTCAGCTTCCGCAGCGGCGGCCTGACCAACGATGGCGGGATCCCACGTTTCACCCAGTCCGACGGCCTGTGGAAATTGCGTTGTCGGCACAGGATGCGTGCCGCGCCAACTGGCGAACGCCGGGCCGCCTTGCGCGAGTCCGTGCAAACCTTCCACGTGTCGACTGCCCTTAATGCCCAACCGCGGTACGCTGGGATCGGTGCCTAGCGCGTTGATTTTTTCTTCCAGCGTCATGAGCGAAACGATATTGTTGACGCGCTCTTCCACGCTCTTCTGTGGGTCCTGAAATGGATACGTGTCCTGGGCCGCGGCGGGTTGGAAGAAGCCGAACGAGAAGCATGCTGTCGTCAAAGCCAAGCCAATTCCATTTGCGATTGTTTGTCCCATAGATTCTCACTCGGGTGTTTTACAGGATCAGTTCGAAGCGGATCGGCCTTTGATTCAACTGTTCAAGTCCGCTCACCACCGCACACTAACACAGATTTTACCTACTGAAGCGAGTCCCGGCCATGAGAATGCAGATTGTGCAGACGTTAGACTGGTTCACCTTTTTAGAAATTTACCATCTGCGATTTCATTCTTGATTTATCCGGCAAGCGTTGACGCGTCAACACAAAGCTGATAATTTTTTGGAAAAGATGGGGGTTTGCGCGACTCGTTCTCCAGCCTAATTCGTTTCGCGCGTTGCCAATCCATTTCGTGATCTGCTCCATGCGCAACGGACTTTCTTAGTTTTTTGAAATGTGCAGTGGAGCACCAATCGTGTTTCCCAAGGAGAGAAGAATCCGATGAAGAATCGTAGGATGTATCTCCACGTGTACTGGTTTCTTGCGGTCGCCCTCTTATGTGCGGTCGCCGCCCCAGCCCAAGAACAGAATTCCGTGATGCCGGGACCAGGTTGGCAGGTAGTGAGAGCCGAGTGGGGCTCTGGCAATCGCTGGATGGACGTGACCTACCGTGTGCGCGTACTGCTCTCGGGCAACGGCATGGTGAAAGTCAACAATGCCAACATGGGAGGCGATCCTGTGGTCGGAGCCGATAAGGTCCTGCGCATTCACGCTCGGAATTTTCAAGGACAGTCGCGTCAATTCAGCTACAAGGAAGGCGGCTCCATTGATGCTGGTCAGTTTTATAACTATGGCGGAGGGATCGGGGGAGGAAACGGATCGGGATGGCAGGTGATGTGGGCTGAGTGGGGCTCTGGCAACCGCCGGATGGACGTCACCAACCGCGTGCGCTCGCTGCTATCGGGCAACGGCATGGTGAAGGTGAACAACGCCAACATGGGCGGAGATCCCGCGGTCGGCGCAGACAAGGTATTGCGCATTTCCGCGCGCGACATGCAGGGGCAGGTGCAACAGTTCTCCTTCAGAGAGGGCTCGAGCATCGACGCCAGCCAGTTCTACAACTATGGCGGCTATCCCGGGAATCCGGGGAATCCTGGTTATCCAGGAAACCCGGGCCATCCGGGTGGCGGATATGGCGATCTGCAAATCGTGCGCGCGTACTATGGCTTGAACAATCGAAACAACGATGTAACGCAACTTCTGCGCGGCATGGCGCGCAATGGAAGCATCGTCCTACAGGTGAATAACAACAACATGGGCGGCGATCCGGCGCAGGGGGCGGACAAGGTACTGACGGTCATCTATCGCTATCAAGGCAGGGAGCAGACCGCCACCGTGAAAGAAGGAAACACCCTCAGGATTCCCTGAGAAAGGAAGAAGGCTGCGGCTGAGGTTGCAGAATTTGTACCGATTGCCTGGAACTGTTTCGCGTGATCCGGCAATTACTTCGTTAAATTTGAGCGGAAAAACTGCAGCGTCCGCTGTCGGGCCAAGCTGGCGGGCTCCGGCACATAATCTTTGCGCTGGTCGCAATTGAAACCATGTCCTGCGTCGTAGAGGAGGATCGGCAAACTGGGTTGAGATCGCTGGATTATTTCAATCTCTGAAGACGGGATGTGTGGATCTCTTTTTCCGAAGTGCATCATCATCGGGCTGCGCGGGATTTCCGCAGCATACTGAGAAATCCGGCCAAGGTATTAACAAATCGCGGCAGCGGGATGCAATCTGGTAGCAGTGAGCCAGGCTAGCGTACCGACAAAACAGTAGCCCACCACTCCCACTTTTTTGCCGCTCGATACGGTACCGGCATAAGCGATAGAAGCCGCGACGTCCGATAAGGCAGCATTCATGCCAACCTTAGTCGCGATTTGCATGCCACAAGCAGAATCGGCAGAGTCGTAAGCGAGTTCAACGTTCGGCTGCACACGATCGAAGAGCAGGAGCAATGGCCCAGAAACCTTGGCAGGCGAAATCATCGGCGACAAAGCGAATGTGTCCGTTTACCCCAAAAATTTCCTGAATGACAACGATAGCTGCAGCAGCGCCTACGCTGCCTTCGGCGACAAACGCGTCAAGCCGATGTCCATCCCCAGCCGTTAGCTTGATACCGGAACCCATCTGACTAGGCACGCAACAATAGTGCCGTACGCGCTGCATCAAGTAATTGCTTTGCGTCGGCGCGGATATCGCCATGGCTGAACACAGCGCTGCCCGCAACGAGCAGTTCAGCCCCAGCCTTCACGACGTCGGCGACGGTTTCCATATCGACCCCGCCGTCCACCTCGATGCGGTATTCCAGCTTACGATCTGTGCGCATGCGGGCCAGCGCCGCGATTTTGTTCAAGGAATTGGGAATGAATTTCTGTCCGCCAAAACCCGGGTTGACGCTCATCACGAGCACGTGGTGCACGAGATCCAGCACCTCTGTAAGAGTTTCCACGGGGGTCGCCGGATTGATCACCACGCCGGGCTTACAGCCATGCGAAGAAATCAGATGCAGTGTTCGGTCCAGGTGCACACAAGCTTCCTGATGCACGGAAATCCAGTCCGCGCCGGCTTCCGCAAATTCCGGAATGAACTGGTCGGGATTCTCAATCATCAAGTGACAATCGATCGGCACTTTCACAACTTTACGCAAACTGCGCACTACGGGCGGCCCGATCGTTATGTTCGGCACGAAATGCCCGTCCATGATGTCCAAGTGTAAGACGGTTCCGCCGCCTTCGATTGCCTGCTGCGCCTCGCTGCCGAGTTGCGCGAAGTTCGACGCCAAGATCGAAGGGGCAAGTTCGATTTTCATGGACTGTTTCCGCTCCTTCCCCGAACCTCGCATTATACGACGGACGCCAGCTCCCCGCCTCTGTTCCGGTTTCTACAGATCGAGGGAGCGCCAAGGCACCAGGCACCGTTTCGCATTGCTTTCCAGAGCCAGTTCCAACCCGACCATCACGTCCAGGGCTTGCTGCCCAGTGACCAGAAGTGGGGCCTTTCCCTGCAACGCATCACGCACGTTGGCGTAGAAGTCGCGCCAGTCGCCTTTCGACGGGAGTCTGCGCTTTCGCATCTCGCCCGCCTCGGCCACGGTCAATTCGCCCCAATTCTCTTCGTTCTCCAATACCCACGAATCGCCTTGAGGAATCGCACCGTTTCGCAATGAATTTTCCAGTGGATCGAATTCCCTTTTTACGAAAGTGCCCTTATTCCCTAGTAAGAGCATCCGCAGACGGGGAGTAGCGCACAACATGGTCGCTTTCAATTCCGCACGGAGACTTCCGGCGTAATACAGAGTCACGTCGAATGCGTCATCGGTGGACAATCCTTCGCGTTCGATTCGAATATCCGCGGAGACTGCTTCTGGGCGTCCAAATATCGTCATGGCCTGATCGATCAAGTGCGGCGCAAGATCGAACAGCACGCCACTGCCAGGGCCCGGCTTCTCGCGCCAAGCACCAGGTTTGGATTTGGGCCGGTAGCGGTCATAGTGCGATTCGAACCGCACGATCTTTCCTAGCACGCCCGACCGCACAAGTTCGCGAGCCGCTTGATAATCTGCGTCAAAACGGCGGTTGTGATAGACCGTCAGGATGAGCCGGTGTTTTCCAGCAAGTTGAAAGAGTTCGACGGCCTCTGCAACTGTGGTGGTCAACGGTTTGTCGACGACGACGTGGCGACCCGCCTCAAGGCACTGTTTCGCTAAGGAATAGTGCGACTGGTTTGGTGTAGCAATCACTACCAACCGGATCGTTTCGATGGCCAGCAGATCCTCAACGCTGCGGACAATCCGCGCGTCGGGATGGGCTTTGGCGGCGTCATCGCCGTTGCGCTGGACAATCGCTGCTAACCGCAGCCCGCGGACAGCACGAATTACGGGTGCATGAAACGATTTACCAGCCAGACCAAATCCAATTAAGCCGACTTCAACCACGCAGCAGAATCTCCTTCAGCACGGCGAATTCGTTTGCAGTGTATCACCCACAAGGCACAACGAGGCCACCATGCGGGGCTCGAGCAAGTTGGTGCGAGCCGCGCAGACGTTATATCCTCTACCTCGTGGAGAAGATCCCCGCAGCACAAAAAGGTCCCACGCGCGGTCTGTATTTAGGCCTCATCATAACCATTCTCGCCGTGCTGGCCTATGCCGCGTACATCACCGTGCAATTCTCGGGGATCCGCCAACTGCAGTCCGGCATGGTCGACCGCAATCGCAGAGACTCTCTACAACTACTCCGCATCCAAAACGATTTGAATTCCATTGGACTCGCCATGCGCGACATGCTGGATGCCGGCGAACCGTATCCCCTGGCGGCATGGAGTGCGCAGTTCGACCGCATCCGCAACGATCTGGACGTTGCGCTAAAACAGGAAGAAACGCTGGCCGAAGCCGCGCGGACCAGCGACCAGCGTCGCTACTTGAGTCAATCAGTGACGCAATTCTGGGACGCAACGAATCGCATGTTCTCACTCGCCGATCATGGAGACGAAGCGAATGCCCGCGAGCAGATTCGCAACACGCTGCAACCGCGCCAGGCGGCGCTCAATTCGGCCGTTTCCCGGCTGCTGGTGCAAAACAACGAAGGGGAACAACAAGCCGAAGCGAGCATCGCGCAGATTTACGACCGTGTGCAGCGGCAATTGTATGTCTTTCTTGCGGCGATCCTTCTCGCTATCGTGGTCACGAGTCTTTACCTGATTCGCTATAACCGCCAGATTTTTGCACACGTCGCGGAACTATCTTCGCAACGGAGTGAATTGGCGCAAAAGCTGATTGCCACGCAGGAATCCACCCTGCGTCACATTTCTCGAGAGCTCCACGACGAATTCGGCCAGGTGCTTACGGCGATTGGATTGATGCTGCGGCGCGCCGGAAATCACATGGGAGAGAATTCGCCGCTGCGAGGAGACTTACAGGAAGTGCAGGAACTTGCGCAATCGACGCTGAACAATATCCGCAGCTTGTCGCAAGCACTGCACCCGGTGCTGCTGGAAGAAGCAGGATTGGAAAGCACGATGGATTGGTACATCCCCACGGTGGAAAGACAGACCGGCCTTGTGCTTCACTACGAGAAGTCCGGCGTGCCCTATCCTGTCGAGACTGCAGCGGGAGTGCAGATTTACCGTGTGGTGCAGGAAGCACTCAATAATGTGACGCGGCACTCTGGCGCGAAAGAAGCGTGGGTTCGCCTGCGATTTAACGCCGCGGAACTGGAGATGGAAGTCGAAGATCATGGCAGAGGATTCGCACCCGTGGCAGGACAACCGGGTATCGGCCTGGTGGCGATGCGGGAACGAGCGGAAATTCTGGACGGGACGTTGAGTGTCGTACCCAACGAGTCCGGTGGAACGCGCGTACACTTGCGCATTCCGCGCGAGAAAGTAGAATCGCATGCCGAATAAGCTGAAGGTTCTACTGGTCGACGATCATGCTCTGGTGCGCCGGGGCTTTCGCCGCATGCTGGAAGACGAGCCATCGTTTGAAGTTGTGGGCGAGGCCAGCGATGGAGGGGAAGCCGTGAAGCGCGCGGAGGAATTGGTTCCCGACGTGATCGTCATGGATTGCGCGCTGCCGCAGCTGAATGGAATTGAAGCTACGCGCCAGATACTGAAGAAGCGGCCCCACACAGCCATCCTCATGCTCAGTATGCACTCAGAGGACACGCTGGTACGCCAGGCGATGGAGGCAGGCGCACGAGGATACATCTTGAAGAATGCCATGGACCTCGACCTGGTGAGTGCGATCAAGAACGTAGCGGAAGGCAAAACCGTGCTGGATCCACAGATTTCGCGCGGCGGAACCTTGAAAGGAGAGCGCGACACGGGACTGACGCAACGCGAGCTGGAGATTCTGCAGCACATTGTTGCCGGAAAATCCAACAAGGAGATTGCCTCCGAGCTGAAGCTGAGCGTGAATACGGTTTCAGTTCACCGCGCAAACATCATGGACGCCTTGGGCATCCACAAGACCGCGGAGCTTGTCGTCTACGCGATTCGCAACGGGCTGGTAAACCTTCCGTGAGGCGTCGCGATTTCATCCGGCAGAGCGTGGGCGCAGGAATTCTTGCCAGAGCGCTTCCCTTCGCATTCGCCGCGGCTTCGCCGGACTTCCGATTGACCGACGTCACTGAGTCAGCGAGAATTCATTTTCGCCAAAACAACGGCTCCTATGGCGGCAAACTTCTGCCTGAAACATTGGGCTCCGGCTGCGCGTTTCTGGATTACGATGCGGACGGATGGCAGGACATTCTGCTGGTGAATGGGATGGACTGGCCTGGACACAAGCGCCAGCGGTCGACGATGAAACTCTACCGCAATAACCGGAACGGGACGTTTACCGACGTCACAATGGCCGCCGGGCTCGATGTGGAAATGTACGGAATGGGCGTGGCGGTGGGCGATTACAACAACGACGGCTTCCCGGACATATTCATTTCCTGCGTTGGGAAGAGCCACTTGTTTCGCAACACGGGGAAAGGGACGTTCGTGGATGCCACAACATCCAGCGGTCTGGCGGGCAAAGAGGGCCTTAGTACGTCTGCAATCTGGTTTGATTACGATCGAGACGGGTTCCTGGACTTGCTGGTTTGCAATTACGTTCGCTGGTCGGCGGAAAGCGATGTGTTCTGCAGTCTGGACGGTAAGAATAAATCCTATTGCACGCCGGAAGCCTACCGCGGCGACACCTGCTGGCTGTATCACAACCGGGGGAACGGCACGTTTGAAGACGTCACGGCGACGAGCGGAGTCTTCGACAGCAGTTCAAAATCGCTGGGCGTTGCGATGCTCGATTACGACCAGGACGGCTGGCCGGATATACTGGTCGCCAACGACACGCAACCAAACAAACTCTATCGCAACCTGCGAAACGGGAAATTCAAGGATGTCGCCGTGGAAGCCGGTCTGGCCTTCAGCACCGAGGGGAAAGCGCGCGCCGGCATGGGAGTCGACGTGGCAGACTTCGACAATTCCGGCAAGCCGGGCATCATCATCACTAATTTTGATAATGAAATGATCGGTCTGTACCGCAGTATGGGAAAAGGCTACGACGATGTCGCGATGCAAACGGGACTTGGCGCCGCTTCCCGCAATACGCTGGGCTTTGGATGTGCTTTTTTTGACGCCAATCTGGACGGCCTGCTGGATATCGCGGTTGCCAACGGTCACATCGATGAAACCGTCAGAAATATTCGCGGCAATGTCGGGTATGCGCAGCCAGCACAACTTTTCCAGAATGTCGGAGGCGGAAAATTCCGTGACGTGGCCATGGACATCGGTGGTGGATTCGAAATGCCAAAAGTCGGCCGCGGCCTGGCAGTGGGTGATTTCGATCGCGACGGCGACCTCGATATCCTGCTGACCACTAATAACGGGCCCGCCTACCTCTTTCGCAACGATCTTCTCGTAAAAAATGGATCCATTCGCTTTCGCTTAGTGGGGACGAAATCAAATCGCGACGCAATTGGCGCCAACGTGAAAGTGTTCGTTAGCGGACAAGCGCAGACGCGCGTCGTGCGCAGCGGGTCGAGTTATCTTTCGCAATCCGAATTGCCGGTGACGTTTGGTCTTGGACCGCATGATCAGATCGAACGGGTGGTGATTGGGTGGCCGAGCGGTGAGCGCGAAGAACACCCACGATTGCAGGCGGGCAGGACCTACCAAATCACTGAAAACAAGGGTATTACGGAGGATTTCAGGTTCTAATTGTTTCGCACTATTGTAAGCGCTTTCGCCTCGTCTTATAAACGTAACAACTTTGCAGTCGCTTCCCACTTGGCATAAGCCTCGCCGAAACCGGAAGCACCCCAACAAGACTCTGCGGCCGGAGGGAACTCCGGCCGCATTTCTGATTCTGGGGGATAATCAAAGGCGAAGCGAGTCTGATTGGGGGATGTGAATGAGACGCTGGCGCTCCTTGAGCGTTTTCGTTCTGGCGGTCACTGCGGTTTATCTGTACGCCCTGCCTTCCGCAACAATCTTCTATTTCGCGAATGTGGCACTGCACACCGGACTGGGTGTGGTGGTTGCACTGGGTTTGTTGGTGTATTTTTTTCGGGGGCTCGGCAGTGATTCCCTGCTGGTAAAATTCGGCGGGTTGTTTCTGGTCGCCGGTGCCGCGTTAGGGATCGTGCTGATCTTCACTGGCACCCCGCATCGCTTTAAGATGTGGCTCTATGGGCACATAGCACTGTGCGCCGTTGCCATGATTCTTCTCGCCGCGGAATGGATGCGGCAGAAAAGTTGGTTGGGTGTAAACACCTTGCAGCGTGCCGTGCGTTTCGCATTTCTTCTGGCGGTCGCCGGAGGTATTGCCGGAGGCGCATGGTGGACCCGTAATGTCGCCTGGCAAAGCCGCTATCGTGTTGACAACCCCGCAATTTCCCCCGCCACAATGGAAAAAGAGGGCGACGGCCCGCATGGTAAATTTTTCCCGAGCTCCGCGCAAACCACCGACGGCAAATACATCCCTTCAGACTATTTTCTGCAATCCCAAGCCTGCGAGCGCTGCCATTCAGATATCTACCAGCAATGGCGAAGCTCCGTTCATCATTTTTCTTCGTTCAACAATCAGTGGTACCGCAAGAGCATCGAGTACATGCAGAGCGTGGCCGGAGTCCAACCATCCAAATGGTGCGCCGGATGCCACGATCCCGCGCTGCTTTTCAGCGGCATGATGGATCAGCCCATTGCGCAGAACATGGACAAGCCGGAAGCCCGAGCTGGTTTGAGCTGCATGATGTGCCACAGTATCGTGGACGTGAAGAGCACCATGGGGCAGGGTGATTTCCTGTTGGAATATCCAAAACTTCACGCCCTAGCGGCAAGCAGCAATCCGATGGTGCGGCGCGTGCATGACTACGTGACGCGCTTGAATCCGGAACCACACCGCCGCGTCTTCCTGAAACCATTCATGCGGGAGCAGGTTCCGGAATTCTGTTCCAGTTGCCACAAAGTTCATTTGGACCAGCCATTGAACAACTACCGGTGGATACGCGGATTCAATGAATATGACAACTGGCAGGCGAGCGGCGTGTCTGGCCAGGGAGCGCGCTCGTTTTATTACCCGGCGACGCCGATGATGTGCACGGATTGCCATATGCCGCTGGTACCTTCGAAGGATGAAGGGAACATCGATGGGTACGTTCACTCGCATCGATTCCCAGGCGCGAATACAGCGGTGCCGACGGCAAATGAAGATGCGGTGCAACTTCAGGCGAGCCAGAACTTCCTGCAGGACAAACAAGTCAGCGTAGATATTTTCGCCATTTCTCCCGCCGGCAAGGAAAACGGGCAGGCAAGTACCAGCAAGATGCCGAAACAAGAACTCTCCACGACTTTTGCCGTTGGCGAGGAAGCAGATATTTCTCTGCCTCATGGCCCAGCCGGTGAGGCGCGGCCCATCACGGCGCCGCTTGGGAGCGTGGACGCAGCGGTGCGTCGCGGCGACGACGTGTTGGTGGATGTCGTGGTTCGCACGCGCAAGGTGGGGCATTTCTTTCCTGGCGGGACTGTCGACGCATTCGATGTTTGGCTGGAACTGCAGGCCACCGGCGAAAAAGGCCAGACCATCTTCTGGAGTGGTAAAGCGGCCGACGGCGGCAAAGGGCCGGTTGATCCCGGCGCACATTTCTACAAATCCTTGCAGATCGATGCGCACGGAAACCCCATCAACAAGAGGAATGCATGGGCGAGCCGTGCGGTCGTGTATGTGCACCTTATACCTCCGGGCGCCGCCGACACCGTGCATTTTCGTATGCATGTACCGGAGAGTGCGGGTGAGCAAATCACGCTGCATTCCAAGTTGAATTACCGCAAGTTTCAGTGGTTTAACACGCAGTTTGCGTTTGCGGGGAAACAAGAAGCTGTTCAAGCCAACCCCCACGTTACGCCCGACTACGACGACCGCAGCGTCACGTTCACTCTGGACGAATCCAATGTATCCAGTACGGCAAAAGGAATTCCAGATGTTCCGATCATTGTGGTGGCGGAAGACACGAAATCGCTCCACGTTTTGCCCCGCACGGCGGCAGCCCCGGCGCCGGAAGTGGTTTGGGCCAAGGAAGACTGGACGCGCTGGAACGATTACGGAATCGGTCTGTTTTTACAAGGCGATCTGAAGGGCGCGGAGCAGGCGTTCACGGAAATCACCAAGATGGACCCGCAGAATTTCGATGGATGGACCAATGTCGCCCGCGTTCGGGTGCAAGAAGGAGATACGGCCGGCGCGAAAGAGGTTTTATTGAAGGCGCTGGCGCTGAAGCCGGGACTGGCGCGCGCCAACTTCTTTTACGCGCGGGTGTTGAAAGAAGAAGGCCAATACGATGAGGCCGCGAAGGCGCTTGAAGCTGTGTTGGCGCAGTACCCTCGCGATCGCGTCGTACACAATGAATTGGGACGTGTGCTGTTTTTACAGAAACGTTACGCGGACGCTGTAAAAGAACTTCAGAAGACTTTGGAAATCGATCCGGAAGATCTGCAGGCA
This sequence comes from Candidatus Acidiferrales bacterium, assembly GCA_963741195.1. Lineage (GTDB taxonomy): Bacteria > Acidobacteriota > Terriglobia > Acidiferrales > UBA7541 > Acidiferrum. Next base: position 740,680 of record CAVUHF010000009.1, read on the forward strand.
AACTATAACTTGATGCTCTGCTACACCGGATTGGGAGATGAGCAGCGCGCGAATCAACACCGGGACCGCTACCTGCGCTTCAAGGCGGATGAATCCGCACAGGCCTTAACTGGCGCATACCGGAAGTTGCACCCGGAAGACAATAATGAGCGGCAGGCCATCCACGAGCACGGATCTGTGCCATTAGCTGCACAGGCGGCGCCTCCGAAGAAACCAGCGGCGGGCGTGGGCCGGTGAACACCTTGAAAATTTACAGCGTAAAGGGAAACCGAACATGACCTGGATCAAGACGATTCGCATGGAAGACGATGAGAAAGTGCGTAACGCCATCTCGGAGCAGCGCAAGCTATATCCCATGGAGTATGCGACGCCGGTCCCGATCGTGGATCACGGCGTGGAAAACAGCATCGTCGGTTCACACAGCCTTTTCCCCGATGTGATGTTCCACGCATTCAGCACATTTGGCGCATTGATGTCGCAGGAACTGCCGCTGCGCCGCGATCAGCACGAGATGATCGCGACCATGGTTTCGGAGACGAATCGCTGTTTCTATTGAATCGAATCCCACGCAGAGTTTCTGCGTCGCGTGACATTAAAGGAGGATATGGTGCAGGCACTTAGGCAGGACTATCGTTCGGCGCCGATCAGCGAACAGGATAAAGTGATGTTGGACTACGTTGTGAAATTGACCCGCGATGCGACGCAATGCAGCCCACAGGATCACAAAAAGTTGCGCGCCGTGGGATTCGACGATCGAGGAATCCTGCAGATCACGCTGATTTCGGCATGGTTCAACTACATCAATCGCGTCGCGGATGCGCTGGGCGTCGGGCGTGAAGGAAAGGCAGAGAATTCGTGAGGCGATTCTGGCCTGCGGTGGCATTGCTGGCAAGTGGGAGCTTACTTTTCGGGCAGGCACCGCCTGGCCCAACGGGGGCTTCGCCGATCATTTTTCGTGACATCACGCAAAAAGCGGGCATTCGTTTCGTTCACAATAACGCAGCCTTCGGCAAAAAGTACCTGCCGGAGACGATGGGGCCGGGAGTTGCATTCGTCGACTACGACAACGATGGGTGGCAGGACATTTTTCTGGTGAATGGAACCGACTGGCCAGGACACCTCTCAAAACATTCCACTCCAAAGCTGTATCACAACAATCACGACGGCACGTTCACGGATGTAACCCACAAAACAGGACTGGACGTGGAACTGTTTGGCATGGGCGTGGCGGTCGGTGACTACGACAACGACGGCTTTGATGATCTTTTTCTGACCACCATGGGTCAGAGCCATTTATTCCATAACAATGGCAACGGTACGTTTACGGATGTCACGCAGAAGTCCGGCCTGATGGGTCCGAAGGAGTTCAGCACCAGTGCCGCGTGGGTCGATTACGACAAGGACGGTAAACTGGATCTGGTGGTTGCGAATTACGTGCAGTGGTCGCTCGACGCCGACCTCTACTGCACGCTGGATGGAAAAAGCAAATCCTACTGCACGCCGGAATCGTACAAGGGCACGGCAGTAAGGCTGTGGCATAACCGCGGTGACGGCACGTTTGAAGATGTGACGAAAAAAGCGGGGCTGGCCGAGCCCACTTCGAAAACACTGGGAATCGCCATTATGGATTATGACAACGATGGCTGGCCAGACTTGCTGTTTTCGAACGACACGCAGCCGAACAAGCTTTATCGCAACAATGGCAACGGAACGTTCACGGAGAAGGCTGTTGTTGCAGGCATCGCGTTCAGCGAGGATGGCGTTGCGCGCGCGGGCATGGGAGTGGACGCGGCGGACTACGATCGCTCCGGTGCCGCAAGCATCCTGATCACTAATTTTGCCAATCAAATGCTCTCGCTGTACCACAACGAAGGCAAAGGTCTGTTCGTGGACGAAGCGCCGCGCTCCGAAATCGGCCGGGCGTCCCTGCTGACCCTTGGTTTCGGTTGCTTTTTTTTTGACTATGACCTGGATGGATGGCCCGACATCTTTATCGCCAATGGCCATATCGACGGCGACATCCAACGCGTTCAACCGAACGTGAAATACGCGATGCCACCCCATCTATTTCGCAACCTGGGAAAGGGAAACTTTCAGGAAGTGACGAAGGCGCTCGGACCCGCGTTTAACACGCCGCGCGTGGGGCGTGGAGCTGCTTACGGCGACCTCAACAATGATGGGCGCCCGGATCTGCTACTTTCCACAAATGGCGGCCCAGCGTATCTTTTCGAAAATGATGCCGCCCCTGGATCAGTCGCCAACAAGAGCCTGCGCATAAAGCTGATCGGCACAAAATCAAATCGCGACGGAATCGGAGCGGTTGTGAAGGTAACGGAAGGCGGCGGGACGGAATCGCAAATGATGCACAGCGGCTCGAGCTACCTCTCGGCCAGCGAGCTTGTGTTGACGTTCGGCCTGGGGCAACACGATCAGGCAGACGCCATTGAAATCCGCTGGCCCAGCGGCCAAGTGGATAAACTCTCCGGAGTCGCGGCCGGCCAGACCGTTACGGCAACCGAAGGTAAGGGCATGACAGCCAACCGTAAGTATGGGGCGCGCTAGGAATTCTTATTGTTGGCTTTCAACACATGAGCAGCGACCAGGGCTTGGCCGAGGCTGATACCCCCATCTCCTGCAGGGACTTCACTGTGAAAAAAGACCTCAAACTGTTTCTTACGCAATGCGGCGAGCAGTAACTCGAATAGAAGCACGTTTTGAAAGCAGCCGCCACTGAGGCAAACACGAGAAAGTTCGTGTTTCGTCCGGATTTTCTCCGCAAGATCCGCAAGAACCGCAACGAGACCATTGTGAAATCGCCGGCTCATTTCAGGCACTCCAGCTCGCTTTCCGATGTCCGCAAGCAACCTGTCAAATAAGGAACGCGTGCCAATCTGCCAGCCAGAATTTGCAGGGATCAGGTCGAAGGGATATGCACCTTCGTCGGTGGAATCGTGAGCAGCCATCTCCAGTTCAATCGCGGCCTGCGCTTCATAGTTTACTTGCGAACGTAGTCCGATCAGCGCGGCAACCGCGTCGAACAGCCTCCCGCAACTTGAGGTACGGGGGGAATGAACCTCGCGCTGCGCCATCTGCAGGACGACATTCAGCTTACGTGGTTCAATTCCCTCCAGGAATGCTAGATTCAGCGCGTGTACGTCGCCGGCGTAGTGCTTCGCGAGGTAGCTCACCGCCACCCGCCACGGTTCATGAATCGCCGCCGCACCACCCGGCAAAGGAACATATTGGAAATGCGCTGCCCGCTCGAACGTCGCATAATCAGAAATCAAGATCTCTCCGCCCCAGATGGCGCCGTCCGTGCCGTAGCCGGTGCCATCCAATGCCATGCCGATCACTTTTCCGTCCAGATGATTTTCCGCCATGCAAGCAGCGATGTGCGCGTGGTGATGCTGGACGGGAATATGCTCTACATCTTCGCGTTCGAGCGCCCACTTCGTCGAAAAGTAGTCGGGGTGCAGATCGTGGGCAATGACTCTAGGCTGTACTTCCAAAATGCGTTGGAAATGCGCCACGGCTTCTTCGAAAAACCTATAACTTTCCAGATTTTCCAGATCGCCCACATGCTGGCTCAAAAATGCCTCGCTGCCCCGCACCACGCAGATGGTATTTTTCAGTTCGCCACCGACAGCGAGAATCGGCTCCGAGGCACTCTCAAGGGCAACAGGAACGGGCACGTAGCCGCGAGAACGGCGCAGTATCTGCGGCAGACTGGCGGAAACCCGCAGTACGGAATCGTCGCATCTGCGCAAGATATCGCGATCGTGGACAAGCAAGGCGTCGGCGATATTGCGCAAGCGCTCCACGGCTTCGGCGTTATCAATGGCGATTGGCTCTTCGCTCAGGTTGCCGCTGGTCATCACCAGCGCTTCGAATTTCCCACTGGAGAACAGAAGATGGTGCAGCGGCGTGTACGGCAAGAGAACGCCCAGGAAACGATTGCGTGGCGCCACACCCGCCGCTACCACCGCTTCCGATCTGCGGGGCAGCAGCACAACGGGGCGCTCCGTCGAGAGCAATTGCCTTTTCCCTAGCTCGTCCAGTGTACAGAAGTGTTCAACGTCTTCTATTCGGCGCACCATGACAGCAAAAGGCTTTTCCACGCGACGTTTTCTTTCGCGCAGCAAGTCCAGGGCTGCTTCATTCTTCGCATCGCACGCTAGGTGGAATCCACCAAGTCCCTTGATGGCAACAATCTTGCCTTCCTGCAGCAGCCGGGCCGTCTGGCGAATTGGCTCAGCGATGTCCATCCGCTCGCCAGTGGCGGAAAGTAGCTTTACTTGTGGTCCGCAATCCCAGCAGGCGTTCGGTTGAGCGTGAAACCGGCGATTGGCTGGGTCGTCATACTCCGCCTGGCATGCAGCACACATGTGAAACGACGCCATAGACGTGCGAGAGCGGTCATAGGGAATATCGCGAATAATGGTGAATCGCGGGCCGCAATTCGTACAATTGATGAACGGGTAGCGAAAGCGCCGGTCGCGGGGGTTCCCCATTTCCCGCAAACATTCTTCGCACACAACCACGTCGGGAGAAATCAGCGCCTTCGGCTGCTCACCGAGATGGCTGGAAACAATTCGAAAGCAGTCACCGCCCTGCACATCCGCGTCGCGCAACTCAATGGAAGTGACCTTCGCCAAAGGGGGAATTTCCTTGGGCAACCGCTGCAAGAAAGCGTCGACACGTTCTGCGGGACCTTCCACTTCGATACTCACGCCAGCGGGAGTGTTGCTGATAAACCCCGTCAGCGTGCAAGCCTTGGCCAAACGGTAGACAAACGGACGAAAACCAACGCCCTGCACGATACCTGTAATGTCGATCGCCTTGCGTAGAACGGCGAATTGAGAGATTTCTGCCATGGAGCGATGGTCACCGAATCTTAAGTAGTAGTTGCGGCGCCTTCGTGCTGCACCTTTTGTTGCAGGGCGGCCAGCCAAGCCAGCCACTGGTCGAATCCTTCCCCGGTGCGTGAGGATAGCGCAAGGAAGTCAATTTCGGGATGAATCCTTCGCGCGTTCTCGCGGGCCAGTTCCGCGCTGAATTCGACGTGAGGCAGGAGATCGGTCTTCGTCAAAATCACGAGCGCGGAGCGATGAAAAACTCCAGGATATTTCAGCGGCTTGTCTTCGCCTTCGGTAACGCTGAGTAGAACGATTTTTGCGGCTTCTCCCAGATCGTAGCTCGAGGGGCAGACAAGATTGCCAACGTTCTCAATGAACAGAATTCCCGGGCCGTGGAACCCCAGTTCATCCAGGTGGCGTTCCACCATACGCGCGTCCAGATGGCATGTGCCACCCGTGACGATTTGTCGAACCGGAAAGCCGTAGCGCATCAAGCGCCGCGCATCGTTGTCGGTCTGCAAGTCGCCGGTTAGCACGGCAACGGCAGTGTCTTTGGGAAAGGTCGCCAGTGTTTTTTCCAGCAGCGCGGTCTTGCCGGAACCTGGCGAACTGATCAGATTGACGCAGAGGATCCCCTCGTCGAGGTAGCGTTGGCGAAGAACCGAGGCCAAGCGGTCGTTTTCGCTGAGAACTTTTTTTCCTATGGCCTCGCGCATGGCTCCTCCAACTCCAGGTAGGCAATGTCCAGTTCTGTCCCGCTGATCAAGGTGCTGCGTGCGTCGCCGCATTTCGGGCAGTCGATTTCGTAGTCTTCAACGGTATACTCTTCGTCGCACAATGAGCATTTCTGGCGGCGCGGGCACCATTCTATTTCCACTTTCAGGTTCTCCCAAGGAGTTTCCCGAGTCAATGCCTCAAGCGCAAAGGTCAGCGCATCACGGTCGACGCTAGAAAGTTCACCAATCCGCAGTCCGACAGCACAAATTCGCTGGTCGGGACGTTTGCTCGCTTCCGCAACAATCACTTCCAGGATAGAAGAGGCGATGCCGATTTCGTGCAAGCGTGCCTCCCTAGCAGATCCGCGGCAGTTGATCTCCCGCGAGCACGTCGACGATACGCGTGGTTCCGAACGGTGTGCGCATCACGACCAGGCGTGGGTGCTCCGCCGTGACCAACCCGATGATCCGCGCATTTCGCCCAAGCGGGTGCGTCTGCAGCGCGCGCAATGCATTCTGGGCTGCGGTTGGAGCGACAATTGCCACCAACTTCCCTTCGTTTGCAACGTACAACGGGTCCAGCCCCAACATCTCGCAAGCGCCACGCACTTCTTCGCGAACGGGGATCGAAGTTTCGTTCAGCTCCATCCCCACGTGCGAACTGGCGGCAATTTCATTCAGGGTGCTCGACAATCCGCCACGGGTCGGATCGCGCAAGCAGCGAACGTCTCTCGTCACATCGAGCAACGCTGCCACCAGGGTATGAAGCGCCGCCGAATCGCTGCGCACTTCGGTTTCAAATTGCAAACCTTCCCGCTCCGCCAGGATCGCGATGCCGTGGTCGCCCAGGGTCCCGCTGACAAGGATCACGTCTCCAGGCCGTGCCAGATTCGCGGAGAAGAAGAGTCCCTCACGCACCAGACCTATACCGGTGGTATTGATGAACATACCGTCCGCGCTGCCTCTTTCTACGACTTTTGTATCGCCGGTTACGATCTGGACTCCCGCATTGGCTGCAGCTTCCTTCATTGAAGAAACAACGCGGCGCAGTGTCTCGATTGGTAAACCCTCTTCGAGGATAAAGGCGGCGCTCATCCACAACGGGTTTGCCCCACCCATCGCCAAGTCGTTGATCGTGCCGTGAACTGCCAGAGAGCCGATGTCGCCACCGCGAAAGAGTAGAGGCTTCACCACGAAGGAATCCGTGGAGATTGCCAGCCGCACGCCGTTCAACGAAACAACCGCTTGATCCTCCAGCCGGTCCAGGATGGGATTGCCAAGTGCGGGAAGGAACACGTCATTCAACAGCTCAGCGCTGAGCTTTCCTCCGCTGCCATGGCCCAGCAGAACGCGCTCGCCAGCAGGGAGTGGCACCGGGCAAGAAAAAGAAGCGCGATCAATCGGTTCGTTTTTGCGCGCGACGTCAGATTGTGACGAGGTGACGGCGGTATTGAAAGTAAGCGGCACAGGCACCCTCCGTGGAAACCATGGGCGCGCCCAAAGGCTTTTCGGGCGAGCAGCGCGTAGCAAAGGCTTGGCAATCGGTAGGCTTCTTGTAACCCAGCAAAACCTCTGCGCTGATGCACTCGCTCGGCTCTTCGGCGCTCACGTCTGACAGATCAAAAACGCGTTCTGCATCAAATGCTGCGAATTCTTGCCTTAAGTGCAAGCCGCTGGATGGAATCGAACCAATTCCGCGCCATTTGCGGTCCGAGACCTCAAACGCGCGCGCCACTGCTGCCTGCGCCGACTGGTTACCCTTGTATTGCACCGAACGCACATATTGATTTTCCAGTTCTACGCGACCCTCTTCCAATTGAGCCACCAGCATGTGAATCGCTTCCAATAGGTCCAGCGGCTCGAATCCGCCGACGACGATCGGCACATGAAATTCCTTCACAAGTTGTTCATATTCCCGGCAACCAACGACGGTGCAGACGTGGCCGGGGGCAATCAAGCCCTGCACGCAGTTTTTCGGCGAGCCCAGCAGGATGCGAATCGCGGGTGGTACCAATACGTGCGAAACCAACAAGCTGAAATTTGTCAAACCCATCTTGGCCGCCTGCAAGACCGCCATGGCGTGCGCTGGTGCCGTGGTTTCAAATCCGATGGCGAAGAAAACCACTCTGCGGTCCGGCCGGGTACGCGCCAATTGCACCGCATCTGTCGGTGAATAGACGACGCGGACGTCGCCACCATCCGCTTTCACACGAAACAGATCGGTTCTAGAGCCTGGGACACGTAACATGTCTCCGTAGGAGACCAGTGTGACGTCGGAACGCCGGGCCAGCGCGATGGCACGATCAATCGTTTCCAGCGGAGTGACGCAAACCGGGCAGCCCGGCCCGTGCACCAGTTGCACGCTGTTTCCGAGCAGGTCGTCAATGCCGTAGCGCATCAGCGTGTGCGTCTGGCCGCCGCAAATCTCCATCAGCACCCACGGTTTTGTGGATCGCCGACGAATTTCCGCAGCCAGCCCGCGAGCAATCTTGGCGTCGCGATATTCGTCAAGGTATTTCATGATATGGGTGGCGCCCCGCCTTCCGGAGTTAATTCATCGGCGAGAATGCCCATACTCTCCAATAGTGCGTAGGTGCGCTCCGCTTCGTCTTTATCCACCACGCTGATGGCAAAACCTACGTGCACCATTACGTAGTCGCCTTCCTTCACTTCGGGAACAAAATCCAGGCAAGCCCGGCGCGAAATGCCGCCAAACAGAACTTGACCCAGGCGCAAGCCATCTTTCTCTTCGATTTTTGAGACCTTACCTGGTATAGCCAGACACATATGGCAGTGCTCCTTGGCGAAACGGACGAGGCTTCTTCGAACCTCTCGAAAGTTACGTTGGCGCCTTATCGCCAACGAGCCGCAGCGGCAGTTGAAACCAGCTTCACGTAAGAAATCTACTGCGCGCGCCCTTCTTTCAACTTCAAAAACTCGCCAAACGCGACGTCCTTGGTGGCGATGTGATTCATCAGCCACTCGCGCAAACCTTCGACTAATTCTTGACTCAGTTCCTGGTCGCCGCGAATAATGCTCTCGCGAATTTCCCGCACCTTTTTCATCAGCCGGGTGTGCTCTTCCAGGTGCGGCTCATATCCGGGGTAGTTGTGCAAGCGCATGACAAGTTGTTCGGAGAGAAAATGCATATCAGAGAATTCGATGAATTGATCCATGACGTATCGGGCCGGCGAGAAGTCGCCGCCCTTCTGGATCGACTCGGCGAGGGAATCGATTAACTGCAGTTGCAAATCATGCTCGGAGTCAATCAGCGGTTCTCCGGTTTTCATTGGTTTGGCATGAACGGCTTCTTCCATTGCATCTCCCATGATGACGAAGAGGGCCAACTAAACCGCACTTAGGAAAGACGGCATGCCAAGGACCAGATCGAGAATGGTCTCGCTCTCCAGCATCTTTTTGAAATCACAAGGGTTAGTCAGGGATGGCGCGAACCGGGATCTTCCTGGTTGCGTGTTCCCACCACCAGTGGCCGTGACCTCCATCACTTAGTGCGCCAATCCCCACAATGGAAGCGATTTGGGTGACCAGTACACCATTGGATTGCCTAGCGTGCCTATCCATTTTCCCACAGAGATTCCGCGGAACCTGTGAGCTCCATCACAGGTGAATGGCGCCCCATGTGGCAGCGTAGTGTGTACTCGCCTGGATACCCGCCGGCGCAGTGCGGTGAGGTGTCGTTCGAGGCCATCTATGAATCGCGCGCTGGTTCTCGCGTGTGGCAATCCCCTTCGCGGGGATGACGGAATTGCCGTATACCTGGCTCGGTACCTTCGCAACGAATTCTGCGAGCCACAAACTGAGATTCAATGCTCGCAACAGTGGGCGCCAGAACTGGCGGAATCCATTAGCGAGTGCGACATGGTGCTCTTTCTAGATGCATCGGCAACGCTGCCACCAGGGGATGTTCAGCTTCAGAAGATCAAACCTTCCCGCAAATCCTCCCCGAGCACAACCCACTCGATGAGCCCAGAATTACTTCTCGCGCTTGCCGCAAAGCTCTATTCCAATGCTCCCGAGCGTGCATTCCTTCTTACCGTTGGAGGAGAATCTTTCGAACATGCCGACCATCTTTCAGAGTCCGTACGAGGAGCCATCCCCTATGCGCTTGAGTTGATCAAGGCCACGCTCTCCGGCGTTTCACTGCCGGAGATGACTCCTCGTTCCCAGGGCGCCGTATCGTAAAGTGCGTCAGTTTTTCGCCCCTACTACACGTTGTGCTATCGTCTTGTTGTTGCCTTCATGTTCTCTCAACGAACCAACTGGAAGCTCTCGCCCAATCGTCTTACGCAGGCTCTTGAGGCCGTTCGCGCCCCTGGGACAAAGCTCCTGGACCTCTCCGTATCAAATCCCACCGCATGCGGTCTCCAGTACGACACGCGCGCGATACTCTCAGCGTTTCAGAATCCCAAGGCCCTAACCTACCATCCGCAGCCCAAGGGACTGTTATCCGCACGTGAAGAGGTCGTTCGCTACTATCGCGACGATCATCACACCAAGCTGCACGCCGAATCGGTCGTTCTAACAACGAGCACGAGTGAAGCGTACTCGTACGTCTTTCGCTTGCTATGCAATCCTCAAGACGAAATCCTCGTTCCCAAACCCAGCTATCCTCTGTTCGATTTTCTGGCAGATCTCCAGGACGTAACTCTGGTTCCGTATTCGCTGGAATATGCTCATGGTTGGTTTGTGGATTTTCAGTCGGTCATCCGCGCACTTACTCCCCGAACACGCGCGATTCTGCTGGTTCATCCGAACAACCCGACAGGCTCTTATGTACGGACTGAAGAGGTGCAGCACTTAAACAGCATCTGCCGAGAGCGCAATCTGGCGCTGATCGTGGACGAAGTGTTTCTCGATTACCACTTTGAGGGCGCCTCCCCTTACACGTTTGCGGCCAATCAAGATGCGCTCACCTTCACGCTAAGTGGCCTCTCCAAAATCGCGGCGCTCCCCCAAATGAAAATGGCCTGGGTCGCCACAACAGGACCGGACTCACTTGTGCGAGCTGCTCTCGATCGTCTCGAAGTCGTAGCGGATACCTATCTCTCCTTAAATGCGCCCACACAGTGGGCGATGACCAAATTGTTCGAGCAGCGCCGCTCGCTTCAGCCGCAACTCCTGCAGCGCATTCGCGAGAATCTCGTGACTCTCAAGAAACTGCTCTCGTCACAATCAACCTGTGAACACCTCGACGCCGACGGCGGCTGGTACGCCGTACTGCGCGTTTCCGCACAGCGCTCCGACGAAGACGTCGTCATCGAGCTGCTGGAAAAACAGCATGTTCTTGTTCACCCCGGCCACTTTTACGATTTCCCGAGAGATGGCTTCCTGGTAGTAAGCCTGATCACCCCGACAGGAGTCTTCCAACAGGGAGTCTCTGCCCTTCTCAGGTTCGTGGAGGAGTCTGGGAACCGGAAGTGATGCCTGAGTGGAGCGCGACGTGACGATAGTCACTAGCTGACGTGACCGCTATCATTAACATCCTGTGAGATTTGGGGCCTAATGAGCGAACGATTGATACGTCCATCGCTCCAGCAAAGGCCTTCTGATGCCTCTTCCATTTGGTCCAGCTACTCCTTCGCTACTTCTTTGTGCTCTCACTGCTGCAGGGTCAACTGATTCAAGATGTCTGGTGAGCCCTGTGGTGTCCACCATCATGGTCGACAATGGGTAAGTACAAGGACTCCGCGTACCTCTTCCGCCTGGCAGGTCTTTTTGTCCTCGGTATTGTTGCCTTCCTGGTGATTCGCGCGGCCGTGCTCCCGAAAAGCTTTGGCCAGTACGGGCCGTATCGTGGCAAGGCGCTTACCGAAATCAGTTCGAAGCCGGTTTCGTACGCCGGACGTGAGGCTTGCGAGGGATGCCATCCTGATGCGGCCGAGTTGAAGTCCAAGGGCGTACACGCGCATGTGAACTGTGAATCGTGTCATGGCCCGCAGGCCAAGCATGCCGAGGATCCTGGAGTTGTGCAGCCACAGTTACCCGATGTGGCGAAGCTCTGCGTACGATGCCACTCGGAGAATATTGCGAAACCGGCGGGCTTCCCCCAGGTCAACGCGAAGGAACACTCAAGCGGCGAACCCTGCAATACATGCCACAAGCCGCATAGCCCTGGATTTGATGTGGGGGACAAGAAATGAAATTCTCACGCCGCGAAATTTTGCTCCTCGTTCCTGCCGCCGCGATCGCATGGGACTTTGTCCTGGCGGGTAATCCTGAAGCCGCGCCCAACTACAGCATGTCCGAGCACTGGTGGGGAATGCTGTTGGATAGTGCCAAATGCATCGGTTGCGGTAGCTGCGTAAAAGCGTGCGCCACAGAAAACGATGTGCCAGAGGGCTACTTTCGCACCTGGATCGAGCGCTACCACGTCTCCGACTGGCACATTGAAAGTCCTCAAGTCGACTCGCCTCTCGGCGGGATGGACGGTTTTCCCCCGAGCGACGCGACAGGGGGAAGGAATTTCTTTGTCCCGAAGCTCTGCAATCACTGCACGGATTCCCCTTGCACACAGGTCTGTCCAGTGGGCGCCACGTTTCACACACCCGACGGGATCGTGCTGGTCGATCAGAACTATTGTCTCGGTTGCCGTTACTGCATCCAGGCCTGCCCGTATGGTTGCCGCTACTTCCATCCAACGAAGCACGTCGCCGACAAATGCACGCTTTGTTATCACCGGATCACCAAGGGTCAGACGACAGCCTGCTGCGAAGTGTGTCCCACGGGCGCGCGCCAACTGGCCGATCTGAAGAATCCCAACGATCCCATTCACGCGTATCTGAAGACGCACAATGTGCAGGTCCTGAAGCCGCATCTCGCGACTGGCTCGAAGATGTTCTACAGCAACCTGGACGGCTCGGTCCGCTAAGGAGACGACGAATATGGAAGGTTTCATGTACCCGAACGAAGTCGAACTCCAGTGGAGCGTGTTGATCGTTCTCTATCCGTTCCTGACGGGACTGGTCGCTGGAGCGTTCATCCTTGCTTCTCTCGAGCGCGTTTTCCGCGTGGAAGAAGTGAAACCCACCTACCGGTTAGCGTTGCTCACCGCCCTGGCATTTCTGATTGTTGCGCCCCTACCTCTGCAGCTTCACCTGGGACATCCGGAGCGCTCGTTCGAAATGTATCTCACTCCGCACCGCGCTTCGGCCATGGCAATGTTTGGGTTCGTGTACCTGTGGTACTTGATGGCGGTTCTCGTTCTGGAGATCTGGCTCGACTACCGCCGCGACATCGTGTTGATGGCGCAGTCTTCTAAAGGGCTGAAGCGCTTCTTTTATCGCCTGCTCACCCTCGGCTCTTACAACATCAGTCCGGCTGCTCTGGGCAATGATGACCGCATCGGCTGGATCATCACCTTGATCGGCATCCCGTCCGCATTTTTGCTTCATGGATACGTCGGGTTCATCTTCGGCTCTGTGAAAGCAAATCCATGGTGGTCCACGCCGCTGATGCCGGTGGTATTCCTGTTTTCTGCCATGGTTTCCGGAATCGCCCTCGTGCTGCTGATGTACATGCTCACGTCGCGCCTGCGCCGGACCGCGATCGACATGCGCTGTCTTGACACCATTGCTAAATATCTGTTCTATACCTTCGTGATCGATTTCTCCCTCGAGATGCTCGACCTCATTCATCGTATCTATGAAGCCGACGAATCTTTCCGCTCGCTCGATTTCATGGTTCACTCGCGGCTTTTCTTATCGCAAATTGTTCTGCAGATATTCCTGGGGACGCTCGCGCCGCTGCTTCTGCTCGCCCTTACGCAACTCATCAAATTATCGGAGCAGGTACGTAAGCGCATCTATACCGTCGCCGGAATCCTGACGATGATTGGCATCTTTGCCATGCGCTGGAACGTGGTGATTGGCGGACAGCTTTTCTCGAAGAGCTTTCTTGGCTATACCACCTACAAGGTGGATTTCGTGACGCGCGAAGGGCTAATCCCAGCGATCATCTTGATGATTCTTCCCTGCGTCATTCTGTACGTGCTCGTCAAACTCTTTCCGCCATGGGCCGACGGCCACGTCGCCGCCAGCCCAGCACACAGCGACGACTGAACACGTTTTCTAGATTGATAATTAAAATCACCCGAGCAGAACGCAAGAGTGTTACTTCCGACTGAGCGATCTTGGTAGCGATACCGGGATTCGAACCCGGGTTTCCGCCGTGAGAGGGCGGCGTCCTGGACCCCTAGACGATATCGCCAACGGAGCGGCACGGCCCAAGGCCGCGCTTAACCCACAATTAATCATTTTCGCACGACCAGCGCGCCCCTGCAACTCGGGTCTTTCCGCGTTCGTCGGGAACGCAGTTCATTCTTTGTGTAGGCTGCGCACGGCGATCGCGAAGCAGATGGCGGCAAAGATGGCAAACGCCGCGGCCTCCGCCGCTAGATTGCCTGGGCGACCGTACCCAATCGTCGCGTAGCGCAACACATCGACCTCCCAGGTGATGGGATTGCACAGCGCGATCATCCGAAAACCCCGCGGCAGCGGATCAATGGGATAAAACATAGAACTGGCTAGCAGAAAAACGAAATAGAACACCGACGTGACACCGTTAAACACGTCGTTCCGCCGGATGCGCAGCGCGAAAATCGTGTAAAGGAAGAACCAGCCAGCGGTCCCCACGACTACGGTCACAAAAAGCAGCGGCAGAAGATCGAAGCGCAATCCAATTCCCAATAACCACGCGCCCAGACCCAGCGTGATTATCGCCTGTGCCACGGCAATGAGCAGATTGAACACCACCTTGCCCAGCAGATATTCCGCGCGGCTCATCGGATAGGTGAGCATTTCGTAGAAGATGCCATTGTCGCGGTCCATGAAGAACGACCACGAGCTGTTCGACGCGATTCCAAAACTGGCCATGCCCAAGACGCCAGCGAGAAAAAATGAGTTGTAGTTTACGCCCGGTATGGAAACCGGCGCGCCCAGTGCGGCGGACATGCCCACTCCGAAGACCAGTAAGTAGCACAGCGGATAGAAGAAGTCCCAGAAGAGAAACATCATGTTCGTGGTGCGAATCTTCCCTTCCCGATAAAGAATTGCGGAGATTGCAGACATACCTGCTCCTTCACTTCCCGTTTGCGTTTCAGTTTTTCTCTGTCAATTCCACAAAAATGTCTTCCAGGCTGGCGCCGCCGATTTCCACGCGCAGCACACGGCCCATTTTTGCCAGCGCGCTTACCGCGTCCAGCGCCTGCGCTTCTTCGCTTTTCAACACCAGCTCTACGGTGTTGCCGGCAATCCTCGATTGCCAAGGTTGAAGCTTCGCAATGGCGTCAGCAATTCCAGACGGCAGTTGGTCAAACGCAATCACGATTTCGGAGACGGACTTGGTCAGAAGTTTCAAAGCGTTCAGATCGCCGCGGGCGATCTGGCGCCCCTTGTCGAGGATGAGGATGTCGTCGCAAAGTTCCTCGGCTTCGCTGAGGATTTGCGTGGTTAGGACGATGGTGCGCCCGCGTGTGGCTTCCTTGCGCAGCGAATCCATCACTGACCGCTTCAGAATCGGGTCCATTCCAGTGGAAAATTCGTCCAGAAACAGCACTGGAGTCTGTGCGATGAATACCTTGGCCACCTGTACGCGGCGCTTATAGCCACCACTCAGATCCTGCACCTTGCGATCGGCTTCCGCTTTAAGATCAAATAGCTCGAGCGCTTCTCCGGCGCGTTTGCTGGCTTCGGCTCTAGCGAGTCCGTGAAATTTTGCAAAGGTCAAGAAATTGTCGCGGACGCTCAGGAACAACTCCACCGCCGTTTCCTGCAGCACCATGCAGATGCGCCGCCTCACGTCCAGGGGCTGCGACACCACGTCAATACCCTCAATGCGGGCGTGGCCGCTGGTAGGCGCCAACAGCGTGGAAAGAATCTTTAGCAGAGTGGTCTTTCCCGCACCGTTCGGGCCAAGCAGTCCGAAGATGGCGCCGCGCGACACCTGAAAACTCAAACTCTCCACCGCACGCACCGGTTCGCTCTTCGGCCCAAGCAGGCTGCGGCGGCCACCGTACACTTTCACCAGGTTTTCTACGTCCAAAGAATAGCGACTCATAGGAACCTCGCCCAAACTGCACAATCCTTACGCGCAAAACATTTACTTAGATTGAGGCAAACAGGAACTGCGTCCGCTCGACCGGCGAGCACAGGGGAGCGCGCATTCGGCTCAGCGAGCCGGACGGTGCGTCAATAGAGGATGATCTCGATCCGCAAAGGCGTTCTCCTTTGAGAACCTTTCCACGGTAGACGGGCTGGGAGATGAAGTCAAGCAAGAGATACGCGGGCTGCGGGAGTGTGTTTCTGGCCAGAAGTTCGCCGGAAGGCACGAGTATCCAATAGTAATCTTGACAGTGGCGTTTCTACATCCAAAGATCACGGCAGTATGAGAAGAACAAATCGCTTTTCAATGTTGGGAAATCTCCGCATCAGCGTGGTCCTACTCTCGTCAATCAGCGTGTCTGCGCCAAGCGTGGACTCCTATCTGATCACCCCCGACAAGGCAACCTTGGTCATCGGAGAGTCCCGACCATTCCGCATGGTTGACCAGAACGGACGTGCACAACACCAGGTCACCTGGGCAATTTCCGACAGCGATGCCTTTCAGTCGAGTGAGGGTGATGAATTGTATCTGACCGCAACACGGGCTGGCGAATTCAGGATAACGGCACGCACCGACTACGCCACCGCCGAGGCTACCGTCAAAGTAATGGATGGGCCGTTATTACCGGCGGGCACTGTGAAATGGTCGTCAAGAAAGATGGACGGTTGCAGGACGACCAAGATCAGTCCCGCAGTGCCGCGCCCGAATGGCCCCGACATATTTGAGCAGAGCCAATGTGAAGATGGCGTTTACGTTGCTGCATATACGAGCGATGGTGTCCAGCTCTGGCGCCGCAAACTCAGTGACTCAGGAAAATCGGCGATCTCCGGCAACGCAGAGTTTCCGGTTGTCGGTCATCCATTAAACGTCCATGCGACCTCGGTTTGTGATTCGGTCTACGTGGGAACGGACCAGCAAAAGATTCGCGACCTGCTTACGCAACGCAAACTTTCCTTCCGTAAAGGTTCCTCCGGAGACCGCGAGTGGACAGTGGAGGAATCGGGCACGCAATGCAGGCTGTGGTTCAATGACCAATCCGTGCTCGCCAAGAAACGCAAGACTCTCCTCGACGAGTGGGGTTAGCCGAGAGGCCGGTTTGGGTCTAGAGAACCATGCGCAGGAATCAGGAACTTGCACGAGAACAAGTCGGGTCACGAAATCACAGCCCTACGTTCATCCGTCACGCGGGTTTCGCGCTGCCACATGCTAGGCTTAGTTGTTGCTCACAAAGACTCCAACTTCGCCAGTGATCCCCACTCATCCCAAAGGCAGCCAAGCTCGCGTGCTGCTGGCTTCGGTGTTTGGCCCTTATGCCCAAAACGATGAGTTTGGCAGCCGTGTCTCAAACCCGATGGAGCTGTACCATAACCAGGTAACCCGCGCGCAGGGCGCGTTTTCGCTGCGCATGTTCCACCGTTCCTGGGGCATCATGATGATTCAGGCGAATATTTCTGCGCCGTGCACCGTGCTGGACTTTCCCACGCGGGAAGCCTTCGAGCGTGAACTCACCACAACACAATACGATATCGTGGGCATCTCCTCGATCATCACCAATGTGGGCAAAGCCCGCGAAATGTGCCGGATGGTTCGCAAACTCTCGCCCGGCTCGATTGTTGTTCTGGGTGGCCACGTCACGGCAATCCCCGCCATCGACTCGCTGGTCGACGCCGATCACTTTGTGCGCGGCGAAGGCATCTCCTGGATGCGCCGCTATCTCGGCGAAGACGAGAATGCACCGATCAAGCACCCGGAGATTGTTTCCGGCTTGAAAACGCGCGCCATGGGCGTTCGTTTACCTGAGCGCAAGGGCGCCACCGCGGCCACCATTATCCCCTCGGTGGGCTGCCCCATGGGGTGCAACTTCTGCACCACCTCTTCGTTCTTTGGCGGCAAAGGCAAGTTCCACAATTTCTACGAAACCGGCGACCAACTGTTCGACATCATGGAAGGTTTCGAAAACTCCATGAAGGTGCAGACGTTTTTCGTCATGGACGAAAACTTCCTTCTGCATCGGCAGCGCGCCTTGCAATTATTGGAGCGCATGAAAGCCGCGGGCAAAAGCTGGGGCCTGGCCGTATTCGCGTCGGCAAACGCGATCCGTAAGTACTCGATGCAGGAGCTCGTGGAATTGGGCGTCTCCTGGATCTGGATGGGCCTGGAGTCAGTGAACTCCAAGTACGCAAAGCTGGAAGGGCAAGACACCCATTCTCTGACGCACGAACTGCGCGAGCACGGCATCCGCGTGCAAGGCTCGACCATCATTGGATTGGAGCATCACACGCCTACCAACATTGCGGAAGAGATTGAAAACGCGGTAAGCCACGAAACGGATTTCCACCAGTTCATGCTCTACACTCCGGTTCCCGGCACTCCTCTCTATGCGGAAATGAAAAAGCAGGGGCGCATGCTCGATTCCATCGACCTTGCCGACATACATGGCCAATTCAAGTTCAATTTCAAGCATGCCGCGATTTCCCGCGACGATTCTCAGCGCTTCCTCGATTTTGCGTTCCAGCACGACTTCGAACGAAATGGACCCAGCCTTTACCGCATGTGCGAAACCATGCTGAAGGGCTGGAAACGTTACCGGGATTATCCCGACCCTCGTGTACGCGAACGCTTCGAGCGGGAAGTCGTGAAGCTGCGCAGCGGTTATAACGCCGCTTTGTGGGCCATGGAGCACCAGTTCCGTTCCATCAATGCCAGTGTCAGCGAGCAGATCCGCTCGTTGCGCAAACAGGTGGAACAGGAGTGCGGCGTGGCTGCCCGCTTCAGTTCCCACTTCCTCGGTCCGTTCATGCTGTGGATGTCTCGCCGGGAAGAACGCCGCCTGGCCGCCGGCAAAACCTACGAACCACCCACTTTCGTCGAACGCACGAATTGGGCGTCTATCTAACCCTCTGGCTCCTCCACAGCAGCTTGGCTCGCCTTAAGGGCGTTATTCAGGAATTGACCGAAGCGCTTCAACGCAGTCTATACTTCATCTTGACCTGTGGTGTCTACGTCACCATGAGACCGAGAATCGCGGTTGTGCGGCTCACGATTGGTCTAGGGACCTTTTGGAGTCAGGGGCACAAAAGAAGAATGTGCCCCCAGAGTGCACGAACATGATTTACGTACGAGGCTCCTTTCCGACTGGTCCGTTTAAGTTCCGTCCCAAGGAATCACACAAAGGGTCACCGCTCATTAGATTCCGAATTCTAGAAGATGGCGCTGGATCTGATGCCGTCGCCACTCGCATTTCGGGTGTTGCCGATATTGGCCAGCAGGTCCTCGATGCAGTCACACCTTGGAAATACAAACCGAGACCAGTCAGGTGCGGCATCCTAGAAACCGAAATGTCCGTGAGCATCCCCGGGACTATTTCGAGGTAAGTCACATGAACGCCGACTGACAAGCTACAACGCCTTCCTCGTCTTTCAATTCAATCCAGACCTTCTGCTAGACTAATGAGGCTTTCCACGACTCATTGGTCCAGGGAGGAACTATGTTCGAAGCTACTGTCGGGCTCTCCCGCAGAAACTTCCTCACAAAAGCTTCATATTTCGGCGCATTCTCCGCGATGGCCGCCAACATTCCGCTCCCTGCCATCGCGGCCTCCCTTGCCGACGACTCGCGCGTCGCGCAGACCCCGCTTGTCGACGCGGGCTTCGCTTCCGTGCGCAAAATCGGCGACGGCCTGTACGCCACGATTTCCGATCCTTCCAAAGGTCTCTCAACCATGTGCAACGGAGGCTTCCTCTATGGCAAGGATGCGGCACTTCTTCTGGAAGGCTTCGTCACCCCTGCCGGCGCCGCGTTTCAGTTGGACGCGCTACACAAGGTGGCGCAGGTCCCGCCCACAGGAGCCATGGACACGCATTATCACTTCGACCATTCCCTCGGTAATTCCTTTTACGGCGCGAATGGCATTCAGCTTTGGGCACATTCCGCCGTGGCGCAACGCATCACAGAAAGCTACGCGCCGCTGCAAGAGAGGGAGCGCGCCGCGGTGGTTGCTCCATTTCAGAAGCGCGAAGATGAAGCCAAGTCCGACGCTGCGAAGCAGCATGCGCAAAGCGATCTCACCGCCATTGGCAACGTCTTCGACCTGGTGAGAAAGTCTGCGCTCACGTTGCCCAATCGCCCTCTCGATCCCGCGAAGCTTCCTCTCACGGTTGACCTGGGTCATCTTTCCGCCGTGATTGAAACCTATCCCGGGCACTCCGGTACAGACCTTGTCGTTCACGTACCGGATCAGAGGGTCGCTTACGCGGGAGACCTTATTTTCAATGGCAGGTTCCCAGCAACCTTCGACGAAAAGGCCACCATTTCCGGTTGGCGCGCTACCCTGAAAACTTTCTCGTCCTGGGACAAGGAGACGATTTTTGTTCCGGGCCACGGTCCACTATGTGGCCAGGAAGGCGTTCAACAACTCTCGGATTTATTTGATGACCTTGCCGACCAGGCCCAGAAAATGTACAAAGCGGGCATACCGGCCTCCGAAGCCGGCGATCGCTATGTAATACCAGAGAAGTTCAAAAACTGGGGAATGTTTGCCTGGGGCTTCTGCATCAGCCCGGCCATCGCCAAGTTGTACGCGGAATGGGGCGTCAAGTAGCCTGTCGCCGCTTCCGCTGCTTTCTGTGAAGCTGGGAATGTCCAAGAAAACTGCCATCATCATTGGTGCGGGGCCCGCGGGCCTCACTGCCGCTTACGAACTCCTGACACGTACCGACATTCACCCGGTCATTCTGGAACGCAGCAGTTATATGGGCGGAATTGCCCGCACCATCAATTATCACGGCAATCGTATGGACCTTGGCGGCCATCGCTTCTTCTCCAAGAGCGATCGCGTGATGAACTGGTGGTTCTCACATTTGCCGTTGGCAAGGGAGGGAGAGGCAGAAAGCAACGATTTGCGCATGCTTCTGCGCCCGCGAAAATCGCGGATCTATTTCCTTCGAAAATTCTTTCCGTACCCTATTCAACCCACCTGGGATACATTTGGCACTCTTGGTCTCTGGCGCACGCTGAAAATCGGGTTGAGCTACCTTCGCAGCGTGCTCTTTCCCATCAAGCCGGCCACAAATCTGGAAGAATTCTTCATCAACCGGTTCGGGCGCGCACTCTACCTAACTTTCTTCAAATCCTACACGGAAAAGGTGTGGGGCGTTCCCTGCAAACAGATTGGTGCGGAATGGGGCGAGCAACGCATCAAGGGACTGTCCGTCCTCTCCGCAGTTCGTCATTTTCTGAAGAGTTCCAGTAGAGAGCCTGGCGGCCGCGCCTCAGATGAGACGACGGAGACGTCGCTCATTGAACAATTCCTCTATCCCAAGTTTGGCACAGGACAAATGTGGGAGGAGGTTGCAAGCAAAGTTGTGGCTCTGGGTGGAGAGATCCACAGTGGCTACGACGTGACCGGTGTTGAGGCAGGCGATGGCAGGATCGTTTCGGTTACCGCGCAGGCTGCGAGCGGAGCCGCTCAAAGATTCGAAGGTGATTACTTCTTTTCGACGACCTCGGTGCAGGAACTCGTTCGCGCCATGGGCGGCGCCGTGCCTGTCACCATCAGAGAAATTTCCGAGGGCCTGCAATACCGCGATTTTATTGCCGTTGGATTGTTGCTGAAGAAGTTGAAGCTTCAAGAGCCTGGCCAAGCCACCGGAAAACTAATATCCGACAATTGGATCTACATTCAGGAGCCCCATGTACACGTTGGCCGCCTTCAGATTTTCAATAACTGGAGCCCCTATCTGGTTGCTGATCCCGCGAACGTTTGGCTGGGCGCTGAATACTATTGCAGCGAAGGAGACGAACTTTGGAGCAAATCGGATAGCGAACTCGCAACCCTTGCGATGGGAGAACTGGCGGAAATTGAGGTGATTGAGAAAGGCGATGTTCTCGACGTAACGATCGCGCGGATGCCGAAAACGTATCCTGCCTATTTCGGAGCCTATGAGCGGTTTCCCGAACTGCGCGCCTGCCTGGATGCGTTCGAGAACCTTTTCCTTATCGGCCGAAACGGCATGCACAAGTACAACAACATGGACCACTCCATGCTTACCGCCATGACCGCCGTCGATAATCTGATCGCCGGCATCACGGACAAGTCCAACATTTGGGCGGTCAACACCGAGGAGGATTACCTGGAAGCCAAATCCTCCGTGCAGATGGTCTCTGCCAAAAACACATGAGCACGAGACCGCCGTGCAACTCGCGTCGAGCATTCTTTGTCCTGTTGAAGCGCGGTGCCTTCCCGCGCAAAAGCACCTAAGCTTCCAAATCTGCACGGGTAAGTTCCTTCGGGACGCAAACAGCGCGTCCGTCAGGATGACATTGCGTTCGGTGCAGTTAACAGGCGGCCAAACTTCTATCGCGTGAGAATTTCGTGCTAAAACTTGACCATGATGGCCAGGTCGATGAACGATTCACTCTTGCGAAGGTCCGGAAACCACACGCTGCTGGTTCCACCTCCGCAGGCTGTTTCCGCAGCCGTGAGACTTGTTTGACCGGAAGAGGTTCCATTGCTGCAGACAAAGTAAAGAGGAGATCCGTTGTTCCCTCCGGGCGGCGTAATGCCCCCGCGGCCACTCCAGTAGGGCACGTTGGCGTGGCGATAATCTGATGGGTTGGGCTGCACCTCGCCCGGCCGGTAACTCCTGGAGCGGATACCGCCCGGATTCCTTCCTGGGGCGGGGCCGAGGTGTAAGTCACGGGTGTATTCCCGACGAAATAGGGACTGGCCTCCAACTCCGCGCGCAAAATCCAACGTTCCGATGGATAGAACTCTACGCCACCGCCTAGCTCGATCGTGAAATGTGCCTCGCCGCCATAATTGGGTGTGAACAGGAAAACGGACTGAGAGCCCCCAGTCGTCGTGGCCGAGAAACTCGTGACTTCGTTGCTTGCGTAGGTCAGTCCGGGACGCATTAGGCCGTAAATCGCGTAGCGCTTCCGGTGCACAATCCGCCCGCGCGCACCTGCCAGAAGCTGAGACGTCCATCCTCCTTGCTGTTGCGATGGCGGATAGGAACGTGGAAAGAAATCAATTTGAGTGTCGAGCGCGATTCTCGGCGTCAGATTCCAGTCCAATCGGCCACCGAAGCCGAGAGTAAAGGAAGCGTTTCCGCAGGTGTCGATCAGCTTGAGGTCAGAGAACTGGCCGCCTACTTCAAATCGCGAACTTGGACTCTGGCCGGGCGTCACCGGCACAGCCGAAGAAAAAACCGCACACGCAAGGAAACACCGCCGCAGTGGGGCTCGGTGGACTGGCATCGCAAGGCCCCTCCTGAAGGATTCGTGCCATGCCGGGTCGGATGTCATCGAAGGGACTAGAGCTGTCCCGGCAAGTCTGGCTGGAAAATAATTCAGCCGCGGCCTGCGCTTGAAGAATTGGTCGTGCTATGACCGTCTGTGAAGAATATCGAACCACGCCCTCGATTTCACTTGACATAATATTACTCTTACATTAATTAAGTGATAGGTAACAGTGCTTCTGGCAAGACCCTCTGAAGTCCTCTTTCTTATACAGACACTCGGACGACAAACCGACCTAACGTTACAATGCGGGTGTGCCGCGCTGCGCAATCTCCAGCGCAAGATGCAACATCTCCTCGTGGATTAAGCCATTCGACGCCAGAATGGATTTGCCGCCCAACTCGTACGGCTGCCCTTCCAGATCGCTGATTTTCCCGCCGGCTTCCTGTACCAATAGGACTCCTGCGGCGGTATCCCAGGGGTTCAGCCCAAACTCCCAGAAGCCATCGAATCGCCCGCAAGCCACATAGGCCAGGTCCAGAGCGGCCGAACCATCGCGCCGTACGCCGTGGGAGCGCAGGGTGAAGTCCCAGTAGTAGTGAATGTTCGGGTGCGCATGCCGCTTGTGATTCGGAAATCCCGTGCACAACAGACTGTTTCTCATCGCGATGATCTTGGAGCAATGAATTTTCTTCCCGTTGAACGATGCGCCTTCGCCGCGCGCGGCGGTGAACAATTCTTCATACACGGGATTGTAAATCACGCCGGCAAGCAGCTCATTTTTCTGTGCCAGCGCCATGGATACGCAAAAACAGGGATACCCGTGCGCGAAATTGGTCGTGCCGTCCAGCGGGTCCACATGCCAGCGGAATTCCGAGCCGGTGTCCTTCCCGGTTCCCTCTTCCGCTGCGACGGTGTGTTCAGGAAAATATTTCTGAAGCTGGCCGACGATGATCGCTTCCGATCGCCGGTCCGCTTGCGTGACCAAGTCAAAATCACCCTTGTACGCGATATCCGGCGGGCGCTCCAGCTCTTCGCGAAGCGTTGTGCCGGCTTCGCGCGCAATTTCTACCGCCACTTCCAAGTAATTCTTCGTCATGCGCACTCTCTGTCCGGTGCGATTACTGCGACCCCGAGAGGTAGCTTGTGCGGTGCCTCGCCGTGTAACCTATCGGCACCTTCACCTCAATTGTACGGTAAGTGTTCGGGGCGCCGCGCGGATTCGGATAGTAGGCTAGGCGATATTGCGTGCGCAGTTCGCGATCGATACGCTCGAAGATCGCCGCGAGTTCCGGACCGGAATCCGGATAGAACATCGCGCCTCCAGTTGTCTCCGTCATCGTCTGCAATGCATGTTCGCCTGCTGTGTTGCGGCCGTTCTCGTTTCTTACCGGGCGTACCACGATGGTGTAGAGAAGAATGTCCGCGCGCAACGCTGCCCGCCGCGCGGACTCGAAATCGGCTTTGCTGGTTGTCTCACCCGCATCCGTCACCAGGATGATCACGCGCCTGCGGCCCATCGGACGTCCCGCCAACGCTCGCGAACCCAGCAGAACAGCGTCATAGATCGAGGTGCCGGCGCCCTCGGGAATCCGCCGCACAGCGTCCTGCAAGACCAGCACATTATTGGAGAAAGCGCCGTTTTGCGTCACGGTTTCATCGAAGTAAAACACGCCCAGGCGGTCGTCTGTCTGCAAAACCTGTTTGATAAAGTTCGAAGCCGCTTCGCGCTCGAACACCATTTCCTTGCGGGCGCTCAGGCTGGCGTCAACCATTAGAGCAATGTCCAGCGGCTGCTTGGTTTCGGACTCGAAGATGTCAACCTTTTGCAACACACCGTCCTCGAGAATCTGGAATGCATCCACGGGAAGGTCTGGTGCAGGTCGGTTGTGTTCGTCCAGCACGCTCACCAACACGTTTACCAGGTTCACGTTTACTTTGATCGTGCCTCGCGGAGAATTGGGTTCCTGGCTCTTCGGTTTATCATTTGCACCCGCAGGCTTGCCTTGTTCACTGGCACCAGGTTGCGCCCAGGGCGGACGATCGGGCTTTTCCTGCCCATGTGACGTTCAAGCATCCGGGCAGGAAAGCAAGCCCCGCAAACAGGGCGATCAGTTGTCGCCGGAGACTGGGAATCATCTAGGATTAATCTCGCCGAAGCGCGCAAAGTTCGGTGGAAGTAAGGGGGACAGGGTTCGTTGCGCCCCGCTATTGCCCGCACTTCCGCCGCGGCTCCAACTGGACTGTTCTAACCCACGCTTGAGGTGAAAGTTTCGCGACTTAGTCATCCATGGTGTCGATTCGACTGCGCTCTCCCCTATTAGGATGCAGGTTTTGCGCTGGGCGGCGCCGGCGGCAACTCTCCATCAGCCCAAACCGCTCCATCTTCAAAGTACTCCTTTTTCCAGATAGGCACGGTTTTCTTCAAGGTGTCAATGGCGAATCGGCAAGCATCGAAGGCGGCACCCCGGTGCGGTGCACTGACGGCGATGAGTATGCTGGTTTCACCGATTTCCAGCCTTCCGAGGCGGTGAACGATCGCTACCCGGTGGATCGCGAATTTCTGATGAAGCTGCGAACCAATGTCACGCATCTTACTGAGGGCCATGGACTCATAGGCTTCGTACTCGAGGAATTTTGTGGCGCGGCCGTGTGATTCATTGCGCACAAACCCATCGAAGACGACGGTCGCCCCGTCTCCCGCACCGCGCACCAACTGGTGCAGCGCCGGCGCATCGATCGGAGCCTGTACCAGTTCAAATCGGTCGTCTTGGGGGTCCGTGGTCATGACCAGTCTCGATTAGCCCCCGCTTACAGGCGGCAGGAAACTGATTTCGTCGCCATTGGCAAGTATGGTATCCCAAGCGGCGAATTCCTGGTTGCGCGATGCTACCAGGGAAGAGCGGAAGCCGGCGAGTGAGGGAAACCGCTTTGTGTTGCGCTCGAATAGCTCGGCAAGTGTCGTCCCTGCGGGCAACTCGTCGATTTCTTCTTGACGGCCCGCAATTTCGCGGACTCGTCCGAAGAACAGTACTTTCACTCGAATCGTGGACGAGACGTGTGACACAGTGAAATTGTAACCTGAGGCGTACCGGCCTGCCAGCGTACCCCGCCGTTCGGAGCCCGCTTGACAGTTTCCGCGAGCGAGCAAGATCGGCGGAAATAGCTTACTGTTGTTGGGTGCACGGGAAAGATTTAACCATGAAAATCTTAATCACCGGTTCCACGGGCCTCGTTGGCACGGCATTGGCACAGAGCCTTAAAGGCGCAGGTCACACGGTTTGCCGGCTGATTCGACCTGGTACGGCAGCTGACTCGATTCGCGGTTTGGAAGGTTTCGATGTCCACTGGAATTCGGAAAAAGGTGAACTGGGTGGTGCCGCAGTCGGAGCCGATGCGGTTGTAAACCTTGCCGGAGCTTCGATTGCGGACGGGCGCTGGACCTCCAAGCGCAAACAACTGCTGCGCACCAGTCGCATCGATACCACACGGGCGCTGGTCGCCGCGCTAGCCAGAATGTCGATCCGTCCGCGGGTGCTGGTCTCGGCGTCCGCGATTGGATATTACGGCAGTCGTGGTGATGAATTGCTAAATGAAGTAAGCCATCCGGGCACAGATTTTCTTGGTGAACTTGCCAGGGAGTGGGAAGCAGAAGCTTTGAAGGCGGAAGCGTTGGCCATTCGCGTCGTATGTACCCGTTTCGGCGTGATCCTGGCGAAACCCGGCGGGGCACTACCGAAGATGCTCACACCCTTCAAACTCGGCGTCGGTGGAAAAATCGGCTCGGGCGAGCAATGGATGAGCTGGATAGCACTCGACGACGTCGTTGGAATTTTGCACGTCGCGCTGGAGGAAGGACCATTGCGTGGTCCGGTAAACGTTGTGTCTCCGCAACCGGTGCGCAACGCCGAGTTCACCCAGATTCTGGCAAGGATCTTGCACCGCCCGGCGTTAATTCCCGCTCCCGCTTTCGCGCTGCGATTGGCGTTCGGCGAAATGGCAGACGCGCTGCTCCTAAGTAGCCAGCGCGTCTCCCCTGCACGATTGGAAGAAGTCGGCTATCCGTTCCGCCACCCGAATTTGGCTGGTGCACTCGCCGCGGTTTTGTCGTGAGTACGACTCATTTTACAGCGTTAACCGACACCGTAATCGAGAGGAGTTTACCACTTAATGGATCCGCAGCCAGTGTGCTTTGAGTTGTCTGCCCGTCTCTCATCGTCAAGCTCAGGTCCGTCTTGAATTGACGAATGATGGGCTCACGGAATGGCCCGGCGTGCGAATCCCCGGTTTGTGCCGTGGACTTCCCCATCGGAACCAAGACATCTCCTTCTACCCAGGAACGCTCGACCACCATGGATATCTCAAAGCGCCCACCATCGATGCCTACTGCGCGCGCATCGATGCTCGTACCGACATCAATATATTGCATGCCGTCATCCTTCCCAACCCATATCGGAATGCGGCTTCCCATTCGGAGTTTCGCCCACGGCGAGCCAGCACCGCCCTCGCCCGCCCGCAGAAAATAGGTATACGGAAGGCTAACAACCTTTTTTTCGCCTTCCAGTTCCGCGATCGTCACCTGAACTTTAAGACTCGTCCCGGCCGATTTAGTGTCGGCGTTTGATTTGTCTTGTGCATAAAGCGGCGCGAAGATCCACGATAGTGCAGCCATCATCAGCAACACTCGTACTCTTTTCATGCAATCCTCCAGTGCTCTTTTTTAACTGCTCGAACCACACGCCGACTTTCTCTCGGTCTATTCTCTGTCGGATCGTTCTAAGGGCCTCACTTCGACGCTTTCAATTTTAAGGAGCGCAATTTCAAGTGGCGCATCGCCATTTTCCGGGGCGGCGGAAGCCAGCGCTATCGCAGAGTCCCGATCATTGGAAATTTCGTTCACAAAGTGCGCGAAGGCTTCCTGCTCTTCTCGAGAAACGAGGACCGCCGGCGCCGAGGCAGGCGCCGGAATACTTGCCTTCCGAACACCCTGCGCTTGCGAAGTTTTTGGGTTAGAAACCTGAACTCGCCCCTTTACTGGTCGCTCGTGATCTGTGTTTGCGGCGCTTGCCACACTTTCCGCGGCACGTTCACTTACGCGATCGGCTGGGTTCGAGCGGCGCAACTGAATGTCCACTGCCGCCACGAGAACTGCCAGAACAGCAACACCAGCAATGCGCCTTGCAGAAAACCACTGTAGACGGGGAGAATCCTCCTTGGGCAGCCGGGCGATTACGCCTGCCATCAACGAAGGAGGTATATGCTCGTTAACAACCAGTCGAAGATGAGAATCGACGTCGGTGAAGAGAGACGTCTGACTCGCGGAAAACGCTCGGCAACTAGCGCAGGCTCCCAGATGCTGATCGAGTTCCGCATGGAATCCCGATCCGCCGCAGGCGAGCGCATCAACTATCTCTTTTCGAGCATATCTGCAATTCATCGCAACTTCTCCGCTAACCGTTTTCTAGCCGTGAATAACCGCGACTTCACCGTACCCGCCGGAACGTCTAGCAGCGCGGCAACTTCTTCTATGGAATGTCCGTCGAAGGCCGTCAGCACCATCACCAGGCGCAGGCGATCCGGTAATTCGTCGAGTACCCTGCCCAGTCGCTCTTCAAATTGTCGGGATGCCGCGATTTCCTCCACCGATCGCACCGGCGGCCGCAACTCCGGTTGCGACCAGAGTGTCTCGCGCTGCTCACGGCGTTTCGCCGACCGTGAACGGTCCAGAGCCAACCGAAAACTGACGCGCACAAGCCAGCTGCGAAAGCGTTGCGCATCGCGCAAGCGATCAAACTTCCGATACGCCCGAAGGAGGGCCTCCTGGGCTACATCCTCGGCCTCGGCAGGATTGCGCAACACTCCCATCGCTACACGAAATGCCAGTGGAGCGTTCTCCGCCAGCAACCGCTCCAGTTCACGACGCACCATTTCCGTCGCGGCTTCCGGCGATGCGGTGGTTTCTAACGATTGACCGGCGTGGATCAGAACCAGCTCCCGCATTCTGCCTCTTGAGCGGGAATTCGGCTCCCGCCACCCCGTACATAAGCTAGACGTCGCGGCCGCGGTTTCGGTTCACGCCACACCGCGGCTTTCAAATGTGCAGCTGCTCCAGCAAGGTTTCCAGGTTGGACTCGTCCACCAGCAGCTGTACCTGCTGGTCAGGCTCGGCCGTGATCGGTACTTCCCCCTGATCGAACGCCTGAAATAGGCGCATCTTCGCGATGGCGTATTCTTCGCTGCTTGTTAGAGAGCGCCCATTCGTATGCGCCCAGGCTTCCAAGGCCCTTTGCATCACCACAATGCGCTGAGGAAAGGCGGTCTTGCGGTCAGCCGAAATCGCATAGATGAACTCTCCGGCCGGACTGCCTTGGTGAGAAATACGACTCACTTCGTAGAAGTAATACTGGTACACGTAGCCGTTCGCGGCGGAATAGCTCTTCACTCGACGAACGGCATCTGGTCGCGCCATGGGCGGATTATTGGAGTCGTCCGGCAAAATGTCAATGATCGTCCCGACAAGTCCCAGTTCGAGAGCCGCGATGTCCGGGCAGCTCAATTCGGAATGTCTGGCATGCTGCGTGTCCTCCTAGTCCATTTTCGCAGCAAATTCTTTCGCGATTGTGCCCGCCATCTAAGTTCTTCCAATTTGCGACATTAAGCTGAGACTTCTTGTCGACTCTTCTCCGCAACGTGATTCACGGCTAGTTCTGTTTTCGCTGGCCCATTGCCTGCTCTTCGAGAATTTATGCCCTCCTTACCGCAAACGCACGACGAAAGATCTCCTACGATGAATTGTCCGCCAGCTTTGCGTCGTCCTCTGCCGGCCAGGGGTCTCCTCGCAGCGGGTGCGTGGACTCTGGGCGGCGGTGGGGCAGGCACAGGCTCACTAACGCTCCCGCCGCAACCACCTCCCTTCATTACTGTCAGCGTCACACCAAGCAGCGGGACGGTATTCCCAGGTGAAACACTCACGATCGTCGCGAAGTATTTCGCCCCATGGGGTACGAGAGCAACATTCAGCTTGAATCGCGAAGGCAGTTAAATTTTCGAAGGGTTGCACAACCGAACGAGGACGCAAGCCAGTTCAGAGGGCACAGGCCAGCACATGCGTGGGAGGCGCAGGCATTGGGAGAAGTCACCCGGGAAAGAGCCGCAAGCGAAGCGGGAGTTAGAGAAGCGGCTTTCACGCCAGTCCAGACGTCGAGAATCTGCCCAACTTCGGCGGAGACAGCACTGCTGCCCAGTCGATGCCGACAGCTATTTCAAACCCGGCGACTCTCGGACATCATTCGCGAGGCCAAAGGCGCTCAGTACGCATCCGAAGTCCTACGATCTTGAGTCCATCCTAACACGCATGAACGGGGCCATTTCTTTGGTTTCAGTCACTCCGCTATCTGGAGTGCCTTGATGTTTCCGTTTGCGCCCGCGCCGGGAACCTACGCCGGCGCGCGACCAGCTCTGCAGCTGCCCGACGCACCTTTGGCGGACGACGATCGCACAGGGTTGCGCGTTCTCTACCCGGATCCTGGCGTCACTCTCTACGTCCAGTCCATTCAGGGCCACAACCTTCCGGCGAATCCCACCTCTCTGCCTGCCAGGCGTCACGGAAATCTTCGGTGCACACGTTGTTGCCGTTGATGCTGCGAGTGGATCGGTCGAAGCCGGAAACCCGGGCGGTTGGAGCTGCACGGCCCCGGGCCTGGTCCAGTTTGACGGGAATTACGAAATCGACCGATTGCAGGTAGGTCGCAGTTTCAAAACTCCCGCTGAGCCGTTGGATGGCGTGGTTTCGCCGTCCGAGGCAACCAATGTGCTCTCATCACCCTACGCGGAAACGCCACGACCGATCCGGGCTAGCCGCGCCGCACCAAGGCTGCGTCGTTTCCACGGTGGACACCGCATTTACCACGCGCACCCGTCTCTGAGGTTTGCTATCCAATTTGAGGTTTACAGGTTATATCATCGGGGGGACGTTCCGTTGCCTTTCCAGACGGCAACTCACTTGCTAATCTGATCAG
The DNA here is from genome assembly GCA_963741195.1 of Candidatus Acidiferrales bacterium. GTDB lineage: Bacteria > Acidobacteriota > Terriglobia > Acidiferrales > UBA7541 > Acidiferrum. The sequence continues at coordinate 771,631 of CAVUHF010000009.1, forward strand.
GGAATCGCCGGAATCAGCCAGCCACCGCCAAATAGCAGTCCAGGTCCGAGCGAGGCGAGAAAAACCGCTTTTCTTTCCGCCGCCGGCTGTGCCGAAGCTTCGACCAATGCCGCATGGAGCGCGGCACCGCAAGTGGAAGACCCCAAATTTCCGCGCGTAGCGGCAATCGACGGAAACGTGCAAACGGGCACTCCGAAATGTTTGGCCAGCAGCGCAACCAGCCGCGGATTTGGCTGGTGCGTCGCGAATGCTCCAACTTCTGTTCGCGAGATGCCGCTGCGCCGCTCTGCTTCCCTGAGAATTTTTTCCATGCGGCTCACCGCGGCACGTGAAAGGGCTTCTCCATCAAACTGCACATCCAATTGTCCCCCGCTGCCTGGATCGCTTACGCGAATCGCTTCCGCGTACTTCGCGGCGCAACCAAAGAAGAATTCTCCCAAGCGGTAGGCCCAACGGCGCGGCTTGGCGGGCCCGCTGGTCAGGAGAAACGCGCTTGCTCCGTCTCCGAACAAACCGCCAAACTCTCCCTTGGCACGTCCCGGCCCCAACGTGCGGCTGTGTACATCCGAACTCACCACTAGCACCTTTTGCCCGCGCCCAGCAGCCAGGATAGACTGCGCTACAGCCAACGCCTGTAACAGTGCCAGGCATCCGCTGCCAACATCTAAGGCACTGCACTCTTCCCGCAACCTCAGGAGTCCATGGAGAATGGCCGAGAGCGAAGGATAGGCGTGGTAGGTCTCGCTGGCAGCAACAATCCAATCGATGCTGATTGCCTCTTCGCCGGCAAGTTCAAAGAGCTGCGAAGCGGTCTGCGCTCCCAGTGTGCCTTCATTTTCTTTATCACCCACATAGGCAAGCGAATGGATTCCCGCACGCTTTTTCAATTTCCCGAGAGGCATCCCAAAGGCCCGGTCCACCTCTTCCGAAGCAACCACGCGCGAGCCAAACGCGCTGTTAGAACCAATGATGTAGACATCCGCAGGTTTCAAGTGAAAGATCCTCAACGTTTCTCGGCGGAAGATAATAGGAACACGGAACGCCAGGCAGACCTGATCACCAACACTCTCCATCATCCAGCAGTCGGTTGCGAATTGCCAGCGCGGAACTCAAAACAACGAGGGACTTGTCCAATCAGAAATACTCAATCGCCTCGGGTGAAGTGCGAAATGCATATTGTTCCGATTGCAGCCGTAGGGCATCTTCCAACGCAGCTTCCCGGCCATGTGGAAAAAGCGAATCACTGGTAACGTCAGCAAAACCGTGTAGTTGAAGGAGCCGATCTTCGGCTTCGCGCTGTGTTTCTGCCGTGCCTCCCCGCCGGAGGTGCACGGGCACGACGCCACGCTCCAACAAGGCTGGGCCAATCAACAGGAAACGATGGCAATGCAAAGGATCTTCTTCCGCGCAAAGGATGGCGGTCTTGCGCTCCTTCGACAGCGCGACAGCTGTGTCGATCGCTTGCACAAATGCCGGAGCGCGGCGCCGCTTCGGATAGTCGACCAATCCGTTTGCCAAATAGAATTGCTGATCCTGCGGCCGGCCACCGAGTTGCTCGCCGCAAAACTCATAGCGAATCTTTGCGGCGGTAAGCCGTGCTTCCAGCAACTCACGATTGAACTGTGGAAACCGAAAACTCCCGGGCCGGCTGCGGACATCGCACACCACCTTGAGCTCGTGGCGGAGTAGGGTGCCCAGGAAGTCAGACATTTCCAGATTGGAGTGCCCCAGTGTGAACAATCCATTCGTTAAGTTGATCGAAGGTTTCATGAACGAGACTCAGGAACACAAGAATTGTAGCGCGTTCTGCTAAGTGATTCATGCATCCCCGGATGAGAGTTACGGATTGCGTGCTTTTGCCTGCCGCAGGTAGGTTGAACAATGCGCCCCATGGTACCTTGAAGGAATGCCGTAATTTGGTTGCATTTCTTTAGATGTGGAGTATGGTCGGCGAGTTTCTTGAATGACCATGGTTCGACTCAGAGTAAGCAGGTATCTGGCACTGGCCGGAATCTTCTGGATAATCGGTGCCGCTCCCTCCGTTGCGCAATTGCAGCGTGGACAATTGCGCCTGGAAGTGCGCGATCCCGCTGGCGCGGGCGCCGCGGCCCGCGGAGAAATCCTCAGTCAGGGCAACGAATTTCAGAGGTCGTTCCAGGTAGGTAGTGACGGCAACTATCTCGCGCAGGATCTTCCCTTCGGCGTATACCGGCTCAGCATCCAGGCGGAAGGCTTCGCAGCATGGAGCAGAGTCGTTGAGGTTCATTCGATCGTTCCGGTCAAAGTCGAGGTATCGCTCGGCGTTGCGACCGTCACCACCCAAGTTCAGGTGAATGACGAGAAGACACTCGTTGACCCCACGGCGACCGGGTCGCTGTTCTCCATTGGGCGCCAAACGATCCAGGAGAGTCTGAGTTCTCAGCCCGGCCGCGATCTACTGGACTTGACTGCTTCCCAACCGGGGTGGCTCTTTGAGGCGAATGGCGTTCTTCACCCCCGAGGATCCGAGTACGATGTGCAATTCGTCGTCGACGGTCAACCGCTGACGCAAAATCGGTCGCCCGCCTTCGCTCCGGACATGGATTCGGATGAAGTGGAATCCTTGCGCGTGCTGACAGCGAATTTTCCCGCGGAATATGGAAGAAAGCTCGGTGGGGTGGTGGAAGTAACCACGGACAAGTCCGTTCCGAAAGGATGGCACGGCGAACTGGACGCCGCGGGGGGCAGCTTCGATCATCTCAGCGGCACCGCAGGAATCTCGTTTTCCACCTCGAAAGACCGCTTCTCCGCGAGCGCTTCCGGCCTCCATTCCCATCGCTACCTCGACCCTCCTGTATTCGAAAACTACACGAATCAAGGGAATTCAGGTGGGATCCTTGCGCAATACGAGCATGAGTTCGATGCCAACGATCGCCTGCGCATCTCTTTTCTGCATGACACACTCGGCTATATCGTACCCAACGATCTGGTGCAGCAAAATCAGTTCATCGGCCCACAACGGCAGGATGCTTCGAGCACGGAAAACGGTGGTCAAGTCTATTTTCAACATTCGATTTCTCCGACCTTGTTTCTGACCGTTTCCGGCGGAGTGCGTGACTCCAGTTTTTCACTGCGCTCCAATCTTTTGTCTACCCCCGTAATCGTCGAACAGAACCGCGGCTACACCGAAGGCTATGTTCGCGGTGATATCGCCGGCCATCACGGCCATCACGACTGGAAGGCAGGCGTGGATTCGTTTTTCACGCCCGTACACGAAGCGCTCGCCTATCACATCACAGATCCTTCGCAGTTTGATCCCGGCACCCAGATCAATTTCCACTTCCACGAACAGAAATGGGACGTTGAGCCCTCCTTTTACGTCCAGGATCAGATGCACTACGGGAACTGGAATTTCAGTGCTGGGGTTCGCTTCGATTATTATTCATTCGTCGTCAGTAAGGCGGCCATTAGCCCACGGCTTGGCGTTTCCTATTTCATCCCTTCCTGGAACCTGCTGCTCCATGCGGCTTACGACCACATCTTTCAAACACCGGCGATGGAGAACCTGCTGCTGGCCAGCTCCCCTGAACTCGATTCTGTCAGCCCGGAAGTGCTGCGTGTTCCCGTGCCTCCAGCGCAAGCCAATTTTTATGAGCTCGGTTTGACGAAAGCGCTTTTCAGTAAGTTCCGCCTGGACGCAAATGTGTTTCAGCGCGACTTCCACAATTACGCAGACGACGACGTGCTGTTGCAGACAGGCGTCAGTTTTCCGATCTCCTATTCCAATGCGCGCATCACCGGCGAAGAGGTGCGGCTTGAGGTGCCACATTGGGGGCGTTCTTCCGGATTCGTGAGTTATGCAAATCAGTCCGGCTTGGGCCAGGGCCCCATTACGGGAGGACTATTCATCGGCAGCGACTCGGAAGGCGTCCTGACGGACACCAGCAAATTTGCCGTCTCCCAAGATCAACGGAATACGTTGAGGGCGCGAGTGCGCTTTCAGGCCACCACGCGCGTATGGTTTGCGATGGCCACGCAATATGGTAGCGGCTTGCCTGCGGAACTCGAAGACAACGTCGACGTGGATTCATTAATCGCGCAATTTGGAGAACAGGTCGTATCTCGTGTAAACCTGCAACGGGGTCGCGTCGATCCCAACTTTAGCCTGGACCTGGCGACGGGTGCGGAACTTTATCGCAAGGAACTTCGAACGCTGCAGTTTCAACTTCAGGCCACGAATGTTACCGACCACCTGAATGTCATCAATTTCGCCAGTCTATTTTCCGGCACGGCTGTCGGGCCTCCGCGCATGATTTCTGCGCGTCTTCGCTTCACGTTTTAGTTTTCGCGCGGCTCTTTCGAACACCGCTGGCCGGTTCTAATGCCCTAACCACGCGATCCAGTTCTTCAATTGGCGGATTGTTTCCCGTTTTGCGAAGCACACGCACAGATTCGCGGTAGTACCATAGCGTGCCTTCTTTTTTCCCGGCAAATCGTTCAAAAACTATCCGGCCATGAACGCGCCAATCCTTAAGCGTTTCTCGTATGTTGGCAAGTTTGTCGGCGGAGGAAACCAGGCGTACTTCCTCCGACTGCTTCGCCACACATGCGACATAGGCGCACTTGCGTTCCATCCATGGTGGCTTTGGTTGCGAATACGAATTCGTGCAGCCGTCTACGATATGCGCGACGCGTTTCCCGAATTTCCTGCGAATTTTCCGCAGGCGCGAAATTCCGCCCTGATCCTCCACCGCATCATGTAGAAGTGCGGCGATCGCCATCTCCTCGTCGCCCCCGTATTCAATTACAAGGGACGTTACACCCAGCAGGTGGCCGATGTACGGGCGAGCCGTTCGCCTGCGGAACTGCTTCGCGTGCAGATTCGCCGCCTAGGATAGGGCGGTGATAAATGTTTTCGAGAACGATAGCTCTTTGGACCGCTTTGATTTGTAGACGAGTTGTGGACCGTCGGTTAAACAACCAAAAGTTTATCGCCGGCGAGTTTTGGCCAACAGCCTGAGGATTTCCAGGTACAACCAGATCAGCGTAACCATCATGGCGAACGCGCCGTACCACTCCATATATTTTGGCGCGCCCATCCTGGCCCCGGTTTCGATCATGTCGAAATCGAGCACAAGATTGAGTGCTGCAATGATCACCACCACCACGCTGATGCCGATTCCCAGTGGCGTACTGCTATACAGGAACGACATCTGAGTGTGAAAAAACAGGCTCATCAAGATATTGACGGCGTACACGAGCGCAATCGCACCTGTCGCTGCCATGACGCCCAACTTGAATCCGCGCGTGGCCTTCACAAGTCCGGTCTTGTACGCCAGCAGCAGAACGAATAACACCGCGAACGTCAACATCACCGCTTGCGTAGCAATGCCAGGATAGGATTTCTCAAACATCGCTGAAATCCCGCCGAGAAAGAAACCTTCCAGTAGCGCGTACACTGGCGCCGTGTACGGCGACCACTGGTTCTTGAAAACCGTTACCAGCGCCAGGATGAATCCCCCGATCCCTCCACCGATCATCCAGGGAATAGCAGCCCCTGGCGTTTCCGAATGGCTCAGGCCCCACGTGTATGCCGCCGTGACCACTGCGCACAGCAGCAGCAAACCGGTCTTGTTGGCCGTGCCCTGCATGGTCATCGTCTCGCCGGTCGCCATCTGTCCGGTGAATGTATTTTCCTTAAGAACAGGATTATTGGAGCGAAGCATATCTGCCATGGAAGACTCTCCGATTCTGGGCGCGATGTGAAAACAAAGAATATCACTAACCGATGAACTGCATAGAGCGCCAGTTGAGTGGAAATGGGACGCAAAAAAGAATTGGTAGCGCTAACGGGAATCGAACCCGTATTTTAGCCTTGAAAGGGCTACGTGCTAACCGTTGCACCATAGCGCCACCGGAGGAACCACATTTTAAAATTATACGGGAAACGCGCGATTTCCGCCATACAGTTGGATTCAGTGGTAAGTCATCTGCTGTAGGTTCTAAGTTCAAAGTAAGGAAGGCTAAGCCCTCAAAGGCCGTGAGTTGCCATTCGAACGCCGCTGCCCTCACTCGGCACTGGATGCTGAAAACATATTATGCAAGTCTCGTGTCAGCTTTTGCGGTCTTCCCACTCCTCATGCCACGCCGTCTGGATGGCCTCCAGTTTTCCCTCATTGGACTTCATCGGATCGCCGGCGAAACCCGGTAATTCCGTGATCCACTTATGCAGATCCGTAAAGCGCACTGTGTGGGGATCGACATCCGGATACTTGTCCGTTAGTCCAATCGCGATGTCTTCAATGTCTTCCCAATCAAAAGTCGGCGGCATGGTTTTCCTCAGTGGCCGTCCAATTCGCGAGCGTAGTTCTTATTCCACTCAGGAATTTCGACGACGATATCCGTAGTCCCGTCCGGCACGGTCTGGCAGCCCAATCGCGACTTCGGCGTGATCCCCGGCGCCTCATCGAGCTCGTCAAGTTCCGCGTCCGTCGCTTCGTTGCACGACTCCAAACCTTCTTTCACCATTACGTGGCACGTCGAGCAGGCGCAAACCCCACCACAAGCGTGGTCCAGCCCCATTTTGAAGCCCTCGGAAATATCCAGGATGCTGCCTGGCAAACCGTTGTGGCCATAAGGAAATTTCTCGGGATCGACTTCCACGGTCTTGCGGCTCGGAAGGAATGTCACCTTGAACTTCTTCGTTGCCTTCTTATATTTCACTTCTTCAATGTACGGATTGCTGCCGCCCATAGCTCTCTCCTCTAAACCTCAGCCAGCTTTTTACCCTCGAGCGCCGATTGCACGGCTGAGTTCATCAGCAATTCGGCGAGGTGTTCCGTGGCCTGGTTCAGTTCATCAATCTTCTGGCGAATGAGTTTGTAATCGCTCCCCTTCACGGCTTCCTGCAGCGCGGTGATGGAAGCATCAATCTTTGCCCGTTCCGGCGTCGAAAGCGCAGCCGCATTCGGATTACTCAGCGCCTTCGTAGTTGCGGTCAGAATAGATTCCGCCTCCGTGCGCGCTTCAATTAACTGGCGGTCCGCAAAATCCTGCTCGGCATACTCGATGGACTCTTCGAGCATGCGTTCAATGTCCGAATCGTTCAGACCGTAGCTTGGCTGCACCTCGATCATGTGCTGGTCGCCAGTGCGAATGTCCTTTGCACCTACTTGCAGGATGCCGTTCGCATCTATCAGGAACTTTACTTCGACCCGCGGTAGTCCGGCAGGGGCTGCGGGAATGCGCAACGTAAAGCGTGCCAGTGAACGGCAATCCTTCGCCAGTTCGCGCTCGCCTTGCAGCACATGAATGTCGATGCCGGTCTGATTGTCCACTCCCGTAGTGTAAAGTTCCTGTGCGCTGGCTGGAATCGTGGAGTTGCGCGGAATAATTTTCGCCACCGCGCCGCCGTAGGTCTCAATCCCCAGTGACAGCGGCGTAACGTCCAAAAGCAACATGGTCTTTACGCCATGATAAAGGATGTTGGCTTGCACGGCCGCGCCCAGCGCGACCACTTCGTCGGGATTCAGGTCGGTGTGTGGCTTGCGGCCGAAGTACTCCTGAACCATGCGGCGGATCAGCGGTGTGCGTGTTGTCCCGCCTACCAGAACGACTTCATCCATATCCGTGGGCTTCAACTGCGCGTCTGCCAACGCGTGCTTCACGGGTCCCATTGTGCGGTCCACAACCGGACGAATTAACGCCTCGAAGGCCCCGCGCGAAAATTCGTGTACGAACATTTTTCCGTTCGGCAATGGGAAAAGAAGCGTCGCGGAATCTGCTTCCGAAAGCTTATGCTTGATGGTGATCATTTCCTTGCGCAATTCCTGCGCGATTTCGCCGTGCGGCGAGAAGTCAATCTGGTCGGTTTGCAGAATCTGTTCGTGGACGAAGGCCTGCAGGAGATTGTCAATGTCATCGCCACCTAGATGGGTGTCTCCATTCGTCGAAAGCACCTGGTAGATATCGCCTTCGATTGTGGAGATCAGCTTCAGCACGGAAATATCGAATGTCCCGCCGCCTAGATCGTACACCGCGACCCTTCCGCGTTGCTTTTCGTGAAGGCCGTAGGCAAGTGCCGCCGCGGTCGGCTCATTCACCAGGCGCATTACTTCGAGGCCCGCAAGTTTGCCTGCGTCTTTCGTGGCCTGGCGTTGCGCATCGTTAAAATAGGCAGGCACCGTAATCACGGCGCGGTCGATCGCTTCTCCAAAAAACGATTCCGCCCAATTCTTTAGCTCGCGAAGGATAAACGAAGAGATTTCCGGCGGCGTAAGCACTTTGTCGCCAAGCTTCACTCGGATCATATGATTGCTTGACGGGTCGATTCGAAATGGAAACAGTTTCAGCTCACTTTGTACGTCAGCAGGCCCGCGCCCCATCAATCGTTTCACGGAGTAAATAGAGCGCTCCGGCTGCGTCAGCAGTCGCCGACGCGCCGGCTCGCCAACAATCACGCCACCATCCGGATCAATGCTCACCACGGACGGACACAGCGGAGTGCCCGATGGCCCCGGAATACACTTCGGCTGACCTGTCTGCGCATCAACGTACGCCACCAGGCTGTTGGTCGTTCCGAGATCGATTCCGACAATTCTTCCCATAAAATAGTCTTGAGGATCCGGTTATAAGTTCTAAGCAACCGCAAAACCTAGATCGTCGACCTACAACAATTCCTTTTGAACGTTCACCACCAAATTTCGGATATAGGAGCGCCGATTCAGCAGCTCGTTGAGCTTGCCCATAATTTTCTTTTTTGCTTCGTCATCCGCTTTCGCATCGATCGATTTGTCCCACTCTCGCGCGGCCGATTGCAGTTCGCCATCTACTTCTTTCAATTTCTCTTCAAAGTTTTTCTCAGCGGTGCTCAGGCGCTGCCGCAGTGAGCCAATTTCACTGCCCGCGCTTCTTGCTTCTCGCAGCTCGTCCAGCGATTCGTTCAGTTCAAATACCTCTTCGAGCAATTCCGGAGGTGCCTGCTGCTTGGTTTGTCCTTCCTTGCGTGTCCCCTCGATCGCCAGTAGGTATTCCACCCGCGAAACGGGATCCCGCAGCGTGCGGTAGGCGTCGTTTAATTCGCTACTGCGTTTCAGAGAAATCTCCCGCTCTTCGGCAGTGGAGTTCACGAAATTATCGGGATGCAGCTTCCAACTCAATTCCAGAAATTTCTGCTCGAGCATACCCATGTCCAGCCATAGCCGGCGCGGCAAACCCAGCATGGAGAAATAATCGCTGTGTTCCGGGACTTGCAGCACCTTCCCGCAACCCGGGCAGAAATGCGTTCCGATGGTGCGTTCGTGGCAATTCCAGCAGACCAGCGGAGGATTCGAGATGGGAAGTGGTGTGGCCATAAACTCTTTTCAATTTCCGGCTGCGCGAACACAAAAAAAGTGGCTGGCAATTGCGGTGGCCAACCACTTGTCCGACCGAGCTGAAATCCACTCAGGGCACAGACGGAAAGCTGTGCAACCGCTACGCCGTAAAGCTGCTCCCGCAGCCGCAACTTCGCGCTGCGTTAGGATTCTGAAAAACAAAACCCTGCCGCATGAGCGTCTCTTCATACTCAAGCGTCGTGCCATTCAAATACAGGAGGCTCTTCGGATCCACAAAAATGCGCGCCCCGAATTCCTCGAAAACTTTATCGCGGTCGCGGGCCTGGGTGTCCAACCTCATTGCGTACGACAGCCCGGAACATCCGCCGCCTTGCACGCCCACGCGCAGCCCGCCAGTCTCTGCAGACACGCCTTCTTTGCCAAGAAGTGTGATGATTTTCTTCGCCGCATGCTCGGAGATGTGAATTACCGCGCCAACTTTCGTTGTGCTTGGAGTTGTGACTTCCGTCGCCATAACGCGCTTCCTTAAGCCTTTCCAGAGCGAATCCCTGGACAGCATCCTCCGACGGTCAACTTGCTGCCGCCGGAAGACGCCACTAACGCCGCGCAATCCTTCGCTCAGTGCGAAGATTTCTCGTGCGCGGGAACTTCCATTCCGTGCTTCTTCTTCCAATCACCGATTGCCGCCTTGATGGCGTCCTCTGCAAGCACGGAGCAATGAATCTTAACGGGAGGCAGTGAGAGTTCGCGAACGATGTCCGTGTTCTTGATGGCGAGCGCCTCTTCGACGGTCTTCCCCTTCACCCATTCGGTGGCCAGGGAAGAGCTGGCGATGGCCGATCCGCAACCGAAGGTCTTGAACTTTGCTTCTTCAATGACATTCGTCTCCGGATTGATCTTCATCTGCAGCTTCATCACGTCACCGCACTCGGGAGCGCCCACCAGGCCGGTCCCAACATTGGGATCTTCCTTTGGGAGGCTGCCGACGTTGCGCGGATTGTTGTAGTGATCGACTACTTTTTCACTGTATGCCATGGAACCGTTGCTCCTTCTCTAAATTACTGCCTCAAAACTTATCCCCTCGCCGCGGCGAGAGTCGCTGCAAAACCTGCGTTCTTGATGGCCTTTTCCGTCAAACCAACGTTGGTCAGAAATGCCGAACGGCCGGCCGTCAATTCGCGGAGAGCTTCGCGGATGTAGTCCGCGCCCAACCCTAGAATATGCAGGAATTCCCGTACATCCTGGAGATGATAGAACGCCTTCTCTGCCGCCGGCGCTGGCTCATCGCTGTCCTGATACGGCTGATACGTCACCCGGAACGGTGCCGAAGTTCCGGCGATCGACCGGTGAATCCTGAGAGTGCCTTCACTTGCTATAACGCTTGCCATTTTCTTTCCCTTCATCAATTCCTTGAATTACGCTGTTTGCCACTTGACCTTGGAGATGTCTATGCCTTCCTTGGCCATTTCATAGAGCGGCGAAAGCTCGCGCAGCTTGGTAACAACCTGCACCATCTTGTCGATCACGTAGTCGACTTCTTCCTCGGTTGTAAAGCGTCCCAGGCCGAAGCGGATCGAGGTGTGTGCCAGATCCTCACCTACGCCTAGTGCTTTGAGTACGTAACTGGGCTCAAGGGTTGCCGAGGTGCACGCGGAACCGCTGGAAACCGCTACGTCGTTGATCCCCATCAGGAGCGATTCACCTTCGACATACGCGAAGCTCATGTTTAGGTTGTTCGGGAGCCGATGCTCCAAAGATCCGTTGATGAACACTTCATCCAGCTTGGCCTCAAGACCCTTCTTTAGCCGGTCGCGCAACTTGCTCACGCGTTCAGTCTCATGGACCATTTCCTGCTGACAAATCTCGCACGCCTTGCCGAGCCCGACGATTCCCGTCACGTTCAGCGTCCCGGAGCGCATGCCACGTTCATGGCCACCACCGTCAATGATCGCCGAAAGCTGCACGCGGGGATTGCGGCGACGCACATACAACGCGCCTACCCCCTTGGGGCCGTAAATCTTGTGGCCGGAAATGGCCAGCAGGTCGATATTGTCCTTGATCACATCGACAGGAATTTTCCCAACGGCTTGCACGCCGTCGACTGCGAAAATGATTCCGTGTTCCTTGGCTATCTTGCCGATCTCCGCGATCGGATTGATCGAGCCAATTTCATTGTTCGCATACATGATCGTGATCAGGATGGTCGTCCGCTTGATCGCCTTCCGCACATCCTCCGGATTCACGCGGCCATCTTTCTGCACTGGCAAATACGTCACTTCGTAGCCGTTCTTCTCCAGTCGCTTGCAGGTATCCAGCACAGCTTTGTGCTCGATCGCCTGCGTAATAATGTGATTCCCTTTTTCGCGGTACATTTCCGCAACGCCCTTGATCATCAGGTTGTCAGACTCCGTCGCGCCGCTGGTGAAAATGATCTCTTTCGCTGTAGCATTGATCAGGGACGCGATCTGCTGGCGCGCCGTTTCCACGGCTTCTTCGCCGGCCCACCCGAATGAGTGGTTGCGGCTCGCCGCATTCCCGAATTTCTCCGTGAAATACGGCAGCATCGCCTGCAGCACGCGTGGGTCCATAGGCGTGGTAGCGTGATTATCCATGTAAATCGGCAGCTTGACGGCCATTTCCCTGTTCTCCTATTCAGTCCAGAAGAAGCTCGCCTAGCGTACAACCGCGAGGCGTTCAATACCTTTTAATTCCACCAGCCCAGGTTCGGGCTTTTCTTCACTCAACTGCGCGATGGTCACCGTGCTCAAAACTCCCAGGATGCTCTCGTTCACGCGTTGCAATGGTTCTTTGATGGAGCAACGGTCGGTCGCGTCACAATTCCCATGGTTCGTCACGCAAGAAGTAATCAGTACCGGTCCATCAATCGCCGTAATCACTTCCAGGGCGCTGATCTTCTCCGCGTTTTTCGCCAATTGGTACCCGCCGCTTGAGCCCTGCTTTGCAACGACCAGACTCTGCCTGGCCAGCCTCTGCAGGACTTTGGCCATTAATGTCCCAGAGATACCGTACTCCTCAGCAATCTCGTTCGCGCTGCAGGCGTGTTGCTGGCGGTGGTTGGCGAGGTGCTTCATCGCGATCAACCCGTAGTCCGCCTTTTTGGAGAGTTTAAACATGCCGCTTCCCGGTTCAGTCCCCAGCTATGAGACTGGATATACGACTGATTGAGTCGCAGTTAAACTATATCTGGTAGCGACCGTATTGTCAACCCTTCCCGCCACGAGATTGCAACCCAAACCTTTAATTCCACAATAGTTATACTAAGACCAGTTTAGTCTGGATTCTAGACTCTTCTGTTAAATGGTTGGTTTCGCTGCCCGAATGGTCGGATAATCGAACTAAACGGTAGGCATGCTCACTGCTTCCTTTTTCGTTTTAAGCGATCCCTATTTCGCGCTCAAACAAACTCCCCCTGTGGCTGCCGCTTCGATCAGTTTTTGGAATGCAGCACGCGCCGGGAGGGTCAACTGCGATCTGTGAGCCTGCTGCTCATACGCGTTTAGCGCGGCGACTTGCTGTGCAAGCTGGTCGGCGGATAGGGGTAGCCCCTGCCTTAATCGGTCTAACGCCCCCAAGGCAAGTTCGGCCGCCTGGGATAGCGCTTCCGACGCCGGACTGGCTCCCCTCGCCAATGACGATTGCTGTGTCAAGGGCTGAAGACGCATGTCATTTGCAGCCCATAGCGCAAGCTGGGCACGCAGCTCGGCAGCTTTCCTGTCGCCCTTACAGGAAGAAGCCAGGAATTGGTCCACGGCCACAGAGAATCGCCGCGCCACTTCGCTTTCCGGATGCACCGCGTCCACGATCTGATTCAATGGCGTAAGGTTGGATGGTTCGATCTTGTCCGCCTCGCGCTCATAATCCTTCACCGGTTCCAAGGCCTGGGCTAGCGTAAGCAGCGCCGCAGTCTCTTCGGGAGTCCCGCAACCCGCCATGCGCTGCACCACCTGTCGCTCGTAGGTGCGGTGAGTTAGCCCCAGCCACTCGAGCCGCGTGCTTTCAGCCTCCATGCGTGCGTACATGGAAGCGGCGTTGGTCGTCTGCTCGGGAGACCAGAAGCGCTCTGCAATTGCAGCGGTTCGCGGCCAGATTCGCGAATCAATATTCTCCCAGTTGACATACTCCGACCACATCGTCGCTTCGCCGCCTAGAATCCGCCCCTTTTCTTCCGGCGTCAGACTAGCTGCCGCCCCTCCCATCGGATCCACAGCATAGTGTCGCGCCGCGCTCCAACTGAGATCAATGTAGTAGCCGTTCGAGAGAATCCCCCGATAGCCTTCCTTTGCCGCCGTCGCCAGCGCTTCCGTCCCGCGCCAAGACTGGATTACGATATTCTTGGAAACTCCCGGCACAAGAATTTCGTCCCAGCCAACCGGTATTTTCTTGTTCTTTGCGACCAACTCCTGTACGCGCTGGCTGAAATAAGCCTGCAATCCCTCATTGTTCTTGATGTTGTGCGACTTCATGAAGTCCTGGACCTTGGGATTCGCATCCCATTCTTTTCCGTTTACCTCGTCGCCGCCAATGTGAAAATACTGGTCAGGGAACAGCTTCGACATTTCCGCGAAAAGTTCACCTAGGAATTTGTAAGTCTTCTCCTCGGTCGGATTCATCGCTGGATCCGCTACACCCCAGGCGCGCTCGATTTGGTATGGGCCCGGCCCGCTGCCGAGTTCCGGGTAGCCAACGAACCAGGCAGTGCTGTGGCCCGGCATATCAAATTCCGGCACCACGCGAATTCCCCGATCGCGCGCATAGGCAATCACGTCGCGGATTTCGTCCTGCGTGTAATAAAGACCGTCGGAACCCTGCTCCTGCAATTTAGGGAATTTGTGGCTTTCCACGCGAAATCCCTGGTTATCCGAAAGATGCCAGTGAAACACGTTTAACTTTACGGCTTCCATGCCGTCCAAATTGCGCTTCAGCACCGGCACGGTGATGAAATGTCGCGAGACATCGATCATCAGCCCGCGCCAGGGAAATCGCGGCTGGTCTTGGATGCTCACCGCCGGTGTAGCAAAACCGTCAGGCGTAATCGTCACAAGTTGCAGGAAGGTCTGCAGCCCACGCAACACGCCAAGGGGATTCGCGGCGTGGAGTTTTGCCCCGGCCGGTGTCATATCCAACGTGTAAGACTCATCCTCGCCCAATCCCTGGACCGGCTGGCTTTCGTGGTCTGTGGTTACCAACAGGGTCGCTTTCGTCGCGTTCGCCTGTCCGTGGCCGACCACAATTCCTGTTTCCCGGTTAAGCTGTAGCAGGAATCTTTGTCCCGCTCGATCCAGACGAGCCTCACGGTATCCTGCAAACGCAAGTGTGAAGCCGCCGTCAATCTTTAACGACCCAGTTCCCGGCTGCGCCTTGGCTGGCAGAGGCATCACATTCAGCTCGGAAGGAGCTTGCGCGTTCGCAGGCATGCTTCCTACCATACACAAATTCAGCGCCAGAAAAAGATTCATCCCAGTGAAGAGACTGCGGCTCATGCGCCATCCTCCCAAAATCCTACTGCACAATATAGCTCTATTAAATCGTTATAACACGAAGAAACTGTAGGCGCATCCCTGCCCGGCAGAACAAAATCTCGCTTCGCTACCCTCTTGAGTGGGTGCACTGCTGTTCTCAACTTCCTTCTCGCTTTGCTGTTCGATTAGAGTAGAATGTGCCCCGGACTCTCACATACGCGCATGAAAACCTCCGTCGCCATTTATCCCGGCTCTTTTGATCCCGTCACCAACGGCCATCTCGATCTGATTGAGCGCGGCGAAAAGATGTTTGACCGCCTCATCGTGGCAGTATTGAAGAACGCCGAAAAGGAGCCGCTTTTCTCCGTGGCAGAGCGCGTCGAGATGCTGCGGGAAGTTACCCGGCACTGGGATTCCGTCGAAATCGATGTGTTTCAGGGCTTGCTGGTCGATTACGCCCGCAAGCGCGGCGCCGCCGTAATCCTGCGCGGGATTCGCGCGATTTCCGATTACGAATACGAATTGCAGATGGCCCTGATGAACCGCAAACTTGAACCTCGGCTCGAAACCGTGTTCATGATGCCCGGCGAGACCTACAGCTATTTGAGCGCCAAACTCGTCCGCGAGATCGCACAGTTCGGGGGTCCATTATCGGGTCTGGTGCCTCCATTAGTCGAGCAGCGGCTACGCGCTAAGGTTTCCTGATTTCACCGATTGGTCCGTCTCTCGGCCGGTGGCATTGTTCCTCATTGAATTTCTCCGCGATTTCCTGAAAACTAGTTGGTTACACCTGCTGTTTCGCTCCTAGGAGAGCCCGTGCAACTTACGAATCGAATCAACCGCATCCAGATCTCACCAACCGCGGCGGTCATAAGCGCTGCCGAACAGCTGAAGGCGAAAGGCGTAGACGTCGCGGACTTCGGCCCCGGCGAACCGGATTTCCCCACACCCGACCACATTAAGAAGGCCGCCATCAAAGCCATCGAGGAGAATCGTTCGAAATACACACCTACAGGCGGAATCATGCCTCTGCGAGAAGCGATCGCCGCTTGGCATAAGCGGGAACTCGGCTCCGACTTTTCGCCGAAGGAATGCGTCGTCACCGTTGGCGGCAAACATTCCATCTTCAACACTATCTCCGTACTGATCCAAAACGGCGATGAAGTCATCCTCCCTGCTCCCTATTGGGTGAGTTTCCCCGACATCATCAAATACGCTGGCGGCACCCCTGTCATCGTCCAGACAGGCCCCGAAACTGGCTTTAGTGCAAACGCCAGGGAAATCGAAAAAGCCATCACCCCGAAAACAAAAATGGTGATCATCAATTCGCCCAGCAATCCCACGGGCGGCGTGGTGGATCCCAAAGAATTTCAGCGCATTCTGGCGGTCTGTAAGAAGCACAATATCTGGCTGATGGGCGACGAATGCTATTCCCATTTTGTGTATGAACCGCACAGACCATTCTCCATCGCCAGTACGAAGGATTCGAAGGAAAACATCATTATCATTGGTTCTGTCTCCAAAACGTTTGCGATGACCGGCTGGCGCATCGGCTATACGCTCGCGCCCGAACCGCTGATCCAGGCAATCACTAAGGTGCAAAGTCAGTCGACATCCAACCCGACTTCCATCGCCCAATATGCCGCTCTGGAAGCCATGCGCGGGACCATGGAAACCGTGCCACCGATGCTCGCGGAGTACACCAAGCGCCGCACTCGCATCGTGGAAGGCTTGCGCGCCATTCCCGGAGTCACCTGCGAATGGCCCGGCGGCGCTTTCTACGCCTTTCCGAATATTTCCGCGCATCTCGGTAACGGCAAAAACGCCCTGGCTAAAACGTGCACGGAGCTTTCCAAACTACTTCTGGAGAAAGCCCACGTCGCGCTTGTACCCGGCGAGGCGTTCGGTGCTCCTGGATTCCTCCGGTTGTCGTACGCCACCGCCATCGAGCGCATCGACGAAGGCCTGCGCCGCCTGGAGAAGTTCTTCTCTCGCGCTGAAGCCGCTTCTTGACCGTGCTGCAACCTGTTCTATCGCGCATTGAACCGATCTTCAGCCCTCGCCCATGGGGAGTGCGTTCGCTGGCTCCCTTGTTTCCAGAGAAGTCGGATTTGAAGGAACTGCTGGGCGAAGCCTGGCTCACCGGGCAGGAATGCCGCATTTTGAACGGCCCCTTCGCAGGAAAATCGCTGGGCGAAAGCTGGCACTCCATGCCAGCGGAGTGGCGCGGTGCTGACGTGAATCGCTACCAGGAGTTCCCGCTCCTCGTGAAGTTTATTTTTCCTAACGACAAATTATCGATCCAGGTGCACCCCGCCGACGCCTACGCTGCAAAACACGAACAGGCCGCCGGCGGGCGCGGCAAAACGGAAATGTGGCACATTCTTTCGGCGAACCCCGGCGCGGAGCTCCTGCTCGGCCTGAGGCCGGGCGTCACACGCGAACAATTTGTTGACGCCGTGGAAAGAAATACTCTCGAGGATCTTTTCGTTCACCAACCGGTGCGCCCCGGCGAGACATACTTTGTACCGGCAGGAACACAACATGCCATCGGACCCGGCATGATCCTCTGCGAAGTCCAGGAATACTCGGACCTGACGTACCGCGTGTATGACTTCGGCCGCGTCGATGCCGCTGGCAAGCCTCGCGAATTGCACCTCGAGAAAGCCCTGGAGGTAACTCGGTTTGAAGGCACCCGCGCGGGCAAGGTTTCCTCGCTGGCGCTGCATTCGCCAGACGCGAATGTTCGATTGCTGGCCGCTTGCCAATTTTTTGCCGTCGAACGTTGGGATTGCGACCGCACCACCGCTATCGAGAGCGACCCGCAGCGATTTCAGCTGGTTATTATTCTTCTCGGCTCCGGGAAACTCTACGATGACGGTGTGTCCATGAATTACCTGGCCGGCCAGGCATGGTTCCTGCCGGCGTCGTTGCCCACTGTCTTTCTCCAACCGAAGGAACATACTTCGTTCCTGCGCGTGTATGTCCCCGATCCCGACTCGCTCCAGAAACAACTGCTCAATCAGGGTCTCGATGAAAAAGCCGTGTCCCTGGTTTTCGTGGAGTAATCACCGATGACGGAAAAACCACTCCAGACACACGCGGTCATTCTCGCCGGTGGTCGCGGTACCCGATTCTGGCCCCGCAGCCGTACTCGCACTCCCAAGCAACTTCTGAACATCATCGGCAACGCATCCATGCTGGAGCAAACAGTCAATCGGTTGTTGCCATTGATTCGTCCAAGAAATATCTGGACCGTTACCAACGCAGAACAAGTCCGCTCTCTTCGAAAACAGCTTCCTGCACTAGCAAGAAAACACGTACTCACCGAGCCGCTTGGCCGGAACACGGCTGCCGCGATTGCACTTTCGGCGATTCATATTCGTCATGCGGATGGCGGCGATGCGGTGATGGCGGTGCTTCCTGCGGATCATTACATTGCGCAGCCTGATCGCTTTCGCAAGATCGTGAATGTCGCACTGCGCCTCGCGAGCGATTCCGCTCAAATGGTCGTGCTGGGCATTCCCCCGACAAGGCCGGACACCGGCTTTGGCTATATCGAGCGCTTGGGCGAACCGCTCAATGCGAACGGGTTGCCTTTCTTCGCTGTCAAACGCTTCACGGAAAAACCAGAACTTAGCGCAGCACAGGAGTATCTGGCAAGCGGACGCTATCAATGGAACGCTGGTATGTTCTTTTGGCGCGTCTCTACCTACATGGACGCATTAAAAACCTATCTGCCGAAGACCCACCATATCCTGGAGTCACTCGCCCTTCACATCGGCAGGGGCAGCTACGCATTACATTTGAAAAAAGCCTACTCCAAGTTGGAAAACATTTCCGTCGACTATGCCATCCTGGAACGCGCCACTCGCGTAACTGGCGCCCCTCGCGTCTTCGTCATACCCGCCGACATCGGTTGGAGCGACATTGGTTCCTGGAGCGCCGTGTACGAGCTGCTCGCTAAGCATGCGGGCGACAATATTTTTGCGGGCCCCGGGCAATCCCTCGACGCCGAAGGCAATTTCCTGTGGAGTCCTGACAAGTTCGTCGCCGCCATCGGAGTGCGCGACCTTGTCGTCGTCGATATGCCCGATGCGCTCCTGATCTGTCCGCGCAATCGTGCACAGGACGTTGGCAAAATCGTCAAAGCGCTCGAAGAACGCAAACGCATGAATCTGCTATAGTTGGAATTCCAGTTGACAAGCCATTGCACTCCTCTATCCAATCCTTCGATTCAGTGTCATCCTAGGTGCGCTCCCGTCGCACCCACAGGATCTCGCCTGAGGGATTCTGCAGTTTTTCTGCAGCGCGCTCCTTTATCGCTTGCCGGAAACGGCAATTTGGCTCGAGCGCATTTCGGGGAGTTGTTTAGCGCCTCGCCGGCTTCGCGTATACTTTCAAGCTATGAGTTCCATCAAGTTCGGCACCGATGGCTGGCGAGGCATAATCAACGAGGATTTCACGTTGCCGAATGCGCGGCTCGTTGCGCAGGCGATTGCCCGCTATGTAGTTCGCGGTGAAGACGCGCGGAAAGGCGTGCTCGTCGGTTACGATCATCGCAATCTCAGCGAGGAAGTTGCCGTCGCGGTGGCCGAGGTCATCAGTTCCACCGGCACCCCCGTCTGGCTTACAGACAAGCCCTGCCCCACTCCCGCGATTTCACTGCTCGTGCGCCAGCGTCAAGCAGCCGGCGGAATCGTCATCACGGCGAGCCACAACCCTGCTCGCTGGAATGGCGTCAAGTACAAAGCCAGTTATGGCAGCAGCGCGTTACCGTCGATTGTGGCACAGATCGAGAAGGAGCTGGCTCATGTGCTCTCGAGTAGTGCACACCAGTTGCCGCGTCGTAAAGATTTAATCCACTCACTCGAGCCACGCGGCCCCTATCTCAACACCATTGAAAAGCTGATTGACTGGGACCGGCTCCGCAAAGCCAAGTTCCGCTTTGTTGCCGACCCCATGCATGGCTCCGCCGCCGGCCTGCTGCATGATTTGTTCAAGCGCAATGGCGTGGTTTGCGATGAAATTCGCGGCACGCGCGATCCCCAGTTCGGCGGAATTCATCCGGAACCGATCGAGCCACACATTGACGCACTTCGCCAGGCAGTCTTAAAGGGGGAATATGACGCTGGCTTTGCTGCCGATGGTGACGGCGATCGCATTGGAGCAATCGATCGCGACGGCACTTTCATCAATCCTCACCAGATTTTCGCTCTTCTGGTCTGGCATCTCATTGGCACACGAAATCTGACAGGGGACATTGCCAAAACGTTCTCTGTAACGAAATTGGTCGATAAGCTCGCGGCTAAATACGGCCGCAAGCTTTACGAGGTCTCCGTCGGCTTCAAATACATCTGCGAGCTAATGCTGGAGCGGAATATCCTGATCGGCGGTGAAGAAAGTGGCGGCATTGGCACCAGTCTGTACCTGCCAGAACGTGACGCCTCGGTTTCCGCGCTTTTGCTCGCTGAATTAATGGCCTGGCACGGCAAATCTCTCGGCGAATTGATCAATTCTCTTCACGCAGAATTTGGCGAGCATCATTATGGCCGCGTTGACCTTGACGTGAAGCCCGGTCAGAAAGAGACAGCCATCGCCTATTTTTCCAGTGAAAAACTGCAAGATTTGGGAACCTGGAAGATTGTTCGCCGCGAAGACATGGACGGCATCAAAATCTATCTGGATGCTTTCGGATGGGCCATGGTGCGCGCGTCGGGTACGGAAAATCTCTTGCGCCTCTATTCCGAAACGGACAACGCGGCGACCACTCGTCGCGTGTTACAGGCCGTCGCGGAAACGGTTCACAAGCTCTAGGGGGCCCCATGGAAACTGTCAATCTAAAGGAAAAGTTTGCCAGGTTCAGCGACTACTGCAACCCGCGCATCATTGGCGAACTGAACGACTGCCACGTGAAAGCGGTAAAACTCAAGGGCGAGTTTATCTGGCATCATCATGAGAACGAAGATGAATTGTTTCTGGTTGTCAAAGGCACTCTTCGCATGAGATTTCGCGATCGCGACGCCATCGTGAACGAAGGTGAATTCATTATTGTGCCGCGGAAAGTGGAACATTTGCCGGTTGCCGACGAAGAAGTACACATTCTTTTGCTGGAACCCAAGAGCACTCTGAACACTGGGAATGTCGTCAACGAAAGGACGGTCATCCAACTGGAGCGAGTCTAATCGTCTCGCTCAAAATTGGCGACCCATTTCTCACGGAGATCAAATGAATCACCGCTTTCACACGCTGGATGTATTCACCACCACGCGCTTTCAGGGTAATCCCCTCGCCGTCATCACCGACGGAGATGGGCTTACCGATGACCAGATGCTCGCCATCGCCCGCGAGATGAATCTTTCGGAAACTGTGTTCGTGCAAAAGCCGACAGATGACCGGGCCCTGGCACGCCTACGCATTTTCACCACCAAGGAGGAATTGAAGCTGGCTGGACATCCCGTCATCGGCACTTGGTTTCTGCTGGCCGAACTCGGCGTGGTTCCCGCCCAAGAAGGCGGCGTCCACGTTCTGCAGCAGACCGGCGCCGGCGTGCTCCCGGTGGAGATTCGCTTCAAGGATGGGCGGCCGCTTCGCGTGACCATGACTCAAAAGGAAGCGGCTTTTAAGACTTCAAAAATTCAGAAAAAGCACCTTGCGGCAGCTCTCGGCCTGTCTCCAAGGGACTTCGACCCGAAACTTGAACCTGAATTTGTCTCAACCGGAATTTTTAATCTAATGGTGCCACTTCGCAATCGCGCCGCACTCGCGAAAATACAAATGAACATCGTGGAACTCGCCCGGCTCTTCGGAAAACAAGGCGCCCTGGCCTATTGCTTCACGCTCGGCAACGGTCATCTAGCGTACGCCCGCGGAATGATGCCGTGGGAACTCTATGAAGACGCCGCCACGGGTTCCGCGGCCGGATCGCTAGGAGCCTACCTCGTAAAACATGGAAAACTCGGTGCGGCGCAGACTCTAAGCGTGACGCAAGGCGTCGAAATGGGTCGCCCCAGTCAGATTGAAGTGGAAGTCACGGTGGCCGGCAAAAGACTCACACCACGGGTCAGCGGTGCTGCGGTCAAGGTATTCGAAGGAGTGATCCGCACGTGAACGTGAGGTAATTGCTTTGATTGTACCATTCGCACGTTACTTCAGTTGCAGGGTTTTGCGGTAGCCATCCAATATTCCGTTCACAAATTTCCCTGCTTCATCGGAAGAGAATTTCTTCGCCAGCTCCACCGCTTCATTGATCACAACCTTCGGCGGCGTATCAGTTGCGCGCATTTCGTGCAGCGCGAGCTTCAATATGGCCCGGTCGATCGCGGCAAGTCGTTCCAGTCGCCAATTATCCGCATGCTTCGAGATCAATTCATCGAGCGGTGTGGAATCGTGCGCTGCGCCCTCGAACAGTTGATTCGCGAAATTCCGCGTTTGCTCCGCGGCCTTCGCGCCTTTCCAGAACTTACCTTCCAGCTTGGACAAGTCCTGCTTGCTCATATCCCACTGAAAGAGCATCTGCATGGCAAACTCGCGCGATTTGGTTCGGAGGGACGACACGTTATCTACCCCGCTTTTTGACAACTGTCGCTGACTTCGCCGAGCGGCTAAGTTTTTGCATAAGCCGACCCATTTCCACGGCTCCGAGTCCCGCTTCAAATCCTTTATTGCCGCCCTTCAATCCCGCTCGGTCAATGGCTTGTTCCAGCGTGTCACACGTCAGCACGCAGAACATCACCGGCACACCGCTATCCATTTGGGCCAGCTGCAAGCCGCGCGCGGTTTCCGAGCACACGTAGTCGTAATGTGCCGTTTCACCACGCAAAATGCATCCGATCGCGATAAGTGCATTGTATTTTCCCGTGGCCGCAAGTTTTCTTGCTGCAAGCGGCAATTCGAACGAGCCCGGCACGTGCACAACGTTCACGTCTTCGTCCGTCGCTCCCGCACGCTGTAAGGCGTCCAATGCTCCCTGCAAAAGCCGCTCGCTGATGAAGCTATTGAACCGGCTCACCACAATTCCAAAGTGCAATCCCGCGGCACTAAAGCCGCCATCCGTTTTTGTAGGCCGAAGTTTTTCCGCCGTCATTTTCATTTGCCCTGAAAGTTCGCCGGTCGTTTCTCCAGAAACGCCATGGTGCCTTCGCGCATGTCTTCCGTCGCGCAGCACACCCCAAAAAGCGTCGCCTCAAGAAACAATCCTTCTTCCTGCGGCATCTCCACTCCGAGCTCGATCGCTTCCATGCAGTATTTCACAGCCAGTGGTGCTTTCTCGATGATCTTTTTCGCCATGACTTCGGCGGCAGACAGCAAGTCCGCTGCCTCATAGATATGATTCACCAACCCGATCCGCTGCGCTTCTTCCGCATTGATCATTTCACCCGTCAAGCACAGCTCGTGTGCCATGCCCTTTCCGCACAGCCGTGCCAATCGTTGCGAACCTCCATAGCCAGGCAAGATTCCCAGTTTCACTTCCGGCTGTCCCAATCTCGCCGACTTGCTGGCCAGTCGAATCGAACAAGAAAGTGCCAACTCACAGCCGCCGCCAAGCGCGAAACCATTAATCGCGCAGATGGAAGGCTTCCCAATCGTTTCCAGCAGATGAAACACGCTCTGCCCGTATAGCGAAAATTCCTTTCCTCCGACGGGAGTCTGCTGCGCCAGTTCGGTGATATCCGCACCAGCCACAAACGCCTTTTCGCCCGAGCCGGTCAGGATCAGCACACGCACCGCGGCGTCATCGCGGGCATCTGTTAAGATTGCGTGAAGTTCCTCGATTGTTTTGCGATTCAACGCATTCAGTACTTTCGGCCGGTTGAACGTGATCCAAGCAATCCTATCTTTCTTTTCGTAAATCAGATTTTCGTAGGCCATCTCTTTTTCCTTAAAGCTGCATCGGATTCGGGTTCGCGGGATCCGCATAGTTATAGAATCCGCGGCCCGACTTTTTCCCGTGCCACCCTGCCAGCACCATCCGTTTCAACAGCGGCGGCGCGGCAAAGCGCTTTTCCTTGAATTCGTCGAACATGATCTGCGAAATGTAGAGCGTGGTATCCAATCCGACAAAATCCAGGAGTGTGAATGGTCCCATCGGATAGCCGCAACCGAGTTTCATGGAATTGTCGATATCCACTACAGAACCCACTCCCTCTTCCAACGCTCGGATTGCGTCTAACAGATAGGGAACCAGCAGCCGATTCACAATGAAACCGCCTCGGTCATTCGCACGCACGGGCGTCTTGCCCAGCTTCGCTCCAAAGGCCACCATTTCTTCGTACACCTCAGGGTCCGTCGCGATCGTTTTCACCACCTCGACGAGTTTCATCACTGGCACAGGGTTGAAGAAATGCAAGCCCACAAATCGTTGTGGGCGTCTTGTTGCTGCGGCAATTTCCGTGATCGTCAAGGAAGAGGTATTGCTCGCAAAAATTGTCGACGCCGGACAAATCGCGTCCAACGCTGTGAATAACTCCCGTTTCGCCGGCAACTGCTCGATGATCGCCTCCACCACCACGTCACAATCCCTGAAATCCTCCAAGGATGTCGTTCCCCTCAGCCGCTCTCGAATTTCGCTCCTCGCGCCGTCCGTGATCGTCCCTTTCTCCGCCAGGCGCGCAAGACTCTTCTCAATGCTCTTAATTCCTTTTTCTACCAGTTCCGCGTTTACCTCGCGCACTACAGTCGCAAATCCAGATTGCGCGCTCACCTGCGCAATTCCGGCTCCCATCAGCCCACACCCAACAACGCCGATTTTCTGTATCGCCATTCTCGTTCCTCATATCCGCGGATTCATGTCGATCAGGCAGGCAACATCTACCCGCAAGAGTGTATCAAAGGTTTCTTCCGAAGACTCTTTCGTCAGCTGTTGAGGGCTTCTACGATCATCGCGATCCCCTGGCCGCCACCGATGCAGGCGGTCGCCAGCCCGTACCGCAGGCCCTTGCGTCGCAATTCATTCAGCAGAGTGATGACGAGCCGCGCGCCTGTCGCTCCCAGTGGATGACCGAGGGCAATGGCTCCTCCGTTCACGTTTGTTTTATCGCGATCCAGTTCCAGCCCTTTTTCTACCGCGAGATATTGCGATGCAAACGCCTCGTTCACTTCCACTCGATCGATCTGTTCAGGCCTCAATCCTGCAAACTGCAGGGCCTTCCTTGTCGCCGGCACCGGCCCGATTCCCATAATGCTGGGGTCCACGCCAGTCACCGCCCACGACACAATTCTTCCGGTCGGTTTTAACCCACGTTCCTTGGCCGTTTTTTCCTTCGTCACCACCACGGCCGCGGCGCCATCCACGATCCCGCTGGCATTCCCAGCCGTAACCATACCGTCTTTCTTGAACGACGGCGGCAACCTTTCCAACGTTTCCATCGTCGTTTCCGGACGCCGGTGATCGTCATCGCTTACTACAAGGGTCTTTTTCCCCTGCTTTACCTCGACAGGAACAATTTCTTCTTTGTAATACCCAGCCTTGTACGCTGCATCGGCGGCCTGTTGACTCCGCAGCGCGTACGCATCAGAATCTTTCCGCGTGATCCCCATTTGTTCCGCAAGCTTCTCGGCAGTCATGGCCATCGGTAATCCGCAGTACGAATCCGTCAGCCCAACAAAAAGAAAATCTTCCAGCGTGCCACCGCCCAGCTTCAACCCCGTGCGTGCTCCCCGAATTACAAACGGCGCCTGCGTCATGTTTTCCATGCCACCCGCCAGCACCACACTCGCCTCGTCAAGCAACAACCTCTGCGCCGCCTGCGCAATCGCTTCAATTCCGCTGCCGCACAAGCGATTCACCGTCACCGCGGGCGTTTCCACGTTCAATCCCGCCTTCAGCCCCACGTGTCGCGCACCGTAAATCGCGTCGGCACTCGTCTGCAGCACGTTGCCGAAGATCGCATGATCGCAATCACCCGGATCCACTCCCGAGCGCTGAATCGCAGCTTTGGAAGCGAGCGCCCCCAATTCGATTGCCGACACCTCCGAAAAGCTCCCCGTGTAGCGCGCCATGGGTGTGCGCGCTCCAGCCACAATCACAACGTCAGTTGGAAACATATTTTTCCTCTCTGATTTTCTTTCGGTAATGAGATGCGTCCAGCATCTCGGGCGCTACAGCCGCGCGCCTCAGGTCTGTCGTTCTTCCGCTACAACCGTATCTCCTCCACGCTTTCTTGCTTCTTCCATGCTGAATTCCGCCCGATTGATCAGGTCCGTTACAATATCCTCGCTGTCGTATTCTTGCTTTGCCGCCGCCTCCACGATTCCTGCGCTCAAAGTGATTTGCGTGGAATCCCACGGCGGCCGCACGCCCGCCGCCGCACGCCGCAGTTTTTCCACCAGGTTATGCGCACCATTGAGAGACGTGTCTGGAAGTATGAACGCCAGGGCCCACGATGTGTATTTCACCGCCATGTCATTTTGCCGCACCATTGGCTGCAGCGAACGCGCCAGTTGTTCCAGAAATTTCTCCAGCGGTGTTTCTCCCTGCTGCCGCAGCATTTCCGCCCCACGGTCGATCTGCAGAATCGCCAGCGAAAGCGGCGACCCCTGCGTTCGTGCGCGGTCGGCCTCATTCAGCAGGCAGCCGACATACGACGTCCGGCTGAGTAGTCCCGTGCGGTCATCGGAAACGCCCATGCGGCGCACCAGCGAACGCAATCTCGTGTGGCTGACGCTCATCAACATCTGGTCGCCGATCGCCTGCAGAAAATAGGTCTCGTTCGCCTTCCAGCGGTGCGCCACTTGATGCGCCACAATCAACATTCCCGCTGGTGCCTGTGTCTCCTTATCCGTGATCGTTACTGCCAGCGCGGTTTCCAATCCAAGCTCTGTCAAAATCGACCCTTCGCTGGCGTCAACCACTAGCCCGCCCAGCTCGTCCGGTATAGCTTTTTCCATCTGCGCTATTAGAAAGACAACCTGCGCCCCGGGTGTCGGCTTCAGGCCGGCGGTGCAATATTCCGCAGCAATTTCTGGCGGCCGCCCCGGCACGCCGATCACGGCAAGCGATCGTCCTGCTTTCATGTACGTGCCAACTTCACTGACCGTGGTGTTCAGCATCGCGCGCGGCGTCTGCTGCCGGAAGATCTTCTGATTGATCTCCGAAATCTTCGTCAGGTCCCGCAGCGTGTCAGCGGTATAAGAGCCGGTCCTGCCTGTGGGACTGGTCGGCTTCGTCTCTTCCACAGGGGTTGCAGTTACGCGCGGAATTGATTCTTTCTTCGCTGCAGCTTGCGGCCACCAGTTGGCCATCTGGTAGAGATTCTGCAACCGCGCATTTCGCGTTTCTTCGCCGGGAAACATGGCGGCAATTTTCTGCAATCGTTCCACCGCCTTACTCTGCAGCGAGTATTGCAGGAAGATTTCTGTCTGAACGATCAGGTCGTCCAACGCCTGCATTTTGCGCCCTTCTTCGCTTACCGGTGCGGGCTCTGCTACTTCCTGGCTGGCTGCCGTCTTGGGCGGAGTCGGATTTGCTGCCGTCGCCGTCTTGGCCATTCGCCCGGCTACCGTCCGCAAAAATCCTTCATCCACCTGGCCTTTCAATTTTTCCAGCCGCTGTTGATTGCGATAGTCGTACGCGTCGATGTCCACCAGCCGATCCAAAACCTCGCTCGCCTTGTCAAAACTACCAGAATTGAAATTCGCGTCGAACAGCCGGATCAGCGTCTCAAAATATTGCGACTCGCGATTCAATTCGCTGTACATCCCCGCCCAGAATTCCAGGATCGGCAGCGATTCCGGATGCTTTGCGCCGAGTTCTTCCAATTGCGTCATGAAGCCGGTCTGTTTCTTGTCGGCAAACATTCGCCGCTTCAACACCTGCAGAATTTCCACGGACTTGGTGTCCTGCCCCGTATCCGAATAGGCGTCGGCAAGATCGAACAGCCGCGTTATGCCTTCATTTTTCTCGCGCAACATGCGCTCCAGAATCCCGCGCGCTCGGTCCAATTGCCCCGCCAGGCGGAGGGCATCGGCAAACGTATCCAAAAACGGGATGTCACTCTCGGTGGGCGCAAATGGCTCCAGCAGCGCTGCCGCCTCCGCGGATTCGCCATTTCGCAATTTCGCCTCGGCATACAGCAGGGCCACACTGCGCTCCTGTGGCGCCAAGCCATACGCACGACCCAGCAGCTTCAGCGCCTCCTGCGCGGCGCCGGACGCGGCTGCAATCTGTCCCGAGCGAAGAAACGCTCGTGCGGCAAGCGCGTTCTTCCCCAATTGTGCTGCCGTCTCCGCCACTTTCATCTGGCGCGCCATGTTGTCTGGGTCGAGCTGCGCCGTGCGTTCCCAGCAGAACAACGCATCCTCTCCACGGCCAAGTTCATTGAACAATTCCGCGGCTTTCGAATACTGTTCGATCGCTTCATCGGGCCGGTTCTGTTTCTGCTGCAGAAATGCGTAGCGCGCGATGCGTTCCGGAGGTTGTGCAGAGGAAGAATTCTTCAGAAAGCGATTGAAGATCGCCAGCGCCTTCGTTTCGTCCTTGGGCTCAATCAGGAGGTCAAACAGGTAGCCGTAGTAAACCGCAGCGCGTTCCGGTTGATCCTGACGCGTGTACAGATCTCCGAGCGCCTGGCTCGCTTCCGTGTGTTGCGGAGCCAGCTCCAGGACCGCCAGATAGGCTTCAATGGCGTCCTCGACTCGATTCTTCTCGAGGAACTTCTTCGCACGTTCCAGTTGCTTGGTGACGTCTGCGGCCATCTACCCGTTTGCCTTTGGATGCTGCGCTGTCGTCGGATCCTGCGGGCTCGCGGCTGGTTCGAACCCCATCCTCCAATATATACCGGCCACCAAACCGGGCAAAACCTGTGTGCCCCACGGATGGGAATCTGCCATGAGCAAATTCTGGGGATTGACGCTACTGCGACCTCCCTCGGTACTTCTTTTATACGAGCCGGCGACTGCATCATTTTTAGTACGAGGTCAGCCCGGCTACTTCCAGGCGAGCGTAAATACCGAATCGCGGGGCATCTGAACACTCACCGCGCTGCCAGCCTGTTGGAGTTGCACACTGCGTTCAGCGCCGCTGTTCGACAGCACCATGACCTTCGTGCCATCGGGATTCTCTGCGCCCACGTGCGTCACATCTTTTGCGCCGCCGCCTGTTGAGAACACCCTCGCGCCCCGCAGAATCATCCGCGAATAGTGAGCAAACGCCCAGTATTGCCCGCTGCGTGTAACCGCCTTGCTGTGCGAATCCACAGTAACGACACCGCCGCACGGGAATGGTCCGATATTTGGCTTGCCTTGCTCGTCGAGCACCAGGTTCCACGCGGTAATGCTGCGCGCCCAATTGCGAAGGATTTCGGCATAGGTGCTGCTCCATTTCGTCCAGTCGGTCAGGTAGTCTGGCATGGTGACGTCGGGGCCGCCCTCGGTCCAATAGCAGGACTTGTCCGGGAACGCATCGTGAACGCGCCTCATGTCCGCAGGGACGCCTGCGTATCCGTGCCAGGCGATGCCGTCGATGTAACGGTACGCGTCCGGATCGCTCAGTTCGCCAATCGCGCGCCCCCACAAATTGTAGTTGTGATCCAGCGCCCAGATCTTGGTGTCCAATCCCGCGTTGTGCAGCGCCGGGCCCAAGTGGCCCTTGATGAACTCGATTTCGTACTCCTGCCCCCACAGGCAGGCGGGCATGCGTCCATCCTGATCGGTGTCGACTTCATTCTGCACCGTGACCGCATTGATCTTGACGCCGGCTTCCTGATAGGCGCGAAGAAAGTTCACAAAATATTTTGCATAAGGGCCGTAGCTGGATTTGCGCATCGACCCGCCCAGCAAAGAGTTGTTCGCTTTCATCCATCCTGGAGGACTCCACGGCGAGGAGAAGAGAAAGAGATCGGGATTAACCTTACACGCCGCCACCATCGTCGGAATGATGTACGCGCGATCCGGTTCGATGCTGAAGCTGGCAAGCGTGGGGTCGGGCTGCGTCGTGTCGTCGTACGTGTAAGCCGTCGTCGAGTAATCACTTGCGCCAATGCAGCTGCGGCACACGTTGAAGTTCATTGCATCGGGCGAGAAGAGTTCATTTAGCAGTTCCTCGCGCGCTCCTGCGGGCATGGCGTTGAACATGTAGCACGTAGCATCCGTAAACGCTCCGCCAAAGCCGAGAATCTCCTGAAAGTGTTTGGAGGGATCAAGCGTGATCGCATCCGCAGCAGATCCGACAGCCGGTTGCCAACGAAGCGCGCTCTCTGCGGCGAAACGGCGCGTACCGTACGTAGACCAGCCGCGAACATCTCCGGTAGGCGCGCTCGTGCTCGCCACAGCGGTCAAGTTTGGGGAAATCGCGGCGCTGGCCAGGGCCGCAGTGGAGAGTTTAAGGAAATCGCGACGGTTGGGATAAGACATGAAGCCTCCTGAGATGGGAGCGAACACATCAGCATGCCACGCAAACCTCTCCACAAAGAAGCAAAAAGAATGGAACGGAATCGAGACGTGTCGAGGCGCCGAGAACCGTTGTCGATTCTCGCGGCCGTGACATCGAGATTTCTTAGATTGTCAGTATCGGGGGTATCCAGGTGTTGGCCCGGCTCGTGAACAGCAATTCTCAGACAATTCCTGCAATTCTCCGTATTCTGCTTTCGCTTCTAGCGAAGTTAGGATCCAAAGACGCCGAATTGGATTCTTCCGTTCTCGTCCCGTCAGGCTGACGGCTTCGCTCACTTATGGCAAACTAGAGGTTTACACGGCTAAGCTCTCGACAGTAGTGAGGCGGGTTCGCGTGCCGCTTCGGCTCGCCGTCTATCTAGGAATACCCTCAGGAAAAATCCTGGCGGTTGTGGACACGAATGGACCCAAAGTTCATACGCAATTTTTGCATCATCGCGCATATTGACCACGGCAAATCCACGCTGGCGGACCGCCTGCTCGAAATGACCGGCGCCCTCTCCGAGCGGGAGATGCACGAGCAGGTCCTCGATTCCATGGACCTGGAGCGCGAGCGCGGCATCACAATTAAGGCCAAAAGCATTCGCCTGCATTACAAAGCGAAAGACGGCAATACCTATCGCCTGAATTTGATCGACACTCCCGGACACGTCGATTTCTCCTATGAAGTCTCGCGCGCCCTTTCCGCTTGCGAAGGCGCTCTGCTCGTCGTCGATGCCAGCCAAGGCGTTGAAGCGCAAACCGTTGCCAATACTTTCCTTGCTGCTGGCCACAACCTGACGATTCTCCCGGTGATCAACAAGATCGATCTGCCCGCCGCCCAGCCCGATTTCGTCAAGGAGCAGATCGAAAATGTCCTGGCGATTCCCGCGGCCGATGCGCTCATGATCAGCGCAAAGAGTGGCATCGGCGTCGAAGACGTCCTGGAAGCCATCGTCCAACGCATCCCGCCTCCCAAAGGCAGCGCGGCCAATCCCTTTCAGGCGTTGGTGTTTGATTCCTGGTTTGACATTTATCGCGGCGCCGTCGTCCTTGTGCGCGTGATGGAAGGCCGCATCATGCAGCATATGAAGATTCGCCTGGTAGCCACCGGCGAAGTATACGAGGTCGAGCAACTCGGCACGCTCACGCCGAAGCCCGTCGCGTTGACCGAACTCGAAGCTGGAGACGTTGGCTTCATCGTTGCAAACATCAAGCGTGTCGCCGACGCGCGTATGGGCGATACCGTCACCGAAGCGGCGCGGCCTGCACCTGCGTTGCCCGGTTTTGAAGCTATTAAACCCATGGTTTTCGCTGGGATTTTTCCGGTGCTGGCCGATGAATATGAGCCGCTCCGCGACGCGCTTGGCAAATTGCAGTTAAACGACGCGGCATTTTTCTATGAGCCGGAAAATTCCGTCGCCCTCGGATTCGGTTTCCGTTGCGGTTTTCTCGGCCTGCTTCACCTGGAAATTGTTCAGGAACGCCTGGAGCGTGAGTTCGGGTTAAACCTGATTACCACCGCGCCCAGCGTGCGCTACCGCATCACGCGTGTTACCGGCGAAGTTATCGAAGTGGACAGCCCGGCGAAATTTCCCAACCCCAGCGACATCGAAAAGATCGAAGAACCCATCATCACCGCTATGATTATTACCAACGATGAATCCGTCGGCGGCATCCTGCAACTTTGCCAGGATAAGCGCGGCACACAGAAGAATTTTGAGTACCTTTCACCTACCCGCGTGATGCTGACTTACGAACTACCGCTCAACGAAATCGTGCTCGATTTCTACGATCGACTGAAGAGCGTTTCCCGCGGCTACGCTTCGCTGGACTACCACCTCGCGGGCTACAGTGAATCCGATCTGATCAAGCTTGATATTCTGGTGGCGGGAGAACCCGTGGACGCGCTCGCCTTGATCATTCACCGCGAATTCGCCACGGAACGCGGACGTGAACTGGTTACCCGCCTTCGCAAGCTGATTCCCCGCCAGATGTTTGAAGTGCCCATTCAGGCCGCGATTGGCAGCCGCATTATCGCCCGCGAAACCGTCGCCGCCATCCGCAAGAACGTGTTGGCCAAGTGCTACGGTGGAGACATCACGCGCAAACGCAAACTCCTCGAAAAACAAAAAGAAGGCAAACGCCGCATGAAGCGTGTCGGCCAGGTGGATATTCCGCAGGAAGCGTTCCTAGCCGTTCTAAAGGTTTCCTCCGACGAAGAAGAGTAAAATCAGACTCTGCAGCGTGCGGAGGCCCCTGATATGCCAATCTCTCGGATTCGTATGCTTTCTACGACACTCTGGTCAACGCTAATCCTTGTCATGTTGTTTCCGTTTTCTGTGATTCCGATGGAGGCCCAATCTCCTGAGCAGACTACTCCCCTAGCTGGTGCGCAGATGCACGCGAGGAACGCACTGAGCCAAGGCGCGCAAGCCTTCAAGAACGCTCAATTTCAACAGGCCGAGCAGCAGTTCATTCGAGCCAGAAAATTGGATCCCACTCTGCTCAATACTGGCCTGTGCCTCGTATCCACGTACGCTTCTCAGTACATGCCCGGAGCACCAAGCGAAGAAAACGTTCATATGGGCAAGCTGGGCACAGACGAATACAGGGAAGTTCTCCAAATGGATCCGCAAAATCTTGCCGCTATCGATGACCGCGCATCCATCCCGTAGCAGAGGGCTGGCCAGCTCTCCAGCACGGACCTCTTTGAGGAATCGAAGTTGTACGACAAGAAAAA
This sequence comes from Candidatus Acidiferrales bacterium, assembly GCA_963741195.1. Taxonomy (GTDB): domain Bacteria; phylum Acidobacteriota; class Terriglobia; order Acidiferrales; family UBA7541; genus Acidiferrum. The sequence goes on from CAVUHF010000009.1 coordinate 804,537, forward strand.
CACTGAAATCGACCAGCAGGATCCCATCCCGTATTACTCCATCGGTGTGATCGACCGGGCGTTGGCGCCCCGCGGCAATGCCGAGCGCCGGCGTGCTTTCAATCAAACGGTGGGTGGAGAAGGGCTCAAGGATGGCGACCCACTCCCGGAGGTCCTCAGAGTCGAGTACGCTCATCAATACGAGTCAGTTGTGGACGACGGAATTGAATCACTGAACCAGGCTATCCAGCTGAAGCCAGACTATGATGACGCGATGGCGTACTTGAATCTGCTCTATCGCCGAAAGGCCGACATGGCTGCTACTCCGACCGACCGGGAGCGGTACACAGAGATGGCGGATGGCCTATTGGTTGTGTGAAGGTATTGCAGCAAAGGAAAGCTGGAATGCCCGCACAAAAGAACCCCTATAATAAGGCCACGCAACAATCAGGAGCGCTCTTTTCGCCGAACTTCGGTGGCCAGTTTGCCGCGGTGCAACTGCAGCGTCACGTGGTCGCCCACCGCAACCTGCGCGGCATCCCGTAGTACGTTTCCTCTTGAATCCGTCGCAATGGCAAAGCCACGCTCGAGCACCTTCAGAGGGCTGCGTTCCTGTAATTGCAGTGAAAGCCTTTCCCAAATTTCGCGCTTGTGCCGCACCACGCGTTCGGCGCGCGCTCCCAAATCAAGAGTTCGTTTTTGCAGCCGCAATTCCAACGCGGATATCTTCGCACGAAAATCAAACGAGCGTGCGCCCAAGTGGGCCGTGGTGAATCTCTTGCGCGAAGACTCTAACCGTGCGCGCAAGCCCAGCGCCACGCGCGAAGTCAGTTCGTCAGCTCGTTGCCGCTGTTGCCGCAATAAATCGAGCGGTCTTCGGAATCCGCGACGCCCCGCCAACTCGTGCACGCGGCGCGAGAGTCCCAACAAGCGATACCGCATGGAGCCTTCCAGCGAAGCCTTCAAATCGTTTACATGTTTATCGAATTCGCGGCGCGTCTGCACAACCAACTCCGCCGCCGCCGATGGCGTGGAGGCGCGCATATCGGCGACAAAATCGGCAATCGTGAAATCGGTTTCGTGGCCGATACCAGAGATCACAGGTACTCCACTGGCCGCAATCGCACGCGCGACAATCTCCTCGTTGAACGCCCACAAATCTTCTATGGAGCCGCCGCCTCGCACCAGCAGGATCACGTCAGCCGTACCCTTCTGTTGAAAATAGCGAAGCGCCTCAACGATTTCCACAGCCGCGCCTTCTCCCTGCACGCGCACCGGAAACAGCGTCAAGTGCACATTCGGGAATCGCCGGGTGAGGATGCGTACCACGTCGCGCACCGCCGCCCCGCTCGGCGAAGTGATCAACCCGATTCGATTCGGCAGCATAGGCAGCAGCTTTTTCCGCGCCCCGTCGAACAACCCGTCTGCCTCCAATTGCTTCTTCAACTGTTCGAACGCCAGTTGCAGTGCGCCGCGCCCAATCGGCTCAAGCCCCTCGACATAAATCTGATATTCACCGCGCGCGTCGTACACACTCAGCGAACCGCGCACCGCCATTTTCAGGCCGTCCTCCGGATGGAACCTCATTCCGCGCTGCTGGTTCTTGAACAGCACGCAGCGCACCTGCGCTCGCTCATCCTTCAAGGTGAAATAGTAGTGCCCCGACGCGGCCCCGCGGCAGTTGGAAATCTCTCCTTGCACGGTTATGTCTGTGAAATTCTTCGCCAACAGATCGCGAATCCGCGCCGTCAGATCGCTGACGGTGTAGATTCGCTTCTCTGGCTGCAGATTGAACGTAAGCTGGCTCATGGCGTAGCTAACAAAGCAATGCGGCTCCGGTCAGTTCCCCAAAAAATTGTGAAGCACTATCGGTAATGCAGAATTGCTGATTTTCTTTGCCGAAGCGATGACTACTCCTCTTCGTCCTCGCCCATCTGCATGGTCAGGTAGCGCTCGTAGCCAAGTTCCTTGATCAGGTGCATCTGCGCTTCTAGCCAGTCGACATGCCCCTCTTCGTCCTTTAGCAGCGTAACGAACAAATCGCGCGAGCCATTGTCTTTTTCCGCGACCGCCACTTGAATCGCCGCGTTGTAATCCTTCACCGCGCCTAATTCCAAACCCAGATCGCTCTCCAGCATCTCTTTTACGTCTTTGCCGACAGTCAGCTCCAGTGGCTTCATCGTGGGCGAACCATCCAGAAACAGTATCCGTTCCATCAGCACTTCCGCGTGCTTCATCTCGCCAATTGACTGCTTCTTGATGAACTCCGACAACCGCTCGTAACCCCAGTTTTCGCACATTTCTGCGTGCAGGAAATATTGATTGATTGCCGTAAGTTCTTCGCGTAGTGCTTTATTTAGTTCCTCAATTACTTTGGGTGAGCCTTTCATGGTATCGGTCCTCCAACCTGTGCCGAGTTTAGCGCAACCACAAGGGCAAGGACAGTTTCGTTTTCAGGCGAATCGAAGCTTGAAGTGCGAGGATTCTTCTAGCGGCGGAAGCGCGAGAGTGCCCAGAATAGGAGGGACAGGCCAACACTCAGTACCAGGCAGGTGGCAATGGGAAAGTAAAACATCGTACGCTCGCCCTTACGCACGATGTCGCCGGGCAGACGCCCCAGTCGAAACGGTAACTTACCGCCAAAATAGAAGAATGCTCCCACCAAAAGGAGCAACCCTCCCAGCAGCAATAGCATTCGGCCGAGTTCCCGAAACGAATCCATCGCGGTGTAGCTTATCGTGTTGAGGAATGCGCGCAAGCTGTCAACAATGACAGCGAAAATGGCAATTCACGCCGCAGCAATTCGCCGAATCAGATCGTTCTGCTCATTGATCGATTCCGCTCCAATCGTGAACGCATCCAACACTCCTAGCGCCAGCGCATAGTTTAGTGCTTCGTCCTGGCGGTGCCGCATGTCTCCCTGCCCAAGGATTTTCATGCCGACGATACCCTTTCCCGCGGAGCGCATTTCGCGGAGGACGCTCACAACTGTATCCGGCTCGGCATCCATGTGCGAGCCAATGGGATTGATGCGCGCCAGGTCCACCTCAACCCACGGCGATTTGGCCGCCGCTCTCAGTGCCTCGATCGAATGGCACGAACAACCGTGCGCGCGAATGACACCCTTCGCTTTCGCTTCCGAAAGCACATCCATCGCTCCGCGGTAGCGCGTGGTCCAATCGTTCTCCGTCACGCAATGCATCAGCACAAGGTCCAGGTAGTCCGTATTCAATTCCCGCCGGAAGCGATCCAGGTCGGCCTGAATTTCCGAGGCGCTGCGCCCCCAGGATTTCGTCAGGAGTGTCACCTTTGTACGATCCACATGCTTTAGTGTTTCGGCAACGTGCGGATGACTGCCATACGAGTCAGCTGCGTCGAAAAACCGCAGCCCGTTGTCGTAGCCGTTCCGCAGCAATCGGGATAGTCCTTCAATTCCGAGTGCCGTCTGATTCGAATGATGACCGGAACCGACTGTGCCCGTGCCCATCGCCAATCGCGAAGTCTTGATTCCCGTCTGACCGATCGTCACCGTGTCTGTAGCTGAGAATTTTTGATTGAGCGCCGGCAGCGCGGTAAAAGGATAGGCCGGTGCCTTGCTGTTTAGACAAGTAATCGTTGATGCCGCGACCGTCCAATGAAGGAATTCTCGACGGGTTGCGCGAGACATGGATACCTCCCTGGGGGCAGGACCTTGTGGGGTCCCTATTATGCATCGACGCAAGCGCCGGGAATAGGGGAGCAAAAAAACATTTCGGCCTTACGCTTTTTCAAGTGCGATCCGAAACCCACACGCGGTGTCATCCAGTGAGCCGCGCCGACTGCGACCCGAACGATCTCAACGGGAACCTCGTTAGATCCGTTCCAGCCCTGAGAAGAAATAGCCAATTTCGAATGCGGCCGTGTCTGGGGCATCCGAACCGTGCGTACAGTTCGTGCCGATGCTTGTGCCCAGATCGTGGCGAATCGTTCCCGGCGCCGCTTTCTTCGGATCGGTCGCACCCATCGTGTCGCGCCACTTGGAAATCGCGCCATCCGCCTCGAGCACTAAGGCAAAAATCTTTCCGGAGCTCATGAAATCGGTCAGCTCGCCAAAAAATGGGCGTGCTTTGTGCACCGCATAGAATCCGCCGGCTTCTTCCTTGGTCAACCGCATGGACTTGATGGCGACAATCGTGAAGCCTGCCTTGTGTATGCGAGCCAGAATCTCTCCCTGCTGGCCCCGGGTCACGGCGTCAGGCTTGATAATGGCGAAGGTACGTTCGAGTGCCAAAGTAAGCTCCTTAACGAGATGAAATAATGAAGCAAAGATGTGATCTAGTAATGACTAAGCGAAACTCTCCCGGCTTCGAAGGACGCCGCCGCATTCTCGTTACTGCAAAACTGCGGCTACTGTCGATCCCAAATCCGCAGGAGTCTCGACTGTGTGAATGCCCGCCGCATTCATGGCGGCATATTTGTCTTTCGCCGTGCCCTGCCCGCCGCTGATAATCGCGCCCGCATGGCCCATGCGCCGGCCTGGCGGTGCGGTCTGCCCTGCGATAAAGCCGACAACTGGCTTGTTCACATTCACCTTGATCCACTCCGAGGCACGCTCTTCCGCGTTGCCTCCAATCTCGCCGATCAGCACGATGGCATGCGTATCCGGATCGTCGTTAAACATTTTGATGGCCTCCAGGAAGGATGTGCCGATAATCGGATCGCCCCCAATTCCGATGCAAGTGGACTGGCCAATGCCCAGTTGCGTCAATTGATGGACCGCTTCGTACGTCAGCGTGCCGCTGCGGCTGACCACGCCCACATTCCCTCGTTTGTGAATCCGGCCCGGCATGATTCCAATCTTACATTTACCCGGCGAAATAATTCCGGGACAGTTTGGACCGATGAGCCGCGTCTTCGCCTTGTTCACCACCTCAGTTACGCGCACCATGTCCATCGCCGGTATGCCTTCCGTGATGCACACCACCAACGGAACACTGGCGTCTGCAGCCTCCAGAATCGCGTCCGCAGAATACGGCGGCGGCACAAAAATAACCGTCGCGTCCGCGCCCGTCGCTTTCACTCCATCGGAGACCGTATTGAAGACCGGCCGCTCCAGGTGCTTCGTGCCCCCCTTGCCGGGAGTCACTCCGCCCACAACGTTGGTGCCGTATTCGATCATCTGTTGCGCGTGAAAGGTGCCTTCCCTTCCCGTAAATCCCTGTACCAGCAACCGAGTTTTTTCGTAAACCAGAATGCTCACCGCGCGCCTCCCGCGAGCGCGACGACCTTCTGCGCGCCATCTTTCATTCCATCCGCAATCGTGAAGTTCAGTCCGCTCTCTCTCAGAATCTGTTGCCCGCGCTCCACGTTCGTTCCTTCCATGCGCACAACGATCGGAATCGTCACGTGTAAGTCTTTCGCCGCCGCCACCACGCCTGTCGCTAGTACGTCGCAGCGCAAAATTCCGCCAAAAATATTGATGAACACGGCCTTCACTTCCGGGTCGCTCAACAATATGCGGAATGCATTCTTCACCTGGTCTGCGGTTGCCCCTCCGCCCACATCCAGAAAGTTTGCCGGCGAGCCTCCCGCATACTTAATGATGTCCATCGTGGCCATCGCCAGGCCGGCCCCGTTCACCATGCACGCCACAGAACCATCCAGCTTGATGTAGTTCAGCCCATACTTTGACGCTTCTACTTCCAGCGGATCTTCCTCATCCAGATCGCGCAGTTCCCGCAAATCCTTGTGGCGGAACAATGCGTTATCGTCAAACGTGATCTTTGCGTCAAGCGCCACGAGTTTCCCATCGGCCGTCACAACACACGGATTGATCTCCACCATCGAAGCGTCGGTGTCGACGAACGCGCGATACAGCGCCTGTAAAAAGGGAGTCGCTCCAGTTGCCTGATCTCCCGCCAAACCCAAGCCAAACGCAATCTTGCGTGCCTGGTACGGCTGCAAACCCACCGCCGGATGAATGTGCTCGCGAATAATCGCTTTCGGGTTTTCCTTCGCTACCTGCTCAATCTCCATGCCGCCCGACGAACTCGCCATGAACACTGGCCGCCCCGTCTCCCGATCAATCAGCAGGCCAAGATAGAGTTCGCGCTTGATGTCCAGCCCTTCTTCAATGAGTAACCGCTTTACGATGCGACCCTGCGGGCCCGTCTGCAGCGTCACTAGGTTCATTCCCAAAATATTCGACGCGATTTCCGCGGCTTCATCGGCCGAACGCGCCAGTTTTACGCCCCCGCCCTTGCCGCGTCCCCCTGCGTGAATCTGCGCCTTTACCACACACACTTGCGATTTCAAGCGTCGCGCGGCTTCCCGGGCTTCTTCTTTGGTGAACGCGACTTCCCCGCGAGGAGTGGTAACACCGTAGCGCGCGAGGATCGCTTTGGCTTGGTACTCATGGATCTTCATTTGAGGTTCTGCCTTCTGGAGCGACCCCGGTCCAACCGGGGCCCACGGACTGTGCGACGATAGAACGGTACACAGATGTTAGAATTTGGGCTTCGTCAAACAGTAAAGTTTACTTGAGACGAGGAGATCGAGCAAGGCAGCACCCCGCATGACCCGACAATCATTATGAACACTGTAGCGGCCTTAATCAAAAACGTGGAAGCTGGTGCGATCCTCACCGGCCCTGAAGCGGAGTCGCTTATGGAGGACCTCCTTTCCGGCCGCCTGGATACAGAGGAAATCGTTCGTCTGCTGCAGGCACTCGATGGGCGCAATGTGGACGCTACGGAACTAGCCAGCTTTGCCCGCGTCATGCGGCAACATGCGGCTCCCGTATTTCCCTCTGGTACTCCATTTCCTGAAAAAATGGTTGACACCTGCGGCACCGGTGGCGATGGCAGCTGCACGTTCAACATTTCCACTGCAGCGGCAATCGCAGCCGCCGCGGCGGGGGCTCGCGTCGCCAAACACGGTAACCGCTCCGTCAGCTCGCGATGCGGCTCCGCTGATGTGCTGGAAGAACTGGGCATTCGGATCGATCTACCTCTCGAACATGCCGGCCGCTCGATACGTGCACTCGGAATTGGATTTCTGTTCGCGCCCGCAGCTCACGCGGCGACGCGGCATGCCCTACCGGCGCGCAAGCAGATCGGCAAGCGCACAATCTTCAACCTCCTGGGCCCGCTCACTAATCCGGCCGGCGCTCAGTGTCAGGTTCTCGGTGTATTCTCCGCTCAGGTCATCGATCTTGTGGCCACCACACTCCTCGAACTCGGCGTAGAACGAGCCCTGGTTCTCCACGGAGCAGGCGGGCTAGACGAAATCTCACTTTCCGGGGAAACTCTAATCGCCGAGGTCCGCGCCGGGGCCATTAAGCGTTACATCGTCACGCCCGAAGATTTCGGCGTTGCCCTTGCTCCACTGGACGCGATTCGCGGCGGTACCCCCGACGAAAACGCAATGTTGATTCGAGGAATTCTCGAAGGTCAGCCGGGAGCGCCCCGCGATGCTGTGGTCGTGAACGCTGCAGCAGCTCTCGTCATAACGGATTGTGCCCCGGATTTTCGCTCGGCGGCACAACTCGTGACCGCCGCAATCACTTCGGGCGCCGCGAGAGCAAAGTTCGATCAGCTCATTTCTTTCCAAAGTTAGAGACTAGGTCCGCACGCACCGAACGTGGCCGAAAAGCCCAGCCCATATTTTGGCGCGGCTACCGCTGCTCATTCCTCACGGCTTGCCGGGCTCTCCAGGCCGTAGCTGGAGTTGTTAAGATCGTAAATGGCCCGTGCCGCCAGGCCCGCCCCGACGATCATCGCGATTTTCGTCGCTGAAATGGGCGATGGAGCTGCCGTTCCCGCGGGTTTCTGAGCGTCGCGTTAAGAGTCGAGAGAGATGCGGTACGTTTTTTCTACCGAGATAATGCGGGTCTCGTCTTTCTAATAGGAATCCAGATCGCCGCGAATCGCCGACACCGGCAGCGTCCGTTGCGTAAGAATTTGGACCTGAGCCGTGGTCAGATGATTCGTCAGCGGACGCAATTGCCAATCACCTGCGTGTACTTCCACAACGCCATCCGCGGGCGACTAAAAATACAGCCACCCCGATTCCCTCCAGGTGAGCACCGCCAGAATTATGGTACAGCGTCGCACTGCTGTTTCCCGAGAGTGTCAGCATCACCTTCCCGATGCGCGCTCCCAGCCTCCCTTTCTCGTCCGTCGACACCTACTTGCCTTCAAATACCGACAGGCCCGCAAACGCAAACGCAGGCATGGAGTTCAAGGGCACCTCATAGGCGCGCGTGAGCACGCCCAGAGCTGTATCAGCTGTCGGAGCACCAAACGCGGCAGGCAACCAGTGCGAGAGACTCACCAATGTAGCTAGGAGGCTACGGGGAGAGAACTTGAGCCACCCCCAACGAGCTGGTAAGAAGGGGAAGCTCATCGGGGCAACATACTCTTATTGAACCTTTTATTTAGTACGCTAGTATACGTTACATCGCACTGCTGGATTTACGCTTGATACCAGTTTCGGACCTGCATCCGAAGGAGATAAGCAAAGTTGGAAAATCAGCATACAGCGCTATAGCGAGAGGAAATTTCGAAGCAGCTCTTTGCCGGGCCCCGTCAATACGGATTCGGGATGGAACTGCACACCTTCCAAGACATACCGCCGGTGACGAACGCCCATGATGATGCCATCGTGAGTTTCCGCGGTTATCGTCAATTCCTTGGGTAGCGATTTTCGCTCCACAATTAGCGAATGATACCGCGTCGCCGTGAAGGGGTTCACCAATTTCTGGAACACGCCCTTCCCGTCGTGCTCCACTTCGCTCGTCTTGCCATGAAACAGCTTAGGTGCGCGAATAATCTTTCCTCCGAACGCCGCCCCGATAGCCTGGTGCCCCAGGCATACGCCGAGGATGGGAATCTTCCCCGCCAGTCGCTGGATTAAATCTACCGAAATGCCCGCCTCCTGCGGCGTGCACGGACCGGGAGAGATCACGATCCCTTCGGGTTTCCGTCGCAAGATCTCCAGGACCGAAATCTTGTCGTTGCGGTGCACCTCCACCCGGCATCCCAGTTCACCCAGATACTGCGCCAGGTTGTAGGTGAAGGAGTCGTAATTGTCGAGCAGTAGAATCACCGCGTACGCTTCTCCCTTGCGGGACTTCCGGCCACATGCGCCGCTTCGAGCGCGCTCAATAATGCTTTCGACTTGTTCACGGACTCGATGAACTCGCCTTCCGGCGTCGAATCCGCCACAATGCCGCCGCCCGCCTGCACGTAGGCTACTCCATTCTTGATGACCATCGTCCGCAGCGCAATGCAGGAATCCAGATTCCCTGCGAAGTCGAGATATAAGATCCCGCCGGCATAAATCCCACGCCGCGTATTCTCGAATTCCTCAATGATTTCCATGGCGCGCACCTTTGGCGCGCCCGAAACCGTGCCTGCTGGAAAGCAGGCCATCAGCGCGTCGAAGCAATCGACATCTTCGCGAAGCGTTCCGCGCAAGCTCGACACCAGGTGCATCACGTGGGAGTAACGCTCCACCGTCATCAACTTCTCGGCGTGCACGGTTCCGTACTCGCACACCCTGCCCAAATCATTCCGTCCCAAATCCACCAGCATGATGTGTTCGGCTCGTTCCTTCTCGCTGGCCAGCATCTCCTTCTCCAGCCGTTGATCTTCCGCCTCGTCCCGCCCGCGCCAGCGCGTCCCCGCGATCGGCCGGTAGAACACGTCACGCCCCTGCACCTTCACCAGCATTTCGGGTGAACTTCCCACCACGTGCACATCATTCAGCTGCAGGTAGAAAAGATACGGCGAAGGATTCAACGCGCGCAGCTCGCGGTACACATCGAACGGCGCCGCTTTCGTTTTCGCAGAGAATCGCTGGCTCAGCACCACCTGGAAGATATCGCCCGCGCGAATGTACTGTTTCGCCTTTCGCACCACGTCCAGATACTCAGCGCGTTTGAAGTTCGACGAGACTTTCGGCGGGCGCGTTTTCTTCTCCGCCGGGGTCTTCCGGCGTTCCGCGGTCACTTGCCCTTCCAGCAGCTTCCGCGTCTTCTCAATTTCCTTCACCGCCGCCAGATACTTTGCACGCAAACTTCCGCGCCCCTCGGTGAATACATTGCGAACAATCCACAATTGGTGCTGCACGTGGTCAAACGCGATAATCCCGTGATAGAACATCAGCATCGCGTCGTACAAACCAATCTCGTCGCGCAATCGTTTCGGCAACCTTTCGATCAGCCGAACCATGTCGTAACTGAAGTAACCGATCGCGCCCGCTACCAGCGGTGGCAATCCAGGCAAGCGCACCGGCCGGAACCGTTCCATGTGCGCCCGCAAGAACGAAATTGGGTCGCGCTCCTCCCAGATCATTCGATCAGCGCTTTCCAGCACGCACGCCCCGCCGGCATAGCGAAACACTTCCTCGGGATGCGCGCCGGCAAACGTGTAGCGCGCGATCTTTTCCCCACCTTCCACGCTCTCCAACAGGAAGGAATACCTTGCTCCCTGCGCCATCCGCAGATAGGCACTCACCGGCGTCAACAGGTCCGCGGAAAATACGTCATAGACGGGAATCAAGTTCCCGCTTCGCGCAAGCTTTTTGAATCCCTGAAAGGTAGGTTGAATCATGACGTGGACTCTGACCTGCAAACCCTCAATCTGGGTACGAATTCCCTGAAACTCCCTGTCCCCATCTCTTGTGGGCTAACGAGGCGATTGCTCTTTCGCCTTCAATTCCGACAGTACCGCTTTCCGCATCACCGCTTCTGGCGCGCGGCTTCCCATCCAGTGTTCCCATTGCGCAATCCCCTGTGCCAGAAACATTTCCACGCCAGAGACCGTCTTAATGCTTCGCTGCGAGGCCATTTGCAGTAGCTTGGTCTGCATCGGCCGGTAGATCAGGTCCATCGCAAGAGAACAGTTTAACTCGCTCGCCGCAAGGGGCGAAACTCCCGCTTGAGGATGCATCCCCACCGGGGTTGCATTCAGGATCGCGTCGAAGTTCTGCTTTCGCATAGCTGCTCGCGGCACAACTTCTCCTTCCACCGCTCGCGCCAATTTCCGGGCTGCAATCTCGCGCCGCGCACAAACGAATACCTGCGCTCCCGCCTTCGCTACGGCAAAAGCCGCTGCCCTTGCCGATCCTCCCGCGCCAAAAATCAGCACGCGGCTACCAGCTAACTTTATTCTCTTTTCCAGTGCTCGCAGCACACCCAGATAATCGGTGTTGCTTCCCTGCAGCGCTCCGTCGCTCCGAACCGTTACCGTGTTTACCGCGCCAATTTTCTCTGCCAGTGGCTCGCACTCGTCCAACCTACGGAAAACCGCCTCTTTGTGCGGCAGCGTCACGCTAAATCCTTTGATCCCAAAATCCGGCACCGCTTTCAGGAAATCGGCCAGCCGCTCCACCAAAAACGGTAGAAATACCGCATCCTTGCGCGCGGCGATATAACCCGTGTTATGCAGTAGCGGCGAGAGCGAGTGTCCGATCGGATTGCCAATCACTGCATAGACTTCCGACCTGCTGGTCAATTCATGGGCGCGATACAGCTCTGTCAATTCCCGCAGGTGCACCTGCCCCGGAGCCGTGGCCGCAGCCACCGGCGCGTAGGCAAGGGCACTTCCCGCGCGCAGAGCGAGAATGCGGGCCGGCATCCCGATTTCGCCCATCGGCACCGCCACCGCTTGCTGCGAATGACTTGCCCATTTCAGCAGACTTACACTGTCGCCAATATTTCGCGCCATGGCAGCAATTTTTATTCCGTCGATGCCGCCGTGCTCGGGAACACTCAACTTTTTCGGCAGTGGTGGAGTCCGCCGAAAATCGTGGATCGACAGAAGGACCTTTTTTGGTACTGGATAATCGCGCACCGACTTACCCGGTAATTCACGAAGCGTCTCGATCTCCAGATCGCACCATTGGCATCCCGCTTCGCGCGCCTTCATCAACCAGAAGAGTTCCGCGCCAGCATCGCCGGCAAGTTCCCCCCCTCCGACTCGCCTCCGGCAAGTGGCCACAAAAACGGCCTCCCGAAATTTCGCGCGCTTCAACCAACTCAGAAGTTCTCCGCGTTCCTCATCGTTCCTCAGCCAGTCCAGGCGCAATTCCACCGTCTTGCTATAGCGAAGTGCTCGACGTACTAGGTTCTCCATTTCCCGCGCAGTACTAGCCGCCGCCACGCCGCAAACGCGATGTGTCCCATCACCAAACAGCTGCTTCCCCAAAAATACCTCCTAATCCCTTGAAAATAAAGCTTGTAGCACGCCTTTGCAAAAGTGTAAAGCGTCTCCGCCCATTCTGTTGACGCCACCCAGGGGGCTTGTTAGCTTCAAAGGTGCAAGTCCCCGCACGGCCCTTTTGGCGTGATTTCAAGGAGTACGAGAATGCGCGCAAACGCAGCAGGATTTTTTCTCGCATTATTGCTGGCCGGCGCCAGTTCCTGGGCGCAAGGAAATCCCCAGAGCCAGCTCGTGTCCTCCACCGAGCGAGTGGCAGAGGCGAGTTCCCCCGACTACACGGCGATTTACTGCTCCAGCTTTGTCAGCAGTGAGAAGGCGCCCGACACTACGTATATCGCTTCCGGCGAACAGTCCAACGACAAACTTTTTTTCTCTCGTGGCGACTATGTGTATCTCAGCCGGGGTTCAGCGCAAGGCGTGAAGGTCGGCGACCGCTTCGATGTGATTCGGCCGGAAAAGGACGTTAACAAGACTCAGTGGTTTAAGTGGCAAGATAAGTTGCTCAAGGCGATGGGTACCTTCTATCGCGATACGGGACAGATTAAGGTGGTCAATGTTCAGCCAAACACTTCCACCGCGCTGATCGTGCATTCCTGCGATTATATGCAGCGCGGCGATATCGTTCGGCCGTATGTGGATCGTCCCTCTCCTCCCTACAAGCCAGCCGAAAAGTTTGATCACTTTGCGCCGGTCAGCGGGAAGCCCGTGGGCATGCTGGTGGTTGGTCCGGAATTCACCGATACGTACGGAAAGAACTCCGTCGTGTACGTCAACCTGGGGAACAACCAGGGAGTGAAGATGGGCGACTATCTCCGCATCTTCCGTTATCAGGGTTCTCTGGCCGAGACTGCGCCAAATACCAAGGGCTACGCTTACAAGATCTATGGTTTCGGCAGTGCGCCGAAGAAATACGAATGGAATGACCTGCCGCGGGAAATTCTCGGCGAAGGTATCGTGATCAACGTCGGCCCGAACTCCTGCACCCTGTTTGTTACCTATGCGACCATCGACATCTACGCCGGCGATTACGTGGAAATAGAATAGTTAAACTCTGCCGATTCAGCTTCATTCAGCCCGCGTCGTTCTCCGGCGCGGGTTTTCTGTTTCTCCCAACTTTACTTCTCCTGCGTGACAATCTCGCAGCTAAATGCGTAGAGCTTTGTTTCCGGATTCTTCCACTCGTCCGGCGCCAAACCCGCTTTATGGCAGGTTTCGCCCAGGAATTGTTCGCGATCCAGGTGATGTTCCATGGCGACTTGCGGCAGCAATAATCCTCGCCGCATTCCCCGCTCGACCACCAGACCGTGCCTCCCGATCTCAATTTCTTCAGGAAGAATTCGCTGCAGTGGCGAAAGCAGCGACAGCTCAATTTCTGCCTCCGCCATTTCTTCGGGTTGCATCCGCGGGAATCTGGGATCCTGCAGCGCCGCCGACGCCGTGCAGTGCACAATACTCTTTCCCAGAGGTTCACGTCCGTCGATCACTCCAATGCACCCGCGCAATTTTCCCCGCACGTGCAGGGTCACGAATACTCCACAGCGCATGGCAAACACGCCTTCAACTGGCAACGTGGCGAGGAGACGATCGTGGCAGACAGCTTCGCGTAACGCCTGGCGAGCTAGAGCCAGTGTGGCGCTTCGCTCATCTTCAGAGAGGTACGGCATCCTGCGGCTTCTTCCGTGAGTCCAGCATATCCAACTTTCGGCGTTGCTTGATCCGATCGTCCAGATGGCTCCAGAACCGGTAGAAATACTGTCCCGCGGATACCAGCGCGCTGATCACCACAAGCCACAGCAGTACGAGGCCCAGCGGCCGCAATGAAGAACGGTGAACTCCGGCGATCAACACCGCCGCCGCGCACACCTGCAACACCATTTTCGTCTTTCCTAGCGTTGATGCCGTGATCGTAAATCCTTCGGCCGAGGCAATACTGCGCAAACCCATGATCGTAAATTCGCGCCCGATGATGATCACCACCATCCACGCGGGCACCAGATGCATATCCACCAGCGCAATAAATGCCGCGGTGATCAGGAGTTTATCCGCGATCGGATCAAGCAATATCCCTAATGTCGTTACCTGCGAATTCCTGCGCGCGACATAACCATCGGCCCAATCCGTTGCTGCAGCAATCAGCAGGATCAGCACACCCCAGAACTCGAAGCGCATGGTTACGCCCCAAAGTTCTACATTTGGGCTGCGCGTCAGCAGCACCACAATCAGCAACGGTACGAAAAAGATTCGCAAAAGCGTGAGTGAGTTGGGGAGGTTCATAGGGAAATGGGAGCCGGCGCAATCTTTTGAGGCTGGAATGCACCTCTTGGCTCACTATAGTCTCCGCCACAAGATGCGTCAACGCTGATAGAACGCATGTTTGCTCGACGATGGGCAGTACTTTTGCGTTACGGGGCAGGCCGCGAATCCCGGGTGAGGTGAATACTCTTTCGTAACACTTCTGCTGCAAACCTGTGCAAAACTTCCAGCAGCAAAATCCCTTGAACTATGCACTAAGCCTTTGATAAACATCCAGTAAACTATAATAACCTTTTATATTTCAATGGTTTACGAGAGCGATAATGATCTTCCATAACCCGTTGACTCGTTTCTTCCCTTATCGCGCTTCCCTACTGGCTCGCGCTTTCCACAGCGTTTTCCACAGAAGCGAGCCTCGCTGCTCTTCTGCCAATCAGCGGAATCTCCTTTACATCTCATTCATATTGCAGGGGATTTCGTAGGGGTTACCCCAAGGTAACGCCCCTGGGATTTCCTCGGATTCTTCAGATCGCGTGGGGCCCGCGCAACACGCGCACGGGCAGAAACAGAATTGCTCTTAGTAGGTCAAATACACCGTGCACCGCTAATCCTACTATTCGAAATGGCAGCAACAGCAACCACACGAACGGGTACGCCACCAACGCCATCAACGCCAACGGCCAGCACACCACCAGCAATAGGCACCACAGGAAAAACGCAGGCATGGTCTTTACCCCCTTACCTCTTTATACGAGGAAATGCGCCGGGAAGTTTCCTTCGACAGAAAGTCGTTTAGCTTCAGTCGCCGCGCGATGGTCTCTGGTACATCCGCCTCTAACTCCATCTCCGCATTCGTCACCCGCGATTCCACCACCCGGCCCATTGCATGAATCAACGCAAGCGTGCGCCCCTGGCTCAACGGAATGCGCAGCGATAACCGAATCACCGGATCGATCGGCACGGCCTTTTCGATTCTTCTTAGTAATTCCTCGATGCCCTCTCCGGTAAGCGCCGAAACGAATACCGGCGGTTCTTCGGCACTGCTCGTCCTCCGCCACGCCGCCTCAAATTCCTCTTTTTGTTCTGCACTGAGTTGGTCCACTTTATTGAATACGTGCAACCGCGGGCGCTCCAGCACGCCGAGTTCCCCAAGAATCTTGTCCACTTCCTGATCCAGTTCGTCATGGTGCAAATTCGAGATGTCGCTCACTTGCAGCAGCAGCGCCGCATCCTGCACTTCTTCCAGCGTCGCTCGAAACGCTGTAATCAGCCCCTTCGGCAAGGCGCGAATGAAACCCACCGTATCCGACGCCAGAATACGGCGGTTCGACGGCAGGCGAATCGCCCGCACCGTTGGATCCAGCGTGGCAAACATCCGCGGAGAGACCAGCACCTCCGCACGGCTCAGCGCGTTGAAGAGCGTCGATTTCCCCGCGTTCGTATAGCCCACTAGCGTTACGGTTCCCAGCGGCACGGCATTCCGTGCTTCGCGGCGCAACGCCCTCTGCTGGCGCACTTCTTCAATGTTCTCTTGAATCTTCCTTACCCGGTCGCGAATACGCCGCCGATCGGTTTCCAGTTTCTTTTCACCAGGACCGCGTACGCCGATGCGTCCTGCCCCTCCCCCGGCGCCACCCGATCCGCCGCCTCCGCTCTTGCCGCCCAACCGTGACATTTCCGTCCCTCGCCCAGTCAATCGCGGCAACATGTAATTCAGTTGCGCCAACTCCACTTGTAATTGGCCTTCGCGGCTTCGCGCGTGCTTCGCAAAAATATCCAGGATCAGTTGCGTTCGGTCGATCACTCTTCGCTCCGTGGCCTTTTCGATGTTGCGTTGTTGCATTGGTGAAAGCTCGCTATCGAAAATGATCAGCGGCGCATTGTGCGCATTGGCTTCCGTGCGAATTTCGTCCAGTTTCCCGCGTCCAACCAGCGTGGCGGGATCGGCAGCGTCGCGCACTTGAAAAAGTGTGGCTGCAACCTCCGCCCCCGCGCTCTTCGCCAGTTCCACGAGCTCAGTCAACGACTCGCGTCCCTGTTCTCCCGCGGGCATCCCCGGAAAACGGGGCGCGCGCTTCCAACCCACTCCCACCAGCAGGACACGCTCCGCATTCGAAGTATTGTGTTGGAGTTTCATGCGCAAAAGCTGATGGGGCTCATCCGCTGCCGCAGTTCGTATCGGGGAGAGTCTTTCCTCATCGACGGATTATACGTCCTTTCTCTGCTCTCCAGGTATCACCGCGCCAGTTGCTCGCGGATCCGCACCAGCGCCGCTTGCTGAATCGCCGAATCACCTCCGAGCCCTTCCAGCCAATAAACTCCTGTCTCGCGCCGAAACCACGTCATCTGGCGCTTCGCATATTGCCGTGTCGCCTGCTGAATCGCCATCCGCGCCTCCTCGATCGTCATCTTGTTCTCCAGCACCAACCGCAATTCTCTGTAACCAATAAAGTTGAACGGCTTGGCATCCACCCCAAACCCGCTCTTCAGCAGCTCGCCGACTTCCTCCATCCATCCGCGCGCCAGCATCTCATCCGTCCGGGCATTCACGCGTTCGTTCAAGATCCTTTTCCCGGGCGCCAGCCCGATCTTTATTGCGCGCCATCCTTCCAGCGACTTTCTCCCACTCTGGTAGACCTCAGTCAACGGTTTCCGCGTCAACAGGCACACTTCCAACGCACGAATCAGTTTCTGCTCGTCTGCAGCTGCAATTTTATTTGCTGCCACCGCATCCAACCGGCGCAGCACCATGTGCAAATGCCCCGCCCCACGCTTCGCTGCGCTCGCTCGCAACTTTTGGCGCAAGGGTTCCGACCGCACCGGCACTTCCGCCAGACCCTCCAGCAAGGCGCGCAGATAGAGACCTGTTCCCACTGTGAAAATCGGCAATCGGCCGTCTGCACGCAGATTGGCCAGCACTTCGATCGCGCGTTCGCGGTAGTCTCCCGCCGTCGCTTCTTGCGAAGCGTCCAGTAGGTCAATCAGGTGATGTGTCACGCCGCCGCGCTCTTTCTGCGCGGGCTTCGCCGTGCCGACATCGAACCCGCGGAACAGTTGCGTGGAATCGCACGCCACAACGTCACCGCCCAACTGCTGCGCGAGCCATATACCCAGCGTTGATTTTCCGGAAGCGGTCGGCCCTACGACGGCGACCAGTGGCGAGTCTTGTCGTTCGTTCATTTGGGAAAGAGCACCGGCCACCCTCGCACCGGCGCACTGGCCAACACAGTCATTGCCAGAAGTAAACTGCCAAGCACTTGTGAACCGGCAAGCTTCATGCGTGATCCTAGTGGGTCGGTGGCTGCAAGTTGTAATAATACGTGAAACGCAGCTCGATATATGGTCCTTTGAACGCCGAAGGAAGGGGTTGGAACGGGTTCGAAGCTCGAATCGAAGAAAACGCCGCGCGGTCCAACGGTTCTTTGCCCGAACTAAACACTTGCGCCGGGTCCCCTGACGGCACACTGCCATCCTTCATGATTTTGAATTGCAGCGAGACGACGCCCTGATCGCCCAACTGCACCGAAGCAGGCATCACCGAGAACCAATTCTGCTTCACCGTAAGATATACACGCCTGAGGTAGTCGTTGAAATCCACCCCTTCCGTGTCAGTCAGCATCTCCAGACCCGCACCGGCTGATCCACGCCCGCTTCCGCCTCCGCCGCCCGCACCCCCAGGCAGTTGTCCGCCTCCGCCGATCGGCCGAGGCGCACTAATTCTGGAATTCCGTTCTGCTTCGCGAATTGCATCTCCTGGTGAGGAGCCCTGCTTCGGCAAAATCAATCCTTGCTGCGGCACCGGCATATCTGGCGACTCAAGCTTCAGCGGAGTTTTCGGCAAATCGCCTTTGTTCCCTTGCGCCGGCTGTGGAGTCGGTGCCACCACTTCCTGCTTTGGGATGGGCGCGCTCGGCAATTCTTTCTTTGGCGCTTCGGGCTGCGGGACCGGCGCAGGAGCGGGTGCGGGCGCTACCGCGGGCGGCGCTATCCTTCTCAACACTTTAGGATCCACATTCACCGGCGCGTGCGGCGCGGGTGCGCGCTGCGGCGATGGTCTCAACGATTCCAGCGCTCCCGGCGGCAGTAATACCGTGATCTGCCTCCTCGCCAATTCTTCTTCTTCGTTCGAACGCACACGCGGCCCAAACAGTTTTGGCTCGAAGATCAGCAGCAGCACGAAGGCAATGTGTAGCGCCACCGACCCGAACGTCGTTGCGCGCTCCCCAACCGTTCTTTTCCCCGCGCCTTCGGGCCGGAGAAACGTTACTTCGCCTGTCTGGATGATGTCCGGCTCGACCAGGTCTTCCGACACATGCACCGGCATGTCCGTCGAAATCTTCGGCGCGGACGAGCCTTGCGGCACCGTAATCCGTTCGTCCATCTCCGTCGGTTGGAGTGGCAGGCTCGATTCTTCTATCGTCTGCACCAACGCGACGTTTACGTCCCGCGGCACCACCATTCGCGTCGCGATCGACTCCAGCGGCAGATTCGACGGGATCGTCGAATGTCCATCCAACTGCACGATTGGCAGCGTAGAAGGCACCAGGGTCCGCTCATCCAGCGTCGATGGACGTCTTCTAGTGGTAGCCGTCTCTTCCTTAGACGACAGGCGTGCCCCTGGCGGAACCAAAGTCCTTGGAATCATCGTTTCCTTATTTCGGGTGCGCTTTGCTGTGCTACTGGTTGGACGCGCGCTTCATGCTCCCGGATGCTTTCCATCACTCGCGCTGCCAGTTCCAGTGCCGCCCGGCCTGCCGCTCCGTCAGTCTTGGGTGCCACACGCGTCCGCACGGCCTCCGCGAACGCCTCTAATTCCGCGTGCAACGGCTCCACAGCCGGTGCCGGAAGCTTCTCAAACGCGAATTCCGGCTGGGGCCCGGGGCGTTTCACCCCGATTTTCAGGGCATCCCTCCGCGAATAATCCAGCGAAATATACTCATTGCGCTGGAAAAATCTCATTTTTCGCACCCGTTCGGTCGACACGCGGCTCGCGGTCACATTAGCCACCGCGCCTCCCGCGAACTCAAGTCGCGCGTGCGCGATGTCCACTTTGTCCGTGAGCACCGGAATACCGACTGCCTTCACTTCCGTGACCGGTTCTTTCACCAGCGCCAACAAAATATCCAGATCGTGGATCATTAAATCGTAAATTACATCCACATCCAGGCTTCGCGGCGTGAACACGCCCAGCCGATGTACCTCAAAAAACAGCGGCCGGTTCACCACCGGTTCTACCGCCAGCACCGCAGGATTGAACCGCTCCACGTGCCCCACTTGCAGGATTCTTCCATGACGTCTCGCCATCGCCAGCAACTGGTCGGCTTCTTCAAGCGTGCTGGCCATAGGCTTCTCTACCAGCGTATCGATTCCCATCTCCAGCAGCCGGCAACCAATCTCCGCATGCAACACTGTGGGCACGGCAATCGATGCTGCATCCACCGCCCCGCGTAACTCTTGAATGTTTGGAAAGCACCGCGTCTGAAACTCGTTGGCAATCTCCGTGGCCCGCGTTGTGTTCTGGTCGAACACACCTACTAGTTCCACTCCAGCTAGTTCGCGATAGACACGCGCGTGGTTTCGGCCAAACTCCCCCGCTCCCACGACTCCCACTCGTATTTTTCTGGGTTCCCCAGCTCCCACATTCATGCTCTGTTCATTCCCGCGGGATCGCCTTTTGGTTCCACAGATTCGGTGAGAGGAAACGCTTGAATCGCGATCCCGGCGGCGTCTGCCGTTTCTATCAACCTGGCACGGTCAAACAAAAGCGTTCTCGACGCATCTATTCCCAGCGCCGTCGCGCCCGCCTCACTCATACTTTTGACGGTGGGCAATCCTATCACAGGTACGTCGAACCTCATGTCCTGCTGCGGCTTGCTCACCTTCACGACAACCAGTGGCTTTCCATTCGCAAATCGAGCCGCACGCGCTATCGTTTCGTCGGTTCCTTCCATCGCTTCCAACGCCACGCACGCGCAGTCTGCAATGACAACCGTCTGTCCGATATCCCTTCCCGCCAGGTGCCGCGCCACTTCCAGCCCGTAGCTCATGTCCCCAGATTCATGTTCGTTGGGAGCGCGCCGGGTCAGCACTCCCGCTTCCGGCAACAGTGGCTTCAGAAATAGCGTCGAATCCACGAGTTGAATTCCTTCTTCCTCAAACACTTTCGCCACCGCGCCAATCAGGGAATCGGTATTTTTTTTCGGCAATGAAAACAGCAGCTTCGCCAATTTCCAGTCTGGACGTATCGCGCTGAAAATTTTGTTGTGTTTCACCTGGCCGGCCATCACGGCTCGCTTCACTCCTTCTCGCTGCATCAATTCGATGGCCCTGCTCAATTCGCCCAAACTTACCCAGTGCAATCGCGTCGCCACATGCTCCAGTTCCGGCGACGCTTCCTCTTTCAAGGCGATCACCGCCATCTCAATTCCCTGGCTCCGCGCCCCTTCCAGTACCAGAAACGGGAATCGCCCGTTTCCCGCGATTAATCCCCAGCCCGAACTGTGTTGAATGGCTTCCGGCATGAATTTAAACCTACTTCACGATCCCCCGCTCGGCCTTCTCCACAAACTCGATCAACTCTTTCACGTCTTCCGATTCTCCCATCGCGCTTCGGATTTCTTGCAGCGCCTGCGAAGTGTTCTTTTTCGAGCGCGTCAGTAACCGGAACGCCTTCTCTAGCATCTTTACTCGCTCCGTCGAAAACCCTTTGCGTTCCAGGCCTATCGTGTTTGGCCCAAAGCACTTCGTTTCCCGTTCCGTCACAATCAGTGAAAACGGCGGCACATCCTGTGTGATCACTGTGCACGCGCCAACGTACGCATATCGCCCTAACCGGCAAAACTGATGCACCGGCGAAAAAGCGCCAATCGTCACGTAATCCTGCACCGTCACGTGCCCCGCCA
The DNA here is from genome assembly GCA_963741195.1 of Candidatus Acidiferrales bacterium. Classification (GTDB taxonomy): domain Bacteria; phylum Acidobacteriota; class Terriglobia; order Acidiferrales; family UBA7541; genus Acidiferrum. Next base: position 825,877 of record CAVUHF010000009.1, read on the forward strand.
GTGTCGCCCCATTCACGAATAACGTTCCGCTGCCCACCTCGCAATCGTGTCCCACATGCGAATAAGCCAGAAAAAAATTCTTGTTGCCGATCCGTGTGGTCCCGCCGCCTTTGTTCGTTCCCCGGCTGATGGTCACGTACTCACGAAAAGTGTTTTCCTCTCCCACGCTCAGGTCGACATGCTCACCGCGATAGGTATAGTCCTGCGGGTCGCCGCCAATTACACAGAAGGCATGAAACACGTTCCTTCCACCGAATTTCGCCGGCCCCTGCACTACCGCGTGCGGATGAACCACACACTCATCGCCCAGTTCCACGTCCGCTCCCACCATCGCGAACGCTCCCACCTGCACGCCTTTTCCCAGCTTTGCTTTCGGCGAGACTACTGCATGCGGATGAATTTGCTCTTCGCTCATTTCGCGGCGTTATTCTCTTTGTTCCGGTCCACCATCACGCACATGAGCGTTGCTTCGGTCGTCAGATTTTCTTCCACAAACGCTTTCGCGCGAATCTTGCACAGGTCGCCCTTCCACGCCAGAATGTCCACTTCCACTCTTAACTGATCCCCAGGCAACACTGGTCGCCGGAATTTCACGTCGTTCATCGACGCCAAGTACAGCAACTTATTGTCGCGGTCGGGAATCTCCTGCAGCAGGAGCAATCCGCCGGCCTGTGCCATCGATTCCAGGATCAGCACGCCGGGCATAATCGGCTTGCCGGGAAAATGTCCCTGAAAGAACGCTTCATTGATGGTGACGTTCTTGATCGCCACAATGCGCTTGTACCGTTCCATTTCCAGTACCTTGTCGATCATCAGGAATGGATAACGGTGTGGCAAAAACTTTTGTATTTCATTGATGTCGAGGATCATGCACGCTCCCGCGCTGCTGGCCCTTTCTGCAGCGTCCCCCATGGTCTCGCAAACTTTCCATTATAGACATTTTACACCATCGGCTAAAGCATTGTTCTCCACCGAGTTGGACTCCCTGTCGATTCTCGGTCCTGGCTCGGCACGATCCGCTGTACAAGCGAATCACACGCCAATACTTCCGCGATATAGTCGCAAAACCACGCCAATTGCGAAAGGCGCACTTTCCACCGCACTCGATGACTCCGCGTGGGCAAACCAACGGCTGCTTCACGCTAGCTGCGGACTGGCAATGGGGGAAGTTGACCGTGATCTCGGCGCTCCCACGGGAGCATAACCGGAACACTGCGGCACATCTATTATGCGGAACGGGTGTGGCTAAAGCGGCTCGTGCCAATTCCTTACCACCCATGCACGAAGTCAGCAATCAGCAATTGTTCAAGGACCCGGATCCCGAGCCACAGCTGGACGACTTGAAACGGAATTGGCCGGCAGTATGGAGTGATTTGCGGGCGTGGCTAGAGCCGCTGCCGGAAGGCGATCTAAGCGAACAGCTTTGCAGTCAACTTTCGAATGGCAGCGCCTTATATGTTTCGCGCTGGCAGATTGTTCTGCACCTGGTGAATCACTCCACGCTGCATCGCGGCCAGGCCATGAGCATGTTGCGCACCCTTGGCAAGCAGCCTCCGGGAACAGACCTTTTCGGCTACTACCTGAAATACTCACGCCCAGATTGCGTCCCAGTTTCTCTATCGTTCGCTAGGGTGTCGGAGCTTCAGCTCCGACACCAAGAAATTTGTAACACTGGGATCTAGCCCCCAGGTAAACTCTTCTCTTCGGATTCCACTAGTAGTTCGCCCAGCCGGTCGAATCGCTGTTCAAAGGTCGAACGGAATTCACTTATCTTTCGCTCTGCGACCGAAGGTCGAACAGGTTCTTCCCGGCGAATGCGGACTCTCCCGAAAATAACGATGCTCATAGACACCTCCTACTCACTCTTCATCAGTCCCGGCTAGTTCTACATCCGGCTCAGCGAGCAATTCGCCAAGTCGATCAAACCGCTTCTCCCAGGTCGAACGGCGATCATCCATCCATGCCTCCGCCACGGAAAAACCCGCGGGTTCAATGCGGCAAGTGCGTATTCGTCCAACCTTTTCGGTATGCACCAGCCCGCTTTTCTCCAATACCTGCAGGTGCTGAACGACCGCGGCCAGCGTGATGTCCAGGGGCCTCGCCAACCGCGAGACCGACAATGGTCTTTCGCTCAACTTCTCCACGATGGCCCGGCGAGTGGGATCGCCGAGGGCATGGAAAACACGATCGATGTTCGCTCTGTGGGTGCCCATGGCGCTGCGCTTTCCGCGCGCTCACAAACTAGCGCGCCAATTCTTTCGCCAAATGCTCGAGTAGTTGACGCCATCCGCCTTCCCGGATCTGCGGGCCATCCGCCCCTTCAAAGTAGGCTCCCTGATCCGTGAAAACCAGGCTGGTCCCTCCGTCGGTTGCCGCCAGCTCAATCGTGGCCAATGACGCGGAGATGCGCTTTTCACCTAGGCTCATCGTATAGGCGAACACGACGCGACTGTTCGGCACGATATCTTGATAGTTGGTGTGGTTCGTCAGCGCAGTACCTGGGAACGGACTTCCTTCCTTGAAGCGGCGTTGGGTGCGCTCGTTGCCTCTCACTCGAAAATCCATTTCAAACTCCTCGACTTCGCTGCTTTCGCCAGCGGCGAACCAGCGACGCTTCTTGGCGGGGTCGGCCAGCGCGGCGAACACCCGCTCCGGTGTTGTGGGATAGCTACGCTCTATAACGAATGTGCCGTGGGTAACGGATCGCTTTTCCATGGGTTGCCTCCTCGAAATTTTATAGTTAAGCACTGACTTAAGTATCCATGCCACCCCAATAATTGTCAAGCGTAAACTTAAGTATTTTTCGTGGCGTCTTTTTGGCTCCTGATCCTCTTCCGACCGTTTCCCGCCTCACAGGCTACCTTCCCCTTGTGACGCGCCTCATTGCAGCACCTCAGTTGCATTGCTACCATGAACCGCATTATGGCCAAAGATTCACTTCCCCGTACCCTGCTTGCACTGCTTCGTCCGCGCCTCTCCCAAATGCTGGAGAGCCTGCGCCAAATCACCCTCCTTGAATCGCCCAGTCTCGAGAAGGAACCGTCCGATCGCTGTTGCAATCATCTTGCCGACGAATGGCTGCTTCGCGGCGCGGTCGTCAAAATCATCAAGCAGCAGCATCGGGGTGACCATCTGCTGATTTCCTGGGCTCCCGATACGCTGCGCACAAGCTCGCAACTCCTCGTCCTAGGTCACTACGACACGGTCTATCCTTCACGCACACTCGAGCGAATGCCCTTTCGCGTCCGCGGTGGTAAAGCATACGGACCCGGCACGTTTGACATGAAAGCCGGCATCGTCCAGGCGCTCTACGCTCTCGAGGCTTTGCAGCAAGCGAAAGTTCCCCTCACCAAACGACTCGTTTTTCTATGGACGTCCGACGAGGAAATTGGCAGCGCCACTTCCCGGCATCTGCTTGAATCAGAAGCCAGGCGCAGTGACGCCGTTTTCGTTCTGGAGCCTTCGCTTGGTCCGCGCGGACTCGCCAAGACTTCGCGTAAAGCCGTCGGCGAAGCAAAACTGATCGTCCACGGCCGAGCCTCTCATGCGGGCCTCGCCCCGGAAAAGGGCATCAACGCTATCCACGAACTTGCCGCGCAGATTTCCCGCATCGAGAAGTGGAACGACGTTCGCCGCGGCATCACCATCAACACCGCCATCATCGAAGGCGGCACGCGCACCAACGTCATCCCCGACCGCGCCAAGGCTAACTTTGACTTGCGCGCGTGGCGCCTGGGCGATGTTACTGCCATCGAAAAGCGGTTCCATGGATTGAAGCCCATTACTCGCGGCGCAAAATTGGAAATTCGCGGCGGTTTTGACCGTCCGCCCCTGGAGCGTAAGCGCAGTGCAGAACTCTTCAAGCGCGCACAATCCCTTGCTAAACAGATAGGCTTTCTGCTTGGTGAAGCCGCGGCGGGCGGCGGATCCGACGGAAATTTCACCGGAGCTCTCGGAATACCCACACTCGATGGCATGGGCGCCGTTGGCGATGGTGCGCACGCTCCCGATGAACACGTGGTCATCCGCACCATGCCGCAGCGCGCTGCGCTCCTCGCCGCGCTGCTTGCCTCTTCCTGATTTTATTCGGTGCACGGGTCTGACAAACAACGAACTAAAATTCCTCAGAGGGTGTAATTCTGTCCGCCCCTCACATATAGAAATGGATTGTCAGCATGAACGGTGCGCCGATTACGCCGCGAAGGATCTCAATTGAAACTTCCTACAGTGCATAACACCCACATTGTGCCGTCATCTGAGAGGAACTCCCCTACCGTACATAATTCTTCTTCAAATACTCGTCCGTGGACTTCATCAACTCTCCGTAATCATCTCGAAGCACTTCCTTAGCCGCCGCTTCCGACTCGCTGCCCGCGGCAATTCGGTCGAGCATGCGCTCCATATCGCCCATGCCTTGCGTCTCCACGATGTATTCCACATTCGCGAGCGACCAGGCATAGGCGTAACGAGCTACATCTCCCGACAATCCCATCCAGGAACCCTCCAGCCGGCTCAATGGCGCTGCCTGTCCTGCTTCGTAAACCTGCACCAGCACGGCCGCGTTTTCGTCGCTTCGCTTCCCTTCGATCCACTGCGCCATGCCTTCCTGGATCCACGTCGGCGCCCGTCCGTGCGTCTTCTGCTGAATAAAGCTATGGGTTAACTCATGTCGTAGGACACGCGATAATTCGGAGTCCACTCCGGTCAACCCCTGTACCGGCACTCGGATTCTTCCGTCGTTCAGCGCCCCCACCCAACCGGGGGCGCGTGTGATATCCGCAAATCCTTGCTGCGTGTACAGAATCACGCCGATTGGCTCCGGCGGAGAATAGTTCAACTCCGATTCGATCTGCTGGTATTGTCCCTCGAGCGTCCGAAGCAATTCGCGTGCTAGCACCGGTGCCGCTGCGCCGTTATATTTCAATTGAAAATGCGCGCTCTCGTTTTCTTTGTAATTTTCTTCTTCTTGCTTGTCGCGTTGCGCTTTCTCCAGCGCCGCCATCGTGTCCGCGTCGGGCCGCAGTTCCAGTGCTTTTTTCCAGTCGACAACCGCCTGTTCTGGCCGGTTCATCCCCGAATACGCCCAACCCGCCAGCTTGTAGACATCCGCATTTTTCGGCGCTACCCGCTTGGCGCGCTCCACATATTCGAGCGCTTGCTTGAATTCGCTCCTCTTCAGGTGCAAATACGCGGCGCTCATCAGGAATGCAGCCTGGTCGGGTTCATACTTTAGGGCCGTCTGCTCATCGCCCAACGCGTGCTCCAGGTCGCCATGCGCGAGTTCGAACTGCGCAGCGGCGTGATGCGCCAGCGCGGCGCGCTCATTGGCCTTCGCGCCTCCGCCACTTGTCTCCGCTTCCAGACCGGCGATATACGCCCTGTCGATCGCCCCATCATGAATGACCGCCGAATCGATCTCCGCGCTGGCTGCCGTTGATTCCACTCCGGGAGGGGCAATGTTCAAGCTCGCCGCGGCCACTGCTGGCGATTCCATCATCGGCATCAAGCCGCCCTTTTCGACATGATCCACGATGGATTTCGGAATCGTCAGTTGTCCCGCGGATGTCTCGTACTGAATCTTGTCTCCCACTTCCACAACGTTATAGGCCAGTATCTTCCTGCCATTCTTCAGGACGATCTGGTCCGCGCTCACCGGCGCCGCCGCTACTAGCAGCAACGCCAGCGCGCAGATTACTTTCGCCGAACTCCATTCTCGCCGCATCCTCCTATTTTAGTCCGTCGAATCGTCCGCAGTCCCGCCAGCTTGTTCCGCCATGCCGAATGTGACTACACTCGTTCTGTGAGGTTTCGTCTCGCTCTCGCCACCTTCCTGTTGGTGCTTCCGCTTACCTGGCGGGCATCCTCACCGATTCCAACCGACGCGGAATCATCCCCGCGCGAGATGCTCGTTCTCCTCAACGCTCTTCGCCTCGACAACCAGTCCGTCTATACCGTCTCTACCAAGGATCACATCGAAATCCGTCAGGCCGATGTCACTCTCTATTTCACAGAGGGTAGAATTGCTTTCTTTCAGCCCTTCGAGGGTCGCATCACGGGTTTTGTCTTCTCCGGTCTCGGCCACGCCTTGGCTCTTTCCCGGGATCCCGTCGAGAAACAGCAACTGGCGCGTTTTCTCGGCACTCCCGTTCTGGACCAGCAATTCGTTTCGGCGTATGTGCGTTTCACCAATGACACCGCCAAGAACCTGCTCGATCAGCTCCAGCACGCCGGCATTACTCCGGCCACGGACAATGGCTTTGTTGCCCTTTGGCGTCCACAACTCGAGCACCTGAATCCCTCGCACTCGATCCGCATCCTGATGGAAAGGTATTACTCCACTCCTCGCCATTTCTTCCACGCGGGAATCGATGGCATCACTACGGGTCCCTTTGACATCCTCCTTGACAATTCCCGAGCTGAAAATGTATTCGTTGGCCAACCCCGCCGCACCAGCACTGCCGTCTTCTACGATGTATGGAGTTCGTATACTCTTCCCGACTCCACTCGGTTGCCCACACCCTTCAATGCACTCCGCTACCATGTGGACACCAGCATCCTGCTCGACAATTCGCTCGTCGGTTCTGCCGCCGTCGACTTTCGCGCTCTCACCGGTACGGAACAGGTCCTCTTCGTTCAACTCGCTCGTTCCCTTAAGGTCGAGTCCATCTCTCTCGACAATGGAGCCCCGCTTTCTTTTTTTCAGAATGAGGGCTTAACCGAGCAGGAGTTGCGCACTCGCGGTGACGACACCATTTGCGTCTTTCTGCCAAAAACTCCCGCCGCCGGTGAATCGTTCTCGCTGCACTTTCGCTATCGCGGCCATGTCATCAGCGATGCCGGCAACGGCGTTCTCTATGTAGGCGCTCGCGAAAGTTGGTATCCCCATTTCGGCGACGCCTCTGAATTTTCGATTTATGAACTTTCTTTCCGCTGGCCCAAGCGCCTCCGGCTTGTTGCCACAGGCGAAAAATCTGAGGAACACGAGGATGGAGACTTTCGCACCGCTCAGTGGAAGACCGCGATTCCCGTTCCCGAGGCGGGCTTCAATCTGGGCGAATATGCTCTCTTCTCCGTCACTACTGGCGATCGAACTGTGGACGTCTATGCCAATCGCCAACTCGAGCAAGCGATCCTCGCTCGTGTCGCTCCCCCGGCGGCAGATTTCGACATCAATTCCCGCCTGTCTCCCGGCGAAGCTCCCATGACCCCGCACAGCGCCCTGCGTTCTCCCGCCCCTAGTCCCGCCGATGCCTTGAAACAACTCGCCCGCGAAATCGATGCCTCCATCCGATTCTACGAGCAATACTCCGGTCCTTTCCCATTCCGCCACCTGGGCGTTTCACAAATTCCAGGCACGTTTGGACAGGGCTGGCCCGGTCTTCTCTACCTGTCTACGCTGTCATTCCTTCCCCAACAAGCCCAGGCCCGCGCGGGGCTCAATGAGACCGGACAAGAACAATTCACGGATATTGTCCCCTTCCATGAAGTCGCTCATCAGTGGTGGGGTAATGTTGTCGGTTGGTCCAGTTATCATGACCAATGGCTTAGTGAAGCCGTCGCGAGCTATTACTCGCTCCTTTTCGTAGACTCACAAAAGAATTCTGAGCGTCCCTCCCGCGCCTGGCTGGACCGCTACCGCAAGCATCTCACCACAAAGTCTTCGAATGAGGACATCGCCGCGGCCGACATCGGCCCTCTCACCCTCGGCTCCCGCCTCACGTCCTCTAAATCCCCCGACGCCTACGAAGTTATCGTGTACTTCAAAGGTGCCTGGGTCATCCACATGCTCCATGCGATGTTGCGCCAGCCGAATTCCCCCGAACCAGATGCGCATTTTACGAAACTCATGCGTACCATCGAAACAAAATACGCCCAGGCTCCCCTGAGCACGGCCCAGTTTCAGCGCGAAGTAGAAGCTGTCATGACACCGAAGATGGATTTGGAGGGCGGCCACTCGATGGATTGGTTTTTCGATCAGTACGTTAGCGGTACAGGCATACCGCATTACAAGGTCACGTTTACGACGCGCCGCACCGATAAAGGTTTCCAGATCCGTGGCAAACTTCTGCAGTCTGAAGTTCCCCGCTCGTTCATCGCCCCGGTACCTCTATATGTGAATGCTGGCCAGGGGCGCACCATTCTTCTTGGCACTGTAATGACTTCGGGCGACGAAACCCCATTCACTTTCACGACGCAAACAGAGCCGCATAAGCTGCTGATCGATCCTCACATGACTCTTCTTTGCGTGCCGGAATAATCCGTCCTGGCATACTCTCGCAATGAGATACGCCGCGCGCTACGGCTTTCTCTTGTCTTCCATTACCTGGTCTTCCAGCAAGGGGCTGTCCACGCTCAATTCCGCTTTTCCGTCTTGCCCCAAAACGAATGGATACCCGTCTGGGTCCAATGGAATTCCCCTCAACAATCCCGCCTGCACCAATTCGCTCAGATGACTGGGGTGTCTCCCCGTTCTCGTCTCGTATTCCGCCGCCAACCGGTTGATCTCACGCATGGCCATCTGCGCTGATAGGAGTTTCAGGTGGGATTCTGCATTCTTCTTGATTTGCGGGTCCGTAGCCGTCTCGTAAACTTGCTTCCAGAGGAACGTCGACGTCTCTAGAGATTCCCCCTCTTCTGCAATTTTCGCGGCCATCACCTTCAACCAGATCGGCGCTTCCGGGTATATGCTTCCCTGTAGGTACGCCTCCGACGCTTTCGGGTAGTCCTTCTTGTCGAAATAATAGACGTTTCCCAAATCCTGGTAAAACCTCCAGTATTGAGGATTCTCCTTCAATCCGCGCTCCAGAAGCTGAATTGCCAGATTCGGCTCACCCGCTCCTCGCGGCGGCGCATCACTCAGGAATATCGCCCCGAACCGGTATGCCACAAGCAGATGCGGATCCAGCGTTGTTGTAATGTCCAGCAGCGGCCACAGCATTTCCAGGTTCCGGTCGTGCAACCGGTGTTTCTCGCCGAAGTACTGCACCACGCGTGTCCAATAAACGGCTCCCATTAGCGGCGCGTATTCCAGGCTCAACCCCTTTATCAGCTTGGCCGAGCGCCACGTCAGCTCATCGCGATCCAAATGGATATCCTGCTGGTCGGCGTCTATTTTCTGCTGCAGCTTCCACACTCCAGCCAGGCCAAACACCACCACAATACCTAGAACCAATTCGCCCAGCGCTCTTCTTCTCATTTCAGATCCCGTCTGGAAAATACCATCGCTGCTGCCGCCAGGACCATTACCGCATACACCAGAGCATACAAGGTCGCGTGCAGAACCAGTAAATCGGAAACGCCGCCTCCGTGTGCCACCGCCCCCATTACGTTGAAATTCTCAAAATTAGGCAGCACATAGGAAATCCCTCTCAGTAGGGCGAGCGTGCTGGAATTCAGATCAACCCCCTGCATGGTTCGCAAACCTGCCGCGAACACTCCCGCAACGTAGATCATCGCCGTGAACAGGATTGCCAGAAACTGCGTCGTGAAGCACGAGAACAGCAGCGCGATCGCGACGATCAGCGCCAATTTCAACAGAATCAGGTAGACCGCTACCAAAACAAAGAGATCCGCTCCCGCCAGCGGATGTTTCACCACCCACAGCGACAGAAATAATCCGATTGCCATCGCCGCCGTGTTCACCGTCAGCGTCAACACCAATCCGAAGAACTTACCTAGCAGAAATTGCCAGCGCTCCACGGGCTTCGCCAGCAGCGCATACAACGTGCGCTTGTCCATTTCCTTTGAGACCAAACCGACGCCAATGAACACCGCAATGAACAATCCAATCACGGAGATCGCCGTCAGCCCAAGACTTACGATGACGCTTTGCTCAATGCCGATCGAAATCTGGCCCACGAAAATTGCCGCCGCCATCATCAGCAACGCAAAAAGCACCAGACTGTAGAGCACGCGGTCGCGCACCGCTTCTCGAAATGTGTTCGCCGCAACTGCCAGCACGTTTTTCATTTCCCGTGTACCTCGACGGCGGTTGCCTGCGCCCTGTCCGCCTCCACCAGATCCACGAAGAACTCTTCCAGGGTTGGTTTGATCTGCGTCACGGACAGTATTCTCGCGCCAGTCGTTTTTAAGTCCTCCAGCGCTCCATACAACTCTTCTTCCTTCAATTGCACCCGGTAGCGCTCCCCCGTGCGCGTCGCTCGCGCCAGCAATTGCACTTGCTTGCCTTCCCCCTCCAGTTCAAACAGAATTTCCATCCCTTGTGCCTTGATCCCCAGTAGATCTTCTGGCGCTCCCACGCCGCGCAGCTTACCCCCAACGATTACGCCCACGCGATCGCATAGCATTTCCGCGTCCGACAGAATGTGCGTGGAGAACAGCACGGTGCGACCTTCTTTTTTCAATTCCAGGATAATGTCGCGCAATTCCCGCCTGCCCAGCGGGTCTAATCCGCTCATCGGTTCATCGAGCACCACGATTTTAGGCTCGTGCAGGATTGCCTGAGCCAGACCCACCCGCTGCAGCATTCCCTTGGAATATTTCCGCAATTGGATTTTCTTCGCGGTATCCAACCCCACCCTTTTCAGCATTTTCTCTACGCGTTCGTGGCGCTCGCTCGCCGACAATCCGTGGAATCGCGCGAAGTAGTCCAGCAACTCCGGGGCGGTCAAGTAGTCGTAGAAGTATGGCTGTTCCGGCAGGTAGCCGATGTCGCGATGCATGGAAACTTCATCGATGGGTTTGCCGAGAATGCGCGCTGTCCCCTCCGTGGGGAAAATCAGCCGCATCAGCAGCTTGATGGTGGTGGATTTACCAGCCCCATTCGGACCGAGGAATCCAAAGACCTCCCCGGTCTCCACTTGCATGGACAGATTTTCAAGTGATTTTTTCTTTTTCAGATTGAGGAACCCGAACGGATATTCCTTAGTCAGATTGTCGATTTCGATGGCAGGAGTGGGCATGCCTTATTCTTTGCAAGCGTGCCCGTATCGTCAATGCGCGCCGTGGTTTCGTGTTCGTGGGTAGCAACTCGCAGGCATTTCAAGCCAACTGTAATTCTTGTGGTTACTCGACCCGGCAACGGGTGTCATCCTGAGGCGCGATGTCGTTGGTGGCCCGAAGGAGCTCAACCGACCTGGTTTGTATATTGTGATCCTGCTTCACTTCCTTTTTCCCTACTTCCCAATGTGCACCAATTCACTTCTCCCCGAACCCACCTCCCGCGGCTTGCCCGTCTGCGGCCCCCGCCAATTGTCCAAGATTCCCACCTGTTGCACGCAACTCACCGTACACATCGGCGCGCAGCTCTTGTGCGTTAAGAACTCCCGTTGTCGCATTTCCGCCGTGTAATCCTCCAGCGGAATCCCAGGATACCCGCGCTGTTGCGAGCACCAGTGCACCAGCCCGTTCTCGCAGATGTACAAGTATCTCGAACCGGCTCGGCACTTCCAGTCGTGCTCTTTGCCTTTCGCCACATTGTGCTGAAACTGGTTGAACCGCGAAAACGACCGCTTCCCCAAGGTCATGATTTCTTCGAATATTTCCTGGTCACGCTGACCCAACGGCTTCAATTGCCCGCCATTGTCGTGGATGATTCCCACGGTGCTGGTAAACCCGAGCTCCAGTGCGCGGTGCGCGATCTTCAGAGCGTCTTCTGAATTCTTCACCCCGCTGCCCAGTACGGAATTGATGTTTACCTGAAACTCCGCCCATTCCGACAGCATTTCCAGCCGCCCATCCAGAGACTTCAGGCTCTTCTTCGACACTTCGTCGGGTGCGGCGTTATCAATACTGATCTGCAGGTGCTCCAGCCCGGCATCGTTCAACCGTTGGATTCGCTCTTTGTTCAGGAAAAACCCGTTGGTAATCAGCCCAGCAATCATTCCGCACTTCCGAATGTGCCGGATAACCTCGTCCAGCTCTGGATGCATCAGTGGCTCGCCGCCACTGATCGTAATGATGGACGTGCCCATGTCCGCCAGGTGATCCAACCGCTTCTTCATTTCTTCCAGCGGTACCGGATTCGACACATCGTCATACTCATTGCAATAGCCACAATCCAGATTGCACCGGCGCATGGGAATGATGTGCACTAGGAACGGGTGCTTCGTCGACACCAGAGCTTTCCCGATCCGCCACAGCTCACGCATTCGCGTTCGGTAAAAACGCAAACGCTTCCGCCGCCGCGTCTCTGCCGACGCCTTTCCCCTCTGCCTGCCTTGACTCATCTTTTGCCGCTTTCCCCCAGCCTCTAATTATACCTTACCCCACCTTTTCGTTATCCCGTTGGCGCCGCGAGGTGTCGGGTTCTCGCTCCTCGCCTGCTTTGCCTTATCGGGGCACAATAGATCGTGCTCGATCGAACTTGCCGTTCTCGTTGTGGCGGCCGCCTTCTGAGGCGGGCGCCTTTGAGGTCGGACGGGTGCCCCATACTCCGTTTTTGCGTGTGGGCCGTTGGCATTTCTTTTCCTCGCTCTTGCCTTTTCTTAATCTTTCATCCCGACCGGAGCGCCAGTGGTTTGCTGGCGCGGAGCGTTCGTGGCAATTTCCCCGTTCCAACAAATTCGGCATGACAAAACTGTTTCTATAACCACTATGATTGTCATCTCAAGGCACGCGCCATATGCGTGCCGATGGACCTCAACATCTGGTCCGTGCAGAATTCCTCCACGAAACCAACATCGCCAACCCTCACTCCCTGTTAAACTAGGGTCGATCGCTCCCAGGAGCCTCACATGTCTGAAGCAACGCAGTTCGCCAAGTCCGTTCCCACCCGCATCGAATCCGACAGCATGGGAAAAATCGAGGTCCCGCTGGACCGCTATTACGGCGCGCAAACCGCCCGCTCTCTAATTCATTTCGCCATTGGCAGAGACACTATGCCCGCGGAACTCATTCGCGCGTTCGGGATCCTCAAGAAGGCGGCCGCGCTCGTCAATCGCGACCTCGGGAAGCTTCCCGAGGAAAAATCCAACCTGATTACCCAGGCGGCCGATGAAGTGATTTCTGGCAAACTGAATGAGCATTTCCCTCTTCGCATCTGGCAGACCGGCAGCGGCACGCAGACCAACATGAACGTCAACGAAGTCATCTCCAATCGCGCGATTCAAATCGCGGGTGGCGAGATGGGCGCCAAGAAGCCGATCCACCCCAACGACGACGTGAACATGTCGCAATCTTCCAACGACACGTTTCCCGCAGCTATGCATATCGCCGCCGCTTTGGAAACTTCGCGACGTCTGCTTCCTGCCGTGAAAAAACTCCGCGACGCGCTGGATGCCAAGGCCAAAGAATTTGTCGGCGTGGTGAAAATCGGCCGCACGCACTTGCAGGACGCCACCCCCCTCACCGTTGAGCAGGAATTCTCCGGTTATGTGAGCCTCCTCGATCGCGATGGCGGGCGAATCGCCGTGGCCCTCGATGGACTGCTCGATCTCGCTATTGGGGGCACCGCGGTGGGCACTGGCTTAAACGCACATCCCGAATTTGCCGAGCGCGCCGCGAAAAAAATCGCGGAACTTACGGGCTTGCCGTTCCGCTCTCACCCCAACAAATTCGCCAGCCTTTCCGCGCATGATGAAATCGTTTTTGCCAGCGGCGCACTCAAGACTCTTGCCGCTTCCCTGATGAAGATCGCCAACGACGTCCGCTGGTTGAGCTCCGGACCACGATGCGGTCTTGGCGAACTCACGCTTCCCGAAAACGAGCCCGGCTCTTCCATCATGCCCGGCAAAGTAAATCCCACGCAGTCGGAAGCCGTCACCATGGTCGCCGTCCAGGTCATGGGCAACGATGCTGCTATCGGTTTCGCCGGCTCGCAGGGCAATTTCGAGCTCAACGTTTTCAAGCCCGTGATGATCTTTAATTACCTGCACTCCGTCGAGCTCCTCGCCGATGCTTGCAACAGCTTCGTCGACCACTGCGTCGTCGGCATCCAGTTGAATCGCGAGGTCATCGAAAGCTATGTAAAGAATTCGCTCATGCTCGTCACCGCTCTCGCTCCCAAAATCGGCTACGATAACGCAGCCAAGGTTGCGCACACCGCGCACCACGAAAAAACCAGCCTCCGTGAGGCCGCCGTTAAACTCGGCCATCTCTCCGGCGAAGAATTCGACGCCCTCGTCAAACCCGAAGACATGACCCATCCGTGACCAACCGTATGGAAGCGACTCGTTTCGAGAGAAGACTCACGAAAACTGTCGCGTGGCGTTCTCTTCAGTGTTTGGAAGAGCAATCCGCGGAGTCCGAGGAATTCTCTAGCCGCATCGCGATGAGGCACAAAAGCCGTCCCTTGCTGAGACGATCAGTATTGCTTGAAAAACGCGGGGAGTTACAGCGCTTGCTAGACCACCTAAGACTCGCTCGCACGGAAGATCCCGAAGAACTTAAGCGAAAAGGCCGGCTCCTTTTGGGCCAAGGCGACGTCAACCCAATTTATCCTTTGCATGATTACCTACGAATCAAATCGTACACTCCCGCTTCGATCGATTCACTGAAAACAGATTTAGCCACAGTCGTCAAACAATTATCCGAGCGTCGAGCTCAACTTCTTCAAGACTGGGGTGCCGACCGACAAGTTGGTAGCTGTGAACTGGCGAACGGCAAACTCCTGCAGTATGGACCGGATTTCAAATTTTGTGATCGGGCGTCTCATGACATTTCTTACGGCTATTCCGGTGTGAACAATGCGCCACCATGGGATACTTGGATCTGTTTCACAGATCCAGCTCTCATTTCTTGGGTACCACCTTCCAGGTTTGATTTCGTGCGCTTGGGCATCGATGTCAATCCGGTCGATTGCAGCGGTTGGGTGGTTAACTAACAAATGGCAGAACTCAGGGCTGCTCATGCTTAGCAGAACGATTCCGATTGCCAGCTTGTACGTGTTTTTACTCTGTCCCATAGCACCCGCACAGGAAATTCAAACCCCCGGCTGGTGCAAGCCACTTCCTCGCCCGGAGTACAAATCGCTCGAGCGCATCACCGTTTCCGATCCTTGGTTTGAGGTCTACAAAGTCGCGACCAACACCATCGCCATCTACGAACCGCATCAATCCGAGGAGACCATCTCTTATCTCATACTCGGCAAAGACAAAGCCCTCCTTCTCGATACCGGCATGGGTATCAGCGACCTCCGCAAGGTGGTCCGCGAACTCACCTCACTTCCGATCATCATCGTCAACTCTCACACGCACGACGACCACGTCGGCGACAACTGGCAGTTCGACACCATCTATTCCATGGACACGAAGTTCAGTCGCACGAACGCCAAGGGTTCCACCGTTGACGCCCAGGCGGAAATTGCGCCAGGGGAAATCTGCGGTGAACTTCCCAAAAGCTTTGACGCAAAGACGTATCGCACGAAACCGTGGAAAATCGCCCAGTACATCCACGACGGCGACACCATCGATCTCGGCGGGCGCACGGTCGAAATCCTCTCTACTCCCGGCCACACCCCCGACGCCCTCTGCCTCTTCGACCACGCCAATCGCCTGCTCTTCACCGGCGACACGTATTACCCGGCGGCCATCTGGCTCTACCGCCCTGAGACCGACCTCAGCGCCTACGCCAATTCCATCGCTCGCCTCGCTGCGCTCGCACCCCAAGTGAAGACCGTACTCGGCCAGCACAATATTCCTGTCGCTCCGCCCTCCGTGCTCCCCAATCTAGTTACCGCCTTCGCTACACTCCAAGCCGGCAGCGGCGTGTGCAAACCTGCTGGTGAAGGTAAGCGCCTGTGCCAGGTGGGCGACTTCAGTTTTCTCCTCAACTTAGCGCCCTGAGTAGTAGACTAATCCCAGCGCCGGGGATGGCTATGCTTCACAGGGTTCTTGCTTGCCTATTCGCTGCCTGCGTTCTTCAGCTCGCCGCTACTCCACAAGTGGGCGACGCTCAGCCTCCACGTGAACGGACCGTCTGGAATTACGACGGCGGAGTTCAGCTCGTCACCGACGGCGCGATCACCGATGGCCCTTGTTTTCGCCTCACCGGACGCCTAAAATCTCCCACCTTTTTCGACAATCTTCGCCGCGTGGATTCCAGCAGCGGCACGCTGTTCCGTCGCGGCAACGAGATCATCACAGAATTCCCGGAACACATGGAGTTGAGCTTTGAGTTGTACGATCTGCCATGTACCGACAGGATCCAGGAAGCGGGAACGCGAATCTATCTGAGCAAAGCGATTCTTCGCATGGTGCATGTGAACTTCTACTGGAAGCGAGGAATCTCACTTCGTCCCGCGCCAGAAATAAAGCTAACGCACGCGGAGATGATTCCGATTGAACCGTTTGCAACGGAACTCAGCAACGAGCTGCCGAAAAAGTACGAGTGGTGGTTTCAATTCGATGTGCCCGGCGCAGGCGTACCACTGACTGACAGCCTCGTGGTGGTGATGCAGATGCCCAATGGAAAAATTGTGGCGCGTTGCGCGGCGCGTCTGTAGTCCTGCAATTATCCCAGCTTCATTTCCGCCACCTGGCCGCCGCGCGCGGTTAGTTTCGCTCCGGTGCACTTCTGCACTTCATCAAATCTCCAGCCGGGTGCCACTTCGCGCACCACCAGTCCGTTTTTCTCCACATCAATGACGGCGAGATCCGTCACGATGGTGTCCACGCATTCGATCGCGGTCAGCGGATAGCTGCACTGTTTCACGATTTTCGGATCGCCATTCTTGGCGTTGTGCTCCATGCAGACAATAATTTTCTTTGAGCCCGTGGCGATGTCCATGGCTCCGCCGATATTTCCGCTGCCCTGGGCGCCGGGAATTTTCCAGTTGGCCAAATCACCTTTTTCGGAAACCTGAAATCCGCCGAGCACCGCCAGGTCCAAATGCCCCCCGCGGGTCATCAGGTGGGCATCGGCTTGATGAAAAAACGAAGCGCCCGGAATGAGCGTGACGGGAACTTTCATGGCGTCGACCAGATCGTAGTCTTCCTCGCCGGGCTTGGCGCGGCGTCCCATGCCCAGGATGCCATTCTCGCTGTGAAAATATACGGTCATGCCCTTTGGCAGATAATCGGCGATCAGGTTGGGAATGCCCCAGCCGAGATTTACGAATGCTCCATCGCTCAATTCCTGTGCGGCGCGTTGTGCGATCTGTTCGCGGGTCAATCTTTGTTTTTCGCTCATAGCAGTTCCCGGCTTGCCGTCACCCGGCGAAGCGGACTCCTTTCGCGTGCACGATGCGCTGTACGAAGATCGCGGGTGTAATCACATTCTCCGGTTCGATCGAGCCGAGCGGCACAATCTCGTCCACCTCTGCAATCGTGACTTTCGCGGCCATGGCCATGATCGGATTGAAATTCCGCGCGGCCAGCCGATAGGTGAGATTGCCCAACTCATCCGCCTTCTGCGCCTTGATCAGCGCGAAGTCTGCGTGGATCGGTTGCTCCAGAATGCAGCGCTTTCCATCGATCACGCGCTCTTCTTTTCCCTGCGCCACTTCCGTGCCCACGCCCACGCTGGTGTAAAAGCCTTGTAGCCCGGCCGCCGCGGCTCGCATGCGTTCGCACAGGATGCCCTGCGGCACCAGCTCGCATGTCACTTCCCTATTGGCGAATCGTTCCTGAAAGTAGTTGGAGTGCGGCCCGGGGAACGATGCAATCACGTGGCTCACC
This sequence comes from Candidatus Acidiferrales bacterium, assembly GCA_963741195.1. Lineage (GTDB taxonomy): Bacteria > Acidobacteriota > Terriglobia > Acidiferrales > UBA7541 > Acidiferrum. Next base: position 843,453 of record CAVUHF010000009.1, read on the forward strand.
TGGCCATTCTTAAACATGATGCCCAGTTCGCCTTCGCGCGTACCGCAATTGTTGCTGATCGCGGTGATGTTCTTGATGCCCTTGCGCGATAACGCTTCAATCAGATTGTTGGGAAAACCGGCACCGCCAAAACCGCCGAACATGATGCGCGCGCCGTCGGGAATATCCGCCACAGCCGCGTCGAGAGAGGGATAAATTTTCTGCTTCATTGAGGGCTCGGATAAGAATGAATTGGGATTACCCATTGATTGTTCATGAGCCGGCGCGATTGTGCAACCCCGCCCCACCGGCTTGCGCCTCCAAAATGGCTCACCGCCTGGCGCGATGTTGTTGCCTCGGTCTTCACGCTGATCCCATTAATTTTCCTTGGGCCCGGCGTTGCCCATATCCACCGCCACCTTCCAGTTTCCGTCGGCCTGCTTTTTCCAGACAGTTATATATTTTCCGTGCTCGACGTGCTGGATGCCGTCTTTATCCTTGCCGAGGAATTCAAAATCACCCCAGGTGTAGCCCAGATCGCCGGAAGACGAAATGTCCGCACCCATCGCAGCCCATGTCAGCCGGTTATTCTTGTCGTCCAGAAATCCCATGCCCTTGGCGATGTTTGCCTTGCCTACAATCGGCGCGGCGCCATTCGGGAGTTCGACAGCATCTTCAGCGTAGTACGACATGTATCCGGCGGATCCATGCTCGAGCGCGGCTTTCATGAACTCGACTTCGTGCTGCCTGAGCGTCTCCACCGTCGCCATTTGTGGAGCTGCCGCCGAAAGCTGCGATTTCCGCGTCGCTAGCCCCATGGCCGAAAGCATTACTCCCGCAATCAGTACCGCAGCTAATCTCCTCATGTTTCCCTCCTGTTAATGTAGGGGCACGAATCATCGTGCCCTCCTGGGGTTCTCTTGCCTGGTCCCATCCTAGCTCCCCCAGCCATGTAGACTACTCTTAGAAACCCCGTATTTCTTCGACTCCCTCCACCGCTTGAATTTCTCCTTGTCCCACACCCACTGGGTGGTGGGTAGGGACAGGTCTTGCGGCTCAGCCGCTTGTGCCCGTCCCCCCTCTCAGAACCCGCCGAGCGGATTTCCCGCAACGGGCTCCCCAGGTTGCACTCGTTGGATGGCAGTCAGACCGTCGCATGAAGTATCGAGACCGCATAAGGTAGTTCGAACCAGGATTGGTTCGTCAGATAGGACCAGTGCAGGCGGTGCCGCTGACTCCGTCGTCTCAATGTACGCATCCATTGTCGCGCTACCTCGTACCGGATTGCGTCGAGCTTCGGCTTGCAGTGGTGTAGCCCGAAATACTGGTAGAAGCCGCGCAGCATCAGCGTTAGTTGCTTTTGCTGATCCCGCCGCTTCCAATGCCTATGCTGCTTGAGCCATTCCTTGGACTTGGCCAAGAACTTTCGGCGGCTTTTGTCGCATGGGACCCGCACCAAGGCAAACTTGCCGCCTCGATCGGTGCCGCAGACATGCTTGAAACCTAGGAAGTCAAACGTTTCCGGTTTCTCTCCGGTCTTCTCTAGGTCCGCCCGGACAAAGCGTCCGAAGCGCATCACCCGCGTCTTTTCCTCCGCCAACTCTAATCCGAATTTCCCGAATCGATCCGTTAGGTTCTTGTGGAACTCTTCCGCATCGCGCCGGTATTGGAAGTTCACCACGAAATCGTCAGCAAACCTCGTCAGGTACGCCTCTCCCTGGCATCTCGGTCTGATCTTCTTCTCAAACCAAAGATCAAGAACGTAATGCAGGTAGATGTTGGACAAGATCGGGCTGATCGGCCCGCCTTGCGGCGATCCTTCTTCCGTTCGCGTAACGACTCCTCCCACCATGAAACCTGCGTTCAACCATTTGCCGATCAGGCGTAGGATGAACGGATCTGCAATCCGCTGAGCAATCATCTTCTGCAGCCATTCATGCTGGATGTGGTTAAAGTAGCCGCGAATGTCGGCCTCGAATAAGTGTCCAACCTTCTTCGTGACGATGATCCTGCGTAGCTCCCGTAGGGCACTATGTGGATTACGTCCCGGCCGAAATCCATACGAGCATTCCAGGAAATCCGCCTCGAACACCGCTTCCAAGATCCGCGCCACTGCTCTTTGTAGCAGGCGATCTTCGACCGTTGGAATTCCGAGCGGCCTCGTTCCTGCCTTGCCAGGTCCCTTCGGTATCTCCACTCGGCGAACCGGTGGAGCCCGATAGGTCCCTTGCTTCAAGCGTTCGCATAACTCTTGAACTCGTGTGTCCAAGTCCTGTTCAAACTCCTTCGTCGTCTCACCATCAACACCGCTCGCACCCCGCCGATTCATCTGCTTCCAGGTTTCCGTGAGGAACTCCGGAGTGAGCAGATGCGCTAGCGACGTGAAGCGTAGCTTCGGATTTGACTTCGCCTTCTTCACGATCTGGTCCAGTTGTGTGTACATTCTTCTCCTACCTCTGATTGTGCAGGGAATGTTTCCCTGGACCAGCTACTCAACCTGCCCCGCCGCTTTCCCCTGTACGCGGCTTTCCCGCGCTCCGAGTACTATCAGCGAGTCCGACTTCCACCGTCGCTTCTGTCTCCCTCAGGATGGTCCGTTCGGTTGACATACTCGGTCCGCTACCTCCAGACCGAGACGGCGGTGGATCTCCCAGGTGCCATGACGCTTCCTTTTCTGTCCATGCCGTGCTCTCAGACCCCGCCGGAGTCTCCAGCGACCATCGCCTTTGCGGTCGCCTACTATTGCCTTCCAGATATTCGACCCTGTCGGCCTCCGGATCTGTCTCACGAGGCTCAATCGCTTCATTTGCGTTACGGCCTGGACATCGCTCGGTCTACGCTTAACTCATGTCGTCTCCTTCATGAGCCCAAGACTCGATTCCCGGTGGGGCGGCTCCTCCCTTTCCGGGGCGGGGGTTTCACCCGCTGGAAGCGCCGGGCTTAACCTGGCGCACCGAAATTTCCACGATATACCTGCAGGTCGCTGCATACTCTTCTCCATCGCATACAATCCCCTCGAAATGGTTTCTCTGCCAGATCGTGGCCAATCGGATTTCCAAGGCCTCTCGAGCCTGCCGGGTAACTGCGGCCTTCAACGTCCTTACGATTGTAGGAACGGAATCTGTCACCTGTCGCCAGATTCGTTCCGGTTTCCTCGCCTGAGGATCAAAGGGCACGATGTATCGTGCCTCTACACCCAACGCAATGTTGCCGTGCAAATGTTTGGGCATTACAATGAATTCTTGGATCGATGCGTTTGGAAAATGCTCTGGAAGGCGAGCCCAGCAAGCACTCACAATCTCCCCAAGCCCGCTCAAAGTCATGCGCCGTCTTCTACGTTTCCAAACAGATTCCGCCGATGCGCCGCGCAAATTGTAAGGAAATGCGCCCGCGGACGCTGGGTTTGCATGAATGTGCCAGTGAGTCGGGAGTTGATCAAGGTTGCCACGATCCCTCCATCGCGTGCCGCAATGGCACGGCACTCCAGACGGGACGACAAACGCGGGGGGAGAGAAAGGCGACTCGTCGGAACTCGCCATTGATCAAATAACCGACCTGAAGGTCGGCCACTAACACGACAGTCAGAAGAGCGGACCGCCACAGAAGGCGTTCTCTACACAAGCAAGGAGAACCCAAGAGGCAAATTCTAGTTGGGGCGGCAGAGAGCGGGGAAGTCTTTATGGAGGCGGGCGAGCTTGGGAAGATCGTTGAGGGCGACGTAGGAGCTGTCGGGATAATTCTTGACGTAGTCCTGGTGATAGGCTTCGGCGGGATAGAAGGCGCTAAGCTTTTCGACCTTGGTGACGATTGGGCGCGAGTAGATAGGCGCAACAGAGAGTTGCGCGATGTAGGCTTCGGCGATGCGCTTCTGTACGTCGGACGTGTAGAAGATGGCGGAGCGATATTGCGATCCAGTGTCGGGTCCCTGTCGATTCCACTGCGTGGGATCGTGGGCCACGGAAAAATAAACCATCAATAACTGGCCGTAGGTGATTTGCGAGGGGTCGTACGTGACGCGCACGCTTTCCGCGTGGCCCGTGACACCGAGGCTGACGGTTTCATACGACGGCGAACTCACGAATCCGCCGGAATAGCCGGCAACCACTTCGGTGACGCCGCGAAGCTGCTCGAAGATCGCTTGCACTCCCCAGAAACAACCGCCAGCGAAGACGGCTGTCTCCGATGTTTTCGCGGAACCGAGAAGCGCGTCGAGCGCGGGTAGCGGCGTGGGCGCGGAAGGCGTGGCGGGCGGACGCGCGCCGAGCGAGCGGAAGGCTGTCCAACCAACGATAAAGAGAATAATGAAGATGGCGATCGTGCGGCCGATGATGGGACTCTGCATAGAGGGATTCCTCACAGCGGTTAGATTGCGTGGGAGGGGGAAGGTTACAGGGGGCGGTCATGCGAAGTAGGAGGCACGGTGCGGGGACAAGTACTGGGAGGAGTGATGGTTCTATGGGACTGGGACAGCATGGTCGGTAGCCACAATCCTCCGTCCCGGCGAAGCGCGCGGCACGCGCAACCCGCGCTGCGGGGCGCAGACGACGCGCGTCTCAGGCAGGGATGACAAAGTAGGCCGATTAGTGAATCGAGCAGGCGATGCGGTTACGATTGGGAGACCAGCAGAAATAAAGAGGTTTACCGCGGAGCATGTCGAGCGTGGCGAGGCCGAAATCTGGGATGCGGCCGTCTATGCTCTCTCCGAGATTATCGCCGACGACGTAAAACGTACCTTCGGGAACTTTAGTCGCTTTGAACATCGCGGAGGAGTCACCGCCGAGTCGGTACTCAATGCTGACGACATTTCCACATGCTTTGGGTGGCTGAAACGGCTTGCCGTTGACGAGAACGGAGCCGCCGGGACCGGGTGCAACGAGATCTCCGGGGAGCCCGATGACGCGCTTGATGAAGAGAACATCGGAAGAAGGGAGTCTCAACATCACAAGGTCGCCACGCTTAGGAGAATTCAAGTGGTAGGCCCACGCGTCCGCGACGATGCGGTCCCCTGCACAAATGGTGGGGCACATCGAGGCGGAAGGCATCTTGTAAGCGTAAAAGCCCGATTCGTGCATGGTGTGCTGGGGAGAGGGAGCCAGGGCGCTAAAGACGATGATGATTCCAATGAGCGGATACGCGAGCCAGGGGAGAGGAACGGGAGACTCTGGCTTCTTCGCGGCTGCGGCAGAGCGGGCCGCTTCGATGGCGACGAAGAGTTGCCAGGCGAGGACGATGAGGATCGACGCGATCATCGTCCAGAAACTGAGGAGCAGGCGCGTGTGTGCGACGAGCGCTCCGAGAATGTGCGTGATTATGGCGATGCCGAGCGCCTTGCGAGGTTGACGATTGTAAAGTTGACCCATGCCTGGGAGGAGCAGGCTGAGTAGGCCGGCGATGATGGCTCGTTTGCGGGGCGAATAGGAATTCAGCGGCGCGTCGGAGGCCGATGTGAGGACAGGTGAATTGAGATCGGGAGGAAGATTGGTCATTGGCTAGAGATGATTCGCACAAAGGGCGGTGAGATTATTTGGGTGCGTAGGAGAGGTAGTCGGCGGTGTACGGCACGCGCGTCTCCTGGCCAACGTGGGCTGTGTCGCAACTGGAAGCGGGAGCTTTGTCACCTTTCGTGTTGAGGCGCTGGATGGTGCTGACGCGCGAGAGTACACCGGTGCCATCGTGGCTAACGACGGTGACGAGGAGCCAGGGAATGGAATCGGGACCTGGCCACCCTCGGCGCGGTCCTCGAGAAGGAGTTGCCCATTGGCGGGCGGCTGGAGTTGCAGAGGTACTTCTTGCCCGTAGGAAGCAAAGGAAAGCAAGCTGACCACAGTGGAAGCGAGCAAGATAGCGGAGGCAAGATTGCGTGTCACTTGGCCCATGGAGAGAATTCTCCTGAGACGCTGGGGGAAGCGAGCATAACATTTGCAGAGCGGCGATTGAAGAGCGAGGGAGGATGTAGGGGCAAGGAGATGACTTGCTTCCGAATGACGGAAGGATTAGAACGATCGGGAAAAATGCGCAGAATACGCTGAAGAAAATCCTTCACGGAAAAGGGCTTGAGCCGATGGAAAACCGAAGCGCACTTCTCTTCGTGGCTGGAATTATGTCCCGACAATCGCACCAGTGGTGACAAAGTGCTGGCCGAGGCACACGGCGTGTAGTCAATCGAGCGGCTATAGCGTTGCGGGATGGCCGCTGTTGCCTTGATTCGCAGCCACACCTACCTCGGAGCGCAATACCGACGGTTACGCTCCAAGCTTGGCGCCCCTCAAGCTATTACGTCAATGGCCCACAGACTCGCCCGACTCGTCTATCGAATGCTGAAGTATGGCCAGCACTAAATTGACAAAGGCGCTGAATACTACGAGCACAGATATCGCCGACAACGGATCGAGTTCCTCAGAAAGAAAGCAGCCAGACTAACTCTTCAGATCACACTGGCACAAACATGAAGAAGTCTCTGGAAAGTAGAAAAAGAACTGGCGTGACGTCGGCTCTTGCCAGCGACAAAGGAGGGTGGTAACTCTACGAGACGAAGTACTGTCAAAGTTCGCTCCCTTCAATGCTGAAGAGTTGCCGTGCGGTGCTACTCCGCCGGTGTCTAAAGCAATGCGCAACTTCAAGCGATTCGGATTGCGGCCCATTCGGGCAAGGTCCTAGATGAATACGCCAAACAGAAAAGACCGGGTCGCTTGGATACAAGGACCCTCGGAAAAGTGCTCTACGATTCCGGAGAGAGCGAATCCATGCTGGCGACTGGTGCTTTTGGGTGCGCCGGGAGTGGGGAAGGGGACGCAGGCGCACTTACTGAACGAGCGCCTGGGCGCCTGCCACCTGTCGACGGGCGATGTGTTCCGTGCCGCAGGTAGCCGAAAAGCGTGTGACCAAACGCCGGCGATGGCTGCAGCACTGGAATACGTGCGTCGGGGCGATCTGGTACCCCATGGGACCGTATGGGAGATGGTACGCGAACGAAGTCGCTGCCTGCATTGCGCCGGCGGCTTCTTGCTGGATGGATTTCCGCGAACGCTGGCCCAGGCGGAAGCGCTGAATGAATTGATGGAGGAAGAAGATCTATCGCTGAGCGCGGTGGTGGATTACGAGTTGTCTGTGGAAGAGATTGTGTCGCGATTGAGCGGGCGGAGAATTTGCGAAAAGTGCAAAGCGGTTTTCCACATGACGCAGCAGCCATCGCGCGCTGAAGAGATTTGCGATCGGTGCGGCGGGCGATTGTACCAGCGCGAGGACGACCGGCCGGAATCGGTGAAACTGCGGTTGCAGGTGTATGTGAGCAGCACGGCGCCGTTGATTGAGTTTTACAGGCGCCTGGACTTACTGGTGCCGATTGCGGCCACGGGATCGCCAGAAGACATTTGCGGACGCACACTGAGCGCTTTGGAAGCAAGAAACTAAGTAGATCCGAAACAAGATTCACCTGTGGGCCTGAAGTTATTGTTCAGGAGCAAAGCGTGGTCGCCGACTGTACGGAAGGTCAAGTTACTCGCTGGACCAATCCCCCCCGAGCACAAATTCTACAGAAGCGCTTCCCCCGCTAAACTTAGAGTTGCCCACCTTCGGAGGGAGCGCAACATGAGAATAGCGAAATCGATGATTTGCAGTGTATTGGGACTCTTCGTACTGACCGCGAATTGCGCACTGGCGCAGGGGAACGGGAATGGAAACGGAAAGGGCCACGGGAAAGGCCACGACAAGCACGGAGATGACGTCGACCAGGGGCAATATTATTACAACCATCATGATCAGGAAGCGTTTCACGGTTGGTACGTCCAGAATGAGAATCATCTGCCGCCGGGGTTAGCCAAGAAGGATCACCTACCGCCGGGACTGGAGAAACAGCTTGTACGTCGGGGAACACTCCCACCTGGACTGCAGAAGAAGATCGAGCCATGCCCAAAAGGACTCGAACAGATCTTGCCGCCGCCCCCGCCGAATTGCGCGAACGTGGTGATCGGGGGCCACATCGTATTGCTGAACAAAAAGACCAACGTAGTGGTGGATATATTCCACTTCGAAATGTAATCGCGGGAAAATGACGCGCTACCTCAGGAAGCGCGCCCGTGCAAAAACAAATCGGTAGTGAAAAAGAAAAGAGGAAACGTCTTGTGACGTTCCCTCTTTCTTTCGGGCTAAGCACCGCGGGGGGTGCCGTAGGGTTAGTGGGAGATGTTAGCGGCAACGATCACCAGGTCCGGCTTGCTGTAATCCTTGGCAATCTGGGTCTCTGCCTTGCTGATCGGGAATTCGCGGCCAGAGGTGTTGCCTTCGGTCCACACCTGATAGAGGAAATAGTGGTCGCCAAGACGCTGGAATACGAGAACAGTACCGGCTGCCGGTTGCAGTTTGTGGCAAGCGTTCGAAAGAACGATGCCGCGTTCGGAGTCTTGCTTATTATCGATGCGAATGGCAACGCCACTCTCGGACATGGATTTTACGCTGTATTCGCCGGCCGAGTAGGCGCGGTCACCAACGACGAAGTCGAACGGGACGCTAGCCTGAACCCTGGTCTGCTGGGCGTGAGCCGCCGTAGCGAGCAGGAGGACAGTCAAAGCAAGAAACATAGAACGTAGGTTTTTCATAAAATCTCCTTGTGTCGGAAGCGGAGCGATGCAGAAAGGGGAAGTGTAAGAGTTGTTGTGAATCGCCGATGTGCCCTGTTCTGGTTTCCGAACTCCTGTTTGACTTTCCTAACTACCGACGCGGATGAGTAGTGCAGGCGGCGTGCCACAGTGGAGCAATGCCCTTGTGTGGCCGGCGAGAAAAATGAAGTTGAAGATTTGATGGGGATTAGGAGTGAAGGCATAAATTTCCGAAACGGAGAAAGGAAGAATTTACACGGGCACACTAACCGAACGGTTAAGGGGAACCCGCCTTTGGGTTAGCGGCGAGGGGTATTCTGGGGTGAGCTAGAGTGATAAGGTAAATTGCAGGGTGAGCCAATTATGGAAGCGCGCATTGTAGGAATCGCGGGCCTCTTCCAGGGCTCGAGTTTTGCCTTGCCCGAAGGTGAAGTGTCAATCGGGCGGGACTCAACCAATCAAATTTATCTGGCGGATCCTTCGTTATCGAGGCGGCATTGCGTGCTAGTGCGCAAAGGCACGGAAATCAGTTTGCGCGATCTCGGCAGCCGCAATGGTACGCGTGTGAATAGTGTGCCGGTGACGGAACGGAATTTGGAGCACGGCGACCAAATCACCGTTGGTGCATCGCTGTTCGTGTTCTTTCTGGAAGAAGAAGAAGGGACGCAATCCAATCCCGTGTGCTTTGAAGATACGTCGCCGATAGCCGGCACGGAGGTGTTGTTGCCGCGGGAAAAAGCACTGCATCCCTTGCGGGAAGAGCATGTGCCTGGAACAACCCCCGTGACGGCAGGGCGATTGACGGCAGACTTGAATGCGTTGCTGAAAATGGCGACGGCCATTGGAAGCATTCGCGACCAGGATTCGCTGCAGTGGCAATTGCTGGGATTTGTGTTCGATGTGGTGCCGGCAGAGCGAGGCAGTGTGCTATTTTTCGACGAGCAGGGAGAAGTGAGCTCGACGACGGCATGGGATCGTGTAAACGGGCCGGAGCAAGCCGTGCCTGTGAGCCAGGCGGTTCTGCAACGCGTACTGCAGGAACGCGCAGGGCTTCTAGCGGAGGATGCGCGACGGGATGAATCGTTGCGGAAGAGCGCAAAGCCGACGAAAGGCGACCCGCAAGCAGGCTCGCTGTTGTGCGTGCCGATGGTGATCGGCGAAAGAGTCTTGGGAGTGATCTACTTGGATAGCCAGACGCCGACGATAAAATTTGACCACAATCATCTGCAGGTTATGCAGGCGGTAGCGCATATTGCGGCGCTGGCACTGGAGAATTTAAGCCACTGGGAAAAATTGAAGCAGGAGAACCAAACACTGAGGGCGGAAATCAGCCTGCAGCACAACATGGTGGGAAGCAGTGCAAAAATCCGCGAAGTATACGAATTCATAAGAAAAGTGGCGCCGACTGATTCGACGGTATTGATCGAAGGCGAAAGCGGGACGGGCAAGGAGTTGGTGGCGCGCGCGGTACACCAGAACAGCAAGCGCGGGGAACGGCCATTCGTGGCGATCAACTGCGCGGCGATTACCGAGAGTCTGCTCGAGAGTGAATTGTTTGGGCATGAGAAGGGCGCGTTCACAGGCGCGGTGTCGCAGAAAAAAGGGAAAGTGGAAGCAGCGGAGGGAGGGACGCTGTTTCTGGATGAGATCAGCGAGCTAGCACCGGGGCTGCAGGCGAAACTGCTGCGCGTGTTGCAGGAACGCGAGTTCGAACGAGTGGGTGGAACGCGAGCGATACCGCTGGATATCCGGCTGGTGGCAGCAACGAACAAGAGCCTGTCCAAGGCCGTGGACTCGGGGGAATTCCGGAAGGATCTGTTCTACCGGCTGAATGTCGTGAAGGTGACCATGCCACCCCTGCGCGAACGGCGGGAGGACATCGCCGAGCTGGCGGCGCATTTCATAGAGAAAGCCAGCCAAAAATGCAGGGTGAAGGCGGGAGCGCTTTCGCAGGACGCGTTGGAGTGTTTGAAGAATTACGATTGGCCTGGGAATGTGCGAGAACTCGAAAACGCAATCGAACGGTCGCTGGTGCTCGGGTCCGGAGACAAGATCGGCGTGGATGACCTGCCGGAAGGGATTATCGAAGTGGGGACCCCGGCGAGCGAAGCGACGAGTTACCACGGTGCGCTGAAGGAAATTAAGAAGCAACTGATTCAGAAAGCGCTGCAGGAAGCAGGGGGCAGCTATCTGGAAGCAGCGAAAGAACTGGGGCTACATCCGAATTCGCTACTGAGATTGATGAGAAATCTGAATGTGAAGGCAGCCGCGAAAAGCGCTAACCCTCCTGGCCAAGCTGATTAAAGGACAGACTGCTTGAATTGAAGGGCGCGGCAGTGGTGGGTCATCAAGGTTTTCGAATGCCACCGAGAATGATGCGCAAAAAGACCTGCTTGATCTGCTCGGGGCCGGAAACATGGTCGGTGTCGTACCAGCGATAAAGCCAATTGCACATGCCGAGGATGCCGTTGACGATAAGCCAGGGCTCGCCGTCGATGACCTTGCCCTGCTGTTGTCCGCGACGGACAAGATCTACGAAGCGCGAATTGTAGCGCGACATCACGGAGATGAGCTTGTGCTGGCGCTTGCCAGAAAGCGAATCGAATTCGTGGAGGAACAGACCGAAGGGGACCTTGTTCTGGATGATGTAATCAATCTGGGCGCGGACGGCGCGCTCGAGTTGCTCGACAGGATCGCCGGAGAGATCGATCCGACGAGCGATGAAGGCGTCGCCGTCTTCAATACCTGCGAGAAGGAGTTGGAAAAGCAAATCGTCCTTGGATTTGATGTAGTAGTAGAGAGAGCCCTTGAGCATGCCGACGTCGCGCGCGACGTCTTCAATGCTGGTGGCGTGAAAACCCTTGGCGAAGAAAATATTGGCGGCGCTTTGCAGGACTTCTTCCAGGCGTGTGCCGGGCCTGGGCGGCGAACCGGAACGGGCGGCGTTGCGCGCCCGAAGAGGCTTTGGGGCGGATTTACGTTTGGCCTTTTTGCGGGGCACGGAATCCTCGGGTGGAGCGAGACCATGATAGCAGAGGGCGGGGCGTGCTATGCTGCACCGAAAAAGAGGGCAGGATGTTTTTTGTAAGGAGAGGGGACGGAGCGCGATGATAGCCCCGCACTTGAAAGAACCTCTGGAGCAATATCATGTAGCGGATAAGTTGAAGGGGTTGCGGCTGCGGAGAAAGATGGGGCTGGTGGAATTGAGCAAGCACACCGGACTATCGCCCGCGCTGCTGTCGAAACTGGAGCACGGGAAGCTGTATCCTACGCTGCCGACACTCTCGAGGTTCGCACGGGTGTTCAGCGTGGGGCTGGACTATTTTTTCAGCGACGAAAAAGACAAACACACCTTTGCGATGGTGCGACAGAAGGACCGGCTGCGGTTTCCGGAAGCTCCGGGCATGGAAGAGGCTGCATTTGATTTCGAATCGCCGGATTATCTGGCGACCGATAGGAGGTTCAATGCCTACCTTGCGGATTTCCACGAGGTGACGCCTGCAAAGATGCGGCTGCACCAACATCCGGGAGTTGATTTCCCATACGACCTGAAAGGCAGATTGGCGCTGAAGATTGGCGCCGAAATGCAACACCTGGATACCGGAGATTCGCTGTACTTCGATTCGCAGATGCCGCATGGATACGCGCGTGCGGGAAGCAAGCCATGCAGCGCCCTGGTGGTGACGGCGGAGTGAGGAGCTAGAGAAGTTTACGGCGAAACGAGATGGCAAGAGTGGGTCTTGAGCACGAGCCAGACCGGGGAGCCGGGCGAGAGATGGAGCGAGCGGACAGCGCCGGGAGTAATGTGAACCGTGAAACGCGCACCGGCGTTCACCTGCGCGATGACGAGAGTGCCGCGAGTTTCAAGAGATTCAAGCGTGCCGGGCAGAACGTTGCGCGCACTGAGAAAGTGCGGCGGCTGAGTGGCAAGAAGAATGTCACCGGCACGGATGGCGACTTGAAGTTGCGCGCCGGGTCCATTCGGACCCAGGGGAATTTCCAATTCACAATTTGAGGGAGTCAGGGCGACGCGCATCACGCCGTCGTCGTGGCGGAGTTCCAGGATTTCCGCGGGCATGACATTTTCGAAGCCAGAGGCGCGGGCGAGTGCAAGGGAGCGTGGAGCGTCGAGGACGTCGCGAGAAGTACCGGACTCGATAACGCGGCCGTGCACGAGAACGACAACGCGTTCACCGATGGAGTCGAGTTCCTCGCGATTGTGAGTGACGTAAAGGATGGGTATGCCATTGGCTTCGTTCCAGTCGCGAAGATCCTGAAGTAGCGCGCGACGCAGTGGAGCATCGAGCCCCGTGAGTGGCTCATCGAGAAGCAGTACGCGGGGCTGGGTGACGAGGGAACGTGCCAGGGCAACGCGCTGTTTTTCGCCGCCGGATAGTTCCGCGGGTTTGCGCAGGCGAAGATCTTCAATGCGGAAGACACTCAGGATTTCAGCGACTCGCGTATCGCGACGCGAAGGGGCGTTGGAGTAAAGCCCAAAGGCGACATTTTCCTCCGCGGTGAGATGCGGAAACAAAGCGAGTGATTGGAAGACGTAGGCGATGCGACGTCGCTGCGGCGGAAGCAAGATGCTCTGGCTGGCGTCGAAAAACACCTCTTCACCGAGGGCGATGCGACCTACATCGGGGGTCTGGAGGCCCGCGATGCAATCGAGCAGCGTGGACTTCCCGGCCCCGGAAGGGCCGAAGAGGACGGTTATACCAGGGGCGAAATCCTGTGTGAGATCCAGTTCGAACGGCGCCGAGCCCGGGGAGCGGAGTTGTTTGCTGATTTGTACGGAGAGCATCGGAAGTGTCACCTGACCGGCCAGGGCGACCAGACGCGGCGATTGATTGCATAGACGCTAGAGAGCACGACGAAGGAGATAAGCAAGAGAAGGAGAGCCATGCGATGCGCGCCGGAATAGTCGAGGGCCTGCGCGCGATCGTAGATGTCGATGGAAACGGTGCGGGTGATGCCGGGAAGATTGCCGCCGACCATCAAGACAACGCCGAATTCGCCGAGCGTGTGGGCAAAGCTGAGAACGAGCGCGGTAACGAGGCCGGGCCAGGATAGGGGAAGAATGACGTAGTAGAAGGTGCGCGCGCGGCCGGCACCAAGGACGGATGAAGCGTCGAGCAGACGGGGATCGAGGGATTCGAACGAGGCCGTGAGAGGCTGCACGGCAAACGGAAGGCTGTAAATGAGGGACGCGAGGACGAGTCCCGTGAACGTGAAGGCGAGTGTATGACCAAAGAGAGTTAGCCAGAGCTGGCCAAGGGGACCGCGAGGACCGAGTGCCAACAAGGCGTAGAAACCGATGACGGTTGGCGGAAGAACGAGAGGAAGCGCCACGATCGATTCGAGGAGGAACTTTCCACGCCAGCGAGAGAAAGCTAGCCAGTAAGCGAGCGGTATGGCGATCGCGAGAAGTGTGAATGAAACGGAGGCGGCGAGGCGAAGAGAGAGAAAGAGCGAGTCGAGGCTCATGGCTTTTGCTTTGGTGCGTTCGTAGAAACGGATTTGGGAATGCTGAAACCGTGCTGAGAAAGGAGGGCAAGGCCCGCGTCGGTCTTGACGAATTCGAGAAAGGCACGTGCATCAACTTTGTCTCGGGAAGAATTGATCAAGACGACGGCCTGATTGAGAACTGGATAGAGATCGGGCGGGACCAGCCAGCGATCTCCCGATTTCATGAGGGGCGAAAGAGCGAGAGACAGCGCGAGAATGCCGACCTGGGCACTCCCGGATTGGGCGAATTGCGCGGCTTGAGAGACATTTTCGCCGTAGACCAGTTTAGATTTGAGCTCATCGTAGAGACCGGCGCGTTCGAGAGCAGTGACAGCAGCGCGGCCATAGGGAGCGTGATCGGGATTGGCGACTGCGATTTTCTGAACGCGGGAGTCGCGCAGGGCGGCGAAACCGACTTGGGAGAGTTTGAGGTGAGCGTCGGCGGGGGCCCAGAGTACAAGTTGGCCGCGGGCATAAATGAAGAGAGTGGTGGGGTCGGCGAAATGGGCGTCGATGAGCTTTTGCGCGTAGAGGACGTCAGCGGAAAAGAAAAGATCAAAGGGCGCGCCATTCTGGATTTGCGCGTAGAAATTGCCACTGGAGCCGTAGGTGAGGGAGAGTTTTTTGTTGGTTTGCTTTTGATAGCGGGAAGCGAGATCGTCCATGGCGAATTGCAAATCGGAGGCGGCGGCGATATGAACGGTTTGGGCGGTAATGGAGGATGAGAAAAGTAGGATCGCTACAAGAGCGAAGAAAGACGACCGTCCAAAAAGGCATGGAATATGAAATACGCGCTGTAGACGAGAGTTCATGAGCGAGGTCGAGGTCAGACGCGGAGGATCATGACTTCGGTAGATTTAATGAGAGCAGCGGCACGCTCGCCGGGCTTAAGGCGCATTTCCTTGGCGGCGTCGGCGGTGATGATGGAAGTGATGTGCTGTTCACCGATTGCCAGAGTGATTTGGGCAAGCAAACCGCTGTACTTGATGGCGACAACGCGGCCAATGAGCTGATTGCGGCCGGAAATCTTACGGAAATTGAGGCGGCGCGTGGCAATATCGCCGCGATTGAGCTTTTTTGGGATGAGGCGATCGATTTCGGATTCGGGGACGCGATGGTGACCGCCAGGAGTCTTCGCGGTTTTGATTTTACCGTGGTAGATCCATTGTTTGAGGGTGGGGTAGCTGACGCCGAGGATGTTAGCGGCTTCGCGCGGAGCGAGGAGTCGTTGCATGAAAAACCTCCGACCGATAATATTAGACGAATAGATAAGTGGAGGCAATATGGATTTAGACGATTCTTGTTTGGGAACAGGAAATTGATGGTTGCGGCGGGGAGACCTTGCGTGCCGGAAGCGTTGAGGTCCTTCGAACGCAAACGCGCGCTCCGGAAGATTACCGCGGTTGATTGCGAGAAAGAACGGCCGACTTGCTAGGGTAGGTAAGGCCAATCAGATTTCTTACGGGAAACCGAAGAAGCTGGCATGAAAGCCAGCGCTACATTGAAGAATAAGGACAGAACCTTTCGAGCGGGTTGATCCACAGGTGGACTTCGCTGCGTCGACGTGTATCAAGCGGCGGCAAGCCGTCGCACGCCAAAGGGATTAGTTACGGAGAGGCTTCCCGGTTTTCAGGGTGTGGGCGATCCGTTCCTGAGTTTTCTTTTCGCCGCAGAGAGAGACAAAGGCTTCGCGCTCGAGATCGAGGACATACTGCTCGCTGACGAGTTGTGGTGCGGAGAGGGGGCCGCCGGCAAGGATGTTGGCCAGTTTACGGGCAACGTGGGCGTCGTAGTCTGACGCGTAACCGCCGCGAACCATCAGATGGATTGCCAACTTGGCGGCGGCGAGAAACGATTCTCCGAGGACTTTGATTTGCGTGGTTAGCGCGCCTTCCTGCCAGGAAGGGGCAGCAGGCTTCCAACCGCCGCGCGCGAGGGCGAGGGCGGTCTGCTTAGCGTCGGCGACAAGGCGATCGCGATTCATGGAATAGCGGTCGCCGCGACGGAGGTAGCCGAGGTCGCGGCATTCCTCCGCGCTGGTGCCGACTCTTGCCGTGGCGATATTTTCAAAGATGGGCCGCAGCGTGTGGAAGAGATCAAGATCATCGCCGGACGAAGCTTTTTCATTGGCGCGAATAAGCATTTCTTTTGTGCCACCACCACCGGGGATGAGTCCGACGCCGGCTTCGACAAGGCCGATGTAGGCTTCCGCAACGGCGTGAATTTTGGCGGCGTGCAGACTGATTTCACAGCCACCACCAAGCGCCATGCCCTGCGGCGCAGCGACGATCGGTTTCGGCGCGTATTTTATGGCAAGATTTACATTCTGGAACTGCTTCACGGCCATGTGGAGTTCATCCCACTCCTGCTCCTGCGCGCCTACCAGCACAAGCATGAGGTTTGCGCCAACGGAAAAGTTGGTGGCCTGATTGGCAATAACCATGGCGTCGAAGTCGGAGTCGAGGCGTTTGATGCCCTTGTGAATCATGGCGATCAGATCAGAGCCGATGGCATTCATCTTGGAGTGAAACTCGCAGCAGACCACGCCGTCCCCGAGATCGATGAGGCTGGCGCCGGGATTGCGGTCCACTTCCCGGCCCGCATCTTTTAGATTTTTCAGAATGAGAATGCCGGCGGGTTCTTCGACTCGGGTTGTTGCGGCCGTGGCAAAGTCGAAGACAGAAGTGGTCCCTTTTTCGGATTCGTAAAAACTCTTGCGCCCGCTGGTGAGCGCTTTCTCAAAGACTGGCGGAAGAGAGCGGCCTTCTTTCCTGATCTGCTCCGCGAAAGCGGGAAGGCCCACGGCGTCGACAGTTTCAAAGGGTCCGAGTTCCCAGGCAAATCCCCAGCGCATGGCGCGGTCGACATCGACGATGTGGTCGGAGATTTCCGGCATGCGGCGACCCGCATAGAGACACATTTCCGAGAGGCCGCCCCAGATGAATTGTTGAGCCTTGTCGGTTTTCTGGCCCTCGAAAAGAGGAGTGAGGAGGGAGCGGAGGCGTTCGCGAGTGTCTTCGACGGCCTTGCCGGCTTCGATGGAGGCGAAGCGAGCCTTGGCGCGCGGACGATAATCCATCGCATGGAGATCGAGAGTGAGTATTTCCTTTTCGGCGGAAACTCTGACGCGTTTATAGAAGCCTTGTCCGGTCTTATCGCCCAGCCAGCCACGCCGGGCCATTTCTTCAACGAACACGGGGACCTTGTAGGCTTCGCGAGATTCGTCATGCAGCGCGGTTTCGTAAATATTTTTGACGACGTGAACAAGAACATCGAGGCCAACGATGTCGGCGGTTCGGAAAGTCGCGGACTTGGGCCAACCGACGGCGGGACCGGTGCAGGCGTCGACTTCTTCAACGGTCATGCCGAGGGACGTCATGCGGCGCAGCGCATTGAGCATGGAGTAGGTGCCGATGCGATTGGCTATGAAATTGGGAGTGTCTTTGGCGACGACCACCCCTTTGCCGAGACGAGAGTCGCAGAACTCGGAAAGGGTAGAAAGAACCTCGGGAGAGGTTTTGGGCCCGGGGATGACTTCGACGAGTTTCATGTAGCGAGGCGGATTGAAAAAATGGGTACCGGCCCAGTGCTGCTGAAACTCTTCTGGAAGACCTGCAGCGATGAGATGCACGGGAAGGCCGGAAGTATTGGTGGTAATGATTGAGCCTGGTTTGCGGAACTGCGCAACTTTCGAAAGCAGGGCGCGTTTGATTTCAAGATTCTCGGCGACCACCTCGATGATCCAGTCGGCGTCGGCGATGCGGGAGAGATCGTCTTCAAAATTTCCGATGGATATACGGGAGGCGAGTGCCGGAGTGAAGAAGGCGGCAGGTTTGGATTTCCTGGCAGCGTCGATGCCGGAGACGACGAGTTTGTTACGGTCTGCTTGGGCTGCGTCTTTGGGTACGATGTCGAGAAGCAGGCAGGGAAGACCAGCGTTGGCGAAGTGAGCCGCAATGCGAGCGCCCATGGTACCAGCGCCAAGGACAACGGATTTCTGTATGCGAGGAGTCATAAGCTTGCCTTGTGGAACGAAAGTGGGACGGCAGAACAGGTTACAAAACCAGCAAGCGCGGGTCAAACAGGTGTTTGGTAAGGCAGCGGCGAACCTAGAATGGGAGATATGGCTGAGGAGAAACCAGGGGGCTCGCAGCGGCTCCTGAAAACTGCGACGGAACTTCTACGCGGGGTTGCCTATGGCAGAAACGCGAAAACAGCCGGGCGCCCGCGCGTGGGGCTGGCTCTGGCTGGCGGCTTTGCCCGGGGGATCGCACACATCGGCGTGCTGCGCGTATTCCAAGAAGCAGGAATCCCGGTGGATGTGGTGGCCGGGACAAGCGTGGGAGGGCTGATTGGCGCGGCGTATTGCGCCGGGACTTCGCTGGAGAAGATGGAAGGGATCGCGCGAACGACAAAGTTCACCGATTTCGGAAGGTGGACGCCGTCGTGGCTGGGGCTGGCGACGAATCAGAGGTTGGAGCTGTATCTAGACCGATTGACTCCAGCGAAGCGATTTGAGGATCTGGAGAAGCCACTCGCACTGGCGGCCACGGATATCAATGCGGGGCTGACAGTCTACTACCACGCGGGACCGCTGGGGCCACCTTTGCGCGCGTCGTGCGCGTATCCGGGATTGTTTGTTCCCATCCATTATGAGGGGCGAACGCTGGTGGATGGATTCCTGACCGCACTGGTACCGATTGAAGGAGTGCTCCTGCTGGGCGCCGAAGTAGTGATTGCCGTGTATCTAGAAGCGGGCGCCGTGGATGAGCCACGCACGTTTACCGACATCTTGAGCCGCTCGTTCACCATCATTCAGAAGCATGCGGACCTAGAATGGCGGCAGCATGCGGATGTGATTATCGAGCCAGACGTGACTCCGTTCGTGTGGGACGATTTCACGAAAACAGACCAGATGATTCGCGCCGGAGAAGAAGCAGCATTGAAAGCGTTGCCAGCGATCCGCGCGGCGTTCGAGAACAAGACCGCGCCGACGACGGGACAGTAGTATTGAAGCGGGTGAAGATTTCCTGCCGACCTTTCTCTCCAAGCTGAAACCTCTGCCCGCCGATACACCGCGGAATCTCGTAATGTGATTCAGGTGAGATCCTTCAGGCCTCAAACGACGCGTCCTTCAGGATGAGAGTGCGGTTGCTCGGTTCGTTCGTCGGGGAGGATGCGGACGGCTCTCCACACGGTGCCTGGGAGAGCCGTCCGCCTGGTAGGAACGACTGAAGGACGTTGAGGGCCCCGAAAGCAGCACGAAGAAGGAAGGGGCATCCGAGACTGGCCAAGGATTCAGGGTTGGCGATGGCCAGGTCGGATGCCCTGTACGGCGACTGAAAAGCCAGCGGAGGCTCTAAGTACGCTTCCGCTACTTTGCCTATCCTGCGTCGATTGTTCGTTCCGACTCCGGAGCAGCAAGCGTGAAGCGAGCGTAGAACAATGGGCCGAAGTGGTTGTCATTCAGATATACGCGGGATGTAAAGAGATTGTCTAATGAGGGGAATGGGACCGCGGCTGAGCGGCTGGCTTAAGCGAACTGAGAATCATAGGCGGGAGACTTCGACGTAAACGGGGAGACCTTCGCCTTTGCCACGCTGAGTGAGCCAGGCGGAGAGACCTTCGGCGAAGCGTTCGGGGGTGAGGCGAAAGCTGGCTTCGAGGCGTCCATCGGCGAGGGGCAGAGTGTCATCAAAGTCAGCGGAATTGGTGAAATTGCGCATGCAGAACTGGTCGAGCCAATCAAGGGGGCAGGGTTTGCGCTCACCGCGGATGAGGACGTCGACCTGAAATTTCTGGGCGTACATAAGGGTAATGATAGCACTCGAGCCGCGCGAGCCTGATTCATGGGAAGGGCGGAGGAGCCGGATTTCGCAGGGGCAGCGGCATCTGTTGGGTTCAGGCGACCTTGCGCGGGGGCGCGGGGCTAACATACACTGGGCGTAGCAAAAAAGGAGCGCAGGTAACCCGCCACCAGCCCGAACAGGCCTCACCATCGAGTAAGGACCGGTTGGAACGGGCGTATCCATCGATAATTGTGATACAACGCATCTGATTTTCCGGGAGAAACGCGTGGCAACTCCAATGGAAACCTGGGTGGAGGAAGCAGCGCAGCTGACCAAGCCGGATAAAATCGTTTTCTGCGACGGATCCGAGGCCGGAAACCAGGTCATTCTGCATGAAATGCTGAAGCATGTGGACTCCTTCCGGCTGAATCAAAAGACCTACCCGAATTGCTACCTGCACCGAAGCAGTCCCAGCGATGTAGCCCGCACCGAACACCTGACATTTATTTGCACGCGAAACAAAGAGGACGTGGGTCCGACGAACAATTGGATGGACCCGGACGGCGCGAAGTACAAGGTGGGATCGCTGCTGGATGGGGCCATGCGCGGCCGGACGATGTATGTAGTGCCGTACATCATGGGGCCGGTGAATTCGCCGATCAGTCGGGTGGGGGTGGAGGTAACCGATAGCCCGTATGTAGTGGCGAACATGCGAATCATGGCGCGCATCGGAAAAGTGGCACGGGAACGGCTCGGGAGTTCGTCGGATTTTGTACCGGGGCTGCACTCGCTCGGAGATTTGGATCCATTGCGCCGGTACATTGCGCATTTTCCGGAGGAACGGCTGATCTGGAGCGTGGGATCGGGTTACGGCGGGAATGCGTTGCTGGGGAAGAAGTGTTTTGCGCTACGTATTGCGAGCTACATGGCCCGCCAACAGGGTTGGATGGCGGAACACATGTTAATCCTGGGCCTGGAATCGTCCGGCGGAAAAGTGACGTACATGGCGGCAGCCTTTCCAAGCGCCTGCGGGAAAACGAACCTGGCGATGATGGTGTCTGCGCTGGAAGACCAGGGATATCGCGTGTGGACCGTGGGAGATGATATTGCGTGGATGCAGATCGGAGCGGATGGGTTTTTGCACGCGATCAATCCGGAGGCGGGATTCTTTGGTGTAGCGCCGGGAACGGGGATGAAAACAAATCCCAACGTAATGAAGGCGCTGAACCGGAACACGATTTTCACGAATGTGGGCGTGACGCCGGAAGATGAACCGTGGTGGGAAGGAATTGGCGGGGAGCATCCGGCGGGGCTGGTGACGTGGCGCGGGGAGGAGTGGGATCCATCGAAGGGGCCAGCAGCGCATCCAAATTCTAGGTACACAGTGCCCGCGGGCCAGTCGCCGAGCATTTCGCCGCAGTGGGAAGCGGCAGAGGGTGTGCCAATTTCCGCGTTCATCTTTGGAGGCCGAAGGGCGCGGCTAGCGCCGCTGGTGTACGAAGCCTTTGACTGGCAGCACGGAGTGTTCGTGGGCGCGACGATGGCGTCGGAAACGACGGCGGCAGCCACTGGGGATGTGGGAATAACGCGGCGCGATCCGATGGCGATGCTGCCGTTTTGCGGGTATAACATGGCAGACTATTTCCAGCATTGGCTGGAAATGGGGAAGCGCATTCCGCACCCGCCGAAGATCTTCCATGTCAATTGGTTCCGCAAGGGAGCGGACGGAAAGTTTTTGTGGCCGGGATACGGCGACAATGTCCGCGTGTTGAAGTGGATATTGGAGAGAGTCGAGGGCAGGGGACAGGCGGAAGAGACGCCCATTGGCTACGTACCAACAAGGCATTCGCTGACACTGGATGGACTGAACATTACGCGCGAAGCGTTGAATGAATTGTTTCGCGTGGACCCGGATGACTGGGAGATTGATCTGGCGGACGTACGCGAGTTCTTTGCCAAGTTTGGCGATCGACTGCCGCACGAATTGCGCGAAGAAAAACAAAAACTGGTGCATCGGTTGGAAAGCGCAATGCCAGCGTAGAGGGCGATTAGCGAAGATCGATCGAGAGACAGAATCCTTGGAGCCTCAGGGAGTAAGAAGAGCCACAATCCTCAGGTATTGAAGCCCAATTCCGCAACGTGTTGTAATGTCGGACCTAAGGGTCCGACCCCCAAAAGAAAAATCGATGAAAGACCCACTGGCCATCCTAGGCTAGGAGAGACCGAGACATCGGCTTATAAGAGTAGCGCCTAGAGAAGGGCACGGATGGCGAGGTCGATAAAGAGGTGGGTGGCAGTTTCGCCGCGGATGACGTAGGACTTCCCTTCCCCGTTGGAAAAATGAAAAAAGCGGCTGATGTGGTAGTCGTCGTCGAAGGTGGTGAAGAGGGATTGTGTTTCGCCGTCGGTCAGGCCGAAGGCAGAAAGAGCGACGGGTTCGCCGGATTGATGGGCCAGAAGATCGTAACGGTCAACGAGTTCGGGAAGTGTCAGCATGGGAGCGCCGTGCGCGGCTTCAAGACTGATGAATCCTCCGGCGGGAGTGTACAGGCTACCGGTAGGAAGGGGAAGCTGGAAAATTAGCGCGATCGCACCGCAGTTTCCAATTCTCGAAGGTTGCTCAATCACTCCATGTAATACAATTTGTCAGGAGGTACGTCGCCCGTGAGGATGATCGATTCATGCTGAACAAATTGCCCGGATTTGATTTACTTCAAATTGGCGAGGCAGGCGGGGAATCGATAAGATGCTTGCCGGAACTTATTTACTAACTTTGAGGAGCGGACTATGAGCTTGGGCGTGGGAGAGAAGGCACCGGATTTTGTGTTGAAAGATCAGAACCAGAAAGAAGTGAAGTTATCGGATTTTGCGGGAAAGAAGAATGTTGTGCTGGTGTTTTACCCCCTGGACTGGAGCCCGGTGTGCACAAACGAGCATGCCTGCTTCGTGAATGGGATGCGACAGTTTGAAACGTTGGGCGCGGAAGTGCTCGGCGTGAGCGTGGACAGCGCGTGGTCGCATAAGGCGTACGCGGAGAAGATGGGGATCAAGTACTCGCTGCTGGCGGATTTTCATCCGAAGGGCGCGATGAGCGAAAAGTACGGCCTGTACCTGAGCGACAAAGGAATTACGGGGCGCGCGATATACATCGTGGATAAGACAGGCAAGGTCGCGTGGGCGAAAAACTACGATATCCCGGTGGTGCCGGACATTAATGAAGTGGCGGCGGCGCTGGGGAACGTAAAGTAAGCAACTGATTCGAAGCGTTAGCCATGGGGGCGCGGCGATGCCGGGTCCCTTTATTTTTTGGCCAGGAGATTTGCTCGCGCGTTTATCTAGCGGCTGAGTCGTTGCGAATGACGGCACCGCCTTTAAGAACAAACGTGACGGACTCGAGGACTTTCACGTCGGAGAGCGGATCGCCACTGACGGCAATCAGGTCGGCATAACTGCCGGGTGCAAGGACACCGATTTTCCCGGGCATGCCAATGAGATCGGCGGCGTTGATCGTGGCGGCCTGAAGTGCGTCGACCGGTTTCATGCCCCATTCCACCATTTTGGCGAACTGCTTGCCGTTGTCGCCGTGAGGATAGACGCCGGCATCCGTGCCGAAGGCGATTTTTGCGCCGGATTGGAAGGCATGGCGGAAATTTTCGCGCTGCAGGCGGCCAATCTTTTTTTCCTTTTCGATGGATTCGGGCAGCATGCCGACTTTTTCGCCCTGCGAGAGGATGAAGTCGTCGTTGTAGACATCGAACACCAGATAGGTGCCGTGCTGCTTGGCGAGCGCGATGCCTTCGTCGTCGATCAGGCTGGAATGCTCGATGGAGTCGATGCCGGCGCGAATGGCGTCCTTGATGGATTGCGTACCGTGAGCGTGTGCAGCGACTTTGCGGCCGAGTTTATGAGCTTCTTCGGCGATAGCACGCAGTTCTTCGGGAGTGTACTGCGGGGTGCCGGGAAGATCTCCCTTGCTAAGCACGCCTCCGGATGCGCAGACCTTGATTAAGTCGGCACCATATTTCACGACTTCGCGGACTTTGGCGCGGGCAGCCCAGGGGCCATCGGCGACACCGGCTTCCTTGTAATGAAATTCGTAGGGGAGAAGATTATTGTCGCAGTGACCGCCGGTGATGCCGAGAGGTGGGCCGGATACCAACATGCGGGGTCCCGGAACATCGCCATCATTGATCCCATCGCGCAGAGCGACGTCAGTGAAATTGCCCGCTCCCACGTTGCGGACGGTAGTGAATCCGGCGCGGACAGTCTTGTTGGCGTTTTTCGCGCCGGTGATGGCTTCGCGGGGAACAGAGACGCCGAGCCCGGCATAACCCGAGTCGGAGGGCTCGGAGGTGAGGTGCGTGTGGACGTCTATCAAACCGGGAAGGCAGGTGGCGCCGGACAGATCAATGGGCGTGACACCCTGGGGCACGGCGGTAGAGGTAGCCGCAGCAACAGAGGTGACCGTTCCGCTTTCATCGAACACGACAATCTGATCGACCAGCAGTTTTCCGCTGGAAACGTCCACCAGCTTTCCGCAGTGGACCGCACCGGGAGCAGCGAAAATAGCTGGCGAAAGGATGAGCATCAACAGACAAAAGCGAACAACGAACTTCATAGATTTCCCCTGGATGAATTAGAAGTTAAGAGGATACACGGAATCGGAAGAATTCAGAAACCCGGGAGAGAGTAGAATAGCAAGCAGTCCGGGATTTCCTGAGCAGTGAAACTGTGACCGAGTTCTACGGCAAAGCCGAAGAAGGGATCTAAATTAAATGAAGCTGCGAAGAAGTGCATTTCTTCTTGTGGTGGCAGGATTATCTCTGGTGGCAGCCTCGTGTTCGCAAAACACAGAAACGAGCAAGGCTCCCGCTGCGAATCAAACAGAATCCGTGGAGCCGTTCCTTGGGCGATGGGATCTGACGCTGAAAGCACCGGAACGGGAGTATCCCTCCTGGCTGGAACTGACCCAGGAAAGTGGCCGACTGAAAGCGGAAATGGTCGGCCGATGGGGCAATGCGCGCCCGTTACCGAAGGTGGAAATCACCAAGGGCCACTTGAAATTCGTCTCGCCGAAGGAAGAAGAAGGCGCCAAGGAAGACATGGCCTTCGACGCCACACTAACTGGCAGCACTCTCACGGGCACGACCAACGGGCCAGACGGGACCACGTGGACGTGGACCGGTGATAAGGCGCCATCGTTAAAAGAAAGCGGAGCGCCTAAATGGGGAAAGCCGATTACCTTGTTCAACGGAAAAGACCTGACGGGATGGACGATGAGCAAGTCGAAGGCGAAGTCCGTCTGGAAAGTGGAAAAGGGAAACCTGATTACTCCGGGCGAAGGCCCTGAACTGATCAACGATCGGAAATTCCAGGATTTCAAGCTGCACGTGGAGTTCAAAGTTGACCCTGATTCCAATAGCGGTGTCTACCTGCGGGGACGCTATGAAGTGCAGATCGAGACGGACTCGCCGAATGAGCCTGCAAATCGTCGCATCGGCGGCGTGTACGGTTTCCTGGCGCCGTCACCAGAACCAACGCGCGAGCCAGAAGTTTGGCAGACGTATGACATCACGTTGATCGGCCGAAATATAACCGTGGTGCAGAATGGCCATACCACCATCGACAATCAGGAGATTCCCGGGATAACCGGCGGCGCGCTGGATAGCCATGAGGCCTTGCCCGGTCCCGTTTATCTGCAGGGCAGCGAAAAAGGACACGTGGCGTTTCGCAAGATTGTCATCACACCTGCAGAATAGGCGGCTGTTCCAGTCGATTAGCGAGTCGGCGGGGGCCCGGGTTTTTGATCGCCCGGAACATCGGGCTTTTTTGCCGGCGGAGCCGCCGATGGATTGCCCGCAAAAGAGCGGACGAGCAGGACGAGCTGCCAGCGCTGCTCTTCGGTGAGACGCTTCTTGAACGATGGCATGGGCTTGCGGCCTTCCGTAATCTGATAATAGATTTCGCCGTCGGTGATCTTGCTCATGCGTACCGCGTCAGTAAGATCGGCGGGCGCGGGATCGTACATCATGGCATCGGAGCCATCACCCTTTCCCGTGTCGCCGTGGCAATTGGCGCAGTGGTCGATATAGATCTGCTTAGCGGCATTGACGTTGGCGTCGGAAGCAGTGAGCGGATTTTTGCGCGCCTTTTCTTCGGGCGGAACAATCCACGGAGTCTTCTGGAACGCGGCAAATCCAATGGAGATGAAGATCAGAGCGATGGTGCAGGCAAACAGGATCTTGCGCATTTTGAGGCTCCGTTGCGGATAGGCGCTCATGGCTTACGGGAAAATCTTCGCACAAATGAGGTGCAGGGAGGAAGCGTTACTCGAGTGAGCGAAAGGATCAGGAAGAACGAAGTGTAAGCCAAAGAAGTTCGGCGTTGAAGAAGAGAATGGCGGCGGTGACGATCCAGGCGATGGCGACGGTGATGCGGGAGTTGACGAATTCGCCCATTTTGGAGCGGTCGCTGGTGAACTTCACGAGGGGAATCACAGCGAAGGGCAGTTGAAAGCTGAGCACCACTTGACTGAGGATGAGCAGCCAGGTGAGTTTGCTTTCGCCGGCGATCCCAATAACCAGGACGGCGGGAAGAATGGCGATCAGCCGGGTAATGAGACGGCGAAGCCACGGCTTCAGGCGAATCTGCAGGAAACCCTCCATGACAATTTGGCCGGCAAGCGTTCCGGTAAGGGTTGAATTCTGGCCGGAGGCAAGCAGGGCAAAGGCAAAAAGGGTGCTTGCGAAGCTGGCGCCGAGAACAGGACTGAGCAATTTGTAAGCTTCGGAGATATCAGCGACTTCATTAAGCCCGCGAGTGTGGAAGGCCGCCGCACCAAGAACAAGGATGGAAGCATTGATAAAGAGGGCGAAGGTGAGAGCGACAGTCGAATCAATAACGGCGTATTTAATGGCTTCGCGGCGCTCAGGATTGCTTTGGCCAAAGGCGCGGGTCTGTACGATGCTGGAGTGAAGATAGAGATTGTGGGGCATGACCGTGGCCCCGATGATGCCGATGGCAATGTAGAGCATTTCCTTGTTACGGAGAATTTCCAGATGCGGAATAAAGCCGTGGGCGGCTTCAAGCCACAGCGGCCGAGCAAAAAAAATCTCATAAGCGAAACAGGCAGCAATGGTGCCGATGAGGGTGACGACGAAGGCTTCGACGAGGCGGAAACCGCGACCCTGCAAAGCCAGAACGATGAGCACGTCAAACGTGGTGAGAACAACCCCGGCGATCAGCGGAAGGCCGAAGAGAAGCTTGAGGGCAATAGCAGAGCCAAGCACTTCGGCAAGGTCGCATGCGGCGATGGCAAGCTCGCAGATAACCCAAAGAGAAATGGAAACTGGGCGGGAATAGTGGTCGCGGCAGGCCTGGGCAAGATCGCGGCCGGTGGCGATGCCCAGCTTGGCGGAGAGTCCCTGGAGGAACATCGCCATCAGGTTGCTGATCAATACGACGCTGAGGAGGGCGTAGCCAAATCTCGACCCGCCGCCAATGTCGGTGGCCCAGTTGCCGGGGTCCATATAACCGACGGCGACCAGGTAACCGGGTCCGGCAAACGCGATGACTTTACGAAACCAGTGAGAGCCTGGAGTGATGGGGACAGTGCGGTGGGATTCAGGGAGGGAGGGCAGCCTCAAGGCCTGGCGCCAGCCGGAAGACCGTTCTGGAACCACAGGCGGCTGTGTCGCAAGCGGCTTGGAGAGAGTGTCGCCCATTTTTGTGTTAACTATAGTGAACTCAGCATCTAAACTATACTTAATGCTAGCATGTGTCAATAGAACTAAGCGCCGAGTGACACCAAAAATGTCCTGTACCGCCCCTGCAGAGCCGGCTCAGGAATACCAGTAGAATCGGCAGTGCATTCTGGTGGCTGTGCTATTTTGGAGGTGGCAATTCTGGGAGAACAACATGGATGACAAACAGACACCGCCGGCAGGACAGGTACAAATCAAGGCGGATGAAAAAGAACTGCAGGGGCTATACAGCAACCTGGTGATGGTCCATCACCATGCAGAGGAATTTACGCTGAATTTTGTGTATGTATTTCCGAATGGTACGCAGGGAAAGCTGCTGAGCAGCGTGATTGTTAGCCCTGGCCATGCAAAGCGAATTTGGCGGGCGTTGGGGGAAAACATTTCGCGATTTGAAGCGCAGTTCGGGCCGATTAAAGAAGGACCGGAAGGAATCGCGCCGGGAACGAATATCGGATTCGTGCAGTAATGCGATAAGAAACGGGGAGGCAGGGTGCGATTCCGTGCGGCGAGTGACCAGGCGCTACTCGTATACCTCGGCGAGGAAATTGGCGTTCGCACCCACGAACGGGTTGTGCGGTTGCTGAGGCTGCTGCAGAACGAGCCGCTCCCGTGGGTACGGAACCTGCAGCCTGCGTACTGTTCCCTGCTGGTTGCGTTTGACGCATGCAAAGTGGGTCACAGCCAAGTGGAAGACACGCTCCGCAACTATGAAGTACGCGCGCAGAAAATCAGATTGCCCAAGCCCCGCCGCATAGAGATTCCGGTCTGTTACGGCGCGGAATACGGGCCGGACTTGGAAAAAGTGGCTGCGGCGCGCAGGTTGAAGCCCGAAAGCGTCGTCGAATTGCACTCCTCGCAGACGTATCACGCTTATTTCCTGGGGTTCGCACCGGGGTTTGCCTATCTGGGCGATCTCCCAGACGAACTAGCCATGCCGAGGTTGGCCACGCCGCGTAAGAAAGTCCCTGCAGGAAGCGTTGGGATCGCCGGGAAGCAGACGGCCGTGTATCCGTTCGCGACTCCGGGCGGGTGGAACTTGTTGGGACGAACGCCGCTGCAGATGTTTCGAACGGACCGTGAGCCGATGGAAATGCTGGATGTGGGAGATGAAGTGAAGTTTCGGCCGATCGCCAGGGATGAGTTTGCGAAGTTGGAGAGGAGATGAACTCGCTGGTGGTGGAGCAGCCGGGGCTGCAAACGAGCGTGCAGGATCTGGGGCGCGAGGGATATGGGCCAATGGGCGTGTCGCCATCGGGCGCTGCGGACCGGGTAGCACTCCGCCTGGCAAATCTATTGGTGGGAAACTCGGCGGGCGCTGCAGCATTGGAAATGACGCTACTCGGCGGAAGTTATCTTTTTCCTGAAGGTGGCGGTGGTGGCGCTGGCCGGGTCGGACTTTGGTGCGACGTTAGACGGACGTCCCATGGAAATGGGCACGCCCCATGCGGTGATGCCGGGCGGAAAAGTAAGCCTAGGGCAAACCAAAGGCGGCGCGCGCTGCTACATGAGTGTTGCGGGAGGCGTCCGGGTTGCTGCGGTGTTGGGTAGCGCATCGACGCACCTATTGAGTGGGTTGGGTGGATTCAAGGGTCGGGCACTGCAGAAGAGCGACGTGCTGGAAATTGGTGCGCCGACAAAGCAGTTGCTGCGCAGAAAACTGGGAACGAAAGCGCGTGAAATCTTTCGGCCACGAAAAATGCTGCGTGTGACGGAAGGACCACAATTCGATTGGTTTCTGGACTCGGCGCAATGCGCGTTACTGCATGATCCGTTCGGCGTGACGGAGCAAGCGGACCGAATGGGTTTGCGATTGCAGGGTCCGACGCTGGCAATGCGCTCGGCAAAAGAGATGATCAGTGAAGGAGTGTCTCTCGGGGCAATACAGGTGACACCTGCGAGACAGGCCATCATTCTGTTTGTGGAGCAGCAAACCGCGGGCGGCTATCCGAAGATTGCGAATGTAATCGCAGCGGATTTATTTTGCATTGGGCAACTGCGTCCCCGCGACGAGATTCGCTTTGAGCGGGTCAACTTGGAAGAGGCGCGAGGATTGTGGATGGAGCAGCAGCGACTCTTGAATTCGGAGGAGTTTCTCTTCGCATGAAACGAGTGGATTTGAATTGCGACATGGGCGAAATCACCGAGGCGGTGACAGGTGGAGCGCAGGAAGAGTTATTACGTTACGTGACTTCGGCCAACGTGGCGTGCGGCGGGCATGCGGGCGACCCGCGCATGATGCAAGAAACGATCGAACAGTGCTTGCGACATAATGTTGCGATTGGGGCGCATCCCGGATATGAAGATCGTGCCAATTTTGGGCGAATTGAGCTGAAACTTAGCCGTAAGCAGGTTGCAGACTCGGTGTACAAGCAAGTGCTGGCGCTGGCGGAGATTGCCGAACGCTGCGGCGCGCACATCGGACACGTGAAACCTCACGGGGCGATCTACAACCAGGCGGTACGAGAGCGCGAACTTGCCTTGGCGATTGCGGAAGGAGTGGCACGCTGGCGGAAAGACGTGGTGCTGGTTGGATTGGCGGGATCGGCGATGCTTGAGGAGTTTCGCGCCGCCGGATTCAGCGTGACGGCGGAAGCGTTTGCCGACCGGAGATATGAGGCAGATGGCAGCTTGCGCGCACGGAAATTCGCGAATGCGCTGTTGAGCGTACCGGAGGCGGCCGCGCAAGCGGTGCAAATTGTGGAGCACGGCCGAGTGACTGCGGCGGACGGCAGTACGGTGCCGTTGCTTGCGCAAACCATTTGCATTCATGGCGACACTCCGGGAGCAGTGGAGATTGCTGCGGCGGTGAATCGTGCGCTGGGCGAGGTGGGCGTTGAGGTTAGGGCGCTTGGTGCAGTTTGATGGTTGAAGCAAGTTTCGTTGAGAAACCGAAGAGTCCTCTGAGGCTAAAGGCCACTTTTTGGCATTTCGTAATATCGGACCTGAAGGTCCGACCCGCTAGAGAAGAAAACAGATCCTTTGCTTTGCTCGGGATGACAAAGCAACAGACACGGAGCGGCGAGGAAAATCAAGAGATTGAGATGAAGCGAAGATGTTGCCACGATCCCTCCGCTCCGGGCCGCAAAAAACGCGGCACTCCGGTCGGGATGGCAATTCTGCCAGATTCAGTTCAGGCCAGGAGCGGAACTATTTCAAGTCGAGGCCGCTGGTTTCCGGGATAAGGAAGGCGCTGAGTCCAGCCAGGGCGTAGGCGACGCCGCAAGCGAGGAAGGCCCAGGCGAGTCCGCGATGTTCGCCTAGTCTTCCGATGAGGAGCGGAGCGAGAGCGCTGGTGGAGCGGGCCATGTTGTAAGAAACGCCTAGAGCGACAGCGCGGATTCTAGTGGGAAAGAGCTCGCTGGCCAGCGTGCCGGAACCGGTGAAAAAGCCCGAGCCGAAAAATGCCGTGATACAACCAAAGATTAGTATCCAGGCAGGCTGGCGCGCCGCAGCGAAGAACGGGACAAGCACTGCGGCTGCGAGAAGATAAAAGATGACCGTTCTTTTGCGGCCGATTTTGTCTGCCACCCCGCCAAAGAAGAGATAACCTGGCACCATACCGACAAGATTAATCACGACGACGAAGGCGACGGCGCCGAGAGCACGAAAATCGCGGCCACCTTGCTCGAGAGGTAGCGCCAGATAGGCCGGCATCCAACTGAAGAGGCCCCACCAGGCGAAAAGTCCAAACGTGTTCATGCTGAGGAGAGCGAGAAGTCGCGGAAGGGCGGCACGCCAGAGGGTTTTGGTTTCGACGGACGCGGCTGAAATACCTTGCGTTTGTGCGCTCCAGATGGCGGGCTCGCCGACATTTTTCTGCAGCCACAAAACGAAGAAGGCAGGTAGCAGACCGAGGAGGAAGACATCGCGCCAGCCAAGTAAGGGGGCGAGCGCGCCCGCGACAGTCACGGCGAAAGCGTAGCCGATGGCGTAACCGCTCTGCACGATGCCCAGTGCGCGAGCGCGGCGATTCGTCGGCCAGGACTCGGCTACGAGCGCGGCGCCGCAGGTCCATTCGCCACCCATGCCCAGTCCGACCCCCACTCGACAAATGCCAAGCGCAACGATGTTTGGTGCGAGGCCGCAAAGGAAGGTGGAGACGGAGAAAATGAGGATGGAATAAATCAGGATGCGCTTGCGGCCGTAGCGATCGGCAAGCATGCCGAGGAGAAAGCTGCCGACGCCGGTGGCAATCAGCATCAGGGTGGTGAGTGATCCGGCGACGGATTTGGACATCGCGAGCGCCGGAAGGAGTTGAGGAAGAAGGGCGGAGTAGAGCATGACGTCAAAGCCGCTGAAGAACCAGCTCAGGCCCGCGGCAAGAAGCGAGTTACGTTGCTGCAAGGAGAGTTGCGTCCAGCGGAGAGGCGCGAGAGATGGGGTTTGAGCAAGGGGCAAGTTCAGTCTCAAGACGCGGCCGGCACGCCTGGGGGGTCAGTCTATCTAGAATGGCAAGGGGATGCACGGAAAAGGAGGGATGTTTTCCGGGAACCTGGCGTGGAAAACTTACGGACGCGGAATTGCCAGCGTGTGGGTTGTACGGTAAAGTAGGAAGCGTGATTTGCCACTCTGTGCGGGCCTGTAGCTCAGGTGGCTAGAGCGCGCCCCTGATAAGGGCGAGGTCGGTGGTTCAAGTCCACCCAGGCCCACCATTCAAGACTTCTTCCGTTTCATAAGCTTCCCCATGGTCTGCAAGTTCCAGAAGGCACTGAAAAACCACAGCTTCTAGTTCGTTGGTCACCGGTGCAAAGAATCCAATATCTTTGCGGTAGCAAATGCCCTCTGGAAACAAGACAGACTAGCGGTTACGATTACAAAGTCCGAATAGACGGCGACTATATGGACGTCCATACTTTTTCTTCCGTTGGTGGAGTTGCGGGAGCTGAATCAGCTTTGGGAACAGACCCGAAGGGACGCACAGCGGAATTGGAGAGAAGCGCAGTGAGTAATTTGCTTGGAACGGCAAAGTTCAGATTTTCACCCGCAGTAGCCTTCCAAGTCACCACTCCTGCTACCTTTTCGTCCATAGTAAGCAAGGGGCCACCACTATTGCCGTGCGAAGCAGGGGCGGTGGTTTGAATCCAGCTTCTGCCTTTTGAGTCATCCCTGAAGCCGCTTATGATGCCGTCTGACACGGAGTTTTCAAGCCCCAAAGGGCTGCCAATCGCTACGACGTGGTCACCAGCCGATAGCGCATCTGAGTCAGCTAACAATAGTACGGGTAAGTTCTTTCCAGATACTTTGATAACAGCAACGTCATGGTCAGGGTCGTCAGCGATGATTCCTTCAACGGGGAAAAATGCCCCGTTATTTAGCTTCACCGCAGCCGAATGTGCGCCAGCGATGACGTGATGGTTTGTCACTATCTTTCCGTCAGAGGACGCAATGAAACCGCTGCCTTCGGCCACTGGCTTACCTCCTGAGCCAGATGATACCCCCATTATGGGCACCGTATTCGGTACGATTGTTCCCACCGTGCATAGATGGTGCGAATCGAGCAGTGATACTCGCCTTCATCGAGCAACGTCGCATAAACAGCGGCTGGAGAACGATCCTGGAAACGTTCTTCGTGTAAACGAGCCAGGACCACTTCCCGTTCCGCCGGGTGGAGTGCGCGTGCCGGCGAAGGCCGCGGGGACGCTACGGCGGGAGCAAAAGCCTTACGGCGCTGCCCGTAGTAAGACGCCCGCGGCAGTCCTAACGCGGGCTATTCGGGGACTGTTATTAAAACACGTTTTGATCAGTGATAGAAGCCGCAGCGCCTTGTTACGCCCTTCACTCCGCTAGCGGATAGTCGAGCCGGACCGACGGAAACCGGGCCGATCCCTGATTGCTCCAGGGCAACAACAGACATGCCGCAGGGCAACGACAAAAACCTCCACAGCGGCCACAATCTTCTTAATCGGTGGTGCGTTGAGGACAGCTTCCTCGTCTCATGAGCGGGGAATGCTGGGAATGCAGTTACTCCGCGCAGGGCCGGCTTTGTCCAGCTGGCCGGCCCTTCTACAATTTCACACAGTAAGTCGGGGTGGCCGCCCATCCCGACCTCCCGTGTCCAAAGCAGCGTGCATCCGTCTGTCGCCACAGGAGCCTGATGCGGTACGATTCCTTTGCCTCGTCCACGCACTCAGCGGTGAGAGCCCATACCGGCAATTTTTGGGGCTGCGACAAGAAAAATGTGCGGGGGCCTGAAACTAATGCAATTTGGTCTCATTTTGGCCCGAAATTGTCACGATGCATAAAGTGTGACGTGCTTTTTATCACATGCCGAGCGCCAAACGATGGCAGGGCGACGAGTAGACAGAACACCAGAGGAGCCAACGCCTTGACGATACTCTTCATGGCAGCCTCCCCGGGCAAGCTTCGCTGCTTGGAGTTACTCCACACGACTCGCAATCTTTTCGAGAATCCTCGCGATACGGAGAAGCAAGGGGACAACAATCATAGCCAGTAGGAGCACCGCATCTTCGGCACTGTTCGTCCCAGGCCCACTCGTTCTGATTCCAAATGCAAATAGCAGATATGAGATGCCCCGAACGCACAGCACCAAAATCAAGCATACGAGTGCAAGGGGCATCAAGGACAAAAGAAAGCTCTCTGTGCCGAGCCATATCCATCGGACTACTTTCCAATGTGTATTCGCGTCCCTGTCGCCCATTTTAGTCGCCTCCTCCTGGGAGTCAGTCTCTTACGACTCGATTTTAAAGACATCTGTTTTGTGGACAGGTCTGAGCCGTCCCTAATCGGCTGCATTTGCAACGTGGAATCATTCGCAAGGGTTGTGGACAAGGGAGCGCTCTGTACCCTAGCTCGCTGGCGATCTCGCGTACCGTCCGCCCCTATGCGCGAGGAAAGGCAATTGCGGAGGTACCGGCGATTCTCTGAGCTATGAATACGATTCTTGGCAATGAGTGGTGGTGGACTGTGCCCTATTTTGTGCCCACCCTAGATCAAAAAGCATAGCAGTCGGTAGTACTCGGCAAGGAAGCAAATCGCCTGTACTGGCGCCGAGAATGAACACAATAGCAAATCGTCGCACTCTATCTCAATTCTGTTTGGACGGTCTCTTAATCAACGGGTTGCAGGTTCGAGTCCTGCCCGGTTCACCATCAATTTCCTCGTGTTGGCATCTTTCACCTGCGCCTTGCAGTACTGCTTCCAGCGGCGATGATCACGCGAGAACTCGTCCATGCCGCGCATCAGCCACATCGCAAAAAACACTCCCAGAAACACCGCAGAGAAAATCTGGCCGAACATGGCTCCCTCCCATTTTGGATGGGACTCCTGGTCTTCCCCACCCCCGTGGAGGCCCCCCGGCCCATGCTAACACCCGCCTTGCAGCGGGGCCTTACCCTGCGACGTATCTAAAACTGCTGGGCCTGAAAGGCACGTCAGGCGGCCAGTTCATGGTCGAAGCGCAGTTGGATACGGCAGGTTTCCCATTGCTTCTGTTGCCGCGAGTGCTGCTGGTTGCGGGGGAAGAATTAAACCGACGGCTACACCAAGCCAAGAACACTTGCTAACCCCGCAAACATCCCGAAGACACAAGCGGCCTTCCAGCGCACACCATAAAATAGGCAGCAGGCGGTGGTGATTACGAACACAATCCAAAACACGATGTCTCTTCTCCTAGGAGCGTGTCCGAGATTTAGCATTTTATAGCGTCGGGCTGGACTTTTTTGATTCGTGTGGCTATTGGAATCCGATGGATCAGGTTTCGTGAATTACTTGTCTTCCCAAATCTCTCCCGGGAACCGCTTTCTGCTGCTGACCTCGGAAAGTTCTGTGCTATCCACTGCAGATGATCTTGTGAAACTTCAAAATGTTGTGAGTCATGCAAATCAGTGCCCACTCGCCCCGTACTTTCTCCAGCCCGCGTAAGAGAAACTGTCGGAAGCCGCGTGCCTGTTTGATCTGTCCGAATGCTGGCTCCACAATGCATTTTCGCGTCGCATACACCGCTGCCCCAACCTTGGTCTGTAATTTCCGTTCCATCCTCTCGACACGGCTTGCCCCGATCGGCAACGGCCCTGGTTTGCATGATTCATTCCGCTGAGCATGTTTCTGCTTTTCTGTCGCTACGAACCCTTCGATCCTTCGCTTATCCAGGTACTTCAGGTTCTCCTCCGAGCAATACCCACTGTCGACCACGACTCCTTGCGGCTTTTGTCCCGACTGTTGTTCGATCGTCTCCACCAACGGCACCAGCTGCTGTTTATCATTCGCGGCTTGCGTGACCCGCTGCCCGACGATCAACTGAAAGGCCGGTTCCACGGCGATCTGCGTGTTGTAACCCTGCACAAATCCATCCGCCCCTTTTAGGATGCGCGATTCCGGATCCGTAAAGTTGTATTGCGTTTTTGCTGTGGGTTTCGCTTCTTCTGGATCCTTCCCCTCTTTCCTGGCTTGTTCGCGCGCGCGCTCTTCCAGAGCTTCTTTGGCTTCTCGGATCCGAGCGATCCGCGTTTCCCGTCGCTGCAACTCTTCCGGCAACTCGTCTCCCCGGCGATCCCGACCGTATCGCTTATCCTCTTCTCTATCCGCGGCTTCTGCTTGGCTCAACAACTTGCGAACTTCCTCCCGCAGCCGCTTCTTCGTCTCGTCCATCCGTCCGTAACTCATGGCTTTGTGCTTGCTCGCGTTGGCCTTGAACTTACTCCCATCCATG
Organism: Candidatus Acidiferrales bacterium; assembly: GCA_963741195.1. GTDB lineage: Bacteria > Acidobacteriota > Terriglobia > Acidiferrales > UBA7541 > Acidiferrum. The sequence continues at coordinate 879,754 of CAVUHF010000009.1, forward strand.
GCCACGTGCCCCAGCTTCATCGCTCCCGTCTCCAGTGTCAGTCGTAACATCTGCTGGAACATCTCTTCCAGCGCTTTTAGGTGCAGCTTCCGAAAATCTGAGATGGTCCGGAAATCGGGTTGATTACCGGCCGCTAGCACCCGAAAGGCGACGTCTTCCACCAAACGCTTCTGGATCTTGCGCGACGAAAAGACCCCCACACAGTACCCGTAGAGCAGGATCTTGGTCATCATGCGCGGATGATACGGCGGTTGCCCCCGGTCATCCTCTTCATACACGGACTCGATCGCCGATAGATCCAGCTCGTCCACCACGTCGGATACGAAATAAGCCAGGTGGCCATCCGGCAACCATTCGCGAAGGCTCGGAGGTAACAGTAAACTTTGTTCTGGAAGGTAGGATCGATAGGTTTTCGCCATGACTCCAAATAATTCGCACACCACTGCGCAATTTTTCAAGTGAATTCAGCAGAAAAAAGATGAATTCTCGGACACACTCCTAGCCTCCTTTCGCAACATAGTTGGTTGGGACCATACTTCAGTCTTGGTTCGATTAGTTTCGGAGGGCTACACTGTTTTTCTGGCTGATTGAGAGAGTCCGAAAGCACTACGGAAACCCTCCGATGGCACAGGCTGTTTAGGACCGTAGAATGCGAGTTGTGTATTGGGCAGGTGGGATATGCATTGCTTTCTTTGTCTTGATATGGTTGTTGAGTAGCTTGTGAGCGGTCAACCCATGACACATGCAAAAGCTACCTGTACATGTACCGCGCCTGTCTGTGGCCATCCGAACGGTGAGCGGTGTGGCAACCCTGTAGAAAATCCAGTTGGGCATGCACGTGACATGTTAGATGACGGAAGATTGGGGCCGGAACGTCCGATTGGATTGTGTGAAGAGTGCTGGAAAAGGACGAACCGGACCTCAGCGGATTGCAAGAACGTGCATCCGGACGCACAGAAGGGTCACGGAGGGCCGTTTTTACCTGCATAGGTAGGGTGGTCACGGGGGACATCAAGTCCCATGTCAGCATCGCCCGCTCATACCAATCGCTCACACCAATATTTATGCAGCGATTCGGATTTTCTACATTTTTAGGAATCCTCTCTCAAAAACCGAAATTGCCAAAAACTTGCCAAAAATCCGGGCAGGAGGACGCACAGCGAGGCTCCTTTCCAGGCAGCCCTTTCTAGCATCCATACGCGATTGATTTCGCGCGCGTGTGACCCGAATCCACGCGTGCTCCACGAAACGGGCAGGGAGATATGAAGGCCACAAATCCCAGTCAGTGCGAATCAGGCTGACGGTCTCCCAGGTATGCGACGAATCAATTTGCTTAACTCGGAAGAACCTTGGGTGTATAAGGGTGCCCATCCGGGAGATCAAAATGGAAATCCCGGCTAAGAGAAATCTTTTCTCGAACAATGTCTTGACCCACGACCACGAACACTTTCGCAGCTCTTACGCCGGCAGCCCACCCTGGGACATCGGCAAGCCTCAGCCTGCCTTCCGGGCCGCCGCCGATAAGGTCGTCGGCTCCGTTCTCGACGCGGGCTGTGGCACCGGCGAACACGCCCTGTTCTTTGCCGCACGGGGCCATGCTGTCACCGGCTTCGACTTCCTAGAGGAACCCATAGCTGCCGCGCGGAGCAAGGCCGCCGAGCGCAGCCTCATCCTCAAGTTCCTGGTCAAAGATGCCCTAAAACTCCATGAGTGGATCGAACGCTTCGATAACGTGCTCGACTCCGGCCTGTTTCACGTTTTTTCCGACGCTGACCGCATTCGCTACGTGCGCGGGCTCGAGACCGTCCTCAATCCCGGCGGGCGTCTGTTCCTGCTTTGTTTCAGCGACGCCACCCCGGGAACGGAAGGACCGCGACGCGTCTCGCAGTCCGAGTTGCGCCATGCCTTTGCCGATGGCTGGGAAATCGAATCCCTCGAACCCGTGCGCCTCGAAATCCGCCCTGAGTATAGACAACAGGGAGCCTTCTCCGGCGAAGACCCGCGCGGCTGGTTCCTCATCGCCCGCCGCCTAGCTTAAACCCATCCGCCGTCGCCTATCTTTCTCCTTCATTCGTACTTCCCGTCTTAGAAGATTCTGGAACGCATTTCGGGCTTGGAGATTGAGAGAGAAGATCATCATTCTGCGCCCTTCTTCTATTTCGGCCGGCGCGGTACAGTTAGCTTTGGAGGCCGGCGTCGATATCGTCTACTTGAATTCCTTCGGCACGCCCGTCGGCCGGATTTTTTCGAGCAGCCCGAAGGGCATGGCGGAATTGCGCAAAGCCCAGGTTGTGTTTTCCAGCTCGCCGAAAACCCTGGAGCTTTCCAGGACACTCATGGTCGCCAAGGGAGTTTATCGGTTATCGAATGACAGCAAGAGAAAAATCGTAGAGGCGGTGTATAACCGTTTGAACGAGCAGGTGTTCTGGGACGGCAAAAGGCGGGAGGTGAAAGCGGTCATCCGCCATCAGATGCAGTGCCTGGCCCAGTATTTTCTGGGCCAACGCAGCCGCTACGAGCCGTTTCGATTTGATGCGGTCAAGAAATCCTTGGCCGAGGAAGGCCAGTTATCACTAACCCTCCCGTCTGCATGCTGATTACCTGGGACAGCCGCAATGGACGAAGATTGGAAAAAGCGGTGGGCTATGCAAAGATTATGGCTTGACGGCGCCATCGAGGAGGGTCTACCTAGGGAACGTAAAGAAAAATGACTTGCCTGAGCCTCAGCAAAAATTGCGCCGGTTATTTATAGGGAAAACAGATAGGCTGTTTCTGTTCGTGCTGTGCAAGTCCTGTATGGAAATTTCTACTGTTCCTTCAACGATCCAAGAGAGGATAGTCCAACCGCCGAAGTTTGAGCTCGTTGGCTAACTAAATGATTGATGATCAAGGCTCTTGCATATGGAGGTAGCAAATACCTCCCTATGCGACACTTAGTCCATTATGAGAAGATTCGTTACATGGTTGCTACTAATCGTCGCGCTCCCAACCGTCGGTCTAGCCCAGTCCAACATCATGCGGCCGGGCGCGCAATTTCATGGCATTCGCGATTTTCGCGAGGTGATGCCCAAGGCGCTGTATCGCGGCGGTGCGAATAACGGTCATGGTCCGCTCACGCAAGATCAGCTCAAGGCGCTCTGCGAAGATGACATGGGAACCGCAATCTATCTTTACACGACCGGATTCCAGGGCAACTCGACGACCCAATGCTCAAAGGGCAAACTCGACTATATCGACGAAGGCTGGGAAGGCGCCGGCCGAACGGCGGTGCATAAGCAAATCTATGACACCATCAAGAACCACGGTAAGCCGATCTTCGTCCATTGCTGGAATGGAATACATGCGACCGGCGCGATAGCCGCAACGGCGCTTATTCAATTCTGCAAGGTCCCGCCTCAGCAGGCTGTGGAATACTGGAAAGTGGGCGTCGCGCCCAAGGTGCAGTACCCCAAAGTGATCCAGAGCATTCTCAATTTCCACCCGGATCCCCGTCTCGACCTCACACCCGAGGAGCAAAGTGAATACTGTCCAAAGTTTTAGCCGGTCCGATTGAATGAGATATCTCACGCGGAAAATCACAGCTTGACGCTGTCCAGGAGGGTTCGCTTGAAAATTATACGCGCGCGCCGCAGTTTTCCCGTGTCGTTGCTGGGTCTCCTCTTCACGATGACGGTCGCCTCCGCCCAGGCCGGTCAATTTCACGGAACCGTCACAAAATTCGATCGGGATCAGTGCTTTGTGCTGGATCGCTTTCCCGAGAACTCCGGTCCGAAATATAAAGCCAAGGACAGCGATCAGGAGCAAAAGCTATGCAAAGTCGACTTTCGCGATAAGAACGTCGGCCTGTGTCCCAAGACCTGGAGCACGAGTCCCGGAACTATCGTTTACGATATCAGTCAGTCCAAGTATTCAGGCAAGCCCGACGCGTTCGAGACGGAGTATTGTCCCGTGCAGCGGAAGCTCAAAGGGAAAGTCGCCGGCGTCCAGAAACTCGCTTCTTACAAACAATCGATCAACGGACAATTTAACCAAAGAACCAGTGCTACCTACGCCCAGGCGTCGCCGCTTTATTATCATTTCTCGCGCTACCTGAATGCGACCGTCGACATTCCCGTGGCGGTTATCCGGACGATGGACGCGCAAGAACATTTTCGTCGCGTGACCACTCGAGCCCATACGATCGTTTCAAGCGGCATGATCGCCAACGGCTGGAATGTTGTGACCTCAGCCGAGAAGAATCCCGCGGGTTACCTACCGGCGGATGAATTCTATTATGGCGATCCAAAGGATGGACTGCTTTACGGCACGATGGCTAAAGGTCCGGGGACGCGCTATGGAGCCGAGTTCTACGGGAACATTGTCGGAAAAGGCTATTCGGAGCAGTACGCAGCCTGGCAGAAGTCGGCGGCATTTTTAGCCTTGACCAGTTCGGCGGCTCTGCCCGACGCAATCGACCCGGCGATTACGAGCAGCAAAAACGATCCCGTGGTCGCGCGAGCTTTGGGCAAGAGCGTATCCAACGAGCAGATGGTTTTATGGATGAAAGAGATGTCGGATATCCTGCTACTCGACTATATATTCAACCAGCAGGATCGCCCGGGGAACGTGGATTATCTATGGGTCTGGTGCTCGGTCGATGGAAGCGGCAAATTGCAGGCTGCGAAAGTCGATTCCGAGGTGGCGCGAACCGGGATGGACAGCATCCAGCTTCCCGATGATCTCAAGCAGACTTCGCGCCATTTCCTCTTGCAAAAGACGCAAATTAACGACAACGACGCCGGCGGCCGCAAATTCAGCAACTTCACCAAAAAATTCGGCTTACTCGAGAAGCAACGGCACTTGAGCGCCGTGACCTATCGGCAGCTGGTGCGGCTCGCGCGTGATTTTCAAGCTAAAGGACCGCTCTATGCTTATTTGCGCGACACTTTCGATCTTTCCGGCGCCTACGTCGATGGTATAGCCCAGAATACCATTCAGGCCGCCGAAATTATGAAGACGGCGTGCAAAAGCAATAGCATGAAGTTCGATCTGGACCCGGATGCATTTCTGACGACAGGTAAAATTCAAGCGACGCCAGTGGACTGCGAGAACCCATAGGCGAGGCTAGGGAATTATAAGTCGCAATTCGGCGCCGTTGACGGACGACCTGAGAAATGCGCATCGAGATCCAGATCAGGTCTCAGCCGCCCTTGTGAGCAGGCCTGATGCAATTTGACGGCTAGCGCATGCAGATTGACGCGCACGCTTGCGTAATCAGTTGCGGTGAACAATAGCTCTTTGGTGAAGAAATCCCTGGTGTCGGCCGAGTCGGCAATCGCATCCAACTTGAGTAGCCGCTCATACGTATTCGGACTGATGTGCGCGATCTGATCGGCAAGATTCGCCTGCTTCGCCACATTCTGCTTCACGACACCGCAATCATTGTCCTTCAGGAGCATTTTCTTGACTTGCACAGCACCAGCGACGAGAACGGTGTCGGCCGGGGGCGATTTGCTCGACTTAACCTTTTTGCTACCGTCCACATTTAAATTTTTTGGGTCCTGATAGTAATAAACTTCGAGATAATGCACATTACCGAAGCGATCCTGCTGATTCATCAGCGTGTCGATTACGATCATGTCCGCGGCATCCTGAAGTTGCACCATCGTCTGCACATTAGCGGTCGTAAAGCTGCGGCCGACCAGCGTGTTGATATCGCCATTGCGCGCGAGCAACGCGGTGATCGGATTCTTATCGCGGAAGTTGGTCGCCTTGGCAACAGGGTTGGCGCCACCATTAAAGAATTCTCTGTAGAATTGCTCTTTTTTCGGATTAACGCTCAGCGCGCCATAAGACTGCTTGAAATCGTCGGTCAGGAGCAGATCACGGCGGCTCGCGCCGGCGCCCGCAGTGAGTTGCGTCATCAGACTGGCCCAGGTCTGATGAATCAGACTGCTCGAGGATGTCTCTGCCAGCGCTTTGCGCCCGAGCGCTAAATGGTTCTGCAGTTCGAAAGTGCGGATAACCGCCGGCGGTACGTCGCCGATACCGCCGAGCATGCGCGATAAGTGGTAATAGCCCAGAATCGAAGGGGTGTAGCTACAGCTCGTACTGAGTTTATATTTAGCGATCTTCTTGGCGCCTTGAGTACCGCAGTTCGCAGCAGCGACCTGCGCCGGAGTGAACCCCGGTGGCACTGAATGCAGATCCAGGCCAGGATTGGTGCTGTTGGTTTTCGGACATACGGCGGCGTTGGTGTTCTCGTCGATAGCGCAGAGCGTCGCTTCGGCCGCCGCGTCGTCGCTTGAATAGGTAGCGTCGGCAAAATGCTTCGGGACGACGCAAACTTCAGGATTTTTCCCCGGCGCCGCTATTTCCACGATCTTTTCACCACGAGGAAGGTGCGCGTTGAGGGCCGTGCGGGCAGTCGTCGCACCCAGTGCGCCGGCTATGATTGCAAGGAATTGCGCGTATCGGAGTAGTTTCTTCATGTCTGTCCCTCCGAAAATGCTATCCGGCGCGAATGCCTTTGAAATCAGCGAGGCAAATGGCGCCGCTATCCCGGTGACATCTGAGACGAGGGTACTGCTCGTAAACTGGACAGCAACCCTGTACCGCGTTAGCCAGGATCACCCGTGTTTGCCCTTCCTGCCGTAAGAGTGTCAGCGCCAGTCAAAAACGAAGTAATTCTCGCCGGTTTTGGCCGGGGCCAAGTGATCCATCAGAGCCCGCTGGTAAGGACGCAGTAAGAGCTCTAAATTAGTTTCTAAATCTTGCACGCCGCCGCGCTTCGATTTAAATTCTCGTCAGGAGTTTAACTAATTTCCGTTTGGGCTTTCAATGTTTAACTCCAGCGCTAAACTCTCTCTTGCTCTCAGTGCACTCGACGCAACCTGCAACCCGGACCACTCAACACCTACAACGGATGGCTTGAACGGAAACGGCAAGTCCGCAAATGCCAGAAAGGAATTACCCTTTGCATGCCCATGCCGTTCAAGAAGACCGCGCAGACCGACAACGACCAAGACGAAACAGCCGAACCGCAAACCTGCTACGCCTTCCGGTTTCGGGCATATTGGTTTGTGCTCGCGCAAACCGAGGGAGAGGACACTTATACTCCTGGTAGGGTCGGGGAAAGGCGAATTACTCGGCGAACCCAGATACCAGCGGATGCTGACGCCTGGTTGGGCACTCACACAAGAGACCCTCGTGGAGTTCTTCGTGACGGAAAAGCGGAGCCCGAATTCGATTGACGAGCAGTGGCCCAGCTATTTCATTTACTTCCCGCATCAGCCAGGAAGTCAGCAGTTCCGAGCGGAATAGAACGCGAGGCATGCTGGTCATCGATGATGATTATTCGGACAACAGTGCTTCGATTTGTGCTGCAAGGTCGGTGTCGCGAAGTGCAGCAGCGTATTCCTCAGCCGACATGCGTCTCAAATTGTTGTGCGTGATCTTTCTGACGCTGCGTTGTTCGACCAAATCGACATGTTGAATGATCGAGCTGGGATTTAGTCAGGAGTTCCGCTGCGGCTCGAAGCGGAACTCCTGGAAGTGGCTCAACACTTTTCGAAGCCGTAACCACCGATTTAAACTCGCACCAAGAGCTTCAGATGGTTTCGCGTCAAATCTTGTATCTTCTTAAAAATCATAATACTGCAGAAGCAGGGCTTCGCCATTCGAAGGAAGGGGCGAGTGTGTTGGCGCGATAGTACTACTTGGCTGGTTTACTAGTGTGAGTTCGTAGAACCTAAGTACAGTAGACGGTCCCCAGGGGGAACTGCTATCAAAGGTGAAAGGGGACGACTATGCAGACGAGGCGACTTGGCGCGTTGTGCGGCCTATTGCTATGCGGAATACTGGGCGCTGGGGATGTCTGCGCGCAGGGCCCGAGGGGTGTCGGTGGAGACATTAAGGTGGCGAAGCCCAAGCGCGTGAAAAAGAAGAAGCTGAAAAAGACCCCGCCTATACAGAAAATCCCCAAGTCGGCTCCCTGGTGGCAGGGCGGAGGCCCGGGCCCGATCGGCGCCGGAGTGAAGTAAGCCAACAGCGCGGCCGGAGACATAACGCCCGGGCCCAATTGAGTCGCCAAATATCCTAGCGCGTGTAGCTCACGGCCGCAGTCCATCATCTTAATCACAAGCAAACATGAGGTTGGACGTCGGCGCTAATGTGTTCAGCCGGGGAGTACCATCGTGGTGGTTCTCTAGCGTGAACCTCTCGCTGAGCTGCCCAGCGAGAGGCTCGCGGCCGGCTAACACGCGAAGGGCGCTGTCGTCCAATGGAAGGATATGGAGGATCCGAGTGCTCCTGAGGGAAAGGAATGGCGAGTGTTGTGACCCTGACCGTGAATGGCGCGATGCGTGAAGTGACGGCAGCGCCGGAGACACCTCTCCTCTATGTGCTGCGCAATGAACTGAAATTGACGGGGCCACACCTGGGCTGCGGGATTGCCCAGTGCGGGGGATGTGCAGTACTGCTGGGGCGACACGGACACGCAAGGTCGCGGCGTATGCGCATCAGACGCTCTTGGGATTGGCCGCGACGCAGTTGGGAGTTCCCGTCACAAGTCTCAGCGTGACCGATGGAATCGTGTCGGGCGAAGGAAAGAGCGTCAGCTACGGGAAGCTGGTGGAAGGGCAGCAACTTGACTTGAAGATTCCCGTCGAAGGCAAGCTCCCGAGCCTTGATGCAAAGGAGTGGATGGGTGTAGCGGGGTTGGACGGCCTGACAGTGACCGGTGATCCGCCGCTGAAGGCTGTGAGCCGGTTCAAGGTGATCGGCACCTCGTATCCCGTGCCGAGCATTACGGACAAAGTGACTGGCAAGACGAAATGGAGTTGCGACGTTAGGTTGCCAGGAATCCTGCATACACGAATGGTGCGGCCGGCGACGCTCGGATCGACTTTACTAACTGTGGGTGACGTCGATAAGAGACAGTTTCCTACCGCGGAGGTCTTGAAGAAGGGAAACCTGGTGGCTGTGGTGTCTCCCAATCACCAAATCAGAGCGATGCACGGCTAGCCGGCGCAATTCTGGCCGGGATGCCAAACAAGATTCAAAACCGGCTACTGGAATTTTATGGAGTGCCGAGCCTTCGATCGGAGTCGGCAGGCGGCGGCTTGCGCGGGAACATCATGCGCACACCCGGCCAGCGCCAGCAGAATTTCGTGCTGGAGGGATTGATCAACGAAGCGGCGGCGGCAGCAAAAGCTGATCCGGTGCAGTTTCGACTGGACCACACGGCGGATCAACGGCTGATGGACATTCTCAATGCCACCGCCAAGGCAGCGGGATAGGAGCCGCGGCACTCGCTACACTCTGGCGCACGGAAAGCTGGGAGCGTCCCGTTGGCCGGCCGCGGCGTATGCATCATGAGCCGCTCCAACGCCTACTGGGCGGGCATTGCTGAGGTCAGCGTGATTCCGTACACCGGCGCGGTGCAGGTGACAAGATTTACTATCGGTGCCGATTGCGGCAAGATCATCAACCCGCGGCAACTGGACCGTTGTATGAAGAGCGGAGTTGTGATGGGGTTGAGTGAAACATTGAAGGAAGAACTCACTTTTGATAAGGGGAAGGTAACCAGCACAAACTGGAGCCGCTATAAGATTCTGACGATGGAAGAGACGCCTGAGATTAAGGTCGTGCAGATCTCGCGCGACGACAAGGGATTTGGCGGAGGTTCTGAGGCAGCGAATGCGCTCGCTGCGCCGGCGGTCGCAGCCGCGATTTTCGACGCAACCGGAGTACACCCTCGCAGGATCCCTCTGACCCCGGCGTATATGACGCAGTTGCTTAAGGGCTAGTGCATCGCTCTAATGCCAGATCCGACGGCCGTACGTCCAACTTCATCTTGGCTGATTCAGCACACCCTGTATCAGCCATAGCGTAACTATGATTTGATCGTTACATGAATGAATTGAGACAGAGTGAACGCCGCCGGAGTCGCCGTGTGCGAATGGGCCAAGCGCTACGCGTTCGTCCATCGGACCCTAAAGATGTTCCGTTCGAAGAAATTGGTACGACGAAAAATGTTTCCCGCGACGGCGTTTATTTCGCCACACAACGAGAGAATTATTACTTGGGAATGCGACTGTTCGTGACGCTTCCCTATCACTCGCCAATCAATCCTCTCAATCATGATTACCTCGGCCAAGTGGCGCGCGTAGACGATCTGGGGAATGGCCAGCACGGTGTAGCGGTGAGGCTGCTCTCGTCCGCGGATCGAAATGCGATTGCAAATAATGGTCGGACGAAGTGATGGATACCTGGCAGGGCCGGTCTGAAACAGTTTCAAATTTGGACTCGCACACCAGAATTGAAACGAACCTCTGCGCGGAAGATGATACAAACCCCCAAAATCGAACGAATTAACCCCATTCTCCGTTGGTCTCAAACGTGCCTAACATCTTGCGGGAATCGATCAGGACTTTCTGACGCCGTCGCCACAAGTCTCCGATCTTTGTAACCATAGTTCTAGGGTGCCTTCCGACTGGCATTTATGCGATAGATCAGCGAAGGAAAGATCACATTCTGGAACGCAGGTGCGGAACGGATCACCGGATATCTGAAGCAAGAAGCTATCGGACGAATGTGCGGTGACAGATTTCCGAAGCACTCCGACGAAGAGAACAATGTGTTAAGTGGAAAACTGGTACCGCTGTTGGCAACGATGAGAAGAGCGCTCGCCCTATGTTTCAGGAGCTTGAGAACCACATCAAAGACCGCGGCAAGGCGGCACCGGCAGAAGCCGCGCCAGCAGCATAGAGGTCTGAATGCCGTCGCCTGCACCGATTATCATCAAGAAAGAAGTCTCGCATGGCAGGCATCATGGCGGCGCGTGGACGGCGGCATACGCCGATTTCGTTCCCGCGATGACGACATTATCCATCGTGAGTTGGCTGATGAACAGCAGCAACCAGGTGAAGCAAGCCATAGGCGGTTACTTCAAGGACCCCACCGGCACGTCGAAAATGGTGGGGAGCGATGTGAGAGGAAGCGGGGACAATTTCATCGTATCCAAAGACAACTTGAAGGAGTTGAAAGACGACCTACAGAAGTCGATTCGCGAAACCTCCAAATTCCAAAAAATTGCCGAACCACCTCGACATGACCGTAACCAATGAAGGATCGCGGATCGAGCTGACGGAATCCCCCAAGGGGACATTTCTTGAAAGCGGCAGCCCGAAGATGAGCGTGGATGGCGGCGATCTGCTGAAGACTCTGGCGCAGGAACTGGGAAAGCCGCCGAATCACATGGCCATTTCGGGCCAACTGGATTCCAAGCCTTACCTTCCCACCGCCGCGTGCACAAATTGCGAACTGTCTGCAGATCGCGCCAATGCGACGCGGCCATTGATGACGCCGAATGGCCTGCGCGAAGATCAGGTGACGCAAGTACGCGGATTTACGGACCAGTGTCTGCGGAAGCCTGCAGTTCCGCTCGATCCAATAAACCGGCGTATCTCGCTCATCGTGCAATATCAGGAGAGACCATCTGCGAAGGCCGGTGGAACAAGCGAGAAACCAGGTGAGGGGCAACCGAACAAGGAAGCTATCGGCGAGGGCGAGGCCGCCGAGTCGAAGAAAGAAGATACCGGAGCCAACCCAGGCTGCGGTTGGACTGCGGAAATGTAAGGTGTTTACACCCTGCCGGATAACCATGAGAAGTCCAGATGTTCCATCGGGCAGTGCAACATCTTAGCATCTCCCCCGCTTCTAATCCGTTACAGGTGTGCGGCATGAAACACGGCACACCCTCGAAACTTTTTTCGCGCTGGAGTGTTTGCTCATTAAGGCCGCGAGGCGTTCGCAGGAAAAGGGTGTGACCGCTACCGAGTGCTGATTTTGCACCGAGTGGTAATCCAATTTTGCCGTCCGGCCGAGCCGGTGCCAGGCGAATAGAGCAATTCATTCCAATGGCAGAATCGCTCGGGAAGAAAGAGGAACGCGAAATGATAAACCGAACCGTGCATGTGCTCTGTTTCGCACTGATGTTGTTCGCAGGAGTATCCACGCGGGCACAACAGAAGTTCGAAGTAACACCTTTCGTCGGTTACGAGACGAGCGGGTCCTATCCCGTGAACCCCTTTAATCCACCAATAGGGACTCTACCTCCGGTGGACTCACTGCGCGTGAATGATGCGCTCGCCTTCGGAACGTTTCTGGACTACAACGTAACCGAAAACACGCAATTGGAATTCTTGTGGAACCGCAATAATACATCCTATAGCGCGCGATCGATTCTGACCGGTCAATATCACAAAGCATTCGACACCACCGTGGACCAGTTCCAGTTCGGCGGGCTGTACATGTTTCTAGGGAGCGAACACCGTCTGCGTCCCTACATTGCGGGAGGATTGGGATTCACGCACGACTCAAACGGTAGCGGAACGCCAAATCGAACGGAGTTTGGCTTCAACATTGGAGGTGGCGTGAAATATTACGTAAGCCGGCATATTGGTTTGCGCGGAGACGCTCGTTGGATGCCGACCTACGGTAGCTCGACGAATGGACTGTACTGCGACCCGTTCTATGGCTACTGCTACAACGCATCTTTGCCGAATTACCTAAACCGCGGCAGCTTCACGGGAGGCGTGATTTTCCGGTTCTAGGCCAATGGTTCGAGATCGGAGTTAGCCCGATCAACAACCGAAGCAACCTAGTGCGCAGTTGATTCCCCAGCAGGCAAGACGAATAGTTTCGCGTCGACCGGCAGGTTTTGCTGGACACTCTCGATTTGAATGGTGAAGGCTCCGCCGGGCCGCGCTAGAGTCCAGTGATAAGGAATCTTCACACCGTCGGTGGCGCGATAATCGCTGTAGTCGAGTTGTGTAGGATTGCGTCCTAACGGTGTCTCCGTGAAGCGGATCAAGCGAAGAAGCAGACCGGATTCCCGGTCAAAATAGAGGTTGAGCATAAGCTTGCCCTGCGCTTCGGCTACGACGACATAGGTTGGGTGGCCGGCGATGGCTTCACCTGGAAGCACTTTGAAGTCTCTGTAAAGTTCGCGAAGCCGTGCGGCCAATCGCAATTCGGCATCAATTCTGGCGGCTTCGTTTTCGGAGGCGGACATGGGATGAAATCCGCCAGGCATGCTGAGCCAACCAACTTCCCCGTTGAATGCAGTGACGCTGGTGCCCGTAGGAGGGTGCGTAAGCGACACGCGCTTTTCGGGGGCTTCTGAGTAGATTTCGATCGGGTAACTCTTGCCGAACGCGTCGATCGTTCCCTTTTGCACGCGGGTGTTGATCTTATTGAGAGCTTCGGCACCGCCAACCGCGGCAAGATAGCTATCCAGAATCTGATCCGCGGAAGGAAGAGCGGGATGAGCTTCGCCGGCCTCGTCGTGGACGTGAGCCGGAGGCGTAGGCGCATCCGCGGAAAGCACTGGCGTAGAGACAGGATGGGCAATACCCCGATGGCAGGTGTAGCAGGTAACCTCGAGATTGCCGTCAAAATTGGCCTGATTGATGGCCATCATCATGGTAATCATCTTGCGCGCGGCGAGTTTTGTTTTCTTGTCGTCCTTGTTCATCGCGTGCTCAACGTGGCAGAACTCGCACTCCACCCCGAGGGAGGCAGTAATGAATTGCATCGCGGGGATTAACTGGTCGGCGGGAATATTTTTCAGCACCTGAACATTCTTGAAATGTTGCTCGGCGGTTTGTCCAGCAGGCGGAGGCGGTGGGGGTTGCTGAGCGCGGCTCACTTCCACCAACCCTGCGAGCACAAGCGCTGCCGCAAAAACCAAGACGCACATCCACAAGTGCATGCCGCTCGTTTTCATGTTCACCTCAGGGTTGCTGGGAGCGAATCCGCGAGACAAAAGAATATCGTCAGTGAGCCTTCCGCGCCAGTTTTAGCTGGGCAGATCGCCCTTTTTGGCCAGTGCTGTAATGCGATCCGCAGCGCGATACGCAAGCGCTTGAATGGTCATGGTAGGCTGCCCGCGGCCCGACGTAACTAGGCTGCTGCCGTCGCAGAGAAAGAGGTTGGCGACATCGTGGGTGCGATGGTCGGGATTGATGACCGAGGATTTGGGATCGCTTCCCATGCGGCACGTTCCCAAAAGATGCACGGCGAACTGCGTGGAAGCGATCGGCTGATGCCATTTGTTCGTGGCGCCGGCAGCATCCAGGATCTCCATGGCGCGGTCATTCATCCACGTCATCAGTTTCAAATCGTTCGCAGAATCTTGATATGTCATGCGAAGCGCAGGTAGGCCCCAGGCATCCTTCACGTCCGGGTCGAGCGAGAAGCTATTGGATTCCACGGGGAGAGAGGTGCCGTGACAGAAAATCTGCATCGTACGCGTGAAATTCCGGTGCAGCGCTTTCTTGAAGTCTTTCCCCCAGCGCGGCGTGCCGGGTGGCAGGCCATTCGCGGCAAGTGCAATCGGCGTCATGTCGAAACGAGCGTCCAATCCGCCGCCGCCGTAAATACCAAGTTTTTGATCCAGTTCGTAGAAGTCGTGGAAAATGCGGCTGACGGCGAAACCCTTGTAATCGTTGAGGGGCTCGTCGAACACGCCAAAGGCAATCGCGCCGCTATTGGGCATGAGATATTTGCCGACGATGCCACTTGAATTCGCCAAACCGTTGGGGAATTGATTCGAGGCGGAGAGTAGAAGCAATCGCGGAGTCTCCGCACCATTCGCGCAGATTACTACCGCTTTGGCGCGTTGCAGGTGCTCGTTTTTCTTCGCGTCAAAATAAACGACGCCGGTCGCTTTACCGGTTTTGTCTGTAGCAACTTTGTGTACGTAGGAGTTGGGCCGGATTTCGCAACGCCCGTTTTTTTCCGCCATGCGAAGAACGGTAGAAAAGGCCGTGGATTTTGCGCCCACTTCGCAGCCGAAGCCGAGACAAAACCCGCAATTCACACAAGCGCTACGGCCCGGGCGCGGCTGGGAAAGAATCGCCATAGGTGCGGGAAATGGGTGATAGCCAAGCTTTCGCGAGGCCTTCTCAAAAATGACACCCGAACCCTTCACGGGCAGTGGCGGCATGGGATAGGGTTTCGTACGCGGCGGATCAAAGGGGCTGGCGCCGGCAAGTCCGGAAACGCCGATTTCCCATTCCACCTTGGTGTAGTACGGCTCCAGGTCGGGATAGCGAATTGGCCAATCGACAAATCCTGTTCCCGGAATTTCTCCCACCTTGCTGCGCTCGATGAAATCGATCTCGTGAAAGCGCCAGAAGTTGGCGGTGAAGTGCACACTGCTGCCCCCTACGCATCGACCATACATGACACTGGGTTGAATTTTGGCTTTATCCAGCACGGTTTGTCGGAACGTGTTGGGTTGCAACTTTGGATTATTGGTCAACAAATGTTCCTGGAACACTTTAATTTCGTCGTGGGTGAAATCCGCCTCGGATAATCGCGGGCCCTGCTCCAACACAACAACTCGAAAACCGTTGGTGGAAAGTTCCTTCGCAAGAACGCCGCCGGCAGCTCCGGAGCCAACAATCAGAAAATCGACTTCGTCGGATGGCTTATACGAAACTTTTGCCCGGCTCATTCTTTCCCCGATTCTGCCGGAGCGGGTTGCCAACCGGGGTAATCCTTATCGTAGTAGCCAAACGGCGGAGAGAAACTGTGAGCCGGATCGCGGGCGATCACTTTCCATCCAGCGAAGTCGCGATTGCCACCACCTTCGGGATCAACAAGGAACCCGCTGATGGTGTGAAACCAGATGGCCTGAATGAAATCATTGGTGGCCGCCGGTTGATTGCGTCTGCGCGATCCGGAATCGGACGGATGGTCCGCAAAGAGCTCAGCAAGGATTTTATCCTGCTGTTCGGGAGTGGCGACGGAGAATGAATTCACGCCGGGAAACATTTCGGCCGTGGTGCGATTCACTTCCGGCAGGCCTTTTTGATAGAGCGGCAGCGTGTCGCTGGCAAATGTCTTAAGCGCATGATCGATGAAATAGACGACACCGGCTTCCGTGGCGCCGGGCAACTCGTCGGTAGGAATGATGCGGGCGGCGATCGCCTGAACTTCCTTGGCCTGCTCGGGTGTTAGCACTTCAAAAGCTTGCTTGGTTGCGGCTGCCTGATGTGCGTGTTGCGCCGCTGCAGCAATTGACGGCCACTGAGTGCTGATCAAAGCTGTCCCGGCAATTCCACCCAAGTGAAAGAGAAAATCGCGTCGCGCTGAGTCCATGGACACCCCGTGTCTTGAGAAATCTATGGATTGCACGCGCTGGCGTCAAGTGTTACTTGGATGTTTTTGTCGATGTGACCAATTTGGCCTTCTGCAATGGCGCGGGACGGCGAAGTTGCTGATAAACTTCTGCGACTATGAAAAGTCCTAACTACTTATTGGAATTGGAATTGGACGAGGCCCGCGGATTCGGTTATGCCATCGTGGATCGTTTGCTGGCGTACCAGGCAGAGCTCTCCGAGATGCCCGTGTTACGCGTGAAGTCACAGCAGGAGCTTCGCGAGGCGTTGTGGGAGTCCTTGCCGGCTGACGCGAAGGATCCGCACGCCGTGCTGGATCGTGTGGAGCGCGAGATATTGTCCAGCAGCAATCACGAAACGCACCCTCGCTTCTTCGCGTTTATCCCGGCACCGAGCAATTTTGTGGGGGCACTCGCCGACTTTTTGCGCACGGGCTACAACATCTTTGCCGGAAGCTGGATGGAGGGCTCCGGACCGGCGATCGCCGAACTGGTCACGCTGGATTGGATTCGCCAAATGGCAGGGTACCCGGAAGCGGCGAGCGGAACGTTCTTGAGTGGCGGATCACTGGCGAATCTGTCCGCGATGGTGACCGCGCGCGACGCGCTACTTCAACCTGATGAGTTTTCGCGCGGCGTGGTGTACGGATCGGATCAAACACATTCCTCAATCGCTCGAGCTATGCGGATACTGGGATTTCAGAAGCATCAATTTCGCCGTCTTCCGTCAGATGAGACGTGCCGCATGGTCCCGGCAGCCCTGCGCGATGCCATTCAAAGAGACCGAAAGAAAGGGCTAGTTCCGTTCTGTGTGGTCGCCAATGCCGGCACGACGAACACCGGCGCGATCGATCCGCTGGAGGAAATGGCGGAGCTGTGCGAAGAAGAGCAAATTTGGTTGCACGCGGACGGCGCGTTCGGGGCTGCCGCTCTGTTCAGCGCCGCCGGGCGGAAGCAACTGGCTGGGATGGAGCGCACAGATTCCTTCAGCCTGGATCCGCACAAATGGCTGTTCCAGCCGTTTGACTGCGCGCTGCTCATGGTGCGCAATCGCCAAGCGCTGCGGCACGCTTTTCACGTCCGCGAGGATGAAGCTGAATACCTGCAGGACGCTCGCGGGCGAGAAGAGGAAATCAACCTCTGGGACTATTCGCCGGAACTGACGCGTCCATTTCGTGCGCTAAAGGTATGGATGTCGTTGCAAGTCTTTGGAGCCGACGCGTTCGCCGCCGCCATCGATCGAACCATGCAATTGGCGGAGATGGCAGAAGCCCAGCTGCGAAGCGATCCCTGGTGGGAGATTACGTCCCGAGCGCAGATGGCGATAGTGACATTTCGCTTCGCGCCTGCGGGGTGGCGGCCGGATCGTGTTGACGCCCTGAATCGGGCCATCGCGACACAAATGCAGGAGGAGGGTTTTGCGTTGGTGCTTTCCACGGAGCTCCGCGGACAAACCGTCTTGCGCTTGTGCACCATCAATCCGCGGACAACCGAAGAGGACATCGCGAACACGGTAAAGGCCTTAGGTCATAACGCCCGCAAAGCCATGGCAGGATTTGGATAACCCTTCGTGGCTGAAGTATGATTCCACGTGGCATAGATCATGGCGACCCTGACAGGAGCGATTGGGACGGGCAGCAAATGGCTGCTTGACAGAATCGTCGGCGCGCTCGCAGCGACCGGTGTAAACCCCAATCTCTTGACATTTCTGGGACTGCTGGTCAACTTTGCCGCGGCCGCAAGTTTTGCTGTCGGCAATTTCCGCACGGGCGCCATCATTATCTTCATCGCGGGATTTCTGGACATGCTGGACGGGCAAGTGGCGCGGCGCCAGAATCGTGTAACGGCGTTTGGAGCGTTTTACGATTCCACGCTGGATCGCTACGCCGATATGGCGCTGTACATGGGCTTGCTGGTGTATTACTCGGTGAGCGGACGCACGCCGTATGTAGTGCTGGCGGCCGTCGCGACGGCCGGCTCGGTGATGGTGAGCTACGCACGTGCCCGCGCTGAATCCCTCATTCCGCTTTGTAAGGTGGGATTCATGGAGCGACCTGAGCGGCTGGTGCTGCTCATTATTGGCGGTTTGTTCAATCGAATGGGACCCGTGCTGTGGGTCATCGCCGTGATATCCACCATCACCGTGATTCACCGGATTTTCTTTACGTGGCAGGAAACGCGTGCAGGCCGCGTTCTACCGGGTGTGAGACTTAGCCTCTAGGCTACATTCCTTTTGACTCATCGTGTGACTCTGCTGGCCGTCGGATCTTCCTTTTCGCTTTCTTCCTGGGACCACTCCTCGACCGGCCGTGAGATGATTTCTCTCACACGCGCTTTCAGTGCGGGGACATCTTCCTTCTTCAAATTGCGGGTCTCAATGGTATCGTGCAGGTAGACCGTGATCGTGGTCGGTCTCAGTATCCAGTCTTCCGTTCGCAAATGGTGAAATGATCCGACGAGGCTTACCGGGACGAGGGCGGCACCTAATTGCTGAGCCAGGCGGAACCCACCTTCCTCGAAATCGTTCACATGCCCGTCGCGCGTGCGTTTTCCCTCTGGAAAAATAATCAAGCTGGTGCCTCCGTTGATGGCTTCCTGCGTCATTCGCCATAATCGTTTCAGATCCTTGGGACTGCGCACGTTCGGAACGGGGACATTCCCAAATCGCTTCATCAGCCAGCCGTAGATGGGAATCTTGAAATGGGATTCCAGCTCCCAGCCACGAACCAGCTGAGGGATAGCGCAATACAACATGAAGGGGTCGAGCAGATTGACGTGGTTCACCATGAAGATGCAAGTGCGTTGCGGATCGAACCCCGGCGATTTAATTGCTACAACTCTGGCACCCGAAAAAAAGGCAATACGCCGGCAAAGACCGCGCTGGAGCCAATCGTGTTTGCGCGGGTCCAGCACCAATGCAATTGCGATAAGGAGGGGCACGCAAATCAGAAAGTGCAGCCAACTGAAGAACCAAAGGACAATGCTACGCAGAGTCTCCCAGAGCCGACTCATATGTAGACGTCCATGGCGCCGGGAAGAATGTCCAATCGTTCGCAGTCCAGAGTGACGATTTCCCCGTCGATCATCACGTCCACAGGGCCATCCAACGCAAACTCCACTCGCTTCACACGCCGAGTTTCGGAAAGCGCATGATCGGTGTGCGTTCCGTCATACAGGCGCGGGAGCATTTTCAGCAAGCCGAGCCTGCCGATTGGCCCCCAGCGAACGTATTCAATGAAGCCACTGCTGGGATCGGCATTCGGGGCAATCATCATAGTGCCACCCGTGAATTTGGAATTATTGAAGGTTAGAAAGAGGCAGCGTCGCTCATCCCAGTCGCGGTCGCTATCGCAGCGCATTTTGAAGGCACGGCGCTTGAGTTGGATAACGCGGACAAACACGCCGAGAAGATAACCCAAATGACCAAAGGACTTGAAGACGCGGTTCGTCAAGGCGCCAACGTCGGCGGTGAACCCGACGCTGAGAAGATTGAAGGAATAAATCGTCCCGGTCGCATGGCGCAGACGAAGAAGATCGACGGCGCGTTTTTTGCCGGAGATGAGCGCCTCGATGGAAGCCTCCGCACCCTGGTCGGTAAAATCGCGCAAAAACGAATTACCTCTGCCCATGGGAAGGAAGCCCAGTTCGATGCGGCGGGTGGCATCGTTGTTGCTGAATGCGCCGTTTATCACTTCATGCGCGGTGCCGTCGCCGCCGACCGCCAGGAATTTGCGGTAGCCCTGCGCGCAGGCTTCGGCAGCGAGTTGCGAAGCGTGACCCGGCTCAGTGGAGGCGATCACGTCCACACGCAACCCGGCGGTCTTCAGACGCGCGAGTGCTTCCCCGGCGAACTTCGCCGCCCGCCCGCCGCCCGCCGCAGGATTCACTATGGCAAGAAATCTGTCTTTCACGAGTTACCCGGAAGCGGCATTCTACCTTGTTCGGCGTTAAATCGGCAGAATTGCCTGTTCACGATTGAGATTCCCCAAGCGCTGCGCCAGTGTCTTGCGAATCACTTTCATCGAGGCCGTCAGCGGAAAATCTTCCTCATAGATCACGACCCCGAGGACGCGCTTGTAGTTAATCAGGCGATTATTGCGTGCCGCGATTTCGTTTTTTAAATCGTCGGTGTACCTCTGGCCCGGCTCCAGATGGATGACCAGGACGAGTTTTTCGGCCAGCATGGATCGCTGCGGCCAGATGTAATTGGCGGCGAAAACGCAGAATTCTTTCACTTTCAGGCCTTCGAATGCACTCTCCACATCTTCAGCGTATACGTTTTTTCCTTCTTCGGTGACGATCATATTTTTCTTGCGGCCGAAGAGCTGCAGATGTCCGTGACGGTCGAAGCGCCCCATGTCGCCGCTCATCAGCCAGCCATCGACGATGGTTTCGGCGGTCATCTCCGGGTCGTTCAGGTAGCCCGACATGACGGTCTTGCCGCGAACGGTCACTTCGCCGATTCCCTCGGGGTCAGGATTGGCAATGCGCACCTCGATGCCCGGCAGCGGCTTCCCAACGGTGTCCGCTCGGAAGGGCTTCAAGTCGTTGACGGTCACGCCCGTGCCGCCTTCGGTCAATCCATAGGCATTCACGATAGGAATGCCGAGGTCGTAAAAGAACTGCAAGGTTTGCGGCTCAGAAAATGCGCCGCCGACGATGATGGCTTCCAATTTTCCGCCAAACGCGGCGTGAACCTGCTTCAGGAGCAAGCGGCTGAGAGCGGGGCGCGGCCGGTCTTTCGTAAGCGCAATGTTGATCTTGCGGAGGGTTTCAAACGCGCGGCGCTTTGAAGGAGGCAACTCGTCGAATCGTGCCTGCAATCCTTTTTTCAGATTATTCAGGACCAGAGGGACCAACGTGACATAGGTGATCTGATACTTCACAAACGCTTCGCGGACAAATTCCGGGCGCAATGTGCGCAAGTGCACAACCGCCGCTCCGCATACGAATGGCCCGAAAAAGCCGACCATGAAATCGATCGAGTGATTTGTGGGGAGAATGCTTAGGTAGCGTACGCCGGGCCAGAAGGGATACCAGGCCGTGAGTGAAGTGCACTGTTCGAGATAATTTCCGTGGCTCAGCATGCAGCCCTTCGGGCTTCCACCGGTGCCGGAAGAGTAGATGATGCTGGCAAGATCTTCGCGTTTACGCGGAACGAAAGTGGGCTGGCCTGCGCCCGTGACGCCGTCCCAGCGCAAGGCTCCATATAGATCCGCATCGGGGGGCGCTTCCGTTACAAGCACGGTCTCCAGCGCGTCGGCACCAGTGCGCGCGGGAGAGGCGCTGAGCTGCCGCCAGATTCCGTACTCGATGATGAGGAAGTTCGCAGAGGAGTGCTTGAGCAATTGCCACTGCTCTTCCGGCGTCAGTTTGTAGTCGAGCGGCACCATCGTCGCGCCACAATAGAAGAGCGCGTAGGCGGAGATCAGCCACTTGGACTGATTCGTCATGATGATGGAGACGCGGTCTCCTGAAGAAACGCCCAGTTCCTGCAAGCCTTTGGCGAGAGGGAGTGAGCGGTTCTTGAAATCACGATATGTGAGACGGAGTTTCTCTTCACCGCGGTCGGACTCGATGAGGCAGACTTCCGGCGAGAATGATTCGAGCGCGTCGCGGAGCGCTTCGCCAATCGAGGAATACTTTGAAAGATCGAGCATCAGAGGCGGGCTTGAATGCGCTCGGCGAGCGTTTTAAAGTCGCTGACGCCCTGGACTTCGTAATCGGGCAACTCGATATGAAAATGATTTTCCAGCCGGGAAAGCAACTCGAGAGCCTGCAGGCTGTCGATGGCGAGCTTTCTATAGAAGTCGTCGTCGGCCTTGAGCGAGCCGGCGGAGACCTTGAACTGCTTGGTGGCCAGTTCCAGAATCTCCCGGATGGTCTGATCCAATGTGCGCATAGTCTTTAAATTTATCATTCCCACAGCGGGAATGAAAATGCGAGTACAGACACGCTAGAGCAGAATCAGGCCGCGACGCAGGCCCAGGGAAACGGCTTCCGTGCGGGAAGAGGCACCGAGTTTGCCGAGGATCGAGGCGACATGGAATTTGGCGGTGTGTTCGGAGATTTGCAGATGGGCGGCGATCTGCTTGTTTCCCAGACCGCTGGAAAGTAGTTGCAGGACTTCTCGTTCGCGCGGGGTGAGTAACTCCGACAATTCCGCCACTTCTCCGTTCCCGAGTTGAGCGGATCCTGTGGCGAACGAATATTCGTTGGGCTGAAAAACCATCAAACCTTTTGCCACAGCGCTGAGCGCACTGATTAACTGCGCGGGTCTAGCGTCGGCAGCCAAAATGCCGCGAATGCCACGTTGGATGGCGCGATGCACTTTTTCTGGCGTGGATTGTTCGAAGACCAGTAGAACCGGAATTTCGCGCGGCAGGCCATTCTCTCCCAGCAGTTCCAACAAATCGTCGTTGGAATCACCCGCGTCACAGATCACCAGCGCATCAAGCTCTTCCCAGTCTTCAGAGACGTCGTCCAGGCTAGTGCCGGTTGCCACAACTTCAATGTCTGGTGCGTTCTCGAAAAGTGAGGCCAGTTCTCTTTGCGCTCGCGACGCCGCAGCGACAATGAAGACGCGGATCACGCGGCCATGGCCCCGGCCTTGCGTCCCCGCGGAGCAAGCTGCACGTTGACGCGGCGAACGCGCTCGTAGTCACCGCGCAGCAATTCCAAGCGCAGGAGTGTAACCTCGTTGCCCTGCAAGGCTTCGTTGAGGCCGTGCACGGAAGTGAATCTCTTTTCTTCGGTTCCCAGCAAAATATCTCCTGGTAGAAGCGAGGCGCGCGCTGCAGGTGTGCCCGGTTCCACGGCGGCCAGCACCAGCCCGAACTTTTCACCACTTCCGCGCGGAAAGCGCACAGGCATAACGGTTACACCCAGACGCTGCGAGTCCGCCGCGCTCTCACCGCGTAAAAAACCCGCAACCTCGTTGCTGGGGATGGCCAGTGCCAGCTTTCCGGCAATCATCGAATGGATGCCGACGACGGGCCCGCGCGCATCCGCCAGCGGCCCGCCGGAATTGCCGGGTGCCAACCTCACGTCGGACTGCACCCAATTCTTCACACCGAGTTCACGAATGGGCCCGACAGCGTGAATCACACCGGTAGTGAGAGCACCGATGAAACCGAGCGGATTGCCAACGGCGATCGCGATCTCACCGGGCCGTACGCGCGCGGAGTCGCCAGCCTCTGCGGCTAGCAATTCGCCGGCCGAAATACGCAGCGCGGCAAGATCGCGGCGCCCGTCGCGAGCCGTGACTTCCGCGGAGACTTCGCGGCCGTCCCAGAGAGTGATTTCCGCGCGAGAACCACGAGCCACATGGGCATTGGTGACGATGAGTCCACCGGACGACCAAAGCACGCCAGAACCATTGCCCCTGCTGCAGGCCGGGCGAATCAGCACGGTCGAGCAGCGCAGACGATCCGCGACTTCCCCCAGCCCCGGAACGCTCATGTTAATCGCCCTCGTTCTTGCGTTCGCCAATGATGATGCTCACTTCGCGGGGAGCGCCTCCACGCAGGAATTGCGCGTTAACTTCCTTGCCGATGCCCTCAGCAGCGAGTTGCGCTTGCACATCTTCCAGGCGCTGCACCGGCTTTCCATGCAGGCCGACGAGAATGTCGCCAATCACAACGTCTGCCTTGTGCGCGGGGCCACCCGGTTCGACTTCCAACACCATGACCGCGTGGTTCCCCTGGCGTTTCAGGGTCTGCATGAGATTCTCGGGAAGGCGAATCGGTTGCAAGCCGACACCGAGGTAGCCACGGGGAATGTGCCCGTTTTGCAGAAGAACATCGACAACGCGATTAACGGTCGCTACGGGAATCACCAACGCACCGCCCGGCGAAAGCTTTGGAGTGGCGATACCAATGACCTTGGAATTGGCACCCAGCACTGCGCCACCGACGCCAGTTCGTTGCAGCGCAACATCGAGTCGCACATAGGGGGAGAACTGTGCGCCGCCCCAGATACGTCGCTCCTTCGCGACCAAGCTGACAAATCCCATAGCGGCAACAGGACCGCTGGCTCGCGTACGACCAACGACCAGCATAACGTGACCAGGCTTAAGGGAATCCGAGTCACCCAGTGGCGCAGCAGAGAAATCGCCCGCCACTTTCAGGACTGCCAAATCCGTGGAGGGATCGCGTCCCACCAATTTCGCTGGCAGAACACGGCCATCCGCCACTGTCACTTGGATGTCCCCGTCGCGCCGCAGGGCATGTTCCGCCGTGACGATGACGCCAGGACGCCAGAGAACTCCGCTGGATGAGCCGCGCGATTGCGTGTGAATTGCAACCATGTAGACACCGGCTTTTTCAATGGCCTCTGCTAACGCATTCGAAATCGAACGCCATTCTGCTGTCATGGGTATTGCCTCCATCAGCAGGGTGCAACAAGTTCGCAACCGCCACATCCGCCATTCGGCTAGGTGGCGATTCAATCCGGCTTGTCATGCTGAGGAGGGGAGTGGTTCGCGCGAGGAAACGAGACAACGTTGAAATCCTAGATCGGGTCAGAGTTGAGGTCCAGAGGGATGAAAACTTCACACTCCATAAGGTTACCGGTTGCTCTGGTGTTTACGTCAGGGCTGTCCCGCTTCGCGACTGGAAAACGAACTAGCGAGCGACTTTCCCGTCGAAGAACTTTGCCATCAGTTCCAGGGTTTCGCGCGTTTCGGGCAATTGAAAGTGATACCAGAAGGCATGGGGCAGCGCTTCATAGACCACCAGTTGCGCGTCAACTCCCGCGTGGAGCAAGGCGCGGTGAAAAATTGCGGTGTTGCTCAAGAGCAAATCGCGCGTGCTGGTGACCAGTAACGTTGGCGGCATACCGTGCAAGTCCGCGTAGAGCGGAGACAACACGGGGTCCTTGGGATCCGTATTCGGCGCGTACTCATTGGGTGGACGTTTGTTCGCGAACTGGGGAACAAGAATTCCGGGAAGCCCATTCAAAGTGAACAAGTTTTGAGAATCTGCCGGACGGCTGAAGTCCGCAAGTATGGAGAACATGCCGAGCGCCGCGGGAAGTGGAATGCCGGACTGCTTCAGCTTCACGGCAACCTCAGCAGTCAGGATTCCGCCAGCGGAAGTGCCGAAGATGCCGATGTTCTGCGGCTTGTGTTCCTTTAGCAGTTCCTGGTAGACGACCACAACATCGTCCACTGCGGCGGGAAACGCATTTTCGGGCGCCAGGCGATAGTAGACGGACACCACTTTCATTTTCGCGAGATTGGCGATGGGTACGCCTTCAATCAGCGAGCCGGAATCAGAATTGAATCCACCACCGTGCAGATTGATGAGCACACAGGTTCGGTTAGCCTCCGGCGTTTCGAGCGGCGTGATGACGTCGGTGCGGACTCCGCCCATGACTTTTTCTTCGATGTTTACGGGGTAGAGCTTCCGCGCTTCGGCGGAAGCTGCGGCACGCCACTTGTCCGTTCCGGCGCGACGCTCGGCGAGCGTCTGGGGGCCATATTGCTGGTGAGCTAGGGAATCCAACCACTTTTGCGCTTCGGAGCTGATCGTGGAGGACATGGGAATGACGCGGGTTACGTGAGCAGTTCCATCGGCGTCAAATGTAGCCGAATCGCCGGCGGGCCGCGAGCACGCGATAAGCACGAATGGAACGCACCGAAGGAAAAACTGAGTGCGGCAGCGATTCACCGCTGGTTTTCTCATGCGACCCTCCCTACGTTGTCAATGTTACGATGCTATTTGTTTTGTGCTGCGACAGGCAAGTGCTTCATGGGGTCGTCGGTTTCGACAAAGCGGCGCAAAGCTTCCATAACTACGGGCCGATTGAACAATTTGCAGAAGAGTTCGATCTCCCGCTTCAATTCGGCGTGCGGGATTGGCTTGATGAATTCCTTGGCGGCAACACGAGTTTCCGCGTCGAATTTGGTCACATGTTGCGCCATCGAACGCGCAATCTGCAGAGCAAACCCTTCTCCGGCAAGGTGCGAGATGAGCCCGACCTGGTGAGCGCTTTCTGCCTTCACCGTTCGTCCGGTGAACAAGAAATCGCGAATGAAGTTGTTCCCTACGTCGCGCCGGAGCCGCGGAATTCCGCCAAAGCCAGGGATGAGTCCCAGGCGCAATTCAGGAAATCCGAAGCGCGCCATCTTGTCCGCGACAATCAGGTCACATAGAAGGGCAAGCTCCAGACCTCCACCCATGCACAAGCCATGAACTGCGGCGAAGGTGATAAACGGGGCGGCGTCGATGGCGTTGGCCACAGCATGGATGCGCTTCAGGAAGGCGCGCACGCCTGCAAGCCGCCTGGTTCTTGGTAGCTTCAAGGCTCCGAGATACAGTTCCTTCAAATCCGCTCCGGCGCAGAAACCGCCTGGTCGGGCGCTAGTGATGATGCAAGCACTGGTGATAGGGGAGAGCCCGTCAAAGGCAGCCACAAACGTTTCCAGGTCGGCGAGCATCAGCGTGCCGATCTCGTTCAATGGCGGGTGATCCAGCGTGAGTTCGACAACGCCGTCGCGCCATTCCCAGCGCAGCGCTCGGCCGTGAAACGTCTTTACGGGTTCGTCGTTGAGTCGCTTGGCCGTCATCCGTTTGCACCCACTGCCGCCGTCTGCTTTCGGTACATTTGTTCAATTTCGCCCTGGAAGCGGGCATTGATGGAGTCGCGTCTGATTTTGCCCATGGCCGTCAGTAGGCCGCTTTCCGGCGTGAGAACCTCGGGCAGAATCGTAAAGCTGCGAATCTGCCGATAATGCGGCAGCTCTGAATTGACGAAATCGAGGGCGGCTTGAACCGTTTTGTTATCCACGGAACCCGTGACCAGCAGAGACAGATATCCCCGGCCGTTGCCCACCACTACAATCTGCTGCGCGGCTGGCAAATGCTGGGCAATTTTCTCTTCAATCGGTTCCGGCGCGATATTGTGCCCCGAATTCAGAATGATCAGATTCTTGATTCGGCCACTGATGCGCCAGTTTCCGCGCGAATTCACTTCGCCCTGATCGCCCGTGTGAAAGGCACCATTTTTCAATGCTTTCGCCGTTTCTTCAGGGCGATTCCAGTAGCCAGGAAAAATGTTGGGGCCGCGTACGACGATCTCATCGTTTTCACCGATGGTCATCTCGATGTCGGGAATGGCCTGTCCAACGCGCCCGGGCTCCGCGGCGATGCGCGGATCGTCCATGGTACAGATGGCCGTGGTTTCCGTGAGGCCGTATACCTGCAACACGGGAATTTCCAGCATCTGAAAAAACTGTTGCGTCTCTGGCGCCAGCGGTGCGGAACCACAAATCAACGCACGCAAGTGCGGGCCAAATCTCTCGCGGATTCTGCTGAAGATCAGTTTTTGTCCAAGGAAGAGCCAGAAAGCATCCAAGCCGCGCGATTCTTTGTCGTTTTGCCGCTGCCAGGCAGCCCGGGCCTTACGAAACATGGACTGGCTGAACGCATCGCGTTTGGAAATTGCTTCTTCGACGCCGCGCCGCACACGTTCCAGCAGGGTGGGAACGTTCATGAAGTAATGCGCAGTAGCACTTCGAATTTCGTCGGGCAGTCGCTGCAGATCCGTAGAGAGCGTCAGCATGCTTTCACGCGTGAAACAGGAAAGAAGCAGAATCCACGAACCCGCAAAGTTAAATGGCAGGTAGTGAAACACACGATCGGGTTCGCGCGTCGAGCCCATTAACTGATTCAGACGCTGCGTGGTGCAAGTAAGCATGTGATTCAGATTCTTGACACTAAGACAGACGCCTTTGGGTTCGCCTGAAGTGCCGGAGGTATAGATGATGGTGACGAGATCGTCGTCGCGGCGCGAATTGGGTCCGCCGGCAGTTCCTTTGCCCGAGGGAATCTGGTCAATTGCGCCGTCGATTGTAACGTGTGGAGGCGCTCCGGGCCACGCTTGTGCCACGGCATCGCCGAGCGCTGCGTCTCCCGTCAACAAAAGTCGCGGGCTACAGTCCTTCAATATGCTCGCCAACTCCGCAGGAGCTTGCCGCGAATATAGCGGCACGACGATCGCGCCTTCGGCCATCAGCGCCAAATCAAACGCTGCCCATTGAATCGAGTTGGCTCCCAGAAGCGCGCAACGATCGTCTGGCTGCACGCCTACTTGCCGCAGATAAGCGCGAGCGCGGGACACTCGCTCCAGTAGCTCGCGGGCGGTCACACTGATGAATTCCTGTCCGCGCACCTCCCGCAGAACAACACGGTCCGCTGCTCGATGGAACTGGTTAAAAATATTCTCGAGAAAATTGGGCATAAACTCTCAGAGCCCCGCGGCGAGCACAGCCGGCGCCTGATCGTATTCCTCAACTAGCTTACGCAGCGTTTCGCTCATCGGCGGCAAATTGTCTTCCCAACTCAAAACGCCCTTACGCAGGGGGAATTCCGGATACACATGGCGCATTTCGTCTTCCAGAAAGATCGACATCCGCGACATGCCCTTCAGATTATTCACCACGGTTTTGCCGATGCTCTGGCGAATGGCATCTGCTTCAGTTACAAGCGATTCCATCACCTGCAATAACTTAGGCTCCAGATCAGGGTCTTCCACGGTAAGCAGAAGATGCTGGTGGCCACGCTCGCGCATCAGGTTGCGGATGCGTTCGTCCATGGTGACACCCGCGGAAACGACGCCTGCCGGCATGCACGTGACGATGCCGTGATAGCGAGAGGAAACCATGTAGGTGCAGGCCCGCAGTATCGAGACGAGCTCGAACATGTCGTAATCGTCGGAAGTGAAAATGGGGATGCCCGGCATGTCGTTCACGATTTCGCGGCACGCCACAGTGTCGAGGCGCTCCATGGCCACGAGAATCGGAAAGACGCGATGCTTTTGCAGGAACGCTTTCGCGGCGTTTTTAAAACCGTTGATGTAATGCTGAAATTTGCGGTCGACCTCGGTGCCAGACTCGAAAAAATACACGGTGCGATACTGGCTGGCCCTGTAGGCGCCCGTCGTTACACGCGCGAGGTATTTTCCGATGGAGGCACGCACAGGCCACACAAACGGATGGATAGGACAGAGCGCCAGGATGGGAGTCTGCTCGTCCCAACCTGATTCACGAAGCGCTTTGTACGCGTATGCCTGCGGATGCGGCTCAAACGTCCAGGCAGTGTCCGCGCCCAATTCATTGGGAACGCCCATACCGCTAAGCAGGTGCTGCGATTCCAGGCTGCGCGTAATGACCAGCGATTCTTTTGTGTAGCGCGCGCACATCCATTCGATCAGGTCGTCCATGTGGCCGGCGTCGCCGCCATAGGCCACAGACAATTTGTTTTCCGCGGAGGCCAAGCCGAGCGAGCCGATCATCATGGTCGTAAGCGCATTCGCAAATTTGCTCTTGAACATCGAGCCTTCGCAAGAGACTACTCCGTGATTGGCGTGAACCTCGCGGAACAAAAATGGCGGGAAGACGTCGGGAAGATGAACCTGGCGCGTTCCTTGGAAATATTCTTTGGTGCGATCGACATTCTGCGTCATCACGCTGAAGTCGACGTTTCCCGCGCCCAGCACGTGACGGATCTGCCGCAACATCTCCTGCACCCGCACGTCGCTTCCCGTGTTGCGCGTGCCATTGTATCCGGCAAACAGGAGTTTCAGCTTTTCGCCCGGTGTCCAGCGCTTGCCCAGGCCAAACATCCAGCCAAAGCGACGCAGTTCGATCATCGCGCTTACCCAGGCAACGAGCAGGAAGTCTGTCATGCTACGGCGCTCCCTGCGTTTTTTGCAGCAACGCTGCCATTATCGGTCGGCCAAGGCTTTGCAGGATATTTAAACTTATTCGCGCGACTGAATTGTAGCAGCGGATAGGCGTAGGACGAGAACTTCGCCGGCGCCTCACCCATCTCCCGAACGGCGCGCGAGTTGTCGAAGACGGTATTCCAATCCAGGTATGGCCAGAATACCTTCAGGAGCGATGCTCCGTAGCCGATGGTGCCGCCTTTGAACGCGAGCCAGTTCACCGTGCCAGAAAACGGGCCGCCCAACCAGGGTTGGAAACTAGGCTTGCTCCAACCGCCTTGCGAGGCTAGCGCATCGGTCAGTTCCTTGTACGTTTGCGAGCCGGTGCCTGAGGAAAGGTGATAGATCCCGTAACTCGGCTTTTCCGTCTGATGAATCTTCACGATGGCACCGCCCACGTAATTTGCGGGAACAATGTCGATACGATCGTTGGGACGAAGCGGGAGAACCGGTAACCGAACCAACATGTCGAATGCCTGTACCATGTCGAATTGCGTGGTTTCGGGGCGGCGACTGTCTCCCATGACGATGGCCGGGCGGAAAATGGTGTGCGGCACATCGGGCAGCAACTGGTGGACCAGGTGCTCGGAGAATTTCTTGGTACGCGCGTATGGATCGTAGTCGGAGCGTTGCCAGTCGATCGAAGCATCTTCCAGAATAACTTCGCTTTGCCGCTTTCCTGCAACGGCAACGGTAGACACGAGCGAGTAGCGGCGCAGTCCGTGCTGATTCTGGGCGCGGCGGGCAAGTTGGATAACTTCCAGCGAACCGCGAAGATTCACATTTAAACACTGTTTCTCTGATTTGCGGTTCAAGGAAGCGGCGCAGTGCAGAATGGAATCGGTTGTGTCCACCAGCAAACGGTATTCCTCATCGCTCAATCCGAAGCGTTCGGCCGTCAGATCGCCCCGGAAGATGCAGACGCGAGAATTCAGATAGTCGAGAAATTCGGGGAACGCAAAATGGAGCTGCAGCGATTGCCAGAGTCGTTCGCGTGCTTCCTGATCGGACTTGGCGCGCACCAATAGATTGAGTTGATCCTGGTGGCCGGCGAAGAGTCCCGCCACCAGGTAGCTGCCAAGATAGCCTGTCGAACCCGTAAGGAAGATAGCCATAAGAGGATTGCGCCGCGCCTAACGCGAAACCGCGGAAGCTCCGGCGGAAGGCACGGACCAATTGAGTACCCGAGGCTCCCTGGCTTCGAGAGGCCGTCCTTCCATTAACGGATAGCACCAGCGGCGCAGGGCCGGTATGTGGATGTTAATCCAGTAGTCCCACCAGTCAATGGTTTCCGGAGAAAAATCGAACACGGCGCGTTCTTCGGGAGAGAGGGCCGCGGAAAGCAGGCGCGCATTCTCGCACTCGAAGACATGTTCGTTGTGCAGAATAAAGGGCTCGTAAAGTTCGATAAGCTTCTCGGCGCGTACAAGATCACGTTCCGTCTTTGCCAGCGGCGGTTTGCCCATATGCAGGCTGGTGGCGACTTTGTTGATGCGCGAAACGACTGCCTTCTGCATGGGGATGGACATGCGCTCGTAGCGGAGCTTCGAAACAGGAATGGTTTCCAGTTTCACCTTCAACCAGTGATCCAAGCCTTGTTGCATTTTGTAATGCTTGCGATGGGCGAGGCCAGTGAGCTCAATCGAGCGGCCCATATTCACGGGATTTATTGCGGAAGTGGCGAGATGATAGAGGCGCGCGTGCTTATGTTGCACGAGTGCCGCTGCAATCAGCGTCATCCCCCGAGTCACCATGTCCACCGGAATCACGTCCAGGCACTTGCGTTCGTTTGAAGGAAGCTGCCGGAAGTTCGTGCCCAGCAAGTAGGATAGCGGACCAGAGGTATTAATGCCTTCGTTCCAGCCGATGAAGGGCGTGCGCTCTGAACTTTCCACGATGGAGGGCCGCACGATGGCGATGGCAAGACCCCCGCCGTTCTGCGCCAGGATGGATTCGCCCAGACTCTTCGTGAAGGTGTAGGTATTGGGCCAACCGAGATGCGCGGCGCGCTTCATGCCGACGCGAACCAGTCGGTTGCGAACCCAGCGGGCGCGATTTCTGCGCAGCACGCCGTCGAGCTCTTCGGTGGCGACCTTCGAAGGGTCGCCACTGCGCCCCAATGCCTGGCGCCGCAACGCTTTGACGAGTTCGGGACCTTCCCCGCGAGCTTCGACGCGCTGGACAATTTCGCGCAGCGAGGCGATTTCCCGTTCAGCATCAAAATCCGGATGGTTGGCCGGATTGTAGTTGCCGCGCAAATCTT
The DNA here is from genome assembly GCA_963741195.1 of Candidatus Acidiferrales bacterium. Classification (GTDB taxonomy): domain Bacteria; phylum Acidobacteriota; class Terriglobia; order Acidiferrales; family UBA7541; genus Acidiferrum. The sequence goes on from CAVUHF010000009.1 coordinate 911,916, forward strand.
CCGTTACGCGGCCGTCGCGCATGCCTACGACGTAGCAAGTAGAAAGATGCATCAGGCCCGCGTGATTGCACTTACGCAGAAACTCCAAAAGGTTGATTGCAGAGTCTACATTCGAAGAGAGCGCCTCGCGGAGATCAGGGTTGAAATCCGTCAAGCCTGCGCTGTTAGCGATCACGTCTACGGAACGCTGCAGGCGTGATTGCGCCTCTGGAGAGAGGCCCAAGCCAGGCTGGCTGACATCGCCTTCCACAACTTCTACTTTTTCTTTCAGGAATTCCGCCAAGTTGGCGCCATGCATCTCGTGCAAGGTATCGAATGTGGGCGATTCCTCGACGATTCTTTCAAAGCGGCGCTGCGCGGAGGTGGTGCGGTTACGCCGGATCAGTAGAGTAACCTTGCGGATGTCGGGAATCTTCTCCAGCAGGTCGACTAGCCACACTTTACCGATGAAGCCAGTCACGCCGATCAACAGAAGATGCTTCCCGCTAAGCGATTCGCGCACCTTCAGGTGTTCAACGCGCGGCGTGCTGCTGAGTAGTTCAACCGGCCGTCCCGAGGGCATTTTCGGCCTTGCCACGGATTGCACAGAGTTTTCCAGAAGCCCTGGGTTTCTGTCCCAGCCCAGTTGCCCGAAAATCTTCTCCCGCGACAAGCGGCCATCGATCGAGCCGCTGGCCAGCCATGCGAAGGGACCACGCGGACGGACGACGGGATCAAGCAACCGGCCCGTCGCGACGCCGTCCCGAAACTCCATGCGATTGGCGATGAAACCTTCGGCGGCAAAATATTCAGCCATAGGCCGAAGAATGCTCTCCAGAAGTTGACCGACCAGCACCACGCGCTCGCCATTGCGGACGGCATCCACCAGTTTTTCCACGGAATCGCGGCGCATTCGTGGCTTCAATTCGTATTGAAAGTATTCTTCGCCGAGAAGATCCAGTCGATCGCGGGTGATGCCGCGAATCACCGTGTGCAGAAATCGAGTCGCAAAGGTGCGACTAGTCAGGTAAGCGAACGGACGCAGCAGGCCCATCCCGAGCATCGCGGTCCGGCGGACCCAGCGCTCGAGAAAACTCTGGCTGTTCCAATTGAAAAAGCCCATGCTGCGAAGCGCGCTGATCTCCAACAGAGAACCCTCGACGCGCCAGTACGTTACTTGACGCACACGCCCGGCTTCGCGGCTGGTCAGTTTAGAAGGAGGTTCTGGCATCTTGGTTTCAGAAGCTCGGTCACTCGGAAAAGGGACAACCCGGAATTCCTCGTTAGTTCAGTCGGCATGAGTGAGCCACGCCTGAGGTAATTCTCCCCTGATTAGCGTGTCGGGCATACTCAGATACCTAAAATTAACACTCCTATAAGCTTCCCGCAACCGGCTGGCGGCCCGGATCGCCATCATCTTGGCAGGAAGCGCAGAGCCTTACTGCGTCCCTTTAGGCGCGAAAGAGACAAACAATTGTGGACTGGCCACGGGAACTGGCGGACGAACGGGGCTAGACGCCCCAGCCATATTTTTCTGCATGCTCGAAGGTTCGCTGCATTTCCTGGTTCAGGATTTCGAGAAACGACGAAGTGCTCACCGTTTCTCCACCCGGTTCCTCGATATCAGGAGTGCGATATCCTGCGCCCAGAACGCGGGTCACGGATTGTTCCACCCAATCGGCTTCCAGATTGAGCCCAAACGCGTCGCGAAGCATCATGGTCGCGCTGAGGATGGAACCGATGGGATTGGCAACGTCTTTTCCGGCAAGCGTGGGAGCAGAGCCATGGATGGGCTCAAAGAGCGGTGCACTGGAACCAAAGCTGGCCGAAGGAATCAGTCCGATCGAACCGACCAGGGCCGCGGCGGCATCGCTGAGGATGTCGCCAAACATGTTGGTGCTTAGTATGACGTCGAATTGGGTGGGCCGAAGCGTAAATTGCATGGCGGCGTTATCGACGTACATGTGTTCGAGCTTCACGTTCGGAAAGACCGTTCCAATGGAAGAAACGGTGCGACGCCAGAGTTGAGAACTGGTCAAAACGTTGGCCTTATCTACGGAGCACAGCTTCCGAGAGCGTGCTTCGGCACGGGTAAACGCAAACGTAGCGATGCGCTCGATTTCAGGCGTGGAATACGCTTCGGTGTCGAAGGCTCGCTCGACTCCGCCTTCCTTAGAACTGCCACGCTCGCCAAAGTACATTCCGCCAGCAAGCTCGCGGACGATTTCCATGTCGAGTTCACCAAGGCGCTCCGGCCGAAGCGGCGAAATGCTCCGCAGGGGCTCCATCAGTTTTACAGGCCGTAAATTTACATAGAGCCCGAGTCCCTTGCGCAAGCCGAGCAGGCCGGTTTCCGGCCGTTTCCCAACGGGTAGCGAATCCCACTGGGGGCCGCCGACTGCGCCCAGAAAAACAGCGTCAGCCTTGCGGCAGACTTCCAGCGTCTCATTGGGCAGTGGGTTCCCCGTTTTGTCTATGGCCGCGCCGCCGATGAGCATTTCGACGAGTTCGAATTGATGATGAAATTCTCGCGCGCATTCCTGCAGGACACTGGCCGCGGCTCGCGTCACCTCCGGGCCAATTCCGTCCCCCGGCAGTAGCACAATTCTTTTTTTCAGCTTCATGCTGGATTCCCCGTGTAACAGAGGCCTCGCAAATCAGGCAATGGATGAAGCTCCCGTAGCGACGGGAACGGCCTTTCGGCGGATCACCTGGTGAGCGATGGTCATGATGTCGCGCGCGCGTACTTGTTTGGTCTGGTCGGCGAACGTGGTAACGCGGCGATAGCATTCCGCCAGTTCCGTGTCGCTGGGGTGATAACCCAGTTCCACAAGGGTTTGCCGCAATGCGTTTCTTCCGGAGTGCTTGCCCAGAACCAGGGAACGGGAGGGTACGCCGACGGCTTCGGGCGAAATGATTTCGTAGGTGAGCGGGTTCTTGATGATGCCATCCTGGTGAATGCCGGCTTCATGCGCGAAGGCATTCGCGCCGACGACAGCCTTGTTCGGAGCGACAAGCGCGCCGGTAATCTCCGTGAGTAGGCGGCTGGATTTATAGAGTTCGTCGAGCTTCAGGTTGGTAGCAACGCCAAAGCTCTCCTTGCGTACCGCGAGCGCCACGGCGACTTCCTCGAGCGCAGCGTTTCCGGCACGTTCACCTATGCCATTCACCGTGCACTCAATCTGTCGAACGCCTGCACGTACCGCGGCAAGAGAATTGGCGACGGCAAGGCCAAGATCGTCGTGGCAATGAGCGCTGAGCGTGATGTGGTCCGGGTCTCCGATGTGCTCGCGCACCCTCTGGAACATGGCGCCGTATTCTTCCGGCACCGCATAGCCGACCGTGTCGGGCAGATTCAGGACAGTCGCGCCGTTATCAATCGCGACCTGGCAAGCCTGGCAGAGATAGTCAATGTCCGTGCGGCCGGCGTCTTCGGCGGAGAATTCCACGTCGGCTACAAAAGTTCGCGCCAGCTTGATCATGGAGCCGATGGCTTCCAGCGCCTGTTCGCGCGTCATATGCAGCTTGGCCTGCAGGTGCAGATCAGAAGTAGCCAGGAACACGTGCATGCGAGGGTATTTCGCAGGCTTAAGCGCTTCCGCAGCGGCAAGAATATCGTCTCTGCGGGCGCGGGCCAGCGCGGCAATGGGTACTTCCTTCACTTCCTGAGCAACCGCGATCACAGCTTCCAAGTCTCCCTTGGAAGCAATCGGAAATCCAGCCTCAATGACGTCCACACCGAGTGCTGCGAGTTGATGAGCCATGCGGATCTTTTCCGCCGTGTTCATAGAAAAGCCGGGTGACTGCTCGCCATCGCGCAGGGTGGTGTCGAAGATTTGTACGTGGCTCATTGAGACCCCCAAGGATTGCACTACCAGTAACGCACGTGGCAGGCCCTCTAGTCCAATTTATCTTCATTCTACATTTGATAATTCTGCCTTATACTAGGAAGTAGGTTCGGGCAGGATGTCTGCAAAGGGCACCGCCAAAGGGCCGTGTCACCTCACCGCCGCGGGAGCCCGACGTTAGATGCTTCCGATTCGAGGGAATGTTGCTATGGATTTGGCCGAATTACAGGTATTTCTGACCGTCGCCCGGGAGGGCAGTTTTTCACGCGCCGCCGAACGCCTTTATCGCACCCAACCGGCCGTAAGCCTAGCGATCCGCAAACTCGAGGACTCACTGGGACAGCCGCTTTTCGTGCGCGGCGCTCGGCCCGTGCGCATGACCGATGCGGGCACACTGCTGAAGGAGTACGCCGAGAGGCTGCTGAACCTCCGCGACGAGGTCAAAAAAGGCCTGATGGAATTGGAGGGGCTGAAGCGCGGGGAGCTTTCCCTGGGCGTGAACGAGAGTTCGATTCATGCGCTGCTGCCGGCCCTGGCCAAGTACCGCGAAGAACATCCCGGCGTGCAAGTGCGACTGCACCGCATGTTTTCGCGGGACATTCCCCACGAAGTGGTGAACTTCCGGCTGGATTTGGGAGCCGTTTCGTTTGTCCCCCGGGACGCCCAATTGCAAGCGACCGAGATTCTGAAAGACGAATTGACGCTGGTGGTGCCGCCGAGACATCACCTGGCCAAGCGGCGCGAAGTGGAGATCGAGGAACTCGGCAAAGAATCGTTTATCGCCCACATTGTGGAATCGCCATTCCGCCGCAAGGTCATCGAGTTATTTGCGCGACATCGTACACCACTGAACATGCCGATGGAGATGCCGACCATTGAAAGTATCAAGCGGTTCGTGCAGATGGGTATGGGCATCGCGATTGTTCCGCGCATGTGCGTCACGTGGGAAGTGGAGCACGGCTGGCTGAAGGAGCTGAAGATCAAACAGCTGAGTATTCCACGCCATCTCTACATGATCTCCCGACGTGGCGCGCGCTTGCCGCATGCCGCAGCAGAATTCCTGCGGCTGTTGAAAGCGGAATGACAGAATAGCGGAACCTGCGAAGTAGTAACAGAATGCTTCGTCGTCGAGCCGTTCTCGACTATCCTGTGAGTTACCGGCAGCCGCAATCAAGGGGAGGTTGGCCGGATGCTCATGATCAGCGGACTAGCAATTCTTATTCTCGGGTTTTTCCTTGGCATGCGTCATGCCACAGACCCGGACCATGTCATTGCCATTTCCACTATCGTGAGCCGCGAGCGCTCGCTTTCTAAAGCCGCGCTGATCGGAGCGCTTTGGGGCGTCGGCCACACGCTGACCATTGTGCTCGTGGGGGCTGCGATTATCCTCTTTAACATAGTGATTCCGCCGCGAGTGGGATTGACGATGGAGTTCGCCGTCGGCCTGATGCTGATTCTGCTGGGCGTCCTGAATCTGACCGGTGCGTCGCGCTGGTTGAGCGAAAAGTTCTCACCTTCTCATCCGCACATCACGGGCGAACATGCCCATATCCATGAGCACGACTCCCGGTTGCATTTTCACCGACACAGTCACGCGCCGGTGGCAGAACATCATGGCGATTCACTCGCGGAACCGAGCTGGCTTCGTGGACCATTTGGCACTCTGGGAATGTTTCACTCGCTGCGCCCGCTGGTAATTGGAATCGTCCACGGATTAGCTGGCTCGGCGGCAGTCGCGCTCTTGGTATTGAGCACCATCCACGACCCGCGCTGGGGCGTGTTCTACCTGCTGATTTTTGGATTGGGCACCATTGCAGGCATGATGCTGATTACCGCGGCAATGTCGTTGCCCTTCTCTTACGCCGGCACACGCTTTGCCTGGCTGAATCGCGGACTGATTACCGGCTCCGGTGTGCTGAGCCTAGCGTTTGGGTTGTTCGTAATCTATCAGATTGGTTTCGTGGACGGACTGTTTGGCAGCCATCCCGTGTGGTCGCCCAAGTAATCCTGTAACTCACTACACAGCACAATCTACGGCTTCTTGGACAGCGCCTCTTCGAGGCTCTTATGAATCGGCAAGAGATTCTGTAATCCTGCCACAGTGACAACCGCGGTGCTTTGCGGTGCCAGAGCAGCCAAGGCAAATGTCTTGCCATGGCTTCGCCGATTCACAAATAGCGAAACCAATGCGCCGACTCCGGCAGAGTCCAGAAAATTAACCTGGCTCATCTCCAGGATCAGGTGAGGCACTGCCTCAGGACGCAAGGTCTGGATGAATTCGTTCACTGTTTCCAGACTGAGCTTTCCTCTTGGCTGGAAAATCCCGACGGCATCGTTGCTTCCGGGTAGCTTGTCGATATTGAGTGCGAAGGGTGGCATAAGCGATTAAGGTTAGCGAAAGAAACGAAGCAGGACTTTAACGACTATTAACAATGGAGATTGTAGCGTGAAACGAGAGAGAGCGGGACTGTTTCATTTAGGAACTGGAATCCTTTTTTTTTCGGCTCTTTTTGAACGCTCTTAATTAACGACTCTTTCTATATCGCCTTGTTCTGAAGGACAATTGCTCCATCACTACGGTGGAGATATTCGTCCGTTGGCAGGTGCCCGCGCTTATTCGTTTATTCTTTTCGCGCTGGCGGGCTGCGGCGGTGGTGGCAGTGGAAGCACGACCCCACCTCCTGTGAACACACGTACCCCATTACGAGCGCATCTGATCACGGTTACGCCAACAGCAATAGCGACGGGCTCGACAAAAACTTTAAAGTTGAATCCCGTCGCGCTGACGGTGAAGTGATTCAGGGATTGGATCTGCGCCCCGACAATCACGGTCCGTACGTGATGCGATAAATCACGCCGGCGCCGTCGTCGCTGACCAGGAGTGCGCCGTCAGAAGCAACCGCGACTCCCACCGGGCGGCCATTCACATTTTTTGCTGCGGGATCAGGCACAAAGCCGGTAAGAAAAGAGACGGGATCCGCCGTAGCCTTGCCGTCCTTGAAGCCGACGAATGCCACTTGATAACCCGCGCGCGCGGCGCGGTTCCATGAACCGTGTTCCGCAATGAAAGCGCCACCGCGATATTGCTCCGGGAACTGCTTGCCGGTGTAGAACGTGAATTCCAGCGGCGCCACATGGGCACCTAGCAAAACGTCCGGAATAATCGCCTTGGCAACGAGATCGGGTTTTTGCGGCTGCACCCGCGGATCGACGTTGCTTCCGATGTAGCTATAAGGCCAGCCGTAAAATCCTCCGTCCTTTATAGAAGTGAAAAAGTCAGGCGGCAGGTTATCGCCCAACTCATCACGTTCGTTCACGCTGACCCAAACGTCGCCGGTAACCGGTTCGATTCCCAGGCCGACTGCATTGCGCAATCCACTGGCGAATATGCGAGAATTCTTTCCGTCGAGATCGGCCACTAGCACCGCTCCACGACGCCGATCCTTTTCGATCTCGATATTTCCGGAAGAACCAACGCTGACATAAAGTTGCTTGCCATCTGCGTCGACGGCCACAGTGCGTGTAACGTGTGCACCGCCGGAGGGAAGGTCGAGAAGGTGTTCCGCTTCGCCGAGGCGTTTGGAAGATCGCTTGTCGTAGCGGAACCGCACAACCTCGTTCATGCTTCCCACGTAAACGTAATCGTCGTGAAAAGCAATTCCGAACGGGCGGTTTAATTTATCCGCGAAGACTTCGCGCTCCTGCGCGCTGCCTGTGTGTTGCGCGTCGCGGAGTACGACCACCTGGCCGGCGCCGAGATCCGCAAGAAAAATGTCGCCGTTGGGCGCCGCCGCCAGAAATCTCCCATACTTGAATTCCCTCGCGAAGACATTGACATGGAAACCCGTAGGCGCCGTTGGCAGAAATCCCTCTGCTGGTTTGGCGGACGACGGACCATTCCCGGCCGATTTGCTGGTGAACGGAGCGGGAAGTTGGGGCTTCTTGCCGTACGTGACCTGGGCGATGGTTGGCTTGCCTGGCACCAGGGCCAGGCACAAGACGATTGCACCAGCAGTCTTCGAGAGCATGCGCTAATCCTCCACGGGGGTCGGTTTTAATGACTCAAATATGATGCCGGGGATAGAGCTCTGGTTCCAAATTGCAATGTCGGGATTAATGGCGTACTAATTCGCGCGGGGGAAGATTTTGTAACTTCAGTGCGAAGGGTCTTCCGGCTGAAACAATGCCATGCGCATGGAAACACTTCCCATTTCAATGCCTTCATAAGGGTAAGAGACTGTGTCGTGCTCGTTTGTAGTCCCCATGGCATAGAGTAACGGCGCGTAATGTTCCAACGTCGGATGCGCCGAAGCGAGCAGGGAGGTTCCCCAGCGATCCGGAGCTTCCAGCGAAGCCAGATCGCGCTGATCGATAGCCTGCTTGACCTTGTCGTCGAACTCCGCGGCCCAGGGGTACGCAGAGTGCTCCATATTCCAATTCATCTGGTGGAGATTGTGAACCAGGTTTCCGCTTCCAACGATCAGCACGCCACGATCACGCAGACGGCTCAATTCGCGCGCAAGCGAGAGGTGCTCCGCGAAGGTGCGCCCGTGATCCAAGCTGACCTGAAACACGGCAACGTTCGCCTCCGGGAAGATGTGCCGCAGGATGCTCCAGGTTCCGTGATCGAATCCCCATTCCTGATCGGCGATCAGGTGTTGTTCAAATGCCAGACGCTTGGCTTCGACGGACGCACCCGGCGCGGGATATTGCACTTCATAGAGAGCCTTGGGGAATCCGTAGAAATCGTGAATCGTGCGCGGGCGGTCAACGCTCAACACCTGGCTTCCGCGAGTCACCCAGTGAGCGGAAACCACGCAAATCGATTCTGGCCTCGGCAGGGTCTGGCCCAATTCTCGCAAGGTCAGTGTGAAAGGGTTTTCTTCGATGGCGTTCATCGGAGAACCGTGGCCAACAAACAGAACTGGCATTCGCATGATTCGATTCCTTAGACGTGGGACGCGCTGGTGTAACTCTCCTGCGCCTTGGTTCCGACGACACCCCGGTTAATTCATCGGAACACGCGAAACCGCAAAAGTACTTGTTGCATCCAAGGACCAGTATACAAATAGGGGCGCGCGGAACACCCTCGGAGTTTTCGGATGCAGGTTTTCATTCGCAGATGTTACCTCTCCCCGTTGATGCTCGTCGCGTTGGTATGGCCTTCTGGATTGGTCCATGCGGGTGCGCGTCCCGCCAATTCCTCTTTCCCGAAGCCGGAAATTGACCAACCTCTTGCCAATACCAAGGGCCAGGAAGTTGCCGTGCTCTCGGGGGGATGCTTCTGGGGAATTCAAGCGATCTACGAACACCTGCGCGGCGTGATTTCCGTGGCGTCCGGCTATTCCGGCGGCGACGCAGAAAACGCGCACCACGAATTGGTGGGCAGCGGAACTGCGGGCCATGCGGAAAGCGTGCGAATGGTCTACGATCCGCGCCAGATTACGTACGGGCAAATTCTGATTTTCTTCGCCGTGGCTCACAATCCAACGGAGCTGGACAAGCAGGGACCCGACTGGGGTCCTCAATATCGTTCCTCGGTTTTTTACACCAACGAAGACCAGAAGAGAATCGCCACAGCGTACATCGCGCAACTGGAAAAAGCGAGGGTCTACTCGCAAAGGATAGTTACGCAGGTTGTTCCCTTCACCGCGTTCTATCCCGCAGAAGGTTACCAGCAGGACTACGTCCGCCACCATCCGACTAACCCGTACATCGTAATCAACGATTTGCCCAAGCTTGCCAGTTTCAAGAAACAATTCCCGGAGCTGTATAGAGAGAATTGAGACAGCTCGTTGGAATCGGCTCAGATTTTTAAAGGCCGTTCGGTAACGGACTTTCCCTTTGATCCCGGTAGCGATGCTTTCCTGACTCCGCTCTCCAGATCCTCGAGCAGAGTGTCCAGATCACCATAGGCATAGATGGTAGGCGCATGATTCTGCATCAGGCCGCCAGTGTCAGCCGTAGGGCCGTAATTGCTATGGATATCGCGTCCCAGCATGCGAAGCATGGCCATTTGCTGGCCGCGATGGTGGGCGGTGTGAGCGATGCGGCGTGTCATTACCCAGGCCATTGAACGTTTGACGTCAAAGAACGATGTTTCTGACTCCCACCAGCCGTCGCCCTTCGAAGAAAGAATCCCCAGCCGCTTGCCGCTATCCTGCTCATACCGCAAGATGAACTCCTTGCGCGTTTCTTGTGAGGGAAGCGGCGGCGCGGCCACATCGATTCCCAGCATGGTTCGGAACCACAAATCCTCGCTAACGCATTGATGGACCATCTGTTCATGGACGCTTCGTCCACGGGGATCGCCATGCCGGGGCCGGAATTCCATGTCTTCCTCGAGGAATTCGCTCCACATACTGACTACCTTCATTCGTTCCGTGGCGTAGGTTTCCACAAGAAAGTCGTAAGGCATGGCTCACCTCGTCAAGAATGCGAATTCGCATGCCGCAGGTTACGACAAAACGCCTGACAGTGCAGCCCATATTCTCTCTTGACGCGGCTATTACACGGGCGTATTAAAGATGCCTTCGCGCAGAGGTCTCCCGGTGTTCCCTGCCCCTTTCCCTCTGTCACCTGCGCGACCAACCTGAATCTGCGAAGGAGGAACTATGTGTGCAGTCCGTGCCGTCCCGGAGGGGTATCATTCCATCACACCTTCAATCGTTTGCAAGAACGCAGCCCGAGCCATCGATTTTTACAAGGAGGTTTTTCAGGCCAAGGAACTAGGACGCATGACTGGCCCTGGCGGCACCATTGGCCACGCCGAACTACAAATCGGCGATTCCCGTTTAATGCTGAGTGACGAATTCCCCGGCATAGCCCAAGCCCCAGGTGCTGCACCCATCACCAGTTGTGCGCTGTTCATGTACACGGAAAATGTGGATGCGCTCTTTGATCGCGCAGTGAAGGCAGGGTGCAAAGTGGAGATGCCGCTCGCAAACCAATTCTGGGGCGACCGTTACGGCAAGGTGCGCGATCCGTTTGGTCACCAATGGGGGCTGGCGCAACACATCGAAGACGTTCCAACAGACGAGATGAAGAAACGTTCCGATGCCTTCATGGCGCAAATGAGTAAGTCTGCGGGACAGGACTAGACGTAGGAACAGCAAGAAAAACCACACGAAAGGGCGGCCGCATTCCTGTGCTGGGATGCGGCCGCTTGTTTTTCTAGAGCGGGCCCTGGGCACTAATCGCGAAGGGTACTTGGTACGCCTGGTTGGTACTGACAAACCCTTTCGGATGAAATAGTTAGGAACGAATTAGGAGGCGGGAGGAATATCTGTTCCTGCCAGTGGCCATTTTGAAACGGATTAGGACTCTAACGTGTTTATTTTCAGCATGCTAGCCACCATTCTGATGGATCGAAAACTGCTTTATGAAATGGCACAGAGAAACCCCGTCTCTGCAAGGGTTATCCCAAGGAGAACCGAATGAGGGTTGTGAAGGTGCTTGGCTTTCTGGCCGCAGCGTTGTTCCTGATACCCATGGCGCACGCCGACGGTACCCAAGTCAGTATGGTGTTTTCCGGTGTAAACGGAGCGAACGACGGTCAGTATTACGTCAGTCCATACGCCGGCATGATGAACGGACAAACCGTAACGCTTTTCTGCGACGACGTCCTGAACGAAGTAACTTTCAACCAAACGTGGCAAGCCAACGTCACGAATCTCGCTACCGCCACACTCAATAGCGATTTCTCTCAAACGCGATATGGAGGAGTTCCCTCGTCTCTAGTGTCCGGCAATGCTGCTCAAACCTATCAGGAAGCTGCGTGGCTCACGACGCAATTCGGATCCGATACGAGCAGCTATGTGGATCTGCAATATGCGTTGTGGTTCCTTATGAATCCCAACCTGACAAAATACGATACCGCCGGAGCGCAAGGCTGGTTGGATATGGCCGCGCAGGATTACGGCTCAATCGATACCAGCAATTTTTCGATTATCACGAATACGTCAACAGCAAACAATCCGCTGGCCCTCACCGGACAGGTACAGGAATTCATCGTCCAGACGCCGGAACCCGGAACACTCGCGCTGCTCATCGGCGGGATGTTCGTGCTTGCGTTAACTCTTCTGCGTCAGAACGCATTAAACGCATAAGCGAGTGTGAACTTCTTACCGAAGCGCCCTTGGCCCAGCCGAGGGCGTTTTGCTTCGTGCACGCCTTGGTGTCCAGGAAAGCTATCTTGCTTCCAGCGGCCAGAGCCAGGCCGCGCCGCGAACTCCGCTGGCGTCGCCGTGTTTGGCGACAAGGATGGGCGTGTCGGCTTCTCTGCCAAATACATATTCTCTCAGCCGGCTCGGGACGTTGCGGTACAGGCGGGGAACCTGGGAAACGCCGCCGCCCAGAACGATCACGTCGGGGTCGAGAATATTAATCATGTTCGCCAGGCTGCGCGTCAGGCGATCCTCGTAGCGTTCCAGACAGGCCACCGCCGCCGCCGCCCCGGATTCACATTGCTCGATGATTTCTTTTCCCCTCAAGGGGGTTTTGGTCGCGCGTTCGTAGTCGGCTTCCAGGCCGGTTCCGGAAATCCACGTTTCAATGCAGCCTTTATATCCACAGTAGCAAGGCTGGCCCGGATACTCATCGGGCTTCATCCAGGGAAGGGTGTTATGGCCCCATTCGCCCGCGACTCCGTTGCGGCCGTTGTGCACGCGGCCATCGACGGCGATTCCACCGCCGCAGCCAGTGCCGAGAACAACGGCAAAGACGACGTGCTTGCCGGCTCCCGAGCCATCGGTTGCTTCAGAGACCGCCAGGCAGTTCGCGTCATTTGCACAGCGGACTTCGCGCTGTAAGGCCGCACCCAAGTCGCGGTCAAACGGCCGCCCATTCATCCACGTGGAATTCGCGTTTTTCACGGCGTGCGTGATACCCGAAATCGTGCCGGGAATACCGACGCCCACCGTGGCACTGCGGTGCAACTCATGCTCGATACGCGCCACACCTTCCTTGATGGCGCGGACCGTGCCGTCGTAATCGTGCCTCGGCGTGGGCACGCGATGGCGATGAATCTCGCGACCATCGCGCTCAAGCGCGACAAATTCAATCTTCGTACCGCCGAGATCAATTCCGATTCTCAGTCGATCCTGCAAGGAAATGCCGGGTAGGTTTGACATGGCGACGAGATTCTATCGCAAAACGTCGGCGGACAAACGGTCGCCTGCACAATCCGAGGTGACCAATGCTCAAGAAAAAACCCCGCGAGAATCGGAGCGCGCATCCCGCGGGGCGTAATTGTGTCGTCGAGTGGCGGTTAGAAGTGGAAACCAATTTCTCCCGTGAAGTTGCGCGGCGTAACGTAATGCGTGCCGCTGAACGTGGAGAGAAAACTATAGAGTGCCTCTTTGTTGGTCAGGTTGATGACCGTGAAGCGCGCACTCCAGCGGTAGCGGTCGCCGCGGAAAAGGTTGTCCTGGCCTATCGCGAGGTCGAAGAGATTCCGTGGAGCAATGCGCGGCGGGTTGTGGTCATCGTTTTCGGTGCCCGGTTTGGGAATGGTCATAAACTTCGAACCGTATTGTGAGGCAGGGCACACATTCGGCCCATACAAAGCCGAACTGATGGGCGTCGGCGGCGTGGCAAACACATTACCGCAGAAGAGTCCCACCTGGAATTGCAGGTCTGGAGTAAGGAACGACGCATCGACCACGGTATCGCTACCCGCTGGCCCGTTTGCGCAATGGCCCCCGGCGCACGGCACCGAACCCGCAACCAGGCCGTTGTCATACCGCCAGTTGAAGCCGACCCAGGGGCCGTTCTTCCAAGGCTGATAGTGCAAGTGTGTCGTCTGGTTGAGAACTTCGTCGTGGTCGATGCGGAATACGCCTGTTCCGCCCTGCCCAGCGGGGGTAACGCTAATTCCGCTCATCTGCGGCTCGAAGAAACGAGCGGCCACGCTGGACATAACGACCAATGCAGTGAAACCGTGAAAATCCGGAACACTGGCGCGGATGGCGTAACCAGGAATCTTGGAATTGTGCCACTCCACGGGAAAGGTAATAGGAGTACTGTCGAAAATGCTGAAATCATACCCATAGTGCGTGTACTTCCAGAGATATTCAACGTCAACGACAAGAAATTTTCCGAATGCTTGTTGGAACCCGGCGTGAAATTCGTTGCGCCATGACGGTTGCAAGGGGGAAGTGATACAGGGATAGTCTTGGATGCTGGCCATGATGGCGTTGACGACGGCGTCATTGCATCCGGCGCTGGATAGGACCAGGTTTTCATTGAACGGTGTTTCCATGATGCGCGCACAAGAAGCACGCAGGATGGTATTGGTGCGTTTGATGTTGTACGCCACGCCGAGTCGCGGTTCGGCCTGGCGGGTAACGGCCAGACCGTTGTACAAATAGCCACGAATGCCGAGACTAAACGCCCAGTTGTGCAAAGTGATGGAGTCCTGAACGTAGAGCGCTAGTTGTTTCACGTCGGCGTTGCCGTGGTACAGATAATTGGTTCCGCCACGCGTGAGATCGTATGGAAGCAGCGTTGCACAAACAGGGGCAATGGCAACATTGTTGACGAAGCAAGGTGCGTCGGGAATGGAGTTACCCTGAGCGTCAACCTCGTCCAGCGAAAGTTCGGCTAAGGACGAGTTTCGCTTTCGTCATACGGATTATTCTCCTTTAAAGGCGATCAGGATTTGGTTCGTGTTATGCAAGCCGGAAAGAGTCGGGAAGCTGCAAATTCAATCATGGGCAAGAGGGAATTTGCCGGCAAGCTCGAATGATGCACCCAATGCGCAATAAAACAGTAGATCGGAAAATTGCGGACGTGGAAGCAGATTCAGGAGGTAGATGCGGCGCGTTTATCAAGTTTGCAAGGCAGTTCTACGCCTAGTTGTTGTAGCAAAGCCAGGCGATCCCATGCTGCTTGGGAATCCAAAATCTTTCCGTCCGTGATCTGATGAACGGTGATTCCCGCCACCGAGACCTTTTTGTTCGTGGGAGGGATTCCGAGGTAGACACCTCTGTGCGTGCCCGTGAAGGTCCAAGACGCCACGACCTTATCTTTTTCGCTGATAGTCTCCTCAACCGTAAACCGCAAATCGGGAAAGCCCGCCGCCATTGACGCAATTTGATTCTTGTAAGCGGCAGGGCCCACCGCCGCTCCGGACACATTTGGGGCGATGAGCGCGTGACTCTGAGACACTAGCTGGTCGATGACTTCCAGTTTCCTTTCGTTCCAGGCCTCCTTATATAGGCGCCGAATCACTTCTTTGTGGGAAACAGGCATGAGCGAATCCTCCTCCCGAACGGTGTGATGCGGTGTCCGCGTGGATGAGTCCTCGCCTCGGGCACTCGATGCCGGAGAGGCAGCAGCCGCAAGAATTCGCACAGCCTACTCCGAAAGGTTGGAAGTAGCAATAGGCCGAGGTGCAACTGGTGCAACTGGCCGGGGAACCCACGTTGGAAGGAGACAGTTAGTGGAGCCCTGGAAAACAATCACGGTGGGAGTCCAGGAACGTAAGAACGCCCCTGCGTTCTACCTGGCCCTCCGTAACAACAAAAAGGGCCGCAGCATAAGCCACGGCCCTTGGTTCGTTGAAAACGAATCTCTTTGTGCCAACCGATAGCGATCTGTCAGAATCTGTTCGCCCTTCAGGCGTTAGCCGTCAGGGTTTTAAGTCAATCGAGTCTAGCAAACCACAGCCCGTGAGAGCTGCAGGATGCGTGGAAACCATCCTCCGCACACCATAGCGGAGTAGATTTCTCTTATTTAGAAAGGAGGTGATCCAGCCGCAGGTTCTCCTACGGCTACCTTGTTACGACTTCACCCCAATCATGAGTCATACCTTGGGCGCTTGCCTCCTTGCGGTTAGCGTAGCGACTTCTAGTACAACTCACTTTCGTGATGTGACGGGCGGTGTGTACAAGGCCCGGGAACGTATTCACGGCGTCGATCTGATACGCCATTACTAGCGATTCCGGCTTCATGCAGTCGAGTTGCAGACTGCAATCCGAACTGAGCAGAGTTTTTTCCGATTAGCTCCCCCTCGCGGGTTGGCAACGGTTTGTGCCCTGCATTGTAACACGTGTGTAGCCCTGGACATAAAGGCCATGCGGACTTGACGTCATCCCCACCTTCCTCTCCGTTATCCGGAGCAGTCCACACAGAGTCCTCTCTTGCGAGTAGTAACTGTGTGCAGGGGTTGCGCTCGTTGCGGGACTTAACCCAACACCTCACGGCACGAGCTGACGACAGCCATGCAGCGCCTATACTCAGGTCCCTTGCGGGAAGGCCGTATTTCTACAGCTGGTCCTAAGCATTTCGAGCCCAGGTAAGGTTCCTCGCGTAGCGTCGAATTGAACCACATGTTCCACCGCTTGTGCGGGCCCCCGTCAATTCCTTTGAGTTTCAGTCTTGCGACCGTACTCCCCAGGTGCAGGACTTAACGCGTTAGCTCCGGGACGACGCCCGAACGGGCGGCACCCCAAGTCCTGATCGTTTAGGGCTAGGACTACCAGGGTATCTAATCCTGTTTGCTCCCCTAGCTTTCGTTCCTCAGCGTCAGTAGTGATCCAGCTCGCCGCTTTCGCCACGGGTGTTCCTGCAGATATCTACGCATTTCACCGCTACACCTGCAATTCCACGAGCCTCTCTCACACTCAAGCACAGCAGTTTCGGAAGCAGCCTCTGGGTTGAGCCCAGAGATTTCACTCCCGACTTGCCACACCGCCTACGAACCCTTTACACCCAGTAATTCCGAACAACGCTGGCCCCCTACGTCTTACCGCGGCTGCTGGCACGTAGTTAGCCGGGGCTTCTTATACTGGTACCGTCACTCCCTTGCGGGCATTCGTCCCAGTCGAAAGGGGTTTACACTCCGAGAAGCTTCATCCCCCACGCGGCGTCGCTGCATCAGGCTTTCGCCCATTGTGCAAGATTCCCCACTGCTGCCTCCCGTAGGAGTCTGGACCGTGTCTCAGTTCCAGTGTGGCTGGCCATCCTCTCAGACCAGCTACCGATCATTGCCTTGGTGAGCCGTTACCTCGCCAACTAGCTAATCGGGCGCGGGCTCCTCCTCCGACGCATTGCTGCTTTGAATCCTCGAACGTGAGTTCAAGGAATGTTATGCGGAATTAGTCCCGCTTTCGCGGGGGTATTCCCCATCGGAGGGCAGATTGCCCACGTGTTACGCACCCGTGCGCCGTGCGCCGATCCCTGTATTGCTACAGGAACTGCGCACGCGACTTGCATGTGTTAAGCACGCCGCCAGCGTTCGTTCTGAGCCAGGATCAAACTCTCGTTTGAAGCCTGTCGCTTGGCGTTCAATAAAAAACCCAGTCCAAAGGACCGGGCCAGCCTGCCAAGCAAAATTGTTAGTCGCTCAAATTAACTCAAAAACCCATTCGTGCTCGAAAACCCGAATGGGGTCGAACAGATTCTGGCACATCGTATCGGTTGTCAAAGAGCGTTTGTTCTGCCTCCCTGTCCTGCAGAGTGGCTACCAACGAACTCCCTAAGATTAGCAGACTAGCCGGAAATGTCAACACGCGATTGCAGCATCCCGATCAATTTTCCACAGTCGTCTCCGCAATCGTCTGTAAGTCCTTGCAACGTGCTAGGATGCGCGAAGAAGAGAGGGAGTTGAAAACGTGACCCGCTGCATGATTTCTTCGCGCCGCAAACCCGCAATATTGCGGAATTTCGCGAAAAACCTAAATAGGGCGTTAGGAAGAACGCCGTTCCTCGTCCCCGGAGAACGCGTCGGCGTGGCTGTCTCCGGTGGAGCAGATTCCGTCGCACTGCTGCGCTTACTCCTCGAACTACGGGAACAGACTGGAAATGTTTTAAGCGTCGTTCACTTCAATCACAAACTGCGCGGCCGCGCTTCCGACGCCGATGAGAATTTCGCGAGGAAACTTGCCACGCAGCACGGGCTTGAATTCTTCGTGGCTCACGAAGACATCGCGGCACGCGCAAAACGCGAACGTCTTAATCTGGAAGAGGTCGCGCGAATGGCGCGCTACGCATTCTTCGAAAAACTAGTTGGCGAGGAACGAATCTCCAAGGTTGCCGTGGCGCACACGGCGGACGATCAGGCCGAAACGGTGCTGGCGCACATTCTGCGTGGCACCGGCCTTGCGGGGTTGGCTGGAATTCATCCGGTATCGGGCGTTGTATTTCGCCCCTTGTTGGGAGTGCGGCGCGAGGCGTTGCGCCAGTATCTTCGTGCAAAGCGTCAGACCTGGCGCGAAGACGTGACGAATTTCGACACCAAACGAATGAGGGCGCGCATTCGTCAAAAGCTCATGCCCTTGCTGGAAAAGAATTTTCAGCCTGCCGTCGTCGAACATCTGTGCCAGTTGGCAGAGCTTGCGCGCGAGGATGAAGACTATCTGGATGCGCAGGCGCGCGAGTGGCGCGATAACATGGTGAGAGAATCTCCTGCAGACATTCGCGTTGCGCTTGCTGAGTTACTCGCTGGTTCCAAGGCGCTGAAAGCGAGATTACTGCGGCAAATTGTGGAGAGCGTGAAGCCGAGGGGAGGACAATTCAGCGCGGTCCACGTTGCTGCGGTGCTCGAGCTTGCTTCACAGAAGGACAGCGGCAAAGCATTGCATTTACCCGGTGGCGTGGAAGTGCGACGAGATCGCGATTCGTTGAGATTCCGTGCCACCGAACTCCGCGCTCATCAGCTTGTACATAAACGGCTGCCGCAGGAATACTCGCTCGCAATTGATCTCCGTTCTGGCGCGGCGGAGTTGCCCCTTCCAGCACTATCGTGCCGGCTGCACTTCAGGGTGATTGACTGGCCTGCCGAAGGGCGAGAAACTAGTGGGACAGGGGCGGTCCTGGACCGCGAGAAGTTACGTTTGCCCCTTGTGGTGCGAAACTGGAGGCCGGGCGACGCCATGCGTCCCATGGGCCATCAGAGGCAACACAAACTGGCGCGACTTCTGAATGAGAAGTCCGTCAGCCGCTGGGAAAAAGAAAGTTGGCCAGTGCTCACCAGCGGCGGGGATTTGGCGTGGGTCCGAGGCTTACCCGTTTCCGCGGAGTTGGCGGCCGGAGAAAAAACTCGGAAAGCGGTCCTGATCACTGAGGAACCAGCATCGTGACCAAGACGAATGGCGCCACCTATTCAGCGGCGCGAATTGGAAATCGAGTCCGTGCACTGGGACAGGAGATTTCGCGCGCGTACCGCGGCCGCAGGTTAGACGTGGTAGTGACAATGGATCGCGGCTTTGTTTTTGGCGCCGACCTGATTCGCGCGATCAACGTTCCCGTGGTTCTGCATTTCTTGCGCGCGGATGTGCGCGACGTCGATCTAGGCGGGAAGGCGCGCCGGGAAGTGTTTTTCGCAAACCGTGCGGCGATGGCGTCGGGAAGCAAAGAACGGCCAGAGTTGAAGGGCCGGGACGTGTTGCTGGTGGACGCGGTAATCGATAGCGGTATTACTCAGGATTTTTTGCTGCGGCGAATTGGCGAAGGCAAGCCAAGGTCGCTGCGACTGGCGGTGCTCCTGGACAAGACTTCCAGGCGCCGTGTGGCTCTGGAGCCCGATTACTTCGGGTTCAGAACTGCATCTAACTTATTGTGGTCGGGCTACGGCCTGGCTCGCCCCGATAGACTGGGCGGAAATGGCAAGCAACTGGCGGCCGGGAGAGCGGTCAAGCGCCAAGGGAAGAGCCAGCGAGGGCGGAAAAAGTAGCCAGGACCAAAGAGTTTTGTAGCTCAGCAGGGTTTCGGAAAATAGCGAGGTTAATGTGAATTCCAGTTCCACGGCAAAAACAATTCTTTTTTGGATTTCGATTGTCTTTCTTGGGGTGATGCTCTGGAGGCTGGTATCCGCCAACACTCAGACGACTCGCGAAGACAATCTGAGCTACAGCGAATTCATGGCCAGGGTGGACGAGGGTGACGTTAAAGAGGTCACCATGTATCTGTCACCGAACAGCTATGAGATGCAGGGTGAATACGTAAAGCCACAAAACAAGAAGTTTCGCGTGACTGTGCCAAAGGAGAATGCACCGGAGATCACCAAGGCGTTGCGCGAGAAGTCGGTACAGCTCAACGTTAAAGAAGTCCGTAGCAGTGACTGGGTCTTGATCCTACTGAATGCCCTTCCCTTGCTCCTCCTGGCGGGTTTCGTTTTCTTCCTGATGCGCCAGATGCAGGCCGGCGGCAATAAAGCGCTGAGTTTCGGCAAATCGCGCGCACGGCTGCTTTCCGCGCAACAGAAAAAAGCAACATTCAAGGACGTGGCAGGCAGCGACGAAGCCAAGGAAGAGTTACAGGAAATCATCGAATTCTTGAAGGACCCGCAAAAGTTTCAGAAGTTGGGTGGCCGCATTCCCAAGGGCGTGCTACTTGTCGGACCTCCGGGCACAGGCAAGACGCTATTGGCACGCGCGATTGCGGGCGAAGCCAACGTTCCGTTTTTCTCGATTTCCGGTTCGGACTTCGTGGAGATGTTCGTGGGAGTGGGCGCAAGTCGCGTGCGCGATCTTTTCGAACAGGGCAAAAAGAACGCGCCCTGCATTATTTTCATCGACGAAATTGACGCGGTTGGACGCCACCGTGGCGCGGGCCTGGGCGGCGGACATGATGAACGCGAACAAACCTTGAATGCTTTGCTTGTGGAGATGGACGGCTTCGAATCCAACGAAGGCGTGATCCTGATTGCGGCAACCAACCGGCCCGATGTGCTTGATCCGGCGCTGCTGCGGCCGGGCCGCTTTGACCGCCGTGTCGTCGTGGCGCGTCCCGACGTGAAGGGTCGCGAAGAAATTCTTCGCGTGCACACTCGCAAAGTACCTCTCTCTGATGACGTTGAAATGTCCATCATCGCGCGTGGCACGCCGGGCTTCTCCGGCGCCGACTTGGCGAACCTGGTGAATGAAGCGGCATTGTGGGCCGCGCGGCAGAATCGCAAGTTCGTCACCATGGCCGATTTCGAGATGTCCAAGGACAAAGTCCTGATGGGCGTCGAGCGCAAGTCCATGATTCTCTCCGATGAAGAGAAGAAAAACACCGCGTATCATGAAGCCGGGCACGCACTGGTCGCCGCCATGACGCCGGGCGCCGACCCGGTACACAAAGTTACGATCATTCCGCGCGGGATGGCGCTTGGCTTGACCATGCAACTTCCCGAAGCGGACAAGCACACCTACACCAAGGAATTCCTCGAAGGTACGCTCGCCGTGCTGATGGGTGGCCGCACCGCGGAAGAAATCTTCCTTGGGCACATCACCACCGGCGCGGGCAACGATATCGAGCGCGCTACCGACATTGCGCGCAACATGGTGTGCGAATGGGGAATGAGCAACATGGGGCCATTGGCCTACGGCAAGAAGGAAGAAGCAATCTTCCTGGGGCGCGAGATTGCCCAACACCGCGACTTCAGCGAAGACACCGCACTTCACATCGATAAGGAAGTGAAACGCATCGTCAGCGAGGCGTATGACAAGGCGCACAGCCTGCTCTCCGGGAACCGCGATTTGCTGGACCGCATTGCGATGGCCTTGCTGGACCGCGAAGTACTCGACGCCAACGAGGTGAAAATGCTCATGGAAGGCAAACCACTGCCAGAAAAGGTTAAGCTGCCCCCTACATTGCCTCCACAGGGCGCGCCGAGTACGGATCCCAAAGTGGTGCGGCCCGAACTGCGGCCGGCTCCGGGTTTCACACGTGGGGATTCTCCCGCGAAAGCGTGAGGCAGTCCTAAATATGAGCTGAGAGTGGTGAGTCAACTTCCGGGGGCGCATCCATTTGCGCCCTCTTTTTCTTGCAGTTGCTTCCGCGACGGTTGAGAAAAGGCCAGTCCCAGTCCTGCGTCAAGCCGCGTATCGCAACTCTAACGTTTCACATGTTAGAGTACAAAATTATGGCCATATTTGACGAAATTACGGATGGTCGAACGGACCTGGTATTTGAATATCTTGCTGAAGGCCACTCTGCCAATTCCGTCGACCGCGCTGGCGTGTCGCTCGTCCAATGGTGCGCGTACTACGGAGACGTGAGCGCGATCAAGTTACTGCTCTCCAAGGGAGCCACGCTCGAGTCGCTTGGCGATGACTTGGGACTGATCGGCGCTTGCTTCCACGGGCACTGGCGGCTATGCAAATTCCTGATCGAACGAGGTGCGGACGTAAACCGCCCAATGGCAGAAACCGGAGAAACACCGCTGCACTCCGCGCTGTGCAACACGAATCGTTTACCGTACAACCTGGTGTTAAAAGTTCTTCTCGCAGCCAGAGCAAATGTGAATTGCGCGACGAAGAACGACGTGGAAACCGGTGGATTCATGCGCGATTGCCGGACAAAGGGTGAAACACCTTTGCACCGCGCCGCCGCTTTTGGCGATGAAGAAGCGATTCGCTTGCTGCTGGATGCAGGTGCGGTGATTGACGCAAAAGATATGAATGGAGAGACGCCGCTATCGTGGGCGAGCTGGTATTTGAGGCCGGCCCCGATCCTTAGGAAACTTTGCTATGGAAGTCATCGCATTCACCCCAATTACACCGGAATGGAGGCCAATCTCCTGGGCAAGCCACGCGAGTAAGGACAGATGTTACAGGAACGGAATTGGCGTAGAATACGGCCATGGGACTAAAAGACGGCGAAAACCTGAATGTCACTTGCCCGTGCTGCCAGGCAAAACTGGTGATCGATCCAATTTTTGGCGCCGTGCTTTCCCATACGGCTTCCGTAAGGCCGGGCCCTAACGTGGACCTCACCAAGGCTTCCAGCATTCTGGAAGAGCAGCAAAAACAGCGGGAAGACAAGTTTGCGGATTCCTGGTTTCAGGAAGCCAACAAGGAAGACATTCTGAAAAAGAAGTTCGAAGAAGCCATGAAGAAAGCCAAAGACGCTCCCGCCGGTAAGCCTATCCGCGATTTCGATTTAGATTGACCGTACCGTTTTCGTCAACACGCGCTCTTCGAAAACCCACATACACAGGGGCATATACACGTGTGTCCTGCCACTGAGATTCCTGTCGGCTTGGGATAAGGTGCGCGTGAGTTACTCGAGGGTCTCCGTGGCCATTACGAGCGCTTCCTAGAAACGGGCAATCAAGCGTTTACGCCAACTCTTACAAATAGAACAAACGGTAGTCTTTGTCGGGTCGCTGCTCTCCGCTCTCTTCGCGGTCATAAGACCGGGAGCCCCCCATCTTTTTCATGGCTAGTAGCATTCTTATGATCGGGAATCTAATGTACTTGGTCCAGATTCTCCCTCAACTTCCAGTGGTTGAGCTTGCCGGAGTCTGGCAACCGGCCCGCGCCGTCGGTGGCGATTACTTTGAGGTGATTCGATTCGATGATTCCCGCTTGGGGATTTGCGTCGGAGATGTTTTGGAAACGGAATCACCCCAGCTCTCTTGATGGCCAATTTGCAGGCCACGGTCCGTGCCGACGCCACACCCGATGCAAACCTTTTTGAAGTATGCACCAAGCTGAATGAATCTGTGCGCGGAAATGTGGCGCCGGGACAATTCATCACTTTTTTTCGCGATACGGAACGCGGGAAGGCGCTCGCTGGTATATGAAAATGCCGGCCACTGCGCAGTCCTGCTGATGAAAAACAGCGAACCGACGGAGCAATCGCGCGGCCAGGGTGCGGTCTTAGACGTACAGCCGGAGTGGACTTATGCCGATTGCACTGTGGCCCTCTCTCCCGGCGATCGCCTGTTGTTCTTTACCGACGGAGTCAGCGAAGCCGAAGACGAAAAGCCGGAAGAATCTGGACATGCAGGGATTGCTGATGTCGCGGGAATCAGTTCCGGCTCCGCAGTGGATCTCAAGAGCTAAGTCATGCGGGCCGTTGAGGCCTACAGCCACGGAATTTCGGGATGATGTCACCCTGGTTGTTGCCTGCATGCGCTAGGACTCGCGACGAGTTGCGCTACACTGTTGTCCGCTGATGACCAAACGCAAACTGTTTCGCCTGAAACTCAAGTCCGGGACACTTGTCCTCAGCCAGCGCACCATTGTGATGGGCGTTCTGAACGTCACGCCGGATAGCTTTTCCGACGGCGGGAAATCTTTCCGGGTGGATCGCGCCATGGAAGCAGCCCTAGCCATGCAGCGCGACGGCGCGGACATCCTCGATATCGGCGCGGAATCCACGCGGCCCGGCTCGCACGGCATTTCCTCTGCGGAGGAATTGCGGCGTTTGCTTCCGGTTCTGGAAGTCCTGCGCGGACGCCTGAAGATCCCAATTTCAGTGGACACCCAAAAAGCAATCGTGGCAGAAATCGTGCTGGGCGCCGGCGCGCAGATTCTGAATGATATTTCCGGGCTGAAGCATGACCCCCGGATCGCGGAGGTGGCGGCCCGATTTCGCGTGCCTCTGATTCTGATGCACATAAGGGGCACGCCTCGTACCATGCAGAAACAGCCGTTTGCGGACGATGCGCTCAAGGATGTAACGCGCGGCTTACGGGAAGCGGTTGCCGTGGCGCGGAGCGCAGGCGTTGCCAGGTCCCAGATTATCCTGGACCCCGGCATTGGCTTCGGCAAAAGTTTCGCGCAGAACTACGAACTCCTCGCAAAACTGCCGCAACTCGCCAAGCTCGGATATCCGCTACTCGTGGGAACATCGCGGAAAGGCTTTCTTGGCGCGACGCTGGCGCGCCATGGCCAGCCGGTGCCGCCAGATGAGCGCATCTGGGGCACGGCCGCAACGGTCACCGCCAGCATTCTGAACGGCGCGCATATTGTGCGCGTGCACGACGTCCGTGAGATAGTGCAGGTGGCGCAAGTTACTGACTGCCTGCTTAATCCCGCTCTCCAGCCCAAACACAGGGCCACGAAATCCTGATGATTTCGATATAATTCAGCCGCACGCGTTCGCCTGAAAATCTGCACACCGGGAAAAGAGAATCTTGATGCGCCACCCTCAACGTATCGGAAAGTTTCTCGCGCTAAGCCAGCTCCTCTTCAGTTGCGCCGTATACGCGCAGATCCCCCAGGTGAAGACCGATCCGCTGCGTCCGACGCAGATGATTCAAGGCTCCGGCGCATGCTCTGCAACGGAAACCTCGTCATGCGCGCAGGCGGCGGCGAAAATCATGCCGATCGTGATGGGCGACTCGCCGATGGAAGAGAATCTCCGCAAACTCACCGACGAAGTTGGCGGACGCGTGAGCGGTTCGCCGGAGATGGCGAAGGCCGTGCAATGGGGTGTGGCCGGATTCCGAGCCGCTGGTGTCGATGTGCACACGGAAAAATACTCATTACCAGCGGCCTGGAGCGAAGGTGCAACTCGGCTCGACGTGCTCGGCCCGGTGCAATTTCCAGTCTCGCTGGTCGCTGAAGGACTCTCTCCGGCAACGCCTGAGGCAGGACTCCAAGCAAAGCTCGTGGATGTCGGAGATGGCACGGAAGCGGAATTTCTGCACGCCGGTGTGGCGGCTCTCAAAGATGCGATCCTTCTCGTCCACAGTGATATTGGCTCTACCTGGACGGCTTTGTTTGAGGAGTACTCGCGGCCGCCAGCGATCATTACCCGCGCAGTGAACGGCGGCGCGGTTGCCATTCTGTGGACCGGCGCCCGCGAACGAAAACTGCTTTATCGCCATACGAACGCACTGAATGGCCACATCGATCGCATTCCACAAGCGGTGGTCGCCCGCGAAGATGCACTACGGCTTGCGCGGACGGCGGCGGCGTACCCGGGAAAAGTCAGCGTGCGCTTGATCATGCCCAACAAAATTAGCGGCCCGGTCGAGCAGGAAAATGTCGTCGGTGAAATTCGCGGCTATGAGAAACCCGAAGAAGTCGTGGTTCTGGGCGCGCATCTGGATTCCTGGGAATTGGGCACCGGCGCCTTGGACAATGGCTGTAACGCTGCGCTGGTGATTGAAGCCGCGCGTGCGATCAAAGCCAGCGGGCTTCTGCCGCGCCGCACCATCCGATTCATCCTGTTCAGTGGCGAAGAACAGGGCATGCTCGGTTCGTTCGGCTATGTGCAGGCCCACCGCGCCGAAATGGACAAGTACCGCGGGATGGTGGTCTTCGATATGGGTATAGGGCGCGTGACTGGCTATTCGCTCGGCGGGCGCCACGACACGGAAGCGGGCGTGCGCGAGGTGCTTAAGCCCTTCGCCGGATGGGGTGTCGACACGTTTACGTATGATGCGCCGATCGGCACCGATAATTTCGACTTTCTGTTAGAGGGCGTGCCAACGTTCATGGCCAATCAGGAGGTGGCCAACTACCTGGTGAACTATCATGCCGCCTCCGACACCTTCGACAAGGTGGACCTTCGCGAATTGAAACTGAACACCGTGCTCGGCGCGGTCACCGCTTGGGGCATTGCCGATCGTGTGGAACCGATTGGTAAGCGCCTCTCGCGCGCCGAAATGGAAACGATGATGAAGGAGTCTGGCCTCGACCAGGACATGAAGACTCAGGGCTATTGGGATGACTGGCAATCCGGCGCCCGCGGCCGCAAACCGTAATAGCGCGGACGACGTAGTTCGTCCACCCGGCTTTCTTCACTCGTACAAGATGCGCAGCATTGCACCGTGCGTGTCGAACGGAAGATGGGGTTCACGCTATACTGAATAGGTGAAGGAAAACCCCGGAAAATCAAAGGTCCTCGTGGAAGACCCGGCGAAACCGGTCTCGAAGATTCTGGCGATCGATTACGGCCGCACAAAAATCGGTCTGGCTATGGCCGATGTCGCGGCACGAATTGCTGCACCCTTTGCCACCATGGCACGCATCAATCGTAATGAGGATATGCGGCGATTGCGGGAACTGTCGCGGGACGAAAAAGTGAAACAGATCGTCGTGGGGCTACCGCTGCGCCTGGACGGCACACAGGGGGCGATGGCCGAGGAAGTGATGCGCTTTGCAGAACGCGTCCGCAAACAGGTGGGTGTGCCGGTGGAATTGGTGGACGAGCGCCTGAGCAGTTGGGAAGCGGAGCGCATCCTGGAGGAGGAACTCGGCCGCAGAATGACGCGCCAGGAAACGCACCTGGGTCGAAGAAGGACGAGCCAAGCGGCGGACACGAAATACACTGTCGACGCGGTGGCCGCCATGGTCATTCTGCGCGAATATCTCGCGCAGGATCACGGAACAAAGGAGCACGAATAGCTTGCGATTGCTGGCGGCGCTACTACTGATACTGCTGCTCGCCGCGGGAATTGCGGCGGCGTATCTGTGGTATTCGATCGAAAAGCCGTTCGGGACCATTCCGCCCGAAGGAATCTTCGTGGAGATTCCTCACGGCACCTCGCAGCGTGGTGTAGCCCGCATCCTGAAAAGAGAGGGACTGATTCGCAGCGTCATCGCTTTTGAAATCTACTCCCGCCGCCATGCGCGGCGTACGCTGGTTGCCGGCGAATACGCGTTCGATCACCCGCTAAGCGGCAAAGAAGTTTTCTGGAAGTTGGCCAACGGCGAAGTCTACCAGCGGCCCTTCACCGTCCGCGAAGGCGAAACCATTTTTGATATTGCTCACGAACTGGAAGCAGCTAAATACATGCCGGCCCCTGAATTCCTGAAGGCCGCGCAGGATCCGGCGTCGATCCTGGATATCGCTCCGACAGCGAAAACTCTGGAAGGATTCCTCTTTCCGGCCACTTACAATCTGGCACGGCACACGACCGCGACCGATTTAACCGCCATGATGGTACGAAAGTTCCGTGAAGCGATGCAACACCTTGCTCCTACGCGCATGAACGGCGCCGATTCCGATGCACCGCTTTTGCCAACCGTGACGCTGGCTTCGCTTGTGGAACGCGAGACGCCCAAGCCCGAAGAGCGTCCACTTGTCGCCGGTGTCTACGCCAATCGCTTGAAGAAAGGGATGCTGCTTCAATGCGATCCCACCATCATCTACGCGCTCGAGCAGCGGGATGAATATCACGGCACGCTCACGTTCAAAGATCTTCGCTATGAATCGCCCTACAACACTTATCTCCATTCCGGCTTGCCGCCCGGTCCCATCGGCAATCCCGGAGAAGCCTCGTTGGAAGCGGCGCTCAATCCCGCGCAAACGGATTACCTCTACTTTGTGGCTAACACTCAGGGCGGGCACTTTTTCGCCGCGACTCTGGCGGAACATAACCAAAATGTGGTCAAGTATCACCGTCTCATGAATGGCCAACCCGTGGAGCAGCCCGTATCCGAGGCGCAACAAGCTCATGCTGCGGCGCCTCACCACAAAGGCAAAAAATGACGGATGAATTGAAGACTAAGAAAGAGATGATCCTGGAGACGGCGCGCGCCATGGAAATCCAGCGCTGGACCACTGCGGAAATCGACCAGTTGCGGCGCAAACTCCTGGCGGAACATGGCGAACACGGAAAAACCAGCAGCGACTACATCGCCGACGTTTTGAAGGACATGGGCTGGAAGGTCCAGCTCACCGAGCGCGAAGAAGCCGAAGAGCGTTTCGAGGAAGAGTTCGAAGATATTTTGCACTTCAAGACGTTGAAGGATGCGGAAGTCAGTCTGACGCGGTTGGATGAACTTCTTCGACGCTTCCAGGCGCATGGCGAATCTGCCGCCATGGAACGCGTGCTGGAAATTGCGCGGTTGGGCAAGCGCCGTGCAGAGATGATTTCGCGCAACCACAAAGTGGAAGCCCGCAAACGCGAAGAAAAAAAAGAGATCGCGGAATGGTTCCGCATCTGGCTGGAAACACCGGACGCCTTCTTCGATTGGTTGGAAGTCCGCAAAGCCTCGCCGGAGTTCAGCGACGAATTCGGCAACATCGAGGAGGATTGACGTTGCCTGCGGATATGATCGCGCCGGACCTGCCTCCCTATTCCCTGGATGTTCAGTCGATGGATCTCGGCAACGACACCAAGGCAGTGGGTCTGGAGTTGCTGGAAACCGAGAGTCGCGATCCGTTGCGCGGAAGCGTCGCATCGCAAATCTGGAGCGCGGCCTTCCCTGCCCTAGCCTCAAAGGAATACCTGGCAGTCGATTTTTTCAGCCACCTGGACCGTGTTCGCGGATTCTGCAAACTGCACGGCTTGGTGTTTCGCGAAACGGCTACGAGGTGCCTGGTGCTGACGCAACCTTCCCAGGAACAGTTATGGTTGGTGTTCGATCGTTTTGATAAAGAGACGTTTGGAATTCGCGTGGGAAGCCTAGCAGAGCAGGAAGATGCGGTCCTGGAGAATGAATTGTCGCATCGCGGGCTCGACGCGTATCAATCGGCCCACACGAGATACACATTTTGTGCGGTCTGCGAGCCGGAGGACGGCTGGGTAACTCTGCTCAGTGAAAAATTGTGGGCCAGCGAAGTCATTCGTAGGGTCCGTCCCGCGCTGCAGCCGTTTGACGTCTATTTGGCGCGACCACAGTGAACGGGTTGTGGGAGAATCTGGAAACTAAAAAGATCGCGCGAGCCGGTTTGACGCGCCTCGCTCTGGTTGCTAGATTGCTTAGTTTGGCCTGTAGAATGCGCATTTACCGTATGCATCCTGTTAGGAACTGCATGGTTCTACTGACACTGTCGGCGCTCGCTTGCGCGTGCGGCGGCAAGAACGCGGGTGTCAAGACCACAAAGGTTGTTCCACTCGCTGCGCGCCCGGCAGCAAAAGATGCTACCGAGGAAGAGTTGGTTGATCGATACAACGCGATTGCAAAGAACGTGGAGACCTTGGATGCGACCGTGGAATTGAAGACCACCACCGGGTCCGCCTATAACGGCGTGATCAACGAATATCACGAAGTCAAAGCGTTCGTATTGGCGGGGCGACCTGCGTACATCCGAATGATCGGACAGGTTCCCGTCGTCGGAAAAACGATTTTCGATATGACTAGCGATGGGCGCACCTTCGAGGTATCGATACCACCGAAGAACAAGTTTCTGGAAGGGTCTGTTGCGGTGACGCGGCAAAGCGACAAGCCGATCGAGAATCTTCGCCCCCAACATCTTTTGGATGCGTTGCTATGGCCGGGAATCATGAAGGAAGAAGCTGTCTTAATAGAAGAGGCAAACGATGACTCCGGGCGGTATTACGTGCTGACGGTGCTGCGCGGCGGCTACAAAACGGAGATCCTGCGCAAGGTCTGGTTCGATCGCGCGGACCTGAACGTAGTTCGACTGGAGAGTTACGGACCGAAGGGAGCGCTACTCTCCGACGTGCATTACAGCGACTGGCAACCCGTGGATGCCGCATCATCGGGAACAACTTCGAACGCGGGAGGGCATGCGATACAGAGCTTCCCGAGGAATATTCACATTAATCGCACGCGTGACGAATACCAACTGAACATGAGCATCCAGAAGATTACCCTGAACAAACCCCTGGAGTCGGATCGTTTTACCTTGGCGCCTCCGCAGGGTGCGGAAATCGTCCACGTGGGCGACGACAGCAAGGGGAAAGATCCATGATGGGGCAAATGGTAGTGCAAAATTTGTTTCACCGCCCGATGCGCACCCTGATTGGCGTGATGGCCATCGCTGTGGAAGTTGCCCTGGTCGTGCTCATCGTGGGGCTCACGTCCGGCTTGCTCACCGAAACGGCGAAGCGTATCGAAGGTATCGGCGCGGATGTTATGTTACAGTCGCCCTCGGCGCAGATCTTCCTGGCGTTCAGCGGTTCGCCCATGCCCATCAAGATTGCCGACAGACTTCGCGACTTGAAATACGTTAAATCTGTCGCTCCCGCGCTGTTGCAGTTTAATTTGGGTGGTGGCATCGACGTCGTTTATGGCATCGACCGTGAAACGTTCCACGACGTGTCCGGCGGCTTTGTTTTCCTTGCCGGCCACGACATGGAAGGACCCGATGATCTGATCGTCGACGACTGGGCCGCCAAAGCCAAACACCTCAAGGTCGGCGATACCTACAACCTTCTGAACCATGATTGGCACGTGGTCGGAATTGTGGAGCACGGAAAGGGCGCACGACTGTTTGTCCCAATCCTGACACTGCAGGACCTTGTCGGCGCACATGAGAAAGCGTCTATCTTTCTGGTGAAGTGCACTCGCCCCGAACACACCGACGATGTCATCGAAGAAATGAAGGCCACGTTTCCCGGCTATCCGGTGCGCCCGCTGAAAGACTTCATGACGCTGATGACCTCTACCAACATTCCGGGCCTGCAAACCTTCATCAACGCCATGATCGCCCTGGCCGTGTCTATCGGGCTGCTGGTGATCTTCCTGACCATGTACACAACGGTGCTAGAGCGCACCCGCGATATCGGCGTCCTGAAGTCCCTGGGTGCCAGCAACTTCCTGATTGTTCGCGCGCTCCTCTCAGAGACCGCGCTGCTTTGCGCCTTGGGCGTTGCTGCCGGCGTTGGGCTGAGCTACCTTGTGCGGCTCGGGTTTCTTGCGATATTTCCGACACTCTCCATTCTGATTACGCCGGGATGGATCTTGCGAGCCGCCGCTATTGCGCTGGCAGGGGCGATTTTCGGCGCCAGTTATCCCGCGTGGGTGGCCAGCCGAAAGGACGCGGTCGAATCACTTTCATACGATTAAAAGGACTGGAACCTAGCGAGAGATGCCAATCACAGTTACAATACGTTCAATTACAGACGGCAAATCCAGCTCAGAGCTGAGGACCGTGGAGCCGATACTTAAGACCGACAATCTCTGGAAGCTTTACCACGCGGGCAAAGTGGAAGTTCCCGCATTGCGCGGCGTCAATTTCGACGTCCTTCCCGGAGAATCGGTGGCGGTCATGGGTCCGTCGGGCTGCGGCAAATCCTCGCTACTTTATGTTATTGGCGGCCTGGCAAAAGCCTCGCGCGGAAAAGTATTGGTCGACGGCAATGACCTTTCGGAGATGACCGACGCTGAACGCACCAAGCTTCGCCGCAGCAAGATCGGCTTCGTGTTCCAAAGATTTAATCTCTTGCCGACGCTCACCGCCCGCGGCAACATCGCCATCGCGCAATACATTCACGGGGATGGTTACGATCCCCACCGCTTCGATGTTGTCACCAAGATGCTTGGACTCGACGGCCGCCTGCAGCATAAACCTGCTGAAATGTCCGGCGGCGAGCAGCAGCGCGTGGCCATTGCCCGCGCCATCATCAATGAACCGAAGATCCTGCTGGCGGACGAACCCACGGGCAACCTGGACACCAAGAATTCCGAAATAGTTCTGGAAATGTTGCGGCGTTTGAACAAAGATCTTGGGCAAACGATTGTGATGATCACCCACAACCCCGAAGCCACCACATACTTCGATCGCGTGGTGCATATGCGCGATGGCGTGATCGTGGACGGAATTCCGGCAGACTGACATGGCAAGCATCGGCCAAATTCTCTATCGCACGTTGTTCTGGTCGTATGAGCGTGGATCATGGCAGTACGACGTGGCCGTCGTTCTGATTCTCGTTTTCGTGCTGGCTACGCCGCGTCGCTGGTTCGGTGATTTGCCTCACATGGGTGTGCCGGCCAACGCAAATCAGGTGGAACTCCTTTCGAAGAGTGGTGAGGACGAAGTGTACCGCGTCGACGCACGGCTGCTAGACACACCGGAGCGGACGCCAGCACTGCAGAACGATCTGCACAGCGCAATGCAAAAGGCGCAACCAGCGCTGAATGATGGCCGGTTTTCCATCGCCAATATCGAGCCCATTCGCGACGAACAGGGCAATGTCATCGCCTATCGGGTCAGCATCCGTCACTAAGTCTCATCGTTTCCCGCCCGCTGCTTCCATCGCATCTTCCCGTCTTCGGCAACGGAAACCTGTAATTCGGGCCATCCCAAGAACGGCAAGAGGAGTCTGCTGTTTATCGGAGAACATGCCCACGCGCCTGCGGAAGACCCGGAGCTTATGCTACGATTTGGTGATACCTTTTTGAATCGAGCTTTGCTACAGGGGCTGCTTTTGAGACGAACAAATTGTGCTTTCTTGATCGCCACGATGGTCATAGGATTGTGTCCCGGCATATTCAAGGCGCGCGCCAGTCAGGGTTCTGGCAAACTGACACTCGATAACGTTCTCCAGTTGATGGATCATGCTGGCCAGGGTTTCAAGTCGCTCAGTGCGGACATCGAACACATTAAATACACCGCGGTTGTGAAAGATACGTCCACCGAAACCGGAAAGATTTGGGTACGCAAAGATTCGAAGATGCGGATCGATTTCCTGAACCCCGATCCGCGCTCCATTATCCGCGACGGCGATCACCTCTACATCTATACCCCCAAGATCTCTCGCGTCGAGGAATACAATATCGGCAAACATCTCGACATGGCCGACCAGTATCTCGCACTCGGCTTCGGCAGCCAGAGCGAGCACCTGAAGAAAAACTTCCAGATCTCGCTTGCTCCCGACGACACGCTAGACGGCCGCAAAATGGCTGTATTGGAATTGGTGCCCCTCAATGAGGATGCCAAGAAAGAGATCAACAAGATTCAGATCTGGGTCGATGAAGCTTCCTGGCTTCCGGTGCAGCAGAAATTCTTTGAGACCGGTTCCGGCGACTATTTCATTTCGAAATACACGAATGTCCTGGAAAACCTGAAGATCGGCGACAGCAAGTTCAAGCCCGACTGGCCCAAAGGCACAAAAATTGAAAAACCTCGCGGCTAACAGTAATATTGCAGCCGGTTTTTAACCGCAGATAGCAGCTCTACGCGCTGCGGGCGGCTTCCCTCCCCAACAGCTTTTCTTTGCGCTGCAAGCCCCAGCGGTAGCCCGCCAGTTGCCCATCCGTTCGTATCACCCTGTGGCATGGCACTACGATCGACACTGGGTTCGTCGCGCAGGCACGCGCCACGGCGCGCACCGACCTCGGATTGCCAAGAGCCTTCGCCACCTGCGTGTACGTCCGCGTCGCGCCCAGCGGAATCTTCTGCAGCTCTTGCCAGACGCGCCGTTGGAACGCCGTGGCTTGTACGTCCAGTGGAAGTTCCACGCTCGGCGCATCGCCTTCGACGCGCTTTACGATTTCGCGAATCCACTTTTCATGTTCGCCGGGCGAGGGACGGATCTCCGCACGCGGATATTCCTGGCGCAATTCCGCGACAAGCGCTTTTTCGTTCTCGCCGAGGTACACCGCGGAGATGCCACGCTCCGTGGCCGCCACCAGTACATTTCCGAGCGATGACTTTGCGACAGCGTAGCCGATTTCCATGCCAGAACCTCCCTTTCGATAAGCCGCGGGCGTCATTCCCAACTGTGCGTTTGTTTTTTCGTAGAGGCGGCTAGGCGAGCCGTAACCACACTCGTAGAGCGCTTCCGTAATTTCTCTGCCTTCGCGAAGCAATCTTTTGAATTGCTTAACGCGAAACGCCTGGGCAAATTGCCGTGGCGCAAGGCCGGTCGTACGGCGAAACGCACGCCGGAGTTTTGCGCTGGAGGAACCCAGTTGCGCCGCCAGTGTTCCGAGGCGCGGACTTTCCTCATTCGTTCTCGCCAGAAGATTCGCGGCGCGCCGCACCAGGTTCGCGACTTCCTGCTGTTCTTGTGGACGGCAGCGGCGGCACGGGCGATATCCGCTCCGTTCGGCTTCTTCCGGCGAACGAAAGAAAAGCGCATTCTTGCGCAGCGGCCTGCGAGCAGGGCAGGAGGGTCGGCAGTAAATGTGCGTGGAGCGAACCGCGAACACAAAAGACCCGTCGGCACGGCGGTCGCGCGCGAGCATCGCTTGCCAGAATTTGGTCTGCGCTCGCGGTGAGAGCTGGATGGAAGAATTGGTGATTGAACTCGTCTTCATGGTGCTTAGACTACATGCGCGTGAAACAGGAATCTATCCGATTTCGCGCGTCGAACTCTTCACTAATTGGATTAGGCTTCTCCGGGGGTGGGTATACTCTCATCTGCCTGAACGGAGTCCTTGTGCGGCGCGGCAATCACCACCAGGACGGCAGCCAGAATGATCGCGCTCGCAAGCAAGGTGCGCAATGTCAGCGGCTCGCCGCCGAACGACCATCCTAGGAAAAGCGCAACCACCGGATTCACGAACGCATACGTGCCGACGCGCGTTGGCACGCTGTGTTTCAGCAGGTACACATAGGCGCTAAAGCCCACTCCCGATCCAAAAACCGCCAGGTACATCAGCGCCATCCACGACCGATAGGTCACCTGCGCCCAGTGAAAACCGCGGAGTTCGCCGCTCAGCGCCGCCGTTATCAGTAGGGCCGTGCCCCCGGCGATACACTGCATAGCCACTCCCAGAAGCGGCGAATTCGGCTGAGGATGATGCTTGGAATACACGGAGCCAGCAGCCCAGGCAAACGAAGCAAGCACCAGAATGAGGGTCCCGAACGGATTGATGCGGTCCGATCCGCCTAGATTCTTGGGCCCCACCAGCAAGGCCAGGCCCATGAAACCAAGCAGTAGTCCGACCACCACACGCGGCCCCGGGGGAGTTCCACCGGGACGCAGCCAATCGACCAAAACCATCCACAGCGAAACCGTGGCCACTAGAAGCGCAGCAATCCCCGAGGGCACGATCTTTTCCGCCCACGATACCGTCCCGTTGCCGATAAACAGCAGCAAGCACCCCGTTACGATTGCGGTTCGCCACTGAAAAATAGTCGGCCTTTCTTTGCTTAGATACCGAAACGTGGGATAGAAAACCAGCCCCACCGACAGGTGACGAAGCGCGGGAAGCAGAATCGGTGGCATCGATGCAATCCCAATGCGAATGGCAAAGTAGGTGGATCCCCAAATGAGATACACCGCCGCATAGGCAAGGTAGAGCAGCGTAGGATTGCCTGGCGTGCCCTTGGCGGCTGTACTAACAGGAGAAAGCGCCGGTGGAGCGGCTGTGCTGCCTGCGGTCATTATGTTCCTGTACTTGGACGATAGCAGGGATTCACCCCTGTCCCGAGGGCCATTTTGGAGGTTCATCGGAAGAAGCGATTAGCTCGGATCAACTTCGAGGTGCATTCCAAAACTGAGGAAATTCGGGTTAGGAGATCAAGCCGACGATTCTCACAGGGGAGCGCGTCTAAGTAAGTACTATTACTGCGTATTAGATCTTAGGACACTTCTACCCATTTCCACAGGTTGACATGCAACCCGTACTCATGGCATCTTGACATCCCATTCTATTCGTGGGTGCAGGTGCAGGGGTTCGGGTTTCAGAAGTCGGGTCTCGGTTTCAGCACGACCAAGCAAGGCCAGCAGCACCGTTGTACAAGGCAATAGAATTACCGCCTAGTTCTATAA
Organism: Candidatus Acidiferrales bacterium; assembly: GCA_963741195.1. Taxonomy (GTDB): domain Bacteria; phylum Acidobacteriota; class Terriglobia; order Acidiferrales; family UBA7541; genus Acidiferrum. The sequence continues at coordinate 947,829 of CAVUHF010000009.1, forward strand.
TTCTGTATTTTCATCTCACTGAGGGGCGAGATGAGTGCCAGCAACGCGCTAGCCTGGGATGAGTTGCCTTTATTGCCGGAACCGAACGCCAAACTGGGCGCGGCTCCTGCACTCCCGGAAAAACCAATCTCTCCACGCGTCCCCGCCTTGCGGGTGCTGCCTTTGCTCTGCACACCGCAGCCACGGCGGTTTGTGCGTGTGCCGACGCACGCTGTCGGCGTGCACATGGAACACCGCGAGTGCCCGCGCGCCTCGCTGAAGCTGCCCTTGAAATTGCGCAGCGTGTCCGGCGTCATAGAGAACTTTCCCATTTCGCTCGTGACTCGCGACATCAGTTCTTCGGGCGTCTACTTCCTTTGCCCCAGAACACTGGCTGTTGGCACATCGATTGAGTTGGATATCGTCCTGGTCAGCCGGCCGCTGGGTTACGGCAACGTCGTGGTCTCGTCAAAGGCTTCCGTTCGGCGGATTGAACCCGCGAACATGCCAGGATGGTTCGGTATCGCGGCCAGCTTCGACGATTTTGCCTTCGATCGCGATGATAATATCCCCATGCGCTTCACGGCAAACTAATCGCACGCTAACCTAAACCGTCGGCCGACGCCTCTCCCTAAAATCCTCCTCCGCTTTCTGCTACTCTGGAATGGTGTCCACTCGCAAACCTCTTGCCGGCGTGCTTTTCGATTGGGACGGAACGCTGATCGACTCCTATCACGCCGATTCACAGGCATATCTCGCCATGTTCCAGGAATTGGGCATTCCCTGGGGCATGACGGAACTCGACCAGCACTATTCTCCCGATTGGTATACCGTCTATCGGGCCGCAGGTATTCCTTCTGCGCGGTGGGAGGAAGCCGACACGCTTTGGAGGACCCATTACGCGCGCCATCGTCCCAAGCTCATGCGGGGCACACGCAGCGTCCTTCGACAATTGGCTGGCCGCCATCGACTGGGCCTGGTGTCCAGCGGCGATCGCAATCGAGTCACTTGTCAGCTTCGAAAATACAGGCTGATGCAGTTGTTTCGCGCGCGCGTTCTCGGAGGTGATACCGCGAATAAGAAACCTCATCCCGAACCGCTGCTGAGGGCTTTGAAGCACATGAAGCTCGATCCGCTCGAGTGCGTCTACGTAGGCGATACGCCGGAAGACATGCAGATGGCGCGCGCAGCGGGGGTTTGCGCCATTGCCGTGCTCGGACCGTTCCCAACAGAAATGAAGCTTCGCGCAGAAAAACCTGAGTTTCTCCTGAAGCGACTGGAAGAATTACCGAAGTTATTGCGGACGTTGTATGGTGCTGCGGCGAAACCGAAGCGCCGCGCGTAACTCCCGCTATTCTTCATCAGCGGTTCAGGGTTTCGCAGGCGATGGTGGATTCGCAGCTGGTGGTGGAGTAGTCGAAGAGGGCGCAGGCGATGAGGCGGCATCCGGAAACGGCTTAAAATTGGACCATTTGATCGTCACGCGAACTGGGACGTTTCGATTTTTCAGTTTGACGACGTCCTCTGCCCGCGAATAGTCCGGGAACCAGTATTTTCCGTCCACATTTTCCCGGTACGTCTCAAACATCGCAAAGGGCAAGCTGGAAGGGTGAATCTCTCCCAGATCCGTCACCCATTTTCCGTACGTCTTCACGACTTCCAGATACTTCTGGTCGACCCAGATTACTCCGTCAAAGTAAGGATGTTGCCGGTCCAGCGTCTTCGGGTGAACCTGGAAAATGTAGCAGTCCACCTCGTCCACCATCTCCGTGCCCAGATACTGCAGATTGTACTTTGGCAACTGGCTTGTCGTAACTGGATAGGCGGGTAAGCGGAATAATTGCTGCACATCATCCGGTTCAAACTGCAGATACTCAAGCGTGGATTGCGGAGAAGCCAGTGCCCTCTCGTAAATCCTGCCGTCGCTGGCGCGCCCGGCTTCGTAGCTAGCCTGATACTCGCCCGAAGGCTGCCCATCGGGACCAAATTCCTGAATTCGGATAGTCTTGCGGTAGGAGTACTGCGGGCGGGCGCCAAAGTAAATGTCTTCTTTCTGAGTGAATCCCTTGATGATCTGCGCGGGCGGTAACGAAGGTGGAGCTTCCGCTTCCGGCACGCCGATGACGCGCTTTACTTCGTGTTCGGGTGGGGCAGTCAGCGGGCCGGGTCCCGTCTCCTGCGCTGAAAGTTGCCCGGTGACAAACAGCATAAGCAACGCCGCGGACCACAAATAAGGCCGGTGGGGGGTGTGCATCATCGTTCGGGAGATGTCGTTCATTCTACTCAGTTAGATGCGGATAGAGGTACAAAACGCCGCTTTCGCCATCGGCCAGTGTAGCGCAACTGGCCGCGATGAGCAGTGATGTTTTGCGGGAATGCCAAAACTCTCTGCTACAATTTATTGTTCCGGGGAAATGGCTACAGAAGAGAATCATGCCAGACGCTTCTTGGTCGCGGGGCGCGTGCAGGGAGTAGGCTACCGCTACTTTGTGCAAGAAATAGCGGAAGAAATGGGGCTGCGCGGGTACGTGCGGAACCTCAGGGACGGGCGCGTGGAAGTTCTGGCCTTCGGTTCCGGTGAAAAACTGCGCGGTTTGCGCCACGAGTTAGAGAAGGGTCCCATGATGTCGCGCGTCACCGAAGTGATCGAGGAACCAGCAACCCTGGACACTCGCTATAACAAAGGTTTCACGGTCGAAATGACAATCTGATGAGGAGCGGAACGAATGGATGATCTGAAGAAGCTGATTCGCGAGGTGCCCGACTATCCCAAGCCGGGAATTCTTTTCTATGACCTCACGACCGTGATGAAAGACAAGACTGGTTTCCAGGCGCTGATCGACCAGCTATGCGCCCACTACGACGGTCACAAGATTGACCTCGTAGCCGGCATCGAAGCACGCGGCTTCATTTTCGCGCCGGCGCTGGCGTACCGCCTGGGAGCCGGATTCGTTCCGGTGCGCAAACCCAAGAAACTCCCCGCCAAAACCGCGAAAATTTCGTACGCACTCGAATACGGCTCCGATACTCTGGAAATGCACGAAGATGCCATTACTCGGGGACAGCGCGTTTTGCTCTGCGACGATCTGCTGGCCACCGGCGGCACTGCTGCAGCCGCCATCCAGTTGATTCGTTCGCTTGGCGGCGTGGTGGATGGCGCGGCGTTCGCCGTGGAATTAAATTTTCTGAAGGGCCGGGCGAAACTCCCGGGACTGGACGTATTCTCGCTGATTCAGTACGACAAGTAGGGGATTTAACAGTTCATCTTGCAAGCTCGGGGTGCAACAGGCTTCGCGGCTATTTTTTTGGATGGTCCCTCTGCCGAAGCGCTTCAAATAGAACCACACCTGTGGCCACGGAAACATTCAGGGACTTCACCGGTCCGATCGTGGGCAGGGAAACTACAAAGTCACAGCGCTTGCGCGTTAGTTCGTGGAGTCCGCTTCCTTCGCCTCCCATCACGATTCCCGTGGGTGAGGTGTAATCCACTTCCGTGTACGATTTTTCTCCTGCTTCATCCAATCCCACCAGCCAGTAACCCGCTTCCTTCAACTCCCCCATAGCTCTCGCTAGGTTCGTCACCTTCGCCACGGGAAGATGCGCCAGAGCGCCCGCCGAAGCCCGCGCCACCGTGTCCGTCAGCCCTGCTGCGCGCCGCTCCGGAATGATTACGCCGTGCGCCCCTGCTGCCAGCGCCGTGCGGATGATGGCCCCCAGGTTGTGCGGATCCTCCACACCATCGAGCAAAACAATCAGGCCCATCCGGCCTTTGGATTGATTGACGCGTTCCAGAATATCTTCCAGCGTTGTGGCCGGACGCGCTGCGGCAATCGCCACGACTCCCTGATGATCGCGGGTATTCGCCAGGCGATCCAGTTGGCCGCGATCTTCAAAACGCACCGCAATGCCGCGCTCGCGCGCCAGTTGGACAATCTCTTCCACGCGGGAATCTTGGCGACCTTTGGCGATGAGGATGCGGTCAAACGCGCTATCTGCCTGCAACGCCTCGCGAACTGCGTGAATGCCGGTGAATCGTTCCATAAGACGTAAGTTTATAGTCGAAAGTCAAAAGATTAAAGTCAACTGCAAGAAAGAATGAGGCGGGGTACGCTTCCTCTAGTCGAGCGCTGAACAGAATTCGACAATGCGCGTTCGCGTGGACTTGACGCTCACCGCAAATGGGAGCGCCGCCGCGTCGTCCAACAGCAATATCACACGGTCCAGTTCGCCCTCGCCGGCTCGGCCAGCCAGCGCTAGGCGGATGGGATGGAACAGATCGCGGCTGCGCAAATCTTGTCCTTCTTTAAGAGAAGTAACGACCTCTTTGAAACGGTCGGAAGTGAAGGGGCCAGGTTCAAGCAACTGCAACGCTAGACGACGAATCACCTCGCGAGCCGAGTTGCGCGCAAGTACTGCGTGAGAGTCCACGCGCTTCAAGATTTCCACGGCCTCATATTCGAAAACCAGGCTGAGTAATTCTCCCAGCCCTTGCGTATCGACGGCGAATTGTCCCAGCAGCACCGCTGCCCGATCGCACCACACGGTTTGTTCAGGCGTGGGTTCGGTCGCGAGCCAACCCCTCTCGCGAAGAATCGCAAACACATCTTTCCCAACGTAGCAGTGAAGGGCAGTTGGATGTGATTGGATGTGTTCGGACGACGACATGGAGAAATCTTAGCGCAGATTCTTTTCGTATGTTCGCCGCGCGGAATCGACAACTCCCAGGAGGTTCAATCTCTCGATACGGTGGCCACCACGTGGCAGGCGATTGCCTCTCCACGGCCCACCGCGTCCACGCCCTCATTGGTTTTGGCTTTCAGATGCACTTTTTCGGCAGGCACATTCAGCGATTTTCCGAGCGCCTCGCGCATCTTCGGAAAATGCGAGCCGAGCTTGGGCCTTTCCAGGATGACCACAACATCGATGTGTTCGATGGCAAATTTACTTTCGTCCAGAAGTTTCCGCGCATGCTCCAAGAACAGCAGGCTATTCGCACCCTTCCACTTGGGATCGGTATCGGGGAAATGCTTGCCTAGGTCACCGAGTCCCGCCGCGCCGAGCAGCGCGTCGCAGAGTGCGTGGGCGACCACGTCGCCGTCCGAATGGCCTATTGGACCCTTGTCGAACGGCACTTCGATCCCGCCGATGATCAGCTTGCGGCCCTCCGCGAGGCGGTGCAGGTCATACCCAATGCCGCAGCGATAGCTCATGCCGTTTTTGGTTCCGAGTGCATGTAGAAGCGGGCGAGTTCCATGTCCGAAGGCTTGGTGATCTTTATATTCCGTTCAGAGCCCTGCACAACGACCACGTCCTGACCGAGTCGTTCTACCAGCCCGGCTTCGTCGGAAGCGTTCAGGCCATCTCCTTCGGCATCTTCAAAGGCCTTCTTCAATAATTGTGTTTCGAAGGCTTGAGGCGTCTGCGCCATCACTACGCGTTCGCGCGGAATAGTTGCGGTGATCAAAGCCACGTCTTCCGGCAGGCTCGCGCGCTTCACTTCCTTCACCGTATCCATCGCCGGTATGCCAAGGATCGCGGCTTTGTGCCGGCGCGCCTGTTCGATCACGCGCGTAATCTGATCTACGGTTACGAATGGCCGCACGGCGTCGTGCACCACCACCAATTCGGCGTCGTTGTCGACCAGCTTGAGCGCCACCGCCACTGAGCCCTGCCGCGAGTCTGCACCTTTCACCACGCGCACCGGCTGCTTGAACTTTTCCTTGCTGATCCGCGCGTTCAGCGGTTCCACGTTCTCTCCGCGTGTGGCAACAATGATTTCCGAGATCAACGGACAAGCCGCGATCTGGCGGAGGCTGAGGATAACAATTGGTACGCCGTCGAGTTCCAGAAACTGCTTGGGAGTTTCTGCGCCCATGCGCGTTCCGAGTCCTGCGGCAGGAAGAATGGCAACTATAGGTCTCATGGTATGAAAGCAGTCCGGCTGAAGCGATTTCGGAGCGGCTTAAGTCCGGGATGCAGAAAAATGAGTGTACCTCAACCTGTGGGTGGAAGAGAAATCCCGGCGGAGGAGCGTGCTCACTGGTAAAGCAAGCGGGCTATTGCGCTCGATCAATGTCTGGAAAACCCGACCGCGAACCGGTGTCGACGCGAGGGGCTTGCTCGAGCCGCGGATAGCCGTTGCCATTGCCGGCAGGAGCGCTGTCCGCCGACCCGGAACTTGTCCCATTGGGCTTCCCCGCGGGCTGCTCGCCGCGTTCTTCCAGGCGACCAAAGATCATTTTCCCGGCGGGAGATTGGTGAACCGAGGTAACAATGATGTCCGCGGCACGATTGATCAGGCGACGCGCTCCGTCCACCACCACCATCGTGCCATCGTCCAGATACGCGATTCCCTGCGTCGATTCCTTGCCTTCGCGCAGGATCAGAACGCGCATGGACTCGCCCGGCAGGACCGCAGGCTTCATGGCATTGGCAAGTTCGTTCACGTTCAGGACCGCAATCCCCTGCACACGCGCCACTTTGTTCAGATTGAAATCGTTCGTGACGATCTTGCAACACGAACGCCGCGCTAGTTCCATCAGCTTTTGGTCCACTCCCGTCCCCGCCGCAATGTCTTCTTCCAGGATTCGTATTTCCAGACCCGGCATTTTCTGCATCCGTTGCAGAACTTCCAATCCTCGCCTGCCTCGCTGGCGCTTCAACGCATCCGAAGAGTCTGCAACCTGCTGCAATTCGTGCAGTACAAAACGCGGCACACCCAGCGTGCCATCCAGAAAATGGGTTTCGCAGATATCGGCGATGCGCCCGTCAATCAGCACACTCGTATCCAGAAGCTTCAGGCACGATGACACGTTGACAGGCAATCCGACGGACTGCGGCAGGGGAATGCTGCCGTGAAAATCGTGCGCTTTGCGGGAGCCGACTGCCAGACCTAAGTAGCCAAGAGCGAAAAGTGAGGTGAATTCGAAGAAAGACTTGGTGGGTTCAGGCTCAGCCGTTCGGGAGATAACGAAGGTGATGAGGACAGCCGCGAGGAGACCGAGGACCGCACCGATCATTCCTCCCATAAGCCCGCTGATCTCTGCGCGGCGCATGCGTAATTCCGCCAACAGAATGACCATGGCCATCAGAAATCCAATACCCGCGGCGGGAAGTCCGTGCGCCCCGAATGGGCTGAGGGTGTAACACAAAACGACGGTCATGCTGATCAGCGCGATACGCGCTGCCCAGAAGTCCCAGGACTGTCCCAGGAAACGAGCCGCACGGTGGCCGAGTTTGTCGCCCCCACTCAGGATCGAGTTTGAGACTCGTGAATCAGAGGTTGGGTTGCTTTGCGGGTGAACGCGCTTTTGGCCCATGAATCCTCACCGTACGGCACGAACCGAAGCGTTACTGCGGAAGCGTGCACCGTACCAAAATCGTTTCGCTTTCGGAGGCTGTCTGTATACTCTCCAAGTAGGCACGAAGTCAAGGAGAAGCTCGCTTCCCGCGAAATTGTGCGTTTCTGCCTGGGAAACCTTCTTTCAGGGCAAGTAGAAGCGGGGCACGCGCTGGCTGACCGCGCACAACAAGTCCGATGTAACCGTACCAATGCTGCGTGCCACCACGTTTGCCGGGTAAGCGTTTTCACCGTCCGTCCCGTACACCGTGGCTATGTCTCCGATGGCCACATCCGGCACATCGGTCACGTCCAGCAGCGTCACGTCCATGGAAATAATCCCGATGATGGGTGCGCGATGACCGCGAATTGCGACGCTGCCGCGATTGCCAAGCGATCGGTGAATTCCGTCGCCATATCCGGCGGACATTACCGCGGTCTGCGAAGGCCGCTGTGCAGTCCAACTGGCGTTGTAACCCACGCTTTCGCCCGCAGGCACGGAGCGCACACCGATAAGCCGGGCGCGTAGGCTCATTACTGGCCGCAGCGGAAGCCTCGATTCAATTTCGTGGCGGCGCTCGATGGGATTAATCCCGGGGTGATATCCGTAGAGAATTGCGCCTGGCCTCACCATGTCGGCCCATGTTTCCGGACGCGCCGCAATCGCTGCGCTGTTTGCGAGATGCAGAAGTCCGGTATCCACTCGCAGAGCACGCAGGCGGTCGACCGCTTTGTAAAAACGTTCCGTCTGAAGACGTGTCTGCTGACCCGTTGGCGAATCGTTCAAAACTTCGGAAGATGCAAAGTGCGTGAAAACTCCGTCGAGCTCCAGATGCGGGCATCTTGCCAGCTGCCGTGCAAAGCAATCTGCATCGCTTGGCGCAATTCCCAGCCGGTTCATCCCGGTGTCGATCTTCAGGTGAACTGCCACATGTTTCTTGCGCAATTTTGCCGCAGCAGCTTCGAATGCCGCTAGTTGCTCGCAGCGATGAAGCGCGGGAGTCAGATTGTACTCCAGGAGATCTTTCTCCTCGCCAGGCCAAAATCCTCCCAGCACGAGGACCGGTTTGCGTACGCCGTTCTTGCGAATCTCGATCCCCTCCGCGGCGGAAGCGACTCCAAACCAGTCGGCGCCGTCTTTTTCCAGAGCCTTCGCCACTTGCGGTCCGCCGTGACCATAGCCGTTGCCTTTTACGATGGACAGCACCATGCGTGGCGTGTTCCTTTTTTCCGATGCCGGATTTACGTAATCGCGAATGGCGCGGTAATTCTCAGCCAGTGCCGCTAGCGACACTTCCGCCCACACCGGGCGGCCAATGAATTTGCTTGGATCTTTTTCCCTGCGTTGCATGAATTTCCCCGGAAAAACCTAGTTTACGCCATTCCCGTGAACGCGCCTAAATGCTGCAGCGGCCACCGCGCGTGAGAGGCAATAGATGGTGGGCACGAGGAGGACCATCCGATCGCGCTTGCGCCGCAACTGCCGGCATTCGGTAAGGCCAGCAGATCGGCCCTCAACTCATTGATTGTACTGTGCTTGTTGACTGTAACCGGCCTGCTGACGTTTCCGCTCTAAGGCGCCTGCGATGGTCGCTTCGCAGCCGCTGTGTGTTACTGGCCTCAGTGTGTCCGCTCTTACATCTCGTCGCCGCCCGCGAACTGTGAAAACGCATCCGGCGCCGCTTCTTCGAACCGCGTCAAGCGACTGCGAAACACGAACTTCACCTTATCGGTCGGGCCGTTGCGCTGCTTGGCGATCAAGATGTCCGCCATGTCGCGCTCTTCTGGCGTGGCGTTCAAATTGAAAAAGTTTGGCCGATAAATGAACATCACCACGTCGGCGTCCTGCTCGATGGCACCCGATTCGCGCAAGTCGGAAAGTTGCGGTCCGCGCTCTTCTCGTTCCGGTGCGCGCGTCAACTGGCTGAGCACTAGCACAGGAATCTGCAACTCCTTGGCGAGACCTTTCAGGCCGCGCGAAATGCTCGAGACTTCTTCCTGCCGGGAGTTAAAGCGCCCTCGCGCGGTAATCAATTGCAGGTAGTCGACCACCAGGAGGGAGAGTCCCTTGTCGCGCTTCAACCTCCGCGCCTTCGCGCCGATTTCCAGCACGCTGTTGGACCCCGCGTCGTCAATCCACAGTGGTGCCGCAGAGATCGTGCCCAGCGCTTCTGTCATCCGCCGCCAGTCTTCCCGGCTCAGGTGGCCGGAACGGAATTTGTGCGCGTCGATTTGTGCCACGGAGGCAACCAAGCGTTGCAGCAACGACTCCTTCGACATTTCCAGGCTGAAGACCGCCACCGGCATCCCCGCCCGTATCGATATGTTTTCCGCAAAGTTCAGCGCCAGCGCGGTTTTACCTTGCGAAGGACGTGCGGCCAAAATAACTAGTTCCGATGGCTGCAAACCGGAAAGCAGCTTATCCAACTCGCCGTAACCCGTCGAAATGCCAGTGACGCTTTTGCCTTCACGAAAAATCTTTTCCAAACGCTCGAAATTGTCGCGAACAAGGTCCTTGATCGGAACAAGTCCCGCTTTCACGCGGTCTTCCGCAAGCGCAAAAATGCTGGACTCCGCGCTGTCCAGAATAACGTCCGCGCCGTCTTCGCCCTCTAGCGCGCTCTGTTGGATTCTGTGCGTCGCGTGAATCAGATTCCGCAGCAGCGCCTTCTCCCGCACGATGCGCGCATAGTGGTCGACGTTCGATACCCGCGGCATCCCATCCACCAGCGACGCCAGGTACGGCCCGCCACCCGACGCTTCCAGCAGTGAATGCCGGTGCAGCTCTTCTGTCAGGGTCACCAGGTCGATAGCCTGCTGGGCTTCCGCCAGCGCCACCATGTGCGTGAACACGTTGCGGTGCTGCGGCAGGAAGAAGTCGTCCGCCTTGAGCGTTTCAATAGCCGCGTTTAGCGCGTTGTTGTCCAGAATGATGGCGCCAAGGATGGAGCGCTCGGCGTCGATATTGCTGGGCAACGGTTTTTCGAGAGTGGAATCAACGGCCATAGTGGGCGGCACGATCCTTCTTATGTTCGCTTTTCCTTCGCTATTGGAGCATTTTCCCCGCCGGAAGGCAAGTGCGGAAACGTTCTTCGGCTCTTGGCGTTCCCCTACGCCGAAGTGATGCGACGATTGTGCGCGCGTGCGTTGCTCACGTCAATTGGACTGCTTGTGAATCGCGAAGGAAAACGTTGCAAAACTTTTTCCGTTCATGTGGCAAGATGCTGGTGCCACAAAGCGGCGGGGTCCAACGCGATGAAGAGTGCACCCAAAGCGATTCGGCTGGTGGAAATTCTCACGGCGTTCCTGTATGGATTGGTCGGGTTTCCGTTCACCTGCACGGTCACAACCTACGCACAAACCGCGGCGTCTCCGGTTGCAGCAGCTTCACCGTACGCCGTGGCGAGTGAAAACGCTAGTCGCCAGGCTAAGGAATGGATCGCGCGGGGCACACCTGGACTCGCACTGGCTGTCGCCGTCGAGGGAAAGATCGTTTACTCCGAAGGGTTCGGCTTCGCGGATCTGGAAGAGCGCGTGCCCGTGTGGCCAACCACCAAATTCCGCATCGGCAGCATTTCCAAGCCGCTTACGGCGGTCGGCCTCATGGAACTAGTGCAAACCGGAAAGCTGGATTTGGATGCTCCCATTCAAAAGTACGTTCCCTCTTTCCGGACAAGGGCGCGGTGATCACGGTTCGCATGGTGGCCGGGCATCTCGCCGGCATCCGGCATTATCGGGGCGAGGAGTTCACCATCCAGAAGCATTACGCCAATGTCACCGACGGCTTGGCCATATTTGAAAACGATTCTCTGGTCTCGCCGCCGGGAACGAAATTCAACTATTCCAGTTACGGCTACAACCTGCTGAGTGCCGCAATCGAATCGGCGACCGCACAAGATTTTCTCTCGTACATGCAGGCGAACGTGTTTACGCCGTTCGGCCTGGTCCATACAACGCCCGACCAGAACTCGCAGATCGTGGAACAGCGCTCACGCTTCTACGAATTGCCCAAAAACGGGTCAGTCGAAAATGCTCCCTACGTCGACAATAGCTATAAATGGGCGGGCGGTGGCCTTCTCTCAACAGCCGAGGATCTCGTCCGGTTCGGCTCCTCTCTCCTCCAGCCTGGCATGCTGAACGCGCAAGCCCTGAAAACGATGTTCGCTTCTCAGAAAACCGACTCCGGCGTCGAAACCGGCTACGGCATAGGCTGGGGCATTGCTAAATCTCTCAGCGGCAAAAAGATTTACGAGCATTCCGGTGGATCCGTGGGTGGCCACTGCCAATTGATCCTTTATCCTGAGACTCGCGTCGTCATTGCGCTGCTCACCAATCTGTCTGGGGCCGATTGGAAGCGAGAAGAGGTGGAAGCTGTCGCGGAAAGATTTGAAAGCGCTCCAAAATAAAAAAGAGGCACGGTCTCTCGCGCCTCCGGTTGAATTCTGAGTGCTGGTCGAAGACTACGCTTCTTTTTCGACGTGCACCTTGATCTCGGCAGTAACGTCGCGGAACACCTTCACGACGACGGGGTATTCCCCCAGGGCCTTCATAGGGTCCTTCAATTGAATCTGCCGCTTGTCGACCTCGAAGCCCTGCGTCTTCAAGCCGTCCGCAATATCCGCCGTGGTGACAGAGCCGAACATCTGGTCGTTCTCTCCCGTCTTGCGGTGGAACCTCAGCGACACTCCGGTCAGCAATTCCGCCTGCTTCGTCGCCGCGTCCAGTTCCGTCGCGGTCTTCTTCGCCAATGAGCCGCGGATTCGTTCGAGCGCCTTCATGTTGCCGGCCGTGGCTTCGATGGCCAGCTTGTGAGGCAAAAGAAAATTGCGCGCGTAACCGGGCTTCACGGTCACAACATCGCCGCGGTTCCCCAACTTTTCCACATCTTCTTGAAGAATGATCTGCATATGAAATCCCTAGCTCCCTTTCCTGACCCTTACGCTTTCGGGGCCTCAACCACGCGAGGCGCCTGGGTTCCCGCCGCGCTGCCGGCAAACGGCAGCAAAGCGATGTTGCGTGCGCGCTTGATGGCTACACCGAGCCAACGCTGGTGACGCGCGCATACGCCCGTCATCCGCCGTGGCAGAATCTTTCCGCGCTCCTGCACGAATTGCGCAAGAATGTCCGCGCGCTTGTAGTCGATGAGGTCCATCTTCTCCACGCAGAACTTGCAGACCTTCTTCTTGCGGAAATACTGGCGCTTGCCGCGTGGCCGCCCGCCGGGCCCGCCCGGTCCACCTTCGCGCCGGCCTCCGCCGCCACCGTGACCGCCTTCACGACGGCCAGCGCCTCCGCCTTGTCCACCGCCGCCTTCGCGTGCTTCCCGAGGCGCGGGCGCCGACGGTGCGGCTGCTTGCACTGGTTTCTGTTCCTCTGACATACGTTCCTACCTTTCCCATGTGCTCCGAACTGTCCTCAGCGGAGCTCTCTCATCCGAATCTTTCTTGCTGCAGCAAACGCAACTTCGCCACAGTATTCCCAACGATCGTCGGCCTAGCTTGCAGGAGGGGCCTGTTCGACCTGCGCCTGGGACACTGGCGCCGCCGGTGCTGCCGCGGGGGTACGGCGTGGACGCCGCGCCGCGCGCATTTCGCGCTTGTGCGAGAGCTTCTTCTGGCGCTTCAGGTCTTCGTCGAGCCGCACAGTCTGATACTTGATGATGGAATCCGCAACTCCCAGGCGGCGCTCCAGTTCGTGCACCAGTTCGCCGTGGTTCGTGCGCACCTGTTGGTATACGTAGATGCCTTCGCGGTGTTTCATTACCTTGTAGGCCAGCTTCCGCGTGCCCCAATGTTCGGTCTTCTCGATCTTCCCACCCTTTTCTTCGCAGGCGTGTTCGAGAGTTGCAATGACCTTCTTAATTTCCTCTTCCGGCGTCGCCGGGCGGGCAATAAAGATCAAATCGTACAAACGCTCTTCCATGATGACCTCGTTTCTTCCAGTTCCGGGACCGAATCCCGTGAAATTCGTAACTAACGGGCGAAACTTCCGCCTTTACTTAGCTGGTTCCGCCGGCGGCACTCGCCGGTTGAACTTGTTCATTGCCGCTGCCATGCCTTGTACCAGCAGCAACTCCACCGCATCGGCGGCGTGGGCCATCATCTCGGCTGCTACTTCCAGCTCGACCTTCTTCATCGGCCGAAGGACGTACGCGGCTAGATCGCCTACTGGATGATCGGGACCGCAACCCAGCCGGATCCTGGCAAATTCCTGCGTTCCCACCGCGCTGGTCACGGACTTAGCTCCGTTGTGCGTTCCAGGCCTTCCGTGTTCCCCTACGCGAATCATTCCCCAGGGCAAATCCCGCTCGTCAAATAGCACCAGCAAGTTCATGGGCTCCAACTCGTATTTCCCCAGCAGTTCCCTTACGGAAATACCGCTCAGGTTCATGTACGTCTGCGGCTTGGCCAGCACTACCTCTTCGCCTGCCACCTTTCCGAGGCCCACCAGCGCCTTGCCTTCGGGCCGTTCCACGCGGATGGATGCGCGATTCGCGATTTCATCCACCGCCAGGAATCCGAGGTTATGCGGCGTCCACTGATATTCCGGGCCAGGATTGCCAAGGCCAACAATGAGCCGCATCGCGCTTCGCACCAGACCCCGAAAGAAGAATTACTTCTTCTTTTCGGGCTTCTCCGCCTTTTCCGACTTCTCGCCGGCCTCGGCGCCTTCTTCGCCTTCCACTTCCTTCTTGCCCTTCTTGATGACTTCCGGCTCTGCGGGTGTTGTTCCAACGACCGCCGCTTCGACCGGCTTTTCTTCCTCGACGCGCAGGGTAACCACGTGAGCGATTACGCTGTTCGCTTCGGTCAGCAACTTGATCTTGGATTTGTCCAACGGCAGATCCGACGCGCGCAAATTCTGGTTCAGCGCCAGTCCACTCACGTCCACCTTGAACTCCGTCGGGATGTCCGCAGGCAAGCATTCCACTTCCACTTCGCGCAGCACGGTTTCGAACACGCCGCCCTGTACCTTCACACCCGAGGGTTCGCCGAACGTGTGTACCGGCACCTTCACCTTCATGCGTACATCCATAGCGATTCGCAGCAGATCCACGTGCAGCAAATGCCCGCTGACGGGATCCACTTGCCAATCTTTCACGATCGCCGGTTCCTGCTTCCCACCCAGATTGATTTGGAACAGCGTGTTGTGTCCCGTTTCTGAGCGCAGAATCGCAGTCACCTGCTTCGTATTCACCGACAAGGGCAACGCTTCGCCCTTCCCGCCATAGAGCACCGCAGGAACGTTGCCCGACTGGCGCATCCGGCGCGCTTCGTTTTTGCCCCGTTGAGAGCGGGGCGCCCCTTCAACAATAATTTGTGCCATAGCTTCTTTCCTTCCGTGATATCTCTTCCGGCCCGATTGCGCCGGACAAACTCAAATAAACAGCTCGCTGATGGATGTCTCCTCGTGAATGGAACGAATGCCACGAGCGAGCAAATCCGCAACACTCAAAATCGTTACTTTCTTCAGCTTTCGGGCCGCTTCCGAAACGGGCACCGAATCGGTAGCCACAACTTCCGTGATCCGCGAATTCTCAATGCGCTCCACAGCGGGACCGGAAAACACGGCGTGTGTGCACGCCGCAAAAACCTGTGTGGCCCCTTCGCGCAGAAGCGCATCCGCTGTTTTCACGAGCGTGCCGGCTGTATCGATGATGTCGTCCACGATCAGCGTGCTTCTTCCCTTTACATCACCGATCAGGTTCATCACTTCGGTCACGTCCAGGTCCACGCGGCGCTTGTCCACGATCGCCAGTGGCGCTCCCAACTTCTTCGCGAAGGCTCGGGCGCGTTCAACTCCGCCTGCATCCGGCGAAACCACCGTCAGATTCGGCAGCTTCTTGTTTCGGAAGTAATCCACCAGCACCGGTGAGCCGTACAAGTGATCCACCGGCACGTCGAAATACCCTTGAATCTGCGGCGCGTGCAAATCCAATGTCAGCGCTCGACTGGCCCCCGCGGTTTCCAGCAAGTCCGCAACCAGCTTCGCGGATATCGGGACGCGCGGCTTGTCTTTGCGGTCCTGCCGCGCATAACAGTAATACGGCAGCACGGCGGTAATTCGCCAGGCAGACGCGCGCTTGAACGCATCGATCATCAGCAACAGCTCGAGTAGGTGATTGTCCACCGGATAACTGCAGGGCTGCACCACGAAAACGTCTGCGCCGCGAACGTTTTCCAGGATCTGGAAATAAATCTCACCGTCGCTGAACCGACCGAGCAGCGCTTTTCCGAGCGGCACCTTCAAATGCTGGCAAATTGATTCGGCCAATACGGGATTTGCGGTCCCGGTAAATATTTTGAATCGCTCGTCGTGCACGCCACGCCCACCCTGGTCACCGCTCTGCGGCGACACATGACCTGGATCTGCAGCCTGAGACCGTTCAATTAGGAGTCAGAAGCACGGAGAGACGTTGCGGTCTAACCCACAATCGCGCTTTTCACCAGACGCGCATACCTCGAACGCGAGATGCTCTCGCACACAAAGGTCTGATCTTGCGGGAACCCGACAACGGCTCGGCGCGCCTTTGCTGGGCTCGGGAAAACTCCAAACACCGCCGAACCGCTACCAGCCAGCAAGGCTTCTGACGCCCCAACCCGGAGCAGCACCCGCTTGATCTTTCCAAGGCGGGGATGACGCCGGAAAACAGCCGCTTCGAAGTCGTTCGATAGGCTCTCTTCCCGCGCGCTCCAGCACAGAGCACAGAACCCATATAGCTTATGGGCTGCCGCCGATTTTGTCAACGAAGCCAGCTCCGGTGCATGCAGCCACCGGTAGGCTTCTGGTGTCGGCACGTGGATGTCTTTTGCGGAAACGATCAGCAGGCTCATCTTCGGAACATCCGGCAGCGGATAAATCTCGTCGCCCTTACTGACCCCAAGCGCTCGCCCCCCGAACAGGAAAAAGGGCACGTCCGCACCCAGCCCCGCAGCGATTGACATCAACTGCGCGCCACTCATCTTCTTCTGCGTCAATCTCAAGTACCCCAGCAAAGCCGCAGCTGCGTCACTGGATCCCCCGCCCAGTCCTCTTCCCGCCGGGATCCGTTTCTCCAGCAGAATTTCTACGCCTCCGCGCGTTCTTAGTTCACGCCGCAATGCGTCCACCGCGCGATACACCAGATTCTTTCCCAGCGGCTCTTGCGACAGCGTTTCATTGCCTTTCACAGAGAGGCTGATTCCCGGTTGGCGTGAACTGCGCAACTGTACCGTATCGTGGAGGGAGACCGTCTGAAATATAGTTCTAAGCTCGTGGTAGCCATCGTCTCGCTTGCCGAGGACTTCGAGACGCAAATTTACTTTCGCGTACGCCGGGATCCGGACTTCTTTCATTCGCGCGCTCAGGGTTTTGTGTCGGGCGCCGGGGCTTTTTGCGCCACGCGGTGCTTCATTTGGCCGAGTTTCTTTTCCAACTCCGCGACTTTATCGCTTTCAAGGTCAGAGGGCAATGATTTGTGCCAATCGGCCAGCGCTTTCTCCCACTCCGCCGCCGCTTGTTCCGTGCGTCCCTGCTTCGCGTAGACATCACCAAGGTGAGTGCGGATGGTCGGGTCGTTCGGGTCGCGTTGCACGGCCCTGTGCAGATTGGTCTCGGCCTCATCCAGTTTGTTCTCTTTGAAGTACACCCAGCCGAGGCTATCCAGGTACGCCCCGTTGTAGGGATCCTGATCCAACGCGCGCTGGATCATCTCTTGCGCCTCATCCAGGCGAATTCCACGGTCGGCGAGCATATAGCCGTAATAATTCAGTGCCGGCGCGTTCTTCGGGTTCATCGCCACCACTTTTTTGAACTGTTCTTCGGCTTTATCGTACTGCTTCTGCTTCTCGTAAATTGCGCCAAGCAGAAAAAATGCCATTTCGTTGTCTTGCGGATCCTTCGCCAGCGTTTGTGCCTTTCGAACGCTATTCTCGGCTTCCGTGTATTGCCGTCCGCGCTCGTAAATCTGGGCAATGTTCAGATACACATCACGATCCGCCGCCGTCCCCTTCAGCGAGCTCTGCATCATCTTCACGGCTTCGTCGGTTTGCTGGTTCTCACCCAGCAACATGGCGTAACTCGCCGCAATCGCTGTGTCATTCGGATATTTGGCGGCTGCGTCTTTTCCTATTTGCAGCGCCTTGGTCATATCCTTCGCCTGGTGATACGTCTCCATCAGCAGGAGCCGCGACCGGCGGTCTTCTTCGTCGCCCAGGCGCGCCAGCTCCTGATACGAAGTGATCGCTGCGGGGATATTTTGCGTGTCGCGATAGAGCTGTCCCAGTTGCTGGTACAGAATCGCGAGCGTACGCCGGCGGGAAGGCAGCACGGCCGACTGTGATTTCACTCTCGTGAGCGCATCGGTCAACACGCGAATTGCATCCTCATACCGTCCCTGCGACTCGTAAATGATGGCTTCGTTGTACAGCACATCCAAGCTGCCCGGAGCATACTGCTTGGCCTTCATCAGGCTTTCTTCGGCCTTATCCAGTTGGTGCAGCTCGCGGTAAATCTGTGACAGCCGCAGATAATTGTCCGAATCATCCGGCATCACCTCCACCAGCTTCTGGTAGACCGACAGCGCTTCCGGATATTTTTCTTCAGAGAGCAGCGTCTGCCCCAGCCCGCGCAAATGGCTCAGCTCGGAAGGATCCAGCTCCACGGCCTGCCGGTAGGCCTGCTCCGCTTTCGCGTAATCCTTCGTTTGCGTATAAGCGTCGCCTAGCAAGTCGTACAGCGTAGGACTAGGTGTGCGCGATGTGGTGGTTTCCAGCAGTTGAATCGCTTCTGCCGCTTTGTTCTCGTCCAGAAACAACTGCGTCAATTGCTCCATCGCGGAGTCGTTCTCCGGGTCTTCCTTCAACATCGCCCGGAGCACTCCCTCGGCCTTTTCCGGTTCGTTGTGCAACCGATAAAGACGCGCAAGCCACAATGCCGATTCCTGATCGGATGGGTCCAGGCGGTGCACCGCGCTGTATTCCGCGATCGCCTTGCTCACCATCTCCGTTTGCACGCCCGAACCATTCACGTCGCCCAGGCTCTTCAAGTAGATCCGCCCCAGCAGCCGGTGCGTCGCCAGGTCGTTAGGGTCGCGCTTTAGAATCTCATTAGCTTCCACCACGGCGTCATGCACCCGCTGGGCCTTCCAGTACATTTCCGCCAGGCGTTCGCCGATGATGGGCGACTTCGGATCCATGGCGTAGGCTCGCTTGTACGCTTCGATGGCCCGCGTGGCGTATTCGCTCTGACTGGTTTGCTCGAACTGCAGTTCGTACAAATGCCCAATCGTGAAGTTGTAGTAGGCCTCCGCGCGAGGAGACATTTTCTCTGGCGCACTGGGCGGCGTGGCGCTAGTCAGTGATTGGCCAAAGGTTGGCAGACTGGCCAGTACGGCGATGGCGATCGGGAGAGCGTAACGAATTGTCTTCATAAAAGGTCCGCAAACTTAAAGTATCCCATGCAGAAGGAACGCGGGTCAAAAGCGAAAAAGGAGGCGTTTCAAAGATCATGGGGCCCACGGAATTGAGATGCGGAAAGGGGGAAAAAGGGTGGGGCGCGAAAAAGTATTGCCATTCTACTGTATTTCTGCAACTATCGAAATATTGCCAAACCTGATCCCCTCCTCGTCACCCGCTCCGCCGACCGCCTCGCCGCTCTCGGCGCAGAACCGCGACTGCAAATTGTTCGCCTGCTCCTCTCGGCGCACCCCACGGGCATGGTCGCGGGTGAAATTCAGGACGACCTCGACATTCCTGCATCCACTCTTTCTCACCATCTAGAGAAACTCCGCCAGGTCGGCCTTGTCTCCGTCCGGCGCCCGGGCACATTTCTTTGGTATACGGCCAGCACAGACGCGCTCCGCGAAGTGCTGGGCGAATGGCGACCCCGCCTACACCCTTGTGCAGGTCTCGCTCAACGATTTGATTATGCTGTTTCTTTTCGCTCCCATCGTGCGTTTTCTTGTGCGCGGCGCCTCATCGCTGTCCGTCCCTTTTCACGTTTTGTTTCTTTCGGTTGTGGCCTTCATTGTGATTCCTCTCGCCACCGCTTCGGCCCTTCGAGCAATCTTCATACGCCGGCGTGGTAAAGACTGGTTCGAAAATATTTTGCTTTCCAAATTCTCGCCGGCGACGATTCTGGCCCTGCTTGCCACGCTCGTCCTTATCTTTGCATTTCAGGCGGACAACCTGACCGGCAAGTCGATCCACGTCGCGCTGATCGCAGTGCCGATTCTGATTCAGGTCTATTTCAATTCTGCTCTGGCCTACGGGCTGATGCGCCTGGCGGGTGTGGAATACCGGATTGCCGCACCCGGCGCACTGATCGGCGCAAGTAACTTCTTTGAACTTGCCGTGGCCACGTCGATTGCCTTATTTGGCGCAGGTTCGGGCGCGGCTCTCGCCACTGTCGTTGGCGTGCTGATCGAAGTGCCGGTGATGCTTTCCGTATGCGGGGTATGTAACCGCACGCGTCACTGGTTTCAGGCAAACCCGGCACGAGTTACGACGCACTCCGGGACGTAGGAATCTCAGTGCAGGAAGTGCCGCATGCTGGTGAACACCATCGCCAGCCCAAGGCGATCAGCCGTCGCAATCACATCAGCATCCTTTACCGAGCCGCCCGGCTGGATCACGGCCGTGGCTCCCGCCTTGGCAGCTTCTTCTAAGCCGTCGGGAAACGGAAAGAATGCGTCCGAAGCAACCGCGGTTCCCTGCAGGGACTTCTGCGCCTTCATCACAGCCAGCTTTACGGAATCCACGCGGCTCATCTGACCGGCGCCGACTCCTAGCGTTGCTCCATTCTTCGCAAACACGATGGCGTTGGACTTCACGTGCTTGCACACCTTCCACGCAAATCTCAGGTCTGCCAGCTCCGCCTCGCTCGGCTCACGCAAGGAGACCACGCGCAGTTCTTTCCCCTTTAGTGTTCCCAGGTCCGGCTGTTGCACCAGCATCCCGCCCAGGATTCGCTTCAGTTGCAGTTCCTTGTCGTGGTCCAGCCCACCCTGCGGCAACACCAGCAGCCGTAAATTCTTTTTCGTCGCGAAAATGTCTTTCGCTTCATCCGCAAATCCCGGCGCCACAATGCACTCCACGAATAGCCGCGACACCGCTTCCGCAGTCACCGCATCCACAATGTGATTGAACGCCAGCACTCCCCCAAATGCCGAGAGCGGGTCGCACGCATAGGCTTTCGTGTACGCATCGAGCAGGCTCGACTGCACTGCCGCGCCGCATGGGTTGTTGTGCTTGATAATGACCGCCGCTGGCCGTTCGAATTCCGCCACCAAGCTGCGCGCCGCTTCCAGGTCCACGTAGTTGTTGTAGGAAAGTTCCTTGCCTTGTAGCTGCTTCGCCGCCGCCAGGCCCTCCGGTGCGCGCCCCGATGGAACATACAACGCCGCCGCCTGGTGAGGATTTTCTCCGTAGCGCAGTTCCTGCTGCTTGCGCAGCGAAACATGCACTCGCTCCGGCAGAGCCGCGCGCGCATTCACTTCCATGCGCTCGCCGGAAACGGCCAGGCGCTCCAACTCGGTCGCAATCAATCCGTCGTAGCGCGAAGTGGCGGCAAAAACCTTGCGCGCCAACTCCATTCGCAGCGGCAACGTGGTCTGGTGCTTTTGCTCCAGTTCCTGTGCCACGCGGCCATAATCCGCCGGGTCCGTCACCACCGTCACGCTCTCGAAGTTTTTCGCCGCGGATCGCAGCATCGTCGGCCCGCCGATATCAATATTCTCAATCAGCTCTTCCGCGGTCAGATAGCCCTTCGCCGCCGTCGCTTCAAAGGGATACAGGTTCACAACCACTAGATCGATCGGTGAAATTCCGTATTGCTTTGCCTGATTCAGATCCTCAGCGTGATTCCGGCGATACAGCAGCCCTCCGTGTACCTTTGGATGCAGCGTCTTCACCCGCCCGCCCAGCATTTCCGGCCATCCCGTGAATTCAGACACGTCCTCCACCGTTACGCCCTCTTCGCGCAGCAGCTTCGCCGTGCCTCCGGTCGAAAGAATCTCGATTTTCAAGGCCGCCAGCCGCCTGGCGAACTCCACGATCCCGGTCTTATCGAATACGCTAAGCAGCGCGCGTTCCACTCCCATTTCGTCCTCCGGTGTCGCTCAGAACACATTAGTGTACGCGGAGGAGCGGAGTTTCGGGAAGTCGGGCCTGTGGGAAAATTTCAGCGGAATTCGAACTACGATTTGACAAGCGCTTTAAGCTTCACTTGTCCGTCGATCACTTCCACTACATATTCCACATCGCGGCAGTTTTTCGTTTCTTGCAGGTCTTTGGTTTTCTTACGCACAAATTCGTTGAATCCAGCCTTGGTCAGCTTGGCCGTCTCTTCCCCGGCCTGTTGCTTTGCCTGCCGAAATGCTTCATACAGCTGATCCACTTTTTCAGTCTCTTTCTCCGGTTCGGAGCAGACCATGCGGAATGCCTTCGCATCGTTGGCCGTCTCGCTGCTTCCCGAAGCAGTCATCGTGGTAACCTGGAGTTTCGCGCGTTCCGCCTCAATCGCTTTTGCCGCCGCGCCGAAGTGCCGCTGCACTTTGCCTTCTTCGCGTTGCGCCAGGCGCTTCCGGAACACATCCTTATATTTTGCATAACTCTGGGAGAGGTTGGTGTAGCGGAATCGTTGCGCGTATTTCAGGTCCCCGCCGCGTTCCGCATACCGCTTTACGATCAGTTCAATTCGCCACTCGATTTCTGTGGGCGGACGCTTTCTGCCCCCACCAAAATACATGTCGTACTCGATCTTTAGTTGGCGGATGTCGCGCTCGAGTTGCGCCAACTCTTCGTCAATGGTGGCCATGGAGGCGGACTCCTCTGACCCACCATGCTAGGTGCGCCTTATGCCAGCGTCAACCTACAAACGTGTCCCCGCTGCGGATAAAACAACGCACCTTCGGACATGCGCCTGCACCTTCGGACAGCCGTGCGTTTTACCCGTCCATTGCGGCGATTTCGCGCTTGTGCTCAAATGTCGCCATGAGTTTGCCCGCCAAACGTTCACCTTCCGACAAACAGGCGGCGCTTCTCCGCCACCTGCCTTCGGTGGATGAACTCCTGCAACTTCCCGGCGTCGCGAAGTTGAGCTCGCAAGTTGATCGCGGCTTCATTGTCGAGATCATGCGCGAGGTTCTCACGCGATTGCGCCACGAAATTGCCGCCTCTGACGATCAGACGGAACGAACTCTTTCTCCCGCGGCTCTCGAAGCACGCATTCTCTGCGCCGTGCAAAGCGAGCTCTCGCCTTCCCTGCAACCCTTGATTAATGCTTCCGGTGTCATTCTTCACACCAACCTGGGCCGGGCACCGCTGCCCGCACAATTGATTGAAGAACTACGTCACAGCGCATCGCAATACACCAATCTCGAGTACGATCTTTCCGCTGGCACCCGCGGCAAGCGCGATGTTCACACCGCTCGACTGCTCCAACGCCTCATCGGTTCCGAATCCGCCATCGTGGTGAACAATTGTGCTGCCGCGGTGCTGCTGACGCTCGCAGCTTTGGCCCGGGGCGGCGAAGTGATTGTTTCTCGCGGGGAGCTGATCGAAATTGGCGACGGTTTTCGCATCCCCGAAATCATGCAGCAAAGTGGCGCCCTATTGCGCGAGGTCGGAACCACCAACCGCACCCGCCTGGGTGACTACGAAAACGCCATCAATGACAAAACGCGTGTGCTTCTGCGCGTGCATCCTTCCAATTTCCAAGTGAGGGGCTTTACCGAAAAGCCCGATGTAAGAGAGCTGATCGCCCTGGGTCAACGCAACAACCTTCCTGTCGTCGAAGATCTTGGGTCCGGGTGCCTGGTCGATCTCTCGGCATACGGCATTAGCGAACCCACCGTGCGGGAAAGTATCTGCGCCGGTTTCTCCCTGGTACTTTTCAGTGGCGATAAATTATTGGGCGGGCCGCAAGCGGGGATCATCGCCGGCAAAAAAGATCTGGTCGCCCAGGTTCGCCGCCATCCCCTCTTTCGCGCTCTCCGCGTCGACAAGCTCACGATTACCGCTCTCGAATGCACTCTGCGAGCGTATCTCCGTGCCGACTGGGACGCCCTCCCGTCACAGCGCATGATCCGCCTCACGCTTGCGGAAATTGCCGAGCGTACCGACAGGTTCCTGCACTCGCTGCAACCCCTGGTGGCGAATGCCGACACCGAAATCGAAATCGCTGAGGGGGCTTCCCTCGTTGGCGGCGGCTCTACTCCTGCGCAGTTTTTGCCTACCAAACTGATACGCATTGCCAGTGCGCGGCATTCTGCCGCACAACTGGAAGCGCGGCTTCGTCAAACCGCGCATGGCATCCCCGTGATCGCACGCATTGCAGACGACCGCGTCCTGCTCGACCTCCGCACCGTTTTCCCGGAACAGGACGCCATCCTTGCGGAATCGCTAGCCTCTGCCTTGCTATGAACTCCTGCGCGGTCAAAGAAATGTTATGATATACCCGTGATATAGATGGTCGTATGGCCACTGCACTCATCCATCTTGATCCGAAACAGAAGAGACGCCTCCAGCGTCGCGCGAAGCTGCGCGGCAAATCGTTCTCCCAGGAAGTCCGAGATGCCTTGGACCTGTACCTCGATCTACCCGTGACCACCGAGTCCGCGCTGACCACTCTGGCCCTCACGGCCAACGAATCCACCAATCGCAGCATCGCCAGGCTCGACGAAACGATTGCCTATATCAATCGCGGCCTCAAAGCGATGAGGAAGCTTCGATGAATTGGGCGCGCGACGCCTTGGCGGCGCTCAAGAAAATCATCCTCCTCGAAGAACGCATCACTAGCCTGACGAACCAATCCAAACAACTTATGGACGCCTGCACGGACCTGGATCGCCGACTCCTGCGTGTGGAAGCAAAATTCGAACTTCTCGAACGCATGGCCGCTCCTTCTGCGCGTCGCGCTCTGCCCGAAAAATCTGAGAAGTAGCCAGCATGCTCAGCTTCACGGCCCGAAATCACAAGCTTGTTCCCTCTCGAAAGCCCCTCCCACACCTGAAGCCGGGCTGGGCGCTCATTCGCGTTCGCGCGGCCGGCATCTGCAACACCGACGTCGAGATTCTTCGCGGCTATCATAATTTTCGCGGGGTTTTGGGTCACGAATTTGTCGGCGAGGTTGTTGCCGTCCGGTGCGTCTCCGACACCACCGAGAATAAGTGGATTGGCAAGCGAGTCGCCGGCGAAATTAACGTTTCCTGCTCCGCATACGGACACAAACCCGTTTGCGATTTCTGCCGACGCGGCCTGAAGACACATTGCACGCGACGCACCGTTCTCGGAATCGTCGCCCACGATGGCGCGTTCGCGGAATGTCTGGCGCTACCTCTCGAAAACTTGCACGCCATCCCGTCCAACGTCAGCGATGAGAAGGCCGTCTTCGTAGAACCACTCGCGGCCGCCTGCGAGATTCTCGACCAGCTCAAAATTCGCGAGTTTCCTTCCGCCGCTGTTCTCGGCGATGGGAAGCTTGCGCAGCTGATCGCCATGGTGCTACTTGCATCCGGCACCATCGTCACTCTCTATGGTAAACATCAATCCAAACTGAATTTGGCGCACCGGGTAGGAATGAAAACCAGGAAAGTTCTCGGCGATGCACGCGACTTGAAACGGGTGAAGGAGAGTTATCGGCTGGTCGTCGAGGCCACGGGTTCACCCACCGGCCTCACGCTCGCGCAGCAAATGACCGAACCGCGCGGCACTCTGCTACTCAAATCCACGTTCAATGGAACGGCGCCTGTCGAAACCTGGCCCATCGTTGTGAAGGAAATTACCATTGTCGGCTCTCGCTGCGGCCCTTTCGCCAAAGCCATCGCCCTGCTTCGCTCAGGACAAGTAGATCCCACTCCACTTATTTCGCGAGTCTTCCTGCTAAAAGACGCACCCAAGGCGATCGCCCACGCTCAAAAGCCCGGCGTCATGAAAGTTTTATTGAAGAACTGAAATGGGTTTTACAACCGGTTGATGCACGAGGCCACACACGCCGCCCCAAATCCGTTATCGATATTTACAACTGTCACATTCGACGCGCACGAATTCAGCATCCCCAGCAGCGCCGCTACTCCTCCAAAACTCGCGCCGTATCCCGTGCTCGTCGGAACCGCAATCACCGGCACGCCCACCAATCCTCCCACCACGCTGGGCAGTGCACCTTCCATGCCAGCCACGCAAATAATCACTCGTGCCTCGTTCAATATGCCGCGATGATCCAGCAGCCGGTGAATGCCGGCAACGCCAACGTCGTACACCTCGTCAACGCGATTCCCCATCATGCGCGCCGTAAGGACTGCTTCTTCGGCTACTGGTATGTCGCTGGTTCCGGCGGATACCACCACGATCTTACCTTTCCCGGTGATTTCCTTGCTGCTCTCGATCGTGATGACTCCCGAAAGCGGATGAAATCTCGCCGCGCGGCTCACTCGCTTCACGGCACTGAACATTTTCCTGTCCGCCCGCGTCACCAAAACGTTCTGCCGCGAGCCCTTTTTCACTACCATCGCCCGGACAATTTGGGCAACCTGCTTCGGCGTTTTCCCTTTTCCGAACACCACCTCGGCAAACCCCTGGCGCAGCGCCCGGTGATGGTCCACCTTCGCAAAGCCGATATCTTCGAACGGCAAATGCTTCAGCCGCTCCACCGCCTGTTCCGGCGGCAGTTTCTTATCGCTCACGTCCTGCAACAACTTCAGCAATTCTTCGGATTTCATTGTTTTCAGCCGTCATGAATCTTAGCATCTCTTACGCAGGCCCGGCTAAGCCCGGCTAAGCTTGACTTGTCGCCATGCCGCTGCGAGACTGAACTTGCCCGCGAAAAAACATGCCTGCAACGAAAGCACTCATCATTACGGTTGGCGTTACCGGTGCCAGCGGCGCCATTTTCGCGCAGAAGACGCTCTCCCTGCTCGAAGACGACACCCGCGTATCCCACATTCATCTGGTCACCACCGAAACCGGCCTGCGCCTTTTCTCCGAGGAACTCGGCATCACGTCCGGCGACTTAAAAAAGCTTCCCGGTCGTGTTCTTGGCCGCGTCGCGAAGAAAATTGAAACCATCTCCAACAGAGACGTGGGCGCATCCATAGCCTCTGGCAGCTGCCACGTCGACGCCATGATCGTGATTCCCTGCACCATGGGTGCACTCGCCGCCGTCGCCAACGGCATCAGCGACGACCTTGTCGCCCGTTCCGCCGACGTCATGCTCAAGGAGCGACGCAAACTCATCCTGTGCGTCCGCGACACTCCCTTCAATCGCGTCCATCTAGAAAACATGCTGCGCGCGCAACAAGCCGGTGCCCTCATCATGCCGATTGTTCCGTCGTTCTACCACAAGCCCAAGAGCATCGATGATGTTGTCACGCAATACGTTTGCCGAGTTCTCGCTCAGGCCGGCCTTGCGCAGGAAAATATGTATCGCTGGACCGGCACTGCCTCCGTAAGGCGCTTGGAGCCGTAGCTCCCGATGACCAGTCGCACCCGCACCATTTTGGAAATGATTAAGTTCGAACACTCCGTGTTCGCAATGCCCTTTGCGCTGACCGGGGCAATTCTCGCCGCACGCGTCACGCAACACGGTTGGCCCACGCTGCAGCAAGGTTTTTGGATCATTGTCGCCATGGTCGCGGCCCGCTCGGCCGCCATGACCATCAACCGCATCGCCGATCTGCGCTACGACAAGGAAAATCCCCGCACAAAAACGCGGGCGTTGGCCACCGGCGCTCTCTCCGTTTCTTTCGCTAGGATGTTCACGCTCGTCGCCGTCGCGATCTTTTTCCTCGCAGCGTGGCAGCTGAATTCTCTCGCACTGAAACTCGCGCCGCTGGCCATCGCCATCCTTTTCTTCTACTCGTTCACCAAGCGATTCACGTCCTGGTCGCATCTTTTTCTTGGCTTTGCACTCGGTATCTCTCCCGCGGCTGCATGGATCGCCATCACCGGCAGCCTCGACTGGCGCATGCTGATCCTCTGCGCGGCGGTCACGCTGTGGGTGGGCGGCTTCGACGTCCTGTACGCCTGCCAGGACATTGACTTCGACAAACAGGCCAATCTCTTCTCCGTTCCAAAACGCTTCGGCATCGCCAACGCCCTTCGCATCGCGCGCCTCATGCATGTCGGCGTTGTGATTCTGCTCGCATGGCTCGCCGCAAGTTTTGGCTTGCCCTGGCCCGCCTGGGCCGGCATCGTGGTCGTCGCCGCGCTGCTGGCTTATGAACACTCTCTCGTGAAAGCCAACGATCTCAGCAGGCTCAACGCTGCGTTTTTCACCGTGAACGGCTATATTAGTATGTTGTTCCTGCTCTTCTGGGGTGCGGCTGCGGCTGTTTGGCACGTTTGAACATTTCGCCGTTTTCGAAAAGCGAATTCATTTTGCGACTCCGCCCACGCCGGGGCATCCTATAGATAGAGAAAATCGTGGCAGAACTGACCATCACTGACGCTTCTCTGAAACCGATCGCCGACAAGGTACTCGCTGGCGAGCGCCTCAGCTTCGACGATGGCGTGGCTTTGTATCGCTCGTCGGACCTACTCGCCGTCGGCTGGCTGGCCAATTACGTTCGCGAGAAGCGCCACGGCAACGTCACCTATTACAATGTCAACCGCCACATCAATCCGACAAACGTATGTGTCGCGCACTGCAAACTTTGCGCGTTTGGTCGCGATCCGGGCGCGCCCGGCGCATACACTTTCGCGCTTGAAGAAATATACGAACGCGCAACACAGGGCGTCCGCGAAGGCGCCACCGAATTTCATATCGTCGGCGGCCTCCACCCCGACCTGCCCTTCGATTATTTCCTGGAACTCATCCGCGGCCTAAAGCAGCGCCACCCGCACGTCCATCTGAAAGCGTTCACGATGGTCGAGGTGCACTACTTCGCCCGCATTGCCAAAATTACCGTCGATGAAACCTTGCGCAAAATGAAAGAAGCCGGCGTGGATTCCTGTCCCGGCGGTGGTGCCGAAATATTTCATCCCCGCGTCCGCAAAATCATCTGCGACCACAAGGTCAGCGGGCGCATGTGGCTATCCATGGCCATGAAAGCGCATCGCATCGGCCTGCGTTCCAACGCCACCATGCTCTACGGCCACGTCGAAACGACGGAAGAACGCGTCGATCACCTCGTGAAACTGCGCGAAGCTCAGGATGAAACTCACGGTTTCGTCGCTTTCATTCCGCTCGCCTTTCACCCCGACAATACGCCGCTATCGCACATTCCCAAGCCCACGGGCTATGACGACCTCCGCAACATCGCCATCTCGCGCCTCTTGCTTGATAATTTTGATCACATCAAGGCTTACTGGATCATGCTGACGCCCAGCATCGCACAGATCGCGCTTCGCTTCGGTGCAAACGATCTGGATGGCACGGTCGTGGAAGAAAAGATTTACCACGACGCGGGCGCCAACACTGCTGAGTTCACTCCCCGCACCGAACTCGAGCGCCTCATCCGCGCCGCCGGCCGCATCCCCGTCGAGCGTGACACCCTCTACAATCCGATTGACCGCTCCAAGCTTCCCCCCATCATGCCCGCGACGCCGCCAGGAC
This sequence comes from Candidatus Acidiferrales bacterium, assembly GCA_963741195.1. Taxonomy (GTDB): domain Bacteria; phylum Acidobacteriota; class Terriglobia; order Acidiferrales; family UBA7541; genus Acidiferrum. The sequence continues at coordinate 976,678 of CAVUHF010000009.1, forward strand.
TGGTCTCGCTAACCCTCAATGCTTGAGTAATTCGGGGAAGAATGCTTCAACTTTCGAACGCCGCGGGTGAGGTCATATCCTGCATGGTGATATGCCAGCCTTGGAACACGAGCCTGCAACGAGGCATGCGTTACAGATTAAGATCGGACTGCACCGCGATTCTGATGAGCCGTAGGTCAAATGCTCCCGATCGTGACCGAATCGCAGAGCATGGCTGTGTGCCTATTTATGAAGGTCACGATATTTCTCGCCCCACGAGGACCTCGTCCGAAGCAGCTAGATCAGTCCTGTATCTCACCAAACGGCAAGCTCACTCAAAATGGGATGTTTGCAGAGGCAGCCGCGAGAGCGAAGTGCGTAGAGAGCATGCCGGCGATTGTCGCGATCTAGGAAACACTTCATGCAGGAATTTGGGCGTTCAACAGGTGTTTTCTCCTTCGAGATTCGTGGCCCGGGTCAGATGTAAAGCTTGAAGTCTGGACAAGGGATAAGGAGCGCTAGCTCTGGTGCGGCAGCGATAAAAACATCCATTTTGATCACGATCTCCCTTTTTCCACAGACGGCTCATCCCCGCTAGCCTCAAACATTAGTCTGCTCTGCGCAAAACACAACCTATCGAAGGGTGTCAAAATTCACTGATTCGCCTTCTCGCGTGGCCAACCGCAACGAGAATTGTTATAACCTAGGCTGCGGTTTGCGAATCCAACTCCACGGTACAATTTCCTCGCCCGTCGTAACCTCGCAACCCAAGGAGAATTCACTATGCAACGCAAAGCTTCCGCAGTTTGGCAAGGCGACCTGAAATCCGGCAAAGGTTCCATTTCCACTGACAGTGGCACGTTAAAGAGCACGCAGTATTCCTTTAGCACCCGCTTTGAAAACGGGGTCGGCACGAACCCCGAAGAGTTGCTGGCCGCCGCTCACGCCGGATGTTTCACCATGGCGCTTTCCGCGCAACTTGGTGGGGCTGGTATGACCGCCTCGAAACTCGAAACCACCTGCACGATCTCTCTCGAAAAAGTCGGCGAAGGTTTCTCCATCACAAAGAGTCACCTCGACCTGGTGGCCACGGTTCCCAATGCAGATAAGGCCAAGTTCGATGCCGCGGTCAAAGCAGCTGAAACAGGCTGCCCTGTCTCCAAGCTCTTCAAGGCCGAAATCTCGGTGAACGCGAAACTGGTATCGTCCATCTCGGCCTGATCACTCGAACTGCCGCAATGCGAGTACAATGCTCCGCATGATTCCCGCTCCAGGTGTGTTCATCGCCGGGATAGCTATTTTCTTGCTCGTCGCTTGGGACGCCTTTGAAGCCATCATCCTCCCGCGCCGCGTGACCCGAAAATTCCGGCTCACCCGCTTCTACTACCGCTTCACGTGGAGCACCTGGAAAGTCTTCGCGCATCTCATCCATTCCAGAAAAAGACGCGAGGCGTTTCTGGGCTTCTATGGCCCGATCTCTCTACTTTTTCTGATCGGCGTGTGGGCCATCGGACTGGTTTTCTCATTCGGGATAATGCAGTATGGCGCAGGATCCGCCGTCAACATAACGGGCCACACCGCCAGTATCTACACGGACCTCTATCTCAGCGGAACAACTTTTTTCACGCTGGGCCTCGGCGATGTCGTACCTCGTTCCGGCCTCGCTCGGTTGCTCGTGGTTGCCGAAGCTGGTTTCGGATTCGGTTTTCTCGCCGCAGTTATCGGCTATCTCCCGTTTATCTACGGCGCCTTCGCGTCGCGCGAGGTGGATATTTCCCTGCTGGACTCGCGCGCCGGCACTCCTCCCACCGCCGGTGAACTTCTCCGGCGCCACAGTTTTCCTAATGGCCACGAAGCTCTTCGCGATTTGTTAAAGGATTGGGAACTCTGGAGCGCTCAATTGATGGAGAGCCATCTCTCGTATCCCGTGCTCGCCTACTTTCGCTCTCAGCACGACAATCAATCCTGGATCGCTTCTCTGGCTGCGATCCTCGATACTTGCGCGCTCACCATCGCTGGCGTCGACGAAACCTGCGCGAAACAAGCTGAACTCACCTTCGCGATCGCTCGCCATGCTGTCGTCGACCTCTCCCAGGTGTTCTCCGCTACTCCTCGGGCATTGCCGCACAATCGCTTGCCTCCCGAAGAACTTCTCCGCTTGCGAACGAAGCTCGCGCAACATGGCATGAAGCTTCGCGACACACCCGAATCCGAACGCAAACTGAACGAACTGCGTGCGATGTACGAGCCTTACGTCTTTGCGCTGGCGAATCATCTCAGTCAGTCGCTTCCGCCATGGATCCCGGTCAAGAAAGGGAAAGACAATTGGCAAACCACGGCGTGGGGCCAGTCCACAGGTATGCTCGGCAGCGACAGTGAACAGGCCTTCCGCGACGACCATTTCTGATGGGCCCTCGACAGTAAAACTTTCAGAACAAATTCTGGTATCTTGGAGTCGCCAATTTCCCGGCCGCATAATTCAATCCTTGCGACCCCATCTCTTCTCAGGAGATTTCTCATGAAAGCCATTCAAGTCCATCAATTTGGCGGTCCCGAAGTGCTTGCACTCGAGGAAGTCGCCACCCCAAAACCAGGTCCCGGCGAAGTGCTCGTTCGCGTCCGCGCCGCCGGCGTCAATCCCTACGACACCTACATGCGCAATGGCACCTATCCGATCAAGCCGCCCCTTCCCTACACGCCGGGCTCTGATGCCGCGGGCACGGTGGAGTCCGTGGGTCAGGGCGTTACCAAGGTTAAGCCCGGCGATCGCGTCTACACCGCGAAGACCGTCTCAGGAGCATACGCCGAAAACGCCCTCGCATTGGAATCGCAAGTCTACGCGTTACCGGAAAAAATCTCATTCGCGCAGGGCGCAGGCCTTTGGGTTCCGTATGGAACAGCCTATACCGCCCTTCGTCATCATGCCGCCGCTCGCGCTGGCGAGACTCTGCTGATTCACGGCGCCAGCGGCGGTGTGGGCAGTGCTGCCGTGCAGTTCGCACGCGCGCAAGGTCTCACCGTGATCGGCACAGCCGGAAGCCAACGCGGCCTCGATCTGGTAAAGAAAGAAGGCGCGCATCACGTCTTCGATCATTCGAAGGCGGGCTATGCAGAGGAAATCCTGAAGGTAACGGGTGGAAAAGGCATTGACGTCATTCTCGAAATGCTTGCCAACGTGAATCTCGCTACTGACCTGAAACTCCTCGCGCAGTTCGGACGCGCGATCGTCATTGGCAATCGCGGCGAAATCACCATCAACCCGCGCGAACTCATGTCGCGTCGTGCCCTGGTTCGCGGCTTCACGCTCTGGGCCGCCACCGAAGCCGAATCCGCTGAAATTCACGCAGCCATCGCAGCCGGCCTCGAAAATGGCACACTACGTCCGATCGTCGGCAAGGAACTCCCGCTCAAAGATGCGCCGCAAGCTCACCTGGACATTCTAGTTCCAGGCGCCTTCGGCAAAATCGTTCTCATTCCCTGACCACTCCTCGGATTGCATTTCGTATCAATGGGGTATAGTGTCGGATGCTACACCCCAGCGAGGCCGCGCAGCACAATCCCTGCAATCGCGCCACCCAGCACTAGCCACGCGGAATTCAATTTGTATCGAAACACAAGCGCCACGCTGGCAAGCATCAGCACAATTGCCGGCACGTTCACGATCGCTGCGCGCGCGAATTGCCAGCCCACATACGCCATCAATGCTACCGCTGCCGCATTAACTCCGTCCAAAAATGTGCTCGCCACTCCCGACTCCCTCAGCTGTGGCAAGAATCTCGCCGTCAGCCCTACGTATACGAACGCCGGAAGGAACATTCCTACCGTTGCAAGTGCCGCTCCCTTCCAGCCCCCGAGCAAATATCCAATGAACGTCGCCACCGTGAAAAATGGACCGGGCGTGGCCTGGCTCACCGCAATCGCATCCAGTAACTGTCCGTCGTTCAGCCAATGCATCTCCACCACAAGATCCGCGCGCAACACCGCCAGCAATACGTAACCGCTCCCGACCAACACCGCCCCCACTTTCAGGAAATAGAAGAACACGGGTAGAACTCCAACCACCGCAGTTGCGCTGCTCGCTCCCGTTCCCAGCATGCCAGCGAATGCCGCCTTATCCCGCGTTACTTTCTCTCCTTCGCGAATCAACATCCACAAGACACCCGCACCAAGCAGTACCACCAGCGGCGAAATTCCCCACACCGCCAAGCCGATCGCTCCCGCGGCTAATGCACTCAGCCACACATTCTTCAACGCCGTTCGCGCCAGATTCCAAATTGCCTGCACGATCAGCGCCACCACCACAGGCTTGATTCCGAAAAGCAATCCCACAATTTGCGGTAACGCCCCGAACTTCATGTACGCCCACGCCAGCAACATCGCCAGCACCGCCGCAGGGAGTATGAAGCACACGCCCGCCACGATTAGGCCGGTGAGTCCTCCTCGAGCCTCTCCCAGATACATCGTCATTTCCGTGGAACTCGGTCCCGGCAGCAGGCTCGCCGCACCCAACAGATCCAGAAATCGCTCGCGCCGCAACCATCCACGCCGCCGCACATAGCGTTCTTCCATCATTGCGATGTGTGCCGCGGGTCCGCCAAACGCGACAAATCCCAATCGCAGGAATTCCTTCGCAATCTCGCAATGCGTTCGCCTTTCGGCGATATTGTTCATCCGCTCTTCCATCTCCTCGTTCCGTCCCCCACCAGGCACCCAAGCCTGGCTTGCCGCAAGCATTACATGACAGGCTCGCACTTTTTCTTTACTCTAGTATTTCGCTTCCAGCCCCCATGAATACCGCTAATCACATTCAGCGTCTTCATCGTTCCTCTTCTTCGTGGGTAAAAACTTTTCTTTTCGGTTTTCTGCTAGCACTGTTCGCTATTGGCCTGATCGTCTGGCTGGCCACCGGTACCGGCCTGTTCTCTCTTTTGCGCGCCTATCGCGGCGGCTCCCTGATTCACATTGACCAGCCCACCGTCGTCCGCCAGATTCAGCAGCTCCGGCGCCTCGAGACGGTCAGCTTCACCATGGACAAAATCATTTCCGGCGAACACGAGAGTCCCTACCTGCCCAAGTTCCTGGTCAGCGATCGCCTCCTCCTCGTAGTGCACGGCGAAGTCATCGCCGGCGTCGATCTCTCGAAGCTCCAGCCAGGCGACGTCTCACTGCAGGGTCAATCCATCTCACTTCGTCTCCCCAGGCCGGAAATCCTCGTCATTCGTCTCGATAATTCCCAGACCCGCGTCTATTCCCGCGATACCGGCTTGTTCTCTTCTCCTGATCCGAATCTCGAAAGTGAAGTCCGCCAGGAAGCTGAGCGCCAGCTTCGGGAAGCCGCCATCCAAGGTGACATTCTGAAGACCGCCGACAGCAACTCGCGCTTGACCATTTCGAGTCTTCTTCAGGGTCTCGGCTTCCCCAACGTTGAATTCCGTTAACGACGCTCTCGCCGTCGCATGTACCACCACTGGCCCGCCAGTAACGCATAAAACGGCGCGTACACCAGCCATTGCATCAGCGCATCAAACTTGAACTCGCCGAGTATCCCGTAGCCAATCAGCACGTTGTACGAAATAAACTGCAGCACCGTCACCATCAGCCACGCCGGATTCGGAAAGAAGCAAAGTAGCGGGACAATCCACGTGAAGTACCACGAATAGCCATTCGGCCCGAACGCCAGGATCGTTCCTATCAAAAAATATGCCGCGCGCGCCGGCTCTTCTTTTTTCCACGCCAGCCACAGCGCCAGCCCCCAAGTCGCCGCGACACCCGTCAACGCGGGAGCTCTTGTTTTCCCGCCCGTCGCCCAATCGATCAGCGTGTACAGGCTCGCATGATAGTTTCTCCACGTCGCTTCGTAATACGTCATCGTCGCGCGGGACATTCCCAGTGCATTCCAGTAAGGAACCAGCACAAGCAGTGCTGTTGCGCCCGCTAGCGCTGCTGCCCACCATCCGGCTCGTTTCTCCGGCCAGCCCGCCTTGCGAAGCCACACCGGCAGCAGCACCGCCGGAAAAACTTTCGCCATGGTCGCCAGCATCACCGGCACCATTGCCCATGCCGGCCGCTTCTTCACCAACGCCAGCCCACACACAATCCCCAACACTGCCAGCACATCGTTGTGCCCACTCCCGGCGAACTCCACGATCACCAGCGGATTCCATGCATACACTGCCACACGAAACAGCCCGTCCTTCTCTCGCCAGAGCATCCCCGCCAGGATCAACGTCACCAGCACGTCCGCGGCGGCAAACGGTACCTTGAACGCGGTCGGGCCCGGAAAAAATTTCCACGTGGCGCGGAACACCAGCTCCGTCGCAGGCGGATAAATCGCCGGAATTTCCCTCCCTGGCATCACCTGGTAGTATTTGTCGCGCAAATATGCCAGCCGCGGATCGTTCGGCGCAATCGCATACGGATTCCAGCCATGCGCCTGGACTTTCGCCTCCCACCGGTATCTCTGCAAATCGTCGGAAAGTGTCGGCTCCAAGGGCCACAACGTCGCTCGGAATGCAATTCCTCCGAAAATGAGTAAAATAAACGTAGCTCGCGTTGTCCGGCCTTGCCCGAATCCGTACAACGCGATCAGGTATACAATGCCTGCGCCGAGCCCCAGCTCTATAAACGCTATGGCATGGTTCTTGAGGTAGTACAGGTGGTGCATCCCCAGATAGCACATTTCCAGCAGTGTGCCTGCTCCCACCACCAACCCCAGTGGCACCGTTTTGGATTGAGTTTCAGCTGACATTCGGAGAATTTTTGGCCTTGCTCAACCTGCTTCCAACTCTACTCGCCGCCCAGCAGAGCTCGCTGAGCCATTATTGGCACAAGATCACCGACCGCACCTTCAGCGGCGTCTATCACGCCAATGCCTTCGACCTCGCGATGATGATTCCTTACTTCATCGTTCTCTTCATCCTCGCGATGTATGGTATGCACCGCTACGTATTGCTGTACGAATATTACGCCTACCGAAAGAATGTTCCTGCACCGCCTCCGGCCGTCACGAACTGGCCAAAGGTTACTATACAACTCCCCATTTTCAACGAACGCTACGTCATCGAGCGCCTCGTCGACGCCGTTTCTCTCTTCGACTATCCCCGCGACCTCCTCGACATTCAGGTCCTCGACGATTCCACCGACGAAACGCGCGATGTGGCCCGCGCCTGCGTCGAGCGCCACGCTGCCGCCGGACTCCCCATCGTCTACATCCACCGCACCAACCGCGAGGGTTACAAAGCGGGCGCGCTTGAAAACGGCCTCCACACCGCGCTGGGCCAATTCGTCGCCATCTTCGACGCAGACTTTATCCCGCAATCCGATTTTCTCCGCCTCACCATCCCTCACTTCGTTAACCCCGACGGCGGTGAAAAAATCGGCATGGTCCAGACGCGCTGGACGTATTTGAATTCCGACTATTCCTTGCTCACTCGCGTCGAAACCATTCTTCTAGATGGGCATTTCGTCATCGAGCATGGTGGCCGCTCCCGTCGCGGCACGTTCTTCAATTTCAACGGCACAGCTGGAGTCTGGCGCCGCGCCGCCATCGACTCCGCCGGCGGCTGGCAGCACGACACCCTCACCGAAGACACCGATCTTTCTTATCGCGCGCAGCTTAAAGGCTGGAGGTTTCTCTACCTCCCCGAAATTGAATGCGCCTCCGAACTCCCCGTGGACATGAACGGCTTCAAAGCGCAGCAGGCTCGCTGGGCCAAGGGCTTGATGCAGACCGCCAAGAAAATTCTTCCCCGGGTATTCCGCTCTAAAGCCCCCTTCCACGTAAAGTCCGAAGCGTTCTTCCATCTCACAGCAAATATCTCGTATCCGCTAATGGTGCTGCTCTCCACAATGCTTCTTCCCGCTATGATCGTCCGTTTCTATCAGGGCTGGTTCCAAATGCTGGTGATCGATCTTCCGCTCTTCCTCGCCTCCACTTGCTCCATCTCTAGCTTTTATCTGGCCGCACAAAAAGAGCTTCACCCCAAAACCTGGTTGAAGACTTTTCTTTATATGCCGTTTGTCATGGCCACGGGCATTGGCCTTTCCGTTCGCAATGCGCAAGCAGTCCTCGAAGCCATCGTGGGCAAGAAATCCGAATTCGCGCGCACCCCAAAATTCAAGATTGAAGGTAAGTCCGGCACGTTCGCCGCAAAAAAATATAGGAACAAATCGGGTTGGATGCCTTATTTCGAAATCGGTCTGGGTCTCTATTTTTCCCTAGCCATTTTGTACGCCATCACTAACGAGAATTACGCCACCGTTCCTTTCCTTCTCCTCTTCGTCTGGGGCTATCTCTACACCGGCTTCATGTCGCTCAGCCAGTCCTGGTTCGCGCATCTTCGCTTTGGCGTCAACGCTCCGGAAATGCGCCCCGCCTCCACCGGCGCTCCCGGCTTCTAAAGCCACCTCTGTTCAACTCTCAATTCCCTCCATGCTCTCGGTGACCCCCAGGGTGAGAGTCCTTCCTCTTTTCTCGGAACTTTCACGGAATCGCTTGCGCAGCCCATCCCCACGCGAAACAATGGTCCTTGACACCTCGTTCATGAATCGTCTCCGCCATTCGTTCGATGAAATCGCCAACACCGTTACGCACGGAATTGGCCTGGTTCTCAGCGTCGCTGGTTTCGTGGTGCTCCTTGTCCTCGCTGCCGTGCGCGGCTCCGCCTGGCACATCGTGGCGTGTTCGATTTATGGCCTAACCCTGATCTGCCTTTACACCGCTTCGACGCTGTACCACGCTGTGGTTTCCCCACGCATCAAACGCGCCCTGCGTATCTTCGATCACTCTGCCATCTATCTGCTGATCGCCGGTACCTACACGCCTTTTCTTCTGGTAAATCTGCGCGGACCGTGGGGCTGGTCGCTCTTTGGTGTGATCTGGGGACTCGCGCTCGCGGGCATCCTGTTCAAATTCTGGTTCGTGGAGCGCTTCGGATTTCTATCGACTGCGGTCTACATCGCCATGGGCTGGCTCGTGGTCATCGCCGCAAAGCCTGTCATCACTCACGTTCCGTTCACGGCGCTAGTGTGGCTTCTGGCAGGCGGGCTTGCCTACACCGCCGGCGTAATTTTCTACGCTTCGAAACGCATCCCCTACAGTCACGCGATCTGGCACGTCTTCGTTCTCGCCGGCAGCATCTGCCACTACGTCGCCGTTCTCTCCACCGTCATCCCGCCGCGCACCTGAGCTCGAAGCGCGGCGGCTTGCCGCCGCTTTTGCACTCACAACCCAAGCGGCCACACCCGCTTCGCCTCAGGCGACTTCCACAAGGGATTCAGTGTCTCATTTCCCTTTCGCCGCTTCATCCAACCAGTGCTGCAAAACCGGCTGGTACTGTGCGTCCACTTCCAGGAACACCACGCCCGCGCCCATGTTCGGCTGCGCATAAATGATTTTTGCTTTCGCAGCAAACACCTGTTCTTCCGCCCAAATCTTAAGCAGGATGATCGTATCCACCGGGAACGGATTCATCATGTCCAGATAGCATCCGTGTAAACTCAGTTCGCTCACCCGCGAAGCTACGCGCACCTCCGATTTCAGCTCAAACAACTCCGCGCTGGCAAAGAAAACGTACCTGGGAGTCCTGCGTCGTTCTTGTTCCACGGTGCCTCCTTCGCTAGGGGCTTTCTCCTCCTATCCTAGTCCTCTTCCGTCAGCTCTTCTCTCTCCGTACGCTCCTACTGTTCCAAAACTCGCAACGCTCGGCTCGCAACTGCTTGTCTTCATAGTGGACGACCTTTAGGTTGGTGCTGCTCTCAGACACAAATTCCTGGCTGGTCTTCCTTTTGAAGTACGCGGCTTGCCGCCGCTTAGAAAGTTCACGAGACAGCGAGGACCAGAAGCGTTATGTCGTCGCGCAAATGGCCGCCACTGAACGCGGCCGCGGCGTTAAGAATTTTTCCCTGCAATTCTCCAGCGGAACACACACGGTTTTCCTCCAGCAGGCCGAGCAGCCGCGCCTCCCCGAACTCCTCGCCCTCGGGATTGTTCGCTTCCGTCACTCCATCGGTGAATAGAATCACGCGGTCACCGGGCGCCAGTTGCACCGATCCCAAATCGAATTTCTGATCCGGAAATACACCTAGAACGCCGCCACCTTCCCGCAAGCGTTGGTGCGTTCCATCGCCGCGCAGCAGGAACGGCGGGTTGTGCCCCGCGCTGGTATATCGAAACACCCGCGTGGGTCCGTCAAGCTGCGCGTAAAAAAAAGTGATGAACCGGTCGCTGGTCATATTCCGACATAGAAGAGCATTCAACCGTGAGCACAAGCCATCTGGCGGCAAGGATGGGGAAGCCAAACCGCGGACGGCGGCTTGCAGATTCGACATCAGCAGCGCAGCCGAAAGTCCTTTTCCCGCCACGTCGGCGATGCATAGCCCCAGGGCTTCTTCGCCAAACGGGAGAATGTCGAAGTAATCGCCGCCTACTGTGAGGGCCGACTGCCACGCACTTGCAATCTCGTAGCCGGGGAGCTGTGCAATCTCCTTCGGCAGGAGCCCCTGCTGGATCGCCCGCGCATCGGCGATTTCCTGTTTCTGGCGCTCCAGCTCGAAGATCATCTCCTGGCGTGCCTGGCTTTCCTGTCCGGCTCGGCGGCGCGACTCGCGACGTTCGCGTCCAAGGCCGATCTGTTTTTGCAGGATCTCCAGCAGCCGCGCGTTGGTCCAGGGTTTTTCCACGAAATCGGCAACGCCGCGCTGCATGGCCTCGACAGCCAGCCCGACGGTAGCCCATCCAGTCATTACAACCACCGGAGGCAAGTTTTCGTTCTTCTGCAGCAGCGTGAGCAGGTCCAGACCTTCCTGGCCGGACGTGGAATGCCGGGCATAGTTTAAATCCATCAGCAGTAGATCGAACTCATCGTTGGCAAGTGCTTCCAGCAAATCGGAGGACGAGGTCACGCCCCGGGTCGTATAACCGTGGCCTTTAAGCATAAGGCGCAGGGCATCCAGAATATCCTGCTGGTCGTCGGCAATGAGGATTCGCTGCTGCAACGTTTCGATTTCCATAGGGGTTCCAGGCCTCTGTCTCTACGCTTCCGTACCCGTGACAGGAGCGTTGTTCCTGATGTTCGCAGCCGGAATGCCAGTGCCATTGATTCCTAACAGTTTGATTTGGAATGGCTTACTGAAAATAGGGAGTGCCACAAGCCACCGCACATGGTCACTTGCGGGAATGTACATCCCGAAATCGGACACGTTCTCCAGAGACCGACCTCAATTCCGATACAACCAATCACGACCGATGGCCAACTCTTGCGAAGTCCGGTTCCAGACATTCGTACCGTTACCTAGTTTTCCGGAAAGGGCGGTGGTCTCAATGGGTCGGCGCAACACTCAACTCGAACCCACTTCGCGTTGAAAACAAAAGTTAAAACCCCTTGTTAGGTTACATCAGCCGGAACGCGACCCTGGCTAGGTTTTGACCGAGTACAGCCAAACAGATCGATTCTCTAAGGGAAGTGTTGTCGGGTTAACTGATTAGGTGGTGTTGCATCGACCGGTTGAGCTGGCAGCGTTGACCATTAATTGTGTCGCGGGGCTTGCTGACAGGTGCCGGGCGTCACGGTCATTTTGATGGATCCATGATAACCGGTAGCGTTCGACGCGAAGATAGCAGACGGCTTTCCTTAGATTCCCGACCCTGATTGCGGCCCTTCCCTTGGTTGAGACAGACACGAGAGGAATCTCTTTATGAAAAATTTACTATGCATGGGGCTTTCCTTTGTTGTTATGACTTCTTATCTGGCTTGCAACCCGGTTCCGGCTCAGGAACTGAAAATCGACGCACGACTAACGGAAATTGCTCACAAGGTTGTGACCACCTCGACAAAGGTGAAGCCGGGAGAGGTGGTGGTCGTTTCGGGAGGGATTGAAAAACTGCCCCTAATGCAAGCCCTAGCGATTGAAGCGGCAAAAACCGGTGCGCGCGTGGCTCCTCTTTTCGTCACGACCGACCCGCTTCAGCACGCCTTTCTCTCGGATGTACCGGAGGAATACCTTGGACAGCAGTGGGCAGTGATCGAGTGGTTGAAGAATATTGATGTGTGGATCTCCACCAGTGACACGGAGGATTCTAAGGTAGTCCTAGCAGGAATCCCCGAGACGAAACTCTCGAAAGCGAGACGGGCAGATGCGGCGGGCAACACTGTTTTAAACAATTCCAAGATACGGGCTCTGTATATCGGAGTCCCGAACAAGAAGGATGCCGAATACGCCCAAGTATCATGGGCGACCTACCAGAATATGCAGTGGGATGCGATTAATGCGGACTACCAGGCAATCGCGAAGAAAGGGAATCAACTGGCCAAGCTGTTGGAGAACGCTAAGAGCGTGAGGATTACTTCTCCAAGCGGCACCAACCTGACCCTCTCTCCAGGAAATCGCAAGGCATTTGTTAATGCCGGTATACTGGAAGAGCGTGCCAAGGAAAGCGCTGCGTTCCTGAACCGGCAAGCGTCTCTACCGGGAGGTGACGTAGCCATTGCACCAATCGAAAATTCAGCGAACGGAAAAGTTGTGGCGCTGAAGGACACTTGCCGTCCTTACGAATACCTGACGGGAGCAACGTATCTATTCAAGGATGGCAAGATGGTTTCCTTTAATGCGAAAGGAAACGCCGAGTGCTTCGAACAGGATTACTCTGCCTACGGCGGCGACAAGGATAGGATTGCTTCCCTGCTGATCGGACTGAACCCCGCGTTAAAAGTTATGGAAGATGGCAGCGACTATAGGCCGGCAGACGCAGCGGGAATGGTTTATATCAGCATGGGGATTAACCAACTTCTTGGAGGAAACAATAAGACAGAGTTTGGCTGGTCCATTCCTGTAGTGAAGGCCAGTGTGGAAATTGATGGAAAGACCGTTGTCAGAGATGGACAGTTGGTTTTTTGATTCCGTTCGGAAGTGTGTGGATTCGTTGCTCTTCGATTGGCTATCTCCAATTTTACAGTCCGCAACACGGACAAATCCCGATTCGGATTGCCGCAAACTTGGATAGCAACACCCACTTTACCCGTTAGTCAATCAGGACTTGACGCAGGATTTGATCACGATGATTCTCAGACAGTCGATGCGTTTACGTTTTTGCTGGTGGGGGCGTTTGTTCTTTTCGCCACGCGCGAATGAGAAGAAACGACAGAACTGCGTGAACGGCAACGGCTGGCCACAATAGAATCCCCACCACACCGGTGAACCCGACGTAAGCGAGATAGAGCATTGCGAGCGTGCTGTAAGTCAGCATCCCGTAGAGCGCCGGCCGCGGCTTGTCGCCCGGCCAACAAGCAATTCCCAAAGCAATCAGGCTAATACCTGCGATGCGGCTCAGGAAAATTCCGGCACCCGTGATCTCGGCACCGAATAGTACACGGACCACGATTGGGGGATACACGAGCAGAACGAGTCCTGTTGCTACTTCGCTTATCGCCGCCAAGGCTAGGAGCTTCTTCATTGCAACTCCCTCTTATAACAGCCACGGGCAGTGTAAGTGAATTTAATCCTCAGGGCCACAGATCGGAAAGACGGCTTCGCTATTCTCGCTTTTATTGTCTTGGTCTGCATCTTGTGCTATACGAAACATGCGTTGAGGATCTCCCGCTCCGACCTCAATCATATAGCGAATCGAAATTGTAGTTCGGCATGCCTGACCGGGTCCTCCATGATCAGAGTTTTTTGGTTCGCTCTTGATTGGCCCTTTGAATCAGGCTTGCGCTCACGCATTCTGGAGAACGGAGGCATTAATGAAGACGAGGGTTGCGACAACAGGGACCTTGGCGTTGGTCCTTTTCAGCATCGGCGTACTGATTTCCTGCAACAAATCTGAGAGCCCACAATCGACTAGCCAGACTGCCCGGACGTCGAATGCTGAGCAACTGCCTCAGCCTAACCCAGATCGCAACGCGTACTTCGGTGAGGAGCACATCCACACCAGTTGGTCGGTGGACGCGTGGGTTATGGGCAACCGCATCACCGGACCTGACGACGCCCTCAAGTATGCTCAGGGCCAGACCATCAAGCATCCCATGGGCTACGACATCAAGATCGACACGCCCATGGACTTCATGGGCGTCACTGACCACGCCGAGTACGTCGGCGTCACTAAGGAGGCAAACACCCCGGGTTCGGCAATCAGCAAGATGCCGGAGGCACAGCCCTTAATTCTTAAGGATCCTAACAACTCAGCGGAACAGCAGAAAGTCTTCCTGTATCTCTTGTCGCTTACCAGTCGGCCCCCGATCAAGGCCTTTATGGCACCGGAAGTGGCGGGCACCGTCTGGAAGGAAAACGTTAAGATCGCCGAAGCGAATAATCATCCGGGCAAGTTCACCGCGTTCTGTTCTTACGAGTGGACCTCCATGCCCAACAACCGCAACCTGCATCGCAACATCTTCTTCCGCGACTGCACCCATGTGCCGCCGATGCCGTACAGTTCCCTGGATTCCAACCATCCCGAAGACCTGTGGAACTGGATGGACACCCAGCGTAAAGCGGGCAACGAGTTGTTGGCGATTTCGCATAACGCCAATGTGAGCGATGGCTGGATGTACCCCGTGGACCTCGACAGCCTCGGCCGACCCATCGATGCGGCGTGGGCAACCTCGCGCGACCGCAATGAGCGCCTGGTAGAAATCAAGCAGATCAAGGGTGCTTCCGAGACTCATCCCTTGCTCTCTCCCACCGACGAATTCGCGAGCTATGAGATGTTCAGTGGCCTGCTGGGACTGCCGCCAGACGTCGGCCGCATTGACCACATTCGCGGCAGCTTTGCCCGGCAGGCCTACAAAGACGGCATTGCCATGCAGGACACCCGCGGCTACAACCCTTACAAGTTCGGCATGGCCGCGGGCTCCGACTCCCACAACACCGGTAGCCCTTACCGTCAGGACAATTTCTATGGCGGACACGCCGAGGCGGACGGGACTCTTCAGAGGCGCCTGGCTGGGGTTTTGCTGGGAAACACTCTGGATGTCCGCATGGAGAACCCCGGGGGACTGACCGGGGTGTGGGCGGAGGAAAATACCCGCTCCTCCATCTGGGACGCGATGTATCGCAAGGAAACTTTTGGCGTCAGCGGCCCGCATATTAAAGTGCGCTTCTTCGGCGGGTGGGAATACAACAACGACCTCCTGAACGCAAAGGACTGGGTACATCAGTCCTATGCGAACGGCGTGCCAATGGGTGCCGACCTGCCTCCGATGAAGGGCACGGCTCCGACGTTTGTGGTCTGGGCGGTGAAAGACCCGACTTCCGGCAATCTTGACCGCATCCAGATCATTAAGGGCTGGACCAAGAACGGCCAGAGCTTCGAGAAGATCTTCGACGTAGTCTGGTCCGGCGACCGCAAGGCCAATAAGTGGTCGGGCAGGGTTCCGGCGATCCAGAGCACCGTGGACCTGGAAAAAGCTACCTACACCAACACCGCCGGTTCGACGGAACTCAAAACCGTGTGGACCGATCCCGAGTTTGATGCCAGCCTACATGCGTTCTACTACGCCCGCGTGCTGGAAATCCCCACGCCGCGCTGGACTCTCATTCAGGCAGTGAAGGCCGGGGTTCCACCGCCTGACGTGGTACCACTCACAGGCCAGGAGCGCGCCTGGACTTCGCCCATCTGGTACACCCCGAGCGCTGACGCGCGCAAGAATGCGCCCGCGGGCATGACGGTGGCCGACCTCAAGACGAAAGGCGCAACCGCGCTAGGTGACGCCCAACTCAAGGCGCTTATCGTCGGCAAGGCCTTCTGGGTACGCAATAACGCTACCGGCGAGCAGTTCAGCGTGGCTTACACTGCGGAAGGTCAAAGCAACGCTTGGCATATTGGCACGAGCGCCACAAGCCCGAGCAGCGTCGGCAACCCGATGCGCGACGGATACCAAGGAACCACCACGCCGTACAAGATTGAGAACGGCAAAGTGGTGACAACAATCTCCCAGGATCCCTTTGCGGTCACGGTATACAAACTGGGGGACACCTATTACGGTGCACGCAGCAACGAATTCGGCTTTGCCAACTACGAGATGATTCCGACGCCCCAGATCGTAATCAATCCACTTGCGGCAATGATCAACCAGTTCTCGATTGAGCTGGGGCTGACGGAACAACAGAAACAGCAGATTGTCCCCTTCCTGAAGCAAGAGGCACTGCAACTAGAGGCGCTAAAGAAAAACACCTCGCTCAATCCACTGCAAAAGGTAGAGCAGCTGAAGCAAACCAGCAGCTCAATCGATGCCAAAATCACGCCTATCTTGGATCCGGCGCAACAGCAGAAGTTCCAGACCATACGCGAAGAGCAGCGACGGCAAATGTTAGAGAAGCTGGGGAGCAAGGTGATGCAGAAGCTGGAAAACGAGATAAAGCAGAAGATGTAGAGCCAGAAGTAAGAAAGAATCGATGGGCAGGCCTCCAAGCCGTTAGTTTTTGGTCTTTGCGTGCGGTCCGAGGCGCGCTCGTCTGTCTAATCGCGTTCAAGTTCCCAACACAGGGTTCTCTCCGGCTCGGAAACAGCGTGGACGTCATCATGAGTGAAACATTCACGAGTCTACTCAACCCAGGCGCTGCCAGAGAAACAGGCCGAAACCCTAGGAGTTGTTCTGAATGAATGAGGTTTCTGTTGAACTCGCCTCGGGTCGGCAAAACGCCCCGTTGCCCACCGAATTGCGGGATTTTCGCATTCCGTTGTTGAAGCGCTGGTCGCGCCAACCGCTGCTGCACTTCCTGTTAATCGGGATCGCGATGTTTGTTGTTTACGCCTACATGCATCGAGGTCGCGGCGGAGTCGAGTCGTCGCGGCAGATTCTTCTGAGTCTTGATGAACTCCGACAGATGGACATGTATTTCGTTTCGCAATGGCATCGCCAGCCGACGTCCCGCTGAGTTTCAGGCTTTGGTGGAAGACAAGGTCCGCGAGGAAGTCCTCTACCGCGAAGCGCTGGCCATGGGCCTCGATAAAGACGACACCATCGTGAAGCGCCGCATGGCGCAGAAGGTGGAGTTCCTCGCCGAGAACGTCGCGGCGGCTCACGAGCCATCCACCGCGGAACTCAAAGCTTGGTTCGAGACGAACAGCAGCAAGTTCGTCACTGCCCAGCCGCTATAGCTTTCGACATCTCTACTTTTCTCCGAACAAGCGCGGAACGAAAGCTCAGGACGACGCTGCGAAGGCACTAACAAAAATCGCCGGCCAGCCCGAAGATTCGAAGCTCGCGGTTTCGCTCGCCGATCCGTTCATGCTCCAGGACTATTACGGAGACCGCGCTCCCGAGGCATTGGCCAAGGAGTTCGGACCCCAATTTGCCGTTGCCCTTGAGAAAGTGAAGCCTGGCTCGTGGCAGGGTCCGATTGAGTCCGGCTACGGATGGCACTTGGTGTTTGTCGATACTGTTATTCCAGGCCGCGTCCCGGCGCTTGAAGAGATTGAGCCGGACGTGAAGACCGCGTGGCTGGGCGAGCAAAAGGCGACTGCGTGGCAAAAGACCTACGTGGAAATGCGCGCCAAGTACACTGTGCTATTGCCTGCTCTTTCCGACAAGGAACCCGCGCAAGCGCCGGGTCCGCCGCCAAGAAAACAGGTTCCGGCTCCGCCTGCCGAGGCGCCGTTGTGAACTGGTTCCGTGTGCCTTCCGCCCGGCTGGTTCTTTGCTTGCTGCAGTCCGGCATAACTTCCTCGTAGTACCCACGGTTAAGCTGCCACCTTGTTAAGTTGTTGGGATTTACCCTTTTTCGCTAAGAGTGGCTCTGCTGCTTGACACTCCACTCATAACAGTTTCTAATCAGCCACATTTCTCTTTCCCAGCGTGCGCAATTCGGCCAGATCGAAACAAGAAAGCGACTCGAACGTTCCGGGAGACTACATGAATATGCGCACCAGCATGTCTCTGCTATTTGTTAGCTTGGTGGTATTTTCCATCGGCGCTTGCAAGGCAACCCCTCCCGCAACGCCCGTCACCGTGGGAACCGATTGGACAATGCACGGAGGGACCAACGACGAGCAACGATTCAGCGCTTTGAGCCAGATCAACGAACAAAATATCGGCCAACTCGGTTTGCTATGGGATCGCGAACTTGGCACGATACGGGGCCTGGAAGCGACACCACTCGTCTCGAACGGTGTGATTTACACAACGGGCGAATGGAGCGTCGCGTATGCGCTGGACGCAAAGACAGGCGAAATCCTGTGGACTTTTGATCCCAAGGTACCGCGTGCACGCGCTCGCACAATTTGTTGCGATGTTGTGAATCGAGGAGTTGCACTCCACAACGACAAGGTCTATCTCGGCACGCTGGATGGCCGGCTCATTGCGCTGGATGCCAGGACGGGAAAACCAGTGTGGGACGTAATCACCGTTGACCAATCCAAGCCCTATGCGATTACTGGAGCTCCGCGAATCGCCAAAGGAAAAGTTCTCATCGGAAACGCTGGCTCGGAGTTTGGCGTCCGCGGGTTTATTTCCGCCTACGACGCGGAAACCGGAAAGCTTCTCTGGCGCACTTTCACCGTTCCGGGCGATCCCGCGCGCGGCTTCGAGTCCAAAGCATTGCAGAAGGCCGCGAATAGCTGGAATGGACAGTGGTGGGTTGCAGGCGGCGGAGGTACGCCATGGGATTCAATCGTCTACGACCCCGACCTCGATCTCGTCTACACCGGTACGGGCAACGGAATCGCGTGGTATCGAGATCTGCGCAGTCCCGGTGGAGGCGACAATTTGTACCTCGCCTCGATATTGGCGCTCCGTGCGACCGACGGGGAGTTGGTTTGGCACTTTCAAGTAACGCCGGGAGACAACTGGGACTACGATGCCACACAACCTCTCATGCTGGCGGATTTGTCCATCGGCGGGAGTACGCGCAAGGTGATCATGCAAGCTTCGAAGAATGGATTCTTCTACGTACTCGATCGTCTGACCGGGCAGTTCATCTCGGCAAATGCGTTCGTGAAAGGCGTCACGTGGGCGACTGGAGTTGATCCTAAAACCGGGCGTCCTATGGAATCGGCGAGCGCACACGACGGCTTTGAGGCCGTACTTGTTTCCCCTGCCCCGGGTGGCGGACACAACTGGTATCCCATGGCGTTTAACCCCGCCACGGGTTTTGTGTACATACCGGCGAGAGAAGGTTCGGTCTTCTTGAATGCTCCGGACAAGAATTGGAAATCGAATCCGTCGCTGTGGAATCGCGGCGAGGATGCAGCCTACGATGGACCAATGATGGCGAAATTGCGGGCTGCTCCTCCTATGACGGGCCATTTGATCGCGTGGAATCCTGTGGAGCAACGTGAGGCGTGGCGCGCCGATCTACCACTGGTGGAAAGCGGCGGCGTACTGGCGACTGGGGGCAACCTGGTCTTTCAGGGCCGTTCTGACGGAATATTGTGCGCCTATCGCGCGACTGACGGTAAGAAACTCTGGGAGTTTGACGCAGGCACAGGCATTATGGCTCCTCCTGTCACTTACCTTCTGAACGGAGTTCAGTACTTGACACTCATGGTTGGCTGGGGCGGCGCCGCTGGATTAACCAACGTCCCGGGCTCTGGCCCAGTCAAGCCGGGCTTTGGTCGCGTCCTTACATTTTCTCTTGGTGCCAACGCTAAACTGGAAGTTCCGCCGTTCGGACATACAGGACTTCCATCGGCTGCGATTCACCCGAACTCCGCGCCAGCCCTCCTCCGCGAAGGCAATGTCCTTTATATGAAATATTGCTTCTACTGCCACGGAGTGGGCGTAATTTCAGGCTCCGGCGTTCCTGATCTTCGCTACGCGACTTCCGACACGCATCATCAATTTGAGGCCATCGTGCTGGGAGGCGCTCGCGAGGAGCGCGGCATGCCTTCGTTCAAAGATGCGCTGAGGCCAGACCAGGTGCGCGCGATTCAAGCATTTGTTTTGTCCCGGGCTGCCGCCCCCGCCAATCCGCCGTTGAACAAAGCACCTTGAAATCGCTACAACGTTTTGCTCAGGCTTGGCTCCATACTGATGTCGAGGATGGCTCAGTTTCCGAGTAGCGGTTAATCAGTTCAGGCTTGCGCTTACCGTGAACGCATCGAACGCGGAGCGCTTTCGATGCCAACTCCCCAACGGTCATGGAACTCGGCGTCAAATTCGCGCCGATCCCGGTCGCGGACAAGAACAGAATCGAGTTCATCAAGAGTTTCTTTCTAACCCAAGATGCCTGGTAAGGTCCAGATTCTCGCGCAGCAGAAAAGCAGGTTTACTTTGGGGAGGCTCAAGACTCGTAGCTAAACCGCACGATCAACAGAGTCTGATCGTCCATCTGTTTTCCCCAGCGAGCCGCAGCATCCAAGATTTCCGCGGCGATTGCTGGCAAAGGTTTGTGGTGCTGCTCGATGAGCATTGACTGGAGGCGCTCGATGCCGAACTCCCGTCCCGCTGCATCGCAGACCTCGGTCACGCCGTCGGTCGCAATCAGGAGCAAGTCGCCCACTCCGGCCTCAACGGCATGGCTGATAAAGTCGGCATAAGAGATTAGCCCCAATGGGGGAGCGTTTGACGGAAATGGGAAAATCTTCTTGTGTTTATTCGAAAAACGAAGGATGGGTGGATGACCTGCATTGGCAAGGTCCAACTCGCAGCTTGCGTGATCGGGTCTTTGAGTGATTCGCACCGCAGCGCATGTCGCATACATTTCCGGTTCCTTCACTTGCGGTAGCACATGATTAATCCGCTCCATGAGCGTAGAAAGCGGAGGATTTTCGACAATGCAAGTTCGCGCAGCGGTTTTAAACATGCCCATCAGGATTCCTGCTGGAAGTCCGTGGCCGGAGATATCCGCCACATAAGCCAGGGCGGAGTAATCATTTTCTCTCACCAGGTCTACTAGGTCGCCGCCAACTTGTTCGCTCGGCAGAGAGACTCCATAGATTTCCCAGAACGGGGTTCGGAAATGTACGGTCGGCACGAGGGTGTGCTGGATGCCCTGGGCCAATGCCAGTTCCGTGTGCAAACGGATGGAGGTTCGTCCTTCCGAATAGAAGAAAAGCAGGAAAAAGACGCAGGCAAGCAGGCATAACGCCAGGCTACCGATCGCAGCGACGCGAACGCCGAGTTCCGTGTGGGGGGCGGGGGAGCCGGCGTTCAAGAATCTGAGGAGCTTGCCAAATGGACGGGAAAGAAAATAGTGAAGCACAATGGCCAAGCCGATGAGCCGGGGAGCACGTAATGCGCAAAGCAAATAAACCACAGCCATGATACCGGTGAACATCGTCCACCCGAATACCTCAACGAATGGCTTTTCACCAAGGACGATGAGATCCAGTAGACATCCCACCATTCCGACGAGACAAAAAACGCCCAGTAAAAGAAATTTCAGGCGCTTTAGAGGAGCGAGTTGCCAATACGAGCGGGTGCTGGTTCCTATGAGGAGCGAAAGAAGGGACTGGAATGAGTTCCTGAGCTTCAAGATCTGTAACCGCAAGCATAATACCCTCAACCCGATGCAAGCCAAACAGGAGTAAGTAGCGAGAAGAACGCTTAGAATGCCATCCGTCTGAGATCAAAGTCGGGGTGGCTCACGCTCAGAACGCTGAGACACCTTCCGGTGGCCTACGCTTTCGACTTTTGAAAGCGCGGGTCCACTCTCCTCCGAACTAGTTCTATCTCTTATTCGTTCTTTCTGCAGAGCACGTATACCATTTGTCAAACAATACTAAGTGTCATGTACACGTACAGGGACGCTCGATTTACGTCCGAACACTCCCGCCGCAATTCTCCTCATCCCAATCTCGGGCACAACCCTTCACCCCTATCTCGCTCCGTCTCACATACATCCGCATACTCGCGCCCGTATCTCCATTCTTTTGATCTACATCAGCAAATCACCAGGGGGTGGGGTCGACCTTCTTTGCTTGCCACTCTTACGAAAGACAGGTGGGGTCCATATTCTGCTGCCCAGTTAGCCCCTTCCCGCCAGATGGCAGTTGGACGCTCCCGCAATTCCTCGCCACGCAACCACTGCCTGACATCAGATACAATCTTCCCTTTGGCCTATTGCCCTGCGGCGAACCGAGAGGTGAGTGGATGAGTGGTCAGCAGCGTTTGGATTTGTGCAGCAGCAAGAAAATAGGCAGCGCCCGGGTCTTCGGTTTACTGGCATTTCTTCTCGCAGCTTTCGCTGCCGCACTTCCTGCCACCGCTCAGCAGCGGCGCGATCATGAACCCAATTCCGTCTACGCACAGCGGCGCGCCAAACTTGCCGCGCAAATCGATGGACCGATTCTCCTTCTCGGGTTCACAGGACGCGAAGAGGATTCGCAATCCTACGTCTTCTCGCAGGATGAAAATTTCTATTACCTCACCGGCCACAATGAAGAGGAAGCCGCACTGCTCCTCCTGCCCGGCGGGAAGACCTGGATACCGAAGCCGGAGACCCGGGAAAAGATGAAATTCTCTGTCGTTGACGGCGGCCTGGCTCCGGAAATTCTGTTTCTGCCCGCCAAGGACAACCGCAAGGAAGTCTGGAATGGCGTGCGCATGTCGCCGGAAGATCCCGACATCAAACCGAAAACGGGATTCGCGACCGTGCTTCCGTTTTCGCAACTGCGCGCGGTAGTTGAAGTGCTGGCCCTGGAATTCCCCACCTTCTACACCATCCTTCCTTACCAGCACGAGCTAGGCGGTTATCCCCATGAGAAGGAAACCGTCGACTGGTTGAAACTCGCCGCGCCCCAGGTGACGGCCAAGGACATCCGCAGCTTCATCACCGACCTGCGCATGATCAAGTCTCCAGCGGAAATTGCGCTGATCCGCCAGGCCATCGATCTTTCCCTCGACGCACAACTTGCGGCCATGAAGATGATGCGGCCCGGTCTGTATGAATATCAGATCGCTGCAAAAATGGTGGAAGTTCACGCTATGGGCGGCTCGGAAATCGAAGCCTACGCGCCGATCGTCGGCGCAGGACCAAACTCCACCGCGCTGCACTACGACAAACTCTCACGCAAGATTCAGGATGGCGACATTGTTGTGCTCGACGTTGGCGCGCAATTCTCCGGCTATACAGCCGACATCACCCGCACGCTGCCCGCCAACGGTAAGTACACGCCGCGCCAGCGGGAAATTTACGAAATTGTGCTCGGCGCGCAGAACGCCGCGCTAGCAGCCTTGAAGCCTGGAACCATCATGGGATGCCGTGGCGACAAGAAGAATTCCCTTTTCACCGTCGCCTACAATTACATCAACTCCCACGGCAAGGACCAGCACGGCAAATCTCTGGGCCAATATTTCATTCACGGACTAGGCCACAACATCGGCTTGAACGTTCACGACCCCGGCGATTCCTGTAAACCTCTGCAGCCCGGCATGGTCGTGACCGTCGAACCCGGTATTTACATTCCCGAGGAAAACCTGGGCGTACGCATCGAAGACGATGTACTCGTCACAGAAATCGGGTACGAGCTCCTGAGCCGCAAATTGACCCGCGACCCCGATGAAATTGAAAAGATTATGGCGGAAGCCGCGAAACAGCGGGCCGCCGAGGCACAGCAGTGAGGTCCTCCACAAACAGCGCATTTCCGCGGCTTACATTGCGCGCAACCGCGATTTTTACGCGAATTACTGGACTGGCATGGCGTCCTCGATTGACCGTCGGGAACGCACCCCCTTATACTGGATATTCGCGTTGGGTACGCTCTAATGGCCTGCGCGCCTCGTGTCATTCCATACGCCGCTCCTCTGGGCTGCCGTCTGGAATTTCCGAAACTTTTATCACTTTGACAGGGAGCCCTCAGCCGTTTTGCGGCCGTGCGAACTTATGAGCAGCACCAAAGCCACGCAACTTCGCCCCGGGATGGTCATCCAGCACGAGGGCCAGCTCTACACCGTATTCAGCACCGATCACCGCACCCCCGGTAACAAGCGCGGTTCCATGCAGACGCGCCTGAAAAACCTCAGAAATGGCGTCATGATCGACTACCGCTTCCGCGCGGAAGAATTCGTGGAGCGCGCCATCCTGGATGAAATCGAGTTCGAGTACCTCTATAACGAGGGCGATGATTTTCACTTCATGAATACGCAAAGCTATGAACAGATGCAGATGAGCAGGGACGAACTGGGCGAAACCGTCTACTACCTGATTCCCAATACCATCGTCAAAATCGAATTTTTCGAGGAGAAAGCCATCGGCGTCGATCTACCAGACACCATGGATATGAAAGTGGTTCAGACGGAGCCCACGCTGCAGAAAGCCACGGCCAGCGCGGTGATGAAACCCGCCACTCTGGAAACCGGGCTGGTTGTAAACGTTCCGCCGTTCGTGAATGAAGGCGATCGGATTCGCGTGGATACTTCCGAAGCGCGCTACGTTCAGCGCGTCGAGTAGTCTTCTTTTTCGCTTCAGGCCCTGTTGGCGATGCCCACTTCGCCGGCGGGATGCGCGCCGAATACGCGGTCGAAAATTCTATCGACGTTGCGCAACTGCCGGTTCAAATCAAATGTGCGTTCCAGATCCTTCGGATTCATGTACTTCGTGATGCGCTCGTCTCTCGCCACACGCTCGCGAAAACTTGTTTCCGTTTCCCACGCCGCCATCGCATTCGCCTGTACCGCTTTGTAGGCATCGTCGCGCGGCATTCCCTTCTCCACAAGATCCTGCAACAATTGACCGGAGTACACGAGTCCATGAGTGCTTTCCAGATTGCGCAACATGCGCCCGGGAAACACGCGCATCTGGCTGATGAGCGCGGTCATCTTCCCCAACATATAATCCACCAGGATGGTGGAGTCCGGCAGGATGATGCGTTCGACGCTGCTGTGCGAGATATCGCGCTCGTGCCACAGCGCTACGTTCTCGTACGCCGCCTGCATGTTGCTGCGCACCAGACGAGCCAGTCCGCAGATCTGTTCGCAATTAATGGGATTGCGCTTATGCGGCATCGCCGAACTACCACGCTGCTCGTTTCCGAAATGCTCCTCCGCTTCGCGCACTTCAGTGCGTTGCAGATGTCGGATTTCCAGGGCGATCTTTTCCAGCGTCGCCGCAATCAGCGCAAGAGCGCTTAGATAGTGCGCGTGACGATCGCGTTGAATCACTTGCGTTGCAACGGGAGTAACCTGCAGCCCCAGGCGCTCGCAGATCTGTTCCTCAATTTCCGTGCCAAGGTGCGAAGCGTTGCCAACAGCGCCGGAAACTTTCCCCACAGCCATTTCGTGAGCAGCCTCGCGGAAGCGGGCGATGTTGCGCTGATTCTCTGCGAACCAGTTAGCGATCTTAAGCCCGAAGGTGATGGGTTCGGCGTGAATCCCGTGGGTGCGGCCAATCTGCGGGGTGTGCTGAAACTCGTGGGCGCGGACGTCAAGAATTTCGCCGAACATGACCAGGTCTCGTTCAATGATGTGCGAAGCGTCGCGGACAAGGAGAGCTTGCGCGGTGTCGACAACGTCGTTGGAGGTCATGCCGTAATGTAGCCAGCGCGCGGTGTCTGGATCGCCAACGGATTCACCGACAGCCATGGTGAACGCAATCACGTCGTGCTTGACCTTGGCTTCGAGTTCGTTGATGCGGGTGACATCCACCTTGGCGCGGGAGCGCAAGAGGGTGGCGGCTTCCTTGGGAACCTGGCCGGCTTCAGTCAACGTTTCCGCGGCGACGAGTTCAACCTCCAGCCACTTCTGGAAACGATTGGCGTCACTCCAGACACGTCCCATTTCTTCGCGGGTGTAGCGAGATATCACGGCGTTCACTCCAGGGGATCTACTCTAATAATACGGCATTTGGCAGCAGCGTTAAACAAATGTCGATTCCACGGAGGTGAGCAAATGTGTGGTGCATTTCAAGACCCACAAGAACTTAGGAAGGTCCCTGCAGTCGAAGGGCTTGCTCGCGGCATTCCTGCATGCGGCGCGTGAGGAAACGGCGCTCGGGTTCTGAACATGGACGACGCAGGGCACTTTCAAAGCAATTTGCCGCGAGAGCGAACTCCCCGGTCTCGACGACCGAAATTCCCGCGTATTTGGTCTTGCAGCGAGATGACGATTCTGACCAGGGAAAATCGACGTGGGATATCGAACAAGCATGTGGTTCTTGGACGAGGAGCAGTCAAATGTATAAGCCATTTATTATCAAATGATTGTGACGCAATCGTAGGATCATTCAGTCGAGCCAGCCGAGGGGACGCGGTGCCAATGCTGACCAACGGGAGTACGGTGCCGCAGGCCTAACCGTGAAAGGGTAAACCTGTCTAATCGTGAGGATGAACGAGAGCATGGAGAAGGCTGAGGCTGGAGGGATCAGCGACGCGATGGCTGTCGAGCGGACGCTCGGCGGGGATCGCGATGCGTATCGTGTCCTCGTGGAGAGGCATAGCAGGAACGTGTATCAGATGGCGTACCGAATGACGGGAAACACACACGACGCGGAGGAAGTGGTACAGGAGGCGTTCTTGCGCGGTTACAAAAAACTGAGCCAGTTCGCGGGAAACGCAAATTTCGGGACGTGGGTCTACCGCATTGCCGCAAATTACGCGATCGATATGCTTCGGCAACGGAAGTCGGAGGATTCGCGGAGGGAACGGCCGAACAAGGCGACGGAAGATGGATTGGAAGTGGATCCGCTGAACCAAGTGCAAGACGCGCGGCCTTCGCCGGAACGACTGGCAGGGAGCCGAGAACTTGCTCTGCGGATGAAGGAAGCACTGGACGCGCTGACGCCGGCGGAACGAACAGCAATTGTGATGCGGCACTGGGAAGGTTGCGCGATAGAGGAAATTGCGACGGTATTGAAATCGAACGCGAACGCGACCAAGAACACTGTATTTCGCGCGGTCGCGAAACTGCGGCGAGCATTGGAGCCTTTTGCGGAGGGTCGAGCCGCGAGGGCCATGGGAACGGAATCATGAAACACAGAACGGAAGAAGAGTTGATCGGATATCGAGATGGCGAACGAAAGGACCGCCAGGAGATCGCCGTGCACTTGCAGGATTGTACCGAGTGCCGGAAAGAGATGGAGCGAATTGAGGCCGTGTTCGCGGCGCTGGACGCAATGCCGGTGCCGGATCCGGGAGAAGACTTCGGGCAGCGGGTGTGGAGGCAGATTGCGCCGCGATTGCCGGAAAAGCGGGAAAGTTGGTGGCAAGCGTGGTCATCCTGGCGGCCGCTGACGGTTGCAGGCGCAGTGGCTGCGCTGATTGTTCTCGCGTTCGCGTTGGGCGTTCGCAAGGGGCGAAATGTTGGCGATGTAGGAGTCGCAGATGCGGGGAAAGTACGCGAACGCGTGCTGGTAGTGGCGGTTGGGAATCACCTTGGCCGATCGGAAATGATGCTGATGGAGCTGGAAAACGCGCAGCCAGCACCGGTCGGGCAGAAGGCCATCAATATTTCGGCGACGCAGCGGCGCGCGGAAGATCTAGTGGAGGAAAACCGGTTATACCGGCAAACAGCGTTGAAAGAAGGCGATCAGGCGATGGCCAACACCTTGGACGAGCTGGAGAGAGTGCTACTGGATATCGCGAACAGCCCGGATGAAGTGACGCCGGCGCAATTCGAAGCAATGCGGAAGCAGATTGGGACGAAAGGAATTCTGTTTAAGGTCCGGGTGGTCAACCAGGACTTGCGAGAGCGGGAAAAAGCAGCGCAGCCCTCGCCGGCCCAAGAAAAATCGAAAGTAAAGGAAAGGAACAAGGCATGAAGGTGAGGACGATGACGGAGAATCTGAAAGAAATAGCGACATGGCTGGGAATGATTGCCGTGTTGGCAGGAATTACGGCCGTAGGTCCGAGTGCGCTCGGTGCAGCGTCGATGCAAGGAGCGCAGGCGCCAGGCGACGCGAAGCGATTCGTCGCAATTGATCAGGCGAAGCAGGTGCAACTGGAGAACGAAGAGGCCAAGCGAGAAGCGGAGCAGGATGCCCGCGAACGGGAACAGGAGAAGAAGGACGCGGAACAGGATCGCACCGAGCAGCTGCAGGAACTGTACGACGAAGGACGCGAAGCGCTGGACGAAGGACAGTACGGACAAGCAGCGCAGAAATTCTCGGAGCTTTCGCACATGAAAGGGCCCCAGACGGACGCAGCGCTGTACTGGCTGGCGTATGCGCAGAACAAGCAGGGTAAACGGGACGCGGCGCTCGGGACGATTGCGGATCTGAAGAAAGGCTATCCGCAAAGCAAATGGAGCAAGGATGCCGATGCACTGGCGATGGAAGTGCGGAACCAGTCGGGCATGACACCGAATCCGGACGCCGTGAGCGACGAAGAATTGAAACTGCTGGCATTGCAGGCATTGATGAACAGTGATCCCTCCAAAGCCCTGCCTATGGTGGAAAAAGTGTTGCATGGTCCAAATTCCCCCTCCGTGAAGTCGAAGGCACTCTTCGTCCTGGCGCAAAGCGGGTCACCCCAGGCCATGGAGATTCTGGGAAAGGTGGCATTGGGTCAGAGCAATCCAGAAATGCAGCGCAAGGCTGTGGAATACCTGGGAATTTTTGGCGGAGGAAACGCGGAGAAGACACTCGCGTCGGTGTATTCGACGACGAGCGATCCGAGCATCAAGCGCGCGGTGCTGAAGAGTTACATGATCTCCGGGAATAAGCAGAGCCTATTTGAGGCTGCCAAGAACGAGAAGAACGATGAACTGAAGAGAGAGGCTATCAAACAGCTAGGCCTGGTGGGCGGCGAGAGCGAACTGGAACAACTGTACAAGGCCGGGGGATCGACTGAAGTAAAACGAGAAATATTGCAGGCCTTCTTCCTGGCGGGGGACTCACAACGTCTCGTGCAGGCCGCAGAAAATGAGAAGGATCCGGAATTGCGGCGAGCAGCAATCAAGAATCTGGGCTTGGTTGGAGGTAAGGATTCTGCGAATGCGTTGCAGAGCATCTACGCGAAGGAAATGGACCGCAGCCTAAAGGAAGAAGTACTGAATGCGTACTTCCTGGAAGGAAATTCAGCGGCGCTTGTGGCCATTGCGAAGAGCGAGAAAGACCCGGGATTGCGGAAGAAGGCGATAGAGAAGCTGTCGCTGATTGGTGATAAGACGTCCACGGATTACATGATGGAAATTCTTCAGAAGTGAGGGGCGCCATGGCAAGCAAGGCGAAGACCGGGCCACAGAACTTAGCTGTGGCGTTGCTGATCGTGGGAGTCGCGTTGGGAACAACGGGTGCGATTATTGCGGATGCCAGGCAAAATCCGACGCAACCGGTTTCAGAGGTAGCGAGTAGACAAGGCAGCGGAAAATCGGGTGAGGCTCCCTTCCAGAACGCAAAAGTGGAGAGGCATTCGCTGAGCGGCTCGCTGAGCGACGAAGTACAACGATGGGCGAGTGGTTCCACTCAGCCGCGGTGGCTTGGGTACGCCGTGCCCGAAGTAAAGGGCAATCGAGTTATTTGCTGCGGGAGCTACACCAATGGCGACTATCGCGGCAACGATTGCGGGACGTGCAAGCTGGAGCATCACATTACGGGATTGAACATCAACTCAGTCGGTAACGGGGACGCGGAGGTACAGTTGGAGGCTTCGCAAGAAATCGCGGTGATGTATCGTGCCGAGAGCGGGAAGATCGGCAGAATCCGAGTCTTTTCGAGGTGGTGTGTGGCCGATGCAGGGGGACTGGATGTGTGGTGGCTGGAAGGCGTAAAAGCCAGTGAGAGCGTTAACCTGCTCGAAAGACTGCTGCTGAAAGAGGCGCCGACGGAAGAGCGTGGAGATTCCCTTGGGAATGGCGTGTTGTCGGCAATTGCGTTGCATGCGGATCCGGCGGCGGATCGGGCACTCGAGTCGTTCGCGTCGCCGACGGCGGCGGAGTCGCTGAGGAGAGCGACCGCGTTCTGGCTAGGAGAGGCTCGAGGTGCAGATGGTTTGCGGACGCTTGAAAAAATGGCGAAAAGCGACCCGAGTCCACGCGTTCGGGAGCAAGTAACGTTTGCGCTGTCTGTGAGCAGCGAGCCTGGCGCAGTGACAGAAATGATTCGAATGGCGCATGAGGACCAGAGCACGCAAGTGCGAGGCCAGGCACTATTCTGGCTAGCACAGAAAGCCGGGAAAAAGGCCGAGGGAGCGATCACGGGCGCGATCGAAAATGATCCGGACACCGAGGTCAAGAAAAAGGCCGTCTTTGCGTTGAGCCAGCTGCCCAGAGAAGAGGGCGTGCCGAAACTGATCCAGGTGGCGCAGACCAACAAGAATCCCGAGGTGCGCAAGCAGGCGATGTTCTGGTTAGGGCAGTCGGAGGATCCGAGGGCGCTGGCGTTCTTTAAGAAAGTGTTGAGCCAGTAGGGCAGGCGAGCGGAACGGCACGCTAGAATCGCGCCCAGGATGACAGTGTACACAGCTACCTGCGGTTCGGACCATAGTGTTGAGGATAGAGAGAATGTCTTGCAAAGCAAAGTTCAGCGGAGCAGGTCTTCAAGCTGGACGCGCGTGTCGGTTTTTGCGTCGCGGTACTTGACGATGAGGGCGCACTGCAGGGAGAAACCCAATTGGGTGCCCGCGGATTGCGTATTGGCCCGGCCCAGGGTCATGTGGACACCACGCCGTTTTGTAAAAGCTGTTTGACCATGCGCACATAAATTTCAACCGCATGGACGAGCTGTCTCTTGGGGATGTGCTCTTCTCTGGTGTGGGCTACGTGAATGCTACCGGGACCGATAAGAAATGGTCTGCCCCAGGCACCCTGAAAAAACGGAATGTCGGTGGTGAAGGCAACGATGCTAGTAGGCAGACCATGGAAGGGTGTCAATCGGATAGCGGGAGTAAAGAGAACTTCGCTCGGCTCCGCACGCCCGGAAGAAGCAGTTACCACGGCTTCGCGCAGACTTGCCGGATCACCCACAACGCGAAACATGATTTCGGCTCGGGCTTCGTCGGCGACAACGTTCGGAGCACGGCCGCCGGAGATGACTCCCACATTCAGCGTAGTTGGGCCGAGAAGTGAATCTTCGGGAAGAGGAATGGAGCGGATGTCGTGGAGAGCGTCCAGCAAACAATGAATGGCAGAGTGACCAAGTTCAGGGTAAGCGGAGTGAGCGAGTTTGCCGTGCGCGATGAGTTCGTAGCGCAGCGCGCCTTTGGAGCCGAGAGCTAATTGATTTTCGGTAGGCTCGCCGTTGATGAGGAATTGGGAACCGCGGGGCAAGGCAGCCATAGTCTTGGCGCCAGCGCTGTCGCGCTCTTCGCCGACGACAAAAAGTAGAGCGAAGTTGCGCGTCCCGAGCGCCAGGAGCGCTTCGGCAGCGGCTATCATGGCCGCGGCAATGCCCTTGGCGTCGCAGGAGCCGCGTCCCCAGATGACGTCGGCGTCTTCACGCGAAGCAAAGAAAGGCGGGACGGTGTCGATGTGGGTGGAGAGAGTTACGGTTGGGTGGTCAAACGAGAGAAATAGATTGTCTCGCCCGGGCGCGGACGGAATGCGTTCGAAGCGGCCGGAAAAACGCACCGCTAGGGTGCTCAAATGTGTGGCGAGGAATTCTCCGACTTGCCGCTCGGATTGGGTGACCGACTCGATGTCTACAAGCGAGCGGGTAAACGAAAAAAGTTCTGTGCTGTTCATCGATGTCTGCAAAGGGAGCGCGAGAAAGGAAGGAGCCGCGAGGATAGACCGCGAAGCAACAACCTCTCAATAGCGCTCCATCCGTTTCCATTCTGATGACGGGGCCGGACTGCGCGGAGCCATCCGGATGGCAGTGGACAAGTCTTAGGCCTGTCCCCCAACCACTGCGGCGATGGTGATGGCAGCGATTTCGGCGAATGAAACAACCTTGCGACATCGAATGCCGCAGAGCGGGTCCCTTTGGCCGGACTTCCGAAACGGATCGGAACAGCGAGCCCGCTTACTCATGACCTTCGCACCTCTATCAAGCGATTCCACGTTAAAGGAGGGAGACGCGGGCTGTCAATGGAGGATTCGACGGAAGATTCGACGGAATCAGAGTTCGAGAGGCTTGAGAGGAACGTGTTGCGAGGCGATGAGAAGTTCGCCGGAGAAGGCGGCTTCCACGGGGCGGCGGCGAAGAGCTTCTTCGGCGGAGAGCAGTGCGAGATCGGGATTGTTGTTTTCTTGAGACATGTGCGCAAGCACGAGGTACCGCGCGCGCGCGTCGAAGCCTTCCGGATCGGAGAGGAATTCGCTTACGGCGTGATTGGAGAGATGCCCGGTGCGGGAGAGAACGCGTTGCTTCACAACCCAGGGATAAGGGCCAACCTTGAGCATGTCGAGATCGTGATTGGATTCAAGAATCAGGCAATCGGCTTTGCGTAGATGGACTTTGACGAGTTCGGGCATGTAGCCAAGGTCGGTGCAGATGGCGACCTTGGTACCGTTGGTGCGGAAGGTGACGCCGATGGGATCGACTGCGTCATGAGGAATGGCAAAAGCGTGCACATCGATGTCACCAATGCAGAAGCGCTGGCCGGGCTGAATAGACTCGATGCCACAAAGGCGCTTGCCGAAAGTTTCGGGAAGAATGCGTTGAAGAGCGCCCATGGTGGGCTCAGTTACAAAGAGTGGAGCCTTCCAGAGTCCGAGGACCTGGGGAAGCCCGTTGCAGTGATCGGTGTGCTCATGGGTAATGAGAACTGCGTCGAGATGATCGAAGCTGCGTTCGACGGCCGCGAGGCGGGCAAGGGTTTCGCGTTTGCCAAGGCCGGCATCCACGAGGATGCGGGTGCGCTCGGATTCGAGCAGCGTGAGATTGCCCGAACTACCGGACGCGAGAATGGAGACGCGCAAACCGATGGGAAGTGCCTCCGGAAGCCACAGTGTTTCAAAACACCATGCGCTGCAACAGCGAAACTTTCCAAATGATGGCAGAGCGAGTGAGCAGCGTCAACGTAGAAGAAAGAGAAGAAGGGTTACGAAAGTGCGGTTGGACTAGCAGGATAGGCGGTCGCGCGAAAGAGTAAAACCGTTAATGGGCCCGAGGACGGTAGCTGCAATCTGATCGGGCTGGAAGAAACGGCGAGCGAGGGATTGCACGTCCTCGCGAGTGACCGCATCAATCGAGGTGAGGATCTCGTCGAGAGAAGCGAACCGATGAAAGTAGAGTTCTTGGCGCGCGAGATTGGACATGCGCGAACTGGTGGACTCCAGCGAAAGCATCAGCGAACCTTTTAAGTGGTTCTTGGCCCGGAGGAGTTCTTCTTCCGTTAGGGGCGCTTCCTTCATGGCACGAAATTCGGCGATCGTGAGGTCAAGAACCTGGCCGACCGTTTCTTTCGCGGTTCCTGCATAAACACTCAACATACCAGCATCAGAATAGGGAGTGAGTTCGCTGAAGACAGCGTAGGCCAGACCCTGTTTCTCGCGGATGTTCTGGAACAGGCGAGAAGACATACCACCGCCCAGGAGATTGTTAAGAACCGCAGCAGCGAAGCGGCGTTCATCGGCCAACGGAATGGAGGGCACGCCGATACAGAGGTGAACTTGTTCCAGGTCGCGCTTGGTTTCGAGGTTGATAGGCGCGGCCGTTGCCGGAGCCGGCTCGGGCTCCAGGTGGCCGGAAGGCTTGAGTGCGCCAAATTCTTTTTGCGCGAGATCGAGCACCTGCTGCGGGGTGACATTACCTGCTGCGGTGATGACGATGTGATCGGGCGCAAACCAGTCCTGGAAGCGGCGGCAAAGGGACTCACGGCTGAAATTGCGGACAGTTTCCGGAGTGCCGAGAATGGGCCGTCCGAGAGAATGTTCTGGCCAGAAGCCACGGGTGAAAACGTCGTGGAGGAGGTACTCAGGATTGTCCAGGTCCATCTTGATTTCTTCGAGGACCACCTGGCGTTCCTTCTTGACGTCATCGGAATCGAGCTTGGGCCGGAGGACGAGATCGGCAATGACGTCAAAGGCAATCGGTAGATGCTCATCGAGGACTTTGGCGTTAAAACAAATCTGTTCCTTGGAGGTGAAAGCGTCAAGCATGCCGCCGACGGAATCCATTTCACGAGCGATGTCCTCGGCGGAGCGGCGCTCGGTACCCTTGAAAACCATGTGCTCGAGAAAATGAGCGATACCGTTTTCGGCAGGAGCTTCCCGCCGAGAGCCGTTGCGTACCCAGACGCCGACGGAAACGGAGCGAACGTGCTGCATGGTCTCGGTGATCACGACGAGACCGTTGGGAAGGACGTAGCGATGAATATCGCGCGCAGCCGAAGCCATAACAGACATTGTGGCATAGGGACGGGCAGTAGGCGAGCGGTTAGATGACTGCTTAACTGTCAAATTATCAGGTAAAGCCGCGCCGAAAAGCCCGAGCACGTGGGGTGGGCGGTTGTGGGTCAGACTGACTGGACCCGCGAAGGAAATCGTCCGTATTCGCTGGTGTAGGTAAGGTCTGCGACCTGAAAGCTGCCAGTCTCGGGAAGATAGATTTCACAGGAAGATACCGGTCTGCTGTAAACGTGAATGCTGACTGCGCGCTGATTGTAGCGGGCAAGATTCGCAGACTTTGTGGACGTCCTCATCTTTGTCGACGAAGGCGTCCTGGTGGAGCCCAAGTTCGGCGGAGTTGGCGGGCACAACTCGGCAGGTGTGGCGGAGGCGGTCGCGATCCTCGATGCGGAAATTCTGGACGAAGAGACTGCCGGTGACCAGGTAGATCCATCCGAGTTGGCCGCCGTGATCGTGAATGGGACTGGATTGGCCAATGTCCCAGCAAAGCACCAGGCATTCGAAGAGGTCATTTTTGAAAACAAGATTGCGGGTATACCGTTCGGGCGAAAAAAAGAGATGCGGTTGCAGGGAGTTCAATTCGACCGCATGTCGAACAATGAAATTGTGGACGTTTTGTTGGGTGAATTCTGCCTCCGGCATCGAGGCGAGGTGATTGACCCAATCAGAAATGGCTAGCTGGGAAGCAGCACTAGTGTTCATCAACGTCTCCAATGCTGATTATATATTGGAATGCGGAATGTAAAAGAGCAGATTGCCGGAAAATGAGAGAATGGATGGCGAGGCGCAGGTGAATGGAATTGTTGGGTAAATCAAGAGAGGCGCTGCAGGAATACTGCAGGAAGTTCGGAGTGCCGGCATACCGCGGTGACCAGATCTATCACGCGCTGTATGCTGAGAGAAAGTTCGAAGTCGCGAAATTCTCAAATCTGCCCGTCGCGCTGAGACAGAAGCTACGGCAAGAGGCGACCGTGACGTTGCCAGCGGTACGACAAAAGTATGCATCGAACGATGGTTCTGTGCGGTACCTGTTTGGGTTGGGCGAAGTTAAGGAAGAATCAGATGGAATACCGAGAAAAGCCCTGATGAAGCCCGCGGCAGTGGAAGCTGTGTTCATGCCAAGCGAAGGCCGACAGACAATTTGCATTTCGACGCAAGCGGGATGCGCCGTGGATTGCCAGTTTTGCCTGACGGCCAAGTTGGGGTTGATACGGAATTTGACGGCCGGTGAGATGCTGGCGCAAGTGTTGTTGCCGCTCGTGGAAATGGCAGGAAAAAACGGCGCTGGCCCCGAAAAAGAACTTGCTAGCAACGAAGATGAGAATGCGGGGCTGGCTGCGCGAACGAATGTGGTGTTGATGGGGCAAGGCGAGCCCATGCTCAATTTCGAGAATGTGATGGCCGCGCTGCGGATCTTGCTGGATCCGAAGGGAGTGGGAATTTCGCCAAAGAGGGTAACGCTCTCGACAAGCGGCGTGGTACCGGGAATCGAACGATTGGCGAGGGAGGAAGTACGGCCGAAGCTGGCCATCTCATTGAATGCGTCGTGCGATGAGCAGCGCGATGTGTTGATGCCCATCAACAAAAAGTATCCGCTCAGGGTATTGATGGAAGCGTGCAGGGAGTACCCGCTGCGGAGCTGGGAACACTTAACGTTTGAGTACGTGATGTTGGGAGGAGTGAATGACACGGCGCAAGATGCGCGTCGAGTGGCGAAATTGTTGGGGCGCGTGGAGAGGGTGAAAGTAAACTTGATTCCGTGGAATCCCGGGGAATTGCCTTACAGAGAATCACACGCGGGGACGATTAATCAGTTTCAGAAGATTCTGACCGACAAGGGAGTGCCGGCCTTTGTGCGCTATTCGCGCGGGCGGGACGTGATGGCGGCGTGCGGACAGCTAGCGCTGAAAGAAGCGCAGCAATCCCCATTGCCGATTCTTGGCTAGCTTTGTTTTCACGCCACATCGTTATCTGAATTGCGTAGCGGGTATTGGTTGAGGTCCTTAGCAGGGCAAACGACGCGGCCCTCAGGATAACAATGCCATTTTGAGGATGCGGCTATGACGTTGGTCGAATGCCAGCGACAGATAGGAGGCGACCAGAGACGAGGCCTTCGCGGCGATAGCTGAAGAAGAGCTCGGTGCGGCAGGTGGTACAGAGTCCGCTGTTAAAAATATTGGCGGAGCGCAGACCTGCGGCGATGAGTTGAGAGCGGTTGGCCTTGGGAAGATCGAGGTGAACGTTTTTTGGAGGAGGTTGATGCCCCGGCGGCATCATGTTGAGCCATTGAATGGGATTGGGTTCATCTCCCGTGCGGGGCTCGTCAAAATAATCGTGGACGTCGGCAAATTGCGCCGCGAATTTGGTGACAAGTTCAACGCCAACCTCGTAGCAACAAGGGCCGATCGAAGGACCGAGCGCGGCAAGCAGGTCGCCCGGTCGGCTGCCGAACTCAAGCTGCATACGGCCAACGGTTTTTTGCGCGATGCGCGCGAGAGTACCGCGCCAACCGGCATGAACGGCTGCCACGGCGCGTTGTTTGGGATCGACAAGGAGGATGGGAACGCAATCGGCGGTTTGCACGCCAAGGAGAAGACCTGGAACATTACAGGTAGAGGCGTCACCCTTGCAGGGGTTTGCAGTGGATTTCGAAAAACGGTGAACAACGTCGGAGTGAATCTGCTTCAGCGGTAGAAGAGAAAAGACCATCGCGCCAAGCGCGGACTGAAACAGTTGGCGATTCTCCAGGACAGCCTCGCGGGAATCCCATTCTTGGAACCCGAGGTTCAGGACTTTTTCTCCTTCGAGGAGGCTGACTCCGCCGGGACGCGTGCTGAAACCGTGAACAAGCCATGGGAGTTTCGCGAAGGGCGCGAGTTGCAGAACCTGAAGTTTCCCCGAGCGGTTCAGGGACCAGGGTGGGGAAAGTGTACGCCGCGACGCGAATGGCTTGGCCTGTTGACGCGTCCGGCGATTTTTCTGCAATGTTTTCGTGGCAGCCACGGCCTGAACAGTATAATCGCAACTAGCGGATAGTAAGAAAGGGTCGACCAAGCGGCCCGCAGAATCTGCATCACAGGTGCACCATGATCGTCGGGATGGGAATCGACATTGCGGAAGTGCCACGGATCCGCGCGGTGATCGAAGCGCAAAAAGAGCGATTCCTGCGGCGCGTGTACACACTGGACGAAGTGGCCTACTGCGAACAGTTCAAGAACAAGTTTGAGAGATATGCAGGCCGATTCGCGGTGAAAGAGGCGGCAATGAAAGCGCTGGGGACGGGATGGAGCCGCGGGGTGCGCTGGGTGGACGTGGAGGTGGTGCGACAACGCGGGGGCCGGCCGACGCTGGCGCTAAAGGGCGAAGCAAAAAAGATTGCGGACGCGCTCGGTGTGAAAAATATTGCGGTGAGTATCACGCATACGACGGAGCAGGCAATGGCACAAGTGATTTTCGAAGGTTAATGGCCGCGCGGAAAAAGGAATCGCCTGACCGAACATTCCGTAAAGAAGAAACCCCCCAGCAGTCCGTGAAATTGATTCGACGCACAGTGATCGCGAGAGTAGAGGTTGAGGGCCGGAGGGCATCCTCTTCGAATACTCTCCGAATGACAACTACAGTTTATTGGGAGAGAGGCAAAGGCGGGCGCGATCGCCACAGAGCGAATCGGCAGACCAAAAAGCTGGCATGAAAGCCAGCGCTACATTGAAGTAGATAAGATCACCCGCCTCCGAAGGCGGCCGCTAAAATTGCAGGTTTTTACTTCACGAGAAGGAATGGACCGAGGGCGAGGGCGTCGATGCCGGCGCAATAGAAGCTGCGGACAGCACCACGAGGATCGGTCACAAGCGGTTCGCCGAAGAGATTGAAGGAGGTGTTGACCAGGATGGGAGCGGGCGCGGACTCGCCAAATTTGTGGAGTAGTTTCCAATAGAGGGGATTGGCGTTGCGCTCGACGGTGTGAACGCGGATAGCGTTGCCGTGGAAAGCGAAGCGCTCGAGACCGGCGACCGGTTTGGTGAGCGTGGCGAGGGAAGCCATGAAGCGACAATTGGGAGACGCTTCGAAGTAATCGGCCGCGCGTTCCGCTGGAACAGAAAGAGCGAAGGGATGGAATTCCTCGCGGTGCTTAATGTACTGGTTAACATTTTCAATGATGTATTCGGAAAACGGTGAGGCCAGTAGGCTGCGATTGCCGAGGGCGCGATGTCCGAATTCGCAGCGGCCCTGGCACCACGCGACGATTTTATCCCGCAGGAGAAGGCGAGAAGCTTCGTCGAGGAGTTCGTCTTCGCCGGAGAGGTAGCGATAGGTAATTTTGCAATTGTCCAGGACAGCTTTGATTTCCTGAGAATCGGCGCGCATGCCGAGAGAAAGGGTGGCCAGCGGAGCGCGCGTAGAGTGCCCGCTGACTTTCTTGAGGGCGAGATACGCGGCGCCCAGGGCGGTCCCGGCATTGCCGGAGACAGGTTGAACGTAAACATTGTCGAAGCCGCCGCGGAGCTCGAGGGCCCGCACAAGCAATACATTCAGAAATAAGCCGCCGGAAAGACAGAGGGATCGTGCAGAAGTCCGCTCGCGGAAACTTGCGGCAAGTTCGAGAACAACTTCCTCGACACCATCCTGGGCGCTGCGGGCGAGATTGGCGCGCCACGCGGGAGTCCGGGCAAAGCCTCGGGAAGAGACGCCAAGTTCACGATAGAACTGAGGGGAGAAAACACCGCGACGGTCGTGTCCGGAAACATAGTAACGGCGATTCAACGTGAAACAGCCGCTAGGATTGTGAACAAACAATTTACGGAAGAGCGGAAGAAATTCGGGCTCGCCATCCTTGCT
The DNA here is from genome assembly GCA_963741195.1 of Candidatus Acidiferrales bacterium. GTDB lineage: Bacteria > Acidobacteriota > Terriglobia > Acidiferrales > UBA7541 > Acidiferrum. The sequence goes on from CAVUHF010000009.1 coordinate 1,015,593, forward strand.
GAGCCATTGAATCTTGTGTTCATCGCGAAGAGGGCGCAGTCCGGCAAGCTCCGTAATGCGGGAATAGAACCAACCGAGAGAATCAGGAAATTTCAGCGAAAGAAGCGGCTCGAGTTCATCGCCGTTTCCAAGCGCAATGAGCCCAGACTGCGACCCGATGCCCTGGTCCAGAGACAAAACGAGAGCACGATCGAAGCCGGACGTGTAATAGGCGCTGGCGGCGTGGCAGAGATGATGATCGAAGTGGGAAGGACGTGGGCCACCGCGGAGGAGTTGGTGCAGGTGGTCCTGCGCGGCAGAGCGCGCATGACGCTTGCGATGGGAAGGAGTGCGAAGCGAGCCACGTTCCGCGAGGCCGATGGCGCGGATGTCAGAAAGTTTCAATTTGTTCTCGAGGAGGCAGCGATCAAGAGCGAGGCGAGGAATCTCCGTGATGTCCTGCAAGCGATTGAGTTTTTCCTCTTCGATAGCGAAGACCACGTCTTGATCGTTGAGCAGAGCAACGGCGGAACTGCGGCCCAGTGTGGAGATGCCAAGAATGTGCATAAGAAATCGGCTCGAATGGCACCGTCAATTTACACGAGCGCGGGCTCAAGGGGCAATGCGTGAAGGCCTGTACCGGCGAGATGGGTGACTGAGGCAGAGACGAATTGATTGGGAGGAAGCTCGCCGGGGAGTTGAATGGAAAGATAATTCTCGGAGATGGCCGGAGTGGTTGCCGACTGAATATGCTCAGGGCCGCGCCGCAAGGTGAGTAGTTGGAGCGTGCGACCAATTTGAGAGTTGCGGAAGGTGGCGGATTTAGCGTCGGCGAGGGCGCGCAGCTCACGTGCGCGGCGTTTGATGAGTTGTCCTGGGACGTGCTGGGGAAGAGAAGACGCTTTTGTGCCTGGACGCTGGGAATATGAGAACACATGCAGATAGGTGAAGGGTCGATCTAGGATGAACTGCAGCGTGATGGAGTGGTCAGATTCCGCTTCACCGGGAAACCCAGTGATAACGTCGGCGCCAAGGGCGGCGTGCGGGAGGCGATCGCGGATGAGTTCAACGCGGCGGGAATAATGTTCGGCGCGATACCAGCGATGCATGGCGGCGAGGATGCGGTCTGAGGCGGACTGGAGCGGTATATGGAAGTGAGGGGCGATGCGATCGTTGCAGGCAAAAAAGTCGATGAGATCCTGCGTTACGTCGAGAGGCTCGATGGAACTGACGCGAAGGCGCTGCACGCTCGTCTCATCGAGGATACGGCGGAGAAGATCGAGGAATTCGACGCGAGGAACAAGGTCGCGACCATACGTGCCCAGATTGATGCCGCTGAGAACGATCTCTCGGAAACCGGAATCGGCGAGGCGTTGAATTTCAGAAATGACGGTGAGCGGGGGTAGGCTGCGGGACTTACCGCGAACGAACGGAATGACGCAGAACGAACAGCGAGAATTGCAGCCGTCCTGAATTTTGAGGATGGGGCGAGTGTGATTCCCTTCTCCGCCGAGAACCGGAGCGACGAGCACATCTGTTAGCCCCAAAATGTTGCCAGTAAGAATGGGAGCAGCATGGTAGAGAACGGGATCGATTGTGGACGGGTCGGAGAATGTAGGCGGGGCATCGAGGATTGTCAGTAATCGTTCGGAGGCAACTGGGCGGCTCAGAAGCGCCTGCGCTAACGCCGAAATTTGCGGCTTGTGGGAATTGCCCACAACCAAGGAGACCCCTCTAAGCTGAGCAATCTCCTCCGGGGCGCGTTGGGCGTAGCACCCGGTGACAATGATGCGTGTGGAAGGATTCGCGGAGTGGATCTTGCGAATGGCGTCGCGGGCCTGGGTGTCTGCCGCCGCTGTAACCGTACAGGTATTCAGAATGACCACGTCCGCGGAAGCGCGGTCAGAAGAGGCAGAACAGCCTTGCTCTAGCAACTGCCGCTCGATGGCAGCGCCGTCAGCCTGAGTGGCACGGCAACCAAATTGTTCGATATAGAAAGTAGTCATTCGATGCGGTGACCCGCAAGGAATATTTAACCACACACTACACAGGACCAACAGGCCACGGGAGGAAAGCGCTTTACGGCGGCATCAGAAAACCACTCCCTCACCGGGCGAGCGGCCGCGGCATCAAATTGGTCAGCTAAGCCTGGGCCATGCGGCGCTGAAACGTGAGAAGAATCAGGTCCGCACGGCGGCGGACTCCAAACTTATTGAGCAAGTTGGAAACGTGGAACTTGACGGTCCGTTCGGCGATATTAAGCTTGCTGGCAATTTCTTTATTGGAAAGGTTCTCCAGAAGCGAGTCTAGAACTTCCTGCTCCCGGCGGCTGAGATTTGTGATGGAGTCGGTCTTCAGGCGTCGGCCCTGGCTGGTGAGAATCGAGTCCACAAAGCCAGAGAGGACAGAGCGAGGAACCCAAAATCCGCCCTGCGAAACGAGAGGAAGAGCCCGAGCAAGCTGATCGCGAGCTTCGGCGTAGGTCAAAATTCCCTTAACGCCAAGGCGCAAGAGGGAGAAGGCATTCGCTTCGTTGATGGAGTCTCCGACGACAATGAGTCGCGCGTCGGTGTAGCGTTCCAGGATATTGGTGAGCAGAGCGCCCGTGGCCTGGCGCGCGGCATGCGCGTCAATGACGAAGACCTGAGCGCGGGGAGGCTCGAGATTGCGCAGGTCGGGGGCCAAGGTGGACTCAAGCTGTTTGGCTATGACCTTGAACTGGGAGGCCTTGCCAAGAAGGCGTTCGAATTCGCTCAGTACGAGCGGGTGAGGCGAGAGTAAGCAGACTGTAAGTTTCGAGGACATGCGTTTGTTAGCCACTGTACTTGAGGGTAGTGAAAGCGAGAGGCAGGGGCAAGGGCCTTGGGGGCAGATGTTCACGAACTGTTACTGACAGATTGGGCGTGTTGGCAGGATGTGGGAGCGGAAGGACAAGAGTCGATTCCGCAGGCAAAGCCACGTAAAATAAGGGGATGCCGAAAGGAGGAGAAACGCCTCTGTCGGCCCACGCTTAAAGAGGCCCGAAAGAAAAGGACTGGATGAGAGACCTGAAGGAATCGGATAAGGCACTACGAGAGCTGCTGGCAGAGCGCATCTTGGTACTGGATGGCGCCATGGGGACGATGCTGCAGCAGCGGTCCTTGACGGCGGCTGATTTTGGCGGGGCTTCGCTGGAAGGGTGCAATGAGATCCTCGTCCGGTCGCGTCCGGATGTGGTGCTGGATATACATCGGAAGTATTTTGAGGCGGGATCGGACATCGTTGAGACCAACAGCTTTGGTGGGACACCGCTGGTCCTGGCCGAATATGGACTTGGTGCCGAAGCCCACGATCTGAACAAGCGAGCAGCGACGTTGGCGCGGCAGGCGGCGGAAGAGTACTCGACGCCGGGGAAGCCGCGGTTTGTAGCCGGCTCGATGGGACCAACGACGAAGGCGATCACTGTTACGGGTGGAGTGACGTTTGAGGGCTTGCTCGACAATTACTACGTACAGGCGAAGGGGCTGATCGAGGGTGGATCAGACCTGCTACTGGTGGAAACGTGCCAGGATACGCGGAATATCAAGGCGGCGCTTCTGGCCATACAGAAGCTCTCTAAGGAAATTGGGGCGGTAGTTCCCTTTCTGGTGTCGGTGACCATCGAGCCGATGGGGACGATGTTGGCGGGACAAACAGTGGAGGCGATGTGGGCTTCTCTGAGGCACGCGCATCCGCTTGCGTTCGGGATGAACTGTGCCACAGGGCCGGAGTTCATGACAGACCACATCCGGACGCTGAGTACGGTGACCGGAGAGTACGTGTCGTGCTACCCGAATGCGGGCTTGCCGGATGAAGAAGGCAAATATCTGGAAACGCCGACGAGCCTGGCGGCGCAGCTGGAAAAATTTATTAACCACGGGTGGTTGAACATCGTGGGAGGGTGCTGCGGAACGACGGAACAACATATTCGTGCAATTTCTCAGATGGCGGAAGGAAAGAAGCCGCGTTTGCGTCCCGCTGAACCGCACCGGGCAGTGTACTCAGGAATTGAAACAATCGAAGCGGATGACCAGACGCGGCCGTTGCTTGTAGGCGAGCGGACGAACGTGATTGGCTCGCGACTGTTCAAGAACCTAGTGGCGGAAGAAAAGTGGGAAGAGGCCACGGAGATAGGGCGGCGGCAGGTGAAGGGCGGAGCGCACATCGTGGACGTGTGCCTGCAAAGCACAGAACGAGATGAACGGAAGGATATACCCGAGTTTTACGAAAAGCTGATCCGGAAGATCAAAGTACCGATCATGATCGATACGACGGATCCCGCGGCGGTACAGCAGGCGCTGACCTATTGCCAGGGCAAGGCGATCATCAATTCGATCAATTTGGAGGATGGTGAGGAGAAATTCGAGAGGGTGGTGCCGATCGTCCATGATTTTGGCGCAGCGATCGTCGTTGGGTGTATCGACGAGGACAAGTTGCAGGCGCAGGCGTTCACGCGAGAAAGAAAGTTGGAGATCGCCAAGCGTTCCTACGAATTATTGACGAGGAAGTACGGCATAGCGCCGGAAGACATCGTTTTCGATCCGCTGGTGTTTCCGTGCGCAACGGGGGATGAAAACTATATCGGTGGCGCGGTGGAAACGATCGAAGGCATTCGTCTGATCAAGCAGGCATTGCCGGATACAAGAACGATCCTGGGGATTTCGAACGTATCGTTCGGATTGCCTGCAGGCGCGCGCGAAGTGGTCAACTCCGTGTTTCTGTATTACTGCACGAAAGCGGGGCTGGACCTGGCGATTGTGAATACCGAGAAGCTGGACAGATTTGCGTCGATTCCGGAGCACGAACGGCGATTGGCAGAAAATCTATTGTTTCAACACGCGCCGAAGGATCTTGCGGAAGATCATTCGCAGACCGCGCTGTTGCGAAATGTTCCAGCCGATTGGCGGCAACAGAGCAAGGAACAAAAGGCAGCGATCAACCAGCACCATATCGCTGCAATCACAGAGTATTCGCGGCAGGCGACAAAAAAGGAGAAGGTGAAGGCGGAAGACCTGCCATTGGATGAAAGACTTGCGAACTACATCATCCAGGGAACGCGAGACGGGTTGGTGGCAGATCTGGACGTGAAGCGAGCGGAGGGTGCGGCACCTCTGGCAATCATCAATGGACCGCTCATGGACGGAATGGCAGAGGTAGGGCGGTTGTTCAATGCGAATGAGCTGATTGTGGCGGAAGTGCTGCAATCGGCTGAAGCGATGAAGGCCGCTGTGAACCACCTTGAGCAATTTATGGAGAAGGCGGACACCGCGAAGCGCGGAAAGGTCGTGCTGGCGACGGTAAAGGGAGACGTGCACGACATCGGGAAGAACCTCGTGGAGATTATTCTGAAGAACAACGGATTCGACGTGGTGAATCTGGGAATCAAGGTGCCTCCGGAAGAGCTCATTAAGGCGTACCAGGCGCATAAGCCGGACGCGATCGGGCTCTCAGGCTTACTGGTGAAAAGTGCGCAACAGATGGTAATCACGGCGAGCGACCTGAAGGATGCGGGCATTGAAGTGCCACTTCTAGTGGGAGGAGCGGCGCTGAGCGCAAAGTTCACGCAAACAAAAATTGCACCGAGTTACGGCAACGCAGTGTGCTATGCGAAAGACGCCATGACCGGATTGCGGCTGATGAACGAATTGATGGACCCGGCGACACGGGCGAGAGTGATCAGCGAGCAACTGGCCAGCGGGCATGGTGTGAGGGTATCGACGACAGTAAAGCTGGTTGAGAAGCCAGCCGTGGCCCGCTCCCCAAAGGTGCGGGCCGATTTACCGATTCCGCAGGTCGGTTATCTGGACCGCAAGGTGCGGCTGGTTCCGGATTTGCGCGAGATCTGGAGCTACATCAATCCGTTCATGCTGTACGGGCGGCACATGGGTTATCGCGGGGACTTCGAGAAACATTTAGCGACGCGGGAAGTGAAGGCCGTCGAGCTGCTCAATGAGATGGAAGAGGTGAAGAACGAAGCCACGGCTTATATGAAGGTGCGCGCCGTCTGGCAATTCTTTGAGGCGGAGGCGCACGGAGAAAGTCTACATCTGTTCGCACCGGGCCGCGGAGAGCCGCTACAGACATGGCAATTCAAGCGACAGAACAGCGGGGACCAGCTCTGCCTGAGCGACTACGTTCTCGAGCCAAAAGAAGGAAAACGCGATCACGTGGCGGTGTTCGTAGTTACCGCAGGCGAAGGGGTTCGAGAACGCGCGGAAAAAGCGAAGAATGAAGGGTATTACTTCAAGTCACATGGGCTGCAAGCTCTGGCAATCGAAACGGCAGAAGGCTGCGCGGAATGGCTGCACCGGCGGATTCGCGAAGACTGGGGCTTCCCGGATCCCGCGGAGATGACGATGGCGCAGCGATTCACGTCGCGTTATCGCGGCAAGCGGTACAGCTTCGGCTACCCGGCGTGCCCCGATTTGGAATATCAAGCCGGGATCTGGAAAATCCTGGAGCCTGAAGAAATCGGAGTCCAGCTGACCGAAGGCTTCATGATGGACCCTGAGGCAAGCGTGAGCGCGCTGGTATTCCAACATCCCGACTGCACCTATTTCAGTGTAGGAGAGGGGACAGAAGGAAATTGAGCGTGCATTGGAAATCAAGAGTGCTCCATTTTTGCAAGTCGAGCAATCGGCTTAATCCCGGAGCAGGGGCCGCTCGATGAACAGAGCGGTGTTTCTCGATCGTGACGGCGTAATCAATCGCAAGGCGGCCGAAGGAGAGTACATAACGCGATGGGAAGATTTCCATTTTCTGCCCGGGGCGGCGGATGGAATTGCGAGGTTGAACGCAGCGGGATGGAGGGTCATCGTCATCAGCAATCAGCGATGCGTAGCCAAAGGTCTGCTGAGCATTGACGAATTGGAGTCGATACACCGGCATATGCAGGAAGAACTTACCGTCGCCGGAGCCACGCTGGATGGGATTTACTATTGCCCGCACGAGAAGGAACCCGAATGCGAGTGCCGCAAGCCAGCACCGGGAATGCTGCTGAGAGCCGCGAAGGAGCATCAACTCGATTTGCCAGCCTCGTGGATGGTTGGCGATTCCGAGACGGATGTCGAAGCCGGAAGGCGTGCAGGTTGTAAGACCGCCCAGTTGACGGAAAGACCGGAAACGGCGAAGGGAAATGCGGATTTGTACGCGGGATCTTTACTTGAGGTGAGTCAAACGATAGCGAAGAATCCCGTTGAAAATGCAGGACGTACCTAAGCACGAAGAACTCCAACGAAAGGCAGTTTTTGAGACCGCTCTGAGCGCCACAAGCCATTCGTTGCCTGCCGGTAAGTTGTGCAATCTTCGACAATAAACCTGACGCGGTTCGGGAACCTTCCAGCGAGATGGAGGGAAATTAGAGAGAGGTGTAGCTGCAGAGCTGTCCACATTTCTAAGACACGCCGGAGACACGGCACACGTCTGACGAACAGACAGGCATTTAAAAACAGGAAGAGGTGCACAGTGTATTGTAGAAAAGTTCTTATGATCGGAGTCGGCTGCCTTGGCTTACTCGGCGCAGTGACTATGCGTGGGCAAGCCCAGGAGACCCAAGCCGAGCAAGCTCCGCTCAGCGCTGGTAGCCAAGATCCGGCGAGCGGCGCTGCGCCATCGCAGAGCCAAGGTGGAAGGGCGCGGGGAGAAGAGGGCGGACCACGGCCATTTTTCGGAAAAATTACTGCGATTGGGATTGCGACGATGGAACTGGAAACGAGAGATGGCCAGACAGTGACCGTGAAGCTAACGACTGCGACGCAATTTCGGAAAGATCGAGAGACAGCGAAGGCCACGGATTTCAAGGTGGGCGACACGGTAATGGTGCGCGGGGATGAAAATGCAGATCATAGCGTAACGGCAAAGGTTGTGGGGTCACGCACGGGAGGACCAGGCGGTCCGGGTGGTCCTGGCGGGCCCGGAGGCCAGGGCGGTCGACAGATGGGAACGCTGGGAACGGATTACGTGGTGGGAGAGGTGAAGGCGATCGATGCGCCACGATTGACAGTGTTGCGTCCAGACAACGTGACACAAATATTGGAACTGAATGAAGGGACTTCACTGCGAAAAGGGCGGGACAGCATTACGATGGCTGATATTCAAGTGGGCGATCACCTGATGGCACGCGGGGCGATGGAAAAGGACGTCTTTGTGCCTAAGGGAGTGATGGTGATGAACCCGGAGCAGTGGAAGCGCATGCAGGAGATGAGGGAGCAGAACAGCGGACAAAAGCCATCCGTCGGCGAAGCAACGCCTCCGAAACCTTAGGAGAAATCGTAGTGAAGGGTGTGCTTCGCGGAATCGTGGTGGTCGTCTGCCTGGCGCTGATCGGCGCGATTCTATTTGTCTGCTTCGCTTACGGGCAGGAACCAACTGCACAACCCCCAGCAAGCAGCTATCAAATCAGCGGAACTGTAAAGAGTGGAAAGACGACCCTGCCGGGAGTAACGGTAACAGCATCCAACACGCTTACGGGGAAAAAATACAGTATGGCGAGCGGCGTGGATGGCTCGTTTGTTCTGAAGAATCTTCCGCGTGGCCGGTACGTCGTGAAGATTGAGTTCATGGGCTTCGCCGTGCAAACAAGTGAAGTGGTCCTTAATCCGGAGAACCCAACGGGAAAAGTGGAAGCGGAGTTAGTGCTGGCGTCGCGACAACAGGAACAGACACAGCGGGCAAATAACGCAACCACCACCAGCCGTGGATTTCAGAGCCTTTCGATTGACAATTCCCTCTCTGCTGATCCGACAGGAAACTCGCAAAATGGCAGCGCTGTTGTTGGCACTGTCAGCGCGAGCGATCTATCCAGTTTGCCAATGAACGGTGCCGGGGCGGATATCGCGTCTGAATCGGTGAGCGTTGCGGGGACACAAGGACGCAGCCAGGATTTTGGAGCCGGGAGCGAGGAGGATATTCAGCAACGGGTGCAGGAATTTCGTGATCGCGCACAGAGAGAGGGTGGGGGGCCGTTCGGCGAGGGGCCGATGGGAGGGCCAGGAAGTGGGTCGGGTGGTGGCCCGATGATGCTGGGGCGAATGGGGCGGGGATTCAATGTGAACCAGCCGCACGGTTTTTTGAATTTGCAGGATGACAATTCGGCGGTGGATGCGCAGTCCTATTCGCTGACCGGCCGTGAGGCGGGGAAAGCGAGCTATAACCAACTGCGGTTTGGCGCGTTTGTTGGCGGACCGCTAAAAATTCCCGGGCTATTTGATTGGAGTAAAAGCACGTTCTACACGGTGGGGTGGAACGGGAGTCGAGGCAGCACTCCCTATGACGCGTTCAGCACCGTGCCCACGTTGGCCGAGAGAAATGGCAATTTTTCGGGGATGACCGCCAAGAACGGCAATCCCATCCTGATTTACAACCCGGCTACCGGACAGCCGTTCGGCAATAATACGATGGACCCGAGCCAATTCAGCTCGGCGGCGACTTCGTTGTTGCCGTACATACCTCTGCCGAACTTGCCGGGAGCGGCGCAGAACTTTCACTACATTACGTCAGATGAAGGCGACTCTGACAGTCTCAGCCTGCGACTGATCCATAATTTCATCAGCGGCGGAGGGTCGGGTTTTGCGCAACCCGGAGGAGGTGCGGGGAGGCGGGAGGAGAGGGCCGCGGAACAATTTAAACGTTGGATTCAACTGGTCGCGGAATACAACTGCGATCGTGAATCCATTTCCGTCGCTAGCGGGAAGCACCAACACACAGGGATGGAATGGAAACGCGAGATGGACTTACGGCAAGGGACGCGTCACCAATTCGCTGGGGTTCACGTATAACCACAACCGCGTGGCGTCGACGAATCTGTATTCGGGAGTGGTCGACGTTGCCGGCAACGCAGGAATCACGGGAATTTCCACGGACCCATTCAACTGGGGCCTGCCAGGAATTTCGTTTAATAGTTTTGCAGGATTCAACGGACCGGTACCGAGCCGCGAACTGGATCAGACCTATGCGATCTCCGATGCGGTGGTCTGGAACCGCGGGAAGCATAACTGGCGATTCGGTGGCGACTATCGAAGGATCCTGCAGGATTTTCGTTCGGCGAGAAATGCCGAAGGGAGTTTCGTATTCACGGGATTCGCAACAGCGCAGTACCTGCCCGAGAGCACACAGCCGGTTTCGGGCACGGGGATCGATTTTGCGGACTTCCTGTTGGGATTGCCACAACAGACGAGCCTGCAATCGGGGACATCGGAGTATCAATTTCGAGCGAATTCCTACGATTTCTTCGCGCAGGACGATTGGCGGATCTTTTCCAAATTGTCGCTGAATCTTGGACTACGCTACGAGTACATCGGGCCCTATACCGAAGTTGGCAATCAAATCGCGAACATGGACACAAGCTTCAATCCGGAATCCATTACCGCATTTCGCGTCCTGCCGGGACAAACAGGGCCCTATTCGGGAGTGTTCCCGATGTCCCTAGTGAAGCCGGACCGGAATAATTGGGCACCTCGAATCGGATTGGCATGGAGAGCCGACAAAAACATGGTGGTGCGGGCAGGATACGGGATCAATTACAACCTGGGGCAGTACAGCACGTTCATACGGAATTTTGCGTATCAACCGCCGTTTGCAACGACGGCAACAAATATCAGTCCCTATGGAAGTTTTCTGACCTTGGAGAATGGATTTCCCACAAGTCCCCTGCCCGTGGTGACGAACAACTACTCGCTGGATCCGAACTACAAGCTCGCTTACGTGCAAATCTGGAATTTGGATATTCAGAGGCAGCTTCCGGGCAATGTACAACTGAATGTCGGCTACAACGGGGCAAAGGGAACGCGGCTGGATACCGAACGTGCGCTGGTGCCAAGTTGCGAGACGACGGACAATTGCCCGCCGTCAACAGGCGAAGCGTCCGCACCGTTCATCTATGAATCGTCAGAGGGAAATTCGATCCTGAATGCCGGATCGATACGCGTAAGAAAGAGAATGTCAAAGGGACTGGGAATCGGCGCCAGCTACGTGTTCTCCAAATCGATCGACGTCGCGTCTTCGATAGGCGGCGGAGGGTCGGTGGTGGTGCAAAATCCGTTTTATCTGCCGGGAGACCGTGGGCTCTCAAGTTACGATCAGGAACAACGATTCGCAGGGAACTGGATGTACGACTTTCCGTTTGGAGACGGGCGGCGGTTTCTGACGAAAGGTGCGATGTCGCAGGTTTTCGGTGGATGGCAATGGAGCGGCAGTTTCACGATTGCCTCAGGTCTCTATTTCACGCCACGCATTTCAGGCTCCACGACGGACATCGACCGCGGCGTGAGCGGAAGCATACGGGCGAATGTGGTCCCCGGCCAACCACTGGGAGTAGCACAGCCAACGACGGCGGAGTGGTTTAATACAGCGGCATTCTGCGTCCCGGGGCAAGCGACCTGCACCGGAGGGATGGTGTACGGAGATGCGGGACGCAACATTATTCTGGGCCCCGCGCAATTCACGTTTAATATGACGATCAACAAATCGATAGTGATTCGGGAATCGCGATCGCTGGATTTGCGGCTGACGGCGAACAACGTATTCAACACGCCTTATTTTTCAAACATCAATACAGTTGTGAATTCGCTGACGTTCGGGCAGGTGACGGGCGTGAGCAATATGCGCCGGGTGTCGATGGTCGCGAGATTCCGGTTCTGAGGAATATTGAGATGCCGTTGAAGACACAACTCGGAAGAACGGCGACAGCGCTGCTGCTGGTGTGGTTGTCGGTGGGTAACCTCGTGGCGCAACAGTCACAGACGCCTTTGCAGAGCGGAACCCGGGTTCGAGTGACGACCGAAGTGGTGCTGGTGAACGTGGTTGCGCGAGACAAGCACGGCAACTTGATCCGCGATCTGAAGAGAGATGACTTCACTGTCTATGAAGACGGAAAGAAACAAGATCTGGCGAGCTTCGATTTCGAAAGTGTCGACGAATTGGCCACAGCGGGAAGCGCGGGAACGACGGTGACCGGAACGTCGGGACCAGGCGCCCTGTTGGGCTCAAGCCAACAGAAGAGTCTGGAGGCGCGCGACCGGCGGCTGATGCTGTTGTTCTTTGATTTTTCGGCGATGCAGCCGGACGACATTGACCGCACCGTGGAAGCTGGAAGGAAATACGTGCAGGCAAAAATGCAGCACGCGGATTTGCTGGCGCTGATGTCGCTGGCCACAAATTTGAGCTTGGATCTGGATTTCACGGACGACAAGAACAAAATCCTCGCCAAGCTTTCGTCCTATAACTCGAGCGAAGGGCAGGGTTTCGAGAACGGCACCACCGGAAGCTCCGAAGGAGCGGTGGAAACGAGCGGCGCGTATACGCCAGACGACACAGATTACAACACATTCAGCGCAGATCGGAAGCTACTGGCGCTGGAAGCCGTGATGCACGCAATGGGTGCGATTCCACAAAAGAAGAGTCTGATCTATTTCAGCAACGGGATCAGCCAGTCTGGCGTGGACAACCAGTCCGCGCTGCGCGCCGCGACGGCGGCAGCGGTGCGGGCCAACGTTTCGATCTATCCGGTGGACGTGCGCGGATTGTTCGCGTTTCCACCCGGGGGCCAGGCGCAATCGGCGAGCTTGCATGGGCAGTCGGCGTACAGCGGCGCTTCGGTCTTGAACGATTTGAATAGCAATGATACGTCGCAAGAGACCCTGTACACACTGGCTGCTGATACCGGCGGCAAGGCATTTATGGATATGAACGATTTAAGCGGGGTCTTTAGCGAGGTTCAAAAGGATACCTCTGCGTACTACGTGTTGGGTTATACGAGCACGAATCACTTGAAAGACGGTCACTTCCGTCGACTGAAGGTACAGATCAACCGGCCCGACGTGAAGCTGGAATACCGGGCGGGATACTATGCGGATCGCGATTATCAACACATGAAGCAAACGGATCGCGAGGAGCAACTGGAGGATGAACTCGCCGCGGAGCTGCCGCAGACGGACGTGGCGGTGTACGCCGGAACCGCGTATTTCCGGCAGGATGATACACACTATTATTTATCGGTGTCCATCGTGGTGCCGGGATCGCAGATCCCGTTCGTGCAAGAAAAAGACAAGGATAGCGCTACGCTGGACATTATTGGGCAAGTTTTGGCAGGCGGAAAATTCCCAGTGGGACGATTGCGTGACACGGTGAAGCTGGCCGTAGAAAGCGCGCAGCAGGTGCGGCGAAAAAATGTTCAGTACAACACGAGCTATGTGCTGGCCCCCGGGAGTTATCACCTAAAGTTTATTGTTCGGGAGAACCGAACCGGACGGATGGGATCGTTCGAAACGGACGTAAGGATTCCAGATTTGCGGAAGACACCCATGCGAATGAGCAGCGTGGTGTTGAGCAGCCAACGAGTTCCATCGACACAAAAGAAAAAGGGCTTCCAGCCATTGGTTAGCGAACAGACGGAACTGGTGCCGAGCGTGACTCACGTGTTTACGCAGGACCAGAAACTGTTCTTGCAGTACGAAATCTACGATGCCGCAAAGAGCAAGGCAGCAGAAGTCACGACTGGATCGACCGAACACCCGCAACCGAAGGGATCCTTGCGCGTGCTGACAAGCATCGAATTCCTGCAAGGTGAAACAAAAGTGTACGAGACAAAGCCGGTCGTGGCTCATGAGCTGACAGCCGCAGACCGGAAAGCGGTGATTTTTCAGATGGAGATCCCACTGCAGTCGCTGAAGCCGGGATTCTACACTTGCCAAATTAATGTCATTGATGATGTGGGCGGGAGCTACGCGTTTCCCCGATGGCCAATCTTGATCAAGGCGGCCACGAGTTCAGGAGGCTCTGCCACCTCCGGAACGCTGTAGTTCCGCACCGGATGGGCCCTGAAATTAGGGTTCTCCGCCAGGCAGTCCAACGAGACCCTGGGTGAGTTAACCCATAAGCCCGGGCAGGATGCGGTAGTTCTCTCAGGAAAAGCCATTCTCCGTTGTTCATCGCGTCCCACCAAGCACTTATCCCGTTCATAACACGATACTTAGTCGTAAGCAGGTAAGGGCGAAGATGGCGTTCATCTTGCAAATCTAGTATCGCGGCGGTAGGCAGTTACGCTGTGCAAGGGGTGTGCATGTTCAGGATTCAGCAGGCAGGATTCATCGCTCCACTCATCAAGAGATTCGTGATTGAAGCGCCGCGGATAGCTCGAAAACATCAAGCGGGGCAGTTCGTCATATTGCGATTGCATGAACAAGGCGAGCGAATTCCGCTGACCATCGAGAGTTCGAACGCAGAAAAAGGAACGATCTCGATTGTTGTGCAGTCGGTGGGAAAGACCACCAATCAGCTAAATGCACTGGAAGCTGGCGAAGGAATTCTGGACGTAGTGGGACCATTGGGAAAACCATCGGTGGTCAAGAATTTTGGGACCGTGGTGATCGTGGGCGGCGGGGTGGGAACGGCACTGGCGTATCCAACCACGGTGGCGCTGAAACGCGCGGGAAACCGCATTGTAACCATCTTAGGCGGAAGAAACCGCGACCTGGTGATTCTGGAGAACGAGATGCGCCAGGTGAGCGATGAATTGTACGTCACGACCGATGACGGGAGTTACGGAGAGAAGGGTTTGGTGACCGACAAACTGCGCGAACTGATTGCGCAAGGCGTGAAGATCGATGAGGTGTTGGCGGTGGGACCAGTGCCAATGATGAAAGCAGTGTCCGACCTGACACACGGCCCCGGAATCCATACTGTGGTGAGCTTGAACCCGATCATGATTGACGGCACGGGAATGTGCGGTGGATGCCGGGTAATTGTCGGAGGAAAAAGCAAATTTGCGTGCGTAGATGGTCCGGAGTTCGAGGCGCACGAAGTCGATTTTCCAGTACTCATGCAACGGAATCGGATGTACCGCGAGGCTGAACGGAAATCGCTGGAGAAGTACCAAGCGAAACTGAAACAGGAAGAGGAGTGCAAGGCAGAAGGCGGGGAGAAAGAGACAACGGCGTGCTTGGTGGAGGAGGAAAAGCAATGGAATCGGTAAAGGAAATCTCTCCGAATCCACTGAAGTTGAAAGACCGGATGAAAGTACCGCGGCAGCAGATGCCGGAACAAGTGGCGGAACAGCGCGTCCACAATTTCACGGAAGTGAATCTGGGGTATTCGACGGAGCTTGCCCGGCAGGAGGCTTTGCGCTGCCTGGAATGCAAGAAACCAACTTGCGTCGATTATTGCCCGGTAGGCGTGAAGGTGAAGGAGTTTGTGCGGCTGATCGTCGAAGGAAATTTTCTGGGGGCAGCAGCGAAAATTCGGGAAGATAACGTGTTACCGGCGATCACCGGGCGGGTTTGCCCACAAGAAGATCACTGCGAAGGAAACTGCCTATTGACGAAGAAGGTGCAATCGCTGGGGATCGGTTACCTGGAGCGATTCGTGGCGGACTACGAACAGCGGGTGGGAGTGCCACTAGCACCAAAGGCCCCGCCGACGGGCAAGGCGGTGGCCATCGTTGGAAGTGGCCCGGCGGGATTGAGTGCGGCGGGTGACTTGGTGCAAAAAGGCCACAAGGTACACGTGTTCGAGGCGCTGCATGAAATCGGTGGAGTGCTGGTGTATGGAATTCCGGAGTTTCGATTGCCGAAACAGGTGATCCGCGAACAGATCGATACCATGCGAGCGATGGGAGTGGAGTTCGAAACAAACGTGGTGGTGGGCAAAACAGTCGAGATCGATGAATTGTTCGAAAAAGAGGGATATGACGCGGTGTTCATCGCGACGGGCGCAGGACTACCGGTATTCCTGAATATTCCAGGCGAACACTGGAACGGTGTTTATTCGGCGAATGAGTTCTTGACGCGAATCAATCTGATGCACGCGTATGAATTCCCGCGCTACGACGAGCCCATCGTTGACGTGCGGGGGAACCAGGTGGCGGTGATCGGCGGGGGCAACACGGCTTTGGATGCAATCCGATCGGCGCGAAGATTGGGTGCTGCGAAAGCGTACGTACTGTACCGCCGCAGCGAAGCAGAGATGCCTGCCCGCGCGGAAGAGGTAAAACATGCGAAGCAGGAGGGGATTGATTTCCAAGTGCTGACAAATCCGGTGGAATTCCTGGACGATGGCAATGGGTGGTTGAGAGCCGCACGTTGCGTGCGAATGGAGTTAGGAGAGCCCGACGCCTCGGGAAGAAGAAGGCCCTTTGAGATTGCCGGATCGGAGTTTGAGATTCCGTTGAGTGTAGCGATCATCGCGACGGGTACATCGGCGAATCCGCTGATTCAATCAACAACACCGGGACTGAACACCAATAAGCGCGGCTATATTGAAGCAAATCAGGAAACACAACGAACATCGCGCAAGGGCGTATTCGCAGGCGGAGACATCGTGACTGGAAGTGCGACAGTGATATTGGCGATGGGGTCGGGGCGACGAGCGGCGAAGTCCATTCATGAGTACTTGACGACGGAAGAGTGGTAGGGACCTTTAGACCACGGCAGCGTGGGAAGAAGCAGCTTTGCGCGTAAATGCTCAGGCTTGCGTGGAGTGGCACCCTAAGCGCGGTCAAGAGATCGGAAGCGCGCGCTGACGCGCGGTTAAGCCTTGTATTTTCAGCGATTAACAAATCTGGAGACACGGAGTCTCGCCGTGAATTTGGCGCGGAACGTGCCCGTAATTCAAAGGATACACCTCCGTCTAAAAACGCCCAGAGCGAACCACCAGGAGAACGGCCATGACCATACTAAAAGCGGAAGCGTTGGCCTATCACCAAGGTACACGGCCCGGAAAAATCGAAGTAACGCCAACGAAACCCTGCTTAACGCAAAGGGATTTGAGCCTGGCCTACACACCAGGAGTCGCGCAGCCCTGCCTGGCTATCAAGCAGGAACCCGGCGATGCCTTCAAGTACACCGCGAAGGGAAATCTGGTGGCGGTGGTATCAAACGGAACAGCGGTGCTTGGACTAGGAAACATCGGTGCGCTGGCAGGAAAACCGGTAATGGAAGGAAAAGGCGTCTTGTTCAAGAGGTTTGCGGATGTGGACGTGTTCGATCTAGAGGTGGATTCGACGAATCCGGAAGACGTGATCCGGGTATGCCAGCTGCTGGAGCCCACCTTCGGCGGAATCAACCTGGAAGATATTAAGGCGCCGGAATGCTTCTACATCGAAGAAACTCTGAAGAAAACGATGAAGATTCCGGTGTTTCACGATGATCAGCACGGCACGGCAATCATTTCCGGAGCGGCGTTGCTGAATGCGCTGGAAATAGTAGGTAAACGGATGGACCAGGTTCGCGTCGTGTTCAACGGAAGCGGAGCGGCTGGAATTGCGTGCGCGGAGCATTACGTGCGGCTGGGAGTTAAGCGAGAGAATATCATTCTTGTAGATACGAAGGGCGTCATCTTTGAGGGCCGTAGTGACGGGATGAACCCATATAAGGCGCGGTTTGCGCGCAAGACGGCGTTGCGAACGCTGGCGGAAGCCGTGAAGGGCGCGGATGTGTTCGCGGGTCTGTCGGTGAAGGGCGCGTTTACCGCCGCGATGCTGAAAACCATGGCGGAACGGCCGATCGTGTTTGCGATGGCCAACCCAGATCCGGAGATCAGCTACGAAGAAGCGATGGCGGCGCGCAAGGACGTAATCGTGGCGACAGGCCGTTCCGATTTTCCGAACCAGGTGAACAATGTTTTGGGTTTCCCATTTATCTTCCGCGGAGCATTGGACGTGCATGCCACGGCCATCAACGAAGAAATGAAACTCGCGGCAACGTACGCGCTGGCAGCGCTGGCGAAAGAAGATGTGCCAGATTCCGTGTGTCATGCGTATGGAGTGGACCGAATCCGCTTTGGACCCGAGTACATCATCCCGAAGCCGTTCGACCCGCGCGTTTTGGTGTGGGAAGCGACCGCGGTAGCCAAGGCGGCAATGGAATCCGGTGTGGCGAAAGAACCAGTAAATTTGGATGAGTACCGGGAACGGCTGGAGCGCTTGCTTGGGAGAGCGCATGAAGTGATGCGCCTGATCATTCATAAAGCGCAAAAGCAGCCGCGCCGGGTGGTATTCCCGGAAGGCGAGAATGAAAAGATTCTTCGAGCAGCGCACATTCTTGTGGAAGAAAAGATCGCGCAGCCAATGCTGATTGGAGAAAAGAGAATCATCCAGGAGAAGGCGAAAGATCTGGGAATCAATCTGGAACGGATCCAGATAGTGGATCCCGACATGTGGCCGAAGCGGGAAGCCTATATTCAGACGTTTTACGAGTTGCGGCAACGAAGTGGGGTGACACTGACGGAAGCGCAGACTCTGATCAACAACCGGAACATTTTCGGATCCGTGATGGTGCACATGGGAGACGCGGATGCACTGGTAGGAGGCGTTACACAGCATTTTCCCGATACCATCCGACCAGCGCTTCAGGTAATCAAACCGCGGCCGGGCTTGCACAAGGTTTCGGGCTTGTATGCTCTGGTGACAAAACGCGGGGACATGTATTTTCTGGCGGATTGCACCGTTAACATCGAGCCTACTGCGGAAGACCTGGCAGAAATTGCGCTGTGCGCGGCGGAAACCGCACGCAGATTCAACGTTACGCCACGGGTGGCAATGCTGTCGTTCTCAAATTTTGGCAGCACGCCGCATCCGTTGACGGAGAAAGTACAGCGAGCCGTAAAACTGGTACAAGAGGCTGACCCAACTCTGATGATCGACGGCGAGATGATGGCGGATACAGCCGTGGTGCCGGGAATCCTGGAAGAGACTTATCCCTTTTCGAAGCTCAGGGGCGGCGCCAATGTGCTGGTGTTCCCAGACCTGACTTCTGCGAATACGTGCTACAAACTGCTGTCTTGGATTGGCGGAGCGGAAAAGATAGGGCCGATCCTGATGGGGATGTCGAAACCCGTGCATGTGTTGCAACGCAACTGCGCGGTCGAAGAGATAGTGAGCGTCGCGGCAATCGCAGTAGTGGACGCACAGGAAACGGAAGTCGCCCAGCAAGCGGTGTCGCAAATGGAGCCTCACGCGAAGAATGCGGAACCCCGGGATGCGATTGCTGCCGCCCTGCCTCACTAGCCGAGACGACTGTAGATCTACTTCGCCTGGAGTTCCGCGGCCCGCTCTGCGAGCAGAGCGTTCAACTTATCCATGACCCGAAATGCATCGGCAACGTATAGAACATCGGCCTTGCCGCGAGCCCAGCCACAATTGGGATCAAGGTTGATGGCGCGGCGGTCGTTGATAAAGCGCCAGCCGACGACATGGGGTTCTTCCCCGTGACAACAACTGGATAGACCCTTAGGATGGCGTGGCGTGGCACCCGTTTGACCAACCTGATTCATGTGGGTCATGAAACGAAGGACGGCCTGATTTTCTCCACTTTGATCGACAAGCGATTTACTTCCGCCCAGCGAAGCGCCAGATCCGCGCAAAAAATCGAGAATGAGAGTTTCGGCTTGTTCGGGATGGATCTTGCCGTCGGCTTGCTTCTTGGTCCAGCCTGCGCCTGCGACAAACAGCAGATTCGCGTCGGGGCGAATTGTCTGGGAGTCTGATTTCGGAGCGCGGATCCCGGTGACAGTAGTGCGCCTGGACTCCTCGGGAAGCGCAACGGCGACTTGCTCCCAGTTGGCGGACGCGGGCGCAGCGTGCCACGGTTCGTGACAACCGGAATCCAGAAGAAGAATCCAGGGGCGCGCTTTGCGTCGGAAAACTCCTTCGATGCGCTGACGATAGAACCAGCGACTGGCAGTCACTGCACCGTCCGAAGCACTGATGGAAGTCACATGCGTATCGACCTGAGCCGACCGGCGCAGCGCGAGGCTCGCAAGTGCGCGGAGGAAACGCGAAGTTCCTGGTGCTAGTACCAATTGTGGACAGCTGGCGCGGCAAAGAGCTTCGGCGGCGGCGGCATCGCTCGCGAATCGTGGCTTGGCAAACTCCGGACCTTCGACCCCGAGAATGCGCACCGCGCCTGCCCCCGAGATCGCGTCCGCGGCGGATTGTACGGTTTCGCCGACCAAACCGATTTCCAGCGGAGAGTTTAACTGTCGGGCGAGTGAGCGTGCGGCGCCCAGGGCCTCGAAGGCGACCTTGGGCAAGGAGTTTCCCGCTTCATCGACGTGTGCAAGAAAAAGAATCTTTTCGGTCATCGGCTCACCATGGTGGAGAAATAGATTGCTCGGCGGAGTTTCCCGTTCACGCTTTTGCGATCCATTCTGCCAGTTCGCGCGCGATTTCATCGGCACCCAAATCCTTGACGATGCGTGTTTGGCGTTGCTGTTTTGGAGGACAGACATTGCGATAATCGATCGCGGCGGGCGCAAGCGCCGCGGGCTTAGCTTTCTGCAAAGACGGCATGATCGTGCGCATGTTAGCCATGCCGATCTGAGGATTATTTCGCGGCTCCGGAAGATTTCCGGTGGCCCAGCCGAGCAGCGCAGGCGGCCCGATGCAAACGGAAACCTGGTGACGCCCGCCTTCGATGCGCTCGAAAACTTCAAGAGAGCCGTCCTCCAGAACGGTCAACTGGTCCACGCCCTGAAACTGGTCCGGGATGCCCAGGCGCTCTCCAATTAATTGCAGTGTGACGCCAGCGCCTCGGGATGCGGATTCCCATCCGCCGAACAGCAGGAGACGCAAACGGTCCAAACCGGGCAGCGCGCTGATGGCACCAGAGAGAACTTCGGCAACAGAATGAGCGTCAGAAAATCCGCTGGCGGAGCCATCAATCGCGACCAGCTCGAAACTGACTTTTTGAGCGATGGTCATCATGACCTGCTGCAATTTTGCTTTTGGGCCAAGGCTGACAAGCCAGACTTTGCTGCCGGGATGACACGCAGCGAGATTCGCGGCTTCATAAAGCGCGTGCGCTGCCCAGGGATCAAGCACGGCGGGCAGAAGCATTTCGTTTTTGAGAGCCGGTCCGGCAGGAGACTCGACCGGCTCGAGAGTTTGCAAGGGATCGGGAACGATGCTGCCACAGACGACAATGTGGAACGGGCTGCTCATGGTGAACCTGTCCTCAATTCATGGGCTGTTGGCCAAATTTCAACAATTCAGTTCAGCGTCGAATGCAAACCACCCGCACCAGCACGAAAATCGACGTTGCCAGGATTGCTCCCAGTTTCCGCCAGGCAATTCCACAAGCACGCTCCGCAGAAGATGCATTTTTCGCGATCGAAACTCGGGACGCCGTCATGGCCGCGCGTGATGGCCTGGCCGGAGCACATTTCGACGCACAACTTGGGCTCACAACTGCGGCAAACCTCGGTACGAACAAAGATCACGTGATTCGCATAGCCGGGCTGGGCCTGAACGCTGCCACCCATCAGCAGCGCGTCTTGCTGGGAGATCAATAGTTTTTCGTCGAAAGGGATTTCCGGCCAGCCGCAACGATTCATAATCTGGTCATGCAGCGAGACGCCACTGGCAATGGAGTCCTGCCTCAGGCGCTGCAACTCATCCGCAGGAATACGGGAACGGTACGCTTGTTCCAACGTAGCGATCGGCTCACTTTTGGCTGTCGGCGAAGGGAGTGCAATGCGGCCGCGCGTGAAGCCGGCTAGCGCCATTCCAAAAAGCCCGGGAAGCATGCCGTAGTGGAAGCCATTGCGCGCATCCGCGGCGATGCGGGATTCCTGGTCGACCCAACTGTCGCGACGCCTGCGGAGATAGGCCGATTCAAGATTTTCGCGAGTGAAAGCCCGCTTCTGTCCCAGGAGTTCCAGCACAGCCTCGCCAAGCTGGACGCCGGTGGACCAAGCTTCATCAACGCCCGAACCAGCAAGAACGTTGGTGCTGCCAGAGCCCTCGCCGATGCGAGCGTAGCCGTTCCCGGCCAGGAACGGTTCTCCGTGGCGCCCCGATTCCTGCAATGATTTCGCACCCCAAGACTTGAGTGTTCCGCCATTCAGATGGCGCCACAGGAAAGGATGAAGAATGAAGTGTTGCAGATAGCGGTAAGCAGTGCGGACCGGACTCTGGAACCATGAAGGAATGAACAAGCCGACGGAGGCGAGACGATTCGGGTGCACGTAGAGGAAGCCGAATATCTCCGGCTCGGGATATCCGAATGTGTGAATGACCGTGCCGGTTTCGAGGGTGCAACCTGCGCGAAGCTCGATCACCATTTTCATGCCCAATGCCCACTCACGAAAGTGGTGATCCGGCGGCATGCCGAAGTGGGAATCGATGGCCCGGCCGACAGTGCCAACGGGTCCATCACCGACAACCGTTAAAGCAGCGCGGACGTCCATCCCGGGCATGAACCCGTCTTGCGGTGAGCCATCGAGATCCGTGCCTTGGTCGGCGAGGCGCACACCGATGACGGCGTCATTGTGAAGCAATGGTTCGCTAACCGGGCTGCTTGGCCAAATCTGGACATTGCCCGATTCGGCCAATTGCTCGCCAACCCATTGATTGAACTGGCCGAGGGACATCACCCATCCATCGTGCTTCGCGAGAAAACTGGGGATGCGTGGCAATTTAACGGCGTGATTCCGGACGAAAGTCAATTTGCCGAAAGTGCGCACAAGCTTGTCGGCTGTGCGCAGTACAAGAGATCGCCGACTGGCGCCGACGGGATCAAGCAAATAGACGAGTTCCTCTTTTTTGACGGCCACAGCCATGGGAATTTGTGCAGGATCAAGGCCCGGAAAGCTGGCGCGAATGCCGCGTGCTCGCGTGACAGCACCGGATACGCCAAAGCCCAAGCCATCCGCGCGTTCGTAGCAAATCACTTGAAGCGGAGATCCCGGACAAGCGGCACTTTCAAAGCGCGGTGAGCCATCGGAGTTCAGAGCGTTCTGTGAAAGCGTGGTGAGGAAACCGCCCATCGCGGGCCCAAAGCCCACGCAGGCGATGTCCACGTCTAGCTGCTGCCGGTCAACAGTAACCGATGATTCGGGTGAATCAGAACTCATGCCGGATAGTCCAACACTTCCGGGATCATCAGCGTAGAAACGTTTTCAGCGGCGCGGTCTTTTGCCAGGCGAGCGCCGGTAAGGCAGGTGTCCAGCTTATTGTGGAGCTGGAGGAAGGTATCGGCGCCGTTGCATTTCGCACAGGGGCCAGCTTTTTGGGGATGCGATCCATCATCGCCAAGAATGTCCACGGTGCAAGCGGAAATTCCGGGAATGAAGCCCTCGAGTTCATCAATTTCTTCCTGGAGGAAGCATCCGCGCGCATCCGCTTTATCCCACGAAGGGTGACGATTGTATCCGAACACCAGCTCAGCGCAGATACGGGCTACTTCCCCGCTGGCGCGCGCCGATTGGACGTGGCAAAGATCGGTCATGAAATTGACCAAGCCGGAAAGCCCGTCGGCCACGGAGGCATCTTCCGCGGCGCGGCGTTCCAGCTCGAGAACGTCCAGGATCTGACAACGAGCGGCAATTAGCCAACAGAGCGCATCGGCAACCGCGAAAGTAACGCCCTGACGTGCGCTCTGGTACAGCTTGTTGCCGTTGCCATCGGTGGTGTGCTGCAGGCGCTGAAGCGTCCAGAGCCACATCGTCATGGCTGTGGCGAGCGTACAAGCACCAGTACCGGGATGCTCGGAAGCAATGCCGCGCATTTCACGAATCCAATTGCGAAACTGAGCGAGGAAGAGAGGATTCGTCAAAGTAACGGAGAGCTGACGCCGCTGAACGGCCTCCGGACCCTCGTAGGTGGCTTCCAGTTGTGCATCCATCCACTTATTGGCGAGGAATCCCGGGCAATCTTCCGTGATTCCGTAGCCACCCATCAGGCTGACGGCCTCGCGCATCATCTGGGCGCCCCATCCGGTATTCCAAAGTTTGGCTGCGGGACACAGAATGTCGGCGAGGCAGTCCAACTGAAGGAAGCGGAAAAGCGGATCGGCCTTCAGCGGTTCTCTGCGGGGGTCTTTTTCGGGCAAGCCGAGCAGAATCGCCGCTTCTTCTGAAGTTTGGCGGAGAAGCTTGGCCTGGGCGCGCGCGCCGGTGACGCCTCGGCTGGCGAGGATGGTCTCTGCTTCGCGCTCGATCGGATCGAGTTCGTCGAAGGTGCGGGCGGCCGCGAAGGCAAGGGAAGCGCTGGCCTCCCCGGTAGCCCAGATATCGACAAGCCGGTGAAGGGCATCCTCACGCGCTTGCAGGCCCATCTGGTAGCGGACCGAGCCGGGCGTAGCGGTGGAAGCGCCACGGAATCTCCCGCGTTGATAGCGAATGATGGGTTCGACGGCAGAGAGCAGTTTTGCGGCGGTCATGACGCCGACAGTCACGCGGGTGCGGCGGAAGACCGCTTCGATCACTTCACTGTGGCTGTGCCGCGGGAAAATTCGGCCATCTTTAATATCGTATCCACCGACAATGCGGCTGGCGGGAATGCGCAGGTTGAAGATCGGGTCGCCCGTTGAGGAAAGCTGGTGGACGAGTTTGCGAGTGGGGGTTCCTCGATCGAAAGTGCCCGGGTCGCCCTGTTCGAGGATGACCATGCAACTGCCCTTGATGCGGTCATCATCGGAATCGACGGCAGCGGTGACGAAATTGGCAAAACCGATATTCGTGATGAAGCGGCCGCGCTTCTCGACCTGCAGGATGGGCTCTTGGCCTTCTTTCCATTCGGCGATACGAAGCTTGCCGTCCAGCATGCCGGTATCGACGCCAACATAAGGAATGGGCTCAGTGAGGCAGAAAGCACCACGCCAAGGTCTGCGGTCTTCGCCTGGTTGCGGGGGAGCCGCGAGCTTCATGTAATGATCCTGCTGTTCCTTCGTGCCGCGTTCATGAATAGGCGCTAGCGCCAGGCAGCCCGCGAGGCTGGCGGTGGCCGCGCCTCCATCAACCCAAGCCAGTTCGAAGGCAACTAAAGCCAGGGCGAGATTTCGAGGTCCCGAAATGAAACCCCCCTGTTCCGGGTCCATGAATACAGCTGTGATTCCCGAACGGTCAAATGCTTCCAGCATCTCTTCCTTTGCGGGTGTCCATTCATGGGAATTTCGGCCACCTTGCGCAACCAGCTTGGCGACCGTCCCGCGGGCGACGGAGCGCGCCGATTGCACTAGCATCTGTAGGTCGTAGCGGTCGGCAAAGCGCCACTGGATTTGGCGTGCAGAATCTGTGGGCAGAGTGCGGAGAGCGTCCAGTTTGAGGGAAGCTGCAATGGACATAGGAAGTCCTTTCGAAAGCGGCTTACAGCATCTTCCAAGCCTGGGACACAGGGGTCTGTGCTACGGATCACACGAACCTGTGATGAGTTTGGAGATTCGGCCACCATGCGTCAGACCGGGACGGGCCACGGCGCCGATGTTATTAGAGAATACGTTTTAGGACTGCAATGCGCCTTGCAGCACTTCGTGAAGGCGTTGCGCCACGACCAAATCTTCGCCCGGTTGCAGCATCCAGACGCCGACGACGACGGTGTTTGGGCCTCCGGGCAGACCCGCGCTGGCTGGATTGCCGCCGGTGGCCGGATTCAGTTCAATGCGTGGATTCCCCTGGCGCATTTTCTGCATGACCTGAGGTCCGGTGATCTTGATGCGATTTGCATCATAGCTGATTAAGAGGTGGGGAACATGATTGGCCACAGGTGGAATGAAGATGCTTGTCTGCACGCTGGGTATCGTTTTCAGGCGATCGGCGATGAGTTTCGCGCGTTGGGCATATTCAGCTTCCATGGCGGCGTCATCCTGATTGAGAAACCAATCGACAGCCGCAACGAGCCCGACGATTTCTTCTTTGGCGACCTTCATACCCCGCCCGACGGCATTCGAATTGGGGGAATTGTTAAGTTTGGCGGCTTCGATCAGATCTTTTCTGCCGAGCAACAAGCCAGTACATTGCGGACCCCGCAATCCTTTGCCGCCGGAAAACGTCACCAGGTCAAACCCCATTTGTGTGTAGCTCCACAGATTGGAAATGGGGGGTACGTCAGCAGCAGCGTCGTTGAAACAAGGAACGCCCTGTTTGTGGGCTACCTGAATCCATTCTTCCCTGCCGATTTTCGCGCCTTCGCCTGCGTTGAAAAATTGGGTCATTACCGTGCGATCGCTGAAGGCTTTTTGATACTGCTCCAACGTTTCCACTTCCACGAAATGAACGCCGCAATTACGGATGGCATGGTCGTAATCGTAACGATGGGCCTTCTGGACGATAACCTCATTTTTCAAGCCGCTTAGATCCGTCGGAATACTGACAATGGCGTCTTTATTGCCGATTGTTACGCAAGCAGCTGTTCCCAACGTGAGCCCAGCGGAAGCGCCCGAGGTGACCAGAACGCCGCCACAGCGCAGCCGTTTGGCAAGGTAATCGCCAGCCGCATCCTGTAATTCGAGCAAGTTGACAGGGCGAAGTGAGGCCAACGCAATCGCGGCTTGCACTTCATCCGGCATCGTGGAAGCCGACAGCGTAGTGTAAGTGCCCGCGGCATTGATAAAGGGGATGATTCCGAGTTTCTGATAGTAGTCCACACCTTTTGTTGGCGGTGGAGATGAAAGAGGCTCGCTGGCTTTGCGGGCGGCGGAACTTGCGCAGACTCCCGCGCCACCGATAAGAATTGCGCTTCCGTTGTGCAGCATTTTTCGACGGCTGATTTTTTGCGACATGCGCTCTCCTCGTTATCTCACTGCCGCGGATAGTCATCGGCCATCGCTGGTTTGGAATTCCCCAACGTAGGCGTATTGAAATACTGCGGCCGAGCTTTTTCCCATTCGACCATGCTGAGGCCCGAAGGATCATAAAGAATGCGGCCGGCTCGAACCGTCATACGCGCAATGATTCGGACATTTCCATCCATGCGAGCTAGACCGCAATCGATGTAGCCGAAATGCCCAGAAAGCTCCTCGAGCACGGCGATATCCGCTTCCTTACCGACCGAGAGAGTTCCCAGATCAGGGCGATGAATTTCGTTGGCGGGATTCACCGTCGACCGGCGAACCAGGTCATTCAGAGGTATGCCCATGGCTCGAAACTTGGATATGACCTGGGTCATGCTGAGGATCGTGAAATTGCCAGTATGGAGATCTGTCGACATGGAATCGGGGATGAATCCCTGTTTAACGGCGGGCACGGCATTGCGAAACCAGAAACTACCTGCACCGTGGCCGACGTCAAAAATGACGCCGCGCTTTCGAGCTTCCTCGAGGATCGGATTGAGCTTGCCGTCAGGCAGGAGGATTGGAAACTGCTGGGCAAAAACGTGCGTGTGAATGTCGCCGGGCCGCGCCTTTTTCAGGATGAGATCGGCGTACGAGCGGTCTGGACGCGGCCAGAAATCGAACATGACGGGAACGCCAGCCGATTGGCCACACTCGATGGCGCGATCAACGGCAGCCCAGGGCGTATGCTCGGGATCCCACGGAGCTTCCGTCCAATAGTGAGCGGTTTTTACACCGACGATAATGTCAGGATATTTGTGGATCATTTCTGCGCATCGCTTGGGATCCATCTGGTCGACGGTCTGCTCAAGGCCGCCTTCCATGCCATTCGCGACAATGTTGAGGAAAGCGAGGACACGCACCTTGGCCTTGTCGATGACTTCCATTTTCTCCAGCACAAAGGTCTCGGCGCCAGACGTTCCCGCATCCACGATCGTGGTGACGCCGGATTGCAGAGCAAGATCCGCGGGGATACCCAGGGGAAGGTCATGAGCGCGGGCTTCCGGAGTAAACCAGTCGAGGGGAGCGCCGCCGTGGCCGATGTGATAGTGGATATCGATGAGGCCGGGAGTGACGTAGAAACCGGTGACATCGACCACTTTGCCTGCTGCGCTCGCGGGGATGCTTTTCTCGACGGCGGCGATTTTTCCACCGGCGACAGCCAAATCCATGACGCTGTCCAGATGATTAGCTGGATCAATGAGGTGTCCGCCCTTCAGCAGCAAATCGTACTGAGGCGCCTGCGCGCGTAGCCCCCAAGGTATAAATGCGACCGCCAGCACGAGCCAAAGTCTAGTCGAGCACTTTTTTCGTTGCCACATGTCGGGTCCTTTTTGGTTGTTGCTGCCTCAGCACTCATCGAGAGATAAATTGAAAAGCGTCGCAAGTGTACTGAGTCGCAGGCGGGTTGTCACCTGGAGCAAGGAGTAAAGATGAAATTGCCCGTCGAGCGAATTATTACGGGGAATGACCCGCTTGTAAAGTTCACGCGGTGTAGCGTAGCCTGAGTGCGCTGCTACATCGCGAGAGCGAATGTCCGCGCCCGCGGCGCCGGTCGAGATAGCACCCTTGGCCAAGAGAAAGCTCGATAGGAGTGAACCAAAACATGGATCGCCGCACGTTTGTGAAGCGCACTTGTTTAGGAAGCGCTGGATTGCTACTTGGAGGCGTGAATGAACTGGCTGCGGATGGAGTAGAACTTCCTGCGGCGCCACCCATCGAGGTCCACGAGCTGTCGCGCAGCAAACCTTCGCCGCTCCGCATGCCGGGCCTTTACCCGGGACGCGTGATCGAGCTGCACGATTCGCGGGCCATCGTCGGCAATCGGGTATCGCAGCCGGTGATCAGCAAGATGCTGGAGCGAGGGATGACGGAACTTACCAGCGCACCGAACAGCAAAGCGGCCTGGGAGAAATTCGTCGTACCCGGCGATGTGGTTGGAGTCAAAATCAACCCTTCAGGAGCGCCAGCGTGCTGCTCTTCGCCGGAGATCGTAAGAGAAATCATTCTGGGGCTGCAGTCCGCTGGGGTGCCGACGGACAATATCGTGGTTTTCGACCGTTACGCGTACGAGATGGATATCGGAAGTTATCAAACGCATCTTCCTCCGGGAATCAAAATTGTTGGAATTCAGGACACCAAGTTGGACGCATCGGGATACGATCCTAACGTGTACTGCCAGGCAAGTTTTTTTGGAGAGTGGGAAACGCGCTCGTACATGGCCAGCCTGGTGACGCAAAAACTGACGAAGATTATTAACGTTCCCACGATGAAGGATCATTCTGCAGCGGGAGTGACGGGCTGTTTGAAGAATCTGGGTTACGGCGTCTTTAATAATGTGGCGCGGTCGCATCAAAATCCCATCACCTTTACAGATCCATTAATCGGGGTGATGTGTTCGGTAGAGCCGCTGCGTTCGAAGGCGGTCTTGAATATTATGGACGGTACTCGCCAGGTCTGGCACGGAGGCCCGCTGACGCAGCTGCAGGAGTTTATATACCCTGCAGGCCTTCTTTTGGTCGGTACGGATCCCGTGGCCATGGACATCATCGAGTTGGAAACGATCGAAAAAAAGCGGCTCAAAGAAGGGGCGCCTTCCGTTTGGGAGCGCAATGCAAAAAGCATAACGGCGAACGGCGAAGAGTTTTACCACGACCCTGCCAAGAACCTGTTTTACCGCCAGCCAGGCCACATCGCGGCGGCAGGCAGGCTTGGACTCGGCGTTTCTGACCGGCAGCAGATCGACTATCGCAAGATTGCGCTCGGCTAGTGGACAAATGATCAATCCCTTCGCGACTTCCGATCCAATCAGCAAAGAATCCGACTGGATCACTTTGCTTCGCGACAATTCGCGAACCGGCGGGCAGGACACACACGCGTTGCCAGCTCCGACACGCGCACGATGGCAAACGCGCATGGGTGGCTCTGTCCGTAGCGCTCCTGTCCTGCAGAATGGGACGCTGTTTGCTGCCTCGCTTCCCGGAGTGCTACACGCGCTGAACGCCGAATCGGGCCGGGCCAAATGGACGTTTCAAGCGCCGGGTCAGATCCACTCCACGCCTTCGCTGAGTGGAAACAGGATCTTTTTTGGCTGTGATGATGGAAACGTCTATGCTCTCGATTGTGAAACCGGGGCGAAGGTTTGGGAAGCAACCACACGCGCGGAAGTGTGGACCTCACCGGCAATCCGAGAAGGAACTGTGTTTTTCGGGAGTGCCGACGGCTATTTATTTGCGATCGATGCAGGAACTGGAAAGCTCCGCTGGAAACAAGAACTGGATGGGCGCATTTATTCATCGGCGTATGCGGCGGAGAAAACAATCTATACCGGGACGGGGGTCGGAAGTGTTTACGCCTTGAATGCCGCTTCGGGAACGGTTGTGTGGAAGGCGGCTACCGGGAATGGTATCGATTCCTCGCCGGCGCTCGCAGGGGATACGCTACTTATCGGCTCTGAAGATTTCTATTTCTACGCACTGGAAGCGAGCAGTGGAGCCGTGAAATGGAAACACGAAACGGGATTGGGGATCATGTCGTCTCCGGCGGTTTCCGGAGAACTGGCAGTGGTGGGAAGCAAGGACGGCTGCTTGTATGCCTTTGAGATTCCAACTGGTGAGTTGCGCTGGAAAACCCGCGCCGGCCAGGTGATCACCGCACCACCTGTGATCGGCGAATCGGTGGTGTATGTTCAAAGTGAAGGCACATTCGCATTGGAGCTAGCCTCGGGAAAGATCGTGTGGCGCGCGGGAGTTGGAAGCTCCGTGCAATCAGCGCCCGTCATATCCGGCAAAACGATCTACGTTGCGAGCCACGATGGTGAGGTCTATGCATTGGAGTAACGCAGGGTTGGCGGCGCTGCTTCTGACCGCGTGCACGGCCGCGTGTATGGCCGCGCCGGAACCTCCGCTGACCCTGTTTCACAAAAACAAATACACCATGGGCACGGTGTTTGAGGTGGAGGTGTACGACGATTCCGCGGAACACGCCGATCAAGCGATGGAGGCTGCGCTAGAGGAGGTCATGCGCCTGGATTTGGTGATGAGCGATTACAAAACAGAGAGCGAGCTAAGCCGGTTGAATCGCGACGCCCATTTTCAGGCTCGGACCGTTTCGCCCGACCTTTATCGCGTGATTGAAGAATCGATGCGCTATTCGCGACTCTCGGGCGGGCAGTTTGATGTGACGGTGGGCCCGCTAGCGCATCGGTGGAAGGCCGTCTTGCGCGGTGAGCCTCCTCCGATTCAAGCAGAAGAACAAAAACTACGAGCATGCCTAGGTTATGAAAAGGTCGAATTGATTCCCCCAAATGCAATTGAGTTTCATTCGCCTTGCCTGCAAATCGATCTGGGATCCATCGGTAAGGGCTATGCGGTGGACCGCGCGATGGATATCCTCCGCGCGCATGGAATTAAAAACGCGCTCATTGATGCCGGGGGAAGCACGCTGTACGGGAGTGGGTCGCCGCCCGGCCAGCAAGGATGGCTCGTTCATTTGCGAGATCCTTCGAAGAAAATTGATCCGCAAGTGGTGCTTTGCGACAACAGTGTTTCGACGTCGGAACAGACCCCCAAGAGCCTGCTCGGGAATGATACCGCCGGTCACATCATCAATCCGGCGAACGGCGAGCCGCTCGAGACAAACTACGCGTTGAGCGTGGTAGCCAGGACAGGAACGGCTTCCGATGCATTGTCGACAACGCTGCTGTTGGTAGGTCCCGAAAAAGGAAAAGGCATTGTGAAAACTACAGATAACGTTGCCGCTATTTGGATTTCCGCGGATGGTCATACAGAAATTGCGAGCAGCGGACCACGGATTCAGGTGGGAGAAAAGTCTGACGGAACTGTCTCGGCGAATGATCTCACGCATCTGGGCATGGCAAAAGAGTAGAAGGCGAATTGCATGCTGACGGGTAAAAAACTCTTGCCGTTGATTCTCCTGGGCGCGCTGGTAGCTCCGAGCGTTTCCGCTAAGGTGTTGGTGCGGTGGTCGCAGAGGGACATGCCTTCGGCGAAAAACCTAGGAGTGAGCGAAATTGTCATTCCATGGAATGAAGATGCAAAAACGGTTCTGGATGCGGCGCGGGAAAGGGGATATCGCGTGTATCTGGAAACGACATTGCAGGAATCCGCCGCCGCAGTGGCGCTGGCGGCGAAAGAAGAGATCGCGGGCTTGATTCTGGTGCCGGGGCCTGCCGAAAAGCAAGATGCGGAAGTCCTGCTTCAAGAACTGCGCTCCGCTAATCCTAAGTTGACCATTCGGCTGGTCATCCCCGAGGGCAAACAGCCACAGATGAGGGGACGAGTCGTCTACGAGAGAAATGGGGTTCTGCAGGTCTCCAGCCCCACAGCTCAGCCGTGGGTGGATTCCAACCTCGCTGCAGTTCGCCTAGCGCAGGCGTTTTATCCGGACGCCAAGCCCATTTTCACGTTCACGTGGGACAGCACGGATCCACTGCAGAGGAAACTGGGACCGAGGGCCGAGGATTACGAACTGGCGATTGCGGAAGCAGGCGCTTTCCACGCTGATCTACTGTTGGATCTGCCGGACAATATGCAAAAGTCGCTGGGAAACGATGAGTCGCAGGCATGGGCAACCTGGAAGCAAGTTCGGCGTTCCATCGATTTTTATGCGGCGAGCAATCGCTACGGGCAACAGCTTATGGCGAGCGTAGGCGTATGGACAGACAATGAAGCGAGCGCGTACGAAGCGCTGAATTTAATGGCTCGTCATAATATACCCTTTCGGGTGTTCGGCAAAAACGAGTTGAACAAGGGAAACTTCCAGGGTCTCGGCGTCCTGATTGTTTTCTCTACGCCGGGAACCGAAGAAATCACCCACATTACTCAGTTGGCGACGGCGGGAGGCACGGCTGTTCTCGTGAACGTAAATGGTACGTTTCCCTGGCAGTCTGGGAACCCGCTGCGCCGAAGCCAGCAGTCTGTGGTCTATGGAATCGGGAAAGGTCGCGTGATTGAATTTACGGGAGCCGTAAGCGATCCTGAAACGTTTGCGCAGGATATTCGGCGCCTGATGACGAAGGGCGAAGTCCCCGTGAGTCTGTGGAATTCGTTGACCACCCTGGTGGTTGCGTATCACGACGACCGTGGTGGGGAAATGAACCTGGAACTGGTGAACTACGAGGAAGAAACACAGCAGGTTCAGATACAAGTCAAGGGCACGTTCAAGTCGATTCGCTATGAGACACCGGAACGCGGATGTTGCGAAGCGATAACTCCGCGATACGTGAATGGATTCACGGAATTTGTGGTTCCGCACCTGGTTACCGGCGGCCGCGTTCTGCTGCAACCCAGCACCAGCCTGAAGCATAAATAGACCGAGCACGAACGAGAAGGGAATTTGCTTCGCTAATTCCCCCTTGTGAGAAATGCTCAGGGCACGTTCTACGAGCTCCCTTTAAGCAAACGGTTACTGACGGAGTGGAGGCGGGTGACCGGCGCACTTGCTTTGAACTCAGTAAGGTGATGGAGTTTGAGAAAATCTGGAAGTCCAGGGTTCTCCCTGCCGCGCTCCGTGCGAGTGGAACCCGATCCATGTTCGAAGTGGATCTGACGCAACAATCGCCACGGAGGAAAGCCCGCCGATGACTGAACTCGAAACAAAATTCCTTCCGGACAACGCCTACAAACTTCTGCAACCTGGTGAAACCTATCAATCCCTGGTCCCCGCGAAAGAAGTTCTGCCTGAATTGACCTGGCGGTCGATTGGGTGGGGAGTATTCCTGTGCGTGATCTTCACCGTCGCTTCGGCGTACTCGGGGCTGAAAGTCGGACAGGTGATGGAATCGGCGATCCCGATTTCGATACTGGTGATCGGGTTGGCGAGGATGTACCGCAGACGATCGTCGGTTCTGGAGAACGTAATCATCACTGGAATCGGCGGAGTGGCTGGAGCCGTAGTCGCCGGCGCAATCTTTACGTTGCCTGCGCTGTACATTTTGAAGCTCGCCCCGCATCCAGTACAGACGATTTTTATTTGCGTTGCCGGAGGATGCCTTGGCGTGTTGTTCCTGATTCCCCTGCGGGGCTATTTCGTGCGGGAACAGCACGGAGTACTTCCCTACCCCGAAGCGACCGCCATCACCGAAGTACTGGTAACTGGAGAAAAAGGCGGCTCGCAGGCGAAATTGTTGCTGCAGGCCACCGCGATTGCGGGCGTGTACGATTTTTTCGTGACCACGTTCCAGGTTTGGAAGGAATACGTTGATCTCCGGTTTGTGCCAGTAATGAGGATGCTATCGGAACGAGCGAGAATGACGTTTAGCCTGGATGCGATCGGATTCACGCTCGGACTTGGGTATGTGATGGGCCTGCGGAGTTCGATGATCCTCTGCGCAGGAGGAATCCTGTCGAACTTGGTCTTGGTACCGTTGATCTGGTTTGTGGGGAATCACCTCGACATAGCGGTATATCCCGCGGCAATCCCGATTGCCAAGATGACGGCGGTACAAATCTACCGGAATTATGTGCGCTTCATCGGCGTTGGCGCGATTGCCACGGCCGGCATCTTTGGAATCTTGAAGTCGCTGCGAATTGTGGCGGGATCGTTTGGCATTGCGCTGCGGGTATTCCGGAAGGGTGAAACCAAAACAAAAGAACGTACGGATCGTGATCTGTCCATGACCACGATACTGCTGGGGATTGTACTGAGTGCGATCGCAGTAGCAGCATTCCTGGGATATCTGCATGACTCGTGGATGGTGATTGGGGTTGGCCTGGTGCTGACGCTGGTGTTTTCGTTCTTTTTTGCGTCGGTGGCAGCAAACGCAATCGCAACGACTGCGCGCAACCCCGTTTCGGGCATGACCATGCTGACGATTATTCTGTCGTGCGCGGTCCTTTTGCGCTTCGGAATCTCTGGCACGACCGGTATGTTTTTTGTGATGGCGATAGCCGGCATGGTCTGCACGGCGCTCTCTGTTTCCGGACAGGCAATTACGGATCTGAAGACCGGATACTGGCTGGGATCAACGCCCGCCGCACAGGAGAAAGTGAAATTCCTGGGAATTATTGCCGCAGCAATCGGCGCGGGCCTAACGATCATACTGCTGGCGCGTACGTTTCAGTTTGGAGAAGCCGCGGTTGGAGATCTGCGACCAGTGTTGGCATCGCCCCAGGCCTCCATTATGAAAGCACTGGTGGAAGGATTCATGAGCCACCAGCCGATTACGTATCTTCTATTTGGCACTGGCGCGATGATCGCCGTGATCATGGAAATGCTCGGGCAACCATCGCTGATTTTCGCGCTGGGCATGTATCTTCCGTTGGAATTAAATACACCAGCGCTGGTTGGTGGCGCAATCTCGCATTGGTTGAACAAGCGCTCGGACAAAATGGACCAGAATCGGGGAAAGCAAGTGCGATCGCGCGGGGTGATTATCGCCTCGGGATTGATGGCAGGCGGAGCACTGGGAGGAGTATTTGGAGCGGCGCTTCGGCTCATCCCAGGTTATCGGGAAGACCTGATTCGAACGCCATTCTACGCAAATGAGGCCATCTCGCAGACTGTTTCGGCAATGTGCTTCATAGGCCTGTGCGTTTATGTGTGGATGGGCTCGCTGCACAAGGAAAAGGAGACGTGATGGATAAAATTGCGATCTTTGTCGCGGATGCAATTCTGGGAATCGATACATTATGGGGCGGAGACGTGATGAGCGCTTCGGGGACGGGGCGGTTCATTGCCGATTCGTGGTTCTCCGATGAACCGCTGCCTCGAGCATACACACTGCCGGCGGCACAGCGAATCCGGACAACCGGAGGCGTAGCGGGTAAAAAGGCTGACCGAAAGGCGATTGACCAGTATCTGAAGCAAGTGGATATTCGTGGAGCCGTTGAAGGAATCCGGAACGAGGCAGAGCAGATTAGCGGATTAAGGGGATCATATCTAGCGGGTTTGGCGCTGTGCGTCGAAACAATGCTTGCGCTGGCGCTGGAAACTTTGGGCAAAGGTGAACCTGTTAGCTACGCTCAATGCGTGAAGGCTTCTACCGGAAGAGCGCCCGAACCTTCCAAGCCCGAAAGAAAACGAGCGAGAGTGGCAGAATTATTGCGTCGGGCCGGCTATCTCTCGAAAAAGTCCAAGAATGTGCTGTCCGCCGTGGACTCATGGCGCGGTGATCGCGTGGTGCCCATGGCATCGGTGCGGACACTCAGCACAGCGGTTATCGCACACTATGACCGGCTGTGCGAAATGAACCTCATGCCCCATCTGCCGCAAGAGCTAGCGCAGGTACCTCGGGCAAACATTGATTTCTTGCCGATAAAGGACGCCTGGTTCTCGGGGTCAATGAATTACGTTGGACGGGCGCGGACTGTTGATGGCGCCCCGAAGTACGAAGCGACCTATGAAATAAATGCTTCACTGAAGATCTCCGTGCCAGAGTTCGAACAGTTGATCAGCCATGAGGTGGTGCCGGGGCACGTAACCACGTTCGCCTACCTTCAGAATCGGTATGTACAAAAATGCGTGGACTTTGAAGCTACCGTGCTGACGATGAACACGCGGGCTGCGACTTTATTCGAAGGAATTGCCAACAATGCCATCCTGATCGCGCACGGCGTCACCGAAATAGACGAACTTCCCGATGAGGATCAGCAGATCGGTGTACTGTTGGCACTCCTGCAGGACGACGCGAAAAATCAGGCGTCGTATTTGATCTGGAAGGAGAAGGTCGCGCAACGAGAGGTTGCGCGAATATTGCGGCAGGACTTCCTGGTGACCGAAGAGCGGGCAGGGAAATTGTCGGGCGCCTGGGGAAAACATCCATTATTGGGTCGCATGTATCTTCCCGCGTACCGGTGCGGAACGGAGCGGGTCGCGGAACTTCGACGCAAACACAAGGCAGACAGAATATTGCCGGCCTTGTATGGATGTAACGGACTGGTGGATATAGAGACGGTTGAAACCGCGATAGAGAACGCAACTGCACGCTCCAGTTGCAAATGACCTAGAATCGCAGCTTTGCTACTATTCTGCCTGCCATGACAGACGACGAACTGACCGCGACAACCAGCCGGAAACGCACGGATAGCGTGATCTACTGGGTCTTTGGGGTTTTGACACTCGCATTTTTGATCCTGTTCGGCATGCAGGACCTACTCCGTGCGCCTGCGGTTGTCAATACCATCGGGCACCTGGGTTATCCCTGGTATTTTTGTTATTTGCTGGGAACGGGGAAACTTCTCGCGGCCGCGGCGCTGTTATATCCCCAGACACGCCGATTACGCGAGTGGGCATATGCTGGTGTGACCTTTGAACTGATCTCCTCGTTTGCGTCGCACTCTTTCGTGGGCGACCCCTGGTCTTTGCGAGTGGCGCCGCTCATCGTGTTAGCCATCGTGGCGGTTACTTGGCAGTTTGATCCACACCGTCTGCGGCTAGGGTAACGGCTTGTTCTTACCTCAGGTCCCATAGAAATCCGCAATCGCTCTGACCACCAGCCGCTGCTGCTCCGCCGTGAGTTCCGGATAGATGGGAAGAGACAGCACCTCCCGACTGGCGGCTTCGGCCTCTGGGAACTCTCCGGCCTTATGGCCCAGATACGCGAAGGCTTTCTGCAGATGCAATGGCTTTGGATAGTAGATTTCCGAGGGAATGCCACGCACACGCAGGTGTTCGCGAAGGTTTTCGCGATCGCTCGCGCGAATGGTGAATTGATTGTATACATGAGTCGAACGAGCAGGCGCGACCGGTAATCTCACTTTTGATCCCAAGAGAAATTCGCGAAAGAGCTCACGATAGCGATCGGCATTGCGCTGCCTAGCCGCGGCCCAGTTATTCAGGTGTTTAAGTTTCACCCGGAGAATGGCAGCTTGGAGAGCGTCGAGCCGGCTATTCATTCCCAGCAACTCGTATTCGTATTTATCTCTGGCACCGTGCACATGCAGCAGACGCAGGCGATCTGCCAGGGCAGAGTCGTTGGTAGTAATCATGCCACCGTCGCCGGCACCGCCGAGATTCTTAGAGGGGAAAAAGCTGAAACAACCCATCAAACCGAGGCTACCGACTGGGCATCCTTCATAGCGCGCACCGATGGCTTGGGCGGCGTCTTCGATGACGGGTATTCGTTCCGCCGAGGCGACCTCGTGAATCTCATGCATATCCGCAGACAAGCCAAAAAGATGGACAGGGAGGATCGCCTTGGTCCGGGGAGTGATTACATTCTTTATGGCCTGGGCGGAGATGTTAAATGTCTCTG
Organism: Candidatus Acidiferrales bacterium; assembly: GCA_963741195.1. Taxonomy (GTDB): domain Bacteria; phylum Acidobacteriota; class Terriglobia; order Acidiferrales; family UBA7541; genus Acidiferrum. Next base: position 1,053,345 of record CAVUHF010000009.1, read on the forward strand.
CATCGATATCGACAAAGACAGGTGTCGCTCCTACGCGAGCAATGGAGCCCGCGGATGCGAAGAACGTAAACGGGGTGGTGATGACCTCGTCGCCGGGGCCGATTTCAAGGGCCAACAAAGACAGGATCAACGCGTCGGAACCGGAAGCACAACCAATCGAATAGCTGCACGAAGTCAGCGCGCTGACTTCTTTCTCAAATGCCTCAACCTCCGGTCCGAGGATAAATTGCTGACTCTCCAAAGTGCGCGTGACCGCCTCCATGACTTCTCGCTGAATACTCGCGAACTGCGACTTTAGGTCGAGAAACGGCATCATCATCTTTTTTGGCACGGTTGAACCAGACACGGAACAGTCCTGTGGATTTAGATTTCAATAAGATCTTAGCAGGCTCAAATCGCGACCGAATCGAACCGCCTAAGTCGCGTCCCTAATCCGCTGACCTCAGAAAGTCTACATCACAACGTCAGTCTGTGTAATTGGGATCGGCGGAACGACCGTCTTGGGCGGAGGTCTATGTCTCGCTGAGCTTTCACAAGTTACGGACAACGTCAGGAAAGGCTAACAACTTGGACGCGGAGCTTTTCAAAATCGGGAGTGCCCAGGTTTCGTAGGCTTGCCATCTTCAGATAGGGCATCGCAGCAGCGTCCATGTTCCAGTAAGCTTTAGCCACATAGGCATCGAGGGCTACCGGGTCAGTTCCTGCGACGAGTGTCTTCTTCAATAACACGTCCTCCAAATTGCCACCGGTCGGGCCGTTGCGCAGCAGTACGCGGTAAGCATCGACGAGCGTCAGAGTGGGACGAATGAAGTCCGCGAGGTCGACCAGGCTCTCGTGAATGTGTTGGTGGAGTTGTTGACGTTGTCCCCCCAGAATACCGTACCAGTTTTTCATCCCCAGGGTGACGCCGGTCAAGCTGTGATGCTTGGCGATGGGAACGTTGATGATCTTGTCGGCCTCAAGGAAAGGCTGAAATACGGGCCAGTTCTGGAGGACATCTCCGGCGAGGTCGACTTGCTTGAATTTTGATAATTCTGGGAGCAGCACTTCCGCACCTTCACGGCGCGCGGCATCGGCTATGCCTGACCGCTGAAAGCAGCGGCGCGGATCGTTGCAACTGACATCCGTGACGATTACTTTCTTCGCCCCGGCATCCCAGCATTGGCGGACCAGTTCGGCCACCACTTGAGGATTGGTGTTTGCCGCCTGTTCGGGAGTGCGATCCCAGGCAATGTTCGGCTTGACGATGACGACGTCCGAACGCGAAATGTAGTGGCGGATTCCACCGAGCTCCTGAAGGGCACGGCGTACCAATTGTTCCGGCTCACCACCGGAGATCACGGCCAATTGCGGCAAGTCTGGCGATGCCGGGACAGTGTGACTATGCTTGGCGTTTACGATGAGTTCATCCGTGGGACGCGCACTGCGCCGGCTGAGCCATGCGGCAGCGGCGGCCGTTCCAGCACCGATTCCAGCCAAGCGCACGAGACGCAGCATGGCCTCGCGACGATCCATTCCACCGCCGGAGTCCACCATTGTGCACCTCCACTACGCTAATTAAATCTCAAGAACGGTAATATGCCGCGGGTCGTCAACTCCCAACCGATGTTGCGCATCGGCGGCGATGGCGATGTATTTCGGCGGTCTTCCCGCTGCCGTCAACGACTTCAGTCCCTTTTCGGCGCGCTTGCGCTCGATAATCTGCCAACCGGTGTAATCGTGAGCGACAGGATCGGAGGCGATCATCAGGCCGTTGAATTTCCAGGTATTTTGCGGTTGAAATCCCGGTCCACCTTCGAAGCAACCGGTGAAAGCATCGCAGATGGAGAGGCGGAACTTGTCCTTGATCACGGGGTGCATGTACAAGTCCGCCACGAAAGGACAGCAGTTGTTCGCGTGAAAATCGTTTGGATTGTCGATGACTCCGTACATATTCTTCATGGCCAGGGTGATTCCCGCGCCGCTGTGATCTTTGAGGATGGGCACGTTGATCATGGCGGTACAGGTACGGGTGAGGAGTTTTGAAAATCGTGTTTTGGTACTGCCGTACACGGATGGAGTTTCTTCGTAGCCGACATCCTTGGAGTCTGTGCCCATGATCCGCGCGCGGTTGGGGTCATTTGAGAGATGGTACCCAGCGCGCGTAAGCTCGTGGTTTGTGCGGTCCCAGACGACGATGTCGTTTGGTTTGATGCCGGCCTGTTTCAAGCGCTCGCAAATTGCCTCTACAAGTACGACGCTTGTGGAAAGTCCGGGACCAGCAATCGTATTGACCTTCAGACCGACCACTTCCCCCGGACGGACAACTTTGTTCCAGGCCAGGACCGGATCCTGCGTGCCGTAGAAAGACTGCATGGCGCGATCCAGCAGCTGCTGAACGCGTGCGGGATCTGGAGCGGAACTTTTGCCATAGAGATCGGCATCGCGCGCAACAACGACTTTCGATTTGTTTGGGACGTCAGGCTGAACGTCTCTAGAAACCGCTAGCGTGCCGGCACCTAATCCTACCGCTCCAGCAACGCACGTCTTGAGAAATGACCGACGGCTGCTATCTGATTTCTCTTTCATATCAAGTCCTCCTGCCAACAAACTGCCGGCCCCTATTTGATTAATCTTTCGTCAATGCGTTTGCCAAGCTCGAGCAGACCTTGCGATAACTGTGGCGAACTCTGAAAGGCGACGATGCGAACCAGGTATCTGCCCTTGCGAAATAGCAAGCTTTGTTCATAGAGCCGCGCGGCGTCTGCCAGTTGCGGCATGGATGCGCCTGCAGTGGGCTCGGACTCGAAAATGGTTTTGGCAGCGGCGGGATTTGCCATCGTGTAAATGTCAACGACGACATCGAGTTTGTCCTGAAATCTGTAATCGCCGTTTGAATTGCTGACGACCCCCGCTTTCAGATATTTCTCGGCGTCACCATCGATGTATTTCCACAATTCCGCGGAGGAAAATGTACGAACCTCGCCAGAGGTGGTCCAACCCGGAACCAGGTTGGACTCAGGAAAAGGGCTGTTATTGGGGGCTGCGGACTTTTTGTTGCAGCCAACGATTGCGATCGCGACGAAGGTAAGCGCAACCCAGCCGAGGTTTCGTAATGTCCTGGGAATGGTCATAGGTGAGGACGCTCCTTGCGCCGATTGAGAAGGATTTGATTGCTGTTGGAGCGACTCTCACCAATGCTGAGAACGTAGATCGCGGGTCGATCATGGACGGGGCAAGCGTACTCGCAAGCTCCACAACCAACACAGAGAGATGGATCCAGATACGGTTGTTTGATTTCCTTCGCGTTGCCTCGGCTATCGATGACCTCGGCGGGACGCATGTAAATGGCCTTCGGTGAAGTAGGACACCACTCTTCGCACACGATACAGTCTGTGGCCATGGCCCACGGCAAACAGCGGCCGCGATCGTAGAATGCCGTGCCGATGCGAACCGGTTTTGTGTCGGAGTTCACACCGACCACCCAGCCCTTGGACTTGGCGGAGAGTTCCCAAATCGCGCCCGTTGGACATACTTGTGAACACAACACGCAACTGGGTTCGCAGTAGCCCACGCGCGGCACCACAACGGGTGTCCAAAGACCCTCAAGACCCGCTTCGGAGAGCGAAGGCTGCAGCGCATTATTTGGACAAACTTTCATGCATTCCCCGCACCGGATGCAGCGAGCCAGAAAATCGGATTCTTCCAACGCACTCGGTGGGCGCAGCAAGTGATCGTTCTTCGCAGTCGCGAACGCAGTGGTGCTGCGCATCAGCGGAATAATTGCGGCGCCAGCCGCCATCGCAGTCAGTGTCCTTCGACGCTTCAAATCCGGACCCTCGACAATGGCGCCGGCAGGAAACAGCTTGAATGCCAGACCATGTTGCGGGCATGAGCCGATGCAGTTCAGACAGAGATGGCACTCCGCCTTGCGCCAGGGAACTCCTCCGATAGGATCGTCACCACCCTGACAAGCGAGCAGGCAACGATTGCAGTTGTCGCACGAGACCGGATCTTTGTGTAATCCAAGGATCGACCAGCGCGACACCATGCCCAGGAGCGCGCCCAGAGGGCAGATCGCGCGGCACCAAAAACGCGTAACGCGAAGATTCAAGGCCATAAGAGCGATGAAGATAAGGCCAAGAAAAAAGCCCTGGCGAAAATGAGGCTGCTTGAAACTGAGAACAATGATGTTCAAGACGGTGTGCAAGAGGCCGCCAGCCAATTGCAATGGAGCAAATCCAGAGTGCTCGATGGCATTCAGCCCTGCGTGTACGGCGTAATTCAGACCAGGCAAGACGGAGAGCCCAAGAGAACGCACCAGCAGTGAGAAGGGATCAAGCCAACCAACCAAGCCCGTTCCCAGGAGGGCCGCGATCAGGGCCGCAATCAGAATGTAATATTTTATCTTCTGCCAAGGCTTGTAGCGATTCGAAGCAATGAGTTGCTTACCTCGCTTGGATTCTGACTTTAGACTGCTGAAGAAGTGGTTTAGCGTCCCCAAGGGGCAAACCCAGCCACAAAAGAAGCGGCCGATGAACAAGGTGGGAATCAGGATCAGCAGGCTCCAGAACAGACCCTGATATAAAGCGCGGCTTGCGAGCGCGTTTGAAATCGCGATCAGTGGATCCAATTGAAAGAACAACTGGACAGGGTACGGCAGGCGGATCTCGTCTCCCCTGGCTTGGAGCGAGCCGCGGAACTCCGTGCGAAGCAGGAGCACCACAAAGAGCAGCAGGAAGAGGATCTGCGATAGACGGCGTAGATTCCTCAGCGTCGCATACTTCACCGCACCATTGTCACAGTTGGATGAGCATAGGGGATGTGACCATTATCACGACGCGAAGTGGACAATTCTGCGAATTGCAAAGACGTCAGAAACTCTCTAGCGAAGTAACTTACTGAGGATGGTGCGCTGGCAGGGTTCTGCCTAAAGCTCATGGAAAGTAAAGCCTTTGAGAGCAATAAGAAGCAAGTGGCATGTCAGTAGTGCAGAGCTTGACCTAGAAGGGCGTGTCTGAACGGAGCCGCTTGCTGCTCAGCCCCAAGCTACTCGACGAACTAAGGCAACACTGGCGCCGATTGCGACGAAAGTCCAGCGAGTGGCTATTTCCTAGCATCCATTGGCACACGAAAAATCGGCCCATCACTCCCAAAGCGATCTATCATGCCTCCAAAACTGCACCCGGCCACATCATCTAAACCGTTGACGTGTGTTACCACCCGCATGCATAATCCAGGGGATAGAACGCTGTCGATCCTCAAGCACGCCTTAGAAAAGAACGCTGGCAGGGTGTCCAATCCACAGTTCATCGTAGGTTAATTTCCATGAGTTCTACATCATCGCGTAAATCTGTACGAGTAAAGAAGTCCGCCAATCCAACAGGTGCAAGGAATGAAAATTCAGCGTCCAAAACCAGCACAACCCAGCATAAACCGCCAAAACGGACGCGTGACCGCGTTCCGCCACCGCAGAAGGAAAGGATCTTGCAGGAGTATGCTGCCGGAGAAAGTATTACCGCCATTAGCAAAAAAGAGAATCGAAATCGGGAGACTGTTGCCAAAATTGTGCATGGTCCCGAAATGGAATCACATGTGCAGGCCCTGCGCGAGCGATGGTTCGGCTTGGGCGACGACGCTATCAGCGCCGTCCAGCACGCGTTGACAAAGCAAAAAGATGGTCGGCTCGGCTTTCAACTTCTCGGGAGCATCGGTGTCATTCCGTCACCGGAGGAACGTGAACGACTAGCAGCCCCTCTGACAGAAACATTAAGTGAGAATGCGGAAGCGATCAAAAAAGTTGCAGCGGAAATGTATGAAGTCGCTCATGCATCGGACGAATCCTTTGAAACCAAATCTCGCCAACAAGATGGTACGGCAAAACGTGAGTCGACGATCGGAACATGCCCATCCGAGCCTAAGTTAGCAAGCTCAACCCGAAATCGCATTCCGCCACCTCAGCGGGAGCGGATTTTGCAGGAGTATGCTACCGGGAAAAGCATTACCACGATCAGCAAACAAGAGAATCTAAATCGCGAGACTGTTTCCAAAATTGTGCATGGTCCCGAAATTCAATCGCATGTGCAGGCCCTGCGCGAGCGATGGTTCGGCTTGGGCGACGACGCTATCAGCGCCGTCCAGCACGCGTTGACAATGCAAAAAGATGGTCGGCTCGGCTTTCAACTTCTCGGGAGCATCGGTGTCATTCCGTCACCGGAGGAACGTGAACGACTAGCAGCCCCTCTGACAGAAGCAGTAAGCGACGACAAGGAAGGGATTATAGACTTTATGGCAGCAATGATCGAAATGGCTATGGCAACGTCGAGCGCTTTTGGGTACCGCATGCCTGAATTGGACCCATTCTTCGAGAAAATCGGTTACCGGATTAAATTATGACACGTGGAAAATTGAACCACTCGAAAACAACGGCACGACGTAGGAAATGGTTCTTGCTACTCTCGACCCTAATGGCACGAGAGACAAGCGCGAGCCGCCGAGGCCTCGTGGATGGATGAGCCGTGTTCGTTTAGGGGTAGGTGCATGAGCGCCTGCCCCTGGACTTGCGAGCGCCGATGTTGCCCGGGCACGCACACTAATCCTTTAACAAACGTCCCGGGTTTGGTTCCAAATCCCTTTCCTTCTAAGAGTGGAACCCGGTTGCGCGATTCCTTGATCCGTTGAGTTCGTTCGATTCCAATAACCTGATAATTCAGGGGGCATATTGCTATAGCATAATCTAAACTCGGTTCGCGCGACTTAGCTCTTCTCTACCTGACACTCTCAATTCAGTACGGATCTTAAACGGAACTATTCTTCGCCCGTGAGCAGCCATTCCATTGATCTATCAAACTCTCGACTGATAGTGAGCAGGACTTCTGCCCCCATTTCGTTGCGTCCGTGTGTTGGCGTCAGACCGTCGCCGCAGGCACGGTGTTACAAGCTTGCGGATTCGATATTACACAGGCAGATTTTGCCAGTCGGATCGGTGTTGGCCAAAGTTATCTGCGAGATTTCCATCCCCTCCGGGCAAATCTGACTCGCTGGGACATTAATTGATTCGTTACTGCAGGTGGGCGACGACTGGATCGCGCCGTGGAGGCAGGTCAGGACGTTAGCTCTTTCCTGTCAAAATCCAGTCCGTAGTCCGGCCGGATCTCTCGGCTAGCTTGACCAGTAAGCTCAAGGGCAGCGCACTTTGCCCTAGCTCATATTTCGAGAGCTGTGCCTGACTAATATTCAAGGCGAGTGCGAATTCCTCCTGTGTAGCCACGCCTCTCAGCTGTCTGACTCTTTGTCCTAAGGCCTGAAGGTCCACTTCACTCTGGGAACGACGCGGCCGACCTGGAATTTGTCGCTTGACTTTATTCATTTCTAGAGTATTCTTTTTACGAGTTAACAACCGGCGGTAGGGTTCATGTGTTTGGGCGTGTCCCCCAAAGTTGGACCCTACTAACGCACGCGCTCGCCAGCTTAACAGAAGGAGATCTCGGAATGCCATGAGCCCAAAACTCACTTCCTACGTGAGCTCTCGAACAGGTAAGAATCACACTCCATCAAAAGCGCCGCTTGAGTGTGCCAAAAGGAGGTTTTATGAAGCGGATGGTCGTTAGTTTTCGGTCTAATGTAAAGCTCGCGCGCCAATTGTGGGGCGAGCCTTCCCGCGTGGCGCTTCGGTCACTGCGAGAACTCACTACTAGATATTCTCTCTCCGTAGCTGCTGGCGACCTTCAGCTTTTGGATGGTCGCTGGTATGTAACCCACTCCGGTCTCCTGCAGCTTGCTTCCCGGAGAGGTTGTCGTGGAATCAACACGATGCTCCAGGACAAGTTTTCCGATTTCCTGGCGGGTCGGTGGGTCTTTAAAGCTGTCGTGTATAAGAGTGCCCACTCGAAGGGCTTTGTGGGCTACGGCGACGCCGATCCCTCAAACGTTTCTTCCATGGTGCGCGGCGCTGAGTTGCGCATTGCCGAAACTCGCGCCGTCAATCGCGCCCTCCGCAAGGCTTACGGGATCGGCCTTTGTTCGGTCGAGGAACTGGGTGCGTTCTCGACTCCGTCGAGGGCTGCCACCTTTCCTTCGCAGTCGAATGGATCGCCTTCCTCCAACGGTTCTCACGGCTCATAACGGTTCGGGCAATGGCCAACCCAGGCTCCGAGATCAGCTCTGCCTACTGATCCGCCAGTACAACCTCGATGCGAATTTGGTCAAAGCCTACGCTGCTGACTTCTGCGGCACCGCAGCTCTAAGTGGCGCCAGCCGTGAGTTGGTCGAATCTTCATCTCCCATCTCGCTACAGCTGCGAAAGAAAACCGAGATGCTCTGGTCTGCAAACTGAATTCCTATTCTCAACCTGTGGAGGCACAGCCATGAGAAAGCACATTCCCGGACTGCATTCCGGACATCAGGATCTCGTCAGTAATCTCGATGGACTGTTTCTGGTCCGAGTCGAACGGGCTTCCTATCGCTGGCATCCCCAGAAGCCGTTCTTTGCACTCCGCTTCGGTATCCTCGAGCCCACCTCCTTCGAGGCGCTCTCCTTTTCGGGACGCCTCTATTGCACCGAACGAGCGCTCTGGAAGCTCCGCTGGTTCCTGCGACGATTTTGGCTACGACACCGAACTGCTCAGTCGGGACCAGGTCGACGAAAAGGCGCTCCTGAATCTTCGCGGGGTGATTCGAACGACCTATACGAATCTGAACGGTCGCACTTACCAGAATCTGGATGCTTTCGCACCGGAGGCGGAATGGGAAGCACTCTCCTGTACCTCCAGCAACGCAAGCACTCCTGAGGCGACGCAAGATGCGCTATAGCTACACACAACTCGCCAGCTATCTTCGCTGCCCGCGAAGTTATCGTTTCCGCTATCTCGATGGTTGGCGCGAAAAGGAGACTCGCGCGGCTATGGCCTTTGGCCGCTGTTTCGAACAAGCCCTTGCCGCGTATTTTTGCGGTGGCGATTGCAGCGCAACGCTGTTCAAGGAGTGGGGCGCCTACCGCGATACTCCGTTTGCCTATAAAAAGGGAGAGACCTGGGATCGCATGGTGCACCAGGGCGTGCACCTTCTCGAACGGTTCGCGCAGGATAATCGCATCCGCATTCCCAATCCACAGCAGGATCTTCAGCTTAAGGTCGTCCGGGAACTGCCGAACGGGAACGAGTTCATCTCCTATATTGACGCGATCGGAGAACTCGATGGCAACCGCTGCCTGATGGACTGGAAGACCACGACCAGCCGTTATCCCGACAGCCCGGAAGGGCTGTTGTCGCTTGACCCCCAACTGATCTGCTATTCCTGGATCACCGGCATCACGGACGTGGCACTCGTGGTCTTCGTGCGAAAACAGGCGCCGGAGATCCAGTATCTCCAAACGTCGATCTCCGAAGAACAGCGTAATGAATTTGGTCGGCTGCTTGAAACCACGATTGGTCAGATTGAGGCTGCCCAGTTCCCCTCCCACAGCGGCATCCGCTTTCCACAGAACGGTTGTGTGAGCTGTCCCCATCTGGGCTTGTGCCTCGACAGTCAATCTTTGATTGATGCAAATCTTATCCGCACCTCAGGAGCGAATGACCTTGCTTGGCTGGACGAGCTTGTGGATTAACAGGGACATGATGGTGACTCCGGAACTCAATCACCGGCGGGCGGCCTTCGTTCTCGGGAAGATCGACGAGATCTTGTCCTGGGAGAAAACCAAGGAGCAGGAGAAGGACGTGCGGTTTGTGGAGCTGGGGGAATATCTGTGCGAGGTCGCGCAAAGCAGTACTGGAGGCTGGAGAAACTGAACTCGTTTGATGAGTTTCTGGAGAAGCGATTTGCCGATTCACGGCGGAAGGCCTACTACCTGATGGCGATCCACGAACATCTGACGCGAATCCCGAAGCATGAACTGCAAAAGGTGGGCTGGAGCAAGGCGACAGAGCTGGTCAAGGTGGCGCGCAGGGATGGAGAAGAGTTCGACTGTGCAACCTGGTTGCACAAGGCCAAGGAAATGCCGAAGGACGGATTCAAACGGGAAGTCGAGCGACATCTCACGGGGAAAGAAACCGAGCCGTGGGAAATTCTCTACTTCAAGGTTTACAAGAGCCAGCTGCCGGTTGTGGAGAGGCACTTGAAACGGCAGCTCTGATGCTGGGGACGGATAAATCGCGTGGTTATTGCCTGGAAATGATCTGCGCGGATTTTCTCGCCGGTGCCACGATGGAGATGCCACCCGGAAAATGAGCCACGCCAAAATCCATTCCAGCATCCGATGACCCTCAACACTTGAACAGTTCGGCGGGAACCAGAAGAGAATCGTGAGCAAAGTCCGTCAAAAAATGCCCAGGCTGAAACTTCCCCCGACTGAATATGAGGCGCTTCGTAATCAGGTACTCATAAGGGATAGCTGGCGCTGTCAATATTGTGGCGCATCGAGGGATTTACAAGTCCACCACCTGAAATCGCGTGAGAAAATTGGGGATGACGATATGAAGAATCTGATCGTCCTGTGTGCGAAGTGCCATGAAACCATCCACCGATTCTCAGCCTCGCTCTGATGGTCTCGGATTCAATGTCCGAAAAATACGTCCCGTCTGTCCGTCCGCGTTGTGGGTGTGTGCTTGAGCATGGTGGCCACGGAGACGTGTGACCAACCGCCGGTTTACGCACATTTCATAAAAGGTTGTTGCTTTGGTTTGCAAAGCGGCTAAACTTGGAGTTGCCCCCTTTGTGCGGATCGAGAGCAATCCTCAGCCGCAAAGCCCTCAAGGTAGAAAAACTACGGGTTAACTCGCTTCTCCGGCGGATGGCGAAGCATTCGCCGCATTGGACCGAGTGAAGCCTAGAGGTGGTACATGCTAAAAATAGGAGAGCTGGAACGGCTGAATCTAAACTTGCTGGCTATGTACTGCCTGCGAGTTGCCGAGTCTGCTGCCTCAAATTCTTTGCAGGCCGAACAAGCAAGACAACTCAAGGCAGAGTGGGCTTTGTTTATCGGGCATATCCATCCGCCCATACCCGGGTTGGATTCGCAGGAAGACATCGAGGCCTATCGCAGGGAGTTGAAGCAGCGAATGGTGAGTTTCCTGGCGGGGTGTTCCGTGAGTCTATTTCCCGCGAAGGTGCCGACCACGGCTTCCGACTCCAAGGTGAACTATGCAACCGCAGGGCGCTGGAAATGAAGTAGCGGAAAGTGTTTAGAAGTAATAGAAATTCGTCTTTCAAGTCGGCCCATACCAAGGAATGACGCAGCTAACTCGGAATTTGCCGCCTGATCATTGAGGAGGGTCCATGAAGTATTCAGTTCTTGCGACTGTTGGAAGCCCAGCCATTCGTTCTCATCATTCGGTCGGGATGGAATCCTGCGCCCTACCCTTCCTGCTCATGCTTATGCTGTCCCTCTTTTCATTCAATGGAATGGCGTTGGCTGACTCGACGGCCAGTGCTTATACTGTGTTGAATTGGGCTTCCGCCAGCTTCTCGGGGGCAGTAGTTCCTGCTCCCCTTCCGAATAACACATATTCGACACTTACCGAGGCGGCTGGATGGATGGGGCATTCACCAGTAGACCCTTCACTTAAGGGGACTTCCAACGTTGCTGTCGGATGGGTCCCTGCAAACTCTATGGTGCAATTTGGACCAGCAACGTTTTCATTAGCATCTGCTGGCACTGAATTGACGGCGATATCTACAACCGTAGGCACTTATTCCGTATCCAGTCAGACGGAGAGATCGGGATCAATACTCAGCACGAGCGGAAATATAGAAATCAGTATACCTTACACTTTCAGTATAGCCATGGCGAATGACACTACCTCGTCCTGCTGTAGTACCGCTTCGACTCAGGTGTGGATCGATATCTGGACCTCCTCAAACGGTCTTTTTCAACCAATGGGCGGTGTCGGCATTGACTATGTCGATCCATTCGGAGCTGTCGGTAGTTACAGCAGCGACGGAGTACTATCGCTAAGTCTTAGTGGCCTCCAGCCTGGCAGCTATTTGTTTGATATCGGTGCGGCTAGCGGAGTACAGTTCGTGCCCGAACCCAGTACTCTCCTTCTGCTCGGCACGGGCCTACTCGGGCTAGTCGGGATGTTTTTACGGCAGCGATTCGCGTAGTCTCTTCGCAAACATCTCCACACATGCTCGACAAATAGCACCCGTAAGAGTGAGGTGTTTGGGGGAGTAGTCTGTTGTTCCTTCCTCTACCGGAAATCAAAATCCAACCTCAGATGATCGCATGGAAGAACGGCGGAAGCGCGCGATTCCTTTTGCCGCAACGCTCTTGTGCGCGCGGAAGCTGATCGAGTCTATGGATTCGGACAAGCCCAATTTGGCGAAGGAGTATTTTGCGGATAAGGCGATTCAGGAGGCCGAGTTTGTGCTGGAGAGGACCGACAAGAGGTGGCCGGATGAGGGATAGATCTGGTATGAGCACTTCTAATGCTCAATTGGAATTCCGACCCTGGAGAATATCGCCTGACTGATCTTCCACCGGAATAACATCGCGCCAATGGCGGTCCCGAGCGTGTTTGTGATGACGTCCGTCATGCCCGAATTTCGAGTAGGAATAAATCCCTGAAGGATCTCGATCGTAAGACTGACCGTAAATCCGAGGAGAATGGTTATCAACTGTGCGCGTTTCACATGCAGTGAAGATGAGAAATACGCACAGAAAACAAAGCCGAGGGGGATGAAGCCTGCGATGTTCGTCAGGACGTCCTGATAGTAGTTCCAACGCGGATCATATTCCTTCCACGGCACTTTCAGCAGCGGCTGGCGCATGACTAGATAGTGATCGGGAATGTAAAGGTCAGGTGCGGACCCTGCCCGATTGTGGATTACGCTTCCCGCTCTTTCGTCAAACAAGTAGAGTGCCGTCGGGCCTTCTTTCTCGTAAATAGCAGGCCGCCCGTTCTTCGTCAGGAGCTGAAATGTTCAATAACTTCCATCGAGGTAAGTTCCCGATCATAAATCGCGAGGCCGCGCAAATCGCCCGTCCAACTCTCGTTCGCCACGGGAGAGCTGCCAACAACCAATTGTCCCGCGAAATCTCGGCTTGAAAGGCCGAAGTGCGAAGAACTTTTTGCCAGGGCGCCATCCACATAGATGGCTGTCCCCTGTGCACTCGCTGTAAGCGTGATGAATGCTGCTGTCCCCTGGCGAAGCACATCGTCCGCATCGATGTGGACCTCGCTCACGCGACCCTGCCGGTTCTGGTTCTGACGTTGGAAGACCAGATCACTCGCGCTTTGGCGCAGAGAAAAGGAAACAAGCTTCTCCGGACTGAAGAAAGCAAGCGGAAAGCGAGCGCGTGGGCCCAGCGAGAAGCCTCTTTCAGGCGTTCCGGCTGATTCTGCAGGATGCAAATCTGCGGATTTTCGCGGTCGAGAAGAGTGGACGTGGGAGATAGGAGTGGTTGTGCTCACATTGTCGAACGATCCAGATGCAAACCCTCCAGCAGGCGCTCTCTCTTGGGCGACGATTTGTCTGAACATTTGAGTCCGATTCGCGTTGACATTTTCTTCTGGATGGTCTCATCGAAGGATTTGCACGTCCACCAACCTGAAATCGAGAGGTAAGCAAGGAGGCGATCTCATGCCAGAATCTCCTTGTCCTGTGTGCCAGGTGCCTAGAAACTATCCACCGCGGCACATTTTCTCAAGCGATGCTCTTCTGAAAATGACACTAGAACACAGATACACTTCAAACCAGTTTCCTCGGGGATACCCGACATCGCTCGGGGGTTAGCAGTTTTCCGCCGCGATATCCTTCAAGGACTTCCAAAGTTGCGCCTGTAAATCCGTCTTCCCAGCCCACGAGTTCTATGCGGAGTTTCGCATTACTGCCGAATTAAAATCTCGACGCAGCGATGTAGGCAATAAGGCTGGGACCGGAATACGCGCAAGCCACTTAACGGGGGTTGGCCGCTTGTGCGGAGCGCCTGGCGAGTCCTGCAGAGTCTTTACGTACTACCTGAGATTCTGAATACGCACTTCGGTCACTCCAGGAGGGTCAGAATTCATCGACTTTAGGAGAGGTTCCCAGATGGGAATGTAGCCCTGCCCCTTGGGCGGCTTTCCTGTGCCGTTGCGAAGGACCTGGCACTTCGTTCTCTCACTTCACCCCTTCTGCGCTCTGGTCTGGGTTGAATAGGTCCAGGAAGTACGAGGTGTCACCGCTCAGAAGGGTAATCGACCACCAGAGTCCGTTGCGAAGGCCATTGATGGGGGATTTCAGATTGATTCCTCAGTACGCCCGACGGGCAAGTGCAGAATTTCCTGCAGGATCAGATTTGCAGCCGTAGGAAGCATCTCTGCAACGTCCGGCGACAAATTCGTGCCGGCGGAAAAATCAAGCCCTTCAATACCGTAGACGACCAATCGAGCGGGCAATTCCCCCATCGTTCGGGCTAACTCAATGGCTTCGGCTACCCCAAACGAATGCGTCGACGAGTGAGAAAACCAGGTTGGAAGTTTCTCCGTCCGTGCATCGAACCGATAAAGGGTGCCCGGAGGCGCTCCGGATTGGACCGCGTCCACCAGGAACACGCAGTCGGCTCCCTTCCACGCTTCAAACAATTGCACGCCGTCCCCAGTTTCTTCCAGAGCTTTAACCCCACGAGGGATTTCCCCACGCAGGCGTTGCACGACCAACCTTCCTGCTCCGTCGTCGCTTCGAAAGAGATTGCCCACACCGATGAAAAGGGTGCCATGCGCCTGCATTGTCAATCCCGTTCAATCTGCACTCTCATGAAATGTGTCGCACAGGAAATGCAAGGGTCGTAATTCCGGATCGCCTGCTCGCACTGCCATTGCAGGCGATCGTTGGGAAGATGCAGTCGGGTGGAAACAAATTCCGCGAGATCATCCTCAATGGTTTTTAGATTCTGAGACGTCGGCGGAACGATCTTTGCGCTCAGAATCAGTCCGCGTTCATCGTAAGCATACTTGTGATACAGAATTCCCCGCGGCGCTTCCGTACAACCGTGCCCCGTGCCCTCGCGTGGTCTGACCTCAACAAAGGGCGGTTCCGGCATCTGGTAGTCTGAAATTATGCGTAGCGCTTCATCACATGCGTACACCATTTCCACCGCGCGAACCAAAATGCCCTCGAAGGGATTTCGGCATTCAGCGGACAGGCCCGCCGACCGAGCGGCCTCCTGCGCAAGAGGCGTTAGCTTATCGAAATTCAGATTGTACCGGGCCAGCGGACCTACAAAGTAGGCGCCTCGCTCCTGCCGCACGGAGTGCAAGGCATTCGAGTGCTGAACGTGGTCTTCGATGAAGTGCTGATCGTATTCCCGGACGGAAATGTCGAGTCCCTTATTGGAAACCAGGCGACCTTCATTGAGGGGGTACTCGTCCGGATGACGCAATGCGACAAATTCATAATCGCGCTGAAAATCGGGGTAGGTGAACGCGGCCACCCACTGCACGGTTTCCAAAGCCGCTTCACGCGCCCACTTCAGGTTTTCCGCAAGTCCCGCGAGTTGTTCCTTGGAAGGCGCCTTATAGAAACCGCCCACGCGCACATTGATGGGGTGGATCTCTCGCCCTCCGACAAGAGTCATGATCTCGTTGCCGATCTTCTTCAGGCGCAACCCGCGTTGTACTGCTTGGGCATGGTCTTTGGCCATCTGAATGACGTCTTCGTACCCGAGAAAGTCCGGGGCGTGGAGCAGGTAAATGTGCAATGCGTGACTCTCAATCCACTCTCCGCAATAAATCAGACGGCGCAACTCGCGAATCGGGCCATCGATCTGAATGCCGAACGCGTTTTCGGCCGCCTGGCAAGCGCTCATCTGGTAGGCAATGGGGCAGATCCCACAGATGCGCGCTGTGATATCCGGCGCTTCACTGAAAGTCCTCCCGCGCAAGAAGGCTTCAAAAAAGCGAGGCGGTTCAAAGATTCTGAGTTCCACGTCCACGACGCGCTGGTCTCTTACCTTGACGAATAGTCCACCTTCGCCTTCCACGCGCGCAAGAAACTTCACTTTGATGGACTTAGCGTTCATGCGCTTCGCTCTCTTTCCGGAACGGTTCAGCCCAGGCATTGAATGAGCGGAAGGCACGCACCAGTTCCGGTTCGCTTACACCGAGCCCTTTCCACCACAAGCTCAGTGGCGCAGTATTCGTCGTCTCTTTTGGCCCAAAACAGCCATAGCAACCTCGTTCGTGTGCCGGGCAGAGCGCCCCGCAACCTGCTTGCGTAACCGGACCCAGACACGGAATGCCCTGCGCGACCATTACGCAGACGATGCCTTCTCGCTTGCACTCCATACATAGGCCATGTGCTGGCGTAACCGGCTTTCGTCCGTGCAAGAACGCGCTCAGCACCTCCACGAGTTGGTACTTGTTGATGGGGCAGCCGCGCAATTGATAGTCCACAAACACATGGTCAGTAATTGGCGTGGACTTGTTCAGAGTCTCGATGTACTCCGGCCGCGGATACACAATGGAAATGAATTCGCCCACGTTCTTGAAATTACGCAGCGCTTGGATTCCCCCGGAAGTGGCGCAGGCACCAATCGTGATCAAGTTTTTTGACATCCGACGAATCACGTGAATGCGTTCTTCGTCGTGCGGCGTCGTGATGGACCCTTCCACAAGCGAAATGTCATAGGGACCTTTGACAACAGCTCTCGTGGCCTCTGGGAAATTCGCAATATCCACTGCCCCCGCAACGGTCAAGAGTTCATCCTCACAGTCGAGGAGGCTGAGCTGGCATCCATCGCAAGAGGCAAACTTCCAAACTGCCACTTTTGGTTTGCGCACGGGAGCCATATCAGATCTCCCCTTTTCCAAATATCGAGGCAATATGATCAAAGCGAAAAACCGGTCCGTCTTTGCAGACGAATGTCGGTCCGTACTGGCAATGGCCACAATAGCCGAGCGCGCACTTCATATTGCGCTCCATCGAAAGGTATATGTGTTCCTGGGGAACACCTCTCTTCTGAAGCTCCATAACGGCAAAACGCATCATCACTTCAGGCCCGCAGAGCAAAGCCACTGTATTGGTGGGGTTGAAAGGCGCCCTAGCAACCAGCGGTGTGACTACACCAACGTTGCCACGCCACCCACTAGCCGCACGATCCACAGTCACCTGTACCTCCAGATCAAATTTGCCCCGCCACCGCTCCAGTTCCCGTTTGTAAAGTATGTCTTCCGGCGTCCGTGCGCCATAGAGCAGCACAATCTTTCGATACTTTTCTCGCTTAGCCATCATTTGATAAAGCACCGGGCGCAGTGGGGCCAGCCCGATTCCTCCGGATACGATCACAAAGTCACGCCCGTCATTTTCACTGACCGGCCAGTGAGTTCCGTAAGGGCCGCGTACGCCAATCAACTCGCCCGGCTTTAACAAACCCATCCTCTTCGTCACCGTGCCAACACTCCGCGTAGTGTGTTCCAGGACTGAACTTACGGCGGGGTCGCCACTAATCGAGATGGGAACTTCTCCCACCCCAAAGATGTAAAGCATGTTGAACTGACCCGGAAGAAACGAAATCTTGGAATTCTCGTCGGTCGGCACAAGGCTCAAAGTAAAAGTATCGTCGGTCTCACGCTTCAGCCGTTCTGTCCGGAAGAGCTCGGGCACCATCGGATCAGCTGTTGCTTGCAGTGAGACTACTTGTTCAAGAATGTTTGCCATAGATATCCAGCAATTGCAGCCGGGTTGCGTCCAACCGCGCCGTGATTACAGTTGCAAATCGTTTCAGCAATTCATATCCGAGTTGATAGTCTTGCTCACATTTTGTGCGCAAACATTTCCCGTCGAAAACGAGCGCACGCGTGGCCTGCAGCGTTCGTGCGTTGAAATGCCAGCGATACGGAGGGGATACCCACGACCAGCCAAGAATTTCGCCCTCTCCTATGGTCTGCACCGTCGTGGGGCCACGATTTGGGATGATGAGCTCGACGGAAACGAGCCCTTCGCGGATGAAATAGAACTCATTTGCGGGGTCGCCTTCCTGCAAGAGCACGTGGCCTTCCGGAAATTGCACGTTCTTGGCACAGCCCGTAATGATTTCTAAAAGGTGATCCGGCAAATCCTGGAAGAAGGGATGTTCTCTGATGACACTCTCAAGCGTGTGAATCATGCTTGGCTCTCCTCTCCCCGTAACCCTGCGCGCGATTCACCTTCACGAAGTACTCGAGCCTCTTCCGTGATGTCAATCCCGACCGGGCACCAGGTGATGCAACGCCCACATCCAACGCAGCCCGAAGAACCGAATTGGTCCTGCCAATAAGCCAGCTTGTGCGTAATCCATTGGCGGTACTTCGATCGTGTCGTTGGGCGGACGCTACTGCCATGGATGTAGGAGAAATCCGTCGTGAAGCAGGAATCCCACTTGCGGGTGCGTTCCGCATGCAGCCCGGTCAGATCCGTAGTGTCTTCCACCGTCGAGCAAAAACAGGTCGGGCACACAAGCGTGCAGTTGGCGCAACTCAGACAGCGGTTTGCCAGCAAGTCCCATCGAGGACTCTCCGAGTTTCGGTAGAAGAGTTCTTTGATGCCAGTTACGTCAAGTGTGCGGCCCATCTGCTGAGACGCTTCAGCTACAAGGCCCTCGGCGAAAGCGACTTCTGCATCACTTGCCGCATCGTAAGGAATACTTGCGAGAAGATTGGAACCCTGCTCCGTACCAACGTGGACGACGAAATGATGGTCGCCATTCTTCAATACTTCGGTCAGCGCCAAATCATACCCGTTCGTAGCTTTCGGGCCAGAACCCATCGACGTGCAAAAACAAGTTCCCCCCGCTTGCGTGCAGTTGACGGCTACGATGAATACATTCCCACGGCGCAATTGATAGCCGGGATCCACGTAGGGACCCTTCAGAAATACCTTGTCTTGAATTGCCAAGGCCCGGATGTCGCAAGCGCGCACTCCTACAAAGGCATATTTTGCTGGTCGATGTTCTTCCGGCACGATCAGGAAATCGCCATTCGTGCGCTCAGCCTTCCAGAGGCGCGACACAGGCGGAAATAGGAACTTTTTCCACGTCACCGGGCCAACCGAATAGCCGAATAGGGCTGAATCTTCTCGACGTCTCAGCCGATACTTGCCACCCTCTTGCTCATCGGTCCAGCCTTCAGGAAGATCCTTGCTTGATGCCACATGTCCGTAGATGACGGCACCTTCACGCAAGGTTGGACCTAGAACTTCAAAACCAAGGTTCTTGAGTGCTTGCAACAGCAGGTCAAATTGCCCCGAAGCGAGGATAATGTGCTCGTTGCACCGAGGGGCCTTGGGAGTCATAACCGCTCCCTGCCGCTCCGGGGTGGAGCGCTACCCGGCGCCCTAGCAACTACTCCATCTTCTTAGCTGTGTATACTCCAGTGCGCGAGACTAAGCAATACCGCGTGTCACCCGCAGTCACCCGCCCGCGTGAGGGTCAGGTTGATCTAGAGTTATGCGGACGCTGGATACTCCTTCTTTTCAAACTCCTGCAGCCAAGCGCCTATTCCGCCGTTTTCTCGCAGCTTATCTGCACTCTCACCAGTAACTATTTCAAATGAGGCCTGGTGGCTTCGCACCAGCACTAACACTTGATTCTGATTCTTCGGAACAACTCGGGGGGTTATAGACCACTTTAGGCTATTCCACTAAGTGAGGGATCGGAAATTGGCTGGCTCCCAGTTTGTTGAGTGCCTTGACACGAGCGTTTCTCGAGCGTAGACCGAGGTGTAGGGGTCCAGCTGCTGTGGCGTATTTCGGAGGTCCATATGCCTCGCTATGAGTTCTACTGTGAAGATTGCAAGAAGCCGTTTGAAATCATCCTTTCGCTCCACGAATACGAAAAGGGTAAGATCAAGTGTCCCAAGTGTGGCCGCGAACATGTTCACCAGGAGGCCGCCGCCTTCTTCGCCGTGACGTCGAAAAAAAGTTGAAAAAGACAGCGGCCACGCCTTTCAACGAAGAACTACCAGAACTGCGGGGACACTCTCTCAAGAACGCACCTGGTCGCCTATTAGATTGCAATTGCGCCTTTTCTCGTCGTTTAAGTAGGAGGCGCTGAGGAGGCGAGTACGTTCGGCGTTTCAAATCTCAACGCCCGCGGGATTTCGGAATTCAAATGGCTTGGATTCGCTGCGGATGTCCAACTCGTCCGGAGAAAAGTGCAGGTCGAATTTGTCCCTATTGCCAGATAAAATCGCTTCGGCCCCCTCTATTCCTGCCAGGGTGGCGATATCAAGATCTGTTCGATTAATGGAGTAGAGATTTTCAAACTGTCTCAATTCCCCGTAAACTTGTTGTCTCTCTTTGCTGAACCAATTGTAACGATTCTGGGAAGCATCGGCTCCTGGAAACTTCAACACCATCGAGTCGAAGCATTTTGATCGATTGATTAGTCCTGCCTGGGTGCATTCTTCCAGGCACAACTCTATGATCTGAATATTGTCCAACTTAAGTAGAGGGTCCTCCCCGCAGCAGTAGTATTCACAACACAGGGCGGTCTTTCCCTTGGGGACCATGTCGCCGTTCAACGCTGCATAGTTGGCAATTCTTCCAACTTTCATTTTCGGACACGTCACTTGAAGCCAAAAGTGCGGAAATCTGGGTTCTTCATTCAGAAATAAATACACCAGCACCACCACGCGCCGCGCGGTGCTTGCAGGTTCCTGGCTGCTCTTTCGATTATCAGCCTGCCCGGCCAATAAAAGTTCCTGCATGAATTCGGAGGGCACACTGGACATGACGTACGCTGGTTCGAAGGCAATTGTATCGGCTCCCACTTCTGCTCCAACGGAGCGGATCCTTCCTTGCGAGACGGACATTTCCAATACCCGCGCCTCGTGGTCAACGCGGCCGCCGAGCTCACAGATTCCGCGCTCGAGTGACTCACAAATTTGACCAGTGCCCTTTGCGGGGTGCCGCCACACGCCTGTGGCAGTGTTATTTTCCTTTGCCGAGAAACCGCGGACCAACGCCTGCCGTACGGTGCGTAGAAAGTTTTCGTTGTCGTCCTTTGTGAAATCTTGCGGCATCGGCACATCTGCCCACTTTCGGCCGATCAATTTCTCCTGGAATCCCTGATTAGTGATCCGAGTTAGTTGACGTCCCCTATGTTGGTACCAGTATTCTTCCAGGTTGCGAGGTTTCGGATGACCAAAGCGAGAACGCCACCAGAGGAAATCCATGCCGCACCCCAACAACATGCTCCAGGGCATGCCGCGCCGGGCACCGAGGTAGGCAGGGGACATATCGATGATGTGCCCGTCGTAGAGGAGCCCTCCCCGATGGGGATATGTTCGGTAGTCGTCTCCTAGGAGCTCTTTCCAGAATTCGTCGACCCTCACGAGACGGTTGTACAACTCCTTTCGGCCAATATCTACGATGAAGTCGCCATGGCGAATGGAGCGCATTAAGCCGCCAGACAGTTTGTCTTTCTCCAGCACCACTGGCTTCAATCCAGCCTGCGCAAGCAGAAAGCCTGCTGCCAGCCCCGAAGGTCCTGCGCCAAGGATCAGAGTGTGAACCTGTTCAGGCCTCATCATGCAAACGGCCTCCCTGAATTCTCTTTCTGGGGTGTCAGCATTGGTCGACTCTAAATCGTTCGCCGTTACATTCTGCAGACCCGCTCTGGTCTTCAATCAGTTTAGAAATCTCGCTGCAACCCACTGGTACCTGGCAGTTGAATACATTTTTATCGATTTACACGTATGCGAATCCCAAACAATTTTGGCCGACGTATTCCGACAACGTTCTCCTCATCAGGTGGAATAAGCACAATACGAACGGACGATGGGAAGCCGTTGCCATCGGCGTGGACAAGGCAGATTTTCTGAACACTCCGCTCTTCATTACGATTACGGCCGGTCCAAACGGTGGCTCCACTTATTTCAACGGCAAGCTGGCCCAAGTGTTTCCTGGCTACATTCTAAGTGGGCGTGATCTTTCACGCCAACTGATCTTCGGAGCTTCGCCGTTTGTGAGAAACAAACTTGGCACGGAGCGTGGGGAGCGCTGGTATCGGGAAGAACAGGAAGACGAGCGGGATTTAAGCCGTTCAGATGGGTGTGCGAGGAGACGATAGCGACGGAGTGGACGAACAGTTAGGCGCGAGAGTTGCGTGTTGGCAAGTTCAGGGCGCGACCCAAGAAAGACAAAGCACATCATCGCTTCGTGTGACGGATGCAGTCCTCCGTGGTGACGTGCCGAAACGGCGTTCAAATCGGGTAAGTGATTGCACAGTTTAAGGGGCGGGCGCACAACAACGCGCTGTCTTCCTGAATACATTGGCGGGAACTCGTCGCAGTTCCTCTAGGTTGTTGGTAGAGCGGTGACCAAGCGTATACTCAGGATGAATGCAAACGGGCATCATCCCCCTTAGACAGACATGATCGGCATCATCGCAAATCCGGCAGAAGATTTGGTGGTTCGGGAATTCTTTGAGTTGTTCAAAACTCCTTGGGAATATTACCGGAGCGACCGCCAGTATGAAGTTGTGCTCTGCGCCCGGGACGCCAGACTTGACTCTATGTCTGCCAGTCTTCTTATCGTTTATGCAGGCGAGAAAACATCATTTGACGAAGATCGGAAGATTCGAATCGAATCCAGAGGGAAAGGTTCGACGATATCCTATGGCGGCAACTGTCTACCACTCTCAGGCAGCAGTGTAACGATCCATCATCAGGGCACCGAAGTCGCGGTAGAAGAAGATTCCAAGGCGTGTGTCACGTGCATCTATCGAGACGAAGAGCAAGGTTTTGCGCGTGTTGGCTATGATTTGTTTCACGAAGTGCAGACTTTACTTACGCAAGGACAATCTCAGTCAAGTGCGGGCATCCCAACGTTGGATTTGCACATTTCCCTTCTTCGAGATCTCATCGTTAGTTGTAATATCCCCTTGGTTGAAATCCCTCCTGCACCAGATAAATATCCATTTATTGTCTGCCTCACTCATGATGTAGATCACGCATTTATCCGAAGACATAAACTCGACCGCACGATGTTTGGGTTTCTATTCCGGGCGACCTTCGGCTCGGCCGTGAACCTAGCGCGCGGCCGAATTTCATTCCCTTCGCTCTTAATGAATTGGTCTGCAGCCGCAAAGCTACCATTCGTCTATTTAGGTCTTGCCAAGGACTTCTGGAATGAGTTCGACCGCTATTTGGAGATTGACATCGGGAAGCCCTCGACTTTTTTTGTAATCCCTTTTGAAGACTGCGCTGGAAACACATTCCAAGGGCCGGCTCCGCAGCAACGCGCGTGCCGTTACGATGTCTCTCACCTGGGCACAAAGATTTTGGGAATAATGGCAGCTGGCAGCGAAGTAGGAGTGCATGGGATTGATGCTTGGATGGATTGCTCCAAGGGGCGGGAAGAAGCGCTGCGAGTTTCTGGGGTCTCCGGAGTGCCGAGACTTGGCGTGCGGATGCACTGGCTCTATTTCAGCGCGGCCTCTCCGGCGATTTTAGATGAGGCAGGATTTTTGTACGATTCAACGGTCGGCTACAACGAGACTGTCGGTTATCGAGCTGGCACAAGCCAAGTATTCAAGCCACTGTCGGCAAAACGAATGCTGGAACTGCCTCTGCATGTCATGGACACCGCATTGTTCTACCCCAGCCAGTTGAACCTTTCCGCTCGTGAGGCCTGGGAGAAGCTGGTTCCGATACTGGACAACGCGGCACGAAATGGGGGTGTGTTGACAATAAACTGGCACGACCGAAGCATCGCCCCAGAACGGTTGTGGGGAGACTTCTATATTCGTTTGCTCCATTGGCTGGAGAATCGAGGTCCATGGTTTTCCACAGCAAGACAGGCAGTAGGCTGGTTTCGAAGGCGAAGGGCGGTTACGTTTGACCGAGTCGAGCGGGAGGGGAGTTCGATTCGTGTCAAGGTGTCGGTGCCTCCGGACAGGGGCCTTCCGCCAATGCGGTTACGCGTTCACCTTCCGCGCGGCCCAGCGCATTCAGGCGGTTCCGGCTTCAGCAGCAACAACGGTTATCGTGACTACAGTTTGAACAGTGATCTTGATTTTTGCATCCCTTAACCGGGGCGAAGGCGCGCATCGTGGCAATGACAATTTTCTCGGTAGTAGGAACGCGGCCGAATTTCGTGAAAGAGTTTCTCGTGAACCGCGAGTTGAAACGGCGGGGAATTCGTGAAGTATTGATTCACACTGGCCAACACTATGACTACGAGATGTCGCAAGCCTTTTTCGAGTGTTTTGAACTGCCTGCCCCTGACCATCACCTCCAGATCACAAACACGGACGGCATAGACTTTTCCACCCAGGCCATTACGCAGTTGGCAGCCGTTTTTCGAGCTGAAAAACCCACTTGTGTCTTGAGTTACGGAGACGTCAATTCAACGATGGCCGCTGCGATTGCAGCGACTAAGTTGCGCATTCCGTTCGCACACGTGGAAGGCGGGATTCGGGCGACGGACCGACTCAATCCCGAAGAAATTAATCGAAGAGTATCCGATGTGCTGGCCGATATCATTTTCTGCTGCACCAAAACCGATGTTGAAAATCTTGAGAAGGAAGGCTACGGGCCAGACCGAGTTGAACTTTCCGGGGACCTAATGAAAGACGCTCTCCTAATGGTGCTGAAGAAATACGGCATACAACCGTCAAGGAAAGACTATCTTGTCCTGACGCTGCACCGTCAAGAAAACCTGACCGATGGCGCGCGTCTGCGTGCCATCTTTGAGGGAATCATAAAGGCGGGGCGAAGGGTCGTCTTTCCTGCGCATCCCCGGACTCTGGAAGCCATAAAACACGTCGGACTTACAAATTTGATTCATGACTCGCAAATCGAGCTCATTAAACCGATGGGATATGTCGAGTTTGTGCGGTTGGCAGCGGGAGCAGACAAGATACTCACAGATTCGGGGGGAGTTCGCCGGGAGGCCTACCTGCTTCGAAAGCCCTGCATCGTACTTTTAGAACTTTCCTGGTTTCCTGAAATTGCCAAGACCGGATGGAAAGTGCTTGTGGGACCGGAGCCCAACCGAATTGCCGAACTGATACGGAATTTCGAACCAAACGGACCATACCAAGAACTTTTTGGAGACGGCAAGGCTCACTATAAAATCGTAGATGTGTTGATGCAAAAATACGCGTCATGAATTGGGCGCTTGGCGATTCTATCCTATGCATAGGAGGCAACGTTCCACTTTCCCCGGACTCACGGACTCGTTCGAGCATGAAAAGGCCGGGGCTGACCGTTCCAGAAGCAGTTGCGTAGCCTCTAAGAACCAACGGGCGAACGAGCGGGTATATTACCGGGGAAATACTGGATTATTGTTGACGCTCTTCGAACCTGGCGGTTCGGGCCGGAAGGTCATCGGAGGCAGATGTGAACCGAAATCAGAG
Organism: Candidatus Acidiferrales bacterium; assembly: GCA_963741195.1. Lineage (GTDB taxonomy): Bacteria > Acidobacteriota > Terriglobia > Acidiferrales > UBA7541 > Acidiferrum. Next base: position 1,078,639 of record CAVUHF010000009.1, read on the forward strand.
TCTCCCTTCCGTTAAACGGCCGGCAAGAGTAGCGATGCTCGCTCACACGCTCTATTTGACGGATCCGCGGGTCCGGCGAGAAGCCGAGGCGTTGGCAGAGAACGGCATCGACATCCATGTCATCTCGTTGTCGGAGGAACGGAAGGGTATAAGAGAAGCTGCCAATAGCATTGTCAACGGAGTGCAGATCCATCGGCTTCCTGTGGATCGGAAAAGAGGAAACGCTTTAAGGTATTTTTATGAATATTTTCTGACGGGACTGTTGGGTGCTTTCAAACTTGCTCAGTTGCACTTTCAAGGCAGGCTGAGTGTAGTTCATGTCCACAATATGCCGGACATATTGGTTCTAGCGGCGATCGTTCCCCGTCTGAGTGGATGCAGCTTGGTCTTGGACGTACACGATCCAATGCCCGAGCTCTACATGAGCAGGAACTATGGGCCCCGGAGTCTACTGGTCCAGTTTCTTCGGCTTCAGGAAAAGCTAAGCTGTTGGCTTGCAAATTGGGTAATTTCGGTAAACGAGACCATGAGGGAGCTGCTTCTGGCTAGGGGAATTGCGAGCAAAAAGATCCTAATTGTGAACAATTTCTCGGATCTAAAACATTTTCCCCTATGTGATGCGCCGGCGGTATGGCCGAAGCCAGATACTCTGACACTGCTGTACTGCGGAACGATTACCGAACACTACGATCTTGGATTGGCGATCAGAGCTATGGCTTGGCTGGCGGGAGAAATTCCAATAAAGCTCAAGATCATAGGAGACGGGAACAGGTTGTCCGAAGTGATGGAGTTGGCCTCGACGCTTGGACTGAACGACTCGATTGAAGTTGTTGGAAAGGTTCCGATCGAAACTGTCGCCGAGGAGATGAGAAAAGCGGACGTAGGCATCTCTTGTCACCGTGCGGGAGTTTTCGGTGATTTATATTTCTCGACCAAAATAGTAGAGTACCTGTCTCAAGGGCTGCCCGTGGTGACTTCCCGAACCCACACAATCAACAGATATCTACCGGATGACTGTTTGTTTTACTTTGAGCCGGGAAATGACAGAGCACTTGCGGAAACGATTCGATTTATGTGGAATAACCCCGCGGAGGTCTTGAGGCGATTAAAAAAGGGCAGAGCGCTTTTGTCGCAGCTTTTATGGCAGGCGGAGAAGACAAAGCTTCTCGAATTTTATGCGAAACTACTGGAGGACAAGTAACTGGCAGTTCGAATGAAGAAGTTCGAATGCCTCGTATCGCACGCTGGCGCTGTTGCCGTTGACGCACGCTATTAAGTAGGTTATGGGTAGGATCAAATACTGACCACCTGATCGGTAATCAAGTGGCCTTCGACAGTGTCACGAGGCTCCATGAGTGAAGTAGAGATTGTAGTTGTCGCCGGACTTGGTGAAATAGGTGGCCCTCTTTTAGACCTAGTTTCAAGGCATCACTACGCGGTCGGGCTGGACATCACTCCATGTAAAGCAAAATTGGAGAAAGTGGATGTTCTGCACATTTGCTACCCATTTCAGGGCGATGAATTCATCAATGAATCGACGCACTACATCAAATTCTTTCACCCCGAACTGACAATCATCGATAGCACAGTACCAGTAGGAACAACTCGGGCGATCGCGAACAGCACCGGCGCTGCCGTCGCACATAGTCCCGTGCGTGGAAAGCACGCCTCTATGTTCAACGATTTGCAGCGGTACGTGAAATTCGTGGGAGCCGTTGATGGAGTGACGACCAAACGGGCCGTCGAACATCTCAAGTCGCTCGGCTTGAAGCCGCAGAGCCTGTCATCTCCGGAGGCTACGGAATTCGCAAAGCTCATCGAGACCACGTATTTTGGGTTGTTAATTGCGTGGGCACAGGACATCGAAAGAGGATGCGACAAGCTCGGCGTTAATTACGATGAAGTGGTTGCCTTCTATGAAGAGATCGGATTCTTTCCTCCCATCAAATACTTTCCGGGCATAATCGGTGGGCATTGTGTTATGCCGAACATCGAGTTGCTTCGACGGTCGGTAGACTCAGAGCTTGTCGAAGCAATTCGGTCATCCAACGAGAAGAAGATCAAGCGAGAGAAACGCTTAAGAAAAAGTGTTGGTTCATCGAGGCCTGAATGAGAACCGCAGCGCGTGCGCTTGATGGAGCGGCGACTTTGGCCTATTTGACTGTCGTCGCCAAATAGGCGCTCGCCTGTGGCTAGTGACCAAAGTTTTTCGGACATTTGTTGAAGCATAGATCTGGTGGTGCTCGGCTCCCCGGAAGGGGAGCCGAATGTCCTTGCGTGGGCGTTCATGCTGCTTCGCTTGCTCCTCCAAAAAAGTCTCCTCGTGAAGGTCTACAACGAGCGCTACGCCACAAGTCGACAAATCGGCTATGAAGCCTTCCTCCGAACGGACATGAAACTGGCCCGGGACGCAAACTCGCCGATGCCGATTCGCGTGCTAGCGTGCCACGCATTAAGGAGCCTGAACATGGAAACCACGGCGATAAATACAACGGTAGAGAACACGGCAGAACCCCACGAGAAGATCGTCCGGATGTTCACCACCGGCAAAACAACTCGCGTCTTTGCATGGCACCATGGCGATGCCGCGCATGTCCGCGCAATACGCGATAGCTGAGCATGGTATGGAAATCCAGGACCAGGACGAAAGTCCCATTATCGGCTGCGGAGACATTCGACGCCCGGCGCGACCGTTTGCGCCTCCGCTTGCAGCTGGCACAACAACTTGAACGAGTTCCCGGCCTCGCGACGCTGCCCGCAAACCCTAGCCGTCATCTCTCACAGCTTGGGCGACGGCGCCGGGGGGCATCATTTTGATTGGTACCTGTTTGGTGGTAACTTTATATCCTGTGATGCGTTTGCCATCATTGTATTCCTTAACTTATGCAGTCTGTACCTGTCTCCTCTTGGGAGCACTGGCAACACTTCAAGGATGCACTTCTACGAGCAATGGTGGCGGCAACCCGAATCCGGCGCCGATTGAGATCACAACAGCGACACTACCCGACGGGCAGATGGGAGCGGCCTACAGCGCAAGACTTTCGGCCATTGGTGGAACTGCGCCGTATTCATGGTTACTGACGAGTGGCACTCTCCCGGCTGGATTGTCATTGAACGCTTCCATTGGCGCCATCACCGGGACTCCCACCGTTGTCGCGTCGAATACTCCACTTACGTTCAGGGTAACTGATTCCAGTAATCCTTCCCACGTGCAATCGGCAAATTTTACGCTGACCGTTTCCGCTGCCACGTTAGTGATCTCGATGACTTTTCTGCCCAATGGACAGGTGGGTACGGCATATAGCGCGACACTCGTGGCTACAGGTGGGACCGCTCCCTACACATGGTCGGTAACAAGCGGGACGCTTCCTTCTGGATTGTCACTGAACGCCTCCACTGGCGCCATCACCGGCTCTCCCACTTCCGCAGTAACGAGCGCACCTCTCACCTTCAAGGTCACTGACTCCAGCAATCCTGTGCTCACTCAGTCTGCGAATACTGCCCTTACCATCTCTGCGGCTCCGCTGGTGATCTCCACCACTTCCCTGCCCAATGGACAGGTGGGTACGGCATATAGCGCGACACTCGTGGCTACAGGTGGGACCGCTCCCTACACATGGTCGGTAACAAGCGGGACGCTTCCTTCTGGATTGTCACTGAACGCCTCCACTGGCGCCATCACCGGCTCTCCCACTTCCGCAGTGACGAGCGCACCTCTCACCTTCAAGGTCACTGACTCCAGCAATCCTGTGCTCACTCAGTCTGCGAAAGTATACTGTCCCTTACCATCTCTGCTGCGCCGCTGGTCTCGATCGCGATCACTCCCGCGAATGGCCTGGTGTGGTCGGCTTAGGCAACACCCAGCAGTTCACCGCGACCGGCTACTTACTCTGATAACAGCACACAGAATCTCACGAGCACTGTCCTCTGGGCTTCTTCGAACACCACCACGGGAACGACGCAATGCCGCCGGCCCTGACGACCTTCTGCTCTCAAGGCGAGGACAGCAACGATAGTCGCAACCTCCGGCCAACGTCTCCGGATCTACGACTCTCACCGTTCACCGCTGCGACGCTGGTCTCTATCGCGGTCACTCCCGCGAATCCTGCTGTGGTTGTCGGCAACTCCCAGCAGTTCACCGCGACCGGCACTTACTCCGATAGCAGCACGCAGAATCTCACCAGCAACTGTCACCTGGGCTTCTTCGAACACCGCCACGGGAACTATCAATGCCGCAGGCCTGGCTTCTGCTCTGAAGGCAGGGACTTCTACGATTTCAGCAACGTCCGGCAACGTCTCCGGATCTACGACTCTCACCGTCACCGCTGCGACGCTGGTCTCTATCGCGGTCACTCCCGCGAATCCTTCTGTGGTTGTCGGCAACACTCAGCAGTTCACCGCGACCGGCACTTATTCCGATAGCAGCACGCAGAACCTCACGAGCAACGTCACTTGGGCTTCTTCGAGCACCGCCACCGCTACGATCACCTCGGCTGGGCTTGCTTCTGCCTTGCAGGCGGGAGCAACCACTATCTCCGCCACTTCTGGAAGCACCTCGGGCTCAACAGACTTAACTGTCACCAGTTCATCGAATATCACCGTATCTGTGTCTCCGAAACGCGGTGGCCTGACAGTCGGGCAAACGCTCCCGCCCTTACGGGAACGATCAGCAACGATTCACAGAGCAAGGGTGTCACATGGAGCGCGACGGGCGGTTCCTTCTCTCCTACCGTTACCGCCTCTGGCGCCGCCACAACTTATACCGCTCCGGCCTCCCCGGGGGTCTACACGCTGACAGCAACGAGCGTGAGCGATGTAACGAAGAGCGCTAGCGTGACGATCGGCGTCACTGACCTCGCCGGCGTCTTTACCTATCACAACAATCTTTCCCGCGACGGCAGCAATCCGAAGGAATACGCTCTGACACCTTCCAATCTGACGACATCCACCTTCGGCAAGCTATTCTCTTGCACGGTGGACGGGGCGATCTACGCACAGCCATTGTGGGTCGCCAATCTGACTATAAACAGTGCGAAGCGCAATGTCGTGTTCGTCGCAACGCAACACGAAAGCCTCTATGCTTTCGATGCGGATGTCAACAGCACTCCATGCACTCCCTTGTGGCACGTGAGCCTGATTGACGTTGCGCATGGAGGGAGCAGTTCGGAAGGTTCCGTGCCCTCGGGTCAGGCGGCAATCTGGTTGGCAGCGGTTATGGCGATATCACTCCGGAGGTGGGAGTTACAGGCACACCCGTCATCAATCCGGCCAATAACACGCTTTACGTTGTCTCAAAATCAGTGATCCCCTCCGGCCCAACGTTCTTCCAGCGGCTACACGCTATCGATCTCACTAACGGCAGCGAAAAGCTCAACGGCAAGGCTCCGGTCCTGATATCGGCATCGGTCGCCGGCACGGCAGATGGGGGGAGTACCGTCACTTTTGACGCACGTAAAGAGAATCAGCGGCCCGGCCTGGTTCTAGTAAATGGCGCCGTCTACATCTCCTGGGCATCTCACGAGGACAATGATCCCTACCATGGTTGGGTAATCGGCTATAGCGCGTCTACGCTAGCACAGATTCCTGGCGCGGTATTCAATTCAACTCCGAATTTCAATTCAGCGTTTGGAAGTTCGCGTGGGGGAATCTGGATGAGCGGCGGGGCACCCGCAGCGGAGAATGGATATCTTTATCTCCTCACGGGAAATGGTGCATTCGACGCGGACACCGGAGGGTCCAACTACGGCGACAGCACGCTTAAATTGAGCACTTCCAGCGGCCTCTCTGTTGCCGATTGGTTCACACCCATGGACCAATTCAGTCTCGCTACCGGGGACGTAGATCATGGATCAGGCGGGGCGGCCATACTTGTGGATCAGCCATCTGCACCCCATCCGCGCCTCTTGATCGGCGGGGGAAAGGCGGGGGTACTCTTCCTGGTGGATCGGGACAACATGGGTCACTTCAGCTCTTCTAGCAACAACGTCCTTCAGCAACTTAAGGTCGGGCTCAATATCTACGCGACTTCTGCATTTTGGAACAATTCACTGTACGTTGCAGCGGCTGATGATGGTGGGTCGGTCGGACCACTTAAACATTACTCTTTTGATATGTCGACACAGCAATTCAGCTCTGCCTCTCAGTCCACTTACCTCTATCCCTTTCCAGGACCAACCCCGTCTGTGTCCTCAGCGGGAACGACACTGGGCATCGTATGGGCTCTGGACAACTCGAAATATTGCACCCCGGGAGCCAATTCTGGATGTGGTCCGACCGTTCTACACGCATACGACGCGACGACTCTGACAAACGAGCTGTGGAATAGTACGCAAGGTACCGGCAACGCGGCCGGAAACGCTGTGAAGTTCACGGTACCAACGATCGCGAATGGCAAGGTCTATATCGGAACCCGCGGGAACAATACCGGGGGAAGCACTTCCTCGACAACTGTGCCGGGCGAGTTGGACGTGTACGGCCTACTGCCAAACTAACAAAAGGTTCGCGGGAATGATCAGATCGCAAGTAATTGGATGCAGCGGCGGCCTTGGAAGATGGAGCCCAATCGCCAGCAGAATCAGCGCAGACAGCTAGCTACTCTGGCCGTTGCCTGATCGACCCCCGTCCTTTTATTGGAGCGGGATTCGGTACTTCTCCATACGCGACGGCTTGCGACCATTCAGCCGCTCTGTCGTGGATAAGCGTGCTCGACCCGGGCAATCTGACGCCGAGAAACTTGTAAAACCAAAGTCGCCTTGCATATATGAGCTTCCACCTTCAATGTAGAACCCCATTCCTGGACTTCCCGTCGTGAATTTGTTGTCTGTGGCCTGGACGATCTGGGCCCCGTTGATATAGGCAGTGATATTGCTGCCGATCATGGTGGCCTTCACAGTGTCTCCGTTACGCAAACCCGGTCCTTTTACATTCGCAAGATAAGTGAATTTGCCGAATGGCCCCTCCCAGCGAACGATTTGGACATACTGGGAGCCATTTGCTACGCAGCGAAAATTGACTTCATAGCCGGTAATGCTGTGGGCGGAGATAGAGGTATGGAGCCTTAGTTCCACTTCCTCGTAAATGGCAGAGTTTTGATTTACCGTGTGGACCTGCGCCTGCGCCATTTGATTCGGGCTCCAAGCGCCTGCGAGAATTGCCGTGGAGTCGTCATATTTCACCTTGTCGGTCTCAGTGCCAAAGGCAAGCCCCGCTACCGCGCCTACATTGGCCCAATCCAGGCCAGTCACCTTCCCGTTGATCCATTTGCCATTCTCCGATATAGGATTCTCGGCGAGTGGGAAGTTGGTGGTGTAATGGTTGGCCGCCTGTGAGCCAGCAGGCAGCAGAATAAGAATAAGCGCAGATAGAACGAATTTCATTTGTATCCTGAAATAAAGGGTGCCCAATGACTGCTCGCACTGATCGGCACGTTGGTGTCGTAACAGACGAAATACCTTCCATTTGTACATCAGCATCGCTGTCGGTTGCAGGATGACCATTAGCCGCAATGGGAGAGCCGTGATCGTACGGGCTACACTTGTGATCAAGACTTTCGAGTACCCTCTCGCAAATTCACTGGACTTTATGATCGCTGCGCTACCTGCAGTGAAAGAACTTACATCGTCCACCCAATGATTTCCTGGATCGCCGTGTAGCCGCCGGTCCCGCCCGTGAACCCTACGTACGCCGTATTCCCACCTACTGTCGCCGGTATGTTGATCGCCCACGTCCGTGTAAATGTCGCATTCGTCGTCGCGTCCGTGATGGTCATCGTCAAGTTGCTTCCGTCGTAACTCATTTGCACGTTGAATATATCCGTCGTGTGCAAATTCACGCCCGAACTCGTCATGTCCACCGCCGGTGTCGTCGGCGACGCCCCGTTTACATACAGCCCCGTCGAATCCGCTCCTTCTCCGGCGTTGCTGTACAGATCGAATTTCACGGCAACGCTGTTTACCAGTCCACCCGTTCCTCCAGGCGCGTCTGGCCCAAATCCCAGACCTCCTCCTCCGGGTCCTTGCGCACTGCTCGGACCACCTTGAATCACGAAGGCAAATCCATCTGCGCTTGGGTTTGTCCCACCCGTAATCTGAAAACTGAAGTTCGTCGTGAATTGCTGGATGTTAACCGGTGTGTTGTACCACGAACTGGATCCTTCGTAGGTTCCACCATCCGTCACTCGTAACCGCGTTCCATTCAGCACTGCCTTGCCGTTCAGAACCATCGCGCCAGGAGTGAATCCGCTGCCGAGATTGATTACGGTTCCCCCTCCACTCGTGATCGTGTACGTCGCACTCCCCACCGCACTCTGGGTGAAGCCCGTCGCTACGGCGATCGCCTGGATCGTCTGCGTGGCTGCTTACCGTGATCGGCGCTGTGTACTTTGTCGATGCCGTCGTCGGCGTTGTCCCGTTCGTCGTGTAGTAGATCGTCGCTCCACTCGTCACGTCGCTGATCGTCACTGTCTGTGCCGTCGTGTACGTCCCTGCTGCCGGTGAGAACGTCGGGGTCGCCGCTGGTGATCCCGCCGCCGAGGACGTCATCGTCCACCCAATGATTTCCTGGATCGCCGTGTAGCCGCCGGTCCCGCCCGTGAACCCTACGTACGCCGTATTCCCACCTACTGTCGCCGGTATGTTGACCGCCCACGTCCGTGTAAACGTCGCATTCGTCGTCGCGTCCATGATGGTCATCGTCAAGTTGCTTCCGTCGTAACTCATTTGCACGTTGAATATATCCGTCGTGTGCAAATTCACGCCCGAACTCGTCATGTCCACCGCCGGTGTCGTCGGCGACGCCCCGTTTACATACAGCCCCGTCGAATCCGCTCCTTCTCCGGCGTTGCTGTACAGATCGAATTTCACGGCAATGCTGTTTACCAGTCCACCCGTTCCTCCAGGCGCGTCTGGCCCAAATCCCAGACCTCCTCCTCCGGGTCCTTGCGCACTGCTCGGACCACCTTGAATCACGAAGGCAAATCCATCTGCGCTCGGGTTTGTCCCACCCGTAATCTGAAAACTGAAGTTCGTCGTGAATTGCTGGATGTTGACCGGTGTGTTGTACCACGAACTGGATCCTTCGTAGGTTCCACCATCCGTCACTCGTAACCGCGTTCCATTCAGCACTGCCTTGCCGTTCAGAACCATCGCTCCAGGAGTGAATCCGCTGCCGAGATTGATTACGGTTCCCCCTCCACTTGTAATCGTGTACGTCGCACTCCCCACCGCACTCTGGGTGAAGCCCGTCGCTACGGCGATCGCCTGGATCGTCTGCGTGGCACTTACCGTGATCGGCGCTGTGTACTTTGTCGATGCCGTCGTCGGCGTTGTCCCGTTCGTCGTGTAGTAGATCGTCGCTCCACTCGTCACGTCGCTGATCGTCACCGTCTGCGCCGTCGTGTATGTCCCTGCTGCCGGTGAGAACGTCGGGGTCGCTGCGACCGGTGTGATCGTGTACGTCGCACTCCCCACCGCACTCTGGGTGAAGCCCGTCGCTACGGCGATCGCCTGGATCGTCTGCGTGCCGCTTACCGTGATCGGCGCTGTGTACTTTGTCGATGCCGTCGTCGGCGTTGTCCCGTTCGTCGTGTAGTAGATCGTCGCTCCACTCGTCACGTCGCTGATCGTCACTGTCTGCGCCGTCGTGTATGTCCCTGCTGCCGGTGAGAACGTCGGGGTCGCTGCGACCGGTGTGATCGTGTACGTCGCACTCCCCACCGCACTCTGGGTGAAGCCCGTCGCTACGGCGATCGCCTGGATCGTCTGCGTGGCGCTTACCGTGATCGGCGCTGTGTACTTTGTCGATGCCGTCGTCGGCGTTGTCCCGTTCGTCGTGTAGTAGATCGTCGCTCCACTCGTCACGTCGCTGATCGTCACCGTCTGCGCCGTCGTGTATGTCCCTGCTGCCGGCGAGAACGTCGGGGTCGCTGCGACCGGTGTGATCGTGTACGTCGCACTCCCCACCGCACTCTGGGTGAAGCCCGTCGCTACGGCGATCGCCTGGATCGTCTGCGTGCTGCTTACCGTGATCGGCGCTGTGTACTTTGTCGATGCCGTCGTCGGCGTTGTCCCGTTCGTCGTGTAGTAGATCGTCGCCCCACTCGTCACGTCGCTGATCGTCACCGTCTGCGCCGTCGTGTATGTCCCTGCTGCCGGCGAGAACGTCGGGGTCGCCGCGACCGGTGTGATCGTGTACGTCGCGCTCCCCACCGCACTCTGGGTGAAGCCCGTCGCTACGGCGATCGCCTGGATCGTCTGCGTGCTGCTTACCGTGATCGGCGCTGTGTACTTTGTCGATGCCGTCGTCGGCGTTGTCCCGTTCGTCGTGTAGTAGATCGTCGCGCCGCTCGTCGCGTCGCTGATCGTCACCGTCTGCGCCGTCGTGTATGTCCCTGCTGCCGGCGAGAACGTCGGGGTCGCCGCAACCGGTGTGATCGTGTACGTCGCGCTCCCCACCGCACTCTGGGTAAAGCCCGTCGCTACGGCGATCGCCTGGATCGTCTGCGTGCTGCTTACCGTGATCGGCGCTGTGTACTTTGTCGATGCCGTCGTCGGCGTTGTCCCGTTCGTCGTGTAGTAGATCGTCGCCCCACTCGTCACGTCGCTGATCGTCACCGTCTGCGCTGTCGTGTATGTCCCTGCTGCCGGCGAGAACGTCGGGGTCGCCGCAACCGGTGTGATCGTGTACGTCGCGCTCCCCACCGCACTCTGGGTGAAGCCCGTCGCTACGGCGATCGCCTGGATCGTCTGCGTGCTGCTTACCGTGATCGGCGCTGTGTACTTTGTCGACGCCGTCGTCGGCGTTGTCCCGTTCGTCGTGTAGTAGATCGTCGCCCCACTCGTCACGTCGCTGATCGTCACCGTCTGCGCTGTCGTGTATGTCCCTGCTGCCGGCGAGAACGTCGGGGTCGCCGCGACCGGTGTGATCGTGTACGTCGCGCTCCCCACCGCACTCTGGGTGAAGCCCGTCGCTACGGCGATCGCCTGGATCGTCTGCGTGCTGCTTACCGTGATCGGCGCTGTGTACTTTGTCGATGCCGTCGTCGGCGTTGTCCCGTTCGTCGTGTAGTAGATCGTCGCGCCGCTCGTCACGTCGCTGATCGTCACCGTCTGTGCCGTCGTGTACGTCCCTGCTGCCGGCGAGAACGTCGGGGTCGCTGCGACCGGTGTGATCGTGTACGTCGCGCTCCCCACCGCACTCTGGGTGAAGCCCGTCGCTACGGCGATCGCCTGGATCGTCTGCGTGCTGCTTACCGTGATCGGCGCTGTGTACTTTGTCGATGCCGTCGTCGGCGTTGTCCCGTTCGTCGTGTAGTAGATCGTCGCTCCACTCGTCGTGTCGCTGATCGTCACCGTCTGCGCCGTCGTGTATGTCCCTGCTGCCGGCGAGAACGTCGGGGTCGCTGCGACCGGTGTGATCGTGTACGTCGCACTCCCCACCGCACTCTGGGTGAAGCCCGTCGCTACGGCGATCGCCTGGATCGTCTGCGTGCTGCTTACCGTGATCGGCGCTGTGTACTTTGTCGATGCCGTCGTCGGCGTTGTCCCGTTCGTCGTGTAGTAGATCGTCGCTCCACTCGTCACGTCGCTGATCGTCACCGTCTGTGCCGTCGTGTACGTCCCTGCTGCCGGTGAGAACGTCGGGGTCGCCGCTGGTGATCCCGCCGCCGAGGACGTCATCGTCCACCCAATGATTTCCTGGATCGCCGTGTAGCCGCCAGTCCCTCCCGTGAACCCTACGTACGCCGTATTCCCACCTACTGTCGCCGGTATGTTGACCGCCCACGTCCGTGTAAACGTCGCATTCGTCGTCGCGTCCGTGATGGTCATCGTCAAGTTGCTTCCGTCGTAACTCATTTGCACGTTGAATATATCCGTCGTGTGCAAATTCACGCCCGAACTCGTCATGTCCACCGCCGGTGTCGTCGGCGACGCTCCGTTTACATACAGCCCCGTCGAATCCGCTCCTTCTCCGGCGTTGCTGTACAGATCGAATTTCACGGCAACGCTGTTTACCAGTCCACCCGTTCCTCCAGGCGCGTCTGGCCCAAATCCCAGACCTCCTCCTCCGGGTCCTTGCGCACTGCTCGGACCACCTTGAATCACGAAGGCAAATCCATCTGCGCTCGGGTTTGTCCCACCCGTAATCTGAAAACTGAAGTTCGTCGTGAATTGCTGGATGTTAACCGGTGTGTTGTACCACGAACTGGATCCTTCGTAGGTTCCACCATCCGTCACTCGTAACCGCGTCCCATTCAGCGCCGCCTTGCCGTTCAGAACCATAGCCCCAGGAGTGAATCCGCTGCCGAGATTGATTACCGTGACTCCGTTCGTGATCGTGTAGGTCGCTGCGGACACACTACTGTTAAAGAAACCGCTAGCTACGGCCATCGCCTGAATTGTTGTTGTAGTGGTGACCGTAATTGGAGCAGTGTACTGAGGGGAAGAAACGGTCGGCGTGGTTCCATCCGTTGTGTAGTAAATGGCCGTGCCGGCTAGGGCCGAAATAGTTACGGTCGCCGAGTTCACGAAGGTGCCGGCGGCAGGAGAGAAAGTCGGTGCCGGTACTTGTGACTCGATCACATATGTCGCTGTACTCGCTGTGCTTACAGAATTGCCCGACGCCGCAATTGCGTTGATTGTCTGGGTGGACGTGACTGTAATTGGGCCCGTGAATTGCGCGGACGATGTCGTCGGTGTGCTTCCGTCTGTCGTGTAGTATATGGTTGCACCGCTCGCGGCGTCGCTAATCGTCACCATCTGTGTCCCGAGATAGGTCCCTGCCGCCGGGCTGAAGGTCGGCGCGGGAATTGTCTGGCCGCTCCCTGACGTAAACGTCCATGTTTGGATATTCTGGACAGCGGTGTATCCTCCTGTGCCTGCCGTAAATCCAAGGTAAGCCACATCGTCGCCGACGATTGTCGGGATATCCACTGGCCAGCTTGTTGTAAACGTAGCATTCGTGGTCGTATCGGTGATGGTCATCACTAGGGTCGTTCCGTCATACGTCATATGCACATGGAATGGGTCTCCGCTATGCAGATCAACTCCGGAGCCGGTCATATCCACCGCTGGCGTCGTCGGGGACGCACCATTCAAATACAGTCCCGTCGAATCTGCTCCTTCCCCATCGTTGCTAAACAGGTCAAATTTCACCGCGATGCTACTCGGGATGCCCCCCGTGCCGCTTGGGGTATCAGGTCCAAACCCCAGACCTCCCCCCGATGGCCCGAGGGCCGTTGAGTTGTTCCCTTGAATTGCAAATGCGAAGCCGTCCGCTGTGGGATTCGTGCCTGAGGTGATCTGGAACGTGAAATCTGTCGTGAAGGAGTCAATGTTCGCTTCCACTTGGTACCAGGCTGCCGCCGCTTCGCTGCCGCCTCCATCAGTCAATTCGAGCGAAGACCCATTCAGCTTTGCGGTACCTACGAGATTCATACCTCCGCTCGCGAATCCGTTCGCAAAATTGATAGAGTTGACTCCACCCAGATCAATCGTGTACAGGCCGCTGACTACCGGACTATTGCTCAGGCCGCTAGCCACGGCCATCGCAGAAAGTGTTTCTGTGACTCCGATGGAGACCGGCCCGGTGTATTTCGTGCTCGAGGTTGTTGGCGTTGTGCCATCCGTCGTGTAGTACACGGTTGCGTTCGGAGTTGTGGTGCTGATCGTCACGGACTGAACTGCTCCGTAACTACCGGGCGCCGGATTGAGGGTCGGCGTAGCCACCTGGGTAGTGAGAGTGTAGGTGGCACTCGCTTCAGGGCTCTGCAGAATTCCCGTCCCCGCGGCGATCGCGTTCACCGTGCTGGTCTTCGTGAGAGTAAAAGGACTCGTATATTTCGTCGATGCTGTGGTTGGGGTTGATCCATCGGTTGTGTAATAGATGGACGCGCCCGAAGTCGAATCTGTGATCGTCACCAGGATCGAAGGGTTGAACGACTGGCTCGCAGGGCTGATGACTGGTGTCGCCGCCTGCGTGGATCCACTCAGGAGGCCGAATGCGCTTAACTGCGATTCGGAACCCACATATACTTTGCCATTGACCACTGTGGGAACAATGAATTTGACCGAGTTGCCGGGGTTATCGCGAGCGTAGTTAGGTTCATTGCCGGTGGTTCCGCTGGAATAGAGGAGATTGGCGACATTGCTGGCATCGTGCGCGTAGAGAATCTCACGCCCCTGCGAACCGACGTTATCTGTTTTTAGGCTCCATACGATTCCATTCGTGGTTCCGCTGGCTGAAACGCTTGGTGTAGGACTGTAGGTGCCGAAGGATTGGCCGGCGACTTCCGTTGAGGTGGAAGTCGGATTTGCAGACAAGAGGCCATTCACGAAAGAGAAGGCCTTCAGGTGGTCGTTCTGGCCCCAAACGTAGACATTTCCGTTCCAGTAGGCGGGCGCACCCCACACTCCGCCCACATAGGCGGCTTCCCTGAGGGTCTTTCGTGTTATTTGGATTATAGCCACCCAGGTTTTCGCGGTTTAACACATAGATGATCCCAGACTTGCCAACCTGCCCAAGTTCCGAATTCGGTAACAAGAGAGTGCCGCCTGAACCCTGATCTTCATCTGCGTTATTTAGATTGGCTTGGCCATGTGGCGTGAAATCGTCACCGACTACAGTACCGTTTGCGTTCATGGTCGGTACACCGTTGTTCAGGTCTAGCTTAACGATCGAATCGCCATAGTCCATGGCGTTGGTATAGTTCGGTGCGGTCGCATCGTACGTTCCGTTGCCAGTTGTTAAAAATAATCGCCCATAAGGCTTACCGGCAGGCACATCTGCAGCAAGCCCTGTGCCGCCACCCCAAATACCTGCCCCCAAGGAGTTCGGCGACGTACACCAAGCGCCAGTCTGCTGTAACGAAGTCGCGCTGTACGCCAGAATCCACCCGTGCCACGGCCCATTGTCACAATGAGATCCGGTGCCGATATAGACGATGCCATTCAGAAGTAGAAGGCTGGCTCGGTTCAGCTGCCATTTGGGATCCCAGTTCAGAATCCCACCCGAGCTTCCATTTCCGTTTCCGGGAACGGATGCAGCCAAGGTCGTAGGTCCGCCGAGTTTTTCGTTGCCTGTCGTGATGTCCAGAGCATGCAAACGCTGTATAAAAGTCGTATCGCCGACAGTCGTCTTGGCTACAACATAAATTGTATTGGTCGCAGGGTCGATGACGGGAGTGCTCGTGATACCAACCTCCGGAGCAATGTCGCCACACGAAACATCGCCATTCGGGACCGTCTTCTCCCCCGCACCAATCAGCGAGACGTGCCACAATGGGTTCGCATTGGCCCCAGTGTTGCTATCCGCATCGAACGCATACACACTGTCATGCTGGGTCACTACGAATACCACGTTGTGCGTTGTGCCGGGTTGCGCCGTTCCGGCCCCCATCGTCACGCCAGGCATGTACAGCGGCTGTGCGTACATCCATCCATCTACGGGATAAGAAAACAACTTCCCAAACGTGCTTATGTTTACGTTGGTTGGATTGAGGATGGTCTCATTGGTATTCGCACCCGTTCGCGCGATATCGTTGTGCTGCGTGGTCACACTCGTCTGCGCTTGAACAGCTGGCACCACTAGGAAGGCAGCCCACAGCGAGAGCGCCAATTGGCCAAGAAAGTGGACAAGCAAAAAACTTGCCGGTGTACCGTGTTGCAGGGACTTGATCGCAGCGATCGAAGAGCGCTTCATGGCCGGAATACTCCTTGTACATGAACAAATGAGCTAGGGACAGAGTTACGTCCCATGGGGGCCTCAGACTTGGGACTTTTCGAGAAACCGGACCTAGGGGAACCCTGGAACTCTTGCGGAATGCATTTGCATTTCAACATCCGTACGTACCTGAACAGTGGCGTTGAGTATAGCGGCCGCCAAAACAACAGGGCAAGATCAGAATCGGTCTAGTCGTGGAAACTTTAGCGGGAGTACCTACAGTACGAGGGTACCGACTCGTTGTCCGCTTACCAATCGATGGTCGTGTCCTGATTCCTTGAGATGCCAGACCAAGTGATCCAAGTCCATTGTGTTGCTTCCACTCGGTCTCACACCTCTCTTCCCGCTCCACGCGGTTATTACCCTCAGCGCGAAGCTCTTTGAAGCTAGCCTGCCGTGCCTGGATTACGAACTGCAGTGCCATTTCGCCCCGGCGTCCGCCAGCTCTGCCTTCGGGCAAGTCGGCCCCTCTCCCATCGCAGCCACATTCACCCAGAACCTCGCGGAGATCTTGCCTCGCCTTCAACTCTTCGTTCACGGCTCACCCTGCTTTCTGCGCATCCTAGCGGCGATGCGGGGTGAATCCAGAACTCGATCCCTATTGCTTCGCCCCACTCTCAATTCACCCTTCTTCTCTGAAGTCAAAGACTCTCTTGCTCCACTCTGGGTTTCTGTCTACCCTGGTCAGGGCCTCTCAACAAATTGCGACCTTTACTCATCTACTGACCTCTCTGTTTCAAATATTCGTTGACCTCAAATTCAGCACCGCCGGCCTGACAAGAACCATCTCGGTTGTATACGCATATTCCATCCCGACAGCTCGGTGGCAAGTAACCTGATAGCGGCACGGCAGTTGATTCCGGTGCGACGATTCTATTGAAAGTCTTGGCGACTGAATCTGCCTCGCCAGGGCCAGCAAAGAAAAAAATGGGGATAGGTCTGTGCAAGTAGGTATAGCCGCCGGTATCCCACCAGGGAACATTGAAGACGGCAACACCACAGGCACGTGGGTCTTTACTCAGGCGACTGAATGCCCGAAGGGCGCCCCTAGCTTTGCCCCAGCGAGGAAATTGACTGGCCAGTCCCAGAGAGCAGACAAGGACAAAACCGGCAGCACTCAAAAGCCTTATCTGCGGGGATAGAGCGCCATTTTGCTTTATGCTCAAGAAACAGGAGGAAGTCAATTAGGCCGATCGAAGCCAACGTCAGCATCAGGGGCAGAACTGGGTAAATGTAACGGAACTCTTTGTGTGCGATCAGGGAGTGGGGAACCAGGACGGCAAGGATGATCCAACCCAGAATCGGTGAGCGACGGACACCCAGAAGGGCGAAGATTGGCAGCGGCCCTGCATGAACAAAGAGGGCGGAAAAGAAATAGTGCCAAGGTAGAACACCGAATTCAGCAGCGCGGTGGTGAAGTATATCCTCCCTGAAATACGCATAATAAGAATAAAAGGGGTAGGACCAGCTGATGGCATCCACAATACCAAATATCGCTACGACTAGAAAGATACCGGAGGTGATCGGTAGAAATCGGACTTTCCAATCCCGAGAGATGATCCAGAGTCCGGCGAGCAGAACGGCTGGCCCAAACTGAATGCGCAAGCATACCGTCAGTCCCAAGAGCATACCAATCAGAAGTAATCGCCACCTGCTTTGTGCTTTTTGATCCGGTCTCAAAGAACCCAGATAAATCGCAGGGAGGAAGACGTTGCCTGCAATCACTTCGTTCAGAGCGCGGGGGCTGAAATTAATGAGTTCAAACCAAATTGTGGTGCTGAATGCCGCCAGGAGACCATATTGCATCCCAAAATTCCGGCGACACCAAGAGAATGCAAACCAGACGACAGTCAGCGATAGCAGCGAAAAGAAGCAAGTGGTCCCAAAAATATAGCCGGACGAGCCGGAGGAGAGCCACGCGGTACTTTTCATGATTCCAGCGATGATGGCCGGCAGGACCCACGAGCGGAGACCAAGACGAAATTCCCAAGTAATTACCCCAGGTCCATAAGCGAGTCGATGAGCGGCTTCCTGAGTTTGAAAAATCTCATCCGCCCAGTAAATGCTGGAAGATGCAAAAAAGACCACTATTCGCAGCAGAAAAGCAATCGCAAGAAAAATCAAAAGATACCTAATGACATTCCTCGGTTGCGGTGCGAAGTCCTTCTGCTGAGGAAGCTGATGGACGAGATTCGCCCCTTCCGGCTGGTGGAATTGCTGACTCAACTAAACTCCATAAAGGAAAAAGAGATCTCGCCTAGACAGAGAACGCGCCCCCATTGGACACAGGCGGACTCAGCGAACAGACACTCCACCGAAGTATTGACGCAAATGCATGGCCAACGCACCGGGCAACCGGCGGTGCACGAGTCTGTCTACTTACCTCTTTATATTCAATTGCTTAGCCGTATATGACCGGGTCGCGGCAGTACAAATCGGCTACAGCTCTGTCACGGGAACTTGAATCGAATTGCCCATTCTCTCCCAATTGCTTCTCCATCGTAGGTCTACCAGGAGTGACGGAGGCGGCATCTTTATCCAAGAATCTCATGCTAGAGTCGACCAGATCATAGCGAAAGAGCAGATGGCGGCTAGGTTCGGTCGTGACTTCACATTCCCAACACTTGCAATCTATGAAAAGCGAGTTGGAACTTGATTTTGCCGTTCTGCTGTATCCATGCGTTGTGAAAACGGAATTCCTCCTTGAGGGTCCAAAAGACCGAATAGGCTGGGGCGGAGTGGATTTCTTCACGGGATCGCAAGAGGATAGTACAATAACGGTACCTGACCTGAGAAAGGAGAAGTAGATGAAGTCATCAGATGTAGTACGCAACTCGCTTTCGATTTTTTCCCTGCTGCGGAAGGTCAGGACACTACAGGAATCCGCGAGTCCAGCTGACCTGGTAGCCATTTCAATGGAGTGTCCGGCGATCCGGCCGCAACAGATAAGTTCCGAATTTGTTGAACTTGCTAAGCTGGTGAAAGAGCAGCATTGCAATTATTTGCTTGAGATCGGTACTTTCAGGGGCGGTACGCTTTTTGTATTTTCGCAAGTCGCCGCTGCGAGCGCTACAGTGATCAGCCTCGATTTTCATTTCACGTTTCAAGGCAAGCTCTGTCGCATCGGTCAAGAGCCGTTCTTTCGCAAATTCGTTCGTCGCGGGCAAACGCTTATCCTGGTCAGGAATAACTCTCACAAGCCTGAGACGCTGGCGAGCATCCAAGAGAAGTTGCAAACACACAAGCTGGATTTCCTGTTTATTGATGGGGATCACAGATATGAGGGTGTGAAAGAGGATTTCAAGATGTACTCGCCACTTGTTCGCAGTGGCGGCATCGTCGCATTTCACGACATCGCTCAAGAAGGGCCGTCAATGCAGGTTCGCCCATTTTGGGAACAGATCAAAGGGAACTATATTCACAAAGAGTTCATAGATAAAACTTGCAGTGACTCCATGGGCATAGGAGTGCTTTGGATGTAACTCCCGCGGCGAATTTCAACAAGCTGCTAGCTGTCTTTACCTCGGTATTCTCGGCCTCGACAAGACAATTTGTGTCAAACTGCGGAAAGCGTGAGAGGTGCAGAAGCGCTGCGGCAGAACAGAGGACTTGGTCAGGTTATCTCCCAAGAGTAGCAGGCAGCGAAAGTCACTTGCGCTCGCGGGTGGAGCTGGGGCTTAAGCGGAACCGGGATAGAGCTTCGCCGAGGTTCTGCAGAAAGGCCTCGGAATTGTATACATCCGAATCAATCCTCGACCCCCCGTTTGGTGCAATGGGCTCGACCTCGTCCAACTGAAACTCCCGCGCGACATCTTCGACAATTTTCGGCTGGATTGGGCGCTGCTGTTCGACAAACGCATTCACGAGCGAATGCTCGCAGAGCAGATTGATGACGCGTGGAATTCCCAGAGAATAAATATGAATTGCGTCTACCGCTGAGCCGCTGAAAATAGGCGGGCCGGAAGCGCCGGCGATTCTCAAGCGTTCGACAATGTACTCGTGGGTCTGTTCCTTGGAAAGCGCCGAGGTTTTACAGCGCAACATGATCCGCTGGCGGAGTTGGCGCAACTGCGGAAGCTTTAACTTTTCTTCAAGTTCCGGCTGTCCGGAAAGGACAATCTGCAGGAGTTTTTCAGTGGAGGTTTCAAGATTAGTCAGCAGTCGGATTTCTTCGAGAACTGGATAGGTAAGATTCTGCGCCTCATCGATGATCAGGACGACGGTTTCCCCCGACCGGTAGCGATCCAGGAGCCAATGATTAAGCTTCATCAATTGCTGGCTCTTGGATCTGGAATCGCACTGAATCCCGAACTCAGCCAGGATGAAGTCAAAGAGCTGATTTGAATTCATCCGTGAATTGAACAGGAACGCCGTACGTGCCCTACGATGGTGCAACCAGTCGAGCAACCGGTTCACCAGCGTGGTCTTGCCGGTCCCGACCTCCCCGGTGAGCGTGATGAAGCCTTTCCGCGTCTGAATGCCATACATCAACCCGGTCAGCGCTTCTTCGATCTGCTGCGTGAGAAACAGAAAGCGCGGATCAGGATTGACGTTGAAAGGACTTTCTTTTAGGCCGTAAAAGCTTTTGTACATTCGGTCGTTTCTCTCGTTCCGGGTCCAATTTCTATTCTAACAGCGCACTTCAGTCTTTACAGCTTACGGCAAAACCATCGGTCGCATGTGCCACTGGAAATTGATCGTGATGTAGTTGGAGTACTGGTTTCCGCCGCACGAGCCGGTGGTGCAGCCTGACTGGCTAGATGCATATATCGTAGCGTTGTAGGCAACCGAAAAGTTGAAGTTCTGACCAATGGGCCGGCTGACGCCCCCACCGACAAACCAGGAGTTGTAGGTTGGAAAAGTGCTCGCCGTGGAACTCACCACGGCGGAGTTATGCGCTAAACCAAAGTTGCACTGTCCGCTCCACATCCGAGACAGTTGGCGGTTTGCACCGAAATTTACCTGATCCACCGTCGAGCCAGTGAAGACACCGCTGCCGCCGGTGAGGCCGTGGAAATAGCCGGTCGTCAGCCCGCCATTCGTAAAAGCATAAGTGAGTGATACGCCGAGGTTGGCGCCAATCTTGCTCGACTGCCCGTCGACAGGTACGCGAAAGGTAATGAAATCAGGGCCGCCGTACACTTGCAGAGCCATTCGGCCCGTGAGTCTTCGACTGAATGCGACATTGAACGAATTATCGCCGAAGGCTTGCGGTTGGCCGGGATAGTGGTAACTGCTGAATCGGTAAAAGGTACCGATCGAGTTCTCGCGAGTAAGCAAATAGTTGTATCCCACGGTAGCGGTGGTGGTGTTGGTGTTCACATTCCCGGGATCAACGAAATTCAGAAGCCCATACGAGCCAGACATCGTAATCGACCCGCGAGGCGAGGTTGCATACGTCACCTGGAGCGCAGTGGCGTTGCTATAGCGCGGTCCGAGCGAGTTATAGATGCTCTGGCTGGGAACATAGTTATTGGTCATTCCGGGAATTGTCGGCCCGAACGAGCCACCTACACCTGGAATTCCCAAGTTCGTGCCGCCGCCGAAACCAAATGAAGATTGAGGCAGATAGGAGAATTGATCGAGGATCTGGAGGGACCAACGATCCCACTGAAAGCTTTGCACCAACGCAAGCTGCTGATAGACGCCGTTGCCTTGGGCGCTATCCGTTGAAAACGAACCTCCGCCGGAATAGTTAAGGGCCAATTGGGAACGGCTCCAAGCCTTTAGCAGGCTAAGGTTGCCAATCAGGAAGTTAGTCATAGACCAACCTCCGGACCCTGACACGTTCGATTGAATTGTGGCGGCATATTGGGCGCCAGGGACCCAATAACTATGTCGAATCTCTGGAGTACCGAGAGTTGGAGCTTGAACACCTGTCAGTGGAGTATTGTCCGGCTGGAGCTGGTCGGTGGGATTCCCTTCCTGCTGACTGTTAGGATCAATCACTGGAATGGGTGGGGCGGTCCCGGCCGGCTTCGGCATCTGATCCCCGGGGTTCTGAGGGTTATCCTGCCCGCGCACGCCGAATACTCCCAGCGAAAACGCAATGGATAGAAGTCCGAAGCCGACGGCGAATCTGAAGTATGTCATGACTAAAACTCTATGGAACCACAATGACGTCACCGGGGAGGAGCAGGATGTTCTGTTCCTCGTTCTTCCCTTTCACGACTTCCATATAATTGAACGGGTGTTTCACCTGTTTGCCGCCTTCGTTGCGCAGCACATAAATATTTTTCCGCTTGGCGAATTGTGTAAAGCCACCGCCACTGGAGATGGCCTGCAGCACGGTCATATTCGGCAATAGCTGAAGCGCACCCGGGCGCCCAACCTCACCGGTGAGATAAACGCGCCGGCTGTTTATCTCCGTCACGGTCACCGTTACCTGAGGGTTATTCAGGTATTTCGTTAGACCGTCACGGATGGAATTGCCCAGCTGAAGCGCGGTGAGCCCTGAAGCTTGAACATCGTTCAGTAAGGGCAAGGAAATTTTGCCGTCAGGCCGGACGGGAATGGTTCGAGTAATATCCGGTTCTTTCCAGACGTCGATGCGGACAACGTCCTGCGGACCGATCTTGTAATCCGCATCGGGAATTGTCGAATCCGCATTTTTTGTCGGAATGCTGGCTTCGGACTTCTGGGCGGGTGGGACGGCAGGGGTCTGTTGCCTGTTGTCTTGAGTATGGAGCAGCGGCAGAAAAAGTGCGGCGACTGGCAATGCGAGAAACTGTCGAATGTGCATGATTGAGTTTTTCTCCCCTCAGCGCTACTGATCCTGGTTGAGCGTTCCAATCTGCTTGATCTTGTATAGTAACGACTTATAGCTTATCTGCAATTCTTGTGCAGCGCGCTTGCGGTTCCAGTGCGTTCGTTCCAGTGCCTGTACGATCAACTCCCGTTCCGTTTCTTTGGAGGCGGCGCGGGCTGCCACTTTTAGAGAAGCCCCCGGACCTGTGTAAGCCGAAGATTGATTAATAATCCTCGCAGTCTGCAGGTCGTTCAGTACCTTCTGAGCGTCCCCAAATACGACGATATTGCGCGCAACATGTTCTAGTTCACGAATATTGCCGGGCCAGTGGTAGTCGACCAAAGTCTGAAGTGCCTTCTTGCTGAGCGGAGCGACCTTCTTCTTCGAGGCACTCGATTGCTTGTTTAGAAAGTATTCCAGGAGCAAGGGAATGTCTTCTCTGCGCTCACGCAAGGCAGGTAGCCGCAAGCAGACACCATTCAGTCGAAAATAGAGTTCACGGCGGAAGCGGCCCCCCTCAACTTCGGATTCGAGACTCTTCGTTGTAGAGGAGATGAAACGGGTTGGAAAAAGTCGCCGACACCAGCACCTTCGCCGTCCGGTAGTTGGGACGGCAAAACGCGCTGGCAAGCCAAATCCAACTCCTGGATATTGTCGAGATAAATACTTCCAGACGATTCTTGGTTCAATAGCCCGCCAGTGGCTTTCTGAAGTTGAGCCAGCAGTTCGCCTGGATCAACCGTGGAGCAGTTGATCTTCCAGAAGTTCAGCTCAGCCTTTTGAGACAGGCGATGGATCAGCCGTGCATAGGCGTCCTTGCCCGTGCCGCTCTCCCCTAGAATCAGGACGGGAATGTCCGTTCGTGAGATTTCAGCTGCGGCCGCAGTGAGGGCAAGCATTGTCGGCCCAAGTCCGCAAACGAACCCATGGGTAACCTGGTCGTCGACGACGGTCGCTTCAATTTGACCAGTAGCGAAAATACTGCCTCCGGATTCAAGAGCTGGGGATCTAAAGCCAAGTGATAAATACTACTCTGCGAAAGTGGTTGCAAGTTCCCTTCCAGAGGTCGAAGAAAAACTGCTAAACTTGAAACTCGTTTAACTTATTTATATTCTATTACTTAGCCTGCGTTTCAGGGGAGGGTCCGGCTGCGAAGTGAGACGGCTTAGTCCTTGAGAAGTTCCACGAAGTGGCATTCTTTTATCCCTTTCTTGTGTGCACGCAGGACTGGCTCATTCCCTCTGTAAGAGACAGAAAACAGTTGGCTTGAGCCAAATGAGGGTCAATAAGGCCGGACCAGCCACCAATCGTGCAGAAGTGAATCTAAAGATTCAGCAGGCTGGACATGGTAAAATTGACAGAGTGTCGAGCCACGTTTCTTTGGATTGAGCGGACCGTCGCCCCGCACATCCAATGGCAAGCCCAAAAGCTCCCTCTGAAGTAATTTGTCCTAACGAGCTTCTCCACATCATACATACTTAGTCGTTCGGAGCTGTACTTCTTCTGTCCCAATGTACAGGAGCGTTTTTTCGAGGCTGAGGGCAAGATATCTAAGGGGCCGAATCGCTCCTTCGGGCGTCTAGGCCGTGGTGGAACCTTTTCGGTCATGCCTTCGGCGTGAAAGTGCATCGTGACTCAAATGTTGAACTTACGGGATCTATGGAATGAAGATTAGCCACTGGAAAGCTGCTATATTGGTAATTTTGCTGGGCTCAGCCCTCTCTTTCTCTGGATGCGCCGGACTAGTTAGTAGCGGTAGTGAAGGGTCCCAGCGAGTTGCGCCCTCAATCACCAGTCAACCTGCAAACCAAACAGTGAGGGTCGGCCAGACCGCTACCTTCATTGTGGTAGCAACCGGCACTTCTCCTCTGAGCTATCAGTGGCAGAAAAATGGGAACGCGATTTCTGGCGCCAACGCGCCGCGCTACACCACTCCCCCCGTAACGTCAGCCGACAATGGTGCCAAATACCATGTGGTAATCACCAATCCGGTCGGTTCAATGGCAAGCAGCCCAACGACCCTAACGGTAGACGCCGCCTCTGTCACCCTGGACTCCATTTCGGTCTCCCCGTCCAATCCCTCCATCAATCAGTCGCAGACTCAGCAATTCACTGCCACCGGCACTTACAGTGACGGGAGCACAAAGGACATCACCGCCAGTGTTACATGGGCTTCTTCCAACGTTGCTGTCGCGGCTATCGGCGTAAACAGCGGATTCGCGACAGGCGTCGCCGCAGGCTCGTCGCAGATCACGGCAACGCTTGGCAGCGTGGTCAGCCCGGTGGATACACTCACTGTCACCAGATCGATTTCTCTGCAATCTATAGCCGTATCGCCTGCCAATCCGTCCATCAACCAGTCACAGACGCAGCAGTTCACGGCAACCGGCACCTACAGCGACGGCAGCACCAAGAGCATCACCACGAGCGTGACCTGGGCTTCTTCCAACACCGCCGTTGCAGCCATCGGCTTGAACACTGGGCTTGCGACCGGAATCACGGCGGGCACTTCGAAGATCTCAGCGACGCTTGGCAGCGTGTCCAGCGCCAGTAATACCATCACTGTCGTTAAATCAATTTCGTTGCAATCGATCGCCGTGACGCCGTCGAGTCCGTCCATCAATCAGTCGCAGACTCAGCAATTCACCGCGACGGGAACTTACAGCGACGGCAGCACTAAGGACATTACCACCAGCGTTAGTTGGACTTCGTCCAACACCTCTGTTGCTGTCGATCGGCGTGAACACCGGACTTGCAGCTGGTATCACACCGGGCACTTCCCAGATCACGGCAACCCTTGGCAGCGTTGCTAGCGCTGGACATACACTCACCATCATCAAGCCAGTTTCGCTGCAATCGATCGCCGTAACGCCCTCTAATCCTTCCATCAATCAATCTCAGACCCAGCAGTTCACCGCGACGGGAACCTACAGCGACGGCAGCACTAAGAACATCACTACAAGCGTTAGTTGGACCTCTTCCAACACCGCTGTTGCAGCCATCGGCTTGAACACTGGGCTCGCGACCGGAATCACGGCGGGCACTTCGAAGATCACAGCGACGCTTGGCAGCGTGTCCAGCGCCAGTAATACCACTCACTGTCGTTAAATCAATTTCGTTGCAATCGATCGCCGTAACGCCCTCTAATCCTTCCATCAATCAATCTCAGACCCAGCAGTTCACCGCGACGGGAACTTACAGCGACGGCAGCACTAAGGACATTACTACGAGCGTTAGTTGGACCTCCTCCAACACCGTCTGTAGCGTCGATTGGCGTGAACACCGGACTTGCCACTGGCATTGCAGCGGGCACTTCGCAGATCACCGCGACCCTCGGCAGCGTCACCAGCACGGCCCGCACCCTCACCGTCATCAAATCAGTTTCGCTGCAATCGATCGCCGTAACACCCTCTAATCCTTCCATCAATCAATCGCAGACCCAGCAGTTCACCGCGACAGGAACCTATAGCGACGGCAGCACTAAGAACATCACTACAAGCGTTAGTTGGACCTCTTCCAACACCGCTGTTGCAGCCATCGGCGTGAACACTGGGCTCGCGACCGGCATCGCGGCGGGCACTTCGAAAGATCACAGCGACGCTTGGCAGCGTCGTCCAGCGCCAGTAATACCCTCACTGTCGTTAAATCAGTTTCGTTGCAATCGATCGCCGTAACACCCTCTAATCCTTCCATCAATCAATCGCAGACCCAGCAGTTCACCGCGACAGGAACCTACAGCGACGGCAGCACCAAGGACATCACTACAAGCGTTACTTGGACTTCTTCCAACACCGCTGTAGCGTCGATTGGCGTGAACACCGGACTTGCCACTGGCATTGCAGCGCGGCACTTCGCAAATCACCGCGACCCTCGGCAGCGTCGCCAGCACCGGCCGCACTCTCACGGTCATCAAGCCAGTGTCGCTGCAATCGATCGCCGTAACACCCGCTACTCCTTCCATCAATCAATCTCAGACCCAGCAGTTCACCGCGACAGGAACCTATAGCGACGGCAGCACCAAGGACATCACGACAAGCGTTAGTTGGACCTCCTCCAATACCGTCTGTAGCGTCGATTGGCGTGAACACCGGACTTGCCACTGGCATTGCAGCGCGGCACTTCCAAATCACGGCGACGCTCGGCAGCGTTACCAGCGCCGGCCCGATACCCTCACCGTCGTTAAATCAATTTCGCTGCAATCGATCGCCGTAACACCCGCTACTCCTTCCATCAATCAATCTCAGACCCAGCAGTTCACCGCGACAGGAACTTACAGCGACGCCAGCACCAAGGACATCACCACGAGCGTTACTTGGACTTCTTCCAACACCGTCCGTTGCGTCGATTGGCGTGAACACCGGACTTGCCACCGGCATTGCAGCCGGCACTTCGCAGATCA
Organism: Candidatus Acidiferrales bacterium; assembly: GCA_963741195.1. GTDB lineage: Bacteria > Acidobacteriota > Terriglobia > Acidiferrales > UBA7541 > Acidiferrum. The sequence continues at coordinate 1,105,503 of CAVUHF010000009.1, forward strand.
TCGCGACCCTCGGCGGCGTCGTCAGCACCGCCCGCACCTCACGGTAATCAAGTCCGTTTCTCTGCAATCGATCGCCGTAACACCTGCCAATCCGTCCATCAATCAATCACAGACCCAGCAGTTCACGGCGACGGGAACGTACAGCGACGCCAGCACCAAGGACATCACTACAAGCGTTAGTTGGACCTCTTCCAACACCGCTGTTGCGTCGATTGGCGTGAACAGCGGACTCGCGACAGGCGTCGCAGCGGGCTACGTCCCAGATCACGGCGACGCTTGGGAGCATCACAAGTCCCGGCCGACACGCTGACCGTCATCAAATCAGTGTACTCTGCAATCGATTGCGGTTTCACCGTCTAATCCGTCGATCAGCGAATCGCAGACTCAACAATTCACCGCCACAGGTACCTATAGTGACGGCAGCACCAAGGAGCATCACCACGAGCGTTACCTGGGCTTCTTCCAACACATCCGTAGCCTCAATCGGCGTGAACACAGGACTTGCTACCGGCATCGGCGCGGGTACTTCGCAAATCACCGCCACCCTCGGCGGCGTCGTCAGCACCGCCCGCACTCTCACGGTAATCAAGTCCGTGTCTCTGCAATCAATCGCCGTTTCGCCTTCCAATCCGTCCATCAATCAGTCACAAACGCAACAGTTCACGGCGACGGGAACCTATAGCGACGGCAGCACCAAGAACATCACTACAAGCGTTAGTTGGACCTCTTCCAACACCGCTGTTGCATCGATTGGCGTGAACACCGGACTCGCGACAGGCGTCGCCGCAGGCTCGTCCCAGATCACGGCAATGCTTGGGAGCATCACAAGTCCCGTTGATACGCTGACGGTCGTCAAGTCAGTTACTCTGCAATCGATCGCGGTTACACCGTCCAGTCCGTCGATCAACCCGTCGCAGACGCAACAGTTCACTGCAACGGGTACATACAGCGACGGCAGCACAAAGGACATCACCACGAGCGCAACATGGGCTTCCTCAAACACGTCTGTGGCATCCATCGGCGCCAACACGGGCCTGGCGACTGGCGTCGCGGTGGGCACCTCCCAAATCACGGCTACACTCGGAAGTGTTGCCAGCGCAGGCGATACGCTCACTGTCAAAGCTGCTGCTCTGCAATCAATCGCGGTGTCGCCTTCTAATCCGTCGATCAATCAGTCGCAGACGCAGCAGTTCACTGCGACGGGCACGTATAGCGATGGCAGTACCAAGAACATCACTACAAGCGTTAGCTTGGACCTCTTCCAACACCGCTGTTGCGTCGATCGGCGCGAACACCGGACCTCGCGACCGGCGTCGCCGCGGGCACTTCGCAAATCACTGCCACACTTGGCAGCGTCGCCAGCTCAGGGCACACCCTGACGGTCAACGCAGTCACACTGCAATCGATCACTGTAGCACCTGCAAATCCATCGATCAGTAAATCACAAACCCAGCAGTTCACCGCCACGGGCAGTTACAGCGACGGCAGCAACAAAGACATAACGGCCAGTGTCACCTGGCAGTCCTCCAACACTGCCGTTGCCACGATTGGCGCGAACTCAGGCCTGGCGACTGGCATCTCTGGAGGCACTTCGCAGATTACTGCCACGCTCGGAGGCGTCGTCAGCGCAAGCGATATCCTCACGGTCACAACGTCGGGCAATTCGTATACGACCAACTTCCCACTTACGGAAAACCCCATCTCCGAGGGCGGAAAATGGATCAATGGAAAGGTAACGGGTATAGATTGGGCTGATGTTCGCACGACGCCGGGGCTGGCCTTTGGCACGGAGACGGACACTATAAACTACGATGATTCGACTGCGATTCTCGCCGGCAGCTGGGGACCAAATCAGATGGCCCAGGCAACGGTCCATACCGTCAATCAAAATTCCGGCATGTATGAAGAAGTAGAACTAAGGCTCCGAACTTCGATCTCCGCGCACAGTATCACTGGCTATGAAATCAATTTCCGTTGCACATCGGACGGCACACAATACGTCCAAATCGTTCGCTGGAACGGACCTTTGGGCGACTTCAGCTACATCAGTGGGGGGGGGTAGGACCGGGATTGCACGACGGAGATGTTATCAAAGCAACTATCATTGGGTCGACAATCACTGCCTACATCAATGGTAAGCAGATAGCATCCCAAGGCAACGACAGCACCTACACATCGGGCAGTCCGGGCATGGGATTCTACATCCAGGGTGGGAAGGCATCGCAACAAAGCGATTATGGCTTTACGAGCTTCACCGCATCGGATCTTCCGTAGTTTAATATCTGGTGATTGCCAGTAACCAGTAATCACTGCAGCCTGCAGTAGCTACATGCTGACGAACGCCGCCTATCCTGACCGGAATGCAGATTGCTGTTCGCATGACAATGGTCGCCAGCGTGTGTGCGCGGGAAAACTTGTTTAGATGGAAAAGACGAAATGAAAGGAGTAGAAGCTTGAATCTCCTACTCCCCTGATCTAAATCATCGCACCAGTCCCGGAAGATCGGTATGCTTCTTACAGTTGAACGATTTTCCCCTTTTGTTCCAGCGATTGGTTAGCGGCTTCCAGCACTTTCACAACACGTAACCCCGCATACCCGTCATTAAAAGGAGTGTTGTCATTCAAAATGCACTCGGCAAAGTACGATGCTTCGACTTTGAGCGCTTCGATTTGCTCAACTCGAGGAGCCCACATGTCGCCGGAGCGGTAGCTGACGAGGAGTTGGTAAACACCTTCGGCGTTGTTGGTCATCTGCACGCCCTTGTCGTAGATCTTGAGCTTTTCGTCGGCCTCAAGATCATTCCAGACCAGCATTTTCTTCTCGCCACCGATCAACGTGGTGCGCACCTTAACCGGAGAGAGCCAGTTCACATTGACGTGGCCGATGATGTTCTTTGGATAGTACACGGTCAGAAATCCAATGTCTGCCACTCCATTCAAGTGACGCTCACCTGTGGCAACAACGGCCTGGGGCTTCTCGGTGATGAGGTAATCCATGATCGAGAGGTCGTGCGGCGCAAGGTCCCAAATGACATTTACGTCGTGCTGGAGCAGACCCAGGTTTACGCGCGTAGAGTCGTAGTAGTAGAGATCACCAAGTACACCGTCGTCGATGAGCTGACGAATCCGCTTGACGGCACCGGTGAACAGGAAGGTGTGGTCCACCATGATCTTCAAGTTCTTGCGCTCCGCAAGTTCGATTAGCGTTTCGGCTTGAGCGCTGGTGCAGGTGAAATGGCTTCTCAACAAAGATATGCTTGCCGTTTTCCAAAGCTTTCTTAGCAAGTTCAAAGTGGGTGTGGACCGGTGTAACGATGGCGACTGCATCGATGTCCGTGGCCTTCAGCACTTCGTCGGCGTCCCCGGTGACGTCCATGTCCGGATAGGCCTGACGCACGCGCCGCAGGGAGTTCGCGCTCTTGTCACAAACCCTCACGACACGAGAATGCTGCTGGGCATGGAAATTCCGGACAATGTTCGGGCCCCAATAGCCGTACCCGATAACTCCCATGCGGATGACATCTTGTTCCACTCTGCTCTCAATTTCGACGTTGGGGGAGCGCTAAGACTCAAACTCGTTGTCATCTTTCCACCTTACCCTTCGGATTAGCTGCGCCTTCTGACAGCCCTCAACCCGCCGACGCCGGAACTCATAGTAAACGCAGACGGGGACACCATCATCGGGCGGAACTATCAGGGGCAGCACAATGGAAATAGCACGACCATGGCCAATCGTCCCATAATGGCAAATAATTGCTTGTTAAAGGACTTAATAAAATAATGGGCAACCGGATCGCACGTTCCAATGGAGTCAGTGACTCCACAAGTCTGCAAATGTTTTCCTGAGGGTTATGCGACGCAAGGTGAATGTTCGCGGATACGGGATAGAGCAGCTTCGGTCGGAGAGAAGTAGGGGGAGTTTGCGGGCTACAGATGCCGAAACCAGGTCCTCCTTTTTGACTGAGGGAGGAACCTTTCATTCCCCGGAGAAGATCCAGGTAGAAGGCTTTCTGCCCGGCGACGAACAAAAGCACTGCAAAGTAGGTAAGGAAGAGAATGGCGCTTTCAAGGACAAGCCTGGGCAACGGAGTCAGACCTTGACGGATGAAGTGTCCAACCCCAGTAGGCAAGAATAGCGGCCGGGATGACGGAACCCAGCGGACGGCTTACGGTTTGCAGGACATCCCAGAAAGAAATCATCGTTCCGTGAATAGCCCACGCGATAATCGGAAAGATCCACAGCATCATCATTGCGGAATAGGCGAATGCAACACCCTCTGGACCATAAGGCAACCCAATAAGGTAACCGACGATCATCAATGGAGCGATGACCAAGGCAATCTTGAGACCCCGTCCAACCAGCCCAAGGGAATTGAGCAGCCATCCAAGAGGATTGGCAATCGCAAAGATCAACATTGTTGGCGCTAACAAACGAAATATTCCGGCTGCCTCCTTCCATTTGGGCCCCAATAAAACGAAAACGATATCATCAGCAAAGAGAGCGCAAGCTATCGTAATGGGCAAGTGTAAGCGCCAGAACAAATGAGTAGCCTTTTAGGAAGTAGCGCCTGAGTCGACCCGGGTCATCCTGGATTCGAGAGAGCGCTGAAAACGCCACATCCCCGACTGTCGAATTGAGGTTGTCGGTAGGAATCCTAATCAACTGGTAGGCGCGGCCATAAATCCCCAGAGCTTCCGCTCCCCAAAAGCGACCCAGAAGAACCTTCTCAAAATTGGAAGCGACATACATGACAAGGCCGTTCAAAGTGAGGGTACCGCCAAAGCGCATCATGGAACGAATCCCGACTCCCCGGTGGGGCATTCCCGGAACCCATGCGGTGGCAAGCCACAACCCGGCGGTCATAGTGAGCGGAAGGCTGACTGTCATTACGACTAAGGCCCAAAGGCCGTAGCCGACCTTGGCAAAGCCAATGGCGATGGCACTACTAAATATCAAAGAAACTACGTCTATTACCGCCAGCGCCGTAAAACGCATTTGACGTTGGAGAAGCGCCGAATGTTGGATGCCAGCCCCATTGATAAAAAAGCCGGTTGCCACCACGATCGTGACCGAATAAAGGCGCGGCTCGTGGTAGAAAGTACTGACAACTGGCGCGAGTGCTGCTGCAAGAATGGCGAGCATCGCTCCAACGAGCAGATTGATCCAAAACAGAGTCGAGCTCTGCTCTTCCGTCACATTGGCACGCTGGATGGCAGCCGACGAAAGCCCAAAATCCCGAAACAAACTCAAGACTCCCGTGAAGGCAGTGACCATCCCGAGCAACCCAAAGTCTTTGGGTTCCAAGAGCCGGGCTAACACCATCAATGAACCCACACGGAGCAGAAAATTGGCCACAAGCGCAGCGCCTCTCGCGGAACCTCCACGAATTGTCTTCTCCTTCAAGTCCTTCATTGTCTTCTCAAGCAGACTGCCATGGTTCCCACCGACATCCAGCTTTGAATATAGGAATCCGCAACAATTTTAAATCTCATGGCCTTATCGAAAGAACTGCCGATCGCAGGAGACGGCAACCGAAATGGCATGGGCAATTAAAATTTTGACGTATTCAATGCGCAGCGTGCCTCGCGCATCGAACTGAGGTGGCAATCCTCACGATACCTCCTTGCCGCGTGATGTCGCTGGTCTGACAGCTTTATCCCTTAGACTCATAGCCGGGTGTTTACTGGCTTATCGTCGCGGCTTGTTTGCGATGGTCCCTTGCTGGCATGGACTTCATCAACTGCGGAGCTTCTTCCAGGGGTGCCCAGAACTTCGGAGCTTTTCAGATTCTCGCCAGACTTTTCACAGGAAGTGGAACTCGGTTGGGAAGATTGCACAGCTAATTTTCGTGAAACGGGGAAAATACGTTTCCACATTTTTCCAATTGCCTGCCCGGGATTCAAGACCTCCTGCGAGACTGCGATCGCGGCCGCCTTCAGAAGGGCAAGGCGCGTAAGCGGGTGACCTAATTCCTCGAGCCTGCTTTTGTGATAATCCCAAAATTCCCTGTCCCTGAATCCAACGAAGTAATTGATCGCCAGGTATCGATGATAACCGTCAAGTACTTTACCCAATACTTGATTAAATTCTTCCTTGTCGAGGTACCAGGGACCGTAGAGGATGAGATCGTTCAGATAGGCTGATGAATAGCGGTTAATTTCTTTAGATTTGCTAGTCTGTGTCGCTTCGTGAATTCGCTCATACGACAGTACTTGGTACACAAACCCAAAAGAAGAATACCGTAAATGCTTGAAACACGCACTAGTATCCGCATGCGGTGAATCGTTTGGATAAAACTCTTCACTACTTCTTACGAGATCAGCCCGATACAGAATCGAGGTCGGCGATCCAAATCCAAAGTTCTTATCACCCCCCAGAAAAATCTGCCTGCACATTTCACGGCCCGACAGAACGGCTCTGGGATACTTGAAACCCTGCCAGAGGATGTGATCTCCGCTTAACTGGTAAGAACCGACGATGCCTACCGATGGATTTGCCTCCGCAAGATCAACCATTTGGGTCAAGCATTCCGGGAAGATGAAGTCATCGCCCGAGACATCTTTGCAGTACTTGGCTTCGGGCGAGATCAGACTGAATGCGAGATTGTGATTCGCGATGACGGGAAGAAATTCACGATTATCGTGGACACGGATGCGGCTGTCTTTCTTGGCATATTCCAAGGCAATAGCCAGTGTGCGATCTTTGCTGCAGTTGTTGACAATTATGTATTCAAAGTTTTTATAAGATTGGTTCAATATGCTCTCAATGCACTCGGCCAGATAGGCCTCGCCGTTATAGACAGGGGTTACTACGCTGACGAACGGTTCATTACGCATAGCTAGCTTTGCGCCTCCCAAAGAGATACCTGCATCGAATCGAGTCTAAGTCTCATCGGCCTTCGCTTGCCTGCGGGGTCTTTACGCCCGGCTCCTCGACCTCAGGACCGCTGGTTTCAACTCGTCCAACCCTCTCAAGCCATATCTCGCGCCAATATGGGTACATGCCCTTTGGACAGAACAGCCGGCATGAACTATAGCGCGCCTGACACACTACCGAATCCAGCACGATGCAGGGGCTCTTCATCTCCTGCATTTTCCTGGTGCGCTCACCAATAAGTTTGGTGACACGTTTGAGGACTTTATAGGTTCCCCCACAGTACGGCACTAACTCCGCATCCCAGTACATGCCCCGATTCCGGTTGGAGGTGTCCACCGTTTGAAGAATCTGCTCATGGGATTTCACGCGAACCAGTTCGCCCGGCTGAAGATTCAACTTTACCAAGGGTGTCGGCTGCCCCTCGGGAATTAGCCCTGGCCTTCTAGGAAAGAGCGAGCCGCCCCAGATTGGACAGAGCCTGTCATATAGCCAGCGCATCGGGCGTCCGATTCCGATCCCTGCCTGGCTGAGGCTGTAATATGTCCAATAGACTAGCCCGCTCAGAATGCGCCCTAAGGTGACGTTTCCGGAGAGATAGTCCTCAATATACTGACGAAGGTCCCACCACGCTAGAGGCGTTGTCGCAAGCGGGACTTCGGTCATTTGGCAGATGTAGGTAGGTGATCCACCCTCGGTCTCGCTGTACTTTGACGCGGGCCCAGATCTCGCTTTCCGCGCATCCCGCGCGTGGGTGGGTATTGTTTTTTCCCTTTGGGCGGGCCACGATGCGCTGGGGAATATCGGCGGCGGCCTCCTCGCTGACTGCCTTCAGCCAATCCTCTTTCCAATAAAGCAGGCACCCGGCCTCGCACCCGTCATGCGCCGCTCCATCACAGCGCGTTTGGAGATGGACCGACCGACGAAGACGGCGAGTACGGTAGGGATAAACGCTGTAGTCGCAGGTCTTGTGCGCTATTTTGTAGACTTGGAACTTCTGCCCGCAGAAGGCAAACATCTCTGGCATGAACGGCATTCCTTCAAGCCGTCCTTCGCCGTCGAGGGTCTGGAGGATCTCTTCCTTGCTACGAACTTGTACCCACTCGCCTATGCACAGTTTCCTCTTCGTTTTCATGTCTTCCTGGCTACACTTCGCTCTGACTGACCTGCCCACTACAATATTCATGTCGGGCGGGAGTTCAGCACTACGTTACCGGCGCGCAGAGAGTTCGTTCCGCTGCCAGCTCTCCGCTTTTGAAACTTTCATCGGTCCACATGTAGCCCCAATCTCCATAGCGCCCGCAATAGGCGATACCAAGATCATCGAGATAGCCGTGAACTGTTTTGAGGGCTTCCGCTCGATCCAAGTCGAAGATGATATTGGCATATCGCAACATCATCGCCTTGCTGAACAAGATCTTATCGTTTTCTCGAATCAGTCCAATGCGTCGGAGATCTTTGATCGTGGGCTCAATCAACGCCTCCGGTGACCCCGTGAACGGCCTGTATTTCTCAGAAAAGTATATTTCTGCCTGAATACTTCCAGTGCCTGGAGGCACGTTGGTGGCAGACAGCATGTGCGGAAAACCAAGACGCGTGAAGCAAACGTCCTCGTCGTAGATATACGTAAGGTGTGAGCGTGAGATATCTTCACGATCTATTCCCACGTTTACGAGCACCACAGTCGTGCAAGCCAGCCTCCGAGAAGCCTCAACAACATCCGGCGGAGCACCTTTCATCATTCGGATGAGTTCAGGAAGTGGTACGGAAGTTATCAACGAGTCATACCGAGTTGTGTGCCCGTTCGAAAAAATGAGCTGCCGCTCGCGCGGATCGATGGATACGAGTTCATGGTTGAGCTTGAGGTTTGGGAGTGGAATGAACTTCTTTAAATAGGCTTCGAATCCACCGTTTCTCGGGTACCGGAAATGCGTGATGTAATGTACGTCTGATACCGAATGCGAGAGCGCTCCGCGTAGAACTTCTTCGAGGTTAGGGCGGTAGATACGTGGACCCAGCCAATCGGTACTCATATTGTCTGCCGTAGTGGTGTGGTATTTCCGCGTATATTGCATGGGGAAGAGTTCTGCGAACGTCTTGCCAAAGCTCGCGAACAGCCAATCTTCATAGTTCTTAACTGGCCGCTCGGGGACCTGACGCTCCTCCACGAAATTGTTAATCACCTTGACGATGATATCTTGCGGTAGCCCGTGGAGATTGACCTGCACAGGGTGCTGGGGCCAGTAACCACGCCAGTAGTTGTTCAGATTGATCCGCAGAGTCTCATACTGCTGGTTGACGCTGTCCGCGAAAAGTTCTTGAATTCGAGTATCTTTGGTAAAAGAGATGTGCGGGCCCATGTCGAAGAGGAAGCCGCTCTCGAAGCGGAATGACGCGGTATGGCCGCCATGATAAGGATTCTTATCGTACATCGTGGGTGTTATGCCTTCGCTATGCAACCGATAGGCGGCACCGAATCCAGCCATTCCACTTCCTAAGACGACGACGTTATTGTTTGCCATCAAGACTTTCCTTTCTGATTATGCGGTCTCTATCCTCTGCGATTCGCTGCCAGATCTTAGTCAGTCCGCCACACGACTAGTGTCAGGACGATTGGTGGCGCTCATTTCCATGTGTGTGCCGAATACTTGCGGAGTGCTCCCGAATTCTGAAAAGTAAGCCTCGGCCTTCGCTGCAGAGGAAAGTCCATCTCTATCTGTACTCCTCTGCAAGGACATGCCGTACCGACGATGGCTCGAATCCTGGTGTTCCAAGTGGCCATCGTGCGGATTGCTCTTTCCAGAGTAAATCGACCACTCCACCTGGGAGTCTGTCGACATCATTGAACGAAATCGCTTCATCCTTTGCGATATCTCGACGCAGCACGCAGCCCTCTGAAAGGGAGATTGGTAGCGCCGCCATGGAGCGCGCTACGGGCGCGTTCTCGATGAGCCCATATGTACAGAACCCACCGACACCATCCAAGCGCTCGCCGGCTTTCAAATCGCGCTTGGCAATCGTCAGCACTTCGCAGACCGGACCCGCAATCGGACACACAGTTGGATCACGATAAAGAGCCGCCCGAGCGATGGTTGACGCAATTTGAAGGTAGGGAAGATGAAATGGTGTGTAGAAGACGAAGAACGGCCCATCGCCGAGTCTGTAGTAGGTTAGCTGAGCCCGTTTGAGCGGCTGTTCCTCGTGAACAATTACCCACGCACCAGTGTGAGGCGCCGCACCCACGGAGTAGTCGACGAGGCCGGTCGCGAGCATCTGATCGGCGGGCAGTAGATTTCCCATCTCGCGTACGTATTTACAGGTGGGCCCGTACATTCCGCGTCGACCAACATGGAATCCCGTCGCATTGGCAAGCACCGTTGTTTCCATCGATAACTTCGTCGCATCCGCAAATGACGTGACCTTTCTGACGTCCTGGTCATATTTCTCGGCGAATCCCTGCTGAGTTTCCGGGGTTCGATAGTGATCGACCATTCCTTTGATATTTCCTGCAGCGACGGGTCGAAGCCCCGTAGACCGAAGATAACGAAGCAGTGTCATTGCTACGCCCGGCTCATCCCCATCCGTGTTTGTCAGCACTACTCCAGCCTGTTCCGCTTTGGCCTTCAGAATTGGGCCGAGCAGGGAGTCGAGTTCGCAGTTAACCAGGACCACGTGCTTTCCGTGCTCAAAGGCCTCAAGAACGACCCGGGTTGCAGGCTCGACAGTACCTGTCACTTCTAGGATTACGTCGATTGAATCGCAACTGGTCAGGACTGACGGATTGTCAGTCAACACCGGGACTCCACTGGCAATCGCCTCTTCCGCTGAGCGGACTGATTCCACGCGAGACCAAGCTGTAATGCCGGCCTCCCGATATGCCCGCTCCGCGTGTTCGGGAGTTCGATTGGCGATGGCCACAAGGCGCATGCCTGGCACTGGTGTCCCGAGTTGCAGCGCGATAGCGCGTCCTGTGGCCCCCGCTCCCACCATCCCTACTCGGACTGGCCTACCTTTGGATTCTCGTTCTTGAAGGAGAGTATCATATGCTCATAACTGTAAGCCTCCTACCGCTTCAAGAGCGGCCAGCTGCGATCCTGCTCAGAGACAACAGTAGGAACCAGCGGCCACTCGATACCAAACTCCGGATCGTCAAATCGGACACCTGAGGCTGCCTCTGCATTAAAAAACTGAGATGTGTGATAGTTCATCTCTGTTCGATCTTCCAATGTCATATATCCTTGGGCAATCCCTTCGGGAACGTATATCATTTTGCCGTTCTCACAGGTGAGCTCCACGCCGAACCAGCTCTTGTAAGTCGGAGAATCAGGACGAAGGTCCACAATAACATCGAACATCGATCCCCGGGTGCAGCGAACGATTTTCGACTCTGCGTGAGGAGAATGCTGGAAATGAAGACCTCGTAGCTGTGCCCCTCTTGTGGCTGAAACCAACATTCGACTGCAATAGTTCGCTACAAAGTCCGTGCTGCTGGAATTCCTTTTTGCACCAAACTCGCGTGAAGAAGCCACGGTGATCGGTGATCCTTTCGGGCTCTATCACATAGGCACCCGGAATTGTGGTCTCACTGAAAATCATCAATCGACTCTTTCCTCTTCTAGTTACTGAAAATCGATGCTCACACTCGTCCAGCAAAGCCGGCGATCACGCCCGCCAGCGCAAACTCTGATCTAACTGGCCGCTGCTTAAAAGTTGCTTGATCTGTGCAATCCGGTTGTACTTCGCTCCTTCGTACATACCTTTCTGCAGACCGGCCTTCCGGTATGATTCGTAGAGTTGTTGGACACCCAACCTGACGTTCCATCGCAACGGATGGTTTGGAAAACTCCGGCCGTATTTGCCGAAATCTACCCTGTAGTTCCTCTTGTCCGGTTCGGCCCCTTGTGCGAATTTTACGTCACAGTCCGGAACTATCTCCCGCACGATTTCGGCTAATTGGCGTATCTGATAATTTTCTGAACTGGTCCCCACATTAAATGCCTTGTTATGAATCACTTCTCGCGGGGCTTCAAGCGCGGCAATTGCCGCCAGGCTTATGTCTTCGATGTGAACGAGTGGTCTCCAGGGAGTCCCGTCACTCTTCAAAAGAATTTGGCCCGTGGTGTAGCCCCAAGCAGTCAGGTTATTTAAGACCAGGTCGAACCTCATTCTTGGAGAAACGCCATACGCTGTGCTGTTCCGCATGAAGACGGGGCTAAAACGATCGTCAGCCAATTCGGCCACGTCTCGTTCCACCATTACTTTGGAGATTGCATAAGGCGTTACCGGATTGAGTGCCGAAGTCTCATCCTGCATCCCATCTGCCGCTGCCCCATAATTGCTGCAAGATGAAGCGAAAACAAACCGAGAAATGCCTGCCTCTTTGGCCATGGTGGCGAGCCTCACGGAGGCAACATGGTTGATTTCGTAGGTCAACTGAGGATTGAGATCTCCCAAATTGTCATTCGACAGTCCCGCAAGATGGACAATCGCGTCAATGCCGGCGAGGTCAGCCTTCTCCACATCTCGTATATCTTTCAATATCTCTGCAACCTGGGGCAGGCTCTCGCCATAAGTACTGTTGCGGTACAGATCGCTATCCAGGCCGAGAACATCATGCCCGGCTTTTTGTAGCATCGGGGTCAGGATCGTACCGATATACCCCTTGTGACCGGTAACCAACACTCGCATCTTCGAATTCCTTTCTTTTGGTTCGCGTCTCTTTGCTGTTGAGCCTAGGCCTTGCTTGCGAACCGTCCCCGGATTGCCGTTCTCTTGAATTTCGCATCACGATCTCACGTTGGTGAGCTCTTCACTCCTCTCTACTGGTCGTAGTTTGACGATCATTTGTTAGCCGGCAGTTTGTAGGAGCAATTTGCGGCAGAAAAAGGCTTCGGCGTAGCCACTTGCGGCATTACATTCCATGCCGCGCAGGCGCATGAGCGAGAGAAATGTCTCAGGCTGAAACCACCGCTTTGAGCGTTGGGAGTGGAATGTATCCATGATGAATCGAATCTTCTTCTCGCGTACCTCGTCTGAAAGGGGGACGAAAACGCTCGGTTGTCCCATGTCTCCATCATATTTGGGAATCTCGTACTCCAGGATCAGATGATCCCGAAAAGTGTTCCACGTCAATTCTGCCAATAGATGGTGGTCCTGATGCGCATCCTTACGGTTGTGAGTGAAGATCAGGTCCGGAGAGACCGCCTTCTTTAGCTCTTCGAAAACAGCTTTAACTTCCGCACCGACAAAAGGCATGAATCCGTCCTGAAAGTTCTTGAGCAGCGGCCCCTTCAAAGTGGAAGTTCCGGCGAAAAGCGTGGCGGCTCTCTGAGCTTCATCGGCGCGAATTCCAGAGGCACTGAAAACGACCCAATGGAAGACACAGCCGGGATACTGCTGCGCTAGACGAAGGATAGTTCCACCACAACCAATCTCGATATCGTCCGAGTGCGCTCCCAAGCACAAGATCTGAAGTGGGGAGGCCACATCGAAGGGTAGGTTTAGCGAAAGCATGATGGTTCGCTGAGCACTGTGGCTTTAGTGTTTACCATTGCCATTGGGTTTCCAGACTTCCCAAGGGGCGACCCCGCCAGTGCATAGGCTCTCCAGTTGTTGTTTATCTTTAAAGGTGTCCATGCTCGCCCAGAAGCCATCATAGGAGTAGCCGATCAATTGTTTCTCTTCCGCCAGTCTCTGAAAAGGCTCTCCGACAAGTTCTTCTTTCTCCCGGATGTAATTGAAGATCCGCTTGTTGAAAATGAAGAATCCGCCGTTAATTCGAATCGAACCATTGTTAATGGCGTGGATCCCTGAGACCAGGTTCGCGTCACCCTCCTGCAGCGAAACCATGTGATAGCTAAGGTTCGGCCGAACGCAAAGAAAGCTGGCAATTTTCCCGTGCTGATGAAAGTGATCGAGTTGCTGGGGAAGCGGCAAGTCAGTTAGGCCATCACTATAATTGGCCAGGAATTCTTCTTCGCCTTCAAGATATCTTTCGACTGCTTTCAGGCGTTGGCCGATATTCGAATTGATCCCGGTGTCCACGAATGTGATCCGCCAATCATGGATGTCACTGTTGAGCAGTTCTAACTCTTTTCCGCCACCGGATAAGACGAAGTCATTGGAGGCACACTCGTTGTAATTGAGGAAATAGTTTTTCACCGCGTCGGCTCGGTGACCCAAGCAGAGAATGAAATCCTTGTGTCCGTAGTGGGCATAGTATTTCATCACATGCCAAAGGATTGGCCGATATCCGATATTCACCATGGGTTTGGGAAGAGTCTCCGAATAGTCCCGGAGACGCATGCCCAGGCCCCCACAGAACAATACAACTTTCATGGGTGGCTCCTTTGCGTCGTTCGCTTCAAGCGGAAACAATCTCTCCTGCGGGGGTCGGGGTTTGAATTCCGTGGTCCAAAATCTATGCGGGAACATTTCTCGCGCCGGCATCTTCGCCGGATCGCATAGAACTTTTTCAGGACCTGTGTATCCCGACGCACTGTTCAGACGTCGGCGCGATGCTGAGCCTTAATTCACAATCAGTAGCACGTTCTATCGCCCCACGAGCGGCCAGTTGCGATCCTGCTCAAAGACCACCTTAGCGAACATAGGCCATTGAATATCGGACGCCGGATCGTCAAGCCGAACGCCGCGTACTGCGCTCGGAGTGTGGAAAACAGGTCATACATCTCTGTGCTTTCTTCAAGAATCTAGTACCTATGAGCACTGCGCCCGGGGATCGCCATACGGGTGTGAACTCACTGCGCCAGCATCCAAACACGCTACCGCCATTGATGCTACAAACAACCCCAGCGGTAAGGAGTGCAATCCGGCCGCCAAACTGCTGAAAATTAGGCGAGTTGGAATCACTCACATTATATCTTAGCTGTTGATAACAATAGGCTTAGCGACGGAACGGGAGAGCAGTCGCTCTCCCTCTCCACGGCGTTCTATCCCCTTCTGGCAACAATTGGGAAAACACTTACCACGACTTGCTAGGGGGTTTCCTCCAGTGATGAGCACTTGACGCACATCGAGCCGGGAGGTTCGTGAGAGAACAGCTACTATTGAAACGTCGAGTGTATAATATTTGATCAATATATGAATAGAAGATATCTACTTGCTCATCGATCACGTTCGGCGAATCGAGAAGAGGCGAGTGGAGTACAACGCGAATAGGCCGAACTCACCGCTCGGTTACAGGCCCCTGCCCCTGCAGCGTGTAGCCCCCTGGGGAGTGAATCCATCTTCACAGCCCATGGCTGAGGTTAAAGTTCTAACCGGTCCTCCTGATGAGAATTGCGGTATAGGGCCAGAGGAAGCACCGCAAGCCAGCTCACCTGGAATGGTTCTTGCCCGGCTATCCGGGTTCGTATTTGACACAACTAAAATTGAAGAGAGGGAACTATCCAGAATTAGGGATGGCGAAGCGGAGCGATATTCCAGCCCGGGTAACGAGGAATCTGATGGCCGAGTCTGTCTACCACTATGCGGAGAGGAGATTGATCTGGTTTGCTCCGATTTCGGATCCAAACGTCCTCCTCGATGGTTTGGGGCCCAGAAATTCCCGCATCTATACTTTTTTCGACCTTGAAAATCCTCAAATTGCCTCTTTGCAGAACCGGCCGGAAGTTCTCTGCGTGAGCTGCCAAGAGTCGATCAAAACAGTACTCATCGTCGGGCAAGTAGTAGGGCGGGTCATGCTTAACTACGACAGAGTAATCGACACGGCGCCTCACATTAATTGAAGGAGACAAATCCCGCAGTTATTGCCTCGAAATGATCTGTATCGGTTTTCTGGCCGGCGCCAATCTGCAGGAGGGCGATCCGGAAGCACTGCTCCTGGCCGTTCATCGACTGGTGGGCATGCTTCCCGCGGAACAGAAGGAACAGGTATTGAAGCAGGTTGGAGCCACAGCATGGATACGGGGCTTCCCGAGCGAGGTCGAAAACGCTTTCCGCCAGAGCCCTATCACGAACTCCTTCAGGAGATCTTGAAGCCCGACGGCTGGCGCTGCCAATTCTGCGGGCACTCAGAATAACTGCTGATTCACCACATCGAGGCGCGCATCCGGCTTTCAGTGGATCCCCGAGGAAGGAGACGCGATCGATTTCGATCGGACGGAAGAACCCTTCACAAGTAACCGGATTCAGTTCGAGTCGTGGGAGGTCGAGACAGCGGCGGCCGCCGCTGGGGACAGTGTTGCAATCACCTGCTACAAGGCGCGGCCTGTCGGCTTAGCCGTGTCTATGTACTCAGTGAGCGAATGGAATTTTACGGCTCGCGCTCGTAGGTGGTCGAGGATCCTGATTAGATCGCGGACGCTGCGGACTAGCCGGTCGAGCTTCCACACGATGAGCACGTCGCCGTGCTTCAGCGTCTTGAGACAGCGCGAAAGAGGCGGGCGCTTGGTCGTCGCGCCTGAAAGCCCCACGTTTTGAATAGGTTGTTGCATCCGCCTTGCTTCGACGCAACCATTTGCAAGGCCCGGTTCTGATCATCGGTTGAGACTCGAGCATAACCGTATTTCGTCCGTAGTCCACTGCAAATGTAAGGCCCGTTTCTGGAGCCCCTCTCGGTATACCCCTGGCCTTCCACGTTACGGTTATGCCGGCCCGCTGCTTGCCGCTCTGACGGATATGGCCAAATCGGCACCGACCCGCTCTTTGGAAGGTAGTTCGATGTATACTTTCAAACGCCGGAAACCCAAAACGGAGTTTTCGGTCAGGGTGCACCATCATTGTTTGCCTTGTAAAAACCACGGGAGCAGGCTGATGACAAAAGCGGTGCGAAGCGACACTCCTCCGGATCTGCGCGGCGATTACTTGAAAGAATACAGTAGAGAGGAAACTATCCGCAGATATACTAAAGAAACTGCTGGCCATGGGATCAGCTATTTGCTGGACCATGACTACGGCAAGATGTATCTCGAAGTCATCGACAAGTACATTCCGAAGTCCAGGATTCAGAACGGAATCCGCCTGTGGGAGTTTGGCTGCGGTGGAGGAATGAATCTTCTACACCTTGTTTCCGTATTGGAACGGCGGGAGATAGCTTTGGACCGCGCTTACGGCACTGACTTCTCCGCGACACTTATCGAAGCAGCCAAGCGCGAAGCAACGAAATATCTCACGTCAGAGCAACGCAAAAAGGTGCGCTTTTGCGTGGCGAAGAATGAAAACCTTATCGAGGACGCAACGAACGGACTAGGAGTCAGCAAAGACGCTCTGCTCGGATCGTTCGACGTGATATTGGGTGTCAACACGATACGTTTCTGCCATTGTTTAGGGGAAGAGGATAAATGTGCAGGAGCAATTTTCGATCTTCTCACGGATGGCGGAGTTTGTGTCATCATCGATATGAACCAGAAATTTCCGGCATTTCGCAGCCAATTTCGTGATCGCCTGACCAAAGAAAAAAAAGCCTACTACCTGCCATCGCTCGATGAATATGCCCGTCCGTTTTCATCTGGCGGCTTCGAGATACTTAGGAAAGAGAATTTCTGTTGGATACCCCACTCTGCCGGCTCAGGTCTCACGGCAGTGATGAAAGCATTAACACCTACGCTGAACGCCCTTGCCCCAAACCGTGCGATGCGATCGTTGGTGATCTCTCGAAAAATCCCGCACCGTCGTGCGTAGTTTGGGCCTTGAGAGCAGTCTATGTCCGAATTCCAAGACCGTCCCAACGCTATTGCGCCTCGGTCGCCGAGAGCGCTTCTCCTCTGCAGAAAGGACCCCTCTTCTGAGGATCAAAATCTCAGAAGAATGCTCAATTTCTTTGGAATACCCTGGAAGGCAGTGACAGTTGGAGAAATCACCGACACCAACGCCTTGTTCCCGAACCTTGTGAACAGCGAGTTCTGCATCTTGAGTTCCGCGCCTTGCATGGCTGAAGCTATGCAAGGCATCGAAAATTCGAACGGCGCCCTGCCTCGCTGGATTATGGGAGCAAGTTCCATCTACATCTATGGTTTTCAAGACACAGGCCCGTGCAGAATATTGCTACGGTTGTTGACGAGTGACGCACAGGCGAACATTCGGAACTTGATTACGACGCAAGCCTTCATGTCCATCACCGCCGATTTTCCCGAAATGTGTGGCCCTATGTCGGGGATGCGAGTACCTGTTGATCTAAGTGGCGATCTTGTGTTTGACGTCGCCCATCAGAGTGAGGAGTTCCAGAGCATCATCACGGCGAGTGACGGAGAAGCGTTTTTTGGAGTTACATGTAAAGGGGTGCATTTTTATCTGAATGCGTGTCGCAGGATCCTTGATATCAATACCCCGTCAGCAAAATATTTTGATGTCAAGAAATTATTTTGTGAGGCGGTTCCAATCGCGATGTACCTGAAGTGGGCATTCCGCGACGTCTGCTGGACCGGCCCTGAAACGAGCGGTTGCTTGATCGTTGACGACCTCGTCCTCAAGCGTCGATACGGGTTCCTGGATTTCCGCGAAACATTGGACTTGATGGACAAGCACAACTTTACAACGACGATTGCCTTCATTCCATGGAATTGTGGCCGAACTAATCCCCGCACGGTTGCCATGTTTCAACGACGTCGCGACAGGTTCTCTCTTTCCGTCCACGGTTGTGACCACACGGCAGGTGAATTCGCTGCACGATCAAGCGCACTGTTGAACAGGAGAATCAAGGGTGCAAGCCAGAGGATGGAGTTTTTGCGTCAAAGAACTTCCCTGCAGTGCGACCGTGTCATGGTATTTCCCCAGGGGGCGTTCTCGCCGGAGGCGGGGTGTGCTCTGAAGCTGAATGGCTTTGTCGCAGCAGTGAATACGGAAGTAGCGCCGTCGAATAATGCCAAAAACGAAACGAAGATTGCCGACCTCTGGGATGTCGCGATCATGAAGTATGGAACATTCCCTATATTCACCAGGCGCTATCTGGCGCATGGAATCGAGAACTTTGCATTCGATGCGCTTCTTGGGAAACCCTGCTTGATTGCCGCGCACCATGATGTCTTCAAGGATCATGGCCGCGATCTAGTTGATTTCATTGCCAAACTCAATTCATTGAATTGGAATCTCCACTGGCGCTCCCTAGGCGATGCGATCAGCCATAGCTTCAAAGTTCGTAATCAGGCCGACGGCACGAGCATCATCCAAATGTTCGGCAAAAACCTGGTGATGGAGAATCCGTCCACCGAGCCACATGAAGCAGTTCTCATTAAGGAGGAAGGCGACCTGGATTGTGTGAAAGCCGTGATGGTCAATCAAACGGCCATTGTTTTTGGCTACGATGGAGGATATCTCAAACTCAGGGTAGAGTTCGAGCCCAAAGGAGGTGAAGGAGGTTCGTGTCATCTACTTCGATAAGCTGGATGTTGCCTCGACAACGGACGGTATCGGATACAGCATTAAAACACGCGCTAGGCGATATCTCTCGGAGTTTCGGGATAACTATCTTTCCCAAAGCGCCTTTCTATACCAGAGTGCAGCCAGGATAAAACAACTCTTAAAGTGATCCCCCATTCGAAAATGTAATGTGACAAAAGTGATACTCTATAACGGTGGGATGGCAAATGTTTGTTATCCTCGAAAGCGCATCTCTGGTTCGTTTCTGGCAAGCCTGTGTAGACCATCAGACGCCGGCAGCGATCACAACCCAGCCTGACTTGAATTGCTCAACATCAATAAGAGTCAGACCAAACCTGTTGAGATTCTTTCAATACGGGTGATCTTGCGGCGATCAAAAACTGGCACCGTTTGTCGGTGAAACCAGTGCCATTGTGCAACAAATCGATCCAGCAATATCGGCGTGGAGATGCGGCAGTCGAGGGAAATGGAGCAGCGGCTCTCAGGTTCCTGCTGTAGGTTCAATGAGGATCAGCTCAAAACATTCTTCCGAGTAGGGACTTCCGCAAATTCATACACCAGTCGGCCACCATCAAGGACAGCGTATGCCAGTCTTGCCCTTTCCCTTTCCGGCCCCTCGATTTCCCATTCGTCCCCTCTAGACACCAGCCTCATCAGACTCCTCGCTCTCCACCAGCGGTCCACATCTCTCGGAAGAGCAGCCCATATCCTTTCGCGTGCAACCGTTTGTCGTAGATAATCGAGCAGCGACTCATAGACGTTGCGCGCGCGTCGTTCAATCAGATAATCCGGGTGGGTAAGAAAGCTCATCAGTCCGTTTCTTTCTCTTATGAGAGCCAGCTGTTGCTTCCAAAGATTAGTCGAATAGTCATTCAAGATGTGAAAGAGCGAATAATCTTGTGCGGTAGTGAGAGGAAGCTCGATGATTTTACCTATGAAATAAGGCATAACCGTGCAACAACCACCGCGAAGTGGTTCCAGATGCGCGACGTTCGGAACGGACATGTCATAGGAAAACTCGAAAACATCGTACCACTCCTGCTTGCGATACATCGACCCGGCGCGAAAACCCCGCGAATTATACCGGTGCGCGTACTCGTTGATTCCCGCCGCCCGGCGCACAAATTCCCCCCGCTCCAAGTATAGGTGCCCGTCGTGATTCAAATCATGGATATTGAATTCACACCCGCGACTTCGGATTTCACGGACATACTCATCCGGAACCTCGTAGCGCAATTCGGGGATGACCTGAAATGACGACTTGATTCCGTACGACTCGTCCAGATCTATCAACTTGAAGGTGAAATTACGGCCTGCCAACGTCTCCACGTCGTGTGTCATGATCAAGCAATTGGGCGCGCCTTCCGGCCAAAACCAGATGAAGGGCACCTTCTTGGCACCGCTCGTTTCCATCAAAAGCCTCAAGAACTCTTCGTGAAGAGTGTCCACAGTGGAATCTACAGGCCAGGCTGGAAATGGTATTTCCTTCCAATCGCGAAAGTAAGCTCTTTGTAACTGCCGACGGACCGGAAACGGCAAAGTCTTTCGGATGAGGTAGTAAAACTTACTTACCGATTCGCTTGCGGTGAATAGTTCCAATGACCGAACGCTCTTCTGCCGATATCGTTCCAGACGGAGATTCTCGACCACCTCAGCAAAGTCAAAAGGAACCCGAATCGTTGTGCTATCACGGCGAACATATTTTGAAGCATCGAATTCTCCGGAGCCTGCTACGTCTCCGGAAGCACCCGACTTGCATCGCCCGTAACAAATATTCTTTGCGCCAAATTGAAAGAAGCCGATATCTCCGGGCACGGAATCGGCAGTCAGGGATATACCGCCGAGCGACTCTGTGGGAATTCGATAGTAGTCCAAGAGAGGTTGAATCACGGTTTGGTCCGAGTGATGTACCCCAAGTCTGGCGCCCTTTCATAATCTAACACCTTGGCATCATTCCGACAGGAGAACTTCCACGCAAAAGAGACACTCTTTCGACACATTGTAATGCCCGTCAGTCACGTCGCTCCCAGGTCCCGCGAGGCAACCCAGCCTGAACGCGCAGCTCGATTCCTTGCAAAAGGATGTGAGGAATTTCGGGTGGTTCACACTTTGCCAGGATTGCTCTATCCGATATGGCGATAGATCAATTTTCCGGTGATCGTCAGTAATCTATCGGGCATGTATGAAAAGACGCGTTTCGCCATCCTCAATTTCCAGTCGTCGACTGAATCGAGAGAAGATGCGTCAGGAAATTTCCAATAAACCAAACGCTTGGGCTGGGGAACCCAGTGATTCTTGAACGCAAGAAGTCCCGCGTTGTCCTTCTTGCGTCCGTCCCAAGTCAAATTCGTTTGCTCCATTCGATTTCGCGGCTGCGATGGCTCTCCATAAAAGCCATGGTGTTGCCCCAAATTTATTGAACCGCGCATCGGAACATCCGTATTTATAGTAGACAACGTCCCTGAATTGCAAAGTGAGAATGGCAGCGACTGGAGTTTCGTCTTTGTATGCCAGACGGATCTCTAGCGCTTCGTCCTGGCAGTGAACTAGGTTTCGAAACCAGGCGTACGGGATAGGAGGCAGGTGGTGTCGGCCCCGCGTAATTAAAAACAGAGCGTAGAACTCTCTGAGCAGGTCATCGGACCTGCCGCATTTCTCAACCAAACCGGCCCGCTCTGCCCGCTGAATTCGGCGCTGAACAGAATCTTTGTCGAGGCTCCGGAACACCTCGTCTAAATCTGGACGCAGGTCGAGCGTATGCAGAGAGTACGTCGCTGCGGGTAGAAAGTCGATCCCGTCACCCGTTTGGCCGAAATTCCCGTTGATCGGACGAATCTCCAGATACTTCCATTTCTCATGTTCCAAGGCAGTTTGCAAATAGCGAATCAGGAAGTTCACGTCTTCGGCTGAGTCGCAAAGAGGTTCGCAATGATCTGAAAAAGGTAGCGATACTAGACGATGTCCCGTGAGCCAACTATTAACACGACAGAATACCAGCCCATTCTTCAGATCACCGGTCGGCGGCGAGGTCGTGAAGACCACCGGTTCATATCCGTACGTCGCATCGAAGTGCCTGGAGCCAACCGACCGTGTGGAACACGGATGCCTCAGGATGCCACTCTAGGAGTTTTCGCCAGCGAATATCCTCCGTGGGATCAATCTGATAGATTCTCATTGTCTCCGCTTACGTTCTGGATCCGCTTCACTTTAGAATGATGGTCCCCATGGCATCCGGCCACTTGTACCCACGCCTTCGAACCGAAGAATTCCTACCCGTCCCACTTAAGGCGAGAGACTAAATGGGTTGACGGGACGATCGCAATTCGGTGAGTAGATTCTTGGACCGATTCGAGATTGTCTCTCGCACCGAGGGTATGAGGATTGCTGGGTGTAGACCGCCAAGAAACCCAGGGCGGTAACCAAAAGTCAGAGATTTTAGTGCTGCAACCAAGTGAGCACAGTGGCAGAGTTCTTCAAAGAATGCACCTCCAAGGTTTCCAGCAACAGGGCCACACTGAGAGTCTTGCAGAGCCCATCGCGGGGCTGGTCAGGTTTGTATTGTGAAAGGGCTGCAATCTTCGGTGTGCAGGGGTAGTGTGCCGAGCAGCGCAATGGAGCAGGGAGAAGGCAGCTTCCACTTGATCCCAAAGGGTCACTGGATGACAGAGCTCCCAACCATGATTCACCAAACAAAACCAGCATGCAAACGTGAAAAGCTCTTCCACAGTGCCCTGGGCTAATGGGTAGGCGCAGTGTTCAAGTATCAAGAGTACTGTGCCAAAGCCGGAAATAATTAGGAGTTGAAAAACTGCAAAACACTTCTCGCCACTTGCCCCCAGAACAAGACAGATGCCACAGGGCATGGCAGCAACAAAGAGAAATACAAAAATCGTGCAATAACCCGAACCACTCAGAGTAATAATCTAAGTGATCCCGGGCAAAAAGCTCACTGGCCTTGGATCCTGCTGATTGCTGCAATGGCTCCGCTGGACGTCGGAGCTGTGATTTAGTACACAGCCAACATCAAAAAAGTAAATACTTGGGAATACAATCCTGAGTGGACCAGCGGCCGAATACCAACCAATGAGATGCTACTCGGCATTCCAGCAACCAATTCAAAATTCACATCAGTATGGCTGCAGTTCCCACCAAAACTCAGCCATGGTGCAGAATTTCATTGTCTGGAACTGGGCAAACCCGGTCTCCATCTCACCATCAGCCAGGACATCACGAGCTGGAGTCAGGATCCATTGTAAGAGGGAAGGCCAGGGATTCCCCAATACCCCACCCCGCGAAATGCCAATCCTGCAGCAACCAAAACCCCAGCAGCGAACTGGTGGCATCTGGGATAGCTACAAATTGAAATTCATATCCTGGAAGTATATACCCTGAGGCCTACAATCAAAAATGAGACGGAGAGCAACAGGGGTATCCCAGTGAGCCATTTATATGAGTGTTTTCAATTTACAAATCTTCATGCAAGGCAGTCACAGAGAGTGAGAGACAACACATGCACACATAATCAAACAATACTGCTGACTTGGTTATGGGTTA
>CAVUHF010000010.1:0-521670 GCA_963741195.1 Candidatus Acidiferrales bacterium
TTCGCCTTCACCAACGGCCTCAGAGCGGCGGCGCACTGCCTGATTCGCTCGATGTCCAAGCTGACGAGAGCTTGCCAGCCGGCCAGAATCCGCTCGCCTTGACCGAGGATCAGGTCGTTGGCAAAACGCAGATAGTCCTTGTCGGCAAGCGGCAATCCATGGGCCCCGTGGGCGAAGGCGAACGTGCCGGGCAATTGCACGCAGTGGGTCTGGGCGTTGGCCTCGTTCCCCGCGGCGCTTGCTCTTGCCGCTCGCGTACGAATCGCCGCCGCGATGCCCCGAAATTGGTCAGGGGAAAGACACGGCTCGAGTTCGATGGCCCCGTAGTTGAAATTGATGACTCTCGATGCAATCCGAGCTTCTTCGCGTACTCCCATCCGTTGGCCATTCCCCACGGTTCGGGTTTTGCTTTTCAGAAGTTAGGGCATCGAGGAACTCCGGCTCGGTTCCATCGAAGTCGCCGGTCGAATAGTAGCTGCGTAGGCTTTCCAGCCGGACCACATCCAATAGACCAACTCGACTTCCGGCCGCGGACGATCAAGAAGTGCCGATGGTGGACAAGAGATCGACGAATTCCTTGTTGGTGGAATTGGGGTATCCGCCGGGATCGCTGTCGATGATGACCAGTCCGTCCATGGCGGCCAACGGCTTGAGCACTTGCTGGCGGCGGGCCATCAGGGCATCCATCGCATGCGATCGCCCGGATCGACACGCAGATCGGAGCCGTAGTACGAACGACTCTCAAAGGTCACCGCCCGGCGTACTCGTCGATCGCAGAAATGTTTGGACAGAGGACGATCCAAACCTTCATGCCGAATTCGCGGTGCGCCATGTCGATGACGCGCCGGTGTTGATCGAGCTTCGCCCGATCGCTCGGCGTCAATGGATGGGCATGGTCTCGAGCTTGCGGCCATATCGAGACGAGGTTGTATCCCAGCCGGTGGAGCCCCTCGATGTAGCCGTGCCAATCGTCGTCGGTCCACGTCCGCGCGGCGTAGGGACGGTTGTAGATCCAGGCATTCATGAACGTACATTCCAATCAGTTCTTGTCGGGACAGGTGTGGCGGGCTCTTCGGCGGCCAGTGGGTCGGTCAGCATCGCGCCGGTTCCGCCGGCGGCGAGAAAGCTCCATGAATTCTCTGCGTTTCATTCATGCGATTCTCCTGTGGTCCAACTTGTCAACGTCTTTTTCATCCACTCAACCAAGAAGTCGGCCGCGCTCAGAGCTTCCCGGGCGTTTCGGCCCGAAGCTGCTCGATCATGTCGCGGGTGGCGGCCTCGACGGCTTCTTGCCAGCGCGCGGCGCCGAAACGCTCGGAGTACGGCTTCAGCGCATGGGCGAAGATGATGCCGCGCGAGTTGTTCACGACGGCGCCGCGGCCGGCGGCGTCGAAGGCGGCGGCCACGTCGCGGGCCGTTCCGCCTTGGCTGCCGAAGCCGGGCACGAGAAACAGCGTGTGCGGCATGGCCGCCCGCAGTTCGGCCAGTTGGGCCGGATAGGTGGCCCCGACCACGGCCCCGACCGCGCCGTAGCCGCAGGCTCCAGCGGTTGCCACGGCCTGCCGTTCGACGTATTCGGCCACGTGGCGATAGAGCGGCCGGCCGTCGGCCACAAGGTCCTGGAGCATCTTGCCGCCCGGGTTCGACGTCTTCACCAGCACGAAGACGCCGGCGGCGCGCTGCAGCGCCACGTCGATGAAGGGCTGCAGGCTGTCGTCGCCCAGGTAGGGGCTGACGGTCAGGGCGTCGGCCCCCCAGGGGCTCTGGCCGCCGGCGCCCAACATGCCTTGCGCGTAGGCCGTGGCGGTCGAGCCGATGTCGTTCCGCTTGCCGTCGAGGATCACCAGCAGCCCGTTCTGCTGGGCGTAGGCGATCACGTCGGCCAGGACGGTCATCCCGGCGGGCCCAAGTTGCTCGAAGAAGGCCGCCTGCGGCTTGACCGCCGGCACCAGCGGGGCCACCACGTCGATCACCCCGCGGCAGAACCGCCCGTAGGCCGCGGCCGTTTCCGCCCAGCTTGCGCGCTGTCGCGGATCGGGCAGAATCCCGGCGGGCAGGCTTTCCGCCCGCGGATCAAGGCCCACGAGCACGGGGTTTCGGCAACGTCGAACGGCGGCATCCAGTCGGTCGGCAAAAGACAACAACGCAGCGTCTCCTTTCATAGAATGCAGCGAACCGCGTGGCACTCCCACGTGAATGTGGGCACAGTGTGCCACTGCTTGCGAGCGTCGGCGAGCCCTTGGGGCATGCTTCTGCCAGGCAGTGGCAAGCGGCAGACTCGGCAGACGCGCTACAGACGGATCCGTTGCACGCGACGACTGAGACCGCCTATTGTGGCGTCTTTCGGCGCGTTCGGCGAGCCCCTCACTCGGCGTCGGTCGTACGGGCCGTTTGTTCGACGAGCGGCCGCTGCCGACGGTTGCTCGGGGGCTGCTGGGCGGCCGAGCTGTGCGGCCGACGGCCTCAATCGATGGCCGGCGGGAATGTCCCCAACCGTGAAGCCAGACTCGCCGCGCCCGGCTGTCGTCCGGGTGTTCGTTGGCGATGCGGCGGATTTCGGACAGATGCAGAAAGAAGAGACGTCATCAACAGGGGGTCGAACTGCGTTCCGGTCCCCTGTTGCATGATGGTCAAGACCTCGGTTTCCGGCATCGCCGGCCGATAGACGCGATCGTGCGTCAAGGCGTCGTAGACGTCGACGATGGCCACGATCCGAGCGACTTTCGGGAATCGCCTTGCCGGCCAGGCCGCGCGGATACCCCTTGCCGTCCCATCGCTCGTGGTGGTTCAGGGCGATTTCGCGGGCCATTTGCAGCATCGGCGCATTGGAGCCGGCGAGGATGTCGGCCCCGATGCGCGTGTGCGTCTTCATGACCTCGAACTCCTCGTGGCGTCAGCTTGCCCGGCTTGCGCAGGATGGCGTCGGGAATGCCGATCTTGCCGATGTCGTGCATCGGCGCCGCCTGGCGGATGGTCTCCAGGTCGTCGCCATACCAGGAGGCCGCGCGGGCCAACACCTCGCTGAGCAGTCCCGTCCGGCGGATATGCATGCCGGTCTCTTCGTCCGACCACTGCGCCGCCGAGACCAGTCGGTAGATGACCTCCTCCTGGGCATGTCGAATGTCGGCGGTTTGTTCGCGGACCTTCTCTTCCAGGGATTCCTGTGATTGACGCTCAGCGACAGGTAGTCGGCCAAGCACGGCGGTAAACGCCAGCCCGATCACCATGACGCCCCAAGGCCACCAGGCTCTTCGCGAGGCGTCGAATTGGGGCGTCGGCAGGCAGGCGATCATCCAAGGATGCCCGGCCACGTCGAGCTTGACTTGGTAGTGCATGCCCGCGCGAGTCGTCGAGTCGGCTCGGGTCGATGGGTTTCGAACGATCCTCGCGCGTGCGCGAGGCGTGGAAGTCGAGGGGCTGCCCGCTGGCAAGACTCGAGGGATCGTAGAGGCAGACGTCGATCCCTTCCGGCTTCAGCGGTCGGGCCGCATCGAGCATGTCGCTGGGCCGAAAGACGCCTAGAACGAAGCCGAGAAGATACTTGCGGCGATCCGCGACGTTCTTGACGGGCTTGCCCTTTTCGTAGACGGGCAGGCAGACGAGGAAACCCGCCCGCGTTGGCCGAGTCCTGAACGAAAGTGATGCGTCCGCTAGCCACCGCCTCTCCGCTGTCGCGTGCCTCGCAGAGCGTTTCCAGTCGGATCGGCTCGGAACCGACGTCGTATCCGACGATGTTTTGTCGGCTGGCCGTGGGCCGGAGAAGTAGATCGGGAAGTATTCGTTCCGCTCCTGGGCCGGTATCATCAGCCCATTCGCGTCGGTCTGGGTGATTTGAAATTCTGAAAATCCATTGCGTTGCGCGGCGGCTTTGATTTTCTCGCCACGGGACTCGCGGAACCCATTCGACCGCTTCGATGCTCTTGTCGTGTGTGTGGAAGGTCCGCGGTAGTGGCCGACGGCGTCGTTTATTTCGGATGCCGAGACTCAAACCTGTACGCGATCGACGTCGCTACCGGACAGAAAAAGTGGGCTTATAACAACAAGGGATCGTGGGTGATCGCTTCGCCGCTAGTGCAAAACGGAAAGGTATATTTTGCAACTTCGGATTCGGGAATGTTCCGCGCGGTGGACGCAAAAACAGGCACGGAACTCTTCTCCTTGAAATTTTCTGGCTGGCCGACGTTTGCGTCGCCAATCATTGCCGGGGAGATGCTTTATTCCGGTTCGCACTCGGGAAAACTGTTCGCCATTGACCTGAAGGGGCAGAAAACGGCGTGGGAGTTTCAGACCGATGGCGCGAAGAAGAACGGGGCAACCTATACGAATGTCGATGGAAGTCCGAATTACGCGGCAGCGTATGCCGGTGATTTTTATGACGACATGGTCGTCGGCGTGCACAAGTTAATGATGGTTGGATCGATTTATGCGTCGCCCGTACTGGCGAATGGAGTGCTGTATGTGGGTAGCACGGACGGCGCGATTTATGCGCTGATTTAGAGTGCTCAGTTTTTTGCGGGGCGCTGAATCCCGGCAGCTTCGGCGGTGATATCCGTGTACTTGAGGCCGGAGCCGGTATTGAACAGCACCACGCGATCCGAGGGCTTCAGGAATCCGGACTGGAGCAGATGGCCGTAGGCGGCAGTGGCGGCAGCGCCCTCGGGCGAGAGAAAGACACCTTCGGTCTTGGCCCAATCTTTCAGCGAGACCAGTATCTGGTCGTCGGGAAGAGCGACCGCGATGCCCGCGGATTCCTTCAGAATTTCGAGCATGATGTAATCGCCGTAGGGCTTGGGCACGCGCAGACCAGAAGCGAATGTCGCTGCATCTGGCCACATCTGGCTGACTTTTTCATGGTGTTCGAAGGCGCGAACAACCGGCGCGCATCCGGCCGACTGCACGGCGATCATCTTGGGGCGCTTGCCGGGCTTGACCCAGCCGAGTTCTTCCAATTCCGCGAAGGCTTTCCACATGCCAATCAGGCCCACGCCGCCGCCCGTGGGATAGAAAACAGCATCGGGATATTCCCAGCCGAGTTGCTCAACGAGTTCATAGCCCATGGTCTTCTTGCCTTCGATGCGGAAGGGCTCTTTCAGAGTGGAAATATCGAACCAGCCTTCCTTTTCCTTGCGCTCGGCAACCATGCGGCCGCAATCGGAAATCAGACCATCGACGAGGGTGACCTTGGCTCCGTATAGCAGCGCTTCCACGTAATTCGCAAACGGCGCGTCCTTCGGCATGAAGATGTGGGCTTCAATGCCGGCAGCCGCAGCGTAGGCAGCCAGCG
This sequence comes from Candidatus Acidiferrales bacterium, assembly GCA_963741195.1. Lineage (GTDB taxonomy): Bacteria > Acidobacteriota > Terriglobia > Acidiferrales > UBA7541 > Acidiferrum. The sequence goes on from CAVUHF010000010.1 coordinate 5,285, forward strand.
CACCAGCAGCGTTTCCTGCCGACGGAACAGCAAGTTTAGGAAGCCCATAGTGCTTGGCCATGGTGACGCCGAGAGCAAGACCACGCGCCTTGAAGCTGCCCGTAGGATTTGCGCCTTCTTCTTTTAGATACACATTCAGGTAGCGGCGGCTGCGCAGCATGGGGGTCCAGCCTTCACCGAGTGTCACGGGAGCGACATCGGGAAGCACAGAACGATAGCGCCAGAGACCCGACCATCCGATGGTAGAGGCGTCTCTGGAGATGACTTCCCTTTTCTCCACACCATGAAGCGTCGAAAGGTCGTATCGCACATAGAGCGAGCCGGCGCAGTGCGGACAAACCGTTTGCGGCGTGTCCGCGGAAACCGTTTTCCTGCAGCGAGAACATTCCAGAGCTGAAATTTTGGGCATAGTGGCAAGATAGCGCGACCGGGAAGGGACATCAAGTTCACAGAGCACAGATCAGATTGGAGAAGTGCTGTGCGCGGCAGGCCATAGCAGGCTATGATGGCGCCACTCGCTCCGAAAACAAGAAATCTGAGGATCGCGCATTGACGAAGGAAACTTCGAAGGCTGATTCCCTGACAATCGTCGCAGGCTTGCTGCTCTTCGCGGTGGGCTGCGTGCTCCTGGCGGCGTGGCACGTGAATCTTTGGTTTGCCATGTTGCGTTGGCTAGGTTTGGCGGTACTGGCATTCGCAGGACTTCAGCGACGCTCGCTGACGTTCTGGATTTTCCTGGCGATGTTCGCGGGACTGGAGATTGGACTGGACTGGCCGGAGTTTGCGGTGCATCTGCGCGTATTGAGCGACATTTTCCTGCGGTTAATCAAGGTGATCGTTGCTCCGTTAATATTGGGCTCACTGGTGACGGGCATAGCGGGGCATGGCGATTTGAAAAAAGTGGGACGCATCGGGCTAAAGAGTCTGATCTATTTTGAATTGGTAACGACGATAGCCCTGTTTATTGGGGTAGGCGCGATCAACTTGACCGGTGCGGGCGAAGGGCTGGTATTGCCGGCGGCGACAGGGGCACCAGCGCCGCAAAGCGAGGCACCACTAAAATGGGATGATTTTCTGTTGCACGTCTTTCCGGAGAATATCGCCAAAGCCGTGGCCGAAAACCAGATCTTGCAGGTGGCCGTGTTTGCGGTGTTGTTTGGCATTGCCCTGACGCGCGTTCCTGCAAAACTGCGCCAGCCCATGCTGAGTGTTTCCGAATCCCTGACGCAGACCATGTTCAAGTTTACGAACATCGTGATGTACTACGCGCCGATAGGTGTGGGAGCGGCAATGGCTTATACGGTTGGGCACATGGGGATCGCGGTATTGCTGCCGCTGGGCAAATTGCTGATGACCGCTTGGGGCGCGCTACTCGTGTTTGTAATTTGTGTGTTAATGCCGATTGCCCTGCTGGCGCGTTTACCGCTTGGCCGATTCCTGAAATACGTGGCCGAGCCCGCCACGATTGCGTTTGCCACCAGTACCTCGGAAGCGGCGCTTCCCCGCGCGATGGAGTGCATGGAGGAATTCGGAGTGCCACGGGAAATTGTGGCGTTCGTGATACCCGCGGGGTACAGCTTCAATCTGGATGGCTCCACGCTGTACCTGGCGATGGCGTCGCTCTTCGTGGCGCAGGCGGCCGGGATTCATATGGGATGGACGCAGCAACTCTTCATGGTCTTTGCGCTGATGCTGACGAGTAAAGGAGTCGCCGGCGTGCCGCGCGCTGTTCTGGTAGTGCTGATGGCTACCGCTTCCACGTTTCATCTACCCTACGAGCCTATCTTCATTATTCTGGGCGTAGATGCGCTGATCGACATGGCGCGCACATCGGTAAACGTCACGGGGAACTGCCTGGCAAGTGCCGTGATTGCGCGCTGGGAAGGTGAACTTCAGCCTGCCAACTCTTCCACGACAATGCAGTCGTGAGCTCCTCTGTCAGGCGTTTCGGAAGACAAACCGATAGGAGAAGGTTAACGACACCACACTGGTCAACAAAGCTACCAGCAGCCAAAGGGTAGCGCGGCAGAGTGAGAGCATAGCCGGTGTGAGATGAACGGCGAACGCAGGTCCGCTACCTCTTGAAGAAAATGTGGCGATACATGCAAAGAGCGTCCACGCAAATACAACCGCAGCAGCAGCCATTCCCGGCAAGGCTCGCTTCCAGGGAAACGGGATTGCCGCGGGCAGGTGGGCTTGCGCTCGCACCGCAGTCATCACCGAGGCGGTGAAACCGGAAGATGGAATGATTTCTGTCTCGCGACTCATCAGCCGGTCCAGTTCGTCAGGATTCATAACGGCTCCTTCCTCGGTATCACCGGCGAGACCTGCGAAAGTTTGGCTCGTAAGAGCTGGCGTCCTCGAGAGAGCCGCGCCTTCACGGTTCCCTCTGGCAAGGCAAGGCTCTGCGCAGCGACGGTAATGTCGAGCTCGTGGAAATAATAGAGTAGCAGGGGCTCGCGATATTTTGCCGGCAGCGTGTCGAGGGCACGGTGCAGCACGCGATGATTTTCTTGTTCGTCCAGGCCGGCGTCGGTCCGATGCGAACCTTGCGGCTCTGGGATATCCCCAAGCGATAAGGCCCTGACCGGCATACGTCGCAACTCCGAACAATAGAGCCGGGTGGCCAGCGAGAAAAGCCAGGTGGAGAACGCCGCCTCCCTACGCCACTGGGCAAGAGCGTTATAGGCCCGCAAGAAGGCCTCCTGAGCCATTTCTTCGGCGCGACCGCGGTCTCGGCAGAACCTAAAGGCCAAATTGATGAGCGGCCCTTGCCAGCGGCGCACAATGCCCCCGAAGGCTTCGAGGTTTCCGGCGAGAACACGATCGACATCGGCCTGGTCTTCTGCGGCGCTCACACTGATCCCTCAATGGGTACGACCCACCCCACTTGCCGCGGGTTGCAATTTTTTTGTCGCTGAAAGCAAAGAAAATGCAACCGCAGACTTCGTTTGCGTGTCGGACCGAGTAGAACGGAAATACCGAACAGTGGAGGATGTCATGATCGCAGGATCAGCGCTATTCCTGTTTTTGGCAGTTGCCAGCGTGGCTTTGTTCTCTTTCCTTGCCGTGGTGGTCTGGACGGAAGGAAGGCGGAAGGAGAGAGAAGCGTACTATCAAAATGAGACGGCCAAGAAACTTGCGGAATCGCCCGGTGCCGGCGCGAACTCTGCTCTAGAACTGCTCCGCGAGCAAGAACGCATAGCGATTCGGCGCACCCGCGAGGGCACCAAACTGGGCGGACTGATCACCGCAGCCGTCGGTATCGGCGTCATGGTTATGATTCGCGGGCTGGAGCGCAACGAGCCAGCGTATCTGGCAGGCCTGGTGCCACTTCTAATCGGAGTGGCCATGCTCACCTATGGCTATTTCCTCGCTCCCAAAGAATGATCTGGATGGCCACTTGATAGGCAGAACCGGAAAGCGGAGAACCGTGCAGCAACGCCCGCCATTTCGTAATCGGATCATTCCCCTGTGCTGCGTAACGGTGATAGCAGCGCTTTATATCGTAGGGCTCGTTAGCAATACGGAACTTCGGCACGTTGTGCAGACTTTGCCACTGTGGCTGGGTGCGATCTTGGGCTATTTCGGTGTGCGAATGGCGCGGTGGGTGGTGCTCCCCGTATTTCTGATCTGGTTCGCGCTTATGAGTCTCGTCTGGCTTTACCTGTTGGGGTGGGCCCATGTAATTCACGGTCACTTCTCAGCCACTGAAATTGCGATGACGCTGATCGTAGGCATCAGTTCCGTTTTTGGCATCGCCAGTTCCGTGAGGGGAATACGCTCCACCAGCCTTGTCACCGGGAGTGCGGTGTTTCTCTTGTCAGCGGGGTTTCAGCTGGCCATGCTGTACGTAAGCTTCTAAGCGAAATTCGCGCAGCGATAAATTGGAGTCTGAATGGCTCCCTCGGGGCCTCAGTTTGCCGCTTTGAGCTTCTTAAGCATGTCAACGGCGTTTTGGTTTTGGGGTTTAATTTGCAGGGACTTTTCGTAGTTCTGGATGGCTGAATCCTTCTGTCCATTTTTCATGTACGCTTCGCCAAGGCTGTCGTAGGTGTTTGCGGATTGCGGAAATTCCTGCACATTGCGTTGAAAGACAGAGATTGCGTCGGCGGTTTTGTTGTTGAAAAGGAGCAGATAGCCCAGACCATTCAGGGTGCCCTCGTCCAGATGCTCCGTGGTATTCGCTTTCTTAAGTTCACCGTAGCGCTTGAGGGCCGCGGGCGAACCGTTCACGATGGCCAAAAGAAACAGGTCGGACGCGAGGTCGTGGCCGGTCGTGAAGTTCCAGCCGTATTCCCTGGTGACGCTGCGGAGCAATTGGTCACCGACGGCAATACCATTGTCAGAATCGGCCATGATAACGACCCCTTTGCCCGTTTCAAAATTCATGGTCAGCAGTGCTTGAAAGCCTTCATCCGCTCCATTGTGGCCAAACTGACCGGGATTCCGCTTATCGATGAAGAAACCGAGCCCCGCCTCGTCCAGAACCGGAGTGAGCATTTCGCTGGTCATTTTCTGAGACAAGATGCGGTTCGACTTGCCATTCTTCGCGAGCGCAATTTCGATGGCGAACCGCGCCAGGTCGGTAGGAGTGGTCCAGAGTCCGGCGGCTGCCATCTCCGGATACAGGTGCCACTTTCCGTGAACGGGTTTGCCGTCCATATACGTGCCCGCAGCTGTTGCCGCCGCACGGGAAGGAGGGAGCGGTTGTTCATAGCTGCTGTCTGGCATGCCGATCTTATCGAGAACAGTTTCGCGGAGCAGAACGGGGAAAGGTTTGCCGCTAACGTCAATCATCAGTTGTTGCTCTATGGTGACACCACCGCCGGAATAAACGGATTTTGTGCCCGGCACGATCTCCACGCGGACGGGAGCCGTGTTGGCGGGCTTCTCGCCATCGAGAACCTGAACGAGAGTTGGCAACGGACCGTCGACATCGTAACCGGGGAAGCCATGAACGGTGAGGCCGGCGGTGTGGGACATCAGACGGCGCAGAGTCACTTTCTCCGTTTTCGTGAATTCGTTGTCCGGCACTTTCCAGGACGTGAGTTTGTCGTTCACATTCTGGTCCAGGATGAGTTTGCCGTGCTCGACCATGTAGAGAGCAGCAGTAGCCGCGACCGGTTTGCTGATTGAGCCGGCCTGAAAAAGCGTCTTCGGCGTGACCGGAGTTTTGCAATCCGGTCCGATTACACCGTAGCCTTTGGCCCAAACGATTTGGAAATTGTCGATGACCGCGATGCTGAGACCGGGGACCTTGAACTTTTCCATCAGCTCCTGGACGGAGAGGTTGATTGGCGGTTTACCTTCGGCCTGGGGAATCAGCGCAGCGCTGCTTTCGATTCGCCGGATGCGTTCGGTTTGGTCGGCAGGTTGAGCGGACTTAGTGTCCGCAGGCGCAGATTGCGCGTTGACGGAAGACGCCAAACACACGGCCAGGGGAGCAGCAAGAGCGAAGGCGGGGATCCATTTCGTCGGCGACATTGCGGAAGAATCCTTTCGACAGGTGGACGCAGAGGCAGACCAAGCGTCGAGAGAATAGCATGGCGCGCGGTCATCCTATCCACCTATACGCCCTGCTGGTCAAGGATGTTCCCCGATCTGGCGCGGGCTCACGATTTGGGAAAAGGAGGGCAACCGGGGAAAGAGGCGAGCGCGGTGTTGCCGATATATTGAAGGTCCACAATGCCGATTTTGCTGGTGTAGAAGCCGTCGCACGTCATCTGACGAAGGTGCGCAAAGAACGCCACTCCCTGACTGAGGGTGGAATCGGAGTTAGCGTTTTTGCGAAAAGCGAGAAGATCGAGAACCTCTCTTTGCTGGGCGGGAGAAGAGTCGAGATACGTGGCACCAAACCGATCGGTGCAGAAATTGTCGAGCCACATCAACCCACCGCCGAATTCGAGCTGATAGTCGTCATTTTCGCTGGTGAGGAGGTCGATGAATTCGGGTGCTCCGGCTTCCACAGCTCCGGCGGACTTTTCGTCCATGGGGATGATCGTGCCGCAAAGTTCCGTCAGCGTTTCGAACTGATGCGGAGAGAAGTATTTGGGAGTGTACTTACCGGACGGCGAAGTCGACTTGGCCTGGTGCACCATCTGATGAGCGAGGGCGGCGGCTTCCGCAGGTATTCTCTGCAGGACAGAACCTGCGGCCGCGCCAACAGTGAGATTTCTAAGTAAATCGCGTCTGGATATCCCCGGCACCGTCATTCCTCCTGTTCGTCGCCGCTTTCTACGATGTAGTCCGTTTTTGAAACTATAGGCTTCCCTGCTTTGCCTGAGCGAGCAAATAGTCGGAGGCTCGCCAGGAAAGCGCCATGATGGTGAGCGTCGGATTTTTGTCGGGATTAGTGACCAGCGGCGCGCCATCGGTGACGAATAGATTCTTCACGTCGTGGGCCTGGCAATACCCGTTCAGCACTGAAGTCTTCGGATCGGCGCCCATACGCGCTGTGCCGACTTCATGGATAATCTTGCCGCCGGCCTCGATGCCAAAGGGAGAAGGGCCATCGATATCAGTCTTGGTCTGATATTCTCCGCCCATCGTTTCGATGATGGATTTGAAGGTTTCCTGCATGTCTTTCGCCTGGCGGATCTCGTACTCGCTCCACTTGAAATGGAAGCGCAGCACCGGGATGCCCCACACATCCACCACCTCTGGATCCAATTCACAGTACGTGTCGGGATTGGGAATCATTTCGCCGCGGCCGGCAAAGCCGATGGCGGTGCCGTAGCGTTCCCGGCAGGTGCGCTTTAGTTTCACGCCGTAGCCTTCGACTTCATCGCACAGATCGTCGAACATTCCGGCACTGGGCATTTCCCGACCACCGCCCATTTCGATGTGGTAACCCCGCGGAAAATCATTCTTGCGATCGTACTTCCACCACGGAATGTACATGTGCATCCCACCGGTCCCATCGTGATTGTGGGGCGGCATTTTGGCCAACTCTGGAACGTAGCCCCAACCGCCGCTGCCTACGGAATCGGTCAAATTGCGGCCGACTTGGCCGGAGGAATTGGCGAGGCCGTTGGGAAAAAGCGTGGACTTGGAATTGAGCAGCAGCCGCGCGGATTCGCAGGCGCTGGCGGCAACCACCACGGCACGAGCGCTCACGCGCTGGACTGTGCGAGTGGCTTTATCGATATAGGAGACGCCGGTGGCCTTACCATCTGGGCCCACCAGAATTTCACGGGCCATCGCTCCGGTAATCAAAGTGAGCTTGCCTGTTTCCATTGCGGGTGGAATCAGCACCTGACTCGAACTGAAATTTGAGGCGGTGCTGCAGCCTCGGCCGCACTGACCACAGTAGTGGCAGGAGGGGCGGCCGTTGAGCGGCTTAGTGAGAACGGCGAGGCGCGAAGGAATGCAGGTGATATTGAGTTTGTCGCAAGCTTGTTTGACGAGGATTTCGTTGCATCGTGGTTTAGGAGGGGAAAGAAAGATGCCGTCGGGCGCGCTGGGGACATTTTCTCTGGTGCCGAAAACGCCGATGTAGGATTCAACTTTATCGTAATAGGGCGAGAGATCGGCATAGGTAATGGGCCAATCTTCGCCGAGGCCGTCGCGCGTTTTTGATTTGAAATCGACAGGGGAGAAGCGGAGTGCGATGCGCCCCCAATGATTCGTGCGGCCACCGACGATACGCGAGCGGAACCATTGAAAGTTAGAGCCAGGAGCTGAGGTGTAGGGCTCGCCGGATATTTTCCAGGCGCCATTGGGAGCAAGAAATTCCCCAAAATCAGCCGCGGCCCTCCCGCCAACGCCTACGCCGCGATGCGGCAGGTCGTACGGCCACACGAACATCTTGTAATCCTTGTCGGGATACACCTGAGGGCCGGCTTCGAGCATGAAAACGCTAAGGCCGCCTTCGGTGAGGACCTTTGCGGCCATACCCCCACCTGCACCCGATCCGATAACGCAGACGTCGTACGTTTTTGGAGTGCGATGCACCTGAGCCATCCAGAGTCCTCTTTACAATTCGCCTTTCTTCATTTTGGAGACAGCGTAATCGCAAGCACGCGCCGTAAGTGCCATGTAAGTGAGCGAAGGATTCACGCAGGAAGAAGAGGTCATGCACGCGCCATCGGAAACGAACAGATTGCTGACATCATGAGCCTGATTATTGCCGTTCAGCACGGAAGATTTTGGATCGCGGCCCATGCGGGCGGTGCCCATTTCGTGAATGCCGCGGCCGGGAGGAGTCAACGACTGGGTCACAGAAATTTCGCGCGCGCCCGCAGCTGCGAGCATCTCAGCGGCCTGGAGAGCGATGTCGCGCGACATGGCGCGCTCATTCTCTCCCCATTCGCAGCCGATCTTGAGCGCCGGGATACCCCAGGCGTCGACTCTTTCTTTATCGATTTCAACGAAATTGCTGTGATAGGGAAGGCACTCTCCGAAACCGCCGATGCCCAGTCGCCAAGGCCCGGGCTGACGCAGGGAAAGCTTAAGATCAGGGCCGAAACCTGCGGCGGTGAGACCACGCGTCCAGTCGTCCCGGCCAGAACCGCCTTGATAACCGTATCCACGCAGGAACTCCTTTTGTTTTGAGCCTACGTTGCGGAAGCGCGGAATATAGAGTCCATTGGGGCGATTGCCGAAGGGCACTTTGCTTTCATGACCCGGCATAACCCCTGAGGCACCGCTGCCCATGTGATGGTCCATGAGATTGTGGCCAAGTTCACCACTACTGTTTGCGAGGCCGTTGGGAAATTCGGCGGTGGAAGAGTTCAGGAGGATGCGGGTGGATTCGAGAGTGGAGGCACACAGAAAAACGAGACGGCCTTTAAACTCCATGGCGGACTTGGTTTGCGCGTCAATCACACGGACGCTGGAGATGCGGCGGGATTTTGCATCAAACGAGAGGCTGTGGACAACGCTATAAGGGCGAATCGTCAGGCGACCGGTCTTACGCGCTGCCGGCAGGGTGGAATTGAGGCTATTGAAATAGGATTGCGTGATGCAGCCGCGTTGGCATTCGCCGCAGTAATGGCAGGCAGCGCGTCCTTTGTGCGTTTGCGTGAGCACCGCGCAGCGGCCTATCGTGCAGATGCGATCGCCGTAATATCTTGCCAAGGCGGCGCGCAGATCCTGCTCGACGCAAGTCAGTTCCATCGGTGGCAGAAATTTGCTGTCGGGAAGCTGCGGAAGCCCTTCCGGCTGGCCGCTGATGCCAGCAAACTCTTCCACATAGTCGTACCACGGAGCCAGTTCGGCGTAACGGATGGGCCAATCGACGGCGATGTTCTCGCGACGATTGGCTTCGAAATCGAGATCGCTCCAGCGATACGTCTGGCGGCCCCAAGTGATGGATTTGCCGCCGAGCTGGCGCCCACGAATCCAGGTGAAGGGTTTCCCGGGGGCGACGGAGTAAGGATTTTCGAGATCATTGACGAAAAATTGGTGAGAGAACTCGTCGCAATCGTAATCGCACTCGCGTTGGATGAATTGGGTCCGCTGGCGTTCCGCGCGATCGTCCCAGCGACGGTATTTCAACTCCCACAGGGGGACGTGCTCGACATAATCCTGTTCCGGAATGATGGTACGTCCGGCTTCCAAAACTAGGACCTGGAGTCCTTTTTCAGTGAGTTCCTTCGCGGCCCAGCCACCAGTGATGCCGGAACCAACGATGAGCGCGTCGTAGGTGTTCGTGGCCATGTGGGCTGAGGCTAGGCCTTCTTCCCTTCTGGAACATGTTCGCATCCACGAAAGGAGCCCGGAATGATCTCGAGTTTGAGTTCCTGAGTGAATCCTATCTCGGACGTGTAGTACCCATAAAGAGTCATGGATTTGAAAACGCGGAAAAAGTCGCCGCGAAGCTGCGTGTCTCGGGAAGTGGGGAATCCTCCATCGCGAATGCGGTCGGATTCGTGTACCCAATCCACAGCGTCATCGAGGGAGCAAAGTAGGGTAGTTTGCTGGAACGGAGTGCACTGCAGAAAAGTTTTGCCAAACAGAGCGTTGCATCGCGTGTCGATATTGTCAAGACCATTCAGGAAGTGGGTGCGCTCCTCTTCGGTGGCCCAGTCCGCAAGGATGAAATCCATGAATTCGTTCACGCGCGCGGCGGTGGCACCGGGCGTGTCGGTGGCGGGAACAATAAGCTCCGCCATGGCGATGGCGGTGTCGTTCTGGTGGGGCGTGAACGTGCGGAGAGAATAGCTGCCGGAAGGGTGAACCTGGCGGAGGAGAGCGAAGAGGTCAGCATACCCTGCGGGCGCAACGGCGGCCGCAGAAAGGATGCGAAGGAGCTCACGCCGTTGCATGCACGCGCCCCGTCCTGGAGTTCCGAAAGGCCTGGGTACGGCCTTCTTCGAGGTATCGCTGTGCGCATTCACGGGCGGTGCGGAGGGAGGCAACGGTATCGGAAGTGGGGAGAAATTCCATGGCGATGTAACGGGAGAAGCGAAGTTGGCCGAGCTTGCGAAAAATATTAGCGTAGTTGATTTCGCCAGTCCCGGGTTCGTGGCGTCCGGGAACATCGGCAACGTGGACGAGGCCGATGAGGTCGAGATTCTTTTCGAGTTTGGCGATGAGATTGCCTTCGGCGATTTGTTCGTGGAAGAAATCGCAAAGAAATCGTGCGCGAGGATTGTTGAGTTCGCGGATGATTTGAAAACCCTCGGCGACGGATGTGAGGAAATACTGGGGATTCTCTTCAGGGTCGATGTTTTCAAGGAAGAGTTCGATATCTTGGCAGGCAGTGAGATCCAAGGCGCGTTTGAGCGATTCGACGCAATTCGTTCGCAGTTGTTCGTGACTCAAGCCGGATACGTTATTACCGGTAAGAAGAATGAGCCGAGAGCACTGAAATTCGGAGAGCACAGGAAGAATGGCGCGAATCTGCGAAAGGAGCGCGTCGCGTTGGGAAGGATCGCACAGGCTCGCATTGATGCCGCTGCATGCATCGACGGTGAGATGCAAATTTTGTAATTGCTTGCGAGCGAGCGAGAACGCGTCCTTGGACCAACCTTCCCATTCGCCTGCGAGCTCGACGGCGCGGTAGCCTGCACCGGCGACCTTGGCCACCCGTTGGTCGAACGGGAGTTTCGGATCGACGGTCCAGAGCATGACAGAGAAGAGGAAGGGCGACGCGGGCGCAGGGGAATCTACGAGGGCGAGCGGGGTGGCGGTATGAACAGAGAATGGAGGCGCCACGGAAGCTCCTAGAGCCGCCGCGGCGCAGGTCCCCACAAACTGGCGACGATGCATTTCAGGTCCCGAGAATTTCATTTCGAATGTTCTTCAGAACGTAAGCGGCGCGTTCCACACCGACAGGGCCGGAAAGAATCGGATCCTCGTTTTCGATGCTGAGGATGCCGTCGTAGCCAACGTCCATGTAAGCCTGAAGTATGGCCTTCCATGTGGAAGCGCCATGGCCGTAGCCGACGGCGCGGAACGTGTCGGAAGCATTGACGAGGTCATCCTTTTCAAAGGCAAAGTTTAGGATGCCATATTTAGCGAGGTTCTCGGGATAGATTACCGTGTCCTTCATGTGCGCGTGGTAGATAATTCCCTGTTTGCCGAGGAAGTGGATGACTTCGATGGGATCGCAGCCCTGCCAGAAAAGGTGGCTGAGATCGCAGTTGGCACCGATTTCTTCGCCAACCGCTTCGCGGAGCTTGAGGAGGGTGCGCGGATTATAGACCACGAAGTTAGGATGCATTTCGAAAGCCAAGCGATGGATGCCATGTTCGCGAGCAAATTTTGCCGCGCCCTTCCAGTACGGAATGACCTTTTCCTTCCATTGCCACTGGAGCATTTCGTTGTATTCAGGAGGCCAACGGTAGGTAATCCAATTGGGTTGCGTATCCTTTGGCGAGCCACCGGGACATCCGGAAAAGCCGACGATCACTTTGACATCGATTTTTTCCGCAAGAAGTACGGTCTTCTTGAAGGTTTCCGCGTCTTTTGCCGCGTGCTGCTCGTCGGGATGTACGGGATTGCCGTGGCAGCTGAGAGTGGCGACGCGAATATTTTTGTCGGAGAACTTCTTCTGCCAGGCCTTCAGCTTGACCGGGTCGGCGACAAGTTCGTCGATGGGACAGTGATTCGCACCGGGGTAGCCGCCTGTGCCGATTTCCATGGCTTCGAGGCCCAGGGCGCTAACCTTATCCAGCATCTCATCCATCGAGAGATCGGCGTAGACAGGATCGAATACACCGAGGGGGAGTCTCCGCTTGGCGGAGGCAGAGCCTTGCGCAACGGATGAAGAGCGCTTCGAGAAAACTTCCGGAAAGAAGCTTTCAAGGTGTGTAGCGGTGGGAACAGTGGCAGCGAGGAGCCCCGCGCCGCCCGTGGCAAGAAACTGCCTGCGGCCGAGGTCTGATTCAGGGGAATCCGGCTTGCGATAACGCATCAAAAGGCCTCCAAGAAAAGTGAAAAAAATGAGGGAGCGATCGTTCGGCGGCATTATACGCCCGGATGGGGTCGAAAGGACGCAAAAGAAATGGGCCTGCTCTAGTTCGGGCGCAATGTTTCTAGGGCGGGGATGGAAGTGGCAATGGTAAAGGCGCGTTCGGGAAGGATTTTCTTGTTTTGCAGAGCCTCGAAGACCATTTCGATAGCCTGACCGGTGCTGGGTGGTGTGCAGATCGTGGCTTTGAGAAGGCCGCTGCGCACCCAGGACTGCCCCGTTTTAGGCACTCCGTCTATGCCTAGATACGGAAGGCTCAACCAGCGTTCGCGTTCGTATTCGTTGGAAAGCTCCTGGAAGGCCTTGCGCGCACCAATGGCCATGGAATCATTTTGAGCGACGACCAGGTCGATGGTCGCTTTTTGCGAAGTGCTGAGTTTTAACCAGGAACGAACGGAACGTTGCGCGCTTTCCTCGGTCCACTGTCCTTTTAGCACGGTGAAGTGGATACTGGCGGGCTTGATTTCCTGGAATCCCAAGAAGCGTTCTTTTGACGCCGAGGCTTCCGACGGTCCGTGGATATAGAGAATGGAGCCGCCGCGGGGCAGAAGAGCATTGCACTGGCGACCCTGAATGCGGCCCACTTCAACTTGGTCAGCACTTACGCCAAAAATAGGAACCTTACTGTTCTGACGCAGTTCGGCAATATAAACGGCGTCGCGATTGAGGACCGCCCAAGCAATGCCAGAGTTCACGGCAGCACGGGCCACCTGGGGGAGTCCCGTGCCGCCCGCGGGTTCCATCACCACGGCATTGGGGCGATCTTCAGGCGCTGCCTGGACAGCCCTGAGAATCTGCGTGCTTTGGTTCACGGCGTCGTTATCGGCGTAGAGGATTTGCAGATCAATATCGAGCTTGCGCGCCACCCGCTCGGCATCCTGCGCCTGCTCGATCTGATAGTCATTATTGTTGGTGATAAGAGAAACCAGAATTTTCATTTTCGACATGGGATCCGCCCAGTGGTCCTTCTCTTAACAATGACGCATTCCAAATCGTGCTTCGCAGAGTACCAGAGAACTTCAGAACCCCCTTCGAGTGGCCCCGAACAATCGACATGCCGGACAAGCAAAACCTTCGTGCTCGTGCCGCAGACGCAAAATCCACTTCATTTCAACGGACGCAGCGCTTCAATCGGAGGCACAGAAGAGGCAGAAGTAATCGCTCGCTCCGGAAGGGTCTTGCCGGTCTGCAGCGCGTCAACAAGCATTTCAATAGCTTGCCCGGTGTTCGGCGGGATAAAAATGGTGGCGGTCAGCAGTCCACTGCGAACCCAGGATTGCCCGGTCTTGGGGAGCCCGTCGCAGCCAAGGTACGGAATAGCGAGCCAGCGTTCACGCTCGACTTCCGTGGGCAATTCCTGAAAAGCTTTGCGCGCGCCGATCGCCATGGAATCGTCTTGCGCGGCAACTAGATCGATGGCGGCTTTCTGCGAGGTCGACAATTTCAGCCATGAGCGCACAGCACGCTGAGAACTTTCTTCCGTCCACTGCCCTTTGAGCATGGTCAGGTGAATGTTGGGGAGCTTGACTTCCTGTATGCCCATGGTGCGTTCCTTGGCGGCAGAATTCTCCGAAGGGCCCTGAATATAGAGGACCGCGCCACCCCGGGGGAGCAGCGCAGCGCACTGACGTCCCTGAATGCGTCCGATCTCAACGTGATCGGAGCTGACGGAGAACACAGGTGACTTGGACGATGCACGTAGTTCCGGGATGTAGGTTGCGTCCCGGTTGAGTACTGCCCATCCGATGCCGGAAGAAGTGGCGGCGCGAGCAACTTGCGGCAAAGCCGTGCCTCCAACAGGCTCGAACACAACGGCATTCGGCCGGTCTTCGGGCGCACCCTGAATGGCTTTGAGAATCTGCGTACTCTGATTGATGGCGTCGTTATCGGCGTAGACGATTTGCAGATCGACGCCAAACTTGCGAGAGGCCTGTTCGGCGGAGTTCGCCTGTTCAATCTGATAATCGTTATCGTTGGTTGTAAGAGAAACCAGAATTTTCAGCTTTGGCATTTCTTCACCACGAGTTGCATCTTTGCTACAACCATACACCCGAAGGTGGCGGTGGAAACGAAAAGGTCCGGGAAGGTTTCCCGCCACGAACGTGGAGAATTAGAACGCAACTCGGGTAAGGAACCGGAGTTGGAGGAAATCTTCGGAACAAGCGTTAGGCGTTGAAGGAATGAGTAAAGGAGCGCAGAGGAACGGAGGAGTTTGCGTGAAAAGGCGCAAAGACTACTATTAACCTGACTTGGTCTAGTTATAAGTTATTGTTTTAGAATGGCTTATTCCGCAGGAATCGACAGGGGGGTGGTCCCCCGCTTGCACATCCCACCAGGGAGGCAGCACCCGTGGAGTTGCTGGCTGACAGCGTAGGTTTGTGCTTGGGGCAACCCGGGTTCCCCTTTTTCGCCATTCTGCAAGGCAATCAAAAAAAACAGGATAGCCGCCGTGCAGGTTCTCGGGTGCGTTCGCCTGGGCCGCGCCGGACCAGCGGTCCGGGCGATCTCGGGAAACGGCACCGAGGAATCAAGAGAGCGGTTCAAAGAGGGGCAGAATGACCTGGCAAGAAGACTACAAACGAAAAACCGTGGAGCCGCGGGAGGCCGTTCAGTGCATTCAGTCGAGCATGCGCGTGTATATCCACCCGGGATGTGCAGAGCCTGAAACCTTGGTGGAGGCACTGATCGCGCGAGCACCGTTCGTGAAGAATGTGGAGATCGTACACCTCCTGACGACCGGGCGCGCCGACTACATCGCACCGCAAATGGAGGGACACTTCCGGCACAACGCCATGTTCATTGGCGGAAACGTGCGGCAGGCGGTGAATGAAGGGCGCGCCGATTACACGCCGGTTTTCCTCAGCCAGGTAGAGGATTTGTTCGAGAGCGAGCAGATGCCGATCGACGTCGCGCTGGTCCAGGTTTCGCCACCAGATGCACACGGCTTTTGTTGTTTTGGCGTCGGAGTGGAAGCGACGTTGACGGCCGCCCGCTGCGCGAAGTTTGTTGTGGCGCAGGTGAACGATCAGATGCCGAGAACGTTTGGGGACAGTTTCATTCATGTGAACGAGCTGGACGCAGTGGTGGAAGTATCGCGGCCTCTGTGTGAACTGAGGCCCATCGTCGTCTCGGAGATACATCACGCGATCGGACGGAATGTGGCAAGCCTGATCGAAGATGGAGCGACGCTACAACTAGGCATCGGGGCAATTCCGGACGCTGTGTTGCTGGAGCTGGGGAACCACCGGGACCTGGGCGTTCATTCTGAGATGCTGAGCGATCGCGCCGTCCCCTTGATGGAATCGGGAGTGATCAACGGCAGCCGGAAGACGCTGCACCGGGGGAAAGTGGTCGTAGGATTCGTGCTGGGAACGAAGCGGATATTCGATTTTGTGAACAATAACCCCAGTTTCGAGTTTCATCCGAGCCGATACACGAACGACCCGTATGTGATTTCCCAAAATTACAAGATGGCAGCGGTGAATTCGGGATTGCAGGTGGATATAACGGGTCAGGTTTGCGCGGATTCGATTGGGACGTATTTCTACAGCGGAATCGGTGGGCAGGTGGACTTCATTCGCGGGGCATCGCGCTGCAAGGGCGGCAAACCGATCATTGCCCTTCCCGCGACGGCGAAGGAAGGGACGCTATCCAGAATCGTGCCCATGCTGGATCCCGGAGCGGGTGTGGTGACATCGCGAGGAGCGGTGCACTATGTGGTTACCGAGTTTGGCGTCGCGTACTTGCATGGCCGGACAATTCGCCAACGAGCGGAAGCGCTGATTGAGATTGCCCACCCGAAGTTCCGCGAGGAATTGTACCGATATTGCGAAACGACGCGCTGGCTGCAGAGGCCGGCGCTTCAGGAAGGGTGAACTATGGCTCTACCACGAGGCAAAGTCACCATCGATACGGAAGAATGCAAGGGTTGCGGATTGTGCGTGGACGCTTGTCCTCCAAAGTGCCTTTTCCTGATCCCGGAATTGAATGCCTACGGAGTGCATCCGGCGCGCTATACAGACAAGGATTGCACTGGGTGTGGCATCTGCTTCTACGCCTGCCCAGAACCGGGTGCAATCACGGTCTACCGAATGATCGTTCCGAAAGTCGCGGCACCGAGGATGGAGGCAAGCCATGCGGCAACTTTGTAAGGGAAACGTGGCGATCGTGAAGGGCGCATTGTTGGCGGGCTGCCGCGCTTACTACGGCTATCCGATTACGCCGGCCAGCGAAATTGCGGAAGCCGCGGCGGAATGCCTGCCGCAAGTGGGTGGGACTTTCTTGCAAGCGGAGAGCGAAGTAGCGGCGATCAATATGGTGTATGGCGCGGCCTCGGCGGGTCTTCGTGTAATGACCGCGTCGTCGGGCCCAGGGGTGAGCTTGATGCAGGAAGGCATGTCGTACCTGGCGGGCGCGGAACTTCCCTGCGTGGTGGTGGATGTGGTGAGGGGCGGACCGGGACTGGGGAACATCGCACCGGAACAAAGCGACTATTTCGCGATGGTGAAGGGCGGCGGGCACGGCAATTACAAAAACCTGGTGGTAGCACCCGCTTCTGTGCAGGAGATGGCGGACCTGACGATGCTGGCGTTTGAGCTGGCGGACCGCTATCGGAATCCGGCGGTGGTGCTGACGGACGGATTCATCGGGCAAATGATGGAACCTCTGGAATTGAAGGCGGAGGAAGTCGTCCCGCCAGAAAAGCCGTGGGCGGTACGGGGAACAGCGGAGACGCGGAAGAATCTGATTTCGTCGATTGTTCTGGAGCCTGATGATCTGGAGCGGCACGTCCGCAAGCTGGACGACAAGTACAAGAAGGCCGCGGAGGTGGAAGCGCGTCACGAGTTGTATTTTGCGGACGACCCCGAAGTGTTGGTGGTCGGATATGGAATCACTTCGAGAGTCCTGCGCTCGGTAGTGGACATCGCGCGGAAAGACGGCTTGCGCGCCGGATTGTTCCGGCCGATCACGGTGTGGCCGTTCCCCGCGGAAGCGTTACGCCATGCGGCGCGGCGCGCACAGATGGTGCTGGTGGTGGAGATGAGCATGGGCCAGATGGTGGAAGACGTACGCCTGGCGCTGGATGGAAGAGTTGACGTGGAGTTCTATGGGCGCGCGGGCGGCAATGTGCCGCTAGCGGATGAAGTCTGCAAGGAATTGTACGAACGCATGGGAATGACGGCGGATTGGGGCGTTTGATTTCGCAGTGAACGATGTGATGAAGAGGTGACGCTGTGGATGAATATCAAGTGATCGAGTCGAAGTCACCGGTCTTTTATGACAAGTACGAGAGGAAAGCGGAGTTGCAGCACCAGACGCACTATTGCCCCGGGTGCGGGCATGGCGTGGTGCACAAGCTGATCGCCGAAGCGATTGCGGACATGGGCTGCCAGGACCGCGCAATTTTTGTGAGTCCGGTGGGCTGCTCGGTGTTCGCGTATTACTACTTCGATGTGGGAAATATCCAGGCGGCGCACGGGCGTGCACCCGCGGTAGCCACGGCGGCCAAGCGATCGAATCCGGATAGCCTGGTAATCGCATATCAGGGCGACGGTGATCTGGCGGCCATCGGGACGGCGGAGATCATCCACGCGGCGAACCGCGGCGAAAAGATCACCGTGTTTTTCGTAAACAATGCGATTTATGGAATGACGGGCGGGCAGATGGCCCCCACCACATTGGTGGGCCAGAAAAGCACCACGTCTCCGTGGGGAAGGCGGCCAGGCAATGAGGGATTCCCGCTGCACATGGCAGAAATGCTGGCCACGCTGGAAGCACCGGTGTACATCGAGCGCGTGGCGTTAACCGACAACAAGAACCTGATGAAGGTGCGCAAGGCGGTACGAAAAGCGCTGGAGCTGCAACGCACTGGCGCGGGTTTCACGTTCGTGGAAATCCTGTCCCCTTGCCCGACGATCTGGAAAATGACTCCGCAGGACGCGCGCAAGTGGATTGCCGAGAAGATGCTGCCGGTATTTCCGGTGGGAGTGTTGCGGGATCACAAACTGGATACCCCGCTGATTGCGGTGCCACAGACTACCGTGAGGAAGCTGCTGGGCCTTGAAGCGCCACTGGAAGAAGTGGCGCTTCCGATCTTAACAAAAGAGCCGCATCCGGACCTGACCGTGAAGATCGCAGGATTTGGCGGGCAAGGCGTGCTGCTGTTGGGGCAGATCCTAGCGGAGATGGGCATGCGCGAGGGACGTGAAGTCAGTTGGCTGCCATCCTACGGCCCGGAAATGCGCAGCGGCAGCGCCCATTGTCACGTCTGCCTGTCGAACGAGCGGGTCGGATCACCGGTGATCGAGCACCCGGAAGTCCTGATCGCCATGAATGAAGTTTCCCTACACAAGTTTTCAAAGCTGGTGACAACGCACGGAATGATTGTTTACAACAGCGATAAACTGCCGGAACGTTTCGCGGCGGCGCAGGCACGGGTCTTCTGCGTTCCGGGTTCAGAAATTGCGGATCGTCTGGGGACGACCAAAGTAGCGAACATGGTGATGCTGGGCGCTCTTCTGGAATTGACGCACACGATGCCGAAAGAAACCGCATACGCCGTGCTGAGAATGAAAGTGAAGAACGCGAAACTGCTGGAAGTTGATTATCAAGCCATCGATGCCGGGATCGAGTGCGTGCACAAGCAGATTGCAGAACGCCTGGACACCCACGCCCGCGAGGACGAACTGACTCTCGCTTCGTGATCGAGGCCTAATTCGCGGGCACGCCGGAAACTAGTGAGCTGGCATCGTGGTAAACGACTTTGCCACGAAGCAGAGTGAGTTCACACTTCAGATTCTTCAAATCATCGGAAGGAATGGAATAAAGGTCACGGTCCCACACGGCGATGTCCGCATCTTTGCCGGGCTCGAGCGAGCCCACACGCTTCTCCAGAAAAAGCTGATGTGCACCCCAGATGGTGTAGGACTTCAGCGCAACTTGTACGTTAACGGATTCCGCGGTGCCAAAGGGCTGCGCGCCGTACACCCCATTCAGCGTTTTGCGAACGACGGAGGACCACAGTCCGTAGCGCGCAGGAAACGGAGTAACCGGGTAATCTGATCCGCCGCCCCATACAATTCCCTTCTCCACGTAAGTTTTATACGGCATGAGGCGTGCATCACGCTGGGGGCCGAACGTGCCGGCGTAAGTGTCACCAATCCACCACATAAAGGGAGCCTGCGTTTCCGGGTAACCGGCGTCGAAATTCTGTTGCAGGCTGGCCATGGTGGCGATCGCGTGATCGGTAGGAATATTGTCGTGAATGATGCCGTGGCGCAATCCTCTAGTGGGCTTGTTGCGCAAAGCCAATGCATAGGTATCGACAACCCAATCGATGGCGCGATCGCCGACGGCGTGCGTGCTCACATGGTAGCCGGCGTCATGGAACAATTTGACCATCTGCTGGTATGTAGCGGGATCGAGCGCGGGATAGCCGGTATTGCTGCTGTCGATTTCCGTGGATTTTTTGTGCCAGGGCTCGTAGACCCAAGCGGTGCGGCCGCCGCCACTGCCATCCATGAAGATCTTCACGCCACCCGAGAAGAGCATGCCATCACCGAGTGATTGAGGAGGCTTCGGCTGCTGTTGCAGGCGCGCGAGCGTATCGCGAGCGGAGTCCATGGTGGTGCCGCCGAGGAACAGAGCGAAGATGCGAACTGTTGATTTGCTCTCTGCCAGTAATTCGCGATAGATGTCCCAGCGTTCCGGAAGGACACCGGGATCCTTCGCGGCGGTCATGCCTTCCCTGTTGAAGTCCGCCATCATTTTCAGGAGGCCGTTGCGCTGCTGATCATGCGAGTACGGGGGGATCAGGCTCACGACCAGATCCATGGCAGGATCCTCCTTAAGCACACCGGTGGGACGGCCTTGAGGGTCGCGATCGATGATTCCGGCGGGAGGATTCTTGGTTTCCGCCGTAATCTTGGCGCGCTTCAGGGCTTGCGAATTAGCCACGCCATAGTGGCCGGTCGTATGGCCAAGCCAGACGGGATTGTTGGGAGAGACTTTGTCGAGGTCGGAAGCATAAATGTATCGAAGCTCAGAGAGCTTGCTTTCGTCCCAGCCAGCGCCCCGAATCCACACATCGGGAGACGCGTTGGCAACCTTCTGACGCACCATTTCGACGGCCTCGGCAACGCTTTTAATGTTGCTGAGATCGAGGTCATAGAGGATGGTGGTCTCGTCGAAATGGCAGTGCGAGTCGATCAGGCCGGGAGTGGCGGTACGCCCGTGGAGATCGAAGATGCGAGCATTCTTCGCGGCGTACTTGCGGACATCTGCATTCGAGCCGACCGCGACGATTTTGCCATCCTGAATGGCGATCGCCTGCGCAATTGAGTCCTTGGCGTCCACAGTTATGATCTTCCCATTGACGAGAAGAAGATCTGCTC
This sequence comes from Candidatus Acidiferrales bacterium, assembly GCA_963741195.1. Lineage (GTDB taxonomy): Bacteria > Acidobacteriota > Terriglobia > Acidiferrales > UBA7541 > Acidiferrum. Next base: position 26,099 of record CAVUHF010000010.1, read on the forward strand.
CGCCCGGGGAGTGTGCGTCGGGGAAGTTTTGCGCGTACAACAACGTAAGACTGGAACAGCAGGCAAGCAGTAAGTTGAACGCAATCAGAAGTCCGAATGGCGGCCGCTTGCGCTTGGACATGAACTCTCCGCAAAGTGAACAGAAAAGAACTGAGTTAGGCTTATATCTTCAGAAGCCACTCCACGCAAGCTTTTGTGCATCTATACTTTTTGCAGCACCTAAGAAGCGACAGGGCTTAGGAAAACAGCCCGCGAGAGCGGCCCGGACTATTGGACAGCCTTAACCGAATATAGACGGCCACGGCTTGCTGGAATCCTACGGTAAGGCTATAAAGTAATGACGTGAAATTAATGAAAAAAGACTCATCGAACACACTTGTGGGCCGAAACCTGGGGGTTTGGAGTTCTGTCCCCAGGCTAGTGCGCGTGCTAAGCCTGAGTGCGCCGCTGCTGTGTAGCGTTCCCGCGCTGGCTCAGTCTCCGCCTCCCCCTAATACTCCCGAGGCAGGTAGTGTTGGGTCGAGCGCGACATCTGGAACCGCAACAAACTCCGGCGAGCAGCTTCCCGATCCGCAGGCGGCCGGAAGCATCACCGGGACCGTTGTTGATAAGACGGGAACCGCCGTGGCCGGAGCGAAGGTAAGGCTCACAACCGATCCTAAATCCCCTGCGAGAGACACCTTGTCGGACGAAAATGGGAAATTCTCCTTCGCCAATGTCCTTCCTGGCCCGTTCCAGCTGGCAATCACCTCGGAGGGCTTCGCGGCGCAATCGTATTCGGGAAACCTGAATTCCGGTGAAAACAGCGTGGTTCGGCAGATTGCCTTAACCCTTGCCACCAATCTTACTGAGGTACGGGTGGAGATGTCGCCGGTCGAGATCGCGCAAGCGGAACTGAAGGAACAGGAAAAACAACGGGTCTTCGGCGTCATTCCGAATTTCTACGTCAGCTATGTACCCAAAGCGGCGCCTCTCAGCACGAAGCAAAAGTTCCAGCTTGCGTTCAAGAGCACCGTCGATCCCGTCACGTTTGGAATTACCGGCGCTATCGCTGGACTTGAGCAGGCGCAAAACCACTTTTCCGGCTACGGACAGGGCGCGGAAGGGTATGCCAAGCGCTACGGCGCCACCTACGCCGACCTTACAATTAACACCTACATTGGTGGAGCGATTCTGCCTTCGCTGCTGAAGCAAGATCCCCGCTACTTCTACAAGGGCACCGGAACGAAGCGATCGCGTGCGCTTTATGCCATCGCTAATTCCTTCATCTGCAAAGGCGACAACGGAAACTGGCAGCCAAACTACTCGTTTCTCCTGGGAACCCTGGCCTCCGGCGGCATCTCAAATCTCTACTATCCGGCAAGTGATCGCAACGGAGCTGCATTGACGTTCGAAAACGCGGCCATCGCCATTGCTGCGAATGCCGCTGCGAATCTCCTGCAGGAATTTGTCATTCGGAAATTGACGCCTAATGTTCCAAATTACACTCCGCCGACGCCCTAAGGCATCCGCTGCACGACTCTTTAGAGCGATCAACGAGCGCTAGCCTCACCGACTTGGCGCTTACTATCGAAAGCGAAGGCAACCAAGCCACCGGCAACGGGTAGACCATCGCCGCTGCGTTCTCGCGGCAAGCCTGTAGACAGCCGGAGTACCGTTTACGAGGCAGGTTGGACAGATAGCTCGAGTCATCGTGCTTGTTTGTTCGAACACCGAACGCTCTTAGTGGCAGCAGAATGCGCTGCGCCGAAAGGGGCAGTGTGGAAGGTCGTCGCCGTTGAAAACGGGAATGGCCGGGAACAGAACAAGACCGAACCGTCAATTGTGAACGAGTTCCGCTTCGGCCTACGGCAATCTACGCAGCATTGAAACATCTGTTTGGAAACCAGCCATACACGGACCCAGGGTTGCACTGGTATGGGGATCGATTGGTATTGAGTTCGACAATCCTGGATCGTCGGATCTACTTTTAGAAGTGGTGCGCCCTGGGGGACGATTTTAGAACCTTGGTCGGAGATTTCGTGGCAGCCGTGCCACAGATTAACGTGACAGAATGAGGTACGGTCACTAGTCCGAGGGGACTTTTTTCGGTAGTAGCCCGTCTTTCTCCATCTGCTTCGGAACCTCTTTGACAAGGCCATCGGCGATCTTCTTCGCTAACTTCGGATTGAACGACTTGCTGACGCCGTTCCACACCAAGTCACCGTCGGGCTTGCTTGTGGCGTAAACGTTGGTCTCGACGCTAACTGTCGTATCTTCCCGCGTGTATCCCGGATCGTAAACCAGGGGATACACAGCGCCCAGGTAGCCGTAAAAAGAGTAGTAGTAGGGGTACGGGGCCATGTAGGTCGAGCTCGGGACAAACGTAACTTTCTTGTCGACCTTCAGCAGGCGCGAGACGACTATCGCGTCAATGCGATTGTCGCGGATCTGCCCACGAAGGTAGTCGAGATCAAGTTTCACCTTAGGGTCCGGGCGCAACAGGATGTGGTTGCCAGGAATGGTCTCGATGCCCGGACGTGCAATCTGGGCGGCCATTTCATCTTCGAAGTCGGCGCGCACCTCCGGAGTTTGAGCGACGCCGATGAGTGGTTTCCCAGAACCCGTCCGAAATGGCGGAAACCCTGCCAAGGAAAAATGTGAAATCCACAAGCGCCCTGAGCCATACTGGATTCGAAATAACTCGATGCGAACATGGCAGACAATCCGGCGATCCGCTCTCCTTCGGCATATCCATCAGGAGAGCTATGCGGCTCTTGTTCTCTCTGGCTCTTACGAAGAGGCTGGAGATCAGGGACGGTTCCGCGTGGAAGCGGGCGATGTTGTCCTACACGATTGCTTTGAAGCCCATATGGATCGCTTTTCGCCGTCTGGTGCACGGGTACTCAATCTCCGTCTATCCTCAAAACATTCATTCAAGCCTGGTGTCGCCAAGGTCGCCGACATGGACTTTCTTGTCCGAGCGGCGGAGCGCAATCCAGCGGAAGCTGCCAGCGTTCTCCTTCTGATGATCGAGCAGCGAGCCCCAGTGTGTGCGGACTGGTCAGACGAGTTGGCATTCGCGCTGATCCAGAATCCTTGCCTCGGTTTGTCTTCTTGGGCCAGCCAAAAAGGGCTCGCCCCCTGGGATGTTTCGCGGGGTTTTGCCAAAGTATTTGGTATTTCCCCCGAAGCCTTCAGGGCCAGGGCGCGCGCACGTCGCGCCTGGAAGGCCATCCGCATGACCGGCGAGCCGCTGGCAAAGATCGCAGCTCATTTGGGCTTCGCGGATCAGTCACACATGACTCGGAGCGTAAAAGAGACAACCGGGATGAACCCGCTGGCGTGGCGAGCCGCTGCAAATGGATTCAAGACGCGGGGAAGTGCTGGCGTATAGAAAAGAGGTATGCGCCGCCTTGCCGTGTTGTCCTGCCTTCTCTCTTTCTGGAGTCCCGGAGTTGTTTTGTCGTCGACGCTTTCCGTTGACTCAGCCGCATTTCATTCGAACACGGACTGGCAACTCAAGCCCTCTCTGAAATACGACGCTCTCTGTCTGCTGAACGCCTTGAGCGGAGATCCATACTACCTTCACTACTATCAGGCCGAATACGACCACTTTCATCCGCTCTTTACAACGAAAGAAGACGCTGCCTTTGTGCAGTTGAAGCATGTCATCAAGGACAACGGCGGCGGCATCGTTTCGGCGAACCTGACATTGTATTTTTCTGCCGTAGACGCCGAAACACTCCCCGAGATGATCGGTACGGCACACGACAGCACGGCTCTGGAGGCCGCCCTGAGGAAGACACCTTACTGGACCGATGACGGATGGAAAAACTATCAGGAAGCGAGGCCCGCGCTGGAAACCGCGCTTGAAGCCCTGGACCGCGTTGGTTTTGCGGCGTACTGGGCGCAAACCGCCAAGCCGAAGATTGAAAACCGCATCGCTGAACTTTCGCTTGATCTGCCGAAATACAATATCGTTCCCGCGGTCGAGGCCCGTCTGGGTTTTCCCCTGCCATCCCAGACCATAACCGTGTGTCTGCTCGCCTATTCCGAACCCCATGGCATCCGCATCACGGGTCTGCGATTTCTGACCCATGTGTCTTACCCATTCGACATCGTGCTGCACAACGCGATCCACGAAGCCATGCATCCTCCCTATGATGCAACTGATTCCGCTGTCCGAGAAGCCGTTGACCTCCTGGGCCGCGATCGGCTGGTCGTGGACAAAGTGAATCACCATGATGCTTCTTTTGGATACAACACCGCGTCCGGCTACATCGAAGAAGATTCCGTGCAAGCTCTGGAGCAAATCGTCAGCGAAGAGTTCGGCGTGGGGCGCAACGCTCAAGAGTATTGGCGAGAGCAGGACGGAGGTATCCACCTCCTGGCCGCTGCCATTTACGTTGGGTACAAGTCCGCACTGAGTCAGGGTCGTCAGCTGTACTCCAAGTGGTTTGTGCATGCAGTGGAGAGCGGAGATCTACGCGGAGACAAACTACAAAACACAGTCAAAGGCTTCTTCTCCGCAAGCCCCTCGCAGAACTCGAAACGATACTAGAGCTCAAATGTCCGGGTAATTTATTACGTTCCCCACGGAGCTATCCCCGTCATTCGGGAGTCGCTGGTCGGATACGAGGGCAGATTGCTCCTGTCTGGCCCATTTATTGACCTTAACCGCGGCTCGGCGGAGCGACTGGTGCAAAGAGCGACGCGCCAGCGCTTCGAGGCGTGCCACGAACTCGCACAGGCTGTCGCAGCGCGCGAAATGATCTTTCTCTCCTCATATCTGCCTCTCATCAATTTGCCATTCTATGACAAGGGTTGGCTTGCGCAGAGTGTGGCATTCTGGCGAGCATATCTTGATGCGATCAGCTCAGACATAATGGTTTCACTGTGCAACACGTTTGAGTATCGCCCGGATCTGATGGTGCGAGTACTCGAGGAAGTCAACCGTCCGAATTTCCAGCTCAGCTTCGATCTGGGACACTTTCTTGTAGATGGCAGGGCGCCGCTGGCGAGTGGATGCGCAAAACAGGGAGGCTCAGGTCGTACGTGTAAGTACACAGCAACGACGGCCGCGTGGATACGCACGATGAACCCGGGCGGGGAGTGCTCAGGTGCGAGCCGATGCGCAAAGTTGGTAAGGCTGCTGAACCGGGCACAACGCTGATTCAGAAAATGGGTGACAGGAGAAGTTTGAGCCGCAGCGTCGCATGGTTGAAGGCTTGTTGCACCGCGGCCCCGTGAAGGCGCGAGGACACGTTTATACCCCTGATTGTAACCGTGAAGAACACCAATGAAGCCCAGGTCCCGTTGTGGGAAATCTGAGATTCGCCTACCTACCCGCAGAGACGTGTTCGGCGAAGTGCTGCTGTCCACAGAATTCCGATCACCAGACGTTCAGAAAACCCTCTTGCAGATAAGCTCTGAAGTGATTGAAATCTCTGGGTGAGCCAGGCAGCCTTTGAGCGTTCAGGATTCATGTGAGTCTGTTGAAAAATCACGCCAACGGCAAGAATTAGTCTAGCGGCGGGAATGTGCTTCAGCGCTTTGAATGCTTTCTCAAGACTTAGGGGGTCGCAAAACCATCCTTCTCGGAACTCTCACAGGCTGCTGAGGTCCGATGATTGCTTTTGAGCGAGATGCCGCATGACAAGTATCGGCGTTTCACTATCTGCAAATTTGAAGCATATTGGGAGGCTTAAGGCGCTCAATTAATGAGTCAGGGTCAGCAGATTATTCAGTAATTCCTTCCTCGATAAATCCTGCCTCTACAGAACAGCTTCAGGCGGGCATCAAGTTCTTGACGAATTAGCAGGGTCTCCAAGCTATTCCAACGGAGCGCAGCATTCTTGCGTTCGCGCGATTGACATACGATTGACTTGCCTAGCGGATGAACCTAACATGCCTCCTTCAGCGGAAACCGATCAGGCATGGCGTTTCCAGCCAGGTTGAATGGGTCATTTCCAGAGGAGAAAAGTTGATGCTAGGCCGCGCGGCTCGCGTCTCCCGCCACTGGATCTATTTCTCAAAAATTCTCCTTAGCTTCTTAACGTGTCTGGTGCTTTCTATCCCAGCGGGCAGAACGGCGGATACTTCACACGTAGTTATCGCCATTGGCGACGTGCACGGAGACTTCGACGACTTTTGTCTAATCCTCAAGCGCGTAGGCCTGATCGACGAGAAACTCCATTGGGCGGGCAACCAGGTGACGCTCGTGCAGACAGGAGATCTTCTCGATCGTGGCCCGAAGGAACGCCAGGCCCTGGATCTGATGATGTCTCTGGAAGACGAAGCAGCAAAAGCCGGCGGGCAAGTCGTGAGCTTGCTGGGCAATCACGAAATCTTGAATCTGATGGGAGACTTGCGCTACGTCACGCCGGAAATATATGCAAGTTTTTCCACCCCAGATTCAGAAGCGCGGCGAAAGGACGCCTACCAAGAATTCGCCAAATGGCGAAAGAACAACGCCCAGTTGCTGCAAGTGACACGCGATTCGCTGTTCGATGTCACGGAATCGCAATGGATGGCCAAGCACCCCTTGGGGTTTATCGAGCAGCGCGAGGCCTTTACGCCTAACGCTGCCTACGGTAGCTGGGCGAGAAAGCGACTCACAGTGACCAACATCAGTGGAATCCTTTTTGTGCACGGCGGGATCGCCCCTGAAGTTGCCACAATTAATATCGAGGATATTAACGGACTCGTTTCTGCCGAGATGAATCTATTTGAGGATATGAAACAATACCTGATCGCAGAGAAATTGATCCTCCCTTTCTTTACCCTTCAGGAAATCACGGCGATGGTGAAAGACGTGTACGTCATCGGAAACAAATCGAACACACCTGCGGACGAGAAACGAAGGGCAAAGTTGGCCCCCTATATGAAGCTGAACACGTGGCTGTGCCTTCGTGAAGACGGGCCGTTATGGTTCCGGGGCTACGATGAATGGTCCGACGCACAGGGCACACCACTGGTGGAAAAAATCCTGTCATTCTACGATGCTTCAGGCATCGTCGTAGGCCACACGGTTCAGAAGCAAACCCATATTCGTTCTCGTTTTGGCGGAAGAGTTTTCCTGATCGATACCGGGATGGTGGCGAGTACCACCCATGCGGGTGTTGCCTCGGCGCTAGAAATCCGCGGCGCGGAACAATTCACCGCCGTTTATCTCGATGGACAAGAACTGCTGCTCGATCGCGCAACGGCACGTCCCGTTCAAAAGGATAAGTAAGCATGAAAGTCTGGCTGCGCCGCGCTCTTAACATCGAGCCCGAAGATCTGGGCCGTGGCCTGATCCTGAGTTCGTGTCTCTTTCTGATCATCAGCAGCTCCGTCATCGGGAAGGTTGCACGCGATGCGTTATTCCTGGCGCGCTTCCAGGCTGTACAGCTCCCATATGCGGATATTGCGAGCGGCATTCTCGTGGGTTTCGTGGTCGCCGGCTACTTGCGTTTGGGGCGTCACACTTCGCTGCGTAACCTGCTGGTCGGGAGCCAACTGTTTTTCGCGGCAAACTGCACAACCTTCTGGATTCTGGCACATTTCTATCGTCCAGCATGGTTGTATCCTGTCTTCTACATTTGGGTGGGCATTTTCGGGGTGCTAGCCCCGACGCAAGTCTGGACACTCGCGAACTACCTGCTGACCACGCGGGAGGCGAAGCGCGTATTTGGAATGGTGGGGGGCGGTGGGATCCTGGGCTGGGTTTTTGCCGGTTTTGTTTCGAAGTTGGAAGCGCGAGCGATTGGCACAGAGAGTCTTCTGCTGTCGATGGTTCCCCTCCTGGTGATTTCCTCTGTTTTGATGCACGCCGCATGTAGGACAGGCAAACTCGAGGTAACGGAGTCGAGAAATTTTGGGGCCGAGGCACCGGGAAATGGGCAAAAGGACGTTCAGGGCAGCCTGCGGCTGATATTTTCCTCGGACTACCTGCGCGCCCTGGCGGCGGTTATCTGCACTTCCTCTTTTGTGACCACGCTTTCCGGCTGGCAGTTCAAGGCGATTGCCAAGAATTTATTCCTGGACAAGGACGGCCTGGCTATTTTCTTTGGTGATTTTTATTTCTATGCGGGCATCGTGGCGTTTTTATTCCAGCTCCTCCTCACCACTCGCTTCCTGCGGCGCTTCAGAATTGGAACCATGCTATTCGTTCTTCCCCTCACTGTCCTTCTTGGCTCGAGCGCGTTGCTGATCTGGGGAACCCTTGCTGCGGTGATATTCCTGAAAGGAAGTGATCAGATACTGCGTTACTCACTCGACAGGTCAACTGTGGAGTTGCTTTACTTGCCGCTCGCGCATCACGTGAAGTTGCAGGCGAAATGGTTTATCGACACGGTCATTTGGCGGCTGGGAGACGGTTTGGCGGGATTAGTCGTGCTTGTTTTCGCGACCTACTTGCACGTTGCCCCGCAGCAGCTCAGCTGGATTGTCCTGCTGCTGATCGCCGGGTGGCTGATCGCAGTCTACGTAGGGGGACAGCAGTATCTTGCCGTGCTCCAGGATTCGATCAACCAGCATCGCCTAAATGCCGAGCAATCGTCCGCATTGGCGCTGGATCGCTCCACGTCGGAACTGCTGTCAAGCAAACTCCGAGTTTCCGACTCGACGGAGATTCTGTATGCCCTCAGCTTCTTCGAGGTCGAGCGTGCCAGGACTCAGCATCCGGTAATCCGAAATCTCCTCCAGCACCCCTCCAGTGAAGTGCGGCAAAAGGCGCTTTCCATACTCTCGGCGTCTGGGGACACATCCGTTTTGCCCACAGTGGAGGAGATGCTCACGGATCCGGAAATCGCAGTACGCACGGAGGCGATGCTTTATCTGGTGCATCACTCGCACGTTGATCCGCTGGTTCTGCTTCAAGAATTGAGCGCGTTTGAGGATTATTCCGTTCGCTCGGCGGTGGCCGCGTATTTGGGGCATCCTGGTGAAACACAGAATCTGCAGACCGCGCAAAAGATTTTGGAAGAAATGGCTGGCGAAAAGGGAGAAACCGGCCAAAGGACGCGCCGGGAAGCGGCCCGGCTTCTGGGAGGACTGCCTGACTCATTCGATCCGCTTCTCTCGCGTTTGCTGAGCGACCCTGCAAGCGAGGTAGTGCGGGAAACGATTCGGTCAGTGGGTCTGCTCCGAAAAGTGTCTCTGGTTCCGCAATTGTTAGAACGGTTGTGCGATCCGGTACTGTGTGAAGAAGTGACGCGCGCGCTCGTGGCGTTTGGAGATCCAATCGTTGGGCTCTTGAGCACCTGCTTGGGGGATCCGGGGGTGTCACGGGAGAAACGAAGAGAAATTCCCGTCGTGCTGGCCGGCATCGGAACACCGCCCGCCGCTCAAGTGTTGTTGGAGAACATAATGGAGGTTGACACGACTTTGCGCTTCAAGGTTATCAGCGCGTTGAACAAGCTGCATCGTGACCACCCCGAGATTCGGCTCGACTTTCGGTTGCTGGAGTCTGTGTTGGCGGCAGAAATTCTGGGGCACTACCGAACCTATCAGATCATGGAAGCGATTTCGGATCCCGAAGACAGTGATGAGCAGGTGGTCAAAGCACTGCAGAACTCACTGCAACACGAGTTGGAGAGGATCTTCCGCCTGCTGGGGCTGTTGTATCCTCAAGTTGATTTACACGCCGTTTACCTTGGGCTGCAATCCAGCGACAAAACCGTCTATGACAATGCTCTCGAATTCCTTGAAAACGTTCTGAAGTCGCCATTGCGCGTCGTTCTCGTGCCACTCCTTGATGGCCGGGTAACATCCAGTGAGCGAGCGAGGTTGGCGGACCGGCTGGTGCATACGCAGTTAGAGAGCCGCGAGCAGGCCGTCAGCGAACTCATGTCCAGTGAAGACCCTTGGCTGAAATCCTGCGGCGCGTATGCGATTGGATCCTTCCGGATGGATTCCCTGGCAGGAGAGCTGGAGCGCTGTTTGACCCACGTAGACCCTCTCCTGCGAGAAACTGCGCGCGCGGCAAAACTCCGGCTTGAACCGCATTCATGAGCGAAGCGCTCCCAGGGTGTACCTTCAGCAGCGGGCTGCCTACACAATACGTAAGGCCGCAAAAACGCGCGACGATGCGAGATGATTCTCCCTCGAGTTTACCGGGGCAGGCGCAGATCGATGCGAGACGCATGAAGGACACCCTTGTCGTCGATCTTGCCGAGGACAATCACAAACTCGCCTTCCTTGAATTCGCTCTGCTCGGCCGGCTTGCTCTGCTTGGTCCACTGGGTGGAACTATCGAATGCCACCTTAAGCATGTGACTGTCGCTCGCGGTGGCGCCACCGCGAATGTCCATCATCGATTGGTCTTTCAGCATATGAATGATGGTGCCTTGCCACTTCGTTTCCTTCGCCGCTGCCGGCGCACCCTGTTTGCCCGGCCCAGCAGATATGGGCTGAACCTCAAGCAGCATTCCAGCAAAGAACAAAGCCAACACTATCGTTACTAGTTTCATCGCACCCCTCCATGATGAAATCGCGCCTAGCACCGTGAGATAACTCCGGTCACTAAGTCCAATTGGGGTGAGCATAGACCCAGTACAGGGGGGAGTAAAGATAAATCTGTAGCCAACCCTGGAATTAAGATGTCTGGTGAGTTCGAGTGTACAAGTCGTGGTGTGAGACCCAATTTGCAGTGTTCAGAATTAGGCTTGCAGGAATGGCCGACGCGAGCGTAGATTCTGGGCACAGTTTGAGCGGAGGAGCCATCTATGTTTACGAGGAAAATTCTCCTGGGTGGAATGTTGACAGTTGCAATCATTGCCATTTTTGTTGGCACGCCGGCCCCGGCAGCAGATGACACCCCGCTGACAAAAGAACAGATAAAGCAGTTTCTGCTGACCGCCGAGGTGATTGCCAGTAAAGAATCAAAGAAAGGGGTGACACACCCGACGCGGTTGACGCTCAGCAACGGCACGATAACGCATGATGCCTCCTACCAACACATCGATCAGCATAAGTCGGAGATGAAGTTGGAGAGTGGCGCCACTGTCTTCAACTTCGTGGACTCCTACAAGTTCAATATCGCCGCATACACGTTGTCCGAAATGTTGGGGATCGACGACATGCTGCCCGTGTATGTGGAACGCAAATGGCAGGGGAACGCAGGCTCGCTGAGCTGGTGGCTCCCGGTGAAAATGGACGAAGAGGAGCGCGTGGCAAAGAAAATCACCCCACCGAATCTGGACGCCTGGAATAAACAAATGTATAAGATTCGCGTGTTCGATCAGCTAATCTACGACATCGATGCTAACCTCACAAACGTGCTGATCGGACCGGATTGGCAGATTTGGCGAATCGATTTCACCCGTGCGTTTCGCACCAACAAAGATCTGCACAGGCCTGCGGACTTGGTGCAATGCGAACGGCATCTTTATCAGAAGCTAAAGGAGTTGAAAGGCAGCGAACTTGAGGAAAAGACGCGCCACTATCTGACCAAAGACGAAGTGCAGGCCGTTATGGCACGACGAGACAAGATCGTCGCGCGCTTCGATGAACTGATTAAGGAAAAGGGAGAGAAAGAGACCCTCTACTGAAAGAACCTCAGCGCGGACTCAGGCCTATCTTCGAGTTCATCCCCGAGTGGATTGAAGTGAAAGGGCCCCGGGTCGCCACAGTTGATAAGCAGCTGAGATATAAAAGCCGAACTCGGCACAATGCTCTGCCCAGCGCGAGAGTATGCAACGAGGGCGGCTCGCTCTTGACCTCTGCGTTAGTGCCCTAGTTTCTGCGATCGGGTCGCGTAACCGGACATCAAATTGCTACCAGTACGCAAGTAGCCTGCCGGCACATTTTCAAGCAGAGTAGATTTGACTTTTGAAGAGATGGCCACGCTGAATCGCAAACAACGCAAGGATGAATCTGAGTGTTCGTCTTCAGCGCTGAATCGGCGGACTTCTATCACGTTTCTATCACACCATGGCCTTTTCGGGCTCACAGAGCCGCCCATGCCAAACAGGTAAACCGTTTATATTGAAGAATTTTAAGTGGCGTGCCGTGGGGGACGATTTTAGAACTCTTATCGGAGATTTCGTGGCAGCGCTGCCACAGATTGACGTGACAGAATGAGGTACGGTCACTAGTTCGAGGGGGCTTTTTTCGGTAGCAGCCCGTCTTTTTCCATCTGCTTCGGAACTTCTTTGACAAGGCCATCGGCGATCTTCTTTGCTGATTTCGGATTGAACGACTTGCTGACGCCGTTCCACACCAAGTCACCGTCGGGCTTGCTTGTGGCGTAAACGTTGGTCTCGACGCTAACTGTCGTATCTTCCCGCGTGTATCCCGGATCGTAAACCAGGGGATACACAGCGCCCAGGTAGCCGTAAAAAGAGTAGTAGTAGGGGTACGGGGCCATGTAGGTCGAGCTCGGGACAAACGTAACTTTCTTGTCGACCTTCAGCAGGCGCGAGACGACTATCGCGTCAATGCGATTGTCGCGGATCTGCCCACGAAGGTAGTCGAGATCAAGTTTCACCTTAGGGTCCGGGCGCAACAGGATGTGGTTGCCAGGAATGGTCTCGATGCCCGGACGTGCAATCTGGGCGGCCATTTCATCTTCGAAGTCGGCGCGCACCTCCGGATTTTGAGCGACGCCGATGACCAGGATTTTGTGGAATGTCTGCCCTTCGTAATTTGGGTTGAACCAACTCGTGATCATCTTGACGGACTTAGCGCTCATGGCAGCGAGAACAGCCAGCAAAAAGAAGCTCAGTAACGCTGAACGAAAGACCAGACGACGAGTAAAATCGGGAAATGTCATGAATTCATCTTGCTGGACTGAAATGCGCTTAGCAAGTGATTCCACCCGGCACAGAGGGTTCCGTGGACGGAGCCCGAAATCTGAAGCGGACAGAGAACTTGATTTTGATTCGAGACGACCTCCGCCGGGTAGTGGAAATGAGCGGCCAGGGAGATTCGAGCTCCTGACCTCTTGCTCCGGAGAACAGGGAACTCTTTTGGCGCGTTTTGAAAATTTCAGACTCTACTCTATTCCTCAGACAGTTACAACGATCGTGACACTTAACTAGAGAGTTTCCTATTCGTAAGTTGCACCGCAGCGGTCAAGACACCGGTGTCGGACGCAGGGACTCGAAAGTCGGGCGAGCTATCGCTGTTCGTTGGGGGAACATGATGCAGCCTGACTTTCCGAACGCAACCAGTCCGCCACCCTTTCCGCCTTGCGGATCGCTTTCTCGCGCAAAGCCCAGGCATGAATGGCCTTGTTGCATCCTTCTCGCGCCAGACTGATGCACCATTGTTTTTCTGCTTCACCGAAGGTGCTTGCCGCGTCCATTCCGGCCCTCTCCGCTGAGCTGTCCGCTTTCACCACCTTCGCAACGAGAACCAGGATCTGCGAGTCTACTGGGTGTGGCGATTGCCGGTCTTTTTGGCGTTCGCGTGCAGCCTTGGAGGCCTTTGCCGTCAGACTCTTGTATGCTGCTTTGGCTTCATCGGTCCAACGCGCTTTGACGGCTCGCTCCAATCGGTCCAGCGCGGCTTTCGCTTCATCGGCGGTTTCCTGAACGGTAGACTTCTTAAACACCCATTTGAACGTGGACCACTCCATCGCTTCATGCATCAAGTCCTTGGCCTTTTGAACCTCCTCCAACTTTCGCATACAACATCCAACTCCCTCTTTAGTCGCACCGCCGATAACTCATCTCGGTTCGCCGCACTCCGCAACAATATTGTGCTACAGCCCTCCAAATATCACCAAAATGATCTCGGTATATGGCGGCAAAGCACCGGAAGGACTTGAAGAACTGCAAGACCAGATTAAGAAGGCAGAGAATGTGACTCGATTCCTGGAATCGCCGGATTCTCACCGATAAGTTGCGAGACCGGACAGTGTTGCTCCCAGCACCACCATGCACGGTTTGTGCGTTTGAACGTACGCATTGCGAACATTTTCGCTTGTCAGAGAGAGAAGTGACCAGCCCGATGACTTAGTCCAGGAGAAGAGTTTTATATCACAGCCAATCATTAATTAGGGCCTTTCTGATCGTAGTTCGAACTGAGGTCGTCAAAACAACGTGCGAACTAACCAGGCAAGAGGAGTGGGATCGTTGGAAGGATTCCGAGCGGCACGTCAGCCGCGCAAAGCAGCCGGGAAAGTTCACTAATCGGATTTGCGGACTATTCCTCCACGAGAGTTTTCCTGGGAATGCGCAAGCCCCTGCACAATTCTGAGACCTTACGCTAGGAGAGTGTTGTCGGTCAGTAGTGTGACGGATTATTCATATCTCAACGCAACTATGGGATCGACGCGCATTGCGCGACGGGCGGGGACCGCGCAGGCGGCGAGGGCAACGGCTGTGAGCAAGGCCATGACGCTTGTTAATACAAGCGCGTCGAGCGGGCGGACGCCGTAAACCTCGCTGGCGACGGCTTTCTGCAAGAATGCGGCGCCGGTAACTCCCAAAATCAAGCCGATGGCAACGAGTTTGAGCGCCTCGCGCAAGACAAGCTTGAGAATGCCGGACCCCGTGCTGCCGAGAGCGACGCGAATACCAATCTCGCGCGTGCGCTGAGCGACCAGATAAGCTAACACGCTATATATACCGAGCGATGCCAGGAACAAGGCGACTCCGCCGAAGGCGTTGGCCAGGAGCATGGAGGTACGGCGGGAAGCCAAGGAAAGGTCGATGCGGTCCGACATGGAATGGACGTCGAAGACCGCCAAGTCGGCATCCAGGCGGGAGATTTCCGGGCGAAGAGCGCGGATGACTGAGCCGGGATCGGCATCGGTCTTGAGGGCAAACGTAATACCGCTAGAAGGCTGTTGGGAATTAGGAAAATAGTAGGCGCCGACGGGTGCTCCGGAACCATCGAGATTTTCGTAGCGTAACGTGTGGGCGACACCGACAACGGTCATCCAAGCGGTGTGCTCGTCAGTTTTCAGGAAATCCTTGCCGTTCCCCGGCATGTACATACGGCGCCCAATGGGATCGCGATCGGGCCAGAAGTGTTGCGCGAGGCGTTCGTCAACAATAACCGCGTGGGGAGCATCCTCGTTGTCGCGCTCGTCGAAGCTGCGGCCTTGAACTATCTTGATGCCCAGCGCTTCGAAGTATCCGGGAGTCACGCAAAAATTCAATGGAGAGATCAGGGACTCGTCGGGCTTCATCTGATACCCTTCGGCGAGGATTACGCTGTCATTGTAATTGCCGCCGAGGGGGATGATATCGGTTGCGCCTGCGAAGGAGACTCCAGGGATGGCGCGGACGGCGGGGAGCGCGCGGTTCATGAAGTTGCGCCAATCCTCAGGTTTAGAATATCTGGAGCGCGGCAGAGCGACGGAGGCGGTCACCACGCCCTTGGAGTTAAATCCTAAATCGACCTGTGACAGCAGGCGGAAGCTAGCCAGGAGCAAGCCCGCGCCCACGAGCAGGGCGAAGGCAAATCCGATTTGGGCCGCAGCGAGAAGTTGACGGACGCTGCGCGATTTTTTTCCGGTGGTGCCAGTGCGGCTTTCCTCATGTAGCGCGCCGCTGATGTTGATATTTAAAATGCTGGCGAGGGGAAACAGCCCGATGAAGATTCCAGCGGCCAAGGATAGGGCGAGAGAAACGAGGACGACCGTGCCGTCCAAGTGAACTTCGCCGGCGCGCGGAAAATGCTCGAGGCCGAAGGCGTTCAGAGTATGCAACAAGCCAGCACCGACAGCGATGCCACCCATGCCCCCTAACAACGCTAATTCCAGATTTTCCAGAATCAATTGACGCATGAGCTGCGCTCGGCCCGCGCCCAAGGCGATGCGCGTAGCCAATTCCTTCTGGCGAAGAGCGAGCCGGGCGAGCGCCAGGTTGGCGATGTTCAATCCGCCGATGAGAAGGACAAGGAATGCACCACCCCATAAGAGATAGAGGGTCCTTTTGACGCCGGCGGTCAGCATGTCCTGGAGGGGTTTGACCGTGGAATGGAATCCGGCGTTGATCAGGATTTCCTTGAACTCCGGGAAGCGCTCGAGATTGTGATCGTTCAAAGCGTTGACCTGTGCCTGAGCCTGCTGCGGGGTCGCGCCAGGCTTCAAGCGCCCGATGTGATACCAGTTGTTGCTGTGATGAACGGTCTTTTGCTCGGCAGTGAATGCGAGTGGGATCCAGAGGCGAACATCAGGGTCAATAAAACTAAAATCGGGGGGCATCACGCCGACGATTTTGAAGGGCCGGCCGCTGATGCGCAGGTCCTTTCCAATCGCCGATTTATCTCCGGCGTACAGCTGCAGCCAAAGGCCATGGCTAAGGATGACTTCCAGATCGGCACCAATTTCACCTTCTTCACGAGTGAATGCGCGGCCGAGAGTGGGAGAAACACGGAGCAACTCAAACCACGAAGGCGTGACCAGCATCCCGCGAATCTGCTGAGGCAAACCGTTTAGGTCTACAGTTTGATCGCGCGGGTGAAAAATAGCCTGACTCTCGAAAACCGTCATTTCTCGAAGGCGGTCGAAGTAGTCACCGGAGCTGCTGTTGTTGGACCCGGAGACACCCGCTCTCGGGTACTCGTTGGAGGTGATCAGGATGGCACTAGCGTCTGTGAGCGGCAGAGGCCGCAGGATAACAGAGTTGACGATGGCGAAAAGAGTGGTGTTGGCGGCAATGCAGACGGAAAATGTGAGAAGCACCGTCAGGGCATAGCCTTTATCGCGCCATAAAGAACGAATGCCGTATCTGAGGTCGAGGAGGAATGCATCCATGATTGCGACCCTTCCATTTGCGGGAACTGGGATCTGTCGAACCTTAAGACGCGCCGAGCACCTGCAATTCAGTACGCACAGACGAGAAACAAAGTTCAAGTGTCAATGCGGGCCACCTACGTTTGTCCGCGTCCACTGTTGGGACGGCTTGATGCGCTGAATCGGCGGACTGACCTATCACGTTTATACCAGACCATGGCCTTTTCGGGCCCACTGAGCCGTTCATGCAAAACAGCTAAACCGTTTATAATGAAAAATTTTAAGTGGCGCGCCCAAGGGGACGATTCTAGAACTTTTCTTGCCGAGTTTGTGTCAAGCCTGCCACAGCAAGTGTGCGTCTGGCAAAACTACGACGAAAATCGACGGTGATTTGACGGCTTGCACAGTGAGCCAAATGTTTGAATGTATAGGTCGGGGAGGAACGCTTGGTGTACAAAAGCTGAACTCAGCGACCCCGCTGATTCAGAGACAACCAAGGAGGCTCCCCATGGAAAGTATGTATTACATCGGCTTAGATGTTCACAAGAAATTGATCAGTTACTGCGTGAAAGATGCGAGCGGTCGAATTCACGCGCAAGGCCAGATTGCTGCCACGCGCTACGACCTGGACGTGTGGATGAAAACGCTTCCCGGGCCGTGGATGGCGGCAATGGAAGCCACCATGTTCACGGGCTGGATCTACGATCATCTGAAGCCCCACGCCGTGGCGCTGAAAGTGGCCCATCCACTGATGCTGCGGGCCATCGCTGTGGCAAAAAAGAAGAATGATCGGATCGATTTATCCAGAAGCGGAAGTTGAATCCAAATCGACCACAGCGCGTAGGATTGGTTGGGCATGATTGGGGAACCCCTGCCTATATCTTAGACGCCCACACACCGCCGATTGTGCCGTCATCGGCGAAGTGGGTACTATGCGCCACCTTACCGGTTTCGATTAATCAAGCACAAGCGCCAGATCGTGATAGATTCAGCTCTACTCGGAGTATCGCCAGAGCGACCGGATAGTTTCCGATGGCACATTCCGCTTCGCGGATTTCGATTTCCCGACTTGTGCTTGCCCCGACACTCGTCACTCTGGGGATCACGCTCTTGCGCCTCGTGGGGGAACTGCGCGGCTGGCCGAGTCCGTGGTTCGCCAAAAACAATGCCATCGTGGGAATCACGTGGCTTCTGCCTCCGACCTTCGGAGTCTATTTCGCCTGGAAATTATGGCGCGAGGGCGAGCGCATTGACCGCATCGGCCGTGCGTTTCTTCTCGGGCTTCTAGGCGTCGCCTTGAACCAGTTGGTGGAGGCAACAGTCTTTCAGTATGCGGACATCAGCATTTACAGCATGCTGGTGATCCTGTGGACTGTTGCGGTTATAAGCGCTTACTTGCAGTATCTGGCGTGGCCGGCTCTGTGCAAGACTCTGATCGTCTATGGGCTGAGGGCGAGGATTCCCGTCGTGATCATCATGTTTTTCGCCCTCCGAGGCCATTGGGGCACGCACTACGATCGCCCGTCCGGACCCTTCACACTTACCTTTTGGCCCACGTTCCTGTGGTTCGGCTTCTTTGAAGAGTTAATTTACTGGGTGTCGTTCACGGTGGCCTTCGGCTCGTTGGCGGGAAGCCTTGCTGCAGCGGTGGCCAAGCGGCGAACGCGGGAGTCGCAATCTGCCGTGTGATCAAGGTCCAGAAAATCGCATCTGTGCCTCTGCAATTTAGGCCAGGTCTTCGTTAACGCGGTTACCGGAGAAGTAGCTCACAGTACTCTCGTGGCGCACGGCGGCGCCGAATCCGATATGTGTCTGGGGGTGTTTCACTTTTCCCCGCCCCGTAACTCTACCCGTGAGCTTCTTGACCGTAGCTCAGAGAAGTAACTTGTTTGGGCGGTATTGAAATTGATTGACCATCTTTCAGCGTGAGAACGATGGAGTCTGAATTGACGGTGAGTTTGTTGTCCCACTCATCTGGCTTCACGTTGGTTGAATCGCTTCCACCGTTGTATTTAACTTTGGTAAATGTGTTTCCTTGCCCGTAAGAGAGTAAAACGCAACATAGCCACAGCGAAAGAACTCTACGAGAAAAGGTCATATTGGCTCCAAAGTGGGCGGAGTACCTATGGGCATTCATCAATCTGCCAAAAGCCATTTCTACTTCGAACCCGCACACGGAATGATTTGGAGGAGCGACGTTGATTACAAACTATATCTATCCACGAATATTTAATCAATCTGTTTATCGCCAAACTCAGGTAGGCCCCGACCCGTGTACAAAATTGAACAGAATATTTCTTGTCTCGATGCAATGTTGGGGCATGCGCAAGGAGAAGACTGGGAAGGGATCCTCGGAAGTTATCCTAGTCGAACTCAAGAAAGAACTAGCGCTGCCGCCAATTACAAATTCCTACGGCGAAACGATGAAGATTTGCGGTAACTAGGAGGCCCAGATGGTGCGAAAGATCCTTCTTGTTGTCTGGATTGCGTCGCTGGCTGCTTTACTTTTCTTGTTCGGATATATGTGGCTACATGGAACTACTGTGCATAGAACCAGTCTGGCCGAAGACCTTGGCATAATCTGGGGAGGTAGTTTTGTAGTCTGGGCGGTATTGACTTGGAAAGCAAAGCAATGAAATCGTCCTCCCTGCCACATCTATTTAACGCACGCTTTTGCCAGCCAATCTTTTCCGTTCACCAATTCTCAAAGATTCGGACGAAGCACTTTCGAAACTGACGGCTTGGCTCACTGCCCGATTGCTGACGAATTGAATAAGACATCCGGAAGGTCCAGGATTGGTAGAGCGGAGTCTCTCAGGTAGATTGTTTCCGGAGGACTCCATGAGCATTTTGGCGGCAATCAGACGTGAAGAGAAAAAGGTAAAAAAGTAACTGGCCAAATTACAGCATACGAGTGGCCTATGCTTACCTTTGCGGCGACCTAGTAGCCTCTTTGTTGGTGCGGGCTTTTCATATGATGTCCGGTGCTTTTCGAATCCCACCGTTTAACCAACATACTGACTCTTGAGATCAATCAGCGGTAAGATGTATTTGATTTAAGAGGGAATATGCGCATCTTAGTTGGAGGCTCTTTGCGGGAAGTTCCTCGAGAACCAGAGTTGTGCCGGGAATTTGTCGCTGCTTTAGGTAGGGAGATTGTCCGGCAGCACCATGTCCTTCTGAATGGTTGCCAAGGTTCCGTCGATAAGGAAGTTGCTATTGCCGCCAAGGCGTGGCTGGATAGTAACGGCGGAAATTCCGATGCCTCGATTATCAGCTACCGACTGAGGAGCTACCAACAAGTTCATGAGATTGGCAGGGTTCGACTATCGTCCCTTCCGGACTGGCAGATGAACCACGCGGAGCTAAGAGTTCCAGAGCAGATAGAGCTGGCAGACGCAACAATCTTTATTGCGGGGCGCGACGGTACCTTCTTGGCCAAAAACTGGGCTTTTTACGCAAGAAAGCCAATCTTGGGGATTCCTCGCTTCGGTGGCGCCGGTGAGACGATCTATGATCAGGAGTTGACGCGTCTTCGGATGATCTCCCCGACGATAGCCGAGGACTATGAAACACTCAACCAAGTCTCGACCGACATCTCGCACCACGTGAAGGAGGTAGTTGCGCTTGCTGAACGAATGGTTATGCCTCGAAGCGTTTTCACAATCATGTCGTTTAAAAGAGAGTTCCGTGATGTCTATGCCTCCTGCAAGGAAGTTTGTAAGGAATTCGGTTTCGTGGCGGAACGGACAGACGAGTCTGGATCTCTTGAGCGAATTATTCCTCGCGTCGAAAAGGGGATTCGTGGATCCGGCATTGTTATAGCTGATGTTAGTGAGGGCAGCCCTAACGTCTTTTACGAAGTTGGTTTCGCGCGAGGTCTCGGCAAAGACGTGATCATGACCGCAAGAAAAGGAACGGAGCTGCCGTTTGACGTCGGCGACATCCCTGCCATCTTCTGGGAAATACAAGATGATCTGAAAGAAGGGCTGCGGAAGTGCTTTGCCAACTTGAAGAGCAAGTACGGTAGATGATGTAGCTGTAGTGCGTTTGTCCGCGCTGTAGCAACCGATCTCGGTCTTATGCTCAACGGGAAGGAGTTGATTTTTCCGGGCTGCGAAAGCCTAACTTCTAGTGCTCCCAATCCACAACAAATACTGAAAGTGATGGTTATAAGAAAAAAGAAGAAAGTGGAAATTTCGGCAAACCACAGATTTCCCGGTGCAATCCGAAGACCCCTATTGCACACGTTGCCCGACCCCAAAGACCCCTCTTGAACCGCTGCAGAGAGGCCCAGGGTTGTTTTAATAGATTGCCAAACCCTCAAAAACACGATTTCTCTCATGGTTCATGGTTATGACCTGCTCCGTTAAGGTTAGGGCGTGTTGACGGGTCGATGTGACCAGGGTCACCGCAGGCACCGGTGCATAGAGGTATGAACAGCTCAACTGTCTCTCCGGGAAGTCTCCTCACGACGGGTTCCACATCCCCTGAGGCAGGTGATCGGATTCGGAACCATTCCAGGAAATCAGGCCTCGGTTCGAGCTAGGCGAAATTTCTGCTTGGGACTGACGGGAACTCATCTTTGGGCACAAGTCCGCAGTTTCAACGAATGCATCTTACGCTTGATCCGGGATGTACCTTCGAGCATGCCAACTGCGCAAATGATTTCGCGTTTACTCCCAGCGATGGTCATACCTTCGGCGGTTACCGGCAAGGCGGAAACGTTTCGTGGAATTTTAACTTCGATACATCGGCGTTCTCATCGATATCAAACATCACGATGGATGTGCTCGTCGTTGGTTTCTTTCAAGGTTTTACCGCCAACATCGACCCCGCCATAGGACAAATCGGGGACTATTTTGCGATAGACGGTGTGCCGTTCGCTCCATTCCTGGACGTGACCGATGGTCGCGACCATGGCATCTTCGATTTGACGACAAGCCTCTCGGCAGGGCCGCACACTTTCTCGGTCGTTGCGTTTAGTGATCCACCGGGGCCCAATTTAGAGGGCTGGGCAGGCGTTGACATTGCGACGCTCGCCGTTACTGGGGTCTCCGAACCCAAGTTATACGATTTGCTGCTTGCTGGTTTAGGCCTACTCGGTATTGCAGCAGCACCTCGCAGAAAGCAGAAAGCCGCTTAGGCTCCTCTCAGCTTAAGCCAAGTTTCAAGCGTATGATAAATATAAAATCGCGTTTTATATCGGGGACTCAACACAGGAAAAACATCATTTTTGAAGGAAATATGGCGCGCCCAAGGGGACGATTTTAGAACTTTTCGGGACAATGCGCACAACTAAGAAGTCAACATCCGCAGATGATTCAGTGAATCCTTCTTGGGTAGAACCTTTCTCCATAGAACAGATTCCGGCGGTCACCAAGTTCTTGCCGATATTTGAAAATATAAATCCCGACGACTTCGCGCACACGATTCCGCCACCTGAGAGTACCCAGAAAGTATTCGCGGCGAAACAACAACAAACGGATGACAACGTGCCCTGGGAAGCGAATATCGGTCATCTCGAGTATCACCAAGCTGTATACGAATTCATGAACGCGTGCTATGCGAACGGGTTTGTACAGCCATTCGACTGGCCAGCATGGGCAAAAGAAGCGCGTCGCAGATGCACGCTTTGAAAAAACGCAGAGCAAAGAATTCCATTTGGATTAGCGGGTACTATAAGGAACTTGTCCGGTAACCGCGTTAGGACGTTAATCGGGCACTTGAAGGCCGAAAGCACCCGAAAGAGGTCTCTCGGGGTTATAATCGCGGCCAATCATGCCTCTTGCTCCGGGTACGCAACTCGGCCCTTATGAGATCGTCGCCCCGCTCGGCGCAGGCGGGATGGGCGAGGTGTATCGCGCGCGTGACACACGTCTTGACCGCACCGTAGCAATCAAAGTCTTGCCGCAACATCTGGCTGTTACTCCCGAATCGCGGCTGCGCTTCGAGCGGGAAGCGAAAGTGTTGGCAGCTCTTTCCCATCCGAACATTCTTAGCATTTTCGATGTGGGCTCGGAAAAAGGGGTTTCCTTTGTGGTTATGGAGTTAGTCCCAGGTGAAACACTGCGCAGTAGGATTGCACAACGTCGGCCTCACTGGCCTGATGCAATCCGAATGGGAATCGAGATTGCAGAAGGTCTTTCTGCGGCGCATTCCAGAGGAATTGTTCACCGCGATCTAAAACCGGAAAACATTTTCTTGACTCCACATGAACACATAAAGATTCTGGATTTTGGACTGGCGCGTTGGCATCACGAGCTCAATGAGGCACAAGCCGATTTTGAGGCGACGGTAGGACCGGCGACCGCAACTGGCATGGTGATGGGGACCGCCCCGTACATGTCTCCCGAACAACTGCGGGGAATGCACGTAGACGCGAGAAGCGACATCTTCTCTTTTGGTTGTGTCCTGCAGGAAATGATTACCGGGCAGAGCCCCTTTGGCCGTTCAACGCCGGCCGAGACGATATCGGCTATCTTGAAGGAGGACCCTCCTTCACTTCTGGTGTTTAATGCCGCCATTCCGGCAGAGCTAGATCGGACAGCAAGACGCTGTTTGAATAAGGAACCCGATCAAAGATTTCAATCTGCCACAGATTTGGCATTTCAACTGCGTCAGATTCTTGGCAGCGCTTCACTTCCAAAACCGGCGAGGCAAGCGGTCGGACAGGGCGTCCGTTATGCCGGAAAGAGCATGAAAGCGATTGCGGCTGCAGTAGTCATATTACTGCTCAGCGCGTTGCCGTTCTATTGGATCAGAGTGAGGAAGCCAATAGGTTCTCGTCCCGAGTTTAAGTCGGTTGCCGTGCTTCCTCTGCAGAATATTTCTGCCGATCCAGAGCAGGAATATTTTGTAGACGGGATGACCGAAGCGGTGATTGCAGACCTTTCGAAAATCAAAGCACTGAAAGTAATCTCACGTACGTCCGTGATGCCTTACAAGAACTCAAAGAAATCGATGCGCGAAATTGCGAATGCATTGCATGCGGATGCTGTGATTGAGGGCTCGGTGATGCGTTCCGGAGATCGTGTGCGCATCACAGTTCAGTTGATCGACGCATCATCGGATCAGCATCTCTGGGCGGATAGTTATGAGCGTGATCTGAAGAACGTTTTCGCACTGCAAGGCGAAGTAGCACGGGCTATTGCGCAGCAGGTGCGAGTCGTCGTTACACCCCAAGAGCAGGCGCGCTTAGTCAAAAAACCTCCGGTTGATCCGGAAGTCTATGAACTCTACTTGAAGGGCCGCCACATCATGATGCGGGGAGGATTGGAAGATGTATCGAAGGCGATCGAATACTTTCAAGCTGGTCTTGCCAAGGATCCGAACAATGCTTTGATTTATACGGGTCTGGCTGATGCCTACATTCACAAGATGAGCGATGTGCACGAAAGTCCGGTGGAAGCAACCGTCAAATCCCGAGCTGCCGCTATGAAAGCGTTGGAGCTAGACGAGTCGCTGGCGGAGGCTCACACTTCCCTGGCAAGTATCAAATTGTTCTACGACTGGGATTGGGCTGGCGGAGAAATTGAGCTAAAGCGGGCGATGGAACTGGATCCGGGATATTCGCTGGCTTACCGGGTTTATGGGGGGTATTTAACGATGGTTGGGCGGCACCCGGAGGCCCTCCCTTATTTCCAAAAGGCCCGCGAACTGGATCCGCTGTACGAGCGGAACTACATCGCTGAGGGTTATACGGATTTCATGGCGCACAAGTATGACGAAGCGATTGAGCAATACCGAAAGGGCTTTGAAATTGAACCCGATCCTATGGCGTATTTCGGGCTTGTGTTGTCCCTTGCGCAAAAGGGAGACTACGCGACTGCCATTTCTGAAGCAGAAAAATCAACGAAGTTAAATGACAGTCCGCTCCTCCTGACGAGCCTGGCCAGCGCGTATGCACGCGCCGGTAGACGCGCTGAGGCAAACCGCATACTCCAGCAGTTGGAGGAAATCTCGAAGCAGCAGGGCCCCGCGCCCGCCTGGCACGTGGGCGGGGCGCAGTCCCTGTACGTTTGTCCGTACGAAGTGGCCGGCGTTCATGCGCAACTGGGAGACAAGGATCGCGCGTTTAAGTGGCTGGACAAGGCCTATCAGAGCCGCAGTTGCATGTACTGGCTCCGTCAGGACCCCAGATTCGATTCCCTCCGCTCCGATCCCCGCTTCCAGGAACTCTTGACAAAGATGAATTTCCCGCAATAGGCCACTTTGGCAGTTTCACCCTGCTGCCGAGCATCAAGCATTACATCTGCCATTGTGGGTTGGTAGTCAAAAGCAAATATTCCTCGTTTTTTGGAATTCGCTAGACACTTACTTTTTCGCGTAATCGGAAGCTAGGAAATCCACACCCTGTAGTAAATCAGCTTAGCACCTCCCTGAAAAAATCATCGAGCATGAAGGCAAGAATGCCAAAACCTACGATGCCGAAAATCGGGCGGAGCCAGTTGGCAACAGGCCAGTATATTCGCCGCCCACCGCCGTGCGAAGTTCCTCTGCCAGTGAGAGCACCCTCTTGCGCAACTTCCTAGTATGAAAAAAGATGCGAATCGTCGCTATTATTTTCACTTGCCTGTGAAGTCGCGTACTCGGAAACTTGAAATCCATGTGGACGAGTACGGCGTTTTAATCAGGAGCTATTTGGATTTTTGCCTCAAGCCGCGCCACAAGCCACGTCGGTTCCTCCTCGCTGTCCTTCACGTTTAAATTTGAAGTGATGTTTATGACATGTAACTATGAATTCCGTAATGCACTGTCGAGTCAGGATGGAGTAGAACTTACGGAGACGTCGGCCCTGGAAAGATCAAACATCATGCGGTCCTATTGCTGTTTCCGTAGTTCACTGATCGAGATGGAATGCAAGTTCCGGAAGCTCTGTAGCGTTTGGGCTACCACGAACTCGAACCACGGAACATGATACAAAGCGATTCTGACGGCGGCGGAGGCAAAGTGGGTTTCATCCCAATTCAGCAAATAAATAGTCGCCGAGCCTGTGGTGCGATCGATGGCATAGCGCTCTTGCGCTGCTCCCAACACCAGGGTAAGGGGATACTCCAGTTGCTTGTAATTCTGGATGTGCGACGCCTTGGCGACTTGCTGGCAAGCGATCCGATAAAGGGTGGCGACCTGTTCCTCTCGCACTCGGTCGTGGTTCGGATTCTCTATTCTTATCTGGGTTTCCTGTGCTCGGACACCACACGATGCCATCAGCAGCAGCACAGATAAATAAATGCTCCATCGCATGATTCACTCCATTGAAACGTCCCTGCTCGCACCGCCGGAATCCTTGTTCAAGCCATGTGTCGCGTCCAGCGCGGGTCACGGGGACGAGGACGCGGAAGCGAGTTAGGAGCCGACTCTGAGTGCGAAGCCACGGGAAGTCAATTCCGCACAGGTTCCTTGGAGGTGACATGTTTATCCCACAGCCAAACAGCGATTTTTCAATAGCCTAGTAGTGCCGGGAAGGATTTTGATGACGGAGTACAGAGTAGGCTGCTAAGATTCGTGGCCAATTTGGAGTTGCTCCATGGCCTCGCCAGGCCAACCTTCGCACCAGGTCCGCTTCGGCGAATTCGAGCTTGATCTGCAAACGGCGGAGCTTCGCGATAACGGTAACAAATTGACCCTGCAGGACCAGCCGTTTCAAGTGTTGGCACTCTTGCTCGAGCAGCCCGGGCGTCTTGTCACCCGAGAGGAACTGAAAGAGAAGTTATGGTCCAGCGATACGTTCGTGGACTTTGACCACAGTTTGAACAAAGCGGTCAATCGCCTGAGGGAGGCACTGGGTGACTCAGCGAGTAGTCCTCGGTTCATCGAGACTCTTCCGCGTAAGGGCTACCGTTTCATCTGTCCGGTAGAAACTGTGCTCGAGCCTCGGCCGGGCGCCGAGGCCAGAAGCAGTTCGCAAAATACCCCACCCAAGTCCCTCAAGTCTCCTCGCACCAGAATCGTCGCCGGACTTGTCGGCCTTCTCTTGGTTGGTACGGTCGGGGGATTGGTTGCCTGGAGAGCGGCCCTGCGAGGACGAACTGCGGCTTCGCTTCGATCCATTGCGGTTCTTCCTCTGGAGAATCTCTCGGGCGACCCAGCTCAGGACTACTTCGCCGATGGCATGACCGACGAACTGATTACCAGTTTGGGGCAAATCGGGTCGGTTCGAGTGATTTCGCGTACTTCTACAATGCAGTACAAGGGCGTTCACAAGCCTTTGCCTCAAATCGCCAAGGAGCTCAATGTGGATGCTGTGGTCGAAGGTGCCGTGCTCCGTTCCGGCAATCAGATTCGCATCACGGCTCAATTAATCCAAGCTCGCGTCGACAAGCACCTTTGGGCAGACACCTACCAGGGCGACGTCCGCGATGTGCTGGGCTTGCAGAATCAAGTGGCCAGTGCGATCGCACGTCAAATTCGCGTAAAACTCAGCCCAGAACAGCAAGCCGTGTTGGAGAACGCGCGAGCTATCAACCCAGAGGCCTACGAGGCTTATCTGCGGGGCGTCAGCCAGACGCGGACCGTGGACGGGTTTCACCACAAGATTGCGTACTTCGAACGGGCACTGGCAGGGCAACCGGACTACGTTGAAGCTCATGTGGGATTGGCCGATGCATACAT
This sequence comes from Candidatus Acidiferrales bacterium, assembly GCA_963741195.1. GTDB lineage: Bacteria > Acidobacteriota > Terriglobia > Acidiferrales > UBA7541 > Acidiferrum. Next base: position 53,370 of record CAVUHF010000010.1, read on the forward strand.
GTTCTTGGGGCACATGGTCGCGCTGCCTCCTCAGGAAGCGTTCCCAAGGGCCAAGAGCGAAGCGTTGAAGGCGCTGCAGCTCGATGATTCTCGGGCAGAAGCTCACGTACTGTTGGGGACTGTGAAGTTCCTTTACGATTGGGATTTCCCGGGTGCGGAAAAGGAGTTCCAGCGGGCGCTCGTTCTCAATCCAAATTCTGTGTATGCTCACAGCTATTATTCCGACTTTCTTAGCGCGATGGGGCGGCCGGATGAAGCGATCGTCGAAGAAATACGTATCCGTCAGATTGATCCGCTCTCCGTCTCAGCGGGAGTGGCCATGCAACAGTATTGGGCGGGACGGTTCGACCCGGCCATCGAAAACGCTCGCAGTGTCCTTAGGATCGACCCGAACTATCACCTCGGGCACTTGACTCTCGGCTTGGCCCTTGAGCAGAGGCGGCAATTCCCGGAGGCGATTGTGGAACTGCAAAAAGCAGTAGAGTTGTCCAACGAACAGATGTGGATGGCCTTCGTTGCCCACGCGAAAGCACTTGCCGGAGATAAGGCGGGAGCCCGAAAAATCCTGGCGGATTTGGAGTCGCTCTCTCGACACACCTATGTGTCTCCGTGGTTGTTCGCTATCATCTACCCCGATCTCGGTGACAAGGAACGCGCGTTCTTTTGGTTGGAGAAATGCTATCAGGGTCGCGAGCACGATTTAGTCTTCTCCAAGGTTTGGCCAATGTTTAATAGCCTCCATTCGGACCCACGCTACCAAGAGTTGATGAAACGGGTGGGTCTTCCCGAGTGATCAAAGTGCTCTGGCGCCAGCGAATCGCGTTTTCTTCTCCTCTTCGCAGTCGTGGACTGTATCACACGACTACTTGTTGTGCCTGGTAAGTCGCGTACACGGAAAAGTGCCCGTCACGGGCCAGAAACGGTTGCGTCCACTGTTGGGGCGGCTTGATGCGTAGAATCGGCGGACTTTTATCACGTTTTTATCACACCATGGCCTTTTCGGGCTCACAGCGCTACCCTCGCAAGACAGCTAAACTGTTTATAATGAAAAATTTTAAGTGGCGCGCCCAGGGAGATTCGAACTCCCGACCTCTTGCTCCGGAGGCAAGCGCTCTATCCAGCTGAGCTACGGGCGCGCGGAGAAACAACAACCGGTCTGACAAGGATAGTTTAGCCTTTCCCTTCCCTGTGCGCCAGTGGTGCGCCCCGGCGGTAGACGGGGATATGTTGCGACGGGAGTTCATCCCTTCGAGCGGCCCTTGATTTCCTTGGCGAGTTTTTCGATCTCTTCTGCTTTTTTCACGAGATTGAGGCTGAGGACTTTGCTGGAATCGGTTTTGTCGACTTCGGCTTTGAGTTCGGTGGCCAGTTCGTAGAGCCTTTCGACTTTTCTCTTGATGTCCTTTTGGTTCTCGTCCAACTGCCGCTTCTCGGGTGATGGGACGTCGGGGCGCGTGGGTCCCGGCTCTTGGCCCGGAGGTGCAGGTCTGGGCATGGGATTTTGCGAATGGGCAGTGCCGATGACGGCTCCGAGCGTGCTTCCGGCCGTGGCCAAACCGATTAAGAATCTCCGTCGCGTGTCCACCTAGAACCTCCTAAGGGAATCTGTACCAAGCCGTTGACCTGCACCTGCAACCTTGCGCCACCAATGCTATACTCGCCCCCCGGAAACCATATGTCTAGCCTGCTCTCGTACCCACTGAATATTTCTCTGTCGAATGTGATCCATCTGCTCGTGATTATCGTGGCAGCGCTGGTTCTGAACCACCTGATCCACCTGGTGACAAAGTTGATCGTGAAACCGGCGACGACGCAAACGCGTGCGGCGCAGACACGCGAACAGCAAACGCGAACGCTCGCGGGAGTAGTCAACAGCGCTGGTCGCAAGGTCGTCTGGGCCGTGGCGTTGCTGACGGCGGCGCAGGAATTCGGCATCAACGTTACGCCGGTTGCAGCCCTCGCGGGACTGGCCACCCTGGCGCTGGGTTTTGGAGCGCAAAACCTGGTGCGCGACATCATTACCGGCTTCTACATCATCCTAGAGGACCAGTATGTGGTGGGCGACATGATCCAGGTGGGCGACACCATCGGGCGCGTGGAACATCTGACGTTGCGCAGGACGGTGGTACGAGATCCCAGGGGAGCGCTGGTCACGTTGGCCAATGGCGACATTCGAACGGTGGGCAATTTGAGCCGGGATTGGTCGCAAGCGTTCGTAGATGTGAGTGTATCGCCGCAAATCGCGCAGGCAAAAGCGCTGCAAGCCCTGGAAGCGGCCATTGCCGAACTGCGCGCGGATCCTTCATGGTCGCAGGTACTGGTGGACGGCCCGCGCATCCTGGGCTTGCAATCCTACGATCAGAGCGCTTCGACGATTCGCCTACAGGTTCGCACGACACCCTCGCGCCAGGACGATGTGGCGAGGGAATTGCGACGGCGCATCCAATTAGAGTTTCAACGGCAGGGTATCCCGCTTTGGAGTGTGCAACGGCTGGAACTGGTTAACCCTGCGGCTTCACAAGAATTCGTGCCGCCGGTTCCCCGCGCCTGACGAAGAAGGAGATTCAGTCATGTCACAGATCACCTACGAAGAAGTAAACCTCATGTTGCGGTTATACGATCTGAGGCGTGAACCGCGCTTGCGTGAGGCACGCGCGTGGTTCGTGGATAACTTTCAGGCAGCGACGCCGGAAGAAGTGATGAAGAAATATCCGCAAGGCAGCCCGGAGAATACGTACATCCGGATGGTGGTGAGTTACTGGGACATGGTGGCGAGCATCGTAAACCGCGGACTGATCAATGACGAGCTCTTCTTTGAGAACAACGGCGAGATTTGGGTGGTGTGGGACCGCATGCGCGCGATCGTACCGACGTGGCGAGCAGCGTTTAAGAATCCCTATCTGTTTTCCGCGATCGAAAATGCCTGCTCCAGGCTGGAGTCGTGGAGAGAGAAGCGGGCGCCGGGGTCGAGTTCCATGATGCGACAAATGATGGAGCAGATGCGCGAAAAGAAGTAGAAACCCTGGCGAATTTCAATATAACCCCTCTGAATGACTCAGGTCGTGAGCAAGGACGATTCTTTTTCCCCGTCCGTTCAGGCAGATCACGATTCTTGCCGGTCGTTTCCGGATGTGCAATCCGGACGCAATTGCGACCCGCGCCTTTCGCTGCGTACAGGGCCATGTCGGCCTGGTGCAGAAGGTCCTCGGCAGCGCTGTGGGGGAAGTCGCATGACAGAGCGAGGCCGACACTGATCCTTGCGCTCAAGCAGGGAGAAGGCAGAGAGATGGGCCGGAAAACAAATGGCATGCCGAAGGTTCTCCGCGCGAGGCAAGGATTTGACTTTGGGGGATTAGATTTTCAAAGGGGAGGATCGCTGTTTCGTCTTGAAACATTCCCTCGATTCATTTCTGCGCAGCTTGCTCTGGCCCCAAAGACGAACTTTGAGACGGAAAGTGCGCAGGGTTTAATTCACGATTGCTTGATAGGCCAATACATGCACCTGGTGGTCCAGCGTTAAGTCCCCCGTGGGGTGAAGCTGGCCCATGAAGATGACGATCATGTCTTCCTTAGGATCCACTGAAAACGCCGTGTAGAAGAATCCGCCCCAGTTGTACTCCCCAGGTGTCCCTAATTCGGAGAGAGGCGATTTAATGCCTTCGATACCGAAGCCAAGTCCGAAGCCTTGTTCCGGGCTGATTTTTCCTAGCTGATCATGGGTCATGAGCTCGACCGATTTGGGACTGAGGAGGCGCCTATTGCCGAGTTTGCCTCCGTTGAGCATCATCTGGCAGAAGCGCGCGTAGTCCGTCGCGGTAGAAGTGAGTCCTGCGCCACCGGCGAAGAGTTTCTTTGGTCCGCGCACGGGATAATCGGCGGAATAGGTAAATGAACCCTCTTCCGTGATCGGGGTATCCGGAAAACGATTAAGACCCTTGTCCGGATAATAGGTGTAGGCAGCGGCGAGTCGATCAACTTTATTCTCGGGCGGAAAGAAGGCAGTGTCCTTCATGCCAAGGGGATCAAAAATACGAGTGCGAAAGAACTCATCGAGCGGCATGCCAGAGACCACTTCTACCAACCGTCCCAGAACATCAACACTCAGGCTGTACTCCCAACGGTCCCCCGGGTTGAACAAAAGTGGCAAGGCGGCAAGGCGTTTCACGCTGTCGCCAATCGTGCCGTCATAGGGCAGGATTCCGTGCGCCACATTAGCTTCCTTGTAGATGGGCCCCAGTTCGGAATTCCAGTGATAGGTTAGACCAGAGGTGTGGCGCAAAAGATCGCGGATGGTGATTTCGTGTGTGGCCGGAATCGTGTACGTTACGCCGGAAGAGGTCTTCATCAAGACCTTGGGATTTTTAAATTCCGGGAGATAGTTTGAAATGGGGTCATCCAACATGAATTTCCCCTCTTCATAGAGAATCATGACGGCAACACTGGTGATCGGTTTGGTCATGGAACAGATCCGAAAAATTGAGTCGGGGCGCATCGGCTTGCCGGCTTCGCGATCGCTCATGCCCTGCGCCTTGAACCATGCAACCTGGCCATGCCGCATAACCAGCGAGACGGCTCCAGCGATGCGTTTGTCGTCAATGTCCTTTTGCACGACTCCACCGATACGGTCGAGACGCTCAGAGGATAAGCCAACACTTTCCGGCTTAACGACAGTCTGCTCTTGCGCCACCGCTCTGCAGGAAGCGATACAGGCGATCAGGAACAGGATGACACACAGGTTGCGAGAGCTCCGTAGGGGCATTTTCATGTCTGATTTTTCTCCATCGTGCCGAAATGTGGTTACGGCTGCACAACCTGTACTGTCCAATCGCGCACCGCATCAGGAACGCTGAAACTCACGGAGTGCGATTCGCCGTCGTAATACCATTCAGTCACCGTCTGATCACCCAGCCGGACTTCCTTGGGTGAGGCAGCAAGACCGTAGACCTTTACCTCTGTCGTGTTCCACCACGGCTTCAAGCCATTCTTTTCGACATGACTGGAAACGCCGATGCCTTTTGCGGCAGCCTGGCACGAATAAGCCACACGCAAGAATTCGCCTTTTTCGTAGCCATACGTATGTCCATCATCCTGATAGAGAGAACCGCGGCAATTTTCCCCGGGATAGACACGCAGTTCAAGCGGTCCACTGGGCGTTTCGTTGGTGGCTTGGATCACGGGCTGCATGGGAACGATCGCTCCGGCGCGGACATAGAGTGGAAGTTCATCCAGCTTTGGCCGAAGCACGATTTTGTCTTTGTCCGTGTAGCGTGTCGAACTCCAGAAATCGTACCAGGCTCCAGGGGGAAACTTGATTTCCTCCGCATCAACCATCTCCGTGACGATCGGCTCCACGAGAAAATCGTTGCCAAAAAAAAAGTTGCGTTCATCGCCATAGAATTCTGCTGCTTGCGGATATTCCAGAAAGATGGGTCGCATTAGCGGGATACCAGCCCGGAAAGATTCCTCAACCGCCGTGTAGGTGTACGGCAGCAAACGGTAGCGGAGCTCAATGTACCGCTTGCGGATGGCTTCATATTCCTGACCATGAACCCAAGGCTCCTGGTCAGCGGTGCCCATCGCAGTGTGATCGCGGTAAATGGGATTGAAAGCGCCGACCTCAATCCAGCGCGTCAGCAGCTCGGGCGTGGGAGAGCCTGCGAAGCCGCCGATATCCGTCCCCACTAGAGGGTACGCGGAAATTCCAAGGTTGAGCATGAGAGGCGTGCTCATACGAAGATGATTCCACGTGCTGATATTGTCGCCGGTCCAGGTGGCGGCGTAACGCTGGGTTCCAGCATAAGCGGCACGCGTCAGGACGAACGGGCGCTCGTTAGGGCGAAGTGTGCGCAAGCCATCGTAGGTAGCGCGGACGTTCTGCATGCCATAAAAGTCATGGACCGCGCGATGCTCCAGGGTAGTTCCATCGTCGAAGCGGTGCAGATTATCGAGTGGCATTGTCTTGGTGGGGGTCAGAAACAGTGCTGGCTCATTCATGTCGTTCCAGAAGCCGGCCACGCCCATGTTGACGAAGTCGGTAAATAATCCGCCCCACCATTTCCGGACCCGCGTGAGGGTGAAATCGGGAAAGACGCTTTCGCCTGGCCACACGGTGCCGACGTAGAGCGAGCCATCGGACTTCTTGATAAACGCATCGTTCTTGATTCCGGTGTCGTAAGGTGCGTAACCGTGACCGGCGTCTTTTTTGACGTGCAAATCGACGATCAACACAGTATGAAAATTCTGAGCCGCAAGATCTTTAACCATCTGCTCGAAGCTAGGGAAGCGCTCGCGATTCACGGTGAAGGGGGCATTCCCCTGCTGGTAGTCGATGTCCAGGTAAAGAGCGTCGCAGGGAATTTTCTTGTCGCGGAACGTTTTTGCGATTTCGCGAACACGCGCTTCGGGGTAATACGAATAGCGGCTCTGCTGAAAACCTAGCGTCCAATAGGGAGGTAATTCGGTATGCCCAGTCAGGGCGGCGAAAGCCTGCACGATTTTTTTGGGTTCAGGCCCGGCCAAATAGTAATAATTGATCTCGCCACCTTCCGAGCCGAACGAATAGAAGTCGGGAGATTCAAGCCCGAAATTGAAATCGCTACGATAAGTGTTGTCGAAAAAAATGCCGTAGGCCGAGCCTTGGTTTAGCCCGATAAAAAAGGGGATGGTTTTATAGAGCGGGTCGGTGGATTCCTGCCAGGCAAACGAATCCGTGTTCCACATCGTGAAGGCGCGATTCCGGCGGTTTAGTGCCCCGGGCTTGTCGCCCAGACCGTAGTAATTCTCCAGCAACGGCATCTTCTTCCAAACGCCGATGCGCTGGCCATCCCAAGCCATGGGCCGCGAAGTCTCATCCGCCAGAATTGTTCTACCCTTTGCGTCTTCGAAAGTAATCAACAGCGGAGACTTGTTCACCGTGACGACGATGTCACCGGATGCGATGCGGACTTCCTCCTTGGCATCGTGTATTTTCACGGGCGGCGCTTCAGCGGGCTGGATGATGGCCCAGGAAATGTCCTTGGGAAAAAAGCCGGAGGGTGCTACGCGCACCCGGACAATATCAGCCCGGAAGAACGTAACGCGAACTTTGGCATTACCCGCAGAGAGCTCGGCGCCGTCTTGTAATTCCTGAACGTGGTCCACATTCCCAAGATGTTCCCACCCAGCGGCTTGTACCCGCACGCCGACTAGAAGCAGGACTGCGCACAGCTGAATACAACGCGAACGAACTAACATGACTTGCCTCCGAGATTTGCCTCGAGACGCGTGATGTGATTGCGCCAATCCCTGAACGTGTTAGGCAGGGCTGCTTCTTCTCTGCGACTGTAATCCAATCTGAAGACGGAAGAAAGCAATGCTTTGCGCGGAAGAGATGAGATGTATTTCTGAAATTTGGAGGCGCGGGTGGGAATCGAACCCACATTAGTCCTTGATAACACGCAAGTTATTGATTCTAGCAAGAGACAAAAGGGACAGAAAAGGAAAAACGGAGGATATCGGTACAATTCTGTACAATTTTTGACACGCGGAAAATCGGATCCTGGCGATCCTTGCACGCCGAGGTGGGACGTTCATGACCGCCAGGACTGCGCTCGGTTTGCTGAAGTGATGGATGGGTGGGCGAAGGGACTTTTGCAGTCATAAATCCCCTCCCAGCAGTACACATGTACTGATGAAAACAGGCTATTTACCGACTCCTTCCGCGACAGGTAAGGGTAAATACTCCGGCCATCGTACTGAAGATCAAATAGCCGCAATGCGATTCAACGAAAGTTCTCCACCAGCATCAAATCTCTAGCCACTTCATCAATCTGTGAATACAGCAACCACTTGCCGTCGAGCGAAACGGAAAGCCCGCCGCCCCACGCATCAGGAGGTTTATCGAAGGTGTAGATTCGACGGATGCGCGAGGTACGGAGATCCAAGAAATCAAGCTCCGTTTTGTTGCCCGTGTCTAGGTAAAATAAATGCCTGATTCAGAAGGCCACCATTCGTAGCCGTCTGAGCGGAGGGCGGGCATTGCATCCACCATGCTTTCACCGCCGCCGTCAGGCCGCATGCGCCATAACCGGATCTTGCCTTCGGTGAAGCGGACGAAATAAACATACTGTCCATCGGGCGATTCGATGGGCATGCTGGAGGCTGTGTTGGTCAGTTGTACCGCGCGCCCGCCAGTCGCAGCCACGCGCCAGACCGATAGGCTAGTATCCGTCAAACCACTCGCGAAATAAATCCGCCTCCCATCATGCGACCAACTGGGCAGGGAATTCATCCGGGTTCCGGTCGCCAATTTCCTCGGGACTCCGCCGTTCGCATCCATGACGTACACATTGGCCTCTCCCCCAACCCGTGAGTCGAAAGCGATTTGTTTGCTGTCAGGCGACCAGCGGGGCGTCCCGGTCAGTCCGGCGCCAAAGGAGGTCATCTGCTGGGCATTGCCACCATCGCTGTCACATACCCATATTTCAGGAGTGCCGGAGCGGTTGGACATGAAGACGACCCTTCTGCCATCCGGCGAAATAAATGGGTCATATTGCTCCCGCGTGGAGGTAACCAGGATGCGGGCATGAGCTTTTGCGCCATCCAGGTCCACCCTCCAGATATTTGCGCTGATCTGGGACTGCACGTAGGCCAGCCGCTTGCCAGATGAACTTACGACCGGAGAGGTGACATCGTGCAAGCCGGGCACTTTTTCCGGGGATTCAGTCCGGCCGGGCGTGATCTGCCACAGCTCCCCGCGCGCGAAAAGAAACGAAGAAGAACCGGTTGAGAAAATAATCCGCGCACCCTCGCGAGTCCAGGTGGGACCCTGAATCCCCTGTGGTCCGCCGAAAAGTCGTTGGTTCTTGCCTCCCCGCAGCTCTCGCAAATTCAACGAGAAATCCGCAGCGTCGTCATCGCAAACATAGAGGAGCGAGTCCCCAAAGGGGGAGAACCCAGGTTCAAGGGCATCCTCACAACCGGTTGCGATCTGCTTCCGTTCAAGCGTATCCAGCGAGAGTAGAAAAAGCTGTGATGAGTAGGCGACCAAAGGGACCCGATCGGCGAATGCGAGTTGCTTCCCGTCGGTTGACCAGGAAATGGTTGCCCATGGGGGCCAGGGCACAGAGTTATTCGTGGAAGCGAGTTTTCGTTCCGGTCCGCCGAGGGCCGGAACTAGGAAAATACCCGGTTCCTCTGTGGCCAACCGGTGCACAGCGATATTGCGGCCATCGGGGGACCACGCCACGCCGAGCCATGGTGCCGGATGATTCGTCAACCGCAATGGTTTATCGGTGCCGATAACTTTGACATATAGATCGAACCCCGCTCCATTGGTTTCGCCGTCCCATCCAAAGGCTACCTGGCTGCCATCCGGCGAGAAGCTGGGAGAAATCTCCTGACCAGGGAGGGCGGTCAGCGGGACTGCCTCGAGTGGTTGTGGCTGAGATTGGTGCGTGAACGGTTGTTCTTCTTTGCCCATTCGACCCGTCCTGTTCCGAAACGCAAGAAGCGCGAGGAAGGCTAAAGCAATGACGAAGGCGCCAATTACGCCAGCCACTTTCACCGATCGCCACCGAGGTGCAATCGACGGCTGTTGAACAGGAACGCGGCTCGCTGATCCTCCAGTTGAGTCCCGCTTCAGCCGTTTAAGATCCGCGCGTATGTCCGACGCGTGTTGGTAACGGACGTCCCGGTCTTTTTCGAGAGCTTTGTTAATGATCTCTTCGAACTTTGGAGGTAGTTCGGGATTCAGGCGCAGTGGAGCCACCGCCTCTCGATTCAAGATGGCCTCGAAGATCACACCGGAAGTATCGCCACGAAATGGCAGCGTACCGGTCGCCATCTCATAGAGCACGACGCCAAACGAGAACAGGTCAGTACGCGCATCGAGGTATTTTCCCCGGACCTGTTCCGGCGACATATAGGCCACCGTACCAACTGCCGTTCCGGGGCTTGTCAAGATTTCTTCCGCTGTGGCGGTTGGCATCGAGGAAATGCCCACGCCTGGTCCGACACGAGGCGATGTAGCGAGCTTCGCCAACCCGAAGTCGAGAATCTTGGCGTGAGCCCGCTTGGTCACAAAGATGTTTGCAGGTTTGACGTCGCGGTGGATGATCCCTTCGGTGTGGGCCGCATCGAGCCCGTCGGCTATCTGGATGCCCAAATCCAGGATAGTCTCCATTTCCATCGGGCGCCCCCCGATGCGATGCTTCAACGTCGAGCCATCCAAAAACTCCATGACGATGAATGCCCGATCGTCTTCTTGTCCGATTTCATAGATCGTGCAGATGTTCGGATGATTCAATGCGGATGCGGCGCGTGCTTCCCGGCGAAATCGTTCGAGGGATTGGGAATCCTGCGCGACATTGTCGGGAAGAAATTTGAGGGCCACGAACCGGTGCAGGCTCGTGTCCTCGGCCTTGTACACAACCCCCATGCCGCCACCGCCTAGTTTCTCAATGATGCGGTAGTGGGAAATCGTGCGTCCGATCATTGGATCGGCACTCGACATATTGCGGGGATACTAAGCCACCCCCAAAGGCAAGTCAACGCTGTGCACAAGATGGGGTGTTGCGGATTGCATCCCTTAATAACGATAAGCGCAGCAGCGTTTTCCGATGTAGGCATACCTGGACTACATTGCACACTCTCGGAATGTGATTTCCAGTTGTTGACCCAAGATTCCTCATAGGGGGCTCAACGCTTTGGCCGTTGTGGTGGCATGTGCCCACGCACGTTGGAGTTAGCTTCGTTCTTGGATGTAGAGATTCAGCTCTCTGCTTGGCATCAAACATGCTCGCGCACACCTTGCGGGCTACTTGGTCAGACACCTCAATCCCCGCGGCCCCAACGCCGACAGGGAAATCTAAAATTAAATAGGTCCAGCCCTGTAGCCCGCGCCAAACGCTCTCACCGCACCCGTTTAATCGCTGCACTCCGCAGGCGGTTCCTGCGAGTCGACGCCGGGCTTGCTTCGCCAGTCTGTTATAAACTCCCGCTTCCATTCTTGTTCTGACTCGCCTAAATCTCCCGCCTGCCGTCGAACGCGCCGTTCTTCGACGATTGGGCCGGACCTGACGAGGTCAACGAGCTTCAATGAAGATCTGCCACGGATAGATCAGCGCCGTCTCTCTGCCAAAAGAGACCTGGAGGCGCACAGCTTCAGTCGTTTCGACGACGGCTTTGATTGTTGCCTGTACGATCGTTGTTTACATACTCATCGACCGGGCCAGCATGTCTCCGGTCAACCAGCCTCTACGTGATCGACTCCTATCCGTCCATAAACACCCACCTAAGTAAGTGCCTCTCATAAACATATCCCGACATTTTCTTGACGTGAACGTTCCCAGCTGCGCAGAATGGTTACCTTGCTGCCTTTCCCTCCGACAGCCGCCCAAGGGAGGCTCATGAAAGAAATCAAGTTCAGAGTCCACAGACTTACCGATCACATGCAAACCGTACTGTCCTGTTTGGAAATGGGGCAGCACGGAAAGGCCCTGATAGCCTGCCGGGAAGCCGTCAGAGACTTGGAAAATGTAGACAGTGAGTTGATGCGAATTAGCAGGATGCCAGCGGAGCACGCTTGTGCGACCTGCTTGTATTTGATGGCTAGTCAGAGCAAGAGTCTCTCGAAGGCAATAGGTAAATAGGGGCCGTCAGCTAGGCTCTATGACGATCTGCCACAAATAAATCAGCGCCGTCTCGTCTCCGAACGTCATGGCATGTGGGTAGGATGCCGCAACAATGCGCAAATACAAAGTCGGCGACCGAATGCAAGTGAAACTTTCGGGCGGCAGAATCGTGGAGGCGACCGTCACGGCGGTCCGTGAAACGACAGGGAGTGTCCGCTTGCAGGTGTCGAAGCATACGCGGCCCAGTACCCAGTTGCCCGGTAACTCCCATTGGGTGGTGGTAAATCACGCTACCGACTGTTAAAAGAAAAGCCGCCCAACGTAAGGCGGCTTTTTCTTCTGCCCTGAAAGCGTGTTTACTATCGAAATGGTGGCTTCCTTCTCGGGAGATTTGGCCGGACCACGGAAGTGGCGGGAGCGGCGCTCATGGTAGAGGCCTCCGAACTTGCCGCCGGTTGCTTGCAGCCTGTTCATTGTGCCCTGGTCGAGCACGGTGTCGTTGGGATTGGAGCAGACGACGAGGTCGTTGCTCGTTGATGGATCGAGATTGATCTGGGCAAGACCCAAACCTGGGTCAGCGGTGGAATCGCTGACGTCATTGTGGATAACGGTGCTGAGCGTAGCTCCCCAGAGGCCGATGGCGTCGGCTCCAGTGCCAGTGATGGTGTTGTTCCAGATGACGGCGCTCTTGGTGTTGTTGGCGATGATCCCGCCTTGGCCGATGTCCTGCGCTTCGATGGAGTTGTTGTAGATCAGCGCATGAATCCAGGGGTTTTCTGGATCGTTCGAGAGATAGATTCCATTGGCATTCGGGCCAATCGGTTTGAAGGCGTTGTCATGGATGAAGTACTGTGAAGGCTTACTGGGAACGAAAACGTCTGCCCAAGGAACGACCCACATGCTGTTCCAAATGCCCGAAGACCTGTTGTAGGAAATCTCTGTAACAGAACCCTCCGCCGACTCCATGTCTATTCCGACAGCGACATTCTCAAAAATATTTCCTGCAGAGTACGAACCGCCAACGATCACCCGGATATTCTTAAGGAATCCGCCCTCGCCAACGCCAGCGAGCGTATTGTTGAAGGAACTATTGCGGACGGTGAGGGTTCTGCTCAGGAAGTAATAGTCAAATCGGGTCGTGCTCCGAGGGAGCCAACCGGCGAAAACCATACCGTTAATTACATTGAATCCGAAGCTGGTTGGACTGTCATCCGGCAATGCCTCGATGACGATGCGATCGATACAAACATCGATGCGACGCTGGCCGGTGAAGGTGAGGCCCTGGGAAAGGTCTGTAACTATAGAGCCACCATAAGCCCAACTAGTGGTGGCAGTGCCGGGATCGGCGGTGATTTTAATGGACAGGTCAGAAACGTGGATGTCGCCATCTACGAAGGTGATGCGGCGCTTCGTTTTGCAGCAAACCACTGAAGTCCGGTAAACACCACAGAGCCGAACGAGGCCAAGAGAGCGAACGCTGCGAAAAGGAGTGTCCATTTTTCTCGCTGGTCTTTGAATTTCCAGAACGGCAGTTCGGCCATAGCCGGATAGTAGCACAGCGATAGCGGAGGGGCTGCGTTCCCCCAAAATACAAACAGCCCCCGTCCGGGGGCGTTGTATTTCAAGTGATGTGTTGAATCGCTCGGCCTACCTTATTATTTCATTGCGGTCTTCGTCGAAGTGCTCCTTTATCACTTTATCAGCGTACTCTTGCTCGGCTTGGCTCCATTGCACCACAGGCACATCCACCAGCCTTATCAGCTTCGGCTCAGCAGGTTCTGAAAATCTCTGCTGGTTGGATTCAGTCAGGTCCTTCTTTAAGGTGTTGCGAATCAGGGCGTTGACACTGACCTTCTGTCGCTTCGCCTCAGTTCGAATCTGCTCCAACAACTCGGGCGTCAAACCCAATCTGATTGACTTGGTGATCTTAGCCATGTTGCTCTCTAGGAACCGATTATATTGGCGGATCCGTTTACTGCAAGACTTTTTCTTCCTGCGGCACATCCGCGAACGGCTCAGTCTGTACAATTTCTGCGGCGACGATTGTGATGACGGGCTTTGGTTTGCGAGGCTTTTTGCCAGTTCGGTGAGCTGGGTGCCCCGTTGCACACGAAAGATCGAGCTCAGTCCCGACTCTTTCAGCCCAGGTACGACGCAATTACAGATTTTCCGACAGCTTATTTTTTCGCTAGAGAGCGGATGTAGTTCACCATATCCCATATCTGCTCGGGTTTCATTCGACCTTCTTCCCCCGTCATCTTACCCTTACCATTCGCAATGATCGAATAGATCTCCCCGTCGGTCAGTTCTTTCAACGTCGCGGGATCACGGTAGTCGCGAAGCTTCAAATGCATGTCCCCGGCCAAGTCCCCATCGCCGGCGCCCTCTTTTCCGTGGCACATTGCGCAGTCATAGGTGTACGACTTCTTCCCTGACGCGATGGAACTGGGAGTTGGCTTGACTGGATTTACTAGCTTCGCGGTTTCCGAGGTAGATTTTGACTCAGTAGCAGATTTTTCTTCGGTAGGCTTCTGGGGTTCCTGAGGGGAGGCATGCAACGGCACTAGCAGGAGAGCACACGCTAATGTTACTTTCATGGCCTGATCTCCCTCGTCGACAATTCGCGTCAACGGTGTATCGGGCCCAGTTCGGTTTAGTATAGTCCTCCAGAAGTCCTTCGCGTTCCTATTCTCGAATATCAGGCTTTCCCGATTATTTATCTGTCGGTCCTTAACCTAACGTGCGGTTGCGGACCGGGTCTCGTCGATCAGACCCAACTCCAAAGCCTGATCTGCCTTGATGAAATTGTTATTGGGAATTGTGACCTCAATCACTGCAGATCCCGTTGAAGGGTACAGAATGGGCCCATTGCGGCGTAAATTGCCCACCACGTCGACCCCAACTAACCAGCCGCAAAGTTCCGAGGAATCAGGATGAAAACTAAAACTTTGACATTATTTGCCGCGATAACATTGTTCGCAGCGCTGGGGATTACGATTTAGGCCTTTGCGCAGAGAACCGGAGATCAAATCATTACGTTTGACGTTCCGGGTGCCCGAGGCACCAATCCTCACAGCATCAACCCGAGAGGCGAGATCACCGGATACTACTTCGACGCGAGTTCCGTGTTTCATGGCTTCTTGCGTCATAAAGACGGCACCTTCACTACGTTCGATGCTCCGGGCGTGGGCACAGGCTTCGAACAAGGCACCTCTCCCATAAGCATCAACTTTCGCGGCGAGATCACGGGTCAATATGTTGATGGCAACAACGCCCTGCACGGCTTCCTGCGGAAACCTGATCATCGCGAGGGGGCGAGAGACGAAAAGGACGACGAGAACGATGAAGACTCCCAGCATTCAGAGTAGATACGAGCCCAACCTGGCGAAGCAGTATTCTGTGGACAAGGAGATCAATGAGGCTGCGTTCGTGCGCGACAGGATCGTTAAGTAGCGACCTGTGGTTAGCCGGGCGATTCCTCGGGAGAAAATCGATTTAATCTTGGCCTCGACAGGTAAGGCCAGCCTCCGGCAAAGAAAACTACCAGCGCATCTCGTGGTGTACTACGTGATCGCGCTGGCGCTCGCGCCCAGAATCTCTGTTTTCTAGTTTGAATCCACGCCACTTCCTTTGACGACAATTACGTGGGGGTCACACGCGAAATGGGTGCCGTTTGCTAAGTCAACCGCAATGACATATTCGAACACCTCGGCGTCCTTCTTAGGTTTCGTGGTGGCCTTAAATGGTTTGCTTGAGCTATCGAAAAACCTTTCACCATTTCCTGAAGGTGATTTCCTTGGAAAGATAATTTGAAAACCGGCAACGCGCGGTCCTTTATTCCACTGTACCGTGTCGCTGTCGGATCCATTCGTGTAAGCAGGTTGATCATCGTTATCGACACACGACTGCGAATCATTCACGGTAATCGCCTGTGGGCCGAGGGTGTGGCGTATTACTACGGTCTCCACTTTTTGCGTCTGCCCCATCACTATTCCCACTACCGCCAACATCCCGACGATCGCCATCACGCACCAGCCTCGAGGTGCCATCATCTTTCCTCCTTCTCTTTCACTAGTTACTTGAACTGCAAATTGCCGTGAAGGTTACAGAAATCGGGTGAAACTAGCAACAACGAACTGGGTGACGGGTGCTACAGCGGTTCTGAGCGCATGGGACTAACAACATACGCCGGGGGGACGGAATGAACTCCTGGCTAAATCATCCACATGGGTAATGGTCTTCGTTTGTCCGCCTACCCAACAAATCCGACAGATGCACCATTGCCGTAGAAACTTCACAACATCCGTGAGATAACGTTCTCGGGCTGATCCCATGAGCAAGTACTCGGGTGATTTTCCGCCTCAGATTGCCATTGCTCGGAAGGCAGTCTGTGTCGGCCGCGGTGCAGACTTCATGCCATCCCCGCCAGAAGCAAGATTAGGAACTGCTGACACGTCATCACGGAGAGTCGCCATTGTCTATTACTAGCCCATCCCCGCTGCTCACAAATAGCCACTTGGCATTTCGGCAAGACGTAAAATACTTTTTATTGCTTGTGATCTCGAGCTACACGCTTCTCTGGGTCGCCGTTTTCAATGGCTACCCTGTCTTCTACCCCGACTCCGGGCAATATCTCTGGGTAAGTTTTTATTTACAGCCACCAATGTATCGGACGATCAGTTACAGCATCTTCATCCGGCTTGTAAGCTTCGGAACCTCTCCCTGGCTGGTCGTGATAGCTCAGTCCGTCATTGCAGTTTTCATTCTGCAGTCGGTGTTCAATTTCATTGTCCGGCAAAATGCGCCGTCAGAGCGTGGTGGCCTGGTTTTTCTGGGACTGATGGGGTTTCTAGCCTTCGGAACAACGCTCCCTTGGTTCGTAGGTCAGATCATGCCTGATGTGTTCACCGGATTGTCTCTCCTCTCACTCTTCTTGCTTCTGTATGATTCCAAGATCTCCCTCGAACGAACAGTTCTCATTTCCGCTGTGTTTTGTATTTCGATTGGAACTCACATAACGCATCTGCTGACAGTAACTCTGCTTCTGCTGGCAATTTTCGTTTTTCGGACCTTTGGCGCGTTCCGGGAGTTTTGGCCCACTCGATCAATAAAAGGGATAGTCGCGTGTGTACTCGTGCCAATCATTGCCATCACTGCCCTACTTGCGCTATCGAACTGGCGCTCGGGCTTTGGATTTACTCTCTCTCCGGGAAAACCTCTCTTCTTGTTCGGCAGGCTGATCGAGAGCGGCTTGGCTGCCGATTATCTGCAACAACGGTGCGGAATCGAGCAGTTCACTCCCTGTAAATATCTCCATAACCTGCCCAAGACTTCGGAAGAATTTCTGTGGGGCTCGCATCCACTCCTGAAAGAAATGGGCGGCTGGAGCAGGGCAACTGGTGAGGCGAGCAGAATCGTATCCGCAACCATTCGGCACTACCCGGTACGATTCGTCGTAACGTGTGTAAGGCAGATGTTCCGTCAGTTTTTCGCGTTCACCGCCGGTTCAGGAAATTATCCCATTCGAAGCGGCCCGGAGTTCGAAGGTTTTCGGGAGCTCTATCCTGGGGATGTACCCAAATATTTGCTTTCGAGGCAATCGATTGGCAAATTGGCGATGGATGCGTATAGAGTGACACCCTTTTACGCTGCCGTGTTCTGGTGCTGTTTTGGCGTAAGCCTGATGGCGCTGTTTACAAGACGACTCCGGGTAAGAATGGCTAATCAGCTCTTTGTTCTGACAGTGATTTTCTTGTTTGCGAACGCCCTGGCAACCGGGGCGCTGTCGAATGTGAATGATCGCTACCAGGCTCGAGCCTCTTGGTTGATGGGACTCTGCTGCGCCGCGTACGTCATTCCTTACGTCTTGCACCGGCGGAAGGCCCACTCGGTAGTTTCAGGGAGACTCTGTCCATGACTCCCCAACAGCTTCCCCTATTTGGTCTGGACGTTTCCCTGGGGATTGGTCTGCTAACTGGAGCTGAGCGTGAACGTCAAAAGAGCGGTGAACCACCTTCATGTGTCGAACATCTGACGTCTCATTAGGGTGGCAGGACATCGCGCCGCTAGCCTTGTCGCGCTGGCTCCACGGATACAGGCGCCGTATGCACGACACATGTCCTGTTTCTCTCAGTAGCTCAGAGGTTGGCTAACTGTGTGCTCGCTTTTTGCGTCTGCTTACGAGAATGAAGATGAGAGTTGCCACCGCCGCCGTAATCAGACCGATTACCGCCATGAGGACCGGATGTCCATTTTGCGTGATGACCGTGACCACTCGCCGTCCATAATGGGCTGCCACGAACGCCAGGAGGGAGTATCGAACAGTTCGGCCGAGAGTCAACGCTACGAGGAATTTTTTTACGGAATATTGCATTGCGCCCGCGGCAAAGAGAAATGGAACCAAAGGCGCTGGCGGTGGCAGAAATGCGGCGATAGCGATAGCCCAAAATCCCCATTGCCCGAAGAGCCTGTAAACCTTGGCGAGCGTCCTGACCGGGAACTTGCGTTCGAGCGTTTCTTTTCCCCCTTTGCGAGCAAGCCGGTAGGTGACGAAGCCTCCGATTACCGAACCAACCGTCGCCATCAACGCATAATAAAGCCATAACTCTCGCTTGCGGGCAGACAAGACGATCGTCAGCACGTCCATGCTTCCCGGGAGCGGAATGATGGAGCTATCCAGGAGTCCAAGCGGAATAAAGCCCAATCCACCTAGGTGAAAGATCCAGCGCCGCAGGCTGCGGGCTACCGTGGGTGCTGCGATCGGGAGAATCTGGCGCGTGAGCATATTTTTAAGGTGATAGCTATTCTCGGATGCAGAACGCACCGAGGATCCCGACCCCATCGCATGCTTGGCTAAGACTTAATGAGCCCTCGCCCAAAATAGTCACCGGGCCTTCCTCGGACGAGCACGATGTAACTTAGTCGTTCTTTCTCATTCCTGTAAGGGTGGAGGCTTC
This sequence comes from Candidatus Acidiferrales bacterium, assembly GCA_963741195.1. GTDB lineage: Bacteria > Acidobacteriota > Terriglobia > Acidiferrales > UBA7541 > Acidiferrum. The sequence goes on from CAVUHF010000010.1 coordinate 71,938, forward strand.
CTCGACAACTCTGCCAGAGTTTCCCTGAAAATTGTAATTTCTGTTAATACCTTCCAGCAGGTTGAGTCCGGTTGATGCGCATTAATCGGGGTTGTCAAAGCTTGCCGACGGACTCGCAGAGCTCGCAAGCGGTGCGCAATTCTACCCGGAGGGGCATGCCCAATTAAGATTCTTTTTCCTGTAGAGTTGCCAGATATTCGCAAAGGTTCTTAATGCGCAGCCTCACGGCCACCTCATTACTGTTGTCGCGAAGGCCGAAGATAGGACCCCAGACCGGCATGTCAGCTGAGCCGTGAGCTTGGACCAGCTTACCAAAACGCACGATTTCGGCGACATATTCGTCAGGGAATTTGCCATCATGCCTCTTGGCGAGTGTTGTGAGGTCCGCTGGTGGCGTCTTTAGCGCGGATGCAGCAGGGCCAATGCCTCTTCCGTCACCGCCGTGACACACGGCGCAATATTCCACATAAGTTTGCTTGCCGGACACCACAGCAGCCGTTTCAGTGGGTGCTTTGGTCGCGGCCGGTTCTTGAGTGCTGGCGATGAAGACGACCAGAAGCAACGCGCTGAACACAACAGTCTGGTTCATAACCACGGTCTCCTGTTCTCTTTCTCACCGTCCCACGCGACATATTAAAAATTCTCGAAAGTTCGGGCTGTTCACTTTTGTACAGTCTTGCGGAGAACTTCGTGGTTAGAAGTGCGCAAGTCTTCGGTGAAGGCACGGGCGTAGACACGAGGAGTTTCCGGTATTCTCATGACTCTCAGGACTTGTTGCAGTTCAGCTTCAGGATGTCGATGCTGTGCCGGTAGACACGGAGTGTTCAATCGTGAACAGCAAGGAAAATCGATGGTATAATATACGCAAATGCCGCCTAAAGCTGCGCCTGCGAAGGTCCCTCCCTCCTTCAAAACAGCGAATTTAGAGATCCCTGTTTTCGATGTGAAATTGTTTCTCGACTCGGCCGGACTGGGAAGAAAGGTGGCCAAGTTTCGAGCGAAAGAAACCGTCTTCGAGCAGGGCGATCCGGCGAAGAATGTCATGTACATTCAGGAAGGCGGTGTGAAGCTTTCTGCGGTCAATCAGACGGGCAAAGAAGCCGTCGTGGCCATTCTGGGACCTGGCGATTTTTTGGGGGAAGGTTGCCTTGCGGGCCAGGCCGTTTGCATAGCGACGGCGACCACGATTGCACCAACCACCGTGCTCCTCATTGAGAAAAACGAGATGATTCGCGTGCTCCATGGCGAACACGAGTTCTCCGACCGCTTCATCGCTCATATGCTGGCGCGAAACATCCGGGTCGAAGCGGATCTGATAGACCAGCTTTTCAACTCCAGCGAGAAACGGCTGGCGCGCTACGGCGCGCCGGGCCATCCTCACAAGGGACTTCCCAAAGTATCGCAAGAGATACTGGCGGAGATGATTGGCACAACGCGGTCCCGCGTCAATTTCTTTATGAACAAATTCAGGAAATTAAGCTTCATTGAATACAACGGCAAAATTCGCGTCAACGATTCCCTGCTGAGTGTTGTCCTTCACGAATAAGTTAGCTTTCGTACGGGTGCGCTGAAATATTGATGAGCAGTTCCTCCTTGGTTCCCTCAGGGCGGCGTTAATCAGGGTCTGGTAGTTGCTGGGAAGCCCTGTAGCTAGTTGAGAAACTCGCATGCCGGCGGAGGTTCTGAAGTGGAGTGCGTGGTGGCGGGGAAGTTCATGTTTCTTGTCCGGGGTTCAGAAGGTTAGAAGTCAAGGCTTGAGTGCTCTGTCCAAAAAAAGGAACAGTTATTGGGACATGTCCGTGAGAATCTCACATGTAGGGACCAATAAAACCGAGTTGTGATGTAGTCCGCAGATTGGTCAGGCCGAAGACGCCAGAAGTTTTGTTTTGAGAGAGGCACCAGAAAGACCAGAGCGCAGGCCCTGAGATCGGAGTTAGTTCGAAGCCGAAAGGAGATTCCAATGTCACTGATTTTATTGATCATTGTTCTCGTGCTCTTGTTCGGGGGCGGCGGCGGCTATTACGGATATCGGAGATGGGGAACGGGCGGAGGTGTAGGGATTTTCGGGCTGGTCCTGATCATCCTGTTGGTTTTGTACCTGTTCGGGGGAATGCGTATGTGAGGTGACCGGGGATTTTTGCAGCGTGAGTAAGAGAGACCGGCCTTTGGATTGAATCCAGAAGACAACGGTCATCATGCGAACTAAGAATTGCCTGCCCCGGTTCCGGGATACGCGCCGGTCAACTCCTGTTAGGTACTCGGAAACTTGAACCACATGGACGTGCACCGCGTTTGCCAGCCGTTGAGCAGACTGCTCCCCTACCTGTTCCTAATCTGTCCACTGGTCCAATGGACAGGTAAACGCGAAGTGACTAGCGTGTGTATAGGGAAAGCGGAAGATAAGCAAGTCATGACTGACGACATTTCGGAACTCTACACACTGCAAATACTGCCGGCCGAGATTCGCAAAGGCTCCGGTGGGGCTGCATATATTGCAGTTGAGGTGCAGGCAATGCAAATCGATGGGGATAAGAGTTTACACGCGTTCTTCTCTAATATGGATGAATTCATGAATCGACTTGGACGCATGCTCTGCTTGGACGCATTTCGCTGGCGACAAATCGAGAATTTGCTCAACCAGCAAGGCATCGTGAGCGTCGCCGGAAGTGACGCTGAACTGGCATTTACTGAAGGAGAGTTGAGAGAGTTGGGCCTAGAGGAAGTCGATGGGCTTCGTGCGGCCTGAGGCGCTGAAAAATCACGGCTGGAAGATGGCATCTCATTCACAACCTTCGTTCGCCAAACACTTTAATTTCCGGTATGTCGCTGCCCTCATTAACAAGGGCACCTGTAAAATCCGCAGACGAATGTCGTCGGCCCAGCCCAATTTCAGCTCGATAAAGAGAACACTCTCGAAGATCCGCGCCTCGAAAATTTGCACCGGCTGCGTAACTGAACGCTAGTTCTGCGCCGCGAAGTGACGCTTTTTGGAAATCTGTCCGATAAAGCCGAGCCCCGAACAGATTCGCGCCTTCCAGATTCGCACCGAACAGCGACATCCCGCTGAGATCAGCGTGCATCCACTGTTTGCCGCGGAGATCGAGGCAAACCGTTGTAACGCATCGGCCTGCGAGAGCCTAAAAGGCGATCGCTTACAGCTGCATCAAGCCAAGACAGGTGAGTACGTGTCCGTCCTGCTGCCTACGTTTGTTGCGGATGCGCTGCGGAAAGTGATGCACAGAAACCCTGCGTATTTCTTTTGGACCGGCACATCGAAGTCACCTGCCGCGGTGTCAGTGTGGCGTAAGCGACTGGCCGATGTGTTCAAAAAGGCGAAAATCAAGAACGGCCACAGCCATAGATTCCGTGACACCTTTGCTGTGTCCCGGCTTCAGGCCGGAGCTTCGCTTGAGGATGTGTCGACGCTGCTCGGGCACAAGAGTCTGCGGATTACGCAAAAACACTATTCGCCGTGGGTCAAGACCCGTCAGGATGCCCTAGACAAGGCCGTCGCCGTAGCTATCGCACACAGCGAAAACGAGGGATCCCCGTGAAAACGTTGTACAATTACGATACAATTTCTCAAAGCATCCAAGAAATCTTCAATTCTATTGGCTTTTTGATGGATTTTTATGGAGGCGCGGGTGGGAATCGAACCCACGCATAAAGGTTTTGCAGACCTCTCCCTTACCACTTGGGTACCGCGCCTCGACCCTTCAATTATAGCGAAAACTCGGTTTAGCCGTAAGCGCAGTGTCCAGATAGCGCTATGAATCGTCCGTCTTATTTCTTCTTCACGGGCTCTTCCAGTTGCGCCTCGCGAAGGAAGCGCGCCGATTCTTCCGGCGGCGTGGGGTTGATGTAGAAGCCAGTGCCCCACTCAAAACCCGCAACCTTTGTGAGCTTCGGGATGATCTCAATATGCCAGTGGTAGTGATCGTTGATCTCTTCGCCGATGGGCGAAGTGTGAATCATGAAATTATACGCGGGACGATCGAGAACTGATTCCAGGCGCATCAAGGTATCTTTCATCATTTGCGCTAGGCTGGCGTACATGGAGCTCTGATTGTTTTCGTAAGCGGAGCTATGCACCTTGGGCAGCAGCCACATTTCAAATGGGAAGCGGGGAGCGTAAGGCGCGAGGGTGATGAAATGATCGTTCTCGCCAATCACGCGCTCGCCGGTATCGCGCTCCTGACGAATGATGTCACAAAAAATGCAGCGCTCTTTCTCGTCGTAATAGTGCCAGCAATTGTCCACTTCCTCGCGGACGCGGCGCGGGACGATGGGCAAAGCAATTAACTGAGAGTGGGGATGTTCGACCGATGCGCCTGCAGCTTCGCCATGATTCTTGAAGATAAGAATGTAGCGGAAGCGTTTGTCGTTTTTAAGATCAAGCATGCGGTCGCGGTAGGCCCAGAAAACATCTTCGACCGATTTCTGCGGGAGTTGCGCGAGCGTGGTCTGATGCTGCGGCGTTTCGATGATTACCTCGTGCGCGCCGATGCCGTTCATTTTGTCGAACAGGCCTTCGCCCTCGCGGTCGAGTTCCCCTTCGATACCGAGAGCCGGGAAGCGATTGGGGACCACACGGATGTTCCAGCCGGAGGTATTGGGCCCGGTGCCATTCCGTCCGTATGCCAAAATCTCCGGAGGAGTCTTGACTTCATTCCCCGGGCAAAAGGGACAATTCTGGGGTGCTCCGGGAAACACGTTTTCTCGGAGAAAATCCATGGGCCGCTTTCCGCGGTCTGTCGAGATAATCACCCATCGCCCCGTAATCGGGTCTTTACGTAACTCAGGCAAATCGCCCTCCGAACACTTGCAATTACACTACCGCGCTGCAAGCTGCGATGCAAACTCAGTATTGTATCGCGAGTCGCCCAAACATAAAGTGTTGTCGCAGGCACGGGTTGCAGCCATCATTGCACCCGCGCTTCCCTCTCTCTAGAATTGAGCAGAGACACAAGCGACTCGCTCCAAGGGGGATTGATGAAAGGTCATCGGGCTTTTCTGGCGGTGTGGCTGTGTTTTCCTCTGGCTGCCTTCGCTCAAATCGACTACGACCGGCACGTGGTCTTCGACAATAGCCTTCCCGACCGCTCGTGGTACTACAGCCACACCTACTTGATCGCCCCTAGTGAGCTGGATCAGGTCGACGGGAGAATTCCGGTGGAGCAGGGCCACTATCTGACAGCACCGAATGCGTTGCGATTGAAGTGGCGATCGGCAACCGGTGGGGATTGGAGTGTCACGCTGGACGTACGGACGCGCTATGGAAGAGTCGAGTTCGCGGGCTCCGCTTTGCGTTTTTGGTGTTTCGCCGAAGAGGCCATCTCGCCCGAGCAGTCGCCACGCATCCTGCTGAGCGACTCGAATGGCCATGGCACTCCTGGAATTCCGCTGTTCAAAACCAGCAACCTACCAGCCGTCGGCAAATGGGTCCAGGTGGAGCTGCCGTTCGATTCGTTTGTCGGGATTGCACAAGACACCCAAGCTTACGCCTTCGACCCGCAAAAACTGCAGAGGATTACCATCTTTCAGGCGCTCGACGACAATCTGCCGCACACGGTTTACATCGATGAAATCACCGTCGGTGACGCTCCAAGGAAATCGTCCGGCACCAAGGTTCCGGCAGTCCCATCGGGACTTGCCGCCAAAGGCTACGATCGTCATGTCGACCTGACCTGGGCGCCTGTTTCGGACCCCGAATTACAGTTCTACAAAGTCTACCGCTCGTTTGACGGAAAGAACTTCGCGCAATTGGCCACGCAGCGCGGCGATCGCACTCGATTCGAAGACTTTCTTGGGGAGAGTGGCAAAATCGCGAGCTACAGAGTGTCAGCCGTGAATTCCAGCTACAAAGAGTCCGCCCTCTCCGGCGAGATCCAAGCCCGCACGCGCGCCATAACGGATGACGAGCTGCTGACCATGGTAGAGGAAGCGTGTTTTCGCTACTACTGGGACGCAGGGCACCCCAACGCAGGCATGGCGATTGAAATTCTTCCCGGAGACAAGAACTTGATAGCGCTGGGCTCGTCGGGTTTCGGAATCATGGCTATCGTTGTTGGCGTCGACCGGGGATTTATCACGCGCGAGCAGGGCCTGGAGCGCATGAAGAAAATCACGCGCTTTCTTTCCACCGCCGATCGTTTTCATGGAGTTTGGCCGCACTTCCTGGATGGTCGCACCGCGAAGGTAATTCCCTACTTCGGCAAATACGACAATGGCGGCGATCTGGTGGAAACAGCGTTCCTGATGCAAGGACTGCTGGTGGCGCGCCAATACTTCAATCGTGACACGCCACAGGAAAAAGAGCTGCGCTCCACCATTACCGGCTTCTGGAAGACTGTCGAATGGGATTGGTATCGCAACGGACCGAACAAGGATTTTCTCTACTGGCATTGGTCCCCTGACGCTGGCTTCCACATTCACCACCCACTCGTGGGGTGGAATGAGACGATGATCATCTATCTACTGGCCATTGCCTCGCCAACCCATGCGGTTCCCGCGAGTCTCTACCACACGGGTTGGGCCAGCCAATCGGAAATGGCGGCGAACTATCGCCAGGGTTGGGGCCGGACCACGCAAGGAGATCACTACACCAACGGAAATGCATATTACGGGCACAAACTCGACGTGGGCGTTGGCAACGGGGGCGAACTTTTCTTCACGCACTACTCCTTTCTGGCTTTCGACCCACGAGGGAAACGAGACAAGTACACAAACTACTTCCAGAACAACCGCAACATCGCGCTGATCAGCCACGATTACTCCGTTGAAAACCCCCGCCACTTCAAGGGATATGGTGATAATGCCTGGGGCCGTTCCGCTGGCGTGAATGCGGACGGCGGCCGTCCGCTGCCGCGCGACGATAACGGCACCCTGACCTGCACCGCTGCGCTGGCGTCATTTCCCTATACTCCGGAAGAATCGATGAAGGCGCTAAAGCATTTTTATCGCGACCTGGGAGGAAAGCTGTGGGGGAATTATGGATTCCGCGATGGCTACAATGAATCGGAGAACTGGTTTGAGGACGTGAATATGGGCTTAAACCAGGCACCGATCGTGGTGATGATCGAAAATTACCGCACCGGTTTGATTTGGAAGACGTTCATGTCCAACCCGGAGATTCAACCTGCGCTGGATGCCATCGGCTTCCACAAAGATTGACGGCCAGTTGCACCCTCGCTGCGGTCTTATTTCGCCGTGGCTAGCGGCGACAGGCTGCTTTTCCGGATCTTTGCCACCACGCCGACATTACGATCGGCGACCTCAGAGATTTTGTATTCGATGGAAGTGCCCAGAACCGAAGCTACTTCGGCGCTAGTCAACTTATAGTCGGCCATGAGCCAACTTGCGAGTTCCGAGGTGGATTCGCGAAACGCATCGTCCAATGATCCAGAAAGACCCATGGCCATGAGATACTCCGCATTTTCCACGCGTGGAGTTCCGATGTGCTTTTGCCGCTGCACCTGGACGCTGAACTCAATGTCCATGGAGGTTTCCAGCGCATTCCCGTTCAGCTCTCCGTCCCCCTGAACGGCGTGCGCATCTCCCACATAAAGCAACGCGCCGGGTTGTTGTACGTTCAGGAATACGGTTGCGCCCTCCGTAACGCCATTGAAATCCATGTTTCCGCCGATGCTTCCAGAGTCCTGTGTTTGCACGGGCGCCCTCCAGGGATTTGGAGCAACTCCGACGCAGCCCAACATTGGATTTAGCTTTACAATGAAGTTCTTCAGATGCTCGGGAGCATTCTCTAGCGTGGCAATTTGCTTTTCCGCATCCAGATGCCACCGTGTATCTTTCCATTCCTGTTTATTTTCGGAAGCGTAGTCATTGGTGGAGGCGCGGTCGACCAGTGCGCTGTCACTCATGGCCCAATCGCGATTGATGCGCAATTTCTTTATGGTGATCGCCACGAGGTCGCCTGGCATGGCGCCTTCGATGTAAAACGGCCCTGTGAGTGGATTCCCGCCCGCCACGCGCCTTACGCCCTTTTCATCCTGGCCACCTGCATCTACGCTTTTCGTGTGAACAGTGTCTCCCGGCCAGATTCGAAGAACTGGCTTCATATTCGCGGAGAGCTGCCGATAATAATCTGTCGGAGCGAAATCCAATGTACGGGGCGACGCGGGCGTGTCCGTCGGAGCGCGCAGTGCACTCCAGGTCCCCGTCGAGGTATTAGAGTCGCCTTTAACCGAATAATGCCCTGCTATTCCCGCGCCCGAAAGCTTGCCATCGTAGGTGTCCTTGCCCGTGCCATCCTGAAACTCTAGATGGACGTCCCCACTTTTCAGGGTGCCCTTCACCGGAACGTCTTTGCCGCTCCGATAAATCTGGCCACTGATTTCATCTCCTGTTCCCTTGAGCTGTAACCGCTCGGTGTAGGCGATTCCCATTTCGACAGTGGTGAGTTGCCATTCCCCGGTCAAGGCGTCCGCTGTGCTGGTTTGCGGATTGGATTGTGACGACAAGCTCAAACAAGAGATGGTGCACACGATTGACAAAAAAATAGCGGGTGTTCGCATCTTGCGGAACTCCTGGATCGTAAATGGCCACTCGTGAGGACTGCGAGTATAAGTGATTCGAATTGACCTGGCCAGCCGGGAGCTACCATTCCGAATGACGATGGATCATAGGGCTGAGGGCTGACTTGTGCAAGCGGACCGCGGGTGGCTGGCCAGGGGTATTGTCGCTAGCAACGACATTACAGCGCCGCGCGCATTCCCCCAGGTGGCGTTTGCGAAGCAAATGGTGCCTAGTGCGAATCAGGATTTCGTGTTTCGCTTAGGGGATACTCAATTCAGGAAGCGCCGACTTTCCCTTAACCGCCAGGCGAGTGGGGACCTCTAGGAAAGCGAGCGTGTCTCCGTCGAAACCAATCAGATCGAGTTCACCCTTCGCGTGGGTTGGCATGTAGTTTCGGGCAATGAAAACATAGCCGAGGCGCCGTAGGCAACAGTAAGCATACGTTTCCCCACGCACGCCTTTCTGCAGCGCCTCAAGCTTTTGCCCGCGGGAGAGGAGAGGGCGGGGTCGCAAAGGCCGTGCCGCGCCTTCCACTTGCGGAGCGCAAATCGGACTTGGCTAAACACTACCCCATTTATTACTGATAGGCTATTAAACTATCAAGGGGGACGCAAAATCCGGCAGCGGGCAGAATTATCTGCGGCCACGGGATTCAGCTACTCGTGGATCCGCTGCCGATGCGCCTAGAGCGATTCTTCTGCTTCGCGAATGCTCTCTTCCATGATGCGGATTGCGCAGTCGGCTTGCTCCCGATCGATGATCAGCGGGGGTGACATGCGAATGGAATTCTCTCCGGAGCCCAGCGTTAAAAGGCCTCGGTGGAACGCATTGTCGATGATCCTATCGCGCAAGCCGCCCGCTTTTTCCTTGCTGCTTTGATCGCGGACGATTTCCACGCCGATCATCAGGCCTTTTCCGCGGACGTCGCCGACGATTTTGAAGCGCTTGGGCCAGTCGCTGATCTTGCCGAAGATGTAATTGCCGATTTCCGAGGCGTTGGCCATCAAGCCACCCTCGATCAAGTCCATGGTAACCAGTGCCGAAGCCACGCATACGGGATTGCCACCGTAGGTGGTTCCGTGTGAGCCGGGCTTCCACTGCATGATGCTTTCTTTGGCGATGAACGCACTGATCGGCATGCCACTAGCAATTCCCTTCGCCGTCAGAACTATGTCCGGCGTGATACCGGCGTGATCGTAGGCCCACCACTTTCCGGTGCGACCCATGCCTGCCTGAACTTCATCGAGGATCAGGACAATTCCGTGCAGATTGCACAAGCGCTGCAGTTCCTGCAGGAAGAACGCTGGCGCGGGAATGAAGCCTCCCTCACCCTGAATTGGTTCGACGATGATGGCTGCGACTTCTTCGGGCGCGAACAGGCGTTTGAATATCTGTTGCTCCAGAAGCTCGATGATCTCGCCGCCGCAGGTCTCCTGGGTGTGGCCGAGGGCACAGCGATACGCGTACGGATACGGGATGTGCTCGACTCCGCCCAGCAACGTACCGAAATATTTTCGCTGCGTGTTCTTGGAGGCAGTCAATGATAGCGAGCCAAGCGTGCGGCCGTGAAAGCAGCCATAGAACGCGATGAGTTTGTCGCGCCGCGTGGAATAGCGAGCGAGCTTAATGGCGCCCTCAACGGCTTCCGTGCCAGAATTGCCGAAGAACACTTTGTAGTGACTCGACTTCGGCATAGTGGCCACAAGGCGCTCTGCCAGTTGCGGCATGTGCCGGTGGTAGAAGTCGTTCCCGGCAATGTGAATCATCTCCGCGGCCTGCTTCTGGATGGCGGCTACGACCTTGGGATGGCAGTGACCGGTGGAGCAAACGGCTATGCCGGCGGCGAAGTCCAAAAAAGTGTTGCCATCGGGATCTTCAACGATGGCGCCATAGGCGTGATCGGCTACCAGGGGATAGTCCCGCATGTACGACGGGGACATGAACTTGTGGTCGTAATCAATGACCAGTTGCGACTTCGGGCCTGGCAGAGGCGTATTAATACGAGGAAGTTTGGTTCTTGCGTCGATGGCGGTTGTCATGATTTCTCCCAGAATCGGTTCAGCGGGTTAGTGTGGCGAGAGGCGTGGGAAAGAGCAGGCGTGTAACTCGCGAAGGCCGCGCAGCCTGCAGGAATAGGACTTAATCTACGCTGTAAAGACCCGGTCGAACGTTCGACGGGCGAAACTTGCGGGGGACACGAGGACCCACTACTTCGCGACCGCGCTTCAAAAAGTGGAAGTGTTTCATTTGCGTTTCCAGCGGACGCTGCCGTCCTTCGCGTCTTCTAGAATTATACCACGGTCAGACAGTTCCTTACGGATGCGATCGGACGCGGCAAAGTCGCGGCGCTGGCGCGCAGCTTGACGTTCCGCGACCAGCTTTTCAATTTCGGCATCCTCCACTCCAGCTGTCGACCCGCCAAAGCCAATCGCGCTTAATTTTTCCGCATCGTTGTCTTCCAGAACAGCAAAGACCTGATCGAAGGTGCTCAGAAATTCTTGTGCCGCTTTGACATCACCCCTGCGGAAGCCGCCTTTATCCATCGCGGTATTGGCTTCGCGCACGAAATCGAAAACGGCGGCAAGTGCTTGCGCGGTGTTCAGGTCGTCTGAAAGGCCGGCATCGAAATCGTCGGCGGCCTTGGCGATGCGCGCCTCCATCCCGGGCTGCTTCCCTGCCTGGAACGTCTCATTTCTCATGCGGAACGCGAAATTTCGCAGACGGTCAACGGAACTGGTGGCCTGCTGCAATCCATCGAAGGTGAAATTCAGTTGCCGGCGATAGGGAACGCTGGCCAGGGCAAATCGAAGCGCCGATGGTTTGTAGCCCTTGGCAAAGAGATCGCGCAGCGTGAAGAAATTGCCCAAGGACTTGGACATTTTCTCACCCTCGACAAGAAGGTGTTCAGCATGCAGCCAGTAGCGGACAAATTGTTTTCCGGTGGCCGCTTCGCTCTGCGCAATTTCGTTTTCGTGATGCGGAAATGCCAAATCGATGCCGCCGGTGTGGATGTCGATCGTCTCTCCCAGGTACTTCATGGCCATCGCGGAGCATTCGATGTGCCAGCCGGGGCGTCCCGTGCCGATGGGTGTCTCCCAGAAGTGTTCGCCGGCTTTCGGCGCTTTCCATAACGCAAAGTCGCGCGCACTCTCCTTTTCGTAACGGTCATTATCAACGCGCGCCCCAGCCTGGATGCCGCTGAGATCAATCTTGGAAAGCTTTCCGTAGTCTTTGAACTTGGCGATGCGGTAATAGATGGAGCCTTCCGACTCATAGGTGTAGGTGTTCTTCTGAAGCTTCTGGATCAGCGCGACCATGTCCGGGACGTGGTCGGTGGCCCGGATCCAGTGTTCCGGAGCTTCGACGCTCAAGGTCTTGCAGTCGGCAAAAAACGCCAGAACGTATTTATCGGTGTAATCGCGGATAGAGACGCCGGCGGCAGCGGCGTTGGCGATGATGCGGTCGTCCACATCCGTCAGGTTCATGACGTGATTCAGCTTGAACCCGCGTAATTTCAGAAAACGGCGGAGAATATCCTGAAATACAAAGGTGCGGAAATTGCCGATGTGGGCAAAGTCGTACGTGGTGGGGCCACACGTGTACATCCGCACCTGCCCTGGTTGCTGGGGGACAAAAGGCTCAACTTTTGCACTGAGGGTGTTGTGGACCTGGATGGTGTGCATTTCGCTCGGTCGCGCCTTTCGCAATTACTGCAAACGAATGATTGTATCCGAGGCATTGCGGCTGCTGCAACGAACACGCCTCTGGGATCATGCGAGCGAGATTTTCTGTGACCACGGGTCGCCGGGAAGTCCGCTGGGCGACCCGCTGGCGTCTGGTTCAGACGGCCAAGTCACAACCTCGGACTTTTCCGCACCCGGAAACGGCGGTGCGATGCTGCGAGGATCGATCGGCAGCAGATTGGTATTCTGCGCCAAGCGGATTCAACCTTATTCGACCTCGCTCGCTGCAAGAAGGAATTTGCGCGTGGCTACTGAATCAACAGCCCCATGCGGTCCTTGAATGCATGGGGCTGTTTACGCTGTAGATGGTGGTTGCCGAAGGATCAGGCGGAGGCGCCCACCGCGCGCGAGCCTTCGACTTCAATCAATTTTCCGTGGGCCACATCATAGACATAGCCATAAACCGGGATGGACTTCGGAACGAGCGGGTGATTGCGAATCCGCGCGACATCATCGAGCACGGATTGCTTTTGATTCTTGATGGTGAGCCATTCGATGTATTCACCGGAGCGATTGCCGAGGCCTTTGCCGACATCTCGGAAACCGTTGGAGGTCAGCTCGGCTGTCTCCAGACTCGAACTCAGCAAATCGCGAATGACCTCATTGGTAAAAAACTCCATCCCGCAATTGGTGTGATGGATGACGAAGAACTCCTGCGTGCCTAGCAACTTGTAGCTGATTACGAGCGACCGAATGGCGTCATCACTGGCGCGCCCGCCGGCGTTGCGGATTACGTGAGCGTCGCCCTCGGCCAGGCCCGCGAACTTCGCTGGATCCAGGCGCGCATCCATGCACGTGAGAACCGCAAAGCGCCGTGCGGGTGGCATGGCGAGCTTGCCCTTCTCCCCAAAACTCGCGCTGTATTTCGCGTTTGCGTCCAGAACTTCCGAAAGAATCTTACTCATGGTCTGCTCCTTGATTGGATCTGTCTCGATGTTCGGCCACTTCCATTTCCCACGGAAATGTCCCGAAAAAACAAACAGCCCACGATCGGAGTCGTGGGCCAGGTGAGAAGCGAATCTAGTGGATTGAAATACTAGCCGCCGGTCTCCTTCCGCCCACACCGCGAGCAACAACAAATGCACAGGCAGAACAAAACCGTGCCTGCGTGGCAATTCTCGAGCGAAATGGAGCGGCTGAACATCGGAGTTCTAGGCTACGCGGCGAAGCGGGCTAAGTCAATTGTTTACCAAAGGCGCCTGCCGGGGCAGACAATCAGTTCCTGCCATCCAGAACGGGCTTCTCTTCCTTCCACTGGACCTGTTCCAGCTTGGCCGGCGGCACCGGTTCCTGATTCGGAATTCGAAGGATGAGCTTGCCATCGCGTGATTGGACCTCGCCGCCATTCGCTAGCAAGACTTTCAGGCCAACCTCGGCGGTATCGACCGAGAGGACGTCAATCTCAAACGAATCGGGAAGCCCCGCGAGGGTTCTGTTCCAATAGGTATTGTGTAGCGGCTGGCGATATTCCGCGGGAATGGCGCGTGCTCCGATGAGCGTGCCTAGAATGCCGGCAGCGTTGGAAGGATTGCAGTCGGCGTCCTGGCCGCATCGTGTGGCGTAGTTCATGGTTTTGTACCAATCACCATTACCGTAGAGCAATCCTATGACGACATATCCACCATTGAGTTTGGCGTCGATATTAAAGGGCTGCCGGTAGCCGTCCGGGCAGTGATCCAGTTGGCCCCATTTCGATTGCAGTTGGTGCCAAGTCTTCAGCCAATCGTTGGGATTTTCGTCATGCCATCGAACCACGTCGCGGATCAGTTGCGCGTACAGACTCTGAGGCGGAATGGCCTTTAGACCGTTCTCCACAACTTCACGAACGCTTTTGGAGAAGAACGCTTGCGTATACATCGCGGAGATGAACATTCCGCCGTAAACACCGTCACCGTAATTCATGATGTGTCCCATCCGGTCTCCGTATCGGTTGGAGACTTGCGGCATGCCGGGAGCAATCATGCCGAAGACGTCGGACTCGATCTGGAAATCGATGTCGTCAGCATGTAGGTTGTACCGAGGATTGCCGGACTGCGGCGGCAGTATGCCTTTACGGATGTTGGCGAGTCCCGCATCGTTCGCGTGCCAAACCTGGCGAATCTTGGCGTCCCATTCGTGAGCCACCGTGACGGGGTCTACATCAACGCCGTAGCGGCGCAGACAGTAGAGAAACAAAAGATTGATATAGATGTCGTCGTTGTCCGGTGAACCAAAACTGGGGTGTTCTTTTTCGGAATTCTCGATGAATTCGCGATTGATAATAATCTTCTGATTGTTGGTTTCGCTGGTGATGGGATTCCAGTCGCCAGACTTGTTTGCCGCTCGCGCGCGATAGTCCTTCATGCGCGTTGGAGACAGCGGCCAGTCCGTAATATCAAAGCCGATGGGCGTGCCCTGGTACAGGAATTCCCACGGCTGGCCAAAGGTGACGCCAATCATCTTGCCCATCCAGGCGCCTTGAACCTTGTCGACGTAAGTATCCCAATCAAGCTCTCGAAATCGATGTGGCGGGACCGGTTGAGCTTTCGAGCGAGAAGCGGTTGTTTCTGGCTTTGCAGAAGAGGGAGTCTGCGCCGTAGCGTGCCAAACGAATCCGTAGGTAAGCAGGAACACAATAGCAAAGAAGTTTTTCATAAGGAGTTTCCGTAGATCGAGTCTAACTGAGCGATTGTTCCATAGATATGCGAATCCAGACTCGCGCCGGACATTACGGCAACAACGTCGGTTTGTCGTCGGTCTTTTGGTAAGCAGCGACGAGACGGGCGACAGTAATCGCGATGTACAGGACGCCAGTGATCGATTCAAGTCCGGCAAACATGCGGGCGGCCGGCGTTAAAGGAACGATGTCGCCGTACCCCAGAGTCGTCAAGGTCACCATGCTGAAATAAAGGAAGGTAGCCCCCGGGATGCGCGTAATTTCGGAAGAACCCAATCCGACCTCGAGGAATGAGTTGGGGTTCAACACATTAATCAGGTTGTAGATCCCAAACCACAGCAAAACCAACATCATGTACAGGCTGACCGAGGCGTACATTCGCCCGCTGGTGATGGAGCCCATGCGGCCAAGATAAAGGAACAGGCCGACGGAGACAAATCCGAAAAAGATCGTCAACAAGGAAAAATTGATAATGCGGAATGACGCTGTCGGGTGAAAATGTGCCATCAGGATGGAGACCATACAGACGATCACCAGCGGCACGCAGAATTGCATCGACGCACGCTTCGCTGACAATTCAACGATGGCGGCCACCAATAGAATAAAGAGAGCAAATGTGAGGATCAGGTCACCGATGGGATGCCCTTCCAGGAAGGGAGCCGACGCAAAGAACATCAATAGCGTGAGCAGCAAAGTCAGCGAACGACGATCTTCCTGCACTGTATTCATTCAATTTCCGCGAGCGATGAATTTACCGTCTAAGTTTGCGGGTACAAGAGCTGCTGTTTGGAAATCCTATCCCATCTCTGCCGGTTTCGTGTAAACGTTCTTGATGTTGTGTGAAACTCCGCAATGGTGCGTGGTTGACAGGAATTAGCGACGGCGCATAAAGTCCGAAGATTGGTCGTCGTGTGCGTGAGGTCACTCCACGTGGCTTCGCATGGGGGGGCAGGATGGATAAGCTCGGGTTCGCAATGGGGTGGGCCGCAGTTTCGTTCATGGCCGGCGCACTTTGGGCCCAGGGACCGGCTCTGGCGCCGGGAGGGAAAAAGGCCTTAACCCCGGAAACGTTTCTGGCATTGCGCAGCGTGCAGGATCCGCAATTCTCCCCCGACGGCACGCGCGTGGCATTTGTCGTGACGGATCCTCTTACCGGCGAGAAACAGACACGGCACATCTGGTTGTACGACAAACCGAGCAACAAAGTGCGCCAGTTAACGTCCTCGGAGAAAAGCGACACGTCCCCGCGATGGTCCCCCGATGGCAAGCAATTGGCATTCCTTTCTAATCGGGGCGAGCAACAGCAGATCTACGTTCTTCGCATGGAAGGTGGAGAGGCCGCCGCGGTTACGAAAGGCAAAGTGGGGGTCGAGGTATTTGCGTGGTCGCCGGATGGCCGGTCCATCGCGTTCCTGGCGCCAAACCCCAGAACCGAGGCGGAAGAAAAGAAAGAGAAGGACAAAGACGATGAGCGGGTCGTGGATAGGGATGATAAATACGCGCGCTTGCGTGTGCTGGACCTGGCGAAACGCGAAGAACGCACCCTGACGGAGTCGACATGGAAGGTCGAGGAACTCCAGTGGCTTCCGAACGGCCAAAGCATCGTGATCAAAGCGACAGATCGCCCAGCTTCCGATCGAATGACGGATCGTATCTATCTCGTGGATGTGACGAACGGGCGCAAGCAGGAGTTGCTGGCACCCCGTGGGCCGTTCCGCAACCTGCGCGTTTCGCTCCAAGGGTCGGCAGTGTGTTTTATTGGCAGCCGCGACGACGGGCCTGAACCTCACGACCTGCTGACGATTCCCATTGAGGGAGGCATCGCCAAGAATCTGACAGGCGCAAGCCTCGACAGGGCCATCCTGGATTTCCAGTTCGCAAAGGGCGGCTGGACGGTCGCGGTTTATGCCGATGGTTTCCGCAGAAAATTTATTGGCTATACGGAATCAGGGGAACGCAAGGACATGACTTCCGAGCTATCCGTGAATCCGGGCCAGTTCTCGGTGGCAGCCACAGGTGAGATCGCCTTCGTCGGGGAGACCGCGACAACCTTGCCGGAACTCTGGATCCGCGACACCAGGGGTGTGGCACAACAAGTGAGTCACGTCAACGATTCCTGGAAAGAGTACGGGCTGATTGCGCCGGAATTCATTAGATATAAGTCATTCGACGAAACAGAAATCGAAGCGGGACTGCTGAAGCCTGCGGGCTACGACGGAAAGACGAAAATCTCGCTGGTTGTGCTGATTCACGGTGGGCCGACCGGAAGCTGGGAAGACACGGTAGAAACCTGGGGGCAGCTGCTGGTGGCGTCAGGTTTTGCCGTGCTGTATCCCAATGTGCGCGGCTCCATCGGTTACGGCCAGAAATTCGTGGAGATGAACCGCGCGGATTGGGGCGGTGGCGACTTCAAAGATGTCATGGCGGGTGTCGACGAGCTGATCAAGAAAGGCGTGGCGGATCCTGAGCGCCTGGGAATTGGTGGGTGGTCGTACGGGGGCTATATGTCGGAGTGGGCGGTGACGCAAACGACTCGCTTCAAGGCAGCCGTATCGGGAGCGGGAATGGCAGATCTGATTTCCGAATTCGGCACGGAAAAGGATCCCGCTTATGATGAATGGTTCTGGGGCGTACCGTATGAAAAGCCCGAAGGATTCCTAAACAGTTCCCCGTTTTTGTATGTGAAAAATGCCAAGACGCCCACGCTCATTCTGCAGGGCGAGGCCGACCCCATTGATCCGATCGGCCAGAGCCAGGAACTTTACCGCGGACTAAAGCGCTACGGTGTCGATGCTGAGTTTGTGTTGTACCCGCGCGAGCTACATGGTTTCCAGGAAGCAAAGCATCGCGTCGACGTCGAAAAGCGGATGCTCGCGTGGTTCGAAAAATATTTAAAGAGCGAAGGAATAAAGTAAGCAAGTGAAGTGCAAAGGAAGGGGAAAAGCCGGAATTGGACCAGAAGAAATTGAATGCGGTGTACTCCTCGCGGGCCATGAAGCGCCGCTACGAAGTCTGGTTTTTGCGTTGTGGACTTGCGGATGGCAGCGGGGCGTGGTGGTTTCGCTACCTGGTGATGAACCTGGGGCGAGTCCGCGGCCATGATTCGCAGACCGCGATGCCAGCTCAGGTTTGGGCCACATGGTTCCCGCGCGACGGCGAACCTCGCAGCTTCATACAAGGATTTCCCATCGAAAAACTGGAGCTGAGCACGCGGCGGAAACTTCCCTTCCATTGCCGGATTGCGGATAACGGAATTGAGGAAGGCATGTGCTGGGGCAATTTGCGGTTGGAGGGGCGCGCCATCTCCTGGAAGCTGCACTGGCACTCGGATTTCGGCGTCACCCTCAGCGACAAAGGATGGATCGGATTTTCGCGCTCGCCGCATTCGGATGCTGAGTTTTCCGGAGAAATCAGCTGCGATGGAAAAAGATTCGCAGGTGCCCCGCTCGGCTTCGGCGTGCAAGGTCACAATTGCGGGTACCGACACAGGAGTTTCTGGCGATGGATGCACGCATATTTTCCGAACCCAGACGGCACCGCAAGTACAGTAGAGGCGCTCGTTTACGACCTGCCTCTGGGAATGACATTTCGCAAGGCGGTGCTCTGGCACGACGGTGCGGCAACGGTGCTTCGAAAAATGACGGAACGCGAAACGGTTCACGAGGCGCATCGCTTAAGATGGACATTTACGGGAGTGGTTGCAGGGAAGCCAGTTACCGCAACCGTGGAAGGCATCAAGCCCGGCATACACCGGTTGCCCTACACAAAGACGGATCAGACAGGCACATTCCCCGTGTCCAACGCGAGCATTGCCCGCGCGACACTGAACATCGACAATGAACGCATGGAGACTTCGTCCGGTGCGGTCGTCGAGTTTGGTGGAGGAAAAACGAATTAGTTATGGGAGACACGGCAAAGTGGCATGCGGAGCTGTACGACGAGAAGCACTCGTTCGTCTGGAAAATGGCTGCAGGTCTGCTGGACCTACTGGATGCCAAGCCCGGAGAGCGCATCCTGGATGTAGGTTGCGGCACGGGACATCTCACCGCTAAGATTGCCGCGAATGGAGCGCAAGTCACGGGAGTCGACCGTTCTGCAGATATGATTCAGCGAGCGCGTGTGGCCTATCCCGCTCTCCGCTTCGAGGTGATGGACGCGCGGGAGATCTCCTTCCCCGAGAAGTTCGCTGCGGTGTTCTCGAATGCGACGCTGCACTGGATCAAGGAGCCGGAGCGGGTAGTAGAGGGAATTTCCCGTGTCCTGCACCCTAAAGGGAGATTTGTCGCGGAGTTCGGTGGCAAGGGAAACATCGCGGAACTTATCGCGGCAATGGAGCGGGCGTGGCCGAAAGCCGAAGCGTCGCGGCCCATGCCGGCCCCGTGGTTCTACCCCAGCTTAGCCGAATACGCCGCTCTCCTGGAAAAGCAAGGGCTCGAAACAACGTTCGGCCTGCTTTTCGAGCGACCCACACCACTGGAAGACGGCGAGCGGGGTCTGCGTAACTGGCTGGAGATGTTCGGCGGGCCTTTCCTGGAAGACTTGGCCATCGAGCAGCGCGAGAAACTGTTGCGAGAGACTGAGATCCAAGCACGAGGTGCTCTTTTCGCGGATGGCCGCTGGGTGCTCGATTACCGCCGACTGCGGGTGGTAGCCAGAAAAGTGTAAGCTGTCCGGCCAGCGGTCGCCGTGCCTCGCAAATCCAATGAATCGAGTACCTTGTGGTGAGCGGAAAAAGGCCACAATCCATAGGGTAGGCCTTTACAGCGCCAAAAGGTCGTGTTACTCTTCTTTCCCGTACCGCCATCTTAGCGCCAGGCGGCTGGGCTCTGACTGAGAACCTGCCAAACGTGTTTGCTTTCTGTCTGTTACAGACAGAAGTGTTGCGTCGAGAATCCTCCCCTCGAGGAAAGAAAAGTCGTCTCTCTTCGCGCGAAAAACCCCGGCTCGATCGGTATTCCAAGATGACGGAGAACTGCGCGCACTGCTTCACCGCGAAGTAGAACTACACGACAAAGGGGATACCTTGCTCAAGCTCCGTAAGGTCGAAATCGTCGGCTTCAAGTCCTTCTGCGAACGGACGGTGGTCACCTTCAGCGGCACCGGCACCACGTGCATCGTGGGACCCAATGGCTGCGGGAAATCGAACGTCGTGGACGCCATCAGTTGGGTGCTCGGTGAACAGAGCCACAAATCCCTGCGCGCGGAGCGCATGGCCGACTGCATCTTCAACGGCACCACCAAGCGCGCACCCATGGGCTTGGCGGAAGTGACCATCACCATGGAAGACCCGGAACTTGCCGAGGCGGCCCGGTTTGTCCTGGAGAGCACGGTGGAACAAGGCCAGGACCCGGCGGCAGAAATGGCCGAGAATTCAGAAAGCACCGTGGCACCGCCGCCGGCTGAAACGGCAGCGGCACCCGCGATCGAAGAAGCACCGGCGGAAGGACTTCCCGCAGGATTCCTGGCAAAGAAAAGGAGGAAGGCGGAAAAGCCGGCGATGCTCCCGAAGCCTGGCGAAGTGGTGGTCAGCCGACGGCTCTATCGCAGCGGACAGAGTGAGTATCTCATCAACGGCCGCGTGGCTCGCCTGCGCGATATCCAGGAAATGTTCATGGGCGTCGGGCTTGGTCCGGATTCCTACGCCATTATCGAACAGGGGCGCATTGGGCAGATTTTGGCCACCAAGCCAATGGAACGCCGAGCCATCATTGAAGAAGCCGCCGGGATCACGAAATTCAAGACCAAGAAGCGCCTGAGTGAAGCCAAGCTGGAATCGTCCAAGCTGAACCTGGCGCGCGTGAATGACATCGTGGTAGAAGTGGAGAAGCAGTTGGGTTCGCTGAAGCGCCAGGCTGCCAAAGCACGACGCTTCGCGGAAATTCGCGAGCAGATGCGCGGCATCGTGCGCCAAATGCTTGCGGGCAAAGCGCGCGAACTGGACGGCGAGGCGGAGCGGCTGGGAACCCGGCTGGCGGAATTGACCGCCTCGGAAACGCAGCAAGCGCAGGCAATTAAGGAACAGGAAGCCGAGCAGGATCGCCTGAGCCAGCGCATTTACACGATGGACGCGGAGATTCGCCAGAACCAGAACGTGCTGAACCACACGGCGCTCGAAGTCGACCGCAGCGAAAACCGAATTACTTTTAACCAGACCCGCAGCACGGAACTTGCCGGACGCAATGAACAGCTTGCGCTGGAGAGCCAGGCGTTGATGGCGCAGACCTCGGAGTGGGAAGCGCGCAATGCCGAGCAGCAGCAAGCCGTGGGAACCGTGCGTGTCGAATCCACTCGACGAAATGCGCGGGTGGAAGAACTGGTCACACGAGCAGCGACACGAAGTGCCCAGATATTCGAAGCAGAAGCAGGAATGGAGCGCCTAAGGCGAGCTGCCACAGAGGCAGGCGAGAGCTTGCTGCAATTGCATGGCGAACAAAAACAAGCAGAAGAAGCGTTAGTGCACCAGACCGAGTCCATGCGCAAGTACCAAGCGCGCGAAACGGAATTGCTCGAATCCTCGATTCAGGTGCGCGACGATGCGGAACGCGCCGCACAGGATTGGCAGACGGCGATGAACCATCTGGGCGGCTTGCAGCAAAAGGCCGTCGAAGTACATGCTCGCCTAACGGACCTACGCCAGAAGCGCGAGGTCATGGGCAAAGAATCGGATTCCCTGCGCGGTTCCCTGGCGAGTGTTCGCGCTCGCCACTCCACATTGACACAAATCCTGAACGACCACTCCTATACCGGCGAGGCGGTGCAGAAGTTGTTTGCCGCCAATGAGCGCCACGGTGCCCAGAATTTTCGTGCCGTTGGCGTACTGGCGGACTATGCCGAGGTACCGGAGCAGCACGAAGCAGCGATCGAACAGTACATGCGAGAAGAGCTGGAGTATGTCGTCGTTGAGACGTACGACCACGCGCGCGCCGGAGTATCTCTGTTGCGCAATGAAGTCGGCGGCCGCGCCACCTTTTTTGTCGATTCCCTTCGCAACCTGAAACTGGAAGAGTATGAACCGA
The DNA here is from genome assembly GCA_963741195.1 of Candidatus Acidiferrales bacterium. Classification (GTDB taxonomy): domain Bacteria; phylum Acidobacteriota; class Terriglobia; order Acidiferrales; family UBA7541; genus Acidiferrum. The sequence continues at coordinate 93,888 of CAVUHF010000010.1, forward strand.
TCGCCCACTTCCGCTCGGAAGACGGGGTAATCTCTCGCCTCGACAAACTCGTGGAATTCCGCGATCCTCTCGGTGCCGCAGCAAAGCAGTTCTTGCCAAGGCTGCGTTCCGCGTACCTAACGGACAGCGCGGTGGCCGCGGAAAAACTGGCGCGTGAATATCCTCAATACGCGTTCGTGACCCCGGAAGGCACGTGCTATCAGGGAAGAATGGTGACGGGCGGCAAGCCCGATGAAGCTGGCCCACTCGGCATGAAGCGCGAATTGCGGGCATTGGATGCGGACGTGATGCACCTGGAGCACCGCGCCAGTACCATGCAGGCGGAACTTGAGGCAGTTGTCGCGGAACTGCGGAGCAACGAACAAACCCACGAAGCGTTGACCGCTCAGCTGCGCGAAACCGAACGCAACCTCTTTGCCGCGAGGCATCGTCACGAACAGATGCAAAGCGACCTGGCTCGCCTGGGCCTCGACCTGTCTGTCTGCCAGAACGAACTGGGGCGCGTGCGGAAAGAGATCGAGGCAGGCCAGTTGCGTGCACAGCGCGCCAAGGAGCAGCACGAATTTGCCGCCACCAGTCGTGCGGAAGCCGAAGCGGAAAGTCTGCGCCTGACGGAAGAAGTTGCACAACTCCGCGGTGCGATTCAATCCGAGCAGGACGAACTGACTACAGCCAAATCCGAGCTGGCCGCGATGAACGAACGTCTCGCTGCTGCCGAGGCCATTGCCAAGCGCCTGCTGGAAGAAAAAGCAGACTTGCAGAGACGCGAGGGAGCACTGCGGCAACAGGAGTCGGCCATTAACGAAGAAACAATGGCCATGGCGCGCCAAACAGAGGAACTGAAGCAGCAGCTCGAAGTTCTTCGTGCCGAGAAGTCCCGCCTCGAATTAACGCAGACGGAACTCGAACAGGAATGGGATGCGGCGCGCACGCGCGTCACCCAGGCGGAAGATCATCTGCGTATGGCGCGCCAGACGCTTCAGGAGACTCGCGACGAACGGGGCAAGTTCGAAATTGAAATGGCACGCAACGATTCGGACCGCCATCACCTGAGAGAAACCTGCCTGTCGGAAGTGAACGCGCAACCCGAAGATTTGATCGCCTCGGAAACTGCGTTCATGAGCGGCGAAGAGCTTGCCACGGCGGAAGCCAGCTACCGCGAGATGAAGCAGCGCATCGAAAACATGGGCGCGGTGAACATGATGGCGCTTGAGGAGTTCAACGAATGCGAGCAGCGCTTCACCTTCCTGACCCGCGAGCGCGACGACTTGCTGCGGTCTATCGCCGACACGCTGCAAGCCATCAAGGAACTCGACATCATCACGAAAGAAAAGTTCGAACAGGCTTTCGCCGCAATCAACGGGAACTTCACTGCCGCGTTCCAGACCATTTTTGGCGGCGGTACTGCGGAAATGCGCCTGACGGAAATAGACAGCTCCGGCGACGCGGGAATCGACATCGTTGCCTCCCCCCCGGGAAAACGCCTCCAGAACGTCCTACTGCTCTCTGGCGGAGAAAAAGCCATGACCGCGCTCGCGCTGCTGATCGCCATATTCCGGTACCAGCCAAGCCCGTTCTGTATTCTCGACGAAGTCGACGCGCCTTTGGACGAAGCTAACGTCGGGCGCTTCACGCGGCTGATCGGCGACATGAGCGCACAGACACAATTCATCGTCGTCACCCACAATCGCAAGACCATGGAAACCGGCAGCGTGCTCTACGGTGTGACCATGCAGGAGCCCGGCGTCTCCAAGCTCGTCAGCGTGCGCTGGGAGGGTGACGGAGCTCCGGAGCAGAAACAGCGGGCTGCGACGGCCGCGTAATAACAAGCTCAAATGAAATGAATACCGAGACGATGGAGCCTGCGCCATCCTCTCTTTTTATTCAAACCACAACAAGAGAAAAACAAGCACGCGATAAGACGTGCCTCAGCATTTTCTCGGACAACGTGACGGGGAACATTGACTTCCCCGTGCGCTGGGATAGAATGCAGGACACTTTCGAAGGGAACTACTTCCGTGAGCGTAAGCCCCGCAATGAAAACAATTCGTGAAACCAGCTTTGTCGGCATCGCCCCAGCGGCACGCGGCAAGGTTCGGGACATTTATGATCTCGGCGATCGCCTTCTGATCGTGGCAACGGACCGCCTTTCCGCCTTCGACGTGGTAATGCCCACGCCAATTCCCGACAAGGGTCGTGTTCTGACGCAACTCTCGTTGTTCTGGTTTGATTTGCTGCGCGATGCCATTCCCAATCACATCCTGAGCGCGACGCACTTCCCAACCCCATTCGACAAGTTCGCCGACGAGCTCAAAGGACGATCCATGGTGGTGCGCAAGACGCAACCTCTCCCCATCGAGTGCGTCGCGCGTGGCTATCTCTCCGGATCCGGCTGGAAGGAATATCGGACCACCGGTAGTGTCTGTGGAATTACGTTACCACCTGGGTTGCTGGAATCCGACAAACTGCCCGAGCCGATCTTCACGCCGGCAACCAAGGCCGCCACCGGCCACGACGAAAACATTCCCTTCAATCGTGCCGCAGAAATAATCGGGCCTTCCCTTGCTGAGAAGGTGCGCAAGATCACTCTGGAAATCTACCGGCGGGCTGCTGCGTATGCCGAACCGCGGGGGATTCTTCTGGCGGATACGAAATTTGAATTTGGGCTGCTGAATGACGAACTGATCTGGATTGATGAAGCGTTAACACCGGACTCTTCCCGCTTTTGGCCCGCCGCGCAATACAAGCCTGGCGGACCGCAGCCCTCTTTCGACAAACAGTTTGTGCGTGACTACCTCGAACGGATCCAGTGGCCGAAGACGCCGCCAGGTCCTGTCCTGCCCCCCGATGTGGTTGCGGCGACGCGTGCAAAGTACCGGGAAGCCTACCGCATTCTGGTAGGGCACGAACTAGAGTAGCCAGCCGGCCCCAAATACAAAAACTCATCGATGGGGAGTGCGAACGTGAGAGATCAACTGGAAGGGCTTGTGGGTCAAATGGTAGAGCGTGGCATTCTGTTCGACGAAGCCGTCGGCGAATTTGAGAAACGGTTCATCAAGCGTGTTCTGGAGCGGACCAACGGCAACCAATCACGCGCCGCGGAAGTTCTCGGTATCCACCGCAACACGCTTAGTCGGAAAATCACCGAGTACAAACTCGATCACCGGCGCGGACGGTCTCGTTAGCACCTATTGTCGCTCGCAGCGCCGCAGGTTCCCGCTCCGTTCCGCCATAGTACCAGTAAAAAAGCGCTGCCCCGGAACCCGGAGCATCGCTTCGATCTGCAGATTATCTTTCGTTTCGCAAAACTGTCCAACCGGAACGGCTTTGTTGCGACGCTATTCAGCGTTATGGCTTCTTCGGAGCCGGCTTCTTGGCGGCAGGCTTCTTGTTGGCCTTGGGCAGATCCTCTTCGTTCACCTTAGCCTTGTCCCAGTGCAGCATGAAGGCAGGATCAGGATCATAGGTCTGGAGCGTGCCCGTGAAGCGCACCGGATTGTCCTTTTCGAGCTTCCCGGCTTCGGGCTGCCCGGCAACCTTCACATCCATGTTCGGAGTGGTGGCGGCTTCGAACTCCGCGTCGCTGGTCACAAAAGCTACTTTCAGTTGCGCGCCGTCGGCAGAAGGCGTGACTTCGATGAGTTTGCCCGGTACATCGGGGAATTCCAACCCGCACGCAGCGGTCCAGTTGAGCTTGGCCTTGTCACCGCCTGCCTTCAGATCCGCTACCACCGACGCAATGGTCATGTCCTTGCGCGCGGCTTCCAGATCTGCGCTGCTAGGCAGCTTGTAAGTCGCCGGGCGATCCACGGAGCTGCCGGCAAGCTGCAGGAGTTCGTTCATTTCCGCGTCCGTCAAGGCGTCGCAGACTGTTCCTCCCTGATAGTTCGCGAGGAGTTTGCGAAGATAAGTCTTCACGGACTTGGACTGAGCTTCATTCGCATTTTTCGAAGAAGCGGCGCGAGCGAAATACCACAACGCATCCAGTTGCTGCGGCGGAGTCATCCCCATGTAGGCTTTGCCGAGGCTGTAGTTGGTGGTCAGGTCATCCGGGGTGGATTCCAGAACCTTCTTGTAGGCCTCAATAGCTCCCGGAAAATCTTTGCTGGCCATGGCCGCATTACCAGCCGTGCCGTAGAAGAAAATGATGGATTGTTTCTTTTGCTCGTTAAACTTGGCTTCGTCCACACCGTCCGGCTTGGGAACCGCATCGACGGACTTCACCCCGGCTAGCGCGGCATCGTGAGCAGCCTTGGCCATGGCCGGATCGGGATTCTGAATATTATTGTAGGCGTATGCGCGGACCGAGTAGGCTTCGTACTTCTCCGCCGGACTGGCTTTGTCGCCGAGAGCAATCAGCTTGTCAGCATACTCGATAGTCTTCGGAAAATTCTTCTGGGCGCCGTAATTCTTGTAGTAGAGAGGATAAATGTAGTTGAGAAGAGCGGAGTTCGGGTACTTCGAAACGAAATCATCCAGCAATTTGATCTGAGCTGCAGGGTTCTTTTCCGCGGCGGCCGCCTGATACGCGTTATATTCCGCCATCGTGTACTTCTGCCCACCAGCCGCGGCACCAGCGTCTTGCCCCGAAACCGGAGCGACGGCGAAAGCGCACAGGCTCAACGCCGCTACCACGGCCAGACCTGCCAACCTACGTGTTACGTTCATTCCCTTATCTCCTCGCTGCAACCACTAAGATGGAATTGTTTGACCCGTCAGCGGCCGGAAGCCACTGTTCCCAATTGCCAACCTTCCCTGCGAACCAGATGCTCTCGGAAACTTTTGAATTATAGGGGTAGGCGACTCAGAATCGCAAGCCGTTATCCCACCACTTTCGATTCTGCCCGATCTCGGAAATCGAAACTGCGTGACTGTTGAATCTTTCCCTTGAACTACACGCGTGGTAGCCACGCTCATGCGGCATCCATGGGAGTAAGATGAGTGTCGCATACAAAACGTGGCTCATGCGAGAAAGAAATCGAATGAATTCAACAGGCAACGCGGATGTGCGGGCAAACCCGGCAAGGCCTTTGATCGGCAAGGTAACCTTGGTAACCGGCGGTAATCGCGGCATCGGTAAAGCTATCGCATGGAAACTCGCGTCACTCGGCGCGACGGTTAGCATCTGTGGACGTGATGAGGAGTCTCTTTGGCGAACGGCTGGCGAGATCGAACGGGAGGGAGTTCGTGCGCTCGCTCAGAAATGCGACGTCACCCGAACAGACGATGTAACCACCCTCGTTCAGACAACGGAGCAGAATCTCGGGCCCATCTCGATTCTCGTCAATAACGCCGGCGTTGGACTGTTCGGGCCGCTACAGGAGAAGAGCGAGAAAGAATGGGACCGCGTGCTGGATACAAATTTGAAGAGCGTGTTCCTGGTTTCGCGGGCCGTGGTACCGGGAATGATCGCCCGGAAGGGCGGCGACATCCTCAACATCAGCTCGTTGGCGGGGAAGAACACGTTTGCGGGAGGAGCACTCTACTGCGCCTCGAAATGGGGCTTGCAGGGACTGACGGGTTGTATGGCGGAGGATCTGCGAGCATACGGAATTCGCGTATGCGCCATTTGCCCCGGCAGCGTGGCGACAGAATTCTCGGGCCGCGGCCCTAAGGACGCCACCAAGGTGCTCACAGCGGAGGACGTGGCTCACGCGGTGGCCATGGTGGTAACGCAGGGTCCGCAGAGCTTTCTCAGTGAAGTACACCTTCGCCCAGTGGGTAAACCCGGTGGCAAGTAATGGCGAGCAGGCCTGGACAATTACGTCTTGACAATAGTCGTGTTAACGACTATATTCCCAGCATGCGTTCTAAGCCCACGCCCACTTCCCCGTCCTACGCACCGGAAGAACGTCTGTTCTTCGCTCTTTTGAAGATTGCCGATGCCCTCACCCAGGAAGGCGAACAAGTTACCAAGTCCCTTGGCCTGACCGGAACGCAGTACAACGTTTTGCGCATCCTGCGCGGGGCAGGGCCGGATGGACTTCCCTGCCGCGCCATCGGAGAACGCATGATTTCCCGCGATCCAGATATGACCCGCCTGCTCGACCGCATGGAAAAAAGTGGCTTAATCACGCGCGCGCGCCAGAAGGCCGATCGGCGCGTGGTGAAGACCGAGATCACCGAGCAGGGACTCAGCCTGCTGCAGAGGTTGGACCAGCCCATACGGGACTTGCACAAACAACAATTCCAGCACATGTCCGCCGGTCAGGTGAAAGCGCTTGGCGATTTGCTAGAAACGGTCAAAAATCGTGAGTCAAAGTAGCCCTTCCGATCATCAAAGCCATCCAAAGTAAGCTACCAAGGAGAAAAAAATGAACTTGAATCTATCTCGACTGACAGTTGCTACGGGAATTGCCGCTCTATTGTCGCTGCCGGCCAGCGCCGGCACGACTAGCTATCAGATCGATCCAAAGCATAGTTCGGCGGGCTTTGGCGTCACGCACCTGATGATTTCTACCGTGCGCGGCGCGTTTCATGGCGTCAACGGCAACGTGGTGTGGGATGATACCGACCCAAGCAAATCCAGCGTCAATGTAACGATCGATGCCACCACCGTCGATACCCAGGAAGCAGGACGGGACAAGGATCTGAAGAGCCCGAACTTTTTTGACGTCGAAAAATTTCCCACCATCACCTTTAAATCCACAAAGGTCGAGCAGGCGGGACCCGGCAAGCTGAAAGTCACGGGAGATCTAACTATTCACGGGGTGACAAAGCAGGTCGTACTGGAAGCGACCGCGCCTAAAACTCCCATCAAGGATGTCTGGGGACTGACGCGCACGGCCGCTTCCGGGAGCACCCAGGTGAACCGCAAAGACTTCGGCCTTACCTGGAACAAGAACCTCGACGGCGGAGGCGTAATGATCGGCGATGACGTCGACATTACCCTCGATGTCGAAATGATCGTTCCACCACCCGCAAAGTAGGAAGCAGTTTAAAGCGCCAGAGAGAGGTGCGGGCGGCGAGTCACGGATCTTTGTTGGGGTACGCAATCTAGAAAGCGATAGGTAGACGTGGCATGCACAATCCTGCAAAGACTGACCACCCTGTTCACGATTTGATCCGAGAGCGTTGGAGTCCGCGCGCCTTTGCTCAAAAACCAATTTCCGCGGAAACTCTACGCAGCCTGTTTGAAGCCGCGCGCTGGGCCCCGTCCAGCAGCAACGAGCAGCCCTGGGCGTTTCTCGTCGGCACAAAAGACGATTCTGAGACCCACGCGAAGATCGTAAATACGCTCGTGGAATTCAACCAGGCATGGGCAAAGCACGCACCGGTGCTGGCGATTGCTGTCTCTGCCATGGAGTTCGCGCGCAACAAGACTCCCAATCGCAACGCTTTCTATGATACGGGTGCCGCTGTTGCACATTTGACGACGGAAGCCACGGCGCGGGGATTGTTCGTCCACCAAATGGCCGGATTTGATCCGCAGAATGCGATCGAACTGTTTCATATTCCCGCGGGCTGGCAGCCCATCGCAGTTTTCGCGGTTGGCTATCCGGGCGACCCGAATGCCCTGCCCGACAAATTACGCGAGCGCGAACTGGCGCCCCGAAGCCGCAAGCCTATCTCGGAATTTGTGATGTCCGGAAAATGGGGACATCCTGCCGCGTTTCTTTCTGAGTAAGCGCTTATCTCAATGAGGTAAGATTTGGCAACTATCGCGCTTGGTTCGGAGAGACTGAATCGCCCATTGAACAACTCCATTTCCATCGAAGCCAAATCGCGTTTACTTCCTCCTTGGCGATATTGGGTCCTTCCCCGCCTTGGTTGCTGGGCCCTGGTAGCTGTACTGGGATTGCTGCAGACGTGGGTCTTCCGAAATGTCATGAATCCCGACGGGATTTCTTATTTGGAGATCGCGCGCGCGGGAATTTCTGGCTGGCATGGGTTTGTGAACGCCTATTGGAGCCCGCTCTATCCGTGTCTCCTGAGCCTCGTTCTCCGTTGGTTCAACCCCTCTCCTTTCTGGGAATTCCCCGCCGCGCACCTCTTGAATTACACAATTTATCTCGCCGGTTACGCGTGCCTTGAATTCCTGATCAAAGAGTTCCAACTCTCTCGCCGCGTTGCAAATACCAGCATGGAACGGGAGTACCTGTTCTGCGACGAAGAGCTAGCCCTCGGCGGGGCGGTGATTTATGCTTGGGCCTCGCGTTATTGGCTGGGAACGGCCCTGGTGTCTCCCGATCTGCTGGTGGCAGCTATCTTCTGTTCGTCGACGGCGATGCTTCTGCGTATTCGTCGCGGTACAAAAAGTTGGTTCACTTTTGTACTGCTCGGCGTGCTGCTCGGTTTTGGTTACCTGGCCAAGGCACCCATGTTTTTGCTGGGTTTTGCCTTTGTACTCGCCGCGTATCTGATGGTTCATGACAAAACGGCCGGCTTGGCGCGCGCGACCGTTGCGCTCGTGTTTTTCCTGATTATCGCGATGCCCTATGTGACAGCCTTGTCGCGAAGCAAGCACCGCGTTACGTTTAGCGATACCAGCACCATCAGCTATGCGGAATACATTAACCAGGTACCGCTTTTTGTTCGTTGGCACGGCGAAGCTCCGAGCAGCGGCACCCCCGTTCATCCCACACGACGCCTGCTCGTGGACCCTCCCCTTTTCGAATTCGCCACGCCGGTTCCCGGCAGCTACCCGCCATGGTACGACCCGTCGTATTGGTATGAGGGTTTGCGCACTCATTTCTCGCTGAAGGGAGAGCTGTTGGCCATGCTTCGCGCCGTGAACGAGTACTTGAAAATGTTTTCACGCTCGGGTGCGTTGTGGTGTGGCTTGATCGCTCTGATCGTGGTGAGGCGCCGGGGCGGAGGATTCGATCGCTCAGAGCGTGCCTGGTGGCCGATCCTGCTTCCAGGGTTGGCTGCGCTGGCGATGTTTTCCCTGGTTCACGCGGAAACGCGGTTTGTCACGGGCGTCGGCCTGGTTCTTGTTCTTTGGGCCCTCTCGCGAATACAGTTCTCTTCTGCCATATCCTCCAAAACGGTCACTTGGGCAAAATTGCTGATCTTCCTCGCGCCCACAATCGCTGTTTTGTGGAGCGTGACGACGGACGTAAAGCTTCTTGCTCATCCGCAACCATTCGTCGCATGGGAAGCCGCCGAGGCACTGCACGCCGCCGGTGTTCCCGCTGGTGCACAAGTTGGCTACATTGGAATTGGCCTGGAAACAGAGTGGCCCCATCTCGCGCAGTTGCAGATCATCGCGGAAATTCCCGATCCTGGTTGGAAGCGCTATGTCGCGCTGGACCTGGAAACCAAGCAGGCCGTCCTGCAGAAGTTCGCCAGCACGGGAGCGATCGTGGTAGTCACAAAGCACGCCGAAGTAGCCCGCGATAATCCTGATTGGCAGCAACTCGGCAACACCGGTCTCTTTGTGACCGTTCTTGGCAAGTCTGAACCCAGTAAGGTTCCTCGTGCATCTGAGAATTAACACTTCCCTGGGAGGTTGCCGCTGAATGCACGCCACGGTGGAATTTCTGTTGAGGCATGGGTATCTCGTTCTGGTCGGCTGGGTGTTCGCTGAACAAGTGGGACTTCCAGTACCATCCTTGCCCTTGCTGCTCGCAGCCGGGGTTTTAGCGGGTGCTGGCAAATTAGATTTTACCGCTTGCCTGTTGCTCTGCATGGTCGCCTCGCTCGCCGGAGACGCCCTCTGGTATTTCCTCGGGCGCAAGCAGGGAATCGGCATTCTCCAATGGCTCTGCAAAATCTCGCTTGAGCCGGACTCCTGCGTGCGCCGTACCGAAGGCGTTTTCGAAAAATATGGCGCAAAGTCATTGCTAATTGCGAAATTTCTGCCTGGATTGAGTACCGTCGCTCCGCCGCTTGCCGGCGTGTTCCACATGCGGGTTCGCCGGTTCCTGTTCTTCGACGCACTCGGCTCCCTACTATGGGCCGGCACGTTCCTAGGCCTGGGGTTTGTTTTCAGCGAGCAGATTGAGAAGATTGCCGAGCGCGCGAAGTTGCTGGGTGGGTGGGCGCTAGTGCTGCTCATTGCTGGTTTGGCTGCCTACATCGTCCACAAGATCATCGCGCGAAAGAAATTCGTGCGCGCCTTGCGCATCGCTAGCATCACTCCCGATGAACTGAAGAGGAAGCTCGATAATGGAGAGCAACTCGCCATCGTTGATCTGCGGCACTCACTGGATTTCGAGGCTGACCCGGAAACAATTCCCGGCGCATTTCGTATGGACGCCAAAGAACTTCAGGAAGAAGGCAATTCGTTGCCGCGCGACCGCGAAGTCGTTCTTTACTGTACTTGACCAAACGAAGCCACCAGCGCCCGTGTGGCGCTACTTTTGAAGAATAGAGGCATCACTCGTATCCGCCCGTTACAGGGCGGCTTGGAAGCCTGGAAGGAACGCGGCTATCCCCTGGAAACGCACGCGGGCTGAGGATTTAGATTCAAACCATTTCAATGGAGAGCCCACAGAAGAAACCGATGAGCATCAAAGTAGAGGTGATTTTTTACAGCATGCATGGCCACGTCCACAAACTGGCGGAAGCCGTCGTGGAAGGCGCGAAACAAGTGTACGGAACTGAGGTCTCGTTAGACCAAGTGAGTGAGCTCATTCCCGACGATGTCCTCGAGAAACACGGCGCTAAAGCTGCAAAGGTTTCATTTGCAAAGGTGCCCATGGCCACCGTGGACCGGTTGCCAGACGCGCACGCGATCATTTTGGAACGCCCACCTGCTTCGGCAACATGGCTGCCCAGATGCGGAATTTCCTCGATCAAACAGGAGCGCTATGGGGGAAAGGTTTGCTGATCGGAAAAGTTGGAAGCGTCTCTGCTTCCACAGCGCCGCAACACGGCGGCCAGGAGACCACCATTACCAGTTTTCACGCCACTCTCTTGCATCATGGCACGGTCATCGTGGGAGCCATGCAGTGAATCCGGCCTCCCGCATATGGGAGACATCTCGGGCGGTACGCCCTATGGTGCGACCACCCTGGGGGAACCGGATGGCTCGCGGCAACCCAGTGAGAACGAGTTGAAGATCGCGCGGTACCAAGGAAAGCACGTCGCGGAGATTACCGCAAGGCTCTTCCGCTAATTCATCTACAGGCAACGGTGCAAATGAAAAGGCGCCACGGGCATTTCCGCGGCGCGTTTTCTTTCAACAATTCGCTTTACAGGCGTGGCAACACGATTCCGCCCTGTGCCTGATATTTACCCTTCTTGTCCTTGTAGCTGACTTCGCAGTCCTCGTCGCTCTCGAAGAACAGCACCTGGCAGAGCCCTTCATTGGCATAAATCCTGGCGGGTAGCGGAGTTGTGTTGCTGATTTCCAGAGTCACGAATCCTTCCCATTCCGGCTCAAACGGTGTGACGTTCACAATAATTCCGCAGCGCGCGTACGTCGATTTCCCCAGGCAAATCGTCAGCACGTTGCGCGGAATCCGGAAATACTCGATGGAGCGCGCCAGTGCGAACGAATTTGGCGGGATCAGGCAGGTGTCGCCCTTGTAATCGACCAGCGAGCGCGGGTCGAAATGCTTCGGATCCACGATGGTACTGTTCACGTTGGTGAAAATCCGAAACTCATCAGCAACTCGAATGTCGTAGCCATAGGAAGAGACTCCGTAACTGATGACTCCTTCCCGGATCTGCCGGTCGGTAAACGGCTCGATCATTTTGTGTTCCAGTGCCATCCGGCGTATCCACTTGTCTGGCTTAACGGACATCCATATCCTCCTGTACAGGAAACGGAAACGGTATACTCTCAAAAGAAAGAGTTTAGATGAGGCGGTACGTCTTGACAACCCGGCCTGCAGCCTCTAGCATCGGGCCACGGATTCTGGAGGGCGGTGTGATCAAGCTCGATATCGTAAATGCTGTGGTGGCAAAGACAAACATCAGCCGCACCAAGGCGGAGCAAGCCGTTGAGACGGTTTTCGAATCGTTGAAGAACGCCATGGGCCGCGGGCAGCGGATAGAATTGCGCAAATTCGGCGTATTCAGCGTGAAACCGCGTAAGACCGGCATCGGGCGCAACCCGCGCACTGGCGAGGAAGTCAGCATTCCGCCGGGCAAGGCCGTGCGTTTTAAGCCTGGAAAAGAACTTCAGGGGCTGGAAGATACAGCTGCGAGTGAAGCCAAGTAAAACTTCGTGCCAACTCCGGAAACAGAACAGCGTGCTCCCGTTTATCCGGAGCAGCCCGTGTGGCCCCCGTTCTGCGCGCATAACACTTTTTCGGTTGCGATTCCCCCTCACCCTCCGACTCGTTCGCTGATCCTTGCCGCGGGATTGTTTCTGCTCACCATGGTTACTACCCTCGTTGCCGGGACACACTTCGCTTCCACATTTGCTCACAACCAGGCCGCTTCGTTTGACACGCTGCTCGAAACATTCAGGAATCTCTATCGCCATCCCGCTTCGCTTCTTGTTGGCCTGCCGTTTGCAATCACGCTTCTTGGAATTCTCCTGGTGCATGAATTAGGGCACTATTTTGTCTGCCGACACCACCACATCCGCTCCAGCTACCCGTTCTTTATTCCCGCGCCAACATTAATCGGCACCTTCGGAGCGTTCATTCTGATTCGTTCACCCATTCGCTCGAAGCGTGCCTTGTTTGATGTAGGAGCCTCGGGTCCTCTCTTTGGCTTTGCCGTGGCATTGCCGGCGCTGGCCTACGGGGTCTTGCACGCGAAGGTCATCCCCGGCCTCGGGAGCGATGGCAACGCGGACCTGACGTTTGGCGTGCCCCTTATCATGAAGCTGGTGGCCGCTGTTATCCAGCCCAACGCGCACGCGGCGGATTTGCTTTTGCATCCCGTTGGCCGCGCGGCGTGGGTTGGCCTCTTCGCGACCGCCCTGAATCTGCTTCCCGTGGGTCAGTTAGATGGCGGACACATTCTGCGATCCGTCAGCCCGCGCGCTCACTGGGTGGTTTCGCTACTCCTTCCGGTCCTACTTGTGGTACTTGGCGTGTACGTTTGGCGTGTATGGCTCGTCTGGGCAATGATTCTGATCGGTCTGCGATTCCTTCGCACCGCACCGATCTACGATGCCACGCCGCTTGACCCCAATCGCCGGCTAGGCGCAGTCCTCGCTCTGCTGGTATTTGCGTTGTGTTTCATGCCGAGCCCGCTGTAACGCGCATTTTACAGAAACCCGAAGAGGTGTTGATTGTCCGAACCAGCCAAACACAAGCTTGCGCGCAGTCTTCGGGAGCGCGACCTGCTCTTGCTCTTCATTGGCTCGGTCATCGGTTCCGGTATTTTTCTGACGCCCGCACTGATCCTTCGTCAAGTCGGCGGCTCGGTTCCTGCCTCCCTGATGGTCTGGATTCTGGGAGGATTGCTCTCCATGTTGGGGGCCCTAACGTACGCCGAACTCGCCGCGGCAAATCCTGAAGCGGGCGGTTTGTACTGCTACATTCGAGACGGTTTCGGCAGACTTCCCGCCTTTCTCTATGGCTGGTGCCTGTTTCTGGTGATTGCCAGCGCCACGATTGGCGCGCTCGCGCACGCCTTCACGAAATACCTTCAGGAAATTATTCCCCTCACTTCCCTGCAGTCTTCCCTGGTTCTGGTTCTGATGATCTCCGTCGTGACTGCTGTCAACATTTGGGGCACGCGAAAGAGTTCCAACCTGCAAAATGTCACCACGCTGATTAAGGTTGGCATCATCGTTGTACTCGGCGCAGTCCTGCTGCTGCTTGGCTCCCTGCACGGCCATCACAGCGCCGAAATCACCGCCGCAACGGGCTCGTCGTTGCACGGTGTCGATCTTTTCTCGGGTATCGGCTTCGCCATGATCTCCGTCCTGTGGGCCTATGAAGGCTGGCAATTTGGCACTTACAGCGCAGGGGAGGTTAAGGACCCGCAGCGGAGCTTTCCGCGCGCGTTTTTTTTAGGCTCGCTGCTGCTCGCCGGTTTGTACTTGTTCGCCGTGGTTGCGTATTTGATGGCACTGGGTCCCGGCGCCGCTGCCAAGACAGACACGATCGCGGCCGCAGCGGCAACGACCGTTCTTGGACCGTGGGCGGGAAAACTGGTTGCCGCCACCATTCTAGTCTCCACCTTCAGCTCCGCAAACAGCGTGATGCTCACGGCTCCCCGCGTGTATTTTGCCATGGCCAACGATGGGTTGTTCTTCAGGCAACTCGCGCAGGTGCATCCGCGTTTTGGCACTCCCGCGGCCGCGGTGTTGGCGCTTGGTGTGTGGTCCTGTGTGTTAGCGTTGCTGGGCGGATTCGCGAAACTTGCCGAAAGTGCAATTTTCATCGGCTGGATATTTTACGGCGTGGGCGCCGCCGCGATTTTCCCCATTCGCAAGGCCAACAAGGGCAACGAGATTTCGTACCGCGTGCCGGGCTATCCAGCGACACCATTTCTGTTCGTTTTGGCGGCGTTGGCCCTCGTCGGCAACGCCATCTATGGTGCCATCAAAGACCCTCACGAATTCACTTACCTGCTGGCGGCGTTGGGCCTGTTGCTTCTCGGCTTGCCCGGCTATTACTTCTGGAGCCGGCAGCAGGCACGCGACTCGGGGGGATGATCAGAGTAGCGTCAGCGGGTCCATATCCACGAGAATCGCCGTTTGGGGAATTTGGTTGGCATCGCAAAAGGAGAGTGCGCCGCTTAGCAACTTGGTAAGCACGGACCGCTTCGGCGATTTCAGCAGAAACTGGTAGCGATGCTCTTTCTTCAACCTGGCCAGCGGCGCGGACGCCGGGCCCAGAATTCGCACTCCTTGGCCATCCTTCGGTGAAAAATATTCACTCAAGCGGCGCGACCAGCGAACGGCATTCTCCAGATTCGTGTCGCGGACGATCACATTCGCGAGCGAAATAAACGGCGGGTACGCCATCATCCGACGGAAGTGTAACTCCCGTTCGTAAAACGAAAGATAGTCCTGACGTACCGCATCTTGAATCGCGTAGTGCTCCGGATAGAACGTCTGGATCAGGACTCGCCCAGGCAATTCCCCTCGACCAGCACGGCCGGCAACTTGAGTGAGCAACTGAAAAGTCCGTTCTGCCGCCCGAAAATCGGGAAGATTCAGCGAGGAATCTGCTGAAACGACACCTACCACCGTGACGCGCTGGAAATCGTGTCCCTTCGCGAGCATCTGGGTGCCCACCAGAACATCCAATGCTCCGCCGACAAACGCTCCCAAAGTCTCCTGATATTGCTGCTTGGTGCGCGCGGTATCGCGATCCAACCGTGCAATCCGCGCTCCGGGAAACTCCTTTCGCAGCCGCTCTTCCAGGTGCTCGGAGCCCTCCCCGAAAAAGTACACATATTTCGAGTCACACTTCAGGCAGGTTTTCGGCACAGGCTGGATCGAACCACAATAGTGGCATTCAAGCCGGTTCCTGCTTTTGTGATAGGTCATCGAAATGCTGCAGTTCACGCACTGCACGGACGCACCACAACTTCGGCACAGCACCGACCACGAATAGCCCCGACGGTTGATCAGCACAAGCGCCTGGGTATCAAACTCCAGACACTCCGCAATTCCGTCGTGCAGCAGTTTGGAGATCGGGCTGGTCTGCTTGGTCGCGGCGAACTCCTGCCGCAGATCAACTATCTCCACTGCGGCCAGGGAACGGTTCTCCACGCGCGTCGCGATGGTCAACAATTCGTATTTGCCATTCACCGCGTTGTGATATGTCTCTAGCGACGGCGTAGCGGACCCGAGAAGTGCTGCGGCACTCTCCAGCTTCGCGCGCACGATGGCCACATCTCGCCCGTGGTAACGCGGCGTTTCCTCCTGCTTGTAGCTGTTCTCTTGCTCTTCATCAACGATGATCAGCCCGATATTTTCGACCGGCGCAAAGATCGCGGAGCGCGTACCAACCACCACGCGCGCCTGCCCGTTGCGCACGCGCCACCATTCCCGGGCGCGTTCCACGTCACTCAGCGCCGAATGCAGCACCGCTACTCCTTCAAAATGCGCGCCGAACCACGCGCGGCACTGGCGTCCGATCCACAGCGTGAGCGCGATTTCCGGCACCAGGACGATGGCGCTTTTGCCGCGCGCCAATGTTTCCTGCACGCTGCGGAGATACACCTCCGTTTTTCCGCTGCCCGTAACTCCGTGCAACAGCAACACGCCAAATTCGCCCAGTTCAAAACGCGCGCGAACGGCACCGAACGCCCGTTCCTGTGCTTCGTTCAACGTATGCGCCGGCGGCGTATACCCCGAATCGAACGGGTCTTCTGCCGGGTCAATGGATTCCTCCCAGCTTTCCAACAAACCTTCTCGCAACATTCGCTCAATCACCGCGCGTGATATTTCCGCCAGTTTTATGAGTCTTGCCAGCGGAAGCGGGCCTCGCTCAGCCGTGAGCAGCAGGCGCACTCGTTGTTCTTTCTCGCCGAGTGTCAGAGTGGCATCGTGTGACGCTTTCCACGCCACAATCCGTTGCGTCTTGCGCTTTCTTCCCTGAACGCTTTCCCGAATCTCCAGGAATCCACGCCGTTGTAGCCGCTGCAGGTCTTCTGACGCGACACCGAGTTTGGCCGACGGCAACACTAGCATCCGCCCCTTTTTGTCGCATAGCTTCTGTAGAAATTCAACCAGCTGCGTGGAAAGATCCGTGAGTGCCTCTCCCTGCTTCAATTTACAAACAAGAGCTCTCCCCAGGTCGGTCAGCACAATTTCGCGGCGCACGGTCAGGTCCGTAACGGGCGGCAACATCGCGCGAAATACTTCTCCAATCGGTGCAAGGTAGTAGCCTGCAATCCAATGACCGAGCTCGATGAGCTTCGGGGTAAGAGCGGGAAGAGCGTCGAGCACCTTGCTAACCTCGCGGACTTTCGCGCCTTCAGGCGCGGAGTCCGCAAGCTCCAGGACCACTCCGACGAGGGATTTCTTGCGGAACGGCACAAGAACGCGGCAGCCGGTCCGCACCTGCTCGCGTAGCGACTCGGGCAACGCATACGTGAACGTGGTGCGCAGCGGCACGGGAAGAGCAACATTGCAGTATGGAGGTGACATTCCGCGTGTAGTGTAGCAGTACAACCTGAAGGCAATAAAATCCGGCGCAGGACTTGTGCAAAACTCTGCGGGACTTTAACGGCTGATCAGCATGACTCCGGCGAAGATCGCGGTGATGCCCAGCCACTGCGGCCGCGAAATTTGCTCGTGAAGCACGATTGCCGCCAACACCACAGTCACGGCTCCGTAGAGAGAAGCCAGCACGCTTACCACGGAAACCTGTTCGTGCTGCATGCCGTAGTTGTTCAACACGTACGCGCTCGTGTCGAGTAGGCCCACCGCCAAGATCCAGGGAGTGTCCCTTTTCGAAGGCGGTGCTATCGACCGACGAGCGAACCAGATCACGAGGAAGGTTAAACACACACTTGTCGCACGAATGGTCCAGACTGTATACACGGCACCTAGAACCGGCACCACGCGGATCCCCAGCAACCAGAACATCACCCCAAAGCCCACGGCAGCAAGCAACGCCCAACCCACGCCCATATTCTTTTTCGCGGGATGAGTTTCTTCCTCCAGCACATTCGCATCGCCGGGAATCGTCTCTCCCCCCGCGACCAGCACAACGCCAACAATGGTGAGGATGATTCCCGCCAATCGCATCATCGTGAGGCGCTCGCCCGTCAGCACCGAAAGCAACAATGTCAGTACGGGATAACTCGCGGAGAGCGGCGCTACAATCGACATCTTCCCAATTTCAAACGATCGATACAGCGCGAGGGTCGAAACCGTATTCAGGCAGCCGGCCAGAATGCCCCAAGCCCAAGTCCGCCAGCCCCAACCATCCGCCAAAGGTCCCCACCCGCCAAGTTGCGGCATGACCAGTGTCAGCAGGATTCCGCCGAACAACTGCATGTATAGCATGGTGCGGAATGTGCCAAGTTTGCGGGTGGCAAATCGTGCAAAAAGATCCGCGCTCCCCCAACACAGCGCGGTCGCCAGCCCGAGAAGGATTCCCATCTTCTGATTCTACGGTTTTGTTTTCTTAGGAACTTGCAAGCCCAATTCCGCCATGACCCTTTGGAGGTCTTTCCAGACTTCGCCCTTGGCGTTGGGATTTCGTAGCAAATACGCAGGATGGTAGGTCGCCATCAGCTTATGTCCGCGCCATGGCAACCACTGTCCACGGAATTGCGAAATGCCCTTTGTGGTCTCCAGCAGCGTCTTTGCTGCCACCGCCCCGAGGCAGACAATCACCTTGGGTTGAATCACGTCAATCTGACGTAGCAGGTAGGGAGAACAGGTGGCCACTTCGTCCGGCTCCGGGGCGCGATTCTCCGGCGGCCGGCACTTCACCACATTGCAGATATACACATCTTTGCGCTGCAGCCCCATGGCCTCAATCATCTGCGTCAGCAGTTTCCCGGCGCGGCCCACGAACGGCAGGCCTTGCATGTCTTCATCCGCTCCGGGTCCCTCGCCAATGAACACCAACTCGGCTTTGGGATTCCCATCGCCGAAAACGATCTTGTTGCGGCCCTTATGCAGCTTGCAACGGGTGCAATCGCCAATGTCTTCGCGAATTCTCAGCAAAGTGTCGTCTTTTACCTTGTCGACCGATTCGAACAGTGACGGAGCGGTTGGCGGCGGAAGGATATCGTTCAGCGGGCTAGGAGCTTTCTCAAGCTCGGGCTTTGGCTTCGTCGCACTCTTCGGCAAAGCACTCTCCTCAGGCACAGGAATGGTTGTGGGCAGCGAATCGACCGCAGCGGGGCTCGCCTTGAGGGCTTGCCCTGCCCCGCTGCGTTCACGATAAAACATTCTGATGCCCAGGTCTTCGTGGTAGCGAAGCCGCTCTTCGATCTTTTGTTGCAGGGGTTCCGGGATACGCTCGGCCATGACTGCGTCAATCGCCCGCGCGATGCGAGGCAGGCTTGCTGCGAAGCACGCTGCGTAACCGCACCGCTTCGTCAAGAATGCGTTGTGCCACATCGGCTTTGCTCATGCGCGGCAATGGCAGATCGCGCTCGTCGCGCCAGAACAATGTCACCATGTTGGTGTCTGCATCGAATCCGGCGCCCTCCGCGGTCACATCGTTCGCCACAATCAGATCCGCATTCTTTGACACCAGCTTCTTCCGCGCATTCTCCGCCACGTTGTCCGTTTCCGCCGCGAATCCAACCACCAAACGGTCGCCCTTATCGCGAGCCACGGTTGCCAGAATATCGGGGTTCGGTTCCAGTCGAATTATCATCGCCTCATGGTTACGCTTAATTTTAGTTGCGGACGGCTCGGCCACCCGATAATCCGCCACGGCCGCCGCAAAAATCGCGATAGAACTCACCGCAAAGTGTTGTTGAACGGCGTGCAGCATCTCTTCAGCGGAGCGCACCTCAACGCGCTCCACACCGTCAGGATTTTCCAGCCCTGTCGGTCCGCTTACCAACACAACCTTCGCGCCACGTTGCGCCGCCGCTTTAGAGATGGCATATCCCATCTTTCCCGACGACCGGTTGGTCAGAAAGCGAACCGGATCGATGTCCTCGCACGTCGGCCCTGCGGTAACCAGCAGGCTCTCACCGGCAAGATCCAGCTTTACGGCAAATACTTCCTGCACCGCCTTCAAGATTTCTTCTTGTCCTGCCAGCCGCCCGGGACCTGTCATCCCGCAGGCCAAGTAACCTTCACCCGGTTCCACGATACGAACGCCGCGCGCGCGAAGCGTCGCAAGGTTCTCCTGCGTCGCCGCGTGCTGCCACATGTTTACGTTCATCGCGGGCGCAAGCACGACCGGCGCTGTAGACGCCAAATTTAACGTCGAAAGAAAATCGTCGGCGATCCCACGCGCAAATTTTGCCAGCGTGTCCGCGGTTGCCGGCGCCACCAGCAACAGATCAGTGCGCTGAGCCACGGAAATATGTTCGATCGCACTTTCCAGATTGGCTTCTCCGCCGGGCGAGCCCGCGAACAGGTCGGTAATCACTTTCTGACCGCTGAGAGCCGCGAAGGTGAGTGGGGTGATGAACTCGCGCGCGGCGCGGGTCATGACGACTTGAACGGAGTGACCCTCTTGCTGAAGGCGGCGGACTAATTCCGCGGACTTATAGGCCGCGACTCCGCCGGTAACACCGAGGGTGATACGCATGGATACCTCGCAGGCGCGCTACTTGCGACGCTTGCTGTCCTTTTCTTCTTCCGACCCCGGTTCGGTGAAGTCGTACTCGATCAGGCCGTGGTTGACCTCATCGCAGGCGATTCGTGTCGCCTTCTGCGTACGCAGGTTTTCTACCAGCGGCGGCGCCCCAGCCATGATCTGCCGGGCGCGACGAGCTGCCAGTACCACATACGCAAACTGGCTCTGCGGAGCTTTGGTTTGCACGGTCATCAGTGTCTTACCCTCCAAACGATGCAAGGACTTGGTTCACGGGATCCCGGCGACGCCCACTCGCGCACCGCAGAGCCAGTACAATGGCCTGCGCTTCGCGACCGGCACGTTCCACGTCGTCGTTCACCACACAAAAATCGTACAACTGCTCGCTCGCCAGAATCTCTTCACGCGCTTTGGCGAGGCGCCTGGCAATTTCCTCGTCGGCATCCTGGCCCCGGCTGCGCAACCGCCGTTCCAGTTCTTCGCGCGAAGGCGGCAGGATGAAAATCGCCACGGACTCCGGCAATTTTCCCTTCACCTGCGCCGCACCCTGCACGTCGATCTCGAGGACCAGGTCCAGCCCTCTGGCCCGGGATTCCGCCAGCCATTTCTTCGGAGTTCCATAGGAATGCTTGCCGAAGACCCGGGCGTATTCCAGAAACTCTCCCCGGGATACCATCGAGGCAAACTCAGCCTCGGTTACGAAATCATAACACTTTCCACTGGCTTCAGTCGTGCGCCGGGGCCGAGTAGTACATGATACAGAGGACATGGTGCCGGGCAACTCCAGAATCCGCTGTACCAACGTCGATTTTCCCGAGCCCGATGGCCCCGATACGATCAGCACCAGCGGCGACAACCCGTTCGCCTCGCTCATTCGATGTTCTGCACCTGTTCCCGCAATTTTTCGATTTCTGCCTTGATCTCCAGAGCCAGGCCCGTAATCACCAGCGCTTCGCTTTCCACGCCCGGCGTTTTGGAGAGCATGGTATTCGCTTCGCGATGCATCTCCTGCAGCAGAAAATCGAGTTTCTTGCCAAGTTCCCCGGCATTGTCCACCAGTTTGGCAAACTGCTGCAGGTGGCTGCGCAGGCGATCTAATTCTTCACTGATATCGCTGCGTTCCGCAAGTAGCGCCGCTTCCTGCGCCACCCGTGTCGGATCCACAACCGTGCCACCCAAAAGATCTTTCAAGCGGCTTTCCAGTCGTCGTGTGAAGGCCGGCCGGAGGGTTTCCACTAGCCCTCGTACTTCGTCGGCCATCGCTCCAATGCGTGCCAGCCTTGCGCGCAGCTCTTCTGCCAGGTGACGGCCCTCGGCAAGCCGCATTTCGTCCAGCTTGGTCAGCGCGTCTCGCAGATACTTCTCCAGAATCTTGCCGAACTCTTCCTGCTCCTCATCGGAATCCGGCAATTCGGGCGCAAGCCCCGCAATTACTCCCGGAAGCCGCAACAGCGAAACAAGATCGAGCTCCGATTTGGCGCCGGTCTGTTGGCGCAAATCATCCGCCGCGTGCAGGTACGCCTGCAGTAGCTCCTTGTTCAAATGAACGGGTGCCGCCTTGCCTGGCTCGACGTTCACATGCACATCCACATGCCCGCGGTGAATCCGGTCGCGCACCGTTTGCCGCAACCGCAGTTCATACGGCTCCAGCGATTCCGGTATCCGCAACTTTACGTCGAGGAAACGATGATTCACGCTTTTCACGCTCAGGCGAAAGGACCAGCCGCCGTGTTCCGCGCGCACCGTGGCATAACCCGTCATTGAGCGACACTCCGCTTTTCCCTTCGAAGTCGCCAATCGTTCTTCAGTGCTTGTCTTTGCGCTCATATCTTTTTGCTCGCATTCGGTGCAGTTTCATTTTGGTCCTCTGCCGGAGCGAGTAGCTCTTCGTCTGTAAACTGCAAATCGTGCAGGCGGGCATACACCCCGCCCAATGCCAGAAGATCGGCGTGCGTGCCGCACTCGCGAATCGCCCCATCTTCCAACACCAGAATTTTATCGGCCTTGCGAATTGTACCCAAGCGATGTGCGATCACAAAGGTCGTGCGACCCACCATCAGGTTACTCAACGCGCGTTGCACGAAAAGCTCCGACTCGGAATCCAGTTCCGAGGTGGCTTCATCCAGAATCAGGATAGGCGAATCCTTCAGGATTGCGCGGGCAATGGCAATTCTCTGGCGCTGGCCGCCGCTCAGCCGCGTGCCGCGCTCACCGATCAGCGTATCGTACCCCTGCGGTAGCTCCCGTATGAAATCATGCGCCAGCGCCGCTTGCGCCGCCTGGATCACGCGCTCTTCCGGCACGTTGCTCATGCCGTAGCAAATATTGTTCAACACCGTGTCGTGAAACAGGATGTTCTCCTGTGTAACCATGGCGATCTGCCCGCGCAGCGACCTGAGCGTAATCTCACGAGTATCAACGTCGTCGATCCAGATCGTTCCGGAAGTCACTTCGTACAGCCGTGGGATCAGGTTCACCAACGTGGTCTTCCCTGCACCACTGGAGCCCACCAGAGCGATCACTTCGCCTTTCTGCGCCGTCAAATTGATCTTCTGCAACACCGGCTGGCTTTGTGGATCGTAGGAAAAACTCACATCACGGAAGGTGATGGCAGCGTTGAGCCCGCGGAGAATCTTTCCTCCCGGCTGATCGATTACTTCTTCGGGTCGATCGAGATATGCAAATACGTGCGTGCTGGCGCCTTGCGCTGCCTGGAATTGCTGGTACACGCTGCCGACGCGTTTCACCGGCATGTAGGCGTTGAACATGGCATAGAGGAAGGCAAAGAATTGCGGCTCCGACAATTCTTTGTGCTGAATCTGGCCGCGCGCGTAGAGCAGCAGCAGCGGAATCACGATTCCGCCGAGCAGGTCCATCAACGGTGACGTGATCACCGCTGCGCGAACCCAGCGCATGCTCTCTCTCAAAAGACGCCGCGCCACGTCGCGGAACTTGCGGATTTCCGAATCCTCCATTCCAAAGGCTTTGACGATACGGTTCCCGCTGACCGTCTCTTCCAGGATCTGGCTCAAATCGCCGAGTCGCGTCTGGCTCTGTCCCACAGAAAAGCGAATTTTCTTGCCCAGCTTATTGATGGGATACACCACCAGCGGAAGCAGTACGGTCGTAAAAATCGTTAGCTTCCAGTTCAACATCAACATCACGGCAACCAGAGCGATAAACGTGAAGCTCTTCTGGAACAGGTCGGCCAAGTATTCGCTCAGCGCGACGCGCGTCTTGTCCACATCATTGATGGTGGTGGAAATGACGCGCCCGGTTTGATTGCTCTGGAAGAAGCCGATGGGCTGCCGAATGATCTTTTCGTACAGCGCATTGCGCAAATCGCGAATTGCCGCGTGCCCGGCATATTGGATTTGCGTGACGCCTAGATACTCCGCGATCGCTTTGCTGGCGTACAGCGTAAACAGGGTGAGTGCAAAAATTGTTCCTACGTTATGGATGCTGGAAGGAAAAAACTTGTCCAGATAAATGATGCGCCCATTCCAGGGCAGGGTAACCAGCGGCAACTTGGAACTCACCTTGGTTGGATCGAGTACGTATTCCACCGCCGGCACGATCATCAGCGCAACCACGCCTTCCGCTGCCGCTACGAACGCCACCAGAAGCACACCCAGAAACAACCGAAAGCTGTAAGGCTTAACATAGCCGAATAGCCGCTTCAATTGTGGCGAAATGATGGAACCCACTCCCCTGCCCCCGAAAGGTTTGCGCAACACTCTCTTGGTACGCTAGTCGGCCCCGCGCCAGTGTGTCAAGTTGGGCGGGCCGCCAGCGGGTGAGTTTTCGATTGCCGAGAATGGTTTTCGATGACCTCCGAATATGACATCTTGAACTCTACTGGAACGAACATGGAGTTGTCTGACCCGCGTGTTGAACCGCTCGCCGCCGACTCACCGCCATTCCACCGACCACACAGGTGAGCACAGGAAATACGGCGCCGACCGTCTGCTGCACTCGGTCAGGGAACCGCGGAGGGCGCGCCCAATGGAATGAGAAAAACCCCATGAACGCATAGAGCAGAACCGGAAACTGGTCCAGACCACCGCTCGGTCGGACTCAACTGCCCAAGCGACAGGACCCGGCACCGACCATCGGATCGTTAGCCGTAACCACACTCCAGACTGGTTTCACAGCACAAGAGTAAACGACGGTCATTTAAGAGTCCCTTTGGTCACACGCCGAGCCGCGCGTCGACGTCACCCGAGCGTTTGGCTGTAATTGGAATCTAACCCGCTACAATGCTGGGGTTCCGGACAAACTCGTCGGGACTCTCTTACTTATTGATATCGCGGTGGGCCGCACGCGTGGCGAAACCTCGCTTCTCCAGGGACTTCTTCATCGACTCCGCCATCATCACCGAGCGGTGCTTACCGCCCGTGCATCCGAATGCGATTGTCAGGTAGCTCTTCCCCTCCTCGATATAGTGGGGAATGAGGTAGGTCAGCAAGCCTTCCATGCGGCGCAAAAACTCTCCCGTTTGAGGAAACGAGCGAATGTAACGCCGCACCTGGGGGTCCTTGCCGGTAAACGCTCGCAACTTCGTCACAAAATGCGGATTCGGGAGGAAACGCACGTCAAACATCAGGTCCGCATCCGTCGGCACGCCAAATTTGAATCCAAAGCTCACCAGCGAGACTAGCATCGGACGCTGGCTCTCCGAACGGAACCGTTCGTTCACAAACTGGCGCAATTCATGCACGTTGAACTGCGACGAATCGATCACCACGTCCGCCAGCTTGCGGATCGGGTCCATCAGCACGCGCTCGCGGTGCAAACTCTCGCGCACGGAGTAATCCTTGCCTAGAGGATGAGGCCGTCGCGTTTCGCTATAGCGCCGTAACAGCGCATCGTCGTTCGCTTCGATGAACACCAACGTGATGGGGTGCTCTCGCCGCAGGTGCCGCAGCAGACCCGGCAATTTTTTCAATTGCAGGCCTTCTCTGGCATCCACCAGCAACGCCGCGCGCGCAAAATCACCTTCGCCCGCCGCATGCAGTTCCGCGAAGATCGGAATCAGTTCCACGGGCAGATTGTCCACACAATAAAAGCTCATGTCCTCAAACGCCTTCAGGACCGTGCTTTTCCCCGAGCCGGACAGACCTGTGAGGATGACGAGTTGTCTGCCCTGTTTTTTTGGTTTTTTCCTGGCGTGGGACGCGCGCTTCACGGTCGGTAAGGACTCAGCTCTTTACGCGGCGTTGGTGCGTGCTCGGAATGCGCATGTCTTCCCGATACTTGGCAACGGTCCGCCGCGTCACGTGAATGCCGTTGTCGTCCAATTTCTTGGCGATCTGCTCGTCGGTCAGAGGCTTGGCGGAATCCTCTTCATCGATCATCTTCTTCACCAGGCGCTTCAGCGTCAGCAGCGACATTCCACCGCCTTCAGGGCCATTCACGGCCTCGCTGAAGAACGATCGCAGCTCGATCACGCCTTGTGGCGTGTGCGCGTATTTGCTGGCGACTGCTCGGCTCACGGTAGAGGGGTGAACTCCCACTTCTTCCGCAACTTCCTTGATCATCATCGGCTTCAGCGTATCCGGGCCCTTATCCAGAAATTCGCCCTGCCTCGCGATGATCGATTGGCAGACACGCAGAATGGTATGCTTACGCTGCTCGATGTTCTTCATCAATTGAATTGCGGCCGTGAAGCGTTCCTTGACGTAATTGCGCACTTCTTTGTCGGCGGCATCGCGCACCAGCAAGCGGCGGTAGGTCGGGCTCAGCCGTAGTTGAGGCATATCGTCTTCATTCAGGAAAACCTGCCACTGATCGTCGACCTTGCGGAAATAGACATCGGGCTCGACCAGGCGTGGTTCTGTTTTGTTGTAGCGCAAGCCCGGCCGCGGGTCGAGTTTCTTGATCGTTTCGATGGCATGCTTCACGATGTCCGTGGGGCGATTCAACGCACGCGCTATTTCTTTCAACTGATTCGACTGCACCTGCTTCAGATGCTCGGACACAATCTGATACGCGAGCGTATTTTGCGGATCGAACGCTTTTAGCTGCAGCAACAAGCACTCCCGCAAGTCCCGCGCTCCCACCCCAATCGGATCGAAGTCTTGTACGACGGCGATGGCATCTTCCAGATCGTCCTGGGTGTATTTGCCGTCCTGCGCCAGTTCTTCTACGGAGGCCGTCAGATAACCGTTCTCGTCAAGGTTCCCGATGATGTTTTCAACGATTTCGCGGACCGATTCCGAGCAAATCGTTACGCTGAGTTGCCAATTGAGATGATCGGTAAGCCCGGCGGGTGAAGAAAGGAACTTTTCAAACGAGGGCCGTTCACTGATTTCGCGCTCTTGCGACTTGCCGCCATCCCCGCCGGTGTCCAGATACTGGTTGAAGAATGCTCCCACATCAAACTCATCAAACGGGTTGGGTTCCGGCTTTTCAGGAACTTTTTCGGTTTCTGCTTTCAGAAAGGTTTCGTCGCTGTAATTGTCAGTTACGGTTGGCTCTTCGGAGAGTTCTTCCAGGACCGGGTTCGCGATCATCTCCTGGTTGATCATTTCACGCAGTTCCAGCCGGTTCAGCGCCAGGACGCTGACCATTTGCACGAGGCCCGGCGTCAGAATTTGCTTCTGCGTCACCTTGAGATTTAATTTAAGTCCCTGCCAGGCCATTTGTTCCGTTCTCTGTACCTAGAATAAACCTAATTCAGGCGGAAGGTATCGCCGAGATAGACTCGCCGGACTTCCGGATTGTTGCTTAAGTCCTTTGGTGTACCCTTGGCCATAATTCTCCCATGATTCACGATGTAGGCGCGGTCCGTGACGCTCAGAGTTTCCCGAACGTTGTGGTCCGTGATCAGCACGCCGATCCCGGAACGGCTCAGTTCCCGGATCAATTCCTGCAAATCCCTCACGGTGAGCGGGTCGATCCCCGAAAATGGCTCGTCCAGCAGGATAAACGACGGTTGCAAGGTCAATGAACGCGCGATTTCCAGCCGCCGGCGCTCTCCCCCGGATAGCATGTACGCTTTGCTCTGCCTCACCGTCTCCAGTCCCATTTGAGCGAGTAATTCTTCCAGGCGGTCCCGCTGCTGTTCCGGCGTCAGGGGCAACGTTTCCAGTACCGCAAGCAGGTTCTCTTCAGTCGTCAATTGGCGGAATACCGAGGGCTCTTGAGGCAGGTAGCTAATCCCGCTGCGCGCTCTCAAATACATGGGAAGATCGGTAATCTCATCCCCATTCAACAGCACCTGGCCGGAATCGGGCTTCGCCAAGCCAACAATCATATAGAAGGTGGTCGTTTTGCCGGCACCATTGGGGCCCAGGAGACCTACGACCTCTCCCTGCCCTATTTCTACTTGTACGTTATCGACAACTTTGCGTCCCCGGTAGGACTTGCTGAGTTCGACGCCCTGGAGTGTTGGCATTCCGAATCACGCGGATCGCGAGCGAATCCACTTACTTTTGAACTCGGTGTTTGGTCAAAGTTCGCATTCCCTCTGCCGAGTCGACGATGATCGTATCATCCGCAATATGGAAGGTCAATTGACGCCCCGTCGTGGTGCCTTCCTGCGCGTCGTAAAGTGTAGGATTGCCACCGCTTAGCACAAATTTTTGGTCTTCGGCCGTATATACCCCCTTCTCTGCTGTCGCTCGACGGTCTCCTTCTTCGACCATTACGCCTCCCGTGCCGACCGCTCGACTGATCTGCGCGGTACCCGGCGCCCCCGGCTTCCCATTGCCCGCGCGCGTGAAAAACAGCTCCAGCACGGGGGCGCGCATTCGTTGGTCAACGGATTGCACTATGACGTTCTTCTCCAACTTCGCTCGATTCTCGGTATCCCAAAACGTCAGCGTTCCAGAGGAGATGTGCCACAGGTTAGACTGTTTAATCTGCGGCGATTGCGCGTCAGATGCCTGCGGGAAGACTGCACGTACATTGCCAACCGCGTTCACCACCCGAGTATCCCGCAACAATTCGATCGAATCGGCTTCCAGCACCGATGCGCCCTGCCACATGCGCGCGTGACCGGTGTAGAGCGCTCGCCCCGTTTTCGAGTTTGCCTCCAGATGCTCCGAGGAAAGATTGCTGGGCACGGGAGCAAGTTGCACCGTGTTGGTTTTCGCGGAAAGGTCAGTCGAGCGCACGTTACCTTCGGCTAGGATTTCGCCGGTCAATTGATTAAACGTGATTTTCCTCGCGTGGGTCTCGCTGCTGGTATCGCGCGCCATCGCCTGGCCCGTCAGCACCGCCGTTTGCGTCGTCTTTGCAAAAACCGCTTGCTGCGCCTCCCCGCTGCGATCGCCTTCTTTCAGGTGCACATTTCCCTGCAGAATGATCTTGTTCCATGCTCCGGTAGGGTCCATTTGCGCAAGTCCATTGGTGGAGTTGGCCGTTTGCAGCGGCCGACCTTTTATTTCGCGCTCGGTTTCTGTCGCTCCCGTCGCAACAAGCTGTTGCGCTTTTCCCGCTGCGCCGAAATCAAGCGACAGCCTGTCAGCGGTTAGCTTCGACCGGCTCGCGGCCGCGTCTGCCCACTCCATGGTTCCGCGTGCCAGCGTCTCTCCGTGTTGGATCCGGTTCTGCTGCCCCAACTGTCCTCCTGTAAAGCTGAGTTGTAAAACTTCTGTATGCAAATTGCGTGGCAATCCGGTATTTGGATCGTGACTCTGTAGCCGTACATTTCCATGCATGGTCAGCAACTTAGCCTGGTTCACATGCGGCCACATCTCCATTTCCCCCTGCGCCGCCTGCAGGCTGCCGTTCGGGGCCGTGCCCTCGACATTTCCGTCGGCAAGCATCTTCCTTACCCAGCCGTCCGGCGAAAGCTCCGTAGTCAACTTATCCGCACGCAAGTTTGTGTTGCCGCCGGAACTGAGGGAGACAACTTCAGGCATCTGTCCCAGGGTGCCGGGCCTGGCGATCAGGGATTGCGCGCGGAAGGCGGAATCCAGTGTCACGAACAATTCTCCCGCAGTGAGTTGCTGCGTGGTGGTGGTGGCCGTGACCGGGCCAAAGAGAAGGATGCTGCGCGATACCTTGCCAAACTCCAAACTGCTTCCTTGCACGTCGATTTCAGAACGGGTTGTACCCTGTTTCGTGGGGCCTTTAGACATCGTAAAAGCGTCGATTTTCAGATGCACATCGCGAATCAGACGCAGCTGCCCTTCTTCTGAGGAATACACTGCCCCCACTCCGTCGCCGCTCCCGTTGGGGAATGTGAACTTCACCGGCTGTACGGTTTGTGCGCGGCCGGTGGCCTTTTCAAATGTCACCCCACTCGTTTCCACGCGGATGATGTTGGGTACGATGTTTGATTGCTGGCGAGCCCGCTCGGCGTCGGCGGCACTCTGTAATTCCATCTGCACTTCGCCGTTGCATTGCACGCCGCCATCGGCCTTCGCGTATTGGCAGCTTTGCGTGTGAATCACGTCGTGGCGATCACCATTCTTACCGTATACAGTGATGAGGACGTCTTCCAAAAGACTGGCGTCCTGGCCCTTGAAATCCGTGGACTTGGACGCTTGCACGGTGAAGATGGTGCGCGTGCCATCGACCTTGGAGAAGGTGAGTCCGCTCGATTGCCGCTCGACGTCGCGCGGCGGTGCGGGGGGAGCGTTCTTCTTTTCGACGTGCGCGGTATATTGCCGCTTCAGATAGATGGAACCGGTGGACGCTGCCAGCACAAATGCCAAGAGCGCGGACCATCGAGCGTATCGCGCGGCTTCACTCCGCTTCATGATTTCAGTTAAGCAGAATTTTCAAGGAGTGTATAGCGCCTTGGAACGAAATTGAGATTACTGCGCAGCGGCTTCCCCGGCCGCTTCCTCTTCACCGTTTTCCGGAAGAATTCCCAGATTGGCGGCGGCGACGCTGTCGCGATTGGTGTTCTTCACCAGGTACATGGCTTCGTCGGCGAGATGCAGCAAACCTTCTTTTGTCTTGGAGTCCGCGGGATAAGAGGCCACGCCGACGCTGGGGGTAATCTTGATGTTCAGGCCTTCCTTGCTCAGCCAGACCGTCTGGCGAATCAGCTTGTGCAAGCGCTTGGCCACCAGGATGGCATTGTCTTTGGAGGTTTGCGGCAGGAGAATGACGAATTCGTCGCCACCATAACGAAACGCGAAATCGATGAGGCGGCAATTGGTCTTCAGCGCATCGCCCATTTCCGCGAGCAAGCGCGAGCCGACCAGATGGCCGTGTGTATCATTCACCTGCTTGAAGTGATCGAGATCGATGAACACGATGGAGAATTCGTAGTTATAGCGTTGCGAGCGGTAGATCTCGGTATCCAGGATGAAGCCCATGTGGCGGGCGTTGTAGAGCGAGGTGCAATCGTCCTTGATGGTGAGTTCGTGAATACGCTTCACGTGGCGTGCATTCTCTAGCGCGATGGCCGCAAAGTCAGAAAGCGCTTCCAGCAATTTCAGGTCGCGAGGATCGAAGCCGTCGGGTCCGACGCAATTGATCAGTTCGATGACACCCAAGCAGGTGTCACGGAATTTAACGGGGACGGCGACGATGGAGCGGGTCTCCATTTTGGTTTTTTCGTCGACCTTGCCGAAGAAGCGCGTGTCTTTCGAGGTGTCGGGAACGATCACTACTTCGCCGTGCTGAGCTACCCAGCCGCCAATTCCCTGGCCAACCTTGATGCGGACGTCCTTGAGGGCCTGTGAGGCTTTGCCAACGGCCAACTCGAAGTAGAGTTCCTGTTTGGGCTCGTCGAGCAGCAGGAGCGACCAGTTCTCCGGACGGAGGAACTCGTCGATTTTTTCCATGATGGTGCGGAGAACCTGATCGAGCTGCAAAGAGGAGGTCAGCGCTTTCCCCAATTCCTGGAAGACAGCAACTTCGCCCGCTTCGCGTTGGTCCGAGGGAGCGCCTGGGTTACGGCGCCGTTCGACACTCGGAAACTGTTTGATCTCTTCAGTGCTCACTGGAAGCAATCCCCTGACGAGAGATACCCGCACGGACGAACGCCAAGGCAGACCGACGCGTTGACAACGATCCGTGAACGGACTCGTCTCGGTCAGTATAGGCACCCCCCAAAATCCGACGCAACAAAGTCTTGGTACAGGCGTTGCCATCTTGCCATGGTGGCGGAATTGAAGCCCGAAAATCGAAAATGGAAGATCGAAATGCGAGAAGGTCGCAGGTCCGTAAGGACCTGGGGATGCAGCAACACAATGGTTTGCTGGGGAGGTATAAATCGGTGACTCGATCGATACTCCGCCACTCCCCGGTGTTTTTCCTAGGAGTCACAAGCAAAGGAGTTAGCTGAAAGTGGACAGCGGCCGGCGACCCGTAACTAGTGAAGAACAGCCCCCACCCCGGTGTTTTACGTAGGTGTATCAAAAGAAAGGGCATGCGGGCGCGAGTATATGGATGTATGTGAATCGGCAGTGGTAAGAGGATTATTGCGAGAAGCCCGCGGGCAACGCCGAGGCCCGGATCGAATGAACCGGAATCTTCGCGCATCTTGATACCAGATATCTTATCAACCATAAATCAGTATCATTCAGTATGAACACGAGTTGGTACTCGAATCCTCTCCGAGCTCGGAAAAAATAGCTGCTTTAGAAGCTTGGAGACCGATATAGTGAGGGCCGCCGGGAGCTAGAACGGAGATTCCGGCGAAGGATGGAACCAATGAGAAAAGCCCGTTTCTGGTATGCGGTCGCACTTTGGCTGGGTGGAGTGGGTTTGGTCGTGGCACAGGAGCAGGCGCAGGAATTCCCCGTACAAACGAGAACTCTAAAGAACGGGATGAAAGTGCTGGTACAGAGCGACCACAGCATCCCCAATGTGGCTTTGTATATTTTCTACCGCGTAGGCTCCCGCAATGAACGTCCCGGCACAACCGGGCTTTCTCACTTCTTTGAGCACATGATGTTCAACGGAGCGAAGAGGTACGGCCCCGGAGATCTGGATAGGGTGATGGAAGCCAACGGCGGCTCGAACAACGCGTATACCAACCGAGATACAACGGTGTATCAGGACTGGTTCCCGAGGTCCGCGCTGCCGCTGATTTTCGACATGGAAGCGGACCGCATCGAGGATCTGAACTTCGATCCGCAGAAGATCCAGTCGGAGCGCGGCGTGGTGGCATCCGAACGTCGACTGCGCACGGAAAACAGCAACCGAGGTCTGCTGAACGAGCAACTTTGGGCAACGGCGTTCGCCGCCCACACCTATCAATGGCCGGTGGTCGGATGGATGAGCGACATCGAGCATTGGACGATGGAGGACTTGAAGCAACATTTTGCGATGGGCTATTCGCCGAGCAACGCCACCATGGTGGTGGTTGGCGACGTGACGGCGGAAGAGATTTTTCAACTGTGCGAGAAGTATATTGCGTCGATTCCACCGCACGCGCCGCCGCCTCCGGTAACGACCGTGGAGCCTGAGCAGCTCGGAGAACGGCGACTGGTGGTGCAAGCAGGCTGAATTGCCACTGCTAATGATCGGATATCATATTCCTCAATCCAACAGTCCGGATTTCTATGCGCTGAACATCCTGGAAACGGTGCTGTACCAGGGAGAGAGTTCGCGGATGTACCAGCGATTGGTGGACAAAGATCAACTGGCCCTGTCGGTAAATGCGTATTCGCCCCCCGCATTCAATCCGACTTTGGCGCAAATCATAGCGCAGCCGAAACAGGGGGTGGATCCGGCGGCCTGTGAAAAAACCATTTACGAAGAGCTAGAGCGAGCGAAAACAACCACGATCACGGATCCGGAGCTGGAGAAGGCGAAAAACATCCGGCTGGTGGAGTTCTATCAACAGATGCGAACGATTGACGGAAGGGCGAACACCATCGGAACCTACGAAGTGTTTTTCGGCGACTACACTAAACTCTTCGATGCAGCGAAAAACTACGGAGCAGTAACCAGGGAGGACGTACAGCGGGTGGCGAAAACGTACTTCAGCCCGAATAACCGAACGGTGGCGACGCTGATCCCGGAAAGCCCTGAGAACGCAAAGCAATGAAACTCCAAACCAAAAGCACGCGAATCGCTCTAGCGATGACTCTTGGGCTGCTTGCCTGCAGCCACGCTGCCGCCCAATCCATACATATTCCACCGCACCAGAAGTTCGTAATGAAAAATGGACTCACGGTGCTCTTGCTGGAAAAACACGGGGTGCCGATCGTGAGTTTCGATGCGATCGTGAAAACCGGAGCAGCAGCGGACCCCCAAGGGCAGGAAGGGCTGGCTGCGGTCACCGCGGAACTCCTACGCAAGGGCACGAAGGCACGCTCGGCCCAGCAATTCGCGGCGGACCTGGACTTCATCGGGGGCTCGCTCGCATCCGAGGCCGAAGCGGATTTCTCGACTGTCTCCGCCGAATTTTTGACAAAGGATTTGGTGCGCGGCCTGAATCTATTTTCCGATGCGCTGCTGCGTCCAACGTTCCCGCAAGCCGAAGTGGACAAACTCCTGGCGCAGAGCATTGACAGAGTTCGGAGCTCGAAGGATAGTCCGCCGCAAGTGCTTCGTGAGTATTACAAAGGATATTTGTTCGGCGCGACTTCCTATGGCAGACCGGAAAATGGCGACGAGCTCTCCCTCAAGCGGATCGAGCGGTCCGCAATCGAGCATTTCTACGATTCACACTACGCGCCGGGGAATACGATTCTGGCCGTGGCCGGCGAGTTCAATGCCACGGAGCTGCGCGGGAAACTGGAAGAAATGCTCGGCGGGTGGACGGAGAAGACCAGTCCGTCAGCCGCGATTCCAGCGGCGGCGCTGGTAAAGGAAAGGCGGTTACTGCTGCTGGACAAGCCCGACGCGACGCAGACCTATTTTGCGATCGGGAATGTGGGAACGACGGTGAATGATCCGGACCGGGTGGGCATCGAAATTGTGAACACGGTCTTTGGCGGCAGGTTTACCTCACTACTGAACGAGGCATTGCGGGTGGAATCCGGACTCTCATATGGAGCGAGTTCTCAGTTCGACTCGCGAAAGGCGCCGGGCACATTCGGGATGTACAGTTTCACGAAGAATGAGACGACGGCCCAGGCGATCGATGTGGCGCTAAAAGTCCTCCACAAGCTCCGCAAGGATGGGATCACGCCGGAGCAACTAGCTTCGGCCAAGAGCTACATTAAGGGCCAATATCCACCTTTCGTTGAAACTTCTGCGCAACTGGCCCGGCTGATTGCGCGGAACGAATTTTACGGATTAGATGACAGCGAAGTGAATCAACTAGAAGCGAGGATTGACGCGGTTACACCGGAGACTGCGCGGTCGATTATTCAGAAGCATTTTCCAGACGAGAACCTGGTGTTCGTCTTAATCGGGAAGGCGTCAGCGATCGAGCCTGCGGTTAGGAAATATGCCGTGAAGCAGGATCTAAGACCAGTGAGCGATCCGGGTTTCTGGCCACCTCCCTTCGGAGACAAGTAGAGCGAGCGAGCCCATGGCAAAGTGTACTGTGGAAGAGTGCGATAGCGAGAACAGATGGCTCCGCGGAGTGCGGGATCACCTGGCAAGAGTCGGTTGAGACAGGCGACTACGTGTTGGCACCGGCAGGGAGCTTCGACCAAGCCAGGACAAAGATGAGTAGCGCAGCGACAAGAATGGAAGTGGGCGCCGCAAAGAAATAGTGCCAAGAGACGGCGGTCATCGCGGCGAGCCAGATGACGTTGACGAGTGCGACCCTCTTCAAGAGGCCGGAACGTTCGCGCGAGAGCATCAGATCGAGCACCCCAAGACAGAGCGGCGCCAACATGAACGCAACACTGAAGCCGCGCAGGAGAGTTGACATGCTTCGCAGCGACCCCATGAGATTAAATTTGTAGCTGTCCATCAGTCCGAGCAACTGTGTTTCGGTATCGTTTGTCGGTACCTGACTTTTGAACAGCGAAAGTGAATGGACCAGGCCAAGGATGAGCAGCGCCACGGCGCCGGTTTTGAAAAAGCGTCTTCCCCAGTTGTCGTTCATGGTTAGGGGTTATACCACCGATGCAAGAAAACGGGCTGCGCCTGGCGGAATGGCCTCGATGCAGGGATTACGTACATCCCAAACTCCGCTGGCTATCCCCCGTCAATTAGTCCAAACTCGTCAACACACCCGCGGGCTCCACGAAATTCACGTCAAGCGTCTTAAGATCAGAGGATATGATGGCCACCGCAGTAGCGAATGCAGGCAATCGCGCGATGATTTCGAATGGCGCGCCAGGTAGGCGTTACGACCACGGTTTCTTCACCGGCGCGGCGCTGCTGATGCTGATGACCGTGTTCGTGGGATTCGCGCACAGTTATTATCTGGCAGGAGTGTTCCACGCGCCGCTGCCTAGCCTGATTATTCATATACACGGGGCAGTATTTTCCTGCTGGATCCTATTGCTGATCGCACAGACGTCCCTAGTATCCGCTGGGCGCGTGGATATTCACCGCCGATTGGGAATCGTGGGATTCCTGTTGGGCAGTCTGATGGTCATCCTTGGCGTGTGGGCGGCCACCGATTCATTGGTGCGGGGAGGCGGGCCCGCCGGCCGGGATGTGCAGGCGTTCTACATCGTTCCGATGATGGATATGGTGATTTTCGCGGTACTGCTGTTTTTCGCCTTCCGAAAGCGCCGTGATGCTGCCGCACATAAGCGACTGATCTACATCGCAACGACGGGGCTGTTGATCGCCGCGGTGGCACGCTGGCCGTTCGCGATCGTCAATCGAAATCCACCGATGGCGGCGCTTTTCTCGTACCTGTTTTTGCTGCTATTGGCGGGCTACGACCTCTGGTCCACACGCCGGGTCGATCGCGCTACGCTACGGGCAGGAGCGTTCGTTATCATTCTTCAGCAGCTGTGTCATCCGATCGGTAGTACCGCTGCGTGGCACGCCGTCGCGAGTTGGGTGCAAACCCACGCGCGTTGACACAGGCTATTTCTTCATTTGACCCTGTAGTTCCTTGACCAGGCGTTCCCCGGCGCTGTTCTTGCCGGTGAGCAGGCCGCCCCATACGTGAGAATCGCTCCAAAGACTTTCGCCCGTCCGGGGATCGATCACCGTCAGAAAGGCTGCGCGAACCGGGGCATGCCAACCGGGATTCGGAACCGGGTCCATCTTCACGCGCGGTGTGGCGTTGGCAGAGTCGCCAGTGCCGGGCGCTGGAACGACGTAGCCGCCTCTATAGGCAGATTCAGACAACAGAAAAATCAGATCGGCCTGCTGCCGCTCTGGAACGATTTGATAGCGTCCCCACTTCTTCAATTGCGCGAGTGCGGCATTGCCCACCGCCTCGGTGCCTGTACGATCGTCAAAATAGATCGTCTTGGCGGACTGAAGTTTCGCGAGTTGGGCAGGCTCTTGTGCTTGGGCGGGTGCAGAAATTGGCTGAGGGAAATTCACAAGTAAGAAAAGGAGAAGGAGGCCGGTCCATTTTCGCATGTGCACACCTCCTGAGCACCTAAAAGCAGCCTACACCCTGAAGTAGAGCCCTTCAATGCATGGTTAAGGCAAAACGCAAGAATAAGTAGTTCGAACGGGGCGCGTGGGGAAGTTCGATGGAAGAAGCGACACATCACGTCGTGGTTAGAATACTAATCGCGGCTTTGGCGGAGTGCTCCACTCCGAATGTGGACACCGGATCAAGTGCCAATTCTGCGAGCAATTGCACGGCGGCGGCGCGTTCTCCCTTCAGATTGAGAACCAAGGCCTTGTTGATCGTTAACATTCCTTTGGTCTGAGCGTCGGGATGCGCGGCGAGGCCTTTTTCAATGGCCGCGAGTCGTTCGCCGTCGTCGTCGCAGAGACAGGCATAGTCCTTCCAGGCGGGAGCAAATTGGGGAAGGAGCGAGACCATCTCGCGCACGAATTGTTCCTTTTCGGCCTCCTTGGCGATCCATTCCAGAGATACGTACGATAGATAGGTTCCGGCGGGGAGATCGCCATTCTGCTCGCGAGTGAGAGTTCCAAGGTCTTTTGGTAATACGTCCGTGCCTGGTCGAAGTCTTTCATCAGCAAGTAGGTGAAAGCGGTGTCATAGACGGGGTAGGGCCAATTTGGCGCAAGTGCCGACGCCTGCCCAAAAACCTGAATGGCCCTTTGAAGATCGCCGGTTCCGGCCGCTTCTCTTCCCTGCCGGTGCAGCCTTTCGGCCTCAGCGGGCACCATCTCCTTGCCGATGATTTCGTAACGAACGGTGCCCGAAACTTCCAGTAATTTGCCCTCGCGAAAATTCACCTTGCCAGTCAAGCCGGTTAGATCCCCGTGCGTGAGTTTGCGTCCATCGGGAAGCGTAAAGACGACGGTAGCGGCATCGACGGATTCCTCACGGGGTTTACGATTCGCCGTTCCGGAATAGAATAGGCCCGTTATCCAGTTCGAGAGTAATTGAATACCTCCCATGCAAATCTCCGTCCCGTCGTTATCCTGAAACAATTCCCGGACAAAGAGCTTCCGTAAGGAAGCGAACGCGGGCAGGATTATAGCCTTCCCAGTAAAATTTAAAACAGGAGACTTGTCGACAGTGCCACCCACCTGCTGGATGGCGG
This sequence comes from Candidatus Acidiferrales bacterium, assembly GCA_963741195.1. Classification (GTDB taxonomy): domain Bacteria; phylum Acidobacteriota; class Terriglobia; order Acidiferrales; family UBA7541; genus Acidiferrum. The sequence goes on from CAVUHF010000010.1 coordinate 131,419, forward strand.
GTTTGACAGGGTGTGGGGCGGCACATAGAGTGCGGAGCAAGGGACTCCGCTCTGGCGTATCCATCCTGAATTGGACTGCTACTGGTGCCATTCCCGCGGCCGGGCAAGGGGATTGACCCGGGTAAATATCGCGGGGCGGGCGTTGCGGATTGGTACGAAGTTCCTCCGCTGATACACTCAAAGATTGCAGGCAGCATAGGAAGAGGGCATGGCCAAGGGAAGTTTCGGCGAACGTCTGAAGCGTGAGCGCGAGTTGCGCGAGGTGACCTTAGCAGAAATCACTTCGGCAACACGCATTGGGCCCCGCTTTCTGGAAGCATTGGAAAACGAAGAGTGGGAGAGACTTCCCGGCGGAGTGTTCAATCGTGGGTTCGTGCGATCGGTGGCGCGCTATCTGGGCTTGGACGAGGAAGCGCTGCTGGGGGAATACGATCTGGCGCACGGCGCACAACTGCAGCCCGCAACAGAGCGACAACAAAACCGCATCCCAGCGGTACCCAAATGGTTTCCTGTGGTGGTGCTGCTAGGCGGGTTGCTGGTGCTTGCCGGATTGGTCGCCGGCAGCATTTATGCGTGGCGGTACTATTCGGCGAACCGGGAGTCCAAGCACTCGATTGAGATCCCGCAGCAAGCTGCACCCGCAAGCGAAAGTAGCGAGCCTTCCGCGGGATCGCCAGTTAATCCGGCAGCAGCGCAGACGACGCAAAGTTCGTCCCCAGAAACCGGGCAACCCGCTCTAGATCTATTCTTTTCGCTGAGCGCGACGACGCAGATGCGCATCGTTGCTGACGGCAACGCAGTGCTCGACGAAGAACTCCTCTCCGGAGCCAACGGTCATTCTTCTGCCAAGGAGTCATTCGAAGTTTCCGCTGCCAATTCAAGTGCGGTGTTGCTGGAATTGAACGGGCAAACGATGCCGCCGCTCGGACCCCCGGGAGCATCCGGTAGAATAGTGTTAGGTCAAAAAGACCTGAAGCAGGCAGCCAGTGGAAACTCTCAGCCCTGAGATTCTGGACGAATTGCGCCACGGTCGCGCGCGGCGCGAACGAAAACTCGCCGTGTGCAGCTCTGGCGCGCACATTCCTGCCGTGGATCGAGTGGAAATCCTGGCCGTGCTGGCGCAGGACGCGGACGAAATGGTAGCCGACAAAGCTGGCGAAGCGCTGCTGATGGATCCGCCCGAGGTATACGTGGAGGCGTTAAAGCGGGAAGCGGCACTGCCAGCGTTATTTGCATACTGCGGTAAACAACTGGCCAAGACTCCGGGGATCGCGGAAGCCATGCTGGCCAACAGAAAATGTGCCGGCGAATACCTGGCACTGCTGGTGCCGCAATTGCCCGCACTGCAAGTGCAAGCACTGGTGGAGGATCTGGAACGCGTCTCGGCTTCTTCGGCACTAGCCGCCGCGCTGGAACATTCTCCTCACCTGTCTGCCGAACAAAAGGCCTTACTTCACGAGCTGCGCAACACAACGTTTGACGAAGCGCATCTGGCCGAGGCCGCTATGGAGGCCGAGCCGGATCCCGTAAAGCGGCAGACGTTGTTGCAGCAGATCAGCCGCATGAATGTTTCGCAGCGCGTGCAGTTTGCGATCAAGGGCGGGTCGGAGGCACGGCGCACCTTGATTCGCGATTCGAATAAAGTGGTGCAACGCGCAGTGCTGCAATCGCCGCGCCTGACCGATCAGGAAGTCGAAGCGTTCGCCTCCATGACCAGCCTGACGGATGAAATCCTTCGCCTGATCGCGGCGAATCGCAATTTCCGAAAGAACTACACGGTCGTACGCAACCTGATGAACAATCCGAAGACGCCGCTGGATGTGACGCTGCACATGCTGCCGATGCTGAACGCGATGGATCTGAAAAAGCTCACCATGAACAAGAATATTCCGGAAACGCTGCGATCCACGTCGCTGAAACTGCAACGCACACGGAAAGACCTGCAGAAATAGCCCGCCGACTGCTTGTGCGTTCCCGCCTAATCCCCAAACACTGGTGAGATTCGCGGCGCGAGGATAGCCGTGCCGTTCCAGTGTCATCTCCCTTGCTACGCTTCAGGACCGGGGAGGGTCGTGCACCGTCCAAATTTGTCGTGGAAACGCGCCCATTCGCAGTTAGAATACAGTCCCGGCCGTACGGCCCGCCGTTCCCGGAGTGGATGTGGACGGCGCGCATTCCCAATTCGCTCACACGTGTACAAGCTTCCCGGTTTTATCGAATCAGAAACGTCCCGGAGGGTTTTGAAGATGAAACTACGATTTGGATTACTGGCAGTGCTGCTGCTCGTAGGCGTAAACCTGTTCGCCTTGAAGGTAACCTACGACTACGATCGCGCATTTGACTTTTCGAAGGTGAAGACATACCAGTGGATCGACTTGAAAGACAGCAAAGTGAATTCCCTGACGGATGCAAAGATCAAGCAGGCAGTCAACGATGAACTTGGGAAGAAGGGGTTTACGCACGTCGAGTCCAATCCCAGCTTGTATGTGGCGTACCAAGTAGGTCTGCAGCAACAGGAGCAGATCAACACGATGACCACGGGAGGCTGGGGCTGGGGCCCGTGGTACGGCGGGATGGGAACCATGACGGCGACGACCAGCACAATCAATGTTGGCACGCTGGTGATCGACATCGTGAACCCCGCGGACAAAAAGCTTGTCTTTCGCTCACAAGGAACGGACACACTCAATCCCAGTTCGGATCCCGACAAGAACTACAAAAAGATCCAGAAAGCCGTGGAAAAAATCCTCAAGAATTTCCCACCCAAACCCAAGAAGTAGCGCAAGGAGATAAGAAAAGGAGAATTTATGCTCAGCTTGCTGTGGACGGCGATTATCGGTCTGGTGATTGGCGCGGTTGCGAAACTTCTGATGCCGGGCAAGGATCCCGGTGGATTCATCATCACGATGCTTCTGGGGCTGGCAGGATCATTTATCGCGGGTTACCTGGGACAACTGATTGGCTGGTACAAGGAAGGACAGGCGGCAGGCTTCATCATGTCGGTTCTCGGCGCGATCCTTCTGCTGTATTTGTATCGACTGTTCACCCGCAAGAAAGCTGCCTGAAGCAAAATCGCGTGTGGGGAGCACTGACAAGGATTGAGGAATCATCGTCCGCGACGAGGGAGCTGCCAAATTGAGGGCACCCCAATTCATTGCAGGGATCATGCTGGCCGCGTTACTGGCTACCGCTTGCGCCTCAAGCCACGATCCGACGGGGAATTCTGCCAAACCGAGTGCCGCGCCTCTGTCTCTAACAGGGACAGCGTGGGTACTGCAGGATCTTGCAGGCACGCCCGCATTGACGAACGTCAAGGCAACACTGGCGTTCCCGGAAACGGGCAGAGCCGCCGGGAATGCGTCGTGCAACCGCTTTACGCGTTCGGTGGAAGTTTCGGGCGAAACGATAAAATTTGGAGCCTTTGCTTCGACGCGCATGGCTTGCGCGGACAATGCCGTCAGCTCCCAGGAGACGGAATATCTGAAGGCGCTGGGCGCGGCGAAACGATTTGCGTGGAAGGAGCCCAGCTTACTGATTTACGCCGCAGGCTATGACCAGCCGCTGCGCTTTATGCGGGTGACGCCGGCGAAGCCGTGACGAGGGTTTCCGTGCTTTTCTCGACGGTTACAGTGTTCTCGCGCACAGCGTATTTCTGAGATTCGCGCTAGTATCTGTCCACGATTTTCTTCCTGGAGGCTTTCTTCAATGCTCTCTGCTACCGCGTCGCGCATCCTAGTTCTCAGTGCCTTCAGCCTGTTTGCGTCCACGCTTTTTCTTCTTCCTGTTCGCCACGGACAGAACTCAGCCGACCCCTGGACGAAAGCGGCGACCGTGGAAGTACCCACTTTCGTGAAAGAATTAAACGACCCGAAGACCGTCCCGACGGTAGTGTTTGTCGGTTTTCAGCGACTGTTTACGGCCGGACATATTAAAGGCGCACAGTTTCACGGCAGTGGCGGAAACTCCGAGGGCTTAAGGGAGTTAGAGGCTTGGGCGGCAACGCTGCCAAAGACCGCCAACCTGGTACTCTACTGCGGCTGCTGTCCGATGGAACGGTGCCCGAACATTCGCCCGGCGTTTACAGCGCTGCGGGACTTGGGGTTTGCCAAAGTTCGCGTATTGATCCTGCCCACCAGTTTTGAACTGGATTGGGCCGACAAGGGCTACCCGTACGAGAAAGGGAAATAAGTTCCGCGCGAAGCGCCGCAACGAAGCCAGCTGAAGAAGGCCGGCTACGTAAAATAGATGCCGTACTTCGCACAGATTTCCGCCACAGCGTTCATATCGGGTGGACCGGGCGGAAATTTACTCAACTCTCGAAACATATCTTCCGCGCCTGCCGGATAAACGCTCAGCACGGCGCGGGTGGGTTTGTTCACGCGAAAACCGTGCGGCACCCCCTTCGGTAGATACACCGTCGTACCGGCGGGTGCGAGGATTTCAATTTCAGCGACCTGAAACAACACTTCCCCTTCGCAGACGTAGAACGTCTCGTCCTCTCGCGTGTGTACATGCAGGGGCACCCGGACGCCCACTTCATTATTCTGTTCGATCATGGCGAACAGGCCGTTTGTCATTGCCCCATCCAATTTGATGGTCTGGGAATCGCCGATCACATGGATGCGCTCCCCGTCACCGGGGAGCAAAATGGCCGCGGTTTTCGTATTATCAATCGAGTCCTGCGGGATCATCCCTTCCTCCTGAATGCGAATTCCGGGTCTAAATGCGATTCTGTGACTCTGCTATACCACAAAAAGTCTGCTATGCTCTCACGTCTGATTCACAATTCTGGAGGCAACGCTGATGTCTCGTATAGTGGTCACCCTTACCGCATTGGTGCTCGCTCCGGCAGTTACACTGGCACAACAAACACAGGCGAGGCATTTCGATGGAAATTCCTGGTGGTCAGATGTAAAAGTCCTTGCCGATGATGCTCTGGAGGGTCGCGACACGGGAAGCGAGGGGCTTCGCAAGGCGGAAGCATTCGTTGTGCAGCAATTCCAGAAAACGGGGCTGGAGCCGGCCGGGACGAAGGGCTTCTACCAACCGGTCGCGTTCAACCAGTATGCGGTCGATGAAGCGAAATCCTCTCTCGCCCTGGTAGCTAGCGGCAAGACAACCAAGATCTCGTTCGCCGATGACGCATTCATTAGCGCGCGCCTAACGCACGCCTCGGCGCAGGTAACCGCTCCCCTGGTGTTCGTGGGCTATGGGCTGAAAATCCCGGAAAAAAATCTGGATGAACTGTCTGGGCTCGACCTGGACGGCAAGATTGTAGTGTACATAGCTGGCTCGCCGTCCAACATTCCTACGGCGCTGGCTTCACACTACCAAACGATGGCGGAACGCTGGAAATCGTTGAAAGCCTCGGGTGTGGTCGGTATCGTTGGCATTCAGAATCCAGCTTCGATGGATGTGCCGTGGCAACGTATTTCGTTGAACCGCAACCATCCTTCGATGGACCTGGCGGAGCCCGAGTTCAACGAAACGACGGGTTTGCGAGTGGGCGTGGCGTACAATCCGGCAGCGGCGGAAGCATTGTTCGCCGGTTCGGGCCACACGTTTATAGAGATTGCGGCGCTTGCCAAGGATCGGAAGCCGTTACCGCATTTTCCTCTAACCGTTTCACTCGAAGCCAAGGCCGACATCCTGACAAAGAAGCTGGAATCGGCGAATGTGGTGGGCAAACTGCCGGGCTCTGATCCCGCGCTGAAGAACGAATATGTGGTCCTTTCCGCGCACCTCGATCACGTGGGCATCGGCGAGCCGGTCAATGGCGATCGTATTTACAATGGCGCCATGGACGATGGTTCCGGCGCTGCGCTGGCCCTGGATATCGCCGCGCAGTTGAAAGCACACCCGGAAAAACTGAGCCGCTCGATTCTGTTTGTACTGGTGACGGCGGAGGAAAAGGGATTGCTGGGTTCAAAATACTTTGCGGCGCACCCCACGGTGCCGATCAAATCGATCATCGCGGACATAAATGTGGACATGTTTTTGCCGATCGTTCCGCTTAAGATTTTGACCATCGCGGGGCTGGAGGAATCTGATCTGGGCGCGCGCGCGGCGAAGGTGGCGGAGTCAATGGGAGTGAAGCCGGAGCCCGATCCCCAGCCACTACGGAACATTTTCATTCGCAGCGACCAATACAGTTTCGTGAAGAGGGGTGTGCCCTCGATCATGATGTGGGTGGGCGCAGAGAAGGGCTCGCCGGAGGCAAAGATCTTCCAGGAGTGGTTGTCTACGCGGTACCATGCGCCTTCCGATGACGTGAACCAGCCGGTGGATCTGCAGGCCGCGGCGCGCTATGAAGAGATTGTGCAACGTTTATTGATCGAGACGGCGAATACGCCCGCAGCACCCAAATGGAATGCGGATTCGTTTTTCCGGCGGTACGCGGGAAAATGAAATCAGACTGGCGGCGGTCAAACCACTTGTTTCGACTGCGGAAGGAGCGTGGATGAATATTGATGCGCTTCGAAAACTCAGCCTTTCATTTCCCGGGACTACCGAGCAAATCCAATGGGGATACGACCTGGTCTTTAAAGTGGCCGGGAAGATGTTTGCGATAACACCGCTCGAACCAGCCCCGAATTGGCTGACGCTGAAGGCCAGTCCGGAAGAGTTTGTTGAGCTCACCGAACGCCCCGGAATTATTCCCGCGCCTTACCTGGCGAGGGCAAAGTGGATTGCAATTGAAACTAAGGACACGCTGTCGGACGCAGAAGTGGCTGCGCTGTTGCGAAATTCCTACCAACTGGTGGTCGAAAAGCTCCCGCGCCTCACGCGGGAAAAGTTGGCTTCGGCAAAGCCGTTGCCGCGGATGAAACTGGCGACGAAGTCGAAGTCTAAATCCAAGCCGCGAAAGCGGAGTGCGGCGAAGGAGCGTAAAGCGTAAGGATTGGGTAAAAACGCGACGCGAGAATCAGTTCAAGGAAGCAGTACGGGGTTAGAGAAGAATCACGTAGGGGAGCCAGGCGCAGGCGGTAGACCCTAGGCCATGGCTTTGTTGTGACCTGCGGAGCGCCGCAGGGGACGAGCTCCTGGCACGGGAAACGTCATCTTCCAGAAGTTGGTGTCGGGATTTGCAAATTCCAGGCCAACCAGCATTTTGCCGTCGCGCTCTTTTTTCACATGCACGACGCGAGTCTCCGTGGAGCGGTTGGTGTTTTCATTGACGACCAGCAAGGTTTGACCGGCGACCAGCGGCTCGTCCATCACCAGCAGCGCGCCCTGCTGGTTGACCGAACGAGTCATCGCGCGATAACAAAATTTTTCGCCCATTTCATTCTGGCCATGCACCAGAACGGGCAGCGCCAAGGCCACTCGCAGCGTTCTCCGACGCTCGCGGTATCGAAAATGTAGTACGCCCATGGGACCTTCCGTGCGGCTCAAAGTTTCAGTCCGCAAACGACAATCAAATCGGCGATCTTCCGGCGAGCACTTACGCAGGTGAGAGACTCGAACCCGCGGACACCTCTGCTGAAGACACGTCGGCTATCGTTCTGCGGATAGTATGTCCCGTGCTTCGGATCGGGACAATAGCTGAGCGGTACTAAAATACTCCCTTCCCTATCGGTACGCCAGTACTTATCGAGAATAAGTCTTGTCAAGGTCAGGTGAAAGTAAATTTCCGGGCGGAAGAATGATCAAGGGCCGCAGAAAGGACTCCTGCTGCCCTTGACCCGCTGACAAACCATGAAGAGCGCTTGGACTTAACTGTGCGCGGTTGGAATGGGGATGATGTGCCAGAACCAGGCTATCAAAATACCATAGTAGACGGCCATAATTCCCAAGCTAACCGTAAATGTCGTCAATGACTTACCAAGACCACCATATTCCTTGTGCCAGCGACGGGCGCAGACGACAATCATCAAAACACTGAGTACCATGGAGACGGCCGCGAGAAAGCTCACCAGATTCGTCAGTCCGAGACCGCGTTCCAAACTTAGAAGTTGTCGGCCAGCAGCCCCCAGCAGGCCGGTGGCGAAGGCAATCACGAGCCACCCTGCGGGGGCCAAGATGCCGATCATGTAAGCCCAGCGGTCCTCCATGTAGAACAAGAGGATCAGCAGGGCAAGGTAGACAATTGTCTGGTAAAAATGGAGCAGGAAAAACTCCGGCTCCAAGTGACTGAGAAGCAGAAAACAAAGTACTTGCAGGATCGCGAGGGTCGCAATACTCCGATACAACCTCATGGTCCCCCCTTTACCGGGTGCGCGGAGTCCACACTTAGTTAGCGCACCTCCACGGGCAGCTTCACACACAGCTTCCGCACACTCACTTACCTCTGGGCAATACGGTAACCATTGGCAGCGGTTACTCATCTCGCTGAATTCGGTTGACTTGCTTGCCTGTCGAAAAGAACCTCAGCCGGTAAGCTGCGTGAAATGCCCCTGAACGATGTGAGGTTGCCCCATCAAAAAGGCCACCTGCGAGGCAAGCGTTCCCGTTGGCTAGTCCACAAGATGGATGATCTCCACCTTCCACGGAGTCACTGCCACTTCAAGGAGCGCCAAAGTGACCGGCAACTGAAATCGCCTGGGTCCGGCGCTGCCGGGATTCAAATAGAGAATACCGTCGCGGTCCCAGTATTCGGCTTGATGGGTATGGCCGCTGACGACGGCATGGAACCCGGCCGCTTCCGGAGATAAATCCAGATTGCGCAAGTTATGCAACACGAAGAACGAGGCCTTTTCGGTTTGCACCACGGTGCTTTCCGGTAATTCCCTGGCCCACAATTCGGTATCCACATTTCCTCGTACCGCAAAGACCGGGGCAATGGTCCTTAATCTTTCCAGGATCTGCGGATCCCCCACATCGCCCGCGTGGAGAATCAAGTGAGTTCCGCGAAGAGCCTTTTCGGCTTCGGGGCGCAGCAATCCGTGGGTATCGGAGATCACGCCAATGCGCATCGTTTGCTTCAACCCTGTCTGAGCATTCCCAATAGGCCGCGCTAATCCTGGTTGCGATATTCTTCGGGTACGTCGTCTTCGGGGACTTCCCTCGTGCGCACCTCAGACTCGTCCGCGTCGCCCGCATTTTCGACACCGGCAACGACTTCCGCTTCGAACGATTGCCCTTCTTCCAGAAGTTCTTCTACGCTCTCTGAACCGGCTTCCATCGATCTGCGAATGCCTTGTGTGTCTCCCGACTGGCCGCCGGACCGTGCGCCCAATCCGCGCTGTCCATAGGAAACGAGTTCGATGGAGTTGGCCCTGCCGCGGATCCGGGGATTGCGACTCTTCTTTTTAGCGCTGGGCCGTTTTCGTGTGAGCGTCTTTCTGGCCGCGACCATTTTTTCCGATCTCGGCTTCGCCTTCGCTTTAGCTCTGACATTGGCGCGCTTGTTTTTTGTTTTTTTCGTAGCCATGGGTTTACCCTTCCTCATGGCAGAGTCTAACACCGTGGAGGCTCGAAGGGGTGAAGAGCAGCTACTGGAAAATCCCGGGCCGCTCACTATAATGCTCGCGGAGTAGTTCACCGCCAGTTAGGCTGGTCGCTAGGTCTCAGTGGCAGGCCTAGGAGAGCAGAACGACTATGCAGAAGCAGGAACTACGTGCGCGCGTCGAAGAGGTCGGGCTGGTGCCGGTGATCCGCACGTCCTCTGCGGAAGATGCGCGTTTTGCCGTTGAGGAAGTTTCTCATGGTGGCATCCCTTTGATCGAAGTGACCATGACGGTTCCCGGTGCGATTAATGTCATTAAGGACGTGGTGAAACATGTCCCAGGAATTATCGTGGGAGCAGGCACGGTGCTGGATGTGGAAACGGCCAGAAGCTGCCTTGATGCGGGGGCGCAATTTATCGGCAGCCCGGCTCTGGATCTTCCCACGGTCGAGTTTGTGGCCCGTGACGCGAACATCGTCATGATGGCGGGAGCAATGACTCCCACGGAGTTACTTACGGCATGGAAGGCGGGGTCGGATTTCGTAAAGATCTTTCCCTGTTCGTTGGTGGGAGGAGATAGTTATATTCGAGCGTTGCGGCGTCCGTTTCCCGATGTCCCGATTGTTGCCGGAGGCGGGATTAACCAGCAAAACGCCGCGCATTACCTGCTGGCGGGCGCTTCCGCACTGAGCATCGGAAAAGAGCTGATTCCACGCGAGTCCATGCTTCTGCACAAGCCCGACCGCATCCGCGAGCTTACGAGACGCTTCGCGAGCATCGTAAAGAGCACGCGCGCGCGAATCGCGGAGGCGCAATCACACGTAACGCAGATTCAGTAGACCCTCGGAAGACATCCTGGAGATCTTCCGGTGGAATTTGAAGCAGAGGAGCACGCGGACGTTTTCAAGATCAAGGCATACGTTGAACGATGCCCATGCCATTCACGCGGGCATGTTCGATGGTCAACCCCCAGTGAAGATGAGGGCCGGTTACCCGGCCGGTGGCGCCGACTTTGCCGATTTCGCTGCCCGCCCGAACGGCTTCGCCGGGCTTCACTTCAATTTCTGAAAGATGCGCGTAGAGCGTATAGATGCCGAAGCCGTGATCCATCACCACGGTGTTTCCGGAATAATACAATTCTTCCGCCAAGACCACTTTCCCGGACTGTGCAGCAAACACCGGCGTGCCGGTCGCGGCAGGAAAATCCACTCCGGCGTGCGGCGAGCGAGGCTGGCCGTTCAGAACGCGACGGCGCCCGAAATTGCCGCCCGTGGTGACCTCTTTGAGGGGCAAGCGAAACTTGCCGTCCCATAACCGTTCCGGCGTTATGGTGTCGTAGACTGCCTTCATTTTCTTCTGATCCGCTTCGGCGCGCTTCTGCTGCTCGGGATCCGGCTGCACAAACTGGTTCTCTACCATAAGACTTTCGGTACGAAATTGACCTTTGCGCACTGTCACCGCGGCGCTGCACGATATTGTATTTCCTTGCGGCGATTTCCAGGAGACCGTCCAATCGTATTTTCCCGGAGCCTTTTCCAAATCTACCCCAAGCAAGCCATGCAGTGTCTTTCTGGTGTTGCCTTCCGTCCAGAGTGGACTCGGTTTTCCGTCCCATTCGGCAGTCATGTCTGGGGGAGGTTTCAGACTGGACACTTCCGCCAGGATCACGCTGCCCTGTGGAGTGATGCCAGCGCTCAACTTCAAGACGATACCGCCTTCGCAAGTTTTGCGAATCTGTCCGAACAGAGCGGTGGGCGAAGCTACCGTGGAACCGAGCAGCACCAAAACGAAGCAATGGAATCGGCTAGGAAGGCCCATGAGTAGAGAATATCTCGAGGTGCGTCGGAATTATATCCACAGAACATGACCATGTGACCTAGGTCACAGCCAGATTGCGCTCTCCTTCCCATAATGTCAGCCGTGACAGCCAGACGATCATTCGGAGCGGTCTTGATCGTCGCGCTGCTGGTTTGGTCCGTCAACCAACCAGCGATAGCGTGCGCTGGCATGCACTCTCGGGCAGCAGTTGTGGCGCAGGCAGGAGCTTCACCTGCCTCTAAACCTGAACCTTCCCCTTCGCGTCACATCTGCTGCCCCCAAGGGACCGCACCATCGTCGGAGAACCAAGCCTCGCTCTTTTCTGGTTGTTCTCTTCAACCTAGAATGGACCTTCGCTGCTGCACCGCTTCCGGGACTTCCCAGGGTTTACCTTTTCTACGAATTTCGCTAAGGCCGCCGATTGCCCAAACGTTCGCACTGATCCCTGAGGCCGGCGCAACAAGGATGTGGAGCGGCACTCAAACACTGTTCTCATCGAGTTTCTCCCCTCCCTTTTCGATCGCTTCCTCGCATACTGTCCTGCGCAACTGAAAGCAGTTCCCCTTATCTAGATGAACGACTCCGTGTGTCCGCGTGGGACGTGCTTCCCACACCTTGATCGAATAAGAAAAATCCAAACTCAGAGGTTTACGAAAATGAAATCCCGTATGCTCGCAGTCATTCTGGTTTTAACGCTGGCCACTTGGTTACCTGCGGCCGGTCAACAATCGGCCACTCCATCCACACGGCCATCCCCTGCCGCACAGGATTCCGACAACGTTACGACGAATCATTCCTGTTGCTGCTCGAACGAAAATCACAATCGAGACACCGGCAGCGCCGAAAAGCACGATCACTCGGCGATGCCTTGCTGCCAGGGGAAAGAAAGTAAGGAAATGTCCTGCTGCTCCAAGAACGCCAAGAACAGCAAGGACGCCATGAACTGCTGCAACGACAAAGACGCCAAGGTGTGCGCGGTGAAAGACGGGAAAGCCTGCTGCGACGGAAAAGAGGGCAAGTCCTGCTGTAGTAAAGATGCGACCGCCTGCAATACCAAGGCGGGTTTGAAGTGCTGTGGCGGGAAGGATAAAACCTGCAGTGAGCACGCAGCGGCTTAACCGTTAGCCTGGAAAGAATCGAATGGGCCGCGACGCGCGGTCAGCGGCCCATTCTCTTTTCAGGTGCCGGAAACGAGTGCTCCGGGAAGCGCGTCGGTCAGAGTTTCAGGCCCAGAACGCGCACAAGTTTTTCTTCCAGGCGCTTTAGTTCCAGTTCGCGCGCATGCTCCTCGCGTGTCCGATCGTTCAATGCGTCTTTCAATAGCTGCAGATTCCTTCTTAGCTCCATCTGTTTCAGCGCGAGTTGCCGCAGTGATTTCAATGCCTGCTTCTGTTCAGTGTCCAGCTCGCGGGGTTGGCGATCCACGACGCACAACGTGCCCAGGGCGAATCCATCTTCATTGATCAGCGGAGCTCCGGCGTAAAAACGGATGTGTGGTTCGCCTAGAACCAAGGGGTTCTCCCGGAAACGTGCATCTTGAAGCGTGTCGGGAACAATGAACAGGTCTTCTTGCTTAATCGCGTAGGCGCAGATGGACAATTCCAGCGGTGTCTCGCGTACCTGGACGCCTACGGTGGATTTGAACCATTGGCGATGATCGTCCAGCAACGAGAGCATGGCCATGGGCGTCTTACAGACGTAGGAAGCAAGGATCACCAGGTCATCGAAGGACTGCTCGGGATCGGTATCGAGGATTGCGTAACGGTCCAGCGCGGCAAGTCGCGCTGCTTCAGTGCACCCAGCCGGCGAACTCATAGCCACCTCCACGGCCGAACCCTGGGAGACGAAAGGTCCGGGAGGCATCATACTCCAGTGCGCCTTCTTCGCACAGCGCCGCCCGAATATCGCGGGGCCAGAAATTTTTTACACTCTTGATGCATGCACGCTGCTTCAGTTGTACGGTCTGTATTAAACTGACGGCTACCCCGGGGAGGAATCATGCGTTGGATAAGAACAAGAGTATTGGGAGTAACGCTGATCGCGAGCGTAGGTTTGCTTGCCCCCGCGGCACGGCCCCAGAAACCGGCTCCGGAAGTGTCCGGGCGAGAGCTGCAGCGTAGGAGTTTTGCCATGAACTTCCTGCACGCGCTGAACAATGCGGAGCAGGATTACCGGAAAAAGCACGCCACGTTTGCGAACTGGGACGCATTGATGGCCGAGGGCTACTTTACCGAGAAGGGGACGAAGTGGGGCTCTTCGGACTTCCCCACCGTAACCCAGGCGATGTATAGCCGCGGCACAGAGATCGTGCCGGGGTGGAAGCTGCGGTTGACCGTCTCCAACTTCGGCAAGTCTTACGATGCGCTGGTGGAAGACGCCACCGACGCGAAATGCGGTTATGCAGGAGTGACCGACGAGAGAGGCATGATTCGCGACAGCCAGTTCGTCGATTGCCAGAAATAGTGCTACGAATCAGCAGGGCGAGATCAGCAAAGTTGAACCGGTGAAACGTCAGTCGGCAGAAGAAGAGGTATAAACAGTCTCGGGAGCTCGCCGTAGTGGAAGCACGGAAAAATACTTGTGCCGGCAAGGTGCGCAACGGTAAGACGGAATGCCCAGCAAACCCCAGACGGGCGCCAAGGACGAACTGACATAATCCGGGGAAATCCGCTGAAGGTCCAGGTTACCGCAGTGCGGACAGTGCGCGCGAAGCGTATCCGCGATGGGCATCAAGCGAGCATGAAATCGGGAGTGACAATCTGCGCAGCGCCAGGGGAAAATCCCAAACGCACTCAGGAGGTAATCCGCGAGTGCGTGCCGGCGCGACCTGCGCGCCCCGTGGTGTTTACAGATGGGGCAGATCATCTGCGGTGCTGGGCTCCTGGGTGCCCCACAGCATAGGCGAAAGGTCTATTGGGCGCAAGAGGTAAGGAAGTACTGGTTTACAGGTACAATGGTGCCAGGGGGAGTTCATGCCGAATTACACCGATGACCACGCCAAGGCGGGCATCGACGCCGAGTTGCCGAGGTTGGAGACTTGGCCAAACCAGTTTCCGGGGTACGTGATTACCACGCGCTTTCCGGAGTATTCCTCCGTATGTCCAAAGACGGGTTTGCCCGATTACGGGGCGATCACCATCCAGTACAAGCCGCGCAAAGACTGCATCGAGCTGAAATCCTTGAAGATGTACCTACTTTCCTACCGCAACCTTGGAATTTTTTATGAGAATGCTGTTAATAAAATGCTTCGCGACATCGTCAGGGCCACGCAACCCGAATGGTGCGTCGTGAAAGGCGAGTTCACCCCGCGCGGGGGGCTAAATACCTCGATTTTCGTCCGTTGGCCAGAGCGCGCCCCGGGCGAGGGCGGTAAACAACGAGGCACGAAGCGTTGAGCCGGATTGGACATGTTTCCGCGCAGAGTGGATAATTCCTAGGTCATTACTCAACGCCGGTGACAACCTTTTCTAAGGAGTGAAGAATGAGCATTTCTCCCAATGTGCCGAATCCCCAGGAGTCTTATCATTATGAAAGTGTGGGGACGCCGCGCTGGATTCCCGTGCTATTCGGGCTTCTGTTCGCTGCACTCGGTGTGATCACCTATGCGGGGCACTCCGTGCAGACCCGGCTGGAGCAAGAACTTTCGAAGGCGGATGAGCAAAACAAGATCCTGACCGCACAGCTTGAGCAAGCCAACGCGCGCCTTGCCGACATCAAGGGGCAAGTGGAAGTCACCAGCCAGAAAGTCGGCATGACACAAGCCGAGTTGGCTGATGCGCGGGGCCGTGCAGAATCGATTCGCAAACAGCAAGCCGCGTCAGACCAAAAGCTCTCCGCGCAGATCAGCGAAGCGCAGAAAGAGAGCGAAGCAAAGATTGGCGCGGTAGCAACGGACGTAACCGGCGCGAAGAAGGACATCGAAGCCACTAGGACCGATCTGGAAGCCACCAAGTCCAAGCTCGAGCGCGCCACCGGGGACATGGGGGTGATGAGCGGCCTGATTGCCCGGAACCATGACGATCTGGAAGACCTGAAGCGCAAGGGCGACCGTAACTATTACGAATTCACGCTGCAGAAGTCCAAGACCCCTCAGCGCGTTGGACCCGTCCAGATGGCGCTGAATAAGACCGATCAAAAGAAATCACAATACACCATGACGGTTCTTGCCGATGACAAGTCCATTCAGAAGAAGGATAAGACCGCCGGCGAGCCCGTACAATTTTACGTGAAGGGTAGCGCGAAGCTGGCGCCCTACGAAATCGTAGTGTTCGAAGTCGGTAAGAATCAGATTTCCGGTTATCTGGCCACGCCCAAGGACACGACCGGACCGGCCGCCGCACCCCCCCCGGCTACCAAATAGCGTTCCGCCTCCGCAGGCAGAAACGCGGCCTTTGCGCCGTGGTGCAAGCTGACGAGCCCTGTTCCCGCTTCTGGAAACTCAGACGGGGACGGGGCTTCTGTGTTTCTGGCGCACCGGCTACGATTTCTGATGACCCCTCGGAACAACTCACGGGAGGATTTTAAACACATGCGCGTCCTGCTTGCCCGCACCGCTCGCGTCCTTTCAATCGTGCTCGCTCTCCTGCTACCAAGCTCCTGCCCCGCCCAAGCTCCGCTGGAACCGGCGCAATTGCCCGTGCAAACAAGTTTTTACCTGATCTGGCGGGGAACGCCGAAGGGCGACATTCGCCAGACGAATGCGCTACTCCGCTTCTGGGACGATCCGGACTCCGCGCCCTTGCGTTCCGCGATCGTGGAAATGCTGATGTCCGATACGAAAAAGCAAAAGGACCAGCCTGCGCTAACCCACGCCGAACTCGTGGAATATGGCACTCTGCTCGACAATGCCTTCCTGCTCGGCTACCTGAGCCCGCCGGACGGGTCGGCCGCAGCGATACCTCCCACGGAAGGTGCGGCCGCGCCCGCGCGGAAGGGCATGTTCTTTGTCTACGATCGGACCGGAAAAGAGGCGCTACTCTCCAAGGCTGTTCTACGGCTGCGCGCTTCGGAGACCGACGTTCCCAAGATTAGCGAGTTCAAGGTGGCCGGTGTGCCGGCTTTGCGGATCGCAGGCCAGTCGGATGTGACCTACTGGGCGGAAACCGGGAAGTACGCTGTGAGCGCTCAGGACAAAAGCGTGTTCGAACTGATACTGAACCGCTTGAGCGGAACAGGCAGTGGACCATCGGTCATGGACAGCGTTGCGTATCGAGAAGCCAAGCCGCTGCTGGGCGGCGGGATCGTGGAATTTTTCTTTCGGGTCCCTGACATCAAAAAAATGATCAGCGTGGACCGCGGGACGACCGCTACCGCGAAACAGGCAGGCGCAGTGGTTCACGCGCTCAAGCTGGATTCTGTTCATTCCGTTGCCGGGCACATCACTCTGGAAGGTGCCAAGACTCGCCTCCAGGGAGCCGTCCTCGGCGAGCCGGCGCAAGGTTCACTCTTCGACATCTGGTCCGACGGGCAAACAACGCCCGCTTCCATGACTTTCGTGACTCCCGATACGGTTTTCTACCACGAGTCGCAGATCGATTTTTCCGGCATCTACAAGCTGCTGAAAAGCGCTTTCTCGCAGGGAGACCAAAACTCGAGCCAGCTTGTTGCCGCTCTGGAAACTGCCGCCCAAACTCGTCTGGGCATGCCGCTACCGGAGGCCCTCGGACTTACCACCGGAGAGATCGCGTCCTTACAGGACAGTCCGACGCTCGACGATCGTAATCAAGTGCGCGTGATGGGAATCCGCAACAAGCCCGAGGCGATGAAATTGTTACGCACGCTGATGGGAGATCAGATTACGTCTGAGCGCAATGAGGGCAGCACCACGTATGTGAAGATTTCGTTGCGTGGCGGGCAGCGCGCCTCCGGAGTCGCGCAGTGGAATTTCTACCACCTGGCGATGACCCCGAATCTGCTGCTGGGCGCTTCGAAAAGCGAGCCGCTTCACGCGTTGCTGGCACGGTCTGGCGGAACCAGCGACGCTACGATTCCCAAGAATTTCCTTGCGGGGAGGAAGCAATTCCCAGAAAAACTGAACGGTTTATCTTACTTCGATATGCAACGGGTGGACTGGCCAGGGATGCAGGCGCAGTGGCTTGCGGAATCGAAGCAGGCCGTTGCCTCTGCCAAGACCACAGATGCGGCTGCCTCCGCGCAGAAGCGTTCCGACTGGTTGGCCACAATGAATCCCGCCGTCTTCAAGCGTTACCTGCACGCTATGATTGGTGCTTCGTGGAAAGACGCTCATGGTGTTCACTTCGACGAATGGGTAGACTGACACCGCCCGTATGAAACTCCTGCGTGCATTCGGAATTCTTTTTACCGCAGGACTGGCAAGTTTGGTGTTCGCCGGGTTTAGCTGCGCGCAGGAAGGGCCTGCCGCCGTGAGCCAGACCATTCAGGTAAACGTCGATCGAGTAAATGTCGGGGTAATCGTCACCGATACTAAGGGGCGATTTGTACTGGGCTTGAAGCGCGAGGATTTTCACGTATTCGATAATGGAACCGAGCGGCCCATCACCGAATTCGCGCCGGTCGACGAGCCCGGGCAGGTTTTTCTGCTTCTCGAGGCCGGGCCCGCCGTTTACTTTTTGCAGGACGCGCATCTCTTTGCGGCGGATGAGCTCTTGAATGGACTTGCCCCCGGAGACCGCGTGGCCATCGCGCGCTACGCCGAGGCGCCGGTGGTGGTTCTAGACTTCACCGCTGAAAAACGGGTGGCGCAGGCCGCACTAACTGGAATCCGCTTCAATCTCGGATTTGGCCAACTGAATCTCTCTTCGAGTCTCGCCATCGTGCTGGATTGGCTGGCACACCTCCCCGGAAAAAAGACCATACTGCTGCTTTCCACCGGCGTCGATACCTCTCCGCAAGAGGCGATTGATACGGTTCAGGAACGTTTGCAGGCCGGCGATGTGCGCATCCTGGCCATCTCCGTCAGCGGCCCTCTGCGCGATGGCAAACAGGGAAATCAGACGCAAGTGCAGCAAATGCAGCAGGCGTTCGAATCGGCTGATGCGCGGCTTCGCGGACTGACGGAGGCCACCGGTGGCCGCGTCTATTTCCCCCAGAATGCCAAGGCGTTTCAGGCCATCTACCGGCAAGTGGCGCAATTGATTCGCAATGAGTACAGCCTGTCGTTCGCTCCGCCAGTGGCAGATGGCGTTGTCCATCGAATCGAGGTGAAAGTGGATTTACCGGGTGGGGCTACAAAGAACAAGATCGTGGATTATCGCGTTGATCACCGCAAAGCGTATGTGGCGCCGAAGGCCTCGACTGCTCCTTAAGACCCCTTCAGCGCACCGGGGTCCTCTGGGCTCACTCAAATTCCTTCATCGTGCGCGCCATCTCGCGCAAACGTGAATCTACCTTCGCGAATACCGTGCCCGGCGCAAATCCCAGTTCTCCGTTGCGCTGTCCTGCGGGAACTCCGGTGAGGAGTTCAATTCCCTGCTCGATGCGCGACACGGGCCAGATGTGAAAATTTCCGCCGGCGACGGCGTCCAGGACATCTTCGCGGAGCATCAGGTCTTCCACGTTTGCCGTGGGGATGAGCACTCCCTGTGAACCGCTCAATCCGTAGATCCTGCAGGTGTCGAAGAAGCCTTCGATCTTTTCGTTGACTCCACCGATGGCCTGAATATCGCCGCGCTGATTCATCGAACCGGTCACGGCCAGATCTTGCCGGAGCGGCAATTCCGAGAGGGCGGACAGCAGGGCGTAAATTTCCGTGGAACTGGCGCTGTCGCCATCGACACCCGAGTAAGATTGCTCAAAGCAGATGCTGGCAGCCAGTGAGAGCGGCTTGTCCTTCGCGAAAATGCTGCGCAGGTATCCCGCGATTATGTGCACGCCCTTGTCGTGGAAACGCCCGCTGAGATTGGCCTCGCGCTCAATGTTAATCAGGCCCGCCTTGCCCAATGCGGCGCTCGCTGTGATGCGCACCGGCTTGCCGAACGAATAGCCGCCTATTTCCAGCACGCTGAGGCCATTCACCTGGCCGATACACGTGCCGTTCATATCCACCAGAAGGGTCCCCTCTTCCACCATTTCGCGGATGCGGGTTTCAATCAAATTGTGGCGCTCGATTTTAGAGGCAATCGCTGCACGCACATGCGCCGCGCGCACAACAGTTTCGCCCATGGCAGCAGATGCGTAATGCGCTTCGCGGGCCAGGTCTGCGATGTCGACGAATCGCGCAGTCACCTTATTGCGGCGTCCCGCTTTTCGTACGCCGTATTCCAGGATCGCCGCGAAGGCACCGCGATCGAAGGGAAACAGATTTTCTTTCTCGCTCAAAGCTCGCAACCGACCCGCATACTCCTCGATGACGGTGTCGCTCATCGGCATCTCTTCGTCAAACTCCACGCGCACTTTGAAAATCTTGCGGAAGTCTTCTTCGTATTCGTACAAGAGTTCGTAAAGGTCGCGGTCGCCGATCAGAATCACTTTGACGTTGATATCAACAGGCTCCGGCTTCAGCGCGGTGCTGGTGAATGGATAGAACATTTCCAGCGGCTGAATGTCGAGCCGGTTGTGATTCAAGGTGCGCTTCAGCGCGCGCCACACGCCCGGCTCCGACAGAGCCTCCACGGAATACATAATCAGGAAGCCGCCGTCGGCGCGCAGCAGCGAGCCCCCGCGCAGGTCCATGAAATCGCTGGTCCAGCCGCCGCGTGAGTCATAAGCGCGCTGGATGCTGCCGAACAAATTCGCGTGCGTGGGCGTGGTTTCGAAAATTACCGGCGAGGTGTCATCGCTGTTGTGCGCGAGAATGACGTTCACACCGTAGACGCGAAACGGGTCCCGCTCCGGGCCCGGCGGCTTCACTAGGCTTTCCGGAGCATCCTGCGGCTGTTCTTCCTCGCCTTCGCGTTCCTTAAATGGTCCCAGGTTGTCCAGCAAGTGATGGCGCACCTCTTCTAAATACTCCGACACGCCCGTGCCAGGATATTTCTCCTTCAGTTCCTCGATCACGCCGTCGACGAGCACGGAAGCCGCTTCCTGCTCCAGGTAACTCAACTCGCTGGCCAGTTCCCGAGAAAGGGTCAGAGTTTTCCGGTAAACAACGGTGAACTCGGAGCGGAATTGTTCATACTTGCGCTCGATGTCTTCGGCCACAACCGTCTCGAGTTTCCCCTCGTGCACCATCTTGGAGATGTCCTCGATCGGCACCATCTGCCCTTCGAGTACGGGGAAGATCTCCGGCAGCGCCACCGCGCCAACCTGCATGTGGCCCAGCGCAAACTGCTCGCGCGCGATCCGCCGCGTGAAATCGTCCATCAGCTCCTTTTCACGAACCGAGAAGCGCTCCACGATTCTACCCTTTTGCCGCTGGAACGGTTCTCCTTCGAAAACTTGCGGAATGCGCCGGCGCAGAAAGTCGATGCCCGCTTGCATGTCTTTTTTGAAAACATTGGCCGAGCCACGCGGCAGGGACAGCAAGCGCGGACGGTCTGGGATTTTGAAACTATTCACATAGCAGCGATCGAGCGATGGTTTGGTTTCCGGATGAAGCTTCTCGATCATGTGGGCGATGGTGCCGCCACGGCTCGTGCCTGCCAGGCCACAGACAAACACGTTGTAGCCGGGCGCGGAAAGTTCCACACCCATTTTGAGAGCACGCAGTGCGCGCTCTTGTCCGACAAAACCTTCGCGGCGCGCTGCCTGCGCGGTAGTTTCGAAAGGAATGCGAGAGAGTTCGCAGCGCCAGCGCAACTTGGGCGCGGCGAGCTCGCCGAGCTTGTTCTCCGACTTTTGGTCGATCACACTCATTCGAGGGCGTACTCTAGCATACAGCGAAGTCCAGCGCGCCGAATTCAGCGCGCCGGTTAAGCAACCAGTTACGCAGTCCCCTTTTCGAGCTGCTCGCGGCGTCCCATGTAAACGCGAAACACGCCCAGGGCCGCCGCCACGATGGTGGGACCCACTACCAAGCCCAGCAGACCGAAAGCATCGAGTCCACCCAGAATGCTGATGAACAAAAGCAAATCGTTCAGCTTGGTTCGATTGCGCAGTAGAAGCGGCCGGATGAGATTATCAGCCACTCCTGCCACTCCTCCGCAAATCGCCACAACGACGATGGCTTTGCCCCAGTGCCCGTTCAACGCCAGCCAACCCGCGGCCGGGATCCAGATCAGCGCCGAGCCCACCACGGGCACGATGGAAAAGAAAGCGATCAAAACACCCATGAATACGGGCGCCGGCAATCCTGTGATGCCAAACGCGATTCCGCCAAGCGTCCCCTGAACCGCCGCGATCAGAAGCGCTACGGCAACACTCGCGAAAATCAGATCGCGCGATTCGCCCAGCATGCCTTCCTGAATCTCGCGATCGAACGGAATCAAGTGGCGGGCAGCACGCAGGATAGTCTCTCCGTCGCGAAACATGAAAAAGAGCGCGAACAGCACGATGAACAGACTGACAAAAAATGCAAAGAGATTCTTGAGCAAGCCGCCGAGGCTTGAGGCCATATAGGACGCTACCTTCTCGGCTCCCTGGCGCAACGGCCCCATCAGATCGATATCCTTCAGCGAGTCTGGAAGCTGCCCTTGCAACCAGTCCATGAAGTGTGTCGGCAAGGCCGCAGCGCCGCCGTTGATCATTCCCTGGATTCGTGCAGACCCATCGATGGCTTCCTTGGAAGCGAATAGCAGCACCAGAAGTACGGGCACGATGAGTAGCAGGGTGACACCCAGAGTGCTCAGCAAAGCCGCCAAGGTGGGGCGCATGCGCTTTTGCAGCCAAAGATAGGCGGGGTAAAAGAATATCGCCATGACCGCCGACCAAGCCAAGGGGCGGATGAAGGGTTCGATGATAATGAAGACGAGATATCCCAGCAGGAGCAGGACACCATAGGACAGCACCGTGGTGAGACGGTCACTGGTGGTAGGGTTTCGATG
The DNA here is from genome assembly GCA_963741195.1 of Candidatus Acidiferrales bacterium. Classification (GTDB taxonomy): domain Bacteria; phylum Acidobacteriota; class Terriglobia; order Acidiferrales; family UBA7541; genus Acidiferrum. Next base: position 153,526 of record CAVUHF010000010.1, read on the forward strand.
GGTTTGTGCCATTCGCGTTATATAATCCACACCGTTCCGCTGACATCGGGGTATTGCTGAGCCCGCATGTTGTCAGGTCATCCGCGCCAGGGGAAGCCAAAACGGCATGGCATCGCAAAATATCCCGTTCACGTACGCGCAGGCGCGTCTTCTTGCTGTACTTGCTTTAATCAATTTTGTCAACTTCGCGGATCGTCAGGTCCTGAATCCACTGCTTCCGCTTCTTCGGCAGCACTTTGGCGTAAGTGACGCGCAGCTTGGCTGGCTGCAAACCGGGTTGCTGATCGTACTCGCGCTTGCGAGCATACCCTCGGGATTTCTTGCCGACCGCTTCAGCCAACCCAAGATCATCGCCGCAGGAGTGCTTTTCTGGAGCGCAGCCAGTATTCTGAGCGGCCTTGCTCCCTCGTTTGCGATCCTTTTTCTGGCGCGCTGTTTCGTCGGAGTCGGCGAAGCGGCTTACGCACCCGCCGCGCAATCGATGATTTCCGATTCCTTCTCTCGTAGCAACCGCGCCATGGCCCAAGCCATCTTTGCCTCCGGCATGCTCCTGGGAGGAGTCGCCGGACTCGCACTCGGCGGCATCATGGGCGGGCGCACCGGATGGCAGCATGCCTTCTTGATCGTGGGAGCCGTCGGAATCTTGCCGGGGCTGAGCGCGTTCAAGCTCCACGAACCGCCGCGCCGTCCCCGCTCGGAATTGACCGGCCTACGCGAGTTGCTCGGCGTGCCGGCATTCCTGGCGATGCTTGCCGCTGGGACATGCATCACATTTTCCAGCGTATCGTTCGTTACCTGGGGAATTGACTACGCGACAAGCTACAAGGACTTCAGCCAGAAAGAAGCAGCGCTCTCCCTGGCAATCATTGCCCTCCTATCGTCGGTTGTTGGCGCGCTGACCGGCGGCTACGTCGCCGACAAGCTGCAACGGAGGTTCGTCTACGGTCGGGTGCTCACGATTGCAATTGGATTTCTGGCAGCCGCGCCATTTTTGCTTCTGGCGATCCAGGCAGAGGAAAAGCGCTTTGTGCTGGCAGGATTCTTCGCCGCAATGTTTTTCATGTCGTGGTATCACGGGCCAACCACAGCGGCCCTTCACGACCTAACGCCGCAACGCGCGCACGCCACAGCAATCGGCGTTTACATGTTCGTAACCCAGCTGGTTGGTGGACTGGGGCCCGTCTTTATCGGGCGAATTTCCGATCTGAGCGACCTGCAGATCGGTTTGCAAGCGGCGACCGGCGTCACCGTTTTCGGTTCGCTGCTGATGTTCTTGGTGATTTACTTCATCCGGCGCGACGGGCTGCACCACCCACGACTGGCGGCATTCCGCTCCGAAGACGAATTATTACAGACACAACGAGTGAGCGGTGATTAAATATCTTGGAGAGTCGACCCACCTTCTCTTGCTTGTCGCAGCTTGTTACTTGATTCCCAAACGTTCGATCAATCCGCGGACTTCCTCGCGCGGTACGTCATACAGCGGCCGTTCATCCTCTTCTTCCATTCGTTCGCGGAGGTACTCGGCGGCAATATAACTTGCTTCGCGGTCAGTCAAATCCCTGCCGGTCTTCCCGCGGAACTCCACGAATGCGGAATGTGACAAGCCGACGATTTTTCCTTCCCCGTCCACCACGAATTTGGCGTCAATGGTGTCGCTGTGGCGCGTGGCAATGGCGTTCCAAATGTGAGAAAAGCTGCACCTGTAAACGTGGCCGGTGAGTTTCGAGATCACTTCGAAGGTGCCGATAAATTGGTTCATGGCGCCGGAATTGGCAAGCATTGGCAGAGATGGCACGGGCTTCCTCGTTTCGCGCTAAATCAAACATAGTTAGTGTCCAATTCCCGCGCTTTGCTGTCAACGCCGGAGTCTAGCTGACCCTGTATCAGGGATGCGCCTCGCCTTGTTTTCCCTGCACGAAGGCAGGTTCTAGAGCGGGCTTTTCGTACGGATTGATCTTGGCATTTTCCTGCCGCGTGAGGGTGATCTGTTCCGCATCGGCCGCCTGCACCCGACCGTAGAAATCCCGCAGCGGAAGGTACGCTTCTTTCTTGAAGGCGTAACCACCCAATATCTGTTTCCGCGTGGTGACCAGCGTGTTTCCCTCGTTCTTAACTGTCCGCTCGTAGGAAACCGCTCCGATTTCCAGCTTGTTGCCCCCCGGCAGCGTTTCCGCTCGAATCTCCGGAGGAAGTAGAATCTTCACGACCTCGTGCCTCTCCGCTGGATGATCAAAGTAGATGAGCTGCGTGCGACGCGAAGTGGCAAACAGTAGCTCGTGATTTTCATGGAACACGCTCAAGGGCAGGATCAAGCGCTTTCCGGTCTGCGTCGCAAAGTTGGGGATGTCGATCTGGAAGGTGGCCTTCAAAGGCTGCTCGGAAGCTTCCCAGCCCTGTACGTCCACGAGCTTCGCGGTCGCTCCCTGCATCAGGTCATCCTGCAACCACTTCTCCAATTCCTCGCGGCGCTTGGTCTCGTCCTTGTGAATCGCATCCAGTCTCATGCTAAGTGCTTCTTGCCCGGAGAAGCTCACCGTGACATTTCCATCGAGTCCACCGCCTTCGTTCAGTTGCAGTTCGGAGGCGATGCGTGTCACAGCGTCAAGGCTCAACGGAACAGGAGTGTACGCAACCTTTGCGGCCAAGCTGTCGATGACGATACCTCCCGCATCGGTTTCATCCCAAGGCAGCAGCCCATACGGACAAAAGCGCGTCGCTGGATCCAGAAAAACACTCTTACCGTCTACGTTCACCACCACAACCATGGCATTCAGTTGTCCCTCGTACGGATAGTCTTTGAGAAATCGTGATCGGTTCCGTGCGGTCACCCTCATTGGCGCGACCTGTAATCCTGCGGCCCGGGCGAGCGCCACATACAGCAGGTTGATCTCGTTGGCATAGGCGTAGTTGTGCCTCAGAACATCTTCTGCATGCTTGTTCTCTCGCAGATTCTCCTGCTTCATCTCCTTGTCGGTCTTGCTGTCCTCGAAGCTCACGGCCCGGATCTTCTGCACCCGTTGGTAAATTGCGCGTGCCTTGGCATCCTGGGAAGCATTGGGAGCCACGATTCTGGCCGCTTCCTGCTGGATCGCCTTGGACTTGCCAATGAATTTTTCGAGCTCATCTGCCTCGCGCATGCCGAGGTCACGCCAATAGTCCTCCGGCGAGGTGAAGCCGACGGCATAGTAGAGATCCAGACGCATCTTGGTCGCTTTTTCCGGGGGCGCGAAGTCTTCCTCCTCATAGGCAGGAATGTTGTCCATCGAATACTGGAGTGACCCGTCGTACAGTCTTGCGAAGTGACATCTCTCCGACACGTTCAAATAGAAGTCCCGTACGTGGGCGTCTTTCACCGGGATCAGGCGAAACTCCGCATGCCGCACGAAGAGGTACTGTTGCACGGCCCAATTGGCGGCCGGCCACGTAAATCCATAGCGGAGTATGTAGCCCTCGGGATGTTTAAAGGCGTCGGGGAGTTTTTCTTTGAAGCGCAGCTGGTAGGAATATTCAATGATGCTGCCGACTTGCACATTCGGCAGCGTCAGAACTTTCTCGTTCACGTGGTACTTCTTGGATTTCACGACCTCCCGGTCGAAGATCTGTCCAGTGGAATCGGTCACTTTGCCGTCGGGACTGATGCTGCGGGCACGGACCTCCTCGAGCTTGGTGTCCTGGTCGTAATACGGAAACTCGACATCGGCGTACTTTTTGCCCTCCTCTTTTAGTACCTTGATCCTCACCGAATAGGTTTCCGTCCACTTGGTATTGTCTGACTCCACGGCGTAATGCAGAATCATGGCATTTCCGCCAGGCGCGGCCGGATTGTCCGTCATCTTGAGATCTTGCGGGGTGATGGGAGGGAGGTTAGGCAGTTCCTGCGCAGGCGCGAGAAACCCGGAGACTGCTGCAGCCAGAATCAGGCCACTCAGGCGAACCAAACAGTATCGAATCCCCATCCTCTTCTCCCTTTACCGCTTGTCGGTTCGAGGAGTTTCAACGGGAATCGACAGGAAGGCAAGCGACAAGGCACGACATGTCCATGTTGTCGCCCGTTGCCGCCGTCTTTTGGAGAATGTGCATCTTCGCCTCGCCAATGACCAGAACCTTTACTCCTGGAAATGCTCTGTGTAGGTTTACAAGCTAGCGCGCTGTGCCGGCGGTCACTTCAACCTGGGTGTAAGAACGGACTGCGGCACCGACCCCGCTGCCTGGAGCGTGCATGTGCCCCTGATCGACGAGGACCTTGTCGAGCGTACCGAGCAGTTCCAGGATGTAATGCTTTTGGCTGCAGTAGCCCATGGTGCCCAGCCGCCAGATCTGACCCTTGGTGGCGCCGATGCCCCCGGCGATTTCAATGTTGAATTCGTCGAGCAGTTGATTGCGTACCTTCAGGTCGTCCACCCCAGCCGGAATTTTCACGGCCGTTACGGTGGGCAGGCGATCTTCGGGCTTTTCCACGAACGGTTTCAGGCCCATCGCTTCCACGCCGGCAATCAAGGCATGCTGATTCTGCTTGTGACGTTCCCAGCGCGCTTCCAGCCCTTCTTCCTGCACGATCCGCAGCGCTTCGCGCAGCGCGTAAATCAGGGAAATCGGCGGAGTGTGGTGATAGAGGCGCTCCTTGCCCCAGAAATTCATCGCCGTGGAAAGATCGAAATACCAGCTCTGCACCTTGGTCTTGCGTGTGCGGAAGACCTCTTCCGCGCGCGCGCTTACGGTGATGGGAGACATGCCAGGAGGTGCGCTGATGGCCTTCTGCGAGCCACTGAAACAGATATCGATCTTTTCCTGATCGACGTGCAACGGGATGCCTGCCAGCGTTGCGACAGCGTCTACAACCAGTAGCGCGCCGCACTCGTCCGCCACCTGGCGAAACGGGTCAATTTTCGTGACCACCCCCGATGAGGTTTCGCCGTGTGCCAAGCCGATCATCTTGATGTTGCGGCCCTTCGCCACCTTGCGTACATCTTCCGCGTCGACGGGCTTGCCGTAGGGCGCTTCCACCAGATGCACCTTCGCCGGAGTGTGCTGGGCTATCACGTGCATGCGCCCCGAGAAAAGGCCATTTACGCAGCAGATGGCTTCATCGCCCGGTTCGAGCGAGTTCAGTACCGAGGCTTCGATGCCGCCGGAACCGGAAGCCGACAGCGGAAAGGTGATGCGATTCTCTGTCTGAAAAACGAAACGTAGCAATTCCTGGGTTTCTTCCATGCAGCCGCGGAACCACGGGTCGAGGTGCCCCACCAAGGGCGTCGCGAGCGCGCGATACACCCTAGGGTCAATCGAAGAGGGCCCGGGAGTCATCATCAAACGTGTGGGAGGATTCAATTCGCCGATGGGCTTGGTCATTGTCATACCTCTTTAGAACACACCAATGAACCGTCGAGTTGAGTGCATGTGGGACGGCCCGCGGATCATGCCCAGGATAGGCACGGGAGCACCACGGGATTACAGTTTCCTCCACGGCAATCCCCGGCGCAACGGTCAAATTGGCTGGGAGGGATAACTTGATCGTTTTTCACTTCAATTCGGTATTGAGCATGTTAGCCAGGCGTGCTCCCGCCAGGGCCACGCGTTGCTGTGCCAGCTTCTTGGCCGCTTTCTTGTAGCTACTCGACAACTGGAACGGGCCCAGGCCGGTTCCGACCGGACTGACATAGACGTCCTGTTGCGCGTCTTGAAAGCTTTCCAGCACCCAATCCGCTTCCCCTGACTTGGCGGCGAGAGTCGGGTCTGCTCCCGGCAGCTTCTTTGCCGCGCTGACCGCGCTCTTCGGCTTCATGCTCGTGCCCAGCACATCGTCCCAGAAAGCGTGCAGTTCCTTTGGGCATCCGTTGCAGTTCAGTTTCACGAGGTTCCCGCCCGCGTCTCCGCCAGTGTTGCTCGCGTCCACTCGCGTGGAGCAGTGCAGCGGTTGGTGCACGTCTCCCACCAGATGCAATAACCAGGAGAGGTCATAAGACTTCAGAGGATCACTGGCATTGGAAGACAGCACGCTGCGAAACAAAGCGATGCGGACCTGCGCGTTTGGCGTCGGAATAGCCGGCAGCGACGTAGCGTCGGTCGCGAAAGGCTTGTCGATGAAATGCCAGTACTTGTGCATCATGTGAGGTTTGGGTGGTGCATCGATTCGCGGGAACGTCACTTTCCGGATTGGCGATCGGATGCGAGAATTAACGCTACGCCGAGGCGGCGTCCAGGGTTTGGCCTTCGGCCAGGATTTGATCCGGAACTTTGCGAAGTTCGCGGACCAGGTGGAACCAGGAGAGCAGCTTCAGACCGTAATAGGTAATGTCCACTTCCCACCAGTAGAATCCCTGGCGAGCGCTAGCCATATAGTAGTGGTGATTGTTGTGCCAGCCTTCGCCTAGCGTTACCAGCGCCAGAAGCCAGTTGTTCTTACTGGTATCAGTGGTTGGGAAGCGCCGCTTGCCGAAAATGTGCGAAAGCGAGTTGATGGTGAATGTTCCGTGCCATAGCAGCACCGTGCTCAGGCAGAATCCCCAGGCGAACAGGCCCCAGCCTCCGATCAAAAACATCGCTATGCCGAGCGCGGAGACGGGCAGCAGGTAAAACTTGTTCAGCCAGCGCAACTCCGGATATTTCGCGAAATCCCCAATGGCCTTGAAATCCGTCTCGTTGTATTGGTCAGAGAGGATCCAGCCGACGTGCGACCACCAGAAGCCAAACAGCGTGGGCGAGTGCAGATCTTCTTCCTGATCCGAGTAACGGTGGTGGTGGCGGTGATGCGCGGCCCACCAGAGAATGCCCTTCTGCGAAGACGACATCGCCAGAAACGCGATCACAAACTGGAACCACCGGCTGGTCTTAAACGAACGGTGAGAGAAATAGCGATGGTAGCCCGCAGTCACAAAAAACATTCTGATTTCATAGCAAAGGATGCACGCAATCAGGTAGGACCACTTGAACTGCACGAATAGGAAACTGAGCGCGGCAAGATGACCCAGCACAAAAGGCAGGGAAGAAATCAGCCCAATGCGCGCCCCGTTGGGCAGGGGTATCGATAAGGGTCTAGCAACAGATGCCATCCAACTTCGCTCCTGCACGTGTGGATCACGCTAAGGTACGTGGTGGCGCGCAAGAGTCGAGCGTGCTCAGCGCTTAAGAACCACTTCATTCAGTCTACGGGGCCCGGTCAGAGTGGTCAAGGCAGGTGCGCACGGCACTTGGCCAGAAACGCATGAGCTGCTCTCCGTGGAGGCTGATCCACTTCTGGGTCTGAAGATAGCGAAGGTCAATGCGCAATAGTACGCGACCAAACAGTTGTGCTATGGTGCGAAGGAACGATACTGGCAAGGACGGCAGACAAAAATGGCGGAACGCCCTGTACTGGTCGGCTTGATTCCTCAAGCGGTAGTGCTCGATCCCGGCGATCAGGTCAGTTGGATTTCGGATGCAGGCAATCTTCGCGTGGAGTTCGATCCCAATCGCTCTCCCTTTTCCTCTAACATTTTTCAAGCCCCGGCGGGAATGCGCCTGCTGAGCGGACCTCCGGTGCCCGGCACCAAAGGGGGTTCGTACAAGTATCGGCTGTGGCTGAATGATCAGATGGTGGGACGCGGGGAAGTGATTCTGCGCGACAAGTGATCGGGGAAGCGCGCCGGTTTCCCAGCGCGCCCCCAAATTGCTTTGCCGGCCTTTAGGCGGAAGCGCCCAAGCCCTGCAACATCTTCTGTAACGCGCCGGCGTCCGGAATCTGTCCATTCGGGGTCATCTTGTCCACCAGGTGGGGGAGAAGATTGCTCATCATTCCTGTCAGCTGCGATGGATCCATGCCCGCCTGCTGCGCAGCCTGTTGAAGCCTCCCGCTGTGCAGCACGTTCTGAAGCTGGCTGGCGGATACCGGAAGATTCTGTCCGGTGCCGATCCAAGAACTGATGATGTTCCCCAATCCGCCCTGCTGAAACATGTTCTGCAAGCCAGCCAAACCGCCAACCTGCGGGCTGTTGATCAGGCTCATAATTGCGGTGAGAGCTGAAGCGTGTTGCCCTTGCTGCGCGCCCGTGCTTCCCGCCATGGCGAGTACTTCATCGAGTAGTCCCATAGATTTTCCTTAGTGTGAAATCGGTCCCAAAGAAAATAGGGAGCGGCCGGGCGGAAGGCGAGCACTCCCCCTGCAAAACCGAGCTACTTCTGTTTGGCGATAATCATGTCCTTGATTTTGTTGTAAGTGGCCTGAGGAATGACTTTTTTCGTCACCAGATCGGTTTTCTTGGCGTACGGACGGCCGTCGATAATCTTCTGGGAGTATGCTGCGCCGATGCCCGGGAGGGCGTCGAGTTGTTCCTTCGTGGCACTGTTGATGTCCACTAGATTGCTTGTGCTGGCAGCCGCTGCCGGCGTAGTGGGTTTCTGCGTTTGCGGGTGCGAAACCGCGACGCTCACACTCAGCATGATCACAAGTGCAGCTAGCAAGATCCGACTAGCATTCGTCTTCATTTCGTTTCCTCCTTAGATTGACAAGCTGAGCCCGTTACCTCTATTCCTTTTGCGCACCCCGTCGAATCACTCGATGCTGGCGTGGTGTCAGCCGTATCTGCGCTCTTCGTCTTCGACTTAGACTTCGGCTTCGTTGTGCTGGTATCGCTCTGATCCGTGGTGGTCTGCTGTCCCACAGCCACGTTCACGGTAATGCTTCCGGCCACGAGGACAAAGGCTGCCAACAGAGTCATGAAAAGCGACTTGCGAAAACAATTCATTTGCTGGAGATCCTTTCGTCCGAGCACTTCGGGCCTCTCGACCGGCACACAGGCGGGGTGTGCCCCAGGGCGGGATTGGGCGCGACAAACGAGTGGATTGCGGATGTTCCGCTCGGAACGGGCGAATAATGTAGGAGAAGTTTAGTGAAGTCAAGAAGGATTGAGAGCCGCGAAGCTACCCGCTAAGTCAATCCTAGCATAAATGAGAAGTTCAGTCTCCGGCAGCTTGTACTCTTGCAAATTCCACGGATTCGGCGAGTCCGCGGCGAACCGGGCCCAGCACAAACGCGGGTACATCGCGTTCGGGCTCGAGAGAAAGATTTGCGGTCTTGCGCGGGAACTCATTCCGTCGGTCAAGCTGCAGTCCGGCTTCTTTCAGGAATTCCGCCGAAAATCCCAGGTCCGCGGCGCGATCCACGCCCCAGAACCACAGTTTCTCCTCATTCCGCTGAAGGAATTTCAGAGATTCTTCAAGTTTCTTCATGGCCCGGTCAAACGAAGACGCCAGAAAGAAGACACCCAGATTCCATGCGTGGCGGGGGTACTGTGCCCGGATTCGCACGCAGTATTTACCGGTCTGGTTCTTTTCGATGCTGCAGCGATAGTCATTTCGAACTGTTGAAGAGCGTCCTGCCATGGGTCGTACCTCGTGAAGATTGCGATTTGTGTTAGCGTTTTCTGGCCTGCAGGCTGAGGACGAAGTGCATTCCCGGAGTTGCTGCCCGTTGGGGTACGGAATGAGCAGCAGACTCTGTTAACAGCCCCCAAATCAGACATGCATAGGCTAATGGCTCGGGTGATGCAGGGCAAGGGGGTGTGTCTAATTTTTTAAGTCATTTAATATCTATAGATTAGAGCCGCCGAACTCACCAAAGCTGCGCAGCTTTTCCGGCATCAGCTTTAGTTTTCCTTCCTGCTTCATGCGCTCTTCGAGGGTCGTGCGGAAGGCTTCCCAAGCCAGCTGCCGCTTCGATTGCAGCAATTGGTCTGTGATGGTCTTCTTTTGTTTTTCAAAATCGGCTGGATTGGCCTCGGTCTTTTCCGCAACTTCATAGACCACCCAGTTGCTCCCCAGATTCACGGGAGCTGCCAGGTCGCCCGCCTTTAAAGCGAACGCGGCGCCGAGTTGCTTTCCGCTGCCCACGCCGGCAATCGAGCCGTTGCGGGCCAAAGGATCGGAGATTTTGGGATCAAGACCGAGCGACTTAGCCGCGGCATCGAATTTTTCCCCACCCTTAACGCGCTTTTCCAGATCGTTGGCCTTAGCGGCGGCCTGTTGAGCCGCCTTCTGGTCTTTCAGGTCCGCCACAATCTTCTCTTTCACTTCTTCGAGCGTGCCCTGGTGGGTAGGAATAACCTGCTTTAGGGAAAGGACAACATAGCCCCGATCCGTTCGAACCGGCAGGCTCAACTCTCCCATTCGCAGGTTGGAAACCTGCTCGCGAGTCTGCTTCGAGGTTCCCAACGCCAAAATCGGGTCATTGGGGCCGAGCGCCGCCGTCGCGGAGACTGCCAGGTGATATTTCTGGGCGATGTCATCCAGGGAAGTCTTGTTCGACTGGCGGATGTCGGTCGAAATCTTGTCGGCAATTGCACTGGCCTGCTGGTCGGCCTTCTGGAGCAGCAAAGGAGTTTTCAGAGAATCCTTCACTTCATCCAAAGTCTTGGTGTGTGCACTCTCTTTGTCGATCAGCTTAATGATGTGGAACCCATACTGGGTGCGCACCAGGCCGGAGATCTCACCCTTATTCAGACTGAACGCGGCCTTTTCAAACTCCGGCACCGTCTGTCCCTGTACCAGCCAGCCCAAGTCTCCGCCTTTGCCCTTGGACCCGGGGTCTTCTGAATATTTCTTGGCCAGATCTTCGAAGTTTGCACCTTTCTTCTTGGTTTGCGCCAGGACGTCTTCCGCCTTGCTCTTGACCTCACCGACTTCGGCATCCGTCTTTCCTGTCGTAAGTAGCAGGATATGTTGCGCGTGAAAGCGGTTGGGCACCTGGTATTGCTGGATGTTCTCTTGATAGGCAACCTTGAGTTCGTCTTCGGTGATCTGGGTATTCTGCCGGATCTGGGTCAGGTCCACGAGGGCGTAGCGCACCACACGTTTTTCAGGTATCTGGTACTTCGCCTGGTTCTGGTCGTAATAGGTTTTGACTTCGGTTTCTTCCACCACCACCTTGCCGACCAAATCTTCCGGCTTGATGACCACGTAGTCCAGCTTTACCTTTTCGTTCTGATCGTGGAACTCCTGCTCGATTTGCGCCGGGCTGACGCTGATGCCATCAGTAATTAGTTTGCGGAATTTCTCGAGCACCAGGCTGTCGCGAACTTCTTCTTCGAACATCGGCACGGTCAATTGGAATCGCTGGCGCACCTCGCGTGTGTAGGCATCCATCCCGATAAAGGTGTCACCATTGAAGGCACCCGGCACGTACTGCTTGATGCGGTCGGCGCGCTCTTTGTCGCTGACGGTAATACCGAGGCGCTTGGCCTCGTACTCAATTTCCTTTTGGAAAACCAATTGGCTGAGAATTTGCCGAGCGTAGAGCCCTTCCAACTGCGGTGGGACCTGGCTCTGCTGCCGGATTTGTGTCAATTGCTGCTGAATATCAGACAGAGTGACGGACTGGTCGCCAATGCGCGCCACCACGTCGGTCGCGGATTCCGCCGTGTTGCTGCCCTGCGGCACAAGATAGAGAAGCATGCTAAGGGCAAGAATGCCGATGATGACGCCGAAAAGTATTCGGACGCCGGTCTTCTGGTTTTCGAATCCGCCAGCCATTTCCTGTGTTCTCCCAATTGTATGACCAAACCTTAGATTATAGTCGATTGTAAGCAAAAGCCCCAAATGCATTCGCGCGGCCGCTAGTTTGCGTAATCCAGCTCGTTCAAACTGGCTACCGGCAGGCGAGGTTCTCTTGTTGGCCTCATTGGCGATTTCCTGTGCGGTCTTGGCGCCGGCGATTTCTTTCCTCGGTTCAGGAGTAGGAGCGGGACAACCGACGGCCGTCGTGGTGCAAACAAGTTTTGCCGAGAAGAAGGCGGCCAAGTCTGGCAAGCCAACGAAGGTTTCCGTACCCGCAGAAAAGAAATAAAAACCGCATTCAACTCCGGGGACCGTTCTGCTGATCGAGACAGACCAGTCCCCAACTGCTCTCAGACCGCTCGTCGCTCGATTGGCGTGTCGCGCTCCTCCGAAAAAAGGTAACCCACTGGACTTTCGCCGCCGCCTACTGCACACTGCCCGTCATCGCATCTAACTTTGTGAGGCGGCCATGGATAACTCCGCGGAACTGAATCGCCTGGTTCGGGAAATGAATGATGCGGGCGAGTCTGGCTCGGCCGACTCCTCAGCAACGGTCCGGCTCGACCATTGGCTCACCACTCTCGTGGCGCGCGGCGGCAGCGATCTGTTGCTGGTAGAAAACGCTCCGCCCTGCATACGCGTGCAGGGCGAACTTCGCAAGATCGAATCCGAACCCCTGGACGGCGCCGACGTGGAGGCCGCCGTCGTTCCTGCGCTGTCTCCGCACGCGCTGCGCGTTTACCGGGAATCGCTGATTGCCGACTCTTCTTATCGAATCGCAGGCGTCGGACGATTTCGCATTAATCTTCATCGTGAACGCAACCGTGCCGCGGCCACGATTCGCGCGCTTCCTTCGAAGGTGCCATCGCTACAGGATTTGCATTTACCCGCCCCGGTCGCAAATCTCTCGCGATTGCCTCGCGGACTAGTCCTAATCGGCGGACCAGCCGGCTCCGGCAAATCCACCACGCTCGCCGCACTCATACACGAAATCAACCTGCGCGAAGCGCGCCACATTGTGATGATCGAAGACCCCATCGAATACGAGCACACGCACATTCGTAGTGTCGTGGAGCAGGTGGAGATAGGCTCGGACGCGCCGGATTTTCCAACCGCGTTGCGTGCCGCGCTGCGGCAGGCACCCGACGTGATCGTGGTGGGAGAAATGCGTGATGCGGAAACCATGCGAATCGCGGTGGCCGCCGCCGAAACCGGCCACCTGGTATTTTCCACGCTGCATACCACCGACATGGCCTCGACGGTCGCTCGAATCTCCGACTCCTTCCCACTGGAGCGCCAGAACTCCATTCGCCAGGAACTTGCCATGGCGCTCGCCGCCGTCCATACGCAAATCCTGTTACCCAGTAAATCCGGCGGCCGCATTCCTGCCGCCGAATTGCTGATGGTCGGCTATGCGGCGCGGCACCACATTCGTCGCAACGCGCTGCAGCATCTGCACCAGGAGATCCCGCTGACGAAAAAGCGCGGCTCCTTCACGCTGGAAGAGACGTTGGTGAATCTGATCCATCAGGGGCGCATCGATCGCGAAGACGCGCTGCTCTGCGCCATTCATCCCGACGATCTGGATATCCTGCTGAAATCATCGGCCGCGCACGCTTAGATTCGCACGACAAGTTTCCACACCCTTGCAGTAAACCTATTCGAACGAATCTGCGTCCAATCAGCAGGCACAACGACCTGGTCCTCGTGGTTCGCCTGGGGACGAATCCCAATTTCCGGCCAGTCGATTTCGGAGTCGAATGATTTCTTTTTCTGCGCACAACCTACCTCTGTCCATTCGTTTGGCGCGGCGCTTCCCCGTTGTCTGCCTGGTGCTTTTGCCGCTTCTGGGCAGCGCTGCCCGCGGGCAGCAGGAACCAAAAATTGCCGTCGACGTGAAGACCGTGAATCTAATTGCCACGGTGCGCGACAAGCACGGAAAGATCGTTCCGGATCTGACTCAGGAGGCCTTCGCCCTTTCCGAAGATGGCCGCCCGCAAACTGTTAATTATTTCGCCAGAGAAAGCGACCTGCCGTTGCGCTTGGGACTGCTGGTCGACACCAGCCTGAGCCAGCGCCGCGTGCTCGATCAGGAACGAAGTGCGAGCTACAGTTTCCTGGACAATCTGCTGCGCGAAAAGAAGGACTTGGCGTTCGTGGTGAACTTCGACTTCGAGGTGACGCTTCTGCAGGACTTCAGCGACGCGCGGCCTAAGCTACGGGCAGCGCTCGAGTCGCTAGTTACGCCGCAGTTCAGTTCTGGCGGCGGTGGCGGCCAACGGGGCGGGAACGGCGGCGGGTCAGGTGGCCCCCGTGGTGGACCGGGTGGGAGTGGTCGCGGAGGAGGACATCGCGGAGGCGGAGGCACGCACCTCTACGACGCGGTATATCTGGCGTCGGATGATTTGATGAGCAAGCAGCAGGGCCGTAAGGCGCTGATCATTCTTTCTGACGGCGTCGATCACGGCAGCAAGGAAACGCTGGCCGAGGCTATCGAAACCGCGCAGCGCTCCGACACGATTGTCTATTCCATCTTGTATGCCGATGAAGAGGGCTACGGCAATCATCCTAGTTTTGGCATGGGACCGGGAGGACACGGAGGAGGCAGGTACCCATCGCAGCAGCAGGAACACGTTGACGGCAAAAAAATCCTGGAAGGAATCTCAAAGAAAACCGGGGGGCGCCTGTTCAAGGTTTCCAAGAAGGAAACGGTCGAGAAAATCTACGCGGAAATCGAAGAAGAACTCCGCAATCAGTATCGCCTTGGCTACACGCCCGACAGCGGCGCGGAATCCGGCTACCACAAGATCCAACTCACTACCTATAACAAGGACCTGGTGGTGCAGACCCGCGATGGCTACTACGGCGGGCCGTAGAGTCACCCGGAGATTCGATCTTCCGTGTTCCTCACAGTTCTCCTCGTATCGGTCGAGGAATCAGAAACGGTGAGTGCCTGAGCAAAAATCTTGCAGAGACCCGGTTGCTGCACAATGCACTGAACGAAATGAAACGTGCGGGAAATTGCCTGCGTTGGAGACTGGCGCGCGCCTTGGTAGTGGCGGACGCCACGGTGTGCCTCTCGGCGACCTTCGGCTTTTCGCAAGAGAGAGAGACAGAAAACGCACCGACATTCTATCGCGATGTGTTGCCGCTGCTAGAGGATCACTGCCAGGTTTGTCATCGAGCGGGCGGGATTGCGCCGATGGCTTTTCAGACTTACGAAGAAACGCGAACCTTCTTGCAGGCCATGCGATCCGCCACGCAGAATCACACCATGCCACCGTGGTTTGCAGAGAAGGGCGTAGGCAAGTTCTCCAACGATCCGTCGCTCTCCTACTCCCAGATCGCGATGCTTACGGCATGGGCGAACGCCAGCGCACCCGCTGGAAATCCTGCGGACGCGCCGTCGCCACGCCGGTGGTCGAAACGTTGGACGATCCCAGCGCCCGACCAGGCATTCGATATGCCGCAACCTGTCACGATTCCCTCCAGCGGCGAAATCGACTACACCTATGAAATTGTGCCCACGCAGTTCACCGAAGCGCGCTGGGTGCAATCGTCAGAGATACTGCCGGGCATGCCCGAAAACGTGCATCACGCCGTCGTGTACGTGCGGCCTCCCGGTTCGACCTGGCTGCGGCACGCACCCGTTGGCAAGCCGTTCACTGCTTCGATGCTCACCGCTACCAAAGACCGACGCGACGCCATGTGGACCGACAGCGACATCCTGCTGCTCTACGCACCCGGCAGCACGCCCGATCACTGGCCAGCGGGCATTGCCAAATACATCCCCGCCGGCTCCGATCTGGTGTTCCAGATGCACTACACCACAAACGGCAAGCCGGGTGCGGACGTCAGCCGCATTGGCCTGATCTTCGCAAAGCAGGCTCCCCAGCAGCGTGTCTTGACCCTGCAACTGACCAATGACCACTTCGTCATTCCACCCGGCGTACCGGATTTTCGCGTGGAGGCTCGCGGAACCCTGCCCAATGATGCGCTGCTGCTGAGTTTTTTCCCCCACCTGCATCTGCGCGGTAAGAGCTTCGAATACAACATCATCCGCCCAGATCACACCATCCAGCCGCTTCTCCGCGTGCACTATCACCTTCATTGGCAGATGAGCTACCGCTTGGCCACTCCCCTGCCCCTGAAAGCCGGCACCATGCTCCAGGCCGTCGCACGCTTCGACAATTCCCGTGGCAATCCGCACAACCCGGATCCCGGCGCGGAAGTCCGCTGGGGCGAACAAACCTCCGACGAGATGATGGTCGGCTTTTTTGATGTGGCGGTTGATCCCACGTTCGACAAGCAGCGATTTTTCCAGCGCGCCGCGGCCATCGGCGCCTCTCGCTAGCCCTCGTTTGCAGTTCCGAGCAAATGCGTCGGGTTCGCTATTTGTTGATTGACTACGCAGTACCTCGGGACTCTCCGCACCCGCAAATCCCTGTGCTAGATTGCGAAATTGGAGCATTCGTGGCTCTACGACCGTGACCACGCAAACACCCATCGAACCTCGACGACCCGTCGGCCCGCCACCTGCTCCGCCGGCAGCGCCCAAAATCCACCGCGTTGAAGTGTACTGGCACACCGTTACGTACAAGACGGTTGCGGTCTATTTGATCCTGCTGTTCGTGATTCTGATCGCGGGATTGTACGTCGCGATTCCCGATTGGACAGCCATTGCCACCACGAAATTGAACAAGGCGCTGGGTAACGTGGAACCAGAAGCCGCGCCGATCACCATGAACCAGGCAAAGTTCGTGAACCTGGATGGGCGAGTTCAAGTGAAGAAAGTGAATTCGGTCACCTGGGTAGAGGCGGATTATCACACCGCTCTGGACAAAGGTGATTTGATTCAAACGGGATCTGACGGCGCGGCTCGCATCACCTTCGGTGACGGAACGGAATACACAGTAAAAGCGGAATCGCTCGTGACCGTCGAAGAAAACAATGTTACGCGCGACCGTTCGAATACCGCCGTCCGGATTAACACCGGCCAGGTCGACCTGGCCACGCCAAACTGGTCTTCGCCTGACTCCAAGGCCCAGGTGAGCGTGGAAGACGCCACCGCCTCGGTCCGCCAGAACAGCCGCGCGTCTATCAAGAACGATCCGACCAAGAACGAACATGAGATCGTGGTTGCAACCGGTTCGGCTGAAGTGCAGCGCGGCGCCGAAAAGATTGAATTGACCCAATGGGAAAAGGCCAGTTTCCCTACTGGTGGAGCCACACTAAAATCCAATGTCCTGGCGCCGCCCGCCCTTGTCGAACCGTTGAATCTCGCTCCGGTGATTTCGGAGAGTCCGAAGACGGCGCAAATCCGGTTTGAGTGGCAACCCGTGGACGACGCGATCGTATACACGCTGCGCATCAGCTCCACGACGATGTTCACGAAACTGGTCAAAAAAATCGACGTGACGGGCACCAGCGCGCAAGTCACAGGCTTGGATCCTGGAGACTATTTCTGGAATGTGACCGCATCGAACTCCAAGAAAGAAACCAGCGAATTTAGCGAGATGTTTAAGTTCACTCTCGTAGCCCAGGGCAAATCTCAGACCATGCTTTTACAGATTGAAAGCACGCAGATCCACGGACGCGTCGCTGAAATTATCGGCCGCACGGAAACCGGGGCCGCCTTGATCGTCAACGGTCAGTCCGTCGCCAACATTGCGCCCGATGGGACGTTCCGGCATTTCACGGAACCGTTAGAGCCCGGCCAGCACACCATTGTCGTTATTGGCTCGAATCGGCGCGGCGGGACCGCGATGCAACAGGTTTCCATCGTTGTACCGAAGTAGCGTCTCGCAGGGCAGTCGCCAGCCGTTTTGCTTGCAGCAACGATTCCGGCGACAATGGAAGATTGCACGGCGTGGGTCCGTGCGCGGAGTTCCTCTTAATCAGGAGTCACTCCGCGGGGGGAAGTGGTAATGAATAAGAACGGTTACAACCTCAGGTCGGTCTTCAGCTTGTTCTCTTCTGACCTGGCTATTGACCTTGGCACGGCGAACACCCTGGTGTTCTCGCACGGCAAAGGAATTGTTGTGAACGAGCCGTCGATCGTGGCCATCAACAAATCCAACGGCGAGGTTGTCGCTGTCGGACGCGAAGCCAAGGACATGCTCGGCCGCACGCCAGGAAACGTTGTCGCCATCAAACCGATGAAAGACGGGGTCATCGCGGACTTCAAAGTCACCGAGAAGATGCTCACGTATTTCATTCAGAAGGCGCACAACCGCCGCGTGCTCGTGCATCCGCGCATCGTCATCGGCGTGCCCAGCGAGATTACTCCGGTGGAAAAGCGCGCGGTGCAGGACTCTGCGTATCGCGCGCGTGCCAGTGAAGTGTATCTCGTTGAGCAAGCCATGGCTGCGGCGATCGGCGCCGGTCTGCCGATTGAAGAACCTTCGGGAAACATGGTCGTCGACATCGGTGGAGGCACCACCGACATCGCCGTCATCTCCATGAGCGGTATCGTTTATTCACGCTCCGTCCGCGTGGCCGGCAACGAAATGGATGAAGCCGTCATGCAATACCTGAAGCGCAAATACAACCTGCTGGTTGGTGAACGCACCGCCGAACAGATCAAAATGGAAATTGGCTCGGCGTATCCACTAGAAAAGCCGCTCACTATGGAAGTGAAGGGCCGCAACCTGATTGAAGGTGTGCCCCGCACCGTCACCATCGACGACAGCGAAATACGCGAAGCCCTTAGCGAATGCGTCGCCACAATTCTGAATGCCGTTCGCGTGGCACTGGAGCGCACACCGCCCGAACTTTCCGCCGACATCAGCGATCGCGGCATCGTTCTCACCGGTGGCGGCGCGCTGCTGAAGAACCTAGACAAGCGCATCCGGGAAGAGACCGGCTTGCCGGTTTCTATCGCCGATGACCCGCTGGCGTCGGTCGTGCTCGGCACCGGCAAAATGCTCAGCGACTTCAAATTGCTGCGACAGGTTTGCATCGACTGAAACGGTTTTTTGGCTTTCAGCCGTCACGAACGGCGTTGTTTTTGCGATTTTCGAGTTTCAAATTTCAGATGGGGTAGATTTTACTTACAACTTAGGACTGATTACTTAAAACTGTTACCGAGAACTTTGTCCCATGGTCGCTATTCCTTCTAAGCATAAGTCGCTCACATTGCTCGCGGGGGTTCTCCTGGCGCAATTGCTTCTGCTTGCGGTGCAAATCAAGCGCGATTCTCACGGCCGACTGATCCGCGTATGGGCCATCACCGCCGTCTCTCCATTCGAACGCGCGGGCGCGTTCAGCTTCGACAAGATTCGCGGAGTTTGGCGGCACTATTTTGCACTGCAATCGACCTCGCGGGAGAATGAAGCCCTGCGGGTCGAGAATGATTCCCTGAAGCTCACCATCGCACAGCTGCAGAGTAAGGCCGCTGAATCCGACCGTTTGGCGGAACTTTTGAATTTCCGCAACTCGCACAAAGATGTTCCCATGCTCGGCGCGCGTGTCATTGGCGCCAGCGCCGGCACCGCCAGTCGCACGGTGGAAATCGACCGCGGCGAGCGCGACGGGGTTCGTCGCAATATGGCGGTCATCACTCCGGACGGAGCCGTGGGCAAGGTCATCGAGACCTATCGCGACAATGCGCAGGTACTTTTGCTGAACGATAAGGAGGCTGGAGCAGGGGCGATGATCGTGGAGTCTCGCATTCAGGGCGCCGTGGGCGGCTCCGGCGAGCCGCTTTTAATTTTGAAATACATTGCCAACGACGACAAAGTCGCGGTCGGCGAAAAAGTGGTCACCAGTGGAATGGATAAGATCTTCCCCCGCGACATTCCGGTCGGCACGATTCAGGAAGTAAAGCCTGGCAATACCTTCAAGACCATTCTTCTGCAGCCGGCCGCGAGACTGGATCGCCTGGAAGACGTGATCGTCCTGCTTTCCCAGCAAGCGCTCGAATTTCCGAAAGATGTGAGCCCGCAAGCCCTCGATCCCAGCAGTTCCCCAGCTCCCGCCGCCGATGCATCAGCTCCCAAATCGCGCACTCCGGTGAAGCCATGAACGATACCTACGAACTGCGAAGCGGCGATACACACATTGAGGTGCACAAGTTCTTTCCCGGCGCAGTCGCTGGAGTAGCGATCGTCACGCTCATCCTGCAGGCCTCCTTTCCGGTGTACATCCCGAAGCTCGACATTCTGGACCTGCCGCTGCTCATCACCATCTATTTCGGCTTGAGCCGCCGCAATCCTTCGACCGGATTACTCCTCGGCATGGTCATTGGCCTTGCGCAAGATGCGTTAAGCGGCCCCACCGTGCCGCTAGGCTTTTACGGCATCGCAAAAACCGTTATCGGCTATCTCGCTTCTTCCATCGGCGCACGATTGGATACCGAACATCCAGCCGCGCGTTTCTCTCTCACGGTCGCGTTCTTTGTGCTGCACCAGGCCATTCTTGTGCTCATCCGCCGCGCGTTGATGGCGCAGCCTGAGCCCTGGTTCAACATACATCTGGCCATCGCCGCCGCGGTAAATGCCGTCCTCGGCACCTTCCTCTACATCGGCCTCGATCGCCTGCGCCGCAATTCGTAACATTTGTCTGTAAGGAGCCGAGCGTAGCGCGAACGAATGAAATCGCCCGCACGCTTCAGTTCTATAGCGTTCCACTAGTGCGCGAGCAAGAATTGCTTGAAGTCGTCGTACCTGCCACTGATTGGCCGCGAGAGTGTCGGGCGCTGCAAATATTCCGCGAGGCGCGAAGGCAGCGGCGGGGCAATCCCAATTCCCTTTTGCACAATTTCGGCAAACTTCGCCGGATGCGCGGTGGCCAGGACCAATCCCTGCGAGGGGTCCGCATGTTCTTTGCGATACGCTTCCCAGCCGAGTATTCCCACGGCGGTATGCGGATCGGAAATGTACCGGTAGCGGTCCCACACCGCATGCATCTGCTTCAGGGTTTCCTCGTCCGTGGCGCTGTGTCCCCAGATTTCGCGCCGCACATGTTCGATGCGATTGCGGCACAAGTCCAGCAGCCGTGGAAAATTGTTCGGGTCTCCCACATCCATGGCATTGGAATACGTCGCTTGCGCGGACGTCGGCCGGTACTCGCCAGTAAGCAAATAGCGTGGCACCGCATCGTTCGCGTTCGTTGCCGCGATAAATCTCGTCACCGGCAGCCCGACTCGTTTCGCAAAAATACCTGCGGTCAAATTCCCGAAATTTCCGCTGGGCACGGAGACGATCAGCGGCACCGACGCCACTGGCAACTGCCTGTACGCCGCCACGTGGTAGAACATCTGCGGGAGCAAGCGCCCCACGTTGATGGAATTCGCGGAGGTTAGAAACGCGCGGTGGTTCAGCGTTTCGTCTGCGAACGCCTGCTTCACGAGACGCTGGCAGTCGTCGAATGTGCCCGCCACTTCCAGCGCGGTGATATTTTCACCCAGCGTCGTAAATTGCTTCTCCTGGGCTTCGCTGATACGCCTCGACGGGTACAGAATCACGACGCGAATTCCTGGCACGCGCAAAAACCCATGCGCCACCGCGCTGCCGGTGTCCCCGGAAGTCGCCACCAGCACGGTAAGCTGCCGTGATTCGCCGCGCACAAAATAGCCCATCAACCGGGCCATGAATCGCGCGCCAAAGTCTTTGAACGCCAGCGTTGGCCCGTGAAACAGCTCCAGAATGTGCAGGGCGGGCGAAAGTGAAACTAGCTTTACGGGAAAATTTATCGCTTCCGCCACGATCTGCCACAACACTTCTTCGGGCACATCGGGCGTCGCGAACGGCCGTACCAGGCGAAAACACACTTCGGTAAACGGTAAGCGTCGAAACTCTTCCAACTCCTCCGGCGTGTGCCGAGCAATCTCTGCCGGCATATATAGCCCACCGTCCGGCGCCAACCCTCGCAACACCGCGCCTCGTAACGAGGTTAGAGGCGCTTTACCTGCTGTGCTTCGGTATCTCATCGCAGTTTTTCGTTCATAACCTGGGCCGGATGCAGCGCCGGCAACTTTTCTTCCGTAGAACCGTTGACAATATCTTGAGCCCAACGGCACGAGTTGTGCTAAGAATCTCCGCGGGTGGTTCGCCGGTCGCTATGCACGGTTCAGTTGCTGCCGAACCTTCTCCAAAAATGCCGCACCCGCCGTTTGCCCTCTCGCTTCTGCCTTCTCGCTCAGCTCCCGCAATTCCGCGACGGCAATCGTGCAGTGCGCCAATGCCTGATAGCCGTGCCGCCGTGCCGCCAGCAGCGCGGGATAACAGCGCGCCACCGTGTCTGCGGGAGTTTCCTGGGCGCGCGGCTGAAACGCTCCTCGCCACAACACTGGCTTGGGATCCTGCAAATAACGCAGAATCAGAAGTTGTTGCTCCTCGCTAGAAGCGGCCAGGTACACCACGGTTGTCAACTTCCGTAGCCGGAACAGCAGATTATTCCCGGTGTAGATCACGCTACCAGTGGTGTCGAGCACCAATTCACGTTGCCGGTCTTGTTCCATGCTGGTCAGCACTTCGTCCAGAGATGCAATTTCCTCCGCCAAATATTGCGACTCCCGCTCCGCGTACGTTGGACTGTCCGGCCAACCCATCCACGCCGCCACGCCATTGATCCCGTGGTATCCGCCTTGCTGCAAAGTGCGCGCCAGCCGCGCTTCAATCTGATCGTCGCAGGAAATTGTAGGAATGTTCTCCGCCGCCAGCCGCTTCGTCCAATACGATTTGCCCGCGCCAGACATGCCCGCCAGCGTAAGACGCAACGGCTTTTCTAAATGAGAGGCCATGGAGAACTAGGAATTGTAGTTGATACGAGCGAAAAGCGCGAAACGCGACTGCAGTTCCCTGGGCGCAGATGACTGAAACGCGTGCGCGAGGCAGTGCAGCAGGAGTACACGACGATCAGCAATGAATTGCAGACTCCCAGCGAGCGAACCGTGCAAAGTGTTGAATTTTGTGTGGAATATGCGCCGCGTCATCGTGCCGAGTGGCTCGGGAAGCCGCATGGAAGGTAACCGCTGGTCTGTCCGTCACTGCGAGTCTGCGGGACAATGAGAAACTGCTTGCCGCTCCCAGGCTTACTGGCCCGGAGAAAATCCACCGATACGGGAGATTTCGCGATTCACATTATGCCCGAGTGCGCTATGCTCTGCTCGTCAGTTGCATGTACGTTAGTTGCGAAGGCAGAAGAGCGGACAATGTCTACACGCCCACGCGTCCTCGTAGCGCTGGCCCTCAGTACGCTTACGGCCTGCACCTCCAGCCCGCCGCGCCAAATTCCACCCGCGACGCCGGAAGCATACGAGCGCGTCAAGGCCAACGCGGCGAATGGCGGACGCGTGCAGTCGATTGCCGTCAATCCCACCAATTGGAACAACGCCATCATCGCCACAGAGTTCGGCGGCATGTGGCATACCTACAATGCCGGAAAGACCTGGTTTCGCATCTTTACGCTGCCCGCTGTTTATGTCACCGATGTCGAGTACGGAGCGGACGGCAATACCGTGGTCGCTACAGTCTTCCGGGACAATAAAACGCAAAATGGAGGCGGCATCTACGTCAGCCGCACTAACGGCGATTTCAGGTCGCTGCCGGCGACCGGCGTCGCACCAATGAACCCGTCGTCGCCGGGCCCGACGAGCGCCTATTCGGTCTCGCACGCGCTGGACGTCATGGCTAGAACACTGCCGCCTGGAAACGCGAGCACACTCTGTGCACCCTGGGGAGCTTCGCCCGGATTGATGGGGGTAAGACATGGAAGACGAGCGCTGGTCTCACCGCGGAGGTGCTCAAAGGCGGTGCGCTGACAATGTGGGGCGGCAAGCCCGATCTCATGGAAGTCACCGAAATTGCCTTTGACCCTTATCAGCCCGGGCGCATCCTCGTCGGCACGCGCGATGCCGGCATCATCTGCACCGGGGACGATGGACGCACGTGGCGCACGATCTAGGATTCGGACAAGATCAATTACATCAGCGCCTTTCATTTCCACCCCAGCGGCTCGGTTTATATCTCGAGCTATGGGCACAGGCTGTGGCAGATGAATTCTGCGAAGGGCTGCCCCAAAACTTATAGCTTTCCATGGGATCAATCGCCGGATGTCAATATTAATTTTCCGAACGCGGGTGCGATTGCGCGCACGGTCCCGCCGCCCACTCCGCGCGGCATCGCCTTGCCCGACAATCCTAAGCTCTTCCTGACATTCGCCCAGCCTGCCCGTGGCGCGTCCGGCGAGTACCTCACTGTCGCGGGGCGTGGTTTCCCAGCCGGCCAGCAAATTGTGTTCCGCTGCCGCGAGATCGCGTCTCTGAGCGCAACCGCTCGCGTCGACAAAGCCGGCCAGTTTTCGGTCCGGCAAGAGCTTCCAGCCAAGCTGCCCCATCGCGTGTTCACAATCGAAGCGTTCGTCAAGGCAGCTCAACACCCTCTCACATCAGCGCAATTCTCTAAGCCCTATTCCGATGAGGGCCTCCTCGAAATGAAGGAGTCGAAGAATAGTCGCACGCCCGGCCCATCGCCGAAACTGGACAAACGCTGACAACAATTTAGATCGCAACGCGTCGCCCAAAATTGCGAGCTTTGACTGCAATAGGGACCGACAGCCGAGAAGATCAGCCATTCGGACGGTCGACACCGAACGAAGACTCTCCGGGACTTCCGCCTGCGGCCCGTGCTGACGTGGCTGGGTCAACTTTAGGGAGGTCTTGTTGTTCGCGCCCAACACAGATTCGCTGACTAAAATCTTGACTCGCTACCATCCATTCTCTCAATTCTTGCCTCCTTTTTCTCTCAGCGACGGCCTCGGTTTTCCTTCTACGTTAATCACCCCGCTACCTGTACTTCCGGACAAGTTGCACCTGCTCAATGCAAGTGCTACTTTGAATTAGACTTCCGCGAAATGACGGTCGCGGAAGTTAAGCGGCGATTCAGGAATTTCGTGAGTGCAACCGGGGCCGCAGAAGCGCCTCGCGTACCGGAGATTTCGAGTTTTCTCGCTGGAGATAAGGTTGTGGCGCGGGCGGGTTCCGCTCAGCCCTGAAGTTTAAACGGGCCCGCGCACAGGGTTTTCGTGTCGTACTGGTTCCGCAACGATAATCGCTTGCCGCAAGTTCGGCTGGCTGCCGCCTCCTACGTAATTGTGGGCATAATCACCCTTCTGCTTTTTGGTTTCTGGAAACTGCAGGTTATCGATTCCGACAAATACGGCGTGATGGCCGAGCGCAACCGCGTGCGTTCCATTCCCATAATTGCTCCGCGGGGGCGGATGCTGGATCGCGATGGCCGCGTGCTCGTCGACAATTACCCATCATTCAGCGTCCTTCTGCTCCGCGACGATGAAGCCGCCCTCGGAAAGAATCTTCCCGCGATTGCCGATGGTTTGGGACTGTCGCTGGAAGATTTGCAGGAGCAACTGGAAAGTACCAAAGCGCTTCCGAAGTTTCAGCCCATCGTCATCAAGCCTGAAGCCACGCCGGCCGATGTCGCGTTCATTGAATCGCATCGCGCCGACATTCCTCTTCTCGAAATGCTGATGGTTCATCGTCGCCGCTATAGTCCAGGAGGTTTCATGGCGCATGCCAGCGGCTACGTAGGTGAAGTCAGCGAGCAACAGATTGAAGCAAGCAACGGGAAATATCGTCCGGGCGACTTTGCCGGCAAGACCGGGCTCGAGCGGCAGTACAACGATCTGCTAGTTGGCACCGACGGCATGCGTCGCGTCATCGTCAACAGCGTTGGCAAGGAAGTGGGCCGGTTAACGCAACAGGAAGCGATTCCCGGCAAGCAGATTCAGCTCACCATCGACTATGACTTACAGCAGGTGGCCGAGGAAGCCATGGCGGGCCGCAAAGGCGCGGTGGTTGCTCTGGACCCGCGGACCGGAGAGGTGCTCGCCTTCGTCAGCCGTCCTGCTCCCGATCCCAACGATTTTGCCGTTCGCGTCTCCAAGCAGGAATGGCAACGCCTGAACGAGGACGACGATCGTCCTCTACTGAATCGCGTGACGCAGGCGCAACTGGCACCGGGCTCGGTCTTCAAAATCGTCATGGCCACGGCCATGCTTGAAGAAAAAGTTCCTGCCGAGAGTTTCACCACGTTCTGCCCTGGGTATGCGAATTTTTATGGACGCATGTTCAAGTGTCACATCTATGGTAAGGGCGGCCACGGCGTCGTAGCCCTGCACCAGGCCATAATCCACTCCTGCGACGTGTTCTTCTATAACGTCGGCATGCGCATGGGGATCGGCCGCATTTCCAAATACGCCAAGATGCTCGGCCTTGGTTCAAGAACCGGGATCGATCTTCCCTCTGAAGAGACAGGATTGGTTCCCTCCGAAGAATGGGTACAGCGCGTCTATCACCGCAAATGGTATCCCGGAGAAACGATTTCTGTTTCTATCGGTCAGGGAGCCGTGACGGTTACTCCGCTGCAACTCGCTTACATGATTGGCGGTGTGGCCTCGGGCGGAGAGTTCAAGCAGCCTCACTTATTGAAAGACGCTCAGGCAATCGTTAACTCCGTGCAGAGCGCAGGCGGGAGCTCCGCTGCGCAAACCGGACTGCTGAGGGAAGTGCACGTCGATCTCTCCGAAGATACCGTGGAGAAGGTCACACAAGGGATGTACGGTGTCGTCAATGAAGGTGGCACGGGCGGAGCAGTCAAGCTCGAAGGAATTGAATTCTGTGGAAAGTCCGGAACCGCGCAAGTAATTGGCTACGACGCCCGGACGAAGTTCGGCAAAGGCGAAAAGAAATTCAAGGACAATGCCTGGTTCGTCGGATATGCTCCACGCCGCAATCCGGAAATCGTGGTAAGCGTCTTAGTGGAAGAGGGCGGGCACGGTGCGCTGGTTTCGGGTCCCGTCGCGCGCGATATCATCAAGAAGTATTACGACAAGAAAGCCAAGAAGGGCCAAGGCGAGACCACCGTCGAATTCAAGAATTTCAATATTGATAAGCGCCAGGAAAGACAAACTGCCGAGGCTCCTAAACTGGTCAGCAAGCCGGAAGAATCGGCTGCCTTGGAGCCGGCGAATTCCTCAAAGAAGGTAAGGCCACAGTGAAGGGTTTAGAGTAGACGCAGGACGAACGCGGAATGAAAGACACACTTGGTGCTCGCGATTACGATTGGTGGCTGCTGGCTATTGTGGCGGCCATCTGTACGCTGGGGGTAATCGAAATTTATTCGGCCACCCACGGAAGCGCCCTGGCAGGCATGCACATGCGCCAGGTGCGCTGGCTGATCATCGGCACCGTTCTGATGTTCATTTTCTCTCGCCTGGATTACCACGTCATTCTGGACCAGGCACCCATTCTTTACATTGTTGGAATTGTGGCCCTAACTGCCGTGCTGATATTTGGTCATCGCCGGTTTGGGGCGCAACGGTGGATTCCCATCCTGGGGGAATTCTTTCAGGTGTCAGAACTGGTCAAATTGATTATAATCATAGTGTTGGCGCGCTTCTTTGCGGAAGTGCGCACAGATGAGCTTTCCTTGCAGGATCTGATTAAGGCAGGGCTGCTTGTTGGAGTCCCGCTCGTTCTCATTCTGAAGCAGCCCGATCTTGGCACCGCCTTGGTACTGTTGCCCATGCTGGTTGTCGGCGCATTTCTCGCCGGGCTGCAGTGGAGACACGCGGCGGCTATTGTTCTTATCGGCCTCATGATGCTGCCTGTTGGATGGCATGTCTTGAAGCCGTACCAGAAGGAAAGGGTCACGTCGTTTTTGCATCCTGAAGAAGACGCCAAGGGCTCCGGCTACCAGGTCTTGCAGTCTAAGATTGCTGTGGGCTCCGGCGGTTTCTGGGGGAAGGGCTTCGGCAACGGCACGCAGAATCAACTGGGATATATTCCCGTCCGGTACTCCGACTTCATTATGTCGGCCTGGGCGGAAGAACAGGGATTCAAGGGCGTGCTGCTTGCTCTCGGGCTGTATATGGCGTTATTGTTGCGTCTGGTGCAGAACGCCCAGCGTGCCAAAGATCGCGCGGGAATGTTTCTTGTCATGGGCGTGACAGCTGCGCTAGGGTTTCATGTTTTGGTCAATGTGGCCATGGTCATCGGGGCAGTGCCGGTAACCGGTATTCCGTTGCCCCTGATGTCCTACGGAGGCTCGGCCACGCTGTTCGTTTTCCTGGCGATCGGCCTGGTGATGAACGTCCGGCTCCGCCGGTTTGTCAACTAGCGATCGTCAGTGCCGTGTGCGCTCCTAGTTCAGGGGAGTGGCGCCGGCTCGATGAATCCGGCAAGAGCCGGGACATCATTTCGTTAATCAGAAGGATTTTTAGAGTGAGGATAGCATCGTTCGCCGTTACCCCGGGAACCTCCCGGCAACGGCCTAGCCTCGATAGCATGAGGTTTCAGTTTCACGGGTGCCGCTCAGCGGCCACTCCCTCCGGCTTCGAACGCAATGCCGCAACATTCCTGTTGTCGCCCGCGTGTTCCGCGTTGCCGCGGAACGGCGCCTTGCCTTGGACCACTTCCTTATCAGTGGGTCCTGCGGCGATGCTCCTTTCCTTAAGGAGTATTCATGTCGAAAGAATTGGTTATATCCGCGACCTCCCATGAGCGTAGAGTTGCGATTTTGGAAGAAGGTCAGCTAGTCGAAATCTACATCGAGCGTGAAAAAGAGTTCGCGCTCGTCGGCAGCATCTACAAAGGCAAAGTGACTCGCGTGCTCCCAGGCATGCAGTCGGCATTCGTCGACATCGGCCTGGATGGTGATGCGTTCCTCTATGTCAGCGATGTCTTCGAAAACCTAGAAGACTACGATCATGGTCACGCCCCGGGCGAAGCGCCTTTACCGGCTATTGCCGGTGGTCACGCTCCTTCCATCATCGAGCTGCTGCCCGGCGAATCGCTGGCCACCTCCAGCGTGCACGATGAGGGGCATGCCGATCACCCGCTCGCGGACGAGCAGCCCCACGAGGAATATAACGCCGCAGAGTTCCGCGAGCGTGAAGAAGCCGCAGCTGCTCCACCCGACCAGCCTAACGAACCGGAAGGTTCTGACCTCGATGAGCGTCAGCCCGAATCCAACGCTTCTGCCCCGCAGAATTTTGCTCCGAGCTACAACCCAACGCGCAGCTACCCTCCGCGCGGTGGTAGTGATCGCGGACCGGATCGCGGCGGTGACCGTGGCGATCGTGGTGGAGACCGTGGCGGCGATCGTGGCCGGGGTGGCCGTCGCGGACGTTGGGGCCGTCGTCGCCCCGGGGGGAGCGGTGGCGGTGGTGGACATCATCACGGCCAGGGAGGACGTACTCTTCCTCCATCCAAGTACGCTGCGCCGCAAGGCGATCGCGATTCCCGGAGCTTCGATAACCGTCGCCCCATCGATCGCGTTACCAGCACTCCCGTAGATAAAACCGAAGACGATATTGTTCTCCCCGGCGAATCCCTCGCCAAGTACCGTGGGCGCCCAGTTCCCTCTCCTGTTGCAGAACCCGTTCGCGAGCAGGAGCCCGAGGAACGCCAGCCTGATTTCGAACAGCCCACCGCTCGTCCCGCCGTTGGTTTACCGCCGGGCGGAGCCGGCGTGCGTCGCCGTTTTTCCGGCAGCTTGCCCCACTGGGTACTCGCCGACGCCGAATCCGACGCGGCCGCAGTACCGGCAGAGGACACTGCCGCTGCCGCAGGCGCTTGCGAATCCACCGAGCCGATTTCCGCTCCGGTGGAGGAAACACACGAAGAGGAGGCTTCGGCGCAACCCACTCACAATGGCATCTCTTCTCTCAATGACGAGCAGCTAGCCGCTCTTTCCGCCAGTCTAGTGGAAGCCAAGCACGAGGAAACTCAAGCGCGTGCAGAAGCCGACTCGCTGGTCGGTGGCGCTGCCTTCGACGAAGAGGAAGAAGAAGCTCACGAGTCTGAGGACCACCTTCACGACGAAGAAGAGCGCGAAGAGGCAGAGCACGAAGAATCGCAGCGCTCCCGCGAAAATGCCGAAGACGAAGCCGATCGCGAACATCAGGAAGCCATCGACGCGTCGGAGTCAGATCTGCACGCGGATCGTGATTCAGAAAACGAATCCGGACGCGAGACCGAGCATGATTCCGAACGTGAGTCCGGGCAAGACTCAGGTAACCGTTCCGCGGATTACGCCGCGCGTGTTGAATCTGAATCCTTTGCATCGATCTCTTCGCAGGGTGCATCCGCTGGATCTATGATCGAGGAAGACGTCATTCTTCTTCCCGGTGAAACGCGCACGCCGCGCGATCCCAACGCTCCACGCGAAGATTTTATTCGCCGCGACTCCGCGCGCATCGGCAGTAACCCTCGCTCCCGCTTCCAGAGGCCGCAGCGCGGCGGGCGGGACCACGGAGGAGACCGCGGTGGTGATCGGGGCGGACGCGGGCGCTTTGACCGGCCTCGTGGAAGAGATCGGGACCGCGGAGGAGACCGCGGTCCCGACCGTGGCCGTGGACGCTTCGAGCGTCGCAGTGGTGGAGGCCACAGTCACGGCCCGCATCGCGGCCATCCGAGTGGACACGCCCCGATGCGCCGCCCGCAA
This sequence comes from Candidatus Acidiferrales bacterium, assembly GCA_963741195.1. Taxonomy (GTDB): domain Bacteria; phylum Acidobacteriota; class Terriglobia; order Acidiferrales; family UBA7541; genus Acidiferrum. Next base: position 183,522 of record CAVUHF010000010.1, read on the forward strand.
CTTATCTCCGAGATGCTTAAGCCCGGTCAGGACGTCGTCGTCCAGATTGCCAAGGAACCTCTCGGCAAGAAGGGCGCACGCATTACCAGTCACGTCGCTCTGCCGGGCCGCTTCCTCGTTTATATGCCCACGATTGACCACATCGGCGTTTCCCGCAAGATCGCGAGCGCCGACAATCGTTCGCGCCTCCGCCGCCTGGTTGGCGAAGCGCGCGGCAGTTATCCCGGCGGATTCATCGTACGCACCGCGGCAGGTGGCGCCACCGACGACGAAATTCGCACGGACATCGAATTCCTGGGCAAGACCTGGAATGAAATTAAGGAGAAGAGCGAAAACCGCAAACCGCCCGCTCTATTGCACCGCGACTTAAATCTCGTCGAGCGCATTTTGCGCGACTACGTCAGCGACGATTTCACCGCCATCTGGATCGACTCCGAAGAGGAGTACGGCAAGGTGGTCGAATTCGTTAGCCGCTTCCAGCCGCGGCTCGTCAACCGCGTCAAGCTCTATACCAAAGAGCAACCGATCTTCGAAGAGTTCGGCATCCAGCATGAACTCGACAAGGCTCTGCGTGCCAAAGTCTGGTTGAAATCCGGCGGCTACATCGTCATCAACCACACCGAAGCGCTCGTGGCCATCGACGTCAATACCGGCAAGTTTGTCGGCAAAGGTTCCACACGCCTTGAGGACACTATCGTCAAGACCAACCTCGAAGCCGTGAAGGAGATTGTGCGCCAGATTCGCTTGCGCGACCTTGGCGGCATCATCGTCGTCGACTTCATCGACATGGAAGAACGCCGCAACCGCGAAAAAGTTCTCGCCGCGCTGCAGTTCGCTCTCGAACAGGACAAGGCTCCTTCCAAGGCCCTTTCCTTCAACGAATTCGGGCTCGTCTGCATCACCCGCAAGCGCACCAAACAGGCGCTCGAGCGCGTGCTCTGCCAGCCCTGCCCGTATTGCACTGGCTCCGGCATGGTTAAATCCATCCCCACGCTCTGCTACGAAATTCAATCCGAAGCGCGCAAGATGGCCGTGACCCCCGAACACGAAGGCCCAAATCTTACCCTTCGCGTGCATCCGGAAATCGCCAAGGCCCTGAAAACGCGCGAGTCCCTGCTCATCGATGAACTCGAGCAGAACGCCCACAAGCACATCATCATTCAGTCCGATCCCACGCTGCACTGGGAGCAGTACGACATCTATTAACTACATAGTACACAAGTGAATTAGCTCATTGATTTATTAAAGCCGACTTTCGGAGCCTCGCACTCGTTGGGAGGTACGCCCGCGAGTAGTCGCGGCTGCCAGCCGCAAAAAAACTAGAGTTGACTAGCCATCTGACTAGCCATACAATGGTTTTTTGGAGTGGTTCATGACCAAATGGCAGCTACAGGAAGCCAAGGCGCGCTTCAGTGAACTGATCGATGACACGCTCGAGAAGGGACCACAAGTCGTGACCCGTCGGGGAATCGACACCGCGGTTGTCGTTTCCATCGACGAATGGCACAAGCTAAAAGAGAGAAACCGTTTGACCTGGAAAGATGTACTTCTGGATGAAGGTCCGCGATTCGATATTCCACTCCCCAAACGCGGCACGGTCAAATTGCGCAAGCCTCCGGTGTTCGATTGATCCGCTACCTGATCGACACGAACGTGGTTTCCGAATTGCGCAAGCCTAAGCCCTACCGCGCGGCAGTCGCTTGGTTGCAAAATCTTGAATTGGGCCAAGGCTTCTTCTCGGCGGTCACATTCGGAGAGATTCAAAAGGGCGTGGAACTCACCCGTCGACAAGACCCAGTAAAGGCGAATGAAATCGCGGCTTGGGCGGCACAGTTGGAGCGCACTTCAGAAGTTTTGCCCATGGATGCAGCGTGTTTTCGCGAGTATGCCCGTTTAATGTACCGACGTTCCGATACCCTAGGTGAGGATGCCATGATAGCCGCCACGGCTCGCGTTCACGGCCTCACGGTGGCCACTCGGAATGAACGCGATTTCGCGCATTTCGACGTGGCCGTCTTGAATCCCTTCAGGTATCGAGCACCGTAGTGCTCGCGCCGGAGCGCCCTCGCATGGGTAGGTTGGTGGAAGCGAGGGGATTCGAACCTGTAGTTCGCCAAATTGTCGTGCACCACATTAAAAGGATTTCTTTCTCCTTGGCGGAGGTTCTTCGGTTTGGGATTGCATGCTGATGCTGATTCGTCCATCCGCGAAAATGCTCGCAGAGGACGTGGACTGTGCCTGGCCGGGTTTCAAAAAAGAATTTGGCTCTGAGAAAAACAGCTCTTGAATTTACGCTGCCACGCATAACGATGGTGCAGGCCACCGAGTGTGGCTCGCCAAGATGTCATCGCCGGCGAGGCGCCTTAAGAATCAGCAACATCCAGTTCGAAACTGAGAGCCGGCCCACCCGGCTACCCGGTCATCTCGCAATTAGTACTCGATTTCTCCCGAATCACTTAAATCGGAACGGACGAGCTTAGTGTGGATCATAAGAGGAATTCCATCATAGGTGGATGGCGGGAGTATAATGCGCGTGGACAGCACCGACGATGGCGCCACCATTCTTTCGCAGATTCTTCGGTCAAAAAAAGCGCGGCGGCGAGGTAGCGTCGCGGAGCACTGGAGTTACTGAAAAAAGTCTTGTTAAATCGGAGATGCCATCCACTGATGTAGCTAATCAAGAAGACAGAAACTCTTTGGATTCCGGTTCTGCCGATACCGGGGCCATGCCAAACGTAAATTCCCTTTTCGCCTTTGTAGATCCGAAGGATCCGTTTACGCCTGGTGAAATTGCAGGCGAGCAGCTACCCGGTCCGATATTGTCGATCATGAGTGCCAAGCAGTTCCATCATCTCTTCCTCTTTCATACTCCGCATACGCGAAAGCACGCAGTCGCGACGGAAAAAGAAGTGTCCAGCAGATATCCCGGGTGCCAGATCGTTGTGAACGAACTGCCCATTTCCGACCCGAAAGACTACTCGTCGGTGATGGGCCGCTTGGCGCGAACGGTACGAAGATTGATGAACCTGAGACCGTCGGAGATCGCGGACTGCTACGTTTGTGTTTCCAGCGGCACGGCAGAAATGAGAGCTGCGTGGTTTCTACTCGCTGCGCTGGGGGTTTTGCCGGCGAAGATGCTGCAAGTCGGATCACCGGCAAGGCCACTCTTCGGGGAGGCTAACGTAAAAGAAGTGCGGATGGATTCCAGCGATTGGCGAACAATTCTTGACCTTGCAATGCCCGATGAGTATTTCCGGGCTGGTGCACGAGAATCGTTCACGAAACCCGGGCCGTCGCACATACAGGCGAGAGGAGCGGGAATACCATGGTGGGTGCAGCGAAGGGCAAAGAAGCTCGACGAAAAACCCAAGGCTGGCGCGGAAACGTTTGGCTTAGACAAAGCCTTTGAGGAGCGGATGCGGATGCTATATGGGGACGCCTTGCCCGACTTCCTCTTGCCATGCCTGAGCGAAAAGGTTCGACGAAATAAAGTTTTCACCGCCGTATTTTCTCCCGACGAGCTACAGGATTTTGCGCAAGAGGTTTTTAAAAAATTCGCTGCGGCCCTTCGCCGGGAAGGTGGGGGTAATCACCCGGAGCGTTTCGAAACTCTAGCTAACTCCGTCTGTAACGACGTTTTAGTGGGCTTTTGCCAGTCTTACGGCCAGACCCAGTCGACGGAAGATTCTGACGAGCATTTGAGTGCGCTAAAGCTCACGCGAAAGCAAGTGGAGGCTCTGCGACGAGCGAGGGGGGACTCAAAACTAGTGGCGCTTGCTCGTCAGAATCTTCCGTCGAGGAAAGGACCGGCAGAAGCGGCCGAACAAGTACCGACAGAGACTGGAGAACACAAAATTATTTCGGGCGGGCCCGCGAGTCGGGAAACCTCATCGCTTGGAGAGGCAAGAAGTCTGATTGGCCGTGAAACACCGTCAATTGCAGGCCTTGACGATGCCCTACGGGAGTTGGGGATTTTTATCGGCTCCGCGGCTCTGCGACATGCTGCGGAACAAGCGGGCATCGCCGCGGGAAGTCATCTACCAGTTCTTCTTTTGGGCGAAACAGGGACCGGCAAGGAGCGCATTGCGCACCTGATTCACAGGCTGAGTCCACGGTTTCATCGCCAGCTGGTGGCGGTCAATTGCGCGGCTATTCCGGCGACGCTCGCTGAAAGCTATCTCCTGGGCCACGTAAAGGGAGCGTTCACCGACGCGACGACCGACGGGAAGGGGATTTTTGAGGCTGCCGACCAGGGCACGCTGTTTCTGGACGAAATCGCGGAACTAAATCTGGAAGTGCAAGCCAAGCTGCTGCGGGTTATTCATGATGGCGTAGTGCAGCGGCTCGGAAGTACCGCGCTACGCAAGGTCGATGTGCGAATCATCGCGGCGAGCAACCGCGACCTCAGGAAAGAAGTGTCCGCAGGGCGATTTCGTGAGGACCTCTATTTCCGCCTGGAAGTTGTGCAGATTAAACTGCCGGCGTTGCGCGAACGCCGGGGCGAGATTCCTGAGCTGGCGCTCATGTTGCTCAGGGAAATCAATCAGCGAAGGGAACGGCCTCACCAGCTCACGACCAGGGCTCTGGCGCGTCTTGAGCATCAACCGTGGCCTGGAAATGTTCGCGACCTCTTGAACGTACTGGAAAGGTCTGTGCTCTATTCGCGCGCAGATGTTATCGACGCTGAGGACCTGAAGTTTAATTGCGACCCACAGGGGAACGATCCTTTCGCAGCGTTGCCGGAACCATCTGATGGATTCAAGGTCGAGGAGTATCTGGCACAAATACGGAACCAGCTCTTTCTGCGAGCCCTTGAGGCCTGCAAAGGCAATCAAACGGCAGCCGCGGGGCTGTTGGGCGTTTCCAAGCAGGCGGTCAGCAAGTTTGTGCTTGGGCAAAATGACAATGAAAATTGACCGCGCGACAACCACCGTTGTCACGATCAGGTTTTCCGTAAGCGTAAGTAGTTGATTCTGCAAATAGTATGATTTGGTCCGCCGCGTGCCTTTAGTACCCAAGAGGCACAGAATATATGCGGACCTTGCAAGAAGAATTCTCACAAATTGAAATCGGTCGATCTTCGGAGTTCCGTAATCTCATCCTGTTTCCATTGATGCGTAGAAGCACACCCTTCCAACCGTTGGACTATCTTCTCTTGGAAGAGGGGATAGCCCAAGGAAAAGTCCGCGTGACCGAGCTTCACGCAGGCGGAACGGTCCCGGAGTTACGTCTTGAAAATAATGCGGACCTTCCGGTGTTGCTGGTGGACGGAGAGGAACTCGTCGGAGCGAAGCAAAACCGCGTCCTGAACCTGACGATTCTCGCGCCGGCGAACCATACAACCGTGATTCCCGTTTCTTGTGTTGAGGCAGGGCGCTGGAGAATGGAGTCTATGGATCTGAAGGTCGCCGAGCACCTCATGTATTCGTTGGGGCGTGGAGAACGAGTGACGCAGGTCACGGCCTCCATGCGTTCGAATGGCACGCGCAAATCTGACCAGGGAGCGGTGTGGAGAAACATCGCCTCCAAAGCGACGCGCCTCAAGGCGTCGTCGCCAACTGGCGCCATGTCCGCGATCTATGAGCGCCACGCCAGTTCGGTTGAGGAATTCGCTCGCGCATTCACCTGGCAGGAAGGTCAGTGTGGAGTAGCGTTCGCGATCGGTGGCCGAATTCTTGGTTTGGAAATGTTCGATTACCCAGAAGTGATGTACAAATTCTTCCAAAAACTAGTCCGGAGCTACGCTCTGGATGCCCTGGATGCAACTCTAGTAAGGAACGAACCGGCAAGCGTCGAAGCGGTGTGTGCGCTTGTAACTCAAATCGGTGCGGCCCGGAGTTTCACGGAGCAGGCCTTGGGAATTGGAAAAGATGTTCGGTTCACCGGCCCGGAAATTTATGGTGCGGCTCTCTGGGCACACGAGCGCTACGTACACATTTGCGCCTTCGCAAGGAGTGGCAATAGTTGCGACGCTCCTAATTTTTGGACGCGGATAACTCGCCCCAGCCACCGCCGCACGTTTTGAGCGGTGTACAAACGAGTGAAATCGACGGGAAGAGAGCAAGTAGGGCTGAAGTTGATGTATCGAAAATCGGCAGACTGTTCCAAGAAAGGCTTCGATCAAAATGTCGACTATGGACGGTGAAGTGAAGGCGGGTGATCGGTCGGTGCCTGGGCGAGATAAGGACCGCCTGGACTCCTGGAAGGAAATCGCGGTTTATCTGGCTCGCGAGGTACGCACTGCCCAGCGCTGGGAGAAGCGTGAAGGCTTGCCGGTGCACAGACACGTCCACGCGAGAGCAAGCTCGGTCTACGCATTCAAGCAGGAGATTGATGTTTGGCTGCATAGCCTCAATCGGGCCGAGAACGAATTTGTTCGAAATGGGGAGTGCTCCGAGCCCGCGGCTGAATCCCTGAATACACCGCTGCTCGCAGCAGAGCAAATGCCGGCCAAGTCGCGGTTACGGTTGGAAAACGCTACTGCCGGAGTAGGGTCCCTGGACCTATTGCAAGGGGAGAATCGAATCCGGCTGTACTTCTATGTACAGCTGCGTGGGGAACGGGATACAAGTCGTTCGCTCAAGAAATCAGTAACTCGAGGCAGAGGCGTAAGCTGAATTTACCAAGGATCTACACCGTCAGGCTGCGAGCATGTCGGGACTGCACTGAAAAGTTCAACGGCCGCTTGGCCCGTGCTGCTTCTTGCTGAGGTATGGGGCTCTTACTGGCTGAGGGAATTTACGCCCCTCAAACGGCGCTCGTGGAGATGAGCTCGCAATAGTGCGAGATGGCATTTCCCACATCGCGAGTTGTCGTTCGTTTCGTCGAATCCAACATGAGAAAGGCTTGCCGGATTCGCATTGGGGAATGGTCGAGGAATTGTACTGCGCCGATGGCGGCACCTTTCTTCTCTTGAGCAGTCACAAGACCCTGGCGGAAATCGACAAGGGCTTGCTGGAGAGCAAACAGTTGATGTCGGCCAGGGGGGAAGATGGCATGAAGAAACTGGACGAGTTCTATGCGGAATGCTGCGAAGCGGCACAACAGCAATTATTTGCTTTCAGCCATCGCCAGAGCTACGCTGTGGCAGCGGCTCTGGGCTTCCAGTAATCCGCATCGGCCTTGATCCATTCATCCTGCACGCAAAAGCTTCGCCGGAGGACCAGAGGGCGAAGCCGTAGGGATACAAAGAATGTCTCTCGCGAGCAGTGTCCAGAGCGGGAGGGGCAAGAGAGTTTGCATTCGCCCCACTCCGGTGCCATGGCTCGGACATAAAACACAACCTGGACAGTGCGCTTCCTGCAAGAAACGGATGCAGGACGTATTGAGCTCGAGACGAAGGAGGCATCGAATTTGCTAGTCCCGCCAAAACACATCCGCCCCGCCGCAGTCCGGTTGCAACTCAGCGCCTTAGTAAGGCGCGTGTTGCACAAGTGCGTTTCAATCTCCGGAGAGCGCACCAGGACGGTCAGGAGAACCGCTTTTAGCCGCGCCCGCTCGGAAGCCGCGGTCAGCGCTATCCGAGGTTGACAGGGGATGGTGACGGCCTTATCGTTCAGCGCAGCTTTGAGATTGCAGACGGAGTTTCCCGCTACGAGGCCGCCTTCATGAGTCGTCGAGTCCCGCTTCGCGAACCGATCGGCGTGGCCCTGGAGACCCTGCGGGCACACAAAATGCGTTCCTTCCTTACGCTGCTTGGCATCATCCTTTCCGTTTCCACGTTAATCGTAGTGATCGCCTTGATCTCCGGCGTGAACCGCTATATCGCCGAGCGCGTCGCCAATCTCGGCTCGAACGTTTATCTACTCACAAGGTTCCCCATCATCACCGACGTTGACGAATACGTGAAGGCCAACCGGCGCAACAAAAAAGTAACCTGGGACGACTATGAATCTCTGCGCGACAATCTGAAGCTCCCCTTGCGGCTGGGCGTTGAACAGCGGACCTCCGGCAAAGTCCGCGTCGGCTCGCAGAGCGTCGACGATTCCAACATCCGTGGCGTCACTGCCAACATGGGCGAAATTGATCCCGTCGTGCCGGCGAACGGCCGCTACATTACCGAAGGGGATGATGAGAGCCGCGCGCTGGTCACCATGATCGGCAACGACCTGGCTACAAAGCTTTTTCCGAACGTCGATCCCATCGGCCGCGAGATTCTCATCGATGGCCGCCCGTTTGAGGTCGTCGGAATCGCCAAGCCGATCGGCTCGGTTCTCGGCCAGTCGCAGGACAATTTCGCCTACATCCCCATTCAAACGTACTTCAAGATCTACGGATCCTACGATGGCATCTGGATCAATATCCAGGCTCGGGGCGCGGAGTGGATGGAGCGCACCCAGGATGAAACGCGCGCCCTGATGCGCGCGCGGAGGCACTTGTCTCCCAATGAAAAAGACAACTTTGGTATCTTCGACTCGGCCACGCTGATGGATCTCTGGAAAAATCTTACCGGGGTGATTGCCACGGCCATGGTGGGAGTGGTTTCCGTCTTCCTGGTGATTGGTGGCGTGGTGATCATGAACGTGATGCTCGCTGCCGTCACGGAACGAACTCGTGAAATCGGCATCCGCAAAGCGTTGGGTGCGCGCCGTCGCGACATCCTCCTGCAATTTATGGTGGAAGCAGCCGTCATGGCCGCCGTCGGTGGCGCCATCGGTGTTGCCATTGCTTATATTATTTCCGGTTTGACCACGGCGACCACCTCCGTTCCGATGTCCGTGCCGTTTTCTGCAGTCGTCATTGCGGAAATGATTTCTGCGGCGGTCGGTGTGTTCTTTGGTGTCTACCCCGCAAGAAAGGCCGCGGGTTTGCAGCCCATCGAAGCGCTGCGTCAGGAAGTCTAGCGAAGGGAGAGAACCGCATGAGCATGCATATCAGCGAAAACGCTCAGATGGCGCTCACCACGCTGCGTGAGAATAAGATGCGTTCTTTTCTGACCGTCCTCGGCGTCGTCATCGGCATTACCGCACTGCTCAGCGTGGTCTCCATTCTGGTGGGCGTCTATAGCAATGTGAATGATTACTTATCCGACTATGGGCCCGAAACTTTGTTCATATTTCGCTTCGATCCGGGAATTCATACGGGGCGGCTCTCACCCGAAGAACGCGACCGCAAAACTCTCAGCTTTGAAGATGCCGAGGCCATCAGGCAGTTCTGTCCGGCCGTGCGCGCCGTCACGGCAAGCCTGTACCCGCGTTTTGTCGAGGACGGGCCGCAGACAGGGCCCGTTACCGCGCGCTATCTGAGCAAGGAAGTCTCCGGCATCGACTACAACGGGACGCTTCCTTCCACGGAGGAAGTCTTCAATTCCAGACCTCGGCGCGGACGATTTTTCAGCGACGCCGAAAACCTGCACCGCGCCGATGTCGCCTTGATTGGCTCGGATATTGCCAAGAGCTTATATCCAGATATGGATCCGCTGGGAAAGCCCATCATGATCAATGGCGTATCCTACGAGGTCATCGGGGTCCTTGAGCCGCGCAAGGGCGGCTTCGTCAAAGATCAATCCGCCGACAAAGCGGTGATGGTCCCGTATCGCTCCTATCACAAGCACAACCCGCAGGACGACGAGAATTTCATCGGCGCCGTTGCTTATCCCGGAAAGATGGCCGAAGCAGAAGACCAGATCCGCGCCGTGTTGCGCCGCCGCAGAGCCGTGCCGTATAACAAGCCCGACAATTTTGGTATCTCCAGCGCACAGCAGATCGCCGACCAGTTTCGCCAGATTACCGCGTCGGTCGCCTTGTTGATTTCCGTCATCAGCTCGATCGGGCTTCTTGTTGGCGGCGTTGGCGTAATGAACATCATGTTGATGTCCGTCACGCAGCGTACTCGTGAAATCGGCGTGCGCAAAGCCATCGGTGCGCGGCGCCGCGATGTCATCTGGCAATTCCTGACCGAAGCGGTTGTCCTGACAGGCGCGGGAGGCGTAATCGGCGTACTGCTCGGTGGCGGAATCAGCCTACTGATCAACCTTTTCGTGCCGAGCCTGCCTTCCTCCATTCCTCTCTGGGCCATAATTCTGGCCGTGGCTGTTTCCATGAGCGTCGGCCTGTTCTTTGGGATGTATCCCGCGATAAAAGCGGCTCGTCTCGATCCCGTCGAAGCCTTGCGCTACGAGTAAGCAGTCTGCGCTCGAGGAGTCGCTGGACACCTCGCCGCAAGCAGTGGACTTGGAGACTTTCCCTACATATGATTAGGGCACGCTCCCGGGCTTCTTCATTCGAGGTACACGTCGCGGCCCGCTTGTGGCAGAGACGGAATTCTCTTCCGCAATGATGTTCCATCGGAACAACTCTCAACCTGATTAGAAGAGTGTGCGCATCCGCTTTGCCTAAAATAGACCGCACGCGAGGTCGAACTCTCATGCCCGACGAGCTTCTCGAATTGATGAAGCAGTCCATCCTGGAAGGCGATCCCGATCGGGCCAGAGCACTCAGCCTGCGAGCCGTCGCAGAAGGCATGAACCCGCTGGACGCAATCAATCACGGCTTCGTTCTGGGGTTGCGCGCTGTTGGCGAGCAATTCGAACAAGGAGAAATGTTTCTTCCGGACCTGGTCCTCGCGGGCGAAGCGATGAAAGCCGCAACCACCGTTTTGGAGCCGGAAATCGATAAGATCGGCGCGACCCGCAAGTCGCTCGGAAGGGTTGTGCTCGGCACGGTGAAAGGCGACATACACGAAATTGGAAAGACTTTGGTGGGCACGATGCTGACCGCCAACGGCTTCCAGGTTTTCGACCTCGGCGTTGATGTGTCTGGTGAGGACTTCGCACGAAAGGCCGCGGAACTCGACGCGAACATCGTCGGACTTTCCGCGCTGTTGACCACCACCATGACTGGACAGAAAGATGTGGTCGAAGCTCTCGCGCGCCAGGGACTGCGCCCGCAAGTGAAAGTCATGATCGGCGGAGCCCCGGTCACCCAGAGCTGGGCCGATGAAATTGGCGCCGACGGCTATGGGAAAGATGCACAGGCTGCTGTGGCCCTGGCAAAAAGTCTGACGGGCAAGTGCTAACTCTGCAAGAAAGTCGGATTGGGATTACGCATGCAGCCGAGTCTTTTACTTCTTGAACCGCAATTGATCGACCGAATTCTTGGCGAGGCCTTTGCGCTGATTTCCGAGCGCGGCGTCTCCGTGCAGGCGCAGGCAGCGATCGAACTGCTCGCAGCCGGCGGCGCCCGCATTGAGAACGGCTCGGCGCACCTTCCGGAGTCGCTCGTCCGTTGCGCCCTGGAAACAGTACCCCGCGAGTTCTCGCTCTACAACCGTGCCGGCCAACCCGCCGTGAGGTATGGCGGAAATAACGTGCAGTTCGACCCCGGTTCTTCCTGTGTGCACATCCTTGACCCAGACACGCTGGAACACCGTATGACCCTGGCGCCAGATCTGGTGAGGCTCATCCAGGTTGCGGAAATGCTTCCGCAATTCGCAGCGCAGTCGACTGCCGTGGTTTGCACGGAAGTAACTAAAACCATCGGCGATCTATTCCGGCTCTTCGTCGTACTCCTCTATTCCAACAAACCGATCGTGACCGGAGCGTTCTCACCGCACGCCGCCCCGGTGATGATTGAAATGCTCGCGATAGAGAGCGGAGGGCTCGTCGGTTCGCGAGCGAAGCCTCGCGCCATCTTCGACGTTTGTCCGTCGCCGCCGCTGCATTGGACGGAATTCGCCGCGCAGAATTTAGTTGATCTTGCGCGCGCCTGGGTTCCCGCGGAAATCATATCGATGCCAATCGCGGGCGCGGCTTCGCCAGTCACGCTTGCGGGAAGCATCGTGCAACACGCCGCGGAATGTCTCAGTGGAATCACGATTCACCAGCTGGCGCAGCCTGGCGCCCCCGTCGTGTGGGGCGGCGCACCGTCTATTTTTGACATGCGCAGTGGCATTACGCCAATGGGCTCGATGGAAACCTGCCTATTGAATGTCGCATCGGCGCAGGTTGCAAAATCCTTGGGCTTGCCGACACACGGCTACCTGATTGGCAGCGACGCAAAGACCGTCGATGCGCAGGCCGGTCAGGAAAGTGGAATTGCGGCGGTGATGGGCGCGCTGGGTGGAATCAATATGATTTCCGGAGCCGGTATGTTGGACTCGCTGGCCTGCCATAGTGCGGAGAAACTCGTTCTCGATGCCGAATCGATTGCCATGGCGCAACGTCTGCTTCGAGGAGTGCAAGCGGGCACAGAATCACTGGCTCTCGACATGTTCGCAAAGCTAGGCGCGCAGGGTGACTTTCTGAAATTGCCGGTAACCCGAAAGCTGTTCCGTCTGGAGCAGCACATTCCGGCAAAAGTGATTGATCGCGGCTCTCTCAACTCGTGGGAGCAATCGGGAAAGAAAGATGCATTCGCGCAAGCGAAGGAAAGGGTCAAGGAACTCGTCGCTGCATACAAGCGCCCGGAGTTGCCGCCGGACGTGGAGCAACACTTGCGGAGCATTGTTCAGGAACTAGCAACACGCGAAGACATGGAACACGTACCGGTCGTCTGAATTCGTAATCGTGAGAATACTTTGCCAATGACCATCACTCCACTCATTCCGGGACAGACAGAGATCCGCAGGAACTGGCAATTTACGGTCACGGCGGACATGGTATTGCAAAGACAAGGAGCAAATGCCCGCAACGTCCGTCAGCGGCAGCCGCGCTTGGTCGCACTGGCGGAAAAAGCGATCGCCGAGGGGCAATCGTGGATCCGGCCTGAAGTTGCCTATCGAATTCTGAAAATTCAGGAAGTTAGACCGGCGCTCGTGATTTTGGCCAATGGGATGGAATTAAGAGGTTCCGGCGTCGCGCAAAAGCTCGCTGGAGCGGAGTTTGCGATTGCGGGCGTAGCAACGGTTGGGGCACAGATTGAACGACAAATCTTAGAGGCCACGAAGGCGGATCCCACGTATGCACTCGCCCTGGACGGGTATGCGACGGCAGCTGTAGGTGCATTGATCATCGAGTTCAGACGATATTTTGCGGACCTTGCCGAGGGAGGGCAACTAACTACTACGACTCCTCTGTACCCTGGCACGAATGAATGGGAGCTGGCTCGAGCGCAGACCGAACTGTTCTCGCTCGTCAATGCTGCGGCCATCGGCGTGAAACTCACCGCATCGTTTCTGATGACGCCATGTAAGTCGGTCTCAATGGTAATGGGAGCAGGAGTAAAGATGCCGAGCGCGCGGGAGCCCTGCGAAGAATGCGGGGCCTCGTCAACTTGCCGTCACAAACTATCGGATCCATAAAAACGCTAGAGATGCGGTTGAACAGCGCCCGCAACCTTTGTGCAGAAGACTGGCTGTTGCGCCAGCGCCCGAATGAACTCTGGCGTTGTGCCGCAGCAGCCGCCTAGAAACGTAGCACCGGCCTCAACCAGTTCCTGGGCCGAATCCGCGAACTCCGAAGGCGACGTCTTGTACCGCGCAAGACCATTGGCGATCTCCGGCAACCCAGCATTCGGCTTGATCCAGATCGGCAACGTGGTGACCGTAGCAAGGCGCCGGCAAACCGGAATGAAGTCGCGAATTCCCAGTCCACAGTTTGCTCCAATCCCATGAACGCCGTCACTCGTCAGAGCAGTCGCTGCCTGTTCTGGCGTGATGCCCATGATCGTCCGGTCGCGATTTTTGCCGGAGTCAAATACCAGTGAAACAATTACGGGTAGCCTCGTCTCCAGCGCCGCAGCGGCCGCAATGCGGGCTTCAGCAAGGTCGGTGATCGTCTCGATCAGCAGTGCATCGGGATCTTCTGAAGCAAGTGCGCGAGCCTGTTGCGAAAATATCTCCCTCAATTGCTCCTCGTTCACTTCTTTCGTCAGCAGCATTTTTCCGCTCGGCCCCATCGAGGCGAATACCATTGCCGAATCGCCCGCGGCTTGTCGCGAGAGTCTGACCGCGGCGCGGTTGATGGCCTCTACATGCTCCTGTAAGCCATAGGGAGACAGGCTGATGCGATTCGCACGAAACGTGTTTGTAAGAATGACGCGGCTGCCCGCCCGAACGTAGCTCTCTGCAACTTGCCTCACCAATTCAGGTTTCATCAGATTCCACTCGTCGATGCAGCTCCCGAGCGCCGCGCCCAACTTCTGAAACTCCGTCCCCCACGCTCCGTCCGTGAGCGTAACCGTTCCCCGCATGCAACCCGCGAACCGCATTCCGCCGCCTCCTCGGACGCTACCGCCCTGTAAGTATATAAGGAGAACTATTCGTACCGCAGCGCTTCCAGCGGATCGATCTGGGTTGCCTTACGCGCTGGTACGTAACTCGCAACCACGGATACGGCGATCAGCAGCACAGGCACGCTCACAAATACCAACGGATCCGTCGCGGTCACCCCGTAAAGCATCCCGCCCAAAAGTCGCGTCACCTGGAAGGCCGCCGTCAGCCCGACAGCGGCGCCCATCAGCGAAGGTACCAGCCCGCGGCCGACCACCAGCCGGAGAATCTGCCATTGGTTCGCGCCCAGAGCCGTTCGCAGGCCAATCTCATGCGTACGCTGGCTCACGGAATAGGCCGTCAAGCCGTAGATTCCTACTGTCGCCAGCATCAAGGCCAAACCCGCAAAGACACTGATCATCAGCATCGACACGCGGCGCAGCATCAGCGAATCCGACAGCACCTTGTCCATCGTGCGCACATCAGAAATCGGCTGCTCGGCATCCAGCTTCAGAATCTCGCCTCTTACCGCAGCGGTCATCGCCGCCGGATCGCCCTGCGTGCGCACCACCAGGCCCATGTCGGAATGAGGATCCTGCGTATACACCGCATAAATGGCGGGCTCTACTGCCGCGTCCAGCCCATATAGTTTCGCGTCGGTCACGACTCCTACGATCTCCCACGGCGCACCTCCGGTCAGAATTTCTTGGCCGATTGGATTTTCACCTGCGAAATGGCGCCGTACCATGGCTTCATTCACGATGGCTACACGTTTCGAATCCAGCGTGTCGTGCTCGTCGAACCACCGGCCTTGCCGTAGAGCGATTCCCATGGTGTCGAAATACCCTGCCGTCACTGGGCGGTAGTCCGCCAACGGCTGCTCATTGTCGGGGATGGCAGCGCGCCCTTGAATCTGGAAACGCGTCACGCCAATGCGGAACGAAAGAATCGAGACGCGCAGCGGCAAGAACTGAACGGCACCCGCCGATCGCACGCCCGGCAGCACCTGCAAACGTTCCATGAGTGTCTTGAAGAATGTCATCCGCTGCTGCCGCGTTGGGTATTTCACTTCTGGCAGGCTAAGGTTCATCGTCAGAATATTCTCTGTTCTTAACCCCGGGTCAACGCTCATCACCCGCACGAAACTCCGCACCAACAATCCCGCGCTCACCGAGAGCAGCACGGCCACCGCCACTTCCGACGCCAGCAGCGTTCCACGAATCCGTTGCGACCCTCCCGCGCTATTTGAGCGGCCGCCCGCTTCCTTCAGCGTGGTGTTCAATTCCATGCGCGACGCCTTCAACGCCGGGGCCAGTCCGAACAGCAGGCACGTCGAGATGCACATCCCAAACGTGAACGCCAACACCCGCCAATCGATGGTCATCTGTTTCATCGTCGGAAACATGTCCGGGATCACGCCGCGCAACAGGCGCACGCTGATCGCGGCCAGTATTAGCCCCAGCAATCCGCCGGCCAACGCCAGCACCAGGCTCTCTGTCATTAACTGCCGCACGATGCGCAACCGACCTGCACCCATAGCCTCGCGGATGGCGATTTCCTTTTGTCGCGCAGCAGCACGGGCAAACAGGAGATTAGCCAGGTTGGCGCAAGCGATTAATAGCAGCAATCCCACTGCGCCCAAAAGCACCAGCAGCACTGGACGTATCCGGCCGCTGTACATTTCCGCCATCGGAAACAGCCGCACTCCCCATCCCGAATTCGTTGTCGGATATTCTTGCTCCAGTCGCTGGGCGATCAGCACCATTTCCGCGCGCGCCTGTTCCACCGAAACACCCGGTTTTAGCCGCGCCACGATACCGTAATTGTGATTTCCTCGCTGGCTGTGGCTGGGGTCAACGGCTGTCGGCAGCCACAGGTCCGCGGCCACCATATCGCTTACTTCGTGTGGGACGACTCCGACAATCGTTCGCGGAACGCCGTTCACCGTCAGCGTTTGTCCCACTACGGTTGGATCCGAGTGAAATTTTCGCTTCCACAGTCCCTGACTGATGATCACAGCGGGTGGGCCTCCGGGCCGATCCTCGTCTGGCAGAAAATTCCTCCCAACGATTGGATTGAGGCCCAGCACTGGCAGAAATTCTTTCGAGCACATCGCCGCCAAAACACGCTCTGGCTCGCCCGACCCGCTGATATTCAATCCGTATTCTGGAATCGCAAACGCCGCGGACATATTCTCGAATGAGTGAGCTTGCTTCTTCCAATCCAGATAATCATCAGGGGAAACCGGCATCTGGTCGAAGCCAGATTTCAGCAGCGTCTGCCAAATCATTACCACGCGGTCGGGTTCGGGTACGGGAAGCGGCTTCAGCAATACCGCATTCACCCCGGTGAAGATGGCGCTGTTAGGGCCAATGCCTAACGCCAGCGCAAATATGGCTACGGCGCTGAATCCCGGATTCCGGAGGAGCGACCGGAAACCATAGCGAAGGTCCTGCCAAAAGAACTGCACAAACACTCCTTAGATATGTGCAGAGTAACATACCGCTTTGTCGAATTGTTTTCGCGAGAGGTAGGCACCCCTATGAATGAGTTTTCCTTTCAACTGTGGCTCGAAGCGTACGGCCGCACTTGGGAAAACCGCGACCCTCAAGCCGCCGCCAAACTCTACGCAGACGGCGGCACTTATCAGCTCACGCCGTTTCTTGAACCGCTTCGCGGGAGCCAGGCTATTCTCGACTACTGGACGGAAGTGGCTACCACCGAAAAGGACATCTCCTTCGGTTTCGAAATCCTGGCGGTTACAGAACAATTCGGAATCGCCCGGTGGCACGTTTCCTTCTTCCGGACGCCTCAGGGCCTCAACACCAAATTCGACGGAGTCTCGTTGATCAGTCTGAACGCGGACAGCAAATGCGTTTCACTCCGCGAGTGGTGGCACAAGCAACAGTAGCGACTTAGTCGCGGTCGCGCTTTCCTTGCGCCGCTTTCGTTGACGGCGAAGGAGGAAACACCGCGAACTTTGGCGCCGGCATCGGCACCGCACCCATTCGGTCTTCCCACAAAAACTTATTCAGCACCACCGTATCCACCGCGTCGGCATGCTTGAAATCCAGATTCCTGCCTTCTTTCCATTCTTTGGTATTGATCTGGTACAGCAGACCATTGTCGCGGTTCCGGAAGTCCGCGGTGAACGGCGCTTGCGTGCCCGGCCCGCTGAAAAGCGGCGCCATTACCGCCGCGCGGGAATCGTTCGCGTTCATCGGCGGCACGTCCAGCAGCGCCTCTATCGTGCGCACCATATTTACGGTTGTATAGAAATGGTGTTCCACGAACGGAGCAGACTTCCCCACACCTCCTTTCCCTGACGGCGCGTACTTGCTAATCACCAGCGCCGTGCTGCGATGCGAATCGATGTGATCGGGTCCGTCCTGCGCGTCGTCCTCCAGAATCAAGATCGCCGTGTCATCCCAATACGGGCTGTGTGATATCGCGTCTACCACGCGTCCCACAGCCAGGTCGTTGTCCGCTACACTCGCAGCAGGCGCGGGCGACCCTTTTGTGCCCCCGAGCGTGTGATCGTTGGGCAGCCGCAAAAGAATGAACTGCGGCATCGTGTCCTTGCCCGCGTGACGCGACGCTAGAAATCCGTGGAATTCGTTCAGGAATTCGTCGGTGCGCAATTGATCCGGGTAGGAGACCTCAAAATCCGGAAACGCTGGATCGAAGTGCCCGCGAAGCTCCACTTCTCCCGCAATATTTTTTGCCAGTACCGGAATGTCCCACGGATACGGGCTCGCGCTGCCGTGTGGCGCCCCTACATTCTTCTCCAGCGGCTCGCCCTTCTTGATCACCTTGCGAGCGCAAGCGACACCCGCAACCTTGGGCGGGCCGGTTACCGCTACTTTCGCATTCTGCGGCTCGTTGCACCACCTCGATACGATGAATTCTCCGTAATGCCGGTAGGTAATCCCGTGTTTTGAGAAATTCTTCCACAGATAACCTCCCGTGGGCTCTTCGGCATCCGGCAATTCATCCTCGACAGCGATCCCGTTCAAGAGTTGACCTTCCGAATCGTAGGTATGCTCGTGCCCACGATAGCCGATGGGCCAGGTCTTCTCCACATAATCGGAAATCGATGCTGACGTGGACCAAACGTGCCCGTCGCCCGAAACGTCACCACTATCATAGAAATTGTCCAGAATCCCGAACTGTCGCGCCAACTTGTGCTGGTTTGGCGTAATGTCTTGGCCATACATCGTGATGGATGGATCGCCATTCGCTTCGGCGATGTCGCCGAGAACCTGATCGTACGTGCGATTCTCCTTAATGATGTAAATTACGTGCCGAATCTTGTTTTCGCCGCCCGCAAACGGGATTTTGTCCGTGTTCCCTTGCGAGGCATTCGTCGCCATCACCTGCTCTGTCCAGCTTGCCAACTTCGTTTTCAATTCGGCCAGCGGAATCCGGGCCAGCGAACCGTGGGTCATTGCCGGATTATAGGGATATTCCGGCTGTCCGTCTTGCCCCAACTTCAGCAATTTTGGATTCGGTCCGGAGCCGCGGCCTTTCGCGCTGCCAATCAGCAAGTCATTCGCCGTAGCCGCAACTACCGTGGGATACCACTCAGTTGGAATAAACCCCATCGCACGCAGTGGCGACTCCGCCGTAGGGTTGCTCACATCGAATACCGCAATAGAGTCCGAAATCGCATTGGCGGAAAACAGTGTCTTCTCATCGGCGCTCAGCGACAGATATTCCGGATCGCTTCCCCCGTATCTCTGGCCTGGCAGTTTGGTGGAAAGCGTGTAACTCACTTTACCACTCTTCGTATCCAGGACTTCGATCTCGTCCCGATTCGTCAGCGCCACGAACAGCCGGGAATCATCGTGGCTCAGCAGCAGCGCGGTGGGATGCGAACCTCCCTCAAGCGGCACTGTCGGTTTGCGCAGGGGAATGATGCGACGCACACGCCCTAGAGCAAGATCAAGCTCCGCTACCGCCGAAGCATTCCACAAGGAAACGAATCCGTGCTTCCCGTCGCCGCTCATCACCGTCGCGTACGGCAGCGAACCAGGAATCCTCTTGAATGTAGAGAGGTCAAACCTCTGCACGATGTGGCCATCGGAGCAATTGAGCAGAATCGCCTCGTCCGAATTGTCACTCGCCACCAGGATGCGCTCCTCGCCCCCGCTCATTCCCAGACTCAGCCCCGCGGGATACGTCACGTCCGTGAATTCGTCGCGACGCACCTTACCTTGGGGCAATTTCACACGCGGCGGCAAAGCAAAGAAACGTTCCGGAGTCACCGTGCCCTCTAGGAACGCGTATACCGCGATCCCGTTGCCGGTATTTCCCTCGTGCTTCCCGAGTGGATCGGTAAGCGACGCCATCGAGGCATACAGATGCTGTCCATCGCGGCCGAACGCTAATCCAAGAAAATACGATTGCTTTGCATCGCTGCCCAGCCGGTCATCTGGAAAATCCCGCAGCGCATTTGTCACCAGGTTCAGCACGGAGATCGATTGTTTTTCCCCAGAGCTATACGCCCCATAGCCGCTATGGAGCAGCACGGCGTACTTACCGTCGGGTGAAATCAACGCCGCCGTTGGGAAATTATTGGTCTCTCGCGGATTCCCAGGCACTTCGTCCAAGAATTTTGCGTTGGGCAACTGGGTCGGCGCGGTCGCGGAAGGGACTTTCTGGGCGAACAAAGAAATTGGCGGGGCAAATAGAATCAGTATGAGAATGGATCGGATCAGCCTGTGATAGCGGCGCATGGCCGCATTATAGGAGATTTTTTGCCTCCTGGCTGCGAACACCCCGCGCGCGGCGATTTTCCTTCACGTACCGGAGTAGCGCTGTTCTTTCCATGGGTCGCCGCACGCGTGGTATCCGTTGCGCTCCCAGAATCCCAATTCGTCATGGTCCAGCAGCGTGAACCCGCGCACCCATTTCACGCTCTTCCACGCATACAATTGCGGCACAATTAGCCGCAGCGGCCCACCATGCTCAGAGGGGAGTGGCTCGCCATCGTGCTCAGATGCAAACAATACATCCGGCCGCTGCAGGTCGTTCAACGGTACATTTGCCGTGTAGCCCTCTTCCGCGAGCACCAGCACATAGCCGGCACCCTGCTTCAACTTCACGCGCTGCAACATTTCCGTGAACAGCACAACCTTCCACCGTTTATCCAGGCGGCTCCATCGTGTTACACAGTGAAGATCCGAAGTCACTTCCGATTGCGGCAACGCGCGAAATTCTTCCCACCTCAACCGCAGCGGCTCTTCCAGCAATCCGTTGATCTGGAAGTCCCAACGTGTCGGATTAACTCGCGGCACGCTTTCCGCATGCAACACCGGCCACTTGACGGTTAGCGACTGCCCGGGAGGCAGCCTTCCCGTAGCCCGCGCCTTCTTTTCCTTTTCTCGTCTTCCGCCGTCGTCGCCAAACAGTGGCATCTCCGGTTCTCTCCGCTCGATTATTGCTTTCAGCACTCTCAGCGGATATCCACTTCCAGTCCACCCACGAGCTTGGCCACCAGATTGTAGATGAGCGCGGAAATTGCCAGCACAATTCCGCCGAGCAGTCCGTACATGATCGGCATAATTATGATTGCGCCAATTCCTCCCGCCACGCCAAACGCCGCGGACAGTCCGGGGGGCGCGTTCGGTCCCAAGCGCGCGGCAATACCGCCTGCCATCAGGGAAAACAGCGCTACCAGCACGCCGAGAACAAATCCCAGCAGCCCGTACAGCGCCAGTCCTACCTTGAATGCCGAACCCGGGGAAATTCTAGCAATGATTGCCATGGAGTTCCTCCTTGGGCGCACATGGTAACAGATGTACCGCTCGCTACCCCCACGAAATCTCCCGTATCGCGTGTTATCCTTTCCCCATGCCCGCTCAAACGCTCGACGGCCTGAAAATTCGCGACGAAATTTTCATAGAACTCAAACAAGACATCGCACGCCTTCACGCCCAAGGAATTCGGCCCGGACTCGCAGCCGTCCTCATGGGCGAAAATCCCGCTTCGCATCTCTACGTCAAAAGCAAAATCGCCGCCTGCGAACAACTCGGCATGGCTCACTGGCTTCACGCGCCTCCCTCCGACGCTTCTACTGACTTCATGCTGCAGCTTGTCGCTGATCTGAACATCAACGACAATGTCGACGGCATCCTCATCCAACTTCCACTTCCCCCACAGATCGATTCCAAGCGCGTGCTCGAAGCTGTCGATCCCGCTAAAGATGTCGACGGATTCCACCCTGTCAGCCTCGGCCGTCTGGTCACCAATCGTCCCGGACTTGTAGCCTGTACTCCCGCCGGGTGCATGGAGATTCTTCGTCGCTACCAGATTCCTATCGAAGGCACAAACGCCGTCGTACTCGGCCGCAGCGACATCGTCGGTAAGCCCATGGCGCTTTTGCTTATGCACGCAAACGCCACCGTCACCATTTGCCACTCCAAGACGCGCGAACTTCCGGAAATCGTTCGCCGCGCCAGCGTTCTCGTCGCTGCCATGGGTAAAGCGGGCTTCGTCCAGCCCGACTGGATCGGCCCCGGCACCGCGGTTATCGACGTCGGCACCAATAAAGTCACAGACCCAGCGGAAGCTGCACGCTTGCTGAAAAATTTCCTGCCGCGCCTGGAAAAATTCCGCCAAAAAGGTAGTGTCCTGATTGGCGATGTCCATCCTGACGCCCTTCACACCGCGGGATTCCTCACTCCGGTCCCCGGCGGCGTCGGACCCATGACCATCACCATGTTGATGAGCAACACGGTGAAAGCCGCTCGCCTCCGCCGCGCACCGAACGCCGCGGTCGCCAGGCAGTAAAAATCTTCCGGGTCTAGGCGTTTCAGACCGGGGCAACGCTACGGAGCATTTCACTAAAGATGCTTAAACTCGGTATCACCGGCGGCATTGCCAGCGGCAAAAGCGCCGTCGCCTCCATGCTTCGAGGACTCGGCTTTCCCGTTCTCGACGCCGATTCGATCTCTCACAAACTAATGGAACCTGGACAGCCCGCTCACGAAGAAATCCTCCGCGAGTTCGGCGCCGACCTAGCCGACTTCACCGGCCGCATCGATCGCGCCAAGCTCGCCGCCGTGGTCTTCGCCGATACGGCGAAGCTCGCTCGCCTCAACGCCATCCTTCATCCCCGCGTCGAACAAGCCATGCTCCTCCAGTTCGACGCCTGGCAGCGCCGGGGCGCATGCAATGCCGTCTTTGTGGAAGCCGCACTGCTCGTCGAAGCCGGCTTTACCAAGTATCTCGACGGCCTCGTCGTCGCCTTCTGCACTCCTGCGCAGCAACTCGAACGACTTCTCGCCCGTGGCATGAACGAGGTCGAAGCAAGCCGCCGCATCGCCGCGCAACTTCCTCTCGAGGAAAAACTTCGCCACGCCACCTACACCATCGACTGCTCCGGATCCCTCGACGTCACCCGCACGCAAGTTGAATCCCTCGCCGCCAAACTCCGCGAACAAGCATGGTCCTCCTCGTCGTAGTTCCGGTACCGACTTCCTATCCCACGTATCCCACGATAGCGCTTTGACTTAGAACATGCGCGCACCTATGATTCGCGTCATAGGGTAAGTGGGAAGGAGTTCTTCCCATGGCGGACCAGGCCGAATCCTTATATTCCCTCATCGGGCTCGAGTTCTCCCACTACCGCATCATCGAGGAAATCGGCAGCGGCGGCATGGGTGTGGTTTTCCGTGCCCACGATAATCACCTGGATCGCGAAGTTGCCATCAAGATACTTCATCCCGGCACCATCGCCGGTGAAACCTCTCGCAGACATGTCCGCAAAGAAGCACACGCACTCTCCAAACTGAATCATCCGAACATTGCCACGATTTATGATTTCGATTCAAAGGACGGGATCGATTTCCTGGTGATGGAGTACATCCCTGGGGTCGCACTCAATCACAAATTGGCTGCCAGCTCTTTCGCGGAGAAGGAAGTTCTTCACCTCGGCTGCAACTGGCCGAAGGTTTGGCTGCCGCTCACGAACACGGCGTGGTTCATCGCGACCTGAAACCCGGGAATCTCCGAATCAGCAGCGATCACCGATTGAAGATCCTGGCCCGGTCACCCTTGGCTGTGAGGTGCCGGAACTGGCACGGCATACTTTTCGCATTTTCTTGCTCGATCACTCCGACTTTCACCGCTTGATTCTCCCCTGTAACCCCCGCGAAACCAGCAGACAAGCCAAAAAAAGGTAATCACCAAACGACGACATCAAAAGTTCTCCCTTCACCAGTTTCGGTGGACTCTTCTATACCAGCGCCGGATCTATCAACGACTGCGACGCGAACTGTTTTGATCAGGTGCGCGTGTTCGCGCAGTTGGATGTAGGCAAAAATCCCAACTGGCGGCGTGAGGTGCTCGAGCAACTCGATGTGGTGCGGTCAGACAGCGAGTGGCAGGCCTACCTCCACGAACTCTACGACGCTCACCGCAACATCTGCCAGTTAACCTTCGACAAAAACGACGAGCTGTGCCGGTCCGGAAACACCCGCAACCTGGGCCCGCAGGACATTGTCATCAATGAAAAATACGATTTGAAGATGAAGTCTGCGGAAGTCGATTTGACCGCCGCGGTCGCGCGCCAGTCCTCGTTACAAAGAAAATTCGCCGACAAACCCTTTGCCACCTCCTTTGCTATGGTCCAGGCAATGCGCATGCAGGGTGGCTTTTGCTCGCAGGCGCGCGTGATCTACCTCCAGTAGCGAGCGATTGCAGGATTCCTCCTTTGCTCCTCCCTTGTATTCCGCGTAAAGTGGTTTTACCGTTTCCCGTAAACTTTTCGGAGAACGCATGAACCCTATGTACATCGTCGCCACCATTTTCGCCTTGCTATTGATCGGACTGGTTGTGTGGGTCCTGGTCCAGAACACCCAGGACCAGCAGAACAACGCCGCCCTCGAATCGCAGATGCACGAGCTGCGCCGCGACCTTCTAGGCCTTTCGACCGCACAAACGCAAAGCTCCACCAAGATGGAAACCATCGCGGAAACCGTCGCCTCTCGCCTGGAATCCATGACCACAGCTCTCAAAGATGGTGTGAAAGATTCCGCCGAGGTCACTTCCAAAATCACCTCGGAAGCGCAGTCCGCCATGTCCACGGAATTGAAGAACACGCGCGAACAGATCGGCCAAATTCAAAAGCAGCTTGGTGAAGTGCAGCAGGCCGGCGAGCAGATGCACAAGACCGCGCAATCACTGGAAAACATTCTCGGCGGCACCAAGTCCCGCGGCAATTTTGGGGAAACCACGCTGGAACGCATGCTGGAGGATTCACTTCCTCGCTCACAATACACTCTGCAATATCGCTTTCGCAGCGGAGAAGCCGCCGATTCCGTGATTCACCTTCGCGACAAGAAGATCATGGCCATCGATTCCAAATTTCCGCTCGACGCCTATCTTCGCCTCACAGAAGAGGGCGAGGAAGCCCGAAAAACGTTTGCCTCCGCTGTGAAAACTCACGCGGATTCCGTCGCCAAGAAATATATCGTTCCCGACGAAAACACTCTCGATGTCGCGTTGATGTTTGTCCCCAGCGAAGCGGTCTACTACGAATTATTGAAGAGCACGGATGGCAAGGGCATGGCCGTCGATGCCTATTGCCGTAGCCGCAACATCCTCGCCGTCTCGCCCAATACCCTTTACGCACATCTCTCTGTCATCGCTATGGGCCTGCGCGGCATGCAGATCGAGGAAAATGCTAAGCGCCTCTCTGACAATCTTTCCGGCATGCGCAAACAGCTCGATACCTTCAGCGAATATTTCGAGAAAATCGGCACGCACCTGAAGAACGCCCAGCAGAGCTATACCGAAGCCGACAAGCGCTTTGATAAGGCATCAAACACTCTGGACAACATCCTCACTTCCAGCGAGTCTGCGCAGCCGTTACTCGACGACGCACCGAGTACGCTTGCGCTCCCGCCTTCCGCGGCGAAAAAAACGGCCTGATTCCCTTTTTGTTCAGATTCGCGGCGCACTGAGCGGCGCCAGTAGTCGAATGGAAATCACAAAATTGCCGCGCTTTTTCCCGACCAGCTCAAATTTTGCCACGTTGTCCGTACCACCCGTCGATGTTGCTCGCACGGTCGCTCCGCCCTGCAGTTCCGCCACATCCTCCGCCAAGTTCCGCGCTTCCAGGTTGATCTTCGCCGAGCTTCCCCGCACACGCACCGCGAGCGTTCGGTGCTCTCCCGGAGCCAGCGGCGCGTTGCTCGCTTCCAGTTCCAGGTTTACGAATACCACGGTGAATGGCACAGACAACTTTTGCCCGCACGTCAGCTGCACCTGCTTGGGTCCCGGATCCATGTCAATCGGCGGAAGCACCGCCAAATACGCCGGCGACGACGCCAGCACCAACGCGGGAAATCCACCAATCGTCACGCGGTTCGCATCCGCTTCCGCGCAAAACCCGTATCCGACTAACTCGAACCTATCGCTTAGCGACGCTACGCGCGGTGCCGCGCCCACTTCCAGCGCAGTTGCGGGCAACTCGCCTAGCGTCAGGATGGTGCTGGAAACGCGCCCGCTGCGCCCGTTGATCCACCCGGAAATCGTCCCCACATTTAGCGGGGCCACGAACATTGCTCGCCCGGTAGCGTTCGTCGTGTACTTGTCGCCGTTGGAGAACACCACGGTCACTCCCGGCGTCAACCGCCCGTTCATATCCAGCACTGCGAGCGTCGCGCGCTCGCCGGTCACGATCTTCCTCGGCAGTAGTAGGATCCGAGCGCCAGAAGCTGAAGGGGCCGGTGGTGCTTGCGGCGCCTGTGCCGGCTGCTGCGCCCAGCCAGCGATTCCTACGGCAACGACAGCGCTGGCAATCACACCTGATTTTCTGAGGGCGTTCAGCAAAGTCTGCACACCCGGATTGTAGTGGACTTTCCCCTTTCGCTAAAGGCCTCTCGCCGATGGCCCCCGCCATGTTACTGGAAACAGACGCCCTTCCCACCCCACTCTATCCTTGCGCCCTACCCCGCTCCCTCGGGTATCCTTTCACACTGGCCCTCAGGACAGTGTGGCTAATCAGCGAGTAATCACTAGGGCGCAGAGGCTTTCCGACCCCGCAAGGGTCTGCTAGCGTGGATCAAAGGAACGAGCCGGGGTGTGTACCGGGGGAGCCGCGCGTGCGCATGGAAAGCTTGGAAGGAGTGCTCGTGCAGATCGTGACTGGTGGCGTGACGGACGTGGGGCGCGTGCGCACCAACAATGAGGATTCCTATCGAATTCTCGATACCCTCTTTGTCCTATCCGACGGCATGGGCGGCGAAGCCCATGGGGAGATAGCCAGTTCCCTGGCGGTGGAAAGCATTGTGAACTATTGCAACCAAGCTAAAGACGATTCCGGCGTCACACTGGTCACCGAAACGCCAGACAATTGGTCGGCGAAGACCAAACAGTTGCAGAACGCCGTTCGCGCAGCCAATCTCGCCATTTTTGATTCCGCTCAGAAAAACCATGAGCAGCAAGGCATGGGCGCAACGGTGACCGCTGCCTGGCTGAACGACACCAAGCTGAGTATTGCTCATGTCGGCGACTCTCGAGCGTATCTATTGCGCAGCGGAAGCCTGCAGCAGCTCACCAACGATCATTCGCTCGTCGCGGAGCAAGTGCGCCGCGGCATTATCAGCCGGCAGCAAGCGGAAGAGAGCGAAATGCAGAGCGTTTTGCTGCGCGCACTGGGTGCCCATAACGAAGTCGAAGTCGACGTCGACGAGACGGCCATTTATCCCGGTGATGTTTTGCTGCTCTGCTCCGATGGACTTACCCGCATGGTGACAGAACCGGAGATCGCTGGCACCCTGCAGGCAGAAACGGATCCCTCCGCCGCGGCCCAGAAACTGATTGACCTGGCCAATGATAACGGTGGGCTCGACAACATCACGGCTATCGTCGCTCGCTTCCAGGAAGAACCCAAGGGTTGGCTCTCCTGGTTGCGTCGTGGTTCAGCGAAAAAGGACTAGACCTCCTCAGGGGGATTACAGATATGGCCAAACTCAGCCTCATGTTCGAGAACAAACTGGTGAAGGAAGTCCCCATCGGCAATCGCCCGGTCAGCATTGGCCGCTCACCCGACAACGATATTCCGGTCGATAATCTTGCTGTATCGACCTACCACGCTCGCGTCTACTACGAGGGCGGCCGCCTTGTCGTCGAAGATCTCGACAGCCTGAATGGCACGTTCGTCAACGATTTGCGCATCGAGCGAGCCACGCTGCACGATGGCGATTCCATTTGGATCGGCAAGCACAGCATCAAGGTGGATACTTCCGCCGATGCCGCCATTCCCTGGGATACCGGGCGCAAAGCCGCCGCGCCGAAGATCAATGAAACGATGGTTCTGGATACCAAGGTTCGCCGCGAAATGCTCCAACAAGCCGCCGCAATGGGAGAGCGCTCCCAGTTCTCACCCGGCCGCATGAAGATGCCGACCCTGGTGGTTCTTTCCGGCAAGGTCAATCAAAAGGAGTACCTGCTCACCAACAAACTCACGGTAATCGGCAAGTCTCCTATGGCTACAGTGCGCCTGCGCGGATGGTTCAAACCAAAAATGGCGGCGCAGATCAATCAGCGCGACGACGGCTATTACCTCGGAACGGGAGATAGGGTTCCCAGTGTCAATGGCAACCCCATTTCGGGTACCGTTCGGCTGAACGATGGCGATCTGATCGAAATCTGCGGCGTCCGCCTAAATTTCATCATTCGCGAATAGCCCGCCGACCCGATGCCCACTCCGCCCGAAGATGGCCCACAGGAGAGGAGCGCGCTTCGCGTGCGAGAAGTGTTCGCCTCATGGTGGGACCATCGAGCTTCTTTCTTCATCAGCGTGGGGATCACCTTCGCTGCACTGGTTGTGTACTACTTCACGTTTATCGGCGAACGCCCAACGCCCATCTTCAATTTTCTGCAGCGCCTCGAACTTGATACGTTGGACATGCGTTTTATCTATCGCCCGGCAAGGGCAACCCCAGCCGATCCTCGCATCGTCATCGTCGATATTGACCAGCATTCACAGGAGGTTTTAGGTCGCTGGCCGTTTTCAAGAACCCACTTTGCCGAGCTGCTGCATGTTTTGAAAGAAGACGATGCTAAAACAGTTGCCTTCGACGTCACATTCAGCAAGCCAGATCAAACCGGTGACGCAGTGCGCGAGCTTTGGCGCGAGCTGGATGCGCGGAAGAAACGCGGCGAGTCGGTTGACCCTAAGCTCGAAGCCCAGGTGAAACAGCTCGTCGCGAAATTCGACGCGGACGATCAGTTTGCCGCTTCGATCAAGAATTTCGGGGCCGTCGTTCTTGGCAGCTACTTTCTTTATACTGACGCCGACATGCGCGGCATGGATGACGCCACGCTCGACACGTATGCCGAACAACTTAGCTTCTTCTCATTCCCCCAAATCCGACCGCTCGACCCGCGCCCGCAAATCGGGCAGCGCGATCGCCTGAACTTAATTCGCGCCTTCGGGAATGAGAGCAGCAGCCTGATTCCGCTCGGGGCCGAAGCAAATATACCGGTGCTCGCCGACTCCCTTGGAGGCAACGCCTCGTCCACGGGCTTTTTCAACGCACCGCCTGACGAGGATGGCGTCGTTCGTCGCGCGACGATGGTGCTTCCCTTCGGGCGCTCCAAAGACCTGAAAGACTGGGACCTCTACGGCTCGCTCGACGTGATGGCCACGGCTTCCTACCTGCGTCTCGGCGCCAATGAGCTGATACTGGAATACGGGGAGCCTGGCGTCGCCGTAATTCAGTTTGGTCCCAACTTGCGCATAATCCCGAATAACGTGGGCATGAAAACGATTAACTATCGCGGACCCGCCGGCACATTCCCGCACTTTTCCATGGCCGACGTCGTCGAAGGAAGAATTGCGTCCGGCAGCTTCAGGGACAAGCTCGTGCTCGTCGGCGCTACAGCCACGGGAATTGGAGACTTGAAGACTACGCCGTACGGGGGCACCAATTATCCCGGCGTCGAAATTCACGCCAATGTCATTGATAACATTTTGAATCAGCGATTCCTAAAACGCGGCCAACGGCAGTTCGAATTCGATGTGCTGCTAATTTTTATGTTCGGGCTTCCCCTCGGGATTGTTCTCGCCCTAGTTTCTCCGCGCTGGATGTGGTTCGGGCTTGCGCTCCTGATTCCATTCGCGGCTGCAAACTACTACGCATTCCTGCACGGATGGTGGCTCAATTTTGTGATGCCGGCCGCCACCTTGACGGCAAACGTGATGCTCGTTTCTCTCTATCGCGCGTTGGTGGAAGAAAAAGAAAAGCGCAAAGTGCGTTCGGCGTTTGGCCAGTATCTGAGTCCGGAAGTGATCCGGCGGCTGCTGGTGAACCCATCCCTGGTCGATCCGCGCCGGACAGAAATCACCGTGATGTTCAGCGATATACGCGGCTTCACCACCATCTCTGAAAAGCTTGACGCGCAGGATCTCGCCCTCTTTCTGAACGACTATCTCTCCGATATGACCAAGATCGTGTTCGATAATCGCGGCACACTCGACAAATATATTGGCGACGCCGTGATGGCCTTCTGGGGCGCGCCGTACGAAGATCCACGCCACGCTGTCGATGCCTGCAACGCCGCTCTTATCATGATGAGTCGCGTTCACGAGCTGCAGAAGAAATGGGAGGCAGAGGGCAAGCCCAAGTTGGACATCGGTATCGGTCTCAACTCCGGCGTGGCCAGCGTTGGCAACATGGGTTCCGCGTTGCGCTACGGCTACACGGCGTTGGGCGACACGGTGAACCTTTCTTCCCGCCTGGAAGGCCTGAACAAGGACTACGGCACACACATCCTACTCAACGAATCGACCTATGCCGCGGCAAAAGATGCGGGATTTGTCTTTCGAGAGCTTGACGTCATACGAGTGAAAGGCAAGCTCGAGCCTGTCACCATCTACGAGTTAGTTGGGAAACTCTCCGACGTGCAGCAGGACCCGGCAATTGCCGATTTTCCTGCGCTCCGGCAGTACTTCATTGCTGCGCGCGAGCTCTATCTGCAACGCCAGTGGGTGGAAGCGCAGAGCGCTTTTCAATTCATCCTGGACCGATGGCCCCAGGACGGTCCTTCGCGCATGTACTGGAAACGCTGCCAGGACTATCTGTTCGATGCTCCGCCGACAAGTTGGGACGGCGTCTTCACGATGACGCACAAGTAGTCACCGGCATCCACGCGGCCTACTTCTTGTCCTCCACCGCGATCAAATTGTCCTCGGGATTGCGATCGATCAGTTTGTTGTAAGGATCGATGCCCGCAAACGTAGGCTTTTCATCGACGATGAGTACCACCGTCGAACTGTCTGTCTTGAACCACTGCTTCTCCATGCGCAGAGGCTTCAGGTGTTCTTTCGTGCCGCTGAACACGCCCACGTCGATCAGGTCGTTGAGCGGCATGGGCGTTTCATTTCCCGATCCGTCCGCCTTTCGTTTTGCGGTGTTGACCGTGATGGTCACTTTGTACTTATTACCCTGCTCCGGGATCACCAACGCAGACAGTGCCTTGTTTTCGTATAGCACGATGGACTCAAACATATCCGTCACAAGATATTGCAGCTCAGGTGGAGTTGCTTCCCGGATTGCCGCCACGAATCCAATTGTGTCGGGATACGGGCCCGTGGCGTACTTGTTCTTGTCCAGGAAACTCCTCAAAGCTCCGTTCAATTTGTCTTCACCGATGTAGTCGCTTAGCGCGTACATGACCAACGCGCCTTTTTGATACCACACGTAAGGCTCGCGCTGCACGCGTGCGAGCGGCGGCTCGTGTCTCGTTTCACCCGCGCGACCGCGCAGATAACGGTCCAGTTCATATTTCAGATACTTCCTGATATTTTCTTGGCCGTATTTCTTTTCCATCACCTTCAACGCTGAATATTCCGCCAGCGTTTCGGACATCATGTTCGACCCTTGCGTCATGCTGCCGATCAACTGATGCCCCCACCACTGGTGCGCCAACTCGTGCGCGTTCACGAAATACAACAGATCCAGATCATCCTTCTTCTTCAAACGTTCGATGAATCCGATGCCCTCGGAAAACGGCACGGTATTCGGGAACGATTGCGCGAAACTCCGGTAACGCGGGAACTCCAGCACTCGGTACTGAGTGAACTGGAACGGCCCAAAATTCTTTTCGTAGTACCCCAAGCCGGCCTTCGCAGATTCCATCATCTTATCCAGGTTGAACTCGTGCCCAGGGGTGTAATACACCTCCAGATTCACATCGTTCCACTTATCCCGCTTCACGTCGAAGCGTCCTGACAGAAACGAGAAGAAATTGTTGATCCGCGTGTCGCCCATCGTGTATTCGAAATAACGGCGGCCATTTTCCGTCCACTCGCGTTTCAGATAGCCGGGCGCAATGGCGGTCTGGTCCGGCGAAGTGCTCACCGTGGCGCGGAAGGTAACCCACTCGGAGTCCGCGGTAAACAGATTCACGTTGGAATAATAAGGATCACCCGGGGGAGCCATCTCCTGCAGTTCGCCCAATTTCTGCTCCTTGCGCCGGACGGGCTCGTCGAGCTCGATCGTTTGTGAATAACCGATGACTGGAAAATAATCTCGGTCGAAGAATGTTCCGTTGTAGGCAAGCTCCGGCCGTTCACCACCGTCCTTGAAACCCTTCGTTGTTCGCGAAGACCGGAAGTCCATCCGCAGGATTTCTCCGGGCTGAAGTGCCTGGTCCAACTTATAAATTTCATAAAAATAGGTTTTGTCGCTGAGTGTATTGTGGAACGGGCGGTCAAACTTGATCTCGTCGATGGACTCCTGCGACTCGGTGACGTGGATCTCCTCAATCGGTTTGTCCGTCCGATTCACCAGCAAGTAATGCCCTTTCGCATCGAAGGACCGCCGCTCAGGATAGATATTTGTATCCACATCGACGGCAGTGATCTTCGGTTGAGGAAACTTTTCGTACTTCTTGTACCTACGCTCGTACTCGGCTTGCCGCGCGCGATTCTGTAGCGTTGTGCGATAAACATTCAGAACGTGCGCGTTGTAGTAGAACCATGTGCCGCAGGCGATCGCCAGCGCCACACAAATTACCGCGAAGGCGGCCATCCGTGGAAAGCGTTCCCGCATCAGCTTCATGCGCACGTTAAAGGACCTTTCCGTACCCCGTCGTGCCAGCACAATTCCCAGCACCGCAAACAATCCGCCTATGGCCAACCAGTAGGCGATAATCCAAAACAGCGCTTTCACAAAGTGCCCGTACCCGTTCATGTCCGAATAAGTGTAGGGAGTTATTTCTCCGTACAGCAGCAGGCGGTTCTCGACTCCGTAGCGATACAAGATGGGAACAAGTAGCAGGAACCCAATGACGATGGCGTGGCCGATGAATTTATTTCCAACGATGGTATGCACAAAGAGAGCGAGGAATACGATCGTTACGATCTGAGGCAGAGCGATTAGATAGAGTTCCTTGAAATACTGGCCCACCTCATAGTGGAAATACCCCCCCACCGTCTGCATGATAATTCCGACAATCACTGCGATGGCCAGCAGCACAATTTCGACAATGACCAAGGCAGTGAATTTGCTCAGCCAGTCGGTCCAATCTCTCAAAGGGAGCGCATCGTGAATCTGGTCGAACCTGACGTCTTTCTCTCTCCACACCAATTCACCGGCATACAGCACCACCACAATGTACAGGAAAAGGCTGGCGCCGCCCTGTAACACATTCAACATCAGGTAGGTGACCGGCCAGACCTTTACTCCGCTCACTTCGCCGGCAAATGCTCCGTTGATGGCGCAGAAAATAATCATCAGGATTGCGATCCCCCAGAAGGGGATCTCGCGAAGGATGTTTTGCATGCGTAATCTGGTCATCGATGCGAATTGCTGCCAGGTCGTCGAACTGGCGAAATTCTGCGTCACCGCGGGCAATTGTGTTACCGCGCGCGGACGTATCTTTTTTTCCTGCTCCTCCGCTTCTGCGGCTTCCCTGGCCTTTTTGTTCGCGCGCTTTCCCGTCAATGTTTCCGCTGACATCGGAAATAGGAAGTAAGTTACGGCGAGTGCCACGATTCCAAGGCCGCTCCAAAAGAGCCGGTTGTAGAGAAACGATCCGCTCCATTCTAGTAATTTGCTGTTGCGCTCGACGACGGTCCAATACCGCATGATGCTGTTCATGAACACCATGCCCAGTGGATCGAAGACCGATGGCCAAAAGCGATCCAGTCTGTTTGTGCTGAGCACGGAAATCGCAAGGATCAGGTAGAGGGCCAGAACCGAAATGCCCTGGAGGTAGACGACCACGATTCTGCGAGACAGCGCCGCGACACAATAGAACAGTGCCCCCAGAAAAAAGATGTTGATCACGGAAATCTGCAGAAAGGGTTTCAAGTAGGCCAACAGATGAACGGGCGCCAACCGCGTCTTGTCGGCCCAAGGCATGAACGTGCCGATGATTCCTCCCCACACCAACCCGCTGAACACGAACACGGTCACGACCAAGGACGCCAACCATTTTCCGCCAAGGTAATCGAACTTCGTGATGGGTTTGGTGAAAATCAGCGCGTAGGTATCACGTTGAAAATCACGCAGGATCGCGGGCCCGAAGATCGCGGCGATCAGAATCGATCCAAATCCGGTAAGTTGGCCGAAGTTCTGCAACAGCGCAAACGGTCCATTCAGAAGGACTCTCCCCGGTCCAATCGGTCCAAAGTCCTCGACGGAAACGGAGAAAAACATCATCAGAAATGGAATCAGGGAGAAGAGATAAGTAGAGATGCTCCGGAATCGCAGTTTTAGTTCGAACCAGAAGAATGTCCAGAACATGGGCTCTCCTAGTTCCGTTCCGCGTTTGTCAGGTTGAAGAAGTAAACGTCTTCCAGGTCCGCATCGACGGGAGAAAATCCATCGCCCGGAGAGGATTCCGAGTAGACGCGAACTTCATGCAATCCGCCAAGCAGGTGTGTCGAAATCACGTGCAGCGATTTCTCAAGCGCGTCTCGTTCCGAATCCGTCGCCACTACTTTCTTCCAAACTCGGCCCTTCAATGCATCCAGCGCCAGATTCGGCTCTCCTTCCAACAAGAGTTGTCCCTGGCTGATAATCGCCATGCGCGAACAGAGCTCCCGCACATCTTCTACGATGTGGGTGGACAAAATCACCACAACGTTTCTTCCGATGCCACTGAGCAGGTTCAGGAACCGGTTGCGCTCCGCAGGATCGAGTCCCGCCGTGGGCTCATCGACTATGATCAGCTTGGGATTCGCCAGCAGGGCTTGGGCAATGCCAAACCGCTGCTTCATGCCACCTGAATATCCACCCAGCGCCTTCTTCCGGCTGTCCCATAGATTCGTCTGCTGCAGCAACCCTTCGACGATTTCTTTGCGTTGCCTCCGATCAGTGATGCCCTTCATGACCGCGAGATGCTCGAGCAGGTCAATCGCGGGCATCTTCGGATAGACGCCAAATTCCTGTGGCAAGTAGCCCAATATCTTGCGCGTTTCGTCCTTTTGCTCCACCAAATTCAAGCCATCCAGCTCTGCGGTGCCCTCATCCGGCTCTAATAGAGTCGCCAGGATCTTCATTAACGTCGACTTGCCTGCGCCGTTTGGACCTAACAGTCCAAACATTCCTTGCGGAATCTGCAGGGAAACGCCACGCAATGCGCGCGTACCGCCGGGATAAGTCTTCGTCAGGTTGTTGATCGCAAGCACGAGTTGGCTCCTAACCGGGTCGGAAATTGTCGCCTGTAAGACCAGGATGCAGCCTCAACAGTCCCAGCAGGGTGGCAAGACTATAGCCTAAATGGAGCCCTCTGGCCCACCGGCTTCTCCAAACCGCTGGCATCCAACCATTGACTGGCCTCCTCTGACGGTCGCATAATCCTTCCACCACGGCGGAGGCACTCTTTGCAACTCGCTCCCGCATCCTTCCGTGTCCGTCTGCTGCTGTTTGTATCTCTGCCGGAAGCCTTCCCTCGTTCGAGCAAACCTGGCCGCTCACGCAATCGCATCTTGAAAGTTCACAAGGAGAGTACTCACGGCTGTTGACATGGAAAAATTGAACTCATTCCTCGGCCGCTTTGTCGGCGATTTGGGCGCGGCCATACACACGGGCATGGTCGTGATCGGCGAAAAACTGGGCCTCTACAAAGCGCTTGCGGCAGAACTAATGACCTCCACCGAGCTCGCCGCAAAAACAAAAACCGACGAACGCTATGTCGCGAATGGCTGTCTTCCCAAACTGCGGGCGGCCATATCACCTACGATGAGAAATCGGGCAAGTTCGGCCTCACCGAAGAACAGGCGTTCACACTCGCCAACGAAGACTCTCCCGCGTATCTCCCCGGTGCCTTCCAACTGGCGCTCGGCTCTCTCGCGGCTGTTCCGCGCATCGCTGAATCCTTTCGAACTGGCGCCGGCATGGGGTGGCATGAGCACGACGACGGCGTGTTTCACGGCTGCGAGAAATTCTTTCGCCCGGGCTACGCCGCGAATCTTGTGACCACGTGGATTCCTGCGCTCCACGACGTAAGCGGCAAACTCCAATCTAGCGCCCGAGTCGCAGACGTTGGCTGCGGCAAAGGAGCCTCCACGATTCTCATGGCAAAGGCATTCCCCAAATCGAAGTTTTTCGGTTTCGATTATCACGACAAATTCATTGAAGGCGCACGCGAAATCGCCAAGCGGGAGGGTGTGGCCGACCGCGTCCGCTTTGAAGTAGCCAAGGCCAAGGAATTTCCGGGGAAAGACTATGACTTCGTAGCCGTCTTTGACTGCCTGCACGACATGGGCGATCCGATCGGCGCCGCGAAACACGTTCATCAGTCACTGGGGACGGGACCTGGATGATTGTGGAACCCTTCGCCAATGATGAGTTGAAGGACAATCTCAACCCGGTGGGCCGCGTCTACTATTCTTTTTCGACTTTGCTCTGCACCCCGTGCTCTCGCTCCCAGGAGGTAGCGCTCTGTTTGGGCGCGCAATCCGGAGAAAAACGCATAAAGGAAGTGGTATCGTCGGCGGGATTCAGCCGCTTTCGACGGGCCACTGAGACGCCGTTTAACATAGTCTACGAGGCGCGGCCCTGAGGAGCGCGGGAAGGGGTCAGTTACGAGCACGCGCCTAACTTCCTAGGTGGTTTATGAATAATAGTAATGCGCGCGATTAGTCGGGCGTCTGCCGGGACAAGGAATTTCAATAACTCACGCTTGTTCTATAAGTTATGCTTGAGCCAGGGGCGCACCCCTCGAAGGCGGCTCAGCGCTCCTGACGTACCCTAACACTCCCCTTTGTGAGTCTAACAAAACGACATATAGTGATACCCAAATAGAAGCCGAGTTTTCTGTGGTTCCGCCAGCGGCTCTGGCCTCGAAGGTCACTTACTCTCTCTATGTGGATTGTACGATTAGCGCTCGCCAGGCCATACACGTTCATCGTTATGGCCCTGGTCATCGTGCTCCTTACGCCGGTGGTGCTCCTACGCACGCCCACGGACATTTTCCCGGACATCAATATTCCAGTCATTAGCCTGGTGTGGACCTACAACGGACTGCAGCCACAGGAAATGGAGCAACGCATTACCTCCAGCGTCGAGCGCGGTATCACCACTCTGGTAAACGACGTGGAGCATATCGAATCGCAATCACTCAATGGCATCGCTGTCATCAAAGTGTTCTTCCAGCCTGGCGCCAACATTCAGACCGCGCTGGCACAAACTGCCGCCATTTCGCAGACCTTCCTGCGTTTTCTTCCCCCGGGGACGACGCCACCTTTGGTGATCATCTACTCTGCCTCCACCGTTCCGGTGTTGCAGATCGGACTTACCAGCGATCGCATGAGCGAGCAGCAGATCTTCGATTTCGGTAATAATTTCATCCGCGTGCAGCTCGCCACCGTTCAGGGAGCAGCGACGCCGTTTCCCTATGGCGGAAAGCAGCGGCTGATATCCGTGGACATCGATTCAGCCGCGCTTCAATCAAAGGGGCTCTCTCCCGTTGACGTAGTCAACGCCGTAAATGCTCAGAATCTGATCCTCCCCACCGGGACTGCCAAGATCGGCACTCTTGAATACAACGTCGAAATGAACGGGTCTCCCCGTTCTGTCGCCGAGCTGAACGATCTCCCCGTTAAGACTGTGAACGGTTCCACGATCTATATGCGGGAAGTGGCTCACATTCGCGACGGTTTCTCGCCGCAGACCAACGTGGTGCTGGCGAATGGACAGCGCGGCGTGCTGATGAGCATCTACAAAACCGGTAACGCCTCGACGTTGACGATCGTCGATCGCGTAAAGCAGATGCTCAGCGACTATCGCTCCAATCTTCCGGAAGGCCTGAACCTCACTACCTTTTTCGATCAATCCCTGTTCGTTCGCGCAGCCATTCAGGGCGTCATCCGTGAGGCGCTCATCGCTGCCTGTCTCACCGCCGTCATGATATTGCTCTTTCTGGGCAACTGGAAGAGCACGCTCATCATCGCTATTTCTATTCCACTTTCCATCCTGGTCAGCATCCTCTGTCTTAGTGCGCTCGGCGAAACCATCAACATCATGACACTCGGGGGTTTGGCACTCGCCGTCGGCATCCTAGTCGACGATGCCACCGTGGAGATTGAGAACATTAACCGCAACCTAGCCATGGGCAAGGAAACCATCCAGGCCATCCTCGATGGCGCGCAACAAATTGCCGTCCCCGCGTTCGTTTCCACCCTGTGCATCTGCATCGTATTCATCCCGATGTTCTTTCTCTCTGGGGTCGCCAAATTCCTGTTCGTGCCCTTGGCGGAAGCCGTGATTTTCGCCATGCTCGCTTCTTACATGTGGTCACGGACCATCGTTCCTACCATGGCGATGTATCTGTTGAGTGCCGAGGACGAATACCACGCCGATCAGCACGCAGGCGAGAAAATGGGTGTGTTCCGGCGCTACCAACAAGCGTTCGAGCACTCCTTTGAGCGATTTCGCGCGGGATATCGCCGGGCACTCTCCACGGCTCTCCGGCACTCCGTGCTTTTCTCGGCGCTCTTTCTTGGCTTCTGTTTGCTCTCTGGCGGTCTCACCTATTTCCTTGGTCGTGATTTCTTCCCGAGCGTCGACGCCGGCCAGATTCGTCTCCACTATCGCGCTCGAACCGGACTGCGCATCGAGGAATCCGCGAAGCTTGCCGACCAGATCAATGCAGAGATTCGCCGCACCATCCCGGAAAAAGAACTCGTCACCGTTCTCGACAATATCGGCTTGCCCTATTCAGGCATCAACCTCACCTATAGCAATGCCGGAACTATCGGCACGTCGGACGGTGAAATCCTAGTTCAATTGAAACCCGAGCGCGGCAAGCCCACCGGGGACTACATCAATGACCTTCGCAAGCGGCTCCCGAGCGAGTTCCCTGGTGTACAGTTTTTCTTTCAGCCTGCTGATATCGTTACGCAAATTCTCAACTTCGGAACACCCGCGCCGATTGACGTGCAGATTACAGGAATGAACCAGCGCGGAAATTACGACGCCGCCGTTAAGCTTGCCAGCAAGATTCAGCATGTGCCCGGGGCGGTGGATGTTCACGTTCAACAAGCGTTTGATGGGCCTACGCTGTACCTTAACATCGACCGCACGCGCGCTCAGTACGTTGGACTGCAAACCCGCGATGTCGCGCAGAACCTACTGGTCTCTCTTTCTTCCAGTTTCCAGACTGCGCCCAGTTTCTGGCTCGATCCACGAAACGGCGTCAGTTATAGCGTCGCGGTCCAGACTCCTCAATATAAGGTCGATACTCTGCAGGCGCTGAACAACACCCCTGTTACTGGCACTCAAGCCGGAGCACAACCGCAAATTCTTGGAAATCTTGTTTCGACTTCCACTGTTGCCCGGCCCGCTTCGATCTCCCACTACAATGTCCAGCCCATGATCAACATCTACGCCTCGGTTGACGGGCGGGATCTTGGCGCCGTTTCTAATGAAGTTA
Organism: Candidatus Acidiferrales bacterium; assembly: GCA_963741195.1. Classification (GTDB taxonomy): domain Bacteria; phylum Acidobacteriota; class Terriglobia; order Acidiferrales; family UBA7541; genus Acidiferrum. The sequence continues at coordinate 222,573 of CAVUHF010000010.1, forward strand.
TCCGGCTGGCCTCGGAATTGGAAAAAGAGCTTCCGCGAGGCAGCCACCTGGTGATTCGCGGACAGGTCCAGACCATGAAGAGTTCCTTCCTGGGTCTTGGTATCGGCCTGATTGGCGCCATCGTTCTGGCGTATCTTCTAATTGTCGTTAATTTTCAGTCGTGGCTGGATCCATTCATCATCATCACAGCACTCCCCGGAGCGCTTGCCGGAATCTGCTGGATGCTCTTCTTCACCCACACCACGCTTAGTGTTCCTTCGCTGACGGGCGCCATCATGTGCATGGGCGTGGCAACGGCGAACAGCATCCTGATGGTGTCGTTCGCGCGCGAACAGTTGAACGAAGGGAAAATTCCATTCGACGCCGCGCTGGAAGCAGGCTTCGTCCGCATTCGCCCCGTCATCATGACCGCGCTTGCGATGATCATTGGCATGGTGCCCATGGCCATTGGCCTGGGAGAAGGCGGCGAGCAAAATGCTCCGCTCGGTCGCGCGGTAATCGGTGGTCTAGTCTTCGCAACATTTGCGACGCTATTCTTCGTCCCTTGCGTATTCTCGATCATTCACGGATATCTCGCGCGCCGCCGGCACCGCGGCTCCCCGCAAACGGTGACATCATGAGATTGATTTCGCTGGTTGACTTACAGGTGCCGAAGATTTGCCCTGGCTACAGGAAAATCGGGCAGTCTGAATCTCGAGTTCCGGTTCCGTACGGAACGGTCCCAGCGCCCCGGTTTTGCTCGATTTCCACGGGAACAGCGTCGCTGCAATCTTGGAGCATGCCACTATGACAGCAGTCCCATCACACACCTCGGCCGAGCCTACGGATGATTCACAGAAGAAGAGCCCCATTTTTGCGGTCCTTTTCTTAGCTATTGCGGCTCTGGTCGTAATCGGCGCGATTCTTTTGGTCCAGCGCCGTGGCCAGTATCAGACGCTAGCCAAGGAGACGGAGATCTCGACGGTTCCGACGGTTGCCGTTATTCGACCCACAACCGAGCCGGGCAATGAGAGCCTCGTCCTACCTGGCACGCTCCAAGCCTACGTAGAATCACCGATCTACGCCCGCACCAACGGCTACCTGAAAAAATGGTATTTCGATATTGGATCGCGTGTGAACAAGGGTGCCCTGCTGGCGGAAATTGACGCGCCGGAGCTCGATCAACAGCTTTCCCAGGCGCAAGCTGATCTGGTAACCGCCCAAGCCAATGAGAACCTTTCTCAAATAACCGCGACACGTTACACCGATCTGTTGAAAACCGACGGCGTTTCCCGCCAGGAAGTCGACAATGCCAATGGCGACCTGGCCGCCAAGCGTGCCATCGTGCAATCCTCGGCCGCCAACGTTCGCCGTCTGGAGGAGCTTGAGTCGTTCAAGCGCATCTACGCTCCGTTTAGCGGCGTCATTACTCGCCGCAACGTCGACATCGGTACACTGATAAACGCCGGCAACGGTGGCGTCGCTCAACAGCTCTTCTTTCTCGCTCAGACCGATCCCATTCGCGTGTTCGTCAACGTGCCAGAGACTTATTCTTCCCATATTCGCCCCGGTCTCGGCGCTTATTTGGAACTGACGCAATATCCAGGCCGAAAATTCCAAGGCAACGTAGTGCGCACGGCCGAGGCTATCGATCCAGCGGCGCGTACATTGCTTACAGAAGTGGACGTTCCGAATAAATCGGGCGAATTGCTGCCTGGTGGATACGCCCAGGTGGATCTGCAGGTGAAGACTCCCGGCGAGCGCGTACTGGTTCCCGTGAACTCGCTGCTGTTCCGCGCCGAAGGGCTACGCGCAGTCATCGTCGGCTCCGATGACCGGGCGCGCCTTCAGCCGTTGATTATCGGCCGCGATTTCGGCACGACGCTGGAAGTTGTCAGCGGACTGAAGCCGGATCAGTGGATCGTGCTGAATCCTCCGGACTCCCTCGAAGACGGACAACAAGTCCACGTAAAGCAAGTGGCGAACCCCACCGCGCCTGCGCCAGCTAAGGCACCGTCCGGTGACGCGGCAAAACCAGCGAACTCTGTCGCGCCAGCGGAGAAGAAGCGCTGATGCGTTTTCCGTTTGAGTCCAGGAACTCGTTCGCCGCACGATGCACTGCCGCGATTGCCTGCTGCATGCTGGCCGGCTGCACGGTCGGGCCAAATTATAAGAAGGCTACCGCTCCCGTACCTGCGCAATGGCAAACGACTGAGCCTTTTCGCGAAGCTGCACCCAAAGATACCATTCCGAAAACGTCGTGGTGGACCGTTTTTCACGACGGCGATCTGAACTCACTCGAAGACGAACTGCTCGCCGCGAATCAATCTCTCAAGGTCGCCCTCGCTCATTACGACCAGGCTCGCGCTTCAGCGGCCGTGCAAAACGCCGCGCTCTTCCCTACGGTAGGCTTTGACCCCGCGATTGCTGGGCAACGGTACTCCGGCACGCGCCCCACCGGATCCAACATTCCCCTTAGCGGAGCGGTGACGCAGGCAAATTACTCACTACCCTTCACGATCAGCTACGAGGTTGATCTCTTCGGCAAACGGCGCCGCACCATTGAAGCCGCGCAAGCTTCATTTCAGGCTTCCGCAGCCGACCTGGAAAACGTTCGCCTGATACTTAGCGCGGAACTCGCCGCGGATTACTTTACGATCCGGCAAATAGACACCCAGCTTTCGCTATACGCGCGCACGGTCGAGACCCTGCAGAAGGGTCTGGACCTGGTCAATTCCCGCCACACCGGCGGAGTTGCCTCTGGGCTTGATGTGGCGCAGGAAGAAACCCTGCTCAACACCACGCGTACGCAAGCCATCCTGCTCCAACAGCAGCGCAAACAATTCGAAGACGCCATTGCCGTGCTGATAGGCAAGCCCGCGCCGGACTATCATCTCGCCTCGCATGAACTCACCGCCGACCCTCCCAATATCGATACATCGCTTCCCTCGGACTTGCTTGAGCGCCGCCCAGACATCGCAGAAGCCGAACGCCAGATGGCCGTCACCAATGCACAAATCGGTGTCGCTAAGGCGGCCTACTATCCTTCGGTTGTATTGTTCGGCCAGGGTGGATGGAACTCCGCCAATATTTCGCAACTCCTGAATGCCGAATCGGCCGTCTGGGCAGTCGGCGCCAGTGTAGCGCAGGCGATTTTCACCGGAGGTGCACGCCGTGCCCAGGTGCAGTATTCTCAAGCTGGTTATGACGCGACGGTAGCAGGTTATCGCGATACCGTCCTGAATTCGTTCCGCGAAGTTCAGGACAATATATCTGGTCTGCAAATTCTGGAGACCGCACGGAAGTCGCAAGCCGATGCTGTCTCGTCGGCGCGGCGTCAGCTCGATATTGCGAACTCCCGGTATGTGGGAGGACTGGTCAGTTACCTGGATGTTGTGAACGCGCAACAGAATCTTCTGATCAACGAACAGGAAGCCGCCATCATCCAGGGTCAGCGACTCATCACCTCGGTGCTACTCGTAAAAGCGCTTGGCGGGGGTTGGGATGCCAGCAGCCTGGCCGCCGTTCAGGTGAAACCAAAGCTCAGCGATATCGTCGCCCCTTAGTCGGCCGCTTTGCTTCCGCTTTTGGCAAGCCCCCGTCATTCCACAGCCATTTCGTCGAACTACGAAGATTTTCGTTGACACTACGAATCCCTTCGTAGTAGCCTTTGCCCATGGCTACTCATGCAACCCAGAAACCGACCACTTCCGAGCTGGAAATCCTCCACATTCTCTGGGATCGCGGGCCTTCCACTGTTCGCGAAGTTCACCAGGCACTGAACGAAGAACGACCTCTTGGCTATACCACCGTCTTAAAGCTTATGCAGATCATGACCGCCAAGGGTACCGTCCGCCGTAATGAAGAACAACGGGCCCACGTCTACGAAGCCGTGCAGCCGGCCGAGAAGACCAAGCGTCAGCTGGCTCTCGATGTGCTTCAGCGGGTGTTTGACGGTTCGGCCAGCGAACTCATGATGCACGCCCTCGCTGGCCGCAAAGGTTCCAAAGCAGAAGTGGAAGAGTTGCGCCGTCTGCTGAACGAATACGAAAGGAAGCTCCGATGAATCTCCTTGCGCATTTGCTCTCGCCCGAAATCATGCGAATCGTCGCGCTCACGCTTCTTCATTTCCTGTGGCAGGGAGCCGCACTCGCAGCCGCGTGCTACATGGGCATCTCGCTCTTGCGCAACGCGTCTATTCGTTACGCCTTATCTGTTGCCGTGCTGGTGTTGATGTTTGCCGCGCCGGTGGCAACCTTTCTGATTCTTTCCGCGCAGCCACCGGCTGAGACTTCAAGCAGCGTCACCGCGATTGGCTCGGGCTCGGCAGCTGCGCAGGACGTTCATTTGACCGCAAGCACGCCGAGGTCGACGGCTCTCTTTAAGACCGCGCCGGATTATTTCCTGGTGCTGGTGGAATTGTGGTTCGCGGGCGTCGTGCTCTTCAGCTTGCGCTCTGCCGGCGGTTTCTTATTGATGGAACGCCTTCGCCGCAAGGAGTCGACTCCCGTTTCCCGCGAACTGCTGGATCTTTGCAGGGCCCTGCAGCAAAAAATGGGCATTCAGAGAATTGTGCGTTACTGCGAATCGCTGCAATTTGACACGCCGGTCGTGATCGGCTGGATTCGCCCGGTCGTTCTTCTACCTGTGACCGCTATGAGCGGCCTGAATGAAGCGCAATTGCGGGCGCTCATCGCCCACGAACTGGCGCACATCCAACGACTGGATGTATTCGTTAACCTGTTCCAAATCGCAGTGGAGTCACTGCTGTTCTACCATCCAGCGGTCTGGTGGCTGGGCCGGCGCATTCGCGAAGAACGCGAGAATTGCTGCGATGATGCAGCGGTCGCCGCATGCGGAAGTCCGGTCACGTACGCGCATGCTCTGGCACATCTGGCCGAATCGCGAACCGCGCCACAATTGGTCATGGCCGTTAACCGAGGGCCTCTCGCCGCTCGTGTCGCTCGGCTGCTCGGAGTTGACGACTCCGGCAGCGGGCGCCGCAGCGCGGATCTTTCCGCAGGAGTTCTCTGCTTCTCCGCGGCTCTTCTCGCCGGTAGCGCTCTGATCGGCGCGGCACACATCGTTCATGCACAAACACCACCGCAACCCGAAGCTCCTGCGGCCCCCGTCGCTCCAGTAACCACACCAGTTGTTGCGCTAGCCCCGGCTCCTCCACGCGCTCCGAGCTCCACGATTGCCGTAAGGGTGCCGGTCATCGTGCATGTCCTTGGCCTTACTGCTCCAGCCGCGCCGGTAGTTGCTCGTGTGGCGGTCCCGGATCCTGCGCCGTCGGCGGTACCTTCACCGATGCCAAGGACCGCGCCAAGCCCGGTTGCCCTGCCGCAAATCATCGCCTACAGTGCGGCAACTCCGCAGGCAGAGACGCCTCAACCAGCACAGAGCTATATCGACGGCATGAAATCTGCAGGGTTAACGGACCTTTCCGTCGATCAGCTGATTTCGCTCAGGATTCAAGGCGTCACTCCGGAATATGTGAAGCAAATGCACGAAATCGGACTTCATCCTGATGCCGACGAGCTGATTGGGATGAAGGTCCAGGGCATCACTCCGGACTATGTTCGCGGAATGCGAGCTGCTACGGGGCAGACTCTCGACGTCGACAGTCTTATCGGGCTCAAGGTCCAAGGCGTCACTCCCGAATACATCAAGCAGATCCACGACCTCGGGATGAAGACAGATGCCGACGAGGTCATCGGAATGAAAGTGCAAGGTGTGACCCCGGAATATGTACGGGAAATGCGCGGGCTCGGCCTGAAAGTCGATTCCGACGACATCATTGGAATGAAGGTCCAAGGCGTCACTCCCGATTACATGAAAAGCATCAGCGCTCTCGGCTTTCATCCCTCAGCCGATGAACTGATCGGAATGAAAGTGCAGGGTGTGGACGCGGCTTACCTGCAGGAACTGCAATCTGCTGGCTTCAAGGTGGATATCGACGACGCCATCGGCGCCAAGGTCCAGGGCATTACGCCGGAGTTCATTCAGAAGGTGCGCAACCACGGCTTTAAGGACCTGTCACTGGAACAACTGATTTCTCTGAAACACTCCGGCGTTTTGGATGCAGCGAAGTGAGTTGGGAAGGAGACACCATGAATCGTCGCGAAGGTTTGCTTGCTTATTTCCTGGTCGCCGCTGCTCTGATCGGCGCGTTCATGTCGCGTGCCGCGGACACGCGAAAAGGAGATTGGACGCTGCATCGTTCCGATGAGCCGAGCAAGGTGGAGTTCGCGCTCATCCATACGCAGCACGGCAACTCGTCCCACCACTCATCCACCTGGCCCCTAGCGGCCTTCGTTGGCCTGGACGCCTCCAAGCCCGGGAAACAGGAAGTGATATTCACGATCACGCGAGACGCCGGCCGTTTCGATTGTGAAGGCTTCCTGGATAACGGCGATGGCGCCGGTGTCTTTCAGTTTATTGCCGATGCCAAGTACGCGACGGAAATGAAAGCGCTCGGCTTCACGGGCATCGACGACGAAAAGCAATACAGCATGGCCATCATGGATGTGAGCCTGAGCTTTGCCCGGGAGATGAAGGACCAGCACCTGAAAGGACTGGATACCGACAAACTAATCGAGTTTCGCATCTTCAACGTCGACTCGAAATTTATACGAGAACTGCGCTCGGCGGGCCTGAGCGCCACGAATTGCGACAAGCTCGTGGCGTTCCGGATTCATGGAGTCACCCCGGAGATGGTTCGCTTCCTGCAGCAAGCCGGCTACCAGCCCGATGAAGATACCTTGATCGCCATGCGCATTCACGGCGCCACGCCCGAATGGATTCAACAGTTACAGAAGGAAGGCTATGACCACGTCGACCTTCAGAAACTGATAGCTTTCCGCATTCACGGCGTTTCCCCGGAATTCATCGAAAAGCTTCAGAGCCTTGGTTACAAGCATCCGGAACCCGATCAGCTCGTCGCCATGCGGATTCACGGTGTCACACCCGATTACATTACGGGCCTCGAATCCCACGGCATGAAGAATCTGACTATCGACCAACTGGTCAGTCTGCGAATTCAAGGCATTAACTAACCTTCCGGATCAGTGCTGTCCCAAGAAAGTCCCAACAGTCCAGCGTAACTGCTTGATTGAACGAAAGTAAGGGGTCTCCGTGAGTCTTTTCGATTTCAATTTTTTGCTTCTCTTTTGGCGCCATCCTACTGCTTTCCAGCTTGCTCCGGAGGCAGTAGATGAACCAAGGACGAACTGTTTTCTCTCAACTCGTGGAGTTCCTCCCAACCTACCAATTTCAAATTTGCGTCGATCGGTACCAGGGCAATCGCTACGTCAAAGATTTCTCCTGTTGGGATCAGTTCCTCTGTTTGGCCTTCGCTCAGCTCACCTATCGCGAAAGCCTCCGCGATATCGAAGCCTGTCTTCGTGCCCAGCAACCCAAACTCTATCATATGGGCTTCCGGGGCCAAGTTTCTCGCAACACGTTGGCACACGCCAACGAACACCGCGACTGGCGGATCTACGCCGATTTCGCCCAAATCTTGATTGCCGCCGCTCGCGACCTTTACCGTGGAGAATCTTTTGGAGTGGAGCTGTCCGAGACTGTGTATGCCCTGGACTCCACGACCATCGATTTGTGCCTGTCGCTGTTTCCGTGGGGAAAATTCCGTCGCCGCAAGAGTGCGGTGAAACTGCACACGCTGTTGGATCTGCGAGGCAGCATTCCGACCAATGTTTATGTGACCGGAGGCCAAGTCCACGACGTCAACATTCTGGACCAACTGCTTCCCGAAGCCGGAGCGTTTTACCTGCTCGATCGTGGTTATGTGGACTTCGCTCGCCTGTATGTCTTGGCCCAAGCTTGTGCCTTCTTCGTCACTCGCGCCAAAAAGAATATGCAGTTCTACCGTCGCAACTCACGTCCCGTCGAACGATCGGCAGGATTGCGGAGCGACCAAACCATTCTGCTGACCGGAATGCGAACCGCCCAGCGCTATCCAGATCCCTTGCGACGCATCCACTATTTCGATGCCGAGAAAGACTCCCGACTGACCTTCCTGACCAACAATTTTCTCCTTCCTGCTTTGACCATCGCCCAGCTGTACCGGGCACGATGGAAAGTGGAATTGTTTTTTCGCTGGATCAAACAGCACCTGCGCATCAAGGCTTTCTACGGCACCTCGGAGAACGCGGTGAAGACCCAAGCTTGGGTGGCCTTATCGGTTTACGTGCTCGTGGCGATCGTCAAAAAGCAACTGGGGCTCGACCTGAGCCTGTACAAAATTCTGCAGATTCTCAGCGTCACAGTTTTCGAAAAAACCCCGATTTTAGAGGGGTTTTCCAACTTCAGCGACGGGTTCACAGATGCCGAGGCCTGTATCCAGTTGAACCTATTCGACTTTTAATGGGACAGCACTGCTTCCGGATACGAAACTACCGCGGACGCGTGGGCTCTTAGTTCTTTAGTTCGGCAACCCCCGGGGCTACTATGGCTTCAGTTCTCGCCCACGTCGTGACGCATTACACCAAAACTGATACAACATCCTGTATCTGCACACGAACAGGGGAACCGCGTTATGCACGTAAACATCAAACGCCAAAGTGTCGACCTTTCTGGCTATCCGGATCTGGTAGTGATTTACTTGGGCATGCGAGTCAACACTCTGACTGGCATCAAGACGCTTCTGGGGTTCGGTCCTCGCATCAACCACGCCGTCGAGCAGCAACCAGAGGGACTTCTCCTACACGAACAGATGATCTACTCACTTTTCCCGCCGCACGTCGGCATGAGGCAATACTGGCGCGATTTTGAATCCCTGGAACACTGGGCGCGCTCGGAACCTCACCGGCAATGGTGGAAGGCGTTTCTGTGGAATTCCGGTGGCACCGGTTTCTGGCATGAAACGTATTTCATTCGCGGCGGATTCGAAGGTATCTTCACCGACCTGAACGATCCCATCGGATTCCTGAAGTTCGCACCGGCCGTCGAAGCAAAAGGCGCCATGTTCTCCGCGCGTAAACGCCTCCGACTCCCCGGCGAATCACCCCTGGAGTCCCCCGTTCCGGAAAGCAGTTCCGCAAAATCCTGAAACTGCATTGGTCCGTCGCCCAAGCGGCACAATCAGGGCGTCTCTTTCGCGATTTCGCATCTCTTTGCGAGAGGAAAATACACGATTTAGTCAATTCGTTTGATGGGAATCTCTCTACCGCCTGTGCGTAGAACCATGCGCAGCACTCGGCCATTTCTGTCCATCTCAAAGGTGAGCTCATCGTCGGCGACCTTCGAGAAAAATACTGTCTCGCTTGTCGCGAACAGCTCCTGCTTGGGCTCATCATTCTCCTGAATCGAGAGATGATCGCCTTCGCGGCGAATCACCAGGAGCAAGTCCGGGGGCACACCATAGTGTCCCACGTAGCGCGCGAGTACCTTGCCATCGATGACGATTTCCTTGCGAACCTTCATCGGCGTCCGGGGAGGCAGCAGGTCGTAGGGGGCAAATCCCTCCCACTCGATCGGTGTATAGGTGTTCTTTTGCAGAGTTTCCAGCAACTCCTTGTACATGCCTTCACCGTTGGAACTGTTCGTCATCATCACTATGCAACTCTTTTTTTCTTCGAAACACACGGCATAGTTCATGTGGCCATCGTCGTGCCCTTCCTTGAAAAACGCTTTGCCATACGGTGAGCGGTACAATCCCCACGTCAACCCGTAGCTGAGCTGGATCCCTTTGTTCTCATCCGTGGTCTCAGTGGAAAACGTGGGAAATTGGTGTTTTGAAAGGATGGCGATCTGCGGGGTTAGCATCATTTCCTGCGTTTGTTTGCGCATTCCTCTTGCCTCCAGCACCGCCTGCAGGAATTTCGCAAAATCCTGCACGGTCGTAAGCATAGAACCCGCTGCGTCTGCCTTCGTCCGGCGCTGCGGACCCAGCGACCTTCCGTGCTCATCGTAGCCGTCTGCATAGTCACTTTCAAACCGCGGCTGCCAGACCATGCTGGTCCGCGGCATCCCGAACGGTTCGAATATGTGCTCCTGCATCAACTCCGCGAGCGGCTTTCCTGTAATCGTTTCCACCACCAACTGCAACAGCAGCAATCCCTCGCCGGAATAGGCGTATCGCGTGCCCGGCTCGAACGCGATGTTCAGCTTCCTATCTTCATTGAACCAGCGCCAGTTGGGGAACCCGCTGGTATGGCTCAAGAGCATGCGGGCGGTGATTTTCTTGTAACGAGGATCGCTGGAGAGATCTTGATAATTCGCATACTCGGGCAACGGTCTCGAGAGGTACAGGTAGACGGGCTTGTCCAAGTTCAACTGGTCTTTGTCGACCACCTGCATGACCAAATCGCCGAATGCCACTTTGGTGAAGGACGCCCCAGACATCACCGTTTCTGGCGTCATGGGCAGATTCTGTTCCTGATCGCGCCGGCCGTAGCCTTTCAGGTAAACGATCTTCCCATCATTCAGAATCGCCAGGCCCATTCCCGGCACTTCGGCCGCTTTCATCACGCGATTCACTGTCGCATCAATCTCTGGAGCGGTGATGACGCTCCCATCCAGTCGCTGCACCTTTTCTACATTCGCGAACGTCTGCTGGGCGGTCGCGGACATTGCGCAACAGCAAAGCGCACCGAACGCGCAGAAAAGGGAAAGTAGCATTTTGTTCGGATTCATCGCCTTCTCTCTCACTGTGACAATACGAGTAACACCAATCAAAAGTTGCCGCCGTCCTCCCGCATGGGACACAGCCGGGCACCTGACCATCCTACCCATAGGTTCGCAACGTAAAATCCGAGCAGAAGATTTCCCAAATAGCCAAAGTTCTTGCACACCTTCTCACGCAAGCCTGCGGTTCGCGAACCGTTGGGAAGGAGGTGCTAAGATTGCTCTTCTAACCGTAAGACGCCGACGCCTCCGGATACAGCGACCGCCACATACCGCCAATCTCGCAACGAGGCCGGCGGAATGTCGCCAATCAAAAGGTCGCGGATGATGCCGCCACCAAACACTTTCCTGCCCTTCTTACCGGTGCACCGCTGCTAACGACACCCACGCCACTGTCCGCAATCCTATCTACTCGGGCGGGCAGTATTTTCCCGCGAGAAGAATACCTGCTTGCCAATCGGCATGCGGCAGTCCGGAACGTAATAGGTCTCTTGCTTCACTTTCCACGTCGTATTCCACTCTGCGTATGTTGACGTTCTTTCCATCAATCACGAGATAGGACGCGCGCCGGTCGCCATCGTAGGATTGGCTTACGCTCCCCGAATTCGCCACGGTCATGCCTGGCAGCGGGCGTACGTACGGACAGTGAATATGGCCATAAACCACGAGTCGAGCCGCAAGCGGTGCATAGATGCGCTGCAGTTCATCCTCGCTGGCCTGTGGCGCCGGAGCCCGCCAGAGATCATCCGGGCTGGCATGAACCAGGGCGAAGTGTTCGTGGGAATACTGCAGAGGCAACGCTTCGAGCCATTTCAATCGTTCTTCGCCGAGGAGCGTGCGCGTGGGCGAAATCGTTTCTCCGACCCGTGCGAGTACGCACGCCAATTTCGGTTCTGTCGCCGAGAATTCAGCCAGGCGCTGCGGCGCCCAAAGCATTTCATCCGTATTCCCGAGGACGCCTGGCCAGCCAAGCACACGGACCCGATCGATGATCTCTGCTGGATAAGCGCCTCCGGCGGCCAAATCACCGCCGTGAACAATCAGGTCCGGGGCAAGGTTCCGCAGATCTGCCAGAACTGCTTCGAAGGCTCGCCGATTGCCGTGAATGTCCGATACGATTGCGATCCTCATAGGGTCCGCCACTCAGGCAATTACTTTCCAGACGCAGGCAGGACATGAATCGTGTGCAACCAGGTGTCAACCAATTGCGGCCACGCTGTGACGGGCAGTTCGATGCGTCGCAAGCCGTAGCCGTGTCCTCCACTGGCGTACACATGCAGTTCCGCAGGGACTTTGGCGTTTTTCAGTGCCAGGAAGTAAACCGTCGCGTTCTCTACATGCACGGGATCGTCTTCGGCTTGCACAATAAATGACGGCGGGGTCTTCTCGGTAACATGAATCTCTGGATTGGGCGCAAAGTTTTGTTCCGCAACAGCAAGATAACCAGGATAAATGATTGCAGCGAAGTCCGGCCGGCAACTGAGTCGATCGGCGGCATCCACGGGATCGTATAGCCGCTGATCGAAGTGCGTGCTGAGCGCTGCGGAGAGGTGCGCTCCAGCAGAGAAACCAAGCACCCCAATGCGATTCGGATCGATGTGCCACTCCGCAGCGCGGGAGCGCACAATTCCAACCGCACGCTGGGCGTCCTGCAGGGCGGCAGCGGACTGCGGATATGGTCCTGAATTGGGTACGCGATATTTTACAAGCACACAGGTTATGCCCGCGGAATTGAGCCAGTCGCAGACCTCCGTCCCTTCCAGATCAATCGCCAGGATGGTGTAGCCACCACCTGGAAAGACCACCACTGCGGCGCCGGTGTTCTTCGCCGCTGGCGGCGAGTAAACAGTGAGCGTTGGCGTCGAGACGTTGCCCAAACGGATCAGCGGCTTTCCCGCGATGAGATTGTCCTTCGCACTGGTGGTATCAATCTCAGCGGCGGCTTTTGACTGCGTGTCGGGTGCGCCTTTGGGCCACAGCGCAATTGTGGTGTGACCCGGTGCAGGCTGCCATGCAGGCTTTTGCGCGAACGCACAGGCGCAGATGACCGCAATCGAGGCGGCCGTCAGTAAATGTCGTCGCATGATGGGGACCTTTGGTTGGACCATGAGTTCAACACGTAATAACAGAACGATGATGGCAGCCGCACGGGCCGGAGTGCAAGTATTGGGCACATTCTTACCGAGGCAGTATGCGTGCCTCGACTCTCAGCCATCTAGTAAGAGCTTGAGGTTCGCTGTATTACGATGCCTGCTGCGGGAGGTCAAGCCTATGGCAGCTCTGATTCATCATTCGTTAGATCTGCTTGGCGGAATGTTGGCTGTCGTGGCAGTCCTATTCACGCTAAAGGAAACGCGTGAGGAGAGCCTGTCTGCTGGCATCTCGCGACTGATCGCGACCGGTGTCAGTTTCGCGTTGTGCCTGGTGTACCTGCTGTTTTTCCCATTTCATGCCGAAGGAATGGCTCTGCTCATCGGCATCGCCACGGTGATCATGATCGAATTGGGAAGGCGCAGCGAAATCGTAACCGCTGGGATCACCATCTCCGTTGTGATGATTGTTCTAGTGCTTAGCCCTGCTTTCGCATGGCATCAGCCTTTGATGCGCCTGCTGGATACCGCGGTCAGCATAGTGGTGGCGCTCATGTTTGCCCAGGCAGGGTCGTTCTTGTTTGGCTTGAAGCCGGAGTAGCAGATTGGGTATGGGCAGGACATTCGAGTCCTGCTGCTCCATTCCTCACGCATTTTTCCTTATACTATCAAAGAAGATCATCCTTGAAGGACGGAGCACATGACTCGCAGCGATTCCCCAGCCTATCTTCGCTTTACTCTCATTGCCCTTATTTTTGTGCTCGGAGCTTTCTGGGTTGGTGCGCGTTATGGACCTCACCAGGCCCAAAAGGTAGAAGCGCACCGCGCGACGCCCGATCCACAACCTGCCGGCGCCGATGTTCAGGCAAACGCGCCGGAACGGCTGGAAGGCCTTACAAATGAAGAATCCACGAATGTGCGCATCTACCACCAGGCCTCTCCCGCAGTGGCTAATGTCCTTACGAAAGCCACTGAGTACGATTTTTTCATGACCCCCGTGCCCGTAGAAGGCGCCGGCTCCGGCTTTCTCATTGACCCGCGCGGGTACATCCTGACCAATTTCCATGTTGTCGCCGGCGCGCAATCAATAGAAGTGGTGCTCGGCGATCGTTCCAAGTATCCAGCCAAATTCATTGGCGCCGACGAACGCAACGATGTGGCGCTGATTAAGATCGATCCCAAGGGAAAGCAATTGACCTCGCTGCAACTCGGCGATTCCTCCAAGCTACAAGTGGGACAGAAAGTTCTGGCCATCGGCAATCCTTTTGGCTTTCAATCCACACTGACCACTGGCGTCGTCAGCGCGCTCGGCCGCACGGTGCAAACCAGTGAGAACACGCTGATCGATGAAGCAATCCAGACCGATGCCTCCATTAACCGCGGGAATTCCGGCGGCCCACTGATTAACACTCACGGAGAAGTTATCGGGATCAATTCCGCAATTTTCACACCAACTGGCACAACGGCCGGAATCGGGTTTGCCATTCCAATTAACACTGCCAAGCTGATCGCGGCCGATCTGATGACGGAAGGTCGTGTTCGCCGCGCGTATCTCGGCGTTCAAACCATTCCCGTTGGTGGCTGGCTGGCGGAGGCGCTGGATCTTCCGGTGCAAGAAGGCTTGCTCGTCGAACAGGCCACCAAGGGCAGCCCTGCCGCCGCTGCGGGGATTCACGGCGGCGACCGCACCGCTCAGGCAGGTATGCGGCGACTCTATATCGGAGGCGACGTGATTGTGGCGGTCGACGGCCAGAAAGTTGGCAACCGCTTCGATATGGACGTGATCCTGAATCGTAAGCGTCCGGGAGACTCGATCACCGTCACCGTCTATCGTGGGGCGAAAAAGTTGGATATACCCGTGAAATTGGGAGAACGCGACGGAAATTGATCGCTGACAGTTTGAAACTCAGGTAGCGACGGAATCCTACTCAAGGCCCAATTTCCGCGCGCAGACGCTTTCGTTCGTCTTCGCTCAGCGAAAACCAGCTTTCGGCGATGTCTCGCACGCGCTCCAGTGATTTCTGCAGCTCTTCGTGTTTCGCTTTGATCATCTCCGCATCGGCGTCTCGTGGCACATGAATAAATGGCGCACCGATAATGATTGCGCGCGCGAACAGCCTTGGCAGCAAAAAGTGATCCCAGGTCTTCTCAATGGTCTTCCCGCGGTCCACACCGATGTGGAACACCATGATCGGTGCGCCGGTCATCCGCGCCAACAGCACGGGGCCGACCTTTGCCACATAGCGAGGTCCGCGCGGCCCATCAATCGTGAACGCGCAATCCAATCCTTCGGCAATCCGCTTGGCCATCACCTGCAATCCGCGCAATCCCCCGCGCGAAGAACTCCCCTGCGCCGTGCCAAATCCGAGCCGCTCGATCACCTTGCGAGTCCATTGCCCGTCGAACGCGGTCGTGTTCATTACGACGATTCCGCGGTTCCGCCCATACCAAACGATCGGGATGATGATGCGATGCCAGAACGCCCAGATGGTAGGCTGTTTCGCGATCCGCCGCTGCTCAACCTTTTCGCCCCCCAGCACTTCGTAACGCAGTGTTGGTCCGATTGCGCGGATGACGCTGTACACCACCGCCGCGATGACCGGAATCTGCATGCGCCTGTGCCATGGCAGCTTAGGCAGGCGCGTATCGTAGTGCGCACTAACCGGCTCGGGCACCGCTTCGTTCTCGATTTCAGGGGTCTCCATCTTCCTATATTATAGGAGGGTTGCAGTTTCCATGCGCGTTGAGGAGCAAGCTGGTTTGCCGGTTTCCCGACAACTTTGGCCGCTTCGGAGAATCTCCTGGATTCTTCTGATCGTTGGAATTTTGATTGCGGCTCCTCTCGGGGCAGGGTCTGCGTCCAACGACGATCCTCCTCCTCTTGGCGATGCCGTCGGAGCCATTGAAGGCGATTCTATTTCCGTCGAAGGCCCTATGAGCGTGGAGGTTGTCCAAGGTAAAGTGAAGACCGTACTGCGAAGTGGCAGTGAGGTGCGCGTAAAATCCGGCCTGGCACGGATTGACCTCGTAGAGGGCGGATCCATCACCATTTGCGGGCCCGCGCATTTCTCCGTACTGAAGTCCGGAGGCTCGCTGACAATCGCCTTGGACACCGGCACGATTCACACGCACCTCGAGAACGATCTCCCCCTCACCATCTACACGCCGCAGATTCAGGCACATCCGATCTCAATCGGAAGTGGACCGGAGGATACTCTCGTCGGCCTGGATGCTGCCGGTGCGATGTGCGTGCACGCCAACCAGGGAGCCGTTCGCATCGAGCAGCAATTGACCGGGCAAAGCGTGCTGGTGCCGCAGAGTGGAGACGTTTCCCTGACCAACGGGCAGTTGGAAAGCCTGCATACATCCTCCGGCCGCTGCGTATGCGACATCATGCCGGCTCGTCAGCCAACCATCGTGACCGATGTGAGCAGGCTCGCTACCCCCGAAGAGTTGAAAAAGAAACCTCCTGAAAAAAAGCCAGTGCCTGCGACGGCGTCCGATCCTCCCGTCAGGACAGAAAAAGAGGAACCCGTTTATCAAGTCTTTATGCCGCCGTTGCATTATGATGCGAACGCCAAGGTGCAAGACGACTTCGATCCCAATCTGATCGTTCTTGTGCGCCGCGTTCGTGTGAGGCCCACGCTGATCTTTCAGGGGAAGGTGGAGGGCGATCCCGTGGTTGCCCAAGCCACAGCCCCGGTAAATATCCCGAAACCCGTATCGGCGCAGGCCAAGCCCGCAGACGACTCCACATGGAATCGTGTCCGTACCTTCTTCAAGAAGATTTGGTAGCCTCTTACTCAGGCCACCTAACGGGGTGCCATCGGATGCCTGGCCAAGGTGACGAATCGCTCGACTCCGAAGAATTGGGGTTTGAATCTTGGCGAATCCTCGCTCAAGCTGATCATGTCGCGCGATCGCCGATTCTTCCCAAGATGACCTCGCCATATTTGATGAGCGATCAGAGGATTCCTAAGAAAACGACCTGGGTACCGCTGCGGTGGGCTGGTTTGGGTCTCGAGCAATATCCGTTGCTGCACCCGTCGGTCCTCGGCTTGTGGGCCGGCAGTCTTGCATGCCTACGATGCAACAAATCTGGCCAGCGAACTAGGGAGTAGCAGCACCGTTTCCGGAGACGCCGCCGGGAATGCGGCCAAGTTCACGGTACTCGCCATTGCGAACGGTAAGGTCTACGTCGGAACTCGCGGCAACGACACTGACGGTGTCTTTGGCTCGAGCAGCGTGTCGGGTGAACTCGACGTTTACGACCTCCAGCCAGACTGATCTGATTCAAGGTTGGAATGATCTTGGCAGGTCCACCAGAACCTAATTCACTTCGTGTGAATTTAGCACTTTTTATCGACTCCGCCTCTACATTCCCTCGTAGTTCGGGCCGCCACCGCCTTCGGGGACAGTCCAGTCGATAATCTGATAGGGGTCAGCGATGTCGCAGGTTTTGCAGTGCACGCAATTGGCGGCATTAATCTTCAATTTTGATCCCCCGCTTTCGTTGACCATTTCATACACCGCCGCAGGGCAAAAATATTGGCACGGGTTGCCGTACTCCTCGGCGCACCGCGTTGAACAGATATTTAGGTCGTGCACTTTCAAATGGCAAAGCTGATCTTCTTCGTGTCTCGTTCCGGAATGATAGACGTCGGTCAAGCGGTCAAACGTCAGTTTGCCATCGCCCTTAAATCGTTCCGGCGCCGGACGCCCGTGGATTTGCGTATAGGCCTCACACCCTGCGTGCGCGTGCATCGGGTCCACCAGCCCTCGGCCCCCGGAAATCTGCTGCAATCCTGAGAGCACCAGCCCATCGAACAATCCATTGTGGAAAGACTGGTGAAAGTTGCGGACTTTCCAGAGTTCGTCCTTGATGTAACTGTGATCGATCTTCTCTTTGTAGAGCTTTAGCGTCTTTGACGAAGTGTCCTCCGACTTCAGTGCCGCGAAAATCGTCTCCGCCGCGAGCATGCCGCTCTTTATCGCCAGGTGTACGCCCTTCAGCCGCTGCGAGTCCAGGAAGCTTCCTGAATCGCCAACGATCAATCCCCCATCCACGTAATTTCGCGGCATCGCGTACCAACCGCCATACGGCAGCGACTTCGCGCCGTAACGCACCATCTTCCCGCCTTCAAGTAACTCGCGCAAATACGGATGCGTCTTCCAGTACTGAAACGCGGCGTGAGGGTCGAAGCGCGAATCCGCGTATTCCAAGGCAACGACCAGCCCGATGGAGACCCGATTGTTGCTGAAGCCATAGATCCAGCCGCCCCCATACATCTTCGTCGACAACGGCCAGCCAAGCGTGTGTGCGACAAATCCAGGCTTGATCTTTCCGGGCTGCACTTCCCACAATTCCTTGATGCCGATTCCGTAACTCTGCGGATTGAGATTGTCGAGTTTCTTATTCGCCACCAATTGCTTGGTCAGCGAGCCACGCGTGCCCTCTGCTAGCACGGTTACCTTCGCTCGCAGCTCATATCCTGGCGTGTAGTTGTCTTTCGGTTTCCCGTTTTTGTCCACGCCCTTGTCTTCGGTTATGACGCCGGCTATTCCGTTACCTTCATAAATCAGCTCCGCCCCTCCGAATTCCTTAAACAGATTTACGCCGGCTGATTCCACCAGACCGCCCATCCACCGCACCAGCTTGCTTAAGGAAATGACGTAATTCCCTTTATTGTTGAACGGCGGCGGGGTAATGGGAATGCGGTAGGAAGAGTTTTTCGTAAAGATCAGTGCTGCCGAATCGGTGACCGGGGTATCCAGAGGAGCGTCCTTCTCAAAATTGGGCACCAGTTCAGCGAGTGCCTTCGGGTTCATGATCGCGCCGGAGAGTTGGTGCGCGCCTATCTCTCGACCCTTCTCCAGCACGTAAATGTTTTCCGCGGAGAGCTCCGGCTTCGCCTCACTGGCGTTATGTTTCTGAATGAGGTTGGCCAGGTGCAGCGCGCAACTCAGTCCAGCCGGCCCGGCACCGACGATCAGGACATCCGCTTCCAGTTGTTCTCTTTGGATTGCCATCGCGGCATTTTACCAAACAACCGTTTGGGATGTATGTGCTTATCCGTTGTTCTTCTGCAATTCTTCGGTCAGCGCGGGCATGACCTCGAAAATGTCGGCGACCACCCCGTAATCCGCGATCTCGAAGATCGGCGCGTTCTGGTCTTTGTTAATGGCAACGATGGTTCGCGCGCCTTTCATCCCGACCACATGCTGAATCGCGCCGCTGATACCCAACGCCAGATACAGTTTTGGCGCGACCGTTTGTCCGGAGCTTCCGATCTGGCGCTCCATGGGCAGCCATCCTTCATCGCAAATCGGCCGCGACGCCGCGATTTCCGCTCCCATGGCCTTGGCCAAGGCTTCGGCCTGCGCGATATTTTCCGGTGCTTTGATTCCGCGGCCGACGGCCACAATCAGTGGCGCCTGCGTCAGATCCACAGAAGACTTCGCTTCTTTGAAGAGTTCCAGGGGCTTGGTGCGAATCTGCTCCGGCTTCAATTCCACTTTCACCGAATTCACCGAGGCTTTTCCGCCCTCGTGCGCCACCAGCAAATCCGCGCGAAACGCGCCGGACTGAAACGACGCGAACCACGGGGCTGCTCCAGTAAACGAGACATCCGCCACAGTCTTGCCTTGGAACATTTGGCGAACGAATATTAGTTTGCCATTTTCATAGCGGAACCCAATACAATCGCCCACCATTCCTTTACCCAGCGACGCGGCGAGTTTGGGAGCAAAATCGCGCACCTGATAGGTATGGGGAAACAGGACCAGGCCCGGCTTCGCTGATTCGATCAATTGCATGAGGGCAACGCAATAGCCGTCAGGTGTGTAGTTTCCCAGCAGTTCGTGTTCAACCACAAGCACTTCCGCAACATTCTTCCCGCCAATTTCTTCGGCTAGCGACGCCACATCCTTCCCGATCACGACCGCGCTTACACTCCCCGCCGTCGCCGAGGCGATCTGCTGCGCAGCCACCAGCGTCTCGAAACTGGTATTGCTCCACTTCCCCTGCCGCTGCTCGGTAATGACGAGTATTTTCATCAGATCACCCGCGCCTCAAACTTCAGCTTTTCGACCAACTTTGCTGCAATCTCCTTCATCGTACCTGTGAGAAATTCTGTCTTCTTCGTTTTCGTTGGTACGTAGATCTTTTCGATTTTTTGTGTCGGCTCTATGGCGACGCCGAGCGACTCGCGCGTCAACGTCGCAATTTCTTTTTTCTTCGCTGCCATGATGCCTTTCAACGTTGCGTAGCGCACCTTGTTGATTCCGGACTGAATCGACAGCACCGCCGGCAGCGGGCACTCCAACCACTGAAACCAACCCGCTTCCAGTTCGCGCTTCAACTTCATATTGCCGTCCTGTACGTCGATCTGCATGATGATCGTGGCGTGCGGACGATCCAGCACTCCCGCGAGCAGCACGCCGGTTTGTCCAAAACCATGATCGTCGCTTTGCAAGCCGGTCAGCACCAGGTCGGCGTTTTCTTTGGCAATCGCCGCCGCCAGAGTCTTGGCCGTGCCGAGCGGGTCGAGTTGAGCAAAATTGTCGTCGGCAATGTGGATGCCACGATCGGCGCCTTTCGCCAACGCTTCCTTGATCGTTTGTTTCACGCGTTCAGGACCCAGCGACAGAGCGATCACCTCTCCGCCGTGTTTTTCCTTCAGCCGCAGCGCTTCTTCCAGCGCATAAGAATCCGGCTCGTTCATTTCGAACCCAATGTCTGACTCCTTGATCCAGTTTCCGGCGATGGCGAGCGGCGCGTCCTTGGCCGGCACCTGCTTGATGCATACGATGATTTTCACGGAGTTTTCCTTCTACCTGGGCTTTCTGTGAGGGATGAGCGCCATTCTGACTGGAGCGAAGGATCTCAGTGCCGGATGCGCCCGATCATCCAGTTCATTGAGGTTCCTCGGCCAGAATCCGTTTCAGGCCTCCGAATGACACCAAAAAAACTGAGAAAAACGCAGCAGGCTACTTGCCGCTCCAGCGTTTGAAAATCAGTGCGGCGTTCGTTCCGCCGAATCCAAACGAATTCGAGAGGGCGTAGTCGACTGACGCTTTCCGCGATACGTTCGGCACGTAATCCAGATCGCATTGTGGATCCGGCGTTTCCTGATTGATGGTTGGTGGCAGAATCTGATCGCGCAGAGCGAGAACGCTGATGCCGGCTTCCAGACCACCTGCGCCACCCAGAAGATGTCCGGTCATGGACTTGGTCGAGCTCACTGCAAGCTTCTTGCTAATCGCGCGCTCGCCAAAGACGTCGCTTCATCGCCGTCGTTTCAATGGCATCGCCAAGCGGCGTGGACGTCCCGTGCGCGTTCACGTAGCCAATATCGTCGGCTGAAATCTTGGCGTCTTTCAATCGCAGCTCGCATTACGCGAAATGCGCCGTCGCCATTTTCGGCTGGCTGCGTAATGTGGTAGGCATCGCCGCTCATGCCGTATCCGACAATTTCCGCCAGGATTGGTGCGTTTCGTTTCGTGGCGTGTTCCAACGACTCCAGGATCAGGATGCCCGTGCCTTCGCCAACCACAAACCCGTCGCGGCCCGCGTCAAACGGGCGGCTGGCATGTTCCGGGGAATCATTTCGCGTGGACAGCGCGCGCATGGAGGCGAATCCGCCGATGCCCATGGGAGTAATCGTGGCCTCGGTCCCGCCGCAGATCATCACCTCGGCTGCGCCACGTTCAATAATTTTGAAGGAATCGCCTATCGCGTGCGCCGACGCGGAGCACGCGGTGGCCGTCGCGGAATTCGGGCCCGCGCGCACCATAGCGAATGGAAATGTGGCCCGAGGCGAGATTGACGATCGCCGAAGGAATAAAAAACGGAGAAATCTTCCCGGGGCCGCCCTGCATCAACTTGATGTGCTCGCGCTCGATGATGTCGAATCCGCCGATGCCCGAAGCCACGTACACGCCGACGTCATCCAGATCCGACTGCTCCGGCTTCCACTCCGCCATCTTCACGGCGAAATCCGCGCCGGCCAGGGCGATCTGAATGAACCGCCCCATTTTTTTCAGCTCTTTTTTCTCGATCCACAGGAACGGGTCGAAATTCTTTACTTCCCCGGCGATCTGGCAATCGAAGCCAGTGGTATCGAAATGCGTGATACGGCCAACGCCGCTCTTACCGGCAACGAGGTTCTTCCAGACTTTCCTCAGTCCCGATACCCAGTGCGCAGACCAATCCAACACCCGTAACGACGACTCGGCGAGTCAACTCTCTTGCTCCTTCGTGCGAGGATTTGCTGCGACTTACTTGCCCTTCGAGTGCTTCTCGATGTACTCGATGGCGTCTTTCACCGTGGCCATCTTTTCGGCGTCTTCGTCCGGCATTTCGATCCCGAAGGCCTCTTCAAACGCCATGACCAATTCCACCTGGTCGAGCGAATCCGCGCCCAGGTCGTCCACGAACGACGCGGTTGGTGTGACTTCGGCTTCATCCACACCGAGTTGCTCGACGATGATCTGCTTTACGCGTTCTTCCACGCTGGCCATTCCCGTTCCTCCGCGACCTGCTGTCGCCCTTCCTGTTCGTACCACTACCTGCTGCAATCCGGCGTGATGGCCGTCTTACAAGTTCGTATGTATTGCCCAAGGTAACCTGCTCAGTCTACTTACCCTGCACCACAAGGTCAACTTCATGCCTCCAAGATCCGAGCTTTTTACCCCAATGCTGACTTACATCTACGCCAAGTACATGCCGCCGTTTACGTCCAGTACATGACCGGTGATGTAGGCAGCCTCGTCGCTCGCCAGAAACACGATCGCCGCCGCTACGTCGCGGCCACTACCCATGCGCCCCAGCGGAATGCGCGTCTTTAGCTCTTCTTTTATCTTGTCGGGAAGCACATCGGTCATAGGCGATGAAATGAATCCCGGCGCGACCGCATTCACGGTGATGTTTCGTGACGCGATTTCCATGGCAATTGCTTTGGTCAACCCGATCAGCCCGGCCTTTGCGGCCACGTAATTCGCCTGCCCGGCATTTCCCATCTGTGCCACCACGGAAGCGATGTTAATGATTCGACCCGCGCGCGCTTTCATCATCACCGGCAGCGCCTGTTGGATGCACAGATGCGCGCCGGTCAGGTTCGTGCGAATGACGGCATCCCAATCGTCGAGCTTCATGCGCATCGCCAAACCGTCGCGGGTAATGGCGGCATTGTTCACCAGGATGTCCAGCCGGCCGAATTTTTCCAGCACTGCTTGAATCCAGCTTTAATCTGCTCGGCGTCCGCCACGTCCATCTTCACGGCAAACGCTTGGCCGCCCGTTGCGACAATCTCCTGCGCCAGCGTGGCGAGTTTTTCCTCATTGCGCGCCGCCACGGCAACTTTCGCGCCAGCTTCCACCAGCGCCAGAGCGGTGTCTCGCCCAAGGCCCTGTGACGCGCCCGTCACCAGCGCCACTTTGTCTTTCAGACTGAACATCTTCTCTTCGACCTCGATGCTTTTCCCTAACGAACTTCCTTCATTCCTTGCTTCTATACCCTGTTACTTCACTACGTCGCTGTTCACGCTGCGTCGCTTCTCGCGCCGGCGATCTTCTCGAGAGTAACCGCCAGGCTCTTCTCGTCTTCAACGTTCAGGCTGGCGACCGAGCGTTCAATCTGCCGCATCAGGCCGGTCAGCACGCGACCCGGCCCGACTTCCACGAACGTGTTCACGCCTTCATCCAGCAACGTGCGCATGGATTCTTCCCAACGCACGGTCATCGATACCTGGCGCTCCAATGATCCACGCGCTTCTTCGCCCGTGCGAATCGTGTCCGCGTCCACATTGGTCACCAACGGCAATTGCAGATCCCCAAACGCCGTGGCGTGCAGATCCTTGGCCAGTTTTTCCTGCGCGGGCATCATCAATGCCGAATGGAACGGCGCGGAAACCGGCAGGATCACCGCGCGTTTTGCTCCGGACTGCGAGGCAATCTCAACCGCACGCTTAACGGCGCTCGCCGTTCCGGAGATCACGGTTTGCTCCGGTGAATTCAGGTTCGCAGGCGCGCAGACTTCGCCCTCCGCGGCACGCTTGCACACATCCTGAACCACGGCCGGCGACAAGCCCATAATTGCGGCCATGGCACCTTGCCCTGCCGCCACCGCCTCCTGCATATACGTTCCACGCTTGCGCACGAGATTCACGGCATCCGCAAATTTCAACGAACCCGCAGCCACCAGCGCCGAATACTCGCCCAGGCTGTGACCGGCCACAAAATCCGCCGTGATTCCCTTTTCCGCGAGCACTCGAAACGCCGCTACAGAAACCGTCAAAATCGCCGGTTGCGTGTTCGCCGTCAGTTTCAGCTCGTCTTCTGTGCCTTCGAAGCACATATTCGAAACAGAAATTCCCAGCGCAGTGTCAGCTTCATCAAACACTGCGCGCGCCGCCGGATATTTTTCCGCCAGCTCTTTTCCCATGCCCGGGTACTGCGAAGCTTGCCCGGGGAACAGAAATGCTACTTTTCCCATAACCTGTCTCCTCTCTCCGGACGTCAGGCCCTTGCCTGGGTCAGGGAGAGCTCCTGCTCGATTTTTTCGTTCACGCGTGCCCGGGCGAGTCCCGCGGCCACGCGAATGGCGTTTTTCACGGCGTTGGCGTTGGATTTTCCGTGCGTGATCACGCACACGCCGCGAACCCCCAATAACGGTGCCCCGCCATATTCCGTGTAATCCATCGTCCGCTTGATGCCCTTGAAGGCCCCTCGGGACAACAAGTAACCCACTTGCGATGCCAGAGAGCCCCGGTACGTCTTGCGAAGGAATTTCACAATCTCCATCGCCAACCCTTCGCAAATCTTCAGCGCGATATTACCCACAAACCCGTCACAGACGATGACGTCGACCTTGCCGGAAAACAGGTCGCCACCTTCCACATTACCCACAAAATGGACCGGCAAAGACTTTAGACGCTCGTACACCGCGCGCGTCAGTTCATTGCCCTTAATCTCTTCTTCGCCCACCGAGAGCAATCCCACACGCGGCTTGCGGCTTCCAAACGTCAGCCGGTAGTAAATCTCGCCCATTACGCCAAACTGCAGCAAATGCTCCGGCTTCGAATCCACATTCGCTCCCACGTCTAACATAACCGAAACGCCACCCTTGGCATTCGGAAACGGAGCAGCCAACGCCACTCGATCCACCGACGGCAGCGTGCCCATGATGAATTTCGCCGTGGTCATCACCGCGCCGGTGTTGCCGGCGCTTACAAAGGCCCCCGCCGTTCCATCCTTCACCAGCCGCGCACCCACGTGCACGGAGCTGTCTTTCTTACGCCGAAACGCTTGCGCCGGGTGATCTTCCATGGTGATCACTTCGCTGGCCGGCACAATCTCGATCGGCAGGCTGGGCTTGGAATACTTGCCCAACTCCGCCCGAATCGCATTCGGCTGGCCCACCAGCAGCACGCGCACATCGTAGGCCTGCGCTGCCAGCACACTCCCCTCCACCTCCGGACGGGGTGCGTGGTCTCCCCCCATGGCATCAACGGCGATTGTGATCATGGGATAAGTTCCGGTGCTCCGGAATGAACCTCACTGGACAGCGTCGCGGCCATGTAGCTCGGACTCATGGCGGTGGAGTGGCACGCACTGCCGCAACTCCACGCAACCTTACTTCGTTTCCTGGACAGCCTTTCCTTTGTAATGTCCGCAATGGGGGCAAACGCGGTGGGGCTGCTTCATCTCGTGGCAGTTCGGACACTTGGCGAGCGCTGGACCGGTCAGATAGTCGTGCGCGCGGCGAGTACTCGTTCGCCTCTTGGAATGACGTCGCTTTGGATTAGGCATTGCACTGCTCCTCGTTCTCGCCTCGCTCGTGGCGACACACGCCGCCGTTCCGAACAAGGTCGGATTCTATGGGCTTTCCGCCCCGAAATCTATTGTTTCTTGAGCCAGTCCTGCTTTAACCGCGCGAGGGGAGCCAGACGCGGGTCGGTCGCGTGGGTCTCACATCGGCACTCTTCGTGATTCAGGTTCGCCCCGCATGTCGGGCACAACCCCCGGCAATCGCTTTGGCAGATCACTTTCATCGGCAACGATAGTAGCACCTGTTCCTTCAGCACGTCGGCCAGGAACAAGCCTTCTCCTTCAAAAAACCCAATCTCCGTATCGTCATCCTTCAAGCGCTCGGCTTCAGGCTTGATGCCCTTGAGGAGCGGCTGATAGAACAGGTCAAAATCCCTATGGACATCTTCGATCACCGGTTCCAGGCAGCGCGCACAGAACATCTCCAGCTTGGTGTCCAGCTCGCCCTGAACACGGATCTGGCCTTCCAGCAGCTCCGCCGTGGCATTTACCACCAGCGGCTCTGCCTGCTTCACTTCACTGATGCCGTAGTCGATGCTGCCCGGGGCGTAGCTCTTCCGGATGCGCAGCTTGCGCACCGCAAGGTCCTTTACATCCAGGAACATGTCTTCTGCCCCTCCGGCGCGTACACCCATACTTATCCATTATTTGGGCAGTTGCCCCCTAAGTCAAGAAAGGCGAGAGCCATCCAAGCGTTTTACCGCCCGTTTGGACCATCCGCTTAGATATAGCCAGGCGCCTGGAATCAGGCTTTTACCAGCCATCGGAAAGAAACATTCGTCTTGCTCCCGGAATGAAGTTTGAGCGCAATGGAACATTTTCTACGACATTGACGTTCTATCCATAGGTAGTCTATACAAAGACCGATGGCGAACAAACCCGAGCTGCTACCTGGAACGCTTGACATGCTTATCCTGAAGACGCTTGCCCGCGCTCCACAACATGGCTATGGGATCGCCCTTTCTATCAAACAGTCCTCTCAGGACTTTCTAACCGTCGAGGAAGGCTCGCTTTATCCCGCCCTGCAACGATTGCTGCTGCAAGGCTGGGTTAAGGCCGAATGGAAGAAGACGGAAACCAACCGTCGCGCGCGCTTTTACACGCTGACGCCCTCCGGGCGCAAACAACTGAGCTTGGAACTCTCGCAATTTGAACAAATGATTGCGGCCATCGGCCGCGTGCTGCAGGAAGAGTAGGAGGGTACCGTGGATTCGCTCGCTCGTTTCTTCAGAAAGCTTTGGATCTTCCTACGGCGCGACAAATTCGACAGCGAACTGCAGGAAGAAATGGAGTTCCATCGGAAACACGCGGAAAAACAGTTGCGGGCCGAAGGACTGTTACCCGATGCGGCCGAACACTCCGCCACCCGTCAATTTGGCAGTACGCTACGGTTGCGCGAACAGAGCCACGACGTCGTGGGCTTCCGTTTTGAGAGTATGCTGCAAGACTTCCGTTTTGCAATCCGTCAGCTGCGCAAGAATCCAGGATTCACGACCACCGCTACGCTCATGCTTGCCATTGGCATGTGCGCCAGCGTCGCCATCTTCGCGTTTGTGGATGCCGCCCTACTGAAGCCGCTGCCCTATCAGGATCCCAAGAGTCTTGTTGGCGTTTTTGAGAGCGTCACATCCATTCAGCAAAGCAATCTGTCGATTCCCGACTATCTCGACTGGAAAGAACGCAACAAGTCTTTCACTTCGCTCGATCTCTACGATCATGCCGCCTTCATCCAGACGACCCCGGAAGGGGCGCAACCCGCCAACGGCGCTCGCGTCAGCGACGGCTTCTTTCGCACACTGGGCATCCGTCCTGTGTTGGGACGCGATTTCTACGCTGGCGAGGATTTGTCATCCGCGCCCCGCACGGTCCTGTTGAGCTACACGGCTTGGCAGCAGCGCTACGGCGGAACAGACGATGTTTTGGGAAAGACGGTTACGCTGAACGGCGATCCCACAGTGATAATCGGTGTTCTGCCAAAGGATTTTCACTTTGTGCCAGCCGAACCGGCGGAGTTCTGGACGACGTTACACCCTTCCAGCGAATGTGACTTGCAGCGCAGTTGCCACTCCTTCTACGGAGTCGCGCGGCTCAAGGAAGGCGTCTCTCTTTCGCTGGCCCTCGCCGACTTGACCTCCATCGCGCAACAGTTGGAAAATCAGTATCCTGACACCAATGGCGGTCAGGGCGCCTACGCTACGAGCCTCACCGAAGTGATTGTCGGAAATATTCGTCCGATACTTTTGGTCCTTCTGAGTGGTGCCGGGCTGTTGCTCTTGATTGCCACCATCAATGTCGCGAGTCTCGTGTTGGTGCGCTCCGAAAGCCGCAAGCGAGAAGTGGCGCTCCGCACCGCTCTCGGCGCTTCAAGGAATCGCCTCACTCGGCAATTCGTGACCGAAGGCCTGGTTTTGGCGGCGGTGGGCAGCGCACTGGGTTTGATATCTGCCGATTGGGCCATGCGGCTTCTCACGCGGCTGATACCGGCGAACCTGTTGGCCGGAATGCCCTTCCTGCATGACCTCACGATGACCGTTCGCGTATGGGCATTTGCTGGAGTGGTCGCTCTGTTCGCTTCAGCGCTGTTCGCACTGACTCCAGCCCTGCACCTTTCATTTTCGGAAATACGCGACAGCCTTGCCGAGGGAGGCCGCGGCTCGGCTGGCAAGACCTGGCGGCGCCTGGGCTCCAAGCTCGTGGTGCTGGAGCTGGCAACCGCCGTGGTGCTTCTGGTGGGCGCAGGCCTGCTTGGCAAAAGCCTGTACTTGCTTCTGCGCGTGGATATCGGGTTGCGAGCCGACCATTTGGCCACGCTGGGAGTTGCCGCCCCGAAAGCCACGTACGGTAAAGATCGGCAGGTTCTCGCGCTGGAACGCACAGTCGTCGGCCAGATCGCAAATCTGCCGGGGGTAAAATCCGTCGCCGTCACCACCGATCTTCCCGTGAACGGCTGGGGAGACACCACCTGGTTCCGCGTACTCGGCCGGCCTTGGCACGGAGAGCACAACGAGGTCCCCGAGCGAGATGTCAGCACGGCCTATTTCACGACGCTGGGAGCGAAGCTCGTAGGAGGCCGTTACTTTACCGAGGAAGAAGATGCGACCAAGCCTCACGTGGCCATCATCAACCAGGCTTTCGTGAAGGAATATTTCCCCACGGGGGATGCCGTTGGCAAACAACTTACCTACCTTTCCGACCCGCCCGTCCCGATCGAAATTGTTGGCGTGGTCGAAGACATCAAAGAAGGACAGTTGGATACTACGAATCGCGCAGCCCTCTATATTCCGTTTAACCAAAGCGCGGGCAATTTTTTCAGCATCGTGGCACGGACGTCGCAGGCCGAGAGTTCCCTGTTGCCAACGATGCGCACCACCATTCATCAAATCGACCCGAACATCGTTACCTTTGCCGGACTCACCATGACCGAAATTGTCAACAGCTCGCCTTCGGCCTACGTTCATCGTACTGCCGCATGGATTGTCGGAGGATTCGCTTCTCTGGCGTTGCTGCTGGGTGCTGTCGGACTCTACGGCGTGGTCGCCTACTCGGTCAGCCAGCGGACTCGTGAGATTGGCATCCGCATGGCGCTGGGTGCTCAGAGTCGTTCGGTCTATCAACTCATCTTGAAAGAGGCCGTGCGCTTGATCACCATTGGGCTCCTCATCGGACTCGTCTGCTCCGTAGCTGCAGCAACGCTGATGCATGGACTTCTCTTCAGCGTGCGCGCATGGGATGTACCGACGTTGGCTACTGTCGCCGCTGTGCTTGCCGTCTCGGCCGTGCTGGCCAGCTTCGTACCAGCCCGCCGCGCCGCTTCTCTCGATCCCGTCGAAACGCTGCGTGCAGAATAGCTATTTGCGCGTAGGTTTTCTTCTGGGACAGGACTTCGTTTTAGGCCAGGTAGGGTCACCTTGCCTCACGAGGCCACTTTCCTCAGCGGTTCCTGCAAATACCCGCTGACAACCCGCACATAATCAGGGAATGCCACTTCCGGGTCGAGCAGTTCCGGGTGCCACACCTTCTCCCACTCGAAGCAGTAGTAGCCTTTGTAACCGATGCCGCGGAGCGCATCAATCGCGCCTTTCACAGGCACATCTCCCTTCCCGGTCAGCACATATTTTCGCTCTTTTCCATCCGGCACGGAATCCTTCAGATGTGTGTGGCGGATCCACGGGCCCAATTCCTTCACCGTATATTCCGGCGCTTCATGCGACGAAGCAAAGGTGTGATGCGCATCCCACAGTAACCCGGCGTAGGGCGAATTTGCCTGGGTCAGTACTTGTTTCAGTGTCGGCGAATCCGTGAAATCGCCGTGCGACTCGATGATTACCGTAACCCCGCGTGGGCCGGCGTATTCCGCCAGCTCCTGCATGCCCTGGGCGACTTGCGCGATGATCTCTTCCTTCGGCCCATCAATGTTATTTCCAAATACGCGGACGTTCGGCGCGTCCAGTCCCGCGGCCATGTCGATGAAGCGCTTGGCATCGCCCAGCGACTGTGCACGCTTGGCAGGGTCCTTCTCATGCATGGCAGACGAACTGCTCACGCAGGCGATCTTCAGCCCGTGTGCCGCAATCTCGCTCTTTGTCTGCGCAATTCGATCCGGAGCGAACTGCGGCCGCGAAGGGGTATCCATGTCGCCCAGCAAACCGCGTATCTCTATGGCCGCGAATCCGTTGGCTTGCGCGAACGACAAGATCTTCTGCCAGTCCCACGCCGGGCAGCCCAACGTGGAAAATGCCAACGGCAGCCGCTGTTCCGCGGCCCAAGCCATCCGACTCACCGCCAGTGCGAACGTCGCCCCACTCGCGGCAAGGAACTCTTTTCTCGTGAGCTTCATTTGTGGCCCCCATGGCAGCTCGATGCTCTTGACTCTACCCGATTCTGGCACAGCGGCTCCATTTTTTCGTTTCTTATGCCGGCACTTGCATAGTACCCTCGCCTTTCTGTTGGGAGGCTCCGTTGGATCGCCGTGAAGTCCTGAAGTTCCTCGCTCTGGGCGCAGCTGTTCCCGCCCTGCCTAGCGAAATCCTGGCGGCGTTTCGCGCAGTACACCATTCTCTTGTGTCAACGCCTCAATTGAAAACTCTCACTGCGCATATGGACGCTACCGTCTCCGCCATGGCCGAACTGATCATTCCGCAAACGGACACGCCGGGTGCAAGAGCAGTCCGCGTAAACGAGTTCATCGACGTGATTCTCTCCGAATGGTACTCTGACGAAGATCGCGCCAGATTCCTCGCCGGTCTGGCCAACGTCGATGCGCGCACGCAGCAGCTTTTCGGAAATGGTTTCGTCGAAGCCACGCCTCAGCAACAGGCAACTATACTGGAACTGCTCGGAGATGAAATGTCTCAGGCCTTCAGCGCGCTCGCTGTTGCCCCACGCGGCTATCGCGGCTCTGACCCCGAGCCCGAAAACAATTTCTATTTTATGTTCCGCCAGCTGGTTCTGACCGGATACTTCACATCGGAGGCTGGCTTTACGCAGCAACTCCACGAAGAAATCATTCCCGGCCACTACGACGGCTGTACACCTGCGGCTGCATCTGCACCTGCGCGCGAGAAGGCGCAGTGACCATGCCGGAAGTGAAATTCGACGCCATTGTCATCGGCTCCGGCATGACCGGCGGCTGGGCCGCGAAAGAACTCACCGAAAAAGGTCTGCGCACGCTGGTGCTTGAGGCGGGGCGGCCCATCGTTCCCCAAAAGGACTACGTCGAACACGTTCCCGCCTGGGAGATGACCTTTCGCGGCATGCGCGATCGCAAAAAACTCCTTCGCGATCAACCCATCCAGAGCCTGTGCTACGCCTGCGAAGAACCCAACGCGCAATTCTTTATCAAGGACACGGAGAATCCTTACACTACCGACCCTGGCAAGCCGTTTCGTTGGATTCGCGGCCGCCAGGTGGGGGGTCGCTCCATACTTTGGGGCCGCCAGTGCTATCGCTGGAGTGATCTGGACTTCGAGGCAAATCTGCAGCAAGGAATCGCGGTCGACTGGCCCATTCGCTACGCCGACCTCGCTCCCTGGTACGACTACGTGGAGGACTTCATCGGCATTTCTGGCGAATCTCTGGGTCTGCCGCAGTTGCCCGACAGCAAGTTTCTTCCGCCCATGGAGATGAATTGCGCCGAACTCGTCGTGCAGAAGGCTGTAGCAACAAACTTTGCCCCCGAGCGAGTGCTCACGATTGGCCGCGTCGCGGTGCTGACTAGGGCGCACAAAGGACGCGCCGCCTGCCATTACTGCGGGCCGTGCGAACGCGGTTGCATCACGCGCTCGTATTTCAGCAGCGTGAATGCAACGCTCCCCGCCGCGGAAAAAACAGGCAAGCTTGCGCTTCGTCCCTTCAGCACCGTTCACAGTCTGATCTTCGATCCGCAATCCCGCAGAGTTACTGGCGTGCGCGTGATCGATTCGCAAACTCGCGCCGCGCTGGACTTCCGCACACCTCTGGTTTTTCTGTGCGCCTCCTCGCTCGAGTCCACGCGCATCTTGCTCAACTCCGCTACGCGTGAGTTTTCTTCCGGCCTGGCGAATTCCTCCGGGGAACTCGGCCACAACCTGATGGATCACCTCAAAGGGGGCGGCGCCACGGGCGTCGTTCCCGGCTACGCCGATCGTTCTTCGTTCGGGAATCGCCCCAACATCGTTTACATGCCGCGCTTCCGCAACGTCGGGCAGAAACAGGCTGGTTTCCTGCGCGGCTATGGGTTTCAGGGCGAATCAGAGCAGGAGGGTTGGGATCGCGGCGCGGTCAGTGCCGCATTCGGTGCGGACTTCAAGCACGCTATCAGCCAGCGAGGTCCGTGGCACTTCACGTTTTCCGGTTACGGCGAATGCCTGCCCAACCACAACAATTATGTCGAGATTGATAAGAACACCGTGGATGCCTGGGGCATACCCAGCCTGAGAATTCATTGTGCGTTCGGCGAAAACGAATTCGCCATTCGTAAGGATATGTCGATCGTCGCCGCCGAAATGCTTTCTGCCGCCGGCGCGCTTTCCATCCAACCGTTTCAGGACGACGATCCGCCCGGCTTTTCTGTTCATGAAATGGGCACTTCCCGCATGGGCCGCGATCCCAAAACTTCCGTGCTCAATTCCTGGAATCAGTGCCACGACATCAAAAACCTCTTCATCACCGATGGCGGTTGCATGACTTCTTCCAGTTGCGTCAACCCCTCCCTTACCTACATGGCCTTGACCGCCCGCGCGTGCGACCATGCTGTCAGCCTTATGAAACGCGGCGAATTGTAGTCGTTCATTTTGCTTGGAAGGAGAAACATCGTGACGATCGAGAACACCACGCGAAGAGATTTTCTGAAGACCACCGCCGTAAGCCTTGCCGGGGCGGCCATTCTTCCGGCTTCCAGTTATGCACACATTGCCGGTGCCAACGATCGCGTCCGCGTAGGAGTGGTAGGCTTTTCCGATCGCTTCCGCTCCAGCCTGTTGCCAGCGTTTCTGGCGAACGCTTCCGAACTCAACTTCGAATTCGTCGCTGTCTCCGATATCTGGAGCACGCGCCGCGAAGAAGGCAAGGCCCACATCAGCAAGCTCGTCGGAAAGTCTATAGACGCTGTGCGTAATAATGACGAACTCTACGATCGCAAGGACGTTGACGCGGTTATGATCGCCACCGCCGATTTTCAGCATGCGCAACACGGTGTCGAAGCCTTACGCGCGGGCCGCGACGCGTACGTTGAAAAACCCATGGCTCACACCATGGCCGATGCACGCGCCATTCGCCAGGCCGTCCGCGATTCCAACCGCATCGTCCAGATCGGCACGCAACGCCGCAGTTCGCCGGGGTACCAGCGCGCCTACGATTACATCCGCGGCGGGAAATTCGGCGACATCGTTTCTGTGCTGATGACCTGGAACGTGAATCAGCCCGGTCGCTGGCGACGCCCGAAGCTGGTAGCCAGCCTTCGCGAGGACCAAACGGATTGGAGGCGCTTCCTATTAAATGAGCCGGCCGTTCCGTTCGACGCGCGCAAATATGTGGAGTTTCGTCTGTTCTGGCCCTACTCGAGCGGCATCCCCGATCAATGGATGGTCCACCAGATTGACACCGTGCACTGGTTCACCGGCTTGCCGCGCCCGCGCAGCGTTGTCGCCAACGGCGGCGTCTACTATTGGCATGACGGCCGTAAGAATTGGGACACCATGACCGCCGTTTTTGATTACGGGCCGCTCGACGAACTCTCCAAGGGATTTCAGGTGGTTTACACCTCGCGGATGACCAACGAGGCCGGTGACGTGAAAGAACTTTACTATTCGAATGGCGGCACGCTCGATCTCGACACAAGAACAGTTTCGCCGGAAGGCGGCCTGAGGAAGAACTACGCCGCGGAAATGGGCATGCAACCGAATCTTCTGCCGAAGTTTTCACTGCTGGATGGTGTTGCACGACCTACGACTGCCGCAGACACGGGTGGCGACCCGGACACCACCGCCAATGTGCGCAATTGGATGGAGTGCGTGCGCAGCAGGAAAACGCCGAACGCCAGTATTGACGCGGGTTACAGCCACTCAGTCGCGCTCTGCATGACGATTGCAGCAATTCAAACCGGACGCCGCATCACCTTCGACGACGCCAAACAGGAAGTCGTGATTGGCGGTTAATGAGGGCAAGTGCAGAAGCTAATTTGGGAGCGCACGGCTTCAGCGGTAACAAAATGCTCCCAGTCTGAACGAGGCTTGAAACGCTTAGGGCTTGCTTTCCCCTAGGTTCTAATCTCCGTTTCCTACTTTCTTACGCCTCTGCAATTACCTTCAACAGACCATCCATCGATTCGCGGCTTGATGCTTCTTTATCCTTCACCGCATCCAGGTAATGCGTCTCCAGCGACATCGTGCCCTCGTACCCGTCTTTCAGTAGTGCTCGGAATTGCCCTAGATAATCAATCTTCCCGCTGCCAATTGGCTTCCAAATCGCTTCCCCACCCTTGGGATTGGGTACAGCATCCTTCAGGTGCATATGCCACATGCGCTTCTTATCGATTGGGTCGTACCCATCCGCGTAGGGTTTTAATTCTCCCGCGGCATACGCATTTCCCGGATCCCAGTTCAATCCCATTGCCGGCGACTTCACCACGTTCAGCAGTGCGGCGCTCTCCACGCCCGTAGCCACGTTACAGGAAAATTCGTTCTCCAGGATCAGGCGTATTTCTTCGCGCTCGGCAATTTCCGCGGTCTTGCTCAATTCCTTGGCCACGCGGTCGAAGACCGTCTTCGGATCGGCGACGCGAAGGAAAGAAAAGATGCGCACCTTGTCCGTTCCGAAATCGGTGGCACGCGCAATGGCCTTTTCGAGCACTTCGGCCTGATGTCCATAATCACTTTGCAGAGGATCTTTCTTCGCGTCGTAGAATTTCGAGGTCGTGCCGGGCAGCAGCGTCTTGAAATACGGCGAATCCACCACCGAGACACGCATGCCGTGCTTGGCCAGCAGCTCCTTCGCGCGCTTTACTTCGTCGGGTTTGAACTCCGTCACATATTTGTTCCAGACGAAGCGCAACTCTACCCAGCCAAGCCCATAGTTCTTCGCCCACAGGAGTGCCTTTTCAAAGTCTTGCGTCACTTCGTCGGTGATCACACCAAGTTTGAATTGGCTCAGTTCGGCCGCTCGGGTCGGGATTCCACTCAGCAACAGCGCCGTGGCGCTACCGGACACAAATTCTCTTCGTCGCATAGGAGCCCCATGGTAGGGCCTCAGTTATCGCTCGTCAACCTCGCCGCGCCATTGACTCGCCTCCCGTCCGCGCCTACCATCGATACCGTTCAAATTTACTCTTTGGAAATGGGAAACCCATGCACACCGGGGCAAACCACAAAGTGAGGTCTTTGTGCCGTCTTTCCGTTCGCGTATTTTCACACTCTTAATCATGTCCGCATACATTGGCTTCACCGCACTCCCCGCGGCGGCGCAATCTTTCAACTATCCGGTCACGCGCAAATCCGACCAGGTAGACGACTATCACGGCACAAAGGTCGCTGACCCTTATCGCTGGCTCGAGGATGACAATTCGCCGGAGACACTGGCGTGGGTAAAAGCCGAGAATGAGGTTACCTTTGGCTACCTCAATAAAATCCCTTTCCGCGCCCAGGTGAAAAATCGCCTCCAACAGCTGTACAACTACGCGAAATATTCATCGCCCTTTCGCCGCGGTGATGCCTATTTCTTTTTCAAGAACGATGGCCTACAGAACCAGAACGTTCTCTATATCCAGAACGGTCTCGACGGCCAACCGGAGATGCTCCTCGACCCCAACAAGTTCTCCGAGGACGGCACCTCGCGCCTCGGTATTTTCGACGTTTCCAAGGACGGACGCTACCTCGCCTACGGCATTTCCACTGGCGGCTCAGATTGGCAGGAACTCCACCTCATGGAAATTGCCACCCGCAAAGTTCTTCCCGACGATTTGAAGTGGATCAAGGCTTCTGCGGTAGGCTGGTCCGGCGACGGCTTCTTTTACAGCCGCTATCCAGCACCCGACTCATCGCACGAGCTCTCGTCCAAAAACATTTATCACACTGTCTATTTCCACCGCGTGAGCACGGCCCAGGCCGAGGACGAACTAGTTTACGAAGATAAGGCCAACCCTGAACGGTTTCACATCGTGCAGACCACTGAAGACGAGCGCTTTGCCATCCTCACTATTTCCGATCGCGGAAAAGGAAAGCGCGGCAACGCAATCTATTATCGCGATCTCTCGAAATCCGAAAAGAAGTTCAGTCCCATCGTGGCGGAGATTACCGATGATTCCTACGGCGTCATCGAAAATATCGGCAGCAAGCTTCTCGTTCAGACCGATCACCAGGCCCCCAACAATCACTTGCTCGTATTCGATCCCGCAGGCGCTATGTGGCAGGAAGTTGTCCCGGAAAAGCCCGACGTTCTGGAGCAGGCCGGCGTGGCCGGCGGCAAGATTTTCGTCACCTACCTGAAAGACGTCGCGAGCCATGTCTACGTGTTAAATCTCGAGGGAAAGCAGGAAAACGAGATTCATCTACCTGGCGCCGGAACCACGTCGGACTTCCAGGGCAATTCCAAAGACCCTTTTGTTTTTTATTCCTTCACTTCCCCCAACTATCCTCCCACCATCTTTCGCTACGATATTGCCACGAGCGCGTCCAAGGTCTATCACGCGCCGCAAATCCCCGGCTTCAACCCCGACAACTACGAAACCAAACAGGTGTTCTACCAGAGCCAGGACGGCACGCGCGTCCCGATGTTCCTTTCCTACAAAAAGGGACTGCAGCTCAACGGGAATAATCCCACGCTTCTTTACGGCTACGGCGGCTTCAACATCACGACCTCTCCCGTGTATCGCCCACTGGTCCTGGCTCTGCTCGAACAAGGCTTTGTCTTTGCCTCCGCAAACATCCGCGGAGGCGGCGAATACGGCGAGAAGTGGCACGAAGCCGGCATCAAGCTCCACAAGCAGAATGTCTTCGACGATTTCATTGCCGCGGCCGAATGGCTCATCGCGAGTAAGTACACTTCTTCCCCGCATCTGGCCATCAATGGGGGATCCAACGGCGGCCTCCTGGTCGGCGCAGTTATGAACCAGCGGCCAGAACTCTTCCACGTCGCCATCCCCCAAGTCGGCGTCATGGACATGCTTCGCTTCCAGAAATTCACTATTGGCTGGAACTGGGTCGCCGACTATGGTTCCAGCGATAATGCCGACGAATTCAAGGCGCTCTATAGCTACTCTCCGATTCACAATATCCGCGCCGGCGCCAAGTATCCCGCCACGCTGATCACCACGGCCGACCACGACGATCGTGTGGTCCCCGCTCATTCCTTCAAATACGCTGCAACGCTCCAGGCGCTGGCCAGCCACGACAATTCCATTCTCATCCGCATCGACACAAAATCTGGCCACGGCGCCAGCAGCACCACCAAAGCCATCGAACTCACCGCCGACGTCTACTCCTTCCTCTTCTACAACCTCGGCGTCACGCCTAAATATTGATCAAACGGGAGTCCTGAACGGGGAATTAGTTGGTCCACCAGGAATTTGAGGACAAGATGGAAGAGCTGTTGGCAAAATCCGGGGTGACGGGAATCAAGAGCCACATGGTGTTTCCGCCGCAGAATGAGCTTATGGAAGGTGAGCTCCGCCAACGCATTTGCGAAAGCATACTCGATGCGGTTCTCCTCGTTCGCCCGAAAGAAGTTCATAAGGAAAAGGAGGAAGTCGTTGCCGGCGGATTCTACCTGCCTCCACCCGGCTACTACCATTACTGGCCATACTGGAATATGGCCTACCTGAATACGTAATCCACCACCTCCTACATCAAGGAACACACCGTCGTCCGCGCGGCATGCAACATCTACAATTCTAAAGACCAAAAACTCATCTGGAGTGGCGAGAGCGATACCATGCTGGAAAAAAACTTCGAGAAAATGGGCAAGGCTTATGCCCAGACTCCTTACAACCAGCTTAAAAAAGACAAAGTCATTCCGAAAAAGTGACCTTAGCTAGCGCCGTACAACCAGCGTGCTCGCAATCATGTCGTGTAGTGCCTGCCGACGCTCTGTGAAACCGGCCATAATGTACCCGATCCACAGCGGAATTAGCGCGGTGATGAGCTTAGAGAAGAACCGTCCGGTGGCGTGCAGGAACGTCAACCGTTGCCCGCTCATGTCCGTCACATAAATGCTCATCACGCGTTTACCAGGAGTCGCCTGCCAATCGGAGCTTTCAAAATACGCAAAGTACAGCCAGGTCACGGCCAACGCGATTCCTACATAAACAGCGATCAGCGAGATGAACGCCATGATCGCTTCCGGGTTCGGCTCCCCTCGGTGATGGATCACCAGGGTTTCGAAGTGCGCCAAGGCTCCTGTCATGATCGCCAACGGAATGAAGACAGCGCACAAGCCGACCCCGATGAGCACCTTATCAAGAAGATAGGCGACCACTCTCAGCCAGAATCCCGCGTAGATCACCCCGCCGTGCGTCACGCTGAACCCCGCCACTCCTACATTGGGCGGTACGTTCACCATACCGCCCACGGGTGTTGCCAGCGCGGGACGCATCAAGGAAGTGCCACATGAAGGACAAAAAGCCGCATCCGCGGCCACGGCGGCGCCACATTTCGTACAGAACACGTTACGTACCCTCCGATCCCTTCACTTGCAACCTGTGTGGAACCCTATGCCGCGATCCAACAAGAGTCACGACGTTGTGTTACTCGCAGCCTTCGTGCAGAAATTGCTCCAGCCGTTTTTGTGCTTCGGCGTTGCCCTTGCGGGCCGCAGCGGTCAGCAGAATCTTAGTTTGGTCGCAATTCTTCGAGACGCCTTCCCCTAACTGGTACAGTTCTGCCAGGGAAACTTCTGCAGCCGAATTCCCCTTCTCGACGGAAATCCACAGTAGCCGCACGGCTTCCGAAAGTCCATCTTCGCGGTTCTTGCCCTTGAGGATTTCCTGCGCCTGCGTGAATTCCTGCTGGCCGGCCTCAGAGTTCGATTCGACTAGCGGTCTCATTCCCATTGGCCGGCTCGTCGAGGAAGGAGACGTGGCTGCACCCGGGTTCGCCGTCGTCGAATTCCCAGGTTTCGAAGTCGCGGGCTCTGGATTTTCCGTCCCCACCAATGGTGCGCCGCTCGGCTTTTTTGTCTCGGTGGTCGCCGACGGCGGACTGGCTTCCTTTTGCAGCGTGCTATGCGTTGAAATCTGGGCTGCATCCACGGCAGGCGAAGTGGCGGGAGCACTCGAAGCAGGTCCCGTCTGCACCGGGATGGTGTTGGCTGCCACCGGCGGACTGGAAGTGGTTTGTGTACCCGACAGTTTGGCACCCAGCCAGATCAGCCCGCTGCCCAGTTCCCGGTGGTAAACCACGGCTCCCGCAACGAGCGCGAGAAAGATAAGGATGCGAAACGCCAGCGACACGGTAGTGCCATCCAGCCGTTCTACCGCTCCGTGCCTGCCAGCAGTCTGGGGTGCTTCAGGCAATTCCGGCAAAGGTTCAAAAGCAGGTGGTTCAGAAGTCATTTCCGCCCAGTTCGCGGAATCTCCTTCCGCAAGGGTAAATCCCTCGCCCTGCGGTTCTAGTAATTTGTCTTCCTGGGCTGCAGAAACGCTCTCTA
This sequence comes from Candidatus Acidiferrales bacterium, assembly GCA_963741195.1. Classification (GTDB taxonomy): domain Bacteria; phylum Acidobacteriota; class Terriglobia; order Acidiferrales; family UBA7541; genus Acidiferrum. The sequence goes on from CAVUHF010000010.1 coordinate 262,232, forward strand.
CCAGTTCCACCTGCGCTGGCGAAACAGTGTCCTTCCCCCTCGGCGAGACTTCCTCTTCGCGTGCTTGAATCTCGGGTTCCTTAGCGCGGGGAATCTCCATGCGGCGAATTTCTGTGCGAGAAACTTCAACTCGGGGAGCCTCGGCAGGGGGCGTCTCAACTGGGGGAGTTTCGACGCGCGCATTTACACCGCGAAGCTCCCTACGCAATTCATCCAGCGTGTTCACTTCCCGCTTCGGCGCAATCGGCGGCGGCGCCTGCGCCTGGGTCGGTGGCTGACCTTTCTCAGCGAGCCAGACGCGCACCTGCTCCAGAAGTTGTGGCGAGGCGTCCATGAATTTCAGGCCCGCAACTTTTCCTTCTTCCTCTACCCAGAGCACTTGGCAGAAACCTTCAAATCGGGTGGATGCGTCGACAGAAAAGGCGAAGGGAGTAGATTCCCCAATGCGCAAGGGCATCATGGCACGCACGGCGAAGCCTTCTTCGCAGATATCGCGCATCATGCCGCCATTGGCGGAGGCCAGCTCCACATAGACTAAGCTCGGTGGGCGCTTCCGGTTTTCTTTGCGGCGCTCGGTCTCAACCGTCATAGGTGCATTAGTCGCATTCTATCCTTATTCCGATGACTTTCGCATAGGGGAATCTGGGTAGAGCCCAAGAATGCAACATCGCTCCAACGCCAAGTTCAACGTTGAACACAACACTCAGGAAAGCTTGTAGACGGGACCGGTATCCATCGTAGATTGGGGCTACGCACTCGAACCACTCCGATGAAATCAAAACTCGTCATGGTCGCGCTGATCGCTCTTGCACTTCTGTGCTCCGGTTACTGGTGGTGGCACAGACCCGCTCCGCTTGTGGCCTCGGACTACCTCCTGGTAAGCGATTTCATAAACGCTAGTGGAGAAAAGGACCTTGATGGCTCTATCCGTGAAGCGTTGCGCGTTTCGCTTGCTCAATCTCCCCTGTTAAATCTGGTCTCGGAGGAAAAAATCAGGACCGCGCTGAACAAGCACGGCAAATCAGATGGACAGAGAGTGGACCCCGCGCTTGCGGCCTCGCTCTGCAATCGCATCGGGGCACGCGCCTATCTGACAGGAATAATTAACCGAACGAACGAAGGCTATAGCATCGAACTGGCAGTAAATCACTGCGGAGACAACGCGCGCATGGCTCGGGAAGCGGCCTCCGCTCCTCGCAAAGACCTGTTAATCCACCGTCTCGGCGTTTCGGCAGCAAAACTCCGCGAGGATCTTGGAGAAAGCCACGAATCGGTCGAGAAGTTGGATTGTCCTCTGGAACGTGCTACGACCCCGATCCCTGCGGCGCTGCAAGCCTATGAAGATGCTCGCAGGGCCATCCGCGACAAGGGCGATCTGGAAGCAATTCCTTACTACAAGAAAGCCATCGATCTGGATTCGCGGTTCGCGCTGGCGCGCTCCGGCTTGGCTGTCAGCTATTACAACCTGAATCAGATGGCGCAGGCCAGCGAAGAAATCCGCCAGGCCTACGAGGCGGGCGACCGGCAGACTCTTCGTGAGCGTTTGAACATCACCACGCTGTATTACGATCTGGCGCAAGGCGATGTCGAGAAAGCCATCGAGGGGTACAAGGAATACATCCGCGCCTATCCACACGACGACGTAGCACTCGGCAATCTCTCCAGTGAATACTTCGTCGTTGGAGACTACGAACAAGCCGCAAAGTACGCTCACGAAGCCCTGACGATCGATCCGGATTCGTCTGCCTGGTATGAAAACTACTCCACCGCTTTGCTGGCCCTGGCGCGCGTCGACGAAGCCGACAGCGTTCTAAAGGAAGGCTTCGCACGAAACCTCGATGATGCCGCGTTGCACGCCAACATGTACTCGCTTGCGTTTTTGAAAGGCGATACCGCCTTAATGCAGCAGCAAATCGCGTGGGCCGCGGGTAAGGCCAATGGTGAGGACACCATGCTGGCGGCGCAGTCGGATACGGAAGCGTATTACGGCCGCCTGCAAAACGCCCGCCAGCTAACCCAACGCGCCGTGCAAACGGCGCAGAAAGCGGAGCTGCCGGAATCGGCGGCAACCTGGGAAGTGGAAGCGGGGATGCGCGAGGCAGCGTTTGGCAATCTTTCCGAGGCGCTTAAGGACGCTCAAGAGGCATTGAAGCTTGCGCCTAAAAGCAAAGACGTGCGCGCACTGGCTGCGCTGGTGCTCGCCCGTACCGGAAACCAGGCCCAGGCGCAACAGATCACAGATGATTTGCGCGCACTGTATGTCTCGAATATGGCCATTCAAAAAGCGTGGCTGCCGGTCGTTCGCGCGCAAACCGCCATCTATCAGAAGAAAGTTGCGGAAGCCGTCCAATTGCTCGATGTCGTAACACCGTACGAGAAGGGGCAGTTGACCGGAAACCTGAGCGACTCTTGCATGATTCCGGCTTATCTGCGCGGCGAAGCTTTTTTGGGATTGCAACAAGGCATCCGCGCGCTCAGGGAATTTCAGAAAATTGAGCAGAATCCGGGCATCGTCGGAAATTGCTGGTCGGGAGCGCTCTCCAAACTTGGCGAAGCTCGCGCTAAGGCGCAATCCGGTTCCTCCGCCGAAGCCAAGGCGGCTTATCTGAGATTTTTCGACGTCTGGAAGAATGCCGACCCGGACATTCCTGTCCTGAAACAAGCCCGTGCCGAAGCCACCAAACTACATTAGGTATTTTCCAGCTAACGTGACGGAGCGCGAGAGTCTCCAATAAGGCTTACCGCTTCCGCACCATCTTGTAGGCCATCAGCAACAGGAGTTGCCGGTCATTTTCTTCCATTTTTCCCAGCAGCGAGCGGAGGCGACCGACGAACGGCCCCCACTTTCCGGAGAAGCCCCATTCTTCAAGGGCTTTTTTCTTCACGATCTGCAGTGGAGGCACTTGCGGCGGTTGCTCTCCCTCATAGAAAAACTTGTAGAGGGGAACTTCCAGGGCGAGGGCCATTTTCTGCAGAGTCTCCAGCGACGGAATGGTGTGGCCGTTTTCGACTCGCGACACATAACACCGTTGTAACCCGGTGCGCTCCTCGATGTCTCCCTGTGACATGTTCTTTTCCCTGCGAATCACCCGCAAGCGTTCTCCAATCATCTTTTTTCTTCTCCTCGCGACTTCGCGGCCTTGGACTTCTAAACCGTGGAAGTATGTGGCCCTAGGGCGGGTGGAGGCACCGACTCTCGCCGCTCAAGCGCCTCAAACCAGACCGCCATGCCCCAGCTACCTACGTCGCACAGCTCCGAAAGCAACGGGACAACTACTCGGGGCGGGCATTGCCTTTTCTATAAAGCCGCAGTTAGGAAGTGTCAAGGAAAACAACATTAAAAAACTCTTGGAAGAACAGTGTATATTACTTCAGTTTTTCCACGCTCAGAGCATAGGGATTCCCCGATGGGTGCGGAATATTGTGGATTACGAGGATGAAAAGGGATGGTACGATTTGAGGGGTTTCATCCGCTCGAGACCGCGACCATCGAAAAACAGTCTGCAAGTAAGGAGATCCAGCCATGCGGTGGACACCCGGCGGTACCAGCCAAGATGTGGAGGATCGCCGCGATCAAGGCGGCGGTGGAGGCTTTGGAGGCGGATTTGGTGGCGGCGGAATCCGCATGGGGCTCGGCGGCCTTTTGATCCTCTTTGTCCTCAGCTTGATCTTCAAGCAAAACTTCTTTGCGTTGCTCGGTGGAGGATCCGGCCCATCGACGGGCTCGGCGGTCGCCTCGCGGCCTAATCCAGCGCGCGACGAACAGGAGAAGCCTCTGGTTCAGTTTGTGTCCTTCGTTCTGGACGATACGCAAAAGACCTGGGACCAGGTTCTTCCGCAGCAGGCGGGGACACCCTACCGCCACGCCAAGCTGGTCTTGTTCCGCGACGACACGCAGTCTGGATGCGGCGGCGCCGAATCGGCCACCGGCCCCTTTTACTGTCCTGCCGACGAAAAGGTGTACATCGATTTAGGCTTCTACGAAGAGTTGAAGCAGCGTTTCGGCGCGCCCGGTGAATTTGCCCAGGCCTATGTGCTCGCCCACGAGATCGGACATCACGTTCAGAAACTGACTGGCGTAGAGAGCAAAGTCCGTCAGTTGCAGCAGCGAAACCCGCGGGCGGGCAATGCGCTCTCCGTGCGCCTGGAGTTACAGGCCGATTGCCTGGCAGGAGTTTGGGCCCACTCGACGCAACAACGCGGGCTTCTGGACCCAGCGGATGTGCAATCGGCGCTGGGCGCAGCTGCGGCCGTCGGCGACGACCATATTCAGAAAATGTCGCGAGGCAGCGTACAGCCGGAAACGTTCACGCACGGCAGTTCCGAGCAGAGAATGAGCTGGTTCAAAAAGGGTCTGGACAGTGGGTCGATCGCGGCCTGCAACACCTTCGCAGACTAAAATCAGGCGCTGGGTTCTTCCCACAGAATGATTCGGATGTTCGTTTCCACCTGCATGAGCTGGGGCGGTTCCCGGATCACGGAGGGGATTGCCGTCCGGAAGCGCCGGGGTCGCTTCCCTTGTTTATCGCGGCCTGCGCTGCCTTGTTCCTCTCTAAATCTATCCAGGCATCCTTGCTGACCAATGTCGTCTGTGATGGAAGTGCAACCACTGCGCCGGACTTTTCCAGCGTGTCCATTACCTGCAACAGTAAATCCTCCTGGCTGGCGAGATATGTAACGAAATCCGTTTCCAGGATGTAACAGTAGATTTCAATCTCGAGTGCATATTCCGCGAAGCGCAGAAACCGCACACGGGCCGAAGAGTCTTCGACTTTTGGATTGTCCAACAGAAGCCGCCGGATTTCTTCCAGAATACGGCGAACGTGATCGGGCGAAAGGTCATAGCGAAGCCGGATGGTCTGCTGGCAAAGAAACTTGTCACGGAAGCGCAAATTCTCCACAATCGCAGTGGCCATAGTTCCGTTGGGAATCGATAGCAAGGTGCGTTCCCCGGTGCGCAGGCGCGTGGAGCGCAAGCCGATATCCTCAACCACGCCGGTCTGGTTGTTAATCTTGCAAATGTCGCCGACCTGAATGACCTTGTCGAACAAGACCGATACGCCACCGAACATGTTCTCAAAAGTCTTCTGCGCGCCAAGGCCCAAGGCCAGACCGCCGATTCCGACGCCCGCCAGAGCCGTGGAGACGTCCAAGCCGAAGCTATGCAGTATCAGCAGCGTGACGAACAGAAAAATCACCACTTCGATGAAGCGGCGCACCAGCGAAACGATCGAGCGCTCCGCCAGCCTTCCGCGACTGGCTAGGTTCGCGCCGATTCGCGAAGACAGGAATCGTGTGATTCGTGTGAGGATCCAGTAGAAAGCGAACGCAAGAAACACCAGAAGGATGCGCCGGTAATAGAACCGGTAGAGAATTGAAGTGCCGATGTAGCCGACGAAATAGAAATGGAAGATTGCCGCAAAAGCCAGCGTGCCAGGCCCAAGACTGAGGAGTGGCACACGAGGCAAGGCCGTTAAGTGGCGGGATTTCCTCCAGTATTTCAGCGCAAACTCGAAACAAAGAGTTGTAATACGGCCTAAGACCATGGCAACCGGCAGAAACACAACGATGGCAATCCACTGCCAGTAGGGCATCGACAGCAGGCGATGCGTGACAAGAGCCTTGGGAATTTTCTTTTCGAATTCCGGGAATTGCATGGAGTCGTAAAATTCGGGCACCCGAGCGAGCGTTTCGCGGGAAAACACCCAGATTTTGTGGCCCTGCACATCTTCTTTGCGTACCAGCAAAACCGGAAATGTCTCGTCGACCCCGGGAACTCCTCCCACTTTCTCTTGGTCAGGCGGCAGACCGTCGTCAAGTTGGCCCTGAGGATCCCGGCTGATGGAGTCCAGCAAGGCCGCGTATCTCTGATTGAGAATTGCGAGTAGTTGATTGACGAGTTCCGCTTCTTCTTCCGGAGACTCGTGCCGCTTTCCTACCGGAGCTTGAAAATACTGAACAGCAATCCCGTATTTTTCGTCCTGCGCCGCCTTGATAAACCCAAGCACGCAACCCCGCGGCGTATCCCGCCCCAGATTGTCCGGTTGGGTAGCAGATGCCTGCGTTGCAGAGCCAGCAGGTTGCGATGAACTCAACCCGGGAATCTGAGCTGCGGCAGTCCCCCGCTGCGTGGGCAGTGCCAGGAGAAAAACACCAAGGAAGAAAATGCGCAGTCGCATCGAGCCTACTCCGAATGAAGGACTCATTGTAACGGCTACAGCCCTCTGGGGACAGTACCGGTTGTTTGGGCGGAAGAACCGAGATGCTCTTGGTGCTGGCGAAGCAAGAACTGATCGGTCATGCCCGCAATGTAGTCGCAAACGATAACGGGGCGTGGATTCGATCGCGTCAATTCTTCGAACGATTCGGGCATCGACCCTTTTCTGTTCAGGTAGAAGGCAAACAATTCCTGCAGGCAATGGATGGAGCGTTCGCAGTCTTCGGTGATCAGCGGGTGACTGTACACGCGCGAGAACAGAAATCCTTTTAGTTGCGCGTTCTGCGTGCTAGCGGGATCGCTGAAGTGTGCCAGCCGCTGGGGCGCGTGCCGTATGTCTTCTACCGTGCAAATCCCGGCACGCTTGACGACGTGCTCCGTGTTGGTAATCAAATCGCTTACGAGCATGTCCAGAATTTGCCGCAGCACTTCGTTGAATTTCAGCTGGGTCCTGGCCTCGCGATGTGTGGTGTCCACATTGAGATAGAGCTCGCCGAAAAAGGGAACCTCGCTGCATAGAAGGCCCAGGTCTAACAGGTTTGCTTCCAGCGCATCGTCGAGGTCAGCGGTGTTGTACGCGACTTCGTCCACCCAATCAATGATCTGCGATTCCAGAGGCGGCCGAAGATCCAACAGGTATTCCGCTAACTCGGGGGCTTCATCGGCAGTGTAATCGTGCGAGTGCTTGACGATTCCCTCGCGTACCTCAAACGTCAGGTTAAGCCCGTTGAAATCCAGATAGCGACGCTCGAACTGCTCCACGATGCGCAGCGCGTGCAGGTTGTGGTTGAAGTGCCCCCCATACGCCCGCATCAGTTCGTTAAGTTTTTTTTCGCCTGCGTGGCCAAACGGCGGGTGCCCAATGTCATGCGCGAGCGCCAGAGTCTCCACCAGTTCGGTGTTCAAGCCAAGCGCTGCGGCTACCGTGCGGGCAATCTGTGCCACTTCCAACGTATGTGTCAACCGGTTGCGGAAGTGATCGGAAAAACGTGTTGTGAAGACCTGCGTTTTGGCTTCCAGGCGGCGAAACGCACGGGAGTGCACAACGCGGTCGCGATCACGAGCATACTCGCTACGGTAAGGATGTGGCAGTTCTGGAAATTTACGGCCGCGGGAAGCAGCCGATTGCATGGCCCATGATGCGGAGCCTTGAGGTGTGTCGATGGCCGAAACCTCCCACAGCGAAAACGAAGGAGGGCGTCCGCGTCATGACTTCGGCGAAACGCTCTGCAGTCCGCGGTCCGCTTCGTCCACGATCGCGGAATTGGGATATTCCTTCTTCAACTGCTCGTAAATATTGCTCGCCTCTTTCGGATCGCTCGTCCGCAGCTGCCCGGCGAGTTCCAGCAGGACCAGCGGCTTGGGCACCAGGATAGATCCCGATGTCGAGAGCGCGCGCAGGATGCGCACCGCATCGTCTTTCTTGCCTGTTCGTTCGGCAATCAATGCCTTCTGGTACTGTCCCAGCGCGGACAGTTCCTTGTCGGAGCCCGCGTCGAGCTTGTTTAATTCTTCCGACGCCTGATTGAGCTTGTCCAAATCCATCAAACAAAGCGCGGAATAATAGCGGCCCACCTTGCCCGCTTTTGTGCTGGGAAACTTGTTGGCCAGGGCAGCGAATTTCACCTGAGCATCTTGCTCGCGCTGGGTCGGATCCGAATAGGTCAGTTCCCCCGGCAGCGTTGGCTGCCCGGGCACCGCTATCGGCGCACTGAAGATTTTCATCGCTTCGTCGAGTTCGACCTGCGCCTGGTTATTCTGCCGGTCAGAGTAGAATTTCCAGCCCAAATACCCGGCCCCAATCACGATGACCGCAAGCAGCGCGATGGAAGCGAGCCGAGTATGGGAAAGGACGGCCTCGGCGCCATGTTCAAAGGTCTCCCGAACTTTATCCTGCTTGAGTTCCTTGCGCGAAATATGTTCAGACACGAACGCTCTCCTGCATGGATTAGAATCTTCTATCCTAACACAGCTGGCTCGGGGCTGTGTGCGCGGCACCACGTATCGCTTGCCGCAAACTGCGAACTTGCTTAGGGGGCAGCGCGCCCCTGGCGTGCTACTTTGTCAGTATGCAGACCGCTTGCTCACATTGCGGGCAGCAGCATTTATTGAACGACACGGTGGTGGCGAAGCACGCCAAGGTACAATTTCGTTGCACCCGCTGCGGTCAAGTCACAATTGTGGAGATCAAGCGCCGGGCCGATCAGACTGTGGTGATCTCCCCTGTACCGTCCTTCGCCAGAAGTGACGCAGCCACTGCAACGCTCGACTTGCCTCCTGCCGACGAGGGACTGCAACTGCCAGCAAAGGCCGATGTCGTCCTCACCATCACGGACGGTCCGGAAAAAGGCAAAACATTTGTCCTGAGCACTCCCCGGGTGGTCCTCGGCCGTACCGGAGCCGACGTGGCATTGAATGATCCGGAGATTTCCCGTCACCACTGCCTGCTGGAAGTACGCGACCGATTCGTCAACCTGAAAGACCTCGATTCGACTAACGGCACATTCTTGGATGAAGGACGTGTGCGTGCGGCGGTCCTTCAGGATGGCGCTGAGTTCCGCCTGGGGACTACCACGATTCAACTGAGTCTCCGCGCCAAGTAAGCATTTAACCAGCGCTGCAATTGAGATAATCCACTAAGAGTGGTAGCGTCCTGCGGAGAGATGAACCGGCTGACTGTCTGCGTCATTGCGCAAAACGAAGAGAGAAACCTGTCGCGGGTGCTCAAGTCCGTTCAGGGGATCGCGGACGAAATTGTCGTTGTCGACGGTGGCAGCAAAGACCGCACCAAAGAAATCGCTCGCGAACTGGGCGCCCGGGTATTCGAACGCGCCTTCACCAATCATGCCGACCAAAAGAATTATGCCGCCTCCCTTTCCTCCAACGACTGGATCTTTCTTCTGGATGCCGATGAAGAACTCAGCGAAGAATTGAAAGAATCCGTACGGAAGTGGAAGGAAGGCACCCCGGAGTTTTCCGTTTACAAAATGCCCCGGCTGACCTGGTACTTAGGCGCATGGATCCACCATTCACGCTGGTACCCCGACTGGCAACGCCGCATCTACCGGCGTGACACAGCCAGCTTTTCCGGAGCGATTCATTCCGCGCTGCGTTTTGATGGCGCAGTGGGCAAACTTCGCGGCGACCTCCTGCATTACACCATCCGGACTTTTGCCGAGCATGAAGCGAAATTGGAGAAATATACGAGTGCTATCGCACAGGAGATGTTTGATCAAGGCCGCCGAAACTGGCGGGGAGCGATGTGGCTGGCGACTCCCTGGAGCTGGATTCACCACTTTATCCTCGGAGCAGGGTTCATGGACGGATATCGCGGGGCACTGATCGCCCAGATGGCGGCACGGGGTGTGCGATTGAAATTCGCGAAATTGGGAAAACTGGCGGAAGCGGAGAACAGCGCCAAAGCGGGTGGGACATGATTCCGTTGATAGTCGACTTGGAAACGGAATGGCGCGGTGGGCAGAACCAGGCACTCTTGCTGTTGAAGGGTCTCTATGAACGGGGGCACGCGGCAGAACTGATTGCTCCCAGAGGGTCCTCGCTCGGCCATCGGGCGCTGAAAGCCAACATCTGCGTTCATCATGTGAGCCATAAGTTGTCGCAGCTTTCCGCGGCTGCTGCGATCAGGAGCGCGCTGCGCGATGGAAAAATTGATCTGATTCATGCCAACGAAGCTCACGCGGTCACAGCCGCATGGCTTGCAGGAGCGCCTCGTAAAGTGCCATTCGTGATCTCCCGGCGCGTGGGGTATCCCATCGGGAAAGGCTGGATGGCGCAAGCCCGATACCAGGCAGCGAATTGCATTATTGCCAATTCCCAGTGGGTTGCCGATCAAGCGGCTGCTTCCGGAGCGCCTCGAGAAATAATGCGCGTTGTGTATGAGGGTACGCTCATCCCAAATCGGACCCCACCCGAACAGCGTCTAGAGGCACGACATCGCTGGGGCGTTGCAGGCGAGGCGCCGCTGCTGGGCTGTGTTGGAGTGTTGTTGCCCGACAAGGGCCAGGCATGGCTGATCCGTGCTCTGGTGGAAATTCGGAAAGAGTTTCCCGGCGCGCGACTGTTGCTGGCTGGCGATGGCCCCCTACGTCGAGAACTGGCGGCACTCGCCGAGACACTTCATTTGGGTGACGCGGTGATTTTTGCGGGCTTTGTAAAAGAGGTAGAAAGAGTGTACGCCGCCTTGGACGTCTTCTTACTGCCATCCTTTTTCGAAGCGTTGAATAATTCACTGCTCGCCGCTATGGCCCACGCGATCCCCTCCATCGCTTTTCGCCGCGGCGCGTTGGCGGAGATCATTGAGGACGGCAAGAGCGGCCTGACCGTCTCTGGGCCAGAGGTGAGTGAAATCTCTCAGGCGGTGGCTCGCATTTTGCGGGACCGCGAATTTGCCCGCAGGCTCGGTGAGGCCGGACGTACTCGCGTGGAAGAGAATTTCTCCGCCGACCGTATGGTGGAACGGACGGAAGAAATTTACGAAGAACTCCTGCGGGCACGCTAGGCATACTGGCGTTCCGTTCCAGCGTGTTGACTGAAATCCCGAGGCGGAAAATGCTGCGGCGATCTATCGCCTATGGTATAAACTCCAAAACAGGCGTGTGTCTTGCGTCCGTTTCATTTCATTTTCCCTGTCCATACATCCAGGAAGAGGCACCACCGATGCGCACAATCGTGAACGGCCTATTCGTAGTATCTCTGTTTGCCTCCATGGTTTCCGCTCAGGACAAAAACCAGAAAGCCAAGCCCGTCGATCTCTCGATTACCGCCGTGGGGCGGCAGCACCATCCCATTCACACAACGAACAAAGAAGCGCAGGAATATTTCGACCAGGGCGTCACGCTGATCTATGGGTTTAATCATGAAGAAGCGGCGCGGTCCTTTCAGCGTGCCGCTGAACTCGATCCCGCTTCTCCCATGCCGCTCTGGGGCATCGCGCTGGCGGTGGGTCCCAACTACAACTCGAATGTGGATGCAGAGCGTGAGAAGTTGGCTTACGAAACGATTCAAAAGGCTCAGAAGCTCGCAGCCAACGCCCCGCAGATAGAAAAAGACTATGTTGCCGCACTGGCCTCGCGGTACTCCGGCGACGCAAATCCCGATTACAAGCAACTCTCTCGGAATTATGCGGCGGCCATGAAAGCGCTTGCGGCAAAATATCCCGACGACCTGGACGCGGCAACCATGTATGCGGAGAGCCTGATGGATCTGAATCCATGGAAACTGTGGAGCGCCGATGGCAAACCGGCCGAGAACACCATGGAGATTGTCACCGTCCTGGAATCCGTCCTGGCGCGCAATCCGGAGCACGCCGGAGGGAATCACTATTACATCCATGCCGTAGAGGCCTCGCCGAATCCCGAGCGGGCACTGCCAAGCGCCCATCGCTTGGACACCATGGTTCCACAGGCCGGGCACCTGGTCCACATGCCGGCACACATTTACGAACGAACGGGCGATTTCTATCTTGCCGCGCGCAACAATGCGGAGGCCGCAAAAGTGGACACCGCATACGCGCAAAAAGCAGGACAGGTCGGCAGCATGTACGACCTGATGTATCACAGCCACAACGAGCACTTCGAGACGATGGCCGCCAGCATGGAGGGTCGCTACACCCAGGCAAAGAAAGCCGCAGCCAGCATGGCGGCTCGCTTGATGCCGCAGGCAAAAATGATGCCCATGCTCGATGGATTCATCATGGCTCCCATTTGGGTCGACGTTCGCTTCGACAAATGGCCGGAGGTGCTGGCCCGTCCCGAGCCCATCAAGGAACTCGCGGGAACGCATGCCATGTGGCGCTATTCGCGCGCCCTGGCGCTCGCGGCTAACGGCAGGATCCCCGAGGCGGAAAAGGAACGCGAATTGTTTGTTGTGGAGGTTGGCGCGTTTCCTCCGGATGCGATGTTGGGCGAAATGAATAAGGCCAGCACGGTGCTGGGCGTGGCCTCACACGTAATTGATGCTCGGATTGCCGCCGCTAAGAGTCAGAAAGACGCGGCGATCGAACATTGGACCAAGGCTGTGGCGATTCAAGACACGCTCAGTTATGACGAGCCAGCGGATTGGTATTATCCGGTGCGCGAGTCGCTCGGCGCGGCTTTGCTTATTGCAGGCAAAGCGCCTGAAGCGGAGCAGGTTTTTCGCGTGGACCTACAGCAGAATCCACGAAATCCACGCTCGCTTTATGGATTAATGCAAGCCTTGCAAGCGCAAGACAGAGCAGCGGACGCCGCATGGGTGGAGGCACAATTTAACGCCGCCTGGAAAAATGCAGATACGAAGCTGACCATGGAGACGATGTAAAAAGTAAGAACTACTCGAATAAAGAATGCTTGCTGAAACTTTGACGTCCTAAAAGGGAAAGCGCCGGACGGGTCTTTTCAGAGCCGTGCGGCGCTTTCTTGCGCTAGTAACTTCTTCCTTAAAGAATATTCCAGCGGTTCCCTCCTATCCACTCGCCTGATTTCGTCAAGCTAATTCGCAGATTCGACTACCCATCGCCCTTTTGGTTCGAGGAACTCCAGCCCAATCACGTAGCCGTCGCCACGCACTGGTTGACAGTAGGCCACTCGAGCCGCAGAACGAAACTCTCCGGTGCGCGACGCCAGCACTAGCCGGGAGTCTATCTCCCAGCGGCGCACGCTTACCACCCGCGCCCCTTTCGCGCTCACGTTTTCCGTAAACGTTGCCTCCGCTCCTGGCACTTGCCGATGTCCGTCCAGCACCACAGGTATTTCCATCGGTATCCGGCCTTCGCTACGGGGCATTTCACGATGATTCCTGGGAGGTATCACTTCATTCTCCTCACAGGCACGCCGCTATGCGCGTGATGGAATTCATGGCGTTGCCGCGATGCTTCATGCGATACAGCATGCGATCCGCGGCACCTAAGAGCTTCTCGGGCGTGTCGCCATCTTCTGGATAAGCGGCGATGCCCACACTCACGGATAGCCCGGGATCTTCTGTTTCCGCCGAAAGGCGTTCCCGGATGCGGGAGGCAACACGTGAGGCAACGTCCTTCTGCGCTTCGGGTAGAACCAATGCGAACTCGTCTCCCCCATAGCGCGCGGGCGTATCGATGGCCCTAGAATGGCTTCGCAGAATTTTGCCCAGGCGCACCAGCGCGCGGCTGCCAACGAGGTGGCCATACCGGTCGTTAATGGCTTTCAGGCCGTCCATGTCCAGCAGTACGACGCTGAAGGGGCGGTGTGTACGGCGTGAGCGATCCAGCTCCGATTCGATCACCGCCAGTAACCGCCGGTAATTCGCAAGCCCGGTGAGCGGATCGCTGACGGCCATGGTGCGCACCTGATCAAACAAGCGCGCCTGGTCGATCAATGCTGCACCCAGCATGATTCCGTAGCTGCTCACCTTGCAGAGTTCCGCGAGAAAGAAGGGTCCGTCAAAAAGCCGGCGAGAGAACAGTGCTGCAACATGGCAGGCCACGTTCAGGAACGCAACGAGAAACAACGAATAATCGTATAGGGAAGCATCGCTGTCGGCTTTCTTCCCGTCCTTGAATCGACGGTAGAAGAACAGCGTGGCCAGCAAGAACAGGGCACCGGGCAAGAGTTCCCATGGGCGCGAAAAGAACGCTCCGGCCTTCGCTGCCGGCGTAGCCGGTGCGGCGATGAAAGCCGCACTGGTAACATAGGCGGCGGCGGCAACCACAAACAGCACACCGGCCGTCTCGCGGCTGGGCTGGCGAGACGTGGGCAGGAACCTTTCGACGCCAAGGGCTGCGAGTAGAAGCACCGCAAGCAGAGTGCGCCCGACCATCCATCCCATCGGAACACGGGATAGGGCCATCAAGCCGGCATGCAGATAATCAGTGAGACCAAAGTAGCCGATCGTCTCAATCATGCCGGAGAGAACAAAACCGAACGCCAAGATCAGCGCGACGCGGTCGTGCGTCCCACGGAAACGAACCAGGGCATTTGCGGCGTAGCAAAAGCAAAGTAGCGAGCCGCCAACTTCAAGGTAAAGATACCTAGTTGGTGATCCGGAGAAGTGGGCTTGCCGAGTATAGAAGACCACTGAAAGAAACAAAACAGCCACGATCCCATAGGCAATCGCTGGCAGTTTGCCGCGGTCCTTTCTGAGAAACCCCGTGATCTTGGCCCAATCTCCCAACACAGCCCCCAAATGCCGGAGAAACCCGGCAACACTGGGTGATTGCACGTATAGGCCCTTTTTGGATGGGAAAAGTGGTATTCTAACTAGCTGAAAATAGAGCTTTTATTTTTGACTTAGGACCGAGGAGTCACACATGAGACCCGCCGCGAGACGGGAAGAACTGGGGAAACCGTGCTAATTCGAGACAATATCGTATGTGTATCCAGACAGTTAGCATGGGTTTAGACAATCCTTAGGCCCACCTGTTGATAATCTCACTCTGAGACTGTCTCACGTTGGGATGAGGCGCCCAATCACAGCTTTGCTGCCGGTGGTGGCAGATCCCGGGCCGAGACGGGACCGTTGAAGCCCTGTCGTTTGTGAGTGCCGTCGCAGAACGGGGAATTGGCGGATTGTCCGCAACGGCATAGCGTGATCGCGGTGCGTCCGCCCAGCCCAAACAGCTTGCCTTCTTGATCGACGATCTCAAAATCCCCCTCGACGCGAAGTGGACCGTTGCTGAAAATTGTAACTTTTGTGCCGGCCATGAATTCCTCCGTTGAGCGATGCGAATCAAGAAGACCTATCAAGATAACAGACACGCCGCGAAAGACAAGTTAACCGCGCGCATGAACTCCAACAACGCTCATGGACAACGACTTTCAGTAGCGCGGAACGGCAGGATCCACTTCCATCGACCACGACAGGATGCCCCCGCGAAGATTAAGGACTTTGCGGAAACCCGCCTTCCGCAAGAAATCAACCGCCTGCGCGGAACGCTTTCCGCTGCGGCAGTGCGCAATGATTTCGTGGGAAGAATCGAGTTCGTGCACGCGGCGAGGCAACTCGCTTAGCGGAATCAAGTGACCCTTCAGGTTGCAAATCTGATATTCGTGAGCCTCGCGCACATCCAGGATGAACAGCTCGTCGCCGCGGTCGAACCGCTGCTTCAATTCACGCGCGGTAATCTCCGGAACGTGTAAGTCCATCTCCGGCTCTTCTTCGCCGCGGATCCCGCAGAACTCCTCATAGTCGATAAGCTTGTGAATTTTTCGATGCGTGCGGCACATAGGACAGTGCGAATTCTTGCGCAGCTTCAGTTCGCGGAATTTCGTTGTCAGCCCGTCGAACAGCAGCAATCGCCCCACCAGCGGCTCACCCTGGCCGATCAGCAGCTTGATGGTTTCCATCGCCTGCAGCGAGCCGATGATGCCCGGCAGCACTCCAAGAACTCCGCCTTCCGCGCAAGAAGGCACCAGGCCCGGCGGAGGCGGTTCCGGATAAAGGCAGCGATAACAAGGGCCGCCCGGCATGCCAAGCACCGTGACCTGGCCTTCAAACCGGAAAATCGAGCCGTATACATTCGGCTTTCCCAGCAGGATGCACGCATCGTTCACCAGGTAGCGCGTCGGAAAATTGTCGGTGCCGTCGACGATGATGTCGTAGTCCTTAAAAAGCCCCAACGCGTTTTCGCTCGTAAGTCTTGTTTCGTAAGTCGTGATCATCACGTCGGGATTCAGATTCGTAAGCCGCGCGCGTGCCGCTTCCGTTTTTGGCATGCCCACGTCCGCGGTTCCAAACGTGACTTGCCGTTGGAGATTGGTGAAGTCGACTATATCGAAATCCACCAGGCCAATATTCCCGACCCCAGCGGCTGTAAGGTACAAGCCCAGTGGCGCGCCCAGTCCGCCCGTGCCGATCAGCAATACCTTAGCCGCTTTCAGCTTGAGCTGACCTTCCATCCGCACTTCCGGCATGATCAGATGTCGGCTGTAGCGCAGAATCTCTTCGTTCGTCAAGCCGGCTGCTGCTGGATGTCCGGTCCATGCCGGTGTTTTCGTTAACATCTCTCTTTACCTGATCTCCATCTTACGCGTTAACACCCAGGCAGGAAAGGAATGCTGCGCCGCGGGCACTTTACAGAACACTACGGGAATCGTACTCTGGACGCTATGTGGAACGTCGAACAACGTTTTGAGAAGAAGGCCATGGATAGCCTGGCCGCCCTTGGATTCACGGTTGGGAGCACGCGCGGTGTCGTGCGCGTCGAAAAGTACGGTTGCGGTGCGGAGTTCCGGCAGGACCCCGACGGGCATTTCCGTATGACCGTGCTGCCGACCATCATGCTGAAGGGCCAGTTCACACGCTTGTGGGATGCCGGCTACCAGAAGTTTCTTTTGACCGATGAAGGCATTAAGCTCCCGGCGCTTTCAACCCATCTGGAAGGTCTTCGCAAGTTTAATGAAGAGCTGCGAACTGCGCTGGGCGTGCCTACCTTTTACAATGAGGCGCTCGGCTCGGTCAGCCAGGTAAGCGTGTACGACCGTGTGAAAGGCCGGGCCGGTGATGTGCCGGACAAGACGGTCGGCGCCCACAGCCCTGGCGGCGATCACTAGCCCCGTCTCCGGTGGTATCATCCAACGCGGTGCGCCTCATCGACTCTCCTGCGCTTCCTGAAGCTGCCTCCGAAATTGCTCCACATCCACGCGATGTTTGGCCGCTTTGTGCATGCCGATGAAAAGCACCGGAATGTCCCACGCGTAGCGCGCGATCAGCGCGGCATCCGACTCGATGTCCACCTCGCGCAACGGCGCCTGGAATTCCCGCAGAAGTGGCGCAATCGCGGCTTTGGCCTCCTCGCACAAATGGCATCCTGGCTTGGTGTACAGGGTGACTTCCAACGGGTCCGCCGCAGCCAGTCGCACGTCTTCCGCAGAATTGCTCATGGGTTCGGGTACGAATATTTCTGAATCGGCGCAGTCGATAGGACTTGCATCCGGCCCTCCCAGGAAGGCAGTCTGATTGTATGTCCACGGCTAGCAAATCGAAAGCCCGGTGAGAACCCGTATTTTTCAGGAAAAGAGGATGGCATGGGACGCGTGGTTGGATACTTGGACGATTTGTTCTTTCAGATGAAAATTGCAGAGACCGCCAAGCACTTGGGAGTCGAGTTCAAGGCCGCAACCACCACTGAAGCCCTCCTTGGACTATTGGATCCTCCGACGAAACTGGTCCTCGTCGACCTGAACGCCCGAAATCAGCCGCTGGCGACCCTAGAGCTAGTCCTGGCGACACAGAAGAAGCTGCGCATTGTGGCGTTTTTGTCGCATGTGCAAACGGAATTGGCAGCGCAAGCGCGAGCTGCAGGATGTACGGAAGTTCTGCCACGCTCGGCATTCACCCAAAATCTGGCGGCAATTTTGCAGACAGGAAAAGACTGAGGGGATTGAGTTGCGAATCGTTTCGAATACACGATTGTTTGTGGCTGAAATTTTTGGCCTCGGCTTGACCTTTTTCTTGGCACCGGTCTGCCGCGCCCAGGGCGACGCCAAAGAAGAGCCCGCAGCGGTTTTGCGCTCCGTGATGATGGCGGCGTGCTCTCACAACAGCGAGGCCTTCTCGAACGCATTAACCATCCGCAACGTGAATGCCTTTGCCCGTCTTACCCCCGCGGCCCGCGCTACTCTCCTGAAGCGCTTCGTGCTGCTCGACAAATCCGGCGAACCCCATGCAAATCAGGACGCCTCCGGCAATATCGTCGTCCACTGCACCACGCCCGATCTCACCACGGAAATGGTGATTGGCAAGGCCGAACTGCGCGACAACCTCGCCTACCTTCCTCTCAGCGTCCAGGCCGCTTCCGACACCACCGGCGACAGCGCCCACCAGATCATCATTGCTATGGTCCGGGAAAATGGACAGTGGAAACTGCTCTCTCTGGGATTGCTAATGCTCGATTTGCCCACGCTCGGCGAGGAATGGGACCGTGCTGAGATCAACGTAAATGAACTGGCGGCACTCGCGGATCTGAAAAAGCTCGTCGATGCGATAGAGACCTACCGCAAAACCTACACTCGCTTGCCTGAATCGATTTCTGTACTGGGACCCGCCCCCCCAGGTCAGGTGAAGAGCGAGAAGGCCGGGCTCACCGATCAGGAACTCGCCGGAGGCAAAAAGGACGGCTACATATTCCGTTACGTCATCGTTGGCGCGAACACTTCCGGCGCACCAGCAAAATATGAAATCGCCGTCATACCCGCGGAATACGGCCGAAGCGGCCTGCGCTCTTTTTTCTACGATCTAAACGGAATCACCCATGCCGCCGATCATCATGGCGCCGTAGGAAGCTCCCTGGATGCGAAGGCGGAGTGAAACCCTCTCACGCGGGCGACTCACTCAAGGCGTCGCTTTCACGGTCGGGTAGGTAATCCCCAATTGTTCCAAATAGGTCTTGTACTTCGAGGGATCGTAGTAATATTTCTTCAGCTCCGGCATAAACTTCTCCATTTTCTCGCGGTTCATTTCGACCGCGGGCTTATCATCGGGCGCGAGGAACGATTCGTAATGCATGTCTTTGGTGTGAACTTTTCGGAAATAGTCCCATGCCGCCTCAACTAGCGCGGGTTGCAGCAGGAAGTCCAGCGCCGTCATCGCCTGTACTTTTGCCCCCGCCGTGGAACCTTTATGCGCAATCGGCGTCGCCATTGCCACTCCATCCACCCAACTGTGCCCCGGTAGATTGGGGATATTCGCCGGATACATCAGGTAGGTCATAGGAACGTTCCAGGAAATGTCCCCTACATCGTCGGAGCCGCCGCCCTTCGGGTCCTTCACCGGCTCTTTCAGCGGCTCCACTTTCGTTTTCAACCCTTCTACTTTCTCGCCGATCTCCTTTTGCAGCGCCTTGGCAAGCTGCTGGTCCGCTTGGCTCCAGTTCGGCATGCCAACGGCCTCGATATTCTTCTGCTGCGTTTCGGCGATTACCTTGTTGAAGAAGGGCGGCCAGGCGGAGCCCACCAGTCGATGATCCACGGTCGTGCTCGTCATCATGGTGGCGGCGGTGGCCATCGTGTTCCCCAGTTCGTAGAGTTCCTTGATATGGGGATAGTCGAGTTCGCGGAAGTAATACCAGACGCCCGCTTCCGAGGGAACCACGTTGGGCTGGTCGCCGCCGTTGATGATCACGTAGTGGGAACGTTGCTGTAGACGAAGATGCTCACGGCGGAAATTCCAGCCGACATCCATCAGTTCGACGCCATCCAGCGCGCTTCGGCCAGACCATGGCGCGCCCGCCGCATGTGCTGCGCGGCCGTGAAAAAAATATTGCACGCTCACCAGGCCGCTCCACTCACCATTTCCTGTGCTGTACGCAGTGGAGAATTCCGATTCAACGTGAGCGCCCAGCACAATGTCGACATCCTTGAAATACCCCGCGCGCACTAAAAATGCTTTCGTTCCAAGCAATTCTTCCGCCACGCCCGGGAATATTTTCAACGTGCCCGCGATGTGGTGTTCCTCCATCAGCTTCATTAGCACGATCGCCGCCGTTACCTGCACTGCCATTCCGGAGTTGTGTCCTTCGCCGTGACCTGGCGCCCCTTCGACGATCGGCGCGTGGTACGCGACCCCCGGTTTTTGCGACGCCCGTGGAATGCAGTCGATATCGGTGATAAACGCGATCACCGGCTTCCCACTTCCGTAGCTCGCTACCCACGCCGTGGGAATCCCGGCTATTCCGCGCTCCACGCGGAACCCGTTCTTGTGCAGGATTCCCGTTACGTAGCGCGAGGTCTCCACTTCCTGAAACCCCAACTCACTGTAGCTGTAGATTTGATCGACCATCTGCTGCGTAAACATCTGCAGACTGTCGACCTCCCGAACCGCTTCCTGTTTCATCTCCGGCAGGCCCGCTACCTCCTGCGCTGTAGCAATTCCTGCAAACAAGATTCCCAAACCCACAAACCATCCGGCCAGGCACGCTCTCATCCGCTCCTCCTTTTCTGCGAGGAGCGATATTACTCCGGTTCCGGGTAAATAAGTGCGAATTTGATAGAACCGAAAACTGCGCTACTATTTCCGTTTTGATTATGCGACGGCTCCCATTCCGAATGGTCTTGCTTCTCTGCCTGGGTCTGTTCCTGACCTCGACGGCTCCCGCCGCCATGGGACAAGAAATCGAATCTGTCTACGGGCCCCTTCCGGTATTTGAGTTCCACAGCAGCTTTTGGGTGAACCTGCACCATTTTCTCTACCACGAAGCCCGCGTGCGCGTGGCTGCCAGGGACGCCCAGGCTGCCTCAGGGAAACAATCGAGCCCCGTCATGAAGATCTCACCCGGCACGCTCCCTGCGCTCACCGCAGCGGAGCAAAAGATCTGGGACGATGCCCTCACCTTCTACACCCAGAATGAAGCCAACAAGGACATGCAGATCAATATCGATCTGATCCTGCTGAAAGACCAACTGGGAGAGTTCGAGGACTGCGATGAACTCACTGGACGCAAAAAGCGGGTTTGCGATGCCGGGCTGCCCGGGAAAATCGGCTTCGTGTTGGAATCCGCTGCACCGGTTTACCGCGCGCACTGGTGGACAGATCAAGACCGCAGCAACCGCCGGTGGGTGGCGCGCGTCGCTCCACTGGTGCGCGAGCAGGGTGTGGGATTGTCGCAGCGCTTGGCGGAAATCTACCAAACAAAGTGGCCGAAGAATAAGATTCGCGTGGATGTTTGCGGCTTCGCAAATGACAGTGGTGCGTATACCACACTCGATCCACTGCGCGTGACCATCGCCAGCATGGATTTGCGAAACCAGGGTTCCGCCGCCCTGGAGGTTCTGTTTCACGAAGCCTCGCATGGGATCGCTGGCCCTGTAGAGGAGGCCATCCAGCGCGAGTGTCGCCAGCGCGATAAACCGATCCCACGCAATTTATGGCACGCCCTGATTTATTACACTACTGGAGAAGTCCTGCGGCCGGTGCTTCATGACGCCGAGGAAAAAACGCCGGAGGATGCCGGGGGAACAGTAAAGACCAAAACCTATCCTGTACCCTTCGCGCTCCGGGAGAATCTCTCCCAGCGCGGCTGGGAAGAGTATCTAAAAATACTGACAATTTATTGGCAGCCCTACCTGGACGGCAAAGTCACGTTCGAGGACGCCATCGCGCACCTTGTCTCCGCCATCTGATCGTCCAGAGGAGCCGGCCAGAACGCAAACCGCAAAAAGACTTAATTCTAGGGGCTCGTTTCTAAAACCCTTCCAACAAATAGGCATTTGAACTAGCCGCCGACATCCACAGCGCCACGTGCCGGCCATCTGGCGACGGAATCGCCCAGCCAAGATCCATTTCCTTTTGCTGCAGCGCCGCAGTGACCTTTCCCCGCAAATTTACGTTCAGCAGGCTTTGCACCCCCGCTGCGGAGGTCGCGTTCACCCATATACTTGTTCCGTCCGCCGCCCAATCCAGATATCCGACGCTGAACCATTGATCGAGAACCAGAGTCCGAAATTTACCGCTCTGGACTGAAAAAAGCTGGAGGTCCGCAGGTATCGCCGTGCGGTGTTTCTTGGCAAATACGAGCGTGCGCCCATCGGGCGAAAGGCTCCAGTTCAGAAGGAACCACTCTGGATCTTCGATCGAGTGAATCGCCGTTTGTTTTCCGGTAGCCGGATCAAACGTTGAAAAGACAATTTGGTTCTCGCCGAATCGGCTGAAGACACAGGTTCTCGACGGTGCCCGCGCGCACTGAAAATTATTGATTCCCTGGCCGCGCAGGATCAATTGCGGCGTGCCGCCGCTTAGCGGAATGCGCATTACGCGCATATCCTGCGTGGGATCATTGGGCGGTGGCGTCAGGAGGTACAGAATTCCGGTGCCCTCGGCGTCCAGCCGCGCGATGGAAATTTCATTTTCGCCGCCTGCGACCAAATCCGGTGCCGCCTGATCGATTGCCTGTCTGTAGAGATGCCGCGAACCGTCGCGATCGGAAACGAAAATGATCGATTTTCCGTCAGGCGTCCATGCGTAAGGGAAATTCTTTCGCTCCCCCAAGCTGAGTCTCTGCAGTGCGCTCAGAGTGCTCCCGTCGGCTTGCACCCGGGCGACGTAGACGGCCGGCGAGGCCACGAATCGAATATAGCTCAGCCGTTTCCCATTGGCAGACAGGCTCACTCTGGTTTTGGAGTCCGGCCCGCTGGTCAACCGTACTGCCTCGCCGACCGGCTTGTACGTGCGCGCATCCATTCTTTGCGCCCAAAGGTTGGAGTCGCTGCGATTGGGCGGTGCTTCGCCGATTGAAAAAATCAGGCGGCCATCTTCAGTCCAATTCAAGCCGGGAGAAAAACGCGGGTTCTCGCTGATTGCGTCCACCTGGCCGGTGGCGGGATTGCCGATTTCGATCGAAACTTCACTCTGATCGTTTCCGGAATTGTAGCGGTATTGAAAGAAACCCAAGCGCTTCCCGTCAGGAGACCATGCGAGAGAGCCATACGACCCACCTTTTTCTCCGAACAGCTTGCGCGGGTGATCACCGTCAGCCTGCATCAGCCAGATTTCCTCATGTTCGTAATCGCCTCGAACAAACGCGATTTGCGTACCGTCTGGCGACACTGCACCTTCCTCCGCATCGTCGATGAGTTTACGGGGGGTACCTCCCAGCGCGGAAAGCGACCACAGCCCAGGCGCATTCCTGGGCCACTTCGCTCTTACTGCCAACAAACGATTCCCGTCTGGAAACCAGCTGATCGAACCAGTCCTGAATTCGTCGGCGATCGCCACGTGCTGCGTCTCGCCCGTGGCCAGGACTCGAAGAAACAGGCCATTCTTATCCGAAAAGGCCAAAATCCTCCCATCCGGTGAAATCGCTGCGCACCAGACCGGATCGTTGGGCGCGTTCCCTGTTACACGACGCTCCATGGGCCGAAACGCGGCGGCGGAATTGCGACCTGCATGCCAGCCCGCAACAACTCCCACCAGGAGAACGACCACGGCGGATATCAGGATGGGCAACCAACGTCGACCCGCCGGCGCCACTTGCCGGGTGCTGGGATCAATGTGCTCTACCGGCGATCCCTGCCGCCTTGGACTTTCTACCGGCGCAATAAACCGGTAGCCGCGGCGCGCCAGCGTTTCTACGAACCGCGGATTATCTGCGGAATCACCCAGCGCATCGCGCAGTCTCTTGATCGCAGCGTTCAATCCGTGATCGAAATCCACAAACGTGTCAGAGGACCACAGTCGCCGGTGCAGCTCTTCCCGTGTCACAACTTCGTCGGGCTTCTCCAGAAGCATAGCCAGCACCTGAAACGGCTGCTCTTGAAGCCGCACGCGGGTGCCATTTCGCCAGAGTTCCCCCGCGCTCAGGTTTACCTCGAACGTCCCGAACCTCACGATCGGGCTCCCGCCATTTGCAGACACCACGGACTACCTCCGGATATGGGCCTGCTAGTAAAGACGCTGGTGGTCCGCGAAATGTTTCTAAACGTAGTGCAGATTTTCCATAAAGCCGGATCCTTCAGAAAAGTGAGAGGTTCCATGCCACGCAACGGAACTTATCAACAATTCCTTCGTCTCTGTTAAAGACGCACGGGTGGGGTAAGACGACGGCGAGGCCCTAAGTTGGGAGGTAACCGCCGTGAACCCCAGATCGCTCCTTTGGGGCGTGAGACTGTTGCTCGTGCTGGCGCTATTCTATCCCTCCGTTTGGTCTAAGGACCATCAACCCGAAATAACCACCGTTGTCTTATCCGTTTTCGACGACGCCGGTGTATCGCCCAAGCTCGTTTCACAATCAGAGGCCGTGACTTCCAGGATTTTTGCGCAGGCCGGTGTCCGCCTCCTATGGCTCCGTTGTGGCTTGCCCTCCTTGACCGAACCTCAGCGGGACCTTTGCACCAGCAGCGTCTTCCCCACCCACCTGCATTTGCGGCTCATCCGCCATCCGCTGCAGTCCCAGGGCTCCGCACTCGGAGTTTCCTATCTCGCCGACGATGGCGTCGGCTTCCAGGCCGACATCTTCTGCGATCGCGTAGCGCATCTGCACGACGATTCTGAGATCGACCTCACGATCTTGCTGGGCGTGGTCATGGCTCATGAACTGGGCCATCTCTTACTCGGCACCAGCTCTCATTCCCCCCAGGGACTCATGCGCGCCAGCTGGACTCGCGAAGACTTGCGGCGGGCCTTTCGATGCGCTCTCCTGTTCTCCGACGACGAATCCGATCACATGCGGGCCAAACTCTACCAGGCCTATCTCGAGCAAAAACGCGATCGCCTCCTCCTTTCGTCCCACAATTGAGGCCAGATCGCGCCGCGGCCCTAAAGCTTTCCCAGGTTTTGTCTTCCGCCTTGTCTATGTTAGGCTTTCCGTTGCGAACGTAAGCCCGGCCGCAAATCAGAATTGTTTGAGTGTCGCTCGACCTCGCCTTCCTTGTCCCTGAACCGCGAAATCGGGGCCGCAGCGTCCCTATCGATCGACTAGCCCGGGCAAAGGACAGTTAGCGCTCATGGCTGGCAGACAGACAGCATCGAAAACGGAAAGAGAGGCTCGCCAGATCAAGCTGGCCCACTCGCCGGACTCCGACGACGCGTTCATGTTTTACGCGCTCGCGACTCACAAGCTCCCCACTCCCGGCTACAAATTCACGCACATACTGTCTGACATTCAGTCCCTGAACGAAGCCGCCTTGACGGAAACCTACGACGTTACCGCGGTCAGCTTTGCCGCTTATCCTTCCCTTCGCGACAAGTACATCCTTCTGGATTGCGGCGCCAGTTTCGGTGAAGGCTACGGCCCCATTGTCGTCTCCACGAAAGCGCTCAAGCCTCAGGACCTAAAGGGCAAGCGCATTGGTGTGCCCGGTCTCAAGACTTCCGCCTACCTGACCATGAAGCTCTTCCAGCCGGAGTTTGAAGCGGTGGTGATGCCCTTCGACAAGATTATGGAGGCGGTGAAGAACGAAGTCCTCGAGGCGGGCTTACTCATCCACGAGGGACAACTCTTCTTCCCTCAGCTCGGCTTGCACCGCATCGTCGACCTCGGCGTGTGGTGGCAGGAGCTCACCGGCATGCCATTGCCTCTCGGCGGCAACGCTGTCCGCCGTTCCCTGGGCCCCGATCTTGGCCGCGTCATTTCTCGCACGATTCGCGATAGCGTTTCCTATGGCTTGGAGCATCGTGAAGAAGCTTTGAACTACGCTATGCAGTTCGCCCGCGACATGGATGCGGAGCTGGCCGATAAGTTTGTAGGCATGTACGTTAATAAGTGGACGCTGGGCTACGGCGAGAAAGGCAAGAAAGCTGTGCGGGATCTGATTGAGCGTGGCACCGCCGCCGGACTGCTGCCCGGTCCTCCTACTGTCGAATTCCTTGAAGAATAGCTATTTCTTTTCCGGCTGCTTCGCCGCGGGCGTCAAATACAAATCCTGATAATCGAAGCTGAAATCCGCTAACGGCGAAACTGCCGTCATCGTGAAGTGATCGATCGACCCGTCTGGCTTCAGCGTGAACGTAACGAACGCATCCTCGACCGTGCGGTCGCGCCAGTGGGCCTTGAACGTGTCGTACTGCCAGTGCTGCAGTTCGCCCACTCCCTTGCTCGTGCGATCCAGCATAATTACCAGTCCCGTGGATTCCTGTCGAATGGTGATCTTCCCGTACCACGGATCGGAATACTCGCCGGCGTATTTTTCCAGCGGCAATGACGGTTTCGAATTGGCCGCACGTTCCGCACTCGCCTTCTTCATCGTTTGGTCAGCTTCTTTTTGATCCTTGTCTTGCACAGCCTTGAATGCCGCCACCCAATCCGTGCTTGGTGCGCCGAAGTAGGAATCCAGTACATGGTACATCACGCTGTCAAATGCGAAATCTTCTTCCGCGTTGGTCAGGATCACCAGTCCAAGATTCTCTTCCGGCACCAGCAGCACTCGCGACACAAATCCCGCGACGCCGCCCGTATGCCCCACCAGCTTTCTCCCGCGATAGTCCCACAGGAACCACCCGTACCCATAACCCCGGAAGTGCGGCCGCAGCGCCTTCAATTCCTCATGACCCTCCCCGATGGGCACCACCATGTGCTGCGCCCACATCTCCTGCGAAGATTTCTCGCTGAAGATCCGCGTTTCCGTTCCGGGGATTTTTCCATGGTTCAGCTGCAGCTCGATCCATTTCGACATTTCTGCCACGGACGAATTGATGGACCCCGCCGGCCCGGCATTATCCAGTGCCTCGAACGGAATGAACTGGAGTTTTCCATCCACCTTCTCGTGTGGATACGCAAAATCATCTCCCGGTTTGAACATCGTGTTGCTCGTGGTCGTGGTTTGCATGCCCAGCGGCTGAAAAACCTTCTCTCGCACATATTCATCCCAGCTCTTCCCACTGACCGCCGCCACCACTTGCCCCGCCGTTAGAAACATTAGGTTGCTATACGCAAATGTTGTACGAAAGCTCGTCACAGGCTTCAAATAGCGCAACCGGTAAACCACTTCCTCCCGCGTGAACGTGGTGTGCGGCCAGAACATCAGGTCGCCTTCCCCCAAGCCCAGCCCACTCCGGTGGCACAGCAGATCGCCAATCTGCATCTCCTTCGACACATAGGGCGCGTACATCACAAATCCCGGCAGCCTGTCGCTGACCGGATCGCTCCAGTTAACCTTGCCTTCATCGACCAGCGTCGCAATCGCCGCTGCCGTAAACGCCTTGGTATTCGAACCAATTCCGAACAGCGTGTTTTCATCCACGGGCGTGTCTTCGCCCAGCTTCCGCACTCCGTAGCCCTTCGCCACCACCATCTTTCCATCCTTCACAATCGCCAGCGCCATTCCCGGCACCTCGTACGTCTTCATGGCGCGTGCCACATACGCATCCAGGTCCGGCGGCGGCGCGTTCTGCGCCCGCACAGCCACCGCCCCAAGCAACATCACCACCAGTGCGAACAGCCGCAACATTTCTCTCTGCAATTTCATTGGCACTCTCCCTGGTTTCTGCCGCGTTAGCTTACACCAGGTTCCTCACTCCCCTCAGTGCAGAAGCCCTGGCTTGACCAATACTCCTGAATCCCTTACTGTTTGTTGTTTGCCATGAGCCGCCGAACACTTCTTGCTTCGTTTGTTATCCTTGCCGTTGCTATCTTCGCCTCTCAAACTTTCGCGCAAACCGCTGCGGAGTTCCGCGATCGCCCAGACGTCCCCAAAGGATGGCCTCGCCAACCCGTGCGTGGCGCACACGGCATGGTTGCCAGCGATGAACCTCTCGCTTCGCAAGCCGGTGTCGAAATCATGAAACGTGGCGGCAATGCCGTGGACGCAGCCGTGGCCACGGCCTTTGCGCTTGCTGTTGTCGAACCTGCGGCAGGCAACATCGGCGGCGGCGGCTTCATGCTGGTGCGCCTCGCCAACGGGAAAACCACCTTTTTTGACTATCGCGAAATGGCGCCTGGCAAAGCGACGCGTGAAATGTATATCAAGCCCGACGGCAAGCTCGACAATGAGGCTTCCACCGTCGGTTACCGCTCAGTGGCCGTGCCCGGCACCGTCGCTGGACTCGCGCTAGCGTTGAAAACCAGCGGCACCATGAAGCTTTCCGACGTGATGCAACCTGCCATCCGCCTCGCCAGCGATGGCTTTCCAGTCACTGAGAAACTCGTACGGGAGTTCGCCGAGGAACGTAAAGATCTGCAGCGCTTCTCGATGAGCAGTCAGATCTTTTTGAATGATGGCAACATGTTCAAAGTTGGCGACACATTTCGCCAGCCGGAGCTCGCCGCCACTCTGAAGAGAATTGCCAAACTCGGGCCCGCCGATTTCTATCAGGGCGAAACCGCGCAGATACTGGCGCGCGATATGGCCGCTCTGGGCGGACTGATCACGCTGGACGACCTGGCGCACTACCAGACCAAAGTTCGTGAAGTGCTCCGCGCCACCTATACGCTTGACTCGCACCGCTGGGAAGTGTTGTCCGCGCCACCGCCCAGTTCCGGCGGCGTGGCCGTCATCGAAGCGATGAACATGCTCCAGGACATCCCGCTGAAAGGCTGGGACGATCCGCAAAGCGTACACATCGTCGCGGAAGTGATGCGACGCGCGTTCGCTGATCGCGCCGCCTACCTCGCCGATCCCGATTTCTCCAACATACCCGTTGCCGGACTTACCAGCCCGTGTTACGCGAAGGAACTCGTCGCCACGATTGATCCGGAGCGCGCAACTCCGAGCACCGACGTGCACGCGGGTAACCCCCACGTCTGCACCTCCGGAATCAGCGCCAGCGTTCCACCCAATGCGATCATCAGTCTTGGCGATGGCCCGCACACCACGCACTTCTCGGTCGTGGACGCTGCCGGAAACGCCGTCGCCAGCACCACCACTCTCAATGACAGCTATGGCTCACATGTCACTTCCTCCGCCGGATTTCTTCTCAACGACGAGATGGACGATTTCACCACACAGCCAGGAGTACCGAACGCGTTGTTCGGCCTCATTCAGTCGGAGGGCAACACCATTGCTCCCGGAAAGCGCCCGCTGAGTTCGATGACGCCCACAATCGTCTTACGCGACGGGCAACTAAGCTTTGTCACGGGCTCTCCCGGAGGCCCCACGATCATCTCCGTCACCCTTCTTAGCATTCTCAATTGGGCTCGCCTCGGCATGGACGCGCAGTCCGCCATCAACGCCCCGCGCTTTCACCACCAGTGGATGCCCGATGTGCTGCTCATGGAGAAACTCTTTTCACCGGAAATGGAACAGCAGATGAGGGCGCGTGGCTACGAGATTAAGCGTCGCGGCCATATCGGCCTGGTTAACGCCATCGGCATCGATCCCCAAAACGGTCAACGCTGCGGCGCCGCCGACCCTCGCGACGACGGCTCGGCAATTGGTTTTTAATGACAGTAACTGCCAAGCTGAGGGCGCTTCTCGTGCGAGGCATCTCCACGTAAAATAGACCGAGCCTTATGCAGAGAACCCTCTCCACCTACCTTTTCGTCTCCAAGAAGCTCACTCCGGAATTGCTAGGACAAATTCAAGGCGCTGGTTTTCACGGTGTCGAAATTTTCGCCACCCGCAGCCACTTCGACTATTCGGCGAAAGCAGACGTGCGCAGCACGGCGATGGCGCTGGCGGATCATCACCTGCGCTTGACTTCACTACATGCACCCACCAGCCGCGACCTAAGCGTGAACCGCGAAGGTGGCACTCCACTCTCCATTACGGAAGTCGAACGTGTGCGCCGGATTGAAGCCATGGACGAACTGAAGCGCGTCCTCGATGTAGCCGAGGACCTTCCTTTCTCCCGCCTGATCCTGCACATGGGCGGCTCTCGGGAAGCCAGCGACCCGCGCAAACGCGATGCCGCCTTCAGTTCGCTCGAACATCTCACCCTGCACGCGAAGCATCTGGGCGTTACCGTTTGCATCGAGAACACCCCCAGCGAAATGGGCGATCCCCCCTACCTTCGCTTCTTCGTCGAGGAAACCCGTCTCACAGCGTTGCGTTTCAACTTTGATTTTGGCCACGCGCATTTGGGCGAAGGCCCCGTGGAACAGCGCATCGAGAAAGGCTTCGAACCTCTCCGCGATCTTGTCGCCAGCGCCCATATCCACGACAATCATGGCGAAAAGGACGAGCATCTTCCTCCCTTCGACGGCACCATCGATTGGCCAGCCGCTCTCAAACTCCTTCATTCCGCGCCCACCAAAGATCTGGCTCTGACCCTGGAACTAAAAGAGAAAACCGGCCCTGACGCACCCAGCCTGCTCGAGCAACTCTCCGCCGGCGCCAAATCTCTCGACCGCCTCGAAAAAGAGTGCAGCCGTTCCTTGTAGTCCGCCCCCGCTGTGAATCCCGGCTCTCTATACGCGATTACCTCGTACAATTCCGTCCATGAATTTGCGGGGCCATACACTCCTCCTTGTTCTTGCCGTCGCTATCGGCACGGCCTTTGTAGATGACTCTTGGGTCGTGCGTGAGGACGGAGCAGGTCCGGTGCGGATCGGGGTGAGCTTTTCCCAACGAAGCAACGTGCTCCGCCAGAAGCTAAATCTGCCGGCCGCGAGGGACGATCAGGCGTGCTTCTACCTAACTCCAGTGAAAGAATCCAACGCATCTCATATGATCCTGGAAGGACGAACACAGGAATACGGGTTGGTGATTCGGAAAAACATGCGCTCGAAGTTTACGGTGGCAGGCTTACGGTCGGTGCGCATAAATTCGTCGAAACCGGACATTACTTGACAGCAAAACCGAGCGATCGGAAGTACGACATTCGTTCTGAAACAGATAACGGAACATTCCTTCTTATTACGCGGGTCGCTATGACGCCATCCAGGTCGTAGAGGGCTGCCAGTAAAAGCACAGCCGCGCCCTTCCGCGGAACTTCCCTTGTTCCTCACCTTGCGCTGTTCTTTGTTAGACTATTTATTTGGACGCAGGCTCAAGAACATCACTATGACAACGATTACGATTGAAAACGCAGGTAAGTACGATGGGCAGGAAGTCACCGTTCGTGGCTGGCTCTACAATATTCGCGAGTCCGGCAAGCTGGTCTTCCCCATTTTTCGCGACGGTACCGGAATTATCCAGGGTGTTTGCTCACTCAAAGAGAATCCCAAAGCGTTTGCTGCGCTCAAAGGCCTCACCCAGGAGTCCAGCGTCATCGTCACCGGCAAAATCCGCGCCGAGCAGCGCGCTCCTGGCGGCTTCGAAATGGGCGTTACCTCCATCGAGATCCTGCAGAAGGTCTCAGAAGCCACGCCTTTTCCCATTCAGTTGAAAGAACACGGCGTGGACTTCCTACTCGATCAGCGCCATCTGTGGATCCGCACGCCTCGCCAAGCCGCCATTCTCCGTATCCGTGCCGAAGCCGTGCGCTCTGCGCGCAATTTCATGGACTCGCAGGGCTACACGCTTACGGATGCTCCCATGTTCACCCCCGCGGCCTGTGAAGGCACCTCCACGCTTTTCGAAGTGAACTACATCGACGACCAGAAGGCCTACCTCACACAAAGCGGGCAGCTCTACATCGAAGCCACGGCCATGGCGCTCGGCAAGGTCTACACGTTCGGCCCCACCTTCCGGGCCGAAAAATCCAAGACACGACGGCACCTGACTGAATTCTGGATGCTTGAGCCGGAAGCCGCGTACGCCGAATTGCCAGACATGATGGACTTAGGCGAAGGACTAGTCAGTGCAATCGTGCAAGGTGTCATCAAAAACAAGCCGCGTGAGCTGGAAACCCTGAAGCGCGACATCAAGAAACTGGAGAACGTCAAACCGCCTTTCCCTCGCATCACCTACGAAGAAGCTGTCGGCATCCTCCAGAAGCAAGGCAATCCTGCCAAGTTCGGCGACGACTTTGGCGGCGACGAAGAAACCCTGATCTCCAACAGCTTCGATCGGCCGGTTATGGTGCACCACTACCCCACCGCCATCAAGGCGTTCTACATGCAACCAGACGCCGAGCGTCCCGATCTGGCGCTCTCCTTCGACATGCTTGCCCCGGAAGGCTATGGTGAGATCATTGGCGGCAGTCAGCGCATCCACGACTATGATCTTCTCGTTAAACGATTGAAAGAAAATAACTTACCCGTTGAGTCCTTCCAGTGGTACCTCGATTTGCGCCGCTACGGTAGCGTCCCCCATGCCGGTTTCGGCCTGGGCCTGGAACGTACGGTTGCCTGGATTTGCGGCACCGAGCACATTCGTGAAGTCATCCCCTTCCCACGAATGATCTACCGGGTATATCCTTAATGCGGGGTAGTTGGTCACTCACTCCGTTTTACGCAGTCTAAAAACATGAGAATCCGTCCGGTTCCTTCCGACGCGAGGAGGAGGCACGCCCAGTCGCCTGCTCGCGCGTGGACAGGATCGCGGAGCACAGGGTGTCGCTCATATGCATCAGAAGGTTCGCATCATCGGTGTGCCCATGGACCTGGGCGCTAGCCGCCGGGGCGTCGACATGGGTCCCTCTGCTTTGCGTGTGGCCGGCCTGCAAGCGCACATCAGGCATCTCGGCCACACGGTGGAAGACATCGGCAACATCATCGTCAAACAACCGGAAGAGATGCCTGTTGGCGAGAAGCGCGCTAAGTACGTTACGGAAATCGCCGACGCCTGTAATGACCTCGGCTTGGCCGTTCAGAAATCTTTGGAAGAAGGCTACCTCCCGCTCGTCCTTGGCGGAGACCATTCGATCGCGGCCGGCTCCATCAGCGGCGTTGCGGCCCACTACCGCAAGCAAAAGAAGCAGATTGGCTGCATCTGGCTGGACGCCCACAGCGATATGAACACTCCGGAATCTTCTCCATCCGGCAACGTCCATGGTATGCCCCTCGCCGGAATTATGGGCTACGGCGTACCAGAGCTTCACGACCTGTTCGACTACAAACCGAAGATCGAACCGCAAAACGTCGTTCTTGTTGGGGTGCGCGACCTTGATTCGCACGAAAAAAGGCTCATAAAAAAGCTCGGCGTCCGCGCCTTCACCATGCGTGATATTGACGAACGCGGCATGCGTGAAGTGATGGCCGATGCGCTGAAGTGCGCCATGGACGATACCGACGGCATCGCCATCAGTCTCGACATGGATTTCGTCGATCCTTCCGACGCTCCCGGCGTAGGCACTCCCGTCCGCGGCGGAGCCACTTACCGCGAAGCCCACCTCGCGCTGGAAATGATCGCCGACAGCGAAGCCATGGTCTCGATGGAAATTGTCGAAATTAATCCTGTGATTGACGAGCACAACCGTACTGCCACTCTCGGCGTGGAACTCGCTCTCTCCGCCCTCGGCAAGAAAATCCTGTAATCCGCGCGCCAGCGCATTCCTCGCAAGCACAACCTGCGAAGCTCTGCGGTCTCGCTCCCGGGTAGTCAATTCGGGACGGCACACCAATAACTCTTGTTAGACGCACACGGTAACAGTTCGTTAGCAAGATCACTTTTTTCAGCCAATTTGGTATTTTCCGGATCTGCTCTTTTCTTTTTTCGCAAAACTTTCTTGACATCCCACTTCGCTTGTCCTATCCAGGTAAGAACTACTCGGGTTCGATTGGTGTGTTTGGTTGCCCGGGGTTGTTGGCCGCTTCTACTTCGAAGCGGTGTTCCACAATCCCTCCGTGGTTCACACTCAGTTCGTCGCCTGTTGCCTTGGTGCACGAAAGGAGTCGTCCATGACTTGGACCACTGCCAGACACAAAGTGTCTGTTCTATTTGCCGTTCTGTTCGTCGCTGTAGGTTTCACCTTCGCGCAATCCAACACAACATCGCTGCGGGGCACCATTCTGGATCCCACCGGCTCGGCCGTCCCGGATGCTGAAATAACTCTTTCCAATCCGGAAATCGCCGTTACGCTCACGATTCATAGCGACAAAAACGGTTTCTACGAATTCCGGGAAGTGCGTCCCGCGACCTATACCCTCGCGGTGAACGCCGCCGGCTTCGCTCCTTACAAAAAAACGGGTATGGAGCTTTTGGTTTCCACTCCCGCCAGCAGCGACGTACAGCTTCAAATCGCGTCGGGAACTACCACCGTCGAAGTGGTTGCTTCCTCGCAGAGCGTGAATACCCAAGACGCGACCATGGGCAACACCTTCAGTTCGAATCAAATCCTCGCCTTGCCGTTTGAAGGCCGCGATGCCGCCGGCGTTCTCAGCCTGCAGCCGGGCGTCACCTACGTCGGCAACAATGTGGACGACAACGTTGACACGCGCAACGGCGCCCTCAATGGCGGCCGCAGCGATCAGGCCAACATCACTCTCGACGGCGTAGACAATAACCAGCAGTCACGCGGCACCGCCTTCCAGGGTGCTGTCCGTTCCACTCTCGATTCCATCGAGGAGTTCCGCGTCACCACCATCGGCGACAACGCCGACCAGGGGCGCTCGTCCGGCGGCCAGATTACTCTGGTCACGAAGAGCGGCTCCAATACCTTCCACGGCTCCGCTTACGAGCAGTATCGCCCTCCGAAAACGGCAGCCAACGATTGGTTTAATAAACAAGCGGAACTCTCCAATGGCCTCCCCAATATTCCCGGCAAAGTTATTCGCAATACGTTTGGCGGTTCCGTCAGCGGACCCATCAAGAAAGATCGCTTGTTCTTTTTCACCACCTACGAAGGCCAGCGCCAGGCAGAAAATCAGCAAGTCACTCGGAATGTTCCGGCTGCCAATCTGCAGGATGGCGTCGTGATTTATCCCTGCGCGGACGCCACCCAGTGCGCCGGCGGCACTGTTTCCGGATTAACGAAAACCTGGACTGTCACTCCCGGCAATTACGGTGTAGGCCCTGCTCAGATCGCGCAGATGGACCCGAATTGCAGTCTGCCGCGTCCCGGCTTCCCCGCGGGCACTTGCCCCAACGGCAATGGCGTGAATCCATTTGTTGCCGACGCACAGGGCACGGGCGTGTTTCAGCAATACCCGCTTCCCAATTCCAGTGGTTGCTCCAGCTACGATGGATATAATCTCTCTTGCTACACGTTTTCTGCTCCCAATCCAAAAACTTTGAATACCGCGATCGCGAAACTGGACTACAACCTAACGAAGTCTGGTAGCCAACACATCTTCGTACGCGGCAATTATCAGTGGGACGACATTGCTCAACCTCCACAGTTCCCCGGCATGCCTCCCAACAACTCGATCAAGGACGACAGTCGCGCCATTGCGGTCGGCTACACCGCCTCCATTCGGCCCAACTTAGTAAATAGCTTTCGCTTTGGACTGACACGACAGGTTCAGGAAAATATCGGCGTCGAAAACGGTCCTCTGATCACCTTCCGCTATCTGGACGATCTGCACCCGGGCGTTAGTTCTCTCTCGCCGTCGCAGTCGTACTCTGGTATTTTCCGCATCCCGGTCTATAACTGGGTCGATGACCTTTCCTGGACCAAGGGTAAACACACGCTCCAATTCGGCACCAACGTCCGCCTCATCACCAATTCTCGCGCCACCGATATTTCCAATATTAACTATGCGAGCACGAATCCCAACTGGCTCGCCGAAGGCGCCGCGGGCAGCGGTGGCAGCCTCGATCCCGGTGCATTTGGTTTCCCCGCGGTCGATCTGAACAACGCCAACCCTTACAACTACGCGATTGTGAATCTCGTCGGTTTGGTACCAGAAGTCACCGGACAATACAACCGCACGGCGCAAAACGTCCAAATCGCGCAGAACACGCAGGTGCCCAAAGACTTTCGCTCCTGGGAATACGATTTCTACGTGCAGGACACCTGGCACATTCGTCCCACATTGACGATCACTGCCGGGCTCCGCTATTCGCTCCTTCAGCCCGTTTATGAAACTCATGGGAATCAGGTCTCTCCTGATTCCAGCTTGAATCAATTCGTCAATAATCGTGCGAACGCCATGGTTCTTGGCCAGACCTTCGACGAAACCATCAGCTACAGCCCAAGTGGCCAGGTAAACGGAAAACCGCCTCTGTGGCCCTGGGACTATAAGGACTTTGGTCCTCGAATCGCGGTGGCCTACTCGCCTAACGCTTCGGGAGGTCTGCTGCATGCCCTGTTCGGAAATCCGGGACAGTCGTCCATCCGCGGTGGCTTCGGGATCGTCTACGACCATTTCGGAACCGCACTGGTTGACACTTTCGACCAGGCGGGCGCGTTCGGTTTGAACACCGTCGTCAGTAATCCCGCGGCGGTCCAAACCATCGACGGCAGCGCGCGCTTCGCCGGTCCCGGAATCATCCCGACGTCGAGCCCTGACGGGCTCTTGCTCAATCCCGCTCCCACAGGGCCATTTCCCTACACGCCGCCAGTCAGCAGTCTTGGAAATCCGCTACAGCAAATTACTTTCGGCTTCGACAATAAGCTGAAGACACCGTATTCCGAAACGGTGGACTTCTCCGTCTCGCGCGAATTGCCTGGCGGTTTGGTCTTCGAGGCGGCCTACGTTGGTCGCTTCGCTCATGGTTTGCTGCAGCAACGCGATCTGGCCATGCCGCTCGACTTGGTTGATCCCAAGTCGGGCGTCGACTACTTCGCTGCCGCCACGCAATTTGCCAAGCTCGCACAAAACAATACTCCCGTTTCTCAAGTCCCAAAGATTCCGTACTGGGAGGATTTCTATCCTAATGCGGTCGGTATCAACGGCACTCTCTGCGGCAACGGAATGCCGGGCCAAGGTGGAGCGCCGGGCAATGGAGCTCTCGCTAACCCCACCGCTACACAATCGATGTATGAGCTGTTCTACTGCAATTGGGGGCCATCCACTTTTGGCGCTACCAATTTCACGAACATTCTTGACTCCTACTGCTTCCCGGCTTGCACCAACATCAATGGCGTTGACACGCCCTATGCGATCTACAATAAGGAGTTTTCTGCCCTCTACGCTTGGTCCAGCCTTGGCAACAGCAGCTACAACGCCGGCCAATTCTCGCTGCGCAGCCACATGACTCACGGCCTGCAATTTGATTTCAACTATGTCCTTTCCAAATCGCTCGACGTCGGCTCCGACGCCGAACGCGTGCCAACCTTCGGCGGCCTTAGCGCCATCATCAATACCTGGGCGCCCAACCAGATGCGCGCTGTTTCCGACTGGGATACTCGCCACCAGATCAACGCCAATTGGGTCTACCAACTTCCCTTTGGCCGTGGCCGCACCTTCGGTAGCGATTGGAACCGCGTTACCAACACCATCCTCGGCGGATGGGACTTTACCGGTATCTACCGCTGGACCAGCGGCTTCCCCTTCAGCATCGACGCGGGTGGTACCTACAACACCAACTTCCAACTCGAAGGCAAAGCCGCGCTCACCGGTCACGTCCAGCAGGGCTTGACCTTCTACAATGGCCAGCCCTATGCCTTCAATATCGGCAACGCCGATCCCAACAGCTACTGGAACTCCGTTCTTCGCCTTCCCTATCCCGGCGAATCCGGCCAACGCAACAATTTCCGCGGCCAGGGATTTTTCGGCATCGATGTGGGCGTGAACAAAACCTTCTCCATCACCGAGCGCCAGACCCTTCGCTTCAGCGCCTATGCGTACAACCTCACCAACTCTGTGCGCTTCGACGCCGCCACTCTCACCAACAACAGTGCTCTTACCAGTCCGACTTCCATCGGTCTTTACACCGGCACATTAACCCAACCTCGCGTGATGGAGTTTGCTCTCCGTTACGCTTTCTAATCTTGGCCTCGCCCCCGCCGGGGAGTCTTTTCTCTCCGGCGCGGGCATTCCTTCCGTCGACCCGCACCCGCCAAAACATCTCGCGGTATTCGGATGGCCACCGTTTTCGTCTTCTGAAACGGTGGCCCCGCTCTTCCCTTGCTTGATATCTTCGTAGGCTTGCCCTTTTTCTTAGCCGCAGGACCCAGGCTGGCGATGCTAGGCTGACTGCGGGCGCCGCACCCTCAAGGTTTGTTTCATCCCGTGTGCCGGTTTAGATTTAGAGCGGAGGTTCTCCTTCGCGTCAGGTCCGCGCGGTGTTCGCTCCTGGATCAGAGTTCTTGGCGCTCGCCCAGATTGAATAGTCCAGACTTAGCTGTCGTGATGTTCTTCTGGAGGACATCGCCACGCGCCGTCCCCAAATCACCGCCGTCTCTCTATTAGACGTTCGCGAGTTACACAACTAATTGCGCGAATCGGTGGGTCAGAGTACGATTTCGCTTGATGTCAGGGGGGAGTGAACCATGGTCTCCTCGAATCGACTGATTCTCCCTTTCGCCTTGGGCTGTGCCGCGTTTTTATGTCCTGCTTTTGCGCTCTCCCAGGATTCCCCTTCCCAACCGTCAAATTCGAGCAATAGCGCGAGCCTGATGGTTCGCAGGTTTGTGCTGCATTACAACGGCGCATTTAAAAGGATCTCGCCGGAGGAAATAGCGCGGCGTCTGACGCAGAAAGGTCTCTTGCCCCTTGTCGAAAGACCTTACGATCAGGCGAAGTTGGATTTAGTCAAGAACGAAATCAAAAAGATCTACAAAGAGAAGGGCATTCCGGTCATTGCAGAAACGGTCCTAAACTCCACCAGCACTCCGCGTTACGTGGAAGTATTCATCGAAGTTTATAAGCTATAGTGGCAAGCGACGCACGCTTACGCCGCTGCCGCCCTTGGGTGCCCGCGAGGGGACTGCGCCGACACTCCAATCCCGCTCCCTCGTCCCACAGTCCTTCCCCCGGCCGTTGCCGATTCCGCAACTTTTCCACCACTCCCTTTCGCATTTTTCCCAGTTTCCACTTATAACTGAACACGGAGCTAGGCTGCCTCTCCGCCCGGCGGCGCGGGAACGATTCGTGACCCCTGACAATAGAAAACTATTACGCGTTGGAGTGCTCTTCGGAGGCCGCTCCGGAGAACATGAAGTCTCCCTGGCTTCCGCCGCTTCCGTCATCCGCGGCCTCGACCCCGACAAGTACGAAGCCGTACCCATCGGCATCACCAAAGACGGACACTGGCTGATCGGCGAGGGCGCCGTAAGGATGTTACCGGACATTCTAAAGGGCGGCCGCCGCGTGATGCTCGCCGCTGATCCCACGGAGGCTGCGCTGGTACCCCTCGATCGTGGATCGGGCGCGCAACGCTTCGACGTCATCTTTCCGGTCATGCACGGCACCTTTGGCGAAGACGGCACCATTCAAGGCATGCTCGATCTTTCCGGCCTTCCTTACGTAGGCGCGGGAGTGCTGGGATCAGCTATCGGCATGGATAAGGATGTGGCCAAGCGCCTGTGCCAGGAAGCTGGGATTCCCGTCGTCCCCTGGGTTACCGTGCACCGCTGGCAATGGGAAAAAGATCCTGCCAGTGTCCAGGCAGCGATCGAAGCGAAGTTCGCTTACCCCGTTTTCGTGAAGCCGGCCACGCTCGGTTCCTCCGTCGGGATGTCTAAAGTGCATCATACTGGGGAGCTAGCCCCCGCATTGAATTTCGCTTGTGAATACGGGATGAAAATCCTCGTGGAGAAGTCCGTTACCGCGCGCGAAATCGAAGTATCGGTGCTGGGTAATCACGACCCGCAAGCCTCCGTGCCCGGCGAAATTGTGCCGCATCGCGAGTTCTACGATTACACCGCCAAATATCTGGAAGATGGCACGCAATTGCTAATCCCCGCTGTCCTGAAGCCCGCACAGGTACAGAAGATTCGCACCTTGGCCGTCGCGGCATTCCGCACTCTTGAACTTTCCGGAATGGCGCGCGTGGATTTCTTCCTCGAAAAAAGGGGCGGCAGGATTTTCCTGAACGAAGTAAACACCATTCCCGGTTTCACTTCCATCAGCATGTATCCCAAACTCTGGGAAGCCAGCGGCATTCCCTTTCGCGAACTGATCGACAAGCTGATCCAGCTTGCCTTCGAGATACACCGCGAAAAGGCCCGCACCAAATATGCCATCGAACTTCCCGAAGGTACCGGTGGCGCCCTTACCGGCTGATTTCAAGAAACTTTTTGGCACTGATCGGCGTCGAATCTACAGGGCGAATTGCGGCGAGGCAATTCTCTTGTTAGAGTTTCAGTGGCGTGCTGAGCCCGGCGAAATTCATCTGACGCTCGCATGCGGGAGAATCTCGCATGACACTTCTCGATCCACCCGTTGACAAGCCGCACAAGTCCCGCGCGATGGCCATCACCCTCGTTGCGCTGATCCTGGTTGCTGCAGTTGTGCTCTGGTTCACCTTCCGCTACTACCCGGAGAAAAAGGCCGCTTCGGAATTCTTCGACACCCTGGTGGCCGGAGATACCAGTAAGGCCTACGCCATCTGGAAGCCGTCCTCGAATTATCAGATGAAGGATTTTCTCGCCGATTGGGGAGCGGATGGTTACTACGGCCCGGTGAAGAGTTACAAGATTATGGATGCAAAGACGCCGAGGAACAGCGATACATCGATTGAGGTAAATGTCGCGATCAGTCCGTTCTCACCCTTTCCGGATGCGTCCGATGCAGACAAAAGCCGCAAAACCAAAGTCGTGCCCATCTGGGTCGCCAAGTCGGACAAGGCACTAAGCTTTCCGGTTCCCTACTGATATCTAGACGTCCTCGAGAGCAGCAGCCAATTCCACAGGACTAACGCTGGCAGTTCCGAGTTTGCCGACAACTACGCCCGCCGCCACGTTGGCTAGGAACGCAGCGTCGGGCAAGGAAGCTCCCGCGGCCATTGCCAGTGCTAAGACGCTTAGGACGGTGTCGCCAGCCCCGGTGACATCGAATACCTGGCGTCCCGTGTCGCCCCGTTCGACCCCGGGCTGGCCAACCCGCGCATAGGTCACCTCAAAGCTTGTCGCGGGAATGTGCAGGTGTCGCGGCGAGACCTCTTCGAAAATACTCATCCCCTTTTTGCCACGCGTTATGACCACGGCAGCGCAGCCAAAATGCGGAAGCAGGGCACGGCCCGCCTCTTCGATTGATTTTTCGTCGGATAGCTCGCGAGTAACGTAAAAGCTTGCTTCCTTCGTGTTGCAAACAATGGCGCGCGCACCGCGATAGGCATAAAGACGAGAGGTTTTCGGCCTGACAAACACAGGGACCTTATTTTGATGGCAGGCGTGAAGCACACGATCCGCAAAGGCGTCATTGATCAATCCCTTGTCGTAATCGGAGAGCACCAGTGCGTCGAGTTTCTTAAGAGAACCGACCAGCAGCCGAAAGAGTTGCTCCCCGATGTCGGCGGAAAGCGGGTCGCGGCGCTCGTGATCGATGCGAACAATCTGCTGGTGCTGGGCGATCACCCGCGTTTTGACGGTGGTTACGCGGTGCGCATCCGCCAGGATGCCATGCGCATCAATTTTGGCTTGGCGGAAGCACTCGCGTAAAGCGGTGCCAGGCTCGTCGTCTCGCAATTTCCCGACGGAGTCGTTCCCGCCAATGACGCCGAAGGCTTCGACATGGGCCCGTAGTGCGGCAAGATTTGCCGCGACATTGCCCGCCCCACCAAGGCATTCCGACTGCGAAACAAAATCAACCACGGGGACGGCAGCCTCCGGGGAAAGGCGATTCGCAGTCCCCCAAAGATAACGGTCTAACATCAGATCGCCGAGCACACCGATATTAATCTTTCGGAAACGCGACAGCAAGCGCTTAAGGCGAGGAAGAGAGTTGGAGTGGTCAGATTTCATGAGCAGGATGTCGAAGGTAGTCTCATTCGGCGGCGATGCTGGCTTCCTCGGGCAGCATGACTGGGATTTCGTCACGCACGGGATAGATGCGCTTGCACGAGGGGCATTTCAATCCTGAATCGTCAGGCAGCACTTGCACGGGCATTTTGCAAACTGGACAGACCAGGATGGCGAGCAATTCTTGCGAAATCGTCATCAACAACCCTCCAGGATCAAAAGAAACTGTAGCAGAGGGGCGGGGTGAGTGGCCAGCACGCAATCGGCGATCACCGACAAAGCGAGGCGCGGTAGAGGTACAATGCGGACGAACGCGGGTTTGCCAAGATGAACATACGGTTTGCCATGCACCATCTGGCCAGGAAAGTGTCAGTGGCCGCGGGGATCATCCTTCCGCTCGCCCTACCGGTTTATTCACAAAAGCCCGCGGCCCCGTCGGCCACACTGAGAGATGCCTTCAAAGACGATTTCCGGATCGGTGCAGCGCTCAACAAGAATCAATTTGAAGGACGCGATGAACGAGCACAGGCAATCGTCACTGCTCAATTCAATACAATTTCCCCAGAGAATTCGCTGAAATGGGGCCCCATCCATCCCAAACCGGATCAGTATGAGTTTTCAGCTGCGGACGCTTATGTGGCGTTCGGCGAGAAATACAGAATGTGGATCGTCGGGCACTGCCTGATTTGGCACGCGCAAACCCCGGATTGGGTGTTTGAGGAAGCACCCGGTAAACCGGCAAGCCGCGAAGTGTTGCTGCAGAGGATGCACGATCACATTCAAACTGTGGTGGGTCGCTATAAGGGTCGAGTCGCCGGCTGGGACGTGGTGAACGAAGCGCTGAATGATGATGGTACGTTTCGGCAATCGCGGTGGATGCAGATTATCGGCAAGGATTACATTGCCAAGGCGTTTCAGTTCGCCCACGAAGCGGACCCGGCAGCGGAGTTGTACTACAACGACTTTGACTTGGAAATTCCGGCGAAGCGAGAGGGCGCGGTGGCACTGATCAGACAATTGCAGGCACAGGGAATCGTTGTCAAAGCCATCGGTATGCAAGATCACGTCCGCCTCGAGTGGCCGGGCATTGCTGAAGAAACTGCGACAATTGAAACCTTCGCAAAGCTCGGCGTGAAAGTGAATATCACTGAACTCGACGTCGACGTCCTCCCTCCTGTGAAGAAAGAGTTGATGGCAGAGGTTTCGAAGACCATCGCCTCAACGCCGGAACTGAACCCCTATGCGGACGGGCTACCGGCCAGCATGCAACAAGCACTGGCAAAGCGATATGCCGAGTTATTCAGCGTCTTCATGAAGCACCGCGAGGTAATCACCCGCGTGACGTTCTGGTGTGTTACGAACGCAGACTCCTGGTTGAATAATTGGCCGGTGAAAGGGAGAACGAGCTACCCGCTGTTATTCGACAGGAATGGGCAACCATCTCCGGCGTACTTTGCCGTGATAAAGGAAGCAACAAACAGGTAGCTGGCCGCAAGGAACCGGCGACCTGAAACACAAAAAGGAGACTCTCGATGAACGAGGACGAGGAAGATGAAGGCAACCATGGACGGTCGGCTGGAGTCGGGTTGTGGGGATTCGGGAGCATGGTGGCGATCACCTTGTCCTGGAGCGCAAATCACTCGATTTTGTGGATGATTCTGCAAGGTGTTTGCAGCTGGTTCTATGTGATTTACTACGCCTATATGCGTTAGAGAGGGAAGTCGTTTGCGCGCTTGGTCCGTCCAAAAATGAGTAGAAGTCTGGCTGCATCAACCGATTTCGAGTGGGAGGCCAACGGGTTGAACATGAAAATGCGATGGAGCTGTTTATTTCTGCCGTGTTTAGTGATGGCATCGTGGACCGCGGCCCAGACTGACAACAAGGCACAAGAACCAGACCTCCCCTATTTCCCGAGCTTTAGTCTAAATTCGCTGGATAGGTCAGTGGATCCTTGTGTGGATTTTTATCATTACGCGTGCGGCGGCTGGCAGAAGAACAACCCAATTCCGGCGGATCAGACCTCCTGGGATGTTTATTCGAAGCTGTATCAGGACAATCTGGATTTCCTGCACGCAATCCTGGAGCAAGCCGCACGGCAGCCCGGCGATCGCAATCAGGTAACGCGAGAGACTGGGGACTACTACGCGGCTTGCATGGATGAGTCGTTGGTGGAAAAACGGGGAATCGAGCCGCTTAAGGAACATCTGGAGGCCATCGCAAAATTGAAATCGCTCGAAGAACTATCTCCGATCGTGGCGCGATTGCAGCTGGTCTATGGCAGGTCCGTGCTTTTTGGGGCAGGGTCGATGCAGGACCCCGACAACTCGGAAGTGATGATTGCGGAACTGGATCAAGGCGGCCTGGGTTTGCCAGACCGGGACTATTACACGAAAGACGATGCGAAATCGAAGGAGACACGCGCGCGTTACCTGGAGCACGTGCAGAAAATATTCGAACTGCTGGGCGACAATCCATCGACAACCAAGCAGAACGCGGAAACGGTGCTGCGCCTGGAAACCGAGATGGCGAAAGCGTCGATGACGCGGGTGGAACGGCGCGATCCCTACAAACTAAAGCATAAAATGGGGGTCAGCGAGCTGTCGTCTCTCGCGCCCAACTTTGACTGGACGACCTACTACAAGGCGGCGGCGTATCCAGAATTTCAGACCCTGAACCTGGACGCTCCCGACTTTTTCAAGGAATTGAGCAAGAGGCTGAAAGATGAGCCACTGGACAACTGGAAGACGTATTTGCGGTTTCACGTGGGAGATTCGGCTTCGCCATATCTTACCCAGACTTTTGCGAGGGAGAATTTTGAGTTTTACCGCAAATATCTTCGCGGAGCCAAACAGGAGCAGGCCAGATGGAAACGCTGCGTGAGCTACACCAACCATAACCTGGACGATGCACTGGGGCAGGTCTACGTGGCGAAGGTATTCTCGCCGGAACTGAAGCAGAGCACGCTCCAGATGGTACAGAACATCGAACGCGCTATGGAATTGCGCATTGAACAACTGGACTGGATGAGCCCGGAGACAAAGCAGGAGGCCGTGAAGAAGCTGCACGGCATTCGCAACAAGATTGGTTACCCCGACAAGTGGAGGAACTACAGCTCTGTTACAATCGCACGGGATGATTTTGCCGGCAACGCAGAACGCCTATCAGTGTTTGAGCGGCACCGAGTGATCAACCGGATTGGCAAGCCCATCGACCACGGCGAGTGGCAGATTCCGCCGACCACGGTGGACGCGTACTACGATCCGCAGATGAATGACATCAATTTCCCCGCGGGAGTGCTGCAACCTCCTCTCTATGACCCAAAGATAGACGCAGCGCCGAATTACGGAGACACCGGTGGCACAATTGGGCACGAACTGACCCACGGGTTTGACGACGAAGGAAGCCAGTTTGATGCGCAAGGCAACCTGCGGAACTGGTGGACGAAGGAAGACCGGGA
Source organism: Candidatus Acidiferrales bacterium (assembly GCA_963741195.1). Taxonomy (GTDB): domain Bacteria; phylum Acidobacteriota; class Terriglobia; order Acidiferrales; family UBA7541; genus Acidiferrum. The sequence goes on from CAVUHF010000010.1 coordinate 306,859, forward strand.
AAAGTTCGATATGCGGACGAAATGCGTGGAAGACCAGTACGCGCAGTACCTGATCGTCGGCGACATCAAGATTAACAGCAAACTAACGTTGGGGGAGGATGTCGCGGATTTAGGTGGGGAAATCCTCGCGTACCTAGCCTGGCAGGGTGCGACGAAGGACAGCAAGCTCGAGCCAAGAGATGGGTTCACACCAGAACAGCGGTTTTTCATCGGCTTCGCACAATGGGCTTGCGCGAATGAACGACCGGAAGAGTTGCGGATGAGGGCATCCGTGGATCCACACTCGCCCGCAAGGTATCGGATCAACGGAGTGCTTGTGAACATGCCGGAGTTCACAAAGGCGTTCGCCTGCAAGACGGGGCAGCCCATGGTGAAGGCCGAAGGGAAAGTGTGCAAAGTCTGGTAGAAGATCCGAATTCGACCAGGGTTGCCTAGCTGCCATGCGATTGATTCGTGAAATTCGCTAAGTGGTTCGTAGGGCCGGGATGACTCGGCCCTGTTAACTGCTGAGCCTCAGTGCTTCGGCGTCTTGATTGGATCGGCCGGGCGCGAGGGAAGCACTTTCGGATTGGCCTTCAGTTCCTTGCTGATTTCCGCAATACCTCGCTCGAGTTGTGGATCGTGTCCACCGATGACCGCGGCGGGGTCGTTTTCAACGACCATGTCAGGATCAACGCCGTGGCCTTCGATCACCCACTGGCCCGTTGTGCTGGCTGAAGCAGACTCGGGCACAAAAACCTGGCCCCCGTCCAGAACAGGGCCATGGCCGCTGATGCCGACCACGCCGCCCCAGGTGCGCTTGCCGATCAACGGGCCGAGGCCGGCTTGCTTAAACATGTAGGGGAAAATGTCGCCGTCGGAGGCGGAAGTCTCATTGATCAGGCAGACTTTGGGTCCATAGAAAACAGTGCCGGGATACGTGTTGGTGAACTGGTCGGTTCGGCCAAAGTCAGTGCCGAGCAAATCGCGGCGCAGTCGTTCGATCAGCATTTGTGAGACGTTGCCGCCGCCGTTTCCGCGAACGTCGACGATCAGCGCTTCCTTGCGAATCTGAGGATAAAAATACTTGATGAATTCGCGGATGCCATTGGCACCCATGTCGGGGATATGGATGTACCCCACTTTTCCGTCGGTGGCTTCGGAAACGAAGTCGCGGTTGTGCGTGACCCAGTCCAGATAAATCAAGTCGGTCTCGCTGGTGATCGGGCGGTAGGAAATGGCGTGCGCGCCCTCCGTGGCCGGCTTGGAATTAACAGTGAGTTGAACAGGGCGATTGGCCTTATTGCGCAGGAGTTGATACGGATTCTCCTTCGCGGTGAGGTCCTGGCCATCGATTGCCAGGATGTAGTCGCCTTCCTTGACGTCGACACCCACTTCGGTAAGCGGCGAGCGGTAGAGCTCTTCTTCGTTCTGCCCTCGATAGATTTTGGCGAGGCGGTAGCGGCCGGCAGCAGCATCGAGTTCAATGCGCGCGCCCGGCAAGGCAACTTGGGGCCGCTTGGGTATTTCATAATCGCCACCGGCGATGTATGCGTGCGAGACGCTGAGTTCGGCAACCATTTCGCCGAGCACGTAGTTGAGATCGGAACGATGCGCCACGTAATCGACCAACGGCCGATATTGAGCCCGCAAAGCGTCCCAATCGTAGCCATGCATGTTCTGAACGTAGAAGAAGTCTCGATAGCGGCGGGCCACTTCGTTGAATATCTCGACCCATTCCTGCTGAGGAATGCGATCAACCATGAGACCATCCGTAGCAACGCCCTTGCCACTGGACTTTCCTTCCGGCTTCAGATCGTAAAGTTTGTAGGTGTGATCCTGACGGACCATGATTTTCTTGCCATCGCTGGAAACATCAAAACCATCGATGTTCTCGAGAAACGTGCTTTCCTTGCGATCTTTCTTGGTGAAGAGGACGAGCGAAGTTTGCGGATAAGAATCGCGACCATAGAAGGGAGCTCCCATCCGCGCGTATACCAGATACTCCTTTGTGGCGGCCAGAGAACTGAAATTATCAGAATCGACCGGCACGCGGGTGACGCGGTCCACGATTCCTTCGAAGTCGATTGCGATGTATTCCTTCTTCTTCGTCTCTTTCTTTTCGTCTTTTGCGTCGGGAGACTTGGACTTCTCGGCAGCGTCTTCCCCGGGCTGGCTGATGGTTACTTCGTCACTTTCAGGAGGATAAGGATTCTTGCCGTCCTTGCGAAGGGTAAGTGCAAGCAGCGAGCGGCCACGATTGGTGGCGTAGTTGAATTCGATGCGGCTAAGCTGCGGTGCGTACTCGCGGGTGCTGATGAAGTAGAGGTAATTCCCTTCCGGATCCCAAGCGGGGTGATCGGAATCGTAAAGATAGTCGGTGACGAGTTGAGACTTACCGTCGGAAACGTTCCAGACGTAAATGGCAGTAAAGCCGGGGGAATTGTCCATGGTGTAAGCAAGGTGGCCGCCGTCTGCAGACCAGGGGTACTCGGGAATGCGCCCGCGAGGATTCTGCGCGATCTGCGTCACTTTCTTATCGTCCAGCGACAGGACGTATAGCTTTCCGTCTTTGTCACTGAAAGCGATGTGCTTACCGTCGGCAGCCCAAGAGGGCTGATAGAGCATCGCGTGGAAACCGTGAGTCAATTCCTCGGGCTTGCCGGAACCGTCCTGGTTGATCAGATAGAGCTCATCCTCGCCGTCCATGTCGGAAATGAAGGCGATCTTGGCGCCGTCGGGTGACCACTGAGCAAATTTGTCGTGGGCATTGGAGGAGTTAGTGAGGTTACGCGTGGCACCTTTTTCAACCGGAGCGGTAAAGACGTCGCCACGAGCAACGAACAAGGCGCGTTCACCCTTAGGGCTGAGTCCAGCCCATTCGATCTGGCCGGAAGCGGAAACGCGCGACGGACGCATGGCCAACGCATCGGTGGGCACATCGATGGCAAGCTTAGAGGACTTATCGGTGGCGATGTCGAAGATATTCAGTTCGCCATCCATCTCATAAATGATGCGGTTCTTGTGATCGGTGCTGGGCCAGCGAAGATCCCACTTGGTGCTGTGGGTAAGCTGCGTGGTTTTCTTTGTCTTGGGGTCGTAGGAATAGAGATTGAGAGTATCGTCCTTGTCCGACGAGTAGTAGATTTTGTCGCCAACCCACATTGGGTCGCGATGGCAGCGGGGATCGTCGGTGATCTTTTCCGCGGCGTGGGATTTCAGATCGAAGATGTAGAGTTGCTGAGCCCAGCCGCCGGAATAGCGTTTCCACGTACGGAAATCACGAAACAGTGGGGAGTAGACGACTTTGGAACGGTCGGGGGACAGATCACCGGCTCCAGACTTGGGCATGGGTAGAGCCTGAGGCAGCCCGCCACCGAGGGAGACCGTGTAGAGGCGGCTATCTCCTAAATCGAAATATTCGCGGAGGGATCGAAAGACGACGGATTTACCGTCGGGAGTCCAGCCATACACTTGATTATCGTACCCCCAACGGGCGGGAAGAGGTCCTCGAGAAGGATAAAACGTAAGCTGCTTGGGAACGCCGCCGGTCGAGGGGATTACATACACCTGCTCATCACCATCGTACTGACCAGTGAAGGCAATCCACTGCCCATCGGGAGAGAATTTTGCAAAAAGCTCGACACCAGGATGCACCGTAAGCCTGGTGGCGATTCCGCCAGAGGTCGAAGCGGTCCAGAGATCGCCAGCATACGTGAAGACGACCTTGTCGCCATGAATATCGGGAAAGCGGAGGAGCTTGGTTTGCGCAGCCGTTGGAGCAGCAAGAATCACGAGATAAACGAGCCACAGAATGATGATCCTGGGCGATGGCAGTGGCATGAATGTCCTTTCAACAACGAGGTATTTAAAGTGCGCGAGTCAAACAAGCAAGAATCGCGAGCCGCACTCGGACGGTTAGCCGAGCGACATTCTACAGCCACTAAGCGTGAACAGCGGGTGACCGTGGAATGCTGGCCTCGACTGTCGTTCCTGTGCCGGGACTGGATTGCACGGTAAGTTCGCCCCCCATGCTGCGAAGACGCTCTTCCATGCTCAGCAGGCCAATTCCCGGAGAGGTATCCAGAGAAGCGGGATCGAAACCTGATCCCATATCGGATACTCGCAAATGGAGAGTGCAATCCATTTCGTTCAATTCCACGAGCGCCTGGCGAGAACCACTGTGTTTTTGCACATTGCGAACGGCTTCTTGCGCGACTCTAAACAGACAGAGGGCAACGTCGTGAGCGGGCTTCGAGAGAAGATCCGGGTGCACGAAACGGACGTCCATGGAATTCCGGGAGCCGAAGTCCTGGCAGAAATTGGAAAGTGCACGAACCAGTCCGAGCAGTTCCACCTGTGAGGGATGAAGCCGTCGTGAAACGTTGTGTACGTCCGAAGTGATTTCACTGGCGATTTTGACCAGGGAGTCGAGTTGGGGAGTGAGAGCGGACTGGGACTTGACCGAGAATTGCTTGAGTTGTTCAAGATCGATGCTGAGAAGAGCTAGCCGCTGACCTGTATCGTCGTGGAGGTCCCGGGCAATGCGCGCGCGCTCTTCTTCCTGAGCGCGGGTGAGACGGCTTCGAAGGGCCTGAAGTTTTTCCTCCGAGCGCTTGCGCTCGGAAATATCCTGATAAAAAGCGAACGCGCCCACGAACTTGGATTCGGAAAAGAGCCGGACGCCGTGGAGTTCAACGTCAAGCAAGGTTCCATCTTTGCGGCATCGTTGTGCGATGGCATGCACTACGCCCGTTTTGCTCGAAACGCTGGTAAGGCGGGCCGCTCCGTCAGGATCATGAGGCGCGATGAGTTCATCGAGATTCATGCCCTCGGTCTCGGCTTGAGAAAACTGGAACATGCGCTCGAACGCAGGATTGCAGAAGCGCACACGCTGGTATTCGTCCTTAATGACAATGCCCAATGGACTATTAAAGATAAGAGCGTCCAGGTACATGGCGTGATCGCGCAGTTCACTCTCGGCGCGCTTGGTCGACGTGATGTCAAACGCAGTCGCAAGGATCGCGGGTCTGCCTTCATATTCCATCACGCTGTCAGACAATTCCAACCAGCGCTCGTCACCACTTTTGGTCACAATTTTGTACTGAAACCGCGAGAGGATTCGTCCGCTCGCCTGGTTTGTCCTGGCTCGTTCTTGAAGGAACGGTTTGAAATCGGGATGGACCAGTTCCCACGGATTCATGGCTTGCAGTTCCTCGCGAGTGTAACCAGTAAGGGTCTCGACCTCCCGATTCAGATACACGAGACGGTTGTCCTGCAAAATCCAGATGCCGCAAGAAGCGGTATCAGCCACCAGGCGAAATTTATTTTCGCTCTCCCGGAGCGCGTTCTCGGTGCGCCGGCGTTCGGTAATATCCTCGCCAGTGGCCAGACGGTAGAATTCATCGCCAATCTGAATGACTTCGGCCGAATACTGGACGGTGAGAACACGCCCGGATTTTGTGCGCAGACGAGCCTCCGCCGCAACGAGTCTCTTACTTTTCTGGATATCGGCGAGGGCCGTTGAAAAGGCCTCCGGGTCCACCCAAATGCCAAGTTCCACGGCCGTCCGCCCGACAATCTCCTCGCGGGAATATTCAAGCTGCTTTTCAAAACTCTGATTGACATCCACATAGCGTCCATCGCGTAACGACGTAATCGCCATGGCACTGGGACTGTTACGGAAGGCAGAGGCAAATTTTTCTTCAGAGAGACGCAGCGCCTCCTCAGCCCGAACCTTTTCGGTAATGTCCCGCGCCATTCCGCGGACAATCGGAAAGTGAACGTCTTTGGAGCGCAGGGTAGAGTTGTATTCCCAAATTCTCTCTTCCCCGGACCGGGTAACAACAATCATCTGGCCGTGATCGGAACCGGTGGTGAGGACTCTTTGGATGAAGGCGGGGAACTCGTCGCGAACTCTTGGAGCCAGCAGGTCTGTCAGGTTCATCTTCAGAACTTCACTAACCTCATAGCCGAGTCGCCTTGCCGGCGCAGGATTGACGGAGAGGATACGTCCTTGGAAATCGTGTGTGGCGATCAGATCCTCGCTGCTATCAACCAGGTCGCGGTAGCGGCTTTCGCTCTCGCGCAAAGCCTCTTCAATGCGAAGACGTTCCTGGATTTCCGTCTGGAGCCTCGAATTCATCTCAACCAGGCCATAACTACGGCGATGACTCTCTTCAAGGTCTCGTTCGGTGCGTTGATACTGCTCGACAAGAAGAAGAATAACACCCAGGCAGATGCCGCATGTGTTGACCAGATCGAAAAACAAAAGGCGGGACTGGAACAAGGGCCCAAGATTCTCCAAGGCTTGGAGCGGAGGCACAAATCGCGCGGCAAATCGCTTTACAAGAATATCGGCGAACGTGAACGAGTAAAAAAACTGGTCCAACGAGTAGGTAAAGCAAAAAATGCCGGTGATCCGGCTCGCCCAAGACGGAGAGGAACGGGACTGAGTCAGAAATACAGAAGCACAGAAGAGCAGAGCAGCAGCAAGTAAAACAGTTCGGGGGAAATTCCTTAGCGCCATGCTGATCAAAGGTTCGTGGCGCCACACAAATCCAAGTGCGAAACATATCGCGGCGGCAAACAGCACAAAAACGACACCACGCTGAATCCATTTACGCGAGAGATTACCGGCGAACCGCCAGTTCCAGCCACCAAGAACAAGAAAGAACGGCTCCAGAAATCCTGAAACCAATAAGAGGACCACAAAAGCAGTTTTCAGCGGCGTCCAGGCGACGCCGAATTGCATGGAGATAGCAGCGCAACCGAGGTAAAGGGCAAAGGAAGTCCAAGCCCAGGCCCACCAGCGAAAGAAATCCGCACGGCGAAGGCGCGAATAAAGGGCCCAGAGCAAAACGACGAGAAAAATAGTGAGGAGTAACTGGATATCGACAGTCAGAGAGATGTTTTGGTACGAGCTGTTCATGAGCGAGTCAAAACGAAAGCACGCATAAAGCCCCTTAGCTGATCAGGTGGTAGCGTTAACTGGCCTACACACGCGAATCCAGCTATTTTATCAGGCTCGGGGCATGCGTCCAATGCGAGACGATTCCGCCGGACTCCTCGATGACCCACGGGCCAGAGGGAAAGCGGGAATCGCCAGAACGACGATCAGGGCCAAAATTGGGTCGCAGGGATGACGAAGCCGCAACGAAGTTTGCGTGAGGTAGTAGACCACCGGAAAGACGGCGGGAAAAGCGGCAATTGGAATGAGGAAAGGGCTGCCAGCAATCCGGAGCCGCGAAAGCGCGATCAGCATTGCGATCAGTACCATCGCATTCGAAGCATAAATAACCTTCACCAGGGCAGATTCTGCATAGCGGTAATCACGCCAGGGCGATTCGGTGCTCAACCACGTAGCAACAACTCTCCTTCCGAACAGTCGGAGGGTCAGGCCCGGATGACTTTGAATAAACCTTTGAGCCTTATGCCATTTTTCCTCGAGGAAGGCGGTTTCTCCGAGCTGCCCGTAACGGCGGATCTGTTCGAATCGGGTGATGCGATTCACTTCGCGGGAATGTTCGTCGTAAATCTCGTTGTTGCCCATCCAAAGTTCGAATGGAAAATTGGAGCGTAGCGGAATCAGTCGATGGAATTGGATGGCGTTACGCACGGTCCAGGGAAGGCACATGGTAATGAGAAGGACGACAACAAGCGCTAGGCGTGTTGGGCGAAGGCGGTCGCGGCCATAGTGGCGATAGGCGATCCAGCCAAATAGAAACGGAAAGAGAGCACCGAGAGCAGGGTTAGTAAGCAGAGATAATCCCCAAAGAATTCCGTAGGCAAAGTATTCGCGAAGGCGCGTGGATTCGGCCAGGCGCAGGCTGGCCCAGAGCAAGGTGGCAGCGAGAAGCGCGGACAGTGACGTATCCCAGATCCACTCTGTGGGCAATAGGATACCGCTGGGGAAAAAAGCCCAAAGCCAGGCTGCAGCAGCCGCAGCAGGTGCGCCGGAGACGCGTTTGCCAGCGAAAAAGATGGGAAAACAGGCAACAGCGGAGAACAAACAATTCAAACCAGCAGCGACGTAGAAAGAAGCGAGCGTAAAGATGCCAAAGACTTTGAAGATTCCCGCAAGGATCAGCGGATAGCCGGGTACCAGCCAGGCCGTCGGACCGGTGGGCTGGCGAAACAGGCAGCAGAACCCCTGACCTTCTGCCAATACTTTCGCGACGCTGCCAACCTCCTGATCAAAAGGAACGTAGGCGAGGACGTTGCCGGGAATAGCGCGCGCCTCGTGGACAAGAAAAGCAACACGCAGGCCGAGCGCGACGAGAAAAATGAATGTGACGGCGGTGGCGAGGCGTCGGATAAGCGAGAGCACGGTAGAGAAAAGAATACTCTGAGGCGGCAACGAAGGTGAAATAGGAATCGAGGCTCCTCTTGTTTTCATTCGAGAAAGACAAAGTGTTCAGAAGGATTCCAGGCGCCAGAGGAGACGGGCCGAAAAGACCGTGTGTGACGTCAGGTCAGGACGCCAAAGAGCAAGGATCTGAGAGCCTTGATAGACACGCTCGAAACCGCCTTCCGATTCCGAGACAGTTTCGATGGGAGCAATCCAGAATTCGCTTGCGCCGGGCGCATGTAGCACCATTCGGACGCGCTGCCATCCATCCTCGACATGGAGCAATGGAGCCGGAAGTATTCCGGAGAAGCGCAGATTTATGGGGCCCTCGGGGGTCTCAAAGAAGCGGTCGGAATCGGTGGGCGCAAGAAAATTAACTACCGACTCGATGCCGAAAAGAGATGGTTTAGAAAGCGATTTGGAGAGAGCGAACTCGACGTCGCAGCTAACCTCGCAACCCTGTGGCGCTGGGCCAAACAAAAACCGCTTGGTGATGCGCAAGCGCGGAACAGCAGCAGGATCTGCCGCATACTCCGGCAGAAGCTGGTCGAGTGCCAGAACGGCATAGTCCGCAGAGGAGTTTCGAATCTGAAATGCGCCGCTGGCGACCGAAGGAAGTTCCTCTAATTGGAGGGCATCATAATCGGCCTGCGTGCGCGAAGGATCGAATAGGAGAATCCGGAACGAACTGCGCGGGAATCGGTCGTAGCGCAAGAAATGTTCGAGATTGGACTCCTTGACCCGCACTTGGTCGTGGATGGAAACGGCGCCTGCATTGCTCGAAGCCCCCGTGGCAGCAGCTTCGCGGAGGCGCGCGTGATAGGCCTCCGGACGGCGACGCACCGAATTCATAATCGTGGCCGCGGCATTACGGAAATCGAACGCGGAGAGCGTGGCGCCGTCGGAAGGCTTGAGGAGCGCCTGATATTCCGGCGCGGTAAAGAGCAGTTCGGGTACACCATCCGCATCATAATCGAGTAGTTCAACGCGAGGGAGCATACCGCCAGGGGTCAACTGATCGGCAAGTATCTCGGCGCGAATCAGATTGCGCCAGATTTCGGTACGAAGATGCGGCGCGTAGAGACCTCCGAAGACTCCGTGCCAGTAAGCATCGTTGCTCTGGCCGCGCAGAAGAAGGTCGCGCGCTTCCAGAACCTGGGACGAGTGCTCAGAACTGGAGCGGCGCGGAGGAATGGAGGCGACGCGGGCCGAAGCGTGAAGCATCTTCTTGTGCATCAAATTGGATTCCGGATATTTGCGGAAGAAACCGCGCCATGCCCCTCCGCGTATGAATGCGAGCACGTCCGGCCGTCCCGCAAATTCCTTTTGAAAGGTGTAAAAGCGTTGGCGCACCCTCGTCGGGAGCACCCACTCCATCATCTCGGCGTAGGAAGCCGCGGGAAGATCAGCGCGGCCGAGGGGCAGGTGAGTCGAAATATAGTCGTTGGGGGTGATGGTCTTTAGCCAAGATGAATTCTCTTGCAACGCGGCAAAAAAAGTTTCCAGCCAGCCATCGAGATAACAGTGCTTGTACGTACCAGGCCAGACGCCAAACTTTTCCATGTCGTCGCCGAAGAACGCTACACCGCCGGGTCGAACTTGCGCAGCCTGGCGAAAGAATTCTATGGATTCTTCGACCTTACGGAAAGGAATCAAATAGCGAAGCTCTTTTAGTCCCGGGAAGAGCCAGACCGTTTTGCCACGATCTTCCGCGATATAGGGGCCATAGAGTTCTTCGGGCTCGAATCCTGCAGCAAGAAAGGGGAGATCATCCACCAGCGTATATGCTACGTTTGCGGCGGCGAGAGTGGATGGGAGTTGTGGCTCCCACACGCGCTCTGCGAGCCAGCAGCCGGTGGGCCGCTTGGTGAATCGTTGTTCGATGTAGTCTGCCAGGCGAGTGATTTGTTCAATCCGGTCCGGCTCGGAGATAGAGATGAGTATTGGTTCGTAAAAGCCGCCGCCAATCAGTTCCATTTGTCCTGAGGAAACGAGTTGACGGACGAGAGGAAAATAGTCGGGATGGTGCTTCTCAATCCAGAGCAGGAGTGGACCGGAGTAGTGAACAGCGACGCGGACGGAAGGATGTTTTGCCAGCAGTTTCAGGAAGGCGAGATAGGAGTTCTGGTAACTTTCCTCGAAAACGTGTTCGAAATTTCCGGATGGCTGATGTGCGTGGATGATGAGAACAAAATGGAAAGGCGTGCTGGATTGGGCCATGACTGTCACGTTCCATGATACCAAGAGAACCCGCGATTCCGGTAAGAGGGAGGGAATAACGGCTTAAGTAACACTTCCGCAGCTGCAGAGAACATTTTTCTGTGCTCAGCGCTGGACGTGATGAAGAATCCAATCGGAAATAAGTTGCAGCGCTCCGGGTGAGAACGTTTCTTCAATGGCCGGATACTCGGCGGGTGAACCGGAGAATGCATGCTGAAATTGGTGGTTTAGGTCCGGGAGTTCAGTAGTTGCAGCATCCGTGTTACCAGAATCGGCGAATGCCTTCTTGACGAGCGGAAGATTCACTTTGGGCGGAACCTGAAGGTCCTTCTCGCCATAGAGCGCTAGAGTGGGACTCTTAAGAGCCGACAGACTAGGGAGCGGATCGTAGTCCAGGAAGAACCGGAACCACGGAGAGCTGAGCATGCGCAGTTGGGTTTCCAGAACCGTCGGGGGCGTTGCAGCGTCAAGGCCTGTCTGCTTCACAAGGGCATTTAGCTTTTCGATCAGGGTGGCCGAGTCTTTTTCCTTGCGCACGAGATCGTAGGCCTCCCGGTCGAAGGTAAGACTGGAAACCAGTTGCGGTTCGGAGAGGCCCCCAGCGCGACCGATCATCTCAGACTGATTGATGAGCGTGTCCTCGCCCTTGGTTGCAGGAGGTGCCAGAAGGACGATCCAGGCGATGTCCGGCGAGTGCGTAGCCAAGTAGGGCGCGATCATGGCTCCCTCACTGTGGCCGATCAACCCGATTTTTGTGGCGTCGATGTCTTGGCGCGCCTTCAGATAAGCCACCGCCGCTTGCGCGTCGGAAGCGAGATTGAGCGTCGTGGCGCTGTCGACTGAACCCGTTGATTTCCCGATGCCGCGCTTATCGTAGCGGAGAACGGCGATTCCTCTCCGGGTGAGATAGTCTGCGAGGACCAGAAATGGTCGGTGATTCGCCGAGGCTTCATCGCGATCATACGGACCAGAGCCAGTGAGAAGAACTGCGGCCGGAAACGGCCCCGCACCTTTGGGGATAGTGAGTGTTCCCGCCAGAGTGCAGTCCGCTGCCAAATTGGCGAAAGAGACTTCCTCTTCGCGGTACGGGTACGGCTTCACCGGCGTCTGCGGGCGACGGAGTTCAACGGGCAGATCGGAACGATGAAATTCCAATTTTTGTTCGGCACCAGTCTGCGACCAGTCTCCTACGATGATGTTTTTTGCAGGACTAAATGTGCCTTCGAAAATGCCTGCCACCGAGGGAATCTCGAAATGAAAGGTATTGTCGTCCTTTAACGAAACCCGCACGGCAGGCAAGCCGATCACGCCTTGATCCAGGCTATCCAAGGAAGCAAGCAGTTCGCTCTCGGTATCGTGGGAAACGTGCAACTGGTAGCGCAGCCGCAGGCCGTGGGTTTCCAAAGCACTTTGCCAGTTTCCTTCCACAGGAAAAATCGCCTCGGAAGGTTTATGAGAACCCGCACTCGCCGCTTGGCGGCGGAATTTCAAAGGAAGCGAAACATTCCCCTGGACCCACTCGCCCTCAATCGTCCGATGGTCGGGGGAGACTTTGCCTTCGAAGTGCGCGCCGGCCGCGGCAATCTCTAGCTTCAGGGTCGGGGCGGAGTATGACACGGAACTAGCTTCGATGGCATAGACGGCCTGATCGAGGCTGTCGAGCGTGGCGTGCAGCGAACCGGTGGCGGACTTGGTGAGATGGAGAATCAGGTGGAGTTGTGCTTCACCGGCCTGCAGCGTGCCCGCAAAGCTCCCGTCCAGGGTATGGGACTGTGGAATGGCCTGCGCCTGCGCAGCGGGATGAGTCTGCGCGAGAGCAGAGGGGGCGGTGGAGAAAGTGGCGACGCACAAAACTGTGAAATAGCGGACAAACCGTTGATGCAAAGAAATCTCCCGTAACGACAAAAAAAGATTGTTGTTGATTGGATGAGCGGTAACGCAAAGAGGCAGCTTGCATATGAAAAGCGCCCCAGATGAACTGGGGCGCTTTGAAGATCAGGGGCAAGAGCTCGGGCGCAGAGCTTCCTCCCGCTCTGCGAGGCTACTTTTTGTTGTACCAGTCCGCATTCATGGCGGTGAATTGCTGCCACTTTTCCGGGAGATCTTCCAGAGCAAAGATGGCGGTCACGGGACAGACAGGGACGCAAGCGCCGCAATCGATGCATTCGATCGGATTGATATAGAGCATCGTCTCGCTCTGATAAGCCGGTTCATCCTTGCGTGGATGGATGCAGTCCACCGGACAGACATCGACGCAAGCGGTGTCCTTTGTATTGACACAAGGTTCGGCAATTACATAAGCCATGCACAATCTCCTTTAGCGGGGCAGAATACCGAAGCCTCCGAAGCCCCAGAGCCAAGAGATAACCATATCACGGTACGGCCAGGTCAAAGCACCTGCAGTTAATTCTACGTGGGAGCTAGGAGATTCTCAACCCGGGGCGTCAAAGCTAGAATAGAGGGGAGAGGCTAACAAATGAAACGGAAGATGGCACTTGCGGGAGTGGTGGTGTTAGCGGGTGTGATGCTGGTTGCGGCTCAATCCACGTCGCCGAAGGATCCGGAACTGATCGACATTCAGGGTTACCAGAAGATTCTCGACCAGTACAAAGGGAAACCGTTGCTTGTCACATTCTGGGCCACTTGGTGCGAACCATGCCGCGATGAATACCCGATGCTGAACGAATTGGCCAAACAATATGCACCGCAAGGGCTGAAGGTTATAGGAGTTGACCTGGATCAGGATGGTGATCTAATCCTGATGCGCAGATTTCTGGCCCGCTATAAGCCCATCTTCCCGAACTACCGCAAGAAGAAAGGAGAGGAAAACGTGTTTTCGCAGGGAGTCATGCCTGGGTGGAATGGCGCAATTCCCGCTTCGTTTTTCTATGCCAAGGATGGGACCCAGATCGGACATCTGGTAGGAGCGAGCAATCAAGATACATATGAAGCGGCAATTCGAATGCTTCTGTCCAAATAGGGGCTGGGGGCCGGAAGGCGAACGTCAGTGAACGAGGTGGAGCGGAGGATCGTGATGCTGGACTTAAAAGGAAACAAGATTACGTATTACGGGCACAGCACATTCTCTTTGACGACGCCAAGCGGCCAGATAGCTCTCATCGATCCTTGGGTGATGAGCAATCCCAAATGCCCGGATTCCTTGAAGAAGGTGGCAAAACTCGACGCGATCTTCCTGACGCACGGTCACACGGATCACCTCGGTGATCTGTTGCCGCTAGCGAAACTGCATAAGCCCAAAATCGTGGCTACGTTCGAAACCTACCTGTGGCTTGAGTCAAAGAACACCGGCGCACACTGTCTGCCGGGGAACAAGGGCGGCTCGCAAACGGTAGGCGACTTTGAGGTGACCATGACGCACGCGTTTCACTCCAACTCCATCGAGGAAAATGGCCAGCGAATTTATGCGGGAGAGGCCGGCGGCTACATCGTCAGACTTCCGGGTGGATTGCGTGTGTATCACGCAGGAGACACGGCCGTATTTGGGGATATGAAACTGATTGGCGAGATTTACAAACCGGATTTGGCGTGCCTGCCCATCGGTGATGTGTTCACCATGGGTCCGCGAGAGGCTGCCTACGCGACCCGACTACTCGGTGTGAAGCACGTGATACCCATGCACTACGCGACGTTTCCTATTCTGATAGGCACTCCGGAAGGCTTGCGCAACGAAACGAAAGACATTACAGGTTTGGAAATCCATGCGCTGAAGCCAGGTGAATCACTGAGTTGAGGCTGATGGCTTCCTAGGACCGAAATAGGTTGCGAACGAAGAAACCAAGATTGGCAGGACGCTCCGCAAGACGGCGCATGAAATAGGGGAACCACTCGCCGCCGAACGGGACATAGATCCGCAGCCGGTAACCATCAGAGACCAATTGACGCTGCAAATCTGTACGCACGCCATACAGCATTTGAAATTCAAAATCATCCTTGGAGATTCTTTTTTCGGCAGCACAACGGATCGTTTCCGCAATCATCCTTGGGTCGTGTGTGGCGATGCCGTGATAGAAGCCGCTTGAAAGAAGCGTGCGCATCAGATGAACATAGTTCGTATCGACGTCTCCCTTCTTGGGATACGCGACTTCCGGCGGTTCCTTGTATGCACCCTTGCACAAGCGGATCCGACAGCCATAGGAAAGCAAGTCTTGAATATCCGCTTCGCTGCGATACAGATAAGATTGGACAACGGCGCCAACCGCCGGCGTTTGGGCGCGGACTCGCTTTACCAGCTCAACGGTGCGCTGCGTGTAGAACGAGCTTTCCATGTCTATGCGCAAGAAGCTGTCATACGCTGCCGCGCGTTCGGCAATGGACAACACCAATCCTTCGCAGAACTCGACGCTGAGCTCCAGTCCGAGTTGCGTTAATTTGCAGGACACGTTGGCGTTCAGTTTTTCTTTGGCCATTCGGTCAAACATCTGCAGGTAGGCATCTCGCGCCTTCTGCGCGTCGGCGGTCGTGGCAACGTTTTCGCCAAGGCAATCTAGCGTCACCGCCATCCCCGCACGATTGCATTCGCGAGCAGCCTCAACGGCCTCATCGAGTGTTTCCCCCGCAACAAAACGGTGAGCCATCCTCCGCGTAGTCCCGTTGGAAGTGACCCAATGGGCCAGGCCTTTACTTTCGGAGAGTTTCAGAAGAGTCGACCGGAGCATGTAGGTGTTCATTATGCCCGGAGTTGCGTAAGGCTGCTAGTATCGAGCTAGTTCTTGTGTTCTTCGAGGAACTTTTCAGCATCGATGGCGGCCATACAGCCGGAGCCAGCGGCGGTAACGGCTTGGCGGTAGCGATGGTCCTGTACGTCTCCAGCGATGAACACGCCCGGAACGCTGGTCAGGCTGCCGTGGCGGGAAATCAGGTAGCCGTTCTCGTCCATCTCGAGTTTGCCGCGAAAAATGATGGAATTCGGGTCGTGACCAATGGCGACGAAGACCCCGTCCAAGGCGATTTCTTTGGCGGGTCCACCCTGCACATGGTGCAGATGCAAACCGACCACCTGACCTTCAGGCGCGGCCGAAATCTGGTCCACCACATAGGGAGTGACAAATTCAATCTTCGGGTTTGCGCGGGCGCGGTCAATCATAATTTTCGAGGCGCGGAATTCCTCCCGCCGGTGAATCAAGTGCACCTTGCTGGCATATCGCGACAAGAAATTAGCTTCCTCCATCGCGGAATCACCACCGCCGATGACGGCAATATCCTTGCCCCGGAAGAAGTATCCGTCGCAAGTGGCACAGGTGGAGAGCCCGCGGCCGATCAATTCCTTTTCGCCCTTCAGCCCCAATAAGCGGGCAGACGCTCCCGCAGCAACGATGAGGGCTCTCGCCTCGTAGACGTCCTTTCCCGCGGTAATCTTGAACGGCCGCTCGCTAAGGTCCACCTCGCTGACGACTCCCGATTTGAATTCCGTGCCGAATTTCTGCGCCTGCTTGCGCATATTCTCGATAAGCTCCGGGCCGAGAATGCCTTCTGGGAATCCGGGGAAATTTTCGACGTGGGTAGTGAGCGAAAGCTGTCCTCCGGGCTCCCGACCTTCCAGGACCAGCGGCTTCAGATTGGCGCGCGCCGCGTAAATGGCGGCAGTCAGGCCGGCACAACCACTCCCAATGATCACCACATTGTGCATGAACAAATGCTCCTGGAGTTTGATTCTTGACACGGTCCCGGCGGTACAGAGCGAACCAAGATTGTAGCATCACACCGCACGAGAGAGTGCACGGTAGGAAAAGGGCGGCGCGGGGATCCTTGACTCCCGAGGAGTGCGGGGGTAGGTTGCGAGCACAGCCTCGATTTCGCTCACAAAATCCGTTCCGAAGGAGTGCCCATGGACAGAAAGATTTCTGTGGCGAGCTACTGGTTGGGAATCGCGTGCGTGGTGATGACGGTGATTTTCCGTGGACTCGCGGCCCTAGGGATCTGGCCAGTCCTGGTGCCGGCCGATGGTGCCAGCATTTCGTACAACACCTTTGACCACGCCGCCGAGCTCTTTCTTTTGCTCTCCATCGCCGCGGGTCTCATGAGCCGGTGGCGCGGCGAAAAGCCTTAAGCGTCAATCGGAGATCCATCCATTTCCGTTTAGCGCGGACTTCGCCCCAGCAGGCAGATTGGAGAGGATCTGCCCTCGTGCATCCATGGACAGTTTTGGGCCGCTCAATTACAGTGAGAGGGCAAGTCACAATCTTCCTGGAGGCCCAAGATGGATCCCCGATATCCCATCGGAAAATTCGAAAGTCCCGCCGAAGTGACGCCGACGCTGCGCAACAAGGCAATTGAGGAAATCGCGTCGACGCCCATCAACGTGCGCGCAGTGGTGCAAGGCATGAACGATGCACAGTTCGACACTCCATACCGGGAAGGAGGCTGGACGGTGCGCCAGGTAATTCATCACCTGGCCGACAGCCACGTAAACGCATACATCCGTTGGCGGCTGGCGCTGACAGAGACGGAGCCGACCATTAAACCCTACGAAGAGGCGGCGTGGGCAAAACTGGAAGATGCCGCACATGCGCCCGTGGAAGTTTCTTTACGCCTGCTGGAACCTTTGCACGATCGTTGGGTGCGAATGCTGCGTGCGGTTAAGCCGGAGGAATTTGCACGGACCTTCCGCCACCCGGAACACGGTGTCCGAACCCTGGATTGGATGCTATTTCTCTATGCGTGGCATGGCCGGCATCATACTGCACACATAACGGAACTTAAAGAGCAGAAGGGCTGGAAATAGGCGGCTCGAGTGGCAGCGCTGGTAGGCGTCGTGTACCATAACGGGTGATTCGCAAATAAGGAGACTCCATGGCAAGAGCCGCAGGGAGCTACGCGATATTTGAAACCTCGATGGGCAACATCGTTTGCAAACTATTCGACAAAGAAGCGCCAAAAACCGTGGAGAATTTCATTGGTCTGGCGGA
Source organism: Candidatus Acidiferrales bacterium (assembly GCA_963741195.1). Taxonomy (GTDB): domain Bacteria; phylum Acidobacteriota; class Terriglobia; order Acidiferrales; family UBA7541; genus Acidiferrum. The sequence continues at coordinate 324,334 of CAVUHF010000010.1, forward strand.
AGGCACAAAGGAATTCACCAACGAGCTCGGCGGCAAGAAGGAGCAACGAAACTTTTATGATGGGCTGGTCTTCCACCGCGTGATCCCAGATTTCATGATTCAGGGTGGATGCCCTCGTGGCGACGGTCGCGGAGGACCGGGCTACACCTTTCAGGACGAATTCCATCCCTCGCTGAAGCACGCGAAGACTGGGAAATTGTCCATGGCCAACTCCGGGCCAAATACCAACGGCAGCCAGTTCTTCATTACCGTTGCAGCTACACCTTGGCTGGACAACCGGCATACGATTTTCGGAGAAGTGGTGGAAGGCCAGGACGTAGCGGATAAAATCTCCAAAACGCCGCGCGATGGAAGTGACCGCCCACGGACTCCGGTCGTGCTCCAGAAAGTTCGCATCGAGCGGGTGTCGTAAACGATTTTCGGGAAATCAAGAAATGTTAAGCCCAGCGCGCCTGTCGCAGTCAATCGTCGAACTGGTGTTGGTACTGCTTGGTGCCCTGGTGATTTTCCTTGGCATCCAGCAGCGGATTTACTTTGATCGGCACGGCATAGCGTGGCTGGTCCTCAGCGTGGCGCTAATCGCGTGGGGACTGATGGCTCTGGCGAAACCTGGCCAGTGGTGGGCGAAATGGCAGAAGTGGAATCGCGGAGGGTCGATGATTCTGCTTGGAACCGTAATGCTCGCGATTTCGCGTGGGACTCTTCTCCGGGTACCGAAATTGCTTGTGATTGCGGGCTTGATTCTGATGGCTAGAGGAATTTTCGGCGCCTTCCTGATTTTCAAACAACGCTAGCAACGGTTCAGTTATACTTCCTACCAAATGGCAGCCACTCCCCGCCCAGGGGCATGCTCGGTGGCCGTCGCAAATCGCCCGACATCTCACTAGAGGAGAAGAACAGTGCTGAAAGAGTTTAAAGAATTTGCGATGCGGGGAAGCGTTGTAGATCTCGCGGTGGGCGTGATCATCGGTGCAGCGTTTGGAAAGGTAGTTTCCTCACTCGTAGACGATGTGATCATGCCACCGATCGGAAGACTTTTAGGCCATGTCGATTTCTCGAATCTTTACATCAACCTGAGCGATAATTCCTACGAAACGCTTGCAGCCGCCAAGGCAGCCGGTGCGCCAACGCTGAACTACGGCAACTTTCTGAATACCATCATCAATTTTCTGATCGTGGCCTGTGCCATTTTCTTGGTGGTGCGCTCGGTGAACAAGTGGATGCCAAAGCCGCCGGCTCCGGTCACCGCCAAGGACTGTCCGCAGTGCGCCATGCCCATTCCCCTTGCGGCAAAGAAGTGCGGACATTGCGCAAGCGCAGTCTAGCTGCGAAGAGTAGCAGACAAGCAAGCGCGGACTAGAAAGTTGTTTTCGAGGGATGCGACTGAAGCGGTCGTGAAAGCGCCCGCTTTATGTTTGCGGAGGTTTCTTCTTCTGATTGGCTTCCAGGTGCGCCTTCAGGCGGTTCACCACCGCGTCTTCCTGACCTTCTTCCAGTTCTTTCTGAACTTCTTCCAAGGCAAAATGCACCACGTCGTGATGGTGGAGTTCGAGCGGTGCCGCCGTCTCACTGAAGCGCAACCAGAGGCGGTGAAGCAGGTTAACCTCGTTCGCAGTGAGGTTGGGAGCGTGAGGACCGAGAACCTTGTAAACCTTATCGCCGTTGGGGAGATGGATTTCCAGGTTGAACTGTGGTTTGGGATCGCCCAGCTTTTCCCAGGCATCCCCGATGTGGCGCGCCTGATCCTCCGTGGGTTCTTTTGGTGAATGCCCAAGGACGATAGTGCTGGATTCTAGCGCGGTTGCAGCGCGAAGGATACCGTCCCAGAGATCACTGGCCGCAACAACGGCGAGGCGAATCGTCTTGCCGCGTTTCTCAGCTATGGAGAGCGCCTGCGAGAATAGCTGCTGCTCGATACTGCCGAAAAGTTGCTCCGCTTCCAGTTCATATTCTCCTGATGCCGCCCGGCGCAACAGCCGGACGTGCAGGACGACGACGTCTCGACGTCCCGGCTTCACGCGGTCTAGAACATTTCCCAGATGATAGAGGGCGTGAATATTGCTCACAGGAACAAGAATGTTCCCAGGGCGAGCGCCGACCGCTTCAGGCGTGAGTTCGCCTTGCATGGCCAGGTGGAACTGGTCCATTTCGACGTGCTGGCCGCTCCCCCGAGCATGGTGAGTAAATCGTTCGGAAATGGTGAACACGATAAAGAGAAAGATGGAGAAGGTCACACCTGCAATCGTCGCTTCTTTTTTCGTAAATAGGTTCACGATCGCGATGCCCAGAAGAACCAGCGTGATTAGGCTCAGGCCCACTGGTATTTCCACTCCGAAGATCCGGAAATTGAGCGGGACGCGATACTCGCGATCGCCAGGATGCGTGTATCGCAAGACTAGGACCGCGAGTCCCTTCATTGCAAAACTCCAGATGACGCCGAAGGCATAGAGGTTCGCAAGAAATGTGACATCGCCCCGGCTGATGATAATGGTGATCACCTGCAAGGCGGCAACGATATTGATGATGCGATAGGACGTCCCGAAGCGGCGGTGCGGCTGGCGGAACCAGCTAGCGAGAACCCCATCTTCAGATACTCGATTCAGAACTCCGTTCGAACCGACGATGGCGGTGTTCACGGCTCCAGCCAGGATCAGTGTCCCCACTACGACCACAAAGCCATGGAAGACCAGCCGTAGGATAAATGGGCCTTCCAGGTTCATGGCCAGCCCGCCAATCAAATTCTCAAGATAATTCGAGCGCTGCTCATCGGGAATGAGCATGACGGCAAAGAACGACACCAGCGAAGTGAATACCAGACTGTAGATGAAAATGACGAGACCAGTCTTTTTCAGATTGGGCAGTTTCGGATGTTCGATTTCGCGGTAAACCTGGGCCAAAGACTCCTCGCCGCTCATGGCCAGGACGGAATGACCCAGGCCAACAAAGATGGCGATAATACCCGCCATGTGGGCGAAATGAACCCCATAGAGCCATCCCATAGCGTTTGGCTCAAGCTTCAGGTTGTGCGGAGTAGGAAAGGGTGGCAGTGCGGGATGACGGAGGAGGGCCGTATAGATGCACCAGCCGATGAGGATCACGACCATGACAGTCGTAATCTGCATGATGCGCATGGCCTTCTGGCTGGACTCGTGGACCCCTTTGACGTTGTACCACCAGAAATAGGTCGTGCAGAAAATGGCGAAGATAGCTGCGCCGAGCCCGGGGTAAATGTGAAAGCCGATATGGAGGTAGTCCATCGTTTCGTTGACCAAGCCAACGATGTACTGGCCCGCCGACACGCCACTGATTGGACCCGTGAGGATGTAATCGAACATCAGGGCAGATACGCTGAACTTGGCCAGCGTACCACCCATGGCTTCTTTGACCACGCGATAGACGCCGCCGCGGACAAACATGCTGCAGCTCTCCACGTAAATGGCGCGTACACAGTAGGAGAACAGCATGATGCCGAGGATGAACCAGGGGGCGGCCTTGCCGATATATCCTTCGGCTTCACCGCCGGCATAATAGGCCGAAGAAGCCAGGTCGTTTAAGACAATGGCAGCGGCGCGCCAAAAGGAGATGAAACTGAGAAGAGCGGTGGTCGCGACCAGGACGCGTGGGATACCGTTTCCTCGGCTGCCCTGCGCAGCCGGGATATTGGGAGAGCTATTCATTCGACGGGTTTAAGACCTGCAGTGGATAATGCTCGCACCTTTTGAAATCCAAGTCCAGTTTTGCCAGCCACCAAATCGATATTTTGTTCAGGATTGAATAAACGGATACAGCGATTGGACCCCACGGCCCTGCCGGTCCGCGCAGCCGCTTCAGCTCGAGGGGGTGCGAAAGGCCTTGGCACACTCTTCGCAGGGGCAATGTTCGCGCAAGTAGTCATAGCTATAAATTCCCGTGGAATGGCCGTCGCTGAACGCGATTTGAATAGCATAGTTGCCCACTTGCGTGGCGGAATTGGCACGGGCCTTTGGCTTGTACATCGGCAACAGGGGCGACGCCGGTAGATTGAACCCAGCAACCGCTTCCTTCTTGCCTCGTTCGTCGTTACAGGTGGCGCACGGACAGAGGTCGCGAAGGTAAGGAAAATCAAAATGACTGGAGTGGCCATCGGCCCAGGTGATATCCACGCCCGTTCCAGTCTTGACGTGGACTCTTACATCCGTCGGTTTCTTTCGCTGGTCGAGTGGTGTAGGCATGGGAAAAAGAAAAGATTTGAAGTACCCGCGTTAAGTTTAGCAGCCAGACTCGAAAATTGGAAAAGGGCGCCTAGCGGGGTTGCGGCGGTTCACGGCGCGTGAGTGAATAACCGTCACGGAATTGAATGGCCCCGCCCAGGCGAGATTCCTTCTCGTAGCGGTAATAGTTGCGACCCACTTTCTTGTGCATCGGAACTTCAACTTTCTTATCGTTCGCCATAGCGGATCCGCCTAATTCAAGGGAGCCGTAGCCGGTCGGTGCAAATCTTTCGAGACCCATAAGCTAATAGACCTCTTCACGTTCGTTCCTATCCGAAAAAACCATAAACCTGTGTTTATCCGGATTAATCGAAATGCGCGAACGTTCTTTTACGATTTTGTTCGGGCCGTGGTCGGATTTGCGGCGCGCAACTTGGTACTCCGGAAGGGTGCCACTCGGGGCCGCCAACATCTCACGTACGAATCATGAAATGCAAGAAATCCTGCGCTATGATTTTTTTTCGAATCCGCAACAGTCGCCGGGCGGAATGGGATTGCCGTGAGGGCAGGTCGTGGGATGTCCCAGAAAGCTGCAGATGCGCTGGTCGAGTTCCGGGCTGATAATGTGTTCGAACTTGCAGGCTTGAGTATGAGCCTCGTGGTCATCGATCCTAAAGGTATCCTTGAAGAGACGTTCGGCCAGACGGTGCCGCCGCACCACATCTCGCGCGCGGCTCATGCCGCGATCGGTTAGCTGGACTTGGTGGTCAAACACGCGCACCAAACGCAAATCTTCCATGCGCGAGATTGTGCGTACGGGGTCGAGTCCGCCAGTAGTGCGAATGTTCTGGAGTTCAGCGCGGGTGCCCTCTTCGCCGCAAACCCAGATTTGCTCCAGAAGATGGTCGAAGTGGATACCATCGTCCATGGTCACGCGCTGGTCGACGGCAAGATGCCCGTGGACAAGTTCGATGCGGCGGTCGGCTTGCTGCGCGATATCTGGATCGTGCGTCACCATTAAAATCGTATGGCCACTGGCATGCAGTTCGCGAAAGAGACCAAGAACAATTTCTTCGTTGGCTTCGTCGAGGTTGCCAGTGGGCTCGTCGGCCAGAATCAACTTCGGTTGGTTGATCAGCGCCCGGGCAATGGCTACGCGTTGTTGTTCCCCACCCGAAAGCTGTGAAGGCAGATGGGTGAGACGATCGCCTAGGCCTACGCGCTTCAGGGCCTCGATGGCCTGCGCTTCATCCGTAACGCTGTGGAAGTACTGCGCCAGCATGACATTTTCGAGTGCACTCAGATAGGGCACAAGATGGAACTGCTGAAAGACAAAGCCAATTTTTTCCGAACGATAGCGCACCAAATCGTTTTCGCCCAGTGCCGCAAGGTCAACGTCATCCACGACAACATTTCCCGACGTGAGCGTGTCCAGACCCCCGAGGATGTTGATGAGTGTAGTCTTGCCGCTTCCGGAGGGTCCCATCAGGGCAACCCATTCCCCGGACTGAATTTCGACGGATATACCGTCCAGAGCGCGCAGCGTGCCGTACTCTTTCACTAGTGAATCAATTTTGACCTGCGTGGTCACGCCTCACCTCGAAAGACGCTGGCAGGACGAATGCTCGCCAGGCGGCGAAGCGGAAATGCACTTGCAATGGAAACAAGAATCGTGAGGACCACAGAAAAAGGATACACGATCCACCGCGGCTCTGCCGCCACGCCGAACACCGCTTTTCCTAACCAGATGGAAACGAGCAGGCCCGCTGCCGAACCGATGAGGCCTCCCGCAATGCCCAGAATGACAGCTTCGGCCAGAAAAAGCCGCACTACGCGGCGGACTGATCCACCAATCGCCTTCATCAGTCCAACATCGTTCTTGCGTTCGATAGCCACGTTGCTCATTCCCGCCATCACGCACAGCGACGTGAGCAAGAGCACCAGGAGAACCGTGGAGGTAAGAAGACCACTGATGCGGTTATAGATGCGGCCTTCGGCTTCGGCGAACTGTTTGATCCCATGAACGTCGGCGCCGGGAAGCCGGTGAGCGAGCGCGGAGACAAAACGATTGATCGAATCGGGAGTACCCGTGACGCTGAGCTGGATCAGGCTGACGCGGCCGGGGAGTTCGGCAAGAGACTGCGCGGTTGCCAGACGCGTGAAGATCTGCGTGTCTTCCGCGCCACCGATTGCCACCACCGAATAGACCTTGCAGGACGATTCCCGGTCTTGATTGCGGAGCAACAGCGTGTCTCCTGCATGAACGTCAAACTGCGTTGCGGCTTTTGCTCCAATTTCACACGCACTGGAGTCATTTTCGAGGGAGGCAAAAAATTCCGTGCGCCTCCCGGGACGAATAGCCTCGAGGCTCCGGCCTTGCGTACCGGCAATCACGGCGGGTTCATAGTGCAGCGTGCCTGCTTTTGAGACTTCGCCGATGAGGTACAGGAAAGCGACCGCCGGGACATGCTTGCCGTCGTTTTCTGTGGGGAGATGCGTGAGAAGCGATTCATCCAGCGTGGAGCCATTTGCTCCGCTGTTCGAACTATCGCGAGGCGCGACGATCACATTTGCACCCAGGGCTCGAAACTCCGTGGTCAGGCGACGATTCGCGTCGAGCTGGAGGTTCAGCAGCGCGGCGGTAACCGCGGCGCCCGCGCTCAGCGCCAGCAGAATGACAAAGAGGCGGCCATAGTTGGCGGTGAGCAGCCTGCGAACGATGCGCCAGAACATGGATCTCGAAGCCATCACTCACCCCGCAGAATCGGCGCGGGATCGTATTTCGAAGCGCGTCGGAGAGGAAAGGCGCTGCCCAGGAGCGTAATGAGAGCGGCGAGCACCAGGATGATCAGAAGTATGAAGAGTTTCGGCTCTGGCGCAAAACCGAATATTCTTTCGCCGAGAATGCGCGCCAAAAGGATGCCGAGCGCATAGCCGATCCCTCCGCCGACGAACGCCAACAGAAGTTGCTCCGCCGCCAGAAGCACACCAACGAGCCCGGAGCCCGCCCCCAGAGCCTTCATCAACCCGATTTCCGTGCGCCGTTCGATCACGGAAGCGGCCGCCGAAGCCCCTACCGCCAGAGCAGCCGCCAGTAGCGCCGCAAAGGTCACCAGCCAGAGCAGCATGCGCACGCGCGTGAGGACGTTGCCTTCACCTTCCGCCACCCGGCGGATCACGCGCACATCCGTACCTTTCAATTCCTGGCTGATCTGTAGGGCAATTGCGCTGATGTACGGCGTGCAGTACCAGGTATCGAATTCCGCCGGAGTCATCGTCTTTGGATCTTTTCGCGCAAACGCATCTTCCGGCTTGGTCAGAGCACTCACATACAGGCGGCGATATTGCCCGGGCCTGTCGGAGAGCGTTTGAACCAATGACAACGGCGCGACCACTTCGTCATCTTCGGCGCTTCCTGTTTCGAGCAAACCGACCACTTTGAGATGTTGCGAGGAGGTCTCTGTAGTTGCGCCAAGCTGATGAAAGAGCATTAGCTCACCGCCCACCTTGAGCGCAAGCCGCTTGGCCAACTTCGAGCCCACAACGCATTCTGCCGTGTTGTCTGCAAACCAACGGCCTTCCACATGCCACCACGGGTTGGTCTTCTCAATCCCGGTGATGTACGTGGTCCCGTCGGGAATGGCAACTTCTCGTTGCGCCCATGTTCCCAGCATTCTGACTTCAGTCGCGGGGATATAATCTGAGGTTTCCGGGACAGCGGCAGGATTCCCAATTTTTACTGAGGTCTCCAGAATCGGAGCGAACCCGATAATGTTGTATCGCCAAAATATCGTTTTCAGCTTGCCAAGATCTGCTTCTGGTAGATAGGCCCCAGCGTTGACGGGTCGATAATCCACTCCACCAATTTCCAGCGGTAGCGAGTCGGCTGCAGGTGTTACCAGCAGATTTGCCCCGAGGCTGCGAAATTCCTGCGCCAGTCGGTCTCCCACATCAAGAGAAACGCTCAGCGCTGCGGTGGCCACGGCCATGCCCAATGCCAGGGCAGCCATGGTCAGCAACTTGCGCCGGGGGCGTCGAGTGAAGGAGTCGGTAACGAGGCGAAGGAACATTTCAGATGGTCAGAAAACGATAGCTTCTCCTATCGGGGGATTTCTTCCGCAGCGTTTGTGAGCGCAGAAACGTCAATGGCGATCACGTCGTTATTCACACGAGAGGTAAAACCTATGGGATTGCAGCCGCCCTTCTGCCCGATCGAAGGAATATAGATCGCGGAGGCGCAATGGCGGCACATGACATTCTGACCTTCCTGTCGGTAGCCTTCGGCGCCGCAAATCAGGCAGGCATCCAGAGCCGTGCCGTACCCATTCGGTTTCTTGATTACCATGAAACGGATGGATCGGCCGTTTGCCGTCAGAGTAAAAAGGTGCAGATTGCCATCTTGAACTTCGGAGACGGGGATACGCACGACATTGTTCTCGGCAGTTACTTCGCGCGCTTTCACGGGGGCCGAATTGACTTTGGCGTAGATGAAATCGGCAGTGAGCACAAGAATCACGCCGAGACTCATCACCGCTGCGGCGATCATCCAGCGGCGCTGCTTTCTGGTCTGAGCCTCCAGGAGGCGGCGTTCCGCGTCAGTGGTAACAGATTCTATCGATTTAGAAAGCGCGGCAGACTGCCAATCGCGAAATATCATGAAGGCAGCCGCGCCAAAAACAAAGACGAAGAAGAAGAGTTCGTTGCGAACGATGGGGCCGAGTAGGGCCATCTCCGTCTTGCTGGAAGGAATCCAGCGCGCTTCACTCAATTCATGGAGGCCAGTGACAGCCAACTGAATCGCCACAAGAATCAGGATGGCACTGGTGACTGCGAAGAAACGGTGTAACGGCACCTTAAGTGTGCCCTTGAAAAAGAAAAATCCAACGAGGATCGCGGCTCCGATGCCGGCAATGGTCCCGATCCAGGTCTGTAATCCCTCGGTGGAAAGCTCCACGGCGCGAAGAATCAGGGCAAGTTCCGCACCCTCGCGCAACACCATCAGAAACACAAAAAGTGCGATGCCCCAGCCTGCGGCAGAACCAGCACGCGTGGCGTAGGTTTCGATCTTGTCCTCAATTTCTTTCTTCAGGTGGCGCGCGATGCGGTGCATCCAGAGAACCATCGACACGACGAATAGTGCCGCCACGAGCAGCAGCAGACCCTCAAAACCGTCTTCGCTGATATTGAACCGCTCGAGGGTGAGGGCGACGGCCAGGCTCAAGGCCACGGCAGCGGCCACGCCGCCCCAGACGTAGCGAGCCAATTGAGAGCGACCGGTACGAGCGAGATAGACGAGGATGATGCCAACGACCAGGGAAGCCTCGACGCCCTCACGAAGGGCGATGAGGAAAGCGGAAAGCACGGGATCTCCAGTTGAAAATCATTTGCAACAATGAATCCAGCTTACACTCCCTTCCTTTCGCCGTCAAGGACCCCCCCTCATTGCTCTACCTCACGGTAGAATAGGGGCTTGCGTCGACTTGCTTATATGCGCCCATTTCCTTTTCGCCAGATGCTCTCCTTAGGCCTCTGCATAATTCTGTCGTGTCCCGCTGTTCCGGCTCAAGCTGGCAAAAAATCATCCCAAACTCCCGTGGATGGTGGCTCTCTGGTCAAACCGGATGCGAAGACCGCAAAAAAATATGCCGATCAGGGCGCCAAGATGGAAGCGGCTGGGGATTATGAAGGCGCACTCGCCGTCTACGAAGAAGCGGCGCGCTATGCGCCATTCGATGTAATCATCGTGAGCAAGGGTGTGGCGCTGCGATCGCGACTGGTGCGCGATTACGTCAACATGGCTGAGCGCATGGCAGTCGAACGAAACATGACCGGCGCGACCGAGGCTTTACTACTCGCCCTCCGCATTGATCCTGGCAACACGATCCTGGCCGAGCGGCTGCGCCAGATGGAGTCTATGCAGGGTGATCGACGCGAGCGCGGCAACGGGTTGCCACCTGAGGAACCACCCGAAGGTCTGCCCGTGCTGACACCGGATAAAACCACTCACAGCTTTAACCTGCGCGCTGTCGACGTGCGCCTGGCCTACGAACAGGTCGCCGCCACGTATGGGATTAAGGCTTCCTTCGACCCGGATTTGCCGGGGCGGACGGTGCGCTTTCGCCTGACAGACGTGGAGTTCGACACGGCCATGAAAGTCATGGCAGCCGAGTCAGGCACCTTCTGGCGTCCGCTAAATGCAAAGCTCATTTTCGTCGCAGCTGATAACCAGGAAAAGCGCAAAGCGTACGACATGGAGATCGAGCAGACATTTCCCTTGACGGCGTCCGTAGATGCAACGGATATGACGGAAATCTTACGGGTCGTAAGGGACTTGGCGGGGGCGCAGCACATCCAACAATCCGCGGATGCCCACTCCATTACGATCCGTGACACGGTTCAGCGAGTGCGATTGGCGGGAGATATTATACGGCAGGTAGAGCAGGCCCGCGGCGAAGTACTGCTGCAGATCGACATCCTCGAGGTCGACCACGATAATGCGGTTAAGTTAGGAATCACTCCGCCGGCGAGCCTTCGATTAGTCACCCTGAGTCCCGGCCTGGCCCAGCAAGTTCGCTCCGCCTCTAGCATCACAGCCCTATTGACGATTCTAGCCACGATTTTTGGTACCGCGGCCACCGGCGGCATTGCCAGCCTGGCATCGGCTATTCCTCCGATCGCGGCGATTGGTGGAGGTAAGACGACTTTTCTCCTGACTTTGCCGAGTTTCTCCGCGGATTTTTCTCAAGCCCTCTCGTTAGTGCAAAGCGGAAGCCAGGTGCTCATGCGGGCGCAAGACTCAAAACCCGCGACGTTCTTCATAGGCGAGCGTTATCCGGTCACCTTGTCGCTGCTGTCCGGAAGCCTGGGGTCAGCACCGTTCACGGCCAACCCCGGAGGCATCGGCGTCACCATTCCTACGAAACAGTTTACGGTTGGTAGGGGCCCGGTATCGATGGTTCCTTCCGATATTCGTAGTGCCGGCATACAGGACTTGGCGGTGTTAAATGAAATTGACAACACCATCACAATTTTCCTGAATCAGGGGCCGACAGCAGCTTCTCTGTTCACGCAGCCAACCGGATCACCGATCTCACTGGGCGCCGCACGAACCACCGCCCCTCTGGTTCCAGCGGCAATGGCCACGGGAAGTTTCAATTCCAACACCGACTCGTTCGCGGATTTACTGGTTACGGACCCCGTCGGCAACACAGTGACGGAGTTACTGGGAAATGGAGACGGCACTTTTGCAATCCAGAAAAATCCCATAGCGGTTGGTCAGCAACCGAGCGCAATCGCCATCGGACAATTCAATACCGATACCAACGCAAACATTGGCTTTGTGGTGACAAATTTCACCGACAATACGTATTCGGTATTCATCGCCAATAATGACGGCACGTTTACTCAGGTGAAAGGGTCACCGTTCGCGATGCCGGCCACGGCCACAGGACCTTATGCAATTGCCGTGGGCGACTACAACAGCGATGGGAAATCGGACCTGGCGATTGTGAATCAGACCTCGAATAATGTGACCATCCTGAAAGGAAACGGAGACGGCACGTTCTCGGAATTCTTTAAATCGCCGATTGCCGTGGGAACCTTGCCGGTGGCCATTGCGGCGGGCAATCTGAGCGGAAGCACTGGACCAGGCTTGGTGGTCGTCAATCAGAAGGACAATTCGGCCAGCGTGCTGCTAGGAAATGGCGATGGGACGTTCACGCCTTCCTCGCAGTCGCCTCTGGCCACGGATGCTACGCCCAGCGGTGTAGTGATTGGCAGTTTTCTACAGCAATCCACCAGCGGTATCGCCATTACCAATACGGGGACTGGAACGGTCAGCGTCTACCTGGATTTAGGCACCGGCTTTTACACCTCTGCGCTGGAGCCCGCCGCGGGAAGCAACCCGGGCGCCATCGTCAGTTCGAATTTCACGAACAGCACGTTTCCAGACATCATCGTGGCCAACAATCTTACCGACGCTGCCGGTCAGGTAACGCTAATCGTCAGCCCAACCAGCTTGATCTCCAATCCGGCGACGAATCAGCAGCCGTATCCGGGTTCAGAATTTATAGATTTGGGATTGAAAGTGAAGGCGACTCCGTCTCTGCACGAAAATCATGAAGTGACCCTGCAGATGGAATTCGAAATCAAGGCGCTGACAGGAACCAGCATCAACGGGATACCCGTACTTTCTAACCGCAACGTGACGCAAACCGTGCGCTTGAAAGAAGATGAAACTTCCCTGCTCGCCGGATTGCTCGATCGCGAGGAATCGAAGTCCATCACAGGAATCCCGGGTTTGGCGACCCTGCCAGGGGTTGGGTATGCCTTTGGAGTACGCAATAATTCTTTGCAGGACACCGAACTCCTTATTCTAATTACACCTCGCAGGGTTCGTATGCCCAGACGAGACACACGCACGATCTATGCGGGGCGGGGAGAGCTCAGCGGCCGCGGGGCTGCCGCTGGGGGTGCTCCGCCACCACAGCAAGAGCCGCAGCCGAATTTGCCACCGCCAGGGACCGGGGGGGAACAGCCCGCGGAACCGACGCAACCGCCGCCTACCACGCAGCCCGCACCTGTTCCGCAGCCCGCGCCAGAACAACCATCTCCTGAGCAGCAACCCCCGGCGCAACCGCCGCCAGAACAGCCGAATCAGGAAAATCCGCCGCAACCTCCGCCATCGTCCGAGTAAAAGCACCAATCGTTTGTTTGCCTGATAAGTGACAGGAAGGGCGGATTCTTCTCGGCTTCAAGGTAGCGGATCGAACACCACAACAGGTTGGTAGGTGCGTGGCACAAGCGCTTCGGCGATGGCGATCAGTTTGTTCTGCTGGCTGAATACTCGCAGGCGTGGTGGCGGGACGGCTTCCGAGTCTAGTTGTGTGGTCGCACCGGGAGGGAGTTCGCTCTGGTTCAACTGGAGTTGCCCTGGCGAAACGGAGAATTTGCCTCCGTGGCGCACTTTTTTCTCCAGCACGGGGAGTACGTTGGTGCGTGGAATATTGGGCAACAGGCTTTCCAGAGGGATCAGTCGGTCCTGGAATTTTCCAGCACGAGATGCTTCAGCGAGTTCCTCAATCGCAATCGCCTGTTCAAGAGAGAATTCACCTACAGCGGTACGCGAAATTTCCGTCAGATGCGCGCCGCATCCCAGCTGTTGCCCCATGTCATGCGCGAGCGAGCGTACGTAGGTACCCGACGAACATTCGATGGAAAAACGCGCAATGCTTCCTTCGATTCCCGTCAGACGAAATTCGTAGAGTTCCACGGAGGCCGGCTTCAGTTCGACGACTTGATTCTTGCGCGCACGTTCATAAGCCGGTCTGCCGTGCACCTTCTTCGCCGAGAAGACCGGGGGCATCTGGTCAAAACGCCCGATTGATTCGGCAGCCAATCGTTCAAGCCAATCGCGGTCCAGCGCGGGGGCTGTATCCGGTCCCTGGGCTTGCCCTTCGGAATCATAGGTGTTCGTCGCGAAGCCGAACCGGAATCCTGCGGTGTAGCGCTTACGCCGGCCCACGTAGAAACGGACCAGGCGCGTGGCCTTGCCGAGCAAGAGCACGAGTACACCAGTCGCCAGAGGGTCAAGCGTGCCAAGATGGCCGACCTGACGGAAACCCGCGAGCTGCCGGACCGCGTCAACCATGTCGTGAGACGTGCGCCCTTGCGGCTTGTTGATGACAAGCGCGCCGTCGAACGCAGCTGCTTGTGGTTTTCGTGGCATTTTGAAATTAGCAGTAATCCGTGATCATGAACCGATCCCTGAGCCAACTGATGCAACCAGAAGTTCTTACTTGTAGCTATTTTTTTACCAGGAGGATCAACCGTACCGGCAGAATTGATCTCCCACATTCCCGAGGGGCTTAGTCCGAACTTGCCGGTTTCTCTTTTTTCACTTCCTTGAGGAGTTGTTCGATGCGCTCGACGTGCTCCTGTGAGAGGTCCAGAGTAAAGTGCAGGTCCGGGACACGCCGCAATTGCAGGCGCTCCACCAGTTCACGGCGAATGAATCCTGCAGCGTGCTCCAGCGCTTTAATGGCATCAACCTGTTCTTTGTTGGAAGTGTGTGGGACGCTCACAAACACACGCGCATGCTTCATATCCGGCTGAACACGGACTTCGCTGACGATCACACTCACCTCCAGCCGCGGATCCTTCAATTCTCCGGCCAGCATGACGTTGATCTCATGGGCGATTTCTTCGCCGACGCGTTCGTGGCGATGGTTGTCTGGGCTCATGACCGTTCTATTCCCTGTCTTAGACTCACTGCCGGACTTCGCACTGCGGAAGCCCAAATTCGAAGCCGAAGGTTTCAAGAACTACAGCAAGTCCACCGAGTGCCCCGTCAGCAAAGGACCAAGGATTCTGTCGACCTCGGCCAGGACCTTCTGAAGCGATTCTTCCACATGATGCTCTTCGTTGGCCAGTGTCACAACTCCAACTACCGAGCGCTGCCAGGTATCTTCAAAATCCAACTCCGCGACGGCAACATTAAAGTCCTGCCGCAGGCGATCTTTCAGGCTGCGCAGAACTTGCCGCTTATCCTTCAGGGAGTGAGCTTCCGGGAGGTGTAGCTCAAGTGTAAGTAGACCTACGGCCATAGACATTTCCGGGGATTACAGCACACTTCCCGGAGGTATTACCTGCCGCGCCCAACGTGGGCGGGAGTTTGGCCAGCCGCCTCGGAGGCGGAAACTTTCACTACCTGGAAGCATTCCAGGATATCCCCGACCTTCACGTCGTTAAAGTTGGCGATACCTAGGCCGCATTCGTAGCCGGCACGCACTTCGCTGGCATCATCCTTAAAGCGCTTCAGGGAGTTGAGTTTTGAGGTATAGACAATTGCTCCATCGCGCACGACTCGAACCTGCGAGTCGCGCTTCACCACGCCATCCAGAATGTAGCAGCCTGCCACCGTGCCCGAACCCTTGATGCGGAACGTGTTGCGCACCTCGGCGCGGCCCAGGTAGGTTTCCTGGATCACGGGCTCGAGGAGCCCTTCCATGGCTCGCTTCAATTCGTCGGAAACCTCGTAAATGATGGTGTGCGTGCGAATGTCGACCTTTTCCTGCTGGGCCAAGTCAGAGGCCTTACGATCTGGCCGCACCCCGAACGCAATGATGATCGCGCCGGATGCGGAGGCCAGCAGAACGTCGTTTTCCGTAACCGCACCGACGCCGGTGCTGATGATCTTCAGCTTTACCAGATCGGTAGAAAGTTTCGGCAACATTTCGCCCAGGACTTCAGCCGAACCTTGCACGTCCGCCTTCACTACGATCGGGAGTTCCTTAACCTCTCCAGCCTTCAATTGCTCGTGCAACTGGTCCAAGGTGATACGTCCGCCAGCACTGGCGCGCAGTGCTGCGTCTCGTTGCTTTGACTGGCGATATTCCACAACGTGCCGCGCCTTGGCTTCGTCGGTTACCTGGAAGTGGTCGCCCGCTTCCGGCACACCCTGCAAACCAAGCACTTCGACTGGCGTAGACGGCGGGGCAAGCTTCACCGGCCGGCCACGTTCGTCAAACATGGCGCGGACTTTTCCGAACACGGAGCCAGCGATAAAGAAGTCGCTCGTATTCAAAGTACCGTTCTGCACCAGGATGGTGGCTACAGGGCCACGGCCTTTATCGACGCGCGATTCAAGCACGGTACCGGCGGCAGGGGCGTCTGGATTGGCCTTCAGTTCGCGCAAGTCCGCGACCGTGAGAATGATTTCGAGGAGTTTGTCTAGGTTCTTGCGCTGCTTCGCGGAAACTTCCACGAACTCAACGTCTCCGCCCCATTCCGAAGGCATCAGGCCGAGGTCGGAGAGTTGACGCTTGACGCGTTCCGGCTGCGCTTCGGGTTTGTCAATTTTGTTCACCGCCACGATGATAGGGACGCTCGCAGCTTTCGCATGATCGATGGCCTCGCGCGTCTGCGGCATCACGCCATCGTCGGCGGCAACAACGAGCACGACAATATCGGTGACTTTCGCACCGCGAGAGCGCATGCGCGTGAACGCTTCGTGCCCCGGCGTGTCAATGAAAACCACGCTGCGTCCTTCGACTTGCACCTTGTAGGCGCCGATGTGCTGTGTAATTCCGCCGGCTTCTCCGCCGGCAACATCCGCTTCGCGAATCGCGTCAAGCAAACTGGTTTTGCCGTGATCGACGTGGCCCATAACCGTAACCACCGGTGGCCGCGGCTTCAAATTTTCCTTGGTCTCTTCCTTCGCGACTTCCAAAACCATTTCTTCTTCGAAAGAGACGACACTGACGACGCCGTTGAAAGACTGCGCCAGATCTGTCGCCGTGTTTACGTCCAAAGCCTGGTTGATGCTGGCAAATACGCCGCGATCCAGCAGGTTCTTCAGCAAATCTTTCGCGCGAATGTCCAGTTTTTCTGCGAGTTCGCGAATGGTGATGCCTTCTGTCAAGGTAATGTCGCGTGGCGGACGCGGTTCAGGTGGAGCAATCGCCGCGATCGCTGCGCCGCGGCCCCCGGCACCAGGTCGCTGGCGCGTTGGGTGGAGTTTGCGCTCGCCTTCCATCTCGCGCTTGTCGACTGCGGGGCGCTGGCGTTGGGTCGGCTTGCGGGTATACAGCGGTTTGCCGGGCTCGGCCTTGGAGGGCATCTTGTCGGGAAGCGGAGGGAGCATGGCTGGACGCCCGGGAGTACGAGGTCCGGGACGAGAACCGGTGGGAACTGCGCCGGGCCTCTGTCCCCACGGACGATTCGGTGCTCCGGATCCGCCGGGACCACTTGGACGCGGTGTGAACGAACGCCCCCCTTGACCCTGCCCCGGTTGTTGCGGACGCATGGGCTGGCCTGGGCGTGGGCCACTCGGACGTCCGCTACCCGGCACTGTTCCGGGAATCGGGCCACGATTTCCTGTTGGCATCGATCGACCCAGTGGAGGCCTCGGCTGTCCGGGCGCACCAGAACGAAGCGGCTGTCCAGGAGCTGCAGGGCGAGCAGCTTGAGGCTGTTGGCCAGGTTGCTGCGGACGACTTGCCGGCGCAGGACCTGGACGCGAAGTCGGATGATGTGTTGCACCGGGAGGCGTCGCTGGTCGGGGCTGTTGGACCGGAGGCGACACTGCGGTAGCTGCGGAAGCCCCAGGCGATACTGGCGCCGGCGGTTTCGCCAGAACGGGTGCACTCGGGGCAGCCGGAGCCGGGGAGGCTGATGGTTTCGCCGTTGGGGCTGCGGGAGCATGGGGTGCCGCAGCGGATGCCGCCGGCGCAGGCTTCGCAGCTACTGGTGGCGCTGCCGAAGTCGCAGGAGCAACCGAGGGCACAGGAGTCTGATGCGTCGCAGCAGGCGCAGCGACCGGAGGTTTCGCGGCCACAGGGGCAGGATGCGCGGGCTGTGGAGGATGAACAGGTGCAGGGGCCGGAGGCCTTCTTTGCGCAGCCTTAGACGCCGCTTCCTTGGCCTCGCGATCTGCTTCGGCGGCTGCCTCGGCATCCGCGACACCCTTTAAATGATGACGAACTTGCTCGGCAACCTCGACAGTGATCGAGCTGGAATGCGTTTTTTTCTCGGTAACGCCAAAACCCGGCAACAGGTCAATGATTGCTTTGGCCTTCACCTCGAGTTCACGGGCGAGTTCATTAATGCGGACTTGGGATGCGTCACTCATGCTGCTTAGGGATTTTTCTCTTCCTGCTGTTCCGCCGGGGTGTTCTCCGGTGTTTCAGCCGCCGCAGAGTTGGACTCTGAGGTGGTTTCCTGGGTATCGGTTGGCGCCGGTGTTTCGCCGGCTTGCGAAGACGCTTCTTGCACTGTGGTGTCCGCTTTTTCGGCACCATCTTCCGGGGTTTCTGTAACTGCCTCTTCGGTGGCCGCTTCAGGAGCGCCGGCCGTGGCGGCAGTCTCTCCACCTTCATAGAAGCGGTTCACGGCCTGATAAATCTTGTCGACCATCTTCTCGCCGATACCCGGAATTTCCAGGAGTTGTTCCGGCGTCATCGCGGCGAGTTTTTCGAGCGAAGTAATTCCTGCCGCCTCAATCTTCTCAATGGTCTTCGGACCAACGCCTTCCAATACGGTCAGCGGGGTGGTCGGCGCCGTGAGAGCCGTCATCTGCTCCTCAATTTCGCGGCGCTTCTCTTCTTCGCTCTTGATGTCGATGTCCCAGCCAATCAGCTTGCTGGCAAGGCGCACGTTCTGCCCCTTCTTGCCGATGGCCAGCGAAAGCTGTGAGTCTTCGACGATGACTTCCAGCTTGTGATTTTCCGGATCGGTGATCTGCACGCGCGTGACCTTGGCGGGGCTCAGAGCCTTTTGCGCGAACGCGACGGTCTCTTCGTTGTAGGGAATAATGTCGATTTTCTCGCCACGCAATTCGCGAATGATGGATTGCACGCGCATGCCCTTCATGCCGACGCAGGCACCGACGGGATCGACGTCCTTGTCGCGGCTGGCCACGGCAACTTTCGTGCGTTCCCCAGCTTCACGTGCCGCAGCGCGAATTTGAACCGTGCCGTCATAAATTTCCGGTACTTCCATCTCGAATAGCCGCTGTACTAGCGCGGCGTCCGCACGCGAGACGATCACTTGCGGGCCTTTCGCAGCGCGGTCCACGGTGCGAATCACAACCCGAATACGTTCACCGATATTGTAGGTCTCCAGTTTTGATTGCTCACGTTTCGGCAGGCGGGCTTCCGTGCGACCCATGTCGACAATCAGGTCCGGCCCTTCCGCACGCTTCACGATCACGGTGACCAACTCGCCCGCGCGCGTATGGTACTCATTGAAGATTGTGTCGCGTTCCGCCTCCCGCACCTTTTGCAGGATCACCTGCTTGGCAGTCTGCGCCGCGATGCGCCCCAGAACATCGGTGGGCTTTGCGGTCAGGATTTCCGTCCCGACCTCGGCGCTGGGATTCTTTCTCTTGGCGTCCGCGACGCTGATTTCGCGCTTGGGGTCGGCCACTTCTTCGACGACGGTATAGACGGAATAGACGTCGACCTGGCCGCTTTCCGCATTGAACTTGCCGCGCAGGTCTTCTTCCGTTTTGTAGTACTTGCGCGCAGCCACAACCATGGCGTCTTCGATGGCAGAGATCACCACCTCCGGCTCGATGTGCTTTTCCCGGCTCAACATTTCGATTTGTTGATAGAGCAGATTCGCCATTTCCCGTTCCTAAAACTCCACTACCAGATTCGCCTTGTTAACCGTTTCCAAAGGTATCTCGACGATCCGAGCTTCTCTACCTTTCAGTTCCATGCGGACTTTTCCATCCGCAATACCAAGCAACCGTCCTTCGAAGAACTTCGCATCACCGATCGGCTCATTCGTCGATATCTTCGCGGAACGGCCGCGAAATCGTGCAAACTCCGCAGCGTTTCTCAGAGCCCGGTCCATCCCCGGAGAACTTACCTCCAGGATATAGCCCGGGCCCGGAATCAACTCCTCAACGTCGAGGATTACGCTTAACTGCTTGCTCACCCGCTCACAGTCCGAGTGACTGATCTTGGGAAAAGGGCTATCCGCCTCTTCTCCGTCGACCAACTCCGCTGTTTGCGCGGGGGGCACTCGGTCGATATACACTCGTAGGAACCGCTGCTTACCTATTTTCCACTCGACATCCACGACTTCCAGGCCTTCCGAACGTGCGACGCGTTCGGCGGCATCGCGGACTTTCTCCAAATTCACGTAAAGACTCCACGGCCTAAGCCGGTCGATTGCTCATCCCCGCCGGCGGCAACAAAAAAGTGGGCTTGCGCCCACCCTATGGTGCGACCCGATTCAGAGCGAAGCACGAGTATATTCCCAGAGCAACGTAAAAGCAAGGTACCTAACGAGATACCCAATCTTAGCGGAGTTGCAATTGGCAGAATCCGGCGAGCGTTTACGCTTCCAGCACTACTAACCCCAATGAATGCATACAGTAAGGGTATTCCAGTTGCGTAGGAACGCGTTCTAGGTGAACGCGCACGTCCGTTAACGCCGCGGACAGTCCTTCTTGACCGCGCTGACTCAATCTCGTAGTCTGGCACTCGGTTCCGAAGCGCGGAGTTCTTGTATGTGTGCCCTCACCCTTCGCCCCAGGCAATGGCCAGGGTATGTGTTCGCCCTGCTGGCCGTTTTTGCCGCAACCCCGCCCGCTCGCGCGCAAAGAACTACCCCTCCACAAAGCCAGAGTGGCGGCGCCTATATTCCGCCCCAGCCAGTGGTCGTCAAAGTCAACGTTCGTGACAGTCGAGGGAGCCCCTTAGATCAGGCCGCCAACGTACACCTGCACTCGATTGTGAAGAATTTCGATATGCGCCTGCCAACGCGGGAAAGTTCGACTGCGGAGTTCCCCAGCGTGATGCCTGGTGAGTATGAAGTCGAGGTGAGCTGCTCCGGCTACCAAACTACTACGGAACGCTTGACCGTGGCGGGCTTCGGAATCGATTTCTCGATTTTTATCTATCTGCACCCTGAGTCAGAGATTGCAAATACCAGCCCACCTCCAGCCGGAATTGTAATGACCCCAAAATTGCGGGCGGAAATCGACAGAGGGCTGGACGCCATGCGCAAGCAGCAGTACGAAATCGCCAAGAGTCATTTCGAAAAAGCCGTGAAGATCGGACCGACGAATCCCGACGCATGCTTCTTGCTGGGGACCTCTGAGCTTGCACTTCGCCAGAGTGCTATGGCCCGCGCACAGTTCGAAGCGGTATTGAAACTCGATCCTAGCTATGAGAAGGCCCTTTTGGCGTTAGGCGAAATGCAATTGGATTCCGGAGACACGACCAGCGCCATTGCCACTCTCGAGAGAGCGTTTGACTCCAATGGCGCAAACTGGCGAACCCATTTGCTGTTGGCAACTGCTTACGCGAGGGCCGGACGCTTTAACGATGCAGAGCCGCATGCTGCCCGCGCGGTGATTCTCGCCAAGGATAGGGGCGGATATCCGACGTATTTGCTGGGAGAGATCCAGGAGGCGGAAGGAAAGTGGACGCAAGCAAAGGCAACCTGGGAAACGCTGGTGAAGAACTTCCCCAACGATCCTTGGGTGCCAAAAGCAACAGAAAAAATTGCGCGAACAGCCGAGCGGCATTCGGTCCACGAAGCTGGGCCGGTCGCACAACTCTCTCTGCCACCGCTCGCCGTCGATCCGCCGGCGCCTGTAGTGGAGCACCCGTGGGCACCGCCGGACATCGATAGTTTGGAATACCGGCTCGCCTCCGATGCGCCCTGTAGTGCCGACGATGTTCTAGCTCGCGCACGCCACCGAATGGACGCGCAGCTGGGAAATTTCGAAAAGTTTACGGCCACCGAACGCATCGAACACCAGGAAATCGACCGCTATGGAGTCCCCGGAACGGCTCGTACGCGGGAGTTTTCCTACATCGTCTTTGTTCACCCGATGAAGCAAGATTCCATGTACCTGGAGGAAAGTCGCAACGGAGGGTCAGATACTTCTGGCTTCCCCACCTCGCTGGCAACAACAGGACTGAATGGTCTGGGCGTAGCCATCCTGCAGCCCGCCTACAAAGGGGGATTTACTTATCACTGCGAAGGTGTTGCAAATATTCGTGGACAAGCCGCATGGCAGATTCGCTTCGAGGAAAACACGACGGCAGCGCTTTCGGATAGCGTACGCCAGTGGCGAAAAAACGGCTTGCTGTATGGTGTACCGATTAAGGGCCGCATCTGGGTGGCCGCCTCCAGCTTTGACTTATTGCGCGTTGAATCAGATCTGATTAGCCCGATCCAAAAGTTGGAACTTTCCCGCGATCATCTCGCTGTGGATTATGGACCGGTGACCTTCCAGAACGGGGCCGCAAAGCTTTGGCTCCCTTGGACTGCCGAAATGTATATGGAATTGCACGGAAAGCGTTATCACCACAAACATTTCCTGACGGACTACCTGCTGTTCGAAATTGATACCTCGAACAAGGTTCACAAGCCAAAAGAGCCTGCCCCGGTTGAAGCAGAACCCGGCTCCTAAAATCAAGCTGCCCCGATCCAGATCGGGGCAGCTTCCTGCTTTCTGATTAATTCAAGTGGTCTTGCGCGCTTCCGATTACGGCTTGGTTGGCGCGGCTGGCTTTGGTGTCGTCGCTGGCGGCTGCGTGGCTGGCTTCGGCGTGGTAGCCGCTGGCTTCGTGGCCGGGGCAGCTCCGCCCTTCGCAGGGTAGGCCTGATCATACAGCTTGATGATCTCAGCCGTAATGTCGATGTTGGTGGAGGCATAGACAACCGAGGTGTTCTGGGCGGGATACTCGAAGATACCGACGTATCCATTTTCGCGCGCGTATCGCTCAATCACGTCCATCATCTTCCGGCCGATGCGGTCTACCACTTCGCTCTGCGCTGCGTTCAAATCTTCCTGCAAGGCAGTCTGCTGCCGCTGAAATTTCGCCGTCAACTTCTCTCCCTGTGCCGCCACGCGCGCTTTTTGTTCGTCACCCCAAGTGGTTTGGTTGGCCGAGAGCTGCTGGCGCAGATCGTTGATCTGCTTGTTCAACGCCTCCAATTCACTTTGTTGTGCGGCAAATTGCGACTGAAGTTCCATGGACGCCTGTTTCCCTTCCGCGGTGGTCACGATGGCCTGCCGGATATTGATCGTGCCGATTTTGGTTCCGCTTGCCGCTCCCGCGGCCCCCTGCCCATGGACGGCTGCAGTGCTTAACAGGCACGCAACGGCCAGTGCAGCCGTACGAATCATGTTTCTCGAATTCACGGTATTCTCCTTATTTTTCACCAGTTTCTTCTCCAGGTTTGCCCTCGGCTTCCGCTTCCCTGCCGGAGTCATGGGTAACCCTTCGGATGCCTAACCGTCTAGCGGTTAAAATTTCTGTGATCCCCAGCGAACGTGGACAACCGGGTTGTCGACAAGCTCTCGAGGATATTCAAGTGCCGATACCGTCTCGTGCGCGCTACGGAGCCCCTGCCAGCCGCAGCACAAACATAGAAGTATACCGAACTGGCCATTCGACTCGCAATTCCAAACATCACATCGCAATTCTCGAAAGAGGCAGTTTTCGGCTGATTCGTCGCCTCGATCCGCCATTTTCGTTTCCCACACCCCCCACTCACTTCGGCATCGGGACGAACAACACGCGATTGTTGTTCTGGTCCACGATAACCGCGGTCCCGTACACATTGTCCATCGCCGATGCGAATTGCGACTGGCTTCCGATGCTTAGCGTCGCCTTCGTACTCAACGTCTGCGAGTCAATCACGGAAATACTGCTGCCCGTGCTCGCTGCGTTCACCGAGAGCAGCGTTCCCGTCTGGTAATTGAAGCCGATGGAGAAGGGATTCACGCCCACGCGGACCGTCTGCACGCTTCCCGCGTCCGGGTTGTAGGCATAAATGGAGTTAATCTGCGGCGACGTCAGGTAAAACAGTGCCGGAGAAACCGCCGGGTCATAGACAATCCCGGTAGGCGCGGAAGAAAGGGACGCTATCGTTGCCGAAGTGGACAGTGTCGGCGAACCGCTGAGCGTAACCACATCCAGCGCGCCGGAGATTGTACCCACAGTGACTTGTCGGAGCGCCGTGACCACGGCGATCTTTCGATTGGGATCAACGGCAATTGCGAAGGGTTGTCTATCCACGGCAATAGGAACAGCAATCGGAGTGGTCGGCGGAGAGGCAATAAGAGCGGTCAAATCAATCAATGAGATGGTGCTGGAACCGCTGTTGGCAATTAGCGCGTAGGCATGATCCTGATCGATGGCCACGCCGCTAGGCGAAATTCCCACGGTCACATTATTACTGGTCGTAGTTCCGCTAGTAAACGTAAGCACCTTCGGACTGGTTGGCGTGCTGATATCGATGATCGAAGCGGTGCCGTCGGTGTTGTTTGCAACCACGGCGTAGCCTAGGCGCGGGATGACCGCGACTCCCATGGGACCATTGCCCACAGCTGCAGTGGCCAGGACTTGTCCGTAAGGCTTGCCGTAACTGTGAACTCCGGTAAAGTCCAGGTTCACAATCGCGATGGTGCCGGTCGCGCAACCGTTCAGCGTTACCACCGCCACGTTCCGCATATCGTCGATGGCCACGGCTTCCGGTTTGGGTGCGCTACAGCCGCTTGGTTGAATCAGATCGGTAGCCCCAACCACATAGAAGTCCGTCGAGTTGGAAACGTTACCGCCAACAGAAACGTCCAGTGCGTAATCGTGAGGCAGGGTAAGGAATGACCCGGGAATCGTGGCGCTAAGCTGGCCGGAATCAACGAAGCTCGTGGTTATTCCAGAGGAATTTCCATCCAGTCGCACCTGCGCGCCCGACTGGAATCCGGCGCCAAAAACCTGAACGGTCGCGCTGGTGGCTCCGAGCAAGGCGCCCTGAGGCATGCACGTGGTCAGGCCGGTCGGATTCGTCGGATTGCAGGAAATGGGACCGCCATCGGCTGCCCCGGTGCTGGAGTTCAAAGGTGCCTGTGCATTTGGTACCCCAGCAGCGCTAACCGTCAAACCCTCCACATGAACCGGTTTGAAAATGTTCGTCGGGTCAACATTTAGATAAGTCAGCGTGTTGCTTCCCGCGTTCGCAGTCAGCACCAGTTTTGCGTTCGGATCGTATGTCATGGGACCAAAGACCGTGACAGGACTTCCGCCGGACGGCGTGTAGGAACCTTTTCCAATCTGTCCTGTCGGAATGGCGGGAACGATTCGGCCAGCGGAAACAGATGTTGTCCCCACGGGGTCGATCAGCGAAATATTGTTCTTTCCATCATCCGGATTGAAAGAAAAAATCACGTTTGTATAGGGGTCTACTGCCACGAAGCGAATGCCGGGTTCGGGCGCCGTAATGCCGGTGCTGCCCTGATAGGCGCCTTCCTGCAAAGTGATCGAACTTACCGTAAGGTCGAGGGATTTTAGAAGCAGGATTTGCCCGACGGTCGCGTTTGGATCGGCAAAAACGGCGGTTCGCGTCACAGGGCTGATGGCAACACCAACCGTGGTATTCGAAATGTTGAAGGTGAGGTAGGGGTTGCCGTACTGCACCGTCGCGGAGGTTCCGGAAGCAGGGCTTCCTCCGGATTCATTGGCACCCGTGCTCGAATACGTAAAGGTGTAGGGATCGATCACACTGGTTACCTGGAAGGAACCGTTCAAGTCAGCCTGATCCAAGTTGCTGATCAGCACGGTCCCGCCAACGGAGGCATTGATTCCGCTAGGAGTCACGGTCTTGATCGTGACGATGTTGTTGGTGCGCACCGCCCCATTCGGGGTTGCCGCGATCTTCACGGTGGTGTTGCTCTGCGTCAGGTTGACCACGCTGGTCAATCCTGCCCCTCCCGGAGAAACGTACCCCACCGGAACTTGCGGCTGCATGGCTATCTGCGGTGTAACGCCCGTATTCATCGACACAGAAGCAATGGCACAGGGTGGTGTTGTCACCACCGAACCGATGAAGCATTTTTGTGTCGGATCGTTCGGCGACGGATTGGTGACAGGTAGGGGATTGATATTCACGATGAATCCCAGATTCGAATTGCTGTACGCCACGAGTGCCAGGTGCGTGATCGTGTCCACGCCGACGGCGTACGGAGTCGGTTGGGTCGAGCCCGTGGGTTCTTTCAGAATCTGGCTCAGATCCACGCCGCCTATCCAGGTAAATTTCTGGTAGTTGGCGTTTGGCAGCGCGATCAAGGAAAGCGTGGCGTCTCCACTGTTTACGACTACGGCGAGATCATGTTTGCTGCCAACCACAGGGTCCGCGGCAACCGTCAGTCCCAATTGATCATCGATTGCCACGCTGGTCGGCGCCTTCCCTACTCCTTTTCCGTTCTGATCAACGGTGAAGGGAGGGATGTTCATGGTGGGAATTCCGGAACTCAGGTCAATGTACTGAACCGAATTGGAGGCCTGTTCAGTGATAACTGCGTAGCTCTTGGTCGAATTCAAGGCCATGCTGCTCGGCGCAAGGTTCGTGCCCGTAGCCGCGGTCGTGGGCAGTGCAATGGAAACCGGGGCAGTCAGATTGCTGTAATTGGATTGTACGGCAACGTTGGTTGTGGCCGAAGGGAAGGGTGGCGGATTGGATTGCGCATTGCTCACAACCGTGACTTCATACAGGCCAGGATTTTGAATCTGGCTGCCGGGCAGTGGCGAAGCGAATTGCCGCGAATTTGTGCTAGAGATATCAAGACCGGGGTTCCCATTAAAAAGAAGCTTAGCCAAACGGCTTCCGGCACCGTAGTAGCCACCGTCTGCGGTAAACGTTGTGTTGGTGTCCATCCGGAAGCTGTCGGGAACGGAAGCAACCAGGCCTGGTCGCGCCGGGTAGAGATTGAGATTGAAGCTCTTGGGAATCAGAACCCCCGAATTGTTGGGGTCTGGAACGTTAATCGTGATCTTGGCCGTTCCAGGCGTCGATGTCTCCGCCGCATTCAATCGGATGCGGGTAGTGATCGAGCTATCGCAGGTGACCACCGGAGTAACCCCAGATCCGCTGGGCGTGCAGTATGCCGTAGTAACAGGGACGGTATAAATCTGCGTTGAGGGATCGAGGATGTCGACCTGTCCTGTTGGCGAAGTGTAGGCAATGGAAGTTGTATTTTGCAGGTTGTGCGCATTCAGCCAGATGTCCTGCTCCACGCCCCCCGCTGCGACTGACGTCGGAGTGATTCCGTCAAAGGTCTGCGGATTCGTCGACGAATCGACCAACGTGATGAGCGCCAGGGCGTAACGTCCGGGATCCACGCTTGAAGTAGCCACGACGTACACGACATTCGCCGTCGTGGAAGATGAGGAACTTGTGACCGGGAAGGTGTTCGTCGGCATCGTCGCAGGGGCCGTAAATACGCCGTTCCCGTCTATCGAACCGCAGTTGGGACTGCACGTTGGCGAACTTGGCGTTGGGGAAGGGTTCCCGGTTGAACCGGCTACGGGCTGGGTCACGAGCCACGTAACATCCGTTCCCGGATCGTTTAGCAGTGAAACCGTGAATTTTGCCGTGGCGGCGGGATTGATGCCAACCGGTACGGTCGAGGTCGATGGCGTGATCGATGCCCGGATTCCGGAATCCAAGTGGACGGTGGCGGCGCCGGACTTCTTGGTCTCGGCAGTTGAAGTCGCTGTCAAAGTAATTACCGGCACGGGAGTCGGGAACTCTGTCAACGGCGGTGCCGTGTAGGTCAGAACATTGCTGCCAGTTTCGGCGGTCACCGAGCCATACTTCGGATAATCCGTGCTGGTGGGATCACATCCACCGGTCGCCGTCGTGGTCGTTGGCTTGCCATTCGAATCCGTGGTGGTGGTGGTGGTGGTCCAGGTACATTTCCAGGTAACGGTCAAAGTGGTATTGCCGGTCACCGTCGCTGTAAAGGGAACCGCCTGACTGGCCAGCACCGTTGTCGCGGCGGGCGAGACGGTGACGAGCGTTTGGTTCGGGGAAGAGCTGCTGCATCCCGCAATCCCGAGAATTGCCGCGCCGGCCAACACCAGCGCTACCTGTTTGAGCATTCGCAACTTCATAACGGACTTCTCCCCTGTTCAGGTGCTTCCGGCATTACCGGCCACCTTACTTTCCTAATCTCGATGCGAGGACCTGTTCCATTCGTTGTGCATACTTCATCTAGAACGTGCGGCTCACGGAGAACCGAAACGTGCTCTCGGGCTCAAAATAGTTTAACCGCCCTGGATTCTGTAACACCGGTTGGATCTGCGACAGAATGGTCGGATTGCAGCTGGACGGATTCTGCGGATCCAGCAAGCCCAGCGATGAACAGGTCAACAAGAGATTTTGTGAGTTGATCTGGTCATACGGAGCCACGATCGTTTGATGCAGCCGCAACG
The DNA here is from genome assembly GCA_963741195.1 of Candidatus Acidiferrales bacterium. GTDB lineage: Bacteria > Acidobacteriota > Terriglobia > Acidiferrales > UBA7541 > Acidiferrum. Next base: position 352,268 of record CAVUHF010000010.1, read on the forward strand.
GGTTATACGCGTAGTAGATCCTGAACGGCGCCTGCACAATCGGAAGATTGATGATGAACTCCACGCCCGTGGACATGCGCAACTTGAAATTCGTGCCCGGCGCAATCTCCAACTGCTGCGGTTGATTTAAGAGAGGGAATTGCGAATTGATGTTCGCAACTCCCGTGGAATCCAGCAGCAGGGAGTTCTTGCGAGCCACACCGTCGGTTCCGCTGTCCACAAATAGCGACATGCTGACCGGCCCGGCAATCGGAATGCGGTATTCGAAGCTGCCCAAAAGTTCCGTGTCCCCGCCGGGGAACGTGATGGTGTAAGCCACCAGTGGCACGCTGAAACTGGCCAACGTTGGGAATCCACCGGGCCCGAGATTGTGGTTATTGTAGTAACTGATCGTCTGGTTGAAGACTGTGGGAATGTAGGTGACCGGCGAAATGCCGCGAATGTCAAATCCGCGAATGTCCTGTTCGCCGCCCATATAGAAACGGCTATAGGGCGGCACTTCTTTTCCGCCGTAACCGGTGGTAAATGCCCCCAGGAAACGAAGACCAATGGCATTGCGCTTTTTGTTGATCGGATGGAAGTACTTGATCTCACCGGTGTTCGTGATGGTGTTGACGTTGCCCCCCAAAGGGCCACCCGTGAATGCCAACGAATAGAAGATGCTTTTCCCGGTTGTTGCGTTCATCGGATTATTAATGGTGTTGTAGCTGATCGTGGGGGTGATGGTGCTGGCCAGGATGCCCTGCAGAGCGCTTGGGCCGGCAATGCTGCGATATTGCAACTGCGTAAAGAGCAGTTCAGACGCCTGGTTATAGGTGGTGATGTTGGTGCGTGAAAGTCCATAGGAAACGGCCACACGCGTGAACGCGTAGCGTCGCAGAGGGTAACTGGCAAACAGCGTAAAGCCCGCACTATTCTGCGTGTAATTCTGGATGTATTGAGGATTGATGCTGACGGACTGCCCGGTGACAAGGGCAGCCTGCTGTGCCTGGTTGTATTTGTATTCGTTCGAAAATATCGTGAAACCGGTGGAGATGGGACGGTCAAAGAGATACGGCTCCGTGAATCCGAACATCAAGCTTCTTTGCAGGTTTCCGAACTGGGCGGATAGCGTCAGCGTTTCGCCCAAACCAAGGAAATTGTTCGTTTGGTAGGTGAGTCCGATGAACCCGCCGTACAATCCGCTCACGCCGCCCTGCAGGCCAATCGACTGTTTGCCCTTCTCCTTCAGCTTCAGGAGAAGGTCGACGGTGCCTTCCTTAGTGTTACGCTTGATCTCCGCAGCCTTATCCGGCTCCAACTTGTCGAAGTAGTCCAACTGATTCAGGCGCAGGATGCTCAATTCCCATGCATGTTTATTAAAGAGCTGTCCTTCGTCGATCAGCAGTTGTCGGCGGATCACCTTATCGCGCGTGGTGGTATTGCCGGTGAAATCGATGCGGCGGACATAATACTGTTTGCCTTCATCGAACTTCATAACAATGTCGATGCGCTTGGCCTGGTTGTCAATTTCCGTCTCGGGCTGGGGCACAAAATCAATAAAGCCATATTGCCCGTACACACTGGTGTAGGTTTCCATGGCCTTACGGATCTTGGCGGCCGAGAAGACTTCGCCTTCCTTTAGAGGAAACGCCTCCTTCAGTGCATCTACCTTCAGAGAAAGGGCCTTGTCCGGATCACTGCTGACGATCTTCAGCGTCCCCATGCGGTACTGATCGCCCTCTTCAATGGGGATGGTTATGTTGACCGCTTTTCCTTCTGTGCGTCCTGCCAGCGGAATGCCCCAGCGCCACTCTTGCGTGTCTACGTTCTGAATGATCGGATCCAATACCACCACCCGAAAATACCCGTTGTCCTGATACAACCCGATGATTCCGACCTGAATGTCTTCCGTCAGCTTGTCGTGATCGTAGGTCTTGGACATCACGTTGATTTCCGTGAAGTACAGGGGAATTGCGTACGGGCGGTCATGGCGCATGGCGCGAATCAGTTTCCGGCTGCTGAACGCATGGTTCCCGGTGAATTCGATTTTGCCGACTTTCACCTTCGGGCCTTCATCGATCTTGAATACCAGGATGATGGCGTTGCTGGAAGCAATCCGTTCGTATTGCGGCGTCACGGTGGCGAATTGCCGTCCGTGCTCGCCAAGAAGTTCCTTCAGCACGACTTCGGCTTTCTTGATACGTGTGGGGTCGAATTGGCTCTCGACCGTCAGACCGACCTTTTTCTCCTTGAAGCGGTCCAGAATGTCCGACTCAGAAACGGAATGCGCGCCTTCGTAACGGATGCGCCGGATCACCGGGCGCTCTTTCACTTCGAATATGATGATCTTCCCGTTGGGCTTGTCCGGGTAATCTTCCACGGTCAGCTTCACATCTTCGAAATATTGCGTATTCCAAAGCGCTTGAAAATCGCGCCGCAAGGTATCTTCGTTGTACGGATCGCCGTCACGGCTGAAGATGCGCGCTTTTAAGGTGTCCGTGCGGATGCGTCGGTTTCCCACAAAGTCGATGCGTTCAATGAACGCCTGTCCGGGAGCCGCGGTCGTGGAACCCTGCGTCGATTGTGGAGGCGTGAAATCCTCTATCTTTTCTTCAAACGTGCCTTCGTTCAGGGAAGCGTGAAACAGGTAAATGCTTTTGGGGCGAGTTTTGCTTTCTGCTGCCCAACGCGGCGTTCCCGTGGCAGACGCGGAAAACAGCACAACCAGAAACGTCAATGCGAGGGATGCCGCAGCGACACGAGGGCTCCGGTCAAGCCGGGTGGCTATCCTTGACACAAAACAGACTATGCTTTGAGCGGCCATTGATCGGCTCAAGGCCGCGCCCCCAAACCCAAGATGTTTATCTCCTGCCAGACCTGGTTTGGACTGGCCGCGCGTAGCTCGCAGTGCGGTTTCCCCCAAAGGATCACCGCTTCGCGGTCACACGTTGTTGCGTCAGATTCGCTAGTGGACGACCGGGGTTGCCTCAGCTACCGGCCGGAATGCGAGAACCTCACCTGCAACGTAGATTTGCAACGTCGCCGGCCTCTGAATTCCACCCTGGATGAGTGCCTCGGAGAGCGGGTCTTCTACATACTTCTGCAGAGCCCGTCGCAGCGGCCGCGCCCCATAGTTGCGGTCCGCACACGTTTTTTCGAGGATCCACTGGCGCGCTTCCGGCGACAATACCACCTGCACTTGGCGGTGAATCAGCGTGTCATTCAACTGACCGACAAGCAGATCGATAATGCGAAGCAGGTCCTCGTCACCGAGCGGGTTAAACAGGATTACCTCGTCCAGCCGGTTCAAAAACTCCGGATTGAACGACCGCTTCACTTCCCCCATCACCAGGTCTTCCATGCTCTTCAGCCCGGCTTCGTCCACACCTGACTGGAAGCCTATGGAAGTGCGCTTCTGCAAATGTCGCGCACCGAGATTGGAAGTCATGATGATGATGGTGTTGCGAAAATCGACGGTATTGCCAAGACCATCCGTCAATTGCCCGTCTTCAAAAACCTGCAAGAGGATATTGAATAGGTCCGGATGCGCCTTCTCGATTTCGTCCAATAGGATAACTGAATAAGGCGTGCGACGCACGCGCTCTGTCATCTGGCCACCTTCTTCGTAGCCCACATATCCTGGAGGTGCGCCGATGAGCTTGGAGACGGAATGTTTTTCCATGAACTCCGACATGTCGAAGCGGATTAAGGATTTCTCCGAGCCGAAGAGGAATTCCGCCAACCGGCGTGCCACCTCCGTTTTGCCAACTCCGGTGGGCCCAAGGAAGAAGAAACAGCCCACCGGTCGTGATGGCGACTTCAGACCAGCGCGGCTGCGGCGGATGGCGCGTGCTAGCGCGGTAATCGCTTTGTCCTGGCTGATCACGCGCTTGTGCAGCTCCGGTTCAATTCGCAGGAGCTTTTGTTGCTCGTCTTCCTTGATCGAAGTGACGGCGACTCCGGTCCAGCGTGAAACGACTTCTTCGATATCTTCGCGCGTCACGACTCCGGTGGAAGCATCGTCCAACTTGTAACGCTCGCGCAGCACGCGCAGATTTTCTTTTTCCTTGCGCTCTTCTTCGGAATAGAAGCGCGCCTTTTCGAATTCATGCGCAGCAATCGCAGATTCCATGCGATGCGTGATGAACTTCACGCGCTTCTGCACTTCGCCCACTTCTTCGGGCACGGAAGCCTGGCGCAACTTCACGCGCGCCCCGGCTTCGTCGATCAAGTCGATAGCCTTGTCCGGGAGGAAGCGGTCGGGGATGTAGCGGTTGGAGAGATAGACCGCGTAGCGCAACGCCTCATCGGTATAGCCGACAGCGTGAAACTTCTCATAACGCTCGCGCACGCCATTGATAACCTGAATGGCTTCTTCTTCGTTCGGCGCAGGGACCTTCACCGCCTGGAACCTGCGCTCGAGAGAGCGATCTTTTTCCACGGACTTACGGTACTCACCCGGCGTCGTGGCGCCAATGCACTGAATTTCACCGCGAGACAGCGCAGGCTTCAGAATATTCGCCGCATCTAGTGATCCTTCCGCGGAGCCCGCACCTACCAGCGTGTGCAATTCGTCGATGAACACGATAGAATTCTGATTCTCCATCAGTTCCTTCATGATGGTTTTCAGTCGTTCTTCAAACTGCCCGCGATACTTTGTTCCCGCCACGATGAGTGACAGGTCAAGTGACAGAATGCGCTTGTCGGCAAGAAACGGTGGAACGTCGCCATCCGAAATACGTTGCGCCAGTCCTTCGACGATCGCGGTTTTGCCAACCCCGGGTTCGCCGATCAGCACGGGGTTGTTCTTGGTGCGGCGGCAGAGAATCTGAATGACGCGCTCGACTTCGTTGTCGCGCCCGACGAGAGGGTCCAACGAACCTTCGGCGGCGGCAGAGGTGAGGTCGCGGCTGAATTCTGCCAACAACGAGGTTTCTTTCGGTCGCGCTGCAGTTGTCTTTTCTCCGGTTGTGCGCGAGAGCTCTTCGCGAAGCGCAGAGAGACGCAGCCCGCGTTCCATCAGGATTTCCGCGCCGAAGCATTTCTCTTCGCGAAGAATTCCGAGCAGCAGATGCTCCGTTCCCACGTGCTTGTGGCCCAGGCGCTCGGCTTCTTCCGCAGCCATGTTCAGGATGCGCTTGCACTCCGCGCTCAGCGGCACCTCCACTGACGTGGAGATGCGCTCGCGGATCGTGATGCGTGCTTCAATTTCTTTTCGTATGGATTCAATGGAGCCCTGCTGGCGCAGAAAACGATTGGCCAGGGCCTTGTCTTCGCGCATCAAGCCGAGCAGTAAATGCTCCGTCTCGATGTACGGGCTGCCATACTGGCTGGCTTCATACCTTGCAAAAAAGATGACGCGTCGCGCTTTTTCTGTATATCGTTCAAACACGATTAGCTCGCTTCTCCCTCTGGGGTCCAGTTCGTACCGCTGTTCACCGTGCGAGTCCGCAGAACGCCGTGCTCAAGTCCAACCACCCGGTCACATCGTTCAGCCAGCGCCAGATTATGCGTCGCGATCAGCGACGTCAGGCGATGCGAGCGGTGCAGCCTCTCCAGCAACTCAAACACAGCCCAAGCATTCTGCTCGTCCAGGTCTCCGGTAGGTTCATCGGCCAGCAGCACCTTGGGCCCGGTGACGAGCGCCCGTGCAATCGCAACACGCTGCTGTTCCCCTCCCGAAAGCTCCCCGGCGCGGTGATCGGCCCGATCCTGAAGGGCCACTTCCGCAAGCCACTCGCGCGCCAATTTCTTCGCAATTGCTTGTGGCTCTCCGCGCACCAGCAGGGGCATCGCCACATTCTCGGTCGCCGTAAAATCCGGCAACAACTGGTGCCTCTGCCAGAGAAACCCCACGGCGTGATTGCGAAATCTCGCCAACGCCGCGTCATCGTTTGTTTCTATCGCTTTATTTTTAAAGTATACTGCACCGCTTGTTGGAGTGTCTAGCGCAGCGAGTAAATGCAGCAGCGTGCTTTTTCCTGCTCCCGATGGCGCAACAATTGCAACCATCTCTCCTTCGCGCAAAATCAGATTTGCATTAGAGAGAACTTCCAGATATTTTTCATGCGCGCCATACGATTTCTTCAACCCGCGCGCCTCCAATAGTGCTCCCGCGCCTTCTCGATGGTCAGCGTGTTGTTCCATCAGCATTGTGATCGCGCCCCGAGCTTTCGTCCATGTCGGTCCACTTCTCGCGGACCATTTCAGCCCTGATCCCTCTAGCGCACCCTGGCCGCGGCCCATAGGAGAACAGATGCGCCCTAAACGCTCGACAGCATCTGGTCGAGGTCAAAATTGGGTCTTTTTTCGTGCCGTCAAGCCCAACACTTTTCCCTTTTTCAGCCTTACCTTGCCCGGGTTTGCCCGGTCAGAAAATTCGGTCCACCATTGTTCGTATAACATGTTTATTTTCAATAGCTTGCAGGTAAGTGTAGGGGCTGGCGCTTCACTTTCGCCGCACGCACCCATCTGCAGCAATCCTCGACGCTACCTGGAGCAAATGGGCCTCCAAACGACACCAACCGATGACCCACCCGTAAGCCCGAGCCGAACCTTACTCAAACCTGAGTATTTCGACAGGTGAAAGGCGCGCTGCTTCTCGTGCCGGAAGAATCGTCGCGACAATGGCAATTCCCATGGCTACCGCCCCGATCCACAGTCCCTCGAGCAGGTTGGGATGAAAGGGCACATAAGGTACTGCGTAAACTTGAGGATCCAACGGAATCAGGTGCCGCGATCCTGCAATCCAGCTGAACGTATACCCTATGGTCAGGCCGAGCAGAGTTCCCGTCGCACCGATGGCAATTCCCTGTAATAGAAAAATCCTCCCAATCTGCCCGCGACGCGCGCCCATTGATAGCAGCACTGCAATATCGCGGGCCTTGTCCGTCACCGACATCGAGAGCACCACAAGTATATTCAACCCAGCAACAAACGTGATCAGCCCAATGAAAATCGCGGTGACTAACTTTTCCAGGCGCAGTGCCCGAAAAAGCGCGCGATTCTCGTCCATCCAAGTTGCAGCGGTGAATCCCTGGCCGGCCGCCTGCTCTACGGTAGGTTTAATTTCCGGCGCTGCTGCCGGATTAACCAGACGAAGTTCCAAGACATTGACGATGTCTCCCGCGCCGGCGAGAGCTTGCGCCGCGGGGAGCGTCACGAAGGTCCAATTCTCGTCGTAGTCGTAGAACCCTGAATCGAACACTCCGCCAACTCGGAATCGGCGAGTCCGCGGAATCAATCCGTATGGTGTCAGCCGGCCTTGCGGACTCGTCAGCGTAACGTAATCCCCGGGCCGTAATTTCCATTCATCAGCGAGTTGCTTCCCAATCAGCAGTGTCTCGATTCCATCGGCGTCTGGCGAGAAATCTAGATGTCCGGAGGAGAGCTTCTGGAGCGCTTCATCAGTTTTTCTCTCGCGGCTGACGTCAATCCCTTTTACCACCACGCCCCGCGCCTGTCCTCCAAAGGAAAGCAAAACTGTTTGATAAATCGCGGGTGTCACCGAGCGCACGCCCGGCATCTTCTCCAACTGTTCCGCTAATGCCTGGTAATTGTGGATTCCACCAGAACCGGGGCGCGTAAGAGAAATGTGCGCAGTAACGCCAAGCAAGCGATCTTGCAGCGTCTCGCGGAAACCCGTGTTCATGGAGAGTGCGACCACCAGAGTGGCCACACCGGCCGCGACTCCCAAGATAGAAAACAACGTAACCAGGCGAAGGATGGTAGGCCGATGGGGAGACCGCAGGTAACGCCGCGCCACAAACCATTCGAATCCCATGGCGCGAGCCGCCCTCTACGCTTTCTCGCCATGCGCGGCGGCTGATTCTTCTTTTTTTGCTTCGGGGCGGAGTTGTGGGAATAGGATCACGTCGCGAATGGAATGAGAATCCGTGAACAGCATCGTCATACGGTCGATCCCCAGGCCCTCTCCGGCGGTCGGAGGCAAGCCATGGCAAAGCGCGCGAATGTAGTCCGTGTCCAACTGTTTGGGAACTTCGTCCCCACCGTGCGCAATCTGAGCCAAGAATCGATGTTCCTGTTCGGCCGGATCGTTGAGTTCAGAGAAACCATTGGCGATTTCCATGCCCGCCACGTAGATCTCGAACCGCTCGGTCAGCGAAGGATCTTCTGGCTTCTGTTTTGAGAGTGGCGAGATTTCCGTAGGAAAATCGTAAAGTATTGTGGGTTGGATCAGGTGCTCTTCGGCAATGGTCTCAAACAGGAGCCCGGTCCACTCGCCGTCAGAAAGTTTTCCTTTCGCCGCGGCATAAGAAGCGCGATTTGCCTTGGCCCATGAGTTATAGCGTTCTGTGGCTCGGGGTGCTCCTCCGGGTGCAGCGAGTTCCTCGAGCGTTGGCGCTGCCCCCGCTCCCGCCGGCCAGTATCTGATGATCGCTTCGCGCATGGATAGCCGTTGCATGTTCCCAAAGTTCAGTTCCACCTCGCCGAACTTCACATTCGTACTGCCAGTGATTTCCGATGCCAGGTACGCGAACAGCTCCTCGTTGAGAGTCATCAAATCGCCATAGTTGCTGTAGGCCTCATAGAACTCCAGCATCGTGAATTCGGGATTGTGCTGCGTAGAGACTCCTTCATTTCGGAAGTTCCGATTGATTTCGTAAACGCGATCAAAACCGCCCACGGTCAAACGCTTCAGATAAAGTTCCGGTGCGATCCGAAGGTAGAGGTCGATATCTAGGGTATTGTGATGAGTGACGAAGGGGCGCGCTGCTGCACCACCCGCAATCGGGTGCATCATGGGCGTTTCCACTTCGAGGTAGCCGCGCGCGTTAAAAAACTTCCGAAGTTCGCTGATCAAACGCGCACGCGTTTCGAACACTTCGCGCGATTTCTCCGTGGCAATCAAATCGAGGTAACGCTGGCGATAACGCAATTCGATGTCCACCAGCCCGTGCCACTTTTCGGGCAACGGCAGGAGTGCCTTAGCCAGAAAAAACAGCCCTTCCACCCAGACCGACAATTCACCCGTCTTCGTCCGGAAAAGATGCCCTTTGGCTCCAATGTGGTCACCCAGATCGAGCAATTGAAACAGTTGAAATTCGCGCTCGCCGACGACATCCTTCCTGACATAGATCTGGATACGTTTCCCGGATCCTTGCAGGTGAGCGAACCCGGCTTTTCCCATCAGGCGATAAGAAACGATGCGCCCTGCTACGCTCACTTCTTTACGATTTGTCTCCAATTCCGAAGCAGGCGTGTTCGCATAGTCTCGAGCCAGGTCACCGGGGCGGTCTGTCCAGCGGTATTCCCTCGGATAGGCTTCAAAACCAAGTGCCTTGATTTGCTCCAATTTCTTTTCGCGTTGTTCAAACTGGTCGCGCGGCTCAAATTGCAAGGTTTTCTGATGTCCTTTCCTTATTCCGGCAACAGGAGTATAGATGCCACGGGTTCGTGAGGGCAAGGAACGGTCTCACAAGTTGCCGATTGTTCGCCCTCGGGAGACTTGACGGGGTACGCCCCCATCTCCTTCTCCGAGTGTTAGAACATTATTAAGTTTGCTATACTGCGCTTGCTCTCGGTCCTCGGAGGGTTCCCTTGACTTCTCGCCCGGCTTCCCGACGACGCGATCCTGTGTCTCAAGATTGGCGTACCCCTCTTTCGCTGGAGAAATCGCACGTTTACTTGGACACCGTCCACCAGCTTGAAACCTCTTACTGCATGCTTAGCGTGAACCTGGATGAAGCACTTGGCATGCGTCGAGGTGGGCGTCTCGGCATGGCTTATCAGCTTTTGTGTGTCGCTCCGGCACTTTGTCAGAATCTAGTGTCCCCCCTTACCGGATTGCTGCGGGCTATGGAGGTTCATACCCGTCACTTCGGCACGACTCCGAGTCTCGCTCCCCTGAACCCGGAGCATTTTCAGAATTCGAGAAATCAGCGGGTGGCTCGGTTCAACAGCCTCTTCGGGCGGGTGCTTCTTACCACGCGATCCCAGTTCCTTTACAAAATCTCCGCCTTGGCTGAAATGGCCGAAGGATTGGCGCAGAATTACCAGTCCGCCGTCGAAACGTTGGAGGAGGGCCTAACCCCCCGGCCGGATCGCTATTGGGACGTTCTGGACGCCTCGCACTATGACCTGAATACCTGCCTCCGCGAATCTGTCGTCATCCTCAAGTGCTTTCTGCATGCCCTGCCCGAACATCAAGTCGAAGAGTTGCAAGCTTCCTTAAACGAACGCATGGATCCGACACCGGCGCGAGCCGCGACGGCAGTCCGGAATCTTGCCCGTAGACGGTTAACTCCGATCAAGGGACAATAGCCTCACCCTGCGGGCAGAGATCGCCCATGCAACCTATGGAGGGTTCATGCCCTCTATAGCTGAGTATGTGTGCCTCTTCCGCCATCGCAGGGACAACTCTTGGAGGTATCCGGCGCATCAGAACCACCAGTAGCGCCGCGATTGGACAGTTGGCCCGACAAAGACCAACCGAACCGGTTGCGTGGACTGAAGCGGAAGCCATCCGCCGTGCTCAGGCAGGAGACGCAGCGGCTTTCGAGCATCTTTTTCAGCTTCACAGCCGCAGGGTGTACGCCTTATGCCTTCGCATGGTGGGCAATCCCGCCGACGCGGAGGATTTGGCCCAGGAAGCATTCCTCCAACTTTTCCGCAAGATAGCGACGTTCCGCGGCGAATCGGCCTTTTCCACTTGGCTGCACCGCATGACCGTGAACGTCGTGCTGATGCGCCTGCGGAAGAAATCGCTTCCGACCGATTCGTTGGAGGAATCGCTTGAGCCGGATTCGGAAAACTCCGGTCCCCGAAGGGATGTTGGGGCTCCTGACTTGAGGCTCTCCGGTGCAGTCGATCGGGTGAACCTCGAGCGCTCCATCGAGAAGCTGCCGCCGGGTTACAGGACCGTTTTCATACTTCACGACGTGCAGGGGTATGAACACAACGAGATTGCGGACATCATGGGTTGTTCGGTAGGTAATTCGAAGTCGCAGTTGCATAAGGCGCGGACGCGCTTGCGCGAACTTCTCCAGGAAGAGATCCGGGAGCACGCCCGCCAGGAACGTCACGCAGCAAAAACGCAGCCCGGGTCGCCAGATTGAGCTACTATGTTGTACCGTCGAGGTCTTCGCGCGCTGCAGGATTTTGGAACGGATTGACTGGGAGGATTAACCAGGATAGCTCCCGTCGGAGTTGGATGTATGCAGTGTAAAGACTTTGAGTCGGTGCTGGAACAGGAAGGGCTCGGCCCCCTTCCCTTGGCTGCCAGGTCGCACCTTGCCGGATGTTCGGCCTGTCAGAACTTATTCGCGGATCTCTCTGCTGTCGTTTCCACCGCGAATGAATTACCCTTGGAAATCAATCCACCAGAGCGCTTGTGGGTATCGCTACGCGCGCAGCTGAACGCAGAAGGGCTGATCAAACAGCCCGTCGTTGCCGTCACCGATGATGCTCCATGGTGGCAAGGCCCTGCGACCCTTTTCAAGCCGCGCGCCTTGGTAACTGCGGCGGTGGGGATCGCCTTGGGCCTGACGGCATTTCTGACGATTCACAAGAGTCCCGTGAAGGTGACGAAAATAAGCAGTCCTGCCGCTTCTGTCGCCCAGGTTCCACCCTCCGTGCAACCGAAGGCAACTTTACCGAGTTCTTCGACACCTATTGATGCCACTCCTGCTCCACAAATAGCGGTTTCCCCCAGGCCGCATTCGAATCCACTTCCTGCTCGAAGCCCGAACTTGAAGCCCTCCCCGACGGAAATTATCCAAGATGGAACCCCAGTCGGTGCGGGCAAACGACAATCGGCTTCGAGCGCCCAGTCGATTCGTGGCAGCATTGAGGTGGATGCTACCCTGAACGAGAATCTGAAAATCCTCGATCAGGTTATTGCCGAGTGCAAAAAGCACCTGAAGAAGTATCCGAATGACAGCATGGCACGGGAGTATCTTGCAAATGCCAGGCGGCAGAGGGAAGAATTGTCGGCCGCACTTTTGGATAGCGGAAGGAGCGAGCAGTGAGTCTTCATCTAAAGTTCAACCAGCGCACGGTTTTGTCCGCGATTGGAGGCGCAATTCTCTTTGGCGCCGCGGCTTCGGCTCTGGCTGCCCCCTCGGAACACCAGGAACAGCATTTTCCGGTGAAGGGACGTCCCACCGTTGTGCTGCAGAATATTGTTGATGGCCGGATTGAGGTGAAGTCCTCTAAGAATCCTGAAGTCGTGGTGATCAGTACTTCCTCTCCAGAAAAAGTTGCCATCGATGTGGAACAGGTTGGCGATCGCATCGACATCAGCGCCATCGGACTTGTGAATTCCACGCAACCCCACGAGGTAGAAGCAAATTTCATTGTGACGGTTCCGGAAGAGACCGAACTGCAATTGAAAACACAGACGGGCCTGATTTACGTCGAACAAGTGAATGGCGATATGCAGCTGGAGAGTGTTGCGGGAGACGTAAACCTGAAAGAGGTTTCCGGCTACATTATCGTAAAGACCACGGCAGGCACACTGAAGTGCACGCAGTGTGCGGGGAAGCTCGACTTTGCCTCCGTTGCCGGGGGTGCTCAAATCCTCCAATCGTCACTAATGAGAATCACCCTGATGACAACCACGGGGAACCTTCTTTACGACGGGGATTTCGTTCGCACCGGTCTTTACACAATGAAAAGCACCAAGGGAACCGTCGAGGTGCATTTCTCTCCGACAGATTCGTTGGACGTTGACGCGCGCTCCCTTACCGGCACGGTGGACAATCAAGCGGCCGATTTTCTGAGGCCCGACGCCCATGGCACCCACCATTCGCGAAACCGTGGAAACAGCTTTTTCGGCACGGTCGGCCAGGGACTCGCAAAAGTAGAACTCTCCTCCTATAGTGGTACAATCCGAATCTTGAAGCGTCCCTAAGCAGAACGCTCTCGAATTGTGAATCAAACTTTCATGCCCCGCGGCCCCGCGCCGCGAACTCCTCTGCTCTGCCTTGCCGGTTTCATGGGTTCCGGCAAGAGCACCATCGGCTCCCGCCTGGCGCAGCAATTGGGGTGGCGATTTGTCGACCTAGATGAACGGATTGAGGCAGTTGCCGGAATCACCATTCCGCAATTCTTCGAACGGCACGGCGAACCCGCGTTCCGCCAATTGGAAGCGGAACAACTTCGAGCGGCGCTAGGGCGCTCGCTCGAGCGCCAGGAGCCCTCGATCCTCGCTCTCGGCGGAGGCACATACGCGCAACTTGGAGCACCAGAATATCTTCGCAACTTGGGGGTCCCCGTACTGTGGCTCGATTCCCCTTTGGATGTGCTCTTGTCACGATGCATGACCATGACCGGCCGCCCACTGTTTCGCGATGAGACCAGCTTTCGCGCTCTGTACGCGCAGCGCTTAGCTTCCTATCAACTGGCGGACTTTCGGGTGGATAGTTCCGGCGACCCTGCGGAGGTAGTGGCGGAGATTCTTCGCCGCGGGATCGTCGCTTTTCCCGGGCATGATCCAGAGTCAGATTTGGCTGTCGAAAAACCGCGTTCCTGAGGGGGAAATTCAATGCGGAATCAGGGAAGGCTAGGAAGCGGCACCGCGATCATGGGCGCGCTTCTTTTGTGCATGATTGCAGGCGCGATGCTGTCCTCCGCCGGGCAGAAGAAAGCCGCGGCAGGCTCTGTCTTCGTGCCGGAAAAGGGCAAGTTCAACATTCTGCTGGACGGCAAATCCGTCGGCCATGAAGACTATGAAATTGCCAGAAGCGCTGGTGGTTGGACGGCCCATGGCAGCACCTCCTTGAGGCCGCCAGAAGGTGCGGCTTCCACGGTCACAGGAACGCTTACACTTCAGCCTGACGGGGTACCCATCAGCTACGACTGGACTTCCCAGGCGGAAAAATCGAATGCCGCTCACGTGCTGTTCGCCAATGGCGTCGCGAAAATGACCCTTCAGATGCAAGGTACTCGTCCGTACGAACAAGATCTGTCTTTCGCAGCTCCCTTAATCGTTGTGCTGGATAATAATCTCTATCATCAGTACGCCGTCCTCGCTCGCATCTACGACTGGTCCAAGCGCGGCGCGCAATCCTTCCCGGTCCTGATCCCTCAGGAACTCACTCCTGGCACGATCAGCGTGGACTGGGCTGGAGCGGTGAGCGCTGAGGGAAAAACCCTTGAAGGATTGAAGGTGATTACCAACGATCTGGAGATCGTTCTTTACCTCGACAGCAATCATCGCCTTGTGCGCCTGGAAGTTCCCGCTGCCAAGGTTTCTGTCGTGCGCGAGTAATTCGTTCGTGCCGGGCTTACTGTGAACTTTTCGTGCGGAATCGACATAGCAGGGAGAGTCAGCTTTCCTCCCCTGCCTCAGGGTGGCTCGCTAAACCTTCCCTGTGTGACTCTTTCATTCACTACTCCACGCCGATTTATTCCCGGCGCTCCCACCGTACATGCGGATCTGCATACGGCGGTTCAGCGAGTTGAGCCCTGACGGGCCGTGAGGTTCGAGTCGTCGTGCGCCACGAGCGCTTCGCCGCTCTGCAGGTTTCCGTTTCGGCTTCACCGTCTTCTGAACCGGCAAAACTCAGCCGCAGCTGATTGGCTGGCGCGGTGCCCCCGATGAGTTCCACGTTCTACTACTCCCTCTCACTGTTTGAGCCTCCCTCACTCGTGTGAGTACTGCGCCCGCTGCTGACTTCTGCGGCGGCATCAGCGTGAATTACTCCACGCTCTACGCGACCGCCGGATTTACCTCCAGCGTCCTTGCTGACTCCTGCCACCTGGTCAGAAACGATCTCTCGCTTCTCAGTCCTGATTCCAGGACCGATGGCAGGTCTCCCGCAATAAGTTCGACCGCCTTCGACACGCAACCGCTGGATTTACATTCAGTGTCCTTGATGGATGTGGGCTTCGCTGCCATTGGCCAGCTCGCCCGAACACTGTCTGCCTCACTTCCAGTTCTTGTTCATCGGCTCGTATCTTTGCTCCACGCTTCTTTCAGACCTTACCTCGCGACTCGGCTCTTGCGCTTCGCTATCACTTCACCTCCATCTGGTTGTGAAGAGAACTAACACCTCCAAGCTGTCGATCATGCTCGGCACACCAAAAAAGAGCGACGCCCCCTTCGGAACGCCGCTCGCGTAGAACTTCCTCTGAATGGATAGTGCTCTTAGCGTGCCAACGGCCGCTGAAATACGGGAGCCCCTGGACGCCGCAGCGTATAGCCCTGCGGACCATGGGCGTGCGCGGGTACGAGCCCATTCGAATGGCTGGCGTGTCCGATATGCCCGTGTTGCCCGTTGCCATTCGCCGGCGCGGGCTGCGGCAGCCGGGCCGGGTTACCGATAGGGCGGAGGTTAATGGGCGCAGCGTTTACGTGATCGCTGATCGCCTGCAAGCGCTTGAGAATGGACTGCCACTGCTCCCAATCCAGTTGGCGGAGGAACGGGCGCAATCCCTGGATAAAAGGATCTTCCAGCAGCGCTTCGCCGTCCGACTCCGGAATGAAGAACCGGTTCAAGCCGACGTTTAACGCCTCGGAGATCTTTTCCAGCGTACCCAGGCTTGGCGTCATCTGGCCGCTCTCAATGCGCGAAAGATAGGAGCGGCTGACTTTCGACCGTGCCTGCAACTGGCTCTGCGTCATGCTCCTCGACTCGCGCAGTTGGCGGATTCGTTGGCCGATGTTCTCGACAGTCTCCTGATTCGCGAACTTTGGCGCGACGGCCTCAAGTGTCGCCTGCTCTTCTTGCGGCACCTCCTGCGGAATAAGATACTCCATCCGCTGGGGCAGTGCCCGAACACAGCGTCGGCAGTTGCCGGTGCGCGTCCGGTACTGGACAAGTCCACATGTTTTGCAGCGAATGACTTCCCTATCCATTTCCAACGAATTCATAGTGGTCTCTTTTTCCATATTTGCCGACACCGGGACTCCTCGCTGACTGGTATTTTTCCGGCGTGCGGATAGGAAGGAACGTCGGAACGTTCTCGGGGGGAAGGCAGTTACTGGCGCGAGTGGAGTTTCGCTTGAATGGCCATACAGTGTCAAGGGTATTCTTCAAAAAATCTCAAAGGAAAACGGGTGAAATCATCCCTGTTTACGCCGTGTTTTCGCCTGTACCGCCGGACAAGTCCAACGCAAAACTTCTGCCCGTTGGGCCACACCGAGAGTTGAGCAACTATATGTTGTGCTTTTGTTGCTGCCCGCACCCCCTCTTTGATTCGGCACATTTGCACCGCAGGAGTCTAGTTTTCTCGGGGTGGCGAAGGCGCCCGCTTGCCTTTCAACTCCTTCTGCCAATCGTTGTAGGATGTTGGTTCGGTTTTCGACAGAAGTATGAGGGAGTTGCGATGCCGTCACGCGAAGATGCTTGGAAGCTGCTTTGCGAATATACGCAGTCAGAAAGTCTGCGCAAACACATGTTGGCGGTTGAAGCCTGCGTTCGCGCTTACGCCCGGAAACACCGTGCCGACGAGGATGCCTGGGGTCTTGTCGCGCTGCTCCACGACTTCGACTACGAGCGCTGGCCCAATAGCGACCATGCTTCCGATCGGGAACATCCTGCCGAAGGCGCAAAGATTCTACGCGAGCATGGCTACTCCGAAGAATTGATCCGCGCCATCCTTTCTCACGCCGACTATTCAGGCGTGGCGCGGCAATCCCTGCTCGAACATACGCTCTTCGCCTGCGACGAACTTGCCGGATTCCTTACAGCCTGCTCCTACATTCGCCCTTCGAAGAGCATTCTTGATCTGGAAGTGAGTTCGGTAAAGAAACGCATGAAGGACAAAGCCTTTGCGCGTGGGGTCAGCCGCGAAGACGTCATCAAAGGCGCCCAGGAACTCGGCGTCCCGCTCGATGAACACATCGCGTTCTGTATCACTGCCATGCGCGAATACGCCGACGCCCTTGGGCTTCGCGGCTCGCTTTGATCACATTGTTGCCGGCTGCGGCGGCGTGAGATACGCCCAGCGCTCCACCGAGCTGCCCACCGGCGATCCGCCAAATCACAATCCCGGAAAATTCAAATTTCTTTTCTCGTGCGGCTCCTGTCCCCGTCCAACGATCGCGTACTACCACCCGGTCATCCTCGGAGATCAGATCGGGAATCTCCACCCGAAGGTCCGGGAATTTCTTGTAGCCACAGCCTAGGCATTGAATTGCCGCGGCAGCAGTCTGACGCGAACACTCTAGACGATAGTTCTTCGTTTTGCATAGAGAGGGTAGACTAGCGCTCTGCAACTTTACATGCGAGGATCATCCTGTCAAACGCCATAGGCAAGCCTTCGCGAGGCGAATACGGGCCTGGAGTGTAGGCACGCGAGCTAATTCCCTGCTGAGAGAGCTCCGAGATCAACCAGTCCTCGCGATTTGTCTTGTCCCAAAACTCCAGCGCGTCATCGGCTACGAAATCCGGCTTCGCCATTTCCTTCGGGTGGAAGTACCACTCGCAAATCACCTGAGTGCGATCCGGCGCGATCGGCCATAGGCGATGTACCATTGCGTAATCGGGATGCAGGCTCAGCAACAGATTCGGATAGACCGCATAGTACAAAACCTGCTTGCGCTGCTCTTCATTCAATCCAGGTAGATAATCCCGCCGGCGCTGGCCGTCCAGGCTCATCGTCTGCGCACTGCCGCGAAACAACATCGATCCGCCTAGATACGTAGGATTCGGCTCGTCGTTCTCGCCGCTCATGGTGTCCGTGATACGGCTCAACAACGGGTGCAAGATCGGACAGTGCAGGCACTCGTTGTAATTCAGGACGATCAGTTTCCAGTTCGCTTTCACTTCGTATTCGTGCCGCTTGTAGACTCGGAGCTCTCGCATCTTCCACGGCGCGAATTTCTGCGGCAGGTCCGCCAATTGTTCTTCAAGCGCCCTCGCTTTCCGCGAAAGATTGAGAAATAGGTTCCCTTCCCACTCTCCCACTTCCAGCGCGTGCAGGGAGTAGTCCTCGCGCCGGAAGGTTGCTTCATCCATTTGCGGCGCACCGAGCAGCTTCCCTTCGAGACCATAAGTCCAGCCGTGATAAGGGCACTGGATTCGCGCCGCGAGTCTTCCCTGCGCCTCTCGGCACATCCGAGTTCCACGGTGACGGCAGACGTTGTAGAACGCGCGCAGCGTTCCACTACTGTCGCGCGTGACGATGATGCTCTCGCCGGCTACGTCACACAGGAAATAATCTCCTGGACTGGCCACCTGTTCTTCACGCCCCGCGGCAATCCACATGCCAAAGAAAAACGTTTCCATCTCCGTCCTGAATACCCCGGAGTCGGTGTAATACCGTGCGGGAAGTGTCATCTGTTTGGTACTCATGGTCGCTCCACGTTCAACAATCTAGACGGACACTCTTGCGGCATGCAACACTCCCCACGAGGTAGCGATCTCCCGCAGTTCCACGTCGTCGGGAAATCGATTTTGCTGGAAATTGTATTCGTTTGTCGCCGCAGAAAAGAATCTGGCGCACGTCCGACTTACCGCTTCTTCGCCTTTTTCTTGCTCCTCGTGCCGCTTTTTTGGCCCTTCTTCGCTTTTGTCATTTTCTCTTTTTTCTTGCCCTTCTTCGTCAGTGCCAGCTCGCCCACCGCATCGATCTTATGCTGCTCGAGTTCCGCCAATAGGCCTTCATCCGTTAGATCCAGGGGATGCGAGTGCTTCCAGTCATGGTGCGCAATCGTCGTTAGGCGCTCCACCACTTCCGGCGCGTGCACCTCAATCGCGAGTTCCCTGCGGCTATCGAAGCTTCCCGGCGCTAGATTGATGGAACCGATGATGGCTCGGGAATGATCGGCAAGCAGCATCTTGCCGTGGAGTTTCAAGTGCTTCAATTTGTGCACCTTGATTCCCACGTCGTCCATGATGCGCAATCCGCCAACGCCTTCCGTCAGCTTTTCTTTCTTCAATTTGTGTGGAGGGCGCGCCATCACGTGCACCTTCACCCCGCGTTCCTTGGCGCGCACCAACCGCTCGATGATGACGGCATCCTGGTAACGCTCGTTTTGCACGAACAGGGTATGCTTGGCCTCATCGATAAAACGTGCGATGCGATCACGGCCGTTTCCGCTGCACCAGATCAGCAGTGAATTCTGGTCCACATTGAAGGGTTTGCGGTGCCAGTCGGCCTCGAAACACTCAATCACTTCTTTCACTTCGGGTTCATGTGTGGTGACAACGGCATAATCACGGGTTTCTGTGAGATTCTTGACATCCCAATTCAGGGATTTGACGTACGCTACGGAGTCATCCACCACCATCGATTTCTCATGCGTTACGTCGAACGCCGGATTGCTGTCGATCACAGCGATCCCTGCAGCCTTCAACTTCTTATGCGTCCCGGCGTTTTCCGATTGCCCGCTGCGGCGCGCCGGATTCAACATCACCCGCACATTCACGCCGCGTTTCTTTGCCTCGATCACCGCTTTCAATAAATCCGGATGGGAAAACAGGAACATCTTGACGCGCAGCGATTTCGTTGCGCCATTGATGGCGTCCAGAATAGGCTTCGCGGAATCATCCGGCAGAACGATCAGTGTATGCGACATGCTTCCTCCGAACCTCGAACTTTACCACACCCCAAGCACATCACATTTCCTGGGAAATCTCTGAGTCCCTCAGCCCGCTGAGCCCGTATTGATTGGTGCGCTCACGGGCACAGAGGTGCCAGTCTCCGCGGGCCCCTTGTCGAATTGTATGTGATAAAGCTCCGCGTAAACACCGCCCTTAGCCAATAATTCCTCGTGCGTGCCCTCTTCCGCCACCACGCCGCCCTTCAGCACCACAATTTTGTCGGAGTTGCGAATCGTGCTCAATCGATGGGCAATGGTGATCACCGTGCGGCCCTTCATGAGCCGCTCCAGCGCCTCCATTACCAATTGCTCCGATTCCGTATCCAATGCGGCCGTCGGTTCGTCCAGAATCAGAATCGGATTGTTGCGAATCAGCGCCCTCGCGATTCCAATGCGCTGGCGCTGGCCGCCGGATAGCGTGTCTCCACGGTCTCCCACCATCGTGTCGTATCCTTGCGGCATTTTGGCGATGAATTCGTCTGCATTTGCCAGCTTTGCGGCCTGTACGATCTCGTCGCGTGTTGCACTTCCTCGACCATAAGCAATATTTTCCGCTACGGTGCCGCGGAACAGTACGGTTTCTTGCAAGACATAGGCAATCTGGTTGCGAAGTCCATTAATCTTGTAGTCGCGAATGTCCACACCATCAACAGTGACCTTACCGCTCGAGGGATCGTAGAATCGGGGAATCAAACTGACGATAGTTGACTTCCCTCCTCCGGTTGGCCCGACCACTCCAATCATCTGACCTGCCTTAATTTCGAAATTCACGTCTGTCAGCACAGGCGCGTCTTGGTTATACGCGAAGGCCACGTTTTCAAACTTGATTTCCCCTTTCAATGGCTCCGGCTCGCGCGCATCCTCACGCTCCTCGATCACCTCGTTCGCCTCCAGGATTGAGCGCACGCGCTCGACACCAACCGCGGTCTGTGCAATGGAATTCGTCATGGTAGCTAAATCCTGCACGGGCTTAAAGAATTTCGTCAAATAGGAAAGGAACACGGTCAGTGCGCCCGCGGTCATCGTACCCTTCAGAATCAGCGAAGAACTCCTCCACAGCACGATCGCCGTGCAAAACGATACCGTGACGGTAACGATTGGCGACAACAGCGCCTTCACTCGCCGCGCCTTCAGCGCTGCTTCCACCGTCGCCTTGCTGACTTCGCTCAACTCTTCCTGCTCCAGGTCCTGCCGGCCAAATGCCTTCACCACCCGCATGGATTCCAGGCCCTGCTGCACAACGGCGACGATATTGCTTTGTTGCTTGCGCACTTCGCGTGTTGCTTTTTTCACCGCTTTCTTGAATCGCGAGACCATCAGCAACATGAACGGCGTCACACCTACAGCGATCAGGGTGAAGTCCCAATTCAGCCAGAACATGATGATCAGCATGGCGACAATCGTGAACATATCCACCAGAATTCCCAGTGTGGAGGATGAGGCGAAATTCTGAATGGTCTGAACGTCGGAGGTGATGGTGCTCAAAAGGGTGCCCATTTCATGGGTGTTGTAATAGTTCAGCGAAAGCTGCTGCAGGTGGTGATAGGTGCGCAGGCGCAGGTCATTCGCCACCCACTGGCCAACGCTGGTGGTGTAATAGTTCGCCAGGTACGAGGCCGCCGCACCGAGTAGCGCAATCAGAACGGTGACAATCGCAGCGGCCGCAGCAATTTGCATTTTCGTGCCGCTGCTCATGAACGGCCGCAGGAAATCGTCCAGCCAAGTGGGTAGTTTGTGCACGCCCACGACGTTGTCCAATACGATCTTCAGTGGCCACGGCGCCGCAACGCTCATTGCAGTCTGCACGATCATGGCAACCAGGATGACCATGAGACTGCCGCGGTACGGCTTTAGTAAACTCCAGATTAAGGAAGACACCCAGCGTTCTCCTCACCTTAAGTTAGAGGCGGGTCATCAGTGTACGCGCCTTGGAAGATGGCTCTGGCGCAATCAATTTAGACTTACTCCGTGTTCTTGGCAAGGTGCCTCGTTCGATGATTGACTGCGCCTGCGGCGATCGATCGAGTGGCGCGGCTCTGGCGGCCCAGAGTACAATTTGCCGCGATCATTCGTGTAAAAAGGAATCCCCCATGAATAGCCGTATTTGCGGCGCTGCATTGCAGTTGGCGGTGTGTGCCTTATTCCTGGCGATCACCGGTCCGGCCCAGCCGAAGCCGGCCGCGGACATGATCCTTACCAATGCCAACGTCTGGACCGTGGACAAGTCGCTTCCCAGCGCACAAGCCGTGGCCGTTCTCGGCGATAGAATCGTTGCGGTCGGCTCAACCGCGGAAATCGAGGCCTGGCGTGGTCCCCGGACGCTGGTAATCGACGCTGGCGGAAAACTCGTCCTGCCAGGATTCAACGATGCCCATGTGCATTTCGTCTCCGGCGGTAGGCAACTGGACAACGTGCAGTTGAAGGATGCCACCAGCGCAAAGGAATTCGCGCGCTTGGTTGGCGCCCGCGCGAAAGCTACGACGAAGGGCGAATGGATTCTGGGCGGCAATTGGGACGAAACCAAATGGACACCCCCGGACATTCCGACGAAACAATTGATTGATGCGCTTACTCCCGACAATCCGGTCTTCGTTACCCGGTATGACGGGCACATGGGCGTGGCCAATTCCCTGGCGCTCCTGCTTGCGGGAATTACGGCGCAGACGGCGGATCCGCCTGGCGGAACGATCGTGCGCGACGCGCAGGGAAATCCGACGGGAGCGCTGAAAGACGCCGCCGCGGAATTGGTTTACAGGGTAATTCCGCCACTAACGCATGAACAGCGGATTCGCATCGTGAAGCGCGCAATGAACTACGCCGCTTCGCTCGGTGTGACCAGCGTTCAAAATATGTCCGCGGACTTCGAGGATATTGCCGTGTACGATGAACTGCTGCAGCGCGGCGAGTTGATCACACGGATCTACGCAGCCCCCGCCATTTCTCAGGTAAATGACCTCGCGAAGATTGGAGTGCGTCACGCATTCGGTGGGCCTTACCTACGCATCGGGGCACTGAAGGGATTTGCTGATGGATCGCTGGGCTCTGGCACGGCGTATTTCTACGAGCCATTCCTGAATCAGGGAGAAAATCACGGTCTGCTCTCCGACGAAATGCACCCTATTTCTCTGATGCGTGACCGCATGATGGATGCGGACGCCGAAGGTTTGCAGCTCTGCACGCATGCAATTGGCGATCAGGGAATTTCCATCATTCTGGATCTGTATGCCGATGTGACAAAGGCACATGGTGAAGCCGACCGACGATTCCGCATCGAACATGCGCAACATATGGCAGCGAAGGATTTCGCACGCTTCGCAAAACTGAAAGTGATCGCGTCCGTGCAGCCCTATCACGCTATTGACGACGGTAGATTCGCGGAAGCCCATATCGGCCATGACCGTTCCAGCCGAACGTACGCGTTCCGCACGTTTCTGGATCACGGCGTGCAGCTTGCCCTCGGTTCAGATTGGGAAGTCGCCCCGCTCGACCCCATGCAGACGGTGTATGCGGCGGTGACGCGTGCGACATTGGACGGCAAGAATCCCGGAGGTTGGTTCCCTGAACAAAAATTAACTGTGCCGGAGACGATCGAGGCGTACACGGTGGGATCGGCGTACGCCGAATTCCAGGACAAAGAGAAAGGATCGATTACGCCGGGAAAACTCGCAGATCTCGTAGTGCTCAGTGACAACATCTTCACAATCCCGCCAGAAAAGATACCAGATGTGCACGTAATGAAAACGATTCTGGGAGGGAAAGTGATTTTCGATGCTGGCACTGCGGCGAAGTAAACTAGCCGGCATCTGCCGTTTCTCGAAGAACGGCGTGGGAAGCCGCACCAGCTAAATGCCGCGTAATTAACGTTCCCTTCGATACTTGGAACCTACCATAGAACTCAAGGGTTCTATTTTACGGGCTCGGATCGGTCGTGAACCATGCCCGTACCGAGCGGAAAGGATGTTATCAAAGCAATCCAAGCGCTGTCCTTCCGGCTGCGGCGGGCGGAGAATTGGCTGCCTCCAAGCGATTCCACTGCGCCCCGGCGATTGGAGAATCGCTGCTCAAATACGGCCATCATCCCCACTTTCGAAATCACGACGGGCGCAGGTACTTGAGACGCACAGAACGGGAAGTGGTTCCGGGATTACACGCGGTCGGTTTGCGAGTTGCGCGGATGAAGCGACAGCGACATGTTCATGGCGCCGTACGTGGGTCAACCCATAAAAGGATCCGAATTTGGCTTCTTTGAGAGGCAAATTGACCCGCCGTTCCGGCGGGTGCCGTAAGGCGACGGGCGGGATTACTGGGTGAGTCTGCTAAAGTCCATGGGGTACTCGGCCTTTTGGCACACGCAAGGGAAGATTGGGCCGGCGAGCGAAGTGTTTCCTATTGGTCCGCGATGCGTACAAACCGGCTGGGGTGGGGTTTGTCCACGATTATCCGCTGGAAGCTCCGATCGAGCTGACAGCGTTTCCGGAATACGAGTCGTTCCTCGGGGGAGGCAGTTGCATCGAAGGCGGAGGAACGGGGGCGGCGCGGGTGAGCCCGCTGCTGCAAGTGGTGGCAGAAGTGAATGGCTGCCTGATCATGCACCAACTCGCCTACAACCTGAGCGCTGATTCGTTTTTCTATTCGGGAGGATTGCACGGGACACCGCGGGCGTCGCAACGGTTGTCGCCTTACAAGCAGGTGAAGTTTGGCGGACGAAAGGTAACCTACGAAATCGATGTCGAGGCGCTCAAGAAGCAGCTAAGGAATGGAATGATGGAAATGACGCTGGGGCATTACCCGATGCGCAGCGACTGATCCAAGGATTGGGCGGTAAACGGCGCGATGCTGTCAGGAGGAGGAGCTGGATCTGGTATTTACAAGACTTTTCACGTGGCGAGCGGTGAACGTGGAATACTTACACAGGTGGATCGGAAATATCGCAAGAATCCATCCACAGAACGGCCTGTCGGTCGGCACCGAAGCTGTCGTGCGCATCGGCAGGTGGTAAATCCCAGAGATAACTGCAACGCCGGCCAGACGGCTTTGAACGGTCAGGTTGATCCATGACGCTGCTCGCCCCGAAATCAAACCGCAATCTGAACGCCAGGGTGGAAAAATAGCTGACGGCTGAAACGCCGGCGGAGGGATGCACATGCGCGAGAGTCAGAGCGAAAAGGCAAAGAAATTTCGGAAGCTGCATGAAGGGTCGGGGGCTTTCGTAATTCCCAATCCGTGGGATGCGGGCACCGCGCGCATGCTGGCGGCGTTAGGTTTCAAAGCGCTGGCGACGACGAGCGCAGGATTAGCCTTTTCACTGGGAAGGCGCGACGGAGAAAAATTGATAACCCGCGAAGAAGCGATGGCGCATGCGAGAACGATCGTCGGGGCAGCTGATTTGCCGGTTTCCGCAGATCTGGAAAACGGATTCGGGGACGCTCCCGAAGCAGTCGCGGATACCATACGGATCGCGGCAGAAGCGGGCCTGGTGGGTGGGTCGATTGAAGATGCGACCGGCGATACGCAGAGGCCGATTTACGAGCACGGGCATGCCGTCGAGCGAGTGAGGGCGGCGGTAGAGGCGGCGAAAGCGCTGCCGTTTCCCTTTACCGTGACGGCGCGAGCTGAGAATTTTCTACACGGGCGAGCGGATCTGGAGGACACCATCCGACGGCTTCTGGCGTTTGCGGAGGCAGGTGCAGAGGTGCTTTACGCTCCTGGCCTGCCAACTCTGGAGGCCATCCGGGAGGTCTGTGCGGCCGTGGCGCCCCGCCCGGTGAACGCGTTGGTAGGGGCAGCCGGCAGATCCGCCGGGGAGCTGGCTGAGGCAGGGGTGCGGCGCATCAGCACGGGTTCAGCCTTGCATCGCGCCGCGATGGGCGCGTTCCTGAATGCCGCGAAGGAATTGAAGGACCATGGTACATTCACGTTTCTGGAGCAGGCGATTCCTTTTGCGGAATTGAGCAATATGATGTCTGGCGGGTGATGCCGAGCGAGCATCGGAAGCGGTGCCGGGTATAGGCAGGGCAGGTCTGGTAAAATAAAAGCATATGTTGAGCCAAATATCGGGATTTGACGCCAACGGATTGCGACATCCGCGGAAGACAACGTACGGCGTACGAGTGGGTCACGTGAAGGTGGGCGGAGGCGCGCCCGTCGTTGTGCAGTCGATGACCAACACAGACACAGCGGACGTGGAGACCACCTACCAGCAAACATTGGAGCTGGCCGAAGCGGGTAGCGAACTGGTGCGCTGGACGGTGAATGTTCCTGAAGCAGCGGCGGCTGTGCCGGCGATCAAGAAGCGGCTGCTGGATGCCGGTTGCCGGGTGCCGATAATCGGCGATTTCCACTACAACGGGCATGTGCTGCTAACCAAATACCCCGACTGCGCCGCCGCGCTGGACAAGTACCGGATCAATCCAGGAAATGTAGGCGCGGGCCAGCGACGCGACGAGCAGTTCTCTACGATCTGCAAAGTGGCGGTCGATCACGGCAAGCCAGTGCGTATCGGCGTAAATGGCGGTTCGCTGAATCAGGAACTGGTCATGCGCAAGATGCAGGAGAACACAGACAGGAATCTGGGCAAAGAGTCCGAAGAGATTATCAACGACTGCATGGTGCTGTCGGCGTTGGAGTCCACAGAGCTGGCGCTGGAGAGTGGGCTGAGGAACGACCAGATCATTATCTCGTGTAAGACATCCAGACCGCGCGACCTGATCACCGTGTATCGCGATTTGTCGTCGAAGACACAGCAACCGCTGCACCTGGGACTAACCGAGGCGGGCATGGGGATGAAGGGCCTGGTGTGGTCGGCAGCGTCGCTGGGCGTGATGCTGTATGAAGGAATCGGCGATACCATTCGGATTTCCCTGACACCGAGGCCGGGTGGAGACAGGCGTGAGGAAGTATACGCGTGTTGCGAATTGCTTCAGGCGCTGGGGCTGCGGTCGTTCTCTCCCAGCGTGACGGCGTGCCCGGGCTGCGGGCGCACGACGAGCACTACGTTTCAGGAGCTGGCCGAACGGACGCAGGACTATATCCGCGAGATGATGCCGACCTGGAAAACACAATACGAAGGCGTGGAAACGATGACGCTGGCAGTAATGGGTTGCATCGTGAATGGGCCGGGAGAATCGAAAGCGGCGAACATCGGGATCAGTCTGCCGGGTACAGGTGAGGCCCCGCGCTGCCCGGTTTATATCGATGGACAGAAAGATGTGACGCTGGAAGGCACGTACGACGAATTGGCGGCCGCCTTCCAGAAATTAGTTGACGATTACGTGTCAACGAAATATCCGCGCAAGACGGCGGAGACAGTAACGCAGTAGCTGCTGAACGTTTCCGAGCAAATAACACAGCGTCGATTGGAAACCTGAGAATTGCTGCAAGTGCTGTTCAGGACGCCGGCCCTTCGGGGAAAGACTTCTTCACGATACCGGGGAAATCGTGGACGGAGCAGTCGCCGTCTTGGTCCTCCTATCGGTAGAGCTCGACCCAACCATGGGAATCCTGATTAATAATCCCATTGAATTCCAGAAGGCGAGCGGAAAAGCGAACGACAGAATCGCGTGTCCAGAGAAAGAGCAGTGGCAGATTGTCGCGAGCGGGCAGGAAGGCAAAGGCCTGCAGGTGTTGGCCTCGAAGAGCCTCTCGCGTTTGCCTCTGTGCCTCCGATAAATGCGGTGGCGGCAGTTCCCCACCCGATGCACAAAATCACAAATCGTGGGATTGGCGGAGATCGTTTGAGCAGCTTTGGCAAAGAGGTCTGGAGGAATGGGAATCAACTGGCCCGGCTCTCTTTCGCGTCGTGCTTTCAGGGCGAATTCTTCCGTCTGCCTACGGACCGGAGTCGGTGGCATCTCACCGCGCAAGGCTGACACTCCCGCGAAGCCAGGCATGAGAAAGGTCTTACACCAATACGTGAGAGTGAGTCCGCGGACTTGGTCTACAGCCAGTGAGCTTCCGAAATGGGGCAATTCTCCGGTGTGGTAAACTGGATGCGTTTCGCACCCGTTAAGAAGAGCCATTAAGAAACCACCATGAAAATCTCAAGAGAAGATGTGCTGCGCGTCGCCGATCTCGCGTATCTGGACCTGACCGAAGCGGAATTGGAAACGTATCGCGCGCAAATTGATGAAATTCTGGAGTATATCGGCAAGCTGAATGAACTGGACACCAGCGATGTGCAGCCGATGGCGCAGGTTCTGAGTGATGATCAGTCGGCAGATGCCACACTAAGGGAAGACCTGGTCGTTCCGTGTGCGGTGGCGGAGGACGTTTTGAAACATGCCCCGGATCCTGAGCCGCCCTACTTCCGTGTGCCGAAGGTGATCGAGCGATGAGCACAGCCTGGACCATCAGTTCGGTTCGCGAAGCGATTGCGGGCAAAAGGACTTCTGCCCGCGAAGTCGCCACGGACTATTACAAGCGAATTTCGGCGCAAAACAGCAAACTCAACGCGTTTCTAACGCTCTGCGAAAAACGCGCCTACACGCAAGCAGATCGCATCGATGCGCTGGTCGCCGCGGGCAAACCCTTGCCGCCGCTGGCAGGGGTGCCCATCGCCATCAAGGATACCATCAGCACGCGGGACGTTCGCACGACGTGCGGGTCGAAGATTCTGGACAATTACATACCTCCCTACGACGCAACCGCGGTACTGCGGCTGGAAGCAGCCGGAGCAGTGATCTTGGGCAAGACGAATTGCGACGAATTTGCGATGGGCAGTTCAAATGAGAACTCCGCGTTCGGTCCAGTGCAGAATCCAGCGGCACCGGGTTGTGTGCCGGGCGGGTCGAGCGGTGGCTCCGCTGCCGTTGTGGCCGCGGATTTGGCGGTGGCGGCGCTAGGCACGGACACGGGTGGATCGATTCGGCAACCGGGAGCGTTCTGCGGCATTCCCGCGATGATGGGCAGTTATGGAAGGGTCTCGCGTTACGGACTGATCGCATTTGCGTCGTCGCTGGATCGCATCGGGCCTATTGCACGAAACGTCGCAGACGTTGCCAAGGTACTGCAAGTCATGGCAGGTCGTGACCCGCAGGATTCGACGTCTACGACGAATCCCGTTGAGGATTATTCGGCGGCGCTGAATAAGCCGGTAAAGGGACTGCGCATCGGCATCTCGAAGCAGTACTTTGCGGAAGGGATGCACGCCGGTGTGCGGGAGAAGATTGCGGCTGGCATCGATCTCTACAGGAAGATTGGCTGCAAAATCGTGGACATCGAGATGCCGCACACAGACTACGCGATCGCGACCTATTACATCATCGCGACGGCGGAGGCGAGTTCGAACCTGGCGCGCTACGACGGGGTACGTTTCGGGCCGCGGGTCGAAGGAGAGTCCTTGCTTGCCATGTACCGCAAGACTCGCGGCGCGGGTTTCGGCCCGGAAGTAAAGCGCAGAATCGTGCTGGGGACGTACGTTTTGTCGGCCGGGTACTACGATGCCTATTATCTGAAAGGGCAGAAAGTGCGTGCGCTGATTGCGGAGGATTTCCGAGCTGCCTTCGAGAAGGTCGATGCGATCGTGACCCCAACGTCGCCGGTGCCGCCGTTTAGGCTGGGAGAACGTGTGAACGATCCCCTGCAGATGTATCTTGCTGATATTTATACGGTTACGGGTTCTCTAGCGGGCCTGCCGGGCATCTCTGTGCCGTGCGGGCGGGTGCAAAGCAATCTGCCCGTCGGTTTGCAAATCTTTGGGCCGGCGTTCGCAGAAGCGCGTGTGCTCCAACTGGCGCAGGCATTTGAGCAGGCTGGCGGAGCAACAATCTGAACCATAAGGGACAGCGAGGCACTGGGGAAGACTCAAATTGGAAGCCGGCGGTCCATGGAAGAATGGGGAGTTCCTGATAAAGTAAGGGCGTGCGGCCTCTCGATCCAATTCTTGAAAAGTTAAATTGCGCCCAAACCGCCTTCTTTCGGGCGGCTGACTCTATCTCCGGAGAGCAATGGAACCATAGACCGTCACTCAATGAGTGGTGGGCAGCGGAACTGGTGGCGCATCTGGTGATGGTAGAGCGCGCCATCATTGGAGGCGCCGACCGCATCACGCAAAAGATTCCTAAGCCAATTCCCTTCCTGAAGCGATTTCATTTTCCACTGTGGCTAGTGGAAAGCAGGGTCATCCGGCGCAAATCACCAATCCCATTGGATCCCGGCCTGGTGAGCACAAAGGAGCAGATGCTCGGAGAACTGCGAGCCGCGCGGGAACGGCCTTTGGCGTTCCTCGAAGAAACCTGCAAACGGGATCTGAGTGCTTACCGCTGGCCGCACGCGTTTCTGGGAATGTTGAATGTGTATGAATGGTTCGAGATGATCGCGAGCCATCCGGTACGGCACACCAAGCAGATGAGAGAGATTGCCGCGCGCCTCCCAAAAGCTGTAGAAAGTGCATAAAAAGGGTACGTTTTTGCATACCCCCTGTTACTTTTGACAGGTGCGCGCGGAGCGTTGAAAGCCTGCCAAAACTGCGGAAAAACGGCCAATTTGAAGGCAAAACGAAAAAGTACTAGAGAATTCGTTTAATCACTTTCCAAACGGAATGACTATTGCTCTGTATTCTCGCATCTCCTATCCTGCGAGGAGCATCTCAGAAGATAGAGCCCAAAACCGAAGGCGACGGAGACATCGAGAGGGTACCGTGGTAAAGGTCAAGTCAAGCCAAAAAATCTTCACCGATTCGGAAGTTGCCAGTCTGACGGGGATCTGCGTGGATCATCTGCACAACTTCGCGCGGAGCCGTCACTTAGGCTTTATCGCAAGAGCAGCAGAAGCTGCGGGCGCGCAGGCAGACCAGTGGTTGTTCACGCTATCCGACCTGATGGTACTGACGACGTTGTTTCCTCGCTGCACGCACTAGACCGGCAAGCGTCGAATTCGGATTTCTACGCCTCTGTACCTTTTCCCAGTCAAACAATTCTCCGGTATCCTGAGTCCCTTGCAGTGCTATCCGCCGCGGCGTTACTCTGAACTGAGGAGCGCGCGTAAGATGTTTCTTACTGTGCGCACTCCGGGGTCTTCATGGTCGCCTACAGAATTCCCGCCTTGAGTCGAATGGTCTCCTCGCTGGGACTTCTTCTGATCTTCACGGCGGTGGTAAGTTCGTCCTCCTCGCTTCACTCTCAAGATCCTGCAACTTCTACAAAGGAAACCGGAGTGCCGGTGTTGCCGCGCGGAACCAAGCTGGTTCTGAAAGACGGTACCTTCCAAGTGGTACGGGAATATCAACGAAACGGGGATCGCGTGCGCTACTTCAGCATGGAGCGGGGCAATTGGGAAGAGATTCCCACCTCGCTCGTGGATTGGGATGCCACCGCGAAAGCGGCGAGCGACGCGGAGAAGGCGTCGGCTGCCGAAGTGGAGAAAATACACAAGCAAGAAGAAGCCAAGCGCATGGACAACGTGGCGGATATTGACGCCAGCCTCCAAGTCGGTGCAGGAGTGTTCCTTCCCGAGGGAGAAGGGATGTTTGTGGTGGAAGGCAAGAGTGTACGAGCGCTGGACCAGGCCGGCACCCAAGTGAAATCAAGCTTGTTGAGAGCCGCCGGTCAAGTCATCGTGCCGGTAGTCCCAGGGAAAAAGACCATCGTACTTCCCGGGGCGCACGCGACCGTGCGGCTGCGAAATATCACGCCGGAGTTTTTCTTGCGCGAGCCGCCGTTCGACCCGGAAGTCGTTTCCAGCATACAGAGGAGCAGCAGACCGGGAGATTCGGGGCCCGAAGTGGAATTGATCCGCGTAAAAGTGGGACGGAACTCGCGCGAGATTGAGTCGATTGGCACACTGTTTGGACAGGAAATGTCCGTGAATCGGAATTCGGTTTCCATTCAAGAATGGGAAGTGGCGAAGAACGTGTACCGGTTCACGCTGAGCGAGCCGTTGACTCCCGGCGAATATGTACTGGCGGAAATGCTTCCGGATGGATTGAATCTGTTTGTGTGGGATTTCGGGGTGGATGCAGCGTCGCCGGGCGCCAAAAAGTAACCGCTAGCCATTACCTGCGGTTGGAACCGGCAGGGATGTGGCTGAAGTAATCCACCAGAATATTTAGTACATCAGAGATTCGGAAAGGCTTCTGAAGCCAACGGGAAGCAGCCGGTTTCGAAGGGTTTTCCTCACCAGCCAATTCCCCGGACATAAAGATGACTTCGGGCCGGTTTGCCCCCGCCGCTACCACGAGACGTTCTGCCACGTTGCGGCCATCACCATTAGCGCCTGGGACAGCAAGGTTCAAGTCGCATAACAGGACGTCATATTTTCGACCGAGCACCAGGCTGAGAGCCTGCTCGGCCGTGCCGGCGGAATCGACCTTGAGGCCGTGCGCGGCGAGCCCTTCTGCGAGCAGCATGCGGATGCTTTCTTCATCGTCGAGGACCAGGACGCTTCGGTGCTGAAGCAACTCCAGGGAGGGAGGCATCCATTCACCGCTGGAGGTATCCAGGTCGCGCGGAATGTTGCGGCCGCGTTCCTGGAGGGCGATCGGAAGGAATACAGTGAAGGCGGCCCCTCCCCCGGCCAGGGACTCGACCTCAATGTTGCCCCCGTGTTCGCGAACGATGGACATGCAGATACTAAGCCCCAAGCCGGTACCTCCGCCGGGCCTTTTGGTGGTGAAGAAAGGATCAAAAAGGCGAGGCAAAGCGTCCGGCTTAATGCCTACACCATCGTCCTGGACGGTGGCATAGACGCGATTGAAGGCTTGGCCGAGGCGAATGCGGATATGGCCGGCTGAGCGAACCTCCTTGATAGCGTGTTCCGCATTGCTGATCAGGTTGAGAAATATCTGGATCAGTTGGTTGGCGTCACCAACGATGTAAGGAAGTCCGATCTCCTGTTGGAAATCGGCCTCAATGGAGTTGCGCTTCAGGGAATGCTCGTGAAGTTGCAGCGTGCGCTCGATGACGTTGTTAAGGTCGAGGAGTTTCTTTTGCGGTGAAGCCGGGCGAGAAAATTCCAGCAAGTTCTGAACAATGCGAGCGGCACGACGCGCTTGGCGATGCGTCATTTCAAGCTGTCGCTTTGTGCCGTCGTCAATTCCTTGGCGATCGCGCAAGAGTTCGCTGACGCCGAGTATAGCGGTAAGAGGATTGTTCAGTTCGTGGGCAACACCGGCGAGCATCTGACCCATGGCAGCAAGTTTTTCTGCCTGGATGAGCTGCTCTTCCAGGCGCTTGACCTCGGTGACGTCCCTCCCGGAAATGACGACGCCCTCGATTTTGTTGTTCTCATCGATGAGCGGGCTGAAGTTGCACTTCAAGCGGCGCCATTCACCCAATTTATGTTTAACCTGGATTTCAATGGAAGCGAAGTTGCGCCGATGCCTGAGTAAATCCTCAAAAATTCCAAGAACTGCGCCACGCTCATCGGGATGAGTGCGTTCACCGAACACCATGCCGATGCATTCGTTGATGTCGTAGCCCAGAACCTCGGGGACCCTGGGGCTGACGTAGGTATAGCGCCGGTGGGAATCGACGACAAAGATAAGGTCCGGGAAGCTATCCACCAGGCGACGCGCAAACTCCTGCTCCTTGTAGAGACGCTTTTCGATCTCACGGCGCTCGGTTATGTCCACCAGTGCACCCTGATAGCGGATGATCTTGCCGCTCGTGTCGCGGACGGCCGTGGCAGTGTTCAGGCAGACCAGAGGACGGCCATTCTTCTTGCGCAGCGTGATCTCGCGACCTTCTGGTGCGGGCTGGCGGTTCACTTCGCGTACGACATTGGATCTTTGAGCTTCGTCGACGAAGACTTCGGAGACCTTCTTGCCCAGCAGCTCTTCCTTGGAATCGTAGCCGAGCATGCGAACGAGCGCGGGATTCACTTCCAGGACGCGATCTTCTGGAGTGACGATGTAGATGCCTTCCTGAAGGGTCTCGAAGAGCTCAGTAAAACGGGCTTCATTGCGGCGAAGTGAGGTGATGTCACGGGCGAGCACCGTCAAGCCATGGACTTTGTCGTCCCGCAACATGGGGTGGGCAACGCATTCAAAGTAGTGAGTGGTACCGCGATCGCGAAGGCGAATGTGGGCCACGCCGGTCCAGTGGCGCTTCTCCAGAAACTTTGCCAAGCCGCGCGCCAACGATTCCTCCGGGCCGCCGCTTTCAGCCTCGACCAATTCCGTGAGGGGACGGCCGATGATTTTCTGGAAGGGCTTGCCGAGTAGGTCGGCGAAGCTGCGATTGGCAGCGCGGATCTCGCCATCCAGGCTGAGGGCCAGGAGAATATCATCGAAGGAATCGATGAGGTCGCGGAAGCCCTGCTGGGATTTAGAAATCATCTGGAAAAGCTGGTCGAGCTGATGGTCGCTGGGGAGCCCGACATCCTTCTGGTCTAGGCCGCGCACCAGGCCTTTAAGTTCGGCGATTTCCTGAGTCTTCTTCCAGATGTAGGCACCGAAGAGCACCACCAGGACAACTAAGCCTACGGAGTAGGCCAGCGCTTCGAGATGGGATTTTTCCGCCCTCAGGGAACCCCACGAAAACCAGGCGAATACAAGGGTTACCACCAGGAGCAGAAGGAAGGTGAGACGCCACAGCTCGGTCTGTCGCTTTTCAAATTGTTGGAGACGAGCCTCCACTCCCGTTCGAGGATCTCTGTCCTGGGAGGCTCGGGAATCGGCAGCGGCGTTGTGCTCGAAGTTCATGAGTGCTCGCAACCGCAGAGACGTATCAAAGTAGTCTAACGTGTCTTAATCCATAATAAGAACTGAGCTCTAGGCGCGGCAAGGCTGGCCATCCGTCATGCGACGTGAGGCTTACCTGTACTAATGGACATCTGAGAAAGTAGAACGGCGCCCCGGGCGACCGGGGCGCCGCGTACATTTCCCTGGGCGAAGCGCCGCCCAAGAGTGTGTTAGTCCTGGCCCTCTGTGGCCGCGTCAGCAGCCTCATCGGCATCCTTGTTCCCGAGGAAGTCGAGCGCAGCCGCGTCATCGGCAGCCGCGAATTCGGAGGCTTCAGGAAGCTCCTCAACGGGCACGGGAGCCGGCATTTCCGTAAGTAGCTGCAGGCTGCGGTAGTGTTCCAGACCCGTCCCGGCCGGGATGAGACGTCCCATGATGACGTTTTCCTTAAGGCCCCGGAGGTAGTCCACCTTGCCGGCAACGGCGGCTTCGGTAAGGACGCGAGTGGTCTCCTGGAAACTCGCGGCCGAGATGAACGAATCGGTCGAGAGGGAGGCCTTGGTAATACCGAGGAGCAACGGGCGTCCGGTAGCAGGGCGGCCGCCCTCGGCGATGATCCGGTCGTTCTCTTCGCGGAAGCGGAACTTGTCCACCTGCTCTTCGAGGAGGAAGGTAGTGTCGCCAACATCTTCAACCTTGACCCAACGCATCATCTGGCGAGAAATCGTCTCGATGTGCTTGTCGTTGATGTTGACGCCCTGCAGGCGGTAAACCTCTTGAATGGCGTTGACCAGGTACGCCTGGGTGTATTTCTCCCCGAGAACCGCGAGCAGGTCGTGGAGGTTGAGCGGGCCGTCGATGAGAGCCTCACCGGCGCGGACATGCTCGCCTTCCTGAACGTTGATGTGAACGCCGCGAGGAATGGCATATTCCTTGGAAGTCTTGCCATCGTCGCTTTCGACGTAGACCTTGCGCATGCCCTTGCTGATTTCGCCGTAACGGACGGTACCGTCGATTTCGCTGATGACGGCCGGGTCCTTGGGCTTGCGGGTTTCGAACAGTTCAACGACGCGCGGCAGACCACCGGTGATGTCCTTGGTCTTGGTGGTTTCACGAGGGATCTTCGCGAGTACGTCGCCGGCCTGGACTTCGTCGCCGTCTTGGACCATCAAGTGAGCGCGAGAGGGCATGAGGTACTTCTTGCGAACCTTGCCGGAAGAATCGCGGACCAAAATGGCGGGTTGATGCTTTTCATCGCCGGGTGGCAGGGTGACGACGAGCTGCGATAGGCCGGTGACCTCATCGACCTGTTCTTCGATAGTAAGACCCGGGCGCAGGTCGTCAAACTTCACCGAGCCAGCGGTTTCCGTGAGAATGGAGAAGGTGAACGGATCCCATTCGGCGAGAATCTGGCCCTGGTTGACAGCGTCGCCGTCGTTCACACGCAGGCGTGCTCCGTAAACCACATGGTAGCGTTCCTTTTCGCGGCCTTTCTCATCAATGATGGCGATGAGGCCGGAACGGTTCATGGCGATGGGTGCACCACCGCGTCCTGCAACGTGACGCAAGTCGACGAATTTCACAACGCCATTGTTCTTGGCTTCGAGAGTGGAACGCTCACTCACGCGAGTCGCCGCACCGCCGATATGGAAGGTACGCATCGTGAGCTGCGTGCCAGGTTCGCCGATGGACTGCGCGGCAATGACGCCAACCGCTTCGCCGAGTTCGACCATGCGACCGGTGGCGAGGTTGCGTCCGTAACATAGGGCGCAAACCCCGCGGCGCGATTCGCAAGTGAGCACGGAACGGATGCGAACCCGCTCGATACCCGCAGCCTGAATAGCGTTTGCGAGTTCTTCGGTGATTTCCTGGTTCACTTCGACAATGACACTGCCTTCGAAGTCCTTAATCTTCTCGAGCGAAACGCGGCCGACAACGCGGTCACGCAACGGTTCGACTTCTACGCCAGCTTCGATGATGGGTTCGACGTAGATGCCGTCGGAAGTGCCGCAATCGGGCTCATTGATGATCACGTCCTGAGCAACGTCGACCAGGCGGCGCGTGAGGTAGCCCGAGTCAGCAGTCTTCAAAGCGGTGTCCGCCAGACCCTTACGAGCGCCGTGAGTGGAGATGAAGTACTGCAACACAGTGAGGCCTTCGCGGAAGTTAGAGGTGATGGGGGTTTCGATGACTTCGCCGGAGGGCTTGGCCATCAATCCGCGCATACCCGAAAGCTGTCGAATCTGCTGCTTAGAACCTCGGGCGCCGGAATCGGCCATGATGTAGACGGGGTTGATGGTGCCTTCGCGGTCTTGAGTTTCCAGGGCCTTGAACATTTCGTCGGCAACTTTTTCAGTAACGTCGCCCCAGATGGCGATGACCTTGTTGTAGCGTTCGCCGTTGGTGATGGCACCGTCGAGGTATTGCTGCTGAACCTTGACGACTTCTTTTTCGGCGTTTTCCACCAGCTTGTACTTGTCGCTGGGGATAAGCATATCGTCGATGCCGATGGAGATGCCGGACTTTGTGGCATAGGTAAAGCCCAAAGCCTTCAGGTGATCGAGAAGGACGACGGTGCTTTCCAGGCCAAACCGCAAATAAGCGTAGTAAACGAGTTGTTGAACACCCTTCTTCTTGAGCAAGCCGTTGATGTAGGGCATCTGCTTAGGCAAGTGTGAATTGAAGATCACGCGGCCGACTGTTGTCTGGATGAACTGGCGCTGCATTTGGACCGATTCGGTGTGCGTCACGTCCTGGTTGTCATAGGCCGTGGAGAGGTCGATTACTTCGCCAGTATGGCGCAGGCGAATCGGAGTCAGGAGTTCAACTTCGCCAGCTTCGAGGGCGAGGATGACGTCTTCGGGAGAGCCGAATACGCGGCCTTCTCCCTTCGCGCCGGGCTTGGACTTGGTCAGGTAGTAAAGACCGAGAACCATATCCTGCGACGGAACGGCAAGAGGCAGACCGTGCGCGGGAGAAAGAATGTTGCGCGAGCTGAGCATGAGCACGGACGCTTCCACCTGGGATTCAGGAGAAAGCGGAATGTGCACGGCCATCTGGTCGCCGTCGAAGTCCGCGTTGAATGCAGTGCAGACCAGCGGGTGAATGCGGATGGCTTTGCCCTCCACGAGTGTCGGTTCGAAGGCCTGAATGCCGAGGCGGTGCAGGGTGGGCGCACGGTTCAGGAGCACGGGATGTTCGCGAATGACATCCTCGAGGATGTCCCACACGACCGGTTCCTGCTGCTCAACCATTTCCTTGGCTTGCTTGATTGTCGTGCAGTGACCCTGCGCTTCGAGCTTGTGATAAATGAACGGCTTGAAGAGTTCCAGGGCCATCTTCTTCGGCAAGCCGCACTGATTGAGCTTGAGTTCGGGACCCACGACGATGACGGAGCGTCCGGAATAGTCGACGCGTTTGCCCAGAAGGTTCTGACGGAAACGGCCCTGCTTGCCCTTGAGGGTATCGCTCAAGGACTTGAGCGGGCGGTTGTTGGTGCCGCGAAGCACGCGGCCGCGGCGGCCATTGTCGAACAAAGCGTCGACAGCTTCCTGGAGCATGCGCTTTTCGTTGCGGACGATGACATCGGGCGCGCGCAATTCCATTAGCTTCTTCAACCGGTTATTGCGGTTGATCACGCGGCGATAGAGATCATTGAGGTCAGACGTGGCAAAGCGTCCGCCATCGAGAGGCACCAGAGGACGAAGTTCCGGGGGGAGGACCGGAATCACGTCGAGAATCATCCATTCGGGCTTATTGCCGCTCTTGCGGAAAGCTTCAAGCACCTTCAGGCGCTTGGCGTACTTGATGCGCTTCTGGAGTGAAGGATCGGCCTTCATTTTTCCGCGCAGTTCGTCGGCGAGTTTGTCCACTTCAACGCGGCGGAGGAGCTCCTTGATGGCTTCCGCACCCATCTTGGCCACAAACTGGCCGGGATACTCGCTGGTGAGCTTGCGATACTCCTCTTCCTGAAGGACCTGACGCTCCTTAAGGATGGCTACTTCGCCCTGGTCGACAACCACAAAGGCTTCGAAGTACAGAATGCGCTCCAGATCGCGCATGGAAATGTCCAACAAGTAGCCGATGCGGCTCGGAAGTCCCTTGAAGAACCACACGTGAGAGCAGGGGGAGGCGAGCTCAATGTGACCGAGGCGTTCACGGCGAACTTTGCTGAGCGTGACTTCCACGCCGCACTTGTCGCAAATGACTCCGCGGTGCTTCATGCGCTTGTACTTTCCGCACAAACACTCCCAGTCCGTAACCGGACCGAAAATTTTGGCACAGAACAAACCGTCACGCTCGGGCTTGAAGGTGCGGTAGTTAATGGTTTCCGGCTTTGTAACTTCGCCGTGAGACCAGGAGCGGATTTTCTCCGGACTGGCCAAGCTAATACGGATGGAATCAAAATCCGCGATCAAGCTGGCGCGATCATAGGGGCTGCTGCGATACAAGGTCGTTTCCTCCCTCCCGCACCTTGCGGCGCGGGACGCGGTCCGATGTTGCAGGACCGGCTGAGACCCAACTACGGAATACTTCTACTCAAGACGAAAGTGGCCAAGTAGCGGCGCCCGGGAAGGCACGCCGCCACGGCTGGATTCTGCTTAGTCGGCTGCCTTATCGGCTGGTGGCTTCTGGCGCTTCATG
Source organism: Candidatus Acidiferrales bacterium (assembly GCA_963741195.1). Taxonomy (GTDB): domain Bacteria; phylum Acidobacteriota; class Terriglobia; order Acidiferrales; family UBA7541; genus Acidiferrum. Next base: position 391,024 of record CAVUHF010000010.1, read on the forward strand.
AGCTCGACATCTAGGCAGAGTGACTGCAACTCGCGAACCAGTACGTTGAACGATTCCGGGACACCGGGTTCGATGCCGGGTTCGCCCTTCACAATGGCCTCGTAAATCTTGGCGCGGCCATACACGTCGTCCGATTTCGCGGTAAGCAGCTCCTGCAAAATGTGCGCGGCGCCATAAGCTTCCAGGGCCCACACTTCCATCTCACCGAAACGCTGACCTCCGAATTGCGCCTTGCCGCCGAGCGGCTGTTGCGTAATCAAGGAATACGGCCCGATGGAACGAGCGTGAATCTTGTCGTCGACAAGATGCGACAGCTTGAGCATGTAAATGTAACCAACAGTGACGGGCTGATCGAACATTACGCCGGTCATACCATCGAAGAGGTTGATTTTGCCGGCATGCGGCAAGCCAGCCACTTCCAGGAGATGGCGAATTTCCGGCTCGCGAGCGCCGTCAAATACCGGCGTGGCAAACGGAATGCCGTCGCGGAAGCCTTCGGCGTATTCCAGCAATTCGTCGTCGCTCAACTTGGAGAGCGACTTCCAAATCGCGGTTTCCGTGAAGACCTCACGGAACCACCGGCGGAGGCCTTCGGCCTTCACTTCCTTGCTGAGCAAGCGCTTCAGGCTGTTGGCCAGTTCCTTCGACGCCCAGCCAAGGTGCGTTTCCAGAATCTGACCGACGTTCATACGCGAAGGAACGCCGAGCGGATTTAGAACGATTTCCACCGGGGTGCCGTCCGGGAGATAAGGCATGTCCTCTTCCGGAACCACACGCGCGATGACGCCCTTGTTCCCGTGGCGGCCGGCCATCTTGTCGCCGATAGAGAGCTTGCGCTTCATGGCGATATAGACCTTGGCCAGCTTAATGACGCCCGGGGGCAGTTCGTCGCCCTTCTTGAGCTTGTCTTTGCGCTCTTCCGTGATCTTGCGCAACACGTCGATCTGTCGCGAAGTCATCTCCTCGATTTCTTCGATTTTTTCGATCAGCAGCGGATCCTTTTCGTTTAGCTTCAAACGCTTCAGGTTCCGCGTGGAGATCTTTTCGATCAGATCGCGAGTGAGTTCCACGCCCTTGGTGAGCAACCGCTTGTTGGTCTTCTCGTCGTGCAGGTCGGCCTGCAGAATCTTGCCGCCGAGAAGATCGCTTAGGCGCTTGAGGCGCTCATCCGTGAGAATGCGGATTTCGTCCGCCAGGTTCTTCTCCAGCTTGAAGACCTGGGAAGCTTCGATGGCCTTATGGCGTTCGTCCTTCTCTCCGCCCTTGCGGGTGAAGATCTTGACGTCGACGATTGTGCCCTCGATACCAGGCGGGCAGTACAGAGAGGCGTCGCGAACATCGCCGGCCTTTTCGCCGAAGATGGCGCGGAGCAGCTTCTCCTCCGGAGTCAGCGTGGTTTCACCCTTAGGCGTAACCTTGCCGACCAGGATGTCTCCCGGCTTCACTACCGCGCCTATGCGGATGACGCCGCTTTCGTCGAGGTTGCGGAGGAACGATTCGCTGATATTAGGAATGTCGCGGGTGACTTCTTCCGGACCGAGCTTGGTGTCACGGGCTTCGATCTCATATTCCTCGATGTGGATGGAGGTGTAGTAGTCGTCCTTCACCAGCTTTTCGCTGACGAGGATCGCGTCTTCGAAGTTGTACCCGCGCCAGGGCACGAACGCCACCAGCACGTTGCGGCCAAGGCCGAGTTCACCGCGATCGGTGCAAGGACCATCGGCAAGAACTTGTGCGGTCTTGACGCGATCGCCGACGCGAACGAGCGGCTTCTGGTTAATGCAAGTGTTCTGGTTGGAGCGCTTGAACTTGGTCAATGTGTAGATGTCGGCGCCCACCTCGCGGCTGAGTACGCCGGAGTGGTCGCTTTCGACGCGGACGATGATGCGTTCCGAGTCGACTTGGTCGACGATGCCGTCTCGCTTGCAGAGTACGACTGCGCCGGAGTCGCGAGCGGTGACGCGCTCCATGCCGGTGCCTACCAGAGGTGCTTCGCCACGAATCAGCGGCACGGCCTGACGCTGCATGTTCGAACCCATCAACGCACGGTTCGCGTCGTCGTTCTCGAGGAACGGAATCAGGCTGGCGGCGACGGAAACGAGCTGCTTCGGAGAAACGTCGACGTAGTCGACTTCATCGCGATGCTTGAGCACGAAGTTGCCGGCTTGGCGGCAGTTGACCAGTTCGGTGGTGATGCGCAGCTTTTCGTCCAAAGAAACGTTGGCTTGCGCGATGACGTACTTGTCTTCTTCCCAAGCGGACAGGTAGAAGCAATACGGTTCGACCGTGACCTTTCGGCGTTTCAGTTCCTCGTTGAGCTCTTCGACGCGGTCGGATTCGACAATGTCGCCGGCTTTGAATTCGCTGTCGCCTGCGTTTAGGATCTGAACATAGTCGACGATGCGGCCGCCCTTTACGCGGCGGTACGGCGATTCGATGAAACCGTAATCGTTGATGCGCGCGAAGCAGCTAAGCGAGCTGATCAGACCAATGTTCGGGCCTTCCGGCGTTTCAATCGGGCAGATGCGGCCGTAGTGCGTCGGGTGCACGTCGCGAACTTCGAATCCAGCGCGTTCGCGAGACAAACCGCCGGGTCCGAGGGCCGACAAGCGGCGCTTGTGGGTAATTTCGCTGAGCGGATTCGTCTGGTCCATGAACTGGCTCAACTGCGAACTCCCGAAAAATTCGCGGATGGCCGCCATGACCGGCTTAGCGTTCACCAGGTCGTGCGGCATGGCCGTGGACATTTCCTGATACACGCTCATCTTTTCCTTGATGGCGCGTTCCATGCGGACAAGGCCAATGCGGAACTGGTTCTCGAGAAGTTCGCCAACTGCGCGGACGCGGCGGTTGCCGAGATGGTCGATATCGTCGACGACGCCGATGTTCTTGCGCAGCTTGAACAGGTACTTGATGGCGGAAACGAAATCGGTCGTATCCAGCGTGCGATTGTCGAGCGGCGTATCGAGCCCCATCTTAATGTTGAACTTCAAGCGTCCGACGCGGCTGAAATCGTATTTGCGCGGATCGAAGAACATACCGCGGAAAAGATTGGTGGCAGTCTCGAGCGTCGGAGGATCGCCCGGACGCAGCTTGCGATAGATTTCGATCAGCGCTTCCTTGGATGAGCGGATGGAATCTTTATCCAGGGTACGGGAAAGCACCACGCCGATGTCGTCGCGTTCCGGAAAGAAAACATCGACTTCGGTGATGCCGGCTTCGGCAAAGGCCTGCCACAGATCGGATGTCAGAGGCTTGTTGGATTCCAGTAGCACTTCGCCTGTCGTGCGGTTAACGACGTCGGCGACGCTGTAAGCGCCTTCCAGATCGGTAAGATTGGCACGCACCTGAGAGATCTTGGCCTTGATGAGTTCCTTGAAGAGGTTCTCGGTGATGCGCTTGTGGGCGCCAACGATGACTTCTTCCGACTTGGGATTGCGAATCTCGTGAGTCAGTTTGCGATCCACGAGGCCCGGCGAAATATTCCAGTGGAGTTCCTTGTCGCGCAGTGCAATGCGCTCCACCTGATAGAAGGTGCGCAGGATTTCTTCATTGGACTTCATGCCCAGGGCGCGTAGGAAGATCGAGCCGAGAAACTTGCGCTTGCGGTCGATGCGCACATACAGAATGTTCTTGGTGTCGTACTCGAATTCGACCCAAGAGCCGCGGTACGGAATGATCTTGCCCAGGAAATAAGAGCGGTTGTTGGCGCTCTCAAAGAAGACGCCCGGGGAGCGGTGCAACTGGCTGACGATAACGCGCTCGGTCCCGTTGATGACGAACGTACCGTTCTCGGTCATCAAAGGAATATCGCCGTAGAAAACTTCCTGTTCCTTGATGTCGCGAATGGTCTTGGCACCAGTGTCCGGGTCCTTGTCGTAAATCGTGAGGCGAATGGTGACCTTGAGTGGGGCAGAATACGTCATGCCGCGTTCCTGGCACTCATTTACGTCGTACTTCAACTGCATCGCCACTGGGTCGCCGCACTTGTTGCAGAATGTGGGGGTGTTCTTGTTAAACGTGCCGCACTTCTGGCAGATCACGTCGCCGGTCTGGTAAGGATTGGTGACGACCGAAGCGCCGCAATTGCGACACGTGGCGCGCAGGTGATGCAGACCCTTCAGGTTGCTGCACTTGCATTCCCAATTCCCGATGGCGTAGTCGACGAATTCCAACTGCGACATCTCGCGAAAATCCTTTATCGGGAATACCGAAGTGAAGACTGATTGCAGGCCTCCATCCTCGCGCTCGCTGGGCAGCAGATCCATCTGCAAAAAGCGCTGGTACGATTTCTTCTGGACTTCGATCAGGTTCGGGATCTGGATGGACCCCTGAATCTTCGCAAAATCCAGGCGCTGGCGTTCGCGAACGTGCTGGTTGCTATTGGACATGCCTGATATACCTCATTCCCTTTCGGGCAGCGTGCAAAAAGCAGTCAAAGACACTGAACCGTGATGCCGCACGACTTGCCCACAGTCGCCCCGCACACGGTCAGTGAAGGTCCCCCCGGGACCCAGGTTATTGTTGGCAATACCGGTCGTAGCTTGCGTACCCAATTCCCCTGGCGCGGGGGTGCACCAAAAGCTCCGCGCCGCCGCACCCAAAGCTGAGACCAAGGCGAGCCGGCCGATGTTTGGCCGGCTGCCCACTACTTGATCTCGACCTTCGCGCCCGCTTCCTCGAACTTCTTCTTGATGGTCGCGGCTTCTTCCTTGGTGACGCCTTCCTTCACGGTCTTGGGAGCGCCATCCACCAGGTCCTTCGCTTCTTTCAAGCCCAGGCTGGTAACTTCGCGAACGGCCTTAATCACGTTGATCTTGTTGCCGCCCACATCGGTGAGTACGACGTTGAATTCCGTCTTCTCTTCCGCCGGAGCAGCGCCCGCCGCTGCCGCGCCGCCGCCTGCCGCTACCACGGTGGCAGCCGCAGCGGACACGCCGAAGGCCTCTTCCATTTTCTTAACGAGGTCGGACGCTTCGAGAAGCGTCAGGCCCTTGATTTCTTCCAGGATCGTTTCCACTTTCGACATGACAGCTATTTCTCCTCTCAAATTTCTGATTCAAGATTTTCAGAACCGCGGCGGGCGGGGCCCGCTTAGCCCCAAACCCTTACGAACTAAACTTGTTGGCCTTTACCGCTTCGCTGACGGTCACGGCCAGGTTACGCGGCAGCGCGTTGAGCGCGGCAGCGATTCGCTGTGCCGGAGCATTCAGCAGGAACATGATCTTGCTGATCAGCTCTTCCTTGGACGGCATTTCCGCGAGCTGCTTGATCTCGGAAATGGAGATCACACGGCCCTCGACCACGCCGGACTTGAACTGGAACGCCGGAACATCCTTGGCGATCTTGGTCAATGCCTTTGCCAACGCCACGGGATCGGTATGGGTATAGGCGATGGAGTGTGTTCCCTTGAGATCCTTGAGCACGCCTTCGGCCGGTGTCCCCTTGCCGGCACGTTCCGCGAGCGTGTTTTTGACGACTTGATATTTTCCGCCTGCCGCCTGCACCGCACGGCGAAGCTTGGTGTCGTTTTCGACGGTGATGCCCTGGAAGGTGGTAAGGATGACGGTCGACACCTTCGCGAGCTCTGTCTTCAACTTGTCCAGATCCTGCTGCTTTTCACTCTTCTTCTTCATAATCCTGTTCCCAGCGCCTTCAGCCCTGACTTAGGCCGCGGCTGCCAGCGTCTCCGCTTCTGCCAGGTCCACCAAAATTCCCGGTCCCATGGTGGAGGTCAGCGTGATTTTCTTCACGTATTTGCCCTTGGCCGCTGCGGGCTTTGCTTTCACGACAGCCACGATGACGACGTGGGCGTTTTCCGCCAGCTTCGCTGCATCAAAATTAATTTTGCCAACCGGACAGTGCACGATTCCCGCTTTGTCTACGCGAAATTCCACTTTGCCGGCTTTGGTTTCTTTCACGGCTTTGGCGATGTCTGCGGTGACCGTGCCGGTCTTCGGGTTGGGCATCAGGCCGCGTGGGCCGAGGACCTTACCGAGCTTACCGGCGGAACGCATCATGTCGGGCGTGGCGATGACGGCGTCGTAATCCGTCCAGCCTTCCATAATTCTTGCAACCATCTCGTCACCGCCAACATGCTCGGCGCCTGCTTCGGTAGCTTCGCGCTGCTTGTCGCCGCTGGCGAGCACCAGCACGCGCACGGTCTTTCCAAGCCCGTTGGGGAGCACCACGGTTCCGCGCACAACTTGATCGGAGTGCTTGGGGTCCACGCCAAGATTGATGGCGAGTTCAACCGTTTCGTTGAACTTGGTGTGGTGGGTCTTCTTGATCAGCTCAGCCGCATCGGCGAGCCTGTAGGGACGCGCTTCCACTTTCTTGCGCGCGCTCTCTACGTGTTTGCCTGCCTTTTTCATGCTTCTACCTCTGGCGATCTCCTGGCGCCTGTTACTCCCTAGGCTTCCACGACTTCCAGACCCATGTTGCGCGCCGTACCCATCACCGTGCGCACCGCGGAATCCAGATTGGTGGTGTTGAGATCGACAAGCTTGATCTTGGCGATTTCTTCGACCTGCTTCTTCGTCACTTTGCCGACCTTGTTACGATTCGGCTCCGGCGAACCTTTCGCAATCCCTGCCGCGCGCAACAACAGAATCGAAGCCGGCGGCGTCTTCAGAATGAAGGTGAAGGAGCGATCCGTGTAGATCGTTACCAGCACCGGGAAAATCATGCCGTCCGCTTCCTTCTGAGTCTTGGCGTTGAACTGCTTGCAAAAATCCATGATGTTCACGCCGTGCGGGCCAAGCGCAGTGCCCACGGGAGGCGCTGGAGTGGCCTTACCGGCGGGCAATTGCAGCTTGATCGTTGTCTGTACCTTCTTTGGTGGCATCTTTCCTTTACCTCAATCTCTGTCGCTCACCCGTTGCGGGGCGAGGCGTCTATCCCAGCTTTTCCACGCTCGCGAAATCCAGTTCGACTGGAGTAGAGCGGCCGAAAATCGTGACGGAAACCTTCAAACGGCTGTGGTCGTTATCGATCTCTTCAACGGTGCCGTTAAAATTCGCGAACGGTCCATCGACAATGCGTACCTGCTCGTTGCGCTCGAAAACCACTTTCGGTTTCGGGCGATCCTGCGGCGTGTGCACCCGGTTGATGATGCCATCGACCTCCGCCTCGGTTAGCGGAGACGGCGAAGTAGCCGAGCCCACAAAACCGGTAACGCGCGGCGTATTGCGCACGATGTGCCAGGTGTCTTCGTCGAGATCCATCTCAACCAGGACGTATCCCGGATACGACATGCGCGAAGCTACGACCTTTTTCCCGCCACGCACTTCCACAACTTCTTCGGTGGGGATCAGCACGCGGCCGATCTTGTCCTGAAGAGTGAAAGCTGCCACACGGCTCTCCAGGCTTTCCTTGACCTTCTTTTCGAAGCCCGAGTAGGTGTGAATGATGTACCACTGCATCGACATGGGTGGTCTCGCCTTTAACCGTGAAAATAGTTGAGCAGCTTGTCCAAACCGAATTGCGCCAATTTCTCGACGATCGCCAGAAACACGCCAAAAAAGGCCACCGTTACGATCACCACCGTGGTGGTGGAAATCACGTCCTCACGACTGGGCCAGGTGACCTGCTTCATTTCCACACGAACGTCATGCAGAAATTCACGGCTGTTTGCTAGAGTGCCGGTAACTTTCTGGCCGACGCTCGCTGCCGCCCCGGTTATTGCGTTCGGTTGCGAATCTTCATTCTTCACTTTAACCGCCTGCGTTGCCATGAATCCTCTTCACCTGCACGAACCTTGTGGTCCGCACCCTTCAAATTGCTGGCAGGGGAGGAGGGATTCGAACCCCCATACCCGGTTTTGGAGACCGGAGTCCTAGCCGTTGGACGACTCCCCTAAAACCAAAACCGCCCGTACCCTGCACCTCTCTCGCGTAGCTGGAATCCCAAAGCAAAGAGCGCCTTACTTGGCCTCTTTGTGAGCCGTGTGCTTCCGGCACGCCCGGCAAAACTTCTTGGTTTCCAAGCGATCGGAATGCTTCTTCTTGTTTTTCGTGGTGGTGTAATTCCGGTTCTTGCACTCACCACACTGCAACGTAATGATTTCCCGCATTCCCTAATCCTTTTTCCCAAAACCTTCTTGGATAGAAATTCGAAAACTTACTCGATGATCTCCGTGACGGCGCCGGCGCCGACTGTGTGGCCGCCTTCGCGAATCGCGAAACGCAGCCCCTTCTCCAGCGCTACCGGCGTAATCAGCGTCACTTCGCAGCTGACGTTGTCTCCCGGCATCACCATTTCCACGCCTTGCGGCAGCTTCATATCCCCGGTCACGTCCGTGGTGCGAAAGTAAAACTGCGGCCGGTAGCCCGAGAAGAACGGCGTGTGTCGCCCTCCTTCTTCCTTCGTCAACACATACGCTTCGGCCTTGAACTTCGTGTGTGGCGTGATCGAGCCCGGCTTGCACACCACCTGCCCGCGCTCCACATCGTCCTTTTCCGTCCCGCGCAGCAGCAACCCTACGTTGTCGCCCGCGATCCCTTCGTCCAGCAACTTCTTGAACATTTCCACGCCCGTAACGACCTTCTTCTGCGTCGCGCGGAAACCCACGATCTCGATTTCTTCGCCCGTCTTTACCTTGCCGCGCTCGACTCTCCCCGTCACCACCGTACCCCGTCCGGAAATCGAGAAAATATCTTCAATCGGCATGGCAAACGGCTTGTCCACATCGCGCACCGGCAACGGCACGTTCGCGTCCACCGCGGCCATCAGCTCGTCAATCTTCTTTTCCCACTTTTCATCCCCATTCAGCGCCTGCAAGGCAGATCCGCGAATTACAGGCAACGAATCGCCTGGAAATTGATAGCTCTTCAGCAATTCCCGCACTTCCAGCTCCACCAGTTCCAGCAACTCCGCGTCTTCCACCATGTCGCACTTGTTCAAAAACACCACAATGTACGGCACGCCGACCTGGCGGGCCAATAGAATGTGCTCGCGCGTCTGCGGCATCGGTCCATCCGTGGCCGCTACCACCAAAATCGCGCCGTCCATCTGCGCCGCGCCCGTGATCATGTTCTTGATGTAGTCCGCGTGCCCCGGGCAATCCATGTGCGCGTAGTGGCGGTTCGCCGTTTCATACTCTACGTGCGAAACCGCAATCGTGATACCGCGCTCGCGCTCTTCCGGAGCGTTGTCAATCGTGTCGAACGCGCGGAACTGCACCTTCGGATTGTGCTTCGCCAACACCTTCGTAATCGCTGCCGTCAACGTCGTCTTGCCGTGGTCAATGTGACCGATCGTCCCGATGTTCACGTGCGGCTTTGTGCGCTCAAATTTTTCCTTCGCCATGTGCTCTCATCCTTTGCTGCGCAAACCGCGTGCACTTCCTCGGCTCGCGCGAAACTTTGGAGCGGGGGACGGGATTTGAACCCGCAACCATCACCTTGGAAGAGTGAGACTCTACCGTTGAGTTACCCCCGCCGAACCCCTAAAAAACTCTCACTGTTCACTGCACTTCTGCGCTTCCTTGCGGAAACGCAGGCTATCCTGGAGCCTGGGACCGGGATTGAACCGGTGACCTCGTCCTTACCAAGGACGCGCTCTACCAACTGAGCTACCCAGGCCGAACCCGTCTCTCCGATATGCCTCTGCTTCGCGGCGCACAATTTCTGAACGGCTGATCCGCCGCGAACCTTACCGCTTTCGAACATCGCGTTTGCGATTTCCTGCGGTGTTGTTGCTCGTTCCTACAGCTTCAGTCACCGGCTCGATAATCCTCCGGGACGCCCATCGCGGGGAACGGATGCTGGTGGACGGGGAAGGATTCGAACCTTCGTAGCCCGCAAGGAGCGGCAGATTTACAGTCTGCTGGTTTTAGCCACTCACCCACCCGTCCGCGAAAAACATGAGACACCAACAGCGTGCCGTTTCAACCGTGCCCGTATTGTCTTCGGGAGCGTTGCAAGCGAAAACACAAAACGGACTCGTGTCCAGAGACACCAGCCCTCTCATGTTACCATGTCGGGATTCGCTCCGCTTCACTCCCGTGCTTGAAACTGCTGGAGCTGGCGGAGGGAATTGAACCCCCGACCCTCTGATTACAAATCAGATGCTCTACCAGCTGAGCTACGCCAGCACTGCTCAAACCGCACAAGAATAACAGATTAGGCACACCCGATGCAAGTGGAGGGCCGCCATTTGCCAGCAAGTTTCAAGCCAAAACTGTGGAAAAGAAGCGCCCGCCTGTGAATCCGTCACATTACAGCAAGATGTTTATTTTGAATGAGTTAATACGATTCGATGACTTGGGAGCGTGCTTACTATCCACAGCGGTTGCCTTGGCGCAATTTGGTAGTCATTTCCTGCTCTCTTTATTTCGCCCGATTGCCGCACTAATGCGAGAATGGCAGCTATGCCCGCTTTCTTGTTTAGCCGTTCCATCAAAGTATGAGCTCACGAAAAATTCTGCTGCTCGCAGTCCTGCTTTTGCTAGCAGGAGCAGCGGCACTGCTCGCCTATCGCCACTGGCACGCTCCAGATTCCTCCCTAGGCCGCGCGGAAATGCTCGCGCTGATGCCGGAAGAAGCAACCGCCGTAGTGTTTCTGGATCTGGCGCAATTTCGTACTTCGCCATTTCTGGAGCAACTATTTGCCTGGGCACCGCGCCCGGCAGTGGAACAAGACTATGTGCAATTCGTGAAGGCCACCGGTTTCAATTATGAGAAAGACCTGGATCGATTTGCCGTCGCTTTCTCGCAACGATCAAAACAGCCCATCCGCTATGCGCTTGCGGAAGGTCGATTCGACCGCAAGAAGATTGAAGCTTATGCCGAACGATCCGGACTGCGTATCAGCCACAACGGGATGGTCGTTTTCTCCATGGACTGGAAAAACGTGTCGCGGCCATCGTACTTCACTTTTCTGCGCGATGATCGCATCGCATGGACGGACGATCCTTCTTACGAAGCATTACTCCAGAGGCCGCGGAGTGAATCTTCCGCCGCGGATTGGGCGGAGCATTTCTCGCGACTAGCGGGCACACCCGTATTCGCTGTGCTGCGGCAGGATGGAAACTCTGTCGCCTCGCTGGCGCAACAAGCCCCCGGAGGCTTTCGCTCTCCGCAGCTGGCTTCCCTGCTAGGTCAACTGCAGTGGATTACGATTGGCGGAAAGCCAGACGGTGACGTTCTGAGAGTGGTGGTTGACGGCGAGACATCCAATGAATCCACGGTTCACCAGTTGAAAGAATTTTTTGGCGGAATCATCGTACTGGCTCAGGCGGGATTGAACTCCCCAGACACGCGCAAGAAACTAGACCCGCAGGTGCGGGAGGCGTATCTGGAACTGCTGAAATCCGCAGACGTGGGCTCAATCGACCGGGGAACTTCGAAATCCGTGCGCGTAATTTTTGACGTGACGCCGAAAATTCTAAAGTTGGCGAGTACGGGGAACTTAACGGGAGAACCGGCACCTGCCGGCCATTAGGCGAATAACTCCCAAGCTGCCTCCCCGATCCTGTCTCAACGGGCCAAGGCTACAACCGCCTCCGCCGGCGGGCGCCCTCCAAGCTGAAGGATGAAGTGAACGGTTAGTCGCCGGAGGGATTGGTCTTCATGTAGCGCCAGGGATTCACGGGAGCATTGTTCAGGCGCACTTCGTAATGAACGTGGGGACCGGTGGACCGCCCGCTGATACCGGTGTAGCCGATTACTTCGCCGCGTTTCACCCGGGTGCCAGCAACGGCTGCGAACGAAGAAAGATGCGCGTACCAGGTGGTCATGCCGAAACCATGATCGAGAATCACGACGCGACCATAGCCGGAGTGCTGCCCCACATCAATCACGACGCCGTCAGCCGTAGCGTGCACCGGCGCACCGTAGTCGGCGCTGACATCAACACCGGTATGGAACGCACCTTCACCCGAGAAAGGATCCAGGCGCTCGCCAAAACTGTCGGTGATGTGTCCCAAGACGGGCCAGATCGAAGGCGTGTAATTGGAATCAGCAAAAGCCATGGCGGGCATCATGCGCATCCCGCCGGAGGAAAGGGCGATCGCCGCGGCATTCCGTTTCAGGAACGTGAACTGCTCTACGGAGCGATCGAACGCGGCTTCCGGCGTAACCACAGAGTCGGTTTGATCGAAGGCTGCGGGGTGATATTTCATCACCCCGAAAGTCATAGCCACGTCAGTGGCGAGGGATTGCACAGCATCGAGGCGTTGGTTGGTATCTTGAACAGTCGTCTGGAGTTCGCGGACTTGCTTCTTCCAAACGTCGCGTTCCTGGCGCACGGCATTGTAATTGCCGACCTTCCACAACATGCGGCTGTAGGAACCTACGGCACCCACGACGGTGATGCTACCGATGATCGCGAGCGCCGCCAGGGCGTGCAGGGCATAGGCCGGCACGACAAGCTTTCGAAGCTTGCCGGGCGTGGAAGCAATATAGAACGTGTAGTTCTTTCCGCTGATCACTGGAAGGCCCCTCAGGCCTCTCGATATTCATTAATGTAGCGCAGGCCTACGATCCCGGGGCCCGCACACGATCTCGAAACCTACGACTTGGAGGAACCGTGAGCCTTGGTTCGCTCTTTAGATATTAGATTTTGTAGGATTGCGGCGTCAACCCTGTATTTTGGTTTTTTTGGACAGCCTCTGGAAAACTGGACTACTGTACTTTCGGCCAGTCTGTCGCAGACGGCCGCCGGCCGGCCTGGAGCCTTCCCCGCGGGTCCCCACTTTCTTGCGTTATTGTCTATGCTTGCAGCATGGTAGAGCCAACATGAGATCTCAGATTAGCGGCGAAGACAAGGTGATCCAAAAGATCGAGAAGCATTTTAGGGATGTGCCATTCCGTTCGCTGCGGCTTGGAATTGGAGATGATGCAGCGCTTTGGCGGCCCACGCTCGGCCAAGAAACAATTCTCACCGGCGACTGGTTCCTGGAGGGAACTCACTTCTTGCGCGGTAAGCACCCGCCCGATGCCGTTGGTTGGAAAAGCCTCGCACGTGCCATCAGCGACATCGCGGCAATGGGCGGGGTTCCGAGATGTTTTCTTCTGAGTATCGCCTTGCCCCCAAGTTGCACCGGCGAATGGTTTGACGGGTTCCTACGCGGGTTGCATCGGGCTTCGCGCAGGCTAGGGTGCCCGCTGGCTGGCGGAGACACCACGCGCCGCGCTCGCATCCTGATTCAGATAACGGTTGTCGGAGAAGTCGCTTTGGGACAAGCGATCTTGCGCTGCGGCGCGCATGCTGGCGACTGGCTGTATGTGAGCGGTACGCTTGGCGAAGCGGACCTGGGGCTGCGCGAATTGCTATCGCAACGGCGCGGCAAACGCCGATATTCGAGACCGCTTCGCAAGCACCTCTATCCAGAACCACGCATCGCGCTAGGGCAGTGGCTGGCCCAAAATCGGCTGGCAACCGCGATGATGGACATTTCCGACGGGCTCTCAAGCGATCTGCCGCGGCTTTGTTCAGCGAGTGGAGTTGGTGCGCGAATCGCCTCAGCTTCCCTGCCCTGTGCTGGGCTCGTTGATCGGAAGGATGCGCTGAAACTGGCGCTGCACGGAGGCGACGAGTATGAACTACTATTCGCAGTGCGCGCAAAGAATGCACAAAAGATCCCTCGACAGTTCCACGGGCTGTCGCTGGCGCGCATCGGCCAAATCACGAGGAAGAAAATGGTCCTGATGGAGGTAAATGGCGAACTCAGTCCGTTGACTCCCGGAGGTTGGGATCCGTTTCGCTAGCAGGTATGCACACGCGAAATTTCGAGAGGTTTCCTGTAGACGTACAGTTTGAAAATGTTCGTCAATGGGGCGGAGGTGAAGGCGCCACGGGACTTGCTGGCAGCGAGACCACCGGAGCCTTTTCCTTTGCGGGTGGCGGCAGTTCTTCTTCCGGCCTGGTGTCAGGCACATCCACGTGGACATGATGTTCTTCAGCCTGCTCTTCCAAGGTGACGACATTGGCGAAATCCACCACTGGCATTCCAGCCATACCCTTTTCCATAAACGCAATCCAGATTGGCAGTGCAGCGAGCGCGCCAGATTCTCGTTTGCCGAGAGAAATCTGTTTGTCGTCGTAGCCGACCCACACTCCTGCGGTGAGTTGCGGCGTAAAACCGATGAACCAGGCGTCGGTGAAATCCTGCGTGGTGCCGGTCTTTCCCCCAGCGGGGCGGCCGACTGATTTGGCCTTGATGGCGGTTCCGAACTGCACGACCTCTTCGAGCATGGCCGTCATGGTGTGCGCAACATCTGGGGAAATCACGTCGTGAACTTCGGGATGCGCTTCTTCCAGTAGTGCCCCATCGTAGCTGGTGACGCGGCGAATCATGTGTGGATCGATACGAATACCATCGTTGGGGAACACCGTGAAGGCAGAAACGTGCTCCAAAAGTTTCATATCTGCGGCGCCGAGTGCCAATGGCAGATAGGGAGGAAGCGGCGTGGTAATGCCGAACCGCTTGGTCATATCCACAACGGAGTTGATGCCGATTCTTTCCGCCAACTTCACGGCAGGAACGTTTCGCGAACCCGCCAGAGCCCGCCGCAGGGTGATCGTGCCCTCGAACTTCTCGTCGTAGTTGTGCGGAGAATAGAGTTGACCCCCGCTCATCGTGGAGAACGGCGCGTCAACGATGGTGTCGAAAGGCGAAGCCCCCTTTTCCATGGCGGTGGTGTACACGTAGGGCTTAAACGAGCTACCGACCTGCCGAAACGCCTGAGTGGCGCGATTGAACTTGGAATCCTCGAAGCTGTACCCGCCGACCATGGCCTTGATTTCACCCGTGGCGTTATCGATGGCGATCATCGCAGCTTGCGGTGTGGGCTGCTGCTCCAGCTGAACGCGAGCCGTGGTTTCGCGGAGATCCTGAATCGAGAATTGAGCAAGATCGCCGGGCGAGAGAATCTCATTGGCTTTCTTGTGGCCGGTCCAGGCGAAGTCCAATGGGGAAAGAAGAGCGCGATAGTTACCGATCTTGATGGTGGCGCTCTTGTCTTCGACGGCGAGCACCAGGCCGGTCACATAGTTACCTTTTTCTACGGGATGACGCCAGTCGTCGTCTTCGTAGCTGTCGAGCTTGCCGAGATTATCTTTGAGGATGTTCGCGAGTTTATCGCGCCAGCCATGACGCCGATCGTAAGTGTGCAGGCCGTCGCGAATCGCCTGGTTGGCGGCCTTTTGCATCTGAATGTTCAGTGTGGTGTAAACGCGAAGTCCGCGCTCGTGGACGGCTTCCGTGCCATACGTCGCTTCGAGATATTTCCGGATGTCTTCGAAGAAATATGGCGCCAGGTCATTGCGCGGATACTGCACGTGCAGGCCGAGCGGCGTTTTCTTTGCAGCCGCTTCTTCCGCAGGCGTGATTCTTCCTTCTTCCATCATCTGGTGCAGCACCAGATTCCGGCGAGCCAGGGCGCGAGCGGGATCTCCCAGCGGCGAATACATCGGTCCGCGAATCATTCCCGCGAGAAGCGCTGCTTGCTGAAGGTTCAAGTCCGTGACAGGTTTGCCGAAGTAAAACTGCGAGGCAGCCGCGAATCCATAGTTTCCATGGGCGAGATATACCTGGTTCGCGTACATGGTAAAGATCTGGGGCTTGGTGTAGCGGCGCTCGATTTGTAAGGAGAGAAGAATCTCCTGGATCTTGCGGCGGAAACTTCGTTCGCTGCGGTCGAGAAACAGGTTGCCGGCGAGTTGCATGGTGATGGTGCTGGCACCCTCGGCACGACGGTGCTTAAGGACATTGCGGTAAGCGGCGCCGGCGATGCGGGGAAAATCGATGCCCCAGTGGTCTTCGAAGTGCTGGTCTTCGATGGCGCAGACGGCATTGTAGAGAACTTTGGGGGTCTGCTCCCAGGTCATCAGGATGCGGCGCTGAAGGGCGAAGCTCCCGACGAGCTGGCCATCGTCCGCGTAGATTTCCGTGACCACATTGGGGCGATACGTTTCCAGCGCGCGAATTTCGGGAAGGTCGCTTTCGTAAACGAAGAGCAAACCAGTGGCCGCGCCCAAAGCGATGGAGCAGAGCAGCAGGAAAGCGAGCGCGACGCGGTCTATCAATTTCCAACCGCGCAGGCGCAAGGTGATGGGTGGAAGACTCAGCATGAAAGAGAAATTCTAGCGCAAATTTTCGAAAGGCAGAGCAACGGGCGGGACGAAAGTTTCCATGAAGAGATTTAAGCTGGCGAGTAGTAGCGTTCGCCGGCGCACGCGCGACAGAGAGTGAGGCCGTCTTTCAGGACTTCACGCTTGAAGTTGATGCCTTCACCGCATAAGGCGCAGACGACGCGTGGACCCTTGAAGCCGGGCAGGTCTTCTGGAAGGATTTCGACCTTTACCCGTTCCTTTGAGAAAAGTATTTCGTCGGAGAGTTGCGCGTAGGCCTTCTGCTGGCCTTCTTCCTTTGGCAGGTCCGGGTACATTTCCTTTGCCGCCCGTTTCGAGGATTCTTTGGCGGCGATGCGCACGGCGCGACCGGTTTGAAGGTCGCAGAAGGTGGCGGCAACTTTGCCCCAGTCGCGGAACTTCAGAGCACGCTTGCCGAGGCGGCAATTGGCCACCAGCCCGACGGCGTCCGTGACGCAGCGATCAATTTCCGAAAAAACAATCAGGCGTTTACGGTCGGCCAGGGGATCCTCGATACCCACCTCGCGAAGGCCATACATGGCCAAGCGAACGCCAAGCACCTGACCGGCACAAATGTGCCCGTGCGCGACGGCGGCGAGTTCGAGGTATTCCGTGAGGGAGCGCATGAAGATGAAATGACCTGGAAAGAATAGCAGATACCAGAATTCAGCGATCTCTCCAGTAGAGACTCCGCCGCTGCCGTGGCTCCTGCGCGAGCTAATCAGGTCGACGGATTCTGCGCCGTCCACGGGTGCGGCTTACGCGCTTCCTGAAACGCAAACACGGTCATCAAAACGGCCACCAGAAGGAGCGCACCGTCACGAAGGACGGTCCAGCCTGTAAGCGGTTCGGGCTTCGCGAAACAGCCGCAATTGATATCGAGATGGAGAAGATAGGCGCGCAGCACGACGGCAAAGAAACCGCCGATGATCAGAGTAACCAGTGTGGACCAAATGCGAAGGCCGAAGCCGATGAGCAGAAGCACTCCAATGGCGATCTCCAGAACTGGTAGCCATTTCGCGACCAGCAGGACTGCCCATGCCGGCAACATCTGATATGAATCGATTTGCAGGGCGAACAACGAGCGGGCGATGGGAATTGAGGGACGCGGGGTCATGTCTGGCCGAAAAAGTTTGCCGTAACCGGCATAAATGAATACGGCGGCAAGGATGATGCGGCCGATCCAGATGACAACGCGGCGGAAATTGAACGGGGAAGATTCGATCATTGCTGAGTTCTCGCAAGTTGCCGGGACAGCGGAATGCACGCTTCGCTCGGAATGACCAATTTACACTACTTCTGAGTGACCAGCTGATCCAGAAAAGTCTTCAGAACATCGTAATTCACGAAACCCACCACCGGAAACGACTGTCCGTTCTTGGTGTGCAGCCAGGTCGTAGGCGTCTGATTGATAGCGTAAACCTGGCCGAGCTGCTTGTCCTTGTCAATTAACGGCTCCAGGGTCTTACTCTCGACGAGTGCCTGCACTTTCTTCATTTCCGCGGGCGTAAGAACCGACGCGACCGTTTCTGCGACCTTGCCATCGACCTCCCATTTTTCCTGGTTCTGGAACAAGACGACTTCCACGGCTTCATCTTTCCCAATATGTGCGGCGGCACGGGCATAGCTAGCTGCAACGCGGGAATAAGCGTGCATGGGGAGAGGAAAGTCGCGATGAACCATAAAGATCTTGCCGGTGTTTACGTAGTCGTTCATCACGCGCTGTGTCGTGCTGGTGAAGAGCTGCTTGCACGCCGGGCACTGAAAGTCGCTGAAGACTTCCATGGTTACCGGGGCATTCTTCGAACCGATGGCCTTGGTCGGATCAATGTCGTTGACGCCGTTCACTGAGATCGCGGTTACGGGAATCTCGGAGGGTCCGGAGGAGTTGGCACTTGGGGTGGCCTTTGCGGCGGGGGCTTTCTTTGCGTTCTGAGAGTTCTGGTTGGAGGGAGCGGCAACGAGAAGCAGGGTGCCCACGATCGAAAAGCTGACCGTCAGGGCGGACACAAAAAAGAGCCGGCGATTCACAGATTCCTCCAAGTCAGGTTGGCGCTGATGATGAATTCTTGGCCAGAGTACCACAGGTGATGATGCTAGTTGAGCAGTAGCGCAAGGCGACCGAGCCACGGGAATCGCCGAGACCAGCCTGATCTCCCCACATACTGAGTTCGTTGCCTCAGCTAGGCAGCGGGGTTGCACAAAACGTATCGAGGTGTTTCCTAAAGATACTGATAACCAGAATGGTGAGAAGCTTCCGCCGCAGATAAGTGGAGCTATGGCTGGCATCCAGGTTTACAGCAAAACCGGGGTGATGCTTCCGGGGTTTCCGCAAGAAACTCGAGCGGAACTCGAGAAGTACGCTGGAATTCTACCTGTAACCTAAAGAAAATAGTAATATTATTGTCTCTATCAAATAACTTGACAATGTATCACTCAACTTGTATTATGAGCCAGATTTTGCGCGACGGGGGCGCTAGAGGGTTCTCCGGCGGAGTGTGGCAGGCGTCGCGGGCGGGAACTGCTGGCCACCGGGATCCGGCCAGCCCAGACGTCCAAGCGATTTTGTTTGTGCAAGAGATTCTGAACGAGAAGGAAGGAAGATATGAGCAAGATTATAGGAATCGACCTGGGAACGACGAACTCCGTGGTGGCGGTGATGCAGGGCGGTGAGCCCGTGGTCATCCCCAACCAGGAGGGTGGGCGAACGACGCCTTCGGTGGTTGCCATTACCAAGACCGGCGAACGCCTGGTCGGGCAAGTGGCAAAGCGGCAAGCGGTGACCAATCCTGAGAACACCGTGTATTCCATCAAGCGCTTCATGGGTCGGCGCTACGACGAAGTGTCTGAAGAGATGAAGCGCGTACCGTACAAGGTAGTGAAGGGTAATCACGATGATGCGCGCGTGGAGATTTCGGGAAAGGTGTATAGTCCACCGGAAATTTCCGCCATGATCCTTACGAAATTGAAGACCGCTGCGGAAGATTTTCTGGGCGAGAAGGTGACCAAAGCGGTCATCACCGTGCCCGCGTATTTTAACGACGCGCAGCGGCAAGCGACCAAACAGGCGGGCGAGATTGCTAGCCTGGAAGTGCTGCGCATCATCAACGAACCGACAGCGGCCGCGTTGGCCTACGGTTTGGAGAAAAAGTCCGACGAAACAATCGCGGTGTACGACCTGGGCGGCGGCACCTTTGATATTTCCGTGCTGGAAGTAGGCAGCGGCGTCGTGGAGGTGAAGTCCACAAACGGCGACACCCACCTCGGCGGAGACGACGTCGACCAGAAGATTGTGGACTGGCTGATTGATGAGTTCAAAAAAGAGCACAGTATAGACCTGGGCAAAGACAAGATGGCGCTGCAACGGCTGAAGGAAGCTGCGGAAAAGGCCAAGATCGAACTTTCGCAGATGATGGAGACGGAGATCAATCTTCCCTTCATCACGGCTGGAGCCAGCGGCCCAATCCACATGCAGCAGAAGCTGACGCGCACGCGCTTGGAAGACTTGATGAAGGACTTGCTCGACCGCTCCATGAAGCCGGTGAAGCAGGCCTTGGAAGACGCCAAGATGTCGCCGAACGACATCCAGGAAGTTGTGCTGGTCGGCGGATCGACTCGAATCCCCAAGGTGCAGGCGCTGGTAAGCAATTTCTTCGGCGGCAAGGAGCTCCACAAAGGCGTGAACCCGGACGAAGTGGTCGCGGTAGGCGCGGCGATTCAGGGCGCGGTATTGGGCGGCGAGGTAAAGGACATCCTGCTGCTCGACGTGACTCCGCTTTCGCTGGGCGTCGAGACTCTCGGCGGCGTCATGACCGTGCAGATTCCGCGCAACACGACGATCCCCACGCGCAAGGTGGAAACCTATTCGACGGCTTCCGACAACCAGCCGGGCGTGGAAATCCACGTCATGCAGGGCGAACGGAAGTTCGCAAAGGACAACCGGTCGCTGGGTACGTTCAAGTTGGACGGAATTCCACCCGCCCCTCGAGGCGTGCCGCAGATCGAAGTGACGTTTGACATCGACGCCAACGGCATCCTGAACGTGAGCGCGAAAGACAAGGCCACCAACAAGGAACAGAAAATCACCATCACAGCTTCCACCGGCTTGACCAAGGAAGAAGCTGAGAAAATGCGGACCGAAGCCGAATCTCACGCCGAGGAAGACCGCAGACGGATGGAAGAGGTGGAAGCGCGGAACCGTCTGGATGGAATCGTGTACCAAGCGGAGAAAACGATTCGCGAGAACCGCGACAAGCTGCCGGAAGGCGACGTAAAACAAGCCGAGGAGGCGCTCGAGGAAGCGAAGAAGGCCATGAGCGATGGCGGCGTAGCTCGCCTACGCTCAGCGACTGAAGGAGTGGAAAAAACGCTGCACAAAATGGCGGAGGAGCTCTACAAGAAGACCCAGGCGGCGGGAGGCGAGCAAGCGGGAGCGGCCGCCGGTGCGGGAGCAGCCCCCGGTTCGTCCACGAGCGGAGGCAGCGCGCAGGGTGGGAAACCCGGCGACGTGATCGATGCTGAGTATGTGGACGTTGACGAAAACAAGAAGCCGAACTAAGTCAATACTCGGTATTCGGTGGTAAGTGATCATTCGAAACAGTACTGCTGTAAGTCGTATGATGGGGTCCAGCCAGCCTGGACCCCGACACGCGAAGACCCTGATATAAAGACACAAATGCCCACTAGCTCCAAACAGGATTATTACGAATTGCTGGGAGTGCCGCGGAAGGCCAACGCGAAAGATATTCGCACGGCATTTCGAAAGCTGGCGAGGAAATATCATCCCGACTTGAATCCCGGAGACAAATCTGCCGAAGAAAAATTCAAACAATTGCAGGAAGCTTACGATGTACTGTCGGATACAAAGAAACGGCAGATGTACGACCAGTATGGCTTCTATAGTGAAAACGCCCCACCCGGCGGATACGGCGGCGGGACGGACACGGGCGGCGACGTCAATTTTGATTTCGGGGGCTTTGATTTTGGAGGCCAGACCGGCGCCAGCGGAGGCGGCAGCTTCCGCGATCTATTCAGCCAGTTTTTCGGCGGCCATCGCGGCGGTGCCACGATGGAGCCGGATCATGAAGCCGGCGGCGACCTGGAATATCAGCTGGAGATCGATTTCTGGGATGCCGTGCGCGGCGCGGTGAAGAAACTGCAGATTACGCGCATGGATAGTTGCGAAACGTGCCACGGAACCGGCGCGGTGGGCACACCGCAGACTTGCCCGACGTGCCACGGAACCGGATCAATTCAGCAAACCGCCGGAAAAATGCGATTTAATGTGCCCTGCAACCGCTGTGGCGGCACTGGCAAATTGCGCACGACTTGCCCGACATGCGGCGGCGAAGGCCGCGTGCGGCGCTCGGAAACCATCGATGTGCGAATTCCGGCCGGCGTGCCAAACGGCGGACGTGTGCGCGTGTCCGCGAAGGGGAATGCGGGTACTATGGGCGCTCCCTCGGGCGATTTGTATTTGCGCGTGGTAGTGAGGCCACACGAATTTTTCGAGCGGCGCGGGAATGACTTGTATACGAAAGTGCCGGTGACTGTGCCGGAAGCTTCGTTGGGCGCAAAAATTGAAGTCCCGACGATTGATGGCCGGGCGCTGGTGCGCATCCCACCGGGCACGAACAGCGGGCGAACCTTGCGGTTGAAAGAAAAAGGCGTCCCGCACGGTAAGAGCGGGGCACGCGGCGACCAATACGTAGAAATTCAGGTGATTGTGCCGGAACCGACCGATGAACGTGTTCGCACATTGATGAAAGATCTGGAAGAGGTTGCACCGTCCGATCCGCGGAGGGATTTGTTCGCGAAGGCGGGGTCCTAAAGAGGTTTTAAGTAAGCGGTTCTAAGTTTTAGCTAAATCGCCGTGTGGCTCGTTTTGCTTATTGCTTGGAACCCTAAAGCTTTGACTTTTAAGGTCTGCGACGATGCCGGTAAAAGCTAAAAAACGGGCAAAAGCTGGATATATGATCAGCGCGGTGGCGGAAATCTACAAACTGCACCCGCAGACGCTGCGGCTGTATGAACGAGTGGGCTTGCTGAAGCCATCACGATCGCAGGGGAACACGCGACTGTACACGGATTCCGACCTGGAGCGACTGGATGTGATCCTGACCCTGGCACGAGATATGGGCGTTAATCTGGCGGGGATCGAGATCATCCTGAACATGCGGGAAAAAATGATCGAGATGGAACGTCAAATGAGTGAGTTCGCGCACGTGGTGCAGCAGGAATTGTCGCGAATGGCACGGACCGAGGAAAAAGCGCCGAAGACGGCGATTGTGAGGGCGGTGAAAAGAAGTCTTTAGTAATCCGCTGTCCGTTCCGGGTACGGCAGTAATCGATGGGACGCTCCGAAGAATCGGAGCGTTTTTGTTTTGTGCACAGATTTCCGCAGGCGAGAAGGATTGTCGCAACCTGCGCGGGGTCGTATGATGGCGGCGATGGCCTAATGGAGAAAAACGCCGGGTTTGGCGCTGGCGCTACAATAAATGGCGAAAGAAGAGTGCGCGTTGTGCAGAGGAACGGGCTGGAAACTGGTGGCGCGGAGGGACGGGACGCCGGGCAGCATGGCAATCGCTTGTGCGTGCGGACTCGAAGAACGTGCGGACGTGATCAGGGAAAGGGCGCGGATACCGAAGCGCTACGAACACTGTGACTTCGAGAGTTATTCGACGGACCTCACCGACGGCAAGACCTGGACCGCACAGCATGAACAGTCATTGAAGCAAGCGAAGCTACTGGTGCAGGGATTTGTCCGGGACTACCCTTCGATCGAAAAGGGACTTCTGTTGATGGGTCCATCGGGCGTAGGAAAAACACATCTCGCAGTGGCGGCGTTGAAAGAGCTGATCCGGCGCGGCCATGGCGGCTTGTTCTGTGATTACCGTGAATTGCTGAAAGAAATTCAGGCCAGTTACAACCCGGCGAGCGAATCGACAGAGATGGGAGTCCTGGAGCCAGTGCGAACAGCCGAGGTCCTGGTTCTGGATGACCTGGGGGCCAGCAAACCGTCGGCTTGGGTGCTGGACATTATTGGGCTGGTGCTAAACGCGCGGTACAACGAAAGACGGATGACAATTTTGACAACGAACTATTTTGATGAGACGACGGCCGGTGAAGCAGGCGCGCAACTTCCGGGCGGACGACGAGTTGTGGTGAAAGAAGATACCCTTGCAGACCGGATCGGAGCGCGCATGCGGTCTCGTTTATTTGAGATGTGTAGGACAGTTAGCCTGGATGCGCCGGATTTTCGGAGAGAAGCGCGGCAAGTGGGGCGGGCAAGGGTGTAGCGGACTGCCCGCACTCCTAGACTCCGGCTTGGGATGTGCGGCGGCATGGGTGGCAATACGGAACGGAACTTACCAAGGTTTACTGAAAAAGAGCCTGACATTGCGACGACAAAGCACGAAGAGAAACGCGGCACTGATGGCCACGCCGGAAGGGCTGCGTATTGCGTCTCTGGTATCAATGAAGCTGGTCATGTCTCCACAACCATTGACGGCGAACAGGGCCACCGCGAACCACCAAGCCCAGTTCCTGCGAAGAAGTAGGCCAACCGCGGCGCAGGCCGTTCCCGTCGCCAGATCGAACAAAAACGCGACAGCCCAGCCGTCGAGCCGCCGGAACAGCACCATGCCAGGCTCATTCAGCTTCGAGAGCCGCTCGAGAAGCACGCCACTTGAAAGCAAGGTGACTCCGACGAAAATTGTCGTCGCGGCAGCCGCGAAGAGGAAGCTTGAGACGAAAATGGCGGCTATCGGTCTGGATTGCATAGCGTGGATTGATTTGTATTATTGCGGATCACGATCAGGGGCCGCCGAAACACAAATTCAGGTTGATTGACAGGGGCTTTAGGCGGCGGGTATGCTTTGAGGGAGCGAATGGGTGCGGCGACCCCCGCAGTTCGCGCAGCATCCAAGTGAAAGTGAACGAGTTACTTCGAAGCAGTATTGTCCTGCACTGCCCCGTTGTAACCCTCCTTGCATTACCCCGGTAGGGATTCGGCAAGGATTGACTCAACTTAAAACAGGGATATACATCCCGGAGGCGATTCATCATGTCTTTAGACCACGAGAACACCGCGTCATCTGCAACCGCAGCACAAACCCAGGAAAACGAAGCCACAACCAATCCCGAAGCAAAGCCGAGCGCGGAAACTCCCCGGGAAGCGCAGGCCAGCCACGAAGCGCCCCCCCCTGCCCCGCCTGTGAAGGTCGAGGAAGCGCACGAGACGGCGGAAGCTCACGCAAAGAACGCCGTTGTGGACGCGGAAGCAGCAGCCGCGGCTGAAGAAGCGGCTGGCGCGGAGGAAATGAGCAAGCTGATCGAGCAGTACAGCGAGCCTCAGGAAGCCGCGTCACAGAACGAAATTATTGAAGTGAAGGTGGTTGCCTACACCGAACAGGGCGTGGTGGTGGATGTTGGTGGAAAGACCGAAGGCCTGATCCCGGCAGTGGAATTCAGCGAAACGGATATTCCGCGGCCTGAGCCGAACGCCGTGATCGAAGTGCAGCGCACCGGTGAGCACAAGGATGGTTTTGTCATTCTGTCGTACCAGAAAGTGCTACGGCGCCGCACGTGGGAACGCATCGACACACAGTACAAGAACAAAGAAACGATTACCGCCAAGGTAGTGGACCGGATCAAGGGCGGCCTGGTGGTGGACGTCGGCGTTCGCGCGTTCTTGCCGGGTTCGCAATATGATCTGCGGCCAACGCAAAACCTGGATGGTTTAACCGGGCAGGACGTGCAGGTACGGATCACGAAGTTGAACCGCCGGCGCGGCAACGTGGTCGTAAGCCGGCGCACGTTGCTTGAAGAAGAATTGCACGCGAAGCGCGCGGAATTGATGGAAAAGTTGAGTGAAGGGCAAATCGTGCACGGCACCGTGAAGAACGTAACGGACTACGGCGCGTTCGTCGACTTGGGCGGCATCGACGGATTGTTGCACCTGACAGATCTAAGCTGGGGCCGCGTGCGCCATCCGAACGACGTGGTGAAGCCGGAACAGGAACTGGATCTCATCATTCTGAAGTTCGATAAGGCCAAGCAGCGCGTTTCTCTTGGCCTGAAGCAGATGAGCAAGGACCCCTGGGTTGACGCGGCGGAGCGGTACCCGGCAGGCGGCAAGTACAAAGGCAAAGTCGTGGGTGTCGTGGACTACGGCGCGTTCGTCGAATTGGAACAAGGCATCGAGGGGCTGGTTCACGTCACCGAAATGAGCTGGGCGAAGAAGGCCACGCACCCATCGAAGGTCGTAAAGGCTGGCGAAGAAGTCGACGTTGTAGTCCTGGACATCAAGCCGAGCGACCGTCGCGTTTCCTTGGGCATGAAGCAGGCGCAGCCGGATCCATGGATGCAGGTTGCGGAAAAGTATCCGGTGGGCACGGTGGTAACCGGAAAAGTCCGCAATATTGCGGAATTCGGCGCCTTCGTAGAAATCGAAGAAGGCTTCGACGGGCTTGTGCACGTGGGAGATGTGAGCTGGACCGGCCGAGTGAAGAATCCGCACGAAGTTTTCAAGAAGGGTGAACCAATTACCGCGAAGGTCCTGCGAATTGATCCGGAAAACCGCCGGGTGTCGTTGGGTATGAAGCAAGTGAACGACATCTGGGGCGACTGGTTTAAGCAGCACCGCGTGGGAGAAATTGTGCGGGGCAAGGTTTCGCGCATCGCCACGTTCGGCGCGTTCGTGGAACTGGGCGACAATATCGAAGGCCTATGCCACAACACCGAAATCGAAGAGCGCAAGCGCCGCGATGATGGCGCTTCGAGCTTCCGTCCGACAACCGGGCCACTGAAGAGCGCGGGTCCGCTGGAGCCGGGCAAGGAATACGACTTCAAAATCATAAAAATCAGCTCGGATACACGGCGAATCGGGTTGAGCTATCGCGCGGCGGTGCGCCAGATTGAGCGCAAGGAGATCGAGCAGTACAAGTCGTCGAAGTCCTCGGCGACCGCAACGATCGGGGATGCGATGAAGCAGAAGTTGGCGTCCCGCTAGGCAAAGACGGGGATTCGCTTCACGCAGGGCATCTATCCAGAAAATTCATTTACCTGCGGGTCACTTTAATGATAGGAAGAGGGACAGCTAGGGAGGCGATGTCCCTCTAACTCGCCTCGCTCCAAAGAGTTGTGCGGCTTCGACGGGATACGACTGAACAGGCAGGGGACGATGACAAAGCAACCGACATTGACGAAGGCCGACCTGATCGAGGAAGTGCTGAAAGTAGCGGAACTTCCTCGAAAAGAATCGGAGACCATCGTCGAGACGATCTTTGAAAGCATCATTGATGCGCTCCAGAAAGGCGATAAGATCGAAATCCGAGGCTTCGGGAGTTTCCGCACACGCCAGCGCCGCGGCCGCATCGGAAGAAATCCCAAGACCGGCGAGAAAGTAGAAGTGCCTGCGAAGAAGATCCCGTTTTTCAAACCGAGCAAGGAATTAAAGGATTTCGTGAATACCTCCGCGTCGGCCATCGGAGAACCCGCGCAGTGATCCAGGCGATTTGAATTCCAGGTGTAAGAAGGCGCCCCGGCAGGTTCGGGGCGTTTGTGTTTTCGAAACCGAGTCATCAGACCTCGATCTCTAATATCCGGTTGCACTGGCCACTCGAGCAAGAAGCCTGCTCTCCTCCATTTGCGATATGCTCAGGGCAAGAGAGGACACCAACGAATGGACTATCTGTGGACGCCGTGGCGTTACCAATACATGGCCTCAGTGACGGCCAGCGAGCAGCCGGATTGCATATTCTGCGATGCGATTGAACGCCACGCCGACGAAGAAACGTTGATCGTCTACCGGGGAAAGAAGAATTTCGTCATCCTGAACCGCTTTCCCTATACCTCGGGGCACGTGATGATCGTCCCGTACGCTCATGTGGCCGAACTGAATTTGTGCAACGCGGACGGGCTGCGGGAAATGATGGAACTGGCGCAGCGCATGGAAACGATTTACCGCAACGAATACAAGCCCGATGGTATGAATCTGGGCATGAACCTGGGGAGGGCTGCGGGTGCCGGGGTTACCGGACATCTGCATTTGCACATGCTCCCGCGCTGGATGGGCGATTCAAATTTCATGACCGTGACGGGGGAAACACGGGTGCATCCCGAGGAATTGAGGACGACGTACGAGCGCGTGAAGAAGGCGTTCGAGGACTAGCGCGGACAAACACGGCCGCTACACATGTTTGATGGCGCCGAGTAGACTTGAAAGATTCAGTGTTGGTTGGAAGAATTGTCGCAGAGAGGCCTTCGTGGACCTGGAACTGACGGAAGAACAAAAACTGCTGCAAAAGAGCGTGCGGGAATTCGCGGAGTCGGAAGTGCGTCCGCTGGCTCAGGAACTGGACGAGACGGGGCATTTTCCGAGGGAGCTATTCAAGAAAGCGGCGGAACTGGGGTTAACAGGCGTAGCGTTTTCTGAGGAGGAAGGCGGCGCAGGGTTTGACCACATCGCCTACGCAATTGTGATTGAAGAGATTTCTCGGTGCTGCGCTTCAACGGGCGTAATTCTTAGCGTGCAGAATTCCCTCTTCTGCGATCCCATCCACCGCTACGGAACGGAGGAGCAGAAAAAACAATTCCTACTGCCCTTCACACGCGGCGAAAAGATTGGTTGCTACGCATTGACGGAGCCGCAGGCGGGTTCCAACGCGGCGGCCCTGCAAACCAAGGCGGTGACGAAGAGCGACAAGTACGTCATCAACGGAACGAAGGCATGGATTACGAATGGCGGGGTGGCCGACGCGGCGATTGTGTATGTGAACACGGATCCCCCGAAAGGCGAAAAAGGGATTACCGCGTTGGTGGTGGAAAAGGGGACGCCCGGATTCAAGGTTGGGAAAGAAGAGAAGAAACTCGGAATCAATGCCTCGGCGTGCAGTGAACTCGTCTTCACCGATTGCGAAGTATCGAAATGCAATCGCATCGGGAACGAGGGCGAAGGTTACAAGATCGCGCTCTCAACTCTGGATGGCGGGCGTATTGGAATTGCGGCGCAAGCTACGGGAATCGCGCAGGGAGCATTTGAGGCGGCGTTGAAATGGTCCCAGGAACGAATGGCGTTTGGGCACCCGATTGCCCAATTCCAGGCGATCCAGTTCATGCTGGCGGACATGGCCACGGAAATCGATGCGGCGCGATTATTAGTGCGCAAGGCGGCATGGAAGCAGGACAGCGGGGCACGATTCAGCCTGGAGGCAGCGACGGCAAAACTGTTCGCCAGCGAAATGGCAACCAAGGTTGCACACAAAGCGATTCAAATTCATGGCGGGTACGGCTACAGCAAGGAATATCCAGTCGAGCGGGCATACCGCGACGCGCGCATTACGGAGATCTACGAAGGCACGAGTGAGATTCAGAGGCTGGTAATTGCCTCCTGGGTTCTAAAAGGGTGAAGCCCGCATGAAACGGCGTTTTCTCGGCTTGTCGGATTTTTTCGGTGACCTCTAGTATCCTGACGGAGTGCTGGAACTTAACTCAGGGCTGGAATTCAATCCCGATCGAGAGGCAGACTTCTTCTCATTTCTGCCGGCGAGGCACGGCGTTTGCCTGATTGAACCCCGCGAAGAGAGCGCTGAGCCGTACCTGATTCGCACCGCGGACTTGCAGAGGCGCTTGCAGCGCTTGCTTGGTCCGCCGGATCCCACAAGCAAACGATTGAACCTGCGCGAATTTGCGCGAGCCGTCCGTTATCGCGAGACAGGTTCAACGTTCGAACAGTCGCTGACCTACTACCAGATTGCGAAGCAATATTTTCCGAAGCGCTATCCGGCCATGCTGCGGCTGCGTCCCCCCGCCGTGCTCAAAGTGAATCTGCACAATGCGTATCCTCGATGTTTTGTAACGCGGAGGATTACCGTAGACGACCACGGGGTGCCGACAGGCGGAACGTATTACGGGCCTTTCGCTTCGCGTCGCTCGGCAGAGGCCTTCTCTGAGAAGTTCCTGGATTTCTTCAAGGTGCGGCGCTGCCAGATCAAGATCCGTCGCGACCCAGCTTTTCCGGGCTGCTTGTATTCGGAAATGAAGATGTGCCTGGCACCCTGCTTTGCAGGCTGCACCAAGGAAGAGTATGACGTAGAGGTTCAGCGCTTAGTGGCGTTCCTGGAAACGAACAGTGTCTCGTTGCGCAGCGCCTACGAACAGGAGCGGGAGAAGGCGAGTGAGGATCTGGACTTCGAACGGGCGGCGGCAATTCACAAAAAGCTGGAGAAGCTGGATGATGTACTACGCGGGCGCCCGGAGATCGTAAGAAGGATTCAGGAACTAGATGCAGTGATTTTGCAGCGGACGACCGACGACCAAGCGATCGGAGTCTACGGTGTGCGGGGAGGCCGACTGGCCGAGCCGTTCACACTTCGATTCGGCGATACCAGCGAACCGCGCTCGGCGGAAGAAACAGTGCGCGAATATCTCGAAGGAGTCATGAGCGCTGCCCCGCCGAAGGTGACGAACACGCGGCTAAGTACCACCGATTTGACCAACCACTTGTGGCTGGTGGCGCGATGGTTCTATAGCCAGCCTCGCGAGGGCGAAATCGTCTTTCGAGAAAAGGATTGGCCGTACCGGAGAATCCTGCGTGCGTGTTCTCGTCTGCTGGGGCCCAAAAAGGAAGAAGCACCGGAAACGGATACCACCGAAGCACCAAGGAAAAGTGAGGAACCGCAATGAGTCGGGGGGCAACCAAGGAAGGAACCACGCAATACGCACAGAAATTTCTCGGTGTCGCCGGCCAGGGACATTTTCGAGAGGCACAGGATTTGCTGGTCTCCTCGCTAGGAATCGGCACCTACCTGGGCCAACCGAACGAGGATAAAGACGCGGGCTACACGGCGGCGATCGTGGCCGCCGTACGGGCTGGGATCAACGTCATCGATACGGCAATCAACTACCGCTTTCAGCGCAGCGAACGAAACGTCGGCGCCGCGCTGAAGGTGTTGGCGAACAAGGGATTCTCGCGCCAGGAAATTGTGGTTTGCACAAAAGGCGGCTATCTAACGCCGGACGCGGATATGCCGGCCGACCCCAACCGCTACTTTTTTGAAGAGTACATTCAGCGCGGCATATTCACGGCGAAAGAGATTGCCGGCGGCAGCCATTGCATGGCCACGCGTTTCCTGGAAAACCAGTTGATTCGAAGCCTCAAGAATCTGGAAGTGGACTGCATAGACGTCTATTACCTGCACAACCCGGAAACACAACTCGGTGAGGTCTCCAAGGCGGAATTTGTGAATCGCGTCCGCAACGCATTCTCGTTCCTGGAATCGGCCGCGGCAAAGGGACGCATCCAGTACTACGGAACGGCCACGTGGAACGGATTTCGCCAGGAACGGGCGGCGAAAGACGCCTTACAGTTGGGCGAATTGGTTTCCATCGCGCGGGAAGTGGCGGGAGAAAAGCATCGCTTCCGATTCGTACAATTGCCGTTCAACCTGGCGATGACCGAGGCATTAACCCTTGGAAATCAGAAAATGAGCGGCGGCGATAAGACGGTGATGGAAGCAGCCAGCGAATTGGGAATTACGCTGATTGCCAGCGCCTCGCTCTTACAGGGGCAAGTGGCGCAGAACCTGCCCGCATTTGTGGCAACAGCCCTCGGGTTGGGGAACGACGTGGAGCGAGCACTGCAGTTCGCGAGGTCGGCGCCGGGAATTACGACCGCGCTAGTGGGAATGTCCCGTACAACGCATGTGGAGGAAAACAGCAACGTCGTGGCTGCAGCACCAGCAGGGCTCGAAGAATTCAGCAAATTGTTTCAGCGTGGAGAAAACGCTTAGGGCAGCGCAAGCTCGGGGTGTCGCTGCACGAGCCAGTCGTTGATGGCGCGATCGAGCATCGCCAGCTGCCCGGTGAAGAAGTGATCGGCGCCCTCGATAACGACAATGCGATTCTCGCCGGGAAGCTTCGCAACTAGTTCTTCCACCTTCCGTCGCGCACCGTGTTCGTCGTCAGCACCCTGAACGAAGAGCTTGGGTTTTCTGCAAGCGCTAAGATATGTAAACTCCGAGTTGTTCACCGGGACACCCAGGCCCATCAATTCAGTGACACGAGAATTCGCGCAACCCATTCGAAGTCCTACCCAGCTTCCAAAGCTGAAACCCGCAAGCAACAGTGAGGTCCGCGGATATTCTCTGGCAAGAAAATCGATGGCGGCCTGCGCGTCACCTTGCTCACCACGCCCTTTATCGTGGGAACCCGCGCTGAGACCGGCGCCGCGAAAATTGAAGCGCAGTGTCGGAATGCCCAGGGCGTCGAGCGATTTCGCTGTCTGATAGACCACTTTGTTGTGCATCGTGCCGCCATACAACGGGTGCGGGTGGCAGATGACGGAGGCCATCAGCGCAGTGCGCGGATGGTGGGGGGTCCAGAGTATGGCCTCAAGGCGGCCCACCGGGCCTTCCAAAAAAAGAGCCTGCGAATCGTGGGAATTGGCCATGATGAAGGAGAGCAAGAACCAAGTGTAACTGAAAACGGTGCTAGGAATTTAGCTTCATTAGCGTTGATACACAGCGGAATACTAAGATTAGAATGTAAACGGCAAACAGGGTAGTTCTGGTCCCTCGAGAGCGGGAGGGGGCGTACTAGAGCTAAAAAGTGGGAAATTCGGATTGCAGTCTGTCGCCGCCGATGATACGTTCGCCGTGGTTAAGGACCACAAGGGGGCCTGATGGGCGATCTGTCTGACCGCCGCGAAGCAAGGCGGTTTGTGATGACCCTTCCGGTGCGCGTGCTAGCACGGGAAGCCAGCGGCCCGGAATTGAAGGCTCACACTAGAGATGTAAGCTATCGCGGCTTGTATTTTCTCTCCGATGCGCGATTTGAAGACGGCAGTGAGATCGACTTCATCCTTACATTGCCACAACAGATGATCACTGCCGGCGATGTGAACATACGATGCCACGGACGCGTAGTGCGCGTCGAATCCAGTGACAATGGCAAAACCGGAATCGCGGCTCGAATTGACAAGTACGAGTTCGTTCCCATCCGTGCCTCCGCAGCTTGACCTATCCCCTCAAGCACCTCCCTCGGCACGCACCGCTACTCGTCTTTTTGCGTAGAATGGAGATGTAACGGCTTGCTGCGACCCCGCGGCGAGCGTAAAAGAGGAAAATTATGTACCATTACAATCCGCAGCAAGCGCTGGAAGAACTGCAGGAAGACGCATTGCTCCCACATCCGGTGAAATTGCGTGACATGATTCTACGGAACCAGCTTGGTCCGCAAGAAGCGCAAACGCTTAACGCGGAATTCCAGGATTACTTAACGCGATTTGGCGAAATCCAGAAAATCGCGCGCCGTATTCTGGAACAACTCTCGGCCGGCCACCGCAAGAGCGCTTAGGCGTCGGCGATCTGATGGAAACGCCTCTTTCGGTGAATCGAAAACCAAGTGTACTGGTTCTGTCTGCTTCGTCCGGCGCAGGGCACGTCCGCGCAGCGCAGGCGCTGGAACAGGCATTTCGCGCGCACGGCGATTGCATCGTGCAGCACATCGACGCACTCACCTATGTCAGCAAGGTATTCCAGCAACTCTACGACAAGGGATATATCCGTATGGTCCGGCGCGTCCCCGAGCTAATGGGTTTGCTTTACGACCGCACCGACCAACCGTGGCAACTCCCGCGCCCAAGACTGGCCCTCGACAGGCTGAATACTCAGCCGATGATTCGAATGCTGAAGAAGGTACAACCGGATTTATGCATCGCCACGCATTTTTTGCCTGCCGAAATTCTGGCATGGCTGATCGCGAAGGAGAAGTTGCGAGCGCGTAACGCTATTGTGGTGACTGATTATGATGTCCACGCCATGTGGCTGTGCCGGACGGTGGACCGCTACTACGTGGCGTTACCGGAATCGGCGGAGTACCTTGCGAGGATCGGTATCGAGCGGGGAAAATTGCGCGTGACTGGGATTCCTGTAGATCCGGTATTTGAAAACCGCGTGGACCAGGCAGAAGCCCGCGGAAAACTGGGTCTGGACTCGAGCGCACGCATCATTCTGATTGCCGCAGGCGGTTACGGGCTTGGCCCGGTGGAACAATTGGTGAAAGACCTGCTTGCGCTGGGACGCCCTTGGCAAATCGTGGCGATTGCCGGAAAATCCGAAAAATTGAAAAGGCGGCTGGAACAGATTTCGCGAGCTGCTGGAAAATTACCGGGCGGAAGTGAACGCCTGGCCGCAATTGGTTTTACGCAAGAAATGGATCAATACATGGCTGCCGCCGATCTGCTGGTAGGGAAGGCCGGTGGATTGACCACTTCGGAAGCGCTCTCACGCGCATTGCCGATGGCACTGGTCGAAGCGATTCCGGGCCAGGAGGCTCGGAATGCGGATCACTTACTGGAAGCGGGTGTGGCCGTGCGCTGCAATAATCTTCCCGCGGCGGCTTGGAAAATAGCGAGCCTGCTGGACCGCCCGGAAAAGCTTCTGGCGATGAAGAGTGCTGCAGCGGAGATGGCGCGCCCGGGCGCGGCTCGGGTCATCGTCGAAGACGCGCTGGGGCTGCTACACTAATCTGGCTGCCGGATGGATACCTTGGCCGCCGAACCACGGAGCATCACATTCACTCACGACTATGAGACGCCACACTCTGCTGATCGATGCGGATGACACGCTCTGGGAAAATAACGTTTTCTTCGAAAAGCTGATCGAGGACTTCATCAGCCTGGTCGAACCGTGCGGGTATAGCCGCGCCTACATCCGTCACATCCTCAACGAGACGGAGCGGAAAAATATACGGCAGTATGGCTACGGCGTGCGAAGCTTCGGCCGCTCACTGGAAGAGACGTACCTGAAACTTGCGGACCAGATGGCCAAACGGGAAGTCCTGGCGCAAGTGCACATGCGTGTGGTGGAGCTGGAGAAAACGCCCCCGAAGATCCTGGATGGCGTGCCGGAAACGCTGGCGTATCTGACGACCCGGCACCGGCTGATTCTGTTCACTAAGGGAGAGCCGGCCGAGCAGGCCGCGAAAGTCGAACGATCCGGCTTACAGGGATTCTTCGAAGCAATTGAAATCGTTTCGGAGAAGAACGCCAAAACCTACGGTTTGCTGGTGAACAAGCACAAAATTGTAAAAACTCTGGGTTGGATGATCGGAAACAGTCCACGCAGCGACATCAACCCAGCCATGGAAGCTGGGTTGAACGCAGTTTACATCCCGCATGTGAACACCTGGCAACTGGAGCGTGAGCCGGTAATGGCTGGAAACGGAAAATTAGTAATCCTCCCGGCATTCCGCGAGCTCCGCAATCATTTTTAGTGCCGCCCCAATTTGGACCTTGCAGGATTCTTCCAACAACCAAAAGATAGTGCTCGACTGTCTGGGAGGTGTTCGGTGGCACCAGCGACGACCTCGAGCATGGAATGGCGGCAGGCATGGTATGCGAACGAGGACTCGGTCTATCTGAACGCAGCGGGACAGGCGCCCATGCCGCGCGCTTCCCTAGTCGCCGTGCAAGCTTCACTGGACTGGAAGAAGTTTCCACAAACGATGCCCGACGAGAGGGAATTCGATCTACCCAGACGAGTGCGCGCTTCAATTGCAAATCTGATTGGAGCCGAGCCGGAACAGGTCGCATTAACGACCGGAGCGAGTGCCGGCTTGATGGTCCTTGCTTACGGTCTTGAATGGAAGCCGGGAGATGAAATCCTGACCGCGCATCACGAATTCCCGGTGCAATACACGACTTGGAAGCCGATGGAAGCGCGAGAAGGAATCAAACTCAATCTGATTGCGCCACGCGGGCGCTGGATTGCCGCTGAAGACTTCATTACAGCAATGACACCGCGAACCCGCCTGGTCTCGGCGAGCATGGTCCGATTCGACGATGGCTCGATGCTCGAAGCAGCGAAATTGGGCGCGGCGTGCCATGTGCATGGAGCACTCCTCGCACTGGACGTAAGCCAGTGTTGTGGCGCAATCCCGTTGGATGTCCGCAAATTGAATGCGGACTTCATCACCAGTTCGGGCTACAAGTGGCTGCTGGGCCCCTACGGTTCGGGATTTTTTTGGGCAAGCCGCGCGTTGATGGCAAAATTCCGGCCAGGTCCCTTCTACTGGCAAGGAATCGAAGGCTTGACTAATTTTACTGAAGTGATTTTCGAGAATCCGCGACCGGTGCCCGGTGCGCGCGGTTGGGACACCGCGGAAACCGCAAGCTATTTCAATCTGGCCGGATGGGACGCTTCTCTACGCTTTCTCCAGGAAGTGGGAGTAGCAAGGGTTGCTGCGCACAACCGGAGACTTATGGCACACATGTTCGAAGCCCTCCCGAGCGACCGGTTCGTGAGGACCAGTCCACCGGAGTTGGATCGGCAGGGCCCTTACGGTTGTTTCGCAGCGCGTGCCCCGGAGCTGACAAAAGATTTTTACGATGGATTGAAGAAAGAAAAAATCTTTACCAGCTTTCGCGAGGGTAACATTCGGGTTTCCACGCACCTCTACAGTACGGTGCAGGATATCGACAAACTGATCGAGGTGATTTCTAGATGAGTGTCGAAACAAAATGGCCCAGAATCGCCGTGGTTGGAGCGGGCGCCGTCGGTGGATATTTTGGCGGAATGCTGGCTCGCGCTGGCGCAGCGGTGGTAATGATCGGCCGATCGGGGTTGCTAGAGGCAGTCAAGAGTGCCGGGCTTCTTTTGGACACCGTGCAATTTAAAGAAACGGTGCACCCAGAAGTCTCAACGGAACTCGCCGCAGCGAAAGGCGCTGACGTGGTGCTTTTCAGCGTGAAGTCCACGGACACTGCCGCGGCTGCGAAGGAATTAGCAAAGTACATCTCCCCGCATGCGGTGGTGGTGAGTCTGCAGAATGGAGTGAATAACGCGGAAGAGATCCGCAAAGCTTCGGGAATCGATGCCCTGCCCGCCGTGGTTTATGTTGCCGCGTCGATGCCTGCCCCAGGACATTTGAAGCATCTAGGCCGCGGCGATCTGGTGGTTGGACCGAAGAGCGAACGAACGGAAATGATCGCGAATCTGTTTTTGCGAGCACAGGTTCCGTGCCGCCTCTCCGACAACATCGAAGGCGAACTCTGGACCAAGCTGGTGTGGAATTGCGCGCTGAACGCCGTCTCAGGACTGGGTCGGGTGACGTACGGCGAAATCATTGCAAGCGCCGATGCCAAGCGGGTGGTGGAGGCCGTCGTTTACGAGGTTCTGGCGGTGGCCAAGGCAAAGGGCATTCACCCACCAGGATTAGAAGACCCGCGTGCGGCACTCGCCGGAGCGTTCAAAATTGCCGAACAAATGAGCGGAACGCGGTCGTCGACGGCCCAAGACATGGCGCGTGGCAAACGCACCGAAATCGATTCATTGAATGGGTACGTGGCGCACCTTGGTGCGGAGCTAAAAGTGCCGGTGCCGGTGAATCATACACTGTACACGCTGGTGAAATTGTACCAAGCGGGCATTTAGCGCCGCTCTGGCCTCAAGGCCGGGCCGGAGCGTGAAACGGAATGTAGACGATGGCTTCGAGATCAACCGGTTGCTCTTCCTTGATAGCCGGCTCGAATTTCCATTGTGCAAACGCTGACACCGCGTTGGCATCCAGTTGATCGTCGATTCCACGCACCACCTGGATACTATCGACAGTTCCATCCTTGCGAATCACGCCGTACAGGATTACCTCGCCTTCTACACGATCCTGCATTAACGTTTGCGGGTATTTCGGATCAACCTTGCGGAGTGGCACCGGCGCGCTGACGTTTCCCGCGCGGCGCGTGTAATCCGCAAGATGCAGCTCGGAAAAGTGAATCCGCCAACTCCCGGTAACACTATTCAGGTTCGGCATGTTTACATTCATTGAGTAAACGCGCTTCGATGAAAAAATCTGCTCGGGTTTCGCGTCTGGCGACAGCGCCGCGAAATTGGGTGGGCCGGTGCGCTCAGGCGGATCTTCCTCCGATGAATTCGGATCCGGGCGCTTGTATCCCGATTGTGCTTTTGGCAACGTCAGCTTTCCGCTCCCACCCAGTCCCGATGGCTCGGCATTCGGCTTGGGACTTCCGCCACTGATGCTGATGCCCACGTTGCTGTTTCCTGCCCCACTTCCACCAGATCCCCCGGTCGATGAACCCCCCGTGCCTCCTGGTTTCCCTTCCGGAGAAATCGCGACGCGCGCGGCCAGATTCCCTTGCGGCACGGGGATAACAGGAGTCGGAGGCGCTGGGGAATTGGAAAGTGCAATCAAGGTCGACGGAGCACCGCCAGAATTGTCTGAGGCAGATAGCGCAGCATCTGGCGCCGCTGCATTTTCCCCACTCTGCGAATGTTCGGCCACACGTGGGACAGAACCGGGATTAATCTGCAGTTTTGGCCGCGCAGGACCAGCCTGCGACGCAGCCAAACTGATTTCCGCGGTGTGCTGTTCCAGATTCGGCTCGTCAGGCGTGGGAAGAGCTGTAGAAGCGGCGGCCTTCACTTGTTTGGGCCGAAGCTTGGCGAGCGTCTTTTCACTGATTTCGATATGCGGCCGCGCGGGAGTTTGTGTGGAAGCAATTTCTACCACGTTCGGCATGGGCGGAAGAAATTTCGGTGCTTCCGGAGGGGCCGCGGGGTTTACAAGCGTCAGACGTGGATGCGTCGAATGAACCGGATCGGTATAGATGCGCTGGCGCGGATGGTAGGCATCCGTATTCTGCGGTATCTCGGGATCCGCGACAGGAGCCCTTGGTTTTGCCGCGGATTTCTGTTTCGGAATATTCAGAAGCGGCAAATCCTCGATGCGGCCCGACCAGGTTAGTTCGGTATTGTCAAAAGCGGGGTGGTGCCGAGGTGCCGCGGGCAGCTTCGGCCAGGGCATCAAAATTGCGGCAACATACAACAAGAAAGCGGCGAGCACCGCGCGGCCTGGCATGCGACGCTCAACAATGCAATCGCGAAAAACTCTTTGCGGCGGCGTAGCCTTCGGCAAACCCCCACTCTGAAAGAACACCGGAATGCCGCTGAAGAAGTTCTGGTGAAAACTGTTCCAGGCAATGGTCAGTCTCGGTTCAACGCGACCGGGGAGATGTACGGGATACGGGTAGATTTCAGCCTGTCCCAACAAATCAAATGGATTTGCTCGGAACTTGCTGGAGTCGACGAACGGAGGCGGCTGCTCCGTTTGCCCGAGCACGTCTAAGGAACTCACCTGGAACCGCTTGGCCATCTAACCTCAATTATATCGCGGCTTGCCACTATTCACGCGGGCTGGGGGGACCTGAAAATATGCGCAAATCAGAATAGATGAGTGGGACGAGCAATGGGTTTACTACGAATCTGCGGTTGCCTGCAAGTTGTTCGAATTAAAGCGATAGAAGCTGAGGGAGGCATCTCCCTGTCGAAGCACGCGCACTCGCGAGAGTCTCCCGAACGATTCTGATAATTCGATTGAAGAACGATGTTCAGCGATGACAAGGCTGCCTTCGCAAAGGAAAGGAGCCGCGCCAAGAAACGTCAAGACGCGGCGGTACTCTTCCGCGGCGGCGTAGGGGGGATCGAGGTAAACCATGTCGATCAAAGAAAGCGGTGATTTTGTATTCGCCGCGAGTCGCTGAAGTCCACGGAGGGTATCGACCGCCAGAACCTTCGCGCCAGACTGAATTTTCAGAGCCTGCAGGTTCTTGCGGATCAACGCGACGGCTGGCTCGTGATTCTCGATAAAGATCACTTCGCGCGCGCCTCGACTGAGCGCTTCTATACCAACTGCGCCGGTGCCCGCAAAGGCGTCGACAAATCGAGAATCGGCAACGCGGTTGGCCAATACGTTAAAGAGAGTCTCGCGCAAGCGATCGCTCGTTGGCCGAAGAGCCATGCCCTTGAGGCTCTTGAGCGATCGGCTGCGAAATTTACCGGCGATTACGCGCATAGTCCTTTCGATTCCAGCTCAACCGATGTGAGCAAGATGGTAGCGCCGCTGCCACAACGGAGGCAGAAGGCCCAGCATCTTGTGTAGCGCGTCTTTCTGCGCGGGGTCCTCGGTGAGGGAAAACGCTTCCGTGCGGGCAACTTCCAGCAAGTCGCGATCGCGCAGAGGATTCGCAACATGAAAGCCCAGTTCGCCGGACTGCCGCGTTCCAAAAAATTCTCCGGGACCACGAAGGAGTAGATCGGTTTCGGCGATTTCAAACCCATTGGTGGTGCGCACCATGGTTTTCAGGCGGGTGCGCGCGTCCTCGCTCATCCGGGACGGAGCCACGAGAATGCAGTAAGATTGTTTGGCGCCCCGACCGATGCGACCGCGCAATTGGTGCAGTTGCGCAAGGCCAAAGCGTTCCGAATGCTCAATCACCATGACGGTGGCGTTGGGAACATCGACACCGACTTCAACGACGGTCGTAGCGACAAGAATCTGGACTTCGTTGCGACGAAACTTCTGCATGACGTCTTCCTTTTCGTCACTTGAGAGACGGCCATGCAGAAGGCCGAGTTTGTGTTCCGGGAAAACGGTTTTCGATAGGCGTTGGTATTCCTCGATGGCCGCTTTCAGGTCAAGTTTCGACTCCTCGACGACCGGATAAACAATGTAACCCTGATGGCCAGCCTTGACCTCGCGGCGAAGAAATTCCCAGATGCCGGGCAAATGGGATTCCGAGGTCGTTCGAGTCACGATCGGTGCGCGCCCAGGGGGAAGTTCATCGAGTACGGACACTTCCAGATCGCCATAGAGCGTCAGAGAAAGTGTCCGTGGGATGGGCGTGGCGGTCAGAACCAGGACATGCGGCGCATGGCCATGACTGGCGGCCTTGTCCATCAATCGTTTGCGCTGCAAAACGCCAAAGCGGTGTTGCTCGTCGATGGCCACGAATCCCAGGCTTTGAAATTCGACGTTGTCTTCAATCAACGCATGAGTTCCAATCACCAAGCGGGCTTCGCCAGAACGAATTCGTTGCAGCGCGGCAGCCTTCTCGGCGGATTTCAGCCCGCTAATGAGCAATTCAACTGTGTAACCGCCCGGGGCCAGAGTGCGACGTGCGGAGAGATAGTGCTGCGCGGCAAGAATTTCTGTGGGGGCCATTAGCGCCGCCTGGCAACCGTTTTCCATCGCGATTACCGCGGCTTGCAGTGCCACAATTGTTTTCCCGCTGCCAACGTCACCCTGCAGGAGTCGATTCATCGGCACCGCCTTTTCCAGATCCGAGGCAATCTCCACCAGGACACGTTTCTGCGCATTGGTGGGTTTGAATGGAAGAATCCGCTTCAGCGCTGCACGAACTTTGTCTTCGCGCACGCGGAAAGCAATGGCGTTTTCCTTGCGCACGGCCTTGCGGCCCAGGGCAAGGCTCAACTGGTAGAGAAAAAATTCCTCAAAGATGAGTCGCTGCTGTGCGGGGGAGCGAAAGACGTTGAGGGCTTCCAACGATTCTTCGGGCAGAGGAAAATGAGTATAGATCAGCGCATCACGGCGCGAAGGATAGCGCAGTCTTTGCCGCAGGGCGGGCGGCAAAACGTCGGGAATATTTGTTCCGAGATTCTGCAGTGTGGCGTAAATGGCGCGCCGAATCATGCGCGTGCCAAACGTGCCCACGGCCTCGTAAATGGGCACGATTCGACCCATCTCGGTGGAGTCGACTTCGCCTGTGCCCAGCACTTCGATTTGCGGGTTTACCATCTCGCGGCGCGCCGGCCGCAGTTTGTCGATCTCAACCTTGCCGTGAAGAATGATTTCCTGTCCGGGCATGAGCCGTCCTTCCAGGTATCCGCCGTGAAAGAATTTGCAGGGAAGCGAGCCGGAGTCGTCCTGAACCAGCAAGTGATAGATGGCATCACGGCCATACATTCCGCGCACAGCCTGTCCGCTCATCACCCGGGCGCGCAGAGTGTAAACGCCGTTGGGCTGAAGGTCCTTGATCTTCGAAAAATGAGTGCGGTCTTCATACCGGAACGGCAGATAATTCAGCAAATCTTCGAGCGTGAAGATGCCGCGCTTGGCCAAAAGCTCTGCGCGCTGCGGTCCGACTCCCTTCACCAGGCGAACTTCCGTCTGCAAGCTTATGGACATGTCTCTTCTTTATACCATTCTCCATGTAACCTCTGCTTTTCGTGAAACTTGCGTCACGGCCCTTGGTATCAGTAGAGTGGGCACTTGGATTGACCTTCAACCAGGGAGGCGCCATTGCCGGACGATCGATTGAGCGGGTCAGACAAACGCACGCTTATTCTGTGGATTATCGTTGCCATCATGGGCTTGCTATTTGCGCAGCGATATTTTTTCCGGGCCTTCCCGGAAGCATCGGTTGATTTCAAGGTGTCTCGTGCGGAAGCCCAGACGCGCGCAAAACAGTTTGTGGCGGGCCTGGGCGAGAATCTGGCCGGCTACCAGTCCACCATCGTATTTGGCGTAGACGAGAACGCAAAGACCTACCTGGAACGCGAACTGGGCCTGCAACAGGCCAATCGCTTGATGTCCACCCAACTGAACATGTGGTATTGGGAAGTGCGCTTTTTCCGCCCGGAACAAGAAGAAGAGTACCAGGTGAGAATGAGCCCCACGGGAAAAGTGGTGGGGTACGACCACAAGGTCGAAGAAGCCCGCGGCGCAAATTCCCTGGACCGGGAAGCTGCACTCCGTAAAGCGCAAGAATTCCTCCAAAATAAGTTGGGCGACGACCTGAACAACTGGGAGTTTCTGCCCGAAGAGGTGAACTCAAAAACGCGCCCCAACCGTCTGGATTGGTCGTTCGCCTGGGAGCGCAAGGGATTTAAGGCCAAGGAAGCGCCGTATCGGTTGCAGGTGGGGCTCGATGGAGATCATGTCGCCGACACCGAAGAATACCTGAAAGTTCCGGAAGCCTGGTCGCGTGCATACCAAAAGCTGCGTTCCACAAACAATTTCTACAACGAGATCGCCTTGATCCCCTACGGATTCCTGCTTGGGGGTGCGCTGTGGCTCGGCATTTCACTGACGCGGCAAGGGAAAACCAAATGGATGCCGGCACTGAAAATTGGCGCGGTTGTCGCTGTCTTGTTCTACCTGATGCAAATCAACCAATGGGATGTGTACCGGGCGGGTTATGACACCCATTTCAGCTACTCCAGTTTCGTGATCAATACGGTCTTGAAGATTGCCGCTGCGGCTTTGTTGACCGGATTGCTGGTGACGATCGTTCTGCCGGGCGGTGAGCCCTTGTATCGCTCGGCGCAACCTATGCGAATGCGCCTCTACGAAGCATTCAGCCGTCGTGGCTTGCGCTCAAAAGAATTCTTTTGCGCTTCCATCGTGGGCCTGTCGCTAGCCGCGGCGCATATGGGCTTCATCGTCGCGTTCTACATGATCGGCAGCAAGTTCGGCGTTTGGGCACCGCAGGACACGAATTATTCCGAAGCTTTCAATACCGCCGTTCCCTGGATTGCCGGCGTTGCGATTGGCGTGATGGCCGCAACCAGTGAAGAATTTCTCTTCCGCCTATTTGCGATCCCCTACCTGGAGAAACTCACGGGGTCCCGAGTTGCCGCGGTGATACTGCCGGCATTTTTCTGGAGCTTCCTGCACAGCGCGTATCCTCAGGAGCCGGGATATATCCGTGGAATCGAAGTGGGCGTGATCGGAATTGTAGCCGGACTGGTGATGCTTCGTTGGGGGATCGTAGCAACGCTGATCTGGCATTACACCGTGGACGCGTCACTGGTGGGATTGTTGCTGATCCGTTCGGACAATCTCTATTACAAAGTTTCCGGTGTTGTCGTAGGTCTTGCTGCGGTTGCGCCATTGGCATGGTCCGGAATTTCGTACCTGCTCCGCGGCAGTTTTGAACCCGTAGATGATTTGTTGAATGGCGCACAATCGGAAGACATCAGCATTTCTCAACAGCCGCCCCTTGTGGAATCGACGGTCTCCACCCGGCGATACGACGCGCTGACCGCGGGGATGATCGGATTCCTGGCGCTGTGCGTGATTGTTGGTGGAGTGCTGGCATGGAAAATGAAGCGCGACTACATTGGTGATTACCTGAAGGTTTCCGTGGATTCCCACGCGGCAACCACACGCGGCAACGCGGTGTTAAAGGAACACGGTCTGGATCCGAACAGCTATCACAAGGCCGCGCAATTGGTGGACACGACCAATCCTATCGTCAACGAATACCTGCGACGGCGAATGTCGGTCCCGGAAATCAATAAGATCTACGAGGAGCGAGTTCCCGGAGCGTTGTGGCGGGTACGTTATTTTCGAAACCTCCAGCCGGAAGAGTTTGCGGTAGTGCTAAAACCGGATGGAACGCCACATTCGTTCTGGCACATCATGGCCGAATCGGCGAGAGGAGCCAACCTCAGTAAAGAACAGGCTCAAACGATCGCGGAAAACTTTTTGAGCGAGAAAAAGCAGATCAACTTGAATGAGTGGAAGCTCATGGAAGCGGACTCGAAAAAGCATCCCAACCGCACCGATCACAAGTTAACGTGGCAACAACAAATACCGCTGGATATTGACAACACCGACACGCGAGACTCTACGGACCACGCGTACGCACGAATGGAAATGCAGGTGCTCGGAGATGAGCCCGCGGATTTCAGAACGTACGTGAAGATCCCCGAAGAGTTCGTGCGAAAACAAGAGGAACAGTCGCTACCGCGAACCCTGATCTCCATGGCCCAGATTGTGCTGTGGCTGGGCCTGGCAATCAGCGTGCTCGTTTTCTTCTTCAAGCATTGGCGCACCGAACCTGCAGTACACGTTCCGTGGCGGCGAATCTTTCAGTGGGGCCTGGTGGCTTTGATAGCTTTTCTGGTGGACGTCCTTCTGGGCAAAGGCATACCAAACTTTCTCAGCCAATATCCGACAGCCATGTCCCTGCGCCTGTTCTTTGGAACGGCTATAGTCGGAATCTTAATCTTCGGCGCCCTGGCCGCGGGGGGAATCGTCCTACTCTACGGCCTGGCCTGGCATTTCTCCGCGCGAGCTTTCGGTGAAGAGCGCCTACCCGCCTGGCTCGGAATGGCCGGCAATTACTACCGCGATGCATTCTGGATCGGTTTAGCGGGTTCCGCTCTGTGGATCGGCCTGCACCGTTTCCTGGGCGTTGCTTCGCACTGGTGGCCGACGATGCATCGCGCCTTCCCTGCTCAGCTCGGCGATTCATTAGATGCCCTCTATCCTGCGGCCTCCGTCATCGGCGGCACGTTTCTTTGGGCTCTGTTCCTGGCAGGTATCCTCGGCCTTTCCGGAGCGATCTTGGGATCTGATATTCGGGTGCGCTGGGTGCGCTTCCTGCTCTTCCTGGCAATCGCAGCTTCCTTCGTTTCCGACTGGGGAACGCCCGCCGATTTCGTTAAGCAGTTCCT
The DNA here is from genome assembly GCA_963741195.1 of Candidatus Acidiferrales bacterium. Lineage (GTDB taxonomy): Bacteria > Acidobacteriota > Terriglobia > Acidiferrales > UBA7541 > Acidiferrum. The sequence goes on from CAVUHF010000010.1 coordinate 435,402, forward strand.
GGGGAACGCCATCTTGTTAGCGTTTGTTGTTTTCGGGATTCGCCGCGTGTCTCGCTTCAACCTGTTGGGATGTTTCCTGGTGATTGCTGCAGTCGGTCTCGCTGGAGGAGCGCTTGGACTGCTCTCCCAACCGGAGCATTTCTATCACTTGCAGGGGTACCTTGTGGTTGCGGCGCTGGCGCTGCTGCTGGGGCTTCCCCTGGTGACTTGGAGGATAAGCCCGGAAACGGAACTTCCCACCCCCTGAACTCGTCTACTCGTTTAGCGTCCGGCCCGCATCCAAGGTCGCATGGCTTGGGGTTGGGCGAGATCAGGGTAACCAGATCGCAAAGTGCTCACAATTGTGGGCTGGCCGCGTCGAATAGGGTATCGGTGGGACATTTCCGTTGCCGGGGACGCTCGCTCCCTAACACGTTCTGGTATAGGTCGATACACCAGAATTGGCAAAGAGAAAGCGAATATGCCGTTACCCAACTTGGCTTTGGCACTTGCGAATGAAACCAGCCAGACGGGCGCTTCCAGCGCCGCGCTGGCTAGGGTGACCTCCTTGGCCGACCTTGATGATCGACACCTGGTCCAGGAAGCGCAGGCGGGCAACCGCAGCGCTTTCGAGGAGCTGGTGCGGCGCTATGATCGTGATGTCCTGCGTCTCGCACTGAACCTGATGAAGCGCACCGAAGATGCGCGCGACGTCTATCAGGAAGCCTTTCTGAAGGTCTATCGCAATCTCCACCGTTTCCGCTTCGAATGCAGCTTCTATACCTGGCTCTATCGGATCGTCACCAATGTCTGCCTGGATCACCTGCGGCGGCGTCAGGCACGCCCAGAGGATCAAGCACCTGAGCTGCACCCCGCAAAATATGAGGATGGGGGCACGGACTTCTTCGAACGGCAGCGGGAGTACCGTCCCGCCCTGGATCCTGAGCGCCACTTGGTAGGGAAAGAGATTCAGGCACGATTGGCGGCGGCAATGGAACGACTGTCACCGCGCGAACGCATCGTATTTGAAATGAAGCATTACCAAGGCTTGAAACTCCGAGCCATCGGAGACGCCCTGGGAACGAGCGAAGAAACGGTAAAAAACTCACTATTTCGTGCGACCCGGAAACTCCGCGGCGAATTGGGAGTGCTCCGATGAACCCGGCTAACCTAAACAATTGCGCCGAAATTGCTGCCCTGTTCGTGTTCTACCTCTGCAATGAAGTTGACGACAGGGAGCGCGCAAAGATTGAAGATCATCTCGCGCATTGCGAGGCTTGCCGCACACAGCTCTCCGAGGAGCGCAGCTTTCAGGATGCGATGGGAGGAATGGCTCAGGCGGCGGACGAACTGGACACGGCTGGCGTGCTCTTGTCGCAATGCCGTAGTGAACTCGCCGAACATCTCGACGACCTCACGCGGCCGCGAGTGAAGGAAACTCCGCTGCGATTCGCATGGTTCCGCCGCTGGCTGATTGTTCATCCAGCCTGGAGCGGAGCAGCGCTGGTCGCTTTCGGTCTCGTTCTGGGCGTGCAATGCAGTGGATGGTTTGCCGGCCGCAACCCCGGCAATGCCATGGACCAGGCAATCGATGTGCGACCAAGCCTGCGCCTAACCGATGATCAACTTTCCAAGATGGCCGTCGCGGGAATTAATCTGACTCCGTCGTCTTCCACTGACAAACAGAATGTCCGGCTGCAGCTGAGTGCGGAACAACCTGTTGTGCTGACGGGCAGCCTGGATGACTCCGACGTGCGTCGCGTGCTCACTTATGTGGTGGCAAATGGCGAACGGTTTGACCCGGGAGTGAGGCTGGATTGTCTGGATGCGCTGAAAGCGAGAGCCAGAGATTCGGCGGTTCGCACCGCGCTGCTTTCCGCTGCACGCAAGGATCAAAACCCAGCCGTGCGTTTGAAGGCTCTGGAAGCACTTGGCGACAGCTCATCCGATCTGGCCGTCCGGGACACCCTGTTACAGGCTTTGCAGTTCGACACCAATCCGGGAGTCCGCGTGGAGGCTGTGAATTTGCTGGTGCGCTCCTTGCAGGATTCGCCGGATGCCTTGATGCCCATGCCCAGCATGCCGGAAAGCCATTCGAAGGTTCCCCAGCCGATGGTAGCCGCGGTAACCGGCAACCCTGCAGATGAATCGATGGCCAATGTCGTCCGCACTCTTGAGGATTTGCAGCGTAAAGATCCGAGCCGCTACGTGCGCTTGCAGAGTGCCGCTGCGTTGCGCCAAATCGCAGCGCGTAACGAGCAGTGAACGGATGCGCCGGTTCGCTTGAAAGACTTTCTGACCACATGCGCCTTGAATTCTGTATTTCGCATTTTGACTACCGGCTGCCGCGCGGAAATTTTCCCGCGCTAGCGGGCGCTGCCCTCCTCACCCTACTGTTCTGTGCTGCCCCCGCTATTTGCGGCGAGAACACTCCTGCACACGTATCGACGGATCGCTCCGGCAGCATTCCAAGTGCGGACGGCTTGACGCTTCATCTAACGGCGGACCTGGGCTCGGTGAACATTCATCGGCAACCGCCAGGAGCACCCCTCGCCGTCCGGTATTCCGTTCACATCGAAACCGATGCACGAGCCCCGCTCGCGGATAAGCTGCTGCAAGGCTATGCCCTGACCGCCGCGAGCGTCATTTCTGGTGTCACGATCACGGGCGCAATTCCTGCTCAGCGCACCAAGGGTAAACCACAAGCACAATTCTGGGTGCAGTTCGTTATTAGCGTCCCTATGAATTACAACGTGGAAGTGTCGACGGGCGCTGGCGATATTGAAACCACGGATCTGGGTGGCCACGTCGTCCTGGCAACTGACGGCGGCAACATCACCACCGGCCGCATCGGATTTCGGCGCTCTGCCTCTATGCTCGGACGTCCCATGGCCAAGATCGAAACGCAAGGCGGCCATATCAGCGTGAAGGATGTCTTCGGCGATTTGGATGCCTTCACCGCCGGCGGACATATTATGGCGGGCAATATTGCCGGCAATGCCAAGTTGCGCACCGGCGGGGGGCACATCCGCGCAGGAAAGATTCAGGGTACTGCGCAACTGGAAACCGAAGGTGGAAACATTACCGTGGGAGAAGCGGGCGCGCTGGTGACCGTGCGTACCGGCGGCGGGCAGATCGATTTTGGTGAAGTACACGGTTCAGTTCACGCGCAAACGGGTGGCGGCGGAATCCGCATGATGTATGTGGCTGGCCCTTTGGAAGTCGTGACGAGCGGTGGAAGCATCTGCCTGACGAAAGTCACCAACACCGTGCGCGCCGAAACCGGAGATGGCACGATAACGGCATGGATCGCGCCGGACTCCGAGGATTCCCGGCAAGCCGTGCGGCTTCCGGGTCCGTCTCAACTGGCATCGGGAACAGGCGACATCGTGTTGTACCTCCCACGAAACATTGCAGCGACCATCGACGCCACGGTCGATCGCGGCGGTGTGCATCGCATCGAAGCCGATCCCTCACTCCAGCTCAACTTGCGGGCGCGTGCGGATGGGATGGTACACGCCATGGGCACGTTGAATGGCGGAGGAGCAGTCCTGAGACTGCACACGACCACAGGAAAAATTCGCCTCCAGTATCTTGATGCGGACAACGCGCTGCGCAATTCACTGCTGGAAGAACAAAAACACCGAATCGAAGAGAAGCTTCAGCAGGCCGGGTTCACCCAGGTAACAGTGCCGAACCAGCAGGTCGATATTCCCCCAGCGATAGCTACCGGAGGCAAAGGAAATTGGTTAGACAGCGTGTTTACCCGCTTGGAAATTACATTCACTGGTGGTCTTCATGAGGACCAGGAAGAATTCATGAAACATGTGCTGAATCAGCCGCCGCCGGATTATCCCCAGCTTGCCCGCAAAGCCGGAGTGCAGGGTGTGGTGCGCTTGCAAGTACGGCTGAAAACGGACGGCACACTAGAGGTAGAAAAAGTTTTGGAAGGTGAACCTGCGCTGGTAGACGCGGCCACGGCCGCGGTGAAACAGTGGCGGTTGAGTCCCGAGGAGTGGGGCGGCAAGCGAGTGGACGTAATTTCGACGGTAACGTTTAATTTTCAGCTACGCTGACGCTTTCTGAGTGGCTGATGATCAGTTTGTTGGTGCCCTGGGGATGGTTGGATGTTCGTTTTCGAAGGAGGTTCGATTATGACTCGCTCCGCATACCGTCGCGTCTGCATGGCTATCCTGCTGGCTGCATCCCTCGCTGCTCCGCAGTGTTTCGGGGTGACCCGTGAGGTTACGAAAACATTTCCGCTGCAAGCTGATGGCTCGTTCGAACTTTCGAATGTCAACGGCACCGTGCGGATAGAAACCTGGGACAAGGATGAGGTGGAAGTGCGCGCGGTGAAGACCACGACGGAAAAAGAGTCTGCCTTGGACCTGGTCTCCATCGACGTGAACTCGCGCCCGGATGCGCTTTCCGTTTCCACACGCTATCCCGAGCAGGGGGGCGCGGAAGTGGCGGTGGAATATACGGTGCACGTACCGCGCCGGGCTCATCTGAACAGACTGAGTACCGTGAACGGGACTCTACGCATACAAGACGCTGAATCGATTGGTGAATTGCACACGGTCAACGGCAACATTGAGGTGTATGAGGGCAGCGGCAATGTCCATGCCCACACTACCAACGGAAATGTCTACCTGGAATGGAAGCACCCGGCAGATCTGCACGGGGCTTCCGCGGAAACCACGAATGGTTCGGTGCTTCTGGCGATCCCTGCGGATCTCCGCGCCGACCTGGAGGCGCGCTGCATGAACGGGAGCTTTTCATCAGAGCTCCCGTTCGTGATGCGTGGCGCGGACCAGCCCCGGGTTCTGCACGGTAGGCTTGGCCACGGCAACGGCGTGCCCATCCACTTGGGCACGGTGAATGGCACGATAAGAATCGTTGCGTTGAAGTCAACCGTTTAGCTTCCCTTCCGTCTAACTGACGTAAGGAGCTGAACGACATATGAACAAGACGCATTTGCTGACGTGCCTGGGACTCGGGGCACTGAGCATTACACTGATTGCCTTGCCAGGTTTTTCCGTACGCACACAGGACTGCGATAGCTCCACGCTCGCACGTCTGGAAGCAAAACTACAACAACTGGAAGCCGTGCAGGCCGTGCAGGCTTCGCCCGCAGATTTATCCGAGCAGGAAGTCTACAGAGTCGCGGAAAGCATCGATGACGATCCCGCGGAGCCTCAAGGCGATGTGCAAATCCTCCTGAGCTCTGACGGCAGCTGGCTTGGTGTGGAAACCTCGGAGCTCTCGCAAAAAAAGGCAAAAGAGCTGAAGTTGCCCGAAGAATATGGCGCAGTCGTCGAAAAAGTTTCGCCTGATAGCCCGGCCGCCAAGGCGGGCCTGAAGCAGAACGACGTGATCACGGAACTCAACGGCCAGCGCGTGGAGGGCACCGCACAGTTCCGCCGCATGATTCACGAGATTCCCGCCGGGCGCCAAGTCCGCTTGACGGTATGGCGCGACGGCCGTTCGCAATCCATCAGCGCGACTCTTGGAAAATCGGAGGCCCGCCATAGCGGAGGTATGTTGGCCGGACCGGGCAGAGGTTCGTTCGCGTTTCGCATGCCGAACATCCCAGAGATGCCGGAGATCGCGGGCCTCGGTGACTTGAATAACTTCAGCGTCTCGATGCCGGGTCATACTCGCTTGGGGATTAACGCAGAAGACCTGCACGGCGATTTTGGAAGCTATTTCGGGGCGCCCGACGGGGAGGGCGTACTGGTTCGCGATGTATTTGTGGACTCGCCCGCCGCAAAGGCTGGGCTGAAAGCAGGTGATGTAATCACCAGCATGGACGGCGAGAGGGTTCTTACAGCAGGCGAACTGCGCGAAAAACTCCGTGGCAGCAAAGATGCAAGGTCACTGAAACTGGGAGTGCTTCGAGACAAGCGCTCGTTGACCGTCAATGTCGAGCTTCCAGCGCCAGTTCAAAAACAAATTCGTGTAGAGAGCCAAGGTAGCTATCTCTGACAATTAACTCCGTACCGAAAAGCCCGGTCCGGGGCGAGTCTGCGAATATCACGATAGACGGTCCGCTCGGGACCCTCGCTGAATCCACGAGCTAGGAAATCTCCCAGAGAGTCTTTTTCTCAACCTCGCGGATCGCAAAAATGTAGTCGCCGAGGATTCGTTGCCGGGTGGCTTCTCCCCAAAGCTCCCACGCCAGAAGGAGAAGTTCGTCCTCCGTAGTGTGGTCGGCCATGAACACTCCTTGCGTCGCGAGATTGGCTATCAAATCCCGGCGACGATCAAGCCGAACATCCCTCCCATCAGCCAGTACCTTTCGTCTAAGGAGACTGGTTGTCGCGCGGATTGCCTGCCCGGCGACAGTTGACGGTAGGTAAAGCGCGTCGTGACAGTACGCTCAACGACGATGTTCTGAGCATCCGGGCCTCGAAAGCAACGTTGGCTCAGAATGCGTTCCAGTACCCGTTCGTCGAAGGGCCTGCCGGTGGTGTGCAATAGACCCAGGAAACGCCTCACGGCTTTTCCGCCGGCAGGTCGTGGAAATCGTTTTCAAACGGGAAATAATGTTGATGCAATTCTTCGGACTGGTTCAGCGGTCGCCCCTCGTATTCAATCCAGGCGTGTGCTTCAAATTTCCCAGATCCCTTCCGCACGCCAATGCGCAAGCTCGAGGAAATATTCTGGCGGCGGAGCAGGTACCATAAGGCAAGAGATTCCTGCAGGCAAGTGGAGCGAACCAGCCCGTGGTGTTCAGCAGCGCGCACCATACGACAGGTTCTTTCCATCCGTTCGTGGGAGTCGTCTGCAGACGACCAGGGCCCGGCCTGATCTCGCAGGCGCCGTCGCAGCCACTCCTGCGTCTTTTTATAGCCTCGAATACGCAGTGATATCCCGATGACCGGAAGCAGCGCTGCCGCGCGGAAAAATAGTCTCCGCGCGTCGCGATCCAGAGTCCTAAACCGCCGGAATTGTTCCCACATCGGCAGGCAACACATCCAGCAGCCCGTTATCCACCAGGCAGCTCAAGAAATAGGCAAGATGACCGCGCAAGACTTCCCGCTGCACGTCAAATTCTTCCAGAAGCGACTCAAACGCTGTCTTAATGCAGGGAGCAGCCGTCACCACTACCAGCATGCGCGTCCCCATGGCGTCCAGCCCGAAGTACTTTTCTGTGTCGAGATTCGGAAGCACGGATTCACCGTCGAGATAACGCACTAAGACGTGACCCGGAACCACAGCGCGATCTGCAAACTGAACCATCCCTGGCACTCCTATGTTCTACCTTGCCCGGTCGTGGAATTGCGTAGCCCGCAAAACTTGTCGGGAGTATCTTACCGGGGATTGGCTGTTGTCGCCATCGACGAAGCGTACTGAAGGTCACGACGACGGATTGTTTTCTGTTGCCGGAAACGCTATAAGTTCGAGAGTGACAGTTTCCGCGATCAGCGTCGAGGCACTCGAAAAATGGTTTCCTCCCGCCCGCGGCGGTTGGCGAGCCCTCCTCCAGCCATTCGCAACGGCCACCGCCCCAGCCCTCCGGGGTATTTCGCTGGAAGTTGGCCAAGGCAAGGCGGTCGCGCTGCTCGGAGCGAACGGTGCCGGCAAGACCACGTTGCTTCGCATTCTCGCCACGCTGTTGCTCCCTACGAGCGGAGCAGTGCGAATCGCTGGTCATGATGCGGTGCGAGAGCCGGCCGCGGTGCGCCGACAGTTGGGGTACCACGCTGGCAGCGATCTTGGTTTTTACGCCAGGCTGACCGGCAGGGAGAATCTTCGATTCTTCGGCCGCTTGAATCATCTTTCGAATCAGTTTCTGAACGAACGGATTCGTTTTCTCGGCGACGAGTTTCAACTAGGCGACTCTCTCGACCGTCAGGTACGCACCCTCTCGTCGGGTACAATTCAGCGGCTCAGTCTTCTCCGTTCCCTTCTGCACCAGCCAAAAGTGCTGCTTCTGGACGAGCCCACGCGCAGCCTGGACGCCATCGCCGCAGCGGAATTTCGGCGTTTCCTGAAAAAAGAAATCATCGCCGCACAGGGAGCTTCCCTGCTGTTCGCTTCGCATTTCCTCCCGGAAATCGAGATGCTCGCCGAGCATGTAGCAATTCTTCACCAGGGACGAATCCTCGCCTTCGATACACCGTCGGCTCTTAAAGCAAGACACTCGGCTTCCACACTTGAGGAAGTATTTTTTCGCCTGACCGGTCATGCCATCCAGGCACTCGAGGAGGCCAGTCCGGCATGAAGCGTATCCTAAGCGACCTTTTTCTGTTTTTCGAACGTGACCTGAGAATCGCGAGCACATATCGCAGCCCGTTTATATTGGAAGCAATCGAAGCACTCTTTGCCGCCGCGATGTTTTATTACGTTGCGCGATTCGTCGATTCACCGGGTCTGCGCGAGTCTTTGCCACAAGGGAACTCGTACTTCGCCTTTTCGCTGGTGGGATTTCTCTTTTTCGACTACTTGAACGCCGCGCTCGATACCTTTGACCGGAGCCTGCTGGAAGCTAGGGATGCGGGCACGCTGGAACCGCTCCTGGTAACGCAGGTTTCTCTGCCCGTAGTGCTGACTGGCTCGGCTCTGTACCCTTTTGCGGCCACTACATTGCGTATCGCTGTATACATTGGCTGGGGAGCCATGCTGTTCGGCTTCCCCCTTCGCTCTGCGAACTGGATTTCCGTTGTCGCAGTGCTTATAGCAACGCTACTCGCGTTTTTGGGGCTGGGAATTTTCTCTGCAAGCTACTTGCTGCTCTTCAAGCGCGGGAATCCCGCCAAGTGGTTTGTGCTCGGTGTTTCCGGCATCGTGGGCGGGATGCTATTCCCAGTTAGCATCCTTCCCGCGTGGCTGCAGATTGTGGCGCGACTGAATCCGGTCACCTACGCACTGGACGCGATGCGTGCAGCGTTGTTGAACGGAGCGAGCCTGTTCACGATTGCCCGGCCCCTGCTGGTACTACTCTGCTTCGCGGCGTTCCTTCTGCCAGCCTCTGCGGCAACCTTCGCATGGGCGCTGCGCCGCACCAAAATGACGGGCACTCTGACGCACAGCTGAATTGGCCACCAGCATCGCTTCCAAAAATACCGGCCCCGCAAAGCAGGGCCGGCTTCAAGTGATCAGGTTGGCACACGATCTTTACGGCTTTTTCTTCTTGTTGCCGGTCTTCATTTCAATACCACCGGTCAACTGTTGTACCTGTTCTAGACCATCCTTGGCTTGCTTACCCCACGGACCGCTGGGGTCCAAGTCAATGGCTTTCTGGTAGGCCTCCACGGTGCCTGGCTTCAGCGTTACTTCCATCTTGTCGCCCACTTGCTTGTAATCTGCGGAAGCCACCAGACAGGCTCCAAGCAAATAGAACGTCTGGGCATTCTTGGGATCGATAGACGCCGATTTCTGGAGTGGTTCCACGGCTTCCTGCATCCTTCCTGCCTGGTACAAACTGATGCCAAAATTCCTCCAGGCCAACGCTGCGTTCGGTGGATCGAGTTCCGCGCTCTTCTGATAGGCGGCTTGGGCTTCCTCAATCTTCCCGGTACGTCCCAGGACATTGCCGAGGTTGTTGTAGTAGCTTGCACTATCTGGTTTGGCGGCGATGGCCTGCTTGTATGCATTAATGGCTTCATCATTGCGCCCAGCCAGATCGTAGGCTTCGCCAAGCCGTGCCCAGAAGACGGCCTGATTGGGATCCTTCTCGCCGGCCGCTTTTTGCGCTTCCTGAAATTCCGCGACTGCCTTATTCGAAAGATCCATCACTTTCTGCTTGGCAGCATCGCGCTGATCGGCGGGGGCTTTGGACTGGTCTGCTTTCGCAACACGTTCCTGCTCCAGGAAGGCAACTCCGGCATTGTAATGTTCTTTCACGCCGGTAGACTTGGCCTGCTCTTCTTTTTGCGCCTTGTACTTAGCAGCTGCTTCCGGGTTGCTCTTCTCCAGAATTTCCTTGAAATTCACACTAACCGTGGAAGTGTCCCCGGAATGAACTTCCGTCAGCTGCTCAAAGGGTTGCGCCATGTTGGGCACCAGAAAGGACACCGTATATTTGCCCGAGCGCAAGTTTACAAAGATGTATTTTCCTTCGGCGTCGGTCTTCGTTTCTTGCGTTGCTCCTTGCTCGCTCTTGATCCTCACGGTTAATCCGGACCAGATCTTCCCGTCAAAATCGACGACCGAACCGCTGATCTTGCCATCATTTTCTGCTTTCGCCCGAGGAACTAGCGCGAGTGCCAGTCCCAGCGTCACAATCGCGGCGAGCGCGTAAGCCCTTTTCAAATTCAACATGCTCCACTCTCCTTTTGGTCTTGAGGAGCGCCGGCCCCCGATACTTTGGCCGGTATCTCCCCCATTATCGCTCATCTGGGGCAGTTTCCAACGGGCAGGGACATTTTTCTCAGGCCTGACTGGCGACTCGTGATTTGTACCGGATCGGGTCGGTCATCCCCGCCTCTCCAAATGCGCGTAGACGCAGCAAGCAGCTGTCGCACATGCCACACGCCGCTTCTTCCTCTTGATAGCACGACCATGTCAGGTGCAAAGGCGCTCCCAACGCCAGGCCTCGCCGGATGATCTCGCGCTTCTTCATGCGAAGAACCGGCGTCACGATCTCGATTTCCGTTTTCGGTCGAGTTCCCACGCGAATCAATTCCTGGAACACCTGGTAATATTCTGGTCGGCAATCCGGATAACCCGAGCTGTCTTCCGCCACAGCGCCAATGTAGAGGGCCCCGGCGCCCATCGCTTCGGCCCAACTTACTCCAATGCTCAGGAAATGGGCGTTACGAAACGGCACATACGTTATCGGGATTTCGCCGTCACCAGGTCCGGTCGTAGCCAACCCGGGTTCCGGCACCGCGATCTTTTGATCTGTCAGCGCGGATCCGCCAATGGCTCGAAAATGGTCCAGTTGTACCGACAGGCGCTCTTTCACACCGTAAAAATCAGCAATTTCGTCAAAGGCGCGACGCTCCCGCTTTTGGGTCCTCTGCCCGTAGCCGGCATGAAGCAGCGCGATATTCCGCTCGCCATGCCGCTCTCGGGCGATAGCGGTACACACGCAGGAATCCATTCCTCCACTCAGAAGAACAATCGCCTTGCGTTGATCGGACATTTCCTTCTTCCCCTGGGTCGTTGAAGCTAGACACCCTTTGTCGCAGGGTGCCAGACAATCTTGTGCAGTTGCAGGCCCAGTCGCACGTTCAATCCGTCCTGCAGCATCCATTCGACAAGCAGCCTCGGCTCAATACCAGTCCATTTGCCTTGTGGATCGTCGTGCACCGGCGAAAACACAACTTCTTTGACTCGCTCGTTCAACCGCTGCTCCCGTGCGAATTGGCGCGCAAATTCATAGTCTCTTCTCGAATTGATCACGAATTTCAGCTCGTCGCGGGCAGAAAGCTCCGCGAGATTTCGCATATCGAACGTGGCCGGCTCGCCAGAATCAGGGCATTTCACGTCGACAATCTTGATCACTTCTTTCGGCAGGCGCCCTATAAAACGCTCCCCACTCGTCTCGATCATTACGGTGTAGCCTGCGGCGTGCAGGCGATCCGCCAAAGGATAAATTTCCTCCTGCAGCAGGGGTTCTCCTCCGGTCAGTTCCACCAGGTTTATAGCGGCTGCTACATTGCTGGTGCGGCCACTCAATTCATCTACACGAGAGCGCACCTCCTCGACACTCATTTTCTTTCCGCCATGAAAGGCATACGCTGTGTCACACCAGGTGCAGCGCAAGTTGCAACCCGTGAGGCGCACGAAGATGCACGGAATCCCCGAACGAGAGCCTTCTCCCTGAATCGATTTGAATATTTCGGTGATGAACATAGGACACTAGCGGTGGAAAGCCTTACGCTACTCCCCGGTTTTTGCTTTTTTCCCAGACCGCCTCGACAACCAGTAGAGTGCTCCGAAAAACAGCGCCATGGCCACGGCCAGTCGTGGATATCCCGGCGCAATTCCCATCAAGCGAAGCACCACGATGTAACCCGCAGCGACCAGCAGCGCTGGAATCAGGATGATAAGGATGGACCGATTCATGCCCTTGCCGGTAACCAGTATTTTGCCATGGCGGTATCTGTCTCCCAGACCACAACATCCTTGAGTTGCGTGCCCGCGGGCAACTCTCTTAGCTGGCTTGTGATTTCTTCGTAGAAATACTTGGCCATGTTTTCGGCCGAGGGATTCACCGATGTAAAGGGCTCAAGATCGTTGATGAATTGGTGGTCGAGACGCTTGATGATGTCGCGAACGACGTGCTTCAACTGTGTGAAATCGATAAGCAGCCCAATGTCATCCAACTGCGGGCCTTCCAGGGTGACCCGTACCCGGTAATTGTGGCCGTGCGGATTCTCGCACTTGCCCTTGTAGCCGCGCAGGGCATGTCCCGCCGAAAATGTCTCTTCCACACTCACTTGAAACATAGGCTGTCCTTCTTCCCTTCCACCCCGCGCGATTAATCCGATCCGAGACCCACCCGCTTCTTGTGCTTACGGGGGGTTTCGTCCGGCCCAGCTTCCGCGGAGAGGAACCGTTCGACCTCCAGCAAATCCCGGGTCGTACGGTAACGCGGCAAGGACTCCAAGAAAATTTTACCATAGGGCATGCGCGAGATGCGGGTGTCCAGCAACGCCAGTACGCCGCGATCCGTTTTTGTGCGAATCAACCTCCCGAAGCCCTGCTTCAGCGCTAGGACCGCCTGAGGCACCTGGAACTCGGAAAAAGGGTTGCGCCCTTCTTCCTGAATTGCACGCACGCGCGCCGCAACGATCGGATCGCTGGGAACTGCAAATGGCAAGCGATCGACAATCACGCACGATAACTGTTCGCCGGGGACGTCTACACCTTGCCAGAAGCTGGAAGTAGCGAACAATACCGCGTGAGGTGTGTTTTTGAACCGCTCCAGAAGCGCCGTGCGCGGCGCCGTCCCCTGCAGCAACACCGGAAAATCCACGCGATTGCGTATCCGTTCGAACAAATCGTTCATCTGCGCGTAACTGGTGAACAAGCAGAAGGCGCGGCCGCGGCTATGCTCAAGCAAGGTCACAATCTCGTCTGCAGCCTTGCCTCCAAATCCCGCGTCGCGCACGTCGGGCATTCTCTGTGGCAGATAAAGCAAGGCCTGCGAGGCGTAATCGAACTCGTGCGGCAGGGCATTTTCTTTGGTGTGGTCCAACCCCAGTCGCTGGCGGATGTACTCGAACCGATTGCCTACCGTAAGCGTCGCGGACGTCAGAATCACCGTGTCAAACGCTTCGAATAATCCCTTCCGTAGAATCTGGCTGACGTCGATGGGCGTAGCCGCTAGAAAGACTCCCTTGTTCCTGCGTTCGAACCAGTACACGTAGTTCTTCTCATCCGATTCGAAAAGAAACGCGAGCTCCTGCCGGATCTCAAAGCTACGGCGGGCAATCCGCAACAATTCTTCGGGTTTTTGCGTTAGCGAGGCAAATTCTGTCTCCAGTCCCTTCATCGCATTCATCAGTCCGTCGTAGGCTTCGCGATTCTGTTCCAGGTATGCCTCGCGTTCATTGCGGGCAAATGGAAATCGGCCGTCGCGCGGCGGAAAGGTATCGAAAAATACGCGGCTTTTCTCGCGGATACGCTGGGTGCGGCGCAGTAAAGAGGGCGTGCCCAAATGCGTGAGCCGCATGGTGTGGTCAGCATCGCGCGCCAATTCCTCAAACCGGAAATTGGAGATTTGCCGGCCGAAATAATCGCTGGCCACATCTTCCATTTCATGGGCTTCATCGAACACCACCGCCGAATACTCCGGCAGAATGCTTCCGAAATCGTCCTGCTTCAGTGCCAGGTCGGCAAAAAAAAGGTGGTGATTCACAATGATCAGGTCAGCATCCCTCGCGCGCTGGTGCATCTGGGTCAGGAAACACTGGTTGAACGCAGGGCATTTCTGGCCTGTGCAAGTGTCCCGGCGGGCATCCAGGCGGGACCACAATTCCGAGTCGTCGGGAAGAAAGGTAAGCTCGGCGCGGTCACCTGTCTCCGTCAATTTCGCCCAATCGCGAATCTGGCGAAAGGCGTCCATCTCTTCCAGGCCCCGCAACATCGGTTGATCGGCCATGGCCTGCACTTTTGTCAGGCACAGAAAATTGCAGCGCCCCTTCATAACCGCAACCTTCAGGTTTGGCGCGAAGTGTTTTTGCAGAAACGGTACGTCCTTCTGGTAGAGCTGTTCCTGGAGAGATTTCGTAGCCGTAGAGATGACCACGCGCCGCCCGCTGCAGATGGCTGGTAGCAAATACGCCAGGGTTTTCCCCGTGCCGGTGCCCGCTTCGACGATTGCATGATGGTGATTAGCAAACGCATTATGCACGGCCTCGGCCATTTGTAACTGCCCCGGGCGATGCTCGTAGCCGCCAATCATGGACCGTTCGAGCAGGCCACCCGGGCCAAAAATCTCGCGCATGCTCGGGCCGCCGCTGCCGCCGGGCGCCTCAATAGTCGGTTCCATCGGGAGCTCCTCAAACCCATCGGCGCGGGCATAGCCTAGAGGGGATGCTGCCGGACGATCCGAGGCCTGATCTGCTTCTAGCCCTACGTAGACCCGTTGCACCGCAGTCCGCTTGCGCTTTTGCTTTACCTCTGTGGGATCCGCCTTGGGAGTACGTTTGATCAGAAAACCTACCCGACGCGATGGGTTAGCTGCCCTAAGAAACAACAATAGCACAACCGATTGGAGGCCTCCTTCCCGCCGCGTGTCGTTAGAAATTGGGCACTTTTCCGCGGACGAGGACCCCGCCGCGCCCTCTGAAGCGTTACATTGGCAGTGGGGATTTTCCAGCCGTCTGGCCACTGAACTCAGATCTGGGGTGCGGAATGAAGAACAAGGCATTGCTTCTCTTAACTCTCACGGCCGCGGTTCTGCTCTTGGGCTCGTGCAGCGGACTGAACAACGGCGGATGCTCGACGGGCTGCAATAGTGGCAATGCGATCCTGAACATCACGCTGTACGACCTTCCGCCGGCAGGTGTCTCAATTCTCAGTTTTACGCTCCCCATTGCCGGAATCACACTTACGCCTTCCTCCGGAGCGAACGTCACCGTACCAATTACGCCCACGTCGTATGAGATGACACGCCTGCAGACGGACTCCAGCCTGGTTGGCCTGAACCTGTCCGTTCCCGCGGGAACCTACACTTCCATCAACGTAACGGTGACGGCTTCAAGCGGCGTGTATATCAACACATCTGGCGCAGCGATCGGCACATGCGCAAACGGTGCGGTTTGTGCCATGCCTTCCGGGGCAGCAACCACGATTCAAGTGCCGCTTTCTCTTACGCTGGCGGAGAATCAGAACCAGTGGATTGGAGTGGACTTCAATCTTCGCAATGCCATCACCAACACGAACGGTGTGACTGTGGATTTTAATCAGCCGAACGTCATGACGGCCACAACCACGCCTCGAGTCGGAATCCCGCCCGGAAGCGTGGACACCATCGAAGACTTTATCGGAGTGGTGACCGCGGCAACCTCCAGTAGCATCACCGTGACTTCCGGCATTACCGGCAACAGCATCACCGCGGCAGTTACTTCCGGCACGGAATTTGATCTCGCACCAGTGAACTACAGCAATTGCTCGGGAACAGCCGCGGCATGCGTCACCATTGGCAGCACCGTTAGCCTGGATACCTCTCTCAGTTCTTCCGGAACGTTGACGGCGACCGAAATCGACGTATTGGACGCGCTTGCCGTAGATGAAGTGGAAGGCACCATTTATCCTACCGGCCAGGCCAATCAAGTGGGCCTAATTGTCGCGGACAAAGTGGCCGTGAACTCAACTACCCCTTTGGCGAGTTCTACCACGACGTTCGGCACCGGCATTTTCCTGACCGTGGATTCGGGAACAACCTACAGCGTGGATACCAAGACGCTGTCCACCCAGGGTGTAAGCATCCAGTTTGCCGGCAGCGGCGATTTACTTGCGGGACAAACCGTCCGCGTTCAACTTGCGAATATTACGTCCACTAGCAGTGGAATTAGCGCCACGGCAACGAATGTACTCCTGCGTTGGTCGCGGCTGACGGGAACGGTGAATTCGGTCGCCGGCAACAGCTTCACGCTTGCCAATATTCCTGGTTATATCAATACGTTGAATCCAACGCTGAGTCTTACGCCGCAAGTCTTGACCTATCCAAATGCGACCGCTTTCGATGGCATTACCGACGTCAGCCAGCTTAGTGCAACTACGAGCCAATTGGCTTCCATCCGCGCCCTGTTCTCTGTTAACGCTCCACCATTCCAGGCGGCGAAGGTACGCGTGCCGTAGAAAAGGTTTTTTCCCCGCCTCCGCAAAAGGCAACGGGCCCCGGAAGTTCCGGGGCCCGTCTTTTTTTCTAGGAGCAAATGCCAAGCCGAACGGGGCGACGTTGTATTGTTGCTAGATGCCACCCACGATCGTGTTCGGTGGCAGCGGCGTTCCCACGGGTCCCACCGGATTCATCGGCATTGGCGGAATGTTCGGAGCGATCATTGGCTGCAGTCTGCGGTACAGTGCCAGGGAAATAGCTCCCATTCCCCACAGAATAACCACGAACTTTGCCCAACCACCGATGAATGGAACGCTGGTGACGATCCGTACCAGGATTACGCCGACGGCCATACGCCCCACGAGAGGCCAGAACTCGCTGGTGGGGCCCATAATCCATTTGCCCACAATGGTGCCGACCACAACCTGGGCCGCCAGTAACACCACAAACCAGAACAGCAGCGTGGAGATGCCGACAAAAAGCCCGATCACCGTACAGCAAACGATTATCGCCGCGATTGGCACGCCGAACAGCACCAGCACTCCCAGGCCAAAGGAAGCCCCGTAGCTCTCACCCATCTCCGACGTTTCCCGGGCAAAGTTCGGAAGCAGACCAAATAGAACTAATCCAAAGAGAATGTATGTCGCCGTCCAGATACCGCGCCATACGTAATAGCTGCCCGTCCTGTCCATCTGCGACTTATGCTCCGTTTGTTTGAATTGCATTGGCGAGGCCAGTTTTGCCCCGGAAGAAACGTCAGGCGGCTTGTGACCTTCAAAAGAGGATTTTCCTTCGACGACCGCTCCGCTCGCGATGGTCAGGGAATCCCCCTTCACGCGCAAGTCTCCACCAATGTTTCCCGAAACCGTGCCGAAAGCGCAGAAACCCAACAGATCGCCGCCGACTTTACCGTCCATTGTCAGCGACTTGCTGAAGTCGGTCAGGGTGTGGCCAATCTTGCCATTCGTATCCAGTGTGAAGGTCTCGTCAAAAGCCGTGACGCTTTTATCCACGTTGCCGCTAATCGTAATGTTATTGGTGAACGCTCGAATGTTGCCGTCGATTTGTCCGGTGATGCGGCTGCTTTGGCAGAAACAAATGAGGTCGCCCGTCACATGCCCGGGCACATCAACTTGCTGTCCGAACGCGAAGACATCGCCATCCACAGTTCCTTCGATTCGGATGTGATTCCCTGTGCCGTAAAAATCGCCCTTGATGGCCTCCTCTTTCTTCACTTCCACGCTGTCGCCCTTGCGGAATTCCGTAGCAGCGGCAGGCCTTGGCAGCGCCACCAGTAGTCCTAGACTGGCGAATAGAAGGGCCATTGCCGAACCGCGTTTCACATACTTGCGGAAGGCAAACATCGCGAATCCTGCGATTGCAGCAAGAGCCAGAAACTCAAAGAGCGTGAACATGGATTGCCATCCTTTCCAGAAGGCCCCTTGAAAAAACAGTAGGCTCACCAGGCTGCTGCTGCCGAAACCAGCTTCGCCCAGTCTCTGTTCCCACGGTTCAATGTAACCGGTATACAACGCGTACACACCAAGCACGGCCAAGCCGAACACCAAGCCCCAGATCCACTGCATTGACTTCTTCACCGCTAGGCGGAATTCCGCCAGCCGCGCCGGAAGCGGTTCATCCGGTTCGAGCATCGCCCGGGCTAACAACCGGGATTCCCGGTCGAGAGCTCGTAGCAGGGTCAGGCACTTCGAGCATGTCTGCGTGTGCAGTGACACCTCTTGCGCGCTCTCGCGGTCCAGTTGCCGCTCGACGTAGAGCAGGAGCGTCATCTCATCAATGTGCTTGTTCGTCGTGGCCTCAGTATTGTTCACCGTGTCCCCCCCACAGCAACGGCGTTGTCTCCCAACGCCTGCCGGAGTTCGTGCCGTGCGCGCAGCAACACCACTCCCACAAACGCCCGCCGCACGCCCAAGGCATCTGCAATTTCGTCGTAGCTCATGTCGGAGTAATAGCGCATCACCAACGCCATGCGCGCGCGCAGTCCCAGCTTGTCCAATGCTCTCCGGACTTCTTCGCTCGTGCGCTCTTCGATCAGTTTTTCCAGTTGATTGGGTTCCGGTGCTTCCAGCGGTAGCTCCGTGACGTCCTCGGTTTCCTTGCCCTGCCGGACCTTGCGTCGCCGCAACATGTCCCAACAATGATTGGCGGCGACCTTATACAACCAAGCCGTAAAAGAGCGGCTCTGGTCGTATTGGCCGAGTCTGTCGCGCAACTTCATGAATATCTCCATCGTGGCGTCTTCCGCGTCCTCCCGTGTCGGCATGGCGCGGCGGCAGAAACGGAAAATCGCCGGGGCATATTCCCGGTACAGATCGCCCCAGGCTTGGGTATCCCCGGTCCTTGCCCGGACGATTAATTCCGTCGGCTCCGTTTTTCCCGGCGCGCTCATTCGCCCTGGTTTCAGCGGTTCCATAACCTAGTACGCACCAACGGCACTAAAACTATCACAAGTTGCTATGGGAGAGTCTCTTGGGGCGAGCCTCTAAGACTCGGGCAACTTAGCGGAGACCACACGGGCCGCAGGAGACTTGGTGAACCCGGGTAAACGAGCCGGAAAGAAGGCCAGAACGGGGGCTTCGTAGCGTTCCCAATATGGAACGGCCCCGGGTATGAATCCCGAGGCCGTCGTTAATCCGTTCATTTTTAGATGGTTAGAAGCTAAACTTGGCAACAACTTGCATGCTCCGCCCTCCGCCACTTCCCAAGTAGGGATACCCGATTCCCACATCCCCCGTGGCCGTCAGATGGAGCGCCCCATTCGACGTTCCATTGGCGTTGAAGCCGTTTGGAGCAGCGTCGGCGATGAACAGGGGCAAGTATGGGTTGGCGAAGTTCGGGTGGTTGACCAGGTTGTAGGCCTCAAAGCGGAGCTGCATGGTCAGGCGCTCCGTTAGCTTGGTGTCCTTGAAAACAGAGAAGTCAAATTGCTTGAAATTCGGCCCGATGAGCGCATTTCTGCCAAGAGTGCCAAAGTGCATCGAATTGATGCAGTTGGGACCGACGGACGCGCAAATCGTGGTCGTTCCGGGCACAACCAACTGGCAGTTCTCCGAGGAAGTCCCGCCGGAAAGCACACACGGTATGGCAAACGAGCTGAGCTGCAGGTAATTGCGAGGATCGCTGCGGTCATAGACCAACGGGCCAACGACGTCGGGTCTTCCGAATCCCTCGCCACTTCCGTTGTAATCACCCTCGAAATTGTAATTGAGCTGGAAGGGTTGGCCGCTTTGCAGAGTGAGGATGCCGTTTACGCCCCAGCCATTTCGCAGGGCCTTAAATCGCGTGTCCTTCGAATCTGGGATTTGGTAAATGAAATTCCACGTAAAGCGATTTCTGATGTCGAAGTTCGAATTTCCGCGATTGTACTTGATCAGCGTCTGGCTATTATCCGGCTGCGCGGCATTCGGCACATAATCCTCGCCGTCGCTCGCATCGTCAAGGGAATGCGACCACGTGTAGTTCACCGAAGAAGTCAAGCCATGCCAACCGTCGATCCGGTAACTCGCTTGCAGTGAATTATAAATCGAATTCGCTGAGCTTTCCTGGTAGTTGATGTAGTAGTAGGGGCTCGCCGGGAAGAACCGCGGAACACAATAGCAATCAGATCCGTTTGCGGGGTCGGAATAATCAAATTGCTGAATTTGCGTCTGCGTGGGCTGATTGATGTCGCGGAAGCGGAATAATTTATGTCCCTGCGAGCCGACATAACCCACTTGCAGCGTCATTTTGCGTCCGAGTTGCTGCTGAATGTTCAGGTTGTAGCTCTCCATGTACGGCGTGCGAATATGGGTATCTACACCAAACGCATCTCCCATCGGTCCTGGACTACCGTAAACCGGAACTGCGGGCGACGGGTTGAGAGGGCTTGTGCTTGCGTCGGCGGTGGAAATCAAGTTGGGACCGACAAAGCCGTTGTAGGCTGCTCCGGGATCAAATGAACTGTTCCATGGCAGGTGACCCAGGAACATGTCCTGCGAGAACGCGTCGTAGAAAATTCCGTATCCCGCGCGAACCACGGTGGTGCCTTTTCCAGTCACATCCCAAGCCACGCTGATGCGTGGAGCCCAGTTGTTGTAATCCGGGTTATATAGGTGCCCCGCTCCCACCGCATAGCCAATTCCTGTTGTAGGGTCCACATTCGTGAAGTTTTGATGCTTTTCCGTGACCATGCCGAAGTAGTCGTAGCGCAGACCGAGATTCAGAGTTACATTTCGGAACATGCGAAAGCTATCCTGCACGTAGGCCGATTGCGAGTTCTCAAATGTATTGCGATTGGTATTCCCCTGCCGCTGAGAGCCTCCTGACGGAGTCCCGGCAATAAATTCATCCAGGGAATCGAAGCTGAGCGTTCCGCGGAATCCACGATTGAACATCTGCGAAATCGAAGTGCGGCGGAATTCATAGCCGAGCTTGAAATCGTGTTTTCCCTTCTTCCAGGAAACATTGTCGATGTAGTGCCAGTTGGTGTCCACGCGTTGACGAGGATCGCCGTTGTCCGCACCCAGGGGCGCGAGCGAACTGCCATTGAGCGAGGATATCGAGATTTTCGGGAGTCCCAGGTTGTAACTGCCGGCGTTGGGAGAGCCCGGCTCAATCGTGTTCAAGCCAATCGATGTGGGATCAAAACTGCGGTCTTGCGGGAAGAAACCTTCCGCAAAACGGTTCCAGCCCAGACGTGCTTCGTTGACCACCGACGGCGAGATCGTTGCCACGTAGGAGAGGGAGATCAGTTGCACGCGAGTCGGAGTGAACGTGTTGTATCCGGGCACAAGTCCGCCGCCTACCAAAGCGAGTGGGAAGCTCTGCGTGCTGTTTCCGATGTAATACCGGCCGGTCAGAAGATTGTTTGGATTGAAGCTCTGGTCGATCTTGACGATGCCGCTGTCGACGAAATTGTTAAATGGAGTGGCCAGGGAAGCGTTTACGCCGCCGTTATCGTAACAATCATTGCCGTTCGTTGGGGCGGGCCAGATTTTGTTGCTTAACGCCAGAAGATTGGAAATGACCGGGTTCACCACCCCACCGTTATCCGCCGTCGCCGTGGCGATATTGGCCGCCGTGGGTACGCAGGCCAGACTGCTCAGGGCACCCGTTTCCCGAACTCCGTTGTAGTCCACGAAAAAGAACGTCTTGTCCTTAACGATCGGCCCGCCGAGCGACCCTCCGAATTGATTCGCATGAAATGGGTTTTGTGCGATGGACAAACCCGAGGCGGGATCCACTTTATCGTTAAAATAGTTGCGCGCGTTTAATACCGTATTGCGGAAAAATTCGGATGCGGATCCGTGGAATTCATTGGTGCCGCTCTTCGTCACAATGTTGATAACCCCGCCGGCGCTCCGGCCGTATTCCGCCTCGAAGTTAGAGGCCACGTGCAGTTCCGCCACCGATTCGATCGGCAAAATGGTCGCTGGAGTGCCGAACACACCCGCCTCGTTGATGGCCGGGTCGTTGCGATAACCATCGTTCATGTCCGTGCCGTCGAGCAGAAAGTTATTGGAGCGGCCACGTCCGCCATTTACGGAAAAAGTCCCAAACGATCCCGGTGAGTCTGTGATCATGTCGGGAGAACCCGAGACACCCGGTGTCAGAAAGATCAGCTTGAGGTAGTCCCCGCCGTTGACGGGAAGATTCGCCGCTACTTTCCCTTCGATGATTCCGCCTAAAGTGTCGGAGGTCGACTCCACCATCGGCAGGTCTTCGCCGGTGACTTCTACTCTCTGCGCAAGTTCGCCAGGCTGCAGTGTCACATCCGTGCGCTTCTCCGTGGATACTTCCACCCGCACGCCGTTGACGATTCCAAGCTTGAAGCCGCTCTTTTCAACGGTTACGCTGTAGGTACCAATCGGCAGCTCCGGCGCGGAGAAGCTGCCATCATCCCCAGTCGAGACCGTTCGCGTCAGGCCGGTATCCACATTCTTGATGGTTACGGTAGCGCCCGGAACAGCTGCGCCTGAAGAGTCCGTGACAACCCCCAGAATTGTGCCGCGAAAGGTTTGGGCCTTTGCGGTTGTTACACTCAGAACCAGCAGGGCGATCAACACCAACGCGAATTCACTCAGGTTGCGGAAAGACCTGTTCATCAGCTTCTCCTCACTTGCGTTTTCAGTTTGTCTCGTAACCCCGAGGGTGATCAGACGCCTCCCCCGAGCGGCGCCTGGGGACACCGATATCCTTGGTCCCCAAACACTATCCAGATGCCTTCCGGGAATCAAGTAATTCCCTATTAAATGTTCCTATCCCATAATTCAGCGGCCTTAATGCTTCGCGTTTGTCATCCCTCCGTTTAAGAGGCCGGCCGGTCGATTGGCGGCTCGCTAGTTCCCCGACGATGCGCTACATTGGAAGATTGGATGCCAAGGTCTAGCAAGTCCAATGCAACCCGCAAGCTTCCTATGGATCAAAAACTGCCATCACTGGTGATTGTCGGAAGGCCGAACGTCGGCAAATCGACGCTGTTCAACCGTCTTACAGGTACGCGCCGAGCGATCGTGACCGATGAGCCCGGTATTACCCGCGACCGCATCTATGGCAAAGCCGAATGGAACGGCCGCGTGTTGGAAATCGTCGATACCGGCGGCCTCGTTCCCGACGACAAGGCCTTGATCCCCCAGGAGATTCTACGCCAAGCGCGCGTGGCGTTTGAGCACGCGGCTCTCCTGGTCCTGGTCGTTGACAGCCAGGAGGGGCTGACACCCCTCGACGAAGAATTAGGGCGCCTCTTGCGAACTACAGGGAAACCCTTTGTGGTAGCTGTGAACAAGGTGGATTCACGGTTTCAGGAGCCGAACGCCTCTCAATTTCACACTATAGGCGTGTCGATTTTTCCGATTGCCGCGGAACATGGCACCGGAGTTGACGATCTGCTGGATGAAGCGTTGCGACAAATCCAAGGCAGCGCCGCCAGCGAACAGCCGGAAGAAAAGAAATTAGTAGAGATCGCCATCATCGGCCGGCCGAACGTTGGCAAATCGACCCTGCTCAATCGCCTGGCGGGCGTAGAACGCTCCATCGTTTCGCCGATACCTGGCACTACGATGGACAACGTGGACACGGAAGTCGAGCACAAGGGTCGTACCTATCGCTTCGTGGACACCGCGGGCATCCGCCGCAAAGGTAAAACCAATCTGGTGGCAGAGAAACTAAGCGTGGTGATGGCGAGGCGAGGACTGGAACGCGCAGACGTGGCCATTCTGGTCATCGATGGCGAACAGGGAGTGACGCAAGGTGATGCCACCATCGCGAGCTACGCGGAGCAGTCCGGCCGCTCGGTCGTCATCGTCGTCAACAAGTGGGATCTGGCCGTGGAAGCTTCGCAAAGGGCCGCGGACGAATCGGCGAAGACTTCCCGAGGTCGCGCACGGAAAGCGGCCGAGGGAGCCGCGGGGATTGTGTCGCGTCGCGAGATCGACAAGGGAAAACTGCTCGTCGAATACGAAAGAATGGTCCACGAAAAATTCAGGTTTTTGAGCTACGCGCCCATTGTCTTTCTTTCCGCGAAGACCGGCGAGCGCACGCAGAAACTGTATCCGCTGATCGATGAAGTGGCCGCCGCGCGCAATCGCAAGATCTCAACCGGGGAATTGAATCGCTGGCTGAAGGAAGATGTGGATCTCCAGCGAGCCTCGAATCCCAAGGCCCGGCCCGTGCGAATTTACTACATGACCCAGGCGAAGATCGCCCCGCCGGTATTCTTGCTTTTCACTAACCAGAAGAAGCCGCTGCATTTCAACTTCGAGCGGTTCCTGGAAAACCAATTGCGCGCCAAATGGGATTTCATCGGGACCCCGGTGCGCTTCATCCAGCGCATGCGCAAACGCGAAGATCGCTCGCCGAGCGGCGAAGATGCTCAGGAAAAGGAACGGCGTTGACTTGGCGATATTTTCGCCTAGGATGGGAGCATCCCCGCTACGGAAAATGACATGAGTTCCACCGCAACCACACTCTCCGAAGAGACCCGTCTTTATCGCATCGGCGACGTCAGCCGCATTGCGGAGCTGAAACCGTTTGTCCTGCGCTACTGGGAAAGCGAATTCCCTATGCTTGAACCGGTGAAGAGCCCCAGCGGCCACCGCCTCTATCGCCAACAAGATGTGGATCTGATACTCAAGATCAAGCGCCTGCTCTACGACGAGGGCTTCACCATTGCCGGAGCCCGCCGCCATCTGCGAGACCTAGAAAATGGCAGTGCCACCGAACCGCCTCCGGGTTCAGGCGATCGTGTTTCGACAGGGATCGGTGAAACCGGGGCCACGCAGCTAAATCGCAAAATGCTGCTCGACCTGCGCGATGCGCTGCGCAGTTTCTTGACGCTGCTCGAAACCAAGTGATACCGTTGTATTTGTGCCCGCTGACCCTGACGCTCTCGGGGTCGCGCCGGTCGGGGCGTAGCGCAGTCTGGTAGCGCGCACGCTTGGGGTGCGTGAGGTCCCCGGTTCAAATCCGGGCGCCCCGACCATTCTTCAAACGAGAATCCGTCTGCCCTGACTAGGTTTTGCTCTCCAGGTAGTCCTTCTTCTCGGCTATCTCGAAAGGCAGTTGGTCTGTGCCAGGAGCTCTTCGCTAGGAACCACTATTTGGACCACAACCAAACACCCGCGACTGGCAATCATACCGCGACCAAGTGGCGGTGATTGGCTATGGGACGACTTACAGCCAGGGCTCTTTCTGCGAAGCTACGGCTTCCCGCGATTGACGGAATGTTGGCGGCTACAGCCTTGCACCACAATCTGACCTTCGTGAGTCGCCATTTTAAGGCCGTCGCCATTACGGGAGTACCTCTGTTCAATCCCTGGACTTCCTAAAACGGCAGCGACCCCCACGAAAGATAGCCATATCCGATTACAATGGTAGATTGGGGGCATGTGTGAAGAACGATAAAAAACCGGTTGTATTGCTGACGAATGATGACGGATACCAGGCCGCGGGACTACGTGCGCTGGCTGACGAGTTGAAGGACTTCGCGCAAGTCAACATCGTCGCGCCGAGTTGGGAGCGTAGCGGCGCCGCGCAGTCGCTCACGCTTCGCCAGCCGATCGTTTGTCACCGGATCGACGCGAATGAGTGGGCGATCGACGGGACGCCAGCGGATTGCGTGATCGTGGCACTGCACAAATTGCTAGAGGAGCCGCCGGAGTTGGTGATTTCCGGAATCAACCATGGCGCGAATCTTGGCGAAAACGTATATTACTCAGGGACGGTAGGCGCCGCTAGGGAAGCGGTGATCCATCACGTCCCAGGATTCGCAATGTCACTCTGCTCGAAACGCGTGAACTCAGATTTTGGCCCGGCTGCGGAGCTTGCACGGCGCACGGCGGAGCTGCTGCTGAAAGAGGGATTGCCCTCGCAGGTGCTCCTGAACGTAAATGTGCCTGAAACGTGGAATGGCGTGGTGCGCTTTTCCCGGCAGTCGAAAAAGATCACCCGCACCGTACTGCGGGAGGGCCAAGACCCCAAGGGCCGTCCGTATTTCTGGCTAAGTGAGCAGCGCATCGACCGCGATATGGAATTGGATGGCGATTCCGATTACGCCGCGATCTTCGCCGGCGAAGTATCCATTACTCCACTGCACCTGGATCCGACGCACACGGAATCCCTCAATCACTTGTCTCATTGGGCCGCCAAACTTCAAGCATAACCTCGCGCTTGGTCCGTTCGTCGTAAATCCACTTTGCCGGAGCGCGTCGAATTGGATACCATGTCGGCGCGATGACAAATCTTACGACCTATGACTGTGTCGTCGTCGGTGCTGGAGTCTTTGGCACCTGGACGGCCTGGCATCTGGCAAAACAAAAGCAGCGCGTACTGGTGGTCGACGCGTACGGTGCGGCACACTCGCGCGCGAGCTCTGGCGGAGAGACTCGCATCATCCGCATGGGGTACGGCTCGGACGAGATTTACACACGGTGGTCTCAACGTTCGCTGGTACAGTGGAGAGAACTCTTTCATGCAACGAAACAATCTCTATTTCTCCAGACAGGCGTACTTTGGCTTGCCGGGGAAAGCGATTCGCGGCTGGATGAGACGGTCTCCACGCTGCAGCGTTGTGGCGTAAATCACGAACGATTCGACCGGGCAACGCTGGAGAAACGCTTCCCGCAGGTGAGTTTCACCGACGTGGCACGAGGCCTTTTAGAGCCTGAGAGTGGTGTGCTAATGGCTCGCCGCGCGGTGGGCTGCACCCTGGAGGATGCGGTGCAACATGGAGCGCAATTCGAGATCGTAGAAATCTCTCCTCCTTGCGGCAGCCAGAAATTGGATTTCATCGCGACCGCGAGAGGTGACCGTATCTCCGCCGGCCGATTCGTATTTGCCTGTGGGCCCTGGCTCGGCAAGGTTTTCCCAGAATTGCTCGGCCCGCGAATTTTTCCCACACGGCAGGAAGTATTCTTCTTCGGCACGCCCGCTGGTGACACGCGTTTCGCGCCTCGCTCATTGCCGGCTTGGCTGTTTCAGGAGGAAGACGGGTACGGAATGCCGGACATTGAGGCGCGCGGCTTGAAACTCGCCCGAGACGCCCACGGTGAGCGCGTTGACCCCGACACGCAATCCCGTTTGCCCTCGACAGAAGGAGTCGCGTGGGCGCGAAGTTTCGTCGCACGGCGCTTCCCTGCCTTGAAAGACGCACCAATCGTCGAGACGCGCGTCTGCCAGTATGAAAACTCCTCGAATGGAGACTTGCTTATCGACCGCCATCCCGAGTTATCGAATGTATGGCTGGCGGGAGGCGGTTCCGGCCATGGATTCAAGCACGGTCCCGCGTTAGGGGAATATCTTGCAGAACAGATGGCCAGCCAGGGTGCCGTGGAGCCGAGATTCAGTCTGGCAAGCAAGGCCGCGCAGCAGAAGCGTTCGGTTTTTTAGCGCTATCCAAAACAAAAAAGAACCTTTCCGCACACAATTGCGTCTTTACCAATTGTAGAAATTTGTCCCGGCTTCATTGCACAAACCCTGCAAGGAGGAGTCATGCAAGCTCAGGGAAGTGGGGCAGTGTGCCGTGTGTCGGCAACGGTGCTCCTGGCAGTATCGTTGGCAATCCCGGCCCGCGCCGACCGACGAAAAGTTCCACGTATCCGTGGAATACTTCAAGCGCCCGAACGGATTGCGCGTCGTGCTTTCTCCAGACCACACCGCGCCGACCGTGTGCGTCGGCGTCTACTACCGCATCGGCTTCCGAGTTGAGCCGAAGGACCGCACTAGTTTCGCGCACCTGTTCGAACACATGATGTTCCAGGGCGCGAAAGATTTGGGCAAGATGGAGTTCATCAAGTTGGTGCAGCAGAACGGCGGAATCCTGAACCGCTCGACGCCTCGACTTCACCAACTACTTTGAAGCAATGCCGTCTAACAAATTTGAGACCGTACTTTGGGGGGAATCCGCCCGGATGAGCGGCCTCGCGGCCACCGATGCTAACCTGAAGAACCAGCAAGGCGTGGTCGGAAATCAAGTAAAGGTGAACGTCCTGAACGCGCCATACGGCGGATTTCCGTGGATCGATATGCCGATGGCCGCGAATTCCAACTGGTACAACGCTCACAATTATTATGGTGACCTGACTGACATCGAAGCCGCCGAGCTCGACGAAGTGCAGCTGTTTTTTTGATACCTACTACGCGCCGAACAATGCCGTCTTGACTATCGTCGGCGATTTCGATCCCGCAGACGCCAAGAAATTGGTGGAGAAATGTTTCGGTCCGATCAAGCCTTCGCAGCTTCCCGCGAAGCTACGTTCCAGTCTCTACGACACCATGGGTCGATTTGGCGGTTCTGGACTGATGGACCTGCTCGCTAGTTTTGCGCTGTTTGACGATGATCCCGCGAGAATAAACACGCTGGTGACGCAATTCGAAAAAGTGACACCGGTACAAGTACAAAAGACGGCGCGGGAATATCTGCGCCCGACAAAACGCACG
Source organism: Candidatus Acidiferrales bacterium (assembly GCA_963741195.1). GTDB lineage: Bacteria > Acidobacteriota > Terriglobia > Acidiferrales > UBA7541 > Acidiferrum. The sequence goes on from CAVUHF010000010.1 coordinate 463,561, forward strand.
ATTGTTGCATTGGAACCGGCATCAAAGGCTGGCGCCGAAGCGCCCGCGAAGAACCAGTAGAGCGGGAGCAGCCAACTGAAATCAACCATTAACAAAGTTAGCATTCTGGTTCTTGCCGGTAGCATCGCAGCCACGAATCCGGCGTTCGCACAGAAGCAAACACCGCCCGAGGGCACGCCGCCGAAACCATTCACCGTGCCCGCCAGCGAGACCTATACGCTCCAGAACGGCATGAAGGTGACGCTGGTGCCCTATGGAATTATTCCTAAAACGGCAATCAGCATCGCCGTTGACGCGGGAAGCCCGCCGACTACCTGAAGAATTATGTGCAGAAGCTATCAACGGAGTACATCAAACCGCAAGAGATGATCCTGGTGGTGGTTGGCGATCAATCCAAAATCGCAGACCAACTCACCCCAGACAAACTGGCAAATTAGCGAAGTACACGAGGAAAGTGCTAACTCTTCTTCAAGCGGCGGCGCGTGGAATCGTGTGGTTTTGTGGCTGCCTTGCGGCGTGCTTTTTCTTCGTAGAGGTTCTGATCCGCTTCCGCCAGTAGCTTCTCCACGCGCTCCCCTTCGCCGTGGTACACAGAAGCGCCGATACTTGCCGAGATCGGCGGCTGTTCCAGGTCGGCGGCAAGAGTCTCATGGATGCGAGCGAGCACGCGCTGTGCTTCATCTTCGCGAGACTCCGGCAGCACGAGCGCGAATTCGTCGCCACCATACCGCGCGGCCGTGTCGATCGCGCGACAGTGAAAACGCAATATGTCGGCGACCCGGCACAGGGCACGACTCCCCACAAGGTGGCCGTAGGTATCGTTGATTCTCTTCAGCCCATCCAGGTCCAATAGAAGCACGGCGAACGGCCGGCCGGTTCGCAACGTGCGCTCCGTCTCTGTGTCCAACACATCCAATAACCGGCGATAGTTAGCCAAGCCGGTGAGCGGGTCGCTCGCCGCAAGATGCCGCACTTGTTCGAACACTCGCGCGCTATCCAGCAACGCCCCCCCCAGCAAAATCACATAGCTAGCCACGTTCATGGCTTGCGCGAACACAAACGGGCCGTCAAGCAATCGAATGGATTGGCATGCGGCAAGTTGCGCTGCAAGGTTCAGCCAAACTGCTGCGTAAATTGCACGATCAAACGCAGAATCCAGGAGATACTTTCTCCGCTGATATCCGAACAACGCCACAAGAAAGATGAGTGCCGGCAAAAGTTGTAAGGGGTTGGGAATCAGCGCGTCTGGATAATGCGAAACTTCCGGAGGAAGTTTTCTTAGAGCAGCCGGGATGAGGTAGGTCAGTGCCAGGACACTGAACAGAGCCCCGGCAATCTCCAACTTTGGATGGCGCGAGCGGGGCAGGAAATGCTCCACCAGCAACGCAACCACGAAGAGCAGCGCCAGAAGGATCCGGCTGATCCACCACGCCACCGGCGCCCAAAGCATCCAGGTGAACGACTCGTGAATCAGCTGGAAAAACAGAATGCTGGATGCCGTCAGGGTGCCGCCGGAAAGCAGAAACCCTGCTCCCAGGATCAAGGAAATGCGATCTTGTGTTCCCTGGAACCGCACCAACGCCACGGCTGCAAAGACGAATGCAAACAAGCCGGTGGTGATTTGCAGGTAGCCCTGAAGGATAGGATCTGGACGAAGTGAAACTTGCCGAAGCAAGGTGGCCGCCAGAAAAACGAGTAGGAACCCCGCCAGATGCAGAAGGATAGGCTGAACTTGTCGACGGTCGGGAATCAGGGATAGCTCTCCCATTGCAGTTGCCTGAGTACCTTTTCTGCGCGGCTGAGCCTAGTGCCTCTTTCCCTTATTAGACGCTAAAACAGGTCATCCTGTTTCGTACAGATGTCGCGGTGTGAGTGAAGAGATACCGGCACAGGGGCAGGCTTCAGACGTACCGACGTACAGGGTACCCATTGCAGAAAGAGCTTGCGTGGGAGGCCACATTTCCTCACAATGTCGTGCATTGAAACGTTTGAATAGGGGGAGATTGCTGTTGGCTAAGCGCACCAGTACGGCAAAACCACTTCAGGTCGGTAGCAAGAACCGCCCCGGCGAACACACGTTAGCAGAAATCCTGTCTCAGCCGTACGTCTGGGCTGAGACTGAGCAGCACCTGAAACAGTCTGGCGCACTCGAGCACCTGGCCGAGATCCTTTCTCCACGCAGCCCTTGGCTCTTTGTCGGATGCGGATCAAGCTACTACCTTTCGCGGTTGATCGCCGCGTTGTGGACCAAACACTTTTACATCCCGGCAACGGGCGTGCCGGCCTCGGAGCTGCTGTTCGCCCCGGAAGAGACCCTGCGACGCATCGGGGCGGAACAGCTTGTGCTCATGTCTCGATCCGGCGAAACCACCGAAGTCCTGCGCGCTGCGGAACTGCTGCAATCCCACAAGACCGTTCAGACTCTGGCAGTCACTTGCAATCCGCAAGGCCCCTTGGAAAAGTTGTGCACGCACACCTTCAAACTCGACTGGGCCGATGAGAAAAGCACGGTCATGACTCGGTCGTTTACCGCCATCCTGCTCGCCTTCCAGCGCTTGGCGCTGCAGTTTGTCGGCGACAATCACTTGTCGAGCGCACTGGACCAGTTGCCTCAAAAAGGCCAGATCTGGATGGATGCGAACGCGCGCAAGATTCAGGACTTTGCCGCCAAACGGAGATTTTCCGACTACGTCTTCTTGGGCCAAGGAGTTCATTATTGGCTGGCTCAGGAAGCCGCTTTGAAAATCACGGAGATGTCCTCGTCCTATGCACAGGTGTACCACTCCTTGGAATTCCGTCATGGCCCCCGTTCGATTGCTGGTCCAGAATCGTTGATCACCTTCTTCGTCTCCGACGTCGCTTCTCAGGCAGAAACCGCCCTTTGTACCGAATTGCAGGAACTTGGCGCCGCCACCTGCGTCATCGTCAATCGCGCCACTCCGGAGTTGAAAAAGAACAGCGACCTGCTCATCGAACTTGCTCTGGACGGACCGGAGTTTGCACGATACGCTGTCAGCGCGATTCCTGCTCATCTACTGGGAACGTCGGTCGGTTTGCGGAAGGGACTCAATCCGGACGCGCCGAAAAATTTGACTCGTGCCGTGGTGCTCCGCTCTGACGGACATCGCACGGCGAAAAGGAGAGGTGCTTGAGCGCAGAAGCCGGCACCACCACCGCGGGACCCCGCCTTAGGCGCTCCCTCACTCTCTGGAATCTCATCATCATCGGGATCGTCATTATTCAACCGATCGCCCCGATGGGCATTTATGGCGTCATCAATAATGCTGCCGGCGGTCACGTCGTTACCACTATTCTCGTTGCACTCGTCGCCATGTTCTTTACCGCCATCAGCTACGGGAAGATGGCGCGCGTCTATCCCAGCGCGGGTTCGGCCTACACCTACGTTGGGCAGGAAATCCACTCCGGCTTGGGCTATCTGACGGGTTGGGCCATGGTGATGGATTACATCCTAAACCCGCTCATCTGCACTATCATCTGCAGCAAGCTCACCCAGAACATTCTTCCCGAGATGCCCTATTGGATCCTGGCTATCTTTTTTGCGGGCTTCTTCACTTTCTTGAATCTGGGTGGCGTAAAGACATCCGCGCGTATTAACGAAGTCCTGGCAGCCGGAATGACTGTGGTAGTCATCATCTTTTTCGCATTTGTAATCCGCTTCGTTTGGGGCTATCACGAAAAAGGGATCAGCTTTTTCACTCAGCCGTTCTACAACCCGGAGACCTTCAGCTTCCATGGCCTGATGCGGGGTACATCTCTTGCCGTGCTTACCTACATCGGGTTCGATGGCATCTCCACGTTTTCCGAAGAAGTGGAAAATCCGCGCCGCAATATCATGCTAGCAACCGTCTTGGTCTGCCTGCTCGCGGGGGTCCTGTCAGCCGTCGAAGTGTATGCCGCACAACTGGTCTGGGGTTCGAAACCTTTTCCTCCCGATAAGGTCGAATCGGCGTTCCCCATCGTGGCGCAACAGATTGGCGGATTCTTTCTCTTCCATCTCCTCAACTTTACAGTTCTAATCGCCAATATTGGATCGGGCGTCGCCGCGCAACTGGCCGCCGCTCGCCTCCTCTACGGCATGGGACGCAACGACGCAATCCCCAAAGGGTTCTTTGGCAAGATCCAGGCCAAGCGGCACATTCCCGCCAACAACGTGATGTTGATCGGAGCTGTCGCGCTGATTGGTGCGTTTGTTACCACATACGAGCGTGGCGCGGAAATGCTGAATTTCGGTGCATTTATCGCCTTCATGGGGGTAAACGCCGCTGCCTATGTGCACTACTACCATCGCGCTAAGGAAAAGAAAATTGGTAACTTGCTCATGCCCGCGGTCGGATTTCTGTTCTGCGGTTGGATCTGGTGGAACCTGAGCCCGCCGGCAAAGATTGCCGGGAGCATTTGGCTCGGACTTGGCATCGCCTATGGGGCGTGGAAAACTTCCGGGTTCCGCAATCAGATGTCCTTCGAGGTTCCGCCGGAAGACTAACCTCGCCACGTTCAAGGATTGCTTTCCGGCAGCCTGCGGCCGGAATATGATGCTCGCGAGGGAACGTCCATGAAAAAAGAGGGCGGTAAACGACGCCTGGTCACCATGCGCGACGTGGCAGAAGCCACCGGTTTTTCTTCGGCCACCGTATCCATCGTATTGAATAACGCGCCACTCGCTCGCTACATCGCCTCCACCACGCGCCAGCGCATCGAGGAAACGGCGAAACGTCTGGGCTATCGTCCGAACGCGATGGCGCGATTTCTGCGGAGCAAGCGCAGCCAGAGCATCGGCGTGATGCTCTTCGATGTGAACGATCCGTTTTGCATCCCGATCTTGCGCGGCATCGAAAATGCCCTCTACCCCCTAAATTATCTTCCGATTTTTGCGGATGCCCACAACCAGCGCGAACGCTTCGAACGCTACCTGGAAATGCTTCTCGAGCGACATGTCGACGCGCTCATCGTTGTTGCGAATTGGCTCTTTGTCGATATTCATGTGCTGGCCGATCTGAACAAGCGCGAGGTTCCCGCTGCCACCATCGGTTGGGAATTGCCTGGAAATCGCATCAGCTCCGTGATGGTAGACAATGAAGCGGGTGGCCGCCTCGCCTTGGAGCATCTCCATCAACTCGGTCATCGGCGCATTGCCATCATTCGCGGCCCAAAACGCCTCATTGATAGCGCTCCCCGCTGGCGCGGTATGCAAAAATTTGCGGAGTCCGTCGCATTCAAGCTCGACTCTAGCCTGGTTATGCAGATTCCCGATGTTTTTGACTCGAATGCGAGTTTTGAACACGGCTATCGTTTGACCGAGGAGCTCCTCCGCGACAAAAAGAAGTTCACTGCCCTACTCGCTTTTGACGATTTGACCGCCCTGGGCGCCATCCGCGCACTTACCAAGGCAGGGATTCGCGTGCCGGAACACTGCTCCGTAATTGGTTTCGATGATGTCACGCTCTCAGCACTCTCCGCGCCAGGCCTCACGACCGTGCGCCAGCCGCTGGAAACAATGGGCGGAGTTGCCGTGAACGTAGTGATGGATGCAATCAAAGCAGGGAGAGAAAGCCGCGATTGGCACTTCGCATCGCAAAAGCTCCATCCTGAGTTGGTCATCCGCGACTCAACGCGGCGCATCTAACGGGCCGGTGTCTTATTTCAGACCAGTGTGAACCGTGACCGGAGTAACGTTGTACCCGTCCACCGCCAGCTCCACTTTCGCGTCGCCGGCATCGCTCTTGCGCACATTCACGGTCACGTCGCGCTTTTCGCCAGGCATCAGGCTGAAGTAATTATCGTCCCAAAATACGGGAAGAATCTCCGTCTCGCCTTTTTGCTTCAGCAAACGCAAACGAACCAGGAAGGCGATGCCCTTGCCCGTGTTCTCCACGGTCACGCGGCCACCAGATTCGTCTCTCGATTCATGCGTCTTGATCGAAGCCTTCAGGGTAGCCTTAGGCAGATCCTGCAAAGCCTTGAAGTCCGCAAACGATGTCAGCGGTGTGTAATACCACTCCGTTTTGCTGAAATCGATCACGTCGGGCTTGGTGGACAACCAGTAGAAATTGCGGCTGACCAATTCCCCCGCCGAGTTGATTAGCTGGAGATTCAGGAAATAAGTGGTGTTCTCCGCCGGAGGCTCTGGAATCGCAAATGATTTTGCCACCCCGTCCGCCGCGACGTCTATCGTACCTTCGCGGTCGAACAACTCTTTCATATTGATGTCGTAGGTCTTGGCGATAACTCGCAGTGCCTTCTGGCTTTCCTGCGTGCTGTTTACCACCGCAACGCCCCGATCGTCGTAAGAAAACTGCACGTGCACAGGTTCCAGAGCCTTTTTCGTGCCGAAGTATCCGCCGGCTGGCCGCAGCGAATAGTCATATAGGTGCCAGATCAATCCCGGCCACGCGTTGTTCAGCATCCACTGAATCACGCCCGTGGATTTGTACTTGTTCCGGCTGTACGCCTCAAACATGGCGCGCTCGCCTTCATACGTGGTCGCCTGCGATTTCCACGCGAAATCGGCAGCGTCCTTCGCCTTTCCGTAGCGCTGTTCCAGGGCCTCGGTAAACACGTGAATGTCTTTGAACTTTCCACCACCCGCGTGATAATCCCAAAACTCATTTATCGGCCATACTTTGTCCGGCGGGAACATGGTCTGTAGTTCTTCCAACGGCGGAACCGCAGGCCCGGGGCTGGTTTCCGTATTGAACCCATACGCGCCACCAGCCTTGGTGTCCAGCAGCCAATAATTTGGCGAAACATACTCGTACGGTCCGGTCATTTTCACGCCGCTCTCGCCGCTAACCTCGGCCTTCTTCGCGGTGGCCGAAGAAATCACTGGCTTGGACCAATTGATAGCCCTCTCGACATCCAGGTAGGCTTGCTCGCGGTCTGCGGGTGGCGGATTGTCACTGCCATTCAGCCAAACCAGCACGCTGGGGTGCTGGCGCATCCGCAATAATTGATCGCGCAGGGAAGCCACGGAGACGCTGCGGTTTTCATCCCCCCACTTATTCCAATGTTCCCAGGCATCGCAGCAGCACCATCCTGCCATCACCAGGATTCCGTCTTTGTCGGCTCGCTCAAAGAAGGCGTCATCCTCCAGTTTTCCCTCCAGCCGGATCGTGTTCATGCCCATTTCTTTTACGTACCGGAACTCCGCTTCTCGGCGGGGTTCTTCCACTCGCAGCATCATATCCGGAGTCCACCCGGCACCGCGCACCAGCACCGGCTTCCCGTTCACTCTGAATAAGCGGTGGCCCTCCGGCGTCAACTCCGAATCCGTCTGCACGATGCCGAACGAAATCGACTGCTTGTCGGAAACTCCAGCATGTTCCTTGTCAAATTCCAGTGAGAGATTGTGTAGGTAGGGCTCGCCCATCTGGAAGGGCCACCACAGCTTCGGCTTTTCCAGGTTGAGCACAGCCGTCGTGTCCGGCGTAATCGCCACTTCCCGCGTTTCTCTTGCCGCGAGTTCCACCGTCTGCGAGAACTCAATCGGTCTTCCCTCTCCGATGATTTCCCCTTTCAACGTGCCTTTTACCGCTGTGGTCGTAGCGTTCTGCAACTGAGCGCGTACAGTGAGATGCGCTTTCTCCGCCCCGGGCAAATCCAACTTCGCTTCGACGAAGGCGTGCCGCAACGCCACGGGCCCGCTCTCGCTCAGCACGACATCCTGCCAGAGTCCCATCTCTTTATCAGGCGCCATCGGATTCCAGTCCACGAACGTAATGCCGAGTTCTCCGGCCTTTGGCGCGGTCACGGAAACAGCTACGACGTTCTTGCCACCTTCGTGCACGAATTGCGTGACATCGAATTCGTAGCGGCGGAATGCTCCCACCACGTCGTCCGAACCCGCTACTTTTTTCCCATTGATCCAGATCTCGGCGCGATAGTTGATTCCGTGAAACGTCAGCCACACGGTGCGCCCTTTGTAGTGCTTCGGCACTTCAAATTCTTTCCGATACCACCACGGCACGGCGTATGGGCTGTTCAGGGGCATGTCGATGTTGGCGTATTGCCCGCCAATCGGATACTCGACACCGGGCACGGAGCGGAGATTCATGCCGAAATACGGGTCCTTGTAGACACCGTTTTCGACCAGAACGGCAAACACGGTCTTGGGTGCGGCGGTCTTGTACCAACCGGTGGTGTCAAATCCGCTTTCGGAAACTTTCTCTCCTCCCCCGGTCACTTTTGCGGATGACTGCACCATCCAACCATCCTTGAGAGTGCTCCCTTCGGCGGCGCCTGCGGCAAGTGAAGTTACAGAAATGGAAAATACGAGGGACGCAAATATCACCAAAACTGCCGATTTAAATCGATTCATAAGGATCTCACTCCGGGATGTGCCAGTCTGGGGAGAGTTTAGCTCGCCCCTTCGCTGCTGACAAGGCCGCCACGCACAAAGGAAAGGGCGCCCGCCAGTGCCGAGCGCCCAATTTCCGTCTATTGATCGTTGCGGCAAGCCGCTACTTGGTTGGAGGCAGATAAACGGCCGACGGTGTAAAGAACTCCAAATCCTTCAGCTCTGTTTTCACTTGCACGCGCTGGTACTTTCCCTTCGGCCCACCGTTTCCCGCGAAAGATAACAAGTACTGATTGCTGAGGTGCTCTCCGATTTCGTCGAAGTAGGGCTTCAACGTGACGGGAGCGCCTCCGCCCAGAAAATAAGTTTCCGCGCCGGTTTCCTCGGACAACTTACTGATATTGTTTTGGCCCAGGTTGAGCTCGAAGAAGCCGCGGCCGCGGTGGCTGGCACTCGGATAGTACACCGTCCATATATTCGTATTCTGCCGCTCCCCGCGCTGGATTAGAGGATCCAGATCGGGATAAAACGGACCGAAGCTTGCGCCCCGGAAATAATCGATGCCCGAAGTGATCAGAAGAATGGAGCGCGTCGGGCCGGTCGCGGGCCAGCGCTTCAGCATGTCGATGGTTCCGAGGTAAGGGCTGGAACCAAGCGCGGAGCGACCCATCGGTATGCGCAGCGCCTTCGTCACTAGTTCTTTGTCTTGAGTAAAATCCTGGGCGATCGTCGTAGTGTTGCTGCGAATGTAGCCCAGCGCAATGTGCGTCGAAGCCGGCTGCGCCATGATGAATGCCTTCAAATCATTCCACTGCGCGGCGGCTCCGGAATCGATGGAATCATCGATCAAGATTGCCAGAAACAGTTGCTCGCTTTTCTTCCAATCCCCAATTTGCTTGCGCTCTCTGGCGACGAACAACTGCACATCGTCCAGTGCTACCGCGGCCGCATTAGCATCCTTCTTTCCAACAGCAGTAACGGTGAATGTTACCGCCCCAGCCGAGGGAGACTTGGTTTGCGCCACGCTCAACTCGCCAAATACAAACAGCAGTAAGCCAAGAATTATGCCGAAGCGACCAGTTATGTTCCTATATCTCATCTGCACTCTCCTATTTCATTACCTACACCTTTAGATGCGGAAAGTTCTGCTTTCGCATATACCACGCCTCGCCCAGAAAAGTCAGCCAGAGAGCGAATCCATTCCCCGGGGCGGTCCGTACTACGGAACCACTCAGCCAGGAGCATGGGCCCTGTGCGATAGGTGACGTTTTCTGCATGTGCTTCGCACTGCCCTCAGGAAGCCGACTCCGCATGCGCTACTCTGCTAAAGGATGCTTGAATCGCCGCCCATTCCAACTGTGGAGGCCGCAAATGCCTCTCCTCTCGACGCAAACCCAACCCGTGTGTGGATCTATAAGTCCTGGGTTGACTTGCTGATTGGCTGCGGCGCGTGGTCCGCACCATTGCTTCTGCTCACCGTTTACGTCGCAGGATCGAGCACCAGCTCGTGGTCGTTTGCATTTTATCTACTGGCGCTGCTCTTTAATTATCCCCATTTCATGGCCACCATTTACCGCGCCTATCATTCCTACGACGAATTTACCAAGTACCGCTTTTTCACGGTTCATATCGCTGTCGTGCTGGTTCTCGCTGGTTTGCTGGCTCATGTCTGGTATCCGTTCCTGCCCTGGATTTTCACCCTGTACATCTGTTGGAGTCCCTGGCACTACACCGGACAGAACTATGGATTGATGATGATGTTTGCGCGCCGCGCCGGGGTTTCCCCGACGGAGACGGAGCGTCAGGCGCTCTATCTCTCCTTCATCGCTTCCTTTGTACTGCTGATGCTGAGCTTCCATACGGGCTCCTCGAACGACTCACTAATCCTTTCACTCGGCCTCCCGGCAAAATTCACTTTGCCCGCGCGCGCGATGCTGGCAGTGTTCTTCCTTGCGGCCAGCGGCTGGGCGCTTACATCATTAGCAAAGCGATCCTCGTGGAAAGCGATTCTGCCAACGGCAACCCTGGTTTCTACGCAATTCCTGTGGTTCCTTCTCCCTGCGCTCATCGAACTGATCAGCGGCCAAGAAGTCCCGCAGACCCGCTATTCCAGTGGCATCCTGGCGGTGCTGCACTCCACGCAATACCTGTGGATCACCAGCTACTACCAGAAAAAAGAAGCCCGTTCAGAGGGCAATCCCTCCTGGAGTTTCCCCCGTTACCTGTTAACACTGGTGGCTGGTGGCATCGCGCTGTTCGTGCCCGGACCGTGGATTGTCAGTCGCGTGTTTCATTCCGATTTCGCTTGCAGCTTTCTAACCTTCACGGCGCTTGTAAACCTCCACCATTTCATTCTCGATGGCGCCATCTGGAAGTTACGCGATTCTCGTATTGCGTCCTTCCTTTTAAATAAACGCGAAACCGGAGAAGAAGTTGCGGTCGAGCCGCAAAACCGCCTAGCCAATGCGGCTCACTGGCTGGCCAGCGCGGCGACTCCTGCGCGCACACTAAGAATCGTCGCGCTGGTTGTGCTACTCCTTTGGGGCGGCATGGACCGCCTTCATTTTTATTGGGCTAATGTTTCCGCAAGTCGCTCGTCCCTGCGGCGCGCCGCCAGCATGAATCCAAACGACAGCTCGCTGCAGACGCGCCTTGCGCACGCTGAGGAAGCCGCCGGCGATCGCGAAGCTTCCCTGGCAGCCTTGCAACGAGCCGCCGCCGCCAATGCAGGCAAGAAAAGCGTGCAGGAAGCTTACCTGCGCGGTTTGATTTCCGCGGGTCGAGATGCCGACGCCTATGCGTTGTACCAAAATCTCCTGGCACGCTCGCCCCATGACGTAGATGCACTCGTGAACTATGGCCTCCTGGCACAACGCCTGGGCCACGACGATGAGGCGGTCGACACCTGGCAGCGCGCCGTTGACACCGACCCCATGCAGACAAATGCCCAGCTATACCTAGCGCAAGCGCTCGAGAAGCGCGGGGAAGCCCAAGCCGCTGCCCGTCACTACCGCGCGTATTTGCAGGTTGTCGGCCTGCACCCGGACCAACATCGCGGCGAAGGTCCTGCTGCCATTTCTGCCCTTATAAAAGTTGCAGACGCGGATGCCGCCGCGCAGCACCCGCAGCAAGCCCTTGTTGGATATCGGGCCGCCGCACAATTCGCCCAGAAGCTCGGAAACATTCCGCTTGAAAGCCTTGCCATGCTTGGCGCTGCGGCGGTGCAAGAACACAACGGAGAGTTCGCCGGAGCGGCGCAGTCATTTCAGGATGCCGTGACGCTGGATGAGACACAGGGTGAAGCGCGAGCCGCGGCAGTGGACTGGTTCAATTACGGACAGTTTCTGCGCCGCCAGAAGCAACCGGAGCGCCTGGTTTTGGCGTGCTTTTATCGCGCCGAAGATCTCATGAGCACCACGCCTGGCGCAGAACTCTCCGCTATCGTCACCGCCCGTAAAGAAAGTGCGGCGCGTCTTGGAGGCGAAGCCAACGCTTTCCCGTCCCACCTTTCGAAACTCCTCTCCGAAGCTCTTTCGATCCCTTCGTCCGCATTTACGGCCAAGCCTCGCTGAGCGCGCATACGGAAAAGGGCGTCTGCCCGACACCACGGGAATTTCCCTTTCACGCTTCCCCTCCGATTCCACATTCTGCGATAGAATGTGCTTGCCGTTCCGAACCTCGCCGGCTGGTCCCGCAAATCCAGCGCCGGGATTACAATCAACTTGGCTCGTTGCGGCCGGAACCAAAGTCATCGAGGACTCGACGATGAATAAAGATCTCTCCCGTAGAAAATTCCTGGAACAGATTGGATTGGGAACGGCCGCTGGTGTCAGCCTCTCCCTGCTCAACGATTTGGCGGAAGCACGCCCGGCCGGCGCCAAACCACTGCCCAGCCGCACCCTCGGGCGAACCGGCGCAAAGGTCTCCATTCTCGCATTTGGATGCGGTAGCCGCTTTCTCATGTACGAAGAAGAAGAGAAAGCAGTGGTCGCACTGAACCAGGCCATCGATCTCGGCATCACTTATCTGGACACCGCGTATTCCTACGGCGACGGAAAGAGTGAAACGCGCGTCGGTAATGTAATGGCCACGCGTCGCAAGGAAGTCTGGTTGGCGACAAAAATCCCCGATCGCACGCGAGACGCCTTCCTCAAACGCCTCGAAGGCAGTCTCAAACGCCTGCAGGTCGATCAAGTCGATCTTGTGCATATTCATGGCCTCGGCCAGGCCGACGACCTGGCGAAAATTGAAGCCCCCGACGGCGCGATGAAGGGCTTGCTGGAAGCACGCGAGCAGAAGATGACCCGATTCATCGGCATGACCAGCCATACAAATGGCCAGGTAATGGCCCAGGCGATCACGCGCAATGATTTGGACTGCGTGCAAATGGCCCTAAACGCTTCCCGCAACGGCTATTTTGAGGAACTGGCACTGCCCGCCGCCAATCACAAAAATCTCGGCGTGATCGCGATGAAAGTCACCGGCCAAGAGTTCCTGCTCGGTAACACTGCTGGGAAAGCAGAAATCACGTCGCTGCTGCGCTATTCGATGAGCCTCCCGGTTACCACGGCGGTGGTCGGCATGCCGCATCTGGAAATGCTGCAGGAAAACGTAACCATCGCGCGAAAATTCAGCCCCCTCAACGACGCGGAAATGCAGCAACTCCGTCAGACGCTTTCGCCTTCCCGTGAGGGACTGGAGCATCGTCTCGTCGGTCACCTTGACGGCCCGACGAACGACGCGCAACTCTTCTGCGTGTAGCCCCGGTCGCGTTCACGGCCGAAGCCGGCCTATACAAGTGCTTCAAGAGTCACAGCCTGGCCGTTCGCCCTCGCGGGCGCGTCGCTTCTGTCAAAAAGCCTGGTGTTTTTCTCCTACCTATCGGTCTAGAATGGGGCCGCAGATTCTTGCCTGCTTTTCTCGCTCCCTTCTTGGAGGATCGGAACGCCCATGGCGCTGATGCGCACGATGCTGCTCGCCGCCTCGCAAAATGCCTGGCTGCGCGAGCACGCCGTAAAGTTTCCCTTCGTGCGGCGCAGCGTTTCGCGCTTCATGCCGGGAGAGACTCTGGCGGACGCTCTGGCCGCAGCCCGCTCTCTCCGCCAGAAAGGTGTGGGGAGCGTGTTCACGCATCTGGGTGAAAACGTGGCCGATCGCAATGAAGCTCGCCTGGTCACCGAACATTACCTGCAGGTGCTCGATCGCATTCAGGAATCCGGCATGGACACCGAAGTGTCCGTCAAGCTGACGCAACTCGGCCTGGACCTTTCGCCGGAATTCTGCGCGGAAAACCTGGAGCAGATTATCCGGCATGAAAACAAGGAATCCACCATCTGGGTCGACATGGAAGCAAGCGATTACGTCGACGCCACCCTTGATATTTATAGAAAAACGCTGAAAAGCCATCCGAACGTAGGCATCTGCTTGCAATCGTATCTCTACCGCACGAAGAACGATCTTGAGGACTTGCTTCCCCTGCATCCCTCGATTCGTCTTGTGAAGGGTGCCTACAAAGAACCCGCAGAAATTGCCTTTCCCAAGAAAGCAGATGTGGATGGGAACTACTTTATGTTGGCGCAGGATATGCTCCGCGCGAAGGCAGCTGGGTGCTGTCGCCGCGCCGCATTTGGCACCCATGATGTCGCCTTGATCGGCCGACTCGCCGCTTTCGTCAAGAAACAAGGCTATGCCATTTCTGATTTCGAGGTTCAGATGCTCTATGGGATCCAGCGCGCCGAACAAGAGCGCTTGGCTCGCGAGGGACATCGCTCCGTCGTGCTGGTTGCTTACGGAACTTACTGGTATCCATGGTTCGTAAGGCGGCTGGCAGAGCGCCCCGCAAATTTGTGGTTCATGCTTCGCAATGTATTGGCGTCCTAGATTGCTCAAAGGAGGTAGTTACACTATGCGTAGGTTCAGTGCTCTGTTCGTCTTGTTCGCAGCCCTCTTCCAGATGGCGGCGAATGCGACAGAGCCGCAATGGAAGCCCCTATTCAATGGAAAGGATCTTACCGGCTGGAAGCACGTGGGGCCCGGAGGTATGACCGTCGAGGATGGATTGATCAAGACTCACGGCGGCATGGGTCTTCTCTATTGGACTGGCGGCAAAGTCGGGAATTGCCGTATCAAGGTTGTCTATCGAATGCGCGATATGAACGACAATTCCGGCGTCTTCATCCGCATCCCCATCGAGCCACGAGAAGAATGGATGCCCGTGCACTATGGCTATGAAGTCCAGATCGACAATCATCCCGAAACTTCCGACGAAAATGAATATCACGTCACTGGAACCCTCTATTCGCTCACCAAACCACTCGCCTTCCCCGGTAAACCCGGCCCTGAGTGGAACACCATGATCATTACCCTCGACGGTCCACATACCATCGTCGAATTGAACGGCGTGAAAGTTACGGACTATACCGAAGGGCAGCTCGTGCCGGACAAGAAATTCGACTTTGAACCTCAGCGCGGCACTCGCCCCAACGAAGGATGGTTTGGACTTCAGAATCATAGCGACAACGACGTCGTCTTTTTCAAGGAAGTTGACATTCAACCTCTGAAGTAGCTTTGGCAAGGCTCGAAAATCATCTTGTGCAATAAGGGAGAGACTCATGACTAAGAATCAGTTGTCACGGCGGCAATTTCTGCAGACCAGCGCCGCCACCACCGGCGTCGCTATAGCGATGCCGCGCATCTTGCTAAGCGACTCGCGCATTCCCTATGGCTGGGAAGCTGCCGCGAGCGACAAAATTCGTTTCGGCATCATCGGCGTTGGTATGCAGGGCTCCGGTTTGCTGAGCACGGCAGTCACGCTTCCCGGAGTGGAGTGCGTTGCGGCTGCGGACTTGTACGACGGTCGGCATACCTTGGCAAAGGAAATTGCCGGAAACAAGATCAAGACCACTCGCAGATATCAAGAATTGCTCGACGACAAAGAGATCGATTGCTTGATCGCGGCCGTACCCGATCACTGGCACATGAAAGTGGTGACCGATGCAGTGAACGCGGGCAAAGACATCTATATTGAGAAGCCCATGTCGCATAGCCCGTCAGAGGGCATCGAGATGGTGAACGCGCAGAAGAAGACCGGGCGTATCATTCAGGTCGGCTCGCAGCGTGTCAGCTCAGTGATTTGCATCAAGGCGAAGGAACTTCTCTCCCAGGGCATTATCGGCGATCTGAATCTTGTGGAAGGCTCGCTAGGCCGCAACGATCCCACCGGGTGCTGGGAATATCCTCCCCCGCCGGACCTTTCGCCGCAGAACCTGGATTGGGATACCTGGCAGAATAACGTGCCAAAAGTTCCATTCGATCCGAAGATCTTCGCGCGCTGGCGCTGCTGGAGCCAGTACGGCACCGGCGTTGCCGGCGACCTGCTGGTTCACTTGGTCAGTGGTATGAATTTTATGCTTAGCTGGAACGAGCCGCCCGGGCCCACCACTTCGATTGGTGGAATTCTCCGTTGGCCAGATGGACGCAACATGCCCGATATTCAGCCAACGCTCTTCGAATATGGAAAATACCCTGTGTATCTCCGTCTGAACCTGGGTTGCGAGACGCCTGAAGTGTATCGCTTCCAGGGCTCGAAGGGCATTCTGGAGGTGACCGAATTCACCATCACCTACTATCCGCAAAGTGGAAAAGACACCGCTCCCAGCTATTACGCCACGGCGAGTTTCCCGCAACCTTTCCGTGACGAATACATCAAGCAGTGGCACGAAAAGAACGATCCCGCTCCCGGGAAAGAGGCTCTGGCAGAAGGTTACGCCTACAAGGGCGATTCGTGGGACGATCTGAAACCGCACCTCTGGACCTATTTCCAGGCGGTGCGCACGCGTAAGCCTGTCGTCGAAGACGCTGTATTCGGCCACAACGCCGCCTTGGCCTGCCACATGTCCAATGCATCGTATTTCAAAAAGAGTACGGTCACCTGGGACGCAGCAGCCGGCCAGATTAAGACCTGATCGGCAGAGCATCGCTTCTCTAAGCGCGGAAGAGGGGGCTGAGCTTCAGCCCCCTCTTTGCTTTCTACGATTCACTTCCTAACGTGGTTGTGGTGGAAAGTGCTATTCACTTCGCGCGATGGAACTCCACATAATCCCGCCCATGATACAGCCGATACGCTCCAGCGTCTTTTGTACCCAGGAATTGCAGCGGCACTGGATGCTTAATATCTCCATCCTTCACGCTGGCAACCGTGAACAGATCGTTTGCGCCCAGGTCCATGACGATAAACTTGTTGTTATCGATGAAACCGCAGCCATACGCACCGGGTTTGAGCGTTTGGCCACCCATCTCGATGGAAACTTCGGTAATCAGATAAGCCTGATATTTCTCGCGGATGCCCGTTGAGTATCCGGAATTGTCTACCAGACTCGCGAGCACGAAGAAGCCGTCCGCGTACCGCACGCCGCCAGTGTTACGCTCTTGGCTGCTGGCAACTTGCCCGCGGAAAAACACCTTATCCGGAAAGAGCTTGCTGCCCACTTCCTTCGCACTGAGGACCGACTCAGTGGCAAGTGGCGCATCTTTTTTCTGCGCTTGCACAATCGACAGGCAGAACAAGACAAGTGCAAACGTCAGGAACATTGGGATTATGGGGCGAACTTTCATGAGACTCTCCTATTCCAAGTTTAGAGCGAGGTAAATGCTAGAATTGTACCCTTTTTGGAAGTGGGTCACCCGACGCACGAAAAGGCTGTGGAAAAGACGCTCGTTTCACGAGCTTGGAAATCCCTTCGGGATTCCCACTTTCCCACAGCCACAACAGCAACAAGCGCTCTCCGGTTACATTTCAAATGGCTCGACGGGGATCGCTAGGGTTACATTCTCAGATGGCTTGACACGGAGGTCAACGGGTGGTCGGAGTGCACTATCGTTCATGCTCCCCGAGCAGCCAGCGCGGAGGCTCGGCCGTTATTTATCGTTCGCTATGCTGATCGGGCTCGCCAAAGATAAGCTGCCCCTTAGGGGCGTATTGGCCGAAGAATCGCCGACCAGTATGGTGTACGCGCCGCTATCGGCTTGCCAATGCTTACCAGAGACATCGTAGTAGGCGAACGCTCTTGCATCGAGCAAGACCGTAACATGCTTGGTTTCTCCGGCCGCAACTTCAACGCGTGTAAAACCCTTCAACTCCTTTGTCGGACGCGGCACCTTCGGATTGGCCCCTCCGACATAAACTTGCGCAACTTCGGCACCGGCGCAGGAGCCTGTGTTTGTAATGTCGAAAGACGCGGTATAGAGTGCAGTCCGCCCGCTGGAAGCTACCGCGGACGCACTTGCTGGCGTCACGGAAAGATTGCTGAACTTAAATGTAGTGTAAGAAAGGCCAAAGCCAAACGGAAATTGTGGTTCCACGTTGTTGTGCTCGTAGCCCCGATATCCTACAAAGATGCCTTCCTTGTAGGGCACGCGAACCGTGCCGGCCACCGGATAGTAGTTCGCATACGTAGGATTGTCTTGCCAGCGCTTTTCGAACGTGGCTGGAAGATGCGCGGACGGATTCACGACGCCGAACAAGATCTCCGCAAGCGCCGTTCCGCCTTGTTCGCCCGGGTACCACATCTCGATCAATCCTGGAACATGATCGATCCAGGGAGCGACATCAACATTGCCCCCCGATGTGATCGCCACAACCGTGTTTTTGCTTGCTGCGGACATTTCCCGGATGAGTTCATCCTGGCCAAGGGGCAGCGTAAATGGGCGATCCGCGCCTTCGCCTTCGCTGTCGTTGTTAAACCCGACGGCAATAATCACCGCATCCACCTTGCCCGCCAACTGCTTCGCAGCGTGCGAAACGATCTTTTGCTCGTTGATGATCCCAACCCGTAAGCGGCCGCCCACGAACGAATCAACGAACACTTCGCCAACAATTCTGTGCGGCCCCGCTGACAGTTGCAGGACCGTCCCTTCCTGCAAGGCCTTTGCAAGCTTCCAATCGTCGAAAATCATTTTGTCATCGACATAGAGACGGTAGCCTCCGCCTTCTCCCCAACCTTGTGCCACCACTTCGTAGGGTCCAGCTTGCTGGGCAACGAAATAGCCAGTCCAGCGCTTGGAACCGGGCTTCGGCGGGGCGCTGAAGATTTCCGCCAGCGATTCCAGGCCACTCAGTAGGTCTTGCCATGTTTTGCCGGGCTCGCTCAGGTGGGGAACAATCGTCGTGGATGTTGGTGTGCCGGAAAGAGCGGCATTGTCGAACGTCTCCATCTTCAGTCCGCGTTGGCCATCTTGTTTCTCGGTCACAAATTCAGTCGCATCCGCTGCCGCCAGGGGAGTGGGCAGTCCCGCTTCATAAAAAACATTGGCGGTTGGGCCCAGAAAACTGGCGATTCCTTGCAATACGCTGACGGTCGCGAACGGCAGCACGCGCGCACTCCCTGCTCCAACCGGTTCGCCGGGGTAGGCATCGGGGCCGACCACGAGAACAGACTTGATTGTCTGTCTGTCAAAAGGAAGTAGATTGCCTTCATTTTTCAGCAGCACCATCCCCTCGCGCGCAGCCTGTAAAGCCAATTGGCGGTTCTGCTCGTTGTACGTGGAAAAAGAAATATCAGTCTGGGGCCGGTCGAGCCAGCCGAATCGAACCGCGGTCTGTAGAATGTGCCTGATTTTCTCATCGATGGTCGCCTGAGTCGCGCGGCCATCGGCAATCGCCGGAAATAGATTCTTGCGATTCATGAACGCACCGGTTGGCATTTCGATATCCAGGCCGCCGTTGGCCGCGGCCACACCTTCGTAAGTAGCCACCCAATCCGACATCATTACGCCATCGAAGCCCCACTCTTTGCGCGCAATCTCTGTATTGAAGTAACCGTTCTGCGTGGCGTGCTGGCCATTAATCAGGTTGTAGGAATCCATGATTGCGCCCACGTGCGCTTGCTTCACCGCCGCTTCGAATGAAGGCAGATAGATCTCCCGCAACGTCCGCTCATCGATAACCGACTCGGAATCGTGCCTCAGATATTCGGAATTGTTGCCCAAGAAATGCTTGATGGTGGCGGAAACTCCCTGCGATTGCATTCCCTTGATGTATCCAACGGCAATCGACGACGTCAGGAACGGATCTTCCCCAAAGTATTCGAAGTTGCGCCCATTCAGCGGTGAGCGATAGATATTCACTCCCGGGCCCAACATAAAATGAACCCCGCGGGCCCGCGCATCTTTTCCAATTCCTGCTCCGACCTTTTCGGCGAGATTGATATCCCAGGACGCGGCGAGACTGATCCCAATCGCATAGGTGGTCGATGGAAACCGTTGGTTGCTGCGCACACCAAACGGACCATCGGACATCTCCAAGGGCGGCAAACCCAGAGCTGGCATCGGCCGCACGGCGAATCCGGTCCCGCCGATGTAATCAACTTTTTCCTCGATGGACATCTTACTCAGGTAAGAGTCCGCGCGCTTTACCGCATCCGCATCCGTCGCGGCCGGTGCTTGGGAAAACGCTGGCATGCACACGAATAGCAGCACCACAAAAATAAGCGTTCTACGCATAGTTGATTTCCTTTTCGATCTCTATTTTCTTGCTGGAGCGACGTGATACCGCAACAGAAGCCATCTTACTGAAAAAGTTTCGGCGCGAATTCCTGCAGATAATCCTGCCAGTTCTGCCAGGTATGGCCTCCCCCGCTTTCGTGAAACTCCGCCTCAAAACCATGTCTTTTCAAAAGTGCAATGGTGTTCTGTGTCGAGGGCATCAGGAAGTCTTCCTTGCCCGTGGCAAACCAGATCAATCGGATACCTTTCTTCGCCGCCGCGTCGTCGAGTCCCGCTGCGAATTGTTTTTCCGCGGTATCCGCAATGCCCTGGATCCAGCCAGAACTGAACACGCCGATATAGGCAAACTTCTTCGGATCAGCCATCGTAATATTCAGAGTCTGCATGCCCCCCATAGAAAGCCCAGCAATGGCGCGATGTTCGCGGTCATTCATAGTGCGATAGTGATTCTCGACAAACGGCAGGATATCCACGGTGAAGTCCTTTTCGAATTCGCCAACCGCCATGGATTTCGGATCGCCCCACACAAAATTGCGATTCACGTGACCCGCGGGCATCACCACGATCATCGGCTTTGTTTTCTTTTCGGCGATTAGGTTGTCCAGGATGAATCCTGCATGCCCGACCGTCGACCAGGCATCATCAGAATCGCCTGCACCGTGCAACAGGTAGAAGACGGGATACTTGGCTCCGTCTTTGTCGTAGCCGGGCGGCAGGTAAATATGCATGCGCCGCAGCACGCCGAGCGCAGCGGATTGATACCAGACTGTTTCGACAGTGCCGTGAGGTACTTTTTGAATGTCGAGGAATGCCAGCCCTGGGACATAAACCATGCTCTGTACAAAATTCAGGCTCTGGCTATAGCTGGGATTGCGTGGATCGGCCAGCGTTAGTCCATCCACCATATAGGAATAGCGATAGACGCCCGGCTTGATCGTGATCGTTGTTGACCACAAGCCGTCGTCGCCTTTCTGCAAGGACGTTCCCTTAATCGCTTCCGGATAATTCAGCCATTCGCCTCGAATATTCACACTCTTCGCTTCGGGCGCAAACAACTTGAACGTCACTTTGCCATCGGCCGCTATCTCCGGCGTAATCAGATCATTAGGAGAGGGCTTAAAGGCAGGCATTGGCGGCGGAGCTGCCGGCTTCTGCTGGTCCTGTGCGAAAACAACTGACGCGAGAGTCAAACACAAACAAAACACGACCACAAAAACCGGCAAATCACTCCGTTTTCGATTCATGCTTCCTCCAGAATGTTTTTGACGACCCGCAACGCTCGTGAAGCGTCGGAAGTGGCGCAACAACAGAACATGCACTAAAATTGTTTGCTGGCGCCCCCTACAGACGGAAAAAACGCAGACTCCATAACTTCTCTCAACCCTTAGTAAGGATCAAAGGGCAGGCCGACATAGTTCTCCGCCAGGCTTTGTGCTGCGGCCCGTGAACTCGTCACGTAATCCAGCTCCGCCAGCTGCCGGCGGTGGTCGAAGCTGTTTTCGCCGTGGAAACGGTGGAGCATGGAAGTCATCCACCACGAAAAACGTTGGGCCTTCCAGACGCGCCGCAGGGCGATCTGGGAGTAGCGGGCCAGAAGCGACATGCTACCAGATTTGTAGTGCTCCGTCAGTGCGTGTGCCAGTATTCGCACGTCTGCCGCGGCCAGGTTCAGTCCTTTCGCCCCGGTCGGCGGAACAATGTGCGCTGCGTCTCCCGCAAGAAACAGCCGCCCATACTGCATGGGCTCGACGACAAAGCTGCGCATGCCTGTTACCCCTCTCTGAAATATCGGTCCGCGCGTCAATTGCCATCCTTCCACGCCTAGACGCAACTCCAGTTCTTCCCAGATTCGTTCGTCTGGCCATCGTGCGAGGTCTTCCTCCGGCTGGCATTGCAGATAGAGCCTGCTGATTTTTGGAGAGCGCATACTCAGCAGCGCAAACCCTCGCTCATGGTTCGAATAAATCAGTTCCTGCGAAGAAGGCGCAGCTTCCGCCAGGATCCCAAGCCAGCCAAACGGATACTCTCGCTCGTATGTGGTCAGGACGCCTGCAGGAACGCTGGGCCGGCAGATGCCGTGAAAACCGTCGCAGCCCGCAATGAAATCACACAGCACCTCAACCTTGACGTCTGATTTTCGATAATGAATTCGTGGCGTCTCCGCGTCCAGATCAGTCACGCTTAGGTCCTCTGCTTCGAACACGATTTCTCCGCCGCTGGCCAGGCGCGCGTTCGTCAGATCCTTAACCACTTCGTTTTGGCCATACACGGTGATGCCGCGACCGGTCAGGTCCTTGAAATCGATGCGGTGACGGCGGCCGAGAAAGCTGAGTTCGATTCCATCGTGGACCAACCCTTCGCGCTGAAGGCGTTCCGCCAAACCCAAAGTCTCCAGTAGTTGGACGGTTCCTTGCTCTAACACGCCCGCGCGTACACGCTCCTCAACGTGTTGTCGGCTATACTTCTCAATAAGTATGGAATCGATGCCCTGCTGCCGGAGCAAGTGAGAAAGGATTAATCCCGCCGGGCCAGCACCCACAATTCCAACTTGCGTTCGCATCTCACTCCTGGAAACAATCAACAATCGAAGAAAACAGTTTCCTTTGCGCCCTGCAGGACTACGTTCCACTCCCGCATGTCTTTCTGATCGCCTATCGGTTTGGCCATTAGTGTTTCGCGCCTGCCTGCTTCCACAAGCCGAAGCACAAAGTCCTCTTGATTGAGCGCTTCTTCAGGAAAATAAAGTCGTGTGACTAGGCGGACGAGCAACCCCCGCGCGAACACAGAAACTACAATATGCGGTGCCTGTGCCGTCCCGTCGGGAGCGGCGACCGATCCCGGCTTGATCGTCGTGAACCGGAAATTTCCGCCGTCGTCTGTCGGAATGCGCCCAAATCCAAAAGAACCTCCTGCGAGCGGCTTGGAATCCGGGTTAGGCGAATGCGCATATCTGCCGTTTGCATCTGCTTGCCAAATTTCCAACACCGCGTCGGGAACCGGCTGGCCGTCACCATCCAATACTCGCCCTTGAATGGTCACACGATCGCCAACCGCATCTCGACCCACCAATTCCGTGCGGTACAGCGGCGAAAGACCTATTTGGAAATACGGCCCGACAGTCTGCGAACTTGTAGCAGGCAGCCGCACTTCACTCCTCCATCGGCGTGGATTCGCGTCCGCGCAACACGATATCAAAGCGGTAGCCAAGCGCTTGCTCCGGAATCGTGCTCTCCCAATCGAAAATCGAAACCAACCTGTTGCGCGCCTTCTCATCCGAAACGCAATTGAAAATCGGGTCATGAGCCAGTAGGGGATCGCCCGGAAAATACATCTGCGTCACAAGCCGCGTTGCAAACGCCGGCCCAAACAACGAAAAATGAATATGGGCTGGGCGCCAGGCATTGTAATGATTGCGCCACGGGTATTCTCCTGGCCTGATGGTCACGAATCGATAGCGGCCTTCTGCATCCGTCAATAGCCTTCCACATCCGGTGAAATTCGGATCTAGCGGTGCGTTGTGTTGGTCCACAGTGTGAAGATACCTGCCGGCCGCATTCGCCTGCCAGATCTCGATCAGCGTGTGCGGCACTGGGCGATCGTTTTCGTCACGCACTCTTCCGCAGACAATAATGCGTTCGCCCAGCGGTTCGCCCGAATGTTGGTGCGTGAGGTCGATGCTGCCCTTCATCGCTACTTCTGAACCAAAGAACGGTCCTGTGACTTCGGACAGTGTATGCGGCAAATGGACCAGCGGCTTGCCGGGCGCACGTTTCAGCGAAGAAACATAGGGAGGATGAAGTGCATTGGGCTGCGTTCCCGGGCGCGCCCTCAAATAGCCATTGAGCTCACTCATTCTTCGTTTCTCAGACCTTTCAGTGCAACACCCCAGCAGTGTATTTCATACCTTTTTTTAACACTCCGCACAACTGTAGACCGGGTTCTTGGAGGGGTCCCGTAGAAACCTGATTCCCCATTCCAGTTCGTTCTGTTGGCGTTTTTCTCGGACATTTTGCATTGGGGACGGAGAACATCTTCGCCCGATAGACTTGTATTTTTATATTCTCCTTAATTTTTGGAACCTTGGTTTCGCTGGGTGACTTGCCCAGGGATACGAGATATCTTTGGAGTGAGACCACAGAGTACGCCAGCCCGAATTTCTTGACAGATTCGTTTATGCCGTCTGAGTGCGGACCATGCAATTCGCGTGATGCTGGGATCACTGTCAGATGGAAAAGGAGAATCGAACGTTGGCGCCGCGCAAGGACAATCTCTGGTACAAAGATGCCGTCATTTACCAGCTTCATGTGCGCACTTTCTGCGACAGCGATGCGGACGGCATTGGTGATTTCGTCGGCCTCACTCAACGGCTAGGTTATCTGCAAGAACTCGGGGTTACCACCATCTGGCTCCTCCCTTTCTATCCTTCGCCTCTGCGCGACGACGGATATGACATCGCGGATTACACCACGGTTCACTCAAGCTACGGGTCGCTCGAGGATTTCCAGACGCTCCTAACGGCGGCTCACACTCGAGGAATTCGCGTCATCATCGAAATGGTCCTGAATCATACCTCGGACCAGCACCCCTGGTTTAAGGAAGCGCGAAGCTCCCGCGATAATCCTAAGCGAGATTGGTACGTATGGAGCGAAACGGACAACCGCTACCAGGGTGTGCCGATCGTTTTTGTCGACACTGAGACCTCCAATTGGGCCTGGGATCCCATCTCGAAATCCTATTACTGGCACCGTTTCTTCAGCCACCAACCAGATCTGAATTACGACAATCCCGCGGTGTTCGAGGCGATGTGGGATGTAATGAAGTTCTGGTTGAATCTCGGCGTTGACGGCTTCCGGCTGGACGCGGTCCCTTATCTTGTCGAACGCGAAGGGACGCTATGTGAAAACTTGCCCGAAACGCACGCGATAGTTCGTGAAATCCGCAAACGCCTCGACCGGGTTTATCCCGGAACCTTACTCCTGGCTGAGGCGAACCAATGGCCGGCGGATGTTCGCGCTTACTTCGGTAAAGGGGACGAATTCCACGCGGCCTTTCACTTCCCCCTCATGCCAAGAATGTTCATGGCCGTAAAACTGGAAGACCGCAAACCGATCATCGAAATCCTGGAGCAAACGCCGGAAATTCCCGAGACATGCCAATGGTTCATTTTCCTCCGCAATCATGACGAACTCACACTGGAGATGGTCACGGAAGTTGAGCGCGACTACATGTATGACGAGTATGCGATGGACAAGACAATGCGCATCAACAGGGGCATCCGCCGGCGCCTCGCGCCCATGATGAATAATGACCGGAGGCGCATCGAATTGCTGAATGGATTGCTGATGTCCATGCCCGGTACACCCATTGTCTACTACGGGGACGAAATTGGCATGGGTGACAACGTTTATCTGGGCGACCGAAACGGAGTTCGCACTCCCATGCAATGGAACGGCACGTCGAACGCCGGATTCTCGACGGCTGACCCTGAACGCTTGTACGCCCCTGTAATTTCGAACCCCGTCTATGGCTATCAGGCGGTCAATGTCGATTCGCAGGAAAGATCCGAGCATTCTCTGCTCTCCTGGATGAAATCGCTGATTCAGGTGCGCAATTCATTCCGTGTTTTCAGCCGCGGCTCCATTCGGTTTCTGAATCCCCCGAACCACCGTGTCTTGGCGTACATACGTCAACTCGGCGAGGAAACCGTACTGGTGGTAAACAACCTCTCCAGTTCAGCACAGGCTGTCGAACTCGATGTGCAGCTTTATAAAGGCTATATTCCGATTGAGATGTTTGGTAGAAGCTTGTTTCCTCGGTTTGGAAACGTGCCCTACTTGCTCACACTGGGGCCTTATCAGTTCTTTTGGTTTCAGCTTCGCCGGATTTGATTCAGCGATGAATGATCGCATCGCCTTGTCGGATTTTTCTGGATATTTCGGAGCGAAAGCAGGATTGTAAGCATCTTGGTTGAAGACACTTTCTTATCGGATGACTTGATTCGCCAGCTGATGAGTGTCGGCGAAGTGGATCTTCTTGTCGGCATCGCCCCACACACTGCCGAGATTTCGATCAGGCCCGCCGTGCAGGCAATTGAACAGGCGTTTCAGCGGTATTTTGTCCGGCAACGCGTCGTCATCGTCAGTCTTGGCGATAACAACAAGGAAGGTGATGGCGCTGTACCCGTAGCAAACGGCGGTCAGTCTGATCGGCAACAAAAACTACACGGAATAACGTCGCTGCGCACCATAAACCGTGTTGCGGCGCAATTTTCCAGCCCACCTGCTCCGGGAGTAGCTCTGCGCACGATTCTCGCTGTCGCAGATCTCTTGCGGGCACGCGCCTGCGCTGTGATTTCTCCTGCCAACGCTAATCTCACTCCCGAGTCGGTAGCAAATCTGTTGCGACCGGCTTACCAGGAAAAATTTGATTTTGTCGCGCCGCTCTACACTCGCCAGAAGTTTCAAGGTTTGCTGGTGCGGAACGTTCTCTATCCGATGAGCCGCGCCCTATTTGGTTGTGGAATCCGCGAACCCTTCCCGGACGAATGGGGATTTTCCGGCCAACTCGCCGGTTTCTGTCTCAACCAAGGAGTGTGGCAAGAGGAAGCCGTTCGAGCTCGACCGGAAGCATGGATGGCCATCTCTGCTTTTTCTTCAGAGTATCGCTGTTGCCAAGTCTTCCTTGGCGAGAAATCCCCGCCTGTGAAAGGCTCCGGAACGGACATCGTCGAAGCTCTTCGGCAGACGGTGGGTACTTTATTCTGGTGTCTGGAAACCAAACAGCCACTGTGGTTGGATCGTGAATCGTCTCAGCCTGTACCGCTCCTCGGGCCGCCCCACGAACTCACTTCAGAATCGGCCGACCTCAATCAACACCGGATCTTCGAGATGTTCCGGAGCGGCGTCACGGAATTGGAACCGGTCCTAAGCCTGATCTTGGATCCAGAAACTCATTCAGAAATCAAAAATGCGGTTTTGATCGAAGAAGGAAAATTCCGATTCAAACCCGACCTTTGGGTGAGGACGCTCTATGACTTTGCTGCTTCCTACCATCACTCGGTTATCAATCGCGATCACTTGATTCAAGCTCTCGCTCCGCTCTATCGAGGCATGACCCACTCCTTCCTTACCGAACACGCGGATTCTTCACCGGCAGAGATGGAAGCGGCGAACGAAATGCTATGTAGCGAGTTTGACCAACAAAAGCCTTATTTGAGGGAGAGATGGAAAGCAAAAGTTGAGGTGAAATCATGAGAGAAATCATCGTGCAGGGTTTAGAGCAGGTTTATAGCAAGCTAACCCACATGATTGCCGAATTTCTTCCGCGTTTCCTGGTAATGCTCATCATTATCGCTATCGGGCTGATTGTGGCACTCCTGCTCAAGTACATCTTGCGCGCTGTTTTGCGCCTCACGAGGCTTGATCGCGTGTCAGAGGCGGCGGGCGCCACCCGTGTCCTTCGAATGGCACACCTCCCTTCGATGTCGGAACTGCTCAGCCGCTCTATCTTCTGGGTTACGTGGCTCGGCTTCATTCTGCTGGGACTCAGTGTTCTTGAGGTCGCGAGTCTTCAGGAACAGATTTCGCGACTGTTCCGCTTTTTACCCGAAGTCTTTGTTGCTATCTTGATCATGTTTCTTGGCGTGGCCGTTGCGAATTTCCTATCGCGGACCGCGCTTCTTGCCGCCGTCAACGCTGGGCACCCTTCCGCCAGAATCCTTAGCTGGTCGATCCGCTTTGTCATCTGGATCCTGGCCATCTCCATGACCCTGGAGGAGCTTGGCTTGGCGAGGCAAACGGTCATCTCGGCGTTTTCCATAGTTTTTGGCGCCCTTATGCTTGGGCTGGCAATCGCATTCGGACTAGGCGGCCAGGATCTGGCTCGAAAGAGCCTTGAGCGTTACTTCGGGGGCTCGAAAAAAGAAAAGGACAACGAACCACAGCCGCTATAACAAGCCGGCGATTGCACTTCTCTTCTGCTCAGGTTGCACTATCAGGTTCCGATACGGCTGCGCAATGCCCGTGGCGGAGAGCCTACCAAATGACCGTCGTAATGGACCTCGCAGAAAGGGCGAGATGAAGCGTATGCCCTTTCGAAACCAGGTTCACCGAGGACTCCTCAGTCAAGCTGTTCAGAATCTGGGCCACGAACCCTCCTTCTGCAGTCTGGAACGTCATCACGCGCACGCCCTTGGCTTTGCCGCTTGTTTCCACTCGCACCGCGCCCGGGCGCACAAATTTGCTGAAGTGCGCCAGGTAATAGTAAATGCCCGTGTACGTTATCTCGTGCGTTTTCGTATTCACGATCACAACAGGCTGCTGAATGTTGGGATCCGGGTTGCCGTGGATTGGTGAAACCGCCCACGGCCCTCCCTTCTCATCTAGAATCGCATTCCAGTAAAGCCATGCGGATGTTCCCGCTTCCAGATCACCAAAAATGATGTTGCCCCATAGATCACCATCGTCGAAATCGTAGATAGGCAGCTTCTTGCTTTGCGGGTAGCCCGCTTCATACGCGTAGCACAACTCGTCCATCCAGAACGACAGATCGGGATACTTTTTCTTCAGCTCTGCGATCTTGTCGAAATCCTTCAAGAAACTCTTGTAGCCATATCCATGGTAAGGAACAACGGCTACGTACTTCCGCGCTTCGGGATCATCCAGCACCAGCGGGTAACTCTTGTACGCATTCAAACGCTCCGGTGCCTCGCTCAACATGATCTTGGTCGTCAACCCGGATTGCTGCAACGCAGGGCCGACATGATCGCGTAAGAGCACCTTGATTTCCGGGTATTTTATTTTTGTATAGACCTTGTCGGGTTCGTTGAACAGGCTGATATAGTCAATGACGATCCCCCGTTTCTTATATTCATCGAGGTAGCGCAGGTAATATTTCGTCAGCACCGGATAGTACTTCGGCTGAATGTCCTGGTGTTTCTTAACGTCGTAAAGCATCCAGTCCGGCGGATAATCCATCGGCGATTGCAACTTAAAGTCACCGTACTTTCGTGCTCGCAGAATGTATGTGCCAACGCCATTGGGACCAAAATCACGGTCCACCGAAAAGTTCCTCAGTTCGATGTCACCCGGAGTGTCGTCGTAGGTGTACCACGGCCCGGCCGATTGGAAATCCGTTCCCGCAATCGGCGTCTTCATTGCCGTAAAGCCAGCTCCGGTTTTCGCGTCAAACAGCGCCCGTAGAAGTTCTTCCTGCTTGTCGGCTGGAAGCGTATTGAGCGTGATCATCCCGGCTTCCATGATGGATGCACCGAAACCATCGATCTTCTGATACCTCACGGCGTCATTAATTTGGAAAGTCTCGCCGCTGCCAGGTTTGCCATTCGTAAACGGCACATCCGGCTTAGCAGCAAGGCGGTCCCCGGCCTTCGAGGATACGAATACCTTGGCGGTTTGCGCGTTGGCCACGGAAACTGCAAACACGATTACAAGAATCAGAGCGATATGAGCTGACGTAGTGAACTTACCCATTATTGTCTCCTGAATTTCTTTCGGCTCTAAAATGTGTACTTGAGCGCAAATTCAATTTGCCGGTTGTCGGTGGACGTGCTAGTGATCGCCGCGCCTCCAGGTACGTCGGGATTTGCCCCCGGCAAGCCGAAGTTGGGGTGGTTAAAAATATTGAAAAATTCAGCACGAAATTCGATGTTCTGCGACTCCAAAATCTTGAAGTTCTTCTGGAACACCACGTCGAAATTCACCAGGTTCGGCCCGCGCAGGTTGCCAATGGAAGAATTTCCCCAGTTTGTAGCCGTCTGCTGACCCGGCGCGAGTGCGGGAATCGCGAAGGCAGCCTGGTTATACCAGCAATCGAGCGTCTGGTGGCCCGGATTGGAGCACAGAAACACATTCCCCTGGTCGGCAACGTTGTACTTGAAATCGTAGGGATTGTGAATCTGATCCGGTCGTGGGCTGAAGCTGCCCGTGTTCGTATAGTCAGCCGAGAGAACCGCCGTTAGCGCTTCACCAGTTTGTGCCGTGATGATGGTGCCAAGTTCCCAACCACCGAGAATCGCCTGCCCAACTCCGTGCATATCTGTCAGGAAATGCCGTCCTTGCCCAACCGGCAATTCGTAGAGGGCACTAATGGCGAGCCTCTGCCGAATGTCCGGAGCGGCCGGCCCGTACTCCCCATTCGGATTGTGTGAGTTCTGGATGTATGTACCGACATTGCCGTCGGCATTTCCAAGATTTTTCGCGTATGTATAGGAAACGAGCATATTAAAGCCGTTGGACATATGCTTGTTCAGCGAGGTCTGAAACGCGTTGTACATGGTATGAAGCTGCGCATAGTCGAGTGGCAATATGGAAACAAGGCAGGGCTGCTGGTCGAAATAAGGCCTGCCGTAGTTGTTGGAGAGGCAATCGGCCGGGGCCGGGCCATTGAAATTGCTGTCGAGCGGCTGTGGCGGCTGATTTAAATCGCTCGATTCGTGATTCCAAAGGCGATAGGCGTGTGTTCCCACATAACCGGCCTGGAAAACCCAATCCCTGGCAAACTGATGTTGAACGGTCAGATTCCACTCGAGAATCTTTGGCATCACCCGCTCGGACCCTGTTGTCTTGACGGATCCGAACAAGTTGTTCGGATCATAGGGAGGAAACGCGTCCGGGAATCCCGTCGAAATCAGCTGCGCTGTTTGTGGAATACCGGGGGCGCTGTACTGGGAGGCATTGAATGTGTCCTGCGGCGGATTCAACCCAAGGTCATCAAATATGTTCGCTTCGGCCGAATAGAATATGCCGAATCCGCTCCGCACTACCGTATTTCGAGGCAAGGTCCAAGCCAGGCCAATGCGCGGTGCAAAGTTTGTCTTGTCGAAATTCACTCCCGCGTGTGGAAGCGCTCCAGTTCCGTACCCGACGTCCATCATGCCCATCGCCAGATTGAAATTGCTGACTCGGCCTCCCGCGGGGGAGGTTACTTCGTAACGCAAGCCGATGTTCAGCGTGAGGTTCGGGCGAATGCGCCAATCATCTTGCGCAAATTCCGACAGGTCCCAGTAGGTTGTCAGATAATTGCCCTGCAGGTAGTCTTGCTCCGTAGCATTGGCAACACCCATCATCAAATCGCCAAACGCGTCCCCCGTGTATAGTCCGCTGAACACAAACAGTCCACGTGGCGCCATCAACTGAAAGAAATTGCGCGTCTGGCGACGGAAATCTATGCCGAATTTGAACGAGTGTTTTCCGTGAATCCACGTCACGGTATCCGCAATCTGGTAAACATTTTCAAACACGTGTTCCGGGAGCCATTCAGAGTCCCCGAGTGGCGTGTAACCGCCTACATCAATGTTGGTTAATCCGGATGAGTTGAG
Source organism: Candidatus Acidiferrales bacterium (assembly GCA_963741195.1). Classification (GTDB taxonomy): domain Bacteria; phylum Acidobacteriota; class Terriglobia; order Acidiferrales; family UBA7541; genus Acidiferrum. The sequence goes on from CAVUHF010000010.1 coordinate 494,712, forward strand.
ATCCCCGCGATTGGCATTCGGTATCCCCAACTGATTGCCAATATCCTGCCCATAGTTGAACGGCAGAGCATTTACCGCATAGCGAAAATAGCCTCCGTGAAAATCGTTCAATAGTGGAGGAGAAAACGTGTGGGTATATCCGATGCCAAGACTCTGGCCCCGAGAATTGCTCTGGCTGGGACAGCAATCCGTTCCGCCCCATGTGGGGCCCAGAGGTCCGGGGCGTGAACTGCGTACATCGCTGATGCTGTAGGAAACAAACAACTGGTCTTTGTCGCCGAACCGGTGGTCAACTCGAATGTCGCCGGAATCCTGATCGTTCATACGCTTTTGCGCCGCCAGATAATTTTGCGTCAATCCGTCAGAGGTCGGCAGTGGATAATAGCTCAATACGTTTTTGCCAACGGGGTTCTGGTACAGCGCGTTTGGCGACATAACATTGATCTGGCCGTTGTAGGAAATGGGAGTCGGTACGGCAACCGTGCCTGCCCCATTCAGGCAATTGAACGAAGTAGTAGGTACGTAAGGATCGAACAGTGTGCCCGTCTGAAACTCGGGATCACCCGAGGCGTGCGGATTGTTTGGTTGGTCGCACGGTGAATAGGTTCCGCCGGTCAGCAGTTCCCGGAAGTCGCCACTCCGTTCATTCACTGTTGGTACCGAAGAAATGAACGGCGTGGTCTCACGCAGACGATAGCCTTGATAATCCGCGAAAAAGAACGTCTTGTTTTTCCGGATGGGACCGCCCACAAATGCGCCGAATTGGTTCCTCTGAAATGGTTCCTGCTCCGGACTGAAATAGTTAAGGGCGTCCAGCTTGTCGTTCCGAAAGAACTCATACACGCCCCCATGAAAGTCGTTGGTGCCAGATTTCAGAACGACGTTCACAGCCGCGCCGCCTCGGCCGAATTCCGCGCTCATCGAGTTTTCTTCCGTTCGAAATTCCTGGATGGCATCCGGCGGCGGCAGCACAACCGTGCCGCCAAGTCCAAATTCATTGTTGTCCACGCCGTTCAGCAGGAAGTTGTTATTGGTCACCCGAAGGCCGTTGACGGAAATGGCTTCATTCGCTCGCTCGTTTTCGAATACACCACCACTCACGTTGGAACCGGTCTGCCCAGCGTTGGCGCCAGGGCCGAGATATGCCAGGGCGATAAAGTTCCTGCCGTTCAGAGGAAGGTCGGTGATGCGACGCTGCGTCTCGATCGTCCCCAGAGAGGCGCTATCCGTTTGCAGCAGTGGCGCGGCACTTGTAACTTCCACGGTTTCCGACGCAGCGCCGACCTTCAATGCAAGGTCCACCCGGACCACCTGATTCACTCCGACATCAATGTCGTTCTCAACTGCACTTTGAAATCCCTGTTTCTCCACGCGCACCGAGTATCGCCCGATCTTCAACAAGCGCGCGGCAAAGTTTCCTTCCGCGTCGGTGACGAGTTCACTGACCTGGTTTGTCTCCAGATTAGTAACCGTGACCTTGGCTCCGGCAACGCTGGCCGAGGTAGCGTCGTTAACCGACCCGACGATGGCGCCGCGGTCAACCTGCGCAAAAGCACTCGGGGCCAGGAGAAGTATGAGCATGAATTGAAATAGAACGAATTGGGCACGGCGAAACTGGTTGCGCATGTGATCTCCGTCCGTCAAAAACCTGCTGTTGAATCGATTTCATATTGCAGGTACCCTCCATTGTCAAGCAGGATTCCCCCACGTCTTGCCTTTGACGTACGTGGTTACGTGAGAGAACAAGTACTCGCTCCTAGTAACGCTCTTAGTACATGAGGTACGGAGGGTTCATGAGCACGAAGAAACAATTCGCCTGTTTGTGTCTCGGCACGGTCTTTTTCTTTGGTTCACCCGCTCAAGATACCGACAAACAGCCGCCCAAGCGGTTGGAAGAACTGCAGAACAAGACCATTCTCGTTTTCACACCTCATCCCGATGATGATGTCTTCGGCGCTGGTGGCACTATTGCTCTCCTCAATAAAAATCACAATAAGGTCTATATCGTCATCTACACCAACGACGACAAAGGTTCCTACGATCCGGACATGAACTCGCAGCGACTCGCTCACATTCGCCGCGCGGAAGAAGAAGTTTCCGAGGGCCTGTTGGGCACCCCCAAAGAAAACATCATGTGGATGGGTTATGACGATGGAATGCTGGAGTATGCTGCGCAGCCAAAGCTCACCGAAGAAGCAACCGCCATTATTCGTCGTATTCGCCCCGACGTGTTGATGAGCGTGGATCCTGGCGAGTGGTACGAACGCTGGCACAAGAGCGATCACCGCATGGCAGCCTTCAACACCATCGACGCCGTGAGAGCTGCGGAATTCTGGCTATACTTTCCCAACCAGAAGCTCCAACAAGGGCTTCAGCCCTTCAAGGTCCCTGAGCTATATTTCTTTTACCCTTCGCCACAGGAAGCGAACTACTTCGTGGATATTCAAAGCGTTGCAGATTTGAAATTCGATGCCGGGACCAAACAAGTCAGTCAATTCGAGCCGGCGGTGAACCACTATCGCCCAAACTGGGATCCCGGCGACCTGGCCAAGGCCAAAGAGGAGATGCGTAGCGAACAGCCAAAGAAAAACGGCCACTACGTCGAGGCGTTTCGCTATACCACCGGCTTTAACCAGTATTGATAATGGAACAGGAGAATTTTCATGGCTGAGCTCGCACTGAACGGCGGAAATAGATCCAAGCAAAAAGCATTCCCCATCTGGCCGCAGTACGACGAAAATGAACGTGAGGCGCTGCGGGAAGTTCTGGAGAGCCGCGTCTGGTGGAGAACGCCTGGCACGAAGACGCTAGAATTCGAAACGGAATTCGCGCGTTTTCACGGCGCCAAGCATGGTATCGCGGTAACGAACGGTACGGCGGCGCTTGAAGTCACAATGTCGGCGCTTGAAATCGGTGCCGGCGACGAAGTAATTGTTCCTGACTTCACGTTCGTGGCCACCGCGAGTGCCGTACTCTATGCCGGCGCATTACCCGTCACGGTTGACGTCTCTTCCGAAACCTACTGCCTCGATGCGCATCTCACCGAGGCGGCCATTACCGGGCGCACCAAGGCCATCATCGCGGTGCACATGGGCGGCCATCCCGCTGACCTGGATGCCCTGGGTGAACTTGCCCGCAAGAAAGGAATCGCGCTCCTTGAGGACAGTTCGCACGCCCACGCTACCGAATGGAAAGGACGTCGCATCGGCGCTTTCGGCAGCGCTGGTACCTTCAGTTTTCAGTCGAGCAAACTGATGACCGCCGGAGAAGGCGGTATTATCGTGACCAACGACGACGCTTTCGAACGGCTGGCGCGCAGCATCCATGATTGCGGCCGTATGCCCGGCGAATGGTTCTACAGCCATTACATCAACGGATCCAATTATCGCCTCAGCGAATGGCAGGGCGCTGTTCTCAGCGCCCAATTGACGCGGCTGGACGAGCAGACGCAGCGGCGTCACAAGAATGCGCGCCTCCTCGACAAGTTGCTGGCACAAATTCCGGGCATTACACCACAAAAACTTGACACGCGTTGCACGCGTAATGGCCAGTACGCTTACATTTTCCACGCCAACTCCAAGGAATTTGCGGGCGCAAGCACTAAGCGCCTGATTCAGGCAATCAATGCCGAAGGCATTCCGAACCAGGCCAGCTACCCGCCGGTCCACGCCCTGGACGTTTTCCAAAATGGCGAATATCGCAAACGCCTGAGCGGCGCTCAAGCGACCGAAAAACATGCATTCCTCCAAGCGGCATATCCGCAAGCTCACCGCGCAGCTTGGGAAACCATTTGGATCCCGCAACCCGCTCTGCTCGGCGACGAGGAGGACATGAACGAAATCGCCGCAGCCTGGCGCAAAATCCAGAAGTTCGCGAAAGAACTTGTGTGATACAGGTCGATAAACAACCGTACCGGAGGTGGGCAAATACCCACCATCTGTCGAACGGGACCGCCGAACTCACGGTGCTTTCCGACGTTGGGCCGCGCATTCTGTCCTACGGTTTTTGCGGCCAGGAAAACCAGTTTCACGAGTTCGTCGACCAGCCAAGCAGGATCGACGACAATCAGTTTCACCTATACGGGGGCCATCGCCTGTGGACGTGGCCCGAAGTTGAGCGCACGTACTATCCTGACAACCACGCCGTGGAAGTCCAGGTAACTCCGCGTGGTGCAATATTCCGCGCGCCAACCGAGAGTGAAACCCCGGGCACGGGTCTGCAACGACAAATCGAAGTCGAGTTAGACAGCCAGGGAACACATGTACGCGTAACTCATTCGATTACCAATCACGGAACCACGACCACGCTTCTGGCGCCGTGGTCTCCAACCGTGCTGAAACCGGGCGGCCGCGCCATTCTTCCCTTCCCGCCTCGCGCGGCGATGGACAAAGACCACTTCCAGTCCGTCGGCCCGTTAACACTATGGTCATTCACCGATTTCACGGATCTACGCTGGATTGTTGGCCAGGAATTTCTGCAATTGCTCCAAGATGAAAAACCTGCCGGACGATTCCCAGAGCAAATGACAGGTCTCTTCAATCCTGCGGAATGGGGCGCCTATGTCCGGGGCGGTTGTGTCTTTTTAAAACGCGCCGTCGTTCACACCGTAGAGCCGTATCCCGATTACGGCTGTAATTTCGAGGTCTTTACGAACCCGCAATTTCTCGAGCTGGAAACGCTCGGCCCAATTGCAAATCTGCTGCCTGACGAAAGCACGGTACACGTCGAACATTGGTGGCTCTTCGACGGAATACCCCCGATCTCGACGGAAGAGTCGATACGACAGCAAATTCTTCCCTTGATTCGGAAGAGCGACGACGACTTTCGCAAAGTGTAACGTCCTACGCTACATCGAGCTTGCTTGTCTTTTTGGTTTTTTGAGCGACCGGACTCATAGGTAACCCATGTGCCCGGGTTGGACCTACCTAAGACATACAGCGCCCACCCATCGCGGCTCTACTTTTCATCCACAGCAGAGAGTAGGTTCCATCAGGACCTGGTTTCCTTAACTTCGTGGTATAGGCCGTACCGTTCGTACACGATGTTCGACAAAGGAACAAATGTGGCAGCTTGTGTTCGCCCGGCAGTACAGAACGTGAGTTTGTTGACGGAGGGCTCAAGCCAGCTTGACGGGTCGTCGAGCTTCCCTTTGAACTGCAAGTCAGGAGCGGCTTCCTGTTTCTCCTTCAAACCGTGCGGTCATGCAGATGCATCGGCAGATTCGGCTCGATGCGGTCGCCGTTCTTCCATGGGCCTCGAAGGACAAGATAGCTGCCCGGATCAGCAAAGGCAGGCACGGTTCGTCCATTCACCCTGACGTCGCCACTCTTCGCCCAGTACAATCTGCGCAATACGAACAGAACGACAATCACGCTGCGCATGCCGGTAGAGGTCGCCAACACCCGGCGCGAGTCGCAGTCGGGTCCGCCGATCAGCCAGCCGATCAACATGGACAGAAGCAGCAACAGGAGCATCGCCACGATGGTCCCGCAGCCGCGGATTATATTAATGGCCTCACGCCGCACCAGGCGCGTCTCTCACTCGGTCCGAGATGCCAACGAAGGGATTAGCTCGACCAAGTTGACAGGCCCGTGCTCGCGGTAAGGCGTCTTCTTGGGCAGTTGCTTCCAGCCGCCGTTTCTAGATCCGTCGCAGAATCCAGCCATCGAGTCGGTGGAATAGTCTGCGAACGTGAGCGCGTTTGCAATACTCGCCCCACCCTCGCAAGGGCGGGTTTAGTTCCTCCTTTTCCCAGGCCATCTCCAGGTTCTTCCGCTTATACACTTTGTCGATTAGTGAATGGACCTCAAGTGCCTCGGAAGTCCCCAAGCATTAATTCTGAGTTCCCGTTAACGTCTTGAAAGCCCTCATGGTTGCCGCTCCAAAACTCGCGCCACCGTTTCGATCTTCTTACTCATTTTCGAACTCTTCCGGTGAACGGTAGCCTAGAGTCGAATGCAAACGGCACTGGTTGTAGTAGTTTTCGATAAAAACCTCGACACTCTCGAGCAGGTGTTCTAAGTTGCGATAGTCGCAGGCGTCATGACCATTCCCGCGGTCGGTCCGGTTACGGCAGGTGGTGGCATTCTGGCTAGACCGTGCGTGGTTGCCGTTGCGAGTGTAAGGTCTCCATGAGCATTGGACTCGCGCTGTTGAACCTCGACTGTTGGGGCTGGGCTCACTTTCCGGCCAGACTATCTAAAGGGAATCCTTGATGAAGGTCGTTATGGAGTCTATATGCTTATGCGAGTGAGGCGGAAATAAACCCAGGGGCGCGTCGGCTGAATTCTTGCCTATGAACGGAGGTTGCGATGACAAATAACGCCGCACAAAAGCCGAATTGGACAGTCATGGTTTATATGGTGGCAGACACCGGTGACAGTTTCTACCAGGATGCAATGAAAGACGTCACCGAAATGATGAAGGCCAGATTCGACGAGCAGATAAGGGTCGTAGTACATGCGAACGCGCCATCTCCCTGGCAGACCAGGTGTTGGAGGGTCTCGGGCGCTACCAAGGTCGCGGACGGAGAAGGCGGCGACAAGATTGGAGAGGCCGAGGTAATCGATTGCTATGCGACTAATCTCCTGGATTTCATCCAAAAGTCTGTAGACAAGTATGAATCAGAATACTACCTGCTTGTCCTTTGGGGGCACGGCGAGGGAATTGACTGGAAGGAGAAGGTTCTAGCAAACCGGCCGCCTAGCTCACGAATTGAAGGAGTGGGCAAACGATTTGCGCCAGGTTCCCAAGGCGCCATTGAAGTCGGGGAACTAGGGAAGTCGCTCGCAGAACTGAGACTGGAGAAGGTCCCAAGAGAAAGAGTCGTCGTCGGATTTGACGCATGCCTGATGGGTATGGTTGAGGTTTTTAATGAAATTCAGCGATACGTGGGTTGGGTTGTCGCGGCTGACGACGTGATACCCGATACAGGTTGGCCGTACACGAACATCTTGCAATTGCTCGGATCTTGCCCTGACATAACGCCGAAGGACCTGGCCGAGAATATCGTGCGTATCTGCGCGGAATCGTATTCCGATCCCGATCAGAATCCAGAGAGCAAAGTCAGCTTTGCTGCTTGTGACCTTTCTAATAGTCCTACAGTTTTAGAGGCAATGAAAAACCTGACAAACGAACTGACCGCATGTATCCAGGAACCCTCGGTCCGGAAGGCGGTGAAAGAGGCGCGAGATTTCGCAGAGGATCTCCAGGAAAAGGCTTATGTCGATGTGTACGCCTTTTGTAGTGACCTCATGCCAAAGGCCAAAGGGAAGCAGGAATTTCGACAACTGAGTGAGGCCGCAAACAACGTGATGCTTGCGCTGGACACTTTCGTGAATAAGGTCCAGTTTTCCGATAGCTATCCTTGCAGGTACTCGAAAGACGCACGAGCAGTGTCGATCTGCTTCCCAGAATCGGCTGACTTGGTGGGAAGCATTCCGGACCTTCGGATCAATTGGGGATCCTACACAGATCTGACATTCTGCCGGACTACGCATTGGCCGGCCTTTCTCGCAAAGTTCTGGGGCAGAGAGCCCATCGAAGCTGATCAAGCAATACTTAAGGCGCTGGGTCAGGCAGCAGGTTGAAGTCAAGCTATTCAAGTCCATATTCTCGAAAAAGGAGAAACACATGGGAGACGTATCAACGAATAAGGGAGAGTCTATGATCATGGAAGGGCAGCTAACGAAGTGGGTAGGAAGGTCGACGAAACATCTCGGTTCTTCGACAAAAGCACTTACTGAGGTGACGATGGAGGAGCATTTATCAGGCGCTTATGGGGACTATACGGTGACGGAGACTGGCGGAAAGAAAGTCCCTATCATTGGTGCAAGTGCCATCAGGGTGTTGGATCACGGGGAGCTAAATCTCGTGACGGATTCGGGTCGCTGGTATCTCTTCGCTCCCCATGCGTGGCAGACTGCTTTTCCCACGCAGCCGGAGCCGGGCAATTCCGATGGCAAGTAGCGGGGCTCCAGTTCACCGGCCATAGGAGCCGAAGGCTGCCCAATAGTAGGGATGTGACGTGCCGGGCTGGATGCGCAGGGTGTTGGTAGCCTGCTGGAGAGCTTTTGTACTCGGCTGGCCTTGAAAAAGGGCCTTATAGAATTCAGCCATCGTCTGTTGCGTGGTGTGCGAATCCACGGGCCAGCGCGAAGCTACCACATGGGGGACGCCCGCACGCAGGAATCCGCGGACAAGCGTGTCTGGTCCTGTAAACCCCTTTTCTGTTTCTGCTGTTGCACAGGCAGACAGCACAACCAGCTGCAGGCGCTGAAGCGCGGCCTTTTCCAAGTCGCTCGCAGAAAGTAGTGTCGGTTCATCATCATTTCCGTCTGAATCCGTGAGAGACGCCAGGACCAGGCCGCTTTGTTTGACGCTCGAGATGGCGTGCCCGGCAAAGTGAAACACCTGACTGTGCGATATCTCTTCCTGAATTGCCGGAAATGTGGCTTCTGTTCCAGAGAGCAGGCGCGAATGCCGAAATTGGGAGGCGATGCTTCGGGCTTCTCGGTCCGCATCAGGAAGCGGAGGAAAGCGGGAAGCGACCATTGAAGCGATCGTAGGCATCCCCACGACGAGGGCTGTTTTCTCCGGAGAGATGGCTGCAGGCGAACGCAGGTTTAACCAATAGCCAAGACCCGGCGAAACAGCGATGGCAAAACGGCTGCCCAGGTATTCTTGCTGCGGGTCGACCAATGCCGGCCAAGGAACATCGCTCAAAATGGAGTCCGGTTCTACGATCAAGAGCCGGCTCGGCACAAGATGCCGCTCGAATGGGGCAAAAAGCAAATCGTAGAGACCTCTGCCTTGCTGGCGGAGAGTTGCAAGGTCAGAGTACGGATCACCGCATAGGTGCAAGAAATCTCTAACACGTGCTGCCAATTCCTTCCTTGACGCGGCAATCCACGCGAAATTCACCCCGCGATCGTCGAATGCCCAGGCGGCAACCCCAGAGGGTAGGTACACGAAGGTAATAACTGTTTCATGTTTGAAAGCCGGGAGCGCGGCGCGAATTCGCAGCAGGAACCGCGGGTCGGGCTCGGAGTCGAGGTTCGCACGATCAAGATTCCTTGCCGAAGACGAAAGCATGGGCTTTCGCAATGGCGCCGCAAGGTACCCTTCCCAGACCTCCAACGCACGGATAGTGGCCTCCGGCTTTTGGGCATATAACTCAACCAGCGTGCGGTATGCCGGCGCGGCATCACGTTCCCATCCAAGCCGGTCTCCGTCGGTCCGGAGGGAACTCAGTTCGATTTCCGCGACATTCAGGGCTGCCCGGAGAGCGTGTTCCGCCTCGGGCAGCTCCCCGCGGCGAAAATGCAATTCACCCAGCGTTTGGTAGTATCGAAATGCATTTTCTGCGTCTGGAACGGCCGCAAGAAGCGGTCTGGCTTGTTCAAGCCGTGCCGCTGCTAGCTCGAGCTTGCCTTGCTGGACTGCGACTGCCGCCCATTGAATTTCGGCCAGCGCCCTGTAAAGCCGAGCGGTCCCAGTGTGGGAAAGGGCAGCAAACTGCTGACCGGCAGACTTGAATTCCGCTTCTGCCTCGGTCAGGTCCTCGACCCTCATTGCCGCCACGGCAAGGTTATAGTGCGCCACGGCCCGAAAGGAGCGGTCTGGCGTCCGTTCAATCATGCCCATGGCTTCACGGTACAAATGAAAAGCCAAGTGCCGCTGCTCGGCCTCGTCCGCTAGGATGGCCAATTCCAGGTAGGATTCATAGCCGTGAAAGGGATTGTGCAAGCCTTCCCAGAACTTCTGCAATCCGGAACGAGTATCTTGCCAGTGACGCTCGGTTGAGTTAACGAACCCGGAAGCAAAGAGAATGCTGCGAAGATGCTGCCCGGCGTACGCTGAGTTCTCTGTGAACACAACAGCCTGCTCGCTTAACTGTTGGGCAAGACCAAGATTCCCCGCGTATCCTTGGCAGGTCGCATGCCACAGCATGGCTTGTCCCTGCAGCCATGGGTAAGACCCTAATTTCTTCTCGCGGAGCTGCTGGCCCGCAGCCTGAACGCAATCTTGAGCTCGCCCCGCGCGCACCATGGAATAGATGATTTCCTCGCGTGCGCGCAGATACCCGGAATTACATTTGGCGATACGAAAAGAATCGGCTGCAGCTTCTGCGAGCGGAAGGGCGGAATCTGGGTCGCCAGAAACATTGGCCTTTGCTGCGCGCGCAAGCGAATCAAACGCTCTCACGAACTTCCCCACGGCATTCACCGGCGCAGATTCGGCGGGCAGGTCGCGGAGAAGTTCACCAAGCCAAGCGTCTTTGTGGAATGTGCGCAAGGCGTCGGCCGTGGCAGTCAGAGCATTCCACACGGTTGTATCGCGCCGCCAGGTCGGTTTGCCCTGTGAATCTGACGGGACGTATAGCAACGCTAACCATTCGCGAACGACAAGATCAAGGTATTCCTCATCGAGGGACACGGGCCAGGATGCCGGCGAGGTTGGCTGGCCGGACGCGCGCGCCTTGAGAATCGGCGTGGCCTCGCCAGGGTCGCTACGTAGCAATGCTGAAGGCTTGTCGCGCGCCTTCATCTTTTCCTGCAGTTCGCTCAGCCGGCGCTGCGCTTCGGTGCCCCAATTGCCGCTCGGATCTACACGGAGGTAATGCTCCCAGTCACGAATGGCTTCGTTATAGGCATACATCCTTTCCAGGGCGATGGCTCGATTAAACAGAGCGAGGGCATCGTCGGGCTCTTTTGCAAGGACCCGGCCGAAGAGCTCTATGGATTGTCCGTAGTCGACTGCGCGGTCTGCTGCCTCGGCGCGCTGGAAATAGGCAGTAGCAAGATCGATAAGCAGTGGCGGGGAATCCGGATGAGCGTCCAGCAGGCGGCCGAAGGTCCTAATCGCCTCATCATAATGTCCCTCCAGGAGCTCAACTCTGCCGCTAGCTGCCAACATCACCTGGTCGTCCGGTCGGGCGGCCAATCGTTCCTTAATCACATATTTAGCTCTAAGTAGAGTGGCAGGCTCCGCAAAGGCAGAGCGCTCTCCGGCACGTTCCTGACGAACCGGACCATAGGCTGCGCCTGCAATGCGCATTTCGAATGGGCGCTGTTCGGTGTAAGCATTCGCGATCAACTGGTCAATCGAAGGCTCGCGCGGCGTCTTTAGCAGCCAAGCACTGGCGGCAAGGAGGACAATGGCCGCAGCTGCAAATGCCCATGCATACCGAAACATGTTCCGAGGTTGCCAGGAGAACCAATCCGCAAGGTCGCGCATCCATCGGCCAACAGTAGTCACAACGATCCCTCGCTCGCTGCGGTCAGATTCAGTCGCGCTGAGTCTTTGTGCAAGGGATTGCTGCCATTCCTGTTGTGCACTAAGGAGGGCACTTATCTGGGTACTTTCCTGTTCCGTTACCTCGGCCGCGAAGTCCTCAGTTGCTTGACGCAATAGCAAGGCGCAGGCGTCGCAGCAAGTGGAATGTTCAAGCAATTCGGCTGTCCGCGATTCTGGCAGCAGGCCCGCGGCCACATGCCACCAGGCGGACTCTGAGGGGCAGTTTGGTCCCCCGCGTTCTTCTCCGGGCGCTTTCAATTGTTCAAACCTTAATTCTTCATACATTTTCACCAAGCCTTGGCAGAGCTCGCACCTGCCCAAGTGGAGCCTGGCTTCCTCTGTCGGCGCCCCTGGCCCGTTGCGCCAGGCGCAGTCCGCAAGCAATTCGATCTCTTGCAAGTTAAGGTGGTCGCGAGCCAAGTTCACTCCTTTCTCCTCTTAGTAGAACGACTTGGGGGACTAAATTCCTTCGTCCTTAGTCGTGCATGCCCCCGGCCGTGAGCGCTTCGCTGCCAGCTCCTCTCGCAACAACCGCGTCAGCCGGAGGATAGTGCTTTCCACACCCTTGGTACTCAGTCCGATGGCTGGCAGGGACGCAATAGCATTCGCGGTTAGGCCGACGCGGTAGTACAACCAGAACACCCTCCGGTCCCGCTCTAGGTTTCGGCCCACTGCAAGCCTATTGAGCAGGACGTCTATCTGCTGCAACAGAATGCCCCGCTCGCTGCTTTTGGCGGTCGCACCAGCCTCAGATGTGATCTGTGGATCGGCTGCGACTTCGACCGTGCCGGAACCTCGCTTGCCGGAATGCGCAGACTTGAAATGGTCGTGGACTAGGTTAGCCGTCACTACCTTCAGATAGCCGTAGAACGCATCTGGATGCTGGGACTTAAAACTCCGAAGAATGCGGAAGTTGCCCGCGCAAAGCTTTAGGTAGGTTTCCTGGATCAGATCATCGACCGCTTGAGGCGAAGAATCACCCCACCGCCTCGCGACGCGCAGCGCCACGGTGGCGATCAGCCGGTGGAATCTCCGAACAAACTCCTCCCACGCCGCGGCGTCTCCCGCCTGCGTGCAGGCAAGAATCAGTCGCTCCGCAGATAACGCAGCGTAATCCATGCCGGGCCACGGGGAGATTCTACACCAAGTGCCTTGTTTGTTTAGGATCAAAGCAAATCTTCCGAAGGGTTTCCAGCCAATCTTACGTTCTTTGCTTTGGAGGACAGCGTATTCCAGCCTCGTGGCGGGGAAGCTGAAAGTTGCACTGTGGAATGCACATGCCCTATCTGGTTCGAATAGGACCGCGGCACAAACACGGTGTGAATTTCACAGCTGGAAGAAACGCCAAACTTGGGCAAGAAATACTATATAGGCAGCAATGGCAGATTTAATTCCAGTAAATACTCAAGCCGACGCGGCCAGGCTGGCCGCTGCAAAGCTTTGCCCTGGTCCTGTCCATGCGAGCCAGCCGCTCGCCGGGCTCGAATCGGATGGTCCTGTTCCAGTGCCCACGCGTGATCCCCAGTTGCTCGGTCACACTCCCGCAAGTCGGGAGTTCTCCCACCAATCCTGCTCCAGCGAAGTCCGTGCCATTTCGGGATCCCTCACTTCACAGGTTTCCGAAAGCTCGTGGCTAGCAAACTACGTCCGTGTCCCCGTCGATTCGGAGAAGAGGCGTGCAAATGAGATGGCTGTCGCGTCCGAAGTGCAGAGGAAGTTGTTACCGCAACATATGCCCCCACTGGAGACGCTCGATTATGCCGGGAGCTGCGAGCCGGCATGGAGCGTCGGCGGCGACTATTATGATTTCCTCGACATGGGTAGAGGCCGAGTGGGTTTCGTGCTGGCCGACGTCTCTGGCAAGGGGGTTTCCGCCGCGTTGTTGATGGCCAGCCTCCAAGCGAGCGTTCGAAGCCAGTATGTTATCGCGCTCGAGAATCTGGAAAAGCTGTTTCGTACGGTGAACAAGCTGTTCTATGAGTCCGTGACACCCGGTTTCTTCGCGACGATGTTTTTTGCGGATTACTTCGACACAACAAGAAAGCTCCGTTATGTCAATTGCGGACACTGCCCGGCATTCTTACTTCGCGCTGATGGCATCTGTGAAAAGCTGGGCTCCACGGCAACGGTGCTAGGGATGTTCGAGAATTGGAACTGCACGGTTGGTGAAGCAACTATGTCGTCCGGCGATATCTTGGTGGCGTACTCTGACGGGGTGACTGAAGCCCAGAGCGGCTCAGGTGAGCTCTTCGGCGACGCGCGCTTGCTTGCTGCCGTTGAAGCAAATAGAAATTTCCCCGCTGCGGGTCTGCTAAAGGCGATTGCCGCGGCAGCGCACAACTTCGGCGGCAAAGAGCAGGAAGACGATTTGACGTTGTTAGTGGCCTGCGCTCGCTAACGCGAACGTTTCGCCTTGTCGTACTTCGATTGGGCCCACGGACAGTGGAGCTCGTTTCGAGCTGGCGTATCCACGCGGATTGCTCCTTGAATTGGCTACCTGGGAGGGTGGCGCACATGTCGATGGCAATATTCCTGAGAATACAGGAACGGGCGGGATCGTAGAGTTGCTCTGCTCGGTGATTTGAGCGCCGAAGAGAATCCTGAATTTCTAACCATGACGGTAAAGAGGGACTCGGTAGCGAAGGCTTGGCTGCACGGCGAATTGAGGAAAACAGATGGGAATGTCCTCGGACCAGTCGGACCGCGTTAAGGATCGGTACGAAGCGGCATTGGAGTGCGCTCCCATCCATCGTGCAGACTTCCTTCACCGTAGCACAGACGACGCCGCGAGCGAGGAAGTCCGACGACAACTGACGGAGCATGAAAAGGTAGGAAGTTTTCTCTCGACGGTGCCATTCATAGATTGTCAGCAGCCGGTAAACCAACCTCAAAACCGACTTGCCCGCGGAGAGGTTCTGGCCGAACGTTTTCGCATCGTAGGCTTCATTGCTGCCGGTGGAATGGGCGAGGTATATGAAGCAGAGGATCTGACCCTGAAGGAAACCCTGGCAATCAAGACCATCCGACCGGAGGTCCTGCAGCAGGATCAGGCTCTTGCACGCTTCAAACGCGAAGTGCAACTGGCGCGAAGAGTGACCCACCCCAACGTCTGCCGGGTATTTGATCTTTTCTGGCACAAGAGAATAGAGGGTAAGCGTGAAAGCGCAATCGTCTTCGTGAGCATGGAACTCCTCAAGGGAGAGACGCTCTCGGAACGTATTCGACGAGCGGGCCGCTTTACCGCCGAGGAAGCCCTGCCTCTGATCAATCAGATTGCATCAGGATTGGAAGCAGCCCATCGCGCAGGGGTGGTGCATCGAGACTTAAATCCCAGGAATGTGATGTTGGTACCGGACAAGGAAGAAAATCAGATTCGCAGCGTGGTTACTGATTTTGGCCTGGCAATACGAACTGGCGTTGAGGAGAACAAGAGCGTCGATTTGACCGCAACACAAGGAATCTTCGGCACTCTAGCATATATGGCGCCTGAACAGATCGAGGGGAAAGAAGTGACCAAGTTGGCAGATATCTACGCGCTCGGGCTAATTATCTACGAGATGGTGACAGGAAAGCACGCATATCCCGCTGACACACCACTGGCCTCAGCGGCAAGACGGCTTTCCGATTCGATCGAATCGCCCAATCAATTCGCACCGCAATTGGGCGCCCATTGGGAGCAAACAATTATCCGATGTCTCAAGCGGGAGCCAGGCGCTCGGTTTAATTCAGCCACGGAAGTTACGAAAGCGCTCTCAGATCAAGCATCGGATGGGGCCATTCCTCCGCAGGTGGGTGCATATCCTGCGCCAGGACAACAGCTTTTCGGAGCCGGATTCGACGTCCAACATCTTCCTGAGAGTTGGAGCAGCACAGTGAATGCGAACGCGGTGTTGCAATTCACGATGAAAGACGCCTTGCTTGCGGTTGACGATTTTGTGGGCCAGGGAAGACGAGAAGCCATGCAGAACGGCAGCGCACATCTGAGGTCGCCTGGCCAGGTGGTAAATCTACAGGCGACCTTTGACCTTTTCATGAACATTGCGCGAGAAAGCCGTGTGATCACGACCGGAGATTGGCTGCAAATGGACGACAAGTCGCGGCTGGCATGGATGCGAGTGGCTGTGCGAGCCATAACCGAGCAGGCCGAGCAGGACCCTGCCGACTCTTTCTTTCTCTGCTGCGTGCGATCTCTGGCTTGCCGCTCGCGAAGAAAGTTACTGTGAGGCGGCCATTTTAGGCCCAATAGCCGGGGTATCGCCACTCTATGTCAAAAATCCTAACCGGATGGAGAAGGCATCGATCCGAATAATTCCGTGCCTCGGAGTTATGGCAATATAGGGGGAAGAGTAAGGATTTTCCATCGCGTCCTTCATCGTGCCAACTGTACCAGACGCCACTCGACTAATCTAAAGACACGTCGTCCGAGAGCCCAAGTTCGCGCAAGGCTACCTTGATCTCATCTATCTTTCTTTTGATTTGATACGCCGCCTTCCGGGGCGATTTCGACCTTAGGGCAAGCTTCAGCCCCGTTTGGGTCGCGAATTTCGACAAAACTTCGCGTAGAAATTCATCCACTCTGCGGGGGCACGTCACCTTGCCACGGTACACACCCAGCATTTCCCTTGGCAAAGGGTGAGGTGGGAATCCGAGAGAAAAAGCCGTCCACTACCCTCTTGGAGTTTATCGACAACAGGTTCGAGTTCTTGGGCGAAGTCGACCTTTGAGAAGACTTCTCCAAAGACTTGGTTCGACTACTACCGAGTTGGCCTACGAAACATTCGGGCGTACAATCTCCCCGCATGTGCAAAGCTTGATGAAATCAGTGGTGAATCCATTGCTTGTTTTGCTGCGCACCGACAAACGCAGGGCTTGCAAGTAAGTTCTGTCAACAGTTCACTTCAAGTGCTCAGGCGTGTTCTTCGCGTTGCTGTTGAGTAGGGCGCATTGAACGCAGCGCCATCGGTCAGGATGCTTTCTGGTGCGCGGAGTCGTGAGCGGGTTGTGGAGCCTCTCGAAGAAGTAAAATACCTAGCCGCTTCTCCAGAGACGCTCGCCGTTGTCGCTGCCATTCTTATAGATACAGGATTGCGTCCGGAAGAATGCTTTCGCCTGCGCTGGGAGTCAATTACGTGGTTCAACGGACCCCATGGGACGCTACTTGTTACACACGGCAAGACTGCGGCAGCGCGGCGTGTCTAGGGCAGATATATGACCGAACAGCTGTTAACTCAAGATCGAATATCGTAGACGGGCGAAGTCATACAACTGTGATCTGTCATCACGACATCCGTCTCACCTCGTGACGGAGTTGCATACTCCGGAAGCTCTCGCGCGTTTCATGTGAGTTCCTGGAGAATTTGGTACTCAAGGAGCTTGGCTTTCCCACTTCGCTAGCCGGGCCGGCATTAGTAAGAAATCGCGGCGTGACTGCGCGCGGCGGCGGTGCAGATGTGCCGTAACAGGCCCTTGATCTCGTGGTCGCTGGCGGACTTCAGCTCGAACGGCTCAAACGTAGACGGAGAGAGCTCAGTATTGGGTGAGTCGGACCGCAACTCACGGCAGGCCTGCTGCAACGTCGCATCCAGGAAAGTCTTGTCGGTCCGGTCGTCGGTGACGAACACCAATTGCTCGAGCGGCATCGAATTGAGCAATTCCTTGATCTCGAAAACACAGCCCGCGTTGTGTTTCGTCAGGCTCCTCAGATCCATCAACACAACGTCGGTGGTCCGAATCAGCCTCTGAAACACGAGCTGCCAGGTATCCGAGTAACAAAAAAAATCGTTGATGCGAAAACGACCGTCGTAGTCGCACCGACTATCCAGGCCAGCAAGAGTGTTCTCGATGGCTGGCTCGCTGCTGATGAACAGGTGCTCAAGTGTTCCGGTAACAAAAGCGAGGAATTGATGCGGCGCGATAGTTGAACGAGCCAAGTCGGTCCCAGCGATGAGTCGTACCGGCCCGACATGACGCCAGTGCCTGGTAACGGCATCGAAGAGAATCTCGCTGCGGTGGCCAAGCGCAAATACCCGAAGTACCAACAGTGCCGGTTCGTAGTCGTGAAAGGTGTGCCGTGAGCGGAGCCACTTGTTTCCTGCAATGAGGACTAATTTGAAGATGAAAAATGCAACGAGCGCGCATACCGACCAGGCAGGGCCGGCGGGCGCCAGCATCATCGCGTAAAGGGATGCGAATACCGCCAACAGAGCATCTACGGCGAGTGACTGGTCGCTCGTGGCTTTGCGTCGATAGCCGCTCCGTATCCATACCTCGAGGCCCCAGCCAAGTACGCCGAACAACAGACATGAGCCGACGGAGAGCACGAGGAAATAGCCGATGAATGCCGCACGGGCGCTCACATTCAGCGTTCTGGATGCCCAAGCTATGACGGACACGGAAAGGTCCGGGTACATGAAAGCCGCCGCGATGATGGAGATCACTCCCGTCGACAGGACTGTCATGAAGCCCAACACGAGCGGGGCGACGGCTCGGACATGACGATTGCGAAAGGTGAGGATCAACAATGTCGCGGGGAGGTTGACCCCGGCCCATCTCATCACCACGCGGGTGGGCGTTTCTCCTGACCAGGCAGGGATGTCGAGGCTGTCCGTCCGTATAGGCGCCTCGGTGGCAGTCCACGCAAGCAACCCACCAACGACTGCGAGCACGACAAAGTAGATCCAGACCCTCAGCCACCGGCTGCGCCGAGTGCCGGGAGCAACGATGTTGGTCGATAGCAAAATGGGCCAGAGAAAGGTCCAGAACAGAAACAGGAACTGCAGTGGATGCCGCGCGGCGCGTAGATAGTTAACTCCGGACTCGGAGTACGCCAAAAAGGTGGCTGAAGCCAGCACCAGTGCGAACAGAAGTCCGGCGAACACGTATTGGCACGCCAGCCAGACCGGTTTCGAGATCATCTGCCTGAACAGGCGATCGGCCAACTGGTTCGTTCGTGAACTGGCGGGTGGGCGATCAGAGCATCGCGGCAGTGCTGAAGAGCCACGTGGGAGTTGTGCTTGTGCTTGGCTGTCGAATTGGTGTCCGACGCTGCTGCCCTCTGCCGACATCAATCTCGCAATCTTCTTTCGATACCGCCACAAGAAGAACGTTGACGCGATCAGTGTCAAGAGCGAGGCGGCGACCGTCACCATCAGCACACCGCCGACGACACCGAGTCCGGTCTGGAGGAAGTAAGGAGACGATGGCACCATGTTCAGCCTATTTGCGACGGATGCTCGTGCCCTCGAGATCCAGGAAGACCGTGCCTTTCCAGTCTTTCCACAGGGCCTTCCAGCGAATGGTGTCCGGACTTTCGAAGGTCGCGTATCCCGTATAGGATGTCGGCGTCAGGAGACCCCCTTTGGACTCCATGGTCTGAGTGCTCTCGTTCCAGGTCGGCGGAGGCAGCTCGAAGGCTAGCCCCGAGGCATCGAAGATCATCACGCGATATGTCTTGGCCAACACATCGAACCAGAACATCGACATGGTCTGGCCGCCATCCGATTTTCGCGATGTCTGCGAGCGTAGATAACGCCCGTCGAGAACCCAATCGTAGCTCTCCACGTAGGTCACTGTTTGAACCGGCTCCGGGTGCCGCCGCGTGGCCTTCACGTCCCACGTCCCGCGCCACTTCTCGATAACGGCGAATTCGCGGGTCGGCCGCGTTGCGATCTCTGACCGGTCGCCTTGGCCGGACCTCATCGTCGGCGCGGCTAAGTACAGCAACATAAGTACAAGGCAAGAGTGCACCAAACCCGTCGTAAATTTCATCGCGTCCTCCCGCTTCTGAGACATGCCCTGCGGCGAAAGGTGAGCTGATTTGTCCAGCGTCCCGAGGCAATCTCCGAAACCGCCGTCGCACGGGCCCGGCATGTTTTCGAGATTCAGCCGTCGCCAGCTCGGAAGTCCCCTTAATCGCGAATCCCGAGAGATGGTACGCTCTACCACCGCAGGCTC
This sequence comes from Candidatus Acidiferrales bacterium, assembly GCA_963741195.1. Lineage (GTDB taxonomy): Bacteria > Acidobacteriota > Terriglobia > Acidiferrales > UBA7541 > Acidiferrum. The sequence continues at coordinate 513,963 of CAVUHF010000010.1, forward strand.
CGTCGCCCATCGGTTGAATACATGATAGCGCACGAGATATCCGTCGAAAGCTACGTTGTTCACGAAGCTCGAAATGGCAGAGTTCTTCAAAGCGGCGAGTTCGATACGCTTGGAGTAAAGTTCGCCGTAATCTGGCCCAACGTGCGCCCTTCAATGTACTCGATGGTCTGGTAGACAAAGGTCTCGGCCTGATCGGCATCATGGAGAGAAGACGGTTTCTGGACCGTCCACAATCTGTGTGGCAGTACTGTAGTTACAATTATCACCAAATTTGGCTTCCTGTAGAATCCCGATTTCATGTCCAAGAACAACGGTCAAACTTATCAGGCTGCTTTCGCTGCTGTCATCTATTGCCGTGTCTCCACAGTCAAACAGGCTGAACGCAACTAACTGAACTTGCCTGCGCAGCAGAAGCGTTGCGAAGACTGGTGCGCCTCTCAAAACATCCCAGTGCTGCGGGTCTTCGCGGCTGAGGGTGAATCGGCGTGGAAAACGGAACGCCCAACGCTTCAAGAGGCCATTGACTACATCAAAGGGCAGAAGGGCAGGGTCACACACTTTGTCGTACAAGACAGCACCCGGTTCAGCCGCAACGCCGCCGGAAAGGCCCTTGCTGAGCGTGATCTTGGCAAACTTGGTGTCAAACTCATTAGCGTCGACGAGCCAATGGTGGATGACTCACCGATGGGCAGACTGGCTCGGACGATGGCCAGAGCCTTCGGTGAGTTTTACTCACAAAACTTGTCTTCCCGCGTCAGGTAGCGTTTCCAGCTTCATCGTGAGAAGGGGCGCTGGCTACACCAAGCCCCCATGGGATACCGCAATGTCCAGCGGACGGACGGTGTTAAGACTCTTGAACCTGATGAAGCTGCACCGCTGATCCGGCAAGCATTCGAGATGGTGGCCAATGGCGGTCACAGTTCTGACGCGGTACGCCAGTTCGTCACGGCCGCTGGCTTGCGCACCAAGAAAGGCCGCAAACTTAACAGGCAGACGTTCAGCTTCGTGCTCAAGAACCCTGTGTACTGTAGCCAAATTTTGCACAACGGGAAGACCTACAAAGGAGGCTTCCTGCCGATCGTTTCCGTGGAACTTTGGCACAGCGTGCCGGACTCGCTTCGAGGAAAGAAAAAAACCGTGCCCAAGAAGACTGTTGATGACAGCTTCCCGCTCCGTGGGTTCGTCAAGTGCGGCTACTGCCGGGCAAAGCTGACGTCGGGCAATGTGAAGGGCAGAATCAAGACATATGCGAAGTATTGGTGTTGGAATAAAGGCTGTGAGCACCCGGTGAGCGTAAGTCGAGAGAAGCTGGAAGCTGACTGGCTTTATTACCTGACGAGTGTGCAGCCTGCCTTTGATGCTCTCGTCAACAACATTCCCGTTCTGGCTAAGGCTGACACACAGAAGCGCATCCAAGATGCCGAACAGAAGCAGCATCACCTTGCGACTCAGTTGTCAGACAAAGAGGCGATGCGTCTGTCGATCTTTGAATCCTACTCAAAGGGCAACCTGACGCAGCCAGAGTTCCGGCAGATGATGGACATGATTGCCACCGACATCGCACAGATTCAGTTGGCTCAGCGTTCCTTCGTGGCCGAAGCTGAGGCTGTTCTCCAATTGACGGCTGATACTAGTCGCACCACGATTCCAGCTAAGGCACTATGGGTCAGTGCTCATCTGACCGACAAGCTCACGGTTCAAAACGCTCTTTTCCCCGAAGGCATCCTGTACCGCAAAGATATCGGCTTCTTTGCACCGCCCGACAACGAAGTGTCAGCTATTGTATTCAGGACACTTATCTCAATTGCGGCCGAACCCGATTGGGAAGAGTGGTCGGGGCGAGTGGATTTGAACCACCAACCTCCTGGTCCCGAACTGTAGCTTTAAAAATCCAAATGCTTTCTTTGGTGTCGCTTACGGGATTCAGATGGTCATTTCTTCTCTCTCGGTTGTACGGAAGCTGTACTAGAAGTATCCAACTTGCGAAGCATGAGTGCGAGGCGATCGGAATTAGATTACATCCCCAGATTAAGAGTCATTTGCCTTGGGTGCACTGTCTTCCACAAGAGATCAAGAGATCAACTCGGGATCAGATGGAGTTTCTTCGCAATGGCGTTGAAGATTGATAAAACGGCGTAGCGCAAATCATGACCTACCAGGAAGGGAACATTGAGAACCTGTGAACGCATTCTAAGGTATGCGCAGAAAGTCTTGTGGCGCCCCTCGGTCGAGCAAGCGCTGGTCGACCTGCGAACGAGGCATATAGCCTCATGGAATCTCAGAGTAAGAAAAAGTGGCTTGTTTCACTTGACGCAGACGAACTCGGATTTTCTCGTCTCACGGATGAACGGCTTCTACGACGACTACATTCGATCCGTCCCAAGCCTTGCCTTCGTGCGTCAGGCGGTGCGTCGCTTCCTCCCAATGTAACTGAGTAATGAGGCCGCCGCCGTGCTCATACGAATAGGTAGTTCCGTCATCTGAAAAGAGCGTGAAATCCGCATCCACTCCAGGATAGACACGCAGAGAAGCAATCGCCTGCGGCGGCTGCGTGCTGAGCACCTCGGTACCGAGCGGCAGGATGGAACCGGCTCGAACAAAAAGCGGAATGGTGTCGATGGGCGCGGCGTTGGTGATCGTCTGCCCGCCATGGATTCGTTCATTGGTCCAGTAGTTGTACCAATCCGAGCCTGCAGGTAAATAGACCTTGCGGCTGGTTGCTCCTTGCTCCGTGACTGGCGCGACCAGTAAGGCAGGTCCAAACATGTATTCGTCCGGAATATCCGCCACGTTCGGATCGTTCGGAAAATCCATGAAGAGCGCGCGCATGAAAGGCGCGCCGGTCTGGTAGCTGCCATAAGCAAGTGAGTAGATGTAGGGAAGGAGTTGATAGCGCAGGCGCAAATACTTCGCAAGAATAGGTTCGGCCTGCCGGCCGTAGGACCAGACCTCGTTGTGGTTTCTCTCCCCGTGAGCACGCATCACCGGCTGAAAAGTGCCCCACTCAAACCAGCGTACGAACAGCTCCGGATAGTCTTCATACCTGTCCACCGTGGAGCGCGCTTCGGTGGGGTCGACGAGCGGTTTGTGCGTAGCGTGATAGCCGGGCGCGAGGGTTGGCGAGAAAAATCCGCCAATATCGGTGTCCCAGTAAGGCATGCCGCTGGCGGTAAAGTTCAGGCCAGCCGGAATCGAACGCTTCAGCATGTCCCAAGTCGAGAAGACGTCACTCGACCAGAACACCGTGCCATTGCGTTGCGCTCCCAGATATGCAGCCCGCGCCAGAATCATCACCCGCCGGCTGTCTCCGAAATCACGCCGAAAACCTTCGTAAACCGACGCCGTGTGGAACAACGGATAGACATTGTAGTAGCGAGAACCTGACCCGATGGAAAAGAAATCCTTCGCCGGATCCACATCCGGTTCCGTTTCGTCGAGCCAGATGTAATCGAATCCGTATGGCTTGACATAGCGATCTCGAATGGATTCCCACCACCACTTGGCTGCATCCGGATTGGTGGTATCAAGGTTCGGTCCGATCTCCTTAGAAGCCCAACCCACGTCGGGCGTGCCATCCGCGGTGTGAATGAGCCAGTCCTTCTCGGCGCAGCATGTCGTAAAACTGCGTTCCAGCGGAAAAGTGCGGCCACACGCTCAACAGCGTGGTGATGCCCATGGAATGGAGTTGCCGGTTCATTGCGGCGGCATCAGGCCACCGTGCGGTGTCAAGGTCCAGCTCGCCCTGCTTGGTCATGTTCAGAAAGTCCACCACAAGTACGTCTAACGGCAGACGGCGGTCACGATATTCTTTCGCAACTTGCAGCAGTTGTTCCTGCGTGGGGTAGATGGCCTTGCTCTGGATGTAGCCATACGTGGCCTTGGGCAACAGATGCGTGACACCGGTCAGCTGGCGATAACCCTGGTAGATCTCGTCCGTTTTATCGCCTGCGATCACAAAGAAAGAGACGCGGTCGGCGATTTCGGAAGACCATACGTTTTGCTGGTTAAAACCGAGATCGATCGTAGTCTTCGACGGGTTATCCCAGATGAGACCGTAGCCGTGGCTCGAGACCAGAAACGGAACGCAAACGTTCTCTCCGCCGATTGCCGCGTAATCATGCCAACATTTGATTTGGTGGTCGCGGAGGTCGAGGGCGCCTTGCTGCTGTTGACCAAGCCCATAGTAATGTTCCCCTGTGGGCGAATCGAAGGTGGCGGAAACATGGTACCCGGCGTCCGGCTTTTCTTGCTTCGCCACCCCTCCCGCCGCTGCCTCCGATTCATTCGGAAGCATAGACCATCGCCACATCGTCAAAAGCGGCTCGCCCACGGTCTTCGAAATGGAGATCGAGTCGTTGTACCTCCCACGGCTCCAGTCTCCATAGAAGTAACGGTTCCTCAGGGACTGATTCAACTCGTCGAGGGGCATTGGTTTCGGTGACGACAGACTTTTCGGTGCGATTCGGATCACCAACCGTGTCGAGCGAATGACGTCGTACCCCTCGGAGTCCTGCTCTTGAGTCCAGCCTGCCATCGAAGGCGTGCCCACGATTCCATAACCAGGCGTTGTCAGCGCCGCAGCTCTTTCCGAGCTCAGAGTCATTCGAACAATATTGGCGCCGAATGGCTCGATGACAATAGTTCGATTTTCCCGCTCGAGTACGAATCGGTTCGCTTGATCCGGGATGCCGGCACACGCGAGTCGGGCCAAGCCGACCATCAGGAACATTGCCGCTAGGGCGGGAACAGCCACATTTGCTTTTCTCGAGAATCGTGGCACTAAGTTAAGTCCAAGCAACAGCTGCATCTGCGATGCTCCTCATCCGTCACGTGGAAGTGGCGGACTATTACGCTGAGTAAGTACGGACATCGTATGAAGACCTCGTTCAATAAGTCAATCGACGTTCGCCGAGTAACGAGGGAAGAATACGATTTCTCAAATCGTTAACCATTACTGCAACCGAGGTTGTGTCTTCCCGCATGTAGATGCTGGCAAGAACCTCTGCTCAGGTCGCTTTGAGGCCTTGTCCTTCTGCTGTCTTGACGCAAAATAGCCACGGCGCGCCTCAATTTTCAGACCCTCTCCTTTCACTTTCACTTTCAGCGGATGATACGAACCATCCTGCTTGATCCCCGTCGGTGAAAGCTCCAACAGGTACACCCATTCAGGAGCAACTGTGAGTCGCTGAAGCCCTCCTTCGAGGTCATTGCTGTTATGAAAAAACGTGCCTCCAGTGCCATCCGCCAGTTCCGCCATCACGTCTTCATTCAAGGTCATCGAATACCCACGATATTGTGAGGCATTCCGCTCGGCCAGGCTTGTGCCTCGGCTTTGCTCCGAAGCGTCGAGGGTTGTTGTGTAAAGCCCACGCGCATCTAATGCGTTGATTGTGACATTCGACTTCGCTGCTAGATCCAGAATTGCCGACTTGCCGGCCATGGCTTCCGGAGTAACAGTTAAAATACCCGGCGAAACCAGCACCAGGGTTCTTTGTCCTGGCATGGCACCCATTTTCGCCACAATGTCTCGAATGAACCCGAGTGTCTGCCGTACATCTTGATCCCCAATATGCAAGGTTTCAGACGCAGCATTCTGTGCCTGCACCTCCGCTATATCGCGCTTGCACTCACAACACGCCAGCGTGTTCTCGATGGCCGTCTCCAGAACCATGAAGTCGTGTTTGTTTATAATGCGATCTGCTTCGTAATAAGTCATTTGCGGGCATGTTCGGCCAACTCCACCGTAAATATTGCCCAGCCTAAGTTTCATGATAACTTCCTGCAACTTCCTCCGGTCTCGCGTCAGTCCGCTGCTGATTCCTGAGGTAGCGACCACCGCTGCAATGTCCGATTCGGCCAGAGATTCTGACGTGATCCGAGTTCCAGCCTTCTGAATCAGGCTCAAATCGCCCGCGCTCAAGTGCAAATCATCGAAAAGGAACACGACAAAACGTTCTGGCGAGATGGGTTTGGGCGTGTCCGTTTTCGGACCCGAGGGACTGGCCACATCCGCTTTGTGATCAGTGCTGTCCCGCTCCGTCGCCGGACTCGTTCGCTGCTGGATATCGAATCCGACGATCGCCTGCAGTTTGTTCTTATCGAAGACTTCGAAATCTTCCTTCTTCAGATTACCGACAGAGTTGCCTTGAGCGTCTCGTACAACGACCGGAACCAGCACGGCATTGACCGTCACGGAAATTTTGTTTGAACTGTTTTCTGGTTGGTTCGGGGTCTGACCGCTGCACAATCGCGCAATCAACAACAACATCAAAATACTGGCACATCTACGCCATCGGCAATTTGTCAGCGGGCTCATTTTGGATCCCTTATTGTACTCTAGCCATTATCTTTGGATTCCCGAACTTAGCCTTAGTAATACGACATGCCTGGGAAGTTTGAATGAATAGAGGAGCGCTTGATGTAACAAAGCTAAACCTAACTGCGCGCTTACTCAGAAATACCAAAGGAGGCTTCCCGTCGCTTATCGCGAAAGCGCCGAACTGGCCAAGCGGCTGATCGAGGAGAGCTGCAAGAAACAACAAATCCAGCCCGGACAACTTACGCTCCATGCGCCCAGAACTTTCCGATCATGGAGAGGATAGGAGAGTTCTCCGATGCCCTGATAGGGCCACGTGGAAGGCTTATAGACTTCGACGGGGCACTTCATATCGAGAGCCTCATGCGGGCGCTCGTGGTTAAACTCGTGAACGAAGACGTCGAACTTGGCTTGTTGCTGAAGGAAGTTGGAGCCGGCTGGCCGGGTAGCTTCCATCTTTAAAGTTCGGTGCATGCGTTCGTGGCGACCGTTCTGTTGCGGATGGCCTGGCTGGATACGCTCGATGGTAATGCCGAGGCGAAGCCACTAAACGGCTAGCCTACTGAGGTTGAAGAGACCGTTGGGTGAAGCAAAGGGAACGCCGTTGTCGGAGCGGATGGCTAGGGGCAGACCGCGTTCCTTGAACAGGCGCTCAAAGGCGGTAAAAGCGCCCTGTTCTTTGATGGACTCCATGGCTTCGCAGAGCAAAAGATAACGGCTGGCGTAATCGGAGACGGTGAGGCTGTAGCAAATTTTGTCCCCGAGCATGAACTCGCCCTTGTAGTCGGTGCACCACAAGGCATTCGGAGCAAGTCCCTCGGATAAAGGTGTACCTTGGGTTTTTGTGCGTGAGCGCCTTTGCCGAGTAACCAGCCCATGACGGTCCAGGATGGCGTGGATGGTGCTGCAGGCGGGTACACGGACATCGTTGGGCAATTTGCGTAGCAGCCGTTCCCGAAGCTTGCGAGCGCCCCAAGTTGGCTTCTCTCGCCGCATGGTGACAATCATTGCTTCGATCTGAGCGGGGAGCTTATTGGCATAGCGATAGGGGGTTCGCGCGCGGTCTGTTAATCCTTCTAGCCCGCACTCCTTATAGCGTTCGACACCTCCTGGCTGGATTAATCCAGCCAGGAGGCCGATTTTGAACCGAATAGCCCAGCTACGTGCCTGCCTGAAGGCGTCTCAGGCCAAGACTGCTCCATAAGCCGAAAGCTTCCAACACGGCAGTGCCATGGGCGACAGCGCGACCCCTTATAGCTGCCCGTCTTACGGCGTTTTGTTACTACAATTTACTGTCCACCATTCTCAGGATTGCAACAATGGAAAGCGTCGAATTGTCTCCTGAATAGATTTTCTGAGGACGACTGAACTTCTCTCTAAAAAGAGCTTCAC
>CAVUHF010000011.1:0-22319 GCA_963741195.1 Candidatus Acidiferrales bacterium
GGCCACATAACCCTGATAAAAAATCAGGATCACGCTCATCGTCGGCCGCAGCTGCTCCAAGGCCCGAGCCGTGGTGCGCGGATTGAATTCCGGCCGTCGGATCCGCTGCCAGTACCACTGCAGCAAACTGTACATCAGCAACACAAACACCACTTGATTGACCACCAGGGAAAGCCTTCGCGAGGTGAACCCGGCTAGATCGGAAAAACATTTCAGCTGTCGATGTCGCTCTTCAATACTCGTGCGCAGCCGATATTCCTCACGAGTGGCCAGGGGCTCGGGGATAGCAGCGGTATCGAGCAACACCCAGTGCTCCCGGTGACCGTCACGGTCGATCTCGCGATTGACCACCGCATGGATCGGCACCGGGCAAGTGCTCAACGTTCGCAGCTCCATCACCGCCGCTACTTCGCTGCGTGCCTGCTCCGGGGGCGGCGTTCCCGTCGGGTTCGCCTTGCGGAGTTTCTGCACTTCCTGCGTTTTCTGTGCGGCCTCGGCTTTCTTCTTGGCCAAGGTGCGTTGGCGCGCTTCTTCCCGTTTACGAATACTTTCCGGTCGGTGCACGGGGACCGCCGGCGCACCAGGGCAAGGAGTCGGCACCGGCTGAAACGATAACAACCCACCTTCGGCCAAGCCCACCACGTCCTTATAGATCTCCAGATCCTTGCGCGCCGGGATCAGCACGTCGATCCCCAGATCCCGCTTGCAATGGCCGATCTTCTCCCCGTCCAAAAAACCACGATCCAGAATTAAACGCTTCATGACCCCGCGACCATGGTTTTCCACAAATTCATCCACCAGCTCATAGAGCACCGGAGCTTCATGGTCCTTGCCAGCCGTCAGGCGCAGCCCGCCATACAGGAAGAACTCTCCCGCGCGGTTGGTATGCAGCAGGGTCACCAGCTTGTAACAGCGTCGCCAGTCGTAGCCTTTCTGTTGCTCGTGGGTCAGCTTCGTGGAATCGACCGGATGATTCTGCTCATCAAAAAGTAGCCGCGAAGAGCCCTCGTAGTGCTCATTGTCCGGCACGAACAGATAGCTCGCATCGCCAATAAAGATCCCTTGCGCATCGAACGCGTGGTGCTGCTTAAAGATTCCCACGACCTCGCGATTGAACCAGGTCTGCAGTAACTGCGCATCGGTATCCCCGGCCAGCTTGCGCAGATAGTCCTGGTCGCAGGGTGTCTGGCGATCGTATTCATTCTTTTCGTTAAACCCCGCACAGCGCAGGGAAATGTCGCCGGTCTCCGGATGGGTGGCCTTGTGGCCCATGGCCGGGCCAAAAGCCTCGATCATGCTGCTGGAGCGCACCAGGAAGGGAAAGGCATGAAAGTGATGCTCGCCATGAAAACGCATGGACAGGTTGCTGGCCATATAGACCCACAAGGGCACATCGTGCCGCTCGCGAGGAGAGGGGTAGCTCTGGGCCAGCTTGTCCAGGATCTTGCGCTCGGTGATGACCCGGAAGAAGTCGGCTTCGCTGACTTCGCCGACGGCATCGACATAATCGAACTCGCCTCGACGAAACGCTTCGAGCACCCGCGCATCATTGCGCTCAAACAGCATGGCGGCGGACGTCGACAGTGCCGACTCACTCATCTTAAGGAGCCTCGCGACGCAACTCCTGGATCTGATCGAGCACCTTCAGAATCTTCTTGTGCAGCACCGAGACCTCGGCGCGGGCCCGACGAAAGCGCAAATACTCTGCACTCTTCTTACGTAACTCCGCTAACTGGGCCGGGGGAATCGAGCGCATGCGGGACCGCCCCTGTTCACTCCAGGTCAGGACCATGTTGCGGTGCAACCGGCCGCGCATGCAACTGCAGTTGGGGGTACTGCAACGACGGGCGATCTCGTAGACATTGCCTTTGACCAAAGGGGTGCGGGCAAGCGCCACGTTCAGCACCTCTCGTAGCTGCTCCAAAAGCGCGAGCAATGTGACACGTAAACGGCTGAGTTTTTCGTCGAGCTTTCGGTCCTGCATGCGATAATATTATATCGCATGCAGGTTAAGGTCAGTCAATACCAAAAATCGTAGGCTGGACGCAAAATGACTGAGGGGGGGTACCGGCATCCTCTACTTAAGCGGCTACGCATGCGATAGCCCTTTAGTGTCTGAATTGCAGATTCAAACTGTAAGACCAGTCTGCATTGCCATCCCAGGGATGGCAGACAGTGAACAGCGGAAACAGAAAATGAAAGATCCAGCAGAATTGGCGGTTCTCACGAGCAACCCGGAAGTTATTCCGGGCCAGAAGTCTCGTTGTGTGAAGTGAGGGTTCGTCGGAGGTCGCTTGCGCGGTCATCTCCGCGAACGCCGTTTCCGGCCAACTTCAGACCGTCCGAGAGTTGATCGGTTCGTTAAACACAAGCGCGTTTGCCGTTACTAACCGATCGCTAACTTTCAGTGAGGCAGTTTCTTACATCTTGGTAGCATCGAAGAGAAATTAGTCCGTGCTTCACTTCTGCCATGTCCGCAAAATCAGGCCTGGAAGAAACATGAGTTTCTCGCCGCTGGGATTAACGCCGCTGATCGGCGTTTTCGATATGCCAAGGGCACTCGCCTTCTACCGAGACATGCTCGGGTTCACTGTGGTCGCAGCCTCACCTGAGGTTGAGACGGCGGAGGGCAGGTTTTCTCATTGGATGTGGCTGCGGTTTGGGGGAGCCGAGATCATGCTGAACACTCAATATGACTCGAATGAGCGCCCGATGCAGCCTCCCGAGAAGAGGTCCAAGGACGCTGTGTTTTACATCGGTTGCTCCGATGTGGAGCTTGCATATCAAGAACTCACGGACCGAGGTTTGAGGGCTGAGCGTCCGAAAGTGGCACCATACGGGCTTAAGCTCTTCAGCATAGAAGACCCTGACGGCTACACGATTGTTTTCCAGGAAGTGCGTTAGCAGACCCGGTTCGATCGGTGTTGAGTGCCCCGGGCAGACCATCAATCCTGTGAAGTCGGGATCTCGTCAGGAAATCAAGCACTGAAGACATGCGCGTTTGTTCGTTACTAATCAGAAGGACGAACCGATAACTTCCGGGTTGCTCGTGACTCGGACGACATCCGGGCGGCGGCTTGAATCTTACGATCAGTGCAAACGGATTGTGCCCCGCAACAGCATGGCATCATCCGAACTGGGCCCCGCTGCGATCCGGTACACTCCAGGCTCCAACTGCCACCTTTTACTCTGCTCGTCGTAGTAGCGAAGTTCGTCAAGTGGGACAAAAATGTTCACGTCCTTTGTCGAGTTCGCGGGGATAGTGACCTTCTCGAAACCTTTCAAAAGTTTTGTCTGTCGCTCCACAGCGGATGCCTCCATGCCCACATACACCTGGACGACTTCCTCACCGTCACGCGACCCTGTATTCGTGACTCTTACTTTCACCTCTATGGCTTGATCTTTCTTTTCAACACGAAGATCGCTGTATGAGTACGACGTGTATCCCAGCCCAAAACCGAAAGAGTACGCGGGCTTGATACCTGTTTTATCGAGTAGCGTGTACCCGTGATACAAATCGTAGGTGATCTCGTGATCTGTACTGCTGAAATAAGGCAGATGTTCAGCACTCGCAGGAATCGTGAAGGGTAGTCTGCCGCTGGGGTTCACGTCACCGAATAACACGTGACAGAGAGCGTTGCCACCCTCCATCCCGCCGTACCAGCTGTACAAAATCGCCGGGACCCTCTCGGACCACTCCTCAACGAGGATTATGCTGCCAGTCACTAGGCAGACCACTGTGTTGGCGTTAATGGGGCTGACTTCCTCGATGAGCCGGCGCTGTTCGGTCTTCAGCGACAGGCTCTGGCGGTCGCCGCCTGGTAAGGCAGTTGTCCGCGGGATAATACGACTCAACCTACCCATCGCCCGGGTCAAGAGAGCTGTCAACGGTTTCCCCATATTTCTGTAACCGGTTTGAATCAAACGGATGGGTTCATCCATGTTCGCGGGAGACATGAACTCGCCTTCGTCATTGAAATCACAACCAGCCACGATGATCACGCAATCCACTTCGTGAGCAACCTTCTTCGCTTTTGCGACTTGGCCCTCGTCGTAGTGAATGATCTCGGTGTTTTCTCCAAGATAGCGTTTCAGGCCTTCCAATGGCGTGACGACGTATGGGGCGTACACCCGGCTGGATCCTCGATCTCCCGTGTTCTCCTTCCGTGCCAGTTTCCCCAGCACGAGCACCCGCTTCACGTTTTTGGGGAAAGGCAACACCGGCCCGCTATTCTTGATCAACACCATCGATTTCTCCGCTGCCTCTCGGGCCAGTGCCGCATGTTCTTTGCACGCCACTAGCTCTTTGCTGTAAGTCGTCGGGCCCGGCGTGTTCTCAAAGACTAGCAAAGCGCGCAAGATGCGCAACACAGCGCGGTCGACGACCTCTTCGGCCAACTGTCCAGTCTGCACGGCTTCCAACAGCTTCTGTTGATACTTGATTGGCAGCGGCATCTCGAGGTCCATGCCTCCTTCAATGGCTTTCTTCCCGTCATGGATGCCGAATATGAAGTCTGACATGGTGAACCCTTCAAATCCCCAATCGTCGCGCAAAATTTCCGTGAGCAGCTTGCGGTTCTCACAACAGTGGTCACCCATCAAGCGGTTGTAAGCGCCCATGATCGAAGCAGCTCCGGCCTGAACGATCTTCTTGAAGTGTGGCAAGTAAACCTCGTGCAGGACACGATCACTGGCTTTGACATTGACGAAGAATCGGCTGTTCTCGATGTTGTTCGCCGCGTAGTGCTTTACGCACGCCATCACATTGTGCCGCTGAACGGCTTGCATGAGGCTCTTGCCCATCTCTCCAACGTGAAATGGGTCCTCGCCATACGTCTCCTGGGCGCGCCCCCAGGCCGGATGGCGCAGCAGATTGATGCAGACGCCTCCGAAGCAATTGGCGTCCTGCGCACGCGCCTCCTTTCCAATCGCATCCCCAATCCGGCTTTCGAGCGCCCGATCGAAACTTGCGCCTCGCGCCATCGACACTGGGAAGCACGTCGATTTGCCCGCCACTACTCCGCGCGGGCCATCTGTGAATTTGATTGGCGATATCCCCAGACGTTTTACGCCAGGTGTGGTCGTCGGCACGGGATTATAGAATCTGCCGTATTTGATGAGATTAGTGAACATGTCGGTGTTGCCGCTGAGCATCGAGGTTTTTTCCGCCAGCGTCATTTGCCGGAGAGCCCCAATAGCCTTCTGCTCAACTTCTGCTCGAGACAGCTTGCAGCTGGCTTCTTTTTGAAACATTGCGACTCCTGTAGCAATAAACGATTCTTACCGAGCAGAGCGAGGCTACACCGAACTGACCAATTTGGAGTGCACATTCGAGCCGCAGAACGGGATAGTTCCCGACTTGTCGGCAAACAGCAAGTAATTCGATTACTTCCGTTTTGCCCGTCATCCAGCCGGAATCCGCGAGCTAAACCGTTAGTGACGGGCTGCGGGGCGAAACTATACCAGCCGACCGCTACTTAACAGGCGGGGATGCGGCCAGCGTCATGCCATGACGGCGGAAGACATCAATCATTTGCGCGCGATCGGGCGGGCCGCCGCCGGCGGCGGCGATTACTTCGGCGGCTTCTCGGAAGTATGCGGGGCCCATTATCGCAGGGGATATGATGGCGAGCTGTTTCACATCCTCGTTGCCGAGATTATCGAAGCGGTGCACCGCGCCTCGGGGGATGCACAACGCCTGCCCGGGACCAACCTCGATGGGCGTGCCGTCAACCGTCCAGGTAAGGACGCCCTCAATACCGTAGAGTATCTCCTCGTAGGCATCGTTCTTGTGGGCTGGCGCTGCCAGCTTCTGCCCGACCGGGACGAGAACCTCGAACACCGAGACGCTTCCACTGGAATCATCGCCGGTGAGGAGGAATCGGATCCCTAGCGGACCAATCTTGATGGTCTCTTCCGAAGCATTGACTCTGGTCGTACGCTTTTGCATAGTCGTCCCCCTTGAAAGAAGTTATCCCTCATCGGGACTTTGAAGCCGGTGCTACGTCCTGGGCGCCAGCACGATGCGCGAGAGCTGCGGGTACGTCGCGCGATAGCCGCGCCAGCGCGCGATCGGTGCTAGCGCGCCAAAGATCGTGCGCTGCACCGCCAGCGGCGGCGAACGGAACACGACCACGTCGCTGAACTCGCGCGCACATAGCGCGAGTTGCAGCGGGACGCGGCATGCCCTTGCTGTCGGTGTGTCCGAGCCGCGCGAGGCCGAAGAAGGTCTCGATCATGTGCACGAACCGCTCGCCGGGGGTGATCTCCACCCGTACCCGCGCGTCGCGGTCGCTCGCATTCCACCAGTCGTGCCATACGCCGGGCTCGATGACGGCCGTCTCGCCCTGATGCAGAATGCCGGTCTGCCCGTTGCGTTTTACGGTCAGCTCGCCCTCGAGCACGGTGAAGCGCTCGACCAGAGCGGGATGGCAGGTGTTCCCCCATGACACGCGCGCCAACGAGTGCAGTCAGCTCGGCGGTCGCGCGGCCCTCTGGGTTGTCCCAGGTACGCTCCAGGATCGTGGCGCGTTCACGGGTGACGGGGTTTACCCAAACCTCGCCGACCTCTATCGGGGTGCGATCCGGCGGGCCGTGTGGGTCGGGGTGCCTCATGCGACCGAGTCTCGCATAGTGGATGTCTGGTCGGCAAACCGGAGTAATGGCGCGAGTCTCCTGGAATTACTTCCGCATAGCTCGTCATCCGTCCAGAATCGATGCCAAGCCTGTTCTCGCTCACTTCTTTCCTTCTGCCTCCGCATTCAATACCACCGTCAACGACGCCACATTCTCCGGCCTCACATACCGGTTCACAATAAATTTCTTCCCATCTTTCGTCACGTCATACGTAGACAAATCCGTCGACGAAATCTGCGTCCTTCCTTGAAACGGAAACAATCTCATCGGCACGCCCGCGCTGAATGACCCTCCATTATTCACCTCAACCGCCGTCAATTCCCCATGCGGCCCGATGTAAAACATCTCTTTTCCATCGCCACGCCACCTCGGTTCCGTTCCACCTCCGCGCGAAACCTGCCACTTCCCCGATGCCCCCGGAAACGTCGTCACATAAATATCCCAGTCTCCCGATTCATTCGACTGGTACGCCACCCATTTCCCGTCCGGCGAAATCTGGCCGTTGGCATAACTCGCTTTCCCCCTCAGAAATTCCTTGTCTCCACTCCCGTTCGACGCCACCGTCGCCAGCCCAATTTCACCTCTACCGAATTGTGCGGTGCAAAGGATCTGCGCATTGTCCGCGCTCCACGAGTTCGGAATAAATTCCTGCCGTCCGATTTTCGCCTTCTGCTCCAGCACCACCTTTTCCTTTTCCGTTCCCTGAAACCTTTTCACGTCCACCGTGACACTTCCCGCTGCGGAACGGTAAGCGATTGTTTGGCCGTCGCGCGACCACGCCGCCGACACATCTTCCGCCGGATCAAAAGTAAACCGAGACGCCGTTCCTCGCTTTAGATTGTGGATCCACACATCCACGTTCCTCTCCTTTAAATCCGTACGATCCACCGCCACAAATTGGTCGTCCGGCGAAAGGGATGGATTCGCCAGCACACCAACTTCTCCCACTCGCCCCAACTCCTTCCCCGCGCGGTCAAACCACGTCAGCGCCGACAACGTCGAACCTGCGCTGGAGTTGTACACCACCGTGCCATTCTCCGCGGCCGTGAAGGCACCCCAATACGTCGACGCCTGGAAGCCAACCACATCCGCGATCACTCGCTTTTCCTCTCCCACCCGTGCTGCGCTGATATCCAGCTTCGTCGCCACAAGCGATCCGCGCTTATCCAAATATAGCAGTTGCCCATTCGCGTATCCGGAATTCGAGTGCGCCTGCACCAGCTTTTTTCGCTCCTTACCGTCCAGGGTCGCTTCGTAAATCCAACTGATCGGATCGTCGTCCGCATTCGCAAACGATCCTCCCCAGAAGACAAAGTGTTCTCCATCCGGCAAAAATACCGGCCAGCGATGCGAACTCTCCTCCGGGAGAAAGTATTTTTCCGTCACCTGCTCATCATGCGTTCCGTCGGGATTGATCCTCCAAATCCCACTGCCGATTTGCGGTGTATACAGAATCACCCCTTTGCTGCCCCAGCTTCCCCCGCGTGCATTCGGCGTCAGCGCCAGAGTTTCCGCTCCTCCCCCATCCACTCCAATTTTTTTCAATTTGCCGTCGGCAAAAAACCCCAGGTTCTTGTTATCCGGCGACCAGAACGGATAGCTCGCCCCTTCCGTTCCCTTCAACACCGCTAGCTTTGACGTTCCCACCTTCTGAATTACCAGCACGCTTTTCCCCGACTCGTCATCCGGCGTCGTATACGCCAGCCAATTCCCATCCGTCGAAAGCGCCAGGTGATTCACTTCTCCCGGCGTCACAATCGCAAACACCTGTTGCCTTTCGCTCGGCGACTTGTGAAACACCGACCACGCCATCACCAGGAACGCTGTCCCCAGCACTCCCGCCGCCACTTTCCACATCCAGCCCCATTTGCGCGCACTCTTCGTCTCTATCGACGCAACTGCGCCACTCCTGCTCATCGCCGGCCGCGTTTCCGTTCCCGACAGCACCCCTAGTGCAAATCCCAAATCCCTCGCCGACTGGAACCGATCCGCAGGATTTTTCTCGATGCAATGCCGCACGATCGGCGCAATCCCCGGCGACGCCGTAATCTTCGACGGGTCAATCTCCTCCACCTCGCTCTTCAGAATCGCGTTCATCGTCTCGATCGCCGAATCGCCGGTAAACGCACGCTTCCCTGTCACCATCTCGTACAAAATCGCCCCAAAACTGAAAATGTCCGAACGGTAATCCACTGTCTGCCCGCGCACCTGTTCCGGCGACATGTACCCAACTGTGCCCATCACCAATCCCGGCGCCGTCAACGCTGGCCCGCCCATCGTCGATCCCGTCAACGTTCCGCCGGGCGCACCATCGCCGCCGAGCGCATGCTTCGCCAGCCCAAAATCCAGAATTTTTGCGTGATCGTCTCGCGTGAGGAAAATATTGTCGGGCTTCAAATCGCGGTGCACGATCCCCTTTTCGTGCGCCGCCGCCATTCCGAATACCACTTGCCGCGCCACTTCCACCACCTTGCGGCAAGGCATCGGTCCCGCCTCTAATCGTTCGCGTAGAGTCTGCCCTTCTAGATACTCCGAAACGATAAAGTTCGTTCCGTTCTCAGCGCCGACATCAAAAATTGCCAACAGGTTTGGATGGTTCAGTGCACTGAGCGCCCGCGCTTCCTGCTGAAACCTCGTTAACCGGGCGCTGTCTTTCGCCATCGATTCAGGCAGCACTTTGACCGCCACCACGCGTTCGAGCCGCGTGTCCCTCGCCTTATAGACTTCACCCATCCCGCCGGATCCGATTGACGCGACGATTTCATAGGGTCCAAGCGTTGTGCCAAAGGGAAGTGTCATGGTGTTCGGAAATTATACAGGTTCAGCAGACAAAAGGAGCGATAGCTGTTGCAGAGGGACTCAACTCCGAGTAAACGCGCTTGTGTCCATTAAATGGAGCAGTTCCCGGATCGTCGGCAACCCGGAAGTTGGCCAGAAACGGCGTTCGGGGAGATCAATGGTGATGTCCGCGAACCGGACTGGCCCGGCACACTCCGCCAATCAATGGTGTGGATGTTCACTTTGCGCATGGTCCGATTTCACGGAGGCGTTGTGCTGTTGCGCCGCGTGATCGGTCTTGGTGTTGTGCTTGTCGCCGTAAATCTGCTTGCTCGCATTATTCTGCTGATGATTGACCTGCGGGCGCTCCTGCTGCGTGAGCTTGCCGCCGTTGGCCGCCTGATCATTGTGCACTTCGTGGTTGATGTTAGACTCTCGGCTCTCGAGGTGGCTGGTCTCACCGGGAGTCAGTTGCCCCGAGCTCACGCCCTTCGCGATGCGCGACTGCTGGTTCGCTTCGCGCGTGTTGACCCTGCTCATTGCCGCCGTTGCCGGCTTACCGTGATTCTCGGACGCGAAATTCCCGCGGTTCGCGCTCGCTAGATGTTCGTGCGAGGCCTGCGCTGCCGTCGGCCGAATGTGCGACTCGCGACTGGCTGACCTCTCACCACGCGTCGGCCGCTCGGTGATTCCACCTGGGCCACCGTTGAAGCTGGTCCGGTTTACGGTCCTGTTGTTTACGATCACGGTCTTGTTGATGTACGTGTTATGAATCACAGTGGTGTTCACGTTCACTACCGCAGTGTTGTAGGCGAAGCGTCCACCGCGCCATTCTCCACCTATGAACCCGACGCCGTTGTATCCGAACCCGTAGTTCACGCCGCCATAGAAGCCGATATGCGGACCCCAATACCCGGCATGGAACACATACACGCCTTCATTCCAGCCCCAATATCCCGGCGTCCACAGTACTCCCACGCGCGGCGGCGCCACCCAGACTCCAGGCACCCAGTAATATCCATGATGGCCGTACGCCCAATACCCCGGCGTCCACAAATAACCCTCAACAGGACAAGGTGGCTGCTCGTATACCGGCAGAGCCGGCGGTCCCACGTGCACGGATACACCCAGCGAAACCTGCGCTCGCGAAGCAGCAGGCACTAGAAAAACAAGCAGCGCCAGAAACAAAGTTCGCATCGAGAACAATTTGCGCATGACGGAATCCTCCCAAAGAAGTCCCTGTGCTCACATCACATCAATTGCTTGGTACCGCCAGGAACTGATGATCGTTCGACCAATTGCCGCCTTCCTCTATGGAAACACCGTTCCAGGTGATTTGTTCGTTCTCAAAGGTCAGTGTTGAGTGAACATAAGGACAGTGAAGTACAGTTTCGCCTTGTCTTTGCCACGCGCCACTTGTCTCCATCGGTAAACACTAGCCGACTTGTGGACCGGTGCCCACGCTTCTTGAGAAATGCGAGCAGAGCCACGGCTTGGTTGTGCTGTTCATCTCGGGCGGAAAAAACCAGCATGATGTTGTGGTACTTCCTTTCTAGCTGCTTGAGCTGTTTTGTCAGCTCAGGTTCATTACCCAACTCTTCGTGATAGTGCCGAGCCGCGACTAACCCGCTTTTCGTCCTGCCACGAGCGCGCCGCCCGGCATGGTCCGCAGCCAGATCGGTTTGAGCGGCTTCAGGCCGGTTGATTTGAGCCAGTCCTGCATGGTTTCTATGGGCCACGTGCCGGATTCGCTCACCATGGCGAAGTAGAGGTCGAGCAAGGCGGCGGTCTGTCCGCCGTCGCCGGGCTGTTTGAGCCGAATCGAGTAATGCCGAGAGATCATTCGGCCTGGGGGGTGGGTTGTCGGCTCCTAAACGGTGACAAGCACCAAAGAAAGGTTTTACAAAGGGACGCTTGCCGGTGGGATTCTTAACTCACCTGCTTTCTCGGAGCACCCTCAACCGTCTAAATCAAGTTAGCAAGACGCTTCTGCGGAGTCGGATGCATGAACAGGCTGATTGCGAACACCTTGATCTACGCCCTCATGCTGCTGCTATCCATCCCACCGATGGCGCAGAATCCTGCCACAAAGCCCGCGCTCAACGTGGCCGATTCTAATCCCAATCGTTCGCCCAATCCGGCGACCGCATCGAGAGTCAACGTCAATCAGGATGGCGAACAATGGATCGGAACGTGGGCAACAGCCCCACAGCCGTTCATTCCGGGAAGTCTCCAGACCGTCCGGAATCAAAGCCTGCGCCTTATCGTGCATACGAGCGCCGGTGGGACAAAGGTCAGGATCAAGATCTCCAATACTTATGGAGACGGGCCGTTGCGGATCGGCGGCGCGCATATTGCCCGCCGGACAGCCGCAGCTGAGATCGATCCGCGCTCCGACCGAATCCTGAAGTTTCAAACAAAATCGTCCACGACAGTCGCCGCGGGCTCAATGGTGGTAAGCGATCCGGTCGAGATGTATGTGCCAGCGCTGTCGGATTTGGCGGTTAGCCTTTTTCTTCCTCAACGTACCGAGGCCAAAACTTCACATAGTATGGCGAAGCAGACCAGCTATGTCTCTCCCGAAACAGGAGACTCAACAGCCGCCGTAAACTTCCCAGTGGCCAAGACCATTCACTCCTGGCCCTTCCTGACCGGGGTAGATGTTGAAGCTTCGCCTGGCGCAGCAACCATCGTGGCGTTTGGCTCTTCGCTCACTGACGGAGACGGAACCACATTGGACACAAATGGGCGTTGGCCTGACGTGCTTGCCGAGCGCTTGCAGAAGAGTGCTGGCGGAAAGGCGGAGATTGGCGTCCTGAATGAAGGCATCATCGGCAATCGCCTGCTGCATGACAGCCCGAAAGGCGCTGACAACCCCTTTGGAACAGGCTTGGGCCAAGCGGGGCTAGCGCGGTTCGAACGTGATGTGCTAGCTCAAACGGGCGTCAGGTACGTCGTCGTGGGTCTGGGCATCAATGACATCCTTTTCCCGGCATTCCCGTTCACTCCTCCAAATGAAAAGGTCAGTGTTGAGGACATCATCTCCGGCTATCGTCAGCTCATCGCGCGTGGCCATCGAAACGGTGTTCGTGTCATTGGGACGACAAACCCGCCATTTGAGAACTCGGCCTTCGAAGGGCTGGTTACTGCTTTTTATACTTCCGAGAGGGAAGCCACACGTCAAAAGGTTAACGACTGGATTCGCAGCAGTGGTGAATTCGATGGTGTGGTCGATTTCGATGCGGTCTTGCGTGACCCAAGCCATCCCACGCAACTCCTTCCTGCATATGACAGCGGAGACCACTTGCATCCCAATAATGCGGGTTGCATTGCCGAGGGGAATGCCATTCCCCTTGCGTTGTTCGAGGGCCTTTAAACTAATGGCAAGCTGTCTGGACTCACGTTACTAGTGGTCGAATTGGATCTTCGGGAGTGCGTGATGGGTCTCTGAGTGGTCGGCAATCCGGAAGTAATTAGCTAACTTCCCGTCATCCGTACAGGACGAGCTACCCACGCCGGAAGGTTCGCTATTTGATACCGATGACCATCGAATCGGGGCCGATCAAACGTTCTACCCGGGTTTCGCGGAATCCTGCTTCCTTCATCCATCCGGAGCAGTCAGCGCCGGTGTAGTCGAAACCGTCGGAGGTTTCGATCAGCATATTCAGGCTCATCAGCAATCCAAAAGTGTTGTCAGAGCGATCATCATCGATGATGCTTTCGTAGACAATGTATGCGCCGCCGTTCGGTAGCGCGTCGTAGGCTTTGCGCACCAGTATCCGCTTTATCTCGAGGTTCCAGTCGTGCAGGATGTGGCCCATCATGACTACATCGGCTTTGGGTAGCGCGTGTTCCATGAAACTGCCAGGCGAGAATTTTACCCGCCCTGAAATCCTGTTTGCCTGCACGTACTCTTCGAAGATTGGCCCTACCTCCGGTAGATCAAAACCAGTTCCCTCGATATGGGGATTGGCCAACGCCACCTGCGTAATCAGGTCGCCCTGGGCAGTTCCGACATCCACGACAGTGCGGTATTTGCCCCACGGGAATTTATGTGCGATTGCCAGGTTGGCGCCGCGGCTCACGCCGGTCATGGCTTTCAGGAACTCCTTGAGCCGCGCCGGTTCGGCGTAAATGGCCGCGAAAGGGTTGGGGCTGCCGTCTCTCGTTTCGTTTTGCGGAAGTCCCGTTCGAAGCGCCGTGGTGAGGTGGGTCCAAAACGGATACAGCCGATGGTTGGCCATTTCGAGAATGCCACCGATATAGGATGGCTTGCGCTTGTCGAGGAAGAAATCCGTGCTGGGCGTGTTGTAGTATCGGCCGTTGCGGCGTTCGAGAAATTTCAGCGACACGAGCGCGTCCAAAAAATCGCGGGCCGATCTCGGATGCAGGCCGAGCCGCCCCTGCAGCGTTTCGAGATCCTCCGGGTGTTTGGCAAGTTCTGTGAATAGCTCCATCTCGACAGCGCTCAAAAGCGTTTTGGAAGCCCAGAATCCTAGGCCCACTTGCAGAATTTGATCGGGTTGTGGCTCATTCATTTGCGTTCCAGCCTCCGGATGGTCGTGCAGTATAACAAATCTCAATTGGCGGGTGGTCGGCAAGCCGGAAGTAATGGCGCCATCGGATCTCCGGGAATTACTTCCGCATCGCCCGTCATCCGACCAGAACGGACACAATAGCGCGACCGATCGGTAACCCTTAGCGAATAGCGAGGACTTAATGTCGAAAGTTTAGTAGGGTTGATTCCGACTTCGACGCCTAGCGTGTCTGCACGTCGAATTTACAGATTACGGAAACAGGGGCGGACCCAGGAGTTCGCAGCCGTATTTGGCCATAATCTTGTTCATCTGCTGACCGCTATAGTTTTCATGGAAGTTCCCCTCGGGACTGGCTTTGTCCATCATTGCCTTCGACGATTCTTCGAAGAATCCTTCAAAGCCACCCGGGGTGCAGGCCATGATCATCCTAGATTCTGCGGTTGCGACGTTCGCCCAGCAGTGAGGAACGTCACGCGGCGCGTAGATGGTGGAGCCGGGCAAGAGCGAATACTTCGTGCCTCCGACCTCGAATAGGAATTCTCCTGTGAGTATGTAATACGTCTCGTCTTCACGATGGTGTACGTGCCGCGGGGGTCCCTGCTTTGGCGCTATGATGAACTCAAACATGGAGATCAAGCCCGCGCTGTCTTGGCTGGTCACCATGCAAAGCGGGTTCAGCTGTGGATGTGTGAATTTGTACCGGCTCTCGCCTGGTTTGGAAACTGCAACTTGTCGAGCCGCTGTTTGTGCTGACAGCAGAGGTGTTAGGGACGCAATTCCGAAGGCATAGAGCAGCGAACGTCGGTCAATTTCAAGCATCGCGGGGAGAGTAACACCTACAGTGTATGAACTACAATGATTTGGTGGGCGGATTGTCGGCAATGCGGAAGTAATCCAGGAACTGTCAACACCTCGCTCGTGGTCCAGAAACGGCGTTCGCGGAGATGAGAACTCAAGCGAACTTCGACAAACCCTCACTTCACACAACCTGACTTCTGGCACCTGACGCTCATCCGAATTGCCCATGATGAGGCCAGAGCTGCTTAATACTCGCTGGCAATCGTCAGTGACTTATTTGGAAGGGATTCATTTGGCCTTGAAAGCCAGAAAGCCTCGTGGTATTTACAGAGTGTGCGCTCCAGGCGCCAGCAGGTTCGCGCGAAGGGCCAAGCCCACTGCCAATCCGAAGGTTGAATGCACGTCTAGATCCCGTGCTGCCTGACTGCGAACCCAGGCTAAAGCATGGAGGTCACTATGACGTTGCAGCAGCTACCCGAGCGCGCCAATTTAGAGCAGCTCAAGAAGCAAGCCAAGTCATTACTCGCCGCAGCCCGAAGCCAAGAGCCAAGCGCAATTCAGAGGTTCGAAGCGGTCCTAATCGGGCGATCCCTTAAACCAGACGCGATTGCCTTACACGACGCGCAATTTGTACTTGCGCGTGAGTATGGCTTTAAGTCGTGGACTGAATTGAAGCAGGAAGTGGAAGAGCGATCGCTTTCGTTCGCAGCGGCAGCGGATGAATTTGTGCGCTGCGCCACCGGAAGCGCGCCCGAACGAGCGATGCGATTGCTCGCGAGGCACGCCGGCATCGCAAATGCCAATTTGTACGCGGAGCTGGTGCTGGGCGATGCAGACGCGGTGGAAACGCGGCTTAAGGCGAATCCAGCGATAGCGCGGCAACGAGGCGGAGTCCAGAATTGGGAGCCGCTGCTGTACGTCTGCCACACATTTCTGCAGAAGGATTCGCCCGAGCAAGCGAAGGCGCTTGTGAGAATTGCACGGGAACTACTACGGATGGGCTCGAACCCAAACGCCGAATATGACTGGAACTGGCACCCGGAGCTGCCACGGACAGCGCTCTGGGGAGCTCTGATTGCTACGGGGCAGCCTGAGCTTGCGGAGTTGCTGCTCAAGAGCGGCGCAAATCCGACGGACGGTGTTTCCACGCACATTGCGGCGGGCAGTGGAAATGTTGCGGCGCTGGAATTGCTGTATCAATTCGGCGTCAATGTTAACGGAATTCCGGGAGGCGTTCCCCCGGTTGCGTACATTCTGGGTTGGATGAAGCCGGACGACATTTCCGGAGCGAAATGGTTATTGGAGCACGGAGCCGATCCGAACTTGGCATGGGCGCAATCGGGCGAGTCGCCGCTCCACGTTGCCGCACAACGACTGGACGTTAAGACGGTGAAGTTGCTGGTCTCCCACGGAGCGGATGTAAATAAGCGCCGGCCCGATGGACGCACGGCGCATACGCTTGCCGCGCTGCACGGGAATGACGAGGTGGCGGCCTGGTTGCTGCGACATGGCGCGAAAGACGAACTCTCGCGGATCGACCGTTTTGTGGCGGCATGTACTTCCGGCAATAAAGCGCAAGCAGGCTCCCTGCTCAAGGAGCATCCGAATCTGCGCAACGAGCTTCGCCCAGAGCACCACTTGATGATGCACACCCCGGCCGAACGCGGCGATGCGCAAACTCTCGAAACAATGCTGCAATGTGGTTTCGATCCAAACGCAAAGGACAGCAACGGAGTGGAAGCACTACATCGTGCCTCGATGGGCGGCCACGTGGAAGCAGTGAAGGTTCTGCTGGCGAAGGGCGCGTCGGTGAATGCCGTAGATGGCATGTTCGCCGCGACACCGCTGGTGTGGGCATGTGAAGGCTGGCGACACACGTCACAAAACGGCGCAGATCACGTTGAAGTGGCGCGCTTGCTGCTTGCTGCCGGCTCGCCGCGCGAATGGGTGGCGCCGGAGAAAGCCCCTGATCCCGAGGGAACGCAGGAGCGCTTGACGGAGCTGTGCCGGGCAGCGGAGGCACCGTGAATACTTCGTGAGTAGTCGGCCATCTCGGAAGTTTCCATAAACCGCATTCGGGTCCGTTGCCTGCTAAGTGGATGACCATACTGAACGCGGCGCAGGAGGCCGCCAGTATGGGACGTCGGAAAAAGACAAACAAGCGCTCTCGGGCTAAATCAATACTTCGGCTGCCCGACCTGGAACAGTCGAAGAACGCAGTTCTGAACTCGCTCGCAGCCGCGAGTTCGCAAGAATCGTATGCGCATGCCACCGATGAATTCATCGGGTGGTACTGTTCCGAGCCACGCCTGGCCTTCAACCGTAGTGTTGTCCTTCGTTATCGATTCTTTCTCGAACAGAAGAACCTGGCGCCTTCGACAATCAACGTGCGCTTGGCGGCTGTGAGACGACTCGCATTCGAGGCAGCTGATACAGGCCTCCTCAGTCCCGAATTGGCAGCCGGAATCGGTCGAGTCAAAGGCGCAAAACGCTTGGGCGTTCGGATCGGAAATTGGCTCACCGTCGAACAGTCCAGAGCCTTGCTCGCAGAATCGGGAGGAGATGGCCTGCGAGGTAAACGGGATCGCGCGATACTGGCGTTGCTCATTGGGTGCGGCCTGCGACGCGCCGAACTGACAGGGCTCGGACTAGAAGATTTCCAGATCCGCGAGGAACACTGGGTGATCGCCGACCTTAATTGGTAAAGGAAAGCACATCCGCACAGTTCCAGTTCCGGTGTGGACGAAGCGCGCCGTTGATGAGTGGACCGATGCAGCCAAGATAATTGCAGGTGCACTCTTCCGGCGAGTAGGCAGACTAGGAAAGATATGGGGCGCAGGGCTCACGCCGAAAGCCATCTGGAACATTGTCAAAGCGGCTGCGAAACGTGCCGACATTAAGAATCTCGTTCCGCATGATTTGCGCCGCACTTGCGCGCGATTGTGCCACTTGGCTGGGGGAGAACTGGAACAAATTCAGTTCTTGCTTGGTCACGCATCAGTTCAGACGACCGAGCATTATCTGGGATGCAAACAGAAACTACGACACGCGGTGAATGACAATCTGGGACTGGAAGACGTCTGACAGAGAACTTACCTCCTCGAACCGGACTTCGGGACAGCAAGGAGATTTCCCGATTAATGCGACATCAATCAAGCATTGGACAGACCGTTGAAAGCATCAAACTGCCACCAGCCTGGCTCTCGGTGGCGGAAAATATTAGAAGTGAAAGCCGATTTCTCCGGTCAACGTTCGCGGAGTGACATAGTGGGTTCCACTAAAGGTGGAGAGGAAATTATAGAGTGCGGTCTTGTTGGCCACGTTTATGACTGTGAAGCGCGCACTCCAACGAAAACGGTCACCATGGAAAAGATTGTCATCGCCGAGCGCGACATCAAACAGGTTGCGTGGGGCAATGCGTGGAGGATTGTGGTCGTCGTTTTCAGTGCCGGGCGTCGGAATCGTAATGTATTTTGAACTGTACTGTGAGCCTGGGCAAAGATTCGGGCCGAGGGCCGAACTGATGGGTGTCGTGGGAGTAGCATAAACGCCGCCGCAGGCAAGCCCAGCCTGAAATTGTTGGTCGGGAGTCAGACCAGAAACATCTACCGGGTTGATTCCGTCGGCAAAAGGAACTGCGCCAGCCGCCAGGCCGCTGTCATAGCGCCAGTTGAAGCCAATCCATGGCCTATTCTTCCATGGCTGGTATTGCAAGTGCGTAGTCTGGTTGAACTTCTCGTCGTGGTCGATGCGGAACACGCCTGTTCCGCCCTGCCCCGCTGGCGTTACGCCAATTCCGCTCACTTGCGGCTGGAAGAAACGCGCCGCCACGCTGGACATAACTACCAATGCGGTGAACCCATGAAAATCCGGAACGCTGGCACGAATGGCATAACCAGGAATCTTGGAGTTGTGCCACTCGACAGGAAACGTAATCGGTGTACTCCCGAAAATACTGAAGTCGTAGCCATAGTGCGTGTACTTCCAGAGGTATTCGGCATCGACTACCAGATATTTCCCGAATGCTTGCTGGAAGCCGGCGTGAAATTCATTGCGCCAGGAAGGTCGCAACGGAGAAGTGATGCAAGGATATCCCTGAATGCTGGCCATGATCGCATTCACGACGGCATCGTTGCATCCCGCGCTAGAGAGAACCAGGTTCTCGTTAAACGGTGTTTCCATGATGCGGGCGTAGGACGCGCGCAAGACGGTGTTCGTGCGCTTGAAGTTGTAGGCCGCTCCAAGACGTGGTTCGGCCTGACGGGCTATGGCCAAGCCCATTATAAAGATCTCCGCGAATGCCCAGGTTAAAAGCCCAGTTGCGATGGGTGATGGTGTCCTGAATGTAGAGAGCCAGTTGTTTTACGTCGGTGTGGCCATGGTAGAGGTAGTTGGTTCCGTTGCGCGTGAGATCGTAAGGCCCCAGGGTGGTGCAGGGAGCAGCGATGGCAAAGTTGTTCACGAAGCAGGGGAAACCCGGAATAGAATTACCCTGTGCGTCAACCTCATCCAGTGAGGGAATCAGATTGGGATCTACGATTCCAAACTCGTCGTTTTCCGTCAGGAATGTTTGTTGATAGGTCGCGCCTGCTTTCACATTGTGAATGCCCTTGACGTAGGAAACATACGTCATCGCTCCCGCGTTGGTGAGAGTCCTGTTCTGAGCGACAGACTCCTGCTGAAGGGGAGTGAGGTCAGCGAATGGATTTTTGCTGGGGTAGTAGTTATAGCCGTCATGACGTACGTAGCCGCCAAGGGTGAACACCGTGTTTGTATTGAGCAGCCGCGTCCAGGTCGGCGCGATGTTATAGGTCTGGATTTTCGATTTCTGGTCCGTGGGGCCCACCAGGCTTCCATCGGCACCCGTGACTCCAACATTGAAATTGTCATAGGAATTTGGTGTCTGAAACCAAGAGCGTGAGAAACCACCATTAAAATGGACCGTGTCCCTGTCGGAGAGTTGGTAGTCCATCCTGTCAAATACATCTTGCAGGTTACCCTTGGCATGTATTACGGAAAATTCCTGTGGGTCGAGAAATCGCCCAGTATTCAGCCCGTCGACAGCGATGAAGTTTCCCCACTTCGCCCCCCCGTAGGCGAGATCGAAGGCTCCGTTCACCGAGCCGAACGAACCGTAGGAGGTGGTGACCGTCCCATGCGGAGTGGTCACGCCCTGTCCGGAGCGCGTAGTAACTTTAATCACCAAGCTGGTCTTATCGCCAAATTCGGCGGGCGGTGCACCAGAAATGACTTCGAGAGACTGGATTGAGGAGGAAGGGATTTGGTTGGAAAAAACCTTGCTCTGCTGGTCCGTGATCGGTTGGCCGTCAACAGAGAAAGAGTTTTCCGCATGGTCACCGAGCCCGTGGAAAAGCCCGTTGGAATCGGCGGCAACTCCCGGCGTCACCAGAGTTACTAGTGAACTCACAGAGGACGATGCGCTTTCCAGCGGCAGGCGCTCGAAATCGTTCCGGTCCACATCTGTATGGAATGTAGGATCATTTTCCGTAAGATCACCGCCTGATTCGACCGTTACGGTCGTGGCAGACGTGACTATCTTCACGTCGACTTCGATCCTGGTCGGCACCATAGAACGCACTTCGACGTCCTGTGCGAAAGGGGCAAATCCGTTCGCATTGACGCTCAGGTGATATCCATTAAACGGAACGTTGGTAAAACGAAATGCACCTTCGTTCGATGGTGGTGGTGGTGCGCTCATACCCGCTGACGGGGTCCTTAATTTCCACCGTAACATTGACGACCGCAGCGCCAGAAGGATCCTTCACCAGGCCTTCGATTGAGCCTGAATTACCTACCTGTGCAGAAGCAGCGACAACGAAACAAATGAGACTGAGAGCAAGAAAAGCAAAACCTTGAAAAACGCAACGCATGATTCCTCCGGCCCCGTAGGGAGATATGTGTGTGGTTGTGGGTAGGTCCGCCGAGAATAAGGGCGGTCGCGCGGCTAGAGAGAATGCCGCGCCAGAAACAATTTCAATGACTTGAAGCTAGAGGGCTACCAAGGAGGGAGGGGCGCGAGAAGGAGAATCTTCGGAGAAAAACTCTGATACTTCGGGTGTGAAATTGGCTGCCACCTGACCGAACGAAACTAGCGGGACACTTAGTATTAAGGCCGAAACTGCCGGTGCAACACCTAGATGTGCCACCTGACAGAGACGGCAAGCCGGTTCGTCATGACCGTTTGCATGTGAATGGGTCGTAACTTGAAGCAGAAAAACGAGCGAGAGTAGAGCAAGAGCGAATGCAAGCGGCTTAGCGAGTCGGCGCAGGAATGGATGCGCTACAACTAGCATTTCTGTGCCTCCCACAGAGAATCGCGTTCCGGGATGGGCCCGTACATAAACCAGAGCAGGCCCCCCTCAAAGTCTCAACTAGGACGCACGGGATTGCAAGCTGAAAGCCGGGTGTATTCCCCCCGCGGACACCGATCTGCAAAAGAGGCCAGATCTATTAATTTGATAAATCCCCCATATCAACAGCTTTTCGGCCCGGCAGCGGGGGCTAACTCCTGTGTAGCGTGATCAAGTGTCCGTCACTGGCCAGAAACGGCGTTCGGGTCCGTAGCCTGCTAAGTGGACGACCATACTGAACGTGGCGCAGGAGGCCGCCAGTATGGGACGTCGGAAAAAGACAATCAAACACTCACGGGCGAAAACAATACTTCGGCTGCCCGACTTGGAACAGTCGAAGAATGCAGTTCTAAACTCGCTCGCAGCAGCGAGCTCGCAAGAATCGTATGGGCATGCAATCGATGAATTCATCGGGTGGTACTGTTCAGAGCCACGCCTGGCGTTCAACCGTATCGTTGTCCTTCGTTATCGATTCTTTCTCGAACAGAAGAACCTGGCGCCTTCGACAATCAACGTGCGCTTAGCGGCTGTGAGACGACTCGCATTCGAGGCAGCTGATACAGGCCTCCTTTACAGCCCCGAATTGGCAGCCGGAATCGGTCGCGTTAAAGGCGCAAAATGCCTGGGTGTCCGGATCGGAAACTGGCTGACCGTCGAACAGTCGCAAAACCTTGCTCGCAGAATCGGGCGGAGATGGCCTGCGCGGCAAACGTGTTCGAGCGATTCTAGCGTTGCTCATTGGATGCGGCCTGCGACGCGCTGAACTGGACGGCTCGGACTGGAAGATTTTCAGGTCCGCGAGGAGCACTGGGTGATCGCCGACCTGATTGGTAAAGGAAAGCACATCCGCACAGTTCCAGTTCCGGTGTGGACGAAGCGCGCCGTTGATGAGTGGACCGATGCAGCCAAGATAAGTGCAGGTGCACTCTTCAGGCGAGTAGGCAGGCTAGGAAAGATATGGGGCGCAGGGCTCACGCCGAAAGCAATCTGGCACATTGTCAAAGCGGCTGCGAAACGTGCCGACATTAAGAATCTCGCTCCGCATGATTTGCGCCGCACCTGCGCACGACTATGCCACTTGGCTGGGGGAGAACTTGAGCAGATTCAGTTCTTGCTTGGTCACGCATCAGTTCAGACGACCGAGCATTATCTGGGATGCAAACAGAAACTACGACACGCAGTGAATGACAATCTGGGA
>CAVUHF010000012.1:0-76232 GCA_963741195.1 Candidatus Acidiferrales bacterium
AAACAAACGGTCCACAATGCAACGGAGCCCCGTTTTCTTTGCCGAGCGGCCTGCGTAAAACGCCCTATTTTGGTTTCGTTCCATTGTTCCCCGGGGGGCAGCGGTTTGGAGTATGCAACGCATCGAAAAAGCCGTTTTTCTCAGTTATCGCGGCACCAACGTTCCTTGGGCGCTCGCTATTTTCCAGAACCTGACTCTGCACGGTTACGATGTCTTCTTCGATTACAACGGTATCGCCAGTGGCGACTTCGAGCGCGTCATATTGGGGAACATAACCGCACGGGCGCATTTCCTCGTCCTGCTCACTCCCTCCGGGCTGGAGCGTTGCGAGGACCCGGCAGATTGGTTGCGCCGCGAAATCGAGCCTGCGTTGGCTAACCAGCGCAATATCGTGCCGCTGATGCTGGAAGGGTTCGACTTCGGTACGCCTAGAATCGCCAGTCAACTTACCGGCACGCTCGCAGGGCTCAAGCATTACAACGGACTGAGCATCCCGACAGAGTATTTTAGATAATCCACTTGGCGTCAGCTAACTCTACAAGTTCAGTCTTTATGCCAAGTGCCGTTAGTTTGTCCTGTGTTGCTTTGGCAGCGGCTTCATAATCTGCCGTGGCTTTTTTCGGGTCTACCCAGCCACTGTTCTTTCTTGCAGCGTTCGAATCAGTGCTTCCCGATGGCAGCAACTGCGGCTTTCTCCGCCGCAAGTTGCGCGGCCGTTTTTGCCACCATGCGGACGGTCCAGAAGTCATCGGCCAGGTTGCTGTCGGTCAGGTAGGCATAGGGTATCGTGAAATAGCCGCCCATTCCCCACCCGGGCCCCCAGGAGTTCCGCACGATGAACCTTTGAGTGCTGTCGTCATAGCCGACAGCCACCACCGCGTGACCACCCAGGACTTTCTCGCTTGGCGCTGGCATTGGAACCACGCCGGTTTTCGCCACCGCATCGCTCTCGAAGCTCTCATACACGGTAAATCCAAACACGAACGGGTAGCCTGCGGCGAGACATCCCTTCATTTGGCTAAGCACCTGCGGCACCCGCTCGTATTGCAGGGCTTTCCCCAGCGGAGCCTCCTTGAATGCTGGGTGGGGCGGTTTTTCCGCGAACTTCGTGATGTCGTAAGCCCAGTCCGTTTCAGGGCACGCGCCGATGCTGCCAACGCTCTTTATACCGTCACGAATCTGCGCGCCGCTATCCGAATTCACGGTGCCTTCGATGACCCGTTCGTTGTAGTAGATAAACAATCTGGACGCCGTGAAGCTCTTTAACGCTTGCTTCATTTGGTCAAATTCAAGAGCTCCAGCAATCGCGTTGGCCGTGCAACTGCCCAACTGTCCCTGGTCATAAACCTCCTTTGGACATTGGGGGCGCAAGTCCACTTTCGGGGGGAGCGCGGCCAAGTTCTCAACGGGAGCTGCGAACAAAAAATCGCGATGATCCGGGATATCGGGAACCCATCCATACTTATGCGTTGCCATAATCGTACCTCCTCAGGCCCAAGCCGCCGCTGGCCCTACGATTGTGGGTCGGACGGCGACTGGGTGCCGTTTATCTGTAGAATACCGATCGTGGATAGTGATGCGCGATACGAAGACGTATCAGTCGGAAATGGACCTCCGCCCGGTAATGTACAGCGAAGAGGTACGACCCCGCAACCGCTGGACCCGCGCCTGAGAATCCAGAATGAGCACTTTGCTGAGACGTGGCGCACGGGAAGCGTTTCACATCTCCAACAATGTCGGCTCAGGTTTGTTGGCTAAACCTGCTGAGCTCTTCGAGCGTGCACAGGGCACTTTGTTCGGTTCTTCTTAAGAGCGCTTCATCGATCGCTTCAGAGCGAGCTGTGCTTCGAGCTTCAAAAGCTCGGCATCCGCTTCGAGAGCAGTGTTCGAGCCACCAATTTTCTCTTGCTGAGTCCGTGTTAGTCCTAAGCGCTTTGCGGAACCGACCAAAATTCTTTTTTGTAGGTCGGAGACTGGCTTTGATTTTGCGTGAACGATGGCTGCGCCGACGGCGGCCGCTCGACGAGCGACACCGATATCGGCAGCTCCCGGCCGTGGGATGAATGGTTGATCTTGGCGTGGATCGGGCAGCGAAAGCGCTTCGCTCACATCGGGTGCAGCTGCTTCTCGTTTTCCCAAATTTCCCTTGGGCAGTCCGAAACAGTTCACAACCGTGCTCAATGCGCTGGTATGTTCAAACGTTCTGTTCAACACCGTTCCCTGTGGTGTGTACGCCGAAACAACAATCGCGGGCACGCGTACGCCTAGCCGGTCAAATGCAAACCCCGTGCCACCGGGTTTACTTGGCGGAATCACTACGCCATCGGGAGATATCGCGAGCGAGCAGTCCTTTGCAGTCGGCGGGCAGATGTGATCGTAACAGCCGCCATGTTCATCAAATAGAATCATCAGCAGAATTTTATCCCAATCAGGACTGTTGCGAATTGCGTCATAGATCTCGTAGACCAACTTCTCCCCCTGTTCGACGTTAGACCGTCCAAAGAGTTGAAATGCGTGCGACTCCGGGTGCATATCGTTCTGCGGGCCGTGAACGAGCGAGTCCATATAGTTGGGTTCTATGAAGGAGTAAGCGGGCAATCCGCCCGGCTTTTGGACATCCGCCAAAAAATCGCTGACGTGCTCGAAATAGCCAGGCCGCAATGCAAAGTCCCACACTTGGGTCTGTGTGAGAAGCACCAGACTCGTGACCGTCCACCCTCCGCAATAGACCTTCCAAGATTTGCCAGCGTCCGACAGCAAGTTGTAAATCGTGGGTGTTTCGTTCGTAAACAGGATTCCGTCACTTCCGTCATTGTTCACAAAACCTGAAGATGTCCCTGCTTGCGCGAAGGAACGATTGCACAACGTCTGGGACGGAATCGACGCAAACCAGTGATCACACACGCCGTAGTAATAGGCCAAACTCGAGACCACCGGGACTATGCCCGGCGTGAAACAGTTCATAATGGTATCGGCATTCGCTACATTACCCGGATTCTTCAAAGCATAGTTGTAAACGAACCCTTGCATGTTGCAGGGCCGCGGCGGTTCCTTCACTACCTCGTTCGCACATACAGTTGTCTTCTGTCCAAAAATTTGCGCGTACACATCTTGAAAGGGCTCACCGGGATCGGGAAATGGTGCCGTTACGTCTCTCCCTTTCCTAACGGCAGCGGTTGTTCCATCGGTGCGGGGATTGCTGAGACTCTTGCCGTGAAGGCCTTCAAAGTTTGCAGGCGGTATCTGATTGAAGGGTGCAAGATTTGCGGGATCATACAGCCAGCCCAGAAGATTATCGAAAGAGCGATTCTCGAGCATCAGGACAACAATATGTTCGATCCGTCCCAGCTGACTTGTTGGCATATCCCCTCCGTTGCTCTCGCGTTCGTAAACAAATGAGTAGCTTACGGACGAACCACACGCCGCTTGATTCGACTCACGATACGAATTCCGATGGCTTCTTGTTTGTTTGACTGCGTCAGTCGAGAACGGCTGCGCCCCTGCGCACTCTCACATCGTGCGTCTTTAAACGGCCATCGTGGATAAAAAGTTGAAGTTGGATCCTGCTTAATTACTTGTTCGCGAGCTCTGACGCCGGCGGCGAGCACGCCGCAGCCATCTACAGCCTAATCGAAACGGCCAAACTAAACGCGATCGATCCCCAAACGTTATCTGTAATGTCCTTTCTGATTCTCCAATTGAAGACCCTTATATCGGGGATGCAAGAGCTCAACATGGCTGGGTCATAACGCCAGCTCCGCTCTCGATGCACTTCGTATTCTCGCTAGTGCCAACGTCGAGGTCCCCAGCTATTCCGCGGCAACAAGCGCCCAACACACAATCGCGCTGCACACGGTACTCCAGCGGCCAAACCCCTTATATATCTGCGCCGCTACTTGAGCTTGTTCGCTAAGTGTGCCTTCGGCTTTAATCTGCGGATCGGAAACGTTACGCACCGCAACCCAACGAGGAGCCGTCGTCCCCATCTTGCTCATGACCATGCCAAGCACAGCGTCCCCCATCTCTGATACATCTCCCAGCTTTTGAAGCTTGTAGCGATTATCCGAAGTGTCGAACCCAAAAAAATCCGTGGTCAGAACGGATGAAGTGAGCCCGCTGCTGCACAAGATTTTCGGCGGACGCTTATTGTCCTTCGGGAGCTGCGCGGCATTCGCCTTGAACAGGGTCTTCGCCTTGGCAAGAAACTTCGTCTTGGGACCGGTGTCCTGGTAATGGGCAGTTGCGAATTCCTCACTTTTCAACCACTTTTGGCAATCAAAGCGCACGATCGGGCTAATTACTACGTCTCCCACTTCGCACTTCGTTCCTATGCCCCCCGCTGTGCCGGTAGTAATGACGAGTTTAGGCTTCACTTCTTCGATGATTTGCTTCCAAACATCCTCATTAGGAAGCGTTTCATTGGCTTTGGGGGGCTTCTTGGTGTCCTGCGACAGGTGTGAATCGGACTTGAAGACGACCACCTTCTTCCTTCCAATAGTCGTTGTCCAGTACGCCCCCAGTCGCTTCGCGTTGAGTGCTGGACAGCCCTTGCGCATCTTTTTTGAGATGGCAGCGAAATTGTGCGTGTAAGAAAGATAGTCGTTGCTGGAATCTTTCCCCGGGGTCAGCACGCGACTCAACGCGTGGCCTTCATCCACGGTCCAGGTCACGATCAGCACATCCGCAGTTGGCAGCTTGCCACTGCCGTTCCCGCTCGGTTTTGTACCCGTCTTCGGCACAAGCCCTTTGGGCCACGGGATGTCGCTGAATCGCGATAACCCCGTGGCGGTCGTAAATGCCAGGAACGCCATTCCCGCGGGCGCCTCTGAATCGAAATCGATGATCTCTCGTTGCAGATCCTCTGGACCGCTCCGCGGTTTCGCCGCCTCCTCAATCGCGAAGGTTGCCGCAGGTGCGGGCCTCGTAATGGGATCAAAGCCGAGATTTCGCTCGACCCATGCTCGGTCGACAGTCATGGCAGTCCTCCGGAGTGTGTGAGAGATGTGGGTTCCCGCGTTTCAACGAAGGGATGCCGCTTCGCTTGGTAAAAGCAGGAGCAGAAGACCCAACACCGAAACACCATAGTTCATTAACTCGTCAGTAGCCTAGAATATTGGCAATCTACGCCTGCATCCCAAATAGTGTCAATGGAAATCAAATTGACCTCCCTGAGAACTTATCCGGAACAGAGTTGAAGCGCGAGGTCCGTGTATGGGTCGGAGACACCGACTTTTCCGGTGAAACCCTGCGTAGACAAATGGCTGAATGAAGTCTTTGCAGGTCACGGCCTCAGTGGGGGGGGCAACCGTGTTGCTAATACGGTTTATCTAGATCGAAATAATTTGTTGATTTATTACTGGCACGGGCGCAGAGTATCGCACAAAGCGATGCCGTAATTTACAGAATTTGGACTCCGCCCTTCTGCCGGAAAGTCTTGATGCCCGCGGGTTTGTCTAGCAGACGGAAGCCAGCAGCGGATGACAATGCATCCAGGTAGCGTTTGGTTTAGAAAATGATGTCAACTAGAAGGAAATCAATCTCAGTTCTTGGGCCAGGGAAAGTTCCTGTCAAGGTCTTGATCAACGGAAAGACGTACACCGCAAATCTCGAACCCTGCATTACGTTGCTCGATGCAATACGAGAGTTTTGGGGACTGACGGGTGCCAAGCGGGTCTGCGACCGAGCGACATGTGGCGCGTGCACAATACTTGTAGACGGTAAGCGCGAGTACGCTTGCTCACTGTTAGCGATTGATGTTCAGCAGCAAGATATCACAACGATCGAATCGCTTGACACGAACGAAGAACCTGACCCTGTGCAGCAAGCATTTATTGACAACGATGCCCTGCAGTGTGGATTTTGTACTGCTGGTTTTGTAATGGCGTGCAAGGGATTTCTCGCAGAAATGCCTAGCCCCACACCGGAAGAGATTCTAAAAGGAATGAGTGGCAATCTCTGCCGCTGTGGGACGTATGCAGGAATCCAGCGGGCGGTCGCCCAAGCCGCGGCCGCGATCGCACAATCTCCCAAGCGCGCGCGCGGTAAAGCTCAACGGTCTCGGAGGAAGAGTTGATGTCGCAATATGATTGGCCATGGGCCAGCAAGCGTAGGCTCGTTGGTAAGGACATCAACCGCGTGGACGGTCTCGCTAAGGCTTCGGGGAAGGCTACATATACCTACGATGTGAGATTACCGGGTATGCTTTATGCCAAGGTCGTCCGCTGTCCTCACGCCCACGCCAAGATCAAAAGTATAGATACAACAACAGCGGAGAAGATGCCGGGTTTCAAAACATCCTATGTGATTCAAAAGCCCGGGACGGAGATCTTTTGGGCAGGCGACGACATCGTTGCTGTGGCCGCAGTTGATGAACACTCTGCGGAAATGGCTGCGAGGGCAGTGGATGTAGAATACACAATTCTTCCTTTTCTCGTGTTGGACGCGAACCGGCTGCCTCCAACACCTCTAACGGCATACCGAAAACCGATGGATCCCGAGGTCGTCGGCGATGTGACGGCGGGCTTTTCTGAGTCGGACGTGGTGATCGAAGGCGACTACGGTCTGCCCGTTATCACCCATTGCTGCCTCGAATCGCATGGCAGCGTGGCCACTTGGACGCAAGACGCTCTGCAAGTGCATATCTCGACCCAGGCGGTGTCGGGAATCGGCGGGCAGTTATCTCAAGCCTTGAAGTTTCCTCAGAACAAAATTCAAGTTCTAACGAAATACGTGGGCGGGGGCTATGGTGCCAAGTTGGCCGCCGACCGTTGGGGCCTCGCTGCTGCTCAGTTGTCAAAGCAAGCGGGTGGTGCGCCAGTGAAACTAATGCTGGATCGTCATGCGGAACAGCAGGTCGGTGGCTGCCGACCCTCTGCCTACGCACACGTTAAAATTGGAGCAAAGAACGACGGTACTCTATTGGCGTGGCAATCAGAGAGTTGGAGCACTGGCGGGCTTGGCGGCGGCAGCGAGCCACCCCTTCCCTATCTTTTTCAAATTCCCAATCAACGGCGTCAGCATAGTCAGATTGTGAACAACATCGGAAGTGCGCGTTCGATGCGTGGGCCGCATCATCCGCAGGCCTGTTTACTGACGATGGGTGCTCTCGATGATTTGGCTGCCAAACTGAATATGGACCCGCTTAAATTACTTCTCAAGAACGTTAATCTACTGGCTGCGCGGGCTGCCGTTTACCAGCAAGAA
The DNA here is from genome assembly GCA_963741195.1 of Candidatus Acidiferrales bacterium. Taxonomy (GTDB): domain Bacteria; phylum Acidobacteriota; class Terriglobia; order Acidiferrales; family UBA7541; genus Acidiferrum. The sequence goes on from CAVUHF010000012.1 coordinate 7,204, forward strand.
TTTGCTGTAGCGGACCGTTTGATGGGTTGGTCACAGAGATGGAAACCACGCGGAACGATGTCTACGGGAGTTGTGCGGCAAGGCTTAGGAGTGTCCATGCACAGTTGGCCGGGCAAGGCGCATGATTTCCAATGCAATCTGACAATTAACCCAGATGGTTCGGTTTTAGTGAAAGCTGGCACTCAGGACATAGGTACAGGCACTCGAACAGTGATTGCGATTGTTGCAGCAGAAACGCTCGGATTGGATCCGGAAGATATAAACGTCATGATTGGCGATAGCACGTATCCCACGTCTGCCGGTTCCGGCGGCAGCGGAACAGTGGGTGGTTCCGGCTCGGCGGTTAGGCGAGCGGCAGTGGATGCCCTGGAACAATTGTTTGACAAAGTCGCACCAGCCCTCGGTACGACAGCTGACCAATTGACGGTCGGACAAAAAACGGTACTTGCAAAGGGTGGCAAGGCAAGTCTCACCTGGAAGCAGGCTTGCTCCAAATTGGGGACGCTGCCGTTGACGGTCAGTGGAAGGAATCCCGGGCCAGGCACTCTTGCGGACAGCGGCGTGTGCGGTGTGCAAATGGCAGATGTCTCCGTGGACACAGGAACTGGTGTTGTCCGCATCAACAAGATCGTTGCTGTTCAAGATTGCGGACTCATCATCGATCATAAGACGACCATGAGCCAAGTCTATGGATGCTTGGTCATGGGCATTGGGTATTCTCTTTACGAAGAGAAAGTTATGGACCAGAATCTGGGACAAATGCTGAACCCCAATATGGAGTTTTATCGCCTCTGCGGAATTGGAGACATTGGTGAACTTGTTGTGCATCTTATGTCTGGAACCGGTTACGACGAACGCGGAATCATCGGCTGCGGCGAACCCGCTGTGATCTCCCCCGGCGCTGCAATTTCGAATGCTGTGGCGAATGCTATTGGTGTCAGAGTTCCACAGTTGCCTCTCACGCCAGACAAGATCCTCGCCGCTTTGAGTGGAGTAAACTCGTGATCTCATTTGAATACGCCAGCCCAGGTTCGGTTCAAGATGCACTGCCACTGCTTGACACGAAGTGGGGTCCAGCGGAAATCCTGGCAGGGGGAACTGATCTCGTAGCGCTCATGAAGGACTATGTCGTCACGCCTCGTCGCTTGGTGAATATAAAGAAAATTACTGGAATCAAGGGGGTCAAACTAACAGCACAGAAGGGACTTCGTATCGGCGCGCTTGTAACTCTGGATGAACTTGCAAAACATCCGTTCGTAACAAAGTACTACCCTACCCTCGCACTGGCGATCGGCGATGCTGCCAGCCCTCAAATTCGGAATCGTGCCACACTTGGAGGCAATCTGTGCCAGCGCCCTCGTTGTTGGTATTTTCGAAATGGATTCGGATTGATTGCATTGGATGCCAAAGGGCAATCTTTGGTGCTCAAAGGAGACAACCGCTATCATGCGATACTTGGTAATGAGGGCCCGGCTTATTTCGTCAGCCCATCCACAGTGGCGCCAACGCTGATTGCTTACGGCGCAGTGGTCGTAATCCAAGGACCCAAAGGAATTCGGCAAGTGCTACTAGAAGACTTCTATGTCACTCCAACAAAAGAAACACAACGCGAGCATGACCTGCGACCCAACGAGATTTTGGTGGAGATCCGAATCCCTCCCTCGTCCGGCAGGACGACCTCCTATTATGAAGTGAGACAAAAATACGGATTCGATTGGCCGTTTGCGACCGCGACTGTCGCGATGAACATTAAGGACCAAAAGGTTCAAGATCCGGTAGTAATCATGAGTCATGTGGCACCGATACCTTGGCGTTCGAAGGAAGCTGAGGTGGTTCTTGCCGGTGAGCGTCTGACGCCCGCTTTGGCCGCAGCCGCTGCACAAGCAGCGATGAAGCCGGCAAGAAGTCTTGGACAGAACGCGTACAAGATCTCTATAGCGCGAGCGGCTGTCGAGAGGTGCATCCTGCAGGCGGCTGGACTAGATCCACTCGCGGGAGCCGGAGCACAAATATGAAACAAGCGATGCGTTTCAATATCACTAACCCAAACCTTTGTCCTGCTCTTCGGTGGAAGGGAATGTTCACTGGCGTCCAGGAGGATCCGACAGTGCCCTCCACTCGAGACAACCATTATTGGTGCGTTTACACTCAAGCCTGCGTTGGGCCAGACAACAAGCTAGTTGAACCTTTCGAATGCTCATCGCCTGAGCGAGTGTGCCACCGCGAGGCATTGGCAAGTCTGCGGTGATAGCGTTTTTTCTGCTAGTCGACAATCCTTAAGGCGGAAGGTGAAGAAACGATGCCCTACGACCCACCACGCCGGAACACTCCTAACTCTCCCCAAGATCCGCTCGAAATCGACCTCGTGTTTAACATTCGTCCGTGTGGCACTTGCAAATTTTTCTGGCCAGAGAACTCCTCTGAACAACCATATGGCCCATTCCCCTGCTACGACTTCAAGTCGAACACGCCCGCTGAGCAAGAGTCTGAAGAAAGAGTAGGCTCGTTTGTTTGGCTCCAAGGGATTACTCGCCCGCAGGCATTTCCGGACGCCGAGGTAATGGACGGCTGCCGAAAGGCGCCCATAATGACCATCGGCATCAATCCCAACCTGACCGCCTTTGCTTCGGGTAAGACCGCTGCATCGTGGTGTTATCCAAGTTTTTCGAGTGCCGATGGAGCCGATTCGTGGGCGAAGTATGCCTATTACTATAGATACCGGTCCGTGTATCAGGAGCACTTCGATCTCAGTTTTATCGAACGTTTCTTGTTGCCTGGGGGGCAGATCAAAGCCACAAAGCCAGGTGTGATGATGGAATTGCCTCGCCCAAACGACGCCCCATCCTTCGACATCCACGTGAAGTACGACGGAGAAGCAAGTCCGACATCGATTCATATTCCGGGCACCTCGGGCGACCCGCGCTACGTGGTTCTGGTGGACGCGAACGAGCGCTTCGCACAAGGTCAACTCCTTGCAGCGCGCCTGGAGGTTCCGGCAGGCCAAAAAGCCAACATCGATGCTGAGCCTATTGGTTACTACATGCAAATGGTGCCTGTGCTCCAAAGATTCGAGTCATATTTGAAGCAGAAGGGACACGTCACCTCGCGCATCCGGATCGGAGAGGACGTAGGCCAACTTGACATGGTCGCATGTGCCTCACCTCATTGGGGGCCGCAATGGCTGGGCGGAAATGGCCAAATTGTTAATACTATCATCTCGAATTGTGTTCACAAGAATGCCTGGGCCATGAAACAACTGGTGCAGACGCGCCCGGCTATTCTCTATCTGGTTGGCCAAGCTTCCTGGAATATGTTCCGCCAATCTTTCGGCCATCTCATCAAGGCCGAGCCGTCGCTGCCCCTTTATCCCGAGGACGGACCGTACACGCTGTTAAGATTGACGACTCGGCAGGACTGCAAACTCGAATTTTCGACCCAAATCAATGGCCAATCATTCAAGTTGTCGACGCGGTTCGTGGTCACACCACATTTTTCCTATAACGAGAACTTCGTGTCACAGTTCCGAATGAGCCCGGAAGTGTTTGCATCCTTTGAGAGCGTGTATCCCTCTGCCGCAGCATTCTTACAGCGGGATCCACGCATCAAGTTTCAGAATCAACCTGGAACCTTCGTCGCGGCAGCCATCCAGGTTAGGGAGCACGCAGCTCAGATTCTGGCCGAGATTAAAGAGAAATACGCAGGCGCCAGCGTGCAGTTGATGGCGAGTTACTATGATCCGCATCGTATGATGGCAATTGCACTCGAACAGCTGTACGAGGCTGGGCATCTGGCTTACACAGACCCGAAAAATGGAAGGGCGGGGTTCCTGTCGCGCAGCGACGGACCGTGTACATTCTGTGTGAATAACCATTGGAAATTTCCAAAGGGCTGCCCGTACGGCAAGCCTGACGAAAAACAATATCCTGTTGGTTTTCTGGAGAAGGTAACGAGTGCGATGGTCGGAAACAACAGGGGATAAGCTGAGAATGATGCTTCCGGACAGATCGCCGGCAAGCCGGAAATAATTTGCACACCTCCCCATGGCCCGTGGCTCCGACGGAATTTGGGTGGCTTGCTCGGCTCGGTGAAAGGCGGCGCCACATGGACGATCAAACACAAGCGCCTTCGAATGCCAGCTTATCCAAACCGGAGTTGTGAGGTCATCTCATCTGACAGTCCCGTTGGCGGAACGCCCAAATAGGAACTAGGCGCGGAGTGTTTGCCGGGTAGCGGTTGTGCTACGCGAGAATGATAAGCAGGCGAACGTGAACGCCAGCTTGCACGAGACAGAGGTCGAGGAATGACTGCTCTCTATAAGGCCTTCATGTCGCACACTCACGCGGCGGACGGCAAGCTTGCGCCAGCGTTGCAGCGTGGGATCCAGCGTTTGGGTAAGCCGTGGTTTCGACGTCCGGTTGTCAGGTTGTTTCGGGATGTGACGAGTTTGTCGGCAGATCCTGGGCTATGGTCAGGGGATCGCGCATGGATTGGAGCAGTGCGAATTTTTTCTGCTGATGGCTTTGGTCCAGTCCGCGGCTTCCCCGTGGGTGCGGAAGGAAGTTGAGTGGTGGATAGAACATCGCTCGGTCGAGCAGCTGTTGATCGTGGTTACGGATGGGGAGATTGCGTGGAGTGCTGGTTCGACAGATTTCGATTGGAATAGTACTTCGTGCCTGCCAGATCTGCTGCGCGGACGGTTCCGTGAGGAGCCGCATTATGTGGAGCTTCGTTGGGCGAGGGACAGGAGCGATCTTTCGCGGCGCAACTCGAGGTTTCGCAACGCAGCATTGACGTTGGCTGCCCCGTTGCACGGGCGGCCGATGGATGAGCTGGATGGCGAAGACCTGCGGCAGCAGCGGCTGTTGCGGATTACGGCTGGCGTCGCAGTTGTGGTGATCGGTGTGCTGACGTTGATATCAATGGTGGAGCGGCGGAGTGTGCAGGAGGAGACCAGAATGGCGCAGTCGGCTTCTTTGCACCACCCGACAACGAAGTGTCAGCTATTGTATTCAGGACACTTATCTCAATTGCGGCGGAACCCGATTGGGAAGAAATCAAGAGTGGTCGGGGCGAGTGGATTTGAACCACCGACCTCCTGGTCCCGAACCAGGCGCGATAACCAGGCTTCGCTACGCCCCGACGGCCCGCGTAAACAGAAACGGCGCTGCTTGCGCAGGCTTTAAGAATAGCATAGGGCTCTGGGATGAGCCACTAAGGAACCACATGTTCCACATGTTGCCTCGCCATCCACGAGTCCACATATTGCCGTCCCTCAAAAAGAACGCCGGAGAGATTTCTCTCTCCGGCGGCAAGCGGTTGAAATGCCGGTCAGAATTCGTACCGCAGCGCGAATTCCATAACCCGAGGCTTCGTGGAAAGCCGGGTGTAGTCTCCGAACGTCGAACCGTAGACGTCGAGGTACGAGTTGACGCTCAACGGGTCGAAGCGCTTGGAGTTGCTTACGTTAAACACTTCCCAGCGCAGTTGCAGGCTCTGTCCTTCGGCCCACGGCATCTGCCAGCGCTTCGAAAGTCCCATGTCCACGCTGAAAAAGCCTGGTCCGCGCAGCCAGTTGCGCTGTCCGGCCTCTCCGGGTAGTGGTTCGCGGAAGGAATTGGCGGCGTTTGCCAAGTTAGAGAATATGTTGACGGCTCCCAGGTTGGACGGATCGTAGTAGGTACCTGTCGAAACGTGTCCGGTCTGATAGCCGTTCCCGCTGAGCTCCCAGTCGGTGGGCCAGTTATAACCGTTGCCCACGCTAAACGGAAAACCGCTGGTCCAACGTCCCAAGCCTGAAAACTGCCATCCTCCTATGAATGCATTCACAAACCGGTTCGCATCGTGAGCGATTGCGGCTCCACGACCGAACGGCAGATTCACCACCCAGTTCCCCGTAATCTGGTGGGTCGCGTCAAAGTCCGACACGCCGCGGAACTGGTAGGGACTCCAAGCATTTTGTATCTGGCCGCCGGTACCACCGATGGTACCCACGCGTTCGGCATCCGAAGACAAGTCGATGGATTTGGAGAATGTGTAAGTAAATCCGAACTGGTACCCGTGGGTCATCCGATGCTTCAAGTCCACCTGCAAAGCATTGTAGTTGGATCTGCCCATCGTCCTCCACATATAAAGGCTCGCATACTGCGGGTTGTAATAGGTGTATTGCCCGCCTGCTGGCAGATACGACGCACCCGACACGCCCGAGAGCCCATAGTAGTCGAGACCGAGGAGGGCAGTGGTCTCGTTTAGGTTGTTCCCGCAGAAGAGATCATAAGCCGCGACAACTGGACTGGTCGTCGACGTCATCAACGGTTGTCCTTGTGCATTATTTCCCACGCACGAGGAAACCGTGTACGCATCTCCATGTTGGAGCGGGGCGATCGTGTCCGCCCAGAACTGCGCCACCTGCGGACTCACCTGCGACGCGCTGAAGCCCTGTGTCTGTTCCCCGGTACGATAGATCTTGGCCAATGCTGTTGTCGCCGTGAAGTAGTCCATACCAGTCGCCTTATCCTTCAAGTTGAGCGGAATGGCAGGATCGAGTTGTGTTAACAAGCGCTGGCCCAACCGGCCGACGTAGGACGCTTCCAGTGAGAATCCGCCCTTAAACTCGCGCGCGATGGAAAAGTCGAACGTGTAGGCATAAGGGGTCTTCAGTCCCGCATCAACGCTATGCCCGATGAAAAAGTTTCCAGCCGGAAAAGTCTGCGGGAAAACTGCCGGTGGCGCCGGCAAGAAGATGGCGTTGCAATTGAGGTCTGTAGTTGGAATTGTGTTCACGCTTGGGGATGTGCCACCACCAGTAGTAGAGCCGCAAGGGTACTTCTTTGTATCGAGCGTACCATCCGGCAGCAAACGCGGAGAATCGTACGGCGAAAGGAACCCCGCCGGATTGGTCAACTCGGTCGACAATCCGAACGATCCGTTTTGGCTGAAGTCGTCCGCAATGCCCTGTCCGAAGCGATCGAAGACGATTCCAAATCCGCCACGGATAGACGTCTGCCCTCCCTCACCAAACAGACTCTGCAGGAGGCCGCTGGAGCCATGCGGTGCCCAGGCAAAAGCGACGCGCGGTCCAAGATTCTTGTAGTCCCAATTGTAATAATTCGGCTTGTTATTCGCCGGACCGGACCAATCGAAGCTCACGGGAGCGTCCTGGTTCGACGCAATCCCATTGACGCCTGCATTGGCGCGCGCTAGATACCAATCACCAAGATTCGGTGACGGGGAAACCTGAAGCCCGTTGGTCTCCCATGGCGGAGAGAACAACGACCAACGTAACCCGAACGTCAAAGTCAGCGTCGGCTTTACTTTCCAGGTGTCCTGTCCGTAGAACTCGTAGCCGTCGATGCCATAACGGCGATTGAGCGCCGCGCCATCGGGAAGCGCGCTGCCGTCACGGTTGTAGTTATATTGCGCATCTACCTCCGTAATCATTCCCAAAAGCGCTTGCATCGGAAAATCGTAAGAATTCGCGAAGCCAGGATCCACGAAGGGGTTTCCGTTTGCAACACAAGAACTCGCTTGTGACGTCCCGCAAGTGTACGCCGGGTTCAGCGGTGTCTTTTTCGCCGCATAGCCCGACAAGTTTGTCCAGGAAGCATTCGCACTTCCATCGCTGTAGGAACTCTGATAACTGATGCTCGGCGTGCGTATAATGCTGATCACCCCGCCGAATTGCAGAGTATGTCTCCCCTTAATCCAGGTCAGATCATCGGAAAAACTGTTAATGGGTCGCTGGAAACTGTGGGTGCGCGTAACCGCACCTGGAGGTCCATTCTGATCGTTCAATCCGCGGAAGTAGTTCCAATCCTGGTTGGAATTGCCGATAAAGCCGTCACTCTCCCGGATGAATCCATAACGAAAGCTATTGACCAGGCTGTTGGAAATAGTGCCCGTGTAATTCACGACAATGCCTTTGTTGTAGTTCACTACCGCTTGCGAGGGCGCTTGTCCTGGAAGGAACGGCGACTGGGCATTGTTTTCATTCCTCAATGCGCCGGTTACCGATATGCGGTGCTTTGCATCGCGGGTAATATTGTAATCCATTTTTGCAATGTAGACATTTGCGGTGTCTGATATTGGCCCGCTCCAATTGAAGCAGCTGTAATTTACTCCATCGCCGGCATTGTTACAATTCGGTGTTGGCCAAGTGTTTAGATATGCCAGCATGACCGGACTCGGACCCACGTGCAGAGGATCCATTTGCGCTATCTGTGCAGGCGATAAGGCTGAGAAGCCAGGCTGAATCTGATAGGAGTTTCCGCTCACGCCCGTTGCAGTAGTTCCGGGACAAGTCACTGTGTCCGGTGACCCGTCGGCTAGAGTTTGGCATTGATACTGAATGACTCCGTCTTTCATCGTCTGCGAAGGTACAGCGTCCGTCACACTCTGCGCTTCGGAACGGCGGGCCCCCTCGTAATTCAGGAAGAAATATAGGCGGTCTTTTTTGATTGGCCCACCGACCGATCCGCCAAATATATTACGAATCAGTTTGGGTGGTGTGTTGCACGACTTGTCGCTCAGGGGCGTGCCGTTAGCCAAACAATTTTGAATTTCCCCGTTTTTGACGAAGAAATCGTTCGCGCTCGTGTATGTATTGCGATTGTACTCGTAGGCCGAACCGTGGAATTGATTGGTACCGCTCTTCGTCACCATGGCTACTTGGGCGCCCCCGCTGCCCCCCTCGTCGGCATCATAGTTCGAGGTGGTTACGCGGAATTCCTGTACGGAATCCAGGGTGACCGGCAGCACGGAAGTAAACGCTTGACCACCTTCGGCATTTACAGACACGCCATCGACGGTGACGTTGGCCTGGTCGCTTCGTGCTCCATTTACCGCGCCATTTCTTGTGTCCCAAGTCGGTACATCCGGTCGATTGTTCGTGTACGCGACGCCCGGCTGCAAGCTCAGCAAATCCGGCACGTTGCGGCCTTCCAGCGGCAATTCCTTCACTTGGTTTTGATTAAACGCGTTGCCAATGGACGCGTCACTGGTGTTCAACGTCACCGTTTGCGCCGAAACCTCCACTGTCTCCGTCGCCGATCCGATCTCCAGTGTGGCATTTTCCGTAACGGGGACACTCACAAGGAGTTCGAGATTCTTGTGGTCGAATTTCCGAAATCCAGCCATTTCGATCGTCAGTGAATAAGTGCCGGGGGGAAGTGATGGAAATTCATAAGCGCCTGAACTGTTGGTACTTGCGTCGCGATGCAGCCCTTGCGCTTCATTGGTCAAGGTAACTTTTGCTCCGACAATGGCTGCGCCCGACTTGTCGACCACAGTACCGCGGAGCGAGGTGGTGCCTGATTGCGCGAAGGCGAACGTGACGCCAAAAACCAGGCTGAGAAGGATCGCAGCTATAGAACTACGCCGGATGGTAGCCCAAGACATGGACAACTCCTTTTCACTTATAAATTCTCGACTCTTATGAAACTTCGGCTTGTGGAAGTACTTGGACTCTGGAATGCTTCCCTCGAACTGATCCAGCTAACGCAGTCTCCCGGGTCCCTGTCACCTCGAGATTCTGTGTCCGACCCCCATAACCGACCGATTGGATAAGCATTAAAGACCTATCTCCGGTCTGTGTCAACACAGTTGTGCTGATGACCATAAGAAAGTTCTTGAATAGTGAGATGCAGAGAAATCTAGGAGTTCTAGCCCAATTGCAGTAGCTTCGCCTGTGTGATCGCGGCAAACTCCCGAATCGGCCCGAGAATGGCTTCGGTAACTTCACCGTCAACTCGGACCAGGGAAACGGCTTCCGCTCCCCGGGTTGCTTCCCGGCGACCCAAGGCGAAGGTCGCAATGTTCACACCGTGTTTCCCAAGTGTCGTACCTACATGGCCGATGACGCCCGGTTCATCATGATTGCGCAGGTACAGGATGGTCCCGTCCAGTTGGGCTTCCAGCGCAATCCCATCAATTTGAATTACGCGCGGCGAGCCATCATGTAACACCGTGCCCTCCGCCGTAAAGCCGCTCGCGCCTGGCCGGTCGGGAAGCGCGGAAACTTCCAGCGTATGCGGGAACCCATGCTCCCGGCGCCGGGTCTCTTCCTCGACGGTCAACCCTCGGCCAGCGGCAACTGCCGGCGCGTTCACCACATTCACTTTTTCGTCCAGCACCGCATTCAAAAGCCCTGCCAGCACCGCGCTACGTAACAAGTGTGTTCCGATTTCCGAGAGTTCCCCCGCATAGCGAATTCGAATGCGCGCGGGTCGCACCGCCGATGCCTGCGATACCAACGATCCGAGTTTTTCCGCCAGCGCCAGGTACGGCCGGACGCGCCGGTACTGTTCCGGCGAAAGTGCGGGTAGATTCACCGCATTCTTGATGACACCCTCGGCCAAATAATCGCGCACCTGCACGGCCACCTGGATTCCCAATTCCTCCTGCGCCTCCGCTGTGGAACCTGCCACGTGCGGTGTCGCAATCACATTCGACAGGCCGATCAGCGGGCTATTTTTGGGCGGCTCTTCGGCAAAAACGTCCAGGGCAGCCCCCCCCACGTGCCCGCTGTTTAGGGCAGCCGCCAGATCCACCTCGTTAATAAGTTCACCGCGCGCGGCATTAATGATCCTCACACCTTTCTTCATCTGCGCCAGACTCTCGACGTTAATCATCCCCTGGGTTTGTGGGCCCACCGGCGCGTGCAACGAGATAAAATCGCTCTCTGCGAACAATTTTTCCAAGGGCACCAGCTCGACGGAGAGCTCGCTGGCGGCCGCTTCGCTCAGATAGGGATCAAACGCCAATAACCGCATATCGAACCCGGCGGCGCGAATCGCCACTTCCCTTCCGATTCGGCCCAGCCCAACCAGCCCGAGGGTTTTACCCCGCACTTCCGCGCCAGAGGACGACTTCTCCCACCTCCCTTGGCGCATCGCCGCGTCAAACCGGGGGATCTGCCTCACCAGCGACAGCAATAACGCAATCGTATGTTCCGCCACGCTGACGGAGCTTCCACCCGGCGTACTCATCACCAGGATGCCCCGCTTAGTAGCTTCATCCAGGTCGATATTGTCCACACCAACGCCGGCGCGCCCGACCACGCGAAGATGAGGCGCCTTGTCCATGAGTTCAGGGGTCACCCGTGTGGCACTGCGCACAATCAGCGCTGCGGCATCCGCCAATTCTCCCGGAAGCGATTCTTTCGTAGTCTGGACGATGTTCCAGCCCGTCTTTTTCAACAGCTCGATCCCGCGCTCGCTGATCTTGTCCGCAACTATGACTTTCATGGTTCCTCGTTTTCGGGTAATCGCCGCGGTGCCCCAGCGGTCTCTTCCCATCTAGTGGAAACTAACCAAATTACTGTGCGTTTCGGGGACTGTCAATCCAGCTCCGCAGCCCCACACGAGTAGAAATCCGGCGCCCTGCGGGTGCCGTCTGCTATAGTTCAAAAAAAGGAGCTGGACATGACTCTCTCCGAGCAAATTCAGAAAGACATTGTAGCTGCCATGAGGGCCAAGGAAGAACTCCGGCTCAGCGTATTGCGCATGGTGAAATCCGCCATTCAATTGAAGGAAGTCGAGAAAAAGCGCCCGCTCGACGAGCCAGAATCGATTCAATTGCTCCAGACGCTCGTCAAGCAGCGCAAAGAATCCATCGATCAGTTCACCAAGGGCGGCCGTCAGGATCTCGTCGACAAAGAAAATAAAGAACTTCTCGTCCTCGAAGCCTACCTCCCCGCCGGCGCTTCCGAGGCTGAAATGGATGATGCCATCGCTAAAGCCGTTGCCGCCACCGGAGCGACTTCTCTGAAACAGATGGGCAGCGTCGTAAAGGCGGCGAAGGATGCTCTCACCGGTACGGCGATCGACGGAAAGGTGCTTAGTGACCGCGTACGCGAAAAACTTTCCAAGCTTTGTTAGGCTGTTCGCTTCTCGACACTTTATCTAGTGAGTTCTCATGCCCCTGCCAGATGCGATCCCTCTTCGCTACACGGAAGAAGACGCCGGCTACATCAGTATGCGCCCGGTGGTGAAACAGACCTTTCGTCTAAATGAATTGGCGGACATGGTCGTCAGCCTCACCGGCAAAGACCCCGCGCGAGTTCAGCAGATTTTCCGCAACGGAACCGTCGTCTATAACGGTTATCGGTATTCCTGGGCAGGCATCCCCGCGGAATTTGCTGAAATTGAAGCGCTGCTGCGTCCGTTCCCTGATGATGATCCGGCACGCCGGTTCCAGCCAGAAGGCGCAACGAGTGTTTTATTTGAAATCGGCGGCGGAACACAGCGCAACATCGTGGAAATTCTTCGCCGTGACGCTTTGCAGAAAAAACTGTTCGGCAAGAATTCGCCGTGGGAAATACTCCTTCAATTCGCGCGAGAGTCCACGGCACGCTATGAAAAATACTCCCACGCTCGGAAGGCCGACCTCTACCGTACCTCCCTGCCCTTTGAAAAGGGCCAGAGCCTCCTCACAGCCTTTTTGGAAGCTGCTCCTCGCGGCCTGCGCTATCGATGGACAACTTTGCGTCCACCCTCGGTGATCGTTTTCGTTTGTCCGCGCTAAGCGACTGACGCGGCTATTTCCCGGTGGGCTTCAGCACGGCCGTGTTTCGCTCATCGCCGGCAATCACACGGTAGAAGCTCTTCAGTTGTTCCAGCTTATCTACCGGGACGCTGAGTTCCTTGATCTCCATCGTTCGTGTGTACGTCAATACATTGCCTTTCGCTTCCGTCTTGCTGTGGTAGCTCGCGAAGGTATAGTCCGCATCCACCGGCGACGGCAGTTCATCTACCACGAATCCCTGCGGCAAGGTAATTTCGTAAATGTCCGCGTCCTTCTCCGGGCTTCGAAATTCTACGGGGTACTTGCGTGGCTCCTTCGTTTCCATGATGTCACTTAACCAGCTTCCCAGAACGTGAGGTCGCACCAGCAGAAGCGGACCAGCGGAACGTGCATAGTTGTCCGCGGTGAACGTGAATAAGTACTGAAAGGGCCGGTCAGCTAGTTTTTGATTGCCGACGGATGCCTTAGTGATCTGAAAGGTACCCAGAGAATGGGAAAGCGTGGTTTCAATGCGCTCAATCCGTTTGTGTTCCGTGTCTACCGTCTCTTGGAACGCACGCTCCCTGGCCGCATCATCCCCCAGGTACGTTTCCACGACATCTCCGCTCAGAGTCCCGCCCTGGTTGAGTGTAAATTTGGCTTCTCGTCTGATGCCATTGTAATTAGGCGAGAGCTCGGGCATTTTCAGGAGATCTCCGCCCTCGGGGGTGACTAGAAGTCCGTAATTCGACTGCAGTGGACCTCGTAAGTGTCCGAACGGCGTCAGATCGTCCGTGGGATCAAAGATCAGCATCCGGCCTAACCTGGGGTGCGTGTAAACAGCCAGAAGGGATGGGTCTTTGAGATCGTCAGGAAGGCGAACGGCCAGAATTGCATGATTAAACCAGTACGGCTGCGGCGGGGATTGCGGAGTAACCGCTCCGCGCCTGGTATTGATAATGATGTAATAGGAATCGACTCCGATTTCTTTCAGCATGGCGCTTGTAAGAGTGGCCTTGTCTTTACAGTCGCCATACCGGTGTGCGAAAACTTCTGCAGCCGAATGCGGCTGCCAACCGCCGATTCCCAATTCGATCGCCACATACCGGATGTCATGCTGAACAAACGTTCCGATAGCCTGCATCTTAGCCAGCGAGTTGGGCGAATTTGCCGTAAGTTCCCCAACTTTTTGCTTCATCTCTGCTGACGGGTCACGCCGACCCTGTGTCAGCGCCGCATCCCATTTCCCCATGTCATCCCAGGTATCAAATCCCCGCTTCTCGGATACACCGGGAGGAAATAGTGAAATCAGCATCTGGCCCGCGAATCCTCGCTGCGGGGGCATGGCCCGTTCCGGGTGGATCGCCCCGATGTCGGTAACCACCCACTGCCACTGATTCGGCCCTGCCGAAGACGGAGCAACCTCTGCGTGATTAAGCCACTTCGCTTTGTATTCCCAGCCCGGAGGAAGCTGCAGTGTGTAGCGAGCTTCGCGAAGAGGTACGTCCAGGGCCCACTCGAAGTACCACCAATCCTGCAAAAGGTAGGGATGTTCCTCCCATTCGATTTCGTAGCCAACCACATTTCCTGGGTCGGCAGCCGGGATTTTCAGCCGCTTTTCCTTCGTATCGGTAACCAGCTCGGAGTACTCAACTCCACTCAAGGACATCTCGACGGCATCCCTGTCCTTTACCTCATAGTCTTTGCCTTGGGCCGGGATGCACCAGCCATGAATGCCGGTAATCTTCTGGTTCGAACCGTAATACGCGCTGGCAATTCCGTACTCGCGCCCCTCCGGCCGCAGAATCTTGTACGCTCTTCGTTCGATCTTTCTGATCTTCGTCGCAGACTCGACGATGGTGATATTTTCCGAGTAGATCACCACCGCCTCATCTTTCGGCTCCGCTTTCGGAAGCGGCGCCGCCGCTGCCGTGTGCATCCACGCCGGGGCGTCTCCCGCACGCGACGGTACCGGAGCAAGTGAAATCACTGCTGCAAGGACTCCACAGCAAAGTGTGAGCGAATTCAGTTTCAGAGCAGAAACGCCAAGCAGAGAGAGCAGAACACCTCGTCGAACGGACACGGGTACACTCCGAATCTAAAATTGCAGAACCTGGCAGAACCGCCCGTAAACAGCCCGAGCAAGGCGCAACTTCGCAAACGCTCCCTTTCCTGACCGCAGCGTATTGCCCATGCACTATGTTGCTGACCTGAGTACTCTACTGATTCGCACAATATCCACCAGTCACTTCGCTGTCAAGAGAAACACCGCTGTTTTCTTCGCACTTCTTTCAGGATTCTCTTCCCCACTTCGCTCCGCTGCGGCATAATCCACCCACACAGTCTTCGATTCACTGCCATCAGGGACAGGGAGGCAACGGTGAGCGACCGTCCATGGAGTTCTGCGGCACCTGCGGGAGAATTTCGCAGTTTTGTGCCGGCTTCAGAGAGTGTGACTGAGTTTTCGTTACGCGCGGTTTTGTTGGGAGCAATTTTTGGCCTGTTGTTCGGCGCGGTGACCGTTTATGTGGGCTTGCGCGCCGGCCTCACCGTTTCCGCCTCTATCCCTATTTCGGTTCTCTCCATTAGCATCCTTCGGGCTTTCGGCCGATCCACGATTCTTGAAAACAATATCGTCCAAACCACCGGCTCTGCAGGGGAATCACTCGCGGCCGGTGTCATGTTCACTCTGCCGGCACTCATCTTCCTGGGTTTCGGGTCCGAGTTCACGTTCTGGCGGATCTTCCCCCTCGCCTTGCTTGGCGGCTGGCTGGGCGTTCTCTTCATGATTCCCCTGCGCCGCCAGCTCATTGTGAAAGAACACGGCAACCTCACTTTTCCCGAGGGCACCGCTTGTGCCGATGTGCTGGTTGCGGGTGAACGTGGTGGCTCGTTTGCCGGCCGGGTGTTCTGGGGACTCGGCTTGGGCGGGGTTTACACGTTTCTGATGAACACGGTCCAGGCTTGGACTTCCCAGCCGGAAAATCGCCCCTCTTGGTATCCTGGCGCCTCTTTTCGCGCCGCCATCACTTCGGAATACCTTGGCGTTGGCTACATCATCGGACCCAAAGTCTCCGGTATTCTCTTCGCGGGTGGACTGGTTTCCTGGCTCGTGATCATGCCCGCGATCAAGTTCTATGGCCAGCTCGCCGGCGACACGCCTCTTTACCCTTCTACTATCCCCATTCCGCAGATGAGTCCTGACGACATGTGGCGAAGCTACATTCGACCCATGGGCGCCGGCGCGGTCGCCGCCGCAGGCTTGATCACCTTGCTCCGCACTCTGCCAACAATCATCGCCGCACTCCGGGCTGGAATGAAGGACGTCCGCTCCGAGGGCGGGGAGGAAAGCGCAGGAACCAGCCGCATCGAGCGCGACACGCCCATGCGCTGGGTCATTCTTGGTTCAATCCTGATCGTGGCCATGATGTGGGTCATGCTTACGTTTCATCCCATGCAGGGAGCGGAAACTCGTTGGTACCAGAATCTCTTCGCAGCCGTCTTCGTGGTTGTCTTCGGCTTTCTCTTCGTTACCGTTGCCAGCCGCATCAGCGGCCTGCTGGGCAATTCCTCCAACCCCATCAGCGGGATGAGCATCGCTACACTCATGGCAACCTGCGCCATTTTCTTCGTGGCTGGTTGGACGGCGCCTAACTATGCAGTCTTGGCCTTGATGATCGGGGGCGTGGTATGCATCGCGGCAGCCATTGCCGGCGCCACTTCGCAGGATCTTAAAACAGGCTATCTCGTCGGCGCTACTCCGTTCTGGCAGCAGATGGGATTGCTCGTCGGCGTCACCATTTCTACCGTGGCCATCGGTGTCACTCTTAACATCATGAACAAAGGCTTGGAGAAATACCTTCCAACCCAAATTCCCGTGAACCTGGAATCTCTTCCCACTGGCGTCAAAATCGAACGCGACAACTTTTCGTTCAAGGGAGAGAACTACAAGCTCATCAATGCTCTCGGCTCTCATGAAATTCCGGACGGCGAGTATCTCTACCGCGATTCCACGCACCAGATCGAATTTCAATGGGCTCAGGGCATTGGCAGCGACAAAGCCCCTGCTCCCCAGGCTCGCCTTATGGCCACGGTCATCAGCGGCATCCTGAATCAACGCCTGCCCTGGCGGTTGGTACTCATGGGCGTAGCTCTGGTGATCGCGGTGGAAATTCTCGGTATTCGTTCGTTAGCTTTTGCAACCGGCCTCTATATTTCTGTGGCTACCACGGCGGCAATGTTCGCAGGGGGCTTGGTTCGCTGGGCCGTCGAAGCCAGCATGAAGGATAAAAATAGTACCGACAGCGAAGCCAGCCCCGGAGCGCTCTATTCCAGCGGATTAATCGCCGCTGGCGGCATATTTGGACTTCTCGGAATTATCATCAATCTCTTGCAGGACCCGGAGATTGCCAATCACGTGCCCCATTGGGTTTCTGCGGTCCTGCGCCTGCCCTGGCGGCCGAATCTATTTTCGATCGGTCCAATATTATTTGGACCGCTCGCCACCAACAATCTCTTTGGCCTGATCATGTTCCTGCTGCTGGGAGCGTCGCTCTTCCATTTCGCCCGCAAGAAGCTGGATTAGTGTAAACAGCAGCGAAGTTGCAGGTCCTGTTCTCCTGGCTCGCTAGCCACTTCGAAGCGGGTAGTTCGTTAGCGCAAGAGGACTTGTTCTGATTGCGATTCTTGCTCGCGTGCCCCGCAGCGCGCTGTCCACGGCCATTTCCGCGCGAACGCGCTTCATTCGCTAGAGGGAACTGGTCCAGCAACCCGCGAAGCTGGGTCGACATCTCCGCCAGTTGCTTGGCGGCCCTCGGCGAGTCTGTCGCACCAGGCGAAGTGTTATCCGCCGCTTGCGCCACTCCGGTTATATTCTGCGCCACATTCTCCGATCCCTTCGCCGCCTCCGTCAGGTTCCGCTACATCTGGTTGGTGGTCGCGGATTGTTCGTCTACCGCCGCCGCTAGCGAGCCCGAGATCGGCGTTCATCTGCGCGATGATCTCGCTGATCTTTGTGATTGCCTGTACTGCCCCCTTCGCAGCTCCCTGAATCGCTTCGCTCTTGCGGCTGATATCTTCCGTCGCAGCCTCCGTTTGTTTCGCCAGATCCTTCACATCGTTCGCCACCACCACAAATCCCGCGCCCAGTTCTCCCGCGCGTGCCGCTTCCACCGTGGCGTTCAGAGCCAACAGGTCTGTTATCTGCGAGATGGACGCGATTATTTTGATTACCTGCCCGATCTCCGCGCTCGATTGTTCTAGCTTCCCAACGATCGCGTTCGTCTCCTCGGCGGTTTTCATCGTCGCTCCCGCAACCTTTGCCGCTTCCGTCGCATTCTTGGCGATTTGCGCAATACTCGCGCTCATCTCCTAACTCCCACACGGCCGCCCATCAGCTCTCCAAACTCGCCCAAAAGCTTCGTGCGCTTGTCGAACAGTTCAAAATTAAGCCGGCCGTTTCGAACTGCAGCCCCATGTCACGCGCAAATGGTTCTCCGGTCCCTTCTCCGCGCCAAGTAAGTGACCGGGTCGAGGAAGTAATTCTCACTCACTAAATTCGTTACACTCCGGTCTGCACGGAGATTGCACGAATGTTCGCGCTTGCCACGCCCGCGATTCCCACACCTTTTGACGGAAAGCCATCCGTCGCCTTAAACTGCTGATATGCGTACGACGTTCGGCGCCCCGCGTGTCCGCTTCGATTGGCGCGGCTTCATCACGCCGGCCCTAAAGTACATTGTCCTCACCTGCACCGGCGTTTTTGTGGCGCAGACGGTGGCTTGGATGATTCGTGGGTCCGAAGCCACGATTTGGATCAACCTTCATTTCGGACTTGTTCCGCTGGGACCGATTCCCGGCATGCGCATCTGGCAACCGGTCACTTATCTCTTCCTCCATGGTGGTCTTTGGCACCTGCTGATCAACATGCTGATGCTCTGGATGTTCGGCCGCGAACTGGAGCTCGTGTGGGGTAAGAAGCGCTTTACGAACTATTTCTTCTTATGCGGAGTCGGCGCGGGTATTATTACCATCCTGGTGAAGGTGACCCCCATGCTTTGGGGACACCGGCCGTCCGATGTACCAACGATTGGAGCCTCAGGTGCGATCTTCGGTGTCCTCATCGCCAATGCCATTCTTTTCCCGGACCGCCAGATCTGGCTCTTTCCTCTCCCCATCACCATCCCCATGCGCCCCTTTGTAGCTGTCATGGGAGCCATTGAATTTTTCAGCACCATTGGCGCCACCGGCGACAATGTCAGCCACCTCTGCCATCTCGGTGGCATGCTCATCGGCTGGATTTACTTACGGCGTGGTTCCTTTCTGTTCCGCGTGCGCAACGAAGTTGCCGACTGGAAATATCAGCGCAACCGCAAACGTTTTGAAGTTTATATAAAAAAGAACAAGAGCGAGCCACCCTCGCGGCCCGACCACTGGGTGAATTAGCGGGATTTCTAACAGGGAGTAGTTTTATCCCTTACGCAACGCCGTACTACGTTGTCATCCTGCGTGATGCGCAGTCTGCGCCGCGAAGGATCGCCGCCGTGACATTTGGCATGATTCCGGCGCAATCTCCCTGCACTTTGCCGATGCTATGCCCACAAGGCCTCGTCATTGGGTAACCAATCTACCCCAGGCTTCCGATCACGTGGAACTTCATGAAATTGGTCGAACCGCGGATCCCCATCGGTGTTCCCGCGACAATCCCAATCACGTCGCCTTTTCGCACCAGCCGCTCTTCCACCAATCGCTTCTCCGCAATCATCGCCAATCCGTCGATCTTCTTGATGTCTGAGATGCTTCGCGGGTTCACGCCCCACAGCAGCGCCATTCGTCTTCGCGTGCGCACTTCCGGTGAAAACGCCACGATCGGCACCAGCGGACGGTAACGAGAAACCAATCGCGCTGTAAACCCGCTGTGCGTGAACACGGCAATCAGTTTCATGTGTAGTTCGCGCGAAGCGTGGCACACCAGCTCTGCCACCGTTTCTGGTACTTTCAGCCTCTCCCGCGTGGCCGGACGTGGGTATTCGTGAATGCTTTCCTCAGCCTGTTCAATAATGCGCGCCATCATGCTGACGGCCTCGACCGGATATTTTCCCGTGGCCGTTTCCGCGGACAGCATCACAGCATCTGACCCGTCGAAGATCGCGTTGGCCACATCCGAAGCTTCTGCGCGCGTTGGCCGCGGATTCTCTGTCATCGATTCCAGCATCTGTGTGGCGGTTATCACCGGACGGCGAAATTCGCGTGCTCTGGCAATGATGTTTTTCTGCACCACCGGTACGCGCTCCGGATTCATCTCCACTCCCAGGTCGCCCCGCGCCACCATCACGCCATCCGATACCCGCAAGATTCCATCCAGGTTCTCGATCGCTTCCGGTTTTTCCAGCTTCGCAATCACCGGCGTGTCCTTCTTCGCCCTCCTAATCAGCGATTTCGCCAGCAGCACGTCGTCTGGCCGCCTTACGAAACTTACCGCGATGTAATCCACGCCGTGTTTCAGCGTAAACCTCAAATCCGAGCGATCCTTTTCCGTCAGCGCGGGCACCTGCAAGGTAACCCCGGGGAGGTTGATTCCCTTGTGTTCTCCCAGAATCCCACCGTTCACCACATGGCAGTGCACTTCTTGTCCATGAACGCGTTCCACCCGCAGCTCAATCAAACCGTCGGAAAGTAAGATGCGGTCGCCGAGCTTCACTTCGTGCGGTAGCGGACGAAATGTTGTGTTTACCCGCGTGGAATCGCCCAGTACCTTGGCGGTGGTAATCACAAAATTCTGCCCGGAGCGCAGCGCCACACTTCCGCCTCCCGCCAGCGCGCCCGTGCGTATCTTTGGCCCCTGAAGATCAACCAGAATGGCAATCGGCTTTTTCATCATCACCGATGCTTCGCGCAACGCCGCGATATTCTGCGCGTGTTCTTCATGGGTTCCGTGCGAAAAGTTTAAGCGGGCCACGTCCATGCCCGCTTCGATCAGCTTGCGGATCATCCGCGGCGCCCGCGTAACCGGCCCGATGGTGCAGACAATCTTGGAATGCCGCGAAATCATTTTCGCGTCTCGCTTTCTTTTCTGACCAATTCGACGGTTTATTTTGTGACGGAGAACTCCGCAACGATTCGCGCCATCAGATCCACGCCCTTGGCGAACCCCGCCAGCGGCAAGCGCTCATCGTCGCCATGCACTCTCCGGTCGTCTTCCTCCGTCATGGGGAAGGGCCGCAACCCGTAAGCTTGTACACTGTGCAATCTCAACTGTGCGGAATCCGTTGCCCCCGTGGACATGAACGGCAGCACCGGCGCGCCTCCGAACTCCTGTGCGCTCACCTTCACGATGGTGGCGTAAAACTCCGAGTCCAGCGTGGAATTCGGCGCTGCCAACCCTCCGTCGGGCTGCACTTCCAACGTTACTGCCGGATCGTTCACCAGCTTCCTCAGTTCTCCGAGCAGGTTGTCCACGGTATCGCCCGGCAGTAATCTGATATTCAATACGGCACGTGCCTCTGATGGTATCACGTTCGCGCGCACACCAGCCTGCAGAATCGTCGGCGCCACGGTGTCCCTCATCATCGAGTTCCACATCGGACTTGCATCCGACAGGACCCGCTGGGCGTGCTCTCCGCGGTCCGGCGTGTCAATTACACGCATCCATTTCCCAATTTCGTCATCTTCAATCGCCGATAACCCTTCGAAGTACCGCCGGGTGATCGAGGTCAAATGCACCGGCGCCGTGTACGCGCCGATCTTCGCTACCGCCGCCGCCAGGCGCACCACGGCATTGTCTTTCGTTGGAACAGACGCGTGGCCCGACGGGCCCTTCGCAATCACCGAAACATTGACGGGGACTTTTTCGCTTGCCTGCACCGCCACGTACTGCACTTTGCCGTTCTTCATTACTATCTTGCCGCCCTCGTTGACCGCAAAGCCGGCGGCGAATTTGTCCCAATACTTCGCAATTAGAATTTTCAGGCTAGCCTCGCCGAATTGCTCCTCGTCGGTGGTAGCCAGAAAAATAACGTCGCGGTTCAAATGCATATTTGCGCGCTTCAACGCGATGAACGCCGCCAGGTTCGCGATCACCATGCTCTTGTCGTCGCTGGATCCGCGTCCGTAGAGGTACCCATCCTTAATCACACCCCCAAACGGATCGACGGACCATTTGCTCCTGTCCACTCCCACAACATCCATGTGCCCAACCAGCAACAAGGCTTTGGAGGGATCCGCCACTGCACTGCTGCGTAGCCGGGCAACTAGCGCACTTCGCCCTGGTGCTACATCCAGAAACTCCGGCGTGATCCCCTCCTTCGTCAGAATGCTGGCCAGGTATTTTGCTGCCACCTGCTCATTCCCCGGGGGGTTCGTGGTGTTGAGCTTGACCAGCTCAATCAGCCAGTCCTGCGCTTCTCTTGCTAGCTGCGCGGTGTTCCCCACCAACGACTCGCTCGGGGGAATCCCCATGGCCGGGGGAGCCTGGGAAATCTGCCCATACAACCTCCCCACCTCGCCCAGAAACAGCGTCGCAACGAATAGAGCGGCACAACTTATGCGCCTCCAACTCAAAAAGCACCCCCAAAGTGAATCTGTTTGGCTACAAGTAAAAAAACATACTAACATGCGGACTTATGCGTTCCGGCGACTCGTCTGCTCTTGTTGCCTCCGCAGTACTCTTATCGGCCTTCACTTTCGAAGGACGCCAAGGCCACCGGTTGCATCTAATGGGGGAGAATCTTGGGAGATCAAGGATGATGAACGGTTCCTTTGCGTTGCTTGGCAAGCTTGTGGCTAGGGCTTCCGTCGCTTTTCTGCTCTCCTCCGTCGCTCCGGCTCAAGCGCCTGAAGGCCCTCAGACCAGCGCGCCGCCCCAGACGATTCCCGCGCCCGAACAGAAGCAAGGCCCCCCCAAACAGCAGGCGCCTCCCGAAGCTGGGGTCACCATCTCCGTTGAAGTCCCTGTCGTCACGCTTGATGTGATCGCCACCACCTCAAACGGCGATATTATCCCCGGCCTCAAGAAAGAAAATTTCAAGATTCTCGAAGATGGCGTGCCTCAGGCAATCACCAACTTCGCCCCCAGCGACGCCCCCATCACGATGGTGATCCTTTTGGAATTTGACCGCACGTTCTACGGTGCATTTTCCGGTCAAGGTAAATACTGGGCCGACGCGCTGTTCCCCAACCTGAACCAGAAGGATTGGATCTCTCTGGTTACCTATGACATGAACCCCAGGCTTGAAGTCGACTTCACGCAAAACAAAGATGAAGTGCGCGAGGCGATCTACCGGTTGCACTTTCCGGGTTTCAGTGAATCCAACATCTTCGATGCCCTCCTGGATACCGTCGACCGCTTGAAGAATGTGAAAGGGAAGAAATCCATCCTATTGCTCTCCAGCGGCATCGACACTTTCTCGAAACATACCCTGGACCAGACTCTGAAGTTGCTTCGCCAGACGGATGTCACCATTTTTGCCGTCGGCCTCGACAAACCTCTCTCCAATTATCTCGATTTGCACCGCCAGCTTGGCGGAATGACACGCATGAATTTCCTCCAGGGCGAGAACCAGCTTAAAACCTTTGCTCAAATGACTGGCGGGTTCGCCTGGTTCCCGCAATTCGATGGCGAAATCCCGGGAATTATGCGCGAAGTGGCGGCCTTCCTGCGCCACCAGTACAGCATTACCTACACTCCTTCGAACCACACTCCCGATGGCAAGTACCGCAAGGTGAAAGTGGAATTGGTCGCGCCGGACGGCGGTCCGCTAACCGTCGTGGACCAGAAGGGCAAGAAACAAAAGATTGTCGTCTATGCTCGCGAAGGCTACACCGCTCCCAAGGGTGGCGTCGGCGACTGAGTGCCGCTCAGTCCTAATAGCCCCGCGAAAGATCCACGCGATTGAACAATTCACGCCCGTTGAACCAGCGTTCCAGCAATTCTAGCAGGATGTCCGTTTGCCGCTTCCATAGCCGGTCGCTTACTGCACTCGTGTGCGGCGTGATCATCAGGTGCGGCGTTTTCCAGAGCGGGCTGTCTGCCGGCAGCGGCTCCATTCCCGCGACGTCCAGCGCCGCCCCTCCCAACTTTTGTTCCTTCAAAGCGCGCAGGAGTGCCGGTTCGTCCAGCAGTGAGCCTCGCGCCACGTTCACCACCCTTGCGCTCGTCTTCATCCGCGCCAGTTCCGCCGTGCCAATCATGTGCCGGGTTTCCGGCGTTTCCGGAGCCGCGATCACCACATAGTCGGCGAACGGGAGAACTTGATGCAACTCCGAAATCGGCACAATCTTCTCCGCATAGGTAGCATCCCCTTGCCCGGACCTCGTTACTCCCCAAACCCTCATCTCGAACGCGCTTGCCCGCCTCGCGAGCTCTCTTCCGATCGAACCGTATCCCACGATCAACAAATGCTGTCCGTTCAATTCCGTCAAGCGCTGCGGCTGGTCCCAGATTTCCTGTTGCCCCCAATGCGAGCGATCCTGATGCCGCACCGAGTCAGGGAAATTGCGCGCTAGTGCCAGCAGCAGGCCCATCGTATGCTCCGCCATCGGAACAGAAAAGATCCCGCTGGGATTCGTCACCACGATTCCCGAATCGCGCAGTTCGGGATACATCAGTTGCGCCACGCCCGCCGCCGTCGAGTGAATCCATTTCAACTTCCGCGAATCCACCAGTTGCTCCGGCTTCAGCGAATAGCCCACGAAAATGTCCGTGTCCGGCAACTCTTCCGGCAGGTGCTTGTATTCCAACAAGTGCACTACCGTCAGCCTCGGCCACCGGTTGCGGATCGCTTCCGCCATCGCCCGCGGTGTGCGCCACTGTGTGAACGGATGCCACACGCAAATCGTCAGTTTTGTGTTTTCCGGCCTACTCCGCTGCATTGTCGCTCGCCATCTTCGTGACCCGACGCCCGTGCGCTCTAGACCTTCACCTTCAACCGCAAATCCCTCCCCGTCATATCGGCTGGCGCAGGCTCGCCAAGGATGCCAAGCATGGTCGGCGCGATGTCGCGCAGCGCTCCCCCTGGAGCGAGCTGCAGCTGGTCATTCTCCGTAATACACACGAACGGCACCGGATTTGTCGTGTGGTACGTGTGCGGCCCGCCGGTCACCGGATCGATCATGGTCTCCGCGTTCCCGTGATCTGCGGTGATGATCCATGCGCCGCCGCGCGGCTTCATCGCTTGATACATGCGGCCCAGTCCAGCATCCACTGCCTCCACTGCCTGAATCGCCGCTTCGAGCTTCCCGGAGTGCCCCACCATGTCCGCATTCGCGTAATTCATGATGATGGCGTCGAATTCGCCTTTCTCAATCGCTTTCACCACGGTGTCCGTAATTCCCTCCGCCGACATTTCCGGCTTCAGATCATAGGTCGCCACTTTCGGCGAAGGTACCAGGATGCGCTCCTCCCCGTTGAAAGGCTTCTCCACTCCTCCATTAAAGAAATAGGTCACGTGCGCATATTTCTCCGTCTCAGCACACCGCAAATTCTTGTATTGTAAATCCTGAAACACCTGCGCCAGGATTTGCTCCAGCTTTTCCGGCGACAAAACAGCTTGCAACCAGGGCCATTTCTTGTCGTACTTCGTCATCGCCACGTAAAAGAGATTCTTCGGACGCTTTGCATCGACAAACTTGTCGAACTCCGGCGCCGCTAGCGCGTAGGTCATCTGCCGCGCACGGTCAGCGCGGAAATTATAGAAAATCACCGCATCATCGTCGCGGATCAGTCCCACCGGCGCTGCGGAAGGCCCTTCGCCTCGCGTAACCACCACCGGCTTCACGAATTCGTCCGTTATGCCTTGTTCATAACTGTTCTTTAGCGCCGCCACCGGGTCGTTGCTTCGCGTTTCTGCTTCGCCGTGGGTCAGCCCCCGGTACGCCAGTTCGACGCGTTCCCAGCGGTTGTCCCTGTCCATCGCGTAATAGCGGCCCACGATTGTGGCGATTTCGCCCACGCCCAGTTCGCGCATCTTTTGCTGCAACTGGCGTAGGAAATCGCGTCCGCTGTTCGGAGGCGTGTCGCGACCGTCCATAAAGCAGTGCACGAATACTCTTTCCACCTTGTGCTGCTTGGTCATCTCGAGCAGTGCAAACAGGTGGTTGATGTGCGAGTGCACGCCGCCATCGCTTAACAGTCCCAGAAAATGCAACTGCCGCTGCCGGCCTCGATCCATGGCCTGCTGAAACAGCGGCACCTGGTCCAACTGCTTGTTCGCAATCAGCAAATCCACGCGGGTAATGTCCATGTGCACCACGCGCCCCGCCCCCATGTTCATGTGGCCCACTTCGCTGTTGCCCATCTGCCCTTCGGGCAATCCAACCGCTGGGCCCGAGGTCTGAATCAGTGTGTTCGGGAATTTGCGAAGCAGACCGTCATAGTTCGGCTTGCGCGCAAGGGCAATCGCATTACCCTTCGTCTCCGCGCGGTAGCCCCACCCATCCAGCACTGTCAACACAATCGGTTTCGGTCGGTTTGTCATGGTTTTCCCCTGAGCACCTCGTTACTTCACAGCTTGGAGAGCGCGGCATTCCTGTTTCGAGTTTGTTCGTGCGTTTGTGAATCACGCACGCAGGAGCGAGAGACAGATTCTTATCGTGCAGCAAATTCCCGCAGAGCACTCAGCAGCCGCTGTACTTCTTCCCTTGTATTGTAATGCACCAGCCCGATGCGCAGCAGGCCGCCCTTTGGTTCCACGCCGAGCCTCTCGGTCAGATTCAGCGCGTAGTAATTGCCGTCCCAGGTGAAAATGCCGCGCTCACCGAGAAACGTCGCAATCGCCGTTGGATTATGATTCCCCAAGCGCAGGGAAAGCGTCGAGCACCGCTCTGTGTAACGCTTAGGGTCGGTGATTCCATAAATGCGTACGCCCGAAATCGCCTGCAATCCATCGATTAAACGTGCCACCAGCCGTGATTCGTACGGCACTGTCGCACCAAACGCGGCAGCCAGCGCTTCGCGCCGCGTGGTCACCTCCGGATTGCAGTGACGCCCCAACTCAGCCAGATACTCCACCGCGCCTGAAATCCCCACGATCAGCTCGTGCACCTGTGTGCCGGTCTCCCAGCGTTCGGGCGACTGATTCGTTGCCGGCCGGACCTTGTAAGGATGCAGCCGATCCAGATGCTGTCGCTTTCCATACAGGGCGCCCATGTGCGGCCCGAAAAATTTATACGGTGAGCAAACCAGAAAATCGCAACCCAGCGCATTCACATCAATCAACCCGTGTGGCCCATAGTGCACCGCGTCAATATAGACCAGCGCCCCTGCCGAGTGGGCGAGTTTGGTAATCTCCCCGACAGGGTTGATTGTTCCCACGGCGTTCGACGCGTAGCCGACCGCCAACAGCTTTGTTTTTTCGTTCAACTTCTTCCGCAGATCCTCCATGTCCAACGTGCAATCTTCTTCCCGAATGTCCACTTGCCGAATCACCACTCCCTTCTCCTCCAGCGCCTTCCAAGGAGAAAAATTCGCGTCATGGTCAAGCGTCGTCAGCAGAATCTCGTCGCCGGGTTTCAGTTCGCGACCGATCGCTCGGGAAATATCGAACGTGATCGTCGTCATGTTCTGCCCGAAGACCACTTCATCCTTCTCGCAATTGAAAAAGTCCGCCATGGCCGCCCGAGCACCTGCCAGCAATTCGTCGGTGCGCCGGCTGGTAACAAACGCGCCGCAGGTATTCGCGTTTGCATTCATGAAGTAGTTCTGCACCGCGTGCATAACTTTGGTGGGAACTTGCGTTCCCGCGGGCCCGTCAAGAAACGCGGCCGGGTGCCCGTTTACCTGCATTTGCAGCGACGGAAACTGTGCTCGCACCCACGCAATATCCAGTGTGGGTGCGATCGTTCGATTCAATCCAGGTGTGCTCATGGCGCCCGGTTCCCCCAAAATATATCTTGGCTTTGGCAAGCTAGTTTCTCATACCGCAGCGGCGGCGTGTTAGCATGAGACCGTTATTCCTCACTCATGCCGATTCGGCGCCGGCTATCAACTCCGCGCCGTGTTCCACTGCGAGGGCGTCTATGCCGGACACATTCCCCGCTACGAATCGCACTCGCATCGTGCGCGAAGCGAATCGCGCGGTATACGATCGCGAAGCTATCTATCAAATTCTCGACGAAGCCTTCGTCTGCCATGTTGGATTCGCCACCGATGGCCAACCTTTCGTGATCCCCACCATGTTCGCGCGCGTGAACGACGCAATCTATTTCCACGGTTCCGTCGCGAGCCGCATGCTTCGCGGCCTCAGCGCGGGCCTGCCTGTTTGCATTACCGTCACGCTCATCGATGGCGTGGTCCTGGCACGTTCTGTCTTCAATCATTCCATGAACTATCGCTCCGTCGTTGCTCTTGGCACAGCCACGCGGATCCAGGATTCCGCCGAAAAACTGGATGCGCTCCGGGGCTTCACCGAAAAATTGCTTCCCGGCCGTTGGAACGACGCGCGCCAGCCCAATGAGAAGGAACTGAAGGCCACTAGCATCTTAAAGCTGCCCCTCACCGAAGTTTCCGCAAAAGTCCGTACCGGCGAGGTCGAAGACGATGCGGAGGACTATGTTTTGCCGGTGTGGGCCGGAATTATCCCCATGCATCTGGCAGTTGATCCACCGCAGCGCGATGAACGATGCGATCCCAGAATTCCCACTCCGGCATATGCAAGCACATTCAAGCGGTGAATCATGAGCAATTTCACTCCAGCACCCGTAAAACCGGTGGTCCCTTTTTCGGCGCTCGAAGGGTTGGACATTCGCGTTGGCACCATCGAACGCGTCGAAGACATCGCGCGCTCCGAGAAATTGCTCAAGTTGACGGTAAACTTCGGCGATCACTTGCGCACGATTCTTGCCGGCATGAAGCAGGAACGCGAAAACCCCCGGGAAATCGAGGGCAAGCAGGCACTTTTCGTCCTGAACCTGGAAGCAAAGACAATGGCGGGCGAACTTTCTCAGGGAATGCTCTTCGATCTCGGCTACGCGGATGGGATACTTCCTGCCCTGGCGATGCCCGAGCGACCCGTCCCCAATGGCACCCGCGCCGGATGAACCCTGCGAAGCTTACTCCCTACCCCTGAACCGCACGCAAGAAATCCGCCAGCATTCCATAACCCGTGGCTTCTACTCCCGGGTTGTGCTCCACCAGCGATAAATCGAAAACATCCAGAACTTGTACCTTCCAGACCTGCCATCGGATCAGACAGAAGCAAAAGCTCAGGGCTGACGCTGCAGTCCGCGCCATCCCCGCGCCGTTCCGCCCGGCATACAAGCTTGTACCTCATTCCCGCCGCGCGCACAGAGCGAATCTTCTCTTCGTTTTGATCTTGTATCCCGGTGCGCCTTACCTGTTCGATGCGCGTGGGCACGCCCATCAGCACCGTCGCGAGGACCGCCACCTTCACCGCCGAGTACCATCCGTCCAGATCCTGCGTAGGGTCCGTCTCCGCAATTCCGAGTGCCTGTGCACGCTTGACTCCCTCGTCAACGGATCGCCCTTTCTCCACTTCTGTCAGTACCACGTTTGTCGTGGAATTCGAGACACCCGAAAGGCCACGCAATTCCGCAGCAGGCAACCCCATCGGAAACAGCGAAAAAATTGGCACCCCGTGCATCACTGTGGACTCGAAAAGAAATTGCCGGTCCTTTTCCCTGGCAAGTGTTAGCAGTTCGCGGTAAGCATGGACAAGCGGTCTCTTGTTTGCACTGACCGCGTGCGCCCCCGACTCCCGGGCCGCTACAATGTCTTCGATCGCTGGCTGTCCTGTCTTGGCGTTCAGGGAACTCGCTTCAAACAGCACGTCTGCCTTGCTGCGCTCAATCCATTCCCGCACCGAGCGAACGGGCTGCGTCTGCCCGGGAAAGTGACCGTTGAGGATCGCGATGGGATTCAAGCCGTCGGGATCCGTCACCCAGCCAATCCGGCGAGACGCCACGCCCGTCAATCGCCAGCGAACATCGTGCTTTCGTCGCAGTTCCATTTCTTTCGAAATCAACAAACGGAGCAGCGCCCGCCCTACGTGGCCAAAGCCCACAATGGCGAGGTTATAGAAAGGAATCGACCAGCTCCTCGAATGATTGGAAAATTCTATGCGAATCCAGTTGCGGAGTCGCGCAGGGCCTTAGTGTATGGCGGAAAGTTTTGCCGCTGCCGCCGAAATATGTTGCGCTTCGCTTTCCAGCACTTTGGCGACTCGCGCCGCAGAATCTTCCGCAGCCTTCCAATGCTTCTGTTCCAGATTCTCCCGCACCGCCGGAATCGCTTTCGCGGCATACCCCGTGTACACGCCCGGCGCATAGAGTTCATGTTTATACCAGAATCGCCCCGGCAAGCCTTCTGGTGTGGTCAGCTTGTGCTCGCACTGGATGAGCATTTCGTTCACTTCTTTCAGCGACGCTGACAAAAGCGCCGCGCCTCCAGTCGCGCTCACACGCTCCAGCGCCTTTTGATATTCCGCGGAACTCCGTTCCAGCGATTCCACGGCGTTATCCAGCGGTGCGAAGTTCAAGTGCGGTGGCACTTCCTCTTTCTTAGGCGTGACCCACGAGTAGCGAGGATCTGCCGTCGCTTCGTACATGCCTTCCGCGATTTTCTGGTTGGTCTCTTCAATCTGGTCCCGCTGCTGCGTGGCAAATTTCTCCACTTCTTTTACATACATCTTTACGTCATCCGCAAAATCTGCGAACTGAAATGGCAATAGATCTGCATCCGCGACTCGCACCATGGAAGTGCTGCCCGCCTGGGCCAGCGCGCGGCTGTACACGAAGTCTGTGTCGCTGAAGTGCGTGTACCAGTAGAAATCATCATAAATGGAGTGATAGATTCCTCCGCCGTCTTCACCGCCAAATCCGATCCCCAGCGAAGCAACACCTGCAAAGTTGATGAACGGCGCGTGGTCCGAACCACCGCCCAGCATATCCAAACGCAAATCGTGCCGGTTGCGCAATCCGCGCACTTCTTCAGGCGTCTTGGCGTCCTCAATTTCCTTCAACTGGTCGCGCTTCCACACAGAAAGCTTAGTTTCCGGGTCCGGTATGTCGCGCGCTACATCATTTATAAAATGCTCCAGCGTATGGGAGCCCTCCAGAGAAAAATATCCGCGCGCATTGCTGTCTGAATTGATATACACCACGGCGTGTTTACGCAATTCATCCGCGTGTGTCTCTACCCATTCCGTTGAACCCAGCAGACCCGGCTCCTCCCCGTCCCAGGCGCAATAAATGATGGTGCGCTTCGGCTTCCAGCCCTGCTTCAGAAGCTCACCGATGGCGCGTGCCTCCTCCAGCACGGCAACCATCCCAGAAATAGGATCCTCGGCCCCATTCACCCACGCATCGTGATGATTTCCACGGATCACCCATTCATCGGGAATCGTCGATCCCGGAATCTTCCCAATCACGTCGTAAAGCGGCTTCATATCCCAGTTGGAAAATACCTTCAGATGTACTTTCGCCGCACCCGGTCCCACGTGATATGTGATGGGCAATCCGCCCTGCCACGCTCGTGGCGCCACTCGGCCTGTTATCGCAGCCAACAACGGTTGCGCATCGGCGTAGGAAATCGGCAGCACCGGAATTTTCGTCAAGGACTTCGATTCCTTGATCGGAATGCGCTTGGCCTCCGCGGTTGCGCCAACTCCCGGCGTCAATGGGTCGCCCAT
This sequence comes from Candidatus Acidiferrales bacterium, assembly GCA_963741195.1. GTDB lineage: Bacteria > Acidobacteriota > Terriglobia > Acidiferrales > UBA7541 > Acidiferrum. Next base: position 38,343 of record CAVUHF010000012.1, read on the forward strand.
ATATTCGGTGCTGTCCTGCACGCTACCTCGCTGTACTCCCTCACTGGGCCGCCATGCACCTTTGGGAAACACTTCGCCGCCGGCATAGCCATCGTCGTGCGGGTCCGAATAAATGATGCAGCCGATCGCACCGTGTTCCGCGCCGACTTGGGGTTTGATGCCGCGCCAAGAATGGCCGTAGCGCGCGATGATGATGGCTCCCTTCACCGAAATCCCCTGCCGTTCGAGAATCTCGTAATCTTCGGGCAGTCCGTAATTCACGTAAACGAGCGGGGCCGTCACGTCACCGTCGATCGAGTAGGCGTTGTAGGTTGGCAGCTGCTCCGCGGTCTGACTCGAAGTTGGATCCACAGCCACAACTGGTTCCTGCAGCTTCGCCGTGAAGTGTGGGCCACCATCCACAAGTTCCACGAGCCGCTCTTTGGGAGTTGGAAATAACACACTAAAGGTCTCGATCTCGGTGTCCAGTCCAAATTCCTTAAACTTCGAAGCGATCCACTCCGCATTGTCCTTGTCGTAGGGCGAACCCACGTTATGCGGCCGCGCCGACAGTCGCTCCATGTACGCTCGCAACTTTTCCGGACTGGGAATCGCTCGCAGCTTTTCTTCCCATTGGCGCTCTGCTCGCGACGATTCCGCGGAGTAGCCATACAACGGCTGATCATCCGCCGTAACTGGAGAGTTCAGTGGAAGCAGCGTGCTCGCAAGTAACACAAACCCTGTCAACAACAGGCTTCGGTAAGATTTTTTCAAGTTTGCCCCCAAAGTGTGAGACGTGAATTATTTCCCGAACCGTGATTTGCTGCAAGCGCACTTTTCTTCTAGGTTCGCAACGCCCGGCGATCCAGTCGCAGGATGGTAAGCCCTGCCACCGTCAGCATTACTGCGACGCTCAAGAGTCCCGCGCGAAAGCTCCCCGTCGACTGCTTCAGGTAACCTATCCAGTACGGACCGACTCCGCTGCCGAGATTGCCGATGGAGTTGATGAACGCAATGCTGCGCGCCGCCGCCGTTGCCGTCACCGTGCTTGTCGCCATCGCCCAGAACGGCCCAGTCATCGAAGACGAAGCTGCTAGCGCAATAGCGAACGCCGCCACGCTCAGAGCGACGCCGTTGGCGTATCCCGCAACCAGAAGCGCCAACGCCCCGGAAAACGCGGAAAGAGCAATGTGCCACCTACGCTCCTTCGTGCGGTCAGAATGCGCTCCTACCAGCACCATCAATGTGGCCGCAACCAGATATGGGACTGCGGACAGAAACCCGAGCAGCAAATTCGGCAAGCCGCTCAGTAGCTTCAGCGTGCTTGGCAGCCACAAGCTGATTCCGTAGGTACAGCAGTTCAAACCGAAGTACACAAGCGCAAATCCCCATAGCCGTGGAGTCCGCCACCAACTTCTATCGACTTCCGAAGTGGAAGTCTTTGTTTGCACGGTTTCCCGGGCCACTTCCGTTCCTAGCCAGTGCTTCTCACTATGCGTTAGCCACGGCGCCTCTTTTGGCCCATCCGGTAAATAAATCCCCGCAATCAGCCCCAGCAAAATCGCGGGCAGCGCTTCCAGCAAGAACATCCATTGCCAGCCGGCAAGTCCCCCGCGATGGTTCCAATCGAGCAGCGCGCCGCTGATCGGCCCTCCGAGCACGCCCGAAATCGGTCCTGCGGTCATAAATAGCGCCAGCACTCCGGCTCGCGAAGCGGCCGGAAACCAGCCGCGCAGATAAAAAATGACACCGGGAAAAAATCCTGCCTCCGCCGCTCCCAGAAGAAATCGCAGTGTGTAGAACGATCTGGCGGACACCACCATCAGCATCGCCGCGGAAATAATCCCCCATAGAACCATCAGCACGGCGATCCAGCGACGCGCTCCCACGCGCTCCAGAACCAGATTGCTCGGCACTTGAAACAAGAAATATCCGGCGAAGAATATGCCTGCTCCCAGGCCGTACACCGCGTCGCTGAATCCTAGCTGATCTTTCATTTGCAGCGCCGCAAATCCTACGTTGATGCGGTCTAGATAGGCAACGACGTACAGCATAAACAGAAATGGCAGCAGCCGGGCCCGAATTTTCCTGAGGATCGCCCTTCCATACTTTTCACTTGATTGTCCGGACTCAAGCTTCGACAAAATGGAAGCGACAACCATCTCAACCGGCGCTTCGATGTCCGCCACGATGGCGTCCCGCGGCTCTTCGAGCGTCCTGAATTGATCCGCCAGGATAGATTCCCCGGCAAAGTGATCGGACCGCTCTCGCAGCCGCGACTCAATCCGCTGTTGCGATCCCTTCAGGTACACAAATCGGAGAGCGAGCCCCTGCGATAGCCTACGCCGGTATTTTTCCTTCAGCGCAGAGCATGCCAGCACCACACTCTCGCCCTTCTCGTGGTTCGCCACCAGCTCCGTGCGAATGGCATCCAGCCACGGTAGGCGGTCGACGTCCGTCAGCGGTATCCCGCGATTCATTTTTTCTTTGTTTCTCACAGAGTGGAATTGGTCGGCATCCACAAACTCACAGCCTAGTCGCCGCGCCAGTAACCCGGCGATGGTGCTCTTTCCGGAGCCCGTCACGCCCATCACGACAACAATCATCTAGTGGCCTCGTTCGAAACGACGCGCCGAGTTTGTCGCAATCAGTGCGAATACGTCCAGCGAACAGACAGGACCGAACGGCAGTCCTTCAGGTCAGCCAATCCAGCACGCGATAGTACGCGCCGGCTAGCGGAAGCGCCCACGTGTTTCCGCTGCGCAACCCGATGGGCGCTCCGGGAAACGTGATCTTGGAGAAGGGATTGTTGTCAGCACCGCCGCAAATCACATCCGCGAGCTTTGTTCCCATCCAGGTGGCGGCAGCAACGCCATGCCCCGCAAAACCTACAGCGAAATGCATTCCGTCTATTTTCCCCGAATGCGGCATCACGTCGAACGCAAAATCCAGAGTGCCTCCCCAGACATATTCAACTTTTGCGTCACGCAACTGAGGGTACACGCCGATCAGGCCCTGGCGCAGAATTTCTGCGCTTTTCCGCACCGTGCTTTCCGATTCCGGGAAGAACGCCGCCCTGCCGCCGAACAGCATGCGATTATCCGGAGTCAGGCGGTAGTAATACAAGAAGTGTTTTGAGTCGTAGATCATCCGATTGCGCGGGCTCACTTCGCGGGCCAACTCGTCTGAGAGCGGTTCCGTCGCGATGATGTACGAACCGATGGGAATGACTTTCCTGCGCAATGCGGGCGTCGCCTCCGTGGTGTAGGCGCCACTCGCCAGCACAATTTCCTTTGCGCTCAAGCTCCCGCGAGAACTCTCCACAAGAAACTTCTTCTTGCCATCTGTCCAAACCGGACTCACCCGCGTCACTCGGGCCCGATCGTAGAGAAAAGCTCCCGCACGCTGCGCAGCCTTGGCCAACCCCGTCACGAACTGCGCTGGATTCAGAGCGCCGCTGGTTTCATCCACCATTCCGCCGTAATAGATTTTCGAGCCGATCTCGGCATGCAGCTCGCGCTTGAGCACAATTCGCAAATCGTGATTGAACTCGCGCTTAACCTCGGCAGCCGATATTGCATACCCATCGAAGTGTGCCTGCTTGCAGGCTACCTCCAGATGCCCACGGCGCGCAAAACTGCATTCAATTCCTTCTTCTTTCACGATCCGTTCGACAAGGTTAATCGATTCGAGTGAAGCGGCGTACATGCGTCGCGCTGCCTCGCGGCCATAGCGCATGATCAGCGTCGGCACCGGCAATTTCATGCCGGTCAGCACCATCCCGCCGTTGCGGCAGCTCGCGCCCCATCCGATCGTCTCGGCTTCCAGCACGGCTACGCGGACACCTCGCTGCGCCAGCGTGCGTGCCGCAGACAGCCCGCAGAAACCAGCTCCAACGACCGCGACGTCAATTTGTTCGGGAAGCGGACCCTCGGCGGTCCGCACAGGCTCGACGGCGGTCTGCAACCAGTAGTTGGTCTCTTTTATGGGCATGATTTCCTTGCTGGGATTCTAGCCGGAAGGTCTCGTCAGGTACAACTTTGTGCCGTCGTCCGGAACACCACGAAAAAAACGCTGCCATCCCGAGGTCCGCGCCGAGTGCACGCAGATTGCTCTCAGCCAAGGTACCCCCTACGAACATTTTTGAGGTTTGTTGTTTGCTGTCTATGCGCGGCGCAGCACGATGTGCGTGATTTCCGGTGGCGCTCCCAGCCGCACAGGCGCTCCCACAGTGCCAAGCCCGCGGTTCACATACAACGCCGAAAGGCCCTTCGGCGCGTTGGGCATCAGCTTGATCGTTTCGCCCATCCTCTTCGGCACGTCGGGCATCCGCAGCGGCCGGTGATAGAGTCCCGCGACGTAATCTGTTATGAATCGGGCTGGGCTGATACTCACGTCCAGGATTTCCACTTGCACCTGTCCACCATGCGTGTGCCCGGCGAGCGAAAGTTCTACTCCTAGTTCCGCCGCCCGATTGAACGAATTCGGGTTGTGGGAGAGCAGAATATTGGGCATGTCGCGCCGCACCAGCGCTTCAACATCGCCCAGCATCTGCATCTTGCGCCCGCTGGGCGTGCGCTCCCGCTGGTAGTCCACTCCGATCAGATTGAGCTGCGCACCTTTGTAGTTGATCAGCGCGTTCTCGCTCCGCAGCAGCCTCATGCCGGCCTGTTGATAGAGGCGCTCAGCTAGATCTTCGGCCCTGGCATAAATCTCGTGATTCCCGTTGCAGCCATACACGCCAAGCGGCGCATGGAGGTGCCGGACTTCGTCGACGCAATCCGCCATGGAATCGTGCATCCCGGTAATCAGGTCCCCGGTGACAACAGCCAGGTCTGCGCCCACATCGTTGGCCATGTCCACGGCACGGCGCACAGACTCACGGCTCATGTAGCTGCTCAGATGGATATCGCTGAGCTGTACAATTTCCATCCCGTCCAGTTCGGGTGGCAAATTCGTCAGCGGAATTTCAATGCGCCGTACCTCGTAGCGCAGGCGCTCCGCGGCGTATCCGTACATAACCCCGAGGAACGGTGCGGCGCCCGCCACAACGCTGGCGGTTCGGAAGAATGTGCGCCGCGACGGGTCGGGAACATAATCCTCGGCGGTAGCCAGGCGCGTCTCGTGAACGGGATTGGGATTGGCCGGTGAGGCGGCACGCCAGAGCCGCTGCCAGAGCCATTCCAGAGCGTGTATGAACTTTACGCAGGAATATCCCGCCAGCGCACTCAAGAACCACAGTCCGGCGAAGGCAGCAATGGGGGAGTGAGTGGGAAGAATTCGTCCGTGATCGGGACGTAAATTATCGGCTAGGGTGATAATGATCAGCACTAACCCGGTCAGGTAGAGCAGCCGTAGGCCGACCCGAAGCCACACGCGCCCCCAATTGGCCGTGACTCTCCACAATGCCCGATACCAGAACCGCTGCGAGAAAAACAGCAGGACCAGTATGGTCAGCCCGATGCCGCTCCGCAGCAAAACCCAGCTCCAGTTCAATGTGTTCGCTCCCTCGACTGTGTCTATCTAGAGTAGCATGCCTGGTCTTTTTGGCCCTTTTTTTACATGAGTATGCTGTAAGGAAGTAACGACCTGTGGGGTGCCGGAATGCTCGTTCCTCTATGCCCTAGCTTTAACCGTTCCGTACTATGATGTCTCGCCGCGACATCCGGTTGGCGCGCCCCTCCCGTTCGGGCGAAACGTCCAAGGGTGTGTTGCGTCTTAGCTTTTGGGGACCTTTCTGCCTCGAACGAACTCGACATCTAAAGGAGAGAATCGATGAAACGATTTGGTCTGCTATTAACACTCTGGTTGGCGGCTTGTATGGTCGTGCTCCCCGCCAGGGCCCAGGAAGCCAAGAAAGAGCCGAAACCTGCACTCGGGGCCTCGGCCGCGTTGCTGGAGGAATGGAATGATCTCGGCCGCCGTCTGATCGCGATCGCACAGGACATGCCGGAAGACAAGTACGACTACAAACCAAAACCCGAAATGCGCTCCTGGCTAGGCCAGCTCGCCCACGCCGCCCAAAGCAACTATTTCTTTATCAATCCTGTCGAAGGCAAGCCCATGCCTAAGGATGACCCAGATATGGCCCAACTGAAGACACGCGCTCAAGTCGTCGCGTTCGTGAAGAAGTGCTTCGACGATGGCGCGGGGGTGATCAAGGCCCAGGGTGATGCGGGCATGGCCAAAACCGTTGACGCGGGCGGTCAGATGATGCGCATCGACGCCCTCGCCTACGACTTGATCGCTCATGGCAACGAGCACTACGGCCAAATCGTGGTCTACTACCGCTTGAACGGAATGGTGCCGCCCGAATCGCGCCCCAAGAAGTAATTCATCCGGATCGTAAACGGCCGGCTCGTACGGGCTCGTGACTGCCGGAGAAAATCTATCCTGCACTCAAACTTTAAGGTCATTCCGCGGGGTGCGTAAGTCGCACCCCGCGGAACCTCAACTTGGCGGCCAGGCAAGTTCCCCGCGAACGCTAGCTCTCGGTTCTTCACCCCGCCGCCGTTCCCGCAATTCTCTTTCCCAGTATTCTCCTCAATTCCTCTCCATCGCTCACCGGCGGCAAACACGTGGTTCCGGAACAAACAATCGCAACAGCTTTATCCTTCGGCAGATGCGGCAACGTCTCGCACAACGCTCTCGGTAAATTCTCGAGCGAAGCTTGCGGCGTCACACGCAACACTGCTTTGCCCAAGCGATACACGCCATTCGCTGCCTCCTCCAACTTCTGTGCGGTTGGATCGCCCTTCGGGCCCGCGATCACCACCTGTGTGGGGTGCTCCAGAAAAAGCGTCGCGGCCAACGCGTAGGTCGCCGCAAATAATCCATACTGCGGGGCGATTCCCGCAAACGCCTCCAGGGTTTTCTTTGCCCAATCATGGTATTTGCGGTCGTCGGTGTACGCGTGCATCCGCGTTAGCGCCATAATCGCCACTGAATTCGTTCCCGGTGTCGGCGAATCCTGGAACGGTTTTCGCCGTACTTCCAGTCCCCCCATCGGCGGAGCGTCAAAAGCTCGATCAAAGAAACCCCCTGCCTCTCGATCACCGTATTTCTCGATCGTCAACTCCATGGTTTGCTGCGCCGCGCGAAAGTACCTTGCATCGAGCGTCGCTTCAAATGCATCGAGCAACGCTATTACCCCAAACACTTGATCGTCCAGCGACCCGCGCAGTGCCGGCCCGCCGATCCGGTGCGTGAACCCCTGCGGTTCGCTCCAAGCCTCTCTCAGCGTCCGTTCCAGTGTCTTCAACGCAAAGTCTCGGCAATCATTCCTCATCCATTCCATGGTGAGTTGGCGAGATGCCTCCAGGTAGGCCGACACGAACATGGCATTCCAGGCCACATACATGGTCTTATCGACAAACGGCGTCTGTCGCTCTAGTCGGGCCTTCATGAGCTTCGCTTCTGCGTTCAGCTTGGTTGTTACAATATCTTCCGCATGGCGCCCCAGCGTCTGCGCAATTTCCTTAAATCCTCTTGCAATCCAAAGCACATTCTTCGCTGGATTGTGGTGCATTTCGCCATGCGCCTCGACATCGTAGTACAACTCGATGACGCGGGACTCTTCCGGAGTCAAAACGGCCCGGACTTCGTCGAGGGTCCAGGTGAAATAGTCCCCGTCGTCATCGAGGGAATAGTCGGCATCCTGGCTGGCGTAAAACCCTCCTTGCCCCTGATCGGAAAGAACGCGATTCACCCACAACACGATGCTCTGCGCCAAATCATCAAACGATGCCTCCCATTCGTGGGCTTCGCACACCTGCGACGCATGAACATAATTCTTCAGCAACTCCGAATTGTCGTAGCTCATCTTCTCGAAATGCGGCACCAGCCAACGCTCATCAACGGAATACCGATGGAATCCCCCCGCGAGTTGGTCGTAGACCCCGCCCTTCGCCATTTTCGCCAGAGTGGTCTCCGCCATTGCCAGTAGGTGTTTCTCGCCGGTCTGGCGGTAACGCTCCAGAATCAGATCAATGGCCGATGCGTGTGGAAATTTCGGCGCCTTTCCAAAACCGCCATTCCGGATGTCAAACAGTTGCGTGATCCCGCTTATTTGCGCATCCACGACGCCAGGGTCGAACTCAGCGTGCGCACCCGCGAATACTTCAGCTTTTTCTACCGCCTCCGACAACGCATCCGCGGTCCGCACCAGATCGTCGCGCTTGTTCTTGTACGCGTCGGCCACCGCCAGCAGTACACGGCGAAAGCTCGGCCGACCCTGATAATCTTCCGGCGGAAAATAGGTGCCGCCATAAAAAGGTCTGCCATCCGGCATCAGAAAGCCGGTCAGCGGCCACCCTCCCTGCCCGCTGATCGCGCTGATCGCCGATTGATACCTGGAATCGACGTCCGGTCGTTCGTCGCGGTCCACCTTTACTGGCACAAAATATTCATTGATGACCTTCGCGATTTCCGGATTTTCGTAACTCTCTCGATCGATCACGTGGCACCAATGGCACCACACCGCTCCGATATCCAGCAGGATTGGCTTATCCTCATGCTTGGCCCGCGCAAACGCTCCTTCCCCCCATTCGTACCAGTCAATCGGCTGGTGGGCCGCCGATCGGAGATACGGGCTGGCTGAATCCTTCAGTCTGTTCTCGCTCATTTGTGCGTGACTCCCGTTCGAGGCTGGCCGCGGAGTTCTATCGTTTCTGTATACTGAGGTCGGCAAACCGCTTTCGCGCTGACATCATCACCGTCGCAATGCAACTTGCCCTACTGCACCTGATCGCCCGGCCCGAGATCCCGTGGATCAATTGGTTTCCGTCCGGCGTATCCTTCATCCTGGCGGTGGTAATAGCGGATGCGTTCTTCGCCCAATTTCCAACAGAGATAGACTTCTTCATTGTTAATAACGGAAGGAAAATCCAACAGTCCTACGTCCAGGTCCTTCACCAGGCACCCAGTGGATAATATCTTTTCCAGGTTCGTCTTCATTAACTCCGCAAGGCTCTGGTGCTCCATGCGCTTTTCTGCCAGCTTCGCGTAGGGCACCAGCACGCCACCCATCATTAATATGCGCGTGGAAACTGCGTTGAGTTCTTGATCCAGCTCGGATAGCTTTTTGCGCGCGTCAATCGCCTCGATCAGAAATGGTTCCAGTTCGCGCCGGGTACGCTCTGCTTCTGTCAGCGAGAAGATTCGCTGTGGTTGCTGCGGTAGCTCTTCGGGATCTTCGTCGTGTTCCGCCATGCTTTCTCCGTGCCGCGTATCCGCTGCGATTCTCCGCGCCGTTATCGCAATGCCAGCATGCGGTCCAACGCCACCTTCGCGAACTTCCGCGTACGACCATCCACCGATACCTGGTTCACTACTTTTCCCGACGCCAGATTCTCGAGCGCCCACAACAAATGTTGCGGCGTAATCCGGAACATGGTCGTGCATACGCACACGCTCGGGTCCAGGGATATCACTTTTCGATCTTTCAGTTCCATGCCCAACCGGTTTACTAAGTGGATCTCTGTGCCTACCGCCCACTCGCTTCCCGCGGGTGACGCCAAAACGGACTTCACGATTCCTTCCGTCGATCCGATTTCATCGGCCGCCTGTGCCACCTCAAACCGGCACTCTGGATGCACGATTACTCGAATTCCCGGATGTTCTTTCCGTACTTTGTCGATGTGCTCCGGCAGGAAGCGCTGGTGCACCGAACAGTATCCCTTCCACAAGATCACTTTCGCCTTGCGCAGCGACTCGGGGGTATTGCCGCCCAAATCCTGAAACGGGTCCCAGACCACCATCTTGTCCAGCGGGATGCCCATGCGATAACCCGTATTGCGCCCTAGATGCTCATCCGGAAGGAACAGCACTTGCTCCCCGTGACTGAACGCCCATTTCATCACCGCAGCCGCGTTGCTGCTGGTGCACACCGATCCACCATGCTCCCCGGTAAACGACTTGATGTCCGCCGTGGAGTTCATATACGTTTCCGGGATGATCTTTTTCGCATCCAGAACGCTGCCCAGTTCCGCCCAGCACGCCTCCACTTGCCCAATGTCCGCCATATCCGCCATCGAACAACCCGCATGCAAATCGGGTAGCACCACAATCTGCTGATCTCGCCGCAGAATATCCGCGCTTTCCGCCATGAAGTGCACGCCACAGAACACGATGTACTTTCCATCCGCCTGCGCCGCCTGCTGCGAGAGCTTGAGCGAATCTCCGCGATAGTCCGCGAATTTCACCACTTCGTCGCGCTGGTAATGATGCCCCAGGATCACCACATCCTTGCCTAGCTTGGATTTGGCCGCCGTAATGCGCTCATGCAGCGTGTTGTCGGGAACCAGCAGATAAGAGTCAAAATCGCAGCCCACTCCCTTCTCAATTTCTGGTGCGCGCAACGTATCGGGCTGCGGTGTTCCCGCTAGTGAATGATTTGAAATCGTCGTCAAGCCTGCCATGGTCTTGTCCTGCTGTTAGGGTACCCTTTTGCATTCGGTATTTGTTAGCTGAATTCTTGCGCCTTTTGGTGAGAATTACCAGCGAATCGCACCGGGCAGGAAGCGCGTTTCGCCACGAGCGCTGCTTCAGCCCCCGATAAATACCATGGTTCGCGACGGCGGCACGAACCCCGGTTCGTTAATCCGGTGACCTTCTTCCTTCTCCATCACCACGGATTTGGTCCACGCGACAATAGCCTCGTCCGATGCGCTCGCCCTCAGCAACGCGCGCAGGTCGCGGTCTTCCTTGCTGAACAGGCAGGTGCGCAGCTTTCCGTCGGCCGTCAATCGGATCCGCGAGCAGTGTCCGCAGAACGCCTGCGTAACCGGTGCAATCAGTCCAATCTCGCCCGGCGCTCCGTCCGCAAACCGATACTTTCTTGCTGTCTCGCTCTTTTCGTGGGGAATCTGTTCCAACGGCCACTGCGCATGAATCTTCTCGAACACTTCCGCGGCGGGCACTACCACGCTGCGCGACCAGTGCCGGTCCGCGTCCAAAGGCATGAACTCGATGAACCTCATAATCACGCCGCGTTCCCGCGCAAACGCCGCGAAGGCCTCCACCTCATCGTCATTCAACCCGCGCACAAGTACGGCATTCACTTTCGCCGGCGCCAGCCGCGACGCCTGAACGGCTTCGATCCCCTTCATCACGTTGGCGTACGAGCGCGTACGGGTAATCTTCTCGAAGCGAATCGGATCCAGCGAATCGAGACTGATGTTGATTCGATTCAGACCTGCATCCAGCAATCTCTGGCAGCGCTCCGCCAACAAATGTCCGTTCGTCGTAATCGACAGATCCTCAACACCAATTTCATGCAGCCGAGCAATGTACGCTTCCACTCCTTCCCGCACCAGCGGTTCTCCACCCGTTATGCGCACCTTGCGAATCCCCAGCCCGACAAAAATCCGCGCCATTCTCTCGAGTTCCGCCCACGACAGGATCTCGTCGTGCTCCCGATAGTTTTCTGGGTCAGCCGATCGGCAGTACACGCATCGGAAATTGCAGCGATCGGTTACCGATATCCGCAGGTCGGTGATTTGTCGTCCGAACTTGTCGTACAAACTCATAAATGTCACATCCAAAACAAAAAAACCCAATTCGCACATGGAATCGGGCAATCCACGAAAACCCGCAGATTTCCGTAGGACTCGCTCCTTTCCAAGCACGGGAGGCCCGGGCGTTTCCACCCGTACCCTCGGCGGACAATCCTTTGTCCGTCTCGTCCTGCGGCCCTGGGATGTCTCTCCCGTAGGCCAGCAGGATCGGAGTTTACCCGCACAGTGTATCGCCCTTAGAATGCTAGTGCAATTCTGGATTCCTCCCATGGACTCGCACGGCGACGGCTTTCCCGACTGTGATACAGTCTGCTAACAGCATGAGAATCTTTATCTTGGGTGCAGGGGCCACCGGCTCCCTTCTGGCTCAACTTTTGGAACGCCGAGGCCATGTCGTCTGGTGCGGCGACCGCGACCCCGCTCGGGCCCGTCGTTTTCTAGGTAAAAAGTCCATCATCCCCGTGGCAAAAGTGAATGCCCGAAACCTTCGCGGCATCGTTCGTACCGCCAAGGGCTGTCAGCTCATCATCAACGCTTCGGCATCCGTGTTTAACGAAATCGTTCTGAGAGCCGCTCTTCGCCTTCGCGCGCATTACATGGACCTCAGCACGCACCTCACTCGCAATCCCTTCAAGCCCGAGCAGCTCCGTTACGCAAAAAAGTTCGGAGCCAAGCATCGCACCGCCCTCATCAATACCGGCGCCGCCCCCGGCTTGACCAATCTCCTGGTGAAACGCGCCGCGGACCTCCTCGACGAAGTACACTCGGTTCACATTCGTCTGTACGAGAGCAGCGAAAGCGACGATCCCATCTCCCAGTGGTCACCGGAAGTGTCTTTCGACGAAGCCATTTCCCGTCCGCGCATCTACCGCGACAAGAAATTTCAAATGGCCAAGCGTTTCTCCGAATTGGAGAAATTTCGCTTTCCCGAGCCCATTGGGCCGGCCAATGTCGTCCTCGCCGCTCAGGATGAAGTAGCCACATTGCCTTACTCCATTCCCATGCGCGATCTCGATGTAAAAATTGGCGGGAATGAATTCGATCGCCTGCGCCGCTGGCACAAGCAGGGAAGACTGTCCAAATCGCGCGGCATGCAGCGCGGACGCTTTCCGGAAACTTCCTCTCCGCGTAAAATCGCCGCGTTGATCCGGCGAGGCATTCTCCAGAACGCCCGTTTCGTCGCATCCGTGCTCGTTCGAGGTGCTAAGCACGGTCCAAAAGAGGATCAGCAATTCCTCATCCGGAGCGACGCTACGTTTCCGACCCTCTATCAGATTCGCCGTCAGGGGCGTTTCACCACTCCCGTGGCCTACGCCACGGCCCATGTGGCCACGCTCTTCGTTCATCATTTTCCCCAGGAACTCTATGGCGTCTTCGCTCCGGAAACTCTACCCGCGCCAATCCGACGCGCCATCGTCGCAGGTATTCGCAAGAATGGCGTGAAACTCACACACAAAATCACGCCCCTGAAAGCCGTTGAGGAAGAAGACGAGTTGCTCTAAGCGAGGCTTTCCACGGCTGGCTGAACTTTCTCTCCGGACACAGCCCTACTCATTCACAAATACATCCCTGCCTGGTTATCCTGAGTGGCGCACCGTCGACGCCGCGAAGGATCTCAACGGTGACGAGTTGACAAATTCTGCATAAAGCCGAGGATGGTGGCTGCGAACAGAGCGATCCCTCACTACAGCGGCCACGCTAAGGATAAACGTGACCGCCTCTCCAACCGCGGTGAAGTCCGTTCGGCGGCGGAACGTTCACGCGCCCGAAAGTGAAGTCTACTCCCGCCAAGGTCTCGCGGCAATCTAAGAATCGGATGCTAACTGAGTCGTTAACAGCAACGATTCGGTCGCGAATATTTTCGGTTCAATTGCTCGACGTAAAATTCCTCCGCCGAAAGAGGTTTGCCTCGGCCGGTCCGGCGGGCACACGCCAGATAGTGCTCGTACGCCGCGTCGCCGCTCCACTGTCGCAGTCCGCGCCACAACGATCGCGCCGCGCGTCGCAGAAATTGCCGAGTGCGCCTCATCCGTCGCCCTCCGCCCATTGCGTGGCCACGTAAGGAGTCTCGTGCAGCACCGGCGCCTTCTTCGCGCGCAAGATTACGTACCACTGCACAATCGCTTCCACGAGCAGCACCAGAATCATTAATGCCAAGACAGCCGTTACTGCCGCATCCAGCCGTTGGTTAAACGCCCCGCGCTGCGCTTCGAGCATTTTGCCGACCGGGATAGTCCCAGCGGCAATTTGCGCGGCCTGCGCATTCGCGGCCGCCAGGAATCCGATGCGCGGATTCGCGCTGAATATTTTCTGGTAGCTGGCGGTCATGGTAATCGTCACAATCCAGACCATCGGCAGCAACGTCACCCAAATCCATCGCAACCGGCCCATCTTCAGCAGAATCGTGGTGGCCACCACCAAGGCGACCGCCGCCAGCAATTGATTGGAAATCCCGAACAAAGGCCACAGAGAGTTGATTCCTCCGAGCGGATCCACCACTCCTTGATATAGAAAATAGCCCCAAGCCCCGACGATGAGCGCACTCGACAATAAGATTGCCGGCAGCGAGTTCATCTTCCCCAACGGTTTCCAAACTCGCCCGCCAAGTTCCTGCACCATGAACCGGCCAACTCTTGTCCCCGCATCCAGCACGGTCAGAATGAACAGCGCCTCAAACATGATCGCGAAGTGATACCAGATGCTCAGCAGGCGCTCTCCACCGATGGTGTTGGAGAAGATCTGCGCCATGCCGACCGCTAGAGACGGCGCACCTCCCGCGCGGTTTAGCAAGGTTTGCTCGCCAACGGCGTGTGCCAGGTTTGTCATCGTGTCGGCCGTAACCGGATAGCCCCACGCGGAAATCGTCTGTGACGCCGCTTCCGGACCTGCGCCTACGATTCCCGCGGGACTGTTGATCGCAAAATACACGCCGGGAGGCATCGCACAGGCGGCCACCATAGCCATAACTCCCACGAACGATTCCAGAAGCATCGCGCCGTAACCGATAAACCGCGCGTGCCCTTCCCTCAGAATCATCTTCGGCGTCGTGCCGCTCGATATCAGGGAATGGAAACCGCTGATCGCTCCACACGCAATGGTGATGAAGCAGAACGGGAAAAGCTTCCCCGCGAAGACAGGCCCGCTCCCGTCCACAAATCGCGTCAGGGGAGGCATTAGCACTTGGGGCCGCACCAACAGGATTCCCGCGGCGAGAGAGAAAATAGCCCCGGCCTTGATAAACGCGCTCAGGTAATCACGCGGTGCCAGCAGTAACCATACGGGCAGCGCCGAGGCCGCAAAACCGTACGCAATAATCGCAAACGCCAGTGCGACTCCACTGAAAGTAAATGCTTTTGCCCATGCCGCGGAATCCGCCACCCACTGTCCCGCGACCACAGAGAACAGCACAAGCGCCACGCCAATCACCGAAGCTTCCAGCACCCTCCCGGGACGGAGGTATCGTAGGTACACACCCAGCAGTAGCGCGACGGGAATGGTCATTGCCAATGTAAACGTTGCCCACGGCGAAGACTTTAGCGCGTTCACCACCACCAACGCGACCACGCCCAGCAGGATGATCATGATCGCCAGCACGGCAAGCTGCGCGATGAATCCTCCGCGCCGGCTCACTTCAGTACGCGCCATCTCTCCCAGCGTTTTGCCGTCGCGCCGGATCGAGCA
Source organism: Candidatus Acidiferrales bacterium (assembly GCA_963741195.1). Classification (GTDB taxonomy): domain Bacteria; phylum Acidobacteriota; class Terriglobia; order Acidiferrales; family UBA7541; genus Acidiferrum. Next base: position 53,519 of record CAVUHF010000012.1, read on the forward strand.
GAACAAAATCACAAAATCTTGCACGCAACCGGCAAAGGCCGCTCCTGCGATCAGCCACAAGGTTCCCGGCAAATATCCGAATTGTGCCGCCAGCGTGGGTCCCACCAGCGGGCCGGGACCGGCAATGGCCGCGAAGTGGTGGCCGAACAGCACCCATTTGTTGGTGGGAACATAATCGCGTCCATCGTCGCGACGCTCGGCCGGCGTCGCGCGCGTATTGTCTAGCGCCAACAATTTCGCGGCGATGAACGCCGAATACAACCGGTAAGACACCACGTAGAAGCACCCGGCAGCCAGCACAAACCATGTGGCGTTGATCGGCTCGCCGCGGTGAAATGCTATCGTTCCGAGCGCCATGGCCCCCAGCAGAGCCACGACGGTCCAGACAACGATTTTCACCAGTACTTTCATGGCACCGAACTGGTCCGGATGAACTCCTTCAATTCTTTTTCCAATTTTACGAGCGAGGGCTGATGAACGTACATCATGTGCCCTGCTTCGTAGTAGCCGCCGGTCAGATGCCCGCGCAGCGTTGGGTCGAGTCCCAGATGGTCGAAGGTGTATTCCGCCGCAACGAACGGTGTGGCCAGATCGTAGTAACCCTTCGCGACGTAAACCTTCAGGAACGGATTTTCCGTCATCGCGCTCCGCAGCGTGTTGGCCACGTTTACGTACCGATTCTCGTACGGCTCGTAATTCCACGGACGGACGCGCCCGGTCAAAAACTCGTACGGCAGATCGCTCTCGAACTTTAGATCCCCGCGTACATAATCGTTGAACGTGGCGGTATATGGGCCAACAATCGCCGCCATGCTGGGATCGTATTCCGGCCGCGAGCCGGCCGCATCCTCGTCGATGCCTATGAATCGTCCGTCGAGTCTCCCAACCGTGCGTCTTTCGCTTAACAGCAACTCCTTGTCGAAGCGCATGATCTCTATGCGTAGATTGCTGCGGTCTACAAAATCCACCGACAAGCCCGTTAGCCTCGACACTTTTTGCACAATTCCCGCCCGCCGTGCCGCCGGAAGATTGTCGCCGGCCCCCAGAGCATCGGTGTACTCTCCCAACGCGAACGTTCGTGACTCATCAATTGCCTTCTGCAGGTCACCCTGGAGGTCCGCGGGCAGTTTCTTGTGGTACCACGCAATCGCCGTGTATGTCGGCAAATACAGAATGTACGGAAGATCGTTGCCGCGATCAAACTCCGCAGTTTCGAAATTCAGGATGGAAGAAATCAGGATGATTCCGTTCAGGTACATTCCATAGCGGTTTTGCAGATAACCTGACAAACCCGCCGCGCGCGTTGTGCCGTAACTTTCTCCGGCAAGAAACTTTGGAGAAGTCCAACGCTTGTTGCGCGAGGAGTACAAGCGAATGAAATCACCCACTGATTGCACGTCTTCTTCGATGCCATGGAATTGTTTCGGCGGTTCGCCGGGAACCGCGCGGCTGTAACCCGTGGACACCGGGTCGATGAACACCAGGTCGGTAACGTCGAGCAACGAATATTCATTGTCCACGAGTTTATACGGCGGCCCCAACAGCGCTCCCGCATCACCCATCTCCACGCGCCGCGGGCCAAATGCTCCCAGGTGCAGCCAAATCGACGCGGAACCCGGACCTCCATTGAACGAAAACGTAACCGGGCGCTTGGTCAGGTCTCCCGGTTCGTCTTTCGTGTACGCGATGTAGAAAACGCTGGCCTTGGGCGTGCCATCCTCAAGCTTCAACAGAATCGTGCCCGCGCTCGCCGTATATTTGATTTCCTGCGCACCAATGCGGAGAGTGTGCTTGGTCTGCACTACTTTTTCTTCCGGTGGCTTCTTCTCGTCCTTGGGCTTCTCCCCAGTCTTCTCTGCGGGCTTTTCTCCGGCCTTCTCTGGCGGATTCTCTTCCGTTTGCGCCACTGGTTTCTTCGTGGGAGTCTGCGGTCTTTGGGCGTATGCACAATTACCCGCTGTCGCCGCGAGCAGTGCGGCAAGAATCAAATTCGCGAATCTTGGCATGGCGCGTGCCTTCCTCCACTGGAAGTAGATGACGATGTGCTCCGCATCCTATGCGAGTCTCCCGGCATCGTCAATTTTCTGGAACGCCGCTTTCCGGCCCGCGTGCTGCCCATCAGTCCGGGATACTCGTAAATTTCAGCACGGGATATACATCGTGGAATGTCTTCGCCAGTTCCCCCACGAAAGCACCGCGTGTAGCCGCTGACGGCTTCATTCTCTTCCGTACAATCCACGCCTGAATGCGCTTCCAGCCTGCCGCATCCGTGGGCCAGCCCTCGTGCTTGGTCCACTCCCCTTTTTCGGTCGTGTACCAGTAGCTCTCATACTTCCGTCCGAGCCGCTTCTTCTGTTGGGCAACCCACTTCGGATTCGCCAGCACGCGAGGTTCTGCCACCAGCGCGATGGCCGATTCTTTACGTTTTCCGCTCGAATACAGTCGAAATCCGACCGTTACGGCATCCGCCGAAATGCCAACATAGAGCTGACCGGTCTCTCCGTCGCTCGAAGAAGGTAGTTGAAATTTCACATACATCTGCGATTTATACGGTGTTTTGTCCTTCGCGAACCGGATATCGCGGTTGATCCGCGAAAAATTCCTGCCCGTCCTCCCGCTCACATCGAATCGGTCGTCAAGATCGAGAACTGTTGGCGTCAGTTCCTCCAGTAATCTTCGCAGCGGTCGAACCACCAATGATTTGTAGCCTTCGCGATTCGCGTCCATCCATACTTTCTTGTTGTTTCTTCCCAATTGCCTGAAGAAGTCGAACGTCGCTTTGCCCAAAACCGCCTTTTCTGATGGCATGAATTCCTCTCTAGACGACGGAAATCAGACTACACCATTCCCATTGGGCGTCAATTGCACTATCCTTTTGCCCGCAGCCGGAAAGCATCCCGCCTGCCCGTAACTATCTCCCAGTCAGGTGAGGTTCATGCCTTTCAATCGATTCCGCCCTTTTCTTTTTCTTGCAATCGTTTTTATCCTCTCGACTTCACTTTTCGCCGCCGACGAACCAAAATCCCCCTCGAAGACCGAGCCCTGGAGACCAGAAGACATTATTTATGACGACTCGGTGAGCGACTTCCACATTTCCCCCGACGCGCACTGGCTGGTCTGGGTGAAATCCGATGGCGACAAAGAAAAAGATGCTCGCGTCTCCAATCTTTTCCTCTCCAGCCTCACCGAAGACCGCGAAATTCAGTTGACTCGCGGTGCCGACAACAGTCGTCTTCCGCGCTGGTCACCCGACGGGGAATGGATTGCGTTTGTCTGCGGCAAACCTCGCCCACAAGCCAAACCCGACACCGCACCCGTGCAGATTTGGCTGATTAGCTCCCATGGCGGGGAAGCGTATCCACTCACCGAGCTCGCGCGCGCTCCGCGCCAGCTCGACTGGCTGGACAAGAACACCATTATCTTTAGTGCCGAAGAAGATCCCAGCGCGTACGAACAGGCTCTGAAAAAGAAAAAGGACGATTCGGAAATCGTCGACGACGCCGACCACGCTCCGCCCGCGCGTCTCTTCAAGCTCAGCGTGAACGACAAGAAGATCACCCGCCTCACCAACAACGCCGATTGGATCCAGGATTGGAGCGTTTCGAAGGATGGTAAGTTTGCCGTGGCAGTCCACGCCAAGAGCCTGCATTACACCTTTGACCAGAAGACACCGCCCGTTACCATCCTCCACAATCTTGCCGATGGTACGGAAAAGCAGATCTTCACCGAAGGTCGGCTTCGTCCCGTCGGGCTTCGCTGGGCTCTGGACAATTCCGGTTTCTACGCCGTTGTTCCGTTCTCCAACGACCCGAAATTCCTGACCGCCACGATTGAGCAACTCTATTTCTACGATCTAGCCGCTGGCAAACATATGCAAGTTCCGCTCGATTGGGAGAACGGGCTGGCGCGCGCCCTCGAACCCACTCGCGATGGGTTCTACACGCTACTCGCCGCGGGCTATCACTTCAAGGCCGCTCATTACACCCGGGAAAAAGCTGGTGATTCCTATACCTGGAAGCGCGCGATGCTGGAAGGCGACCGTTCGCAGAACATCACCGCCTTCGATGTCAGCCAGGACGGCAAGACGTTTGTCTACGATTACTCCACAGCCAGTTCGATGCCGCAACTTTTCCGCGTGCAGGCCGAAGCCGACAAGCTGACCTCCTCCGTCCAACTCACCAAACTGAACGAGAAGCTCCTCAAATCCCGCACCTTCGCGAAGACCGAAGTCATCCGCTGGAAGGGTGCAAGGGACGAGGAAGTCGAAGGCATTCTCTGCTACCCGAATCCGTACGACCCTGCGAAGAAGTACCCCGTGATTACCGCGATTCATGGCGGCCCAACCGGCGCAGACCTCGACGCCTGGGAAGACAGTTGGGCTTATCCAATGAATTTGCTGGCGCAGCGCGGAACATTCCTCCTCCGGCCGAATTATCACGGCAGCGGCAATTATGGCCTCAAGTGGGTGGAATCGATCTGCTGCGGAAAGTATTACGACCTGGAAACGCCCGACATCAATCAGGGTGTCGATTATCTGATCAGCAAGGGTATGGTCGATCCAGACAAAGTCGCAACGCTGGGCTGGTCGAACGGTTCGATTCTCTCCACAAGTCTCATCACAACATTTCCTTCGCGCTACAAGGTTGCGGTGGTGGGCGCGGGAGACGTGGAATGGATCAGCGATTGGGGCAATGTGGTGTTCGGCGACTCCTTCGATTCCTACTACTTCGGCAAATCCCCGATGGAGGATCCGCAGCTGTACCTCCGCAAATCGCCATTCTTCAAGATGGATAAGGTGCAAGCTGCGGTGCTGATCTTTCATGGAACCGCGGACAATCAGGTTCCTCCTGCGCAAAGCTGGTCCTATTTCCGGGTACTGCAGTATTACGGCAAAGTGCCTGTGAAATTCGTCATTTTCCCAGGCGAACCGCACGGCCCGCGCAAGCTGACGCACCAGATGCGCAAGGTGGAAGATGAACTGGCGTGGTTCGACAAGTACTTCTTCAAGACTTCGCCGCCGCTGAACGAAGCCCTGAAAGCGGGATCGCCTTTGGAGACCGCAATCCGCACGAAGAACGTGGCGCGAACCGCAGGTGCGTATGGCGCGACGTTTGCCGGTAAAGGCAAATCCGTGCTGATTCCCGAGGTGGTGAAACGAGGCGACCTGGAAGTTGGCCGGTACGAAGTGACAAGGGCGCAGTTTGCGGTGTTTGACAAGAGCTACAAAGTGGATCCGGGAACGGAAAATTATCCGGTGACGGGAATCTCGCTGGAGCAAGCCAAATCGTATGCGGTTTGGCTGTCGAAGCTGACCGGACAACCTTGGCGTGTTCCAACGGAGAAGGAAGTGGAATCGCTGCACGCAAGCAAGGACGGCGAAAATACGCTGGATTATTGGGCGGGTTACCCGCCGAATCCGGATGATACAAACAAGCTGCGCGACAAGGTGAAGGAGCTTGGCGGAAACGCGCCGCTGCTGAAGCCGGCGGGAAGTTTCCCGGGACAAGGACAAGAGAAGGAAGAGTTGCTGTTCGACCTTGGCGGAAACGCAGCAGAATGGGCGTTACTGCCGGACGGAAAAGGCAAAGGGATTGGCGGAAGCGCGGACTGTCCCTCCGACGCACGATCAACGTGCGTTCCAGCGGCGGAATATGTGGGATTCCGCGTGGTGCGCGGAGCGGCGCAGGCGAGTCCAAGTGCGGCGTCGACTTCCACGGCGGCGAAGGAATAGCGTGCGAACGCGGCGCACAATTTTGCACTGGAGTTGCGCGGCGATTTTGCTGGCGAGTGCAGCGTCCGAGAACGTTGCGGCGGTTGATCTCACCAAAGACGATGTGGACTTCCGCAAAGAAGTCTACGCGAATAAAAAAGGCGAGAAGTTGCCGTATCGCTTGTACGTTCCGCTCGGGTACAACAGCGCGAAGACGTATCCGCTGGTGCTGTGGCTGCATGGGGTCGAAGGACGCGGCAGCGACAACGTGAAACAGATCACGCGCGGGAACGAGAAAGGCGCGCACGTGTGGATCTCCAGCGAAGTGCAGGCAAGGTTTCCAGCGTTTGTACTGGCACCGCAGTGTCCCGCGGGAGAGAGCTGGGCCGACCCAGAATTCAACCAGCCCGGGAAAGCGCTGGAGCTGACGCTGGAGATTCTGGACAGCGTGGAAAAGCAATTCGCGATTGATCCGGACCGCATATACGCAGTTGGTCAATCGATGGGCGGGATCGGCGTTTGGACGCTGCTGCAAAGGCATCCGGGAAAATGGGCGGGGGCCGTGGTGCTGGCGGCGTACGACAGTTTTAGTGCGCCGATGTCCATCACGCGCATTCCGCTGTGGGTGTTTCAGGGAGACGAGGACCCCACCGTTCCGGTGAATATGATCCGCGAAATGATGAAACAGTTGACGAAGCTGAACGCCAACCTGCGCTACACGGAATACCACAACGCGGGACACGACGTGTGGAACCGGGCGTTTGCAGAGCCGGAGCTGGTGCCGTGGCTCTCGTCGCAGCGCCGTGGGAAGCCGGCGGAAGGCCAAGTTGGCACTGGCGCGGCGACGCCGAACGATTAAGATAGAAACCATGAGCCCATTCACACCGACGGACCGCACGCAAGTAAAACGACTGCCGAAGCGCGGGAACTACCATCGCGACACGGTTTACAACATTCTGGATACGGCGTTTGTGTGCCACGTGGGATTTACCGTGGACGGACAGCCGTACGTGATCCCCACGAATTATGGGCGCTTGGGCGATACGCTGTACCTGCACGGCTCGGCGGCCAGCCGCATGCTGAAGACGCTGAGCGGCGGCGTCCCGGTTTGCGTGACGGTGACGCACGTGGATGGATTGGTTCTGGCGCGGTCGGCGTTTCATCATTCGGTGAATTACCGCTCCGTGGTAATCCTGGGAAAAGCGCTGCTGGTGGAAGATCCCGCGCAAAAAATGGAAGCGCTGCGGATTTTTACCGAACACGTGATGAAGGGACGCTGGGACGATGTGCGCATCCCCACGGAACAGGAGTTGAAGGCCACGACGGTGCTGTCTCTGCCGCTGGAAGAAGTGAGCGCGAAGGTGCGCTCGGGCGGGCCGATCGACGACGAAGCGGATTACACCCTGCCGGTCTGGGCGGGCGTGTTGCCGCTGGAAACCGTAGCTAAAGCGCCCGTGCCCGACGCGCAGCGGAAAAACGATCCTGCGATCCCGGAGTACCTGAAGAACTATAAAAGATAGAGCGGGAAAACAGAAAGTGGAAAATGGGAAAGCGGGAGTCTGCCGCTTGTGGAATAGTATATTTGCCCTTTCCAACCTCATACATTTGAACATTGCTGGTGACTGCTCGGCTGACTGCGGTAATCAGTTCTCGGTACTACACTTTCCTGTTCTCTGTGAGCCACTCCCGTCTGTGCCGTTGCCCTGTCAGGTAGGCACCGCCGTTACGCATACGAAAGGCCCCGTGGGCGCGCACGCTTTACTGGCATGGTCACCGAAGACGCTCCCCACCTCGGGTTGCACCCTGCTAGTAGATTTGATCCTGAACGCGGTGTTATCACTGAGACCGTACACCACGCGGCGGGTCTGGCCGCAGAGTACAAAGGAGTCGGGGGCTCCTGCCCCTAGAAAAGGATTCATAACCCTGAGAGCAGCTAGGAAGTTGTTTTCGCTGTTCGCCGGACGTTTATCGCATCGGATTCTAGACTTCCCTGCACTGTCACCGGAAAAGCCAATGATCTCTCCGTTTAGGCCTATAGCAGGAGCTTGTAATCGCTGGATTTCGCATCCACGGGACCGGCTGGAGCACCGCCCACCTCCCGCTAACTCCTCTGTTTCCCCTAGATAAGCAAAAACAGGGGGCCCGGGTATCGAGTTACCGTATAAGGTCCGTTGGCGTATTATCTATATTTTCGGAGCGCCGACATGTAAACGTTCAGAGACGTAGCGTGCCATGGCGGCAGCGTCGAGGCGAGTGCCGCACAGTCCCACATGGCCATCGGGCCGGAGAAGGAAGAACGAGGGCCGAGGAATGTGCGCGCGCGCAAGTTCCGCGTCGTTGGCAGGCTTATCGGGAATCACATGGATGCGCAGGAGGTCACGTAGGCCCGACGATTCCAGCGCAGGCGCAGGCTGGCCGAATACGAGCAGGTTGAATCGAGTGTCGTCGAGTTTCTGGAAGAGGTCCTCAATGGAGCCGTCAGCAAGAAACTGGAGATGCAGCCACGGGAAGCGATCTCCTGCGCGCGGCGCGCCGTCAGCGAGTGCTGCGGACGATCTCGATAACGGGCTTTCGCGGTACTGGATGCCGATCTGGGAAATGACGCGAAACGCGGACTTCTGTATCGATTCGCGGCGCATGGCAAACGCCGCGATTCTGGCGACAATCTTTGTACGGAACAATCCCGCAAACACGCTATCGGAGACGATCAGGCGGAATCCCTGGTCGGTAGTGTTCAGCAAGCGTCGCGCGTTGGGAAGGCGCTCGGCTTCGTAGGAATCGAGGAGCGCGGAGTCGGCTTGGCCGGCGACGACAAGCGATAGCTTCCAAGCAAGATTGTAGGCGTCCTGCAAACCGGTGTTCATGCCTTGCGCGCCAACCGGGCTGTGGATGTGCGCGGCGTCGCCGAGCACGAAGCAACGGCGGTCGCGGAAGTGCGAGGCGATGCGGTGCGAAATGCGATAGCTGGAAAACCAGGTGCAAGCCTTAAACGATAATCCGGCACCCGCCTCATTGCGTACTGCGGGAACCACGTCATCGAATTTTAGGTCGTTCTTGTTGCGCAAAGCCGGGGGCAGAATGCCAACGATGCGCCAGTGATCCTTACCGCGCATGGGAAAAAACAAGTGAAAGCCTTTGCGCCACAAGTAGACATTCACCGCATCCGGAATCATGCTGCCGGTCAGCTCCATATCGGCGACGAAGAAAACGTGTTCGTAAGGAGCGCCGGTGAATGGGATGCCGGTTAGTTCACGGACCGCGCTGCGGGAGCCGTCGCATCCGGCGACCCACGTGGATGTGAGCGTGCGAGTGGAAGCATCCGGCAGCTTGAGCGTCACGCTGACGTAGCCGGATTGCTGCTGGAGAGCGACGAGCTCGGTATTCCATTGCACGGAAATGCCGCAATCACGGAGCTTGTCGCCCAAGATGCGTTCGTTGTCGTCCTGGCCGAGAACGAGAATATAGGGATAGGGGCTGAGGCTTTTTCCGGCCTCACCGAGGGGAACGCGCGCCATCCAGCGGCCCTCTGCCCACATGTTTGCGCCGGTGCCGCGCTTGCCCAGCTCGAGCGCGCGATCGACTACGCCGAGGTGGGCGTAAATCTCCATGGTGCGCGCCTGCACGCCAAGCGCTCTGGTTTGAAGCGACGGGCCGGCGTTGCGATCGATGAGCAGTGGGCGAATGCCGCGTCGAGCAAGTTGATTCGCGAGCATGAGTCCGGTTGGGCCTGCTCCAACAATCAAGACGTCCGTATCCATGTAAGCCCTCTCGGCAGATGAATTGAAATGAACGGCCGATTGAACCGCCAGGACCCGAAAGAAACCCGACGATGCTACACCGGTGAATCCACCTGGCGAAAGCGTTTTTCTGCGGGAGTGCATAAGGCCAAACTCGACGGTGGTCTGGCTATCGCTTGGAGGCACATTCGATCAGGGAACCTTTCTGCGCGAGGCTCACGGGAGTAATTAGACAGCGCAGATCGAAAAGAAAATGTAAAAACCGAGCTTAAGGTCGGCCACCGCAAAAGCAAGCGGCTAGGAGCCGACGCGGACGTGCGAGAAAGAGCTGAAGAGTCCGAAGACATTCAGGAGCCAGAGAACCACGGCGATGACCACGACGCCGTTCAAGATGGACTTTATAGTCCCCTGCATGGGGATGAAGCGATTGATGAGCCAGAGCAGGACCCCCACAACAATGAGAACCATGACGACTTGGATTAATGGCATTAGCTTGCAACCTCCTTGCGAAACGAGGCGGATCGCTTGGTCCTGGATGACGATACCGAGAGGGGGAGGCACGGGCCATACATGGAATCGAGCAGAGCGCAAGGAGAAACCCGTTAGGCGGCGAGGAGCGAAAAACAGGCTACTTGCGGGAGGCGGAGCGCACAGGACGGCGTGGGCCGGAGAAGGAGCCTGCGGAGATGGGCTGGCGCAACCACTTGGCGACAGGAACGAGTACGTTGCGGCGGATCTGCGACTTCTCTCCGGCAGAGGCGACGGTGGAGGAGGCCGGAGAAGAGTCGAGTTCCAGGGCAGGAGAGGTCATGGTAAGTGCGCGGAAAAAGAGGCGGCAATCGTGCGCCAGGGAACGATACACGGAGCGAAAATAGTAAACGAGAGGATGATGAGAGGACCGGCGCGTGGGCAAAGGACGCGGAGTGACGACAGCCCCGGGGCGCGAAGGACGCAAGAAGGAGGCAGTGCGGTCCACACGAGGGATCGACATGGTTGGCAGAGGAGGCGCGATGGGCACGGGGTCCACGTGGACGTCCTGGTGGACCTCGGGGACCTCCAGCTGGACTTCGGGGACAGCGGCCTTGGGGGCAAACAGAGAGCGCCAGAAAACGGCAGCCGAAGTGGATAGGGTGAGCCAAGTGCGCAGAAGGAAGTGAACGGCCTTGCGCACAAATAGGGCAAAGGATGGATGCGAGCGATGGCGGTGCCATTGGCGCGAGAAGTCTTGCGCTTCCGGCGAGACACCGGAAGCGGCGACGGCCTGGACCGGCCTTGGAACGGGCGCAGCCACAGGCTCGTGCGTGTGGATCGAAGCAGGCCGGGCTGCGACTGGGAGCGGCGTTGGGTTAGGAACAGGACGACGATCCAGCGGCGGGCGCAAGGGGAGCTCGAGATTAGGGAAATAGGAGACGTAGCGACCCTGCCGTGGAGTAACAGGCGCGTCGGTGACGGCCAAAGGCTGAGCGAGAAGATCGAAGTCCACGGCAATGCGCTGGATCATTTCGGCGGAGATGACGCGCTTTTGGTCGGCATAGGCGGAGAGGAGGGCGTGTTCCGACAGCAGATTGATGACCCGAGGGATGCCACGGGAAGTGGCGTAGATGGCCTGCACAACGTCTTCGGAGAACAGAGAGGCGTCGGAGCCGCCGGCAGCGGCCAAGCGGCAGGAGATGTAAGTTCCGATCTCTTCGGGAGCCAGAAGCGAGATGCGGGAATGGAACATGACGCGCTGGCGCAATTGGCGCAGGGCGGGGAGACGAAGCTTTTCGTCCAATTCGGGCTGGCCGGCGAGGATAATTTGCAGCAGCTTGCCGCGAGGTATTTCCAGATTAAGGAGGAGGCGAAGCTCGTCGAGCGTCTGCGCAGGAAGAGCCTGCGCCTCATCGATGATCAAGACCGGTAGATCGCCGGCGGAATGGCGAGTCAGGAGCCAATTATAGAGGGCCTCGACCATGTCACCCTTGACGTGCGACAAGCAATGGACGCCAAAATCACGAAGGATGAATTGCAGAAGTTCGGTGGGTTCCAGGCGCGCGTGGAAGACGAAGGCCGTGGAGCGGTTGCGGCGGTGGAGATAGTCAAGGAGCTGATTGAGAAGAGTGGTCTTGCCGGTGCCGGCTTCGCCTGTGAGAACCATGAAGCCCTGGCGCGTCTCGACCCCGAAAAGAAGCTCTGCGAGAGCGGACTCCTGTGCGCGCGTGGGATGATAGAAACGAGGATCCGGAGAGACGTGGAAGGGGTCCTCACGCAGGCCAAAGAAGTTGAAAAATTGGTCGTACATCACATTCTTCGCCAAACGACCGCCCCAGGGCGGAAGGACCGGGTCGATGGAATTGTATGAAAAGAAAGGAAGAACGGCAACGAGAAAGAAGGAACGTAGGGAGTTACTCTATGTGCATAAAATGGTAATGGAACTTATTAGTACCAGTACTTAGCTGACATGCGGGTCGCTGAGGCCCGCAGTGGCTAGCGAGTTCATGGGTCCAAATTTCATGTACGCGGACATTCCTGTTTGATAGAGTCACGCTCCGCGAATAAAGCGGTTGCGGCGGAGGATGAGATGGCGGAAGAAAATGTGGCTTTGGTGAAGCGCTGGTTCGAGGAAGTATGGAATCAGAAGAGGAGCGAGTCGATTCGGGAACTGGTGGCGGCGGATTGCCTGGCGCACGAAACTAGCGAACGAGGCGGCGACCTACATGGGCCGGAAGGATTCCTGGAATTGCACGCGCGGATTGTGGAGGCGTTCCCGGATATTCATTTTACGGTGCACGATTGCTTCGGAGCGGGAGACAGAGTGGCGGTGCGATGGAGCGCGAAGATGCATCACCGCGGGAATGGGTTGGGAATGGAAGCGACCGGCGCGGAAGTGAATATTACGGGAATGGGTATGGCGCGGCTGGAGAATGGGAAAGTGAAGGAACACTGGGACAATTGGGACAAGCTGGGGATGTTCCAGCAGATCGAAGCGGCAAAAGCAAGAAGCGCAACCGCGTAATCATTAGCACTCAGACAGTCAGCAGGAAAGGTTCGCCCCTGGTGATCACGAGGGTGTGTTCGTAGTGTGCGGCGAGAGAGTGGTCCGCGGTGCGGATGGTCCATTTGTCGGGGTCGAGAATGACGCGGTTGGTGCCTGCGGCGATGATCGGCTCGATGGTGAGAACAAGTCCTTCGGTAAGACGCGCCCGATTGAACGCGTCGGGAAAATTGGGGACGGAAGGCTCTTCGTGAATCGTGCGGCCGATGCCGTGGCCGCCGAGTTCGCGAATAATGTGGAAACCTCGGCGGCGCACTTCCCTTTCGACGGCGCGGCCAATTTCGCGGACGGAATTCCCGGGGCGCGCGACGGAGAGAGATTGGCGAAAGGCGCGCTCGGCACAACGTGTTAGATCAGAAGCGATCGGGGCGGCGGGCGCGACCTGAATTGTGACGGCGGAATCGGTATGGTAGCCGTCTTTCTCGGCGGTGAGATCAAGTTTGACGAGATCGCCGGGTTGAACGACGCGGTCACCGGGAATGCCGTGAACGACTTCGTCGTTGACGCTGATGCAGACATCGCCGGGAAAACCGTAGACCATCGGCGGCGAAGAGCGGGCACCGTTTTCAGCGAGAATATTCGCGCCGAGAGCGGCGATCTCGGCGGTCGTGATACCGGGACGAACGGCGGTGGCCATTGCACGCAGGGCTTTCGCGACGATGCGGCCACAGGCTCGGAGTTTATCGAGTTGGTCGAGAGTGGTGATGGACATAGGCTGGCGTCAGCTGTGAGTGCCGCACCTGCGGCGCTCGGATTTCCCGTTGCGAGCATTTCCAGCCCTGACGGGCTGGGTTACTTTCTGTCACGCCTCAAGCGCTTTCACCGTAGCAACTCCACCCTGAAGGTTAGTGGCAGCCGCAACCACCACCGCAACAGCCACCGCCACCGGAGGAACTGCTGGAAGGAGACGAGGAGCCAGAGCCCGCAGTGGCAAAAACAGAAAGTTGGATCGTGGCTTTCTTGCCGGAGCACTTGGGGCAGGAGATTTCCTGCTGTTTATTGATGACAATTTTTTCGAAACGTTCGTTGCAGGAATCGCAGATGTATTCGTAGATGGGCATGGTGAGAGATTCTCCAAATAAGCGCCGGACACCGGGTACCGATGCGGAAATTAAGTATACAGCATGATGGTCAAGATTTCCGCAACAAGGGCGGAGCAGAGCCCTCGGGGGCTAAAGCCCGCGAAAAGCCAAGCAATCATGTCGGAGCTAAAGCTACGACCCCCTAAAGATAATGCCACGAGCGACCCGCCTCCTTCCCACTGCGCGCGAACGGAAGGCGTTCCCTCGCGGAACAGGAAAAGCAGATCCCGTACTCCGCTCGGGACTTCGTTGGGAATGACCATGAGGCGAGGTATTTTCGCGAGAGGTGCAGATTTGACTGGGCGAACGAAAGGGATTCTCGCACGGTACTGTCAGGTCATGTACCAGCCGCCGTTGACGCTGATGGTCTGGCCGGTGATGAAGTCGCTTTCGGCGAGGAGGACGGCGGCGCGGCCGATTTCGTCGGGAGAGCCGAAAAAGCCGACGGGGAGGCGCTCGGGAGAGGCGTTGGGATTGGAAGTGATCATGTCGGTCTCAATGAGCGCGGGAGCAATGGCGTTGGCCGTGATGCCTTCCTTGGCGAGGAGCGAGGCGTAGGAGTGCGTAAGGCCAATGAGGCCGGCTTTGGAGGCAGCGTAGTGCGGGCCGATAACGCCACCAGTCTGCGCCGCGACCGAGGAAAGGTTTATGATGCGGCCCCAGCGGCGTTGGCGCATCCCGGAGAGAACTCGTTGCGTGAGCAGGAAGGCGGACTTGAGATTAACGCGGAGGATTTCGTCCCAGTCGGCTTCGTTGAGTTCGGGGAATCGTTTCACTTGAGAGATGCCTGCATTGTTGACGAGGATATCGACGGGCCCGAGCTCGCGTTCGACGGAAAAGACGAGACGATCTACGTCAGCGGCCAGGGAAACATCGGCTTGTAAGGGAATGGCACGGCGGCCAAGGCGCTGGATTTCTCCGCAGACCTCGGCGGCGGCGGATTGTTGCTTACGATAGTTGACGGCGACGTCGGCTCCGGCAACAGCAAGAGCGATGGCGATGGAACGGCCGATGCCGCGGCTGGCACCGGTGACGAGCGCGACGCAATTTTGGAGTTTTGGTAAGGTCATGAGCGAAGAATAGCGCAAATGTAGGCGGAGAGAGGAGCGAGGATTGGCGGACAGGAGTTCCTGTCGAGATCGTAAGAGCGGCGGCGAGCAGCGGCACTCCAAAAAAGACACTGGCCCCGGACAGCGCCGGGGCCATTGCGAAAAACAAAGTGGAGCAAGAATTAGTCGCCGGCGACAGCTTCGGCGGCAGCTTCGGTCTTCTTTTCGGGGGATAGGCCATCGCCGTTGGAATGACCATTACCATTGCCGTTGGCCGGGGTGATGCCGATGGGCTTGTTGGCGTTGGTGACCTTCGCCGGAATGGCCTTGGCGATGTCGCTGACCGAGCCGATCTGGACAACCGTCGGCTGAGGCTTCTTAAGAACGAGTTCTTCGTAGATGGCGCGAACCTTGGCCTGTTCCTCGAGCGCCTTCTTGCGGCGAATGCGGTTCTCTTCGGCAGCGGTCAAAGGAATGTCGTGCTCGAGATGGCGCACGCGGGCAGCATCTTCGGCGTCGATGACCAGCGAGTGTTCGAAGGTCTTGAGGTCGACGTTTTTGCCCTTGGCATAGATCTCGTGCTTGCCATGATTCTTGTACCATTCGGCGACAGTGGCGTTCTTGTGCATATTTTCGATGATCTGACGCCAGCCGACTCCAGTGTTGTACGCGCAGAAGCTGATTTCACCCTGCTGCGTGCCGTAGGGAATGATGCACATCTCCGTGCGGCGGAAGTCGTAATTGAAAAGATCCTGGAACCACATTCCGGCGATGAAGAGGAAGTTCCAAGGATCCTGTTGACGGCGCTTCATGGCGTCATCATAGGTACGTTCCGGGGAAGTCTTGCCGTACTTGCTGTTGGAACCCTTGGTGAGTGCCCAAGTCTTGTCGAATTTCTTGAAGAGATCCCAAAGTTTGAGACCCTTGGGACCTTCGAAGGGCTTGTAGTTCTTCAAGAGAGCCATGGCCATCATGAAGTTGGAGAAATTCTTGCCCCGAGCGGCGTCGGTGATGGCGGTGACATCCTTGGTGAGCTGCTGCGCATCGAGGAAGCGGGGAACAGGAGCCCATTCCTTGGTTTCCTTGTTGATCATGATGGCAGTGCCCACGCCGCAGTTGGGATGACAACCGCAGGAGAGCGAACCCCACTGGGATTCATTGCCCTTGACCATGTCCGCGAAGCCGGCAAAGGTGCTGATGAATGAAATCGGGAACCAGTCGCGATGCGGTTCGATGCGACCAACCTGCTTGCTGACGTCCTGCGCCAAGTGCGAGAGCGTATAGCGTTGGCGGAGGCGGCGTTCCGGAGTGATGTCTTCATCGCGGCCGGTGAAGGAAACGGGCTGGAAGCTAATGAAGGCGATCTTTTTGGGATTTTCCATCGCGAATTTCACGATGGAGCCAACTTGGTCATTGTTGACGTTGTTCACGATGGTGACAACGAGAACGATCTCGATGCCGGCTTCGTGCATGTTTTCGATGGCGCGAAGCTTGACGTCGAAGAGGTTGCCGATCTGGCGATGGCTATTGGCGTCGTTGCCGATGCCGTCGAATTGGAGATAGGCGTAGCGTAGGCCAGCGTCGAATGCCTTCTTGCAGAAATCCTTACTCTTGGCGAACTCGATGCCGTTGGTGGCGGCTTGCACCGAGTTGTAGCCAACCTTGCGGGCATAGGCGATAGCGTCAAAGAAGTACGGACTCATGGTGGGCTCGCCACCGGAGAACTGCACGGACATCTGGCGGCGCGGCTTGATCTTGACGGCGTTATCGAGGATTTCCTGCACTTCTTCCCAGGAAAGTTCGTGGACGTAGCCAACCTGGTTGGCGTCCATAAAGCAGGGATCGCACATCATGTTGCAGCGGTTGGTGAGGTCAACGGTGAGAACGGAGCCGCGGCCGTAGCGGACGTTGGAAGAGCCGTGCTTGTGCAAGCCTTCATCATTGTGCGCCGGAATGTCGCGGCCGGGGAACTGCGATTCGATCCATTTCAGGAATTCGGAGTCAACCGCCATCATGTCTTCATAGTGACCGTGCTGCGGGCATTCCTTGACCATCCAGACCTGACCGTCGCGCTCGACGATCTGGGCCTTTACTTCGCCGACCTTCTCATGCATGAGGTCGCGCCAGTCCTTGGCACCGGCAATTATGGACTCGCGGGCTTCTTTGACGCAACCGGGACAGAGCGAGTCGGTCTGGCGCGGGAAGCCAAGCGTGGGCTTAGATTTCTCCCAGGATTTCAGAAGCGGCTTGTCGGACCACTGCGGGGTGACAGAGGGATTAGGGTTACGCTTGTTAAAGTATTGAACGGTGTCAAATGTGACAGCAGCGGTCTGGCAAAGAACCCAATCAAGCGAGCGGTAAATTTGAGCGGTAATCGAATTCGGCATACAGCTGAACCCTCACTTTCGAGAAAACGAAGTTAATCTCGAAAATCAATTTGAAATGCGAACTCTTAGTTGAGCCCTTTTGCAACAGCCCCCAAGGCTCTTTCAGAGTAACACGCCCTAGAGCGTGGCTTAAGTCATTGAGCATCTACAGTTTGATGCGAGAGGGAGGGATAAGCCAGCAGGATACGGCAAATGGTGAAAAACTGCGGTTGAACGGTGGGAGGGGGCAGTGAATGGGGTATGTGATGGGGAGAAAAGGGGTTAACTCTTAGGGTGACGGTGGAGAACTGAGGGCTTGGGAGCTGGGCGAAAGAGAATGTGGTGAGCGGCGAAACGGGACAGAAAGAGGGCTAGCGTGAGGGCTAGTCCCCCCAGTCGACAAGCAATATGGGAGGTATTGAAACGGAAGGGAGAAAGCTGCCGCGTGTTAGCGATGGCGGACCGCCCGGCACGACTTCCGGGGCACACTACCCGCGGCTCAACTGGCGGTCGCTAGACAGGCGGAGGGAAACTTACTCATTGAGGGTGGGGTGCAGGACAGCGATGAGGAAGTGAGCGAAATGAGCGGCGCCTTCGTCCATCTGGAGCCAGCGAACGACGCAATGGTCGGAAAGGTACTTGGCGACGCGAGTTTCGGGAATGCCGAGATGTTCTGCCAACTGCGGCTTGATGGGCTGGCTGAAACGCGCAGAACCACGAAGCAACTGGCCGATGGCAACACGCAGAGTCTGGCAAGCTTCGACGTAGTAATAGGTAGACAGATCTTCGTCGGTAAGAACCCAGACGCCGGGACCAGCGGGAGCATGAGAAGCATCATCGAGCTTCGCGGGATGGCCAGAGAGCAGGCGCCGAAAATTCATCTCCAATTGGGAGAGTCGAGAAGAGAGACCGGGATCGCCAGAGCGTCCACGCAACGCAGGCGAAGGCGTTGGAGATTCGGCCATGCTGTCGAGGGAGCGCGGGGGAAGCGGAGAGTGCGGAGAGCTTTCGTCCTGATCGATGCGGGGAGTTACAGGAGGCGCGAGGCGAGACTGTCTAACGGGAGCGCGGTCAGCGGGGCGTGTGGAGCGTTGATGATCGCGACCACCACGGCGACCGCGGCCACGCCGGGGTCCTGAAGGAGCAGGAGCGCCGGGAGCAGCAGAAGAAATAGGTTCAGGCTGCAGGGCTGGTTCAGAATCAGCAGGCGAGGCCATGGCTTCGAGCACCGGCTCCGCGGAAGCAACCGCTGCTGCAGCGAGAGTTTCCGATTCCACGGGCGGCGTTGCTGCGGGGGACGCGGCTTCCGCAGGAATTTCCGCAGGTGCCGTGGCGCCGAGACGCGTGGCACTTTCTTGCGCCTTGGTCTTCCAATCGGCGCGACGAAATCTCTCCGCGGCAGTGAAATACCATCTGCCGGCGTCGGCAGAATTCCCGATGGATTCGAGATAGCGAGCGAGTTCGAAGGCCACCATCGCGTCGCGAGTTTTGGTGAAAAGAGTAGTGAGTTGACCCGCAGGGTCTTTGCCGGTGCGCGCTCTGCGGATACGAGCGGTAATCTGCTTCCAGTCTGCCATAAGTAGGAGTGCATTCTAACAGCACAGAGAGGGATTGTACCAGCGGTGTTGGGAGCGCCGAACGCTACGGTGCTCGGAACAGTACTGACAGCGGAGCGCGCCCACGTGGGAGATGCTCCGGTGTCGATTGGAACCACCGTCTACGGCGGGGATCGCCTGAGCACCGAACAACAAGGCAGCGTACAAATTCGCGCGGGCGCAGCGCGGTTGCTGCTGCAGAGCGCGAGCAGTGCAACAGTGAACGACAACGAAGGAGCGCCGTCGGCAAAGCTGCTGACGGGAACGGCGACATTTTCAACCGGCAATGCGCACGCGTTTACGTTGTACGCATCGACGGCGGCGATTCGCGCGCAGTCGGATGAGCCGACGATCGGACAAGTAACATTCCTGAACGCAAAAGAATTGCTGGTGATGTCGAAGCGCGGGCCGCTGGCAGTGACGGTAGACGGCGAGACGCAGACGATTGAATCCGGGAAGGCGTATCACGTTTATTTGGATCCAGATATGGCGGAAGCGCAGGGACCCGCGGGAGCTGGCGGTGGGCAAGGCCCGTATGGGAAAGGCGGAGGGCCACTGAAGGCGGGGCGAAGCCGATTCCTGATCGCGGTGATCGCAGTGACGGCGATTGCGACGTACTTCGCAGTGGACGAATCGCTGGAAAGCCCGGCGCGACCGTAACCGCTGCGGGAACTTCAAAACAAATCAGAGAAGTGCAACGGCCATAGCGTGGAAAGCGCGATGGCCGTTTTTGTTTTTGTGCGGCGTGAATCAGTTACACAGAAGCGATCACGTCGATTTCCACGAGCGCATCTTTGGGAAGACGAGCGACCTGAACGGTGGAACGCGCCGGGGGAGCAGCCGTGAAATAGCGCGCATAGACTTCGTTCATGGCCGCGAAGTCGTTCATGTCTTTAAGGAAGACGGTGGTTTTTACGACGTGGTTTAGCGAGACTCCGGAAGCCTTGAGAATGGCTTTGAGATTGTCCATGACGCGTTCGGTCTGCTGGCGTACGTCGGCGCCGAGAAACTCGCCGGACTTGGGGTCCAGCGCGACCTGGCCGGATACGAAAACGAGGCCGTTTGATTTCACCGCTTGGGAATAGGGACCGATGGGCTTGGGGCCGCGGTCAGTGAGTACGATGTCTTTCATGATGCGCTCTCCTGGATTGCGGAGAGCAAGGATAACAGAACAAGAGAGAGGAGAGAATCAGCGGGGCTTGCGGCCGCGGACGCGGACGAAATCGGTATGGGAATGATTGCGAACGGCTTCGCGCTTGGTGATAAGCGCTTCGGCTTCGTCGTTGGAGAGGCCCTGATTGACGATATCGAGAATCTGCTTTTCAGACATGGCCGTGTTTTTGAGGCGGCCAATCTGAGCGCTGGTAAGGGTGGGGAGGCCCTGCATGCGGCGGCTCATGATGGCCTGAACGGTGGAGTTGGAAAGGCCAATAAGCTTAAGCATGACGGCGTCGCCGCTGAGCATGTCAATCTGATCGGACTGGGCCATTGCCAGGATTTGGGCGTCGGAATAGCCGGCTCGCGAAAGATTCACGGTGGAATCGCCACTGGAGAAATCATGATGGTGATCGCGAGCGGCCTTAAATAGTGCCATGCACAGTTCATCGGATGCGCCAGCTTGCCTGAGTTTGGCCAGTTGCGAAACCTCGGCGGGAGTGATGTTTTGTTTCTTGAGTTCGTCGATGTTGGAGGTCCACATGCCGGACTGATCGAGCGCACTATAGTCCATCGGGGGCTGCTTTTTGCAACCCGAGAGAAGGACGAAACACACGCCGAGAAGAAGGAGCGATCGCTGCATAGGACAATTGTAAGGGGAACAAGCGAGCGGAGAATGGAGTGTGCCTGTGTGGATACCGGACGAGGGGACAGGGATGCGAGGGGTTAGATCTGGTAGACGCGTTCGACGCCGTAGACACCGTTGACGCGGCGTATGTTGGCGAGGATGGATTCGAGCTGGCGCTTATCGGAGATTTCCAGGCTGGCCTCGACGCGAGCGTTCTGGCGATCGGGGCGGCTTTCGAGAGTGCGAATGTTGGAGCCCGCATCGCTGATGACGGCGGTGACTTCGGCGAGAAGGCCCGGACGATCCTTCGCGCGGATGAGCAGTTCGACGGGGAAGGTAGCGGCGTTGCCACCACCCCATTCAACGGCGATGCGGCGTTCGGTCTGATAGAGAAGATTCTGGACATTCGGGCAAGCGCGCGTGTGCACAGCGACGCCGCGACCGCGCGTGACATAGCCGATGATGTCGTCGCCAGGAATTGGATTGCAGCATTTGGCGCGGAAGACGAGCAAATCGTCCTGGCCGCGGACGATCAGGGGGGCTTCGCCAAAACCCAGCATGCGCTTGACGGTTTTGACGAGAGTGGGCTTGGCATCGTCGGCAGGCTTCTCCGATTCATTGGTGGGCTCCCCGAAATAGCGAGTGAGCACCTGACGCGCGGAATATTTGCCAAAGCCGACCGCGGCGAAAAGATCTTCCGGCTTGGACAGGCCGTATTCGGAAGCCAGCTTGGTAAGATCCTCGTTGGAAATCTTCTTCAGGCCCTTGGGGAAATTGCGGGATTCGTTTTCAAGGAGGCGCTTACCCATGTCGGTGGCTTCATCGCGCTCCTGTGTGTTGATGAAATGGCGGATCTTGCTCTTGGCGTGAGAAGATTTGACGAAGCTGAGCCAATCGCGGCTGGGTTTGTGGCCTCTTTGCGTGAGGATCTCGACGACGTCGCCGCTGACTACTTCGTGGCGGAGGGAAACCATCTGGCCGTTGACCTTGGCGCCGACGCATTGATTGCCGACTTCGGTGTGGACGGAGTACGCGAAATCAACAGGAGTGGCGCCCTTGGGCAATTCGAGGACACGGCCTTTTGGAGTGAAGGCGTAGACTTCAACGGGCGCTAGGTCGACTTTCAGCGTGGAAAGGAATTCGCCGGGCTCCTGAAGCTCCTGGGACCATTCGATAAGTTGACGCATCCAGGTGATGCGCTGATCGTCGTCGCCGGTGGCGGGCTTACCATCCTTGTATTTCCAGTGAGCGGCCACACCTTCTTCCGCGACGCGATGCATATCTTGAGTGCGAATCTGAATTTCGAAGGGTTGGCCGCCGTGAATGACGGTGGTGTGGAGAGATTGGTAGAGATTGGGCCGTGGCATAGCGATGTAGTCCTTGAAACGGCCAGGGACGGGACGCCAGATATGGTGGACCACACCAAGAGCGGCGTAGCAACTACGTTCCGTGTCGGTGATCACGCGAACAGCGAGCAGGTCGTAGATCTGATCGAGGCCGCGCTCCTGGCGAACGATTTTGCGATGCAAGGAGTGGAGACCCTTGACGCGAGCTTCCAGTTCTGCGGGGATGCCATTTTCAACGAGCTTGGTGCGAATCGTATTCTGGACATCTTCGAGAAATTTCTTGTGGACTGGGGCTTTGTCTGTGACTTCTTTCTGCAGAGAAAAGTAGGCATCGGGCTCGAGATAGCGGAAAGAGAGGTCCTCGAGTTCGCCCTTGATGACGGACATGCCGAGGCGGTGGGCGATCGGAGCGTAAATATCCATGGTCTCGCGAGCGATGCGCACTTGTTTCGCGGGTTCCAGAAATTCGAGCGTGCGCATATTGTGGACGCGGTCGGCAAGTTTGACGAGCACGACGCGGACGTCGTGGACCATGGCGAGAAGCATCTTGCGGACGTTTTCCGCCTGGCGCGTCTCGGGAGCCATGATGTTGAGTCGACCGATTTTGGTGACGCCTTCTACGAGGCGAGCGACTTCGTCGCCGAAGCGTTCCTGAAGGCGGGAGAGGGGGAATTCGGTGTCTTCAATGACGTCGTGAAGGAGCGCGGCGGCCAGGGTCGTGGCGTCAAGGCGCATGTCCGCGAGGATGTGGGCAACTTCGAGCAGGTGGGTGATGTAGGGGTCGCCCGAGCTGCGGAACTGGTCACGGTGGCGTTCGGCAGCAATGTCGAAGGCGCGGCGAACCAGCCAGGGATCATCGGAAGGACGATTGGCGCGGAGCTTGGCCAGCAGCTCCTCTAGGCGAGCGTTGATCTGCCGCTCAGTACGGTCGCGGTTGAAGTTCAAAGGTACATTGGCTGGCGACGGCATCTAGTTAGTGTACGACGGGAAAGAGCGGGGAGAAAGAGGAGGG
>CAVUHF010000013.1:0-259008 GCA_963741195.1 Candidatus Acidiferrales bacterium
GGCTAGTTGTCGCCGATCCGCTGGTTGGCCGTAATGAAAATCTGGAACCGAGGCTGGATTAACACTTCGCTAAGCGAGGGACGGGGCGAGCTATGCGGGATTACTACGGTTACCGTGAGAATGCCACTGCGGCCTACCAGGACCTCTATGCCACCCGAAATTTTCGAGGCAACTTGGTAATGCTCTCCGTTCGATATGCCTTTTAGAGAGACGCCACCTCAATCCCATTCGGAATTCAGGCTGAAACCTGTTACGCGCACATATCTCGTTATGAGATCTCTATTCGCACGGTCATGTGCCTGATTCGGCGGAGTCGCCGATGGCGCGAAGGCCGGTCATCGAATCAATCTGAATGCGGAAGAAGAGCGGGGTAATCGCGTGATCGCCCAATTTTAGCTGCCGCTCCGCCAGTGCGTTTAGCCACCACTGTTCGCGCTTTCCCAACAGCATCCGAGAATGGTCCCGGTCGGCCGTAAACTGGGGCTCTGGTAACTCCTGGTAGCGGCCACTGGCAATCACACTCGTCCACTGAGACCGATTCGCGATTTCGTCAACTTCGAGACAGACCTTGGGATTGGCTCGCATCCATTCAGTTTTTTGCCCGAAGGTTGTAAGAGCGTAAATATAGTTTGATTCATACACAAAATACAGAGGTACCACGTATGGCTGGTTATCGCGAGCGCAGCCTATTCTCCCAAGTGAAGCGGTCGCCAGAAATACGCCACACTCTTCCCCGGTCATTTGAGTGATCAACACCGCGCCACCTCATTCTATCGAACAGGCATTTGCACCGATCCGATTCAGACAGTCATTACCTCGTCCCTCCCGGTTTCATTCCAGGACGGCCGCGCAGGTACGGAATCGCCCGTTCCACAATCGTTTCGCCGAACCGCAACCAACGCGGAATTGGACGCGGCGTAAGCGCTAACATGTTCGATAGGTGACATAAAGACGGATGCAAATCAGCGATTAGTTTAACAATGGCTGTGAGTGGAACCGCGAGCAGCAGACCCATCACACCCCACAGCCAGCCCCAGAATAGAATCCCAATCGTCGCAGCCACTGGCCCGATACTCACGCGCGTGGCAATGAATTTCGGAAACAGAAAATTCGCAGACACGAAATGGAGCAAAAGAATTGTAAGAGAAATTACGATAAACGGCCCTGCAGTGCTGAACTGAAGCAGGGCCGCAGCAAGAGGAAGCGCAAGGGAAAGAATCAGTCCGAGGAACGGTAACAGGTTCAAAAGCCCGCTGACGATTCCGAGAGGTATGGCGCCGTTCACTCCGATAGCGAGCAACATTACTGTAGTCACCAAGGCCATTACAGAGCCCACAATAAGGTTTCCTGCTACGAACCCGCGGACCATCTGGTTCAGGCTGGTGATGAATCGAACTGTGTCAATCCTTGAACCGAAGAGTGCATCCATGCGAATGGCCATTTGCTTCTTGCTGCAAAGTATGAAAAACGCTAGGAATGGAACCACGCCGGCAATCACCAACACTCCCCATGCAGATCCCGCTCCGCGGACCAAATACGCAGGCCAGGTTGGCGATTCATGCAAACGGACTTCTGGAACTTTTTTAGTGGGCTGCACGTCACTGGCGAAGCTTCCAGCACTTTGCTGAAGGTTTTGCAGCTTTCGGCCAAAAGGCTCGATAGTCTGTTGAATCTTTGAGGTGTAGGCTGGAATTTGTTCCGCAAAGGTCAGCGCTCTGCCGTAGAGCGAGTAACCCAGCAGCACGATCAGCCCTATGCCAGCCAGCACCACAATAGCGGCAGCCGCAGTGCGCGGCAGAAGCAGTTTCTCAAAAAGCACGACCACGGGGTCAAACAGGATCGCGAGAAATGCAGCGAGCACGACGGTGATGCAAAGAGAGCTTGCGAAGTAGCCGAACACCGTGAGCATGCCGGCCACCAAGATGAGGAGCAGAGTGGCAATCCTTCGAAGCAGCTCACCGGAGATCGAGGTCGACGATGGCAACGCAGTTCCCACCACGCCCACGTTACTGTCTTCGACGATTATGCTGGTGCTCATAATTTGATCGGCCACACCCTGGCTGCGCGTAAAGGTGCCGTCGGCTGAAGGG
The DNA here is from genome assembly GCA_963741195.1 of Candidatus Acidiferrales bacterium. Classification (GTDB taxonomy): domain Bacteria; phylum Acidobacteriota; class Terriglobia; order Acidiferrales; family UBA7541; genus Acidiferrum. The sequence goes on from CAVUHF010000013.1 coordinate 2,091, forward strand.
TTCAAGGCTGGCCAGTCTCTCTGTTCTTTGCCTCAGGCTCACCTGGATGAACTGGCCTTCTGATTCTTCACTTGCAGATCGTTCACAACTTGTTGAACGTTTGGTACCCTGCTCGCTACCTTCTCCGCATGATCTCGTTTCGACTGCGAATTTACTTCTCCGGTCAGGGTAACTACGCCGCTCTTCACTTCGAACTTGACGGAGTCATGCATCCTATTCTGGATCAGCGCTGCGTCGAGGTTGTTTTCGATGCCTTGGTCCAAATCTGAGTTCACGGCCTTTGCTTCCTTTTCGACCCCGACAGGAATCACGGCGATCTGGTCCGCTACTACCTGCGCGCCCGCGATGGATTTCGCCAGGGATTCGGCTTGTAACTTGTCACTCTCGTTTGTTACTTTTCCGCCCAGGGTTACGATGCCCTTGTCGCGATCCTGTCTGACAGAGACATCTTTGAATCCTGCCTGATCGAGGGATTTGCGAATACTGTCGGATACATCGGGTGAGGCGGCTATGCCTGAGCACCCTACAACGGTTCCAACAGCGAGTATCGTGAGTAGAACGAGTGGTACTTTAATGTGCTTCATGTTTTCCTCTAGTGAATCCAGATTCGAATTTCAACTGCCAGTGAAGTGATAATGAGTCTTTCCACCATCTGTCTTCGGAGTTAGGCCTCAAGAGGGCGAGATGCCTCTGGTTCCCTGATGAGTTCCTCGAATAGCGTTCGGTAATGAATCATGGCTTGGCGTAAGTCTTCTGTACTTGCCTGCCCTTTCGATTGGCGCACTGCGGTGTGGTGGGCCGCACGATAGTTATCAAGAACCAGCGGATGATCCGCTGAGATATCGGCCACGCGCTGTTCGAAATCGCTTACTGGGTAGCCACGCGTGGACATCACGTCGCCCAGGAGTTGATCGGCATCGGCGACTGCGCCACCGGGGCCGTCAACGAACCTTGCTTGCACTCTTCCCCAAGATTCAACGAATCGGATCCGATCGTCCGCCGCGAGCGGCCGAATATGCAATCGTTCCACTCGTTCTGCGCGTTCGTCGAGCACCGCTTCTGCTTTCTGCCGGCTACCGCCTTCGTTTATGGCACGGGCATATTCGGCGCCGCCAAATTGACTGCGCAGTTTTTCCGTTCTGCGTTTACGAGCCGAGAGTAAAACACCGATGCTCGCCACCAACATCAAAGTGATAACGACGATAATGCCGATTTGCGTTGTGCTCAGAACTGACAAGTTCATGACTATTCTCCGGTTCTAACCCGATTCCATAATTCAAGACATAAAGTAAGCTGCGATTCGGCTATAGCACCCGTTCATCGCTTTTCAATGACTTTCTCCAACTGTCCGATTTTCTTTTGAATCTTTCCGCTTAGCTGTTCTTCGAGGCCTTCAGCTTCCAATTCGGGATCGCTCGTCAGGTGGCCCACCTTTTCCTTAAGCTTGCCTTTCACTTCATGGACACTGCCTGCAACTTCGTTCTTGGTACTTGGTTTCATCATGAGCCTCCTTGTGAAACAGATCGAATTCCGGCAATCGGCCTCTCGCCTTCTGGCGTTACCAGCGGCCGGAAAACGCCGACGTCGAAGATCTCGTGCGCCTCGGGTCGGTCAAAAGGAGATAATGCCCGACGACATTTCCTCCCCCCGTGATGCCTGAAAGAAGCTAGTTCCTACGCCAACGCGAATATCCCCAGCCGCCGCCACCTAGCAAGAACAAAACAAGAAGAACAATTAATAGAGTTTCCATTTGAATCCTCCCCATAGGAAAGGAAGCTGGTTGACTTATCCGGAGAAAAGTCTCCCTACTTCCCCTCTGGACACCATGTTAAGAAAAACAGTCGGACATATCTGTACACATAGAGACACTTGCAATTCTTAATTGCTGATCTCCTGTTCGCGTGAAGCAACTGCGGAAATTCAGGATGAATGTTCACAACTGGACAGGTTCAGTGTCTGCGAAGAGGTATGTTGATGGCGTGTTCGATGGAACGCGCGGCGGATACGTCCTTTGCGTAGCCGGTGATGCTCCGATATTCGCACCATAGGTCTTGATTCAACAAGTCAATGAGTTCGCGGCGAGAAACTCTCTTAAAGCCACCAGTAGCGACTTCATCTTTCAAGTTGTCTTTTTCCAAACGCGGTTAGAAGTTGCTCCCACCTTCGGACTAATCTCTGGGATTCAGTTCATTCGAGCTGAACGATGGCCGGCGTTCAACTATACAAAAAGGAACCGCCTGGCTTTTTCGCGTGCCCACAACGGCCAAGCACAGCCAAATCAGTCGCAGCGAGCTAAGCCCAGAGGGATTAAACGTGAGCACTCTACAGTCTATTGAGCCAACCATCCCGTATTTGGGGGAAATGCAGCTTCCACCAGTCAATGTACAAGATTGAACTGTATTTCCTTGATCTGGATGACATCATGTCCGCATGGCTAGAAAGAAAACCAAAGAGGAACTCGACAAGGAAGCGCTCCTCCGAGTTAAAAAAGAGATGGCGGGGCCTCGCATGGCCAGTTCCACCAGGGTCCCAACCGTGAATCAAAACGCTCGGACGCATCGCCCCTCAGACGCCCTGCGACTGGATGCGTCGGTAGGATCTGTACAAAAGTGAACAGACTTCAATCGTCTCAGGGCATAGGATTTGCGGGAAGCAGTGTAAGCAATTAACTTCGGACTCCGGGGAAAGCAGTTGAAACTAAAACATGGGTGGTAAGGATAAAGACCGCGTTAACGGCCATGCTCTCTTGTCCGTGGTTGTCACTGCGGAACCGGGATCACAAACGCTCTTGTTGTCTGGTCTGGCAGGTATAGAGATGATTCTTTATCGGCATAAAGCCTTACAGAAGAATGCGATTTAGGACGCTCTAAGCGGCCCCAAAAGGAGTTCGGTTTGTATCGACAGCAGCCACACTCCGCTCCAAGCCTCTTGCTTTGCGAAGGCCACGTGCTTGACTTAATTGCTGCCGGTGCGCCACTTACCGATGTACTGAATGAAATATGTACAAGATTCGATGTTCAAGTTGGCAATGTAGCATCACTGGTGTTGTTCTCGGACGATGAAGAACACTTTTCCCACACAATTGAGCAAGATGCTGCCCAGTTTGGACTCTCGGTCTTTTCTTGTACGGCAATTCTATCGTCGAGCGAGGAACTACTCGGCACATTTGAGACATATAGCTGTTTGTCACGAGGCCCAAACCAAAATGAAACCGAGCTAATTGAGCGAGCTGCGGAACTCGCGTCGCTCGCAATTCAACTCTACAACCGCGAACCGGACTCCGTGACCTCTTCCGGACATCTACAGGGACCATTTGGGAGGAGCTTTCGGGAAGGGCCTGCCTCCAAGAACTGAGTTACGAGAAGTTCTGAACAGCAAAGTCAGACAGAGCAATGGCTTGGAGCCGTGATTGAGTCGCCATGTATAAGCATTTCTTTGGACTCCGCGAATCTCCCTTCAATGTTAATCCAGACCCTCGATTCCTTTATTTAACCCCTCAGACACAAGAATCTCTAGACACGCTGACGTACGGAATTCAGAAGCGCAAAGGCTTCATTCTGCTCACCGGAGAGGCCGGAACCGGTAAGACAACATTGATCAACTACTTGCTCGATTGGCTGCGCCAACGAAGAATGCCAACGGCGTTCATTTTTAATTCGCATTTGAGCGTCAACCATCTCTTCGATTTCATACTCAGTGATTTTGGGATTCCTGTTGATTTTCGGCTGACGGGCAACATGCTGCTACAGCTAAACACCTGGCTGATCGATCGGTTTCGCGCCGGCAAGACTCCGGTACTGATTGTGGACGAGGCGCAGGGATTATCCTTCGAGTTGTTGGAAGAGATTCGCCTCTTGCTCAATTTGGAGACTGCATCTGAGAAGCTTCTGCAAATCGTACTTGTGGGTCAACCGGAGCTAGAGGAAAAGCTCAAACGCCCTGCACTGCGGCAACTTCAACAGCGCATTGCGCTCAGGTGCAACACCGCGCCGCTCACCTTAGAGGAGTCCCGTGCATACATTATGGACCGGTTGCGTATCGGTGGCGCTACGGGAGACCCATTATTCGCAGCCGACGCGATGGAAGCGGTGCACTTTTACTCACGCGGGATTCCGCGCGTAATGAATCTTCTCTGTGAGCACGCACTGATCAACGCGTATGTCGAGCAACTCAATCCGGTGACCGCACAGATGGTCGAAGAAGCAGCCCAAGAGTTTTTGTTGGATGAAGTCCGACCGGTTAAGACACGGCTAAGTGTCGCGGACAATATGAATAGCAATCTCACTATCATGCAATCGATGGACACCAGAAAATGGGCGGGTCCAGCCACGAGGGAACAAGCAATTGTACCGGCATCTCCTCACATTAGATGGGATGTTTCAGCAGCAGCACAGGCTGTCGAGGAGACTACGCTTACGGCAGAGAATAGCTACGTTACAAGAGTCGAGAATAATGGGGAGAATGCAGCCCCTGCAAAAAACCTAAATGCATCTTTCTCCATGGATGAATGGAGTCCGTCTTTGCCAACCGTGGCGCCAGAACAGAGAGAAGTGCAGTTCTCACTGGACTCATTTGCGCACGACCCAGACCCTGCCGCTGAACTTGTCGCGGCCATGAAGCGGATTCTGGAACCTGCTTCAGAGATACCCCTGCCAAGTCGGGTGTCGCAGAGCAGGGGATGCGAATCACCATCCGTGGCAAAGAATACCCGAGTATTCGCCTCCGGGAACCTTGCAGTTTCTCTTGACACCAGGAACCGGATTCCCCGCCACGTTCGTGGCTCATGGGTTCGGGCTCGGTCTTCTTTCTCGACAAGCTGGGGCACTCTTTGTGGAACAGTCTTCGTGTTGGGAACTGTGGCCGTTAGATGGGCTCACGTTGTTGGTGAGAGAATCGAACTAACGATCTATCCGGACTTGCCTTTGAAACGTTGGATTTGTGAGTTCAAGAGCGATTGGATCTCCTTGATGAAGGGACTTGGATGTGCGCAGATGAAAGCCTCTCTGCTCCATTGGCTCCGCGAACCCATTTCGTCCAAACCGATGACATCCAGTAAGGACTAGAGGTCAAGAGGCCGTGAAGTAATTCGAGCAGCCAAAGAACAACCAGACTCGAAGGGATGATTGCCCGTCTACTTTCGACTCCGCGGGGAGTATGGTCTGTCCAATATTGGACATATCCGCAATTTATTTTCGCAGATAATTGCTTTGCCGCTGCGGCACGAGTGTTCTCAAGTGAGCCGATTAGAGAATCGAACACTCCAAGGATGAAATACCCATGAGGGATGAGCAAATCAATGTCACATGACTCGCATCAAATAGCTGTCGCATACCACGAGCTCGCTCCGCACGCGCATCGTGCTGTCGCCGCTCACCACGGAAAAGAAGATCACCAGACCGGCCACGCGCACTCCAAACAAGCAATCGAACATGCCAAGAAGGCTTTCGAATGGTCGCAAGAAGTCCATCGGAAATCCACGAAGGGAATGGGTCGCCGATGATGCCGCGAAAAACCAGCAAAGACGGGAGGCGACCTGCGAACGGAAACCGGATTGGTTCCCCCTTAGGGGGGTTTTCTTCAGGAGCCAGCTTGGGCGGCACGGTTTCACATTATCGGAACAAGCAAAACGTCTATAAGCAAGGTACGCCAGCCTACACCCTGTTTTATATTCAGGAAGGAGGAGTGCGCCTCACCACCCAATCCAAACACCAACCGTCTGCAGTTACCGCGATCCTGGGCGTGGGTGATTTTTTTGGTGAATTGTGCCTCGCGGGCTATCCACTTCGAATGTCAACAGCCGTTGCGTTGACTGCCAGTTCCATACGAACCATCAAGAAGAACAAGATGCTGCAGATTCTTCGAAAAAAGAGTAGGGCGTCAAATTCACTGGTGGCGTATTTACTGTCCAGTGTGAAGAGCTACCGGGATCATGTGGCGCACCTTTTGACTTCCCCTGCGGAACAGCGGCTCGCACGCGTGTTGCTGCGCCTGGCCCATCTGGATAAGAGAGGCCCGGCAGTGGTTGAGATTCCTGACCTCAGTCACCAGGTTTTGGCGGAGATGGTGGGCACGACTCGCCCACGGATCAATTTGTTCATGAATCGGTTCAGAAAAAAGGGATTCATTGACTATGGCGGAGGGCTGGAAGTTCGCCAATCACTTCGGAAAGTCCTCTAACTCCCCAGCAATCACCGACAATCGCATGATGCCTAGGGACTTACGGAGGTTCGACCCTTGAGGCACGGACACTCTGAGTGGCGGGAGGAAGTGCTCAATATTTGGACACCTGGCGGGCTGCGTCCTTGTTCGCCTGGCGCGGTAGGGCCTCTCCTGCGGTCAGACGTGCGTCTATCACTCTTCCCCGCTGCTCCGAAAACTAGGACATTGAGAAGCGGTGTCTTTAAGGTTCAATTATTCTTCCTTCGACGACTGGTCGACTCGGCACCGTATCGCGCCAGTGTTATTACAATGTCGTTATTTTTTTTCGATGGAGTAACCTAAACCCAGACAGGTGGCAGGTCCGGGTTTGCGCTGTCACTTGCCCAGTTCTATTGAAGTGACGATCATTTCGTCACCTCGGAGTGTCGTCGAGGGCTTACACTTAGTTCGTCGACGGCGTGATCATCGTGACTTTCATCACTTCGAACTGGCTCGTGTCGACATTCAGGCGAGCGCTCAGTTCGACGTGATGCCCCACGTGATCCTTCAAGGTCTCAGGAGACAGAGGGCCACAAATCTATTCCTTAGTTACAGGCTCATGGACGTACGCGGCAGTTACCGGAGGGGCCACGGGTGAAAAAGCAGACAACGACTTTCACTGGTTTCTGGGATCGGCCACTGCAGGAGATCTTTCAACAGTTGCAGGTAACTCCAGCCGGGCTGACGACGGAAGAGGCCAGCCGAAGACTGCGTCGTTATGGGTCCAACAGCATGGTCCGCGAGTCGCGCTTCGCCGGGCTGCTCAGTTTTTTCGCTTTCTTCGCAAATCCCCTCGTCATTATCCTTGTCATTGCCAGCGGCGTATCTCTCGCACTTGGAGAGAACGTCGGCGGGCTAATCATAATTGCGATCGTACTGTTCAGCGTACTCCTAAATTTCCTGATGGAATTCCAGGCTCGTCACGCGGTGGAGTACATCCAGAAGCAGATCGCTATAACCGCTGCCGTGGTCCGGGATGGCCGAGAACAAGAACTCCCCACAGTCGAACTCGTTCCGGGAGATGTCATCCGGCTCAACGCCGGAGACCTTGTGCCAGCGGACGCCCGCTTGTTGGAGGTTAAGGATCTGCACGTGCGCGAATCCGTGCTCACTGGGGAGTCTTTACCAGTGGAGAAGACGGCAACTGATCTCGCAAAGGAGAAGCACGGTGTCGCGGACGCGAGCAATAGCGTATTTCTCGGGACCGCTGTTCAATCCGGAATTGGTACTGCCGTCATCGTTTGCACAGGCAAAGACACCGCCTGCGGTGAGATTGCGCATCGTTTGGCTATGCGCCCTCCTGAGACGGAATTCGGCCGAGGCGTGCGGCGCTTCGGAATGATGTTGACCTGGGTGACCATGTTGCTTGTCTTATTCGTTCTGCTGGTCAACATTGTTTTCCATCGTCCCGTGTTGGAGTCCTTCCTATTCTCGGTCGCGCTCGCCGTCGGGATGACGCCTGAAATGATGCCCATGATCATCACCGTGACACTGGCACAAGGCGCGAAGCGCATGACCAGGAGGAAAGTTCTGGTGAAGCAACTTGCGGCCATCGAGGACTTCGGCAGCGTAGATATTCTTTGCACCGACAAGACCGGAACACTCACTGAAGGCGAGATCGTGCTTGACCGTCACGTGGATTTCCAAGGTAAGGAGAACGACAGCGTCCTGCAGCTCATTTACCTGAACAGCCACTTGGAAGCGGGCATCAAAAGTCCACTCGATGATGCAGTCCTCAAGCACGAGGCCCCATCGATTGTCGGATACGAGAAGGTGGACGAGATCCCGTTCGACTTCAACCGCAAGCGCCTTTCTGTAGCGGTGCGACACGCTGATGGCGAGCTTCTCATCACCAAGGGCGAGGCGGAAAGTATCTTTGCTGTTTGCGAACAGGTGACCGTTGATGGTGTCCCTCAGCCGTTTGACGAAAACCTCCGCGCGCAGGCACAAGAGACTCTAAAAAAGCTGAGCTCGGACGGATACCGGGCACTGGGAGTAGCGGTGCGGAGAGTCGAAAAGCAGGATGTCTTCACGGTAGCAGCAGAAAACTCCATGACCCTGGTTGGCTTCGCTGCATTTCTTGATCCGCCGAAAGAGGGTGTCCTCTCCGTCCTGAACGCACTCAAACAGAACGGTATTTCTGTGGTCGTCATGACTGGCGACAACCAGTACGTGACGCAAAAAATAGCACACGACGTAGGATTGGACGCAGATCGCATCTTCATCGGAAACCAACTCGACGCCATGGACGATGCGGCTGTTGCTATTCAAGCAGAGAACGGCGCCATCTTCGCCCGCGTTTCCCCAGAACAAAAGAACCGTGTAATCCTCGCTCTGAAGGCCCGCGGGCATGTGGTTGGCTACATGGGTGATGGAATCAACGACGCTCCCTCCCTGCACACCGCAGATGTCGGCATTTCGGTCATGAACGGAGTGAACGTAGCCAAAGACGCGGCCAAAATCATCCTGTTGGAAAAGGATCTTGCCGTTGTAAACGACGGAGTACTCGAGGGCCGGCGCTCTTTCGCCAACATCATGAAGTACATCATCATGGGCACGAGTTCGAATTTCGGCAATATGTTTAGCATGGCCGCGGCGTCACTCTTTCTGCCATTCCTGCCCATGCTCCCGAGCCAAATCCTGTTGAACAATTTTCTTTATGATGTCTCACAGGTTAGTATACCCACTGACAACGTTGATCTCGCGATGGAGCAGCGACCGAAGCGATGGCAGATTGGATTTATCCGGCAGTTTATGATGATCATCGGCCCGATCAGCTCAATTTATGATTTCGTGACCTTCGGCGTGCTGCTCTGGGTGTTTCATGCTTCCGCAAACGAATCGCTTTTTCACACCGGATGGTTCGTGGAGTCACTGGCAACACAGACGCTGGTGGTATTTGTGATTCGGACGGCAGTCAATCCTCTCAAGAGTAGGCCCAGTCGGCCGTTGTTGATAAGCGTGCTGACAGTTGTCGCTGTCGCGGTTGTGCTGCCGTATACGCCACTCGGCGCTTTGCTGAAGTTCACTCCACTTCCCGTCTCGCTGTTGGCCACCATCGTGATTCTTGCGGTGACCTATCTTTTCCTTGTACAGGCTGTAAAGTCCTGGTTTTATCGCAGACACGCCTTGTTATGAAGCCGGCGAGCTTCTTCCGTTCATGACGGTAAGCTCAACTTTCATCGAGACTTGAAGCGCCTCGCTCAGCCGAAACCCTATACTGCATGGCTGAGGCCCTGTTCTGAAGGGACAGGGTGGTGTACTTGAAACGTCCCTTCGGGGGCCCAGAACATGTGCTCCGTTATCTCGGCGGCTACACCCATAGCGTGGCCATCTCCTCATCGCCGGGTTTCGTTTGCTGACGGGAAGAATGAAACTACAGAAGAAGTAGATTACGGTTAGGAAAGTTAAGATCGATCTGTCAAAGATCCTCCAACTTTCACATGAGCTTGACAACGAAAACTGGGAATTCCGGTCTTGGCTGAAGTAGCACGCTCCGGACGACATCGATGACTTTTTCAAGGCCCTAGGCCAAAAATACTTCGCGTTCAATCCATTTGAAGAGCTAAAGCGACAGTTGCATGGCCATGCCGCTAGCGAGGAGAGACGCACGAAGCCATTCGAAATAAATTCGATCTTGCAACATGCTCCGGGAAGGAAATCCGTTGCAGGACCCATAGGTCCAATTAGCAGGCATGCGAGAATCAGTTGGCAGGCGCTAGAAGGGCCTTTACTCAAAAGTTAATGTGGAATGACGACGGTTCCGTTGTGGGCGGCCATCAGGGAATTCTCTGAGTCACGAACTACCTGGCGGATGATATATTTGCCGGGTTCGAGCTCGAAACTCGCTTCCAGTACAAGACCAGATCGTGGCATGCTCTCGTAACCGGAATCGGGCAGGTTAGTTTCCGCCTAGCAGGACTTAATCAGTAACTAATCGATCTGATCACCAAATGAACGGGTCATTATATGGGAGCTTACGGTGCCTTTTGCTAAGGGGAGGGGCCAGTTCAAGAGCGCCTCAGCGAAAGCTTCCCTGGAACGACTTGTGTTAGTTAGTAATCTGTCATATAGGTGGAGAACACAAGCTTTTGGTTCGTGCCCATGAATTGCGAGATTAGCAGGCCTTCAACTGGAACAACGCAAGCCCGGGGAATAGCGCGAAACGCTCTACGGATCTTGCGTTTGTCGATTCTGATCACTTCGGCGTTGATGAGTGGATCGACCGCTTCAACTCAAACCTACACGAAGAGAGATGTGCTCATTTTGAGCGAGGTCGGCCTTTCACACTCCCTGACCAACATCATGACTCAACAAATTGTCGCAGGCGTAGAGGAAACGCCCGGGCGCCATGTTGAATTCTTCTCTGAGAGCCTCGACCTGCTTTCTTTTCGAGATGGTCCATCGCCAGCCGAAGCGGAGGATTGGCTTTCCAAGAAATATGGCGGTCAACGATTGGATGTTGTCATCGCCATCGGGCCGGGAGCAATAGGGTTTCTCGCTAATCGGTCCCGAACAATGTTCTCGGAAGTACCCATTGTCATTTGTGGGAGTTCGGTCGATCAGGCGGGCCATCCGCTCCTGGATTCTCGATTTACCGGTACGTGGCAGAGACGAGAACCTGTAAAGACGCTAGAGGCAGCTCTACTTCTCTTTCCAGATACGCGCCATGTGATTGTCGTGGGTGGTAGCTCGACATACGACAAGCAGGTGATCTCGGCCACAAGAGACTCCTTTAGTTCGTTCGAGGGCAAGGCGGAAATCAGCTATTTAGTGGATCTGGAAATCGGTGAATTACTGGAACGATTGCGGAATTTACCCGAGCGTTCGATCGTGTTCTATCTCTCCTTTTTCCAGGACGGGGCCGGAAACAGGTTCGTCAATGCAACCAAGGCCCTTCCTATGGTTGCTGCGGCTGCCAATGCTCCGGTGTTCGGAATGTCGGACACGTACTTGAGTCACGGAATCGTCGGCGGGGACCTTATGAATTTTGGGGAACAAGGAAAGATCACAGCCGGCATTGTGGCGAAGCTCCTTGACGGCGCGAGGCCAGTGGATATTCCCATTCGGACCCTTTCAAGTGAGTACATGTTTGATTGGAACGAACTACAGCGTTGGCACATACCCGAAAGTCGTCTTCCTTCTGGAAGCATCATGTTGTTTCGCGAGCCAAGTCTCTGGGAGCGCACGAAATGGATGTGGGCCCTAGCGTTTCTGATCATTCTAGGGCTCGCTGCCTTGGCTGTCTTTCTGCAGCACAGCCGGAAACAACTGGAACTCGCCAGAACGAAGCAAAGACAACTTAGCGGGATGCTAATCAATGCTGAGGAACAGGAGCGGAGCCGCGTGGCTTCCGAGCTCCACGATGACTTCAGCCAAAGGCTCGCGATACTCTCGCTGGGTCTGGAGAATGTGGAGGAAGCTACCCCCGTTGCGTTCACTGAGCTCCACCGGCAGTTGCGGGAACTTATCAATTCTACGGGTGAGCTCGGTTCTGACCTTCACACGCTATCTCATCGACTCCATTCCTCCACACTCGAGAGTCTTGGACTGGGTCCCGCAATCGGCTCTTTGTGCAAGGAATTTAGTGCCCAGCAGAAAATCGCAGTCCATTTCGAGTCGGATGTGATCCCACGTTCCATCCAGCCGAACGCAGCTCTGTGTGTTTTTCGTATCGTTCAGGAAGCTCTTCGGAATCTGAAGAAACACAGTGGCGCCAAGGAGGGTTGGGTGCATTTGCGCAATTCTAGAAGCAGGCTCGAAGTGTTTGTACGCGATGAAGGCTGTGGATTTAACTTGAAAGAGTTATCCGAGAGAGAGGGACTCGGCATCCGAAGCATGAGCGAGCGTGTGCGCTTGTTAGGCGGAGAACTCAAGATCCAATCTGCTCCGAGAAAGGGCACAACAGTTCTTGCTCGAATTCCTCTGGAGTCGCAAAGGGCCGGAGAGAAGGACCAACGCTCTTGACGCCTCCACAGGCCCTCACCGTGTGACCGGAATTACAGCGTTCATAAGTTGTTCGTAATAGTAGTGGTCAGTACGCCCGCTCAGCACTAGAATGACTCTTCTGCACGAACGGGAGTGTGTCATCCCGAGAGGGCATCTTCTTATGGAAAACCTGCGCAACGCCGATGCTCGCCCGCGCTTTCTGATCGCCGATGATCATGAGATCTTTGCCGAGACATTAAGGGTTTACCTCGAGCGGACCCATCCCGTTATTGCAGTCGTAACCGATGGCCGTGCTTTAGTTGAGACTGCTCTCCGACTACGGCCGGAAGTCATTATTGCAGACGTGGGGATGCCTATTCTGAATGGGTTGGATGCCGCACGGAGAATCAAAGAGCAATTTCCAGAGGCCAAATTCATCTTTCTGACGATGCGCGACGATCCGAATCTGGCAGCTGCGGCGCTCGAGCTTGGGCCGATCGCATTTGTCCTGAAGCACTCGACTGGGGCGGAACTACTAACCGCCATTGATCACGTTCTGCACGGAAAATCCTATCTGACTCCGAAACTGAGGGCGGAGGATTGGTTCGCCTCCAAAGCACGTGCTCGGCAATTTGAAAAGGAATTGACGCAACGCCAGCGCGACATAGTTCAGTTGTTTGCCGAAGGGCGGCCCATGAAGGAAATTGCGGGATTGCTCACCTTGAGTGAAAAGACTGTGGAATTCCACAAGCACCACGTCATGGAAGCTTTCAACCTCAAGAGTAACGCAGAGTTGGTTTTATTTGCGCTGAAAAAGGGGCTTGTCTCAGTTGATCCCGAGCCCTTCCCACGTGCACGAGCTGCACACCGCCGGGGCTAGCAGTATCTTTATTTGAAAAGTCTTGGCCTAGGGATTTCCCCAGTTGCTGAGATAAGTTCTCACCGCCTAACATCACTTCCAGGCGAAGTGCACTGCTTTCCGCCATCGCGAGTAACGTGAGTGCACGATTGCTTTGGACGGAGGCGAATTTTGATTCGTCCGCGCGTATTCCTGGCCGATGACCATCCCGAATTCTTGGAAGCCGAGAGCATTCTTCTACGGCCCCACTTTGAACTCGTTGGCATGGCAAACGACGGGGTATCCCTAATTGATGGAGTGCAGCGACTCAAACCGGACGTGATCGTTGTGGATATCGCTATGCCGATAATGAACGGCATTGACGCCGTCCACAAACTCAAAGAGTCCGGCTCTAAAGTCAAGATTGTATTTCTGACAATTAATAACGGCGAAGAATTCGTCAACGCTTGTCTAGCCGAGGGCGCACGAGGTTTCGTGTGGAAGTCTCGAATGAAGGCCCACTTGATTCCAGCCATTCATGCGGTCCTCGAAGACCTTCCTTATATCTCTCCGCTGACCTCCTCGTAATTGTTTCGAATTCGCCTCGTTCTTCCCGTGGGTTTTGTACTTAGGGGTTTCCCTAGTTGTTGACGCCACTGAATCGGCCCAAATTGTAAGAGGAATGGAGTCCATTTCAGTATGCATAAAACAACTCTTGGATCAAAAGTCCTCCGGAAACTCGCGCAAAATTGCGCCGCCATTCTGTGCGCTACCCTTCTTGCGCCTGGAGATGTGCTGCTGGCAGCGCAGTCAACGCAACAGAAGCCGGACAGCCCGGTCCCGAAACAGGGTGCCGGCGACAAACCGCCTGAACAGCAAGGGGCCACCGTCCAAATTACGCCGGACCAGCTTGATTCGCTTGTCGCGCCCATCGCTCTGTACCCGGACCCGATGCTCGCGCAAGTGCTGGCCGCTTCCACCTACCCATTGGAACTGGTTCAACTCCAGCAATGGCTGGAGAAAAACAAGACTCTGAAGGACAAGGCGCTGGTTGATGCCGTGCAGAAGCAGCCCTGGGACCCCAGCGTCCAGGCCATGGCCGCGCTTCCCGAGGTAGTCAAGCGTTTGGCGGATGACATCCAGTGGACCACCGATCTGGGTAACGCATTCCTTGCGCAAGAAAGCGACGTCATGGAAGCCGTGCAGCGCATGCGGAAGAAGGCTCAGGGATCGGGCAACTTGAAATCCAACGAACAGCAGAAAGTGGAAACTAAAGTTGTGGAATCGCAGCAGGTCATCGTCATCGAGCAGGCCAATCCACAGGTTGTTTATGTCCCAAGCTACAATCCCACGGTCGTCTACGGCGCGCCCATTTACCCCTATCCTCCCATCTACTATCCGCCGCCGGGGTATTACGCGGCAGGGATGGCGATTTCCTTCGGAATCGGAGTTGCCATGGGGGCGGCGTGGGGCGGAGGCTGGGGATATGGCTGCGGCTGGGGTGGCAACAACAACGTCACCATTAACAACAACAATAATTTCAACCGCAATGCCAACGTAAACGGCGGCAACCGCGTGAACGCGAATGGGAGTCGCGGCGGCGGGGCCGGCGGTAACAGCTGGCAGCACAACCCGCAGCATCGCGGTGGCACTCCCTACTCGGATCGCTCCACTGCCAACAAGTATGGAGGTACCACTCGAGGAGCTTCGGCGTCCGACCGCCAGTCCAACGCACGCCAAAATCAAGCGAACGCCGGGAACAGAGGCCAGTCCGGTGGCCGCCCCAGTCAAGGTCAAGTGGGTGGACAACAACCCCGTGCTAGCGACCGTAGCTCGGGCGGTGCAAATCGTTCGTCATCGGGAGGTGGCGGAGATCGCGTCGGAAATCGAAGCGTATCCAGCGGCGGTTCGAATTCCCGAGGCAGTGCCCTCGGTGGTGGGTCGAGTGGCATGAGCGGCGGTTCGGCCCGCGCCAGCAGCTCGCGTGGTTCGTCCAGTATGGGAGCGCGCGGTGGCGGCGGGCGGCGGAGGTAGGCTAGCCATGAAAGAGGAAACACAGATGAACGCTACAAAATCAATTGTGCTTACCAGAAACGCTTTCGCGGGCTTGGCGATGGCTGCTCTGTCTTGTGCGCTCACGCTGCTCTCCTGTTCATTGGTATTCTCGCAGACAAGGCCAGCGGACACTTCGCCACAAGGCCAGGAGACTTTTAATAGTCCAAAAGACGCTGCTAACGCACTCATCCAAGCAGCGGGAAGCTTTGATGTGCCCGTCCTGAAACAGATTTTTGGAGCAGCTGGCGAAGATCTGGTCGCCTCCGAAGATAACGTTCAAGACAAGAACATCGCCATCGCATTTGCCGCGAAGGCGCAGGAGAAAAACTCAGTCACGATTGATCCGAAGCATCCGGACCGTGCTGTCATGATTGTTGGAAACAATAACTGGCCAATGCCGATCCCGATCGTGAAGAGGAACGGAAAATGGCTCTTCGATACCAAGGCTGGCCGCGAAGAGATGCTCTACAGGCGCATCGGCGCGAACGAACTGGATGCCATCCAGATTTGCCGGGGCTATGTAGAAGCGCAGCACGAATATGCATTGGAAAAGCACGATGCTTCCGAAGTGAACCAGTACGCGCAACGAGTGATCAGCACGCCTGGCAAACATGACGGCCTGGTGTGGCAGAATCCAGATGGGAGCTTGGGCGGACCAATCTCTGAGCGTATCGCAGATGCATTGCAGCAGGGCTACACGGATAAAGCGAAGCCCTATCACGGATATTTCTTCAAAATCCTTAAAGGGCAGGGCCCCGCAGCACCACTCGGAAAGATGAATTTCGTCGTCGAGGGGGCCATGATCGGCGGCTTTGCTCTCGCCGCTGCCCCGGCGGACTACCGTGTCACGGGTGTGAAAACTTTCATCGTCAGTTATGAGGGCGTTGTCTATCAGAAGGACTTAGGGCCGGATACGCTCAAAATCTTTACAGAAATGGATCTGTACAACCCCGACAAATCCTGGCAGCCCACGGACGATAGTTGGCCGGCAGACGTGTCGGATGCGTCGGCTTCGGCAGCGCAAGACTGAATTGGCGCGTACTCACTAGGGATTCTCCTAGGTGCGGTACGTCTCCACTTGATGTTAGCATCTGCGTGGTCGGCTATTGGTTTGGCTACGGGATGGCGGAAGGACAGGGAAGCCAGGAATTTTCGTTAGCTTCGATTGCTTTAATCCTTTCCCTGGTCGTCTGCAGGTTGTCCGGTTACCGCCGACCCCTGAATCGGGGAACCATTCAACTGAATGCCACATTCCCGTGGCTGGTACACGTCAGCAGTTGCGGGCCGGAGGCGAAACGAATGACGACAGAATCTCAATACGGACTCCCGTTGCGGCCGAGCCATAAAATCGCGACGACGTCGTTTCCGGCGTCCCGCCGCATGCTCGGAATGTGCCGCGCTTCGCATCGGAGTGCACGGCTTCGGTGCGCATCACTGCTCGTGCTAGCCACTCTTGCCGGGTGTAGTTCGAAGGAAGAAAAACCACCTCCGCCACCTCCCGGGGTCACGATCGCCCCTGTAATCCAAAAGGACGTGCCCATCCATCAGGAGTGGGTTGGGACGACGGTTGGCAATGTGGATGCTGAGATCCGTCCCAAGGTCGACGGATTTTTGCTCACCCGTCTTTATACAGAAGGTTCATACGTAGAAAAAGGGCAGGCGATGTTTCAGCTAGATAAGCGCCAGGCGCAGGCTGCCGTGGAACAAGCAACAGGGAACCTGGAGCGCGCCCGTGCTGCGTTAAACCAGACCGAAATCGACGTGCGGCGCTATACGCCGCTGGTCGCGCAAAGGGCGGTGAGTCAAGCGGAACTCGACAAAGCCACGAGTTCGCAAAGAGCTGCAGCCGCTACGGTGGACGCGGATCAAGCAATCCTGGACAACGCCAAGTTGAATCTTGGATGGACAACAGTTACCTCGCCGATTGCGGGAATTGCCGGTGTTGCCAAGGTCGGCATCGGCGATCTGATTACTCCCATTACTGTTATGACCACGGTCTCGACCGTGAATCCGATATTCGTCGATATCAACATTGCCGAACAGGACTACATGCGGTTTCAGCGGAACAAGCCGAATCAGTCGAGTAAACAAAATCTGGAATTGATCCTGGGAGACGGCACCGTCTATCCGCACCGTGGTAGCGTGCGCTTCGTTAACCGCGAAGTGGATTCGCGCACCGGAACGATTCAAGTACGCGGAGAATTTCCGAATCCGGGAAACGTGCTTCGCCCCGGCCAGTACGCGCGCCTGCGCGCGGTCACGGAACTGCGCAAGGACGCACTGTTGATCCCGCAGCAAGCCGTGTCCGAACTGCAAGGGATCTATCAGGTTGGGGTCGTTGGATCAGACAACAAGGTCACGATCAAGACAGTGAAACTGGGCCCACAGTTCGGTGACAGGTGGGTGGTCGAATCTGGACTTCAGCCCGGGGAGAACGTGATCGTCGACGGATTACAGCGCGTGAAGACCGGCGTGACGGTTGCACCCACTCCGTACAAGGACACTCAGGCCAGTGCACCGAGCGGTGAGAAGTAGCCATGTCGAAATTCTTCATCAGCCGTCCCATTGTCGCCATAGTCATTTCGATCATCACCGTACTCGGCGGAGTTGTGGCGATGACCAAGCTGCCCGTCGCCATGCTTCCCGACATTGTTCCGCCGCAAATCAACGTTGCGACGACGTACACCGGCGCAGATGCCCTGACGATCGAACAGTCCGTTGCTACGCCCATTGAGCAGCAAATGAACGGTGTGGACAACATGCTGTACATGATGTCCACAAACGCAAATGACGGGACCATGAATCTTAAGGTCACCTTTGACGTGGGCACTAACGTGGATATCGACCAAGTGAACACGCAGAACCGAGTGGCCCAAGCCAACCCCAATCTTCCCACCTCCGTCAGCCAGTACGGGGTAACCGTGAAAAAGCTAATGGGGCTCCCGCTCCTTGTCGTTTCGCTTTATTCACCCAACAGCACTTACAGTGGGGAATTTCTGGGGAACTACGCCACTATCAATATTAACGATGCGATTTTGCGCATTCCGGGGGTTGGACAAGTCACCAACTTCGGCGCCGCTGATTATGCGATGCGCATCTGGGTAAAGCCGGATCAGTTGACCAAGCTCGGCCTGACAGTTTCTGACCTGACGAATGCAGTTCAACAACAAAGTCAGGTCAACCCTGCAGGTCAGATTGGAGGGGAGCCTGCTCCTAAAGGCCAGCAGTTTACCTACTCTGTGCGAGCGCCCGGCCGACTCACTAATGCGGAAGAATTTGGCAACGTTATTGTTCGTCAAAACCCAGATGGATCGACGGTGAGGCTGAAGGACGTCTCGCGGATTCAGTTGGGCAGCTTGGTTTACCAACAAATCGGGCGGTTCAACGGGAAACCGGCTGTGATCATTTGTGTTTACCAGGCCCCCGGCTCCAATGCGCTGGCGGTGGCGAATCAGGTGAAAGCACAAATGGAGGAGTTGCAATCCCGGTTCCCCCAGGATCTCGAATACCGTATTGCTATGGACACTACCCTTCCGATCACGGAAGGGATGAAAGAAATCGTCACCACGCTACTTGAGGCCATCGGCCTAGTTATTATTGTTGTCTTCCTGTTTCTCCAGAACTGGCGCGCGACCCTCATTCCATTACTAGCAGTTCCGGTTTCGCTCGTTGGCACCTTTGCCGTCTTCCCCATACTCGGTTTTTCCATTAACACACTCTCTCTCTTCGGGCTGATTCTTGCTGTTGGTCTCGTGGTAGACGACGCCATCGTGGTAGTCGAAGCGGTCGAACATCACATTGAGCATGGACTGTCGCCCAAAGATGCCACCCTGAAGGCAATGGAAGAAGTATCCGGGCCGGTGATTGGAATTGCCCTGGTACTTTCCGCTGTATTTATCCCCATGGCCGCACTGGGCGGCATTAAGGGTCTGCTGAACCAGCAGTTCGCAATTACGATTGCCATCTCCGTGCTGATCTCGGCGTTCAACGCCTTGACGCTTTCGCCGGCGCTGTCCGCGCTCTTGCTCCGTCCGCGCAAGAAGTCCAAAGGCCCTCTTGCTAAGTTCTTTGAGAAGTTCAACTACTACTTTGGGAAAATGACGGACGGCTATGTAAATTGGAGCCACGTCCTTATTCGTCGGTGGGTACTCGCCATGCTCGTGCTGCTGGGTATCGCCATTGTTGGCGGTCTTATGGGCAAGAGTCTGCCCACCAGTTTCATCCCGGAGGAGGATCAGGGGTACGCCTTTCTTCAGATTCAATTGCCTGATGCTGCCTCCCTCCAGCGGACCGACGCGGTGATGCGCAAGCTTGATGAAATGTTGGCGCACACCCACGGTGTAAAAAGCTACAGTGGCATCTCTGGCTTCAGTCTGTTGTCCAACACGTCAGCCTCGTACACAGGTTTCTACTTCCTTCAACTTGAACCCTGGGAGGAGCGCCTGACTGCGGAGCTTTCTGCGAATGGACTCATGCAGGGTCTTAACCAGAAGATGCGAAAAGAATTTCCAGAAGCGATTGCATTCGCTTTTGGCCCTCCCGCCATTCCTGGGCTGGGCACGGCCGGTGGATTCACGTTCATGCTGCAGGATCGCAGCGGGGGAAGTGTTGAAGAGCTCTCAGAAACATCGGAGAAATTTACTCTGGCTGCACGAAAACGGCCCGAGATTTCCTCGCTCGTGACCACCTTCCGTTCATCCGTCCCGCAGCTGTTCGTAAATGTCGACCAGGATCGCGTACTGAAGCAAGGACTCCAGTTCAGCGAGGTTTACCAGACGCTCCAGGCTTTCTTGGGAGGAGCTTACGTAAACCAGTTCAACCGTTTCGGACGCCAGTGGAAGGTCTATATCCAGGCGGAACCGGAGTACCGCACCAACGTGGACAAAATCAACAGCTTTTATGTTCGGAACTCGAAGAGTGAGATGACACCGCTGGCTTCTCTGGTCACCGTGAAACGTGTTTCGGGGCCTGAGTACACCAATCGCTTCCAAATGTTCCGAAGTATCCAGATCAACGGATCACCTGCCCCCGGATACAGCTCCGGACAGGCTATGGCCGCCATGGAAGAAGTTGCTAAAGAAGTTCTGCCTTCCGGGTTCGGTTATGCCTGGATGGATATGTCCTATCAAGAAAAGAAGGCCGAGGGCGGACAAGCCATGGTGTTCGGCATGTCGTTCCTGTTCGTGTTCCTAATTCTAGCCGCACTTTATGAGAGCTGGTCTATGCCTTTCAGCGTTCTCTTGTCCGTCCCCGTGGCGGTTCTGGGAGCGTACGGTGGACTGATATTGCGGAAGTTCGATAATAACGTATTCGCACAGATCGGGCTGGTGATGCTCATCGGACTCACCGCCAAGAACGCGATTCTGATTGTTGAATTCGCGATCCTGGAGCATTCGAAGGGCAAGGAACTTGTGGCAGCGGCTCTTGAAGGCGCCAAGTTGCGGTTGCGGCCTATCCTGATGACCTCGTTCGCGTTTATTCTCGGTTGCGTTCCTCTGTGGACCGCAAAGGGTGCGGGCGCCATTGGTCGAAAGGTGCTGGGCACTTCGGTGATCACCGGAATGTCTGCCGCGAGCGCCCTTGGAATCTTCTTCGTTCCGGTGCTATTCGTTTTGGTTGAGCGCATCGCCAAAAAGAAGCCCCACGTTGAAGCGAGCCGATCCCCGGCGCTCGAAGGAGGCCACGACTGATGCGAATAACCGGCACAGTTGCGCTTCTGTCACTTTTCTTGGCTGGCTGCACCGTAGGCCCCAAATACAAGCGCCCGGCACTCCAGCCTCCAACCGACTTCTATGCCGAGCGACAGCTAGCCGCGAGTTCCGAGGCGGATCTGGCGTGGTGGGACTTGTTCAAGGATCCCGTCCTACAAGGACTCGTTCGGGTAGCGCTCAAGAATAATTATGACCTGCAAGTAGCCTTGGCCCGGATAGAGCAGGAACGCGCCCTCGCTGGTGTGACTCGTTCCCAATATTTCCCTCAAGTGGGATACGGCGCAAGTATTTCCGGGCAGCAAGCTCCACTTATTGCGAACCATACCTATTACGCCTATAACTTCAGCACGATCTGGGAAGTTGACCTATTTGGGCGCATCCGCAAACTGAATGAAGCACAACGTGCTGTGTATTTTGCCAGCGAGGATGCCAGACGCGACGTTCGCCTCCTGGTGCTCTCGGAGGTTGCTCAGGGTTACTTTCAACTGCGAGCACTCGATGCCGATGTGGAAATTGCGCGCCGAACGGTCCAGAGTTTTCAGGAAACTCTGGACATCTTTCAGCATAAGTTTGAAGGTGGCGCTGCTTCAGGCCTTGAGGTTGCCCGGGCACAAGCGGCTCTTTCAAACGTCGCCGCCGTAATCCCAGACCTTCAGCGACAGATTGTTGCCCAGGAGGTCGCCTTGAATTTGCTCTTGGGGCGCAACCCCGGTCCGATTGACCGTGGCAGCGCACTGGCAGAGCAGTTTGACCCACCGGAGGTGCCTACCGGTTTGCCATCACAGTTGTTGGAGCGCCGGCCAGATCTCCAGCAGGCTGAGGAGAATTTGATTGCTGCAAACGCCAACGTTGGCGTTGCAAAAGCCAATTTTTTCCCCACGATTTCCTTAACGGGCGTACTTGGTGGAATAAGCCCTCAACTTTCGGAACTCACCGCCACCGGCAAAGCGTGGAGCCTTGCCGGGAATCTGGCCGGTCCCCTATTTACGGCTGGCCGCTTGAAGAACGAATATCGGGCAGCTCTCGCGCAACGCGACCAAGCAAAGATTGCTTTTGAAAAAACAGTTACGCAGGCATTTGGTGAGGTTTCAACATCGCTCTCGGCCCATCAAGAGCTGGCCAAGGCATACGAGGAGCAGCTGAATTCTGTGGAAGCGTATCGCGAGTCAGTCCGGCTGTCTAGTATTCGGTATGACAGTGGGCTCGCCAGCTATCTCGAGATCATCGATGCTCAGATCCAAATGTATCCGGCTGAGCGGTCCGCAATAATCTATGACCTCGGCCGCAAGGTGGCCCTCGTCAATCTTTATCGGGCGTTGGGCGGCGGCTGGAATCTAAACGATTCCCAGTGGATTAGCACGACTGGAACATCCGTGCCTGCGCAGTCACCTACTCCATAAACGTCCGGATGAACGAGTTGCTGAAAGAGGATTCCCAGTCTAAGAGTCAGATCATGGAATGAATTCATGGAGGGACGGAACATCCCCTGATCGGCATGTAGGGCAAGTGCGAAATTGTCATTCGCTATAGAGGAGCGACCCCCAATGGCCAAAAACAATACGTCAAAGGAAGAAAAATCCCTGAAGCGTAAGAAATACGAAAAAGAGCTGCGGCGGCTACAGGCAGAGCTCTGCAAATTGCAGGACTGGGTCAAATACAAAGGACTGCGAGTCATTGTTGTTTTCGAAGGTCGTGATGCCGCTGGCAAAGGCGGCACGATTCGTGCTATCACGGAGCGGGTCAGCCCGCGGATATTCCGCCTGGCCGCGCTGCCAGCCCCTTCAGACCGGGAGAAGACGCAGATGTACATGCAGCGGTACATGCAACATTTTCCCGCCGCCGGCGAGATCGTGATCTTCGACCGCAGCTGGTACAACCGCCTCGGGGTTGAGCACGTCATGGGCTTTTGCACGGATGAACAATACCGCCGGTTCCTGAAACTCTGCTCGACCTCTGAAAGATACATTACCGATGCCGGTATCATCCTTATCAAATACTGGCTGGAAGTCAGCCAGAAGCAGCAACAACGTCGATTCGAAGCCCGCCTTAAGGATCCTCTCCGCCAGTGGAAACTTAGTCCCATGGACCTGGAATCTTTCCGACGCTGGTACGACTATTCGCGTGCCAGAGACCGAATGCTTGAGGCTACCGACTCAAAACACGCCCCGTGGCACCTGGTCCGCTCCGACGACAAGCGCAAGGCCCGTCTGAATTGCATTTCCCATTTGCTGAGCATGATCCCCTATAGGAAAGTCCCTCGCGAGAAAATTAAGCTTCCGAAGCGAGCGGAAAAGCACGGCTATAACGATCAGGCATCTGTTAAGGGACGTAAGTTCATCCCCGAGAGATATTGAGGAAGACATGGCCAGGGGGCCGCTCGCAAACTTGTGGACAGCGTCGGAGTCCGTGGTGCAATTCTTCCCGCGACAGGCCTCGGTCTCCAAGCCAGTCGTCGCTTCAGCCTCAACGTAGGGCAAATCGGATCACCGAGAACACCGGTGTTAAATCATGACTGGACCAAAACAGGGGGCGCGTCATCTGCTCGAAAGGGACTGAATGAAATCGATCAGGGTAGTACCTGAGAACAATAGCGGGCGATTCTTCCTCCTGCTCGCGGTGTTGTTTGCTTTGGTTTTATTCGCGCCGCCGGTCGAAGGCAAGCTCTCTACGGATTTCGATCCCAATCTTGATTTTTCGAAATTCAAGACCTTTGCCTTTATTGGCGGCGTCGAAGAGCTGGTCAGAATGCAGTTGAACCCTGATCAATTCAAGAACCAAATCCATCGCGCCGTCACCCGTGAACTAACAGCCAGAGGACTTCGCGAGGTGCAGCCGGAAGAGAATCCGGATTTAGTGGTGCGGTACTGGGCTAACAGCCAGAAGGACGCGAACGTGGCAGCCACCGCCAACTGGAGTGTCTACGGTCCATACTTCGGTTATCACTGGGGACTTGGCTACTACTCCATGGATACCTACACAAACCACCAAGGCACCCTCGGCATCGAGCTCATCGATGCAAAAGCGCGCGAACTGGCCTGGCGAATGCTCGTTAGCGTCAAGTTAATTCACTCTGACCCAGATAAGATTTGGAAGACAGCTGAAAGCAACATCAAGAAGGCCTTTAAAGACTATCCACCCTCTCCGAAAGCTGTCGAAGCAAAGAAACAGCAATGGGCCAAAGAAGACGCTGCCAAGAATCCCTCTCAACCTTAGTCAAAGACGGGTGAGTGCTCGGGCGGTTCCTGGCGATTTCTCTTCCGCGCTATGCGCTCTTAGTCAACACATGCTCCACGGTTGGCCGGTGGAGGCGAGAACACTATTCCAGAGCGTTCCTTCGGGATCAATCTTCTTGCGCTCTGACACGGCGAGCAATGTAGGCACATGAGTGAACTGATGATTCCAGAAGCCCACCACCATGTTTGTCCTGCCGCTCATTCCGGCGTGTACTGCGCAGTGCCCCAAAAGCAGACAAAAGGCGGAATCATGCGGATTTGCCGGCACGCTCCTGATGGTGTAGCTCGGATCAATATACTTGATACTGATAGCAATCCCGGACTGTTTAAAGTGTTGGGTAATTGCATCACGCAAGAAAATTCCGATGTCTCCGTACTTGACGTTCCCGGAAGCATCGCGAGCGCACTCCTTTTTCAACAGGTCTTGGCCCGCACCTTCCGCAACGACGATCACCGCATGGCCCCGCCGTTCGAGCCGCAATTTCAGCTCCGATAGGAATTTCTCAGTGGTGAAAGGAACTTCAGGAACAAGACAGAAGTTCGCCTGGCTATCGACCAGGACTGCAAAGGCTGCGATGAATCCGGAGTCTCGGCCCATCAGCTTAACCAGGCCAATACCGTTGTGCGCCGCCTCTGCTTCCGTGTTCGCCGCATAGATCGCGCGACGTGCCTCGGCCACCGCAGTCTCGAAACCGAAGGTCTTCTGAACATAGGAGACATCATTGTCAATGGTCTTCGGTATGCCAATAACGCTGAGGGCCGTCCCTTGCCGGGTCGCTTCTTCGGCGATCTTCTGGGCACCCCGAAGCGTGCCGTCGCCCCCGATTGCGAACAGAATACCGATCTTCAGCTCCATGAGCGTCGCCAGCATCTCAGCTGGGTCCTGAGGACCACGTGAAGATCCCAAGACGGTCCCCCCGTGTTCATGAATTCGGCTGACGGACTCAGGCGTCAATCTGAGAGGGTCGTGTCCGTATCGACGTACGAGACCCTCATAGCCAAATCGAAATCCATAGACCTTGTCTACCCCATAGTGATGATGCAGGCTCAAGACGATAGAACGGATCACATCGTTCGAACCGGGGCAAAGGCCGCCACAAGTCACAATCCCGCAAGCGAGCCCCGATGGGTCGAAAAACAGCTTCTCGCGCGGTCCCGCGACTTCCATAGCCGGAGGGTGCGCACCCTCTGTGATCCACGCTTTCATGTCTTCGAGTCGTGCGTGGTACAGCACGCGTTCGCCATCATGGGTGAACCGTACTCCCTTTAGCGGGGAAGGGAATCGGCACTCGCCGAGTTGCGCTATCGCAAAGTTCAACTCGCCTTCTCGCAAGACGACGCTCCCAGTCACTTGTCACTTCTCTCTCATGCTAGGCAAGAGATCGGTGTTCGGCTACTAGGAAAATCCCTAGTTCACAACGGTCCTGCCTGCGAGTAGAAATCGAATGGGCAGCGATTGGACTGCAATCGGGGCGGGCCCGATCGCCAATCGGAGACTCGCTATGGAAAACCATTTCGCGCCGGAGCCATTCGATACCGAGGACCACTTGCGCTTGGATAATAAGACCTCACTTTTGCGGATCGAGGCTGTAGCTATGGTGGCTTTGGAAGCCGGCAAGATGCTTATGGAGGCCGGGGCAAACGCAAAGAGTGTCGAAAGCCTCGTGCAAATGGTGGCACGTGGTCTCGGTGCCGAACGGGTTGACTTGCGGATCGGCTATGCTTCGCTGTCCATCAAGATTGAAATTGAAGAGGTGGGCATCACCCGCATGCGGAGAGTGGGCTCCTTTGATGTAAATCAGCGGCTAATCCAAGGACTCTGGGAGCTGGGAAAACGGGTGGCTGGCAGTGAGTTGACTGTCCAACAGGCTGACATCGAACTTACCCGCCTCGCAACAGAAACGACCCGACGTTCTTGTTGGGTAATCGCCGTCTCTGCAAGCTTTGCTTGTGCAGCTTTTGGTCGGCTGCTTGGCGTTGACTGGTACGGTAGTGGCGCGGTTTTTATTGCCGCCGCAGTCGCACAAGTCGCCCGGGGAGAATTGCTCAGGTCTAACGTGAACGCCTTCCTGTGTGCGCGGTGGGCTGGAAGTGCGACGCCCATCACGGCCATGATCGCCTCGATCTTGTTGCTCGTTCCCGGCGTCCCTGGCTTCGCCGCTAAGGCAATAATCGGTCTCTTCGCGCTCACGACGGGTGCTGTCGCGAACGAATCAGACGCGCTCATCGCCGCCTCACAGAACACTCTACGGGTTCTGTTCACTATGGGCGCAATCGGAACAGGCTTGGCAATCCCAGCCTCGCTATTGAGGGTGCGCGCGTCGCGATGACTCTGATTTTCGTAACTCGAATAAGACCCGAGCTTCCGACGCTTTTCCATGTTCTTTCTGAGGGCCTCTTTCACTTTGCGGGCACTCATTTTGCAAGCGCGTTTGCCCGGATAGCAATTGTTGCCAACTGTGGGTACAGCAAGTCAGGGCCTGCGCAGAAGCCATGGACCCATTCAGATCTTTGTTTTGGTCCAGGGGTCGAAACGCAGACACCAGGAATTTTCAAACTAAAGGATGTGACCAATGAGCCCGTTTGAACCGAAAGATCATGAACTTACGGTACCTGAAATCCACCATAACCTTCCGCCCAGCGTGCTCTATGAGCACGCCATCCGTCATGAAAAGGACTCCAGCATTGCCGAAAACGGCGCGCTGGTAGCGTATTCAGGCGAAAAAACCGGCCGCTCCCCGAAAGACAAGAGGATCGTCAAAAACCCTGCCAGCGAGAAGGACGTTTGGTGGGGACCCGTCAATGTCCCTATCGATTCGCACAGCTATGAGATCGTTCGCGAACGTGCCCGTGATTATCTGAATATATGCGAGCGTCTCTACTGTTTTGATGGGTTCGCGGGAGCAGACCCTAAATACCGGATCAAGATTCGCGTGATTTGCTCGCGACCCTACCACGCCCTCTTTATGCACAATATGTTGATTCGGCCTACGCCAGAAGAGTTGGCGGACTTTGGCAAACCGGACTTCGTCATCTATAACGCCGGAGCGTTTCCTGCCAACCGGTTGACGGCAGGGGTGGGATCTAAGACCTGCATCAGCCTCAGTTTGGAAGATCGCGAACTCGTCATCCTCGGCACCGAATATGCTGGCGAGATGAAAAAAGGCGTATTCACTGTGGCGAATTACTTTGCGCCCAAGCGAAACGTACTTTCCATGCACTGCTCCGCTACTGCCGACAAGCAGAGCGGACGTTCTTCGCTCTTGTTCGGTCTGAGTGGGACCGGGAAGACCACCCTTTCCGCGGACCCCAAGCGCAATCTCATCGGGGACGACGAGCACTGCTGGAGCGACGATGGCATCTTTAACATCGAAGGGGGTTGCTACGCGAAGGCAGTGAACCTCACTCCTCAATCAGAGCCGGAGATTTTCGCCGCGCTGCGTTTTGGCGCCGTTCTAGAAAACGTCGTGCTCGAGGATGACCGCACGGTGGATTTCAGCGATACAACCATTACCGAAAATACTCGGGGTGCGTATCCAATCAACTTCATTCGTAATGCACGCATTCCCGGTGTGGCAGGTCATCCCACAGACATCATTTTTCTAACGTGTGACGCATTTGGTGTGCTACCTCCGGTCAGCGCACTCACCCCGGCGCAGGCCATGTATCACTTCATGAGTGGCTATACCGCGAAAGTGGCAGGGACGGAAGTCGGCGTCAAAGAGCCCACCGCCACGTTCTCTCCATGTTTTGGCGGTCCGTTCCTCGTTTGGCATCCGAACAAGTACGCGGAACTTCTGGCAGCAAAAATCAAAACCCATGGAGCCCGGGTGTGGCTCGTGAATACCGGTTGGACTGGCGGCTCCTATGGCACGGGCAAGCGTATCAAGTTGAGCTTTACGCGCGCGATCATCGACGCTATCCATAGCGGCGAGCTGGCAACCGCTGAGACTCGGCACGATGCCATCTTTGGCCTCGCCGCGGTTGCCGAATGCCCTGGCGTTCCCTCGGACATCCTCATTCCAAGTAACGCTTGGGCCGACAAATCGGCCTATGAGACCACCGCAAGAAAACTTGCCGAACTATTCCGAAACAACTTCAAACCCTATGAGAGTAACGTGAGCAACGAAGTCCGACTGGCGGCTGTATCGGCCTGAAATATTGCAATCGTTCTGGCCAGGCCTAGGAGAGAAGGCTAGGAGCGTGTCCGAGATTTAGCATTTTATAGCGTCGGGCTGGACTTTTTTGATTCGTGTGGCTATTGGAATCCGGTGGATCAGGTTTCGTGAATTACTTGTCTTCCCAAATCTCTCCCGGGAACCGCTTTCTGCTGCTGACCTCGGAAAGTTCTGTGCTATCCACTGCAGATGATCTTGTGAAACTTCAAAATGTTGTGAGTCATGCAAATCAGTGCCCACTCGCCCCGTACTTTCTCCAGCCCGCGTAAGAGAAACTGTCGGAAGCCGCGTGCCTGTTTGATCTGTCCGAATGCTGGCTCCACAATGCATTTTCGCGTCGCATACACCGCTGCCCCAACCTGGGTCTGTAATTTCCGTTCCATCCTCTCGACACGGCTTGCCCCGATCGGCAACGGCCCTGGTTTGCGTGATTCATTCCGCTGAGCATGTTTCTGCTTTTCTGTCGCTACGAACCCTTCGATTCTTCGCTTATCCAGGTACTTCAGGTTCTCCTCCGAGCAATACCCACTGTCGACCACGACTCCTTGCGGCTTTTGTCCCGACTGTTGTTCGATCGTCTCCACCAACGGCACCAGCTGCTGTTTATCATTCGCGGCTTGCGTGACCCGCTGCCCGACGATCAACTGAAAGGCCGGTTCCACGGCGATCTGCGTGTTGTAACCCTGCACAAATCCATCCGCCCCTTTTAGGATGCGCGATTCCGGATCCGTAAAGTTGTATTGCGTTTTTGCTGTGGGTTTCGCTTCTTCTGGATCCTTCCCCTCTTTCCTGGCTTGTTCGCGCGCGCGCTCTTCCAGAGCTTCTTTGGCTTCTCGGATCCGAGCGATCCGCGTTTCCCGTCGCTGCAACTCTTCCGGCAACTCGTCTCCCCGGCGATCCCGACCGTATCGCTTATCCTCTTCTCTATCCGCGGCTTCTGCTTGGCTCAACAACTTGCGAACTTCCTCCCGCAGCCGCTTCTTCGTCTCGTCCATCCGTCCGTAACTCATGGCTTTGTGCTTGCTCGCGTTGGCCTTGAACTTACTCCCATCCATGGCCACGTGCCCCAGCTTCATCGCTCCCGTCTCCAGTGTCAGTCGTAACATCTGCTGGAACATCTCTTCCAGCGCTTTTAGGTGCAGCTTCCGAAAATCTGAGATGGTCCGGAAATCGGGTTGATTACCGGCCGCTAGCACCCGAAAGGCGACGTCTTCCACCAAACGCTTCTGGATCTTGCGCGACGAAAAGACCCCCACACAGTACCCGTAGAGCAGGATCTTGGTCATCATGCGCGGATGATACGGCGGTTGCCCCCGGTCATCCTCTTCATACACGGACTCGATCGCCGATAGATCCAGCTCGTCCACCACGTCGGATACGAAATAAGCCAGGTGGCCATCCGGCAACCATTCGCGAAGGCTCGGAGGTAACAGTAAACTTTGTTCTGGAAGGTAGGATCGATAGGTTTTCGCCATGACTCCAAATAATTCGCACACCACTGCGCAACTTTTCAAGTGAATTCAGCAGAAAAAAGATGAATTCTCGGACACACTCCTAGGCAATTCTTGGCCGCAGGTGTGGGCACCTAGAGCGAAAACACAAGTGCTTCGTCCACGAATCTAACCCATTAGGTTGCCCGGGAAGAGTGCGTTTCGAAATGAGCTTAGCGATTTCCCTGGAGTCCAGTTCCGAACGCACGCTGTCACATTGTTGGGCGATACTGGGTGGCAGCTCACCGACGACCTTTCTGGTGCCCAGTATGTGCGCGCGGGGGACGAACTCGCGCAGTCTGGGCTTTACGTTGAACTTGGTTCCTGGGGCTATCACTTTTTTTTGTGCTGCAGAAAGTGACCCGCGTGAGCCCGAGAAGCACTTTGCACGACTTGAAGGTCCAGGAGTTCGCGTGACGCGTTCGAGTACGAATTGTTCGATACAGGAGTCTTTGATGCTATCTCGACGTTTTCCTCGAGTATGCAAAAAAGCTGAGCCTGAAGATCTATTGGTACGCGTTACCGTACACAACCGCCGGCCAGTGGCCGCCGTTCTGCATGTTCTTCCGACCCTGCGGTTCCGCAATACCTGGTCATGGGAGGCGAATGCGCCTAGACCGTTACTTCGACAGACGGCAGACGGAATCGTCCAGGTGGCACGTGAGATCTCCCGGAGACTCACCCGAATCTTCCTGCGGGACGCGGACGGATACCGCCCAGTCTACGGAGGGAAAAAGTTCCAAGAAGATCCGCATCGGAGGGACTACATCCTGTTTTACGAGTACTTCCATGGTGACAACGGTGCGAGTCTCGGTACCAGCCATCAGACTGGTTGGACGGGAGTCATCGCCAGGACTCTCGACCTATTTGCAAGGTTAACTCCCGAGGTTGCGCTTCAGACTTCCAAAGATGAACTTGCGGCCCGTATGACACGTGAGCAAGTGGCGGGAGGCTAGAGCAGTCTAGACCGCCCAATCATGTGCACGCATTTCTCGGTGAACTCAGCTGGAGTGACAGGTGCTCTCATTCGATCAGGATGGCCAAGGGGAATGTTCCTGTTTCCGTCGGTTCGATGCTTTTTTTAGCCGCATCTTCAGCCATGACCCAGCTTCTGCCGCAGGGATCTGGGTTGTTGGTCCGATCTAAGTTTCCTCGGCTTGCTGAAAACTTCACAAGCCTGCAACTCTACTCACCGACTTTCTCAGCATCGTTGTGTTTGCCATTATCATCGCGCTCCGCTATCGAACTCTCGTAGATATTCGAGGAAAGGCTTTTGTGGGCATCTGCGTCCTGCTGCTACTTTGTCTTGGAGCTGGCTGGATTCTCGGGGGAACTTCGAGTGAGATTCGCAGAACTGTTGGCTTAACAGCTGCGGCGCGGAATGTCGGCGTTGCCCTGGTGATCGCAACCGCTAGTTTTCCCGATAGCGATGCCGTAACGGCGGAGATCCTATTCGCGATCTTTCAAACCAACGGCCGGGTGTTGATTGCGCTGTCGACGGGCCGTATGTATGCGTCATCCTCCTAGGACGATTGCGATCGCCACGACTGTGACTCCAAATACAACCATGACAAGTCCCGCCCGCCACGGACGCGTGCTCGTAAAGCGACCAAACGAATAACCCGCCAGAAACAATAAAGCGATGGCGATAGCGTTGGAAATGCGCAGAGCCAGCGGCGCGTTCTGGATCAGAATGAATGGGATAACGACTGGGAAAATGGATAGAAATACAAGTAGGAATACCCCCAACGCTCCAATCCAATCCTCTCTAGTGAGTCGAGGCCTTTCGGTTGGTTCCGGTAACTGAGCCAATTTGTGACGCAACGACTCAAACTGCGAGGGACTGAGCAGGGATGCGATCAATGGCGGCAACGCATCTCCGATCAGCCGTGATGCGACTACCGGATCGGGAGTCTGTCGCAGCTGTCGCAAGATGGTGATGCCTTGTCCTCGTCTGCCAAGACATGCCAAGAGAAAGAAGAACGCATCAATGATCCCCCACGCGATGTTACATCCAAGTGCTTCCACTAACATTGTGCCGGCACTGCCCCGGTTGCTTCCTGCCACGCTGAAGGTGCAGGTGGCGGTCAACACCATGATCAGCCCAAACAAGAACTCTGAGATTCTTTCCACCGGTTCCAAAACACGCTTAATACTGCTCTTTGAGTCACTGGACATTTCACGATTTTTTCTGATCTCTCCAAACCGGAGAGATCGTTCGGATCGATGTTGTTTCATTCGAAATCGTGCATTTGACGAGCTTGAAGTCACCATTAGAGAACATTCCAGGCCGGCACGCTCCGTCCTAAACGGCTGGGAAGTCCCGGCACTTCCCCCATGACCTTTCTAGTTGCTATCTTCCGCCTGAGCGGAAGAGCCGCCACTAGGTAAATCCCTAGGTGCGCCGTGGAGTCGCGTTTCATTACTATGCAATGCAGACGCGAAAGTCAGAAAGACTCGCGTCGAGGGTATGTCGGCATAGCCGGAATTCTGTTAAGCAAGTGCGCAAGTAAATCGATATTTAGGCATAGACGAGAAATGTGGACGGGGATGCGACTTGTCTACTGAACAGCGAAGCCACAGCCAGCCTCCGATCGCGGATTGGCTGTTCAACTATCAGAAGGATTGGTTCCGACCGGATCTGATCGCGGGCCTCACCAGTGCCGCAGTCGTCATTCCCAAGGCCATGGCCTACGCCACGATTGCGGGGCTACCCGTCGAGGTGGGGCTTTACACTGCGTTTGTCCCCATGATCATCTACGCGGTGCTAGGCTCCTCGCGCCCGCTCAGTGTCAGCACAACGACAACAATTGCCATTCTGACGGCAACCGAACTCGGCCAGGTTGCTCCGGGAGGCGACTCAGCAACACTCCTTCGAGCTTCAACGACGCTCGCCCTTTTGGTTGGAGTCGTCTTGGTCCTGGCTTCGCTCCTTCGGCTGGGTTTCGTCGCCAACTTTATATCTGAGCCAGTGCTCGTGGGTTTCAAGGCTGGTATAGGGCTGGTCATTGTCCTCGATCAAGTGCCAAAAATTCTTGGCATTCATATTGCCAAGGGCACCTTCAGTCACAACATCCTGGCGATTGCTAAAGGCTTCCCAAATGCTTCACTGGTCACATTAATCATTGGGATCTTCATGATTGGCTTGTTGCTCGGCCTCAAGAAATTCGTCCCACGGGCACCTGCGCCTTTGATTGCTGTGGCCGCGGGGATCATTGCCGCGCGTCTGTTTGGATTGCAGGCACATGGAGTTGAACTGGTGGGGCACATTCCGCAGGGTCTACCGTCGCTTACCATACCGGAATTCTCACTTGTAGAAGAGCTATGGCCGGGAGCCTTGGGTATTGCGCTGATGAGCTTTACGGAGACAATCGCTGCCGGTAGGGCGTTTGCGGCGAGCGAGGAGCCAGCTCCCAAGCCAAACAGGGAATTGCTTGCTACGGGTTTGGCAAACGCCGGCGGAGCCTTCTTCGGTGCCATGCCCGCTGGCGGCGGTACCAGTCAGACTGCAGTGAATCGCCTCGCGGGAGCTCGCACCCAAGTGGCGGAACTGGTTACCGCCGCGGCCACCTTGGCCACCATGCTTCTGCTTGCGCCTCTCATCGCGCTCATGCCTCAAGCCACACTTGCCGCTGTGGTGGTCATCTACTCCATTGGATTAATTAAGCCCGCGGAGTTCAGTGCAATTCTTAGAATCAGGCGAACCGAATTCACTTGGGCCCTGGCGGCATTCGTCGGAGTTATTGCTCTTGGGACGCTCAAGGGCATTATTGTCGCAATCATCTTGTCACTTGTGGGGCTTGCCTATCAGGTAGCAGATCCGCCGGTTTACGTCCTGGGCCGCAAGCCCGGCACGAACGTCTTTCGTCCACTCTCGAAAGAACACCCTGACGACGACACGTTTCCAGGTCTGTTGTTGCTGCGACTGGAAGGGAGGCTTTTCTTCGCTAACGCGGAACATATTTCAGAAAAAGTGCGGCGCTTGATGGACGAAGTGAGACCAAACACTGTAGTCATTGACCTCAGCGCCGTGCCCGATCTCGAATACACTGCGCTAAAGGCTTTGACTGAAGGCGAGAAAAGACAGCGCAATCGAGGTGTATCGATGTGGCTTGTGGGGCTCAACCCCGGCGTGCTGCAAATGATCCAGAAGTCATCGCTGGGCGATGTCCTCGGGCGAGAGGCCATGCATTTTAATCTCGAGGTCGCGGTTGCAAAGTACCTTGCGAAGTTTGCAAAGGGATTGAGCCAGGGGAAAAATTCAATGAACGAGAGCGGGACCTAGGACTTTTCCTAGTTGTAGCAAACTCCGCAGTAGATAAGATCGCCACCAACAAAAGAGCGCCGCGGGGTACTGCCCACCTTTTCACCCCTTTCAGTATCCCCGCATGGCCGAAACCTTTGCTGCGCGACAAACGACCTTCCCATTCGAAGAAGACTGTCGACGAGTCGAGCCCGTGTTGTGTGGGAGCAGAAGACCGATCACAAGTACACGCACAGCTGATGGCGCTAGTCATTTTTGACGCGGGCTCGGAATGAATTGAAAAATCAGCAACCCCAAAGGTCATCCCGATGCGCTGCTAGGGGTTTCCCGAGTTGTTCCTTCCAGGCCCACTGTTCATCATAACGATCGACACTTCCAGCTATGAACTGTGGAAGCCGTTCACCGAGTGCTCCCACTACGGAGGACGTCCATGATTTGGACAAAATCTCATGTCGCAGTCTTTTGTGTGTTGCTTGCAGCCGTTTCGGTCAACGCATAACAAAACCTCAGAACCGA
Source organism: Candidatus Acidiferrales bacterium (assembly GCA_963741195.1). GTDB lineage: Bacteria > Acidobacteriota > Terriglobia > Acidiferrales > UBA7541 > Acidiferrum. The sequence continues at coordinate 36,502 of CAVUHF010000013.1, forward strand.
GCGCGACCTTCTTAGAGGAAAGCAATTGCCCGCGGATGCTTACTATGGCGTCCAGACCGCTCGAGCCCTCGAGAACTTTCAGATTTCCGGAGTGGAAATCAACCACTACAAAGGATTTGCCGAAGCCTGGGCCATTGTCAAGTTAGCAGCTGCCCAAGCCAATACCGATGTTGGCGCCATGAAGCCAGAAAAGCTTGCCGTCATTGAGAAAGCCTGCAAGGCGGTCCTAACTAGCGGGCAAATACCACGATCAATTCCTGGTTGATTGGTAGCAGGGCGGCGCCGGCACCTCTACGAACATGAATGCCAATGAGGTTCTCGCGAGCTAGAAATCTTCCTGGGGGCGACGGCCATAGAGGCTACGCGCGGATTTTGGTGTGCGTGCGGCCCGATAGGTATCCAGTTCGGCGCCGGTAATCACATACTCATTTTCCGGTGGATGGTTCGAGTGCGCCGCAAGCTCGGCTTGCAGGCGCTCGGAACAGATGCCGGGGGCATCCTGGTAGCGAGCGCGGTGAGAGACGAAAGCCTCATTTGCAATGTTGAGTGTGAATTCACGGTCTTCACCTTCCCCGCGCACGTGAAAGGTATATTCACGCGCAAGCGGCTTGGCCTGAAAACCAACGTATTGGACGATGAGGGTGCTCACTTTGCGCCCGGCACATACACTTTAGCTGCAAGGATGGGCGTGGGCTGGACGGCCTTCACGCGCTTGGCACGCCGACGCTTGGGGGGTACGCCATCCGCGGGCTCGACGACCATTAGGCTGGTAACAAATTTCTTGATTCCGTGAGCGTCGAAATCGATGACGGTGCGATCCATACCCGATTCGGTGATGACCCCACAGCCATATTGAAAATGCTTGATGTACTGGCCTGCCGCAAGAATTGCCACAAAATCCTCCTCATTGCACGAACAGAATTTGTCTCTTGCCCCAGTCGCGGGGGCTGTGAATCGTAAAGATCCGCACGGTCGCCAGAGAACTATAAAACAGTTCCGCGTCGATTCTTAATAGCCCCGACGGCCCTGTCCTCCACCGCGGCCACCGGAATAGCCACCCCGGCCACCCGAGCGATCGCCGCCTCCGCCGCTACGGCCTTCCTGCGGACGAGCTTCGTTCACTTGGAGTGCGCGGCCTTCCACGTCCAAACCGTTCAATTCGCCGATTGCTTTAGCAACGTCGTCGCCGGAACCGAGTTCCACGAATCCGAAGCCGCGCGAACGGCCTGTTTCGCGATCGGTGATGACGCGAGCCGAAGAGACTTGATATCCCTTGCCGGCGAAAAGCTGTTGAAGGCTTTCATCGGTCATTCCGAAAGAGAGATTTCCAACATAGAGTTTTGTCATAACTTTTCCTTTTCCCGTCAATTTCATCATTCCCAAAAAACGCAAGGGCAGATGGTTTCGAACCGTACACCGCGAAATCCTGTTTCTCCTGCAATCGCCAGAACGATGAATCCTTCAGGGGGCCACCTTGAGTCCACCCTGTATGTGCCTGCGGTTGGCCGAAATGCTCATGAAGGCCAGCCCGACAAACCGCTTCAAAACGACAGCGGTAATTTCCAGTGAATTAAACTTCCGGCCGCGCAATCCCGCCAAAATTCGGGTGACGCCTTTTCTGAGGGTTCCGGCGTAGGCGCGGCCGACGACTCTTGTCTTGTACTCACCAGCAAGATGAACGAAATTCCAGTTGGCGGCTTTAATCTTCTGGTTGAGGGAGTGCCCATCCAGGTGCTTGACCACCCGCCATCCAGGCAGGAACGGCTCACTTTCAATCATCATATCCGGCGGCAAGAGCGCGCCGTCTCTGATCAAGACCATTCCGGATTCCTCGTCATTGGCCACCGAATTGTCCGTTCTCACTTGCATTCTTCGGCATCTGGAAAAGCTAAATTGAACTGATACAGACAGTACCGTCGCGTCGCAGGGAAGCAAGTAGTGTCAAGAGCGCAGCACAGGATACGGCCAAGAGCGCTGGTACGAATGTTCCCACGTAGCCAGCAAAGTCCGCTGACGGGGCCAGGAAACCACCAATCATGGCACCAGCGAAGCCCATGCCTAGATCCAATGGCAGGCCGTACCCTTTTTTGGGGAGGCGCTTGTTGGCCAGTTCGCCTCCAACCAAGCCCACGAAAACCCAAATCAGAGTCTGCATAATTGCTCCTTTGGCGAGAGCGCGTGAAGAAATGACGGGAGGGGAATCGGCGACCACGCAATCCCGGCAACGAGCGGATTCCTGCGGTGCCCGGGTTCTACCCGCGAGTAGAGATGATACTCAGGAGGCAACGGCGGAGGCCATTCTATGAAACGTGGAGTTTGCCACCATGTAGGTGTGCACCCGGAGCGTGCCGTCAATCACGCCGCTTAGCAGCTTGGTGACTTTGGCGAAGGTGGCATGGTCGTATTTCTCGGCATCATCACTGTTTTCCCAGAAACCGTAGGCGTAAACTTCGTTCCCACTTTTCGAAGTGAGTGTGAGTTCGTCCAGAAAGCCCTCCTGCTTGCACAGGAGAGGAGTGACGTCATTTTCCATTTTCTGGATAAATTCGCCGGCGCTGCCCGCTTTCAGGCGCATCGACACTTTACGCGTAAACATAGCAGGCTCCCTCGTTTCAAGACCAAGGGAGTATTTCAGGCGATGCGACGGGTCTGAGAGACCTGAAGGCAGCCTTGATCGCAATGACAGTGTGCCGCACTTTACAGGTCTTGTCAAGCAGATTCCAAATCTGTAATATGTACTTTACTTATCAAGTGAACTCAGGAGGGCCTGTGGACGTTTGTTTTGTGATTCAACAGAGGTTGAAAGAACTGGGCCTGGAACAGCGGGACCTGGCCGTGGCGGCGCAGGTGACGGAATCCTACGTTTCGCAACTGCTGACCCGTAAGAAGGCGCCACCCTCGGCCGACCGCACCGACCTGTACGACAAGATGAATGCGTTTCTGAGATTACCGCACGGCCAACTTTCGGCCATGGTGCAGGAACAGCAGAGAGAAGAGCTGAAGAAGAAGGTTGTCGATCCACCGGTACCCTTGTTCAAAAATGTGCGGGAATTGATCATTCGGAAGTGCAGCCCGGAGAAACACAAGCAAGTGCGCGACATTTTTGAGAAGCAAGCTTTTGGCGAATTGGAGCGGCTGGTCACGCAGAAACTGGTGGACGTGACAAAGGGAGTAACGAAAGACGAATTGAGGAACGAAGACTGGTTACGCATCGTGGCAAAGTTGCGGGACCGTTCTTATGAGGAAATGCGAGCGCTGATTCTGGAGTTTCTGGATACGGATGTGTTCAATATCTCTCCGGAACATTGCGCCGCTTTTCTGGATCCTCTAATTGACTCTTGGAACATCGATCTGGAATCGTTTGCCATGGAAGTCGTATTGAACCGGCGGCTAACGTCGACACAGCTGATGAAGTTCCAGTTTGTGGAAACCGATGCTGCCCCCGCGCCCGAAGAGGAACCCGGGCTGAAAGAATTTCTGCACAATGGGGCGATGAGCGGCGATGCTTCCGGCGAGGAATTGGAGTTCCTGAAGGGTTTGCGATTCCGCGACAAGCGACCCACTGCGCTTTATTACTACCGCGAGCTTCAGAATCTGCGTGACCCGCTTCATTTTCGAGAGACCGCAGGAACGGTGATGCATAAACGCAGAGAAGTCGGAGACGTGGAGAAGCACAGACAGGTGGAGTCGCGGAAAAGCGCTGTCCGACGCTGGGCTAAAAACAAGGGAAATGTCCGTAAAAGCGGAAAAACGAAGCGATCGTAGTGTGCCCGCCTGAATCGACGCACAAGGAATATCCCCAACGACGTTGAATTGCCGAGCGAATTTGGCTGGAGTATGTTATAGTGCTGTTGCGCTTAATTCCGCGGCAGTGTTGTGCGGCACCTCTGTTTTATCTGCAATCTGAGTATACCCGCCTCCGTCTTCTCCGTTCGTTTTCAGCGTAATTCAAACTAAGACTGGCGAGCACATCGTCCGGCATGCCTGGGAAGCCAGGTACACCCTGCGAGTGTCGATGCCAGTAAGAAAGCAAAATGCAAAATTTCTCAGAATTACCGATATCTATATACCTGAAGGAGCGCCTGTCGGCAGGGCACTTCTCAGTGCCTACGCCAGTGCAAGCCGCGGCCATACCCGAAGCGCTTGAAGGTAAGGACGTGCTGGCAACGGCACAAACCGGGACTGGCAAGACGCTGGCGTTCCTTATCCCAGTGATAGAAAGGCTGCTCAAGCAGGAAAAGCCAGGGCTCGCAGCCCTTGTGCTGGTACCTACGCGCGAATTGGCGATGCAGGTGGTGGAGCAGTACAACGCGCTACGCGGCAAGAAACTGATGCCTGCGGCGCTGGTCGTTGGAGGATTGGCCGAAGGGCAACAGTTGCGGGCGATTCGCAACGGAGCCAGTGTCATCGTGGCGACACCAGGGCGATTGCAAGATTATCTCGATCGCAAGCTGGTGCAATTTCGTAATTTGCAGGTGCTGGTGTTGGACGAAGCGGATCGTATGCTGGATATGGGGTTTCTTCCTGCGATTCGCAGAATTGCTTCGGTTCTTCCGAAAGAACGCCAGACCATGTGTTTCTCCGCGACGATGGAAGGAGACATGGCACGTCTTGTGAAGGAGTACACGAGGAACCCCGTGCGCCTCGCGTTCGGTTCCACGCTCAAGCCATCGGAGAATGTGCGGCTGCAGGCGTTCGAAGTTTCTGTCGACGACAAACAACAAGTGCTGCGGCAGTTGTTGAGCAAAGAAAGCGGGCGTTGCCTGGTCTTTTCTCGCACCAAGCGGGGCACGGAGCGAATTGCCAAGGCGCTCAATCGCGATGGCATCGCCGCGGCAACGATTCATGGCGATCGCTCGCAATCGCAGCGCACCACGGCCTTGACGGGATTTCAGCAGGGTCGAGTACGGGTGCTGGTGGCAACCGATTTGGCTTCGCGTGGGATCCACGTCCAGGATATTGCTCACGTCATCAACTATGATCTGCCGGATGTTGCGGAGAACTTCATCCACCGGGTCGGACGCACCGGGCGCGCCGGCAAACAGGGAGTCGCCTCCACCTTGTTCGTTAAAGAGCAACGGACGGAACTATTTCAACTGGAGCGTGTGCTGGGAATTCGAATCGAGAAGGTTCGGGCAGATGGCGCTCTCTCAGAACCCAGAGAGCGTAATCGACCGCGCATCGATCGCAACCACTCCGTGCAAAGACCACGGATGGTGCGGCTGCCCGGCGAGGTACTGCAGGCTCAGGCACAGGGCTGAAGTTTCACGGAACACCGTGCGGTCCGGAGAAATCCTCCCGACCGCATAACTCTCGCGGAGCGCGAACGGCAAGGTTTCGCCGCAGCTATCGAGTTGAACTCTTTTATCGTGTGCTCTCACGAACCGAGTCTAAGACAGGCGCGGTAGTGTATACTGGTGAAGCTCCAAGTCTGGAATTGAAATTCTTCGGATACTCGAGGGCAGCGGGACAACCGGAGTCCTGTCCACATAAAGCAGCCTGAGCCATCGACGGCTGCAATCCGCACATCGTGCTCGCCGTTTAAAGTGCAAAGCCCGGGTGTATTCGCGTATGGACGGCCTAGATTTGACAATCGCCCGGTTCGTTTTGGCAGTGGGTTAAAGGGAGAAACCATTGTCGCAGGACACTCAGGAAAAGCAGGACCACGTTCGCACCCTGGTTAATCTGGGGAAGGAGCGTGGGTATTTGCTCGCGGAAGAGGTGAACGACTTCCTTGCTGCCGAGGAACACACCGCCGAGGAAATCGACACGGTATTCTCCGCTTTCGAGAGTGATGGCATTGAAGTCTACGAAGATGTATCCGCTGCCAAGGCCGCGCGTGTACTGCCGGAAGCTGCCGAAGCAATGGAACCAAGGGCGCGCTACGAGGCAGCGCCTACCGAAGAGCCGGGACAAGAGCCGTTGGCCTCGAGTCCTGAGAAGAATAGCGATCCTGTCAGGACGTACCTGAGGGAAATGGCATCGGTTCCACTGTTGACGCGCGAGCGTGAGGTATCCATTGCCAAGCGCATGGAGCGCGGTCACAAGCTGGTGTTGAAGACGATTTCTCGCTCCCCGATTGTGCTAAAGGAGTTGATTTCCATCGGCGAAGAGCTGCGCACCGATGCGCGTCCCATCAAGACTATTATTCATTTCTACGAAGAGGAATTGACCGCCGAAAAGATGGAGGACAAGAAGCGCCACATCTTGCGAATCATTGACAAGGTAGAAAAACTTCGCGTTGTCGAACTGAAACAAACAGCACGGCTTGAAGCTACGCCAAAAGCCAACAAGCGCGAGTGTGCACGGGCGCGTGGGCGCCTGGCGCGCACCAAAGTGGAGATGTCGCTGCTGGTGCGTTCCGTCGATTTTCAGGAGCGCGAGAGAAAGCGCCTGATTGACATCATGCGGCATACGGTGGAACGGCTCCACGCTCTCGAGCGTGAGGCAGCGAGACTGGAACGCCGCGTAAGCTCTGCCCGCGGAGATGCCGCTGTAGAGGCCCGCAAGGAATTAAGGTTATGCCGCGCACAACGAAATGCAATCAAAGATTCTAGCGAAGTTGAGTTGCGCAGCCTGAAACATACGCTCACGCTGATCCTGCGAGGCGAAGCGGACGCGCAACAGGCAAAGATGGAGTTGACCGAGGCGAATCTACGCCTGGTGGTGTCCATCGCCAAGAAGTACACCAACCGCGGGCTGCAGTTCCTTGACCTGATCCAGGAAGGCAATATCGGATTGATGCGGGGGGCGGATAAGTTCGAATGGCGCCGCGGATATAAGTTTTCTACCTACGCGACGTGGTGGATTCGGCAAGCCATTACGCGAGCGATCGCAGACCACGCCCGCACGATCCGCGTCCCGGTGCACATGGTAGAGATGATCAACAAGCAGATGCGCACCAGCCGACAACTGGTGCAGGAACTCGGTCGCGAACCGACCGCCGAAGAAATCGCCAAGCGAATGGATATCTCGGTCGAGCAGGTGCGGAAGGCCAAGAAGATTGCGCAAGTACCAATATCCTTCGAGACCCCAGTTGGTGAGGATGAAGACGCGCACTTGAGTGACTTCGTCGAGGATAAGGGAGTGATTTCGCCCTCTGACGCGGCCATCAACTTGAATATGAAAGAACAGATGGCCACGATGCTAAAAACGCTTACACCGCGCGAAGAGCGAATCATCAAGATGCGTTTTGGGATCGAGGATGGAAACGAGCACACGCTCGAGGAAGTCGGCAGAACCTTTGCCGTAACTCGCGAGCGTATCCGCCAGATTGAGGCCAAGGCGCTGCGCAAGTTGCGGCAGCCCTCGCGATCCAGAAAGTTCCGGGTATTTCTGGAAGGAGCCTTCTGAGAGATTTCTGGACTACGGTACTGACCGAAGGTAGCAGCCGGGCGCCTATGGCAGCGCGTAGAATTTAAGGAGAGCTGGTATGAAAAGCTTATTTGTGGGAAATCTGAGTTTTCAAACGACCGAAGGGGAGCTGACGGCTCTATTCACCCAATTTGGGCAGGTGACGCGGATTAATATTGTGATGGATCGGGAAACTGGTCGCGCGCGGGGATTTGCGTTTGTGGAAATGCCCAATGACGGAGAGGCAGGCAAGGCCGTTGCCGCTCTCGACGGCAAGGCCTTAGGGGGGCGCAATCTGAAGGTGAATGAAGCTCGCCCGAAATCCGTTACCAGCGCGCCCAGGACCAGCAGCGGGGGCGGAAGCAGGGAGCGATTCTCGAACGAAGATTACCGCGAAGCCGCGAGGCAACCGCGCGAACCTCGCTGGTAGTCCTCTATCGCGGTCAGAGCAGGGAAAATCGTGCATCGCGAGATCAAGGAGAGATCCGATGACTATCACATTCCAGAAGCGCCAAAAGGAAATGAAGAGACAAGAGAAACAACGAGAGAAAGCAGAACGACGTGCTCAGAAGAAACTTGCCAAGCGTGCGGAGAAGGAGGCCGCGAGCGAAACGGTGAGCGAAGCTTCGACCACAGGCGTTGACGACTCCCTAAGCCACGAGTCCCAAGAGTCCTAGCACGCTAGCGAGCCTTTCTGTCGAAGTGACCGGGAGAGCTGCAAGTGTCGACGAACCCGAACGGACTGTGCTAAGCCGGTGCACGGGGTTCACACCCTGTCTGGTCGTCCCTCCCATCCTTGAGCAACCCCACGCTGCTTAGTCGTTCCGTTCCAACGAGAACGAATCTTCTTTTATCGGCTACAGACTTGGCGCAGAACGTTTTCAGCGCTGTGTGTCGCCGGCAGAGTGATGCCGGGTAGCGAGATTTTTTGGTTGTCATGAGAGCCGGGAAATGGCATTGTCACACCGCCAGACACACGGGTTCCTTGAAACGGTGAAATCAGTGTTCTCGGAGCCGTAGCTGTCAGGACGCGCGGATATAGGGTGATGAAGAGTAGCAACGGGAAGGGAAGAAGGGCATTCAAAGAGTTTCAGGCAGCACTGCTCTTGAAACTGGAGATGCAGAGCAACCCTGAAACCTTGTGTCTGGTGCGAGCCACCCTAGAGCGGGCCACTAAGGCCTTGCATTTTCACGCAGCGGACCGACGTGCGATTGTCCGGTCAGTGGACGAGGCCCTGGCCAACGTGATACGACACGCCTATAAAGGGAGACAGGGCCTGCCGATTGCAGTGACATTCCGCCGGCTATTCGGGCAAAAGCATCCGGAGGATAGCGCTGGACTTGAGGTTGTACTGGAAGATCAGGGAATTGCAGTGCCTCCTGCAAAGTTGACGGGGCGGGCGCTAGACGAAATTAGGCCAGGAGGGCTGGGACTCCACTTCATGCGGCAATGTATGGACAAGGTAGAATTCAGCCGGAAGCATGGAAAGAATCAACTTCGTATGGTGAAATATCTGTCCACAGGAAAGACCGAATCGGGGACTGAAGGAGAATAGACCGTGCAGATTGCTGCCCGTGAATCACAAGGTGGGACAATTCTGGATCTTTCGGGCGATATTGACCTCGCCCACTCTCCCGCAATGCGCAAGGCGCTTCTGGGCGAGATTAAAGAGAAGCGCACTCCCAAGGTGTTTCTAAACCTGAAGAACGTGCGTTACATCGACAGCTCCGGAATCGCCTCGCTGGTGGAAGGATTGAAGGCGTCGAGAGAACTCGGCTCGCGGCTAATTCTGTATAGTCTGAGCACGACGGTCCGGGAAGTCATGCAACTATCGCGCTTACAGAAGATCTTCGAGATCTATGAGAACGAAGAGCAGGCGCTCTCCTCCTGACGTGCTATTATCTTTCCACTTTTAGGGTAACAGGCACCCGTGGACTTCCTTCAATCAACAGGCTTGGCCTTCACGAACGGATTGGCGTACCTGGGGTCGCTCGCGACCCTTGCATGGCGCGCCGCGTATTTCACGTTCATCGGACCGTTTCAGGGGAAGCCGATGCGCTTCAAGCGTGCCATCGGGCAGGCCATGGAAACCGGTGTGCGTGCGCTTCCTATTCTTTCACTGATCACCTTCTTTATCGGCTTGATTATGGCGTTGCAGTCTGCCTACGAGTTGCGGCGTTTCGGGGCGATCAGCTACGTGGCCAGTGCTGTCGCGCTCTCCATGACGCGAGAACTTGGGCCATTGATTACCGCGGTGATCGTCATTGGCCGGTCGGGCTCGGCGTTCGCGGCCGAACTGGGAACGATGAAAGTGACTGAAGAGATTGATGCCCTGGAAACGATGGCGATCAATCCTGTCAGCTTTCTGGTTGCCCCGAAATTCATGGCCATGGTACTGATGCTGCCGTGCCTGACGATCTGGGCCAATTTCATGGGCATACTCGGGGGTTCGCTATTTGGAGTCCTTCAGGCGAATTTCACGTTTCAACGATATATTATGGCCTCGCTCGACGCGCTTTATCTTCGCGACGTCATTACGGGTCTGATCAAGAGCTTCATGTTCGGAATTACAATCACCGCCGTGGGCTGTCATGAAGGCTTAAGCACCGGAGGCGGCGCAGAACAAGTGGGGCGGTCAACGACGCGAGCGGTGGTGGTCTCGATCTTTCTGGTCATTCTGGTGGACCTGGTCTTCACGATGCTGTTCTACTTCCTGGGAGAACACTGAAGCGCATGGCGGAGCAATTCGAACGGTCAGATGAGGAACAGATCCCCGACGGTCCGATGATCTCGCTGCGAAATCTGCGAGTGAGCTACGACGGCCGGGAGATCTTGCACGGCATCAATTTTGATGTGCAACGAGGCGAGACGCTGGTGATTCTGGGCGGTTCGGGTTCCGGAAAGAGCACTCTGTTGCGAACACTGGTGGGTCTGGAGATACCCACGTCGGGTGAAGTGTGGATCCGCGGGAAGAACTTCGTGTCGATATCCGATGCGGAGCGAGATGAAATTCGCAAAAAGTTGGGGATGTCGTTTCAAGGAGGAGCGTTATTCGGATCGATGACCGTTGGGGAAAATGTGGCGTTACCCCTACGCGAGCATACAAGACTGGAGGAACCCACCGTTGAGATCATGGTGAGGTTGAAGCTGGATCAAGTGGGGTTGTCGGGGTTCGAGGATTTCTTGCCGGCACAGTTGAGCGGCGGCATGAAAAAGCGCGCAGCGGTAGCCCGTGCGCTGGCCATGGATCCAGAGATTCTATTTTTCGATGAGCCATCTGCGGGGCTTGACCCTATTATCGCTGCGGGCATCGACCAGCTGATTCTGGAGCTGAAGAAAGCGTTTCACATGACCATTATCGTGGTCACCCACGAACTAGCCAGTGCATTCCTGATCGCCGACCGAATGGTGTTGATCAATAAGGGCGATCTAGTGGCAAGCGGCACGGTCGAGGAACTGCGAGGCAGCAAGCATCCCAGAGTGCGCCAGTTTCTGGATCGCGTGCCGGAACCAGCAGTGGCCCAAGAACTGGATTATTTGCAGATGCTGACGGAGCCCTCATCGAAAGCGGGTGAGGGGCGACAGGGGAAGAGCAGGTAAAGATGGAATCAAAACGCGAACAGGTGTGGGTCGGTCTGTTTGTCATCATAGCGGCGGCGCTGCTGATCGCGACCGTGTTCGTGCTCACGGGCGCGCTCGCGGGTTCGGCGAAGAGCTTGCATGCGCGGTTTCACAATGTCGCGGGCCTGGAACCCGGAGCGACAGTTCGCTATGAAGGCGGTCCAAAGATCGGCCGCGTGGAAAAGATCAAGGTCGATCCGAACGATCCAACGCTGATGGACATGGAATTCAGCGTGAAGAGCGATATCCCCATAAAGACCGACAGCCACGTGGCGATTTTGAGCTTCAGCCCGTTGGGCGACAATCATCTGGAAATTAAGGCCGGATCACCTGGAGCTCCACAAGTGGCATCTGGAGCAGTGCTGCCGTCTGACCCTTACGTGGGATTCAACGATCTAACGGCACAAATTAATAAGCTGGCGCCGCAAGCCCAGGAACTGCTGAAGAACCTGAACGACCGCGTGACCCAGTTAAAGATAACCGTGGATCGTGTCAATGACCTCTTAAACGACCAGAATAGAGAGAATGTCTCGGCGTCGCTGGCTGAACTGCATGGCATGTTGGCGGAAAACCGGCCCCAGATTCGTAACACACTGAAAAACGTAAACTCGGCAAGTGAAAAAATAGGCCCCTTGTTGGATCAACTTCATAAAACCATCGCTCAGGTCGACGGGACTTTGAAGAAAGTAGATGGAATGATTGACGAGAACAGAGAAGACGTTCGCGCGTCGGTCGTCAATTTGCGCAAGTCCCTGGAAACAATTTCCGTCCTGACCGCGCAAATTCAGCAGCTGCTGGACAATAATGACGAAAATATCGATCAGATCCTGAACAACATGCGCGTCATAACGGAGAATTTGAAGACCTTCTCGTATGAAATTAAATCGCACCCCTCGAGTTTGGTGGTTCCCAGCAGAGGGAAAGACCGTAAGCCGGGAGAGAAGCCATGAGAATCGCAACACTCCAAATGAGTAGAACACGGGACTTGGCGCCATGCGTGGGAAGCTTCTCTTACAGGTTGGGGGTATCCGTGGCAGTGGTCGCTTTGGCAGCCGCTCTAGCCGGCTGCGGAAGTGCCCGACCCATCAAGTACTACCAATTGACGTACCCGTCGAGCGCTCCTCCACCCTCTCCGGATGCCATAAACACAACAATACTGGTGAGGCCGTTCGAAGCGTCTCACCTTTACCTGAATGATCAAATCGTGTACGGATTCGATTCCCCTCAGCTGGGCACATACCAGTCCGAGCGGTGGGCCGAACCACCTGTCGAGATGCTTCAAGATGCCCTGGTGCGTGGCTTGCGCGCTACGGGCAGATTCCGAGCTGTCTATACCATTCGAAGCGATGCCACCGGCCAGTACATTCTTGCGGGGCACCTCTATGACTTCAAGGAAGTAGACGGAAGCACAATCGTGGCACGGCTGGTGTTCGAGGTACGCTTGCGCGACCGAAAGACTGGCACCACAGTCTGGACGCGCATGTATAACCACGACGAGCCAGCTTCAGAGAAGAGCGTTACGGCAATCGCGGTGGCGATGGACAAGAACGTCCAGCGAAGCGTTCAAGAGGTACAAGCGGGACTGGAAGAGTATTTTCGGGCAAACCCGCCGAAGTAGAATTGAACTCGGCGACGCTGTGGCGTTCTTCAGCACTCCCGTTGTAATTTGCGACGGGCTCTTCGGCCGATGGAAGCCTGTTTCTTTTGAGCGAGTTAGGGAGTCACCTGGCAAAACTGGGTTGCACGGCGTTGAGGAACACAACGATTTCTGATTAAGGTCTCATCGGCAAGTTCCACGGTTTCCCTTCTGTCATCTTCCTTCTCTCGCAGTATCAATCACTTACAGCATGATTCGTAATCGTCGACGAACTGGCAACGGACTTGCCCTTACCAAGGCTAGGAATTGAACTGAGATTCCCCTCGGGAGGCGGGCCATGACAGTGATTCTGATGCTTACCATGTTTGTAGTTTTTCTGACCATCGATTATTTCATGCGAAAGGGAAAAGTGACGCAGTTTGGGATGGATGAGGAAAAGACGTCCAACCCGGCATCAGGGCGCATCTTGCCGACAATCGTAAGCGGATTTCAGTTGCCAGAAAATCGGCGCTACCACCAGGGACACACCTGGGCATTGCAAGAAAGCCCAACGTTGGTGCGCGTTGGCATGGACGATTTTGGTGCGCGGTTGGCTGGAAAGATTGATGGCGTAACGCTGCCAAAGCGCGGCCAGTGGCTTCGCCAGGGCCAGAAGTTCGCTACGCTGCACCGCGATGGCCAGTCGGTGGATCTTGTTTCCCCGGTGGAAGGAGAAGTGACGAACGTAAACGAGGCGTTGATCGCGAACGCTTCGCTCAGCAATATGGATCCATATGGAGACGGATGGTTCGTCTCCGTCATTTCACCGGACCTTCCAGTCAGCTTCCGCAACCTGCTGAATGGAAGCCTCGCTCGGAAATGGATGGCCGAAGCCGCCAGCCGCTTGCAAGCGCGCGTGCCGGCACTGGCTGGGGCAGTTGCACAAGACGGTGGAGTGGCTATGCACGATCTGACGGCACAGTTACCAACCGAAAAGTGGGGCGAGATCACCAAAGAGTTCTTCCTGACATGACTAGGACACCTCCCAGATAGTCGTAGATTCCGAGGCCCCGATCGAGACTGGTCGGGGCCTCGGTGCGTAAGGGGCATTGGCTTGCGCGCCCACGATTGCAGTCAGGTGCGTTGGAGGCTGAAGGCAGGTGACCCGCGTCACTCCCGAGGGTGACACAATTCACGGGCGACTGGCGAGATATTCATCATAATAGGCGTGGGTCACCGACCAAGGAGAGGAATTCAGCAGTGATGTGGCGGTGCCTGCGGAACTTCTCTACAGGTTTTGCACATCGAGACGGGTCGCTCGACTCAAATGTTCAGAATGGCACATCGGCATGCACCACAGTTACATGCCGCGGTATGCAACGCCACTTCGCTCCTGGCCGCTATGGAAGGCAAAGTGCAATCCTCGGTGCCCTGGGAATGGTCCTGCCGCCGAGTGAAGGTCGCTCCAGGGAGCAGCTATGAGCAAGGGCATCCTCTACGATGCGACGTCGTGCATCGGTTGCAAATTGTGTGAGAAAGCGTGCGCGGAACGCAATGGCTTGCCGTATGACCCTGCGATTGCAGCCGAGCCGAAACAGTCCGAACACAAATTCACGGTTGTTCTGGATCAGGACGACAAGCACATGCGGCGCCTCTGCATGAATTGCCTGGATCCTTCGTGTGCTTCGGTTTGTCCTGTGGCTGCGCTCCGCAAGACTGCAGAAGGGCCTGTGACATACTCCGCGTCGCGTTGTATTGGCTGCAGATATTGCATGCTGGCTTGCCCTTTTTCCGTGCCGAAATATGAATGGAATAAGGCATTTCCACTCATCCGCAAATGCGACATGTGCTCGGACCGGCTGGCCAATGGGCTTCAGACCGCCTGTGCCGAAGCCTGCCCAACTGGCGCCACCAAATTTGGCGATCGTGACGCGCTCATCGCCGAAGCCAAAGAGCGCCTCGCCAAGAACCCCGAACAATATTTCGACCATATCTTCGGACTTACCGAAGTTGGTGGTACCTCCGTACTCTTGCTTTCCAGCGTGACATTCGAGCAGTTCGGCTACCAGGCCGACGTCAGTACGGAAGCGCTCCCCATGATCACTTACCGAGTGCTCTCGCACATCCCAGACCTGGTCGGCATCGGAGGAGTCGCACTGGGCGGCATTTGGTGGTTGACCAACCGCAAGAACGAAGTGGCGGTCGCGGAAGAACGCCGAGAGTACAGCAAGGGCTGAAGGGAGAGCGATCATGCTACAGGGGAAGATCACATTCTGGAGAGTGGTGCTCGCGCTTCTTCTCATTGTGGGTGCTTATGCCACCACTCTTCGCTTCGTGCACGGGCTTGGCGCTTCCACCCATCTGAGCGATGCTTTCCCCTGGGGTCTGTGGGTCGGCTTTGACGTCATGTGCGGTGTGATGCTCGCTGCCGGTGGCTTCATTCTGACTGCGGCAGTGCACATCTTCAATCTGAAGAATTTTAAGCCTATCGTCCGGCCGGCCGTTCTCACTGCCTTTCTAGGCTACCTCCTGGTCGTCGTCGCGCTGTTTTTCGATCTTGGCCGGGGGTACCGAATCTGGCATCCGCTGGTTATGTGGAATCCGCGCTCGGTGATGTTTGAGGTGGCGTGGTGCGTCACGCTATACACAACGGTGCTTTCGCTGGAGTTTTCGGGCGTCATCTTTGAGCGCTTGAACCTGTCGAAACTGGTTCGCCTGCAACACGCAATCACAGTTCCGCTGGTGATTGCCGGCGTGATGCTTTCGACTCTGCACCAGTCCTCACTCGGTAGCCTTTACCTCATCGTCCCGAATAAGCTCCATGCGTTTTGGTACACCCCGCTTCTGCCGGTGCTGTTCTTTCTCTCCGCCATCTGTGTGGGAATCGCAATGACGATTTTCGAGTCTTCCATGAGTGCCAGGCATTTTGGCAAGCAACTGGAATTGCCGCTGCTGCGGGGGCTCGGTCGCACGCTGTTGGTCGTCCTCGCACTCTATACAGTTGTGCGTTTCGAGGACCTGGTTCATCGCCATGTACTTCACTTGGTCCTCAAAGGAGGTTCCGAGGCGGGACTCCTTCTGTTGGAACTCCTCCTCTGCTCCGTCGCTCCGATTACCCTGCTCTTAATTCCTAGGGTCCGAGAGAGCGCGAACGGTCTATACCTCACCTCCGTTTTGTGCTTACTAGGATTCGTCACCAACCGCATGAATGTGGCCATCACGGGAATGGAGGCGTCTGCTGGCCAGCACTATTTCCCCAAGTGGACGGAAATCGTGGTTACCTTTGCCATCGTCGGCTTGGGCTTCCTGGTTTTCGCGCTGGCCGTGAACTATCTGCCCATTTTTAGTCTTGCCGGGGAGTCTCGGTCGATCCAGCAGGGCGGATCTGTCCGAGACGAACTGCCGGAGTTTTCCAATGCCGGATCGTGACACAGAAACGCGGGCGTCACGCACCTGGACGCGGATCTCCAGCAGCCTCAGCTCAAAACTACTTTTGTTGCTTGTTTCTTCGATGGCCATTGTGTTCGGCGTACTCGGCTATCTGAACATCCAGCTTCACCGAAAACACCTGGAGCGCACCACGCTCGCGGATGCTGGCCGCGTGAGCAACGTTATCAAGCGGAATACTTCTTACTATATGTTGCGCAACCAGCGCGACGGTCTCTACCACATCATCACGGACATGGCGCATGAGCCTGGGATGGTGCGCATTCGAATCATCAATGATCGAGGGCGCATCAGTTTTTCGTCCGATCCCTCGGAGATGAATAAGCTCGTCGATGAACGGATGAACGTGCACGACACGTTGCCAGCAGGCGTACCGTGGTTCCAGGTCGCGGACAAGACGCAGAGCTTCCGAACGTATCGGCTGCCGAACGGGGAGCGTGCACTGGGTGTGATCAATCCGATTGAGAATTCGCAGTCATGCGCGACAGCCGAATGCCACGCACACCCGGCGGAAGTGAAAACGCTGGGAGTCCTGGACACGAACATCTCCCTAGCCGTCCACCGATCAGAGCGTGGCGGAGAGCACCAGAAAGATGCTGCTGTACACGATTCTCGCTGCGTTTGGTGTGGCGATCCTGACCACTGCCTTTGTGCGCCAGATGTTGCAGGGCCCGCTCAGTGCATTGACGGAAGGGACCAGACGTCTGGGCTCCGGCGATCTAGGCTACCAGATTCGGGTGCACTCACGCGGGGAGTTCGAGGATCTGGCCAATTCATTCAATACCATGAGTCACCAGTTGCGCGATGCACATCAGGAGATCAATGCCTGGACGCGCACGCTGGAAGAGCGCGTGGACGAGAAAACACGGCAATTGAAGGGCGCGCAAGAGGAAATGCTGCGAGTGGAGCGGATGGCATCCATCGGCAAACTCGCAGCAGTGGTAGCGCACGAAATCAACAATCCTCTCGCGGGGATACTGACCTACGCGAAGCTACTGAAGAAGCGCTTGTCTCGCGAAACAGTGGTCAACCAGGAAAACATCGGGATGCTCGACCTGGTGGAATCGGAAAGCCGCCGATGCGGGGAGATCGTCAAGAATCTGATGACCTTCGCCCGCCCGACTTCCATGAACCGCGAGCCTGCCGACTTGAATGCGATCATCGACCGTTGCGTGCGCTTGGTCCAACACCAGTTAGAGCTAAAGAATATCGAGTTGCATCAGAATCTCAGACTGGATCTGCCGCTGGTGCGCTGCGATGCCGGGCAAATCGAACAGGTAATTCTGGCGCTGGTGATGAACGCGATCGACGCGATGATGAATGGAGGGAACCTAACCCTCTGTTCGCGAAGACTGGAAAACACCAGCGACGTGCAAGTGGAAGTCCGCGACGATGGCGTAGGCATGCCCAAGGATGTTCTCGCGAAGATGTTTGAGCCGTTTTTTACCACCAAGGAGCACGGGCGAGGGTTGGGGCTGGGTCTGGCGATCAGTCGAAATATCGTGGAGCGCCATGCGGGGAAGATTGAAGTTGCGTCGGTGCCCGGGCACGGCACCACATTCACGATTACGTTGCCCCTGCAATCGAAGGTTGCACACGCCGTGGCGCCGGCAGTGGCGCCGGTCAAGGAGTAGTTGCGATGCAAATCAAAGCACATTTGCTAGTCGTTGATGACGAGTTGATCGTAAGGGATTCGCTCGAGAAATGGTTCCGCGAGGAAGGCTACGAAGTGACGGTAGCCGAAAACGCGCACGATGCACTGGGTAAGATGGCGGCGCAGCGGTTTGACCTGGCGCTGGTGGACATCAAGATGCCTGGAACGGACGGAGTCGAGTTGCAGGAACGGATGCACGAGATTGACCCGGAAATGCTCGTGATCATCATGACGGGCTACGCCTCGGTAGAAACCGCAGTCGCGGCACTGAAGCATGGCGCGTACGACTATGTCTCAAAGCCATTCGATCCCGACGACATCGCGCATACGGTGCACAATGCCTTGACGCACAAACGAGTTGAACAGGAAAACGCGCGTCTGAGGGAGACCGTTGCTTCCACAACCCGCCCACAAGAGATCGTGGGGCAGAGTCCGGCAATGGTGCGCGTGTTCGAGGCGATCCAGACTGTTGGTCCGACCGATGCGACGGTGCTGATCACCGGAGAAAGCGGAACAGGCAAGGAGCTTTGTGCGCGGGCCATTCATGCGGCGAGCCCGCGTCATTACAACCCGCTGGTGGTAATCCATTGCGGGGCTCTAGCGGAAACATTATTGGAGAGCGAGCTGTTTGGACATGAGAAGGGTGCGTTCACAGGCGCCCAATACCGTAAGAAGGGAAGTTTCGAGGTTGCGGAAGGAGGGACGGTGTTCCTGGATGAAATCGGGGATATCAGCCTGAAAACGCAGACAGACCTATTGAGGGTATTGCAGGAACGCGAGATCACCCGGGTGGGCAGCACGCACCCGATTCACGTGGACTTCCGGTGTATCGCGGCCACTAACAAGAACGTAGAGCAACTGGTCAAAGACGGGCGATTCCGGCCGGACTTGTTCTACCGGTTGAATGTGTTTCAGATCGAATTGCCACCCCTGCGAGAGCGCAAGGGAGATATCCCCATCCTCGCGGATTATTTCGTGAGAAAGTTTTCTGCTTCGATGAATAAGCGCATCACCCGCGTGTCGCCGGCGGCGATGGCGGCGCTCGACCGTTACGAATGGCCCGGCAATATCCGCGAACTGGAGAATGCCATCGAACGCGCGATGGTCGTGGGGCGGGAGCCAGAACTTCGGGAAGAGGATTTCGCCTTGCGAGTGCCCGTTCACGCGACGTCTTCGCGCACCCTGGAAGATATCGAGCGCGCGCACATTCTGTCGGTACTGGAGGAGTGCAACGGCAACCAAACGCAAGCAGCTGAGATGCTGGACATAGATCGCGTCACACTGCACAACAAGCTGAAAAAATATGGTTGGAAACGAGTTGCCGCGGAAGCGTCGTGAACCGTATTGATCTACTGCCGCTGGGTTCCGTTCCCGGTGAGATCCTGATTGATTTGTCGGCGGGGCTCCGGAAGCGATTTGGTGTTCGCTGCGAAGTTCTGCCGGTGGAGCCCGAACCAGCGTTTGCGTTTAACAATGCCCGCCAGCAGTATTCCTCGACGGAAATACTGGCGACGCTAATGAACAGCGGGATTACTGAAAGGGGATGCATCCTCGGCGTGACCGCAGTCGATCTCTATATTCCGATTCTAACGTTTGTTTTTGGCGAGGCACAACTCGGAGGATCTTCGGCCGTGGTTTCCTTTCACCGGCTGCGGCAGGAATTTTATGGGTTACCGGCGAATTCGGCGGTTTTGCGCGAGCGACTATTGAAAGAAGCCGTACACGAATTGGGGCACACCTTGCCGCTCTCCCATTGCGAAGACTATCAGTGCGTGATGTCTCCGTCTCACGGGGTGGAGTGGATTGACCTCAAGACCAGTCAGTTCTGCAACTCTTGCCGGGGAGCGGTTTCAAACCGCGCGGCAAACATGGGAGGTTGACGTTAAACTTCGAGACTGCCAGCAGGTCTCTTGCGCGGTACCAGCGTCCGGACCACGATGTACAGCACGGGGATGAAGAGCAGATTCAAGCTGGTCGCTGCGATCATTCCCCCGAAGACTGTAGTTCCTACCGATACGCGCCCAGCGGCGCCTGCACCTTGGGCAATCACGAGAGGCACAACGCCAAGTATGAAGGCCAGAGATGTCATGAGAATGGGCCGCAGTCGGATGCGGGCGGCTTCCACCGCGGCGTCCAGTGGCGTCAGCCCTTGTTCCTGAAGCTGCTCGGCAAACTCCACGATGAGAATGGCATTTTTGCTCGCCAGGCCAATCAGCATCACCAGACCAATCTGGCAGTAAACATCATTCGTTAGCGCGCGCAGTTTAACCGCGGCCAATGCACCCAGCAGGGCTACGGGTACGCCCAACAAAACAATAAACGGGAGAACATAGCTTTCATACTGCGCGGCGAGGGTGAGATACACGAAGATCATGCCCAGCCCAAACAGGATCGCCGCTTTCCCCGCAGATTGAATTTCTTCCAGTGAAAGACCGCTCCATTCGTAGGTCATGCCTTGAGGGAGAATCCGTTTTGCAAGCGCCTCCATCTCGGCAAGCGCTTGGCCGGAACTGACGCGAGGCGCCGCGGAACCATCAATTTCCGCAGAGCGGAACAAATTGTAGTGGGTAATGACTTGCGGATTCGCTTCCTGTTTGATCTCCACGACATTGTCGAGAGGAATCATCTTGCCGGTATCGGATTTCAAGTAATACGTGCGGATGTCTTTGGCTTCCGAGCGGAACTTCTGATCGGCCTGCAAATATACGCGGTAGGAACGATTGTTGAAGTCGAAGTCGTTTACATAAACAGACCCGATAAAGACCTGTAGCGCATCGGTAATCTGGCTCAATGGAATTTGCAGACTCTTCGCTTTTTCGCGGTCGATATTCACCAGATACTGCGGATCGTTGGCGGTGAAACTGGTAAACAATCCGGTTACTTTGTCACTCTGATTTCCTGCTGCGACCATCTGGTTGGTCGTATGGGCAATCGTCTGCAGCGTATTCCGGCCGAGGTCCTCGATTTGGAATGTAAAGCCGCCGAACTGGCCCAGTCCTTGAACGGCCGGCGGGTTGAAGGGAACAGCGATGCCTCCGGAAATACTCATGAGCGGGCCGCGTAACTTTTCCACCACAGCGAATCCAGAGTGCTCGCGTCCTTTGCGATCATGGAAGTCCTTTAAGTTGAGAAACATCAGCCCGCGGTTGGACGCGCTACCGCCGAAGCTAAACCCCACGATAGTGAAGGCACCGTTGATTTCAGGAACGTGAGAAATCACTTGTTCGACTTTGGCGCAAACTCGTTGTGTGTATTGCAAAGACGCGCCCTGTGGCGTTTGCACGGCGACGATCAGGTAGCCCTGGTCATCTTCGGGGATAAATCCCTGAGGTATGTTGGCGTAGAGAAGGTAGGTGCAACCGAGGGTTACCAGGAACACGAGCAAGGATACGTATTTCCATTCCACGGCAAGATGGACAGTTGCGCGATAGTAGTTCCTGATAGCATCAAAGGCCCGATTGAAAGCCCGGAAGAATGGACCCTGCGAGCGTTCCCGGTGATGGCCGAGGAAGATGGCAGAGAGCGCTGGAGTGAGGGTCAATGCATTGAACGCGGAAATCGACACGGAGAAAGCAATCGTGAGTGCAAATTGCCGGAACAGAATGCCAGTGGTCCCAGGGAAAAGGGCGACAGGTACGAATACGGAGACCAGTACAAGCGACGTGGCGATTACCGCTCCGGCAACCTCTTTCATGGCCACGCTGGCGGCATTATGAGGCTCGGTAATTCCCTCTACGATGTGGCGTTCGACGTTTTCAATTACGACGATGGCATCATCGACAACCAGCCCCGTTGCCAATGTGATTCCGAACAACGTGAGCGTGTTAATCGAGAAGCCTAGCGCCTTTACGAAAACGAACGTACCGATCAAGGAGACGGGAATGGTAACCGCGGGAATAAACGTGCTTCGCCAGTCCTGCAGGAACAGAAAAATTACCAGGACCACGAGTCCGATCGCTTCCAGGAGGGTGAAGAGCACTTCGCGAATGGACTCGCCGATTACCGTTGTGGTATCAAAAGCCACGGCGTACTTGAGCCCCGGTGGAAAGTTCTTGGATAAGCGGGCAAGTTCCTCTTTGGCAGCCTTGTCCACGCTGAGTGCATTGGCACCAGGGAGCTGCGTGACGCCGATGCCGACAGCATCGTGTCCGTTGAAGCGGAGAAGGGAACCATAATCTTCCGCGCCGAGTTCAGCACGGCCTATGTCCTTTATGCGGACCAGGGTGCCGTCTGTTCCGGTTTTCAGAATAACATTTTCAAACTCACGCGGCTCGGTGAGGCGGCCAATTGCCCGCACGCTGATTTGATAGGACTGGCCTTGATCGGCAGGCGGTTGACCAACCTGTCCGGAAGCGACCTGGACGTTTTGCTCCACGAGGGCGTTCAGGACGGTGGTGGCGGTCAAACCTCGTTGCGCGAGCAAGGAGGGGTCCAGCCAGAGCCGCATCGCGTATTTGCGCTCGCCAAATATGAATACGTCGCCCACACCACGGACGCGCTTCATGGCGTCCTTGACGTAGACATCCAGATAATTGCTCAGAAAAAGGCTGTCGTACTGGCCGCTTTCGGAATATACGCCCGCGCCGAATACAAAGCCGGAAGCCTGCTTGGTGATAATGATGCCGGTGTTCTTAACCGCGTTGGGCAGGCGCCCAAGCGCCTGGCTCACGCGGTTCTGTACATCCACGGAGGCGAGATCGACGTTCCGGGAGACGTCGAAGGTGACGGTAATCTGACTTGTCCCGTCATTTCCGCTGGAGGAAGTGATGTACTTCATTCCTGGCACACCGTTGATAGCCTGCTCCAGTGGGATGGTGACCGCAGACTCCACCGCCTGCGCGTTTGCGCCGATGTACCCGCTGGATACGAGGACCTGCGGTGGAGCCAAGTCAGGAAACTGAGCAATCGGGAGCGACGGGATGGCGATCGCACCGCCGAGAATAATCAATAGCGCACAGACTGTGGCGAATACTGGCCTTTGAATGAAGAAATCAACAAACAACTCAGCTCACCCTCTTCTGAAGAATGATGTTCCGTCACAGCTGAACTACGGTGGATCTACTTGCTCTCCGAGCCTGAGTTCGTGCCGTCGCTCGCAGCGTTTGCGGATTCTTTCAGCTGTTCGATGACCGGCGCGCCGTCCTGCAGGAATTGCGCCCCGGAGACGATGATGTGGTCGCCGGGCTTAATTCCTTCAAGCACCGCATAGTCGTTCCCGACAATTTCACCTAGTTTCACAGCTCGCTGGCGCGCAACAGTTCCGCTGCCTTCCTTTACCGCAACGAACAGGAAGAATTCACCGCTCAGGCGCTGGACTGCGAGCACGGGAACCACGGGGCCATTGTGGGTGCCCCAGGCAATCTGCGCGCGCACCTGCTGGGAAATTCGCAGCTTCGTGTTCGCGTTGGTCACGGCTGCTTTTGCGAGCACGGTTTGGGTATCGGTATCCACCTGCGGCGAAACAAAGGTAATATGCGATTGAGCGAGCACGGCGCCGGCTTGGTCGAGCAGTTTCACAGGCAGATCCAAACGCAGGTCCTTGGATCTGTTCGCGGGAACGTAGATATACGCTTCCAGGGCGCCGGGTTCGTCCACCGTCGTAAGAAGCGTGGTGACGCCTACGCGGTCACCCACCCGAACGGGTATGTCGCCGACAATGCCGCTCATGGGCGCGCTCACTTGGTAGTAGTGCAACTCCACCTGCTGCTGCTTCACTTGTTGTTCGAGCGATTTCAACTGGGCCACGGCGGTGTCATAGTTTGTCTGCGCGTTATCAAAGTCGGCCTTGCTGATGACACCGGCGTCCTGCAATTTAGTCGCGCGTTCGAGGTTCACCTTCGCCAAACGTACATTGGCTTCCTGTGCGACACGTGCCGATTCCTGGCTATTGACGGTGGCTTCCTGCTTGAGGGGGTCGAGTTGCAGCAGCGGCGCGCCGGCGTTTACGCGGTCGCCAGATTTCACGAAGATCTTGGTGATCTGCCCTTCCACCTGAGGGTTGATCGTAGCGGAAAGCCGCGACTTTAGAATCGCCAAGTACTCGGTTGAGTCTGTCAGCTTTTGCGATGCGACTACTTGGGCTTGAACCGCCATGGCCTGGGGCGCGGCGGCATTACCGGCAGGCGCCTTGGCACCGCACCCGGCGAGCCACACCAGGGAGGAAAGCGCAGCCAATTGGGCTCGGTATCTTCGCGAGGGGAATAAGCTGAGAATCTGTGAATTAGAAAAAGGATGAGTCCGCATATGCTTTCTGGCAGCTCTCTGGAACCCCTAATAATACGACAAGCGGTACCCATTTCGTATGGAAAAGCTGGGGTTCTCGTTAGACGCAGTGGAAGAAGATTGGTTGTAGCAATTTGGATTAATACATGTCGGAGGGATCGATCTTCTTTCCGGAGAGGCCCAACTGCAGGACCTCAATATCTTCCGGGCGATCAAAGACTTTCCCCGGGAAGAGACGTTTAATAATGACGCGCAAGCCACCAAAGGCAATGCCGACGCCCGTGGCAATGCCGAGGAAGAGGCCCGTAAAGAGAAATATCTTCACCATGATTACGACGATTGGCGGATCCGTGGCCGTATGACTGGATTCGTTCCACGTCACCTGAGTCTCGTAGTTCACGGCATCCCGAATTGCTTGCGCGTGCTCCGGGGAGGTGGGCGCAAAGACCAGTGCAAGAAGGGAAGTCTTACGTTCGACAGTGACCCCAGCTTGTTTTGCAGCCGCCGGAAGAGCTTGCTGCAGATGGCGTAAATGTTGTTCCGCAAGTTGCGGAGTTGGATATTCCAGCAACAACAACACGCCGCTGCCGTGCTCGCCTTGATATCTAGCCAAAATCGCTTCCGCGTCAGACTCGAATCCGATTTCGTTTGCAAGATTTGCAAAATCACCTTGGCCTAGGGAACTCATGGCGGTGCGGAATCCCGCCGAGCCCTGAGCATATTTCTCTGAACCGAAAACGCGCCAGTGCTCCGGCAAATACGATCGTAGTTGTGGGAAGGGGGTTTTATCGGCTCTTGGTTTTAGAGTAGCCAGGAGATCGCTCAAGGAGTTGGGTGAAAGATTAGCGAACGGACCCACACTGACAACCAGATTTCCCAGCAGCACCGCGCCGTTGTGAGGGGCGAAGGCGGACGCATCGCCAATCCCGCCGCTCTGCATGCCAATCGCCGTGGATTGTGTGTAGAACTCGTAGGCACCACTAGGATCCTTGAAGGTGTAGAGTCCGATCTTCAGCTCTTCAGTACCGCTTTTGTAGCTGCGCTCTTCGAATCCGCGCAACCCTGCTTCCCTCAGGTTTCCGGTCTGTGAGTCCGTCCAGCCTTTGAGAAGATCCGCGCCGGACCTAAAAGTGGTTGGGCTTGTCGACAGCCAAGGACCGAATTGCTCAGGCAGCAGGGGAGTGGGTGCCGCGGCCGCGGAGAATGCCGGGAGGCATAGGAAAAGAGATAGAAGCCAAACGAGCGGGCGAGTTTTCATAGCAACCTGATCATTAGATGCCAACAGACTACTTCTGGTTCCTGGACTGTTCAACGGCCGCGACGGCGGCAGGGCGGGTGGACTTTCCTGTGGCGTTCACATCGACACTGTTCAGGCTCTCCAGGTAGTTAACCACACCCTGGTAGACCCCTTCCGCGATGTGCTGCCGATGCTCCGGGTTCTTCAAGAGCTTCTCGTCGGAAGCATTGCTGAGGAACGAGATCTCCGTGAGGATGGAGGGCATATCCGCGCCAATGAGCACCACAAAAGGGGCCTTGCGGACGCCGCGGTTCTTCACGGGTTTGGCGGTCTTTTGAATCTTCTTGGCAAGGGAATCCTGGATATCCTCTGCGAGTTCGCGGGATTCGTCGATCTTTTCCGTTTGCGCAATTCGTTTCACCACGTCCTGCAGGTCGTGGATGCTCTCCTGGGAGACCGCGTTTTCACGGGCGGCGACCTCCATCGCTTCGGCCGAGCCCTTCAGGTTCAGGAAATACGTTTCGACCCCCCGAGCGCCATGGTCGGGGCTGGAATTGGCATGGATGGAGATGAACAGGTCGGCCTTTGCTTCATTGGCGATGTGGGTACGTTCCTCGAGTGGGATGAACGTGTCATCCGACCGGGTATAGACGATGTCTGCGCCGGGCAGCTTCTGCTGAATGATCTTTCCCAACCGGAGCGCTATATCCAGGCAGAGGTCCTTTTCCATTAATCCCGTGGGGCCGATCGTGCCCGTGTCGTGGCCACCATGCCCCGCGTCAATTACGATACGGCTGATCTTCAAACCCAGCGTCCGTGTAAGAGTGGATTGCCCGTCACGGGTGGGTAGCGGCGACGATGTGGGCTGCACTAGGTCGGGTTTACCCGTAGAAAGATTCTTGGTGGAAGTCGTCCTCAGGGTTTTGACGGGAGCAGGAAGCGGCTTGGCCACAGCAGGAGCGGCAGGGGGAGCCACGTTTTCCGCGACCACCTCTTTCGCAGAGGAGGGTTTCAGAGCAGGAGTGGTCGACGAAATCGCTTCCGCGGATAAAGTTACTGCTGGAGATACCGAGGGCTCCACTTTTGGTTTCGGGTTCTCGGGCTTGCTCGCCTTGGCCGTTTGTTGAGTGCTCGAGCCCGACGCGCCAGAGTCTCCGTAGAGCTCAATGACCAAACGGGTAGGCTTGTGCAAAAGAGATGCGGCGTAATCCTTCACGCCATTCACGTCCAGAACCACGCGGACAATCCCGAACTGATTCTGCGCCACGCGCACCTTGGTCAAAAGATCGCCGGTTACATGAACATTGTTGCGGGCCACCGCGGGAGCCAGCTTTGCGGATTGCAGGTCGAAGTAGATGCGATCAGGATTGGCAATTCTGCCGGAGACATACTGCACAGAGTCGTCCAGTTGAATCACAATTTCCGTACTGCCGGGCGTGGCGCTGGTCTTAATACTCTGGACGCGAGGCACGTCAACGGACTTGGGGCTTTCGCCGCCATTTTTGGCCACAATGGCCAGACGGTCTTCGTTCGAGCTGGTTCCTGAGGGAGGCGCCGCGGCAGGATAAGGCGCCGACGCTGGCGCGGAGGTTTTTGCAGAGAAGTTGCCACTCTCCGCGTTTCTCATTAGGGCCAGCTCCGCCAAAGCCTCCTGCACTTCACGCTTGTGGGCCGAGCGGGGGAACTTTCGCTGGAAATCCTGAAAACTCTTGGCGGCTGCGGCGGGATCGCCCAACTGATCTTTCTGCAGGTTAGCCACGTTGAACATTGCATCCTGGAGGTGCTTGCTGGTGGGATACTCGCGAATCAGGAACTGGTAGGAGTCGACCGCAGTTTGGTAATAGCTGCGGCCAAAGCGGTCTCCCATTTCCGTATTCAGTTGGCCCACGGCAAACAGAGCATCCGGCACTTCGACGGCATGTGGCGTGATCAAGTAAACGCGGCGATAACTGGAGACCACCTGCTTGTACTCGGCCAGGGTGCGTTTCTCCGGGGCCTGGGAATTCAGGGCCTCGCGGAGTTCCTCGGCCCTGGCAAATTGCGAGCTAGCGGCTTCGCGTTTGACGCTGCTATTGGAAGAAGGTTTTGTGGTTGGCCGGCAGGGAACGGAGAGCATCCCCAGCAAGGCGAAACCCAGCGAAGCGCTGGCGAAAAGCTTGTGGAAATTTTTTTCTACTGAGCTGCCGCGCGCCACGCTTCCCCCGGACACACACACCAGCAAACCTTCACTCGTTCGTAAATATGATGCGCCCGCTGGCGTCCACGTTCCGGTGAATGGTGTTCGCGCGAACATAAGCATTATCCAGACGTCCTGAGCCCGGCCGGTAATAGGCGTTCTGCACCTTCTGTACGTAGCTCCGGGTTTCCCGATAAGCAGGAATTCCGTGGGCTCGATCCACAGCCCCTTCTCCAGCATTGTACGCCGCTAAAGCCAAATCGAGGTTGCCATTGTACCGTTCCAGCAACGTCTTCAGGTACCGTACCCCGGCGTCCACGTTCTCTTGCGGATTGAACGCATTGTTCGCCCCGAAGCGCTGTGCGGTTGTCGGAATCAATTGCATCAGCCCTATGGCGCCCTTTCGCGAGAACGCGGAAGGGTTCCAATTCGATTCCGTTTCGATCACTGCGCGTACCAGCGCCGGGTCCACTCGATGCCGTTCTGCCGCCTCCCGGACCAACTTCTCCACTCCGTCGCGATCGACATTCATCGCGGGACGATTCTCTCCCATAAACGAGATTTCGCCCGGCAAGTAGATGGAGGTTCGTGGCTTTGCGGGCATCAACTTTATGGTCGAAATCGGTTCCGCGTTCACGAACAAGCGGCGCCCGTCTGAGTTGGTAACGGTTGCGATCTGCGCGTTGGTGGGTTTTGGATTCACCCACAGGGCCGCCACAGCCACAGAAAACAGCAGAGCTATACGTGCAGCCATCAGTACCGGTTTGCATTGAGCTCGCCTTGGGGAAGGCATAGATCCAACAATCCGTATGTGTCTGTAGGCATCTCACCACTCCGACGACCGTAGGAGAGCCCCAGAGGATTTCTTAGAAGTCGTACCCGCTGGCAAGTGTTGCGGAATGCACCACTTGAGGGACACGCTTCCGGCGCTACGGCCAATTATAGCAAGGGTTCCAGCAGGGCCGGGACGCTCTGCAAGGCACTTTTTAGGGCAGATGTGTCTTTTCCGCCAGCCTCGGCTAAATCCGGTCTTCCGCCGCCGGAGCCGCCAACATGCTTCGCGAGAGCCTGTATCAGCTTGCCGGCATGGACCTTAGCCGTCAAGTCCTTGGTTACTCCGGCGATTAGGGCCACTTTCCCGTCCTCCGGCATGCCTAAAGCGACCACGCCGGAGCCAAGCTTCTGGCGAAGGGAGTCGACCAGCTGCCGCAAACCTTCGCGGTCAACGTTCGCCACCTCTCCGACGATGACCTTAACGCCTTTTATGGTCTGCGCCTGAGAGAACAGTTCGTCCAACTGATTCATTGCACCTTTGCGCTTCTGCTCCCCAAGTTCTTTTTCAAGGCTGCGGGCGGTTTGCGACAGCTTTTCAACGGTGCCGAGCAGGGAATCCTCGCCAACGTTTAGACGATTGGCCAGTTCGCGTAGCGTTTGGGTCTGCTGCTGGTAGTGCTCGAGCGCTCCGACACCGGTAACGGCCTCGATGCGGCGAACCCCGGCGGCTACGGATTCCTCGCTGACAATCTTCAGGACCCCGATATCGCCGACACGATGAACATGGGTACCGCCGCAAAGTTCCTTGGAGTAGAAACCGCGCGGAGCGTGCGGGGCGGGTATCGTCACAACGCGGACGTTGCTCTCCGGGTATTTGTCGCCGAAAAAGGCCAGAGCGCCGGAGTTCAGTGCCTCCTCCAGAGACATGATGCCCGTCTCGAGTAGCGTGTTCAGGCGAATCTCTTCGTTAACCTGCTGCTCAATGTCGCGGAGATCTTCCGGGCCCACGGGCGCGAAATGTGAAAAGTCGAAGCGCAGGCGTTCAGGCGCATTGAGCGACCCTGCCTGCTTCACGTGGCTGCCGAGAATATTTCGGAGAGCAGCGTGGACCAGGTGCGTGCCAGTGTGGTTCCGCATGATGCGCGCGCGACGGTCGGGATCGGCGATGACGGTGACGCGGTCTCCGACGCGCAGGGTCTCCTTGGCCTGCACCTTGTGCGCGATCAGGCCAGCTACGGGATAGAACGCTCCGGTTACCTCGGCCAGTTTCTGCGTTTCAGAATTGTCGTAGAAACTGCCAGTGTCTGCCATCTGCCCGCCGGATTCTGCGTAAATAACAGTCCGGTCGAGCAGTACCTCGCCGGATTCGCCGGGCATCAGCTCATTCACCGAGCCGTCCTTCGTGATCATGGCTTCGATACGACAGTCTTTGCCGAGGCTTGAGGAATAGAAATCCGGCTCGGTTCTGAAGGTCTCTGCGAGCTTGGCATACGCGGGACTTGCAGCTTCCTTCGAGCTACCTTTCCAAGAGGCGCGCGCCCGGGTGCGCTGTTCGTTCATGGCTTTATCGAAACCGATTTCATCGAATTGCACACCGAGGTCGCGTGCCGCATCGAGGATAAAGTCCCTCGGCAGACCATAGGTGTCGTAGAGGCGAAAGGCACTTTCTCCGGGATAGAGAGAGCCTGGCTTCGCGGCAAGTGGTTTGAGTTCCTCCTCCAACTTGCGTAGCCCGATTTCGAGGGTGTGGCCAAAGCGAATTTCTTCCGCCAGTACAATTTCCGGGACGCGCGCGGAAGAAGGCTCCAGCAATTCTGGGTATGCTTCGCCCATCAACTGGCGAACCGTCGCGACCATCTCATTCAGAAACGGTTTGCTTGCGCCCAGTAGGCGGCCGTGACGGATCGCGCGCCGCATGATCTTGCGCAAGACGTAGCCGCGTCCTTCGTTTGACGGGAGAACGCCGTCGGTAATCAGGAAAGCAGTTGCGCGCGCGTGATCGGCAATTACGCGCAGAGAAGCGGCAGAATGCTGATGTTCTTCGGTGGCAAGTTCCTTTTTTTCGTCGATGCCGGTGAGCCGGGCAGCACGATCGATGAGTGCTACAAAAAGGTCCGTCTCGTAGTTGGAAATAACCCCTTGGAGAACGGTCGCCAGACGTTCGAGCCCCATGCCGGTGTCCACGCAAGGCTTGGGCAGTGGGCTGAGTACACCGTTTGCACCGCGGTTGAACTGCATGAAGACGAGATTCCAGATTTCGACGTAGCGGCCACAATCGCAGGGAAACCTGCAGTCGGTATGACCTTCGTCGGAAGCCACTGCTCCCATGTCGTAGTGAATTTCGCTGCATGGTCCGCAAGGCCCGCTATCACCCATGGCCCAGAAATTGTCTTTCAGGCCAGGAATCGCAAAGATACGGCTCTCCGGTAGCTGCTGTCCCAGCCAAAAGCCTTCGGCTTCTTCATCCACACCGATTTTGTTACCAGCAGCGACGTCCGCGCCGCCGAAGATGGTGACGTAGAGCTTGTCCTTGGGAATGCCAAACCACCGAGGCGATGTGATCAACTCCCAGGCATAGGCAATCGCATCTTCTTTGAAATAGTCGCCGAAGGAAAAATTGCCGAGCATTTCAAAAAAGGTGTGGTGGCGCTTGGTGAAACCTACGTTTTCCAGGTCGTTGTGCTTGCCGCCGGCGCGCACGCATTTTTGCGCGGTCGTCGCGCGCGAGTAGTCGCGCTTTTCCGAGCCCAGGAAGACATCCTTGAACTGGTTCATCCCGGCATTGGTGAAGAGCAGGGTAGGGTCACCATGCGGCACGAGCGAAGAACTGCGAACGCGGCGATGGCCTTTGCTTTCAAAGAACTGAAGGAACCTTTCGCGTATTTCGTTGCCGGTCACGTCAGCCTCGCAAGGGGAGTCAGGTCGAACATTTAATTATCCCAGACCCTTCCATCGCGCGCCAATCACGCTTTCGTTTGCGATCATACTGGCCTTGACGGCGCAGGTGGAACGATGGCCTTTTAAAGGCTAGACTTAGACTAAGCCTCATGGCCAGAAGCTTCTACGTCGGGGATCTCTTCGTGCGTGGCTCGATGTAGTTCTCGGCGGATGATGTCGGAGGGGAACCCGGCTCCAAGGAGGGAACGGTAAAGCGACGCCAGTTTCTTCTGGTCGATCTCACCGCGAAACAGGCGCAGCTTGCGTTCGATGCGCTGGCGGACGAGGGCCGTCGTATCGGATGTAGCGGCTGATTCCTTCATGGCGACTGCAATGTGGCGATCCGGCACGCCGCGTGCCCGCAGGTCGCGGGTGATGCGGTACTGCCCCTGTTTGCGGTATTCGGTGCGGTGGCGCACGAACTGCCTGGCGTAACGGGAGTCATCGAGCAGCTTTTCCCGTTTCAAGCGTTCGACTGTGGATGTGACAAGTTTTTCGTCGTCACAGCGTCGGGCGAGGGCCTTCTTCATTTCCGAAATGGAATGAGCGCGGCGCATCAGGATCTTAATGGCGGCGTCGTGTAGTTGCTGTTCCGTCTCGAGTTGGCGCGGCTTGCCAAACATGAAGGAAGAATAGAAGCTACGCGAGCAAGAGGCAAGCTGCAAAGAAGCAGGACTTCGTCTCGGTGGTCGAACGGCGGAAGCTGTGAGCCGGCGAGGATTTAAAAAGGTCAGTTTCAATAACCCGCAAGGCGTGCGCTAGATCACCCACCCCAAAGTGGTCCGAGATTCTCCTGAACGACGACGAACGTTGAAAAGACTGAGCTTGTTTCGAAGCCAGCTTGGACTTGAAATTGCAATTTGAGCAGTGGGAGAACATTGGTCATGGCCTATGTGATTACCGCCACCTGCACTAAAGATGAGCATTGCATTGAAACCTGCCCGGTGAATTGCATTCACCCGACGAAGGATGAGCCGGACTTTGCGACAGCGGCGCAGCTATACGTGAACCCGACCGAGTGTATCGACTGCGGCGCGTGCATCCCGGTCTGTCCGACGACCTCGATTTACACGGTTGAGGAATTGCCGGCGGAACTGCAAGAGTTTGTAGCGAAGAACGCCGCCTACTTTAACTAAGCGGTTCCCCCGTCCGCCCAAAAGCTCACCGCTAGCCCAACCGCGGTGAGCTTTTCTTTTAGAGCGGAGCCGAGCGCCGTCGTTTCGATTCAGTCAGCGGTCTGGAACGATGGGTTTATGCTGTTGGGAACACCGCAAAGCACTGGCAAGCCAGCGCACTCCAGAGTGGAATGAATGGCCTGCTCATTTGCGGGCGAAGCGTTCGAAGTCTGCCATCTGGCGCTCCATTTCCTCGCGAGCGGCGTCGGCGGCGGAACGGATACCCTGGATGCGCAACTTGAATTCGTCAGCGTTGGAGGCGCGGGATAGAGCCTCGTCCAGCGTGATGAGTTCCTTGGAATAGAGATCGAAGAGCGACTGGTCGAAGGTCTGCATGCCGTACTGCGAGGTGCCCGCAGCAATAGCGTCGTGGATCAGACGCGTTTTGTCGGCATTGATGATGCAATCCTTGATGTACGCCGTGGCGATCATGACTTCGACGGCAGGCACGCGACCCTTGTCATCCGCGCGGCGAACCAGCCGCTGCGAGACAACGGCCTTGAGTGTGGCGGCCATTTGCAGGCGGATCTGTTTCTGCTCCGGCGGCGGGAAGACCGCGATAATACGCTGAATGGTTTCAGTAGCATCCAACGTGTGCAAGGTGGAGAAAACCAGGTGACCAGTTTCCGCGGCCAACAGGGCGGTGGAAATGGTTTCCAGGTCGCGCATTTCGCCGACCAGAATCACGTCAGGGTCTTGACGAAGGCCGGCGCGCAAAGCCGTGGAAAAGTTCGCGGTGTCAACTTCCACTTCGCGCTGGTTGATGAAACTGCGCTTGTCGCGATGGAGGAATTCGATGGGGTCCTCAATGGTGATGATGTGATCGGCGCGGTTGGCATTGATGCGGTCGATCATAGCGGCCAGCGTGGTGGACTTACCAGAACCGGTGGTCCCGGTGACCAGGACGAGCCCGCGCTGTTCTTCGCAAATCTTGGAGATGACGGGAGGAAGATTCAATTCTTCCACGGTGCGAATCTTGGTTGGGATGACGCGGAGAACCATCCCGACGTTACCGCGCTGTTGGAAGACGTTCACACGGAAGCGGCCAAGGCCAGCGACGCCGTACGCCATGTCCAATTCCGCGGTTTCCTTGAACTTTTGCTTTTGCCGGTTGGTCATCATGCTGAATGCCATTGAGAGCATTTCTTCCGGCGTGATACGGGGAACGTCAGTAATCGGGGTGAGCAGGCCGTCGACGCGAAGATAAGGATGATTGCCGACCTTCAGGTGCAAGTCGGAAGATTTATTCTCAACGGCGCGACGTAGTAGATCGTCAATGCTTAAGGCCATGGAAGTGACACCCCGCAAGAATACCTTTCTCCCTTGAAGCTAGCACTGGCCGGAATGGGCAACAAGGAAGGTGGTGTCGGGCGTTGCTGTCTAGTTACCTGAGCGTGGGGACAGGCGCACGGCTCCTGGACTCAATTGAATCTCAGGCCTCAGACCTGGGAAGGAACAGGGAATCATAGAGCAGGCCAGCGAGAAAACCGCCCATGAGTGGACCGATCCAATAGATGCCCTGGTTGAGCCAATGATTGGAGGCGAAGGCGGGGCCGAAGGCACGTGCGGGGTTCAAAGCGCCGCCGGTGAAAGGCCCGCCAACAATGATCCCAAGAGTAATCGTGAGCCCGATGGCGAAGCCGCCGATTGCGCGGAAAGTGCCACGCTCGTCAACGGCAGTGGCGAAGAAAACAAGTACCAGGAAAAACGTGCTGGTCGCCTCCAGCGCCAGGCCGCCCCACCGAGGAAAGTCTGGCAGCAGAACGGGAGTACCCAGCAGGGCGTTGCGCCAGGTTTCTTCCGGGATCACCACTCGCAGTAGAAAGGCAGCGGCAGTGGCGCCGAGCAGTTGGGCGGTCCAATAAGAAATTGCGTCGAGGGTGGTGACGCGCTTGGTGACCCAGAAGCCGATAGTAATGGCCGGATTGAAATGTCCACCGGAGATATGGCCGAGTGCGGAAACCATGACGGCAAAGGCGAGCCCATGCGCCAGCGCAATAGCCAGAAGACCGATGCCGCCGGTACTGTTGCTGCGGAGCTGAAAGTCCACGCAAACCGCGCCAGCGCCGAAAAAGACGACGGCGAAGGTACCTAGGAACTCTGCGGCGAGTTTTTGCGAAAGGTTGTACATCGATAGGCCTCCAGGGCCGTGGATGAGTACAACGGAATCGAAGAAAGTCTATCTGGAAAAAACAGGCTGCGCCAGCAGGGACCAGGAGGAGTATTGCAGTTGAAGCACAAAGGAAATTCTGTGCCGCTTCAGAAAACGGGTCAGAAAAAAAGGCAGAGTACGGATGCCCTAGCGAGTTGCAGCGACGGGCGCGTTTACGGGGGTGAGCCAGTTGTGGCGGTCGGGTTTCTTGCCGCTGGTGACCGCGAAGAACTCCTCCTGGAGACGCAGCGTGATCGGACCAGCGACGCCTTTGCCGATCGTGAGCCGATCAATGGAACGGACCGGAGTGACTTCCGCGGCGGTGCCGACGAAAAAGACTTCATCGGCGAGATAGAGCATCTCACGCGGGATGTTCGTCTCTTTCGTGGGGATGTTCAAATCCCCGGCGAGTTTCAGGATGGAATCGCGAGTAATTCCGGGAAGTATGCTGGCGGCAACCGGCGGCGTCAGCAGGGTGCCATCTTGCACCAGAAAAATGTTCATACCAGAACCTTCGCTGACGTTGCCGGTGGCATCCAGAGCGATGCCTTCGGCAAAGCCGTTAATTTCGGCTTCCATGTGAATGAGCTGGGAGTTCATGTAGTTGCAAGCGGCCTTGGACATGGCTGGGAGTGTATTGGGTGCCATGCGCGTCCAGGAACTCACGCAAACATCCACGCCTTTGGCGAGGGCTTCCGGGCCGAGATAAGCGCCCCATCGCCAACAGGCCATATACACTTCGACGACGGAATTGAGCGGGTTCACCCCGACCTCTCCATATCCACGGAGCACGATGGGTCGTAGGTAGCAGGCGTCGAGTTTGTTAAGCCGCACCAGTTCGATGGCGACGCTGGAGAGTTCGTCTGCCGTGAACGGGAACTCCATGCGATAGATTTTGGCGGAATTAATCAGGCGCTGCATGTGTTCGTGCAGGCGGAAAAGGCCAGGGCCTTGCTTGGTGTCGTAGCAGCGAAGGCCATCAAAGACCGCGGAGCCGTAGCTGACAACGTGGGAAAGGACGTGAATCTTGGCGTCGTCCCAATGGATCCATTTACCGTTGTGCCAGATTTTATCGGTCTTTTGTACCGGCATACTGTCTCCTTGTGCGGCGTGGAGGAGAAGCACATCCTCACAACTGCAGAATAAAGGGACGCGCATAGAGCGTCAATGAGCTTGCTCACGGGAGTGACCAAGAGAATTGGCCAATTTGGCGTGGTGCATAGTGCTTAGTTTTTTGGAGTCTCGGAGGACGGGGCGCTTGGCCGATTGACTGCGGTGTAGGCGGCTTGAGCCTCAGCGAGCATCTTGCCGTTCCCATGCAACCAGATACCGAGGACCAGAAATGGGACGATCGTGGCCGCGGCCCAAAGCTTCCCATTCTTGGGGACTTTCGTCTCTGGCTCCCAACGAAACAATTGAGACGCAACAAAAAACGACAGGGCTGCCCAGGCGACGAGTGCCAAGAAATAGACCCACAGACTGGTTAGCGGTTTGGAAAAGAAAGTAGCCTGCTGGAGACCGGTGACCAAGTAGGTTGCGGGGAGGTAGTTGGAAAACCCTTGCACAACCTTGGGAAGATAAGCCAAGGGCATGGTTGCGCCCGAAAGAAAGATCAGGGGAAGCCACAAGAGCTGATTGATCACTTGGGTCTCTTGCATCGTGTTGGTGATGCTAGCCACGACGAGGCCGAGGGAACCGAACGCCACTGTTCCTACGCAAACGAAAAGAAAGAGTGCGAAGAGGTTCCCGAAGTCCCGAACATGAAAGACGAAACGTGCCAGCGCCAGGATAACGGCCACGGTTGGAAGGGTTAGCGCGAAGTTCGCAAGAACGCTGGAGGCAAGCATGTCACTTGAGGAGACCGGCGCGACATGAAAACGGCGCAAAATGCCTTGTTCCCGGTACATTACTAACGTCGCGCTCAATCCCCAGAAGCTACCCATGACGTTGAGGGCGAGAACGGGGCCCAGGAAAAAACTCACGGCATGAGGATCGCCCTTTGCAAAGACGCCCGCATAGAGGAAGAAGAAACCCAGCGGCATGATCACACTGAAAAAGAAGAACATTTTGTTGCGCAGTGCGAGGCGCATGCGAACAAGCGTGAGGGTGGCGAGGTTCGTCAATCGCGTAGCCTCCTTCCGGTAAGTTCGATGAAGACGTCCTCAAGGGAAGGGGTAGCAATCTCCAGGCTGACAAGTTCGTTATTCTCTGCTTCCAGATGCTTTACCAGCGCCACAATTGCGGGTGCGGTGCGCTGACAGTGGAGTACATATGCGCCGGCGACTTCGCGGGCATCCACCACGCCATCTAGAGTTTTCAGTGTTCCATTGGAAGCAGGTTTCGCGAGCCGCACCTCTACGCGCGTGGTATTGGCAGAAGCCTGCTTCAATTCACGCGGAGTCCCCTGAGCGATTACCTTTCCGTGATCGACAATGGCGACACGATCGCAAAGCCTTTCGGCCTCCTCGATATAGTGAGTCGTCAGGACGATGGTTTTCCCTTCGCGCTTCAGTTCCTCGATGATGTCGTAGATTTCGCGGCGCACCTGAGGGTCCAGTCCTGCGGTCGGTTCGTCGAGAAATAGTACCTTGGGGTCATTCACCAGTGCCATCGCCAATGCCAGCCTCTGCTTCTGCCCGCCAGAAAGCTGGTTGTAGAAAGCGTTGCGCTTTTCGTCCAATCCGAAACGTTTCAAGAGTTCGTCTGGTTTGCGCCCGCGTTTATAGAAGCCAGAAAACAACCGCAGTGCTTCACTCACCTTCAATTTGTCCGGCAGAGAAGTGGACTGCAGTGCCGCACCGATTTCATGTTTGAGTTCTGTGGGATTTTTCAGCGGGTCGAAACCGCAGACGGATATGCGACCACCATCGGCAACGCGCAGTCCCTCGAGTACCTCAATAGTGCTGGTTTTGCCTGCGCCGTTTGGACCAAGCAAACCAAAGACTTCGCCTTCCTCGACGGAAAAGCTCACTCCGCGCACGGCTTCCAGGTCGCCGTAGCGCTTAACCAGGTTTTCAACCCGCAGGATTGGATTCGCCATAGTGAAGAGGTCTCTATGGTACCGCAGCTAGTGAGTTCTCTCTAATAAAAGAGGCTCCCACCGTTTAGTGAATACGTCGGTTCTTCGGTTTTTGTATCACCGGAAGTTTTCGGATTTTCGCAGGCTGCCAAAGGTAGCGTTTAAGGTCAACCCGGGATTGGAGAACGGCGAGACCCTCAGATTCGAGCAGCTTGCGTTGAAGTGAAGCATACGGCTCGCGGATCAGGAGCTTGCCGCGGTCGCCGACCACGCGATGCCAAGGAATGCCTTTGCCGGAGGGCGTTGCGGCCATCGCTCTGCCTGCGGTTCTCGCCCCTCCCGGAAGACGCAGGGCCCTGGCCAACGCCCCATAGGTGATAACCCTTCCGCGGGGAATTTGTTTCACGACCTGATAGACCGGAGCCCAGGACATTTTAGAGAAGCTCCTGTAGGAAAACGGGTTCCATAGTAAGGAAGGCGCGGCGCGGTCTCAAGAGAAACTTCGCGGCACCCGGTGTTCTATCGAATGAAGGCGATGCGCGGAACGGAAAGTTCAATGAAACGAACGCAAAAAAATGATGGCACCACGGGTGGAAAATACACGACGATGTGCGCGAGAGGGGATGGCACAACGTTAACTAAAACGCGGCATCTAATCTTGACGGGTGTAGTGGAAGAAACTTACACTACATCCAAAGCAAACCTCCCAGGGTTTGCACGGCAAGTTCGTCGGAGAAATGCGATGGCTTTCGTACGCCGCAAAGGAAATGCTTTTTATCTGGTGCACAATGTGCGCCGCGGCGGAAAAGTGCAGCAACTTCATCTGGCGCGACTGGGCGAACGCGCTCGCATAACCGACGACATCGTTCGAGAAGTGACCAAGAAGCATCCCTTCGTTGAGCTCAACTGGCGCTCGCTGCGCGAACAGTTGGAAAACCAGATCAATCTGGCGGATCCTGAATCTCCCGCCGTTCAAAAGCTAGTGCAGAATCTGAGGACACTGAACCTGGCCTTGGCGGACCTGTTTCCGCCGGTGCTCCGGCTTTCCGAATCGCCCGCTGTGGCGCGGGAATTGCTCGTACAACTGCGGTTGTTGCACTCCAGCATTCAAGTGAAGCTCGATCAGTTCGGGCGGAAGGACGAACTGAAGAGACTTGGCCGGACGGGCGGGCGTTTTGGGAATGCGAATCCGGGATTCCGGGGACGCTAGGAGGGGTCATGGGTACCGGGGATCTATCACTGAATCCAAGCATTCGCAGCGCAGAGACAATTGAATTTCAGAAGTCTTTGCGTGCGAAGATCGTGGGACAGGACGAAGGCGTTCAGGCGTTGGTGGACTTTTTCCAGGTGTTCACCGCGGGAATGAATTCGCCGGGCCGCCCAGTGGCGAATCTGCTGTTTCTGGGGCCAACTGGGTCTGGCAAGACACGAATTGTGGAAGCGGCTGCGGAAATTCTTTTCGGCAGCCCGCGCTCGGTAATCAAGATCGATTGCGCGGAATTTCAACACTCTCACGAAATTGCAAAACTGATTGGATCTCCCCCGGGTTATCTGGGCCACCGCGAAACGCATCCGCTGATCACCCAGGAGGCCTTGGCCGCTTCGCACAGCGAAAAGCTGAAGCTTTCGTTCCTTCTTTTTGACGAAATTGAGAAAGCCAGTGATGCGCTGTGGCAATTGTTGTTGGGGATGTTGGACAAGGCCTCACTCACACTGGGCGACAATCGTCGCGTCGACCTTTCGCAGACGGTTATCTTTCTGACCTCCAACCTGGGTGGCGGCGAGATTACGGAACTAATGTCCGGCGGCTACGGCTTCATCAAGTCCGAAGACATGCCAACCGGAAATCTGGATCAAAAGGTGGCACGGACGGCGGTGGAGGCAGCGCGCCGGAAGTTCTCCCCTGAGTTTATGAATCGCCTGGACAAAGTGGTGGTTTTCCACCCCTTGAGACGGGAAGAGTTGGAAGCGGTCCTGGACATTGAATTGGGCCTGGTGCAGAAGCGTGTCCTAGATACGGCGCTCGGTAAGTTCCTCTTCCGCGTCACGCCTGCAGGACGGGATTTTCTATTGACGGAGGGAACGGATCAGCGCTACGGTGCCCGACACCTGAAGCGTGCGATCGAGCGGTTTGTGGTCTACCCCTTGGCAAACTTGCTGGCAACGCAACAGGTCCGCGTGGGCGACCTGGTACGCGTCGACTGGGACGGGGTGCACAAGGAGCTTACCTTCGTGAGGGAGAGTCAGGGCGCGCTGGTGACACCGGACGAACCGGAAGAGACCGCCGCAGCGGCTGCCTCCTCGGCCGATGGGCTCGGAAAGGATGCACCATCCGAGGCTGTGGCCGAGGATACGCCAAGTCTTCCGGCGCTCCCTGCCGCATCACCTGCCGCGGCGAGGCAATCGCTGCAAAACCGCAAGAAAGAAGATCGCTAAGCCGAAAATCGTCCTTCTGGTTGAAGCAGTACGCCGAATCGCGCCCCTTTTTGTCAGAGGCCAGGTGACAGAATCTGTTTCGGCCCTCTCAATTTGCGCA
The DNA here is from genome assembly GCA_963741195.1 of Candidatus Acidiferrales bacterium. Taxonomy (GTDB): domain Bacteria; phylum Acidobacteriota; class Terriglobia; order Acidiferrales; family UBA7541; genus Acidiferrum. The sequence continues at coordinate 76,382 of CAVUHF010000013.1, forward strand.
CAGTTGAAACAATATCTCACCGCGTGAGACGGTTTCCAGGACTGCAACAATTGTATGTTGTTGAGTGCACGCCTGTTGCTTGGGTGGAACGAGGCGCTTCGAATTGGCACTAGCCATGCTCTTCTTTCTCGAAAGTCGAAATTAGAGTTTCGACTTTGCGTCCGGGTCGACCGGGCTAAGCGGTAAAGCAAAGGGCTTTGCCGGCTGAGGGGAGTAGCCATGAGAGCTGCCGTTAGACAACAACTCGATCCCAGCATCCGCAGCAATGACACCCGCGACTTCCACCACGCACTGCGGGCAAAGATCGTCGGCCAAGAGGAAGGCGTACAGGCGCTCGTCGATCTGTATCAGGTATTTTGTGCCGGGCTGAACTCGCCGGGCCGGCCAGTTGGAAACCTTTTGTTCCTGGGGCCGACCGGATCCGGGAAAACGCGCATCGTCGAGGCTGCGGCAGAGATATTATTTGGCGACCCGCGCTTGGTGATCAAGGTGGACTGCGCAGAATTCCAGCACTCGCACGAAATCGCCAAATTGATCGGCTCACCCCCGGGCTATCTGGGACATCGCGAAACGCACCCGCTGATCACTCAGGAAGCTCTGGCTGCCTCGCATACCGACAAACTGAAGCTTTCGTTTCTGCTCTTTGATGAAATTGAGAAAGCCAGTGATGCTTTGTGGCAATTGCTGTTGGGTATGTTGGACAAGGCAACCCTCACCCTGGGTGACAATCGCCGCGTGGATCTTTCGCAGACGGTTATTTTCATGACCTCAAACCTGGGTGGTGGCGAGATCACGGAACTCATGGCGGGCGGCTATGGTTTCATCAAATCCGACGACAAGCCCAAGGCCAATCTCGACGAAAAAGTGGAGCGCACGGCAGTTGAGGCAGCGCGCCGGAAATTCTCACCCGAGTTCATGAACCGCCTGGACAAGGTGGTCGTTTTTCACCCGCTGCAGCGGAAGCAACTGGAGCAGGTACTGGACATCGAACTCACGATGGTGCAGCAACGCGTCTTGGAGACGGCCAAGGGGCAGTTCTTGTTTCGAGTCACCGAATCAGGCCGGGACTTCCTATTGCAGGAAGGCACGGACCAGCGTTATGGTGCGCGCCACCTGAAGCGTGCAATCGAGCGGCACGTCGTGTACCCAATGGCAAATTTGCTGGCCACAGAGCAAGTTCACGGCGGCGATCTGATTTGCCTCGATTGGGACCGTAGCGAGGTCAACCTGACCTTTGTCCGGGAAGGCGAGAATGTGGCCATGCCGGTACGGCGTGCGGAGCCTGCCCTGGCACAGAGAAACTCGCAGGCGCGCGGCGGCCGTCCGGTGGAAGCCCCGGGCGCGCAACTGCCGCCAGAGCCGGCACCGCGTCTCGCACGTTGAGCTTGCCTCGCGATTATTTCAATAGGCCCGGGCAGAGAGCTGTCCGGGCTTTTCCTATTTCCACTTCGACGTATAATTTATAGTGCCGTTTTTTCCCGGCTCGGCGACAGTCCCCTGCGGAGGTGTGCATGATTTCCGGAATTCGCCTCAGGTTTTTGCAGGCGAGTGCCCTGATGGTTTTGTTGACGAATGCGCTGAGTGCGCAAGACGCGCGCACAAAAATCAAGCCAGGCATCAATTCCTTCAGTCCGCAACAAGACGTTGAGCTGGGTAGAAGAGCGGCGGGCGAGGTGGAGAAAACGGTGCAATTGTGCAATGACCCGAAGGTGGATGCCTACCTGACCAACCTGGGAATGAAACTAGTTGAACAATTGAAAACCGGCGGAGTCGAATATCCCTGGGAATTCCATTGCGTGAATGACAAAGCCATCAACGCATATGCACTGCCGGGGGGATTCGTATTTATCAATCGTGGGACGATAGAAGCCGCAGATTATGAAGCAGAACTTGCCGGTGTGATGGCGCACGAATTGTCGCATGTGGCCCTGCGGCACGGAACCAATCAGGCTACGAAAGCGCAATACGCACAATTGGGAACGGGAATTCTGGGTGTTGCTGGGGGAATCTTCGGCGGGACTGCCGGAGCAGCTGCGGCCGGGGTGGGACAGTTCGCCGCAGGCAGTATTTTGCTTAAATATTCGCGCGGGGCGGAAACGCAAGCCGACGTGATGGGCACGCAGGTGTTATATGACGCCGGGTACGATCCGCGCGCGATGGCTGCTTTCTTCGAAAAGCTGGGTGCGGAGAGCGCGGGAAAGAACCCGCCGGAATTCTTCTCCGATCACCCAAACCCTGACCACCGGATCGCTCGCGTAGATCAAGAAGTAGAAAAGCTGGGAGGAGTTCCCGACGATGCAAAACGAGATTCTCCGGAGTTCAAGGCCATCAAGAAGGAAGTCGCGGCGCTTGCGGTTCCGGTGAAGAAACAGCCCGTTGGAGCTAATTCGAGTGCATCGACAGGGACGCCACCTGCGCCTGGCACCGTCAGCGTGGGTGCGCCTTCGGCCACACTGGCAACTCTGCAGCTGAGCAAACTGACGATGCGGTATCCGGACAATTGGAAGAAGTACGGAAAAGGAGACGATGTCACGGTTGCGCCGGAAGGGGGAATTGTCGACTCCGGGAAAGGGCAAGCGGAGCTGGCGTACGGTCTAAGTGCCAGGGTGATGGGAATGGATGGGTCGTTGCCAGCGGGATTGGATCCGCTGAAAGCCGCCACAGAGAAATTGATCGAAACCATACAGCAGGAGAATGCGGGACTCAGCGTCCTCCGTGAGTCGCGGGAAGTAACGTTGAACGGCGAACGAGCCCTGTCCACATATTTGAAAAACGATTCGCCGGTCGGAGGTCAAGAGACGGATTGGCTGATTACCGTGATGCGGCCCGAGGGGCTTGTCTACTTCGTGAGCGTTGCGCCGCAACAAGAATTCGCGCGTTTTCAGGGAACTTTTACTGCGATCCTGAATAGCGTGCGATTTCAGCGGTAATGCAATGGACGAAATCAACGTGGATGGATTTTCGACTTGCCTGCCTTCATTGTTTGGACGATGCGTCGACCGAAGACGCAGTCGAAGCGATGCGCCCGCTCTGAATGTCCTCTGCACGTCTCAGAGCCTCGGTAATATTCTCGCAAATGTTTTCTGCCCCCACATGGCGGTCAAATCCCGCTTCGCGCATGAGCACCTCGGGCTGAGGGCGCGCGCCACAGATCAGCATGGAACGGCCGCTTCTCTGCAACTGATCAGCAAGTTCCTCGAGCGCAGCAATGCCCGTCGCGTCGATGGCAGTCATGTTGCGCAACCTGAGTATCACGATCGGAGGAAGTGAAACGATGTGGTCGGTGATGGTGCTGATCTTATCCGTGACCCCGAACAGGAAGGGTCCGTGAATGCGATAGACGGCCGCGTAGTCCGGAATGTCCTTATCCTGGAGGATATGCGCGCGGCCATCCTCAATGTAATCGTCAGTAACCTTAGAAACCGTTGTCGTCAGCGAGATCTTGCGAATGAAAGTGAACGCGGCAAGGATCATGCCGACTTCGACGGCGAGCGTCAGGTCGGCAAAAACCGTCAGGCTCAATGTAAGTAACCACACCGCGATGTCGGCACTGCTCAATTTCAGAATTTCAGGGATTTCTCCCCAGTCTCCCATGTTGTAGGCGACCATGAAGAGAATGCCGGCGAGAGCGGCGAGTGGCAGATTCTTCACCAGCGGCGCCGCGAAAAGAATCACGGCCAGTAGTGTAAGCGCGTGGATCATTCCTGCGACAGGACTCCTGGCGCCGGCACGCACGTTGGTCGCGGTGCGGGCAATTGCACCCGTCGCCGGCAATCCGCCGAAGAGCGGTGAGAAAATATTCGCCACGCCCTGAGCGATGAGTTCCACGTTCGGATTGTGTTTGTCATGACTCATGCGGTCGGAGACTACTGCGGACATCAGGGACTCAATCGCTCCGAGCATGGCGATGGTGACAGCAGGGGAGAGCAGGTGCAGTAAAAGGCTAGGCTGCAGGGCCGGAACCGAGATGTGCGGAAGTCCGCTTGGGATACCCCCAAAACGTGAGCCGATGGTTTCGAGGGGAATGCCGAACAGAGCGACGGCAGCGGTGGCGCCGAAACAAACTACGATCGCCCCGGGCACCTTCTTGAAATAGCGCACGCAGAGAATCATGATTGCGAGGCAGGTGATTCCGACAAGTGTGGCCGCCCAGTTCAGAGTGTAGAAATTCTGCGCGATCGCGCCCATGCGATGGAAAAAATCGCCGGGAACGTGTTCCATGCGCAGACCGAAGAAGTCGCGAATCTGCGTACTGGCGATGAGAATCGCAATTCCGTTAGTGAAGCCGACCACCACAGGCCGGGGGAAATACTTCACCATGGCGCCAACACCCGTTACACCCATGACCACCAGGAGAACGCCGGCGAGCATGGTGCAAGTAAATAGTCCGTCGATTCCGTAGCGGGAAATGATCCCGAGCACAACGACAACGAATGCGCCCGTTGGCCCGCCAATCTGAGTTTTGGAGCCTCCTAGCGCGGAGATCAGGAATCCCGTGACCATCGCGCAGTAGATTCCTGCCTGCGGGGAAACTCCCGAAGCAATGGCAAAGGCCATCGCCAGGGGCAGTGCCACCAGGCCAACAGTGACACCCGCAATCAGGTCAGCTACAAATTTCTGAAAGGTGTATTCACGAAGAAGAATGACCGACTTGGGTAACCATGCGTCGACCGTAAAACTCATACCTGGGTCCTGCCTCCGTTAGGCGGTGCATAAATTGTATCAGGAGAAGAGCAGGGAGTTGGACCGAGCGGAAAAGGCCGTTCGGAAGAACAATCAAGAAGCCAATTTGCAATAGATGCGGGCGTGATGTTAGTCCGCGGCGTTGCTTCGTTTCACCGGTGGTGTCCAGCGTAGGACCGGTTTGCGCGCCGCGCCGACCTCATCCAAACGCCGTATGCGTGTGTTGTGAGGCGCGGTTTTGACAAGTTCCGGAGTAGCTTTCGCTTCTTCGGCAATGGACTTCATAGCATCGATGAACAGATCGCACTCTTCCTTCGATTCGGATTCCGTCGGCTCAATCATCAGCGCGCCAGGGACGATAAGTGGAAACGCAGTTGTGTAGGGATGAAAGCCGTAGTCGATCAGGCGTTTGGCAATGTCCATGGTGTTCACGCCGTTCTTCTTTTGGAGCGCATCACTGAAAACCACTTCGTGCATGGATGGCCGCGTGTAGGGAAGATCAAATACCCCTTCCAGGCGCTTGCGAATGTAGTTGGCGTTCAGCACGGCATCTTCCGTGGCCTGACGAACGCCCGGGCCATACGCCAGAATGTAGGCCAATGCGCGCACGAGCACGCCAAAATTACCGTTGAAAGCCTTCACTTTTCCGATTGATTCCTTGCGATGGGAATCGAGCGCCAATATTCCGCCCTCTTTTTCTACCAGTACGGGTACCGGCAAATAGGGCTCGAGGATTTTTTTCATTGCCACCGGCCCCGCGCCCGGTCCGCCACCTCCGTGAGGGGTGGAAAATGTTTTATGCAGGTTCAGGTGCATTACGTCCACGCCGAGATCGCCGGGCCGCGTCACGCCGGTGAGAGCGTTCATGTTCGCGCCGTCCATGTAGAGCAAGGCACCCTGATGATGCAGAATTTCAGCTATTTCGGGAATTTGCTGCTCGAAAACGCCCAGCGTGGAGGGATTGGTAAGCATGAGCGCCGCAACATCGGGTGTCACGTGCTCGCGCAAATGAGCCATGTCAATTTGTCCTGCGGAATCCGACTTGATGTTCTGGACCTGGTAGCCCGCAATCACCGCAGTGGCCGGGTTGGTGCCGTGCGCAGAGTCGGGGATCAACACCTTCTTGCGCGGGTTGCCATGCTTCTCGTGATGGGCGCGGATCAACAACAAGCCGACTAGTTCACCCTGAGCGCCAGCTGCTGGTTGCAGCGTTACGACGTCCATACCGGTGATCTCGAGCAGGGATTTTTCCAGCAGTTGGAGGATCTTCAGGCAGCCTTGTGAGAGCGCTTGCGGTTGATAAGGATGCTCCGTGGCAATTCCCGGCAGCCGGGCGACATGTTCGTTCACGCGAGGATTGTATTTCATGGTGCAGGAACCAAGTGGATACATGCCGAGATCGATCGCATAGTTCCACGTGGAGAGCCGCGTGAAGTGGCGCAAGACTTCAATTTCGCTTACTTCGGGAAAGCTCGCTATTCCGTCGCTCCGGTAAGATTCACCAAGCGTTTTCGCAGCGTTCGCCGCAGGCACATCGAGTGGCGGCAGATCAAATGCCCGTTTCCCGGGTGAGGACTTCTCAAAGATCAGCCCTTCGTTCTGCACGAAGTGCCGTACGGCTTTCTTGATGTGATTGCTCATCTCTTGACTTGGCCAGCGGAACCGCGATCGACGGTTCCAGCCACTGCCTCCAGTTTAAAGCGGCCGTTCCAGGGCGTGCTTCAAGGTCGCCACAAAGCGTTCAATTTCTGTCCGCGAAGTTGTTTCCGTAACACAGACCAAGGCATGCTTCGTGAGTTCCGGATAAGCGGAGCCCAGAACATGGGGACCTACAATCTTGTGCTTCAGCAAGTCCGCGTTGGCCATTTTCACGGAGCGGGGCAGCTCCACGGTAAATTCGTTGAAAAACGGAGCGCAGAAGGTGCGCTTTACGCCCGGTATTTTTTCCAGTTCCTGCAGGGCAAACTGCGCCTTGGATAAATTGTGCTCTGCCAATTCCCGCAAGCCTTCTTTCCCAAGTAGAGTCAGGTGCACGGTGGCGGCCAGCGCGCAAAGCGCTTGATTCGTGCAGATGTTGGATGTGGCCTTTTCGCGGCGAATATGTTGTTCGCGGGTTGCCAGCGTCAACACAAAGCCGCGCCGGCCCTCGAAATCGGTCGTCTGTCCGGCAAGTCGGCCTGGCATTTGACGAACGAACTTGTCGCGCGAAGCGATGACACCGACGAATGGCCCGCCATAGCTTGGTGCCAGACCAAAACTTTGGCCCTCCATGGCCACAATGTCTGCCGCCGAAGGTGGCTTAACAACGCCAAGCGAAACGGCCTCGGCGATGGCGACGACGAGAAGCGCCCCAGCGCTGTGGACAGCTTCAGCCACAGGTTCGAGTGTCTCGAGGACGCCAAAGAAGTTCGGTGATTGCACGACGAGCGCGCAAACATCATCCCTTAATGCGAACTGTAAACCTTTGGCGTCGAGAGTCCCTGCAGAGGTGTAGGCAATCTCTTCAACTCGCAGTCCGGAATTCTTGGCATACGTTTTCAGAACGTCCCGGTATTCGGGATGAACGGAACGCGCGACCAAAACGCGACGGCGATTCGTCAGGCGCTCGGCCATCAACACTGCCTCGGTCATGGCTGTCGAGCCGTCGTACATCGAAGCGTTGGCAACTTCCTGGCCGGTGAGTTGGCACATCATGGTCTGAAACTCGAAAATGGCTTGCAGGGTGCCCTGGGAAATCTCTGCCTGGTACGGAGTGTAAGAGGTAAGGAATTCGCCGCGCTGCAGAATCGCGTCTGTCACGACCGAGCGAAGATGGTTATATACACCTGCGCCGAGAAAACTCGTGTACCCGATGGAATTCTCCGAAGCGCGTTGCTGGAAATATTCTATGACTTCCGCTTCAGACATCGCTGGCGGCAGATTCAGTGGCGACTTCAACCGGTAAGGCTCCGGGATTGTCGAAAATAGCTCTTCAATCGATTTCACACCGATGGCCGCGAGCATTTCTTTGCGCTCGGTGGGACTCTTCGGCAGATAGCGCATCAGGCCGACGCTTCCTTTTGTTTCTCGGCGATGTACGCCTCGTAGGCGGCAGCGTCCATCAGAGAGCTGACATCGGCGGGGTTGGCAAGCTTCACCTTAATGAGCCAGCCAGCGCCGTGCGGATCGGTGTTGATGCTCTCCGGCTTGCTCTGAAGTTCAGCATTAGCCTCGACTACCTCTCCGTTGGCGGGGGCGTAGATTTCGCTCACGGCCTTCACCGATTCCACCGACCCAAAGGTTTTGCCCGCGCTGATTTTGCTGCCCGCCGCGGGAAGTTCAACGAAAACGACGTCGCCTAATTCGTGTTGCGCATAATCGGTGATACCGATCGTGGCTGAGTCGCCCTTTGCCGCGATCCACTCGTGTTCTTTTGTATAGCGATACTCCGTTGGATAAGCCATTGAGACACCCCTTTGCTGAACCTTCGACCGCTACCATTTTACTGGGCGATTGCCTTTTTAGGCCGTTTATAAAATGGAGTTGGGACAACTTGCGCTCTGCACCTTTGCGAACGAATCTCGATGAGTAAGTTTGTGCCGAGGGTGGCAAGAGATGGCGGCACATAGGCGAGTGCAATGTTCTTGCCCAGCGTCGGCGACGGCGAGCCACTGGTCACCACGCCGACCGCGTCGCCCACTTCGTTCATGCAACGATATCCGTCACGTGCGATTCCACGCTCGACCATTTGAAGTCCCACAAGAGTTCTGACGAGTCCAGAGGCGCGCGCTTTTTCCAGTGCTGACCGCCCGATGAATTCACCTTTCTCCATCTGACAATAGCGATCCAGGCCCGCTTCCCAAACATTGATCTTCTCGCTGATCTCGTGTTCGTACAGCGCCATCTTGGATTCCAGGCGTAGTGTGTTACGCGCACCCAGCCCACAGGGAACGATTCCGACCTCTTTCCCGGCCGTCAATACCTCGTTCCAGACCCTCTCACTCGTGGCAACGTCGGATGGTAAGTAGATTTCGAATCCATCTTCGCCGGTATAGCCCGTCCTCGCGATCAGCGTGTTTTTCAGACCGCACACCATGCCATGAGTGAACCAGTAATTCTTCACGCCATCCAGATTGGCATCGGTGAGCTTTCGCAATACATTGCGTGCGTTTGGTCCTTGGATGGCCAGTTGTGTGAACGAGTCGCTCAAGTCCTCGACCTGGCAGTCGAATGCCTTGGTGTTCTGCAGTACCCAGTTGACGTCCTTTTCACGCGTCCCAGCGTTGATGACCAGCAGGAAATCATCCCCTCCCAGCCGGTGCACAATGACGTCGTCGACAAACGTACCTTCTGGGTAGAGCATCGCGGAATAGTGCGCTTGGCCAATCGCCAATTTGGACGCGTCATTCATGGTGATGTGCTGGACAGCGGCGAGCGCTCCCCCGGGGTGTTTGCCGCTGCGCACGCGAATGTCGCCCATATGACTCACGTCGAACAAACCGACGCCGCCACGAACGGCCCTATGTTCTGCGACGAGCCCGCCGCTACGGGGATACTCCACGGGCATGTCCCAGCCCCCAAAATTGACCATTTTTGCGCCCAGACGGCGGTGCGTCGCGTTCAAAGGCGTCCTACGGGTTGCCGAATTTGTGGGAGAGGTTACGGAGTCCATTCCGATTGCTCGGGCAAAAAACGATGTTAGCATGCGAGACAGATAGCGTCAAAAGTCACGGCGGGAAATCAGTGGGATTTTCGGAAGCTGGCCTTAGAGAATCTCGGCTGAGGCCACGCTTGCCGGTATACTAGCGGTCAGGTAGAGTTTTCTCGGAGGCGCTCATGGCTGCCCGGCAGCAAGTCGTCTGTGTACAGTGTGACAAATCGGAAACCTATTGTACTTGCGAGAGGTACTGCACCATTTGCAAAGGCCAGAACAAGGTGCGACTTTGCGCGGATGGGTTGTATTATTGTCCAGATTGCCGTGAAGCTTGTGATGTAGCCTTAGCCAGTAGCCAATAAACGTGCCGACCTACCCCCAGAAGATCCTTCTACAAATGGATGCTGATGTGCGTCTGGCCGCGGCCGCTGGCGGCGCTGCACGGTATTTTGCCGACAATGCTGGGTTGGAGAATCAAGCAATCCTCAGCTTGCAGGAATCAGTGATGTCGGCCTGCAAGCATTGCTTTCAGTGCCACAGTTCAGCCACGAGTTGCGAGATCATGCTGCTGCGATTCGAAGATAGGCTGGAAATCGATCTGTCCTTCCCGGGAAAAGAAAGCCCGGAAAGCAAGGAGAAGCCAAACCTGCCGGGTGTGGATCAGGTGCAGTGCGAGTTCACGGAGAATTCCGCGAGATTGCGCCTGATCAAATTTCTAGGGAATGGTTCACATACCGGCTAAGCGGTTGAGGTTACCCGCGTTCAATCAATTCAAAGCTTGAACGCAAAGGTATTCTTCTTGATCAGCGAGGTCATTTGATCGTCGCTGATATTCAGGTTAATCACCACACGGTCGCCAGAAGGGGAGACGCTGGCCTGATCGAGGAGTTGCCCTAGTTCCGGATTGTCTTTGTTGGCCTGATATTTCTTGTAAAGCAAACCGGCTTGCATCAATTGGCTGAGAGTGTTGGCGTCTTGCGTAGAACCACAGACGGCCTGGAACTTCCCCTCGAGACCGCTGCCGGCAGAGGCGGAGATAATCATCGATTGCATGTTCTGGATAAGCTTCGCTGCTTCGGGAAACTGCTGAACTTCCGGAGCTAACTGCCCAAGTGCCAGCCGCGTGTAGCCGGGATCGAGAACCGCCCAGACCATGGCGGAGCCATTGGCTTCGTTAATCAGCTTGAACATCCGTTCGTTGCGCAAGAGCCCGTCTTGTCCTCCGGCGCGAATTTCAATCATCTTTTCGAGAAGCTGGCGATGACCAAACGCAGCCTTGCTGGAATCGATGAACAAGAAGAACAGGTCATTGGCTCCCGAGCCGGAGCCGAACGCGTACAGGGTGAAGCCACGAACAACGGTCGTGGCTAGTTTTTGTTGTTTAAAATATGCCTCGGTGGTCTCGGGACTGAAGCTCCCTAGAGCGATCCCTATGATCATTTCGCTCGACGGGACGTCGGTGGTGCCTCCCCCTTCTTTTTTGGCCATGGCCTCGGGAACTAAGCCCCAAGCCAACTCGTCAACCTGGCTGTTCGGATCTACGCCCGCCGAAGCGAGGAACTTTTCAAATTCGCGGAAGCGCTCGGGAAGCATCTGCTCCTGCAGAGAGGGATACCATTTCAAGGTGCGAGCTTTCTTCAGGTCGGCGTAGGCAAATTCACCGACCTCCTTCGGGAAAAGTCCGATGGTGTCAGCCCCGATACCGCCCGCTTTGACCGGCTTCGCCGCCGCAAGAATCAATACCGCGGCCGCACAGACCGAAACAATCCGTAACATTCTCGCCGTACACTTCATGAAATGCTCCTTTCAAGGGGCAAGGCAGAAACTCTATTCTATGATACCAGCCTGGGGACTAACCAAGGCGCTTGCGCAGTTCGTCAACTCTGGTCTTCATTGAATCGACGTATGCGGTGTCCTTCATGGTGTCCAGGTTAATCTCTACGTTTGCGATGGCACCTTTTGCACCCGCTATTGCCATTAGACGCGCCACACGAAGATCCGATTTCATGGATGCCGCGGCAATCGCTTCCAGTTGTACCAGGCGGTCGTGGAGAGCGACGGACGTCTCTGCGACCTCCAGAGGCACTTCGGCAGCGGTTTTAGTAGCTCGCTGGACGGCCTGATCGCGGCGCTGGGTCTCCGACGAGCTTCCTTGAGGAAGCTTGAACGCGGACATTACAGCGTCGTAGGCAGAGGCGTCGCGGTCGATGGCCAGTGCCAATTCGTCCGCAGTGTTGCGAAGTGCCTCGAGATGCTCGGAAAGCTTGTCAACGTGTAGCACTTGCGATTTCTTTTTGCGGGATAATCCAGCAATCATCTGCCCCAGCGCTGCCGCGAGTGCAGAAGCGTAGGCTGCCACACTGCCGCCCCCCGGCGTAGCGGAAGGTTTGGCGACAGCATCGAGGAACGGCCGGGCAAGGCTGGTGAGCTTGGCGTCCTTCGGTTCCGCCGGTGCGCCCGTCAGAACAGTCGAGAGCTTGTTTTCAAACACTTGCGAAGGGGAAAAATCTTCCAGTTGCAGGAAGAAATCCGCGGCCATTTCGATGGCCTTCTTGGGCACCAAGCCGACAATTTCGCTGCCGACCGGCATCACTCCGTACCGCGCCGCTTCGCGCTTTACCATTTCGTAAACGCGATGCATGGGAGTGTTCTCGAAATCCGTCAAGTTGATCGACACTTGCGCCAGATTACGCGCTTTCAACTCGACTCCCATCGATTTTACGTAGCGCAGCCCACCACTGGAGAAGCGAATAGCCTTGGCAATCTTGTTGGCGATGCTGATGTCGGAGGTATTCAGATTGACGTTGTACGCAATCAAGAACTTTCGCGCTCCCACTACCGTCACGCCTGCCGTCGGGTGCAGTTTTGGCTCGCCCACGTCTGGCTGGCGATCATGGTTCTTCTTCATTTCCTCGCGCAAGCCTTCAAACTGACCACGGCGCACGTTCTCCAAATTCACGCGTTCCGGCCGGGTGGCCGCTGCTTCGTAGAAGAAAATGGGGATGCGGTGGCGTTTCCAGATTTCATTTCCCACGCGGTGGGCAAGTGCCACGCAATCCTCGAGCGTTACGCCTTCGATCGGGACGAAAGGGATAACATCGGTCGCGCCGACTCGCGGATGAGCCCCGCTGTGATGATTCATATCAATCAGTTCCATCGCGCGGCCCGCACCGAGGATCGCCGCCTCCGCGACAGCATCGGGTTCGCCGGCCAGGGTGATTACCGAGCGGTTGTGGTCGGCATCCATCTCGCGATCCAGAACATAAACGCCAGGAACGCCGCTCATGACCTGAACGATAGCGTCAACCTTCGCAGGGTCCCGTCCCTCCGAAAAATTTGGCACGCATTCAATCAATCGTTTCATGGTCAGCTTCCACCTCTGGAATGTGCGCAATTGTGCGGCGCCATTCAGAATCGAACTGCATCAATCCTGCAGGTGGATGATTTCGCCGCGCTTCACTGTCATCCAGCAGCGGTTCATTCCAAAATAATAAGGAATTTCGCGGTAATCCTCCACTGCGAAGACCGCCAGGTCTGCCTGCTTGCCGGCTTCAAGCGAGCCAATGTGCTTTTCGCGCTTTACTGCGAACGCCGCGTTGATGGTGGCGGCCGCAATGGCCTCTGCCGGAGTCATGCGCAATTGAGAACAAGCTAGGGAGAGGATCATCGGCATGCTCAAGGTCGGGCAGGTGCCGGGATTGTAGTCTGTCGCCAACGCTACGATCGCGCCTGCCTCGATCAATTTGCGTGCAGGCGCATAGCGCTTCCAGCCTAGGTGAAAATCGCAGCCTGGAAGCAGTGTGGCCACGGTGTCTGAGGCAGCCAGATGGCGAATGTCGGAGACGTTCACGTGCTCCAAGTGGTCGCAACTCGCCGCACCAAGCTCCACGGCCAACTTTGTGGCACCGGTTCGCGACAATTGCTCCGCGTGCAATCGGGGAACAAGTCCATGCTGCTTGCCTTCGCTCAAAATTCGTTTTGCCTGCGCGCGGGTGAAAGCGCCTCGGTCGCAGAAGGCATCGCAGAATTCAGCAAGGCGCGCGTTCACAATTTCCGGTAAGAGCTGATCGGTCAACAGCGTCAGATAACGCTCGGCTCCGTCCGGCGTATTGCGATATTCCGCGGGCACGACGTGCGCCCCCAGGAAAGTGGAAACAATTTCCAGCGGTTGCTGCCGATCTAGATCCCGGTGGAGCGCTAGAATCTTTAGTTCGCCGGCGACGTCCAGGCCGTAGCCACTTTTTGCTTCGAGAGTCGTTGTGCCATAGGCCGCAAAGTCCCGTAACGCCTCTGACGCCCGGCGCTTCAAAGCGTCAGAAGTGGCGGCACGCAGCTTCTTCACGGAGTTCAGTATGCCTCCGCCTTTTCGTGCAATCTCCTCGTAGCTGGCACCCTGAATTTTCAGTTCGTATTCTTCGGCGCGGCTTGCGGCATGAATCAGATGGGTGTGCGAATCCACAAATCCCGGCAGAATTACGCGCCCGTCAACGTCAATCTTCTCGGCGCGTTTCGCGTCTTGACGCGATTCGACCCGCTTTTTAGAATCCGCGGCGACGATAAGACCATCGCGCAGCAACAAGGCTCCGTCCTCGATGATTCCGAGTTTGGAAAGAGAATTACCTCTGCGCGGACTGCCGCCGCGCAGGGTCAGGAGTTGAGAAGCACCTGTGATCAAGAGGCTTTCGGTCAATGTATTGTTATTCTGTCAGATTCAGCGCCTGATTGCATTCAAGCGCTTACGGCCCTGCCCTGGTAGGCGGGGAGAAAAACTTCTTTCACAAACGTCTCAATCGACGTCTGCGTAGTGTTCTCTGCATTTCTGGTTTCCGTGGAGACGACCGTGCCGTTATTGATCCCTTGAAACATCTCGATAAAACATGCAGCCGTTTTGGGAGGCGTACCCATCTGCACGAGCACCTGTTCGACCTGATCGTAAGGAAACTGCATGTAGCGAAGGTCGGGTTTCCCGAGGGTCTTGGAGATTACCGTCGCCACTTCATTCTGGCTGAGGTCGCGCTGGCCCAGAAGTTCGTGAGTGTGCTTGGAAGTGAAATCGAGTTTCAGCAGTCGGAGAGCGGCAAAATCGCCTATGTCCCGGGTAGCAATCTGCGGAAACTTCAAGTCGGCCTTCAGCGCGCCCCCGATTACCCCCATCATCTGCATCATGTTGATGCTCGTCAGATGGTTTTCAAAGAAAGAGCCAGGGCGCAAGTGCAGCACATTGAGCTTGTCGATGGAATCCAGTTTCTTCTCAACACCATGAAGGCCGGAAATGGGTCCGGCACCGTACGGCGCTTGAGCTCCAAAACTGCTCAGATTTACGGCGTATCGCAAGCCCGATTTTCTCGCTGCCGCGGCGATCGAATCGCTCATGCGTTCCTGGTCGGCACGATAGTCTGGCGAAGTCATGTCAGGGGGTAGCATCAGGAAGGCAGCACGCACCCCGGTGAGCGCTTGCGTCACGGCAGCCTCATCGGCAACATTGCCGACGAAGGCTTCGGCACCTTTCTGAACAAAGGTCTGCAATTTGCCGGCATTCCGGCCCACCACACGAACCTTTTCACCTTTTTCCAACAGCGTTCTAGTGATAACGGACCCGATATTTCCGGTTGCGCCTAACACTGTATACATCTTGAGCTCCCTCGACGATTCTTCCTAGTTCGTGTGCGTGCTTGCCCTGCTGAATCGTTGCACCTTCCGCGCTTCAGCTACATCATGGGTATCTTTACGGCCGCCTTCTTGGCGAAATCGATGGCCTCCGTGTAGCCGGCGTCGGCATGGCGAACCACGCCCATACCAGGATCGTTGGTCAACACCCGTTCGATGCGTTTAGCCATCTCTTTGGTGCCATCGGCGCAGGTCACCTGGCCCGAGTGTTGGGAGTATCCGATTCCCACCCCACCTCCGTTATGAATCGAGACCCAGGAGGCGCCACTGGCTGTGTTTACAAGCGCATTCAACAGCGCCCAATCCGCAATGGCGTCGGAACCGTCCTTCATCGATTCCGTCTCGCGGTAGGGGGAGGCCACGGACCCGCAATCCAGATGGTCGCGCCCGATCACAATGGGAGCTTTCAGCTCGCCCTTTGCTACCAGGTCGTTCAGCGCCAAGCCAAACTTGTCGCGTTCCCCATAGCCAAGCCAGCAAATGCGCGAAGGTAGTCCCTGAAACTTTACCTTCTTCTGAGCCATTGTGATCCAGCGCTTCAGATGTTCGTTCTGCGGAAACATCTCCAGGACCAGTCTATCGGTCCGTGCAATGTCGGATGGCTCACCGGAAAGCGCAGCCCAGCGGAAGGGCCCTTTACCTTCGCAGAATAACGGCCTGATGTAAGCGGGAACGAAGCCGGGAAAATCGTAGGCGTTCTTCACGCCAGCTTCGTGGGCAAAGGTACGAATGTTGTTGCCGTAGTCGAAGGTCACGGCGCCAAGTTTTTGAAGGTCCAGCATGCCTTGAACATGTTCTGCCATCGCCGCAATGGAATGCCTGCGGTATTCCTGGGCATCCTTTTTCCGCAAGGCAATTGCTTGCTCCAAGGTCATCTTATTCGGCACATATCCGCCGATCGGGTCGTGAGCGCTGGTCTGGTCTGTCAGAATGTCGGGGACGATTCCGCGCTTTGCGAGCTCGGGAATCAGATCGGCACAATTCCCAACGAGTCCGACGGACGTGGCTTCTCCTTTGCGCACGGCATTTTTCAGAATGCGGAGAGCCTCGTCAAGCGAAGTCACCATCACGTCGCAGTAGCCGGTTTTCACGCGGCGTTTGATCCGCTCCGGATCGACGTCGATGCCCAAAAACGCAGCGCCGTTCATCGTGGCGGCCAGCGGCTGTGCTCCACCCATTCCTCCCATACCACCGGTGACGACTACTTTCCCCGCCAGCGTACCTCCGCAGTGTTGCTGCGCGGCGGAAGCAAAGGTTTCAAAGGTGCCCTGCAAGATTCCCTGCGTCCCGATGTAGATCCAGCTGCCGGCAGTCATCTGCCCGTACATCATCAGTCCAACGCGGTCCAGTTCGTTGAACTTCTCCCAGTTGTTCCAGTGGCCTACGAGATTGGAATTGCAAAGCAGGACGCGCGGCGCATAGTCATGCGTTTTGAAAACCGCTACGGGCTTGCCCGACTGGATCAGGAGAGTTTCATCTCCTTCGAGCGCGCGCAGCGATTTCACGATAGCATGGAAGCAATCCCAGTTGCGCGCGGCTTTACCGGTCCCGCCATAGACAACTAGGTCTTCCGGTTTTTCTGCCACATCCGGGTCCAGATTGTTCAGTAGCATGCGCAGAGCTGCTTCCGGTTGCCAACCCTTGCAGGTAAGGCCCGTTCCATGCGGGGCGCGAAACGGCCCGCGACTGATCGCAGGATCATTGATGACGGTAGTCGGTGCGCTCATTGGATTTGCTCCTGCTGTCATCTTAACGCAGCTTTTCTTCCTACAAAAATGGGTGGGCGACAGAGGCACCGGCCAACCCGTGGTAGGTTTCCGGCCACTGAAAGAGGTGCTCTACGACTTCGCGTAGCGATTCCGAGATTCCTCCATTCCTTAGACAACTTGGGGGCAGGCTACCAAGGCACATCGTACCGCAAGGCAAATTCCTGGCGGCACATTGCACCAAATTTCTCAGTAGGGTAAATTCAAACATCGCATGCCTTATCCAACGCTTCCTGCCCGATTCCTGAAAGCCATAGATGAGCACCCTTCCGCCCGCGCGCAGTTGGTCCGCCGGCGCGGGCGCTGGGAAGCTATTTCTTCAGAGGAGTTTCTGCGGCGGGTGGCCGGGTTGGCGAACGCGTTCGTGGAACTTGGCGTAAAGCCCGGTGACCGGGTTGGACTGTTGGCGCCCAACTGTCCGGAGTGGCACACCGCCGATTTTGCGATAAGCGGATCCGGCGCTGTGACCGTACCGGTGTATTTCAATGAATCGCCTGACCGCATGAGCTATATCCTGAATCATTGCGGCGCGCAGGTTCTCTTTATTTCCGGGGAAAACCAGCTCGAAAAGTTCCTCCAAGTGAAGGAGCAGTTGAAGGGCGTGCAGCAGGTCATCGTAGCAAATGCGGGAGATGCTCTGCGCGCCGAGTCCTTGCGATTTGAAACGCTTGTTGCAGCGACAGGTCCGGTGGAAATTGCCTCCTACCGGCTTCGCGCGGCGCAGGTACTTCCAGGACAGCTGGCCTCGCTTATTTACACATCAGGAACCACGGGTGAGCCGAAAGGCGTAATGCTCACGCACACCAATTTCAGCTCGAATGTTACGGATACCTGTATAGAGTTCAACCTGAATCCAGAGAGTGACCTTGCGGTCTCGTTTCTGCCGCTGGCACATGTATACGGGCGAATGCTTGACTACGTTTATATCTTTCAGGGGTGCCCCGTAGCGTATGTCGAAGCCGTGGAAGATGTCGCCCAAGCCCTGCTTGAAGTTCGCCCGACGATCCTTGCCGCAGTTCCGCGTTTCTTTGAAAAAATCTATGCACGGTTGATGGAGCAAGGAACGAAAGCGAAGGGCGCAAAACGCAAGATCTTCAATTTTTCTATCAGGACCGCCCGGCAGGCGGCGGGTTGGCGTGGCGGTGAGAGGGGCGCGAGCCTGGCCGTCAAGTTGAATTGGGCCATCGCCGACAAACTCGTCTATTCCAAAATTCGTGCGGGTACGGGCGGACACTTGCGGCTGGTTATGTCCGGTGGCGCGCCACTCTCAAAGGAAATGGCAGAGTTCTTCTGGGCCATCGGCATTCCCATTTATCAGGGCTACGGGCTGACCGAGACTTCGCCCGTTCTGACCTCGAATTACCCCAGGAACCGGGCTGGCAGTAGCGGCAAGCCCATTGCCAACGTGCAGATTCGCATCGCGGATGATGGCGAGATTCTGGCTAAAGGGCCGTGCGTCATGCAGGGTTACTACAAGTCGCCGGAAGCCACGCGCGAGGTATTATCCGAGGATGGTTGGTTCAAGACCGGCGATATCGGCTTTCTGGACAAGGACAATTATCTCTTTATTACCGATCGCAAGAAGGACCTTTTAAAGACTGCGGCGGGCAAATTTGTTGCCCCCCAGCCGATCGAAAATTCGTTAAAGACCAGTCCTTACATCCTCAATGCCATGGTGGTTGGCGACCAGAGAAAATTTGTGGTTGCGCTGATCGTTCCAAACCCGGTCACCGTGTCGGCGAAACTTGCAGAGGATGGAGTGAAGTTCTCTACGAATGCCGAGCTTGCCGCACACCCGCGTTCCTACGCGCTGATCGAGGAAGAAGTATGCCGGCTCACAACTCACTTGGCCCAATATGAAAACATAAAACGTTTCGCGCTTTTGCCAGAGGATTTTACTTTCGACAGTGGCAGCTTGACCTTCACAATGAAGTTGAAACGACGCGTCGTCGAAAAGCAGTTCCACGACTTGATTGCCAAGCTCTATGCGGATGTGACAGAGCCGCGGCCCGTCGCACAAGATTAACCCGCCCCACTTTCGCATGGTGAATTCTCTGTGAACGGTTTGCGGGGATGATTTTGCCCAGATTTCTGTACCCTTTTTGCCCTGGGCACCATCTCAGTAGCTAGAAACTAACCCTTTGAAGGAGGATTGCCCCATGGCCAAAGCGGCAGCGGCTACCGTTCGCACCTTTCACAGCAGCGTTGGAGTTCCCGAAAACAACCGTCAGGCACTGATTGCGCTGTTGAATCTGCGCCTTGCCGATTCGACCGATCTCCACAGTCAGGTAAAATGGGCGCACTGGAACGTGAAGGGCAAAGACTTCTTTCAGCTCCATGAATTATTCGATTCGGTCGCGGAGCATCTGGAAGACCACATCGACACCCTTGCCGAGCGCGTCACGACTCTCGGCGGAGTCGCGAACGGCACGGTACGCGAAGCAGCGGCGAAAACTACTCTGAAAGAAGCGGATCTGACGGCATCCGACGGGGCCGCCATGCTGAAGTTCCTGGTGCAGAATGTTGGATTCCACGCGAATGCGCTGCGCACCGCCGTGCAGGAATCGGGCGACCTGGAAGACGCCATTACCGCGGACATGTTCACGCAGCTCACTCGCGAACTCGACAAGGACCTCTGGTTCCTGGAAGCGCACATTCAAAGCTAATCTGCTAAGAGTTCATTTCTCGGACCGCGAGGCGCTTGATGTGCTTGACCGTCCTTGCCCTTCCGTGGGCCGCTCATCACAGGGTGTTGGCCACTCATCATTTGTGGCTCTGCTTCCCAGGGACTACAATTCCCTTGGAGAAACTGACATGTCCGATCAACTGGTCATCGCAGGCCGCGCCTTCAACTCTCGCCTTATCGTCGGAACGGGAAAGTACCGCAGCTTTCAGGAGATGGCGCGTGCTCACGCTGCTTCGGGCGCAGACATGGTTACCGTAGCCGTCCGCCGCGTGAATCTTACCGATAAATCGAAGGAATCCCTGCTTGACTACATCGACCGCGAGAAGATTTTCATTCTTCCGAACACGGCAGCCTGCTACTCGGCAGACGAGGCCATTCGCACGGCCCGTCTGGCGCGCGAAGTCGGCTTGTCCAACTGGATCAAGCTGGAAGTCATCGGCGACCAGCAAACATTGTTTCCCGACACCGAGCAACTCATCGAAGCCACTCGCGTTCTGGTGAAGGAAGGATTCGTGGTACTCCCCTACACCAACGACGATTTGATTGCCGCGCGAAAACTGATTGATGCGGGTGCTTCCGCGGTTATGCCACTGGCTGCACCCATCGGCTCGGGACTGGGCATTCAAAATCCAGCCAACCTGCGGATTCTTCGTGAGCGCATCACGGAGGTCCCCATGATTGTCGATGCGGGTGTTGGAACAGCGTCCGATGCCGCAGTGGCCATGGAACTGGGGGCCGACGGCGTTCTGATGAACACGGCCATTGCCGAAGCCGCTGACGCTGTATTGATGGCGGAAGCCATGAGGGACGCCGTCCTTGCCGGGCGCAAGGCGTTCAACGCGGGCCGCATGCCGAAACGCCTGTATGCTTCGGCGTCCTCGCCGCTCACCGGCGTGGTTCGTTGAGGCGCGACTCACCGTAATGGTCACATTTGTAGAATTCCAGCCGCTTAAGGCATCGAACGGATGGGTGTCCCTTCGGGTTATTGTGATCGCAAGCCCTCACGGACCAGACAAGTATGCCGACTGAAAAGAACGCACGTGTAGTGATCACGAGATTGGGTGGACCCGAGGTCCTGCAATGGGTCGAACAGGACACACCCACACCCGGCCCTGGCCAGGTTCTTGTCAAAGTGCTTGCAACCGGCGTCGCCTTTGCGGATGTCTTGATGAGACGCGGTCTCTATCCAGGTACGCCAAAATTTCCGTTTGCCCCAGGCTACGACATCGTTGGTGAAGTGAATGCTCTCGGCGACGGAGTGACTCAGTTTGCAGTTGGGCAGCGCGTGGCTGGACTTATCATGATTGGGGGTTACAGCCGCTACACCGCGGTTCCTGCGAATCGCCTGGTATCCGTTCCGGAGGAGCTTGATCCCGGTGAAGCCGTCAGCCTGGTCCTCAATTATGTAACTGCCTACCAGATGCTCCATCGTATTGCCAAGCTTCGTGAAGGCCAACGTATCCTGATACACGCGGCTGCCGGAGGTGTGGGCACAGCCACCCTTCAACTCGGTAAGCTTGCAGGCCTGGAGATGTTTGGCACGGCATCGAAAGCCAAGCATGAGCTGGTAACATCGCTTGGTGCCAAACCCATTGATTACCGGTCGGAAGATTTTGTTGAGCGTCTCGGTCCACTTGCCCCCGGAGGGGTGGACGCGGTTTTCGATCCTATCGGCGGCAAAAATTGGTGGGCTTCTTACAAGTGCCTGCGGAGTGGTGGTTCGCTAGTCTGCTACGGTTCGCAGGCCGCTCTCTCGGAAGGGAAGTTATCTGCCGGGATTGGTTTCGCCCTACTGGGCTTGATGAAGCTTCTTCCCGATGGGAAGCGCGCTAGCTGGTACAACGTGAGAAAACTCTCCGATGTTACCCCAGAACTGTTCCGTGAAGACCTGACGCGGCTATTTGAGCTTCTCGCCCAAAAACTAATTCACCCGGTCATCGCCGCACGATTTCCTCTACGGGAGGCCGCCCGTGCCAACGAGCTGGTAGAAAAGGCGCAAGTATCTGGCAAGGTGGTACTACTCTGCCAGGAGTAATGGGCTCTAAATTGTCTTTCCGTAGTGGCGCCCGGCGTGTTCGAACAGGGACAGCACATTGGTGATACTGAATAACTTGCGGATGGCCTCGTTGGCGTTCACCAGTTCGATGCGACATCCACGGGTTCTGGCCGTCACGTAGAGGCCCACCACGGCGCCAAGCCCGGCGCTGTCCATCTGCGGGACTTCCTTTAGATCCAGAACGATTCGCTTGTGCAGGGGAACCAGATTCGCAACCTCCATTCGCAGCAGCGGGGCATTGTCGCTTGTTAGCCGGCCCTCGCATTCCATAACCATTGCATCTTCTGCTGCGTACGTGCGCACGCGAAAGCCACGTGTGGAGCTTAGTGGATGTTCCTTCTGCATCAACCCCTCCGTCAATTCCAAGAACGGTCTGGTTAACGTTTGTATCGCAAATGGCACGTTAAGGCCAGCGCGACATCTGGCGCCGCGTATTTAGCGCTAAACTATCCCCGTGCAACGCAAGATCTTCTGGGGGACCTTCACAGTTTTGGGGCTCGCAGCGGACCTGTTTCTTCCGTTCTGGTGGGCCGTGGGTGTCACGGTTCCTCTTCTTGTGTTCAGCTGGTGGTTGGCTTACCGCAGCGAGTGGTTTACCTAACACCGCCGGTACCATCCCAGATTCTGGCGGAAGACATTTTTCCGAGAAAGTGAAAGGCAGGCGCCCCGATGTTGCAAGAACGCCTGCCATTCGACGTATTCGTTGTTTTAGTTGACGACCGTAACCGTCAGCGGCGTTGTTTTCGTCACCGCGCCCGTACTTGTGCCGGATGTGGCGGTAACGGTGATGGTGTAGGTGCCCGCCTGGGCGTTGTTGGAATTACTGCTGGAGCCGCACCCAGTTCCCCAGAGCACGAGTCCTACCATGCAGACGACGGTGAACGCGTTCTTCCACTTCTTGCGCATTCCAATCGGGAGCAGCAAGCCCGCTAGAGCAAATCCTGCGAGCGCTCCGCCCCAATGGTTCGGCCCGGTGGCGTTGGCTGTGATTCGATTGGTCGCCACCGTTAAGGTAACGACTGAAGGATTGACCCCGTCGAGCGTGACACTGCTCTTGTTGAAAGCGCAAGTTACGTTGGCCGGAACCGTTCCGCAGGAGAATTGCACCGCCTGGTTGAAACCGCCGAGTGGTACAACGTTGAAGGAGGCCGTGCCAGTGGTTCCCGCATGGATGAACACCGTGCCTGGGAAGACCTGAACCGAGTAGTCTGAAACCTGCGCAGAAATTGAGGTGGAGACCGATGATGTAAGGATGCTGTCGCCAGGAAAGCTGGCGGTAATATTGTGTGGGCCCGCGGAGAGGGTAGTTAGCACCAGATTCGCGGTGCCTGTTCCGTCCAGTGCAGCGCTGCCGATGGCTGTCGTCCCGTCGAGGAAAGCGATGTTGCCGGTCGGAATGTATAAGCGGATGTCCGAACTCACAACGGCGGAAAGCGTGACAGGTTTGCCCGCCATCACAGTTGCTTGATCGGCGCTGAGCGAGACGTAAGAAGGAGCGTTAGCCGGAATTGGCATGTGGTACGTAGTTGAGGTCGGGTTCAGATTGACGTCACCGCTATAGTCTGCGCGGATGAGTCGAGTGCCAACGGTTGTGAACGTGACATTCACAGGGAAGCTTCCGTACATGCTGCTGTCAACAGTTCCCACACCTAGAACAACTGGCTTTGGACCTGTGACGTCTGAGATGGTTACGGTTCCACCATACGGAGCGAACCCGCCATTTACCAGACCGATTTGGCCGTTCAAAGTTATGGGAGTATTGGCCACCAGCGATCCCACGGGGAAGAAGTCCTGGAACATGGAGTCAGCCTTGGTCACTGAGAAACTGTAGCTGGCCTCGCTCGGTCCAAAACTAGCGTCGCCCGCATAACTTGCCGTGAGTTGGTGTGGACCTGCAGAAAGTCCCGGTGCAAGTGTGGAAACGCTGCTGGACTGGCTGGCCGGATTGCTTCCCGTTGTTAATAGGGTAGATTTTTCACCGTAATTCAACACAATGTCGTAGGTGGACCACGTTCCGGAATTGTAATCGTATTTCGCGGGTTGAACCGGTTGGCCGTCCGCAGACAGGCTCATTCCACCGCTGGGATACCCATAGCCGGAGTTGCCGGCAACTGCGACTCCGATGGGAACTGGTATGCCGTAGCCCACGCTAAGAGGACCGGTCGTGATGTACCCGCCGGAAATCATGCCGACGTAGGATTGCGTCGGCTCTGGAGTAACCGTGACGTTCACGGGTCCGGAAGTGCTGGCGTAATACTTGCCGTCGCCACCATATCGGGCAGTAATGGTCATGGAGCCGCCAGAGACCGTGTGCGTTTGGATGTTGGCAGTGCTGGTGTGCGTACCCGTTGTCAGTTGGCCCACTCCCGATCCGAGAGCGTCACCGGTAGAAGACGTTGCGAGGAGTGCAACGGCTCCAGTCGGAGCTGCACACGAACTTCCGTTGCTGCACGCGACGGTAGTGCGAATGTTAATTGGCGCACCGTGAACGACCGTCGTAGCTTGGCCGCTGCCCAGTGCAAGGGTAGTTTTAGAGCCGATCGCCGTTGCGGCGGTTTGCCAGTTGTTGACGAGAGCCGTGGCATCGAATGAGCCAAGTCCGGAAGCCAGGTCGTAGCCTGTATCCGCGGAATATCCGACCGTGTATTGGCCGTTTTCATCGGGCACTTTATTGTCGCCCTTGGTAGTGTCGTGATAGACGCCAGGAATCAAAGCTAGCTTATAGAAGACATAGTTCGCGATCCCTTGCGGTTGTCCACCGAGGTTTTGATTCACCAGAGCCATGATCCCGGCCGCCGCAGGACTGGAGGCGGAGGTCCCACCGAACGCGAAGAAATAATCACCTTGGCTGCAATAGTTGAATAGGCAAACCAGGTATCCATCATGCAGTGCCGCGGACAGAGAGAAGTCGGGAATGTCCCGCTTTCCGTCGTTGGGAACGCCGGCCGCGGCTTGCCAGTCGGGTTTGGCGTAAACCTTACTCGCGCCACCGCTACCGGCCCAGAGCCCTACCGCGCTGGGATCGCTATTGCTTTCATTCCAGACTTTTTCCGGGATATAGCCAAGCGCGGAAAGACCTGTAATCGGGTCAGTATCTGCCGCGCTGCCCCAATATGCGTCTGGATTATCGGTGTCATCGAATTGCGTACCGCCCACCGAGACGTTGTACGGAGTGGAGGAAATACCGTTGACCGCCAAACCGTTGGAAGCAAACAGACCGCTGCCCGGGTAATCGCATCCCGCCCCACCATTGTCTCCCGACGAAACAAAGGAAGTGATGCCTTGGGCGGCTGCTTGCTTCCAAAGCGTGTTGTAGAAAGTGTTTTCCACCGTTCCCAGCGAATCTTCGCAAGATCCGTAGCTGGTGCTCATGACCGCCGCCAGATTGTGATCCACGATGTACGCTGCGGAAACGTCGACGCCGTCGGAGAAGTTGCTCTGCGAAATCACGAACTTAATCTGCGCCATCGGTGCGACCGCGCCAGACCAGGTTACGTCCAGCATGGCTTCTTCCATATCGCTGTTCTGACCGGGATCGTCGCCGTTCACGATGATTTCCGGATCATTTGCGGGAAGCCCCAGAAGGGAGCGGAAGTCGGTTACGTTCTGCACATCGATGTTGCTGCGACCGACAATGGCAACGGTCTGGCCAGTACCATCGATTCCTGCGTCGTAGAGTGGCTGCACATTGTAAATTTTGGCAAAATCAGCAGGGGTCATATAGTGCGAGCCGTCATCGAAAGTGAATTGCGTGCCCTTCTTCTTGAAGTGAATCTTGGTTCCCTTATACGCGGAGGAGGGGCGTGGATCACTGTGCAGTCTTACCACGCCTTTTACGACGGGCTGCAATGCCGCGGGTATCTGAATATCGGTGGAATTGGCAATAAATTTCTTGGTCTTGTATTCGTACGAATGCATCTGAGTCGCAAATGCATTCTCTACCTGCGACACCGTTCCGCTGAACACAATAAAGCGGCGGCTTTGCGAGACTTCATGGACAGTCAAGCCCTGACTCTCGAGCCACTGGCGGACTTTGGCGGCGTCTTCATCGGCTACTCCGAATTTGTGCCCGAACTCTGCGGGCGTCAGCCATTTATGAAACGACGGCGAAGAAGGGTCGTGCAGGTCAGTAACAAGCTTTGCGGCGCCACTCTCCTGCTCCTCCGTTGGGGTGAGCTGCAGGATCATGCGGCCAAGATTCTGGCCTCCCGTCATTCGTCCTGTCTCTACGCTTCGCCCCAAATAAGGTGACGTCGTTCCTCGCACCACTACTTTCTGTTCATTCTTGACTGTTGTTAGAACTCGTACTTGCGGCAGGGCCTGAGGCATTGCGGCCTGGCCCCATCCCCAAACCAATAGCAAACTCAAGACGCCGACAGCGCGGCGCACACCATTCCGATAGATCATTGGGCAGATCCTCCCCCACGTTATTTTTGAAGTCGTACCGATGGAACCCGGAAGACGGGTTCCCCTACCTAGCCCCCGGAGGACTTCCTATACAGAGGTGATAGAAAGCCGTGTGTGGGGGAATTGACCTGGTCAACAAACCGACTGGCGCTAACAGTTAAGCCGGTCTTTCTTTCTGCTGGGTTCAATCTTGAGAGCTGCTGCGACCACAGAGGGGCCAGCTGACAGGAATTAATGCATGGGGACGTGAACGGAAGTAAAACGCAACTTCGAGGTAATCCGGACCATAACACGAGCGCGATAGCAGAAAAAATGTGGAATCATGCCCCGGAATCTCTCCTAACCTGCACGGCGACCTAGAAAGTCGATGTTTCTAAGCTACCACAGCGACCGAAGGAAAACCAATCGAATCTCAGCCACACTCAATCGAATGAGCAGGCAACGAATTGCTTATAGTTGTTCCTGAACGGCGCGGATGCTCTTCAGGTGTGAAACAAAAAATGCCAGGTTACATCCACGGCGGCGTGCACGAGAGCAGAAGCAAAAATCGATCCGGTCTTTTTCCAAGTCCAGCCGTAGAAGAGCCCCGCGAGTGAAGCCAGAATCACATACCGCCAGTTGGGAAAACCCATATTCGTGATGTGGGAGAAACCGAAAAGAACCGACGAGGTCCACCAGCCGGCAAGATCACTCTTCGAAGCTTTGCATAAAAAATTCTGCAACAAACCGCGGAACAGGAATTCTTCAGGCCACGCGGTGATAAACAGAATGGCGACTGATAATCCTGCGAATGAATTCCAACGTGCCCACTGTGGGGCGAATGCGATGAAATGCATTCTCAGTCCAAGCGGGATAGCGATGCAGGCAAAGAGCAAGAAACTTGCGAGCACATAGAAACTCCACTTCTTGCCCCAACCGATGGAGTAACCGATGCCGCTCGCCCGGCGAACCAGAACAAACGTCGCAAGCGCTACGTCGACTGACATCAACACGGTAAAGACGTAGGCGAGGCGCCCTCCTGGGTAGGGCCAAATCCAATGTGAGGGGCTGAATTTAACGAAAACCCACACGCCCGCGAGAATCAGAAAATCTTGCCACACCCCCGGCGTCGCTCCCGCAGCCGTGCCGGCGAGGCCGAGGGGAACAAGAATAAGCGCCGCCAGCACACAAGCGCGAGTCACGGCAAAGGCGCCCGTCCCGAGCAGATAAACGATATAGGAAAGAAAGAGACACGAGCCCACCAGCAGGCCAACCGTGGGTCCTAGGTTGCGCACCAGGCTATCGCTCACCCCGCGCGCGGCAAACAGCAGCATCACGAGCAGCAACAGCGCGAACGTGGTCAACGTTGCGGCGAATGCGCGTCCTCCATATCCTTCCCAAGTTGCGAAAAGTCCCCCGCCAAGGCAGATCCCTGCCCAGATACCCAACACTCCCCAGACGCTAAGCTGCTTCATTATTTCCCTCGACGATGTCTGCAGCACACGCTATAGAACTTTACACAACACTGCGATCGTTATAAAAACCTCCGTAACAGAAAATTGTAGCCTGAACAGTGAGTAGAACTGAGTGAAACGACTCTCTTATATCGACTGGATGCGCGGCCTTGCATGCTTGCTGATGTTTCAGACGCATTGCTACGATTCGTGGCTGCGGCCCGATCTCCATCAAACGCGGTTCTATCGTTGGTCACAGCTCGGAGGCACCCTGCCCGCGCCGCTGTTTATTTTTCTCGCAGGCGTTTCCGTTGCCCTTACCACCCAGAAATTCCGCGCAAAGGGAATGGAGCGGAATGAAATTGCCTGGCAGACAGTACTTCGCGGCGCCGAAATCTTCGGGTTGGGGATTCTTTTTCGAATCCAGGAATATATTCTCGGCTACAAGTGGGTTCCCTGGACGGATTTGCTTCGCGTGGATGTGCTCAACATGCTCGGCCTGTCCATCGCGCTTTTGGGAATAATGTGCTGGCTCACGGGCATTGGCGATGCGGCTTCCCAGCGGAATAAGGGTATCCTTGCGGCATTCGCCACGACCGCAATAATCGCGTTGGCCACGCCTGCCGTCTGGACGTCCTCGCGTTTGAACGTGCTGCCATGGCCGATTGAGTCTTACATCAATGGCGTGCACACGTTTGGCCAGCCGCAGGCGTGGCTGTTCCCCATTTTTCCATGGTGTGGCTTCGCGTTTGGCGGGCTGGCCATCGGCTTCCTGATCTTTTCGGACTTTGCGCGCAAGCACGAGCACTCCTTCTTTCTCGGTCTCGGCGGCACGGGGCTTCTGATTTGCGTTCTGGCACTTTTATTTGACGCCTTGCCGTTCCGGCTCTACACCGTCTACGATTTCTGGCATTCGAATCCAAATTTTTTCATGATGCGATGCGGCATTCTGCTGCTCATCTTATCTCTGACGTATTCGTGGTGCCGGTGGGGATGGGCGCAAAAAGGATTCAGCCCGGTAATTCAGTTGGGAACCACGTCGCTGCTCGTTTATTGGGTTCATATTGAGTTCGTCTACGGGCTTCTGTCCATCATGCCTAAGCGTGCATGTTCCATACCGAAGGCGACCTCGGGTTTGCTGGCGATCTTTCTGGCCATGCTGGGACTGTCGATCTGGAGGACGCGTTACAAAAAGAGAACCGCTAAGGCTTTGTCGACAGAGAGTCGGTCGGTGGCGGCGCCGGCAACTTGATGATAACTTCGCCAGGGCGTGCCTGGCCAAGTTCTTCGCGGGCAATCTTTTCGATCGTATACGGATCTGTTTTCAGGTTCTTGACGTCTTGCTCAAGTGCGGAATTTTCTTTGTTCAGGCGATCTAGATCCGCCTGCACTTTCTGAATATCCTGCTGCTTGCGGTGCATGGCCAGGAATCCATGAGTGCCGAAAACATCATGAATGAACAGGACGGCCACAAATACCGCCAATAAGTGAGGGACGTAGTGGCGCGCAAACCGCTTTCGTTTCGCTCGTGGATTGTTCTTCATCTGCAATTCAGATTCTGACCCCGACTAGGAATTCTGCGCTATCCAAGTGCGTCGGCGTACAACTTTCCCCATGCCCAGTGTCCAAGCGTCCAACGCTCGCCACCCCCGATGTTTGCCTTCTGTTCGCATCGGAAATGCCTGAGAAGGAACGGCTCGTGTACAATCGGGCGGGAGAGAACGGCGATGGCGCGCACGAGCCAATTCCGAATTGTGTTGGTCACCTGTGGTTCGATGCGAGAAGCCCGGAAAATCGCGAACGCGATCGTCAAAAAGCGATTGGCGGGGTGCGTGAACATCCTCACGGCGCCCGTGGAATCGGTTTATGTGTGGAGGGGCAGGAACGAACAGGCCCGCGAGCATCTGCTCATCATCAAATCCAGCCTGAAACGCCTGAAACCTCTGGAAAGGGTAGTGCTTAGCCTGCATTCCTACGAAACTCCGGAATTTATCTCGCTGCGGATCGCCGGGGGCTCGCCGGCATATCTATCTTGGCTGGCTGGCTCACTCCGCGAATAGTCTGTTCAGACATACAATAGGGCTTGGTCAAGGTCAGCGATAATGTCCTCGACGTCCTCGATACCTACAGAGAGCCGCACCAGGCTGTCGGTGATGCCCACCCGGTCGCGGACTTCCTTGGGCATGGACGCGTGAGTCATTTGCGCTGGAAGAGAAATGAGCGACTCCACGCCACCCAGGCTTTCGGCCAAAGCGCAAACTTTCACCTGATTTAGAAACCGCCGAGCGGCTTCCTCCGCGCCCAGGTCGAACGCCAGCATCGCTCCAGGACCTTTCTGCTGGCGACGCGCCAGATCGTGCTGGGGGTGCGAAGCCAAGCCGGGAAAGAAGACCTTGCGGACCTTGGGATGTGCGTCAAGGTGGCGTGCCACGGCTAGGCCGTTGGCATTGTGTTGGAGCATACGCACCGCGAGGGTCTTGATGCCGCGCGAGGTCAAGAAGCAATCCATGGGCGCAAGCCCGGCCCCGGCGGAGCGTTGAATGAAATAGATTCTTTCTGCGTCTTCAGGGCGCGTGAGTACGACGGCGCCTCCCGTCGAATCACTATGGCCGTTCAAATACTTGGTCATGGAATGCACAACGATATGTGCGCCAAGTTCGATCGGGCGCTGTAGATACGGGGTGAGGAAAGTATTGTCAACTACAAGCATCGCGCGGCGTTCGTTGGCGAGCTTACCCATGGCAGAAATGTCCGTCAGGCGCATCGTGGGATTGGTGGGAGTTTCGATGTACAGCATTTTTGTGTTTGGCCGCATGGCGCCCAGGACGACGGCTGGGTCCGTGGTATCCACGAAACTGAATTCCATTCCAAAGTGCACCAGGAGTTGGGTTGTAAGCCGGTAGACGCCGCCATAGACTGCCTCTGAAATCACCACGTGATCTCCCGGACGAAGCAACCGGAATACTGAATCGATCGCGGCCATCCCCGAGGTGAAGACGTATGCACTATGTCCCCCTTCGAGCTTCGCAACCGTGCGTTCCAAAGCCTTGCGGTTGGGGTGATTCGTGCGGGCGTAATCGTACCCGCCTTTGGATTTGCCCAATTCCTCGTAAACATAGGTGGAAGTCTGATAGATCGGTGCGACCACGGCGCCCGTCAATGGATCGGGTTCCTGTCCAACGTGAATCGCGTTCGTTGCAAATCCCATAGTGTCTCCTTGGCATTTCCGGGCACACGCTGTGCTCGTCCGGCCACGCGGCGCGGCTAAAAGTCCCGGGCGGTAGTCCTAAGAGAGGAAGGAAATCTCCTCAGAGCCTGCGATTTCCGCAGTGCATCGAAGTTACAAGAGGCCATGCAGGGAGTCAATCGTCCTGCGACGGATGGATAACCTGCTTGAAGCCAGCATCGCAGTTCTACTTTACATCTTTGGATGGCGACGACCCCTTTTTCATCGCTTCCCGGGCCTCTTGAAAGCGGGCCTGCATTTCCGCAAGAACCTGGTGAAGTTCGTCAGGATCGTGAATGACTTTCATGAAGTAAGTTCGGGTGTCGACTTGCATGCCGCCCAGATAGCGATAAGCCGAGGGAAGAGGCGGGCCTCCCGGGCTCCCGGCTGAGGGAATCTGGGAAGGCAGATGCAGCGCGTACATGCTTCCACCGCCGATAGGTTGCATCGTGAATTGCTGAAGCCATGCGCAATTGTGGGCGTCGAGAATACTCCCGGCGGAGATGGCCACCCACGAGCCTGCATCGGCGTCCGTTGCTTTCTGACAATCCCACACCTCGCCATTTGGAACGTAATCGGTTACTTCCGTGAAACCGTATTCGTCTACCTTGATGTGGTCAATTTTCTGCTGCTCGACGAAGTGTCTCACCTCAGGTAACGCCTGATTCCAATCCACGTTTGAATCATTGAGGAGCGTGTAGGCCGGCCGACCAAAACTCAAAGCATTAATATAGGGCAGGTAGAACGGATACACAGATACGGCCGTAATCAGGCAACTCAAGGCACACACTGCGGTTAGCCCGGACGCAATTGTTCCGAGAATCGGCTCTGCCCGCCGCAATCTCACAAGAGCTCCAGGAAGGGGCGCAAGTAACAGAATTAGGAGTGTAATGGGTACGGTGAAGTGGCGGATGCTTATGGCCATTCGACCAATTACGCAAAAGGCAAGGAATACCATCAGGGCCACGCAAACCGCGCGCCAATGGTAGTCCAGGCGCGAACGAATCAACCGCGTTCTTTCTCCCGGAGAAGGTTCGTGGAGGAGCGCAAACATAAGCGCAAGTAGAAGCAATGCGAGGAAGCCAAGTTGAGATTTCAAAGCAAATACAACTGGGTAGTAAAACCAAACGCCGTGCGGATATGCATGTCCAAGTACGAAAGTGGGACGGCTGGAAGTGACTAGTACGATCAGGACGCCTCGGAGGTAGAGCCAGGCAGGCATCAGAAGACGGCGGAGCGGAATCCAGGCAGGGCCGTGGCCAACTAGATAGAGAACGTCGGTGCTCTGCCTTATAGAAAAAACGAAATAGAAAACATAGACAGCCAGTGCAGCCCACAGGGTACCGCGGCGAGTCATCTTCCAGCGTAGTTTTCGCCAGATGCGCAGTTCAGTTCTTTCGCTTGGTTGCCCAGGGAGAGGAAGCCAACGCGCGCTGAGCGTGAAAGCAACGAACACGAAGATGAGAATTCCAGCCGTGAATTTAGAAAGCAAAGCGCCGGCAAAACTCAGGCCAAAAAGGAATGCATTCCGCTTCGTCGGGTTCTTCCAAAGATCTGCGAACCTCCCGATGGTGATCAAGGAAAACAAAGTAACGGGCACGTCCGTCAGAACCAGCGGCCCGAAGGTAAGAAACGCCGGCGAGCTAACAAAAACCACCAGACAAAGTAGTCCGGCCCAATCACCACCTAGTTGGCGGGCAGAGTTGAAGATGATCCAGCCAAGGGCGAGCGTAAGCAGCAGCATCGGCAGCCGCGCCCAAACAAGTACTGTCGCTTGCTCATTCCATTTTGTCAGGAGCCAATCGCCGAATACCCATTGGCCCAAATAGGCCGGGAAGAACTTTTCACTAATCGTCCAGGAGATGTGCGAATAGTCAGCATGCGTCCCTCGAAGCACTAGCGGGATTGCGGCAAGTAACTTAGGGAGTGGTGGGTGCTCTTCGTTCAAGCGAAGGTCGAATTTCTGGAGATAGCTGACCCCAGCGCCAATGTGCGCGACCTCATCGAGCGTCACGGACTCGCGAAGGGCAGAACCACCCGCCAACGTTCCCATCATCACAAGAAGCAGAGCGGCGGCAATTCTAAAGCGAACTCCACTAGGTGAGGTTGTGGGTGTGAGCGGAGGAGCTGAAGGCACGTAGTCTCTCCCCAGAACGGGTAAACTTGATGAGTGACTCGATGGCTAATTCTAGCCTAAAGACAGGCAACAGGATCAGATTACATGGTTTAGCAACGGTGGCTCAGGTCTGTGCGCGAGCGCGCGACTGTACCTCCAGCGTTCAGTACGGCTTGGTCTTGACCTTCGTCATAGTTCCGGCGAATATGATGCAGGGGAGCTATGAACACTGCCATGATTTCGTCTCTGCTGGTTGCCGCTGCTCTGACCGCAATGTCCCAATTTCCTGCCGCCGCACCGCAAGACCAGAATACGACGCCTCCGAAAGCGGAAGCACCCGCTGCCTTTAATCGGTTAAGGATTGAAGTTACTGGGGGCGAGAGTGAAAAACCCATCGAAAATGCCAGTGTTTACCTCAAGACCGTGGAGCAACATACGATTAAGGACAAGAAGACCGAGATCAACGTGAAAACGAATCAATCCGGCATCGCTCACATTCCAGAAGCACCCCAGGGCCGAGTTTTAATTCAAGTTGTGGCGGAAGGGTGGAAAACCTACGGTCATTGGTACGACATAACCGACGCCAAACAAACCATCAAAATTCATTTGGACCGTCCGCCGAAGTGGTATTGATCTTTATTCTTCCAAGGCATCGCTGCAACGATCACGCTTGAGTCTAAACCCTTGTGAAACGACCAGAGTCTCGACCTCGGGCGCCCGCGATAGCGGCACGGGTCGCACGAGAAAGAGTGACTGTGGTCACAGAGTTGCGCAAAAGACTTCCGTTTTGATAGTCGCGCTGGACTGATTGCCCCGAAATGGTGCAAACCGTATCATCGTATTGAAAAGTGGCGGTGTTAGAGGAAAAATTCCAGCGCTTTCCACAAAGTTTTCCACTTTGGTGTTGAAAACTTAACTAAAAATGCTTTTTTCTTGCTGCAGTTCGGAAGCTTTCGTGCTACAACGTCAAGCACACAATCTCTCTCACGCTTTTGACCAGCACAAATTGAATTTGTTACAGTTCTTCTTGCGGAATCTCGATGGCTGACACACACGACGGTCCCTTTTCCTTGCTTCAAATGTTCTGGGGCAACATCGCGGCGCGACCTTTGCGATGCGTGCTGAGCATACTGGCTATTGCAATTCAGGTTGTGCTGGTGCTGATGATCGTCGGACTGACCTCCGGCGTCATCGCGGAGTGGGGAAAGCGCGTGGAAGGCGTCGGTGCGGACATACTGGTGCAGCCTCCGAACTCCTCTATTTTCTTTGCATTCTCCAGCGCGGTGATGCCGGAATCCCTTGGCGACCAGATTGAAAAGATTCCAAGCGTTGACGAAGTCGCTCCCACGGTCATCCTCTCTGATCCCAAGAGCTTGATGATTATCTACTGCATCGACTACAAGCGCTTCAATGCTCTAAGCCAGGGCTTTATCTTCCGCGACGGCCGTCCGTTCCGGGCTCCCGACGAGGCGATTGCTGATGACATCATTGCCCAGACCAAGCATTTGAAGGTGGGTAACACGGTCACGCTGATCAATCATCAGTTTACAATCT
Source organism: Candidatus Acidiferrales bacterium (assembly GCA_963741195.1). Taxonomy (GTDB): domain Bacteria; phylum Acidobacteriota; class Terriglobia; order Acidiferrales; family UBA7541; genus Acidiferrum. The sequence goes on from CAVUHF010000013.1 coordinate 110,609, forward strand.
CGGGAATAGTCGCACACGGCAAAGGAGCCCGATTTTTCATTCCTTTGAAAAGCGGGCAGGACATCGTTGGGGCGGACAACAAAGTGTCGATGTTCTTCGTCCGAAGCAAGGGCGATACAGAAGGAACCCGGACTGCAATTCTAAAATTGAATCCGCAGAACCGCATTCGTTCCATGTCGGAGTATGTGACGCTAATGAGTTCTTCGAACTTGCCGGAGCTTAAACCTTTTATACGCACGATGGTTGGCTTGGGCATCGTGATAAGTTTTCTGGTAGTCCTGCTAAACATGCACACGATGATCTTGGAGCGAACGCGTGAAATTGGAATCCTGAAGGCATTGGGATTCTCCCGTCTGGACATTGTGAAAATGTTACTTGGAGAGACAGCGGTCTTAAGTATCGCAGGCAGTGTAGTAGGCATCGTCATCACGCTCATCACGCAAGGTATCCTCAAAGAAACCAATCCCGGACTATCGATTCTGCTCACTCCCGGTTGGATTGCCGGAGCCATAGGCTTGGCGCTGCTGGGTGCAGCCTTGGGCGCGACGGTACCCGCATTTCGCGCGTCTGGATTTGATCCGGTTGAAGCCCTGGCCTACGAATGAGCGCAGTCGATTTATTTGCACTACGATCCCAGAAGCCCAATTGATTCCCTCTTATGAAACTGATATGAGAGAAGCATATCGCGCTGCTCCATCGTTCCGGGAAGAAATGAAATCGTTATCCCCATAAGGAGAGTCTAATGAAACGCTTGGTTCCAGCGATGTTGGTCATCGCTGTGTCGCTTTTTTTGGCTTCCTCTGTCCGTGGCCAAATGGGTTCGGAGTTTTTCAGGAGGCCTGCGATCACGAAAGTTTTCAATCCTGTTGTCGGCAAGGGCGCCGAATATGAGACCAGCAGGACGGATTCCAAAGGCGGAGCTCGGATGATGCAGATGTACATCGTAGGTAAGGAATCGGTTGACGGCAAAGACGGTTATTGGATGGAAATCGTAAGCTCAGGCGAAAAGGACAAGACTTTTGTCGGCAAGACGCTCTTCACTAAGGATGATTTTCAATTTCGCCGCATGATCATGCAAATGCCGGGCCAGCCCGCGATGGAAATGCCCTTCAAGCCAAACGACGAGCGTAGCCAAAAAGTAGAGGAGAGGTTGAGCGAATGGCGTTCCGTTGGTACAGAAACCATTACGGTTCCTGCCGGCACGTTCCTTTGTGAACATTGGAAAGACGATAAGAACAACTCGGACGCATGGACCAGCGACAAGGTGACACCCTTTGGCATGGTCAAGGAAAGCGGTCCACATAACACAATGATTTTGACCAAGCTTTTGACCGATATGTCAGACCGCATTACCGGTCCGGTGCAAACATTTGATCCGCAGATGATGATGCAACAAATGCAACAACAGCCGAAGCCGTGAGTTAGATCGGACTAAAAGGAAGTTGGTCCATCACACGGGCGGAGGCAGAATGGGCTCCGCCCGTATCATTTTGCCCGACAATGCATCGAACTTTTTTTAGGTGTTGCCCACGATGAATCCTGAAAAATTCTTGCCCGCTAAGATACTCGATCGTACAGAAGTGGCCGAGGATCTATTTCTCCTGCATGTTGAGGCAGGCTCGCCGTTCAGCTACCTGGCCGGCCAATATGCCACTTTGGGTGTGGAGATAGACGGCAAGCGAATAGAACGCGCTTACTCCCTCTGTTCGTCGCCTTACGAGCGAGTGTTGGAATTTTTTGTGGAGCGGGTGCCTCGAGGGCAGCTCTCTCCTTTGTTGTATGCCATGGAGAAAGGCGCTCCTCTGCTTCTGAGACGATTCGCCAAGGGACGATTCACTCTGGACTTGCGAAGCGGACGGAAGAACCATCTATTGCTCGCGACGGTCACTGGAATAGCGCCGTACGTAAGCTACGTTCGCACGGTCTTGGAAGACTGGAAGAAGGGCGGCATGCCTATGCCCGGGGAGCATCGCTGGTTCTGCATCCAGGGAGCCAGCCATTCCTGGGAGTTTGGGTATCGCAACGAACTCGAGAAGATTGCCGCCGAAACGCCGTGGCTAAAATATGTACCGACAGTCAGCCGTCCGTGGGACGAGCCAGAGTGGACCGGCGAAAAGGGCCGCGTAGATGACCTCATCCGGAAGTACGTCGCGCTCTGGGATCTAAAACCCACGGACACTACGGCGTATCTCTGTGGTCATCCCATCATGATTGAAAACGGAAGGGGAATCCTGCAACGGGTCGGATGGGAGAAATCGGGCCTGCAAGACGAAGTGTACTTCCAACCGGGCAGGGATGGGACCAGCTAGGGTGAATGCGCTGCACAGACGCCGATTGGTGTGTTAAATGGTCGGGGAGTCGGCTTCGAGACGATCCGCTACGTCTTCGATGGTGTCTACGGGAATGCACAGGTGAACCGTTTCCTTCGGGCTGACGGCGTCGATCCGCAGTTTTCCGTCCGCCGTGCCGATGAATACGCGGTCCGTCCCACTCTCCACCTCAACGAACTTCGCGTCGGGAAACTTCCTCAGTTCCTTTGCCATTTCGCGCAGGACGGGCAGATAGGGCTGTACTTGTGAAGCGGCGTGTTCCCTCTGGCGGTGCGGCACAACTCGAAGGCCCAGAGAAACGGCCGTCGCCGGTACCCAGAAATGGACGTGGGAGCCCCCAGAGTTGTAGTCATCCACGTCGACGTTGATTACGCCTTCATGGAATACGTAAGCGCCGCTAACCGCAAGTGTGGCTCCCAGCCCCAAAGCGACTTTAGCAATGATCAGCATCGCCGGTTCTCCTCTGTGTTCGCCATTTAGTCGGCCACATTCTTAGAGTCGATCCAAACGCGCACGGTGTTCTCAGAGTCCTTCACGCTGACTAGTTCGGTGTCTCCATTGGCTGAAAGAGCGTGTAGAGCGGCAACGATGTCCAGTTCGTCCTTGCCAGCTGAGAACAGAGCGTCCACCACCTTCATCGGAACCTGTACTTGGACCTTGGATTCCTTCGCGGAGTTGACCTTACCGGTTTCACCCTTAACCGTGGCCTTATTGCCACCGAATCTATCCGTCACGTAGACATAAAGATAGCCATTATTCTTGGCCACACGAACATCGTTTTCTCTGCTTTGAACGGTGACGTATTCGCCGTCTTTCGAGGTCCGCACTGCGTCGAGCAACGCGCGCAGGTCGACGTCCTCCAGATGGGCGGAGTCAATATGAAGCTTGCCGTTGCGCAGTTTGTCTTTATTGATGGCTGGCAGAACCTTCTCCGCCATCTCCACCGGCACATTCACCCGGACGGTTTCGCCCTTGTCGTCATTGCTCACCACGCGCACGTGAATCCATTGCTCCTTGGAAGTCGACGATGTTTCTGATGTGGTCTGGGAGAGCGAGATCGGGGCAAGAGAGACAGTAGCAAAGGCCACGCTTGCCGCCAAAGTGCAGAGTCCCCGGCTGAAATGGATCATGTCGAATCTCCTTTCATGGAAATACGCTGAACCGTCGGGAAAAGTTCCAACGGACTTGGGTTCGCTCGACAATCGTGACGAATCGTTCGAGAAAGAGCGCTAGGTTCTGTCGAGGCCGTGCGAGTGTTCGGTGGAACCCGCTGAAAACAAACGCCATTGGCCAATAATTTGCGCCTGTCAAACACAAGTCCGGCCGATTCTCGGCCGTGCGTAGCGTTATCTGCCCAGAGGGATTTCGCCGGCCGCGAGCGCGGGAAACAGCGTATCAGGGGAAACGGGAGACATGGGAAGATCATCATCGTCACTATCGGCGTTTGAATCATTGCGATGACGGAAGGACCGAATGCTCATGCGGGTCAGATCAAACGCACTATAGATGACGTTGCCGCGGATGACGTCGCTTTTGTACACAAGAATCTGGGAACGGAAATACCGTGCAATTATGGATTTTGGATGAATCGGAATTAGTGGGGTACCGCGCGCATATTGAATCGAAGGTTCTTCGCAGTCTTTTAGATGGAGAACCGTCAGCATGCCGTCTGTCTTCATCTCGTCGCCGGTGGAGTTGACTAGAATTCGTGACAGCTCCGGGCGGGGAAGTTGGCGTACGGAGTCAACACAGCCGGTTAGAGACAGGTCTCGAACCATCATGTTGACGCCATCATCGAGATTCCGATCGATATGATGGATAAACTTGTGGTACCTGATTGAGAGCGCGGCGCTCGTCTCGCGTGTGTACGCGCCTAGCCACGCCTGTTGATTCTGGACTGTTCGGGTCTGACCCCACAGGCGCAGGTGCTCCCTTTTGCCATAAGCGTTGAAGCTCTTCTGCCAAGTGGAGTCCTGCGATTGGCCATTCAGCAACTGCCGTGAGATGGGCATGTTGGGATAGTTCGAGAGTGTGAGGTATGCGCCAAGCTGTTTAAAAAAGGCTTTTTTGGAATTCGCGTCGGCCCCCAGCCATCCCGCAACAGTGAAAGCACGTTCGATTTGTTCCCCGGATCCAACGAAGAGAACGTTGACCAGATCCGCATCCTTGCCGCCTCGAGTGGAAGTGCGGTCAGAGGAGTGCTGGAGCAACAGTTCCACATCGCCGCGCTCGTATTCATCCATTTCGAACGACACGCGCGGTAGCTCGGGCTGGTCTCCGACATACAGCGGAACGTTCAGGCGCAGCCGAAGATCGGTTCCGGGCGGTAGATAAATCTCCGGTTCAGGGAGGATGGTAAGCGCGCGATAGACGATCAGGCCCATGTCCGTGTAGGGATTGAACGTGGGCATGTGGATCAAGCGGCTGGTAATGCGCCCCTGGGGAGTGTTGGTTGCTCGAATGCCACGAATCACACCCTTGCGGACGGCTTCGCGGGAATTGTCAACCTCAACGACCTGCGAGGCAATCGGGAGCACCGATCCGTTCGCCGTGACGATCCGATCGAACTGGAGTTCGACGGCAGCGGTATCGTGAATCAAGCCCATTCCAACTTTGCGAACCGAGGAGATCTGCCCAGCGACCTCTAGGCCGGCAGGAAACACCGGCGTCATGTCACAATCCGGCGATTGAATCAGGACCGCATGCACGGGAGTGCCCGGTTTAGAGCTATAGGAAGCCACAGGATCGATTAGCCTGATCCAAAATGACCTTCCAGCAGGAATCTGCTCGCAAGCGGCGTAACCCTGAGAAGCACAACAAAGACCGACGAGCAAGGCAAGCAGAATGACCGTGGATCGATGCAGCGGGGCCGCTGGGTGAGCTTGAGAGCTAAGGACCGCCTCAGTACCTCTATTACCCGTCAAATTCGTTACTCCACCTGTGGTACGCAGATTTCCTATTTTCTCCCGGATCGAGGGAAACCATGCGACAACTCAAGCTGAATGTTCGTAAAACGCATCGTGGATGAAGACTTCGGGCGAAGCCCAACGAGCGCAGACAACTGACTGAAACTGCATAAGACCCGAACTACGAGCCGGGCGGCTCAGCCAAATAGTCCCGATCTCCTAATGAGGATACAGGAAATCGTGTAGTGAATACACTGGTCTTTCAAGCGCGGAGGGCCCAATGAGATGGTTGCCGTTTACTTTACTTCTGTAACCGTGCCCATTTTGACAGTGCTACCGTAACGTTTGTAATTTGAATACTTTACTGTCATTCGGATATGCACGTCCCCTGAACTGAAGTGCAGGTAGTCGTCGGCGCGCGTAAACGTAGGGAACCAAAAGCCTTCCTCAATATTCTCGCGATAGGTGCGGAATCGGGGGAAAACGTTCTCGTTGTTTTTGTTGACGATGTCAGGAACCGCTTTGCCGTCGGTCATGACAATTTGAAGATCCTTACTATCGACCCACACTCGGCCCTGAAAATACCGCTGCTTCTTCTCGATCACCTTTGGACCAACGTCAAATACGTAGCAGGAGAGTTCATCCACCGGTTGCTTGCCAACATAGGTGATGTTGTATTTGGGCAATTCAGTTGTGGTTAGAACGAAAGGCTGAATGCTGCGCACATCGTCTTCGTCCTGCTGGCTCATCGAGATACGCTGCAGCGTATTGGGTGGCGCGAAGGTGACTTTTTCAAAGCGCTTTCCATCGGGAGTGAAGACGATTTCACTGGTCATGCGGTATTCGCCGTCAGGACGATTGTCTTCGTCGAGCGTCTGGATCGAAAAAGTCTGTGTATAGGTGTAATTGTCGCGCTCGCGTCTGAACTCGGCTTCGCGTTCAGCGAACCGCTTAATAACCTGGTCGACGGGAATGGACGGCGGTTCGTTGACAATGGGGCTGTCGCCAGGAGAGCGCAGCTTTTGGGGAGGAGTGGGTGTGTGGTAGGTCTGGGATCCAGAAGTGTCTGGTTGAGTCCTAGGCTGTGATTTTGGCCGCGAGGGGGGTGAACCACCCGGCAGAGGGCCAGGATCTTGGCCCAAAGCGATTGGGCTTAGCCACAGCGTAAGTAATAGGCCGGCTGCGGCAGGATTCAGTCGATGGTACAGACGAAACGGCGATTTCAAGGTAGACCTCACTTATCGATAGCCTTCCTATCCTGTCCCCTATGATTTTACCGCAAGCCACGGGGTTGTACGAGATGTAAGGGCTGAACGCCAAAACTCAGGCCGGGCGCCACTTGAGGAATACCGCAGCCAGCGGCGGCAGCGTCAGTGCGAGGGAATAGCGGCGACCTTGCCAGGCGTGCTCGGAGGCATTCATGCCGCCCAGGTTTCCAACGTTCGAGCCGCCGTAATTGCTGGCATCGGAGTTGAAGACCTCTTCGTAGTGACCCGATCGCGGCACGCCGATGTGATAGCCGTAGCGCGCAACAGGCGTGGCATTCAACACCACGATGAGCATGTCGTCGGGGTTCTTGCCACGACGAATGAAGGAATAGACGCTATTGTCCGAATCGTTCGCATCGATCCACTCAAAACCCTGCCATTCAAAGTCCACTTGATGCAGCGCGGGCTGTGCGGCCAACAGTTTGTTCAGATCGCTGACCATTCGTTGCACGCCACGATGCGAATCGTATTGCAGCAAATGCCAATCGAGACTGCGTGCCTCGCTCCATTCATCTCGTTGGCCGAACTCCTGGCCCATGAAGAGCAACTTCTTTCCAGGATGCGCGTACTGGTAAGCGAAAAGTAGCCGGAGGTTCGCAAATTGTTGCCACATGTCGCCGGGCATCTTGTGCAGCAGGGAATTCTTTCCGTGAACGACTTCGTCGTGGGAGAAAGGCAACATGAAATTCTCTGAAAATGCGTAAAGAAGAGAAAAGGTAAGCTTATTGTGCTCGTAGCGCCGGTACACGGGATCTTTCGAGAAGTAGCTGAGTGTGTCGTTCATCCAACCCATGTTCCACTTCAGGCTGAAACCCAGGCCGCCCAAGTAGGTTGGTCGAGAAACGCTGGGCCACGACGTCGATTCTTCCGCTACCGTCAGCACACCGGGAAACCGTAAATGGGCAACCTCGTTCATTCGTTTGAAGAAATCGATGGCTTCTAGATTTTCGCGGCCGCCATAGCGGTTAGGGATCCACTCCCCCTGTTTACGAGAATAGTCGAGGTACAACATGGAGGCGACGGCATCCACGCGCAGACCATCAATGTGGTATTTGTCCAGCCAGAAGAGGGCATTCGAAATCAGGTAATTCTGGACTTCGTTGCGGCCGTAATTGTAGACCAGCGTTCCCCAGTCGGGATGCGAACCCTGGCGCGGATCGGAATGCTCGTAGAGATGTGTCCCATCAAACTGGCTCAACCCGTGCGTGTCACGCGGAAAATGCGCGGGAGTCCAATCGAGGAAAACACCGATTCCGACTTGATGGCAGCGATCGACGAACTCCATGAAGTCGGTAGGTGAACCGAAACGACTTGTGGCAGCGAAATATCCCAGAGTCTGGTAGCCCCACGAGCCGTCATAGGGATGCTCCATGATCGGCAGAAGCTCAATATGCGTGTAACCCAATTCCTTTACATAGGGGATAAGTTGATCTCCTAATTCTCGATAGGTGAGCCAGCGATTATGATCTTCCGCAACACGGCGCCAGGAGCCTAAGTGGACTTCGTACACGCAGATTGGCTGTTCGAGCCATGGCCTGTGCAGACGTTGCGCTATCCAGTCCGCGTCTTTCCACTGGTGCTTGTCCAAGCGTGCGACTACCGAACCTGTATTCGGGCGCAGTTCCGCCGAGAACGCGTAAGGGTCTGCTTTCAGCGGCAGAATGGTGTCCTGCGGGCCGACGATCTCGAACTTATAGATTGTGCCTTCACCCAGTTCGGGTATGAACAGCTCCCAGATTCCAGACGAGCCTCGAGCGCGCATCGGATTCACCCGTCCATCCCAGCGATTGAAATCTCCGACTACGCTTACACGGCGGGCGCTGGGAGCCCACACGGCGTAATGCACTCCCGAAATGCCATCCATGGTCTTGATGTGCGCGCCGAGCTTTTCGTAGGTGTCGTAGTGCCGGCCCTCGCCCATCAGGTAGAGATCGAATTCCGTAAGCAGGTACGGAAAGGCGTATGCATCGTGGTGCTCCGCGACTTCGCCATATTGCGTGCGGTAGCGCAGCCGATAGCTGGACGGCGCGGGCGCATTCTCGCCGATGATCGGCAGGTCCACTTCGAACACGCCTTCCTCGCGCACTTTCTTAGCCGGCAACGGATCTGCATTTCCGCGGAACAGTAGCTGTGCTTCGGTGGCGCGTGGCTGAAAAAAGCGCACCATCCAATGACGGCCTTCAGGAGTATCGAACGGGTGCGGACCAAGAATGCCGAAGGGATCGGCATTGCGTGCGGATAGAAGGGAACTGAGCCTTGGATCAAGTCGCTCGGGTGAACGCGGTTTTGACGGTGAGGGGATACGCTCGGCCACGGGGGCATTGTAGCGAAACTCCCGCTCGGCACCAATGGCTGATACCTGGAGAGTTGCTGCCTAGACAAGAAGTCAGGAGTTTGGGGATAAAAGAAAAACGGCGGTGGAAGGATTCCGCGCCCGAGTCCCTCCCTCAACCGCCGCAGTGGGCACCGACTCTCGCCGGCACCAAGTTCGTTCCGTCAGGGGAAGCGAACGGCAGTAGGTTCGCACTACCTAACGTAGGTAGCAATCAGCAGAATCCGATAGAAAGCTCAACGTTGAACTGCGATTCAAGAAAGTGCCTGGAAGTTGACTCCAGAGAAAAGAATTCCCTTTTGCTGGAATTCAGAGCCGTTTGGCGAAGTCACTTTCGGATTAGCCAGGCGCTGGCGCGAACCCTTGCGGCATGACTCGATTTCACTGTACAGTGCGCGAAGCGCCAAAGACTTCGAAACCACTGAGCGCCTAGATAATTCGAAATGAAGGGCGGGCCCTTGGGACACAAACTCGCGGTGCGAATCGCTTTGCTGTATCTTGCGTGCAGCATGCTTTCCGACCTGACACAAGCGCAAGATCGCTCGCAGATGCGATCTATGGTGATTTCACGTAATGGAATTGTTGCGGCAGAGTCGCCTCTGGCGGCGCAGGCGGGTGTGCGCATCCTCTCCCAAGGCGGAAATGCCGTTGACGCGGCCATTGCTACGAACGCCATGATGGGCGTGGTTTCGCCCATGATGAATGGTATAGGTGGCGACCTGTTCGCGATCGTCTACGATGCCAAAGCAGGCAAGCTGTACGGGCTCAATTCCAGTGGGTGGGCGCCGAAGGGCCTGACGATCGAAATGCTGCGTAAGCTGGGCATGCAGGAAATGCCGCAAGCCGGGGTGCACACGATTACGGTTCCGGGCGCGGTGGATGGCTGGCAAAAACTTGCCGATAGATTTGGCCGAAAAAAACTCTCGGAGGATCTCGCCGCTGCCATCCACACAGCTCAAAATGGTTTCCCCGTAACGGAATGGGTTTCCATGTACTGGGCTGGCTCCCTCGACTATTTACGCGGGGATGATGCCGCGGCCAAATTGTATCTCCCGTCCGATGGAGCCCCGAAGACAGGTGAGATTTTTCGCAATCCGGATCTCGCCTGGTCGTTGCAGCAGATTGCGGCGCATGGACCGGATGGTTTCTATAGGGGTGAACTCTCTACCCGGATATTAGAAGCAATGAAGCGGCATGGTGGCACCATGTCCGCACAAGATCTATCGGAATATTCTGCGGAGTGGGTTGAACCGATTTCGACTACCTATCGCGACTGGACTGTCTTCGAATTGCCGCCCAACAGTCAGGGACTCGCTGCCCTGGAAATGCTGAATATCATGGAAACGTTTCCGATGGGGCAGAAGGACTGCGGCTTCGGTTCTGCAAACGCTCTGCACGCCATGATCGAGGCCAAGAAATTGGCCTATGCAGATTTGGCAAACTATATTGGTGACCCGCGCGGCCAGAATTTGCCGGTGAAAGCGTTGCTGGGCAAGGAATGGGCGGCCCAGCGCGCAAAACGGATCGACCCGGAGCATGCAAATTGCAACGTGGCGGCAGGGAATTTGCCTGCCGGAAATGACACGACTTATCTCGCTGTGGTCGATCGAGAAGGGAACATGGTTTCGCTGATCCAGAGCAACTACGATGCGTTCGGATCAGGCATCGTCGCGCCGGGCACCGGATTCGTGCTTCACAATCGCGGGGCATTGTTTACTCTCGACCCGAGTTCCCCGAATGCCCTTGCCAGCAGGAAACGGCCAAGACATACGATTATTCCCGCATTTGCGCAAAAAGGTGACACGCGCATCGCGTTTGGCATTATGGGAGGCTGGAATCAGTCACAGGCTCACGCGCAGTTTGTGGCCAACATTGTTGACTTCAAGATGAACATTCAGGCGGCACTTGAGGCCCCACGATTTACGAAACGGACCTTTGAGGGCTGCGATGTGCAGATGGAAAACCGCTTCTCCGGTAAAGTGCGCGAGGAATTGACAGCCAGAGGGCACAAAATTCAGCTCCTGGGGACATTCTCTTCGGCCGTTGGTGGCGGCCAGGCTGTCCTTCGAGACTTCGCCAGCGGAGTCAATTATGGGGCATCCGACCCGCGCAAGGACGGCGAAGCCGTTTCAGAACTAACCGTCGACTAGAATACTAAATGGTATATAGGAGTACTCCGCCGGCCTGGTACGTTTCGGTTAGTACGGCAAAACAATTCCCGTTCAAGCGCGAAATGAGCACGGGTCTTCCCCCGACGGGTGACGGTAGGTTGCCATGCTCTCGTAAATCGAATGTTTTCAATGGGTCGGAGTCGCAATGGTGGCCGGAGAGTTGCAGCTGCCCTTTAGTTCAGGTGAGCGCTAAGGATACGTTTGGCAGTGGGGAGGGCTCGATGAAGTGGTCCCATGGATTGGCCAGGTTGGTTCTCTGGGGAGGAGTTGCGACCGGCTTGCTGCTCTTCGGTCAGGCGGCGAGCGCTCAGACCGCCAATGTGACCGGTGAATATGAGTGCACCGAAGCGAAAGTGGCGGGGAAGCCGGTTCCCTGCAAGTCGGCTCCGCTTTCCCTGAAAAGCGACGGACGATTTGAACTGCAGGGGCGTGAAGGCGAATATCTGGTCACCGGCAGCTGGGTGGAATTGAATGGAGCGGTGTTAAAATCGCGCGCGAAGATCGAAGCCGGGCACAAAATTGTGTTTCGTTTTTACAACAAGAAAGGGCTCTGCGAGATGATTTACGAACGCCGCGTCGCCGAGCTTGGCAAAACGAAGCTCAGTTAACCTATTTCTTGCCTCCCGTACCCCACGCGCTAACATAAATTAACTGGTAGTAGCTGCCTTTGCCGAGCGGCTGGATTCCCACGATATGCTGTTTTTCCTTTGTGCCAGCTTTGAATAGCATACCTCCGCTTTCCGGCTTGTCGTCGCCGCACGTCAGCAGCTTTGAAGAATCGTCTTTTGCAGCATTTTCAGAATTCCCAGAATTCTTTGAGCAATCTAGGATCATTCCGTATTTGGCCAACTCCTTCTTGTAATACGCGGCGACTTTGTCCGGCAAATCGGATGTCTCCATTTTCAAGACCGCCAGTTTGAAGCCGGAGCCTCCGCCCCACAAGCCAAGGTTGGCGCTCGTGGAGTCATCCTCTTTCTCTTTGTGCGGTTTGGAACCCGGGTAGATCGATAAGCCAACGTCTTTGGCTTTCGCTTCTGGACTGATCACCACCCCCGCGCCCTTTTCGTCTTGTGCGAAAACGGGCAGTGGGTTAAGTGCCCCTGCGATGATCGCCGAGAATAGGGCGCAGCGAATATGGAGTGCTCTGAACTGAGTGCGCATGAGAATCCCTCTGCACTGTACTACGAGGTTTTCAAGCCAAATGTTTCGTGCAAATGTTAAGCTGCCTTGGTGGAAGGCGAAGCCGGCCGCGGCTCAATGGCGTCAGGTGGAACGTCGTGGCCGGAGGCGTGTTCTTCTCGAAAGGACGGAAATAATTCAGCTGAAGGTTCGACTCGCCTTCACTCGGGAAGAGGAACATCGTAAGCCAACGCGGCAATCTCTCCCAGCGCCTGACCCGCAACTTTCTGCGAGATCTCCGGCTCTTCGCGCAACGCCGTGTGATTCACATAAGCCGCGAAGGCCAACGTCTTGCCTGACTTTGTCTGAACGTAGCCGGCAAGTCCTTTTCCATTCAACATCAGCCTTGAGTTTAATTTGTCTTCACTACCAAACGTTCCCGTCTTCGCGAACACATGACCTGCGGCGGGATTGCTCACCTGAATTGCTGCCAGCGTGCCATCTCTGCCAAGAATGGGCAATCCATTAAAGAAGAACTGAAAGTCAGGGCGCGTTTTCCAGTAGGCGAGATAATGGCACATGAAATCAGGACTGAACAGATCGGCCCAATCGCCGCCCGCTCCGTCGCCCTGTGAGGCGCCCGAGAGATCCAATTTCGCCTCAATTAGAAAACGGTGTTCAACTTTGAAACCAGCACGCAGTGGATCCTTTGTGTCTTTCGCCACCAATAAACCTAGCAGGTACGGGCCCATGCCCGCATGCAGGTTCTGGCTAACCTTCAGAGTGATCTTAACTTCTTCCGAGAGCGGCGGTGAGGTGTGCTCGGCAACTTCAAAGTCAGGCTGATAGAACTTCCGGAGCTTTCTGAAATCCTCGGGCTTTTCTTCACCATTCTTGGGCTTGATCTGTATTCCCGAGGAAACCATCGCTTCGCGAAGTGCGACGGTAGCGAATTGCGTGGGAGAGGGAACGGGAATCGCCCACGTTTGCGGTTTGGAACCAAGGGGAATGATTCCGCTGAGAATCATCGTGAGCGAGCCGTCTGACTTGGCAACAGCTTCACCTGCATCGAAAGAAAGCGTGGATTCGGCCGCACCAGTTTTAATGTTATTTGTGAAACGAAGATAGGAAGTTTGTGGCGATACCGATAGCTCGATCGGTTCACCGACTTTGTTGCCGGGTTTGCCAACCAAGTCGATTACGTTGTCATTCACAATAATCGATGACATTACGACTTCGGTGCCGCCCTCTTTTGGGCCATCGGGAAACAGACTCGCGTCGACAAAGACGTTGCCCTCGATCTTGCGAAAGCCCTTAGCCTTCAATTGCGCAATAAACTCTTTGATAACCGCCAAGGGATCGCCGGGAAGCGCAGGTCCTTGATAGGAATGGTCTTCATCGACAAAGGCAAGTTTTCCGTCAGGCTGGATGCGGTTTGACAAATTCGGATCGCCGCTCGCAACAAGGATAAGATCGCCTTTCAATGTGCCATGCTTATCAATCGGACCGGTTCGATAAATGGGTGTGTGAAAGCGATAATCAGCCCCAAGTTTAGCGAGCACCGTGCCTTCGGTCAGTAGCTTGGTCGTGGAGGCTGGAACGAACAGCTTTTCGGAATTCAGTGCGTAGACCACTGTTCCTCTGTCCAGGTCGTAGAACTCAACACCGAAATTCGAGTGCGCGAATTCCGGCCTCGCCATGATTGTCCGTATGCGGCTTTCCAACACATTCGACTCTTGCGCAAGGAGGGTCAGTGCGGTGAAGAAGAACAAACACAAAGCAGTTGCAGAACGGCGAATAGGGAAGTTCAAAAAACGGCCCTCCTTCAAGGTCGCGCACCAGCGGGGACTGCCTGACTGCCTAAATCTTCAAGCGGCACATTGAGAATCCGGTACTGCTTCCAATCTTTGTAATCGAAGTGCCACCATTCGTTCCCGTCGACTGTGAATCCTTCGGATTCGATTGCTCTGCGCAATAGGTCGCGATGCCATCGTTGTAGGGAAGTACCGCCTGGAAATGTCGGAAAGGAACGGGGTGACATCTCGTCATACAGGCCGGGCATCTCGATCGGATTCCCGGAGGCCAAATCGTAAAGCGTGATATCAACGGCGCAGCCGCGGTTGTGCTTGGAGCCCTTCTGTGGATCGGCCACAAAGTTGTGATCCGACCGCGGAGTTGCCTCCCAGAAAATCTTGCTGACATACCACGGACGATACGCGTCGTGAATCAGCAGTCCGTAGCCAAGCGGCTGCAACTTCTTCAGCGCACGCTGCAACGCTTCCGCTGCCGGACGCTGTAGGAAGGCGCGGGCTTGTGTATAGACGGGTGTGCTGAGGAAATTGTTCGCTTGCGCATAACGGATATCCAGATGGAAGGCGGGATCAAGAGCAGCCAGTTCCAGCAAGTCGGGTTTGCGGAACGGTGCCGTTTCCTTTGGTGGAGTCTCGCGCACTGCGTCTGCGCGCAGTTCTGCTACCGGCTTCGATGGGCTCACATGAAAGAAGTGTGCTGGATCGGTTCCGGCATCCACACGCGTGAATCGTTCGGCAAGGTAGGAGAGTCCCGTCACGCCCCCGCTTGCGTCGCGCTGTTCGCTATAGAGGTCCCCTCGGCCAGCTCCGTTATCGATCAACAATGACCCATGCAGCTCTCGAACCTCTTCGTTCTTTCCGGGTGAGCCTTGCGGCTGAAGGAAGAGATGTTGCTCTTTCTCCAGAATGATCACGGTCCGTTTTGGTGCGTTGTAACTGCTGTACTCGTAGATACCGACGAGTTGCTTCCACTCAGCAGGAACATCGGGGGGTTTGGGGCCCGGCGTCAGCGCCGCGCTGGAAGGGGCGAGCGCTTGGGAGTGAAGCAGCTGTATTTCAGAAACAGAACTGGCGCAGGTAATTATGAAAAAACAGAGAACAAGGTTGAGTGAAGTGCGCCGGCTCACGGACGAGATAATACCCGAAACTGCCTAAAGTCGAGTCAAGAAAGGTGACCTCGCCATTCTGGTGTCCTAAATCACGGCGTATACCAACGGGAGCCGCGCCGCTGCTCGTCCGCCAATCCGCGAACAATTTCCATGGTGCGCGCGCGTCGAAATTCTCCAACGGCCGTCAAAATCGCGTTTGCCAACGCGATCGGAGCGGTGTATGACGCGCCGTAAGATACCGAGTGGATTGAGGCAAGGAAAACCTCGTGGCAGTTCTGCGCCAACGGTGAAATATATGTGTCGGCGATCCCGACGCAGTACGCGCCATGCTGGCGCGCATTCTGGACCCCTTCCACTGTAGTCCGCAATCCCCGGCGAAAGCTGATGGCGATGACCAGATCCTGCTTCGTAAGTAATTCCACCGTGTGCGTGATGGCGCCAGGGTATGAAGCCACGAAGATTGGCAATCCTAGTAGGTTCAGTTGATAGCCAAGATAATCGCCCAGGATGCTCGCCAGGTCGCTGGCCAGAATGACGACACGCCGCGCAGCGTAAATACGCTTGGCAAGTTGCTGAAATCGCTTAGGGTCCAGGGTGTTTTTCAGTCCCTGCACATTTTTCAGATCGTACCGGACCGAATCGTCCACCGGGTTTCCAGTTCCGTCCTCGTTCCCCGCTTGTCGCATCGTGTCCATTGAAGTTGCGAACGCCAGGGAAAGCTCGTGCAAGTGCATCTGGAATTGCTTGTAGGTCTCGAATCCGAGGCCGTGGACGATCCGCACGATGGTGGCAGGATCGGTGTGGAGGCGCTTGGCAAGTGCGCGCACGCTCAACAAGACATACTCGCGGGGATGTTCGAGTATGGGGCGAATGATCTCCTGTCGCTTAGTGCTGAGAGCTTCGATTCGTTCCGCTAACGAGACAGCATGGTTGGTCGATCGCGCCGATTTAATCATGGGGCTACTACTCTACCTGACCTGACGATACGCTGGGTATCCCTGTGGGACGTAGTTATCCACACCCCAACTGCTGCACAGGGAGCTTAGAGTCTAACTATTTCTTGGCGGAAGCGGCGCTTTCGGCCACTCCTGGCGCAACAATCGGATTCAAGAACGGCATCATCGCGCGTAGTTTCGGCCCGAGTTGTTCGATGATGTGAGCTTGCTCGGCCTTGCGCTTCGCCAGAAAAGTGGGGCACCCTTTCTCATTCTCGGCAATCCACGCTTTTGCAAAGCTGCCATCGCGAATTTCCGCTAGCAGCTTCTTCATTTCGTCGCGAGTCTGCTGTGTAACAATGCGTGGTCCCGCGTGGTAGTCGCCCTGTTCGGCGGTATCACTCACCGAGTAGCGCATATAGCTCAGTCCACCACGATAGATCAAATCAACGATCAGCTTTAATTCGTGCAAACACTCGAAATAGGCAACCTCAGGCTGATAGCCTGCGTTCACCAGTGTTTCGAAACCTGCCTTGATCAGCTCGCTGACGCCGCCACAGAGCACCGCCTGCTCGCCAAACAGATCCGTCTCCGTCTCCTCAGTGAACGTCGTTTCGAGGACACCCGCACGGGTGGTCCCTAGTCCTTTGGCGTAAGAAAGAGCCAGAGCTTTGGCCTTGCCGCTGGCATCTTGATGCACGGCGAGCAACGCCGGCGTGCCTCCGCCTTCCGTGAATACCTCGCGGACGCGATGCCCCGGCGCTTTGGGAGCAATCATGCTCACATCCACGGTCTTGGGCGGAGTGATGGCGCCAAAACGAATATTGAATCCGTGGGCGAACATGAGTGTCTTACCTGGAGTCAGGTGAGGTTCGATGGCCTCCTGGTACAATTTCGGTTGGCGCGTGTCTGGGGCGAGAATCATGATTACATCTGCCCAGGCCGCCGCTTCGGCTGGAGTCTTGACGGTAACGCCGTCCTTTTCCGCGCGAGCGCGGGAGGCGCTGCCTTCCGGCAGTCCCACGCAAACGGAAACGCCGGAGTCGCGCAGGTTGAGCGCATGCGCGTGGCCCTGCGAGCCATATCCGATGATAGCAACTTTCCTTCCTTGTATCAGCGCTAGGTCCGCATCTTTGTCGTAGTAGAGATTTGCCATTTCCTTTGCTAGTCCTTTCCTGTGCCGCGTGGCGGCCGGTCGTTCACTTGAATTCAAAAATGTATTAGCCGAGCCAGCGCACTCCAAGATGCCACCTGGAACTTGTGATCATGCCGCAGGAGATTTTGCGACGGGACCAGAGGCGTCCGTCGGTGGGCGCAAAATATCGTTGCCTCGAGTCATGGCGATGCGGCCAGTGCGGGTCATTTCGAGGACGCCAAAAGGACGAAGAACTTCGAGCAATCCATCGATTTTATCAACCGTGCCGGAGACCTCGACGATGAGGGATTCGGGCGCGACATCAACTACGCGCCCACGGAAAACCTTGATCAGTTCCATTAAATGTGGCCGATTCTGTTGATCAGCCGCGACCTTAATCAGAGCCAGGTCGCGCTCCAGTACGGAACGGTCGGAAATATTCTCCGCCAGCAGCACATCGACGAGCTTTTCCAGGCTGGCTTCCAGACGCATCGCTCCGCGCTCGTCTGTATGCGCGCAAATCGTCATGCGCGCGATTTCTTCGTTTTCCGTCGGTCCCACCGTCAACGAATCAATGTTGATGGCCAGCCGCCGCGCAAGAGAGGCTACTCGGTTCAACACTCCAGGTTTGTTTTCGACGTATGCGACAATTGTCTGCATGGTTCCCTCAATCTCAGAATCTAAATTCTATGGTTCCGTCGCTGTTTCCACCAGCGGGTTATTCGGCCTGCGAATCATTTCATGGAGCGACGCGCCCGCCGGCACCATGGGGTAAACCGAATCTTCCTGCTCCACCCGAAAGTCCAGCAGAACTGCTTGGTCGGTGTTGCGCGCCGATTCGATCGTTGGCACCACTTGTTTGCGGGTTGTCACTCGCTCTCCCCTAATGCCGTAGGCATTCGCGAGCGCCGCAAAATCGGGCGCAACGAGCGGCGTCGCCACGTACCTTTTGTCGTAGAAGAATTCTTGCCACTGGCGCACCATACCCAGATAGCCATTGTTAATGATGGCGATCTTGATGTTGATCTTTTCCTGGACGATCGTAGCCATCTCGCAGGAAGTCATCTGGAATCCGCCGTCACCGACCACCACCCAGACTTCGGCATCCGGCTTGGCGAACTTCGCGCCAATGGCGGCTGGCAAAGCGAAGCCCATTGTTCCAAGGCCGCCCGAAGTGATCAGGGTGCGAGGATCGTTGTGATGGTAATACTGAGCCTCCCACATCTGATGCTGGCCGACGTCGGTGACCACGATGGCATTCCCCTTGGTAACTTTCCATAGATCGTTAATCACGTGAGCGGCGTAGAGATGTCCGCTATCGGGCAGCGTTTGAATGTCGCGGACCGCAGAGTCGCCCTTGAGTTCCTTGATGTGGGTAAGCCACGCACTGTGATCGCGAGTTTGGATGTGAGGGAGCAGATTGTTAAGAGTTTCGCCCGCATCTCCAATAATGGCCGCATCGACCTTTACGTTCTTGTTGATTTCTGCGCGATCCACTTCGATATGAATCTTGCGAGCATTGCGCGCGTAGGTCCGCAGATCCCCCGTGACGCGATCATCAAACCGCATTCCAATCGCAATCAGCAAATCGGCTTCCTGAATTGCCGTGTTCACCCAAGCCTCGCCGTGCATGCCCATCATGCCGAGATTGAGCGGATCCCGGGCAGGGAAGCAGCCAATGCCAAGAAGCGTCATCGCCACCGGAATGTTGCTGGTGTGCACAAATTTCTCGAACAGTTTCATCGCACCAGACAACATGATCCCGCGGCCCGCCAGAATTACGGGACGCTTCGCGGAGTTCAGCAGTTCCACGGCGCGTTCAAATTCCGCCTGGTCGTGATTTCTGCGAACGCGCTTGGGTGGCAATTTCGGGGCACAGGTATCCCAGTCGAAATCGGCGGTGGCTTGCTGTGCGTCTTTGGTGATGTCCACGAGCACAGGTCCTGGCCGGCCGGAATTGGCAATCACAAACGCTTCGCGCACCGTGCGCGCGATATCTTCGGCTCTGGAAACGACGATGTTGTACTTCGTGATCGGCATGGTGATGCCGGTGATGTCCACTTCCTGGAACGCATCGGATCCCAGCAACTTGCTGCTCACCTGTCCTGTAATGCAGACCACCGGAGACGAGTCGAGCATCGCCGTGGCAATCCCGGTAACCATGTTCGTGGCGCCGGGGCCCGACGTTGCCATGGCAACTCCAATGCCACCACTGGCGCGGGCATAGCCATCTGCCATGTGAGTGGCACCCTGTTCGTGGCGCACCAGAATGTGATGCAGCTTGGATTTGCCCAGAGCGTCATATACGGGAAGAATTGCTCCGCCCGGATATCCGAAAATGTGACGGACACCAAGTCGCGTGAGCGTTTCGCAAAGGATTTCCGCACCGGTCAGCTTCATTGTGTTCTCCCAGAGGGAATCGGCGTAGCGCCGGTTGAAAAGCTTGCGGGAACGGCGGTAATGGCGCCTAGCGAGGACGATGAAACGAGCGCGGCGTACTTTGCCATAACTCCGTGTGTGTAGCGAGGCGCCGGAGCTTTCCACGCTGCCAGGCGCTTCTTGATTTCCGACTCGGCGATATCGACGGTCAGCTTGCGGTTCGGAAGATCAAATACGATTGGGTCGCCATCTCGAATCGCAGCAATCGGGCCCCCGTTCGCAGCTTCCGGCGCAACGTGTCCGGCCATCAGCCCGTGGGTTGCTCCAGAGAACCTTCCATCCGTCAGCAGCGCCACGGAGTCCCCCAGGCCTGCTCCGACCAAGGCTGCCGTGACGGCCAGCATTTCCCGCATGCCAGGTCCGCCCCGCGGCCCTTCGTAACGAATTACTACAACGTCGCCTGCTTTGATCTGGCCCTTGTCCACGGCTGCGAATGCCGCCTCTTCGCTATCAAACACCCGGGCCGGTCCGCGGAAATGCTGGACATTGTGTCCCGCAACTTTCACGACGCATCCTTCAGGGGCTAGATTCCCCTTCAGAATGACGAGTCCGCCCGTCGCTTTCAGCGGGTTGTTTTTCGTGTGGACGACCTCTTGCCCCGGCTTTTCTTTTGCTTCCGCAGCTTCTTCGGCAAGCGTGCGACCTGTGACGGTGATGCACTCCCCACGGAGGAGACCAGCTTCGAGCATCCGTTTGGCGACGAGCGAAGTACCGCCTGCTGCATAAAGATCGGTTGCGACAAATCGTCCTCCAGGTTTCAAGTCAGCGAGAATTGGCGTATGCGAACTGATGCGGTCAAAATCGTCGATGGAAAGGGAAATGCCAGCCTCCCGCGCGATTGCCAGCAGGTGTAACACCGCGTTTGTGGAGCCTCCGGTAGCGGCCACTCCAGCGATGGCGTTTTCTATTGCGGATTTGCTGATGATTTTCGAGGGCGTGAGATTCTCCTTCAGCAGATCGATGGTGAGTCTACCTGCCAGTTCTCCGGCGTGCGCTTTGCCTTCGTCTGTAGCGGGCACACTGGAAATTCCCATCGGCGCGAGCCCGAGAAACTCGCATACCAGTGCCATGGTGTTGGCGGTGAACTGGCCGCCACAAGCTCCCGCGCCAGGACACGCCGCGCATTCCAATTCCTTCAGCTGTGTGTCGCTGACCTTGCCTCGTGCATGGGCACCTACCGCTTCGAACACATCCTGAATGGTTACGGAATGTCCTTCGAACTGACCGGGAGCGATCGAGCCACCGTAAAGCAGCAAACCGGGAATATTCAAACGCGCCAAGGCCATCGCGCCTCCCGGAATTGTCTTGTCGCAACCCACCAGCACGACCAGCCCATCGAAGAGGTTTCCGCGCGCGACCAGTTCGATGGAATCCGCAATCACCTCGCGGCTGATCAGCGACGCGCGCATTCCTTCCGTTCCCATCGTGATGCCATCGGAAATCGAAACGGTATTGAATTCCAACGGCGTCCCACCTGCCGCCCGGATTCCGTCACGAACATGCTGGGCTAGTTCCCGAAGATGATAGTTACAGGGGCCAATCTCGATCCAAGTGTTGGCGATGCCGATCAGCGGTTTGGAAAAGTCGTCGTCTTTGAGGCCAGCGGCTCGAAGCATGGCTCGTGCCGGGGCGCGGTGCGCGCCGTCGGTCAGAGCAGAACTGCGAGGTTTCAGCGGATTATCGGTCACAGCAGCGTTCCTCCCAGAATCGTCACGTTGACGACAAACACGCCGCCACCGTCCCCAGCGCCCTCCTGCGACACCATGCGCAAATTCCGCCAGAAGACGCAGCCGGACCGACCGCAAATCCAGCATGGCGAAGCGGAACACAATTCTCGCCTACCAGATACTTAGAGTGAAGCCTAGATCTGAATTAGTCAAATTAATAGTAGTGCTAAGTAAAATAAGGACTTGTTATGCAGTAACCTCTTCGAGGCACCCTTTCACACGCCCTTGAGGCGGGACGAAAGCATAAAACGGTCTTTTAAGGCATCTTGCGCAACGCGACACGCATCCATTCAGACATATGACCAGTGGATTGGCTGAGAATGAATCTACTGCGAATCCGGCACCTGCAGCCTTTCCGTCCCTATGCGCAAGTTCGTTTCTGCTCAGAGATCCCAAGTTGCTGAGTGCTATTCCGGCCCGCCCCCTTATATCGGGAATATTAGGCCTCGGCTAGGGACCTGAATCTGCCGATCTGTTCACATGCAGGCAGCACGAAGCACCACATGACGCCCCCGGAAGGTGGTAAAAAGTATCTAACGTGAAGAAATTTTGCGACGTGTTCATTATTGGGGGAGGGCCCGCTGGATTGGCTATGGCAATTGCTGCAAGTCAGGCAGGGTTGCACTCTGTAGTAGCGGATGGATCCGAACCCCCAATCGACAAGGCATGTGGTGAAGGGTTGCTGCCAGAGACACAGGCGGCTCTTCAAGAGCTGGGAATCTCCCTTGACGATCGGGAAGGCTTTCCCTTTTCGGGGATTCGCTTTCTGCATCGCCGCGATCAGGTCGCTGCTGTTTTCCCGAAAGGCAAGGGAATCGGCATTCGCCGGACGATTCTCCATGAGCGACTGGTGCAGCGTGCCCAGGAGTGCGGCGTTGAATTTCTTTGGAATACCCCGATTGCGCGAATTTTCGATAATTGCGTGCACACCACGCGAGGCCCGATGCAGGCGCGCTGGATTGTTGGAGCAGACGGAAGCGGCTCACGGGTACGCCGTTGGTGTGGACTTGATGCAGATCAAGTGCGGAGCCTTCGTCACGCAACGAGGCGACACTATTTCGTGCATCCTTGGTCGAAATTTACCCAGGTCTATTGGGGTGAACGTGCGCAGGCTTATGTCACACCGATTTCCTACGAAGAAGTTTGCATAGTTGTGATGGCTGCTAGCTCTGCGGACGCCAGTTTTGACGCTGTCCTACGAGAGTGGCCGGTGCTGCGAAATCGCCTCGCTGGTGCCGAATTGGGCGGCCGCGAACGCGGTGCGGTCACGCTTATGCATCGCCTGCGGCACGTCGTTAGCGGAAATGTAGCGTTGGTGGGCGATGCGTCGGGCAGCGTCGATTCCATTACTGGTGATGGACTTCGGTTGTGTTTTCGCCAGGCACTTGAGCTCGCCGCGGCCTTGAAGGCGGGCGATCTGCAGTTGTATGAGACCCTGCACGGGAAGTTGGCATCACGCAGTACCATTATGGCCCGGCTCATGCTGATGCTCGCGAATAACGGAAGCCTACGGGAGCGCGCCATCCGAAGCATGGCCGCAAATCCGGAACTATTCAGTAGATTGCTGGCAATCCACGTCGGCGACTCTACGCCTGCACAAGTCGTTTCCGCGGGCTTACTTTTTGGTTGGCAGTTTCTTGCGACATAAGCAGGAGAGTGAATCAATGCGAGTCACGAGTTGGAAAACTTGGATCTCTATCGTGGGTGCGATCGCCGGAATCGTTGTTTTTTTGTCTGCTAGCGCTGCGCCGCCACACTCACAGGCATTACAGCCAGCGGTGCAAGAGTTATCCTTCACACTTGATCCGTCTCAGAGCAAGGTCCATTACTCGGTGGATACGACGCTTCATACAGTGCACGGAACGTTTAATCTCAAGAATGGTGCGATCCGCATGGATTCGGGATCAGGGAAGGCATCCGGTGAAATGGTTGTATATGCCACTAGCGGGGACAGCGGCAACTCGTCCCGCGACGAAAAAATGCACAAGGAAGTTCTGGAGAGCACGAAGTACCCTGACGTTGGCTTCCAGCCCAAACAGGTCGACGGAAAGGTGGCGCTTTCCGGCCCCTCCGATGTGAAAATCCATGGCACTCTCTCTCTTCATGGTGGCGAGCACGATCTTATGGTGCCCGTCCATATTGAGATCAATGGCGATCGATGGAAGGGAATAGCCAAATTTCAAGTGCCCTTTATCCAATGGGGTTTGAAGGATCCCAGCAGCTTCCTCCTGAAAGTGAAACCGAATGTTGAGATCGAGCTGGAACTTTCCGGATCATGCAAACTCTCAGCCCAATAGGTCGTATGGAATCTGTGGCATGTCTCAATCTCTAGAAACTTGCCAGCTCCGGTTCTGTCCGTTTTCGTTTGCATATCTTCGTCGCATCCGCCATTATGGTTTGTTTGGGTCACAGTCTCCGCTTCGCGCTGCTGTGTCCAATGCAGCTCTACCAACTGAAAACTGAGGGAATTTATGGAAAAGCCAACGAAAATTGCTGCGCCCAAGGGAAAGCTCGGTGTTCTGCTGCCGGGTATGGGCGCTGTGGCCACCACGTTTATGGCCGGTGTTGAACTTGTCCGCACGAAGAAAGCGCAGCCTGTTGGATCACTGACGCAGATGGCCACAATTCGCTTGGGAAAACGCACCGAGGGCCGTTCGCCAAAAATCAAGGATCTGGTGAAGTTGGCACGATTGGAAGATCTCGTGTTTGGCGGTTGGGATATCTTTCCGGAAAGTTCTTACGATGCGGCGGCGAAGGCGGGCGTTCTTGATCCACACCACCTGGCAGAGGTGAAGTCGTTTCTTTCGAAGATCAAACCCATGCCGGCGGCCTTCGATCGCGAGTACGTCAAGAAGCTCGACGGCAAGCACATCAAGAAGGGCAAGAATAAACACGAAATTGCGCTGCAACTGAAAGCGGACATTGCCAATTTCAAGAAGAAGCATGGTTGTACTCGTCTGGTAATGCTGTGGTGCGGGTCGACCGAAGTATTCATGAAGGTCGAGGATGTTCACAGCACCCCTGAAAAATTTGAAGAGGCCATGAAGAACAATCATCCCGCGATTGCTCCCTCCATGCTTTATGCCTGGGCTGCAATCACTAGCGGAATTCCGTTCGGAAATGGCGCGCCCAACCTCACCGTGGATGTGCCCGCGCTGGAGGAACTGGCCCAGAAACACAACGTCGCAATCGCAGGGAAAGACTTCAAAACAGGGCAGACCCTCATCAAGACTGTTTTGGCGCCTGCTTTCAAAGCGCGCATGCTCGGACTGAACGGCTGGTTTTCCACAAATATCCTGGGCAATCGAGACGGAGAAGTGCTCGAGGATCCCGGTTCATTCAAGACCAAGGAAGAATCAAAGCTGGGCGCGCTGGAGTTCATTCTCCAGCCGCACCTCTATCCGGAGCTGTACAAGAAAATCCACCACAAAGTCCGCATTAATTACTATCCACCGCGCGGCGACAATAAAGAAGGCTGGGATAACATCGATATATTTGGATGGCTTGGCTATCCCATGCAGATCAAGGTCGACTTCCTGTGTCGCGATTCGATCCTGGCTGCGCCGATTGTTCTGGACCTCGTTCTCTTCCTGGATTTGGCGCAACGTGCCGGACTGCGGGGCATCCAAGAGTGGCTGAGCTTTTACTTCAAGTCGCCGATGACCGCTCCTGAACTTTATCCGGAACACGATCTCTTCATTCAGCTCATGAAACTGAAAAATACCCTGCGTTGGATGGTCGGCGAGGACCTCATCACCCACCTCGGGCAGGAATACTACGACTAGCCTTGGTTGACATGGAAGGCCACTCTGCCTGTGGCTGTAACCTGAGTCCAGTCAACCTTTGCTCACAATCGTTCCGGGGCTTCCCACTTGCTGGTTTCGGCGGAGCGGAATAGCGCGTCGATGACTGCCATATTGCAGAAAGCGTCCTCCAATGGGTTGGGCACTTCGCCGTCCTCCAGCACGGCCTTTGAGAAGAGATCTCCCTGGATCGTGAACTGATTGCAGATGGGAACGGTCTCGATTACCGCGCTCGCATTGGCATACAAGTCTTTGCCATTGTCGACGAGAATCCGCGTCGGCTTATCCGTGGGCGCATTGAATGGAATTTCGACGTCGATACGCCCCTCTGTTCCAAAAAAGTGCATCTTCTGGTAGTACACCATCTGAGTGGACACGCTGAATATGCACTGACCCGTTGGATATTCCAGAATCGCGGAAGTGAGGCGGTCCGTCTTGAAACTTGGATCCCGTTCGATGCAGGACAGTACCCGGATAGGTTCCTCTCCAAATATGAACCGCGTGGTCTTGATGGGGTAACAGCCAATATCCAGCAGCGCGCCTCCCCCAAACTCCGCCACATTACGGACGTCCTCCGGATCGATATTGAAATAGCTGAACAGTCCTGCTGCGGAGCGCAATTTTCCGATGCGCCCGGAGTGAATCAGATCGCGCGCGCGCAGCCACTGCGGATGTGTGCGCACCATAAAGGCTTCACCGATTTTTACGTCGAATTCCTCGGCGGCTTCCATCAATTTGCGCGTCTCTCTCGTGTTCAGTGCAATCGGCTTCTCGCACAAAACGTGTTTGCCGCTTCTAGCAGCGTTCAACGTCCATTCGGCGTGCAGGTGATTCGGCAGCGGATTGTAAATAATGTCAATCTCCGGGTCAGCCAAGAGCTCTTCATGGGAGCCATAAGCTTTCGGGATGGAAAAGCTTGCGGCAACACTCTTTGCCTTGGACAGCGAGCGCGAGGAAATCGCCGCGATTTCGGCAAACTCACATTTCTGCATGGCGGGAATTACGCGACGAGTGGCAATACCTGCGGTGCTTAGAATTCCCCACTTTGCTTTGCGGCTCATGATGATCCTCGCCTGATTATCACCGGAAGTAATGAAGGGTCCAAACTGCATGCACCAAATTGAATAATGACCAGCAAGCACAGAGTTACTCTACCCAGCCAAACGAGCGAGTCACAGCTTTTTTCCAACTGCTGAATAAAGCGTCCCGTTCCGTTTGTACCATGCGCGGCTCCCAGGTCGTGTCCACAGCCCAGTTTTGGCGCAGGTCTTGCAAATTGGTGTAGAAACCCACCGCGAGTCCGGCCGCGTATGCCGCGCCAAGCGCTGTCGTCTCCGTGATCACAGGCCGCAGAACCGGAATGTTCAGAATGTCGGATTGGAATTGCATTAGTAGCTGGTTTTCCACCATCCCACCGTCGGTTCGCAACGAAAACAACTGGATCTCGGAGTCTTTCTCCATTGCTTCCAGGACTTCGCGCGTCTGGTACGCGGTGGACTCCAGAACTGCACGCGCCAGGTGGCCCTTGTTGGCGAACCGCGTTAGCCCGGCAATGATGCCGCGAGCGTCACTGCGCCAATGGGGCGCGTATAACCCCGAGAATGCGGGAACGAAATAGACACCGCCATTATCCCTGACGGTGCGAGCGAGGGATTCAATTTCCGCGCTCTTGTGGATTAGCCCAAGGTTATCGCGCATCCACTGAACCAGCGCACCTGAGATTGCCACGCTGCCCTCGAGTGCGTAGATCGCCTTCGCAGAGCCCAGCTTATATCCCACCGTTGTGATTAGTCCGCAATTCGATGCAACTGCGCGCTCTCCGGTATTCATCAGAAGGAAGCAGCCCGTGCCGTAGGTATTTTTCGCATCTCCCGGATGGAAGCAGGTTTGTCCAAAGAGCGCGGCTTGTTGATCGCCGAGGATCCCGGCAATCTGTACGCCAGAAATACAGTCGAGCTTTGCTTCCCCGAACAATTCACTGCTGGAAGCGATGCGTGGCAGGATATTGCGAGGAATACCGAATGTAGCCAGGATTTCCGCGTCCCAATCGAGCGTGACAAGATTCATCAATTGCGTGCGGCTGGCATTGGTCACGTCCGTAAGATGCAGCCCTCCGTTTACCCCGCCAGTCAAACGCCACAACAGATAACTGTCTACGGTGCCAAACAGAAGCTCTCCGGACTCGGCCTGTTGCCGCGCGTCGCGAATGTTCTCCAGGGCCCAGCGGACTTTCAACGCACTGAAGTAGGTGGAAAGAGGCAGTCCGG
Source organism: Candidatus Acidiferrales bacterium (assembly GCA_963741195.1). Classification (GTDB taxonomy): domain Bacteria; phylum Acidobacteriota; class Terriglobia; order Acidiferrales; family UBA7541; genus Acidiferrum. The sequence continues at coordinate 137,961 of CAVUHF010000013.1, forward strand.
TCTTCGCGCGGAACCGGTCGATTCCACCATTCTTGGCGAACTCCGATATCATCCCCTCAACACGGGTGTCTTGCCAAACAATGGCGTTGCAAACCGCTTGTCCGCTCCGCCTATTCCAGAGGATGGTTGTTTCGCGCTGGTTGGTGATCCCGATGGCTGCCAGATCCTTCGGCTGCAGGACCTTGTGTTTCATCGCTCGTGCGATTACATCTTGCGTGCGTCGCCAGATTTCTTCCGGATCGTGCTCAACCCAACCTGCGGAGGGATAGATTTGTTCGTGCTCCTCCTGGGCTTGCGAAATGATGCGCCCTGCGCGATCGAATACGATGAATCGCGTGCTTGTTGTGCCTTGATCGAGTGCTCCAAGATAAGCGGCCATGTGCGTTCCTCAGAGCGAAAGAAATCTGGCGAGCAGCCCAGCGATCGCGCCGCCCACGAGTGGCCCGAGCACTGGCACCGCCGCGTAGCCCCAATCGGATCCGCCTTTTCCAGCAATAGGCAGTAGCGTGTGTACAATCCGTGGTCCTAGGTCGCGCGCTGGGTTAATCGCGTAGCCGGTTGTTCCGCCGAGTGAGAGACCGATGCCCCACACGAGGCTTCCCACAAGAAACGGGCCCAGGCCTGTTGCGGGTCCTGCAGCCGCCACATTCTTAGAGAAAATTGCCGCCACCACAAATACCAGCACAAGGGTGCCAATAACCTCACTGACAAAATTTGCGGGTAGCGATCGGATCGCCGGCGTCGTACAGAAAACTCCTAGCTTGGACGGCGCCTCCGTGGTTTCTTGCCAGTGCGGCAGATAGTGTAACCATACCAATGTTGCTCCTGCCATCGCCCCCAGAATTTGCGCCGCAACAAATGGCACGAAGAATGAGAAGTCCCCCGTGCGTACTGCCACGCCCAGCGTTACCGCTGGATTCAAGTGCGCTCCTGGGCTCCCGCAAGCCATGGCTGTAAACACGCCGCACATGACGGCGAAAGCCCATCCCGCGGTAATCACCATCCAGCCAGAGTTTTCTGCTTTGGACTTCTTGAGCAACACACCCGCCACGACTCCATCGCCAAGCAAGACCAGCACCATCGTCCCCATGAACTCCCCGAACCAGGGTGAGATCATCCAAATTCCTCCGTCTTGTTACGCACTCTATTTCCCACAGATTCGAGTAAAGCGCAAATCTTTCCTCGCTACAAAAGGAAAAGGCCGGAGCAATTCGCTCCGGCCAGTTCTGCTAATTTGTGGAAATTGCTATCAACCGATTCTTCCGCCTGGGTGCCCTTCGCTCGGATGAGCCTGCTGCTCCGCACGGTGGCTTGGATGCGATTGCGGCGGTTTGGAAGCATTTGCATGCGGCGCGTTGTTATGCGGGGCATTCTGGTGACCATTGTTGGCGTGGGAAGTGTTGTTCTCGTGCGGCGGATTCTGCGTGGCTGGCGATTGGTTGGTATGCGCGGTGATTGGTTTGGAATTCGTGGAAGCGGTATTTGCGTGCGCATTTGCATTCATATTTGTCCGCGCACTCGGGGGTCGATCTTCGAGTGCGTTTACATTCGCGGGATGCGCTCCAACGACTTCAGGCCCATGGAATACGCGCGGTTTTGAGGTAGCTGCCACCGAAGGACGACCGTTGTTAACAGACGCGAGCATTCGACGGTCGCTTCCTGCTTCCCGGTGATGCTGCATTTGTTCTGTCGTCTTTGGCGAGCTATTCGGTTGTAATCTGCATCTGCGGAAAAACTCGCTACTTCTCTTAGACTGCCGCTGGCTCGCAAGTCGTCAGGAAAATATTCTCCTCACTGGCCGACCGCTTCGCCGCGGCACCGGGGAACCAAGAGAGCAGTACCGCATCGAGATTATTTTTGACGGGCATTCAGCCTGTCGAGTACCCGCTTCAACTCTTCCAGCTTCTGTCCGGCCTCGCCGAGCTTGCCTTCCGCCGTCAGACGCTGGTAGTCGGCAAGGTCTTTCGCGGCTTCTGCGACGAGTGCGTTCAGATCCGCAGCAGGCTGGGCCGCTGCGACGGATGCCGGTGCGTGGGCCAACGGCTCCTCGGGCGCTGGCGTGGCGCTCACCGACGAGCTCGCCCCGCTAAACAGGGCTGCCATCGCCGACTCGAAGGTCGGTCCATATGCCAGCCGATCTTGCAACGCGAGCACAACCAGACGCAACTCCGGCATGGGGCTGCGCTCGGCCTGCAGGTATATCGGCTCCGCATACAAGAGCGCACGTCCGCACGGAATCACCAGAAGGGCTCCGCGGCGCACGTGGGAGCCTTGTTGGTTCCACAGCGTTAGTTGTCCGGAAAGCTGCGCATTCTGATCGATTCGCGCCTCAATTTGAAGCGGTCCGTCGACCAGCTTGGTTTTGGGAAAGTTATAGACTACAGACGTGCCATATTGCGCGCCGTCGCTGCGCGCGGCAATCCAACCAATCAGATTATTCCGGTTGGCCGGCGTGAAGGGTAGAATTTCCACAAACTCCACTCCGATTTCGCCCGGCAGTTTCATCAATACGAAATTCGGCGGCATCGTCAGTGTCGCTTGCTCACCTCTCTCGGTCAAGCCGACTTCGGTGGCCACGGTCCACAGATCCTCACGGTTATAGAATACTTCTGGGTCCGTCATGTGATAGAGACCATAGACTTCCGCCTGCAGTTTGAGCAACAACTCGGGGTAGCGCACGTGCTTACGCAGCCCTGGCGGCATCATGGCCGCATCCTTGAATAGACTCGGAAAGATGCGCCCATAGGCCGCGATGATCGGATCCTCCGAATCAAATACATAAAAGGTTGTCGTACCATCGTAGGCGTCGATGACCACCTTGACGCTGTTCCGCATGTAGTTAATGGAGTTGCCCGCGAGGCGGTAATGACTAGAGTAGGGATAGCTGTCTGAAGTCGTGAACGCATCCATGATCCACGATAGCCGGCCATCGTCGCCGAGCACGATGTACGGGTCTGAATCGAAGGTGAGGAACGGCGCTAAAGTCGAGACGCGATCACGAACGTTGCGCCGCATCAACAGCCGGCTATCCTTGTTGACGTCATCGCTGAACGGCAGCTTGGCGAGGTCGCCGCGGTCGAGTGCTATGACAATACGGCGCAGGAAACCTCCGAGCAAAATTCCACCATTGCCTTCGTAGGAGGTTAGGTTGTTGGTCTGGCCTTGAGGGTAGTTGAATTCTTTCTGCCGGGTCTTCACGTAGACGTCGGTATTGGTCAATTCACCAAAATAGACTTCCGGGCGCGTTACGGTTAGACCCCGCAATGTGCTCTGGACGGGCATGTTGCTCAGAATCAGCGTGGGCAGCCCTTCCGTCGTGAAGCCATTCACTGGATTCATGGTAATGCCATATCCGTGCGTGTAAATAAGCTTCTCGTTAATCCAGTTGCGGCTGCTTTCCGGGAGCTTGTCGACATTCAGCTCGCGCGTGGCGAGCATGACCTGGCGAGTCTCGCCGTTGATCTCATAGCGATCAATGTCGATGTCTGGGAAGTCGTAGTAGGTGCGGATCTCCTGGATCTGGCGGAGCGTGTCTTGAAGTGCGTGCCAGTCCCAGAGGCGAATGTTCCGAAGTGTAGGCTGGTTGTTCGAAGCGTCGGCCGCCTCGACTGTCGTCTCAGCGGGAAACTCACTCTGGGAGACGCGGTTCAACCCGTAGGCCTGCCGCGTCAGGTCGATGTTGTGGCCAATATAGGGTTGCTCGCGGACCAATTCGTTTGGTTTGACGATAAATGTGCTGTTGTACCAGCCGACTACTTGAACGGCGATATAACATACCGCAGCTGGAAGGATGGCCGCGGCAAGCCAGCGTGCGCGGCGCCTCAGCACGGCATTGACAGCCGCGACCACCGCGCCGAGAACGAGCGCCGCGCACACAATCAGCATTCCCGTGAGCGTGACGTGTGCGTCGGTGTAGGTCACACCCCCGAAGATCGTATGATCATCGAACAATAACTCGAACCGCCCGAGATACACACGCATCGCAAGGATCAGTAACAGGAACGCAAAGGTGATCGAAAATCCGTGCCAAGACAATCGGATGCCGCCGCCGCGACGCCCTTTGAGCGCACGGGTTCCGCCCGTGATGAGGATAAAGAGAAGCGCGACTACACAGGTAATACAGGCTAGTGTAAGCAGCCAGCCGGTGATGATCTGCCACGCGGGCAGGGTAAAGAGAAAGAAGTTCAGCGGCTTGCCAAAGATTGGGTCCACGACCCCACCCGTGGCGCGGGGTGCGTACCAGAAGAGTGCGAGCGTCGGCCACCCCGCTGCCATGCTAGCACCGCTTGCGGCGGCAATGGCGAGCGAAGCGAAGACCGTGATGATGCGCAGAACAGGTTCAACCGGCAGTCGTAGCGGTTGCCCTCCAATAAAAATCGTGTGATCGCTCGGCAAATCGGGAAGATGCGCCCGCTTCAGAGCCAGGAATGATCCGTACAAAAGGAGAAATGTGGCCGATGCAAAAGCCGCGAAGATCCACCATTGAAGATCAAAGGTCTTCCAGAACACGCTCTCGTAGCCGAGCGATCCAAACCAGAGCACGTCGGTGTAGTACGACAACGCCGTCCGACCGCCGAAGACGATGGCGACGAGGACGGCGATCAGGAGAAGTATGCGACGACGATGCGGCGGATGCGTCCGCGGCCACTCAATGGATTCGGGCATGGCTCCACGCTGTTCTTACTAGCACTATGTCACCAGAGTTCTGAGAAACGCTATTGTACAGTGCCTGAAGAGGAGTAACCACTTTGCATTTGGCGAGCTTTGGAATCGGCTCAATTTGCCAACTCCAATTCAATCTTCTTCGCAGCCGGATCCAGGCTCACAATCCGTTAACGGCGGATCTGACCGGGCCGGTGAAGTTCGCCACCAGCCAAGTGGCACCATCGACTACGAAACGGACCTGGATAAACGACTGGAAGACTTACACGGTCGAGTACATCAGGGAACGTATCGAGCGCAACCCTCCAAGCGAGCCTACATCCCCAAAGCGGACGGACGACAACGACCCCTGGGCATCGCCGCCCTGGAGGACAAGATCGTCCAGCACGCAGTGGTTACCGTCCTCAATCAGATTTACGAAGAGGACTTCTTGGGGTTCTCATACGGGTTCCGCCCTGGGCGAAGCCAGCATCAAGCGAACACCGAGCCGAAGCCGAGCGTTTCCTTCAGGACTGGAGGGAACGCCTGCGTAAGTTCGGGTTAGGGCTACACCCGGACAAAACGCCCCTGCTTGGGTTCGTGCGTTTCGCAGCCGAAAATTGGAAGCGACGAGGCGAGAGCAAGCCGGAGACGTTTAATTTCCTGGGGTTCGCGCATATCTGCGCGAAAAACCGGAAAACCGGTGGCTTCTCGGTCGATCGCAAGACTATACGTAAGCGACTCTCAACAAAACTCAAAGCAGTAAGGGAGGAGCTTCGGCGGCGCTGGCACGAGCCAGTCGCCGAGGTCGGGAAGTGGTTGAGCTCTGTCGTACAAGGCTACTTCAACTACCATGCAGTGCCCGGCAACACGGATAGTCTACAGAGCTTCCGAGCCCAAGTTATCTGGCACTGGTTCCGCGCACTTCAGCGGAGAAGCCAGAAGAGTCGGTTGACCTGGGAACGTTTCGGCCCGCTTGTCGCTCGCTGGATCCCGAGTGCCACGATCCTGCACCCGCGTCCCTACCGCGACTGTGGCAGGGGAGAGCGGGCGACCGCTCCCCCTATGCCGATTGGACGCCTGGATTCAACTCCGAAGAACGACAAAACTAATCCGCCACGAGATAGTACATCCGATCAGCCCGATGCTGAGCAGGCGGGATTGTGACCGCTGATTGAGATCGCCGCTAGTTATTCTGTGAAAGGCACGTCGTCTTCGGCCGGGATCTTGGTGGCCGGTTCCGGCGGCTTTGGAACCTTCGTCAAGTCGATATCTGGGGCGACCGGACCGTCATTGCGGATCTTAAGATTGTCCAAGTATTTTCTTATCTCGCTCATAGCCATATTAACATAATAGCCTATATTAACCCAACGGTCAACTTTGAACGAGCACGTTTCCAGCCCGCTATGGCTTGCCGTACCCGAGGTGTTCACAGAAAATGCTTCAGGTTTGCGGCAAGAGACCTTGATTTGATTCGTCGAACGCTCGACCATCCTACTTGGAGACAAGAGCGGCAGGAGTCTATGTAGTATGCGCTCGGAATGGCCGGGCGAAAACGCCAGCGACGGCATTGTGAAGTGTGGAATTAAGGACCTCGTAGGTCTGTATCCGAGGCGCACCTTCAATTACAGGCGCTAGCAGTCTTGCAACTTCTGGGTACGCTCCCCGGTTGTATGCCTCGGCATGCTCAGCGGTATCCCACAGACTGAAGGCCTGAACCTCTCGTCCGTTCAGGTAGAGAAAGGTGATTTCCTCAAGGAACCCCTCCTGCTTACGCAACAAGGGGATGACTGCATCCTCAATCTTGTTCCTGAATGCCAGAGCGCCGTCGTTCTTCAAGTACATATACAGTTCCCGTGCAAACATGGCGCTCTCCTGTGTTTCCTGGCCAAGGGAGTAGTTCAGGGTACAGCTCACGATCTTGGGGACCTGAAGGCGGCTTTGGTCCAGCCCCAGAGTACTCCTCCGCTGCTCGTTATACACGTGTTATTTACTTTTCTTTAATAGCAACTTCTGTCTAAGGGATTGCGCGAAAAGCAACACCGGATGGCGCATCCTGATGGGTGCCCGATCGACGCGGTTACTGGACATCTCTTTCAATGGCGGCCGGCTGTACAATTTTAGACAGACAGATGCCAAGCGCGCGCGCTATCCTGTCCGATAGTTGCAACCTGTTTGGCGGAATTTGACGTAATTCTGACTTCGCAATTGGGCGGCTCCCAATCGGGCCGCCCTTTCTGTTGTACGCCATGCAGGGTCGGGAGCTGGCGGGTGCAAGTCCCGCCCCAACCTGCCTTGAAAATTTCGATCAGGCAGTGACGCAGGTTTCGAGTTTGACGTTGTGACCGAGACGTTCGAGGCGTTTGGCGTAATAACGGGTGAGCCGCTCGGGTTCAAGGCGGTCAAAGAAGTCGGCGCCTAGATCCGCGTACTGGCTGCCCTCTTTCAATAGATAGTAGAGAGTCACCAGAATGGAATGCCCTACGGCGATGAGGGCGCGTTTCTTGCCACGACGTCCTGCCAGCCGTCGGTATTGGGACGCCAAGTAGCTATTCTTTGCGTGGCTCGCCGCCCAAGCCGCCTGCACGAGAGTTCGTTTCAGCCAGCGGTTGCCTGGCGTGATGCGTCGCTTTCGTCGCTTCCCCGCACTTTCTTCATTGCCCGGACAAATTCCCGCCCATGCCGCCAACTGTTGATGTGTCGGGAAGGGATCTATCTTCGCTCCTACTTCTGCCAGCAGCACCTCCGCCACACGGCGATCTACACCAGGCACGGCGTCGAGACGCTCAATCTCGGACGCGAAAGGGCGCGTGACCTCCTCGATCTTGGCCTCCAGTTCTGCAATCAGCGCTTCCTGTTGGGTCAGCCCTTTCCACAGCAGTCGCAGCATGAAACGATGATGCTCGGTCGGGTTTCCTTCCAGGGCCTTCTCGAGTTCGGGGATGTTCCCTCGTAATTGTCGCTGCGCGAGGTCGGCGATCTGCGTGGGGTCTTTCTCCCCTTGCAGCAAGGCCTGGATCATCGACCGACCCGAAGCGCCCAACACCTCGCTGGCCACCGCGCCCAGTTTAATGTGGCGTCTTCCAGCACCTTTTCAATCCGATTGCTCGTGCGCGTTTTCTCTTCGACCAATTGAGTCCGATGCCTCGTCAGATCGCGCAACTCACGTTGCGGGCGCGGCGGAATGAAGCTGCCCTTCAGCAGTCCATGTTGTAGCAGTTGCGCAATCCACTGGCAGTCGCGGATATCACTCTTGCGTCCTGGAACCTGCTTCAGGTGCCGGGCGTTCACCAGCAACACCGTGAAGCGGCTTTCCAGGATGTTATAAATCGGCTTCCAGTACACTCCCGTTGATTCCATGGCTACGTGAGTGACCCCTTGCGCGGCCATCCAGTCCGCCATCATGAGAATGTCCGGTGTCCTGGTTCCCCAGTGGCGGCTCTGCTGATGTACATGGCCACTTGGCTCCATCCTTCGGACACAGGCTTCGACGGATTTCTTATGGAGGTGAAGGGTAGCGAAATGCAAGGGCGTCACCGCGAGGTGGTCTGAAGGAAGCGTGGAGCAAAGCTACGGGCCGATGGACAAGAACTGGATTAGAGGCCTATGGCGCCGGACGAGCGAGCAACTGATCGCGAAGTCCGTATCCATCAAGGACGCTGGAGGTAAATCCGGCGGTCGCGTATCGAAAGCCGTCGAACTTATCGCGGGAGATCTGTTGACTGTCTCGGATTCGTGATTGAGCGTGGAGTAATTCACGCTGATCCTGCAACAGAAGTCAGCAGCGCTCCCCCTGTGCCGATTGTCGAACCGCTTGCGCCAAGTCCTTGAAAATGTTGCTCTTGAATGCCAGCACAGTGCGAATCTTCTTCGTGGCCGGTCTCCTTTCATGTGCCTCGAGCACGTCATTCATCGGGCGCTTATCGCATCCCGCAGGAGACCGGCATAATCATCTGATTAGCGCTAGTGATTATTCGGGCGCGCGTCTTCACCGAAACGCAAAATTGGGAAGGGTGTTCTGCTGGCGTTTGATTAATCCGTCTGAAGGTGGCCGATGGCGGTTGCGGTGGATGCGGGCTAATGGCTGGGCCCGCTCTAATGGCCATGGGAATTGACTCTCTTTTTTTGCAAACTATTGATTGTGCGTGGCTTAGTAAAATTAAGGGGGGGGGGAGAGTGAAAATCAAAGTTAAGAGCGCTACCTTGCGAGCATAGCACGCGAAGCGCCCGCTTGCACCCGTCGGGAGACAAAAGACGATCTGTTGGAGTAAGAACGAAGACCGGTCAGTCCGGCAGAAGCGAATTGGCGAAAATGAAGCTACTTCGTTTCTGGTCTGTTGTGCAATTTAGTGCACATAGTCAGCGCATTATTCGGATCGACGGCACTGTCGCCTTCTTCGATATGCTGAATCACACCGTTTTTATCGATCACAATATTGGCGCGTTGCGCCCACTCAAAGGTTTGATTCTGCTGGTCATAGCCTTTGAGAATGCCGTAGGCAGTCAGCATTTTCTTGTTCATGTCACTTAACAGGGGGAATTTTATGCCAATCTGTTTAGCAAAAGCGGCGTTGGCAGCGGGTGAATCGATGCTTACTCCAAATACTTCCGTGTCCGAGGTATCAATCTTTCCAGAAGTGATTCCAGACTGGACCGCCTGGAGTTGTTTGGTTCAACCACCTGTAAAAGCGAGGACGTAAACCGCAAGAAAGACATTTTTCTTGCCGTGATAATCACTGAGTTTGACGGGTTTCCACTGATCGCTGAGAAGGGCAAAGTCTGGGGCGGCATCTCCTACTTTCAGGCTCGTCTTCGCGACTTCGTCCTTCTTTTGAGATAGAGAAGGCGAAGAAACGATGAGCGGAGTCATGGCCAAAATTAAAGAACCGGTTAAAAAACGTCTCATGGAAATCTCCAAATCAAACAGATCGGCAACCTGGGGAGGATAACACGCTATCTCTAACGACGCCGGCCGTGTCAAGAGCTTTTTCTCTACTTTAATACCAAACTCGAGCACACTTCTCCGTCGGCGCACGTCCGTCGGCGCACGAACTGGGTCTCTCTCTCCCGCTTCTGTTCATCTCGGTCATCCTAACGTGCCCAGCCCGCTTGCGTTCATCAACTCAGTGTTGCCCACCAAACATCTCTTCGATCACCAGGGAGCCAAGAAACGGCCCGAAGCGTGGAGACGCGGATACATTCACCAGGCGATGCGTCGGCACAAAAGCATTGCCAAAGTGGCGATGGGGCGGAAACTGGACTGGGTGCGCCTGCACCGGATGTGGCGGAATGGTTGTGAGTATTCGCCGTCGTTAGCGTTCGGTTAGTAGCGACTCATCGAGAGCTAGCCCGTGGTCCGACGATATGTTCCGAGTAGCCGACATAACCGGCCAATCTCTGCCCGTTCTCATGGCGTCTAGGATGATGGACGTCTTGTGGAGCGACCTGCACATGACGCACCAGAGCAGATCTTCAAAGAGCGGCGATTCTCTTTATCGACCTTTCCGCACCGCCTGAACTCAAAAGATCTTAGCCGGGAAGCGCAGATCCTTCCTCATGAAAAACAATCCGACTGGAAAAGAATAACACTTCTCAGAAAAACTCTTTTAAAAAAGAGATTAAAAATATTGGCCGGTTATGCCGACCATACACCCAGAACTGGACGCCTGCGCAAGAACCATCTCGGTTGGTTTACCTATCAGCGGAATTTCGAGGGCACGATTCGTTCACGTCTGACGACCTGTGGTCGGAAATTGTTGCCTTCCGTCGTTTAGGAGATGTCCTATCCCTCACGCCGCTGGCAGACTCTGCCCACGCAGTCTGCGTCTGTGCAGACATGGAACCTGCCGCAGGGAACGGCCGTGATGAACAGCGGCCTTCGCCCGTATCGCTTTAACGTGGACTACAACATGGCCAAAACGAAGGGCGAGGTGCTGTTCCGCCAGCACCTGATGGGTGAATAGACGTGCGGCCTGGCAGACGGAGAAGTCATGTGGAAGAACGTTTTCCAGGCGGACGCGGTGGGACCCGCGGCGCCATTCGGCGCGGCCCACAAACGCGAGTTCAGGGAGGGATTCCGCTATAAGAATGATCTCTCGAGCACCATGAAGCCCGAGTTCTTCAAAGGGTTTCCCGCCACAGCAGTCTTTGAGCGTAATCTGGTTTGGGATATGGGGATGATTGAGATGTTTGGCCAGAGCTTTTTCGAACATCTGAAACTGAACGAGCCGTACCACACCGCATCGAACCAGGACATAAAAATGCCGGACGTGGGCACGTTTCAAAACCACGACGTGGTGCTGGAGTGGGTTGGGCGATCACAGAGAAACGGCCAGGACTGCGCTGTGATCAAGTATCAAGCATTTTTCAATCCGCTGGAGATCGTCAGCGGCGGCGTGAATTTGAAAGGGCGAAGCGACTACTGGGGAGAGATCTGAGTGTCGCTGGCGACCAAGCCGACTACACGTCCAGTGACCAGGTGCTTGCTTAACAACGATCTCGGCAAGAAGGCATGTCAATCTCAAACCACAGACGCAAGCATACAGACTGGAATCTTTCCCCCACTCACCGTGCCTTAGTGTATAAGTATTCCCACTCGGGCAGTTATAACGAAATCCTCGCCAAGAACTACAAGGAGAATTAGAAATGAAAAAATCATTGGTCGTGTCGGCCGTCACAGCTTTAATCATCGTAGTGGCTTTGGAAGTCGTGGCGCAGGCTCAGAAAGGCAAACAGGTCATCTACGTATCTTCAGCGCAAGCCACGTATAAACCGTCGCCGATGGGCGGCGTCTCCATGCAGGCCCTCTGGGGCGATATGGACAAGGGCCCTCATGCAACATTTACCAAGTTCGATCCCGGGTACGATGCCGGCATGCACTCCCACACGAACGACGTTTCCATCGTGGTGATCAAAGGCGCCTATCTGTATAAGGATGAGGCAGGCGAAAAGCGTGTCGGGCCAGGCGATTTCCTATTCGTCCCTGGTGGTCACAAACATTCGAGCGGCGGCGACAAGACCGAAGGCGCACTGTTTTATGAGGAAGGGTCGGAGAAATTCGATAGCATACCGGCAAAGTAGAGTGGTCTCGGCTAACAGAGCTGAGCAGCGGCGACGCGTAGAGTCGATGAAAGTCCCCTCCATCGGCGATTGTGGCTGGATCAGGGCGCACTTGGAAACAATCCACTGGATTGCATAACAATGTTGGCTCCTCGACCCGAGTAGACTGTGGTTGCCTGACGACCATAGGTTCGGGCGAAAGGAGCCGAACGTGTTTCTGATAAGCGTAGATTTCCACCTGAGCTTTCAGGCGATTGCATTCCTTAGGGAAGAAGCAGAAGTATTGTCGCTCATTTTTTGAATGGTGCGACAGCGCTCCCGTGGATTGTTTTTTGCATGATAACTGGTCGTTAGCAACCGGCCGGAAATAATCGACTTGCTCGATTAACGCGCGATCGGTAAAGTAGGTCACCCCAGCGAGAAGACGTCCCCGTCCCGACCGCTCAGGCAAAACTTCGAAAAAAAGTAGCCTGGTCGAATTTCTATCGCTGTTGTGACGGAAGGAGAGACCACCATGCCTAAAGTCAATGCCAACAACATCACGATGAACTATGACCAACAAGGAGCCGGAGAGCCCCTCATTCTCATTCCTTATTTGGCCGCTGATCACGCCTGTTACGCCTTCCAGGTGGCAGAATACGCCAAGCACTTTACCTGTATCTCACTCGACCTCCGAGGTACGGGTGAAACGGACAAACACGAAGGCGTCTATTCGACCGAACTTCTCGCGGACGATGTCGCCGCTTTCATGCAAGCTATGGGGATACAGAAGGCACACATCTCCGGTTTATCCCTCGGCGCGGCAATAGGTATGTGGCTGGCGGCTAAGCATCCCGACAAGGTCCAGTCGTTGTCGCTGCATAGCGGTTGGCCGAAGACGGACCTCTTCATAAAGACCTTAGTTGAAGGTTGGCAGGTAGTGGCCCGAGCGTTGGAGAGTGTTCCCCAAATGGTCATTCTTGCCATCTTCCCTTGGTGCTTTAGCCCCGAGCTCTACGCCGCCAAGCCTGAGTACATCCAGTCATTGGCAGACTTCGTTCTGAGCCGGCCTGCGCAGCCTCTCGCAGCTTTTATCCAGCAGTCGAATGCCGTGATTGCCCATGATGTCGCGTCGCAGCTTGACCGGATCACGGCGCCGACGCAGATCACATTCGGACGCACCGACCAGGCGACCTCCACACGTTTCGCAGATCAGATGAAGGGTAATATTCGGAATTCGGAGCTGCTGATCTTTGAAGGGTGTGCGCACGCACCCATCTATGAGAAGGTAGAGGAGTTCAATCAGCAGACCCTGCAGTTCTTGAAGCGCCACAACGAAGCGGCCACTAGCTGGCGCGCCGGAGCCGCCTAAGGAGTGGATTTTGTGGACGCGGTTTATCGGTCAAGTTGGTTCCGGTACCCACGTTAAAGGTAGGCTCACCAGTTGACGTATTTCTTCCTCAGTTGCGGCAGAAATGTCATTGAACTCCGGGAAGCGCGAAACCCTTCCGAAGTACAATGCCGCCCGCCGTTTCGGAGTTTTGAGACTGCGGAACCAGTGAAGGAAAACGAATCGTGGGTGGAACACGCAGACATTTCAGCAAGCGCGCAGGAGTGCGCGGAGCGGTAGCCGCAGCTGGCGGGTTGAGCGAGGCGAGCGCATCGCCACAACAGCGCGACAGCGAACGCAGCAAGCCGCACAACGCGCCCGAAATCCATTGCGTGGTGACCGGGAGGAACAAGGCGCGCAAGTCGGTGATCGTGAGCAACGCCCCGGCCAAGCCTGTAACCGTCGCTCTGTTCCCTGGGTATCAGTTTTGTCATCTATGGGGAAGCGACTCGCTACCTGCACTTCTGGCACACGGAACTCCGACGTCGCAACCTAGGTATTTTCCCCCGAAGAACGGTTTCCGCTTCGGGTTCTTCACCCTGTCACCAGCTACAAGCTCGAAGATCGAGCCGATCGCTACACCGGATACCCTGGAAGAAACGCGGCAAAAGCTGCCGGTCGTTTTGGATGCCCTGGAGCCGGATCATCCGGGCAGGCACACCACCGACTCGGTAGACTTCGACGTTGTTGTCTTCGGCGACGTGGTCTTGGAATTGGACGACGAAGCCGAGGTCATTCTCAAAGCTGGCGATTGAGTCATTCAGAACGGAACCCGCCATGCTTGGCAGAACCGGTCATCGGATAACTGTGTGATCGCCTTCTCGTTAGTAGGCGCGGACCGCGCGAATGGGTCCTGATCAACGCGGCGATTTCAATGGGTCGACGCAACATTGGCTCGAAGTCTACTTGCAGGGGTCTCAAGAGCTAAGGCCGTTCCCGGACTGGTAAACGCGGTTCGCGTCAATGTGAAGTACTAGTTTGCTTCGCCGATTTTGCGACATTACCGGCCAATCTCTGCCCGTTCTCAGGGCGTCGCGAGGTTGCGTGCTTCGATAAGGATTTTGGTGAGGCGGTTGGAGAGGCGATTGAGGCGAATGCGAGTAGTGTCTTTTCGCAGCGAGCGGCGGAACATCTCTAGTACATGTTGAGCAGCGAGCAAAGAATCGATTACTCCATCGAGGCCCTCTCGAAGTGGGGCAGATGACACCTTGGGTTGCGGAACAAGATGCCGAGGTTTTGAGCGAGCCAGCTCGAAGGCTCGCTGGAGATCATTCAACGTCACATCAAGATATTGCATGGTCATCTCGGGCGAGGTGTGCCCGAGTAATTTCATTACTGCGGTCAAGCTCATACCGGCTCGAAGCATCTCCGAGGCATAGGTGTGTCGAAATTGGTGGGGGACGATGCGGGTGGAGAGGCCGAGCGAGTGGCAGACTTGATGTAAGTAATCACGAAAGTGACGAAGGAGCGTGTCTTTGGCGCCCGGACGGGCTAAGAGCCGTCCATCGGCAGGCAGGGGATCAAGTAAACGAAAGAATCGGAGACGGTGGACGAATTCACACACAAAGGGATCCACGGGGACCATGCGTTCTGTTTTGAGTTTGCCGAGTGGCACATGAATCGCCCATTGATTTGGACCGGTGGAGTGAAGGCAGTCGGAGGACAGATCGGCACACTCGCCGATGCGCATGCCGGTGTGGCGAATCAGCAGAAAGACGTTGCCGCCCAGGTCATTGCGCAAGCGGAATTCCTGCTGCAGGAGTTCATCCTGTTCTGCCGTGAGTGGACGCGGAAGTCTCTGCGGGAGGCGCGGAATATCCTCGCGGCGGATCAGATGAGCAAGTTCAGGAAGTTGTTCGGTCCAGGCCAGTTCGTTGCAGATGCCGCGCAGACCAATGAGGCGGAGGACATAGGATGCGGTCACGAGCGGCGGCACTTGCGAGTGCAGGCGGGACATCCAGCCGAGGATGTGGGGTTCACGGCGCAATTGCTCCAGGCGCTGCACCTCAGGATGATCAGCACCGAGATAGTTCAGAAACTTGCGGACCGTCCCGCGGTACTGACGAATCGACTCGGGACTGAGTGCCATGCCGAGGGAATCGATCGCGCGGTCGAAGACCGGAGCCAGAGGATGTTGGAGCGGAGGGCGTCGCACACGGTTCATGAGGAGGCCTTCGGAAGGGGGCGAATGTGCTGCGCTACGGCACGTGCATACTCAAGGTAGACGTCTTGCGGGGTGACCAGCACATAGAGCAGCGTGGTTTGGATATTCGTGTGACCCATCAGCTGCATGAGCGCGGGCAGACTCATACCGGCGCGGATCATGTCGGAGGCAAAGGTGTGTCGAAATCGATGCGGGTTGGCGAGCTGGATGCCGGTGGCCTGGCGATGGTAACGGAATAAGGATCGTAATCCCGCAGCGGTCATGCGGGTTCCGCGCGCGTGTCCTTTGAGTGAGACGAACAGTGCGGCGGAACAGGGATTGGGTCGTTCCAGGCGCAGATAGTGTTCGAGCAGTTGCACGGTTTCCGGCGCCAACGGCAAGAGACGAAATTTCTTGCCTTTGCCTGGAACGCGAAGCTGTGCTTCGGAAAGCAACGCGTCGTCGCGATTCAAAGCCAATACTTCGGCGGAGCGGAGCCCTTCGAGGAGCATCAAGCCCACGATGGCCAAGTCGCGCGAAGAGCGGAAACTCGACCAGAAGCGCGCTACTTCATCCACCGAGAGCGGCACGATGTTGCGTTTGGGCACCTTCACACGCAGTCGGCTCATGTCTGCCCGCGGCCGGCCGAGGCCCATTGGTCTTCGCCGCAAAAAAGCTTGATGAAAACCGCGGGCGATTTGGCAGGGAGCATTGGGGAACTCGTTGCGGATGGCGCGCTCGGCGACAGCCACGCGGTCATTGATGGTGGAAGGGGAAGGCCGCGGTTGTTGGCTGGACTGGAACTTCACATAATCCAGGAGCGTTGATTCGGTCAGGTCACCTTCCCTAACGTCGCCGGTGGGATGAACACTCTCCCACCAGCGAATAAAGTGCAACAGGTTGTGAGCATAGGTGCGCAGGGAGGTGTTCGCCACGCGACGAACATATTCGCGGTCCAGGTAACGATTGATCCATCCGACTCCTCGGCCGGTAGCCTGCTCAACCACACGAACCGGACTATGTGCGTTGTTGGAAGTCTGCTGGTAGATCACAGAGAACTTCATGGCTGAGCAGCCTCCAGGAGAGCTTGAAACTGTCCTGCATCACCGCCCTGGACGAAGAAGGAGTTCGGATCGTGGCCATCGGGCAGGATGACGCGGCGAGTGATGATGCCTTGCGCGCGGAGGCGCTGTGCTAGCTGCTGCGAGGCTTGTTGGCCACTGCCGTTGGCGTCGACATCGAAGGTGAGATAAACAGTGCGCGGACGGTCGCACAGTTGTTGAAACTGTTCAGCGTTGAGATGAGTGCCCAATGAACAGGTGGTGTGGCGAAAACCTGCCTGCCACAACACCACGAGATCGAACAGACCTTCAACCAGAATCACCGCGGGAAACTGGCGAACCGATTCCCAGGCGAACAAGCCACCCTTGGAGCCAGGAAGAAATTGATGGGCGAAGGCGGCAGCGATACCGCGACCGTAGAGGTTGACGATGCGTCCGCCTTGGCAGCACGGGAAGATGACGCGCCGGTAGAAAGCGTCGCAGCCTTGTGGGTTGAGCAAGCCGAGACGCTGCAGGAGATCGAAGGAATAGCCTTGCGCCGTGAGATGACGGCGCAAGCTCCCGCCAGGAGCATAGCCGATCCGCAGTTCTTTGATCAGAGCAGGATCGCGCAGTCCTCGTTGCTCGAAGATAGCGCAGTGCCTCGGGGTAGCGTTCGAGTTGCTGCTGATAGAAAATCGCGGCTTGCTCGAGCACGGCGACAGAGTCGGTTGGAAGAGTGCTTTGCTGCTCGAGGTAAGCAACACTTTGGCGAAAGGACAGATGACGGGACAACTGGACAAAGCGAATGAGATCGCCGCCCTGGCCGCAACCGTGACAGTAGAAGAGATTTTTGCGAGCGTTGACGTAGAACGAAGGTCGGGTTTCCGGATGCAGTGGACAGAGTCCAACAAACTCGGGGCCGAAAGCGATAGGCCGGGAGGTCCAACTCTGCTGCCGCAGATAATCGAGCAGCGGCAGACGTTGTTTCAGTTTTTCGGCATCCTCGCCCACGGCGCAGTTTTCCTCTGGAAGCCAACGTAGGAGAAGGCGGCCAGCATTCCCAGGCAAGGATGGTGGGCAGGAGAAATTTCTCAGAGCCGCAAGGGCCAAAGAATTTGCAGAATCGGAGTCAGCCAAGAGCAAGGCCCAGCTGCCTGATCGGTCGGATCACCACGCGCTAACCAGTGAGCCATGCGGGCGAGCGTTTGGCGGAGAAAGGAAAGAGCCGGTTGGGAGCGGTCCAGGCCGTGGGCCCAGCGGCGGAGTGTGGAAGGATCGGGCACGCGGTTAGGGTCTTTGAGCGTAGGTGCGGCCTCTTCCCAGGAGCAGTGCTTTACAAAGCGCTGCTGCAATGCCTGAGATCGCGTCAGCACACTGTAGTGCGTGTACGGGAGAGAAAGCAGCGGGAGGAAGGTGAAGGTCCTCTTGCAACCGGGACAGCGACCGCGACGAATGCCAATCCAATCGTGATGCTCATCATGCGCTTGCTTGCGGCGGCGTCCGTGACCGATGATCGAATCAATTTCACACGCCGGGCATCGCCGCAGAATAACCTCGGCGCAGCTCGCGGCCCAATCCGTTTCGAGCTTGTGCGGCGGTGCGGAAAATGGGATAAACAGAATCGTACTTCATGGAGCTCTGCCCCGGCATTGACCCGTCAAGATCTGAGCCGGAAGCGGAGCTCCTTCCTCCTGAAACAAAAATCCAACTGAAAGAGAATAACTCTTCTCGCCTCCAGCTTTTAGGAGTGTGATTAAGAATATTGGCCGGTAATAATCGACTAAACGGGATTTAACCGAGCCTCTCACCAGAAGTTGGGTCAGGTAACGCAAAGAACAAATATCCGGGCCTCTCACCGCGTCTTGCTGGGAGCATCAGTTATTCTAAGTTGGATGACGAAACAGAATCATCAACGAGTTTCGGCGTTTTACACAGCGGCAATGCTAGGTGCACGAAGACGCAAAAGTTCGTGGAATCTGATTTTGATTCTGCCTGCTCTGTTCGGTTGGCTCGGCAGTTGGTACGGGCTGTTCCGTATTGTATGGGCGTTTCACCGGACACTCTATCCGCAACATACTTTTCATGCTTTCTGGCAAGGAGGTGTCAGCTTCGCGAGTTTTGTACCCGGCTTCCTAATGCTCTTCGCACCAGCTCCCGGCTCTATTTGTCTTGGTCTGATATTCGCCAACGGTGTGGCTTGGCTCATCCCGCCTGCGAGACGGACACTCGATACGGAAGCTGAAGGATCTAAGGGAACTGGCTTTCGTGACTCAACCGAAACCTTACTTAGGCTCGCCAAATGGGCTCTTCCTGGGGGCCTAATCATCGCTTTGATTGCGGCCAGTTTACTTAGGGCATTGCGCTAGCCTCGACCGTTGGGACGAGAATCCTCGTAAAATGCGCTTACCGGAAAGTTGGGCCTCTAGCGCGGACTCAGTGTCAGAGTCATAATCCCAATAAGGAAGCCCCTCCGTGCGAGTGAAATTTCGATCACAACTACTTCAAACTGTCGTTGTCGGCGTCTTACTCACAACCTCACTTGTTGCGCAAAGGAAATCCTTCGCACCTGCGAACGATGTGCCATTCAAAATTTCGACTGATTCGACTGCCTACGCAGCAGACGAGTCAATTGCCCTAAAATATACCGTGAAAAACATTAGCAACGCCCCATTGTACGTGCCACGAGAATGGGAAGTGAAATGTCCAGCAACCCCTCACGTGTGGGCTTGGTTGGAGAATAGTTCCGGGCAGCATTTAGTTCCGGGCTATGCTGGTGACTGCTCGCCCAGAATTGATTCACAAACGGTCCGCGAGCGCATCAGTAAGGAGGCGGTTTTGCTGAAGCCTGGTGAACATCTTGACGGAACATTTCTATTGGCTATTAGTCTTTTCGGGCGGTTAAAACCCGGAACCTATAGGGTTGAGGCAGCATTGACAGGCTGGACCGAAGCGAAATTTACCGATGCAGAGCGTTCTGAGCTGGCGCGGATGGCCAGTCCATTCATGACGGGAGAAGTCCAGGACGCTATCCGCTTCACGTTGACACCTGGCGCGAAGTAACAATGGAAGCGTTGCCACAACGCGGTAACCGGAAACTTGGATTATGCTGACTCGCATTTGGCAAGGCGACCGAGGAGACGGCGTCTATCCTGGAGAGGATTGACAACAAGCGGTCCAGGTCGGGTTAGAAAATGATCGGGGTGCCGCTCGGACAGTCGAGCGAATGCTGTTGGTAGCTTTGCGCATCGCAAAAGCAGCATGGTGAGAAGTCGCGGTGTTTGTTGTTGTAGAAGAACTGCATCCACGTGGCCTCGAGGTCAAATTCAATCTCGCCGGTCGTGATCCCGACTGCCTTCAGGAAAGCCTTGTCGTATTGTGTGAACATCTGAGTCTGATTGTACAGCACAAATCTCCAAGGGAAAAACTTGTACTGGCGCCCAGATGGATGCTAGTCGTAAACTGCGTTCTGATCAGCTGGGCGAAACTACAAACGCTTTGGCTTCGTTCCTGATAAATGGTAACCGGACACCACTTCTCCGGTTCGGGACTTGGCCGGGTGAAGCCTGGAATCGGAACACGGAATGCGGTCGCGTGTATGGCAGAGCGTTCATAAGAAACTCACTGGCTGACGAGTTGAAGGTGACCGGGGTCACCGCTTTAGTCGCTCTATTTAACGTATAAAACTGCTGCTTGCCTCCGCGAAGAGCAATTCCCGCTATGAGACGCAACACGCTTGGGGCAAGTGCAGCGATGTACAAACCAAACGTGCGATCTTCAAACGTTCCGTAACTCGACTTTCAGGGGTTAGCTCACCGCCGCAAGGGCCGTTTGCTGGTAGTGGCTGACTCCCCGACCTTAGCAGCAGAAGTTACTTATGGTGCATCTCCTGGGGATGAAATGATGCAAATGACAAAAGTTCTCATAATTGGCCTTAGAGCCTTAGCTGTCTGCGTGCTGTTTGCGGTCTGCACCGCTGTCGGTGGGGCGCTGTCTGGTTTGGATCGTGTGGCACAGCAAGGACCCCCGTCCCAGACCTCGTCTCAAACCTTCTCGCAGACTGCACCCGCGACGCAGGCCTCTCCGCAAATACCCCCAAGTACGCAGCACGGCCCAAGTAATCTCGTTATTCCATTTCTCTGCTTCTCTATCTGCGTCGGAGTCGTCGTGTCTTATTTGATTCTTCGGTCGAGTTGGCACGGTTGGACGCTGTCCGGTGCGATTTTCGTAGGCATGTACGGGATTTCAACTGTGGCCAGCCAGATCGAATCGATCGTTTTTCTGTCGGGCAAGTTGCCTCATGGGATGGTGCGGGCCATCTTTGTGCAAGGAGCGATTGCCACCGCTTTGTTCACACCTCTGGCGGTTCTGCTGTTGGGCAAATGGCGGGTCGCCATGATCGGGGCTGTGCCTCCTGCACCCGCACGCATGCGCGCCGCTTCTGCCGCTTGGAGACTTGCATTGCTTATTACCTCCTTCGTATTCCTTTACATGTTCTTTGGCTACTATGTCGCCTGGCAAAACCCAGAAGTGCGCAAGTTCTATGGCGGCCCCGAGTGGCCCACGTTCTTTGATGCACTGAAAGGAAACTGGTTGAACTCTCGTTGGATATTTCCGCTCGCATCGTTTCGTGCCGTACTCTATGTCGCGTTTGTGTATCCGCTGATCCGTATGGTCAGTGTGGCCCGGTGGGAATCGGCCTTGGCCACTGCGCTGTTCCTGGCGTCTTGGACCCCAATGCTGCTCTTGCCCAACCCTTTGATGCCCGCCAGCGTGGCGCGCAGCCATTTTTGGGAGACACTTGGATTTAGCCTGTTCTTCGGCGCTCTTCTTGGCTGGCTTTTGAGCACTCCTCCATCTATCGTTGTTGACAGCAGATCGGCCGTCCGTTGACGTGGCCGGACACAATGAGCGCTTCCAAAAAGCTATCCGCAACAGAATTCAACGCAAGTTGCGTCGGCCCAGTTAACACCGTCAATATAGGTACTGGTCCAGCCTTGCGGCTCATTTGACTGGCGAGATCTTGCGGGAAATTGACCGAGTAGCCAGGCGGCCTTGCGGCCGCCCGGCCCTCTCAGAACTGGGCGTGAAAGTTCCCCTTCACCCAGCTCAAGTTCTTCGAACGCCTGTTTGGAGGAGACGCGGTTTAGAAACGGGAAGACGCTGACGATGAACCCGGTCATGGCTCTCGGGATGGAGTAAAACGCAGTTCGTGGCACCAGTGGAAACGCCCTTCACTCGGGGGACGCAGTAATGAAGGCGCCAGCCAGTGATCCGGGTGATTTTTGCATTGCACTGCGTGCAGAGTCCACGTTGTTCATGCCAGCGATAGCGAAGAGTGCGGATGCCCCGAAACGTTTCCAGCATGTGAGCCCCTTCACGCTTTTCTATCATCGACACGTGGTGAGTAAACGCACGTTCGGACGCGTCGATCACACCATCTTCTCTAGTCTGTGGCAATGGGCACGACGTTCGCCCAACCGCGAATCTTCGGGTTGAGTTGATCGATCAGGTCGGCGGCAGACACGCCATGTGCGTCTTTGATGATGAGATTGGTAACCCCTGCGCATCAGTGCACGTACTGCCCGTGTCTTCTTCTCTGGTGTGTCCCAGATTTCTTGGTCCACACCGGGGGTTTTGTTGCCATTGTTTTCCGTCACTCTTCGAACGGCGAGAACTTTGCCGCTGTAGGAGTGGGTCAGCAAACGTTGTAGGGCTCGCACCCTGCCCCATCTGCTTTCCTTCGTTACCTTCACGATACGCACTTGGAGTCGGCGAACGTTGCGGTGGATGGTTGGCCAATGGATGGCCTACCATTCCGCCGTTTCGCGTGAGACCGCACCAACAGATTGCGCTGTCGTCATCTGCTTTGCCTCATGAGCCGATTGGTCAAGTTCTCTCGTGTGAAGCACCAAATAGGGAAGTCAGCTCGCTTTCGCGTCCAGTGATGTTGTCGATGTAGCTGACGCAACCGATATCCGTTCCATTACAAAACGGCGTTCACTTTCTCCCTCATCTGTTATCCGCACCGCCATCGGTGCATCTTGCGACGCACTTTCCTCTTGCGAGGAGCGATGTGGGTTTACCCTGTTCCGTGGGAATGACGCGAGAGGTTAGGTCTGTTCTCTACGCCGGCAGTGTTGTTTACCCATGACAGAGTAACCGGAAGCCTCTGTGCTCACTGCAAGAAGAGCCGCGCAGCATGTGAGGCTCTCTTCGGCTGACGACGCTTACGAACATTTGTGTATTCTGACCCTGCCAAGCCTAGGCCCTCTCCACCTTATGTTGGCAGATACACCGTGGGCTCACGGTTTCGGTGTCACTCTCGCGAATGTGGGTACATTGCCCGAGGGCTTCGAACGGTCTGTTGCCTCGCCGCTCCAACCTCGCAGGCTACGTGCGACGGGACGCACGGTCTGATCAATTTCCTCCTTGTTAGACAATCATTTCCAACAGCTTTACAGGTCGCAATCCGGCAACCCAACTAGCCGGGAGTTATCCGCGAATCTGATTGTTTATCCAACGAGGTGAGAATCCATTTCTGCAAAACGGCTCTAAAATGAGGCTTTACCTCTCGGAATACCAGACCCAAACCCGAGGTCCTGGTATAGAGGACCGATGCCTCGGCTTCAAAATAATCTCCTGAGTCGTAGATCTTAAGTAAAACCGGGCACTGGATCTCAAACGACTGTGAAGTCTCTAGGAAACACCCGCGCAGGCTTAGCTCTGTCACACGTGCGGGGGCGAAAGCAGTAGGCGCGCTTTCAGGAGCGATCTCGGCAGCAGCGCTGAACGCAAACCTCAACCCACGACGCTCTTGATCCATTGTTGGAGCCTATTCCATTGAATGCAAGGTGTCGAGTCACTCGATGGACGCAGGGGACGAATTGGGAAATACCGGTCCTCCGAGGACAACCAACGCTAAAACCAGCTATCCAGTCACCCAACCTAACAGGACCGATGCAATGTTTCCTGGCCTCAACGAAACTATGTCCTATACTTCGGCCATGAGTGACCAACTCGGTCCCGCCGATCGCTTCCTCGCCTTCGCCGTCCGAACCGGAACCGTGAAAACGATCCAATCCTTGTTCGTGCCGTAGAAACATTACGAAAACTCGAGACAGGAGACTTGAGTCCAGTCCAGGCCCATGCCGCACTCAATCCACTCCTTGAAGTCTGGAATCTGAAAGCACGCGCTGCGCCTGTAGGTGCACCATCGATTCGGGCAGAGTCCAACAGCTTCCATGCGGCACCGTTGCGAGCGTGGGCAAGAGAGAAGCTGGCGTTAGAGGAGAAGGGGTATGAAGAAGAGTCGGTTCAGCGAAGAGCAGATTATAGAGATGCAGAGAGTGGGACCACGGTCAAAGATCTCTGGGACGAGCGCGGGCATCAACGCGGTGACGTTCTATAAGTGGAAGGCGAAATTCGAGGGCATGGAAATCAGCAAGATGCGCCTCCTGGACGAGGAGAACGCGCGATTGAAAACATCGTGGCACAGCAAGCGCTGGATATCGATGCGCTGAAGGTGGTGCTGTCAAAAAAGTGGTAGAGCCGCAGGCTGAACGAGAGGCCGGTCATAAGGAGATAGTGCGCGGCAACATTCCCCCTTTGATGTCTGAAAGAAGCTAGTTCCTACGCCAACGCGAATAGCCCCAGCGGCCGCCACCTAGCAAGAACACAATAAGAAGAATAATTAATAGAGTTTCCATGTGAATCCTCTCAAAGGAAGCTGTTAGACTCATCCGGAGAAAAGCCTCCCTACTTCCCCTCTGGACACCATGTTAAGAAAAGCAGTCGGACATATCTGTACACATAGAGACACTTGCAAATCTTAATTGCTGATCTCCTGTACGAGTGAAGTAACTGCGGAATTTCAGGATGAATGTTCACAACTGGACAGATTCAGTTTCTCCTTGGAGGTATGTTGCTGGCGTGGTTCGATGGAACGATCAAATCCAATTCGAATGCAGCCGTGAACATCCCGGCGGTGTTGTGGCGACGTTGGTCGGGCTTTTTCGTTAGCGGTCCCACATCGGTGTCGCGATGCGGGCATTGCGCATAAACGGCTCGGCGGAGGACTGCGATTCGCGAACCACACTGAGCGATCGTGAAGAAATACCACGCCAGACGTCCTCGATGACGCGCGCACCCAAACAAGTTCACGGAGCTAACACGATGAGAGAAATTGGAGTTCTAAGTACAACAGCACTAATACTGGTGATGGGATTGGCTATCCCGGCTACTGCTCGTCAGGACCCACAAGAGAATCCACAAAAACAGGAGGAACCGGCAAAATCTGAGAAGCAACAGCCGGCAAAGCCCCAACAGCAACAACAGCATGCACCGCAGCAAGCGAAGGGTCAGCAGGACCAGCAGCAGAAACAGCAGCATCAGCAACAGGCTCAGGCCGAGAAGCAGCAACAACAGCATGCACCGCAGCAAGCGAAGGGTCAGCAGGACCAGCAGCAGAAACAGCAGCATCAGCAACAGGCTCAGGCCGACAAGCAGCAACAACAGCATGCACCGCAGCAAGCGAAGGGTCAGCAGGACCAGCAGCAGAAACAGCAGCATCAGCAACAGGCTCAGGCCGAGAAGCAGCAACAACAGCATGCACAGCAGCAACAGAATTTGAATAGGCAGCAGCCCCGTCCGCAGCAAGTCAAAATGCAATCTCCGCAAGCGCAGCACCAGCAGCAGGTCGAACAGCAGGGCGTTTGGCAGCAGCGTCGCGCAAAGAATTGGCAGTCTGAGCATCGCGACTGGCAGCAACGAGGTGGCTATAACGGTTACCGAATTCCTCAAGCCCAGTACGCCAGCTTTTTTGGTCCCGCCCACGAGTTCCGTCTGTACAGCTACCCGGTGGCGGTGGTTGGCGGATACCCGCGCTTCCAATACGGTGGGTATTACTTCAACGTCGTTGACCCGTGGCCGCAATATTGGTCCAACAACTGGTACGCGGACGATGACGTGTATGTCGTCTATTCAAGCGGCGGCTATTACCTGCACAACCGTCGGTATCCACAGGATCGCATCGCAATCAGCGTCAATGTGAACGGTGGGCAGAATGGTGGCTGGGGAGTTGCATGGCAGCAGTATCGCGCGCGCAACTGGCAGTCCGAGCATCGCGACTGGCAGCAACGGGGCGGTTACAACGGCTACCAGATTCCAGAGGACAGTTATCGTGGGTACTTTGGTCCCGATCACGAATTTCGAATGAATAGCTATCCTGTGACGATGGTTGGTGGATATCCCCGCTTCCAGTACGGTGGCTATTCCTTCAGCGTCGTTGATCCTTGGCCAGAATATTGGTCAAACAACTGGTACGACAATGATGATATGTACATCGATTACGCCGGGGACGGCTATTACTTATACAACCGAAGATATCCCCAGGATCGGATCGCAATCACTGTTTACGCGAGCTAAGAACTCCTCGAAGGCGAGGCGATCGGTTCTGCGTGACGGTGAACGCAAATCACACCAGCTCTAAGTAAAGTCACAGGCAGAGAGGATCCCGCACATCGAGATTTTTAGTGTACTCGGGCCCGGTCGAAGAGAGAGCAAATATAATCCGTAGATCAGAGAGTCCGATCTGTTAAAGGAATTGAATGCGAGAACTGCGGCCCGGCTACAGTAAGAAACAGAGACGGCTGAGAAAACTTCGGCGCCCAAGCGAACTCTTGACCAGAAGACACTTGACAACCTCTCTACGGCACCGCACGGCGAGGCAGTTGCCTAGGTGCGTTCTATTATTCCCAAATGGCTTCGGACGAGCATTAGATATCCCGCTGCCCATTTCAGTCGAAGATTGCTGTGTGATTTTTGAAGAAAACGCGCCGAATCTAATAGTTCCAGTCGTCTCAGTGCCGTTCCATATGCTGAGTACATTCCGCAAGCCGATCGTCAATGACCTTGATTTCAACAGCCAGGCGAGTATGCGAAGGATTCTTCAAGAACAGATTGAAGAGTAGATTCCTCTTGGTTTTCAATGCTTCTCGATTTCTACCTTCATTGTTCGCAGTGTGTGACACGCTGATTGTCTCCTCTAAACAGTAAACAGAACTCTCGGCTCCCAAATAGCCGTGTGGGGACCGGTGTCCAGAATAAAAATGGACGGCAAGATGGCCGATACCGTCCGGCCCGCCCAAGAGCCCGTCCAGTAACGCTCTTTCTCGCCGTCCCATGCGACATATTAAAAAGTCTCGAAAGTTCGCGCTGTTCACTTTGGTACAGCTTTGCGAAGTTTTCATGGTCATGGAGAAACAGAAATCCGCCGCTCGTCGCAGAAGGTTCTTTGTGGAAACAAGCAGTCGCCAGTATTCTCATGACTCTCAGGACTTGTTGGGCTTCAGCTTTAGGTTGAGGCTGAGGTAGCGCTAGGCACCGATCATAGCCTAGAGAATCGCAAGGGGAATCGATGTTATAATAGAGATTGATTTCTGCTTCAGCTGTTTCCGCGAAAGTCTCTCGCGCTCCCCAAAAAGCGAATTTAGGAAGACCTGTTTTCAATTTGAAATTGTTTTCTCGACTCGGCAGGACTGGGAAGAAAGGTCGCCAAGTTTAGAGGGAAAGAGACTGTCTTCGCGCAGGGCGATCGTGCGACGAATATCGTGTACATTCAAGACGGCGGTGTGAAGCTTTCCGTGGTCAATGAGGCCGGCAAAGAAGCCGTGGTGGCTGTTCTGGGTCCGGGTGATTTTTTTGGAGAAGGGTGCATCGCGGGCCAGTCCACTTGCATGGCCACTGCGACCGCGGTTGAACCTACTACTGTGCTTCTGATTGACCAACTCTTTAACGCCTGCGAGAAACTATCAGATCCGCTTCAACTCGGATATTTCGGGTGAGCACATGAGCGATGAAGCGATCGGAGAATTCGTGTTCCTCGTGGAGCGCGCGAATCATCTCGTATTTCTCAACTGGCGCGAACTCTGTTATTGCTCGCTCGCTATGGTTCGCTGGGTCAAACTAAGCGGGGGATTCCCCATGTATCGCAAGAGATGCTTGGGGAGATGATTGGAACAACGCGGTCCCGAGTCAATTATTTCATGAACAAATTCAGGAAACTGGGCTTCATCCAATATGACGGGGAGATCCACGTCAACGATTCCCTCCTCAGTGTTGTTCTACACGAGTTAGTTCACGTTCGCGGGGCTGCCCTCAAATATTGCTGCGAGGTTCCCCGACTCCCCGGGTAAGGTGCGGGGTAGTCGGAAGAGTTGTTCGAGAAGCTCTTTGCCGTGAAGCAGAGGGTACTTGCACTGCCTGGCGGGAGGTCCGAGCCTCCCCGATGGGGGCTAGTACGAACTCTACCGTTAAGGCTAACGAGGACTTTCGCAATGGCCGTTAGGTACTTTGCGGCGCGATGTTGTGATTCTGGCAAAAGAAGTTCGTGGGATCGTACTTAGCCTTCAGCTTTGCCAATTTAGCGTACTTGTCAGTGCCGTAAGCCGACTGAACCCGGCTCCGACTTTCATCAGCGCTCAAATGATTGGCGTAGACAGCCGGAGAAACAAAAGGCTGTGCCGCGGTCCAAACGTCGCGAGCCCAACGTATGTTCTCTGTATCTTGGGCTGAGTCCGTCCATTGCGCGATGATCGACATCTCGAAATTTTCATCACGGTGGTCGAATGCCATGGCGTCTTTCGCGACTCGCTGGATTGCACCCTTAATCTCGAATACGAGGACCATCGATCGTGGGGACGGCATCACGTCCGCGCCCCCGCGAAGAACGTCGACGAAACCTGAATCGAGCTTTGGGACGAAATTAGACTTCCAATAGTAGCGGTGTCCAATGGGAACGGCGTCATCCACCAGTCGCTGCGCTTCAGTGTACGCCATGGGACGTATCAGGTCGGCGGCCGGTGGGCCGAAGCGGCGCAAGGGGTCGAGCAACCGCTCGCCTTCCTCAGTTGCACCGGCGTATACCACGATGATGCCGACCAGCGGGACGCCATCGGGTGAGTTCAGGAAGCCGAGGGTCGTGTCGAGTTCGTCAGGCGTATTGGCGAGAAACTCTCGGTAGAAAGGGATGAGTTCACCGGCTCGGTCGCGGGGATGAAGCAGCAAACCAGCGAGCACACCCGCAAGCGGATGGAGGCGGTAGCGGAACGAGGTGACAACAGCGAAGTTGGCCCCAGCACCCCGCATCGCCCAGAACAGTTCGGAATTTTGTTCGGAACTTACAGTCAGCGTCTCGCCATCGGCTGTAACCACGTCTAGTGAGAGTAGGTTGTCGCACGCTGCGCCGTGCTTTCCCATGAGGTAGCCCAATCCGCCACCCAGAGTCAGTCCAGCGATGCCCGTGTGGGAAACCTGGCCTCCTGTTGTTGCCAGTTGATGAGCTTGCGCCGCAGTGTCGAACTCGCCCCAGAGCACACCAGGGCCTGCGACGATTTCCCGAGCAATAGGATTTACCTGAAGTCCTTTCATCAGAGAGAGATCGATCATCAGCCCGCCCTCGGACACAGCCGTACCGGCGACGGCGTGCCCTCCACCCCTCACGCTTATCTGCAACTTTTCGGCTCGCGCAAGATTCACGGCCGCACGAACATCCGCGGTCGAGATACATCGCGCAATCAGCGCGGGCCGACGATCGATCATTCCATTCCAGATGCGGCGTGATGCGTCGTATCCTTCCTGATTTGGCGTGATTAATTGGCCGTGGAATTGTCCTTGCCACCGATTGACGATTGGACCCATCCCGTTTCCTGTCATGAGCCCTCCTGCTCCGCAGCACTTAGATTTACACCATGGATTGCAGTGGCGCCGGGGAATTGTACATGAGTTCCGGCCTGCACAGGAGGAATCCACATGCCGTGACGTGGCAATCGTCCATGTGAAGTCTTAGAAATTAACGGGACTTAGCCGCTTGGTTGGACTCGGGAGCTCTCGTTGAATTGAGCCCAGGGTATCGCTCTGGGCTGAGAGGGGTAGGCTCGCGCTGCTTTTCGGCTAACCAGGACACTCACCTAAGAATCGGTAACGTTTGAGAGGCCAAGAAAAAATCCAGAGTCTACCCAGGGAACGCGCACAAAATTCAAACAAAGCGAGGAATTAACATGAAAGTAATGATTGTTTGGAAGGCTCGGCCCGACACTTACAAACTCGCGGCAGAAAGCTTTCTCCGCGGAGGCGGCGCGGTCCCGCCAGGAATCAAGAAGAACGCGTTTCGGCCAGGACAACAAGGAGAGCCGCCCGCCTGGCGGAGGATTGGTCAATCGCTGCAGTATGAGAGTGAGTTCAAGGATGGCATCCACTTTCTTGCGCGGGCGACATTGGAAGACGACGGGGTTCTTTTTCACTACGAGTTCTTAAATCACTCGAATGCGGGCTACGATAAGGCCTATGCGGTCACCAACCCAAGGCTCACCTCAATCTTCTACGACATCCGGCTGGAACGCACTTACGTTCATCACAAGGATGGCTTTGACCTGCTCGCTTCGGAAACGCCAAGCCGGTTGACCATGCCTTTGAGAGAGTGGTTGCCAGCCCGTTATTTGGCGTCTTTCACATGGCCGGTGTCCGTTCAAAGGGTGGAACGTCGCGCAGATGGGATCACGTATTACAACAAGTCGCGGGATGTTGACGAACCAATGATCGCCACACTCTCGACGGACCGCAGGTGGGTTGTCACTAGCTTCACTCGAACAACGGGCAACGTGTGGAGCAATCCAGAACTCACCTGCCAGCACGTCGACGCAGAAACTTCGTTGTCGCCAGGTCAACAAGCAGTGCTGGAAGTGAAGATTCTGGTCATTCAGGGTTCTCTCGACCAAGCGCTCCAGGAGATAATTCGCCAGCGCGATACGTTGAAGTAACAGTAACAGCGGAAACGTCAAATCAGAGCGTATACTTTGCGGACCGGCCTCGTTCCCATGGCTGAAGCGGAGATTATCTTGAAATCAGCATGGAATCAAAAATGGCCACACTGTAGTTCGGCTCTGTCCTTCACCCCAGCCAACCATCAAATCCGTACAAAAGTGAACAGCGCGCATCCCAGATAATCTCTAAGATTAATTAATGGACGGTGGGAAGGCACGTTTCTCGGACGGGTCATTATCAATTTCTAGATAACCGGATTAAACAGTGACATGTAGATTCTCCGAGTGAAACTAGTCAAAAAGACGGTCAGGTCGGTGTGCGGAATCGATGTCAGGAATTCTCCATAATCCCGTGGAATGGGTGACGCCAGTGTTTAGACAGAGAACATTCCGAGTTCGAGGTCATACCACTCGTGCGGTCGGTTGTTTTGCAACTCTCGCCCTGCTTGTGGCGACATTATCCGCCGCCGCGGAGGAATACCCAGGGGCAAATGCCTCTCCGCCGACCCAGCAGTCAAGTTCAAGCAAATCCGTGCGCAAAAACCTGCCAAACTTCGGCGAGGCGTCCTCTACCCTTTACCACGGCGGTCAGCCATCGAAAACCGGATTTCACATGTTGGCAAAGATGGGTGTGAACATCGTGGTAGATCTGCGCGGGAACCGAGAGGATGAGCGCAAACTCGTGACCCATCTCGGCATGCAGTACGTGGCAATACCCTGGCAATGCTCATTTCCAAAAGATAGAGTCTTCGTGGAGTTCCTTGCATTGTTGCGGCGGAATCCTGGTAAAAAGGTCTTCGTCCATTGCCGTTTGGGTGACGACCGCACGGCAATGATGATTGCATCCTACCGCATGGCCGAAGAGGGCTGGTCCGCGCAACGAGCCGAAAATGAAATGGAGAAGTTTGGTTTTTCCTTCGCCCACAGACGGCTGATCTGCCCCGGCCTGTCGTCCTATGAAGAGGAATTTCCCCATCACTTTAAGACCAGCTCCGCGTTCCGGGACTTGCGTTAGAACCCTCGACTTGTACCAATCAACCTCAAATGGCATGCAACCCGACCCTAGACACCGGCCCGCTACTGGTTCATCGGAAACGCTAAGTTATCCGTGAAGAGGACATTGCGAGCGCATTCGCAACGAGAGGTCCAAGCGAACGGACGATTCGGCGTTGGCGCGCCAAACTCACACGAAACGCCTCAGAAGCTTTGGCTTGCGTGCCATTGCCGTAGCCTGTATCGGCCACCACATTGATCGGCTGCGCAGGCCCGGCGACCACTGCCTGTGCTGCTTCCGCCATCGGTTGCAGATTGCGGTTGTCGGTGGCCTGATCGGTCAGCTGCTGCGCGACCTGGTGCAGTGACCAGTGCAATAGAGAAACTGCCCCGGCATCAGGAGCCAGAAGCCGGACTGATGTACACCTCTCATGGCCTGATTCCCGCCTACAACGTACCAGCCGCCGGTGAATGCCCAACGCGCGCTGATCGGATCGATGCCCACTTCGTCCCGCTGATCGGTGTGCTCCAACTGCTATAGGTATCGTTCCAGCGCCTCACGCTCGCGTACACTCCGCGCGCTGTTGACGGTGTGGAATTTTGAGCCATCGACAGCAACCCATTCGCCCTTCGCCAAGCCCACAGAACGCGCCAGTTGCACCAACTCTACTCCCGCATTAGTTACGCCTTCGCGGTGCATGCGCCGGAGCTTGGCAATGGTCTTATGGTCCGGTGCCAGCCGTCCCAACAACCACATCAGCTCAATGTTCTGTTGGCACTCCGACTCTAGCCGAGGAACGAATCTGCTGCAGATAGCCGTACTGGTATAGCTTCAGCAGATCGCGCGGATCATAGCCTGGCCGTCCGGTCTCGGCAGGCTGCGAGCGCTCAAATCCCCAAGCGGCCATATCCAGCCGACCCACAAGCACAGCCATGACGCGACACACGTGATCGTCCGGAATTCGCTTTTCCAAGGTGATCGGAAAGAGCGTTCCTTGCGTCCGGCCTTCGCCCCGCAAAAAACCCTTAAGAAAATGCTCTCGCTTTTACGGGGGCATCTTCCCATTTATTTTCGGTCGGTCAACAGAGATTCGTAACAGTCTGGACCTTTCACCCGGCCTTTTCGCTGCATACCCTAACGTGTTAGTCCGAGCGTTTTTCGGAGACATCCTTTACAACGGGTAACGCGGAAAAAGGCCTTCGGCCAACCGGCGCAGAAGGCCAAATGCGCGACGACCTCTACGGTCTGTGCCTGTGTCAAGCCGTTGTCCATCGCCCGATTGAGGTGGTAGGGAATTTGGGCAACCTGGCCGGAAGCAATTAGGGCGCTGACCGTGACGAGACTACGATCTCGAGGCGCAAGGTCGGGACGCAGCCAAAAGTCGCGGAACAGAGTGTCAGTGATGAACTGCACGATGCCCCGAGCGGCGTTGCCAAACTGCTGTTCCCCCAGTATGGGATATCAAAGCGCGTCGCCTCGGCCGTGGCACAGCAGCTTCTGACCGAGCGCGCAGGAAAAATCGCGAGAGCGGAACGAGAGCGCCGTCAACCTGTGCACTATCAGGATGGAGCACCGTTGCCAGTCTGGTAAAACTGTAATCGTCCAAGTGGGTACTGGGCCGGGCTTTTCCGGGTTGCGGACGTCCAAGTGACGGCCGGCGGCTGAGGGTAAGCCTCAAGACACTGGGATAGTTTCCGAATGTGCGAATAGCGCTACGCTACTCTTCGAGCAAAATGGGGTCGCCGGTCCGCACTTCACCGGGTGCGAGGACCGTCGCGTAAATTCCCGCGCACCTCCCGTGCTTTTGAACGACGCTTTTCAGAATTTCTGGGCTTGACTCGCCGGTGGCCGGGTCGAGAGAGATCATCACACAGCGCTGATCAACTTCTGTGATCGCGATTTTTGCTGTGTCTCCAATGCGAAGAGTTCGGCCAACCCATTTCAATTCGTCGAAAGCCTCGGCTTCCGTCAAATCGACGAGCACATTAGGACGAAACCGCCACGAATCCTCCTTCGTTCCACTCTCTTGTGCGATACGCGCGACCGTCTGCTGGCTGATCAGAGAAACTGCCGCGACATCATACGAGCCACGGTAGTCGCGCAGCAGAAAGAGCGACCTCCCCGATCGGGCCTCGAGCACCTTGCGGAGTTCGTCGCTCCCGACGGCCCAATTCTCGCCGCGGGGCGTCGCCACCGTCACGAACGCCTCTGGCGAACCCGCCCTTTCGACCGACGTTCGGTAATAGAGCAATTCCGGCAGCTCGCGCGCGGTGAGCCACGGAAATGAGCTGTGCGAGGCCGCTTGAACGAACGCGTAGCGCCGGTCCTCGTCGAATCCCTGAAGAGTCAGAGCAGCGGAAAGCAGCGCCTCACCCTGCATGGATTTGACGGGATACCGCGCAAGTTGGCGAATCACACCTACAGAATGCATGTAATTTCTCCTAGATCCTCATGGACGAGTTCAGTGCATGTCCGCTGCGAAAAAATGATCGAGCCTCAGCTCTATCCCGTAACAACGCCCGCGCGTATATTATTACCAAAAATAGCTGCCTTGATCGCAAGAGTTGTCACCGACTAATCGCCTAGTGATTGCATAACAATGCCGGCCCCTTGACCCGAGTAGACTTTGGTTGTTCGACGACCAAGGCTCGGGAGAAAGGAGCCGGACATGATCATTATAGGAGTAGATTATCACCCGAGCTTTCAGCAAATCTCTTTTATGGATCAGAAAACTGGGGAGTGTGGTGAACGGCGATTGAATCACAGCGATGGAGAAGCCGAACGGTTCTACAGGGAGCTAAAGGAGAGAGGAGTCAGCGTGCGCGTGGGAATGGAGGCCACCGGATATTCACGCTGGTTCGAGCGGTTACTGGCAGAGTTGGGTTTCGAGGTGTGGATCGGCGATGCGGCGGAGATCAAGAGGATGCGAGTGCGCAAGCAGAAAACCGATCGGGAGGACGCCCGACTTCTGCTGAAGCTGCTGCTGGAAGATCGCTTTCCTAAAATCTGGGTACCGAATCCGGAAAATCGTGATCTGCGGCAACTGCTTTGGCACCGGCATCGGCTGGTGCAGATGCGGACACGGATCATGAATCAACTGCAGGCCGTAGCGTTGAACGAGGGCTATCGCTGGAAGAAAAAACTGTTCAGCGCACAGGGACGAGCACTGCTAGAGAAACTCTCGTTGGCTCCCTGGGCCAGTCGGCGCCGGAAGGAATTATTGGAGTTGCTGGACCAGCTAGATCCCAAGATTGCGGAGTTAACGGCAGCGGTCGAGCAAGAAGCCAAGAAACGGCCCGAGGTAGTGCGGCTGATGACGCATCCTGGAGTGGGATCCATCACGGGGCTGGACTACGTTCTTGTCATCGGGACGCCGGATCGGTTTCCTTGCGGCAAGAAGATCGGCAGCTACATTGGGCTCATTCCGAGTGAAGACTCCAGTGCCGGCCATCAGCGGCTGGGACATATCAGTAAGCAGGGCAATGCATTGTTGCGCTACTTGCTGGGAGAAGCAGCGCAAGCAGCAGTGCGTAAGGACGCGGGCTGGCGGCGTCGGTATGTGCACCTAGCGATGCGCCGGAAAAAGAGCATTGCCAAGGTGGCCATGGCCAGGAAACTCGGTGTTCGGTTGTACTGGATGTGGCGCAACGGTTGGGACTATTCGAAGTTTGTCGAGTTCGGTTCGAACGCGGGAAAGCTCGGAATCAGGCATGGCGTGAAGTAAAGCGTCGGCAAGTGATTGGGCATCCCGCTCCCTGCAGAGGGAGTTTGAAGTAGTAATCATGGTCGAAGTTTTGATCGGAGAGATGTTTGGGTCGGACTGAAACTGACCGACAGATTACGAACGAGCCGCGGTCGTCGATGCAAAGTCGGAGAAAAACGAGGAAGACCACTCTTAGGAGTGAATGGAAAAGTGTGCTCAAAAAGAATTCAAAAAGGGCTGAAAAGAATGCAAAAAAGACTTGACAGGTCCGGCATTGTTAGAGATGCCTGGTAGGCGCAAACCGTCCTGAGGGTACTGGGCCGAACTTGATTGCATAACAGTGGCGGCTCCTTGACCCAGATAGACTGTGGTTGCCTACCCCACTGGGTTCGTGCGGGTGTAGAATGCGGAGCCATAGCCAAAGTTTCTTCCCACAGAGGACGGGTCATGGGCCCAGCAGACCTGCAGCGATTTCACAATTTGTTGTTGAAGAAACAACATGAGTTGTCATCCGCCCAGGGTGAAGCTCACTCCCGTGTGCCAGCGGCAGGGGGCTTGCCGGGAGATATGATTGACCAGGCCAACGCCGATGCCGAGGCGGAGCTTCAGATCCGTTTGCACCGAACTGATGGGCGTCTGGCGAGGGCGATCGATCAGGCGTTGGCTCGGATCAAGCAGGGTACCTATGGGGTGTGTGAGGTCTGCAAGCAGCCCATTTCTGAGGCTCGTCTGGAAGCAGTGCCTTGGACGCACCTTTGCCGCGAATGCAAGGAACTCGAGTGCTGAGTCACGTATTTACATGATCCCAACCTCCTACAAACCCCGAAAGAAGTTCATGGAGCTGGCTGTCTCGGAGGCCAAACGCGCAGGTGACCGCGGCGACTATCCCATTGGCGCAGTCATCACGCGCCTTGCGGGCGGGCGCGAAGTGGTCATTGCCAGCGCCGGTAACCGAGTAAAAACTTCGGGATCAAGCATCAAACACGTGGAGTTGGAAACGCTTAAATACGTATCAAGCGGCTATGGCCGCTACCTGCCCGACTTCGTCCTCTACTCCACGCACGAGCCCTGTGCCATGTGCGCCGGTGCCTGTGTGTGGTCTAGAATTGGGGCCGTCGTCTACGGTGTCTCTCAAGAGGACATTGCCGCTTATGGCCGCAAGCGCGGTACGGATGACTTTAAGTGGCGTGCTTGTCTCCTCCCCTGCCGGCTCGTCTTCGAGAAGGGCAATCACCCCATCCCCGTCATCGGGGGTTTTCTTCGACAAGAATGCCAAAGGCTGTTCAGTTACAGGACTGCACATCAGTAACTGATGCGCATCGGATTTCCCACCACTCAAATCGACATCACTGATTAAACGCGCAAACCGTCCCTACGGGTACTATGAGCAACTTGATGTCCGGTTTTCTGTTTATCTGGAACTAGTCCACGCGGTAGTGTCCTTGCTATCCAAATCCTTCTCTTAACGTCTTCAATCTTAAGCGCGAACCTCAACGCTAATCCATATTTTTTGGGTTCAAACAAATTGAGGAGAGTCGTTCTAATGAAACAAACACGAATCTTTCCGCTGTTGGCGGTACTCATCTTTGCGGGGGCCGCCTTGGGACAGGATACAAATAGCGCCGCAGCCGCGAGCGCGCCTCAGGCACACCAGTCGCAGCCTGCACCAACCATAGCTTCCACCGTGGATCGCCAGATCAGCACCATTGAAAAGCAGATTGTGGAAGCTGCCGAAGCTATGCCGGAAGATAAATTCAACTTCTCCCCTGAGAGCTTGAACATTCCAGGCGGTGACTACAGAGGTGTGCGCACGTTTGCCGTGCAGGTCAAGCATGTCGCCGCTTCCAATTATGCCCTTTGGTCGCCTCTTACCGGCGATAAGTTTCCGGAAGACTTCATGGGCGGGAACGGTCCTGAGGCTTTGAAGACCAAAGCGGACATCATGAAGTTCCTAAGGGATTCTTTTGTCATGCTGCAAACCGCGGAGCATAGCAAATCGCCCCGCCTGTATCGGGCCACCTTCGCCGTCGCCCACGCCTTTGATCATTACGGACAGATGGAGGTTCATCGGCAACTCGGGAATTATCCTGACCAGTAAGCCGAAAAGTCCTTTGCCTGGTAAATCGTCCAGTGGGTAATGGGAGGGACCTCTCCGGTAAGCCGGCTTGAATGTAGCAGACTCACCTAGATACGAAGTTCCTCGCAGAGATGTGAGCGGATCTGACTCGACCGGAGTTTAGGACAGCGGGAGCACCAACTTTTCGCCACTGAGATTGTATTCCAACCTGAATTTTGTGTTTTTCTTTCGTTTTGGGATGGGAAAATACAGATATCCGAAAACGGGAACCCTCACTTTCCCTTCCGGTAAGCCCTTTTGACTCAATTCCTTTTCCATGATCTGGCGGTCTTGTTCAGTTAAGTCTGGAAAGGGGTACGCTTTGCCCGCACCAACGCCCGCGTTAGTAGCCGTATAGACGCCATGACCTATTCTGGGCTGTCCCGTAACAGGATCAATATAAGTCCCAGATTCGTACCCGATAGTCGCGCTACTTTCCTCCGAAACCTGGGCCCCCGATTTGGCTTTCTTTTGCAGCATGGCAGCGACAACGGCGGCGCTCGCCGCCTTTTTGGGTACATCGTTCCCTGAAACAAACAGCGCGAAATCATCCATCGCCAAATTCTCCAGCTCCATCTTTTTCGAATAGATGGCAAATTCCACTACGAGGCAGCAGAGGTCCAAATCGGAAACAAAAGCTTTGTGTACCTCCTTGGGCGTGAGAATCTCTGCTCCAACACTTATACCGCCCCGTTGAGCATGCGAATGGTAGCTATCCGCCATAGCTCTCGGCTCTTTACCTCTCGGTCCACCCGTTTTGTCTTCCGTTGTTTGGGTTTTGGATAACATTGTCAAAAACAGAGCGGGGGTGAGGAACACGGCAAAAAGGACCCAAAACTTCATCGGGCGCATCGGACACCTCGTGCACGATTAGGATTCATTAACCGGACTCAATGGTTGTCCGGCGCAGGACTCACTTCCCAAAGTCCCTCCCAAGTCGTAACCTCCAATTTCGAACTCGAACGGCGTGAACTTTTCCGCTATACGAATGGGTCAACAGCTGTTGCAAGGCTCGCACCTTGCCCCACCTGCCTTCCTTCGTCGCCTGCACGATACGAACGTGGAGTCGGCGAACATTGCGGTTGCTAGCCACATAGGAGGCGAGTTCCGGTCGAGCTCTATTTCGCCGGCCAGTCACTTCAACAGCTTCAGTTCGCAGCCTCTCGGATAACCAGAAAAAGCTATGGACACCGAGGCCCGGATAGAACTATGGTCGCCAGATTTGACCAGCATTCTGCTTTGCTGGCTTCGGAACTGACAGGTTTCGCTGCGAAGAAGCGACGAAAACCGCTGGTAGAGAAAACCCAAATCGCTGGGCCACAGCGTCCAGCACCCGAGCACCTGGTGCGGGCGGTCAGAGCAGATCTTGCTCAATCCGGTGGGCTGAGAAGCAAGGAAACTTTCGGCCATCGCAGAAGTGCTTTTTCTTGACTTATTCTCTTATAGAACAAATCGGGAGTTATCCGCTGTTGTCTGAAATAGCGTCTCGAACGCATTTGATTCTGCCCTTGAAAAATCGCGCTTTCAATCCTGAGTGACTCCCACAACATGACTGTCCAACCGGCCAGTGTACTTGCAGTGGACATATTTGCGGCCAGTCCTTGCGGCGGAAAGCGGACCGCGCTGAAATGGAAGTATCATGAGAACCATAAAATTGCCTTTATTGCTCGCGTTCTTAGTTCCGGGGGTCTTCTCGGGACTGTGCTTTGGGCAGCAGCCAAAGGTCTTCAAATGGCTACCCGCCAATGACGAGAGCCTGAGGCTGGACCCGGCGAACTATCATACTGGGCGCACCTACCGCCCGGGGTCGAATGGCGGGAATATTCACGTCGATATCAAGGCGGAAAAACCGGTCACCATCTTTCTGACTAGCGAAGAAGAATGGAACGCGGCAATGCAGCATCCAGAGGCGCTCGCCAACTTGCAACAACTTTGTTTGCGTGAGCATGTGTTGGAAACCACGTATCTCTGTGACCTCCCCCCTGCGGCCATGACGCTCGTTATTCGCGACGAGCGAAAAAGCCCCGACGCAGCAGTTTTTGCCGGTATCGGGGCCGTGTTGGACCCTAATGAGAAAACGGATCGCGCGGTGGCTGTGGGAATCGCAACAGTACTGACGGGGCAAGGTTCGGCCACTCATCATTTTTATGCGCCTAACGATGTTCATATCCAATATTACCGTTGGGATTGCGTGGAAAATTGCATTCAGCCGGAGTTTCAGTGGATTCGTGGAGTCAAAGAAAAGTATGACCTCACCTCCTTTCTGAAGGTTTATGGCGGTTTCGCCTCCGACCACGATGGCGAACAGGTCAGCATAAAAATAAAATCGCCCGTGCCGATGATTGTGGCAATGTTACCTTCGCAAGTCGCAGGCCAATTGCACGCAAAGCCGGAAACGCTTGAGATAGTGCTTCAGAATATCCCCTGCCAGCAGCGAGGCGTTCAGTCTTTACAGTTCGAGTGCGCATTTAACGTGGCTGATGGCCCCCAATCGCTGATCGTTCTCCCGGAGCCGGGCACGAATATCCCTAATCATAAGAAAGCTGAAGTCGAGATGCTGGCGTCGAAATGCGTCGCCAACTGCACTCCGCCCGAGGGCAAACGATAAAGGTTTGACCGCTAACGATTCTTCTCAGTCCCAAGCTTAAACAGCAACGGCATGATGGTTCCTAGATTATTGGGCCACCGTCTTCGCACTAGATTCCCGTGACTGAAAACTTAAAC
Source organism: Candidatus Acidiferrales bacterium (assembly GCA_963741195.1). Taxonomy (GTDB): domain Bacteria; phylum Acidobacteriota; class Terriglobia; order Acidiferrales; family UBA7541; genus Acidiferrum. Next base: position 177,570 of record CAVUHF010000013.1, read on the forward strand.
TCTTGAAGCTGCGGCGAGCCGCGAGGCGGGGTGGTAGACTCCACCCGCGGAAAGCGGAAAAGTGGAGTCTACCCAGGGTAATGACTTACCAGGAGCTGGCACTGGTGTCTGAACGCCAAGGCGTAATCTTTCATTCATTTTGTGCATCGCCTATTTAGCTGTTTCAAATCTGAGTTCAACGGTACCTGCTCACTCGCCTGAATGATTCGGTGGATCGACGGCGATTCTTATTCCTCGCGGCGGGGGACGACTCGGAAAGCGTTCCGTGGGAACCGCGAGCTCGCTAGCGTCACGGTGAGAAAGGATGGTGGGCATCATGAGCTCGATGCCGGCTTCAGCAAAGGCGTCGAGTATATTGCGCCGCAAATCAGCGTGGGTGTCGAAGATGCCCTCGCTCGTGTTGGTCCAAGCGCGAAGATGGTATTCCACGGGACAGTTCCTAAAAGCTTGTTCCAAGACTTTGGGAGCTGGGTCGGTAATGATCCGTTTCGTTGGGCTGGCACCTTCGATCAAGAGTTTGTGCACAGTCCGCCAGTCGACGTCGTAACCGATGGTGGCAGTCACGGTGATCGCGACCCCTTGTCCTTGGCTTTGCGCGCTGTAATTCGTGACCGCTCCCGTTAAGACCTTGCTGTTGGGTATGGTGACCTGCTCGTTACCCATGCTCATTAATCTCGTGCTGAGCAGCGTCCTCTCTGTAACCTTTCCATATACTCCGTCGATCGACACAACCTCACCCACACGAAATGCTCGCGTGTACGTCAGAAGAATGCCCGCGAGAAGATTTCCAATCGTTCCGCCAGACCCTATCGCCACTAAAGCCCCGACAAACAATGAAAAACTGCGAAAGAATGGCAAGTCGGAGCCAGGAAGATAAGGAAAGCTCACCATCAGGATGAACAGCAAAAAAAGCAGTCCGGCACAGCTTGTAGGTCGGAGCGGCCCAATCAGGAGGGAAGTGTTCAAAGGCGATGGTCCCGTTTTTGATGGAGGCAAAGATGGACCTCATGGCTCGGAGAATTACCCAGCCGATCATCAGGAGTACGACCAGATAGCCCAGCTTTGGAAGATAATTCTCTACCGCCCTTACCACATCTTCGAGCGGTGGACCGAGAATTTCGCGGAGAGCTCCGGTGATTACCCTGTTGCGAGGGAAGACAGAGAATCCAATCCCGAAGTAGAGCAAGAGCAGGACAATCACCAGGGCGTCACGGAACAATCGGTTGACCAACCGAAATCCTGCTGGCATGAAACCGAGGATTGGATTCTCCTGACGTAGTGCTCTCTCGTACCCGGACTTGCCATGCCGCGATCCGTTTGTCTGCGAACGCTTACGCCAAACCAATCCCCTGGATGGCAAGCCGGAAGACAAAGGTGAAAATCAACCCGTAGTAAAAGCCTAGCCGAACTTGACCAGTTGGGCGCATCTGATTCAGTTAAGTACTTTGGAATCAGTCGAGGTTAGGGAAAGGTCTTCACCACAAAACTGTTTTCTACCGGACGGTTGGTACCGCGATTTTGTAGCTCTGTTTTTGCCCCACCAGGCGCGGTGGCGGCTGGCTCGGCAACTGCAATTTCAGTTTCTCGATCAGCACCTTGGTGTCTGCAGAAGGCTGCGTGTAGCGAGGCAGAATCAACCATCGTTGATCGACCGTAGGAATCCACACGTCAATCATTTTGATTTCCGCCAACTTCTCCAGCACCGCCGTAGGCGTCAACCCTGGGGCGTGCAGCAACAGACGCTGCTTCAGCGTCACTTGCAAGCAGTAGGCGAGAAAGGCGATTAGAATGTGCGCGTCGGCGCGATGCTCCAGTTGATGACGGATCGGACGTATGGAGAGTTCACTCTTGAGAGATTTAAATACCGATTCGATCTGGGTCAACTGCACGTAGCGTGTCCACAGCACGCTGGGATCTCCGGCGGTAAGGTTGGAACGCAGCAAGTAGTGTCCGTCGCGCCATTCCGCCTCCTGGAGCTTTTGCTTATCCACACGAAACTGGAAGGTCTTCCGGGTCACGGGCTGGTCTTCCCCGGGCACTTCGAGGTGCACGAAATGGAACGCGCGGCCCGCGGCTGCTTTGGCGGCACCCACACGCATCAACAACTGGTCGCGTGAAGGAAGGTTTCGGCGCATGGCAAGGAATTTTCTGAGCAAACGCGCCAAACGTTTGCGGCGCATGGCGGTCTCTTTGGCTCTTCTTCCTTCGCTCTTGGCCAATACATAGAGTTCGCCGTCCTGCTCAAACAGTTTCACGTTCACCGAATCTCGGACCTGCTGCCAGGGCAAATCCAGCCACTTCTTTTCATACTCTTGGATCTTGCCTTTCGGCGTTCCCACCAGATAGAAAATTTCGCGTGCCGGGTCACGCATTTCCTGCAAAATCTCTTCCGTGGGAACGCCGCGGTCCATAACCCACATACGTTTTGCTTTCCCGTAGGTCTTCTCGATCTTGTCCAGAAACCCACGGAGCGTAGTGCGATCACTGGTATTGCCGTCCAGGACTTCGTAGGCCAACGGAAAACCATCGCTGGTGATCACCAGCGCAATCACCAGCTGCAAACAGTCCGTCCGTTTATCCCGACTGTGACCGTACTTGGCTTTGGGGTTCTCTTCCATCGCACCTTCAAAGTACGTGCTGGTCAGGTCGTAGAGCAGCACTTCGAATTCCGCCTTAAACAGATCGGCCCACTTCTGGCGCAGCCACAGAAACAGTTCCTGCTTATGTTCCAACACACGATCCAGGCAGCGGTACAAGCGGTTTTTCTCCGCCACGGCGAAATCCGTTCCCAGCAGCGCATCCATGGCGGTGGTCAGATACCACTGGTGATGTACACGAAACTCGCTGCCCGGATCCAATAACTGGCTCACCACCAGTAGTTGCAATACTTTTTCCCAAGGAACTTCTTCCCGTGTTCCAGCAAGGCGAGAATCCCAAAACTCATGGAGGCCCAGTTGGCGCCACAACTCGCACCCCAGCCAGCAACTACCGAACAGCCGAGGACACCGCAGCTCGAGACCGCTCAGTTTCACTTGCAGGCTGTCGACCGCATCGACAGGAATCTCGCGGTCGTCGGGAAACAAACTCAAGTTCTCATACTCTTGCTGCTGTTCATCAAACACCGACAGCGTCTTGCGCCATGCTGCTTGTTGTTGATCGTTGATTTCGCCGAGATAGAGAACCGTTCGCTGTACCGTCTTGTCCGAAGCAACACGCTGGTTTTCTACGATGCTGAAGTAGCGATGATCTTTGCCGTCTTTTTTGCGATGGATGCTGCGTAGGAACATGACAAGCGAAGAGTGCCAGAAGTCTGGCACTAAAGGGAAGACACTTGGTCTTCACTCAACCGTTTTTTCCGAGCGCGACGATGGAAACACATGGCTTAACCGCGAAAATTATGGCAAAAATGCCAAAAATCGCCTGCAACTGGTCAAGTTGGGCTAGAAAGATGGTGACTAGCCAGCCCAATCCCTGGCTGAGACGAGAACCAGAGATAGCAGAGCCGATTGACGTCCCTAGCTCTTCGACCAGCCCCCGCAGTAGTAGAAGGGAAACGATTGCAACAACAAATACCGCGGAATAGAAATTCAAAGAGGGATGGGACGTGCGCGCACGGTCTGAAACGAATCTCTGTATACCCCATCGGGATGCGGCGACGGCTCCGAGAAACACTACAAATGCAAGAAAAGTCTGGAACATGTGAAACACGGAATCGGAACATTGCGGAGTTGTCCATCGCTAGCATGAATCAATCCTTGCTTGCAATAACGGATTATCAAAGATCGAATTCGGCGGGCATGTTCAATTAACTCTCACTCCCGCACGTCTGCTGATTCCGCTTATTTGTCTACATCTCGAAGAAGTGGACGATCTTTTTTCGAGTTTCTTCGGTGTAATACACTGTTACCTTGGCGCCTTTTTTTGTTCCAGCGCCGAGAACTGTCGTGGTGAACGCCGCGGATGGAACAGAAAAGGCCTTCGACTCTGCCGCTCATGACTATCGTTTCGACGCGAGTCAAATCGTAATTTGTTTTCGTCTTCCACCAAGTGGCGGGAACGTGGGGCATAGAGATTATTGTGGCCTTGGGTCTATTTTCATTGTTCGACATGGTGCCCGATTCCGCTGGGTGGAAACCTTCCATGCAACATGCACACCGGCTACTTGCTGAATATCCGTACTATCCGATCCAAAAAGTTTCGGGCCTGTACTTTGGATGGCTGCTGGTCCGTCGATTCCAGCAGCGGTCCATGCTTTGGAGTTGGGTCCTTCCTTCGCTAATTCGGGCCTATTTCTTTTGCTGTCACTCCTATCCGAAGTCCCTCGGTATCGGTACTCGTCCCGCACGGGGCTGCCTGGCAAGAACAAGAATAGGTGGTCACGATAGGTTACCTAAGCGTCGGGATAGCATTCGTGCTGTGCTCACTGCTGGTTCTTTGGGGACTTCGTGGAAGAGTACCGCTGTCCTGATGGTCACCGCATTCGTTATGTAGGCGCCGGGCTTCAGCCCGCCGCTTGTGAGTCCACAAAGAAGCCGCCTCACTCGTAACGCAACGTCTGCATGGGATCCACGCGCGTCGCGTGTCGCGCCGGGACATAACACGCCGCCAACGCTACCACAGCCAGCACCGCTGTTACGCTGGCGAACGTGGCCGCATCGGTTGGCGCAATGGCGAACAACAAGCTGGCCATCAATCGGGTTAACAGCAACGCTGTTATCAGACCTGCCGCCAGACCGATCAACACCATCAGGGCGCCCTGCTTCATCACTAATCCCAGCACATCCCCGCCCTGCGCCCCCAACACCATGCGCAACCCAAACTCCTTGGTGCGCCGCGCCACCGAATACGACACCACACCATAAATTCCCACAGTAGCAATCGCCAGCGCCGTAACCGAAAACAAGCTCAACAGCAGAGTCAAAAATCGCGGCCGCGCCTGCGCCCGCTCCATTACGTCATCCATCATCCGCACATCCGACAGCGGTAGCGACGCATCCATCACCTTCAATCGCTCCCGCACCGTCCCCACCAGATTTCGCGGATCCCCCGACTTCCCTCGCATCACCACATACATATCGGTCAACCCAAAATTCTCCGCCTGCCCGTACGGCAAATACAGTTCCGTACCCGCGGGTCGATCCAATCCAGCGTTCTTGACGTCGTCCACCACGCCCACCACGGTGCTCCAGGGATCCTTCGATCCGCTATTCGGCCGCACATGCTTCCCAATCGCGCTTTGATTCGGCCAAAACGTCCGAGCCATCGTGTTGTTCACAATCACCACCGGCGTCCCCGCTGCCGTATCGCGATCATCAAACAGCCGCCCTTCCATCAACCGAATCCCCATCGTCGAGAAATAATCTTTAGTCACCACCTGATCGAAATCCACATTCTCAATCGGCCCACCCTCGCGCTTAACGAATCCCTCGAAGTCCGTATCATTCATATTTGGAGCCCGCATGGGCGGCATCCCGTAAACCAGCGCCGCGGATCGCATCCCCGGCAAGCTGGTAATTTGCTCCTCAAACCGCTCCCAAAATCCTGCAATCTTCTTGTTATCCGTATACGTTCCGCTAGGCAGAGACACCCGCATGGTGATCACGTTGTCGGGCGCCATCCCGGTATGCACTTCCTGTAACTTCCAAAACGCTCGCAACATCAACCCGCAACCAATCAGCAAAACCAAAGCCATCGCCAACTCACCGACGACCAGCGCACGCCGAAACATTTGCGCCCCGCCTCCAGCCGTCGTGCTGCCCGCCGCATCTTTCAACGACCCAGAAATTCCGCTGACCAACAATGGCACCAACGGAGCCAATCCAAAAATCGCCCCAGTAATTAAGCTAGTCCCTAAAGTGAAAATCAACACCCGCCAGTCCATAACAATCTCGTCGGCTCGCGGAATCCCTCCAGCATTCGTCAATTGCACCAACCGCACCCCGCCATAAGCCAATCCCAAACCTAAAATCGCCCCGCACAGCGCCAGCAAAACTCCCTCGGTAACAAACTGCCGCGCCAACCGCCCCAGCCCAGCCCCCAAAGCCTCGCGGATCGCGATCTCTCTGCGCCGAGCCTCCGCCCGCGCCAGCAACAAATTCGCCACATTGACGCTAGCAATCAGCAAAACAAACGCCACCGCTCCAAGCAATACGAACAGCGCCGGCCGTACACTGGAGACCACCTCGGCGTGCAACGGATAGCTAACAATGGTGTGATTCTTCGGATCGAAACTGTGTGTATCGGGCGACTTATCGCTCCCCATAAGCCTGTACCAGCGCCGCCAACTCTCCCTGCGCCGCAGCCGGAGACACCCCTGGTTTCAGCCGCCCCAACAAGTAGTAGTTATGCCCACCGCGATTTTTGCTCGCAGGATCAAGCTGCAGCGGCGTCCAAATCTTCGGCGGATCACTCTCCCCTGGGGGGAATTGAAACGCCGCCGGCATCACCCCGACAATCGTGCACTTCTTCCCGTCAACGCGCGTCTCTCGCCCCACAATCTCCGGATCGCCGCCAAACACAGTTTTCCAGGTCCCATAAGAAATGTCCGCCACTAGCGGCGCCCCAGGCACATCGTCCGCAGCCGAAATCAACCGCCCCGAAAAAGGCGCAACTCCCAAAGTCTCCAACAACCGACCGCTAACGCTAGCCGCCGTAACGCGCACCGGCTGACTCTTCCCGCCCAGATTAGTCCCGCCCGTCTGCCAAGCATCCAGCGAAGCCCAGGAGTGCGTATCCCGCCGCAAATCAAAAAATTCCGGCGCCGAAGTCCAAAACCGCGGCAAACCGCCATTAGGAAACGTAGGAAACTCGGTATACACCCGCACCAACTGCTCGGGATGCGAGTAGGGAAGTGGCCGCAACAAAACCGCATTCACGACCGTAAAAATCCCAGTAGTGGCCCCAATTCCCAACATCAGGCAAAGCACCGCCGCCGCCGTAAACCCCAAATTCTTCCGCATCATTCGCAGCGCAAAAATCAAATCCTGTCCAAGAGTTCCCATAGTTCCCCCACACAGTAATTACGCGCCCAAACCCAACAAAGTTCCTTCGGCGGGTGGAGGCAACGATATTCCCAACCGCGTGAGCCAGGCGCGGAGCGATTTCCCGTGAGCTGGAATTTGAGGCTTGGATATGTGCGCTCCATGCTCACTCGGGTCCATGCCCTACAGGGTGTTAAGAAGTGTTGGTGCTGTACCGAGGCGATGATCGCATTCCTACTCTACGAAGAGGCCCCCTGTTCTTGGTCGGCTGAAGCTTTGGCGAACCACAAGTGGAAGCTGAGGCCTGTCCTTTGCCAAGACTCCGCAACAGCTGAATATCCTCCATGTAACATGTGGCACGGCCTCTTTGTATGATGTTCATTTCAAACGTGCTCTTAATTCTGGTGAGCCACAAGCTAGGTCGTGAAGAGATCATTGATGAATGACGGACAAATCGCACGTTGCGGCCTGGCCCTGCGTGACGGTAAGCGTGCCGTTAACCTGGCAGGAACCACCGAAACGAATGAGGTATTGAGCTGGGTCTCCGGAGCCCGGAGTGACACGGGCCTGGAGTTGGTGGGGCCCTGGTGCCAAGACCATGCGAGCTGAGGAGAACGGAGGCGCAACGCCTGCGAGCCATACGGCACCATCGACGGAGACGTCCAAGTGCACAGGATCTGGGGGAGTGGCGGTAACAGAGATTGCGAGAGTTGCGCGTGGCGGAACGGTAATGACGATGGGTGGCGGTTCCCAGCACCGATCGGAGCCTACGCGAGCGACTGGATAGACCAATCGCCAGAGGCCGCGACCGTAGGTTGAGACGTAAACAGTCCTGCGGGCCTCGTCAAAAAAGAAATCACTGACAGCGTTTGCTGCGCGAGATCCTGGCATGCGGTGCCAGGAGGTGCCCCCGTCGCAAGATTCAATGACGCCGCTGGCCTCGGTGCCAACAAGAATGTGGTTCACGTTTGAGGGATTGTATTTGATGACATGGACCTGGAGGCCATGGAACGGCGAACTGAAGAGTAGGCGGCCCTGATCGGTGACGAGATCAAGGAGAGCATTGTCGACACGCCAGGTGGTACCAGCGTCGGTAGAGAAGCGGATGACACCCGGCACATTATCGCCAACAGCAACCAAGCGGCCATCCTGAGGGGCAACACCGACGACAAAAGGGAAGATGTAAGGGCCGTCGTCAGGCGCCCAGATATAAACATCTCCGAGAGTTGTGCCGACGTCGGTGACGGTCAATTGAGGTTGATCGATTCCTGTGACGCGGATAAGAGTGTGCGCGTTGTTTGTGTCACTACGAGGAGAGACGAAGTAGACGATTGCATCATCGGGAGCGCCTCCGACAAAGAGACGCTGCGCGGAGCCGTCGACGAAGGGAGGAAGAGAAGGATTCTTCTGGGTCCATAGGCCCGAAACAGACCGGACCCAGAGATTGGAATCCTTGACTTCAAGGAACCGTGACGGGCCCGGAGTTCCGGGGATGATGAATGGAGAATTGGGCGTGACACCAGAAGGGAATGGTGGAGGATTCTGGTCGGTGGACAACGGCCACGTGCCGAGATCAAATTGGAGATTCTGCCACCAGGCATGAGGAACCGCCGGTGGTCCGCCGATAGTGGAAGTGACAAGGAAGCCGTTTTGTGAAGCGGTGTGGGGAGCCTGGAGATAGAAGCCTTCTGAGTCATGGCGATTTGGCCAGGTGACCCCACCATCAGCGGAGCCCCAGATGGAATTGTCCTGTGTAGCGAGATAGAGGTCGAGGTGGTCGGGAAGAAGAGTGCCGGCCATATCGTAAATTTGAAGGGCGTGCAAGCCGTTGTGACGCCAAACCCAGCTATTGCCGCAGTCGGTGCTGACGACGATGCCATGGTCATTGCCCATGTAGCGTGGACAACCGTTTGCGCCTAACGCCATGCCACCGTAGTCGTGCGGGGGTGAGGAGAAGAAATTCTTTGTAGTGGGATCGCAACGCGTTCCTGTGCGAGAGGAATCACAAACCAAGTGAAAGACGTCAGCGCCGTCATGATAGAAAAGATCGAACTTTGGCTGGGGCGAAGATGTCGTTCGTGTTGTGCGGACCCACGCGTAGCGATTGACATTGGAATCCTGCGTCAACATCGTCCAGTGAGTGCCGCCGTCGTCCGATTCCCAAAGGATGCCGATGCCACCTGGCACATTCTGAGCGCTGAAAAGAACGTTAGGGTCATCGGGTGATCCGCTCATAAAGCAGCGAGAAAGAGGGAATGAGTTCGTGGCGGTGCGAGGGGCGAAACTGGCCCCTGCGTCTGTGGAACGCTGCGGGCCGTTGGGACCACATACGTCGACGATCACGTCGTTCGGGTTCGTGGAGAACAGCGGGCCCGGATGGGAGAAAACACCCGAGACTGCCGGAGTGGCCGGATTGGGCACGACGCGGTACCAAGACGCACCGAGGTCGTGGCTGACGGCGAGGCCGCAGTCGGTGGCCACGAAGACATGATTACCAGGTCCTGTACTGATCCAGCGGCCGTAGGCGGGGAGAACGGTGCCCCCGGAATTGCAGTCTGGGAGATTAGCAGCGGATGGGCGCGACCAGGTGAGGCCTCCGTCCGTGCTGCGCCAAACACCAGAAAGTGGCGGGTTGTGCGTGTCAACCACGACGGTGGCGATGACGACGTCCGGCGAATTTGGATGGACTTGCACATCCCAGAAGCGGTTCGGTGCCAAATTGTCGATGTGGTGCCAAGACGCCGCGCCGTCCGTGGTTCGAAAGAGCCCGCCACTCTGAGTCGCGGCAATGGCAACGTTATCGTTGCGAGGATCGAGGGTCACGGCAACTACTCGGCCGCCCATGAAAGGATCGCCAGCAAATTGCACTAGAGGCACTTCGGTTAGAGTGGGGTAAGGATTATGAGGTGGCCGCCGAGGACATCCGCCAAGTGCGAGTGAGGCGACGACAGTGAGAAGGGCGCGATGAGTGCGCTTCGCGGTGGGCAAAATTGTATAATTCGGAAATGTGGGTGGCCATTGCGGGAACACAAACTCCTCCTCGACGGCACCAAGTCAAGCAGAAAGAGTCAGCGAATGAATGAGCGGTATAAATGGGAAATGTGGTCAGCATGATACTTCGATGGCGGGATAAAAGCCAGAAGTGAAGAGTCACCCCAATCCGTCGATAACAAGGGCGTGTGGTAGCCCGGTGGTTGGCGAAGAGGTGTTTGAGCCAATGGATTGGCCTAAATGCCGCCACAAGCAGTAAACACCTTTGGGTAGAAATTCGCACCCGTGAGGTGCGCGATTCGCGTACGATCGCGGGCATGCGCAAAATGCCAAAGCCTTCCCCAACCGAGTCCCCGTTACTGTTCGAAGTGGATCCCAAGCCGCTGGAAGAGTCCTTGACCGCCCTGGGCGGGATCCCGCTGGTGGTGCAAGCGTTCCGTTCCTTGGGGCTGCCGGGAAGCGTACAGCAACACGTGGCCGTCAAGGAACGTGAGCGGGGCTACGACGAAGCCACGTTCGTCGAGAGTTTCGTAATTTTGAACGCGGCTGGGGGAGAGTGCGTGGACGATTTCGTACACCTGCGCAGCGATGCGGGGTTGGCGGAGCTCGTTGGACATGAGCTGCCTTCTCCGGAAGCGGCGCGGAAGTTTTTGCACGCCTTCCACGAAGAGGAAAAGATTCAGGAAGCACAGCAGCGGCGTCTACCGGATACCACAGCCTACATTCCCGAAGAGAACCGGGCGCTCGAGGGGCTGGGGCGGGTGAACCGAGATCTGATTCAGCGGTTGGGGGAACGCTGCGTAGATCAGAAGATCGCCACGGTCGATCAAGACGCCACGATTATCGAGAGCCGCAAGCGAGAAGCCCTGTATACCTACGAAGGATCACGCGGCTACCAACCGATGCTGGCGGTGTGGGCAGAGATGGATGTGGTGCTGGCCGACGAGTTTCGCGATGGGAATGTGCCGGCGCAGATGGCTCCGTTGACGGTGGCCAAAGCGGCATTTGCCGCTTTGCCGAACACGGTGACGAGCCATTACTATCGGGGCGACTCCGCGTGTCACGAGAAGGGGTTGTTGCGCTGGCTGTTGAACGAGAAACGCGCAGACGGGCCGGCCGGATTCATTGGTTTTGCGGTCAGCGCGCGGATGAGTGATGCGTTACACGCGGCGATTCTGGAAGTTCCGGAGTCAGGATGGAAAGCTTACGGCAAGCCGGAGCCGGATGTGGATCGGGAATGCGCCGAGGTGGTATTTGTTTCCAACGAGGAGTTGGAGCCGAAAGGGACGAAACCGCTGCGCTACGTAGCCATCCGGTTGCGGAAGCGGCAGGGAGGATTATTTGCTGACGGCAGTAGCGTCTTGCACTTTGCCGTGCTCAGCAACATTTGGGACTGGGAGCCGGTGAAACTGATCGACTGGCATCGAGAAAAAGCAGGCACCATCGAAGGGGTCCACGATGTGCTAAAGAATGAGCTGGCGACCGGAGTGTTGCCGTCGAAATACTTTGGGGACAACGCCGCTTGGTTGCGGCTGGCGGTGATCTCCTACAACGTGCTGACGGCGCTGAAGCGTTTGGCCTTGCCCGCAGATTTATTGCGGGCCCGCCCGAAGCGACTGCGCTTTCTGATCTTCTACACGGCAGGTCGGCTGGTGCATCACGCCCGACAAATGCGACTGCGCCTGGCCCGGGAGGCGGAGGGAATCGCCCTGTGGTTGGAAGCCCTACAATTCCTGCCGCTTCGAACCTAGCGCGAACCAAGGTACGCGAGCTTATCGACGGATTTGCAGAGCACATTTTTTGGATGGCTCGTTGGAAAACTGTCCCCGATGGTTTATCGATCGGCGCTTCCCGCTGGCCTGCCTTGCTCAAGCTCAACGAAAAAGCTCTGGCAGTGCCTGGTGGCTGCAATGAACCAGAATTCGGACCGTGTGCGCTGGTCACTGCCACCTTACGGACGGATTGGGGAGTCACGAGAGTCAGGAAGAGAACAGGTGGAGTTCTGGGATGTAGACGAGATCGAAACACTGAATAGCTACAAAGGAAAAGTCCGCGCGGTGCGCGCCTTGGTCACCAAGCCGGACCAAGATCCCACGACCTGGTGCTTCGCCATCATCGGCCAGCGCGCGCGCCAGCTCGGTCGCCGAACGGCGCTACAGATCATGCGTTCGCGTTGGCATATCGAAAACACCGCGTTTAATCAGTGGATCCGCTACTGGAATCTCGGGCACGTTTTTCGGCACACGCAGAATGCTCTGAGTGCCGTCCTGCTTCTTTGGACGCTCGCCTTCAATCTGCTTCAGATGTTCGTGTACCGGCGGCTGGGTCGTCGCCGCAGGCCCAAGGATTCGACCGACACGATCCGGCACATCGTTGAGGTCATGCTTCGCGACATGGCCACCCTCCCCAAGCCCATTCCTTGGGCAACTTTCCTGCTCGATACCAGCTGAGGCCGCGCCGGACCCGCGCTAACTGGGCGGCGCGGATGCACTGGCCCCTAACCAGCCCGCCTCTCGGCGTGGTAAAGGAGGCTCACTCACAAAACAGAACCAGCTGTTGCGCTGGCGGCCCCGTGCGCTCCATGCACCTTCGCCTGAGCTGGCCAGCCCACCCGCGTAACACCGCCGCGGCTCGAAGCGGAACTCCTGAACCCAAATTGAATTTGTTGACGTGGCGATGAGTAGTCGAGTAACCTTCGGGCGCACAACGGCCGATTTTCGACAGAGAGGCTGCTATGGTGAAGGTGAGTGTGTTCTATCCAAACCGACCGGGAAGTCACTTTGACATGTCCTACTACTGCTCAAAGCATATTCCCATGGTTCAGCGACTTCTTGGCTCAACTCTTAAGAGTGTCGCTGTTGAAGAAGGAATTGCTGGGGCCATTCCGGGCTCTCCGCCGACTTATCTCGCCTTGGGTCACCTTTACTTCGAGTCCGTCGACGCATTTGTTCAGGCGTGGGGACCGCAGGCGCAAGAAATTGTCGGCGACGTCCCTAACTACACCAATTGCGATCCAATCATCCAAATCAGCACGGTAAGAATCTAACAGGGCACTAGGGCAACGTTACCGGTAACGCGACATTACCGGGAGTTTAGTTAGTCACGGGCTGGTCTCAAAAGGCAAGGACGCGCCAACGCAACATGGAACCGCGTCGTGAAGGGACAGCTACAACGCTCAAAGAAACCCGTCACACTGCGCGGTCTCAATGACAATCACAACCACGACCTCAAAGATATTTTCAAGGGTGCGGCGATGAGAGCCAGCACCGCTGCAGCTTGAGTGTTTCTGGCAATCCGTTCCATCCCTGGGATCCATTCTGGCGGTGGTTAGCCGGGTTCTTGAGACACTCGGGATCGAGGGCGAGTCTCAACTGATTTGTTAGGCGCTGCGTGCTTCGGGCACGCAGTCTCACACGCGACCCTAGCTAGTTTCTGTAGCGAAAGCCAAAATAACCGCATAAAAACAGGGGTTCGCGCGTTTTTTTCAGTCCGATTTTCATTTTTCTCTTGACAAGTATGTGTGCGTTGTGGCACACATAGAACATGCCACCTACTAAATTCGAGTCTCCTTCCGATGTCCTGCGCTGGCTCCAAGACCAAACGGACGGCCTCTGGCCGGCGGTTCTGGGCTCGCTTAGCCTACGCCGCAGCCCTTGCGTGCGCGAAAACTGCCGCGCTTGTCAATCCGGCGAGCAGCACCCGAGCTATGTCCTCTATGGGCGCCTGAAAGGGCGGCGTTTTGCCGTGTACGTTCCGGAGGAACTGGTCCCCGAGGTGCGCCGTTGTTTGGACAACGGGCGGGCCTTGCAGGAGCTGCTCTTCCAGGCCGCACCACGCTATGTCAAAGCTTTGAAGCGCGAGAGAGACCAGGCGTCGACAAAAAAGGAGAACTGAAGAGTGCCGAGAACTGCGAAGCCCCAAATCAGTTTTGCCGATTGGGAGTTGCTCAAGCAAGGCATCTCTCTGGAGCCGTTCCTGCAAACCATCTCCGATTTTCTGGACGACCACGAAGAGATGATCGAGGCGGTACGACGCGATCTGGAACGAGGCCTAAAAACACCCGCGACGGGTCGCAACGGGTTAACTCCCTCGCAGGTGCTGCGCTCCTTCGTACTGAAGAGCGTCAAGAGTTGGGATCTTCGCGAACTGCGGGAACGGATCGCCGACGGATACACGCTGCGCCAGTTCACGGAATTCTATTGCCAGCCGGTGCCCAAGCATCTTGCGTTTAACCGCGCCTTTCATCGGCTGACTCCGGAGACAGTGAAAGCCATCAATGAGCTGGTAGTAGACGCGGCGGTGGATCTCGGCCTGGAAGATGGCAACCGACTTCGTGTGGATACCACTGTCGTGCAGACGGACATTCATCACCCGACCGACAACACCTTGTTATGGGATGTCGTACGCGTGGTCACTCGTTTGGTCGGCCGCCTCAAAAAAGCAGTTCAGAAGCGGGTTCGGGGGTTCCACAATCGCAAGCGGGTGGCACGACGTCGCATGCAAGAAATCCAGCGAATGAAACCCACGGAACGGCACGAACGACAAACCAAGAAATATCGTGAACTCATCGGAGTGACCGAGGAGGTCGTGACCGGCGCGCGAAAGGTAGTGGAGCAGACCAAGAAAGCGCGCGGCAAGGATCTGGCCGCTGAAATGGCGATCCCCGAACTCCGGAAAGAGATCGAGCACTATTGTAAGCTGGGAGACCGTGTGATCGATCAAGCCCGCCGTCGCGTGCTCGAGGGAGAGCAAGTTCCCAACGCCGAAAAGATCTATTCCATCTTTGAAGCCCACACCGACCTGATCAAGCGCGGCAAGGTGCAAACACCGCTGGAGTTTGGCCACAAAGTTTTCCTTGCCGAAAGTGCCCAAGGGTTGATCACGCAATATGAAGTGCTCGAGGGAAACCCTAACGATGAACAACACGTGGAACCTTCCCTGAAACGCCACAAGAAAATGTTCGGCCACGTCCCAGAACTGTATGGTACGGATCGGGGTTTCTTCAGTGAGAAGAATGTGAAGTTCTGCGAGCGAAAGGGTGTGAAGGTGGTTTGTATCCCGCAGTGTGGCGGACAGAAAACGGACGAGCGCAAAGCCTACGAGAAGAGTCCCGATTTCAAAAAAGGACAGCGCTTTCGAGCTGGCATCGAAGGGACCATCTCCGTGCTGTTCCGCGGTCGTGGCATGAAGCGCTGTCGCGACGAAGGGCGTAAGCGCTTTGAGTTGTGGGTGGGCGCGGCCGTGCTGGCCAACAACTTGATGAGAATTGCAGCCTTGCGAACGAAACGATCACGTAAGCGAAAAGCCGCGTAACACCTATCGTTCCGCTTTCTCCTTGCGCAGTGAAGCTGATGTTTTTCTAAACCGCAGTCTTCCACTTGATGCCGGAATCCGGCAACAATCGTCTGCTGTCACATGCCGTCGCAACCAACCACAGGCCGGCTAAGTGCTTGAAATCTCGTTTGCCAATTAAGGTTTTGCTGCTGAAATAGGCGTTTCGCTACAGAAACTAGCTAGGGCGAATTGGAATACCGGATAAGCGAGGGAGGAGTGGCGCGTCTGCGCTGGTTGTGTCCGCGCCGGGGTTGAGGTACTTGGAGCTAAGAATTGTGCTGTTTACATGTCGGATAATTTAACTCATCATGCGCTGACTCCCGCCTACGAACACACTGATGCGCAAGCGAGACTCTCAGCTAACGTCACCGACTCTACCGGCAAAACACGCCGGAAACTTGGGATCGGGAGCCAATTGCCATGCTAGGGAAATCCCTAGTTACCCTTGGGGGTTGTGCGAAGTAGGCTTTCGGTGCTCGGTCCGCCCAAAGCAAGAAAGTGCAGAGCAACAATGTTTATGCGCCTTAGGAGGAACCTTCCAATGAGATTGAAGGTGATCGCCTGCGTGCTCGCGGTGACTTTACTGTCTGCAATCGGATCCGGCGCTGAGGATGACAACGAGGGGAAAAAGGAAAAATCCTGCAAGATGGCAGCACAGACTCTGCAGGATTTGTACAAGCTTGCCCCCCCAGCTCAGGCAGCTATCCTGAAGTCTGCCGGATACGCAGTTTTTAGTAACACGGGCGTCAATCTGTTGCTCAGCACGGCCCGCGGCTCAGGTATTGCCCTAAACTCCAAAACCAAACAGGAAACCTTCATGAAGATGGTTTCAGCCGGGGCCGGTCTGGGCGTCGGCGTGAAGGACTATCGCGTGATCTTCGTGTTCGAGAATGATAAAGCTTTCACACAATTTCTCGATTCCGGTTGGTCCGGTTCGGCGCAAACGGACGCTGCCGCAAAGGCTGGAGAGAAGGGCGGAGCCTACTCCGGAGCGGTCGAGGTTGCACCGGGTGTTTGGGTCTATCAGATCACCAAGAATGGCCTCGCCCTCCAATTGACCTTGCAGGGCACGAAATACTACAAGGACGACGACCTGAATAAGTAGCTGTGTATCAAGATGCGAGACTGGGCCCCACAACCTCGGTCCGTTAGGGCAGCTGTGTCTGCGGACCCAATCGAGGTCTGTACGAGGTGGCTGTGATAGAGCATGAGGCCGGAGTCGATCAAAAGGCTTCAGACGCTGAGTTGATGGCGTTAGTGCGTAGAGCGCAGGAAGAGCTTGAGGGGCTCGGCGAGTTGAATCAAGTGAATCTTCTCTTGCGTGACTTTGCAAGGGAACTACTGAAACAGCGTTTACTAGAGAGAGTGGGTTCGTGCTGCTGATGGAGTTTAGTCGGTTATGCGACAGAAGTCGTCCATCCCTAGCCGAGAACATACCCTTTCGGGATTGCACATTGCTCTCACAACTCACCGACACAGGAGATGTCTCTACTGTCACGGAGCTGTACATGGGGAGAGGCGCAAGGGGCTCTCAAGGTTGACTTTCATGCTGGCCATTCGACCATATCGGTGCGTTGATTGCGACAGGCTGCACTAGGGCTTCTGTTTTTAGTGTGGGGCTGTCGTTTCGCGACTTTGGTCCGGGGTTCAATTGGATCGTCGCAGCAAAAACGGTTGCGGGGACCTTTTTGCAAGGCGTGGTCCGAGTACTCCTTGATTCGGTTTCTATCGGTCGGTCAGTTTGAACACAGCAGGCAAATCAGTGGGAAATCTTTGTCGAATTCAACAAAGGAGAACAGAACATGAAGTCAAGCAACAATTGGATGAGAATGGGACTCGTGCTCGCTACAGGGACGGTTTGTATTGCTTTCGCTCTGAGCGCCGGAGCACAAGTAGAGACGACAACGACTACGACGGCCGGCCAGAGCAGTCAGGTCGTGAAGGTAGAGCGCGGCGAGGTTCTCGCGGTGGAAGGCAACGATTTGATCGTGAGAATGGCAGATGGCTCGATCCGACATTTTGAGAACATCCCTGAGAGCGCCAAGGCTACCGTTGATGGAAAACAGCTGGGAATTCACGACTTGAAACCAGGCATGAAGCTTCAGCGTACCATAACCACAACAACCACTCCTCAGATCGTTACCACCGTCGAGACGGTGACCGGAAAGGTCTGGCATGTCACTCCGCCACTCTCCGTGATCCTGACCCTGGAAAACGGAACGAATCAGTCGTTCAAGATTCCGAAGGATCAGAAATTCAAGGTGAATGGAGAAATGGTTGACGCGTTTGGGCTGAGGAAAGGGATGGTGGTGACGGCGACAAAAATCGTGGAGGTTCCGGCGTCGGTCACATCACAGGAGAAGAGTGTACGCGGCACGATGCCGGCAACCCCGCCAGCTCCGCCAGCCGACACTGTTTTGCTGATTGCCGAGGGAGCGCCCACGGCTGCTCCGCCGGAGACTGCGGAAGCGCCTGCTGCCCCTGTGCAAACAAACCCGACGACGGGAAGCTACCTCCCACTTATCGGTCTGGGAGTGCTGGTGCTGATTATTATTTGGGCGATAGCAAGGTTCGCGCGCGGGAAGTCCCGAACTTAGGATGGTTCGAGAAGGAGGAGCCCAGTTAATGAGAGGCTCCTCCCGTTTCGTTCTGCTTTGAAGCAGTCGTTTACGGAACCTCCACCGCCCACGCAACGACTTTCCATCCTGTTTTCTCTTTGGTCCACAGCAAGAGAAGTGCTGGGGACTGCTCGTCGCCGAAATTCAGCCGGCTCGCGGACAAGTAGTACGTTCCGTAGTTCGCTTCCGCCGGTTTCAACTCCGGCGTTTTTTCCGGCAGATGCCGGTTCTGGCACAAGAAACTGGCGGCCATCTGGTCCGGTACCGCCATAATCGCGAATGCATTTGAATCTTCCTGCTCTACGGGACGCAATAGTTCGTTCACTGGTTGCACGCTCGACATCAGGTTGGATAAATTTGGCTCCTGCGGTATTCTTCCGAGCACCCGGTCCAAGGCCGACTGTATCCGAGCCGCGGGCGCCAGGCTCTTCTCTTTTGCAGACGGGGCACGCAAACACGCGTACGACCGCTGAGACACAAACTTGGAGGCCTGCACGCTATCCCGCTTCACAACCCACGTCTGGTAGAACTGGGTGACGTCTTTCACCGCCTCGGGATCCCCGGCGATGGCCTTCGACTCTTCTTCGGCGGGTGCGGTGGCCGCAGCTTTCTTTGGGACGATCTCCGCATTGCTACTGTCTTCGATGCGGATAGCTACAATCTTCCAGTAGCCTCCTTCCTGCACCCAGAGTAGCGACATCATCTTGTTCCCGCTGCCGCCGTGCTTTTCCTTAAACGCCGTCCCGTAATACTTCTCTTGCGGGCGTTTTCCGGATTCATCATCCGGTACCGCCACGCATTCCACGTCCGCGCCTACGTCGGGTGGTACGCTGACCAATCGGAACTCCGATGGATACGCGTTTTTTGCCTCCTTCAATTCTTGCAACCATTGATCGGCAGACTCGAACACGTCGCCTACAGAATTTACTGTTCCCGTACGCGTGTTGTATTCGGTCATTGCCATTTCTACGCGCAGCCTCACCATGCCTGGCGCGATCGGCTTCCGATTCTTGTGCGCCATCGCCTCCAAACACGGGTAACTGCGACGTGAAAAATACGCAACAGAGAGATTCGGTTGTTTGTCGACCACCCAAGTCTTCAGAAAATCGTGCGCGCTTTTATCGATTCCCTGATCTGCTTTTACGGCAGGATTCAGCGGGATGTGACCAAGGCTTTTAGTTACCTCTTCTTTTGGCGGCTTTCCTCCGCTTCCCAAAAGTCCGAATACTTCCCTCCACCAACCGTTCAACCCGGTCCATCGTTCGTCATGTTTATCCAGGTTGTTTCCCGCACGTACGTCCGAGTTCGAAGCCGTTAGGTGCCCGTTGAGTAGGCCCTTCGGAAAGCCTGAGGAGCGATAATCCACATCTACGTCCGCCATCTTATTGTCGCGCGAGATCGAAACCTGAATGGACGGTGGTCCATTCTTCAGGCGGAACGATATTGGAAAGCCCTTGTGATAGACAGTGTTGTCGTGATCGCGAAAGAATTCCTGGCTCTTAGCCAGAACGTCAACCGCATTCGGCTTCAGGTACACATACACGCGGAATTGACGGTCGCCCCCTACACCGGATTGCTCTCCCATCACTTCGTCAACAGCAGCCACAAGATCAATTGTGCGACCAAGGCTCTTCCCCTTAGCATCCGTCAGGTTGGCTTTCAAGAGTGCGTGAGTTACCGCGTCAAACGTCGTTCGAATAGACATCCGAGCGTTATCGTACGCCTCTTGTGGCACAACCTTGCTTCCGGTGGTCTGGTTGTAATGGCTAATGTAGTCGTCCACCAACCGCCTTTGCTCAGGCTGTAGTTTCGAGTAGGACTTCCCGATTTCTTGATCGCTGCCTGAGTGCTTTGGCGGGTTAGTTGCCTTTTTCTTTGAGTTTGGTTGCGTTTGACCTAGGGCTAAATTCCCCGCCACAAATATCGCGAGAACGATTATGAATGCGCGAATGCCTAATCTCATCGTGAGCCTCCTTCGAGGAAACCTGCTAAGCGGGAGCATTACGCCTTATCCGGTGTCGGAGATCAGTGTCGACTACCGACGCTCGCAACAATATCCGCAAACGTACGCTCGCCCTTTTGCGCGAACTGTTCCAGTGGAACATCGGTACGTATCGGTGACGCTTTGCTGCGAAGGTTGAACAACAATTTCGCTGACACTCCACTCACAAACGCCAAAATGTGATGCGTTGGACGAATTTCGCCACACCTCTTACTGACCTTGGCTCGGCACCAGTGGAAGCAGCGATGCCACCTGCATATCCATCAACATTTCGATTCGGCGTTCCAGTTGGAAGAACGTTGCCGTCTTCTTTCCGGGTATTGCTCGGTTGACGAGCGGTACATATTTCTTCCACAGCTGGATCACGGACTCGCTAACTTCCTCGGATCGCTTCAGATAATCCAGGGCCTGCTCGTCCGTGACCGTACCCCAGTTCTCTGCATACTCCTTGACCAGCGCCAACTTTGCGTCACCGATCTTCGTGTACTCAGTCTGGTATTGATCATAAACCGGCCAAAAGTTTGTTGCCTCCGAGGAAGTCAAATTTAGATTCGCAGCGATAAGCTGCTTTTTCTCCGACCGGAGATCCTTCCGCAGTAGTTGAATATCCTGATCGATCGCCGCCTGCCGGCTCTTGCTTGACGCCGCCGGTTCCTGCCCAGTCGCCGCCTGTGCAAAGACGTGCGACCCATACAGAGAACAAACTCCCGCCAACATCAACACCATTGCCGCCTTAATGTTCACAACTATTCTCCTCAATAATCTGCAGTTTCCTGTTATTTGCCGAGTGAACCCTTACGCCCACGACTCCGATTTCGGCCGCTTCGATAAATCTGCTCTACTGCATGCCAACCTTGTCGTAGAGTCAGGCTGGATAACAACCTTATGCAAGGTTCGATCTTTGAACAACTGGGGAAATCCCTAGCTGGTGGCGGGGGACCAGAGTGCTTCGTAATTTGGGCTAACTCTGGACTTAGGCCATCCCTCCGGAACTTCTAGGAATTCCCCTAGTTGTCCTCCCAACGGAATCAGCCTACATGTGAAGCCGGCGACTCATGCGATTTCCGAGAAAACGGAAAAAGTCAGTTGCGCTACAGATGTGATCATTGTCGAAGTACGTGAACGCTACCACGTCAAAGTAATCACGGTCCCGGCGACCCAAAGGAGGCCCAAAAGCCCCCGAGAAAGAGCAAAACACCGCACGGCACTCTCGCACTTCGGAAATTGGATTTTCCCCCGCCAGGCGCTCTGACAGACACTGACTGCAGCCCCGTGGAAATAAATGGGAAAGGAGTTGCTCTTGGCCACGCGAAGCGGGACACCCTGGGACGCAAACCTGCTGGTGAAGCGAAAGCTATATCCGTTGCTCGATTCTTTGGGGGTTGAGCGCGGGGGCTTACATGCTTTTCGTCACACCAACAGCACGCTCATGGATCGGTTGGGCGCGCCGTTCAAAGTGCGCCAATAGCGATTGGGGCACAGCGACGTGACGCTCACGCCGGATGTTTATACCCATGTTGTTAGTGAAGATGATGTGCGGCTCGTGGCGCAATTGGACGCGATTCTGCGCCCCAATGCGCCCAAGTTGAAAGAAGAAGCATTAACGAATTGAATGGTTGCGGGGGTCAGATTTGAACTGACGACCTTCGGGTTATGAGAACATACAAAAATACACGGCCCGTTGATTCTGTGCGACTTAACGTGGAGTTAAGAACCCGGAGTTCTTTCCCAAATCTTTCCCGAAAAATTGTAACTCAGTTTTTTGGGTGCATTAGGTCTACCGGTTTATTCGCAAGTATCTGAGCAGCGTGTTGTTCGAGAGGCACGGCTTCTAAACCTCGTCCATTCTTGCGTAATAGGCTGGCGTACAACTGAAGCAGACTTCCTAATTGGGCATGCTCAGGTGAGCTTTTTTCAAGAGTTTCAATGCCCAGTTATTGTGTTTTCCAGTCTGTCTCGGGCAGACCCACGCCTCTTGCTTAACATTCATGGTGATACATCGTACAACGATGTTATACACTGTTACTGATGCGAAAGAAACTCACGGCCATAAGGCTGAAGCCTGAGCAGGTTCAAAATCTGGATAAGATTGCACAGCGAGATGACGTTCCTGTTTCATGGCTAATTCGCAGAGCGATTGATGAGTTTCTGAAGCGCAAGAAGTAAGCGGCCGCCGCCGGTGCTACTAACACCGACACGCCCCTGACCAAATGACCTATGTAGGAGGCCAAGATGGCTGAACACAAATTATCACCCTCATGCACTTCCCATAGAAGCCTAAGCAACGTGGATACGAAATCGTCCAAGAATATGTGGATACAATTTCAGGGTCCAAAGCGAAGAGACCCGGTCTCGACCGACTCTTGGACGATGCGCGTCGGCATCGGTTTGATGTTGTGCTTGTCGCTGCTTTCGACCGGATGGCGAGGAGCACGCGACACTTTTTGGAGTTACTGGACGAACTGAATCATCTCGGCATCGAGTTCGTCAGCTTCCGCGAAAACATCGACACAGGCGGTCCCTTGGGCCGTGCGATGGTGGTGATTGTCGGAGCAATTGCTGAGCTTGAACGCAGTTTAATCGTCGAACGAGTCAAGGCGGGGATGCGGCGAGCGAAATTGGAAGGTCGCAGGATAGGGCGTGCGCCGTTAGACATCGACCGGAAACAAGTTATCCATGACCGCTGTTCGGGTATGTCGCTGACGCAAGTCGCAACGAAATACAGAATCTCACGGGCAAGCGTTGTTCGTCTTGTGAAGGAATCTGGAGGACGGAAGAAAACTAGCTTGCCCCGCGTTGGTAATCAAGAAAGAGTTATTCCTGTCGCTGAAGGAAGCTGTTCGCAGGTTACCGCCTGACCTGCGATTTCAAAGACTGAAGGTCCCCAGAACAAACGGTACAGACACGCTAGCTGCTACACTGAGGTTCGGCTAATAATGGTCGGTCTAGAGGGGAGACAGAATGCGTAAGAACAACATGGCTGGTTTGCTCTTCGCGGTGGCACTGGGTTTGTCGCTGATAGGGTGCGAGGATACAAAAGCGCGCCAAGAAAATGAACAACTGAAGGCGCATGTGGCGGAGTTAGTGAAAGAGAGTGGCGACCTCGGCAATCGTGTCGATGCCCTAACGCAGGAGAATGCTTCGCTAAAGCAGGAGAACGAACAACTGAAGAAGAAGGCTAATACGAAGAAAACCAAGAAAAGCAAACATCATCGAAGCACTTCCAGCAACCTTTGAATTGTCCGGTAAGCGTTGCCGGATACCCACGTCGGCACCTTCTCACAGTCGCTAATGGACGAAGCAAAGAAGAGTGAATGGAACTTAATCAGCATGAAGGACGACTGAAGCGCATTTACCCATTCGACAAATAAACCGATTCACTTTTTTTAGGTGAGCAGTTCAGTCCCTGCGTCGCGAAACCGGACAAGTCCCGGCTTCTCCGCAGGTTCAGCCAAAGTGGGCGCAGGCAGAGCGCACCGATTTAATGGCTGGGACGTCTAAACGGAATTAGTGCAACTGCCGCTGCGAAGACCGCCAAGACAGCCAGCCCGAGTAGGAAAGCGAAAAATGCCGCTAGGACATACATTGTAGAGCCTCACCCGATGGTAAGGATTTTGGATATCGCTCGCTATCCGCTTTCGGACAGTTTTGTAGAAACCGTCCCCTTCCCACTGTGTCAACTCCTGATTTTCGGATAACCGGAAAAGTGGAGGCTAGTACCTCTCTTCTCCTTGCAGACTTTTTTGACGGGAGGGACCGCTGTTCGGGGATGTCGCTGACGCAGCTCGCTAGGAAACACAGAATCTCAAGGGCAAGTGTTTGTCGCCTAGTCAATGAATCTGCAGGAGTATTAGGCGTCGCCGGGAAGTCTACAGGAAAAGAGTCTCTTTTGCGATGTTTTGCGCTTTGTTGGTTCTCCTCGTGGCGGGAGTAGCCATTTTTCCTCAGGCGAATGAGCAAACTGAAATTGCCACAGAAAAGCTAGTCGTTACACTCCGGCTTAAATACCTCTGAGTATTCGTACCGAGGGGAAAATGGACGTTTTGCTAATTGGGAGGAGCTGCTCGGCTTTCTCCGACAAAACGGCTATAAGAGGAAGGCAGTAATTGACCTCGAGAATCCGAAACCGTACGGACTAGAAATCACTACAAGCAGAGATGGAGAGCACTACCAGATTACGCTGAAGCGGACTATCGACATGAACGACAAAAATACATGGTGCAAAACTGCGACTTTCAGTGACGATGAAGACGTAATTTTCCTTGGCGCGGCTCTCGGCTGTGACGCATCATCAAAATAGCCAAGTTCTGCCACCATCGCTGTGAACGCGGCTTTATGTCGCTCCTAGTAATCATACGGACTCGCACCCGCGTGCAGACTGCCCACAAGCTCGTCATTTGAATCGTAAATCAGAAAAGAGTTATACGTCGTGTCGTACAATCCGAACCAATCGACTGCTTTGCCCCCAACGTTTCCGGTCAAGCTCACAGCAAAGCCCACTGTCGACCCAGTCATAACAAATTGCGCGCCGTTATCCGTGCCGGACACCGCAAAATCAAACGAGTTAGCTGTGGAAGTGAAGTTCGCCACTATAACATCGGCGCCGCTGTTGAGAGTCCCAGAATAGTTAGAAGCCGCAAAGGCAACGGAGTCTTTAAACCCAGTAAATGTTCCGTGGTCCGCGGGAAAGCCGCAGGCGGCGGGAATGGTATAGGTTCCATCGAGAATACTCGACCCGTCGGTGGAGGCCGAGGCCGTTATAACTGCAGTCCCCAAGGTGCCGGTTTCAGTCAGAACAAAACTTATCGTTTCTGTGGTGGGCTGCTGATTCGTGAGCGTGCCGTCTAAAGTCACTTGGCCCACTGCGCCGCTATCGCACTTGCTACCACGACTAGTCAGTGGGATTGAGGTTCGGAGAGTTGTTCCTCGGTAGACGAGTGCGCTTGGTGCTCCGGCAAAGACTTTTGTGCCGGTCTGAGATAGATTCGCTTCCAACACGGTGTAGTCATTGGGAGAGCCCTCAGAGTGAAGCTGGATTTCCCACGACCCCTGCATGCTTGCTACGACTGATGGACCCGGCGGGGGTTGGGCTGGAGGTGAATAATTGCTTCCTCCGCAGCCAATATCTACGAGAGACAAGCACAAAATCAGTTTCAAATATGACCTGTACCTGACTACGGCACTCGCCTTCATTGAAATTTGTCCTTTCGCATCTCAGTGCATGCCCAACCCGATTTAATGGCGCTGGAGAAATGCGGGAGTTTCTACATGACGCCCATCGGGCAAGGTAATTCACACTGATATTGGGAATTTTAGCGCTGCCTCGTTTGAATGAGCGATGCGGCCTCGAAGGGCCGTTTCAGTCGAGCCGTCAACGAATGGGCTAGTTGGATGGGTACGACCTTGGGGGCGACACTGTGCTTTTAAGTCGCTGGTGTCAAGGCAAATCTCTGTCATCTTCATTTCTTTGCTTTTGGAGTGCAGTCCTCCGGGAAAATCTCGCAATTCCGCCTTCGAATCTCCTCTTGAACTTCGTCGCAAGCCTTCTTTCCCTGCTTGCAGACGACGCTGAGATATTCGTCTTGTTCCCTTTGAACTCTAGCTCTTCTCTCTGCATCAGTTTCACTAAATTCAAATGCAACAATACTGCCAATAATGACCAAAGCGAACCCTGTCGTTAACAAGAAAATCTCGTATCGCGTTTTCTTGGAGTACCTTTGAATCAGATAAGAGTACTGGTCCATATCTCTGCGCCGTGTTGCGCCGAGGCACGCGGGCCTTCCACAACGACCCGCAGTCCCGGGGTAAGAAACACCGCAGTGGCCTTGCAATGAGGGCGATTATATTCCTTCAAATTGAGAAAACAATAGCAGCTTCCGCGCTCGCGCAGACTCTTTACCATTACCACTCGTATGAGTACCGCGTTGACTGGGAGCTACGAACGTGAGAGCACCGGCAGGTCACCTGTTAACAATCTTGGTTGCCGCTTCGTCTTTAAAGTCGAAGGGATTGCGTGTTTCAGATGCCTACAGGACGAACGACTGTACAATCGACAACCATTGTCGCGCTCGCGGTTTTCGTGATGGGCATCGGCACCGTAGCTGGGCGCATTGCCGATGAACAAAGCGCCAAAGGGTCAACGGGCGGCCTCTCGAAATCACTCACGATGCTCAGTGATGTGCCGAAAAGTTGCCCGATTTCAACACCTCCCGTGCGGCCCTTTGAACCGCCTTCACCCTACCCTGCAAAAACCTGTCCAGATGGCTTTTGGTTTGGGAGTGTCAAGCTATGGACAAGACTTCCTGCTGAAGGAACATGGCGAGGTTTGCCACATTACACGCCGAGCGACCAGACATTCAGACAGAAGCTCTTTTTCTAGCGGGAGGGATACAGCTTGCGCTCAGAACTGCCGCCGCATTTGACTGTAACTGGACGGCGCTTAGATGCCACTGCACCTCCATTAGCGGCTGATACGGCCAATGCTGGCTGGCAAGATGATGAGGAACACCCCTTCATGGTGACCGGAGTTAATTTTCCAACCCTCGGCTGTTGGGAGGTCACCGGGGATTACCATGGCGATAAGTTGACGTTCGTCGTGTGGGTCGGACAATAGCCGTGGGTTAACTCCCGAGTAGCCTAATCGGAAACTCCCTTTTCACAGAGCGCCACAAGGACCTGCTGTAACATACTCCGGGTGGAACACTACTTCAGTTGCCCGTATTGCGGAGAAGAGATTTCGATGGTTCTCGACCTGTCGGTTCGCCGTCAAAGCTACGTCGAAGACTGTGAAGTCTGCTGCAACCCAATCGAAGTCAGTTACACTGTTCAGGACGATGCGCTCACTAGCTTCGACGCCAAGACCCTTGAATAGGTTTGCCTCAGCCCGGAATCAATCAATGAAAACCACATCTTCGAGTACGGCGTTAAACGGGACCTGACAGGATTTTTGATGTAGTGTAGACGCTGGTAGCGACACTGAACGCAGAAGCTGAGAACCTAGAATGAGCCTTGGGGATACGTTTAAGCCCTACAATCCAGTCACCTCTGGCCCTTGGGATTTTTTTCGTAGCCGCTGGAGTCTGGACCATCACGGAACTAGTCCTGCACGGTGTACGCACTGCAATCGGTGGCGTTTTCATTGTCGTTCTCTTCGTCCTAATTCCGGCTAGTTAGGAATGGCAATCGTACAAAACCAATTGCGGCTGCGGAAAAACTCAAAATAGCTTTTGAAGGTTCCGGTACGAACTTTACCGGTAACGGCGTTTAATCAGCGAGTTCGGCTACAATGCAAAACATGAAGCGCCTTTTCCTTGCCATCTGCTTCTGCATCGCCATCTTTGGCCCGGCTCTGCATCAAACCCAATCAGCCAAGGAACCGCCGTTTTCCCTGACTCTCAGCGCATTAACCCCCAGCGTGCAAGCTGGTCAGCGAATCGAACTTAAGATTGTGATGAAGAATCTCACCAATCATGACTTGGAATATCAATATGACATCCGAAACTACCAGGACCGCTCAAATAACTATGACGTGTGGGATGCCAGCGGCAAGAAGCTTGAGCCCATTAAGAAGAAGTACCCGCAAATTGGAGACACTTTTGAGCCGGTTCCACCCCACATCGTGAAGCCGGGCGAAACAGAAACATCTGGCATCACAGTAACCCTTCTGTACGGCATGACCCAGCCGGGAACCTACACCATTCAAGCATCCCGCAAGATTTCCGACGAGGCGAACGACGGCGTTGTCCACTCCAACAAAATAACCGTCAGCGTGGCTGGACCATTGGTGCCACCGCTTACGCCTCCGCAAAAGTGAAGATATTTGAGTTCGTCAACTCCCGATACGTCGGGTTACCGGACATCGTTATGCAATCAAGTTCGTACTGACTCGCTCCTCCAGACGACCTTTGCTGATGGGATAAGGCTGAAAACAGGGGTGGTCCGAAAAGGGCGGGTTTCAGGGTCGCGCAAGTTACTGATTTCAGTGATTCGAAAATTGCAGTGTGGGAGTGGGCCGTTCTTTTTCCCCGACGAACACAACAAAGTCAAGTTTAGTCGGGGCTTTGAAAACTGTAGCCGCCTAAAACTCTCCAAATCCTCATTCACATCCACGAATGGCAAATACCACTTACAAATTCATCGAAGGGGAATCTTCACGGTTCAGGGAGCGCAGAGCTATTACGCGCTCTCTTTGCCGGAGTTCGCGATTCCCGAAGAAATAAACGTCCTAGACCCTCGGTCGGACGAGCATTTACGCAAAAATATCTTAAGAGACGACGAACGAAAGCGTTTTGCGATCTATATCGAGTGCAGGCCGCGACAGGGAGGCTTTGATTTTCTCCTGAAGGTAAAATTCAGAATTGCACGGGTAAAGGGACAATCTGATCCCGCGAAGGGAGAGTTTGATACTGCCGAATACCATGACGAACATGTGAGTCGATACGGCCAACTTCCATACGAAACCTTCTTGTCACCGGAACAAACGCAACATGTACATCGGTTCCTCGCAAGCAAAATTGACCCACCTGAAATCCATACGAACAGAAACGCGCCTCCAAGAGGAACAAGCGGAACTCTCTTTGACGTGCCAGTTCACGACGATGGTCTAACGGAAAAGCTAAGGAACGGAAAACGCTGCGACAAGATCATCGAGGAAATGAAATTGATCAAGCGTGCTCACTCCGCACGCGGCTTCACGATTACTCAGATTAGGGAAATGCACAAGGAATTCGAGGTATGGGCAGTGACAGCAAACAACCTAAACGCGGATGATTTAGAGCACTTCAACCACCCCGGTCGTTGGGAGCCGACGGTTGGGTATGCCTTGTTGCTCCTGAGCAAGGAATACGGTGACAAGAGTCCAGCCACGATAAAGGACTGGGTTAAGGAATACCGCCGATACGTCAAGCCCAAGAGATAAGGGCTTCGCGAAACAAAAGCACTCCAATCACTCTAGTCCACCCTCTAAAAACCCCCTTTCACTCCACGCAGCACCCCAAAACCTTCAGAAGACACTGTGATCGTGAGCGACACACCGATCACGAAAGAGAATATCGAATCTGCTGTCCCGTCCCCAGCGGCGGGGAATGCCGATTCCGTTCGTTCCAAGGAATTGACGCCTATCGCCGTCACCGTAAAGCAGGCGGCCCCCGATGTCACCACGACACGATCAGGCTTGACCTATGGGCTGGAACGCGACACTCTGCGGTCGAGCAACGCCACGGCTAAGCGGACAAGGAAGTCCATGAGCCGTCGTCGTGGTCAAAATGGTCATATCGAAAAGTCCGGTAGGTGGTTCGTGGTGAGGTTCTGGCAGGACGTAGCGGGTCAGGAAAAGCGAGCGCTAGTTCGCGTTCGCATCTGTCCCGTTTCCGGTGCCGGGAGTCTCAACGCCAGCGAACGGAAACGGAGGGCGAAGCAGATCGTGCAGGAAAGCGGTGCCGATACGGTCGAGCATTTCGAGCGGACTGTTTTGCACCGAACAGGCGTCACGTTTCGAGAGCAAGCCGAAAGATGGTACGACGGAATGTCGTCTCGAAAGTCCAAACCAGTACGTCCATCAACGCTTGCGTCGTGGGATGGCATCATCCGTAACACCAATGAGATTCTTGGCGATCTGCCATTGGCAGCGTTGGTGGAAGACCAGACACCCGTTCGGGATTTCGTACAGATGATGTACGACGAAGACTACGAGCCTAAGACGATTCGCAACTACTTGCAGGTGATCAAAGGTGTAGTTGCGAGTGCCAAAGACTTGAAGTCTCGAAAGCGGTTGTTTCCCGTCGCTTGGGATGACGAGTACATCGACGCTCCAGCCGTGGGTGAACAACGAACGCCGTCCGTGGTCGGGCACCAGATGTCATTGATCGTTGAGCGTGCCCAAGGGCTGTATCGGGTGATGTTCGCCGTCAAAGCCGCCTCGGGTTTGAGGTTCGGGGAAATTCTCGGACTCAAGATCGAGAACGTCTTGGACGATTGCAGCCGCCTCTGCATCGTCGAAAAACTCTGGAAGAACGAGCAGCAGGGCTTTCTCAAGACCCCCAATGGCAAGCGCTACGTGGAGCTTCACAGCAGCATCGCAACACTGCTGCGCGAGCACATCGGTCAGCGTAAATCCGGCTACGTGTTCTGTACGGACACGAATGAGCCGCTCGACCAATCCAACATTCTCAAGCGTGTGCTGCACCCGATTCTAATGGGCGATGAGAACACGCCGGGGATTGTGGTGAACATCAACGACAAATCCTTCACAGGGGTTAAGGCTGGTGCTCACATTTTCCGCCGTTTTCGTAACTCGCACTTGCGTGCGTCCAACGTGCCTGCTGGCTTGCTCAAGTATTGGATGGGGCACAGCCGCAAGCAGGACATGAGCGACGTGTACGACAAAAGTGCCGAGGATGCGGCTTGGCGAGCGGAGATCGCAGAGCAGATCGGAACTGGCTTAACGGTGCCGAATTGTACCGATTGTACCGAAAAAGAAAAAGAGGCGACTGGAGCCGTCGCCTCTAAGTAGTTGAAGGAACAGAAGAAATTGGTTGCGGGGGTCAGATTTGAACTGACGACCTTCGGGTTATGAGAATATGGGCGCAAGCTAAGTCCCGTCGATTCAATCGCGCTGATGTCTCGAAACGGGTCAAACTCGCTCATTCTTTGCCCTTACCTTGCCCAACTTATACCAAATTTGCCACTTAAATTTCTTGACGCCGTTTTGCTCTTAACTTGCCCAATCGAGGCGAGTCGGGACCTGAAAATCATTTCCGAAAACAACGATTCTCTTCACCTTCTCACCGATTGAAGGCGCTGCGCTGGTCCCGGGCGCCGTGAAGAATGTGGAGTATGTCCGTGGCGCGACGAGTCTTTCGATAGTAGATGAGATACTTTCCTGCCGGGAAACACTTCACACCAGCTGCGAGGTCAGTTGCAGCCTTGCCCGCGTCCGGATGCTCGCCAATCAGCCAGAATCGTTCCGTAATCCTGTCGATAACGCGGTCTGCGGTCTCCAGGCTTGTCCGACTGGCCCAATAGAGGAAGATCTCCTCTAAGTCTCGCTCTGCATCCTCAGAGACGCGATAACGCACTACTTGTCCGAAGCTTTCTGGGCAATTAGTTTGCGTCCTCTCGTCTTCACACTATCTGCGAGCTTCTTCAATCCCTCGCGTCCTTCGTACTCGACGAAATTGCCAGCCTCGATGCCTTCGATCCTGGCACGAACGCGTCGCCGGATGCCGTCAAGCTGCTCCTCAGTAAGGTCGCTGAGGATGTCCTCAGCAGTGGGCTTCGCTAGCCGCAATGCGCGCTCGTCATCGTCTTCCATGCGCCGCAAAGCTTCGCGGACAACTTCACTGGCATTGTTGTAGCGACCGCTTTTCACCTTCTTGCGAACGAAGCCTGCGAGTTGATCGGTAATCGAGACGTTCATTTGATCCATGGCTAGCCTCTTTGGTTTATGCATTCTCAAATTAAACTACCGACAAACTGTGTCGATGTCAATCTTTGACATTCTATGTTCAGTCCGTGCTTTCGAATCTGCGGTCGCGACTCAACCCCAAGACAATTCGCAATATCAAAGCAACTGTGTCGATGATGTGGAGGATTGCTAAGGCGTGGGGCTACACAGAACTGAATGTGAGCGCCGGATTAGATCTTCCCTTGTTGACACGGCCAAAGCGGCCCTTCTTTACCGCCACACAGATGGGTCGCATTATCGGAACCGCCTCAGAACCACAAGCAATGTTCTACTGGCTTGCTGCAGAAACGGGATTACGGGCCGGCGAACTTGCCGGTCTACGGAAGACGGATCTCGATCTGGCCAATCGCCGACTCTCGGTCGAGCAGAGTATCTGGCAGGGAAGGGTACAAACTCCCAAGACAGAAAGCTCCGTTCGAACGCTTTCGATATCTCGCCAGTTGGCTGACCGTCTATCTGCCCATCTCAATAGGAAGCCCCAACCTGAATCGGTGTTTGTCTTCTGTACGCAAACAGGTTCTCCGTGGGATCCCAATATGGTCGTGAAACGAAAGTTGTGGTCCACGCTCAAAACCTTGGAGTATCCACGTTGTGGCTTGCACGCGTTTCGACATGGCAATGCGATGCTCATGGACGCTTTGGGTGTCCCACTCAAAATCAGGCAGTATAGGCTGGGGCACAGCAGAGCAGGGGACATAACCACTGACGTCTACACGCACTTCCAAATTGGTGGAGACGATTCTGTGGCCAATAGGCTCGGGTCAGTCTTGCGCAAAGAAGTATCAGAATTCTTTGCCCTTAACTTGCCCAAAATAAGAAGGGCTCCCTGCGGAGTTCAGGAAGCCCTTGATTCTAAACGACAAATTGGTTGCGGGGGTCAGATTTGAACTGACGACCTTCGGGTTATGAGCCCGACGAGCTACCAGGCTGCTCCACCCCGCAACCCCATATTATCTGATACTTACGGAATTAGCAAATTTGCCGAAATCAGGCCGGAGTGAAAAACGGAGGGACTTTTCCCTCCGGTAGAAAATTCGGAGGAGCCTACCGGCTGCCAATGGAGACGACCTTCTGCCGCTCGGTCTGGCTGTAGTTATTGAGCCTGACGACGGCATCGGTGAGGTCGGCTTCGCTGGTGATATTGTAGCGATCAAACATGGAGTCGGTTTCGTGGCCAGTAATATTCTTCGCGACCGCTCGGGGAACTCCGGCGCGAATCAGATTCCTTGCGGCGCTGCGACGGAGATCGTGGAACAGCGTGCCCTCACACCCCGAATGTTTGCAGGCGGTAGCCCACGACTTGTCGAAATCTGCCACGGCTATTCCTTCGCGGTGGAATACAAGGCGGCTCAGGACGGTGCCTGTTGCTGTCGCGATCGCACGGGCTTGCTTGCGGCGTTCGAAGAGGTCGGCGAGTTCACCTGCCAGCGGAACGAAATACGGCCGGCCGTTTTTTGAATGTTTTGCGCGGAGATAGACGTTGCCGTCGCGGACGTCGCCCCATTCCAGTTTCGTGATCGCGCCCTTGCGCCAGCCTGTGATGTAACTGAACAGCGTGAAGTCTTTCAAATCTTCCGGCAAGTGAGAGTAGAGGGAATCGAACTGGGCGCGGGTCAGAAATCCCGTGCGCACGTTTTCGTTTTTGAGTTCGGTAGCGCAGCAGGGCGGCGCCAGCTTGGCTTTGGTGAAGGCTTGCTTCAAAACTTGGAGATGATTCTTGAGAGTCTTGTCGCTGGTCTTCTGCCTGCGGAGCCGTGCGACGTAAGCGGTGATGTCCTCGTCCGTGAGGGAGTCGGCCATTCGGTCGCCGAAGGAATCTTTCACGACCGAGATCAAGCTGAGATTCGCTCTGCTGGCCTTGCCGCGGCCTTCGTGATCTTCTTTCAGCGCGTCGAGCAGTTCGCCGATGGTACGGCGCTTGACCTTCGGCTTCTTCTCGATGCCCACGAGGCCGCGCGCCAGATTCGTTTTGAAGGACTACCGTTCCCAGCAGAACCTGCGATGTTCAAAGTCGAAGGCAATTTTCCAGAACTGAGGTCCCCGAACGCCCAACACGCCGTCAAAATTGTCGCCTTCATCTTTCCGGTCATCCATCACAAACGCAATCTGCGACCCGATTTGGGCTTTGCCCAGATACACCACTGGAATTCGCACCTTTCTGCGCTCAAGTGTTCCACTGGCGTCCATCACCTTTTCTGTCCCTAGCGCCTGAAAACTGGTGAAGTCGGACACACGACTTTGAAAAAGCATCAGGTCCGGACCGCCGGTGTCGATCACCAAGCGAAGCTCTCGAGTCTGGAATTCCATCTGAACGGTGACGACAGGTGTATCCGTCTCGAACGGGGCGGAGAAAGTGAAGTTCCCGATCGGGCCGAAGAACATTTCCTTCGTTCGATAGTTGATGCTGAAACTGCTCTTCCTGAGAATATCCAGACCCACAATCGCATCCACTCTTTGGCCAAGGGCCTTCTGGAAAAACGAGAGGTCTTGGGCCTGAACGGGAAGGGATTCGACGCGAATTGGGCCAAGAAGCAAGGAAGGCAAGACGACGAAGCGTGTCTCGACACTCTTATTCGACAGGGTTACTCGACCGGGCTGTTCGGCCAGGCCAAGAACATGCGCGATTTTCTGGTCGACGACACTTGGGTAGGCCCCGGTGTCCACGAGAAAGTTGAGCTTCCCCAAATTGCCAATGGATCCTTCAACGATGACCAAGTAGCCCCAATGCAGCTGGAAGGAAACCTTGGTTGGCCCTTGTGAGGGCATTTCCTGACCTGCGTGATTAGGGGAAACCGTGGCCGTCTGGGAGCAAGTGCGGTCCGGATATGAGAGGGTGAGGACTAGCAGCAAAGAACTAAAGAAAATTGAGCGATTCATGGCGTTGGCCTCCTCCGCTTTCGCGGTGAGGCCAACGCTGGATTAGGGTGATAGGTACCTCAATGCACGGGGCATCGATTGGGTCGCTATTGATTCGCTATCGGCAAGTTGTTGCTGGCAGGGGGGTTGGCTAGAACTCCTCCACAGGTTCGAGTTGGAGAAGGCAATCAAGAGTGCTAGAGTTCGTGTCAAAAGTAGGGTGTTCCAGATGGAAGACGCGGGCCGCTTGGCGCAGATTGTTCACTTCGGGATCTTTGAAGCCGATCTACAGACTGGGGAACTGCGCAAGAATGGACTGAAGGTGGCACTGCAGGGCCAGCCGTTTCAAGTCTTTGCTATCCTGCTTCAATCTCCGGGTAAGTTGGTAACTCGAGAAGAGCTACGCGAGAAGGTGTGGCCGGGGGATACGTTTGTCGATTTCGACCACGGGCTGAATACGGCGATCACCAAGATTCGAGTTGCACTGGAAGACGACGCCGATAATCCGAGGTTCGTGGAGACTTTGCCTCGTCGGGGTTACCGCTTTATCGCGCCCATAAGTCGGAACGAGTTCGGGGATCATCTCAATCCTATTCCGCCCCAGCCGTCAACGGGGTTCGCGCCGAAGCGATATATTATTTTGGCCGCTTGCGTCGCACTTCTGGCGGCAACCTCTGTGGCGTATCATTTTTGGCCCCGCTCGAACAATCCGAGCGGCCCTGCAAAGACTATGCAAATAAGCCAGTGGAACAAACCGATGAACGACGCGAAGCTATCTCCCGACGGCCACGCCGTGGCGTTTGTCTCACTGGCAAGCGGCGTCGCGCAAGTGTTTCTGATGCTCACCTCTGGTGGCGAGCCTCTTCAACTTACGAATGACGCAGGAGACAAGTCTGTCGACAATTTTTCGCCCGACGGGAAAGAAATCTATTACGAGAGGACTCTAGGCCGGAACGAGGTCTGGGCGGTGCCTACGCTCGGTGGGGCTCCCCGCCGTGTGGTGCCTGGCTACTATGCGGTTCCCTCGCCGGATGGCGCATTTATTTATTATGTGAAGTCTGATAGCAAAGGGATTTTTCGTGCGGAAAAATCCGGACTGAACGAAGAACTGGTGTACAACTTCGAAGGCACTGGCATGGCCTTTATCCCGCTTCTGCTATTTCCGGACGGCAATGAACTGTTAGCTGCTGGAGTGCACAATGACATGCCGAACGCCCGTATTGCCAGACTAAAATTGACCAGCCATGAGGCGGTTGATTTAGGAGAGGTATCCGGGAATCAGGACGCTGTTTGGGCCGAACCAGGAGAGACTCTCCTATTCAGCCGGACGGTAAACGGGCTGACGAACATCTGGAATTACGGTTTGAAGGACCGGAGTTTGGCGCAGATTACCTTTGGAGCGGGACCCGACTACTCGCCGATGCCCGACCCAGGAGGAAAAGGTATTTACTATGTGAATGGCAAATCCTCTGGGTCCCTGACCGCGTACCACGTTCATTCAAAGGAATCGACGGACATCGTGTCGGAGGACGCAACACAGCCAATCATTTCGCAGGATGGAAAGCGCGTGATGTACATCACTCTCCCCGCACCCCAGAGGACCGAACTCTGGGTGTCGGACATCGATGGGGGCAACAAAGTGAAACTCGCCACCGGAGAAAACCTGGGAACAGGGACTTGGGCGCCGGACAATTTTCACCTGTCATTTCAGGAGTGGCAAGCCGGTGCAGGGTCCAAAGCCTACATCGCCGGTGCCGATGGCAACGGTCTTCGTCAGCTCCCACTCACGTTAGTGTCCATCAACTTCTCGGTATTTAGCCCTGACCAGAAAACCATCTACGTGACTGGGCCGGAGATGGGGGGTTCGATACCGAGCGTTTGGAGAGTGAACACGGACGGTTCGAATACGGAGAAGTTCGTGGATGACTGTGGCACGGTGTCCGATGCTGACCCTAGCGGGCAGTACCTTCTTACCGTCGTGTGGAATGGAGAAAAGACTGGAATCTACGAGGTGTCCACTTCCGATAGAAAATGCATCCCCTTGCTTCCTGGCGTAGCGACCATCTATGCGACTATTGCTCGCGATGACAAGTCATTCTTGTATGCGGTTGCTTCTCACGGCGAGACCACGATTTTCCGTCAGCCTTGGAAAGACGGTAAAACCATCAGTGCGCCCCAGGTCGCGTTGAAGGTCCCCTTTGCGTTTCCTCAGTGGTACGCAAACCATGCTGCCTACGATTTTTCCAGGGACCTTTCCACCATCGTCTATGCGCACCCCCGCGGTCACGCGGACCTCTATCTTCTGAGCCAGAAATGAGATGGCCGCATGGTGCACACCTATGCCGTGCAAGGCGACACCGCCAAAGCCAAAGCGGCCTATCAAGATTTTCTCACACTATAAAGATGCCGACCCTGACATCGCTATCCTCATTTCAGAGAAGGCGGAGTACGCGAAGCTTCAATAGTCCCGAGACGAGTTAACTCGAGTTGTCAGTGGCCGATTGCCGGAGATCTGATGGCTAGTGCCTACTTCGGCGGGAAGCGCGTCAATCTGGACTTAGTTTTTTTTTGCCCGGACGTACATCACTGCCAACGCAACACCTTTGCATCGAAGTCGAATTCAATGCGCTTTGCCTGCAAGGTTGCGGGCCCTAGATACCCGTCCACGCCGGGCAGAGCGTTGTCATCAGGACCGTCAATCAATATCGCCGTGGATACTACTTCCGCATCAACGATTCGTACGCCGGGCAGTCTAACCTGTGTGCCTCGTAAACGTCCCATCGCAACGTTTGTAGATTCGCCTTCAATACGCATTTTCGGTAACCCCTTTCGAAGGCGATTCTTATACAGAACGATGCCCTGCAAGCCCGTATCTACTGCGAGATTGACTTGAAGCCCCTGAACTACGAGAGGAATGACAATGCATGGGGAGGAAGAACGTCCAGTAGTTCCCGCTTCTGCCAACTGGAGAGAAACAGTTCTTGTTTCGTAATCGATGGTGAACTTCTTACTTTGTCTCAACAGATCAAGTCCAATAATTCCGTCCGCGTGTTCCGCAAGGTCCGAGTATTCGGCCAGTTTTACAACCATGACCCGGAGCGTCTCAGTCTGCAGGGGTCCAACCCGGAGCTCCGGAATGATCGCCCACTCCACGGGAATGGAACGGTCAAAACTGATAACTTCTCCCGAACGCCTTTTCAAGTGCAGTCTGTCAGCCACTTTCCGATCAATCAGACTATGTGTCGCACCTGTGTCCAAGATGAACTTCAAACCGTCCAGATTTCCGATCTGTCCATCGACGACTACGAGAAAGCCCGAAACCAACTCGAAGGGCATTGTTGAATTAACGGTTGGTTTGCCTAAATCTTGGGCGTACAAACATGAAACGGAGATAAACCCAAGGACGATAACGGCACTGCCTGCCGAGTGAATTAAATGACGCACGGCGCTCACCTCCGCCGCAATAGCGGCTGGAGGCGAGGTTCGAACGGACGAGTTGGTACCTCAATTCACCGTGCGTCTTCTGTTTAGATTGACTTCGTCATCTGCCAATGATTTGATAACGCAAGCACTTAGCTTCAGTTGTCTCCTCGCACATTTGGACGACGCTGGCGCAGCGGGGGCGCTTCCGAGGTGGTTGATGGGAGAGCCCGAAAGAGATTTCAGGATCCGATTCGCGGTCTTTGAGCTGGATACGCGGTCGGGCGAACTGCGAAAAGCGGGCAGCCGAGTGAAATTGCAGGATCAGCCCTTAAAGGTCTTGACAGCTCTTTTGGAGCAGCCCGGCGAGGTGGTTACCCGGGAAGAGTTGAAACGCCGAATCTGGCCGGAAGACTCCTTCGGCGACTTTGACCACGCCGTTAACGTCGCCGTCGCCAAACTCAGGACAGCATTGGGAGATTCCGCGGATGTTCCGCGCTTCGTTGAAACTCTCCCTCGCCGCGGCTACCGTTTCATCTTCCCCGTCACGCCGCCAAGGGAAGTGGAGTTTGGCGCTGCCTCTGTAGCCGCCGAGACCAAATTAGAGCCCGTCAAGAAATCCTCTCGGTTTCGGTGGGCGGTCACTGCATCAATTGTGGTTTTCGGACTGGCCGTGGGCGGTTGGTGGGTTCTTTCCCGCAAGCCCCACGCGCTGACGGACAAGGACACCATTGTCGTCGCAGACTTTACGAACACGACTGGGGACTCGGTGTTCGACGGAACTCTCCGGCAGGGGCTTTCGGTACAACTGGAACAGTCACCCTTCCTGAGTCTCGTTTCAGAACAACAAATCCAGCAGACCCTACAGATGATGGGCCAGAAGCCGGGTGCGAAGCTCACACCGGAGATTTCGCGGGAAGTTTGTCAAAGGACAGGAAGCGCCGCGGTCATCGAAGGTTCGATAGCACAGATTGGCACACCGTATCTTCTGACTGTCAAAGCGGTCAAGTGCGCAAGCGGCGAATCTGTAGCAAGCACGGAAGCACAGGCGAGCGACAAAAACAATGTGCTCGACGCACTGGGAAAGACAGCATCGGAAATTCGGAACAGACTAGGTGAGTCGCGGAGCACGGTGCAGAAGTTTGACACTCCACTTGAACAGGCCACTACGCCCTCACTGGAAGGCTTGAAAGCCTTCAGCCTAGGCATGAGGACTTGGGGGGAGAAAGGTGACTCCGAAGCCATTCCGTTCTTTAAACGCGCCGTCGAACTCGACCCCAAATTTGCTTTGGCTTATCTCGTGTTGGGAATCGATTACGCCAACCTTGCTCAAACCAGCTTGGCCAACGCGAACCTGAACAAAGCGTTTGAGTTGCGAGACCGAGTGAGTGAGCGAGAGAGGGACCGCATCACGGCTGAGTATTACTCAATGGCCGTAGGGGATGAGGAGAAGACAATTCCGGCCTACGAACTCTGGGCCAAAAGCTATCCACGAGATGACTTGGCCGCCCTAGATTTGGGAGGCGAATACATGGTGTTGGGACAATGGGAGCGAGCCCTGTCAGAAACTCAGGAGTCTTTGCGTCTTGAGCGCAACGATGTCGTTGCATACACCAATCTCGGGCAAATCTATCTTGCCCTGAACGATTTGGATGAGGCCAATGCCACGTTCCAGCATGCGCTGGAGCACAAGTTGGATGCAGGCACTTTGCGACTCATGATGTATTGCCTTGCTTTTCTCAGGGGCGATGCAGAGGAAATGAAACGGCAAGTGGCGTGGGCCGCCGGCAGACCGGGGAGCGAAGACATATTATTCTCTGCACAATCCGATACCGAAGCCTACTACGGGCATATGAAGAAGGCTCGAGATTTCTCCCGGCGGGCGGTGGAGTCAGCTCTGCGTGCCGGTGCCAAAGAAACGGCAGCAACCTGGCAGGCGAACGCGGCACTGCGAGAGGCAGAGATTGGCAATTCGGAACAGGCGCGCCGGGGGACCGCGGCCGTGCTTACGATGAGTTCAGGAATCGGCGTGCAAAAAGTTGCTGCGTTGGCTCTTGCCCGGCTGGGTGACGTGGCACGTGCTGGCGCTACCGCGGAGGACTTGGCGAAAAGTAATCCGGCGAATACGCTGCTGAACTATTACTGGCTGACAACAATTCGCGCCGCCATCGAACTTGGTCACAATGACCCTGCAAAGGCTGTTGAACTTTTGCAGCCCGCTGGCGCCTACGAGATGGGCGTTTCACTGCCATTTCAATTTGGCACTATGTATCCCGCCTACGTGCGTGGTGAAGCGTACTTGGCGCTGCATCAAGGTTCGCAGGCCGCGGCAGAGTACCAGAAGATTCTCGAACATCGCGGCATTGTCTTGAATTGTCTCAACGGCGCGCTCGCCCAGCTTGGCCTCGCCCGAGCCTACGCCATGCAAGGCGACACCGCCAAAGCTAAGGCGGCCTATCAGGATTTCCTCACTCTCTGGAAAGACGCGGACCCTGACATTCCCATTCTCATCGCTGCCAAGTCTGAGTACGCCAAGCTCCACTAAATTGCCAAGCAGTCTAGGGCAGCAAGGTTCGGCGAACTCCTCCGGCTGTCATTGGATGGCTAGTAGTGCCATTCCAGCACTTCATTTTTCCGGCGACCGCGCTTACCAGGCGTCGACGAGCCTTCGCGCGACAACTTTTCCGCCGCCCATTCGCATCCAACTGAGCACGTCCATTGCTTTCGCAAGGAGCGTACTCATGCCCATTCGCGCTTCCCTCGTGGTTCTGGCCTTAGCATTGGCCGGGCCGGCTTGGCCCCCGTCCGCTTTCGCGCAGGATAACAGCGCACAGGGCCCCACCTTCCACGGCCAGGTCGATCTGGTCTCCGTCTACTTCACTGTCCGCGACGACAAGAAACATCTGGTCAGCGATCTGCCTAAAAATGATTTCAGCGTCGCGGAAGACGGCCGGCCGCAGGCCATCAAGTTCTTTGCCCACCATAGCGACGTGGTCCTGAACGTGGGTGTGCTCTTGGACACCGGCACGAGAATGGCCTGGATTCTCGGCGAAGAGGCCCAAGCCTCATCGCTGTTTCTGAAACACGTTGTGCGGCCCACGGACCTCGGCTTCCTGGTCAGCTACTCCTCGCGCGTCGAAACGGTGCAGTTGCCCACGTCGGACATTGCCCTCCTGAAGGCAGCAGCCGTGTCCATTGGCAGCCCGCAAGCGCCGATTGGATCCCCAGACGAAGGCTCGGAATCGCGGGTCTCGATCCCCGGGGGAGGAACGACCGTGGGCATCAACGGGCGGCGACCCAACCAGGACCGCGAAGCTCACCTCTACGACGCCATCCGCATCTCCACGCACCGCTACCTGGAGGGCGAGGTGGGACGCAAGGCCGTGGTGATCGTGGCCCTCTCCGGCGATTCCCACAGCGAATCGACGATGGTAGACGCTCTGCAAACTCTGCTCGAAAACGACGTGATCGCCTATGTCCTGCAGATTTACGATGGCTCCAAGCATGACAACTGCGACGTGCTCCACATCTACGAAAAGGACAGCCACGGAGAGTCTCTGCTCAAGAAACTCGCTGAGGCTACTGGCGGGCGCATGCTGGAAGTCCGCGGCATTGATAAACTCGAAGCCGCGCTCGACGAGATCTCCGACGAACTGCACCACCAATACAGCCTGGGCTACTACCCCGAAAACAAGAATTGGGACGGCCAGTTCCGCAAGGTCCAGATTTCTGCCAGTGAGAAGGGCTATAAGATCTACGCTCGCAAAGGCTACTACGCCAACCGGCCCCCAGCCAACGCAGCGGCAACCAACTAAGAGACCATCGATATGACTGGAATTCGGTGGTCGAAAAGTATCCTACTCCGGCGCCAAGCAGACGAATTGTGAAACCGAGTATCGACCAGCCTCAATGGCCTGACTTCGCGCCCAAGCTGTCGCCCATCGCCAAGATGATCCGATGATCCCGAAGACTCGCGCTAATAAGCTGCAGGCTGCGCGACGCGCTTTCCAGGATGCGACGTCAATCTGGAAGGCCGATAAACAACGACACGACCTTGAAAAACATTCAGCTGACAAGGAATCCTAACAGGTACTTGGAAATTGGGAGTCAGAGAAAAAGAGATTTGAGGAAGCGCAAGTTGCAGTAATTGAAAAGGACCGTCAGTTATACCTAGCCAAAGATTTGGAAGCTCTGAACAAATATTGGAAAACGGTTATTGACCGATCCGGGCATCTCTTGAAGTTCCCCAATCCGAATGGTTTCGATTATCTACCTGATACCCAAACCCTAATTGTAAACTACGACCTGCCTCCAGTCGGGGCTCTTCGCAAGGTGTAGGAGGTAAACTATGTTGAAAGCCGCAACGAATTTGAGAGCGTTCAGTGTCCCGACGCATGGCTGAGCAATTTTTATGGCCGGTTGATTTTCAAGATTAGGCTAGGAGCGATCTACGCTCTGACACAGCAAATGCGGTCGATACGATCGTGTTCAATGGCAGCGTCACGGCCATTGATCGGGCTACTGGTCACAAAGTGAACTCCTGCATCCTTCAGCTCACGAACTATGACATCGGAGGGGTAGTCTCTCAAAGCTCTGGTAGCGATTGCGATTACGTCCACGCGAATTTGGTGCGATGCGGCGATGATCGTCAGGTCCGCCCCAATTGTTGAAGAACGGCGCGTTCGACGGCAGGCGGGGGTGTTCACCTGCCTCACGGTACGGTGGCGGTGCTTAGTAGTAGAGCTTCAACGCAAACTGGATGTTTCTCGCAGGTTGCGAGAGGTTAATAACTCCAGTTGTGGGTGTATTTACATCTGTGTTAGGCGCGGCGAGGTTAACGGCATTAAATGCATTCAGGAAGTCAGAGCGGAATTGGAGCTTAAATCGCTCTGTGATCTGGAAGTTTTTCTGCAGACTGATATCCCATTTGTAGTATCCGGGTCCGCGCAAATGACCGAGTTGGGGTGCACAGGTCCCGAAAGTAGTCGTTGGGTCGGAATAGTTGCTGGGATCAAACCAGGCGAAGCCACCACCTTGAGAAGCAGTAGCGTCTCGCCGACCCCAGACAGTGTTAGTTCCGTTGCAATCGGGGCGCAGACCCGTAGTACCTGTTCCCGTTGGATCACTTACGAGGTATGCATAGCCATTGGGAACCCAGAGTGCAGAGAGAGAATTGGGCTGACTGTCCAACCACCGACGACAACGTCTGCAACCTTGTTCATGTCCTTGCCGAACTTTTTTCCGCGCCCAAACGGTAAGTCATAGATCGCATACGCCGTGAGGGTATTCGTGGAATCGTAGTAGCAGGGTGCCCATTCCGCTTTCGGGTCGTAAATGTTCTGCCAATATGGGTAGGCCGTATTGGATGCTCTCGCATTCGACCAAGTCCCATAGTATCCGGAGTTATTGGTCATGCACTTAGAGTAGGTATACGACACCTGATACTGCAGACCATGACTCATTGTCTTCTGGAGCACGGCTTGCAGCGAGTTATAAGTCATGTTGCCGTTCGACTGTGTGCCGATGACGGTGGCGGGTACGCTAGCGAACTGCTGATTGGCCGCAAAATACGGGCTTGGTGCGGTGCAAGGCGC
This sequence comes from Candidatus Acidiferrales bacterium, assembly GCA_963741195.1. Classification (GTDB taxonomy): domain Bacteria; phylum Acidobacteriota; class Terriglobia; order Acidiferrales; family UBA7541; genus Acidiferrum. The sequence continues at coordinate 220,829 of CAVUHF010000013.1, forward strand.
CTCAGCACAAGAGCTGCTCGGCTCCGACACCAGCTGGCCGTAGTTGAAGGGGACCATGAGGTGAGTGGCTCGCTGCCCGACATATCCTACCTGTAGAGATGTATTGTTCCCGAATTGGTGCTGAATAGTCAGGCTCCACTGATCGTCGAGGGCGGGCTGCACTTTGGGGTCCCACATACGAAGTACTACTCCGGAGAAGCAAGAATAGTTCGGACACGCGAGACCCGTGGGTGGTGGCACGATGATGCCATCCGAAGCCGTTGTGGAAGGCAGCGGCTGGAGGTTGTAGGTCGTCTGAAATTCGCCTCCCGCGGATGTTCCCCCGTTAAACGGTGGATTGATCGGCAGGCGCAGGTTGGTACCTGTCCCTTCTAAATAAGACGAGATGGTGAAAGCGCCACGGATAACTGTGTGGCCACCAAATCGTCCTGGTGTCCATGCGAAACCAAGGCGTGGCTGGAGGTCCTTGCCACCATACTCACCGTTGTAGAGTGATCTGCTTGCACCGTTCTGGTTGGCGTATTGAATCTGGCCCGTCGCCATGTTGTAGTTCGACTGCTGATCGTTTCTCTCAATCCAGGGCGTGTGGGCTTCATAACGCAAGCCTAGATTGAGAGTTAGGTTCTCCGTGACGTGCCAGGTATCCTGAGCGTATCCAGAAAAGATGTTGGAGGTCTGCGTCCAGCTGCCGTTGCTTAGGCCGCGACCAAATGAATTGGGCAAGCCGAGGAAGAAGTCCGCCATTCCTTCGCCAGTGTTCTGCAATGGATCCGTCGCAGAGGACGCAGTGAAGATGGGCCCAAAAGTCATGTTACCCAGTTGACCGCTGTTCCCTGAATAGAACACTTTGATGATGTCGAACATGAACTCGCCGCCAATTTTTAGGGTATGACGGCCACGAGTCCACGTCACCCCATCATCAAATTGCCACACCTGGCTATTGAAGCTCTGCGTGACCATGCTGTTTCCGATGTTGTCCAGTGTGCCTGTGCCTGGGCTGCTAGGGTTGCCTCCACCAAAACCGAGGCCCAAAAGACCGATTAGTCCAGCCGGATTCGAATTCTGGATTCCAATCGTTTCACCGAAATTCCCAACGGGAGGATCCCAGGATCTCCCAAGGTTCAGAACGATATGACTCCAACCAAAGCGCATGTCGTTGGTCAAGGTTGGAGAAATTGAGCGGGTCCAATCGCCGACTGTGCTCCAGATGGGCGCCGTTGCTTGGCCATTCCCGAAGAGTAGCTGCGAATTCGTCGTGGGATCGATCTGAAAGGCTTGCGAGAAGCGGCCCGAAACCTGATCCTTGTCAGAAATTCTGTAGTCGATTTTAATATCACCCTGGTCGGCATTATAGGCATTCGAGGTGAGATTGATGGCATTGCTAGTCAAATTGTTGTTGAAGGCCTTGGGATAGAGAGGCGAGGCGAACAAGGCAGCTGCCACCGGACTGATCATAGAGATGGGAATCTGGTTGTTTACGAATGGCTGGCGAACAGTGGCTGCCACGCAGGCAGTTCCATTCTGCCCCGTATTCCCCTGACAGGGATTGTAGAGCTGGATTGGGGTGGCAGCGGTCAAGAGTGCTGAAAAATCGCCTTGCATTTCGGCAGGTGTGTATACAGAGATGAAACCGGCAGCGGGGAGATGGTCGAACCGCTGGCCCTGGTAGTCTACGAAGAAAAAGAGTTTGTTCTTGATGATCGGACCACCCAGCGTTCCCCCGAACATGTTCCAGCGCACAGGCGCTCGAGGGAGCGGAGGAGTATTCGGATTGATCTTGTTTTCCCACTGGTTGGCATTCAACACGTCATTCCGGAAGAACTCCCAGATGTCACCGTGAAAACTGTTGGTGCCGGACTTGATCGTGGCACTCACAATGCCGCCCATGAAATTACCGAATTCCGCCGGGGCGTTATTACTGATGAGATTGAATTCCTGGATGGCGTCGGGAGACGGGGTGAAGCCTAGAAGGTTATCCGACACTTGGTTATTGTCCATGCCATCGAGGAGGAAGTTGTTCGATTGCTCGCGATTGCCGTTGATAAACGGTCGCGCTCCGCTAGCCACGTTGTCCCCGTTATTGAAACTGCTGGGATCAGGGTGGATCGCACCGGGCGAAAGGAGTGTTATTTCCACATAATTACGAGTGGCGAGGGGAAGCGCGTCATTTGTCACGGCATTGAAGATGGTATCCACTTGCGTGGTCTCCGTTTTCAGCACGGGCGCGGCGCCACTGACTTGAATGGTCTGGTTGACCTGGCCAACCTTCAGTTCGACATCGATACGCGCAGTCTGATTTAACGTCAGGGTGAATGCTGGATACGCGCTAGTTTGAAAACCCTGTTTTTCTGCGCGGAGCTCGTAGTTACCCGGGGGGAGCTGCGAAACTCGGTAGAGACCTGTTTCGTTGGATGCGGCCACATAGGTGATTCCGCGTTCGACGGATTTGACAGTAACATTGGCGCCGGCAACGGCCGCACCTCTTTGATCGGTGACGGTGCCGGCAATCGTTCCGGTGACCTCCTGAGCGTAGGCGGCGTTCGCTCCGCAAATCAGCAGGACTAGCGCAAGGCAGGAAACTACCACCGCCATTGAGTGTAACTTTTTCAGAGATCCTCCCATGCGGTGAGATCCGGGAGCTAGTTCACACGGCCGAGATAACGGTCGAGCCAATCAAGGGTTTCCTTGAACCATGGCGTGAAGGGGAGTCCGTGTCCGGATTCCAGGAGGACATGACGCTTGTCCGCGGATGGGGTGCCCAGAAGACGAAAGAGAGGCTGCTGACATCCTTCCAAAGGGCGCATAAGGTCGTATCGCCCATTGATCATCAGGACCGGGATCTTGATGTGTGGCGCGAAGTTGATGGGATCCACTTCCGATGGGCTGCCGGGATTGCAACCTCCATCGGCGAGGACGGCAGTCTTGAATCGGGAGTCGAGGGCCAAGGAAATCGGACCTTCAACGCCACCCCAGCTGAAACCGTAAAAGGCCAGACGATTGTGGTCAATATCGGGGCGAGTCTCGAGATAGTCCAGCGAACGTCGCAAATCTTTAGATCGCTGAATTGTCTCATCGCGAAATTCTCTCTCACCTTGACCGGTAGGGTGCGTGTTTCTCTCATAGGTGCCCTTGTACAACGGAAACATCACTGCACGGCCGCCTTTCATGAGAAAGTCGACGCAAAACAAGTCCATATCCGAGAAGGTGTGAAATGCCTGAGCCTCCGCCCCCGGGAAATGCACCACAGTTTGATACGGTGACGAGACGTTTTTCGGCAGATACAAAAACGCAGTAACTCGTTCATTGTTATAGGCGGCATTGAATGTGATGCGCTCGCGCCGCCAATGCGGCGAACTATCGTCGACGGATTCAATCAGCGCATCCAGTGGGGTACGGTCATACGAATAGAGTCCCTGGTAGGCGCGGAAAACAGAATCGGGAACCGGCTTGAAGTTGCGGTAGTCAGTAACCTGAATACTGACCTGTGAGGTCTGTACTTCGGGGAGAGGTTCTGGCTTAAGATATTTTACCAGGCGAAAGCCGTTGTCCTCGGAACGATCAAACGCCGGCCGCGCGTCAGGAACCTGAGACATGTATTTGGGCTCGCTCGAACTTCCTCCCAAAATAAATCGGCGGGTTCCGTCTGAATTGAAACACCATTCTTTCACATTGCCAGCCATGTCATAGGTCCCATAGGTTCCAAGTCCAGCGTAGCTGCCAACCGGAGCGGGACCTTTTCCGGAAAAATTGCTGGCGTTGAGGATGCTGGAGAACATATCCGAGCTGGAGGCTTGGTACCAGTGGTGGACGGTCGGGAGACTTTTGCCAACGAATTCAGCGTAAGCAGCGGCCTCGTACCAGCTCATGCCACCGACGGGATAATTCTCCTGCCCAGCCGGGAAATTGCCAAGGTCCCAGGTCGAAGGCGCGTTGCGATCCGTTTTGTCCACGAATAGAGCCATGGCCTGATCGAAGGTGAGGGCGTGGCCATCTTTGGTGAAAGGAAATTTCCAATATTTGGGTTCGCGATAGCCGCCTGCATCGATGAATTTTTTAAATTCGAGGTTGGTGACTTCGTATTTGTCGACTAGGAATTCATCCAACTGTATCGGTGCGGGTCCCAGGGCACTCACTTCCCCAGAAGAGACGTGCACCATGTTTTTCGGAAGTGAGCCGATGGGATCGAGAATGATATTGTTGCTGACGGACCAGAGAATGTATTCGCTTGCGACTTCCACCGGTTCATAGCCATCCTTGACGAATCTCATGGCGTATTCCGCCCAAAGGAATTTCCCCTCTAAAGGGGTTTTACCGAGATATTCCCAGTCACCGCGGCTATCGCCGTACGCACGAAAATAGACATCCGCTCCCGTCGGGATGCTTAGTATCGATTGAGCTCGAAGATATTTTGTTTCTACCAGTTTCAGCTCAGGGCTGTTGGGGCTATAACGTTCCGCTTGACGGGCAAGCTGATAAAAAGCCACACCCTTCCTGTCCAGTCCCAGCTTTTCCATCTCCGGCACCGCCACCTCGCGTACCCAGCTAGTCCGCGCATAATGCCGGTTGAGAAAACCCGCTAAGACACACGCTACGCTGAGCAGCACTAGCGCAGCGGCAACTCCGATCTTCCAAGTTTGCCGGAACGCCGATACACCACGTTTCAATCGCAGCAGGTCTTCCCGCATCTCCGAAGCATCGCGGTAGCGTGCTTCCCGGTCCTTGTTGATCGCTCGATGGATGATCTGTTCGAGACCGCGAGTAACTTCCGAATTCAGTACCCGGACTGCTCTCGGCGGGTGGTCCAAAATCGCTTCGTGAATCTCCGGAGCCGTGTTCCCCGCGATTGCTCTAATCCCTGTGGCCATTTCGTAGAGTACGAGTCCGAAAGAATAGACATCCGTTCGCGCGTCAAGTTTTTCGCCGCTCACCTGCTCGGGTGAAAGATAAGCAGGAGTTCCCAGAGCCAGACCCGTCCGGCTCAATGTGAGGGTTGACCGCATGGCAGACTCGGGCATCGGGGTCCCGTCTGGCATATTTTGCGGGGAAAGGGTCTCCGGCGGCTCTGCGGACTCGACCAGCTTGGCCAACCCGAAGTCGAGTATTTTGGCCTCCCCGCGGTTGGTCAGGAAAATATTCGCCGGTTTGATGTCGCGGTGGATCAATCCTTTTTGGTGGGCGGCCTCAAGACCGCTTGCAATTTGCAGTGAGATCTCCAGCAGTTCTTCATTCTGAAAGCACGCTCGCTGGCCTGTTTGACTCTCGATCCGCTCGCGCAGGGTTTGTCCTTCAAGCAGCTGCATTACCAGAAAAGGCTTCCCCGCGTGCTCTTCCACTTCGTAAATGGTGCAGATGTTGTGATGATCCATGCCTGCGATCGCGAGCGCCTCCCTCTGGAATCGTTCCAGCGCCCGCGGCTCACTCGTCATTCCTTCGCGAAGAAATTTCAAGGCAACGCGACGGCCGAGCTTGACATCCTCGGCCTTGTAGACAATTCCCATGCCTCCTGCACCGAGCAATTCCAGCACTTTGTAGTGCGAAACCGTCCTTCCGATCAGGTCGCCACTGGCTGCTTCCACCTCCTTTTGTTCGGCACTTCCGTCCATTTCGACTGCAGGAATTCCTTCCACCCGTTTCACCTCGGTCATCCAGCGATACCCGCGCCGGGCAAGGGTTTCGATGTACTTCGGTTTGTCAGCGGAGTCACCGAGAGCCTGCCGCAAACGGTTCATGGCCGCGCCGATGGAGTGCTCGAATTCGACGATCGTGTCATTCGGCCAGAGTTTCTTGCGGATCGTCTCCCGCAAGACAACGCCGCCGGGATTTTCCAGAAGGACGATCAGAATTCGGAAAGGCTGTTCGCCGAGCCGTGTTTTGCCTCCATCGGGTCGCCGCAGCTCGCCCGCTCGGACGTCGAGTTCAAAGCCCTCGAAGCGAACTGCGGTCAAAACCTTGGGGGAGACCGGCATGAGGCACACCTCGAGTGGGCCGCAAGTACAGTACTCGGGAAAGTACCACACCGCTAACTGACCCGCGAGGAGATTGTGAACCATTCCAAGCCCCGACCTCGCCACACTCAGCCGCGAAGTTATATGAAAGAGCAAATACAGGACTTAGCGTTGTGACGTGCAAATGACGCTCATGTGAAACCGTCTGCATTGAGGTACTTACCACCGTAATCCAGCGTTGGCCTCACCGCGAAAGCGGAGGAGGCCAACGCCATGAATCGCTCAATTTTCTTTAGTTCTTTGCTGCTAGTTCTCACCCTGTCATATCCGGACCGCACTTGCTCCCAGACGGCCACGGTTCCCCCTAATCACGCAGGTCAGGAAATGCCCTCACAAGGGCCAACCAAGGTTTCCTTCCAGCTGCATTGGGGCTACTTGGTCATCGTTGAAGGATCCATTGGCAATTTGGGGAAGCTCAACTTTCTCGTGGACACCGGGGCCTACCCAAGTGTCGTCGACCAGAAAATCGCGCATGTTCTTGGCCTGGCCGAACAGCCCGGTCGAGTAACCCTGTCGAATAAGAGTGTCGAGACACGCTTCGTCGTCTTGCCTTCCTTGCTTCTTGGCCCAATTCGCGTCGAATCCCTTCCCGTTCAGGCCCAAGACCTCTCGTTTTTCCAGAAGGCCCTTGGCCAAAGAGTGGATGCGATTGTGGGTCTGGATATTCTCAGGAAGAGCAGTTTCAGCATCAACTATCGAACGAAGGAAATGTTCTTCGGCCCGATCGGGAACTTCACTTTCTCCGCCCCGTTCGAGACGGATACACCTGTCGTCACCGTTCAGATGGAATTCCAGACTCGAGAGCTTCGCTTGGTGATCGACACCGGCGGTCCGGACCTGATGCTTTTTCAAAGTCGTGTGTCCGACTTCACCAGTTTTCAGGCGCTAGGGACAGAAAAGGTGATGGACGCCAGTGGAACACTTGAGCGCAGAAAGGTGCGAATTCCAGTGGTGTATCTGGGCAAAGCCCAAATCGGGTCGCAGATTGCGTTTGTGATGGATGACCGGAAAGATGAAGGCGACAATTTTGACGGCGTGTTGGGCGTTCGGGGACCTCAGTTCTGGAAAATTGCCTTCGACTTTGAACATCGCAGGTTCTGCTGGGAACGGTAGTTCCGCAGGCTGAACCTGGAGACTTGTTCCGCTGCCGGATGAGAGCGCGTTCGAAAATAATCCACTGGACGTATAAAGCGGTTGCCGAAACTAACCCGGGACCCGGCGTCTACTCGCAGGAAGTGCCTGCGGTGATGCGACGGAGCTGGACGGGCTCATCGCGGATCTCGTGGTGAATGAGTGGAAAGTCTGGCCAGTAAACACCCTGTTTTCATTAGTACATGTGTACTTCTGGGAGGGCATTTGAGCCCGCAAAAGTCCCTTCCCGGCAACACGATGCGATAAATCCGAAAAGCCTGTCTGCAAACTATGAATTTCGCAATAGATACAGACGCTCATAAACCATTCCTCATGCTTGCGCACTTGGGCTTAATCCCACCCTCTCTGCCATATACCACATATGCTGCATTGCCTATCCTTGCCTTGCTTGAGTTTCTGAGTTTGTCTCAGCCTCATCGATCTCTATCCAAAGCCGGGGCGACAGCATACTCGTTAAATTGTCAGGGGCAGAATCGTGGAATCAACCATCAAGGCCGTCCTCGAAACAACAGAGGGAGTGCGCCTTCAGGTAGCATCATTTGGAGATGAGACAGCGCGAATGTATGAGCGGCAGATCGTGGCTGCGGCCAGGAGGAAGATCAGCGTGACGTAGAAGGCGAACTGGCGAAAGAAAAAGGCAGGGAGGTGAACCGGAAATTGTAGCTAAATTGTATCCACGACTCTCCGTTTTGTCCCTTTCTGTCGTTTTGTCCTCTAGTAGAATCAGTAAGTTATATAGAATCAATATCCCCCATGCGTGCGACTTCCACACGCCTCCGCGAACTTCTCTTCTTCCAATTAGTTGCGGTTTGTTCTTTCTTCCTTAACTGAAGCTCGTTCCAACAGAAGCTGCTCACATCGTGTCGGGCTGGTTCTGAGGGGTATGTCACCATCGAAGGAATCAGGGTGTGAACGATTTGTAGCACGATTGTAGCAGCAGGGTGCGTGTCGGGCGGTAAGAGCAGGATGAGCGGTACGTAGAATGAATAACTTACGTACCATCAACATTGGAATAGGGTTCGACTCCCACCCAGGGCACCATTCTTTTATCAATCACCCCAGACTCAAAGTTTCTTCCCAGCTGGGCGGTAACTCACGTACCGAGTTTCGGTACCTGAGAAGCACACGGGGCGCGGGTTTCCGAGACCTCCTTAACCAAGCCAGTGGGGCACAATGCGGATGAATTCCATTTATGCGGTAACGCGAATTCTCTTGCCTAAGCCTTCGCTGCGGCGCCCGTGAAAACTTACGTCGCGCGCTACGCGACGAGCGAGCAAATTGCGTGGGAAGGTTTCCTTCGCACGGACGGTAAAGCTGGCGAAGGCGACGAACTCGCCTGTTCCAATTCGACTTTTGGCTCGAAGAGGCGGAGTAACACCTACGTACCCCAACCTTTACACACAGGCGGCGCGACACCGGAGTGAAAAACGGAGGAGATAAGTACCGTTAATGACGAATAAGCACGTTTTCGGTTTTAAGCAAACACACAAAACACAGGTACTTATCTGTATTTATCGGTTGGGTTTACCAGTGGGTACGGGTTATGAGCCCGACGAGCTACCAGGCTGCTCCACCCCTCACAGCCACTATAACACACTACTGTGAAAGGGTTTAACGCTATGGAGTCGATTCTTTTTTTTCTTTAGGAATGGCCACTGTAGCGAGAATTGTAGCAGCTAATCACGTTTTAGAGCGGTGGACCTCGCGCAGAGCGACCTTCTACTTCGAAATCGCGTGAATCTTCTGCTGCTGCTCGGTGCGGTATTTCCTGACGCTCTGTAGAGCCGCACGCACGTCGCTCGTGTCTGTGATGTTGTAACGCTTGAACATGGAGCAGATTCTGGCGATCGGCTACCAACCAGAACATTTCACTCCGTGGCACCACGCGCTCACCAGGTGTTATACGGTTCACCATTCGAACCGATGGCATCGGAGCCGGAATGCACGTCATCTACGCCTGTGCCATTCTGCTCGGGGACCATTACCGTATCGCCAAAGTGTAGAACCCAGTCCCTTTTCTGCGTAACGGGATCGACGGGAATCTCGCGTAGATAGTGGGCGTCGACCAGATCTTCGAGCGATTGCGGAGCCTGCTGCTTGTCCAAGGTGTAATTGTCGATGGCCTGTCGCATAGTCTGCAGGTCCTGTTTCAATACCGACTCGCGCGCCTTCACCACGGTCTTGTCGTACGCGATCGCTGCGATGCCGATCAGGATCGACATAATCAGCATCACAATCATCAATTCAATCAGCGTAAAGCCGTTATCTCGGCGGGATAATCCCGGATGGGCCGCTCCACGATTGAGTTTTATGATTCTTCTGTTCATGGAGATTTCCCCGTTGCTTTACCAATCCGAATACTTTGTGCCGTCCAGCGCTGTTCCCGTCGATTTGGAGTACACATCAAAAATGTTTTTTCCGCCCCAACTGCTGGAGTCAGGATCGTCCTGTACCGACCGCAGTCCCCATTCGGTATTGCCCGTCATCGGGTCAACGGGAATGCGCCTTAGGAAGCGGATATTCTTCCCCGCCGCACCAGCGCCTCCCAGGGCCACGCCCTTTACCAATGTCTGCAGGTCCGGCGGATAGCCCTCGCTGCCGAGCTCGGTGCGAATCATGTTTCGGTCGGCTAAGTCTTTGTACCGGTCGATGGCATTACGCATTTCGCGTAGATCCAGACGGAGTTCCTTTTCCCTTTGCCGAGCGATGGTGAATCGCGCGACCGGCAGAGCCGCAGACGAGAGGATCAGCAAAATCGCGCAGGCAATGATCAGCTCGAGCAAGGTCATGCCCACCTGTGGGGGACGTCGACGTCTCATGGAGAATTGCTTCATCCCATCCTCATACCAAGGAACTGCCTATTGCACCTTCAGCGTCGCTTCGCTGGTCACCAGCGGTATGGGTTTCTGCTGTGAATCCTTTGCATTCACCTGCACGATGGACAGGTTCGTCGTGCCGGGCGCAATTGCTTTGATGACTACCCCCAACAATGTGCCGCTGCCATTCACACCAGTTGTATTCGGCTGCCGCGTGGCGGAAATAATGGCTTGACCATGCTCATTATCGGCGCGCTGAACGATGGCGATCTCTTGGGTTCCACCGGAGAGAAATCCCCCGTGGCGTACTTCTTCCACATGGATAATCGCGGGGTTGAATTGCAGCAGCATGGGAACGGAGAAAAGGTCCGTGACATTGTCTACAACCACTCCGATCGTCGCAGTCTGGCCAGGGGACAAGTTCATCGTTGAAGGCTCAAATCGAATTCGGGGACCCGAAATCTGCGCTTGCGGTGCAACCCCGGGATTGGCAGGCGCGGCAGGTGACGGGTTAGTTTGAGGTTGACCGGCCGGTGCCGCTGGGACAACGCCTCCCGGCCCTTGCGGCGTGCCCGGTGGCTGTGGGGTGGCTTGCGGTGTTGGATTGGATGAAGGCGCTTTCACGTCCATTTCCCGTCGGGCACCTACTAGAGAATCCGTGCCCGCTGATATCGCGCGCAGGTTCACCCTAGCCCAGTCCGGCATGCGCACTATGCGAGGGGTTAGCACGATCAGCACGTCGTCTTCCTGTCGTTCCGTGTTGTCGGTCGAAAAGAGATAGCGCATTACCGGAATCCGCGCCAATCCAGGCCAGCCATTTAGCGTCTTCGTATCGACGCGTGAGATCAAGCCACCAAGGATGCTGACTTCCCCTTCTTTCAGGCGGATCTCGTGTTCCACTTTGCGCTGGCTGATAATCGGTTGCGTAATTCCTCCGATCGAAGACTGTCCCGTTACGGCGGAGACCTCCACGGAAACTTTCAGGCTGACGTCGTGGTTCGGATGCACGTGGGGCGTAATATCGAGGTTCACGCCAACGTCGATATATTGAAATTGCGTGTTCACCAGGGGATTCACGAACCCAGTGCCCGCCGTTGAACCTACTCCCACTCCCGCCTGGAAGCTGCCCGTCGCCACGGGCACGCGATCGCCGATCTTCAGTTTTGCGGACTGCCCGTCAACTCCGCGTAGCTCTGGATTCTCGAGGATTCTCGTTGAGGTGTCGGTCAAAAGGAAATTCGCAGTGGCCCCCGGCAGCGTGAATACGACGTCGTTCTGGTTTAAATGCGTCAGCTGTTGCAGGGTAACGCCGTTATTTGTGGTGGTTGTCGAGGTGGTAGTGCCGGAGCTGGTCGAGCTTGTTGTGTTGTTCGGATTAATCGCCACTGACGCCGTTTGTCCCGGGAGAATACCCAGATTTTTGAGATGGTCTGTTCGTGCCTCGAGGATTTGCACCTGAACAATAACTTCCGGCTTGGCTTTGTCGATGTCCCGAATGATCTTATCGACGAGAGCGATTTTATCTGGCGTGTCTCGAATGACGATGGCGTTCTGTGCGTTTACCTGCTGGATGCGCTTCAAATCGAGAATTTGCCGGAGACCGGTGGTAATTTCCGTGAGGTCCTGCGGGATGGCGACATTGCTCAAATAGAAGGTGCGTACAATTTGCTCTTCATAGTCACGGCGTTTTTGTGCCTGGTCCGGAATCACCATGATGATGTTTTCCGTTACCGGCTTCCAGAACGATTTGCTCTGCAGCGACGAAATATCCAGAGCCTGTTCCAGAGTCACATTGTTTAGATCTACCGGAATTCGCTTGGCTTGCAAGTCCGGATCGTAGATCACCGTGAGTCCCGCTAACTTGCCAATAGTATCGAAGACCACTTTCACATCGTTGGTCATTTTCAGGTTGATCGGTGCGCGGGAAAGTGGCTTCAACTCGGGCGGCATGCTGGCCATAGTCGGTTGGCCATTTTCCATTAACGGCTGCTCTTCCGCCGCCTCGGACGCGCGGAGTTTCTCCGAGATCATCTCCAGCGTTTTCTTCAACTCCTGATCCGCAATCATGCTGGAGGGGTCCAACACTTGAGCGCGCTGAAACTGTGATACTGCACCTTGCAAATCACCCTTTTCTCTCAGCTTTAGACCCTCTTTGACGTGTTGCTCACCGGCCATAAATCTCGCTTGATTCAGACCAATCTTATAGGCAGCGTTGTGTGGATCGGACTTCTCGGCTTTCAGAAAATAATCAACCGCAGCGTCGTAATCCTGCAGGTCCGCCGCTTTCTTGGCCGCAGTATAGTCTTCCTTGCCCTTTGGGCAGCCCGCGAGGAACACTCCAATAGCAATTAGTGCAACAAACTGACGCCAGCGGCGCATGAATTCTCCGAAATCCCGTCTGGGCACAACTCTCGTCTTTACTTGCCTTTGGAGTCTAGCATCGGGGTTGGGACCCCGGCAAGCGGCGCGCTTGCCGACGTTTTCACCCTTAAACTGTACCATTTGCCAGTCCCTTTACCTTTTTTAGCACCTCTCCCTGGTGGACTGGAAGATACTGTCTGTGGCGGCGGGCACCGTTTCGCACGCTCTCAATTAGACGCATCATCAGGTAAAATGAAAGATTGTGACCAAGCCATCCAAAAAACCGGAGCGGGGTAAGGACGGAAAAAGTCCCAAGGAGCAGATTGTCGCCCAGAACCGCTCTGCTTCGTACAATTACCATATCCTTGAGAAGCTGGAAGCTGGACTTGTGTTGCATGGCACAGAAGTAAAAGCTTTGCGGGAAGGTAAGGCCAATATCCGCGACGCTTACGTGGACTTCAAGCCGAGTGGTGCTTTTCTGGCTAACGCTCACATCGCTCAGTACATGCCCGGTGGTCCGTGGAACCACGAGCCACTCGGCGACCGCAAGCTGCTTCTGCACAAGCGCGAAATCCACAAGCTTTCTGGACGTATCGAGTCGAAAGGTTTAACCGTTATCCCTTTGCGGATCTACTTCCGCGATGGCATTGCCAAGGTTGAAATCGCTCTGGCGCAAGGAAAAAAGAGTTGGGACCGCCGTCAGGACGAACGCACCAAGGAAGCCCGAAGGGAAGCGGAACAAGCAATGTATCGCAACCGGAGGCGATAATCTCATTATGCAAATCAATCTGGATACCAAGCCGTTCGCTAATTTCGAAACTGAGGCTCTCGTTTCTTATGTATTCGAAGAATCCGATCCCATTCAGGGACGCATCGCAGAGCTCGATAAACTCGGCAGTGGGCTACTTACCCGTCTTGCAAAAAGCGGCGAACTCACCGGTAAGAATCTCGAATTCACGCTAGTTCATGCGCCTTCCGGATTGAAAGCCGCCCGGCTGCTACTGGTTGGGGCGGGGAAGCGCGAACAGTCGAACACCGCGACGCTTCGAAAGGTTACTGGCGCTGCACTTCGCAATCTCAAGGGACGAGGCGTCCACAAGCTGCTGTTCCTGGTTCGGGAAAGTGACTCCAATGGCTTTGCGGCTCAGGCCATCGCAGAAGGTGCGCTGGCTGCAGACTTCGAATCCGACAAGTATAAGACCGAGAGGAAGAATGACAAATTCATCGAATCCCTAACCGTCTCAGGGTTCGCCGAGGGTGAAAAAGCGGCTTGGGAAATGGGCATCGCCCGCGGCCGCACCATTGCCGAGGCACAGAACTTTGCGCGCGACCTAGTGAACGAGCCCTCCAACAAGTTGACACCACGCATTCTTGCCGAAAAAGCGGAAGCAATGGCGAAGGAAGCGGGTCTCACCGTCGAAATCTTCGACGAAAAGAAAATCGCCGATCTGAAGATGGGCGCTCTTCTCAGCGTTGCACAGGGCAGCGTCGAGCCGCCTCGTATGATCGTGATCACCTACACACCCGCGAATCCCAAACCTGGCGGCCCGGTGATCGGCTTGGTCGGCAAGGCCGTCACCTTTGACACCGGGGGGATTTCCATCAAGCCGGCCGAAGGCATGGAAAAAATGAAGTACGACATGGCTGGTGGCGCAACCATGATCGGCGTAATGCGCGCCTTAGCTGCTCTAAAACCAAACGTGAAAGTGATTTGCGTAGTTCCTGCTACCGAAAATATGCCTGGCGGAAAGGCTCAGAAACCTGGCGACATTCAGACGGCCATGTCTGGCAAAACCATTGAAGTATTGAATACTGACGCGGAAGGTCGTCTGATCCTCGCGGACGGAATTCACTATGCCAAGCAGCTCGGGGCTACGCATCTGGTTGACGCCGCCACGCTCACCGGAGCGGTTGTCGTTGCTCTGGCGAATGTCAACGTCGGCGTCTTTGGTTCTGATCAAATCTGGACGGACAAACTACTCGCCAGCGCCAAGGCTGCGGGCGAAAAAATGTGGCAGCTACCCACCGACGATGAGTATCGCGAGTTCATCAAAGGTTCGTTCGCGGACCTTCAGAACATCAGTAGCGGCAAGGGCGGCGGCGCAATCACCGGCGCTATGTTCCTCAAGGAATTCTCAGGGGATACCCCTTGGATCCATCTGGATATCGCTGGGACTGCCTGGAACGATGACGCTAAGCCGTGGCTTGCAAAGGGGCCGACCGGTGTTGCCCTGCGCACCCTGGTGCACCTGGTCTCCTCTCTCTAAATCTTGAGGGCTCTATAGATTTCGCCGACGGGGCACAATCAACCGTGTCCAGTTCTCTACATCTTTTCGGGAGTCTCGATCCCTAACAGGCTCAATGCCTTTACCAGTTGGGCTTCTACCAGCGCGCTTAGTTCCAGCAGAAATGCGCGCTTCTGTTCGTCCGCCTCCGACAGAATGTGGTGTCTGTGATAGAAATTGTTGAACGCTTGGGCCAATTGGAAGGCGTACTTGGTCACAAACGCGGTCTCTTGCGCCCCGATAGCGGCTTCGGCCGCGTAATCCAACGATCCAATGTGCAGTAGCAGTTCCCACAGATCCGCACCATCCGCGCCGGTCAAGAATTTCTTCACTGATTCCCGCGTTAGTTCTACCGCCGCCACTCCGGATTCCAGACCTTTTCGCCGGATTCCCCGGATGCGCACCACGGCATACTGACAGTACGGTCCCGTTTCGCCCTCAGACTTCAGCGCGTCCTCAAAATCGAAGGCGATAATCGTGTTTCGAGTGTACTTCAGCAGAAAAAACCTGAGCGCGCCAACGGCCAGCGCATTCGCGGTCTGGGCCAGGTCGGCGGAGCGCATCTCGGTTTGCTTTTCGCGTACACGAGACTCCGCGGCCTGCAGCATGCGGGTAATTAGGTCGTCCGCCTTCACGCCGAACCCTTTTCTTCCACTCACTTCCACGTAGGGCCGCTTTAGATCGTCATCGGAGAGTTCGTAGCCGAGTTCTGCGGCGCAGCGCGGCGTCAGTGCAACTATCTGGTAGTCGAAATGGATCGAACGATCCGCTTCTTTTGCGTATCCGAGCGCGCGCAAGCCTTCCGCCACGACCTCCTGCAAGTAAGCCTGCCGGGCGTCGATCACGTTGTAAACGGCAGTCGCTCCCCCAAATCGCGGCGCTCCCAGTTCGCCCTCGTTGACCGTGGTGGCCCACAATTCGTGGCCGCCCGGAGCGTTGGGCCATTTGCGATAACGGAAATCTTTTCCAAGTAATCCGAATTTCCACAACTGGTAGGCGATGTCTTTTCCTACGTAGGTCACCGTCCCGTTGGAACGCACGATGATCTTCGCCTGTGAATCCTCATCTTCGTCCGTATTCTCTGAAGCCTCTTCGGCCTCCGAGCTCTCTGCGCCTGCCAGCGGTTTCTCCTCGGTCTCCAACGGCATGATCCAGCATCCGGCATTTTTACCCGACGTTGCATACTGAATCGCACCGCTGGCTTTCAGTTTTTCGAAGGCGGCGTCCCAGAAGTGCAGGTGAAGTATTTCGCTCTCGCGCGCCAGCAATTCGTAGTAAATGTCCATGCGCGCCATGGTGCGAAGGTGGTAGCCGACAATCGCATCGGCAATCACCGTGCCCATCTCGGCGGTTTCGCCGTGACCGTCTTCGATCGCTTTCAGGGTCTCGCTACGAAGCTTTTGCGCGTGTTGCTTGTCATCCGCGAAAAATTGTGTCGCTTTCGCGTAGAGATCCCAGCACAGGTAATCAAAATGCTCTTCTGTGGCAAGTTGCTTCACTTCGGCTAGCGACTTCTTCTCCATCTTCTGGAACGCGATCACAACATCCGCGACCTGTACGCCGGTATTGTCGATGTAATTCTGCACCGCTACTTCTTGGCCCGTGTGCCGCAGAATGCGCACCATGGTGTCGCCCAAAACCGCATTGCGCAGATGACCGATGTGCGCCGCCTTATTAGGATTGATACTCGTGTGCTCGACGATAACCGTGCCGCGGTCGCCGCTCGGTTCCCGCCCCTCGCCACGGCGGTCCTTCTGCGTGCTATCCCAGAAGGCTCCGCGGTCGAAAAACACATTCAGGTAGCCGCCACCCGCGACCTCCACCCGGGCGATCCCTTCGACTGTCGGCAGCGACGTGGCAATCTCCTGCGCGATGACCCTAGGTGCCTTCTTTAGCCGCTTTGCCAGTTCAAAGCAAACGGGCGATGCCGCCTCTCCCATTTCGAGTTTGGGCGGCCGCTCCAGTACGATGCTCAGCTCAATGCCATATTTGTCGTGAATATGCGCGGACAACGAGGTACGGAGTCTGTCTAAAAGTGTCAGATACACGGTTCCTCAGATGGACTTCCCATCGAGATTGAATTGTTCAGTATAGCAGTAAGGGTTCCTGCTCTCGCCAGGTTGCGGTTTCACTGGGCTGACGTAATGGGTATGATGATGCTCCTGGGAGGCTTCATGATTGTGGGAAGACAAGGCACGAGAAAATGTCGACGGTTCTCTCGAGCGATAAGAAACTCGAGTTGTCTCTGTTTCCTAGTGATTGTGTTGTTGTCCGCTGGGCCTCAGGTCAAGGCGCAAAGTAAACCGATCACCGCACGTGAGGTGATCATGGCAATCCAGGAGCACGTGGGCGTGCCATGGCAAAGAGAAACCGTGGACACCTTCAAGGCCGGCAATCCGGACACGCCCGTCACCGGCATCGCCGTTACTATGATGGCCACGCTCGATGTCTTGCAGCGTGCCTCGGCGCAAGGACTGAACGTGGTCATCACCCACGAACCCACTTTCTACAATCACCTCGATACACCAGAAGGGATGGACCAGAGCGATCCTGTCTGGGCAGAAAAGCGTGCGTTCATCGAAAAACATGGAATGGTCATCTGGCGATTCCACGATCACTGGCACGGGCGCAAGCCGGACGGGATCGAAGCGGGCATGGTCCGTAAGCTGGGATGGGAGAAATACCAGAGCGCCGACAATCAGTATCTCTTCACGCTTCCGGAAACTTCGCTGCAAATGCTCGGTACCGAACTTGCGAAGATCCTTAATTCCCCCACGCTGCGCGTTGTTGGAAATCTGGAAATGAAGGTGTCGAAGGTGGCGCTAAGTCCCGGGGCTGCCGGGTTCGTACGCGAGTCGCATGCACTTGAACTGGATGATGTGGATGTTCTCCTCGTTGGGGAAACGCGTGAGTGGGAGACCGTTGAATACGCGGCCGATGCTGCTACCGAAGGGAAAAAAAAGGCTTTGATCGTGATCGGTCATATTCCTTCCGAACAGCCGGGCATGGAGGAATGCACGCGCTGGTTGAAAACCTTTGTGAAAGACGTACCGGTGCAGTTTGTTCCGGCCAAACAACCCTTTTGGTTGCCCAAGTAACGCGACCACATCGCCATAACAGCGCCTTCTGCGGAACTTAACGCCGCTGCGCTTCAACTGGATCCGGAAGCTGGATTGTAGTTTGACCACCTCCAGGAATTGTCACGGTTTGCGCGTGCTCTTCGTATCGTGCCAGCCCTCCCGGTTTCGACCATTCCAAATCCCATGCATCCTGGATCGCCACCAGTTCGTAATCTCCCGGTATTACATCCCTCATAATGAAACTTCCGTCCGAGTCGCTCTGGTCGCGGCGGAACAACTCCACGCGCATCCCGGGCTCTTTCGGAATCAGCACCACCATCACGCCGGATGCTGCCTTTCCTCCACGCTTGGCGAAGCCTTCGATGTTCACGCTCCCGGTCGCAAGAACGGCAGTAAGTGTCAACGCTCCACCCGCAGGGACCTCCACACCGTTTCCCCACGTTTGACCCGCGTCCGAACTTGTCCGTACAATCGAATACGGTTTACCAGGTGAAAAGACAAATATCGTGTATTTCCCCGCCGGAAGAGACTCAATCGCAGCCTCGCCCTTCGCATCAACCTCCTGGAACGCGCGGTTGTGTTTTTGCGTGTCCAGAAGCATGATTCTGAGCCCCTTGGGGAGGGGCTCCTGCTGTGTCATTTGAATTGTCAATTTCAGGCTGCCTTCGGGTTCTCCGCTGGAGCTTTCCAGTTCTTGTCCGTCATTGCGCAGATCAACCATGCTGGTCCGCAATACCTGTTGTGGACCCGCTTCCGTAATTCTCACGTTGTACGTTCCAGCAGGCACTCCGCTGAGTTCGTACACTCCGTTCGAGAGCCTGCGCATTTCGTTAACCGGAACGTGCTCAATGGAATCAAATACGCGTCTTTCAAGTATCGGCGGGGAACTACCACGGCTGCCATCTTCCTCGGCGACTCTGTATATCAAATGAAGCGAAGGCACAGGGGAGAGCTGTATCTCGATCTCGGTATGATCGCCGCCCTTTACTTCGATTGGCAACGCTCCGTCCGCTTCTGTCGCGCCACCGCTGTACGTTGCGGGGTAGGTCACATCCAGTGAGCGATCAACTCCCTCTGACGTCGTCCGTGTGCCATCCGCGGAGTCGGTCAGGGGATGCATCGCGTACCACGGCTTCGCAGTAACCGAAACAAAGTACTTGCCAGGCGCGAGCGGTGCAAATTCAAAGATGCCTAGATCATTTGTTCTCTCCTGGTAGACCGGGGATATCCTCAGGATTCCTGCAGTGCGATTCTCTCGATATAACGTAACTTGCCCTTCCCTTACTGGATCGCCCACCTCGTCTACGACTTTTCCTTCAATACTTGCCATCGGCGTCAGTCGCAGCACCAATTTTGTCGTGTCAAACTCCGTCCCGGTCACGATCGCCGTGGAAAACTGTTCATGTTGCTCGTAGGCCCCGGTTAAATATCCGCGTTTTGCGCCCACCAGCGAGTATTTACCCGTGGAAATGTGATCGAATTCGAATCGTCCTCCTTCCGCCGTGACTATCCACCTCGTATTCGCACGATTCTTTGTGTCGCTGATCGAAACACGAGCTTGGGAGAGCGGCATGCCTGTGATTGAGTTAACCACTGTGCCAGCGATCTTCGTCAGGGCAGGCGACTCTGCCGGACGACCGGCCTCGGGAGTCTGTGCGGCGCAATACGAGTAGATCTGCAGGCACACAATCAACAGTTCAATCCTGCTATGACTTGGTTTAGCGCTCAGACTCATTTTCATTCAGCAATCAAATTCAGTTGCAATCGCATTTGCATCTTCTGTCCGGCCTCAAATTCAACTACCTGACTCTTTCCCTCGTACTTCTTCATGGCTCCTTCATTCGTGAATTCCAGGTTTGTTGGCTGGCGGTCAAACGCGATTCCCCGATAAGCCCCGGGTGGAATCTGCGGAAAACTGAAATTCCCATCCTGGTTGACCCAGGCAATCAGCGGCTGGCCGGCGCTGCTCGACATCGGCACTAGGTACACGCAGGAAGGCCGCTGCCCCGGTTGACTAACCTTCTGTGACTCTGCTTCGGCTTGCCAATTCTCAATGGTTCCTTCAACGGATCCGCCATCGTCCCGTAAGGTGACTTCAATCGGTGAATTCGTGCCTCCTACGGGCACCACCAGTGGATTGCGCAACAGATCCAACCCTCCAGAAGAAACTACCGCAACATAACCGACCGGCGTGCTCACGCTCAACCAGTAACGCCCAGGTTGCACATTGTCGATCAGCACGCCGTCGTCGTTCGGATTGCCGGTTGGTCTCGCCGCAGCCCCACTTCTTCGCCGGAAAGACTCCACCGGAAATAGATTCAATTGCATGCTCCGCAGAATCATCTGGCTCTTCGATACGGGTTTACCGCCTTCTTCGACCGATCCCCACTGTGCGGCTATGTCCGGCGAGGCAAATTCCGCTTTCAGGTTCACTCGAATTGAACTGTTCGGCGCGAGGTTTACAGCGGCACCTTCCACACCGCCTCCATTCACGCCGATGTTAATCTCACCGCTTGCCCCCACGGGACCATATGCGTTCACTTGAATGGTGTAATTCCCGTTGGGCAGCATCCCTACGATGGCCTGTTCGTCCTGGTCGTACCCCAAAGAGAACCCCGGCCCCGGTCTTCCTTGCGCCCACACTTCAATTTGTAGCCCCTGGCCTTGCGGCGTATTCAGTACGCCCACCTTGATCGGGTAATACTCGCGCCGTGTGGGGGATAAATTGAGGTTCACCGTCGCGCCGGGCGCCACCCGTATCGCGCTCGCCGATGCAAAATCACTCGACGACGGATAAAAAACCGGCGGGTATCCGTAGAGCTGCCCCCGAGGATCAAAAGTCAGTGGATCGCGATCTAGTTGTTCGTGCGTAAATACCTTGTAGGTGCCTGCTGCCAATTCTGCGAAGCGAAATTCCCCGTTCGCCCGAGCTTGTACCATTCCCGCGGATGCCCAGTTTTCGCGGCCTTCCTCGATCTGCCGCCGATACAACTCCACTTGCAGCCTGTCCGTCCCATCGGCGTTGGGCAGATTTACACGTCCCAGGATGAGCGCCTCGGGCACCAGAGGTATCGTTACATTCTGGTCTACCGAATTCGTCAGAATAATTTGCGATGCGTTTTCATCGATGAGAAATCCCGGTTTCTTTGCCAGCAGCGCATTTAAGCCGCCCAGCAGGCGAGGTTGCCGGATGTTTGGGCCTAAAATTACCGTTCCTCCAGACCCATCCCCAGAGCCCGCTCCGCTCTGCACGCGGGGAATCTTGAATTCAAAGTGTCCACCGTCGTCACACATGACCGCGAATCGATTGTCCGGTGAATACACCAGCGCGCGGCCAATTGGCTCATGGGTCACGGAGTTTACTACCAAACCGCGAATCGTCTCGGTAGCTTTCTCGCCGTCATTCAGTCCTTGTGCCGCCAAGCGCCCGCTGGCCGCTGTGGAGGCTGCCAGCAAGGCAACAGCCAACACGCGCAGTGCACTGTAGAGGTAGCCATCCACAGGAATCCGCGGTTGTTTGATGGGATGAGTCGTCGGGCTCATTGCTTCTATTCCGCCCAAGTATTACACAAGCTAACAAAGCCTAGAAACAAGGGGTGAGATGCGATCGCCGTCGCGCGCGTTTCCTGTTGGAAGCGCAATCTCGCAATCAGTAGACCCAACGCGGCGTTTGCGGGCTCGCGGTTTGACGCTGACGAAGAGGTCCAGATAGTATCAACAGGCGGCTTTCCGCAAACACAAATGAAACTGGCCTACTTCGATTGCTTTAGCGGCATCAGCGGTGACATGGTGCTCGGCGCACTGGTCGACGCGGGTGTATCCATTGAACAACTTCGCACGGAACTCGGCTCACTTGCTGTTCCAGGATGGACGCTTACGGCAGAAAAAGTCTGGAAGAATGGAATGGCCGCCACCCACGTGGAGGTCCAAACTGAAGACACGCATACTCACCGGTCTTTAAGCACCATTCTGGATATCATCGCGAAGGCAAGTCTTGCCCCTGCCATCCAGGAGTGCGCCGCATCTATCTTTCGCAACCTCGGTGTTGCTGAAGCGGCTGTTCATAATGTCCCGCTAGAAAGGATTCATTTCCACGAAGTGGGCGCCATTGACGCTATCGTGGACATTGTCGGCGCCTGTGTCGGCTTTGCGGCCTTGGGCATCCAATCGTTCACCTGTTCTCCCCTGAACGTCGGCGGAGGCACGGCGAAGATGGCACACGGCATTCTCCCTGTTCCTGCGCCTGCTACTGCGCGTCTTCTCCTGGGCAAGCCCACTTACTCCAACGGCGCACAGAGGGAATTGGTTACTCCCACAGGTGCAGCCATTGTTTCAACGCTTTGCAGTGCGTTCGGCTCGCAGCCGCCTATGACGGTTTCTGCGATTGGCTACGGCGCCGCGACCTCCGACCTCGAGGGTCAACCCAATGTGTTGCGCCTGATGGTCGGAGATGCGGACCAGAAATCTGCGCTAGGCTCGGAGGAGACCATTCGCGTCCTCGAGGCGAATCTTGACGACATGAATCCCCAGATTTTCGGCTATTTCCTGGACAAAGCGCTGGAAGCAGGGGCACTGGATGTCTTCGCCACTCCCGTGCAGATGAAAAAGAGCCGTCCAGGGATAGTGGTCACCGTCCTTTGTTACCCGGCGGATGAGCAAAAGCTCCAGGAAATGCTCTTCGCGGAGACGACCACGCTGGGAGTGCGCTCTCACAGCGCTGAGCGGCGCATCCTTCCTCGTGAGTGGGAAATGGTATCAACCCGCTTTGGCGACGTCCGCGTGAAGATTGCTCGTCTCAATGGAATTGTCCGTCAGGCTTCGCCAGAGTTTGACGATTGCCGTAGACTGGCAGAGGAGAAAAATGTGCCTCTGGTAGAAATCATGGAAGAAGCCCTGCGCAACTGGAGGCAGGCCAGCGGGACCTAAGCCGCACGAGCCTGTTGAAGCTACGTATCCCAGAGGGTATTGAGAAAAGCGGATGGCCGAACAAAAAGAAAAGTATTATCTGACAACGCCGATCTACTACACCAACGGCCTGCCACACATCGGGCATACCTACACGACCGTCGTCTGCGACACCATCCGGCGCTTCAAACGTATGCGCGGCTACGACGTAGTGATGACCACCGGCACCGATGAGCATGGCGTGAATGTGGAGCGCGCCGCAAAGAATGCCGGTGTCCCCGAGTCGGAATTTGTCGCCAGGATGGCCAGCGAATGGCGCGCACTTTGGGACGAGCTCGGCATTCCCGCCGATGAATTTATCCGCACCACCGACCTGAAGCATGTTCGAACGGTGCAGTGGCTCTTCAAGCGCTGCAAGGAGAACGGCTATGTGTACAAGGGCCATTACACAGGCCAGTACTGCATTTACGACAATGCCTTCGTCAACGATGCCAAGCCCGGCGACAACTGCCCGGATTGCGGCCGCCCCACCGAAACGGTCACCGAAGAGAATTACTTTTTCAAGCTCTCTGCTTTTCAGAAGCCGCTCCTTGATTTCTATAGGAAGAACCCCGAGTTCATTCAACCGGAGACGCGCAAAAACGAAATCGTAAGCTTTGTCGAAGGCGGCCTGAAGGATCTCAGCATCACGCGTACCACCGTCCGCTGGGGCATTCCCGTGCCTGGGGAAGAGCCTCACGTGTTCTACGTCTGGTTCGATGCACTGACCTCTTATTTGAGCGCCGTGGGTGGCCCCAATTACGAAAAGCATGGATACTGGCCGGCGAATTTGCATATGGTTGGCAAGGACATCGTCCGCTTTCACGCCGTCTATTGGCCTGCGTTTTTGATGGCCGCGATGTTGCCGATCCCCAAACAGGTCTGGGCGCACGGCTGGTTTCTGATGGACGCTGCCAAGATGAGCAAGTCCAAGGGCAACGTCGTCCTACCTAGGCCGATCGCCAATATGCTTGGCATGGATGCTCTCCGGTACTTCCTGCTGCGCGAAGTCGTCTTTGGCCAGGACGGCAATTTCAGTTACGACGCCCTGGTGACGCGCTACAACAGTGACCTCGCAAATGGCCTCGGCAACTTGGCTAGCCGCACCGTCGCCATGATCGAAAAGAATTTCGCTGGCAAAGTGCCCAAGCCCGGAACGCCCCAGCCCCAAGACGATCTTCTCGCGAAAGAGGCGCAGTCCGCGATTGGAGAAGTCCTGGAGCGCTATGACAAAATGGAATTCGCCCGTGCCCTGGAGGCCATCTGGAGCGTGATTGGCGCGGCCGATAAGTATCTGACCGCCGAGCAGCCCTGGGCCCTTGGCTCCGGGGAGGAAGAACAAGCTCGCAAAGCCACCATTCTTTGGACTACGGCTGAATTGCTGCGCATCGTCACAACTCTTGTGAATCCAGTCATGCCCAGCACCTCGGCCAAAGTTTGGACACTTTTGGGACAGAGCGGCTCCCCGGATGCCGTGGCATTGGACGGCTTGCGCTGGGGACAGTTAGCCCCGGGCGTTCAGCTGGGCAGGGCCCAAGCGTTATTCCCGCGCGTTGATAAAGCGGAAGCAATCGAGAGGATCGAATCCATGGCAAACGAAGAACGGAATCCCACTCCAGCGGCACCCGCGCCTGCAACATCTTCTACTCCTGCTACAGCGGGAACCGCGGCTCCGGCCAGCACTGAGAAAATCGGCATCGAGGATTTCGCCAAAGTCGAAATGCGCGTGGGCCAGGTGAAGACCGCGGAACGCATCGTCGGGGCTGATAAGCTCCTAAAGCTCACTGTCGACATCGGCAGCGAAGTTCGCCAGATTTGTGCCGGCATCGCGCAATTCTACGAACCGGAATCCCTCATTGGCCGCAAAGTCGTCGTCGTCGTGAACCTCGCGCCCCGCAAACTGCGTGGCGTTGAGTCCAACGGCATGATCGTGGCCGCCTCAGTTGGTCCCGAAGGCCGTCCCGTCCTCGCCGGATTCCACGAGGAAGTTGAAGTTGGCTCGCGCCTGAAATGACAAGGAGACAGCGATCAATGACCAGCGATCAGGAAGCAGAACAAACTTAACCGGTGAGCTCGACCTCCTGACCGATTCCTGAGATCTGAACTCGGAAATCTGATATCCGGCTCAGAACCTCTGAAAACTGGCTGCTGGCGTCCGACTTAAGACTCGGAACAGATAGCCGAGAACATCATTCCATGGAACTTATCGACTCTCATGCGCACATCGACTTCCCGCAATTCGACGCGGACCGCGACGCAATGCTCGCGCGCGCCCGGGCAGCCGGTGTCACTACGTTGCTGGCCATCGGTACCGGCCCAGGGCCGGAGAAGTTAGACGCCGCACTGCCTTACGCTGAGGCGAATGATTGGATCTACACGACCGTCGGCATCCATCCGCACGAAGCCAAGGAAGTCACTCCGGAACATCTCGAAGCCATGGCCAAGCTGGCGCAGCATCCCAGAGTCATCGCCTGGGGAGAAATTGGCCTCGACTATTTCTATGACCATTCCCCGCGCGACGTTCAAGAGCGCGTTTTTCGCCAGCAAATGGAATTGGCCCACGCCGCGGCGCTTCCTATCATCATCCATTGTCGCGACGCTTGGAGCGATTGCCTTGCCCTCCTCCAGGAGGTCTGGAAGCCCACTGCCCTTGGCGGCATCCTGCACTGTTTTTCGAGCACTGTCGAAGACGCGAAGCGCGGCATGGATATGGGCTTCATTGTCTCCTTCACCGCCAATGTCACCTATCCAAAGGCCCAGAACATTCGCGACGTTGCGAAAGTTTTGCCCCTGGAGAATATTTTGATCGAGACGGATTCTCCGTACCTGGCGCCACAGCCCGTCCGCGGCAAACGAAATGAGCCCGCCTACGTTGTGGAAGTGGCGAAGCTCCTTGCGAATGTGAGAGACTTACCGGTAGAGGTCATCGCCGCACAAACCACCGAGAATTTCAGGCGATTCTTTCCTATCGCCCGGCCAGGTACATCCCACGTTGGGGGGTCTCGCTGAGTCGGGGCGGCGAGCCCAGGAGAACGGTCATCGCTTTACTCACCGCCAGGGAAATCTTTGAATTGGTGCGGGAAGACCTCGTCAAGGTCGAGCAGGAACTTTCTCGCCAGAGCGCCTCTGCGTTCCAGCCGGTCTCCGAAATTACCAGCTATCTGCTCGGCGGGGGAGGGAAGCGGCTACGACCAGCGCTTCTTCTCCTCTGTCATGGCTATGCTGGCGGGCGCCAGGCCGACGGTCGAAGCGCCATTAAGCTTGCCGCGGTCGTCGAACTGCTGCACAGCGCCACCCTAATTCACGATGACGTGATCGATAGCGCAGACACCCGCCGCGGTCGGCCCTCTGCGAATTCCCGTTGGGGCAATCACCGCAGCGTTCTAGCCGGCGATTGGCTCTATATGCAGTCGTTTCAAATCGCTCTGGAGGAACGTAACTTCCGGGTTCTCGATATCCTCATCGACCTCACCCAGAAAATGGTCGAAGGTGAATTAATCCAGCTCGCAAAAATCGGGCGCATGGACGTCACCGAAGAGGATGCCGTTAAGTTAGCCACCTATAAGACCGCTTGCCTGTTTAGCGGCTGCGCCCGACTCGGCGGCGTTCTTGGTGGATTCGATGAAGAAGACGAGCGGATGCTCGACGATTACGGCCGTTACGCCGGCCTCGCCTTTCAACTCGTAGATGACCTCTTGGATTTCACTGCCTCCAGCGAGCAACTTGGGAAGCCGGCCCTGAGCGACCTGAAAGAAGGCAAGGTCACCCTGCCTCTGATCTATGCCATGGAGAACGGCCATAGCGAAGCGCGCGAAATGGTCGCACGTGTCCTGGAAGAAAAAGAATTCCACTCCGTACAGCCGGAGAAGCTTGTCGCTTTGGTGCGTGACTCCGGGGCACTAGATCGCGCTCGCAACCTTGCCCACGACTATGCTCGTCGCGCTAAGTCCTGTATCAATGGGGCCAGCGACTCAGAATTCGCGCGCGCCTTGCGCACGCTTCCAGACTTTATCCTCGAACGCGAGAATTAGGAGCAACGGTCAGCGCAAGCTCGTCTTGAAAATGGTCGCGCCCGTTGTCGACGCTCAAAATCCTAGCCCACGCCAGGGGACCGAGCATGCTTCCCTTCAAGCTTATCTATCACGAACGCTACGACCTGAATCTCGGAGCGCATGTGTTTCCCTCGCAAAAGTACCGCCTCATTGCCGACAAACTAATCAAGGATGGAATTGCCTCGACCGGGGATTTCCTGCGCCCCGATCCCGCCAGCGATGCGGACGTGCTGCGGGTGCATAGCGAAGACTGGGTCCGCAAGTTGCAAACTGGGACGCTCACTCTAAGCGATGTCATGAAGTTGGAAGTTCCGTATTCGGCCGAACTCGTGGGTGCGTTATGGTTGGCGGCCGGCGGGACGATTGCCGCTTCGCAAGCGGCGCTTCGAGATGGTTTCGGATGCAATCTGGGCGGCGGCTTTCACCACGCCCATGTCGGCCATGGTGAGGGCTTCTGCGCGATTCACGATGTGGCCGTTGCCATTCGCCGACTGCAAGCCGATGGAGCTATGCGCAAGGCTATGGTTGTAGATACCGACGTTCATCACGGCAATGGCACAGCCGCAATTTTTGCAAATCAGGATTCTGTGTTTACCCTATCCATCCACCAAGCCAATAATTACCCCGCGTACAAACCTCCCTCCACCGTTGATCTAAACATGCAGGACCAGATCGGCGACGCGGCCTACTTGACCGCGCTCCTGCCTGCCGTTCGTGCTGGATTGGATTCGTTTCAACCAGAGATTCTGTTCTACGTCGGTGGTGCCGACCCTTATCGGAATGATCAGTTGGGCGGATTGGCTCTCACCATACCAGGGCTCATGAAGCGAGACAAAAGCGTTTTTGAAGAAGCGCGCAAACGGAACATCCCTGTGGTTACCACGCTCGCCGGTGGATATGCGCGTCGCGTGGAAGATACGGTCCAAATCCACGTTAATACCATCCTTGCAGCGCGCGAAGCAGCGGAGTTTTATCCGCATGAACAAGCCGCGGGTGTCTAGTGGAGCTTTCTCTTTCTGAAAGGAATTCCGACTGATTCAACGCGGTGACGCGACGGTCACTGTCGGTGTGGCTTCCCTTGGATGCGCCACGCGTTCCACCGCTTCGACCAGGGCATGATCCACCGTTTCCGGATCAAACCCATCCGCGCGAAACGCGATGTTCCCTGCGCGATCCAGAATCAGCGTCGTCGGAAAGGAATGCACGGCGAGCAATTGGTCGAGGCCGTCGGCGAATAATACCTCGGTCTTTGGCTTCTCTTCGTCCAGATACGGGCCAACAAGGGTCTCGTCGTCATCACAGTTCAATCCCAGAAATACGATATCCTTCTGTCCGGCGAAGTGTGCCGCCACTCTTTCGAAGTGTGGTTCCATCTCTCGGCAGGGCCCGCACCACGTAGCCCAGAAATTCAGCACCACAACCTTTCCCTTCGTGCCAGCGAACGGGAAAGGTGATCCGTCAGGCGCCGTCCGTAGCGTGAATTCGTAGGGAGTCTTAAACCCGGAATTGCGCGCAGGTTTTGCATTCGCCGTTAGGGTAGAGGTGTCATCAAACGAGTGCAACAGGTACTCGCCCAAGCCATCTTCTGAACCATGTGCCAGTCGCCAGGCGTTGCCGATTTTATTGCGTAATTCGCGGCGGCTCAGTGTGCCTTTCGTGCTGTCGGCCAATGCAAAGGCGATGGCGTATTCTCGAATCGCCGAATTCGAGTCCTTGCGGAGTTCCGCCAGTTCTCCAAGCCTTTCCGCCACAGCCGTGGACGGCTCCAGGCCATAGCTCAATTCATAGTCCCTTTGTGCGTTCGCCAGGTCGTTCAGTTTCTGGTATAGCCTACCCCTCAGCAGCAGCACAGCGGCTTTGTCGTGTTTCTTCTCCGTTTCCCAATCTTCGTTGGAAACGCGCGGCGATTTCTCTGCCGCTGGTATCCCGCTTACCTGTTCAATCACGCGCGTGCAATACGTGAGCGCCCTGCGCCAGCCTGCCGGGTCGCCGTACTTGTCTAGCAACTGGATGGCTAGCACCGTAATCGATGTGTCATCGGGTCGAAGCGCAACCAGCCGCTCCGCATACTCTGTTGCTCGCGGATATTCCCGCAGTTGCAGCGTGGCTTCGACAAGCGCGCGATAAATCTGCGTGCGCTGCTTCGATTCAGGGTACTTCTTCAGGAAGGCTTCCAGGTTCCGGGCCAGCGCCGCCCGGTCATTACCGGCGTCATCAATCGCCTTCTGTAAATCCTGCTCTTCGGAATTTGTATCTTTCGGCTCCTGCGCCTTTTCAGAGCGCTGGGTCGCCGCCTTCGAGGTCGCGGGCGATTGTTTAGGCGGTTCCTGCGCATCAGTCCGGAGGCTGAAGAAACAGAATGCAAAGGCTGGAAGGAAGGGAACCAGGAGCTGTAGGCGGTATCTGGGCACAACTCTATTGTACAAGCTGGTGTCTTGATTGGAAGTCGCTTACCTGGACCTGTCTACCGAATGGTTTCTTCGGCGTGTCCCGCTGCGGGGAAGCCTATCAAGACCCGCTTCGCAGGTCGATTCCGCCAGAGACGGTATGAACTTCCACGCGTCCAGAAGAGTCACCGACATGGGCACGCAGCGAATGCTTACTCTGCTCCTCGATGATTACCGGGATGCTGGTCCGGATGCCCCCGGACGTCGATTCTGCGGAAAGCAGGAAACTAGCGTTCTCGGGCACGTTGATCTCGATGCTGCCCGACACCGTCTTCAGGTCCCACAAACGGTTGCCAGTGGGATTGCCCGATACATTGATCGAGCCGGAAATCAGATGAACTTTCACATCATTGTTGGCGCCGGCAACATCCACCGCTCCGCTAGCTGACGACGCCTCCACACGATCGCCTGGTTTTTGGATGCGGATTGAGCCGGATGCCGCCGTAGCTTTTATGTCGCCCTTCGTGTCCTTAATCGTCACGTCGCCTGATGCG
Source organism: Candidatus Acidiferrales bacterium (assembly GCA_963741195.1). Classification (GTDB taxonomy): domain Bacteria; phylum Acidobacteriota; class Terriglobia; order Acidiferrales; family UBA7541; genus Acidiferrum. The sequence goes on from CAVUHF010000013.1 coordinate 250,465, forward strand.
CTGTTGACTCGCACAAACCCGCCGATCCCGGCAACTTCGATGGAGCCGCTGGCCGCCGAGACTTGCACGTCGCGTTCCACGCTGTAGATGTGCACATATCCGGACGCAGATGAGGCTTTCACCGGTCCTTTTACATGGTCGACCGTGATTCCACCCGACGCCACTCCGGCATCAATCTCCGTTGAACGCGGCACCTCGATCTTGTAGTCGATTGTGACGTTCTTCAGCCAGGAGGTGTTTTTGCCAATTCGAATTGTGTCTCCGCTTTGTTCCAAGGGCGGGTTCGCCATCACGTCTTGTACGTTCTTTTCCGTACTGCCAAAGACCGTCCATCCCCCAGGCGTCACTTTTCCCTGGATGTGCACCTGTCCGTCTGTGCTTCCACGAATCTCTACGTTACCGGAGCCATTGCTTAGCTCAATGCGCGTGATGGGACCGCTGACTTTGAATGTGCGGTCAAATGTGTTGTCCGCGGCGCTCGTTTGGAGAGGTGCAAACGCGATTCCCGCGGCAAGTACGAATGTGGCCAGAGTGGCAGTTCTGCTTGTGAGCATAGTCTCTGTAAGTGCCTGTGGGTTCAGGCCCTCCTATCACAGGATACGCAAAATGCTTTGACTATGTTCCCGCGGATTTCGTGAGGGTCTCGTTTAGGGACCCCTGCCGGTAACCCTCTAAATCCAGCGCCACATAGGTGAACCCCGCCGCCTTTAGCGCATGGGCCATGGCCGAGGCCATTTCTGGCGTCAGAGCTCGCGGCAGTTCAGCCGTAGCTAATTCAATGCGGCCAAGCTGGTCATGGAGCCGCACGCGAAATTGGCGAAATCCTAGCCCCCGCAATGCCGCTTCTCCGCGTTCCACAAGAGAGAGTCTGTCTGAGGTCACTTCCGTGCCGTAGGGAAGCCGTGAGGCCAAGCATGCCGAGGCTGGCCGGTCCCAGGAAGGGAGTCCGGCTCGCTCCGAGAGGTAGCGGATTTCTGACTTGTGCAGCTTGGCATCCAACAGCGGGGTCAGCACCAAATGCTCTTTGGCGGCTCGATGCCCAGGACGAAAATCGAATGTGTCGTCAGCGTTTACCCCGTAGGCCGTGGCTGTGAACTTGCGTTCCGCGGCAATCTGGTCCAGTGCGGCGAAAAGCGCATCCTTGCAAAAGTAGCACCGGTCAGAATTGTTTGCGCGGTAGGCCTCGTTCTCCATCTCATGCGTCTCTACGAATTCGTGCCGGATCCCCGTGGCAGCTAGAAATCGCTCTAGCTGTTCACGGTCGTAGGACGAATAACTCGGGGAAAGTGCAGTCACAGATAGCGCCCGATCGCCGAGCACGCGATGCGCGGCCCATGCCAGGTACGCCGAATCTGTACCTCCGGAAAGCGCAATGAGCATTGAGTCATGCTCGCCCAGCTTGGCAAAAAGCAGCAATTCCTTCTCTGCCGCTGGCTCGCCGGAGGCCTCTCGCGTCTTTATGTTCACCAGGCTTTTCATTGGAATTTGAGTATAACCCAACGCTTTCGTTCTTAGGACTACTGCGTTTTCCGCACGATCCTGCAACCCCAACAGGCTCACTTAAAATCCAACAACACATCTACCGTGCCCTTGCTCGGGTCGGTCTGAAGCCAGTGCCCCACCGTGTCATAGTGAACCGGCAGGTCTTTAAACACTGTTTCCTTGTGGGTCTGCAGCCTCGTCAGCAATTGTTCGAACATCGCCTGGTCGAAGACGTCTCCCGGTTTCTGCGGCCATGCGTCGCGAAGTATGCGTTCGGCCGCAAGCGATGTTCCCGTGATGGTCATCGCGTTAAAGTGATATTGTTGGCCCTCGGAAACCGTCACAGCATAAGACACCGTATGCGCCGATTCGTCGAACTTGGGCGCCTCGTTCAACTTCACGTCCAGGTAGCCTAAATGGCCATATTCACCCCGCACTTTGTCCCAACCACCGTCGATCTTCATCCCGTCCGCTACATCGCCTGCTTTCAGTCCCAGGGCGTTCGTCAGCGTCAACGTCGATAGAACCGCGTTACCGCTCCACTCCACCCCTTTCCAGTGATAGATTGGGCCTGGCGCGCACGGTATGAATACAGGGATCTCGGCTGGTAACTTCTGATTGGGATTGCCGGAAAGCCGCACCTCAGCCGGGCCTATCTTGGGACGCAGGTTTCCCTGCTGCAGGTAAATTGGGCGGATCGCCTCCGCCAGAAAAATGTCGATAGCCACCCGCGAATAGGCTTTCCCCACGATTTCCGGTAGGTGCGCCTGAACTGCGCGGTCGTTTGCCAAGTTCGGATCGCTGAATTCCATGCTTGCGATCCTGGGAGGATCGGCCTCAATTCCAAATTGCTGAATCGATCCTTCCCCCATGGGGTTCGCAACTACGGAATGCAGTACGCTGGCCGTCGTTCCGTGTTCAGCCATGAAGGCGCTAATCGAATTGGCGGCCCGGTCAACTACCGTGCCGCCTTCCGGAAGCGTGCCGTTGTAGAAGGGAAGATCCTTGCGGATGGCATCTGTCAATTCCGCATCAGAGAACCACGGGAAATCATCGTAGGTCACCGCGAAGCGCGGGTTTTCCTCCACGTGGAACGTGACGATGACCGACTCATTCTTTGTCGTAAAGCTGTAATTCACCTTCGCGAACAATCCCGAACGCACAAGCAAGTCTGCGCCATCCTGCAGGTCTTGTTTGCCAACCTGTGCGCCGGGTGCCAGCCCAGTGAGTTGTACGACCTGGGCTTCATTCAGGATCTTCATGCCCTCGGCGTGGACTTCGTGGAGTGTTGAGGTTTGTGCGTAGCCGGTTGGACCGAATAGTAGAAGCGCGACAATCAGGAATTGGCGGAGTCGCATGTTCTTATCTTAGCGGAAATTCGCCCTCTCGGCGAAATCAGGGATGCGACCATCAAAAAATCTGCGGTTCAGGAGGCGGGCGCGGCAGTGCCTTGGAGCGGTCAATCACCCACTGAGGAAATACTGGCGCGCCTTGTGGTGGGTGGCCCCGCGTAATGGCCCAGTGCTCGATCCACGAGGTGCCTTCTTCTCCCACGTATTCGTCCGGCACGCTGTACGCGGCATCGCTCACTGCATCTGCCAGCGTAACAAACTGATAGCCGCGCTTTCGCAGTAGATCCAACACTTCCCCTATGTGCTCGGCTTCCAGCCAATTGCCATGCATCAACAGAATTTGTTTTGGTTCGTATCCGATGAGTTCCTTGGAGAGCTTCTCGTTGTATGCAAACACGCTATCTGTGTACGACAGATACGAATCCACGATTTGCTTCTGCAGTTCCGCGTCGCCGCGTTTCCGCGCGTCGGCATACACCCCGGCGTACATCCAGTCCCAGGCATCCATCGTCACTGGAGCAATGCAGTACCCTCTTGCGGCCAGAAATGCTTCTGCTTCTCTGCGTGTTTGCAGGTCACGGCCCGTATCCAGGTAGGGATGCCGCAAATATCGCATTTTCATGTGGTGTTGATAGAGCAGAATCTTCGTGACCGTTTCTCCGCGCACCACATCCTCTTCCCACGCCTGCAACGTCACGTTATTGAGTGAGGTGTGTTTGAACGTGTGATTCCCGAGTTCAAATCCATCGTCCAGCCACATGTTGAGCGCCTTGATTCGGTCGTCCACCTCGCCCAATTTGTAAACTTTCTGCTCATTCACAAATCCAACGGCCGGCACGTTTTGCTGCTTCAAGGTTGTCAGGAGTTTCGTGGTCATTTCTATGATCTCTTGGCCCGTCATTCCATTTGCGCTGGCCGCCGGTAGATCGTCGATGGTAATGGCCACCGCGCGTGGTGGGGCAGTTTGCGCGATGCTCGGCCCCGAAACACCAATGCCCGGGATTAAAACGAGTAAACAAATAATTGGGTATCGCATGCCCTCATCTTAGCGGAAACTTCTAGCTCCTGTGCACACTTTTGGGTTCTAACCTTTCGGAAGCCATCGGTACATCCGTGAAAAACTCGTTACTCAACGGTTACGGACTTCGCGAGATTGCGCGGCTGATCGACGTCGCATCCCCGTCGCACGGCGATGTGATAGGCCAGCAATTGTAAGGGTATGATTTCTAGTAACGGCGATAATAGATCAGGTGCTGGGGGTAGCTCGATGATGTGATCGGAAGCTTCTTTGGCAAGTTTGTCGCCTGTAGTAACCACCGAAATGACGATCCCGTCCCGAGCCTTCACTTCTTTGATATTGGAAACGCTTTTTTCATACAACGTCAGGGAGGCCGGATCCGAATCATCGCGTGTTGCCAATACCACTACCGGAAGATTCTCGTCGATCAGCGCGTTTGGCCCGTGTTTCATCTCTCCTGATGGATAGCCCTCGGCGTGGATGTAAGAAATTTCTTTCAACTTCAAGGCGCCTTCCAGTGCAATCGGGTAGTGAATGCCACGTCCCAAGTACAAAAAATCTGACTGCCGGAAATATTGCCTCGCCAGGTTCTCATAGAAACCGCTCTCTTCGGCCTGCAAGATGGTTTCCATTTTGTGCGGAATCTGTATGAACTGCAGCATCAGCCGCCGAGCTGCGTCACTCGAAAGTTTTTCCCTTACCTGTCCGAGACGGGAAGCCAACAGCACCAAGGCCGCAAGCTGCGCCGTGAACGCTTTTGTGGAGGCAACTCCGATTTCCGGCCCGGCATGCGTCAGGATGGTGCCGGCTGCCTCGCGCGTGATCATCGAACCCTTTACGTTACAGATGGCCACCGACGGGGATCCCTTCTGTTTCGCTTCCCGCTGCGCCGCAAGAGTGTCCGCGGTCTCCCCGGATTGGCTGATGCACACCGTCAGTGTTTTTGAATCTAGGATCGGGTCGCGATAGCGGAACTCGCTCCCATAGTCGACTTCCACCGGAATGCGCGCCAACCTTTCGATCATGAATTTTCCGGCCAGTGCGGCGTGCCAACTCGTCCCGCATGCTACGACTCTCACACTATGAAATTCGCGGAACTCTCGCTCGCTCAATTCCATCTCGTCCAGGAAAACCTTCCCGGTATCTTGCGAAATGCGTCCTAGGATGGTGTCCCGCACGGCACGCGGCTGCTCGTAAATCTCTTTCTGCATAAAATGCTTGTAGCCGCCCTTTTCCGCCATGATGGGGTCCCACGACACATGGTGTGCCGGGCGGTTCAGAAGCTTTCCATCCAGGTCCGTTACTCGCACCCCATCGCGGGTCAGCACCGCGACGTCGCCATCCGCTAGAAAGAACACCTCGCGTGTGTGCTGCAATAATGCGGGAATGTCGCTCGCCACGAAATATTCGCCATCGCCCAGCCCAATCACCGAGGGTGGCCCCATCCGCGCGGCAATCAATTTGTGAGGATCCTTGGCGGAAAGAAATACCAGTGCATAGATGCCACGCAAGTCCCCTAGCGTCTGGCGAACTGCCTGCTCGAAAGGGAGTTCCTGCGCATACTTCTCAACCAGGTGCGCCACAACTTCTGTATCCGTTTCCGTCAGGAACTTGTGGCCTTCCACCTGTAACTTTTCCTTCAATTCGAAATAGTTTTCGATTATTCCGTTGTGCACCACTACATATTGACTGGTGCAATCGCGGTGCGGGTGCGCGTTCTCTTCCGTTGGCCGCCCGTGCGTAGCCCAGCGCGTATGGCCAATCCCGTACGTGCCATGGATCGGCGACACAGCAATCGCTTCTTCCAGATTCCGCAGTTTTCCAGCGGCTCGCCGCAGTTGCAGTTTTCCGTCCGCGCCGACTACGGCGATGCCCGCCGAATCGTATCCGCGGTATTCCAGTTTCCGCAGACCTTCAATAATGACTGGCACCACCTTCTTCGATCCGACATAGCCGACAATTCCACACATGCAACGATTCTCCTGACACCTGGAAATTCAGAGTAACACGAGGGACATCCGGGGCGTGTGAAAAGGGCCGACAACGTTCAGACAAGTCACTGCGGAATGGGTTCGTTCATTGTGCGGTGCAGCTCAAAGTCCTTCAGTTTGCCGTTTTCGTCGAAATAAAAGGTGACCCGGGCAGTCACCGGTTGAACCCGCTCCGTATCGATGTGGCGGATCTTGGCCACAATCGTATTCTGCTTCTCGCCTGGTTCCGACGGGTAGCCTCTCGCGGAAAGGAACTCGTTTACCCCCGCGTCCGTCGTTCCCACTGGCAATTGTTCCTCGACCATTTGTTGGATTGGTTTAAGCTGCGGATCTTCCGTCTTCATGGCTTTCTGATGACAACCAGCCAACAGCAAAATGGCGACGCACGTGAAGCTGGCCATTCGCAACACAGTTCTTGTCAGTAAGATTTGCAGTGAAGCGCGGGAATGTTCGATGCCCAAGATCTGCACCTCAGCATGCAGGTTATTCGATGATCTCGAACCGGTATTCTTCGATCACCGGATTTGTCAAAACCTCTTTGGAGATGCGCTCAAGCTGCTGCTGCGCCTCGTCTCGGTTCCATCCATCCAGATTCAGAACGAAGAATTTTCCCTGGCGAACGTCTTTCACTTGCGCATAGCCCAGACCAGACAGGGCGTGTTGAATGGTTTGCCCTTGCGGGTCCAGCACCGTACGCTTCGGCATTACCCAAACATGTGCTTTCATGCGAACAGTATAACATTCCCCAATGCTGGTCACGCTGGCCACTCGTACAGCCAGCGGCAGATCTCCCCGCTTGTGTTTGTAGTCGCCTCAGGCCTGCGGTTTTGTCGAACTTAACCGGCGCTGGTCTTCCGTGGACAGAAAAGAGTGTTCAAAGCCTTGCGCCACCAGTCTGGTCAACTCTTTTTCGGTAAGCCCCAACTCCTGCGCCTGCCGATACTCCTCGCTGAGAGTCGTTCCAAACATCGCGGGATCATCTGTCGATAGCACCACCGGCACCCCGTGGCGTATCAACTCGGCCATGGGGTGCTTACCTAGATCCATCGTGTCTTCACCCAGTTGTTTCGCCAGTGCTCCGGTTCGCAAATTGCTTGTGGGGCAGATTTCCAATGGGATGCGTCGATCGGCCAGTAAATCCATCAGCCCCACGTCGTGGATTGCCGCGATGCCATGTCCGATTCGCTCCACTCCCAAAAGATCGATTGCTTCCCGAATATTCTCCGGGCCGCCGATTTCGCCCGCGTGCATTAGCCGGTGCAACCCGTATTCCGCGGCTTTCAGATATACCGCGCGGAACTCATAGCTCCGGATGCTTAGCTCGTCGCCGCCAATGCCGAAGGCCACAATTCGGGGCGATCTGCATCGGTAACCCGCTTCTACCACCTGCATGGCTGGCTCTGCCCCGAACTGCCGCACGGCATCGAAAATCCAATTCAACCGCAGACCCTTGCGCTCGAACGGCTCGGTAGCCTCCAGGATGGCCTCGAAATTCGCCTGTGGCTCCTGCTTGCGTAATAACATCACCCCGACGGATAGAGTCACTTCCGCATAGACGACTCTCTGCTCCAGTAATTGTTCCGCAAGGCCGCTTGCGATCAGCGCGAAGTCACGAGGTTTACGTAGGAAAGACGTCACCCATTTGAATGCCTCGATAAACTCCGTGAAATTCGCATTGTGGTAGCGTCGCCGGACCTCGTCCTCGGAAAGTGCGACTCCATACCTGCGTGCCAACGCGCAAGCAACGGAAGGGCGGATTGACCCTTCCAGGTGGAGGTGGAGTTCGGCTTTTGCCAGCGACTCAATGTAAGGAGAGAGTTGGTTCGTCACTCTGGAATTCTAGCAGCCTCAGCCAAACTGCACGCAGCAATCATGCTCGTGTAGCAGCCGCCTTGTGAGGCGAACGCAGTTCTACCCATAAATCATTCTTCACTTCGGCAACTGAGGTCTTCCGGCGTTGATCCACGCGGTCAGCCAGTACGAACCCACGTCTGTCGAGGCGTCCGAGAGTTGCTTGATCAACGCCGCTGCTGTCAAATTGTAAAACCGGTCGTAGTATTCGTCGGTGTACGAGCTTAAGCCCTTCTTCGCGTCGCGGTCCGCTAGCAAAATGGACTCCACCTGACTGTGCGCCGACAGGCAAGCGTCGAACGCATGATCCGTTGGATCGCTGATGAACGACGCGTCGTGCGGATTCATCGGGAAGAAGGAGCCGAATCGCACAATCAATGCGGCGTTGAACCGTTCGTTTACTCCACTCTGTCCGCTCAGTTTCCCGTCGAAATTCTCCGTGGTATTAAATGGATCATGCGCCTCAGCCACGTAGTTTGCCAGGAACGCCGCATCCTTTTTCGCTTCTTCCCAACGGCCGGCTTTCATGTCTTCCGTCAGCTTCTGGCTATAGAGGCCAATGGCCCACGGTAACAATCCCGTGGCATCAATTTTTGATTTACCGTACTTCGCCAGAGCGGCCTTGTAATTCCTCGCCAGCGCCTCGTACGGCCATTTCCCGTACTTGTCGAGTTCGATGAAATGGTTCAGTCGTTCGCTGGGGTGTTTATCGATTAATTCGACCGGGTCGTCCACATGGTCGGCGAAATACGAGCGGTTTGCTTCAAAAAAATAGCGGATGTCATACGGCAGCGTGTCCACCGCATGGCTCACAATCATCCGCTGCGCGCTGTTGCCCCACGACAAAACC
>CAVUHF010000014.1:0-23880 GCA_963741195.1 Candidatus Acidiferrales bacterium
CTCAAGTTCCTGCCTGAGGACCTAGCCCATGACCGTCAAGCTATGGAACGATTCCGCCGGGAGGCCAAGGCCGCTTCGGCGCTGAACCATCCCAACATCTGCACGATTTACGACATTGGTGAAGAAAACGGTAGGGCCTTCATCGCAATGGAGTATCTGGATGGCAAGACCCTGAAGCACGCCATTGCGGGTCGGCCCATGGAACTGGAGAACCTGCTCAGCGTTGCTATCGAGGTTGCTGACGCCTTGGACGCGGCCCACGCGAAAGGAATTGTTCACCGCGACATCAAGCCTGCGAACATCTTCATCACGGAAAGAGGCCACGCCAAGATTCTCGATTTTGGTCTTGCCAAAGTCACATTCGCTAATAGGGCGTCAGTCGATGCGAATACACTGGCTACACAAGAGGTTGACCCGGACCACCTGACAAGTCCCGGCAGCACATTGGGAACAGTCGCCTATATGTCGCCGGAACAAGCGCGTGCCAAGGAACTAGACGCACGCACCGACTTGTTCTCGTTCGGAGCGGTCGTTTATGAGATGGCGACAGGGCAATTGCCATTCCGAGGAGACAGTACCGCAACGATTTTTGATGCCATTCTGAATCGGGCACCCGTACCCCCGTTCGTCTTAATCCTGACCTTCCTCCGAAACTGGAAGAAATTATCAATAAGGCATTAGAGAAAGACCGAAATCTTCGTTACCAGCATGCTTCGGAAATGCGTGCCGACTTGAACCGGCTTAGACGCGACAGGCAGGCTGGACAGAGCAGCACTCTGTCAGCAGTTGAAGAGCCGCGACCAAGAGTCCCTTGGATGTCAGTGTTTCCCAGCCTCGTGATTTTCCTTCTTATCGCCTTCGGATTTTTTATTTGGAGATCTCACTGGTTCCATGCCCAAAGGAAAAAACAACTTGTACAGCGAGCACTGACCGCTAACGCCGGACTCAATCCCGTTGTCAGCGCGGCAATTTCACCAAGCGGCAAACAACTTGCGTATTTTGAAACAGCCGACGGATTGTCTTTACTCCAAATTGACACAGGTGAAATGCGATCCTTACCGAGGGACAGCAAACTGCTGCCTTTGAATTGGTTCCCGGATGAGGCCCATCTTCTTGTGACACCCCTTGTCGGTCCGGGAATCGCAAGAATGTCCACAGCGGATGGCACCAAGCGAAACGTGTCCGACGAGGATTTTGTTGCCGTCGCACTTTCCCCTGACGGTCGGCAAATCGCGTATGTTCCATCTTCAAAACCCAGCGAAATCTGGCTAATGGGAGCGGAGGGAGATAGCGCGCACTTTATCGTTTCTGTTAAACCTGCATTTGTTTTTGCGCTCGCCTGGTCGCCAACCTCACGACGCATCGTTTATTTGACATATTCTGGGAATAATCAGATCACAGACAAGCTGGGCATTGAATCCTGCGAACGCGAGAGCGGTCAGCGAACTCCCATTCTCTCGGATTCAGGATTAGAAGGACCCATTGGGTTCAGTGATCTACTGTGGTCAGCAGATGGGCGGGTCTTATACCGTCTAAAAGAACCCGCTCCGAATCCAGATTCCACAAATATCTGGTCTGTTCCTGTGGATCCTGATAGTGGTCGTTTGCAGGGAAATCCGTCGCGCGTAACGAGTGAAATCGGATATATCCATGGGAATTTCAGCGAGTCGACTGATGGCAAGCGGCTTGCATTTGGGAGAATGCGCTATCGGGACACCGTACGGGTCGCGGAAATTCGACGCGGCGGCGAAGAACTCGGGACACCCCAATCAATACTTGAGGATAATTGGAGCAAAGAGCTCGAGGGGTGGACCAATGATAGCCAGTCTGTCTTGTTTAGGTCGAACCCCCAGGGCAAATGGGGAATATTTAAACAAAATGTACGAACCCATGAAGCACAATCCTTGATGACTGGCCCAGATCGTTACTTCGATCCGGTACTTAGTCCAGATGGACAATGGCTCCTATTTACTCAATCGCCCCACGACAATCAGGACGGTAATGCCGCTCGACTGATGCGTGTCTCCATAAACGGCGGTCCCGCAACTGAGGTACTCACTGGAAATTTCTCTTACAGATGTGCGCTCAAGGCAAATGTATGTGTATTGTCCGAAGTCAGCCAGACCAAACAAGAATTCTGGTATTTTGAACCATTAAAGGGTCGCGGCAATGCGATAACGCAGACAATTCCCACTCACGATGCGCGTAGTGGCTGGAGCCTTTCTCCCGATGGTTTGAGCATTGCCACGGTTTCGGCTGATTCCGAAAATGGACACATTCAGATTATCCCGACAAGTAACGGAAGCACGCGGACCATAGATTTGAGTGGTTTCAAGCCATACAGTCTGAATTGGTCCAATGACAATCAGCACCTGTACGTCGCGGGCCTCTCGGGATCGACATATCATATTCTCTGGGTCGGGCTCGATGGCAAATTCAAGAGTTTGCTTGAATTGCCGAGTTATCAGGGATGGATGGGCGATCCTCGTGTGTCTCCCGACGGGAGGTATCTAGCTTACTTCCTGCGAATCGATGAAAAAAATGTAGCCCTTCTCGAGAATTACTGAACTGGGCGCCAGTGACGTAGCACTGCGGCGGATTGTGCGCCCATTACCGCGTTAGCGGTCTTCGCCGTTTCAGCTTTCGGAGCCACACGTTCGCTGCTCTTCTGTGCCATCTATTTCTCCAAAGCGACCGAGACGATTGGAGTCGCCTTCGGAGCTTATCGCTCCGTTACCCGGGGAAACTCAATCCTTGTAGATTTGAATCTATTCCTTCAGATCACTCAAACGCATACTCCTACGTCAGGAATTGTCACAGCACGATTGCCTTGAAAGATTGGAGGCGGAACGGCGCAATCCTCTTTGCTCAGCTCTTTTGTACATGGAACCCAAAACCTTACAGCGCTCATACCATGGGGTTCGTCGCCGTTCACTGGAAGTAACAAAGTCAAAACTAACGCATCCGTTGACCAGAAACCGAGTATCTTTCTCTATGTAGACCAGCGGGGAATCACATGACTAAAGACAGTGGTGACGGAATCATTTTCAACGGTGGTTTAGCAATTCTAATGCTGGTGGCGTGCCTTTCTTTTGGCGGACAGTTAAAGCAAACTGACCTAAGCCTACGAATGAGAGTTCAACTGCCCCTGTGCCGAAATATATCCGCGATTGGACCACCGTAGTGGAAAAGATGGTGAAGTCGTCTGAGCCAGAGATGGTGAAAATCGCAAAAACCAACGGACTACTCGTTAGCATCGAGAAATCCGGTGATATGACGGACTTCGAGTTCGATGACCCTGTTAGCCATGAATCCGTACTCGTTGTGACTCAGATTGTATGCTCGTTTCCGGTGCCTGCCAGAGCGGAGCAATTAAGCAAGCGTGTAGCCCCCAAGTAGTTCCTAAGCTCATCGGATAGGTTCCTCCTACTACTGACCTGCAATCTTTTGAAACGGAACAGCCGAGTTGCCCCGGCCTTTCAGCTATCTCTTGCCTGGCTTCAAGAGCAGACCAGCATCGTTCTTCAGTTGCTGGAAGATGAGATTCCCGACTGCTCTTGCTGCTGTTGCTCGCGCTGCCATGGCTTAGGGTGGGGTGACCATTACTCGTCGAATGTCACGTCACACGCAACAGAAAACGCGAAACTGCCACGCTAACTTCATGGCGGTACCATCGACGTATGGGGGCGGGTACGACCGGTGGACTACCCCGGGTCGACTTTTTCGAAAACTTTTGCAGAGAGTTTTTGGCTGAGACACAAATCTTGGCAACGAAGTCTGTCAGTTCTGAACCTCCACCAAACAAAGGCGTTGTGATGCGAATCACAAAGCGGCCCTGACCATTCGGTTATGATTCCCGCGAGAGGGTGATTGGGAAGGAGATCTTCCCATGCCAGACCAGGCCCTATCCCTAGATTCCCTCCTCGGACTCGAGTTCTCCCACTACCGCATCATCAAGAAGCTGGGCGGCGGCGGGATGGGTGTCGTTTTTGAGGCTGAAGATACACGCCTGCACCGTAAAGTTGCCCTGAAATTCCTACCTGACAATCTGGCGAAAGATCCACAGGCACTTGCGCGCTTTCAGAGAGAGGCGCAGGCAGCGTCGGCCTTAAACCATCCCAACATCTGCACCATCCATGACGTGGATGAAGCGGAGGGGAAGGCGTTCATCGCGATGGAGTATTTGGATGGCGCGACGCTGAAACACCTGATCAACGGGCAACCGATGGAGACGGATCGTTTGCTGGACCTGGCGATCGAGGTGTCGGACGCGTTGGATGCGGCGCACAGCGAGGGGATCATCCATCGGGACATCAAGCCAGCGAACATTTTTGTGACCAAGAAAGGGCACGCGAAGATTCTGGATTTCGGCTTGGCCAAGGTAAGTCCGGCGAGGACGGCGAAGGATGGTGAAGGTGCGACGGCCACGCTGACCGCAATGGGAGTGAACACGGAGCAGTTGACGAGTCCGGGGAGTGCGCTGGGAACGGTGTCGTACATGTCGCCGGAACAGGTGCTGGGGAAGCCGCTGGATGCGCGGACGGACTTGTTTTCGTTCGGCGTGGTGCTGTACGAGATGGCCACGGGATTTTTGCCGTTTACGGGAGAGAGCACGGGCGCGGTGTTCGAGGCGATCCTCCACAAAGAAGCGAGAGAAGCGGCACAGTTGAATTCGAGTGTGCCAGCAGAATTGCAGCGGATCATCGACAAGGCGATGGAGAAGGACCGCGATTTGCGGTGCCAAAGCGCCGCGGAGATTCGTTCTGACCTAAAACGACTGAAAAGGGATACGACCTCGGGAAAGGTGAAAACGGCAAGCCACGTACGGTTGGCCGTAACCTCTGGCGTGAACGTTGTGCCTACAGCCGTGAGGAGAACGAAACTAGTGGTGCGCTCAGCTTGGCGTCTCCCAATTCTGTTTGGAACTTGCGTATTGCTGGTCGTCTTAGGTCTCGTTTTTTACCACAGACGGCAGGTCTCCGGGCCACCAGTACAACGAGGCCTCACGCGCCTCACTTTCGACGACGGTCTACAGATCGGAGCAACGTGGTCACCCGACGGTCGGTTCATCGCGTACAGTTCAGATCGTGGGGGAAAATTCGACATTTGGGTGCAGCAGATCAGCGGCGGTGATCCTGTGCAAGTCACGAATGGGAAGGGTCAAAACTGGCAGCCGGACTGGTCACCCGACGGGAAGTACATTGTGTATCGTTCTGAGGATGGCGATGGCGGCTTGTTTGTCGTGCCCGCCCTTGGCGGAGTAGGACTGCAAAGAAAGGTCGCGGCGTTCGGATATTATCCGCGCTGGTCCCCGGATAGCTCGCAAATCTTGTTTCAGACTCATTTCACATGGGTGATAGGCCTTATCAGCAAGTTCTACGTGGTTCGCCTTGACGGCACGCCTCCTCGCGAAGTACTGGCCGACTTTATCAGAGAGTACAAGCTGGAGCCCATTACAGCGGCTTGGCATCCTGACGGAAAGAGAATCTCCCTCTGGGTATTCAATTCCGCTCCGAGTCCTAGGTTTTGGACGGTGTCGGCTGCAGGGGGAGAAACAATTGAGACTGAGATCGATCCTTTGGTCGAAAAGGAATTTTTGGCGGCAGCTCCCGCAGGTGCGACGTGGGGATACCTAGAAGGCTTGTCTTTCTCGTGGTCGCCTGCTGGCAATGCAATCTATTTCGACGTCGACTATGGAGGGGCTAGGAACATCTGGAGGCTGTCGATCAATCCGCAGACTTTACGAGCAACCGCGGCTAGTCGCCTTACCACAGGACCGGGGCCCGACGTCGGAGTTGCGATCTCAGCCGACGGCAAGAGACTGGCCTTCACCGCGCAGTCGGACCATATCCGGAGCCGGCTCTTCCCGTTCAATTCCTCGACTGGCCATTTAAGCGGCAACGGCGTAGCAGTAACGACACCGGGAAGGCGAGCGTTGGTCCCAGTGCTGTCGAGGGATGGCAAGGAAGTCGCGTTTTGTATCGACGTCGGAGGGGGCCAGTGGGAACTTTGGCAGAAGTCGCTGATCGACGGGCGAGAGATTCCCGTTATCAGCGATGACCATGATCGTAGATATCCACAGTGGTCTCCCGACGGCACCAAGCTTGCCTACACGCGCTCAAAGATTAGCGAGGGCAAGGGGCAGTTGATGGTATGGTCGCGCGAAAACCACAGCGAAGAACCTCTCACATCCTTAAGTGAAACTCCTGGCCTCATCTACGATTGGTCGCTAGACGGCAATTGGCTGCTGGTATCAAGAAGAGTTCTTGTCAGCGGGCGGCGAGAAGTCTGGATGTTGCCTCTGGCTTCCGCACCCCATGCTGAGGCTGCGGCAAGAAGGATTGTTTCCGACCCTCGATACGATCTCTGGCAACCGCACTTCTCCCCAAATGGACGCTGGATCGTCTTTAATGCTGTCGCCAACTCGCCTAGCGCGGTGGAATCCACCATCTATGTAGTGCCTCTGGAAGGTGGTCCATGGACCCGCATTACGGAGGGAAAGCACTGGGACGACAAGCCTCGTTGGTCTCCCGATGGAAAGACGATTTATTTCGTTTCTGGCATCGGCGGTTTTTTCAACTTGTGGGGTGTCCACTTCGATCCAGCCAAAGGAAAGCCAGTTGGCGAGCCGTTCCGGATTTCGTCCTTCGAAAGGCCCAGCTTGATGGTTCCGATTAGGACGATAGGAAGGGTCGCGCTTTCTCTCAGCGAGGACAAACTCGTTCTGACGATGGCGGAAGTGTCTGGTGGTATTTGGGTACTAGATAATGTGGATCAATAGACTGCCTCGGCATTCGACGAACGCGCCAGCCAGACAAATAGGCTTTCCCTTAATCGAAGTAACACCTCAAAGGCTATCGCTGAGGTGCAGGGCGACACGTCCAACGCGGCCTATCAGGATTTCCTCACGCTGTGGAAGGACGCCGACCCTGACATTCCGATTCTCATCGCGGCCAAGGCGGAGTACGCGAAGCTTCATTAGTTCCGAGGCTCCCTAGAAGAGCAGGCTCGGGGAGCTAAACGGTTGTGGGGTTGGCAGTGAAACGATTTGGAGCTAGAATCCTGCTCAAAATGGCGCTAAATCGTCGGCAATTCATCAGAACAACAGTAGCCTCCGCAGGTGGACTGTATTTCACAAGGCCCTCAAATTGGGCATTCCCGCAAAGCAGGTTAGACCGATCCGGCTCGCGTAAGCGAGTTGTCATTCTTGGTGCGGGACTAGCTGGGCTCGTCGCAGCGTTGGAGCTGCAGAGTGCGGGGGATGAGGTCACCATTCTGGAAGCACAGCTCCACCCCGGCGGGCGTGTGCACACCATCCGCGAAGGACTTTCTGACGATCTCTACGCCGAAGCAGGTGCTGGCCGCATTCCTCAAAATCACGACGTCACCATGGCGTGGGTGAAACATTTCGGACTGGAGTTGGAGCCGTTTTATCCGACGGATCTCGCCCAAGTTGCATTCATCAAGGGCAAGCGGGTGATCCTCCCCGCGGACAAGCCGGTGGACATGTCGCTGGTCCCGCTCAATCTGACACCGGAGGAGCGCAAAGTCGGGCTTTCGGGTCTCGACAATTTCTATTACGGCGAACTCGCCAAGACAGCCATTGGAAATCACATCCGCGAAGACTGGCCGCCCGAAGTCGCAAAACTCGGCGATATCAGCATGAGCGACTTCCTGCGTCAGCATGGGGCATCCGAGGACGCGATCCATTACATGCTATTGGGTTTCGAAGAGAACGCGGCGCTGGACTACATCAAGGACATTTACAACCACAACTCCCCTCTGTCGAAAATCAAAGGAGGCAACGATCAGCTCCCGCGAGCCTTCGCGGCGAAGCTGACCGAGGTCATTCGTTATGGCTGTGCGGTAGAACACATCGAGCGCAGCGATAAAGGTGTTCGCGTCAGTTACCGGCGGATGGGAATGCTGGACCACGTGGAGGCAGACGCGGCGATCTGCACGATTCCCTACACTGTTCTGCGCCGTATCGCCGTGACTCCAGAGTGGTCGCCGGGCAAACGCAATGCAATCAACAAGACGTATTACGGCCCCACCGTACGTACCACGTATCAGGTCAGCCGTCGCTACTGGGAAGTTGCAGGACTCAACGGTTTTGGTACGTCGGACAAGAATTTCGAGGTCTGGCATCCCACGTACGGCAAGCCCGGTAGGCGCGGACTTCTCCAGGCTTACAACTATGAAAGATATGCGGACAAATTGGATGCGCTGAGCGAGAGCGAGCGCGTCGAAAGAGTGATCGCTGACATGGACGAAGTGCATCCAGACTTGCGATCAAACCTGGAGACCGTGGTCATCAAGTCCTGGGCAGCGGATCCATGGCAGCGGGGCGCATACACCATGTACGACCCTGGACAAATGAAAATGTATGCAGAGATTTGCAAACCCGATGGACGTGTGTGGTTTGCCGGCGAGCACGCCTCCGGGTGGCCAGGCTGGATGCAGGGAGCGCTTACATCAGGAGTCAAGGCTGCGCGAGAAATCAACGCCTTCACAAACCTGCCCGGGGTTGGAGAGCGGCTGAGCTAAGTCCTGGTGCGTCGCGAAATCGGACAAGTACTATTGGGAGAGGTAGAGCTGGCGAACTAGGCATATAATGTCTCCCGTTGTCTCAGATATCGACTCAATATGGAGTAAGGAGGATTCTATGGCAGCCCCACAAGGTCTGACGCCCGAGTTTGCCGCTGGCTTTCGGCAGCTAATGCTCGACGGCCTAATGCGTGAACTCGAAACAACTAAGAAAGTCCTCAAGGCGGTTCCCGACGCAAAATCCGACTACCGGCCTGATCCACACGCACGCACCGCGTGGGAACTTGCATGGCATATTGCCAATACTGACGTGCAATTCCTTGACGGTATCGCCGACCTGAACTTCAAAATGGAGACGCCTGAAAACAAACCGAAGAGCATCGCCGAACTCGTTGACTGGTACGACAAGAGTTTCAAACAAGCGGCCGACCGGGTACGTGCCATGTCGCCAGAACAGCTGGGCACGCCAATCGAGTTTTTCGGTGTTTTCAATCTTCCGGCGGTCGCCTACCTCGGATTTCTCAACAACCACAGCATTCATCATCGTGGAGAGCTGGCCACGTACCTGCGCCCCATGGGATCGAAAGTGCCTTCCATTTACGGAGGCAGCTACGATGAGCCGTACCAGCCCCAAGAGAGCAAGACCACTGCTGCCTGATCAATATTGAGTGCACGCCCGAAAGCCGCCCTTCGGGACGGCTCTCTCATTTATCACTCACTTCTCCGGTAGTCGCGCTAACCAGGACTACTTCCACATGCCTGATAGTCGCGAAATCGGAAAAGTGGTTACTATTTGAAAATGGATTTCACAATCGAAGGCCCCGGGCCTTTCAGTTACCTCTTGCACGGCTTCAAGACGACACCAGAATCGTTCTTCAGTTGCTGGGTGAAGTCCACGTTCGCGCTTCTGCGGGTGAATCCCGCAAAACTTATTGCGGTTCTTACTGCTGTTGCTTGTCGATGTTTAAGTGAGCTTGCTGATCGCATTCGTCACCAAACGCAGTACGGTCGGCAGATGTCGCTTGCCGTCCGATGTCTTGGCGTCGATCTGGCGGCGTTTGTCTTGAAACATTTCCGTTCGACTTTGTATTTGGGCATGGTGGCGGCAATTTAGCACATGCCAGAGGCCTAATACCCATTTGTCCAATTTCCGCGTTTACCAGGCTTAACTCGTTTTCTTCAACAATTCGCCAAGTCTAGTTGGTGCGGCAAACGGTGACGTGCTAAGGTGAGCGACTATGCAAACACCTCGTTTCCTTTTCTTCTTACTTTCCGTTCTTGCGTTAGCGGTGCCTAGTTGGGCAGACCAGGAAGGGTGCAAAGAACGCCGGCAGCGCGCGTCGAAAGCGTTTTCCGACGGTATCCTTTTGTTGCATTCGAAAACGATAACTTATGACGTAGACGATGGGTATCGAGAAGAGGCAGCGTTCTACTATTTGACAGGCCTTGAGAATTCACCGAGCGTGATTCTGGCGATCGAGGGGAAGAGCGGTGACAGTTGGTTGTTCCTCAACACCAAACGATTAGGAGATGTTCATCCGGGAGCGGAGGCAGAACGCAGACTAGACATGCAGCGCGTGGTGGACTGGAGTCAATTGGACGATTTTCTAACCCGACAGATCGCTACAGGAGCCGTGATTTACTTCGAGCCCGACACTGCTATGCTGCCCGAGAATCTTTCTGCCATTAAAGAAAGAGGAATGCCCGCTTGGGTTCAGATTTTGCAGAAAAAATGGCCTACCGCACAATTTCGACCCGTGGGTACAAAGCTCTATACACTGATGGCCGTGGAAAGTACCTCGGAGCAACAGGCTTCCCGCATGGCGGCCCGGGCTACCGTGGTGGCGTTTACTGCAGGTTCAAAGGCCGTTCATGCTGGAGCTTGGCAGCGCGAAGTCGAACTTGCCGTCGTCGACGCCTGCTGGAAGGCAGGGGCGCGCGGAGTTTCTTTCTGGCCATGGGCTATGGCGGGAGCGAACGGCGTTTTTCCGAAACCATTTGAATCGGATACACGCTACGACCACCTGGACACCACGCTGCGTGCCGGAGATCTGATGCGTTTGGATGTCGGCTGCGAATGGGAACACTACCAAGGCGATTTGGGACGTACGATCCCGGTTTCCGGGCACTACACGGATGAACAAAGGGAAATCTGGAACATGTTTGTTGCTGCCTATCACAAGGTAGCTGGCGAAATGAAGGAAGGCCTGACGGAAGATCAAGCGTTTGAAATCTGGCGATCCGAATTGCAGCGACAAGGCGAAGCTGCGAAATCGCCGTTGGCCAAGGAAGCGGTGGTGAATTGGTCCGAGCGGAAAAATGTTCCCCACTGGCAAATGCACACGATGAATCTGAGCGCGGGCTATATCGAGGGACCCCTTCGTGCGGGCATGGTCATTGATTTTGAGCCAATCGTCTCAATTGGAGGACAGGGCTTTTACCTTGAGGATATGTATTTGATCAACAAAAATGGCGCAGAACTACTGACACGTGGGGTTCCGTATACTGCCGAACAGATCGAGGCGTTCCTTGCGCGAAGTAATTGACCGAACCCCATTAGGACGAATAAAACATCGATTTGGCATTCGTAGCCAAACTTGACCGGCTCAAGTCCCGGTGCGTCGCGAAATCGGACAAGTTCGTACTAGGCCCTTCCGTCTGCGCGGATGCTAACACCTTTATTTGCCGGATAACTTGAGCTAGCCTCTCCCCGTGCCGCCTAAGCGCCCAAAAGTCGAACCAATTCGTAACCCGACCCTTTTCGAAATGGACAAACTCGAGAAGGCGGGACAGCTCGTGAATTCGCTCGAAGTTGAACGCCCTTACTACGAACCCGGCCTGCTGCTAGGCACCAGCGCATTTGCCGCAAACGGTTGGCCCGGGGCGTTCTACCCTCCGGGCATGAAACCGCGCGACTTTCTTTCTTACTATGCGATGCAATTCCGGACCGTCGAAATCGACAGCACGTACTACGCAACTCCGAGCGCATCCACGGTCACCAACTGGTACGAGCGCACGCCACCAGACTTCATCTTTGCGGCGAAGGTTCCGCAGGTCGTGACGCATGAGAAGGTGTTAGTGGATTGCGAAGAGGAGTTTGATGAATTCGTTGACCGGATGAACCTGCTGCACGAGAAGTTAGGGCCCTTGTTGCTACAGTTCCCGTGGTTCAACAAGCATGAAATTCAAGCAGATGAGTTTTTCCGCCGCCTGAGATTCTTTCTACAAAGAGTGAAAGACTTGCCGACCGTGCGGTTGGCCCTCGAGATTCGTAACAGGGCTTGGCTCGATAAGCGGCTGACGGATTTGCTGCGCGAATATAATGTTGCGCTGGCACTGACAGACATCTCTCGGATGCCGCGTCCGTGGGAGAAGAAGCAGTTTGATTGGGTAACGACTGATTTCGTCTATGTGCGTTGGTTGGGTGACCGCAAAGGCATGGAAACGTTGACGACGACATGGGACAAAACGATCATCAACAGAACTGATGACCTTCAGAACTGGGCCGGATTATTCCGGCAATTCGTTTCAAGGAATCTCAAGGTCTACGCTTACGCCAACAATCACTACGCGGGGCATGGGCCGGATACGGTCAAGTTGTTTTGGGATATGTGGGAGAAGAAGTAGTAGACTGTAGTTCCCTTCCTTTGCCGCAAATCCTTGCGGAGAACCCCGATGGAAAAATAACGGTAGAAATGGCTGCGCTGTGGAAACCACTTCTAGGGTCAGATGGGAGCCGCGTTCTACAGAACAGACCGTGGCGATTTCGGAGCGGTATTTTTGCCAAGTCGAAATACTTTGCCGTCCTGCCCCTTGCTTAAGGACCGAGGGTTTTGCCATCGGCGATTGTTTTCACGGCACCAGGCAACTTCATGATCGAACTCCCGATTAAGTACCCTAGGGTTCCGGTGGTCAACCCCGCGAAGACGTCCGCCACGTAGTGATAGCGTCCCCAGATCGTGCTGAAACACATGAACAAGAACACCGGAAGTAACCAACAGAACAGTGTTCGCCGGAACTTCCATGCGCCCCAGAGTGCCACAGTGGCACCAGCCACATGCTCGGAAGGAAAGGCGGCGCCTCGCACGCGGCCAAAGTGCTCGATGAAATTCACAGTGGCGGTAACCGGTCCCCCCGCTAAGGGGGCGTGCCACACTCCCTGCATCGCGAACCATGGGCTTTCTACCGGAAAAAACATGGCGATGAAATATCCGATGATGTAAGCCATCATCGAATAGGTCATCGTTGACCAGTACGCGTGCCACTCCTGTCGCACATACAGAATGCCGCCTAAGATCAGCAGATACGTGAAGTACGACAGATAAACCAGTTGCATGATCTCATTCCGAGGAATCGTCGCAAACTGTTCTAGCCAAATGGAGGGATGAACTCCAGTCAACCAATAATCGAAGGCAATCAGTTTGGCATCCTGCCAATGAGGCGTGAACAGGGTCATGAGATGCGCCAACTCTTCAAAGCAGAAGAGAAAGAATAGATGTGGATACCAATGTCGCCAGAAGTGCCACCACCGGGTAGAGAACTGCATACCTTCCTTCTCCACACACGATGCTGAACGCGCTTGCACCCAGCAGAGAGTCATCACAATCGTCGCAATGATTGCCTGCGTGGCAAGAAGCCAAAGTGGATGCGCCAGATTCTCGGCGAATACCGCGATCAACAGGCTTGTGGTGCCCAGATACGCTAGCGCCAACCACTCGAACGCACCGCAAGATTCCCACGCTTCTGCGATTTTTGTCCTCAACCCCTACCTCATTCTGAGTCGTGAATCCCCCGTCAACCAAGATTGATAGCAAGCATCTCCGAAAAAGACTGTGCCAACTGTTACCAACTTCGTGTGTTATATCATCCGTATAATTACTGTCGATATCTGATCCAGTGTGAGAATCATAACGGTTCCGTATGCCCACCCGTTTGGCGCCGTGATCTGGGCCAATCTCCCACCTGCCGTCGAACGCGCCGTTCTTCAACGGCCGGGGCGGCGCTGACGATCATCCAGAAGATACAGTCAACAGTGATTCGCAACTGTCCTCAAGATGAAGCCACTCTGCCTGCCTACCGTCAGAAAACGCCCCCGCACTAACCAAAAGGGGAGTGCGCACTAACCGTTCGGTTAGCCCAGGCGTGTAATTACTTCCTCTCGTTCCCTCCCCATTTTTTGGCCTCGCTGCTAATCCCCAATGAATCTGCTGCTTCGCCTTCCTCGCTTTCCGTTTCTCTGTTCCAATGTGTCTGGCACTCCAACTGCTATCTCTATCCACGTCGGCAGTAAGGAAAGTCAAAGAGGAGTTAGGCGAGCAGAAAAGGGCACTTTGGAGGTTGGCAACAACTTTTACATTTTCCCTTTCCGCCTCTCTTCGCTTCCGACACAAAGGAGATTTTATGAAAAACCTACGCTCTATCCTTCTCGCTTTGACTGTCCTGTTGCTGGCTACGGCTGCTCAGGCTCAGACGACCAACGTAAAGGCTAGCATCCCCTTCGACTTTGTCGTCGGTGACCATGCCTACTCTGCTGGTGAATACACCGTTAAATCCCTCTCGCAAAGCAGCGCCGCAATTCGCATCGACAGTGCCGATGAGTCCGAGAAAGGTATGACTCTCTCTAACGCATGCCAGAAGGCCCAACCGGCTACGCAAACAACCCTTGTGTTCCAGCGTTTGGGCGACAATTATTTCCTCTATCAGGTTTGGACGGAGGGCAATCCCCTTGGCCGCGAGTTCCCGATGAGCAAGGCGCAGGTCCAGCTCGCCAAGAACAACAGCAAGCCGGAACTCGTGATCGTCGCCGCAAACATCTCCCATTAACCCCAAGGCACTCCGCCGCGGTGCTCAGCCGGAACGAGGGAACGTCTCCAAACGTTCCCTCTTTTATTTGGGGCTATTTATATTTCAGGGCAAGCCTTGAGCATCTGATGGAGCGATCTGCCACAAATAAATCAGCACCGTCTCTTCGCCCCACGATACCCGCAAGCGCACGCCCTCTGTCGTTTCGACGACGGCCTTGATTGTCGCCTCCACGATTCTGCCGCCTGACACTTTGACCACTACGTGATCGTCTACTTTATATTCGCGCATGGTTGCGGCATCCTATACCACGCCATGGCCGGGGCAACGCCCAAAAGTCGAACCGATTCGCAACCCGACCCTGTTCGAGATGGACAAACTAGAACAGGCAGGGCGACTCGCCAGTTCGCTCGATGTCGAGCGACCGTACTCCGAGCCGGGACTGCTACTCGGCACGTCAGCGTTCACCGCGACCGGCTGGCCAGGGTCCTTCTATCCACCCGGGATGAAGCCGCGCGACTTTCTTTCTTACTATGCGAGGCAGTTCAAGACCGTCGAAATCGACAGCACGTATTACGCAACCCCTAGCGCATCGACGGTCACCAACTGGTATGAGCGCACGCCGCCAGACTTCATATTTGCGGCGAAAGTTCCGCAGGTCGTTACCCACGAGAAGGTGTTAGTGGATTGCGAAGCGGAGTTCGATGAATTCATTGACCGGATGGGCCTGTTGGGCGAGAAGTTAGGGCCGCTGCTGCTACAGTTCCCTTGGTTCAGCATCGGCAACCACGTGGATCGGCTGCGCAGGCCCGCCCGCCGCTGCCTGCGCGGCTTCCGCCATCGCTTGCAGGCTGCCGTTGTCGCCGGCCTGAACGGTCACTTGCTGCGCCACGATCAACGCGTGTTCGGCATCGACGGCGGCTTGCACGTTGTAGGCAGGAAGGAAGCCGTGAGTGGTGCGCATGAAGGCAACTTCCGGCTCCGGGTGCCGGTGCAATTTTTCCAGCGCACTGGCCACAGCACGGGGGTCGATGACCACCTCGTCTTGCACATCGCTCTGCTCTAACTGTTCCAGGTAGCCTTCCAGCGCCTCACCCTCGCGCACACTTTTTACGCTGCTGACCGCCTGGAACTTCGAGCCGTCAATGGCCACCCACGCGCCCTTCACCAAGCCTACCGAGCGCGCCAGTCGCACCAACTCGGCTCCCGCAGCGGTTACACCTTCGCGATGCATGCGCCGGAACTCGGCAATGGTCTTGTGGTCTGGCGCTAGCCGCCTCAGCAACCACAGCAACGCGAGGTTTCGTCGGCACTCCGACTCCAGCCGCCGCGAGGAACGGATCTGCTGCAAATAGCCGTACAGATAGAGTTTCAGCAGATCGCGCGGATCATAGCCAGGCCGCCCAGTCTCAGCCGCCTCGGCGCGCTCAAATCCCAAACCCGCCATGTCCAACCGATCGACAAATGCATCGATGACCCGGCACACGTGATCGTCCGGAATCAACTCTTCCAGGGTGACTGGAAAGAGGCTTGCTTGGGTCCGACCTTCGCCCTGCACATAGCCAATAAAAAAGATGCCCTCGCTTTCACGAGGGCATCTGATCATTTATTTTCGGACGGTCAACAGAGTTTCGTAACAATCTGGATATCGGGCGCCCTTTTATAATGCGCTTACCGGTACTGACTCGCACAGCCGCTTAGCCCGCTGCCGTGACAGCGCTGCGGGGTTAGGTTTTGCATCGACTTACAAGCACGTGGGGACCGCCAGACGCAGCGCAAGTCGCACAAGGCATCTCATTTTGGAGGGTGAGAAAATACCTCGCATTGCAGGCCATCAATAGTGACGGCAACGAGTCCGGCTGGAATCTGAGCAGCTTCAAACCGTGGGTGCCGCGATCCGTAGACCCGGTAGGCGTATGGCATTGCGTGTCCGACGCCCCGTGAGGCCAGACCGGTTCGATTACCGGAAATTCTCCACAAGAATGATGTCACTATTTAACGCATCCAGTTGTGTGTAAAGGATTGTCTTTTTGTCCGAAGATATCGCCAATCCCGGCGCTCCCCAGGCGGGACGGTTCTCCAGATCGAACACTCGCGTAATGCGATGGGTAACAATGTCAAAGAAATCGATCGCAGGTTTCGCTGTCATGTCGAGGTAATAAATGCCGTTCTCTATAGGAATCTACCGTCGGGCGGTTCGAACGCTGCAAATCCACCTTGATGTGTCACTTGCACAGCTGGTCCACCTGTCGAAGGCATTTTCCATACTTGCCCACTGCCAGTGCGATTTGATGCGGAATAGATCCAACGGCCGTCTCGCGACCAACTTGGCACGACTTCGCTCGAAGGCTCACTGGTAAGATTACAAGGCGCGCCGCCCTGAGTATCGATGACAAAAATGTCTGCGAGTGGAGCTAACCGCGCCACATAACCCTGATATAAAATTAGGATCAGGCTCATCGTCGGCCGCAGCGGATCCAAAGCCCGAGCCGTAATTCGCGGATTGAATTCCGGCCGTCGGATCCGTTGCCAGTACCACTGCAGCAAACTGTACATCAGCAACACAAACACCACTTGATTGACAACCAGGGAAAGCCTTCGCGAGGTGAACCCGGCTAGATCGGAAAAACATTTCAGCTGTCGATGTCGCTCTTCAATGCTGGTGCGCGGCCGATATTCCTCACGAGTGGCCAGGGACTCGAGGATAGGAGCGGTATCCAGCAAGACCCTGTGCTCCCGGAGTCCTTCACGGTCGATCTCGCGATTGACCACCGCATGGATCAGCACCGGGCAAGTGTTCAATGTTCGCAGGTCCTGAGAAGTGAGGCTGTTCAAGACTGCGGTTTTGGAGTGTTTGCGCATGTTCACGGTGAGGAAGAAGCGCGTGACGGGCACGGAGGATTCTTTAACGTGCGGATCTTCGTCAGAAAAGCGTCCGTTTGTGCCCGCTTCATAGGGCGGCTCTCGAGTAGCGTCAGGGCACTCTGAATGACGGCGGAGCTGTCCGAGTCCAAAACGCCACGCGAGGACTGTGCATTCAGGTAAACTCGCGTCCCCTTATAAATCCAGGAATTTTGGTAATCGTCGAGCTCTGGACGAGCCAGGAAATCCGTAAGCTCCCGCAGTGCATTCTGCGCAGCTACGCAATTGCCATCCAGCAACACCGCGACCCATTGATAGAAGAGCATGGGCACTTGATATTCGAGCTTCGGAGTCACTTTTAAGATCTCCGCGGCGGTAGTGGCGGCCTGCTGGTACTTGCCTTGGATCAGGCTCAGTTCCACGAAATTGGTCCATCCGTCTAGCCAATCGCTGTACGATACCGATTTTGTGGCCGTGTCGTATGCGGAATACAACTCCATAATTTCGCCGGAATCATTGGGCCTGTAGAGCAACTGGAAATAATCCCACTCCACCAGCGCGTTGTGTGCGGGCGGATTCTTCGCAGCGTAGACTTTCAGCCAATCAATTACTTCTTTGGCGTCTTCAGATCCCTTGATGCCTTTTTCCAGCACACCATAAGGCAAGGTGGCAGTGGAATCCAACTCGATGCCTTTTTCAGCCAGCGCGAAAGCCTCCTTTTTGTTTCCCTGGTCAAGGCGCACTTGGGCAAGCTCACTGTACGCTTGCATTGTTGGCTGGATCTTGAGAGCGCGCTCCAGGCTCTTGGCTGCCTCCGGGAGATTACCCATATCGCGATACGCGATTCCTACGAGCCGTTGGCCCCACTCTGAATTCTCATCGTCCTTCACGGAAGCCAGCGCATAGCGCATTGCTTCCGCCGGCTTACCCGAATCGATATAGTGCGCCGCAGCTCGGCGCTGGGTGTCGTTCAGAAGTGTAGCCAGATGCGATCCCTCGCTGGTTTGTTTGCGACCGGCCTCCAGGACCGCGATAGCCTCGTCATACTTTCCAAGTTTTTCCTCCACGCGTGCGGAGTATTCATAATAATTTGCATCGCTGGGATTAAGTTTCCGCGCCGTTTCGTAGTCCTGCACGGCTTTGGCAAAGTCCTTGCGGCGGTCGTACACATAACCCCGCCAGAAATAGCAGGCGTCCTGGTCTGGTGCCAATTCGACGGCTCGATTTATCGCTTTTAGCGCGGCATCCAGACTATCCGCATGAGTGTAAGCGACCGAACGCAGGTATTGACCATACGCCGAGTCTTCGAACTCGGGAGCATTCAAAATTTTCAAAGCTTCGTCAGTCTGATTTTTATTTGTATATGTAGACGCTAAAGCCAGCTTTGCGTCGGTGTTCGAGGAATCACGGACGATGGCCCGTCTGTACAGCGCAATCGCCAGATCCGGATCGGTCTTTTCATATGTCCGTGCCGATTTGTAGTAGTCGTCACTCGATGGCTGTACGGCTGACGCTCCTTGGGCGGGAGCCAGTGCAACATTCACTTTCAGGGCATCGACCACCGCGCCCGCTAGCCGGACCTGCGCCGCAAGTACTTGCGTTTCGTGCGCCAGTTCCACCAGAGGAGTTCCGATCTGGACCCCTCCGCGCAGAATGACTGCCTGCAATTCATAGCCTTTATTGTTCCTGTCTGTCCGTAGAGTTTCGTTGATGGAGTAAGTCGACGTTGCATTCCCCTCCACAATATCGATCCAACCTTGCCGAGATACTTCGGTCTTCAACAGTTCCGGCAGATTCTGCAAATAGAAAGGCTGGCGGTCAGCCGGAATATCCTTGAATTGCGGGGCGTGTACCTGCAGCGTGACCTTTGAGGGGGGAAGAATAGTGGTGATCACCTGGCCCGAAATGCGTCGGAGCGTTCCGGGCAATTGCGCGAACGTGACGGTCTCATCTTTATCCATCGGCGCCTTGGAGCTTCCTTCTGCACTAAGATCGCGCAATGAATAGGTGATCAGCACAAAGTTAGGCGCGATTTGGCGTCCGGCCGCCGGCCCGGACAATGCCGCGTTACCTTGCAGGAAAGCAATCTTGCCGTCCAAGACGTAATGCGGAGCAGCCTCCGCAAGCCGCGAGTCTGAGCTGCTTGAAGCCGCTGAAGTATACGGCAGGCGGATCCGGCGCACTTCTATCCGTGGATCGGCCAGGAACCGCAGATACAACGAATCCGGCAGCGCCTGCTGCAGAACCCGCGCCCGGTCGTAGTTCTCCGCCCCTCCAGCCAGCGCAAAGTTGTAGATTTCTAAAATCGGCGCAGTTGCTGTGGGAATTGCTGGACTGACGACTTGCCGTTGGTCCTGTGCTGCATTTGCAGGCGCTTCATCCGATTGTGCTCCGGCCACGACGGGCATTAGAAGGCTGAAGCCGAATAAAAGGAAAGCTCGCACGTATTACCTCTCATTGCATTCTTTCAGAATGTCGCACCCGACCTTGCTCACGCGCTTCGCTACATCCGGAACGTGTCGATCCTTGATCATTTTGCTGAATTCTCCCCACTCCGGTAGTTGGTAGGTCTCGGGGTAGACAAAGTCATCTTGTCCTGCTCTTCGAGCTTGTATGATGAAAAAATAGGAGTGGCCCATATCGACCTGGATTTGCAACTCAATGATCCAGGGGCGCGTAGCTTCGTTCCCTCCCGATCTTCGCCACTCTTCGACTAATTTGTTTTCGCGCACTTTCAAAGGCACGCTTGTATTACACGAGACCTTCTTCACATGCGGCTCTTGGTACTGTGCTTCGGTTAGGACCAGTGAGGTGAATTCGGCTAACTGGATTCTTGCCGCGCTCTGGTTCGTCCACCCCACCTTTTGCAGGTCCGTCGGGCTGCACGCCTCCAGATCATTGTTCTCCGTGCATTGGAAAACAGCGCGGAGAAAGTAGACGGCTGGAGGCGCAGGACTCCTCTGTCCGCCCACGCTTTGCGAAAACACGGCGAACAGGATCGCCAGCAGACTGCAACGCAGGCCAACTCGTGCAACGCCTTTGGACCGTTCACTCAAGTGTGATCTCCAGGCTATAATCCGCGCGGCAGGGCATCTCCAACGACCCTTGACCATGCCGCTTGTCGTCCGTGGCCCGGATATATTCATAACGTCCAGGCATTAACCAGATCACGCCGTCGTGCGGAAGTGGCTCAGGGCCCTCCTCCTTTTCACCCAGGCGCTTGGTGTAAATACTCTCTTTTGGGTAGACCGGGTACAGCTGCAGCCGACAGGGCAGCTGAACAGGAAACGGATGCTGAATAAAGGTGTTCACAAAGATACTCGGCGCTGGGAGATACGTGGAGTGGGGGGCCCCCTTCAACACGATCTCGTAATGTCGTAAGAGTAGTTGCCCGAAGGCGCAAATCGTTTCATCGGATGTCGGCGAGGTTTTGGACGGCGGGACCTCGCAGTACCGGTAGACCCCTCCTTGTCCCGTGTTCTTGTCTGACGATTGCGTCAGGATTTGCACTTCCGGCTGAACGATCTGCCGAGGTCGGATCACCAGATGCACTGACCATACCGGCAAGATGGCACACCACAAAATCGGAGTGACAAACAATACGGTAGCGCGGAACCAGATCTGATCCAGAAACGTAAATTTCGTCACATACCGCTGTAAGACCGCATTTAGGCCTAAGTAGGCCAATATGCTTACGATTAGCGACCCTAGCGACCGCAGCCGCCCGTTGTAGCTCTCCCACGTATCCGTCGGAACCAGAAACAGATAAATGAACAGGACGACCAGGTCAGCGGCGATTAGGAAGATGTAAAACTGCCGGAACTGCGACTTGGGGTGGTGGGAAGACCGGGCACTCGTCGGCTTGGGTCCTGCGGGATTTCCGTCTCCGCCGCGGCCTGGGTTTGCAGCGACTTCTTGCTCTCGGGGGGACATTTGTTCCACTCCCTCATGGGCGGACGTACTAAGCTTATCGAATAAAGACTTAACTAGCCTCTAATGCAACACAATATAGGAAACAACATGAGGCGTTTCAAGGCTTAAATGAGGGATACCTCGTGGATGGATTTCACCTTCATCGCGATTCCACAGGCCTCACGGTCGCGACCGAAGCACAGTGATTGCAATCACATGGGCTCGTGCTCAGCCTCCTCCGTCCCTGGGATTTCTTCGCACCCCAGACACAGCAAAGTGGTACAAAGGATTTAGAAAGCCAGGTGAGTACGACGGAGTCCCTCAGACCATCAGTACGGCATTTTCGAGAACTTGATCGCCGGAAGTTCCTCAAGGATTGTGTGGCTACGGCGGCCTTTGCTCGCCTGGAGCTGCTGTGCAGCCCCGCTGGAGCCACGACGGTCGTCAAGTTTTTTTCATCCAGCCAGATCGAAAATTGATCGCGGTAAGCTTTGATCCTAGAACCGGGATGGCTGGCGTGCCACGGGTTCTATTTCAGACGCGTATTGCGGCCGAGCACATCGCGAACTAGCAATACGATGTCGCGCCCGACGGTCGCTTTTTGATCAACTCGCTTCTGTCGAACAAAGCTTCTCCTCTGACGCATCCTCACGGGCTGGGATGCAGCTTGGGCTGGCCGCTGACCACCCGAAGATCTGGCTGCAACTTTTGGGCTAGTTCGCCGTGGATTAGCTTGTCGCCTTCCACTTAAAAGTACTAACACGGTATTTTACTATATATAATCTATGACCTCTTGAATGAGCGCTAACTAATAACTGACACCCGTGCATGTGTTCTATTTTTGCAGACTTCTTCGCTTCATCGCCTTACATACACAGCCCAACTGCTCGCAAGCTGTCGACAAACTCCTAGCCTCCATTTCTCCGGTAACGGTGTTAGAACGTACCCAAAAGTGCGTTTATCGCTTTAAACGTAGTTGAAGTTGTCAGCTAGCGAAAATCTCAAGGCACATGCTGTCCGCCGAATCTTTTATACTCAAACCTTCAGTGAGCGGCGTGAGTGGAAATAATAATTGAGCGAGGGAGGAAAGGTAATGGAGTATCCGCAGTTTGGATTAAGTGGTCGAGTGGCATTGGTGACGGGAGCGGCGCGAGGTTTGGGGCGGGCAATTTCGCTGGCTTTGGCGCATGCAGGCGCGGATCTCGCGCTAGGGCTGCGCGATGTAAACGCGAACTCCGGATTGGCTTCAGAGATACGAACAATGGGAAGAAAGGCCCTGCCGCTTCAGATGGACATGCGCAGTAAGCAGCAGATTTTCTCCGCCGTCGGCGAGACTGCCAACGAGTTCGGCCGGATCGACATCCTTGTGAACAATGCTGGCATCGCGCCAGATAATCCAGCCGAGAATGTTCGCGAGGAAGACTTTGACGAAACATTGGCCGTGAACTTGAAAGGTACATTTTTTGCCAGCCAGGCCGCCGGACGCCTGATGATTCGGCGGAACAGCGGAACGATTATCAACATGAGCTCTCAAGCGGGTTTTGTGGCGTTGCCGACGGAATCCATTTATTGCATGACCAAGGCGGCAATCGCTCATCTGACCAAGTGTTTGGCCGTTGAATGGGGCAAGTATGGAATCACCGTGAACGCCGTGGCACCCACCTTCATTCACACACCAGGAACGGAGAGTGCACTCTCTGATCCCGCATTTCGAGCCGACACAGTGGAGCGCATCGCTGCGCTACACCGTATTGGTGAGCCAATGGAAGTGGCGGGCGCGGTTGTGTTTTTAGCCTCTCCTGCTGCGTCGCTGATCACCGGCGAGACGATTTTGATTGATGGTGGATGGACGGCCCGGTGAGCGCATCTATGAGGTAAGGAGGACTTCCAACTTTGTGCTCACCGCGCTCGATTTGATCTGGAGGACTTAGTGCGCCGTCATTTGCGTTTAATTACCTTATTTGTAGACTATTGTACAGTAACTCTACGCAGAAGATTCTACGGTCCAGGTGATGGTTTCCCTCGCGGAAACCGATTGCCTCGCTGGGCGTTGCCCGCGAAGTCATCTTTGATGCACTACAAGTCACGTCTTCCAGGGACCGCATTCATAGGGCAGGCCGGCAACGTTGACATCCCAACCCCAAACATCCTGTGAAGCGTTTCTCGATATACGCTCACTATGTAGCAGCCGCCCCAATGGCTTAGGAGTTTCGTACCGCGCGCCTATCTATCTTGACGCGCAGCTTTGGGAGGCGATTACGCCCAGGGTAAGGGGCGCGAAAGTCCAAGTCTAGCTGACTCGCCCGGGACAGCACGGTGTACCGCTCGGATTGGATGGAACCAGTTCCGGCACTTTCGACCTGACGACTTAGCTCAGTTTCATAGGCGTCTACTATGAGGCGTGCTGCCATCGGACCTGGCAGCAGAACAACGAACTAGTTATCCGAAAATCGGAGATGTCCGAACCAGAGATCGTTACGTTCCAAAGGAGGTCAATCGTGATACTTCAGCGACGAGATATTTTTCTCAAGATCGAACCCCTTCTAAGTTACAGTCCGCTGGCTCCGGTGGTCTGCGCCCGGCGATACGGTCGCGATTGCAAGTACAACGTCGGGCATGAATAGGGACGCATACCTGCCGAGGAGATCCTAGCTTCGACCCTTGATGCGCTGGTTTACCGTGAATATCTCGATCCACATTACACAATTCCCAACACGGCGAAGATTGTGCCTGCCGACGTCAACGAGCCTGTCTGGA
>CAVUHF010000015.1:0-76460 GCA_963741195.1 Candidatus Acidiferrales bacterium
CTACGCCTATCAGTAACATGTTCGGCTCCTTCTCCCGAGCCTATGGTCGTTAAGCAACCACAGTGTACTCGGGTCGAGGAGCCGACATTGTTATGCAATCAAATATCGGAAATCCGGTGGAGTTGACGATTTACGAATTTGCAAAACGCATCTTGAGCCATTTCCCGGATGCGCACGAATTAATCCACGAGCCGCTGCCGGAAGATGATCCGAAGCAGCGGCGACCGGATATTTCAAAGGCGAAGAAGTTGTTGGGCTGGGAGCCGAAAGTGGGGCTTGAAGAAGGTCTCGGGTATACGCTCGAATACTTCCGTAAAACATTTGCGGGCGAAGCGGTCGGGTCGAAATTGGGCGCGAGGAAATTCGGGAAACCTTAGCCGGGAAAGCCTCCCTTGCCTGAACGAGCAGTGTGCGGAAACCTTCTGGACCCGGGACCGCTCAGCTCGAACAACTACTCCATTTTCAACATTCGCGAAGGCTATTCCATTCAATTGTCTGAGAAGCAGATCGAGCTGATTCTCAAAAGAACACGGCGGTCCAAGCGAAGGGTTGGAAGAGGATCCGCTGGCGGCAAGGCACAAAGGGGTGGCTGGAATCGCGATTCGTGGCCTTACGAGTACAGCCCTCGCATGGCTTCGTCCGTGGTCAACCACCGCACAAGGAAGTCTGGTTACTGAGCGAGTGGCCGGAGTCGGAAAAGGAACCGACCAAGTACTTCCTTTGCGATCTGCCAGCCACCTACACACTGCGACGCTTAGTACGGCTGGCGAAGTGTCACTGGAAGATCGAGCAAGATTACCAGCAACTGAAGGAGGAACTGGGACTGGATCATTACGAAGGGCGAAGTTGGATCGGCTGGCACCACCACACCACGCTGGTAATGTTGGCTCATGCATTTCTAACTCTGGAAATGCTCCGCAGTAAAAAAACTTCTGGCTGGACCCTGCCACGGACGCGTCGTGAAATTCAATATCTGCTCTTCACCTGGACCGGCTTCTGTACCTACTGCGGGGGGGAGAACAAAGGGCCCACGCGGTCCTTAAAGATTTAACGTAGCAATACTAGCCAGGTATCTCCGTACCAGTATCCATCTAAGATACTTATTCTATTAGCCCATGAGTTCAAATCACTCGAACCACTGTCGCTTGTCAGCGAATCCGGAACCGAATGCAGCAGTGACCAGTAGGGCAGGGTGCGAACAGAGATTGGGACAGGCTAACTATCTGTCCCGAAATTGTTCGTAACACCAGTAGTATTGATAGTACTAGAACTCCTATATTGGACATTGAAAAAGCGGAGGGTCCAATGGTGGGAGCCAGTGCGGAAGGGGTCCTGCATGTCGTAGGGGAATCTCACACGAAACAGACCCGTCTTAAACGAGGTTTAGCCCTCGGAGCGGTATTACTGATCGCCATATTAATATTGGATGGTTGCGCCGGGCTGCTGAATGGCGCAGGAGGAAGCACTCAATCTGGCTCTCTACAGCTGAATCCGGTCACCGTTAATTTCGGCAAGGTTGCCTTGGGGAAGCAGTCCACCCAGAACGTCTCTATAACGAATCCTGGCAAAAACACGGTGACAGTGACACAAGTCGGTGTATCGAACCCCCAATTCGCTCTATCCGGCGTGACGCCGCCTCTCTCTCTTCCCTCGGGACAAACCGCCAGCTTTTCAATTTCTGTGAAGCCTACGACCGCAGGCAGCGTGAGTGGGACGCTGTCGGTGGTCCACGATGCCTCAACTACGCCACTATTGCTGAACCTTACTGCGACCGGCGTGAGTCCTCTACCGCAAATCTCGACTAGCAGTTTGTCTGTGGACTTTGGCCGCGTGAGTGTAGGCATGCAAGACACATCGAGCCTGACGATCACGAATGAAGGTGGAACGGACCTCACCGTTTCGATGCTCACATTAACCGGCGCAGAATTTGCAGTCAATGGAATCACCACACCGAGGACAATAGGTGCCGGCAAAACTGCCACCATGACGCTTACATTTCATCCGACAGTGGCTGGTTCTGCGAGTGGAAGCATCGCAATCACGAGCAACGATCTGACGAAACCCACAGTGAACATTTCGCTGTCCGGTAGCGGCACAAACATCCAAGTTGGGCAGTTAACGCCGAATCCAACTAGCATAAATTTCGGAAGCATCCCCACGGGAAGTAATTCCTCAAAGCAGATTGCCCTGACGAATACCGGAAACGGTGCCGTGAAGATCTCACAAATCACTGCGAGCAGCACAAGTTTCAACGTAAGCGGCGTAACGGTTCCTGCGACGATAAATGCGTCTCAGAGTGTGACTCTCAATGTTGGTTTTGCTCCCACCGCAGCCACAAGCGCCTCGGGCACAGTCACCGTCACCAGCGATGCCAAAGGCTCGCCGCTCACGATTACACTCAACGGGGCGGGCGTGCAGGCCGGGCTGAACGTTTCGCCAACGACGTTCAATTTTGGAAGCGTCGTAGATGGGCAGACGAAGTCGGAGGCATTCAGCCTGACGAACACCGGTTCGGCACCACTTACCATTGCCCAGATTTCGGTTACCGGCGCTGGCTTTACCGTGAGCGGGCTCGCCACTCCCGCCACAATTACCGCCGGCCAGAGCGTTTCCTTCAGCGCACTCTTCGCTCCGACGTCTGCGGGAAGTCTGAGTGGTACGGTCAACATTTCCAGCAATGCGCCCAATTCACCCGCCAAAGTGACCCTAAACGGTACGGGCGTAGCGGCATCCGTGACGGTGTCGGCGAGCCCCACGAGCCTGGCGTTTGGCAGTATCAGCGCAGGTAGTTCCATCTCTAAGAGTGTTACCTTGACAAACTCGGGAAACACAAATCTGACCATTTCGCAAATTGTGGTAGCTGCAAAGGATGTCATCACGAGTGGCATCACGACGCCGTTGACGCTCACTCCCGGGCAGGCAAAGGCCATGAATGTAGCCTTCAACCCGTTAACAGCGGAAGACGTCGTTGGAAACGTAACGGTTACGAGTTCACAGGGATCGAGCTCCGTGATTGCGGTTAGCGGTACCGGAGTTCAGGCGGGACTGGGGCTAACCCCGGCCACTGTGAGTTTCGGCAGTGTTCCTGTGGGTTCAACCAATACTCAGACTGTGAAGATCACCAACACCGGGACGGGCACGCTAACGATCAGTCAGGTGAGCGTGACGGGCAGCGGTTTCAGCACGAGCGGACTCAGTTTGCCGCTATCCCTGAATCCGGGGTCATCGAGCACCTTCAATGTGCAGTACCTGCCTGCATCAGCGGGGTCGGTGACGGGCAGCGTGTCGATCGTGAGCAATGCGCCGAATTCCCCAGCCACATTGCCATTAAGCGGCACGGGCATCACTTCGACGAAGACGCTTTCTTTCAGTAAAACAAGCATTAGCTTTGGAAATGTGTCAACTGGCGGTTCTGTCTCGCAAAACGTTGTAATCACCAATACGGGCAACTCAGATGCGCAAATCTCGCAAATCACGGCGGGTGGGACAGGTTTCGGTGTGGGAGGTGCCGGCACACCTGTGACTCTGACGCCAGGAGAGATTCTGACGATTTCTGTTAGCTTCAGCCCGAGCACCGCAGGGAGCGCGAGTGGGTCAGTGACGGTAACGAGCAATGCCACGGGTTCACCCGCGACCGTCAGCCTCACGGGCAGCGGAGTGCAACCAGCCACACACAGTGTATCCCTGACCTGGAACGCAAGTACTTCTACGGTGTCCGGCTATAACGTGTACCGCAGCACGACGAGCGGCACAGGGTATTCGCGCATCAATGGTTCCCTGTTGACGACGCTAAACTACACCGATAGCACGCTGACGAGCGGAACGACTTACTATTACGTCACCACGGCCGTGGATGCAAACGGAAACGAAAGCGCAGACTCTAACGAAGCTCAGGCGATTATTCCGTAATCGATCTCACCCCGTTTCCATGCAACGCGGGATTGCTCCCCAATCTACCCCAGCGAAGCTCCAAGATTTGGCGCTTTTGTCGGGGCAACATCGCGTCGCAACTTTTGGGATCAAATCACGGCATTCGTGCAGTTTATAACCACCCTTCATCATCGGTCTCAATTCCAGTTAGAGAATTTAATACGGTAGAGATTCGTGGTTCGAGCGCCGACCAACTTGCACCGAGTGACGGCCACTCAACAACAGAGTACGAATGGTGAGTTTCTACCAGAGAGACGACGCGATAAGGCACTCTCGGGCCTGTTCGGGGAGTCATTCAGCCAGAATTCAAGTGCCGAATGAAGGAGAAAAAATAGGGACCGAGGCTACCACCGAAGCGAGGATTGATTTCCAATATGTAAGGCTGCCCGCCAGCCACCTTGTAGTTCACGCAACATAGCCCTTCAAACCCGATCGAGCTCAGAATGTTGGCGAACAGTTCAAGATAAGGACTTTTGCAAATAACTTTGTAGAGCGGATCATCTTGTCCCTTTATAGGAATTTCGCTCTCAAACTCGTACATGATATTTAGAGATTTGATAATTTTGCCCCTCGCAAACAGGATGTGGGTTGCAAATTCATACCGCCCCCGGATGATCTCCTGGCGGTAAAGTGCGGAATCGTTCAATTGATGGAGAACTCGCAGTTCGGCTTCGTGATCCCGAATCATCCAACATTCCTTGCCCCACTCACCGACCCGCTTCTTCAAGATATAGGGAGGCGGCAGACCCGTTCCCATCCTGGGGATATAGCTTCCGAAGCCCCTATCAATGAGCGCCTGGTTAAACCTGTACTTGTCATCACAAAGCAAGATGCTTTCCTTGGATGGAATTGGGATCGGGTTTTTGGCGAGCAAATGCGACCATTGGCGAGCTTGGATCAAACTCGAAATCTCCAGTGGCACCACCAGATCAAACTCTCCGAGAGCTAGCTGAGATAGAGATCCAAATTCCAATCTATGCGGTGAACCCCTAAACCCTCGGCGTATATCATCCTCCCATTGCGGCTTTTCAGTTAAGAGAATCCTTAGACTTTTTTCGCGGTGGAGGTACATCAGGGACTTTTCAGAGGCTGAATAAAACCTATTCCTCTTGCGAGCCAAGGAACACTTTATGGCTTGGAGAAAACGGCGCAAGGCCTGTCTCCTTGAGCTTCACTAGGGAATTGGTGATTTGGTCAGCTTATATTAGACAGTGCCACATGTGGCTAAGCCAAGAAAGGTGATCTTGCGTTGGATGTGCTCTGAAAGTATTGACGTTGGTACGCTTCCAAAAAATAGAAATAGTAAAGAAGCACCTGGGCGGTGGGGTCCGTGTCAGCCCCTAGCAACGGGCCGGACAACTCAGCCGAGCGAAGGGTACCGGCACCGACTTCCCTGGTAAGACCTCATGCGCCGTTGGCGCAGCACTGAGCATGAAAATAGAGATCAACGGGTTTGTCTGTGGTGACGGGTCAGTCTGTGGTACAAGCAACGCTGAATGGCGGTTGCTTGGAGGTCGGAATTCGCTGTGTGGACATCGATCCCGTCGGGAAGACTGACCCGCGTCGGTAAAGGTCCCACCTTTTGTCGCACCCAGAAACGGGAAGGACCTATAACAGTGTCTGTAACAGGCCTACGGTGCAGCAATCGCCTCCGACAAAGGAGGTGCTATGCAATCCTTGGTGGACCGTGGTTGTGGACTGGATGTTGATCAGGCCACAGTGGTCACTGGCTTGTTGAGCCTTTTGAAGAATGGGAAAGTCCAGAGGCAGATCCGGAGGTTCGGCAGTACCACGCGAGAGCTGGTGAGCTTGCGCGAATGGTCGCTCAGGGAGGTGGAGCAGCTTGCCACTTGTGTCCAGGTAGTTTCAGAGCTAACCGTACTAGGTCATTAGTTTCCCCCGCGCGAGTCGCGGCGACTCCCGTCTTGCGTAGGTACCTCGGCGGACATGGATGCTTCTTTACCCTCGAGGTTTCCCATTATCTCTAAGCGAGTTCACATGAATGGACGGCATTTTTGATTGTCGCAATCTGAAAGTTGGGATTGGCCAGCTTTCCAACAGTTTGGCATCTATTAGCATCTGGCACTCCGCTTGCTCCTATCCTAATAGGGGTAACCTCCGGGCATCCGGAATCCCCACTTAGAATGGGCAATGAACCAATCGGACGTACAAAACCTCACAGAATTAAGCCAAGAGGGTCGTCCGCAGTGGTTTTGGTAGTAGCAGTTCTAGTCCTTTTTTTCGCGCTTCCCCTTCTCTTTCTGATGGCCTTCTCACGACCGCGACTTGATTCTCCTCAGCCCACGCTATCTGCCACCTCCCCCACTTGGTTTCCCGAGGAGGGAGCCGAAGGCTACCTCGCCGTTCCGGGTTCTGAGGCAGATGGTCCGGTTTATCCGTATTCCGTCATTCCGGGTGGGGTCGTCAGTGCGGAGAAGCTACAGACCGCTTTGCGGCAGGACCCTGTGGCCGCCGCTCACTACCGTGGTTTCCGCAGTGGATCCGCACATGTCATTCGCCTAGCCAGCGACCGTCAGGTTTATGTTTCCTATCGCATTGGCGATCATGTTTATTGGAGCCAAAAAAAAATCTCGCTGCACGCCGGCGAAACTCTCTTAACCGACGGATCGAACCTTGCACGCACGCGTTGCGGCAATCGCATTTCAGAAGTTCCCGCTGAACCCACTGCAAATTCAGAGCCGCCGACGGAGGTATTGAATCCGCCCATCTCTCCCAGTCTCCCGTTCATGTCTCCAGAGAATATGCCTGCGCCGCTTTGGGCCGAAAATCACACTCCGTTCCTGATAGCCTTGAGCAACGGGCCGCAGGTGCCAGGCACAGACGGCCCTTTCCTCCCGTTCTTTCCTGGTTTTCCTTGCTGTGGCGGTTCCCCCGGCCATCTGCCACCGCTGGGTCCTGTTCCGTCACCCTACCTTTCGCCACCTGGGCCGCCGACAACAACGCCCGAACCACAGTCTCTTGAACTCCTCGTCAGTGGTCTTCTCGGTTTCATATTCCTTCGGAAGTTCCACCGATTCTGAGGCCTTCGGCGAGTTCCCTATGAAGAGTTTCAGCTTGAACGAAACGGCAAGCATGCACGCTTTACAGAACAGTCTGGGCCGCGCGAAAGCTCCCTGAGGTCTTGCTCGGTCCTTCCGAATTCCACCAGAAAACAGACTCAGCCGACGAAAAGTTGAATGAGTTTCGAGTGCATTTGAGGCGGTAGTCGAATTCGCCAGAAAAGCAGTCGGAAAGTGACAGATGCTGTTAAGCCAATTGGAGCAGGCGCTGATGACACTGCTAAGTAGTCCGCTCTGTCCTGCTATTGAAGCCAAATCTAGTCGGACCCCGATGGCAGCTGTGAATCCGCGCACTCTCCACGCGGGTCTCCGAGTGTCCACAACCAGATTAGCTGAGCGGAGTAATAGCGGCGCAGCGCTATCCTTTCCAGACGTACTTACCGCATGAGCAGTGGACCGTCTCTGTAGGAAGTTTCTTTTCCAATGGTTTCCGACAAACCGGACAGTTCTTCTGCCACATATTCGTACACGGCCTTTCTCTTACGAACCGTGCTTAAACGAAGCGAATTTGGCGCGGGCTATCCGTACTGGACCTGTTTAGTTTTTGGTCTCCCTCGGCCTTAAGAGCCATGGGGTTTGGGCGTCCGACCAAATAGCCCGCACGAGTGCTCTAGCATATTTGTGGCCAACCGGAGAGTTGAGCTGTGACCTTCGTGAACGGAGCTAACCCAAAGGAAAGAGAACACATTCTGCTGCCCAAAATGAAGTGGCGAACAATTCCAGTGGAATCTTGGGCAGCACTTCGGAATGCACCTTCCTAATGTGTGCACGGGATTCTCCCGTGTACTTGTGCAATCGCTGGTATTGCGGTTTGTGCATTGAAGCAAATCAGATGGTCCCGACAACCCGGCGCAGGAAGGGCCTTACCCTCTACGCCGAATCACCGAACCATGTCCCACGGCCCAGAGGAAATTCGGTGTCCGATCCCGTGACGCGAGTCACGCACTATCCGTAACTCCTGCCAGGTATTAGTCAAGGTCCGGAAGGCCAAGTTGGGTCAGACGCAATTCTTTTTGCCGCAACGCTCTTGTGTGCGCGGAAACTGATTGAATCGATGGAGTCGGGTAAACCGAATATGGCAAAGCCATATCGTAGATTGTGGACAAGGCAATCAATGAAGTTGAGTTTGTACTGGAGAGGATAGACAAGCTGTGACTGGGATAGACAGATTCCATCACTTTATGAGTAGTCCGCTCCCAAGGAAGAAATCAAAGGCATTTTCAGCGAAGCCCGCGCAGCAATGATTGCTCGCTCGGAAGTCCGCCCCTGGCGTCCATTCACTGCCGCTGTTGCAAATGTGTTCTTACTTCCCGCTCTGCCGCTCCATCCTCAAATCCAATTTTACCTGCTGCGGCCTCACCGCCACCGTCGTCGTGCACGCCTTTGGATCGGACTCCGCGCCATTCGCCCATTGTGCCGTCGCCGCAAATGTACGCATCCCGTCACTCAGTTGCAGTAAATTGCTTTCTCCCTTGACCCTGTACTTCATCTTTTTGACTTTTGGATCTACTGCGATGGAGAACAACTTCGCTGGTGCGTTCGGATCGGTGATGTCATAAATAACGAATCGCTTCACACAGGTACCGGATTCTTTATCCTTGCAGGGCCGCTCGATCGTGAAGTCATAATCAAATGTCACGAGCACCTTATGTTGCGACGGTGCCGCCCAGGCCAATATCGGTATCAGAATCGCCGCAACACCGCCAGGAACTCGCGCGAGCATCGTGCGCCTCCGCAGTTACCGGCGTCTGTGCTTTGCCGGTGACGATGCCTCTATTCTAGTCCTTCCGGGGTGGCGCTTCGCTTCAGTCGAATCCGTACCGTGCCCACCCAGTGGCTTTACTCCTTCGGACCGTGGGAAAAGAAACCTGGGAGTTTCTTCTGGGCTTCCCTTTTCAACCGCCGCAGGTGCGCCAGCAGTCGGCGCGGCCATACAATTCGTTTCTTCATGCTCGCCTCAGGAGCGAAAGTGCAGGCCCACACAAACAAAACATCAGGCACTAGCAGCGAGTTTCTGCGCCACGACGGAGAGCTGTTCCATGAGCTCATCCGTGAGATCGATGACCTCGATCCTGCTCTCGGGCTTCTCTTCGACGGTGGGATTCTTCTCTAAGCTCTTGTCTTCGATCGGCTGATCCGGTTTAAGTTTCTCTTCGTTCATAGCGTGAGCTTACCACGTTGCGGGATTTCGGAATCTGCGGAAATCCTTGCTCCAAAAACACCGGAGCGATTTAGCGGTGAAGGTCGCTGACTCTGGAGATTCGGGGATGAGCGGCTCCCGTGTTTTTAAATGGGAACCCCCCGTCGAATTTCTCGGAGCGGGGCGTTCACCTGGTCACGAACCGCAGTTGTTGAGGAGGGAGTCCATCACCCTGACCTTCTTTCTCTGAGTCAGAGCACTATTACAGATTATTCATCTCCCAATCACACTGACGCGACTATCAGCCGGCGAACCTCATGCAACGCCCAATACACCCCGGGGATCGGAGCCCTGAACACCACAACCCTGTCCCCGAAAGAAACAGACGGACCAAGTTACGAAGTATTCATCTGATTGTTACTCTGGTGGGAATTCGCGCTGGGAACCTCGTCTCAATCTGAATGGGTACGGAATGTGTGTGGACCGGTCATCCAATGGTCACCAACGCGGTCCCCTCATTTCTTTACTGGTCGCTCATCACCAACTACTTTGAGGCCGAAGACTTCACCCTCGCCGCGTTCGATAGGCTCGCACGAGAACATCGGGAAAACAAAAAGGGGCCACCCATCGTAGCGGCCACATTCCCAAACACCTCTGATCTACCTCACATCTAATAACCGCCAGTGAGATTGTCAAGGTCCGACAATCCGAATCTGGCGAAGCAGTATTTTGTGGATAAAGCGATTCAGGAAACTGAGTTCACCCTGGAGAGGATTGACAAGAGGTGGCCTGCGGAAATTGTCAGCGAGTGGTAGCGGTGACCTTGGACCTGGTGACGTCAAGCATTGTCGCCGCAAATTCATCAGGCGTAACATGGGCCTTTGGGCGTTCGACCGGAGAGACTCAAGGAAACTCCATCCCACCAGGTCTGTCCCCGGTGTGGCGGTTGCTCACCTTCACGTTCACTCACGTTACGGCCTGCATGCTCGCCACATGCATATGCGGCCCCCTCTGCACCGAAGGCTTCAGCAGTTTCGATATCTCCGCCACCGCTTCGATTGCTACCGGGTTGAGCGAACCTGTTCCGGGATGGGTTTACGCCCGATGTGAATACCGCCCTTTCACGGTTCACCCGGTAGCCTGTACTTAAGTTCAGGCTAGATATCTGGACAATCCTTTGCCCTTTTCCCCGTCCAAGAACAAGCCCCAGGTTCAGTAGACCGGCGCAAACGCCTCCACCAGACTGTGATCTCTATGAAAGATCGCGGCTCCGGGAAATCATGGCTTTTCAGAATTGCTCGCGGAGGGGTGATAGGACGCCCTAACCGAGCGTTTTATTCTTTCCTGGCAGTGTTGTCAGCCGGAGTGCTGTTTGCAGTTGCCGCTCCGTGCGCTAAGGCAACGGGACAATTGACGGTACAGCCGAGTACGTTGGACTTCGGGAATGTGGTGATGGGGCAGTCACAAGTAATCAATATCACGTTGACGAATTCCGGGAACACCGCACTCAATCTTTCAGGTGATGCACTGATAGGCTTGGGATTCAGGACGAGTCGAATCAGATATCCAATGACTTTGGGCGCGGGAGTCACCGTTTCCCTTCGCATAAGGTTTGCACCTACGAAGGCTGGCAACTCGTCGGGCACGGTTCAATTCTTCAACAACGGGGCGGGCGGAACGGTGACGCTAACGCTACACGGAACGGGGGTGACCAGCAACGCGGCAGGATATGCAAGTGCGACCCCAATTGCCGCACAATTCGGGAATGTGCCGGTGGGGACTCGGAATACACAAACGATTGAACTGATGAACACCGGAACGGGCAGCTACTCTGTTTCCAACATCACGGCGAGTGGGAATGGATTTTCAGTGTCCGGGATCACCACGCCGGCGTCAATCGCGGCAGGGGCGAA
This sequence comes from Candidatus Acidiferrales bacterium, assembly GCA_963741195.1. Classification (GTDB taxonomy): domain Bacteria; phylum Acidobacteriota; class Terriglobia; order Acidiferrales; family UBA7541; genus Acidiferrum. The sequence continues at coordinate 11,064 of CAVUHF010000015.1, forward strand.
CGCGTATTTAACGGTAGCATTTTTGCCACAATCCGCAGGAAGTTTTAGCGGATCCGTAGGAGTGACCTCAACTGCATCGGACAGCCAGATCACGATTGTCTTGTCCGGGACAGGAGTCGGCAGTTCACCGGTGCTGACAGTAACTCCGGCAAGTTTGACGTTTGGAAATATAGGTGTGGGCAGCACAGCGATCCAAGAAATTACGTTGACGAATGTGGGCAATTCGAACCTCTCCATTTCTGGAGTGAACATCAGTGGCTCGGGCTTAACTACCACTGGGTTGGGCGGAAGCACTACACTGACGCCGGGACAAACCGCTGCAGTGGTGTCGAGTTTTGCACCGAAAACGACCGGAAGCGTTACAGGAACGATCACAATTGTGAGCAACGCTTCGAATGCTGGAATTATAACGGTGCCGGTGACGGGAACAGGGGTGGCAGCGACACACGTGGTTGGGTTGCAGTGGCAACCCAGCACTACAACAGGTGTGCTCGGATACTACGTCTACCGGTCGACCGTTTCCGGTGGTCCCTATAGGAAGCTGGTGGGCTCGACGATAAGCGGGACCAGTTACTCCGACAACAGTGTGACCTCGGGCACGGAATACTATTATGTAGTGACCACGCTTAGTTCGGACGCAGTCGAAAGCCCCTATTCCAACCAGGCCACTGCGATTGTACCTTGAACCATTGGTGGCACATTTCGGAAGTTCGCAGTGAAGCGCGTTGATGACCAGCCGTGTCAGGTTGTTTGGACTGGCGCAGCGCTGAAGCCATAAACGGCTAGCATTCAGGGTGACACCGCCAATGCCACTGCGGCATATGAGGATTTTCCTACGCTCTGACAACCCAACTTCGGGAAGATCGCAGGGATGCAGCAAAACCTCATCTGTCTCCCCTCCCTTTTCCCCATCCTATTGAGCCAGCTCAGCCTTCCAGACCTTCCTCAAGACCTGATAGGAGTTACGGAACAAATCGGCGTCTGACTCCCATGACCCGGATCACGTGCTCGTTTGCCCCCTGCACTTACCTTGCGCGGCATTTTCTGTCATAGAGTGATTTGTCAGGGGGTGCAGTGCAAGAGTCTCCATGCGCATATTTCATCGGCAGTCAATATAAATCCACTTTCCTCGCGGAATTCACGGGATACGATCCGGAGTTCGCGAAGTACTCTCCCGGCATGCTTATGCTATTGCCTAGCATTAGAGAGTCCTTTGACCTCACTCCCGGCCCCACACAATTCGATCTTAGATCGGGAAACTATTCTTACAAACGTGTTGTCTGCAACGCGGGATGGCAGGAAGGCGCGGCATATCTTTATGCTCCAATGGGTCGTGGCCTGATGCTTAATTTCCAGATGACCGCTATTAGCCTCCTCAATGCTGGTTTGAGGAAGCTGATTGCACGCCGCGAATTTCTAAAGAAGGTAATGAAGCAATGGCAGCGCCACGCTTTGCGGAATTCTACACAAAAAGATAGGGGGCCAGTAGCCCAGTGCGTTTAGCAATCGAGCAACCAAGCATTCCTGCACACCTCTGACCGTCTACTCCAGAAATTCCTTAGTTTGGACCGAGGATACAAAATGCTTCAGGTCAGCATTTCTCGTGGAAAAGCAACGCACAGGGCTGGAAATTTGGGCGTTCAGTGCAGAAGAGTGAGGAGGAGAAGGATTTCGAGCGGGATGAATTCTCACTGAGCGCAAGGAAGAAGAAGTTTGTGCGTGCTAGTGAAATAAGTGGAATTCCTCGCGTTACTCTGAATAACGGTTCTTCACCACCGCCCGCTAAACTTCTAAAAACTGCCTTTTTACTTCAGGACTTCCTCCACCAGAGAGATAACCTGGCGGGCGATCGCGGGGGCGGCGGTGAGTCCCGGAGATTCGATCCCTACCAGTTGGATGACCTGAGGAAATTCGCGGTCGGGTTCAATCACAAAATCAGCTATGCCTTTGCCAGTAGGCGGAACAAGTTTAGGACGTAAGCCCGTGTAGGCGAGTTGCAGGTCGCGCTCCTCGATTTCAGGGACCAAGGTTTTGACGTCAGCGACAAATTCGGGGATGGTCATGCGGTCGCGTTCGTTGTTGTTCTTGGAATCTACGTATTTTGCGGTGGGGCCAAGGAGGAGTGTGTCCCACAGGGTTTTTGTGAAGTGCAAGCCGAGGGAAAGGCCGTCCGGGTGAGGCAGGGGATAGACGAGATTGCGGACGAGCTCGGCGTGCGGGCCCCGGATTTCACAATATTCACCGCGCACCGGAAAGATAGTCCAGGGGCGAGGGCCGAGAAGTCCAGCGACTTCGTCGGCATAAAGACCAGCAGCATTGATGACGCAGCGCGCTTCGACAGATTCGGATTCGGATTGCTCTTCGTCACCGATGCGGAGAGAGACGCGGACGAGATCCTTTTGGGGTTCGAGCGATTCGACTTTCGCGTGGGTGAGGAGGTTTGCACCTTGCTGCTCGGCGACACGGGCGAAGGCGTGGACGAGTTCTTCGGCGGAGCAAATGCCGGTGGAAGGCACGTCCAAGGCGGAATAGCCGTGGACGTGGGGCTCTCTCGCCCGGATTTGCGCCGCGTCCAGAAGTTGCAAGCCTTCGACACCGTTGTCCTGGCCATTTCTCAGGAGTGCGTGGAGTTGCGATTCTTCTTCTTTTGATTTTGCAACGACGAGTTTCCCGGTGGTGCGGTGCGGGACGTTGTGCCTGGCGCAAAATTCCTTGGTCAAGTGGTTAGCTTCGACGCAATGGCGAGCTTTCCAGGAATCTTTGGGGAAGTAGATGCCGGAGTGGATGACGCCACTATTGCGGGTGCTGGTGGACATACCGAATTTAGGAAACTGCTCGACAAGATGTCCTGGCAGCGGCGAGAGAGAGCTTCGGCGACGGCACATCCGACAACCCGGCCGCCAATGATCAGAACGTTGACCTGGTCCATAAGCCCCTAGGATACGCCAGAATAATGACTTGGGGATTAATCCTCTTCATGACCGACCTCATTGAAAAGGCCAGCGGACATCGCGGTGGGCCTATGGGTCGTCGCGCAGGTTAGATTGTGCGATTTTTGAAGACTGATAGGTTTGCGTGAATGTCTTTGCATCCGGACAACCGGCATGCAAGCCGCTTGTTCATCTGATAGCCGCATAGGTAGCCTCGAAGAGGTGTTTGCGATCTCCTCCGGAGGTGGTCGCTCTGTATATTCAATGACAGATCCGGCTCAGAGCCGCCCGAACGAGTGGTAATCAAACCCCAGTTCCTGCATTTTCTTCGGCGAATAGAGGTTTCGCCCATCGATCACCAGGCGCCGCGTCATGCTTTGCCCGGCGCGTTCCCAATCCAACTTCTTGAAGATTTGCCATTCCGTGCAAACTAACGCGGCATCTACGCCTTTCAACGCTTCATAAGGATCTTCGTAGTACTTGGCCGTGGGCAGGAGTGGTTTCGTCCGCGAGATGGCTTGCGGGTCGGTGGCATGCACTTCGGCTCCTTCTGCGAGCAACTTGCGAATCACGTCCAGAGCCGGCGCGAAACGAATGTCATCGGTGTTGGCCTTGAACGCCAGCCCCAGAACCGCTACTTTCTTGCCTTTGATCACCCACAGCGCTTTATGGATCTTTTCAAAAAACCGCTCGATGCGTTGTTTGTTCACACGTTCCGCAGCCTTCAGCATGTCAAAATCAACGCCGATGGAAGCGGATAGATGGATAAATGCCTGGATGTCTTTCGGGAAGCAAAATCCGCCGAAGCCCAAGCCAGCCTTCAGGAATTGTGTGCCAATGCGCGGGTCCAGACCCATGGCGTGCGTGACTTCCTCGACGTCGGCGCCAATGCGCTCGCACAGATCCGAAATCACATTCGCGTAGCTGATTTTCATCGCCAGAAACGAATTCGAAGCGTGTTTGATGAGTTCGGCGCTGTTGATGGTGGTGATCAGGAGCTCACCTGTAGTGCCGCTGGGACACTTGCCGGCATGCACTGGGCAATGAAAGGTGCGCTCCAGGATTGGCTTGTAAACCTCGCGCATAATGGCCGCGATTTTTTCGTTCTCGACTCCCACAACGATGCGATCCGGGTGGAAGAAATCCTCGACCGCCGTGCCTTCCCGCAAAAATTCGGGGTTGGAGGCCACCTCAAATTTCAGCATTCCGCCACGCGAGTAGGCCGCCAGAGCCTTCTGGAGCTGCACTCCGGTCAGGGCCGGCACGGTGCTTTTCTCAACGACGAGTTTTGGAGTGAGCGCCTCAGTCGCGATCTGGCGGGCCACGTGGTCAATCGCGGATAGATCGGCTTCTCCTGATTCTTTCGGTGGAGTGCCAACGCAAATGAAGATGACCTCGCCCGCGCGGATGGCTTCGCCGGCATCGGCGGTGTAGAAGATCTTTTTGTCCGCCGCGGCGCGCTTTAACACTGCGTCCAGGTGCTCTTCGTAGATTGGAACCTCGCCCGCTTTCAAGAGGTCAATTCGTTTTTCGTCGATATCCGTACAGTGAACTTCGTGGCCAGCAGCGGCGAGGCAAGCGCCCGTCACCAGTCCCACATATCCACACCCGATTACGGTCAGGCGCACAATCGTTTCTCCTTCAGAAGCACCAGGATCTTTCACCCGGGACAGTAGAAGCGTTCAATCTGTCGGACTCTTCTTTCACGACAGACTCAACTGGTCCGGATTTTCTTTCTAGAGTTCAAAAATGACACTTAATTTATAGCGTATCGTCCGTTTGCCGATGTTGTGACATGATTTTCATGGAATAATGGACGGAAGAAATATGCGCCCCACAGCAAGCTTGCCAAGACTGCTCCATTGGTTGTCTACCAATGCTCATCTATGAAGAATCAGTCCAGTCAAGAAAAGCGGCGGGGCATTTCTTGTCCTTACAGCCACCTCTTCTGGTACTTCCAAGAGCGATTGACTTCCAGAAGCCAAGTAAATGGCGCTGGCGATCGTGCTTCAAGTTTTTGGGAGGGTTGCCCTTCCGGCAATCACCTTTGATTGGTGGCGCACCCCGCAGTACCCTATTGATGAAATATCTGTGGGTTCGGTTTTCGCAGATCGTGCCGATTCTCGCTCCCTTAATCTCAATAGTGGGTGGCAGGAGGGTTCACACGGGACAGCCCACGCAGTCGTGTCATCAGAGCTGCAAGACGCGGCCGATCTTCGCGGGGCACAGCTTCGAACTTCATACCCACCCCGCTACCGGATTTCACGTGACGTACAATGGCGTCGGCACGTATCTGGCCTTCGTCGACAAGAAAGTGAAGATTTGCGATAGTTCCAACAGGTCTGACCTTTGGCGTTTTGAGGAAGAGCCCTCCCATGCTCATATTCCGCACAGGTGAAACGTCTGCCCTGCCCTCGCAACTCCAGTAAACCCAGACGCGGTCCGAGGAATCAACCCGGGAATAAAGCCTCCTCGAGGGCAAGGACCCCAATTGAGTGAAATTCGCCATGAGCAGCCAAGCTTCTTTCACGCAGCCGATTCATTACCGAACCGCAGGGGCGGAGCATAAGTGAACCTTACCTCTAAGTTTCACGTATCGCAAGAGAATGCCTAAGGACGGCTTTGCGGGCCCGAAACAACTTGGCCTAGACACCTTTCTGTTAGGCTATCGACCGCATGCCCGGAACGCTGATCGGCATCGTCCGGATTCCGCACCCGAACTGGAGCGCGTCATCCTTCCTCAAACGGCTCCGCCTGGTGCCGACAACTGCGCGAAGAGGGACGATGATTTAAACCTCGGAAGGTCCGAGAACCTTGGAAACCATCCGCTTTCGCAAAGGTGACGCTTGGATGTCAGAGCATTTTTCAACTCGTCCCTGGTGGGGTGGAAAGAAGCAGTCTTTCGGCTCCAGCCTGGTCAGGAAACAGCACCAGCGAGGGCTTCTGTTAGTGAGATCCTGATTCTTAAGGTATGTCTAATAGCTTCTTCGGGACTCGCAACGAGAGTGAATTGCAGGTGCGGATAAAGGAGAGTCTGCTATCCTTTTGTCTATGGCGAATCTCGAGAAAATCGAAACTCCCCTTCCTGGTGTTTGGGAGTTTCGTACGAGGGTGTTTCACGACTCGCGAGGTTTTTTCCTAGAAACCTATAAGGGCAAGGAATTCGCTGCCTTGGGGATTGCCGATAGCTTTGTGCAGGACAATCATTCATGGTCAAAGAAGGGTGTCTTGCGCGGGCTGCACTACCAACTGCGCAACGCTCAGGCTAAGCTCTGCCGGGTAGTGAAAGGCGAGGCCCTAGATGTTGTTGTCGACATCCGGCTGGGTTCGCCATTCTTCGGAAAATGGGCCAGCGTTGGATTGTCGGGACAGACCCAAAATCAAATCTATATCCCAGCCGGTTTTGCGCATGGCTTCCTCGCACTCACGGATGGAGTCCACTTCCTTTACAAATGCAGCGATTATTACCAGGCGGGCGACGAATATGGAATTGTCTGGAATGATGATGAACTGAGAATTGATTGGGGTATCGAAAAACCCATTATTTCGGAGAAGGATGCCAAGCTACCAAAGCTGGCCTTGATTCCTCGCGAAACTCTGCCGAAATACACCGGAAAATAACTTGCTGATTCTACTGATTGGAAAAAACGGTCAGGTCGGCGCTGAATTAGTGACTCTACTACCTCGACTGGGCGAAGTGTTGGCTTTAGATCGAACCCAGCTCGACCTGACGAACCCGACTCAGATTCGGAAAGTCATTGGGGAGAACCATCCGACCGTGATCGTAAATGCGGCCGCCTATACCGCAGTAGACCAGGCAGAAAAAGAACCGGAGCAGGCACGACTCATTAACACCGTGGCCCCGGTATTGATAGCCGAGGAAGCGAAAAAAATCGGAGCCTTACTGGTGCACTATTCGACGGATTATGTTTTCGATGGCACAAAAAACACGCCTTACTTAGAAACAGATCGCACCAATCCGATCAATGTGTATGGAAGTACTAAGTTGGCGGGTGAACTGGCGATTCAAGATTGTGGGGTGGCTCACCTGATTTTTCGAACTGCTTGGGTCTACGGCACACGAGGTCGCAATTTTCTGCTTACCATCTTGCGTCTGAGTAGCGAACGGGAAGAGTTGCGGATTGTCCGAGACCAAATTGGAGCGCCGACGTGGTGCAGGGAAATTGCCCGTGGCACGACCGCGGTCTTGGAGAAAGTTCTTTCGGGCGCAGCCAGTGCGCCTCGTGAGTTGCGCGGGCTCTACCACATGGCAGCTTCAGGGCAAGGAAGTTGGTTTGAATTTGCGGAGGCAATTGTTGAGGAAACAGGGAAGGCGCGGAAAGGAATCGCCTGGCTGGAGAGAGCGACCATGGGGCGAAAAACGATCATGCCGAGGATCATCCCCATTACAACTTTGGAGTATCCCACACCCGCTCGACGTCCTGCTTACTCCGTATTATCAACTGCTCGTCTGGAGAAAGACTTTGGCCTCAGACTACCTACTTGGTGCGAACAGTTGCGCGCGGTGTTTCGCGAAGGCGAAGGGGACCCGGCGGCCTGACGCCTCCCCCGGACATTGTTTCTTTTCAGTGCAGATTCAGAATATGAGCAAAGCATTTCATGTGAATGATGGAAGAGTTTAAATAGCAAGAGTTAGTGGTCGATTGTCGTGATGGTCAGGCTTTGGCCTACGATAGGTTTGGTAGTTTGCATTCTGTCTGTTGCTCTTCGTCAGTGGGCCCTCAAAGCTGTCAACGTGCGGGAGAACGAATATGCAAGAGCGCCACGGATCTCCCGGACTGCAATATGCCGCTTGTGCCAATGGAAGCTCAACCGGAACCAACCCTTGAAGAACGTCAAGTTTCCGCGAAGCAGAAATTTCATATAGTACGCACCACGAGCAAAGTCGTTCAATTCTGCCAGCCTTGTGATATCCGCGCCTGGCTTTCGACCGTGGTGATGAAAGACAACCAAATCTGGAACGTAGGCACCCACAAACCCCCCCATTGAGGCCCGCGCACAGTACTCGAGGTCTTCGCATCGGAATGGGGTTCCCGCCCCGAGCATCGGATCAAAACCGCCGATTTTCTGGATCACTTTCCTGTGCACGATCATATTCGCGCCTTGAAACTGACCGGCGCGAATGAAGCTGTGTGGCGGAACTAGCTGGAATGTTTCACGCAGATCGCATCCATACGGCGAATCGCCTTTGTCATACAACAGAATCTTCCCACCGCAATAGTCAAACTTCTTTGATGCAAAAATGGAGCCCGCCTTGAGCAAGTATCCCGATTCAAGGTAGCAATCGTCATCAGTGAACACGATGGTTTGGCCACGAGCTCGGGCTAGACCCGCGTTCCTGGCTCTCGACAGTCCTGGGATTGGTTCGTTTATGACTTCTACAGGAAACGCGGCGCGCTCCTGGAAACGACGCATTACCTCCTCTGTCTGATCGGTAGACGCGTTGTTCACGAGAACTAGCTCACCGCCAACGGTCTGCATCTCTTCGGGACTAATGGCCCGCAGGCAGCGTCCGAGCGCATCTGCCCGGTTCCGCGAGCAGATGATGACGGATAAGGATGTCGAGCACTGGTTGGCCATTCACACTCTACTCGCTTTCGCATTTTATCTATTGTCTGGCATCTCCGGAGGAAACTCGCAAGTGTTTATCTTTTTTTCCAGAATGTCCGAGCTACGATCTTGGCTAGTTGGTACGCGGTGAGTTTCCGCAGATGCCCTCGGCGAAATAGCTCATTTCGCGAATAAAAAAACGCGCCTTCTGTTGGTAACCGCTGGGAATGGGCCTCCAGATATTTCTCGAAAAGCACAGACTCATGTCTCCAAGGATGCGGACTTTGAATTCGAGCATCGAGGCGGGGCAGAACCGATCGGCGAAATTTGAAGTGATGAGTCACCCCCAGAATTGGTGAAAGAACCGTGTGGTCCCAGTTCGGCGAATGGTGGTTACCACCCTCCTGAAGGTGCGTGGCCTCAGTACAGGAGAAGAGCGGAAACTTGTAAATCGAGGCTGAAACTCCCATTCTCTCGTAGAGATCGACAGAGCATAGTGGAAACGTGCAAAACGGGTCCTCGATCACGTCCGAGGCAATCAGAGAACCTTCGGTATTGAGGCGTTGAATCATCGGAGCGAAGAGGGTATTCGCCCTGGCACGTTTCAGCATTTTCACTGTCTCCGGGATCCCGAGATACGGAAGTTCCACAAATTCGTCACTGTCTACCAGTATGACCCACTTTCCGGACATGCGGGCGAGCACGGCATCCAGGCGTCTCTTCTTTTCCATTACATCGAAGACACCCTCATAAATTCCCTCAACTTCTATTGGATACCGGGCCTCGATCTCGAAAAGCTTAGCGTTTTCCTCGCGGGAACCGTGGACCACGATGTGAAAGCGATCGACACCCAGCTTCATATAGTATTTAAACCAAGCCTCGAGGATGTCTCCATCACCCTTCAAGTGGCTTATGAGGGGGAACCGCGAAACAGCAGAGTTGCTCATCATTTTCCTTTGCCAACCAGCCATCCGCTTCGATGGTCTCGAAGAATGGAGAAGGGTGTGCCCTTCGAAGCCTCAAGCGAGTCTAAATTTGCCCCGACCAATGGACAGGCGCTGCGGTCGGACCAGGGTTCATAAGCACGACTGGTCTGCAGTGCGTCAGTTGTCTGAACAGCTAAATTCAGTAGCACGTCGGTGTTAAACGGCTTTGCAGCAATTCCGCTTTTCAGCAACCGCCCCTTTAATAGATCCATCACAATAAGAGGCTGCCCTTGCTATCCGTCAATCTCGCGAATTGTGCAGTATTTGAATGATTTAGTGCTGAGGCGGTCCTGGCTCCACCACAAAATCCACGTAGACCATGCCGGTCATGGGTCAGGGCGTGACGAAGGAACTTTAGGGCGACTGAGCGATCAGTACGGGTTTCTTCTGCCTTATAGGTTACGCCCAATCCGCCACCACCGCGTCTCATAACAATGCCGTAGTGAGAGATACCAAAAAGTGAATCGCAATCCGTCATACCAAAGACATCTTAGGTTGAGGGCAGAATCAAGTCAATCAAGGGCAATTGACACGCGATCGAACAGCCCCTGCGAATTATTTGTCAGCTTTCAAATTTTGCAGGGCACGCAAGTTGTTATCAAGAACGTGGCTACTTGCCTGCTTGACAGTGTCTTTGGTTGAGTGGTTTTTATAGAGGACCGCGGTTGGCCGCAAGGCCGCAAAACCTTACTTGACATTCGCAAACCCGAGAGCCGGACCGAAGTTGGTCGGTTGCGCGCGGCACCTAATCCCCCGAGGCTTGACTCTCAGAAATTTCCGTTGTCTGAGGCGGTCAAAAGTCGTAAAGTGCAGAGACCTGCCCCGGACGGTCCCGCAGTTGTCCGTAATTACGAAGCCAGAAGACAGACATGTACGAACACGTTTTTCAATTCTTTGGACTGCGGGAGAACCCGTTTCACGTTTCTCCGGATCCCCGATTTTACTTTTCGACCAAGGCGCATTGTTCAGCTCTGACCGAACTCACAATCGGTATCGATACGCGTCAGGGCTTCCTGGTGCTGACGGGGGAAGCCGGAACGGGAAAGACGATTCTGCTTCATCGGCTTTTGACCTGGTTGCAGGCCCGGGGTCAATCAAGCTGTTACATCTTCCAATCGCAACTGAGCTCAATGGAACTGTTTGAGGCGATCCTGAATAATTTCGGGGTGCCCTGCGAATCGCGGCGCGTGACCGATTTGCTTTCTGCGTTGAATGAATGGCTGGCGCGGCGGCACGCCAGGGGCGATTCGCCGGTGGTGATCATCGACGAGGCGCAGGCAATTTCGCTGCGAACGCTCGACCGTCTAAGGATGCTGCTGAATTTGGAAGCGCCGGGGAGCAAGCTGCTGCAGGTGGTGTTGGCGGGACAACCGGAACTGGAAGAGAAGCTGCGGCGGCCGGAGTTGCGGCAATTGCATCAGCGGGTGATGTTCCGGTGCAGCCTAGGGTCCCTGTCGTTCGAGGAGACAGCAGCATATGTAAGCTCTCGACTGACAAGAAGCGGTATTCGCGATACCAGTATATTCCCCGACGAAAGCCTGGCAGCAGTGCACATCTATGCGCAAGGAGTTCCGCGCCTCATCAATTTGCTCTGCGAGCATGCGCTGCTCGCCGCGTACACTGAAAATGAGACTGTGATCACCCCTGAAATTATCAGCCGTGTTGCGACTGTGTTCGATCTGGACTCTCACGCTGTAATAGCAAGCGTGCCGAAGGAGTTGCCCCGCTATGGGGGATTGGCGCCAGAACCGATACAGGAACGACCGAAGCACCATTCGCTGAAGACTGCGGCATTGGCAGAATACATAGAACAGACGACCTTTGCGCCAAGGAGAATCGAAGAAACCGAGATGAAGCTGGAACCGCGACCCGAGGCGATTCCACCAAAGCAGGCGCCGATTACGCTTTCGGCGGTTGCGGGGGCAATTGCGGCAGGAAGCGGATCGCTGAAGACCATGGCGAAGATACCTCCGCCTTACGTGCCTTTGGAAGCACTTCCGGAGGCGCCGAAGCAGGAGCCGAAGGTGCCGGTCGTGCGGCCGAAGCCGCGGTCCATTCCGCCACCGATGGTATCTAAACCGGCGGCGACGAATGGCACCGATGCCGGCCTGGGTAGCTGGTTTGTGAATTATGGAAAGGGAGTGCGAGACTCCTTCGTGCGAGACTGGAAACAGTTTCTGCGAACCTATGCGAAAGCCAAGAAGGCATCGCGCCCCGATTCTTGACGGTTTGTCACTGCATTCTTCGGGTTAGCATATTGTCTGTCCGAAACTCAGCTTAAGGTGTTCCATGCTGACAAACCGCGAAACCGCACTGCAGCGAATATGGCATTGATGGAAACGTCAGTGGGTGGGAAGCATTCCCCCAGAGACTTAAAGCCGCGGGCGAGCTGATGCCGAAGGCGGTTTGTGCGGAACCGAAGCGCAACGAAACTTCCGAGTCCAATACGGGACGATTTGGGGCTCTGTTGAAGCATTCCCATTCAATCAGCCCTTGGGATGGAATGGGCCGGCCCGTTCCGTCCGCTCGCGCAAATACAGGGCGCTAAAAACCGTTGCGAATCGCGGAGGTCTTTACAGCAGATCGCGCCAAGACTCCCTCTACGATCTGAGAGACAAGCTGCGATCGGAGTAAGAGAGCACCTAAGAACGCGCCCAAGGTGTTGGTCAGGATGTCTGTGATCCCGGAAGCGCGCTGCGGCATGTAAGCCTGCATTAGTTCAATGGAAAAACTGAGCAAAGCGCCAAGCAGCGTGCTGTAGAGCATGGCATTGCCGAACCGGCCGGAGTGCGACAGCAGCGCGCAGATGAGAAACCCAAAAGGCATGAAGCCAACAATATTTCGCAAAACATCCCAGAAGTAATCCCAGGTCGGATCAAACTCACGCCAGGGCAGTGTTAGCAACGAGTGATGCAGCACTTCATAAGTCTTGGGAATGAATAGCCGAACTTTCTCAGCTGGGTGCTTCTGAGCCGGTTAAGTGCTTTGGAATCAGTCGAGGTTAGGGAAAGGTCTCCACCACAAAATGGCCTCCTACCGGACGGTTGGTACCTCGATTTCGTAGCTCTGTTTTTGCCCCACCAGGCGCGGTGGTGGCTGACTCGGCAACCGCAATTTCAGCTTCTCGATCAGCACCCTGGTGTCGACAGCAGGCGGTGTGTAGCGCGGCAGAATCAACCAACGTTGATCGACCGTAGGAATCCACACGTCAATCATTTTGATTTCCGCCAACTTCTCCAGCACCGCCGTAGGCGTCAACCCTGGGGCGTGCAACAACAGACGCTGCTTCAGCGTCACTTGTAAGCAATAGGCGAGAAAGGCGATCAGAATGTGCGCGTCGGCGCGATGCTCCAGTTGATGACGGATCGGGCGGATGCAAAGTTCACTTTTCAGCGACCGGAATACCGCTTCGATCTGGGTCAACTGTACGTAGCGCGTCCACAGCACGCTGGGATCTCCGGCGGTAAGGTTGGAGCGCAGCAAGTAGTGTCCGTCGCGCCATTCCGCCTCCTGGAGCTGTTGCTTATCCACACGAAACTGGAAGGTCTCCCGCGTGACCTGCTGGCCTTCTCCGGGTACTTGCATCTGCACGAAATGGAATGAGCGGCCCGCTTGCGATTTCGCGGCGCCCACACGCATCAACAACGGGTCGCGCGAAGGAAGGTTTCGGCGCATGGCACGGAGTTTTCAGAGCAAGCGAGCCAGACGCTTGCGGCGCATGGCGGTCTCTTTGGCTCTTCTTCCTTCACTCTTGGCCAGCACATAGAGTTCGCCGTCCTGCTCAAACAGTTTTACGTCCACCGAATCTCGGACCTGCTGCCAGGGCAGATCCAGCCACTTCTTTTCGTACTGTTGGATCTTGCCTTTCGGTGTTCCGACCAGATAGAAAATCTCGCGTGTCGGATCCCGCATCTCCTGCAAAATCTCTTCGTTCGGAACCCCGCGATCCATCACCCACATGCGTTTTGCTTTCCCGTAGGTCTTCTCGATCTGGTCCAAAAATCCGCAAAGTGTATTGCGATCACTGGTGTTGCCATCCATCATTTCATAGGCCAACGGGAAGCCATCGGTGGTGATCACCAGCGCAATCACCCGCTGCAAACAGTCCGTCCGTTTATCACGACTGTGACCGTACTTAGCCTTGGGGTTCTCTTCCATCGCACCTTCAAAGTACGTACTGGTCAGGTCGTAGAGCAGCACTTCGAATTCCGCATGAAACAGACCGGCCCACTTCTGGCGCAGCCACAGAAACAGTTCCTGCTTATGTTCCAGCACGCGATCCAGGCAGCGATACAACCGGTTTTTCTCCGCCACGGAGAAATCTGTCCCCAGCAGCGCATCCACGGCGGTGGCCAGATACCACTGGTGATGTAAACGAAACTCACTTCCCGGATCCAGCAGCTGGCTCACCACCAGGAGTTGCAATACTTTTTCTCAAGGAACTTCTTCCCGTGTTCCGGCAAAACGAGCGCCCCAAAACTCATTGAGGCCCAGTTGGCGCCACAACTCGCACCCTAACCAACAACTGCCGAACAGGCGAGGACACCGCAGTTCCAGGCCGCTCAGTTTTACTTGCAGACTGTCGACCGCATCGGCGGGAATCTCGCGGTCATCGGGAAACAAACTTAAGTTCGCATACTCTTGCTGCTGTTCATCAAACACGGACAGCGTCTTGCGCCAGGCCGCTTGTTGTTGATCATTGATCTCGCCAAGATAGAGAACCGTTCGCTGCACGGTCTTGTCCGAGACGACGCGATGGTTTTCTACGAAGCTGAAGTAGCGATGCTCTTTGCCGTCTTTTTTGCGATTGTTGCTGCGCAGAAACATGCTGACAGCAGACTGCCAGAACTCTGGGGGCTAAGGGAAGGCCCTAGGTCTCCACTCAACCGTTGTTTCAGACCGCGGCGATGGAAACACACAACTTCAGAACTCCTGACATGCCGCTAAAAAGCGGCCAGAATTGCGGTTTTTCGAGAGTGGGGTGCGGACCTTAACCTGTCCGCTTTTTGAGTCTGGAATCATAGATTTCAGGGTTTCCGATTCGACGGGATCCGAGCGAACAAGTGCCCAACATTTTCTTCTGCTGAGCCCTCCGGGAGTGCAACCGGCATAGTTTTTTGCTTCCCTGGGTGCGGACCTTAAACTGTCCGCTTTTTCTAAATCCTAAGATGGAAATCACGCGATTTTGGCTGCTGCATTTCCTCGACTGGAAGCGCTCGACGCCTCTCCTGCGCCTCCCTGGAAGCCGCAACTGGCTTGGCTTTTCCTTTACTGGGGTGCGGACCTTAACCTGTCCGCTTTTAGAATCGGTAGGGATAGAAAAACCCGTGCTTTCTTGAAGCAAAAAGCGGACAGGAAATCGACCAACCATGTCAGGAGCTCTGAACTTAACGAGGAAAAGTATTGCAAAAAAGCCGAAAAACGTCCGCAAGTGGTCAAATCGGGTTAGGTCCTTGTGGCCGGTGCCCAGGTCATGAACGATGTTTCCGGCGCGCTCGTGAAAGACGTATCTTGGTATAGTGTCATTCGAAACAAGCGCGGTGCCTCGCTGGCCCCCAATCCATTCGCGGTAACTCTGACTCACTTCCTGCGGCCTTAGTTCGCGGGAGTACAGTGCCAATCCATGGACTTCGCCGGGCCATGTATCGGGCTGAACCGTAGAAGATCCGAGAACAATTTGGCCAGCGATGTCTTTATAGGAAATTTGAAAATGCGGGAAAAACTTTTTCAGCGTCCCCTCGAAATATACGGAGGTACCGTTCGAACTTGAGCTGATAGTGAGGAAGGAGAGCTGCTTTTCCTGCAGGCCGTCGTTCACGTCCACTTTTATGCGTGCCGATTTTCTGAAAGGTGACACAACGTCATGGCTGATGATGAGCCCGACGAGGTATTGCGTATTAATAAACGATGAGGATTCGCGGGGTCGTAAATATTAAGAATGGTGGACACAGAACTGGTTTGGGCAGGCTGTATCCAGAGTTCCAAACTGCACGGCATGGCGTCAGAGGCAGACTGTGCTGGTTGCGACTGGCTGAGAACAACGCCACGCTGACGAAAGCAAATTCCGTTGCTTTGCTCAAGCCAAGAGACGCGATTCGGCGGGAAGGCATCGAATGGCCAGAGGGTACAAACTAGGATGCCAAAAGTTACGAGCACGCACAGCCAGGCGAGAGTTTTTGCGCCAGGGAGAACGTGTCTGGAAGTGGTGGAAGTTCCCACTGTGTCCCCTGGACCAAAGAAGTAGAGTATCGGGAACAAAACAATAGCGTCATGCATAGGGCGCAACACGGCCGCTGACCTAATGTACTCGATGCACATATTCAAACGTAAGTATACAATTCCGAGCATATAGACGAAGTGTGAGTAGTCGAAGATCATAATGTTCATGGACACATTTGTTCGTGTCCGATTCTGCCGAAAGAGTATTTCGTGGATAGGCATCGCCCGGAACACTGATCGCCATCGTCCGGAATCCCCAGATAGGGCGAATTTCGAAAATATAGTAGACGGAAATCTGGCTACGTCGCCACTTCTGCACAAATGACGTCGAGATAAATTAGTTTTTTCTTCCGCACGCTGCCCGCGGGTCCTCAGCACGCTAAATTGTTGCGTGGATATCGAACCACCACCCAACACCGTGAGTTCGGGCCCCCTTATCTGTGTCGTGCAGGGTAGACCAGATACGTAGAGTACGGTCGAAGGATTGCCAGGAACCATGCGTTCGTTCACCCCAAGGGCCTGACTCGCCAAATTGTCTTCCGACGAGCATGGTTCGCCTACCACTGATGCGCCTGGATATACTACCCATCCTTCGCAGAAGCGGCATCAACCGGGAATTGGGTCCCAACTTGTAAAACCACAGATTAGTCCCCGTTACTTGGTTCCACGCGTTGTTTTGACATATCACCTTGAAGTGTCGGTAGCCGAGCTCGTAGAGGCAACGGATTTCGTGCTCTCCCGCAGCTAGGTTCATCTCGATCGAGATGTACTTTGGAGTCGTATCCTCAGTCAGCCCCTCAAGGCAGTATTTGTCGTTCCCCTCAATATCGATTTTCATATAATCAGGCACGCCAAATCGAGCAACAATGTCTTGTATTGGGGCACAATCAACTTCGAGGGCGTGGTGTCTGGCCCCATTCCGTGACGCAATTTCGCGATTAAACGAACTCCACTCGGTCACGTCATCACAGATCCAGAATTCCAACTTTTCAGCACGCTCCGCCACGCCGCAGTTCAGGATGGTCAGCCGCTTGCAGTCGATATAGCATTGGAACTCAGCGGCCGCTGCAGCGCACATAGCCGGGTTGGCGTCGATGGCGATCACGCGGCAGCCTTCTTTCAGATATTGGCGTGTGTCACCTCCGTTATGGAGGCCGATATCATAGACCAAAGGAGCCATTGGTCACTTTTCCTCCAGAGGGACGTAGTCTAGAATCTCCATTTTGGCCTCCTGGCTAATCTCCCTCGCGATGGAATACGGGATTTCCATTTCAAGTACCTAGCCCAACGGACGGATTTGTAACCGAGCCATAGCAGGGCCGAGAGCAATGCCAGCCAAAAGGATCCCGCCTGCAATTTCAATAACTAGAAGCATAGGCGCTCCCATCGGAGTATACCCGCTCCTGCTCCTTGGCGAGGAGTACCAGCGAAACCTACCCCTATCTTATTGCACAAGCCAACTGAATTGCGCTTCCGCTGTGTTTGATTTCTTGCTCAGCGAGAAGCACGACTCGAATATCTGGTTTTTTCATTGGCTGAGAGTTTGTGCATTATTCAAAGTGTCCCGCGCCCCAGGATTTTCTTGGACACCGAATTGTGATGAAAATGAATTAGAGATCACGAGGAGGTGTGTATGAGCAAGGAGAAAGAAACAGCTTCGGGAGTCCCGGAAGGAGCCCGGAGGGCGACTGGAGGGACTCCCGAAGAGCGGTGCGACCGCCGGGGCCGGTGGTCGGCGAAACGCAAGTATGCAGCGATGCTGCGGCTGCTGCGTGGGGAAGACCTGGAAACCCTTTCGCGTCAATTGGGCGTTACCGCCGCGACGCTGTCCGGTTGGCGCGATCGGTTTTTGGAGGGCGGCGCGGCCAACCTGAAAGCGCGGGAAGCGGATGTCGACAACGAAGAAACGCAGCGGCTGAAATCGCTGGTGGCCGATCTGAGCATGAGCAGGTCGAGGTCTTTAGTCGCGCGGGGCTGCGCGTGAAACGAAACCGCGTACCCACCGACAACACGATACTTAACGCTGTGGGCGTTGAAGACAGACAAGAGTTCTTTGAAATCGTCGAGCATCGCGGGCCGGTTCCTTCATGGCGTATGCGCAAAGTGTAAGCTCTGCAACGGCGCTCATGCGCTCATGGACCGGGCGGCTCTGCCAGTACCTGTATTCGTCAGCCTTCATTTCCTTATGGCTGGCGTATATGCGGATGCTCTTGTCCATACCCGTTTGTAGCATGCAGCCGGTCGCTTTCCAACGATCACTATTAAGAGAGGCTCTTGAGGTTTGAGACGCGAAAACCCTTGATTTCTGCGCCTCCGCGAAGGGTCTCACAACTTACCCTTTAGCGCTTCCCTACCCATACTCTCGATTCAGAACAGATCTCAAACGGGCGTATTTCTCGCCGGTGAGTAGCCATTCCAGCGACTTACCAAATTCTCGACGGATCGCGAGAAGGACTTCCGCCCCACATTCGTTGGCTTTTGTGCCTTTTGTGCCTTGGGGCGATGTCGGCAAAACCGCGTTCCCTCGCAACATTAATAATGTGGTCTTGCCCCATGCCTTCTCCCAAGCCGAACTACTCCTCGCCCGTGAGTAACCATTCCACTGACTTACCAAATTCTCGACGGATCACGGAGCAGGACCTCCGGCCGACATCTTTGCGCGTATTTTCCCATCCTCGGTCAAGGCCTGCCCCGAGAACACTTTTTCCCAAAATTCCCTGTTATCAGGGGAAAAAACAGGGAAATGTTCAAATTCTGCCACCTTCACTTCTCTAAACGTCATAAATCGGCAGAACTTAAGTCGTTTTGATTGTCTAAGAGGGAGCACAAAACAGGGAAACAACAAGGAACTCCAGGCTCGCGCCCTCCGCAAGGCCTATGGGATCGGCCTCTGCTCGGTCGAAGAGTTGGGTGCGTTCTCGAGCGCGCCGAGATCTTCCACCACTCCGTCGCCGTCGAACGGCTCCCATCCTTCCAACGGTTCGGGCAACGGCCAACCCCGGCTCCGCGATCAGCTCTGTCTTCTGATCCGCCAGTACAACCTCGATTCGAATCTCGTGAAGGCCTATGCGGCCGATTTCTGCGGCACCGAAGCCCTCAGCGGCGCCAGTCGTGAATTGGTCGAGTCCTTTATCTCTCATCTCTCCGCAGCAGCAAAAGACAATCGAGATGCTCTGGTCTGCAAATTGAATTCCTACGCTCAACCCGTGGAGGTGAACTCATGAGGCGACATATTCCCGGTCTGCATTCGGGACACGAGGCGAGTGTCCAGTAATCTCGATGGACTATTCCTGGTCCGGGTCGAAAGGGCTTCCTATCGCTGGCATCCGCAGAAACCATTCCTGGCGCTACGCTTCTCTATCCTCGAGCCAACCTCATTTGAAGCACTCTCCTTCTCTGGGCGTCTCTACTGCACGGAACGTGCGCTCTGGAAGCTCACTTGGTTTCTTCGCGATTTTGGCTACGACACCGAACTTCTCACTCGTGATCAGGTCGATGAAAAAGCACTTCTGAACCTTCGAGGAGTCATCCGGACCAGCTTCACCAACCTCAACGGTCATTCCTATCAGAATCTCGACGCCTTTGCCCCGGCATCGGAGTGGGAGGCGCTTTCCTGCGCAGCGAGTAACCAGGGTGAGAGGGAGAGTAGCCAAGATGCTCTTTAGCTACACTCAGATTGCCCAATACCTCCGCTGCCCGCGTAGCTATCGCCATCGCTACCTGGACGGCTGGCGTGAGAAAGGAAACCCGAGCCGCCATGATCTTTGGCCGCTGCTTTGAAAAAGCTCTCGAGTCTTATTTTTGCGGTGACGATTGTGGCGCGACACTCCATCGGGAATGGGGTTCTTTCCGCGACACTCCGTTTGAGTACAAGAAGGGAGAGACCTGGGATCGGCTGGTCCATCAGGGTGTGCATCTCCTCGAGCGCTTTGCCCAGGACAATCGCGTTCACATTCCGGAGCCGAAACAGAATCTTCAAATCAAGATGGTGCGGGAACTCCCTGACGCAAATCAGTTTGTTGCCTACATTGACGCCATCGGTGAACTCGATGGCCGCCGTTGCCTTATTGACTGGAAGACCACGACCAGCCGGTATCCGGAGGAGCCGGCAGGTCTGTTGTCGCTCGACCCACAGTTGATCTGCTATTCCTGGATGACCGGGATTTCCGAAGTGGCCTTTGTCGTCTTCGTGCGAAAGCATCAGCCCGAGATCCAATACTTGACGACCTCGATTTCGGAAGAGCAACGGTTGGAATTTGGCCACCTCGTGGGGGCGACGATCAGCCAGATCGAGGCAGCCCAGTTCCCTTCTCACAGCGGCATCCGCTTTCCTCAAAATGGCTGCGTGAGCTGCTCGCATCTTGGGCTTTGTCTCGACGACCAGAAGCTGATCGATTCCAGTCTCATCCGCACATCAGGAGCGAGCGACCTTGCCTGGCTTGACGAGCTTGTGGATTAACCGAGGGGCACCGATGCCTCCGGAACTCAATCTTAAACGAGCAGTATTTGTCCTGGGCAAGATCGACGAGATCCTCGCTTGGGAAAAGAACCGTGCTCGAGAACAGGACCTGCGATTCGTGGATCTCGGTCGGTACCTCTGCGAAGTCCGGGCCGGACAGTACTGGCGATTGGAGAAGATGAAATCGTTCGACGACTTCCTGGAGAAGCGTTTTCCAGACTCCCGGCGAAAGGCCTATTACCTGATGGCCATTCACGAAAATCTGACGCGTGTTCCGAAGCAGCAGTTGCGGGAGATCGGTTGGACGAAGGCGACAGAACTTGCGAAGGTAGCGCGGAAGGAGGGGGAGCGGTTCGAAAGTGCAACCTGGGTGCACAAGGCCCAAGTGCTCCCCAAGGAAGAGTTCAAGCGGGAGGTCGAGCGACACCTGACGGGGAAGGAAACGGAAGCGTGGGAGATTATCTACTTCAAGCTTTACAAGAGCCAGTTGCCGATCGTTGAGAAAGCTCTCGAGACGGCTGCCCTGATGCTGGGAACGGACAAATCCCGCGGCTATTGCCTGGAGATGATCTGCGCCGATTTTCTAGCGGGGGCGAACCCTCTGGAGACCAACCGGTAGATTGAGTGGACTTGATGCGTCTGCGACAGAAGCAACCTAGGGTCAAATTGGATGCGACGGAATACCAATTGATACGAAAGTTGGTATTGGAGCGAGATGGCTGGCGTTGTCAAGAGTGCGGCTCCACGAACAATTTGCAAGTACATCACCTGAAACCTAGAAGCCAGCTCGGTGGCGATAAAATGCAAAACCTGATTGCGCTTTGTGTTTCTTGCCACAGAAAGTGGCATGGAAGGTAAGCAAAACGATATGATGCCGCGGCAATCTGGCCAACACTACTTGATTGCTTAGGTGGATTAAGTGCGGCTAGACAGTTTCGCGCTCGGTATCAGAGTTGCTGAGGGCCGAAGGAGTCCATGAATACTCTGGTTTCCTGCTGCATCAGGTGAAATCCAGGTCTATGACTGGACTAGGTAGGCTCAAAAACACCGGAAGGAGGAGTCTCCGCGGAAAGGCGGAGAAAAATTGCCGCCTTTTGCAGGGCGGCAATTTGGTTAAAAAGAATACTGAAACTGAGAAGTTAGGCTAGAACTTTTCTGAGCAACGAAACGCCAAGTAGAGCAACAACGCTCGCGAGGAGAAGAGTCAAAACGGACGGTTCAGGAGTACTTACCCAGCTAGTCTTGCCGTCTCCGTCGTAATCCTTCCCTGTCCACCAAATCCCCCCGCCACCGTCGTTATCCCACTGTGCCCCTTTCGAGTCCCAGTCGCCCTCCTTGTCCCCCGCGGAATCTGCAAGGATCAGGGTGTCGCTATGGTCTCCGAATGAGGAGAAACCGGTGGTTATGGCATCACTATCTTTGTCGCCGTGATGCACACCGTCCGCCATCAAACGCGGTGCCGACGTAAACATCGCCAATGCGAAAACTAACAAACCGAGATACAGGGAACGTAAACGCATTATCTAGTATTCTCCTCAAGGTCGTTACCGGAATTGAGGCCGCAGGGATACCCGAGGGTCGGTGTCACGAACTCTCGTATATCTTGTGCAATTTCGCTGCCAATGGTAGAAGCGCAATAGGGGCTGGAAGAGAATGTAAACAGAAGGTTTAATTAAGATGAAAGAACCCCGAAAGAAGGGGAGTGCAAGATTTTACCCTATTCGTGAAGGGGAATCGTGTTTTTTGTCGTAGTCCCATGTGTACACAGGGCTTACGTTCTGGCTGCCAATCTACTTTCCTCGGCGTGGAGTTGTGGGGCCAAAACGGAAACGAGAGAGTGCTTCGCCAAGGTTCTGCAGGAAGGCCTCGGAATTGTAGATATCCGCTTCTGCCGTGACGCCACCATTAGGTGCGATGGGCTCCACCTGATCGAGTTCGAACTCGCGGGCTACTTCTTCTACGATCCCCGGCTGAATCGGGCGTTGCTGCTCGACGAACGCATTCACGAGCGTGTGCTCGCACAGCAAATTGATCACCCTGGGAATTCCCAAAGAGTAGAGATAGACAGTGTTGAGGGCTTGCGGACTCAAAATGGGCTCCGGACCAGCCCCCGCAGTTTTGAGACGCTCTAGGACATAGGAGTGGGTCTGCTCGTTGTTGAGCGGCTGAGTCTTGCATCGCAGCATGATTCTTTGGCGAAGTTGGCGCAACCGCGGGAGTTTGAGTTTCTCCTCGAGCTCTGGCTGACCGGAGAGAACGATTTGAATGAGTTTCTCCGTGGATGTCTCAAGGTTTGTCAGGAGACGAATCTCCTCTAAAACAGGGAAGGTCAGGTTTTGTGCTTCGTCGATGATCAAGACGACGGTCTCACCTGCGCGATAGCGGTCCAAAAGCCAATGATTCAGCTTCATCAGCTGTTGGCTTTTTGAAGTGGAAGGGCAAGAAATCTGAAACTCAGCAAGGATGAAGTCGAACAGCTGATTGGTATTCATCCGGGAGTTGAAAAGAAATGCCGTGTGAGCTCTCCTCCGATGCAGCCAGTCCAGAAACCTGTTGATTGTCGTGGTCTTCCCTGTACCTACTTCTCCCGTCAGGGTGACAAAGCCTTTGCGGGTCTGGATACCGTACATCAGGCTCGTCAGTGTTTCCTCGACCTGCTGTGTAAGTACAAGGAATCGAGGGTCGGGATTGACGTTGAACGGGTTGTCTCTTAGACCAAAGAAGTTCTTGTACATAACCTCGGGTTTCTCCCTAGGGGTTCTTCTATTTTAGTCGCGAATGGCATCCACGGGCTCGAACAATCGTCTTAACTCTCTTCGGGACAAACGGTAGAACCCAACTCCTCAACGGCGCTGTGGCCGATCAGGACCGCTACCAGGTGCAGCTAATCCAGAACAAAGGGACGTGTGTGCCATTGCAAACTGATGTTAATTGCATTTGTGACGTAGCTTGTGTTGCTCGTACTGCCGGCTGAAGGGCTGGATTTACTGATGTAAGCTGTATACGCCACACCAAAGTAAACGGACCGGCCTAAGGAGCGGTTTACACCTGCTCCCGCAAACCAACTGTTATAGGTAGAGGCGGCGGGTTGGGCCGCACTATTCACGGCCGAATTGTGAGAATAGCCGACATTGACATTTCCCTGCCATACCCGGCTTAGACTCCGGCTCGCGGAGAAAGTGACTTGGTCTAAGTTCGAACCAACGAACACGCCACTGCCGCCCGAGAAACCGTGGTAAATAACCGGCGGAAACTGAGCCGCCGTGAGCCGTCGCGTAAGTGAGATTGGCGCTGGCGTAAAAGTTCACCTCTTGTGAACTCGTACCTATCGGGATTCGGTACGTGCTTATTTGTGGCCCACCGCGAAGCTGGAGTACAAGGCGTCCAGTGATCTTTCTGCCATATGCCAGAGCAACGGAATGGTTGCCGAATGCCTGTGGCTCGCCTTGATAATGATACGCCGTAAACTGATAGATTACGCCAATAGTGTCATTGTGGGTTAGTGTGTAATTGTATCCGATGCTTCCGATAATCGAATCTTGATCAACATTGCCAGGATCAACGAACTGCAAAATTCCATAAGCGCCGGCAAAAGTCACAGAACTGCGACGAGAAATCGAGTAAGTGGCCTGAAGAATGGCAGTGTTGTTGTAGAAGGGGCCAACAGTGGAATAGATACTCTGGTTGGGAGTCACACTTCCGCTAATGCCTGGAATGCTCGATCCAATAGAACCGCCAACTCCTGGCACGCCCAGATTGGTCCCGGCACCAAAGCCAAACGTGCTCTGGGGCAGATATGAGAATAGGTCCGAGGCCTGGAGCAGCCAACGTTGGGTTTGAATAGTTTCCTGCACAGCCAACTGTTGAGCCCCACCACCCGATGAGGCACCAGAATTTTGTGAGCCGTTGTTGCTAGAAACAAAACCGCCTCCCGAGTAGTTCAGGGCGAGTTGGGAACGACTCGACGCTTTGACCAAACTAAGATTCCCGAGGAAATAGTTATCCGAAAACCAGCCTGAAGAGCCCGAGCCACTAATCGGCGCGGACTGAACCGACGAGCCGAATTGGAGTCCCGCCTGCCAATAGCTATGACGAAGCCTTGGCAAGCCGAGCGTGCCAGTTTGCAGGCCTGTTAATGGAGTGTAATCTGCCTGCAGGTCTTGGCTTTGATCGTTTTGTTCATTGGGGTCGATCACAGGAAACGGAGAGCGCGCGGCAGGCTTGGGCTCGGTTTGATCGATCGGCGAAGGTTCCTGTGGCGCAGGTTCTTGCTGTGCGACAACCAAGCGAGAGTGCAGCACAAAAGATAAAATGAGCAGAAATGCCCTCAAGGCAATCTGTCTCGAATGTGCGGGCCGGCGCATCTTTAAGGCACCACTATAACGTCGCCGGGCTGCAGCAGGAAATCCGACTCGGGGTGATCACCCTTGATAGCCTGCTTGTAATTGAAGGGAAGCTTTACTTGCTTCCCGCCTTCGGCACGAAGGACATAGATTTTAGTCGTCTTGGCGAACTGGGTAAAACCACCGGTACTTGATAATGCCTGCAAAATCGTCATACCTGGAAGAAGACCGAGCGCACCTACATGCGCAACTTCGCCAGTGACGAAAACCCGGCGACTGTTAATCTCAGAGACCGTCACCGTTACCTGCGGATTAGTGATAAACTTAGTAAGAGCATCACGAATGTTGCCCGCCAACTGCATGGCCGTTAGCCCGACGGCCTGCACATCGTTGAGAAGTGGCAGCGAGATCTTACCGTCGGGACGTACGGGAATCGTCCTGGTTATCTCCGGTTCTTTCCAGACATCGATGCGGAGTACGTCTTGAGGGCCAATTCTATAGTCATCGCCAACTTTCGGAGCGGCTTTGCTAGCGGAGTCGGCCTGCTGCTCCGGCGCTGCGGGTTTAGTTTGCTTGGTACTGTTCTGAGCATGGGCCAGTGGCAAAGCAAAGAGACCCACTAAAACCAATACTAGGCATCGCTCTCTCATTCTTCCCCCTGAGTATTCATGTTGTTGCTTCATGGCCTCGATCAATTTTATACACCAACAACAGATCGGTGATGGGGAATTCTTGAGCGGCACGCCTGCGTGCGTTCCGATCGACGATGAGATAACTCGAAAAGGGTCAAAATCTTAGATCCACCTCGGACCGCTGGAAGAAAATGGTTCGATTAAGGAACGAGCACATCTTCTTCCACTAAACAAAACGGCTTGTTGTGCCTTGGGTCCACTTTAACTTATTTTTGTTCAACGAGTTATAGGGGACTCCTGGCAGCAGAAGTCAGCGGCTAGATTCGAAGAGGATCTGATCCGAGTTCCAAGAAGTGGTAAATGATTCCCCTTAGGCGAGCGTCATATAATGCACGGCCTTAACGTGGAAACTCTCGAGTCATTTCGACCAGCCCCGCTCACGCAAATGGAGCACCGACATGGGAACAGGTGCATTCACTGCAGGACGACCGAGGACGGTGAAAACATTGCCACAATGAGGCAAGGATTTCTTTCCTTCGGTGACGTTTTCTGTCCAAAGGCTCTGGAGTCCGTCTTCTGTTAATTACATATCTTATTTAAATAGAATAACTTAGAAAGGAGTCTCCGAAGACGCCCGGTGGCACTCTTCGTGCTGCCTAGGGAATAAACGGGAGTCGAGGTGTGTGACTCCTACGGGCGGTAGCTTATCTAAATCCCAGGACCTACGAACGCAATGATACAGTTCGAGTCCCCCGAAATGGGAATCGCGGACATACAATTCCCTTGGTACGCACTACAAGTACGCGCCGGGCATGAGTTAACGGTCGCGGACCATCTTCGTGGACGAGGATACTCCCCATTCGTTCCACTCTACAAATGCCGCAAGAACTGGTCGGACCGAATCAAAGTGGTGGATGCTCCACTACTTCCGGGCTATCTGTTTTGCCGTTTGAACCCTCAAAACCGACTGCCGATCCTGACAACCCCCCGGCTCATACAAATTGTCGGCTATGGTCGAGTTCCCGTACCGGTGGACGAGGTTGAACTTCATTCGATTCAGGCACTTGTCGCGTCCGGGCTTCCCAGCCAACCCTGGCCCTTCCTCCGAGTTGGCGAAAGGGTAAAAATCGAGCGCGGGCCATTGTCTGGGCTGGAAGGAATCTTCTTGGAGGTTAGGGGCAGTCGGCGCCTTATACTGTCGGTGACACTGCTGCAACGCTCGGTTGCCGTCGAGATTGAGTCGGCGTTCGTGCGGTCCATTGAAAAGACTAGCTTAACGTCATAAATCAACGCTGAACAATCTTATTTAAGAACGACATTAGCATCAGAGGGTATCTTGCTTCACATATGTGACGAGTAGGGAAACGAGTCGAGCAGGGCAGGTTTCATACTGTGCTGAAAATGCAGAACTTGGATGCCGAAAGCGGGCTGAGAAATGGTCGAGACGAGTGGCATGGAAAGTGCTGGTACCAAAAGTAGAACGTGCCCAGCCGTGATCGGGTGCACGGGCTGTCTGATCGGTTGTCCCCCACAAACGGCCGCCCCGGAGTGGAGAGGAGTTAGCCATTAAAGGGTAGGGTTTGCCGGATACGCGACGAGATTAAATCTCAGTGAGCGAGGTTTTGTTCGTGGGGACGATTTCCAACATCATGCACAAGCATCAGCACCAGCCAAAGACGCAACGCGGCTCGTGAAGTGGGCCAAGATGAGCACCGGAGCCTCCTTTCCGAAGAGCATTTTCGTCTGGTGCTGTGGGCCGAAAAGAAGCGCTCCGAGCGGTTTTCCAAGCATATGGTTTTGATGCAAGTCAGCTCCGACTCCGCAGAGGCCGACTGCTCCCCAGTACTAAGCCGGGTGGGCACAGCATTGGGTTCTGTGATCCGGGAGACGGACGTCGCCGGCTGGATGGAGGCGAACTACTCGCTCGGTGTCATATTCACGGAATTGGGCGATTGCGAGGATGTGCGTCACGCGGAGCGGGTCATCAGGCAGAGAATCGCGGGTTTCCTCCAGGCCAAGACGATCGGCGAAAAGTCCCAAATCCAGATTTCGTTCAAGTTGTTTTGTGAAGAGTGGACGGAAAAATCATCTGCGCCAAGTGTTATTGCCACCGCGAAACCGATGGCTCTGCCAAGGAAATTGACCGTTGACATTTATCCCGACCTAATGCGTCGACCAGTTCTCAACCCTGGCAGTGACGCGCTTTGATCTGATATTTGGATCCCAACTGGCTGAAGAAAGAGTTCAGTCGCTCGGGAAGGTGTTCAATACGGACTTGCAGCCAAACCCCGGGATGCGTGTGTGCCCAGAATTCAAGGCACGAACGCCTCAAATCAAGCGGATTCTGCAGTAGCACCACACGGTAATACCTCCGATAACCAAAACCCGATGGAACAACTACCCAAACGAGCAAAGGTCGCCAAAGCGGCTAGCAACTCGAGGTCTCCGCAGGGAGAAGAAGTTCTCCACCTTCCGATGGACGAATTTGTGTTCCGAGGAGATCTAAACCGATTACTAGAGGAAGATTCATTCCGAGCGATGATCGCTCTTGCGCGCAAACGGAGCGAGCGTTCGCGCAAGGCTTGCACTTTGATTCTTGTGTCCGTCGGAGAAGGCCTGGCGGGCCAAAAGAGGCAGAGCCTGTTGGAACGAATTGCTTTCGCGCTCGCCGCACTTACCCGAGACACGGACACGACAGGGTGGTACGAAACCAGGTCCGTGGTCGGTGTTATTTTTACGGACATCGTCGCCGCGGAAAAGCATGCAGTCAACGGGGCGATCCTTTCCCGTGTCAGTGATACCCTTCAAGATTCACTAACGCTGGAACAGTTCAATCAAATCTCTATTTCGGTTCATTGCTATCCCGAAGATTGGCACCACGAAGTTTCGCGGCGTCCCAGCAATCCGACTTTATATCCGGACCTGGAATCGCGAGACGAGTCGAGAAAGATCTCGATTGTGGTCAAGCGCATGATGGACATCGTCGGTAGCAGCATGGCCTTGGTCGTTTCTGCACCGCTATTTTTCGTAATCGCCATCGCCATCAAACTGAGTTCGAATGGCCCGGTGTTTTTCCGACAACAGCGCGTGGGCCAACACGGAAAGTTATTCGTGATGCTCAAGTTCAGGTCCATGCACGTTAACAACGATACGTCTGTGCATAAACAATGGTTTGAAGACTTCCATTCCGGAAAGGCGGAACGCCATCGCACTGGCGACGATAAGGGTACCGGCACTTACAAATTGCCGAAGGATCCGCGTGTGACGAACGTGGGGCGGTTTCTACGCAGAACCAGCCTGGATGAAGTACCTCAATTTATAAATGTCCTCAGGGGAGTCATGTCGCTTGTCGGTCCACGCCCCCCCATTCCCTACGAAGTGGACGCTTATCAGGCGTGGCAGCGCGGCCGCATCCTGCAAGCGAAACCAGGATTAACCGGAC
This sequence comes from Candidatus Acidiferrales bacterium, assembly GCA_963741195.1. Taxonomy (GTDB): domain Bacteria; phylum Acidobacteriota; class Terriglobia; order Acidiferrales; family UBA7541; genus Acidiferrum. The sequence goes on from CAVUHF010000015.1 coordinate 39,646, forward strand.
TCTGGCAGGTGAGTGGTCGAAGCCGAGTATGCTTTGATGAAATGGTCCGCCTGGACCTCCGGTATGCGCGCACCTGGTCGATTTGGCTAGATATTAAGATTCTTCTCAAGACGCCTGCCGCTGTCTTCTTCGGTGAGGGAGCCTACTAATAGCGGTGTTCGATTTCTTGTAGCACCTTCCAGAATCGCTCAACGGTCGGGTCCTTCCGTAAAATAGTGAGTTGGTGAAAATGGGAACTAAAGAATGCAGTCCTGCGCCGTCGCTGCTAGAATCCAACTACAAATCTTCCGCCGAGAAAACGACCATGGAGAATGTGACCAGTTTGAACAAGGTAGTGTGGATCGATATCGACAACTCCCCCCACGTTCCGTTTTTTCTGCCGATTATTCATGAACTGCAAAGCCGTGGTGTCGAATTTCTGCTTACTGCGCGTGATGCCTACCAAGTGCGCGATCTCCTCAAGCACTTCAATATGCCTTGCCAGGTAATCGGCAAGCATTATGGCAAAAACAAAATTTTGAAGGTCTTAGGCAATTGTGTTCGTGCCGCAAAACTTTTCCCGGTAGCCATGGGAAAGCGCCCAGATTTGGCAGTGTCGCATGGATCGCGGGCGCAGGTGATCGTCAGCAAGTCTTTGGGAATACCGACCTTGGTCATGCACGATTACGAATTCAGCGTAAAAACTGGATTCTTAGAATCGGACTGGATTCTGATGCCTGATGTGATTCCCAATGGAGCGATGACGAAGAAGAAAGATCGCGTGCTAAAATACCCTGGGCTCAAAGAGGATGTGTACGTACCACAGTTTAACCCCGATCGCGCAATTCTTAACCAGTTGCATCTCAACCCTGACGATTTGATAGTCACGTTGCGGCCGCCGGCGACCGAGGCTCATTACCACAACCCGGAAAGCGACGTGCTATTTGACGAGACGGTGCGCTACTTGTCTGAACAGGCGCATGTTCGGGTGGTGATACTCCCAAGAGGTGCCCGGCAAAACGAACAGCTCCGGCAAAGTATGGGAGCATTACTTGCATCCGGCCAGTTTGTGATTCCGGAAGAGGCAGTGAATGGCCTGAACTTGATCTGGTTTTCGGATTTGGTCATCAGCGGCGGCGGCACAATGAACCGCGAAGCCGCGGCGTTGGGTGTTCCTGTGTACAGCATTTTCCGCGGCAAGCTCGGAGCGGTCGACAAATACCTAGCGGTTAACGGTCGGCTCGTCGTGATTGAGAATGTTCACGACGTTCGGACCAAGATTCGCCTGGCACACTGGAATCGGCCCGAGACTCCGAATAATCGCAGTGGCGTGGTTCTGCAGACCATCGTGGCAAAGATTGGCTCAATCTTGGAGCACTCGAATTGAAGTTGGTCCTGCCCTGAGGGAATGGAGGACGCAATCGAGAATTATCCGCTCGAAATGTCCATAGCAGCTCCTGTCGAACTACCCCCGTGCACTGATACTGCGAGCGAGAACAAAATGAAGAGTAGCCCAGCTCCGGGGTTAGTGCATAGGTTCGATCCCCTGACAGATTCCCGTTGGGATACGTTTCTTCAGAAACACCCGCGAGCGTCTCTGTTCCATTCTTCGCCCTGGCTCCGGGCACTTAAACTGACCTACGGCTATCCGGTGAAGGGGTACACGACATCGCCACCGGATAAAGAATTGGAAAACGCTGTTGTGGCCTGCCGCGTGGAAAGTTGGCTGACGGGGCGTCGCCTGGTGTCGCTACCATTTTCCGATCATTGCGAACCGCTCGTCGATCGAGATGAGGACTTTTCGTCCATAATCGCTTTTTTGAAAGAAGAATCCCGGGAACAGAGGTGGCGCTACGTCGAGGTACGCTCATTTGAACCTGTTGCGATTCCCTGTTCGTTGTGCTTGACAACCGCGCAATACAGTTTTCATGAGATTGATTTACAGCCAACAATCCAGGAAATCTTCGGGAGCCTTCACAAAGATTCCATACAACGGAAAATTCGCCGGGCGGAACGTGAGAAGCTCGAATATGAAGAAGGTTCCTCGGATAAATTGCTGGCTGAATTCTATGATTTACTGACAATCACGCGGCGCCGACATCATGTTCCTCCCCAATCAAAGGAGTGGTTTGAGAACCTGAGAAACTGCTTTAAGGACGGGTTCAAAATTCGTATCGCGCGAAAGGACAAAAAGCCACTGGCGGCCATGCTCACACTGCGCCACAAGGACACGATGGTCTACAAGTATGGCGGCTCCGATCCTGCATACAACAACCTGGGTCCGATGCATCTTCTTTATTGGAAGGCTATTCAGGACGGCAAAGCTCTAGGACTTCGATTCTTCGATCTGGGGCGAACAGACTCCGGACAGGCAGGCTTGATCACATTTAAGAACCGCTGGGGAGCGAAACAGCTTTCCCTTACGTACTCTAGATTTGCGCCTTTTGCACACCCGGCCCATTTGTTTGAGCAATCACCGTCCAAAGTTGGAGCGACTACTGTCAGAAAGGTAATTGCTCTATTACCGAACCGCTTTTTGTCGCTGATCGGTAAAGCTCTGTATAAACATATTGGATAGAATCCGTCACAATGCAAAACGCAAAGAGGCCAGAAAGCATGCGAATGACAGTTGAAACGAACCTGCAGGACACGCAGACGACGGTACAACATCTGGTGAGGCGAGCTGTGGCCGGTCTCCCCCAAATGTTTGACCGACGCTCGGGTTTGTTCTGCTATAAGGTGAAGAAAACGCAGACTGGCCTAGTTCAAGAAGGGCGTTCACCAAGGTATACGGCGATGGTTTTAATGGGATTGCGTCGATTGGAGCAGAGCGGGACACCCTCTCCGATCGAAACGAACGCCGTGTTCGAAGGCATGCTGAAGGATTTGGATTGGATAGAGAATGTTGGCGACTTGGGACTGATGTTCTGGCTAACGGCACAACTTGCACCCCAGCGTTTGGACGAACTGGATCACCGATTGCAACTGAAGAGTGCCTTCGCCCGATACCAAGACACGCGTAACGGTGTGACGATGCACCTAGCCTGGTTCCTGACAGGGGTTTCCTACTACGCGCAGGCCACGGGCAATTCAACAAAACTGAACGATCTAGCTTACAAGGCTTACAAAGTTCTCATTCAAAACCAGGGGAAAAACGCTTATTTCAGCCACGTGGCAAAGAACGGAAGTCTGAAGGCAAGTGTACGCGGGTGGATGGGCAGCTTCGCCGACCAAGTCTATCCGATTTATGGCATGACCCAGTTCTTTCGGGCCTTCGGCGATGAATCTGCACTCGAACGTGCGCAGCAGTGTGCGCGTGCCATTTGCGAAGCGCAAGGGCCGCTCGGGCAATGGTGGTGGCATTACGATTCGCGTAACGGGAAAGTATTCGAACGGTATCCAGTTTTTTCCGTTCATCAACACGGCATGGCACCCATGACGCTACTCCCGTTGGGCAAGGCTGCTGGCATTGATTTCCACCCTCGGATCAACAAGGGCCTGGAATGGATCGACTTTCGCAACGAGATTGCGGTTAACATGGAAGATGACTCGGCCAACGTGATTTGGAGATGCATCCGCCAATCGCGTGTGCGGCGACTTTCCAGGGTTCTGTTTGGAGCTCAGGTGAATGGTCGGCCAGGTGGATTGTCTGTGCTGCACGAATGCCGGCCCTACGAATTGGGCTGGTTGCTGTATGGACTCGTAGAACTTCTACTTCAGACTCAACCCGGCGCCTGACGAAAGCGGAGCGAGCGTGGTCCCAGAGAATTTAAGATACGGCGGTGGAGTTAGCGGTAGTGTCCTGCATCCGGCAGTCGCACTTCTGCTGATTGTCACCGGGCTATTGATGTGGTTTCTGCCGCAACGGAAAGTGATCATTCCCTTTCTGCTGACAGCCATTCTCATACCGGAAGATCAGGTCCTGGTCATCGCTGGAGTGCACTTTCCTTTATTGCGGATCTTGCTTTTGTTCGGGATGGTCCGAATCTTTATTCTCAAGGGGAAGGGTGAATGGAAAGTATTTAGCGGAGGCATAAACAAGATCGATAAATCGCTCATCCTGCTTTCGCTAACGACCGCAGTGGCAGGGGTACTGCTGTTCCAGAACATCCAAGCATTGATTTTCCAGCTCGGAGGGCTATTCAGCGCGTTTGGCCTTTATTCTCTGTTGCGGTGCTTGATTCGTGACCGTGAAGACGTGACGCGAGTGATCCGCGTGTTCGCTGTTATCGTGGTAATCCTGGGCGCGATAATGACCTTGGAGCACTTGACGAACGGACGGAACCCGTACGGTCTATTAGGCGGCGCGCAAGCTCAATATTTCTCCGCAGATTTGGACCGCGACGGAAAGATAAGGGCGACCGCCAGTTTTGGTACCCCCATTATAGCTGGGGTTTTCGGAGCGATCATGGTGCCGATATTCTTCGGCCTGTGGCTCAGCGATAGAAAACAGCGGGGGATCGCAATCGTCGGGATGATCGGCGCAACGGTGATGACCTTGGCGAGTAACTCGAGCACTCCGGTCATGACATACGTGGCCGCAATGTTGGGACTCTGTTTATGGCCGGCCCGGGGCCTGATGCGCTTCATTCGTTGGGGCATTGTCGTTTCTTTGGTTGTGCTCCAAATGGTGATGAAGGCTCCCGTATATCACCTCATAACCCGAATAGATATATCCGGCTCTTCCTATCACCGGTATGCCTTGATTGATCAAACCGTTAACCATTTTTGGGATTGGTGGCTTGTCGGCACCGCGTCCAATACTTCTTGGGGCTGGGATATGTGGGACACAGCCGATCAATATGTTGCGAATGCCATCAGTGGAGGCTTGCTTAGCTTGATCTTCTTCGTAGCCATCCTTGTGTATGGTTTCAAATATGCCGGACGTGCGGCCAAGTCGACGATGGACAAAGAGCAGGCGCTTTTCTACTGGGCTCTGGGGGCGACCCTTTTCAGTTACACCGTTTCGTTCTTCGGAATTTCCCTGTGGGACCAGAGCATCGTGGAATGGTATACGCTGTTGGCTATTATCAGCGCAGTCGCTGTGCCGGAGGCGCTTGCGGCCGTGCGCCGTGGTCAGGGTGCTTTGGACTCAAGAATCGTACCGACGGCGCATGCTGGACTGGCACATCCGGGGGAGAGGGTAGGTCGGCTTCTTACGCGACAGTGGTCTGGGCGCTATCATCGAAAGCCTTTGCATGGGAGTCACGCCATCGAAAGGTCTTAAATCTCCGCAGAAGTTGGTATCAGTTCGGCTCCAGCCTGCCTTTTTCGACCTACTAATTATGAGAGCTAGTGAGCTCGATAAGCAGATTATTTCTGAGACTGTGGTCACCAGGTGGGGTTGCCCTGGCAGCTAGTGCCATATGCTTGTTACTCGGGACGTATCGCCTTGGTCGCCAAAGCCTCTGGTTCGACGAATTGGTAAGTCTCTACCTCTCGACTACCGATTGGATTTCGTTCTGGCGCACGGTATCCGTGAGAGAAGCCAACATGGTGTTGTATTACATTTTGCTAAGGTTCTGGGTGCATGTTGGGAGCAGCGAGTTAGCAATCCGAGCTATGTCGCTGGCGTTCTCTGTTGCGGCCGTCCCTATGGTTTTCTTACTTGGCCGTCGCCTTTTTGGAGCGCGCGTTGGCGCAATGGCGTCCCTTCTTCTCGCAGTTAATGCGTTCAACATTAAGTATAGTCAGGAAGCTCGCTCTTACGCTTTGGTCTTATTCTTAATCATCTCTGCTTCGTTTTTGTTTGTCCGCGCAATGGAGAATCCCTCTTTTCGAAATTGGGGATGGTACTGTCTAGCAGCATCCGCGTCTTTTTACGCCCATCTGTTCACCATTCTTGTCATCATTGGTCATTTTTGCTCTATTCTTTTGGTACCCAATTGGCGCAGCCTACCCTGGAAGCGATATTTAATCGGGGGACTGGCAATCTGTTTGCTTGAGTTCCCTCTGCTCCTGTTCATCAGAACGCACAATGCTTGGCAGTTAAGTTGGGTGACGAGACCTACAATCCATAGCGTGTACGTTGCTTTCGATATGCTCACCGGATCTGCAGGCGTATACCTGATCTCGGCTTACTTGATCGTGCTGACCCTTGCCGCTTGGAATACGTTTCAGACCTATCAAGGATCTCGACAAGAAGCATGGAAATGGCTGTTCCTGATAGTTTGGTTTGCATTCCCCCATTGCATGTCTATTGACGTTTTCGTTCGTGCGCAGACCGGTTTTTGTTCCCCGTTACCTGATTATTTGTCTCCCTCCGTTGGTCCTTCTTGCGGCCGCGGTAATCTCTAGCTTGCGCAGGCAAGCAGTACAAGTTAGCGCGTTAGGTGCGTTACTGGTATTGTCCTGCTACGGCACGTACAACTACTATCAGAAGGATAATGAGAATGAAGCTTGGAGAAGTGCTACAAGGTTCGTAGCGGCAAAAGCGGGTAGTGGAGACGGTGTGATCTTCTTTCATCCAGCCGGATGGTTAGGGTTGCATTACTATTGGAACCAAGTAAGTCAAGATCCTATGCCATTCGTGTCCATGTTTCCAGTTAACTTCGACTATCCGCGTTTGCTTTCGGGTGGGCCGATTGGCCCTGACGACGAATGGGTAAGAACAAGCACTGGCGGTTGTACACGAATGTGGGTCATTCTTTCTGAGGTCGATTGCGCGTCTTTGGCAGAACTCCAGGGGCCGTCAGCTCCTATTATCCGTCGATGAGGCTGAAAAATGAGTTTCACAGCGTCACGGTTATCCTCTACGATCAGTCTGGTATGACATCGAACGGTTCCGGACCAAGAGAGCCAACTAGAGGCCTTTCGAAACGGGGGATGCTACAAACACACGCGCCGGCCTCGGCGCAGGAGGCAATGCTGCAACCAAACCTGTCGTGGTTGCAGGAATAAGGCCTACCAGAAAGCTTCGGACATGGAAGGCCTTTAAACTGCGAGATGGTCCATGAGGATCGGAATTGTCTTACATGCAATTAAAGAGTCTTAGAACCTCTGAAGAGAAAGGCAGTGTGGCTTAAATGTTGCGCTCGCTGGCGGATAGCGTCAAGCCTACATCCCTGGCAAACAAACTTCGCACAGAGCGCTTCCAGCGGTTTGAGGCACTCGCCGCAAGAATGTCGAGACCGCTGCGTATTCTGGACGTTGGCGGTACAAATGCATTTTGGGAAAATCGTGGCTGGCACCGACACACCGATGTAGAGATTCTGACGCTAAATCTCGTCGCGGAAGAACAGCAACACACGAACCTCAGACCACTCATAGGCGATGCAACTAATCTCGCTGGATTCGCTGACCAGAGCATCGACGTAGTTTTCAGCAATTCGGTCATCGAACACCTCTTCACTTTCGAGAACCAGGGTCGGATGGCCAACGAGGTCCAGCGAGTCGGAAGAGCATTTTGGGTGCAAACACCCAATTTCTGGTTTCCCGTGGAACCGCACTTTCATTTCCTTGGCTGGCAATGGCTTCCCGTGGCAGTGCGTTCGTCGATTATCCAGAGGCGAAGGTGTGGCTGGCGGGGACCGTATCCAGACCCGATCGAGGCGCGACGGGCCGTGGAAGAAATACGGCTGTTAACTCAAACTGAGCTGAAGACGTTATTTCCCAGAGCCACTCTGATTGCAGAGCGGTTCGGCGGTTTCGTTAAATCGTGGACCGCAGTGGGTGGCTTTAATTAAAACCAGCGGCGAATGCTTACCGAAGATCCCTGCGTAACAAGGAATCGAGTCTTATGGAAGTGCAGCGTCCTATCATTAACCGAAGCTACGTGCTTTTGACAGCCGCTCATAATGAACAGGCCTTTATCGAAAGGACAATCGCGAGTGTTTTGGCACAGACAGTTTTGCCTTTGCGTTGGGTGATTGTGAGTGATGGTTCTACAGACAAAACCGACGAGACTGTAGAGAGTTATGCAAGCCAGCACCAGTTCATTTCTTTCCTAAAATTGACTAGGCCTCCGGGTCGCAGCTTCGGATCCAAGGGGCTTGCACTGGAGAAAGGCTGCAAGTTGCTTGAGGGAGTTTGCTATGGATTCATCGGTAATCTGGATGCTGACGTGGTGCTCGAGCCATCCTACTTCGAGACGCTCGTCAGTTACTTTGAACGTGAACCGCAATTAGGGATGGCAGCAGGTTTCATTTATGAAGAGGAAGACGGGGCGTATCGAAACCGGGTATCAACAGTGGATTCCGTTCCGCATGCTGCGCAACTGGTACGTCGCGAATGTTACGAGGCCATTCGGGGATATGCGGTGTTCAAATACGGCGGCGAGGATTGGTACGCCCAACAATGCGCGAAGATGAAAGGATGGAAAGCCGAGGCCATTCCGAGTTTGAAGGTGTTTCATGAGAGACATACGGGTTCTGCTGGTAGCAGGCTAAAACACCAGTTTCGCCTGGGCAGACTGGATTATTCGTTCGGGAGTGATCCTACTTTCGAGTTTATCAAGTGCGCGGTGCGCATAGCCGAAAAGCCGCTTCTTCTTGGCGCGATCACAAGGTTCTGCGGCTTCTCATGGTCCGGGTTAGTCAATGAAGACCGACCCGTCTCTCAAGAATTCATAAAGTTCTTGCGTAAGGAGCAGCGGACAAAACTTTCAGGTGTGGTTTTCGGCCCCGGCCGACGGCGGTTATTGGGGCCCGAAATCCACTAGGAGATTGTCCCACAGAAAAACGAAGTGATGGCATTCTGCGCGAGCGATTTTTTGGGAGCCCGCGATGAGCACACGATTCCGGCCGTACCATCCAGAGCAAACTTATCTACTGCCGCCTTCTCCGTCGGACTGTCTGGCGGAGGGCCATATGGCCTATTTCATGGCGGAAATCGTGGATAGGCTGGATGTGCAGAGTTTTTACGCGCGCTACGAAGGAGACGGGCGGCGTAACCATCCTATGATCCCAGGATGCTGTTGCAGGTGCTGGTGTACGCCTACGCGAGCGGGGTGTTCAGTTCACGGAAGATTGCCAAGAAGTTGGAAGAAGATGTGGCGTTTCGCGTTCTGAGCGCGGAAAATGTCCCGATCATGGCACGGTGAACCGCTTTCGGCAGGAGCATTTGGAGGAGTTTGCAGGATATTTCGGCAGGCGGTGAAGCTGGCGCGGGAGATGAAGCTGCTGCACAAGGGGACGCTGGCGATTGACGGAACGAAGATGCGAGCGAAGGCGAGCAAACATAAGGCCATGAGTTATGGGCGGATGAAGCAGGAGGAAGAGAAACTAAAGGGGGAAATGGCGGAGTTGTTGGGGCGCGCACAGGCGGTTGACGAAGCCGAGGATGAGCAGTATGGAGCAGAACGGCGGGGCGATGAACTTCCCGAAGAGTTGCAGAGGCGCGCGGACCGGCTGAAGAAGATTCAAGAAGCAAAGCAGCGGCTGGAAGAGCGGCAGAAGGAAGAAGATCGCGCGGCGGGCTGCAACGAGAACGACGGCGGATGGGCCTCGGGAGTGCGGCCGCAAGGCGGGCGTTCGCGACATCATCGGGAGTTCGGAGAAGTTCCAGAGAAGAAGCAGGAGAACTTCAGCGATCCGGAGAGCCGGATCATGAAGACGCAGATAGCTTTCAACAGTGCTACAACGCGCAGATCGCGGTGGAAGAAGAATCGCGGCTGATCGTGGCAGTGAAAGTGACGTAGAACGCGGCAGACAACGAATGTTTGGTTCCACTGACGGAAGCAGCGGAAGCGCATGGCGGAGAGAAACCGGAACGGGTGCTGGCGGACGCGGGGTATCGGTCGGAAGAAAGCTTTCGGAAACTGGCGGAGAAGAAGATCACGGCGTACGTAGCGCTCGGGCGAGAAGGCAAGGGAAACAATAAAATTTTACCGACTGCGGAAAATCCATACACCCAAGTGAGGGAAGAACGGCTGAAGAGTGCAGAGGGACGACGCTGGTATCGAGGTGAAAAGCCATCGCTGAAATTCCGTTCGGATGGAATGGACAGGTACTCGGTTTCAGGCGCTTCAGCTTGCGCGGCTTGAATAAAGTTCAAGGAGAATGGCAACTCGTCTGCGCGGCGTTGAACCTGAAGAAAATCGCGACCCTGAACACCGCCTAATTGCTAAAAAACTGTCCCCAAGCCGGTTCTAAGCTAAAAGCGACGGAACTGCACCGCCCCTCACCACCTGCGAGGCCGAATCAAATCTGCAACCCCGGCTCACACCTTCCTGTGGGACAAACTCCTCGCTTTGCAGCCGGCAGAGGTTGCCCTCTGGGACAAGTAAAGAATTGGCCTCCAGGACAGTTGTTTTCCCTGCGGTCGGGGACTACCGTTGAAGTAGTCAAGGTCTGGAGGTAACACATTGGTACGGCGAATGTTCTTTGGTTTTGATTTAATTTTGGCCATATTTCTTGCTGTAAGCTCGCCAGCGGCCGCACAATCCGGCAGGACGTTTTATATTGATTTTGCGAGCGGGTTGAACTCGAACCCCGGAACGCAGTCTGCGCCGTGGAAAAGCCATCCGTACATGCAGACGGACGCAAACTGCACAGGAACTGGCAGTGCACCATCTTACTCACACCAGGCTGGGGACCGAGACCCATCTTCAAGGGCGGAGTCACCTGGCCTGCTGCATGCTTCCAAATGACGCTGCAGGCGGGAGGCACGTCGAGTGCGCAAGATTATTACGGAGTGGACGCGAATTGGCCCTCAAGTGGTTGGAGTCGTCCTGTTTTTGACCTTGCGCAAACAGTCCCGATCCCACGGAACAGGCGGCAACCATGTGATCTACGGTGGGGCCACAAATTACGTCACTATCGACAATTTTGAGATTAAGAACCAAGCCATTCAAGGGGGCGCTGGGTTCGGTCAAGCTGATGCGATTCAGTTCTACGGGTCAAACGGTAGCGACATAATAACAAACTGTTACATTCATGACTTCATGACGAACGGAACACTTTCCGCATCTTGGAGTCCAGATTACTCGGCAGGTGGTGTCTTAGGTTGGGTAAAACTGTTGAATACGACCATTGATGATACTGGTGGGTTTGGATTCAACGCTTCCAGTGTCAAGATCACCGGAGGAATGTTGGGCGGCGCATGCCAGAATTGCGCAGAGGTGGGCAACAGTAAATTTGTTAAGACCATGGCTGCATGTTTCAGCGCCGGCTCTTCCCATGACAACGAGTTTACGGGAATTTCTCAGGCACCCTTTGACAACCCCTCACCGTCCGGCTATGCCCCAATGGGTAGCAGCAGGCCGCATACTCAGGTTATTGAAGATAATGCTGAAGGAATCGGATCATGTGGAGGGGCCAAGATCTATAACAACCTAATTCATGATAACTCCGCTGGCGTCACGATGCTGATTTGCTATAACAACTATGTTTACAACAATGTTCTTTGGCATAACTCGAATATTGCGATCATGCTCGGGCCGCCCGTACCAACGAGTGCTTCAAACGCAGGTCATTTTTACAACAATACCGTGGACTGCAGCGGTCAGATTGCGTGCTTCGGCGGAAGCAACTTAAACTTTGCGGGGACGATCAATCTGAAAAATAACATTTGGATCACGAACGGAACGGCGATTAGCATCACGGGTACGATAGCCACCTCAACCAATCGAACAATTACACAATGTCGACCTCGGAGGCCAGCAATTACGGTTTCACGAGCGCTAACAAGTATGCCCCCACTTCACAGGATTCACATGTCTCGGGTCAAGCCCTCAATCTTGTGTCTGCTCTTTCCTCTTTGTTGACGGGGGTACTGGAGCCGTTGCAATATGACGCCGGAGGAGCGCCGTGGTTCGGCGGCTCTTACACTCAGCGCGGAACTACGTGGGACCTTGGGGCGTTTGTGAGTGGTGCCCAATCGTCTTCGACCGCGCCTCCTCCATCCAAACCAAATCCACCATCCAACTTGATTGCTGCTGTTCAATAAACGCTATTCATAGCCGTTTCGGTAGCACATGGTATCTATTGGCCGCCCTAAAGCATCTGATATAGTACCTCCGGTACGGGGTTGCCCAAATGTCGGATTCTAGATTGATGAATCGCCGACTCCAGATTGGCTATCTTACGGTTAATGATCCGTCGGATTGCAAATCATGGTCTGGAACACAATATTATTTAGCTCAAAGCCTCCAACGTCATTGTGGGGATGTTATCCCCCTCGGCCCAATAAGACCTCGTTCAATGTTTGCCAAGAGAGTTTTGAAAAAGGCCCTGCGAGTAGTGTCGGGCCGGGAATACCTATTCACACATACGCGCAGTTTCGCCATCGAGACAGCTCACATCGCTGAACAGCGATTACGAGACAAAAACCTGGATGTGATATTTGCTCCTGCAGGGTCAGCCCAAGTCGCCTATCTAGACACGCCAGTGCCGATTGTCTATTCGTCCGATACGACGTTTTGGGCAATTCAGAATTACTATCCGGAGTTCTCAGGGATCTCCACGAAAATCGCCCAGCAGGCCAACGCAATCGAACAAATGGCAATCAACAATGCAAAATTAATCTTATATCCGTCCACTTGGGCTGCAGAGTCGGCAAACAAGTACTATGGAGCGGATTTGGCAAAAGTACATGTTGTACCGTATGGCGCGAATTTGGACGACGTGCCGAGTGTCGATGAAATATTGAGAAAGAGACTCTCCGAAATCTGTAAGTTGCTCTTTGTGGGCGTCGATTGGTCGAAAAAGGGAGGCGAGATTGCCTTCGAAACTCTCATTGAATTGGAACGCCTAGGCGTCCCCGCCCAACTTACAATCGTGGGTTGCCTCCCGCCGAAACATTTAAATCGTAAGAACATGCGTGTCTATCGTTTTCTGAGCAAAGCTAACCCGGACCAACGGCGCCAACTGGAATCGCTGTACATGGATTCGGATTTTTTCGTTCTTCCTACTCGGGCCGAGTGTTATGGAATTGTTTTCTGTGAAGCAAATGCGTTCGGACTTCCCCGTCAATTGGCACCGATACAGGAGGAGTCTCCGAGATTATAAGAAATGGCGAAAATGGTTACTTGTTACCGCGAGAAGCCCGTGGCGCTGATTTTGCGCGGCTTATAGCAGATACCTTTGCGGATAAACCAAAGCTCGAAGCAATGCGCCGGAATTGCCGTAAATTGTATGATTCGCGTCTAAATTGGGACGCTTGGGGCAGGTCCGTGGCGGCCCTTCTCGCTGCATGCGATGCTCAAACCTCGGCGACGGGTCATTAAAGATACACGGTCGATCCAACGCAACTAGGTTATCATTCACCAAGACTGCTGGCGTGCTTGGATGAGACATTTCTCTCGCTTGATACTGTTCGCATATCGAACCTGGATACGGCTGAGGGATAAAGCTTTTTCCCTGCTGATATCTGGTGCGTTTGCTCAGTTCGGCCGAGCGACGGTTGTGCAGCGGCCGTTACGACTCGGGGGAGAGGACCGAATTGCGATCGGCGCCCGCGTGTTTATCGGAGCGGGATCCTGGCTGCAGGCACTGCCAGATGGTCAAAATCGAGCCGTCGCGATCTTCATCGGAAATGGCTGCAGCAGCTCAGGTGGCTGCGTCATATCGGCAGTGCGCAATGTGACGCTGGAAGAGGGTGTGCTGTTGGCCCGCAACGTGTATATCTCCGACCATATCCATAAATATAATCGGACAGACGCGCCGGTGATGGCTCAAGGATTGGACAAGGTGCAGCCGGTGCTGATCAAGCGAGGGGCTTGGCTAGGGCAAAATGTGGTGGTCTGCCCCGGAGTCACAATAGGTCAGGGAGCTGTGATCGGCGCCAATTCCGTGGTGGTTCATGATATCCCTGACTTTTGTGTAGCGGTGGGCGCGCCGGCCCGCGTGGTGAAAGGTATAACGGCTCCTGAATCCAAGCTGGTCAATCAGGCTGAAATAAAAACTTCCCATGAACACAAACCCACTGGTAAGCGCGATCATACCAACGTACAACCGTGCGCACATTATTTGTGAGGCGGTCGAAAGTGCACTTTCGCAAACGCATCCGAATATGGAAGTCATCGTCGTGGATGATGGCTCCAAGGACGATACGCTCGAGCGGCTGAAGCAATTTGGAGACAGGATCCGCGTTCTGAAACAGGCCAACGCCGGACCGGCTGCGGCGAGGAATGCCGGAGTCGCAGCAGCTCGTGGAGAGCTGATCACGTTTCCTGGATTCGGACGACATTTGGCTACCAAACAAGACGGAGCGTCAATTGAGCTTGCTGCAGCGAGCCGGTACGTCGGTACCCTGTTGCCTGAGCAATATCCTGATGAAATGGAATTCGGGGGACCGGACCTCGTTTGATATCGCATGGCTGAGGCCGTCACTGGATGAAGGACTGTGGCTTAACGCAGCCGAGGTTCTCGCTACGCGGCCTGTCCTTTTTAACCAAGGGATCATGATCCGGCGCGAGGTGCTTGAGAAAATCGGCGGGTTCGATGCGCAGCATCCGGTACTTAGAAGACGTCGAGTACCCGCTACGCCTGTCTCTGGAAGGGCCCTGGCGCTTATCAACACCCCACTGGTGATCTGGCGCGAAAGCATGACCAACAGTGTGTATAAGAATCCGTGCGCGACGGACTCTGCACCAGCGAATGCCTGGTGAAAGTGCTTGAATTGCATCTAGCCCGGATAGAGAAAAGCGGAGTTCGGCGCGGTTCGGGCTTACGTGAGTGGAGAATTGACGAGGGCGCGCAGACAGCTATGGGCTTCCAGGTTGCGCAGGCTCGAATCCGCGAAGACAGCCATTGCGGCTTCCCTTCAATTCATCGAGCGCTATCGGGGGGCCTTGTTCGCCGGTCCCCGTGGTATCCGAAGGTGGAAGTCGTGCCTGTCCAATCATGAAGTCCAGTGGAGCCTGTTGGCAGCAGCGAGGCAGGAATGCCAGTAAGGAACTAAATGACGCAGGGATGCTCCCAGCGCGCGTGGCGATGCGGGCGCGGTAAGCCCCACGATCACCTTTGTGATCGTGACGTGGAATGCCAAGGAGTTTGTGACGGAGTGCCTGAGTCGATCCGTGAGAATTGTGTGGTCCCGGCGGAAGATTATCGTTGTAGATAATCGATTCGAAGGACGGCACACCGGACGCGTGCGCGAGCGATTCCCTGAATGTCGTCTGGTGCAGACCGGAGCAAACCTCGGTTTTGCCAAAGGAAACAACGCTGCCATTTCCTTAGCGCGGGCAAATACCTGTTTCTGGTGAATTCGGACGTGAAAATCCTGCCGGGCTGCGTGGAAGGATTGATGGCGCTGATGGAATCCATCCAAGATTGCGACTCGCCGGTCCCCAGATGCTGGGAGCGGATGGCCGGATCCGGCGCTCTACGATGCGGTACCCGAGTTTATGGAATAGCTTTTGCCGCGCATTGGCTTTGGATTCTGTGTTTCGCCACTCCCGAATTTTCGCCGGATTCTTGATGGGAGACTTCGACCACAAACATACGCGGGATGTAGAGGTACTTAACGGCTGGTTTTGGGTGGTGCGGCGTGAAGCTCTGGAACATGTGGGAGGCTTGGATGAGCGGTTCTTCATGTACGGAGAGGACATGGATTGGAGCTACCGCTTTCACAAAGCAGGCTGGCGGAATATGTTTTGCGCCGAAGGCGCGGCTGTACACTTTGGGGGAGCAAGTTCAGCGTTAGCTCCAGCCCGGTTTTACGTGGAACAACAGAAGGCAAATTTGCAGTATTGCAGGAAGCACTGGGGGCGCTTGGCGACTTTCGCCTACCTGTGTACGCTTTTGTTACACGAGTCGATTCGCACGGTCGGATACGCCGCCACGTATTTGACTCGAAAATCGATTCGGGAAACTGCGGCGGCACACATCAAGCGTAGCCTGCTTTGTTTAGCATGCTTAATGAAACTCAGAACCGTTTAGGGCTCTCACGAAGGATGTTCGAGTGAAGGTTTCTGCAATCATTCCGGCTTATAACCGCAAGAACTATCTGCGGCGAGCGATCGACAGCGCGTTAGCACAAACCGTTCCTGTCGACGAAATTATCGTTGTGGACGACGGCTCGACGGACGGATCTGCCGAATTGGTCGAGTCACTGTTTGGAGACCGAGTCCGTGTGGTCCGGCAGGCGAACACTGGAGTAGCTGGAGCGCGTCGCCGTGGGATCCAAGAGGCGCGGGGCGAATGGATTGCGTTTCTTGATAGCGATGACGAGTGGCTTCCCGACCGGAATGGTATTTTGTTGAGAGCTGCGGAATTCGTACCGCATGAAGTCGCCTGGGTCTTCGGCACCTTACGGGTAGTGACCGACAGTGGCGAGGGTCCCACATTGTTCGAGGAGCACGGACTTACGGTGAACGAATTTCCCCATCTATTCGAAAACTCGCTCTCAATTCAATATCCCTACCAATTTCCGATGTTGCAGGCGAGTTTTATTCGTCGAAAAGTCTTGCTCGAACTCAATTGCTTTAGCGAAGGACTGCGGAGTGACGACGATTTGCTCGCCAGCTTCCAGGTCGCCGGTCGTTACAAGTTCGCTGCTATCCCCAATGTCGTTGGCCGATATTTCCGAACGTCGGATCTTTCTGCGAGTTCGGTGGTCGTAAACGGCAATTTCGGTCCAGACTACCATCGATCGAGGATGCTGGCTTTCGAAGGTGTGATCCATTCCGGACACCGGCGCCCATGGAATCAAGAATATGCGGCTTCGGTTCGAGGACTATGTCAAGTTCTGGCCAGGCGAGGTAATTTCGCCAGGAATTTAGGTTGGCAGCAGTTCCGATACGGCGGAGTGACACCCAAAGGAGTGGCCTTTTGTTTCGCGACTCTGTTGGGTCCGTGGGCTTTGCGGACGTGGGACAGGTGTGCGGAGTATTCTAGAAAGCATCTTCGCCCTCCAGAGCCGGTGTCCGTCAAACGTAACGGATTTCAGGAATCCCTTCAATCAGCATACAAGAGTCGCGAGAAGTAAATCATTCCGCCCGGCTGCATCTGTTTCACTTGCACACAGGCGACGTTTAAAAGTTCAATCCGGACCCAAAAATCGAGGTATTTTCAGGAGAGGTTCACGAACCAACCCATGCACGTTCTTCACATTGTAGGTGCGAGACCGAATTTCATGAAAGCAGCCCCAGTGATGTCAGCGCTGCGACAAAGGTCTAACGTCGTGCAAACCCTCGTGCACACCGGGCAACATTACGACCGGAATATGTCCGACGTATTTTTTGAACAACTCGAAATACCTGCGCCTGACGTGAACCTTGAAGTGGGCTCAGGTACGCATGCACAGCAAACCGCAGACATCATGAGCCGGTTCGAACCCGTCATCCTCGACAAAAAGCCGGACATAGTACTCGTATATGGAGATGTAAACTCCACGATGGCAGCCACGGTTGTTTGTTCCAAGCTGTTGATTCGCGTTGGGCATGTGGAGGCAGGACTTCGCTCTTTCGACCGAACCATGCCCGAAGAGATAAACCGCCTGATTACCGATCAACTTGCGGACTGCCTGTTTACGCCTTCGGGAGGACGGTGATCGCAATCTACTCCGTGAGGGCATCGCTCCGGACAAAATCTTTCGTGTCGGGAATGTGATGATCGATTCCCTGGTCCGACTTCTGCCTCTGGCAAAGACCTGCAAACCGAATGGACTGGCCGACCCGATATGCCCTCGTTACTTTGCACCGGCCCTCCAATGTCGATGACTCGAAAGTCCTGCGGCGAATTCTGGAGTGCATGGTTAGTGTAAGTTCGGACCTAGGGGTTGTTTTTCCAGTGCATCCCCGAACGCGGCAAAGAATTCATGAGTTCGGCCTCGAGACGGCGAAACTCCACCTGCTGGAGCCTCTGCCTTACCTGGAATTTCTTGCGCTTCAATCGCGAGCAACCGTGGTTCTCACGGATTCCGGAGGGATTCAGGAGGAAACTACCTACCTCGGAGTGCCATGTCTCACCTTACGGCACAATACCGAGCGGCCAGTGACCACGGAGCTTGGGACAAACACGCTTGTTGGCGACGATATGACCAAGCTTCGGACGGAGTTATCGAAGATTCTCGACGGCAATGCCAAGCGCGGAACGATTCCGCCTTTGTGGGACGGCCACGCGAGTGAGAGAATCGCAAACGTCATCGTTCAGGCTTGATGGCCGTCTTCGCGAGCGGGCGGCGCTCCGGTCATTCGCGGGCAGTGGATACTGAGGGGGCGACGGCAAAATCGCCAGATACTATCGTGTCAACGCAAAGGCCGATGGACTGAAAATACTCATAGAGAAGATCGTGCATCGCAAGGTCGCTTGCACGATGCTGCGATCGATACGACCGCGCTGCTCGTAATACCCGTTGCACTCTGGCATTGGAGAATATGTGGAACTAAGTTCTAAGCTTGACACAGGAGCTCGTGCGACTATCGACTTCACGGTCATTCTGTGTACCTACAATCGGTGCGGTGACTTGGCGCGTGCACTAGAGAGCATAGCAACTTCTCAGGTAGCGAGCTCCGTCACTTGGGAGGTCTTGATCGTCGACAACAACTCAACCGATGAGACTCGCAACGTTGTTGAGGGTTTCTGCCAAAGATACCCTGGGCGCTTTCGCTACTGCTTCGAACCAAAGCAGGGATTGTCCTACGCTCGCAACGCCGGAATTGCGAACTCACGAGGCGAAGTCCTAGTCTTCACGGACGATGATGTGATCGTGGAGCCGACATGGCTGCAAAACCTTACGTTGGCATCACGGAATAGCGAGTGGGCTGGGGCGGGAGGAAGAACCCTTCCAGCAGAAAAGTTCACTCCGCCGCCTTGGCTGCCCAACAACCTATCGGATTGGGGTGGTATATTTTGCGCCTATTTCGATTTGGGTGATAACGCAGGCGAACTTCATCGAGCGCCTTATGGGGCCAACATGGCGTTTCGTAGAAGCATGTTTGCAAAGTATGGTGGCTTTCGAACCGATTTGGGCCGCAATCCAGGCGACAAGATCGGCAATGAGGACACCGAGTTCGGACGTCGACTGCTCGCGGCGGGAGAGCGCTTGAGATACGAACCATCGGCTATCGTTTATCACCCAGTACCCCAGGGGCGACTTACGCAAGAATTCTTCTATTCCTGGTGGTTCGACTATGGGCGCGCAATGATCCGGGAACGTGGCGTACGGCCAGATGTGTGGGGAATTCCACGTGACTACTTGAGCCTGCTGCGATTCGTAACAAGAATGCCAGGCATCACACTGCGATGGATCCTCTCGATCAACGTCCAGAAGCGCTTCCGTTACAAGTGCTGGTTCTGGCATGCGATCGGGCAGATGTCTGAGCTTTACCGACGCGCGGTCGGTGGCAAAAGAAGCCAGGCGACCGGTGTGCAGGAAACAAAATCGGAGCGGTTGAGTCATTCATGACGAAACGAATGCAACGTTGCCTCAGCAAACTGAATTTGGTCTTGGAATACATCCTGTGGGGAAGGAGTCTCAATTGAAAGGTGTGGTTCTGGCAGGCGGCAAGGGTTCGCGGCTCAATCCTTTGACGAGGGTTACAAACAAGTATCTTCTACCGGTGTTTGATCGTCCGATGATTTACTATCCGATTCAGACCTTGGTGGATGCGGGTATTAAAGACATCATCGTGGTAACCTCCTATGGAAAGCTGCGGGAGAAGGAGTAGACTTCACCCGCTCTTACGGCATGACCCCGTTTATTTTTGGTCCGGCGTTACAGATCGATTGACTTCTTCCAATACTTCACTAGACTTCACTTATTGATGCGCGGTTCTTTGGCAAAGATAGTTCACCGTTTACTTTCGCACCCGATCTCTGCGAGCGAACAGCCAGAGAAATTATTCCAGTATCCTGCGCTCCGACAGTCGGACGTTGAAAACGCAAAACTTTTCGGTAGCCGGCAAGACCTAGTGGAATATCTGGCTCCTGAGTTACGGGGCGGTAAGGTCGCAGAGGTTGGTGTCATGTATGGCGACTTTTCCGATTTCATCATCCGTACCATTGAACCAGAGCTTTTTGTTGGCATAGACATGTTCAAGATGCACCTCAGTCCATACATCTTTCAAGGAAAATCTTCCGTCGATATATTTCAGGGAATGACACACCGAGAGTTCTATGAAAAGCGCTTTTCCGAATGTGGCAACCGGGTCCGGTTGGAGGAAGGCGACAGCTGTGAGGTTCTATCCAGATACCCGGACCGGACCTTCGACATGATCTATGTTGACGCAGGGCATGACTACGAATCGGTGAAGAAAGACGCAGATTTATCAAAGCAAAAAATCAAGCTACACGGCATTCTCATTTTCAACGACTATATCCGATACAGCCACCTCGAAGACCAGTATTACGGTATCATTCCCGTTGTCAACGATCTTGTGATCAACCAAGGATTTGTAGTCGTGGGATTCTCGTTGCAGCACGATATGTATTGCGACATTGCAATCAGGAAGAAGACGAACTCACCTGTTGTCGGCCTATCCAGAGGCAGCTAACCCAGATAAGTTGACGTTTCCGGAAACCGCGATTCTGCACAAGTTTGTGCGTTTTTTCCTGCGTGATGAAATACCATGGAGTAGCTGAATGCATCGTTGCTTCAGCAAAACGAATTTGGTCTTGGAATATATCCTGGCGGGGAGGAGTTCCATTTGAAAGGTGTTGTGCTGGCAGGCGGCAAGGGTTCGCGGCTTTATCCTCTGACGAGGGTCACAAACAAGCATCTTCTACCCGTGTTTGATCGTCCGATGATTTACTATCCGATTCAGACCTTGGTGGATGCGGGTATTCAAGACATCATCGTGGTCACCGGTGGTCAGAATTCCGGTGACTTCCTTCGCCTTCTTTCGAATGGGAAAGATTTTCACCTCCACCGCATTCATTATACTTATCAAGAAGGCGAAGGCGGTATTGCCGATGCTCTCCGCCTCGCAGAGCCGTTTGTCGAAGGCGAAAAGGTCTGCGTGGTCCTCGGCGATAACATCATTGAGAACAACATCATCGCTTCGGCGCAAGCCTTTGAGAAGCAGGAGCGCGGTGCACACATTCTTTTGCAAAGAGTCCCCGATCCCGAACGATTTGGGTGCCCGGAGATTGCGGATGGCCGCATCCTGCGGATTGAAGAGAAGCCAAAGAAGCCAAAATCGAACTTTGCCGTAACTGGAATTTACTTCTACGATCAAACTGTCTTTGAGAAGATCGGAAAGACCAAGCCCAGTTGGCGCAATGAGCTCGAGATCACCGACGTCAACAACATGTACTTGGAAGAGGGTACCCTGACCCACAGCATCCTTGAGGGTTGGTGGACCGACGCGGGTACGTTTGAATCTCTGCTCCGGGCCGCGAATCTTGTGGCCGAGAGCGGTGCGAATAAGATTCCAGGCCGTGGCGCGCCACAGTCCTATGCCCGCATCCCGGAGTGAAGAGAACGACTTTGTTGTTTCTGGCTGGCTCGCAGATAGTTCCGTCCGAAAACCCGAAGTCGAACAACCACGCCAGCGCGCGCCTGCCGCCGCGAATGGCTTGATCATTCGTGGCGATAGGGAGGCCCCGTAATCGAATCCTTCTTTGTCTTGAGGCCCTGGACGCTTGCGTTTGTCAGTTGATCGTAACCAGACCTTGGAGGAGGATATTTCGAGAAGAGTCTCCCACCTTGATCTGGTATGTCCCCGGAGCCACTCGCCAGCTCTCGCTCGTCACATCCCAGTAGGCAAATGATCGCATGCTCAGCGTCAACTGCACTGGCCCAGTCTGGCCGGGCGTCAGCGCTATTTTCTGAAATCCCTTCAGCCAATTAGGCGGTTCAGGCACCGTCTGTGAAGGTGAGGGTATGCCGACATAAAGCTGTGCCACCTCTGCACCCGCCACTTTACCTGTGTTGGTAACGTTGAAAGTCACGGTTACGGTCTGGTTGGGGTTGTTGGTAAATGTGAAGCTGCTGGGACTAATGTTCAAATTCGAAAAGGAGAATGTGGTGTAGGAAAGGCCATAGCCGAACGGGAACAGCGGCACAATGTTGTTTGCATCATAATGCCGGTAGCCTACAAAAACACCTTCGGAATATGTCGCCGTGGGGACGCCATTCACAGACACTCCCGGATATTGCGCTGGCGCGCTGCCGTCCGCGGGCGGATCCGGATCCGACGCACGCACGGGAAATGTGAGTGGCAATTTCCCGGAGGGGTTCACGTCCCCAAAGAGCACCGCTGCCACAGCGTTGCCGTCCTCTTCCCCCGGATACCACGCCTGCAGAATCGCCGGCACGCTGGCTGCCCATGGCATGAGGATGCCGGTACCGCTCTTCATCACCACAATGGTTTTTGGTTGCCCGGCAACTACCTGCTCGACCAGGGAATCTTGGGTTCCGCTTAGCGAAATCGAATAGTCCGCGCCTTCGGATTCGCTATCGCCCACCATCACAATAGCAATGTTGGCGGCCTGCGCAAGTGACACCGCAGCGGAAATGTTGCTTCCATCTGCGTAGGTAACAGTGACACCGGAACCGACGCGATTTCGGATACCTGTCACAGGTGCCACAGTATAAAGCGGCGTCACCAACGAGCTACCACCCCCTCCTGTCATTGCTGCCCCCGCATAGGGTCCGATCACGGCGATGCTGTGAAGGCTGGAGGCGTTGAGCGGAAGGATACCTCCATTGTTCTGGAGCAGCACCATGCCGGCTTCCGCGATCTGTCGAGCAATGGCGCCGTCGCTTTGCTGGGTCGCTGTGCTGATCCCGGTCAGACGAGGGCGGGTTCGGAAAGATGTTGAATTGCATCATGGTCACGAATCGACGCATAAGCTTGTCATCGAGCGTCGCCATACTTACCTGGCCAGCCGCTACGGCGGTTTGCAGAGCAGAGCTGACAAAGTAATTCCCCGTTGGCATCTCTACGTCGAGTCCCGCGTTTGCCGATCCAACAGTGGAGTGAGTCGCGGGGAAATCCGAGGTCACGAAGCCTTGGAACCCCCATTCCTGCTTGAGAATATGGTTCAGTAAGTAATTGTTTTCGCACATATATCCGGCGGAACCAGAAGGCCCGTTCGAAACGGTAATCTGGTTAAAAGCGCACATGACCCCGCCCACATTCCCCTGCTTCACCGTGGCCTCGAATGCGGGCAGGTAGATCTCCCGCAAGGTGCGCTCGTCGATGATCTCGTTAATGGTCAACCGATCGGTTTCCTGGTTGTTGGCGGCAAAATGTTTCGATTCGGCGATCACTCCTTGGGACTGGATGCCCGCAATCTCGCCGACGGCGATTTGGCCTGCGAGGTACGGATCTTCGCCAAAGCCTTCGAAGGTCCGCCCATTCTGTAAAGTTCGCGCGATGTTGATGTCCGGCGCTTCAACGAACCCGTTCGCCAGGTCTTTAGCCTCTACGCCAATGACGGCGCCATACTGATTCGCCAAATTGGGGTCCCAAGTCGCTGCAAGCAATATGGGAGCTGGTAGCGCGGTTGCATTTCCCTCGTGGCCCGGGCCGCCATTGGCAGCTCCGGCAGGTCCGTTGGTGATGTTCAGCAAGGGAATGCCGAGGTTCGAAATCCCTGGGACGACACGGTAATCGTTGGCGTCCTGTATTCCGTGCAACTCCGTGGCGATTTGATCGATGGACATCTGGCTGACGATTTGTGCGGCAGTCAGACCATTGGTGGTGACCGCAACGATCAGCGTAACGGTTGTCGAGAGAGACTGACTGCCGCTTGTCGCAGTCAGGGTCAAGGAAGAGGACGCTGCCGGCGTAGAGGAGGATGTGGAAACAGTGAGGGTGGAGGTGCCGGAGCCGCTGATGGAAGCCGGGCTGAAGTTCGCCGTTGCGCCCGAGGGCAAACCGCTCGCGCTCAGTGCGACTTTTCCCGTGAAGCCATTAAGGGCGCCGATGGTTACGGTATAGGTCGTCTGCGATCCAGCGGCCACGGGCTCGGTTGAAGGAGCAGCCGACAATGAGAAAGTTGGGCTCGTGCTGCTGGAATCTAGTTCAATTCCGCTGACGAGAGCGTTGTCAATGACGCTGGTAAACGCGATCACGAACTGCCCACTGGCATTGGCGGTCTGGGTGAACTGTTGGATGTTGGCGATGTTCTGTCCGCCCGCCGTCTTGAAGATATCGAAGTTCGTCAACACCTGCGTTCCGTTGATGCTTACGTTAAACACGCGCTGCCCGACGGCCGTCCAAAAGGTCTCAGCGAAATGGAGGCGCACCAGATAGTTCGTTCCTGCCGTGAGACCGCCGATGGTGTAAGTGAAGTTGCCAATGCGAGCGGTCTGGTACACGGCTGCGGGTGCCGGGTTTGTCACCTTGCTGGTGTTGATGGTGTTCGGGTGGTTGATCGTGGTGCCCCCCGAGTAGCCCGTATCCGCCAGGAAAGGATTCACGGCTGAGCCGCCAGCGTTTATCCCGATAATCATAGTCGGTAGGTTGTTTGGCGTGCTTGCCCCAGCCTGGTTTGATGGACCGGACGTGCCACCCAAGTTGGTGGCTTCGACGACGTAGAAGTAGGTGGTCGAAGGTATAAGCCCGGTATCCGAGTACGCCGTGGCGGTCACTCCACTCGCGATCTGATTGCTGCTCGAGGGTGTGAAGCCGGAGCTCGTGCTGCGGAAGACGTTGTAGGTGATGCCCGAGCAGGTGGACGAACTCGCCGACCAGCTCAGATTGATCTGGCTGCTGGAAGCTGCCGTCGCCGTCAGACCGGTGGGGGTAGTGGGCGCGGTGCAAGAGGCAAGAGGCAATACCTCGATTCCGCTCACCAGAGAGTTGTCTATCACTGACGTGAATTGGATCACATACTGGCCACTCGAATTCGCCACCTCCGTGAACTGCTGGATGTTGGCGATGTTCTGCCCGCCCGCCGTCTTGAAGATATCGAAGTTCGTCAACACCTGCGTGCCGTTGATGCTCACGTTGAACTCGCGCTGCGCGGCGGCGGTCCAGTAAGTTTCCGCAAAGTGCAGCCGCACTGTATTGCTCGATCCGGCGATAAATCCACCAATCGTGTAAGCGAAGTTGCCAATGCGAGCGGTCTGGTACACGGCGGCGGGTGCCGGGCTCGCCACCTTGCTGGTGTCGATGGTGTTCGGGTGGTTGATCGTGGTGCCCCCCGAGTAGTCGATATCGGCGACGAAAGAACTCGCCGCCGGGCCGCCTGAATTGATGGCGATGGCCGCGACGCCTGCCGTCACTGTCACCGTTGTGAAGCCACTGACAGAGCCAACCGTGCAGGTTATCTTTGCCGAGCCCGTCGCCACTCCCGCCACCTGCCCCGCCGAATTGACCGTGGCTACCCCTGTTGCGCTACTCGTCCACGTGCACGAACTCGTGATGTTTTGCGTCGACGAGTCAGAATACGTTCCCGTCGCCGTCAGCTGGAGCGGAGATCCGCCTACAGCTATGCTCGGATTGCCTGGTGTCACGCTGATCGATTGCAAAGTCGGTGGCGGAGGACCACTCGCGGCTGCCTTGAAGGTGGCCATCAGGCCCACCCATGCCCCGCTGGAACTCTGCGTGAACGTTGCTGTGTACGTCCCTACCACCGACACAGTCATGTCCTCCGACATGTTGCCCCCGGCCGTCTGCCGCACCGTGAACCCCGTGCCCCCACCCGACACCCTGTGGTCCACCGCTGCATATCCGAATATCAGTTCATTGGCCTGCGTCGTTGTCTTCGCCCCGGACGTCACTGCCGTCCCCGTCCCCGCCTGCGACGATACCTGGTCCAGTGCCGCACTCGTGGCTAGTCCCGCATACTCGTGAATGTAGATCAGACTGAATCCCGTGCTCGCTGCAAAATTCGCGGTGACCGTGTCCGCCCCTCCATGAATGTTCGTGGCATACCAGATGGCATCTGATCCCGAGGCCACCGCCTGCGCATAGGTATTCCCCTGCGTGTCCACGACCGAACTGATCGCCGGACCCCGCTGCAGCAACAGCTACCACGATCGCATTCCCCGCCGTGGTATTGCTCGCAGATGCCGAAACCCCGCTGGCGTTCTGCGTCGACACATTGCTCGTCGATTGCACGTAGCGAATAGCCGGGATACCTGCCGTCACTGTCACCGTTGTGAAGCCACTGACAGAGCCAACCGTGCAGGTTATCTTTGCCGAGCCCGTCCGCCACTCCCGTCACCTGCCCCGCCGAGTTGACCGTGGCTACCCCCGTTGCGTTACTCGTCCACGTGCACGAACTCGTGATGTTTTGCGTCGACGAGTCAGAATACGTTCCCGTCGCCGTCAGCTGGAGCGGAGATCCGCCTACAGCTATGCTCGGATTGCCTGGTGTCACGCTGATCGATTGCAAAGTCGGTGGCGGAGGACCACTCGCGGCTGCCTTGAAGGTGGCCATCAGGCCCACCCATGCCCCGCTGGAACTCTGCGTGAACGTTGCTGTGTACGTCCCTACCACCGACACAGTCATGTCCTCCGACATGTTGCCCCCGGCCGTCTGCCGCACCGTGAACCCCGTGCCCCCGCCCGACACACTGTGGTCCACCGAGGCATATCCGAATATCAGTTCATTGGCCTGCGTCGTGGTCTTCGCCCCGGACGTCACTGCCGTCCCCGTCCCCGCCTGCGACGATACCTGGTCCAGTGCCGCACTCGTGGCTAGTCCCGCATACTCGTGAATGTAGATCAGACTGAATCCCGTGCTCGCTGCAAAATTCGCGGTGACCGTGTCCGCCCCTCCATGAATGTTCGTGGCATACCAGATGGCATCTGATCCCGAGGCCACCGCCTGCGCATAGGTATTCCCCTGCGTGTCCACGACCGAGCTGATCGCCGACCCCGCTGCAGCAACAGCTACCACGATCGCATTCCCCGCCGTGGTATTGCTGGTAAACGATGCCGAAACCCCGCTGGTGTTCTGCGTCGACATGCTGCTTGCCGATTGCATGTAGCGGATCTGACCAACGACTCGAGGTTGGATTGAGAGGACTAGGCCAATGAGTATGGCCACTTTACGCATGGACATAGCGTCCTCCTCTAGTGGTGAAATGCCGCCGTAACCGGTCATTCCGCCGTGGGCGTGCGCCGTGCGATTCGAAACTCCACAACGTGACTAGCGTCTTCTGAAGATTCTGTGCGGAGGGATTTAGTGCGCGGGCGTTGGTCGACAGTCCCGAAGACGAAACACGGCGACCCTTGACTTCCATCGGGCCTCGCAGTTTCTCAAAACATCAATCTATTGAAGAACTCAAATAAATAGATAGGACTTGCGTCACGCTTAAATGTGACGAGCGGCACACGCACTCTCGGATTCCGCAAATTCGGCGGACGCTCGAACTCGCGTAACTTGCGCGGCCCGAGTGACCCCGGTTGTTGGGAAGCAATTCGTTTGCCAACATGTATTTAATAAAATAAGACTTTTACAGGACGACTATTGTTCAATGAGCTACCCCTCTGCGCAATCCTGGAAAACATTTACGATTCGAAGACTGTAGAACGGCTTAACCACGAAGGGAGCCTATCCTTGCGCTAACCCCTTCGGGTCCGGTATCTAGGAAGCCCTGAAGAGAAATCAAAGCGACGCCACCCAACCGGCGATCTCAACAACCTTGCTGCCTCCGGTATATCGCGCATTTTGCTAACTCTCCGACACATGTCGCAGGTCATACTTTCATCGGTAGATGATGGTGCGCGCTGGGGGATCAAAGTCGAATCGGTTCTGGAGACGCTTGAATCCTCAGGACGATGCTCGAAAACTAGAGGAGATTGCCGCAGCATTTCTACGCTACAAGGGCGTAGAACCCCGTATTGATTTATTTACCGCGAGGAACAAGCCGCGCCACAGCGTTGCAGCGGATCGTGTCCAGAACTGTTATCCCTTGCTGCTTACTCCTCTGCACACAGAAAGAGAAAAGACTTGCGAAAAGTGTGTCGGTCAGAGCGAAGAGGTTACCGAGTCTGGTATGTCGAGCATTCTTGCAGTCCGCTATCGGCCAGTCGCTCCTGAGACTCTGGTTGAGTTCATCAGGAGTATCGAGACCTTCGTTTCCAACCCGGATAGTGCCGTCGACAAATTGGACATTGTGAAGGCTATGTCACGAGTTGTTCCAGAATTCGACCATTTAGAGCGTTCTCAGATGCTTGATCAACGCATGTGAAACGCGGAATCTTCCCAGGCGAGAAACGCCTGGCGTCTGGGAGCCAGTCGACAGAACTAGATTCGTAGGAATTGCCGCTTTTGAACAGTTGGGACAATCGCGCAGACCTTCCTTTGTCAAGTGGGCCAGAACGCACGATGATTGAATCGCTAGGTCTGCCTTGTCGTACCTGTCGTGTCGCCGTCGAGAGCACATGTCACGCGGCAGTTTTGACGGGTACAGGCGGCGCACCTCGGCACCGACATCTTTGGCGAACTTCCTTTTCAGCGTTAGCCCGAGTTCGTCACGAAACGGCGTAAAGTCCAGCTAAGTCTATTAGAATCAGTTCAGGCTATGGCCGAGTCTGCACTACATTTCAGGATCTGAATCGGCTCCAATTGTTCTGGCAACTCCAGGCGGAGTTGGTTGAGTAGCCTTTCCTGATCTTCTTCCTGCTTGGTAATCCTGCGCAGCCAAATCTCTCGTCCTTCCACCGTCGGCAGCACGATGTCGACGCTGTACAGTTCGGAGAGTCGCTTCAAGGCCTGCGCCGGTGAATACTCCGAACCACTGCGCTTGAGTAAATGCTTGAGTGTTACCTGCAGTGCATAACCAAGAAAGGCTACCAGTACGTGGGCCTTCACCCGCTTTTCCAGTTGATGAAACAGCGGCCGGATGGCCAACTCGCTCTTGAGCCTGCGAAAGGCAGCTTCCACTTCCGTCAGCTGCATGTACTTCTTCCATAGATCGGCAGCACCGTTTACTGTCAGATTCGTACGCAGCAGATAGGCTCCCTCTCGCGCTTCCAGCCATTGCTGTTGCTCCGGTTTCTGCCGCCAGACCAAGCGTGGCCCTTCTTTGCTATCCTTCACCGCCATCTCATAGAGATCCGCCACCTGCGGATGCGAGGCTTGAATGCGGCCCAAGCTCATAAACATCTTGCCGCGATCCTTCAGCTTGCCTTCGGCAATGCGCTTCTGCAGTCCCGCAAGTGCTTTTTCGCGTGAATCGAATGTGCACCAGCGGCGGACAGTTGGAGATGAACCCAGTATTCCGTGAAGGAGAGCGCGCTGCGCCCCGCCTGAACAACGGCGAGATCGAAACGCTGGTCTCCGTCAAAGTCTGAGATCGCGAACGGTACGCCTGAGCGAACTGAAAGAATGGTGGCTGCGTGCGCATCTACTCCGGGAGCCGAAACCGCAATTAACGCGGCAAAAACCAGGAGCCAGGAGAATCTGGCGGTAGGCCGGAGTGGCCCTAGAGGGCGTCGCGAAGAGTTACAAAGATTGGGTTGGACCGATTCACCAAACGACCCCTTCTAAAAAGAAACACGATGGAATGCAGGGGCATATCATTGCGGATATGCCCGGCGTTAGTGACGACCTTCAATTACCCAGTGGACCCAATACCTCATAGGCAATACTTCTGCCAATTATGCACCTGAAAACAATGGCTTTCGGGAATGGCCATTGTTATCATTGGGCACCTCTTTGCGCAATTCTCGAAACCATTTACCATTGCGAAGCCTCCAACAAGGGCCTAACCACGAAGGGAGCCTATACATGCCCTGACCGCTTCGGGTCCGGTATCAAGAAAGTCTGTGAAGAGGAATCAAAACGAAGCCACCCGCCCGGCGAGCTCAATTGCAGAGAGAGTCTCCTCTTGACGGAATCCCATGAACCAGCGTGCGAGCGTGGGTTGCACACTGGAAGCAAATCAGTTTATATTACGGACCGAGCCTGCAATGTGCATGCACCACGCGAGTGTGGCGATACAAATGAGAGTCGAAAGAGATTCGTAGGGCTGTTTCGTTGTACATGCTCAGCAAATCGGCGAGGCATTATTTCATCAGACTACAGCTATGTTTTTCTTTGGGTTTATGGGGATAAAGCATGATCGCGAAAAATGGGTCGCCGTCACGATCGGCCGAGATCAGAACGGCTGTGATCCTCGCTGGCGGCAAAGGCACAAGGCTCAAGCCGTTCACAATGACCATTCCCAAACCGCTTTTGCCACTTGGCGACATGCCCATCCTAGAAATTGTAATCGAGCAACTTGCTGCCGCCGGTATATCGCGTATCGTGCTAACTCTCGGCCACATGTCGCAGCTGATACTTTCGACTGTAGGTGACGGTGGGCGCTGGGGGATCAAAGTCGAATCGGTACTGGAGAACGAACCGCTGGGCACTGCTGGCTCGCTGCGAGCTGTTAAGGATTTGGACGAGAACTTCCTGGTAATGAACGCGGATCTGCTCACGACGCTCGACTACCAGCAGCTATTCAAATATCATTGCCTTCAGAATTCGATAGCCACAATTGCTCTTTCAAGACGAGAGGTCCTCATCGATTACGGAGTAATTCGCACGGCGGCGGATGGTTCTCTCGGCGAATATATCGAGAAACCTGTCATATCGCATACCGTCAGCATGGGCATCAACGTTTTGTCAAAGAAGAGCCTCGAATTCGTGCCGGCCACGGGAAAGTTCGATATGCCTGAGCTGATGATGGCCATGCATCGGAGTGGCCATACGATCCACTGCTACGAAACCCAATGTTATTGGAAAGACATTGGCCGCTTCGACGACTACACGCAAGCGAGTGAAGATTTTGTACAAAACTCCGCGCGGTTTCTTCCCAGCAGAGGGTGAGTGAGAGCATTGGTTACAGGAGTTGGCGGATTTTGCGGCGCGCACCTCTTACGCCGTTTGCGTCGGGAACCGGGGATTGAGATTGCCGGTCTTGGTCTCGAAGTCCAGCCAGCGCCTCAAATTTGCCTGGATCGTTATTTCCAGGCGGACATCACGAACGAGTCCGCTGTGGCCGCCGCGGTAAGAGAGTTCCGCCCGAAACTACTGTTTCACCTCGCCGGAGTATCGGGGAACTCTGTAACGCCTTCGCGTATGTACGAGGTTAACGTTAAGGGTGCCGTGCATGTTCTCGAAGCAGTCCGCACGACTTCGCTGGACTGTGCCGTGGTGATCGTCGGGTCGGCGGCAGAATATGGGAAAGTGGGCCCATCAGGACTGCCAGTTAACGAACGTACACCTTGCAGGCCAATCGGGCCATATGGCATCAGCAAGTATGCCGCTACGTTGATCGCCTTGGACTATGCCCGTCGGTACCAAATGAAAGTCTCCGTCGTGCGCCCGTTCAACATTATTGGCTCGGGCATGCCGGAGAATCTGCTTGTTGGAGCGCTCCTTGCGAGAGCTAAGCAAGCGATTGTCTCGGCAAACCCAGTTGTCAAAATCGGCGACATGGATAGCAAGCGTGACTTCGTGGCTGCGTCCGATGCAGTCGAGGCTTACTTTCGCCTGGCTCAAGCAGGGTTTTGTGGCGAAATCTTCAACATCTGCTCTGGACGAGCCTATTCGATAAAGCATGTCGCGAAGACGCTACTGGCGAGCTCGCCGCGCCCGATCGCTCTCGAATTTGATCCCGACCTCGTGCCGGTTTCCCCTGTGCGCACTATCTATGGCACTTATAAAAAAGCTGCGCGCGCTATTGGGTTCCGACCGTCAATGTCCCTGAAAGCCGCTCTGAAGGAAGCTTGGTATAGCGAAATGGGATGCTCGAAGCGCGGATTTCGCGACGTTGGTCAGGCAAGTGATCTGGTGATTAGCCAAGCCGCTCAGAAGGCTGACAGAACTGGCACCTGAGACCGACGATCATTTCAATTCCAAGGTTTTTGGGCGGTTCCTTTTCAGTGCATACCCGGGCAGTTACATAAGGTCCGCTTTTGGAGAAGAAATTGAACACTAACAACGCTCTACCGATGGATGAGCTAACGGCCATTGCCACTGGCCGTTCTTCCAGCTTATTCCAGAAGGACTGGCTCAGCCACTTGGACGAAATTAGTAGAAAAACGAGGGGCCAGCGTGTGCTCGTTTTGGGAGGGGCTGGTAGCATCGGGGCGTCCACGGTTAAGGTTTTATCCGAATTTGATTTGGCCTGCCTTCACGTCGTGGACCACAACGAAAATGCGCTCGCTGAACTGGTTCGAGATCTTCGAAGCCGTCCGGAAGGCCTGGTGATTAAGGATTTTCGAGCGTTGCCGATAGATTTTGGTTCTCCCGTGATGAGACGCTACCTCAAAACGGAGCGCGCGTACGATCTCATCTTCAATTTTGCAGCGCTAAAACACGTTCGCTCGGAAAAAGACGTCTGTTCCGTGCTGCAGATGTTCGATACGAATCTACTGAAGCCTTTAAAGTGCTGGCAGTGGCTTCAAGAGGTCGGGTCGCACGCTTCGTATTTCAGCGTCTCGACGGACAAAGCTGCTGAACCTGTCAATCTCATGGGAGCCAGCAAGCGGATAATGGAACACCTGATGTTTTGTGCGAAAGGTCCCATGTCATCCGCGAAGCGCATTACGTCGTCGAGGTTCGCAAACGTAGCTTTTTCGAATGGGAGCCTGCTAGAAAGCTTCATCCAGCGATTTGAAAGACGACAACCCATTGCCGCTCCCAGCGACACGCGTCGGTTCTTCATATCGCTAAAAGAGGCGGGACAAATCTGCGCGTTAGCCGCTATTTGTGGCCCGGACCGCCACATCATGATTCCTCGATTGAACCCCCGGGACGATGCTCGAAAACTAGAGGAAATTGCGGCGGCATTTCTACGCTACAAGCGGATGGAACCCCAGATCTATCGCGATGAACAGGCCGCTCGCCACAGCATTGCAACGGAGCGCCTCCACAATCGTTATCCCTTGCTGATTACTCCACTGGATACGGCAGGAGAGAAGACTTGTGAAAAGTTTATCGGTCAGAACGAAGAGGTTGCCGAGTGCGGAATGAACAGCATTCTTGCAGTCCGCTATCAGCCTGTCGCACCTGAGATTCTGGCTGAGTTCCTCAGGAGTATCGAGACCTTCGTTTCCAGCCCCGATAGTGCCGTCGACAAGCGGGAGATTGTGCTGGCAGTGTCGCAGGTTGTTCCCGAATTCGAGCATTTAGAGCGTTCTGAAATGCTTGATCAGCGCATGTAAACGTCGCATCTTCCCCGTCGGGAACAGTTGGCGTCCACAGAGGAGTTCATTCGTGGGTTCTCCGCGCTCTCGAGCGGTTGAGATCGCGCCATCTCGTTTCTTTCTCATGGCTGCCCACGGCGGCGCGTGGCAGATTCAATCTGCAGTTCCATTTGTAACATCTCGAAGATGTCCTGTGGACTGTCCCTGCTACCAATTCTAGCCTTTCATCGTCAACAAACAAAAAGAAATAGCTACTCAACCAATACTCAATCTTCTCGAAATCCTGGGGGGCAGGCGTGCGAGTATAGCCGCAGGTTGGCTCCTACCTGAAAGATTGAGACCCCACGCCCTTTTGGATTCACGGTTGTGCATAACGCGCAATACCGTCGTACAACGCAACTCGAAGCTGCTAAAGACACGATTTCCGTCTTGATGGCGAAGGGGGAGAGGGGGGAACAAAAAGAACCCTGCATTTCCAGGGGAAGCCCCACCTAGTCGTGCCACGGGTTAAGCCTTTCTTCCCATAGCCTCAGCGACCCAAGAGGAATCGTCTGCAAAACCAATGTGAACATTGCTAAGACTATTAATTTCATAGACTTGCTTCAATGCCGATTGGGAACTTTGCTCGCTACCTTGCCCGGTCTTGTATGTTCGGTCCCGTCCAGCGCTTCCACCGTAGCGAACTGCCCTAAATAGTCCAGGGACCATAGTAGCTAATTTTGCTCGACATAGCCGCTTCTTCCTCTGTGTAGTGCGGCGCACCTCCCACCGATCAAATGCCACACGAATTCATGGTTAATCCAGCCCAATCAGGTGGATTTGAGGCTGCGCTGCAATAACCGCCGTGAGAGCTATTGTCCATTCATGTGAAGTTTTTTAGCCAATTGCAAACGAGATCCGGCGTTTACTCATTTGTTATCAACACGTTAATTTGGCCCTATACTTGCCTACCAGAACCCTGTAGTCATGCGTAAAGTCATTCTAATTGTTGGTCTAATCCTCCTGGTACAGCCCCGATTGTTTGCTCAGATCAGTTACCTACAATCGGCAAGCAGCGTGTCCTTTACGAGCGCTACCGGGGTATCGGTGTCGTTTACAAGCAACACAACACTGGGCAATACGATCGTGGTGGCGGCCAGCACAGCGGGTCCGGCCATCAGCTCCGTTGCGGATACGCAGGGGAATACCTATGTGCAGGCGGTGGCCTCGGGATCCAATGCCATCTGGTACGCCACCAGCATCAAGGGAGGAGCGGACACGATCACGGCCAATTTTGCAGCGAGCACGGGATTCAGTCTGATCTACGTTCACGAGTATGCGGGACTGGCCACCAGTCCGCTGGACCAAGTCTCGTCGCAGACGGGGACCGGGACGGCGGTAACTTCGGGGGCCAAGACGACCACGCAGGCCAATGAACTGATTTTCGGATACGCCTCGGTGGACCACTGTGTTCTTAGCGGAAGCACCGGCTTTTCCGCGCGGCAGACGGCGGGATGCAACATGTCGGAAGACATGATTGTGTCGGCGACGGGTACCTATGCGGCGACCTTCACGCAAAACGTCAGCTCCGGATGGGCTGGCCTCATGGCCACCTTCAAAGCCGCCGCCAGCGGTAGTGCCCCTGGCTACGTGCAATCGGCAAGCAGCGTGTTCAACACGAAGCGCGACAGGTGTATCGGTGTCGTTTACAAGCAACACAACACTGGGCAATACGATCGTGGTGGCGGCCAGCACAGCGGGTCCGGCCATCAGCTCCGTCGCGGATACGCAGGGGAATACCTATGTGCAGGCGGTGGCTTCGGGATCCAATGCCATCTGGTACGCCACCAGCATCAAGGGTGGAGCGGACACGGTCACGGCCAATTTTGCAGCGAGCACGGGATTCAGTCTGATCTACGTTCACGAGTATGCGGGACTGGCCACGAGTCCGCTGGACCAAGTCTCGTCGCAGACGGGGACGGGGACGGCGGTAACTTCGGGGGCCAAGACGACCACGCAGGCCAATGAACTGATTTTCGGATACGGCTCGGTGGACCACTGTGTTCTTAGCGGAAGCACCGGCTTTTCCGCGCGGCAGACGGCGGGATGCAACATGTCGGAAGACATGATTGTGTCGTCGACGGGTACCTATGCGGCGACCTTCACGCAAAACGTCAGCTCCGGCTGGGCTGGCCTCATGGCCACCTTCAAAGCCGCCGCGAGTGGTCCGCCACCGACGCTGCAATCGATTGCAGTGACACCGACCAATCCAACCATCAGCGTTGGCAGCAGTCCGTTACAGCTGACGGCGACGGGCACTTACTCTGACTCGTCAAAACAAAACATCACGAGTTCATGCGCGTGGACGAGTAGCGCCACGGGGGTGGCCACGGTCAACTCCGCAGGTCAAGTGACGCCGGTGGCGACGGGCTCAGCAAGCATCAAGTGCATGGTGGGGTCGGTCAGTGGTTCCACAACGGTGACTGTGACACCAGCTGCGGTCGCGATTCGCTACGTGCAATCGGCAAGCAACCTGTCAACGCAAAACGCGACAGGTGTATCGGTGTCGTTTACAAGCACCACAACACTGGGCAATACGATCGTGATGGCGGCCAGCACAGCGGGTCCGGCCATCAGTTCCGTCGCGGATACGCAGGGGAATACCTATGTGCGGGCGGTGGCTTGGGATCCGATGCCATTTGGTACGCCACGAGCATCAAGGGTGGAGCGGACACGGTTACGGCCAATTTTGCATCGAGCACGAGTTTCAGTCTGATCTACGTTCACGAGTATTCGGGACTGGCCACGAGTCCGCTGGACCAAGTCTCGTCGCAAACGGGGACGGGGACGGCGGTAACTTCGGGGGCCAAGACCACCACGCAGGCCAATGAACTGATTTTCGGATATGCCTCGGTGGACTACTGTGTTCTCAGCGGAAGCACCGGCTTTTCCGTGCGGCAGACGGCGGGATGCAACATGTCGGAAGACATGATTGTGTCGTCGACCGGCACGTATGCGGCGACCTTCACGCAGAACGTCAGCGGCGGCTGGGCTGGTCTCATGGCCACCTTCAAAGCCGCTGCAAGTGGTCCGCCACCGACGCTGCAATCGATTGCAGTGACACCGGCCAATCCAACCATCAGCGTTGGCAGCAGTCCGTTACAAATGACGGCAACGGGGACGTATTCGGATACGTCGACGCAGAACATCACGGGTTCCTGCTCGTGGACGAGCAGCGCCATAGGTGTGGCTACGGTCAACTCCGCAGGCCAAGTGACGCCGGTGGCGACGGGCTCAGCAAGTATCAAGTGCATGGTGGGGTCGGTCAGTGGTTCCACAACGGTGACCGTCACTACGGCGGCGCCGGCCATTCGCTACGTGCAATCGGCAAGCAACCTGTCAACGCAAAACGCGACAGGTGTATCGGTGTCGTTTACTAGCAGTACCACGGCGGGCAATACGATCGTGGTGGCGGCCAGCACAGCGGGTCCGGCCATCAGCTCGGTGGGAGACACGCAGGGGAATACCTATGTGCAGGCGGTGGCTTCCGGACCGGATGCCATCTGGTACGCCACCAGCATCAAGGGCGGAGCGGACACGGTCACGGCCAATTTTGCAGCGAGCACGAGTTTCAGTCTGATCTACGTTCACGAGTACTCGGGCTTGGCGGCGAGTTCGCCGCTGGATCAGGTTTCCTCGCAGACGGGGACGGGGACAGCGGTAACTTCGGGGGCCAAGACCACCACGCAGGCCAATGAACTGATTTTCGGATATGCCTCGGTGGACTACAGCGTTTCGGCCAGGGGTGCGGGGTTTACGGCGCGGCAGACGGCTGGCGGGAACATGTCGGAAGACATGATTGTGTCGGCGACGGGTACCTATGCGGCGACCTTCACACAAAGCAAGAGCGGTGGCTGGATCGGCC
>CAVUHF010000016.1:0-576572 GCA_963741195.1 Candidatus Acidiferrales bacterium
TTCAGAGCTCCTGACATACCCCTAAAAAGCGGCCAGAATTGGGGTTTTTCGAGAGTGGGGTGCGGACCTTAAACTGTCCGCTTTTTGAGTCTGGAATTGTAGATTTCAGCGTTTCCGATTCTACGGCATCCGAACGAACAAGTGCCGATGTTTTTCTTCTGCTGATCCCTCCGGGAGTGCAGCCGACATAGTTTTTTGCTTTCCTGGGTGCGGACCTTAAACTGTCCGCTTTTTCTAAATCGGCAGATGGAAATCATGCGATTTTGGCTGCTACATTTCCTCGACTGGAAGTGCTCGACACCCCTCCTGCGCATCCCTGGAAGCCGCAGCTGGCTTGGCTTTTCCTTTACCTGGGTGCGGACCCTAAACTGTCCGCTTTTTCTAAATCGGCAGATGGAAATCATGCGATTTTGGCTGCTACATTTCCTCGACTGGAAGTGCTCGACACCTCTCCTGCGCATCCCTGGAAGCCGCAGCTGGCTTGGCTTTTCCTTTAGTGGGGTGCGGACCCTAAACTGTCCGCTTTTCGAATCCGTGGAGATAGAACATGCTAAGAAAACATGAGCCCGACGGCACCTCAAAAGGAGCTTTTTGCCCACCCTGCCCCTACCCCCGGTACCGTCTTCGTAAACGATCGCGTTTGCGTTGAGACCGAGCAAGGCCAACGAGTGCTCTTCGTCCATGGCATCGTCTTCTCCCATTACTCGATTCAAGATCGTTCGGCCGAAGCCTACGCCATGGTTCAGCTTTTCGAGTCGGGATACGCGGATCAGAACGATATCGCACGTTGCTTCGGCTACTCGGCCCGAACACTTCGCCGTTATCAAGAGCGTTTCAAAGCCGGTGGATTGAGCGCACTCGCGCGCCCGCGAGGACGGCCTGCCGCCCGTTCTCCCGGGCACAAGAAACTTCATGAACGAGACCGCACCATTCTCCGTCTCAAAGCCAAGGAGATGAGCAATCGTTGGATTGCCGGCCGGCTTGGGCTTAGTGAAAAAGCCGTGCGCAAGAGTCTCCGTCGACTCGGCTGGAAACCTGGTCCTGAACCAAGCCTCTCCTTCCTGCCAGAAGCCAGTTTGCAAGTACAGTTGGCCGTGGTTTCCGCAAGCACGTTGCTCGAAATTCCAATCTCCGTTACGGAACAGCCTCCCGATAAGATGCCGCAACTGCCAAGCGATGCGGCTGCAAAAAGTCTCGACGCCAACCCTCTCGATCGGTCCATGGATCGTCTTCTTGCGGCCATGGGGCTTCTCGACGATGCCCTTCCGGTGTTTGCTCCCACAAGAAGTTTGCCAAGAGCAGGTGTTTTGTTGGCCATTCCTGCCCTCGTTGCCAGTGGCCTGCTCTCCACGGCCGAGAAAATTTACGGCAGCCTCGGCCCTGCTTTCTACGGACTGCGAACGACTCTGCTTGCCTATGTTCTCTTGGCGCTGCTGAGGATTCCGCGGCCGGAGACGCTCAAAGAGTATCCGCCCGGGGAACTGGGTCGTATTGTCGGTCTGGATCGCATGCCGGAAGTGAAGACGCTGCGCCGCAAACTCTCTCGTCTCGCTTCTCTAAAAGGCAGTTATCGACTCGGCCGTGAGGTCGCTCGGCAGCGCATCGCCGAACGTGGAAAGGTGCTCGGGTTCCTCTATATTGACGGCCACGTTCGGGCTTACCACGGCAAACACAAGGTGCCGAAGGCCTATGTGACGCGCATGCATCTCGCCGCGCCCGCAACCACTGACTATTGGGTCAACGATCAACGTGGCGATCCCTTGTTTGTTGTCACCGCCGATGCGAATGCCGCCATGACTCGAATGCTTACACCTGTGCTACGCGAAGTGCGTGAACTTCTGGGACCGCGCCGGCACTCCACCGTTGTTTTTGATCGCGGTGGCTGGAGTCCCAAACTGTTTCGGGATCTGCTGGCCATGGGCTTTGACATCTTGACCTATCGTAAGGGGCGCATCCGCCACATCGCCGAAAAGAGATTCACTCGACACAAGGCCAAGTTGGATGGTCGGCCGGTCGAATACCTGCTCAATGACCAGCCCGTTCGCTTTCTCAAAGGAAAGCTGCGACTCCGTCAGGTGACCCGCCTGACAGAGACCGGCCATCAGACCCCGATTGTGACAAGTCGCTGGAAGCTACGCGCCATTGTTGTTGCTCATCGCATGTTCGAGCGCTGGCGGCAGGAGAATTTCTTCAAATACCTGCGGGAGGAGTATCTGATCGATGCTCTCGCGGATTATCAGGTCGAACCCGACGATCCCACCCGTTCCGTTCCCAACCCGGCACGAAAAGCCGTCGAGAAAGAAGTTTCCGCTGCACGTGTTCATCTCAGGAAACTACGAGAAAGCTATGGTGCAACGGCAATCGATTACATCCATGGAAGTACATCCACAGACCCTGATTTTGAGATTGCCGAAGAGAAAATTCGCATGGAGATTGACAAGGCTACAAACCACATCAAGAAACTCAAGGCTCGGCGTGACTCTCTTCCTGCTCGCGTGACAGTTGCGGATGCCCAAAAGGGCCAGGAGATGGTGAAACTTTCTACCGAACGCAAACACCTAACCAACGTTTTGAAAATGGTCGCATACCAGACGGAGAGCGATCTGGTTGAGCTGATTCGCCCCCATTACAACCGCGTTGAAGATGAAGGGCGTACTTTCATTCAGATGGCGCTGCAGGATACCGCGGACATCGAGCCTACCGACGACCAACTTCGTATCAGGCTAGCCCCGCTCAGTTCGCCACATCGGTCGCGCGTCCTCGCATCACTTTGTGAGGCACTCAACAAAACAAACACGTTGTTCCCGGGCACCCGGCTTAAAATGCAGTATCTGGTCGCACCCCCCTGTCTTGAAGCAAAAAGCGGACAGGTTTCCGACCAACCATGTCAGGAGCTCTGAAGTTAGGATTCGTTTTCCTGCGTTGGCTTGAACTTCGATTACGAATCGGCTGCTTCAATTCGTCGGGGCTCTGTTTCGGAAACTGGGTCGCCTCCCTCCCCGTCGGCGGAAGTGTAGCAGCTTTGGGATAGACACCGCACACTTGACTCCCACAACTCTGGACATTGGGCAGCAGCAGCACGCCAGGCTTTTTACATTTCTCGTCTTTGCTGTTCGCTTTGTCGGCTTGCCGGCGGTCCCGCAGAATTTTCAACGCTATGAGCCGACCGCTGATCGCCTCTTAATTGCCCACTTCTGCCCATGTGCGAAACTGACAAATCCTTACCCAGTGAGGAAGAAAGCTGGTAGGGGCGGTGGGGATCGAAACAACCTACCCTTGGCATTTCAACGACTTACGAAGTAGGGCTCGGTATGAAAAGGAAGGACTTGGTAGTCCTTGGAACTCTTATTGCCGCCTCAATGCCGCCTTTTTCCCCATGATACTGCGCACAACTTTGCGATTTGCTTCGCGTACTGCTTTCGGAATCGCTTGCGTGTAGATGTTCATGGTCGTTCGAATGTCCGCATGCCTCAAGAGGGCCTGCTGAACTTTCACATCCACTTCGTGCTCACGCAACAAGCACGAATAGGTGTGCCGAAACGTATGCCATCCAACATGCCCGATGCCAGCTGCGATGCCGGCGGGAACCAAATGATTCTCACGAATCTTACTCGGCCAATACGGATTTCCTGTCTCCGGGTTGGCGAAGATCCATTCCGAATCAATGGCCTTCGTTCTCTCTCGATGTTGCCGAAGGATGGTTGCGAGGTCTCGATCCATGGGAAGCGGCTTTGCGGAACCTTCTGTCTTTGTATCTTCCACATTGCCTTCCACCCAGGACCGAAGGGTGTCGTGGGACTCGTCAAAGCTGGCCAAAGCCGCGGCCGGTGGACCGTGCATCGCGTCGCCGTGGCCGACAACGCAGGCTGGATCAAGATGTGCGGCGTGGCCGACTTGATTTGGCTGGAGTCGCCTTCGAACCCGCTGCTGACGGTGGCTGACCTGGACGCCATCTGCGCCGCACCGCGGAAGCGTGGCGCGATCCTGGGCGTGGACAACACCTTCGCTACGCCGCTCAATCAGCGTCCACTGGCGCTCGGCGCTGACGTGGCCGTGCAATCGGTGACGAAGTTCATCGGTGGACACTCGGACCTACTCGGCGGCGTCGTCACCGTGCGCGACACGAACCTGCTGGCGGTACTGCGGCAGGCCCGGGAGGTTGCGGGTGCAACTCCCGGCACCCTCGAAACGTTTCTCGCCGTCCGCGGGGCTAGGACGCTGGCACTGCGGCTCGAGCGTGCACAGCGCAACGCGATGACACTGGCCGAGCGCCTCGCGCACCATCCAAACGTCACTCTGGCGCGCTATCCCGGCCTGGCAAGCCACCCAACTCACGAGGCCGCGCGACGCCAACTCAAGGGCTTCGGCACGATTATCTCGTTCGACGTACGTGGTGACGCCTCCGCCGCCGACGCCGTGTGCGCTGGGCTGCAGCTCATCCAACACGCCACCAGTCTCGGCGCGGTCGAGTCCACCATCGAACGGCGGGCCAGCATTCCTGGGCAGGAGCACCTGCCTCCGGCGCTGCTGCGGCTGAGCGTGGGAATCGAGGCCGTCGAGGACCTTTGGACTGATCTGGATCGAGCGCTGCGCAACTTGCCGAAAGTGTAGTGCTTGAAGCAGAACCGCGGAATTAGGCGTCCTCGCGCCGCCTGCACACAGCTAATGCGGTCACATTCTGCGATTCACTGGTGGCCGGTTGACGGGCAAGCAGGAAGTAATCCCAAGGTAAGGGTTGCCGACGATACGCCCAGAACATCCTTTCGCTTCCCAAACCCGTTTCTGGGCCGCGACGCCATTTCTATGGGTATGCTAGGCATGCCCCCACTGGCATCATGGCCGCCCATTAAGCTTCAGGCGAATTTCTTCTGCATGGTATAGCAAATCTTTCAAAAGCCTCACTCCGTCAGTGTAGAATCACGCGTCTCCCCAGATTGATTTGGCTGCGACTTTCAGAACGCTAGGGGAGCGTGCGAGGGAATCTATGAGTCGTCGAAATACTCTAGTCAGATTGTTCGGAACGTCCGTCGTTTGGTCTGCAATTCTCACAGGATCCCTGGCCGCTCAGCAGCAGTCGTCCCCAGGTTCGCCGAGCAAGACACAAGTTGTCCTGCTTGGGACCGGGAACCCCTTTCCCGATCCGGACAGGTCGGGTCCAGCCACAGCGATTGTTGTCAACGGCAGCGCCTACCTGGTTGACTTTGGTCCTGGCGTCGTGCGGCGGGCCAAGTCAGCAATGCTCGATAGGGGAATAGCGGCGTTGGAGCCCACGAACCTGACCATAGCGTTTGCGACGCACTTGCACTCGGACCATACCGTCGGCTATCCCGATCTCATTTTTACGCCGTGGGTGATGGGTCGAAAGGTACCTCTCGAGGTCTATGGCCCAAAGGGGATCAAAGCGATGACCGATCATATCCTAGCGGCGTGGCAAGCTGACATCGAGGAACGAATCTCTACGGAAACATGGCAACCCAGCAATTACCGCGATACGTACAAAGTTAACGTTCATGAGATCAGTTTGGGAGTGATTTACAAAGACGCGAATGTCACTGTGACCGCGTTTCCGACGAAGCACGCTTTCCCCGAAACCTACGGCTATCGATTCGACACCGCCGACCGCAGCATAGTGATCTCGGGCGACACGACCTATTCCCAGGCCACCATCGATGCATGCCACGGTTGTGACGTTCTTATTCACGAGGCGAGCACACTAGAATCGCTCGCCAAGCGGCCGGATTTTCAACCATATGTCGCGAAGTATCACACCAACACTACGCAACTCGCCGAACTCGCCAGCAAGGCGAAGCCACGCTTACTGATCATCTACCACGCTTCAATTGTGCTGCGGCCAGCGCTGCGTCCCCAAGCGTCGTCGCCAGAAGAGCTTTTGAAAGAAGTGCTCTCCGGGTACAGCGGAGAAGTGGTTGTTGGGCGGGATCTCGACGTCTACTAGGAAAATACGCCCCATTCTGGGAAGTTGGGGATTGTTGGCGGTTGACGGGCTACTCTTCCCTTATCGGATTGGGGAAGAGTTGCCGACCATCTGGGAGTTGATCGGTTCGGTCAACACTACGGCGTTTATCGTTGGCAATTCATCAAGGAACAAGATCTTTCGTAGCGATATCGTTGGCCCTCGCACTACTCGTATCGCAACGCCACCATGGGATCGACTCTGGTCGCACGGCGGGCCGGGATGTAGGTGGCTGCCACCGCCACACCGAACAGGAGTACCGCTACAAACGTGAACGTCCAAGGGTCGTTGGGGCTGACGCGAAAGAGCAGGCTCTGGATCGCTTGCGTGAGCCACACCGCTCCGAGAATCCCGAGGGCGATTCCCACCAAGGCCAGGCTCAATCCTTCGCGAAGAACCAGCAAAAGTACACTGTAGGCGCGAGCTCCAAGCGCCATGCGGATACCGATCTCACGCGTCCGTTGCTGGACGGAGTATGCCATCAGCCCGTAGATGCCGATCGCGGCTAGGAACAAAGCGACACCCGCGAAGATGCTGAGAAGGATCATGTTGAAATTGGTGCGTGCGGTAGACTCCTCGACCACTTGCTGCATGGACTGAATATGTTCTACTGGCAACCCACCGCTCGCGATGCGAAGTTCACGCTGAATATCGGCGCGGAGTAAATATGGATCCGTTTTGGTGCTCACGACCCACACGATCGGGAACGTGCTATTACCTAGCGTCGTTAGGGCGTCGCTTAGCTGCGCTCCTGGAACGTACATGGTCGGGCTGGGACTTTTGCTGAGTTCCGCGTCCCTGACGTCATCGACAACGCCGACAATCTGCCGTGGCGGCTCGTCAAACGCGGGTCCGACCCCTTTGCCGATTGTCATCCGATTGCCCACAGGGTCGCCCTTCGGCCAGAACTGTGCCGCCATCGATTTGCTGATCAAAACTACCAGCGGGGCTTTCCGG
The DNA here is from genome assembly GCA_963741195.1 of Candidatus Acidiferrales bacterium. Lineage (GTDB taxonomy): Bacteria > Acidobacteriota > Terriglobia > Acidiferrales > UBA7541 > Acidiferrum. The sequence continues at coordinate 6,932 of CAVUHF010000016.1, forward strand.
TCATCGCGGCTTGTGAACACACGCCCACGAACCAACGGAATCTTGAACACCTCAAAATAGCGCCACGAAACCTGACGATATTGTGCGACGCCATGCGACTGGGTGCCGGTGGATGGACTGCCCTCAACTACGAACGGAAGGACAGGGGTGGTTCTGAGTGGCACGGAGATGGTGGTCGCCAGCGCTTCCACTCCCGGTATGCTTTCCACCCGCTGCTGGGCGTCTTGCGCGAGTTGCGCGACTGCTGCAGTCTGCGAAAACCGAGGTTCGGCCAGCGACATGTCGAGGGTAATGATGTGGTGGGTATCGAAGCCGGGATCAACGGTTCGTAGCGCCACAAATGTGCGGATGAGCAGAGTCGCACCCGCAAGCAGGACGAGCGCCAGGGCCATTTCGCTGATGACCAGAATCGAACGAGCCTTGTTCTGGCGTTGCCCTATGCCAGACCGCGCGCCGCTATCCTTTAGAGCGGCGCTGACATCCGCGTGCGACGCGCCGAAGGCGGGTATGACTCCAAACAAGATTCCCGTTAATAGGGAAATGAGCAACGTGAAGAGAAGGATGTGCCAGTCCAACGTGATGGCGGAGCCTTGCACGCCGATTCGCGGGATGTCACCGGGGTTGATGACCAGCAGCGCCCGCACACCGGCATAACCGAAAATGAGGCCCAGCGCGCCTCCGGCGAGAGACAGCAAGACGCTCTCGGTCAATAGTTGGAAAACGATTCGATGGCGTCCGGCGCCTAATGCCGTCCGAATCGCCATCTCGCGCCTTCGGTCGGTTGCTCGTGCCAGTAGCAGGTTCGCTACGTTGGAACACGCGATGAGGAGTACAAAGGCTACTGCACCAACCAGTGCCAGCAGAGCCAAGCGCACATCTCCAACCAATACATCCCGCATTGGCTCCACTGTAAAGCTAAACTCCGAATCCACCGTCGCCGCTACTCCGGGAAACTTTCGTTGAACCTGCTCGACGGCAAGCTTCATTCGAGCTTTCGCTGCGTTGAGCGTAATGCCTGATCTCAGGCGGGCCGCACCGTGGAAGCTATACGCAAGGTTAGTGCTATTCGGATCAGCCTGCAGCGGAAGCCAGATCTCGGCGGGTGGATCTGAAGCGAAGCCCGGACTGAGAATCCCGACTACGGCGTAAGGTTCGCCTCCGAGGAGAATGGTTTTGCCCACCAGGCTGCGATCTCCCCCGAACCTGCGCCGCCACAATCCATCGCCAATCACCACGATCCGAGGGCCGCCGGGGCGATCTTCTTCCGGGGAGAACGTTCGTCCCATTGCCACGCGCGCGCCGAACAGCCGGAAGTAGTCCGCCGATACATGGACAGCTTTGAGTCCCTCTGGGCGTTCGCCTCCGGTGAGATTTACGCTGGGGCCCCCGTCTTCGTAGGCGGCGAAATCCTGAAACGCTTCGGTCTGCTCGCGCCAGACCATAAACATCGGGATCGACATCATATTGAAGCCGGTCGTTTCGCCGAGAGGTCTCGTCATGAGTTGGACGATGTGATTAGACTCGGGATATGCAAGGGGCTGGAGCAAAACCGTGTTCACTACGGTGAAGATGGCCGTATTGGCGCCAATTCCGAGCGCGAGTGTCAGCACCGCGACAACCGCGAAGCCGGGGTTCTTGCGCAGCGTGCGCAGCGCATAGCGAAGGTCTTGCAGCATTGTTCGCATGGGAGAACCCCCCTTGATTACGTTCTCGCACGTTAACCCCCACTTCCGCGGAACACAAGCCGTCTTAAATGCCTGAAAATACTCAGATGGGACGTTCTCAGTATGTCGCTGCCGTCCGATCTTGGGACGGGCTGTCCGAATCCGCGACGGTCCGCCGCTAAAACCTCTGGTCTGGAGGGCTCGGAAACGCTAAGACGTTCTGACAGAAGGCGAATCTTGGATGACCCGCCAAAAGTCACGTAGTGTTTGGTGGTCGGATGACGGGCATAACCCGGAAGTTATCAGCTGGCCCGTTGGGTTAGCACCGACAAACGCGCTAGCGTCGACTGAACCGATCAACTCCGGGATGGTCTGAAGTTGGCCGGAGACGTCATTCTGTGAAGTGAGCAACCCTCATTGAATGCTGAAGAGCATCACAGCTCACCGCGCTCCACAGTCAGAATGTCAAAAGCCACGCCGGGCTTCGGGAAGCTACCAAGCCCGGCAAGTCAACGCTTGGACCGACTTTCAATTCTTCTCCGACAGACCAAACGGGCTGCCATTCTGGCGTGCGCGGAACAAGTAATTCTATTACCCGAGCGGCCCTTCACTCTCGCCCACGTCAGAGACTTCTGCTCCACGCTTCGTCATCCAAGCTGGATGTGACCGCGCCGAGCGCTGCCTAGTCGGTTTTAGGCCGACCAAGAGAAGAGCGTTGCCTTCGGCACCGGGAGTTGGACGGACACGTCACCCCAGGTTGGGTGCTGCAGAGCAACCTTCGGTTGCTGGATAGGAACCATCAAGAAATCAACGAGTTACGAAATTTCTGGCGCTGCAGAGCGCCGGAGCAGCGCTCTCCGTTAACTCATTGAAAATAAAAGAGAGAGAACTTCTTGGGGTTACCGGGCTGCACTCCAGGAGATAGAAATATCGTGCCGCCAGTTCAGGGCCTGATAAATTGGTTCTTGTAGTGTTGCACTTGAACTAGCCCAAATGTCCCGGACAAAAACAGCATTTCTCTCGGCTGAATGGCGAGACCTAGTGATGTTGAACTACGAAGTTGAATCACACCTTTTGGGAAAGTATGTGCCGCGCTGCACCGTGCTGGATTCGTACCTGGGAAAAACATACGTTAGCCTCGTGGGCTTTCGGTTTTGCCGCACCAAACTCTTTGGGTCCGTTGCGGTCCCGCTTCATTCTGATTTCGATGAGGTAAATCTCCGCTTCTACGTCCGTCGCAAAGAAGGCGACGAAAACCGAAGGGGCGTCGTGTTCATCGCCGAAATTGTACCTAAGCAGGCAATCGCGACGATGGCTCGTCTTATATATGGTGAGAACTATGTATGCCTGCCGATGAAGCACCACATTTGCGCGGAGGGATCGAAAAAGAAGGTTGAGTATCAATGGCAGGTCAAAAATCAGTGGTGCCATCTGACTGCACAAGCGACGGGCGCTCCTTCACTACCGCGAGAGGGAAGCCTAGAACAATTTATAACCGAACACTATTGGGGCTATTCGATTCATCGAGGCGGAGGCTCCCTCGAATATCACGTTTCTCATGTGCCTTGGCAAGTTTGGGTGAGCACTACGGCCGGATTCGAAGGTGACGCAAGCGGGCTGTATGGCGTCGAGCTGGGCCGTGTCCTTCAAGGTCTCCCAAGCTCCGCATTCATTGCCGATGGCTCGCCCGTCACCGTTTTCAACGGCCGCAAACTCCCATGACGACGCTGGACCAAGAATCGAAAGCGGCGCTCCCTCTTGTGGGTTGGGTACTCTACGATGGCGGATGCGGGTTCTGCTTTCGTTGGGTCCACTTCTGGGAGAAGGTAATTGAACGGCGGGGTTTTTCTCTCAAAGACTTGCAATCCGCTTGGGAGGACGGCAGCCTAAAAAGCTCGCAAGAGAAACTACTGGATGACATCCTTGTATTGACCCGTGATGGCAATTTGGTATCTGGCGCCAATGCCTATCTCTTTGTGGCACGGAAAATCTGGTGGGCATGGCCATTCTTTGCAATCTTCCGCCTGCCCGGATTTAATTGGATGCTTTGGCTCGGCTATCGTTGGTTCAATCGTAACCGATACCTCATCTCTCGCCATTGCCCATTACCGCAGCAAGCAAATTCTGGCCGGGCCTTGAAGGATAGTGCCTGACTGTCTCGTGACAGCTAGCCTTCTTCGAAATTGATACTCTGCCGGGCAACTCTGATTTTCGCGCTTAATGGGCATGTGGAATCTACAATAATTTCCCAGCGTCCAATTGGCAGGACTGGCGTCCATCTAGCGTCCAAAATCGACCGATTCTAGGCGTATTTACAGCGACTCAGCCGCATAAGGGCAATTGAATCATCGAGACTTATGGAGCGGGCGATGGGAATCGAACCCACGTCCGAAGCTTGGGAAGCTTGTTGTAGATGGCTAAAAACGCACAAATTGGCGGCATTTTGTCGTTTTTCGAAGTTCTCAAATGGATTCCAATTGGAGCAGCGGGGCTCTGGATAGTCTGGCGGGCGGGAGGAAATTCCGCACGCTGAACCTGATGGATGGCGACACGCGGGCCATGCAACGCGACACCGCCAAAGCCAAGGCGGCCTATCAGGATTTCCTCACGCTGTGGAAAGACGCAGACCCTGACATTCCGATTTTCATCGCTGCGAAAGCGGAGTACGCGAAGCTTCAATAGCTATCTGAGTCGCATAATCGGAATGCGTAAAGTAGTACTTGACATTGACGCGAAGCGCGTTTACCGGGACCTAGCACTGCAAACCAGACTCGGAAAAGGTGGCGGAGACCCGAAGCTGTCCTAACAGATGGTAGGATTCAGTTGTACCGGGAGAATGGTCTAGCGGCGTGGAGCAACCATGAATGCGTTTCGCCTCCGTCTTTTGATGTCGGGACTCGTTTTGACGATTGCAGCATCGACCGTTCATGGACAGTTAGAGCCGTCGTGTGAGAAGAACTCTCCCGAGCGGCGTGGAGAAATTGGTTGTAGCCTCGTCGAAAACAAACCATTGCCGCAAAACCTCAAAGAACCATTGTTTTGGCACATTGATAGTTTTGCTTCCGGTGACGACGCGAGGGCAAAAATTAGTCCCGTTAGTATTGCGTTCGAGGCTCATGGCATTTGGTGGTTGATGACGATCGAACCAAAAGTCGACGACCATCACGGTGGTCGGCATGTCAATCAAATGAAACTTCCCGCGCTTCCCCCAGCTAAAGCCTATTCAATGCTGGCCATGTCAGCTTACATTCCGGCTGGGTTAACCTCGCGCGTTCATATGCACTCAGGCGTAGAAGGCTTTTATGTTGTCGACGGACAACAATGTTTGGAGACACCGACACGAAATTACAAAATGGCTAAGGGTGAAATCCTCGTCATTCCTACCGGCACGACGATGCGGCTGGTAGCTACCGGTACAAAGCCTCGCCGCGCTCTAGCTGTTATTGTGTACGATTCATCGCAGCCGCCGACAACTCGAATGGAGATGGAACCCTTGCCGGCGCTCGTGTCCTGCAACTGAGCCGGCGTAAAGTTGCGGACCGACGCTCAAGTGCCCGGTTAACCGGACAGCTTGCCACCAGTATCCATTTTTTACGTAAGTTCGCTACACGTCCAGTGGTGCCATTCGGAGAAAATATCTAGCGCCCCAGGTGCTACACTCCGCTTTTGCTTTCTCAGGAGGATTTCAATGCCGGAAATGGAACGTCGCTTCTTTCTCGGATTTGGGTTTGCGGCTCTTCCGCTCGCAGTCTTTGGGCAGTCATCCCAAACTGAAGCACCAGTGAGCGGAGTTCCTGTCCATGCGGGCGAGGACAAATTTGGGAAAATTCGTCCAATTCCCACAGGTTCGTCCACCTTCAAAGTGTCCACACAGGAGAGTCACGGCGGGCTCTTCGTAATGGAGCATAGTAACCAGAAAAAAGGCGGCCCCCCTCGCCATCTGCACCATAACGAAGACGAGTGGTTCTACGTGGTTCAAGGTGAATACCTCGTGGAGGTCGGCTCCCAGCAACATCGTCTGAAATCGGGAGACTCAATTCTTGGTCCGCGGGAGATTCCGCATGCGTGGGCATTCGTGGGCAACACACCCGGCAGACTGATACTCGCATACGCTCCGGCAGGGAAAATGGAAGTGTTTTTTGCAGAACGCGATAAGCGAGGAGGCACCGCATACTCGAATGATCTTGCTCTATATCACGCCTGTGGCATGGAACTCCTCGGCCCGCCTCTGCCTGTGGATTGAACATTGGGCTCGGACTTAGCAGCGGTGGGCAAACTCCTGGTACTCGGAAACTTGAAATCCATATGGAAGTGTAGGGCGTCAATCAGGACCTAGGCTGTAGTCTTGCCTGACCGCCATGCAGCCGGTAATGTCAGCCACTTAGCGAATCATTGATTTTGACTCTCGGAGTAGTGTTTTTACGTTAGAGTGATCTCCCCTTTCTCTTTTATTTTCCAGTCCTCGTGATGACGGCCCTTGACGCGCCCCGCGCATGGTGGGATGAAGGAGGTGGAAGCAGGTTCTTCATGCCTCGTTTGGAGGACACTATGAGAGGCCTCAATCCAATTCACGTTCCACACTTTCAGCATTTTTCTGTGCACAGCGCACTCGTCTCGGCGCGCGACAAGTTGGGTGCACACAGCATCGAAATCACGATCACACTTGTGACCCTAGTCGGTCTATTGATCGCCTTGACTTTTTGGGCCGTCGTAGCTCGTTGAAAGAGATGCCGCGACTTGTTTCGCGGATTGGGCGCAAATAGGCGCCTCAGGGGCCCGGTGGATAGTGAGATTAACCCGGGCCCCTTTTTCGTGTGCAAAGAGCGCTCAAGATGCTCGGACTGTTAGAAAAGCGGTTGCCTCAAAAGTCCGCGCTAGAGCAAACACCCGCGAAGATCCCCTACATCAGGGAGAGCACATCTGCATGTTCTTGTGCCCTGCCTCGTGGTTGATCTCCATATGCAGGAGACTGCCCGCAAATTTCATCGTAAGAGCCGGAATCGTTCTTCAGTTGCTGGGTGAAGTCCACGTTCGCGCTTTCCGGGTGAATCCCGCAAAACTCATTTTCCTGCTGCTTTTGCTTGTCGATTTTTACGGGAGCTTGCTGATCGCTTCGGTCACCAGACTTAGCAAGGTCGGCAGATGTCGCTTGCCGTCGACCTTGCAGTCGATCTGGCGGCGTTTTACTTGAAACATTTCTGTTTGGGGTTTGAACGCAGTGCAGAAGCGCTGTAGCCTGTAATTCCTTCCTCCTGCCGCAAATCCTTGCGGAGACCAACATGACCGAAGAACGTAAGCACGCCATCTTGTTTGCTGCCACACTGCTGTCTGCACGGAAGATCATCGAGTCGATGGACTCATTCAAGCCGAATCCCGGAAAGAATTTCTTCATTGATAGGGCCATTAAAGAAGCGGCGGCGATTCTCGAGAAGATAGATCAGCGGTGGCCTGCGGAAGGTCTCGGGGAAAAAGTGAGGTGAGGTGGACGGTCGTTCACGGGCATCCGTCGTTTTATTGCAGTCGTCTCTTACGTGATCTGACGGATGGCAGTATGAGTGGCGGTAGTGCGTGGGTCAAACGGTTGGGGGGATAGGAGCATAGGGAGGCTTGAAACTGCAGCAATTTAGGTGCAATCGGCTAGTCCGTTACCCTCGGCAATGTTTGGGGCTATAATTCCGGTCCCTGGCATTGCAGCGCCCCTGTTCGCGTACTCCTTGACATTGTCGTAGGATCGTCTGCCGGGTAGGACTCGAGCATGAAACAGGAAAATTGGCAGAGAGTTGAAGAGCTCTTCCACTCGGCGTTGGAGCGAACTCCGGACGCGCGGCAATCGTTTCTCGATGGTGTTTGCGGCATAGACTCCAAATTGCGGCGTCAGGTCGAGCTGCTGCTGGCACAGGAAGCGCAAGCTGGAAGTTTTATGGAAGTACCTGCAATTGAGGACTCTACCCTCACTCTAATGGCTGCTGGGTGCAAGGTTGGCCAGCAATTCGGACCCTATCAGATCGTGTCTCAGTTAGGTGCCGGTGGCATGGGTGAGGTATATCGCGCTTTGGATACCCGGCTTGGTCGCGACGTCGCCATCAAGATTTCGCAGGAACGGTTCAGCGCGCGCTTCGAACGTGAAGCGCGGACGATTTCGTCCCTCAATCATCCACATATCTGCACTCTTTACGACGTTGGTCCCTATTATCTGGTTATGGAGCTAGTAGATGGAGAAACTTTGCGAGACTGGCTCAGACGCGTCCCTGCCGTGGAGCCCAGCATTGAAATTGCAAGACAGGTGCTGGAGGCGCTTCGCGCAGCCCATCAATCTGGTATTGTCCATCGTGATCTGAAGCCAGAAAACATCATGGTGCGTTTCGATAGCTATGTGAAGGTACTGGATTTTGGGTTGGCTAAAGTGATGCCGAGGTCCCCTCTGCCCCGGCTCAATGCCACGGCAACGGATCCGTTGAGCGAGTTCGGTCAAATAGTCGGCACGGTCGCCTACATGTCGCCGGAGCAGATACTGGGTCAAGACACGGATCAGCGAAGCGACCTGTTCTCGTTTGGCATCATCCTCTATGAAATGTTGACGCGGCAACATCCGTGGCCCTGCAGTTCATCCGTGGATAGGATGCACGCGATTCTCCACGATGACCCTCATGACACTTCCTTAATGAGCGCGGAACTGGCTGCCATCGTGCGAAAGCTTCTCCGCAAGGATCCCGAGGAGCGATATCCATTGGCCGAAACGGTTCTAGAAGCTCTCGCCAGCCGTGGGACTTCCTCAGGATTTGTCGCGGTGGGTGCGAGTTACAAACCTCTAACCTCTATTGCGATACTGCCCTTTGTTTTTTTGACAGACGCGGAAGCATACAAGGCATTTTCGCTGGGGTTTGCCGATGCCCTGATTACCATGGTGAGTGCTCTAGAGGATATTACAACGGTTCCTACATCGGCAATTCTCAACTACGCTCCCGGGAGTGACCCAGCCCACACTTGTCGCGATCTGGGAGTACTCCACGTCTTGCAGGGAAATGTCCAGAAGCTAGGAGCGCAATGGCGCGTCTCGATTCAACTCTTCGATAGCACAACCCAAAAGATAGCCTTTTCGGAAAAGCGTGACTTCAAGATGGAAGACGTGTTCGAGGTGCAGGACGAAATTGGGCGATGGGTGGTTGAGTCGCTGCAGAGCCGGTTCTCGCAATCTCTGCCTAAGTCTCGCGACCGCTACAGTAGTGACCCGGAAGCGTTTGATGAATTCGTGTCGGGCCTGCGCGATAGTTATTCCAACCAGTCAGAAACACTCTTGAGCGCTGTCAAACACTTATCTATCGCGGTCGAGCGTGACCCCGAATTTGCTCTTGCACACGCAACGCTGTCGTATGTCTGCACGCAAATCAACCACGAATTCGATCCGCGGCACGCCTGGCTGGAAAAGGCAGAACACCATTGCCATGTGGCCCTGATGTTGGCCCCGGCCCTTCCAGAGGGACATTCGGCCCGGGCGTTCATCCAGTGGAGTCCCGCGAAGAATTTCCAGCATGCCGATGCCATCGCGGCGCTAGAACAGGTGTTGGCGGCGCAACCCAACAATGAGCGGGCCCATAACCGTATGGCTGCAATTTGTTTGCATATCGGGCGGCTAACAGAGGCACGCACCGCCCACGAGCGAGCGCTGAGGTCGAATCCAAAGACTCGGAGCAATAATCTTGAGTTTTTCTATCTGTTTAGCGGTGACTTCGCGCGCGCGGAGCAGGCAGGGGAGAACTGGATTAGAGACGAAAGACGCGACGCCAAGTATGCTCTCTGGTATCACCCAATACCCCCGCTGATGACTGGAGATCTAGATCTGGCCGAGCACAGATTGACGGACGCCTCGAAGCAACTTCCAGAAGGGCCCTTGATCGTAAGCCTGCAAGGCATGCTACACGCTCGGCGGAATCAACCCGAGCTTGCATTACAGTGTGTACGCCGGGCGTTGGATTTCGGACGTTCCTTTGGCCACAATCATCACACCTATTATCAAATCGCGTGTGTTTACGCCGTATTGCACGATACGCACAAGGCAATGGAGTGGCTGGAGAGCTGTGTAGATACCGGATTCGCATGCTGGCCTTTCTTCAGGGTCGATCCGCATCTCGAAAGCCTTCGTGAGGAGCCCGAATTCAAACGGCTCGTCGCTGACCTCGAACACAAATACACGACCCTAAAGATCCACAGGTTATAGCAACTGGGACCATACCTTGAGACCCCGCTCAGCCCAAAACTGAACGGGGTCGTTTTCGCTGACGTTGACGGATTGCCGGAAGTTTAGTCTTCAGAACCTGCCTTAACGCTGAGCGTGCCCTGGTAACACGTGTCGCCGCCCCCGCCGTTCTGTGCGTTAATTACGCCGCAGGGACTGATCACCTGGTATTCTCCATGAACTCGCGCGCCCTTCAGCGGCCCATCCGTGACGATGCCGTGGATCACGGCTGTGCCCTTCAGGTTGTCTTGCGTTATAAAGTTGTGCGCGGTGAATTGGAAGGCCCCGCCGTTGATGTGGTAAAGAGCTTCGATCTTGTCAACGGCCTCCGTGTGTTCGAAGTTAAGAACTTCCCCGACAAAATGGCCGCCGCCGACATCGCCACTGACGAGACCCGCCATGTTTGGCCAGTCCGCTAGCCATTTGGTGAAGGTGACTTCGACGCGGCCTCGAAATTTGTTTTTGCCCGCCTCCGTTCCATGCAGGCCGCCGGCCAAAGCGGATGAGATATTGACCGACAGCAACATCGCGATCACGAACGAAGCGAAGAGTTTCTGAATACAAATGGTTTTCATAAGTCTCCTTTTACTTAACGTTTCAATAGATTGAAAAACAAGAACTGCCCGGGGTCCGATAAGGCAACTGTTGAGTGTTAATGCAATTTGGTGAGTCAGAGGTCGAGTTGCGTTCCTCCTGCCTATATTCCGGGAACGGGCCGGGAAAAGGGTCACCAGCACGGAGTTATTTATGATAAGTTCGCCATCACCATGACCGTCGAAGGTCCACGGGACATCAGCGGGTTGATCGCCGCCTGGGGCAGCGGAGATGAACAGGCGCTCGGCAGCCTGATGCCCGTCGTTTATCCCGAGCTGCGCCGAATTGCCAGGCGGCACCTGGCACGATGCCAGGCCGGCGCATACGCTGGAGTCGGCCGCCTTGGCCAATGAGGCTTACCTCAAGTTGGTTCGCGCGGGAGGTGTCCGCTGCGAAAGCCGCGTGCATTTTCTCGCTCTCTGCTCGCAAATCATTCGGCGCATCCTCGTGGATCATGCGCGCAACCGTGCGTATGCCAAGCGAGGCGGAGGCGTTGTGCAGATACCGTTGGATGAGGGAGTTGTGGCGGCCCGGGCACGCCATGTCGACGTACTGGCTCTGGATGAGGCGCTGGCCTCATTGTTTGAGTTCGATCCCCGAAAAGGTCGGGTTGTAGAGTTGCGTTATTTCGGCGGATTGAGTGTTGCGGAAACTGCTGAGTTCTTGGGAATTTCGCCGGAGACTGCCAAGCGCGATTGGAAAATGGCCAAGGCGTGGTTGTTTGGCGAGCTGACGGAGAGAAAGACCACCCCAGCCCGCAACCGGCTGAGCCGGTAGACCGCATTCCGGGGAATGATTCGCACACTTGATTGCGCGCGCCTCTTTTTGAAAAGCGAATATTTTGCCAAGCCTCCACAAACGTTTCTATGGAAGTATTGCCGCGTACTCTTCACGGACAGTAGTTTTGTCGGAAGTAAGTCGTAATCACCAATCTTTTTCCGAGATTCCGATCAGCTTTGCAAGCGCAAGCCAGTGCCTCGGAAGTGGAATACACCCACTTGAGCGAATTCTCAAGGCATAGGGCTCCGCGCTCTGGAGGTGGACCACATTATTCCTCGCAACTTGGGTGGGACGGACGACCCGAGCAATCTCCAAGCCTTGTGCTATAGCTGCAACTCCATGAAGCGAGACAGAGACGAGACTGATTTCAGAAAAGTTCGAGAATCGTATAACCGGCCGGTAGATGGCTGTCTGTTCTGTAACTTTCCTAAAGAGCAAGTGCTCTGTGAAAATGAATTGGCCTTTGCAATTCGAGATGCATTTCCAGTTACAGCACTCCATACTCTAGTGATTCCAAAGCGCCATGTTTCAGAAGTGTTTGACCTCAGTCGTCCTGAGACGAACGCATACAATGAACTTTTGAGAAGAGCGAAGCGGGACATCGAACAAAAGGACCCCGAGGTGGCTGGTTTCAACGTTGGTATCAACAATGGCGACTTCAAAATAGGCCAATTATTCTGAGCATCGAACGTCCACACGTATACGAACTTCTTGAGCACTGCCCCGCTGTTTCATGTCGATCATCAAAATCTCAAACGGAAGATCAGACGGTGGCCCTGTTTATCGCGCTCTCAGTTGTGATCTTTGGTCTGTCGCTTTTCCTTGTCTGGAGGCACAAGCATGCTAGGTACGCTCAACGATACGCGGAGTGGGACCGCTCGTTCATCTGCCAACGTTGCGGCACAATCGCTGAGCGAGTCTGATAGTCCCTGTGCCTGCCGAGGATTCCGTCCGTATGTCAATCAGCATCCTTGTGGGACGCTAATCGCAGATCTCGGCGATGCACACTGGTTTCCTTGTTGGCAAGCACATCGGAGTCTAAAGACTGGCAGTCTCCGAGTGCATCAAGGTGCAGGGAGTTCGTGTCGCGAAAGAATCCGGTTTTGATCAGCAAGAGTTTGGTCGGCTGGATCAAGGAGAAGAGGCATTTCCAAGATCGGCCCATGGAGGATATCACCAAGCTCCGATTGGGGACAGGCCGCCAGAATTTGCGATGGGGGCCGTTGGATTCCGGGACACCACCAACAACCACACCGTCACGCCAAAGGCTGCGACCCCGCAATTTCTTCTACTCGCGAACGTCGTCCTGATATCGTTTTCTCGATCTGCAGGTGCCACCCATGAGGCTCGTTTTTTCCTTATTGTCGCCTTTTGCCGCCTCGCGAAATCGCTAAGTCATTCTGAGCTAATGGGTTGGTTGGTAGGGGCGGTGGGGATCGAACCAACGTTCCTCACCGCCGTTCTCAAAAGCGTGTTAACCGCCTAGATTCCAACCAGGCGATCACCTGCTCTTCAATGATCCCCAAGCACTGGCAAATCAGCGACCACACCCAACCGGCTGATGCCTTTATCTCACTTTATCCCAATCAGCAAAATTGCCTGCCCAAACCATCCAGAGCTTGCCGACCGCCGTCGTGCGTTATCATGCCGTTCGGAGCGCAATCACGTTTTCACCACTCTGTGTTTAGGCTTTCCGTACTGCTCTCCGTACCGTTGAAGATTTCCAATCTAGCCGAGTCGGATCTTTAAGTCAGGAATTATCTTGGCGCATAATCTTGGCAGCGAGTTGTCCGCTACTCGACCAAGTCACTTCAATCACCACATCAAGGGTAGGAAACCCAAAAGCGCAAAATTCGTGCTCCAATTCCCAAATTCCCTAAATGATGGGTACGCAGGTCGTTGCTTGATGGACTCCAAGCCAATACTATGTCGAGTTCCGGACTATGCCGAGTCCGCTGCGCCGCAGATGCTCTTAATCCTTAAAAAACGCCGTCCCTGCGTAGCTTGTTGGACCAGTTCACTCGGCATAGTCCGGATGTCACGCCAAGAGCTCACGCCTGCGAGGAGGTACCTCATTCCCGCTTGCCAAGACATCTCTTGAACGGGCGTTGAAGGCCAAGATGCCCGTGCATGGCCTATCTCGCTGCATCAAGCCGGGTCCTTGACGGATTCGTCAGAGTTGACGACTATGCGAGCCTCAGCAATTCTTCGGAAGTCAGGCAGTCCGGATTATGCCGAGTCCAATGACGGTCAAAGGCCTGATAGGATCTATAGTTTTTGGATGTACTCGGCATAGTCCGGAACTCGACATAGTGGCTATGCCGATCTCGGCATAGCCGATATACTTGGCGTCATTCATGAGGAAGTCCGCCGCAACAATAATCTCCAGCGTGATCTCAAGCTCCACGATCTTCGAGGAGATCGATTGTAGTGGTGATGGTGGGGCAAATTAAAAGCAGAAATATGGATGGACCCAGAACAGGGTGGCAACCGTGACCTGCTTTTCCGCGGTGCCATCGGATTATGATTCAGCAGGTGGGTGGTGCGGAATCGCTTGGAACAATCAACAGGGCAAACGATGAATTGGAAAAGAGCAGCAGGTGTGGTGTGTGTTTGTCTGGGGTTGGCAGCGTTTGCAGTTGTAACGCGGAGAGACTTGCGTGCCGCGGAAGCGGTGGAGGAGAACAGCAAGCCGTTTTTCCCAGTGGCGGTATGGTACAGCGGTGGGAAAGCCCGCGCGCCGATGCTGGAACTGGTGAATTCAGAGTCAGCACGATTGTGGAAAGAGGATCTGCAAAAGATCAAGGGACTGGGATTCAACACCGTAAGGACTTGGGTGGAATGGAATGTGGGCGAGCCGCGCGAGGGGGAGTATCACCTGGAGAATCTGGATTTGCTTTTGCGGCTAGCCGATGAAGTCGGATTGCGAGTGATTGTGCAGGTCTATGTGGATTCCGCGCCGGAGTGGGTGGGCGCAAAATATCCAGAAGGACGGTACGCGGCACAGGATGGCCAGGCGATACCGTCGCAAGCGGCGCCTGGATTTTGCTTCGACAACGCCAATGTGCGGAAAGCAGTGTTGGGATTTTTCCAGGAAGTGGCGCGGCATGCGGCAAAGAACGCATCATTTTACGGCTGGGATTTGTGGAGCGAACCGGCAGCATTGAACTGGGCGCGGGTCGGATACAAGTCTGAGCCGATGTTCTGTTACTGCCCTGCGAGCATGGACCGGTTCCGGGAATGGCTGAAGAAAAAGTATGGAACGCTGGAAAAATTGAACGCGGCGTGGCACCGGACTTTTACGGACTGGAAGCAGGTGGAGCCGCCTCGGTATGGAACGATTCTTACGTACACGGATTTCATGGATTGGCGTGTCTACTACGGGTACAAATTGGCGGAAGACCTGAAGATGAGGAAGGATGCGGTGAAATCGATCGATCCGGTGCACGTAGCGACGAGCCATGCGCCGAATCCTTCCCCGCTGGTGCGTACGTTGGCCGATCCATACGATCCGACCGACGATTTTCTGATGAAGGACTCGGTGGATTATTTCGGGACGAGTTTTTATCCAAAATTGACGGCGGTGGAACACAACTGGACACTGAACCGGCGCGCCCTGGCGATGGACTTAACTGCGTCGATGACCGGGGGGCGGGGATTCTACGTCGGGGAATTGCAGAGCGGCTTCGGAGTACATGGAACAACGATCGGATCGGAAGTGACCTCAAGCGACCTGGAGATGTGGACTTGGGGGATGGTATCCCGCGGAGCTCGCGCGATTAATTATTATGCGTTTTATCCGATGAACGCGGGATATGAAAGCGGCGGATACGGGATGATTCAACTGGATGGAACTTTAACGGAGCGGAGCAGACGAACAGGAGAGACGGTGAAGAACATTGCAGCGAATGCGGATTTGCTGTTGCAGGCGAAACCGAAGCAGGCGGAAGCCGCAATTGTGTTCAGTCCGCTGGTGCCGCTGCTGGGCGGGTACGGTGAGGAAGACTCGCGGAATGCGATGCACAAAGCGCTGGCCGGATATCACCGAATGTTTTTCGAGAGAAACCTGGCTGTGGAGGTGTTGAGTTCTCGTGAACTGGCTGGGGAGGACCTGCAGAAATACAAACTGATCGTGCTGCCATATCCGTTGATGATGACGAAGGACGAGGCTGCGGCGCTGAAGACATATGTGAAGAACGGCGGGCATTTGTTTGTGGAGGCGCGACCGGGATGGGTGAATGAGGACGGACATGCCGAGGCAGCGGTACCGGGCTTCGGCTGGACGGAATTGTGCGGGGTGAGGGAGAGTTCGATCGATCCCGCAAAGGAAGTAGCGGTGAGATGGAGCGATGCGGAGTTTACGGGGATGAGCTTCGCGGAACATTTTGCTGTTCTGGATGAAAAGGCGAGGGTTTTGGCGAAATTTTCAGATGGAACGCCGGCGGCGGTCGAACATGGATATGGAAAAGGAAGCGTCCTGGTGCTGGGCACATTTGCGGGGCAGCAGAACGAAACCAAGCCCGTGAGAATGCATCCGCTCGTAGGAATTCTGGCGAAATGGGCTGGATTGACGGAACCTGAGTTGAAAGTGCCGGAGTTAGTAGAGCTGCGGGAGATGGAATCGCGGGTGGGGAAATTTGTGTTTTTCTTCAATCACGGAGACAAGGATGCGGAGGTGGAGTTTGTCGAGGAGCTGGAACGGTCAGCGACAAACGTGCGGGAAATTGTGACCGGGGATAATACGAAGTCTGAAGGGAAACGATTTGCGGTGAAGGCGAAAGTGCCCGCACAGGCGGTGAGGATCTACCGGATCGATTATTGAAGAACGAACAGGAAATCACGGGAGGCAAACAGTGAGCGCAGGCGCGTATCGAGAGCGGATCGGTGGAGTGCTGGGAAAAATATGGGAAACACAGATGGGAAATATCGAGAAGGCGTCTGCGGCGATGGCGGAGACGATCACGAATGGCGGGCTGGTGCACCTGTTCGGAAGCGGGCACTCGGTATTGCCGGTGCAGGATATGTTTCCACGATATGGAGCGTATCCGGGATTTCGTCCGTTGATGGATATGCGGCTGATGTGGACAAACGTGATTGGGAGCGGAGGCGCGAAAGGGTTGTTGTGGCTGGAGCGGAGAGAAGGATACGCGCAAGTGTTGTTTGAGAACGAACCGATTCGCCAAGGCGATGTGATGATGGTGTTTTCCCATGGAGGATTGAACGCCGCGGGGATCGAAGTCTTGATGGAAGCGAAGAAGCGGGGGCTGACGACCGTGGGCGTGACGTCGCTTGACAATTACGGGAAGCGAGAAGCAATGCATTCTTCCGGGAAGAAACTGGCGGACGTAGCGGACATCGTCATCGACAATTGCACGCCGGCGGAAGATGCATTGGTGTCGATCGAGGGGTGGAAGGCCCCGGTGGCAGCGGGGTCGACAGTGGCGTTCATCACCATTGCGATGTCGATCATCGCGCAGGTGGCGGCGAATCTGGCGGCGAAGGGGCAGACGCCACCCGTGTTTGTGTCGCCGAATGTTCAGGGAATTCCTGCGGACAATACCAACCGGGTCTATGCGGAGTACGAGAAGCGCCTGAAAAGGTAAATTGTGACGGAGACGAGCCGAAGGAGTGCTGTTGGAGTGAGCAGAAGCTGAACGCACTCTCTGCTCTGGCACGTTGCGCGAGATGTGCGGCCGCAGGTAAGAGCAGCGGCAAAGTTCTTTCAATGCGTGCAGAAAACAGGAAAGGCAGGGTGAAGGATGTCTCCAACTACGAGGCGCAGTTTCTTAACTTTGGCTAGTGGGAGTGCGGTTGCTCTTTCGCTGGAGACAGCCGTTTTGAAAGGCGAACAACTGCCGGGTCAGCCGCCAAGTCAGAATTCGGGTTCGCAAGACAAGAATTTTTCAAATGTGATGGCGATTGCCGCGCATCCCGGTGATGCTTTATTTGCGATGGGAGCTGCCGTGGCGGTCGCAACCCATTTGGGAGGACAAGGTTCTTTGCTCAGCCTCTCGTTGGGAGAGAAGGGCTCCCCCACGATTCCCACAGAGCAATACGGAGCAATGCAACGGGAGGCAGCGGAAAAAGCGGCGGCCATCATCGGCGCAAAAGCTCTATTTCTTACTTATCCGGATGGAGAAATCCCCATCAATGAAGAGGTAAAATTTGCTGTCTGTGATTTGATTCGACAGTACAAGCCATTGACGATAGTGACCCATTGGAAAGGGAGTTGGCACAAGGACCATCGCGCGTGTTACGACATCCTCGATGACGCAATATTCTATGCTGGACTTCCCAGCATTGTTCGGAAAGAACCAGCCCATGGAGTAACAAGAGTTTTTTATGCCGACAACTGGGAGGATGCAACCGGCTTTACCACAGATACATATCTGGAGATAACTGCCGTTTTCGAAAGTTGGACGAATGCCTGCAGCGCCTTCCCCATGTGGCGTGGGGAAACGGGATTCCGCTACAACGACTACTATGGCAGCCTGGCAATTGTGCGCGGCTGTTTGAGCAATTTCCATCGCGCGGTAGCACTGATGTCTCCGGCGGAACAGCGGGTCCAGCACATTCGCACGCCGTGAAGAAATGGCCTGTCATCTCTCGACGCTCTTCCAAAACACGGGGTTGGAACCACTTCGAGCGGCGACGGAAAGGGTGAAGCGTGGCGGAAACGATTCGGCGGGGAATGCTGTTCGGCGGAGCGGCAACAGGTACTTTTGTGTTTGGGATTGTGATGGCCGTGCTGGGGACGCTGTTCGGATTGCCGGAGATGCGGGCGCGGCTGCAGATTGACATGGCGCAACAGGGAAACGTGTTTCTGATGCTGTTTATGGGGATCCTGGTTTCCACACTTGTTGCCGGGCCGGCGATCGATTCGATAGGGAACAAGTTAATTCTGATGGTGTCATCGGCACTGGTGGCGGCGGGCATGGCGGGGCTCGCGTACGCGCATTCGTTTCGTGGAGCCGCGATACCGGCCGTGTTGCTGGGTTTGGGCGGGGGAGGATTGAACACGTCGACGAACGTGCTGGTGTCTGATTTGTACGGAGAGAAGCGCGGGCCGATGTTGAACTTGCTAGGAATTTTTTATGGAATTGGCGCCCTATGCATTCCCTTGCTGGCCGCAGTGATCGCAGGGCATTTCGCGATTGCGCCGCTGTTGCTGACGTGTGCGGGTTTTGCCGGAGCGTGCGCTCTACTGTTTCTCGCGATGCACTTTCCCGCGTCGAGCGCCCCGCAGAGCTTTTCATGGCGCGAGGCGCTGAGGGTGGCCCAATATCCGGGCGTGCTGGTGCTGGGATTTTTGTTGTTCTGCCAATCGGGAAATGAAGCGAGCATCAGCGGGTGGACGTCGACATACGTGGGCGCGGCGGGACTGGGAGCGCGAACAGCAACACTGATCCTGGCGGGTTACTGGGCGGCGTTGATGGCGGGGAGACTGGCGGTTTCCGGCTTGCTGAAGATTGTGGGCAAGCGGCAGTTGGTGCTGGCGAGCGGAGTGGGAGCGCTGATAGGAGCAGTGATTCTCTTGACGAACCGCTCGGAAGCTATGCTGGTGGCGGGAGTGTTGGTGATCGGATTGTCGTACGCAGGCGTGTTTCCGACTGCGCTGGCGATTGCCGGGGACACGTATCGGAAGATGGCCGGGACGGTGTTTGGGCTGTTGTTCGGGATTGCGCTGGTGGGAGGGATGTCCTTTCCATGGGCGGTGGGGCAGATCTCGCAGCGATTCGGCGTGCGCTTTGGAATGGTGGTGCCGCTGGCAGCAGCGGTTGGGATTTGCGTTCTGGCGTGGAGAATTCTGAAGAGTGAGAAATCTATTGAGGTTGCAAGTCAAGGCGAGAGAGGTCACTAGAAGAATCTCAATTTCGGGCGTAGGGATCCGGAAGAAAGGCTGCGGGATATCAGGAAGATCAAGATGAGCGCGAATTATGTATTGGCGGTGGACTTGGGCGGGACGAAATTGGCAGCGGCGCTCGTGGACCGCACGGGAAACGTGTCGATGCAAAAGAGTGTGCCAGTGGACGTGAGTTCCGCGCTGGCGCCCGTGAGGCAGATCGCGGAATTGGCGCGGGAATTGACGGGCAGGGAGGATGTTCGGAAAAGAATTGCGGGAATGGGAGTGGCTGTCCCGGGACTGGTGCGGCGGGACGGAACGGTGTGGGCGCCAAATTTACCGGGGTGGAAGAAGATGGCGCTGGCCGAGCGATTGTCTCACGCGCTCGGAGTGCGCGTGGTTGTCGAAAGCGACCGGAACGCGGCGGTCTTAGGAGAAACATGGCGCGGGGCAGCGCGCGGAAAGAACGACGCGATTGTGCTGATGCTGGGAACGGGAATTGGCGCAGGTATTTTGAGCGGAGGGCGATTGGTGCTTGGTGCGCATGAACTGTCCGGGTGCGCAGGATGGATGGTGGTAGCGGACGAGTATGGACCTGAGGCTCGACGCACGGGGCAGTTGGAATCGCTGGCGGCGGGACCAGCGATCGCGAGCGCGGTGAAGAAGGCATTGACGCTGGGTGTCGGTGGATTGCTGGAAGAGATTCCGGCGGAGAAGATCACTGCGTATGAAGTGGCAGAAGCGGCTCGGCGCGGGGATCTTGTGTCGATCGAGGTGTATCTCGAGGCAGGACGGCTGCTGGGATACTGCGTGGCGAACCTCGTGAGCTTGTTTGATCCGGAGATTGTGGTGATCGGCGGAGGACTGGCCAAGGCGAGCGATTTATTTCTGGATGCGCTGCGGAAAGCGATGAAGGAACGGGCGCAGCCGATTGCGGGAAAACAGGTGCGCGTTGTGGCAAGCCAGTTGGGCGGCGAGGCGAATTTGCTGGGGGTGGCTTGGGCGGCAAGGAACTCGGGCTGTCCGCGAATAGAAAGCGGCGAGCGGGGCTGGCGGCGCGTTCGTTGACTTGTTTTGGACTATCAACCTAAGATGAGCGCTCTCCGGTTTGGGATTGCAAGCTGATTCGTCGACCGGCGAAAGATGCCCGCAGAAGACATGATACAAGCCCGAAGACACGAGTCTCACCTTTGTTCCGGTGCTGCTATTGCCGGACGGCAACCAATTACTAGCTGCTGGAGTGCGCAAAGACTTGCCCAACGCCCTTATCGCCAGAATAAACCTGACCAGCCATGAGGCGGTTGATTTGGGATTCACAACCAGGCGCGATTACAGGTCGAAGGGCGGAAAATGGGGCATGTCGTTTACGAGTTGCTGGAACCCAGGGAACCCAATACAGGGCTGTCTGCTCTGCCTGCCCCATCGCCTGGGGACGTGTTTCTTGACCTAGAAGGAGACCCCTTCGCATTCCAGACAGGCCTGGAGTACTTGATGGGTATTGTGACATCGCCCGAACATGCGGACGGTGAACCCTCCTATCAAACGCTGTGGTCATTCGACCGGGTAGGGGAAAAGGAGGCGTTCGATCTGCCGCCGTCCAGAACAAAATGTGATCCAGATACTCGTGCCGAATCGTGCCGATTAGCTTTCCGACGACCGCATGGGACAGGGGAACGTAGAGGATGGTCTTGATCAACCACAACAGTCTGCGCCATTGGCTACCTCGTTATGTTGCTCTACCCAATGAAGTGTGTATAATTATGATTGATCTTACACACTGGAGGCCTGAATGGGACGGGCGGTAACTCGAACCAATTTGCTGGTTGACCTCGCCAAAGTCAGAGAGCTTCGTAAGGCCCTCAATGTGCGGAGTAATTCGGAGGCAGTACGCTGCGTCATCGACGAACGGTTGGCTGTAGAAAAGGGCCTAACCGCCCTACGAAGGCTGAAAAAACTCGGCGGTCCCGACGATGTCTTCGGACGCACTTCGGCCAAAAGGAAATGAACATTTTACCTCCTGGCCTGCTCTTGTTCGATACTGGCATTTATATTCGATTCAGTCGGCAAGAGCGTTATCTGTGGCTAGGTGAGGATGGGCGGGTATTCCAACGCACGATCCTGACCGCAGTTGTGGCTGCGGAACTCTATGCGGGCACGCGTGATACGAGGGAGAAACGAGCCCTCGACCAGCTATGCCGAGCGCACCTTACTCTAAACCACTTCTCATACCCTTCAGCCTCCACATGGATCGAGACCGGTACTTTTTTGTGTCGAGCCCGAAGCACTATGGGTCAAATGGATTTTGTCGGTCATTTTCGCGATTTGCTCATCACACTAGAAGCGGCGCGGGCCGACGCTACACTTGTGACGGAGAATTTTGCAGACTTCGAGCGTTGGAAGAGATTACTCGCCTCCACTGGGAAAACTCTGAAGCTATTCAATTCAATGTGAACAGGGGGTTGAGATCAAACCCGAGCAGGCGGTCCACGGCTCCGTGATCCATTACGATCTTTTTGTAGCGATCTTTCCGACTGGCCGTCTCCCCGGTCAGTTCCAGCCGGTTTAAGGTACTCTTTCCGGCTAACGCTTCCTTATCGGGATCCTCCTTCTCAACCAGCACCGCCAGCAAAGGATCGTTCCGCAACTCGTCGTGATCGTTCAGATCTTCATATCCTAGCGGGAGTTTACAAGATATAGGCGACTTTGAAACATAGCCCTCGCTTTTGGTCGGTCTATCCAAATCTATCCTCTTGCTGAGAAGGAAGTTGGCCACTGGTCTGTATTCCTTGCCCCGAGACCTGTTTGTATGACCTAGATATCTCCGAGCTAGACCACTCCCAGACACCTTCCCTGACCCACCACAAACCTCAATGTTTTCCCATCGTTGTGCGGATCTGATCCACATACACAATATCTTGGGGGCCTGTTGCTTTTGGGCTTGACGCGCGGGGCAGGCCTATCGTATGACCTAGATATGCCAAGCCTCACCCCCAAGATCATCGACGGCCACACCTATTACTACGCCCGCTACTGCCAGCGCGTCGACGGCAAGCCCAAAGTCACCCGCACCGTCTATCTCGGCAAGATCGAAGACCTGATCGCCGCCGCCATGGGCGCCCGCCAACCGCCCCGACCCCAAGAGACCGTGGTCGCCACCCTCGGCGATGTGGCGGCTCTCTGGCATATCGCCGGGCACTTGGAGCTACTCCCTTTGCTCGACTCTACCCTCCCGGCCAAGCGTCGCCAGCAAGGTCTCTCCTGCAGCCAGTACATGGTGTTGGCCGCCATCAACCGCGTCGTGGCTCCCACCAGCAAGTTGCAGTTCGCCGACTGGTATCGCCAGACGGCGCTCACCCGCCTGCTGCCTGCCGACCCGGCCTGGCTTTCCTCGCAAAACTTCTGGAACCATATGAACCGGATCACGGCCGACCACATTGCTGCCTTTGAGAAGCAGATGAGCCAGCAGCTGATCCAGCGCTTGAAGCTCGACCTGCGGGCCTTGGTCTACGACGGCACAAATTTCTTCACCTACATCAACACCCGCACCCCAGCCGAACTCCCCCAACGCGGCCACAACAAGCAAAAGCGCGGCGATCTGCGACAAGTGAGCCTGGGCCTGCTGGTCAGCACGGATTTCCACGTTCCCCTCTTGCACTGGGTTTATGCCGGCAATGTCGCTGACAGCGTCCAGTTCCGCTCCGTAACCCAGGAACTCGTGGCCCATTACCAGGAACTGGCCCAGACCTGCCAGCACATCACGCTGATCTTCGACAAAGGCAACAACAGCGAGAAGGCCTTCGACACCTTGGCTTTGGTTCCCAGCCCGTTTCACTTTGTCGGTTCGTTGGTCCCCAGCCAACACAAGGATCTACTGGCCGTGCCCCGGCGTCGCTTCCGCGACTTAACCGACCCGCGGCTGGAAGGTGTGGCGGTCTTCCGTACCGAGAAGAAGGTGTTCGGGCGGACGCACAGGATCGTGGTCAGCTTCAATCAGCATCTCTTCGAGGGCCAGGTACAAGGGCTGACCGCCAATCTGAATAAGGCACGCGGCAAACTCCGGGCACTGCAGCAGCAGCTCCGCCGCTGGCGCGACGGGAAACTCAAAGGCAAGAAGCCCACATTGGCGGGGGTGCAAAACCAAGTCCGCGCGGTCTGCTCGGCCCAGCACCTGAAGTCCCTCCTAAAAACCGAGATTCAAGAAGTGCGCCGCGGCCTGGAGCTCACCTTCTCGACCGATCAAGCGGCGCTGGACCGACTATGCCGCGTGCAACTGGGCAAGACCATCTTGTTTACCGACAACGTCGATTGGACCGACGAGGAAATCGTGCTGGCTTACCGCTCCCAATATCACATCGAGGAGGCCTTCAAGCAGATGAAGGACCCACACTTCCTGCGTTGGAGCCCCAGCCATCACTGGACGGATCAGAAGATCCGCGTCCACGCCTTCTACTGCGTGCTGGCATTGCTGCTGAGTTCAGTGCTGCATCGGGAAGTCTGGCAGAAGGGGGAAAAACTGAGCCTGTCCCGTCTGCTCGAGGAACTGGGCCAGATTCGAGAAACGCTGGTTATCTATCCGCGCCGCAAAGGTCAGCACCGCCCCAGCACCGCCAATTGCTTGACCCGCATGAGTCCACTGCAGCGGCGGCTCTTTTCCCTGCTGGACCTACAGCGCTACGCGAAAGGCGTGCTCACCCAGTCGAATTAGGACATACAGCCACTGGTCATCAACTCACTCTATTGCCGATACTTGTCCCTGTTGGCGCAAATAACTTGTAAGCTCCCGCTAGGCGGCCAAGTCTACAAAGAATTTAGCTTGTGGCAGAATCGTGCATGCCGGTCCC
Source organism: Candidatus Acidiferrales bacterium (assembly GCA_963741195.1). Lineage (GTDB taxonomy): Bacteria > Acidobacteriota > Terriglobia > Acidiferrales > UBA7541 > Acidiferrum. The sequence goes on from CAVUHF010000016.1 coordinate 30,887, forward strand.
CGAATCGAATTGGCTGGGGACGCAGTTGACGTATGGCCGTTGGTCAGCCCGTTTGTATCAGAGCAAATCCTCTGATCCGTCGACGGGGGGGCAATTCAAGGCCTCCTCAAAAATCTAAGTGACTGTGGCACCGAGCCTTAGCTTAGATTTTTCCTCGTTCGCAATGAGGAGGCCGGGGGTTCGAATCCCCTCTCGTCCACCATCTTTTCGACGACATCGTGCGTGCGAAACAGTTCTGCCGCAACACGTTCGGACTTGAAGTTACGAAGGACGCAGCCGGACATTTGAGGCACCCCAGGCCGTAATACCCGAACGGAATCCAGGAACTTGGTAGCTCTACACTAGCCGACTTGTCGTTGTATCGAAAACGCGCGAACACACCGTGCTCGTGCATGCGCCTTGCCTGTGAATACCGAAAACTCCGTCCGATCTGAAAACACAGGAGTTCCGACCATTCGTGAGATCATAGTGGCTACCACGATGAGCTCTCTTTTTGTCGCCGTTTTCGCTTTAGTAACAGCCAGTTTTCGAACCCGTGCTGCCCTACAGGCGGAGATCCTCGCGCTTCGCCACCAACTTGCAGTTTTCCAAAAGAACGGGCCGCGTCGCTTGCGCCTCCACCGCTGCGACCGGCTCTTGTGGGTTTTGTTGTACCGATTCTGGTCCGGTTGGCGGCGATGTCTCGCGATGGTTCAGCCCGACACGGTCATCCGTTGGCACCGCAAAGCTTTCGCCTGGCATTGGACCAGAAAATCGCGCCGCCTTCCCGGCAGGCCAAAAGTTGCGGCGAACATTCGTGAGCTTATTCGGCGCATGAGCCAAGCCAACCCCTTGTGGGGTGCACCCCGCATTCACGGAGAACTGCTTAAGTTGGGGATTGCCGTGGCGCAATCCACGGTGGCCAGATATTTACCGTGGCCCCGCAAACCGCCTTCCCAGACTTGGCGAACCTTTCTGACGAATCATCTGGCGCAGACCGCGGCCATCGATTTTTTCACCGTGCCGACCGCGACCTTCCGGGTCCTGTTCGTCTTCGTGGTGCTCTCGCATGAGCGACGCCGGGTGCTGCACTTCGGGGTGACGGAACATCCCACAGAGGAGTGGACCATGCAGCAGATGCGGGAAGCCTTTCCCTGGGACGCCGCGCCGCGATATGTGCTGCGCGATCGAGATGCTATCTACGGGAGAGACTACGCGGCCATGATCCGACATATGGGAATACAGGAAGTACTTACTGCTCCGCGATCCCCCTGGCAAAATCCGTTTGCGGAACGACTGGTGGGCTCCATCCGACGCGAGTGCCTAGACCACGTGATCGTGTGGAATGAGAGATCGTTGCGGCGAACGCTGCACAACTATTTTGCCTACTATCAGTGGTCACGTACGCATTTGACCTTGGGCAAAGACGCCCCGGAGTCCAGGGCAGTGGAACCACCGGAACAGGGGCGCGTGGTAGCGATTCCACAGGTCGGGGGATTACACCACCGATATCAGCGACGCGCCGCTTAGCCGGAGCAAGCCGGTTGCCTCGACGTTGCCTTCCTGAGTGGAAATGCCGCTTCTCCTTGATCTAGCCGAACAAAATTTTTGCTGATCAAAACCGGATTCTTTCGCGACACGAACTCCCAGCACTTTGATGCACTCGACGATTGGACGAGGCAGAGACTTCCAGTCTTTAGACTGAGATGTGCTGGCCAACAAGGAGAGTGCATCAACGAGATCTGCGATTAACGTGCCACAAGTATGCTGGTTGATACGGACAGAATTCTCGGTATGCGCAAGCAGTGATCAGGATGTTCAGCCACTTGAGGACTGTGTATTCCACCATTCCCTTGTGTTTTCCGTATAAGTAACAGCCCACGAAGGCGAAAATCATGAGCGCCGCACTAAAGACGTAGAGAAGCCATTCCCTGAGGTGCGTCGTGGCTGGCCTTCGAGTTATTAGATTCCGTATACTTCTTGAAAGTATATATCGCTACGGTTTGCCGTCGCCGTTGTCAAGATGTGATGAGGGGCACTGGCCACTGTCCAGACCGAGAACCATGCCGCCGAATGCGCCGGTATCCCTTCTTTCATTTTCCGCAATACTGACCAGCTACGACGAAGGCGCACCGGCTTGGTTCGCGACGATCAAACGGATCTAGAGCGAAAGTGCCCTTTTCGCTATTTTGGGGCACGCCGATCAAGTTTCACTTGCCTGATGAGTCGGCTGCGCTTCACTGGCGGCGTTACTCGTGCCGCAGCGTCATCATCGGATCCACATTTATGGCGCGACGAGCAGGGACATAGCAGGCGAGCAAGGCGATGCTCACCAGCAGTAGGGTGACGGCGGCATAGGTCAATGGGTCAGTGGCCTCCACGTGATAGAGCCAGAAGTACTGCTCCATGAACCGCTTAAGTCCAAGCGCAAGGGCGATGCCAATGGCAACTCCTGTCATCGAAAGCTTTAGTCCTAGCTTGGCGACCATCCAGAGAACATCACGGCGTTGCGCTCCCAAAGCCATACGGATGCCCATTTCGCGAGTGCGTTGATTGACAAAATAGGACAGGACGCCGTAAACGCCAATCATTGCCAGGAGCACGGCCATGCCGGCCAGAACCCCGAGTACAATGACGTAGTATCGAAAACTGCTCATAAATTTCCGCAGAACCTCATCCATCGTACTTATGTCCGTCACAGGCTGATCGGGGTCCATCTCTCTCACCATCTGCTTTACCGAAGCTATTAGATCCGCCTCACGAGCACGCACGTTCGAGGCAGTCCGGATTACCAGAAACCCCTGAAGGTGGCCCCATTTGCCGTCGCTCGGAAACACTGCCGGCTGCTGGAGAAAGGATTCGTAGAGGAGCGGGTGCAGTCCGCCCATCCCCATTTGCTTGACCTCGCCCACAATCCCGACGATTTGGCGCGGACGCTCTTCATCCACAAGCGCAGGATCGTAGCGGAGGAGAATTTGCTGTCCAATCGGATCTTCATTCGGGAAATAGTCGCTTGCAAATGTCTCGCTAACGACTACCGCCAAGGGCGCCCCCTGCGTGTCGCGATCGTCCAGGTATCGACCTCTTTTGAGCGGAATCCTCATGGTTCGAAAGTAGCTGGGGCTCACTTCGTTCAATCCAGCCCAGGGCCTCTCCTCCGGCGACGGAGCGGGACGTCCTATGATCGAGAAAGTCCTTCTCTGCACTCCCAGGGGAGGGATTAGGCTGATCATGCCGGCCGACTCAACGCCAGGCATCGCCGCAACTCTTTCGAGCAGTTGTTGGTGAAAGACAGTAACTTGCGGCGATACTTTTTCCATATCCGTGCCCGGAATTTTTTCCACGTATTTCCCTTCGTTTCCGGGGAAATGTACTGCCATCGTCAAGACGTTCGCCGGGTCGAAGCCGGGAGTGATCAGCAGCACATGAAGTAGGACGTTGATCATCAGGCCGGCACCCACTAGCAGCACCATCGCCATGGCTACTTCCGAAATCACCAAGAGGTGGCGCGCGTGTCCGCGTGACGCGGTGGAAGTCCTGCTTTCCCCTTCCCGCAGAGCATTATTCAAATCCGGGCGTGAAGCTCGAATGGCTGGGGGCAGCCCAAACAGAACCGCTGTCAAGACAGAGAGTCCCACGGCAAAAAGGAGCGCTGGTCCATTGATGCGGATGCTTTCCCCATGAGGGAGTTGCTTTGCAAACGCTCGGAGGATATGCGTCCCCCAGAACGAAAGCAGCACACCAAACGCGCCCCCAATAAGTGCCAGCAACCCGCTCTCTACCAGCAATTGCTGCATCAGTCGCCGCCGGCCCGCGCCGAGAGATGCCCGCACCGAGTATTCCTTGCGCCGGCTTTCCGTATGCGAGCGCATCAGGTTGGCCACGTTCACACAGCCGATCAGCAGCACAAACCCCACTGCGCCAAGAAGTGGATAGAGCTTCTGTCCAGCATTTTGGTAGAGCGCATCGTATAAAGGAACAACCTCTTCCTCTACTCCCTGATTGGTCTCGGGATAGGTTTTCTCCAGTCCGCGGGCGATGACGTCCATGTCTGCCTGGGCTCGCGCCTGCGTCACTCCCGGCTTGAGGCGCGCCACTGGCATCAGAAACATGCTCGTGCGCTTCGCGTACTTTGCGCTTTCCGGATTAACGGGCTTCCAAACGTCGACGTTCTTTCCCTGGTAATACTGCTCGAACGTCTCAAACCCGGCAGGCATGACTCCGACCACGGTCGAGACGACGCCATTAAGGCGTAACGATTTCCCCAGCACTTTCGGGTCACTGTTGAACTTCGTTTTCCAGAGGTCGTTGCTGATAACTATGGTCTGAACCTTCTCCTGACTCTCTTCCGCGCGAAACACTCGCCCGAACGCCGGCTGCACTCCAACCACGGCGAAAAAGTTCTCAGTGGCATATTGAACGGATACGGGCCCGGGCTCACCGACGCCGGTCATCGTGGCCGGAACGATCCAGCCGACCGCAGCAATGTCGTCAAAAACTTGATTCTGTTTCTTCCAGTCAACAATCTCGGCTATCGGCGGGGGACTCTCATAAGTGGGGTCCTCTTTGTGCAAGGGACAGATGGTCATCAACCGTTCCGGATGCGCGTAGGGCAGGCCATGCAACATCACCGTGTTCATCGCGCTGAGAGTCGCGGTGTTCGCTCCGATGCCAAGCATTAGCGAGAACACGACCACCGCGACAAAGCCCGGGCTTTTTGCCAGGCTGCGCGCCGCATACCGAAGGTCCTGCCACACTGTCTCGATCCAGGTAAAAATCCAATTTTCGCGGCAATCTTCTTTTACCAACGCGACGTTTCCAAATCGCCTCCGCGCCGCCGCCCGCGCCTCTTTTCCTGCAAGACCAGCGGCACGATTCTTCTCCGCGAGCATCTCCAGATGAAACTGCATTTCTTCCTTGAGGTCGAGCTCCAGCCTCCCGCGGTTCATTAGCGCTTTCACCCTCAGCCGCGCATCTGTCCACCACTCGCGCCACATAGCTCCTCCTTAGGCAGGTTCCAGAATCCGCGCAATCGCGGACGCCATTCGCTTCCAGTGCGCCGTTTCTTGCGCGAGCTGTTTCCGGCCCGCCGCCGTCAGCCGGTAATATTTCGCCCGTCGGTTGTTGTCCGATACGCCCCACTCCGCCGTGAGCAGTCCACGAACTTCCAGGCGATGTAGCGCCGGATACAGCGCGCCTTCTTCGACGCGCAGTACCTCGTCGCTCGTCTCCTGGATGTACTCTGCGATGTCGTAGCCGTGCTTCTCCCCGCGGCTCAGAGTTTTCAAGATCAGCATGTCGAGCGTGTCGCGCAACAGATCGCCGGTTTCTGTGTTTTTCAAGGTCATAGGGAAAAGGTACTACCCATAATATCCTAAGGGGAGTATGGCTCCTTCCATAAAATTCTCAGGGAAGTATGCCGCTACCTTTATCCACATGTCAAGTCTTTTATATGGCAGCAGGCAGGCACGCTTCCTCCGGAGAGTAGGCCCGGGGAGTTGCACCCCGAGCTTCTCGCAGAACTGGACGTGAACCTCTCAGCTCATCCGGCTCCCATAAAGCAAACACGCCAGTTGAACGTGTCCCTGGCACTACCGACGCGTCGAAGCCTCAGTCGATGCTAATCAGGCGTCTTGTGGTGTGATTGCCCTTGGACTCCAGAAAACACACAAACATCACCTGTGCTCCGCAAAAAATCCGTACACCGCGAATTTATAGGCGGTTAACCGGCCAATATTTGGAAAAGGGGTTGTCCTCGGATATGGCTTGATTCTTCAGCCTTCTGATTCCTTCTTCCTCAGATCAAGTCTCAATAGCCTTTCCCTTTTACTTTTTCTCTTTTCTTGCTCGCTCTGTTTGCTTCTCCTTCTGAGGTTGACTGGAGGAGAAGGAATGTTCGCGAGGCGGAGATGTTCTTTTTGTCATCGTTGGTTTTATCCCCATCCTCGGCTCAAGCAGCGGCAAAAGACCTGCGGTCAGTCGGACTGTCGCCGCAAGCAGAAACAGAAGTCTAATCGACAATGGCGGACCAAGTACCCGGATTACTTTCGCGGCTCCTATGAGCACCAAAAGGAAATCTACGGAACGCGTTCCGACTACAAGCGCCGCTACCGTCAGCAACATCCCGACTACGTGCGGCGCAACGCGGCTTTCGTCCAAAAATGTCGCCTGCGGCTGAGATCGGCGCCTGTAAGTCCCACAAGTCCTGATCTGCACGTAACTCTCGAGTCGAAAAGAGCTTCTCTCCATATTGCCCATGTAAGTCACACAAGCCGCGATATCTTCGTAACTCTCGATCATTCATAAAGTTGCGGAAAAGTATCGCGGCAGGTCCCCAGTAAGTCCCACAAGATTCGATGGCTTTCCTAATCCTGTCCCCCTACTTTGAACCCGCGGAGGAATGAAAAATGCCGAAGTCTAGACCCCACCCGCCCCGACCCGATCGCCGACGTTCGATTCGCGGTTCCTTCAGCTGGATTGATCACCGCTTCCTGCGCGAGGGATTCGACCAAGGCTTAACGCGTTTAGAAAAGTTGCTCTACTTCGCCCTGGTCAAGATGGAGTCAGCTTTTATTCCGACGCACGTTTGGCGGAATTGCTGGACATTCGTTTTCCTCATGAACTGGACGGGGCCCGCAAGGAGCTGGTGGCGCGAGACCTGATTGTCTATGAAGGCGGTATTTACCAGGTGTTGGACCTGCCTGTTCCGTCTCTCCGGAAAAGGTCTGGCGGTTCTTCTTCACTCCCCGACCACGCTTTGCGTTCGAGTTCCTCTCTCCCGCCCGTTCACAGAACTGCACTGCGCGACGCGGCTTCGGATCTGGAGAGCGTCAAGCAGTTGCTGCAACGCTGGGGTTGGGGGCGCACATGAAGCTCTCCGTGATTTATCAGTCTGCCGCGCCCGCCAGCGCCTCTCCCTATCGAGTACGTGACAACCAGGGAGGAGAACTCGATTGGGCGAACGCCTTCCTCGATAGTCAGAGACTCCGGCAACTTTCCCTACGATCACTTCGCATCTACGCCTATGACCTTCTCAATTTCGCGCGTTGGTTCGAACCGCAGCACCGACGACTCGCCGAGATAACCGAGTCCACGATCGTCGACTATGTTCGTCATCAACTCGAGCAGGATCCCAAACCCACACCGCAGACTGTGAATCATCGCCTCGGAGCAGTGCGCTGCTGCTATCGCTTCCACACCGGACAAGAAATTCCTGCCGGCAAAGTGCATTTCCAGCGCCGCTATACCCAACGGTCCCCGCTCGGCTATGGCCGGCCCCGCCCCACCGTCGCCCAGGGCCTCCGCCTCAAACAAAATCGACGGGTCATCGTGCCACTCTCTTCTGAAGAAGTTGCGAAGTTCTGGCAAAGTTTCCGCACCTATCGCGATTTGGCTCTCGTCGGCTTGATGCTCCTCGATGGTCTGCGTTCTTGCGAGGTGTTGGCTCTTCAGATGGAAGACCTGCAACTCGCTGAAGGCCAGTTGCGTGCGCTTGGCAAAGGCAACAAGAAGCGTGTTGTGCCGCTGCCCCCGGAAATCCTCGAAGTGCTCGGACGTTACGTGCGCCTGGAAAGACCGCTGACCAACTCGCCAGCATTGTTCGTCTCTTTGAAGGGCCGGCACCGTGCTCAGGCCATGACCTCGGCCGGGCTCCGCTCGCTGTTTCGCCATCATCGGGTGTTGAGCCAAGTTCGCCGGGCCAACCCTCATCGGTTTCGTCACACCTTTGGATCGGACATGGTGCGGGCGGGGATGTCGCTGCCCGCCTTGCAACACCTGATGGGCCATGCACAAATCGCAACCACAATGCTGTACGTCCAACTCGCCCCACAGGATGTCTGGCGTGAATACAGTCGCGCCATCGAGAAGCGGGCTCGCTTAAATTCCTCGCAAATCTCATGAACTCATCCCGTCCCAGCCTCGAACAGATCTTCGAAACGCATATCCAAACTCTTTGCCTCAGCTTGCGGCCCAATACCGTGGCTGGATATCGATACATTGGGCGCCGCTTCTTTGCCTATCTCCGTACGGCCTTCCCAGAGGTTCACCGCCTTTCTCAACTGCGCCGCGATCCGCATCTTCTCAGTTGGTTCCGTTGGCTGAGCGAGCAACAACCACCGCTGAGCACCACAACCCGCTTCCACTATCTCATTCGCCTCCAGAGATTGCTGCATAGTCTGCCGGCCAACCATTCCATCCAACCCGACTTCATCCGCCGCGAAGATTTCCCAGTGCAGCCTCGTTATCTTCCCAGACCGCTTTCTCTCCAGGAGGACCAACTCTTGCAGCAGGAATTGAGGCGAACCGATAATCTGGTGGCGAATGCGCTCCTGCTCATGCGCGCCACTGGAATCCGCATCGGCGAGTGCCTCGATCTATCTCTGGAATGCCTGCGGCAGCTAGAGCCAGACCGGTGGGCCTTGCATGTCCCGCTGGGCAAGCTGCATACCGAGCGCCTGGTTCCCGCCGATCCTGAACTCCGGCAGATCGTAGAGCGTATCCTCGCTTTGCGTGCTTCAGCCCCACCCTCCTATTTGGCGAAGTCGCAACCCCTGCTACTGCCACGCAGTCGCCGCCAAACCTTGGACAAAACTCTTCGCTCGGTGTTAGCGCAGACCGCGAAGCGTGCCGGCTGTTTCTCTCATGTCACACCGCACCGCTTGAGACATTCCTTTGCGACAGAGATGCTGCGGCTGGGGGTCAGCCTCCCGGCCCTGATGCAGCTGCTTGGTCACAAAGACATCCGCATGACCTTGCGGTACGTGGAAGTCACCCAGCAGGATTTGCAGTGCGAATTCCACCAGGCCCGCCAGAATGCTGGCCACTCACATCGGCTGCCCGCGCTCGCGTTCCCCAAAGATATCCCGAGCGCCGGTCTCCCCGCTATCTGTCAGGCACTGGAGTCAACACGTCATCTGCTGGAAATGTATCGCCGTCAGTTAGGCAATGAGAAAAGCCGCCGTACATTGCAGCGTCTCGACAAACGCCTACTCGCTGTCGCTTCACAACTGCAAAAGATCCGCACGGAAGAAAAATTAAATGAGGAAAGATTGGCCAGTTAATAGTCACAAATTCGCATGAAACACACAGTTGCTGCTCCCAGCACACTCGTGGCATGCTCCCAGCTCCATGAGAACAGCTCATTCCCTGCTTCGCTTGGTTTCTATACTTCTCGATCTGGCCCACGACGCTCTGCAGTTCCTGCTGTTGGGGACGCGTTCGAGCGCTGCCCTCAAAGCGGAAAATATTTTCCTCCGTAAACAGCTGGCCCTCTACTTGGAGCGCGAGGCTAAGTCGCGACGGGCGACCGACGCTACTCGACTATCTATGGTTCTGCTCTCGCGGCTTTTTGCATGGCAGAATGCCTTGATCAACGTCAAGCCCGAGACCTTCCTCGGCTGGCATCGCAAGGGTTTTCAGTTGCTCTGGCGATGGAAGTCGAGACCGCGAGGGAGGCCCCGCGTTCCCAGGCAACTTCGGGAACTGATCTGCAAGATGGCCCACCAGAACCAAACGTGGGGAGAGGAGCGCATCGCTGCCGAGTTGCTTCTCAAACTAGGAATTCGCGTATCCCCGCGAACGGTGAGGCGCTATATGCCCACTGACCTTGGCCCTGGAAAACGAGTTCCCTCTCAACGTTGGATGACCTTCGTACGAAATCATGCTCAGGCCATTGTGGCTTGCGACTTTTTCATCGTGGTGACGGCTTCCTTTCGAGTTCTCTACGTGTTCGTTCTTCTGGAAGTCGGAACTCGCCGGATCGCTCACTTCAACGTCACCGCCCACCCCACAGCAACCTGGACGCTGCAACAGTTTCGAGAAGTCATGATGCATGAGCAATCCTATAGGTTCGTGCTCCACGACCGGGACCGTATCTACTCATCCGAGCTTGATTCTGCTTTGCAGGCGATGGATCTGAAGATATTGAAGACACCCTTCCAAGCTCCCCAGGCGAACGCGTTCTGTGAGCGATTGATCGGCACGGTTCGCCGCGAATGCCTCGATTTTCTGATCCCGCTCAACGACGGACACCTGCGGAGCCTTCTCAAGGAGTGGGTCACACACTACAATCGGGGCCGGCCACATGCGAGTCTCGGACCAGGCATCCCCGACTTACGGGCTGGCCAGCAGCGGGCCAAACTGTGCGGACACCACGTTCCGATGGATCAACAAGTTGTGACCAAGGCCATCCTGGGTGGACTCCATCACGAATACAGTTTGGAAAGACGTGCTGCTTGACCTCCCTGAGGAGTAATGCCGTTGAGAAAATACCCTGGCACGGTGTGTTGACTTCCGTGCAGCCGCGGATTCGATTGGGCCGCTCGTTCGATCAGCGCAGCCACACGTATCTCGGTTACGCGCTCAGGGTGCGCGGCAACATGGGGAGTGAGGCCCGAGAATTTCTCGTTGGCGTGGGGGAAAGCGCGCAGGCCAAACAGCAGTTCCAGGTGGGTGCTACCGTCTCCGGCGAAGCACTGCCGGTTGCCGATCCGCGTCTCGAGATCGTTGAGTTCTACAAGGTCAGCAATTTGAAAGTTGCTGAACGGAAGGTTGCGGAAGAGACACCGCCACCACCGTGGCGTGGTGTCGCACCGCCGCTTTCGGTCTACCGCGAACGCGGTCACCGGCGACTGGCGGCACGAACCTACGAGGAGAAGTGCACCACCTGCCTGTGGGGATGCCAAATGGCGGTGGAGATGATCATCGATCAGTGGAATCCGAGCAAGCGCCGCTACCGCACCGAAACATTCTGCTACGGCCCTCGTTCCTGTCCTCTCTATCGATCCGGCCCGGAGCGCAAGGTCCCCGGCCGTCATGGAATGAGTTACACAGAGGAAGACTGGGTGGATGACGAGGCAACTTCACGCCGCGGTTCCGATGAGTGAAACTCCAGGGAGCAGACTGCAAAAGGCAGAACATTCAAATGAGGGATCTATGTCATCTATTGAATTCTTGCGGAGCACAGCCCCAGCCGTTGCCGGCCGGCACTAGAGTCCTCGCACGGAATGAGCCCGGTGTAGCTGCCAAGCTGCTTGCCACAAGGAAACCGATCCGGCGTCCCAATGACCAGAACGTAGACCAACCCCGTGATCGGTCCAACCCCAGGATGTGTCATCAACCGCAGCACCTCGGGCCGTTTATTGGCTTCTTGCTCGACCGCTGCCGTTAACTCCGTAATCTTTGGATCCAGCTGGTCCAGCAGCTCCAATAATTCTTTCCGACGCCGACTGGCCCAGGGAGCCAACGGGAGTTTTTCTAGCAGTGCTCGTCCTTTTTCGCTGAACAGCTTTTTCTTCCAGCGATAGCCTTCGTTCATCGCCACCGCCTGCAGCTGATTCATGATCCGCGTCCGCATCTGCACCAGCCGATGTCGGTGCCAGAGCAGTTGTCGCAGATCACGATTTTCTGGACTGGGTACCCAGATCTTCGGAAAGCGATTTTCCCGCAGCAGCTTCAGCATAAGTCGGGCGTCCTCGCGGTCGGTTTTCTTCTTCCGGACTCGCTTGGTCTTAATTACCGCCGGATCTCCAATCCACAACTCGAAACCCAACTCTGCGAGTAACCGCTCGAACCAGCGTGCATGCCCGGTGGCCTCCATTCCCACCCGCACACTGACTCCTCTCTCCTTTAGCTTCCTGTAGAATCGCTCCGCTTCACCATCACTGTGGTTTAATTCCTGTTCACCATATTCACCAGTCTCTTCAATCAAAAATGCAATCGTCTGAAAGCTCGGGTGATAATCTACTCCAATAATCATCATGTCCGGCTCCTTTCTCCCGAGCCCTTGGTCGTCGAATAACCAAAGTTTACTCGGGTCGAGGGGGGCCGGCATTGTTATGAAATCAGGTGCCAAGACTAGGATTCCAGCAGAGCTCGTAACTTGTGAGCATATCTGCGACTCGACGTGACCACCGTTCCTTCTGCCAATATGATGTCGTATACCCCATCGAACATCGGACGAATCTCGCTAATGCGGGCACTGTTCACGATGGCCGATTTCCGCACTCGGATGAAGTGGTGTGGCGCCAGCTTCTCTTCCAGGTGTGCCAGGGTTTCCCGCAACAGGTGACTGTCGCTGGCGGTGTGTATGCAGGCATAGTTTCCCGTGGCTTCGATCCACAAAACGTGGGAAACGGGAACAAAGAAAATCCGCTTCTTGTCCTTTACCACAAAGCGTTCCAACGGGCGGAGACTACGGAGGGATTGGAGCAGTGGTTCGAGACCTCGATTTGCTTTCCTGGACTGTTCGAGGACCTGGCGTGCGTGAACCAGGGCCTTGGCAAATCGCTCCTTATCATACGGTTTCAAGAGATAGTCAACAGCGTGCACTTCGAATGCACGAATGGCGTGCGCATCGTGAGCCGTGACGAAGATATATACGGGAGCGGGGCCGGTCGATGGCTCCACATTTTCGATGACGCCAAAACCATCCAGATCAGGCATCAGCACATCGAGAAAAACGATGTCGGGATGAAGTTCATTGATCTGCTCCACCGCACTTATTCCGTTCGCCGCCTCGCCTACAACTTCAATGCCGTTGTGTTCGGCCAGATAGCGACGGATACCGCGGCGGGCGATCGGTTCGTCATCGACGATGAGGACTCGTGTCTTCATGCGAACTCCTCAGTGGAATGGTGATGATGGCCTCACAGCCTCGACCGTTGCCCCCGGTAAGTTCCAGCGACGACTCGTCCCCGTAGAGCTGTTTCAAGCGTGACTGGACGTTGGTGAGTCCGACGCCGAATCGCAGGCGCGATCCCGGTGCCGGACCCGGGCCATCATCGCGGACGCAGAGCCAAACTCTGCCGTTGTGGCATTTGGCAGCGATCTCTAGCCGGCCTGCGGCGGAATCGACGCTGATGCCGTGCTTGATGGCATTCTCGACCAGTGGCTGAAGGGCCAGGCTCGGTACATAGACTGCGAGAAGGTCAGGTGGCACGTCCATGTGAACTTTCAAGCGATCATGAAAGCGTGTCTGTTCGATCTCCAGATACTTGCCGACGAACTCGAGCTCGCTCTGCAAGGTGATCTCGTTCTCCCGCCGTTCGAGGGCCATGCGCAGCAAGTCGCCGAGGCAGACTAGCAGATGGCTCGCAGCATCGACGTCTTCCTGCATCAGGATTCCAATGGTGTGAAGACTGTTGAACAAAAAGTGCGGATGTAACTGGCTCTTAAGGTTCTCAAGTTCGGCATGGGAGAGCTGCGTCTCCAGTTGCGCCGCTATAGTCTGGCGCTCCATAGCAGCCTGGTAAAAGTGGATCGACTGATACAATCCCACGACTAACCAGTACGTAAGCATGCCAGTAAAGCTCATAGATAGAACACTGACTGCGAACGGCGGGAGAAGGCGCAGCACGCCAGGATCAGTTATGCGAAAAACTGACCGCAGAAGTCCACGGCTCAGAAAGTATTCGGTGACAGATGCCAGGGGAGCCATCATGAGCGACGTGATTGTGTGGATCGCTATATGAGGTACAAACCTCGGCCCCGTCAACGGGAACCGTTTGGCCAGACCAATCACAAGCGGTGTGTACGCCGCCCATACGTACCAGTAGACAAGTTCGAGCGCACCCACGATCTCCCAGCTGACGTGGATACCCTGTACCTTCACCAGCACGATCCTGCGCACGGCAAACAACAGTCCTACAATCGTCCACGCACACAGGATCAAAATCCATCTCGTCCGTCCCATATCTGGTGTGGCCTGCAGCAATGGGTGTGTCGACCCTCCGGCACGGATTATAGCTGAACCTTCCAAGGTGACACGGAGGACAGGGCCGTCGAGAGCGCCAAGCTCTCTCGGCAAAGCAATTTCACCGGTCTACCGATCCAGGTTTGCGAGCTGGCAATCGGGCAGTTGCTGGCAAACGCGCCAACCCCACGTCCATCGCAGCTGTAGAAGGGCCTTTGTCTAGGTTGATTGGGGAGAAAGGTAAGGAGCTCAAGACTCCACGTGCTGCCATCCCAATGTAACGAAGCGTTTGAAATGGAAGGTACAAAGTCTTTGGCCGCCAACCGCCCAGACGTCTGTGCTGGATACCGCTGCCACACTTTGAATTCCGGTTTTGCCCTGTGAACGGATCCGTGGCAACAGTATTTTGACGGCCAACTCTGACCGCTTGTCTCATTTCGGACGCCGCATGTCACTTTTCCTGCAAACACTGGTTCTTCGCGGCATATTGTTCCGTGAGCAGGAGCATCGCCAAGAACGTATTGGCGTTGGGATGACGCTGTGGCCGACAGGGGCTCAAACCCCACCCTCGCGCCATCCTGCTCTCCGCACAGATTCACCGAAAAATGAGGACAAAATGAAGAGAACTTTCGTGATCCCTGCCTTGCTGTTCCTCGCCGCGTCAGCGATTGCACAAACAACGTGCGCGCAATCAAAGAACCCGGTAAGTACCGCCCTGAGAGACACTCTGCCCGGCCGGCAGAAAAACACCGTCGCAGCCGTCGAAGCCATGCCCGCCGAAAAATTCGGTTACAAGCCCAGCGCCGACCAGATGACCTTCGGCCGTCTCGTTGTCCACATGGCCGAAACGAATAAGCTGCTGTGCGGCAAGGCGGCCGCCGTCCCTGCTCCCAAGGTCGAGGAGGCGAAAGACACGGACTCGAAGGACAAGCTCATCGTCGCGCTCAAGGCCTCCTTCGATTTCTGTTCCGACGCGCTGGCGAATATGGACGATTCGAAACTAGCGGAGACCACGGAAGGATTCGGCGGAAAACAAGTTACACGCGCCTGGTTGTGCCTGATCCTAGCCGGTGCTTGGGCCGACCACTACGCCGAAGCCGCAATGTATCTACGCCTGAACGGTGTGTTGCCGCCGACCGCCAAGAAGTAAGAGCGATGCTCCCATTTGTAAAGCTGCAAACGTCGAAACGGAGATCCACACGAAGTGACCCATCTGAGAATTTGGTTCATTGGGGGAATCATGGAAATACTATTCAACGATATCCGGTATGCCTTCCGCATCATGCGGAAGAGTCCCGGCTTCACTCTCATAATCATTCTCACGCTGGCATTGGGAATTGGGGCGAACACATCCATTTTCAGCATCGTAAACGCGGTGCTATTGCGTTCCCTGCCGTACTACGACCCCAGTCGTTTGGTGAAGATCACTTTCAACAATCCTGGAATAGGGTTGCGTGACATCCCCTTCTCTGTCCCCGAGTTGGAAGATCTGAAGTCAAGAGCTGGTGTCTTCGAGAAAGTAAGCGTTGTCCTCTCTGGGCCTACCAACTTGACCGGCGCCAAACAACCGGAACATCTTGAAATGCTCGAGGTGAGCCCCAACTATTTTTCCATGCTCGGCACAACACCAGAAATTGGCCGGTTATTTGGTCCGCAGGATTTTGCGCTGGGTTTTGCGGAAGCAACTGTGATTAGCGATGGCTTGTGGCGCCGCTCTTACGGCGGCGACCCGAATATTCTCGGGAAGCGTCTGAGGATGGACAACGATCCGTACACGATTGTGGGAGTAGTTCCTGCTGGATTTCGCCACCCCGGGACGACGGTCGCGAAGGATGTGGAAGTGTGGGTCACGTGTGGGTTCAGCGGGGATCCTTATCCGAAACCCGTGCGAAACGTGAAGGTGGCGCGCGAGGCAATCGGACGGCTGAAACCTGGTTTCGATGTAACGCAGGCTCAGGCGAGACTGACGGCAATGGCCAGCGAACTCCGAACTGACTTCCCGAATGATTATCCTCCTGAGGCCAAATGGTCCATCGAGATCCAACCTTTGCAAGACGCACTCGTAGGCAATGTGCGTCCCCAACTGCTGGTATTGATGGCCGCAGTAGTCCTGGTTGTACTAATTGCATCCGTGAACATCGCAAACCTTCTTCTGGCTCGCGCTTCAGGAAGACAGAGAGAAATGGCAATGCGGATGACGCTTGGGGCTGCCCGTTTTCGCATGGTGCGCCAGATGCTGACGGAGTCGCTGGTGCTTTCCTTGATCTCGGGTGTGGCAGGCGTGCTCGCAGCGAAATTGACCTTGAGTTTCATCCTTCGCTTTGTTCCCGCTTCCGTTCCCCGGCTTGCCGAAGTGGGTGTCGACCGGACGGTGCTGCTTTTTGCTCTTCTGATTTCCATCTTCACCGGAATCATATTTGGGCTCGCTCCAGCTTTCCAGGCAATGAAAGCCGATATGACTGCCGCAATTCGGGAAGGTGCTCAAGGCTCCGGTTACAGCGCCAAGACATTCCGGTTGAGAAGTGTGCTGATTGTGTCTGAACTGGCGCTTGCTGTTGTGTTGATGGTTGGAGCCGGCTTGCTCCTGCGGACCTTCTGGGGATTGATTCAGGAAAATCCGGGCTTCAATCCTTCGAGGGTAGTCACTGCAAGCTTCTACCTACCGAACCCGAACGATCCCAAGACGGATGTGTTGTATGGAGACTTCTCAAAAAGGACATCTTTTTTCCGAGACGTCATTCGGCGTGTGGCCACGATTCCAGGAATTGATCGGGCTGCCATGACCTCGGATTTGCCAGGCGCGCGTCCAACAACAACC
The DNA here is from genome assembly GCA_963741195.1 of Candidatus Acidiferrales bacterium. Taxonomy (GTDB): domain Bacteria; phylum Acidobacteriota; class Terriglobia; order Acidiferrales; family UBA7541; genus Acidiferrum. The sequence continues at coordinate 47,377 of CAVUHF010000016.1, forward strand.
GCCGCACTGGTGATTGAGGACCGCGCGGCCGATTCATCACAAGGGGTAACAGCGGAAGTAATTCGAGTGAGTCCCGATTATTTCATGCTGATGCAATGCCCATTGATTCGTGGGCGTTTTTTCCTAGAAAGCGATGAAAGCGGAAAGCAGGAGGTAGCCATCATTGATGAGACTACGGCGCGACGCTATTGGTCGGGCATCGATCCTGTCGGCAGGCGCTTCCGGATGGCGGTAAATCCCAGGCTTCCTTGGGTAACCGTGGTCGTGGTCGTGGTCGGAATTGTCAAGGATATGAAGCAAGACGGACTCGACACAGATGGTGTCCCCCACATTTTCAGACCAATCTATCAACAATCGCCACTACGCTCGCGGGCCGTGAGCGTGGTGGCAAGGACGCCTCTGCCCGCATCACTCCTCGAATCACAAATTCGGAAAGAGATACAGACATTGGATCCCGCATTGCCGGTATTCAACGTGCGCTCGATGAACGATGTGATGGATGTTTCTATTGCTCCGCGCCGATTCTCGGCGGAATTGGTTGGAGTGTTCGCGGCCGTCGCGATGCTCTTGTCCTCCATTGGCATCTATGGATTGCTGGCTTACATGGTTGGGCAGAGGTCTCGTGAGATTGGAATCCGAGTCGCCTTGGGAGCCCAGCGGCCTGATATTCTCAAACTCATTCTCGGCAAAGGGCTATTGCTCGCCGGTACTGGAATTGCGATTGGATTGATCCTTTCTGCAATCTCAGCACCGATGATTGCAGGTCTTCTGTATGGCGTTCATCCGATTGATGTGATCGTCTTCGTCACAGTCCCGCTGATTTTGTTGGTTGTCGCCTTTCTGGCGACTTACATTCCCGCTCGTCGTGCGACGACCGTGGATCCAATCATTGCCTTACATGAAAGCTAGAACTGCGAGGCTAGAAACGTAACCGACTGCCAAGGAGAAGAAAGTGTCCGTTTACGAAATATGCATTGCAGGAGTTGATCAAACCCCACATTTCAGAGAACCCGACAGAGCGCTGCCTTTGTCGCTTGGAGCTCGTGAGTAATCGAGCGCCTTGACCGTCTGTAACGACCGCAAAGTATCAGCATGGGGCTCGTCCATAACCTGAGATAGAAGAGGACGGAACGGCACTGAAGAATGAAGAGCGAGCCCTATGAGAGCGAGAGAAACCCACGAGGGGCGCGATTTATCGTGCCCCTGCGGAGTGGACGGATTCGGGATGCGGATTAATTGTTGATGTCGGTCTTGGTTTCTAGCTTGGCGAGCATGGGCTCGAGAAAGGGCTTATTGGCGTCGGGGGCGCCGGCGATGGCAAGCTTCATTTCCTTGGCGGCGACGGTGAAATCGCCGCTGTGGGACGCGAGGCGGGCTTGCGCCAGATGGCTTAGCCAGTGGTTGGGATCGCGCTTGGCGACTTGCGGATAGATTTCGAAGGCGCGCTTGGCGTCGCCGGCGCGCTGCAGGCCGCGCGCATAAACGTAGAGCTGCGTGGCGTTGGCCTTGGCGAGAGCGGCGGCGAGCACTTTGGCGGCTTCTTCTTTCTTGCCCATAGCGTCGAGGATGCGCGACTTGGTTTCGAGATTTTCAAAGCGGTCTTCGTTCTGGATGGAAGTGTCTTCCCACTTCATCGCTTCTTCGAGATTGTAGTTGTTGTCGAGGCACCAGTTTGCGGCTTCGTCATAGCCGGCCCACGTGAAGCCGCCGACGCTGCGCAACTGGTTCCGAATACTTTTGAGAGTGACAGCTTTCACGTCCACGGAAACGCGGAAGGGCACGGCGAGCTTTTCCCAGCGCAGGGTGGCCAGGGCGGAATCGGGCTTCACGTCGTCGAAGGTGTAGGTGAGGGTGTCGAAGTTTTGATCGGTCGTGGGCGTGACGGTGACGCGCAGAGCGTCTTCCTTTTCGTCGTAGCTGAAGCTGCCCCAGGAGGTGGAGTTTTTGGAGAAGATGATGGTCCACTGACCCTTGTCGGGGATCATGTGCAGGCCGTAGGTGCCGGCCGCGAGCGGCTTGCCTTCGATGGAAACGTCATCAGAAAACGTGATGGTGGTGTTTTCGTTTGCGCCGGCGCGCCAGACTTTTCCGTAAGGCACGGTCTTGCCCCAGACTTCGCGGTTGCTGGCGAGGGGACGGCTGTAACTGATGCTGATAGTGCTGATGCCGATGGTTTGCGTGGTGTCGCCGTGCTGGCTGATGCGGGGAAGATTCAGCTCCGTAGCCTGGCTGCCATTTTTGAATTGCGCCCGCGCGCTGCCGATGCAGACAGCGAGGCCGAGAGAAATTGCGAGAAGAAAGCGAAACGTATTGCGCATAGACACACCATCCTGTCGCGAAAGGTGGAGCTTCGCGGAAGTGGAAATTTGCGGGTGGAACACCCCCAAGGCGATAGACGGGTGGAGTAATAATGCGTGAGCAAGAAACTGAGGCGGCACCTAACCAAAAATTGCCATTATTCGTGAAAAGTATTTCGAAGCGAAGTACACCGACCGATTCACGCCGAACAATGCGATTGGGAAGCTTTTTCCCGAACTGACGGAGGAATGCCCAATATCCCAATATTTAGTTAAGGAACATCGAAAAGGACAAAAAAGGAGAAGAAATCTTGCTACCAGTACGTTTTTCTCGGACTCGCCAGGGAGAACGAGGACCCCGTGGGTTAACGTCTGGTGGCTTGTTCTGTCACCCAATCTGTACCTGTCGCGGTAACACCGCTGGAGAGCAACGGAGTATGCTCCAGCACCGCATCCGCGAAGTTCTCAATACAGGGAAAGTGCAGATTGGAATGGGGAGGCAAATTTTCCTCACCGGCAGGAGAAACCAATTGAGGTCCGTTCAGCGGCGTGAGGTCCAACATCCCTTTACTGCCTGCGATGCGAAACTCATCGCGGGCAACCTGCGAATTCCACCGCACGTCCACCACAGCATGCACGCCGCTCGCATACTTGACTAAAACCGTGGCGGAATCCTCCACCGCAAAATGGTGGACAACGTTGGACAAACAGGCTTGAACCTCCACTGGCTGACCAAAGAAGTAGTTTAACAGGTCAATGCGATGGGAACCTATATCATAAAGAGGTCCGCCTCCGGCTTGAGCCGGGTCGAGCAGCCATGAACGATGCTCGTTTGGCGGCTGACTATGGCAGGTGGCAAACGCCATGAGCGGTTTTCCGATCGCTTCCTGGCGGATCAATTCCAGAGCGCGCTGCACTTTCGGATAACAACGTCGGTAGTACGCTACTCCGAAGCAGCGCCTGCTTTTTTCCGCAGCCTCCACCATGTTCAACGCTTCGGCGTGGTTCATCGCCATAGGCTTTTCGCACAAAACGTGTTTCCCCGCATGCAGAGCTTGCATGCTTTGCGGCCCATGCAGAAACACAGGCGTGGCGATGTAGACGGCATCAAACGTCCCGAGGCGCAACGCTTCTTCCAGGCTGAAAAACACGGGGACTTGATACGATACGGCTTTGTTGGGATGCCGCGTGACCACGGCAGCAAGTGAACTGCGCGGCTCCCCTTGAATTGCGGGGATCACCCGCTTGGTTGCGATATCCCCTATCCCCACCACCAGCCATTGCAGCATAGGAATCTATCTTACAGCGGCTCACTTTTCTGGGCGGGAATGCTGTTTACTAGGACCTGATCCTTATTTTGAAATCGGTTGCAGATCGGCTGGTGCGTTTGTCCCCGCCGTTGTTTTATAGTCGGCGCGCGTTGAACTTAGAGGATGACTATATGCAAGCTGTCCTGAAGAGTCTGCATTCTACGGACATAGGTGACGTTGAGAGGTACCTGCCTGACGAAGACGATAAATTCGGATTCACCCTTCGTGCGATGGTCGGCCCGATGGAGGGGGAAGGAGAAGAATCCCTCGATATTGTCGTTTGCCCTCCCAAATGGCTCATGGAAAAGTACAAAGATTCCGACGTTCTTCTTGGCCTGCACAAGTTAATCGTCTTCAAATACGAACACCTTCGGCTGCGAAATCAACAGAAAGCCAAGCGCCTGAGCTGAACGAAAATCAGAAAAAGCCAATAATAATTCAACTGAACGGAGCATGTACGCAAGAAGTATGCGTGATTGGAGCGCAAAAAAATACAATGAAGAGGAAAACAGACACGATGAAAAGCTTCGCGAGCTTCGTTTTATGTAAAGAAATTTGCAATTATAACTTATCGGCGAAGATATTTTGAGCGAAAGTGATTTGACAAATATGTGCGAATGTTGGATGGGGAGGGAAGAGGAGAAAGAGGAAGTTCATTGAGAAGTATCTCATGCGATGCTCGGGCGACACGTGGGAAGAAGTCGCCCAGAAGGTAGGCTTGCTCGGGCAGTGGGAGTTTGAAAACTTCCAGCGCAATTCGTGAGAACCGTTCTGCGTGTCACCGAGGCATCCAGAGTCACATGTACGATTTCGGCGTTACCAGGACAACTGAACGCCTTTGAGTAGTGGTAGTGTCAATAGATAGCAGCGAAGCCGGTGAAGAGATTCAATATCTCCATCGCAGGAGACCCGTCATGTTCAAAAGACTTTCCAATCCTTCGACGAACGTAGCACTGCTTCTCATCATTCTCGCGGTCGTAGTCTCTCTGAGAGCAGCTGATCGACACACACTCATCATTAACGGGAAGTCCACAGAGGTGCCCGTCATTTTCGTAAGTGGCCATCCTTATGTTGGCCTAGAAGCTCTCGCAAATGCTCTCAATGGTTCGGTCAGTTCTTCTGGTGCCATAGTAGCTCTCAGTCTCGCTGCCAGTTCCGCTAATCGCGCTCCATCTCCAACAACAGCGTCTGCGGCCCCCACACCTGCCGCGCAGACGCAAGCGGCGCCATCGAACCAAGGATTTTCAAAGCAATTTCTAAACGCTGGAATCGAGCAGATGTCCACTCTGCGTGAATGGCACGCCGCGCTCGACTCCGCCATCCAAAATGGAATCCCTCTATCGGCAGGCCTGCTTGCTCCGTATCGAGCGCAAGCCGCCACGAATCTTCGCCTGGCCGAAGTCGCTGCTGTCACACCTTCCGATCACAGTGCCTCTCAGCTTTTGAACAAAGCATTTCAGAACATGACAAAACTCGCCGATAAGTACGTCAACATGCGCGCCAACATGACTTACATCGCGCCAGACGCGCTGCAGAATGACGGCCTGAATCAGCGCCTCATTGCCTGCGGTCGCTCGCTCAGATCAATGGCGGCAAACGGGCAATTTGTTGATGACGGTTCGTGCGATTGAGTGTGAAAGCAGCTAGATCGTAACTCCCGGTCGTCAAATCGAAAACATAGGTACTGGACCCGACGCCAAAATCAACTTCGGCGATTATGCCGTTATCGGGACTTTGAAGGCCATAGTCCGCCCTGAGAGGTGTGCAAAATCGAACAGCCGCAGAAGTGGGTAAGACTCATACTTCATCGCATGAAATTAGCTCTGTTTTTCCTCTGAGTATCAGCTGTGTTCCCGGTACTAAGCAATGCGCAGGCCACGGTTTTCGAGTTTACGAAGGTAGAAAGCACAATGAAGTTTCACGTGAAGGCATCGGTGGCTATAGTCGGCAAGTTCGACAAGTGGGACGCCACTCTAACATTCACGTCGCCTGAACTGTCACTAGCCTCCGCAGTTCCGGTTCAGGCACATGCTTGACCCATTGTGATGGGTTGCTGTGATGCTCGTCACAACATCTGCACAGAACAAGTGGATTATGATTGCAACTCTCCAATTTCTCGGCTAACGCCACCGTCATCGCCAAATTTACGGTGGTTTACGAGGTCGTCAGATTGCGGAAATTTGGAATGAAGGAGATTCTCCATGTCAAAAAACTCACACCACATGTGGGCGGCGATCATGTCGCTTTTGCTGGCAACGAGCCTCATCTCGTTGACCGCCGCTAAAATGCCGCAGGCCAAGCCAGCGCAGTCGTCAAGCGCATCTTCGCAGGACAAAGCGAAGGCCTGCAACGACCTGGCCGACCAGAAGGGCCTTAAAGATAAGGACCGTCAGACATTCATGCAGAGCTGCCTGAATAAGGCCGCAGTCACCGGGTCCAGTGCCAACGTTAGCGAGCAGGACAAAGCTAAAACCTGCAACAGCCTCGCGGATAAGAAAAACCTGACGGGCGCCGATCGTCGGTCGTTTGTGAAGGATTGCATGAAGAAAGCCAATCCCCAGTAGGTTGGTAAGGTGACCCTGAACTTTCCGAGAACGACAGCAAGGCTGTCATCGCTACTTTACGGGCCGAGAAAATTGGTGGGGTAAACACTGAGGAGAGCATAAATGAATCGCAGCGTGGCAATGACCAAGGGGAAGCAATTAATCGCCGGTACTGTTTTCCAGATCAGTAGACGCCTGGTGATGATCGGTGCGGTAACGCTCGGAATCACCCTTCCGGCTATCGCCCAGAATCCTGAAATTCAAGAGAAGCTTGCAGCCGTGAAGCAAGCCGCATCGGAAAACAAGCAGAAGATTCGTCAATATCAATGGGTCGAAACAACGCAGCTCACTTTGAAGGGTGACGCGAAGCCCCCGACGAAGAACAGTTGCCAGTATGGTCCCGACGGAAAGGTCCAAAAGACTCCGATCGGCCCCCCGCCGGAAGCACCAAGTGGTGGCAGAGCGAAGCAAAAGCTAATCGAGAAGAAAAAAGAGGAAATGAAAGATTACATGCAAGACGTGAAGGCCGTCCTCGGCCTATACGTGCCACCCGACCCTCAGAAAATGCAGGCAGCCTTCCAAGCAAACAAAGTCTCCTTGAACCCTGCAGGTGGTTCAGTGAACCTAATCTTCACTGATTATGCTCTGCCTGGCGACAAGATGACCCTCACGTTTGACACTGCCGCTAAGAAAATTACTGGCTTGAACATCAATACCTACATGGGGCAGGAGAAAGATAGCGTGACGTTGCAGGTGCAGATGGGCAGCCTGCCCGATGGCGCCAACTATGAACAGCAAACAGTTCTCAACGCAGCTGCTAAGCAGCTGGTGGTAACAACAACAAATTCCAATTATCAAAAACTGGGCGCGTCCTAAGGCGTCGAGAGCGCAGAGAAATTATTTAATTTGTACTATTGCCTCCATCGGGAAAATTGTTGTTGAATCGCCTTACAATCACAACGTTGTGCTCACAGTGGCAGGCTAGGTCCTGATAAGTCGTAACCGGAGAACGGCTGTACCTCGCCAAAACCTCGTACACCTGCAAAATGAATGACTTGGGGCAAAGCTCGATTCGGACTTTTCCGATATGATTCCGGCTATGTTGCGACCTGGAAAGCTGCTGGAAATGATTGTTTGACAAGGAGGACCGATCAAACCGCGCATCTCATTGCGCGTAGCCTACGAGGTAGGAGCGGCGAGGCAACAGACCGTTCGAAGCCCTCGGACAATGTACCCACAAGTGCGAACTTGGCACCAGAACCGCGAGGCGACGGTGTATCTGCCAGCATAAGGCGGAGACGGGCCTAGGCTCCGGTAGTATGGTCAGAATACACAAATGCTCGTAAGCGTCGTAAGAATCTGAGAGCCTAAAATGCTGCGCGGCTCTTCTTGCAGTGAGTACGGCGGCTCATAGCTCCGTCGTCATGGGTAAACAAACACTGCCGGCGTATAGAGTAGACCTAACCTATCGAATCATTCCAACGGAACAGGATAAATCCATACCGCTCCCCCGTAACAGGGGGGACGTACATCGCAAGATGGACCGATGGCGGTGCGGACAGCAGGTCAGGGAGAAAGCGAAGGCTGCTCTGTAATGGAGTAGACACCGGTTGCGTCAGTCGCATCGACCACATCACCGGACGCGAAAGCGGGCCCACTTCCCTGAGGTGCTTCACGCGAGAGAACGAGGCAAATCGGCACATGCGGCAAGCAGATGACGACGGCAAAAACCGTTGGTGCGGTCTCAAGCGAAGCGGCGGAGTGGTATGCCATTGATTGGCAGGCCATTCACCACAACGTTCGCCGACTCCAAGTTCGTATCGCGCAGGCAACGAAGATCGGCCGATGGGGCAAGGTGCGAGCCTTGCAACGCCTGCTGACCCACTCGTATAGCGGCAAAGTTCTCGCCGTTCGACGAGTGACGGAAAATGATGGCAAGAAAACCCCTGGTGTGGACCAAGAAATTTGGGACACACCAGAAAAGAAGACACAAGCAGTACATGCATTTAAGCGCAGAGGCTATCAACCTCAGCCTCTTCGACGTGTCTACATATTGAAATCGGACAAGAAGACGATGCGGCCGCTAGGTATCCCCACCATGAAAGATCGAAGCCACCAGGCATTGCATTTGCTGGCGCTCGATCCCGTGCTGGAAACCACTGCTGACAAAAACTCCTATGGGTTTCGTCAGCAGCGGTCCTGTGCCGATGCGATCGGACAGTGTTTCAAAACACTGGCCCGACCCAATCCACAGTGGATTCTAGAGGGCGACATCAAGTCCTGTTTCGACCGAATCTCACACGATTGGCTTCTGACTCATGTCCCCATGGACCGAGTCATTCTCCGAAAGTGGCTGAAAGTCGGGTATATGGAAAAACACGTCCTTCACGAAACAACGGATGGGACCCCACAAGGTGGGATTATCTCCCCAGCGATCGCGAACTGCGCGCTGGATGGACTGGAGCAACTCTTGCGGGAAAAGTTCCCGACAAAGAAACGGCTTCCGTCTCTCGGAGGTAAATATCCCGCTGTGAATCTCATCCGTTATGCGGATGACTTCGTCATCACCGGTAGAACCAAAGAACTACTGGAAGGAGAAATCAAGCCCCTCGTGGAGCAGTTTCTGCACGAACGAGGACTGGAGCTTTCTCCTGCGAAGACAGTCATCACGCACGTGGACAAAGGCTTTGATTTTCTCGGACAAAATGTGCGCAAGTATCCCAATGGGAAACTGCTCATCAAGCCTTCCAAAAAGAATATCAAGACCTTTCTGGATGGTATCCGCGGCAAGATCAAAGCGGCGCTGGGTATGTCTGCTGCCGATCTGATTGATTGGCTCAACCCCAAAATACGAGGTTGGTCCAACTATCACCGGCACGTGGTGAGTACACGCGTCTTTTCACGCGTTGACCACGCCATCTTCAATCGTTTGTGGCAATGGGCCCGGCGAAGGCACCCGAAAAAATCTTCTCGCTGGCTCAAACAGAAATACTTTGAGCGGCGCGGAGGGAACAACTGGTCCTTCTTCGGGGAGTCGTGTGACAACGAGGGTAATCCGCACAAAGTGCGATTACTGCTCGCCAGTAGCACGCCCATTCAAAGGCACGTCAAGATCAAGAGCGCCGCTAATCCCTACGATCCGGCCCATGAGATCTACTTCGAAAAACGCGAAGGAGACCATATGGCGGAAACGTTTCGGGGTAGGCGGACTCTTCGCTTTCTCTGGACGTTCCAACGCGGGTTCTGCCCCGTGTGCAACACCAAGATCACTCGGATCACGGGCTGGCGCATGCACTATTGCGTCCCTCGTGTGAAAGGTGGTTCCACGAGTGTAGCAAACCGCGTCCTGCTCCATCCCGAGTGCCACGACAGGGTTCACCGCCAACATCTTTCCGTATCGAAGCCGCGTCTCCCTGAAAGAGGCGTTTGCAGTGCTTGAGCTGTGTGCGGGGAAACTTGCATGCACAGTTCTTAGAGGGCTGGGCCCCAGCAATGGGGCCTGGCCACTCGGTATCGCATCGCTCCGACATTTCCTCGGTTGGATGGTCAGCGCTTTCCGCTCCCGCGAGGACCTCGTCCTAGAAAATCTGGCTCTCCGTCGGCAATTGCTGGCTCTGCACGCGCAACAACCTCGCCGTCGATTAACTGCCCTGCACAAGCTGTTCTGGGTTGCGTTGCGAACGTTCTGGTCCGGGTGGACTAAGCCGCTCATCTTGGTCACTCCTAGAACCGTCGTGAACTGGCATCACGCCGGTTTCCGTTTGTATTGGGCATGGGTCTCAAAAGTTAGAAAAGTAGGTGGACGGAAGCGTGTCAGCAAAGAGGTTCGCGCCTTGATCTTTCGTATGGTTGCTGAGAATCCGACCTGGGGCGCGCCGCGTATTCACGGCGAACTGCTCAAGCTGGGTTTCGAGCTCTCGGAAAGGAGTGTCTCGCGATGGATCCGGCGAGCTCCGAGAGATCCAGATTCCGTGAAGCGATGGCTGACGTTCCTCAGAAACCATCGCGAGGCCATTGCGGCAATGGATTTCTTCACCGTCCCAACGCTCATGGGCCGGTGGCGTGCGTCTCGCACGGCCAGCAGCCGAGATCAACCTGCGGGACATCTACTGCGCGGTCGTGGCCAATACCAAAATCTGGGCTGTCCCTCGCCAGAATTAAGAGCGCGTTTGAAATGAACAACATAGGGAGAGGGCTTGTAACATGTTACAAGGGGGAACGGGAGAGCGGAGGGTTTGTCTCTCGCCGTCGGTCAGACTTCAAGGTTGGACGGAATTATTGCTCACCTCGTCTTGCGTCAGCGCCAGGAGCTCACTCGCGACGTCTGGGGACGCACTTGGCAACTTCTCTCGCCCACGCTGGAAGTCGCCGCGGTGTACTATCGCCAGCGGTTCTGTTTGCTCACGCTCGCGGAATTCAGCAGAATCCTACTCGACATTGACGAACCAGTTCGCGGCCAGTTGCGGGAGAAACTCAGACGCATCGAGCGCGAACAATACTCTCTGCTGGGAAATGCGCGCGCTCCATAATTAGACGCCGCGCTACCCTTCATCCCCCGCCGACGACCCACCAATCTCTCCGGTGCAGCGGGGAGCCCATTCCCTGGATGGTTCGCGTCACCCCGCCAACCTTGGCGGAAGACAATGGTCCCCGCTCCACCTGATGGGGTGGCCAACCTGCTTGATTTCAAAGTGCTCCGAATCGCCCTTTCTTGCGATCGCCGATATTTCAGTGCCCCTCTCACCCTTCAAGGGCTTCTCGCTGTCTGAATCGCAGCCAATTCAGGATCACTATGAGGATTTTGAACAACGATGGAGTATGATGCGAGCCCCGGACCAAGATTTGATGAAGGAGGAACTCATGCCGCTTCCATCTGACGAGAAGATCGATCCTTCTCTACAAACGCGCCCCATCTTTTGCGGCGTGGCGGATCCGGTGTTCTCAGTTACGGCATCGTGCCCAAGCGTGAGCTATGTGAACAATCCACAAGTCATTCCTGGACCATTCGGGGGCATCGCGGATGGTGGCGCGTTCTATGCCGGACATCAGAATGTCATATCTTGGAATTCAGCGCTGAGCGAAACGCACCAGTTTTCGCCGACTTTTGTGAATGAGTTCCGCTTGGGATACAACAATTTGAGCGCTTCGCGCGTTCAGCCCAATGCCAGCACGGAAGGAATTCCTGCGCAGTTTGGCACACAGGGTATTCTGCAAGGGAATTCGAATGGCGGCTTGGGTTCGCTCTTTTTAACAGGCCTTAACCACCTTGGCAGCAGCCAATACTTGCCCTCGATCGAACTAAGCACCACATCCCAGATTACGGACAACCTGATCAAAATCGTTGGGCGCCACAGTTTCAAGGTGGGATTCCAATGGCAGCGCCTGGGATTCTCCATTCTCCAGCCGCCATCAGGCAGAGGAACCTGGTCGTTCAGCGGGCTTTATACAGAGGTTCCGACCACCAACGGAGGGAACACGGGACTTGCCCAGATGCTCTTGACGCCAATCAAGGGCACGGTGCCGGGCGCCGCTGATTATGTCGGAGGGGCCGAGTTCGTTGGCGCCTCGGACATCGCCAACACGTCCATGCAGCGCCATTATTACGCCGGCTACTTCCAGGACGACTTCAAACTGACATCAAAGTTGACACTGAACCTCGGCCTACGGTACGAATACTTCGGCCAGTTGATTGAGAACTATGGCGCCCCACCGAACTTCCTCTTAACTGGGCAAAACGGGCATTCGACGCTTCTGTTAACGCAGAAACGCTGCAATACTCCGCTCTCCGCGGACTTCAAGACGGCTGCGGCGACCGATAATATTGATATCGGCTGCTCTGGCCAACCGGGTCTCGGGGTATCGCAGAAGGGGAATTTCTCGCCGCGATTCGGATTTGCCTATCAAGCTACTCCCAAGTTGGTGGCGCAGGTGGATACGGGATTTTTTACGGCGGGTTCGAAAATTCCGTGATCGAAACCTACGTGGACTTTCCCTTCCAATTCTCTCAAGGCTACTACTATCAGGTGCCGGATGCACCGATTACGTTCAGCAACGGCTCAATTGGCACCCTTGAGACCGGCTGCACCGGCATTCCCCTGACTTCGGCGAACATTGCACCCGGAGGAGTGTCCTTCGTAGGTGAGGACTACCACATGCCGACTCCCTACACCCAGGGCCAGGGGTACAACCCGACATTGCAGTACCAGCTAAGAAGCAACGATACCGTGCAATTGGGTTACGTCGGAAACATGGTCCATCATCTGGGGACGTACGCCAACCCAAATACTCCCCGGGAGATTCTGCCGCCTGGACTGAATGCTCTTTCCTACTCCCCCTATCCTGATATTTCTTCATATATGGTCTATTCCACCTTTGCGGGCAATAGCCACTATAATTCGCTGCAAGTCACCTACGAGCGGCGTATCAGCAATGGACTCAGTGTTCTGGGCAACTTCACCTGGTCCAACTGCTTGTCTGACGCCGTGGACGTTTTGAACCCTACTGCAATTGGGCTCTTTGGTGCAGGTTATCGTGCTCCTTTTCTGCCACACTTCGGCATCCACGGGGACTTTGGATTGTGCGATTTCGAGGTCCAAAAAGTCTTCCATTTTAGTGGGACCTATCAATTGCCGTTCGGGCATGGCAGGCATTTCCTGAGCAACAGCAGCGGAGTTGTGAACGCCATCGTCGGAGGGTGGGACAGCAACTGGATCCTGACATTGCAAGACGGCCAGCCCGGAACGATTCCTTGCGCCATCGCAACGACTTCAGGTTTTGGCTGTTATGCATTGAAAGTTCCTGGCGTCGATCCGTATGCCGGAAAACACATCGTGGATCAGTGGCTCAACGCGACAGCGTTCGCCACGCCCCCTGCTGCGACGACCATTGGGCAAACGGATTACAGCCCGTTGGGTGGTGGGCTCAGTCAGTTCCGTGGACCCGGTTTCCACCGCATGGACTTCTCCCTGTTCAAGCAGTTCCATTTGACCGAACGTTTCCGGCTGGAGTTTCGCTCCGAATTTTTCAACTTGACCAATCATCCTAACTTCTCGAATCCGGGATTCGCCATTAATGGAGTGCCCGCAGCCCCCGGTGCATTGAATTACAACAATCCGATGAATTTTGGAAAGATCACTTCGACACGTGATGGGCAAAATGATCAGCGCGAAATTCAGTTCGCGTTGAAACTATACTACTGAGGCCGCCCGGGTGAACATTCCGTGCCGCCGATTAGCGGCCTTTTGCTTAACGTACTTGGCAATTAACTGTGAAGGACACAGATCAGCATTCCCACAGTGCTTTGAATCGCCGAGGGGAGGAAGAGCATGTTTCGCGTAATCTATGCACTATCGTTGTCGCTGTGCCTGTTCGCTTTGCCAGCGTTTGGCTCAGACGAAGTTCCAGGAAAAGTAGAGTTGTCGGAAAACTGGAAGTTGGCCGCTGCTAAAGACGTACAAGCAGATGGTGCAGCTGTTTCTAAATCCGATTACCAGGACCAGGGCTGGCATCCGATCCATCGCATGCCCGCGACGGTTCTCGAGATATTGCAGGAAGATGGTGTCTACCAGAACTTGTATGTCGGCAAGAACATGCTGGAGAACGTCCCGCAGGATTTGTACAAGCAGGACTGGTGGTATCGGGCGGTGTTCACCGCACCGGCTGGTTACTCCACCTACACCCTGGAATTCCCGGGAATCAACTATCGGGCGGAAATCTGGATTAACGGGCAGAAGGTCGCGGACAGTAAGCAAGTCGTCGGGATGTATGCCGCGCGCGAGCTCAATGTCACGGAGTGGATCAAACCGGGCTCGGCGAATGCGCTGGCCGTCAAAGTGACACCCGAGCAACTTATTCAGGACGTTGACGGTGTAGAGCTGGCGGACAGTTGGTTCGATTGGATCAACTGGAAATATCTGGGATACAAAGGCCAGTACACCAGGAAGCATATGTTCGATGCTTCCTTCGTGCCGGACAGAAACGCAGGCATCTGGAAGCCGGTCTATCTAAAAACCACAGGTGAGGTCGCTCTCGAAAACCCGGCAGTTAACTCTGAGCTCTCCCTGCCGCACGCGACTGCACGCCTTACGGTTTATGCAAACCTGCATAATTTTGCCGCGCAACCCGTCACCGGCACGCTGAAGGGAACTATTTCGCGACAAGGCAAGCCAACCATTGAATTCGAGCAAAGCCTCAGCCTCTCCCCCGGTGAGATTCGCGAAGTTGCGTTTGCCGCAGAAAAGTGCCCCGGCTTGGTCGTAAGCAATCCCGACCTCTGGTGGCCGTACACCATGGGTAATCCGGCGCTCTATGACCTGCATCTGGAGTTTGTGAAGGAACAGAAAGTCTCTGACAGCTCCCACATTCGCTTCGGGATACGAAGCGTTACCCAACACCGCGATCAAGACGAACAATTCCCCGATAAGGGTAAGGGCGGAAATTTTTATCTCCAAGTCAACGGTCGAGACTTCCGCGTGCGCGGAGCTGATTACACGCCGGACTTGCTGTATCGGTATGATCCTGAGCGCGAATCCGAAATCCTGCGGTATGTCAAAGATCTCGGGATTAATATGCTGCGTTGGGAATCGAAGATCTCCAGTGAGCACATTGTCGAGCTCGCGGACGAACAGGGCATTCCTCTGATGCTTGGCTGGATGTGCTGCAACCAATGGGAGAAATGGGACCAATGGAGCGAAGAGGACCATCGCGTCGCTTCGCAAAGCCTGCGTTCACAGATTCTCATGCTCCGTCCGCATGCTTCCGTGTTTATCTGGGCCAACGGGAGCGATGGTCGGCCACCGGAACCCGTTCGCATCGAGTACCGTAAAATTCTGTCCGAGTTGCGTTGGGAAAATGCCATCGTTGATACCGTTTCATCTTTCGCCAGGGATGCCCAAGGCGAACACTTATGGGATGGCATCAATATGGAAGGCCCGTACACTTGGCGCCCGCCGACATACTGGTTCAGTGGGAAGTACGTCCCATCTCGCGGGTCGTCCGTTGAGCAGGGTGACAACGAACATATCCCCACACTGGAGAGCTTGAAGAGGTTTATCCCGGCTGACAAATTGTGGCCGATCAACGACTCCTGGTTTTTCCACGCCGGAGCGATTCCCGGCGCCAGCACCCTCGCCGATGTGCAGTTAGCGGTTAACCGCCGCTTCGGTTCTTCCAGCAACGTGGCGGAGTTCGTGCGCAAAGCGCAACTCGCTCACTACGAGAACACCCGCGCGCAATTTGAGAACCTCGCGGCCGGTGACTGGGCAAACCATAAAATGACCCTCTATTGGATGCTGAACAGCCATTGGCCTTCGTTTTACGGCAACATCATTGACTATTATCTGAGCCCCGGTGGTGCCTACTACGGCGCGAAGAAGGGGCTGCGTCCGCTGTCCGTGGTCTTCGATGCCTACGCAACCGGCGATCACAGTCAGGCAAAAGTCATTGTTTTCAATCAGTCTCCTGGCGACGTACAGGGTTTGCGCGCACGCGTGCGCGTTTACGATCTGAATGGGAAGGTTCTTGACGACCGCTCAGCCGACGGCATCCAGGTTCCGTTCAATGGCGCAACTCAGGTCCTAACGCTGCCTCGCTATCCCCAGAGTACTCCAGTGTTTTTTGTCCGCGGTCAGTTGTTTGACCACACCGGAAAGCTGCTCGTCGATAACACCTACTGGCAGTCGCAGAAAGATGACGACTTGGGCGACCTCAGTAACGATGATGCGCTGAATCTGAAGCAGGTGAATATGGCGGACATGACAGCGCTGAATACAATGCCTCAGGTAAACCTTGAGGTCAGAGCTGAACAGACCATGACCGACAGCGAAAAGCATATCGCTATCCGGCTACATAATCCGTCCGAACATATCGCCTTCTTCGAACGGGCAACCGTAGCTGCCGCCCAGAATGGGGACGAAATCCTCCCTATCAAGTATGACGACAATTACATCACTGTGTATCCGGGCGAAATCGCCGAGATTCATGGAACCGTGGCAAAGGCGATGGCTGCGCGTTGGATCAAGCTCGAAGGGTACAACACGCCCGCGACCTACGCTCAAATTAAATAGAAACTCAGCAGGCAGATCCTATGAGCCGGAGTTTGTCACTCTCAGTAATTTACACCCAAGGTACACCGAGTTTTTGCGAAACGATCACCATTCTTCACCGTGATGTAGAGAGAAATGTTCAACACTTTGGATCTCTAATATGAGCTCAGAAAAATCACGTCTTCGCTTGTCGTCCCCTGTCGACCCCAGAGAACTACGGCGCTGGTGTGCGATCCCGGCGGAGAAATTGCTGGGGCATCCGGAGTTGCGTGTGCCTTACCGGCAGGTGGCCGATTCTGTGGAGTTAGGTGCGTTGATGGCCAGGGAGTTGGTCGAAGCTATCGAGGAAAACAACAGGCAGGGGCGGTCAACACGCGCCATTGTTCCTTGTGGACCTGCGTGTTGGTACGAACCTTTTCGGTTGTTGGTTAATGCGCGCGGCGTACCGCTGAAGAGGCTGCACGTGTTTCACATGGACGAGTGTCTGGATTGGCAGGGGAAACCGCTCCCGACAGGTCATCCTTACAACTTCAAGACCTTTATGGAGCGCCACTTCTACGGGGGCATTCGTCCGGAGTTAGCAGTTCCGGAGGGTCAACGCCACTGGCTTGTACCGGCGACGATGGAACACGTTCGCGCCGCGATCAGCGAGGCACCGGTGGACATTACTGTGGGTGGATGGGGCCAGGATGGACACGTGGCTTATAACCAGGCCCGCCGTCATCCGTTCCACCATCTGACGTTGGAGGATCTCGCAAACTCCCGCATCCGGATTCAAGAAAACAATATTGATACGATCCTCGCGCTGGCGCACCGGACGTTCGGTGCGGCCTATCAGTTTGTACCGCCTATGTCGATTACATTGGGGATTCGCGAGTGCCTCTCGGCAAGGAAGGTGCGCGTTTATAGCGATACGGGTGCCTGGAAGCAAACGGCGCTGCGGGTCGCTTTGTTCAGCGAGCCGACGCCGGAATACCCGATGACGTTGCTGCAAACTCATCCCGACGCAATCATCACGGCCACACTGGAAACGGCGCGCCATCCAATTAGCGAAAATCCCGGTTGGGAGCTGTTTTGAATTCATGCTGACACTGCGCGCAAACACGAAAAGCGGATTCACATGCACCGTAGGTATCGGTGGCATCGGCGCGGGTATCATCTATGCGCTCCAGGGCGAACACGAATTGGGCCGCAACGAAAGCAGGTTGGGCGAACTGCTTGAATCCAGGGATTACTGCAAGCTGCATATTGTCGAGCACTACATTGCGCGGCTTATGGGCTCCAGCAGGGACCCAGCCTCATTTCGGGTATGGCCTGTCGGTGTTGTTGGTAACGATGCGGTGGGGCGGCGGATTCTCACCGAAATGAGCGCCGCGGGAATGGACACGCAGTTTGTGCGCAGCCATCCGGCGCTGAAAACGCTTTTTAGTGTGTGCTTTAACTATCCGGATGGTTCAGGCGGTAACATTACCAGCAGTAATTCAGCCGCTGGGGCGTTGACCGCCGATGACCTAAGAGCGGCATCCCCGTACATGAAAGCTGCGGGAGCACACGGCGTAGCACTGTGCCTTCCAGAAGTGCCTTTGGAAATGCGGCGGGCGTTCCTTGAACTTGCATCGGACTGCGGTAATTACCGGGCATGCTCATTCGCACTCGGAGAGATTGAAGAAGCGCAGATTATGGGGTTGTTTTCTCTCACGGATCTCTTGGCATTGAATCAGGAGGAGGCCTCTGCGCTACTTGGAGATGGCTCGGGTCCAGTTCTCGATGACGGATTGTTAGCGGAGTGCGCCGCCAAATTTACCGCGACCCACCCGCAGTTGCGGATCATTGTTAGCTCGGGGCCAAAAGGAGCGTACGGCTTCGAGTGTGGGAGTTCGCAATTCTGTCCAGCACCGGTGCTTCAACCAATCTCCACCGCGGGCGCCGGGGACGCACTCCTCGCAGGTGTCGTGTGTGGTTTGGCAGCGGGCCTTCCATTCATCATGCCGAACGAATGTGGCAGTTCATTTTCGGGCCGAGTACTGCGGGCGGCGCTGGATTTCGGCGTCCTGAACGCAAGCTTCAGTGTCACTTCACCACATTCTATCCACCCCGATGCAGTGCTAAGCAACTTGTTCGGCTTCGCTGAATCTCACGGCGCTTCCATTTCCGATTCGCTTCGGTCTATGTGCTACCAGTGCGAACAGATGCCTACTGAGAGTGTTTCGGATTAGTAGCACAGACCCGTTGCGGACACGAAAGGCATTTATCAGGTCATGCCCACATTGCTACCGGAAACTACCAGCACACCGCGGCTTCGCCGTTCATTGGGTCTATGGGATCTAATTCTCTACGGGCTCATTGTTATACAACCTACTGCGCCTATGCCAGTGTACGGGGTAATGAGCACGCGTTCTCACGGGTACGCGGTAATCACCATCATGCTCGCTATGATTGCCATGCTGTTTACCGCCATAAGCTACGGGAAAATGGCCTCCGCTTATCCCAGCGCCGGTTCTGCGTTCACCTATGTCGGGCGCGAAATTCACCCGGCGCTTGGTTATGTAACGGGGTGGAGCATGGCCATGGACTACGTGCTCAACCCGCTCATCTGCACGATTCTCTGCTGCAAATTTGCCATGAACTTCTTTCCGGAAATCCCGTACGCGGTATGGGTGGTTGCTTTCGTCGGTCTGTTCACCTCCTTGAATATGCAAGGCATTCAGACTTCGGCGCGCATCAACTCGGGTCTCGTTGCAGTCATGGGTGTGGTCATTCTTCTGTTTTTGGCGGCAGCTGCTCGTTACGTGCACACGGCACCTCATGACGGAATCGGGTTCTTTACCCGCCCGTTTTTCGACCCGAAAACTTTTTCCGTCCGAGCCGTCATGGGCGGGACCTCGTTGGCCGTGCTGACTTATATTGGGTTCGATGGCATCTCAACGCTTTCCGAGGAAGCCAAGAACCCGCGCCGCAATATTCTGCTCGCCACGGTTTTCGTGTGTTTGCTTACCGGCATTTTGGCGTCCATCGAGGTGTATGCGGCGCAACTTGTCTGGCCGGGCGCTCAGGATTTTCCTGACGTCGACACGGCGTTTGTGTTTGTTGCCGGAAGAGCTGGTGGACGCTGGCTGTTTTCGGTCATCAATGTGACGCTTTTAGTGGCGACGTTCGGTTCGGCGCTAGGGGCGCAGTTGGGTGCTGCACGCCTGCTTTACGGCATGGGACGTAGCGGCGCGCTGCCTCCCCGGTTTTTTGGGGCCATCGAGCCCAAGAAACGCATTCCGCGAAACAACGTGTTGCTCATCGGCACAGTAGCACTCATCGGTGCGATGGTCCTGAGTTTTGAGCGGGGTGTGGAATTGCTAAACTTCGGCGCCTTGCTTGCCTTCATGGGTGTGAACACATCGGCATTGGTGCGATTTTACTTTCGCGAAGTGCACAAGCGCTGGTTCAATTTCCTGTCCCCGGTACTGGGTTTTCTGATCTGCATGATGTTGTGGCTGAGTCTGAGTTGGCGCGCCAAAGTGTTGGGAATCGGATGGATGGTCATCGGGTTAGCTTACGGCGCTTATAACACACGGGGGTTCAGGCGGGAGCTTGTGAACTTGGACATTCCGGGTGATGATGGCGAAGCCCAGGCGATTGTGACCGATGGAACTACCATATACAGGGGTGATGCTCTGAGTGCCGCACCGAAGGTATGTACAACCCGCGGGGAAACAGTCGTACGACCCGGCCTTATGCGTGCTGAACTACCGAATTGCTTCAAGGAAGGAGAGCGATGATCACGAAGAGACTGTTTCGTGTGCAGTTCCCATTGCGTTACGGATCAGCAGACGAGTCCGGCTATTGCGTCAGGATTCAGACAAACCACCCGTGCCATTCCAAAAGAGCAACTTCCGCCCGACGGCGGAATATGTGGGTTTACATCCTCGCCATGTGCTGCTTCCTCTGGGGTACGACTGAGGCAAGAGCCCAGCT
Source organism: Candidatus Acidiferrales bacterium (assembly GCA_963741195.1). Classification (GTDB taxonomy): domain Bacteria; phylum Acidobacteriota; class Terriglobia; order Acidiferrales; family UBA7541; genus Acidiferrum. The sequence goes on from CAVUHF010000016.1 coordinate 67,536, forward strand.
TTGGGAGGTGCCTCCTCTTCCGCCGGTCAAGTATGCACCGGCTCCGGATGGCATGACTGCCACAATCGGGAACGAAAGTCTTCATGTTTCCGTTTGCCGTTCATCCGTCATACATTTTGTGGCCACACCCGAATCGCCAGTTACGCTTAGACAAAACGAACCATGGATGCTCGATTCAAAAGACTCCTGTCCGGGCGCAAAGTTTCAGCTGTCCCAGACCGCTGATGCCGCGATCCTCACCACCGACGCTCTGAAGGTGGAACTCTCTCTGAAATGGGGGAACGTGCAATACAGTACTGCAGCAGGTGAAAAGCTTTTGCGCGAGGGAAATGCAGTTCCCCGTACCTACGAACCCGTGGAGTTGAATGGCGAAAAAACATTTCACGTTGAAGACAGGTTCGGGCCCGAGTTTGGCGAGGGCTTATACGGGCTGGGCCAGCATCAGAACGGGATGTTCAACTATCGCGGGGGGACAGTCGAGCTTGGGCAGAACAACACCGATGTCGCGATTCCCCTGCTGGTGTCGAGCAAGGGTTACGCGTTGATGTGGAACACCGCGTCGCTCACCTATGTCGATAATCGTTTCCCGCTCGAATTGAACTTGGATTCGCTGGCCGGCCATGCGATTGACTACTACTTTGTCTACGGTCCGCAAATGGATCAGATCATCCATGAATACCGCAACCTTACCGGACACACACCGATGCTTCCGAAGTGGGCCTATGGATTCTTTCAATCCAAGGACCGCTACGTGTCGCAGGATGAGGTGTTGAGCATCGCGCATCGCTACCGTGAAGAACATATCCCTCTCGATTGCATCGTGCAGGATTGGTATTGGTGGAAGACGGAAGGCGACCCCATCTTCAACGCCAACTTCCCCGACGTCCCGGGTGAGCTCAACCAGCTGCATGATGAACACGTCCACGCCATGCTCTCGGTGTGGGGGCTCTTCGATACGAAGGCGGAAAACTACCGCGGCCTTAGCGCAAAGCACTTTGACGTGCCGAACGCCCACGTGTATGACGCTTCAAACCCGGAGGCGCGCGGCTTCTACTGGGATCGTTTGGCCGGCAAGCTTTTCTCCCAAGGCTGGGACGCCTTTTGGCTGGACAGCGCCGAACCCGAAGAATATTGGCCGCACATGGGCGATGCCATTCTGCGCGACAAGCAGATTGCCATCGGCAACGGCGCACAGTACACGAACATATTCCCGTTCATGCACACACTGGGCATCCAGGAGCAATGGAAAGCAACGACCCGGAAGAAACGAGTCTTCCTGCTGACGCGATCGGCGTTCCTGGGCCAGCAGCGAGTGGGAGCAACGGTGTGGTCCGGTGATGTTTACAGTTCGTATTGGGGTTTGCGCCATCAGGTGGCTGCGGGGCTGAACTTCGCGCTTTCCGGATACCCCTATTGGACCACCGACATCGGCGGTTACTGGCCGCCTCACGACAAACCCCTTGATGATCCGAAATTTCAGGAGCTTTACGCGCGTTGGTTCGAATACGGAGTCTTCTGTCCGATCTTCCGCACCCACGGGCACCGGCCGCAAAATGAGTTCTGGGCCTACGACAAAGTCGAGCCAATCCTGATCACCTACGACAAACTGCGCTATCGCTTAATGCCCTACATCTATTCGCTGGCATGGCGGGTCACGCACGAGGATTACACAATCCAGCGGCCGTTGGTCATGGATTGGCGCAGCGATACAAAGACCCGCGACAATGGCGATCAGTTCATGTTTGGGCCCTCCATTCTTGTTAGCCCCGTGCTCCAGGCGGACGCCACGCGGAGAACTTTGTATCTGCCGGATTCCCCGGCATGGTACGATTTTTGGACCGGAACGTCACAGCAGGGTGGACGCGAGATTGATGCGGAGGCCCCGCTGGACCGCATTCCACTCTACGTACGTGCAGGTTCGATTCTTCCTCTCGGCCCGGAAATCGAGTACGCCGACGAAAAACCCGCAGGACCGATAGAGCTTCGGATTTACGGCGGAACCGATGGCAAATTTGACCTGTACCAGGACGCGGGCGATGACTACGAATACGAAAACGGTGCGCACTCGATCATCCCGCTTCAGTGGTCACAGTCAACGCGAACCCTGACCGTCGGGGATCGACAGGGGCGGTATCCCGAAATGCCTGTAAGCATGCAGATCAAAATCGTGTGGGTATCCGGCGGGCACGGCGCGGGACTCGCACCAGCAGCCAACCCAGACAAAACCGTCGAATACGCGGGAAAGGCAATTTCCGTGCAGGCGCCGTGAACCAAGTAATGGTTCGATTACCAATCGGTAACTGGGAATACGACCGAGCCTATTTATCCGAAGCACTCTGCCGGGAGGCGCAAAGGCATGCAAAAACTTGCAGGAGTCGGCACGGCGAAAGCCGAAGAAGTGGAATACCAGAAATGGAAGAAAGCCTTGAAAATCAGCAACGATACGGTACAACTGATTGTGTTGACGGAGGTCGGACCTCGGATTCTTTTCTTTGGCTTTCGGGGAGAAGATAACGAGTTCCACGAGATTCCCGAGCATTCCGGGAAAGGCGGTGATCAGATTTTTAGAGTCTACGGTGGCCACCGCCTATGGGTTTCACCCGAAGTCGCGCGCACGTATTACCCGGACAATGTCCCTGTTTCGGTGCGGAGGCAGGGCGACGGTTTTGTTTTTACTGCCCCTCCGGAGTCCACACATCCCGGAACAAGTCTGCAGAAAGAGATCGAGATCAAATTGGCGGAAACAGGATCGGGCGTTACCGTCACGCATCGCATCTACAATCTCGGAGCGGAGTCCGTCGAGATAGCTGCATGGGCACTCTCCGTGATGGCTGGTGATGGGCAGGCCATTCTTCCCCTTCCGCCGCGGGCACCACTCTCGGCCGACAGATTATTGCCCGAAGGAGTCCTCGCCCTTTGGTGCTATACGGATTTGGCAGACCCGCGGTGGAAAATCGGGACGAAGTATATCCAACTCCATCAGGCAAGCAAATCCGCATGCACATTCACGCAGCAGATGACTGGGATCTTTAATTCATTCGGGTGGGGCGCTTACTTCCGAAGGGGCCACTTGTTCGTGAAGAAGACCAACGTGGAAAAAGATGCAAAATACCCCGATTTCGGCTGCAATTTCGAGATATACACAGACGAGCACTCGCTCGAACTGGAAACCTTGGGGCCACTTCGGAATCTGAAGTCTGGAGAGGCGGCAGAACATACCGAGCATTGGTGGCTCTTCAAGGACACTCAAGCAGGGGAAGACGAGAGCTGGATTGACGCCATCATTCTTCCAAAGGTCGAAAATGCGAAGTGAAGTGCATCGTCTCGGATGCTGGGCACAGTCGCTTGGGCATCTGACGAGCCAGAGAGCGCGCAGAGTAACGACCGAAGCACCCAAAAACACCACCCGGTCAGCGTCGGCTTATCTGTTCGGACAAATTTTTTGCAAGTTCACATTTCGCGCGTGAGTTGCTCAAATAGAGAGGTCGGTCGAGCTATCGTCGCTGCCCCGCTGCTGCGTTGCTCAACCTGTCCAAGCGCGGTTAGAAACGGATAGCAGGACTCTAAGTTGATGTCCGGTTGGGTCCGATACTCGGGAAATCCCCCTCCCGACAGTCATCAGCAAACACTACGCGACGGTACCAATCGCGGAAGGCCTCCACCAGATCACTTGCGTTTGGCCGACTTTGAACGAGTTGGCACAGGAAAACAGAATGCAGTAACGCGCTGAGTCATTTCGTCCAATTAGCGGAAATTTTTGAAATTGCTGCTTCCCCAATTCGTTGAGAGGAGTCTAAACTTTGCCCTGTCATTTATCGACAGGAGACCCGAGATGGCTAAGCCAACCGACCTGGTCCAAGGCACCCTCGACCTCTTGTTTCTGAGGACACTCGCGCTCCAGCCCATGCACGGCTGGGGCATCGCGCAACGCATTCGTCAGGTTTCGAACGAAGTGTTGCAGGTCCATCAAGGCGCGCTTTATCCGGCGCTGCATCGCCTCGAGCAACAGGGTTGGATTCGCGCCAAATGGGGCGAATCGGAAAACAATCGCCGCGCAAATATTATTCGCTGACTCCGGACGGCGCAAAGTACCTTGCGCCAGGAGCAAGCGCAATGGAAGCGCCTTTCATCGGCGATCGGGCTGGTCCTGGAGATGTCTTAGGGAGCCAGAACCATGCGTTGGTATTACAAATTGCCGCTTCGCTTACGCTCACTTTTCCTCAAGGACAAAGCGGAGCTGGATCTCAGCGACGAGCTTCAGTTTCATCTGCAAAATCAGATCGACGAATTCGTGGCCCAGGGCATGAATCCCCAGGAAGCTCGCCGCACCGCCCTGCAATCCTTCGGCGGCGTTGAACAGGTCAAGGAGGAGTGCCGCGAAATGCGCCCCACAAACCTGATCGAAAATTTCTTGCAAGACATTCGCTTCGGTTTTCGCATGCTGCGCCGCAGCCCGGGATTTACCGTTTTAGCGATTCTCTGCCTTACGCTCGGCATTGGCGCCAACGCCCCTGTGTTCAGCTGGGTTGAAGGCATTCTTTTCCGTCCTTATCCGCTCGTTTCTCACCAGGAGCGCCTGGTCGCACTGGCCGGAACGGTGGGTGAGGAGAGAGACGAAACGTAATGGCTCGATCTCCTCGACGTGCAAAGAAGCTGCACCCTGTGTGAGACCCTCTTTGTCAGCAACATCACCGGCACAACTCTGAGCATTGGCGAGCGCGCCCCGGTCCTGACCGGAAGCATCGTCTCCGCAAACTATTTTGACGCGATTGGAGTCCATCCCATGTTGGGCCGTGGCTTTGAGCCAGGCGAAGACACCGGCCGCAACGCGCATCCGGTCGTGGTGATCAGCTACCATCACAACTGTCCGGTTGTCGAATTCTCATATCGACGTAACTGTTTGTAATGCTGTGGCTTAAGTGACATTTCAACTTTTTTCGATTTGAAATGCAAACGGTCGTTTTTGGCTCTCCGGCTCAGTACTACCCTTTACTAGTTCGCCTCAAGTGCGAGTGACCTCCAGAAAAATAACAGGCGCTTTTAGTACCGATACGGGTGGGCCTGTATGCCTCATTCCTCACCACACCGCTTGAGGACCGTATCGACAGCGCCAGGCGCTATGCGAGGGAATGCGTGGATAAGAGATTCGCTACGGAGCGATTTGCTTAGATGAGATCGATTCAAGCCAACCGTGGGTTTAGCGCAACCGATACCACGCTCTTTGCGACCGTGAGTGGGAACTGATGGTGGAGGGAACGCGGACGGTGTTTTTCGACCTTTCGTGGTTGTGGCGACTGTGGTTGGTGTTCACTCCTCGCTTTCCTTGGGCTTGACTAGTTCAAACTCCCCTTACAGGGAGCGGGATGCCCCATCAAGTTCACGGTGTTCTACTTCACGCCATGTCCGGTACCCAGCTGTCCCGCGTACGAGCAAGGTAATCGTGCATTAAGTTGCTCTAGCGCTTGACGGTTTGACGCGAACTGCCCCTCGAATCGTGTCATTTCGCATGGAAATGGACTGTCCATTGAACGGGCGCAGAAACTCCACGGAAGCTCAGCTTCAACAAACCATCGAACGGTTCTTTGTCGAAAGATAGCTGTCGATCCGCACTAGTGACTTGGATCTCTTCGCTCGAGAATCCATCCGGAATATGGAACCAAAGCACGTACGGGTCGTTAGGTACGCTGTCGGATGTTCCACTAAGCGTATTCGTCGCGGCCTCCCATTTAAGCTCTCGCAACGAATACGAACCGCTGATGTGGCGCGAGAGAGCCAGCAACTGAGGATGCGATTCCAGCGGATGAATCAGCAATACCCTCGTATCGTGCGGTTCAAGCTGTAGGGAGAGTTTCTTGTCTTCAACTCCCAGCGACTTCTGATTCCAGAAGTCGAAAACAACGTACGATTCCTTCGAATCGAGTCCCAACTGTTCAGCGAAATCGATTTGTCGTTTCACTGCGACGCTCCGCCAGTTGGTCAGCGCCACGACGTCGTACTTGCCGGCGGCTGAATTCACTTTTAGATCCAGAATCTCCGGATAGTTGTGCACATAGTAGTCAGGCCGCTCGGTTCGGAATGTGTCCCATCGCGCATCCGTGCCACGGCTGAAGAGATCTACCGGATAAATCGCCAATGTCGGCAGCGTAGCCTGCAGTAAATGCACCCGCTCTTCCGGGAGTTCGGGCATGACGCTGGCCAAAGGATACGCAACTCCGGTGAGCGCGACGTATGAGACTAACGTTCGTGCCTCGGCGTCCGTAACTCCAAACCCCATCACGGGATCCTCCCGGCTCTTCGCCGTCTCCAACACGATGGGCAGCCGTTTTTTGCTGGCTTCTTCAACGGTCATCGGTGACCCAAGTTCCAGCCCTTCGCCGGGCATCAGATAAGTAGCGATGTGGTTGAAGAATACATTCGCATTGATCGAACTAAAGAGCGGGTACATTCCCTGCCAACTGGCGTAAAGGTCGTCACCGTTAAAATAAGAGTCCGCAAATCCAATGCTGTTCAGCGGTGTTCCGGCCGGGCAGCTTTCCACAAATCGCTGGGGTCCAATGACGTCGCGAATCAGCTTTAGGCGCTCGCGGAAATTTGCGACGAGATCGGCTTGCGGATCATGCAGTTTGCTGCGGTCTACAACCGGCGCGTACAGCGGGAACGCGTGCTCGCCATCGAACTTGTAATACTCGAAGCCCATGCCATCCAGGTGGTGGAACATCTCCTGAACAAACGACAGCACTTGCGGATTCGTGGAGTCCAGCGCTGGCGTTTGGTAATCGAGGACGAACTTTCCCGCTTTGTCCCGAACGTACCAGTCCGGGTGCGTCGTTACAGCACCGGCATAAGCGTTGGGGACGAGCCACAAGCCAGGCTGTAGTCCCTTGGATTTGATGTAATCGGTCAGCCATTTTGCACCGTGCGGGAATTTCTGGTTGTCCCAGTTTTCAAACCAATAGTGTTCACCATGAGCGCCCCGGTCGTAACCGTCATCGAGCTCCACGTACTGAAACCCGTATGGCCGCAACCGTTCTGCAATCCAGTCTGTATTGCGGACCATGTCTTCTTCCCGCACGTTTTCGTAATAGCTCGTCCAGCTGGACCACACCATAGGAGCCGTTTTGAAGATGCTGTCGTCGTAGCGCTGATAGAAAGGCAGCCCGAGAGTCTTGGTGTAGTAATCCGGAATCAACCGAACGAGAGAGTTGCCCGGCACGGGAAGTTCGATCCTCAATATGTCTGGATTGCCGGGGTCTCTAACCAATCTGCTCTGCTCGGGAAACCGAATGGCCACGTCCACGCTCCGGTCGAAGAGTTCGTGAAACAGGGAACTGTCCACTTGGCCCAGCTGAAAATACATGCACTCCGGATTTGTTCGCGGCAGGGTGGAGGGATTCCGCGTAATGCTGCCGCCGTAACCGTGCTGCACCTCCGCTGTGCCTTCCCAACTTACCGGCACGCCCAATGGATCGAGCAAACGGGCAGGGATACGGTCGGGCGGAGCGGGCACTTGGGCGACGAAGACCGTATTCAGCGAAGTACTTGAAATCTTCAGAAGATTTGCATCCACCTCAAATTGCCACGCGGCAGGCGGATTCGTCTTGTGCAGGACTAGACGGGTTGGTGAGACGATCGATGCCGTCCACCCACGCACTGCGTACAGTCCTTGATAGTCCCGAACGTTTAGCGTGGCGTGTTCGAGCAGTGCGCCGGTCGCGTCGTGACTGACTGAGATTTCGCCTGCCGCTGGCTCTGCCTTGATGGTCCAGCCGGCCGCGTGCAACGTCGAAGCACCTTCCTGACCTTGAATCCGCACGCACAGGCAGAACAGTAACCCAAACGCAATTACCAGTTTTCGTTGCATGTGTTCTCCATTCCCGGACGCGGCTACTCTCATTCAGCGCACCCTCCGCCAGCGAGTCTGCGAATCCGAGTATCGGAACCGGTGGGTGACGGGTCGCAAGATACCTCGTATATATCGAGAACCATGTCGATTCGGGCCAGAATCATTTTCGATGGCACTGGTCGCAACATGCCGCTACGGACAAGTCCACACTCACCTGGCAGGTATTGACTGAGCAGCGGAAGAGGAGCGGGATAAAGAGTCAGGTTGTTGATCAAGCGTTCGAGAGCAGCCCCAACCTTCGGATGTGTCCAGTCGTAGCGAATCCGGTCGCTGTAGCTAAATCTGCGGGCGAAGGCCGACGCGGGATCGTCCCTTTGATAGTAGTCTCTCCAGTAGCTGGGGTTGTCGAGCATCGCCAACTCGAGTTCTTCGCGAATATGCGAGAGGTTGACGCCGTTCCGTTTACCGAGCCATTCCTCTTCAACGCTCGCTAATGCAAACACGGCTTCGCGAAATGCAAACGTGAGCCACGGCCCTACTTTCAAGATGGCGAAGTGATCGGATACCAGATGCCGAAGTGCTTCCGGCGACTGATAATCCGTCGAGTGAGCCTCAAAGACGCCGTGCCAATGATTTATGCCAAAATCCGACAGCGCGGTCGCTTTCGATGAATCGTAGTCAAATACCGCAGAATCGCCGAACTCCACTACTGGCTGCACGACAATGGCAATTACGCGGTCCCATGCAGACCTCAAACCACGCCTGAAAAAGGATTCCTTCGCCAGCTTTATGGTTTGTTCGAGATCTTCCGTCTGTGTCACCGATGGCGCAACGGAGTCTTGAGTTTCGCCTCCCGGAATCGGAACCTCAGTTCCAATGACGTACAAGGGCGGGTCAAAACCCTGAGGTAGTTCCCGAGACGCTTTCTCAGCGGCTTCACATAAGATCGCGGCGCGCTCACTCCCAAGTTCGTCCGCAAGTGATCGATTCCGGTCTCCCGGGTCATCGGCGCAGTGCATGGAAGCATCGAGATGAATTTTCTTGAATCCCGCCAGGACATAGCTCTGGACAAGATTTACGGCCTTCTCCATCGCTATTGCGGCGGATTCCTTTCTCCATGGATGCGGACGTAAGTGATCACCTCCCAACAAGACTTGGTCGCCGGACAGATGATTCGACGCAGCCATTCCGTAGACGAATCGCGCGAAGTCCGCAGCGTTTTGCCCCGTATACCCGCCAAACTGGTTTACTTGATTCGATGTTGCTTCGATAAGTAGCAACCTGTCTCGACGTTTCGCGCGTCTGATGGCGGCCTCTAGCACGTAGGCATTCGCCGAACAGATGGAGGTAATCCCCGAGGGGCTCCCGCGCCGGTTTGCAGCGATAATCTTGAGCAGTTCTTCTGTGGGTTTCGTGTTTCCTCCGTATCTTTTTCCTGCGCAAATGTCTCATCACGGGTTTGTTCTTGGCGAGATCGCGGAGCGTCTTGCCTTTGCCGTCGATTGACGGATCACCAAGTGGGTGGAAACGGTGTGCATCTCCCGCTGTGGTCGCTTGGTTTTCTGCATGCGGAAGAGCATGTCGAATGCAACACCGCCAATTTCGGTACGCGGTACGGCAATCGTGGTTAGGGGCGGCCGCGCCAACCGTGCATAAATAATGTCGTCGAGCCCTACAATCGATATCTGTTCCGGTACGCTAATTCCTTCCTGCTCAAGTACGCTGATGGCGCCGATAGCCATTACGTCGTTTGCGCAAAAAATTGCAGTAGGAAGATGTGGTTCTCCCATTAATTTGCGAATCGCCGCCATACCGCCGTCGTGCCGATAATTGCATTCCAGCACCCGCTGGAAGTGGATTCCCCTTTTCGCTCCGAGTCGTTCGAGCACTCCTGTAAATGCTCGCGCCGAGGGCACGCTGCTAGGGCCGGTGATCGCAGCGAAATTCTTGTGTCCCAAACTGGCTAAGTGTTCCACGGCTTCGCGCAGGCCGGTTGTCAGATCAATCTCAATGTTGCCTGGTGCCAGGTCCTTGCGCTCATTGTTGAACAGCAGCACGGGAACTCTATGTTCAGTGAATTGCTGAATCAAATCAGGGTCGAATTTGGAAGTGACGATCGCCACCCCACGAACCTTGTTGTCGAGGAGTTTCTGTGTGGCGGAGCGGCTTCGGTCCGTATCGTATTCGGTGTTGCAGAGCAAGATCTCAAACCCGCGATCGACAGCAGCCGCCTCAAAGCTATTGATGATGTCCGGAAAGAACGGATTGGCGATTTCGGAGACAACCAGGCCGAAGGCATTGCCTTTGCGCTTTGCGAGTCGTTGTGCGTTTACGTTTGGCCGATAGTCGAGTTCGCGCGCGGCTTCCAGCACCCGCCGGCGAGTCTCCTTGGAAATTGCCAAGCGACGGTTTCCACTCAAAACCTGAGAAACGGTCGAAAGCGAAACACCCACCTTCTCCGCGACATCTTTCATCAGAACCGGCATCGGTGCTCTCCTGCGAAAAACGTTCCGTTAAGGTTCAATATGCGCCGATGCAACAGCTAACAGGCCGTAATCAAGCGGTTTAGCTGGGCCGCCTCTGGACGCGCCAACTTTGTCTCTCTGAAGACTAGATGGAAAGCTGCTCCCTTTGAGTTTGGCTTGGCACTCAGTATCCGCGTGAAAAGTATCGATCACCATGGCGTATGCCCCCCGGATTTTCGGGGCCGGACGTGGACAGGCAAAACTCTTTCACATAAGAGGTGGCTAGTCAAGCGGTCTATTAAAGCGCTTGACTTAAGTGCTTTCTTTCAATAGACTCCGCCCAAATGCGGAAGGCTTCGTACCTGCGAAGCTTGTCCTCGAATCGGAATCGGGGTTCTCATGCGCTCTGCAGTAGCGACACCTTGCCGTGCCCGAAGGGGTTCTCCTCTTTCTTGTTGGAGCCGATCGCGCGAATTGACTTACCGCTCGAATTCGTCCCAGTCAGTCTTTGTGGGCTACCCTGTTGCGCTGCTACTGCTCGGCAGGTGCTTTCTTGCGGGTTTCCATTCCAGTCTCCATTCAGTAATCGGTATCTCCCCGCGCGAAACCAGCTTGAAGACGTTTCAACGAACGGATCGTTGGACAAGGAATTCTGTCGACCACCGGTTTCGGGACTATGGGCGTGTGGATCAAGAAGGAGAAAAAACTTGACGAATTTGAACTCTTCTTTGTGTCGTAGATCAGCATGGGTGCTGCTTTTTGTAGCGGTATTCCTTTTACCTTTGAAGCTGGCGGCCCAGGTCGACATGGGCTCCATCTCGGGCACCATCAAGGATGCGAGTGGTGCGGTCATACCAAACGCCAAAGTCACCCTCACTAACGACGCCACAGGTATCTCCGCCTCCGCGACAACGGGCGCAGAGGGGCAATATACGTTTTCGCCGGTCAAAATCGGTCATTATACAATCGCAGCGGCAGTGGCTGGTTTTCAAACGGTCGAGCAGAAGAACGTCACGGTTGACGTTGAACAAAGAGTCCATGTGGACATCACCCTGCCACTTGGGCAATCCAAAGAAACCATAATCGTAGATGCGGCACCGCCGATCCTACAGACGCTCGATGCCTCCGTCGGCCAGGTCATCCAGGAAAAGGCCATCAACGACCTGCCGCTGAACGGACGCAATTTTACCTTCCTCGCCCAACTCTCGGCCGGTGTCACACAAGGTCAGCAGGACACGCGTGGTTTGGGCGGGAGCGGCAGCTTCGCCGCCAACGGCCTGCGTCCGGCGCAGAACAATTACTTGCTCGACGGCATGGATAACAATGCGAACCTCGTTGACTTCCTAAACGGCACTGGTTACGCCGTCAAGCCCCCGGTCGACGCGATTCAGGAATTCAAGGTCGAAACCAACAACTACAGCGCGGAGTCCGGTCGTGCCGCAGGCGCGGTCTTGAATGCCACGATCAAGTCTGGCACGAATGACTTTCACGGTACGGCCTGGGAGTTCTTCCGAAACGACGTTCTGGATGCGGCGAACTTCTTCGAGAATGCCGGTGGGCTCCAGAAGGGCCGTTACCAACAGAATCAGTTCGGGGCGAGTTTCGGCGGTCCCATCCGTAAGGACAAGACGTTCTTCTTCATGGATTATGAGGGCACGCGAATCCGTCAAGCGATCACCTACGTGAGCACCGTTCCGACGCAACTCGAGCGCAGCAGTGGGTACACGAATTTATCCGAGTTGTTGAACCAGGGTGGCAGCCTCACCGACGTGTTGGGCCGTACATCCGCACTCGGCCAGGTCTTCGATCCCTCCACGACACGCGTGGTCTCTTGCGGTGTGACGGATGCCTCAACGGGTATCACCGTTCCTTGCTCCTCGGGCACGGCTGTCGGCACGCCGCTCGGATACGCGCGCAATCCGTTCCCAGGGAACATCCTGCCCGCGAATCGCCTCGATCCCAACGCCATCAATCTGCTCAACCTTTTCCCAGCCCCAAATAACTCTGGCCTCTTCAATAACTACTCGTCAAACCCGGTGCTGAGTAATGACACCAACCAGTTCGACGTGCGCGTCGACCACAACTTCAGCGATAAAGACAGCGTTTTCGGACGTGTCAGCTGGGCCCGCAATCCGCAGTTGATCCCCGGTCCCTTCGGCGGAATTGCCGATGGCGGATCGTTCTTTGCGGGCGACCAGAATGTGACGTCACTCAATATCGTTGCGAGCGAAACACACGCGTTCTCGTCCACGTTCGTAAACGAATTCCGCGTGGGCTACAACAACATCAACACGTCGCGTGTTCAGCCGAACGCTCAGACGGAGGGGATTCCAGCTCAATATGGTATCCAGGGTGTTCCCCAAGGAAACTCCAACGGTGGTCTCGGCTCGATCTTTCTCACGGGTCTCAATACATTAGGAAGTAACGAGTTTCTGCCCTCGATTGAATACAGTGACACATCCCAAATCACCGATAACCTGACCAAGACCGCCGGCAAACAAACCCTCAAAATGGGATTCCAATGGCAACGGTTGGGCTTTTCCATCCTTCAGCCGCCGGCGGGCCGCGGGAGCTGGAACTTCGGCGGGGTCTACACGGAAATTCCAACTACCACTGGCGGCAACACGGGTCTCGCTCAAATGCTTCTGATCCCGATTCCGGGAACCATCCCCGGGGCAGCCGATTACGTTGGCGGCGCCGATGAAGTCACCATGTCAAACATCGCCCGTACGTCGATGAAGCACAATTACTTCGCCGGCTACGTTCAGGACGACATCAAGGTTTCTTCGAAATTCACGCTGAATCTTGGGCTGCGGTACGAGTATTTTGGCCAACTACTCGAACTCCACGGAAACCAGTCCAATTTCCTGCCTGTAGCCCCGGGCTCCGCCGGGCAGGTTTCCCAGTTTCTGTTGACCCAGAGTCGTTGCAACACGCAATTCTCACCGGAGTTCCTGGCTGCGACAGCGAACGATCTGATCAGCATTGGTTGCTCCAGCCAGCCTGGTCTCGGCGTTTCGCAGCTAGGAAACTTCTCGCCCCGCATCGGCTTTGCCTACCAGTTAACACCTAAACTCGTAATCCGCGGCGGTTATGGGATTTTCTACGGTGGATTCGAGAACTCGGTTGTCGAAACCTACGTGGACTTCCCGTTCCAATTCTGGCTGATCTATCCGAACCTTACACCCAACGCGCCCATCACCTTTGCCAATGGGTCCATCGGCACGTTGGAGACCGGCCTGACGGGTATCAACTTGAACCCCGATCAGGTGGCGCCCGGCGGTGTTTCGTTCACCGGTGAGGACTATCACATGAAGACTCCCTACACCCAAGGCTACAACCTGACCGTTCAATACCAGCTCACGCAAAACGACAGCATTCAAGCGGCCTACGTCGGAAACACGGTCCATCATCTCGGCGTCTATACCAACCCCAACACGCCGAGAGAAATTCTGCCGCCGGGCCTGAATTCCTTTGCTTTTTCTCCCTATCCGGATTTCTCCAACGTCACGTATACCAGCTTTGCCGGGAACAGCCATTACAACGCGATGCAATTGAACTACGAACATAGATTCAGTTATGGTCTCTCCGCGTTGGCAAACTTCACGTGGGCCAATTGCATGACGGATGCCGTTGATGTCCTAAACAAGACTTCTCTGACTGGATACCGTGCTCCCTTCTTGCCGGGGTGGGGTATACAAAAGGACTTCGGCCGGTGCGATTTCGATGTTTCGAAGGTTTTCCACTTTAGTGGGACGTATGAACTGCCGTTTGGCCATGGCCGGTCCTATCTTTCGAATTCCAGCAAACTGGTCGATGCCTTCGTTGGTGGCTGGAACATGAACTGGATTCTCACGCTCCAGAATGGACAGCCTGGCACGGTTCCCTGCTCTTACTCCACGACTTCTGGGTTTGGCTGCTACGCCGTGAGAGTTCCTGGTTCAAATCTATATGCGGGTCCCCACGACGTGAATCAGTGGATGAATCCGGCGGCGTTCACGAGTCCTCCGACGGCCACGACGATCGGCCAGAAGGACTACAGTCCGCTGGGTGGCGGACCCAGCAATTTCCGTGGTCCTGGTTTCCACCGCTTGGACTTCTCGTTGTTCAAGCAGTTCAAACTGACCGAGCGTTTCATTTTGGAGTTCCGTTCCGAGTTCTTTAACATCACTAACCATCCCAATTTCTCGAATCCCGGTTTTTCGGGTAACGGAGTACTTGCAGCTCCGGGTTCCTTGGACTATCTGAACACTACGAATTTCGGGAAGATCACTTCCACCCGAGACGGTCAAAACGACCAGCGCGAGATTCAGTTCGCGCTCAAGCTGTACTTCTAAGATCGTCAGCCCGAGGGCAGCGGTCGGCGATCAACGATCGTTCACTCCGCTCAGAAGCCGGCCGGACTGGCAGCAATCCGGCCAATCACGCACGAGCGGGTTGCGAAACCGCTCGGATATAACGGCTGGGGCCACCTGCTCGAGGTCGGCCGCAGCCACCTAACACCGAGGTGGATTTTGCAGATTCCAGGACCAGCCCGAAAATTCGACGTGATGATTGCCTGCGATACGTGTTGCGATTTGATGTTGACGGGGAATGTGCGCCCGCAATTCAAGCAAATCGAGCAACTCGTTGGCGATTATTCGTTGGAAATGGGAGGCTCCGCCACGATCTTTGGTAGCCAACTGGGAAAACTCGGACTCCGTGTCGGTGCGATCGGCTGGGTGGGCCAGGACAGTTTTGGACGCTACATCGTTGAACAGTTGCAACTCGCTGGTTTGGACACGATGCGCATCCGAACGCATGCCTCTGTCAAGACCGGCTTAGGCGTTCTGCTCTCTGAGCAGAATGATCGCGCGATTCTTACGTATCTGGGAACGATCGACGCCACTCATCCTTCAGATCTGGATAAGAACGTTCTTGATTCCTGCCGCCATTGGCACGTGGCCAGTTATTTCCTGATGAAGTCACTGCGAGACTTTTGGCCGGAGTGGCTGCGTGAGTGCCGCGAGCACGGAGTAACCGTTTCGCTGGATACCAACTGGGATCCCGAAAATCGCTGGCAGGGAGTAACCGATCTACTTCCGTACGTTGACATTTTTCTTCCCAATAAGAATGAGGCCCTGGCGATCACTGGGAAGAAGAGCGCTTTGGAGGCAGCAGACGAACTGGCACGCCATTGTCCTTTTGTCATTATCAAACAAGGCGAGAAAGGTGTGCTGGCCCGCAAGGGCAACGAGACCTGGGAGCTCAGGCCGGGCCCCGACACCGGGCTGCCGGAAACGGTCGTCGATTCCACTGGAGCAGGCGACAACTTCGACGCCGGTTTTCTCGCTGCCTACCTATCCGGCGAAGCCATTCCCGATTGCCTCTTGCTGGGACATCGATGCGCAGTAAGCAGTCTGGCACATCTTGGCGGAGTGCGCGGCCAGCTCTGGAAAGAACACGTCGCTCGCTTGGCGGCAACGCCGAGGTACGTAAAGTGAAACACGTTTTTGAGGTCGAAGGATGAGCAGACTCCTTGCCGACATCGACAAAGAACCACAACAGTTGTTGCAGTGTCTTGCACACGCCGGCCGGGAGGGCAAGGCAGCCTTGCTTCAGGCCGCCGAACTGCTAAGAACTTCCGCACACATCTATCTGGTAGGCATTGGGAGCAGTTGGCACGCGGGCATGGCGGCGCAGGCTTTCTTTCATCGACACGGTCATCCCTCACACCTCGCAGAAGCCTCCGAACTCCTCTACTTTGCGAAGATTCCTCCGGATAGCTCTGTCATCTTGCTTTCGCGGAGCGGCAAGAGCATCGAAATTGTCCGCCTGATCGATAAGTGCAGATCTGCCCGATCGAAGATCGTCGGCATCACCAACACAGTCGAGAGCCCGCTCGGCGCCGAGGCGGACGTTGTATTGCAACTTGCTGCCGATTTCGACCATCTCGTTTCGATCTCGATGTACTCCACGCTCGCTATGACGGCTGCAATTCTTGCTTGCGAAACAATGGCGATTTGGAGCGAATCTCTACGAGTGGGCCTAGTTGATGCGATTGAAGAAGCGCGTTTGCGACTTCCGCGATGGAAGACCCTCATCGATTCGAGCAGTTGGCTTGAACCAGGCATGACGACCTATTTTCTGGCCAGGGGAGCGAGTCTCGCGAGTGCTTACGAAGCCCGCCTTCTCTGGGAAGAAGCAGGAAAGGCGCCTGCCTCGGTCTTGCCGACGGGCGGGTTCCGTCATGGTCCTCAGGAGGTCCTTCGGCCGGGATTGCGCGTTTGCTTGTGGATCGATAGCGAAACAATGCGGGACGCGGACCTGACGCTAAGTCGCGATCTTCGAAAACAAGGAGCCAAGGTTTTAGTGATCGGAAAGAACCTCGAACCGGATGACGGCGATCTTGGTATCGCACTTCCTTCCATTCCCGCGGGATGGCAATTCCTGATCGATATCCTGCCGGTGCAACTGGCGGCCGAACGCTTCGCCCAGCTGCGCGGCGAAGATTGTGACTCGTTTCGTCTTTGTTCCTACATTGTCGAAACGGAAGGAGGGCTGAAGACCGTTGCCTAGCAACGCTGCAACTGCCTGGATCACAACCTATGAAGATACCGAAATGGCTGGTGCTCGCGGTTCTCGTGCCCATTTTCTGGGGAATTTGGGGCGCTTTAACCGAGATCCCGGAAAAATGGATCTCGCCTCCTTTCCCTCCGACACTGGGCTACGCGGTCTGGTCCCTCACGATGGTGCCTATCGCGTTAATCGTGTTGCGTAGCGTTCATTGGAAGATTGAGACGAGTACTCTTGCGATTATTTACGGTTGTGCCGTCGGATTTTCGGGGGCTGTTGGACAGTTGCTCTTGTTCCACGTCCTCACGCAAGGTCCCGCCTATACCATCTTCCCGATCATCTGCCTCTCGCCGGTAATCACCATCCTGTTGTCTGCCTTGATCCTGCGCGAACGAACCTACACTCTTGCAACCACCGGCATAGTGTTGGCTTTAGTGGCCATTTTTTTGCTGTCTGTGCAAAGACCGACGGAAGGCCCCGCGCATGGCTACGCGTGGCTGTTCTGGACGATCTCCATCTTCTTTATGTGGGGACTCCAGGCCTACTTTATGAAGTCATCCGCTCCGTACATCAGCTCAGAAGGGCTTTTCTTCTATATGACCGCCACAGGTGTCGTTTTGAGTCCAATTGCCCTGCTCATGACCAATTTTCACGAACCGATCAATTGGGGATGGAAGGGGATCGGCCTTACGGCGGCAATCCAATCGTTTAACGCGGTCGGTTGCTTGCTGTTTGTCTATGCCGTTCGCTACGGGAAGGCGATTGTCGTAGTTCCTATGGTAAACGGCGGGTACCCGTTGGTGACGATTATTGTGTCGCTCGCGATCTATCACAGCATTCCCAACCGCTTCAACCTGGCGGGAATGGTCGTCTCCGTGATTGCCATTTTTCTCATGGCCTTTGACGAGGTTCGGCACGCACCGGTACTTCCTGTGGCTTCTGCTGAGCCCGGGTGAGGTGAAGGGTGTTCCTCGATAAGACCTGAGAGAGAGAGAGAGAGAGAGAGAGAGAGAACGATTTCAGAAAGGCACGAACCCGTGATGATTACCAGCCTTGAGTCCAATTCCGGTACCCATAACGTTTCCGGGCACATAACTTTGCAAGAGATTCGGCAGCAGCCGGACATTTGGGGCACCACGCTCGAGCGAGTCTTGGCATGTCCTGATCTGGCTAAACTACGCACACGCGCCGCGATCATTTGCGGGGCTGGGACATCTGCTTATGCTTCGTCTGCTGTGGCACTAGCCTGGCGGAAAGCCCGCGCAATTCCGACAACGGATCTTTTAGTCTTGTCGAAGCAAGAACTAATCCGGATGTTTCCGGACTTTGCGAAATCTGGGGTACTCGTCTCGTTGGCGCGCTCGGGGGACAGCCCCGAGAGCGTTGGTGTAGTTGCTCGCGTTCAGAAAATGTTCTCGGAGGTGATGCACCTGGCGATTACCTGTAACGAAAAAGGACGGCTTGCGAATATGCCGGGCGTGACGTCCATCGTTCTCGACGCGCGTACGAATGATCGCAGCCTCGTGATGACCGGATCTTTCTCGAATCTCGTTCTGGCGGGTCTGGCCGTTGAACATGCCGATTCTCTTGCTGCCCATCTGCCTTCCATCGCTACCAATGCGCGCGACGTCTTACCCGAACTTGAGTCGATAGCCCAACGCGTGGCTGCCCGAAAGCCGTCGCGAGTTGTTGTGCTGACTTCCCCGGCCATGGCTCCGTTTGGACAGGAAGTGGGGCTGAAACTTCTGGAAATGACTGCGGGGCAGGTCGTGACGCTATCGGAAACCTATCTGGGCCTTCGTCATGGACCGATGAGTTATCTGCGCGCCGACACTCTGGTACTTTGCGTTCTCTCCACCGCGCCCAAACGCCTCCCGTACGAATTGGATTTGCTTCGCGAATTGCGCGAAAAACGGCTCGGCCATTTCATCGTCGTTGGAAAAGCAGGTTCTTCCGATGATCTCGTGCATCAGCTTGTCCCTGCGGTTGCACCGGAGATCGCAGATGAACTGCGGACTCCTTTCGAAATCATTTTCCCGCAATTGCTCGGGTATCACCTGAGCCTCGGTTCGGGTCTCGATCCCGATAACCCCAGTCCGAGCGGCGTAATTACTCGTGTCGTTCGCAATTTTCAATTACACGAGCGCGACGCAGTCTGAGTTCTTTGTCAGGATGAATCGGGTGACTGTTTTGGATGAACCATGGAATCCGTCGCTACCACACGTTCTCGAGTTCGTCGAAATCCATATTGTCGACACCTATACCAGGGAAGATCGCAACCTTCTGGCGGACGGCCACGAAGATCCGCACCAGACTTCCTCCTATGGGTTGGAGTGGCGGCGCACCGAAAAGCACGTGCTTGTCTACGAGCGCAGCGAGATGGCGTGCCACGTCGGGCTATTGAAACACACCGTCGAAGTTGGTTTGGAACATCTCGAAGTAGGCGGTATTGGCGGAGTTCTTACTCGCAGGGAATTCCGCGGACGCGGGTACGCACGAATCGCGATTGCAGCCGCCCAAGAATTTGCTCAAGAACAGTGGGGTGTGAATTTCCTCGTGCTCTTTTGCCGGCCAGCACTGGAAGCTTGGTACCAACTATTGGGCTGGTCGAAAATCTCGGAGGCGGTTTGGGTTGACCAGGAGAAAACCTCGCTCGTTATGCCTTTGGTAACCATGGTGAAGCCGTTAGGTGCAGCCAGGTGGCCTTGTGGTGCGGTCTGGCTCAAGTCTTTGCCATGGTGAAAGCAGGGTCTTGAACGAATTTGGAGAAGTTCTTGGACGAGCGGCCAAGATCAAACGCCGACCACGGATTGCAGTTAGATTGAATTGAGGAGAGGAGTCGGGAAAATGTTCCGCGTCATGCATGTAGTGCTGTTCCTCAACGCCATTATTGCTCTGCCTTCATTCGCAGCCGTCGAACCTCCTGGAAAACTGGAACTGGCGGAGAACTGGAAACTCGCGGCTGCGAAGGATGTGCAAGCCGACGGAGCCGCCGTGTCTCGTACCGATTACAAAGACCAGACATGGCACCCGATTCATCGCATGCCCGCAACGGTTCTCGAGATCCTCCAGGAAGACGGCGTATATCCCAATCTCTACGTCGGGAAAAACATGCTGGAGAACGTGCCGCAGGATTTATACCTGCAGGACTGGTGGTACCGAACGACGTTCACCGCACCCGCAGGGCATTCTCAGTACGCTCTCGAATTCCCGGGCATTAACTACCGCGCTGAAATCTGGCTCAACGGACAGAAGCTCGCCGACAACAAACAGATCGTCGGCATGTATGTCGCCCATGAACTCATCGTGACGCAATGGATTAAGCCCGGTGGGCGCAATGCGCTAGCTATCAAAGTGACGCCCGAGAGGTTGATTCAGGATGTGAATGGCGTGGAATTGGCGGATAGCTGGTTTGACTGGTTGAACTGGAAATATCTTGGTTACAAGGGTGAGGAGAAGAATAAGGGCGCTGGTGTTTCCTTCGTACCGGATCGGAATGCTGGTGTTTGGAAACCCGTCTATTTGCGACTCACCGGCAACGTTGCCCTTAACAACGCCATGGTCAATTCGCAACTTTCCATTCCCGAATCGATCGCAAAGCTCACTGTGTATGCCGATTTGCACAATTTCTCCTCGCAGCCTGTGACGGGCACGCTAAAGGGAACGATTTCGCGGCCAGGGAAGCCCACAGTTCAACTGGAACAGCCCGTTAGCCTGGCAGCGGGTGAAGAGCGGCAGGTCGATTTTGCCCCAGACAAATATCCCAGCCTAGTAGTAACCAATCCGGATCTCTGGTGGCCTTACACCATGGGCAATCCAGCGTTGTATGACCTTCACCTCGAATTCATGCAAGCAAATCAGGTATCAGATGAATCGAAAACCCGCTTCGGCATCCGTAGTATCACCCAGCACCGAGATCACGACGAACAGTTTCCTGACGTCGGTAAAGGTGGAAACTTCTATTTGCAGGTCAACGGACGTGATTTTCTTGTGCGCGGCGGTGCGTACACTCCGGACCTGCTCTATCGTTACGATCCCCAGCGCGAAGCCGAAATTCTCCGCTACGTGAAGGACCTTGGTCTGAATATGATGCGCTGGGAATCGAAAATCTCCAGCGAGCACATCATCGAACTTGCCGATGAACAGGGGATACCTCTGATGTTTGGCTGGATGTGCTGCAACCAATGGGAAAAGTGGGATCAGTGGAGCGAAGAAGATCATCAGGTGGCCAATCAGAGTCTGCGCTCACAGGTTCTGATGCTGCGTTCTCATGCGTCGGTGTTCATCTGGGCCAATGGCAGCGATGGTCTGCCGCCTGTCCCGGTTCGCCAGCAATACCATCAAATTCTGTCCGACCTGCATTGGCAAAACGCCACGGTGGATACCGTTTCTTCCTTTGCGAAGGACGCGAACGGCGATCGCTTGTGGGACGGTATTCACATGGAAGGGCCGTACAGTTGGCGCCCTCCTACCTACTGGTTCAGCGGGGAATATCCAGCTCCTCGCGGCGCTTGCGCGGAACAGGGTGACAACGAACATATCCCCACTTTAGAAAGCCTGAAAAAATTCATTCCTCCAGATAAACTGTGGCCCATCAACGACACCTGGCTGATGCACGCGGGCGCGTTTGGCGGCAACTCCAAACTCTCAAATATTCAGTTGGCCTTGGATCACCGCTACGGCCCCTCCGGCAACGTCGAGCAGTTCGTGCGCAAAGCGCAGCTCGCCCATTACGAAAACACGCGTGCCCAATTCGAAGATTTTGCCGCCGACGGATGGGCCAACCACAAAATGACGATCTACTGGATGCTGAACAGTCACTGGCCGTCGTTCTTCGGCAACATCATTGACTACTACTTGAGTCCGGGCGGTGCGTACTACGGGGCCAAAAAGGGCTTGCGCCCCCTCTCGGTCGTGTTCAATTATTACGCCACCGGCGATCACAGCAAAGCGAAGATCGTCGTCTTCAACCAGACGCCAGGCGAAGTGCAGGGACTTCGCGTTCGCGTTCGCGTTTACGACCTGAATGGCAAAGTGCGCGATGATCGTTCCCGCGATGGCATTCAGGTTCCCTTCAACGGTGCGACGCAAATCATGCAATTGCCGAGGTATCCCGACAGTTCGCCCGTTTTCTTCGTGCGCTGTCAATTGTTCGATTCAACCGGAAAGCTGGTTGTCGACAATACGTATTGGCAATCCCAGAAAGACGACGACCTAGGAGACCGTTCAAACGATTCCGCCATGGCTCTGAAGCAAGTCAGTTGGGCGGACATGACGGCGCTCAATACCATGCCACAGGTGCGCCTGGAAATCACTGTGGAAGCAAAACAAGAGCGCAAACGAGAATCACGTGACCATCCGTCTGCACAATCCGTCCGAGCACATCGCCTTCTTTGAGCGAGCAACTCTTTCCACTGCGCGCGACGGCGACGAAATCTTGCCAATCGAGTATGACGACAACTACATAACCGTCTATCCAGGTGAAAGCGCCGAGATTCATGGGACAGTATCGAACGGAACGGCGCCAGGCTGGATCAAGCTGGAGGGCTACAACACAGCGGCAACCTCAATTGCCATCAAGTGAAACACGCAAGCGGAAGAAAGATTGTCTGGGAGGTAAACGCAAATGACTCGCCAAATGAAACGCTTGTTTTCAAAGTCTTCCCTCTTTGTCTGTGCTGTACTTTTCGTGGCCGTGCCCGGATTTGGCCAAAAACTGACGAATGGCGAATTGCAGCTCGCCGTGGACGCGCAGAGCGGTTCCTACCGGGTGTCACTGGCCGCTAAGACCATCCTTGTGAGCCGCGTTGGAGCTCTTATCGACCACGAGTGGGTGTATTCCAGCGACTACCCAAAACACACGGTGTCGGAGGTACCTTTCAGCGACTCGCTGGGTGCCGGACATTCCATTCGCGTTTTGAATTCAGGCGCGGCCGGCAGACCGGATCTGATTTATGTGCTGCAAGTCTACGATCAGGATCCTTACGCGGCGATTCAAGTCATCGTACACAACACAAACGCCAAAGAAATTCAGGTGCAGTCGATTCGAGCTATCGATGCTATTGGGCGGCCGATCGTGGATCTTGTGGGCCGCCCGTCGGCCACGCGAGTGCTCTCGGACAGTTTCAGCGAAGATTGGCCACAATTGAGAATCTACGACCTCGACGGCGCGCCCGGCGGTATGCATCGTGGCGTCGGCAGCCAATTGCTGTACAACCGCGAAAGCAAGCAGAGTCTGTTCGTCGGAGCCCTCACGTCCGATCGCTTTCTGACGATTTTCCATTTACGCTCTGAGGGCACGGGTGCCGAGGCAAACTTTGCTTCGTTCACCGCGGACTCCACCGGTACGACGGAAATCCAGCGGGACTTCGATCTCAAGAAAGCCCCACCCGAAAATCAGATTGAGCTGAGCCTACCGATTGCTCCTCAAGCGGAACTTAGTTCTGAGCGGATCATGATTCAGGCTGGCGAAGACTACCACGCGCAGCTTCTCTCCTACGGTGACGCAATTCGCCGGCTACACCACGGCCGCGTGCCCGACGAAAACCCGATGGGCTGGTGGAGTTGGACCGCGTACTACGGTGGCATCAACGAAGGAGAGGTGTTGGCCAACGCCGACTGGCAGGCCCAACATCTCAAGTCGCTCGGCTACAAATATCTGCAAATCGATGAGGGCTATCAATACGCGCGAGGCGAGTACGTTACCGCAAATGCCGCACAATTTCCCAACGGGATGCATTTTGTCGGCCAGCGCATCGTGGGTGATGGGCTCACCTTTGGAGTCTGGACCGCTCCATTTGAAGTTTCGGCGCGTGCCTGGGTGTACGAGCACCACAAGGATTGGCTCGTTCACAACGCGAAAGGCGAGCCAATCGAGTCCCGAACCATATGGAATCAAAAGTCCGACGCGCTTTACATTCTCGATACCACTCATCCCGGCGCGCAGGAATATCTGCGCCAAACCTACAGGACGCTGGCCGGCAGTTGGGGTGTGCGCTTCATCAAGATGGATTTCATGGACACGACAGCCATCGAAGGCTACCGCTATCGCCCCAATACGACTGCCCTAGAAGCACAACGTATCGGCTTGCAGATCATTCGCGATGCCGTTGGCGAAGACGTGGTTCTCGACAAAGACGGAAGCCCGATGCTGAATCCCGTCGGCATCGTCGACACTGGGCGAATTTCCGCTGATACTGCCCATTCATTCGAAGGCACGAAAGATGCCGCTCCCGGCGTAGCAGCCCGCTTCTATATGCACCGCAATTTCTATGTGAGTGATCCGGATGCGTTCAACACACTCTCGCAGGATTTTCCGGACCACAGTCGGGTTCCGAAGACGCTGACCTTCGAAGCAGCACAGGCTTCTATCGCGCTCTCGGCCGTATCGGGCGGGATGTACGAAATTGGTGACGATTTGCCGCTCCTGGGCGCTCAAAAAGATCGGCTGGCGCTTATTGAGAATCGGGACTTGCTGCAGATTGCAAAACTTGGCAAGGCATCGATTCCCATCGACTTGATGAGCTACGAAGCGGTCGATGAAATGCCATCAATTTTCATGCTCAAGGAGAGTCCGCGTGTTTATGTGCTGACGGTCTTTAACTGGACCAAAGCAGCGCGCACCCATCGATTGGCCCTCGCAGAACTCGGTCTTCCGGCCCAGCATCGTTTTGTCGCCACCGACATTTTTGACGCAAACGCTTCGGTCTACATCGAGAACGCCGCTGTCGTCCTGAGCAATCAGTTGCCCGAATCCGTCCGTGTGATCAAAATCATCGACCAGGAAATCCCCGCGCACGCGCCTGTTGTAAACGCCAAAGTGGCTGCGTCCGCAAATACCTGTCAGAGTTTTGTCGTTACTGCAGATTCTTCCACCTCCGCGGTTCCCGCATTTCAATATGAGTGGGATTTTGGCGATGGCATTAAAGCGAGCGGAAGCAGAGTAACTCATACTTTTACTTATCCCGGCAACTTCACAGTCCGCCTGATAGCCGATGGAACGGATGGCATCCCCTACGAACAGGACTTCCCGGTAAGCGTTTCCGGACCGGTGCAGGCTTACCCGACTCTGACCAACAACCGGCGGTGGGTTGATGCTACAGAAAAGAAATAGGCGTGGCGACCATTGGCCCCTCCGATTGACAGCGAAATCAGAAGCAAGTAAAAGAAAGGAAACGTAACCGACCCGATGACTCTGGCGCTGCGCCTTTGAACTGATTGACTGGTGGCTGCGCCAGCTCATTCGACGCCGGGGGAGCGCGGATGCTGAGTAAGGAATGCCGTCGAGCAATCCTGCAAATCCTTCACAAGGATGGCCGCGTTCTGGTCGGTGGCTTGGCGCAGCGGTTCCACACCTCTCTGATCACGATCCGCAAGGACCTCGAACATCTTCATCAGCATGGCCGGCTGCAGCGAAGGCACGGCGGTGCGCTGCCGATCAGCGCTGGTGTAACCAGAGACAGTAGCCTCCGGGAAAAGGAGCAGTTGGATGAAAAGCGCCGCATCGCGCGAGCTGCGGCTCAGATGATCCAGTCGGGGCAGGTTATCATCCTCGATTCAGGCACGACCACCACGGCGATCGCCCGGGCATGCCGCGAGATTCGCAACCTCACGACCATTACCAACGCTACAAATATCGCTGCGGTTTCGGACGCTGCATTAGATGTCATTCTCACTGGGGGCACCCTGCGCAAGAACTCGTTTTCGCTCGTCGGCACCCTCGCCGAAGAATCCCTTCGAAAGCTGAGTGCGGATCTGATATTTCTCGCTGTCCACGGCTTTGATGTTTCCTACGGACTGACGGCGCCTAACCTTCTTGAAGCACGCGTGAACCGGGTAGTGGCCGAGGCTGCTCGGCTCACCATCGTGGTCTGTGACTCCAGCAAATTTGGACGCCGCAATATGTCTTTGATTCTCCCGACGTCCGCGGTTCACGAAACGATCACGAACAAAGGAATTGCCAAGACTGATATACGGTTGCTGAGAAAGGCGAACGTGGAAGTGACTACGGTCTGACCGGCGCCGTTGGTTTCTGTGAAAAGAGGGTCTATGCCAAACTTGGATGTCAGTGTAATCGGTGAACTGAATCTCGACGTCATCCTTTACGGACTGCCCAAAGATCTCGCTCTCGAACGCGAGGTCCTTGCCAAGGATCTCAGCATTACCTTGGGTAGTTCCTCGGCAATCTTTGCCCATAATCTGGGGCTGCTTGGCAACAAGGTTGGATTCAGCTCCTGCATCGGCTCCGATCCTTTTGGTGAACTTTGCGTGGAACGGTTGCGTGAAGGCGGCGTTGATCTGTCACACGTACGCCGGCTGAAGGGAAAGACAACGGGATTGACGGTAATCCTCCCGCAACGGAAGGAACGCTATATCCTCACTTATCCGGGCACGATGTACGATTTTACGGAAAAGGACTTGGATTTTCCCTATCTATTCAGTGCCAAGCACCTGCACGTCTCATCTTATTTTCTGCAGAAGGGCATTCGCCCGCATCTGATTGATGTTTTTCGCAAGGCGAAAGACGCGGGACTCACGACATCCCTCGACACCAACGACGATCCTGAAGACCGCTGGTCTGGAGACATCCTCCTGCTTCTAAAACATGTCGATATCTTCCTGCCCAACGAACGCGAAGCCTGCAAACTTGCTCAAGCGACGAGTGTAGAACGTGCGGCTGAAGTCCTCTCACCCAAGGTACCGATTTTGGTTATCAAGCGTGGTTCTCAAGGTGCAATAGCCCGTACCAAAGACCAGAAATTGACGGCGTTTCCACCTGTCGTCGATATGGTTGATGCCGTAGGCGCGGGCGACACCTTTGACGTTGGCTTTATCCATCAATTTATTCGTGGCGCGAAAGTGGAAGACTGCCTCAAGTATGCGAATGCTGTTGCTGCGCTTAGCGTGACTCGTGCGGGAGGAACGGAGGCGTTTCGGGACCAAGCGTATCGCCGCTCATTCTTGACGAAAAACACGCCTGTCCGTCCGCCTGCAGGACGAATGCCTTCGTCTCATTAGGTGCGCTTCAGCGGCTCTCCGGAACCGCCTCGAGCAACAGGAAATCCTGGAACTTTGCGTTGAGTTTCGCCGCCGGTCCTGTCACGGTGCCGAGATCTTGATGATGTACGTAGTCGGCAACGTGGTATTTTTGTCTAGCCGATAATCCCCGCAGTTCGATGCTGCCATCCCACGCGGCCGAATCGCCGGTAATTTTCGAATACGACGGCTCGTAAAACGCGTAATAGATGTGCCCGTCTTTCTCGATTGCATACCCCTCTGGCCGGTCATAGCCATATACGTACAAGTCAAGGAATTTGCCTTTGGAGAGCATTTTTTGGTTGTACAGATCGATCCACTGCTTCCAATGCTCTTCCTTTTGCGAAGTAAGATATACATTCTTGAATTTTGGTCCGTAATCCGGCCAAGTAAACTTCGTACCCAACACGCCGCCGGTCCCTAATGTCGACGCAAAATCCTGTCCGAGGTCCTGCTCCTCATTGGTGAACGTGTTTGTGATGCGTGTCAGTTCGACGTGGTCTCCATAGACCGCTGCGTTCGCGCCGAGCAGTGCCTTGTACATCTTGATTCGTCGCCGCACCTGAACGGACCCGACCGGGTCGGCGGTCACCGCCTGGTCCATGAACCGCAGCCAGGCGAGGCTCGGTGGTGTTCCGCAGGGGCAACTCTGGGTGACGCTATCGGTTTTCAGTGCGCGTGTAGTTTCAAAGATCATTTTGTAGACTTCGCCCATTGCGTACACCGAATCCATTGGCGATTTGTGATGGTGCTTTGGATTGAAGCAAAGTGGCATGGAATAGATGTTGTCGAGTTTGTGCCCGTCGAAATCCCAAGCCTTGATGAAACGCTGCGTGACTTCCTTGTAGTAGGACTGCACTTCGGGAAGCGCTGGACAGAGTGTCGCCAGATTTCTCGTCATCCGGGCGGGCTTACCGGCCTTGTCCAGAATCAGCCAATCCGGATGCTGCTTGACCACGTCAGAAACAACAAACTTCCGTCCGCCATATCCGAAATGACCGTCCTCAACGGCCAACGGCAACCACCACACTTGGACTTTGATCCCCTTCTCATGGAACTGTCGATTCATCTTGCGAATCGAGTCCACCGTGAAGGTCGGCTGCCTCGGTCCCCAGTCGCCGTAATTGTTGAACCACCCATCGTCCAGAGTCGCCCAATGAATCCCCAGCTCCTTCAGCTTCGGAATCGTGTCTAACATCTGCTTTGGCGTCACAGCGAATTCGTATCCCCATCCGCACCAACTAACGGCATAGTTCTCCTCATTATTAGCGGGTTTCTTTAACCCTTCCGCGTCCAGCATGTTGGACCACAGCGCCAACGGTTGGTAAAAATCGCCCGGAAATATAGCGAGGAACGTACGCGGAGTGGAGAACGTCTCTCCGGGTTTCAGGACAGTTTGCGGATTCAGTCGCACCGCCGCATGCACAAGGTGGTTATCGTTTGCGGTTTGCACCGGAATGGACACGGCGAGGGGCAGAGTCTCGATGTGTCCAATCGCTTCACCCACGTGACCATTCCAAAACGCCACAACTGGAATTCCTCCACCTACCCGGCCGAGATCGCCTTTGGTCTCAACTTGAACGCCAAACGGGTTTTCTTGCTCAAACTTCGCCGGCATAGGAAAGATTTCATCTTTGCCCCATTTCAAGCTAGAGCCTTGAAAGGTCCACAGACCAGCCGACTCCGCGTCCTCGGCACGAATGAAGTTATGTTCCTGCATCGAGACCGCGTCCAGGCGCAAATCCTTGCTACCTTCGTTCTTGATCGCTACGGACAGCAACACGACCCCTGGGAAGTTATCGTAAGCCTCGAGGGTGAGTGTTTCGCTGACACCGCTCTCGAGAATGGTTCCACTCACTCGGACGGTTTTGCCGAGCGGACCGAGCTTACCTGTGGCCTCGGAAATTTGGGCGTGAGTAAGATCAAACTGGGCTGGGGAAAGAGTCTTGCCTTCACTCACAATCGTCAGCGGTTGAGTACTGTTCCGATCGTCGAGCGTTAGTTGTCCATTTGACCCGGCGAGCGATGTCCGCAACGACCCGTCCGGGTGTAGTTCAAAGTGGCCCTTAGGTGTGTCGACCGCCAGCGTCTCATTGCTGGTCGATGTGCTGATTTGCGAAACAGGAGCAGATGTGGCCTCCCGGTTTGTGTTGGACTTCTCGCACCCACCGAGGGCAATAACTCCGGCAACTGTGACCAGCCCTAAGACAAATGCCATCGTTTGCGCGAGACGTTTCAGAGTGGCCGATTTCATATTTGCGACTCCCCTCGATTAAACCGCTTTAGTTCCCTCGTTTGAGTGTATTCCTAAACGAAATGAAAAGGAACCAAAAGCAGTAATTCGAAGCACCTACCTGTTTGCTTATCGCGATTTGCACTGGCCTGCCGCTGAATCCGCACTGCGGTGCATGACAGCGGCGACGATGGCTGACGCCGGTGCGCCCTGCCGGACAGCAACAACGGTGATGAGTTCCAGGACTCGATACGGGGAGGATGTCTGGCGCGAATACGCTCGCGCCATCGAGAAGCGGGCTCGCTTGGGTTCCTCTCAAATCTCATGAACCCGTCCCGGCCCAGTCTCGAACAGATTCTCGAAACGCATATCCAAACGCTTGGTCTCACCTTGCGGCCCAATACAGTGGCGGAATATCGATATATCGGGCGCCGCTTCTTTGCCCATCTCCGTACTGCCTTCCCACAGGTTCGCCGCCTCTCTCAACTGCGCCGTGATCCCCATCTTCTCAGTTGGTTCCGTGCGCTGAGCGAACAACATCCACCGCTGGGCAACGCAACGCGCTTCACCTATCTCATCCGCCTCCGGAGATTGCTGCATCATCTGACGGCCAACGGCACTTCCATTCAACCGGATTTCATCCGCCGCGAAGACTTCCCCGTGCAACCTCGCTATCTTCCCAGACCGCTTTCCCCCCAGGAGGACCAACTCTTGCAGCAGGAATTGCGTCGAACCGATGATCTGACCGCGAATGCGCTCCTGCTTATTCGCGCCACTGGGATCCGCATCGGCGAATGCCTCGATCTGTCTCTACACTGCATGCGGCAGCTAGAGCCAGACCGCTGGGCCTTGCACGTTCCCTTGGGCAAGCTGCATACCGAGCGCTTGGTTCCCGCCGATCCCGAACTCCGGCAAATCGTGGAACGGATCCTCGCCTTGCCTGCTTCGGCCCCACCATCCTACTTGGCAAAGTCGCAACCCCTGCTACTGCCACGCAGTCGCCGCCAAACCTTGGACAAAACTCTTCGCTCGGTGTTGGCGCAGACCGCGAAGCGTGCCGGCTGTTTCTCTCATGTCACACCGCACCGCTTGAGGCATTCCTTTGCGACAGAGATGCTGCGGCTGGGAGTCAGCCTCCCAGCCCTGATGCAGCTGCTGGGTCACAAAGACATCCGCATGACCTTGCGGTATGTGCAGGTTACCCAGCAGGATTTGCAGCGCGAATTCCACCAGGCCCGCCAGAATGCTGGCCACTTACATCGGCTGCCCGCGCTTGCGTTCCCCAAAGATATCCCGAGCGCCGGTCTCCCCGCTATCTGTCAGGCATTGGAGACAACACGTCATCTTCTGGAAATGTACCGCCGCCAGTTAGGCAATGAAAAAAGCCGACGTACATTGCAGCGTCTCAACAAACGCCTCCACGCTGTCGCCTCACAACTGCAGAAGGTCCAGAAAGAAGAAAAATGAGGGAAGATTGGCCAGTTAATAGTGAAATTGACGGCACCGTGCGCGCCGTGGATCCCTTAGCTACATTTACGCCGCGCGTCGTTGTTGGCATCGGACACCGAATTGAAGCCGGAATGAATTTCAACGGGCTGAGCGCGCCCACTTTGAGCCAACTCGACATCTCCCCAACAGTGAAGTGGCGAATTTGGGAGAGCAAGATCTCGGGATGGTCCTTTTACGTTGGGGATGACCTGTTTCTTCCGGTCCGGAACCGGACCTACGACACGAGAAACTATTTTTACGCATCCTTCGCGAAAGAGTGGAAACATGGCACGCGAATTGGCGTTGGCGGGTACGACTTTACGCGAAACGTTGTCGCAAACGCCAATCGCGCCGGTGAACAATTCACCTTCGAGCAGAGAGTTAACAATCGCTTGACCCTTGCAGCCGAGTGGTACACAGGCAACACTGCCGTCGGGCATGTAAATCCTGGCGTGATCCTGAAACTCACCCCAAAACTCACACTTTACGCTGCTTATCAGATCGGAAACGCGGGCGTTACGACAGGCAATCACCAGTTCCTTTGGGAAGTCGGCTACAATTTCAATTAGTTGCGGGGTCCTTTCACCGCCTATGGAACTGGGAGTAAAACTCAACCTCATCACCACACGGGCAACTCCTATTTGATTGCATCTTCGGGAACCGGCGCCACTATAGCGCACCGCACCCCACAACAGCCTTCGGGCCAAAAATAAATTCCGAGTGATTGTTTGAGAAGCGCGTTGCCGAGCCGTGAAAGCAAAACGTCCAAAAGTGAAAGCAATTCGCAACCCGACCTGTTCGGGTACTTCCTAAAATTCTCGCAAATCCTGCTTGTCGGTAGACTCCTCGAAGACCTGCTTTACGATTCGCCTCGCGTCTTCACGAAGTTTCTTGAGCTGCGATGTCCACCTCGGCGGGACTCTGTGACCATCCGTTTTCTATCAAAAAGACAAAGCAGGCGAGAATGATTGCGGTCATCCATGCGGAAAGCAGCATCCTTCTGAGAGGACTTTGACTATTCCCGTTGTGATCTCTTTGGCTCATTATCTTAAGATAGAAATACCATGTTTTGCTTGGCAGTCTGGCGATGCCGAGCTGGACTTTGTGCCTGGCGTGGTGGAAGCATACCACCTCTGTTGTCCATCGGAGGTTGGGTTCAGGCCATCGCCATGGTTCCTCCGCCTCATCGTCCGCTCTCCATCGACGCCAACCGCCGCTATGCCTCTGTCGCGAAATTCCCCCAGCGCCCGGACACTACTCGAGCACAAGCGCAGTGATTTTCGAGCCTGGGACGTTTGTCAGACAGGATTCACGTGCCCAATTGATTAGGAGTTGCGTAAATACAGCGTTGTTCCTCCTCGTTGTAATTTTGTGAACCCTTGTATCACTGAATTTACTGCTTCGCTGCATCCGGGTTTAATTCGGTCGTGCAGGTCAATCATCACGCATCGCACGTCGCTTATCCAATCACAGGATTCGAATACCTCTTTTTCGGAACCTTCGATGTCGATCTTTAGCAGATCCACTGAGCCACCCAGCATCTCCTTTAGGAGCGTTCGCATTGTGATGGCGCGAACTTTAACTCCCGGACCCTCGTGAGTGATGAATGCCCAATTTCCAGCACCGAGGGACGGGTCAGGCTCACAGACACTGATTTCTCCGTCGTGATTCCAGAGGGCGGCATGAACCGGGATGATGTTCCGATAAGGTCGAACATTTTGGGCAAGCAGAGCGAAGTTTGAAGCTTCGGCTTCTATCGCAATGACCTTCGCTTCAGGATATTTGTGGGCGAAGTATACGGACGACATGCCAATGTTAGCTCCGGCATCGATAATTGTTTTCGGGGAAAAATGCAAATCAAAGTCATATTCTCCCTGGAGTAGAATGTCCCGATACACCGATTCGTCGCTCGTCTTTATGCGAACTTGTATTGCGTGCGGAATGCCTGGAGGGTATGCCGTTATTTTTTGGGGGCGTCCAAAAATCCGATTTGCGAATACCGCTAAGACTGCAGCAAAGCCAAAGTTGCGCTGATAATATCTAATACCGCCAATCATAATTCATGAACTTGTACTAAGTTTGTAGGCCCAAATCAACACCGTTTCGTAAACACTCCTTTACCGGCGGGTCACAAGAGGCCGAGGAAATAGTCATGGAATCGACGGCTCAATATTGGAAATCAGTGTGGGAAACACTTGAACGGTATTGGAAGCCGATCTGCGAGAAGCGGAAAGGCGCACGTATGTGTCGGGATCGGCGGATACTCGCCCAAAATCATCTGATTCTGGGCAGGCTCTATCCGAAAATCTCGACCGCTTAGAATCAATGATTTACGACCGCCGCAAACAAGGGGATTTTGGCCAAGCCACACGCAGTGAGTTGACACGAGGGATACAAGGCAATTTTCCAATAAAGCCCTCTTCGCGCGGCCTGAATCTTCCCACAATTGAATTTGCATAACACCCGCGTCCGGCGAAGCTGGGCAGCCACCTCCAAACGGCTTTACCGGACGCGCGCAGAACTCCCCGCCTCCGCTCACTCCTCACCAAGAACGCGCATCCGGTAAAGCGCTAACGTTTCTGACTAGTGAGCGGCACTTTTCCGTGTGTGCGTCTTTGCCGAGTTGCCGACCGTCCGTTAACAACGAGTCCGAATCTGGCTTTGCGAGCCCTGGATCGAATATACCGCAGCGACCTGCAATGAGGTCTAACTCTGCGCGCTGTGCTCCGCAAAAAATCCGTACACCGCGAATTTATAGTCACAAATTCGCATG
Source organism: Candidatus Acidiferrales bacterium (assembly GCA_963741195.1). Lineage (GTDB taxonomy): Bacteria > Acidobacteriota > Terriglobia > Acidiferrales > UBA7541 > Acidiferrum. Next base: position 100,928 of record CAVUHF010000016.1, read on the forward strand.
AAACACACAGTTGCTCCTCCCAGCGCACTCGTGGCATGCTCCCAGCTCCATGAGAACAGCTCATTCCCTGCTTCGCTTGGTTTCTATACTTCTCGATCTGGCCCAGGACGCTCTGCAGTTCCTGCTGTTGGGGACGCGTTCGAGCGCTGCCCTCAAAGCGGAAAATATTTTCCTCCGTAAACAGCTGGCCCTCTACTTGGAGCGCGAGGCTAAGTCGCGACGGGCGACCGACGCTACTCGACTATCTATGGTTCTGCTCTCGCGGCTTTTTGCATGGCAGAATGCCTTGATCAACGTCAAGCCCGAGACCTTCCTCGGCTGGCATCGCAAGGGTTTTCAGTTGCTCTGGCGATGGAAGTCGAGACCGCGAGGGAGGCCCCGCGTGCCCAGGCAACTTCGGGAACTGATCTGCAAGATGGCCCACCAGAACCAAACGTGGGGAGAGGAGCGCATCGCTGCCGAGTTGCTTCTCAAACTAGGAATTCGAGTATCCCCGCGAACGGTGAGGCGCTATATGCCCACTGACGTTGGCCCTGGAAAACGAGTTCCCTCTCAACGTTGGATGACCTTCGTACGAAATCATGCTCAGGCCATTGTGGCTTGCGACTTTTTCATCGTGGTGACGGCTTCCTTTCGAGTTCTCTACGTGTTCGTTCTTCTGGAAGTCGGAACTCGCCGGATCGCTCACTTCAACGTCACCGCCCACCCCACAGCAACCTGGACGCTGCAACAGTTTCGAGAAGTCATGATGCATGAGCAATCCTATAGGTTCGTGCTCCACGACCGGGACCGTATCTACTCATCCGAGCTTGATTCTGCTTTGCAGGCGATGGATCTGAAGATATTGAAGACACCCTTCCAAGCTCCCCAGGCGAACGCGTTCTGTGAGCGATTGATCGGCACGGTTCGCCGCGAATGCCTCGATTTTCTGATCCCGCTCAACGACGGACACCTGCGGAGCCTTCTCAAGGAGTGGGTCACACACTACAATCGGGGCCGGCCACATGCGAGTCTCGGACCAGGCATCCCCGACTTACGGGCTGGCCAGCAGCGGGCCAAACTGTGCGGACACCACGTTCCGATGGATCAACAAGTTGTGACCAAGGCCATCCTGGGTGGACTCCATCACGAATACAGTTTGGAAAGACGTGCTGCTTGACCTCCCTGAGGAGTAATGCCGTTGAGAAAATACCCTGGCACGGTGTGTTGACTTCCGTGCAGCCGCGGATTCGATTGGGCCGCTCGTTCGATCAGCGCAGCCACACGTATCTCGGTTACGCGCTCAGGGTGCGCGGCAACATGGGGAGTGAGGCCCGAGAATTTCTCGTTGGCGTGGGGGAAAGCGCGCAGGCCAAACACCAGTTCCAGGTGGGTGCTACCGTCTCCGGCGAAGCACTGCCGGTTGCCGATCCGCGTCTCGAGATCGTTGAGTTCTACAAGGTCAGCAATTTGAAAGTTGCTGTACGGAAGGTTGCGGAAGAGACACCGCCACCACCGTGGCGTGGTGTTGCACCGCCGCTTTCGGTCTACCGCGAACGCGGTCACCGGCGACTGGCGGCACGAACCTACGAGGAGAAGTGCACCACCTGCCTGTGGGGATGCCAAATGGCGGTGGAGATGATCATCGATCAGTGGAATCCGAGCAAGCGCCGCTACCGCACCGAGACATTCTGCTACGGCCCTCGTTCCTGTCCTCTCTATCGATCCGGCCCGGCGCGCAAGGTCCCCGGCCGTCATGGAATGAGTTACACAGAGGAAGACTGGGTGGATGACGAGGCAACTTCACGCCGCGGTTCCGACGAGTGAAACTCCAGGGAGCAGACTGCAAAAGGCAGAACATTCAAATGAGGGATCTATGTCATCCATTGAATTCTTGCGGAGCACAACATATCCATCTGCCCAAGTTCATCGAGGGTCAGCGTGATCTGCCGCGAAGATTCGACACCGCCGCGACCACGGTGCGTATAGGAATACACGCCAAACACCGCGATTCCGATTAATATGAAGTGCAGCAGCGGTTCGCGCAGCCAGCGATTGAGAGCAGGGGAGTAGGGACTCTTGAGTCCGGATTGCGGGACTGAATCCTGCTCATCCGGGATGACTCCTGCAGAAACTTCACTCATTCAAGAAAACCTCCTATGGCTTCGCCGGCGCGTACCAAATGGGCGATGTCCAGGCGCGCTGCTGGACAGTGGCTGCGACGTTTGGGTTCGGCGGCAGGTTCAGCTTGGCAGCCCAATACGTGGACCAGCGCGGCGTGGGAATCTCAAGCACGCGGGCATAGTAGGTCGCGTGCGCGTTCGGATCGAATGAGGGATCGGTCCACTCACCGATCAACTCAGTCGCGCCGATTGAGTTCGTGTAGGTAGCGGTCTTCACGTCAACCGTATTGCCGACGGCGGGCACCTTCCCGGTTTTCGGATCGGCCTTGCGGTCTCCGCTCCACACAACGTCGTAAACGGTTTCCTTGCTCTTACCGTTCTTGGTCGAAATCTTGATGATCTGAACACGATCGAGATTGCCGCTGTCGGGGTCTTTGATGGCGTGAACGACGAACGTGGGAGCAGTTGCTCCTGACGTGCGCTGTGAGGTCACCACCCATGGACACGCCGCCATCGTAGGCGGCCTTCACCCAATCTGGCCTGCTTGGTCATGTCCTTGGGATAGTTCCAACCAGCAAACATGCGGACCTTGATGCGGGTTCCAGAAGTGCCGAAGGTCTCCTTGCGCTTAAGGGCAGAAAAGATGGATTCGCGGGTGTTCTCCTCGGCCCACACACCGGTGAGTCCGCCGGAACTGAGGGCGGTCGGAGGCTCGCCACCGACAGAGGTCGTGGCGGTGATCACAGTTTTAGGATCGCTGTCCTGGTTGCCGTGCGAGCCCGGGAAGTTGCTCGGTTCGGTGGATGTAATGCCGGAATGGAAGTCGGTACCGGCTTCAATGCCGTATTTGAATGGATTGACGCCCAGCTTGGCCTGCTGCTCCTGACCTACACCGTAGGCCTGACGCAGATAGCTTCCAGTTGCGGAGTTTGCTTTCTTGTCCGATCCGATCAGATAAAGCCACATCTCGAAATTGGCAAACTCGTCGGTGGGCGAAAGCGCCGGGCTGGTGTCGCTCTGGCCTTTGGCCTGAATAATCTCGGCCAGCGGTTCGTTGGCCATGCGGCGCTCAGCGTAATCGCGGGTGATCGGCTTACCCGACATGTCGCGCGTGCTGAACATCAGGCCGTTGCTGGCATTGCCGTTGTGGGGAACGGCGATCACGTCAAGCCCCTGTTTGCGTTGTGCTTCCAGGTAGCGCCAGAGATCTTCAGGATCCGAGCGAATCGAATGCCGTGTACGGCATGGCCGGGCCTTTGTCGGCGAAGATCACGCAGCGATGCAGGTTCTGAAACTGCGGCGCCGACGTCCACTCAAATCCCACAAATGTTGTGAACTTCCCCGGCTTGTTAGTACCTGTCGGAGATCGCCGCGTATTTCTCCCATGCCGAGCGCAGCAGTTTGGGATCGTTGAACTCGGGCAGCGGCTTGTTGATAATAGTGGAACCGATGAGCTTGCGGAACGCGGTGGCCGAAACCGCGGGATCAGGATTGGTCATCATCGGTGTACCACTCGGACTTTGCGAATGGGCCATTGGGATCAATCGTGTCGCGCACTACTCCCAGATACTCAGCGTGATCGGTCACGGCAAGAAAGTCGAGCGGCGCAATGCGCTTTTGCGGCTTTCCCATGTATTCCACCGTCTCGCCCATCGCGTACTTGTAGGAATCCTCGGGTGTAGTCCGGGTTCCGAAGGCAAATGCATCCATGGAGTAGCCGCTGTGCAGATGCAGGTCGCCAAAATAAGCATTGCGCAATGGATTGCGCGAGGGCCTGGCGTCGGTTGATGTTGCCGAGGTCGGGGCCGCGCTCGCAGGTTCGTCTGATATGCCTGGTTTAGTCTCGCTGCGGCTGCAGCCTATCTGCAAGGCAACAAGAACGACCATGCATCCTACTGAACCAGCAACACGGTGCAACCGCGAATGCTCGATCGCTGGCTGCGCCTTCGCAACTGTGGACACTTCATTCATCAACTGTCTCCAATCATGGAATGCAATTGTCAATTCAGGCTCTAATCCCGCCGGCATCTTTTTTTCTTTGAAGCGCGCCGACGAGAAGAACGACAAGGATCGCATGGACCACGACTGCCGGCCACAATAGCAGCCCAACGACTTCTCCGTGAACACCGATCCAGACAAGATACAGCATCGCTAGCCCACTGTAGGTCACCATGCCGGTCAATGCCCACCGAGTGTCGGTGCCCGGCCAACAGGCGACGCCCAATCCGATCAGAGCAATGCCCGCGAGGCGGCTCATGGTAATGCCCGCACCGACGATTTCTGCGTCAAACAGCAACCGGACGACGATTGGCGGATAGGCGAGCAGAATCACTCCCGTTCCTGCTTCGGCCAAGGCCGCGAGCATGAGAATCTTGTCCATTCGACCTGCTTGCTCTACATCTCCGCCTTCAGCTTGCCTTCCGCGTTCTCCAGCACCTGGCTCGACATCTTCTCGATCAACTCACGCCGATGCTCATCGCGTATCGCCTGGAACTTCTGCTTTTGCTGCCGATCCAGAAGAGGATTGACTTTGGCATCGACTCCGTCGGCGATCTGTTTCAACTGCTCCAGCTTCTCCAAGGGCTTGAGCGAGGTGTTTTTCTTTAGCGCCCCCAGTTTCATCACTTCCTGCTTCAGGAAGGGAAGAATCTGCTCCCTTTGTTGCTGGGTCAGGCCCAACTCGACAGAAAACTGGTTGAGCATTGCGCTCACTGGATTTTGTACAAACTGGGGATACGGAATGATCTCGTAGTTGGCGTACCCGAACTCGTTGCTCCGCGCACCATAGTACGTGTCGCCCAACTTGTAAACAGTGACTGCGTACGGGTCCTGCGCGACCTTGGTCACTACTTTGCCTCCCTCGATCTTGTAGGGAGTAGTGGCTCCCTCATAGCCGTTGCGAACCGGATTGCCGACGTAGCTCTGGAGCGTAGAACTGGTGCCGATGTGCCACGCGTTGGTGTCGCCGTCGGGTGTGTAGCTGACGCTGAAGCTCTCCCCCGTCACGTTGTTGCGCACCCAGAAGGCCTTGCCCACGATCAGCGCCTTCAGTTGGGCATCACCCAATGACGCCGCGCCCTTGGCTTTGAGGTCCGTCACCGTCATGCCGGCTGGAGCATTCTTGCGGGCCTCAGCGCTGGGCGTGTACCAGATCGGGCGAACTCCAGGCGCGTTCCTGTCCGGTGAGCGGAACCACGTCGAGGCGGCGGGATCCCGGCTTTGACCGCCTGAATGAGCGTCCAGCGCGGCGTGGGGATTTCCAGCACGCGAGCGTAGTAGAACGCATGCAGGCTGGAGTCGAATTCAGGATCGGTCCAGACAGTCTTCAGTTCCGTCGAACCGACGTGTTGGTGTAGGTGGCTTTCTCCAGATCCACAGTACTCTGGATCGCCGGAACCGTGCCCGACCACTTATCAGCCTTGCGGTCGCCGGACCAGGCGACGTCGAAAATCTTCTCGAAGCTCTGGCCGTTCTTGGTCCAGCCCTTGATGATCTGGATGCGATCGAGATTGCCGGAGGTCGGGTCTTTCACCGCCCAGACCACGAACGTCGGAGCCGTGCCCTTCCATCGGCAGCGGCAGGTCGGCACCCATGGGGACGCCGTTCGCATAGGACTGATGTACCCAGTCCTTTCGCGTTCAGGATGTCGTTGTTGTAGCCCCAGCCGCCGAAGAAGCGGACTTTGATATGCGGACCACTGACGCCAAAGGTTTCTTTGCGATACATGGCGTCGAAGATCGAGGCGCGCGTGTTCTCCTCGGCCCACACTCCGGTTAGGCCCCCGGGATTCTCGTAGCGCACGTCCAGGGTGCCAAAGGCCAGAACTCCGGCCATGCGCCGGTCAACTGTGCCATCAATCTGCGCGTGACCACCGTAGAAATTGTCCTGGCGATACGGGCTGCCGGTGTTGTGCGAGTCGGAGCCGCCGGCCATGCCGAATTTGTACGGGTTATAGCCTCGCACGTCCTGCATGGTGATGCCGTCTTTCAGTGCCTGCCGTCCAAAGCTGCCCTGAATGTGATCGATGCGGCCGCCGTCCGGCTTCTGACCGAGGAGACCGCCTTGGAACAATTCGTAACTGGCAAACTCGTCGTTGGGAGAAAGCAAGGGGTGAGTTTCCGACTGTCCCTTGATCTGCTTGATCTCAACCAGGCGCTCGTTGCGGTCGCGAGAGGTTGCCCAGGCGGCGTCAATGGGGCGTCCGAAGCTGTCGAGATCGACGGGATACATCCAGCCGTCGCTCAGGTTGGCATTGTGGGAGATGGCCAGCAATTCGTTGCCGGCCTTGCGCTGCGCGTCCATCCAATTCCAGAGATCTTCAGGATGAGTGGAATCCAGCGCGCTATAGGGCATTTCCGGCACCTTGGCGCAGTCGTTGAAGAAGATGTTGCGGTGCAGGTTGCGATAGTTGGGCATGGAAGTCCACTCGTAAGAACAGAACGCAGTGAACTTGCCGGGATGATTGTTCTCGTCGGCGATCTTGACGTTTTCTTTCCAGATGGAGCCCGCCACCGCGGGAGCCATCAAGGCTTTCACCGGAGATCCGGCCATCAGGTTGACCAGGTACGTGAAGGTCTTCTGAACGTCAGCCTGGTTATTCGGGTCCTTGAGAATGAGCGGCTGCGCCTCAGGAATCTTGCTCACGGCCGACCCCGGCGTGTTGGCTTCCTTGGTGACGCCCACGTACTCGGAGTGGTCGGTCACACCCATGAAGTCCATGGGCGTGTCGATCTTGATGTCGTAGCCCAGCGGGTGCTTGATGGTCTGGCCCTGCGCATACTTCAAAGCGTCGTCAGGCCCGGTGAGGCGGTTGCCCATGAGCCAGGCATCCACCGACCAACTGGTGTGGATGTGTTCCTCACCGAAGTAGGCGTTGCGATCCGGGTTACGCGGCGGCGCCGGTTCAGTATTCGACGTCTGGGCAATCGGGCCGCTCGATTGTCCCGGTTGTGGGCTTTCAGATTTGTTGCAAGAAATCAGGGCGCCGATGCCGAGAAGGACCAACGCCAAAGCCGACGTCGCCGCAACTCTGGTCTTCATAAATGCCTCCGTCTTAAACCCGGTCGACTACGTCGTGAACCGAACGCTTTCGGTTTGGTCAGGGCTATAGCCCAGCCACAAATCGGGATAATATTTGATGATATTTCGGGGCCGGACATGAGCCGCCTTCAAGAACCATTTCTTGGATGTTGAGCCAGGATAGTCCTTCTAGGGCAGATATTCTCTATGGCTTGCGCTGAAGGAGGAATTGGCAAAAGTAACAGTGGGCATAGTAGGGTCGTGTGTCTAAAATGCCAGCGGACAAGTGAAATCTTGCGGACTCCTCCGAAGTCCCGTTGTGGGAAGTCTCACCAGATAGGTAACGAGAAACGCGCTTGTGCTGAATGAAGATGTAGCCTCGAGACTGAGGGACTATTGCGAAAGCGCGTGTTAGCGCTGTGATGCCGCGGAAGCGACTTTACGAGGCGGAATCCGTGAAGAGCTTTGCCACGCTCTTCAGGATCGGGATATTTCGGCCGAGCCTTGTCCGCCTGTTGACCGGTGATGGCCGCGTTCGAATTCCGTCGCTCCCGCCAATTCCCTTCCCTGGTCCTGGGCACGTCGAAACGGTAGAGCAAAAAACTCGGCAACCCACAACGCAGAGAAGATGAAGAAGAAGGCAAATAGCCCGGTTGTCCGGGTTGTCCAATTCAGAGCCCCCCCTCAAAAACCTAAGTGATTGTGATGCCGCACCTTAGCAGGTTGTCCGCTAATTCCACGAGTGCGAAGGTTCTCTCAAAAAATGGACAAGTCCTAATAAGCCGGATTACGGACACTCGTGATGAAATCCAAACACTCACGCCTCTCGAAAACCTCGAAAGATCTGAACGGATGAGAGTTACATCGTTCATAATTTCGTCGATGCTCACTACTCTTATGACACTCCTCGCGACTCTGTCTTCGATCTTCCGATCGCGTGCCGCCCTCGAGCTCGAGAACTTGGCTCTGCGTCACCAAATCGGTGTGCTTCGGAGAACGGCTGCAAAACGCCTGAAATTGACCTCGGCCGACCGCCTGTTGTGGATCTGTCTGTCTCGCCTCTGGCGTGGCTGGCGCTCAGCGCTCACCATCGTCAAGCCAGAAACGGTCATTGCCTGGCATCGTGCCGGGTTTCGCCTGTTCTGGACCTGGAAGGTGCGCTGCGGCCAACCCGGACGACCCATCATTTCGCCCGAGGTCCGAGCGCTGATCCGTAAAATGTGCAGGGAGAACCCCTCTTGGGGTGCACCCCGCATCCATGGCGAACTCCTCAAACTCGGCTTCAACGTCGGTGAGAGCAGTGTCAGCAAATACATGGTGCGCTCCCGCAAACCTCCGTCTCAAACCTGGCGCACATTCCTCGAGATTCACGCCAAGCAACTGGTGTCCATCGACTTCTTCACCGTGCCCACCATCCGCTTCCAGGTCCTCTACGTGTTTCTGGTATTGGCCCATGATCGGCGTCGTATTCTGCACTTCAATGTGACCGCCCACCCAACCGCGAAGTGGACGGGACAGCAACTGCGCGAGGCCTTTCCCTTTGACCAACTTCCGCGCTACTTGCTGCGTGACCGCGATGCGATCTTTGGCGATGAATTTCGAGAACAGGTGCGAGGTATGGGCATCTGCGAAGTTTTGTCTGCACCGCGCTCACCTTGGCAGCGAGCCTATGTCGAACGGGTGATTGGATCCGTTCGCCGTGAGTGCCTCGATCATGTGATCGTGTTCCATGAAAGCTCGTTACGACGAATCCTGACGTCGTATTTCGATTACTATCACCGATCGAGGACGCATCTTTCGTTGGGGAAGGACTCACCAGAGCCACGAGCGATTCAACCTCCGGAAATGGGGTCCGTCGTGGTGGTGCCGCAGGTCGGCGGACTGCACCACCGCTACGAACGACGGGCTGCCTGAAAGAGTCCGAATCCACCACGTTACGCACTACCTCTCACTTTGGCCCTTTGCAATTTGCGTCTGATCTCTGCTCCGTTGACACGCTTGCGTCATGCGAATTGTGTCCACCAGCATCAACCAGGGCCGCCAACTGTTTGACCCTCGTGGTCCGGTTGAGGAAATAACATTCCCCATGAACTGCAGAGGGAAAATAATTCCCTTCCCCTCAGACATTTCGAGATTTTCGAGAGACACAGTTGTCTGTTTTGCTCGCGTCTATGCCAGGTGTGGTGACGCAAGAAGTTCCAGATGTCTTACCCAAGGTGATCCAGCACTCCGAACCAATTAACGATGCCCGGGGGAGCACGCCATTTCAAACTGATCCAGTGACAGAGTACAAGTAAGTTGACGCCATAAGGAGTGCCATGAAAAAGACGTTCCTTTTGCTAATAACATTTTTCGCGCTCGCCGCCGCCTTAGTGCAGCACCGCGTAACCTCTGCGGCTGCTCGCCCTCCCGGATTCGGGCAATCGCAGCAAGCCGGGGACGAAGGCAGTGCGGCTCGTATCGCGCGCATCGAAAACGGCCTGCTTCCCGCAGTTGTCATCAAGGGCCAAGCGGTTCGCCTAATGAGAATCAGCGAGCGCATGCAGTTCTACAAAGTTTCGGGCGTAAGCGTCGCGTTCTTTGACCACGGAAGGATCATCTGGACGCGCTCATACGGACTGGCTGACATGGCCACGAAAAAACCTGTGACTTCGGAAACTCTGTTTCAAGCGGCATCGATCAGCAAGCCGGTGAACGCATTGGCGGCGCTGCATCTTGTGCAGGAAGGCAAGCTAAGCCTGGACGAGAACGTGAACGACAAACTGCGCACGTGGAAAGTTCCCGATAACCAATTCACTGCGCAGCAAAAGGTCACCGTCCGTCGCATCCTGAGCCACAGCGCCGGAATAACCGTCCACGGCTTTCCCGGTTACGCCTCCGACGAGCCTATCCCAACCGTCGTGCAAATCTTGAATGGCGAAAAACCGGCAAACACTGACCCAATTCGGGTTGATGTTGTGCCCGAGACGATTTGGCGTTATTCGGGCGGCGGGTACGTCATTCTGCAGACGCTTATGAGCGATATTACGGACAAAGCTTTCCCGGAAATTATGAATGAGCTTGTCTTGCGACCCGCAGGGTTGACGCACAGCACGTACGAACAGCCCCTCCCGAAAAATCTTTGGCCTTTGGCCGCTACGCCCTATCGCGACAACGGCGAACCTGTAAAGGGCGGCTGGCATACTTATCCGGAGATGGCGCCTGCTGGACTTTGGACTACTCCGTCGGATCTTGCACACATGGCCATTGAGGTTCAGAACGAATACGTCGGGAAATCAAACAAGATCCTTTCGCAGCAGATGGTCCGCGAGATGCTCACCCGCCAGAAAGATGATTGGGGACTCGGCTTCGCGCTGGAGTCGCCAGGGCACAAGGCGAGATTCGCTCACGGCGGAGGGAACGAAGGGTACCGTTGCGATTTAGAGGTTTACGCCGAAATGGGGCCTGGTTTGGCGGTGATGACAAACTCCGATAGCGGCGAACCGCTCATACAGGAATTGCTTCGAGCCGTTGCGAAGGAATACTCCTGGCCCGATTTTCAGCCTGTAGAGCGCGCAGTCGCCAAAATTGACCCTGCCATACTTGGCGCTTACGCCGGGACATATCAGGACCCGAACGCTGGAAAGATAACCGTTTCGGTGAAGAAAGACGCACTCTTCATTGAGGCGCCTCCGCTCGGCCCTGAGGCGGAGGAACTGTATCCCGAATCGAATTCGGACTTCTTCATTCTGTCGAACGACGCGACTTTCAGTTTCCTAAAAGACCAGAAAGGTAACGTGTCGAAGCTCATTGTCCATGCCTTCGGACACAGTTTCGAAGTGAAGAAAACTTTTTGATGTAATCCATTGCCAGCTCTCGGCGTACGAGCTGATGTAAGTAGCAGCTTTCACCGTACAGGGGAACCGCGCTGATGATCGAATGTCGTTGGATGCTAGCCGAGAACTGTGATTTTCGAGTTGCTGATCATCCAGCTTGAACCACAGCCCTCGTCTCGATGCAACTACGGAGACTTAGGGATTAAGCGTAAAGATCACATCCACTTGCGTTTCGACCTCAACGGGCTCGCCGTTTAAGGGATATGGCTTGTACTTCCATTGTTTCACGGCCTCAATCGAAGCAGCGACGAGCATCGCGTTTCCGCTAACGACCTGCAGGTTCTCGACGTCCCCGTCCTTGCCGATAATCGCTTGCAAAACCACTGTTCCCTGAATGTGCTCCTTGCGCGCTTTCTCGGGATATTCCGGAGGCGCCTTTTTGCGGATAAGCCCACTCATCACATCCTTTGATACTCGCGTGGGATAATGCTCCGTTTGCGGTCTTTTAGCGGCCGCGTTTTCACCCTTCAATTCGGCCCGGCTTGCTGTGGCGTTAGTCAGGCCCAATGTGATCGGCACCACGATGGCCAACAATCCAGCCGTGCTAAGTAGTAACTTCCTGACAAAATCCAGTTTATGTACAACATTCTCGTTCATGATCGCTACCATCCTTGTCTTTAGATCTGCCCCGGTGACACCGGAAACGCAAGGCAGAGGTAATTCCACACAGATTGGACTGGCGAAGGACACGCCAGGAGGTCGTGCTGCAGAAATTCGGTCAACCACTGAAAGCAAGATTCAATCCTTTCCTAGACTCGGCGGGCTGCACCATCGTTATGCGGCGGCAGCCTAGACGCGCAAGAGCAATTTTTCTGAAGACCAAACTCTTTTTTCTTGAAACCCTGCCGAGGAACCGTTGACATTCTCTGCAATCAGCCTGCCATCCAAATCCGGAGAGCTTACGTCAAGTAGAAAGAAATCCTTTTAATGCCGGCGCAACGATTTGACGACCGACAAATAGTAGCCAATCGTCCGGTTACGCGGCAAGGCGGCTCTGAGGGCTAGGCTAGATGACGCTTTTTGTGATTAGACTGGCCCGCCGCGCTAATGCATTACAATGTGAAGACATTCGAAGTTGTGAACGAAAAGGAGATTCAGCGAATGAACAAACCTTTCGCGAACAAAGTGGCCCTCGTGACCGGAGCAGCTTCGGGCATGGGGCTCGCCACGGCACAGGCGTTCGCTGAGGCAGGCGCAGCCGTCGTGCTAGCCGACTTCAGGAAGGACCCAGTGAACGCGGAAGCACAGAAGCTGACGGCCGCCGGTCACAAAGCAATCGCCTTTGGTTGCGACGTGAGCGACGATGCCCAAGTGGCGGCGATGGTCGACTGGACCGTTGCCCAGTTCGGCAGACTTGACGCCGCCTTCAACAACGCAGGCGTCATGGCCCACATCGCCCCGACCGCCGACAGCACGCGTGAAGAGTGGGACCGCGTGATTGGGATAAACTTGCGCGGCGTGTGGAGCTGCATGAAACACGAACTGCGGCACATGGTGCGTCAGGGTAGCGGCGCGATCGTCAACAACGCATCGGTCGGCGCGTTGACTGGCAATCCCGGTATCGGCTCCTACATCGCATCGAAGCACGGCGTCGTTGGCCTGACGCGGACTGCCGCTCTGGAATACATCAAACATGGCATCCGCGTGAACGCAGTGAATCCCGGACTGATCGATACGCAAATCGCCCGCGACGTCGTCAGTGGAGACGAGCAGGCGTACGCCGAGATTGCCAAAACCGTTCCTATCGGCCGCGCCGGTAGGCCAGAGGAAATCGCGTCGGTGGTGCTATGGCTTTGCAGTCCGGGGGCGAGCTACGTGGTGGGTCATGCCCTCACAGTGGACGGCGGAATGACGATCGCGCCCTGACGCAGCAAAGAATTTGGAGCCCTCGCGACGCAACGCTTGAGAAACAGCGTAACCGTCTCGCTTGGTCTTAATCTCCGCCGGATCTCCAATCCACAACTCGAAACCCAACTCTGCGAGTAGCCGCTCGAACCAGCGTGCATGCCCGGTGGCCTCCATCCCCACCCGCACACTGACTCCTCTCTCTTTTAGCTCCCGGTAGAATCGCTCCGCTTCTCCATCGCTGTGGTTCAATTCCCGTTCACCACATTCACCAGTCTCTTCAATCAAAAATGCAATCGTCTGAAAGCTCGGGTGATAATCTACCCCTATGATCATCATGTCTGGCTCCTTTCTCCCGAGCCTTTGGTCGTCGAGCAACTAAAGTTTACTCGGGTCGAGGAGCCAGCATTGTTATGAAATCACGTGGATTTTCCCAATAGAACGGAACCAATCAGTTCACGCTGCCAGCTTCCATCCCATAAATGCCGTGGCCGTGCTCATCGTGCCCATATCCTGCCCGATGCAAACTCTGCCACACGGCTGACTTCTTCGGCAATGACCTGCAGATGGTCTGACCCAGTTTCGCTGGGCACTGCACCAGAGCGTTGGCCGGGTCTGACTCTCAGGCACCGCACATGCGTGCGCTGGTAGGCAAAGCCTTCAGCTTCTAGCCTGTTGGTGCAGTTAGGACGTTGGACAAGGCCGTGCAGCGTTTCGCTCCACCAGTTGTACGCGGGTATGTGCAGCCTGTCGATGGCACGCGACTGGTTGGTCAGCTGGGTGACTTTTTCTTCTACAGTCATGCGATGTACCAGGTCGGCGGCCCGCTGCTCCGCAGGCAACGCCGGGTTCAGATATGCCGGCGGCTCGGAGTTCTGGGCGTGTGCGCGGCTCGCAATCAGGAGGACAACAGTCCCAGCAAGAATCTTGAAGTTCGATGATCGCATGTAGGAATGTGCCTCCATTTGTTTTCTCCAATTCGCCGGTCTAAAGATCGATTCCGCTTGAGCCGCTGGTTTGCACGCTCATTGAAAGAGCCTTGGCGCAAAGTCCTTAAGGTCGCGGCGCCACGTTTGCCACTCGTGGTCTGTGCCTGGCGATTCATAAAAGATGTGCTGAATGTTGGCTTCGAGCAGCGAGGTGTGCAACCTCTGAAGGCCTGCGCGCATACGCTCCGGCTCGGTCGTCCCCACTCCGATCCACAGCAAATGCACTTTCTTTGCGAACGCGGCCGGATCTGCAAACACGCCGTTGTAGTCGGTTTTGGGATTCAGCTTCCGGTCTCCAAGCACGAGCATGCCGCCCGCTCCGCTGAATCCTCCGATGTAGGAAAAGAGATCTAGATGATTAAGCGTGACGTGGAAAGTTTGCATTCCGCCCATGGAAAGACCGGCCATGGCGCGATGATCGCGATCCGTCAGCGTGCGAAAGTGGGAATCGATGTACGGGATCAGAACTTGCGTCACGTCATCTTCAAACGCGGCGGCCATATCCTGCATGGCCTTTAGCATTTCAGGAGAACCGAAGGGCTTTCCCGTCAGGTCGGGAGCAGGCTGGCCAGCGCGCCGCGCGTAACCATAAGCCATTACCACAATCATTGGCTTGCAATTCTTCGCCGCGATCAAATTGTCGAGTATGAAGTTCGCGTTTCCCTGTCTGATCCAGCCCGTCTCATCCTCGCCTCCGCCGTGCTGAAGATACAGCACCGGGTATCTGACATCCGTCTGTGAGTCGTAATTGGGAGGAGCGTAGACTAGCGCGTGCCGCCACGTACCTGTGACCTTCGAGCTGTACCAGACTTCGCGCACTTGCCCGTGTGGGACGTCCTGTGCCGAGTAGTAGGTCGAACCAGGCTCAGGCACCTCGATTGCGCTCGCGTACTTGCTTCCACCAAAAAAAGCCTGACTGCCGAGGTCGCTCACTTCCGCTCCATCGATAATTATGGTGTAGTAGTGCAATCCTGGAACAAGCGGCGTCGTCGTGACCATCCAGTAGCCGTCCGACTGTTTCTCCATATCCGACTTCGGCCCGCTCCAGAAATTCACCTTGACCTTCGTGGCGTCGGGAGCTCTGACACGGATCTGCGCCCTTCCCGCGCTGTCAACTCGCGGGTATTCAGCTCCCCACACATTTGTTGTGGCCGGATGAAAATCCCCAGCGTCTTGCGGGTAGCACTCCCGCGTGCAACACAGGCTCGCAAACAGCAGCAGTGCAATTGCGACTGGCTTCATGGCTTCACCTCTTAACCATCGATTCTGGCTGTGCCCCATCGAACGGCTTTGGGCGCCGGCTAGATGTGATCGAGTAAACGCTCGCTCCAAAACTCTTCATCCGTTGAACTTTCTTCACGGCACCCTGCCTTTCATCGTCATTCGACACGAAGCAAAGAAACGCTTCATCCCGGTAGCGTTTTTCGCGGAGAGACTCTGTGCTTGTTCGTTTCAGCGGCCCGCGTGCTGAAACTTCACGCGAAGCGCGTAAGCATACTTTGCCGGCGGCGAACTGGGTAAATACACGTGCAAACCATCCGCCTTCTGCTCGAATCGCAAGCTTGGGTCGCCGCCCAGCAAAGCCACCGACGCCACTGGTTCGCTTCCCACGGTGGCGGCCAGCGAGCGGACCACCGCTCCACCATTTGCAGGCCACGCAAGTCCGATCACATAAAGCGTGTCGCCCTTGGTGGTGAAGCGAAAATCTTCGGCAGTGTAGTTGGCTGTATCGGTGTCGTGGAAGGAGCCACCGACGACTTTGGTCGGCCCTTCGCCGTACGCCCGCCACGGCCGCGTGCCGTAGATCGCTTCGCCGTTGACATTGAGCCAAGCTCCCACATCCAGCAGAACCTGCTGCACCTGTTCCGGAATCGTGCCATCCGACCGCGGCCCAATGTTCATCAGCAAATTCCCGTTCTTACTCACGATGTCGATGAGCTGATCCACCACGAACTGCGGCGACTTGAATGTGTCGTTCTCAATGTAGCCCCACGATTTGTTGCTGACCGACGTGTCCGTCTGCCAATAAAGCGGGCGAATGTCTCCCAACTGGCCGCGCTCCAAATCGAGCACGCCGGAATGCTCTTGCATCGCGTAGTCTTTGTAGTTAATCACGCCAACGTGGTCGCCATATTTCAGAGAGCTGTTGTAATAGAACGCAGCGAACCGCGCGAGATTCTCCCGGATCGCCGCCTGCCCGATCCACCAGTCGAAATACACGATATCGGGATGGTATTTCTCGACCAGTTCCGCAGACCGCGCCAGCCAATCGTTGGCCCACGCGGAGGAAACATAAGTGAAATCATTATTGAGAGGTGTGCCCCACGGGTTCATAAGCCAGTTATGGGCAGGGCCGTACAGCATCGCATATTGCGGGTCGTTCACATCCGAAGAAATTGCGCGGCCCGGCCCAAGGAAGAAATTATGTTCCACGCGGTGCGACGACACGCCAAAATGCAACCCGGCGGCCCGCACCGCCTTCGCCAATTCTCCGGTGGTATCGCGATGCGGTCCCATTTTGGCCACCGTCCAATCGCTCAACCTGCTCTCGTACATCGCGAATCCGTCGTGATGCTCGGCCACGGGCACCACGTATTTCGCGCCGGCTTTTTTGAATAACTCCGCCCAGGCCGCCGGATCGAAATGCTCCGCCTTGAACATCGGGATTAGGTCTTTGTAGCCGAATTTGTCCTGCTTACCGTAAGTCTCGATGTGATGCCGGTATTCTGGGGATCCCTCGACATACATCATGCGCGGATACCATTCGCTGCCGAAAGCAGGAACCGAATACGCTCCCCAGTGAATAAAAATTCCGAACTTGGCGTCCTTGTACCACTCCGGCGCTTCGTAGTTCTTCAGCGATTCCCAGTCCGCGCGATAGCGCCCCTCGCGATCCGCGTTTTCAACGTCCTTCAAGAGCTCCGCTCGCTGCCCGTCATACTTGCTGCTTGCCTTCTGCCAGATTGCGTCGATCGCTTCCGGGTCGATAGAAGCGGTTGGAGCCGTCGGACTCTGGGCCTGCGCTCCACGAAGTGCTAAGAGCGCGAGCAAAAAACCACCAAGTGCAATCGTCAACAGCGAACGGGCAAGCATGATTCCTCTCTCCTGCAACTAGAATAAAGCTCTGATGCCGTCAATCCACGGAGACCATGATCTTTTTGAAGCTTGCCGGATTCTCGCTCCACGATCGCAGGGCATCCGCCGCCTCTTCGAGCGGCACCACCAAACTCACAGCCTGGTCCACAGGAAACTTTTTCCCCTCGAGAAGATGGATTACCGCACGAAAATCTTCCGGCAACGCGTTTCGCGAACCGAGAATGTCCAGCTCTTTTTGCACGAAGAGTCTCGTCTCGTAGCTCACCGGTTCTTTTGCATAGCCGATGTACACCACTTTTCCCGTGAAGGCGACTTCTTCAACAGCGGCTCGAAAGGTTTGCGGTGTTCCGATCGCTTCGATCACCACATCCGGGCCGCGGCCTTCCGTCAGTTCTTGCAGGCGATCGTGTAGCGATTCCTTCGCGGTGTTGATCGCATCAGAACCACCCGCCGCTCGCGCCACGACGAGCTTCTCATCATCCATATCAACACAAATCGTGCGAGCGCCGCGTGCGTTCGAAGCAGCGACGGCTCCGAGTCCCACGCCGCCGCACCCCAAGATGGCGACAGTGTCGTCTGCTTTTATTCTGCCGCGCGCCACAGCATGAAATCCCACCGTCAGCGGTTCGACCAGACACAACTCTTTCCTCGTGAGTTTCGCCGGATACAACTTCTCTCTAGGCATCGCGACGAATTCTGCAAGCGCCCCGTCCCGTTGTACGCCGAGAGTCTGATTGAACTTGCACGCATTCGAACGTCCCCTCCGGCAGGAAGCGCAGCCGCCGCAGCTCGTATATGGAGAAAGAGCTACATCTGTTCCAGCAGGCAGCGAGCTATCCCCCTCGATGACCGTGGCTGACACTTCATGTCCGGGGATCCGCGGAAAGGTGACGAGTGGATTTCGTCCGCGAAATGAGTTCAGATCGCTTCCGCAGAACCCAACCATTCGGACTCTCAGTAGTAATTCTCCGGGTGCAGCCACCGGATTGGGAACCGTTTCGACGGACGCTTCGCCCGGCTTCTTGAGTACGAGTGCCTTCACGCTGGAAGTAGCCTCTGGAAGGATTTGCGACAGCACCTACACTGGAGTTGAGTGTCCATTGTGTACGGGTCCATCTCGAAAATGCTTGATAGATTCTCCACCGCCACGCTGAATGTATACTATCCGTTTCATAAACTGAACTCTGAAAGACAAATACGCAAAAAAGTTGGATATCAATCCGGTGCAACCTAGCCGAACCTCAGAGAGAACAATAAATGGCCCAAAAACTTGCTTTCAGACATCTCCGAGCAATTCAGTACCGAATCCTGCGCCGATCTCAGTTCCGTCGGACATTCCTGTTTGCGCTTCAAGCGGGATCTTCGCTCGTGCGTTCACTTCTTGCCAGCTTGACTCTGCTCGCTGTGGCTGTGACTGTGCCGGTGGCGGCAGCACAGAAAGTCCAGATGTCCGTTGACGTTTCCAAGGCAGGCGCGAAGATTGACCGCAACCTCTTCGGCCAATTCGCCGAACACCTCGGCCACGGTGTTTACGAAGGCATCTGGGTCGGCCCCGACTCCAAGATTCCAAACACACGCGGGATCCGTAACGACGTCGTTGCTGCGCTTAAGGCGCTGAAAGTGCCGGACGTGCGCTGGCCCGGCGGGTGCTTTGCCGATGAATATCACTGGCGCAAAGGGATCGGCCCGCAACGAACCGTAACACTCAATCCCAACTGGGGCGGCGTAATCGAGTCAAACACTTTTGGAACGCACGAGTTCATGGACTTCCTCGACCAGATTGGTGCGGAGGCCTACCTTTCCGTCAACGTCGGCTCCGGAACTCCACAGGAAGCAGCGGAATGGCTGGAATACCTAACCACCGCTCAGCCGACGACTCTGGCAAAAGAACGCGCGGCCAACGGGCATCCTGCTCCTTATAAGGTTGCGTTTCTTGGCATCGGTAACGAAAGCTGGGACTGCGGCGGCAACATGACGCCTGATTATTATTTGAGCCAGCTCAAGATTTACAGCCGCTTCGTCCGCAACTTCAATCCAGCTCAGCAGGACAAGCAGCAGATGCTCAAGATCGCTGTTGGCCCTGGCGGCAGTGAATCCCGCTGGACTGAGTGGACCGACGCCATCATGAAGGCGTATCAGAGCCACACCTGGAGTTGGGACATGAATGGGCTTTCGATGCATTCCTACACCGTTGTGAAATGGCCGCCTTCCTATGCTTCGGTGGGGTTCGGAGAGACCGAATACGCGCAGATTCTCAAGTCCACGCTGGAGATGAATGATCTCATCGCGAAGCACTCCGCCATCATGGACAAGTACGACCCGCAAAAAAAAGTGGCGCTTGTCGTGGATGAGTGGGGCGGCTGGTACGCGCCGCTTCCCGGCAGCACTCCCGGCTTCCTCGTCCAGCAAAACAGTTTGCGCGACGCCATCCTCGCTGCGCTGAACCTGAACATTCTTGCGCAGCATGCCGACCGCGTTCGCATGGCCAACATCGCGCAGATGATCAACGTGCTCCAGGCCATGATCCTCACCGACAAAGAGAAAATGGTTCTCACGCCGACTTACTACGTCTACAAAATGTACGTTCCGTTCCAGGACGCCACCTTCGTGCCCGTCACTTTCGACGCTGGCACGTATACACACGACGGCATCACTCTGCCGCGAGTGGATGCCATTGCAGCGAAAGACAAAGCCGGAAAATTGTGGCTGGCCATCACCAACGTTGATCCAAATCAGTCCGCTGAATTGGAAGTTAGTCTGGCCGGCATGAATGCCAAATCGGCGGCAGGAGAAACGCTGACCGCCCCCAAGGTCGACAGCGTAAATACATTCGACGCACCAAATACAGTCGTGCCGAAGCCAATTTCCGCGAAAGCCCAAGACGGCAAGCTAACTCTCGAATTAGCTCCCAAATCCGTAACGGTAATCGCAGTCGGGCAGTGAAGCTAAACAGAAGCATCGCGCAAGCTCCTCGGCGATGCTGTTTCAAGAAAGGGTCACAATGAGCAGTGCGAAACTATTCGGTGGGATTTTGCTCGCGATAGCGGCTGGACTAGCTCCTCAGCTCGCAGCCCAATTGCAAACCGATGTGCCTCCGCCCGTTGCTGGTGCGAAACCAGTGACGGTCGAACATATCAAGGTTCACGGGACGGCTCTGGAAGGCAATTTGGAAGGAGACGCGGTCGATCGCGACGTGTTCGTGTTCCTTCCGTCGAGTTATGCCCAGGAAAAATCCCGGCGCTATCCGGTCGTCTACGCTTTGCACGGTTTCTCCATCGGCGCCGAGCAATGGACGCATGAAATCCATGTGCCGCAGACGATCGAAGGCGCCTTCGCGCAAGGCGCGAAAGAAATGATCGTGGTACTGCCCGATTCGAAGACTCTGCACAACGGCTCGATGTATTCGAGTTCCGTGACCACCGGCGATTTCGAGCAGTTCATTGCGCGTGACCTGGTCTCTTACATCGATGCGCATTACCGCACGATTCCAGATCGTCTGAGCCGGGGACTCGTAGGTCACTCGATGGGAGGTTACGGCGCTACCCGCATTGGCATGAAGCATTCCGACATGTTTGGGAGTTTGTACATCATGAGCCCTTGCTGCTTATCTCCCCGGCCAGCCGTGAGCCCGGAAATCGCAAAGAGCCTTGAAGCGGCCAAAACACCTGCGGATTCCGCAAGCCTGCCATTTTTTGCGCGTGCCACGCTAGCCTCCGCGGCTGCATGGTCACCCAATCCGAAGAATCCCCCGCTTTATCTCGACCTGGCCACGAAAGAGGGAGCGCCGCAGCCGGACGTTCTTGCGAAATGGGCTGCCAATGCGCCACTCGCTTTCATTGATCAGTACGTAGGAAGTCTCCGCCGGTATCGTGCTATCTCCATAGATGTAGGTGACCAGGACGGCTTGTGGGTCGATACCGCAAAGCTCCACGAAGTCCTTGATAAGTATGGAATCACGAACAGCTTCGAAGTGTATTCGGGCACGCACACAAGCAAAGTGGCCGACCGCTTTCAAAATCATGTGCTGCCTTTCTTCAGTCAGAACCTCTGCTTTCAAGCGAGCTGCCAGTGAGTGCTGTCCATGACGGATGTGATTCCGTCCATTGCACCCAACAACTGTCGCCGAGTAGTCCAAAAGAAATCTGGCAACAACTCAAACAACCGTTGCAGCACAACGGAAGATGTCGTTCCTTCAGACCGATCCTTTACGCCGTTACGGCACTGCAAGGCGACGATTTTCCGTTGCGAGACAATCTGAGTTGCTTTGAGGTAGTGTCACGTTATGTGAGGTCTTCTCAGGGGACTGGTAACCCACTTCGTGGAATGTCGGCAACTGGGAAGTTGACTTCTGATTTGCCCGCGATCCAAGAGTTTCTACGATCGATTCTCGGCGCATGCGCATGCGGCAGGTCGTAAGACTTGGGCGCACATGCGCACAAAGTCCGGCGATTTTTCATGACGGCATTCTCGTAAATCCGATGAACGCCACGCCGTAATCTAATTCTTCCCCCAAAAAAGGCGCTCGGCCCGCTCGGAGCCGCCGGGCGCTTTTAGTACTGGCTCTACTTTGATTCCTTAATGATCGCCTCCGCAGCGTTCCCCGCCACCACCCAGCTTGCCGACCCGGCCACCACGGCTTCATCCTCAAACCACAGAAACCCGAAGTCATCGATGCACTCCGGAAAATCCGGCTTGATGACGATGTATCCCGGAATCACGGCGCCCGGAATGTACGAATTGTCCGCGCGATTGTTGCTGTAGATCTTCGTCTTCGACACCGTTCCCACTCCAGCCACATACGAAGTGCTGGATACCGGGTGCGTCCCAAGAATGTAGTTGACCGCGCGAAGTGTGTATTCAGGGCTGACCAGCTCCGGAAAGGCCTTATGCAGGAAATACATTCGAATAGCCATGTCCACCACGGCGCCCGATCCGCCCCACGTGCCGAGACTCGGCGGCACCCCGAAAGGAGTGGCGCCCAGCCGCTCATCCAAACCCGCCATATATTTCTTCACCGCTTCGCGCATTTGATCCTTCGCGCCGGCGTCCAGGTAAGGCAAAACCCGCACCGCGCTCCAGCCACGCGAGTCCATCTGTTGCGGCGTGATCATCTGCGGGAACAATTCCTTCAGCCGGGACTTGTAAGGCTCGGCGCCATTCGTAGCGATGGTCAATTCCAGCGCCGCTGCCCACTCCAGTCCGGCACTATATCCTCCACGACCGGAGCCGGCCGGCGGAGTTGGTTGTGCGCCGGTCGTGCCCGTGCCTGCCGGAGCGCCCGCGCTGCCCGCTGCGTTACCACCACTTTGAGCGCCAGAGACAACGCCCTGCGACGCGGCCAGCACGCCACCTCCCGGCGCGCCTGCCGGAGCCGCTCCGCCCAAGCCGCCGCCCGCCGGATTCTGCGTTGGATGAGCCTTCTCCTCGTTCCAAGCCTTGATCGCGGTATCCAGGCAGTCTCTCGCTAACGCATCGTCCCAACCTTTCAGCGTATCCGCCGCTGCAGCCAGCGCTGCAATGGCGTTCCACTGGAAAAACGGGTTGTTCGTAGTGAAGATCCAGCGATCGTCCGGCCTGCCGGAGTAGTCACCTTGCGTTTCGTTCGGGCCGAGCTTCGGGTCGTAGATGCGGCCGTCCGTTTTCGAAGCGCCGTCGCCCACCTGGGTGTACTGCCGCAGATCTGGCTCGTGAGTGCCACGGATGGCGTGGCCGATGTTGTGGAACTGCGCCAGGATGAGCAGTGCGCCATGCTTCACCTGCTGCACCGTATCCGGCACGCCATCGGGCCGGTGCATCTCCACCTCACGTGCGCTTTCATCCACCGTAAGCTCGTCGTACGTGAGATGAAATTCGCGATACGCCAGCGCCAGGCTCTGAATCACGCTCAGTTGCGCCGGTTCCTCCAGGTCGAAATCCCCGGCGTCATACCACCCGCCCACATTCATCCCAGGGATGTGATCGCCGCCTTTGTACTTCCCGTCCGTCGCTGTGGCCTGGTTCCAGCCGTCAAATTGCTCCCCAACCACCGGCGCCATGCGCCCATCATCCAGGTGCGAAGCGCCATGCCACACCCGGTATCCTTCGCGAACCGCAACGTGATCCATCTGCTCCGCAAGGTGATGGTCCAGGCTGTCCTGCCAGATCTTTGCGTAGACGTCCTGCGAAATCGGGAAAGGGGCCGTGCGCTGATCTGCGTACTCGATTACGTAAAGGCCGGGTTCCCTCACGGAGGTGAAGTCGAATTTCGAATACACGTAGCGCAGCCACGGCGTCGCGGGCGTGATCGGACCCTCGAACACTTGCTGGTACGATCCGTGTTCCGTCAGGCGCAACACTCGGGCCCTCTTCGGGCCGTTGTATTTCGGGTCGAGTTCGAGCACCGCCACCTTGGAGAAGCCCGGCGCATAACCCACCTGGCTGTGCGCGATCATCGGCGGCCGTGTCCAGTTCGGGATCACGTCCGGACGGATGTGCCACACGATGGCGCCCGTGGTTTTTCCCGAAGGAATCAGCGAACGCAACACGAACCAGCCGTTCTGCGCGCGATCGCGCCCATCGAACAGCATCAGGTCGGCCGTGTCCGATACCACATTCACGCGGGCCAGCGCGTCGTCTACACCCAGAATGATGCTCTTGCCTTCGGCGAACGGCAGCGGCTGCGTGTATCCTTTGGCCTTGTCCCAGTCCTCCAGGTAGTACGCCTTTTTCGGCTCATCCGCCAAGGGCAAAACTTTCGTCATCGCGTCGTTCGGCGTTCGCGGGAAGATGCCGGCTTTGCTTCCGTCCACCACGTAAGCCTTGCCCATGTAGATCGACGGCAGAAACTCCAAATTGAAGCCCGCCCGCCCTTCCAGTTTCTGCGGTAGCGGCTTATCGAGATTGATGCTGACCTTCACCCCGCCTGGCTCCGCTGCCACTTCCAGTGTGTAACTGAAGTCGAACGTCGGGAAAGCGAGGTCAGCAGTGAGCCGGCTGTTCGCTTTGTCGGCACGGCGACCTTTGAGGGTTGCCACCAAGTCCCACTGTTCCGGCGTTGGCATCAGCCGCACATCGCCGTTGGTGGCGATGCGCTGGCCATGGAGAATCATCTCCATGGCCGTGTTCTTTTGGTCCACAAAAACGGCGTGGTACGTGCTGTCGTACAGAAAAACGCTGAAACCTTGAGTATCGAGGTAATTCTTGTCGGTCACCTTCATGGAAAAATCCGTGCCGGACAAGCCTGAGGCCGAGATCAGGACCAAGAGGAGACAAACGATTCGCGTAAGCATAAATTGGGATTGATACTGCTCCTTTGCCCCAACATGATATGACATGCAGACCGTCTGGGCGCCCTTTGTTCCGCAGGCTGCCGCGACCCATGACAAGCGCACACAGCGCGTGAATGTGGCACGTTCGGGGTCTCCGTTGTAGAGAAAAGGAACACATTCAACTTCCAGATCGTCGACGATACGCGGTGTGGCGCAATTGTCCGTCCGAACGTATTTGTAAATGCTGAGCTTTGCCACTGAAATTCCTCTGTAGTCTAAATACTGCGCGGCCGCAGACTTTTTCAGCCGATTCGAGGAATTTCTTAGGAAGTGTCTTAGGAAGGATTCCAACCCACTGTACAATAAAGAACTGGCGGAGAGGGGGGGATTGAAGCCTCCGTTGGTGAGTGGGAGGTGAGGGGTTGGTGAGCGTTGGTATGTCTCTTGTTTTCAATACGCATTTTTTATTTTCTCCAACCACCAGATTCCAATGGGGATCCAATACCCTCAAATCAGTCAAAAGTAGTAGCAAGTAGAGTCACGGAAAGTTGGCTTTTTACTGGGTTCCAATTTGCCTCTGAAGTTGATGCCGTCATTAGGCGGGGCGAGTCAACAACTTAGCCTGGAGCTTCGAAAATCTCAATCCACAGCTTCAGAGTACCGTCGTGCCACTCGACATTTCCGATTAGGTTATGGCGTAGTTCCTTCTCGTATCGTTCGCGAAGCAGATGCGCGTCGAGCTTCTGAGACTTGAATAAGTAGTCGGCATCATCCCGGTCCTTTCCACTTCCCCGCTCTAACTTCGACAAAATGCAATCGTACGGGTCAGGCACAAGCAATTTGAGATGTCTGAATTCACCTGGGACCATCTCTGTCAACCTGGCTTGGTACTCTTCGGGAAGGTTTGCGACCGCTACTCGATGGAGCCAGACTCCATATTTCTTACGAAGCGGTGAACCTTGTCCCGCTACTTCCTCAAGGTTGAGATTCGCGGGCACGGCAGAGCAGTAGTCGATATCACCCGTTGTTCGCGGATAACCGTAAAAATAAACCAAAACAAACCCACCAATACAATGTAGCTCGAGCGGTTCACTCAGAGACTCGTCGAGTTCGCTTAGAAATTCCCTCCACGGCGAAGGAAGTTCGTCGCCCTCTTTCTCACTTGGCATATTGAAGGTGCTCCAGTCTCATATCTGTTAGCAGATTCCAGTGCACTGCATCTTCTGTTCGATGCTTCCTCAGCCATTCCCCTTCGCTCTCTGTGCGAAGTGGGCGATAGAAGACATCCTCTTTCGCTAAACGGCTATCGTCGAGAGCGTTTTCGAGTTGCCTCAGCTCTTTCGATCTAGCGTCATTGTTTTGTTTTTCCGCCAACTGTCGCGCCATTGTGACGACAAAGCCTAGTTTGTTTTGAAGGCTGAATTTCCGGGCGTTCTCCAGAAGCCAGGGATCCAGTTGGACATATTTCATGGCCACCCACGGCAAGGCTTCAGCGACGCGCCCATCAAGGTTCCTTTGCGCCAGTGCTGTAAGCAATACCTCGAAGGGATGTTTCTTCAGGGTGTGAGCACGAAGATACGAGAAGCCTGGATATCCGAGTTTCGCGAGCATCTCAGTCAATTTGTGATCGCCCGTCTGAACGGGCGAGAAAGCGTCGGCCAACGGAAGAACTTCCGGCGAGAGTCCGTAGACCAAAGCGGCCTTACGAACTAGCACGGGTGTGAGCCTTCTTTTCCCGTTTTCGAGGAAGTTTAAATAGGCTTGTGTCATCCCGAGATGAGTACGCGGCCTGGGTTTGTGTCCAGCCTTTGTTGAGGCGCGCAGATCTGAGTTCCTGCGGTTTCATGGCCATTCATTTATAACAATAGTGTTATATTTTGTCAAGGCTCAATGCATTGAGCCCCTTATTCCCAGTAATCCATATTTGGCCAATTTCTAAGTCTCCATCGTCTCTTGAAAACTCGAGCATTCGCTCAATTTCAACTTACATGACGTGAGACGTCGCTTTGTTTGCGATCTGTCGTCAGTAGACCTTCTACAAGCTAAACGACCCGGTCCTTTGTTTTTCAGGACGCAACGGAGTGATCAAGGCGTGGCTAACCGCAATTAGTTGAAGCTTGCAGCAAGTTAACAGAGTAGTATTGGCGTCAGTTCGCAGGTCGTAAAGCCCAAGAGAAAACTTGGCCGGAATCGATGGTGCCATTTGACGCGATGGAAGTTCCCGATCCGGCTCTTGGCAATCCTCACTTTTGTTCTCTGGTCGATCCACGATTCATGCGCCCAAACAACGACTTCTGGGGGATTGACGGGGGTTGTGACCGATGCGAGTCATGCGGTCGTGCCTGATGCAGTGGTCGAGATCAAGGACAACACCAAGGGAACAAACCAATCAGCGAAGAACCGATCACGACGGGATTGTACCAATTCTTCTTTCTGGCGCCAGGGAGATATGCACTTACAGTGACTCGTGGCGGCTTTCGAAAAGAGAGTCGGACGGTGGACGTTCTCCTGGGGCCTCCGGTCTCTGTAAACGTAACACTCGAAATCACTAATGCCACCACTACCGTTACGGTATCGGGCGAGGCTCCTCTGATTCAGTCTGAGAATGGCGATTTCTCCGTGACGATGGGTCAGAAGCAGATTTCTGAAGTTCCGAACCCAGGCAACGATCTCACGTATATCGCACAAACTGCCCCGGGCGCGGTGATGAACACGGACGCCCAGGGGGCTGGTGGCAACTTTTCAATTCTCGGGATGCCGGGTACTTCCAATCGTTACACCTTAAACGGGATGAGCATTACCGACGAATTCGTAAATGTAAGTCGATCTGGCGCACTCGGACTATTACTAGGCCAGAACCAAATTCAAGAAGCAACGGTCATTAGCATTGGATACTCAGGCCAGTTTGGCGGCGCCTCTGGCGCGAATATCAATTACATCACCAAGTCCGGAGGCAACGATTTTCACGGCAACGCGCAATACTACTGGAACGGGCGGGTGCTCAATGCCAACAACTGGGTGGCCAACGTGTTGTCGGCACCGCGCCCGTTCGACATTGCCAATCAGTGGGCTGGTTCCCTCGGCGGACCGATCAAAAAGGGCAAACTGTTCTTTCTTTTTTGATAACGAGGGACTTCGGCTGTTGATTCCTGAAAATTCTCTAGTAACTATCCCGAGCCTCCAATTTGAAAACGCAACCATCGCGAATATCGATTCGAAATTTGGATCAAATTCTGCTTCGGCATTGCTTTACAGAAAGATTTTTAGTCTTTATGACAATGCCCCCGGAGTGGCATCGGCGTCGGACGGTGACTTCATCAATCCCGTTGGCTGTCCTCCCGATTTCAATCTGTTGGGTGTAGGTGTCCCTTGCGTCCGCCATTTCATCTCCGAGCGAGGCCTGGCAAGCCAGGATACCCTTACGTCTGGCCGCGTGGATTGGAACGTGAGCGGGAACGACCGTGTCTTTCTTCAGATCCAAAATGACCGAGGGCACGTGCCTGCCTATGTCGATTTCATCAATCCAGTTTTCGATGTTGATGGTAGTGTTCCATCCTGGCAAGGCCAAGTTGTCTGGACGCGTACATTTGGTTCGTCGGCTGCGAACCAATTTTTACTGGCAGGCGGTTACCTTGCTCCCTTCTACGGGCTTAAGCATAGCTCTCAGGCATTAGCCGCATTTCCAACGACACTGGGTTTTGCTTCGTCAATCTTTAACGGCATTGGCGGGCTTAACGGTGATTATGCACTTCCGATTAGCCGTATCAATGCTCAGTACCAGATTTCCGATGATTTGGTGAAGACCCGGGGCAATCATAAGTTCGAGCTCGGTACGAACTTTGAACGAACATATTGGACAGACCGAGGGTTCGCCTACCTCACCGCAGGCGGGTTGTCCGTCCAGACACTCGATGCCTTTTATCAAGGCGGTGTGGATCCAGCTTCACCGAAGACTGATTTTACGACCCTCGCACAGTCATTTGCTTCCGATGCTGTCCACCACCTTAAATATTATAATTTTGCGCTCTACGCACAGGACGAGTGGCACGCGCAGCCCAATTTGACGATTACGCTTGCCCTTCGCGCAGAACACCAGTCCAATCCGATCTGCGAGACACGTTGCTTCGCTCGTATGGCCGGTCCCTTCGCGTCGGTGAGTCACGACCCAAACCAGCCGTATAACCAGGCGATCCTGATTAACCAGAGACAAGCTTCGCGGGCATGGACGCCGTACTGTGGTCACCACGACTTCAGCTTTGCCTGGCAGCCGCTCGGCGTTTCACATAACACCGTACTTCCGAGGCGGAATCGGCATCTTTTATGACCCAGTGCCGCGTGTCTTCGCGCAACTCGCGCAATCCTCCGCTCTTGAACTTCTTCATCGTTTCCGGGGACAACCTTGCACCCAATGAGACTAGCAACCTCTTCAAAGACGCCTCCGATTCCAATGCCGCATTCCTCAAAGGCTTTGCCGCCGGTCAAACCCTTGCTCAAATTCAGGCCACGATTTCCAGCCTCTCTCCGACCGGCTTTTCGCCGCCTAGCATCACTGTTCCGGACAGCCGGACGCATTCACCGCAATACCAGAGATGGAACCTGGAATTGCAGCAAGCCTTTGCGCCGGCGACAATTGGTTAAGCATCGGTTATACGGGTCATCATGGCATCCATCAGTTTGCTTGGGACCCGTCGGCAAACGCATTTGGGTTTGGCTCGCTTCCCCGCCGCGATGTGCACCGCGAGTCCGCCTGTTCCGCCATGCGCCGATCCGCGATTCAGCAGGGTTACTCGAGATAACTTCCCTTGCCGTATCTAACTACAACGGCATGAGTAACTTCTTTCCAGCATCGGTTCAGTCGTTGGACGCAAGGCATGTTTCAGGCTAATTACACCTATGGCCATGCGTTCGATGAAGTCTCTAACGGCGGTGTCAATCCCATTCACGTATGGCAGTGCGTCGAGTCCACAGGACCCACAAAATCTTCGGGGTGCGTACGGACCAGCGGATTACGACGTGCGTCATTCCGTTAACGCCAACTATGTGTGGGAAGTTCCACTAAAAGCGAGCCTTTCGAGGCCATGGTCCCGATAAGTCTCGTGAAGGGGTGGCAATCTCAGGAACAGTTTTTGCCCGCACGGGATTTCCGTATACGGTGTTCGACTTCGCCAAATCGGGCAGTCTTGCGCCGAATAACTATTTCGGTGCAATGTACGCCGTTCCAGTTGGCGCTCTTTCCGGCTCTGGAAATTCATGCGGGAAAGGCGCGGCATTTCCGCTCGCTCCGTACCCATGTCAACCACCGCAAGTGTTATTCAACGCGGATGGGACAATAACGCCCAATCCAAACGCGCGCTTTCTACAATCGGGTTGCGAGACCGGATTCAATGCTGGACATCTGCCTGCAGCGTCAGGCCCCTGCGATGGCCCCGCGGGGGCATTCGCTCAGGGACGTAATCGTTTCCGCGGCCCACGCTATTTCAACACCGACCTTTCCATCATGAAAAACACGCGGGTGCCAGGCTGGGAAAAGAGCGAACTGGGGATCGGTTTCCAGTTCTTCAACCTCTTCAACCATCATAACTTCAGCTTTCCGTTCAGTGACATTTCGGACCCTTTATTCGGGCAGGTCGCCTTTCAGGAACAGCCTCCCACGACGATTCTGGGCAGAGGGCTTGGAGGGGACGCGTCCGCAAGAATGATTCAATTGAAAGTACAGATTCAGTTCTAAGAATTAGTTGCGAAGGTAGATTCAACGGCGCAACACAGACACAGGTAATCTCGACTAGAAGTTTTCCATCATCCAAATGTTGCTGTTCAGGGTCCATCCCCACATCGCCAAGTGCTGACCGTCTGGAGACGCCACTGAGTTTGCTTGGCCAGCCGCTCCGGGAATTTCCCACAAAAAATGCGCATTACCGTGCAAGTCCACATTCAGAAGCGTTCTTCCCTGCGAGCTGTCAGAAAAAACAAATAGGCTCTTGCCGTCTGTTGCCCAACGCAAGGTAAGCAGATTGCTCCAACCTTTCAGGTGGACCTGCTGCGTCGCCTGGCCTCGCAAGGAAAGAATGTAAATTGGGCCCGCTGGACCTTTAGTTGCGGCAATGCGCGTGCCATCAGGAGAAAGGTCAAACCACCACTCTTTCGAAACAATGTCGAGTCTAGCGACCTCGGTACCGCGTCCATGCAAAGGATCGAGGATCGAAAACGTCACGTGCTTGTCCTCGGTTGGTTCCGCAATTACACATAACTGCGAGGGCGACCTCGCACATGCAATTAAGCTGCCGTCACCACTGGAATTAAATAGCACCTGGGACGGTCCCCCTATGAGGGGGACTCGCATAACTTTTAAGGATCCTGTTGCAGGCGGTGCGACCGGGCCGTCAAAATAGAGAACCCACTTGCCATCGGGCGTCACACGAGCGTCCCCGATGACGCCCTCTGTCATTGGAGGTTCAGCCGTGTTCTTCGTTAAGGACTGCTTGTATAACTTATAGTGACCCGTGCGATTTGACGTGAAAATAATCGCTTTGCTATCGGGCGTCCAATCTAACGCAGCATCAGAACTTTCACTCGCAGGAAAGCGCCTGGGCTTGAGGAGTTGCGTCCCGCCAGCTACTAAATCAGCGAGATACGAGGTCCCGTGGCTTTCCCATTCCAGAAATGCGAGCCTCTTGCTGTCCGCCGTCACGCTGATGGCGGCCGCGCAGAAGCCCGACCAGTTTGTGAGTCGCCTCGGTTTTTCAAGGATCTTGCCCGTGCTTGTGTCAACGCGCATCACCCAAAAATTGCAGGTGGTGCGAAGCGCCTCGGGGTCCTCCACCTCATAGATCAATCGTCCATCCGGCAACCACAAAAAATCACGAACATGCTCTTCCCAAGCGGGGAATTCGGAAGAGGGGAACAGGGTAAGGGGAGGCCCTCCCCTCAAGTCGCGACTCAGCATGGAGTCGGTGGACCCTTCAGCCCTTGTGTAAATAACGCGCTGCATATCGGGAGACCAAATGAGTCCAAAGATGTCTGCATCTTTGTCGGCTCCGTATAGTTTCCGAGCCTGTCCTCCATCCGGCCCCATCAACCAAATTTCACTTCCGCCAACTACGTCCTTGTTGGGTCCGAACGCGATTGAAGAACCATCCGGCGAGACGGAATATGTGATGGCTTCGTCGCGGAGCTTTTGGGGCGGCCCACCGAGCACGGAAGCCACCCAAATGCTTGTGCCCTTTGAACTCCAAGATTCGGTGTCCACCGTGTAGGGATGAGCGTTGGCAAGAAACCTGGTGCTATCCGGAAACCACGCGGAAGGGACTTCCCAGCTAACATTTTTGCCTTTGAGTGCTTCCGGCTCAGGAACTGCCCGGGTCTCCCCGGTTTTAATGTTCTTGATGTACATCCCTTTCATGTCCGTATATGCCAGGTACTTGCCATCGGGAGATATCGCCCCGCTGTTCACCCGGTTATCGGTGGAGTTGCTCGTAAGTTGCCGGAGCTTTAGATCGGGCACCATCTGAGAAGAAGCTGGCGGACGCTTGGCAAACCAGACAAGCGCGCTCGCGACGATCAGGACGGCTAAGGCGGCAAAGGCGATTTTGCGCCAGAGGGTGGAGGAAATGTTCGGCTGCATGCCTGATTGCAAGCTCTGCAAATCGGCACGCATTTCTGACGACGTTTGATAACGTATTTCGCGGTCCTTTTCGAGAGCTCTATTAATAATCGCTTCGAGTTTAGACGGGAGTTCGGGATTCAACTCGCGCGCTGGGGCAGGTGTATGGTTGAGAATGGCGTCATGAAGTGCCACTGCCGTGTCGCCCTTGAATGGTTGCTGCCCCGTTACCATTTCGTAGAGCACCAAGCCAAAGGAAAAGAGATCCGTCCTTGCATCCAGTTTTTCGCCCCGGATCTGCTCGGGCGACATGTAACCCGCGGTGCCCATCGCCACTCCGGTTCGACTCAAGAATGGGCTCGAGGCCGTGAGCGATTCGGTTTCTAGATCTCGTTTTCGCTGCGATTCTGCGTCACTACCATCCATGGTCGAGGATTCGGCTGCAGTGGTTTCTGTGAGGAACAACTTGGCTAAGCCAAAATCGAGAATCTTAGCCTGGCCCTTGCTGGTAACGAAGATGTTTGCGGGCTTGATGTCGCGGTGGATGATGCCCTGCTGGTGGGCAGCTTCTAGTCCCGCCGTGATCTGAGCGGAAATATCCAACAACTTCGTGAGTTCCAACGCGGGCTTTCCTGGAGTTGCTGCGACGATCAGGTCGCGAAGCGTCTGGCCCTCCAATAGCTCCATGACAAGGAAGGGCTGCGCTTCGTGTTCGTCGACCTCATAAATCGTGCAGATGTTGGGATGGTTGAGGGCCGAGGCCGCGCGTGCTTCCGACTCAAAGCGCTTCAGCGCAGCCGGATCACTAGCCACTTCTTCTGGCAGAAACTTCAAAGCAACCCGGCGACCCAGTTTCAGGTCCTCGGCTTTGTACACCACTCCCATCCCCCCGCCACCAAGGACTTCCAGAACTCTGTAGTGGGAAACTTTCTTGCCAATCAGGTTTTGCGCCGCAGGGGCAATCTCTATGGGGCTGACTGCTTTGGATGGTGGTTGACCGGGACTTGGTTCTTCCCGCTGAACCGGCGCCAGCCAACGGTAGCCACGCCGTGCAAGAGTCTCGATGTACTGTGGATTGTCTGCGGAGTCGCTGAGTGCTTGACGCAATCGTTTGATCGCGGCGTTGATGCTGTGGTCGAACTCTACAACTGTGTCATTGGGCCAGAGCTTCTTGCGGATATCTTCCCGCACCACCATCTCACCTGGCTTTTCTAGAAGCAGGGCAAGAATCTTGATGGACTGTTCCGGCAACCCTGTGTTCAGGCCCTCTTTCCGCAGTTCGCGTGTCCGCAGGTCCAGCTCAAACACGCCAAACCGAACTATATCGGGAGAGCGGGTGGGTTCCAAAGTGGCTCCGTGCAGACTTTATCACTAAGGGCTGGGTGCAACAAAGCAGTTCGGCATGGGCGGGAACTTTGCCATTAGCGGAATAAACCTCACCTTCTCAATGGATTAGTCGTGTGACAACTATGCCAGAACCAATTCACCTCCGCTGCATTGCAGTCTTCCGCCGCCTGGCGCACATTCGCGAGGTACGGCACAGACCAGTGAGCCAGAGGGATTAAACATGAGAATTCACTACATGACTACGATCGCAAGAATTGCCTTGATTGGGGTGTTGGCTAGCCCAATTGCATTGTCTGCTCAGGAACAAGCAGGTGCGCAGGCACAAAAGCCACGCCATCACCACTACAAGGCCGTGGACATTCCGACATTCGGGGGTCCTGCTAGTTATATCAACCCCGCCTCTGTGTTTGGGAGCCCAACTCAAATAAACAGCCGCGGAACTGCCGTGGGCGTCGCGGCAACGTCAATCCCATATTTCCCGACCAGCAACGGTTTCGTTTGTTTTGGTCCCGCTGGTAATGTCCCATTCGTATACCACGCATTTAAATGGATGGATGGGACTGTTACGGACCTTGGTACCCTCTCTGGTCCCGACGAGTGCAGCGAAGCAACGTCCATCAACGCGAGAGGGGAAATCGTAGGGACTTCCGAAGTGAATGAGATTGATCCGGTGCTCGGCATAAAGCAAATCCGTGCGGTCCTTTGGGAAGACGGTAAGATCAAGAGCCTCGGGACGTTTGGCGGAAATCATAGCGCTGCCGCCGCCAATAACAACAAGGGCGAAGTTGTAGGTTTTGCCATGAATGCTATTCCTGATCCGATCTCCCTTGTTGATTTCCTGGGCAATGGCGTCTCAACCGGAACTCAAACGCGCGCGTTCCTCTGGCGAAACGGTGAGTTGCAGGATTTGGGCACGCTCGGCGGGCCTGATGCAGAAGCTTTAGGGTTGAACGAACGTGGACAGGTAGCCGGAGGGGCGTATGTAAACTCGACGCCTAATCCTGTTACAGGGATTCCAACCGTAGACCCCTTCCTCTGGGAGAAGGGCAAAATGACGGACCTCGGCAGTCTCGGAGGCACCTTTGGTTTCGCTTATACCCTTAACAATCGAGGACAGGTCATCGGCCAATCAAACCTGGTAGGAGACCAAATCTTCGACCAGTTCTTCTGGGATAGAGGCAAGTTGGTTGATCTATACGCAGCAACAACCGGAGGGAAGATCATAACGGCAAACGCCATTAACGACGCCGGACAAATCGTAGGGGGCGCTGATTTTTCCAGCACCGGCGGTCTACAACACTCGGCGGTTCTCTGGCAAAACGGGGTGGCGATTAATCTCGGGACATTGAGCGGTGACTGTTTCAGTGAAGCGTCAGCCATCAATTCCAAGGGGCAGGTCGTAGGCGATTCATATAACTGCGACATTGGCGAAGATCGAGCATTTTTGTGGGAAAACGGAATTATGATTGACTTGAACACAAGAATTCCTTCTGGCTTCCCTCTAAGACTTGCAAACGCGGTAGCCATCAATGAGCGAGGAGAGATCGGCGGCTTTGGGGCACCGGCGGGTTGCGATGATGCCGAGACTTGTGGACGGGCTTTCCTGCTGATTCCCGTAGAGGATGATGCCAACGGTGCGAGTGCGACCGAACCGGCTCAAGCGAATGCTACGGCGGACGTGCAAAGCTCAACCACAGCAGCTCATGTACCACTGACCCCGGAGAAGTTGGCCGCGCTGCGTGCAAAACACACTCATCGGTACCGCGGCTTTGGGCTCAAGTTGCCAAAACCAGCCAACTGAAAAACCTAGTATCGATCAGGGGCGGTGCGATTCCACGCCCGGCGCTGCCCCCGGCTTAGAGAATCTCAATGACTGCGCTATTCAGGAGGAATTATGAAACGTTTCGCCGCAATTATGACTTCGACCTTTGTGTTCGCTTCCGTGATTTCACTCTCCAGTTGCGGTAGCGGCAGCTCTACTCACACAACTCCGCCGCCGATCAGCGTCCAGATGAGTCCCACTGCATCCCTCGCTCTGGACGTGAACCAAAGCGCACCGGTCACTGCCACCGCGAGCAACGCTCCGACCAATCAGGGCTTCGATTGGGCGCTCTCGTGCGGTGGAGGCAATTGCGGGACAATTACTGCACACACGGCGAGTGGAGCGCCAGCTACATTTACTGCTCCAACCGCACCTCTTTCGATCGCGGTAACCATAACAGCGAAGCTCACCGGTCTGACGAATTCCGGTACGACGACGGTCACGGTTTCAGCTCCTCCAACGGTTGCGACAACTTCACCAATCCAGGCGGCGAGTCTCAGCACTCCGTACAGCCTGCAACTCGCGGCAAACGGCGGTGCTGGTGCGCTCACCTGGGCGCTAGGTGGCGGCACATCTTTACCCGATACCCTGACTCTGAGCGCAACGGGAATGATTACAGGCACACCCACCGGAACCAGCGGTTCGTTCAACTTCAAGGTTCATCTGACTGATTCAGGCAGTCCCCAGCTGACTTCTCCAGACGTCCAGCTCAGTATCACGGTCGGCGCACCTCCCATTTCTGTCAGTCTTTCAGAGACTTCTGCCTTCGTCGTTTTGAATGGTTCGAAGGACTTCATCGCGACGGTGTTGTACGATCCGCAGAACGGCAACGTGGATTGGACGCTTAGTCTGGACGGCATGCCATGCACGATCACAGTATGCGGCTCGATCTCGCCTGCAACGACTGCCAGCGGTGCAACAACTACCTACACAGCTCCTGCGAGTGCTCCGCCAGCAAACATCACGCTTACCGCAGCAACTGTCGATGGCACTCCACCAGCGGCGTCCAGCGCCGCCATCACCGTTTCTGTGCATAGTTTTACCGCCACCGGAAGCATGGGAACCGAGCGCGAGGGGCATACGGCGACGGTGCTCAATACAGGAGAAGTTCTTGTCACCGGGGGATCCGGCATCGGTGGGCAAGTCCTCTCATCGGATGAGACGTTTGATCCAGTCAGCGGGAAGTTTACGACAGGAAAAGGCATGGGAACTCCACGTGTAAGACACACTGCAACGCTCCTCAAGAACGGCCAAGTGCTTGTTACGGGTGGCCTGCAGAACAATAGCGAAGCGCTCGCGCTCGCGTCTGCCGAAATCTTCGATCCAACTACCGGAATGTTTACGCCAACAAAAGGCAATCTGGTTGAAGCGCGCTGGGACCATACCGCCACACTGCTGAATGATGGCAGAGTACTTCTGACTGGAGGCGCGGGAAGTGGTCTGCCTTATATTCTCACAGCGGAGTTATTCGACCCAACGACAGGGATGTTCACATCGACGGGCAATATGGAGTTCGCACGCGCGCGACAAACCGCGACGCTGCTTCAAGATGGCAAAGTACTGGTTCTGGGAGGTTTCGGTTACCTGCTACAGTCCCTCGGCACAGCGGAAATATTCGATCCCGCCACCGGGATGTTTACGCCAACGAAAGGCAATCTGCTTGACGCGCGCGAGTCGCACACCGCAACGCTGTTGAATGACGGCAATGTGCTCGTGACCGGCGGACTGGATCACTCCGCTCCATTTCAAGAATCTGCGCTATCGAGTTCAGAGCTGTTTGACCCTACTAAAGGATCTTTTACACCAACAGTAAGTATGACCACTCCGCGGGCAGGACATTCGGCCACATTGCTAAGCGATGGAACTGTACTCGTGGCGGGGGGACAAATAATTGTTAGCAAAACTAAACAGAACGCGTTTCTGGTACAGTCCCTCGATTCCGCGGAACTGTTCGATCCCACAGGCAGCACAGTCACCAAAACAGGTAGCATGGAAACCCCGCGCTTTGGACACGCTTCAACGTTGCTCCAAGACGGTAGTGTGCTTATCATCGGAGGAACGAATTACACCGTGCAATTTGGTTCTTACACGCAGGCCTCCACTCGTCTCTCGACAGCGGAACTTTACCAGTAGCGTAAGCTCGCGAGTGCTGGGGTGTAGATGTTTCATCTCCAGCACTCTGCGGCGCCAAGATGCACCTCTGATGGGATACTATCTCTTTGAATTGGAGGGCTTAAACATCCCCGATTCGTCCGTTCAGATTAAATCCGTCGCATTATGTCGTACGCCATCGCAGAAAGTCGCCAGCAGTCGGTTAGCACCAATCTGTAACACGGCCACACGCACGGAGGACTTTCATGAATACGCTCCAGACAGCAGCTCCTGATTGGAATCCTGCACAGCGCATCGGCTTTCGTTTTTGCTTCTGCTATTTCCTTCTTTTCCTCTCGCTCGATCTCCTGCCGATGGCATTCGACGCAAAGCTGGGGTCGCTTCTTTACAGAGCTTACGCCGCGACTTGGTATCCTATTGTGCCTTGGGTGGGAACGCACATCCTCCATCTGAAGCCGGCTGTGGATGCAGGTGTTCTGGTCACGGATGCTGTCGGAGACACCGCCTTCGAGTATGTGCAGATCTTCCTCTTTCTCGTTGCCGCGTTGATCGGTACGCTGGTGTGGTCGTTCCTTGACAGCAACAGAAAGCAATATCGCAATCTCGAATACTGGCTCAGAGTCTACATTCGCTATGTTGTGGCCAGTGTTTTACTAGGTTACGGCTTGTCGAAAGTGATCAGAACACAGTACACCGATCTCGGATTCACAAGGCTCCTCTCCACGTATGGTGATTCTTCGCCCTTTGACCTTCTATGGAACTTCATGGGCTATTCAAGGTCGTACACTTTTTTTGCGGGAGCGTTGGAACTCGTCGGCGCAACTCTCCTATTTTCTAGGCGTACCGCAACGCTCGGTGCTTTGGTGCTCGTTGGTGTGATGCTCAACGTAGTTATGCTTAATTTCTCGTATGACGTTCCCGTCAAAATCGGAGCGACTCACCTTCTCCTTTTGGCTACTTTTCTGATAGCACCCGTTCTGGGCCGACTAGCGAACGTTCTGGTATTGAATCGCCCGACTGTGCCGACAAAACTGGGTCCACGTTTCACTTCGCCGGGAATGCGAATTGCCGCTCTCGGATTGCAGGCGCTGATTATCGTTTCTGCAGTTACTCTGCATAGCAGAGAGTCCTTGCAGTTTTACAAAGAGAATGAGAATGCGCGGAAAATTCCAATCTACGGCCTTTACGAGGTGGAAGAGTTCAGCCTGAACGGAAAGGTGCTGCCTCCATTAGTTAATGACCCAGTCCGCTGGCGAAAGGTGAGTTTCGGGTCCGACTATAGTTTGTCGCCCATGTCCATCATCCTGATGGACAACTCAATGGACACATACAACTCGGCAAAATATGATGCGGACAAGCATACGATCTCGATTTACACGGAAAATGGCAGCAAGAAAAACGTGATGTCCTACTCTCGTCCGGAAGCAGATCACCTCATCATCGAAGGTCCGTTCCGGGAGGACAGGATCTTCGTTAAACTGAAAAAGATCGATCACACAAAATTCAACCTCCTGAACACGGGATTCCACTGGGTAAATGACCAGATCTAGGTCATCGAAAAAGACGCGCACTTTTGACCTCACCACAATTCACGGGACTGGACATAAATGTCTAATTATCTTTGAGATTGCGACTTGCAGATAGGTCAATCGGGAATCTGCGATGAGCCTGCTAGACCCGAAGAGGTATTGTGCCGGAAATGCCGGTACCGGGCATACGTGTCGCAATCTCAAACACAAGCCCCGTCGCTTTAATTTACAGGTGAAGAATTACAGGTGAAGTTTTCTTGTGATTATTGCTAAGTGATTGAAAACGATTGCAGGCCCGTGGGGACTCGAACCCCGACATTATCAAAGTATCGTTCATGGCTCCTACAAAAGCTGGGACCGTCAAGAACACGGGGAAGCCATATCCCCTGCAATTCCCAACCGGGTCTTATTTAAACAAGGGTATATTTAATTGTAGTAATCATCGAAAAAGTAGTAGCAAGACGCAAATAGCCGCTTGTTTACTGATGATTTGTGCTATGGCGGAGAGGGGGGGATTCGAACCCCCGGTACAGGTTTTGGCCCGTACAACGGTTTAGCAAACCGCCGCCTTCAGCCTCTCGGCCACCTCTCCGGCGTTCACTTTCTAAAGCTTATCATATGCGCCGCTTTTCATGCAGCGGACTTACGAAAGCAATGTGTTAGGGCTACTTGATCGATGTCCATTAACCAACGCGCCGTAAGTCTCACAGAGTCGAGGCGAGGGATTCATCATTCGCCTTCACGGCGCGCGATATATTTACCTTTGCGTTCCGCGGCTCTCGACCATAAGCCATACTTTGACCTAATATAAGCCTCCGCGGAGGGTGCCCTACATGGAAGAGCAACTTAGCCTTGAATTCTTGCGTGTCGTCGAAAACGCTGCCATTGCCGCGGCTCGCACCATGGGTTTCGGCGATGGCCACAAAGCCGATGAAGCCGCCGTCGAAGCCATGCGCAAAACCATGGACCAGGTTGAGATGGACGGAACCATCGTCATCGGCGAAGGCGAACGAGACAAGGCACCCATGCTCTACATCGGCGAAAAAGTTGGACTCGCCACGCACGCCCCAAAATCGCTATTCCCCTCTGTCGACATCGCCGTGGACCCCCTCGAAGGCACCAATCTCTGCGCCACCGGCGCTCCCAACGCCATTGCCGTCCTCGCTGTCAGCGAACGCGGCGGCCTTCTGCACGCGCCAGACCTGTATATGGAAAAGATCGTTGTTGGTCCAAGTTGCAAGGGAGCGGTCGATCTGGATGCACCAGTGTCCGAAAATCTGAAATCTGTCGCCCAGCGTCTCGATCGCGACGTCGAAGATCTGGTCGTAATCGTCCTCGATCGCCCACGCCACGAAAAACTCATTACCGACATTCGTTCTGCCGGAGCTCGCATTCGCCTCATCGGTGATGGCGATCTCTCCGCCGGCATTTCCGCTGCGGTCCTCGGCACCGGCGTGCACATGGTAATGGGTACCGGCGGTGCTCCTGAAGGCGTACTTACAGCGGCGGCGCTTCGCTGCCTCAACGGCCAGATTCTCGCGCGCCTCGTAGTCAGCAAGCCGGAGCATCACCAGCGGCTCGAGAAGATGGGCGTCAAGGATCCAAAACGCATTTACGACACCGCCGATCTTGCACCTGGAAAGAAAATGATTTTTGCCTGCTCCGGGATCACCGACGGAAATCTTCTCAAGGGAGTTCGCTTCTTCGGCGATGGCGTGCGCACTTCTTCCATGATTCTAACCCTCGACGAGCGTCAGGTCCGTTTCATCGATTCCGTACACCTGGAAAACCGCCCCGACATCAAGGTGCGCTTTAATTAACATTTAGCTACTCTTAAGTACGATGCTGTCAGAACAGTTACCCTGAAACTGGCCGTCCGGTCAGTAGTGTCTCTGTGTGGTTTCCTCTAGCCTCTCCCAACCAGTCTCGCCGTTGGCCACAGGTCGTCGAAACCGACTACCTGGATTTCGTCCACGCAATGGGGCGGCCACCAATTGATTCTCGGCGGCGCAGTGAAAGGTAACGCGCTCTTCGGTACCTTCCCGACGGTAGCGATTGGCGGACCTGACGATGCCGACCAGAACGGTCGGTGGATCCCGACGTCATCGGTCGATCAATACGCAGCCACGCTGGCCACCTGGTTTGGCGTCAGCGCCGCCAACTTGCCATCCATCTTTCCCAACCTGGCTAATTTCTCGACCAGCGACCTCGGTTTCATGAGTTAGGCGGATCGTCGCAAGTTTGCTTTTACGAGAGAGAAACAAGGGCACGCAGCAATAAAAGGAGGAAAAAGGAGCACAGCAAAGGAGCATAAAAAAAGGCGTCCCACGGACAGCGGGGCGCCTCTTTTTCTTCTATTGATCTCTACTTCGCTTCGTTCGTAATCGCCAGGAACACGCGATCGTCTATCGGCACAGTCCGCGTCAGTACCGTCGCGGTTTTCCCTTCCGCAAGCGCAATCTGCTTTGCGAGTCCGCTGAGTGCCGGACCGGTCGGTCTCGATGAGTCCGCAGGAGCGTCACCCGGCTGCGTCGAGATTCGCGTCGTCCTTGGCGTACAATTCGTCGCGTTCAGGCAAGTATCGCGCAGAAACACCTGTCGCAACCCGCTGTTGGGTGTTGTCACGGCCGGCGATGTTTGCGCTTTCGGCGAGGCCGCTTGCGATTCCTTGCTGGGTGTTATCGCCACGAAGGCCACGAATCGCCCAGAAGAACTGATTGAGGGCAGGATCGCCTCCGTTCCCATCAAGGCCCCCGCGGAATCCGTTGAAATCAGTGAACTCACCGGCTTGCATGTCGACGCAGCTCCGACGCACATATCGCGGAGGTAGATCTGCCTCCCGGAGGGTGCGCCGCTCAACAGGTTCGTCGCTGCCGAACTGAATGCTACATACCGCCCATCGGCGCTGATCACCGGCGTATGGCTGGCATCGTTTCCAGCTGTCCCGTCGCTTGCTGCAGAGACGATTTGTGTTGACGGCGTGCACCCGCTGGCTGCGCCCACACAGGTATCTCGCAACATGATTTGAGTCACATTATTCTGCTCGGCGGTGTAGGCAACATAGCGCCCATCCGCACTCAGTGCGGGCGTCTCTTCTGCTGACGCGCTCGTCGTTGCGCTATTTCCCGACCCACCGCTGATCACGAGTGGCAGAGGTCCTGCCGTCCCGCCTCCCAGGTCGGGGCAATTGACCAGACACACTCCGCTTTGCGGATTGATCGCTCCAATTTGCGCTGTGTCCGGATTTGCCAGATACGTGCCCGGAATTACCGCTTTTAATTCCGTCGCGGAGAAGCTTGTGATGCTGATCGCTGTCGGCTGCCCGTTAGGCGTCAAAGCATCCGCTACTGTCACCAGGGTGCCACCGTTCGTTGATGCCGGCAGGAAATTCGTTCCCGTCACCGTGATCGTCAGCGATGCCTTCGAACAGTCTGTCCCACAGGCTGTTGCCGTCGTCGGGCTGATGGAAGTCAAAGTCGGTTTCGGGTTCGGTGCTCCGTAAATCAAAAATGCCAGTGAGTTCGACAGCCCGTTCATCCCGGTTCCCGATTGCGGGTAATGGGTATTTACATACGCTGTACCCGCTTTAGCGATGAGATTGGCGGGTACCGTTGCCGTCACAATTGTGGTGCTGACATACTGCGTCACTAGGTCCTGCCCATTCCATTGCACTACGGTGTTGGTCGGAAACCCGTTTTGGAAGGATGCCGTCAGCGTCAGCGTAAACGCCGGACCTCCCAGAATAACGCCCGATGGAGCAACGTTCACCAGGGTTGAGCCTGTAGCGTATTGCACTGAATTGTTGTAATCATTGCAGCCAGCCAGCCATCCAAGCGCAATCAAAGCTATGGCTACCGTTGCCCAGAACCGCTTCATCGAATCTCCTTCACGTCGTTTCAAGCTTGTGGCGCCTTCTCCGCCTGATCCAGGGAGGACAAGGGAATGAGCGCATCTGTTTTGGGGTGAGATGCAAAAACTGCAGCACGCGTTGACCCGGCACGGGAGCCCTGCTCCCGACAAGCTTACTACCCCGCTGTACCTGCTCTATTATGGCTCAGGTGGCCTCTAGGGAAAAGTCGCCATTCCTTGGCCCCCGGCCCCTCTCCCAGTTCGCCAAATTCTCCCGCTGCCGTTACGCCTCGACTGTCCCTATTGAGTTTCCAGCGCCGCAATTGATTGCCGCACCAGAATTCCTATCTTTTTCTTGCACTCTTCGTCGGTGTTCTTCGCCGCGGCGGATGCTGCAGCTCGGTACGCACCCGTCGCCAGCGAGTTTCTTCCCAGCTTTGCAAATAGGTCTCCCTGCGTTAGCTGGAA
Organism: Candidatus Acidiferrales bacterium; assembly: GCA_963741195.1. Lineage (GTDB taxonomy): Bacteria > Acidobacteriota > Terriglobia > Acidiferrales > UBA7541 > Acidiferrum. Next base: position 143,828 of record CAVUHF010000016.1, read on the forward strand.
AATGGGGTTTTGCGGATATTGTTCCACCAGCGGCGTTATGACCTTCAGCGCTTCCTCATAACGTTGATCGTAATTCTCCAGATTCACTGCCAGGTAGAAGCGCGCCAGTGCCGGGGTTAGCTGGCCTTCTCGAATCGCCATTTGCAGTAACCGAATACCTTCTTCCTTCGACCCTCCTGGGATTCCCATGAAAAATCGTAATACCCTCGCCACCGTCGACAATGTGTCCACATAGTAGTCGTACAGACCCATCCCAAAGCTCGCGTCCCCCTCTCCCGGCTCAATTGCCAGAGCTCGCAGAAAGTGCTCCCTTGCCCGCACCCCAGCCTTCGCCACGTTCCGGTTCTCTCCGCGCAGGCTATACATTCGAGCCGCCAGGGCCTCCGCCATCCCCGCATACACATTCATCTCCGCTGTTTCCTGCCGCTTCAAGCTGCTTTCCGCCAGTGCGTATGCTTTCGAGGTCACTTCCAGATAGTGCTGGTCGCTCGCAAGCTTCTCTCGGTGCCGCGGCATATTCATTCCATACTTAAACTCTGCCGACATACACCATGTTTTCCACCACAGCGCTTCGCCCTCCAGCAAATAGCCCAGCGGCTGATCCGGATCGTTCTTTTCTATCGTCTGGGCTCCCGTGATTGCCAGCTCCAACCGCCACGAATAAACGTCTTCCAGGAGGCTCGACACGTTTTCCGGCAGAGTGCGCTTGCTGGGGTGAGACTCTGTCCCGGCTACACAATTTCCGAGACAACTCAAGAATACTGGCACGGCGAGCAAACTTCGCAGCATGATATTCGGGGGAGGGCGACGACTTTCAAGCCTTCCGTAGGACGAGTTTAAGCTGTTCCAGCAAAGTTGCAAATCGAAATGGCTGCTGCAAAAAAGCCGCGTGTGGGGGAATCTCTTGGTCTAATCCCTATTGGGCATAGCCCGACATGTGAATGACGTGAATAGCTGGCTTTCGTGCAGATCGAACTCCCTACCTTCTTTCCATCACTTTCCGTTATGGGCGAGTACTCTCAGTTTCGGTCCAACCCGTCTCACCCCCAGAATTCCGTGCTCACTGCTGGTCTACTTCAAAGCAAAGTTCAGCAGGTGCTGGCTTGCCGCGTTCCAATCTTCCAATTCCAGAAAAGCGTGTAGCGCCCGATTCACCGTGGGAGGAATTGCTGATTTCTCCTGCAATTCCGGTTCGATCCTCCGGCGTTCTTGAATTTCTTCAATCCCGCCACGATTCCGCTGGTTCCGCTCCCATTGGCCTACATGGGAGCGATTGCCAGGCTGACGTAAAACAGACTGCGACTCGCTAAGGCTGCCCCAATCCATTTCGCCAGAAAAATCGACGTCCCCGTTAGAACCAGAAGAAATATCGTCATCGTGCCGTCGATATCGGCGGACTCAAGGACGCGCAAGAAAGAGCTCATCGTGTTGCCGATACAATCCTTCAACTCGATAGATGCAACTTATCTGGTAGGGAGATCCGCGCGTTGCCCGGACTCGTCTTGACCTAGGTCCCGGCCGCTGGCTTGCCAGAGCGGGAGGATACAAGCTTGCCTGATGCCACCTTACTCCGGAAAATCGCCAAACGCAGTCCTCACCTGCGAATGTATGCCTCATGTAATATGTGGCCAGATAGGCCTCATTAGGAGGCCTTAGCCGACTTTGTTATCCTCGCATCGCATGGTGAATTCGCCTCATCCGCCGAACCTCGCAGCATCGCAACCGTCTCTCGATCGAGGCCTTGGCCTCAGGGAAGCCGTCGCGCTCAATATGATAGAGATCGTCGGCATCGGCCCCTTTGTTGTCAGTTCTTTGGTCATCAAGGCCATGGGCGGACCGCAAGCCCTGATCGCCTGGCTTGCCGGCGCGCTTCTCGCCACCCTTGATGGCTTCGTCTGGTCCGAGCTTGGCGCCGCCATGCCCAAAGCGGGCGGCACGTACGTATTCCTCCGCGAAGCTTATGGTCCCGGGCGCTGGGGTCGCCTGATGTCCTTCCTCTTCGTCTGGCAGACTTTCGTCCAAGCTCCTCTTTCCGTCGCCTCCGCCTCCATCGGATTCGCGCGCTATGCCGGCTACCTCCATCCCCTCACGAAGTTCGAATCCAAGTGCATCTCAGGCGGCCTCGTCCTTCTCTTGGTAGTTCTTCTCTATCGCAAGATCACCACCATCGGCAAGATTTCAGTCTTGCTCTGGGTTGGTGTCGTCGGCACCATGCTCTGGCTCATCTGGGGCGGCATCCGCCATTTCGATCCCAAGCTCGCCTTGGATTTTCCTCCTGGTGCCTTCCATCTCTCGTCCTTGTGGTTCGCGGGCCTGGGCGCTGCCATGGTCAACACCGTTTACAGCTACTGGGGCTACTACAATATCTGCCATCTCGGTGGTGAAATCCGGGAGCCCGAGAAGAATATCCCTCGCGGCATTTTCCTCTCCATTCTTGGCATCACTTTCCTTTATCTGGCCATGCAGACCAGTCTCCTCGGTGTCATTCCCTGGCGGCAGGCGCAGAACTCTCCGTTCATCGCCAGCCTCTTCGTCGAAAAACTCTATGGCGTGGGTGCCGCCCACTTCGTCACCTGGATGGTCCTGTGGATTGCTCTCGCCTCCGTTTTTTCTCTGTTGCTCGGTTACTCCCGTGTTCCGTACTCCGCGGCACTCGATGGCAACTTCTTCCCCGTCTTCGCCAAAGTTCATCCCACGAAACATTTTCCCCACATTTCGCTTCTAATACTGGGAGGCTTGGCCTTCCTCTTCAGCATTCTGTTGAAGCTGGAGACCGCCATCGCCGGCATCCTCGCCATGCGCCTGATCGTTCAGTTCATCGGCCAGGCCGTGGGCGTGATGCTGCTGCGGAAACGGTGGGGACCTGAGCGCCTGCCGTTTAAGATGTGGCTCTTTCCCGTGCCCGCGGTTCTCACCATGCTCGGTTGGGCTTGGCTCTTCTGGCAGACCGGAGCCGCACGCAAATGGGGCCTGTTGGAAATTGCCCTCGGTGTCACCGCATTTCTCGTCTGGACCCGCGTAATGAGACAATGGCCGTTCGCACTTGAGACCCGCGAGCACGCACATCTTGGGGAGGACGCGTGAAGCTGCCTGTTTTCCGTTGCTCTTTAGTAACAATTTGCCTGGTCTTTCTTCCGTTCGCTCATGCGCAATTTCCTTCCACTCCCGGTACCGGACCCGGACTTCCTGAAACTATTGAGGCTATCGACAGCGCCCGCATCACCACACGCATTCTCTACATCACCGCGCATCCCGACGATGAATCCGCTGCGGTCCTCACGTACCTTGCTCGCGGTCTTCACGCCGATGTTGCTCTCCTAACTCTTACGCGTGGTGAAGGCGGACAGAACGCGCTCGGCCCTGAACAGGCCCCGCAACTCGGTTTGATCCGCACCCAGGAATTGCTCGCCGCAACCCGTGGCTATGGCGTCAATCTCTACTTCACTCGCGCCAAAGATTTTGGCTATTCCAAGACTCCCGCGGAAACCGAAAAAATCTGGGGCGATCAGGTCCTGGAAGATATGGTCCGCGTGATCCGCGAATTCCGACCCAATATCGTGGTTAACGGCTGGGGCGGTGTTCACACCGGGCATGGCCATCACCAGACTTCTGGGATTTGGACGCCCAAAGCTGTGCAACTCGCCGCCGATCCCAGTGCTTATCCGGAGTTAGCGAAGGAAGGACTCCCTCCGTGGAATGTTGACGGAGCTACGCCCATCATTCTGGATGTTGACCGTGGCTCAGAGAATCCCCAAGGCTACCTTCTCCCACTCGACGACATCTCGCCGCTCTATGGCAAGTCTTGGCGTCAGATTGGTCTCGACGCTTTCGTGAACCACCGCACGCAAGGTATCGCGGGATTCTTGAACTCGCCATTCCTCCACCGGCCCATCGCACTAAAACGAGAAGACGGCAAGCCAGTTGATCCCAAGGTTCTGTCGCGCCTCATCGTCGACGAGAACTGCCCCGGAGCAAAGGAAGTAGACGCGTTGTTGGTTGCGGCGCGCCGCGATGCCCTCACCCTCGATATGAAAGGCGCCGCAGAAAATCTGGCAAAAGCCGCAGGTCAACAGAAGCACTTCTGTGGTCGAGCTGTGGCCAATGGTTCGGGCGGAAAGAACAGTGACATTTTGGATTGGCATGAGAATTTGCGCGTAAAACATATCGTGAAAGCTCTTGAACTTGCCGCGGGTATGGAACTGAGCGCCCTGTCGGACAGAAGCGAATTGGTTGTGGGGGAGTCTTTCAACGTCAATTACGATGTGCGTTGCCGGCCGGAGATCTCGTGCAACTTCGGCGATCCTAAACTTTTGGTTCCAAAAGGCTGGCTTCCTTCGAGTGAAAAGACGACAGCCCCAGGAAGTCACCAATTCACTGTCGTCGTTGGCGGCTTTCCAAAGGACACAAATGTAATCGACCTGCTTCTCGCAGATCCGAAGGCTCTAGTCGAAATTCAGCAGCCGGTCTCGCTCTTCGGTTTTTCCTTCACGGCGAAGCAACCTGTTGTTCGCGTCGAAGCTACTTCTACTACCGTGCAAAAAGTTCCTCTTCGACTAGTCCCGGCGTATACAGTCGCCGTTCAGCCCTCGCAATCCATCGAAGTCCTGAACGCCGAACACAAGCCATTCGATATTCTTCTGCGCGTACACTCCTACTCCACAAAGGCCGCGAATGTCTCCGTCGGCCTCGATCTCCCCGACGGCCTCACATCCACCGCGCCCGTCGAACTCAGCTTTAGCGGCATCGGTGACCAGTACGCCAAATTCACCGTGACTCCTCCCGCCCAACTTGACGCCGGTAATTTCACCATCAGCGCCTACGCCAAACTCAGCGATGAAAAATTCTCGATTTCGCTTGAGCCGCTTCCCTCCATGCCCACCATTCTCTGGAGCGAACCCGCGCAGACCGTTGTTCACGCCTTCGACATCAGCGTTCCCCCAAATCTCCATGTCGGCTACGTATCGGCCGAGGGCGAACCGATCCCAGACGCTCTGAAACGTCTCGGCATCACAGTCGATCTCCTCGATGCAGCGGTTCTCGCCTTCGGCAATCTCTCCTCTTACGACGCCGTTGTTGTCGGTGTTCGCGCGTATGAACTTCGCCCCGAACTTGCCAGTGCTAATAAGCGTCTCCTCGACTACGTGGCCAACGGCGGCACTCTCGTCGTTCAATACAATCGCGATTACATCTGGGACAAGCTCCAGCCCGTTCCGTATCCCGCAAAAATCGGCAGTCCCACGCCGCGCACCACCGACGAGAATTCTCCTGTCAAATTTCTGAAGCCCGACGATCCTCTTCTGAACCGCCCCAACAAGATCACACGAGCCGATTTTCAGAACTGGGTCCAGGAACGCGGCCTTTATTACTGGAGCGAGTTCGATTCGAAATACACGCCGCTTCTGGCCATGAGCGATCCCGGCGAAAGCGATCTTAACGGCGCGCTCGTCTATACCCATTTCGGCAAGGGCACGTATATCTACACCGGCCTCGCGTTCTTCCGCGAACTCCCCGATGGGGTACCTGGCGCCTACCGCCTGTTTGTCAACCTGCTCTCTACCTCGAAATCCAACTAGCCAACAATTTCGCCCCGACATGAATCGAGCCTGTGTGGTGACCGCCTCCTGACGAGGACGCTTTCTTCCCGTGAGACCACGCGGCCACTCGGAGGTATTGGGAACGTTTAGACATCGGCTAACACACCGAACACAGTTCCTCCTGCTCTCTTTACACTGCGCTATGCTCCTTGTGTCCGGCACAGCCAATGGCGAATCGCTTCGGGCTCGCTTAATTCATAATTTGCTTCATCTATCTTGCAGGAGTGCACCTAGAATGAATGGCAACGCAACCGCATTTCGAAATCTCCGGGCGCTTCGTTTTCTCTTGATCCTTCTCGCCCTGTCGCTGGTATTTTCCACCACGGCCTCTGCTCAGAAAGACAAAAAAAAGAAAACGGATCAGGCCCAGCAACAGCCTCCTCCGAAGGACTCTCTCCCTGATGAGCAGCGCGTCGACCTGGTCATCTCTAACATGCTGGGTGCCTGGCAGATTGGCGATACCGACAAGCTTCATCAGAATATCGCGGACGACGTGGTGTTTGTGAACGGCAACTGGGCTCCCCCCATCGTCGGCTGGTCGGAATACTTGAAGGCCTACCAGGCCCAACGCGCGCGCGCCAATCAAGTTCGTCTTGACCGCAGCAACACACTCATCCGGGTGGATGGCAGTGTCGCCTGGGCCTGTTATCAATGGGATTTTTCAGGAATCGTCGACGGAAAAACCAGTGGAGCTCGCGGCCAAACCACTGTGATCCTTGAAAAACGCAACGATGCATGGATCATCGTCCACAATCACACCTCGATCGTGGAAACCGCCCTGCAGCCCGCTCCGGCTACTCCGTCTTCACCCGCGCCCGTACCAGCAGCGAAGCCATAGTCTGGCAGCGCTTTTTTGCGGCACAGCCTGTCGCACTTAAAAATTCTTCAGGCCGTTGTAGACGAAGATCCCGGCAATCGCCAAAAGCAGCACGCCTGCCATGATCCCGCTGGTCATGATGGGCGAGGAAAGTTTGTTGATCTTGGTGACCAACTCCCTCTGTTCCCGCGCCATATGCTCTTCCGCAGCATCCAGAAATATCTGATCATCTTCGTGGCTGGAGAGCACGCTCCGCCAAATCACCAATACCAAAAATATGGCGGTTACGATTCCCCAGGCTATCAGGAGATACAGAAAGGGCCCGTGCAACATTAATTCCATCGCTTCCATACAGTCCTCCCGTTGGAAACGGACTGCGGTGTCTGCTTCCCCCGAAACAGACAAGGCTGATTTGCGCGCAGTATAGCACTCTGAATGCAGAATACCAGTGATACAAAGAGCTAGAATAGGCTGGCGGGGGTCCCCGCTGAGGAGCACCGTTTAACCGTTATGAGACGTATTGCCGTAATAACAGGAGCGGCACAAGGAATCGGCCGCAAAACCGCGCAAATCCTAGCGCAACGTAATTACTCTTGTGCTCTCAATGACTTACGCGACCCCGTGGACACCCTCGAGTCCCTCTCGCTCGCACCGGACGACTCGCTTGTCTATCCTGGCGACGTCAGCGATGAACAACTCGTCGAGCAGCTTGCCTCCCAGGTCTACCGGAAATGGGGCCGCGTCGACGTCCTCGTCAATAATGCTGGTATCAGTTTGATCGCTCCAGCCGAGACAGCTTCTGCCAGCGATTTTCGTCGTGTCCTTGACGTGAATCTCCTCGCTCCCTTTCTTCTGTGCAAGGCCTTCGGCAAGTTCATGCTCAACCAAGGTAATGGCAGCATCGTCAATGTCGCCTCCATTGCCGGACTTCTCGGCGTTTCCGATCGCGCCGCCTACAACTCGTCCAAACATGGCCTGATTGGACTCACCCGCACACTTGCCGCCGAGTGGGGCGGCCGCGGCGTTCGAGTAAACGCCGTTTGTCCGGGATGGGTGAAAACAGAAATGGACGCGGCCGACCAAGCAGGCGGGAGTTACACCGATGCGGACATCACCAGTCGAGTTCCCATGGGCCGTTTTGCTTCTCCCGACGACATCGCCCGCGCCATCGCGTTTCTTGCCGATGAACAAGAAAGTGGTTTCATCAATGGGCACGCTCTGATTGTCGATGGAGGCTGGACCTCCGACGGCTCATGGGAATCCCTTCGCCTTCGCCACAGGTAGTGCGGCAGGTCTGGCAATACCGGAATAGGATTGACTTGATTCGCGGAGCAGCATACTGTTCCGCGAGATAGTTCAGGGCCCATAAGCCAGACAAATTTCGTGAAGCAGATTAAGGTAACCACTGCAACTCTCTCTTGCTGCGACCTTAGGAGGGTCACACTCATGAAACGTGTTTTAATGTTCCTCGCGATTGCTCTGTTTGTTGTTGTTGGTTCTTCCACATTGCTGGCTCAAGACAATCCACTCCTCGGAACCTGGAAGCTGAATGTGGCGAAATCAAAATTCGATCCCGGCCCGGCTCCGAAGAGCATGACGCGGACAGTCGTCGCCGAAGGCGACGGTGTGAAATATACCTTTGACGGTGTTGGCTCGGACGGCAAGCCCGTATCCTACGGCTTCTCCGTCAAATTTGACGACAAAGACAATCCCATCATGGGTTCCATGCCAGCCGGAGCAGATACTATTTCCGCCAAACGGCTTGGCCCCAATAGCTTTGAGGCGACTTTGAAGAAGGGCGGCAAGGAAATCGGGAAATCCAAAGTGACCGTTTCGGCAGACGGGAAGGTCACCACCGTCGAGTCGCAAGGCACCAACGCATCTGGCGCAAAAACGCACGACGTGCAAGTCTACGATAAACAATAAAGCCCATTATCCATTGCAATTCTAGGGCGGTCGCGATCAGGCCGCCCCTTTTTCCTTTTCCTGCCTGGCGTGTCTCGCACGATGACGAAATGATACGATGGCCAAAGCAGCGCTACGTATTGCTTCGCCAACCGAGAACATCGTGAACGTGCACCTTGAGGAACTTAATCACTATCTGTTTCGCAAACGCTTGGAGTATCTGATCGGGGCTGCCATCTTCGTTGTCTGGTTCTACGTTCTGGACGCTTGGGTGTGGCGTTTGCCGATCGTCTCGGTGGTCGTTTTCTTGTTGGGCATGCCGTGCTTTGTCATCGCTGCAATTGTTGGCCTCTTCCCGAAATTCCGCAGGTCTGCAATTCGAATAATGGTGTGTCTGGGAATTCTATTTCTGGGCATCGTAACTGTGTTCGGGACCTTTCATGCCCGAATCCAGCTCACCAAATGGAGAGCCGCGAGACTGGGCGATGCATGCATGGCTTACCACGCAAAATACCGCCGCTACCCGGAAAGTCTGGACGCCCTGGTCCCGGAGTTTCGCTCTTCCGTTCCGCGCGCCAGGCACGGTAGTTTCGGCGATGGCGAATTCTTCTACTCGGCTCACGACGCTTCCCAGCCTTTCCTGTACTACGAATGCCGTCCACCATTTGGCAATTGCTACTACTACATCAAATCGCGATGCTGGGTATTTCGTGACTGAACCTCGCCAATTCACTTCTTCCGGCGACGGTACTCATTGAACAAAGCCCCCGTTTCTTCCCGCCGCCCGGAGGCGATTCCTCTCACACTGCGAATATCAATCTGGAGGCTTGGAAATGGTACGCAGAAGCAGCTTCGCCGAGATGAAATCTGAGCAGGCCAAGATGACGGAAAGTTGGAAGGCCGAAGGCCGCTTGAGCGAAGCTTGGGTTGTCGCCGACCCCGAGATAGTCGAACTTTTCACTGCCGGAGTTGCCTTCGGCCTTGAAATGGGACGCCGCGGCCGCATCGATCCGGCCTATTCGCCCGACGAATGGCGAAAGGCACTCCGCGAGGCAATCGAAAAAGCCGCTGCCTTGGAACTGAAGCTGGACACCGCACAACAGGCCATGCTGAAGAAAGAAAAAGAGTAACCCTGCCTGGCCCTCGGCGGCCAATGCCTGCCACTTGATTGACAAACACCTCCCCCATCGTCAGAATTGTTCTTGCTTCGGTCTTCCCGCTTGTGCCCAAGTGGCGGAACTGGCAGACGCGCTAGCTTCAGGAGCTAGTGGCCTTACGGTCGTGGAGGTTCGAGTCCTCTCTTGGGCACCATCTTTTTCCCTAGCATTCACAGCAACCAGGTCGATGCCTGTGCTCTTTACGCGGCGTTCGCCGCTCGGATATTTGGATTCATCCGGAAAAAGTTCGTCGGATCATACTTATTCTTTATTTCCCCTAGCCGCCCATAATTTGCCCCATACGCGCCCTTGACCCGCTCCGCCGATTCGTCAGCCGCCAAGTAATTCACATACACGCCCGATCCGATCGACGGCTTCATCCCCTCCCAAAATTCCCCGACCCAGTTCATCCCCTTGTCCTTCTCCGCAGCCACGTCCCAACTCCCTAGCAGCAGAAAGTTATATTTGTCTTTCCGATGGGCGAAAGCCGTTGCATCCGGTGCAACTCTCGCTGCTGCTCCGTGCATAAACTCCACTCCGAATCCACACCGCTTCAGCGGTTTATGCTCGCCGAAATTCGCCAGCACGCCCAGCGCGTGCTCGGGCAGTTCCTTCATAAACCCGGATCTCCAGTAGTGGTGCTTCCCCGGCTCCGCCCACCAGTCAATCGCTTTCTGGAATGCGGTGTACGGCATAACCTGGAACTGGTCCACCAACGGCTTACCAAAGGACCGCAGCGGTTTCAGCACCCGCTCTCCTTCCTTCACGTCACTGCAATAGCAGCCCGCCAGCCCGGTAATTGTCAATCCATCCGGCAATGTCAACACGGCGGCCATCAAACCCAGTTCATCCGGAGCGCTTTCCGAGAAATCCCGCAAATACCGCAGCGCTGCCACCGAATCTGACATCGCATGCGCCACGAGCCCGGCGAACACCGGACCCTGTTCGTGCAACTGGTATTCGAGCGATGTGACCACTCCAAAATTTCCGCTCCCGCCGCGAAGCGCCCAAAATAAGTCCTCATTCTCCTTGGCGCTTGCGACCAGCAACCGTCCGTCCGCGATGACCACGTCTGCCGAAATCAGATTGTCGCATGCAAGCCCATGCTTACCCATCAACCAGCCCAGCCCTCCGCCGAGTGTCAGCCCCGTAATACCAGTCATCGAAATCGTCCCCAGCGTCGTGGCCAGCCCGAATGCCCCCGTTTCACGGTCGAACTCGTTCAGCGTCAGCCCCGGATCGCTTCGCGCCACGCGCCGCCTCGGATCCACGCGAATCGTTTTCATCCGCGAAAGATCAATCACCAGTCCGTCGTCGCAAACCGCCAGGCCCGCTACTCCGTGCCCTCCACTGCGTACCGAAACGAGCAAATTGTGTTCCCTCGCAAATCGCACACATTCGATTACGTCCGCCGCGCCCATGCAACGTGCAATCACCGCCGGCCTGCGGTCGATCATCGCGTTGAACACTTTCCTCGCTACGTCATATTCGGAGTCTTCGCTGGCGATAACCGCCCCGCGCAGGGCCGCTCGCAGTTTTGCCACTTGTGTCTCCGTCAGCATGCCACCCTCCTGCCATCATTTCGACGCCCCCTGGCGTCGGATTCGGGAGAGCATAACCGAATCAGGCCTGCCTGGCTTCATCAAAGAATCGGCCGGTCTCGACCAACACGCGTTGCCTGCTCCCGGTCCAGCCTGCTCCCTTTTTCTGGCCCACCGTACAGCTTTCGCCACAGTCCCGTTCTCTGCTATTTCTTCCTCGACCCGGGTGTCGCACTCTAACCCTAAGCAACCCAGCGGCGGGTCCGGGGCTTCCCAACCGGAAATACGGAGGAATGCGTGCGCGATTGCCCGCTGGTCAGGATTCTTATCGGCTTTCTGCGCACCGTCCCCAAACGCGCCACACTGCTCGCGTTTCTGCTCTTTGGCATCATTGCGTTTCTCCCCACTCCTGCCCGCGCGCAAATCTCTCCAGGCCCTCTTTCCAAGGCACACGCCTCCCTGAACGGAACGTCTCAGTGCAATTCGTGCCACCAATTCGGGGCCAGCACTCCGACATTCAAGTGCCTCGACTGCCACAAGGAAGTAGCCCAGGATCTAGTCGCAAAGCACGGCTATCACTTTCAGATACAAATGCAGAATCCAAACGGCAAGGACTGCGTGCGCTGCCACCTGGAACACAACGGAGAAAACTTCAATCTTGTTCACTGGGAACCTTCCGAACAGAAATTCGATCATCGCCAAACCGGCTATAAGCTCGAGGGCAAACACGCAGCCTTGGCTTGCGAAAAATGCCATACCCCTGCCCACATGATTCCCGCGGATCGCGCCCGCGTCAAAATGAAGGATCTGAGCAAATCCTTCTTCGGCCAATCCGCGAACTGCACTCCCTGCCACAGCGATCCCCACAAAGGCCAGCTCGGTAGCGATTGCAGCAAATGCCACAACTCTGAAAGCTGGAAAGCCGCGAAAGACTTCGACCATACCAAGACGCGCTACCCGCTCACGGGTCTCCACAGTAAGGTGGCCTGCGAAAAATGCCACAAACCTGATGTTCTTGGCGGAGCCGCACGCTATCAGGACATGAAATTCGATACCTGCTCTGCGTGCCACATCGATCCTCACAAAGGCACGTTCAAGAAGGCCTGCGACACTTGCCACACCACCAGTGGCTGGAAGACCATTCTTCCCGGCTTTGATTTCGATCACTCCAGAACCAAATATCCTCTTCTCGGCAAGCACGCCCAGGTTTCCTGCGTTTCATGTCATCTGAACGGTGACTTCAAGAAACAGCTGACTTTCGCGAACTGTAAGGATTGCCACACGCCCGATCCGCACAAAGGCCAGTTCGAATCCCGTCCCAAGCAGGGTAATTGCGCCGAATGTCACAACGTCGACGGTTGGAAGCCTTCCCTCTTCGGCGTCAAGGAACACGACTCGTCTAAATATCCCCTGAAGGGCAAGCACGTTTTCGTCGACTGTGCCAAGTGCCATGTGCCCGCAGGAAAAGACACCGTCTACAAAGTTAAGTTTGAATACTGCGGCGATTGCCACAAGGATGCCCATGACAATCAATTTGCTTCGGCTCCCTACAACAACCGCTGCGAACCATGCCACACAGTGCAGGATTTCCACCGGCCCGTCTTTACAATCGCCAAACATCGCAATACCCGATTCCCGCTCGCAGGTGCTCACGTTGCTGTTCCTTGCTCCGACTGCCATAAATTAGGTGCCGGCGGCCGCACCGACAAGGTCGTTCCTTATCACTTTGAAAATCGCGATTGCACCGCCTGCCACAAGGATCCGCACAAAGGTGAGTTCAACGATCGCATGACTCACAAACGCGCCAACGGCACTCCCTTCGGTTGCGAGGCCTGCCATAACGTAAAATCCTGGGCGGATATTAACGGCTTCGATCATTCCAAAACCAAATTCCCGCTTCTCGGCGCGCATCGTACGGTCGCTTGCAGTGACTGCCACAAGGCCACCACTTCCTACGAATCACGCTTTAAGGGCACGTCCCAGCAATGCCAGGCGTGCCACCTCGATGCCCATGATCGCCAATTCATTGCGCATGACTCCAAATCCCACTGCGGGGACTGCCACAATTCCCAACGTTGGGCGCCTTCCATCTTCGACCACGATACCCGCACGCATTTCGCTCTTACAGGCGGCCACGCGAACGTGCCCTGCGCCAAGTGTCACACGCAAAGCAAACTTGTTGGTGAGAAGCTGATTGTCGTCTACAAGAACACCCCCAATAAATGCGCCGATTGCCATGGAAGTGACCCCCAATTTCGCGAACCGCGACCTGTACTTCCCTTAACCCATTAGCTAACAGAGAGAAGAATCGGCAAATACTCTTTCTTAAGTGATTGCTTAGACTTCGCCCTCGAGGCTTCCTTCCTAAACCGTCGTTTCCCTTGGTGTTTTTGCGGACTTTCTGCGAGTGAGAAGACAACCATTCGAATTGGGTATGCAACGAATGGTTCAGGCACCAGCCAGGTCACAAGGTCTTACAGTACTAAAGTAGGAGTACCAACTGGTCGATATCTGAACTTTCGTACAGTTGTTCCACGTCCAGGTGATGTCGGACACTATGCTGAGTTCTCACAGCACAAATCCCCTTCGAATTCTGGCCCGTCGAGGGATCGGGAGACGATCACGTTCACTCTGCTCCAGTTCGCTCTCTGGCTACTGCTGTCTTCACCCGCCTCCGGCGGCTTTCCTTCTGCAGCTGCCTCTGCGTCCGGGGGCGCTATTCCGGCTGGCCAAAACCAAACCACGCGGAATCCGCATGGTCCCCTCACGATCCCCTGTGAAAATTGCCACACATCTGCCGGCTGGCGACCCATCCGCGCTGTGCCCGAGTTTGACCACAACAAGACCAAGTATCCGCTTCGCGGGATGCACGAAAAAGTTGCTTGCAGCTTGTGCCATGTGAAACCCGTTTTCACCGACGTTGGAAAGAATTGCGCCGATTGCCACGCGGATATCCACCGCCGACAGTTCGGTCCGAACTGCGCACAATGCCACACGGTCCAGGGCTGGAACGTCGCCACCGAACAGGTGAAAGATCACCAGAACCGTTTTCCGCTCTTTGGTGCACACTCTGCCGTTGAGTGCTCCGAATGCCATAAAGGCGCGGCCACCGGAATTTATTTCGGTCTCTCCACGCAATGCGATTCCTGCCACCTGAAGACGTTTCAGCAAACTACCAATCCCAACCACGTCGCCGCTCACTTTTCTACCAAGTGCGATACCTGCCACAGCTTCGATAGCTGGCTCGGCGCGAAGTTCGATCATTCCACTACCGGTTTCTTGCTGACCAACGGCCACGCCAACGTTCCTTGCGCTTCTTGCCACATCAACAATAACTACAACCTCACCATCGCTCCCACCGATTGCGGCAATTCCGGTTGTCACCTCACCACCTGGCAGCAAACCAACAATCCTTCTCACCCCAAGGCTGGCCCCGCCTTCGCTGCGTCGAATTGCGCTAACTGCCATAACACCACGGCATGGACTAACGTGAGCTTCGATCACAGCGCCACGGGCTTTTTGCTCACCAACGGTCACGCCAACGTTCCTTGCGCCTCTTGCCACATCAATAACAATTACAACCTCACCATCGCTCCCACCGATTGCGGTAACTCTGGCTGCCACCTCACCACCTGGCAACAAACCAACAATCCCGTTCACGCAACTTCTGGTTCTGCCTTTGCGGCGTCCCATTGTGCTTCTTGCCATAACACAACCTCGTGGACCACGGCCGCTTTCGATCACAGCACGACAGGCTTCGCGCTAACCGGCACGCACATGTCTCCTTCGCCGACGCCCTGCGCCTCCTGCCACGTCAACAATAACTACACGTTGAGCTCCGCCGATTGCATGACCTGTCACACGGCCGATTGGAACAAGACGCAAACGATTGGCGGCAGTGTCCCCAACCACCTCACCGCGGGTTTCCCCTCGACGGCTTCCGCCTGTGCCACCTGCCATACCATCACTACCTGGGCCGATGGCAAGTTCGATCACTCCGCGACCGGTTTCCTTCTTACCAATGGTCACGCCAATGTGGCTTGCTCTGCCTGCCACGTCAACGGCAATTACAACTTAAAGATTGCTCCTACGGATTGCGGGAACTCCGGCTGCCACCTTACAAAATGGCAGCAAACAACTACCCCCGTACACGCAACCTCCGGGCCTGCATTTGCCGCTTCCAACTGCACCAACTGTCACACCACGCAAGGGTGGGATGCTGCCTCGTTTGACCATAGCATCACCGGCTTCGCTCTAACCGGCACCCACAAGTCTCCGACGCCGACACCCTGCGCCTCCTGCCACGTGAGCAATAACTATTCGCTCAGTTCTGCCGATTGCATGACCTGTCACACGCCTGATTGGAACAAGACGGCAACTCTCGGAGGAAATGTTCCGAACCACATCGCTGCGGGTTTCCCGACCACAGCTTCCGCTTGTGCCACCTGCCACACCATCACTACCTGGGCCGATGGCAAGTTTGATCACTCCGCCACCGGTTTCCTTCTTACCAATGGTCACGCCAATGTGGCTTGTTCTGCCTGCCACATCAATGGCAACTACAATTTGACAATTCCGCCCAATGACTGCGGGAATTCAGGCTGCCACCTCACTACCTGGCAGCAAACCAACAATCCCGTTCACTCTACCGCCGGAGCTGCTTTCGCAGCCGCCAATTGCGCAACCTGCCATACGACCAAGGGTTGGGGCGCCGCCTCCTTCGATCATAGCGTCACGGGCTTCGCGCTCACCGGCACGCACATGTCCCCCACGCCGACGCCTTGCGCCTCCTGCCACGTCAACAATAACTACACGCTGAATTCCGCTGATTGTATGACCTGCCACACACCCGACTGGAACAAGACGCAAACACTTGGCGGCAACGTTCCCAATCACGTGGCCTCTAATTTCCCATCGACGGCCTCGGCCTGCTCTTCTTGCCACACCATCACCACCTGGGCGGATGGAAAATTTGATCACAGCACCACCGGTTTCCCGCTGACCAATTCGCACCAGATGTCGCCTGCAGGGAAAGTCACAGCCTGCACTCAGTGCCACATCAGCGGCAACTATAACTTAGCGATTCAACCTAATGACTGCGGGAACGCCGGCTGCCATCTCAGCACCTGGCAACAAACGAATAATCCAACACACTCGACGGCAGGTGCCCCCTTCGCTGCTGCGAATTGCTCGACCTGCCATAACACCATCACTTGGACCACCGCGACCTTCGATCACAGCACCACGGGTTTCGCGCTCACCGGCACACACATGTCTCCCACGCCGACGCCCTGTGTCTCCTGCCACGTCAATAATAACTACACGCTGAATTCCGCTGATTGCATGACCTGCCACGCACCCGACTGGAACAAGACGCAAACACTTGGCGGCAACGTTCCCAATCACGTGGCCTCTAATTTCCCATCGACGGCCTCGGCCTGCTCTTCTTGCCACACCATCACCACCTGGGCGGATGGAAAATTTGATCACAGCACCACCGGTTTCCCGCTGACCAATTCGCACCAGATGTCGCCAGCAGGAAAAGTGACCACCTGCAGCCAGTGTCACGTGGGCGGCAATTACAAGCTGACTTCTGCAAATACTGATTGCTACGGTTGCCACCAGACAGATTGGATGAGCACGCAGACTCTAGGAGGCGCTGTACCCAATCACGTGGCTGCCGGTTTCCCCACTTCCCAGTGTTCGCAGTGCCACAACACCATTACCTGGGCCACCTCCACCTTTAATCACGCCAATACAGGCTTTGCCCTTACGGGAACGCACGCAACCACCACCTGTGCTTCTTGCCACGTAAACGGCAATTATTCTCTGACTTCTGCCAATACCGATTGTATGGGTTGCCACCTAGCCGCCTGGAACACGACTCAATCGCTAGGAGGTAATGTGCCCAATCACGTTTCGGCGAATTTCCCGAAGACGGCCGCCGCTTGTTCCGGTTGCCACACCATCACCGTTTGGTCCGATGGCAAATTCGATCACAGCACTACGGGCTGGGCCCTCATCGGAGCGCACCAGATGGCCCCCGCGGGTAAGGTGACGACTTGCACGCAATGCCATGTGAACGGCAACTACAGCCTGACCGCCGCGAACACCGCTTGCTACGGATGTCACCTCGCGGACTGGAACAGTACCCAGACTCTAGGCGGATCGGTACCCAATCACGTCGCTGCCGGATATCCCACTACATGCGACACTTGCCACACCACTACCAGCTGGCTCGGCGCCACCTTTAGCCATACGTACTTCCCGATTCCTCATCACAGCTCGGTCTGCAACGATTGCCACCAGGTCTCCACCGACTACTCTAGCTTTACTTGCATCAATTGCCACACCAACAACTATCACACCCAGTCGAGAACAAATAACCAGCACGGCGGCGTGAACGGCTATAGCTACGGTCCCACCATCTGCTACAACTGTCACAAGAACGGTGGCGGGGGCTAATATGCGCACGGCCTTCGCGCTCGTTCAGGCATTGGCGAATTTCGCCTGCCTTCTGATCACCCTTTCTCCTTCGGCCCTGCTCGCCCAATCCACGGAACCCGTCCCGAAGCCCACGGTCTTTCAGGTGAAATACGTCTCCGACAACTCCGTCTATATCGATGCCGGCCGCAACGCCGACCTCCAGGAAGGCATGAAGCTCTCTGTCGTTCAGCCCCCGCCGGACAGCGTCGCAACGGATGGTTTGCGTTTCCGTGGTTATCCCCATGTCGCCGAACTCAACATCGTTTCCGTTGCCGACTCTTCATCGGTCTGCGACATCACGAAATCCACGGGCGAACTCAAAGTCGGCCAGCTTGCTTTCCTCACTCCCAACAGTGTCGAGGATCGTCATTTGGCAGAGACGGCGCGAGACTCTGAGAACTATCCCATCGTAGTCGCGTTCACCGATGGCGATCCCCTTGATTCCGAAGTCCGTGAAACGCAATCCTTTCTTGCGCATCCTTACGAATCTTCCGTCGTCGGCTCCATGCGCGCCCGATTCGGTTTCAGTTATGGAGGGATTCAGGAATCCGGCATGAATTCCACCCAGCTAGGCATGATGATTGACGCCGATATGAATCACCTAGGCGGCACATATTGGAATTTTAGTGGTTTCTGGCGTGGCAACCTCACCACTAGCAAGACGACCCTTCCGGGCATTGGCAATAGCACTCTCAGCGATCTCATCAACCGCACGTATCATCTCGGGTTCACGTATTACAGTCCCTACTCCCCCAATGTCGCCGGATTTGGCCGCGTATTCCTCCCGTGGGCTCCCAGCCTCAGCACCATTGACGGCGGCTATTACGGCCGCAAGATCACGCGCATCGCCACAGTCGGCGCTTTTGCCGGCTCCACTCCCGACCCCACTTCCTGGAGCTACAACCCCAATCAGAAGATTGCCGGCACGTTCCTTAGTTTTGAAGATGGAGACTTCGATCATCTCCACTTCATCAGCACCGAGGGCATCGCCGTCACCGCCATCGATTGGCGGGTCGCTCGCCAGTTCGCATTCTTTGAAAATAATTTGAATTGGAAGCGCTACCTCAATTTCTATAATTCCTTGCAGGTCGACGCCGCACGCACTTCTCCACTTCCCGGTGGCGGCAGCAATCCTGCAGGCGTTTCCCAAAGTTATACCTCGCTCCACTTTCAGCCGGTCGCCTTCGTCACGTTCGGCATCAATCACAATTTCTTTCGCACCCTGCCCACCTTCGATCCCGCCCTCGTCGGCACCGGTCTGCTCGATAAATATCTTTTCCAGGGCTTCAGCGGCGACATTCGCTTCGATCTTCCCCAGCACATCAGCCTGTACGGCAGCATCGGCAAGAGCAGAACGACCAGCGACACGCAGAGCTCTCTTAACGACTCTTTTGGCATCACCTTCGCCAATATTCGCGGCACCGGGGTTCTCTTCGACGCCCACTACTCCAAATTCAACAGTGATTTCGGCAGCGGCCAATATGCTTCCGCATCGCTCTCCAAGAATCTCAGCGAAACCGTCCACCTCCAGCTATTGGGCGGCTATCAGAAGTTCAATTCTCCGCTCACCTCCAATACCAACGCCACGTTCGTCAATGGATCCGTCGATTGGGCTATCGGTCACCGCTACTTCATTGAAGGGCTGTTCGGATGGTATCAAGGAACAACCATGAACTATTTCCAGTGGTCCACCATCTTTGGCTATCGCTTCGGAGGTCTTCGCCGATGACTCATCCCTCCGCGCGGCCAAAACTTTTTCTCGCCTTATTCGTGTTGATCGTCGCCATCCTGGCTTGCACCGCGCTTCTCAGCGCCCAGACTCCCGAAGCGCTTGCGGTTCACACTGCCGCCTCGGCTCCCGCGGCCGACCCTGCCTTTATCGCGCGTACAAACGATACCCTCGTCCGTTCACGTCATCTGATCAACAAATTCTTCGAACAAGCCGCCAACGTTGTCTGCGACGAAGACGTGGCGCAATCGCTCATCGGTAAGAATGGCAAGCCCATGTACCGCGAAGAATCCGTTTTCGACTATCAGCTTCAGGCCAGTGACCGCAGCGGCTCGTTAAAGCTCGTCGAATCTCGAGACGCGCGCAAAGCCGCTTTCCGCGACCCCAACAAAACGCTGCTTATCACCAACGGCTTCGCCAGCATGCTCCTCATCCTTCATCAGGAGTACGAGCCCAGCTACACCTTTCAACCTGTTGGCGAAGAAGTCATCGACGGCCGCAACCTCGTCAAAATCCATTTCAAACCCGTCCCCGGCGCTTCTTCCCCCGCCGCCATTCAGCTTCGCAGCCGAAATTATCCCCTCCCCCTCAGCGGCGATATCTGGCTTGACAGCGAAAGTGGCTCGGTCGTCAAACTCGTTTCCTCTCTCGACTCTCCCATGGACGATCTCGGCCTCCACGCTCTGCGCAGCGAGATTCATTACTCCGTCGTTCAGTTTCACGATCCCGAGGAAGCGTATTGGATGCCCGCCTCGGCCGTTATCGACGTAGAGACACCCAAGCAGCATTGGCGCAATGTTCACCGTTTCACCGCATATCGACGGTTCCGCGCCACCATCCAGGTACAATTCGGAGATGATAAGCCATGAGCGCCGAAGCTAGTATTCGCAGTGCCATTCTCGCTCGCGAGGACGCAGAACGCGGCCACCGCACTCGCCTGCTGCTCGCCTGGCTGGCCGCCATCGCCGTCGTCCTGGTCATCGCCGGCTATGGCTTCAACTACTACACGCTTTCTTCTCTCAATCGCCCGTATTCGCCTAAGCACGATTTGCTCAAGCCCAGCGGAACCATCGGCATCAAACTCGGCATGGTTGGCGTGTTTCTCTTTTTCCTGATTTATCTCTACCCGCTGCGCAAAAAGTGGGGATGGCTCGCGCGCCAGGGGCATTCTCGCCATTGGCTGGATTTTCATATCGTGCTGGGAACCGTGGCCCCCATCATTATCGCGTTCCATGCTTCCTTTAAATTCAGCAACATTGCCGGCATGGCCTTCTGGAGCATGCTGTGCGTTACCCTTTCCGGGTTTGTTGGCCGTTATCTCTACGCCCAGATTCCCCGCAACCTGAATGCCGCCGAACTTTCCATGAAAGAAATGCAGGAACTTGAGGATTCCCTCCGTCAGAAACTCGCAGGACAGAAACTGACGTTCGGAAAACGCCTCGAATCCATTTTTGATTTACCCACCCCAGCCGACGTCGAGCACATGCCCATGCTCCTCGCCCTCGTTTACATGATCCTGATCGACCTCAAGCGCCCCTTTCAACTCTCTCGCCTTCGTTTGCAGTCCACCGGCTTCAGTTCCTGGCTCGCCTCTCTGTTTGGCCTGCGTTCCACCGGCGATGTCCGCCTGGAAGGCGCGATTCGGATCGCTCGGAAGCAGGCCGGCCTCTCCAAACGCATCCTTTTTCTTTCTCGCACCCAGCAGGTCTTTAACATGTGGCACATCATCCATCGACCCTTTAGCTATGCCTTCGCCATTCTGGCGCTCATTCACATTGGCCTGGTACTTTCCATGGGCTACCGTCTCTAGGGATTTCAAATATGGACAATCTCATTTCCTTTCTGATCGCCGCCGCAATTATCGGTGCATTCCTGTTCTATTACTTGCGCCAGGAAAAGCAAAAAGCACAGAGAGTTAAGGAGTCGGCCGAGCGCGGCAAACTTCGTTCCGACGGCCCGCAATCCCAGCATCCCAAAATCAATAACAATTGCTGCATCGGCTGTGCCACCTGCACGATGGTCTGCCCCGAAGGCGATGTGCTCGGCATGGTTGGCGGCAAGGCCATGATCATCAATGGCTACAAATGCATCGGCCATGGCATCTGTGCCGACTCCTGCCCCGTTGGCGCCATCACATTGGTGATGGCCGGCCCCAGCGTCGGTGCCAGCCTGGCTACGCTGACTCCGGCTTACGAGACCACCGTCAAGAACATGTTCATCGTTGGTGAACTCGGCGGCCTTGCGCTCATTAAGAACGCCATCAACCAGGGCCGCGATTGCGTGGACACCATCGCCGCGCGCCTAGCCAGCTCCAAGACCGCTGCGCCTTGCTCCGACGCTTACGATCTCGTGATCGTAGGCGCCGGTCCTGCCGGCATCAGCGCCTCTCTCCGCGCCATTGAGAAGAAACTGAATTATCTGACCCTGGAAGAATGCGAAATCGGGGGCACGGTCTCAAAGTATCCGCGCCAGAAACTCGTTCTCACCAGCCCTGTCGAGTTCCCGATGTACGGCAAATTCAAGAAAACCGAACTCTCCAAGGAGAATCTTCTGGAATTCTGGAGCCAGGTCATGAAGCGAGTCGACTTCAAATGCCGTACCGGGGAGAAAGTCGAGCATATCGCCAAGGCGGAAGACGGGATCTTCACTCTTTCCACACCTAAGGACCAGCATCGCGCCCGGCACATTATTCTCGCTCTCGGCAAAAGCGGCAGCCCTCGCAAACTCGGGGTTAAGGGCGAGGATCTGCCCAAGGTCATGTACCGCCTTATTGAAGCCGACCATTACGTCAATAAGAAGATCCTCATCGTTGGCGGCGGCGATTCCGCCGTCGAAGCCGCCATGGGCTTAGCCAGCCAGGTCGGCAATACCGTAACGCTCTCCTATCGCCAGAGCACCTTCTCTCGCATCAAGGAGCGTAACTCTCAGCGCATCGAAGAATTCAACCGCAAAGGCAAGCTCAAGGTGCTGTTCAATTCCAATCCCCTCGAGTTCCGTTCAGACTCCGTCATCCTCGAAGTCAACGGTGCCAGGCAAACACTTCCCAATGATTTTGTCTGGATTTTTGCCGGCGGCGAACTACCCAATACATTCCTGAAAAAAATCGGCGTAGGTTTTGGCGAGCGCGACGTCACCGCCGAGGGCGCCCGGGCCATCAAGGAGTCCAAAGCAGACAAAGAAGCCTCGTTGTCTACCGCCTGAGCGGGGTACTCCATTAAAGAGGGAAACTTTCTTTATTCCGTCGCCAGATACACATACCTCACTACAAACAACACCGTCAGAATCCACAACAACACGCTGACCTCTCGCCATTTTCCCGCCGCCACGTTCGCCACGGTGTAGCTGATCACTCCCAGGCTCAACCCATTGGCGATACTAAACGTCAGCGGCGTCGCTAAAATAGTCACGAACGACGGGAACGCCTCGCTGAAGTCTTCCCAATTCACTTTTGCGATCGACTGCGTCATCAGCGCGCCCACCAGGATCAGCGCCGGCGCAGTTGCATATCCGGGTATCGCGGCCGCCAGCGGCGAAAAAAACATTGCCACCAGAAACAGACCTGCCACCACCACGTTGCTCAAGCCTGTGCGTGCTCCCGCCGCCACGCCTGCAGCGCTTTCGATGTAACTCGTTACCGTCGAGGTCCCCGTCAGCGCACCGAACATCGTCCCCACCCCATCCGCCAGCAAGGCCCTGCCCACGCGGGGTATTTTTCCGTCTTTCACGAATCCACCCTGTTCGCACACGCCTACCAGCGTCCCCACGTTGTCGAACAAATCCACAAACAGAAAGATGAAGATGATCTCCACGAGTCCCAAGTGAGCCGCACCACGCAGATCCAGCCTCAGAAACGTCGTCGACGGATGGGGCAATGCCATCAGAGCTGCCGGCCAATGCGTCAGTGCGCGAGATATCCCGAACAAGGTTGTCCCCACGATCCCCAGCAGGATCGCTCCATTCACCCGTCGCACCATCAACCCCAGAGTCACTACAATTCCCAGGCACGCGGCCTGAACTTCCTTGTCGCTGAAATTTCCCAAACTCACCAATGTCGCCGGATGCGCCACCACCAGCTTGGCGCTTCGCAATCCCACAAATGCGATGAACATCCCGATGCCGCCCGCCGTCGCGTGCTTCAGGCTTTCCGGGATTCCGTTCACGATCTGTTCGCGCACTCGTGTTACCGTCAACAACACAAACAGAACGCCCGAGAAGAACACTGCTCCTAACGCGACCGGCCAGGCTACATGCATTCCCAGGCACACCGAATAGGTGAAATATGCGTTCAGCGACATTCCTGGCGCCAATGCAATTGGATAATTCGCGTATAGCCCCATCACGAGCGTCGCCACTGCCGCCGAAAGACACGTTGCGAACACCACCCCCTCGGCCGGCATTCCTGTTTGCGACAATATTTGCGGGTTCACCACCACGATGTACGCCATGGTCAGAAATGTGGTCGTTCCGCCCAGAATTTCCCGACGCAACGTTGTGTGATTTTCTTTAAGCTTAAACAGTTTTTCGATCACGGACCGGACCCTACCGCCGTTTTTACTTTTCTTTCCTTGCGAGGTCACTCTAGGTTTCCACCTCGGCGAAGTCAACCACCGCCGTGCCAGCAATACTCTGCCCGACCATTGCTCCTTGGCCGTTTCCTCCACCGTCGGTGTACTATTGGCCTCGGTCGTGAAGTACCCGAGTGGATGGAGGCGAACGCCGTGCCGATAAAGGTCTTTAAGCTGTTTTGCGCCGTAGGATTCGCGATCGTATATGGAGTGTTGCTCGTCGCACCATCTGGCGCTCAACAATTGACGAACGACAAGTTGTCTCTGACGGTCAGTGAAGCGGATGGGTCCTATCAGCTGGCGCTACGTGCCGGAAAGTCCGTTTTCGCCAGTCGCGTCGCGGCCCAGGTGGATCATCAGTGGCTTCGCTCCTCTGACTATCCACAGCACCAGGCCTCGGCTTTTACATTCTCCGATGATCTCGGTACAGGCCATGCCGTCACCGTGAGTTTCACAGGACTTTCCGGCAAGCCGGATCTGGTGTTTACAGCGCAGCTTTATGATCAACATCCCTATGCCGCTGTTCAGGTGAAGGTCCGCAATACAACCGCTAAAGAAGTGACGATCCAGGCGATACGATCTATTGAAGCACTGGGTGAAGCGCTTCTCACTCTCGGTGGCCCCCCATCCGCCGAGCGCATCCTTTCCGACAGCTTCAGCGAGGATTGGCCGGAACTCCATGTTTATGACCTCGGACAAGCGCCTGTGGGACTGCACCGAGCCGCAGGCAGCCAGCTCATCTACAATCGCGAAAGCAAGCAAAGTCTCTTCCTCGGCGCGCTAACCTCCGACCGCTTTCTCACTATCCTGCACCTGCAAGCTGCGGGCACCGGGACGGGGACAAAAATTGCGTCGTTTACCGTCGATTCCACGGGCACAACCGAATTCCAGAAAGAATTCGATCTCAAGAACGCTCCCGCTGAAAATCAGATTGAGCTGAGCCTGCCTCTCGCTCCGGGAGCGGACTTGCAGTCTGAGCGCGTCATGCTCCAGGCTGGCCCGGACTACCACCACCAACTTTTGACTTACGGCCAAGCCATTCGGCGGCTTCATCACGCGCGCGTTTCCGCTGCCACGCCTATCGGGTGGTGGAGTTGGACCGCCTTTTACGGCGGTATCAACGAAGGCGTGACCCTCGCCAATGCCGACTGGCAAGCCCAGCACCTGAAATCACTCGGCTACAAGTACTTTCAGATTGATGAAGGTTACCAATATGCCCGCGGAGAATATGCCACCGCCAACGCTACGCAGTTTCCCGATGGGCTGCGCTTCGTCGGCCGCCGCATTACCGCCGACGGCTTGACGTTCGGCATCTGGACGGGTCCCTTCGAAGTAACCAGCCGCGCCTGGGTCTACGAACACCACAAGGATTGGCTGGTCCATAATGCCAAAGGCGAACCCATCGCAAGTCGCGACGTGTGGCATCAAAATACCGATTTCATCTATACCCTTGACACCACGCACCCAGGCGCGCAGGACTACCTTCGTCAAACCTACAGAACGCTCGTTCGCGAATGGGGCATTCGGTTCATCAAACTCGATTTCATGGATTCCACTGCGATCGAAGGTTTCTACTACCGGCCCAACACCAGCGCACTCGAAGCGCAGCGGATTGGTCTGCAGGTTATTCGCGACACGGTCGGCGAAGATGTAGTCCTTGATAAAGACGGCAGTCCCATGCTCAATGCCGTTGGTTTGGTTGACGCAGGCCGCGTCTCCACAGACACGGCGCATTCGTTTGAAGGCACCAAGGAAGCCGCGCCCGGTGTTGCCGCCCGCTTCTACATGAACCGCAATTTTTTCGTAAACGATCCTGACGCCTTCAACACCACGGCGCAAGCCTTCCGCGATCATAGGGAGCTGCCGACCTCGCTCCAACTTTCTGCCGCGCAAGCCTCCATCGCTCTTTCTGCGATATCCGGCGGCATGTACGAAATTGGCGACGATATGCTGGTCCTTGGTTCTCAGGAGGATCGCCTCGCGCTGGTGGAAAACACAGACTTGCTCAACATGGCCAAAATTGGCCAGGCTTCCACTCCCCTTGATCTGATGACTTACGAGCCAGCCGACGAACAACCCAGCATTTTCTTTCTTCAGGAAAGTTCGCGACAGGCAATCCTCACCGTTTTCAATTGGACGAAAGCCCCGCGTTCACACACGGTGAAGCTTGCTGACCTTAATCTTCCCGCGCAGCACAACTTTACCGCATCGGATGTGCTCAATCAGAACGCACCCGTTCCGCTAATGAGTGCCTCCGTTGTGATCGACGATCAACTCCCAGAGTCGGTCCGAGTGATCAAGCTCATCGACACCACGATTCCTCCCGCTGCTCCCTCCGTTAAAACTCAAGTACCTTCGGTGGCTAGGGCCGGCGAGACGATTCATCTCTCGGCACAGGTTGATGCCACCAGCGTGCCTGCCCTCTCCTATCACTGGGATTTTGGCGATGGCACTAGCGCAGATGGTCCCACGGTTTCACATACCTATACACGAGCAGCGCAATTCGCCGTCCGCCTGACCGTCGACGGCGTCGATGCCGTCCCATCCGTACAAAATTTTACCGTGAATGTAACCGGCGCCCTGACGGCGTTTCCCAAACTTTCGGATAATCGCCGCTTCCAAGATCCCACTGTCCACTGAGTTTACCCGCGAAACGGAACAGTTGGAGCCAAGGTTCTGGTTTGCGTTTTGTAAGATTACTTGTCATCTGATGCGCAGCCAGGGACCTGATTTTTCCTTGACCGAGGGGAGAGTGGATTCCTCCGCCCGGACCTCGCTTCAGGTTCCGGGTGGCCGTTAGGCCCCGTGGCACGCCTCACTTTCGGAACGCTCCAAATCCCACCCTCACCTGGATCGTATTGATCCCCGGATTCGGATTCGTCATTCCGGCATTGGAGATGTGCATGAACCTTACTTCCGCACTGAAGTTATATTTGGTCCCCAGAAAGTGCGCACCGAATGCTCCGGCGGTCGTGAAATTGATCTGCGACGTCCCCTCGGGCACCTTCGTGTTGGTGAACAGCGTTCCACCTTCAATCTCGAAATAGGGTTTCACTTTGTGTGCTGGTGCCAGGATCCATTTGAATGCGAACGGATTTACTCCTCCTCCGTACGCCGTATTCGTTTTCTGTACAATCACCCACGCCGGCACTACGTCCAGTGCATATTCCAATTGTCCGCGCAGGAATCCAGGTCCGTGCGGCGAGGTGATCACGATTCCGTACCGCAAACCCAGGTTCCACACCCCAGTTCCCGACGTGTTTCCGTTGATCCCTTGCCCTCCGCCTGTCCAAACTTGCCATTCGCTGCTTGCACCCTCTGGTCCCGCTTGCGCAGACGCTCGACCTCCAGTGACCAGCAACATCACGGCAATCGCTATCTTCCACGTCCAACTCTTTTTCACGGAGGCGTCTCCAGAATTTTCCTTTGCACGATATCTGAATCGCTCCTCCGAGACAATCGAGAAGACTTCAGACAAAGTCCGGGAACCGAGTTTAATTTTTTTGGGTCACTTGTGGTGGGCGAAAAAGAAGCGAGGCGGGCCAGGTCTTCCCGCCGTACTTCACGGATCAGCCGTACTGTACTGATTCCAAAAAGTAATAGAAGCGGTAGAATTCACGCAATTCGAGAAGTCGAGCGCATTTTGGTCGCACGTTGAGACAGCTTTTGCGAAGATTCTCGGTATTCCTGTTGCATCTGCGCGGGTGCTGATCGCGGAAGTTCGGGTCCCGTCAACGAATCTGCCACAAATAAATCCGCGCTTGCTCTTGTCCAAACGATACCTGCAGGCGCACACCGTCAGTCGTTTCGAGAATGGCCTTCATTGTCGCCTCTACGATCCTTCTTCCCGGAAGCTTACCGTCAGAATGCCCCTCCGCACTAACCAAAAGGCGAGTGCGCACTAACCATTCGGTTAACCCAGGCGTGTAATTATTTCCTTTCGCCCCCACGCTGGTGTCGGGCTTGGCGCCTAATTCCCGTTGAATCCGGAACTTCACTTTCCTCGATTCCCCTCCCTAGCGTCCAAACGAGTCTGGCACTCCGCCTGCTTTCCCTATCCGCGTCGGTAGGAAGGAAAATCAAAAAGGAGTTAGGCAAGCAGAAAAGGGCACTTTGGCGGTTGGCAACAACTTTTACATATTCCCTTTCCGCCTCTCTTCGCTTCCGACACAAAGGAGATTTTATGAAAAACCTACGCTCTATCCTTCTCGCTTTGTCTGTCCTGTTGCTCGCTACGGCCGCTCAGGCTCAGACCACGAACGTGAAGGCTAACATTCCCTTCGACTTTGTCGTCGGCAACCATGCCTACTCTGCCGGTGAATACACCGTTAAAACTGTGTCCCAAAGCAGCGCCGCCATTCGCATCGACAATGCCGACGAGTCAGAGAAGGGCATCACCCTTTCTAGCGCATGCCAGAAAGGTCAACCCGCTACGCAAACGACCCTTGTATTCCAGCGCTTGGGCAACAACTACTTCCTCTATCAGATTTGGACGGAAGGCAATTCCCTTGGCCGCGAGTTCCCGATGAGCAAGACGGAAGTCCAGCTTGCCAAGAACTATAGCAAGCCCGAACTCGTGATCGTTGCTGCGAACATCTCCCACTAACCGCACGGCACCCCCGCGGTTTTCAGCCCGAAAGAAAGAGGGAACGTTTGGAGGCGTTCCCTCTTTTATTTTCCGTACGTCTCCACCCTCTTGCAGTCGTTTTGATTCAAAGTAGTGTGAACGCAGACCTTATCGAATGCCGTATTCAATGCTGTTGAGCAGAAATGGACAAAGTTCCCGAAGGGTAATTGAACTCAAATCTTATCGCCTAGGTTCGAAAGATTTCTCCACTCGATCAATAATCCTCTTCGCGTCGGAAACCGCATCAGCAATTGCAGCCGTAGAAGCCGCGCTATTGCACGGCACCGTGGCCGGCTTTCGTGCTACCAAGATTGCGGCAACGACGGCAATGATGGATGGCTCACGGTTCGGATCCTTCTATGCGACCAGGAGGTTTCTGTATTGCGCAGTCAATCGCTTTGCCCTGCCTCCAAACCGTTTCCACTCTCTCAGGGCACTCATCCACCAAGATGACTGAGCGTAGATACAAAAGGAAAATAAAGAAGGGAGGCGGCCAGGTCTTCCCGCCTCCCCATATTCGCCTTTCGGCGAATCCGACTAGCCTGACGGAGGGCGGCTAGCCGGTCGTGTGTTGGCCTGCCTATGAAATGGATGAAACCAGAAAAAAGTTACACTCCAGCCAAAAAAAATGACTAAAATCTTTGTGGCTTTCCTCGCTCCCGGAAAGGGACCATCCTTAGATGCCCCGTTCAATTCAGCTGAGTACGGATAACATACTGCGTTTCCTGCAAGTTAGGAACGACCCCGTCTCATTGGAAGAACTTTCGCGCCTTCTCCATGTGCGAAAAAGTAACCGTAACTCCCTCCTGCAAATGCTCGCTAAACTCAAGAAACGGGGCCTCGTCGAGGAACTGACGCACAGCCGCTTTCTTCTTCGACGCCATCAGCCGCGCACGGAGCCTGCAAGCGCCCCACCCGCACTTGCGGCGGAGAAGATCCCTCAGCACAAAGCTTCCTCGCGTGACGAGATCCGTGGCCGCCTGGTCCATCACGCCGATGGCTATGGATTCGTGGTTCCCGAAGTCGCGCTTCCTAACGTCGACGGTGACATCTTTATCCCCCGTGACCAGATCGAAGACGCCATGCATGGCGACCACGTCGTCGCCAAGATTACCCGCCTCAGTGGACTGTCCGGCGCGCGCCGCGCCGAGGGTCGCATCGTTCGCATCATCGGCCGTGCGCATCCCTCTGTTGTCGGCCAGTTCCGCTATGTTTCCCGCGGCGTTGTCGTCGTCCCGTACGACCCGCGTGTCCAGCACGACATCGATCTCATTCCTGGCGACGAACTTTCACGCGCGCTTCGCGAGCAGCTTCTTCCCGCGTCCAAGGAACAATCCCCGCGCAATCGCAGGCTCCCGCACATCGCCAAGCTCGATGGTGCCGTCGTTAACGTGGAACTCCTCCACTATCCTCGCGGAGGAGCCGCTCCCGTAGGGCGTGTCATCGAAATCCTGGGACGCCCCGGCGATCTCGGGGTCGATACCGAGATCATTATTCGCAAGCATCACCTCCCGCACAAATTCACACCCGAGGTTATGCAAGACGCAGCGCGCCTGGCACTGCCTGTGTCTGAAGCCGAGCGCGCCAACCGCGTCGATTTTCGTGAACTCCCCATCGTCACCATCGATGGCGAAACCGCGCGCGATTTCGACGATGCCGTCTACGCCGAACGCCGCGATGACGGCGGCTGGCTCCTGCAGGTGCACATCGCTGATGTTGCCCATTATGTGCTTCCCGAATCGCCTCTCGATCGCGAGGCGCGCCTGCGCGGCAACTCCGTGTATTTCATCGACCGTGCCGTGCCCATGCTCCCCGAATCACTTTCCAATGGCATGTGCTCTCTCAACCCCCGCGAAGAGCGACTGGTGATGAGTGCCATCATGCATTTCGATGCCGCGGGGCGTATGACCAATTCCTCGATGGTTCCCGGAGTCATCCGTTCGGCCGAGCGCATGACCTACACCAATGTGAACAAGGTGCTCAACGGCGACCCTGAAATGACCTCGCGTTATGCTCATCTGAATCATCATTTCCGCGGGATGAAAGGCCTCGCTCAACTTCTGACGGCGCGTCGTCAGGAAAACGGCTCCATCGACTTCGATCTGCCCGAGCGTGTCATCGAATTCGACGATCAGCAGCGCATGACCGGCGTTTCCCGCAGCGAACGCAACATGGCGCATCGCATCATTGAAGAGTTCATGCTCGCCGCGAATCGCGCGGTCGATCACTATCTAACTACGCGCGGCATCAAGTCTCTCCATCGCGTTCATGAGAAGCCCGATGTCCGCAAGGTTCTGGAATTTGAAGAGCTGGCGCATGCATTCGGATATTCGCTCGGTGTCGCCGACCTTCGCCAGCGCCAAGTCACCGTTCGGCACGGAAAAGTCCCCGCTCCCGCTCGCGCAGGACGCCCCGATTCCTATGGCAAAGGCCGCGAACGCCAACAGCGGGTCGCGCTGCCCGGCGCGGAAATCACAATTACGCCGCAACACTATCAACGACTGGTCGACAAGATTTCCGGTAAGCCTGAGGAGCGCATTCTTTCTTATCTCATGCTGCGTTCCCTCAAACAGGCTCGCTACTCCGCCGATTCACTCGGTCACTTCGCTCTCGGTTTCGACGAGTACACGCATTTCACTTCGCCCATTCGCCGCTATCCCGATCTGATCGTCCATCGCATCCTGAAATGGGCCCTGGCACACCCTGACGCGTCTGCGCCTGCCCAAATCAAGCCTGCTGTCGGAACAGAAGTCGCGCTCTACTCGGAAAAACATCTCGAGGAAATCGCTTCGGAAACTTCCGAGACCGAACGGCGCGCCGCTACTGCCGAACGCGAACTGCTGGACTGGAAGACCGCGCAGTATATGGAACAGCGCCTCGGTGATGAATTTGACGCGTTAATTATTTCGATTCAAAAATATGGCTGCTTCGTGGAGCTGCTCGACCTCTTCGTCGAAGGGTTGCTGCCCATCGGCGCGCTTGAAGAAGTCGCTGGCGCTCGCTGCATGTTCCGCGAACGCGATCACGCCATCGTCGCGCTGCCCGGTGGAGACTCCGTACGGCGCGGTTCTCGAGGCAAAAAGGCCGCGCTGCTCGAGTGGAAACTCGGCGATCGCCTGCGCGTCCGCGCCGAACGCATCGACCCAATGCGCCGCCGCGTCGAATTCGCGCTGGTCACCCCAAATTAGCGCACACGGACCGCCGTAGGGTTTCGGCAATTGCAGGATCATGCCTCTTCCCTGTCCGGAATCGACCGTTGGCAACTGACCGTTCCCTTTTGTCAAGCAACGCGCGGGAATTCTCGATGCGGCGAAAATCCAGCAGTCGCGGCGTCCGCGAATTCTGGCGGATGCGGTTGGCACCGGCTTCGCGCTGCGGTCGCGTCATCATGGATTGCGCATCGCCATCGGCTTCCGCAATCTCCTTGGCCGCTTGCGCCTGGGTGGTCGCCAATGCGACCCGCGCGCGTTCCGCTTGCTGAACGGTTTGCGCCTTGGCGGTGATCGCGGCCGCAATCGTCTGTGGCACGCGCGGCGCGCCAATAAAGCCGAACTGTTGGGCGCCTACCCCACCCGCGTCATTCTCGACTGAATCATGGCCTCCGCCTTATGCAGAAACTCGGGCTTCCCTTCGCCACAGATAGTTTCCACTGCCTAGGTTGACGCCACTTCGTTCAGCGAATTGCGCACGATAAGTGTGACACGCACCGCAAAAGCCAATCGGAGCAGCACTACCACCGCGACTGCCACAGCAATAATAAGTTGGCGCAGCCCCGGGGCTGGCTGGTCGCAATGTGAACTCCGTGTGATCGCCGCGACCCTGCTTGAAGATATCCATAATTTGTTTTCTCCCTTCGCACTCTCATTTACTTGCTACTTGGATGGCATCCCGAATGACCTAAGGAATGCGTAAGGGGACCAGCGTGCCCCGAATGATGGGTAAAAACACATTCGGGGCTGGGCGGGAATTGTCTTGCTGAACTGCGTCGGCTACTTGGGCATCACTTCGCGGGCCAACTTGCTGGCGACCAATTCGCGCAGGTCATTGCGTTTTTTGCCAGCCTCAATCATGGCGTCGCGCGAGCCGTAGCGTTTAGCCAGGATCGTGGCAGCTTTGGTGTCACCTTGATCGAGCGCCGCCCAATTGGGAAACAACAATCCCACCGCAACGTCCCAATCATCGGGGCTACTGGTGGTCGAGTTAATCCAGACTTTGTAATCACTGATGATGCCTTCCTTCTTCAGAACTTCCCAGGAAGGCTTCAGATTCTCGCGCAGGTCTTTCCAGAATGCTTCCCCCTGGCCCGCTTTGATGTGGAAGTAGTTGACGCGCCACACCGGTCCGAGGTCATAATTCGGACTCTGCGCGTAACTGGGCAGCGCGGTCAGTAACGTCACTACAAACAGAGTGGCCCATAGGACTTTTCTCATAGATTCTCCTGTATCTCTCGTGGATGGAAATGGCCCAGGCTGTAGCCCCCGACAAAGGCGAGCCCTATAGAATACGCGTGAGTGTATCTGTGGCCGAGCTGGCCGTCAATGTTGCGGGACTCCGTTTCAGACCCTAGCTATAAAGAGTTATCCTGCGCGCTTTACCAGGCGTTCCGTGCAGGATGGCATGCCTGGCGACTCAGGCACCCTTTGGCCAGCGCCGCGTTCCTTCCAGCGGCTCGCCGGTCTCCAGCAGACTCTTCAAACTCGACAGGATCATCGGCCATCCGTTCGAAACCGCATCGATGAACTTCGATCCGGGGCGTTCCATCTCATGGATTACCGTCAGCTTCACGGACTCGCCTTTCTTTTCGATTTCATAGGTCATCTGCGAATACCCTTCTTCGCGCAAATCGGGCTTGAACTCATTGCGCCATTTCAGCACCAACCGCCGTTGCGGCTCCACTTCCGAAACCACTCCGCTGTCCGCCACCCGCCCATCCGGGATCATCAGCCGCCATTGCGACCCGGCCTTCCATTCGCAGTCCTGCCAGGTTTCGCTCCAGAATCGCCGCGTGAATTCGGGATCGATGAGCGCCTGCCAGAGTTTCTCGGGCGTCGTCCGGATATAGGTCACATACATAAATCGTGAATTATCCATTGCTGTCTTCTTCCAGATTCCTTTTCAGCTCGGTTAGCACGCGAAGCCGTCCTCGCTCGTACTTTCCGATCCAGCGCTCGGCAATCTCGTGAATCGGAACCGGGTTCAGATAGTGAAACTTCTCCCGGCCTCGCCAGACTGTCGCCACCAGAGCGGCCTCCTCCAACCGCTTGAGGTGCTTGGTGACGGCCTGCCGGGTCATGTCCAGGTGTTCGCAAAGTTGACCCAACGTTTGCCCGTTGTCATCGCGCAAACGGTCCAGCAACAGACGTCGCCCGGGATCGGCCAGCGCTTTGAACACCTTGTCGGCTTCAGCAACCATCGCCTTCATAATAGGCAACCATATGGTTGCATGTAAAGAGAACTTTTCCGCCCTGCAGCTGCACCGACTTGCACTCCGGGAGTTCCAATCCCCGTTTTTCTATGAGTCACTCCCAGGTAGGTTCGATTTGCTTACCAATTGAAACCTGTGACTTGGAGTCTCTCTCACTTCTCATACTCCGTTCGATCCACGAACTTCGCTACTACTCCCTTGCCGCCCACTGCCCATCCCTTTCCGTAGGAAAAGTTCAGCGCATTCAAGTCAGGTCCGCCGATTGCTTCCCAAAGCTCCCCATCACGACTCGTGTCGGCTCCGTTCGGGCCCACGGCGAGAAATCCTGCGTCAAACGTCTCTATTGCCGAGCGAAATCCCCCGGGCAGTTTGTGGGAAAGTTGCCATGTCTTGCCCTGATCGCGGGAGTAGGCCGCCGTTTTTTGCGTGTGGGCCGCTTCCGCGTAGTCTCCGCCAACGGCCACGACTGTATCGCCGGCCCGAACAATCGAGAAAATCCCTGCGGACTCTTTGCCGCTCAAAATCGGCGTTTCACTCACGGTCCAGGTTTGTCCCATGTCAGTCGAATGAAACACTCGGGCCGCCGGGCCCCCAGTTCCAAAATATAGTTCGCGATTTTCGTAAACGAGCAATCCGGAATTGCTCCCAGCAAAGCATCCCTCTTTGGGCAGGGCGTTCGGCATGTGCTCCCGTGGTAGTTCTTTCCAGCGCTTTCCATCCTCGGTGCGCAGCAGCAGAAACTTTCCTTCCACGGGATCGCTCAGCGCAACGCAATGCGTTTCGTCGCTGCAGGCGAGCGCATCCAGGAAAAGCCCTTTCCGCGAATCCTCAAATTGCCGTTCCCAAGTCTGCCCGCCATCCGTCGTTTTCCAAATCCCGGATTTTTCACCGTCTCCCGCCGCCATCACGTACGCCGTGACTCCATCAAATGTCTGCACGCCGCGAAAATCCAGCCCCCCGCCATCCGGGATCGCCGCTCGCTGCCAACTCTCTCCGTTATCACTCGATCGCAGCACCGTTCCCTTCGATCCGGTCGCCCAGATCGTCGTCTTTCCGTGCACCACTGCCACCGCCACACCCCGCAAATTGGAATCGACTCCCGCAGACCTCAGCAACCACCAGGCGTCTTGCTGCGGCGTCGACAGCAGTAGGATAAGAAGAACCAGATAGCGCATGGTCTGCAATTCTACCAGCCTTTGGCACTGCGTCGACTCGCGTCGCTATGCTCTGGAAACACTCGGTGCAGAGGAATCTTTCGGCCTTACGCAACCAGACATGGCGTACCACCGGCGACCGCGAAGTAGACGCAGGTCTCCTTCATCGTTCGTAAATTGTGTTTGGTCATCTATTCAGGCGAACAAAGGCGCTTTGCTTTTATTTCTTTACCGGTGTCGTCGTGCTTCGCGCTTCCGGATGTTTCGGAGACCAATCTTCGGGTGGAAACGCCACGCGCCAGAAGGTCGGGGACGGCGAGGAGAATTCCAGTCCGATTTCCGCTTTCCCGGAGCGCACCGGACCAAGAAAGGCCACCTGGCATTCCTCTTCCTGCTTGGTTCGATTGTGTAGCATCATGACCTTGGACCCGCTGGTCAACCGCGTCTGCAACAGGATCAGCGCGCCATGGGCGTTGATCGCCAGCGTCGCGGTTTCTTCTTCAAATGGATTGCCCTGCGCGTCCTTCCCGCGAACCCGAACGGCAACTTGCATTAAGACTCGTTGGCTGCGGCGTCGCGGACCTGGATGAATGGGAACGTTTTGCATTTCGCCCATGGGACCTCTTACATTCGAATATACGCGGCGGGGCAAGGAAGTCGAGTAGCAAGCAAATCGGAGTATGCGAAAAGGCCACGACACCCATTGGAACGGGTACTCAGAATATAGCGTACCACCCAGTAAACTGTGGAATGCAGACGCCGGAAGCTATCGACGTTGCTCCATCGGAATGTACGACCGGGTATCGTAGCCGAGATAGATTTGCCGCGGCCGAGCAATTTTCTGCTCTGGATCCAGCAGTAGTTCTTCCCATTGTGCCAACCAGCCCGACATGCGGGGTATCGCGAAAAGAACCGGGAACATCGTCATGGGGAAGCCCATCGACTGGTAAATCAAACCGGTGTAGAAGTCCACGTTGGGATACAGACGGCGCTTCACGAAGTAGTCATCTTCCAGTGCAATGCGCTCACACTCCAGCGCGATTTCGAGCAGCGGGTTCTTTCCCATCAGGTCGAATACTTCGTAGGCAATCTGCTTGATGATGCGTGCCCGGGGATCGTAGTTCTTGTACACCCGATGGCCAAAACCCATCAGCCGCGTCTCTCCTGACTTCACGCGGTGAATGAAGTCCGGTACCTTCTTGACCGAACCAATCTCCATTAGCATCCGCAGCACTTCTTCATTCGCACCGCCATGCAGCGGGCCATACAGCGCTGCAATCGCCGCGGCCGTCGCCGAATACGGGTCCACATGCGAGCTTCCCACGCCCCTCACGGTATTCGTCGAACAGTTCTGTTCGTGATCGGCGTGCAAAATGAACAGCACATCCAGCGCGTGCTCCAGCGTCGGGTTGGGACGGTAGCGTGTCTCACTCGTGCGGAACAACATGTTCAGAAAATTACCGGGATAACTCAGATCGTTGTCGGGATAGACATACGGCATACCCAATGTGTGCCGGTAAGAAAACCCCGCAATCGTCGGCATCTTCCCGATCAGACGGTACATCTGCTTGCGTCGCGACTCCGGATTGAAGATGTCTTTGGCGTCGTGATAGAACGTGGACAGCGCTGCGATGGTCGAAATCACCATTCCCATCGGGTGCGCGTCGTAGTGAAATCCATCCAGAAACTTTTTGATGCTTTCGTGGATGAACGTGTGATGCGTGATATTCCACTGCCAGTCCTTCAATTGCGGAGGCGTCGGAAGTTCACCTTGCAGCAGGAGATAGGCGGTCTCCAGGTACGTTGATTTCTCCGCCAGCTCCTCGAT
Organism: Candidatus Acidiferrales bacterium; assembly: GCA_963741195.1. GTDB lineage: Bacteria > Acidobacteriota > Terriglobia > Acidiferrales > UBA7541 > Acidiferrum. The sequence goes on from CAVUHF010000016.1 coordinate 180,656, forward strand.
CGGATATCCGCGGTAACGCAGAATCCCCACATCACCGTCGATGTAGGTGATCCGGCTGATGCACGAGGCCGTGTTGTTATACGCCGGGTCGTAGCTGATCATCCCGAATTCGGTCGGGTTCACCTTGATTTGGCGCAGGTCCATCGCCTTGATAGTGTCGTGCGTGATCGGAATCTCGTAGGACTTCCCGGTCCGATTATCTGTAATCGTCAGCGTGTTCCGCCGCGCGGACGATTCGTCGCTGGTTTTCGTTTGCGTTGCCGGAAGTGCAGAGTCCATGCAGATTACCTCGAAAAAAACGGCCTGGCGCGGAGCCGCCCGGTTCGTCCACTTTACACCAAAGCAGGGCAGCGGGGAAATCGCCCCTTAGGACCGCCGCCCCTTGCCTCGCCGTCTCCTCCATTCGAAACGCCCGTGGCTGTGTGATATGCAGCCCAGCTTGGACGGTTCAATATACCTCTTGACAATAGTCGTGATAACGTATAGTATCTTGCTGCAGTTCCTCAGGAGACTCCCTATGATGCACATCCGCAAGAGTAACGACCGCGGCCATGCCGACCATGGCTGGCTCGACAGCCGCTTGACCTTTTCGTTTGCTGACTATTTCGACCCGGAGCATATCCAGTTCCGCACGTTGCGGGTCATGAACGACGATCGCATCGCAGGTGGCGGCGGTTTCCCCACGCATCCGCATCGCGACATGGAAATTGTCACCTACGTGCTCGAGGGCGCGCTGGCGCACAAAGACAGTATGGGCAACGGTTCCGTGATCAAGCCCGGCGACGTGCAATACATGAGCGCGGGCACGGGCGTTGCGCACAGCGAATTCAACGCGTCCAATTCCGAAACCGCACACCTGTATCAGATCTGGATGGTCCCCGATCAAAAGGGCTACAAGCCGGTGTACGACCAGAAACATTTCACGGCGGCCGACAAGCGCGGCCAGCTTCGCCTGGTGGTTTCTCCCGACGGCCGCGATGGATCCGTGCAGATCCGGCAGAACAACGAACTCTACGCCACGGTTCTCGCGCCCGGAGAATCCGTCGAGCACGCGTTGAAGCCCGATCGTCACGCGTACGTGCAAGTTGCGCGCGGCAGCGTCACGCTGAATGGCGAGGCATTGAAAACCGGTGATGGCGCGGCAATCTCCTCCGAGAAGTCACTTCAACTCACAGGCGTGAGCGAGGCGGAAGTTTTGCTATTCGACCTGGCGTAAATAGTTTGTGCGGAAAAGATAGCAGAGGCGGGAGCAATCCCGCCTCTTTGGTTTTCATCTCCGGTCAAATACTTGGAGAGCGGAACCTTTCTGTTCAGCGTTTGAAAAGCAGAGAGTCCGGCAGCCGGCGGATTACCTTCTCAAGAGCAGCCTGCTGGCCATCCAACAGAAGAAAGCGCGTCTCCACGGGATAACAGTTCAGCGCCGCGACCTGGTCGAAGGCAGTCATTCCTGCACGGAACGCCGGAATCAGAAACTTGCGGCGGGGCTTCAGGGCGAGAAGATACAGCGGGCGATCGGGAGACAGCGGAGTCGGTTTCCTGCAGAAATAAGCGGTGACAACCCAATTGAGCGTCGACACCTGCGAGCGGATTCGTTCGATGGTGGCCTGATCCAGACCGTGAGACGACACCGGGCCAGCCGGCAGAATCTGGTTGCGTTCGAGAGCGATTTTTTGTTTCTGCTCGTCTTCACGGGCCATCCGATTGTAAAATGCAACCGCTTCGTCATTGCGATTATGACGCTCCAGGAAGTTGCAAATCGCAACGGTTGCCTCATAACGGACCGATGAGGAAGCCAGGCCGATTACGCGCTCCATCAAAAGGATCCCCTCTTCCTTGTCCTGGTCGAGCAGGCAACGGCCGAAACTGAACCTAACCCCGTCATCCTCCGGAAAGTCAGCATGAGCTTTCCGCATTAAGGGTTCCGCGTCGGCGGGGCCATCCAGATTCCAGACACATACGGCGCATTCGATCTGTTGCTCCGCATTCAGCGGCGTGCTTTTTTCGAGGTCCCGCAATTCCGCCAGCCGCTTTTGAATTCGGTCAGATCTATGAAACGCGTCTTCCCAGATTAGGAACGACCCGCGCGCCCATTGCTCAGTGAGATGTTTTTCATACCGCGGCAGCGAATTGCCGAAGTATTCCGACGCGGCCGCAGATTCCGGAACAAACCCAAGTTCTGCGATGGTGCGTGTCCATTCTTCTGGATCGACCGTGGATCCCAGTGCTCGCAGACGGGCACTGAGATCGGGATGCGATTCCAGCGGCGTTGATTTCTTCTCCAACTCAAGTTTGGCCCAGTCGCGAATGTCGGAGCTGGACACGCCGCTCGCCACTTCGGGTAATCGAGAAAAAACGGCTGATGGAGTTCGCGGCAGTTCTCGTGTGTCTCTCCAGATTTTCGGCCAGAACCGTTGCTCCATAAACTGCCCAGCGAGTCCGACTCGCATCAACATCAGATCGGGTCGCGAATCCGAAGCGTGTGTCAAAGCCTGGTGATCGGCGGCGAACTCGTGAACTCGAGAGAGTACCGCGCTATATGCCGTGAGCTTCGGTACGAACCACCGATACACCGGTGGAAGCAGCAGTCGCGCTGCAAAACCCAGCTCATTGTCAATCAGGGGAAGTTGACTCCAGCTTTCCCAAACCCGCGCTGTCCAGATTCTGAAGTTTCCGTGACCGTCAGCGGAGTGCGCAAATTCATGATGAAGCAAGGCTCGGAACTCGGTGGATGAAAGCAATTGCAGCAGCGGGAGACCGAGGCGCAACGTCGTGGTGGTTCGCCCAAACAGCCCATTGGTGTATTGGCTGCTGATCGAGGCGTTGGGTTCTGGGATCAGCAGGATCGCGTCGATCTTCGGCGCTCCGGCTTCCGCGGCGAGTTGATGAACCGTTTCGTGCAGCAGCGGTGCGTCCTTCAGAAAGATCGGCATCCCTTTGGGTGCGGGAAGCTGAACATTCAAACTCTGCAATAACCCGATGCCGCTGGCCAGTGAACCAAGCGCCGCGCCCAGCAGCCAGAAGACGCGGCTTGCAATCGCCGCAACGATCGCCATTAGGCTTACCAGCAGTGTCAGGAGCACCGCTGACAAATAGAATGTGTAGCCCAACACGATGTGCAATGCCAAACGGAAGCGGAAACCATCTGGGCGCTGCTTCGCAAGGGTTTCCATCCGCAGGACAAACTTCACCGCCTTCTCAGCGAGATACTTTTCATCAGGGAAATACTTGGGTGCTGTCGACATCGGCAAGTGGCCGGGGAATTATGCCTGCAACCGGCCCGATTGCCAAGAGTAGCGTGAGAGTGTCTGCAAGATTTCGAGGCAGTGAGAAGCAAGGCGAGAAGTTTGCTCTCTTGCGATACTCTGTTTTCTATTTTCCGTCTCGTTACTTCCCGCGGGACCAGGTAGACGCCGCGCAGACCGCGCCCAGTACCAGCGCCACAACGAGCACGATCAGCGCCGTATGCAACTCCGCCGGCTTCAAGGTCATCAGGTAGACGATCCCCAGCGCCAGCGCGACGCGCGCCCGGATCAGCGTCGTGAGTAACGGATCCTTCACTCGCACCAGTGCGTCGCCGCTCAGTGCCGTGCCGCCGTCCGGCAGCGCAGCGCGGATTTTCTTAATCCGCGATAGCAGCAACCCGAACCCGATCACCAGCGCTACGGCAATCCCGATCCACGCGCCAAGCACCCAGCCAGCGGCACTCTGTTGCGTTACGCCGGCCAGGTACCCGCCCGTAAGGATCAGCAGCAGCAATCCCGGCCCGCTTACGGGTAGCGAGCCGCGATAAATCCGCAACCAGGAGCGCGCTTCGGCCGCGGTCGTCGCGCCGCGCAGTAGAGTCGAGGCGGTCCATTCCAGGCCGTAGCCGATAAACAGCGCGGCCATACCCACGAGGTGCAAAAACAGCACCAGAGAATATGTGTTCATAGCGACACCATCTTACCCTCGCACGCGCGCAAACTCCCGCATAAATCCCGCGAGCGCCTCGACGGCGTCCAACTCTACGGCGTTGTACAATGAGATGCGCAGGCCACCCACCGAGCGGTGCCCCGGCGTGCCAATCAATCCGGCGGCGGTTGCTTCTTTCGCGAATTCCTTTTCCACCAGTTCATCGCCACCGGCTACGCGAAACACCACGTTCATGAGCGAGCGTGAGTCCTTTTCCACCGGACAGCGGTAGTAGCCGTTGCTGCCATCGATGGTTTCATACAGCAGCTTGGCCTTGGCTTCATTACGCTTTTGAATTCCGGCGATGCCGCCCTCCGCGGCAATCCAATCTGTAACCAGGCTTAGGATGTACACCGCAAACGTTGGCGGCGTGTGGTACAGCGACTTCTCCTTGATATGAGTGCGGTATTGCAGCACGGTTGGCAGATTTTTGTCCGCACGCTCCGCCAGGTCTTTCCTTACGATCACGACCGTTACGCCACTCGGCCCCAGATTCTTTTGGGCCCCAGCGAAGATCAGTCCGAACTTGCTTACATCCATGGGCCGCGAAGCGATGTCCGACGACATGTCCGCCACCAGGGGCGCTGCGGATGCCGGCCACTTGTGATACTGGGTGCCTTCAATCGTATTGTTCGTACAGAAGTAGGTGTACGAAGCGTCCGAAGACAGTTTGATCTCGTCCGCAAGCGGAACGCGTACGAATTTCTGGGCTTCCATGGACGCGGCCACATTGTGCGGGATACCCTTCTTCAATTCTCCCAGCGCCTTCGCGGTCCACATCCCGGTGTGCAGAATGTCTACCGGCTTGCCAGGCAAGCACAGATTCATCGGAACCATCGCAAACTGCGTACTTCCTCCGCCCTGAACAAAGATCACGGCGTATTCGTCCGGGATCGTCAGCAGATTGCGCAGATTCTGTTCCGCCGCCGCGTTGATGGCCTCATATTCCGCGGAGCGGTGGGACATTTCCATAACGCTCATGCCCGTCCCGCGATAATCCAGCAACTCTCCCCGGATGCGTTCCAGCACAGCCAGCGGCAGGGCCGCGGGACCGGCATTGAAGTTGAACGCGCGCTTGGCGCGGCTTGCTGCAGAAGTGGTGCTCACGATGGGCGTGCCTCTCAGGGAAGATTTGCGGCGCTTCCGTAGCGGGCTGGCTGAGGAGTGGACCGCTTTATAGAATAGCAGATGCGGGGACGTTCCTCCGCTTGTCTAGGGGCGCAAGGAATTTTGCTTCCTGAATTGCCTTCTCAGCGTCATGGCGAAACACCAGGTTAGTTCTTCCGCGAAAAGCGAGATTCCCAGCAGTCCAACGATCGGTCACGGGACAGTGGAACGGACCCGGTCTTTCAGAATTCGAAAAGGCAGAGCATTCCACTTCAAATTTGAATGCCTGCTGCTTCGAAGGGCAGCCCGAGTTCGCGAGCAATGGAGAGGAATTCAACAACATCACCATCGATGTGTATCATAGTATCCCATTACCGGCATTCATTTCGGACCAGTGGTTCGCGGCCCGAACAGGCCGCGTATCGGTACGGCTGCTTTGGAGGTAGGCCATCGAAACCGAACGTGATCATCCGTCGCGGAGCGTAGCGAATCCGTATCCCCCACACCGCTTGGTGTTCCTAGCAAGTCTTGTGATTGCTCTCGCTTACTTTACGGCAAGACTGGGTGGGGCGGTCATCTTACGACCACAAATGGTCTCGCCACTCTGGTTAGGAAACGTATTCCTGGTGTCCGTGTTGGTACTGGTGCCGCGAAGAATCTGGCCAGTGCTTCTGACCGCCGGCCTGGCTGGATTTTTCCTGTATGACCTGCAGGCACACGATCCGATTCGTTCGATTCTCTGGCTGATACTGTCTAATGCAGTAGAAGTCCTCATCGCGGCATTTTGTCTCCGCAATTCGTTCGACGGCGTGCCGCAGTTGAACAGTGTCAAGGCCCTTGCCAAGTACGCATTCTACGCAGTGTTCCTGGCTCCATTTATCGGAGCCTTCTTAGGCGCTCTTTCCGCCAGGAGCAACTATTGGACGAGTTGGAAAATGGCTTTCTTTTCCGAGGCGCTAGGATTCCTTACTCTATTGCCCGCCATTTTAGGGTGGGCCCGAGAAATTTCGCATTGGGCGCAAAAACCACGCACGTATTACCTGGAGGCCATTGCCCTCCTCGTTGCCTTGGTGTTTCTGGGAAGTCTCGCGTTCGCCACCCCCGGGAGGGGCAGCGCTCCTGAGCTGCTCTACTCCCTGGTGCCACTACTGCTGTGGTCCACTCTGCGTTTCGGATCGACGGGGGTGAGTACTTCGATGATTGCAATCGCGTTTGTGTCGATTTGGGGCGCGGTCCACGGCCGAGGCCCGTTCACTGAGCCTGGGCAGTCGGTCAACGTATTGTCACTGCAGCTATTCCTGGTTTTCCTTGCGACACCGTTCCTGTTTCTTGCGGCTCTTGTGGAGGAGCGCCGGCAGGTGGAAAGGGAGCTTCGAGAAAGCGAAGAACGATTCCGTCTTGCGGCTCAGGCCGGAAAGATGTTCGCCTATGAGTGGGATGTGACGACCGATGTGCTGGTGCGCTCAGAACAGAGCGCGCAGATTCTAGGAATCGATGAGGCAACACCCACTACCGGTCAGCAAATTCTCGCCAAAGTACATCCCGACGATCGAGAACGACTCGCGGCCGCAGTTTCCAAACTTAGTCCTGAGAAACCGATTCTTGAAATCAGCTATCGCATGGTACGTCCCAACGGTCCGGTGTTATGGGTGGGGAGGAGCAGCCGTGCGCACTTTGACGAGCAACGAAGGATGCTGCGGATCGTAGGAATGATGGCGGACATCACTGAGCGTAAGTTCGCGGAAGAGGCCCTCTCCAGCTTGAGCAGCAGGTTGATCAAGGCGCAAGAGCAGGAGCGCAGCCGAATCGCTCGAGAGTTGCACGACGATTTGGGTCAACGGATGGCGCTCCTGCAAATCGGCCTCGAACAATTTGAGCATGAAACGGCCGGGCTTTCGTCTCAAGCCCGCCAACATCTGCAGAACGTTGTGGAAATAGCGTCGGAACTGTCGAGCGATTTACACAACTTATCTCACCAACTTCTACCCGTGAAACTGGATCTCCAAGGCTTGGTAGCCGCAATGGGGAGCCTCTGCGGCGAGGTCTCCAAGCAGCACGGGATAAGAATCAAGTTTGTTCATCATGACGTCCCGTGCCAGATCCGGGAAGATGTGTCGCTGTGTCTTTTTCGGATCGTCCAGGAGGCGTTGCGAAACGTTGTGAGGCATAGTGGAGCCGTGGAGGCGGAGGTCAGCCTATCTGGTAATGGCGATGGAATCGATCTTTGCATTTCCGACAGCGGAACAGGATTCAACGCTGAGTCTGTGAGGGGAAAGGGTGGCCTTGGCCTAATCAGCATGGGAGAGCGGCTGCGGCTCGTAGCAGGACATTTTTCCATCGAATCGGAATCGTCGCTAGGGACGAGAATCCGTGCTCGAATTCCTCAAAACGCTGTACGAGTCGATCCCAAGACGCAGCATCAGCCGACTGGCGCCAAGTCCTAAATGACGAATCTTTCGGAACTGCGGGAACGAGCGGCTAGATGTCTGGCAATGCAGCGAATCAGGACTTAACCTAAGTCCAGGATATAAACTTTCGGTCCGGTTCCGCGAACCTATAAGCTTGCAAACATTATGCCTCCAGTCATTCAAGTTTCGGGAGTCCGCAAGACTTACGGCGCAACGGTGGCGGTCGACGAGGTGTCGTTCGACGTCAACGACGGGGAGATTTTTGGTTTAATCGGGCCGAACGGCGCGGGTAAGACTACCACGATGGAGTGCATCGAAGGTCTACGCGCCCCCGACCGTGGCACGATATCGGTTCTTGGCCTCAATCCATTCCGCGACGTTTACAAGTTGCAGGACCGGATCGGGGTGCAGCTCCAGCAGGCACAACTGCAGAAGCGGATCAAAGTGTGGGAGGCAGTAGACCTGTGGGCTTCGCTTTACCAGAAGAAAACGACGGACGGCGACCGCTTGCTCGAACAGCTTGGCCTTTCGGATAAGCGGAATGCATGGTTCATGACCCTCTCAGGCGGCCAGAAGCAACGACTGTTCATTGCCCTTGCGTTGATTAACGATCCAGAGGTGGTATTTCTCGACGAGCTGACCACCGGGCTGGACCCGCAGTCGCGGCGCGCCATCTGGGACTTGGTGCGCGGCATCCGCGAGCGCGGCAAGACGGTTTTCTTAACCACTCATCTCATGGAGGAAGCCGAACGGTTATGCGACCGGGTAGCAATCATCGAGCACGGACGAATCATTGACATAGACACGCCGGAGAGTCTCGTTAAGCGGCACTGCCCTGAGCGAACCGTGGTCCTCGCCACCGACGATCCAACCGCTGTACAGCGCTTCCGGGCAATCCCGCGAGTGGAGGCGGTAACGTGTGATGATTCGCAAATCACGATTCGCGGTCGGGGCGACGATCTCGTGACCGAGGTGATTCATCGCCTGTCCGAGCATCAGATCCGGGTTACGGATTTCCGGACGATTCTCCCCAACCTTGAGGACGTCTTTCTTAAACTGACTGGTCATTCGATTCGCGAGTAGGTTCGACAATGATGTTGCGTGGACTCTGGAAACTGACTTGGATCGAGCTCAAGATCTTCATGCGCGAGCCGCTCGGCGCGCTCGGCACAATTGTTATCCCGGTTATGGTATTTCTCCTGGTGGGTCGAGCGGTAGGCCGCACACTCGGACCGAGCACGCTTGCCGCGAGCAGTTTTTTGCGCGTCGGTCTTCCGGTTCTCGCATCGCTTCTGATCGCCATCAGCGCCGTGCTTTCGCTGGTCACGATTATCTCGATCTACCGCGAGGGCGGCATCCTAAAGCGGCTCCGCGCCACGCCGCTGCGGCCGCAGACGATTCTTACCGCACACGTGGTCGTCAAACTGATACTTACCGCAGCCACGCTGGCCTTGATGGTCCTGGCAGGTAAACGCTACTACCCGGTCGGCGTTCATGCTCCATTGTTTTCGTTTACGATTGCGTTGCTGATCAGCACTCTGAGTATCCTATCGATCGGCTTTCTCATCGCCAGCATCGTTCCTACAGCGCGCTTTGCGCAGCCGATCGGCGCCATCCTTCTGTACCCGATGATGGCGGTCTCCGGGCTCTTCGTGCCCGTCCAATCGCTGCCGCCAGCGCTTCACACGGTGGCGCGCGTGCTGCCGCTAGCCTACGCAGTATCACTCCTCCAGGGCATCTGGAACGGTGACGCGTGGTCGGCTCACGTCGGTGACGTTGCGGCACTGGCGGTGGTGTTTGCCGTTTGTACGGCGCTCTCGGCGAAGGTTTTCCGTTGGGAGTAATCCGGGTGGTAGAACAATCCATTTTCACCTCGCGCAAACGGATTTGCTTATTTACACCAAGCGCTCCTCCCGCGACCTGTACATGCAAACTTACGAGGCCCTAGCGTGGACGAAGCTCCGATTTCAAGCCGTGCCAACCGGTATGGACTCGCGCTGCCGATGACTTCGACGAGAAACCTGACTGAACGGCCGACGATAGAGACACTCCAAAAGCTAACCCAGTCTCTGGCGATGCTTGATGCCATCCTCGTGCGGGAGTGGGACTATCGCTACTGCTCGTTCAATAGCAATTGGGCCGAGAACCGGCAGACGACGTCATTGCGTAAACGGTCAGGGCGACGATTGGTATTGCCGCTTCGGCCTCCTCGGTGTGTTTCTGAAAGGGTTCAACCATGAGTCTGAGATGTCGCCGTGGAGCAGGAAAACCTCTAGCGTCTGGCCCGGCGTGCTCGGCGCCGTTCCGGCGGTCTTTAGATTCTCCGTCACTAGACCTGCCGTCCCAATGGAAGATACAACCTTCTCTATTTAGCGGGGCATTCAGGATCCTCAATGGAGCACTGGAAAGATCTGTTTTCCCGCGACAGAGGTTCCAGGCGGCTCTCTATGGATGCTTGCGATTCTCGATGGAAATCCAAGCACTTATTGAGCATGGGCGGAACACGATTAGGAGTGCCCGGTTAGCTTGCCAGCGGTCCGGCAGATCTAGGGACACCCCCCCGAACTCCAGAACTGGTTCGAGAATTGAATGCAACCTCAAAGTTTGAACCTTTGTTGGACGCCACCGCGGAGATTGATTCTTCAGTGATCAACTCCTGATTCACGCGCGAATCGGCGACTTACCGCGGACCAAGACAGCGCCATAATTCGAGCGTTGCCCGCGCGGTTGTGCCATCATTCGCCAGACAGTGCAGCTAGAAGTGTTTAAGAATTAGGTTTCGCTAGCGTTCTTTGCCGACGGCTGCGTGGGCTGGGGAACGATGCGTAGATAGGGCCGGAGTGCCTTCCAGCCAGAAGGAAACATCTGTTTGGCTTCATCGTCGGAAACCGACGGCAGAATGATCACATCGTCGCCGTGTTTCCAGTTCACCGGGGTGGCCACTTTGTGCTTGGCCGTGAGCTGCATGGAATCGAGGACGCGCAGGACTTCGTCGAAGTTGCGGCCGGTGCTCATCGGGTAGACGAGCATCAACTTGACCTTCTTGTCCGGACCGATTACGAAAACGGTACGCACGGTTTGGTTGTTTGCCGCGGTGCGGCCTTCGCAAGTGTCGCCGGCCTCTGCCGGGAGCATGTCATAAAGCTTGGCCACTTTGAGTTCCGGGTCACCAATCATGGGGTAATTTACTTTGTGGCCTTGGGTTTCCTCGATGTCTCTGACCCACCTACTGTGACTGCTCACCGGATCCACACTGAGCCCGATGATTTTGCAATTACGCTTCTCAAATTCCGGCTGTAACCGGGCCATATAACCCAGTTCCGTTGTGCACACGGGGGTAAAGTCCTTGGGATGCGAGAAAAGGATAGCCCAGCCGCTGCCAATCCATTCGTGGAAGTTGATGAGGCCCTGCGAAGTTTCGCTAGTGAAATTGGGAGCTTCGTCGTTAATTCGCAACATGAACTGCCCTCCAGAGGATGAGTCGAGTCCTTGATGACCCAGCGCCGATTTTCGCCTGAGCGGTTCGCGCGAAACTGCTTTCCATTGCCGCGCCGGGCATTTTAAGAACAAAACACGCCTTTTGCAAATACTACAGCTTCCCTAGCGAATCTGGGGGTGATCGAAGACGCAGTTGACTTCTCGTTTCGCTCACAACTTGGAGGCCTAGGGCACCGATTAATGGAGGCGCAGAACGCTAGTCGAGAAACTTTCCGATCAGCCACATATGGCCGAACGGATCCACTAGCGCACCTTGAAGCATCCGCTTGATGGGCTTCGGTCCAATCGTCTCGTGTTCGTGTTCTAAAACCGGACTATGCTCAGTGGCTCCGGCGGCCAATGCGCGTTGATGCACCGCCTTGGGATCATCGAGGAAGAGCTCAATCCTCACCGTCGTGAAACCTGCGGAGTCCGGAGCCCGCGTTCCGTAGCGAGGCGACTCGTGAGCCAGAAAGAACTGCGCGCCGTCAATCGAGAGCCCCGCAACGACGTGCCCACCGCCTCCCAGGTGCCACAGGAGTTCCGCGCCGAAGGCGGCCTTATAGAAGTCGATTGCAGCGTTGCCGTCACTGACTGCCAACATGGGAGAGATTTGAGTCTGCATCGCGAACACTCCGCTTAGACACCACGGGTCCAAAACAGGTCATTAAGGAAGCTCGTGAAAGCTAAGTCTAGATTAACCCGCAATCCGTTTCCGCCGGTAGGACACGCGGGTGGCTGCTTGCCGGATTTTAGGAGACTCTCTGGAACCGTTTTCGGGTTTGTCCGGAACGTATAAGGAGTACCAACACATGAACGACTCGCACCGTCCTAGGGGCTAATCGGATTCCTGGAAAGAGGAATAAATGGGGGGCGGGAAGACCTGGCCGGCCTCCCTTTTCCATCGTGAATCCACCATTCCGAGTTTGCGCAAAATCCCGCGTCCGCAAAATCGAAAGGCGACAACTGTGGGTAAGTCTCCGGAAACGTGCCAGCCGGAAAGATGCGTATGAGGATCAACCTGTCGGATTCGCCGACTTCAACATTCAAAGGACCAAGGCCCGGACGGACGTCGGAGCGCAAGGCGCCAAGGGCCAGGGGGATGGCATCTCGCGATTTCCGCGGCACATGTTGTGCGCCACCGGTCGACAGCTTGGAAGCATTAGAAACCGCGTTTCCGCGAAGCATACGGCGGCGAGCCGGTCAAACCTCGTTGATCGAGCCAGTGGTGTTCTCCGTGGGACGGGCGCGGAGCCAGGGAGAGGAAATGTAGAACAATTGGACGGAAATGATGACCAGCATGCTCAGATAGGTGCTGAAGAAACAGAGCAGCGCACCGAGAGCGTACCAAGCCTGACCAATCACGATGCGGCGACAAACGGCGGCAGGGACTTCAGGCGAGATTTCGTCTTTGACCAACGCCGCGCGCGTTGCGTAACCCCAACTGGCATAGAGCATGGCGCCAAATATGAAGATGTTTCCCCAATACTCGAGAAGCGCGGTGCGATAGGAGTGGTACTCCGCGAGGAGCTTGGTGGAAAACGGCATGAGCGTGACGGCGAAAAGGAAACCGAGATGAATCCAGGTGAGTCGGAGGTCTGAGCGACGCAAGTGGTTGAGCTGGGATTGCTGGCCGACCCAGAAAATCCCCAGGGTGAGAAAGCTCATGAGGTAGATGAGGAGATCGGGAGAGAGTTCGAAAAGGAGGTGGCGGAGTTCGTGTTCGCTGGAAAACAATTGGCGCGCGGGGACGTGAAGCTCAAGGGCGAGTAGCGTCATGGCCACAGCGAAAATGCCGTCGCTGAGAGCGGCGAGGCGCTCGACGCTCTGGCCGGCGATGCGGTTATACGAGGTGATCATTGTGTGAGTGATGGGAATGGAATCTTGAAGCAGGAGATGCGAATCATGGAGGTAACTTTTCACAATCGAGACGAGATTTGCAAGCGGGAAGAAAACTGAAAACGAAGCGGAAGTGGGGTGGTGAAGTGACCATAGCTCGCAGGAAAGATCCGCGACTAACGGCTTGGAGCGCAAAGGTGGCGGCAAGCCGCCGCACTCCAGGCGGAAATTGATTGCACCGTGAAGAAGCGTTTGTTACGCTGCCCGCGGAAGTAGTCCTGTGGAGGAAAAGTCCATGGCATTTTGTAAGGCGTGCGGTCAAGAAATAGGAACAGCGACATTTTGTCCGAAGTGTGGTGCCAATCAAGGAGCGATGGCGGCACCCGTAGCTGCGCCGGCAGCTGCGGCGGCATCACCGACAGAAGGAATCCAGGAAAATGTGGCAGGTCTGTTGTGCTACGTGTTGGGCTGGCTGACAGGGATCATCTTTCTTCTGATTGACAAGCGCCCGTGGGTGAAATTCCATGCGGCTCAGTCGATCGTCGTATTTGGCGGGTTGACGATTCTGCGAATCGGGTTGATCTTCCTGCACAGCATGGTCGGTGGAGGAGTGATTGGTTGGGGCGTGCTGGGAATGATCGGGCTTGTCATCGGATTGCTGATGTTAGTCCTCTGGATACTATTGATGGTAAAGGCCTATCAGCACGAAACGTTCCGCGTGCCAATTGCCGCGGATATCGCTGACGGCATTGCAAAATAAAAGAGGGCCACGCGCTCAGGCGTGAAGATGGAAATAGCCGTCCTCACGGAATAAGCGTACGGGCACTTCAAAGAGAGTAGAGAGCTGCTCGTTTGAGAGGACCTGGGATTTGGGTCCATCGGCGAGCAGTTTTCCTCTTTGGAGCAGAACAACGCGGTCGATCTCAGGAATAATTTCAGAGACGTGATGCGTGACGAGGAGGATGCCGAGTCCGGCGCACGCAAGGTCGCGCATGGCGTGGCGAAGTTCGACTTGGCCGGCGATGTCGAGGGTATTGCCGGGCTCATCAAAAAGCAGAGTTTGCGGATCGTGAACGAGAGCGCGAGCGATGAGGGTGCGCTTGGCTTCGCCGGAGGACATTTCGAGGACGGGCCGGTTGGCGAGATGAGGGATTCCCATGTGAGCGAGAGTAGCGAGGGCGCGGGAGCGATGTTCGGCGTGAGGTTGATGATTAGGGAAGATGCGGGTGCCGCTGAAGAAACCGGAAAGGACCACGTCGAGGCAGGTGGCATCGGTAGTGCATGCGGCGAGTAGGTCGGGAGAAACGATGCCGAGCGTCGAGCGCAGTTCGAACACATTCCAGAGCGAGCTACCCAGAATGGAGATGGAGGAATCGTCGCGCTCAACAGGGTAGCACTCGCGAGTGAGAGTCTTGATGAGGGTGGATTTGCCGGAGCCGTTGGGGCCGAGGATGCAGACGTGCTCGCCGACGGCGATGCGGAGGGAGAGGCTGTCGAGAGCGACAATGTCGCCGCGAAGGACAGTGACGTTGCGAAGGTCCAGGAGTGCGGGAGCGAGTTGGGTCATCTTATAGAGCTTACCCTGCCAGCAAAAGAAAATCGAAGTGGTGGGGCGCAAAAAAAAAGGAGGCGAAAATGTAGCGTTTTCGCCTCCCGGGGTGGGGTGGGGTATTACGGACTAAGCCCTTGGCGGAACAGCAGCGCCTGCCCTGCCAGGCAGGCCTGCAGACTCACTCGCGAAACGCAAACAGCCATTACGTAAGGAGACTCACCACCCGAGGGCTTGTCTTTTGGGTTTATTAACACCAGGGGGAGCCTGTGTCAACGGCAAAAATGTGGGTTCGGAACACTACAATAACGATTGTTTACTATCGGAATCCGGACTGGACAGAAATGGGAGCCCGACGAGTGCCGGCGGGGACTCGCAAGTCTGCATGGCAGGCCTTTTAGGCTGCGAAGATGTCGTTGATTTTGGTGGCGAGCTGAAAATCGAGATTGCTGATGCCCTGGACGCTGTGGGTGTTGAGATCGAAGACGACCTTGTTCCAAACGTTGAACCATTCGGGATGATGGTTCATGGATTCGGCGACGAGCGCTGTCTGGGTCATCTTGCCGAATGCGGCGACGAAATCTTTACACTCGAATGCCTGGTGCAACTTGCCGTTGACGAGGCTCCAGCCTTTGGCGGACTGAAGATGCTCTTGGATTTCAGCGTCGGTTAGCTTTTGCGCCTTCATGGGAATCCTCCTGTGGTGGGCGGGGAGTGGGAGGGACCATTATGCGCGGTGAACTAGGAAGCGGCAAGAAAGACGTGGAACGGAGTAGATAGGAGAGCGGCTTTCGGGACGAATCGCCAAGGGATGACCAATTGCCGATGCCGAAAGTTCAGTTGATTCGCCGTGCGTTCAATTGATCGTCGGCGACGATCTCTTCCGCAAGGTCGACCACGAGGATCTCAACCGGTGAGGTTTGTGGCTGGAGGATGAGTCCCAACTGTTCGTGTACAGCGGTGAGCAGCGAATCTGACGAAGCCGGATCCCAGTTCAGGGTGAGATCATACACCCCAGTGAGTCCGGTTTTGTCTCGCACCGGGCGACCGGTGATTCCACCGAGAGCACTGCTGAGGAAGGTCATGTTGATCTGTTTGTCGACGAGAGGGCCGGGCGGATTGTTGGTCAGCAAAGCTAAGTTCGCTTCGCCGGAATGCACCTCAATTAATTTTGAGCCGTCCGCTGCGATAATCAGGTCGTACCCTGGCGTCATTATCTCGTCACGATGGAGTTCCAAATGAAAACGCTCCGCAAGCAGTTTCTGAAGCATGATTCTGGCCTGACGGTTGGTCGCCGGGCGATCCATCGTTGCGGACACGTCGTCGAGGCTGGAGCTGATCCAAGCTGGGCCGCCTGAGATCAGACTGGCGGCGGGGATATCGCTATGCACGTTTGCGCGTGTAAAGTTGAAATTGCTGAGAACTCTGGGACTGGAAGGGCGAGACTAACACTTTATCTGGCATTCACGCGCGCTGGAGCCGTATGTTAGGGAGCGCTGGATGTTGATATTCAGTCGCGAACGAAGCCCTCCGAAGCACGCAACGCACCTCCGTGTTTCGGAGATAGCCAATAAGTTCCTAAGAGTGAACAGGTGGGTAACCAATGAAATGGAACAGCGCGTTGGGAATTGCGAGTATGTGCACCTTGGTGGCGACGCTGGCCGCGGGCTCGCGGAGAGTCGCGAGCGCGGAGAAGACGAAAACAGCGGCTGAAGGTGGGGCAGTATTTTTTCCCGTGTCGGTGTGGTACAGCGGAGGAAAGGCGCGAGCGCCGATGCTGGAAGAGATCAACGGAGATTCGGCGCGACTTTGGAAAGAGGATCTACTGAAAATCAAGGCACTGGGATTTAACACAGTGCGCACGTGGGTGGAATGGAATGTAGGCGAGCCGCGTGAGGGGGAATATCACCTGGAGAACCTGGATTTACTGCTGCGTCTTGCGGATGAAGTGGGACTGAAGGTGATCGTGCAGGTGTATGTGGATTCGGCCCCGGAATGGGTGGGAGCGAAGTACCCAGAAGGGCGCTATGCGGCACAGGATGGTCAGCCGATTCCATCGCAGGCCGCGCCGGGATTCTGTTTCGACAACAAAAATGTGGAGAAGGCGGTGCTGGGATTTTTTCAGGAGGTGGCGCAACACGCGAAAAAGCGTCCCGCGTTTTATGGATGGGATTTGTGGAGCGAGCCGGCAGCTCTGAACTGGGCGAGGGTAGGCTACAAGCCCGAACCCATGTTTTGCTATTGCCCGGCAAGTATGGAGCGGTTTCGAGAATGGCTAAAGAAGAAGTACGGGACGCTCGAGACGTTGAATGTCGCGTGGCATCGCACGTTCACCGACTGGAGGCAGGTCGAGCCGCCGCGGTTCGGAACGATCTTAACGTACACAGATTTCATGGACTGGCGCGTGTACTACGGTTACAAGCTAGCGGAAGATTTGAAGGCGAGAAACGACGCGGTGAAAGCTGTGGATTGGACACATGTGACTACGAGCCACGCCCCCAATCCATCGCCACTGGTGCGGACGCTGGCCGATCCATATGACCCAACGGACGATTTTCTGATGAAAGATTCCGTGGACTATTTCGGGACGAGTTTTTATCCCAAGCTGACGGCGGCAGAACACAACTGGAAGCTGGACCGGCGTGTGCTGGCCATGGATTTGACGGCGGCGATCACTGGCGGGCGAGGATTTTATGTCGGGGAATTGCAGAGCGGCTATGGCGTGCACGGAACGACCATCGGATCGGAGGTGACATCGAGCGATCTGGAATTATGGACGTGGGGGATGGTGTCACGCGGAGCGCGGGCGGTCAATTTTTACGCGTTCTATCCCATGAACGCGGGCTACGAGAGCGGCGGATACGGAATGATTCGACTGGACGGAACCCTGACGGAGAGAAGCTGGAAAGCCGGGGAGACGGCGAAGAAAATCGAAGCGAACGCGGATCTGCTGCTGCACACGAAACCGAAGCCGGCGGAAGCGGCGATCATCTTCAGCCCGCTCGTACCACTGCTGGGGGGGTACGACGAGGACGACTCGCGTAATGCCATGCACAAGGGGCTGGCGGGATATCACCGGATGTTCTTCGAGCGGAACTTGCCCGTGGAGGTGTTGAGTTCGCGAGAATTGGTGGGGCGCGATTTGCAGAAATACAAGCTGATTGTGCTGCCGTATCCGTTGATGATGACGAACGACGAAGCCGCGTCGTTGAAAGCGTATGTGGAGAAGGGAGGCCACCTGTTTATTGAGGCGCGGCCAGGATGGGTGAATGACGAGGGTCATGCAGAAGGCGCCGTGCCGGGATTTGGCTGGACAGAGATGCTGGGCATTCGCGAGAGTTCCATTGATCCCGCAAAGGAAGTTACGGTGAATTGGAGCGCAGCGGAATTTACGGGGATGAATTTTGCTGAGCATTTCACCGTGCTGGATGCGAAGGCGCGCGTGGTGGCGAAGTATGCGGATGGAACTGCGGCCGCGTACGAACATACATACGGAAAAGGAAGTGCCATTCTGCTGGGGACGTTTGCGGGGCAGCAGAATGAGGCGAAGCCGATGGCGATGCACCCGCTGGGGGGCGTCCTGGCGAAGTGGGCGGGATTGCTGGAACCCGAATTGAAAGCGCCGGCGCTCGTGGAGTTGCGCGAGATGGACGGACAGGACGGCGAGTTTGTGTTTTTCTTCAATCACGGGGAGAAGACGGCGGACGTGCAGTTTGCAGAGAAGCTACAGCGTCCGGCAAAGGCGGTACGGGAAGTTGTGAGCGGGGGAATCGGGGCGCCTGACGGGGAAAAGTTTACGGTGAAGACGCAGGTGCCAGCACAGGGAGCACGGATTTACCGAATCGATTATTGAAGCACCACGGCGTAACTAGTCCACGGCCACCAGCGCCGAGATTTTGCGACGAAAGAGCGCTGCGATTCCCAGGAATCCTGAGCCAAGCAGCAGGAGACTGCCTGGCTCGTTCGTGGTGATCGTCAGAGTATCAATAGCCATAAAGGCGTAGTGAGGGCTGTACCACATGGAGCCGGTGCCACTCATGCCCGCGTTCCCGAAGACGACGGTTCCGTGACAGTCTTGTTGCCACTGGCAACCGACCAAAGACATGGTGTTGTCCCAAGGTAGGACCGGACTGTCTGGCGTTCCAAAATAGTCGAGCGAAGTCTGCTGGAGCGCTCCCCAAGTGATGCCAATGTGATAGGTGGGGGCGACGAAATCGAGCGACTCTGCCGTGTACTGGACTGTTGCGTGAGTGTCCGGTCTTCCACCGACGATGACGGGATCAATCACAAGTAATTCATCGAAGTGGAAGGTGATGGAATCGGGCCGGGCGGGAGGAGCGAGCAGACCCGCAAAGAGCGCAAACGCGAGAGAAACAGTCAGTTTTCTGACCATCCGTGCACCTGAGCTTTCTTGAGCGACACGACCTCGAACCCAGGTATGGCCGATGAGTTTAGCGGTTACTTATGGACCTTTGCGCGAGCCTTGTCAATGGTACGGGTCACGGGCAACGCGGGACCGAGTGTCGAGCTCAGGGTTGACCGGGGCCGCGTAGGGGAATTCTTAGCCAGTGCGGAAGATTGAATGAGTGCGAGAATTCCAGTAGGCTAAGAGGTTCGGTGGCAGTGAAATTTTGTGCTGTAGGCGGCGAAGAACAAGTTGGAACGGAGACCATTGTGAAAAAGAAAATTCGAGCGATTCAGTACGGCATCGGGCCGATCGGGGCGTCGATCGTGAAGCTGCTGAGGGAAAAAGAAGCGGTGGAGATTGTGGGAGCTATTGATACCGACCCGGGAAAAGTGGGCAAAGATCTGGGCGACGTAGTCGGAGCAAACGACGCGCCTTGGGGAATCAAGGTCTCAGCAGACGCGAAGAGCGTACTGTCGCAATCGGCGGACGTAGTGATGCACACGACGTCGTCGTCACTGCCGAAGGTGATGGATCAGTTGCTGGCGTGTCTGGACGTGGAAGCATGCGTGGTGTCGACGTGCGAAGAGCTCTCCTATCCGTGGAGAACGCATCCGGAACTGGCAGCGAAGCTGGATAAAGCAGCGAAGGATTCGGGAGTGGCGCTGGTGGGAACGGGCGTGAACCCGGGATTTGTAATGGACAAGCTGGTAGTGACGCTGGCGGCGGTGTCGCAGAGAATCGAGCACGCGAAAGCTGTGCGGATTGTGGATGCGTCGAAGCGACGGCTGCCACTCCAGAAAAAGATTGGTGCGGGAATGAGCGTGGAGGAATTCCGCACGAAAGTGAAGGAAGGCGTGATCAAGCACGTGGGACTGCCGGAGTCTGTAGCCATGGTGGCGGACAGCCTGGGAATGCTAGTGGACGAGATCACGGAAACGATTGAGCCGAAGGTGGCCACGGAAAAAGTGCAGACAGAGTTTCTAACCGTGGAAGCAGGACAAGCCGCCGGGGTGCACCAGATTGCGCGAGGCCTATCCGAAGGCAAGGAATTGATCTACATGGAACTGCAGATGTACGTGGGAGCGAAGGATCCATCCGATACGGTGGATCTGCAGGGGCATCCCAATATCGGTTTGGTGATACCGGGGGGGGCGCACGGGGACATCGCAACGGCGTCGGTGGCGGTGAATTCGATTCCGTCGATTCTGGAGTCACCGTCCGGATTGCGGACTTCGCGGGACCTGGCGATTGGTTTTTTTCCGCCGAAGAATGTGAGATAGGAAAGGTATCAAGAATCGGAAATCAGGAAGCCGGAGAGTTTAGCGGGGCGAGTGAACACTTGCCAGGTTTTCTTTGTTGGCGGATCACGCCTGAAAGCAGGGGATTATTTTCGCCAGAAACGCATGACGGCGGAGTAGTCGAGGTCTTCTTGGGAGGCGCCTTTCACAAAATTGTAGACTTCCCGAGCAGCGGCGGTGGCGGGGAGAGCGACGCCAAGTTGATTGGCGAGATCGAGGGCGAGGCCCAGATCCTTGTGCATGAGGCGAAGCGGAAAACTGGGCTTGAAGTCACCTTTAACCATCAGAGGAGATTTGAGGTCGAGAACGCCAGAGCGGGCCATGCTGGATTGCATTACTTCGATGAGTTGCTCGCCCTTTAGACCCGCTTTGGTGACCAAAGCAAGCCCTTCGGCCATGGCACCGACTTGGAGAGCTAGAATGGCGTTCATGGCGAGCTTGACGATTTGACCCGCGCCGTTCGGGCCCAGGTGAAACCACTTTTTCCCCATCACACCGAGGACCGGCTCGACTTCGCGTAACGTTTCCGTATCTCCCCCGATCATGAAAACCAGGTTTCCTTCGCGCGCGCCCCAATCGCCGCCCGTGACGGGCGCGTCGAGATAACGGACGCCGCGTTCGCCGCAGGCTGCAGCCACGCGGCGAGTAAGCGCTGGCGCCACGGTGCTGGAATCGATGTAGATGCTCCCCGATTTGAGGCCGGCGAGCGCGCCTTCGTTCTTTCCTGCCGGGCCCCACAGAACCTGTTCGAGAGCAGGGGGATCACTGACGATAGTGAGAAGAATGTCAGAAGCGGCGGCAACTTCCCGCGGGCTGTTGGCAAGAGTGGCGCCGGCAGCGACGAGTTCCTGGGCGCGAGATGCGGTGCGGTTCCAGACCGTGAGCGAGTGACCTGCTTTCAAAAGATTCATTCCCATGGGACGGCCCATCAGACCAACACCGATGAGACCCATTTTGCGTGGAGAGAGAGAGACAGTCACAAATTCCTCCTGTGGGGAGAGCAAGTTGTTGAAGATGCGTAGGCGCAGAAGAATTGTAGCTGATTCAGGAACAGGCGTCGCGGAACAGGTCAGGCAGTCTTGGGGCGTTGCGCGGAGGGAAGCAGGGAAGAACCACCGGAGGCGGCATAGGCAGCACGAGCAGCGGGAGGCCGGGAGAACTCCGTAGTATCCGGGGAGGGGCTTGCAGCTTCAGAGGCGGAGGTTTCCGAGGTCTCCGGGGTCTGCTCGATGCGAAGAATATATTGATAAGGAATTTCCCAACGAAAGTAACTTAGTTTGCCGCGCTGTTCGATGTGCTGCTCCAGAAAAATGGATCGGCCGGAATCCGCAGAAAAGAGGCCAGAAGCAGGCAGAAGGACATCGCCGACCCGATACTGGACCGTAACCTGACGGCCGAGAAACTGCGAATATGATGCCATTTGAGCGAGTCTGGGCGCGGACGACAAGAGGGTCAATAGTACTAAGGGACCGTTACGAGTGTGCATGTGGAAAAGGAGTGGAAGACGGTGTCGGGCAGACCACCAGGTCGGCGACAAAGAAAAGCAGCAGAAAGGAGCCAAGACCGAAGGCTAGAACGGTGGCAAGGGGACGCAGAACCCAGTTCGCACCGGTATGCGGCAGAGGCAAGTGAAAGACGAACAGGGCGACTAGGACACCGACGAGGGAGTCAAGCAGCCGGCTGTAGCGGGAGAGCTCGAGTGCAGTGCGGCAGGCGGGGCAAGTTAGGCCATCGGAGTGAGATAAAACCACAAAGCGCGAAAGCTTGGCGAAACAGTGAGGACAGGTTCGATTCCACATGCAGCGCTCCTTAGGCTCAAAGCGTCAGCGAGACAGATCAGAGAGGACCGCCTCGGCAGCGCGCGTTCCACTGAGCAGGGCGCCGTTGATGGAGGCGTTGTCGCGGTGATCTCCACAGACATAGATGCCGGGACGGATTCGAACGGGTCGCTGCGGCGGTTCCAAAGCACCAGGTAATTGCAGGGGCTGCGCGTGGGTGATGCGATAACTGCGGAGGAGTTGCCAGGTGCAGACGACTTTACCGAACCAGTTCTTCATCTGAGCGATGACGAAGCCGCCGAGTTGAACGTCGGTGAGTGCTTGCGTGCCGAGCACGGTGACGGATACCAGGTGTTTACGGTACGGCGCGTAAGAAGGAGCTACCTGAGAGATGACGCAGAAATTGTTGACGGGGCCGGCGCCGTCACCGTTGAGAACGAGGATCGGCATTGGCACCGGCGGTTCATCGGCAGAATAGTAAAAGCATGTGACGCTGCGCGAAGCTGGTTCGACTTCGCCAACGAGATGCGCGGCGGAAGGACCGTCTGCAGCGATGACGACCGCGCGGGCGCGAATGGATTCTCCGCCGGCTAGAGCGAGTTCATCTTCGTGGAGTGCGTCCACTTTGGCGTTGAGGCGGATAGAACCCGCGGGAAGTTTCTCGGCGAGTTGTGTGGCGAGGGCGCCCATGCCGCGCGAGGGAATGCACGTGCTGCCTTCGGAAAGCATCTTGAAAACGAATTCGAACATGCGGCTCGAGGAGCTGAGCGAGCCATCCAGGAGAATGCCGCCAAGGAAAGGGCGGAAGAAGCGATGAATCATTTCCTTCGAGAAACCTTCAGAGTGCAGGGCGTCCTTCGTAGAGCGGTCGGGGCGGCGAAAAATCTCTGCGGTGGAGAAGTTGCGGAGCCGTCGGCGGAGGCGCGCAATGCGGAGCTTGTCAGTGAGGGTCCCAAAATCGGACTGCAGGGCTTCCTTCCAGGCGCCCGGTGTGCGCCACGGATCGACAAGCTTGTTCATGCGGCCGGCATACCAGGAGAGCGCTCCGTGCGCGAATGATTTCAGGTCGAGGAGTGGATAGTTCAGCAGGCGCTGGGCTTCCGGATAAGCCGTGAGAAGAACCTGGAAACCGCGATCCAGCAGAAAGCCATCGACCCGGTCGGTACGGACACGGCCTCCAACGCCATCCGAGGCTTCCAGGATTTGAAGACTGACGCCTTTTTCATGAAGTTGGCGCGCGCACGAGAGGCCGGCCAAGCCTGCACCAACGATAAGAACATCCGGGCTAGGAGACATTCTTCGTTACACCTCTACGTGGATAAAGCAGGAGGCCAAAAGCGCGCTGGCCGATGACCTATCCTGAGGCAAGTGAAGCGTGGAGTGCAAGGGGAGGGTCATTCATTGGCCAAGTGTTGCCAGTGAGAGATAGTCCGGTCGATCGAGTTGCTCGGTAGTGACTCCGTGGCGCCACTCGAACATGCGTTGAAGGCGTCGGCGCGTGTACGCGCCAGCGACGAGAGTGCCGAGCCAGCCGAGCGGTAAGTCGTAGACGACGGTATCTTCCAGCCAACTAGAAGATACCGTGTCGGGGAGAAAATGGTGCGGGTGTTCCCACCTGGGAAATGGACCGGATATCATCACATCGCGAAAGCTGCGGCCCGGTTGGCAGTCGGTGTGCTCGGCAATCCAGTTCTGAGAAAAGGGCCCGACGGTAACGCGGAGAGTAACGCGGGATCCGGACGAATCGATATTTCCGGTGCGCGAAAGGACGCGGACTTTTTCCCACGGAGGAGTAAGGCGCTCGAGAGCGTCTGGTTTCGCGTGAAAACGATAGACAGCAGAGGCGGAGGCAGGCATTTTGCTGCGAATTGTAAACAGCTCACTCATGGGATGAGTCCGGTAATCGAAATCGTGTAACAAAGACAGAACGTGCGCGACTTCGAGAATGTTCTGACAGGTTCAAAATGACAGCTCCTTTTGCGCGGGCGCGCTAGGCCCATATTTGAGTAGATAATCCCTGACACGGAGCTTGCGGGCCGTGTTTTCAGAGCTCATGTAGCGGATGGAGCCAAAAACGGGGCGGATGGGCGCCCACGGGCGGTCATAACGGCCAAGGACCCAGAAAATTCCACTGTAGGAATTGGGATCGCGGCCATCGAGTGCGTACTTATTGTTGAGGTGAATCATGATGCTCGCGGCGTCTTCGGGTGAGCGCGACCATTCGAGGATTTTTTTGCCCCAGAGCATGCGCAGGTAATTGTGGATGCGCCCTTCGCGGACGAGTTGCGATTGCGCGGCATTCCAGAGGGGATCGTGCGTCCGCGCGGCTTCGAACTGTTCGAGCGTGTAGAGGGGGTCGCGCTCGTCATTGGCATGATCGCCAAGAGTTTTCTGGACCCACGCGGGGAGAGAGGAAAACCTATCGTAATCATTGCGGTGCGAGGAGAAATTGTAGCCGACTTCGCGCCAGGTGATGAGTTCGTCCAGGAAGCAGTCGGCGGTAGGGCTCATGTTCCACCAGCCTGCGCATCTGCCGCTGGCACGCAGGGAGAGCTCTTCGGGATTCCACCTTTCGCGGCGCGCTAATTCAGAGAAAACTTCGTGGACTGCTAGATGGCCGAAGTGCAGGAAAGGAGAGAACCCGCTGGAGGTATCAAGGTCGGGTTCATTGCGCTGCTCGGAATACTGCGCGAGTTTCTTGTCGAAGAACTCCTGCATGTGAGTGCGAGCACTGGTATGCCCGCCATGAAGGGGAGCAGGTCTGACGGAATGATCGATGGGAAGAGCGGCCAGGAAGCCAGATTCGCCGGAGAGAAGCGCTTTCGCGGGTGCGGGCCAGTTGGAGGTAATCTTTCGAGGGAGAACGGGCGCTGTGGGAAGATTGCTGGTCCTGGCGAGCGGATCTGGCTGGGGAAAATGAGCGAGATGGCGGGGGAGTTCTTTCTGGAGGAAGCGGCGGAAGTCGAACGCGCGGAGTGCGACTTGATCGGTGGCGCGAATCGGTAGAAGACCGTTGGAATCGACAGCTTCCAGAAGGACAGAAAGTTTTTCCCCGGCGCTGGAGACCATGCGGGGCAGGAAAAAACACGGGAAATCATCGGTGACAACAACGCAGGCATTTTCCGCAAGAGCCGCGAGAAGGCCCTTCCCGGCACCGGGAACGGGCTCCACGTAAGGATAGTAGCGGACGCCATGAGACTGGCAGACGGTGAGGTTTTCCGCCATGCCGTCGAGTACAAGGCGGTGAAGGCGATCGCTGGCCCATTGGTAACCGACGCGGAGTGCTTCGAAGATAACAACCGGCTTGTTGAACGCGGCACAATGTTCCAGCGCGCGATCGAGAGCGAAGTTCGAATGCAGGCGGCGAGTGGCGATCATCCAGTAGAGAACGTAATCGCTCGAAGGCCGCACCGGGGATTGATTGCAGTTGCGGATGCGAACGGCAGGAACGGTCGTCAATGCGCCACGCTCAGCTTTCGTTGCAGCTAGTGTAAGAAAGATGACGCGAGTTGGCCAGAAGTGGCCGATGCCGCTTGACATTTTCTGTTGGCAGGATAAAGTCTGCCTTCCACCACGAAAGCCAAACAGAAAAGGGAGAGCCGCATGCCACGCCGAATCGCGTTGATCCTTCTAACCAGCCTGATTTTTTGGGCGCCTGGATACGGACAAGGACAAAAGCCAGCCAGCAAGACTTACGTCTTGAAAGCCGCTCGATTGTTCGATGGTAAGAGCAACGCGCTGGTTACGCCGGGGCTGGTGCTCGTGAGCGACGGCAGAATCACCGGTGTAGGAGCGAACGTCACGATTCCAGCGAATGCCGAGGTGATCGAGCTGGGCGACGCGACGCTGCTGCCCGGATTCATCGATGCGCACACCCATCTGTCATTCGTGTACTGGGGAGATTTCAAGCAAAATACGCTGGACCGGCTGGAGAAAACGACAGCGGAGAAGGCCTTGGACGCGAGCGCCAACGCGCGAGCGACGCTCTTGGCGGGATTCACGACCGTGCGGGACGTCGGCTCAACAGACTACATCGACGTGGGCTTGCGCAATGCGATTGCCGATCAGGTGATTCCGGGACCCCGGATGCTGGTCACGGTGCACGCTCTGGGGGCCACGGGAGGCCATTGCGATTTTGAAGATGGTTTCCGGCAGGGGTTGTTTGGGCGCGAATCGGGGCCGCTGGACGGCGTGATCAACGGTGCTGATCAGGCGCGTTATGCAGTCAGGCTGGATCATAAGTATGGCGCAGACATGATTAAGGTGTGCGCATCCGGCGGGGTGCTTTCGCCAACGGACGACGTCGACACACCGCAACTGACGCAAGGGGAACTGGACGCGATTGTGGATGAAGCGCACGCCCTGCGAAGGAAGACCGCGGCACACGCGCATGGTGCAGAAGCAGCGAAACGGGCGATTCGCGCGGGAATTGATTCCATCGAGCACGGCAGTTTCCTGGATGACGAAGCGCTGGACATGATGAAGGCGCACGGAACGTACCTGGTGCCGACACTGATGGCCATCCAGGGTTTGCAGGAGCACTTTGCGAGCGGGCAGTATGTTCCGCCGACGATTGCGGCGAAGGCGCACGCGGCAACGGATGCCATTCATTCCACATTTCAGCGGGCGCTGGCAAAGGGGGTGAAGATTGGGCTGGGCACCGACGCGGGAGTGTATCCGCACGGAAGAAATCCGGAAGAGTTTCACCAGATGGTGGATTTGGGGATGAAGCCGATTGATGCGCTGAAGGCGGGCACCTCGTCGGATGCCGAGCTGTTAGGACTGGCGGATAAGATTGGCTCATTGGAGGCAGGGAAACTCGCGGATGTGGTGGCGGTGCCAGGGGATCCGTTGCAAAACATACGCGTAACCGAGAAAGTGTTTTTTGTAATGAAGGAAGGCGTGATTTACAAGAACGAGACTGCCAAATGACGATGGAAAAAGAGGGATGAGGCGATGCGCAAAATGATTTGGGTGTCAGCAATGCTGCTTGCCGCGGCGGGCCATGCGTGCGGGCAGCAAACGAAGCCGGCGAGCAAGTCGTATGTGTTGAAGGCTGCGCGGATGTTTGATGGAAAGAGCGATGCGCTGGTGACGCCGGGGCTGCTGGTGGTGACGGACACGAAGATTGTGGGAATAGGAACAGCCGCGACGGTTCCAGCAGGAGCAGAGGTGATTGAACTGGGCGATGCGACCCTTTCACCAGGGTTCATCGATGCGCACACGCACCTGACCGGCGAGGCGAGCGACGACTGGACCCAGGACGTGCTGGATGGACTGCAGAAAAGCTATGCGGAGCAGGCATTGGATGCGACAGCTAACGCAAAGAAGACGTTAATGGCCGGGTTCACGACGGTTCGGGACGTGGGCGCACCGGATCGCATCGATGTGGCGCTGCGCAACGCGATTCGCGACAAGATTGTCGTCGGGCCGCGGATGCTGGTGGCAGCCGGCGCGATTGGCGCAACGGGCGGACATTGCGATGATGAGGCCGGTTTCCGCCAGGGAGTGTTCGGCCACGAAGTGGGTCCGCTGCAAGGCGTGGCGAATGGAGCGGACCAGATGCGCTACGCGGTGCGGCTGGCTCACAAGTACGGCGCAGACGTCATCAAGGTGTGCGCGTCGGGCGGCGTATTGTCGTTGACCGATGATGTGGATACGCCGCAGTTGACGCAGGACGAATTGAACGCTCTGATCGACGAGGCACACGCGCTTCGGCGGAAAGTGGCTGCGCATTGCCACGGGTCTGAGGCGGCCAAGAGGGCTATTCGCGCTGGTGTGGATTCTCTGGAGCACGGATCTTTTTTCGATGACGAGACGCTGAACATGATGGTGGCTCACGGAACGTATTTTGTGCCGACGCTGATGGCCATCGTGGGTGAACAGGAGCGGATCGCGCGCGGGGTTTATTTTCCGCCGGCGATTCTTGCCAAGGCAAACGCAGCCGACGCAGCGGCGCACAAGACGTTTCAACGAGCGCTGGCCAAGGGCGTAAAGATCGGATTGGGTACGGATGCCGCGGTTTATCCACACGGTCGGAACGCTGAGGAGTTCGGACAAATGGTGAAGTTGGGCATGACGCCGGTGGATGCGTTGAAATCGGCGACTTCGAGTGACGCGCAGTTGCTGGGCATGGCAGACAAGATCGGCACTCTGGAAGCGGGAAAGGTGGCGGATATCGTGGCCGTGCCGGGAGACCCATTGCAGAACATCCACGCGACCGAACATGTGAAATTCGTGATGAAAGAAGGCGTGATTTACCGAAACGATCAGGCGGGGGCATCACACTAGAACGAGGGCAAGGTAATGAGCGAGCTAGCGAACGCAGTAAAGACTGCGCTGGCAAACGAGTATCGAGGGCGCGCAGTGGAATTGCACAAATGGGTTGATCCGCTAGGGGAGGAAGAGTTCTGGAAGAACCCGTACAACTATGGGAACAGCGTAGGGCACCTGGTGCTGCACTTGACCGGGAATTTGAGTTACTACATCGGCGCGCAGATCGCCAACACCGGCTATCTAAGGAACCGGGATCTGGAGTTCACGGAAACGCGGGAGCCCTCGAAAGCAGAGGTGCTGAGGCAGCTTGATGAAACGATCGAAATGGTGGTGGCGACGATAGAACAGCAGAGTGAAGCCGATTGGACGTTGCCCTACACGGCGGAACGGGAACCGGAGGCGAAGGATCGGTTCACGGCGTTTCTGCGGTGCGCGGTTCATTTTTACTACCACGTGGGGCAGATTAACTATTTGTTCCGGGAGTTGCAGAAGGGCTAGCTATGTTCTTTGGGAAATGGGCGCGCCGTAGGCACGTGAACAGTGACCAGTCGGGATCTTGCCGCGGTCTCGGCGGCGCGCCGCAAAAGGCGCGTCGCTCCGGTCGCGACGACTCGACAAGAACCGGCAAAGGGAAAAATTCAGGATTCGAGCTTAAAGCGGGTGGAGGCAAGGCGATAGAGACGGCGCCAGAGCAGGCGATTGATCAGGACCACGACGGTGGCCATGATCAAAGTGGATGCAAGAAGCAGATTGAAGCGGCCAGCGTCGCTGGCGCGGCTGATGGTGCTGCCCAGGCCGGGCGCTTCGACGATTTTCCCCTGAAAATGAAAATATTCCGCGACAATGCTGGCGTTCCACGCGCCGCCGGATGCGGTTACCATTCCGGTGACGAGATAGGGGAAGATTCCGGGCAGTATCAGGTGACGCCAGCGGTCGAAACGTCCAAAACGAAAAACGTGCGCGGCTTCTTTCAAGTCGGTGGGGATGGCCATGGCACCGGCGATGACGTTAAACAGGATATACCACTGCGTGCCGAGGAGCATCAGGGACATGGCGGCAATCTCGACGCCCCCGCGCAAACGAATCAGAAAAAGCAGAATGACCGGAAACAATGCGGTGGCCGGGATGGAAGCGGCGAGTTGTACCAGAGGCTGGGCGACGCGGGCGAAGCGAGGGTTGAAGCCGATGGCGACGCCCACGGGGATGGTCCAGAGCGCGCCGATGAGCAAAGCAAGATTGACGCGGAGAAAGGTGAGCCCAGCGCTTTGCAGCAGCAGCCAATAATCGTTGCGACGAAGTTGAGCAAGTTCTCCGAAGGTGCGGTAGATGCCATAAACCATGATAAGCGCGCCGAGTCCGGCGAGCAGCCAGCCAATCCAGCGATTGGAACGTTGCGACTTGGAAGCGGCGAAGGTCTGTGCGGCACGTTGTGCGCCGCGGGCGAACGTTACTGTGAGCCAGTCGACGACCGGGTGGAGGATACGGCGATAACCCCGAATGAGGAACGACTCGCGCCGGATGAAGCTGAGGAGCGAGTTCTGCGCCGTGGAAGCGCTCTCGACCTGTTCGAATTTGAATTTATCTGCCCAGGCGATTACCGGCCGCCAGATGAGCACGTCCATCGAAACGATGACAGCAACCATGGTGGCGAGACCCCAAAGCATGGCGCGAGTGTCACCATGGCTGGCGGCGGTCTGAAGGAACGAGCCCAGGCCGGGGAGGCGGAAGTCTTTGTCGCCGAGTACGAACATTTCGCAAGCCATGAGAAAAAACCATCCGCCTGCGACCGACATCATGGAGTTCCAGACCAGGCCGATGGTGGAGTACGGCAGATCGAGTTCGAGGAAGCGCTGCCAACGACTGAAGCGGTAGATGATGGCGGCTTCGCGCAGGTCGCGCGGGACAGTTTTGAGAGAAGAATAAAAACTGAATGCGATGTTCCAGACCTGGCCCGTGAATATGAGGATGATGGAGCCAAGCTCGACACCAAGTTGGCGGCTTGGGAAAAGCGCGACCATGGCGAGCATCACGCCAGGAAGAAAGCTCAAGACCGGGATGGATTGCAAGATGTCGAGAAGTGGGATGAGGACGATCTCCGCGCGCTTTGACTTTGCGGCGGCGTAGCCATAGGCCAAAGCAAAGACGAGGCTCAAGCCATACGCAACGAGAATGCGAACGAGAGAGTAAAGCGCATACAGCGGCAGACTGTGCGGGTTCTGAGAGATGGCAGCTTCGACTTTGACGGGCCCCAGCCAGGAGCGGCCAATGGAGTAGAGGCCGAAGATGGCGACGAAGACGGCGGCGAAAACTGTAATGTCGATGAGGAAGGCCCAGGCGCGTCGGGAACCGGCCGGCCGGAGAACCGTCGGGGGAATGGGGGCGGATTGAAGAGTTACGGAGTCGCGAGTGGACACGGGAGGATCAACTCTCGGTCAGTGTCAATTTGCCACTGGCGGCGTCGTAATCGAATAGTTCGGCGTAGCGGCCCCACTGGATGGCGGTCTCGAGCTGGCGACGAGCTTCATCTTCGCTGAAATGTTCGTCGAGTAAATCCTGAAAGAATTCAGCGGGAAGAGTTCGATTGGCCTTAGCTTTCAAGGCCTGCTCCATCTGGCGGAGCAGCGGGATATTGGCCAGAGCGGATTTGCGGAAAATCGCCTTACGCTCCTGAATATCGCCTCTGGCGAAAGCCTGGCCCTCAGGAGTAATGATGGCGTCGCCCTCTTCCACTTTCAAAAGGCCGAGGAGCGCGGCGGTGTCGACGGTGGGGAGCAGCGCGTCGACTTCGAGGCTGAGTTCGTTCGCCAGGATGTGTAGGTCCGCGCGACCCCCCTGATCGACTAGGATTTCCAGCAAGCCGGCCATGCCACCGGGACGCGTGTGTGGAAGCATGAGATAACGTTTCGGCGAGGTGGGCGGTAGACCGGGAGACGGTGCGGGAGTGAGTTCGGGATGATCCTGACGGGTGAGAGCGCGATAGATAAGGTCGACCAGATCGAGGAAGCGGGCCGTTTTGCGATCGCGAGGATAGGGGCTATCGACGGAAAATTCGGCGTGGATGTGTGCAGGGTTGCGCCCGAGGACAATGATGCGATCGGCGAGAAGGACGGCTTCTTCGATATTGTGGGTCACGATGAAAATGGCGCGCGTGGGGATTTTCTTGCCAAGCCAGAGTTCGAGGAGTTCGCCGCGCAACGTTTCGGCAGTCAGGACGTCGAGCGCAGAGAAAGGCTCATCCATGAACAGGACTTCGGGCTCGACGACAAGAGCGCGAGCCACCCCGACACGCTGCTTCATGCCGCCGGACAGTTCCTTCGGGTAGGCAGACTCGAAACCGTCAAGTCCGACAGCGTCAATGATGCGCAGCGCGCGCTTGTGGCGTTCAACTTCGGGAAGGCCACGCGCTTCAAGGGGCGCTTCAACATTTTCAATGACCGTGAGCCAAGGGAAAAGGGCGAAACTTTGAAAGACAATGGAGACGTTGGGAGCTTCATCGCCCACCGGCTGGCCGTGCCAATAGACGGTGCCCCCGGAAGTGGGCGAAAGACCGGTGAGCATGCGGAGCATGGTGGACTTGCCACAGCCGGAAGGGCCAAGCAGGCAGATGATCTGGCCAGGATAGACGGCAATATCGGTGGGAGAAATAACCTGAATGCGGCTGCCATCAGGCTGCGGATAAAACTTTTCGAGCTTCCGCGCTTCAATGATGGGTTCCGTTGCTGTGGTGACGGTGCTCATGAGCGCGTGTATTATCGCTCAAGTCAGGTGCCCACGCCTACGAACAAGAGGGTTGAAAGGGAAGGTCGCGTCTCCGGTTACAATTTCATGAACATCCGATGACTGAGCCGAATGCAGGGCAAAGGGCCATAAGCAGAGGTGAAATCCCAGGATGGGTGTATGCGCTGGGGTTATCGCTGCTGGTTTGCATGGTGATCATGCTGCCGTTTTTCTGGTACGGGAGTGCTTCAGGGCACGATTTCGAATTTCATGCAGATTCATGGTTCGACGCGGCGCAGCAATGGAAGGAAGGCGTGTGGTATCCGCGGTGGACCGCATGGACGAATCACGGATTTGGCGAGCCGCGATTCATTTTCTATCCGCCGCTCTCCTGGATCATGGGAGCGGCGTTGACGCGAATGGTGGGCCTGCCGTGGGTGCCGGTTTACTTCATTGTGTTGACGCAGGTGTTCGCGGGGATTTCGGCGTTTGCGCTGTTGAAGCGGCTGACGAGTGAACGGGCGGCGATTCTGGGCGCGGGGTGTTACGTGATGAATCCAAACGCGCTGTTGATGACCTATATTCGCAGCGACTTTGCGGAACAATTGGCCTGCGCAATGTTTCCACTCGTCTTGCTCGGGGCGTTGACGCTTTGCAACTATCTCGACGATTGCGAGCCGAGGCTGCCGGACATCGTTTATTTTGCGATTCCCTTCGCCGGCGTGTGGCTTTCGAACGCACCGGCGGGAGTGATTGTAAGTTACACGGTGGCGCTGCTAATCGGCTGGGCGACGATCACCCAAGGGTCCATCAGGATTGCGGTCCGGGGCGCATTGGGATTGGGGCTCGGATTCCTTTTGACCGGCTTTTACCTGATACCGGCGGCGTACGAGCAGCGCTGGGTGAACATCGGGCAAGCGCTTTCCAACGGGTTGTTACCGTGGCAGAACTTTCTGTTCACAGCGATCGAGGATGTGGAGCACACCTGGTTCAACTGGATTGCGTCCATCTGCGCGCTGACGCTGATCCTACTTTTAGGAATAACGGCGCTGCTTTCGCGGCGATTGCGGGCGTGGCGCAGCGGGAGCAATGGATTGCGCAGCGTGTGGATGGCGCTGCTGGTGGTTGGAACGGGTGCGACGGTGCTAATGCTGCGCTTCACTATCCCGATCTGGAATCATCTGCCGAAGCTGAGGTTTGTACAGTTTCCCTGGAGATGGATGTCCATAGTGGCGCTGATTTTTGCCTGCTTCGCGGCGGCGTTGTGCGAGAAGAAACGAGGATGGCTGCTGTTTGTGGTGGTCGCGGTCATGAGTGTGCCTCTGGGTCATTTATTGGTGAGCAATGGCTGGTGGGACGGCGATGAAATGCCTACACAATATGCTGCGATTGAACGCGGAACGGGATTTGATGGGGCAGATGAATACGATCCGGTTGGTGATGATCATTCGGATTTGCCGGTGGGTGCACCGCTGGTGAAAATATTGCCAGAGGGCAAAGCGAGCGCAGAAGCGCCGCCGGCGAAAGTGCAGATTTTCGAGTGGAAAACCGAGAACAGGAGCATTCGAGTAGAAGCAAAAGAAGAGGCTCGCGTGGAATTGCGATTGCTGAATTATCCGGCATGGAAAGTGGAAGTAAATGGAAAAGCAGTCACGCCGGAGCGGATGGACGATTTTAATGTGATGGTGATTCCCGTAGCGCCAGGCAGTTCGGTCATTCGGGTATGGTTTACGCGGACGATGGATCGGACCATCGGGATCTCGGTGAGCATCGTGGGAGTGATCGTAACTTTGGGGTTGTTGGTGTCGGGGAACAAGCGCAAGGTACGATTAGAAAGCGCGGACAGTCATGGGCCGGCGCACACTTTGACGTAGAGTGACGAACGGTAGAGACTGGAAAAGCGGCAGCACGCTGCAGCACTCCTGAACAGATCAGCGGCGGTCGACGGAGGGGTGCCGAATATCCTGGCCCTGTACGATGTAGATGACGTCCTCGGCGATGTTGGTGGCGTGATCGCCGACGCGTTCGAGGTTCTTGGCGACGAGGATGAGTTCGAACGCAGGGAATACTACGCTGGAGTCGCCCATCATGTAGGTGAGGAGTTCGCGAAAGATCTGGTCGCGGTATTGATCGACTTGATCGTCGCTCGCCATTACTTTCTGGGCGAGTTCGACGTCGCGGCGGACGACGGCGTTCAGCGAATTGCGGACTTGCTCCTCGACGACTTCCGTCATGCGCGGCAGGTCGACATAAGGCTTGACCCGGGGATGGCGGAGGATGCGCAAAGCGCCCTGGGCGATGTTGACGGCCTGATCGCCGATGCGCTCCAGGTCATTGTTAATGCGAGAGACAGCGAGAACGAAGCGCAAATCTGCGGCCATAAGTTGGTGGAGAGCCAGAAGCTGTACGACGCGGTCGTCGATCTCGAGTTGAAGTTCGTTGATGGCGTCTTCCTCGTCGAGCACCCGCTTGGCAAGCTGTTCATCGGAATCCAGGACAGCGTGGACCGACTGATGGACAGCGCGCTCGGCAAGGCTGCCCATCCAGAGCAGACGTTCCTTGAGCTCGTTCAAGTCCTTCTCGAAATGTCGTTCCATAGAAACTTTCCCCCTTGCGTCAGATCAAGCCTGGTGACGCCAGAGTACTGCGAACAGAAACTCATCCAAATCTCCCGGTAATGTACGCTTCCGTGCGTGGATCAGCAGGCGTGGTAAACAAGTGCGGCGTGGGACTGAACTCGATCATTTGTCCGGTAAGAATAAAGGAAGTGAAATCGCTTACGCGAGCAGCCTGCTGCATATTGTGAGTGACGATGGCGATGGTGGTGAGATTCTTAAGTTCGACAAGAAGCTCTTCGATTTTCGCGGTGCTGATAGGATCCAACGCAGAACACGGCTCATCGAGAAGCAGCACTTCGGGCTCAACTGCCAAGGCGCGTGCGATACACAAGCGCTGTTGCTGTCCGCCGGAAAGGTCATAGGCGGACTTGTGGAGCTGATCCTTCACCTCATCCCACAATGCGGCGTGGCGGAGGCTTTTCTCGACGATTTCCGCGATGGGGCCCTTGACGCCATTGATGCGCGGCCCATAGGCGATGTTGTCGAAAATCGATTTGGGAAAAGGATTGGGGCGCTGGAAGACCATGCCCACACGGCGACGAAGAACGGTGACGTCTTGCGCGAGAATGTTTTGTCCGTCGAGAAGGATTTCGCCTTCCAGGCGGGAGGTGCTGACGGTTTCATGCATGCGGTTCAGAATGCGGAGGAGAGTGGATTTTCCGCAGCCCGAGGGACCGATAAGGGCAGTGACCTTCTTGTCAACGATGCCCATGTTGATGTCGAAAAGAATTTGCTTAGGGCCATAAAAGAAATTGAGTTTCGAGATCGTCATGCGCACGGGCAGCGAGGCCAACGCTTCGCGGCTCGGGGGCGTACCCGAATTGGTGACGACGTTCACGGAGACACTCGGTTTCGTGGATGCTTCCATCATTAAGACCTCGGCACCGCGATGCCCCGCGCGAGAATGGTGCGGGCAACGATGTTGATGATCAAGATCAGTCCTAGCAAGACGAGACCGGCGGCCCAGGCCTGGCGATGCCAATCGTCATAGGGAGACACCGCATAGGTATATATCATGACGGGAAGCGAAGCCGTAGGCTGCGACCAACTACTGCTCCAGAAACGGTTGCCAAACGCGGTAAAGAGCAATGGGGCGGTCTCACCGGCAACCCGAGCGAGCGCGAGAAGAATGGCGGTAAGAATGCCGCGATAGGCGGCTGGAACAATCACGGTACGAATAGTCTTGGATTTGCTGGCACCCAGCGCCATGGCGCCTTCGCGCAAATTGTTCGGGACGCTTCTTAGAAACTCCTCGGTACTGCGCAGGGTGATGGGAATCATCATCAGGCCGAGGGCAAAGGCACCCGCGAAAGTAGAAAAGTGTTTGAAGGGCAAGACCACCATGCTGTAAGCGAAAATGCCGATGACGATGGAAGGCACGCCGTTCAAAAGGTCGGCGGCGTAACGGACGATGGAGGCAACAAAGCTGCCGCTGAATTCCGCGAGGTAGATGCCACCGAGAAACCCGATTGGCACGCCAAAGAGAGAAGCGGCAAGCAATAGTTTGCCGCTGCCAACAATGGCGTTGGCCATGCCGCCGCCGGCTTCGCCAACGGGTTTGGGAAGCTGGGTGAAGAAGGCCCAGTTGATCGAGGCGCCACCGTTATAGACGAGGTAGCCCAGGATGAAAAAGAGCACGCTGACGGAAACGAGAGCGCAGAGACCGGTCATGGTCATCATGAAGTTGCTGACCAGTTTTCTCCAGCGAACGCGGGCGTTGCTCATCGGCTGACCCCGCTTCCCTTCTGCGTTGTGACGACGATGAGCAAACGAGCCAGGCCATTGATGATGAAAGTGAGAATGAAGAGGACCAGGCCGAGGCCAATCAGGGATTGCAGATAGAGGTCGCCAGTAGCTTCCGTGAATTCGTTGGCGATGACGGCGGCAATGGAGTAGCCGGGAGCGAAGAGAGAAGCAGCAATTTTGGGAGTATTCCCGATGACCATGGTGACAGCCATGGTTTCGCCAAGAGCGCGCGCGAGCGCCAGGAAGATAGAACCCATAATTCCAGTCTTGGCAAAGGGAACGACAACCTGCCAGGTGGATTCCCAGAGGGTGGAACCAAGCGCCAGGGCGGCTTCGCGCTGATCGCGAGGGACAGACAGCAAGACTTCGCGAGAAACGGAAATGATGTAGGGGATAACCATAATCGCGAGTACGATGCCCGCGGTGAGGAAGCCTACGCCATAGGACGGACCTTTGAAGATCGCCAAGAAACCCAGCGGCTTGTTGATTACCGGGAAGATGACCGTGCGCATGAGAGGAACAACGATAAAGACGCCGAGCAAACCGTAAATGACGCTAGGGACAGCCGCGAGGAGATCGATGAAGAATTGCAGGGTATCGGAAATGCGCGCGGGGGCCAGTTCCGCAAGAAAAATGGCGGCACCAATTCCCAAGGGAACAGCCAGGCAGAGCGAGGCAGCGGAAGTGACAAGTGTTCCATAGATGAATGGAAGAGCGCCGTACTCGTCCATGATCGGATCCCAAACTTCCGTGACGAAGAAATGTAGACCAAACTTGTGGCGTGGCAGCGCGGAATTGACCCAAAGCTCATAGACGAGAAGTACAGTGATAAGCACAACGGTCATGGCAAAAATAAAAGTGATCAACCTTGCGATCTCGTCGCCGTTGCGGAGCTTGGATAGAAAAGAGCCTGAGCTCGCTGAGGGGCCCACGCTCCCGTAGGTTGTACTCGATGTAACCACAGGTCCCCTGGCGTGTTACTGAACGCCGTTGATGGCCTTGTTTTCCTTTTCGACGACTTCCTTGGGCAGCTTGGCATAAGAGAGTTGTTCGGCATAGCCCTGGCCATCGGCGAGCATCCAGTGAAGGAATCCCTTGATGGAGTCCCGCTTGCCGGTGTCCGCAATCTTCTGCGGAATCAGCAACCACGTAAAGCTGGAAATGGGATAAGCACCCTTACCGGGGGCGTTGGTGATGGAGACCCGGAAATCGTCCGGCATGTCCTTAGCGGCTCCAGCAGCGGCTTCGCTGACGCTCTTCAAGTCCGCCTTGACAAAAGCACCTGACGAATTCTTCACGGCGCCGTACGGAACACTGTTCTGAGCCGCGTAAATCAGTTCGACGTAGCCGATGGAACTGGGCGTCTGCTTGATCAGGCCGG
This sequence comes from Candidatus Acidiferrales bacterium, assembly GCA_963741195.1. Classification (GTDB taxonomy): domain Bacteria; phylum Acidobacteriota; class Terriglobia; order Acidiferrales; family UBA7541; genus Acidiferrum. Next base: position 218,209 of record CAVUHF010000016.1, read on the forward strand.
TGACGCCTTCGTTGCCCTTGCCGCCCAAACCCACGGGCCAGTTGACGGAGGTGCCTTTCTTGACCTTGCCGTCCCATTCGGCGCTGACTTTGGAAAGATAGTCCGTCCAAACGTAGGTGGTGCCACTACCGTCGGAACGATGAACAACAATGATGTCGTTGGAAGGAAGGCTGACGCCCGAGTTCACACCGGCGATCGCAGGGTCATTCCATTTGGTAATCTTGCCGAGGAATATTCCCGCCAGGGCTTCTGGCGTGAAGTTGAGAGCACCGCTGACGCCAGGAACGTTGTAGGTAGGAACGACAGCGCCGAGAACCGTGGGGAAATGAAGGATGGCCGAACCGTGCTTGTCCTGATAGGCCTTCAACTGGTCGTCGTTCATGGGACCGTCGGTGGCGCCGAAATCTACCGTGCCATCGGTGACTTGCTTGATGCCAGCTCCTGAACCGACCGATTGGTAATTGAACTGAATCTTCGCGTCTTTCTTGTGGTACTCGTCAAACCATTTGGAATAGATCGGATAAGGGAAGGTAGCTCCGGCACCGTTGATTAAGAGCGGATTATCCGCCCAGACAATCGCGCCTAGGGCAAGTAGGGCGACAAACAAACCGGTAATACGATTCATGAGATTTATCTCCTGCAGAAGTTGGGCCTTGCAATTACCTTCCAGTGTGGTCGCATGACATTACGGAATTGTTACAACGAGAGGAGAGTTTGTTAAAAATCAGCAACAGGGGGAACCGGAGCTAACCTAAGGCGAGCACAGCCACTTAGGGGGCACGGAGCGTGGATCAAAAAATGGGGCAGCCCGCGTGAGGCTGCCCCGGGCCGGAATGGCTGTTGACTTGGATTAAGGCAGGTAATAGCGGAGCGAGGTCCAGAACATATTGTCGACGGCATGGGGAGTAAAGCTGGTGGCGGAGGTTATGCCGTTACTGCCGGACCAGGCATAGCGGGAGAAGTAGGAATACTGCAGACCCCACTGGAGCCGTCCCTTTTCGCCCTGGTAGATCTTGTTCCAGAGGCCGAAGGTAGCTTCGTAGATGTACCTCGTGTCCCCCGCGCAAGTACCACCGCCTGATGGTGCGCCTGTGCCGCCCGGGGGGAGTTCGATGGCGCAGCCGGTGTTGTTGGCATAGGGTGAGCCGTAGCCGCCGATGCCGTTGGTGGAAATGGAGGTGGTCGTCAACGCCGGGTAGGAAGGCTGGATTGTACCTGCCAAGGAGCACGGCTGTTGGCCCTCCGCGCCGCAACCTGGGATTGCGGGAGTATTAACGATCTTGACACTGGCATAACCCTGATATGCCGCGCGAGCTGCATACTCTCCGCCAAAGTAGAAATAAAAGTCCCACTTGGGAGTGGCATGGTATTCGATTTTGCCGAGATAAGATAGATTCTTAATCGGAACGAGAGTGCCGTCGGGACGAGCAGTCACATCAGGAAGTTGCGCGGAAGCGTAACGCCCGACACCGTCGCCAGCAAGCACCTTCACGCCGACATCGAGTTTCTTGGCGAAGAGATGCTCCGTGGCGCTCGCGCCAAAGCCACCCGCAGTGGAAGAATTATTGTAGGCAAGGGCAGCACTCGGAGTCGTGGAGCCATTGCAGCTGATGACGGTTGGCGTTGCCGGAGTCGGATAATTCTTTGCCGTAGTTCCGACCACCGCGCAAGGATAGACGCGGTTGCGGAATTCGGAGATGACTCCAAACACTTCGTAATGGCCGATGCCTGGATCGAAGGCCACTTTGGCGATAAAGTCAGGCAGCTTGTTGACACTGTAACCGGTGCTATCGACGAAATTGTAGAGACCGCCGCCGGCACCGGGAGCATTGAGGAAGAAATTCTGATAGGTGGTGACCACGCCCGTTGCCGAGGTATTGGTATAAGTACTGAACCCACGGCCACCGATGGTCATTTGCGGCTCTTCGATAGAAATGGCAGCGGCCACCTGGTCGCTAAAAGTCTTCGTGACGCGGAAGGCGTATTGCCGCTCCCAGTTGAAGCCGACTGTATATTGTGAGTCGATGGTCAGCGGTATGGACTCTTGGCGGAGTGAGATACCTTTCGTGTTCTCAGTCACCAGACTCCACGTCTGGCCTCCACTGAAGGTCCAGCCGTTTTCCAGCGCGGCTTGTCCCCATAACTGCCGCTGACGAAACACATAGCTATTGCTCTGCCGGTCGTTGGAAGTCACGCCTGTGCCAAGCCAATCAGCCTCATAGTAGCCAGTCAGTTTGGTGCTGCCGATTTTGCTCTCTGCGAGCAGGCTGAGACGGGACTGGCGAGCGGTGAAGTTCATTTCAGAGAGCTGGCCAAGTGAGTTTCCACCGTACGGAATAGAATTGAACGGGGTATTGATGTCGGAGCTGAGGGCGTGTTGGCGGTTGACCGTTTCGGCTGCGATGAAGCCTCCCGGAGTGATGTTGATACCCTTGAAGCGAATCGTCGTTGGGCCTTTCTCCTCGTTGGCAGGCGGAGCCTGAGGATTGGCGGCCGGAGAGGTTTTCAGCACTGCGGCGTTACTGGCGGCAAGAGTGGAAACGGTGGAGTTGAGTTGAGTGGTGGTTGATTTCACTTCCGCGGAAGTTGTGGCGGCTTCGGTGGCCTTGACGGTAGCTTCCGAGGCGCGGGCATTCGCGGAAGCGGCGGTTTCCCGAGCTTCTTCGATCTGCTTATCGCGCTTCGCCAATTGTTCCTTTAGAAGTTGGAGTTCTTCCTGCTGCACCTGAAGAGTCTGGCGCAGTTCTTCCACTTCGGCTGCAATCTCCGCGCTAGTCTTCGCCGCGGTGGGTTTTGCGGGCTGCGCGGTCTTGGCAGGAGCAGCCGCATCTTTTGGAGCATCTTTCGATGCGTCTTTCGGTGAATCAGCAAACGCGGTCCCAGTGATTAGGAACAGCGATAGTGTTAGTGATGCAAGTTTTTTCATTGCCTCTCTCTTTTGCCGCAGAATTCAATCTAAACCCGGGAGATACAGGTCACCCTGTGCAGACGTTAGTTGTGAACTCTTACTGCCATGTCAATTGAACATAAATAGTCTGTAACAATCGACCGAGCAGCGCTGCTATCCAACTTCTTTTCAATGCTTTATGGCGAATCGAATAATGCGGAACATTGCGGGCACACAAATTCTGCGTGTGAATGAACGCCGGTTCAGAAAGGAATCCGGAATCTATCGTGAACGGCCCATTTGATAGGCCAGGAAGATTTGTGACACCGCGTACCGATAATGAGCATCCGTGTCAGCTATGTCGGCTTCTGTTTTTTGCAGTTCGGCCTGGCTCAACTCGACAATTGTGCCGAGTCCAAGCTTGTAGCGGGCCTGCGACAATTCCAGCGCTAGGTCGGCCTGCTCCCGGAGTTGTTGGGTTACCGAGAGCCGCTCGAAAGCTTTCCGCGTATCGAGCCACGAATTGCGAACATCTCTGGCTACGGAGTTCGTCAGGTCGCGGAGGCGCTGCTCTTTTGCCTGCGTGTCCAGGTCAGCGCTCTTTGCGCGGGCGTTGAACAGGAACCCGTTGAACACCGGAATGTTGATGTTAACGCCGGCCGCGCCATACCAACTGTCGATGTGGGGATCGCGCACCGGAGCAAGACCAACAACGCCGGCGGCGGTCACGGTTGGCCGCCACAGATCGTGTTCCGCGCGGCCGAATTTCGAAGCGGCCGCCACTTCGTCCTGCAAGGACAAGATTTCCGGCCGCTGCTCTAGCGCCTGCTGTATCAGCCGAGCCGCATCGGCGGCCGGCGGAGAATTCTGGGCGGATGGCTCCACCAGCGCGAAATCCTGACGATCCGAATATCCTAGGATTGCGGAGAGTATAGACAGCGACGCCTCGAAATTTGTCTGCGATTCCAGTAGAAGCAGCTTGGCGCGGGAGAGATCAACCTTGGTGAAACTGAGGTCCAGATCGGACTTGAGTTTGGCGTTGGTCAACGCTTGTACTTGATCGACGAGGACTTGTCGCGCCTTCACCGTTTGCTCGGCGACTTCGAGGAGCGCCTGGTTTTCCACGGAATTGTAAAAGGCTTCATCGACAGCGAGGATGATTTGTTGCCGCGTGGCCACGGCGTTTTGATCTTCGGCCTGGGCCTGAAACTGAGAACTGGACAGCAGATTCCTGGTACGGCCGAAGTCGGTAATGAGCTGCGATACGGAAGCGCCAGTGGCGGCGCGGGGATAGATGACCGGGTTGTTTAGGTAGCCTGCGGCGATGCGGCTTCCGGCTTCGGCCCCCACTGCGGTGACACTCAGGTTGGCCGTAGGAAGCAGCGCGGAGCGGGCCTCGCGGACAAATTCATGCGATTGCAACGCCTTCAGCTTGCCCACGGTGATCTGCGGATTCTTTTGCAAGGCGACCGCTTCCGCTTCCTGCAGCGTTAAGGATTTTCCGGCCGCTGCCGGCGCCGGGGCGGAGGAAGGAGTCGGAGGAGTCTGCGGAGCCGGGGATTGCCCAGCCGTGTTTGCCACGAGGATTCCGAGAAAGAATAGAGCCGGAGCGGCGCGGCAGCTCATCCCTGCACCTCCGCGGTCCGTTCCGCGCGATGGACGATCAGGTAGGCCGCAGGCACAAGGTAAACGGTCACGACGACAGAAACGAGTAGGCCGCCGATGATGGCGCGCGCCAACGGAGCATAAGCCTCGCTGCCGGCTTCGATTCCCAAAGCCATGGGGATCAGGCCGAGCAGCGTAGCCAGCGACGTCATCAAAACGGGGCGCAACCGCTGCCGGGACGCCGTCGCGATCGCCTCCTGGACCGATCGGCCCTCTTGGTGCAGATGGCGGGCAAATTCAACGATCAGAATGCTGTTGGATACCACGATGCCGACCATCATGACGACGCCCATCAGGGACATGACGTTCAGCGTCGTACTGGTGACCAGGAGAAACAGCAATACCCCGGCGAGGCCCGGCGGTACGGCCAGCAAAATGATGCATGGGTCGGTCCACGATGCGAATTGCGCAACTAGAACGAGATACACCAGCACGATGGAGAGGATTAGACCGATGGCGAAGCTCTTGAAGGAAGCGCGCATGCCTTGGACGGAACCGCGCAGCTTCACGCGGACACCTTCGGGAAGTTTGCTCTGATGAATGATCGATTCGATCTGGGGGGTGATTTTGCCCAGGTCTTCTTTGCGTGGCGCAACGTAAACATCCATGACGCGTGCCAGCTGGTAGTGATCGACTTCGGTGGGTGCGGTGATGTTTTTCATGGTGACCACAGAGTCCAGGAAGGTGGTTTGCATGATTTTGGGTCCGCGCAAAGGAATTTGCCGTAGATCGGTCATGGAATTCACGGAATCTTCCAGATATTGCACGGTGAGCAAATAGGGATTTCCGTTCTTCGGGTCGACCCAGTAATTCGGCGCGATCATTCCGTTGGAAGTGAGCGCGGTGATGACATTGTCGACGACTTCGCGTTGCGAGAGACCGAGCTGTGCGGCCTTTTCACGGTCGACGTCTAATTGCAGTGCCGGGTAGTCCACGTCCTGAGGAATCAGGACGTCGCTGACTCCCGAGAGCTGGCGGACCTGTGATGCGATCTGCGACGCTACGGCGTGGGCGTCCTCCATGTTGCTGCCGGTAACTTGAATGTCAATGGGCGCGGGCAAGCCCAGATTGAGGACGGCATCGACGAGGCCGCCCGATTGAAAGTAGACGTTCAGTTGGGGAAGTTCTTTCTGGATCCGTTGGCGCACGCGCTTCATGTACTCGTAACTTCCTACTTTGTGATCTTCCTTCAGGCTGGCTTGAACGAAAGCGGTATGCGGCGCGGAGTTCGCCGTATACATAACGGAAAAATCTGGAGTAATTCCGATATTAGAAACGATCATCTGCAGATCGTGCTTAGGGATCAGCTGGCGGATGATGTCCTCCACCTGCTTTACATATTCCTCCGTGAGTTCCACGCGAGTTCCGGATGGGGCTTTCAGATTGATGACGAACTGGCCTGCATCTGTGCGGGGAAAGAAGGCCACGCCCAGCAAGGGATACAGGGAAAGGGTCGAGAGTGATATACCCACCAGGCCTGCGGCTGTTGCCAAGGGTCGCAGAAGCGATTTTTTTAATGTTTGGTCATACCGCAAAACCATGGCGTTGAAATACTGGTTGAATCGCTTCACCACGCGGCCTGAAGCCGAAGATGTCTCGCCTTCCAGTTCTTCGTCAGCTTCGTGCTTGTGCATGAGTTTGGCGCAATACATCGGCACAACCGTCATCGCCACGACATACGAGGCAAACAGTGCCAGCACCACGGCCGAAGCGAGAGCGACGAAGAGAAACCGGCTGACTCCGTACAGAAAGACAACCGGGAAAAACACCATGGCGGTGGTCAACGTGGCGGCCAAAACCGCCAGAGCTACTTCATCGCCACCCTTTTCGGCGGCCACTTCCGGGGCTTCGCCCATTTCTAGGTGGCGAAATATGTTTTCCAGCACGATGACGGAGTTGTCGATCAAGCGCGAAAACACCAGTGCGAGTCCACCGAGCACCATCACATTGATTGTTCCGCCGCCAACGCTCATGGCCAGGAAAGCGGCGAGTGCGGAAAGAGGGATCGACAGAAAGACGGCCGTGGTGGCGCGCATGCTTCCCAGAAACAGGAATACCATCCAGCCGGTCAGCAACAAACCAATAGCGCCTTCGCTGATCAGGTTCTTGATGGCGACCTTGACGAATACGGATTGGTCAAAGACCACGCGTGTGACCAGCTGCTTCGGAACGTCGACGAGTTGCGTGAGCGCTTCACGGATGCCATTGACGACCGCAATGGTGTTCGTGTCCCCACCCTGCTTCAGAATCGGCAGGTACACCGAGGGCTGCCCATCCACGCGCACGATGTTGGTCTGAATGGCCTGCGCATCCACGGCTTTCCCAACATCCGCGATCATTACCGAAGACTGGCCCACAGTCTTTAGCGGCATGGAGTTCATGGATTTGGCGTCGGGAGCTTGCGCGTTGGAATAAAGGTTGTAGTCGAACGGACCAATCTTGACATCGCCGGCAGGAAGAATGAGGTTGCTGTCGTTGACCTGGCGGACAACGTCCATAGGGCTGAGCTGATGGGCCTCCAGTTTGTAGGGATCGACGTAAACCATGATCTGGCGGTACTTGCCGCCGAACGGCTGCGGCACTGACGCGCCGGGAACGTTGGCGATCTGGTTGCGCACGTTGTATTGGCCAAGATCGTGAAGCTCGGTTTCGTCTAGTCCCTGCCCTTTTAGCGTAACCAGACATACGGGGAGACTCGAGGCGTCGAACTTCAGGACGACGGGAGGAAGAGTGCCTTGCGGGAGACGACGCAGTTGCGCCATGGCGAGGTTGGCTATGGTGCTAACGTCGGAATCGGCATTCGAACCTGGCTGAAAATAGATCTTTACCAGGCTGACGCCCGGAAGTGAGCGGGATTCAATGTGATCGACGCCACTGGCCAGGGTAAAAAAGCGTTCGAACGGGTTGGTGATGCTGGCTTCAATCTGCTGGGGAGGCATGCCGGAGTAAAAAGTCGCCACAACAACCACGGGAATGTTGATCGGCGGGAAGAGGTCAACCGGCATGCGGACGAGCGTGACAGTGCCGACAATGGCGACAATAAGGCAACAGACGGTGATGAAGAATGGATTGCGAATGGAAAAGCCAGCCATCAGTTTGCCCCTCCCATGTTTGCGTCGGGGAGTTGCACTTCTTTTGATACGACTCGTTCCCCCGGACGGAATTGGCTGCGATTCCCAACGATGACGCGCTCATTTTCAGAGAGTCCCGAAAGTACGGCGACGCGCGATTTACCCTGCAACCCAATCTTCACGTGACGCGCTTCCACCAGATTCTGCGAGTTTACAATCAGGACCGTCGCTTCCCCGTTGTTCTGCGCTAGCGCTTCCAACGGGATCACCAGCGACTCTTTGCTTTCCGCCAGATCCAGCACCGTCTCCGCATACATGCCGGGCATCAGCTTCCCGTCTTTGTTCTCAAAATCGATTTCGGTTTCCATGGTCCGGGTCTGTAGATCGAGCGCGCTGGCAAAGCGCGAAACTCTTCCGACGATGTCCTGGTGCAAAGCGGAAACATGTACACGAACCGGATCGCCAAGATGAATCTGGGTCGCGATGGATTCGGGGATGGGGAGCACCAAGCGCAGCTTGGAGACTTCCGCAAGGCGCACGACAGGCGTGGACTGCGTGCTGGAGGCGGTGCCTGCGGAGATCAATGAACCCGTATCGGCATAGCGAACCGTGATGACTCCCGTGAACGGAGCAACGATGCGGGTGTAGTTGGCAAGCGCGGAGTACTGCTTCTGGTTCGCTTCGGCGACGGCCAGTGCTTGCTCGGCGGCGTTCAAGGCAGCCGTGGCGCTGGATACCTGAGCTTCGCCCTCCAGGTCCTTCGCCTGTGCATCGTCAACTTCCTGCTGCGCGACCAGGCCGGCGCGCTGTTGCGAGGCCTGATTCAAGCGCTCATACATGGTGTGGGCTGCGGAGTGCGCGGATTTGGCTCGTTCCACGTCACTTTGCGCGCGATGAATTTCCTGTTCGGACCGCCGTACGGCTGCGGAAGCGCCGGCAAATTCTGCAGCAAGTTCGGGGACTTCCAGGACCGCGAGGGTCTGTCCGTCCTTTGCGTGAGAGCCAACGTCAACGTAAATCGTGCGGATATAACCGGCAACCTTGGCGTGAACATCGACTTCCTGGAATGGCTTAAAGGTGCCGGAAATCGTCAGCGAATTGTCGATTGTACCGCGCTGCACTCTGGCGACAGGAGCGACAACTTCGCCGGTACCGGTCGAAGCGAGATCGGCGTCATTCGCTTCACTCTTGGACCGGCCCGCCCAATGCCACACGGAGGCAACCGCCAGAACCGTAGCAACTGCGAGTATGAGCTTCGTCTTTCGAGTCCTCATCATTTCCTGAATTCCGCCGGAAGCGCCAAACGGTTGGGCTTCTCGCGCTTGAAAAATGGATTGGCCGGACGCAAGATGCGTTGCGGGTGAATGACGCGGCCTGGAAATTAAGGTGGAGAAAGAAAATTAAGCAACTTGAGGTGGCGGACGGAACCAGAGACTGGAACAGAGATCGCCGGGCGATATCCGGGGAACCTCGAGGAAGATCGGCGGGAGAAACTCACCCTGAATGGCAGCAGCAGGAATCGCAAAGCTTGTTTCAGAGACCGAAACCTGCGCCGTGATTTGATTGGAAACCGGGGAATAATGCTGCAGCTCAGAAGCACCCACGGTGGCGCGATGACGCGCCAGATGATGCACAGTAGCGGTGTTAGAGGAATGCAGTAAAGCGGCGAACGGATTGTAGAGAAGGAGTACGGCCAGAAGCAGGCAGAGAAACCCATTCCGGCGAACGTCGCCGCTCTTGAGCCGATCCACCAACAGCTGTGCCTTCATAAGGGGCCGTCTACAACATTAAATAAGAGGCGTTCTCGCGGTCAAGGGATGTCTCGGAAGTGTTTCCTGATGGGGAGGAGAAGGGACCGGAGCCAGGGGTGCAACCGGTCCCCGAGGTAGGACATTGCGTGAAGGCTAAACGCTTTGAGTCTCGCAAGATGCGGTCAAGCCAGAATGAAGGGCAGATGAATTGTCGGTAACGTCGTCGGTACGCCGAGCGACCACATCCGCCGGCGGTTGTTCGGGGAGGAGTGAAAGGCCGCGGCCGTGGCGGACGTCCAGCCCACGTACCCAGAAGATGATGTCTTCGGCGATATTGGTAGCGTGATCAGCGATGCGTTCGAGATGGCGCGCTGCGAGGACGAATTGCAAGTCAGGAGTGACTCGAGAAACATCCCGTGTCATGCGCTGCAGCAGGTATTCAAAGATGCGGTCGCGATATTGGTCGACAATGTCGTCGCATTCCAGCACCTGCGCGGCCAGCTCCGCATTGCGGTAAATCAACGAGCCCAAACTGCGGCTCACCATCGAGCGGACGGCTTCCACCATGGGAGCAAGTTCTTCGGGGGTTTGCGCCTGAGGCATTTCGCGAAGCGAGATCACGCGTTCCGCAAGATTTACCGCGATATCGCCAATGCGTTCGAGATCGTTGGTGATTTTCAAAGCGGCGACGATCAGGCGCGTCTCATCGTCGGTGAACGCGCCGCGGCGGAGCAGGCGAACGGCGTGCTCGTCGATTACGATTTCCATCTCATTGATGCGCGGCTCCAGAAGAAAGACTTCGCCGGGAAGGCCGGCCGTGCGTTCGTTATCCAGGCCGACGATGGCATCAAGAGAGCGATTCATCGCGCTCTCCACCAGGCGAGCCATGGAGATCAGGTAGTTGACCAGCGTGTCGTACAGAACCAATTCAGTTAAACCGGTTGTAGCAGCCATTCACGCCCCCGCGGCAAACGCGTATCTGCAAACCATTCGCACGCGACTTAGACTGTGAACCGGCAATGTTACGGCCGCTTGAATAGCGATTGAAAAAGAGGCGAACGAGGCGGCCCCGGCGGTTTATGAGTTGGCAGGATAGATACGACTGGCGCGACTACTGCCCGCGGAGACAGCGGCACGCAATGCAGCGCGCTCCGGATCGAAGACCGGCACAGAGAAATGAAACTGCGAGCCCTCGCCCACTTCACTCTCGACCCAGATGCGGCCACCGTGGACTTCAACGAGATGTTTGGCGATGGCCAGGCCGAGACCAGTGCCGCCGGCTTCGCGAGAACGGGCCGCATCCACGCGATAGAAACGCTCAAAGATGCGGGGCTGGTCGGATCGTGGAATGCCCATGCCGGTATCGGCGACGGTGAAAACCACTTCGTCGTTTCTGGTTTCGGCGCTGAGAACGATTTTTCCGCCAGGAAGCGTGTACTGGATGGCGTTGTCCAACAGATTCTGAAGGACTTCCTGCAGGCGGCGGGAATCGCCGGCAACATCAGGGAGCTGATCCGGTAATTCGAGGGAAAGCATGAGTCCCTTTTCCGCAGCGCGACGATGCGCCGTCTCGTAACAGGCTTCCACGAGCTGGTGGACGGTCAGACGATGAACCTCGAGCTCCAGGCGCTCGGCGTCCATTTCCGAAAGCCGCAAGAGGTCTTCAGTGAGGCGCGCAAGGCGGCGAGAGTGCTCAAGAATGATGCCGAGGAAACGCTCACGATTGTTCGGGTCGTTCACGGCTCCGGCCAGAAGAGTCTCAGAGAAGCCCTGGATGGCCGTGAGTGGAGTGCGGAATTCGTGGGAAACATTGGCTACGAAATCGCGGCGGATGCGCTCGAGTTTGCGCAGCGCGGTGATGTCGTGAAGCACGATGACGGCGCCGGAGGTTTCGCCGGCACGAACCGAGGCGACAGTGGCCGCGAAATAGTGCTGGCGCAGAGTGCCCGCCACGATTTCGGCTTCCACGCGGGGTTCGCCGGCGAGGACGAGGCGCACGGCTTCAATCAGCTCGGTCTGGCGAACGACTTCGAGTAGCGAACTTCCGGAAACGGGAGGCACGTCGAGGTCGAGAATTTGCGCGAAGCCAGGATTGGCAAACACGAGGCGCTCCGCGCCATTCACCACCGCGACGCCTTCTACCATGGAGCCGAGAATTGCAGAAGAGAGATTGCGCTCTTCGGTTAGGGTGCGAATGGTGCGATCGAGGCGCTGCGCGGTTTGGTTCAGCGAAACTCCAAGGGATTCCAGTGTGTCGCCCGTGCCGTCTCCGGGCAGCGGTCGAAAATCTCCTTCGGCCACGCGGTGTGAGAATTCACGGAGGCGTTCAATGCGGTCGGTGTAAGAGCGCGAGATCAGCAGTGCAACCATGCTCGAGAGTAAGAGGATAAGCAGAGACCAGAGCCAGAGTTGGGCGCGAAACTTTGTGAGATCTGCGTCGATATCATGGACAGGCAACGCCAGTCTCAGAATCACCGGAGTGCCATTGGGAAGAGAATCGCGCACGGCGTAATAAAGTAGCGCGCGTTTCACGGAAACGCTATAGCGCGTGGATTGACCTTCGCCATTCTGCAAAGCCTCAAGCACTTCGGGGCGGCTGGCGTGGGTCTCCATCGTCTGGGTTTCCGATTCAGAGTCGGCCAGGACCTGTCCGTTGGTGGCAATCAAGGTAACGCGCACGCCGCTGACGGCCGCGTTTTTTGCCCACGAGTTGAGGGCGGCGAGTTCCTCCGGGGTTCGCTCAGTGAGACTACTGATTGGCAGAGTCCGTTGACGGATTATCGAGGAGAGCGTTTTCAGTTCCTGGAAGCCATGTGCTTCATAGCTGTTGCGAAAAGTGCGCTCGGCAAGGTAGTCCACTGCGAGCAAAACGCTCAGCAGCAGCGCCAGGAAGGTCAGCGCGAGTTTCCAAAAGAATCTAGGCCGCACGGGTTTCGAAGAGATAGCCTGCGCCACGCACGGTCTTCAGGTGCAACGGATTTTCCGGGTCAGATTCGATTTTTTCGCGCAGGCGGCGGACGTAAACGTCGACGCTGCGCGGAGTGACGAACCGATCGGTGCCCCACACGGCGTCAAGCAATTGATCCCGTGTAAAGACGCGATTAGGACGCGAGGCCAAATAGTAAAGTAAACGAAATTCAAGAGTGCTTAGAGGCACGGGCTTTCCCGAGTGACTGACGCGATAGGAAGCCGGGTCGATGGCGAGTCGGCCAATCTCGAGGACGCGGGGAGAATCAGCGGGGGGCTCGGCGCGGCGGATCAAAGCCTTGACGCGAGCAATCAGTTCACGGGGGCTGAAAGGTTTGGTGACGTAATCGTCGGCGCCCATTTCCAGTCCAACCACGCGGTCCGCCTCGTCGCCACGCGCGGTGAGCATCAGGATGGGGAGGCGATTCAGAGATTCGTCCTTGCGAATTTCGCGGCAAATATCGAGGCCCGATATTTTCGGCAGCATCAGGTCGAGAAGAAGCAGGTCGGGAGGAGATTTCTTCAGGGTCGTAAGGCCGCTGACGCCGTCGAGCGCGGCGCTGATTTGAAAGCCTTCATTGGCAAGGTTATAGCGGACGAGTTCGACGATGTCGCGATCGTCCTCAATAATCAGGATGCGCTTCATGGACAACTCTCGAACCGCAGGTCGCATCGATAGGAGTCTACCGTAGAGCGCCAGATCGCGGTAGGCATGGATTTGTTTGACCCCCGGGACATCCAGTGAACCGGAAAGATTCTGACAGGAGAAGCGGGGGATTTGGTGAGCGCAAGATGACAGGAATATGAATGAATTGTAAAGAACTCTAAGGGCCGCAGCTCGTGCAACTTAACACGACATTCATGGTGGATGGCGGCGAAAGACTAGGTGGCCGCACCTTGAAGCAAAGGTGTGGGACCGGCGATGTTCTTCAGCAGTTCGGGCGGAATGTTGTGCCGCTGCTGCAAATATTCTGGGGAATTATAAGAGAGCCAGACTTTGCCGCCGGTATCCTGCCAAACGAGCGCCTTGAGAGGAAGATCGATGGCGACGGTAGGAGCAGCAAGCATCAGCGGTGTGCCGCCTCTTGGGCTGCCGAAAATGAGGAGTTGCGTCGGCGGCAGAGCCAAGCCGACTTTTTCAGCTTCGCCGCTATGATCGACTTGGCAAAAAATTGTGATTCCGTGCGCGAGGAGACTTGCCTCCAGGCGCTTCGAGGTTTCCGCGACGGAATAGGAACTACGGAGGTGAACCAGACCATGGTCAGGTGTGGAAGTCATCGATGGACTCCTTAGCGAGAAAAGATGCGGAAGCGGGACGCGAGGTTATCGAGACAACCCAAGAGTGCTGGCATCAGAACGAGCGCTCGAGTCCAAAAGAAAGAACTTCAGGCAGTTTGAGCTAAATCAAGGATTGCGGGTAGTGGAAAAGGCCAAGGTGAGCAGGGTCTTCTGCTCGAGCTCGTGGGCCTTGGAAGAGCCGGTGGCCGGGCTGGCGCTGGCGGAACGCTTCACAGTGCGCACGCGAATATTTTTGTCCTTGGCGATGCGTTCCAGGCGCGGGAGCACATAGAACAGCGCGCCCATGTTAGCCGGTTCTTCCTGTACCCAGACGATTTCGCGGACGTTGGGATGCGCGTCAATGGCGGCGGCAATTTCCGCCTTAGGCAGGGGGTAAAGCTGATCGAGGAAGAAGATTGCCGTGGTGGTGTCGTTGCGGCGGCGGCGTTCGGCGCGAAGTTCGTGGCCCACCTTGCCGCTGGCGATCAGGATGCCCTGCGCGTCAGTCACTTCGCGATCGGGAACGAGCGTAAGAAAACGCGGGCGCTCGAATTCCTTAATGGTGGAAGAGGCGTCGGGATGGCGCAGCATGCTCTTCGGCGTAAAGACGATGAGCGGCTTGCGCCACAAGCGACGAGCTTGTCTGCGCAACAGATGGAAATATTGCGCGGCGGTAGAAGGCTGGCAAATATTCATGTTGCCTTCCGCGGCGAGCTGCATGAACCGTTCAATGCGCGCGCTGGAATGTTCCGGGCCCTGGCCTTCGTAGCCGTGCGGAAGCAGAAGGACAAGACCCGTGGGGAGGCCCCACTTGTCTTCGCTGGCGCTGATGAACTGGTCGATGATGATCTGCGCCCCATTCACGAAATCGCCGAACTGCGCTTCCCACAAAACAAGGCCTTCCGGATAGTCGCGAGAAAAACCGTATTCGAAGCCGAGACAGGCGGCTTCCGAGAGCGAGGAATTGTGAATTTCGCAGAAGGCCTGCTTGGGTGAGAGATACGCGAGCGGGAGATAGTCCTGCTCGGTCTGCGTGTCGACCAGCACGGCATGGCGTTGGTTGAATGTGCCGCGCTGCGAGTCCTGTCCCGTCAGGCGCACGGGATTTCCTTCCAGCACCAGTGAGCCGTACGCAAGAAGCTCGGCAAAGCCGAAATCAATGGGCCGTTTGCCATGGCCCATTTCGCCGCGCTGCTCCAGCAATTTTACGATTTTCGGATGCACGTGAAATCCCGCGGGCGGGCGAATCAACCCATCTGCGATTTCGGCGAGTCTATCTTTGGGGATGCCCGTGTCTACTTCGAATGCAGGATTGTATTTGCCGTAGTTGTACGGAGTCCAATAATCCGGCAACTTACGCAGGCGGGGAATTTTGGTGAGCTTAGCCGCTTTGATCTGCGCTTCTTCGTATTCCTTGCGAATCGTTGCAGCGACGGGCTCGGCATCGATGCCTGTGTGTTCCGCGTAAATCTTCCATAGCGGCGGATGCGACTTGATGCGTTCGTAGAGGCGCGGCTGTGTAATGGTAGGGTCGTCCACTTCGCTGTGGCCATGGCGGCGATAACCGATGAGGTCGATGACGACATCGGAATTGAAATGAGCCCGGTATTCCGAGGCTAGGCGGCCGATGCGCACGACGGCGTCGGGATCTTCCGCGTTAACGTGAAAAATGGGAAGGCTCTGTCGCCGGGAAATGCTGGAGGCAAAACGCGAAGAATGTTCCTGTGGGGGGCGCGTGGTGAAGCCGATGAGGTTGTTGACGATGATGTGGATAGTGCCACCCACGGAGTAGGCGGCTAGATCGGCAAGATTCAGAGTTTCTGCAAGCACGCCCTGACCGGCGTAGGCCGCGTCGCCGTGCATCGTAATGCACCAAACTTTGTTGAGGATAGCTTTGGCGCGATTCACTTGCGCACCGCGGACGCCGTGACGCGTTTGCTTCGCGCGAGCACGTCCCATGGCCACCGGATCGACTGCTTCCAGGTGACTGGGGTTCGACGCGAGGTGAACATTGAGCGATTTGCCGGACGACGTGGTGTATTTGCCGGTGGCGCCAACGTGATACTTCACGTCGCCTGCGCCGAGCACGCTACGCGGATCGACGTCTTCAAAGCCGGAAACAACTTCGTGCGCCGGCTTGCAGGCGATATGTGTCATGACGTTCAGGCGGCCGCGATGGCTCATGGCCAAGACGGTATCAACGCCGCCATGCTCGCCCGCTGAGTCGAGAATGGCGTCGAGGAGAGGGATCAGCGAAGTGTTGCCCTCCAGCGAAAAGCGCTTGCTGCCCAGATAGCGGCTTTGGAGAACCTGTTCGAACAGATCGGCGCGGATCAAGCGCTCGAGGATTTTTGGCTGGCTTACCTCGAATTCCGGACCCTCCATTCGCTCGGCGATCCAGTGGCGCCGCTCAGGTTCAGGCAAGTGATTGATCTCCACTCCGATTGTGCCGCAATAATAGCGGCGCGCTTCCTCGGCGAATTCACCGCAGAGCCCCTGAAGGTCCGGGAATTTCAGCGGCACGAAGAAACCAAGAGGATCAAGGGTAGCTTCATAGAAGCCCCAACGGCGGAACAAGTCAAAAATGCGTTCGTGCTCGGCATGACTGCTGCCGTTGGACGAGGCGGATTTCTTCGCGGGGTTGGGTAATTTATCGGGAGCGATGGTTACACGGTTAGCCATGGGTCAGTTCTACAGACCTTCTATTTTGCCATAAGACGTTGGTAGGGCCGAATGCGGCGACGCAGAGCTTGTTTGCGCGAGGTGCCCTGTCCGACGTTCGCAGGAAAATGTTGAGATGGGCAGCCCTTAGCGAGCATTGCCCCCGCTCCGGCAGTACGATGATTCGCTTGATTTATTGTTGCGTTGAGATGCTTTCAGTTTTTCGATATCGGCCGGAGTCAACTGCGGCCGGTCGATGGTGAGAGTGAGTTTTGCGAGCTTTCCGTTGAATTCGAAAGGCACCTGATAGTCCTGATCATCTGCTGGCGTACCAGTGTCGGCACCGACATCGAAGCTTTCGTCCCACTGCAGAATGAAGGGAATGCTGCGTTCCATCGATTGCGTGGCCACCGCTTTACCATCTATCTTCAGAACGCCCGTGCCACCGCGGCCGACGCCGATATCGTGGAGCCTTCGATTGCTCTTTTGACATTCCTAGCTTCCTCCGAACGCTTGATTGACGTGTGAAGGGTGAACGATCGTTGGTTTTACTGGAAAATAGTTGCGCTGAGCGGGTCGCAATGTTCTGCGCATTTCTTATCACATCCGGGTCCACCATTCAATTCATGCAATAGGAAGGGTCCTGCAACAAGAATCGTACGTGAGGTGTCGGAAACCGGCGGATCATTCGTTGAGTTACAGGGATCGAACGAGGATCTGCAGGCGGGCCGCGATTTCGGCGGGAGGCGTGCGGGGTGGGAAGGTGACGGGAGCGCCAATACGGACGGTGACTTCGCCGGGGTGAGCCAGGCGGCGGCGCTCCTTCTGCATTCGCCAGAGGCCATCGACGCGCATGGGCACGACGGGGACGTTGAGATTTTGGGCCAGGAGACCGATGCCGGATTGGAAAGGGAGCATTTCCGGGGTTTCGCGAGTGTTGATATCGCCCTCCGGAAAAACGAGGATGCTGTAGCCGCGATCGACGGATTCTCCAGTGAAGCGAAAACTTTCGCGGAAACCGGAAAACCTCGGGAGCGGGAAAACGTTAAAGAGCGAGACTACCGAAAAATATTTGAATCGGTAGAGCCAACGTTTGGCAAAAAACCAATCGCGAGGCGGGTGGCGGAAGGACCGAAGTTCCTCGCCGCCCATCGCCGTAGCGAGACGATGGCGAAAGCGTGCAGGGAGAGCAACGAGGACGAGGCCGATATCGGCGCGCCGGGTAACGTGATTGGCGACAAAAATGAAGGGGCCTTTCAGATTGGTGAGGTGTTCGCGGCCCACGATGCGGGCGTGCGCCAGGAGCAACGTGGCGGGCCAGGTGAGCGCGTAGTAGACGGCGATGCGGATGAGACGGACGGGAAGACGTTGCTGCCAGAGCGGATAAACGAAGTCGGACCGGCGGTCGGACGGTTGTGCGATGAGGCGCTGAAGGTCGGCGGTGGACTTCGCGTCGGCGAATTGTGTTTCGTTCAGTTCGACGTTGTAGCGCTGCTCGAGAGTGGAGAGGAGTTCGACGCGGTCGAGTGAGGACATGGAGGCCAAGGAGTCGGTGGAGGGCAGCGGTGTCGGAGAGGAAAGTAGATCCCTCGCTTGGCTCGGGATGACAGAATCTCTAGCGGGACTAAGAAGATCGGCGGCGCGAGAGGCGAGGACCACGAGACGCGGCTTTCCGGTCGGAGTGCGCGGAAAGTCGGGATCCCGCCAGACTACCCAGCGACGGATGCGCTGGTATTCGGCGAGAGAGGAATTGGCGGCGTCGACGGCGGCGCGCGCGACGTCGAGAGAGGGATCTACAGTCGCTTGTTCCGACGGTGGCGACGAAGTTGCTATGTGCCCACGATCCCTCGACTCCGAGCCGACAAACTGTGTCGGTTCTTCTCTCGGGATGACCCTTGGTTGTGATGGATGTAGTAGCAGGATGGCGAGCGGCTCGGCGTTGGCGTCGGTTTCGAGGGGTATGACAACGGCGTCGCGGATGTCAGGCTGTCGGCGGAGTGCGCTCTCCAGGTCTTCGGGATATACGTTTAGGCCAGCAGGCGTGACAATGATGTTCTTCTTGCGGCCGCGAAAACGCAAGTTCCCTTCTGCGTCGAGTTCGCCAAGATCGCCAGTGCCGAGCCAGCCCTCGTTTTCTGTCATGCGTGATTGAAAGACGCCCTTCTCAAAATAGCCGGAGGAGACATTCTCGCCGCGGACGAGGATTTCTCCGTCGGGGGCGAGACGGAACTCCCTGCCGGGAAGGATCTTGCCAACGGTTCCCTCCGACACCTTGAACGGATGATTCAGGCTGATGACAGAGGCAGTCTCTGTCATGCCGTAGCCTTGCACGACCGCAAAGCCGATTCGCATAAAGAATTCTTCGGTCTGCGACGAAAGAGCAGCGCCGCCAGAGAGGAAGGCCCAGAATTTCCAACCAAGTTGGCGATGCAGGCGGCGGAAGCGCCAGGCGCGGCGGTAAAAGTTTTCGCCTGCGCAGGCAGCCGTGGCGGCAGTGAACCACGGACGCCAACCGCGCTGGTCGATGTCCTGTTCCAAGGCATTTCGCAACGCATCGAGCATACGAGGAACAGCGATCAGGATGGTGGCCCGCTCGCGGCGGATGGCGCGGAGAATGTCCCTGGGGTGCGGGGAGTTTTCCAACACGACCGTGGCGCCAAGCAGCGGCGGCACGAAGACGGACATGAACTGGCCAAAAACATGACTGAGTGGAACGAGCGAGACAAAGCCCAGGGGATGAAACCATTTTTCACGCTTGCCATATTCCTGGATGCCAGTTTCGATGGGCTCCAGGTTCGCCAGGAAATTGCCGTGGGTGAGAACGACGCCGCGAGGTTCGCTGGTGGTGCCAGAAGTGAAAAGAATTTCCGCGACATCAGTTCGCGAAGCCTGATCACCAGGGGTGCAGGCGGAGGTGGGCGCAGGCTGAGGAGAATCGCAGACAGCTTTCAAATCGTTGTAGACAAGCGAAGGCGGGCCGCCGGGGAGCAGGGGTTGCGCGGAATCGCGAAGGATCAATTTCACTTGCGCTTCCAGAACAATGC
This sequence comes from Candidatus Acidiferrales bacterium, assembly GCA_963741195.1. Classification (GTDB taxonomy): domain Bacteria; phylum Acidobacteriota; class Terriglobia; order Acidiferrales; family UBA7541; genus Acidiferrum. The sequence continues at coordinate 237,533 of CAVUHF010000016.1, forward strand.
GCTGAACGAATTCGAGATTCGCCCGAGCATCCATCGGGACAGCCACGGCGCCACGAAGCAGGATGGCCCAGAAGCCGGCAATCCACGCAGACGAGTTCGGACCCCAGAGAAGAACGCGATCTCCGGGGCCGACGCCATGGCCTGCAAGCACGCGGACCCATGAGAATGCGTTCGATCGGAGTTGCGCATAGGTCAAGGATTCCCGACGGTAGCCGTGCGTTTCGACGACAGCAGGGTCCCCACGAAATTGCGAAAAGGAGTCCAGCAGCGACAGAAGGTTGCGGCGGAACATGGTAACGAGCGCTCCCGAGCGAGTCCATGATACGCCGGATGGGTTGCTGTAAGTGACGCGCCATTTAATCGACGGAGGAGCACGTCGGGTGCCACCTCAGCACCTTTCGCTGCATCACAATATGGACCAAGCAGGAAGCGCCGTAGAATCTTAGGATGACGGGAAGCCCTACTTCTCGGGTAAACTAGAAGCGTACGGGCTCCTGGCGCAGAAACGTTGCGATCGGCCCGGGTTAGGAAAGTGGTGTTCGTCTGGCACGACGTGCAGCGCGGCAAAAGTCGCGGCCCGGCACAACTGGGGAAGGAATGCCTGTACCAATTTCGCAAGCGTGGACGGTAGCAAGTTACGTCCTAAAGCAAAAGATTAAGGGGCGCAAACAGTATCCACTGGTGCTGATGCTCGAGCCGCTCTACCGCTGCAACCTGGCTTGCGCGGGCTGCGGGAAAATTCAGTATCCCGCGCACGTGCTGAAGCAGGAACTTTCGCCGGAAGAGTGTTTCAAGGCCGTGGAGGAGTGCGGCACGCCGATGGTTTCGATCCCCGGCGGCGAACCGCTAATGCACTCGCAGATCGACAAGATCGTGGAAGGTTTGGTGGCGCGAAAGAAATACATTTACCTGTGCACGAATGCGCTGCTGCTGAAAGAAAAGCTCCATCTCTTCAGGCCCAGCAAGTACCTGACGTTTTCCGTACATCTGGATGGACAGAAAGAACACCACGACTTTTCCGTGTGCCGCGAAGGTGGCTATGAACTGGCCGTGGAAGGCGTGAAAGAAGCCCTGAAGCGAGGGTTTCGTGTGACCACGAATACCACGCTGTTTGATGGGGCGGATCCCAAGAGCGTGCGCGCGTTCTTCGACGAAATGATGGAACTGGGGGTGGAAGGCATGATGCTTTCGCCCGGCTATTCCTACGACAAGGCGCCGGATCAGAAGCATTTTCTGGGACGTGCGCGAACGCGTCGATTGTTCCGAGCGATTCTGGCGAATCGCAAGCCCAGCTGGCAATTCAACCAATCCATGCTGTTTCTGGAATTCCTAATGGGCAAGCGCGATTTCAAGTGCACGCCGTGGGGCATGCCTACGTATTCGATCTTCGGCTGGCAAAAACCGTGTTATCTGCTGCAGGACGGCTACACCGACTCGTTTGCTGAGCTGATGTCCACGACCGAGTGGGGTAATTACGGCACCGAATCCGGCAATCCGAAGTGCGCGAATTGCATGGTGCACAGCGGCTATGAAGCCTCGGGTGTGGACTACACCTTCAGCTCTCTCAAAGGATTGTGGGCCACGGCGAAGGCGACGCTGTTTACGCGGAATCAGGACCACGAGGCTCTGCTCATGCTGAACGAGCCTGTTGCGCCAGTACACTCCTACAACCCGCTGGTGCAGATCGACTCGAGACCTTCCAAGCTCGAGGAGACGCGGGCATGACCGGACCGCGTCACGCTGACCGGCCGGAACACACGGCGCACCCCGACCTACTGGAAGTAGCTCCGGGATTCGTGCACGAGTCGCTGCAAGGGTGGATTCCGGGACTCGCCAGCGAGGACGAACTCCGCGAAGCGCTGGAGAAGGCGTTCGATTACCGAGGCGACGTCACGATTACCCGGAAGGATGGTTCGAAGCTGGAGGGCTACATCTTCGACCGGGTGGGTGGCCAGACACTAGAGACCTCTTATGTACGAATTCTGCCCAAAGACACTCCTCAGCGAGAAAAAATCGCCTATTCTGAAATCGCCGCAATGGCCTTTTCCGGGCGAGACAGCGCTGCCGGGAAGAGCTGGGAAGCCTGGGTTAAGAAGTATTGGGATAAGAAGGAAGCTGGCGGGGGTAGCCTAAGCCTCGAGCCAGAGTCCCTCGAAGAGTAGCCGTCCGGGCTATTAAACGCGATTAATACCGAAAATCGAAAGTAATTCCAGTAAATCCAATAGGTTACAATTTATCGTAGGAGTAATCGTGTGTCCAGTCTCCAGTGGACAGTAAGCCCTTTCTTGTGATAGTGTTAGGTATAGCGTTTGTTGCTCTTGTATTACCTTTTGACTCGTTCAGGGGGCTGTGAGAACAAACTCGCAGCCCTTTTTTTCGGGCTAGAGGCAGTCAGGACACTCGGGAAACCGGGGGGACGGACCAAGAGAGGCAAAGCAATTTCAATATCGAGGTTTAGCAGTGAAGGAACAAGGAACAGTTAAGTGGTTCAATGCTTCGAAGGGTTACGGGTTCATCCAACGCCAGACGGGAGAAGACGTTTTCGTGCACTTCTCCGCGATTCAGCAGGAAGGCTACAAGTCGCTGAACGAAGGTCAGGCGGTGGAGTTTGAAGTCAAGAAGGGCCCGAAAGGCCTTCAGGCGGAGAACGTCACAAGCCTCTAGCCTGTGCATTGGAGAGGTCCCCGAAGGGTCGGGGACCTCTCCCTTTCAGAAAGAAAGAAAATCTAAAACAAACAGCGAGCGGTTGTTAAGGAGGAAGTTGTGCAAGTAATGCAGGAAGGCCAAACCATCAAGCATGAAATCTTCGGGATGGGGATCGTTCTTTCTTCAGACCCCGAGCGTACTTCGGTTGATTTCGATGATCACGGTTCCAAATTGTTCGTAACGAGTCTGTTGTCAGCTGAGATCATTGGCGAAGCGCCTGCAACCCCGCCTAAAACGAAGCGCCGCCGCAAGGTATCCGCCGCAGCAAAGGCCAGCAAGAAGGCCGCCGCTGCTGCCGCTGCCACCCGTTCCTGATCCGTAGTACTCCTGCCCGTTAGTACGTCATTCCCAGCGCCCGAAACGGCGCCGGGGTGTGTCTAAACGACGAACTCTCCGAGATAATGTTCCACAGGGAACAGAGGCAATTCCATGAGAATTGCGGGAAACTCAGCGGATAGCGGATTCCGCTTGGTCGAAGGCGTGGTAGGACGAGCGAACCAATGGGCCGGATTCCACGTGCTTGAAGCCCAGCTGTTCTCCCAGGCGCTTGTATTCGGCGAACTCGTTCGGATGAACGAAGCGAATTACCGGAAGATGCTCCCGCGTGGGCTGCAGATACTGGCCGAGAGTGAGAATGTCCGTCCCCTGCGCGGCCAGGTCCTGCATGGTGGCGAGGACTTCTTCCTTTTCTTCGCCGAGGCCGAGCATCATCCCCGTTTTGGTGGGGACATCGGGATGGGACTGTTTGGCGCGGCGAAGTAATTCCAGCGAACGTTCGTACAGCGCGCCTTTACGCACCCGGCGATAGAGGCGCGGAACAGTCTCGGTATTGTGATTCAGGATGTCGGGTTTCACCGCCAGCACGATTCCCAGGGCGTTCCAGTCACCACGAAAATCGGGGATGAGCACTTCCACCTTGCAGCCCGGAAGGCGTTTGCGGATTTCTTCAATGGTGCGGGCAAAGACACGTGCCCCGCCGTCGGGTTGGTCATCGCGATTCACGCTAGTGACCACGGCGTAGCGCAGATTCATCCGGGCGGCAGCCTCCGCAACGCGGATCGGTTCTTCTTCATCCGGTGGGCCGACGGGCTTACCGGAAGGCACGGCGCAGAAGCCACAGGCGCGCGTGCAAATATCGCCAAGAATCATGAAGGTGGCCGTGCCGTGTTCCCAACATTCGCCCAGGTTCGGGCAGCGCGCAGACTCGCAGACCGTGTGGAGATCCAGCGTGCGCATGATGCGCTTCAGGTCGTGGTAGCGCTCTCCGCCGAAGAATTTGACCCGAAGCCAGTCCGGACGCGGATGAGCGTCAGGCGCAGGCACTCGAGGCGCGTTTCCGTTCGCGATGATGTTGAAAGGCGAGGCCATCGTTGAATAGTGTTTCGAATCTCTATTCTACGTGGGAATTTCCTGGCGAACAAATACTCGAGTTACAGCGGTTGGCGGGAAGAGCGGACGAAATCGCGCAGAGTGGTGACATTCGGGCCGTACGCGCCGATACGCCCCGCGTCGACGGGCAGACCGAGTTGCTCGGCCTGATCGAGATCGACTCCCGCATCATCCAATTCCGACAAACTGTAGCCAGCCGCAGGGGCCACTCGGTTCATACCTGCTGGATACACGGGCCGCGGCGGGCGATGACGTTGCCAGGGACGGCGCGCCAGTTCGTAGAATTGCTTCCAATCGCGTTTGTGCCAGTTGTTCATCGTACGAAGTATCTTGATGCTATCCGTTAGATGCCCAGGTTCAGGGGAAAGTTCCCTTGCCCTCAGAAGCGCATCCCGTCTTTCTACCCGGCTAGGAATATAGCCCGGGTAGTCCCTTACATACACTCCAAGCCGCAGGGGACGAAGGAAAAACTTGGCCTGGTGTTTCAAACACGTCAACCCGCGTAATGTTTCGGTCGCACAAGAACCGGACCGATGAGCGATACAAAACGCAGAGACTCGAGCGGTAGGACCGCGAGATAGAGGGCCGCGGACTCAATCGGCCCGGATACTACATCCAAAGAAAGGGAATGGCCAGCGAAATTAGAGAAGCCTGTGAATAACTCTGTCGACTGGCGAAGTGGGGGCAAGCGGCTTGAAAGCGTAAAGCGAAGAATCGCGCGCCGGGAGCCCGCCGTCTGGGAAGCGAACTCCGAGCGCAACACTCTTCTGGTTAATAGAAGTGGAGCGAAGTTAGGGAAACGAGAAAACTACCAGCGGTTCCCGCGATCGCCGCGGTCTCCGCCGCGATCGCCGCCACGGCCACCTCCGCCACGGCCGCCGCGATCGCCGCCACGGCCTCCGCCGTAGCCGCCACCGCCTCCGCCACGACCCCCGCCGCCACCGGAGCGTTCGGTCTGCGGCCGCGCTTCGTTCACCACCAGGTTCCGGCCCCCGAAGTTTTGACCGTTGAGGGATGTAATCGCGCGATCCGCTTCTTCATCGTTAGCAATTTCGATGAAGGCGAAACCGCGGGACTGTCCCGTAAATCGGTCGCGAATTAGACTGATTGCCGAGGGATTAACTCCAACCTGCCCGAACCATTCCTGCAGCTGCTCTTCCGATGCGTTGAACGGAAGATTGCCGACGTAAAGCTTCTTCACTTGCGGACTCCTTCTGCCCGGAACCAAACCTCGAGTTGCGGAGCGCACCGAAGAAACCTCTCCCAGCAACGAGGCAGACCGGAGGACGTGCCGCAGCGCGGGGGGTGCCGTTCGGTGGTCCCGCAGATAGTCTCGAAAAATGTCCGGATTTGCAACCAAATAAATACCCGAGAGGGGGTATACGGGATACCGGTCCATTTCGAGGGCCGGTCGGAGGCGATGCTAGGAATAGCTCCTCTCCAATAGGTATTAATGGTAGTATCCGCGGCAATCCAGGTTCACTCAGAGGTTCGCATGCACGGCACAATGATGGAGTATCCGCTGGTTCTTCCGGCTTTTCTGGAACGCGCGGGCAAACTGTTCCCCAACGTCGAAATCATTTCGCGAAAGCCAGATCGAACCGTCGTGAGGTCGAACTACGGCGCATTTTACCAGCGCGCACGCCGCCTGGCAGAGGCATTGACGAACCTGGGACTGCAGCCCGGGGACCGTGTTGCGTCCATGATGTGGAATCACATGGGCCATCTGGAGGCGTTTTTCGGCGTCCCCTGCGCGGGAGGGATTCTGCACACGCTGAATCTGCGGCTGCATCCGCACGAGATTGCCAACATCGCGAATCATGCGGAAGGTCGTTTTCTGATCATCGACGACGTGCTGCTACCTCTCTATGAAAAGTTTCGTCACGACGTGAAGTTTGAAAAAGTGATTGTGGTGCCGTTTGGCTTCCCGGACACGCCCAAGGGCTATCTCAATTACGAAGAATTCCTCGCGGGGGCGAGCGACAACTTCCAGTATCCGAAAATTGACGAAAATGACGGCGCGGCCATGTGCTTCACCTCGGGAACCACGGGATTCTCCAAGGGCGTGGTCTATACGCATCGCTCACTGGTGCTGCATTCGATGTCCGAAGCCATGGTGGACACGTTTGCTATGAGCCACCACGACACGATCATGCCGCTGGCGCCCATGTTCCACGCAAATGCCTGGGGCGTGCCGTACACGGCCGTGATGGCGGGAACAAAAATGGTATTCATGGGCCCGAACGTGGAACCGGAAGCGATCTTGGACTTTCTGGTGGCGGAGAAGGTGACCGCGGCCAATGCCGTGCCAACGGTGTGGATCAGCGTCTTGGAAGCGCTCGAGAAATATCCGCTCCGCTGGAATTTCGCAAACTCCGTGCGCGTGGTGTGCGGTGGCACCGCCCCGCCTTTGGAACTGATGCGTAAGTTGGACCGCTATGGCATTCACATTCTCCATTTGTGGGGGCTGACGGAAACGTCGCCGCTGGCCACCACCGGACATCTGAGATCGCACATGCTGGACTGGCCGGTGGAAAAAACGTATGCGATTCGCGCAAAGCAGGGTTGGCCCGTGCCGTTGATTGATCTGCGTGCCATGCGTCCGGAGGGCGAAGCGCCGTGGGACGGCGAGACACCCGGAGAAATTGAAGTGCGCGGACCGTGGGTCGCGAAGGAGTATTATAAATCACCGGACCAGGCGCACCGGTGGAGCGAGGACGGTTGGTTCCGCACCGGCGACGTGGGCACGATTGATCCCGACGGAATCATGAAGATCGTGGATCGCTCCAAAGATCTGGTGAAGTCGGGCGGGGAGTGGATCAGCTCGGTGGATTTGGAGAACACGTTGATGGGTCATCCGGCGGTGAAGGAGGCCTGCGTCATTGGCGTGCCGCATCCGAGATGGCAAGAGCGCCCGCTGGCGGCCATCGTGCTGAAGGATGGTGTGAAAGTCACGGACGCGGAGTTACGCGACTATCTGGCCGGCAAAGAATTTGCACGTTGGCAATTGCCCGATGCGTTCGTGTACGTGGAATCGATTCCACGTACGAGTGTGGGGAAGTTCAAAAAGATCGCGTTGCGCGAGCAATTCGCGAATTGGAAATGGGAGTAAGCGGCGAAGTGCATACGCGTCGTTAAACCGTGCGCGATTGGTCAGTTGAGATCCTTCGAGGCGCGAACACGGCGCCCTTCTGGACGACATCTTGGTATTCGAGAACTTCTTACTAGGTCCGGTAGGACGCGTTGATGCGCACGTATTCCGCGGTGAAATCGCAAGTCCAGTAGCGCGCAGAGGCGCGGCCGGCATGCAAATTCAAGCGCACATGGACGTGCGGTTCAAGCAGGCGATTGCTAGCGGCACGTTCGTTAAATTCGAGCGGCTGGCCGCGGCGCAGCACCGGAAATCCCGCCATTTGGATATCGACGCGATTGGGGTCGAATTTCACGCCAGAACGTCCGGCAGCAGCAAAGATGCGACCCCAGTTGGGATCACCGCCCGCGAAAGCGGTCTTCACGAGCGGAGAGGTAGCAATCGTTTGGGCAATCTGGCGCGCAGCGGGCTCGGTCTTGGCGCCTCGGACTTCGATTTCGATCACGCGTTGCGCTCCCTCGCCGTCGGCAACGATTTGCAGCGCCAGGGAATGGCACACTTCCTCCAGGGACTTGGCAAAAGCGCGGTGACTTGCGGTGCCAGGTTTAATGCGGGGAGCGCCAGCAGCGCCGTTTGCCAGCACCAACAGCGTGTCATTTGTCGAGGTGTCACCATCGATGCTGATGGCATTGAATGTTCGTGTGGTGACATCTCGTAGAGTTTTCTGCAACAGCGAAGGGGAGATCGAAGCATCGGTGGCGACGAATGCCAGCGTGGTGGCCATGTTGGGATGAATCATCCCCGCACCCTTCGCGCAACCCATGAAGTGAATCCGCTTGCGCGCCATGCGGAAACGAACTGGCGACCGTTTTCGGGCGCGTGTCGGTCGTGCAGATTGCCAGGGAGAGTTCGGCAAACGAGCGCACCGACGGGCGGCGATTTCGCGTGATTCCTGACAGCGCTCGCAAGAACTTTTTCCAGCGCCAGTGGTACGCCGATTACGCCGGTGGAGCAAACGAGAACCTCCTGCGGCTGGCAGCCCAGACGCCGCGCGGTTTCCTCAACCATTCTTACAGAGGCGGCATAACCCGCTTCGCCGGTGGCGCAGTTCGCGTTGCCGGCATTCACGATGACCGCTCGCATGCGGCCCTTCGAAGCGCGCAGATTCTTCTTGGATACGACGACCGGCGCAGCAACGACCAGATTTTGCGTGAAGACAGCGGCAGCTGAGGCGGGAACGTCGCTGGACAGCAGCGCTAGATCGAGCGCGCCGGTCTTCTTCAGACCACAAGCGGTGGCCGAGAAGCGGAATCCCCGAGGGACGGCGGCTTCAGAGAGGGCCTGCTTCATGGGGTTAGGGTCCGCGGGGCCAGGGCGCCTCTCACGGAAGGGACCTCCGATCCTCCGCGTGAATCGATGCGGGTTCCAGCGAGGTGACTAGCGAGCCGAGGCTCATGGTTTTTTCTCCTTGGGTTCCAGGTTTTGTTCCAGCCGCGTGATGGCTGCTCGAACGCATTCTTCTGCCGTGCCACCAGGAACACGTTTGGTGTTGATAGCGTGTTCGACCGATGGACTAGCCAGAAAGTCTTTTTCGAAGAGTGGCGAAATCGTCTGAACGTCGTCCAGCGACAGCGCCGTCCAAGGTTTGCCCTGTTTTTCGGCTTCGCGCAGGACTTTGCCCACCAGATCGTGGGCTTGGCGAAAAGGCACGCCACGGTGAACCAGAAAATCTGTGGCATCGGTGGCAAATAACCCAGGATTTGAGGCCGCCGCACGCAGGCGATCCTCGCGGAATTTTGTGGTGGCGAGTGCGCCGGAGGCCACGCCGAGCATGGCCCCGATCTGATCATGCGCAGCGAACAACGCTTCTTTATCTTCCTGCAAATCGCGTTGATAGCTGGAGGGCAGGCCCTTGAGTGTTGTCAACAAGCTGAAGAGCGCGCTGCTGATGCGGCCCGTTTTGCCGCGCAGCAACTCCCACGAATCGGGATTTTTCTTCTGAGGCATCAGGCTGCTTCCCGTCGAGTATTCATCGGGAAGAATGACGTAAGAAAATTCCTGCGATGCGAACAGGATAAAATCTTCTGCCAGGCGCGAAATGTGCGTGGCGATGCCCGTCAGCGCGAAAAGATAGTCCAAGGCGAAATCGCGGTCGCTGACCGCGTCGAGACTATTTGCAGTGACGCGGGAGAAACCGAGTTCGCGTGCGATGGCGTCTCGATCGATGCGGAAGGAGCACCCGGCGAGCGCGCCAGAACCCATGGGACACGCATCGGCGCTGGCAGCAGCGTTGTGCAGGCGAGTCAAATCTCGCGTGAACGCTTCCGCGTGCGCCAGAAGGAAATGCGACAGCAAGATCGGTTGGGCATGTTGCATATGCGTCATGCCTGCCATGGGAACCCTCAGGTTGGCCTTGGCCTGCTGCAGGAACACGGCGAGTAGCGCTTTCAACGATTGGCGGACTTTGCAGGCGGCATCCATCACAAATAAGCGAAAGTCGGTGGCGACCAGTTCATTGCGGCTGCGCCCGGTGTGCAACTTCCAGCCCAGTGGCCCGAGTTCCTCGACGAGAGCTTTTTCGACGAAGTGATGAACGTCCTCGGCGTCGGCGCCCAACTTGTGAACCCACACCAGGTCCTGGCTCGCGCGTGCTCGAATATTGTCGAGCGCCGCGAGCGTCTGGCGCACTTCCGTCTCCGTAAAGATGCCGACTCCCTGCAGCGCCTTGGCCCAAGCGCGATCGACTGCGACTTCGTAAGGAAGCAGACGCCGGTCAAACGCGAAGGAGCGTTGGAAGGCATCGAAGTTCGCGTCTGGCGCGTTTTCGAAGCGCCCACCCCACAAGCGATCGTCTTTACGTTCCGTCATTTCTGCCCTTTAGAAAATACAAAAGCGTGGCCGCCGGAGCGGCTTCGCAGCAAACGCGATGCGTGTCGCCTAACGGCAAAAACTACGGCTTGTTGCTTCCGGCCTTGGCGATCGGACGCACGGTTACCGGCAACGCAAACAAATTGATGAAGCCTTCCGCGTCTTTAGGATTGTAACGGCCCATGGTGAAGCTGGCGAGGTCCGCGCGATAGAGTGAGTAGGGCGAGATGCGCTTGGTGACATTCAGCGTGCCCTTCCAGAGCTTAAGGCCGACTGAGCCGGTCACGCGCCGCTGCGCAACCTGGAAAAAGCTGTCAAGCGCTTCACGCAGTGGCGAGAACCACAGGCCGTAGTAGACCAGCTCGGCATAGCGCTCGGAAAGCGCTTGCTGGAAGTGCGCTGTCTCGCGATCGACGGTGAGGCGTTCGAGCTCGCGGTGCGCCGTGACCAGCAGTGTGCCGCCGGGAGTCTCATAAGCGCCCCGCGATTTGATGCCGACCAGGCGGTTTTCCACGAGGTCGATGCGGCCAATGCCGTGTTTGGCGGCGATGTCATTCAACCCATTCAGCAATTCGATCGGGCCGAGCGATTTTCCGTTTACGGATAAAGGCGTGCCCTCTTCGAATCCGATTTCGACTTCTTCGGCGGTGTCGGGAGCTTTTTCCGGCGAGACCACCCACTGCCACATCGCTTCATTCGGAGCGTTGGCGAGATCTTCCAGTTCACCACCCTCATGACTCAAGTGCCAGATGTTGCGGTCGCGGCTGTAAATGTTTTCCTTGCTCTGCTCGACGGGAATGTCGTGTTTCTTTGCATAGGCGATGGCATCTTCACGGGAATCGATGTCCCACTCGCGCCAGGGAGCGATGATCTGGAGGTTCGGTGCAATGGCCTTGTAACCTAACTCAAAACGCACCTGGTCGTTGCCCTTGCCCGTGCAGCCGTGGGCCAAGCCATCCGCGCCGAGCGAAAGCGCAAGCTCCGCCTGACGTTTCGCGATCACCGGTCTGGCCATTGAAGTGCCAAGCAGATAGGTGTGTTCGTATACGGCGCCGGCGCGCAGGGTAGGCCAGATATAGTCGCGGACGAATTCAACCCGAAGGTCTTCGGTGTAGACGGACGAAGCGCCGGTGTCGAGAGCCTTCTTGCGCGCGGCTTCCAGGTCCTCCTGTTGGCCGACGTCGCCGATCATGGCGATCACTTCGCAGCCATAATTTTCGCGCAGCCAGGGAATAATAATGCTCGTATCCAGTCCGCCGGAATAGGCGAGCACAACTTTTCTTGGTTTTTGGGCGCGCTGAATCACTCGGTTCTCTCTCCTCGGTCAGGGCATCAAGATATCAAGAATAAAGCGCTTGCAGAATGGCCTTCTGCACGTACATGCGATTTTCGGACTGGTCGAGCACGATGGCGGAAGGCCCGTCGAGAATCTCGTCGGTAACTTCCGCGCCGCGGTGCGCCGGAAGACAGTGCATGAACACAGCGTCATCGGCGGCTTGCTCCATCAACTCGCGGTTCACCTGGTAGGCCTTGAATATATTGCGACGGATCTTTTCTTCCGCTTCAAATCCCATGCTGGTCCAGGAATCCGTGTAGACGGCCTGCGCGCCGGCAACCGCTTCGGTGGGATCGCTGAACAATTCGATCTTGGCGCGCGTTTCTTTTGCTACGCGCTTCGCATCGGCAAGTACGTCCGCAACAGGCGCATAACTTGCCGGAGTGGCAATGCGCATGTTCACACCGAGCCTGGCGGCCAGGAAAAGGAGCGAATGGCAGACATTGTTTCCATCGCCTACATACGCAAGCTTGAAGCCTCGCAGCGAACCAAACTTTTCTTCCAGGGTGAAGAAGTCCGCCAAAGCCTGGCAAGGATGAAACTTGTCGGACAGCGCGTTGATCACAGGGATATCCGCGCTGTGGGCCATTTCTTCCAGCACGCGCTGCTCGTAAACGCGCGCTACGATACCTTGTACCCAGCGTGCGAGGTTCCGCGCCACGTCGGGAATCGATTCACGCTCGCCGAGGCGCGCTTGCGTGTGGTCGAGAAACACTACGGAACCGCCCATGCTCTGAATGCCGACCTCGAACGTGACGCGCGTACGCAGCGACGGCTTCTCAAAAATCAGTGCGATGTGTTTTCCGCGAAGCACGGACGCGAATCGCGCAGGCCGAGACTTGATCTCCGAAGTGCGGTGGAGCAAATCGCGAACGTCCGCTGGCGACCATTCGGCTCCGGTAAGGAGATCCTTGGCGATTGAAACGGGTATCGACAGCGTTGCGGTCATCAGTTGTTCTCCGTGTTTCCTGAATTCTTACACCGTTGCCATGGATGCCTGTTCCGCGGACGAAAATCCCCGCAGAACGCGCGTCCCCGGTACATCTGAAACCAAGGTATTGCCCGCAACCGCTGCGAAAAGATGGGGCGCCAGCACTTGGGCAGCGGACTCACCACCAACGATACGAACTTCGTGGATGCCACCCTCGAGTGCGCGCTTGGCGGCTTCCAGTTTTAAAATCATGCCGCCAGAAACCACGCGCGACGCTATGAGGTGATTGATCTGCTCAGAGGAGAGCGCGGAGATCACTTTTCCGCCGTCCAGAACGCCGGCAACATCAGTGAGATAGATCAGGTGATCCGCGGCGATGAATTCAGCGCACGCGGCCGCCATGTGATCGGCGTTGATATTGTAGAGTTCACCGTCGGCGCCCAATCCGAGGCAGGCGGCCACCGGCAGCAATTTTTCGCGCCAGAGGGATTCCAGGAGGCGCACGTTGACGCTCGTGAGATAGCCGACGAATCCGAGACTGCCTTCCACGTCATTGTGCACCAGCGGAGACGAAGAAAAACACGCCGCATCCGCAGCAGAAATTCCCACGGCGGGCTGTCCAGCGGCGGTTATGGAAGCTGCCAGGCGCTTGTTCAACAGACCACCAAAAACCATCACGGCCGCATCGCGCGTTTCCGCATCGGTGACGCGTAGACCTCCGACGAACTTGCTTTCAATGCCCAGGCGCTTGAGCGTGGCGGTAAAGTGCCGGCCACCACCGTGGACGATGAGGATTTCATGGCCGTATGCCGCGAGTTGTGCCACGTGTTGCGAGAGGTTGCGGACCGTCGCAGCATCTTCCAGTAATGCCCCCGCAAATTTGATGACCATTCTCATAGCAGTCCCGTCTGCTCCTCGAGCCCGAGCGTGAGATTGAGATTCTGGACGGCCTGACCAGCCGCGCCTTTGCCCAAATTATCCAGGCACGAAATGACGATCAGGCGCTTGCCGGTGGAGTCCAGCGCAAAACCGATGTCGCAGAAATTTGTCTTCACCACGTGCTGCAGTTCAGGGAGTAAACCGCAAGGCCAAATGCGCACCATGGGTCGGCCGGCAAAAAATGTGCGATAGATGCGCTCAATTTGTTCGGGCTTTTGCGCGTCGCGCAGGTTGACGTAGATCGTCGAAAGTATTCCGCGCGCCACCGGCAACAAATGCGTCGAGAACGTCACTTGCGAATCAGGAAGCCCAGCATGTTCCAGGATTTCTGGCGTGTGCCGGTGGGAGAAGAGATTGTAGGCGCGAAAATTTTCGTCAACTTCAACGAAGTGCAAGTCGCGGCGCGGATCCTTGCCGGCACCGCTGGCGCCGGACTTGCAGTCGCAGATCACATTCTGGGATGGCGCAAGCACGGCGGCTTCGGCCAGCGGACGTAGCGCAAGAATCACGCTGGTGGCGTAGCAGCCGGGATTTGCGACCAGTTTCGCACTGGCAATGCGCGTGGCCAAAAGCTCCGGCAGACCGTACACCGCCTCGGCAAGGCGCGCGGCGTGCGGCGCGGGCAATTTGTACCACGACGAAAATGTTTCCGCGTTAGCCAAGCGAAATGCTCCGCTCAGATCAATTACGCGAAGTCCCGCATCAAGCAATTTTGGGGCGAGCTCCGCAGATACTTCATGCGGGGTAGCCAGGAACGCCGCTCCGGCATTGCTCGCTGCGATTGTGTCCAGCGCCAGTGGACGAAGTGGAGCCTCTCCCCAGCCGCGCAGTTGCGGGAAGAGTTGCGACAGGCAATGGTGGCCGTTGCTCTCGCGTACATAAAAGGTAGGCTTGGCGATCGCGGGATGGCGCAAAAGCAGCGAGGCCAGCTCAAATCCCGTATAGCCGGTGACACCAATGACGGCAATGCTGCGGGGATCTCTCATTTCACTTGGGTTTCGAGTTTTTTCTGCAGCGATTCGCGCGTCTTACGGCTGGGGGTAATGATCAGGACGGTATCGTCACCGGCGATGGTGCCGGCGATTTCCGGGAATTTAGCGCCGTCCACGGCCGCCGCCAGTGGTTGCGCGCCGCTGGGAGGCGTCTTCAGTACCAGAAGATTTTCCGCCGGCCGAATGTCCAACAAGAATTCGCGGAGCGCGCGCGTGAGCGGCGGCACGGAAGCGCTCTCGTCCGGGACCGCCGAACCGGGCTTGTAGCCTTCGGTGGTCTTCACCAGTTTCAGTTCCTGCAGGTCGCGCGAAAGCGTAGCCTGAGTGACGCGAAGTTTCTGTTGCGCCAGGCGGCGGCGCAATTCCTCCTGGTTGCCGACGCGTTCGGCGGAGACCAGCCGCAGGATCTGCCCGTGGCGGAATGTTTTGGTTGCGCTCATGCTGTATACAATATTCACTCGACTGTATATTTATACAAGCCTATCGCCAGGCTGTCAATCCGTTGAAACGTTTTTCTTGTGTCCCATGCGGTAACCACACGCGCTCTCCTGCGCGCGGCGGTTGGACTATCATGGAGGTACTGCCAGGATCGCTCTCCCGTGTCCCGGGGTTCTTCACCTCTCGCGGGTTCCGCACAGAAACAAGGAGCCAGTTATGTCCAAGGAACGCACGCCGAAAAAACCGCGCGAGCAGTATCGCCTGCGCACCAGACTGATTCACGGAAGCTTTGCCACCGGGCGCTGGGATTACGACCATCACGTCGTTCCGCCACAGTCGAGTTCCGCGAGCTACCGGCTTTCGTCGGTGCATCGCGGTGCCCAGGGCTTCGTGGAATTTGCCAGCCCCGAATCTCGTCGCGCACCGATCTATATTTACGACCGCCTCGACGAGCCAAGCCGGGGCATGCTCGAAGAGAACCTGGCGGTCGCGGAAGGCGGAGAGGTCGCCGTGACCTTTGCCACGGGAATGGCTGCCGTCAGTGGAGCACTGGGAGTGCTAACCGCCGCGGGCGACCAGATCGTAGCGCACCAGGTCTTGTATGGTTGTACGCACAGCCTGCTGACGAGCTGGCTCCCGCGTTACAAGATCCACACCGATTTCTGCGACTTGACGAAGCCGGAGTTGCTTGCGAAGGTGGTTTCGAAAAACTGCCGCGTTGTTTATTGTGAAACGCCAGTCAATCCGACCATGGAACTCATCGACCTTCGCGCCATTCGCCAGGTGGTGGATCGTTTGAACCAGGGGCGGTCGGAAATCGAGAAGATCCGCATCGTGGTGGACAATACCTTCGCTACCCCTTACTGCCAGCGGCCCCTTGAGCACGGCGTCGACATCGTCGTCCACAGCCTTACCAAAGATATCGGTGGGTTTGGCACCGAGATGGGCGGAGCGGTGATTGGTTCCAGCACCTACTTCAACCACTTGATGCTGTACCGCAAAGATTTTGGCGGGGTGTTGTCTCCCAAATGCGCGTGGCCGATCCTGGTGTATGGTTTGCCAACCCTGGCGGCGCGAATGGTCAACCAGCAGAAAAGCGCCATGCAGGTGGCGGAATTCCTGTTGCGGCAACCAAAGGTGGGGCGCGTGGTCTACCCCGGGCTAGCAAACTTTGCGCAGCGCGAACTGGCACACCGGCAGATGACTACCCCAGATGGGGCGTTTGCGCCCGGCCACATGCTGTATTTCGAATTGAAGGGCAAGAACGGGGACGTAAAAAGTGCGGCAGAGGCTGCGGAACGGTTCGTCGACTACATCGCGGAAAAGTCGTACACCGTGACCTTGGCCGTCAGCCTCGGGCAGATTAAGACGCTCATTGAAAATCCCTTTTCCATGACGCATGCTTCTGTGCCGGAAGAGGAGAAGATTCGCAGTGGACTGCAACCGGGTGGCATCCGTTTATCGCTGGGCCTGGAGGATTGGCACGATATTATTGCCGATCTGGAAGATGCCCTGCAGGTGCTCTGACCGGAAGGACAGGTAGCAGAGGATGCACAATTCGCGGCATGCTGCGGATAGCGCTGGATTTTCAGCGCTGGGAATGCTACCTATCTGCCATCACCTATTTTTGCCAATGAGCGAGCTTTGCCATATCGGTGGATGCAAACATGACGTGCCGGCCGCCTTGGCCGAGCAAAAACTCTGCATTCTGCATTTCACGCTTTCCCTGGAATCGAGTTGCGCAGAGATGCGCCGCGAGACCGCATTGGGAAACACGCCACACGACCGACAGCGGGAAATCATGGGATTCATCACCGAGCACGGAGAAAAGCTGGCTCGCGTGGCCACCAGTGGGCTGCACCTGTCCGATGATCTGAAAGCCCGCGTGCTCAGCACCTTTCTTACGCTGATGAACCTGCGCGAGAACTTGGACCGCGCTTCGATGCGCACGCCCACGGGCCGCGGCGGTGTGTGGCGGTAATTCGGCCCGTTCAAGCCCCTATGTATTTGGCGTAAACAGAGCGCGCCACGGCGGGATCGCTGGTGCCTTTTACCACCGCGCGGCCGTCCCCGAAAACCGTTACCTCATAAGGATCCACCCGAAAACGCAACAAGAACCCATTCTGCCGTACATCACTCAAGGTTGGCGCCAGGCGTTCAAATAACGCTTGCAGGTCAAGGTTGCGGTTGCGCTCGTGTATCTGCACCGAATCGCGGCCGCACATGGTGATATGAGGCTGCGCTTCGCCCTCGAGAAAAGCAAAATCGTGGCGCACACACACCCGGCAGTTGAGATTCCGCTCCGGCGCGACAGATTGCACACGGCCGGACCAGATATCGCAGGAAAGCAAGCGGCCGTGCATTGCGGATTCGCGGCCTGCCAGTAGCTTCAACGCTTCCGCTACTTCGAACGAGGCAATCAGAGTTACGATCGGCCCGAGAACGCCTATGGTGTCGCAGGTTTCCTCCAGGCCAACGCCGCTGCAAGAATCCATCAGGCAAGCAAGGCACGGAGTTTGGCCCGGCCGGACGGCCATCGTCACGCCGTAGCTGGACACGGCAGCAGCATAGATCCAGGGAGTCTGGGATTTCACCGCATAATCATTGATCAGAAAGCGCGTTTCGAAATTGTCGGTTCCGTCGAGAATCAGAGGGTAACCGGATAGCAGCTCTTCGGCGTTTCCGGCATTCAAGTCGGCGACCTTGCCTTCGACCTGCACATCGGAGTTGATGGCGCGCAGTCGGTGCTCCGCGGCGACCGCTTTGGGCAAGACCTCGTGCGCGTCTGATTCTTCAAACAACGTCTGGCGCTGAAGATTGGATGGTTCGACGAAATCGCGGTCCACAATTCGCAGGTGCCCCACGCCCGCGCGCACCAGCAAATTCGCCGCCGCCGCGCCAATGGCACCACATCCGACAATTATCGCCCGGGAAGCCAGCAGCCGTTTCTGCCCTTCGGCGCCGATACCCGCAAAGAGCATCTGGCGGGAATATTTCTCATGAAGAGGATGGGTCACGTAAAATAGGAGTCCAGCCTTAGTTAGAAGCTCACTCATGATAGCGCCAAAGGCATCCGAAGAAGCAACGCGCCTATGCTACCCTTCGTCTGAGTATAGAGACGGATGAAACCATGCAGGGCCAATGGGTTACAAGGCTTGCTCCTCCTGACACTTCTTTTGGGGGCTAGGGGCGCGTTCGCCCAAACGAGCCCACCGCCACGGGTTGAAACACTCGCCGGCGCCAAGATCATGGAAGTTCGCGTGATCGATGCGCAAGGCAAGGTGCTGGTTACCAATCCGAAAGGCATTACTGTCAAGATCGGCGAGCCACTCGACCGCGATCAAGTGGCCGAGAGCATCCGCATTCTCTACCGCACCGGCGATTATGCGGATTTGCGCGCTGTAGCCGCGCCCGTCGAAGGAGGTATGCGGCTCGATTTTCTCGCGCGAGAAAACTTGTTCATCAGCCAAGTTCTGGTGGAAGGGTTGAAGCCGCCACCCACGGAAGCTTCCGCGGTTGCCGTGATGCAACTCTCACTGGGCCAGACCTATCACTCGCAGGATGTGGATGAAGCCCTGGACCGCCTGCGGGATATGCTGCGCGACGAGGGCTTGTATCAGGCCAAAGTCACGGCAACGCAGCAACCCGACGAAGAAACTCATCAGATCAACATCACCGCCCATGTCGACCCAGGCCCGCGCGTGCGCCTGGCACAGCTCAATTTGACCAATAACACCGAGTATCGCGATGCGGACTTGATCAAGCTCTCAAAGCTATCTCCAGGGAAAGAACTCACCGTCCTGCGCGTGCAAGCGAGCATCGGACGCCTGCGCAAATTTCTGGAAAAGAAAGGTCATCTGAGTGCGCGAGTATCCGCGCGACGTGGGGAGTACGACCCGGCGACAAATTCGATTCCGTTGACACTGGAAGTCACGGAAGGACCGCGCGTTCTGGTGATGGTGGAGGGCGCTAAGATTTCCAAGGGCGACCTGAAGAAACTGATACCGGTTTATCAGGAAGGCTCTGTCGACACGGACCTTTTGGAGGAAGGAAAGCGCAATCTTCGGGAGCGCATGGAACGAAACGGGTATTTTGACGCGCGAGTGGAATACAGCGTCAATTCCAAGGACATCGAAGGCCAGAAAACAGGGCAGAAAAGGTCGGAAGAGACCATTACTTACCAGGTGGCAAAAGGAGACAAGGACAAACTGCTGAGTATCGAGTTCAGCGGCAACCGCTATTTCAGCACGGATATCCTGCGCAGCCGGTTGACGATCTCTCCGAGCTCCCTATTCACCCGCCCACGCTTCAGTCAGCGACTTATGGATGCAGACGCTCAGTCCATGAAGACTTTGTATGCCGCGAACGGTTTCTTATCCGCACGGGTGGAGGCGAAGGCCGAGAAAGTTCCCGGAGACGCCAACGACCTGATCGTCCGCTTCCTGATTGACGAAGGCAAGCAGACCCTGGTGGCAAGCCTGATGATCGAGGGTGAGGGCGCGATCCCAGAAGCGCAAATTATGAGCGTTGTCGGTTCGTCGGCGGGCCAACCGTTTTCCGATATCAACGTGGCCGCCGACCGGGACAACATCCTCGCGCTTTACTACAATGAAGGCTTTCCCAACGCCAGCTTTACCTACACCGCCGAAGCCGACGCCATTCCAGCCGAGGACGAGGTTAACGGAAACACGGGAGAAGTTCGCAGTGCCAAGCCGCAGGCGGATTCCGATCAAGAGAGCGCCAACCAAATTGAACGCGCTGAGCCCATGCGCCTGGTCTACAAAATCAACGAGGGCGAACAATTTCATGTGCGTCGAGTGTTTTTGACCGGCTACAACCACACCAGGCCTAAAGTAATCCGGCGCGAAGTGAAAGTGGAGCCGGGAGGACCGCTACGGGAAGGGGAAATCATCGAGTCGCAACAGAAACTTTATAATCTCGGCGTTTTCAATCGTGTGACCATCGAACCGCAAAATGCCGCCGGTAGCGATCCGGAGAAAGATGTTGTCGTCCTGGTCGAAGAGGCCAAGCGCTATACCATTGCTTATGGCGGCGGTTTCGAGGCGCAACGCCTTGCCAGCACATCCAATCCAACTGGCGGAGAACTGCAAGCTTCGCCGCGCGGAATTCTGGAGATTTCTAAACAGAATCTCACTGGGCGCGCGGATTCTTTGACATTGAAATTGCGCGCCAGCACCATCCAGTGGCGCGCACTGCTGGGTTATAACGCGCCAAGTACCTTTGACAATCAGAACTTAAGCTTGCAGGCCAACACGTATGTGGAAAAGACGCAGGACATCAACACGTTCACGGAAATCCGCTATGAGAGCAACCTGCAGATTACACAGCAGCTCTCGCCCTTTTCCCGGCTTTTGTACCGCTATTCGTTCCGGAAGGTGACGGTAAGTAACCTGAACATACCGGCGGACGAAATTCCGCTGTTCAACCAACCCACGCTGGTTTCCCAGTTCAGTACCACGTGGTTTCGCGATACGCGCGACAATCCGGCCGACGCCCACAAAGGAACGTTCAACAGTGCGAACGTCGGCGTTTCTGGCACGGCCATCGGATCGAGCGCGAGTTTCCTGAGCTTCTTCTTCCAGAATTCTGGGTTCACGCCGCTGAAAAAGAATTGGGTGTACGCGCGTTCGATTCGCCTGGGCATTCTCGTTCCCTACGCCTCCACGGTTTCTCTTGCGTTCCCGGCGCAGACCGGTGAACCTCCCGCGCAAGTCATCCCTCTTCCCGAACGCCTGTTTGCCGGCGGCGGCAGCACGCTGCGCGGCTTTGCCCTGAACCAGGCGGGACCGCGCGATTCCATCACTGGCTTCCCCGTGGGCGGCCAGGCAATGATTATTCTGAACCAGGAATTGCGTTTCCCGCTGAAGTTACCGTTCGCAGGCAAGGGATTGGGCGGCGCATTTTTCTATGATGGCGGAAATTCCTACAGCCAGCTGAGTCACGTAACGCTGCGGTGGTTGCCGCCCACAGCGGTTTTCAAGCCGGCTTACCCGGGAGAGCTTCCCGGGCGGTTCAATCCCACGCTCTGCGTGTACAACTGCACAAACGAATTGAACTACTGGTCGCACACGGTTGGATTTGGTCTGCGCTATGCCACGCCAGTGGGCCCCATCCGCGTCGACCTTGGCTATGAATTGAACCGGCCGCAGTTTGTGATCCCGTGCCCGAATAGCGCCGTGTTCTGCCAGCAAGGGACACGCTTGCCCCGGTTGCAGGTATTCTTCAATCTGGGATCGAGTTTCTGATGCGACGACTTGCCTCATTCCTGCTGATTACCGCCGTGCTCGTTGGGCCGAAGATGAATCAGGCGCAGGAAGTGATCGATCGCATCGTGGCACGAGTAGAAAATGACGTGATCCTGATGAGTGATGTTCGACAACTTGCGGAGTATCAGGTGTTCGTCGACGGAAAAGCGGAACCCGAGGCGCAAATTCTTGACCGGCTGATCGACCAGTGGATTGTGCGCACGGAAGCGACCGCTTCGCGATTCCAGCAGCCTTCTGATGAAGATGTGCAGCGCAGTCTGGCGCGGTTGAAGCGCTCTTTTTCCAGTCCCGAAGAATTCGAGGAACGAAAAAAACAAAGTGGCCTGAGGGAAGAAGAGATTTTTCGCGAGCTGAAGTCACAGCTGTTCCTGAGCAATTACCTCGATTCTCGGTTTCGCGCTTCCATTCAGATTGATGACAAGGCCATTGAGGATTTCTATAAGAACCGCGTCGTGGCCCGCGCCGAGTCGCGAGGCCAGACGCCCCCGAGCCTTGAAGCCGCTCACGATTTCATTCAGGAAGCGCTGGTGCAACGCGTCATCAATGAACAAGCGGACAAATGGCTGAAAGAAAGCCGCGCGCGGGTGCGCGTTGAGAATTTGTTGAACGAGACCACGAAATGACCAAGGAATCGCGCTGGCGGAAAATTCTGTGGCTGGAGCACGTCCTGTGGGTGCTGGGCACGTGGACGCTATTGTTGATCGCCTTGGCGGCCATCGCGGTATACAGCGGCCTGGCTAATCCAATATTGCGGCGCGCCCTGATCGGCCGTATGGAAGCGCTCACGGGCGGAAAGGTGGAAGTTCGCACTGTTTCCGTGGGTTGGTTCTCACTGGATGCGACGGTCAGAGGCCTGGTAGTGCACGGAAAAGAGCCGAAGGATACCGAGCCTCTCGTCAGCGTGGAACAGGCCAAAATCGGTCTGCGGATTGACTCCTTCTGGGGACGGAGGTTCTCGTTAAGAGAGCTGATTCTTCAGCAGCCACGCATCCACATTCGGGTGGAAAAAGACGGCACGAGCAATTTGCCAGCACTGCCGCGCTCCAAAATACCGAACAAGCCCTGGAACGAAACCTTACTCAATTTGCAAATCGGCCACCTGCAAATCAACGATGGCTGGTTGCTCTACAACAACGTGCGCAAACTTGTGGCCATCGAAGGCGGCGAACTCGGCTTAAACGTGACTCTGGCCGGAACGCCGGGCAGTCCTCTCTACCTGGGAACCCTCGACTGGGATTCGATTGAACTCGCCCGGCGGCGCGACGTACCCATGCCGGCTAACCTGTCGGCAAAATTCTCGTTGGATAAAGCGGGCTTCACGATTGACCAGGCAATTCTGGACTTGGGTCGCTCGCATGTGGACCTGGAAGCGCAAATTCCAGACCTGTCCCAGCCCAATCTGACGTATCGCTATCGCGGATGGTTGGATTTGCTCGACTTGCGCGAGGTTTTCCGCACACCGGAAATTCCCTTGGGGCGCGTCGATTTGCGCGGCGACGGCGCGGTGGCGAATGGAAATGTACTGGGGAAAGGAACGTTTGCGGGAGACAACATTACTCTCGGCTTCCAGGATTTCCATTCCGCCAATTTGTCCAGCCGCTCCAGCTACCTGCTCGATGAGAAAGGTATTGTCTTGCCGGACTTCGCCGCTTACGCACTCAGCGGCAGCGTAAAAGGCCGCGTGGAGATGCGCTATGAAGGCCTGCAATTCCGCGCGGAGACTAAATTGCAGGACGTGCGGCTCTCTGCGGTTACGCCCGCCATCGATCATGCCGGCTTTCCGATTGATTCCTTGCACTGGGATTCGGTGATTTCGGCGGATACGGTGGAAACCTGGCACGACAATTTTCTCGATTTTGATATTTCCACGCGCATGCACTGGGCGGAACCGCCGGAATTGCTAGCCGGGCACATGCCCGTGACGGGAGACTGGAATTTGCGCTACCGGGATATTTTGAACACCTTGTATCTTACGCAAGGCGATTTCGAAACCCCCACTACGCGCGGAACGGTATCTGGGATCTTAGCCCCCAAAGACACCAGCCTCGATTTGCATCTGAACGCCGGCTCGCTGGAAACATGGAACGATTTCATCCACGCCATCTCCGGAGATAAACCCGGCAGTCCCGGAGCTGCTGTCGTGCTGGCCGGCTCGCTGCAATGGGATGGCACCATCACAGGTCCCTCTGGCGGACCGACGTTTCAAGGACATTTCCGCGGCGAAAACATCCGCTATGACAAGGTGGCCGTCGATTCGATGGATGGCGAGATGATCTATTCTCCCGATCAGCTTGTCCTCTCGCGTGCTCACGCCTTTCGCGGCGTGATGCAGGCGGAAATCGAAGGAATGATGTCACTCACGGATTGGGAATTCCGGCCGGATAGCCAGTGGTCGAGCGAAATCGACCTGGAAAAAGTTCCGCTAGAGGGATTGGAGCAGCTCGCCGGATGGAATTATCCCGTAAAGGGTTCGCTGACCGGTCAATTCCACGGACGGGGAACAAAAGCCGAACCGGCGTTGACTGGAAATTTTGACTTGGCGGATGGAGATGTGTACGGCTTGACGTTCAATCGCCTGCGCGGCCAATTAAATGTTTTGCCCGACGAAGTGCGATTGTCGAATGCGGAGTTGCGATTCTTCACCCCCGGCACAGTGAAAACCGGAGGCGCGGGAATCGTCACGGGAAATGTCGCGTACCGCTACGCGGATCGCTCCCTCGTCACCGAACTTGTGGGAGCGTCGTTGCCGCTGGCGAACATCGGGAAAATCCAATCGGCAAGCTTGCCGCTGAATGGGCAAATAACGTTCCGGCTGAAATCCAGCGGTCCGGTGACGCAACCGGTTGCGGAAGGCTCGTTCCGCGTCGTCGACATGCAAATTGGCAAGGAAGTGATCGGCAGCTTCGACGGCGATGTGAATTCCGACGGAAAAGAAGCACGTCTGAAATTGAAGTCTGCGATGAGTGCGGGAGCAATTTCCGGTGACATTTCCATTGGCTGGGAGGATCCCATGCCCGTCGATGGAAAAATATCCATTCAGAACATCAATCTCGATCCTTATCTTCTCACGGCCTTGCATTTGAAGACTTTTCCGGGGCACGGCACGGCGGATGGGGATATCACCGTGAAAGGTGAGATCAAGCATCCGGAGAATCTTGTGGTGGATGGCAATTTCACCAAATTGATTCTGACGTACGACGTGATGAAGTTGGAGAATTCAGGCCCGATCCATCTAACTTCCACGCGCGATAATTTGAAGATCCTGAGCGCTCGGCTGGAAGGCGCGAATACCAACATGGATCTCAGTGGCTCAGTTCAGTTCACCGGGCGCCGCACCTTGGCTATGAAATTGAACGGCACCCTGGATCTGCGCCTGTTGAGCGCATACATAAAGGACGTGGATATCGGCGGGCACCTGGATATGAATGCGTCGTTTGAAGGCACGCTTGACCGGCCGCGCATTATTGGACGAATGCAGTTGCAGGATGCTTCGGCGCGTTCTGCGGATTTTCCCACGGGATTGAGCAACTTGAAAGGCGACTTGGTCTTCGACGCCAACCGGTTGTTCTTTGACAATGTGACCGGAGAAGCCGGCGGCGGACTTATAGCGCTCAGTGGAAGCGTTAACTATTCCGAGAAACCCCTGCGCTATGACGTTTCCGCGAAAACCGACCGCATTCGCGTGCGCTACCCAGAAGGAATCAGCTGGCTGGTAGGCGGCGGGTTGCGGCTGGCGGGAACTCTGGACGGCGGATTGCTTACTGGAAAAGTCATCATCCAGCGCGTGAACTTGAATGAAGGATTGGAGTCCGCGGGGATTCTCGTTTCCTCGGATACCGGCGGTGGCGCCACCTCCAATTTTTTGCGCAATCTGCAATTCGATGTCGAGGCGAGTTCGACAACGGATGCACGGATGGAATGGCCCGGCGCACACCTGGAGGCCGACGCCAACCTCCGCGTGCGCGGCACCGCGGAACATCCAATTCTGCTCGGACACATTCACGTTTTGTCGGGAGACTTGTATTTCCACAATAACCACTATCGCGTGGCGCGCGGTGACCTGAATTTCGCTAA
The DNA here is from genome assembly GCA_963741195.1 of Candidatus Acidiferrales bacterium. Classification (GTDB taxonomy): domain Bacteria; phylum Acidobacteriota; class Terriglobia; order Acidiferrales; family UBA7541; genus Acidiferrum. The sequence goes on from CAVUHF010000016.1 coordinate 262,584, forward strand.
CCCCTTTCGACTCGATCCGGTTATCAACGTGGAAGCCACCACCACCATTCAGCAGTATGAAATCACGCTGAACTTCAGCGGCCAGTCCAGCAAGCTGAGCCTTTCCTACCGCTCTGATCCCCCCCTTCCGGGAAACGACATCGTCACGCTTCTCGCGCTTGGGCAGACCGGCTCCGAGTCTACGTTGCGTACCGGCACCGGGGGAGGCACGCAGAGCGGCACCACCGGAGCGTCGGCCCTGCTCTCTGAAGCGATTTCCAGCCAATTAGGAGGGCGCGTAGAACGGCTGTTCGGGATCACGCGGTTCCGCGTCGATCCGGGACTGAACGGCGTGACAGCCACAGGGTCCGGCCAGAACGCCACGGCGCGCATCACGGTGGAACAGCAGGTAACGAGGAACCTGACGGTTTTGTATGAGTCCAACGTTAACTCCACGCAGCAACAGGTAATTCAGGTGGAATACAACGTGAACCGCAATGTGTCGGTCGTGGCGCTACTCGATCAGAACGGCACGTTCGGTATCGACGTGAAAATCAAGAAGCGTCTGCCCTAGGCGTGCCGCTGCACAGTCGCCAACAACAAATTCGTGGATTTCTCGTTCAAGTAGATGCGCTTCTACTGATCTTGCTGCGCTGCTTGTTGTGTGGAATCCCGCGTGGCGCGGCGCTGCTGCAACTGACGTCCGGACGCGGTACCGAGATGGGCGTTCTGGCCGGTTCCGGGATTTTCTTCCTTCACTTCCTGCAGTGCCTCTCTGACGGCTTTCGCGGCGGTTGCGCGGGTAGCTTCCTGGATCTCGCGGGAAATTTTCGGGCTTTCGGCGGCTACTCTCTGGCCCAGCGGCGAACCGTAAAACTGCAGCAGGGATTTGATCTCGTCCGCGGAATAGTGCTTGTCGTAAATGGGAATCAGCTGCTCGGTCACCTGGTCCACATTGAATTTCTCTTCGTAATCAGTGATCACCGCATTCACGAATGCCTGGTTTTTTTCATGGTTGGCCATCGTGGCCAGCAGCTTTTCGCGATATTGTTCGGCGGAGAAGTTTACGGATTCTTGCACCTGATCGTGGGCGCCTACAAGTTCCAGCAGGCTTCGAATGTCCGCTTCCTTGGCCGGGTCGATGGCGGAAGTCGCCGTGGCCGCACTTTGCCGCGCCGCTGTGGATTGCGCGGAAGCCTCGACGGCGCCAGGAGCGCTTCCCTGTATAGCCACCAGGAATGCCCCAATATAAATCACGATCAACGCAAAAACGGCCTTCATAACTGCCTCCCACCGCGGACGACGACCTGCAGGGCCAACCGCAACTGCCAATTCCAGCACTTATTGTAGGAATCCGTGGCTAACCGCGCGCCTGCTCGTGCGTGCAGCTTTGCTAAGTCCGTCACTGGCCACAAGTGCAGGCGCAAGGTTTTGCTCGACAACTAGGACTACGGGCGGATCTCGATGGGCGTCCCATCAGGCACGAGTTCCCAGATCTGGTCCATCTCCGCATTGGTCACGGCGATGCAGCCGTCGGTCCAGTCAACCAACCGGTGGAACCGGCCGAGCCATCCCAAGTGGTTCTTGATTCCGTGAATCATGATGTCTCCGCCGGGAGAAAAGCCGCCGAGCGCTGCGCGCTGTCGGTCTGCCGAGTTTGGATAAGAAACGTGCAAGGAAAGGTGGAATCCGCTTTTCGCGTTTCTTGCGTCGACAATGTAGTGCCCTTCGGGTGTCTTGTGATCTCCTGCATGCATCTTTGCAGCGACGGGGTCCCGACCGATGGACACCTGATAGCAGCGAATCTCCTCACCTTTTCGCAGAAGAATCAGTTGATGTTGTGACTTCAGAATAATGAGTTTGTCGGCAGGGCCTGCCGCGGCTCGCGCGGGAGGAAACCAGGCGTAACTAGCTAATCCCGCGAAAAGTAAAAGGCCCGCAACGAGAAATGCAGCAAGAGACCGAGAAGGAGAAGATAACTGCATTTTCAGGAAATGTTAGCAAAGTCAGGAAAGTCTCGAAGACATTCGCGGCCGCGCCAGCACCTCTCCCGGCGATTTTCGCCCCATCAAATCGGAGACCGAACGGCAAACCTTCGGTTACACTAGGCGTATTACTCACCGAAGCGACGGTAGAAACAGGTGACTACGGGAACGCAGATGAAAGCCGGCGGCGGATCCGTGAATCAGCGGCAGGACTCCTTTTTCCAGGCGCGCCAATGCATGGTGGCGGTGCAACTCCGCCGTCGGGGCATCAAGGACGAGCCCGTACTGCAGGCCATGGCACGCGTCCAGCGGGAAGAATTTGTTCCACCGGAAGCGCGGGCGCGCGCTTATGACGATGAGCCGCTGCCCATCGGCGGCGGCCAGACCATCTCTCAACCGTATATGGTCGCGGTGATGACCGCGACGCTACGGCTAAACGCGAGCGACAAGGTTCTTGAAATTGGGACCGGGTGCGGATATCAAACAGCGATACTTTCCTGTCTAAGTAGAGAGGTTTACAGCGTTGAGATTCGCCCCGACCTGGCGCACACCGCTGCCGAACGGCTGGAGAAACTTGGCTATGCAAACGTGCATGTCCATTGCGGCGATGGCTCCGCAGGCATGCCGGAGTTTGCCCCGTATGACGCCATCGTGATTACCGCTGCCGCTCCCAGGTTGCCGGAAACACTGCTGCGGCAATTGGCCGAGGGTGGCCGCCTGGTCGCGCCCGTCGGAGACCCGTCGCATCAAAACCTGGTGTGCGTGCAAAAACACGCCAACGCAATTTCCTACGAATGGCACGAGGGATGCCGGTTCGTCCCGCTTCTCGGCAGGTTCGGTTGGCAGGGGTTGGATTCTCTATGACGGCGGCGTCACCGGAACTCTCCATCATCATTCCGGCCTACAATGAGGAACTTCGCTTGCCGGCGACCTTGGAAAAAATCGCCAACTACATTCAGTCTTCGCAGAGAAATACCGAAGTGATTGTGGTGGACGATGGCTCCCGGGATCGCACGCTCGAAGTTGCCGAATCCTTCCGGGGCAAGATTGCGAATTTGCGCATGCGTTCGAACGGCGTGAATCGCGGCAAGGGTTTCAGCGTTCGCCATGGTTCCCAGGAAGCTCTCGGCGAAATCATTCTCTTCACCGATGCCGATCTCTCTGCGCCCATCGAAGAAGCAGATAGACTCATCGCTGCTCTGAAGGATCACGACGTGGCCATCGGCTCGCGCTCCGTTGACCGCAGCTTAATTGAGGTCCACGAATCCCGCTTCCGTGAATTTGCAGGGATTATTTTTAATACCATTGTGCGCACCATCCTGCGCTTACCGTTCGTCGATACCCAGTGTGGCTTCAAGGCTTTCCGGCGCGGGCCAAGCCGTATCTTGTTCGAGCAACAGACGATCGAGAGATTCGGGTTCGACCCCGAACTTCTGTACCTGGCACGGCACCACGGCCTTTCGACCATCGAGGTGCCGGTGCGCTGGTCACATTCTCCGGCTACGAAAGTGAACATGCTGCGCGACAGCATCCAGATGTTCGTGGACATTTTCATCATCCGCTGGAATTCATTGCAGGGACGTTACCGCAAAGCAAAATAGGCACGCCTTACGTCGTGCGCGACAAGAATATTTCCGTGTACTTTATATTATAAAGTACTTGACACGGGTTGCCACCATCCGTATGATTCCTCCCGTGGCTCTTCCCAACCCAATGCGTTCCCCTCAACGCTCCCCGATTCCCATCGATGCGCGTGCTGCCGATCATCTGAAATACATCCGCGAAACCATGGAGCGGGCAGCCGAATTCACCGCCGTTCCCGGTTGGGGCGGCGTGGCCATGGGGATGACCGCACTGGCCGCAGCATGGTTGGCGGCTCGCCAGACGACACCGCGCGCATGGCTGATGGTTTGGCTCGCCGAAGTATTCGTCGCCGTTGCGATTGCGGCGCCAGCGGCCGCTACCAAGGCTCGCCGAGCAAATTCCTCTTTGTTTACCGGACCGGGAAGAAAGTTCGTGTTAAGTTTCGCGCCGCCAATTTTTGTGGGCGGCCTGCTGACGTACGCCATGGTGCAATCGGACGGAATCTCGTACCTGCCGGGGATCTGGCTTCTGCTGTATGGCACGGCGATCGTGACCGGCGGAGCATTCTCGGTGCGCGTGGTGCCGATTATGGGTTTGTGCCTGATGGTGCTGGGGGCAGCTGCTTTGTTCACGTCCGCCAGTTTAGGCAATCTGTTTATGGCAGCGGGATTTGGCGTGGTGCAGATTGCATTTGGAACGTGGATCGCGCTGCGGTATGGAGGCTGAGTAAGCGGACCAGGAAATTCCAAGCTATGGCAAAGACATCCACAGTTCGGCAGGAACGAAGCGTGCGGGAGGAAGGCCCCAGCGCGGTCCGCAGTCAGGCCGCGGAACCCGTCTCTTCCAGCCTGGATCGTCTAATTCATGAGCGCATGCGCCTGGGTATCGTCAGTGCATTAGCGGTGAACCGCTCGCTGACCTTCAACGAATTGAAGGCGCTCTTGAAGACCACCGACGGCAACCTGAGTGTTCATGCGCGGAAGTTGGAAGAAGCGGACTACATTGTCTGCACGAAATCGTTCGATGGACGTCTGCCGAAAACGGAATACCGGCTGACGGCGTCCGGGCGACGGGCGCTAGAGAAATATCTGGATCACATGGAGGCGCTGATCCGGGCGACGCGCGAGCGGTAAAAAAAATTTGTCGTTATGCTTTATAGAGCAAAGTACATTGTGACAACTAGCGGCGGAGAAGGCAGCTTCCTATGTTAACCCAACACGCGCTCCTGGTTCGTAGACCACTGGCGCTCCCGGTGGTCGCTTCACAACTCCACGTCGCCATCATCTGCGACGGCAACGGCCGCTGGGCCACTTCGCGTGCGCTGCATCGTTCCGAAGGGCATCGCGCGGGTGCGAACGTAGCGCGCCGAATCATCGAATGCGCACCACACCTGGGGATTCACACCCTCAGCCTGTTTGCGCTGTCGTCGGCGAACTGGAAGCGTCCGGCCTCGGAAGTGGCCGCGATTTTGGCAATCCTGCAAGAGTATCTGGTTGAAGAAACCACCCACTGCGTGAATGAAGGGATTCGTCTGAGCATTATCGGCCGCCGCGACCGTTTGCCGGCGACGTTGCGAGAGGCAATCGCCGAGACGGAAGCGCTGACGGTGAAGGGCCGCCGCCTGCACTTGCGGCTGGCCATCGACTACTCCGCGCGGCACACCATCTTCCAGGCGGCCAGCAAGTTTTACAAGGTGACGGACCTCACCAGCGAAGCGTTTGCCTCGTTGCTTTCCGAGGTGCAGCGCGGCGGATCCACCGAAGTGGATTTGCTGATACGAACGGGCGGCGAGCAGCGGCTCTCCGATTTTCTTCTGTGGGAATGTGCGTTTGCTGAATTCGTGTTCATGGCCAAGCGCTGGCCGGATTTCACGCCTGCGGATTTGCGAGACGCCGTACTCGAATTTGCACAGAGGGAACGAACACGCGGAGCTTTACCCAGCGAATGCTAGGACGAAGCAAAACAGAGGAGCGAGGCAATGTCTGAATTCATGCCGACAAACGCGCCGATCGCGGTACTGGCGTTTCTGGGCACCCTATTGTTGCTGTTCGTTTGTGCTTTGCTATTTCTTGTAGGACTGCTGCGAAAGTCCCGGATTGTTCTGAGGATTGCCGCGACGACCGCCGCGATTGTGCTGGCGGGCTACGTCGCAATTCTTCTCGGATTCTCGCTGTTCAGTTCAGAAGTCAGCCTACCGATGGGCGCTTGGAAATATTTCTGCGAGATCGATTGTCATATCGCAAACGCGGTCACCCATGTGCGGGTCGCGCCGAAAGTGGGTCCGGACTCGGAACTGGTTTCTAGCCGCGGCCAGCTTGTGGTCGTCGAAGTCACAACGTGGTTTGATTCCTCCACGATTGGTCCGCACCGAGGGAATGGTCCATTGACGCCCAACGCGCGCTCCTTGACCGTGGTTGATGGAACGGGTCGCAGCTATTCCGAATCGGCGCGAACGGGCGAAGTGCTCTCTGCCCTGCGGCTGCAATCGACTCCGCTGCGGACGCCACTGCGCCCCGGCGAAGCCTACGTTTCCTATTTTGTGTTCGAAGTTCCCTCGTTTGCGTCGAACCTTGGCCTTCAACTGACCGCCGCGGATTCTGAAGACCGCCTTCTGTGGGGACACGAAAACAGTCCTTTACACAAAAAGATCACCTTCAGCTTGGACGTCAGTCCCGGTTTCACAACCTCAAAGTCATTGTAAAGGTCTCATTCTAAGTATCTTAGCGATAACAAAATACGCTCGCATCGACTATCCGACGAATACCCCCTGTCTGGCGTCTATACCCCAGGAGAAAGCAATGGGTTCTGTAGGACTTACGCTACGGTGGGAGCATAGAATCTCCCCAGTAGCTCGCGAGGGGAAATTTCGAGTGCTGCCTTCTGAACCGGAATCGCAAGCCGCGCCTTCGGTCGTGAATCCAGAGGACGCGGCGCTGGCTGCCGCATGCCAGGCTGGCGACCTGCAAGCCTACGAGCGCCTGTACCGGTGGCAGGGCGTACGGATGAGAAACCTGGCGCGAAATCTGCTGGGCACGCAAAGCGACGCAGACGACGCGGTCCAGGAAACCTTTCTGAAAGTGCAGCGAAGCATTGCCAGTTTCCGCGGGCAATCCTCCTTCGTCACCTGGACATTTCGCATCCTGGTGAACACCTGCCACGACGTGCGGCGCAGCCGGATGCGGCGAAAAGAGTTTGTTCCCGAACAACGAGAAGATGGTTCGATGCCAGCGGAGCCGCGTGCGCCGGGCGGCCATCCTTCTTTGAAACTGGCTCTGGAACGCGCCATCGCCCAGCTCGCGAAGCACCAGCGCGACGTTTTTCTGTTGTACGAAGTAGAGGGTTTCCATCACGCGGAGATAGCCGAGATGATGGACATTTCGGAAACCGCTTCAAAGAACACTTTGTTCCAGGCTAAGAAGAATTTGCGGCAGATGTTGGAGGCTCCCCGGAGCAGTCAGGTGGGAGCGGCATAATGCAGATTAAATGTGAAGATCGCGAACGAATTTTTCTGGAAGGCAGCGCCGAGGAATGGGTCGGGCTGGAGCTTCATGCCGCGTCGTGTGCGGCTTGCTCCGAAGAGTTGCGCGCGTGGAAAGTGCTGAGCGTGGCGGCGAGCGAATTGCGCGACTACCAGGAAAGCCCGGCGTTGTGGCCGCGGATTGAAAAAGCTCTCGCGCAGCAGCCTGAACCATCGTTAGATCGTAGAACCTGGCTGAAGCGGCTGTCGTTCTGGCGCAGCTTGCCGATGCGCTGGCAAACGGCACTCGCCGGGGCAATGGTTTTGCTGATGGCGATCGCGGGGGGCTATGAATATCGGCAGCAACATAATGGTCCCGTTCCCGCTGAGGCGTACAACCCGTTGCTGAAAGATCGCAAGGTAGCGGAAGTCGAACGCGCGGAGCGCGACTACATGAAAGCCATCGACAAGTTGGCCGGCGAAGCGAAGCCCCAACGGGATGCCCCGGATTCTCCGCTGACGGCCAGCTACCGCGAGAAACTGATCATGCTGGACAGCGCCATCGATGAATTGCGCATGCAAGCCGGCCGCAACCCTTCGAATGCGCACTTGCGCTATCAGTTGTTGGCGATGTACCAGGAAAAACAGGCCACGTTACAGGAGCTATTGGAGACGAAACCATGAAATCCGCCCTCATTTCCGTTGCTTTGAAAAATATTGCCGCAGTTGCGACCGCGCTTGCATTGTCCGCAGCGCCCCCGTTGCTCGCGAATCCCGCTCAAGATACCGCAACGCGAAATTTTGAGAAGACCCTAACGCTCGGCGCGAATCAGGCATTTGCGATGGAGCATAAGTTTGGTGCGGTTCACATCCACGGCGAAAACGGCCGGGAGGTCAGAATCTCCGCGACCATTCGCACCCAGGCCTCCTCAAAGGCCGAAGCCGATCGCAACGCCGATCAAATCAAGATCGAAGTCACACAGGACGCCCAAGGCGTCAAGGTGCGCACGGTGTATCCCGACGAAAACAAGTGGTCCGTCCGAATCGGGAAAGGGAATTCTTATTCAGTGGACTACGATATCGCCGTCCCTGGCGACGCGAAGATCTGGCTTCGCAATAACTTTGGCAACGTCGAGATCCGCAGCGTTCGAGGATGGGCCGAAGTTGAGAACGGTCATGGCAAGCTGGAGCTGCGCGACAGCGGCGCGGCGAAACTGACCAACTCGTTTGGTATGGTGGAAGTGACCGGAGGAGAAGGCAACCTGTCGGTGGTGAACAACAACGGCGCGGTCACGGTTTCTAGCGTGAAGGGTTCCGTGGATGTCAAAGACCGCTTTGCCGCCACGAGCGTAAGCAACGTTCAGGGCCCTGTAACCATATCGGGCGGAAATGGAGCCGTGGAAATCACCGAGGTGGGCTCTTCCACGGTGAACAATTCGTTCGGCGGGGTGAATGCGCGCAACATTCATGGTGACTTAAACGTGAACAACAATAACGGCGCCATCGACGCAAACACGGTTAGCGGTTCGGCAACGTTGAACGGCAGCTTCGGGTCGATTAACTTTAGCAGCGTTACAGGCCAAGTGAAGTGCACATCGTCCAATGGGAAAGTGAAGGGTGGGCCGGTCGGTGAAGACGTTTACGTCAAGACCTCGTTCGGCGAGGTGTTACTAGAACAAATCGGCGGCTCAGTTGAAGTGGACGATTCCAATGGCGGCGTCAACGTCAAGGATGTGAAGGGTCACGCGACACTGAATACATCATTTGGGGCGATCGAGGCTTCCAATATTCGTAAAGGCGCAAGGGTTACAACTGGCAACGGCAGGATATCGCTCCTTGATATCGGCGCCGAAACCTACGCGAAAACCAGTTTTGGTTCGATCAACGTGCAGCGCATCAGTGGCACTCTCACCTTGGAAAATTCGAATGGCCCGGTGACGGCGAATTCGGTGAACGGAGACACTTCAGCCAGAACCAGCTTTGGGCCGGTGACGTTGGACGAGATCGGCGGGTCCATAACCGTGGATAACCAGAATGGCGCAGTGGTACTCTCCGCGGCGCGCCAATCCTCGTCCTGCAAGAACATTACCGCGAAGACTTCATTTTCGCCCATCCAGGTGCGCTTGCCGGAAGGGGCTGGTTTCAATCTGAGCGCGCACACTTCGTTCGGGAGGATCAACAGCGAACATCCTATTACGGCCAGCGGCCAGCTTGGCGGCGATTCCTTGAACGGAAAAATTGGCAACGGGGGCTGCATCCTATCGCTGACCAATTCCAACGGCAACATCGACATTTTGAAACTGTCGAAATAGAAAACAGTCAATTCACAAGGAGCTGCCTAGCGGCCGCCGTGCCGCTCACGATCCATCAGAAAAGCACGGCGAAGCACTCGCGTCGCCGTTGGCGTCAGTTCGTACCGCTCCAACTCTTCTTCTGTGGCGTAAGCAACATCGGTGACGTCGCTTGCGGCGCGCGCCTCGCCAGAAATACGCTCGCAAAGATAGTCGACAACCACGTAATGGAATTTCGGACGGGCATTCGTCGCTTTCTGCTCCACCGAGGGGTCGGGATAAATCCGGTCGAAAACCTCAATCACATCCAGCACCCGCACCGCGATTCCTGTTTCCTCTAGCAACTCCCGTGCTACGCCTTCCTGTAGCGATTCCCCCAACTCTAGCGTGCCCCCAGGAATCGACCATTGGCCCAGCAGAGGCTCACTACCCCGGCGAATCAGCAGCGCGCGCCCATTTTCGATGATTACTCCGCCTACGCCGACAACTGGACGATCCGGATATTCACGAGCCATGCGCTTGATTTTCCCCTGATCAGTCTGTAGGGTAACGTTGCACTACGTGGTGGGCGTGGTTCGATTGACTTAGCCCGCCTCTGTATATAATAGCTGGAAGGTGTTGGCGCGTCCTTCGCGGCAACACGCGAAGTTGACCAGATCGGAGGAAGCAGCCGTGCTCCGCTGCCCAGAGTGTTCCGCAGAAATTGACGTGGATGAAGATGAAGTGGAAGAAGGAGAGATTCTCAGCTGCCCGGAGTGTGAGTGCGAGCTAGAAGTGTCGCAGACGCATCCGGTGGCTCTGAATCCCATCTCCGATGAAGTCGAAGAAGAGGATGACGAGGACGAGGAAGAAGCCGAGGAAGACGATGAGGAAGACGAAGAATTCGACGAAGATGGCGACCTCCTCGACGACGATGAGGAAGACGACGAAGACGAGGAGTAAGCTCCACTTCGGTGCACGGCATGCATCGTCACCCAGCTCCGTCCTCATCTAACGCAACGTGAAGGCACCCCCTCTCAGATCCGTCTGGTCTCGAACCATTCCTGCCATCTTCTTGGCGGATTTGCTGTTTTTTTGTGCGGGCGCTCCGGCTCAGCAACCACAGCAGCCTGTATCACCCGTGCCCGCCGAGCAGTCAAACGCGCTTGCCCAGAAGCCGTCTTCCGGAGAATCGTCCACCGCCAAGAAAAAGGACAACAAGGTTCCGCCCTTTGTCATCATCGGAACGGTGTTCGACGAAAAGGCGATGGCATTTCCGGGGTTGGAAGTGCGCGTGCGGCTGAAAGGCGATAAGAAATTCAAGTGGAGCACCTCTACCAACTCCCGGGGCGAATTTGCCGTTCGCGTGCCTGAAGGTCCCGACTACGAAGTCGTGGTTCAAGTCAAGCACTATCAGGATGTTTCGCGGTTCGTTTCCGCAAACGGCGGAGTCATCCAGGAACAACTGTCGATTCGCATGAAGCCGGTCAGTCAGGAAAAAACGGGGGCGAAGAAATGAACACAACCAGACGATTCACGTGCTTGGCGTTCCTCTTGTTGCTGGCGGTGGGAGTTGCATCGGCGCAGAATTCGAAGAAGGAGCCGACACTCCGCACCGTCCTGGGCGCCGTTACTGATAAATCCGACGCCCCCCTGCCGGGTGGCGTCGTGTTCCTGAAAAACCTCCGTACCGGCACGATCAATACTCGGTTCGCCGATAAAGATGGGAACTATAGGTTCAGTGGTCTGGACCCGAACGTGGACTATGAAATCCATGCGGAATTGGACGGGGCAAAATCACCCACAAAAACGATTTCATCGCTGGACGGGCGAAAAGAGATCCTGTTGAATTTGAAAGTCGAGCGCAAAAAGTCCTAGCGATGGGTGCGATTCACACGGCCGATCCAGCAAGATTTGGGGTTATTCCTACGATCGTTTAGACTGGAAGTTACCCACATTTCGACCTTCTAACGAGCGTTTCTCTGGGAGTGGGCATGGAGGAAGATGGCCCGAGGTCTTATTATCTCTACGTGCCGTATCGCGCTGGTATTCCTGGCGCTCAGCGGTGTTTGTCTCCGCGCCCAGGAAAAACCCGATTGCCCCGCGCCCAAAACCGCAGAAACTCCGCAACCAGCTCAAGCCGATGCGAAAGACAAGGAAGCCAACGACGAAGTCCCCAAGCGGATTTTCTGGATCGTTCCGAACTTCATGACTGCCAACGATCAACCGCAGAATAAGGGTCCTCTCACGCCAAAGCAGAAATTCAATATCGCCTGGCACCAGTGGTACGACATGAGCGCGCATTTCGGGAACATTTTGCAGGCGAGTATTTCTCAGGCGGCCAATGGGATTCCCCATTATGGCCAGGGCTGGGGCGCATATGGCGAACGCGTTGCTGCGCAGGAAGGCGACCAATTCACGGGTGCCATGCTGATCTACGGCATCCTGCCGACGCTGTTGCACGATGACCCGCGCTACTTCAGGAAAGGCCGCGGCTCCGCGTGGTCTCGAATCGCGTATGCCGCCTCGCGCACGGTGATTTCACGCACAGATTCGGGCAAAAGCACGTTCAACATACCGCAAGTGTTCGGCCAGTTAGGTCAAGCCAGTATTTCCCTCACCTATTATCCGCAGCAGGATCGCAACGTAGGCGGCCTGTTCTCCGGCTGGGCCATCAACCAGATTTACAATATCGGCTGGAATCAACTGAAGGAATTCACGCCCGACCTGGGAGCCTACATGAACCGGCGCGCCAAGAAAAAGCACAAAACTACAGAGATGAAAGATAGTCGCTCTCCCATCGCTCCTTCCAATTAGCGGCTTACCGCGCCATTTCCTGGGCAGAGCATCCGAATCGCGTTTGGCACCACCTCAATTTCCACCGGCGTCCAACCCAAAATCTCTCCGTCGCCATGAAATCTTGCAGGAGACGTGGTCTCGATCCGGACGCGGCGAATCGTCTGGCGGCGCACTCGCTCGGTGCGCAACTCTCCGTGCGTAATCAGCAGCGGCAGCAGTTGAAGAATGTGAAAGAGCGGCAGATTCTCGATCAGAACAAGATCCAGTTTCCCGTCGTCGATCCTCGCCCCGGGAGCCATTCGCATGCCGCCACCGTAGCTCGGCGTGTTCAAGACGCCTAAAACCAGAACACTTGCTTCCAACTCGTTGTTTTCGTCGGATTCGATCGATGCACGAATCTGCAATGGATGGAATCCGAGGAGTGCGCGAATCGCCGACAACACGTAGCGTGATCGTCCGCGAATGTTACGATAGGATCCCCCGGCAAATTGCGCGGCTTGCGCGTCTAGGCCAACACCGCCTCCGCCAAGGTAGAGCCGCTGCTTACCGTCTGAAGTCCGCACTCGCGCCGCATCCACAAAACGGACCTCTCCTTCCAGAAGAAGTTTCGCCGCCAGAACCGGGTCGAGGGGAAGTCCCAAGGCTTGCGCCAGATCATTGCCGCCCCCCGCGGGAAGCACGCCGAGCACAACCTCCTGGCACACGCCGACGGCATTGACGATCTGCTGAAGCGTTCCATCCCCGCCTAGCGCCAAGATGCGCCGGTAGCCCTCCGCCAAGCCCGCGCGCGCTTGCATCGACAGTTCTTCAGCGCTTGAAGTTGGCCGCAGTTCCATGCGCCAGCCACTCTGCGCAGCAAACGCCTTTACGTGGAACGCGGAATCGCGTGCCGCCCCTCCACCGGCGGCCGGATTCAGGAGCACAAGATCAGGAAGAGCAAGAGACTGGGAAGTGGGCGAGAGCACAAGTTCGCTATGCTGACGGACGCACGTGAGGGTGTCAATGACTCGTCTGGGAATTCCGCCGCGAGGATCATGGTGCCGGCGGAGGGGAATCGAACCTACTGCTCTCATTGATAGGTCGTAAGTTATTCATTCTACGCATCGCCAGAAACGCTAAAAACGCAAAAAGTGCCCCATTCGGCTACGCGGCGGTTACGCGGGGCCTACAGGTACCGGATCGTAAAAAACCAAAAAGTTTGCATGTACGAAGGTCCTCTAAGCCAAAAGGTGGAGCCCTCTTTTCGTTTTAGAAACCGGCTGACCGATCAAATTCATCAGTGCAACCTTCACTAGAGAATCTAGTGTGCTGTCCCGTAAATAACCGACGGGCTGGCAGATGTGATTGAATTGATGCGGCTCGTCTTAGAATGTGGAACTTATCAAAATCTATTTCCGGGACACTACGCTAGTTGTGCCACCATCGCACTGGCCGGCGCGCTTCAATTGTACACACACTACTTCGGCATTTCCGCAACCACTAGATTTGGGTATCGAGCGGCAGTAAAATCCATCCAATGAAACTCAAGTTCAAATTCCAACAATCAGCCTGGGAAAAGTTTCGGTCGTTTCTTACCTACGATCTGCCCGAGTTTGCTGCGAAATTTATCCATGTGCCGCCCTTCCCGGCACAATTAACCATCAACGACTGGATAAATCTTTCTTTGGATGTTTCCGCCTCAGCCAGCCAATTTCAAAAAGCTTATGATTGGAAAATCAGTCAGTGGTCGAGTTTTGCGAATATGATTTTGACTGCGCTTGTTTCGTTCCTGTCGGCATGTGTGGTCGAATTCTATAAGAGTGGATTTGTCCGACCACACCTTCGATACGCGATGCTTGCTGGATTTGTCGGAACCATCGCTCTCTACCTAATCTCCCTGAAAAGAGTCGCGAGTTTTCGACGAGCGTTCGTCAAGGACTTCGCGCTCATACTTTGGATAAAGTCAAAGCGATGACACAGATTGCGTACGCTATCTATATTTATGCCGGACTCGTCGCGCTTATTCTTGTCGGCTTCTGGTTTGTTTCGGTTGCTGAAACACGCAAATCACTCACGTCTCTGACCCATCTCTTGGAAGTGACACGAGAACACGAAATTTCAGTGCGCGAGAATGCATCACGCTCACAACTGTCTGATGCAGCCGCGAGTTTGGGGTCAGAGCAGCTATCCATCAATAAGGACAGTCACTATCTCAACCACGACATTGCCCGCGATTTCATCCTCACCACGCTTGGTTTTATGAAACAGATTGCGGAAATAGACAGAGCAAGCGCAAGAGAGCAAGCGCAAGAAAAGAGCGGTGCACCAGAGCGAGAACCAGAAAAGGAGTCGTGACAGCGCAGCCCAACCGACAACGTCATGCATGACTTCAACTGTCTAGCAGAAATGAAACCCAATGAGATTCAGGCAAATCCGAACACAGAACAGTTATTCGTGTAAATCACTCATTGGAAGCGTTTCTACATCCATCATCCCGGAACCGGTGATCGACATGCCCCGGAACGCTGATCCGCGTCGTCCGGGACAGATCCTTGCAGCTAATTGACCATGTTTTCGATTTTATCTAACTCCACTGCCGATCCCAAGAGTGTTCCTCATCCCACTGTGGCGTCGGCTCAAAATAGCCGGTCCCGGGAGCTAAATGTTGCCGCAGGAGGTCTTCGTTAAGAGTTACACCCAGACCAGGCCGGTCTGGCACTTCGATCCAACCATGGTTGACGATTGGAGTTTTCACTCCTTCTTCGACCAGGGATGACCACCAAGCCACATCCAGTGAATGATTTTCCAGAGCCAGGAAATTCTGAGTGGCCGCGGCGCAGTGGACACTCGCCATGCAACTCACCGGCGTTCCTGCAAAGTGCATCGCCATGGGTACGCCGTGCTCCTCAGCCATATCTCCGATCCTGTGCGTTTCCAGAATTCCTCCCGACGTGGCAAGATCTGGTTGAATCTTGCCCACGGCGTTTTTCTCGCAAAGAACCTGGAACGGTTCCTTCAGGTAGATGTCTTCACCTGTTAGAATTGGCGTAGGACTTTGATCCGAAATTTGCTTCAGCAGGTCGGTGTACGTCCACGGAATTACATCTTCCATCCACGACAAATTGTATTTTTCATACGCCTTGCCAAGCCGGATGATCGACTTCACTCCCAGGTGCCCCAGGTGATCCATTGATAGAGGGATCTCCATGCCCACGGCATCACGAACCGCGGCAACGTATTGTTCGAGCATGGCGATGCCTTTGTCCGTTACTTCCATTCCAAGTAGAGGGTGCGAGAGCTGATTCGGCTTCCACTGCTCGATGTCGGTGGGATTCGTCACCGTACCGGGCGTGTCCGCGACCATTTCAATTCCTAAATCCATCTTCAGCCAGGTAATGCCCATCTCCTCCTTCCGTTGTTTCATTCGTTCCGCGTAGAGCTTCGGATCATTGGACTCGGTCGTATCGGCGTAGATGCGAATCTTGTCTCGAAACTTGCCGCCTCCAAGCATCGCATACACGGGGGCGTTGTAAACCTTGCCGGCGATGTCCCACAATGCCATCTCAACGGCCGACACGCCGCCGCCCTGCCGCGCATGACCGCCAAACTGTTTGATCTTACGAAAAATCTTATCGAGCTGGAGCGGGTTCTCTCCCACAATGCGGCTTTTCAGAAAGAGTGCGTATGTGAGACTTGCACCGTCTCGCACTTCGCCCAGTCCATAGACCCCCTGATTGGTGTCGATCCGAATGAGGGGACATGGACTAGGCCCGGGTTTCACAACCGTGGCCCCACGCAGATCTGTGATCCTCAGGGCCGATGGACTGGAGTTCGTATTCACACCCTTGGGGTAAGACTCGATCGACTCTTTCGAGAGGAGGGCGCCTCCCAGGGCCAGCGCCGAAGCCTTCAAAACCTCGCGACGTTCGAACGTGTTCCCGCTCTTTTTACTCATGGAAGTTAATCCTCTTAATTCACTTATAGTCATCCAAACTCCTTGTCACTTCCTCGATCGATTTGCTTCTCGACATAGGCATCCATCGACCGCGAGGCGATCACATCCCACCGCAACAAAATGACCTGCCACCCGACTTCCCGGTGAAACAGAAAGTGCATCGTACCATTGCTATGCCACGGCATGGCTGCGTGTGACAAATTGTCATTTATCTGAGAATTTCCGGGAGGCGCAGAGACCAATCTGGTAGGATTTCCCCTGTTCGCTGGCAACTACTCATGCTGCACTAGGTGTTCCCCTATGACCGATGTCGATCGCAGTGATCTCCTCCGAATGGGTTTTATCCTCTTTTTAGTTGCATCCTCAATCGCAGTGATCCTTCCCGATTCTGCGCATGCACAGTTGCTCACATTTACCAAGCAGGACCTGGTCGAATACACTCCCACGAACCCCTTTGATCGCCTTCCGGATGGCAGGCCCAAGATTCCTGATGAATTTATTGAGAGGGCGCGCGATCTTTCATCGGAAGAAGTGTGGGCTGTCCTGGAGGAAAAGGAATTCAACAATCAGTACGCCGACGGATTCTACGTCCTTCATCCCGGTAAGACTATGGTCGGACGTGTTTTTACCGTGCAATTTATGCCCATGCGTTCGGATGTTGACAATGTTGCAGAGAAAAAAGCGAAGAATCACGGAATGCAACGGCTCAGCAATCAGATGGCGATCGATATGCTTCAGCCTGGAGATGTACTCGTCGTCGATCTGTTTGGCAAAAAAGTGAATGGAACCATCGTCGGAGACAATCTCTTCTACTACGTGATGAAAGCTACGCACGGCGGTGGGCTCGTTGTGGACGGCAGCATTCGCGACTTGGATGGACTCGCCCAAATCGATATGCCTGCCTATTTTCGATCCACGGATCCCACCCCTATCGGCAACGTCATGCTTACGGGAATCAATGTTCCGGTACGCATTGGAGGCGCGACAGTAATGCCTGGAGATCTCGCCGTCGGGGACCGCGAAGGCGTTTATTTCATTCCCCCGCAGTTTGTGAAGGAGGTTCTTGACCGGGCAGATGAAATTCACATTCACGATGAATGGACGAGAAAGAAATTCGATGAAGAGAAATACAAGTCGAGTGAGATTTATTCCACTCCTGCCGATCCAAAATTGCAGCAGGAATATCAGGAATATTTGAAGCGGCGCTTAGAGGAGCTTCACAAACAGCGTAGCTCGAAACAACAACAATGAAGAGGCTACGACTCGGCTTCATTTGCTGGCGGGATACGCAGCGGATCCGGGGAGAACCCCAAAACAGGTTAAGTCTTCTAAAATCAATGGTGCCGGCGGGGGGAATCGAACCCACGGCCTAGGGATTATGAGACCCTCGCTCTACCACTGAGCTACGCCGGCATGGAGCAATTCTCCATGCTACGGAGTAACCCGTAAAAGTGTCAAGGGAGCGCTGGGTAGGATGAACTCCAGCGCAGAATGGAACTGTAGTTGGGGCGGCTCGAACTGGGTCTGTCAAAAGCGACTAGTACTTTGGTACCAGCGAGGTGGGACTCGCGTACTGTTGTTCCCGAGCGGGCTATTCGCCTATCCTATTCACTGCCACGAGTGCTCTTTCCTGCCGTCATTCGAACAAATGGCGAAAGGATGGGACCACCCGGTATTGGCAGATTTGCACAGCTTTTGCATGTGTTCTACTTGACACTATCCCAATAAAGGATAGAGTGGCTCCGTTCGTTCCATTTCCTCGGAGGCACTCACATGTCACGTAGACTCAGCGCAATCGCCCTTGCATTGGGTATTCTTGTTGGAGCAACTGGTCTTAAGACCGCCCTGACCTCGCACGAAAAGGGAGTCTTGGTGGCCAATGGTCCGGCCCCAGTTCCGCCGATTCGGCAGCCGACTTCTAAGTAGTCGCTGCGCGGATCAATAGCACGCCGCGGAAGACTGAGCCGGTCCGAAAGAGAACATGCCTGGTTCAGTCGAATTGTTCATTTGGTACCTCGGAACGGCCTTTGAGCTGGCCTTCGTGGTGTGTTCAATTGCGCGCAAGTCCTTCTTCACTTACTTCTTTCTGAATCTTTATATGCTGCTCTCGGTGCTGGCTAGCGTTGGCCGCTGGCTGGTCTTGAGGAATTATGGCTTTTCCTCAGAGCAGTATATGTATTGCTATTACTACACCGATGCGCTGCTGACTGTCGCTCTCTACGTTGGGCTGATCAGCATGTATTCGCGCGTATTCGGTGAATTACGATTTGCCAAGCACATGCGCCTGGCCGCCGTGGTGCTGCTGCTGGGAACGGCGGGCTTCTCCTATGCTGTTGTGGCGCAGTCTGCAGATGACTTGAAAACTTCCTTTGCCTACCAACTTTCGCAGAACCTCTACTTCGTCGGAATTGTCCTGACCTATCTTCTCTGGGGCGCGGTCCTGAAGCTGCGCGAAACCCGCACCCGCCTGGTGCAAATCGTTCTTTCGCTCGGACTGTATTTCAGCGCCTATGCCGCTAGTTACGCGCTGTTGAACATGTATCCGAAATCCAGTCTGATTGAGTACGCCAGCCCGGCTCTCGGGTGCCTGCTGCCTCTGGCCTGGTGCGTAACGATGTTGCGTTATTCGGAAGCGTCGCGGCTCGTCCCCGCACGTCTTGTGGCGGTGCCTCGATGATGGCCGCAATCATTTTGGTGTTCTCGCTGGTCACTTTGATGATGTTCTTTGTGTCCTACTGCCGTTCGCTTATGGCGTCTTCTGCCAGCCATTCTCTTTCAGAAGAGGTACGCGACGTAACCGGCATCCGCACTCGTGCGTCCGGCCAGGATTTCACGCGGGTACTCCAACTCCTGCAGTTGTGCCCCGAACGGCCAGCCGATCGCACGGGATTGCAGGCGGTGCAGATTTATTATTCGTTCCTGGGCACGGCGCAGTCTGCGTTTTCCAGGATCGTGCCTTCCTTCAAATCCTGGGCGGAAAATGAGCGCGCCAGTTGTGCCTATTTTCTGGCCGTGGTTCTGGACAAACGAATATCCTTCAGCCGGGAAATGCTGACCCAGCAATCTGAGACTTGACGACCCCTCTGCTAACTCTTTCGCGTCTTGGCCAGCCTTCTTTCTATTTGACTTTCGATATTAGTGATATGCTTACGGGGTCTCCTCTTTACCGGAGTGAGAGCGTCCGCAGCGCAAAAACTACCGGTGAATAAAATATGTCCGCAGTGCGGCGCAGTCCTTGCCAAGGGTGCGCTGTTGTGTAACTTCTGTGACTCTTCGGAGTCCCTCCCCATCGGGGATCAATCCGCGTCCACGCAGGGAAATGTGGCGTTGAACGCCGTTTCTGAGCGCGAGTGGCGCGGTGAATTAAACCAACGCCTGCAAGCCTATCGTGCGCGCAGGCGCAAGCTGGCCCCCAACGAGGCGCAGAGCGAATTGCCGTTCGGCAGCAGTGGTGCTGCTCACGGCGATTCAGTTGCCGTAGAGTTGGAAGAACCACATCCGGACACGCACAGCGCCAGAGACGATTTTGCGTTTACGATTGCCATCGGAAGGATCGCGGGCAGACGGGATCCCAACGACTCTCACCTTTTGATCGATGTTTCTGTTCCCCCCGAGAAACAGACCGCCTCGGAACAGGCCAGCCCTGATCCGGTTGTGCTCCCACGGTCTTCCGGAATCTTCCCCGTGGCCTCCCTGGACGAGCGCCGGCACGCGGCCATGATCGATGTCGCATGCCTGGTTTTCGCCTATGGCGGATTTCTGGCGCTGTTCGGATCGCTCGGCGGCCACTTTACCGTCAGCAAGCTCAGTGCCGCGGTTTGCTTCTCAACGTTTGCATTCGTTTATCTGCAATACTTTGGCTTGTTCACGATTTTCGGCGGCACTACTCCCGGAATGATGATTCGGGGCCTGCAAGTAGCGACCTTTGACGGTGAACTGCCGAGTCTGCGCCATCTGCTGCTCCGTGCGACCGGTTACATGTTGTCTGTGGGCACCCTGTTCCTGGGCTTTCTGTGGGCTATGTGGGACGAGGACTCGCTGACCTGGCACGACCGCCTGTCTGGCACTTATTTGACTGCACCAGATATCTTGACGGATCTTGACGCTCCCCACACCACGGCTACGCGCTAAGCGGGGCACTCGGGACCGTGGGGTCGCAGCCTAACACGTTAACCTTGAATTGCGCACCAGAGGAATACCCGAAGTTTGATCGTACCGCGGGAACTTAATCGCTTGCGGGTTTGTTCTTCGCTACTTTTTCGTCGGACGCGATCTTACCGTCGCGAATGAAAATCACGCGATGTGCATGCTGCGCAATATCCATTTCGTGGGTTACGAGGATAATCGTGTTGCCCTGTTGGTGCAGGTTCGCGAACAGGTTCATGATTTCCTCGCCCGTCTTGGAGTCCAGGTTTCCCGTGGGCTCGTCCGCCAGCACGATGGAAGGATCGTTCACCAGGGCGCGTGCGATGGCCACACGCTGGCGCTGACCCCCCGAAAGCTCGTTTGGTTTGTGGGTCATGCGCGAGGTAAGGTCCACGCGCTCCAGCGCCTGCTTGGCTTTTTCGATTCGCTCTTCGGCTGGAGTGCCACTATAAATCAGGGGAAGTTCGACGTTGTGCAACGCCGTCGCGCGCGGTAGCAGATTAAACGTCTGAAAGACGAAGCCAATTTCCTTGTTGCGGATGTAGGCGAGTTCATCGTCATCCAGTTCGCTGACGAGCCGTCCCGCCAGCCAGTAGCGCCCCGCGCTCGGGGAATCGAGGCAGCCGATCAAATTCATCAGCGTGGACTTGCCGGAACCGGACGGTCCCATGATGGCAACATACTCGCCCTTGCGGATTTCAACGTCGATTCCGCTCAGAGCGTGTACCTGCTCGGCGCCCATCTCGTAGACTTTCGTCAGTCCTTCGGTGCGGATCACTACACCGGAATCCACCAGGTCTTGCCGATACGATTCAGACGATGTCATCTCAATAGGCATCTTCTTCTCCCCGTTTGTGGCCGACGGCGCTTATTGCTGGTCTTCGGTCTTCTTTGGAGCGGAGTTATCTACCTTCACGGTTGCTTCCGGCTTCAGCGTGCGAAGTGCCTTGTAGCTTCCCACTACGATTTCGTTCCCAGCCTGCAGACCTTTGGTAATTTCAATGTCTGTCACACCGGAAATCCCGGTTTCGACGGGGCGGAAGGCTGCTTTCTTTCCGTTCACCACGAACACGCCCTGCACTTCGTCTTTCTTCGGATCGCCCGAAGCCGCCGGCGCTGGGGCAGCCAGGGTTACGTTGGCATCTTTCTTTGCGGTTTTCGCGGCCTCTTCTAGATCCTTGCGCGAGCGCACCGCAAGCGCCTGAATCGGTATCGCCACTACATCCTTCTTCTCAGCGGTCTTGATCTTTGCGGTGGTCGACAATCCCGGCCGCAGATTTTCCGGCGGATTCGCCAACGTCACCACGACCTTGAAATCCTTGGCTTCCTGATTGCTCGTCGTTGTCTGCGTCGTCGCCAGCCCGGAGCTGCGCAAAACCGCCTGCGAGCCGATCTCCGTTACTTTTCCCTTGAATATCTTTCCCGGCACAGCATCGATCGTGACGTCGGCGTCCTGTCCGATCTTTACGTTCACGATATCGGTCTCGTCCACTTTTACTTCGGATGTCACCACCGACATGTCCGACAAGGTCATCAGGAAACTGCCGTTGGCATTTTGAATGCCAGGCACCACATACTCGCCGAGGCGAACAGGCAAATAGCTGACGATTCCATTAATAGGCGAGACGTACGTGGTTTTGGAGAGAATGTCTTTCGTGCGCACCAGCACGGCTTTGCTCTGATTCAATTGCCCTCGTGTTACCTCCAATTGCGCTTTCAGGGAAAGCACGCGGGCTTTCGAAGAATCCACTGCCGCCACCGCTGCGTCGTAACCCGTCTTGCGCTGGTCGAAATCCTGTTTGGGAATCAGCCCATCCTTCAATAACCCTTTCCCGCGTTCGTAATCCAGATTGGCTTTTTCCAGGTTGGCCTGCTGCTGAATCAAGTCCGACTGCGCCGCTTTGTAGCTGGCCTCTGCCGCTTGTACCCCGGACTCGTTCGAATTGATGAAGGCGGATTGCGCTTGCACATCCGCATTGGCCTGCACATTTTCCTGCAGCAGAAGCCGGTCACCCTTCTTGATGTGATCGCCTTCCTTGACCAGAATATCGATGATCCGGCCAAAACCTTGTGCCGTAATGTTCGTGTACGTGGTGGGCTTCACTTCGCCGGACGCCGTAACCACCGAGACCAGCGAGTCCTGCTTCGCCACCTTTGCCGTTTGGACCGTTACCACGCCTTTATTGGCTTGATTGACGCTGTAGAGAACCACTCCTCCGAGCACCACGGCCACGCCAAGACCTATACCGACCTTTTGCCACGTCTTCATGCGATTCCTTTCGCGCATCCGCCATGGACCACCCAGAGCGGGAGACACTCGTCGTTGTTGGAGAACCTAGCGCCTAACTTAAATACGCCCCAAGGGGGGTAAATGTTTCGCTGGTGAGGCGAAGCCGGACCGTCCCGGTTTCGTTTCTGTAGGCCAAGGCCAACAACCTGGTTCCCTGCACTCGGTGGTGCAGAGAGCAACACCCTAATTGTAGGCCCAAATCAAACGAAAGAAAAGAGTTGCTGACCTCGCGCAAAATCTTCCTGGGTATCCTTGGGCCACCTATTTCTTAGACGCAGCTTCCTGTCATTTGGTCTTCCGCTGGGCAGCAATTGCCGGTGTCCTTTCTGATTTGTTTATTTAGATAAATAGCTCTAGTACTGCTTTTATTTCCCGGTGAGTGGCTGGATGATTCCGTTGATCAGTCGCGGGTCGGTGAACTCAGTGCGGTCGCCGGCCCGTTTCCCTGCCACGGGTAGCAGTCGTGCGGATAGGGGCTTGTTCCATCTTACGGAAAGCGTCGCGACGTCGCCGATCATCCGTCCCAGCGTGTCCACGCTGGTGTCCCCAGGCAGCGGAACGGTGTCCAGTCCGGTCCCGCAGACCGCTGAGTAGCTCATTAAGGCATCAATGGAAACCCCACCGGCGTTCCAGCGCTCGGCCAGCGTCGGGTCTTCCAACACCGGCAACATCAAGCCCGAATAGCCCACCCGGCGCGCGCCAATTTCCTTCAGCGCGGAAGTGATCGTCCCCACCGCGGTGAGTGTCCCACTGGTGCCGAATGGCTGCTTCGAAAGCGTTTCTATGGCCGTGCCGATCGAAGCATCGACAGAAGGTGCAGGGGAAAGATCCTGCCCGAGATAATTCCACCCTTGATTTCCGGCGATCTGCACGCTGAGATTCTCCACGTCAAATGTCTGCGGGTAAAGGGAATCAATCAATCGGCGGCGAGCGTTCGCCACATCGCTGGCGCCTTGGAACGCAGCCGTGACGGTATTCGCCGATTCCAATCCCACAGTAAATTGTCTTCCGGCGCCGGTGTGGTAAGCCGCTGGGAAAAATGGCGAGTAGGCAGGAACGTTGGCGATGGCCGCGAAACGGAAATTGCCTTCGCTGTTTGGCGTGCTCTCGGCGAGTGTTTTGATGATGCCCGCAGCGGATTTCACCGCGGCCCAGTTCACGCCCTCAGCATTTGCCACCACCACCGTGCCATAAAGCGCTTTCGTATTCTTCAGGATGTCGGCGAGCAGCTCCGCCTGGGCACCACCCTCCTCACCCGTCAGATACGCAGGACCGATGGAAATCATCAGGTGTTCCTGCTGGGCCAAACCATCCAGATTCTTGAAAAATTGCAGGGTTTCAGCGCGAGAAAGCCCTATTGTGTATTCCGGAAACGGCGGTGTGACCACGCGCAGTGTCTGCACCGTGTAGCCGTGCGTTTCGAATGACTTTTTGGCTTTCTTCAGGAAATCCGCGGTCTCGGACATCTGAATTTGGTAGCGCCCCCGCTCTAGATCGACGAATGCCGTGATGGTGCGAATCGCAGGCTTGGGTGCCTGCGGCGCATTTTGTGCCGCGCACTGCGAAACAAATGTGAAGAAAAGGGAAAACAGTGTGCCCGCAAAGGACAAAAGCATACGGCGATTTTTGTTTTGCATAAGGTTTAGACGAACGCGGAAATGCCCGTGATTTTTTCCCCGATGATCAATTTGTGGATGTCGTTCGTGCCTTCGTAGGTGTACACGCTCTCCAGGTTATTCATGTGCCGCATCACGCAGTAGTCGTCCACGATTCCGTTCGCGCCCAGAATGTCGCGCGCCTTCCGCGCCGTGTCCAACGCGATTCCCACATTGTTCATTTTCAGCATGGAGATGTGCGACGCGTCGGCTCTGCCTGTGTCTTTCAGGCGGCCGACGTGCAGCGCGAGCAATTGGCCTTTCACGATCTCCGTGATCATCCAGGCAAGTTTTTCCTGAACCAGCTGATGTGACGCAATCGGTTTGCCAGCAAATTGCTTCCGCGTCTTGGCATACTGCAGCGCGGTATCGTAGCACGCCATTGCCGCGCCCAACGCGCCCCAGCCAATGCCGTAACGTGCTTGATTCAGGCAGCTAAGCGGACCTTTCAAACCGCTCACCCCTGGCAGTAAATTCGTTTCGGGGACTTCGCAATCGCTCAGTGCCAGGCCCGAGGTGACGGAAGCGCGCAACGACCATTTGCCGTGAACGTCCCACGCCTTGAAGCCGGGTGTTTCTTTCTCAACCAGGAAACCGCGAACTTTGTCATCCTCGCATTTGGCCCACACCACGGCCACATCGGCAAGCGACCCGTTCGTGATCCACATCTTCTCACCGTTCAGGATGTACTTGTTTCCCCTTTTGGCGGCACGCGTCAGCATGCCGCCAGGATTGGATCCGAATTGTGGTTCCGTCAGCCCGAAGCAGCCGATGGCTTTGCCTTCCTGCAGCAGTGGCAACCATCTGTCCTTCTGCGGGTCGCTGCCAAACGCGTAGATCGGATACATCACCAGAGCGCTCTGCACCGATACGAAACTACGTAGTCCGGAATCGCCACGCTCCAGTTCTTGGGTGACCAGTCCGTATGCAACGTTGGACATCCCGGCGCAGCCGTAGCCCTGCAGATTGGCCCCAAAAAAGCCAAGTTCGCCGAGGAGTGGAACCAGATGCATGGGAAACGTGGCTTCTCGACTATGTTTTTCAATGATGGGCAGAATTTCGTTATCCACAAATTCGCGGGCAGTCTGGCGAACCAGTTTTTCCTCGTCGTTCAATTGGGAATCAAAATCGATAAAGTCGACGCCGGAGAATGAGGGCATGGATCAATCCTTCGCCGCGCGGTGCACACAGCGACAGAAGTGTAGCAAGCCGGTCCGCAACCCGGCAACCGAGTCAGTCACGGATGTCATCCTTTCCCTGAAACTCCCTGAAACGTTTTCACTTCTTCTCTCACTACCTACTATTGCATTCCGAAGATGGACGGCACCAGCCGCCGCGCACCCTCCATGGCAGGGCCAGCGGAAGCTTGTGCCTCAGGAGGTATAACCATGGCAAAGCATTCCTATGGATGGGTTCCCGACATTCCCGATCATCGAGATTTCTTGTTCGCTGCCCCCGTTGAAAACATGGCCGCGCTCCCCCTAAGCGTGGACCTTCGCCCCCAATGCCCCAAAGGGGTTTATGACCAGGGGCAATTGGGCAGTTGTACGGCCAATGCCATCGCGGGCGCTCTTGAATTCGATCAGATGAAGCAGGTTCTGAAAACCTTCACACCCTCCAGACTTTTCATTTACTACAACGAACGGGTGATGGAAGGCACCGTAAACTCCGACAGCGGTGCGCAGATTCGCGATGGCATCAAGAGCGTCGGCAACATCGGAGCGTGCCCGGAAACAGACTGGGCCTACGATGTCGCCAACTTTACCGTAAAACCGCCAGCCCCGGCGTTCAACGATGCAGCGCTCGGGAAGGCACTCCAATACCAGCGCGTGCCGCAGGTGCTGACCCAAATGAAGGGTTGTCTCGCCTCAGGCTATCCGTTTGTATTTGGCTTCACGGTGTACGAGAGCTTTGAAGGGGATGAAGTGGCTCGCACTGGCGTCGTTCCCATGCCATCGTCAACCGAGAAAGTACTCGGCGGACATGCGGTGCTGGCTGTCGGCTACGAGGACAAATCGCAACGCTTCATCGTGCGCAACTCTTGGGGCCCCGGTTGGGGCATGGGTGGCTACTTCACGATGCCCTACGCCTATCTGACAGATGGCAACCTGGCGGATGATTTCTGGACGGTCCGCATGGTGGCTAAGACCGCTGCGCAACTTGCTGCTGAGAAGGCTGCGGCCGTCGGAAAGCGCTGATTCGGCAGGATCTCGGAAATCTGAGAGAACGGGTGACCCGCGGATCGCAGCTTAACCGCGGGTGAGTCTCGCGCGAAGGTCGGGGTCGCCAACCTCGGTTGCGTTATTCTCCCCTCACGCGTACCAGCAACGCGCCATGCGGTGGGATGCGCCGGTCCACTTTTTCCGCTACACCCAATTCCTTGCGTTCCCACAAATCGCGTACCCTTCCCTTGGCGAACGGAAGCTTCAGCTCGTTCCATGCCACGGAGACCCGCTCCTCTTTGTCGGAAAGATTGAAGACGGCCACGTATTTGTCTTTCGAGCTTGGCGCGTCGGCCACCCAAGCAATGATGTTTCCAGACTCGAATGCCTGGTGATTGCCGGAACTCTTCTGATCGACCTCGATGACTTCCGGATTGGTCAGCAGCGAAAGAGTGAATGCGTCGTTGGCAGGCAAGTCGCCTCCCAATATAAGTGGGGAACGCATCATCGACCACAGAGTCATCAAGGTCAGCTGTTCGTCGTGCGCGAAGTTGCTCCAGCGACGTGAGCCTTTATCGTCGGGATCGCCGATCTTGCCGAGTGGCAACATGTCCGCGTCGGGCCACGCTCCGGGCCGAGAGAGCGGTGCCCAAGCGGCCGCACGCGGAAACTGTTCTTTCAAGCTAGGCCAGGAATCCCAGAAGTCATCGGAGATGCGCCACATCTCGGCGTATTTGCGCAAAAACTCGACTTCAGAAATGGGCGCCGGGCCGGGAGAGAGGCTCACAACCATGGGGCGGCCGCTCTTGCGAATCGCCAGCGACAATGCGCGAATTTCGGCGGGTTGGTAGAGGTGGCTCGCCATGTCGTCGGCCTTGATGAAGTCCACGCCCCAGGAAGCGTAGAGTTCGGCGAGTGAATCGTAATACGCCTGAGAACCGGGTTTTGTGGTGTCCACTCCCATCATGTCTGGATTCCACACGCATAGATTGTCGGGGTCGGCAATATCGTGCGCGTCGTATGGCGTTTCCTTGATTGGCAGAACTTTAGTGACCGCCTCTTTTGGAATGCCGCGCATGATGTGAATGCCGAACAGCAACCCCTTGCTATGGACATAATCCGCAAGCGGCTTGAAGCCGGCGCCGTTTGCGGCGGACGGAAAGCGATTGACCGCAGGAATCAGACGCCCGTACACATCCATCTCCAGTTTTGCTCCAGGTAGGTAGGTGTGGCCTTTCGCGGTGGATGCATACCACTGAATATCGACGACGATATACTTCCAGCCAAACTGCTGCAGGTTTTTCGCCAGGTAGTCCGCGTTGGCTTTCACTTCCTCTTCGGTAACGGCCGCGCCGAAGGAATCCCAGCTGTTCCAGCCCATAGGCGGTGTCTCGGCTAGTTGTGGAGAAGGCGCGGGGTTTTGCGCGGAAGCACGCGGCGCGGTGCTGAACATGAGAAGCGGAGTGGCCGTTGCAACGTACAGTGCCGACGCCAGGATTGCTGATTTCACGGGAACGCCTCAAACCAGCTCATCTAACTCACAATGAAGTGAGTCTACAACGAATCGTGACAAGCTAGCGATGCGATCACTTCTCGTCGTATGATCGCGTTACCGTTCCAGTTGTTGTCGGGAAGGCGACGGGGGCCTGCGGTCCCCGACCCCGGCCGCGCAAATTCATCGTGATAAGAAACGGAGACTCGATTCTGAGCTTCCCTTTTTGGTGAAACGGAGCATCGCCCCCTACGCACCCGTCGCACGGTCCGCCGCTAATTCCATCGAATACCACGGAATTATTGTTGGTGCCGTCATTGGCAATTCCCGAGCTGCCAGCATTGGGATCGTCTTCTCCGTACGCTGCACCTGCCGCATTTCCACCGACGACCGGAATTCTCGCGGGACCGGTCACGTCAGAAGAAGCGAGGGTGCGAGTGCCTTCAGAACGGAAGATGGTCCAAAAACAGGACTTTCGGATGCATTCATTGAACAATGTATGGACAGGTGGGTAGATGGCAGGGCAGGTACTGATGGACAGTGCAAACGCCTGGGCACGGATCCCAAATTGCCACAAACGCCCTATAACGAGTCTATAAATGAGTCAGTCACGGGGGAGGTGGTCGATTAGATATCCGTTTCCAAAATATCCAAGATAGACGACGGACTCACGGAAACTCCCGGAGTCTCCGTCCATCGGACGGGTCTGAGTCCGTATCGATCTCCGTGTCACGATCTGCGGATCTAAAGAGAACCGATGAGTTGTGCAATCGCAGAACCGCTAGAGTGCAGGTACACTGGAAGAATGAACAGAAAAGGAAATAGGGGATGCAGAAGACCCCAAAAAGGCAACGCGGGCAAAATCAACCCGGAGGTATTGATCTTTGACGTAGACGGCGTGCTGGTCGACGTCAAGGAGACCTATTGGCGCTCGGGCCTGCAGACCATGCACGCCCTTACGGGGAAGAAAGTGACCTGGGCGGATTTCTACGAATGGAAGCGCAAGCCCGGAAACAATGACGACTGGACGATGGTCTCCCGCTGGGCTACCACGCTCGGCTTCCCCACCAGTTATGAACAGGCCCGCTTGGCGTTTCAGCCGTTCTATTGGGGAAAAGACGGCGAACCCGGCAATGTCGTGAAAGAAAAACTGCTGGTCACCCCTCGTTTGATTCAAAAATGGGCCGAGCGCCGCGAACTCAATCTGTTCACCGGACGGACCCGCGAGGAGTTCACCTATACCTTCGAACGTTGGCCCGCCGCGCGCTGTTTTCGCAACATCGTTACAATGGACGACGCAAAAAAGAAGCCAGATCCCGAGGGTTTGCGCCTGATCCTTGCTGGGCGCGAACCGCGCGCGGCGCTCTATCTGGGCGACAATATTGACGACGCCCTGGCGGCCAAGGCCGCGGGCATGCCGTTCATGGGCATTCTGCCTAAGAATTCATTCGACTACCGGCATCTTTCGAAGAAATTCCTCGAGTTAGGTGCCCTCAGATTGCTGGAACGGGCCCGCGATCTAGAGGATTGGCTGGAGTGAACCCCGAGCCGGGCGGGAAGGAATCCACAAGCAGCCTTTCACTGTCGGAGCGAATCACACAGAGAGAGGGCAGAATTGCTGCGCGGCCGGGAGCCTTCCCCGGCGCAACGGGATCGTCTTGGTGCGATACTAAGCAACGTTAGGAGCGAGGCGAAGATGATGTGGCACATTGGCAAAACAATTCTACTCACTGGTGCGGGGCTAGTATTCACTACGCTCGCGTTCGGACAGTCGGCTCCAGGCCCGCTGACTCCGCCTCCGCAGCCAGCCTCTTCAGAAGACGCCCCGCTTCCCCAGCCAAAACGGGTGCAGGTGGCTCCGCGGAAAACCTTCGCAGGCGATTGGCAGCTGAACAAGGACGAGAGCGACGATCCGCACCACAAAGTGCAGCAGTCCCATGGTAGTAGCGGAAGTCCGAATACTGGGCCAAAGATGGGCGGCGGTTGGCCCGGCAGCGGCTGGCCCGGTGGTGGCGGCTCTGGCGGAAATCGCGGGAACCAGACTCCTCAAGGCGATCCCGGCGCGTCGGAAAAAGAAAAAATGCAGGAACTGGTTGATCCGACCATTCGCTTGAATGTCGAGCAGCCAGAACCGAAAGCTCCGGCGATCACCATGACCGGCGACCAGAGCCGCAAACTAATCCTCTATACTGACGGAAGAACACTGAGCAATCCCAAGGATAAGAAAGAGCAACCACAGGGTCCTCTGGAGCTTTTGGCGCGTTGGGATGGGAATAAACTGGTAGCGGATGAACAGATCGGCAAAAACGGCAATATGACCCGCGCTTATGAATTGTCGCCAGATGGTTTACAGCTTTTTGAAGACGTGCACCTGAACCTGGGCAAGAAGAATACCGATGTTACTATTCATTACGTGTACGACGCGGTGAACCCGGCAGAGTAGCGAATCCCCTCACATTCCCGGAGAGCGGATCATGAACTCAGTTTGGAGAGCGCCTGCTCGAGGTCGCCTAGCAGGTCCTCGGTTGCTTCCAAGCCAATGCTCAGCCGCACGATGCGATGCTCGTACGGCGGACGTCCCGGAATGCGGCTAATATCGTACGCCAGGGCAAGGCTGGTCACTCCTGCCCAGCTGTAGCCCACCTTGAAAAGCTGAAGCGCATCCACAAACGCGAAAACCTGCTCTTGCGTAGGGCCCGATTTGAACACAATCGAAAACACGCCGGAAGAACCAAGAAAATCTCGCTTCCAGAACTCGTGGCCCGGGCAGGATTTCAACGCGGGATGAAGGACTAATTCGATTTCGGGCCGCGCCGCCAGCCATTTCGCGATCGTCAGCGCCGAACCTTCAATCGCAGCCAGACGCACCGCAAGTGTTTGCATGCCGCGCAGGGCCAGGCTGCAATCATCGGGCGAAACCGCGCTGCCCAGGACCTGTTGTGCGGCGCCCATCTTTTGATGCAGCGCCTCCTCGCGAACGGTCACAGAACCCAGCAGCAGGTCGCTGTGACCGCCGATATATTTCGTCACCGCCTGCATGGTGATATCGACGCCGTGCTGGAAAGCATCCAGCAGCACTCCGGCGGACCAGGTGTTATCGAGGACCACGCGGACGTTGCGCGCGTGTGCCGCGGCCACAATCGCGGGTAGGTCCTGCACTTCCATCGTGATCGAGCCGGGGCTTTCGCACCATACCAGACGCGTATTCTCTTGAATCAGCGAAGTGATGGCTGCACCAATCATGGGCTCGTAATACGTGGCGGAAACTCCGAAGCGTGCTAGAAGCGTGGTGGCCAGCTTGCGGTTCGGGTAGTACACACTCGCCGGAATCAGGATGTGGTCGCCCGCCTGCAGCAGCGCGAAATTAATCAGCGAGATGGCATTCTGGCCGCCTGGCGTCAGGATGGTATGCTTTCCGGATTCCAGTTCGCAGATGCGCGCGGCGAGCTCCAGGACCGTCGGCGTGCCGTAAAGGCCGTAGGTATACCCCACACGGTGCTGATCCCAGGTATCGCGTACTGCGGCGGAGGAAGGGAACACGGTGGTGGAGCCACGATAAACGGGAGTCGTGAGCGAACGGTACCCCTTAGGGATCATCGCCTCCGTATGGATTAGCTTCGTTTTCCAGCTTTTGGTCATGAGCACTGGCCTTCAACGAACCGACGAACGCAAAGCGAAACAGCCGAGTGAGGATTATAGCGAGGATTGGGACCGGGAGACGAATAGGAGCAGCGCCCGCAAAAAAGGTGGCCTTTGCTTCGTTCTGGAACGCCAGATTCCTCTCGGGCATGGTTCAAAATGCGTTCGCCGGAACTCCTGCGATTCGTTGACGGGAACTCGCGGCGAATGTTATAAATAGTAGTTCTGTGAGGCGGCACAAAGCCCTCCGTATGCTCCTTCCGGGTCGAGAAACGGCGTGGCTGCCCTCCTGAGATTATAGGCGAAACAATTTCATGCCAGATTTGGTTCACCAACTAGGGGAACTTTTCCTCGGGGCTGTGCCTGTAGCCCTGATCGTGCTCGTTTTCTACCTGGTCCTGCGCTCCGTTTTCTTCCAACCGCTACTGAAAGTGATGGCAGAGCGCGATGCGCGCACACTGGGAGCGCAAAAGTCCGCGGAATCCGCGCAAGCGGCAGCGGCAGAAAAGATCCGCCAGTACGAAGAAGCGTTGAAGCAGGCACGCGCAAGAGTGTATGCCGAACAGGAAGCCGCCCGGAAGAAATTCATGGAAGAACGCGCAGCGCTACTGAAGGACGTGCGTACCAAGGCCACCGCACAGGTAAATGCGGCCAAAGAAGGCGTCGAAAAAGAATTCGCAGTGGCCAGGAAAGATCTGGAAGCGATGGCGGCGCAGCTTTCCGTGGAAATCGCGCGCCGCGTGTTGCAGACACCGAGTGCGCCGGGCGGTCCGGCAATCGAGGCACGATGAAGCGCAGCCTGCAACTGCTGTGGAAGGCGCTGCTGCTCGGAGCGATGTTGTCATTCGCCTCGGCCGTAGGCGCCGCTGAAGGCGGCGAGAGTCCTGCGGAAGGCAACAGCGTTCTGGTCTTCAAGTGGATTCATTTTGTAGTCCTCGCGGGCATCCTAAGCTGGCTCTTCAAGAGGGTTTTGCCGCCCATCTTCCGCCGCAAGGCCGACATCATCAGTGAAGCGATAACGAAGGCTACCGCGGCGAAAGCCGAAGCCGAACACCAGCTAAAAGAAGCGGCGATCAAACTGACGCGACTGGAGCAGGAAGTGGCGGGGTTCCGAGCCGCAGCCCAGAAAGAAGCATTGGCCGAACTCGAACGGCTGCACAGCATGACGAAGCTGGACGCGGAGAAGATCGCACACGCCGCGAAAGCGGAGATCGATGCTACTGAGCGCGCGGCACGCGTGGAACTGAAGGCCCTGGCGGCAAAACTGGCGGTCGACGGCGCGGAATCGCTGGTTGCCCAGCAAATGACCCCGGCCGTGCAGGACACGCTAATCAGTAACTTTGTGCAAAGCCTGCAGGGGAGACCGAATTGAAATCGGCAAGCCTGCAATACGCAACGGCGCTGGCAGAAATTGCGCTGGAACAGGGCGCAACCCAGCCTGTTCTGAACCAGCTGGCAGATTTCGGCCGGGCTTACGAGGAATCCACGGAGCTGAGAACTTTCCTCAGCAACCCCGCCGTTTCGCGCGAAGCCAAGCACGGCGTGATCGAGCAACTGGTCACTCGTCTTGGGGCCAGCAAGGTGATTCGAAATTTTCTTTTTGTGGTCGTGGACAATCAGCGAACACAGCAACTTCCCCACATGATCGAAACGTTTCAGGAAGTGGTCCGGCAGAGGCAGGGCGTGGCGGAAGCTCAGGTGGACTCGGCAATGGAGCTGAACGCAACCCAAAAAACGCAACTGCTGCAGACGCTGGAGCACATGACCGGCAAGAAGATTCAAGCGAAGTATTCGTTGGATCCGACATTGTTGGGCGGTGCGGTCGTGCGCATCGGAGACACGATCTACGACGGCTCTTTGAGGAATCGGCTGAACCAGATGCGGGCCCGGCTGGCGGCGGAATAGGAATTCGGGAACGGAGCAGGCATGGCAAATATTAGAGCGGACGAAATCAGTAAGATCTTGCGCGAACAGATCGCGAACTACGAGCAAACTGTCTCGGTGGATGAGGTCGGCTCGGTAATCAGCGTCGGCGACGGAATCGCGCGCATTCATGGCCTCGAAAGAGTAATGTCCGGCGAAATGCTGGCGTTTCCCCACAGCGTATTCGGGATTGCCCTGAACCTCGAAGAAGAAGAAGTGGGCGCGGTGCTCCTCGGCGAATCTTCCGAACTGAAGGAAGGCGACACCGTCCGCCGCACGAATTTGGTGATGTCCGTTCCCGTCGGTCCCGAACTGGTCGGCCGGGTTGTCAACCCGCTCGGAGAGCCTCTGGACGACAAGGGACCCATCGCCACGAAATTGCGCAATCCGCTGGAACGCATCGCCCCCGGCGTGCTGGACCGTCAACCCGTGCGCGAGCCGCTGCAGACCGGTATTAAGGCGATCGACTCCATGATTCCCATCGGTCGGGGTCAGCGCGAGCTGATCATCGGCGATCGTCAGACAGGCAAGACCGCCGTCATTCTGGACACCATCATCAACCAGAAGGGCAGCGACATGATTTGCATCTATTGCGCCATCGGACAGAAACGCTCGACAATTGCGCAAGTCGTGAAGGTCCTGACGGACGCCGGCGCGATGGACTACACCATCATCGTGGCCTCTTCCGCAGCAGAGCCTGCTTCGCTGCAATACATCGCGCCCTACGCTGCATGTGCCATGGGGGAATATTTCCGCGACAATAAACGACACGCCGTCACGTTCTACGACGACCTTTCCAAGCACGCGCAAGCTTATCGCGAGATTTCGCTGCTGCTGCGACGCCCACCAGGTCGCGAAGCGTTTCCCGGCGACGTCTTCTATCTACACTCCCGTTTGCTGGAACGCGCGGCAAAGCTAAACGACAAGCTGGGCGCCGGTTCACTCACCTCCTTGCCGGTGATTGAAACGCAGGCCGGTGACGTGTCCGCCTACATCCCGACAAACGTGATTTCCATTACCGACGGCCAGATCTACCTGGAATCCGATTTGTTTAACGCCGGCATTCGCCCCGCCATTAACGTTGGTATTTCCGTCAGCCGCGTCGGCGGCAACGCGCAGATCAAGGCCATGCGCCAGGTCGCCGGCACTCTGCGTTTGGACATGGCGCAGTTCCGCGAACTGGCGGCATTTGCGCAGTTCGGTTCGGACCAGCTCGATAAGGTCACGCAGGCGCAGTTGGCTCGAGGCCAGCGCCTGACGGAAGTGCTGAAACAGGATCAGTATCAGCCGCTCTCCGTCGAGCAACAGGTGCTCAGCCTTTTTGTAGCCACCAGTGGCGCACTCGACAACATTCCGGTGAACGAAGTGCGACGCTTTGAAAAGGAATTCCTGCAGTTCGCGGAAGCCAACTATGCGGGCGTGCTGAAAGAAATCGCCGGCAAAAAGGCGCTCGACGACGGTATCAAGGCAAGCATCAAGACCGCGCTGGATGCCTTTAAGGAACGGTTTTCAGCGGCGTTGACGGCGGGCGCGGGCGCCACGACCGCATAAACAGGAACCATGGCCACCTTACTCGATTTTCGGCGACGCATCCGCTCCGTGAAGAACACGCAGCAAATCACGCGCGCGATGAAATTCGTCGCAGCCGCGCGTTTGCGGCGTGCTCAGGAGGCGGCGCTTGCCGCGCGGCCCTACGCCCGCGAACTGGTCCGCGTGCTGCGCTCGACCATGGCGCGCATCGAATCGCCCCGGCACTCTCTTCTCGCAAAACGGCCCGAGGAACGCATCCTGGTCATCATTCTCTCCGGCGAACGTGGACTGGCGGGCGCCTTCAATTCGAATGTTCTGAAGAAGGCCAATGAATTTATTCGCACCAAAAAAGGCAAGCAGGTTGTCGTCCTCCCAGTCGGGAAAAAAGGCCGCGACGCCGTCCGCAAAGCCGGCTTCGAATTAGTGGGCGAATATGTGAACGTGCTGGCGCGCGTGGATTACGGAGTCGCCCGTGAAATTTCTCGCTTGGTGACGGAGCTCTACGCGCAAGACAAAATCGACGCCGTTTACATCGTTTTCAGCGAATTCCATAGCGTCATGAGCGCCAATCTCACCGTGGAAAAGTTGCTGCCCGTCGAACCCAGAACCGAGGAGGCTCACCCTGGCGCACCCGCTGCGCCAGCGGATGCCGCGCAAATCGACTACATCTACGAGCAACCTGAAACTCAGATTCTGGATCGACTGCTGCCGCGCTACGTGGAAACCCAAATTCTGCGCGCGATGCTGGAGTCTTCTGCTGCCGAACATGCGGCGCGCATGACCGCCATGGAAGCCGCCACCAACAATGCTGGCGACGTCATCGATGCGCTGACGCTGCACATGAACAAGGTGCGGCAGGCAGCGATTACTAAGGAAATTATAGAAATTGTCAGCGGTGCGTCGAGTACAGCATGAGGCGTGGCTTGTGAATCGTGACTCGTCAAAGTCAAATTTTTTCACGATTTAACGGTCTGACAGCGGGCCCACGAGTTGGCGTTGAAAGTCTTTCGGATAAAGAAAAAAGTTCCGCGTTCCGATCAGTTTGGAATTGTGGCGCAGGTGAGGAGATCCTCTAGTTCAGTAACCGCGAATTTGGCGGAAGATTTTGGCAGGGGAACAACTCGAGAACTGTTGAGATCCCTACAGATTGCACGGGGAGAATTTGGAAGAAACAAGGTATCTTATGCTGTTGAGCGGTGATTTAGGACGCATCGCGAGAGAAGAGTTCGACGACTTGCACTCGCACTGTGACTCGGTTGGGCAATTAATTAACGCACTCGGCCGATCGTTCGGAGCCAAGCCGATGGACGTTGGTGCTCCACGAGTCACGAATCACGAGTCACTCTTGGCCCTTAAAGGGAGTTGAAGATGGCAGAGCAACACGGAGCAACAGGTCACGTCGTACAGGTCATCGGGCCTGTGCTCGATATTCAGTTTGAAGCGGGCCATCTGCCCGCCATCTACAATGCCGTGCGCATCACTAGCGAAGGATTCGCCTCTCCCGAACCGCTGGACGTGACGGCGGAAGTGCAGCAGCACTTGGGTGAAGGCCGCGTGCGCGCCGTGGCCATGGAGCCGACCGAAGGCATGGTCCGCGGCATGAAGGCGCTCGACCTCGGCGGACCGATTTCCGTCCCCGTGGGACGCCCAACGCTCGGTCGGGTGATGAACGTTCTCGGCAAGCCCGTTGACCAACTGGGCCCGATCGTCAGCCAGAATCACTATCCGATTCACCGGCCAGCGCCGAAGCTCGATGAGCAATCTACCACGCTGGAAATGTTTGAAACCGGCATTAAAGTTGTCGACCTGATCCAACCCTTCTTGAAGGGCGGAAAAATCGGGCTCTTCGGCGGCGCCGGCGTCGGCAAGACTGTGCTTATTCAGGAACTAATTCATAACGTCGCAATGGAGCACGGCGGCGTTTCCGTGTTTGCCGGAGTCGGCGAGCGCACGCGCGAAGGAAATGATCTCTGGCTGGAATTCCAGGAATCTGGCGTGGTGGTTCCCGGAAATTCCGAGAAATCCCGCGCCGCACTCATCTACGGCCAGATGACTGAGCCGCCCGGAGCGCGGTTGCGCGTCGGTTTGACCGGCTTGACGGTGGCGGAATATTTCCGCGACCAGGAACACCTGGACGTGTTGCTCTTTATCGATAACATTTTCCGCTTTGTGCAGGCGGGCTCGGAAGTTTCCGCGCTTCTCGGCCGCATGCCCTCCGCCGTGGGTTATCAGCCAAACCTGAATACCGAAATCGGCGAATTGCAGGAGCGCATCACTTCCACAAAATCCGGATCCATTACGTCTGTGCAGGCCATTTACGTGCCCGCCGACGACTATACCGATCCGGCCCCTGCGGCAACCTTCACGCACCTGGACGCCTCCACCAACCTGAGCCGCCAGATCGTAGAGCGTGGTATTTATCCTGCCGTCGATCCGCTGGCCAGCTATTCGCGCATTCTCGATCCCCGCATTGTAGGAGCGGATCACTATGCTGTCGCTCGCGGCGTGAAATCGGTGCTGCAGCGCTATAAGGATCTCCAGGACATCATCGCAATTCTTGGTATCGAAGAACTCTCCGATGAAGATAAGCGAACCGTGGCGCGCGCGCGACGTATCGAGAGATTCTTGTCGCAGCCAATGTTCGTGGCGGCGCAGTTTACCGGCCTCGAAGGCAAGTACGTCAAGATCGAAGACACCGTGCGCAGCTTCAAGGAAATCGTGGAAGGCAAATACGATGACGTTCCGGAGCAGGCCTTCTACATGGTGGGCACGATTGAAGAAGTACTCGAAAAGGCCGAAAAGATGAAGGCGGGCGTCTAAGTAAGACCATGCTTCCGGAAAGCATAGAACTGACTGTGGTCACACCCGAACGGCAACTGCTTCGGGAAACGGTGGTTGAGGTGGCCATTCCCGGCCCGGACGGACAGCTGGGAATTTTGCCGGGGCATGCCCCGCTGATCACCGAGCTGGGAATCGGCGAGTTGAGTTACCGCACGGCCACATCCAGCGTCCCGACCACACTCTCGGTCATCCGCGGTTTCGCCGAAGTGTTGCCGGATCGCGTCACCGTGCTGGCAGAGACGGCCGAGCGCGCAGAAGAAATCGATTTGGCACGAGCCGAGGCCGCCCTGGCTCGTGCGGAAAAACGCGTCGGATCCCAGGATCCCAATATCGATTGGGATCGCGCAACCATTGCGCTGCAACGCGCCGTCATTCGAATTCAGGTGGCCCGGAAATACCGCGGCGTGCCGGTAGACGCTCGCTGACACGCCCCATTTCTCGACTTGATACGAGTTTATGACCTTCCCGCGGTTTGTCGATCCAAGGTACGAGGGTTTGCCGATGGAAGAGGTAACGATTTACAGCACCGGATGGTGCCCGGATTGCCGCCGGGTGAAAAACTTTCTGAAGGACCGTGGCGTTCGCCTTCCGCGAAATTAATATTGAAGAAGATGAGGCTAGCGAGGGTCTGGTTATCCGCGTGAACCACGGCAAACGAAAAGTGCCCACCCTTAAGGTTGGAGAACGCTTCTTTTCCTGCAGCCCGTTCAGCGCTCAACGCCTGGCGGATGAGTTAAAGCTTCCGTTGAACTCCTAGACTGAATCCCCGTTGCGATCATGGTTTGACTATTCTTTGAAGCGAGAATCCTTTTCTTATGTGTTCGTGTAGCACCTTCGCGGGTGATCCTGCCGGTGCGGTCGCCGGCGCGGCCAGAAACGCATTCACCTTTGGCAACAGGTCGCCCTTCATCTCGTTCCAATTTAACGTGATACATGATTTCTCCACTTCCGTCAGATGCCAGGTCAAGGGGGGCTCTGGTGAGCAATTCAACGCACCAGCCGTTCCCGATGGATCCTCCGATGGAACATAGCGAAGGCTCATGGCCGAGGCATCGTGTCCGCGCCGCGTCAGGATTTCTATCAGATCATCAACCTCTGTTCCATCGCGAACCAGTTGGCCTTCCGAACGCACGCGCAAAATGGCATCGAGGGGCGCCAAGATCTGGTATCCCCACCTGCGCGGCTGATCGGCTGGTCCGTTCCAATTGCCATCCGGGAATGCGTCCACACGCAAGATCAGGATCTTCTTTCGCCCGGGGGCAGGCGAGCCGGGATTGTGCGCGGCCGTGAGATCGGGAACGGCTTCCTTCATCCACTCCGTCAGCGCGAATAGCCCCGAATTGTCGAAGTAGCCTCCATCCACCAGGTGCTCCGCATTCCACGGTGTATCCGCACGGCTTGCCGGTGAAACGTACGGAAACGCCGCGGACATGCGCACCGCCGTCTCCAGCAACACGTCTCTCCCGGCGTAAACGGTGTGAAATCCGTGGAGCTGATGATTGCACACAGACTGGCGGTCCTGAACAGTCGCAATCAGTTCCGGCGTACATGACCGCGGAGCCGGTTCCTGCGGAAACAGGGAATTGGTGAAGACGATCGGGTCGCCCGTTCGTACCTCCGTGGAATTCAGAAGCACAACGGGCCATTTCTGCTGCAGTTCAAGCGAGGCCAGCGGCCGGTCCATCGGATAGAATTGTGCGTTTTTTCGCAGCGCGCGCTCTAGAGCCCATCCTCGATCTGCTCCTGCCCAGGAAAGCCAGTCGAATGGAAGAATGGCGTGACGAAGATCGGGATGCGCAAGTCCCCACGCCACCGCTTCCAGGTTTGAAGTGCGTGCAGCTTCCGCGCCCGTTAGCTCCCCCACGGGAGACTCCAGGCAACGGAGGTAGAACATCGTTCCCACCGAACCGCCAGAAACTCCGCTGACCACCAGGACGTCTTGTTCAAATGCCTCGCCCAGCTCATGGCGCAACCCGCAGAGCACCTCGCTGGTCCACGCGGCTGCCTGAATTCCTCCTCCTGCGGCGGCCACTACGATGACGTGGTCGCGCGCGTTTGAGAACTTTTCCGCCGGGGTCGCTAGCGCAGCTCCTGAACTCGACGAGCGAGCGATCGTGTGGAAGGAGTGATCCGACGGCCCCAAGTACGATGTTCCCAGCAGTATCAGGGATATCGGAATCAGCACCGGAATTCGAAATCGATCAAAGTAGAAGGCGAAAGCTCCCAACGCCCAGCAGGCCAGAAGCAGCAGAAGTGTTACCTGCAGCAGAACCGCGTCATAAATGCGCGGGGCTCCAAATGGCGTATCGACATACAGTTGGTGATGAACTCCCGTACCCGCCAGCAAATACAAGCCCATACAAGCGCTAGCCAGGATCCCCGCAAAGACGTGTCCCGGGAAAATTCTCGTGGGATTTCCGGCGCCATCAAAGGTTCCATAACCGGGGCCGGAGATGCGCACCCAAAACAAGCTCAGGCGATTGCATCGTGAGATCAGAGCTCCAAGTTTCAGACGCCGGAGAGGCCGTGCTTCCGACACTGCCTTCAAAAGTTGCGAGAGCCGTTCCCACTCTCGTAGCAGGAAAACGATCGGAAGGGCGAATACCTCAATCTCTGGCGCCTCTCTGGGATCGGACATCCATAGGTCGAGGAAGAACACCACAAGAATGAGCACTGTTCCGATCAGAAACCCCACTGCTGCTTGCTCCCAGAAATAAGATGACAGTCCCGAAGTATTCGCCCGAGCCGCGACCAGCGTCTGTTCGACCGCTGAAAGAAAACGAAGTAGGCACCATCCGCCGAAAAGGTATAACCCTCCAATAATTCGCCTGGAACCGTACGAGTGCAGCGGCGAGGCTTGAAGTGCTGCACCCGGCACCTGGGGTTCGCGTTTGCCATCGGCACGAGCAGCTCCGTACAGCAGAACAAGAAAACAACAGCTCATCGCGGCGCAGAGCAATAAAAATGCTCCAAGTGAAACGATAGCGATCTGGCAGTTCTGCAGGTCGGCTAATCCGTGCAACATCGGGCTGTGAAATGCTGGTGGGAGCCCGAAGCCGAGGGTCAGCAGCAGCAGGGGAATCCGCATCATGTACAGATGCAGAAAGACTCGTCTCGCCATGAGCACCCCCTCGACCGAGGCGTTCTTATGGGCGCTTAGAGTACCTATTTTGTCGCTAACTGGCCAGCGTTTTCGAGGTTACTGCGTGATCCCGCGCGTCCACGTTTGCGTGACCAGCAGATTCTGGTCTAGCAGCAGGATGTCGGCATCAGCTCCCGCGCGCAGCGAACCCTTCTTGAATTCGATGCCCAAAAGTTTGGCAGGGTTCAGCGTCAGCATGCACAGTGCATCCGCCAGCGGAATTCCCAAATTCACCACATTGCGCAGCGAACGGTCTAACGTCAGTGCGCTGCCCGCGAGCTTTCCTTGAGCGTTTCGGCAAGCTCCTTCAATCACCGTTACTTCCATTTCGCCCAGCATATATTTCCCGTCAGGCATGCCGGTGGCGGAAGTGCCGTCGCTGATCAGGATGACGCCTGCTGCCCCTTTCGCTTGTAGGAGCATCTTCATGGCAATGTCTTCGACGTGTATTCCATCGGCAATCAACTCGGCCGTGACTTCCGGGGAAGTCAGGACCGCGCCGATGACACCGGAGTCGCGATGAGTGAAGGGGCGCATGGCATTGTAGACGTGAATCGCGTGATGAACACCGTGGGCGATGGCGGCGCGCGCCTGCTCATAGGTGGCGTCCGTGTGCCCCATGCCTACAACCAGACCGGCTTTCCGCGCGGCGTCGATGCAGGGCATGGCGCCAAGCAGTTCAGGAGCAATCGTTAGAATTTGCGCGTGACCGCTAGCGGCCTGAATAAATCTCGCGAGCATGTCTGCCGATGGCAGGTGAATCCATTCGAGCGGATGAACACCCGGGCGCGCTGGGCTGATGAACGGTCCTTCAAAGTGAATCCCCAGCACCTCCGCGCGCGAATCGGAGGCCTGATATTGCAGTGAAATGTACTCGGCGATTCCCTCAGCGCTCTTGCAGATGGAATCCGGGTTGGACGTGACGGTAGTAGCGACGAATGACGTAGTCCCATGCGCCGCAATGGTTTTGGCGACAACCTTCAACGCATCGCCGGTGGCTTCCATCACATCGTGCCCGCCGGCACCATGAATGTGCACATCCACGAATCCGGGGGTGGCAATCCCATCAGGTGCTTCAATCTCCGTGGCACCCGCCGGCAGCGAGACACCGCTGCGCGGCCCGACGGATTCAATCACGCCATCGCGAATCAGGATGGCCGCGTCGTGTAGTTCCGTCGACGGTGTTAAGACTCGGCTGGCATGGAGAAGTGTTGTGGTCATAAGGTCCCAGGGACAAATGCAGAATCTCATCGTAACGGAAATCAGGCTCACCACAAAAACAAAATGGGTAAGAATTCATCGCTGCGGGCGGTCGGATCAAAAAGAAAGGGCAGGACCGAAGTCCCGCCCTTTAGAAGTGAAGATCGAATATCGATCGCTTACTTGACCATGTCGACCGAGGCGACCGTCAAGGCATCTCCGTCGACACTGCCCTTCACCGTCACGTGATGGCCCGCATGAGCGGCAACTTTGTCCTGGTCAGCGATCGTATAGACCTTTTTGTCTGCATCGTTGACAAAAACATACTTCGCGCCATGCTCCTTCACGCACTTCGCTGCGCAATCCGCATGCTTCTCGT
The DNA here is from genome assembly GCA_963741195.1 of Candidatus Acidiferrales bacterium. Taxonomy (GTDB): domain Bacteria; phylum Acidobacteriota; class Terriglobia; order Acidiferrales; family UBA7541; genus Acidiferrum. The sequence continues at coordinate 304,991 of CAVUHF010000016.1, forward strand.
TTGCGCCTTTGGCCCCGCACTGGCTGTCGGAAATGTAGCCCGTCCAGCTACCTTCCGCAGCAAATACCAGGGCTGCCGCACATAGACTGAGTGACATAAGTCCTGCTAATTTACCTTTCATGTATCTTCCCCCCTCCTAAATTAAAGCTTCAATCGATGACCCCGTCGGAATAGCCACTAGAGTCGCACAGAGCGGGAAGACTGTCCAGCATCCTTCCTCCGTGGAACGAGTCGGGAGCTTTCGACTCCGCTCACGGAAAAAGGGAGGATTCTCTGGATCCTCCCTTACCGGTAATGCTCTCAAGAGATCGAATCTGTCCCCCGTGGGACAACCTCTTATCTTTTACTGAGCCGCCGCAGTGTTGCTCGCGGCCGTTGCTGCTCCCACGCTCTTTGGCGTGGACAGGTAACCGGAAATCTGGTTCTTTCCAACGTCGAACACCACGATTTCGTACGGTGCATAATGCGCGGTGCCCTTCACGTAGAACTGCACTGGCTCGCCCGCGGTCTTGTCCTTCTTCTCGATGGACTTGTCGTCGGCCAATACCGTCATGGTGTACTTGGAGCGCTTCTGGTCGGCCTTGTTCAGGGACATCTGAACCGGACCTACCTTCTGCGGGGTCTTGGTCTTCTGAATTGTAAATTCATAATAGTTGCGGTCGCCCTTGCGCTTCAGTTCTTCCAGGTCGTCGTGGTTGCGGGCAATTAACCCGCTCATCACGCCCATGTCGCCGGTCGCGCGATCCAACCTGGACTTCGTGGCGTCAAGGTCCGTCTTCACACCGCTCACGTCCCCATTCAGCTTGCTTACGTCTTCCGTGCTTGCCTTCGTCGCCATCTGCGTATTGACGTTAGACTCCAATCCGCTCAACTTCTTGTCATACGCTGCCACGCTCGCCTTCGTCTGCTTGCGCGCTTTGTTCAGATCTTCCTGGGTAACGTTCAGCTTATCCGTGACCACTTTCAAATCGCTTTGCAACTGCTGATTCTGGTCCTCGGATTTGGACAGCCGCTGAACCAGCGCATCATTCTGCTGCTTCAGCGAGGCTTGTGTGGATTGCTCAACGGTCTTTGCTTGGTTCAGCGCACTCCATCCCACACCCAAGCCCAACAGAGAAACTCCTCCAAGAGCCGCGATGGCTAATCCCACCCACCGGGGTGTTGCGGACGTGCTCTGGAAATTGGTTTCCGAATTCTCGCTCATGGACATCATCTCCTTTTGGCGTCTTCGCCCAGTGCTAAGACAAGGGGGCACTCACAACACCAAACTCCGCCAAACCCCTGGCCGAGCGCTAAATCACTGAAGAAAACCGAGTTACAAGGTCGGTTCGGAGGAGAATCGGGGAGTTCCAAAGGTACTAGTACCAGTAAAGATTACCTGTTCACCCTACCACGGGTAATTTTTTCAGATTTTTACACTCCAGCTTCATCGTCGCAATAGCCCGACCTAAAACAAACGAAGGCGCCAGTCTCGGTTGGACTCGCGCCCGTAATTTCCTGAAAGTGAATGCCTTATTAAACTGTGCCTACGCCGCCTTGGTATCTGTGTTGAGTTTCGGCGGCCCGAAATAGCGGTCCAGTGTCGTAGTAGCCGCGTTCAAAACCAAGCGGCAGTCCGCACACGTGTGCAAATGCCGTTCAATCTCCAATTGGACTCCTGGCGAAAGTTTCCCCTCTAAGTACATGCAGATCAAATGGATAGTGTCCCGGCAACTCATAACCTGGCGCCTCAGCCCCTGTCGGGCGGCCAACAAGGATGCCCGCGATTAGTGCACTTGGCGCTCCAATCCAACTGCTTCCCCGGGGAATTCTATAAGGCGTTTATTGCTAATAGGTTAGTTGAGAGGTAGCGAAACGCCCAGGCGAAGGCCTTTCCGTCATACGGAAATGTTTACGCGCGTGTGAACCCTTCCTTTGCGCAATTGGACTCAACGCAGCGGCGCAATGGTCCTTTGCTTCAGCGCCGCAATTCGATCCTCCAGAGGAGGATGCGTGCTGAACAGCGAACTCAGGGTACCGGCCCCAAACATTGGTTTCACGATGCACAACGACGACGTGCTGGGCGATATCGCGGAAGTGGGGATACGGCGATTGTATGTTCCCAGTTTCTCGAGTGCGCTGATCAGCCCTTGTTGATGGCCAACCATGCGAACGCCGGTCTCGTCCGCGGCATATTCACGCGTGCGCGAGAGAAAAAGTTGCAGCAGCAACGCGGCAAACGGCGCCAGAAATATCATCAACAACGCCGAAAGTCCGCCGCCTCCGCGATCATCATCGCGGTCGCCACCATAGCCGCCAAAAATCATCGCCCACTTGCCCATCTGCGCCATGTAGGTGATCGCACCGGCTATCGTCGCGGCGATAGAGCTGGTGAGAATATCGTAGTTCCGCACGTGAGAAAGCTCGTGAGCGATCACGCCTTCCAATTCGTCGTCGTTCATGATCTGCAGCAGACCCCGTGTTACGGCAACGGAAGCGTGCTTCGGGCTTCGACCCGTGGCGAATGCATTAGGCGCCATATCCGGTACCACGTACAGCGCCGGCACAGGAATGTTTGCTTTCGCCGCGAGCCGCTCCATCACCTGGTATAACCGGGGAAGCTGCTCGCGCGTAACCGGCTGCGCGCCGCTGGATTTCAGAGCAATCTTGTCCGAGAAGAAATACGAGACCCCGTTCATCAGGACGGCGATCACCAGCGCGATCTGCATTCCGCTGCGTCCGCCGAAGGCGCCGCCGGCAATCACCAGCAACACGCTGAGAAGAATCAGTAGTAGACCAGTACGAAGAACTTTCATGTACTTAACCTTCCTGGCGGATTGCCTAAACTGGCGGAGAATTCAGTGTAGGGGGCAGGGAAAAGAGCGTCAAGTTGCAAGCACTTTTCACCGCCGCCAATGGCCCTACGATTTCGCCGCGGCCGCTGGCCGTTTCGCCGCAAGATGCTCGAACTTCATGGCATCTTTCTTTCCGTCACGGTCAACTCTCAGCTGCTCGCCGGGCAAGACTGTGCCATTCAAAATCTCCATCGCCAGCGGATCCTGGATCAAACGCTGAATGGTCCGGCGCAGCGGACGCGCTCCATAGGCAGGGTCGTAGCCTTCGCGCAGAAGCAGTTCTTTCGCCGCGGGTGTCAACTCTAGCGTGATTTGCCGTTCGGCGAGCAGTTTCTCCACGCTCTTCAGCAAAAGCACCACGATGCTTTCCAGTTCCTCCTTACCCAGCGGGTTGAAGATCACGATCTCATCGATGCGATTGATGAATTCCGGCCGGAACGAAGCACGCAGCGCTTCCATGGCCTCTTTTCGTGCCCCTTCGGGGTCTTTGCCCGACAACTCGAAGATGGCTGTGGATCCAACGTTGCTCGTCATCACCAGCACGGTATTGCGAAAATCCACGGTGCGGCCCTTGCCGTCGGTCAAGCGCCCGTCCTCTAGGATTTGCAGCAGCACGTTGAAAACATCCGGGTGTGCTTTCTCAATTTCGTCGAACAGAACCACGGAATACGGATGCCGCCGCACCTGCTCGGTGAGCTGCCCTCCTTCTTCGTAGCCAACGTAGCCGGGAGGCGCGCCAATCAGTCGCGACACGCTGTGCTTCTCCATGTATTCCGACATGTCGATGCGAATCATCAACTTTTCGTCGTCGAATAGGAATTCCGCCAATGCCCGCGCAAGTTCCGTTTTGCCTACGCCGGTCGGCCCCAGAAAAATAAACGAGCCGATGGGACGCTTCGCGTCAGACAGTCCTGCGCGACTGCGGCGCACGGCGTTGGAAACTCGTGCTAGCGCGTCCTCCTGTCCAACCACGCGCTGGCGCAAACGTTTTTCCATGTGTACCAGCTTTTGCGCTTCGCCTTCGAGCAGCCGGCCAACGGGAATGCCCGTCCACTTGCTCACCAGCTTGGCGATATCTTCCTCGTCGACCTCTTCTTTCAGCATGCGCGCGCCCTTCAATTGCATGGAAGCGAAGCGTTCCTGCGCGGCATTTAACTCCTTCTCTGTTTGCGCGATTTTCCCGTAGCGAATCTCGGCCACCTTGGCCAGTTCGCCCGCGCGCTCGTAGCGCTGCTCTTCGGCCTTCAGCTGTTCGATCTGCTCTTTCAACTTGCGGATTTTGCCAATGGCTTCCTTCTCCGCCTGCCAGCGCGCCTTGCGTCCGCTGGAAGCTTCGCGCAACTTGGCCAGCTCTTTTTCGATCTGTGCCCGGCGTTCCACCGAATGCGCGTCGGACTCTTTCAACAGGGCCTGGCGCTCGATCTCCAGTTGCAGGATGCGCCGCTCGATTTCATCGATTTCCGTCGGGAGCGAGTCAATCTGCATGCGCAGGCTGGCCGCAGCCTCGTCGATCAAATCGATGGCTTTGTCGGGCAAGAACCGATCGGAAATGTATCGGTGAGAGAGGGTAGCCGCCGCCAGAATCGCGGCGTCCTTGATGCGCACCCCGTGATGCACTTCGTAGCGATCCTTCAGTCCACGAAGAATGGCGATGGTGTCTTCGACAGTGGGTTCCGACACCAGCACGGGTTGGAAGCGGCGCTCTAGCGCCGGATCCTTCTCGATGTACTTCTTGTACTCATTCAACGTAGTGGCGCCAATCGCGCGCAGTTCGCCGCGCGCCAGGGCCGGCTTCAACATGTTCGACGCGTCCATGGCGCCCTCCGCCGCGCCCGCGCCAACCAGCGTGTGCAGCTCATCGATGAACAGAATGATCTGGCCTTCTGCCTCAGAGATCTCCTTCAGCACCGCCTTCAGCCGGTCTTCAAATTCACCACGAAACTTGGCACCCGCCACCAGCGCGGCCAGATCCAGCGCAACCAGCTTCTTGGTCTTCAGAACATCGGGCACGTCGCCGGACACGATGCGTTGCGCCAGTCCTTCGACGATTGCCGTCTTCCCAACGCCCGGTTCGCCAATCAGTACCGGATTGTTCTTTGTCCGGCGTGCCAGAATCTGCATCACCCGGCGAATCTCTTCATCGCGGCCAATTACCGGATCCAATTTGGATCGGCGCGCCAGATCCGTCAGATCGCGTGCATATTTTTCCAACGCTGCGTATGTCGCCTCCGGATTTTGCGACGTGACTCGTTGGCTGCCGCGGACACCGGCAAGCGCTTGCAGAATCGCTTCGTGCGAAGCGCCACTCTTGTTCAGAAATTTGCCCGCAGGATCGCGGTCTTCCCCGGCGATGGCCAGAAACAGATGCTCCGTGGAAACGTAGTCGTCCTTGAATTTTGTCGCTTCGCTGAACGACCGCTCCAGTACCTCATTCAGCGCGCGGCTCAGATTCTGTTGCGTGAATCCCTGTACCTTCGGCAGCCGCGCAATTTCCCGCTCAATATCCTGAGTGATCAACTCTGGCCGAATTCCCAGTCGTGCCAAAAGCGGCGGCACCACACCGTCCGTTTGTTCAATCAGTGCTGAGAGCAGATGCACGGGTTCGACAGCTTGATTTTCGTGGCGCGCCGCGATTTCTTGCGCCTCTTGCAAGGCTTCCTGGGCCTTCACGGTCATCTTTTCAAAACGCAGCATGATTCCCTCTCAACGCTAAAGAAAAGGGGGCTGGCCTGGGCGGCAGCCCCCTATGCTATCGCACGGCGCGTTGCGCCGTTCCAGCCTTTTTGCAGATTAACGGCCCGCCGCGGCCGCGAGGGCCGGGCCTTCCACATTCACCTTGATCTGCTTCGGCTTGGCTTCCTCGCGCTTCGGAATGCTCAGCGACAGGACGCCGTTCTTATAGTCGGCTTTGATTGCTTCCGTATTCACGGTATTCGCCAGAGAAAAGCTGCGGCTGAACGCGCCATAGGAACGCTCCACGCGCAGGTAGCTTCCCTCGTTCACATTCTTCTCGAATTTGCGCTCCCCGCGAATGGTCACAATGTTGTTCTCTACGCGAATATCCAACTCTTCCGGCTTCACGCCTGGCAGGTCTGCCTTCACAACCAGTTCTTGCTCGGTCTCAAAGATGTCGACCGCAGGCGCCCAGGCGCTCAGGCTCCCTTCCTCCGAAGAACGATCGAAGGCCTCATTGAAGAGTCGATTGAGCTGGTGCTGCAGGGTGTTCTCTCCGCGAAAAGGGTCAAAACGGTTGAGGGCTGCTCTCATGTCCGATCTCCTTAAAAAAGTGATTACGTGTAAATAATAAAATATGAGTGTATCAATGTCAAGTATCTCTTGCAATGACCTAAGGTTCCATTTATCTATATTATAATCTGATGGTTGCGCGGTTCTTTCCATGGCTTCACTGTGCTATCTCCCATATTGTCTGACCTACCCCGCCGCCGAGTCAGTTAAGACTCTCTTGTTTTGTTATAGTTGGAGCCCGTGCGAGTCCAAGACTTCGACTACGTCCTTCCTCCGGAGCGCATCGCTCAACGACCCTTGGAGGGCCGCGAACAATCTCGTCTCCTTCTTTTGAATCGTCATTCGGGTGTCTGGGACGATTGCAGGTTCTCAGATCTGCCCGAACTTCTTCGCGGAGACGAACTCCTGGTCGTCAACGATGCCCGGGTCCTTCCCGCGCGGCTCTTTGGCAAGCGCAGAGGGCTGCACGCGCAACCTCCTTCGCGAAAAACGCTGCGCGAACATTTGTCGGGATCAGTGGAGGTCCTCCTCACGCGCCATATCCAAGATGATATTTGGGAAGCTCTGGTGCGTCCCGGTCGGAAGTTGCCCGTTGACGAGCACGTGCAATTCGGCGAAGGAGAGCTGCAAGCCAAAATCCTCACGCGCGGAAAACTCGGCATCCGCACGCTACGTTTTCAGTCCCACAACAATTTGACGGTCGCTCAGAATCTCGAGAAGCTCGGCCATGTACCGTTGCCCCCTTACATCGAGCGGCCCGATGAGGTCTCCGATCGCGAACGCTACCAGACCGTCTACGCCCGGCAACCCGGAGCCGTTGCGGCTCCTACCGCAGGGTTGCACTTCACGCCTGAAATTCTGCAAAAGGTTCGCGATCGTGGCTGCGAAATCTGCGACGTGACGTTAAACGTCGGTCTCGGCACGTTTCAGCCGATTCACACCGAAACGCTCGAGGAGCACAAGATTCACGCCGAGTCCTACGAAATCAGGGAATTCGCGGCCGAACGAATCTGCGCTGCAAAAAAAGAAGGGCGCCCGGTATTGGCGATCGGCACAACGGTCGTACGCACGCTTGAGGACGCGGCGCAACGCGCCGTGCTGGCGAGGAGCGCGCGATTGCTCAACCCCGGCCGCGCAGAAGCTCAGATCTTTATCGTGCCGGGATATTCTTTCCGTATTGTCGACATGCTGCTGACAAATTTTCACCTACCCAAGTCGACATTGCTGGCGCTGGTTTCCGCTTTCGCGGGAAGAGAAAACGTCCTCGCGGCGTACCACCACGCCGAGGGGGCGAACTATCGGTTCTACAGTTACGGTGACTGCATGCTGATTCGCTAGAGAGGGAGAGGATCAGGCGCATCGGATCCGAGGGATCAGGAAGTCACGTTCCAACTTACACGCGCGGCAGCCGTTGCAAGAAAGAATCACGGCCATTTTTCTCTGCGGGAAAGAGGGAAGCTGTGGCGCTTGCAGCTCCCCTCATCGTTGGTCACCCACGGTTCTGGAATCTCCCTTCAGTTGCTCAGCACGAAGGCGCTCTTGTTCCCTGCAAAGCGAAGCTCGAGCACCTTGCCATCGTTGTCGGAAAGGATTTCTGTGTATTCGGACTTGGCGTTGCGATCTTCCCAGCGTCCATCCGCTTCCGCCACGACTTTGTTGTTCTTCTTCAAGGTCATGTGGTTGCCATCAATCAGGACGTTATAGTCCCCGGCGCTTACGTCGTATTTGCCGACGTGCACCGCGTGGTTCAGGGGGAGGCTCTTGCTCATTGGCTTGGCAAACGCCGGAACTGCAACGGCGGCTGCGGCCAATAGAACTAAGCTCGGTAGCCAGGATTTTCTTTGCATTGCGTGTGATTCCTTTCGAGGAGCGAGTCAGCCGTAGGCGAGAATTGCGGATAGTTTGAGTTGACACACAAGCAGGGGGAAGAGTAGCCTCCCGAAGAAGACACCTCTACTTCCTGGTTACGAGCCGGAAAGACTGCGTGTCAATGACCCCGCGGCTGCCACCGCGGGGTTTTTTTACCAAATCTCTAACGACCCCAACTCAGCCCATGCTACGGCTGCACCCGTATAGACGAAGGGTCCTACCCGAATGTTTCGCGAGAAACGTAACTTTTTACGCTGCGAGTTTCCGTCCAAATTGACCCTTGCAGTCGCGATTCCACTTTCGCTTAGGCATCCGCACTCTGGTTCATCTATACTCAGGTGCACGGGCCCTATACTCGGATGCGACTCTTAGTCCTTAGCGATCTCCACGCCAATCTGACAGCACTGGAAGCCGCCCTTTCCGCGGCGACGGGAAGCTGGGATCGCGTCGTTTGCCTCGGCGATGTTGTTGGCTACGGGCCAGACCCCAATGAAGTCACTTCGCGAGTGCGCGAAATGGGAGCCGTGACCATTCGTGGCAATCACGACAAGGCTGTTGCCGATTTGATGGCCACCGACGATTTCAATCCGGTTGCGCGGGCCGCGGTGCAATGGACACGCTCGCAGCTTTCCAACGAAAATCTCGACTGGCTCGCTTCGCTTCCCCAGGGACCTCTCGAGACCGAAGGCGTGGTGCTCGTCCACGGAGCCTTTCAGGATGAAGACGAGTATGTCTTCACTCCATCGCAGGCTCTGGAAGGCCTGCTGGACTCGACTCTTCCAGTCACTTTCTACGGCCACACGCACCATCAAGGCGGTTTTTCCTATCAGGATACGCAGCTCGAAGTTTTGCAGCTGCATCCGCGCGATAGCGAAGCCCGCAGCGCTCTTCGCATCGACGAGAAGAAGCGTTACCTTTTGAATCCGGGTTCCGTTGGCCAGCCGCGCGACGGCGACCCGCGCGCCAGTTTTGCCATCGCCGATCTGGAAAACCAGGTTGTCGAGTTCTGGCGCATTCCCTACGACGTGGAAGAAGTTCAGTCGCGGATGCGGACGGCGCGGTTGCCCGAACCGCTGGCCCTGCGCTTAAGCGTCGGACGTTAAGCGGAAAAGACTGCGGCATTCCTAGATCGGCTCTTTATGGATGATCCACTTCACAATTCGCCAAAGCAAGAGAAAGAGCAAGAGAACCCGTCCGGTCCGTCGCGTGTCACCTTGGCGCTGGTCGCCATCGTGCTGCTCGTGATGGGAACCAGCCTGTGGTTCCTGCTGAAACCAACTCCCACGCCGCCTTCCGGCACTTTGCCCGTTATGGTGATCCCCAAAATGGGTGACGCCGAACTGGAATACGCAAAAACCGTCCGGGTGGAGAACATGGCGTTGAGCCGCGCCGAAAATTTCCTTCACCAAGAAGTCACCATCCTGAATGCCGAAATTGTGAACGGCGGTACGCAGGCGATTGCTGTTCTGGAACTCTCCGTAGAGTTCTCCGATGAAATGAATCAGGTGGTGTTGCGCGAGACGCGTAACGTCCTCGGCACTCCGCCTTTTGCTCTTGCGCCGGGCGAACGCCGCTCGCTGGAAATCTCCTTCGATCACCTCCCTGCCTCCTGGAACATGCAACAACCCGCCGTGCATGTGACCAGCCTGCGACTCGCCAAGCCAAAATAGCCTATTATGTACCACGTAGTAAATATACTATCGAGTTGTAATTCTTGATAAAGGGCTCCGGGACAGCTTTCCAGCATTCCTCCTCGGCGAGCAATCTGGACGCATATAGCCCGAATGCATGGAAATCGTGCGCGTCGACTGAGACCCGTTCGAAGGTCCCGTCGGGGACTTGTTCCTTCGATGCTGGAGACGCGTGGCGGGAATTTACAAAGCACAACGAGGTGAAACTCCGGCAACGGATAGTCAATCTCCAGAGCTTTCGCAATCCGACAGCCGCGGAGACGCGTCACCCTTTATTCCGGGTGCGGTCTGAGCGCTGGCTTCCATCGGTCGTTCTGCAAGACGTCACCCGCGTGGAGGCCTCACTTCCTTCGGAACTCGTCTACGAACAGGTCTTCGCGCAATCCGTCGGGTGGCACGGCATCCTCGATTTGCGTGCCGCAACCCGCGCCGGGCGATTCCCGAACTCAAGGCCACCGTAGATCTCGACCTTCCTCTCCAAACTGCGGGCTGTTGGTCGCGTAGTCGCAGGCATCAGCAGGCCGGTGATCTCGCGCGATACGGTTATTTGCCCGGCGTGCAATGGCAGCCCGCGCCGCCGCTGGTCTGTCGGATTGTGCTGGCATTGCGCTTTCATCGTTCCACCGACATTCTTCTTGAATTCCTCCGGTCGGAAATAGGAGTCATCCGCATCGGCCTCGCTCAAAGTTGGCGCGGTGGTCTCCGCGGCATGATGCGCCAGTAGCCCGTCCTCGCTTCACTCCTTGAATCAGCGGGAGAGCATCCGTCTTAGATTCTGAGCGACCCTAAGGTCACTGTGGAACCACCATGTGCACAGACACGCGATAGCGACGATAGTCTGAGTAGTGGTGCACGTTCCGGTAGCTTAGCTCATCGAAACGACGAGCTTCGACATCGAGCTCCCTAAACTTTACGTTGACCTTTACTTCGCTCGGCAGCCACAGCGGCGTGATCACATCCAGCAGTTGTACCTTGCTGAATATCACTTCCGTAGTTTGGCTTTCCAGCGCGAGTTCGGGCCGTGGAGCGAGCAGGTCCGTCCGCATTCGAATGATTTGGAAATTACTCTTGTCCACCCACGCGATCCCCTGCATCAGCATCTGCGCACTCGTGCCACTTCGCCCTGCCATCATCACGAATAAGCTGGCCCGGTCGGGTTTCTGGGCGAACGCCACAACGTAAGTATCTCGTGTACCTAATTTTTGATCGCCAAGGTAACGGAAGTTCGATTCCGCTCGAAACGCCGATGAGAAATAGTTGCAGGTCAATGCAAAGCCAGACGTGGCAAGATACCCTTTGTCCAGGCCCACGTGGTCCATGCGGTTGCCCTTGGCGTCCATGCGATACTCGACGATTTCAGCATCTGCTCCATTCGCACGACGCAAGATCAGATAATTGTCTTGCACGTGCTCACTCGCGCTGAACCCGCCTCCGTTCAATCTCGCCTGAGTGATCTTCTCTTTCGCAATCAGATCCACGATGTGGCGGAAAAAGCTGTCGACGTTTGTCGCGGTCTTTTCCAGGATTACGGGCAACTCCTGCGAATCAGCTGCTGGCTGAATCTTCCGCAACTCGGGCAGGCGTGTGCTCAGCTGGTCCAGCGATTGCTCGACATAAGGATGTGCATTCGCGTAGTAATGCTGAACGCTTTCACCCATCGGCCTGGCCGGGACGGGCACAGGCCCTCTTAGACCTTCGGGTAACATCTTGACGGACACCCGGTAGCTCTTATACTCGGAATAGTGATGCTCATTCCGGAAATTCAGTTCGTAGTATCCGACCTGATTGTCAAATACCCTGAAGTTCGCTTCGACCTTTACGTCGCTGGGTAGCCACAAAGGTGTCCCGACATCGAGAAGTTGTACTTCACCGAATGTCACTGTCGTCGTCAGTCGATTCAGCCAAATCTCAGGGCGAGGTGCCAGTAGATCGGTCCTGATCACGACAATTTGAAAATTCTTCTTGTCCACCCAGGCGATTCCCTGCATCAACATCTTCACTCTCGTGCCGTTTTGTCCGGTCATCACGACAAATGGCGTCGCTTGGTCGGGCTTCTGCGCGAAAGCTACAACGTAGGTATCTCTGGTGCCCAGTTCTTGATCGCCGAGATAGCGAAAGTTCGCGTCCGACTGAAAGGCCGTTGCGAAGTAGAAGTGGGTCAAAGCAAAATTGGCAGTGACGAAATATCCGTTCCTCAGCCCAGTTTCCTCCATCGGATTCCCCTTGGGGTCCATCCGGTATTCATTGACGCTCCCGAACATTTCGGTGCCGCGGCGAAGAATCAGATAGCTGTCTTCCATCTGCAGACGCTCTGTTACCTGACCTTGCCCTCCTAATTTCTCTTCGGTGATTTCCTCATGCGCGGAGAGATCGATGACGTTTCGGAAAAATTCATCGACCTGCTCACCTGTTCTTTCCAGAATTGCCGGCGGCACTTGCCCTTCGTGTGAGGATTGCATCGTCTTAAGTTCTGGAATTTGTTGAATGAGTTGTTCCATAGGTTCTTCGAGGTAGGAATGTGCATTCGCATAGTAATTTTGGGCGCTTGTGTCTTTTTCTTGAGCCGCGAGCGCCACGGCCTGGTCCGAAGGAGTTGAGCCGCCCGTCCGCTTCGTTACAGCGAAGATGCAGACAATACTGAGCAGAAGCACTCGCCACAGAAGAGAGCGAGGTAAATGCGACCCGTTGGTCGAGGCACTCAGGTCGAAGCTCATAGAGCCTGCCAGATCCCTGCACGTCTTGGCGATGTTCCGAAACGGCAGGTATCAGATTCTTTTCAGAACGAAATCACTTGGACAGCTCTGGTTGACGCCGTAGGCGAAGAAGACCCCTTTCACTTCTGAATCGCACTGCTTCTCTCGAACGACATCGCTGCAATTGTGACGCTGCGCATCGTCGGTAAAGGTACAAGGCCAAACCCAACAGAAAGCGACATATTCGGCCGGCTATTGGACGAGCGTTTCGCTAAGGCATGAATCGAGACACACCCTATGCGCGTCATCGTAATACCACCTTGTCTTTCCCTCTGTACACGGTAAAATCGACTTCCTGGCGCTTGGGTGGGTCCATTGAATTTTTCAGTGACGATTCGACATTCGGATGACGTATCGTTCGTGGAAGTGAATGGGCGGCTGACTTCATTTGAAACTGCGGCATTTCGCGACGCCGTGCTCGGTCTCTTGAATCAGGGTCACAAAAACATCGTATTGAATCTGACAGGACTCGGATACCTGGATAGTTCCGGTATCGGTGAATTAGTGCGTAACTACATGTCGGTCGTGAAAAAAGGCGGCGCGATGAGGGTGGTAGGACTAGCGCCGAAGGTCGAAGAGATTCTGAAAGTCACGCAGCTCTATCAGGTATTCCCGGATTTTCCCGATGAAGCCTCCGCGCGTGAGAGCTTTCCTCCCCGTAACGGTAAGTAATTCCAACCACGCCCCTAAAGTCTATTCACAGAAAAAAGTGCTCTAAAAGGAGAGAAGCAGCTAGGGTTTGGACCCTAGCTGCCTCCCGGGGTGTGTCCTCGAAGTGGTATTGGTTATATAGATGCACGGGGTTGCAAAAGGTTTCCCGCACCTCGAAATTATTTTGTAAGGTTCTGTAAGTTTTAATAAAACAGATACTTACGCCACCGCTCGTCGCGATGTCCGATCAAACGCATTAGCTGTCGAGAGGTGTGCAGCGTGAACGGCCGAGGCTTACGAGCCAGCCGCAGCCCCGCCTCTTCCGGAGTACGATCGCCCTTATTGTTGTTGCAGCGATAGCAGCAGGCCACAAGATTTTCCCAGGAAGATCGCCCACCGCGCGAACGCGGCATCACGTGATCCAGCGTCAACTCCGAACTGGGGAATACCTTACCGCAGAACTGGCACGTATTTCGATCGCGCAACAAGATATTCTTTCGCGACAAGGCACGGCTCTGCTGCGGAATGTGGCGATACGCCAGCAGCCGGATTACCGACGGCACCTTGTGGGAATGCGCCACGGAGTGCACTTCGGAACTGTGCATTTCTTCCGCCTGCGCTACGCCCTTCAGTAACAGAACCATGGCTCTGCGCACTGCGGTTACATTAATAGGCTCGTAGGTCGCGTTCAGGACCAGCACAGGTTCTTGCATCAAAGAAGCACGCCGGGTGAGGACCACCGGCAGGTGACGACCGCCGACGCACCCCGAAGCAGCAGGCACAAGCGCGCCGCCCGCTTCGGGGGAAACTCGCCCCCGGTGGTCGACCGCCTCTGGCCTTCTGGCGCTCATCGCGCCCCCTTCCGGTACTTCGATCGGCCGGCGGGGCTCGCGGGTCGGACGGCTCGGGCTACGGTAACAGCAATCACCGAGCTAACGCCCGCTTCGCGTAATGCGCGTAGACACGCATCTAGCGTCGCACCCGTCATGATTACATCATCTAGCAACAAGACGCGGAAATTGTCAACTCGCCCGCCCTCGTTCGTGGCAAAAGCGCCACGTATAGACTCCCAACACTCCTCCGAATCCAGAGTTGAGGTTGCTTGTATCCTCAGCGCGCAGGCATACCTCGGCATGCCTGTTTTGATTCTACTTCAATTATATATTCAATAGGTAATGGCTCATTCTCAAGCGAGGAACTACAGTTGCCCCTGTTCCATCTTTTCCTGGCAGGAGATGCAGTGCTTGGCCCAGGGTACCGCTTCCAAACGCTTCTGCTGCATTTCTTCCTGGCAGCTGGCGCATTGTCCGAAATCATTGCTGCGAATACGTTTCAGAGCTTCGTCGATCTGATGAAGCATATTGCGGTCCGCGCTGGTCTGCCCAAACAGGAATTCCTTGGTGTAGGAGTTCGCTGCTTTGTCCGCAAGGTCAACAGTGGGATCGTCGTCCGCTTGACGCCCTTCCTCCTCCGTTCGCGTGATCGTCTTCACGAGCTCATCGCGCCGGTTCAGCAGTTTCTTCTTGTAGTACTCCAATCGCTTCTTGTCCATGGTCACCCTCGCACAGATGGCCCCAAAAGGACCACCTAAAAACTACGTAGTGTAGGCCACATTCTTCGGCCTGTCAAGGTAAGCGGTCGATCCCCAATCCGTCGATAACAAGGGCGTGTGGTAGCCCGGTGGTTGGCGAAGAGGTGTTTGAGCCAATGGATTGGCCTAAATGCCGCCACAAGCAGTAAACACCTTTGGGTAGAAATTCGCACCCGTGAGGTGCGCGATTCGCGTACGATCGCGGGCATGCGCAAAATGCCAAAGCCTTCCCCAACCGAGTCCCCGTTACTGTTCGAAGTGGATCCCAAGCCGCTGGAAGAGTCCTTGACCGCCCTGGGCGGGATCCCGCTGGTGGTGCAAGCGTTCCGTTCCTTGGGGCTGCCGGGAAGCGTACAGCAACACGTGGCCGTCAAGGAACGTGAGCGGGGCTACGACGAAGCCACGTTCGTCGAGAGTTTCGTAATTTTGAACGCGGCTGGGGGAGAGTGCGTGGACGATTTCGTACACCTGCGCAGCGATGCGGGGTTGGCGGAGCTCGTTGGACATGAGCTGCCTTCTCCGGAAGCGGCGCGGAAGTTTTTGCACGCCTTCCACGAAGAGGAAAAGATTCAGGAAGCACAGCAGCGGCGTCTACCGGATACCACAGCCTACATTCCCGAAGAGAACCGGGCGCTCGAGGGGCTGGGGCGGGTGAACCGAGATCTGATTCAGCGGTTGGGGGAACGCTGCGTAGATCAGAAGATCGCCACGGTCGATCAAGACGCCACGATTATCGAGAGCCGCAAGCGAGAAGCCCTGTATACCTACGAAGGATCACGCGGCTACCAACCGATGCTGGCGGTGTGGGCAGAGATGGATGTGGTGCTGGCCGACGAGTTTCGCGATGGGAATGTGCCGGCGCAGATGGCTCCGTTGACGGTGGCCAAAGCGGCATTTGCCGCTTTGCCGAACACGGTGACGAGCCATTACTATCGGGGCGACTCCGCGTGTCACGAGAAGGGGTTGTTGCGCTGGCTGTTGAACGAGAAACGCGCAGACGGGCCGGCCGGATTCATTGGTTTTGCGGTCAGCGCGCGGATGAGTGATGCGTTACACGCGGCGATTCTGGAAGTTCCGGAGTCAGGATGGAAAGCTTACGGCAAGCCGGAGCCGGATGTGGATCGGGAATGCGCCGAGGTGGTATTTGTTTCCAACGAGGAGTTGGAGCCGAAAGGGACGAAACCGCTGCGCTACGTAGCCATCCGGTTGCGGAAGCGGCAGGGAGGATTATTTGCTGACGGCAGTAGCGTCTTGCACTTTGCCGTGCTCAGCAACATTTGGGACTGGGAGCCGGTGAAACTGATCGACTGGCATCGAGAAAAAGCAGGCACCATCGAAGGGGTCCACGATGTGCTAAAGAATGAGCTGGCGACCGGAGTGTTGCCGTCGAAATACTTTGGGGACAACGCCGCTTGGTTGCGGCTGGCGGTGATCTCCTACAACGTGCTGACGGCGCTGAAGCGTTTGGCCTTGCCCGCAGATTTATTGCGGGCCCGCCCGAAGCGACTGCGCTTTCTGATCTTCTACACGGCAGGTCGGCTGGTGCATCACGCCCGACAAATGCGACTGCGCCTGGCCCGGGAGGCGGAGGGAATCGCCCTGTGGTTGGAAGCCCTACAATTCCTGCCGCTTCGAACCTAGCGCGAACCAAGGTACGCGAGCTTATCGACGGATTTGCAGAGCACATTTTTTGGATGGCTCGTTGGAAAACTGTCCCCGATGGTTTATCGATCGGCGCTTCCCGCTGGCCTGCCTTGCTCAAGCTCAACGAAAAAGCTCTGGCAGTGCCTGGTGGCTGCAATGAACCAGAATTCGGACCGTGTGCGCTGGTCACTGCCACCTTACGGACGGATTGGGGTCGATGTGTCGCCGCAAAATGAGAATGTCCGGTTTGTGCAAAGTAGAAATGTCCGCTTTCATGGATGGCCGGGGGCCCCATGGAAACGGAGCGAATCACTTTGAATCAACGAGAGCGGGACCGTATGCGAGTGTTGCATGAAGTGATGCAGGGGCATTTAACCCAGAGAGAAGCGGGCAGGCGATTGCGACTGACCGACCGGCAGGTGCGCCGGCTGCTGTTGCGCATCGGGACGTATGGAGACCAGGCGGTGATCCACGGATTGCGCGGGCGGCCATCGAACCGGAAGTTCGCTGTTTCCTTCGAGCGCAAGGTTTTAGTTCGCGTGGGGCAGCGCTATGCGGACTTCGGACCACTCGGTTGCATTTCGAATACTTGGTGGAAGTGTCTCCGAGGGGAATCGTTCCCTTGGGGCGGGAGACGTGGCGGAGAGAGTACCCTCGGGCCCGCGGCGTTGTCAATCGTTTGCTGACCCTCTCTCCGCCGAAATTTGTTTACACCCTCATTTGTCGCGGTCAATACTCCCGCGCGGTTGTCTCATCGGGAGTTGCGGGGTTTGCATCCTTTGAGTGATTCCTCCGCCAACCCTTTCGGCTCCCGCAGCACCTTTCCGGCAGGGCGCGCGATCAAATCCCTTTCGTTTTCATGGAGGAATCATTTATGTTCGCTCGAAGAGTTATGGCTGCCGCTTTTTCTATGGCGGTTCTTTCTTCCCTTTCCTGTGCACGTGCCTCCGCTGCAGGTTCACCGGCAAACGTCGCTGGCACCTGGAATATTTCCGTCTGCGGCGATACCGGCAGCGCAAATCAGACCATCATCCTCAAACGGGATGGCGGATGAATTTACCGGCAAATTCAAAGGGCCGCGCCAGTCGGGAGATCTGGAAGGCGCCGTCGACGGTAACAAGATCGCGTTTGGTGTGAAAACGCGTGTGCCTCTGGATTACGCCGGTGCCATGGATGGCGACACGATGTGAAAAGTAGGCTTACCGGCCGCGGCAAAACCGGCGACTGGGCCGCCACCCGCACAAAATAGCTGCTCCCTGTTTTTGTAACGGTCCGCTGATGTAACTGACTTCCCGCTCCTGGCGTCTATCGTTTCTTGCGGACCGCAATCTCTGAGCAGGAGACTAACCATGTCCAAGAAACTTGCCGGTAAAGTTGCACTCGTCACGGGTGCGTCTCGCGGCATCGGCGCCGCGATTGCCAGGCGCCTCGCTGAAGACGGCGCGGCGGTTGCGATTACTTACTTTCAGTCACCTGACAAGGCCAACGAAGTGGTGAAGTCCATCATCCAGTCTGGCGGACGTGCATTGGCAATCCAGGCCGACGGTGGCGACGCGGAGGCAGTGAAACGCGCGGTTGCCGAAACCGCCAAAAGTTTTGGCGGCCTCGATATCCTGGTGAACAATGCAGGTGCGATCTCATCGGGGACCTTTGACAGAGTTTCCCTTCAGGATTTTGACCGCGCGATGGCTGTGAACGTGCGCGGGTTATTCGTTGCCACCCGAGAAGCCGTCCGTCATATGCGCCAGGGCGGCCGCGTCATCAATATGGGCAGCGTGAATAGTGACTGGGTGCCTGTCGAAGGCTTGGCGGTCTACGCCGCAACGAAGGGTGCGGTCGCTTCCTTAACCCGCGGCATGGCCCGCGATCTCGGGTCCCGCGGCATCACCGTCAACGCTCTGCAACCCGGCCCTGTCGATACCGACATGAATCCGGCCAATGTTCCCTTCGCCGACACCATGCGCAACTTCATGGCTCTCAAACGTTACGGCCGTGGAGAGGAAATTGCCAGCCTCGTGGCCTTCCTCGCCAGTCCAGAGGCAAGTTTCATCACCGGCTCGCTAATGAAAATTGACGGCGGAGCTACCACGTAAAAAGCGGAGATTCGCACGACTCCCTTTGAACCTCCGCGAGTTCTAGAAAGCTTAATTTCCCTGAGCGCGAAATGCCGTCTACCTTTGCGTGTCCACCACGGGGTTCGTCAGCACTCCCAGCTTTTCAATCTCGATTTCCACCACGTCGCCATCCTTCAAATAGATCGGCGGTTCCCGGAACGCCCCCACTCCCTCCGGCGTCCCCGTGGCGATGATGTCTCCCGCCTCCAGCGTGATGCTTGCGGAGATAAACTCGATCAGTTGCGGAATGCGAAAAATCATCTTGCTGGTATTGGAACTCTGCAGCGTCACGCCGTTCACTCGTGCCTGAATCGTCAGAAAGTGTGGATCGGGAATTTCGTCGCGCGTCACTAGGTAGGGTCCAATCGGGCAGAATGTGTCGCACGATTTTCCGCGCACCCATTGTTTATCCGCAAATTGCCAGGCCCGCGCGGAAACATCATTCAGCGGCAGGTAGCCCGCCACATATTCGAAGGCATTCTGTGCCGGAACCGTTTTCCCTCGCTTCCCGATCACCACGCCCAACTCCGCTTCATAATCCACTTTCGCGTCGCCCGCTGGCAACACAATCGCATCGCCCGGCCCGCAGATGCTCGTGGGAAATTTCGCGAAGATCAGCGGCCATTTCGGCGGTTCCTTCGCTCCCGATTCCATCGAATGATCCCGGTAATTCAGGCCCACTGCGATGATCTTTCCAGGATGCGGTACCGGCGCCAACAAGCGGACGTCGCTCAATGCCAGCACCCCAGCGTGCTCGCTGTCACTCACCAATCGCTGGGCGACGATCCGTGCCGATTCTCCCGCTCCCAGGAACTCAGCCATGCTCTCGAACGTTCCCGCGGATACTCGAGCGTTGTGCGCCGAAGCTCTCAAATCCACCACGCCTTTCCCGGTGAATACGCCAACGCTTCCTAATCCATCTTTCCCTCTGAAATTAACGACTCGCATCGGTCCCTCGCCTGACTCCGCCCGCGCCCCTCATGCGAACAAACTTGCTCCCCTAAGTCAATTAGAAGCTGTCATTAAACCGATATTCGGGGGGGGGGGCACGCCTTCACATGCTGCGGAAAAAGCAAGCATTTTGCTCTGGTGGCGGTTGCGACTTATAGCCGACCTACTTCGTCGTTTTCCGTTCCCCAGGCTGCTGCGCTGGCGTCCGCGAAACCTGCTGCGGGCTTGCCGAGCTAGCCTGCTGCCCTGCCTTTCGCTCTTGCCCTCCTCAGACCGGCAACCTGGCGAAATCGACGGCTTTAGCCCCAGAGGGCTGTTGATCTCTCTATGCTCCTGCTAATTCTCCAAAATCGCTTCGGCCGGAAGCGATTCTGCCCCTCAGTGTTTCCCCGCTTCCGACAGCACCGCCACTCCATACTGCGGCAGCATCACGTGCGTCACTTCCTTCTTGTCGAGTAGCGACTTCATCGCCCGCGGCAATTTCACATCCTGGCTCTCGCTCTTGAAATTGATCAAGACGAACACGTTGCCGCTGCTCCCGACGCGCCGGTTCGCTTCAATCCCGTCCGGCACCGGGCCGAACGCCGCCGTTACGCCGCTGGACCTGGCCATCCAGTCCGCGGCTGCCGCCATCAACTTCGCGTCCAGCACTCCGCCTACATAGGTGATGCGCCCCTTCCCGATCGTCCGACTGATCGCGCATGGCTGTCCATCCAGCCACCCGTTGCTCTTCCCAAACCGCAGTAGCACCTCCGCATCCGCAGCGGTCGTTTTCATCTGTTCCGCCCACACCGAAATTTCTCCCGCGCCCCACGTACCGCTCGCCGGTACCTCTTTCTCGAGTGCATAGTATTGTTCCACGCGTCCGCCCAGTGCCTCTGCCAGGTAACCCGGCTCGCGCAGCGGAATCAGCGAGTTGAACTCGTCCTTCAAACCCGCACGCGGTCCCAGCACCAGGTGTCCACCATTCTTCACGTAGTCCAGAAGATGCTCCGCTCGTTCCTTCGGAATCAGATACAGGTCCGGCGCCACCACCAGCTTGTATTCCGCCAGCGCAACATCTGGGCTCACGATATCAATCGACTGCGCCAGCTTTCTCAGCGCGTGGTAATAACCCTTCATGATCGCCTGCTGGTCGTATTTCTGTGTGTGTTTTTGCCACTCAATCGCCCACCGGCTGTCGTAGTCCGCCAGCAGCGCCACCTGCGACACAACCCTCGTCCCGCGAAACGCGTTCTGCGCTTCCGCAAACTCTTTCGCCGTTTGCTTCACCTCTTCCAGTAATGGCACTGGATCTCCATCGGGTGCCAACAGCGTGCCGTGGATTTCCTCCTGCCCATTTAGCGCGCTGCGCCACTGCCAGTAACCTACTTCGTCCGCTCCATGACCGATGTCGTGCCAGGCCATCGCGCGAACTTCGCCTTTATTCAGCGCATTGTTCAACTCGGACCAGTTTACAAATCCCGGTTGCGTTTCGATGATCCAGATGTTTTCCCGCTTCAATCCCCTCATCGCGTCGTGGCTGATTCCATTGGAATCCGGGTCCAGATGCCCATGGCCCACGTAGTCATCCCACGACACGAACGTCAGTGGCTTCGTGATCCCATAGTGATCGAAGCTGTCGAAGCCGTATCCCATGAAGTTCCCGGTGATGAATTGTCGTGGTTCGATGGATTTCTTCAGCGCGTCAATCTGATCCTGCTGGTAACTCGTCCACGCATACGTCACAAAATGCTTCCAGTCTAGCATCAGCCCGGGGTTGTGCCCCCCCACGGGAATGGGGATCTCCTCCCAATTGTCATACGTCTGGCTCCAGTAGGCTGTAGTCCAGTGATCATTCAGCGCATCCATGGTTTTGTATTTGGCCTTCAGCCAATCTTGAAATTGTTGCCGGGCTTCTTCGTTGTACGACATCAATCCGTAGCCGTACTCATTGTCGATCTGCCAGCCAACCACGTTGGCGTCGTGGCCATAATGTTTGCCCATTTCGTCTGCGATCGCCCGGCAATACGCGCGATATTTCGGAGACGTCACCGATCCGTGCGCGCGGTTTCCGTGCGCCACGCGCTGTCCGTCCGTCTCCACGCGTAACGTCTCCGGATACTTCTGCGTCAGCCATGCGGGAGGCGCGGCGGTAGGCGTACCCACCACAACCGCAATGTGGTGCTTTTCAGCCAGGCGTATTGCGCGATCCATCCAAGCAAAATCAAATTGCCCTTCCGAGGGCTCCATGCGGCTCCACGCAAACTCCGCCACGCGCACCACCTGCAGATGTGCGTCCTCCATCATTTTCAGATCCGCTTCCCAGCGCGACTCCGGCCACTGCTCCGGATACCAGTCCGTCCCCACCAGCAATGCCTCCCGGCCGGGAAGCTGTGTCGGGATCACAATTTTTTCGGATGTTTGGCCCAGGATCGGATTAGGTAGGGCCAGAACAAAAACACTCAAGAACGCCGCAAGCCGCGCACGACCGCCTCGAAGTGAAAACACATTGGCCTCCGCAAAAATTCCTTTGGAAACAAACTATGGCGACACGATGAGTTTCTTCCCGGAGTACTTTACGGTTTTGTCCGCGGCTTCGGTCAGTCCGCCACCTACGCCATGATTCTCGCCCACAAATACAATTCGAAACATGCGATTTTCGAGCATCCCCGGAAATACTCCCACTCGGTCGCCGATCGTCAAAGTGTGCCCCGCATCGTCCCAGGAAAAGGGAATTGTTGCGTGCGTGCCCTTTTCGTAGTTGTAGCTGTCATTTTCGTCTTCGTACAGCGTGAATGATCCATTTGCTCCCCGGTAGATACGAAGTTCAATCGGATCCGCCGTTTTCTCGGCCGCATACTCAATGTCCGGTCCGATCGGCAAAATCGATCCCGCGCGAACAAACAACGGGATTCGCTCGATCGGCGCAGCCGAGTCCACAAACTTTCCACCCTGTTGCACCGCGCCAGTCCAGAAGTCGTACCATTTCGCGCCCGGCAAATATAAATGCCGCGAGGTTGCCCTCGGCTCCGTGACTGGATTCACCAGAAGTGCCGGGCCAAACATGAATTGATTGCCGATGTCCTGCGCCTGCACATCCGTCCGGAAATCCATCACCAGCGGCCGCATGATGGTGTAACTCTCACTCGTGGTGCGCCATGCCAGCGAATAGATGTACGGCATCAGGCGGTAGCGTAACTTATCAAACGACACCAGTGTCTTCTGCGCATCCGGCCCAAAGGACCACAATTCGTTCTGATTGGTCGACCTCGTTCCGTGCACGCGAAAGATCGGGCAAAACGTGCCGAACTGAAACCACCTTAGGAATAATTCCCGGTATGCCGGATCATCTGGATTCGCTACCGTGAACCCGCCAATATCCGTCGTCCAGTAGGGAAGTCCTGAGAGCGAATAATTCAGCCCGGCAGGAATCTGCCGCCGCAACGTTTCCCAATTCGGGTTCACGTCGCCAGACCAAACTGCCGCGGCGTTCCGCTGGGCTCCTGCATAGGCCGACCGCGATAGGATGAATACGCGCTTTTGATCGGACGCCGCGCGTTGCCCTTCATACACCGCGCCGGTGGTCATCAGCGGAAACTCATTCGTATAACGGGCACCATTCCCCAACGCGATTTTGTTGGTTACCAGGATATTCGTTTCGCGCCCCTCTGTTTCCGGCTCCGTGGTGTCCAGCCACCACGCATCCGCTCCAATTTTGAACAGCGCATCGTTCATCAAGCTCCAGTAATATTTCCGTGCAGCGGGATTGAATGCGTCGTAGAGCGCCATCCCCTGCGGATGAAATCCGCCGGCAACCGTATTCGCGACGAAGAAGCCTTTCTTGGCCATGTCGTCATACACGGGAGACCCTGGCCGGAAATATGGCCACACGGAAATCATCAAATGCACGTTCAGCTTGTGCAGCGTGTCCACCATCCCCTTCGGGTCTGGATAGTTCTTGTTGAACACTGGCTCGCCCATGGTGTTCCACCAGAACCAGTCCTGCACAATGTTGTCCAGGGGAATATGCAAATCGCGATATTTCTGCGCGATTCCCAACAGCTCCGCTTGCGAGTCGTAGCGGTTCTTGCACTGCCAGTAGCCATACGCCCACTTGCCGAACAACGGCACTGGTCCCGTCAGGTCCCGATAATCGCCTATGATCTTGTCGAAGCTGGGCCCGTAGATGAAGTAGTAGTCGATCGAATCCGCCACTTCCGAGCTCAGATAGAACGCATGAACGAACCGGTTGTTGAAGCGGCTTCGCGAACCGTTGTTCCAGAAAATTCCATACCCCCTGCTCGACAGCAGCATCGGTATCGATATGTTTGTGTTGTCCTGCGATAAATCGACCGCTTCTCCCCGGTAGTTCCACACTCCGCCCTGGTGTTGCCCCAGCCCGTAAAACGCTTCCTGCGTGTCCCAGGTGTTCACGAACCGCTCAGAATGCAGCGTTTTTTCGCCATTCACTTCTACCGGTGTCAAAGTGTGCGAAGTCTCCGCGGCCAGCCGCTTGCCGTCCGCGTCGAAGAACACCATCGAGCTGTCTGCGCGGGTCACCTCAATCTTCAATTGCGCGGTCTTCAGCGTTACCAGCTTTTGGTCATCGCTTCCGACCGTAAACTCCGCTTTCGGCCAGCTCTTCTTGATCACCAGGAAGTCCGGCCGCTCCCGCACGGTGAGTTCCAGCGAGTACACTACGTGCACCATCGATTCCGTGCACACCTGAAATCGCAAATACCCGTTTTCCAGCACTAGCATCATTCCGTCCGGTTGTGTCTCCACGCTCTTCACCGGATTCACCGGAAGCCACTGCGCTGAAATTGGAGAAATCACCACCAAACAAAGCAGAATGAATCCCATCAGGCGTGCCAGCACCCGCTGGCGTGATCTAAACATTAGTTTCATGGAAAGTCCCCGACGGCGTAAGCGTTTACGGCTTCGCACCTAGCTTCTCGTCGCGACTCTGGCACCTTCCCTCCCGTCTTGTCAATGACCTATCTCTTTTTTCTTTCGCCCTTCTTCTTCCCTCCTCCTTGTCCTCCTATCTCTTTGTGCACACACTTAACTCACTTTCTTTCTTTACATTGCACAGATCACTCGCGATTCGATGTGTTTTGTGGTACAACCCGCAAGGACATGCCTTACTTTCCGGCGTCTCCCATCCGTGGGGAGGACTGAAATGAGTTTTTGCAGTAGATTGTGCGGTTTCCTTTTCGTAATCGTTCTCGGATATTCCACAATGACTAACGCAAACAGTAGTGCACCAAGCGCCGACACCAAACAACGTGCTCCTGTCGCCAAATCCGAATTCGGCAAGCTCCCCGACGGAACCGTCATCGACGCCTACACGCTTCACAATCTGAACGGTTCTTCCGCCACCATCATTACCTATGGCGCGACGCTCACTCAGCTTTTCGTCCCCGATAAAAGTGGCAAGCTAGGCGACGTCGTCCTCGGTTTCGACAAGCTGGCCAGCTACGAGGGTGATCCCCACCCCTACTTCGGCGCCACCATCGGTCGTTACGGCAACCGCATCGCCAATGGCAAATTCACTCTCGACGGCAAGGAATACACGCTCTTCATCAACAATGCGCCGAACACTCTTCACGGCGGCAAGATCGGCTATGACCGCAGAGTTTGGAAGGCCGCGCCATCCGAAGACGCGCAGAGCGAATCCGTCCGCTTCACCTACGTCAGCCCCGATGGCGAAGAAGGCTATCCCGGCACGCTCACCGTCAACGTCACCTACACGCTCACGAATTCCAACGAACTCCAGATCAAATACGCCGCGGAAACCGACAAGCCCACCGTTCTGAACCTTACCAATCATAGCTACTTCAATCTCGCGGGCACCGGCGATATTCTTCAACATGTCCTGCAACTGCACGCCGACCATTACACACCCGTCGATTCAACGCTGATCCCTACGGGTCAGATTGCCAGCGTGGCCGGCACTCCCCTCGATTTCAGCAAGCCCACGGCCATCGGCGCGCACCTCGGCGAAATCAAAGACATCGGCGGTTACGACCACAATTTTGTCGTCGACGGCAAGCCCGGAACGCTCCGCCTCGCGGCTACCGTCGTTGATCCTTCTACCGGCCGCAAGATGGAAGTCTTGACCACTGAACCCGGCATGCAGTTTTATTCCGCCATCCATCTGGATCCTTCCATCATCGGCAAGGGCGGCAAGCCCTACCAAAAATACGGCGCGCTCTGCCTGGAGACGCAGCACTATCCCGACTCGCCGAATCATCCGACGTTCCCAACGACCGTGCTGCGCCCCGGACAGAAATTTTTGTCCGAAACCATTTATAAGTTTTCCGTCAAGTAGCTGAACTTCACGGTGCTTTTGACAACAACCGATTTATCAGGCTGCAAGCGATCCTGCTCGCCGAATAGGAGCGACTCGAAAAACCTATGACTGCGCTATTTGCGTTCGTGAACAACAACCGTCTGGTGCATCTCAATGGGGTTGATCTGGCCATCATTGTCTTTTACTTCATCCTGGTTCTCGCTATTGGTTTCTATCTGAAGGAGCGCGCGAACACCGGCGAAGACTTCTTCATGGCGGGTCGCGAAATGACCGCCTGGATCGCCGGCCTTAGTTTCCTCTCCGCGAATCTCGGCTCCCTCGAACTGATGGGCTGGGCCGGCTCCGCCTATCAATACGGCATCCTCGCCGCGCACTGGTATTGGGTCGGCGCCATTCCCGCCATGCTCTTCCTCGCGCTCGTCATGATGCCTTTCTATTACATTTCCAAAACGCACTCGGTGCCCGGCTACCTGAAATTGCGTTTCGGAGAATCCAGCCGCGCGCTTTCTTCCGTCAGCTTCGCCTTCATGACCGTGCTCATGAGCGGCATCAACATGTATTCCATGGCCCTGGTCCTTAAAATCGTTCTCGGCTGGGACATCAACTTTAGCATCTGGGTCTCCGCGGGCACCGTCGCCATTTACGTCGCCCTCGGCGGCTTGCGTTCCGCCATCTTCAACGAAGTTCTGCAGTTCATCCTTATCTGGGCAGGTGCACTGCTGATTCCTATCCTCGGCCTCATCGAAGCTGGCGGCTGGAGCGGCCTCAAGGCTCGCATCGCCACGCAACGCTTCTGCCGAATACACCCATCTCTGGAGCACCCTCGGCTCTGCCAAAGACAATCCCATGGGCATTCACTGGACTGGCATCGTCTTTGGACTCGGTGCCATCATTTCCATGGGCTACTGGACAACCGACTTCCTCGTTGTCCAGCGTGTCCTCACCGCCAAAGACCTCCGCGCCGCAAAAATGGCTCCCATCATCGGCGCCGCGTTCAAGATGTTCGTTCCCTTCATCGTGATTCTCCCCGGACTGCTGGCGCTCGCAGTTCTCCCCATGAAGCTCATGCCCGAAGCCCAAGCGATCGCCACCGGCGGCCACAGCTACAATGAAGTTCTTCCCCTCATGCTCGCTCGCTATTGCGGTCCCGGTCTTCTGGGCCTCGGCATCACCGCGCTGATCGCTGGCTTTATGTCCGGCATGGCTGGTAACGTCAGTGCCTTCACTACCGTGTGGACCTATGACATCTATCGCGCCTTTATTAAAAAGGATGGCAGCGATCATCACTACGTCAACATGGGCCGCTGGTGCACCATTGTCGGCGTGGTGATCTCCATCGGCACCGCCTACCTGGTTATGGACTTCAAAAGCATCATGGACTACGTCCAGGCCCTCTTCAGTTTCTTTATTGCTCCGCTGTTTGCCACCGTTCTTCTCGGCATGTTGTGGAAACGCGCCACGCCCGCTGGCGGTTTCTGGGGACTCCTCGCCGGCACCGGTTCCTCGATCGGCATGTGGGCCTGGGTGAAGATGGATCCCTCGGCATTGCGTTATATCGCCATGTCGCCGTATGCAAGAGACATGGCGGAGAACATGTACCGCGCGCTGTGGTCCTGCCTTACCTGCGCCATCGTGACTGTCCTGGTCAGCCTGCTCACGAAGCCCAAAACCGACGCCGAACTGAAAGGCTTAGTCTATGGCGTAACCGATATTCCTTCCGAGACCTATACGACGTTCCTGCATCGCCCCTGGTTCTGGGGAACGGTGGTCGCCACGGTCTTTGTCATTCTGCAAATCGTTTACTGGTGAGGTCCTATGAAAGCTGGCGGATCGATTTCCATTTGGTTCTTTATCGGCGTATCCCTGCTCTTCAATGGCGTGCTCATTCTCGCTTCGGGCATCTACCAATATGTGAATCCGCCCGACGTGCCGACCGTGCTCTTCAATCTTCATGCCGGCATCTGGTGGGGGGCGATCCTCGCCATTCTGGGCGCCGTCTACTGTCTCCTTTACCGGCCCAGCCGCATGAAAACCTGATCTGCCCGGGGGCGCACCGAGTCGCCAGGAAAACGCCGTCTCAACATTCGCGGGAGGTAGTTCCGTGCACACCAATAGGAAATTTTCCGTTGCGCTGTTGGCTTTTTGCCTGATCGCGGCAATGTTGCTGTCACCGGTCGGTACCTTCTCGCAAGCCACGCCTAGCGCGCCCGCCACGCCGTCGCCGACAGAGAAGCCGGTCGAATCGTCGACTCCCTCCTTCGACGACCTGACGCCATACCAGAAATCTCAAGCGGTGCGTGGATTGACGGACTGGGCGTTTCTCGCCAAATATCGCGACGCGGATCAGCAATTGCCGCCTCCCGCGCCGGGTGAACGGCGCGTCGTCTTCATGGGCGATTCCATCACCGAGGGTTGGGGACAGAAGGCCACGGCCGCCTTTCCCGATCGCGGCGAATTTTTTCCCGGGAAGCCGTACATCAATCGCGGCATATCCGGCCAGACCACCCCGCAGATGCTGGTGCGCTTTCGTCAGGACGTCATCAACCTGAAACCGAACGTGGTCGTTGTGCTCGCCGGAACGAACGACATTGCGGAGAATACGGGAAAACTCACGCTCGGGGAAATCGGCAACAATCTCGCAACCATGAGCGAGCTGGCTCGTGCTAACGGAATCCGCGTGGTCCTTTGCTCTGTGTTGCCCGCCAGCGATTTTCGCTGGCACCCGGGGCTCGCGCCCGCTCCGAAAATTCGCGCGCTGAACGCCTGGATCAAGGACTACGCCGCGAAAAACGGTTACGTGTATGTCGACTACTATTCACCCATGGCCAACGCCGAAGGGGGCCTGAAAGGCGAACTCAGTCCGGATGGCGTCCACCCCAACAAAGCGGGTTACGAGATTATGGCCCCGCTCGCCGAAGCCGGCATCGCCGCCGCTTTGAAAGACCCTGTCCCTCAGTAGAACGAGCGGCGTAGCCGCGGAAGAAGGGAACCGAGCTAAGGGCGCGGCTTACCCAAAGACGGATTTGAGTGCGGGATAGATGCGGCGATAGGTGGCGTAGCCGCGCTGCATCTGGGCGCTGGTGGTGTGGTCGAGGCTCACGCGTTTGGCGACGCGGACCAGGGCGTCGCAGGCCTGGTCCACGCTGGCCCAGCATTTGGCGCCAACGCCGGCGAGGATGGCCGCGCCGTACGCAGCGCCTTCCTCGGCTTCCACGGTTTCGACTTCGTGCGCGTAGACATCCGCCTGAATTTGGCGCCAGAGCGGGGAACGCGCGCCGCCACCGCCGAGTCGAATGCGTTCGACGGGCACGTTGATTTCGTCGAATATGGTGAAGGTATCCTTGAGGCTGTAGGCGACGCCTTCGAGCACGGCGCGAATCAGATGCGCGCGGGTGTGCGAAGCGGTCAAGCCAACAAACGCGGCGCGCGCGGAAGGATCAAGATGCGGCGTGCGCTCTCCCATCAAGTAGGGAGCCCAGAATGCACCTTGCGATCCGGCGTTCACGCTGGCGGCTTCTTCAGTCATGCGTTCGTAGGGATCGCGGCCATCTTCGGCGCCCGCTCCAAAGCGATCGCGGAACCAGCGCAGTGAAAGGCCCGCGGCTTGCGTAACCCCCATCACGTGCCAGCGATTCGGGATGGCGTGGCAAAAGGTGTGCAGGCGTCCCTTGGGATCGAGCGCGGGTCGATCGGTGGCGGCGAAGACCACGCCGGACGTGCCAATGGTGGCGCTGACGACGCCGGCTCGCGTGATGCCGATGCCGACGGCGCCCGCGGCTTGATCTCCGGCACCGGCCACGACGGGAGTACCGTGATTGAGGCCCGTGGCTTTTGCGCCCGCTTCGGAAATGCGGCCGCAGATATCTTGCGACTCGTAGAGTTTGGGCAACATTCGCGTGTCGATGCCGGTCTTGCTGAGGATTTCGCCGCACCAGGCGCGCTTGGCAACGTCGAGCATGAGCGTGCCGGAAGCGTCGGCCATGTCGATGGCAGATTCACCGGTGAGGCGCAGGCGAACATAATCCTTCGGGAGCATGATCTTGCGGACGCGGTCCCAGCGGCGGGGCTCGTTCTGCTGGACCCAGAGAAATTTGGTGAGCGTGAAATTGGTGAGCGGGGGATTGCAGGTGAGGCGAATGATTTCGTCGAGGCCGAAGAGTCCTTGGAGATATTTCGATTGCGATTCGGTGCGCTGGTCGCACCAGATGAGCGCCGGACGGATGACTTCATCGCTCTGATCGAGTAGGACGGCACCGTGCATCTGTCCCGAAAAGCCGACGCAAGCGATGGTAGCGGCGGATTCTCCGGAAGCCTGAATGGCTTTGCGAATGGCCATGGCGGCGGCGCGCCACCAGTCCCAGGGATCCTGTTCCGCCCAGCCGGGATGAGGGCTGGCGAAGGGCGCGTGTTCTTCGGTGCCGGAAGCGACGATGCGCCCGGCTTCGTCGATGATGAGCGCGCGAGTGCCGCTGGTTCCCACATCAATGCCTAGGATTCTGATAGAGCCTCCCGTATGCGGATGGAGTGGCGCGCCCTGAGCGGGCTCGCTGGTCACACGTTTATTGCGATCAACCTGTCGCGAAACCTGCGCGCTCGGCCACGTGGATCAATTCTTCTGCACCGCGTTCAGTGATGACCTCCTGCGACTGGTGCTGCAGGAAATAGTCGAGATTGCCGCGCATCACCAGGTGCGGCGAGAGCGTCACCTGACAAGTGGGGCACGTTCCTTCCACCAAAAACTGATGGAGCACGCTAAATGCCAGGCGCCCTTGCGCGTGCGGCCGCTGATCGATGGTGGCCAGGACTTCGTTGCGGCGAAGGCGTTCCACAAGCGCGGGAAAAAGATCGGTGGTGATCATCGCGAGGCGCGAAAGGATTCCCGCATCGCGCGCGGCTTCGATGACCGGGATCGACGCTTCCGTGGTGACATAGATTCCCGCCAGATCGGGATGTGCCACGAACAAGCGGCGGCATTTGTCGTACGCTTCCGATTCGATGTCGTGTTCTTCGATGGTTTCGGTTAAATGCATCGCGGGATAAAACTTGTGCAGGGTTTCCTGGAAGGTTCGGCACTTCTCGGCGTGCTCGTGGATGTCCAGGTCGCTGAGGGTGACCGCAACTTTCCCTTTGCCGTGCAGAAAGCGGCCCAGCAAATCCGCTGCCAGCGATCCGCTGACCATCGTGTCGATCGAGACAACCGCGAGCCGGCCGGTGTTTGGCGCGTCGGTGGCCACGCACACGACCGGGATTTCCGCGCGCACCGCGCGGCGCATCCAGGCGCGCATCTGCTGCGGGCGGCTGGGAAAGCTAATGATTCCGTTCACGCCAGACTTGACGGCTTCCTCAAACGCCTCCGCCTCGCCTTCGCCAAGGTTGGGATAGGTGCGGTATTCGATTTCGGTGCTGTGCGCTTGCGCTTCCTTGGAGATTCCTGCGCGCACTTCATCCCAGAACGAGGTGGTTCCCTTCAGCGTGTTGACGGAAATGCGGAGATGACGGCGACGAGCCAGATAGCGCGCCGCCAGATTGGGCCGATACTGCATGGCCTTGGCCATCTGCAGAACCCGCGCCTTGGTAAGCGGACTGACCCCGCAATGAT
This sequence comes from Candidatus Acidiferrales bacterium, assembly GCA_963741195.1. Lineage (GTDB taxonomy): Bacteria > Acidobacteriota > Terriglobia > Acidiferrales > UBA7541 > Acidiferrum. Next base: position 336,232 of record CAVUHF010000016.1, read on the forward strand.
TGTGCAAAGCCCGGTGCACGGTGCCGGTGGAAATCCCCAAGGCATCCGCAAGATCGAACAGAGTGACGACCTTCTTGTCCATGAGTAAGCACCCAGAAACGCTGGAGCGGCGCGAAAGCAGACTCAAGAGAGAAGCGAGAGGCTTCCGTAAACGTTTACGGCGCCATTTAAGACCAGTTCCTTCTCGTTGTCAACGGTCGGTCTTGCCCTGCCCTGACTACGATCGGACGAAGGAGTTTATTTCTCGGTTACGTTTAGATGCATTGTTTGCGTCTTCGCGGAGCTGGTTCCCACCAAAACGTCGAAGATTCCCGGCTCCACAACGGATTTCATTTCTTCATTCCACAGGGCCAGAGTCTCTGGGGTGAGAATAAAGGTTACCGTGGTTTTTTCGCCGGGGCGAAGGTGAACACGCTGGAATCCGCGAAGCTCAAGAACGGGGCGCGTGACAGAGCTGACCTTCTGGTGGATGTAGAGTTGCGGGACTTCATCGCCTTCGCGGTCTCCTGTGTTTGTGACGTCCACGGTTACCTTGGCAGTTGCGCTCGGAGCGATCTCTGCTGGATCAACGCGTAGATTATCCAGCTTGAAGGACGTATAACTGAGGCCGTGTCCGAAGGGAAAGAGCGGATCACGGGAGGTGAAAATATAGCCGCGGTTGCGCGATGGTTTGTGATTGTAAAAGTCGGGTAGCTGGCCGACGGACCGCGGGAAAGTAATGGTTAACTTGCCGCCGGGATTCACGTCGCCGAACAGGACGTGGGCAACGGCTGTTCCGCCTTCCTGTCCCGGATACCAAGCCTCTAGAATCGCCGGAACATGGGTGGCTGCGTAGTTGATCGAAAGGGGACGGCCATTGATCAGGACCACGATGGTGGGCACACCGGTTTCTACGATGGCTTGGATCAATTGATCTTGCGCCCCCAACAAATCCAGGGAGTCGCGGTCGCCCAAGTGCTCTTCGGACCAGGCTTCGCGATTGGTGGCTTCTGTTTCTCCCACAACAACGATGGCGACGTCGGCTTTCTTGGCGGTTTCTGCGGCAGCGTGAATGCCGGCCTGCTGGTCCTTGGGATCTGCAAGCTTCGAATTATTCTCGTACCAACCAGCCCATCCCTGCTTTCCGGTGGTGATTTTGCAGCCCTCGGCAAAGAGTACTTTTGCGCTAGAACCTGCGCGTGTACGAATGCCGTCCAGGACGCTCACGCCGCGGCCAGGATCTCTCGAGTAACCACCTTGATGGACGTCAGCCGCATTCGGCCCGATTACCGCAATCGTTTTCACTTTGCTCAGGTTCAAAGGGAGCAGTGCGCCTTCGTTTTTCAGAAGCACAATCGCCTCCTCCGCGGCCGTTTCTGCCAGTTTCTGATGATCGGCGCTGTTGGTGGTTTTCTCGGCATAGTCCGGATCCACGTAGGGGTTCTCAAACAGTCCCAACCTGAATTTTGCGGTGAGTACCCGCCCTGCGGCTTGCTCCACTTCCGAGATGGGAATCTTTCCGTCTTTTACCTGCTGCACCAAGGTGCGATAGACGGAGCCATCCGACAAGTCGAAATCAACGCCGGCGGCAAGTGCCTTGCGCGCGGCTTCGGCAGCATCGGCGGCCACGCCGTGGGTTCGATACAGCATCTGCAATCCTTCGCCGTCTGAGGTAACGTAGCCGCGGAATCCCCACTCCTGGCGCAAGACTTGATCAAGCAGCCAACGATTCACATGCGAAGGGATGCCATCGATCTTCGTTGTAGGAGGCCATCACGCTACCCGCGCGGGCCTCTTGAACGGCCGCCTTGAACGCATATAAATAGGACTCGCGGAGTTCTCGCTGCGAAAAATTCGCTGGGGCCGTGTTGCTGCCGCTCTCCGGCTGGCCGTGCGCCGTAAAATGCTTTGCCGTGGCCATCACGTGATGGCGGTCGATAAAGAAGGTATCTCCCTGAAGTCCGTCAATCGCCGCCACGCCCATGCGCGAGCCCAGATAGGGATCCTCGCCGTAGGTTTCCTCGGTGCGGCCCCAACGAGGATCGCGGGCGAGGTCGAGTACGGGGGTGAAAGCCTGGCCTTCCCCCGAGGCTCCCATCTCGTCGCCAACTGCAATGAAAACGCGTTTCACCAGCGCCGGATCCCAGGTACTCGCCAGTGCCAGTGCTTGCGGAAAGCTGGTGCTGCCGTAGGCCATGTAACCGTGCAGACCTTCGCCAAAGAAAATATCGGGAATGGCAAGCCGGGTTTTCTGGAGTTGAAATCGTTGCAGGGCATTGTGAATGAGCGCGCGTTCGCGAGGGCCGATCTTATTATCGACGTCGTAGAGCTGCTTAAAAGCTTCTTCGGCGTTCTTGTAGGGCAGCTTTCCGCTGGTATCGATCAGACCTTCGTTTCCTTCGCCGCCGCCCGAGATTTGCGCGACCTTTTCTTCCAGGGTCATACGCGAGAGAAGATCCGAGACGCGGTCCTCGACTGCTAATTTGGGTTCCTTGTAACGCGGAGATTGCTCCTGACTGTTCAAAGAAGGGCACAACAGGAGAGTGATGACTGCCAGACCGAAGCTACATCGCATGGGTTTTCCTCGCGCGGAATTCTGGACTACCATAACAGAAAAATCAAAATGTTCCGGTGCTCGGCAAACCACGAATGTGGTAATGCGAAAAGTTTCACACCTCGCGAATCGCACGAGAACCGTCGGTGCGCGTGTCCAGTCGATGCCTTTATTTTTGCGATCGAGTCTTTTCATACACCCCCCGCTAGAGGCTGGTTGGGGAGCCACGCAAACCCAAGCCAAGAACAACGGCGATCTCAGCTTGAGACGGCGGACGGGCTGGTTTTGCAGGGTTCGGGGCTGAAAAGTAACCGAAGAGTGGCGAAAAACATACAAAATGGGGAGATTCTGACCCCTATTTTCCGTGTGTTAGGCGCAATTCGCAGACAATTTTAGTCGTCTTTGGAGCAGCGGCTGGAAAGCCCGCCCAGCCAATTCCGTGATATTTCCACTAAAAAAACGATATTCAGAATCACTATTTTGAAAAGAATGCTTGACACGAGTTTGCCCGAGTAGTAGAAAACGATTATTGGGCTGCGTAAACGATTACGGTTTGCGCTGCTACCTCGCCTCTTCGGCGGGGATTTTGGGGTGGTTTAGTTCATTGGAAGAAGTAGACGGGGGTGTTGTGGTGGTTTGGGTTTCGCCTGCTTCGCCTCGTTCCTATTTCGATATCTCTAGCAGAAATACGCGCGATTCCTTGCAACAAGGAAAGCGCTTGGGAGGGGTTATGCCGTCTGTGTCCTCAATCTGCCGTTCCTCACGGTGGATGATTGTTTTATTGGTTGCCTGTCTCGCTCTTCTGCCCAGCTTCGCAGCTGCGCAGACATTCACGGCCTCACTTGATGGTGCAGTTCATGATGCCAGCGGCGCGGCCGTTCCTGGTGCCAAAGTTACGGTGAAGAACGAAGCTACGAACGTCGCCGAGGAACGCACGACGAATGAATCTGGTTTTTTCAGCTATCCGACTCTACTGCCGGGGACGTATTCAGTTTCTGCGACCGCCAAGGGATTCGCGTCGTGGGAAACGCACGGCCTCGTTTTGAATAGAAAGGAAAACCGCAGCCTCAACATTGACATGGCCGTGGCAACATCCACTGAGCAAGTCACGGTTGTGGGAAGCGCGGAACTGATCGCGCCTGTGAACTCCGGTGAGAGCGGAATGACGTTAAACCAGGGAATGGTGAATAACATCGCCATTCAGGGCCGCGACGCCGCAGAACTCATCAAGTTCATGCCGGGCATGGGCATGAACAATGGACTTGGCCAAACCATGTGGAGCAGCTTGACGACGGCCAGTAATACTGGCCCTGTCGGGCAATTCTCCGCTAACGGCACGCAGCCGTACGGCGGCTTGCAGCTCACTATGGATGGCGGTTTGCTCGTCGACACCGGCAACATGGGAACGCAAGTTGCCAATATCAACCAGGATCAAACCGCCGAAATGACGGTGCACAATTCGTCGTTCGCCGCAGAATATGCTCGCGGCCCGGTCGTGGTCGAGGGCACGGGGAAGAGCGGCGGCTCTACATTCCATGGTGGCGCGTATCTGTATGCTCGAAATGGCGTGATGAATGCGGAAGCTGCCCAGCTGAAAGCCTATAACACGCCGAAGCCCCAGGACAGCCAATACTACCCCGGCGGCAACATCGGCGGCCCGGTGATCATCCCCCACACCAATTTTAACCGCAACCGCGACAAGCTGTTCTTTTTCGCTGGTTACGAATACATGAAACAGACACCGCAAGGATCGATCACGCAAATTCTTGTGCCGACCGCCGATATGATGGGTTTAAATCCCAACAAGCCTTATGGGGATTTCACCCCGGCTTACCTGCAGAGCTTAGGCCTTCAAAAGCCGAATGGGGACAGCAATGCGGGATCCGTTGGCGGTACACCCTGCGCCCCGAGCCAGAGCGGGCAGTGGTGGTACAACAATTATTGTGGAGCGGTCCCCACCGCAATTAACCCGTCCGGAGCCTCGATTATTGCCAATGGCGGGAAGATTCCTCTGGACCAGATGGATCCGAATATGCTGGCCCTGGCACAGTACTTCCCGCAACCGAATATCGATCCGGCAACCAATGGGGGCCGTAACTTTCAATACCTGAGCCAGACTCCCCAAAACCGCTGGGAATTCAAGATTCGCGGCGACTGGAACATCACCCCCAAGAATCGCCTGTACGTTTCCTATAATCGGCAGAATGAGACGGACCTGAACAACTTCGGTGTCTGGTGGTGGCCCAACTCTACCTTACCCTACCCGACAACGATGCCGGCAAAGCAAGTTTCTAACCTCTGGTCTGCTAGCTACGTGCACGAGTTCAGCACCTCGCTAACAAACGAAGTAGTGTTCAACTACACCTCATTCATCAATCCAGTACACCCATCTGACATCTCGGCCGTCGACCCTGCCAAGTATGGATACAATGTGACGAATCCGTTCGGTTATCCCGGCATTACACCGATGATTCCCAACCTGGTCAGCTGGTCGAATGGCGGCTCAAACGGTGGCTGGTTCCCAGGACTCTGGGCCCCGGCCTATGCCAGTGGCTTCTCGGGTGGAGCATTCGGAGCGCTGAAGCGCGTTCCGTCCCTGGCCGATAACCTCTCCTGGGTGAAAGGAACCCACACCATGAAGTTCGGATTCTTCTGGGCGCATGGGGGCAACCAGCAAACCGAAGGTGCCTGGGCAGGCTCGGCCAACGCCTTCCCTCAGGGTCGATACGATTACGATAACTGGGCTTGGGGCACTACCGGAAATGCCATGGCGGACTATGTCCTTGGCCACCCAGCGGACTTTGCACAGACGAGCGCCGATCCCCTGCACACCCTCTGGTACAACGAGATCGCGTTCTACGCGCAAGATACGTGGAAGGTGACCCGTCGCCTAACCTTGAACTATGGACTCCGGTTCGATCATGAAGGCCAGTGGTATCCGGAAGGCAATACTCCGGGCATGGTCGTCTGGGATCCCAGCACTTGTCCCGCCTCCACTGCACCTGGGCCGGCATGCGTAGGCCCAAGCCTTCCTGGTCTATCATGGAACGGCATCAACAAGAGTGTTCCCATTTCTGGGTTCACTTCGCGGTTCATTCCTGACCCACGCGTGGGAGCCGCTTTTGACCTCTTCGGTAATGGCCGGACCGTCCTTCGCGGCGGTTATGGAATCTATCGCTACCAATTGGCCTATAACGATGTGGCTCCGACCTTGGATCCGCCCCTCGGCATCCAGAACTTCGCCACTTCCGGGAATTGCCACATCCTGAAGACGAGCCAGGTTCAGACCGATCCGACTTGCCAGCCGGCTTCGCCAGCAGGGTCTCTGCCGGCTTCCAGTACCGGTACCGGAATCCAGGCGCTGCAGATGAATGACAACCGCACACCGTGGGTTCAGAACTGGACCTTTCTCATCGATCAAAGGGGACCGTGGAATTCGCTGTTCGAAATCGGCTATATCGGGAGTCACACATCTGACATGCTGATTGCCGCGAACCTCTCCAACATTAACCTCGTTCCATTGGGCGGCTACTTCCAGCCAAATCCGGTCACTGGCATCACGTATTATTGCCAAGGAACTCCAGGACCGACCTGCAACACGAGCGGGCCACCGAATACCTCACAATACTTGCCTTGGAACTACAGTTCCATCCAGGTGGCCTCACATGGCAGCTATTCCAACTACAATGCTCTGCAAATGATGTGGCAGAAGCAAACGGGCCGCAGCACCTTCATGGTGAACTACACGTTCAGCAAGGTGCTGGGTATCCGCGACGGACAGACGGACAACGGGAACGGCAACGGCGCGGTTATCGACTGGTTCAACATGAAGAACAATTATGGTGTGCTAAACTATGACCACACTAACATCTTCAACGCGGCCTATGTGCTCGCGTTGCCCACAGTCCACACCTCCAACAAGTTCGCGTCTGGTGCTGTCAACGGTTGGCAGGTTTCCGGTACCCTTCAATACCAGAGCGGTGCCCCCATCCAGGGGAACACCAATGGAACGCTGAACGTGAACTATCAGAACGGGGAAGGGCCGGCGAGCATTCTGGGTACCAATGGCGACACTCTGGTGCCGGTGTTGACCTGCGATCCGAGGTCGAAGACAATGGCCGGCCAATACTTCAACCCGGGTTGTTTCACCATGCCCACGGTGCGCGGACAGAATGGCAACGTCATTTGGCCTTACATCAAGGGTCCGGCGTATTTCAACACCGACCTATCATTGTTCAAGAATTTCCAAGTGACGGAGCGGCAGGTGCTGCAGTTCCGTATCCAGGCGTTCAACTTCATCAACCATGCCCTGCCAGATTTGACGCAGGGCAACGCCTTGAACTTGAACTTCAACGGACAGGGCGTCAACACAAATACCTGCTCGTCGACAACCTCTGGCAGCTGCACCGACGGTCGCGCGCACTATACCACCGGTGGTCGCGTGCTTGAGCTGGCACTCAAGTACACCTTCTAACCTGGTTTAAACAACCAGTTGTGCAAAAAGGGGATGGTTCGCACCATCCCCTTTCGCTTTTTTTGTGTGAGAGAATACGAGTGCTGCGGAGTGCATATCACTCGGGCACGGAACGCTGTGACGCGTTTTCCGGAGTGTGAATCGTTCAACGCTTGGCATACTGCGATACAGATAATGCTGCGGCGAATTTGGGAGGTAGTTCTGGTGCTGGTTCGTTGCGTTCGCGCGGTTTGTTGCGGGGTCCTCGCGGCTGCACTGGCCGGGGCCGCGGACAATGCTATCGCCCAGGCACCTGCCGCTTCCGCCGCGCCGGCAAAGATCCAGTTCGCGTTGCAGAACCTGCCATTTCGCGTTGAAACCGACGAGACGCTGAAGACTCCTCACGCGCCAGCGACGATGGCCGGGGGAGTGGCCGTGTTCGACTTCAACAAGGATGGCCGCCCGGACATTTTCTTTACGAACGGCGCCAAAATCGAGACGCTGAAGAAAGATGCGCCGAAATATTCCAATCATCTTTTTCGCAACGACGGCAAAGGCGTTTTCACGGATGTGACGAAGGAAGCAGGCCTGGCTGGCACTGGCTACGATATGGCCGCGGCCGTCGGGGACTACGATAATGACGGATATCCGGACTTGTTTGTAGGCGGGCTCCACGGAAACAACCTGTACCACAACAATGGAGATGGAACGTTCACCAACGTTACGGCCAAAGCGGGGCTGGATCACGCGATTGATCCGAAGTACGGACCGCTGTGGACCACGGCCGCGGTGTGGGTAGACGTCAACAATGATGGGTTGCTGGATTTGTTCGTTGTGAATTACCTGCAGTGGGATATTAAGAAAGAGCCTCTTTGCGGCTTTGCAGGCTCCTACGACTACTGCAACCCTCGGTTCTATGAAGGCCAGCCGAACCAGCTCTTCCTGAACAAGGGGAATGGTACGTTCGAGGATGTGTCGGAGAAATGGGGCATACGCGCACATGTCGGGAAAGGGATGGGCGTGGGCATGGCCGACTACGACCTCGATGGACGCCCCGACCTGTTTGTAACGAACGATACCTACTACAACTATCTTTTTCACAACACTGGCCAAAAATTTGAAGAGGTCGCGTTTCAAGAAGGAGTAGCGCTCGTCGAGGATGGCGAGTTTGTTTCCGGAATGGGGCTGGATTTTCGGGATTATAACAATGATGGGTACCCGGACATTGTTTTTGTTGCCCTGAATAATCAGACGTTCCCGCTATTTCAGAACAACGCCGGGAAGGGCTTCGAAGAGGTTACGTTTCCCACCGGAATGAGAAACCTCACTAGGGCGATGGCGGGATACGGACCGGGTTTCTTCGATTTTGACAACGATGGATGGAAAGACCTGTTTGTGACGCGTGGCCACGTGGAGTCGATAACCAAGCCGGGAACAGACATCGATCAGTACAATACGGTGTTCTGGAATCCCGGTGCGACGGGGAAATGGCAAGCGCTGACGAAGCAGGCGGGACTGGATGCTTCTCCACCCGCGCGGCATCGCGGCTGCGCCTTCGGCGATTTTGATGGGGACGGGCGAGTGGATGTTGTGGTGACGGCGCTGGGCAAAGACGCGGAAATCTGGATGAACCGGACAGTGGACTCTGGCCACTGGCTGGAAATTGCATTGGAGGGGACCAAGAGCAACCGGGACGGTATTGGCGCAATCATCAAAGTGATTACCTCAGGCGGCGCCCAGTACAATCACATGACCTCGAGCGTCGGATACGCTTCGTCGAGCTATGGGCCCATCCATTTTGGGTTGGGAAAGAACACCAATGCCAACTCGATTGAAATTCGCTGGCCGTCCGGAATCGTTCAGACACTGCAGGATGTGACGGGCGATCGAGTGCTCAGCGTGAAGGAAGCTGCGGGGAAATAACTGGCGATTTCGTTCTTTTCTGGCGTTCTTCTTCTGTAATGCGGTCGACGATCTGCTTCTCACGCGCGCCGTCTTGGGGGCGCTTCAGCTTAAAATAAAGTGCCGCAAGTTCCACGTGAGGCGGCAGCCATTCCGGGATCGCTTGCGCCACGGCCTCGAAACTCTTCAGAGCCATCTCGGTCTGTCCTTGCGCATTCTCCACTTTGGCAAGTTCGAACCGGGCGTAAGCGGAAGCGGTATCAATCTCCAAGGCAAGTTCCAGTTGTCTCTGCGCCTGGTCCAACTTTCGTTGTTCGTAAAGCACAGAGCCGAGACGCAAGTGAGCTTCAAAATCATCCGGTTTCTGGGCAATAGCGCGGCGAAACGCCTCTTCCGCGCCTTCGAGATCGCCGGAATACTCTCTCACAAGCCCACTCATGGTGTTGACCCCGGGGAAGTTGGGGTCGGCCTTCACGGCCAGGTCTGCGTATTGCCGCGCAGCGTCAAATTCTTCCAGGCGCAGATGCGTTTCCGCCGCCAGCATGTACACGTCCGGCGACGACTTTTTCGCAGCAACCTTGTCCACTCGCTGGATTCCTTCGCGCGTTTGGCCAGTGCGGATCAGGGCGGAGCCAAGGGGCCATTCGATGGTTAAATTGTCGGGGTCCGCCTGCTCAAAGGGCATGAGCAGGGCGATGGCTTCCTCATCCTTGCCGAGTCGCACGTAACAGTCGCCTAGCAGCATAGCAACGCGGGCATTCGTGGGGTCTTCCTGCAGCAAGGAGGAAAATTGCCCGGCGGCTTCGGGAATCTTCAGTCCCTTGTAGTAGGCGAGAGCCAGGTTCATGCGCAGGGCAGGGTTGCCGGGCACAAGTTTCAATGCAGCAATATCCTGCTCAATGGCTTCGTCATAGCGCCCTAGCGCGGCAAGGGCGATCGCCAGGTTGGCGCGGGCGGCAACGACTTCTGGGTGCGAGGTCAGTAATTGCTGGTATTTCTGAGCGGCGAGTTCGTTGTTTCCCGCCTGCTGAGCCTGTTTAGCATCTTGGAAAAGTTCTTCCGGATTTGGCTCCTGCGCGCACACCGCTGCGACACAGAAAAGGGCTAGAATCGCGGCGAATCGGCGCATGTTTCGTAGTATAACTCGGATTCGGCAGCGACCGGGGATGCCTGATCGGGAGCTATGACGCAAAACATCATTTTAACCAAACTACTTTTCACACTTCTGGTGTGCTCCTTGATTGCTCCCGAAGCGGGTTGGGCGATCGGCGCGGATCGCTATGTGGAGAGTGAATTTCATGCGGGCGATTTTGTTCTTGTGCGCGGGAGCTCCGCGGTTCCGATTTGCCTGGATGCGAACGATTATCCGGGGGTCATTCGCGCCGCCAAAGATTTGTCGGAAGACATTCGGAGAGTGACAGGTACTGCTCCTCGCATCTTTAGCGAAAAAAGTGCGCTGTCTTCACCGGCAGTGTTGATCGGCACAATTGGCAAGAGTGCCGTCATCGACGGCCTGATCCGAGACCACAAGATTGATGCGGCAACGATTCAAGGGAAGTGGGAGTCCTATCTGGTCCAGACCGTATCCCATCCGATTTCGGGAGTCGACTCTGCATTCGTTATTGCGGGAAGCGACAAGCGCGGGACAATTTATGGAATCTACGAACTCTCAGAGCAGATGGGCGTGTCTCCGTGGTACTGGTGGGCGGATGTGCCGGTTACCCACCGCGACGCACTGTTCGTCAAGCCGGGGAGGCGGATTCAAGGTGAGCCCGCCGTAAAATACCGCGGCATCTTTCTAAACGACGAAGCGCCCGCGCTCACGGGCTGGGTGAACGAAAAATTCGGCGGGTACAACCGCGAATTTTACCTGAGGGTGTTCGAACTACTGCTGCGTCTACGAGGCAATTTTCTGTGGCCGGCAATGTGGAACAGCGCGTTCAACGAAGACGACCCGCTCAATCCGAAACTTGCGGATGAGTACGGAATCGTGATGGGGACTTCGCATCACGAGCCCATGCTGCGCGCGCAGCAGGAATGGAAGCGTCACGGGAAAGGCCCGTGGGACTATTCGACGAATGGAGAGGAATTGCGCGAATTCTGGTCCCAGGGAATCGAGCGCAACAAGAACTTCGAAAGTATCATCACCCTGGGGATGCGTGGCGACGGGGATTTGCCCATGTCGGAAGAGAGCAACGTCGAATTATTGGAAAAGATTGTGGCCGACCAGCGCAAAATACTGGCCCGCAAAATGAACCCTGATCTGGCCAAAATTCCGCAAAGCTGGGCTCTCTACAAAGAGGTTCAGGAATATTACGAGAAGGGCATGCGGGTGCCTGACGATGTGACGCTATTGTGGTGCGACGATAACTGGGGAAATATTCGCCGGCTGCCTACGACTGACGAACGTAAGCGCAGTGGAGGAGCGGGCATTTACTATCATTTTGACTACGTGGGCGGGCCGCGTTCCTACAAATGGATTAATACGAACCCGATTCCCAAGGTGTGGGAGCAGATGAACCTTGCATATGAGTATGGCGCGAGGCGGATCTGGATCGTGAACGTCGGCGATTTGAAACCGATGGAATTTCCGATGGAGTTTTTCCTGGCATTTGCGTGGAATCCGACGGGATGGCCAAAAGAAAAGCTCAGTGAATTTACAGAGCTGTGGGCGAAGCGCGAATTCGGGCCGTGGTATGCGGTTGAGATCGCCGAGGTGATGGAGAAGTACGCCAAATACAATGGGCGGCGCAAACCGGAGCTCCTGGAGCCGTCGACGTTTAGTGTGCTCAACTACGATGAGGCCGAACGGGTGTCTGCAGAGTGGCAGGCGTTAGCGAGCCATGCGGAACAGATTTATGCAAAACTGCCCGAAAAATATCGAGATGCATTCTTTGAGCTGGTGTCGTTCCCGGTGAAAGCGTCAGCGCAAGTTACAGAACTATACATCGTTGCTGGGAAGAACCAACTGTATGCGCAAGAGGGGCGGGCAAGCGCAAACGATTTGGCCGCCGAGGCGCGAGTGCTGTTTCAGGCAGACGCGGAGCTCTCGGCAGCCTATAACCGCACTCTTGCCGGAGGGAAATGGAATCACATGATGGATCAGTCCCACATCGGGTACACCTCGTGGAACGAGCCGGCAAAGAATGTAATGCCGAAGGTGAGCGAACTCACAATCCCCGCGGAAGCGAGAATGGGAATCTCCCCCGAGGGGTCTGCTTCCGCGTGGCCCGCTGCCGTGGACAAACCGACGTTTCCGAGGTTTGACGCATTGGCGCGCCAACGCCGCTACGTCGACGTTTTCAATCGAGGAAGCGCACATTTTCGATTCTCCGCGACGTCCAGCGAGCCATGGATCGAGCTGAGCCAATCCTCAGGCGACATTGAAAAAGAGCAACGCCTTTGGGTGAGTGTGGATTGGAGCAAAGCACCGCGTGGAACGACCGAAGGTAGCGTAAGGATTTCCGCGTCGACGGGCGAATCGGTAGAGGTTAAGCTCGCGGTCTTCAATCCGGCGGAGCCAACGCGTGAAACGCTGCGCGGATATGTGGAATGCGATGGAATTGTATCCATCGAAGTCGATCACTTCACCGGCAAGGTGGACGCGCCATCATCCCGTTGGGAGAGAATACCCGACTACGGTCGCACGGGGTCCGCCATGTCTATTTTCCCGGTCACCGCAGCGAGTGTAACCGCGCCAGAAAAAGCAGCCCGCCTGGAGTATCAGATGTACCTGTTCGACCCGGGCACTATTGAAGTGGAAGCGATTCTTGGGCCGACGCTGAATTTTGTGCCCGGGCGCGGGCTGCGGTACGCCATCTCATTCGACGATCAGTCTCCGCAGATCATCGACGCGCTTGCGGAGAATTCCCCGAAAGACTGGGAAACAGCCGTGATGAATAGTGCTCGGAGCAGCACTTCCACGCACGTGATGGCCGGCACGGGTTATCACACACTGAAGTTCTGGATGGTGGATCCGGGGATTGTGCTCGAAAAGTTGGTCGTGAATCTAGGGGGATTGAAGCCAAGTTACCTGGGACCGCCTGAAAGTTATCGCGGAGGCGAGACACATTAGGCACGGAGGAAGCCGCGCTCGGCCAGAAATCACGCACCAGACGAGCTCTTAGTGAACGTCGATGGTGGTGACACTCAATGCCGGCAACGTAATCGTCAAGGTAGGGCCGCTGACGCTTTGTTGTCCTGCGGAAACAGGCTGTACGGTAGTTTGTGTTGCGGCCGAACTGGCGGTCATCTGATAGAGATGGGCCGTACCGGAAAGACTGAGCCCGGAGATGACAGTGACTTGTGCGGTGGTCGAGCGGTTGATGGCGACAAAGACGTAGCGGCCCGGCGTGGAACTGTCCGCGCTGGCATAGACAGCCACCTTCGAAACATCGCTGGAAATCGTTTCAATGGAACTGTCACCGAAGCAGGCAGTCGCACCGTCAAATCCGCGATAAGCCCGAAATCCGGCCAGGATATAGGGCTCACTGCTGCTGAGCGGCCACAAGCTGGCTGCGAATACGCCTGCCGCGCCGAAAATGCCCAGATTTTCGGCTTGGGCAATCGTTCCCGCAATGTGGTGGGATCCGCCGTTGTTGTACTCGGTGATGGCAATCTTCATGCCGGGATTTTCGAGATTAATCCTGCTTTGCAGGCGACCCAGAATGTAGATTGGCCCGCCGAGTACGTCGTTGGTGATCCAGGAATTCTCCTGGTAAGTGGTGTCCCAAAGGCTGCGAGGGCTCTGAACGATGGCCTGCACTTGCGCGGGAGTCAGATTCGAGCCGGTCAGATTGATCACCCGGGTTGTGCCGTCGGTGGCTTCGGAATACCAGTGAAAGTCGTAGACATCCACGAGAGGCATTCCATAGGTAGTGGAGGCCGAATTGATTGCGGGCAAATATTTGTCGGGAAACCAATTTGCGCCGGTGGGAGTGGCGCTTAGCTCTCCCTGCCAATTGTAGATGCCTTGGAAGCCGTAGTGGACCGGACCAAATATCACCAAGTGTGGAAATTGACCCTTTAACGCTTTCGCCAGATTGATGGTGTCCGTGATGTAGGTTGTTGAAGTGACGGGGTTGGATCCCTGGACCTCCATATGGGTGGAATTCCAGAGTTCCGGCTCATTGTCGAGTTCGATGAAGGTGGGAGAAGTAGGATTCGCACCAAAGATGCCGGGCAACAGTCGATCGAGATTCCAGGCAAATTCGTCCATGTACGCAAATGCGTCGGTCGTTGGGGGTGTTTTAGAGAAGGCTGCGCCCTTCTGATCCACAACCTGCTTGAAATGGTTTGCCAGTCGCGTTGCCAGTGGAACTGTCATATCAAGTTGACCGCTGGCGTCGGCGGAAACATAGCCCTGCATTTGAATGGTAACAAGGCTTGCCATTTTTAGGGTCTGGTCCGCGGCAATGAAACTGCTTACGGCATGTGCCGGAGTGGTGCTGGTATCGAGATAACTGTCATTCTCATAAAAGTAATCGCTGCCCGCGTTGGAGTAGTTATTTTCCCAGTTGTAGGCCGTCCAGCGATTGCCGCCGGCACGGTCAAATGTGAGTAAAGGAGAGGCGCCCGGGTTGCCGGAATAGAAATTAAGACCGTAAATATAAGGCGAGATCACTTTTGTGCTGGTTGGGTTAACGGTGATCGTAATATTCGCTGTGGCGGCTGCGGGAGTTGCGCTTGCCTGCGGGGAATTGCCGCTTTCGCCCGCCGAGTTTAGGGCACAGACCACGTAGTAATAGGTCCTGCCATTGGTAAGTCCAGTATCGGTATAGTCAGCGGAAGTTGGGTTTGCGATCTGCGTGTAAGGGCCACCGCTCGTGGTGGATCGCTTGACGTGATAGCTCGCTGCGCCTGTGGTCGCAGTCCAGGTGAGAACAACCTGGGCATTTCCGGCGGCTGCAACCAATCCTGTCGGAGCGGAAGGAGTCTGTGCACCGCTGCTGGGTGTCGCATTTACTTCAGCCGAATTTGCACTTTCCCCGGCCGAGTTCACGGCGGTCAGCACATAGTAGTATTTGGTGCCATTCGTGAGTCCAGTGTCCGTGTAACTGACCGCCGTGGGATTTGCGATCTGCGTGTAAGGACCACCGCTGGCGGTCGAGCGCTTCACATGGTAACTGACTGCGCCCGTGCTTGCCGTCCACGTGAGACTCACTTGTGCGTTCCCTGCCGTCGCGGTTAGCCCTGTTGGGGCCGCTGCGATGGGCAATGTTGGGGTCGCATTCACTTCGACGGAGTTTGCACTTTCCCCGGCCGAGTTCACGGCGGTCAGCACATAGTAGTATTTGGTGCCATTCGTGAGTCCAGTGTCCGTGGAACTGACTGCCGTGGGATTTGCGATCTGCGTGTAAGGACCACCGCTGGTGATGGATCGTTTGACGTGATAACTCGCTGCGCCTGTAGTCGCAGTCCATATGAGAACAACCTGGGCATTTCCTGCCGTTGCCGACAATCCCGTTGGCGCGGATGGTATCTGCACCGCGCTAGCCGGCGTTGCGTTCGCCTCAGTTGAGTTCGCGCTTTCCCCCGAAGCGTTCACGGCCGACACGACATAGTAATATTTGGTCCCGTTGGTGAGGCCAGTGTCTGAATAGCTGGTTGTCGCAGGACTGTTTACGGATGTGTAGGGACCGCCAGTGGTGGTTGAGCGCTTTACGTGATAGCTCGTCGCACCCGAACTCGCTGACCATGTCAGGCTGACCTGGGAGTTGCCGGGCGTTGCCGAGAGGCCTGTGGGCGCGCTCGGGGCAGAGCGGCCTCCCCCGCCACCTCCGCCATTCGAGCCACCACCTCCGCAGCCGACTGTACCCAGAAGAACAAGGGTGAATGACAGAGCCATCAAAAGATCGGCGCCGAGCCAGGATCTGAATACGGATTTCATGGCCAGTCCTCCGCAAATCCAGTTCACGTGACACCACAGGTGGATTACGCGGCGTTTGAAAAAGAACTTTCCAACAAGTCCGAGGGAGCGCTGGACTGGGAAAAAGCAAACTCCGTCTTGCTCAAATCGAAGAGCGGACAATTATGACCAGGGTAGGTTTCCCCATCAGTTTTTTCAAGTCTTGATTCTTTTGTTAGTGCCTTATATTCAATAACTTATGGGTAGCTGGCAGGCAGTCACCGACTCCTTACTGGCGGGCCATTTCGCGGATGTAGTGGGCAGCAAGTCACGCGCAGAAACGAACTCGAGAACGGTCAACGGGAAACTCTCGGGGGATCCTTTGGTGCGACGAGATTACCGGCCAAGGTTGTGTCGGCTTTGCCCAGGCCATAGAATCAGCACGTCTACAATACTACTGTCGCTACGGGAGAGTCCTCTAAGTGCGATTCCGATCCGCCTTTCTTATGCTTTCGTTATCTATTAGCGCTTCAATCCTTTCCGCAGAGCCGAAGTTGCCGCACCTGTTCAGCGACCATATGGTGTTTCAGCGCAGTGTGCCCATTCGCGTTTGGGGTTGGGCGGAGCCGGGCGAGGCAATCTGCGTCTCTTTGGCAGGGCGGACGCAACAGGCCACGGCGGACACGGATTCGCGCTGGCGTGTGGAACTGGCGCCGCTGCCAGCTGGAGGTCCGTTCGTACTGCAGATTCGTGGAAAGAAGACACTCGAATTCAAAGACGTGATGATCGGTGAAGTATGGGTCGCATCGGGGCAATCGAACATGGCGTTCGGCTTGGGGGGAGCAGCAAATGCTGCGGAGGTGATTCCCAAGGCTGATGATCCTGGGCTTCGGTTCTTTACGGTGCCGAAGAAAATTGCCATAGAGCCACAAGCAGACACGCTTCCGGTTGTGTGGGAGGTTTGCACGAGCGAGACGGCAAAGAAATTTTCGGCCGTGGCGTACTTCTTTGCCCGCGACCTACGGCGGTCGTTGCAGGTGCCGGTAGGAATTCTTCTGAGTGCGTGGCCAGGCACGGCGGCAGAAGAATGGACCGCGATGGAATCCATGAAGAAAGAAGCGGTCCTGCAACCGATCGTCACGAACTGGGAAAAGTCGTCGGAGGAAGATAAACAATTCGCGGCGGGTTCGCGGGACTTTTCGCTGGAGTTTGATGAGTTTGCGTTGTTGCCGGTGGATGCGAAAGCGGCGGCGATTCCCTTCAGCAACTTTGACGATGGCACATCGAGCACGTCGACGGGCGGCGAATGGTCGTACAGTTGGGCGGAGGCGGAGAACAGCGCATTTGAACTGATTTCTCCCGGGCGGGGCGGGAAAAGATATGCCGGGAAGATTTCTGGAAGACTCGATGGCGCAAGCGGTTCGTATTGGAAGGCGACGTTTCATCTGGATGGTTCTCCGGCAAACTTTTCGTCGTACGCGGGAGTTCGATTCTGGGTCCGCGGGAATGGCTCCTTCAGTTTTCGAATACTGCAGCCGACGATTTACGATTGGGACGATTACGGGTCTGCAGTGATCAAGGCCACGCCGGAATGGAAAGAAGTAACCATTTGGTTTAAGGCTCTGAAACAAGCCGGTTGGGGAGTGCAGGAAAAACTGACGCTGGATCAGTTGACGGGCTTGGCGATTTTCTGCATGACCGATCTGGAGGAACCACCAAGGCCTCCCGCGGGACTGTATGAAGGGATGATTGTGCCGCTCGAGAATTATAGGATTCGCGGAGCGATCTGGTATCAAGGAGAAAGCAACACGTTTCGGGCCTATCAATACCGGACGCTGCTTCCCGCGATGATTTCGAGTTGGCGGGCGGGATGGGGCGAAGGCGACTTCCCGTTCCTCATCGTGCAACTGCCAAATCAGGGGCACAGCGAGGAGTTCGCCGATTCCTGGTGGGCTGAATTGCGCGAGGCACAATTGTTGACGGCGAAGAACGTGCCGAATACCGGGCTTGCCGTAACGATCGATGTGGGCGAACCCAACAATTTGCATCCACCGAGGAAACAGGAAGTGGGCGAGCGACTGGCGCTGTGGGCGCTGGGCACGGCCTACGGGAAAAAGGTGGTCTATTCCGGGCCGCTGTATCAAGCCATGGCCGTCGAAGGAACAGAAATTCGTATTGGGTTTCAGTACACGGGGACGGGACTGCAGGCCCACGGCGACGCGCTGCAAGGATTCTCGATTGCGGGGGCCGACAAGAAATTTCATCGCGCGAATGCACGCATCGATGGAACTGCGGTAATTGTTTCAAGCGCAGAGGTTCAGACTCCGCTAGCCGTTCGGTACGACTGGGCGGATAGTCCGCAAGGAAATCTGTATAACAACGCGGGATTGCCGGCGTCGCCTTTCCGTACGGATGATTGGCCGGGCGCAACGGAGGCAAACCGATAGCGGGCGAGTGGTTCCGTGCAATTCATGCAAGAAACCAGGGGACAAAAATGCTATATGAATTATTTTAGCGCGCCACAAACGCTGAGCTACGGATACGCGGCGGGAATCGACGTCCGGCACGAACAGAAACTGACACTAAAGCCGTGGGATGCGCCAATTATCGACGAGAAATAGGAGATGTTGGAGAAAGAGGCGGAATGGATCAAACCGCGAGCGTTAACGTTTACGATAAGGTTTTTCAGCACTAAGTGGGATAACATTCAAGCGGCTGATGAGGCCATTTGGCACCATCAACCCCGATCCGCAGATCGGG
Organism: Candidatus Acidiferrales bacterium; assembly: GCA_963741195.1. Taxonomy (GTDB): domain Bacteria; phylum Acidobacteriota; class Terriglobia; order Acidiferrales; family UBA7541; genus Acidiferrum. The sequence goes on from CAVUHF010000016.1 coordinate 354,727, forward strand.
CATAGCACGGAAAATGGAAGAGGGACGGAGCTGATCATGACGACTAAGAAGAAGATGACCATGGGCTTGATCGTGGGGAACCGGGGATTTTTTCCGGATCACCTGGCGAAATCGGGCCGCGAAGAAATGATGCAGGTGCTCGAGAAGGCGGGAATGGATGTGGTGGTGCTGGGACCAGAACAGAGCAAGCACGGAGCAGTGGAAACTCTGGAAGAGGCAAAACGCTGCGCGGAACTGTTCCGATCGAAAAGCGCGGAGATCGACGGCATCATTATCACGCTGCCGAATTTCGGAGAAGAGCGGGGAATCGTAGATGCGCTGCGGCGAGCGGACCTGCGCGTGCCGATACTGGTACAGGCAACTCCCGATACGCCGGGGAAAATGCTAATCACACACCGGCGGGATAGCTTCTGCGGGAAGATGTCTGCTTGCAACAATTTGCGGCAATACGGGATTCCGTACTCACTGACAACACTGCACACGGAGACACCGGATTCGCCGGAGTTCGCGAAGGATCTGGAGTGGTTCGCTGGGGTCTGCCGCATTGTGAAAGGGCTGAAGAACCTGCGGATCGGCGCGATTGGAGCACGGCCGACAGCGTTCAACACCGTGCGCTACAGCGAAAAGCTGTTGGAGGCGAATGGAATCACAGTAGAGACACTGGATCTTTCCGAAGTGCTGGGGCGGATCAGCCGGATGAAGGATAGCGACGACGCGGCAGTGCAGAAACTGGAGATGATCCTGAAATACGTGACGACGAAAGATGTGCCGCACGCGGCGTTGTTGAAGATGGCGAAGTTGGGCGCGGTAGTGGATGGCTGGATGAAGGCGGTGGACGTGCAGATCAGCGCGGTGCAGTGCTGGACCTCGCTGGAAGAGAACCTGGGGATCGTGCCGTGCACGTTGATGAGCATGATGAGCGATTCTCTGCTATCGAGCGCATGCGAAGTGGACGTATGCGGCGTGCTTGCGATGCATGCGCTGCAACTTGCCTCCGAGACGCCGAGCGCGTTGCTGGACTGGAACAATAACTATGGCGACGACCCGAACAAGGCGGTTTGCTTCCACTGCAGTAACCTTCCAAAGCATTTCTTCAAAGACGTGAAGATGGATTTTCAGGAAATCATCGCCGGAACTGTCGGGAAGGAAAATACGTTCGGGACGTGCGTGGGACAGGTGAAAGCGGGAGCGATGAGCTTTGCGCGGTTTTCGACCGACGACGTGAACGGAAAGATCCGCGGGTATTCCGGCAGCGGACGGTTCACAGACGATCCACTGAAGACCTTTGGCGGTGCGGGAGTGGTGGAGATACCCGGATTGCAGAGATTGCTGCAGTACATCTGCGAACAAGGATTCGAGCACCACGTGGCGGCGAATTTCTCCAGCGTATCGCCGATGGTGCACGAGGCGGCGACGCGGTATCTCGGCTGGGATATGTACGCGCACGTCGCGTAGATCGAGTGGGCGAAAAAGAGAGCAGATCATGTCGATTGTAGCGGGAGTGGATTTTGGAACACTGAGTGTGCGTGTGACGCTGGTGGAAACGGAACGCGGGAGACTTGGCTCGGGAGTCGCCGAATACCCACTGCACCGGAAGAAAGAAGATCCGGACTACGCTACGCAGAGCCACGACGACCAGATGCGTGCGCTCGCCGGAGCCACGCAGAAGGCGCTGCGAGCAGCGAAGGTTGCGGGCGATCAGGTAGCCGCACTGGCGATCGACACAACTGGATCGAGCGTCATACCTGTGGGAGAACGGCTGGAGCCGCTGAACGAATATTACCTGTGGTGCGATCACCGGTCGTGGAAGGAAGCGGCACTGATCACGGAGACGGCGCAGCAGAAAAAGCTGGAGGCCATCGACTGGTGTGGAGGGACGTACTCGTCGGAATGGGGCTTTGCAAAGCTGCTGCACTGGCTGCGGCACAATCCAGAAAAACGCCGAAAGTTTGTCAGCGCGTTTGAGAATTGCGACATGATGACCGGTGTTTTGTGCGGGATCACGGACACCGCCGCGGTGCCGCGTTCGATCTGCGCGATGGGGCATAAATGGATGTGGAATCCGAAGTGGGGAGGATTGCCGCCGGAAGATTTTCTTGTGGCGGTAGACCCGTTGCTGAACAGCGTGCGGGAGAAGCTCGGCGGGAAGTATGAAACCAGCGACAAAATAGCCGGGACATTGAGCGAGGAATGGGCCAAGAAGCTCGGATTGAAAACAGGAATTCCGATTCCGGTGGGGGCGTTCGACGCACACTGGGATGCGATCGGGGCAGGGGCACGGACGGGAGACGTCGTAAACGTTGTGGGAACTTCGACGTGCATTATTGCGATGAGCGACGAAACGAGGTTAATTCCCGGGGTGTGCGGGGTGGTGCCGGGGTCCGTGCACCCGAAGAAAACGGGAGTGGAAGCAGGATTGTCCGCCACGGGCGATATATTTGAAGCGATCGCGCGGCGTGCGGGGAAGTCAATCGTGGATTTGTCGCATGGACTGGACGAATTTCAGCCGGGCCAGACGGGATTGCTGCGGTTGACTTGGGACAACGGCGACCGCACCGTGCTGGTGAATCCGGAGCTGGGTGGAGTAACGTTTGGATGGAACTTAACGCACACGGCGCAGGATGAGTTGTTCGCCGCGATTGAAGGCACGGCATTTCATACTAGAGTCATCCTGGAGCGCATGGAAGAACATGGCGTGCCCATCCGACGCGTGATCAATGCGGGCGGCATTCCGCAGAAGAATGAGGTGCTGAATCAAGTGTATGCCGACGTGCTGAACAAGCCGGTGCTAATCCCGCGATCGGAAGTGACCAGCCTTGGTTCAGCGATTTTTGCGGCGCTGGCGGCAGGGGCCTTCGGCAGCATCGAGCAGGCGCAGGACGCGCTGTGTCCGAAATATCGCGTGGTGGAACCGGAAGCCAAGGCGGCAAAAATTTACCAAGAACTCTACGGTTTGTATCGCGAGCTCTATTTTGCTTTTGGCAAGAGTCAGGCAGCTCCGGTTAAGGCGGGCAGAGTGTTACCGAGCCTGCGGCATATAGCGGCAGCAGCGCGGGGGAGTGCATGAAACTACAGAAACTGCGCGAAGAGGTGTTCGAAGCGAATATGGAGCTGGTGCGGCGCGGGTTGGTCTTGTACACATTCGGAAACGCGAGCGGGATCGACCGTGAAGCGGGTTCGGTGGTGATCAAGCCGAGCGGCGTGCCGTACGAAACCATGAAGCCGGCAGACCTGGTTGTGGTTGGGATGGACGGAAAGATCGTGGAAGGAGAGTTGCGGCCGTCTTCGGATCTGGCGACGCACCTTGTTATATACAACGCGTTTAAGGAAATAGGCGGGGTAGCGCACACGCATTCACGCGCTGCGACTTCCTGGGCTCAGGCGCGGCGGGAAATACCATGTTTCGGAACGACGCACGCGGATTACTTTCACGGCGCCGTGCCTGTAACGAGAGCGCTGAAACCGGCGGAAATCCGGGACAATTACGAGCTAAATACGGGATTGGCCATAACGCGTTGCGTTGGGAAGCGGAATCCGCTGCATTTGCCGGGCGTGCTGGTGGCGGGACACGCTCCGTTCTGCTGGGGGAGAACGCCGGCGGACGCGGCTCATAATGCGGTGATTGTGGAGGAGATCGCGGCACTGGCGCTGCAGACGATCGCCGCTAACCCAAAGGCAAAGGCCTTGGAAAAGGAATTGCACGAAAAGCATTTCTTCCGGAAACACGGAAGCAGCGCGTATTACGGACAGAAGTAGGGAAGCTAGACCGTAGCTTCTCAGCCAAAAATACGCGTCTTCCGGCTTTGGAATGGGCGCTCGAGACAGTAAGATTCCTTCAGTAGAAATCCAACCTTCAAGGTGCACCCACACGGTATATGCATACAGCCCAGGAAGTGGCAGATAGGTTCCAGAGGCAGTTTGGAGAAAGAGGGCGAATTTACCGAGCGCCGGGCCGTGTGAACCTGATCGGCGAGCATACGGACTACAACCAGGGATTCGTGATGCCGGCAGCGATTAACTTTGACTGCTGGGTGGGGGCGTCGCCGCGAATTGACGGTCAACTTGCGATTCATTCGGAAAATTTCAAAGAGGACGTCAAGGTCGGACTCGGAGATATTTCGGCGTGGCCGCGAAAGGGCTGGGCAAGCTATCCGCTGGGCGTATCGTGGGCCCTTCTGCAGGCCGGTTATTCCCTCGAGGGTTGCAACCTTTACATCGCTGGGGATGTGCCGCTGGGATCGGGGCTGAGTTCATCGGCAGCGATCGAAGTGGCGAGCGCGCTTGCGCTTCTGGAAAATTCCAGCGCAATGATGGAAAAGAAAGAAATGGCGCGGTTGTGCCAGAAGGCCGAGAACGAGTTTGTGGGAGCTCGGTGCGGGATCATGGACCAGTACATCGCGTGCCATGGACGGGCTAACCAAGCGGTGCTGCTTGATTGCCGGTCGTTGCAAGGACGGGTGATTCCAATTCCTGGCGATGTGGCGCTGGTGGTTTGTAACACCATGGTTAAACATGAATTGGCGGCGAACGAATACAATAAGCGCCGCGCGGAGTGCGAAGAAGGAGTGAAGCGGCTGAAAGCCGTTCTGCCTTCGATCGAGACGCTGAGAGACGTAAGCTCCGTCGAACTGGAATCGCACCGCAAGCTGCTGCCAATCATAATCTACAAGAGATGCAGGCACGTGGTGACGGAAAACGAGAGGGCAATGAGAACCGCGAAGGGACTCGAGAGCGGTGATCTGAGTGAACTGGGACGATGGATGGCGGAGTCCCACGAAAGTCTGCGGGAAGATTATGAGGTGAGCTGCGAGGAACTGGACATTCTGGTGGAGATCGCGGGGAGACAGAAAGGCGTGTTAGGTTCGCGAATGACCGGCGGAGGATTTGGAGGATGCACCATTAATCTTGTGACGCAGCCGTGGGTCGATCGTTTTCGAGAGGCGATGGCGAAGGATTACCGGGATCAAACCGGGCGGAAGCCTGAGATTTACAGCCTGAAGGCGGCCAATGGTGCCGAGCGGATCGATGTGGGTTAACCGATGATGCAGGGCGATTTCGCAAGAAGACCTCACCGGCGATTTAATCCGCTACTGCGGGAATGGGTGCTGGTGTCGCCACATCGCACACAGCGTCCCTGGCAAGGAAAAGTAGAAAAGAAGAGTGAGTCGGCAGGACAGCGATACGATCCGGAGTGCTACCTGTGCCCGGGAAATGCGCGATCCGGCGGGAAACGAAATCCAGAATATAGATCGACGTATGCGTTCGAAAATGATTTCCCCGCCCTGCTGCCGGAGGTGCAAGAAGCGGTGGCGCAGGAAAATGAGTTGATCGTGGCGGCTCCGGTGGCAGGTACATGCAGAGTGCTGTGTTTTTCGCCGCGACATGATCTGACGATAGCGCGAATGTCCGGCGTAGAATTGCGCGAAGTCGTCAACGCATGGACTACGGAGATGGAATCGCTGGAGAAATTGTCATGGGTGCGACACGTGCAGATATTCGAGAACCGCGGCGCGTTGATGGGCGCCAGCAATCCGCACCCGCACTGCCAGATCTGGGCGACGAACACGATTCCCAACGTACCGCGTCGCGAACTGGCGTCGTTCGAAGAGCACTGGAAAGCCAGAAAGCGGTGCCTGCTTTGCGAGTATCTGAAGTTAGAGTTGGAGCAGAAAGAACGAATTGTTTGCGAGAACCAGGGATTTGCGGCGGTGGTTCCGTTCTGGGCGGTATGGCCGTTTGAAACGATGATTTTGAGCAAACGGCACGTGAGTTCACTTCTAGACTTCACTACCCAGGAAAAGCACCAATTCGAAGACATACTGGGACGACTGACCAGGCGTTACGACAATTTGTTTGAAACAGATTTTCCGTATTCGGCGGGCTTACATCAGCGGCCATCGGGTGGGGAAGACTACTCTGCGTGGCACTTTCATGCGCACTTTCTGCCGCCGCTGCTGCGCTCCGCCACGGTGCAGAAATTCATGGTGGGATACGAACTGCTCGGCATGCCGCAGCGCGACATCACGCCGGAAGTGGCCGCGGCAAGGCTGGCAGACCTTTCCGAAACACACTATTTGGACCGGCGCTGAATTGCGCCAGAAAAAGTGAGAGGCTCCTCCCGGATGTGAAGGAGCCTCTCTTCTCTTTATTCTCTGCTTCGCGATGAAAAACAAGCCCGCATCTTCCTCGGGTAAATCTCAAATTGCAGCTGAGCGTGAACTCAGTCCTGCTTCCTGTTCCGTGAGGGAAATGATTCGAAGCAGCCAGGCGCGCAAAGCGGTCTCCATCTCTTCTTCTGTACCCCACTCGTAGAGTGAATTGACGGTCTCGCCCCTACCGGTGAGTGGTATGTGTCTGCATGGGAAACGGGTTTCACGCCGATCTTTGGGCACGAATTGCATTAACAGACATTCGGAACAGGGTTGTGAATGATCCGGGTCGTGAAAATTGAAACAGGTGGGGGAATCTTCGAAAACAAAATTAGGGCGCCAAGGATAGCGTTGCGCCATACGGTATCCCCCGCTTTCCAGGAAGGCAAGTTCGGCCCGCAAGACTTGGAGAACATCGCGCTTGTCAGGCATGCAAAAACCCCCACGCTAATAATGAGGGGATGGTTAGGGAAGGTCGGTGACAAGACTCACTTAGTGCCGTGACAAGTATCACAGGAACATGCGGCGGGCTAAGGTATCAAGGTCACATAAGTAGGTGATGGCATGCTAAATGGCTGGCGACGGAATGGCACGCGGTTCCAGTTTGTGACACGTACGGATGGCGAAACATTGCCCGACGGGAGTTCCATGCGTGCGCCCTATGGGCTGGAAATAATCGAGAGCTGCGTCACGTGCGCTCACCGGGAGGAGCGGCTGTTCTGCAACCTTCCAGAGGCGTCCGTAAAGGCTTTGTCTACAATCACTTCCTCGGCCTCCTATCCGAAGGGGGCCACTTTGTTCGTAGAAGGCCAGCCCGCCAGGGGAGTCTTCATTTTGTGCAGTGGGCGGGTGAAATTGTCGACGTCTTCGGCAGACGGAAAGACGCTGATTCTTCGAATCTCGGAACCGGGGGAGGTCTTGGGCCTGCCCGCAACCGTCACAGGGACATGTTACGAACTCACCGGAGATGTGATTGAACCGGCGCAGGCGAATTTCATTTCGCGGAACGAATTTCTGAATTTTCTGAAAGAGAACGGCGAAGCCGCCCTCCGCGTTGCACAACAACTCGGTGAGACCTATCACGCCGCGGTTGCCGAGATGCGCACCATCGGACTTTCGCATTCGGCCGGAGAAAAGCTGGCGCGATTCCTGTTGGAGTGGGCGGCCAACTATCCGGAAGAAAAAGGACAGGTGCGAATCAAGCTGACGCTGACACACGAAGAGATCGCACAAATGATTGGCTCTTCGCGCGAGACCGTGACGAGACTGCTTGCGGATTTCCGGAGAAAGCAACTTGTTCAGGTGATGGGTTCAACGCTTGTGATCAAGAATAAGTCGGCGCTGGAAAGTATAGTCAGCGGCTGAAGCTCGCTGAGTTCCGCAGTCGACATTCTCAACCGACAAAATGTAGGCACACATGTGAGAACGAACTTGTGCGTTCAGTGCGGCAACACTACGGCGCGATCGTAGCCCGTCATTTCCAGGTAACCGACGCCTGTGGCCGGCGCACTAGCCTTGTGCCCCGCAAAGTAGATGGCGCCCTCCCAATAACTCGGAATTAATTTGCTTTGGCCACTGAGTTCCTGAGATTTGAGCGCAGTGGCTGCTTCCAATTCAATGCCCAGTTTCGGAATCGTAATTCTCCAGCGCACTGGATATGTCGCCGAAGTAGCGCGGCTGTGCCAGGATTCGTCCAATGGAGTGAGAGTGAAGTCGTCGTGAGCCAGGTGCTGAGTTTTGCCTTGCGCGTCGATAAACGTGCCCGCGGAAAAGGGATCGACGGAGCCGTCCTTGCGGCGGAGCCGGAATAGCATAAGCTCAGTGCTGTCGTTAAGTTGGAGACTGAACCACTCCCAGCCCACTTGGCCGGCTTCGAGTTGATGGGTGAAGAATTCGTGGTCCATCCAGGCGAGGCCGGAGACCCGGTAGGCCTTGCCATCCAAGGTGATGCTTCCCGAGGTTTTCAGGCGCGTGAGAGAGATGTAGTGTGAGGCTTGGCCGGGGCCTGCGGCTTTCTGGCTGACGCCATTTTCGCCGTGGATGATGGGCGGCTTTTCCGGATGAAGTTGAAGTACGAGGTTGAAGCGCTCGCTAACGGCGCGGAGTTCCTGGTCTGTACCGTTAAAGGTGATTTGCCAATTCCCATTCCAGATGCGTTGCGCGGCTTGGTCGATGCCGGCGATTCCCGGACCCGCACGGTTGATGCGTTCTTCCGGATAGAACGCACCGCCGTCAAGATCACTGAGGGCAAGGTGGGTGAGGTAGAGGTCGCGAAGATCCCACGCGGAATGGGAGGCGGGAGCACGACTTACCGCCTGACGAAAGAACGTGAGTTCAAAACCGAAGTGATGGCCATCGGACGCCGTGACGTTGCCGGTGTAATACCACCACTCTGTCTGAAAGTCGCGATGATCGAAATGATCGAGTGGGAATTCGTAATGATAGCCAGGCAAGGCGGATTGGTACTGCGCCGCGGCCGGCTGCAGGCAGAGGAGAAGAGCGGTGAAAGAGAGGGCGCTACTCCTCATGGATCACCTCCAGCGGATTCAGGCGCATAGCAACACGTGCGGGGTAAAGTCCGGCGAGCAGCGTAGCGAGAAAAACCAATGAGAGCGCAGCGAAGAGAATGGCAACGGGCCAATGAAAGCGGATGGTCCAGCCAAAGGACTGTTTGTTGATGACGAAAACGAGAATGAGCGAAAGCAGATAGCCGAGAATTGAACCGACAAGATTCGCGAGAAGACCGAGAATGCCGGCCTCGACCAGAATGAGTTTGCGGATCTGTTGTGCCGACGCACCAAGGAAGCGCAGTAGTCCCAGTTCGCGGCGACGGTCGATGACAAGGGCGAGAAACGCCCCGGCAACTCCTACGATGGCGACGAAGACCGCGACGGCTTCGAGAGCGTAGGTGATGGCAAACGTACGATCGAAAATGCGAATCGCTTCGGTGCGCAAATCGCGATTGGAAAAAATAAGGATGTGGCGGTCTGCGGCGATCTGCTGAATCCGCTTGCGGACGTGGTCGACGTCTGTCGAGGGCGAGAGAAAGACGGCGAGATTGGATGGCGTGGGATCGGGAAGATAGCGGAGGACCGTGTCGCGATCCATGAGGATGTAGCCGCGCTCACTGGCATAGTCATAGTAGACGTCGGTGATGCGGAAGTTGGCGCGTGATTCACCGAGCGACAGAGGAATCGTGTCGCCAGCCTTCAAGTGATGTTTATAAGTGAAGGGTTCGCTGACAATGACGTTGTTTGCACCGCGAAGTTCGGAAAGAACGATTTCCGTGGAACGGCCGGAGAAAAAATCGGAATTGCGATACGAGCGCGAAGTGCGGAGTTCCATGGACGCAAGCGTTACGGGCATGCCGTCGTAGGTGACTTCATAGGCACGCAGACGGTCGACGGAGGCGACGCCAGGAATCGTCAGAATCTGTCCCGCGAGCTCCGGCGAGAGAGTTGGGTGGCGGTCTGCGGCGGGACTGCCCGCGGGCCTGATATAAAGGTCCGCGGGCAGTTGGCCGTTCATCCAACCGACAACTGTTTGCCGGAAACTGCCAACCATGATCCCGACAGAAACCATCATGGCAATGGCGGTGGAGAGCGCGGCAACCAGGACGGAAATGCGGTTCAAAGAGGCGGCGAGGCTTCTCGAAGCGAGGAGCCCTTCGACGCCAAGAAGTTTGCGGAGAAATCGCGTGGTGAGATTGGATAGAAAACTGACCAGCGCGGGAATTGCATACGCAGCGGCGAGGATTAGAAGGATGGTGGCCAAGTAACCGAAGAGCGGCCTCCCCGAGACGGCAGGCATTCTGGAAGCGAGCGCTGCGGCAGCAGCAAGAAGAATGGCCGTGACGAGGTCACGCCCTTTGTGCATTTCGGCTGCGTATTCGCGGCGACCGCGAGACATGGCGTCGACGGGAGGAACGTCCATGGCCTCGCGCGCAGGTGAGAGCGCCGACGCGGTGGCTACGCCGACTCCAATCAGAATTGCCAGAGCCACAGTGTGCGGCGTCAATTCGATGGAACCGGGTCGGCTGCTCACGTAAAGCGACTCTACCGTGAGGGCCATCAGCTGGACGGCTCCGGTGGCCATGAAGCGACCCAGCGGCAAAGCAAAGAGCGCGCCCGCCAAGCCGAGAAAAGCGGCTTCACCAAGAAATGCGGCGAGGACACCGAAGCGGCTGCCACCGAGGGCGCGAACAACACCGATTTCATGGCGGCGACGGACGACAGAAATGGAAATGGTGTTGTAGATCAGGAAAGCGCCGACCACAAGCGCGATATAGCTGAGCAAGCGCAAATTCCAGCGAAAGGCGGCCAGCATCTTGCGGTTCTCGTTGGTGGACGTGCCTTGCGGAAGGACCTCGACACCGGGTGGCAGAAAGCTGCGAATTCGAGTTTGTGCGGCGGAGAGATCGGCACCGACGGAAACCTTAAGCAGGATGCGATCGACGCGGCCAAAACGATGAAGGGCTTTCTGAGCGGCGGCGATGTCCATCAGGATGGCGCTGTCGTTTCCGCCGGAATCGGGGAAAACGCCGCGCACGGTGCAAAGGAGAGTCTGATCGTTGATGAGAAGCGGCAGTTGATCACCGGGATTTTTCCGCAAGCTGGAGCCGACCCAGATGCTGGCCGGATCTTGCACGCGCTGCAAGAAATCGAGTGGAGCAGCGCCAGGTGCGTTGGTGGAGAGGTTCGACGAGTCTTGAGCAACGTAGCGGCTGCCTTCGGCGAGAAGATCGAGGCCAATCAGGGGAAGCGTCTGGCCCGTGGTGGTGAGGGTGGCGAAATCCTCAATGCGTGAAGAGACCCGCAGAGGAAACCTTTCTGAAGTAAGGGTGGCGATGACAGATTCGGGCACGCCGCCCGAGGCCACGATTTCCAGGTCGTTGTCGCCTGCCAGGGTTTCCATGGACGAGCGGAAGGAGCCGGCAGCAGCGTTGCCTGCCAGTTCAATGGCCAAAACGACAGCCACGCCAAGCGCGACGGAGAGAATTGTTAGTGTGAGGCGAACCGGTTCGTGAAACAGCGGCCGGACCATCAGGCGGTAGAATAGCTTCAGAGGAGACATCTCAGCGACGCTCAATCGATTCGATGTGTCCATCTCTAAGACGCACCAGAGTGTCGGCAATGGCAGCCGCTTCCTGACTGTGAGTAGCGAGAAGAGTCACGGTTTTCTGCTCGCGCGTGAGGCGTTGCAAAAGGTTCAGGATCAATGTGCCGGTGGCAGTGTCGAGGTTGCCGGTTGGTTCGTCGGCCAGGAGAAGCTGGGGCGAATGCACCAGAGCGCGAGCAATGGCGACGCGCTGCATCTGTCCGCCCGAGAGTTGGTGAGGGTAGCGGTCGCCGAGGCCGTCCAGTTCCACCCAGCGCAATCGCTCGTCTGCAATGGCGCGGGTGCGCGTTAATCCTGCCAGGAGCAATGGAAGCTCGACATTTTCGAAAACGGTGAGGGTATGGAGAAGCTGGAAGGATTGAAAGACGAAGCCGACTTTGTCGCGGCGGAGTTTTGTCATACCCGTATCGTCGAGAGCGGAGGTCGCCACGCCGTCGATGAGGACGGCCCCGGAGGAAGGAAAGTCCATGGCGCCGGCGAGATTCAGCAAGGTGGATTTGCCGCAGCCGCTACGCCCGACAAGAGCGACCAATTCGCCGGATGCTACATCGAGAGAAACGCCATTCAAGGCGCGAACGGATTGGCCATCGGCGACGTAGTCTTTGGCGACATTCTGCAGAGAGAGGATCGGCATCAGTCTTCGAATGCGAAACCGTTATTCGGGAACAAACTTCAATTGGCGCCATGGTATGCGCCACATTCCGTCAGGATTTGACACCGGCAAGAGCTTTTTCGATTGCCGAACTCACTTGCGGGGAATCGGGTTCGACGGCGGAATCGAAGCGTGCCAAGACCTTGCCATCGGGGCCGACCAGAAACTTGGTGAAATTCCAGCCAATCTCGCCGCCGGTGCTGGGGTTCTGCCCTTTGTCCGTTAGGAATTGGTAGAGCGGGGCGATATCGCTGCCTTTGACGGAAACCTTCGCCATCATCGGAAATGTGACGTGATATTTCGAAGTACAGAAGGTCTTGATTTCCTGATTCGTGCCGGGCTCCTGAGCGCCGAAGTTGTTCGCAGGGATGCCCACGATGACGAAGCCGCGGTCCTGGTATTTTTCGTAGAGAGCTTCAAGGCCTGCGTATTGCGGAGTGTAGCCACAGCGGCTGGCAACGTTCACGAAAAGCACCACTTTTCCTTTGTAGGCAGAAAGCGGGGCCGGCTGGCCATCGATGGAATTCAGCGTGAAGTCATAAACAGTTTTTTCAGCGGCCATGAGTGTTGCCCCCAGAAGAGCGATTACTACGAAGAGTTTTTTCATAACAACCCCCAAACCATGCTCAAGAGTCACACAGTAATCCTGACACAAAGTGGGGTGGCAGCGCACCCACTATGGGCAAAGTCAGGCTCAGGTACACCGGATTGATCGCCAGGCTTTCCTGAGGGTTACCTGGACGCTCCGTGCGAGCCTGTGATGAAAATTCAGAAGAAAGCTGAAGATAACACTTCGGTTGGAGGCTGGGCGCCTTCAGAGCGACCTGTGCGAGAACACCTTGCTGAACACCCAGAAGAATCATTGAGCCATCGTTCCAGGCTGTTATAGACTGCGCCGAAGTCTGCGGAAGAGTTCCGTCCTGGACTGGAAGTACCGGAGGCATGATTGCTGTTTGCCACTGCCGTGACCGCAACGCATCGAATGTTGGCGCCGATTGATCTGGTTATCGTCGGGTCGTACTTCGTCATTGTATTCGGAATCGGATTCCATTTCTCGCGCAAAAAACGGACCTCCGAGGGATATTTTCTGGCGGGCCGCAATATCGGCTGGTTTGCCATCGGAACTTCGCTGTTTGTTTCGAACATTTCCACGGAACATTTCATCGGGTTGGCCGGGTCCGGAGCGGCGGTCGGGTTGGCCCCGGGACATTTTGAGTGGCAGGCGTCGCTGATCTTGCTTTTGCTAGGATGGGTTTTCGTTCCGTTCTACCTGCGGTCGAATGTTTTTACCATGCCGGAATTCCTCGAGAGGCGATTCAACCGCAGTTGCGCTACCTACCTGGCCAGCATTTCCATCGTGGCCTACATCTTTACGAAGATATCCGTTCATCTGTATGCCGGAGCCATCGTCTCGGAAAGTGTACTGGGCTGGAAGCCGATGACGGCGGCGATCTTTCTGGTCGTGGCGACCGGAGTGTACACAATCGCCGGCGGATTGGCGGCGGTAATTTATACCGACCTGGTGCAGACGCTAATTCTTCTGCTGGGTGCGATCGTGCTGACGGTAATCGGCCTCGAAAAAGTGGGAGGGATCGCGGGGCTGCGCGCCGCGCTTCCCGCCTCGTATTTCCACATGATCAAGCCGGCCAGCGATCCGGATTTTCCCTGGACCGGAATCTTTTTTGGCGCGCCGATTCTTGGAATCTGGTACTGGTGCACGGACCAGGTGATCGTCCAACGGGTGCTTTCGGCGAGAGATGAGGGGCATGCAAAAGCGGGAACTATTTTTGCTGGGTTTCTGAAAATCTTACCTGTCTTCCTTCTGGTAGTGCCGGGGATGATTGCCTACGTGTTGTTTCCGGAGAAATTCCCGATCGTAAACGGGAGTGTAACAAACGGAGACACCGCATATCCATTAATGATTGTCAATCTGCTGCCCGCGGGGCTCGTGGGACTGATGATTGCAGCATTGATGGCGGCACTGATGGGCGCGATGAGTTCCGTGTTTAATTCGGCTTCGACGATGATCACGTTGGACTTCTACAAAAAGTATCGTCCTGAGGCTAGCGAGTCGCAGTTAGTGTTGATAGGACGCGTTGCGACAGGGGTCATGGTGGTGCTCGGCATTCTTTGGGTGCCGTTCATACAGACGCTGAATAACCAACTTTGGCTGTATTTGCAGAGTGTGCAGGCGTATATCAGCCCGCCGATTGCGGTGTGCTTTATCTTTGGGATTTTGTGGCCTCGGCTAAATGGCCAGGGGGCGATTAGTGCCCTGATCGTGGGATTTGTAATGGGCGCGACGCGATTCGTGCTTGAGGTATTGGCAAAAACGCGCCACTTTGAGCCGCTGATTGTTCGCGGGCTGGTTGGCATGAATTTTCTTCACTATTCGATCGTAATGTTTGTTGTGTGTTCCCTGGTTCTGGTCAGCGTGAGTTATTGTTATCCGGCACCGGCGAGAAAGAAGCTGGCCGGGCTCACCTTTGCCACCGTAGATGAAAAACTGGAGGCCAAGGTGCCTGCTGCGCCTCATTTGGCTCGGGAGACACCGCGCGAACGAGCGTTGAATCTCTGTTTCAGCGTGGTACTGATCGCGACGGTAATTGGATTGTGGATTCATTTTCGATGAGAGGATTGTCCGACGGCGGTGAGTAGAAAAGAACCCTCCGCGATTCTCAGCGTGAGGCCAAGCGTTTCGGAGCAAGGGGCTCTGAAGGCCTTTCGCGGGAGCAGACTAGCGGCGCGATACCTGAGGGCGACGCGCGGGCCATTGCGAAGAATTGCGGCTGCTTACGTACCGTATTGCTTGTATCGGGTGGAGTATGACGAAGTAAGAGCAAGACGCACGCGATTCCTGGCCATCGACCAGGTGGAGGGAATGCTAGATTTGTACGAATTTCCAGGAGCGCTCCGTTCCGGAGATTTGATGCAGGTGGTGACGCGGAACTGGCTCTCTCCAGCGCTTTCCGAGGAACATTCGCGCGGACTTTTGAAGGAGAAAGTGCTTCGAATGATTTTCCAGCACGGACTGTTCAAGGTGAGGGATCCGCATTTGGAGTTGCAGCACTTGGAACCGCAGTTCAACATCCCGTACTGGCTGGGATTGTACGGCGAGGACGGCAATTTGAGTTGCCGGGTGCTGGACGCGGTGCGGCGAAAAGTGGAGGGAGATAAGGCAGCGGCGCTCATCGAACAGTGGCTGGCCGCGTGATTTTCCCGGGGCGAACTGGGAGGGTCACTGCAAGACAAAAATGGAAAGACTTTGTGCCGGTAAACGGAGATGAAGAGAGTGGGCCGTGAGGTCCGCTTGGGCCCTACCAAAGATCGTGGCCACTCCCGCAACATCCTGGCCAGGAGTCTCACCCAGGGAGATGTTCATCTCGCGGTTATTGCTGCCGTCGTGAAAAGCGATTACCAGCTTCTCTCCGTCGGTTTCTCGCAAAAAAATGTACGAAGTATCGTCGGAGGAAAGGTGCCAGAGTTGCCCGCTGCGCAACGCTTCGTGGTCAAGCCGAAGTCGCAGAAGAGACTGGACGTAGCCGAACACTTCCTGCTGCTCGGGCGTTCTACCCGCAGGAGTGAAAGCGTTTTTCGGATCGTCGTGCCAACCGCCGGGAAAATCGCGGCGATTGTCCGGATCGTTTCCGCCAGGCATGAAGATCTCATCGCCATAGTAGAGCTCGGGAATGCCGCGGAGAGTAAGCGTTAAACCAAAAGCAAGCTTAACCTTTGCGATGGAAGATCCGGACATACTGGCAAAGCGCGGCACGTCATGATTGGCGAAGAAAGGTACAAGAAAGTCCGGGTGCGGATAGAGCGAATCTTGCCTGAGGATGTTCGCGAGGTTTCCGGCAGGAGCATCTTTCAATAGAACCTCGCGAAACATGAAATAAGTTGGGAAATCAAAAACAGTGGTGAGCTGGGTATCGATGCCGTCCCAGCCCTTGCGACCGCCCACAAAAAATGAAGTAACGGTAGGATCGGGGTGAAAGACTTCGCCGATGGTGGAGAGTCGCGGGTAATACTTTCGCAGGCCAGCGTGCCATTCCTCCCAGAATTTGCGAGGGACGTAGGGAAAAGTGTCAATGCGGTAGCCGTCCAGACCAGACGACTCCGCCCACCAGATACTGTTCTGGATCAGGTACTGCACCACAACTGGATTTTCTGTGTTCAAGTCCGGCAGGACACCGAAGAACCATCCGTCGGTCAAATTCTTCCGCATCTGCGGCGGTGTGTGCGGGTCTACCAGGGATTCAAAATAATCATTGATGATTTCTTTTTTGTTGGACTGCCCGTAGAAATCGGGCTTCAGCGGCGAGGAGGAGCTTAAGCGATCCTTCGCGGTGCCGTGGAACCAGTCGGGCGTGGGCGGATCGGAGACCCAAGGATGCAAGGGGCCGACATGGTTGGGAACGATGTCGAAAAATACTTTCATGTGCAATTTGTGAGCAGAGGCAACCAGGTCCTGATAATCCTTCAGCGAGCCCAGATGGGGATCAACGGCGTAGAGATCGACGGCGCCGTAACCGTGGTAATCCTGAGTTGCGCCATTTTTGACGATGGGCGTAAGCCAAACGGTGGTGATGCCTAGATCTTTCAGGTAACCGAGATGTTCCTGCACACCGCGCAAATCGCCACCATGCCATGCGCGCGGCTTGGCGCGATCGTGAGAGCCCGGAAATTCCGCGGGCTCATCGTTCGTGGGGTCACCGTTGGAAAAGCGGTCCGGCATGATCAGATAGAGGACGTCGTCGAGCGACAGCCCCTGGTTTCTTCCCAGGATTTGTTTTCGCGCGGCAAGAGGCAGCTCGAATGAAGTCTGCCCTTTGGGGGTGGTGACGCGACAAACGGCGGTGCCGGACTTGAGGGTCGGAGCCAGTCGCAGCCAAACGATCAAGTAACGGCCGTCGGCGGTTGATTGCGTGCGGCTGACAACCACGTCGGGCAAATTGCAGCTGGCGTGGGTGACCTGAAGATTCTTTCCGGAAAGCAGCAACATCACATCGGGAGTGAGATTCACCCACCAACTTGGCGGCTCCACCTTTCTAACGGAAGGCGCGTCGGGATTGGAAGATTCTTGTGCAAGCGCCAGAGATGCCGAAAAGGCAAATAGCGTGAGGCTCTCCCCGAGTAAAAGGGCCGAAAGGAAGAGCGGGGCGATCTTGCGCGGCATCTTCAGCATGGACATTTCACCGCGAGCTTAGCAGATTTGCAGAAACAAACTGCACGCAAAAGGATTCACTTTGTATCCTTGAACACGAGTTTTCCAAACGCCGCGGGAACATGAAAACTTGGTTGCGGTGTGTGCGTGGGACTCCAGGCAGAGTAAAAGCGAGGCTCAGTTTGCCCTTCGATACGATAGAAATTGACGCGCCAGGATTGCGTAGTGTCGAACGAAGGAGTCAGGCTGCGAATGGGAATGGCAAGTTCCGCGGTCCAGGTTTTTTCGGTAGCATTCTGCAGGACGCGCCTGCGAAGTCTACTGTGCAGCTCCTGAATCGCGCCGTGGGAGACGTCCAGATCAATCCAATAGCCGTTGGGAGCGACTTCGAATTCCTTGTATTTGAAAGGGTCGGAGGAATCGGGCTGGAGAAACGCTTCGGCGACATCGCGATCCCAGAGTTTGTCGCGCCAACCATCGTCACGCGCGTCAGGATAAAGATTCAGGTCGCGATAGTTTGCGTGAAAACGAAGAAAGAGCATGTCTGATGTCCAGAGCAGGCGCACTTCCGTGGCTCTGCCGGGATCGGGATTTTCACCGCGCCAATCCTGATCGAATCGTAGGGGCGGGGCCAATTCCCATGACGACTTTGACGGGAAGCCTTGGGCGTCTGGCTTTTCGGTCAAGTGCAGCGCGGTAGCCGTGGGCAAATTCTTTTCGTCGAGCGTTTTGGGTTTGTCGTTCATCGCGCTTGCATTGTAGTTCAGGGCCGTGGCAAAAAGGCAGGCCACGAATAGCCAGGCGACCACAAGTTCCCGATTCGTAAACCGTTTCCAGCGCATCAGTAAGCCCCAGACTGTTTCTACCTTAGGAAACGTTTGTGAGCAACCGGGTAACCGGCACTGCGGCCAGCAGACTCATTGCGCACCAGGGAATGAAGCCGGCGAGGCAAAGGCAGCGGCACGTGCTAGCATCGAAATCGAAGAGAAACGCCGCATTTCGCGGAGGAGAATCACCGTGCAACGCCGCAGCACCGTTGAAGTCCGAACCGAGCCAAAGCGCCGGTCGCCCGAAGAATTTCAGTTCGTCAAGCACCGGATCGAGGGAAGCGTCTCACGAATGACGCTGAATCGCCCGGAGCACAACCTATTGAACGAATTGATGCTGCGAGAATTGTCCGACGGCATTTCGTTCGTAGCGGAGCGGGACGACGTGAAATTGATTGTGATCGACTCTGCGTGCAAGATTTTTTGCGGCGGGATCGACGTTGGCGAATACACGTCTGAACGCGTGTTCCAGATGCTGGACGCGTTTCACTCCGTATTTCTGGGAATCCTTGAAACGTCGAAGCCAGTATTGTGCGTTGTGAATGGCCCTGCGATCGGGGGGGGAGCGGAGCTCGCAGCATTCGGCGACCTGGTGATTGCCACGCCGAAGGCGCGATTTGCGCAACCGGAAATTACCATCGGGGTATTTCCGCCGCTGGCGACGACGATTCTTCCGTATCTGGTGGGGCCAAAAGTGGCGCTGGAACTGGTGTTGTTGGGAGAAGCGGTCACGGCAGAACGCGCACAAGAGTTGGGGTTGGTGAACCGGCTGGTGCCGGAAGCGCAGTTGGAGCACACGGTAAACGACCTGATTGCCCGCGTGACCGGCCATTCCGGTCCTGTGTTGACGATGGCGAAAAGGGCCATCCTCGGCGGCATGGGTCTTTCCCTGCGCGATGGGCTGAAAAATTCGATGAGCATTTTCCTGAACGAACTTTATCGCCTGGAAGATGCGCAGGAAGGTTTGCGCGCGCTGGTGGAAAAGCGCAAGCCGAACTGGAAGAATCGCTGAGTGAGTGTGTGGGGAAACACGCGTTTGATTGACACTCTCCGCAACGCGCCGTAAACTGAATTGACAATTTGCAGGCAAGAGAAGTGGGGAAGAGCCGTGAAAATCGGCCGCGGTCCCGCCACTGTGATCGGCTAAACAGCCGTTAGCCAGGCTACCCTCTCAACGCCGCATCGGTTGGCCGTCCTTCGCGAGAGAGGACGCAGCCGGAAATGGCCCCCGAATTCTCGAGGGGCTTTTTTGTTGTTCAAGGTCTCGCACAACTCTCGTCAGGGGAGATTCGTGCCACGTTTTCGGTACATACGCGGGTCGTGTGTGGTGCTGCTGGCTTTCACGAGGCTGTTTTGGTGCGCGGACGAGCTTTCCGCTCAGGCAAGCGCCGCCACGACCCCTACTGAGAATCCTGGGACGCATGAAGTTGTTGATGAATTGGGCCGCACCGTGCGCATTCCGATGGTGCCCACGAGGATCGTGTCGCTGGCTCCCAACCTGACAGAAACCGTGTACGCGCTGGGGCTGCAGGACCGGCTTGTGGGCGACACGGACTTTTGCGATTACCCTCCCGACGCGCAGAGGAAGCAGAAAGTCGGTGGAGCGATCAATCCGAATTTGGAACAGATCGCGGCGTTACGGCCTGACATTGTGCTCGTAACCAAGGACTTGAACCGGCTCGATACCGTACGCGCGCTGGACACGCTGGGAATACCAAGTTATTCCACGGATGCGGCGCATACCGTCGATGGCATTATTTCCTCCACGGAAAAACTGGCTGAGGTGCTGGGTGCACCGCAGGCCGGGAAGACAGTGAGCGATGATCTGCGCCACAGGCTGGCCACGCTAGAAGAGAAGTTGAGTTCCGTG
Organism: Candidatus Acidiferrales bacterium; assembly: GCA_963741195.1. GTDB lineage: Bacteria > Acidobacteriota > Terriglobia > Acidiferrales > UBA7541 > Acidiferrum. Next base: position 374,507 of record CAVUHF010000016.1, read on the forward strand.
CCTCCCATCCATGTACTGTTCGTGGTTTGGACCGAACCGCTCATCTCCGCGGGCCGAAACACATTTATAGCGGACGCGCTGCGAAAAGCGGGAGCGATTTCGATCGTGGGATCTACGCAGGATTGGCCGCAAATGAGTCTGGAGGAAGTGGTGCACCTGCAGCCGGAGTATCTAGTTTTCGCCGCAACACATTCGGAAGCGGGAGCGCGAGATTTTGAGGCACTGGTGAACCGGCCGGGATGGCACCTGCTCGACGCGGTCCACAATCGTCATTACGCGGTGATCAGTGACGCGGTGAACCGGCCAGCTCCACGGATCGTTTCGGCCATCGAGGATTTGGCGCACCAGTTACACCCAGCGTCGTTTCTGGACTTGCCCAGCCCAGAAAAAGAAATCGTACCCACGAACAGCCCACTTCCAGTACCACCTCGTGCCTCGCCATACAACTCCGTTCACTCGAGCGGTGACTGCGACACGGAGGTGTCATGCGCACTCTGACACTGCAGCGATTGCTATTTCGCTGTGGAATTCTGGCAATCATCTTGTTCGTTGTCGTGGTGATTTCGTTGAAGCTGGGCGCCGTGCAAGTGTCTTTGTACGGATTGGGGCGCGATCTGCTTCACGTGCTGCTTGGGAGGAGCAACGCAATCTCGACGGACTACGGGTTGATCGTGGTCGACATACGATTGCCACGCATTCTACTGGGAATCGTGGTGGGAGCTTCACTGTCTGTCGCGGGCGCAAGTTTCCAGGCGCTGTTGCGAAACCCGCTTGCGGACCCGTACGTACTGGGAATTTCTTCGGGAGCGGCACTTGGCGCCATCCTTGCCTTAATTGCCGAAAGTCACCTGGCTCTTTCGCCGGAATTCGCGGGATTGATCACGCCATTCGGGGCGTTTATCGGCGCTGCGGTCACCATCGCCGCAGTCTATTTACTGGGACAGCGAGACGGGCAGATTGATAGCAGTACTCTTCTTCTGGGTGGCATCATCTCCGCTTCGTTTTTGCAGGCGCTGATCATGTTTTTGATGACGACAATGGCAGGTAGCAATCTGCGTGGGACGGCATTCTGGATGATGGGCGACTTGTCCACGCCACAGCCGAAGAGCCTTCTCTACCTGGTGGGAATCGGATTCGTTGTAGCGGCTGGCGCGATTTACACGACATCTTCCGATTTGAATCTGCTGCTGACCGGGGAAAAGGAAGCGATGCATTTGGGAGTGGAGGTATCGCGCGTTCGCATCGTCGTGTACATCGCTGCATCCATCCTGACGGGACTAGCGGTCTCTGTTAGCGGCACAATCGGGTATGTCGGGCTTCTGGTGCCTCATGTAATGCGCCTGATTTTCGGATCGGATCATCGCATGCTGTTGCCGGCGTCCGCGCTTGGCGGAGCAATTGCGCTGGTCATTGCAGACACGCTAGCACGGACGATCGTTGCGCCCTCGGAACTATCCGTGGGAGCAATGACTGCAATGGCGGGCGCGCCACTGTTTATTTATCTACTGCGAAGGAGGATCGCATGAGTAGTCCTCTTCGGTCACCGCTGCCATCCGGCGGACAAGGTAGCGCGGAACAGTCGCGGACAAACCCTGATGTGCGGCTGAGTGTAGAGCAGGTCAGCTACGCGTATTCCGCCAATCCTTCCCAGGTGCCTCTATTCACCTTGGAGGCAATGAGCTTCCAGGCAAAGCCCGGCGAAATCGTAGCGATTCTTGGGCCGAACGCTTGCGGCAAATCCACGTTGCTGAAACTGATTTCGGGAGCGCTGGAGCCGATGTCCGGAAGGATTTTTCTGAACGGTTTTGAGACGCATTCGCTGCCGGCGAAAACGCGCGCGCAGCGCATCGCCTTGGTGCAACAGGAAAGCAGATTGCTGTTCCCATCGCGGGCATGGGAATTTGTGCTGCAAGGGCGGCACCCCTACGGCCGGGGACTGCGTTTTGATAACTCGGACGATATTGTGATTGCGGAAAACGCGCTGGCGCAGACGGGTGCATCGCATCTGAGCGACCGCTGGATGGACAAGATTTCCGGCGGCGAGAAACAGCGCATCATTCTTGCCCGCGCGCTGGCGCAACAGCCTTTGCTGCTGCTGCTGGATGAGCCAACTCTGCATCTGGACATTGGTGCGCAGGTCGATTTGCTCGCTTCGCTGAAACGTTTGGCGGCGGAGAACCGCTATACGGTCGTGGTAGTGACGCACGAATTGAATTTGGTAGGCGAGTACGCGGACCAGGTGGTGCTGCTGCAAAAAGGGAAGTGCCTGAGGGTGGGGCCGCCCTCAACGGTGTTCCAGCGCGAATTGCTGGAGCAGGTGTTTCAGGCGCCGCTGAACGTGGAGATGACGACGTCCGGCCGACCGCGCGTAACGCTTTTTTCGAAGACGTAAGAGTCTTTTCGTTTACCCAAAACCCGGCCGTTTTTATGGCCGACTTTAACAATCAATAGTGGGCTCTGCCCCTTTCTATCCACCGCAGACCTCGTGCTCGGGAAGACGGTGCAATACCGTCGCCGCCGCGCGACTGTAAGGCAGATTTTTTGTTCGCTGGCCACTGTAGCCCAGACAGCTACGGGAAGGCCGCGAGAGGGCTCGAAATCTACCCACCGATAAATGAGTGGGGATCACGAGATCCATTCTGCCAAGCCAGGAGACCGGCGAAGTCTGCAGCCATCGCTAAGCGATTCAGGCATTGGCCAACCTTTGTGCTCCCGCGCGTGAGGGAGCGGAGGAACCATGAAGGCTCTTCGCCTCGTATTGTGGCTGTATTTGTTGAATGTTTGTGCTGCGAGCGTTTTTCCGCAATCCCAGCCCGCCGATGCTCATATCACAGGTCAGCTGACGGATCCGAGTGGTGCCGGTGTGGGAGGAGTTCGAGTCTCCGCCCAGCTGGAAAACACCCTCAACGCTCCGTTGTGGTCAGCCACTTCTTCCACCGACGGCGCGTACGCTTTGTCTGTACCTCCCGGGCGTTACCGCGTGCATTTCTCTCTCGATCCCTTCGTTTCTCGGGACGCTGTAATGGGACTCGCGGCTGGGTCCATGCACACGCTGAATTTCAGGATGGAACTGCAGACACTCTCAGACAAGGTGCTGGTAACGGCACAGGCGGAACCGATCGGCGCGCAACAATCATCGGCGCCAAGCACGATTGTAGGGCGCCAGGAAATCGAGCAACGGCAAGCGATTTTTATTCCGGACTTGTTGATTTACACACCGGGGATATCGTTTGGGAGAACCGGGTCAAACGGAGGGACGGCGTCCATTTTTCTGGAGGGCGGGAATTCCAGCTTCACGAAAGTGCTGGTGGATGGCACTTCGATCAATCCGCCGGGTGGGGCAGTGGATTTCTCGATCCTGACGACCGACAACGTTGACAAAGTAGAAGTGGTTCGTGGGGCGGAGAGCGCAATCTACGGAACAGATGCGGTCTCTGGAGTGGTGCAACTGTTTTCACACCGCGGGAGTACTGAGATTCCGGCCTTCAGCGTGTTTTCCGAGGGCGGCAGCTTTTCCACTTATCGGGGCGGCGCACAGATTTCCGGGCTAGCCGGAGGGTTCGATTACGCGGGTTCGGCATCGTATTTTCAAACCGACGGACAGTACCCGAACACCGACTTCATCAACCGCACATTGTCCGGCAACTTCGGTTATGCAATCAGCGATAGGAGTCAGCTGCGACTGACGGTTCGAAACAATTCTGGAGACGCGGGCATTCCCGGTGAGTTCGCGTTTACGCCACCGAGTTTGTACCAGCGCTACAATCAGGAATTATTCAGCGCGAACGCAAGGTGGGATTTTACAACTGGTTCGCATTGGCAGAATGAATTAATGGGAGCGGAGGCTTACACCCGCCAGCATAGCTTCAATCCGACGCAGAGTTTTTACGCTACAGATCCAAATGCTTTTTGTCCTCAAACGAAACCTGGAGCGGTGGCGACGGCCGAATTTTGCGACTACGTCTACGATTCGCTGTACCAAACCAATGTGGCCAGCTTCAACGCGCAGACGACGTACAGTGCGAGGAAATTCGCGGCCACCGCAGGCTATCAATACACGGTCGAAAATGGATCCATTTATTACCTGCCGGCGCCACACGTGCGCCGGAATAACCAGGCAGGCTATCTGGATTTTCGATATTTGCCGATGTCGCGGCTGACATTCGATTTTGGATTGCGTGCCGAAGACAATGGCTACTATGGAACGCGTGTTGTTCCGCGCGTGGGTGGCACTGCGGCCCTGCGGTATGGGAAAGGATTTTGGGGAGGCACGCAACTGCGGATGTTTTACGGACAGGGAATCAAAGAGCCGCGATTCGATCAGACCTATGGCACCGATGCGTGCGACCCGGGGAATCCCCATCTGAAGCCGGAAGCCAGCAAGAATTGGAGTGCCGGCGTCGATCAGAAGCTAGCGGGTGATCGCATCAAAGTGTCCGCCAACTATTTCTATTACCGTTTCTACGATATGATCAGCTTCGGTTCGGCTCCTCCGCCGGAAGGCTGCCCGTTCTACTACAGCTACTTCAATACGGACCGGGCCTACTCGCGCGGGACGAGTGTGTCAGCGGAGATTCGCGCGGCAAAGTGGCTGTTCATCGCCGGGAATTACATGTACGACGACACGCGCGTCTTGAAGTCGCCCTACGCTACTGACCCAGCATTGATTGCGGGCAACCGGCTGATCCGGAGGCCGTTGAATTCGGGGTCGCTCACGTTCACCGCGACGTTTCGAAAGTTCGACGCCGTATTTGCCGGCTATTTTGCGGGAGTGCGCACGGACAGCGATTTCCTGTTTTTGGGATATACGAGCAATCCGGGGTATGCGCGATTTGATTTTTCTACGAGCTACAATTTTTACCGCGGGCTTTCCATTTACGCGCGAGCCACAAACCTGTTCGACAGGCAATATCAGGATGTGCTGGGTTACCCGGCGCTCGGTCGCGACGCGCGTATCGGCCTGCGCTATCAATTCCCGGGCCGCAACTAGCCGGTTGAGCCAGCAGAGGGGCGCGTGCGAGAGCGCCCCTCTGCTATACTTTCCTTTTCATTATGACGAAATTCGCCACCGAATCTGCGATGTCTCCGGAAATGATCGCGAAGTACGAGGTCGTGATCGGCCTGGAAGTGCACGCCCAGTTGCTCACGCGAACGAAGATTTTCTGCAGTTGTTCCGCGCGCTTTGGGGATGCGCCGAATTCGAACGTCTGTCCAATTTGCCTAGGACTTCCGGGTACTCTTCCGGTACTGAACAAACGAGCGGTGGAAATGGGCATGCGCGCGGCGCTGGCACTGAACTGCACAGTCCGCGAACATTCAAGGTTCGCACGGAAGAATTATTTTTATCCCGACCTGCCCAAGGGCTACCAGATTTCGCAGTATGAACTGCCGTTGGCGACGGGCGGCTGGATCGAAATCGAACACAAGGGCGAAACCAAGCGCATCGGTATCACGCGACTGCATCTGGAAGAGGACGCGGGGAAATCGCTGCACGATGGATTCCCGCATTCCGATGAGAAGACTTATGTGGACTTCAACCGGTGCGGAACACCGCTGAGCGAAATTGTTTCCGAGCCGGACATGCGTTCACCCGATGAGGCCTACCTGTATCTCACGACCCTTCGGCAGATTCTGCTCTACACGGGCGTGAGCGATTGCAACATGGAAGAAGGGTCGCTGCGTTGCGATGCCAATGTGAGCGTGCGCTTGCGCGGCGCGAAGGAATTTGGCACCAAGGTCGAGGTAAAAAATCTCAATTCGTTCCGGTATCTCGCCAAAGCGCTGCAATTCGAGATCGAAAGGCACATTGGCGTACTGGAGTCCGGCGGCCGGCTTTTGCAGGAGACGCGGCTGTGGAATCAGGATGCTGGGCGTACCGATCCGATGCGTTCCAAGGAAAAGGCGCACGATTACCGCTATTTCCCGGAGCCAGATCTGCTTCCGGTGCACGTTAGTTCGGCGTGGCGCGAAGAGGTTCGCCGTTCGTTGCCGGAACTTCCGTTCGCAAAACGAGCGAGATTTGTTACTGCGTTTGGAATTACGGGCTATGATGCGGAAGTGTTGACGGACACGCAAACGCTGGCAGACTACTTCGAACAAGTGGTGCAAGCGGGAGCTCCGGGCAAGGCCGCGGCCAACTGGATGCAGACGGAGTTACTGCGGCGGCTGAATGATTCGGGCAAGGAAATCGGCGCGAGCCCGGTGCCGCCGAAAGCGTTGGCGGAGCTGGTAACCCTGGTGGAATCCGGGAAGATTACTGGAGCCATCGGCAAGAAGGTATTCGCGACGATGTTCGAATCGGGGCGCATGGCGGCCGACATCGTTGCCGCGGAGGGTTTGGGAGCGCAGGTTAGCGAGTCTGTGATCGAGCAAGCGGCGCGCCAAGTGATCGCGAAGAACCCGGACAATGTAGCGAAATTCAAGGCGGGCAATGAAGGGGTATTCAAATTTTTCGTGGGCCAGGTGATGAAGGCTACCAAAGGCCAGGCCAATCCGCAACTCATTAACGACACGCTGCGCAAGCTCTTATCCTGATTGGAACGAGGAACTCATGCTCAAGGTCGGCGACAAGGCCCCGGATTTCACGCTCCCTTCCGACGAAGGGGAAGAAATATCCCTGGGAATGTTCAAAGGGAAACGCGTTCTACTTTTCTTCTATCCGAAGGCCAATACTTCGGGTTGAACCGTCGAGGCGTCCGAGTTTCGTGACGCAAAAGCGAGGTTCGACAAACAGGGTGTGCAGATAGTTGGAGTGAGCGCCGATCCGATAGGACTTCTGCAGAGCTTTCGAAGCAAGCACAAGTTGAATTTCTACCTATTGAGCGATCCCACGCACAAAATGCTTACAGCCTTTGGGGCATGGCGGACGAAGAAATTCATGGGCCGCACGTTTCAGGGAATTGTGCGCAGCAGTTATTTGATTGGGCCTACCGGAAAGATCGAGGAGATCTGGGACCCGGTGAAGGCGAAAGGGCACGCGGCGGAAGTGCTGGCGCGGCTGGCGGCCTGATTCGAACGCCTACAATTCTGTTTTCAATTCGTCGCCAACGGGCTCGATGAGCAGATTGTCAATCAGGCGAGCCTTGCCAATATGAATGGCAAGGAGAGCGTAAGCGCGGCGGGCCACGCGCACCACCGGCTCAAACGTTTCTGCATCCACAACCTCCGCATAATCGACCCTGGCGCGCGGTTCCCCCTCCAGGACTTTGCGCATGGCGCGCTGAAGCTCCAAAGAATCGCGCACGCCCGAAGAAACTTCCTGTTCCGCTGCGCGCAAGGCCCGCGAAAGCACCGTCGCGGCCATTCGATCTTCCGCGGAGAGATAGGCGTTGCGGGAAGACATGGCCAAGCCATCGGGTTCGCGCACGATCGGACAGACCACGATCTCCGTGTCCAGGTTCAAATCGCGGACCATCTGCTGAACGATGCGCACCTGCTGCGCGTCTTTGCGGCCGAAATAGGCGAAGTGCGGCTGGACAACTTCAAATAGTTTGAGCACGACGGTGGACACGCCACGAAAATGGCCGGGGCGCATCTTGCCTTCCAGGCGTTCACTCAGTCCATGCACCTGGACGTACGTGGAGAATCCGGGCGGATAGATGTCGGAGGCCTGCGGCAGAAAAAGTGCTTCGAGCTTGGCGGCGGTCAGCTTTTCCATATCCTCTTCGAGAGGGCGCGGATATTTGGATAGATCCTCGTTCGCGCCAAACTGCGTGGGGTTCAAGAAAATCGAGGCGTAGACAGGGGAGCATTCCCGCCGGGCCCGCTCCACTAACGCCAAGTGGCCGGCATGCAGCGCGCCCATGGTAGGTACAAATCCGATGACGCGTTGTTCCAGACGCGCCTCGCGGGCCTTTTCTTTCATCCAGGGAATCGTTCGAATGGTCTCCATGACTGGCCGCTCAGGCGGCAGCGTTCCTCTCGCGATAGAAGCTGATTAAATCTGTGCTGACGGCTTTGGCGCCAAGTTGACGAAGCAAGGTGGTGACCTGACCGCGGTGATAGCTCCCATGATTCACCACATGCTGCATCATTTGCCAGCGGGGATTTCGTCCGCGTCCGTAGCTGAGTGTTTTGTACTCCATAACTTCATCTAGGTCTGCCTGGGTGAGTCCGCGTGCGTATTGCAGTTGGAGCGCTTCAAGATCGGCCCAGCGCGTTTTCAGTGTTGCGACGTCGGGGAATTCGTCAACGGCTGGGAAAGCGGTTGGAGAGCGCCCGTAAAGCCGTTCCAGCCAGACCCACTCCACGAGGTAGATGTGAACCAGCGTGTCGCGCACCGAACGGTAGCTGGAACTAAGATCGCGCGTGAATTGTTCTGCGGTCAGGGCAGCAGCGGTCTCCAGTGTTTTGTGGTTCGCCCAGGCATCAAATTCGTACAACGCAACGATCTCTTCTGGCTTCATGGATTCCTCCCACCGAACAAACGCCTGACGGTGAAAAAGGGCGCCTGAATCTTTTCAGGCGCCCTGGATACCGAGCGAATGTCACGCAGTTTACCGGGCGACAGGGACGGCTTTGCGCACCTTCAATCCTTCAGTCGCGGGTGCGTGATACGACTCTGCATCAGAGGGGAAGCTGCCGGTTTGGACGTCGGCGCAATATTCACGGACGGCTTGGGAGATGGTTTCGCCAACATTGGCATAGCGGCGAGCAAATTTTGGCGGTTCCTGAAACGTTAAGCCGAGCATGTCGTGCAGAACCAGGATCTGGCCGTCGCAGTCGGGGCCCGCGCCAATGCCGATAGTCGGAATGCGGACGACACGGGTGATCTCGGCGGCCACTTCGCGAGGGATGCCCTCCAACACGATGGCAAACGCACCTGCGGCCTCGACAGAACGCGCGTCGCGCATCAATTGGTCTGCCGCTACCGGGGTTTTGCCCTGCACGCGGTAGCCTCCCATAGCGTTCACGGACTGGGGCGTAAGGCCCACATGGCCCATAACGGGGATTTCCGCCTCGGTCAGGCGGGCAATCAGTTCCAGGCGGCGCTCGCCGCCCTCGATCTTGACCGCTTCGGCGCCCGCTTCTTTCACGAAGCGCATGGCATTGCGGATGGCCTCGTGGATTTCACCGTGGTAGGTGCCATAGGGCATGTCGCCGACCAGCAAGGCGTGCTGAACGCCACGGCGGACGGCCTTGGTGTGATGCAGGGCTTCCTCGAGGGTTACGGGCAACGTGCTCACGTAGCCTAGCACCACCATTCCCAGCGAGTCGCCCACCAATACGACGTCGACTCCAGCTTCATCGACGAGACGCGCGGTGGGATAGTCGTATGCCGTCAAGCAGGCAATTTTCTTTTTATCGGATGAACCAGCAGCAGAGGTCTTGCGCTGCAGTAATTCGGGGACGGTAACCTTCCCGTTGCCCCCATTCGGGATGACGCTCATGTCGGCCTCCGGTGCCACTCCCTAGGTGCGGGATGCAGCCCTTATCCAGACAAGGTCAGTATAACAAAAGGTAATGCGAGTCACCAATAAATGTGATTCTTGGCGGGAGGACTCTCGTCTCTGATTGTCGTTGTCTATTCAGACGTAGAACTCCGCGGCCCAAACTTCTCGTCGATCCTCTTACTGTCCCTGGGTTAAAGCCAGAAGGTCCCTGTCATACCGGCGCAGTAGGCAAGAATGGGCCGTACACACATCGCCAAGAACAGGATTTTCTTGCCCAAAGCATCCCAGTACGGATGGAGAGGCTAGCCATATAGAAAGGGGGCGACGGCTATGACGCCGAGTGCTAGCGCCTGCCAAGCCACATCATTCGGCGCTTCCACTTCTGCATGCACTAATTTATCTGTCCTTCCCGTTGCCGCTCAGGCGTTGCTTCGTCGAATGCTTCTTGTTGGTTACTCGTTAGTGAATCTTTGTGGGCCATTTGCGCGATCCAGTTGGAGGTTACAGTTCCACCGAAAAGAGAGATCACCGGAAGCTATTATTCCGATAACAATGAGGGGAGGCGCGACTAGCCGTCTCCAGTACAAACTGATTTTGGTTGCCGCGGCCCATTCCGATGGGTCCATTCTTCACGGGTCGCCAGCTAGTGTTAGGCTTACATTTCCCGACTGGAAAGACAAAGGAGCGGTCCTAATGAAGCTCGTTTCAGTGAACGCCGGACTGCCCCGGGAAGTGGCGTGGCATGGAAGAAGTGTGACTACCGGTATTTACAAGGAACCAGTGGAAGGCCGCGTCGCTGTACGCAAATTGAATTTGGATGGTGACCGCCAAGCCGATCTTAGTGTTCATGGAGGTCCGGACAAGGCGGTTTACTGCTATCCGGTCGAGCATTACCCCTACTGGAAGCGCGCGCTGCCGGGCAAAGACTTGCCGCTGGCCATGTTTGGAGAAAACTTCACGACCGAAGGTTTGCTAGAAGCCGTGGTTCATCTTGGCGACCAGTTCTCCATCGGATCCGCGAAGTTCATCGTGACGCAGCCGCGCTTGCCTTGCTACAAACTGGGAATCCGCTTTCAGGCGGACGACATGGTGAAACGATTCCTGGCCAGCGCTCGCACGGGATTCTATCTTGCGGTGACGCGTGAAGGGGAAGTTGGCACAGGCGATGAGATTCTGGTGCTGGCCCGAGACGAAAATGTGATTCCGGTCTCTGAAATTACGCGACTGTATATCGCGAAAAGATTCGCAGAGAAAGATGTGGAGTCGCTGCAACGCGCGCTACGTGTAGCCGCGTTGCCGGAGAGTTGGAAAGCGTATTTCCAGGAGCGGCTGGAGAAAATGGGCGCTTGAATGCTGCTCCTGAGTGCTGGCGAAATCTTCAACTACGAGCCCACCCGGATTATTGGCCATCTCTCGGATAGCGAAATTGTTCGCCGCTTCCAATCAGTAAACCAGCTTAAGGGAGAACTGGATCTGGCGGGAGGGGCCGGCGGTGTGGCTGATGATGCCGAAGCCGGTACCGCGAACGGTATTGGAGGGCAGGCCGAAATTGACGATGTTGAAGATATTGAAGAATTCGGCGCGGAATTCCAGAATACCGAATTCGCCGCCGGCGCGGTGTCCGAAAGGCGTGTTCTTGATCAAGGCGATGTCGAATTGATGAAAGCCGGGCCCGCGAAAGGTATCACGGCCTAAAGTGCCGAAGCGGCCCGAGTTCGGTCCGGTGCCGTCGGGCAAATTGATGGGTAGAGAAAAATACGAACTGTTGTTTGCGCCGCGGCCAAAATAATCTTCGCGCACCGTGCGGTTGGTGGAAAAGTTGGGCAAAGCTAGTAGGTCGGGGCGATCGGTTCCGCCTGCTCCGGCACCCGTTTGTTGAATGCCCGAGTACACGGTAAATGGCGGGCCGCTAGTGAGAGAAGTGACGTTGAGAAATTGCCATCCCGCGGTGACATATCGACTGACTGGTTTAAGGAAGCCCACGCGGTCCAGCGAGAGATCCTGAATCAGGCTCAGAGAAAAGACTTGCGTGACGTCGAAGGTCGAGGGCCCTTTGTCCGCTTCAGGATTTCGTGGATCTTGCGGCAGCGTTTGCAGGATCACACCGGCATTCGCAGGAAGTCCGCCAAGCACGGCGCTGGTGTCATCGATGGATTTGGAAAATGTGTAACTGGCCTGGAAGCTGAGGCCGATGTGGGAGGTGCTTTTGCTGACACTGGTTTGCAGTGCGTTGTAGCCGGAGTGCGAACCCGTGGACATGATGGACTCGGGGCCAAATCCTCCTATGGCGTGACCAGAGGCATCGAATTGGGTGAACGGAGCGAAAGCCGGGTCGGCGCCGCTGTAGCCGTTGGCTGAGAACACGGCGGCCAGATGAACTCCGGCTGTGCCGACATAGGCGGCACTGAATTTTGCGCCACGAAATTCGTGATCCACTCCAAATGTGTACGTTCCTATATAGCCATTGCGAAAGCCGCGCCAGATGGCCGCGGCCGTCAAGAGTTGAACCTGGTGCCCGGGAGTGAGTGCCTCCAGATCGGCCTGGAATCGTTTCAGATCAATCGGTGTGTTGGCTGCCACGGCGGAACTGTCTCCATCGGGGAAAAGCGGCTGTCCATTGATGGCATAGGCCTCCGGAAGCGCTAGAGGCACAGGAGTGTTGGAAAATGGAACGGGCGTTCCAGGCAGAGCGGTGATCAGCGGTTGAAATACTAACGGGATGCCGCCAGTGACAAAATTGTCTTGCCAGAGGTTCGGAAGGATCGTGGTGATGGCGCCGCCTGCGTGAATGACGGTGTGCGGGGTGACGGCATAGTCGACCGAAACACGCGGCGCCCATCCGCTCCAATCCATGGGATAAACCGGCTGCGGATTGTACAAGAAGATCTGCGTGGCACCGGGAGTGAGGAAGGATGTGGGTTTGCCGTCAGGACCGATGGGATCCGCGATCGACGTGCGGTGCTTCGCCTCCTTGATACGGCTGTTTACCTCGTACCGCAGGCCGTAGTTCATGGTCCACTTCGCAGAAATCGTCCAGGAGTCTTGAAAATAGAAATTGTAGGCCTCGCGGCGGACACCGGCCTCATCAAACTTATCGCCTTTGGGAGTGACACTGGCCGCGGCGGTGATGGAGTATGAATACGGTGTGGCCGTTAGCAGGCCGGTAAGCGCATCGGGGAGTGGATCACCGGGCTGAATATTGTGCCAGCCGCTGGCGGAGGTGATTTGCACGGGAGAATAGGCGGTGCCACCGCCGAACGTGTAGACGCCACTAGGATTGGTGCCAAAAATGGTGGCGTCCTTATTCAGGCGAATTTCCAGGCCCCACTTAAGGCTGTGTTTGTCGTGAGCATAAACAAAATCCTGCTTGATTTGGTAGAGATTACCGTAGGAGCCAAAAATCGAGCCGTCGGCGGTATTAAATCCCTGAAAGAGTCCATCGCCGTATACCAGCGCGACGTCACTATGATTCGTGGCGGGGAAAAAGGGCGTGCTGCGAATGAATCCAAACGCCGAACTCATGCTGAACTGCGGCGTAAACGTCTGCGTATAGCGCACTGCCGCGCTGCGCTGGTGGTCGAAGAAATTCACGCCGAAGGTGGGATCGATGGCGGTTTGATCCGGATTGGTGGTTGGGCCGCTCACCTGGTTGAGGCTGAAGCGACCAAACAGTGTGGCTTTATCGGTAAGCATTTGATCGACGCGCACTGAAAATTGGTTTGTGTTGGTGACCACTTTCGATGACGTCGCATAGGTGCGCGCGCCGAATGCGCCCCCGGGATCGTTCGGCAGTGGGTAGCGTGCGAGGAGAGGCCCAATGGCTGCGCTGACGGGAACGGTCAATGTGTCGCCAGGATAGCTAGTGGTGTCGAAGCCTTGACGTTCCGCGGCGGTAGGGACGGCAAATACCTGCGTGGTGCCGAGCACCTGTCGAAAACCCTGATATTCGGCGAAATAGAATGTTTTGCCGCGGCCATCGTAGAGTCCCGGGAGCAGGAAAGGGCCGCCGTTGGTGACACCGAACTCATTGCGAACAAAAGGAGGCAGGCGGCGAGGGTCGACGTCACTCTTGTGATCGAAAAAGTTTCGCGCGTCGAAGGCTGCGTTGCGGACGAATTCAAAGGCGCTTCCGTGAATCTGGTTGGTTCCGGACTTGGTGATCACGTTGGTGAATCCGGCGGCGCCGTGGCCGATCTCGGCCTGCATCACTCCGGAACTGGATTGCACTTCCTGAATGGCGTCGACATTGAAGTTGGAGAACGTCGCACCGCCGAGCTCGGGATCGCTGGTGTCCGCGCCATCCATAGCAAAAACGGATGCCGTACCGCGCAATCCATTGACGGTGAATTGTTGCGTGAAGTTGGCTGCGCCGTTGGTGTCGGTCATCGTACCCGCAGCGAGTAACAGAAGCTTGCTGAAGTCACGCTCGTTCAAGGGGAGGCTAGAAACCTGGCCGCTCGAGAGGACCGCCCCGCCACTTCCTTGTTGAGCACTGACATTCACTTGCGGGAGAACCACTAGAGTTTGATTTTGATCGGATAATTCCAGGTCGCCGGCGAGCGCATCGCCGTCCTTAATCACCAAGGGCTGTACAATCTTCCAGGTTTTGGCGCTGACCTTGACGGTGACGTCGTAGCTTTGCGGAGCGAGGTCTGCGAAGTGGAATTCGCCAACGGACGAACTCGTAGTCGAGTAGGCTTGATTGCCAGTGAGGGCGCGCAAAGAGATCGTTGCATCGCTAACGGACTGGCCAGCTTTGTCGCGCACCACTCCTTTCCAGGAATTGGCGGAGAGAGCGGGGGCCGACAAGACCAACAAGAGAAAGAGAGCAAGACCGCACTTTAGACCCGGGCCGGATGCAAGCCCAGGCCAAGATTTCGTAATGGGCATTTCAATCACATCGCAATATAACTGTACCGACGAATTCGCGCGCGGCTATTTTTCGCCGCCAACCTTCACCACTTTTTCGGTGACGTTCCAGCCGCGAAGTCCGAGCGTTAAACCAGTCTTCACAACGGCAGCGGGCGATTCGATCTCGATTTCCCTGGATTCGCCGGGTAGGAGCGAGACGTAATTGTCGCCGTAGTAGGCCGGAAGGACGCGCGTGGCGCCATCGCTCTCCAACAGAGTCAACTTGGTCTCGATGGCCGCGGTTGTGCCGATGTTTTCCAGGCGAACATGGACTTTGACCGCGTCTTTTTCGTGCACGGAATTTGTGGTCACGGCCAGTTGTGCTGCGGGGAGGCCATTCAGCTTGCGGTAATCGGCACTGTCACCACCGAGCCAGTAGAAATTGTCGGAGACCAGGTTTCCGCCGGCGTCGCGCAATTCCAGTTTCATCAGCACCACGTTTCCTTTGATTTGCGGCGCCAGGTCCAGGGCAAAGGCTTCGGTCACTCCGCTAGGCGCATCTTTCTTCTCTTCGTGCTCGGTGATCGCCTTATTGTCCAGGGAATAGACTTTGGCACGAACGGAGAGACCAGCAGCCGTGGCAGGCAGGGAATTGGCGACTTGCACCTGGAAGCTAGTGGGATCCAGTTGCACGTGCAGGGGCTCGCTGGCTTTTTTGACGCCATAGAACGAGGCCGATGTATCGTAATCGGAGCTGAGGATCTGCCATGTGGAACTGGGCCACGCCGGTTGCGTCATCCACAACATGCGTCCCGTGTTGGGCGCCCAAAGATGTGCGTTCATGCCTTCGAAGATGGCGCGATGCTGCACGTAATTGAGCATCTGAGCCTTGCGATCGAAATCTTGCACGCTGGTGGCCGCGCCAAACTCTTTCTCCATCTCCGTCATGAATGGCGCCATGTCACCGTTTCCGTTCATGTGCCAGTCGTGATACGCCCAGGCATCGCTTATGGGCCAGAGATCGGGTGCGGGGATCCATGCCTTCCACATTTCCAGCGTCGGGAACGAGGGCGTGCCCGTCTCTACCGAAAATCCATGGTTCAGCATCGTGAAATAGAGCTTCGGATCGACGAATCGGTAGGGCCCACTGTTTTGTAGGTTCACCTGGTTGGAGGTTGGCGTGTAGTAACGCGTGCCGTCCAGCGTGCGGATGAGCTGATCGAGTCCTTCATTCAAGGTTGGCTGCGGCACGCCTTCATTCCGTCCACACCAGATGGCGATCGAAGGATGGTTGCGGAATCGCAGGATGGCATCGCGCGCGTTTTCCAGGAATAGTTCGGGATCTTCCGGCTCGACGTTGTAGTTCTGGGTGGAGGCCCAGAAATCGTTCCAGACGAGCAGACCATACCTATCGGCCAGGTCGAAGAAGGTTTCCTCGGTGCTTTGTCCCACCCAATTGCGAATGATGTTGACGTTCGCATCGCGATGCAGCCGCAAATACGGGTCCAGCCTTTCGCGCGAAACCCGCTTGCGCGAGTCGTCCATGCCCCAGCTGCCTCCGCGAGCGGCGATGCGCACGCCGTTCACACGAATCGTGAGATAGGGCGAAGCGCGCGTGTCCTCCACAGATTTCACCGCGGCGGATCTCTCGGCGCCCGGCTTCAGCGAAGCGACCCAGGACTTCCATCCCTCCTTCCATTCGGGAGGAAATATTGAGGGGTAAGGATCGGTCGAAGGAATGTTGCGGATGCCTTCGTGGGTGATATCCACGATCTGTTCGTTCTTTTCGCGGGCGAGAGTGGGCGAATAATCGACGCGGCGCAGATGGCCGGTGCTGTCCATCAAACTGATCTCGTAGGTAATTTCGCGGATGCCAAAGCGCAGGTCCTTGGTGTCGGACTCCTTGCCGCCCTCGCTGAACGAAAGTCTTAGCGTGTACAGTTCCGGCTTGCCATAACCATTCGGCCACCAGAGCCGCGGGTTGGCCACGGTCAGTTGCGGAAATTCTGCGGGACTGAGTTTTACTTCATTTTTGCCAGGAGACAGCGAAACGGTTTTTGCCACCGCGACATTTTCAAACGAACCCGTGAGTGTTCCGCGCACGGTGTTGGGAGAATCGTTCATCAGCGGAACGGAGATTTCCACGGTCGCCTGGTTCGTTTCCGGCAGTGGCAATTTCGTCACGATTTGCGGGTCACCGATGCGAACGGCGCTCGTGGCGCGCAAGGTTACAGGCTGCCAGATGCCGGTATCGCGGTCGCGTATGGCGGGAATCCAGTCCCAACCTTCGGTGTCAACGAACGTCGGGCCGTCCAGGCACATGATGCCGCCGTTTTCGCCCGCACCGGCCCTGATGCTCTGTTCGTGAGGAATACCGGGATGGGGAGGAGGTGAAACACGCACGGCGAGTACGTTTTCCTGGCCGAGGCGGATCGCGCTGGACACGTCAAACACCCCGCGAATGAATGCACCTTTGATTGTGCCCAGTTGCTTTCCGTTGAGCCAAACGACGGCGGCGTAGTTGATTCCCTCGAAAGTTAATGTCAAGCGGCGGCCCTTCCATTCGTTCGTCGCGTTGAAAACCGTCCGGTACCAGTAATCCTGCTTGTTTAACGATTCGGGGATTGCCAGATTGTTGAGGCCGTAATCGGGATCGGGATACACTCCTTGATCCACCATCGTGGTCAGGACCGTTCCCGGTACGGTCGCCGGCCACCATTCTCTTACAGAGAATTCGGGATGCGAAATTGCTTCGGCAGGTTCCGATACCTCCGGGGCCGGGCGAAGTTTCCATCCGCCGGCCACTATCCATTCATTTCTTCCGTTTGATTCGAGGCCGGTGCCCGCTACGACGAACGATTTCTTTTCCGGCTTCGAGAACGCCGCTTTGGAACGGGGCAGGGTCGCGGGATCCTGCGGAGCTCGGTAACCGGCCTGAGAGTGGGTTTGCACCGGCCATGGCTTCGAGCCTTCTTCGAACAGGGCGGAGGACAGATTCCCAGGCTTGTCGGCCAAAGCTTTGAGTTCCTCGCCGCTAAGCGCGTGGCGATACACGCTAAGCGCCGCGATCTTGCCGGAGAAATGTGTTCCGTCGGGCCAGGGCAAATCGGGAGGAGCCATTTCCAGGAGGCCGGTCACTGCGCCCAAATCCAGCTTGCCACCGGCGACGCGATTTCCTTCGCTGAACAACTGGAATTGGTGTCCGTCAAACGTTGCGGCGACAAAATGCCATTTTCTGGGAGAAAGCGCTGCCGAGCCGGAGAGGAGATTGTCTTTCCCAGCCCAAAGAATCAGTTTGTCTCCGTCGATCCCAAGGTAGCGGGAGTACTCATCTTCAGGCTTGCCGAGTCCGGCGATTAGAGTTGGACCTTTGGGCGCTTCATCGAGCAGGACCCACGCATAAAGCGTCCAGGTCGAATCCGCGCGCGTGACGGAATCGTCTTTCACGAGGGGCTTTTTCAGGCCATCGCCGCTGGCCCAGAATGTGCCATTAAACGGGCCATAGTACGGCGGGTCGTTGGTCGGGATCCAACTCTGCGCTGTAGCTGTGCCCGCAAAGAAGAGAAGCCCACACACGTATGCCAGAATCGCTCTCATCAGACTCACCCTCAGTTGCTGCATTACCCAAGCTACGTAGTCAGAATCGTGTGGCAAAAACGATATTCCCGCAAGGTTTTCCGTTACTGGGACTTAACTCTTTGGCGCCTGCGAACGTCCCTTCCACTGGCCCCCGCGGCCAAGCCAATAACGAACTGCGGACAACCATGTCGCGTACGTATAGAAAGCCGCGGCGAAGGGCAAAAATGGCGACCAGAGAGGCGAGAGACCGTAGAAGCGGACCGTAGGAAGATAGGTGATGGTCATCAAGGCCCATGCGGCCAGGCTGAGGCGCCAAACCAAAGGCTGGAAATGAAACGCGAACACCGGAGGAACGATGTAGGCAAGGAGCATTCCCAGCAGGGTGCCGACGAGCGACAGGACGGAATAGCGCAGTTGCGTGAATGCCGTGCGAGCGATCAGGTCGCGGATTTCGCCAAATGATTTGTAGGAACGCAGACTCACGCTCCGGCGAGTCAGGCCCATCCAGATGCTGCCGCCGCTGCGTTTTACGGCACGGGCCAACGCGCAATCGTCGATCACTTCTGCGCGAATGGCGGCGAACCTGCCAAAGCGTTCGAGCGCGGTACGGCGCAATAATACGCAGCCGCCTGCAGCGCCGGCGGCGCGAGTCTTGGGATTGGCAATCCACCTAGGCGGATAGAGCATCAGGAAAAAGTAGAGGAAGGGAGGAATCAACAGACGTTCGGGGAAGGAATTTGCCTGAAGGAGAACCATGAGAGAAGCAAGATCGAGTTTTCGGGCCTCTGCTCGAGACACCAATCGCTTCAGAGTGTTCGGTGCGTGCACAATGTCCGCATCGGTGAACCACAGATATTTCGGATCAAGCGCGGCGGCGCGTTCGACGCCTTGCTGCATCGCCCAGATCTTTCCAGTCCAGCCAGTTTGTAAAGCCGCTGCAGGCAATAGCATTAGTCGGTCGGCAGCTCGCGCCGCTTCTGCCGCCGCTCTTGCGAGCGTCGCGGTGGCATCTTCGCTATGATCATCGACAACGATCAGGTGAAATTCGCCTGGATACTCTTGTTTGGCGAGGGATTCAACCGATCGGGCAATTGTTTCCGATTCGTTACGCGCGGGAATGATGGCCACAATACCTGGCCAATCAGGAAGTTCATTGGGAACTACTGAGTCGTCATCAAACGCGCGCAGTTGCCAGTACGTTCCCCAAAAAAACGTAAGCACCACCCAGATCAGGAAAGAGAGCGTCGCAAGGCTGCTGAAAATTAAAGTAGTGATGGACATTCGAGCACGTAGGGAGTTGCTGCGGTCCAGAATACGCAATCCTGAGTGCGCAGACAAATTCCGCGTGCGCAACATGCTTTGTTGCTGCAGGATAGTAGGAGGAGAAATGGAATTGTGCCCGCAGACGTAATGGTTTTCCTGATCGTCGTCGGCTTGATTGGTGCCTTGATTTATGTGCTGGCCAGCCCGAATCGCTACGCCAAGATGACCGACCAAGAATTCGAAGAGGATACGAAGAAAGGCTCGGTATTGGGCGCCGCCGTCATTGGCATGGAGAGAGCATTGCGCCGTCGCGAAGCGGATTTTGTGATTGAGCAGAAATTGCGCATCGAAAAGGATGCGACAGACGTGGGCGATCAACCGGCAAAGGAAAATTCCGATTTAGGCGTAGATAAACCACGCAACTAGGCCAGATCTTCCCTGCGAATAGGCAACCGGCGGACGGGTTTGCCGGTAGCCGCGAAAATGGCATTGCAGACGGCTGGAGCAATCGGCGGAGTGCCGGGCTCGCCGATTCCACCGGGGCCAGCGCTGCTTGAAAGGATGTGGACTTCCGTTTGCGGCGTCTCGTTGATGCGCACCAGGTCATAATCATTGAAGTTCGATTGTTCCACCCGGCCATTCGCGATGGTGATCTCGCCTTTAAGCGCTGCGGTCAGTCCGTAGACGATGCCGCCTTCGATCTGCGCGCGAATCGTCTCTGGATTTACATAGCGCCCGCAATCGACGGCGGCGACGACTCGATGCACCTGCACTGTGTGGGCCTTGCGATCGATGCTGATCTCCGCCACTTCCGCAACGAAACTTCCGAAAGACTCGACCACCGCGACCCCACGGTAACGCCCAGTCGGAAGCGGTTTGTGCCAACCCGCTTTGTCCGCCGCAAGGTTCAGCACGCCCAGATGACGTGTTTGTTTTGTCAGAAGCCCGCGCCGAAATTCGACAGGATCTTTGCCCACTGCCTTGGCCATTTCATCTATGAAGCATTCTGCGATGTAGCCGTTGTGCGAATTGCCAACGGAGCGCCAGAAACCGACGGGCACACCCGGATCCGTCATGACGTAGTCGACAAAAAAGTTCGCAATCTCATACTTCGACGTAGCGATTCCTTCCACCGCCGTTTCATCAATACCGTTCTTCACTGAACCGGGAAAGAACCGCGACATAATCGACGGTCCAACGATGCGGCTTCTCCAGGCGACGGCTGATCCTGATGCGTCGAATCCTGCATTCAGCTTGACGAGAACGGCCGGGCGGTAGAAGTCGTGCTGCATGTCATCTTCGCGCGACCACGTTACCTGCACCGGCCCGTTCATGGCTTTGGAGAGTTCCACCGCCTCCATGATGAAGTCCTGTTCGGCGCGACGACCGAAGCCGCCGCCGAGATAGGTGGTGTGAATCCGCACTTGTTCCGGGCTCAAACCGGTGATTTTTGCGCCGGTCATCTGGCTGAAGGTTTGAAACTGCGTTGGAGCATAAATGTCGCAGCCATCGGCGCGGACATCGGCCGTGCAATTCATCGGTTCCATTGTTGCGTGAGCGAGGAATGGAACTTCATACACGGCTTCGATTTTCTTGGAAGCACTGGCAAGAGCGGCATCGGCGTCGCCATCTTTACGAGCGATGGCGCCGGCCTGTTGCACTTTTTCCTGATAGAGCCTGCGAATCGCGTCGCTGGAATTTTTTGCCTTGGCGCCCTCGTCCCAGTTGACGGCAAGGGCGCGCCGGCCTTGCATGGCCGTCCAGGTATTATCCGCGACGACGGCCACCCCTGTAGAAACCGGTACTACTTGTTTTACGCCTGGCACGGCTTTCGCTTTCGTGGCGTCGAAATCTCTTACCTTGCCACCAAAAACAGGGCAGCGTGCCACGACGGCGTGCAGCATGCCGGCCCGACGTACGTCGATACCGAATTGCGCTTTGCCGTTCGATTTCTCCAGCGAATCGATCCGCGGCGTCGGCTTGCCAACATACTTATAGTTTTTTGGATCCTTCGGTTTTGGACTGACGGGCACGGAAACCTGCGCCGCCTCTTCCACCAGGGCTCCGTAGCCGAGCCGCCTGCCGGAGGCGGTCTGTACGACGGCGCCGTTTTCTGTGTGGCAAGCATCGGGATCAACATTCCAGCGTTTTGCCGCGCTGGCCACGAGCATCTCTCGGGCCGCCGCTCCTGCCTTCGCCAGCGGCTCCCAAGACCCGCGGACGCTCGAACTCCCGCCGGTGCCCTGAAGGCCAAAGATCGGATTGAAGTACTGCGGAGCGGCTGGAGCAAACGCGGTCTTCACCTTTTTCCAATCGAGATCCAATTCATCGGCAAGAATCATGGCGAGGGCCGTGGAGATGCCCTGGCCCATTTCGGACTTGTCGATCAGCAGCGTGACCGAATCATCGGTAGCGATCTGAACCCAGGCATTGATCGCGGTGGGATCCTTCGCGGGCAAGCCAGCGAGCGCTTCATATTTTCCCGACAGGTAGAAGCCGATGACCAGACCAGAAGTTCCGCTGGCGGTCTTTTTCAGGAAATCCCGGCGATCCATACGCGCAGCAGTCGGCATGTAGTCTCCAGTCATTTTCAAGCTAAATCTTCGGTGCGGATCGGGAAGCGGCGCAGGCGCTTGCCTGTGGCCGCAAACACGGCGTTGCAGACAGCAGGCACGACCACGGGGAGTCCTGGTTCGCCGATGCCCGTTGGTTCTTCGTTGCTGCGCACGACATAGACTTCGGTGTGGGGAGCGTCGGCAATGCGCGGCATGGCGTAATCGTTGAAGTTGGACTGCTCGACGCGTCCGCCTCGAATGGTGATTGCGTCGTACAGGGCAGCCGACAGCCCGTAGATCGCTGCGCCTTCGACTTGCGCAGCGACACCTTCGGGATTTATGGGGCGGCCACAATCGACGGCATACACCAGTCGATGAATCTTGATGGTGCCGTTTTCTACGCTGACTTCGGCGACGCACGCGGTATAGCTTTCGAAGGAGAAATACGTGGCGATGCCCTGTGCGTGGCCTTTCGGTAATGGCTGGCCCCAAGCGGCCTTCTCCGCGGCCAGATTCAAGACGCCCTTGAGGCGAGAGGTGATCAGCGGCTTGCCTTCCTTCGGATTGGTGAAATCGGGGATGGTGCGGTCCTCTCCAATTAAGCGCCGGCGGAAGGCCAGCGGGTCTGCCCCGGCCGCGGCTGCTAGTTCATCGACGAAACTTTCCACCACGAAACCGCTGGTGGAGTGCTCGACCGAGCGCCACCAGGCGCGAGGAACGCCAGACTCGGCGACGGTGTACTCGATGCGGTAATTGGGCGTCTTGTACGGAATAAAAACGGCGGTGGCAAATTCTGAGTCTTCTGGAGTTTCCTTGCCCTTGGCACTCCACATGACATCGATCGAGGTGGAGGTTTGGAAGTGCTTCCAGGCAGTGAGATTGCCGGCGGCATCGACTGCGCCGGAAAGGTGATGGTAGGAAGCCGGGCGATAGAAGTCGTGCTGCATGTCGTCTTCGCGAGTCCATAGAACCATGACGGGTTTGTGAGTAACTTGGGAGACCTGTGCCGCTTCCATCACGAAGTCGCCCATATAGCGGCGTCCGAACCCGCCACCCATCAGCGTGGTGTGCACGACGACCGATTCACGAGGCAAACCAGAAACTCCGGCGATGACGTCCTGTGCCCACTGCGGCGCTTGCGTCGGAACCCAGGCTTCGGCGCCGTCGGGACGGATGTGAACGGTACAGTTCATGGGTTCCATCGTCGCGTGAGCGGCAAAGGGGAACTCGTAATGGACGTCGACCTTTTTTGTGGCGGAGGCAATGGCGGCATCCGCGTCGCCATCATTGCGGACAACTTTCCCAGGTTTCCTGGCGTTGGCAAGAAATTGCTGGCGAAGCGTGTCGGAAGATTCTGAAGCGTGGGGCCCTTCCTCCCAAGAAATCTGCAATGCCTTCCGACCCTGCATGGCGGCCCAGGAATTATCGGCGAGGACTACAATTCCTCCGGCAGTGAAAGCGGAAGAGCCAACCGGATCAATGGAAAAAACATCCTTCACGCCGGGAACGGCTTTGGCCTTGGCGGCGTCGAAGAATTTCAGTTTTCCACCAAAGACGGGGCAGCGCGCGATGACAGCATACTGCATGCCGGGAATACGGGAATCGATGCCAAATTTTGCAGCGCCACTGACCTTCTCAATTCCTTCGTAGCGGCGCGTATCGTGGCCGATGATGGTGAAGTCGGAGGAGTTCTTCAGCGGAACGGCATTGAAATCGGGGACTGGGAGCTTGGCCGCGGCATCAGCCAGCTCGCCGTAGGTAAGGAAATTCTTGCGAGCGCCGTGAAGAATTCCCCCGTCCTGGGCCACGCACGTGTCGCGGTTTACGTTCCAGTGCTCCGCGGCAGCAGTGATGAACATCTCGCGTGCGGCAGCGCTCGCGCGCCGTAGCGGTAGCCATGACCCGGCGACGCTTCCGCTGCCGCCGGTCCCGAGATTGTAGATCGCAGGATCGGTGGGGGCTTGTTGAACCCGAACGGTTTTCCAGTCGAGAGAAAGCTCTTCGGCAAGAATCATGGGAAGGGCGGTCATAATCCCCTGTCCCATTTCCGATTTGCCGACGATCAGTGTGACCTGGTTATCCGGTGAGACATGGATCCAGGCATTGAGGGGATTTGGGGGTTTCTTTTCTTGTTTCGCGGAGGTTTCCTGCGCGTCGGAAATTGCCAAGTGAAACCCGATCCACAGACCGGCACCTGCGGCGGCGCTGTATCTCAAAAAGGAACGTCGATCCAGGAGCGAATTGGAAGACATGACGCAACTCCTAAACTAAACTTTGCGAGGAAGGAATGGATGTAGGTCCAATTATGCGCTGGTAGAGCCGGCGGCGCGGTGAATGGCCTTGCGAATTCGCTGGTAGGTCCCACAGCGGCAGATGTTTCCACTCATAGCGTCATCGATGTCCGCGTCGGTGGGTTTTGGTTTCTTCGCCAGCAAGGCAGCAGCGGACATGATTTGTCCCGACTGGCAGTAGCCGCACTGGGGAACGTCTTCCGCGATCCAGGCCTTTTGAACGGGGTGAGAACCGTCGGCCGAAAGGCCTTCGATGGTGGTGACTTTTTTTCCTTGCACGCTGGAGATCGGCGTGATGCAGGAGCGAGCCGCCTCGCCGTTGATGTGCACGGTGCAGGCACCACAGAGGGCCATGCCGCAGCCGAATTTGGTGCCGGTGAGATCAAGCGTGTCGCGCAAGACCCAAAGCAAAGGCATTTGCGGATCGACGTCAACTGTCTTGGACTGTCCATTGAGCGTAAAGGTTGTGGCCATGAAGTCCTCCCCCTCGGCGAGAGAAATATCGTACAACAAGTGGGGCAACGGATGGAACTGAATGAGAATGGATGAAAAGTCGTGGTCCCCGCCGTTCCTCAAAATGTTAGGACGCCCGAGCAGTGATTCCGTTAGTCACCAAGCGGCGGCCTGAAACGGGAGTATACTCACTGGCGCCGGAAGTCTAGTCCATAGAATTCCGGGTCATACCAAACAATTCTACGCGCGCCACGCAACCTTCTCGAATTGCAACTTCTACGATCGTTAGGCGCCACGGGGACACAACCAACCATGCGAACTCCTTTCGGCAACACCTTTGTTCGAACCCTTATTGCGGTCGCACTCGTCGTATTGTCGGTCGCTCGACTCACTGCGGATGATAAACCGGGTGTCCGGCCGGGCTATTACCGCTATCCGGCGATTCACGAGGACACCATTATCTTCACGGCAGAAGGCGATCTCTGGACAGTCAGCTCAAAAGGCGGTGCGGCGAAGCGGCTCACTTCCAATCCGGGCACGGAAATTCTTGCCGCGATCTCTCCCGACGGGCATACGGTTGCCTTCAGCGCGCATTACGAGGGCCCCATGGATGTGTACACCATGCCCGTGGATGGAGGGTTGCCCCAGAGGCGCACGTGGAATGGCGATGCGGGAGTCGCTGGGTGGACGCCGGATGGGCGCGTGCTGGTTAACACGGCGCGTTTTTCGACGTTGCCAGATTCCAAGCTTGTGGCCATCGACAAGAGCGGCAAGTACGAAATCGTGCCGCTTTCGCAGGCGGCCGAGGGCGTGTTCACGCCGGACGGCAAGACTCTCTTCTTCACGCGACTGGATCGCCAGCCAAGCCAGACGAAGCGCTATCAAGGGGGCACGGCGGAAAACATCTGGCGATACGACTCAGGCTCGGAAGCCGTGCCCCTGACGAGCGATTTTGCGGGCACTTCGCACAATCCCATGTTCTGGAATGGCCGCGTGTACTTCCTCTCTGATCGAGATGGAGTAATGAACATTTACTCGATGGATAGCCAGGGACAGGACCTGAAAGAGCAGACACATCACCGGGGGCTTGACGTGCAGTACGCCTCGATGTCGGACGGGCGAATTGTGTACCAATGCGGCGCTGATTTGTGGCTGCTGGATGTGAATTCGGGGCACGATGCGGTCATACCGATCACACTCGTCTCGGATTTTGACCAATTGCGCGATCACTGGGTGAAGAAGCCACTCGAGTATTTGACCGCTGCACACATTGCTCCCGATGGGACGGCAGCGGTTTTCACGGCGCGCGGCGAAGTGTTCACGCTTCCGTCCATCAGCGGGCGAATCGTGAAAGTGGCGGGAAATTCCGGGATCCGCTACCGCGAAGCGCGTTATATGCCCGACGGCAAGAGTATCGTGGCCATTTCCACGCAGACAGGGGAAACAGAATTCTGGAAATATCCATCCAACGGCGTCGGGACTCCCGAGCAGTGGACGAATGATGGAAAGGTGCTTCGTTGGGAAGGCGTGCCTTCACCCGATGGGCACTGGCTGGCGCATCGCGACAAGGACCAGCAGTTGTGGGTCTTCGACATCAAGACGAAACAGGACAAACGCATCGCACAGTCGATGATGGATGATTTCGCGGATCTGACCTGGTCGCCGGACAGCCAGTGGCTGGCGTACGCGGAAGTGGCATCAAACACATTTGCGCAAATCAAGGTGCTAAACGTGAATACCGGCGCCATCCAGGCGCTTACCTCCGATCGCTACAACAGCGGAAATCCGGCGTGGAGCACGGACGGCAAATGGCTGTATTTTTTGTCGGACCGCATGTTGAAGACCACCGTTCCCTCGCCCTGGGGGCCGCGGCAGCCCGACCCGAATTTCGACCGTTCGCTGAAGGTGTACGAGCTGGCACTGACCCCGGGGTTACGTTCGCCGTTTACGCCGCCAGATGAATTGCATCCGGAGCAGCCGACGAAATCTGAGGAAACAAAGACCGAGAAGCCTGGTGAAACGAAGAAGAAGGAAGAAGACAAGAAGATTACGGCAGACAAGAAGAATCCTGAGGGCAAGAAGGCCGCGGAGGAGAAGAAGCCGGAGGAGAAGAAACCGGCGACTGTAACTATCGATTTCACGGACATCGCTTCGCGTTTGAGGGACGTTCCGGCCCCCGCCGGGAACTATTCCTCGCTGCAGGCAACTGATAAGCGGCTGTGTTGGATGAATCGCGATGGAGACGAACCGCCCAAGAGAGCGCTGGCGTGTATGGAGATTGCCAACAAGGGCGATGCCCCGGAAACCGTGATGGGGGATGCGAAGGGGTTCGAAATTTCACTGGATCGCAAGAAAATGCTGGTGGCCAAAGGCGAGGACTTCTGGATCTTCGACTCCGACGTGAAGGCCGGCGGACTTGCCGATCCCAAGGTCATGGCCAAGGCGAAGATTGATATGTCCAAGTGGACCATCATAACGAATCCGCGAGTGGAGTACCACGAGTTGTTTCTGGATGCCTGGCGACTGGAGCGCGATTATTTTTACGATCGCGATATGCATGGCCTGGATTGGAAAGCGCTGCGCGATCGTTATTTGCCCTTGGTAGACCGAGTGGCGGATCGCGACGAACTGAATGATGTGATTGCGCAGATGGTGAGCGAATTATCCGCGCTGCACATTTTCGTGTGGGGCGGCGACCAGCGCAAGCCCTCCGATCAGGTAGACATCGCCACATTGGGCGCGGTGCTGCAACGCGATGAAAAAGCGGGCGGGTATGTGGTGCAGCACGTTTACCTACACGATCCCGATTTGCCGGATTTGGCACCGCCCTTGGCTCGGCCCGATTCCATCGTGAAGGACGCAGACATCATCGTCAGCATCGACGGCGAAGACCTTTTGAAGGTGCAAGACGAGCGGGAGTTGCTGCGTGGCAAGGCAGGGCGCAAAGTGCTGCTGCACGTCAAGGCAGCGGACGGAAAAGCGCGAGACGTGCTGGTCACCCCGGTGACAGAGCGCGAAGAGCGGGAGATTGCTTATCGAGAGTGGGAGTATACGCGAAGGCTGAAGGTGGAATCCGACTCCAAGGGCCAGATCGGCTACGTCCATCTGCAGGCCATGGGGCCGCGGGACATCGAACAGTGGACGCGGGAGTTCTATCCGGTGTTTGACAGGCAAGGACTGATTATCGATGTTCGCCACAACGGCGGAGGCAATATCGATTCCTGGCTCCTGGGTAAATTGTTGAGAAAAGCGTGGTTCTACTGGCAGCCGCGAATCGGCAATCCCAGCTGGAATATGCAGTACGCTTTCCGTGGGCACATCGTGGTTCTTTGCGATCAATTGACGGCTTCCGATGGCGAGGCTTTTTCGGAAGGTTTTCGCCGATTGGCAATGGGAAAGCTGATTGGAGTACGGACATGGGGCGGGGAAATCTGGCTTTCCGCGAGCAATGTGCTGTCCGACTTCGGGATTGCGACCGCGGCAGAACTTGGCGTATACGGGCCAGAAGGTAACTGGCTGATCGAAGGCCACGGCGTTGATCCAGACATCGTGAAAGACAATCTCCCGCACGCGACGTTTGCAGGAAGCGACGCGCAGTTGGAGGAGGCATTGAAGGTGCTTCAAGAGGAGATCCGGAAGGACCCGAACCCGGTGCCCAAGGCGCCGCCGTACCCGACCAAGGTTTTCAAGTACGACGAGTAGCCGCGAGGAGACAGCTTAAGAGCATGCGAGCGTCTTGGCGGTAGTTGCCGGGGACGGCTTCAAGAAGCGGAACAATGTGGCGTTGGCCAGAATGGTGACCAGGGATGCCGCCAGCGTGGCGTGATAGATTTCTTCGGAAATTAATCCTGCGCTTAGGGAGACTTGCGCGAGGATGAAGGAAAATTCGCCGATTTGCGTAAGGCCGATGCCGACTCGTAAAGCAGTGTTCGTTGGATAGCCGAACACGCGCACCACGCCTGCCCAGATCACGAACTTGCCGATCAGCACTATAGCTACAAGCAGAAGGATGGTGCGCCAACTGCTGATCCAGCTTTGCGGATTGATCAGCATGCCAACGGTAGCGAAGAAAAGGGCAACGAACGCATCCCGAAGCGAGCGAGTCTGCTGCTCCAGCTTGTGCGTGAACGAGGTGTTCCCTAGGAAAAGGCCGGCCAAGAAGGCGCCAAGAGCCAGAGAGAGCCCGACGGCTTCCGTCAACGCCGCAATGGCCAGGCAAATGGTAAGGGCGAGGAGCAGCGAGATTTCGTCATTGCAGGTTCGCTCAACACGCGAGAGCAGGGGTGGCACGAGCTTCCAGGCGGCGATGGCGATAGGAATCAGCAACAGCAGAGACTTGCCGATCTTGAAGGCGACCTGCGGAAAATCACCACCACTGGTAGACGATAGTCCCGGAAGTATCACGGTGAGGATCACAACTGCCAGATCTTCTACAAGCGTCAGAGTGATCATCACACGGCCGGCACTTGAGCCAAGTTCTCCTCGGTCCATCAAATGACGCATCAGCACCATGGTGCTGGCCACGGAAATGATGCAGCCGACAGCGATTCCCTGGGCGAGCGGCCAGTGAAGAAGCGCGCCAATGCCCGTTCCCAGGCCAATCGATAAAAGGATCCCCAGTGGAGCGCCCGCCAAGGCCACCCATTTCACGCGTAGCAGGTCCGGGATGGAAAACTCGATGCCCACAGAAAACATCAGCAGGATCACGCCAATCTCCGCCATGATTTCGAAGGTGTGCACATCTTGCACGTGAGGACCCGGGGTTAAGGGACTGAGAAGCAGGCCGGCAAGGACGTAGCCCAGCAGGATGGGCTGGCGCAGACGCCAGGCGATGAGTCCACAAGCGAATGATGCGGCGAACACCATGGCGATATCGCGAAATATGAGGGAATGTGCGGTCAAGGGGCCTCGTTCTGGTGTTTAGAAAAATACCGGGGAAGTGTAGCACTAGCGGGCGGGAGAATTGGAAGGCGCAGGCGGGTGCAGGCAGGTCGCCTTGTGGAATACGGCAAAAACCACTAAAATTCCGCATTCCAGGTTGTCTGTCGATTGTTTCTGGAATCGCTTCGTAGCGGTTTGACTTTCCAACGCCGCCCAGTTTGGGGACAAGGCACGGGACCAGGTATGGCCGTACCGATCGCCCCGGGTGTGGAGCAAGCGTTTCGCCAGATGACCCATACACTTTTGAGAACTGCGCAATCAGACGGAAAATGTGAACCGCTCGGTTCCCATCACCGCTTTCGATGCGCTTCTGATCAAGGAGAATACCGGTGAATAAAAAGATGCTAGCAGTGCTCGTGTTGGCGGGAACAAGTGTGGTGGTAAGTCCCACCACAGTTGCGCAGTTGACGGATGCGCAGCAACCGCCCGCCTCGCCCAGCCAGACCGGGCAGGTGATGAGTTCGCAGGACGTGGACTTGCTTCGGCAGGACATTCGTTCCAAGAAAAAGCAGATGATCGCGGCCAACCTGAAACTGACGGAAGCCCAGGCCGCCAAGTTCTGGCCCGTCTACGATTAATACACCCAGGAATTGATCACGATCAACGATTCCAGGTACGCACTCATTAAGGAGTACGCCGAGTCTTGGGGTTCCATCACCGATGATCAAGCCATGATCTGGCTACGCCGCTGGCTGGACCTGGATACAGCGACCACGCAGCTGCGTTCCAAGTACGTTCCCATCGTGCGGGGCGTGCTTCCGGGAAAGACGGCCGCCACATTTTTCCAACTGGACCGCCGCATCAGCATGATGATCGATCTGCAGATCGCCTCGCAGTTGCCGCTGGTTCAGAGCCAGCAGTAGTTTCTGGGGACAATCCCAGTTCATTCTAAAGCCCCGCGTGCACGACCGTTGCGCGGGAGCCTTTTTGCCAATCGCGCTGCCACGCATATAATTTGAACAAAAGACAAAATGGTTCTATGATTTCCGGGCCCAGATAGGTGTATGTAGTGTTCGAGGTTCGTGACGGTGACGGCCTGCTGGAGGTCGTGGGATCCGGGACTTTCGCCCATTCCCCTTTTCCCTTCGCTTTGCTGCCCCGACACTTAGAGGCGAACACTGGAAATCTTAGAAATTCCACGCAAAGGAAGAGCAGCAAACAAGCCCGCTTGCCGCCCGTTTCACAAGCGAGGCAACCGGGCGGTGGGGCTGCTCAAAAAACAGGAGAAAATTGATGAATAGGAAAATGATCATCGCAGCGCTTGTCTTGACCGGCGCTGGTTTTGCATTCGGTCCGAAGACATGCGCGCAAGCGGCGTCTACTTCACAATCCGTCGCGGGCAGCAAATCGTCGCAGAGTGTCAGCGATCAGGACGTCGCCTTGTTGCGTCAGGACATTCGCTCGCAGAAGAAGCAGCTTATCGCCGCCAATCTTACGCTTACGGATGCAGAGGCGACCAAGTTCTGGCCGCTATATGACCAGTACACCGCCGAACTCACCACGATCAACGACACCAAGTACGCATTGATCAAGGAGTACGCCAGCAATTGGGGTTCCGTAACAGATGAACAGGCCGCAAGTCTGGTGAAGCGTTCTCTGGCGACGGACGAAGCCGTGGCGCAACTGCGGCTGAAGTATCTCCCCATCTTCAGCCAGGTTCTGCCGGGCAAGAAAGTAGCAACGTTTTTCCAGTTGGATCGGCGCTTGAGCACTCTGATCGACCTACAAGTGGCCTCGCAGATTCCACTGGTTCAGTCGCAACCGTAGAGACGAAAACCGTCCGGTAGATTACGAAGCTCCCGGTGCGTCGAATGGCGCGCCGGGAACTTTTAATTTCTGGCAAGAACTGAGCTGGTGTAAACGCTGTTGGCGGACTACAACGTGGCAGCAGCAGGTGTCGGCCGAGGCGGTTCGTGCTCGACGCCTTTCCAGCCTACGGGGCGGCCCCTGACCGCCTCCTTCACGGAGCGGAATAGAACGATGTACATCAGCTGGCGATAGTAAAAACGCTGAAGGAGCACGGGAATCAGCAAGGTCCAGTCCTCGTGCCGTTCCAGCGCAAACGCAATGACGCACGTCAGAACGTCGATGATGATAAATCCAAGGAAGAAGACGACGGAGCGCTGAACATCGGCGTCCGTCCACAGCTGCGGAATCTGCGTGATGTGGAGTTGCGCGAGCCCCCACAAAAGTAAGCTGCCGAGAAAAAGCAGATCGATGATAGGAGAGATCAGCGGCAGCGCAATCTGGAAAACGAAGATATTGGGAAGAGCGACCCAGCCCAATGTGCCGTACCTCGGCCGGAACAGCGTGTCGCTGTGCTTCCAAAACGATTGCAGGGTGCCAAAGGTCCAGCGGAAGCGCTGGCGAATCAGCGCTCCAGGCGTTTCGGGCGCTTCGGTCCACGCGATGGCGTATTCGTCATAGGTAACGCGCCAGCCTAGCCGGCGAATGGCAATCGTCAGGTCGGCGTCTTCTGCCACGGTGTCCGCGGTGATTCCGCCGGCAGCTTCGATGGCAGCCTTGCGCCAAGCGCCGAGTGCGCCGGGGACAACCGTGATGCAGTTGAGGAGGTCAAACGCCCGCTTTTCCATGTTCTGGCTGGTGATGTACTCGAGGGCCTGCCAGCGCGTGAGCCAGCGGTCGCGATTCCCAACTTTCACGTTTCCGGCAACCGCGCCGATGAGGGGATCCGAAAAATGGCGCAGCAAGTGGCGGATGGCGTCCGATTCAATTTCCGTGTCGGCGTCGATGGTCACAACAATGTCGGCTTTCGCGTGCGTAAGCGCGTTGTTCAACGCCGCGGCTTTGCCACGATTTACCTGGTGGATAATCTGCACCGCCGAATTGTTTCCGAAATTGGATTTAAGGAGTTCGAGCGTACGGTCGGAGGAGCCATCGTCGACCACGATGACGTGGATGTCTTCGTAATCGGAGAGCAAAACCGAAGTAACCGTTTGCACGATGACGCTTTCTTCGTTGTGCGCAGGGATGAGCACCGTGACGCTGGGCGGGGGCTCGGGGAGTTTCGCGTGGTCGGGCCGCAGTCGCTCAATAATTGCGAGGATTCCAATAATGAGGGCGCGGCCACTGACGAGGATGATGCCGAGAATGAAAATGGTGGCGATGGTGAAGCGCGACCATTGAAAGATCGCAAAAATGAAACCGTCCGCGCGTGCCGACAAGCGTTCCCGGAACGAGAGTGGAACCATCACGTCCGCCCGGGTCTTGCCGATCAGATCGGAGACCGAAACGAACTCGTATCCATTGGCCCGCAACTGATCGATGACTAGCGGCAGGGCAGCTATCGTCTGCGAGCGGTCGCCGCCGCCGTCGTGCATCAGGATGATATTGCCGCGACTGGCTTGCCGAACAACGCTGTCAACAATTTCCTGCGCTGGGATGGGGCGCTTGTCGTCGGTCAGGCTCCAATCGTCTGGATCGATTCGCTGGCCAACGATCAGATATCCCAATTCCTGGGGGTAAGGCAGTTGCGCAACTTCTTCCGCATATTCCGGCTGGTGATCGATGCCGTACGGCGGGCGAAACAGGATGGATTTTACGCCCAACGTACTTTCGATCAGCCGCTGGGTCAGATTCAATTCCCATTTGATCTGCGTTTTCGGGGCTTGGTCAAAAGGCGAATGCGTAAACGTATGGTTACCAATTTCGTGCCCCTCGGCGTATTCCCGTTTCAATAGATCGGGTGCGCGGTTGGCTTCCTCTCCGATAACAAAAAAGGTACCGGGCGCTTTCTTGGCTTTCAGCACGTCCAGAATCTTGGGAGTCCACCGGGGGTCGGGGCCATCGTCAAAGGAAAGAACCAGCTTGTTCTTGACGCCGCCGATCTGCTCGATATCAAAGGAGAGGGGAATCGCGTCGTACTTTTCGCTAGTGAACAGATCAGTCGACTTATCGTAAACGAGGGAACGCTTGCCGTGCTTAGGGACGTCCGCGATGCGCCAGATGTCGCCGTCTCCCTCCAGAATCAGGTCGGGGCCAGGCGTAACGTCGATCAATTTGTCCCGCATGGCGTCGTCGGGACGAGTGGCATCCCAGATGGGCCACAATGACGTGTCAGCAGAGCCAAATCGCCACAGCGCTGTGCCCTGCACGCCTAGTCGCTCGCTAGCCCGAAGCTGGTTGTACGCCGTTACCGCGTCAAGCATCCAGACCTGGTGAGTGAGTTCGTGTTCGTCAACGTAGGAATAGTGCGGGTTCAGCGAAGCCGGATCAAACTCGACTTCCGCTTCGGATTCGTAGGCATGCAGAAGCGCCTCCTGGACACTGAGTTGTGCGGCCTGTTGGGGCTGTTTCTTCGTCGCTTCGGTCCAGTCATAGGCATAGTTCGCGATCCCTACCACGATTTTCTGTGCGGGAACCACCTGCCGGACCTGGCGGAGATTCTCCATGAACCAGTCTTGCGACGCAATCGGGCCGGGAGAAGAAGAGAGCCAGTGTTGATCGAAGTTCATCAAGATGATGGCATCGGATTCGCGGCCAAAGAAGGCGTAGTCGTACTCATCGTCTCTTGCCGGCAGCGCGACCATCAGTTTCAATGCCACGGCATGCAGCGCCGGTCCAAGTTCTCCAACGAATTCGCGAAAGTGATGCTGGCTGGCCTGAGGAACTCCCTCAAAATCAACAACGATTCCTTCCTGCCTCGCTTCCACGGCATAAGTCACCACATCGTTGATCAAATGGTGGCGAGAATCGGGGTTGGCCAGCATCTGGGAAAGTTCTGTCACCCTCCACGACGTGCCATCGTAATTGTTCAACAGCCCCATCATGGGAAGCTCGATTGGCGGATTCAGCGAGTGCATCCATTGATGCAGGCTGTCCTTCTTCAACCGGGCGATCGCTTCGGCCGGGGATGCCTTGACGACAAGCTGCTGGTTGCGCTGGTAGTCGACGATGGTCATTGCACCATCAGCAGAAATAGCGTGCAACTGCTCCGGCATGAGCAGGTCGATCTCTTTATAGTGTTTCTTGAGTGAAGCGAGGCTGTTGGCATCCCAACTAACATAGAACGCCGCGCGTAGAGCCTCGTAAGCAGCCGGGACTTGCCCGATGTTTGCCACGCGCTTGTGCCGCCCTTCGCGCAGCACCACGGGCTTCACATTCTTTTTCTTCACCGCGTGGTAAGCGGGACGAGAGTCGGGGAGAAGGGACGAAGGAAGGTCCACGCTGCTGGCAACAGTAACAAAGAAATACACAAGCAGCAGGGTCAGCAGCACGCCGCTGATTTCCATAGCGCGACGGGTACGGCGCCAGCGGAGCTTCTCGGCGTCGTAGAAAATTGGCCTGCGTTCTTTCATGAACTGTAGGGTCCTCGCGGCGCACGTGGGGTACGCCGGTGAGGAGCAGATTACTCCGTCGAGTAGAACTGAACCTCTCTATTGTAAGATGCGAAGCGACCATGAAGCGAATTTTCTCAAATCCCCTTACCGCACTCTTCGCGGGCGTCTGCCTGCGACTGTACTTTGCACTGAAGTTTCCCGCTGGCTCGGGCGATACAGCCATCTACGAGCAACTGGCGACCAACTGGCTGAAGCATGGCAACTACGCCATGGACATAGGCGGCACACTTGTTCCGGTGGACTTGCGGGTGCCCGGCTACCCGGCGTTTCTAGGCCTGCTTTATGCGTTGACCGGGCGAACTGGCGACAGCGCGAGGCTCTTCGTGATGCTGGCGCAAGTGCTCGTGGATCTGGGGAGTTGCCTGGCCATCGGCACGCTGGCGGCACTGCTGGTGACCCTTTGCGATCCCCGAGGCAAATCCAGGCGGGCCTTTACAGCGACTCTATGGCTGGCAGCGCTCTGCCCGTTTACAGCCAACTATGTAGCCGTTCCTCTGACCGAGACGTGGGCCATTTTCTTCACTACCGTTGCCATGATCCTGCTTGTGCTGGTGGCGACTTGGGGCCGAGACGAGGGCCGCGAAGTATTTCAATTGGCCGGATCGACCGGGAAAGGGTACTGGGTGCTGACCGGGATGGCTGGCCTGGTCGTCGGCATCGGCACATTGTTCCGCCCGGAAACGCCGCTCCTGCTGCTAACAACTCTGGCGCTGCTGGGCTATTGGATGGTGCGCCGGGGCGCGTGGAAGCGATGGCTGCTTACGGGACTTCTAATGGCGTGCACCTGTGCCGTACCGCTGGTGCCATGGGCGATTCGCAACGCGGTTGCCTTTCGCGAGTTTCAGCCACTGGCGCCAAAGGACGCCACGCTGCCGGGCGAAGTCGATCCGAAGGGATTCATGGCGTGGGAGCGGACCTGGCTGTACCGCGTGCGTGACTGCTACCTGGTGCCGTGGAAGTTGAATGACGAATCCATCGAACTGGACGATATCCCCGCTAATGCGTTTGACACGCCGGACGAGAAGGAGCGCGTAACGGCCTTGTTGGAGCAATACAACGACGATCTGACACTGACCGAAGAGGAGGATGCGGTATTCGCGCAACTCGCGCGAGAACGGACCGCCCGCCGCCCACTTCGCACTTATTTATGGATTCCGCTGCGCCGCGTGGTGCGCCTGTGGTTCACTCCGCGGATTGAATTGCTACCGGTTTCCGGAAACGTGTTCCCGCTGGCGCAAAAGTGGGACGAGGATCCCGAAGACCAGGGCGTAACCAGCTTCTTTTTCCTACTGAACATTTTCTACCTGGTCCTGGCGATCGGGGGTGTCGTGAAGTTGTGGAAGTGGCCGGGAGTTCGCGCCGCGGTGATTGTGCTGGTGTGCTACACACTGGCACGGACCGCGTTCCTGACAACTGTGGAGACCCCGGAGCCGAGATATGTGCTGGAGTGTTTCCCGGCGCTGCTGGCGTTCGGGGCGCAGGTATTTGCGTTTCGTGGCAAGAAAGAAATGGCCGCCTGAGGCAAACGCTAAGAAGCGTCTGGTGGCTCTGGGTGGATGGTGACGCGTGAGATCTGAGAGAAACGTTCTTTGACGCGATCTTCCAGTACCGCGGTGACGTCGTGAACTCGGGTGATGGGCAGTTCGCCCTTCATGATGCAGTGGCAGGAGACCAGGATGTGGTGCTCCACTTGTCGAACATGAACGTCGTGACAGTTGATCAGCTCATCGAATTCTGCCGGCATACGATTCAGAAAGTTCTCTACGTCCAACTCCAATTGGCGCATTTCCCCTTCCCGCGTGTCGGGCGTGGCAATATGGCGGCCGAGCGGTTCGATATGAATGTTCACCATAACATTGCCGTCGCGTAACTCACGAATACCCTCCTCCAGTTCGGTTGCCTGACGATGGGCATCGCCGAGACTCAAATTTTCGTCCACTTCCAAGTGAAGTTCAACGAACAGGCTCCCGTCCTGTTGCACCGCCGCAACATCGTGGATCGCGAGTCCCATCCGCTGCGCCACGGCACGAATCGATTCAAAGAGGGTTTCGCCGCGCGGAGCACGTGGTTCCGTATGTACGATCACGTCGGAGGGGACAATCTCGCCGATGCGGCGCTCGATGGCATCGGTAAGGATGTGAACCTGTTCCAGGTTGGAGGTGCGCGGAACGCTAACTGTGGCGTCCACGAAATGGCGATTGCCGGCGCGGCGCACGCGTACGCGTTCCACATCCAGGACGCCATCCATGCTGCCGACTGCGTCAGTGATTTCGTCCTGTAGGCCTTCGGGAGCGACGTCCAACAGCGCATCCAGCGTTCGCCTCCCGAGTTGCGAGCCCACCCAGAGAATGACGGCAGCAACACCAAGCGCCGCGAATGCGTCCGCATAGGCCAGCCACGGTAAATTCCAATAGCTGCCCGCCCAGACCAGAGCGACTCCGAGAATGACCACAATCGTGCTCCAAACGTCGGTGGAGAAGTGAAGCGCGTCGGCTTCCAGGGCTTCGCTGGAATGTTTCCTGGCGACTTTCTTTAATGCGCGCGCGCGGGTGATATCGATCGCAAGAGCAGCAAAGAGGATGAGAATGGCCAGCAGGCTGGGTTCCACGTGCACGCTGTGAAAGAAGAGCCGCGAAAAAGCTTCGTAGATGATGTAAAGCGCTGTGAGGATCAGCAGGCCGGTTTCGATAAACGCGGAAAAATTCTCGAATTTTCCGTGACCATAAGGGTGGCGCTCGTCCGCCGGTTGATCTGATACACGCACGGAAAGAAACGTAATCACCGCCGCAACAAGATCAAGTCCGGAATGCAACGCCTCGGACAGCACGCCCAGGCTTCCCGTGCGCAACACAAGAAACGTTTTCAGACAGAGCAATAGAGTCGCGGAGCCGATGCTAAGCAACGCGGCTCGCTTCTTCTCCTGAATGGCCTCATGTAGCTGGCGGGATACAACCATAGCTTAAGACTACCCTAAGTGGCGGGCGATACCGAGGCGGCGGTTTATCTTCGAAGCACTCATTTCGGCGATTACAAGCTATTTAAAGACAAACTCGGGGATATCGTTCATGTTGGTTCCTGTGGCCTTGGCGAGCGAGATTAATTGATACTCGAGGTGCAGGTTTACGCCAACAATCAGCCCGATGATCTCCTCCAGAGCATTCAGCAGCACTTTGATAATCCGATCGGCGGGCTTTCCGCCGGACCGGAGGGTTCGCACGTGAGCACTGCCCTAGCAGCGGTCGGCAACCTGAATCCTTCCGCGCTCAGGAAGACCATCAACTTCGAAACCGAAAATACGCTGAAGGTAT
Source organism: Candidatus Acidiferrales bacterium (assembly GCA_963741195.1). Taxonomy (GTDB): domain Bacteria; phylum Acidobacteriota; class Terriglobia; order Acidiferrales; family UBA7541; genus Acidiferrum. The sequence goes on from CAVUHF010000016.1 coordinate 412,500, forward strand.
TTCAGAATTACTTTGGTCCGTATCCCTATCGCCAGATTGCCGTAACGAACATCATGGGGACATACGGACAAGGCTGGCCAGGTCTGCTATACCTTTCATGTCGTGGCTCGCCTTTCTGGACAACCCGCAGCGGCACGCTAATCTACTTAAAGGGCGGATATGTACTTCAGATGATTCGCCTGCGATTGAGAGATCCGCGGTCTGCGGATCCCGAACATATCTTCAAGGAAACTATGCAGGACTACTGCAAAACGTACGACAACAAGGCCGCCTCGACGGAAGATTTCAAGACCATTGTCGAGAAACACATGACCAAGAGCATGGATCTCGATGGAGACCACAAAATGGACTGGTTTTTCAACGAATACGTCTATGGAACCGGCATACCCCGATACACCCTGCTCGTGAGTCTCGCGCCTACTCCGGATGGCAAAACAACCCTCACTGGCCAACTGGACCGGGGTGCCGGATAGTTGGAAAGACGTTGTGCCTCTCTATGCATACCTGGGCGACAGGACGCTGGCATCAACGAGTAGGAGGACCTTCTGGCCGACGTGAAGCAATAACGCTGGAGCACTCGTCATCGTTCGGCACAAACCCTTCGCAGCAAGACCAAGAGGTGCAGCAGATGTGCGGCGCGCCCTCATTTGGAAAAAAGTTGCTGCTACTTTCCGCCCTTGGGAGTCATAGGTGGTTCCGGCAAAATTGGCAGACGCTTTGGCTCGCCGCGTGCTCCACGCACTTCGACCTCTTCGAACAGAAGAGAGGGCGCGACCACCGCTGCGGGCAGGCCAGTCTGTGCACTGCCAAAGGCCCCGAGTGCCGTTCCCGAGATTCCGTTCACCTGGCTTTGCATGTAGTTGTAGACGAAATCATCGTTGCCGATGCCGGCGATGTTGCGGAGGCTGCGAGGGCTGAAACCCGTGATGCGTGCGCCACGAACAAGCTCTTCGCGGCCATCGCCGGGATAGAGCTTGTAAACCACCAGGGGTAGACGATCGGTCGCGGCATTGCCGCCAAAACTGGCCAGCAAGCCGGTGAAGTCTTCTTGATGCATGAGGCTGAGAGCGGGATTGTCCATCTCTCGAATGACGATGCAAAAGTCCAGCTTTTCCGAGCGGCACTCGTCCACAAACTTTTTCTTCAGCGCATCGCGTGAAACAGTCTCCGAGGAACTAAAAAAGAGATTGCTCATGGTGGGTTTAGGCGGCGCAAGGAAAGACGCCCGGCCATGCCCATTGGATTTGTCGAAATCGGGACCAGGGCGCCGAGACATCAGCAAGTTCTTCAGCTTGCCAGTCTCTACGATGATAACTTTCTGTCCGGGAACACCTTCCTGGTCGATCGCGTAACCTCCCACCAGAAGCGCACCCTTGTAGTCTTTTGCTCCCGGATCATCGACGAGGGAAACGCTGGCCGGGAGGACGCGGGATTCCACCTTGCCGCTCCAATCGCTGCGCGCGCCTAGGCTGCTCATCAACTGGTCAACGACGGGTTGAAACGCCAGCGGTGGACGCGCCCCGCTCAGCGAGGGTCCCAATACCTGCGCGACTAACGCGGCTGCGGCTCGGGATTCGAACAGTACGGGCCCGGTATAATCCGGGGCGGGCTGGGCAATGCGCATAGCCATCAACTCGCTGCCGGCAACGTTCAATCCCTTCTTGACTTCCTCGACGCCGGGCAGGTCCGCAGGACGCGGCGCATACGTGGAGTAGTAGTGATCTACCTGCATGCCATCGCCGGCCAGCGCGTTCATGCCCGCTTCAATCGCCGCGAAAGAGTGATTGGAGCGCACTTCTGTTCCTTCACTAGTCAGCAGGTACTCTGTGGTGTAGACCATGTAGTAGGTGACGCGAGATTCATAGATCAACGGAAAAGCACGGAGGGCAGACGAAGTATCGCGCGCTTCCTGTTCCCAATTGCGATTGGACCAATCGGAATTCGCCAGCGGTTCGATGTGTTGAACCGTCTGGACCTTTGCGAAATCATCAATGTCCGATTGGCGCGCCAGACTGCTCAGGTAAGCCTGCTTGCGCGAATAGGTTTCCGCTGCTTCCTTGAAGGCCTGATCTGTGGCAATCCACAGATCCTGGCGAAGGGAATCGTAGTCGCGATCGATGCCGACGGTCCCCGTGGATCCGATGAAACCGCGGAAGCCTTCTTCGCTGATGAAATTGGAACTGTCGAGCTTGTAATCGCCGACACGCGCGTTCACGTCCATGATGCGGCTGCGATTGTGATTGGTCGACAGGAGAGCGCCGTATTCCGCCACAACTTCGCGCACATCCATATCCAGCAAGCGGTATTCGATGTAGTAGGGGCGCACGGGCTTCTCGCCTTGCGTTATCTGCAGCTCAAGGCGCGATTTCGCGCGTGCCATTTCGTCCTTCATGGCTTGCATGGTGTGATCGTTGTCTGCCGGGGCCTGCGCAAAAACGGCGGAGGCAGTGGAAAATGCAAGCACGAATGCTGCGAGTCGAAGCGTCCGCATTACTGAAGGCCTCCCGTTTTCACCGCGTCGTGTGCTGGCGCCGGCAAAATCGGTGGCCGGTCGGTCGCTGCTGGTTTTTTCTGAACTTCCAATTCGGTAGTGAGGATTGCGGGAGACACGGCGGAAACCGGAACAGAGCCAGACTCCGCGCCGCAGTAGCCGTTGAAAACTTCCGGGGTGTCGCCCGTAGCGACGATCTTGGCGAGCGATGCGAGTGGGGTGCCGACGATGTCCACGCCACGAACGAGTTCATCCGGCTTCCCGTCTGCAAAAACCTTGTACACGACCAGGGGTTCGACCTGGAAGGCTTGCGGCTGACCACGGCCGGTTAACGTGAAACCGCCGGCGATGTCATCAATCAGGAGTCCATACGGCTTGCCCTGCTGCTTGATCAGTTCGATCAGTTTTTCGCGCAACTGCGCATTCGTGACCATCTTGTTACTCTCGACAATCAAATTGCCTTGCCGAGATACAGGAGTAGCACCCAATTGCCTGCGGCCATGTCCATTCGATTTTGGAAAGCCGTCAATTGGGGAGCGCGACATTTCGAAGTTTTTCAGCACGCCGTGGTCGACCAGCACAACCCGCTGCGCGGGCACGCCTTCGTCGTCAAACTCGTAGAAGCCCAGAAGTTCCTGGTCGTTCACTTTTCTGCGGGTGGTATCGTCAATCACGCTCAGGAAACTGGGCAGGATCTGTTCATCTACCTTCTTCGTGAAGGTCTGCCCTTCATTCACGTCTTTCTGGCGATGACCTTCGGCGCGATGTCCAAAGACCTCGTGGAAGAATACGGCCGCCGCACGGCCTGTCAGGAGGGCTGGCGTCACGCTGGGATCATTGATGGATGACACAACAAGCCCTTCCATTTCCTTGCGAAGCTGAGCCGACGCGCCACTCACGGCCTTGTCGTCCGGCGCTTCGTTCGGATTCACCCAGTCAAAGTTGTAATAGCGATCGATATCCATGCCGTCGCCGGCTTTGCCCTGAATGAACAGTTCCAGCCGGTAACGAATCCGGCCAAACTGCAACTGGGTGCCTTCGGAATTTAATTGAATGGTGTTTTCGGCCTGCGCCGTGAACGTGACGATGGAGTTGATCACCGCAGGAGATTCCCGGAAATACTTGGAATACGCGCGGACTTTCTCTTCCCAGGGCCTGCGATCCACGGTGTAGGAAACCCAGGGGCCAATGTGCGTCGAAGCCTTCTCCTTGGAAAAATCCGGGGCTTTACCTTCTTCCGTCTGGGCCTTCACTTCTTTGCCAGTTTGAATCTTAATGAGCGCTTCGGCAGCGGCGCGGTACTGCTTATCAGTTTCCAGCCAGATGGCGCGGCGAAGTACTTCGGAGTCGTCGTCGACCGGAACGGGAGTGCCGGGACCGCCGTTGGGGGGCTGCCTTCCATCGACCTTGTGGGTGTCGTCCAACTGGTAGGAACCCGTGCGCACGGAGACTTCCAGCCACCGATTGCGCGCCTCGTCGCTGGTGAGCAGTGCGCCGTTCGAGCCAGACACATTCACGCGATCGGTATCGGTCAGCGCGTAGCCAATGAAATAGGCGGCTGGATCCTGCGCGCCGAGCGTCTTCATCGAGCGCTCCAGCTCGGTCTTCATCGCGTCGAACAACGGCGAAGGCTTCGCGGCGGCATCCCCGGCCGCGGAAGAATGCCGCGGCAGCAGAACGATCGCCAGGCTTACGGACAAGATGGAAATCAGGGCGCGCAGAGAGCAACGGCGCAGGAGAGCGCAGGTTTTTGCTTTCAAGGAGTTCCTCACTTCGAATTAGACGGAAATATCAAGCGTTCAGTGTACGCCAGAGTCTTGGATCAGACAAAGCGCGCATTGCGCAGGGGGTGACGGCGTAGCTGCCACACCAGATTGGATGGTGCCCAGCCGCAAATCGTTGTAAAGCGCGCATTCCTAGGGAATAACCGTCCGGGGCGGTCCAATACACCCTGGCCTTGGCCGTTGATAAATTATTTGCAGGCGCCGGCGGTGTTGGGATTGCACTGACCGTTCGGGGGAGGCACCGATGCAGGCGACGTGCCGCGGGTTACCACGATCGGTACGACGATGGCAGGAATCGCGGCCAGTACCGCAATCGTTATCGCCGTGCCCTTGCTGATGTGGTGTGCCGAAGTTCCGCCCGGGTTGGCTTCAAGATTGGTTGCCGTCACCGCGTCTGTCAGTGTGCCTAGCGCTGCTTGCGTGGGCGCCGCGGGCCCCGATGAATCCCCGTTGCGAACCGAGGTTGTCTGCCCGGCCTTCACGTCCACGCACACCCCGGCCAGATTGCAGGTCTTTACGACGCCCTCGAAAACGATCACGGTCATAACGTTGTTCTCATAGGAAACGTAGAAATCCGTTCCCACCACCCCAGCCACGCCAGCCGAGGTGTGCACCTCAAACTTGCCGCCCGGCTTGGAGATTTTCTGCGCTTGTGAGCGCATCTTCCCGAAGCCGAGTTCCAGATCGGTTTGCTGCGCACCGGCGTCGTGCTTGGCCACCTTTACCGATGAGTCCGAACCCACATTCAGCACCGAGCCGTCATCCAGTGCTACGCGCGCGCGAGCGTTGGCTTGGGTGTTGACGCTATCCTGCCAGTCGACCACCGTCTTGGCCTCAGCCTTGATGGTCTTTGTGCCCCGCGCGATGTTCACCGCTGGGATTACGCGAGACACTTCTCCGGCTCGCTGATCGCCCGGTTGCGGCGTGGCCAACATCGGTGCCGGAATCGCGAGCGAGCAGGCCGCCAGACACGCCAGGGCCATTCCATACCGGGACCTAGTCATCATCGAGGGCTCCTCTGTTCGAAATAGGGGTATCTATCGTAGTTACTGGAGAGACGTGCGAGGGTCAATTGGAAAGCCGCAGGCGATTGCCCTTTTAACAAAGGGGCGGACCATTTGACGAAGTACCTTGTTCATTGATTGCCGGAATCGTGCAAGAGGGGCCGTCATATCGGCCCACTGGGGCAAACCCCGCTAAAGCCCTCGATGGCCGAGATGAGATGGACCAGAAGCTCGAGACGGGACTCTCCGGCAGGAGGGCTAGGCACTTTCTGCAAACCCTTGGCGTCGAATTCTCCATCCAGGGAATTCCGGGCGTCGGTTATGGCATCGCTGTAAAATAACAGCGAATCCCCGGGCTGCAGTTGGATCGTGAGGGGCTTAAAGTCCACCTCGGGGAAAAGACCCAGGGAGATGCCCGCAACCTGTAGAACCTGGCACTGGTTTCCCCGCAACAGCAAGGGCTCCGGCATTCCCGCGCTGACCAGGCGCATCGGCCCGGAGAGCGGATCGAACAGGGCTACTGGATGGCGGCGTGCCCTCCCGGAATGCCCCGCAGCAACGGCTTTTGAATCAGCAGAGCCAATACCCGAGTGGGATCCTGCCCTGTTTGGTGACTTCCTCACAGCGATCCTACCGCAAGCGCCATATAGAGAGCGGCGGGCAGCCCTTTGCCGGAAACATCTCCGATGTACATGCCGATCGCCCCCTCGGGCGGCAAAACGCAATCCAGGTATTCGTCCCCGACCGCTGCGGCAGGCTGAAACTCATGCCAATCGTGATGTCCGTCTCTCGTAGTGGTTGTGAAGGCAGCATCACTCCTTGAATGGAGCGAGCTTTTTCCCGTTCTGGTTCGCGCAGCTTTTCGATCGATTCCAGGTCCATACCAGGCGCGGCCGAGTGGGTTGGTTTGCGTCCGCAGGGGAGGATGAACCGGGAGAGGAGCGGCTGATCTCAGGATAATCGTTGATTTGAGCGTCGCGGCGAACCGTATTCCGGGGTTGCCCTTCTATGCACGTGAGGGGCAAAATCTCTTGTCGTTCAAAATTCGCGCGCACACAATCTCTGTATGCGTGCACTCGCCGTCATTCTCGTTGCTGCTGCCTTCATCTTTGGTATTTACCAATTCTATCTGAAGAAAATGCCGACCACGGATCAAGGTACGGCTCCCACCCAGGCGATCAGCTTGACCGGCGTGCGTGCTGACCTGCTACAAATCGCGCAAGCAGAGCGCGGCAGCATCGCCCTGAATGGCCACTGTTCCACACTCGACGATTTGATCTCCTCCGGTTCGCTCACCATGGCCCGCAGCGAACGCGACGGTTATGCCTATCAGGTCCAGTGTTCGGCCGCGGAGTTCCAGGTAGTAGCAAAACATCCGCCAACGCCCGCGGGCTCCTCAATTCGCTACCCGGCGTTGGCGATTGATTCCAATATGGAAATCCACGAAGTACAGCCCTAGGCCCCGGTGCGGCTGCCGTTTGTGCACCCTCTCGAGGGAACTTTTCCCGCGACCACTGCGTAACTTCTATTGAGACCGCAACAAGCGGCCCAGCAAGCAAGCGTCTTCGAAGGAGCATATTATGGGTGGAGATCTGATTGGATTGGTTGCCGTAGTGCTAACCTGTGGAATCCCGTTGGCAGCGATGTATACCTATTACCGGGTTCGCAAACTGAGGACCGAGGAAAAACTGGCCGCTTTGGCGCGTGGCGCGGAAATCCCGATGGAACCAGAGCTCTCACAATTTGCCCGGTCGCGCCGTTCCGGAATCCTGCTGGTCAGCGCGGGGCTCGGTTTTTTCTTGATGTTTACGCTGATCGCACGCTTCTCTGGTGAACCCCAAACGATGGTTGCGGCGTCTTTCGGAATTCTGCCGCTGGCCGTTGGCCTTGGCTACTTTGTCGATGCCGCCTTGATTCATCGCGACATGGCGAAGGCTTCCTGAACCCCGTTCTGATTACCTTTTGCGGAGGCTTTCCGCCCAGGTACGCAGGTGTGCTTTGTTGCCGATAATCAGCACACCGGCCTCCGCAAAACTCTCCTTCCGTTCCACTCCGAATTCCCACCGAGCTTTTCTCCCCCCAGTCCCGACGCCCGGTCCACAGGCGGAATGTCCTCGTCTGCGTGCTAGAATCGAAGCCCATGCATCCTGCCATTCCACACTTGATGGACCTGCAAAAGCTTGATCAATTGATTGCCGCGCTGCGCAGCGATCTGGAGGGATTGCCGAAGCGCATGCGCGAAGCGGACGCCCAATTGAGCGGTGCGCGCGCCGCCGTTGCCTCTGCCAAAGAAGCCCTGACGCAGAATGTAACGCAGTGCAAGAAATTCGAACTGGATGTGAACCAGTGGAAGGATCGCGCCAAAAAATACAGAGAGCAAGGCGCTTCCGTTAAGACCAATGAAGCCTATAAGGCGCTGCAGCATGAAATTGCGAATGCGGAAAAAGAAGTCTCGCAGGCCGAGGATCGCGTCTTGGAACAGATGATGGGAATCGAAGAAGCCGAGCGCCGCGTGACGCATTTCGAGGCGGACCTGAAAGAAGCCGAGCAGGCTGTCGCAAAAGAAAAGAAGCACATCGAGGTGCAGTACGGTGAGCAAAAGAAATCGCTCGAAGCGGATATCGCCAAACGTGAAGAAATCGCAAACAAGGTTCCCGAGGATCTTGTGGAACTCTATACCCGCATCGCCAAGAGGAATCCCGGCTCGGCGATGGCTGAAGTCCGTAATGATCAGTGTCGCGCGTGCGGGATGCGCGTCCTGCCGCACACGATTCAATTGCTGAAATTGGAGACCGACGAAGAAGTGTTTCGCTGTGAAACCTGCGGCCGCATTCTCTATTCCCTGGAACCCATTCCCCACGCCACGCCTCCTGCAAGCGCGGAGGGCGCCGCTTCCGGCGGATCGAGCGGTTCCTAATGTCCCCGCGCCCCCCAGTTCATCGCGGGAGTGGCCTGTTCGGCGAACCCGAGCCGGAGCGGAAACAACAGGCTTCTTTCCAGGCGAACGTGGATGGCGGTTCGCGCGGGAATCCCGGGCCCGCTGCCTACGGTGTTGTGATTCGCGATGGAAGAGGGGAAATTGTCGCGCGCCTGAAGAAGTATATCGGGCAGAACACCAACAATGTGGCCGAATATTTTGGGCTGATTGCGGCACTCGACTACGCGCAGATTCACGGCGTGCGCGCTCTGCGCGTGGAGAGTGATTCGGAGTTGCTGGTCAAGCAGATGCGCGGCCAATACAAGGTGAAGAGCGAAGACCTGAAGCCGCTGTTCGAACGTGCGAAGAAGATGTCGGCGACCTTGGACTCCTTCCGCATCGATCATGTGTACCGTGAGCAGAATCGCGAAGCGGACGCGCTCGTGAACCAGGCCTTGGATGAAACTTCGCGTCCCGGCGCACCAGCCGCAGCATCAAACACAGCGAAGCCGCCCCCAAAAGACTCCACGATGCGGTTCTTTGCTCGCTATAAGGACGGGGCGTTGCACCCGGATGATTCTCTCAATCTGCCCGAAGGCACTGACGTGGAAGTCATTCTTCGCCTCCGCAAATAGGTTTTTCTTCTTTGAAGTCTTCTGCCGGCCAGTCGTTAGACCGGTTCTTTAAGTTGCTTTAGGCCGCGTTCGAATGCACGGGGTAGGGCGATTTCAGCGCATACGAGCGATAGAGCGTGTCGCGTTGTGCCGGCATAAATCCGGCGTCCGTGATAATCCGCCGCAATTCCTCTTCATTCGTGCGGCGCTTCACGCCTGCGGCGAACACCACGTTTTCTTCAATGAGAATGCTTCCCACATCGTCTGCGCCAAACTGCAATCCGATCTGGCAAACTTTGATCCCCGGGGTCAGCCAGCTCGACTGGATGTGGTCGAGGTTATCCAAATACAGCCTGCTAACGGCCAGCGTCTTCAGGTAATCCACCGCCGTGGTTTCTTGCACCTTCTTGCCGAGCGCCGTATTTTCTGCTGCGAAGATCCACGGTATGAATGCGGTAAACCCGCCGGTCTCCTCCTGGACCCGGCGGATGCGTTCCAAGTGATTCACGCGATGGCGCAACTCTTCGCCGCAACCAAACATCATGGTGGCCGTGGTGCGGAGTCCAAGCGAGTGCGCAATGCGGTGCACTTCCACCCATTCGTCGCTGGTGCACTTAAGCCGCGCGATCTTTCCGCGAATCTCGTCGTCCAGGATCTCCGCGCCACCGCCGGGAATCGACTGTAGCCCCGCATCCATAAGCCGCTCGATCGTCTCGCGAATGGTCAATTCGCTGACCTCCGCGATGCACAGGATTTCCGGCGCTGAAAAACAGTGCAGGTGCACTTGCGGGTAGCGTGCTTTAAGGGAGCGCAGCAGGTTTTCGTAATAGCCAATCTGCAGGTCAGGATGCAAGCCGCCCTGCAGGAGCACGCCGGTGCCGCCTAGCTCCAGCATCTCGTCGATCTTTTTGTAGATGGTGTCGAAGGAGAGGATGTAGCCGTCTTTCGCGCCTAACGGCCGGTAAAACGCGCAGAACGAGCAGTATTCTGTGCAGAAATTCGTGTAGTTGATGTTGCGGTCGATCTGGTAAGTGGCGATGCGCGGGTCGTTTTTCTTCAGCCGCAATTGGTGTGCGGCCATGCCGATACCCACCAGATCGTCAGACTGGAGCATTTCCAGAGCTTCTTGTTTGGTGATTCCCACAGCGTTTCCCTCTTTTGAGATTCGTCCAGTTCTTCGAATATAGACTGTCTGTCGAATGCGCTGCTTACCGTCCGCGGCTCACAATAAAATCGAAATAGTGCGGCTGGCCACCCGGTTCGGCCGCCCGTTCGATTCCTTTCAAGCAAGGAATCAGGCCAAGGTCCGCCGCATAGCGGTAGTAGACGCCCAGGCCGCGCATGTTCTCGTCATCCAGCGCGTACTCGATGTTCTGGGTGAGGTAGCGCCGCAGGTCCGCCGCGGGCAGCTTCAACTCCGGGGAGGCCTCGGCGCAGATTTCATCGAGATGCTGCAAGCCGAACGCGAGCGACTGCTGAAAATCTTGCACAACTTCAGGCGTGAGGACTTCGCGCCGGCCCGCCCACACCGCGAGTACGGCTGGAAGCTTTGCGAGTGCCCGCCATTGTTCGACCATGTCGTAAACATGCAGCTCAGGCTGATTTGTGAGCCCAGCGCTCACGCCCGCGCACGTCAGCGCGCCGGAAGCGTCGCGGCGTGCGTCCCGTTCAATCGCGAAAGCTATCCGAAGCGCAGGATCGCCGATCAGCAATGCTGCGTCTGCTTTCTGCAGCATCGAGGAAAGGTCCGGCTCTGCTTCAAAAAAAACCGGGTCAATCCCCCAGTGCCTTTGGCACAAAATCCGGGTCAGTGCCTGCGTGCTGCGGGAACCACAATCCAACGCAATACGCGCCACTTGCTTCACCGGTTTCCGGGAAATCAGCAACAGGCTGCGCACAGCCCTCTTCGATGCAATCGAGAGATTGGGAACGAGCACAAGGTCTGCAATCCGCTGGTATTCGATGGCGGGGATGATCGCGATGTCGGCGGCTCCGCTGCGCAATGCTTCTGCGCACTGCGAAGGCACGGTAAAGGAGAGCTCATACTTCCCACGCAACGGGCCGTGCGTAAAGCCGCGCACCAAAGGCGCCGTGTTCAGGTATTGAACGATCGAGATGCGCAGCGATTTCAAGTCGTTTTCATCCTGCAGGGGCGTCTAAAGTATAGCAAACGCCCCGCAAATCCCGAGCGTCGTTGCATCCGCGAGAATCATTCAATTCCTTCAAATTGCCCGAACGTTAAGGCCCGCGCGAAAGCCCTGCAGAGAGGGAAGTAACCGCGTTTCCGAAACGGCGTTAGTCGTGGGTTGGGCATACAATTGTTGTGACGTACGGCAGAGGCACGTTGCGGGATTGAAAGCGGAAAGCCAATCTCACAAACCGACAGCCTTTGCGCGAGCAATCCTAGCACGGCTCCTTGAAGCCAATTTCCCTGCCAGCAGCGAGCGAACAGTTCGACTGGGAAATGTTCTCGTTAGAACCATCAATGAGCACCGAAGTATGGAACTGAGAAGCCAAGTCGAAGGAAAAGCCCCTGTCGTCAAGAAAGTCCCCGTTGAAGCAGAGGGGAATTCAAAGACAGCGCGATAATCCACATGCTGCAGGATGTCGATGGAGGAAAGCCGGCTGAATTAGCCTCATTCCATGAGGATGCGGTAACGGTAAAAATGGTGCTGCAACCCGTGGATCTCGAACCAATTCTGCTGCCACTAGTGTCGAAAGAAATATGCGCCCGTCCTAATTCCTGATGGCATCTCGAATCGGGCAAATCCGTTGCAAAACTGCAAAGCCCGTTTCCTTATCGGAATGTGGTCAACTATCCTCGGAGGCTCTTTTGTGTTTCTCCGGTCCGTCTGCTAGAATTAAGACTTCTGTTTTCTATCCTTTGAAGCCTAGGAAGTGTAGAGTTATGGCATTGAAGTGTGCAATCTGCGGCAAAGGGCCGCATTTCGGAAACGTGGTCAGCCACGCTAATAACACCCGGCGCCGCCGCTGGAATCCCAACCTGAAGCGCGTTCGCGCCGTCGTTGACGGGGTACGCAAGCAGGTGCGTGTCTGCACGGGATGCATCCGTTTGGGCCGTGTCAAAAAAGCTGCCTGAGCCAAACCATTGAACTTTTCTCCGAACTCCTCCTCGAGTACACGGGATCTCCGTGGCCCCCGCCGCGCCGCTGCCCTGTTGCCGGTGGCGGTGATTCTCCTATCGGCGCTGGCAGGCTGCTCGCAGACCGAGCACTATGCTCCGGACGTCTGGGCCGTGGTCAACGGCACGGAAATCAAGCGGGACGACGTGGAGAAGTACTACCGCTCCCAGGTCAATCCTGAGGCACAGAAGCCCACACAGGAAGACTCACTTTCCCTGAAGCTGAATGTTGTCGAGCAGCTGATCAACAATGAGATCCTACTGGAGCGTGCCAAGAAACTGAATCTGCAGGCCAGCGACGGGGAAGTGGAAGACAAGTTCACCGAATTGAAGAGTCCGTTCACGGAAGACGAATTTCAGCGCCAATTGAAAGCGCGCGGCATGTCCGTGGACGATCTGAAGCGTGACCTGCGCCGGCAATTGTCGATTCAGAAACTGCTGAACCGCGAAGTCGCGGCCAAGATCACCATCACCGATCAGGACGTGGTCGACTTCTACAACACCAATTTAAATCAGTTCAACGTCGCGGAGCCCCAGTACCGCATTTCGCAGATCGTCATCACTCCGCGCAAGGACGTCCAGATCCGCAACCGCAAGAATGACGACGCCACCAACGAAGCGGAAGCACAGCGCAAAGCCAAGATGATTATGGACAAGCTGAACAGCGGCGCGGATTTTGCCCAGCTGGCGATGGACTACTCCGAGGATCTCAACACCGCGTCGAACGGCGGAGATCTGGGTTACATTCCCGAATCGTCGTTGAACCAGGCCGACCCGTCACTAAAAAAACTGGTCTTGTCGCTCAAGCCCGGACAGGTGAGTCAGCCTATCGTGTTGAAGGACAACATCCGCATCCTGAAACTGGTGGCGCGCGAAGCCGCCGGCCAGCGCGGCATCAATGATCCTCAGGTGCAGCAGACCATTCGCGACACCTTGCGCGACCGCAAGGAACAGTTGCTGCGCGCGGCCTACCTGGCCGTGGCACGCGACGAAGCCAAGGTCACAAATTTCCTGGCAGAGCAGGTCGTGGAGACAGCCGGCAAATTGCCGGATGCTGCCAAGTCCACTCTGCCGCCGGTCACTGCTCCTGCGCCGGCAGCGAAGCCCACGACTCCCACGAACACGCAGTAACACTGAGATTCTTGCGGCGGCCGCACACCCTAAGTTTTTTGCCGCTTATTCCACCCAGGCGAGAACTTCACCGACATTGACGGTTTGGCCTTCTGTTGCGAGCAGGCTCTCGACCTTACCGTTTTTCGGCGAACGAATTTCGTTCTGCATCTTCATCGCTTCGATCACCACCAGCCCCTGACCCGCTTTCACGGTGTCGCCATCTTTCACAAGCACGCGAATCACCTTTCCGGGCATTGGCGCCAGGACTTGTTGGCGCCCTTCCACTTCCAGGCTGCCGTACTTGCGCCCGCGCCATGCCCGTGGATCTCGAACCTCCGCGATAAACTCGTGCGGACCAGACTGCAGGTTCAGATTGCCGTCGAGAGTGGGCATGATGTGAACTTCGAACGATTGCCCGCCCAGAAGGATGGAAACGGAGTTTGCCGCTACCTTAATGACATCTGCATCAGCGGGTTTGCCGTCGAGAATGACACACAAGGATTCGCCTGCGCGCACCAGTTCCACCACGTGATTGCTCTTGCCCGAAGTTCCATCAAGGTGAACATCGAATTTCATGGCTGGCGGTCCACCTGTTGCTTCCGAGCTTCTGATTTCCAACGCGAGACGTTGTCAAACGTGACGGAAGCGGCGCTGGCCCTGCCGCTGATTTGCGTTGCTTCCCAAAATGCGGCTGCGATCGCGCAGGCTTCTTCTGTTCCGGGGCGTGGCACGGTTGCTGGAGGCCGGGGCCGCTCCAGCAAATCGTCCAGCCATTTCGTATGAATTTCTCCCTTCAGAAATTCCGGTTCGCCCAGAATTCGGCGGAACAAGCTCACATTGGTGCGGATTCCCGTGATGGTGTACTCGTCCAAGGCCCGTCGAAGCCGCGCAATCGTTTCTTCGCGGCTGTTTCCCCACGCGACCAGTTTGCTTAGCAGCGGATCGTATTCGATCGGCACCGTATACCCTTCGTAAACTCCTTCATCCAGGCGGATACCCGGCCCGGTGGGTGCGTGACGCGTCAGGATTTGTCCCGGAGAAGGGAAGAAGTTATTGTCGGGATCCTCGGCGTAGAGGCGCACCTCCATCGCGTGCCCGCGCGGCGTGATGGTTTCCCACGCAAAGGGCAGGCGGTGGCCGGCGGCGATGGCAATCTGCAGTTTCACGAGGTCAAGGCCGGTAACTTGCTCGGTCACGGGATGTTCTACCTGCAGGCGGGCGTTCACTTCCAGGAAATAGAAATTCATGTCCGCATCGACAAGAAATTCCACCGTTCCGGCGTTGACGTACCCTCCTGCTCGCGCGATGCGCACCGCCGCGTCTCCCATCTTCTTGCGCAGATCGGGAGTCATGACCGGCGATGGCGCTTCTTCAATCACCTTCTGATAACGCCGCTGCACGGAACACTCGCGTTCGCCCAGTGAGACCGTGCGCCCGTGCGCATCCGCAAGAACTTGAATCTCGATGTGGCGCGAGCTCGCCAGATATTTTTCCAGGAACAGTCGAGAATCCCCAAATGCGTTCAGCGCTTCTGACGCCGCGTCGCGCCAGGCAGACGCAAACGCAGCGTCCGCGGGCACCACGCGCAGGCCTTTGCCCCCGCCGCCCGCGATGGCTTTCAGCACCACCGGATATCCCATGCTCTGCGCCAGCGCTTGGGCCTCGTCCGGCGTCTCGATTGGGTCACTGGTGCCGGGCACAGTTGGCACATCCGCGCGTCGCGCCAGTTGCTTTCCGGCGGTTTTGGATCCCATCGCTTCCATTGCTTCGGCACAAGGGCCGATAAACGTAATTCCCGCTTCGGTACAGGCTCGCGGCAGCGCGGGGTTTTCTGCAAGAAAACCATAACCGGGATGCAGGGCGTCGCAACCTGTTTTTCGGGCTACATCCATCAACTTGTCGATGCGCAGGTAACTATCGCGAGAAGACGCGGGCCCGATGGCGTAAGCTTCGTCGGCGAGGCGCACGTGCAGCGCGGTGCGGTCGACTTCGCTGAAAACACCAACGCTGTGTATGCCCAATTCCCGGCACGCCCGCAGGATGCGGATAGCGATTTCGCCGCGATTGGCAATCAGGATTTTCTTGAACATAGAGAGAATTTTTGCGACTCGCGCGATTCTACCACGCGGTCTCCGGCGTCAAGTGGTTTACTAGCCTCTTGCGTGTCGTATTGTTTCCGGTGTATGAAACCTAACTGGTTTCTTCTGGGGGTCTGCATGAAAAGCCCTTCCGCATTTCTGGCTGCGTTCATGTTGTTGATTTCAGCCGGCGCACGCGCCCAGGAAGCGATTGTCTCTCCGCCGGAAAGCCTGGTGGTGGAGGGCGTACCGAAAATTCCGCTCAGCTTGGCAGAGACTGCGGGCCGCTACGGCGCGTACCGCAGTGCGGGAATGGTCGACTGGCATCCGACCAAGCGCGCCATGCTCATCAGCACTCGATTCGCAGAGACTCCGCAACTCCATCTTGTGAACGCACCCGCGGCGGAACGCCAGCAACTTACTTTTTATACCGACGCCGTGCGCGTCGGCCGATTTCATCCTGACGGTGGCGATTACATCGTTTTTTCGAAGGATCTTGGTGGTGGCGAGTGGTATCAACTCTATCGCTATACGGTGGCAACGGGCGATATCGCTCTGTTGACCGACGGCAAATCGCGCAACCTCCTGGGCCCATGGTCCAGCAAGGGCGATCAGATCGCGTACATGTCCACACGCCACACTGGGAAAGACACTGATCTTTGGGTGATGAATCCCGCGGACCCGAACAGTGATCATCTCCTTACCCGGTTGGCCGGAGGAGGGTGGGAACCTCTCGATTGGTCGCCTGACGATTCGAAAATTCTACTCAAGGAAGAATTGTCCATCAATCAAGCATATCTTTGGCTGGTTGATGCCAAGACCGGTGAGAAGACTGCGTTATTTCCTGCTGGCACGAGCCGTGATGACAAGATTGCCTACGGTGACGCCCAGTTCAGCAAAGATGGAAAGGGGATTTATTTCACGACGGATGCCGGCGGGGAGTTCCTGAATCTTGCCTATCTCGAATACGCTCATGCGCAAGCCAAACCTCTCTTCTCCGGAGCGGCTGCAAAATGGGATGTTGTGCAATTCCATCTGTCGCAGGACGGAAAGCTTCTGGCGTATTTGAAGGATGAGGACGGAGTCGGTGTCCTTCACGTCTATTCCTTGGCGAACCAAAAGAACCTCTCGCTTCCCAAGTTGCCCGTTGGAGTCGTGGGGGGACTTCGCTGGCACAAGAACAATCATGAACTTGCCTTCACGCTTACGAATGCGCGAGGCCCCGGAGATGTTTATTCCATCGATGTCGCCGGCGGGAAGCTGGAGCGCTGGACAAACAGCGAAACTGCTGTCAAAACGGATGCCTTCCCCGAAGCGCGGCTGGTGAGTTGGAAGAGTTTCGATGGAAAGCTGATCTCCGGCTTTCTCTATCGCCCTCCCGCGACATTCACAGGCAAGCGCCCGGTGCTCGTTGTGATTCACGGCGGCCCAGAAGGCCAGTCTCAACCCGGCTTCATTGGGCGAAGCAATTATTACTTAAACGAGCTTGGAATCGCGCTGATCTACCCGAACGTGCGCGGCTCCACGGGTTACGGCAAAACCTTCTCGCTTCTCGACAATGGTTTCCAGCGCGAGGACACCTACAAGGACATCAATGCACTGTTCGACTGGGTCGGCGCGCAGCCTGAACTCGACTCCAGCCGCATCGCCGTAACTGGGGGAAGCTACGGCGGACACATGACCCTGGCCATCTCCACCTTCTTTAGCGATCGCATTCGCTGCTCCGTCGATATCGTCGGCATGTCGAATCT
The DNA here is from genome assembly GCA_963741195.1 of Candidatus Acidiferrales bacterium. Classification (GTDB taxonomy): domain Bacteria; phylum Acidobacteriota; class Terriglobia; order Acidiferrales; family UBA7541; genus Acidiferrum. Next base: position 429,394 of record CAVUHF010000016.1, read on the forward strand.
GGTGACTTTCCTGGAGCACACGGAAGCCTATCGCCGTGATTTGCGCCGCGTGGAATATGGCGACGAGCGCGATCCGAAGATGCACGATTTTCTGGAGCACATCGCCCCGATGAACAACATCGAAAGAATCAAGAAACCGATGATGGTCGTCGCGGGGAAGAACGATCCCCGAGTTCCTCTCAGCGAAAGCGACCAAATCGTCGAGGCGCTGAAACAACAGGGAACACCGGTGTGGTACGTGATGGGGAAAGATGAAGGGCATGGATTCCAGAAGAAAGCGAATCAGGATTACCAGTTCTACGCGATGGTGGAGTTCCTGCAAGAATTTCTTCTGAAGTAGCGGAGAAAAACAGGACAGTTCCACACGTCCATCACAGGGTAGCGTGACGGGGACAAGCCCCACTTGCCCCGTTTTGTGTTAGGCTTTTCCCGAACATCGTCTGGTCTCTTCCCCATGCCCGATAGCAGACAGGGGAACACCTGCAAAGGAGACCGTTCATGAAATTCAGAAAATCGATTTCCGTTTTAAGTCTCGCGGCAGTGAGCCTGGTTCTTGGTTCCTGTGGGACTCCGTATCACCAGCCCGAAGAGCGCTATGTCCTCGTCGCAACCAACGTCAATCTACCGTACTGGCAAGAAGCGCAGGCCGGTTTGAGCGACGTTGGGAAACTGATGGGGGTGAAGGTGGAGCTGAGTGGACCCGCCAGTTTCTCGCCGAACGAGGAACTGACAGCGTTCAAGGAGGCGATCGCGCAGCATCCCTCTGGCGTGCTTGTATCCGTCAGCAATCCCCAGCTCTTCAAGCAGCCCATCGATGAGGCCGTACTGCAGGGTATTCCGGTGATCTGCGTCGACGCGGATGCTCCCGATTCCAAGCGCGTGCTATTCATCGGCACCGACAATTTCCGTGCGGGCGAAGAGAGCGCAAAACGCATGGCAGGCCTGCTCGGTGGGCAGGGCAGTATCGTGATTGTGACGCTGAACGGCCAACTCAACGTCGAAGATCGCGTTCGCGGCGTCACCGAAGCATTGAAGAAATTCCCCGGCATCAAGGTGATTCAGACCATCGACGATAAGGGTGACCCGCGCAACGCTTACGACGCCATCGCGACTCTGGTGCAAAAGAAGGAAAAGATCGATGGGGTCATCGGTCTGGAAGCGTCCGGCGGCGAAGGTGCCGCCGAAGTGCTGAACCGGTTCGAACTGGCTGGCAAAGTGAAAATTGTGGCGTTCGACAAGAATCCCGAAACACTGGAATGGATTGAGCGCGGCGCCATCACGGCCACCGTGGTACAGAAGCCCTACATCATGGGATTTTATGGAGTGCGCTTTGCCGACGACCTGCACCACAATGTCGTCCACGAATACAAGGATTGGCGCACCGCGCCGAGCGCGCCGCTGCCTGTTTGGGTGGACACGGGCACTGCCGTTATCGACAAAAACAATCTAGCCGCATTCCGCGAAGCGCTGGCTGCGCATCCGAAACCCAACATGTAGCTTTCCAGTTTTGTTGCTTGGCGGCGTAGAAAACCGCGGAAGGAGATTGGATTGCTTGAAGGCAATCCGATCGGGATGTCCACCGCGACGCGCTGGCAATCGATGTTGAGTTCAAGCACATCCCAAAAACGGGGAACCAGGGCGAGGCAGGGAACTTTCCGGCACCGCCAGTTTGGACTCGTGGCCACCACCAGCCGCCTTTGCAGGCGTCCACTTCAGCGAACATCGTCACAGCGGAATGTTTCCGTGTTTTTTCTTTGGATTCGTATCGCGCTTGTTCTCCAGTGCGCGCAGCGACGTAATGATCTTCTCCCTGGTGGCCGCCGGTTCGATCACGCCATCCAGATAGCCGCGTTCTGCCGCCACAAACGGGTTTGCCAGGCGCTGGCGAAACTCCGCAATCTTCTCTTTCCTCAATCGGTCGCGATCTTGTTCGGGCGCATGGCTCAATTCGCGCTTATAAACGATATCCACGGCGCCTTCCGGGCCCATGACGGCAATCTCCGCCGTGGGCCAGGCAAAATTCGCATCCGTGCGAATGTGTTTCGATGCCATTACGCAATACGCGCCACCGTACGCCTTGCGGGTGATGATGGTTATCTTCGGCACCGTTGCTTCGGCGAAAGCAAACAGCAGTTTCGCTCCGTGTTTGATAATGCCGCCGAACTCCTGCTGGGTGCCGGGCAAGAATCCCGGCACATCTTCGAACGTAATCAGCGGAATATTGAACGCGTCGCAGAAACGCACAAACCGGGCACCCTTCACGGAGGCGTTAATGTCCAGCGTCCCGGCCAGGAACGCCGGCTGATTCGCCACAATCCCCACGGGCCGCCCGTCAAATCTTGCAAAGCCCACAACCAGATTCCTGGCGTAGTGTTCGTGCACCTCAAAGAAATGGCCCTCATCGACCAGTGCGTGAATCACATCCTTAATGTCGTAGGGATTCTGCGGATCTTCCGGTACGAGCGAATTCAGCGACTCTTCCCGCCGGTCAATGGGATCGCTGGACGCTCGCCGTGGCGGATCCTCCAAATTGTTCGACGGCAGAAAACTCAGCAATTCGCGGAGCATCGCGCAGCAGTCGGCATCGTCCCGGGAAACAAAATGAGCCACGCCACTGGTGGCGTTGTGGGTCATGGCTCCGCCAAGCTCTTGCTTGGTAACTTCTTCATGCGTCACTGTCTTGATCACATCCGGGCCCGTAACGAACATGTACGATGTTTCCTGGGTCATGAAAATAAAATCTGTAATCGCCGGCGAATAGACAGCTCCGCCCGCACATGGACCCATGATCGCGCTGAGCTGTGGAACTACGCCGCTTGCCAGTGTGTTTCGCAGGAAGATATCCGCGTAGCCCGCCAGCGATGCCACGCCCTCCTGAATACGCGCACCCCCCGAATCGTTCAGGCCAATGACGGGAGCACCGTTGCGCATCGCCAGGTCCATGATCTTGCAGATTTTATGCGCATTGGTTTCTGAAAGCGATCCACCAAATACCGTGAAATCCTGCGCGAAGACGTACACCAGCCGGCCATCAATCCGCCCGAAACCTGTTACGAAGCCATCGCCTGCCGGGCGCGCGTCGTCCATGCCGAAATCGACGCAGCGATGCCGCACAAACTTATCGAGCTCCTCGAAAGTGCCCTCATCCAGCAATAGATGGAGCCGCTCGCGCGCCGAAAGTTTGCCTGCTTTGTATTCGCGTTCGCGGCGTTCCGGCCCGCCACCCGCTTCCGCCTCCTCCGAGATTCGGCGCAACTGCTCCAGGCGCTTGGAATTTTCCGACGATTCCCAGGTGACGCGGTTCTTCTCAGCCAACGGTTCCTCCTTCCTTCGATTCTTGGTTGGGCGCAAAGATCAGAACGGCAAGATGAGTTGCCAGCCACACTGTTCCCAACAGCAGTACCACGCCCAACAGCAGTTCGGCAGCGATGGCGCCCGCGCGGACCAGCGGGTAGGCGATTGCGGTGACGTATTCGGTCGCTCGCACTAGGATGGCCATGGCGCAGAGGGTCATCGCCACGATCAGGAGCACCATGAAGAATGAGGCGATTACGTGTTTCATCGGAGTTGTTTGAATCGATTCGGATTGACAGACAAAGGATAGCTCAATTGGCAGAAAATCAATAACCAGGTCGGGGGAAGCGCCAGCTTGGATGGGCTACCTTATTCCTGACCAGTCATCTGCTACGAGGATGGAATCGCTGGGGTTTGCGGGATCGTACTTCACGCTGGCTGGATGGCCCGCCACCAAGCGCTCAATTCGTACCTGGCTCTCTAGACCAGTGATGTCCTGCGCGGTTTGATACGTTACGCCCGAGATTGCGTAGCTGTAGGAAACCAGTTGCCGCGGCCGGCCATCTGCTAAGGGACGCGGCCGCGAGCCGAACAGGCGGCGGCGCTCTTCTACCGGCCGGGCTTCGTGCTCTGCCAGTTCGACCACCTGGCCCTCCGCAATCCTTCCGATCAGGTTCAAATGCAGCCTCCGCTTCCGCTCTTCGTCTTCTGGATTCACCGCGGGGCGCACAAAGGCATACCCAATCATTGCCAGGGCAGCTAGGCTTCCTGCACCTATTGCCAGCAGCATTTTCCAATCGCCGAGCAATTCTTTCAACGCTCTACCTCTCACCGGTTGATATCGGGAATCTCGGGATGTGTGATGAATCTTCCGGCGCGGCTCGAATTCCCGTCCGAGGAAGTTCTCACACTCCACCTATGTCCATTCTACCGAAAGGCCGGGAACTCTGCGAAGTCAGCGCTCAGAAGAATGCACCGGATTGCGCAACATGCCAATCCCAGTCACAGAGACCTCTACCGTGTCGCCCGCCGCGAGCGGGCCGACGCCCGCCGGTGTTCCAGTGGCAATCAGATCCCCCGGCAGAAGAGTCATCATTCGAGAAATCCACCGCACCAGAAAGGCAACCGGGAAAGCCATCAAGGCTGTGTTGCCAGATTGTTTTTGCGTGCCGTTTACGTACGTTTCGACGAACAGGTTGTGAGGATCGAGCTCTGATTCAATGTGCGGACCGACGGGACAGAACGTGTCGAATCCCTTGGCGCGAGCGAACTGCACATCGCTTTTTTGCAGGTCACGTGCGGTGACGTCGTTTACGCACGTATAGCCCAGCAGATAGGAGAGAGCGTCTTCGTCATCCTTCAGATGAGCGCACGGTTTGCCGATTACCAGACCGACCTCGCCTTCGTGCTCCACCCTCTGTGAATATTTCGGCAAGACGATCGATTCTCCAGGTCCGATGATCGAGGAAGGCGGTTTCAGAAAGATCAGCGGCTCCTTGGGCATGTCGTTGCCAAGCTCCGCCGCATGCGCCGCGTAATTCCGACCCACGCAGACAATCTTGCTCGGTAAGACTGGAGCGGTTAGGCGGCAATCCTTCAACAAATAGGATCGCAGCCCCCGTTTCCATTCTTTCCAGGGGGCACCGGAGATTTCCCGGATCGCATCGCCTTCCATCAGCCCAAACTTGGAATTTGAATGGGTTTTTTGTTTTGAAGCTACGGACGAGAATCGGCAGAATTTCATTCGCGGAAGAATCCCTTACTGATGGGTATGGGTGCTGGCCGCCATGCGTGCTTTCCAGATGATATTCCCAATCCAGGACAGCGTCGCGCAAATCAGATATATAACAGCCCCGAGGACGAAGACATGGAAGGCGCTATAACGGTCCTCGAGCAGCACAAATTCCACGCAGAGAATTCGGTATGTGAACGACAGTATCGTCCATCCGAGGAGGCCGGAGACCAGGATGTCATTCGGACTGCGGAAAAATCGCAAGGCAGGAAGACTGGCAAAAAAGCATAGCGTGGCTAGCGCTCCAATATTTCGGCCCAGTGCAAACTGCTCCAGTGGTGGCATGCGGTTGGCTACCGTGACCCATGCGGAGAATACCGCCGACAAGCACACCCCCGTGTAAATGCCCATGCGGATGGGGATGTTGCGAAGAAAACGGAACCACCGGTAGCCCGGTAAGGTACTTGAGTCCGGCATGGGTCTGGGCGTCCTGCTAAATCTCTGTCTTGTTTGGACCGGCTACTACAAAGAGGGTTGCGAGACCTCCACCGCTATCGGCACGCTGGGAGCGCTCTCATTACCTGCCTTGTCTACGGCAGTTACGCTGTAGCAATACCGTGCTCCGACCCCCACAGAGGTATCACGGTACGCAGGTGTCAGCAACACTTCTCTTGTCAGGAGGTCACCTCGTGTGCCTTGCTGCTCACTACGATAGACGCGATAACCGGCCAGGTCGGTTTCCAAATTAATCGACCAAGATAAATCCACCACTCTTTCCTGTGGCGTACGGCCTGGCAATACGGCTGCGACCAACTCTTGCGGTGCCGCCGGTGGAAACGTATCACGCGGGGTTAGCACCACGAAGGGGGAGTCGCTCGACTCCAACGAAGCCCCCTGAACCTTGATCACGCTCCGCACCCTATACGCGTAGGTCTTGCCATAATCGAATCCCACGTCCTGGTATTCAGGCGCAGTCGTTGTCGCTATTTGTATCAGCGGGGCCGTCCATGCGCTTATACGAAGATCTTTCCGGGCTGCTTCCGCAGTCTGAGGATCGAGTTCTCCCCGATAGACGTGATATTCCTGGACCGCACCGACGGGCTGGCCCGCCCTGGTAAGAGAGGGCGCCGGCCACATCAATCGAATCGCGTTTTCCGTCAGTTCCACGTCGATTGACGGAATTGGTGCCGGAACCGGGTAAAGCTTAAGCGCGACATCCGGTGAGTTCGGAGAAAGTTTCTTGGAAGAAACGTAAGTTCGGACGCGATAGATCACCACTTCGCCCGAATGAGTCTTGAGCTCTTCCGGCGAGAACGGGTCTAGAAACTCCACTTTTCCTTTTTGCAGGTACCCGCTCACTAGCGAGCCAGGCACCGTATCCACGACTCGAAAGGACTTCTCGTCCGCCGCTCCGTCCGACTTAAACGAACCGCGCAGCACTTCGAACGCCGGTATCTCCTTGAGCTTCTCGCCCAAAGTGCTCTTGTTGGACATTGTAAAAGTCAGTTGCACCGCATCCCCGGCTTGGCGGGCGGCAAGATCCGTTACGGCGACAGGGGTCGGGGGTACGGGAGGCTGGGGTTCGCCAGGCGCGCCGCAACCGGCAACAATCAGTTTTGCGGAAATTAGGAATGCAGAAATTGTCAGAGTGGAAAGTGGCCCGCTCGGCGTGTTAGGTCTCGCCCCAGTTCCAGTTCTCATTTTTGACGTCGGCGCCTACAAAATATAGCGGCTCAGATCCTGATTCTTCACGATGTCGGCGAGCTGCTTGTTTACATACGCCGCATCCACTTTCACCGTTTTCTTTTTCAGGTCAGGTGCCTCGAAGGAAATTTCGTCCAGCACCTTTTCCAGAATTGTGTGCAGCCTACGCGCCCCGATGTTCTCTGTTTGTTCGTTCACCGTCGTGGCGAATTTGGCGATTGTCTGTACCGCATCGTCGGTGATTTGCAGCTTCAGACCCTCGGTTTCCATCAGCGCGACGTACTGCTTGATCAGTGCATTCTTGGGTTCCGTGAGAATACGCACAAAGTCTTCTTCCTTCAACGATTGCAGCTCCACGCGGATGGGTAGCCGCCCCTGTAGCTCTGGAATCAGGTCAGACGGTTTTGTGACGTGAAATGCCCCCGCAGCGATAAACAGGATATGGTCCGTGCGGATCATGCCATACCGGGTGTTAACCGTCGTTCCCTCAATGATCGGCAGGATGTCGCGCTGGACGCCTTCGCGCGAAACGTCGGGCCCATGGCCGGCTTCGCGTCCCGCCACCTTGTCGATTTCATCGATGAAGATAATGCCCATCTGCTCGGCGCGCTCCACGGCGATGCGGGTCACTTGCTCCATATCCAGCAGTTTGTTTTCTTCTTCCTGGATCAGGTATTCGAAGGCATCCGCGACACTCATTCTGCGCTTCTTCTTTTGCTGACCGAAGAATCCGCTCAGCATGTCCTTCAGGTTCACGTCCATCTCCTCGATTCCCTGATTGGAGATGATTTCAAAGGACGGCATGGCTCGCTCGCGAACCTCGAGGTCGACCATTCGCTGATCCAGTTTCCCTTCGCGCAGTTGCGCTCGTAATTTGTCCCGCGTGCGCTGCGTCTGCTCGCGCTGCGCTGCCAAATCCCCTTCGTTTGTTCCCTGGGCCGCAGGTGGCGGCGGGGGAAGCAAAAGGTCCAGCACGCGCTCTTCCGCAGCCTGCTCCGCGCGATCGGCCACTTCATCCAGTTTCTCTTCGCGGATCATGTCGATGGAGGTTTCTACCAGGTCGCGCACCATCGATTCCACGTCCCGCCCCACATAGCCCACTTCCGTGTACTTCGAGGCTTCCACTTTCACGAAAGGGCAACCGGCAAGACGAGCTAGTCGTCGCGCTATTTCGGTCTTCCCGACGCCTGTGGGGCCAATCATCAGAATGTTTTTTGGGAGCACGTCTTCGGCAATCTCCGGCGGCAATTTCTGTCTTCGCACGCGATTGCGTAGCGCCACCGCCACCGCCCGTTTCGCTGCTGCTTGCCCGACAATGTATTTATCGAGTTCTGCCACGATTTCCCGTGGCGTCATATCATCCAAGGCGGGAAGGACTTCCGTTCCGTCAGCCTGGGCTCCGCCGTTTCCTCCGGGAAACAGCGTTATTTCTTTCTCCGTCTTGGTTGCCATATGAGTTCGAGTCCTTGCTTGCGCCGAAGCTGTGGAGCCTCGCCTGTCCCTTTAGATTTCTTCCACTGTGAAGTTCGCGTTCGTGTAAATACAAATCTCGCTGGCGATGCGCATGGCTTCCAGTGCCAACTCCTTTGTTGATAGCTTGCCGTGCTTCACTAACGCCCTGGCAGCCGCCAGTGCGTATGGCCCTCCAGAGCCGATGGCGCAGATACCGTCGTCCGGTTCGATTACGTCGCCGTTCCCCGAAAGCACAAACGTCGCCTTCGTATCGGCCACAATCAGTAATGCCTCCAGGTGACGCAGCGCGCGATCCTTGCGCCATTCCTTTGCCAGCTCCACCGATGCCTTTTGCAGATTCCCGGAATGCTCCTGCAGTTTTCCTTCGAAACGCTCGAACAGGGAAATGGCGTCCGCCGTCGATCCCGCGAAGCCCGCAACCACCTTGTCGCTGTAAAGCCGGCGGGTTTTTTTAGCGGTGTGCTTCAAGACGTGATCCCCCATGGTTACCTGGCCATCGGCGATAAGAACTACTTTGCTGTCTTTCCGCACGCACAAGACTGTTGTGCCGTGCATCTGGAAATTTCCGCTCGAATCTCGCATCCTCTAAGTATACCCCGCCCGCAGACTTCGGTCATTTCCGCAGTCAAGCAGTGGGGCGCGAGGGGATTCAGTTTGGCGTGATTTCCCGGAAAGAGAGAACCTGATAGGTGGGCGGCCTAAGGGCCATTTGGATCCAGCAGCTATTGTAGTAAATCCCCCGGCTCAGCGCTGATACCGCGTTGAAGTTCACGGCTCCCAGCGCGGGTAGCGGCGCGGGAGGGATCACGGTATTGTCCATGGTGTGCGCTACGAGCATGGCTCCATCAAACTCGCTGGTTCCGCCAGGCCCGCCGGCCAGTAATACGTTCCCCGATCCTACAACCAGCACCACGCCCTTCCACCCAAAATCAGCGTTCACAATCAGGTCGCCCGTCACTACCAGAAGCCCGTAGCCAGTGAAATTGCTGTTGATGATCAGGGTTCCGTTGACCACCACGGTCATCGGGTTCACTTGGCTCATCGCGGCAGGCATGTCTGCCTCCGACGCGTTCCGGTTGATGTCGGCGTCGGCATACTGTGAAATCGTCTTGACCATATTGTTCAGATTTGTGGGAGATTGCATAGCTGCGTTTATAAATACGTCTTGCACGCTAGGTGTTACGCCCTGTCCGATGTAGTTGCTGGCAAACCCGGGAGGAGGGTTCGTAGGAATGCCGCTTGTAACGCCGTTGACATTCGGCGGTGGAGGGCCTCCAACGAAGTCGGTCACTCCCACGCCGCTCATGGCCGGTCCTCCAGGCACGCAGCCCGGGATCGCCGGAGGGAGCCCGCTCCCATCTGTACCGTTGACTTGAAACGCACCACTTTGCGAACCCTGAAAATTGACGGTCGGCGAAACAACCGCCGACCCGGGAAAGAGAAGAGCCGCGTGGAAGTACAAGCCATAGTTGAGCGGTGTCACTACGTATTGCAGCAGCTTTTGTGTCGGCTTTTGGGCGCTGGGGACCACCGCCAGCGCGGTGATTTCCAGCGCCTGTGCTGCGGTATGATTCGGAGCGACCGTAACCACCAGGCCCGGCTTCAGACCTACACCGGGAACAAGATTCACAGACTCGAAATTCAACGGGATGGTGTCATTCAGCGCGCCGCCACTACTATCCACGTCAATCTTAAGAGATTTCTCTGTCGCCGGCGTTATCCTCACCCATTTGAATTGCGGCCCCGGCACTCCGCCCGCGCCTGAAACAGAATTGATGGTCTGTACATTTGCGCCCGAGACCGGAATGCCAAATTCCTGCTGGTACTCGTTGTCCGGATAGGTATTCGGATTCCCGAGATCGCTCGGAGCCACCACTTCTCCGCCAGCGGGGTTAATGATGTACAGAACCTGCGGCAAAGTCATCGCGGGGTTCCCTGACGCAGGCATGAAGCCAGGAATCGCAATGTTGACGTAATCTGGATTCCTCCACAGCAGTCTTCCCCGGGCCTCCTCCAGTCCTGCGAGTCCTGCGTAATACGCGCTGGTGGAAGTGCGATAGTTGCTGGCCAGTGCTGACTCGGTCCCCGAGGACACAATCAAGGCAATCGCGATCACGCTGATCAACAGCAGTGCGAAGATAGCGATCAGCATCGCTGCCCCGGCCTCCGGCCGCCGATTTCTCGATTTGTGTCTTCCGTACATCAGCGTTTTTCTCCTACCTCAACTAATTCGTCGGATTGGCCCGGTGTCCTCTCCCATTGAGTTCAACAAGCTTCCATTTTTGTGTCTGCTGATCGCGCTGATTAGTTCTGACCATCAGCGCCACGTCCACATCGCGAACGTTGGTGGACGCGTTTGCCGCTCCCGCCGTCGGGCAAGGTGCCGTTCCCGTGGCCACGTCACACGTAAATTGAAAGATCGGCACGGGCTGTCCCCCAGGATACATCGACGGATACGTGGCCATGATTTCCGCCATGTCAGCGGCCGGCGGATTATTCATCACGTTTACGAGGAACGGAACCTTCACTCCAGCCGCGGAAGTAGCTACCGTCGGGTCCACTCCCGCAACCTTTGGTACCACCGCGCGGTACAGCGTCGTGCCAACCAACTGATAGCGTATCCAGTTCACTCCATTGCCGGTATCTGACTCGGTGATCAGGTCAAAATCTCCCGGGGTCGCGCAAGTCCCGCCGCCGCCGGTTCCTACCTGGCAAGGGGAGGGCGGACTGGTGGTGTATCCCGGCGACCACGCCACCGGACCAAAGGTGTAGGTTGCGGAATTCGCTGGAACCGTCGAAAACATCACAAGTGACGGGTATCCCGACTGGTTGAAATCGCTCACAATCTGGTCGACCGCCAGTCGCGCCTCCTGGAACGAACTCGAGATTTGGGTTTCGCTGCCATAGTTTTTTTGTGACAAGTTCAATAATCCAAAGATCGCCCCGCAGATCACCAGAAATACGGCCGTCGCGATCAGCAATTCCAGCAGCGTGAACCCGTCCTGCCGGGATTTCGCAGGCGCCCCGATCATTTCGACACCATGGTATCGAGAGTCACGGGAAGTGCCGCCGATCTCATCCCTCGCCGAAAAACGCCCAGAATAATGCGCCTGCCCGTCGTGATCGGTCCATTCACGGTCGTGACCACGGCCCACCGCACGTCATAGGCCGCTCCGTACGGATCGTTGGGATCCACGTATGTGAAGTTGTATCCATTCACTGGCGCAGCGGCAAAATCGATGATTGGTGTTCCCGACCCAGCATTCACGGGGCTGCCAACGGGTTGTGCTGGTTGCGCCGGATCGCCCAGCTGGCAGGTATTTCCCAGAGGGCAGAGTACCCCTTGAGGGTCGGAGAACACAGTTTGACTGAGAGGCACTGCCCGCATCGCTTCCAATTCGTGTTGCGCAAAGACCAGCGCGGTTCCATCGTTACGGTTATTCGAATTCATTAGTACCGATGTCGGCACCAGTTGCGCCACCGCCACCAGTCCGACAAGAATGATCACTGTCGCCACCAAGAGCTCCATAAGCGTGAAGCCCCGCTGGCTTAGCTGCGTTTTGTCGCGCGTTTTGGTTATGTGTTTCATTCTTACTTTTCTCAACGCAGTTGCTGCCAATTTCCGTTTACGTCGCCCGACCAGATCTGGATCGACCCCGCCGGCATCAGCAGCACTGCCCGGTATCCCGCCTCAGGAGCGCTGGCACTCGCCAGGTAAAATATGTACACGCTTGGGGCATTCAATGGAAGTACCGCGCCCCGCGAATCGAAGCCTATCGCCGTGCCTGCCGGAGGAGGCGTGCTGGTCAGCGAAGTTACATTCGCGGCCGCAATCAATGCAGCGCTCCCGGGCACACCCCCGGCAGCGACCAGGTTCCCTCCGCTTCCGAGTAGGACCTGCTGTTCGGTCGAATCCAGTTGGCCATCCTTGTTCGAATCGGTCCATACGCTGGTCATCGTGGGGTCCCCAGGATACGGCTGAATCTGGCAATTCAACTGCGTGTTCATCCGGATCGCCTCGTAGCGCGTGAAGCGCAGGGTATCCGCCACCTTTGAAGCCGCATTATTTAATTGGTAGGTGTGATACGCGCGGAGAAATGCCGGCATGCCTATGGCCATCAGCACCAGCGCCACGGCCATCGCCACGACCAGCTCCGTCAGGCTGAAGCCGGTTTCGCCAGTCCGTTTTGCGTCGTGCTTTAGTACCATCTTCAAATACCGTAGCTACACCGTACATTCCGGTGTTGACCGCTATCACCATTTTGGCCTGGGACCTTCTAATTTATCAGGCTTCCAACCGCGCAGATAGGGCATTTCTCCAGGGTTATTACCTATCCGTTTACAGCCCGCTTCGCCTCTGCTTACTTCTTGTTTTTCCCGCCAACTTCCCGGTAGCGCTTCTCTAATGCCTCTTTCGTAAAGAAATCTGCGGGCAGTTCCGGGTTGACCTGGCAGGTTGAGTAGAACGCCTGGTAGACGCGCCGCCCGTCCCGCTCCTTTGTGACCTGCATGGGTACCTGCACGCCGTCCTTCAGCTGGTAATTCGAGTACACCGTGGTTTCGTTAATCTTTTCTCCGCTATTTTCGTCGCGTATGGTCACGACGCTGCGTACCAGAAGATGAGCAGAATGATCCACGGCCAGCCGAAACTGCCGTTCTTCCGCATCCGTAATCTCTACCCAATCCACCTGCTTTAGGTCGACCACCGAGTTGCCTCCAAACCGAATCTGGATGCGATCTTCTTTCAGGCGGTTTCGCAGCACATTGTTGATGTTGCGCTTTACCCCTTCCTGAAAATCCGCTACCGCCGGTGCAGGCTCCTCGGAGACTCCTCCGCGGTCCAGCGTCCACCCTTCGTCTCCGGCGTAAAGATCGATGATGTTCCCCTTTTTCGCAAAGTCCGTGCGGTTCTTGTCAGGGTAAGACCAGTAAACCTTGAATTCGAGATAGCCGCTCAGCGCTCCGTTATGCCCGAACTGCGCAAACCGGCCATCGCACTCCGAAGTTCTCTGGTTCAAGTACGCCTGACCGCCGAGTGCGTCGATCAATTGCCTCAGTATCTCCCGCCCCTTGGACTCGCTCGCCTCCGGGGTCATCATGTCGGGGTTCTGTGCGATCGCCACCGGCGCCACTAAAATCGCCACCAGCGCCAAACCCAACCACGTTGCGCGCGCCATCAGCCGCACAGCACCGAGCCTCCGTTTACGTTCAGGATCTCTCCGGTCATAAAGTTTGCAAGATCGGAAGCCAGGAACAGGACCGGCCCCGCGATTTCTTCGGCGGTTGCCGCGCGCCCCAGTGGAATCACCGCCGCGGCCATCTTTTGTCCGGCTTTCGTCTTCAACACGGGATTGGACATGTCCGTCGCCACCCAGCCCGGTGCCACGCTGTTCACCAGGACTCCGTGACGCGCCAGTTCCGTGGAGAGTCCCTTGGTCAAACTGATGACCCCACCTTTTGACGCGCCGTAGTGCGTATGAAACGACTCGCCACGCTGTCCTGCCGTTGAACTGATGGGAATAATCCTTCCCGATTTTTGCTTGATCATCTGCGGTACCGCAAAATGAATGACGCTGTATATGCTCTTCAGATTGATGCGGAGCATGTCGTCCCACTGCTTCTCGGTCATGTCCTCGATCGGCAGGTCGTCCAGGTTCCACACGCCGGCATTTGCCACCAGGATGTCCAGTTGCCCCAGCCTCGCGACCGTGTGCTCCACCAACTTCTTGTTATCGGCGTGCTTTCCGGCGTCCGCTTTGAATCCTTCTACCCTGGTTCCGTGTTTTCCTGCTTCCTGCTCTACCTGCTTTGCTGCTTCTTTCGCGGAGTTGTAGCTGAATACCACGTCGGCTCCGGCTTGCGCGAATAACTTCACGGCCGCCGCACCTATGCCTCGGGAACCTCCCGTAATCAGTGCCGCCTTTCCTGCCAGTGAGATCATGTTTCCCCCAGTTCAGTTTCGTAAACTCGTTATGCGATTGGACCCGTTCAGCGCTTCGCTGCGCCAACATTCATGGCTGTCTTCGCCTCCTTAATTAAGTCCGAAAACAGCCGCCGCGCCAATGCGTCGCCGGACAAGCGCTCGGGATGCCATTGCACCCCGATCACCCAATTTGCGTCGCCCATCCATTCCACGCTCTCCACAATTCCGTCTCTCGACCTGCCCGTGACACGCAAATCCCGGCCCGGCGTTTCGACCGACTGGTGGTGCGAACTATTCACCACGGCTTCGGTTTCTCCGGCCAGCTCGGCAAGACGGCTGCCTGCCTCGAAACGAACCTCATGCCGCGGATCATCCGCCGCTTCCGGGATGACATCTTTCTTGCGGTGGGCTACCGTCGTGCCGGTCTCGCTGCGCACGTCTTGAAGCAGTGTCCCGCCGAGATAAACGTTCAGCAGTTGGCAGCCGTAGCAGATTGCCAGTACCGGTTTTTTCCCAGCAAAGGCATGGTCGAGTATTGCTCGATCCGCCCGTTCCCGAGGCGGATCTGGCGGCGCCGTCTTCCCCTTGTTGCGGGACCCATATTCCGCTGGTTCCACATCCGCAGGGCTTCCCGGAAGCACAAATCCATCCAATGTGGCCAGTTCCGCTTTCAAGCGGGCCTCATCCCGAAGAGACAGCAAAACGGGCTGTCCTCCGGCGTCCATAACGGCATCCTCGTAGTTCTGGATCTTCGGGCGGTTTTGCTCGCTCTCTTCCTGAGAGGTACGCCAGGGGATGCCGATTCGAGGTAGGTTGGGGCTGGCGGGTGTCATGGAACCCTGAATCCTAACATTCAACAAAGGGTCCGGCAACCGGGCCACCGGACTCCGGCGTTCTTCGAGCCGCAGGCGGCTTCGCGTTCTAGAATCTCCCACTCGGCGGCGGTAACCCGGGTTAGTTGCGTATCCCGTCCAGAATCGGCCTATCCCGGCCTAACAGGGCTCTCCCAGAGCTGCCCTTGAGGTCGAAAATAATGATCTCATTCTCGCCTTTGTGCAGCCAGGGTCCGGGGACGTAGAGTGTCTTCTGCGGCCCGATACTCCACACCCGCCCCAGTGGCTGCCCGTTTAGCCAAACCTCGCCCTTTGTGAACGCACTGGTATCCAGGAAAGTGTCCGCTGGCGCGTCCACCTGGAGCTTGGCCCGATAGAAGCACGCGCCTTCGCAGCCATCCTTAGCGAACGGATACTTTTCTGGCTGCTCCATCGGCAACGGATAGATGTCCCATCCCATAACCGGCTTGCCGTCCATGGTGACCTGCCCGATGACTCCTTTGCGTTCCTGGCGCAGCACAACATTGAAATTAATGCGCCCGGTGTTCTCCACCAGGATGTCGAGTTGCGCGCCGGTCGCCGGAGTGCTCACGTGAATCTGTTTCTGGTTCACTCGACGATCGAGTGTGCCCGCTAATTTTCCGTCAAGGTAGATCTGCGCATAATCGTGGAGTCCGTCGAGGACCAAGTCGCCTTTGCGCGGCCCCTGCAGGTGGGTACGGTAGAGAATGTAGCCGTACGCTTGCCCCAGATCCTCCATGCTCTGGACTTGTTCCGAGTGTTTGGGCTCCGGAAGCACGTTCCAAAGCGAAACCGCCTCATCCGCTCTGAACTCCGGGATCTTCATCGATGGCGCCACGGCAGGCACCGCCGGGGGGACCGTCCCGGCATCCTTCGAAATGACTTCGCGGAACAGGGAATATTTCGCTGTCGGGCGGCCGCTCTCATCGAGTGGAGCGTCGTAATCATAGCTAGTGACGTCGGGCTCGTAATTCTCGCCGTTGCTGTTAGCGCCGTTCATCCAGCCAAAGCTCGTGCCACCATGAAACATGTAGATACTCACGGAGTAGCCCTGTTTCAGCATCCAGTCGAGATTGGCGGCTTCATTGGCTGCATTTGACGATGCGTGCTTGCCGCCCCAGTGATCAAACCAACCCGCCCAGAACTCGCTGTTGAAGTACGGACCGTTGGGCCGGTACTTCTTCAGGATTTCGAATTCTTTTCGCGCCGCACCTGCCTCTCCGCCGCTAAAATTGATGCCCACGGGCAAGTCGGGTAGGGAACCAACGGGAACTTCTTGTGCGCCGTCGGCAGTGTAGAGCTGAGACTTTGTGAACCCCGCGTCGACCAACATGCCGCGAATCGTTTCCATGTACGCGTGGTCATCGCCGAACGAACCGTATTCGTTTTCCACTTGCACCAGGATGATTGGGCCGCCGTTGCCGATCTGCAGAGGCGCCAATTCCTGCCCCAGCCTCTTTATCCAGTGCGCGGCCGGTTCGATGAATCTTGGATCGCTGCTCCGCACAACCGTGGAGTGGTCCTTCAACAGCCATGCCGGATACCCGCCAAATTCCCATTCAGCGCAGGCATACGGGCCCGGCCGAAGAATCACGTAAAGGCCCTCCTGCTGCGCCTGGCGTACGAATTCGGCCACGTCGTTATTCCCGGAAAAGTCGTACACCCCGGGTGAAGGTTCGTGCACGTTCCAGAAGACATATGCGGTGACGGTGTTCAGCCCCATGGCTCGCGCCATGCGAAATCGATCGCGCCAGTAATCTCGCGGGATTCGCGGATAATGCATTTCGCCGGAAAGGATCTGGAACGGTTTGCCATCCAGCTCGAAATGGCCTCCTTTCACAGCAAAGTTACGAGGTGAGATTTGCTGGCCCAAGGCTGAAGACGCACCAGCGAGCAGAGCAGCACCGAGAATCACTTTCAGGCAGCTTGTTTTCACGAAGAAACCCCGCGAGTTAGATCTGTCAATGCCAATCTTATCCTGTTCTTCCCAGGGTTCCGATGTTCTTTTCGGGGTTCTTTTTCGGTACGTGGTGGCGCGACGACTTGCCTGCCACGGCTAACGAACGGAAGCTGAGCTATGCCCTCTTCGCCAGCGTCTCTGGCATTGCCTTTTCCAGGCAGTACTCCGGCCGTTTGAAGAAATCTGGCAGTTCACTCAATCTCTGCTGCAACTTCTCCGGCTTGTCCGCACGCACGGTCACATGCCCCAATTTCCGGCCCGCTCGTGGCTCTTTTCCGTACAGATGCAAGTGCGCGTTGGGCACAGCCAGCACTTCGCCAGCATCGGGGATTTCCCCGATCAGGTTCAGCATCGCCGAATGCCCTACCGCTGCGATCGATCCCAACGGTAATCCCAGAATCGCCCGCAGATGATTCTCAAACTGACTGGTCACTGCTCCTTCGATCGTCCAGTGCCCCGAATTATGTACGCGAGGTGCCATTTCATTTGCCAATAGTTGCCCGTTCACTTGAAAGAACTCGATACACAATACCCCGACATATTCCAGTTCCTCGAGGACTTTTCTCGTTGCGGTTTCCGCCGATTGTTGTAGCTGTCCCAAGTGATTCGGCGCAGGCGCCAGCGACAACCGCAGGATTCCCCCGCGGTGATGATTCTCTACCAGGGGATAGAATGCCGTTTCACCCGTTCGACTGCGCACACCCAGCAGCGACACTTCTCGCTCAAAGGGAACATATTTTTCCAGAATCAACGTAACCTCCGGCAATTCTGGCCGCGCACTTTCCACATCCTCGCCGGTCCGCAGCAGCCATTGCCCCTTCCCGTCGTATCCCATCCGGCTGGTCTTTATGATCGCTGGCAGCCCAATCCGCGCCAGCGCAGCGTCGAGTGATTCGGGCTTGGCAATTTCCGCAAAATCGGTTGTCGGAATTCCCAGCTTTCGAAATAGGCCCTTTTCCCGTAGCCGGTCCTGAGCTTTTTCCAGAGCTTCGGCCGGCGGATAGACGAGGGTGCGCTTTTCCAGAAACCTCGCCGCTTCTACCGGCACATTCTCGAACTCATAGGTTACCGCTTCCAACCCGTGTGCAAATTTCTCCAACGCCGGTTCGTCCAGATACTCGGCGGTCACACGGTGCGCAATGCGTCCGACCGGCGCCTCCGGCGATGGATCCAAAAACCGGAAATGCAGTCCCAGCGGATACCCCGCCAGCGCCAGCATGTACCCGAGTTGGCCTCCACCCAGGATTCCGATGGTCATGCGCGTTTCTTCTTTGTTGATTTCAGAACTGAAAGCGCCACGCTCTTAACACCCACTGCGGGATTCGGATTCGCCAACACCTTCTCCGTTTGAGCGGTCCTGAATTTTCGCAGTGCCGCTCGGAATTCCGGATACTGCGTACCCAGGATCGCCGTGGCCAGCAACGCGGCGTTAACGGCGCCGGCTTTTCCAATCGCCAGCGTTCCCACCGGGATGCCTCCCGGCATCTGTGCGATTGATAGCAGGGAATCCAGGCCCTTCAAGGCCTTCGATTCTACCGGCACACCCAGCACGGGCAGTACCGTCTTCGACGCCGCCATACCGGGAAGATGCGCCGCGCCTCCTGCTCCCGCAATAATCACTTGCAGCCCGCGTTGCTCTGCGCTGGAAGCGTATTCGAACAACAAGTCCGGCGTACGGTGCGCGGAAACTACTCGCGTTTCAAACGGCACGCCCAGCGACTCCAGGGTGTTTGCTACGTATTCCATCGTCTCCCAATCCGAAGACGATCCCATGATCACGCCCACGAGCACTTTATCTTTCTTGATTGAAGGTTGCTTCGAATCGTTGCTCATTTGTCTCGCTTCTTGCAGAAAAGAGAACGCCGGCCACTCGGCCGGCTCCGTATCGCGGTAGGCCTTATTCTACGGTCTTTTTTACCGCGAAGCGACCTTTCTCAATTGGTGCCAGGCCCGCCGAACCTGCCCAACCAGATACAGCGAGCCTGTAATCAAAATTACGTCATCGGGCTCCGCCTTGGCCAAAACGGCTTGGACGGCCTTCTCCGCATTCGGAATCACCGAATGCCGTGCAACATGATGTCCCGCAATCTCTTTGAGTTGCGCGGCACTGATCGCCCTTGGTGTGTTGGCCTCCGTGAAGATTACCTCCTCCGCGTGGGGAAACAGCAGGCCGGTCACCTCGTCCACCGCTTTATCCCGCATCGCCGCGTACACCAGGTAGACTCTGCGCCCCTTGAAATTCTCTTCGATGAACCGCGCAAGCTCACGAGCCGCGCTAGGGTTGTGTGCTCCGTCCAGATAAACGTCGGGATGCGACCGCAATTTTTCAATTCGCCCCGGCCAGTGCGCTGACGCGATTCCCGTAACGATATCGTCGTCGCTTATCCGATACTTCCGCTCTTGAAGCAAGGTTGCCGCTGCCACTGCGTTCAAGGCGTTCTGCAACTGAAACCGGCCCGCCAGCTGTGGCGCTACCTCCAGCTTCCGTCCGGTGGCGCGTTCTTTGATCTCCGCCCGTACGCAGCCATCCTGCAGTTCTTCGCGCATGACCCGATATGCTTCACTGGTTTCCATTACCGGGCAGCGCAACTCCGCGGCCTTTTGACGCAACACGGACGCGGCCTCCTCCGGTTGCGGTGCATACACCGCGGGGATCCCCGACTTCAGAATTCCAGCTTTTTCACCGGCGATTTCGCGCAGCGAATGACCCAGGAAATTCTCGTGATCGAAATCGATCCGGGTGATCACGGAAACCACCGGTAGCAGTATGTTTGTTGCGTCCAGACGACCGCCGAGACCCACTTCCACAATCGCAAACTCCACTCGTTCCCGCGCGAAGGCCTCAAATGCGAGCGCCGTCACACACTCGAAATACGTGGGATGCGCTTTCAGCTTGCCCTCGGCGAGTAGTTCCTCAATTGCTTCATGAATGCGCGTGAAAATTGCGCCGAAAGACTGGTCACTGATTTCCTCGCCGCCGATTCGAATGCGCTCATTGATTCGTTCCAGGTGGGGAGAAGTATTCAGCCCGGTGCGAAATCCCGCATTGCGCAGAATTGCTTCTAGAAACGCCGCGGTCGATCCCTTCCCATTTGTTCCCGCGATATGCACGGACGGGTACGCCCGATCGGGTCGACCCAACCGTTCCAACAATACTGTTATGTTTTCCAGATTGAATTTTGCGGCTGCAGCTTGCGTGGGGGCGGCCAGTTCGCGGCCAAGAGTGAAAAGGTACCGGACCGCGCTCTCGTAATTCATTTCAGTTCATCAAAAGGTCGAGCACGTTGCCGATGAAGCCCTTCATGTCTTTCCGGTGCACCACCGCATCCAGAAAGCCATGCTCCAAGAGGAATTCCGAGCGCTGGAATCCTTCCGGGAGCTTCTGCCGGATGGTTTGTTCGATCACGCGAGGCCCGGCGAAACCGATCAGCGCTCCAGGCTCGCCGATATTCAGGTCACCCAACATCGCGAAACTCGCCGTCACTCCGCCCGTCGTCGGATCCGTCAGGACCGAAATGTACGGCAGCTTTGCCTCATCCAGTCGCGCCAATGCCGCCGAAACTTTCGCAAGTTGCATCAGGCTGATGGTGCCTTCCATCATCCGTGCGCCGCCTGAACAGGACACCACGATCAACGGCTGTCGCGTGGCCATGGCCATCTCAATCGCGCGGGTCACTTTTTCCCCGACCACCGCTCCCATCGACCCGCCGATAAATCCGAACTCCATCGCGCAGCAAATCACCGGCCGGCCATTCAGTTGGCCTTCCGCGGTGATGATCGCGTCATTCATGCCCAGCTTCTTGTGGGCATCCTTAATTCGTTTTGCGTACGGCTTTGTGTCCACAAACTTCAGCGGATCCGTCGATACCATGCCCGCATCGTGTTCGGTCCAGTGGCCGTCTAACAGCAAGGCCAGCCGCTGCTTCGAGCTCATTTTGAAATGAAATTGGCACTTCGGACAGACGAGCAAATTTTCTTCCAGGTCCTTGCGGAACACGATCGCGCGGCACGACTCGCACTTTACCCACAGCCCTTCGGTGCGCACACGGCGTTCCTCCGGTGGCGTGGCCTGGTCAATGGACTTCTTTTCTCGTTTAAACCATGACATGATGAAGGTCTGCGGTTCTAAATTATCAGTTCTGAGCAAGTCTTACCAATTCGCCTCGAAATCGTGATCCCTTACGACTGCCCACATCGCCGCTGGGGTACTTAATACTCATGACTGATCACAATGAACTCTAATAATCGATTCCCCGCTGCGCCAGTATACCCTTCGTGTAGGGGTGTTTCACTTCTTTCATCTCCGTCACCAAGTCCGCTTGCTCCACCAGTAACGGATGCGCATTGCGCCCGGTGCAGATCACGTGCACCTGTTCCGGCCGTCCCTTGAGTGCTTCTAGCACGTTCGTCGCGTCTAGCATCTGGTAGCTTATGGTGTAATTGATTTCGTCCAATATCACGAGATCGTACTTCCCGCTGTAAATCGCCGTGCGCCCGGATTCCCAGCACTCTTCGGCCAGTCGAATGTCTTCCGGATCGGTCTCTGCTCCGCCCACCTTTACAAACCCGCGCCCCATGGGCCGGATTTCGAACTTGTCATCTCCCAGCATTTTCGCTGCGTCGAGCTCACCGTAGTGCCACGATCCCTTGATGAATTGAACCATCAGCACCCGCAGTCCTTGCCCCACGGCACGAAACGCCGTTCCCAGGGCACACGTGGTTTTTCCCTTGCCCGGCCCGGTGTAAACAATCAGCAATCCCTTTCCTTCCGGCATGAACGCTCACCTCCGCAGTCTTTTCTCGCTCGTGGTGCGAAACTTCCAGTCTGCGGAATGGAAGCGCCCTCGACAAGGCAAGCTGTTGCCTTATAGACTCAGCCTTTTCACAAATTCATCGACAATTACTCTCACGTGCTCGAGAGCCACCTCCGTCAGCGGTTTTTTTGCCGGCAGCTGCGTGTCTTTCAGCACGATCCACAGCCCGGGCCTATACAATTCATCTCCCGGGCAGATTGCCCCTGTCAGTTGCGCAATTTCGAAGTGCGGAACTTCGGTCAACTCCAGATCCTGCAAATGGTTGGTACTCGGCAGTGGCGGCGGATTCGCGACCAGTTCGGTCAACACTCCCCGCGCATCGTCCACCAGGTCTCGAAACCCCTGCGATACCAGCACCGCATCGATGTCCCGGGGCGTTGGCTGTTCGATCTGTTCCAGATCGTACTCCGGCAGCGGATTCTCCAGCGGAATTTCAATCGCTACGGACGGTGCGTTCTTATCAGGTGATATTCGAATTGCCATTGTTTCTCCGTCGCCCATTCAACCACGGAACACAGCAAAACGCACTCGCGCGTCCGATAATGTCGTGCACAACTGGCCGTTGCATTATTTCGGGTAAGGACTTCCCGACAGGATTGCCGACGCGCGATAGATCTGCTCCGCTAGCATTACGCGCGCCAGTTCATGCGAATAGGTCATAGAACTGAGTGAAATGTTCTGTTTCACCTGTTCGCGCAATAGTTCCGGAAATCCGTCCGCATCTCCACAGACAAAAATGATCTCGCGTGCTCCGCGATCTTGTTGCTCCCCCAGCCATTTCGCGAAAGCAACCGAATCATGAGCTCTTCCCGCGGCATCCAGCAGCACGGCCACTGCCGCGCGGTCCACATGCAACTTCTTAGCGGCTGCCTGGCCGTCGCGCACCTCGGTGATTTCCGTTGGCCACGACCTTCCGATTCTCTTCACATAGTCTTCCAACACGTCACGCAGTTCGGGTCGTCGTGTTTTTCCCAGCATGAGCAAGCGAATTCGCATTCTGCAATCTTACTCTCGTTTTCCTTCGGACATTGTCACCACTTGGGAGTGCGGCATTTCCTGTCTTGACTTTTCATTGTTTCGCAGAGCCATTATTATGGCCAAGTTAATTGTTTGCCAGGTATCCAGTGACCGCGAACGGGATCAAATCCG
The DNA here is from genome assembly GCA_963741195.1 of Candidatus Acidiferrales bacterium. Lineage (GTDB taxonomy): Bacteria > Acidobacteriota > Terriglobia > Acidiferrales > UBA7541 > Acidiferrum. Next base: position 452,297 of record CAVUHF010000016.1, read on the forward strand.
ACGCCTTTCGCTTTGCGGAGCTGCGCAGCGAACGAGTCCGCATTTTTGGCTTGCTCGTCTTTTTTGCCATCACCGTTTCCGTCCTGCTCATCCGCATCTTCCTGTTGCACACCACGGTGCTGAATCAGCAGGCCGCCTGGACGTTTGGCCTCATCCTCGCCGCGGCGCTTGTGGAATTCCTGATGCTCAGGTTCGTCAGCCATGCTCTACGCTGGGGGCACACGTTTCCGGCGGTTTTCTGGGTCCTGACCACAATTCTCGAATCTGCGCTCCCGGCTGTCGGCATAGCGTTTCTTACCAGTGGCCATCTCCATCCAGCGTATCAACCGCTCGCAAGTCCCGCGACCCTGTTCTTTTTCATTTTCATTATTCTTTCGATCCTTCGCTTGAATCCGCGCCTTTGCTGGCTTTCCGGAATCACCGCCACCATTGCCTATCTGTTCGCGGCAGTACACCTCGGATGGAGCCCACCCGTTCCCGGAGCCCCCGCGCCCATCACGCAAACCGACGTTACGCTGTACGCCATCATTCTGCTTATTGCTGGATTTGTTGCTGGTGGCGTTGCCAAGGAAATTCGCAAGCACGTCGAAGCGGCTCTTCGTGAGGCGGAAACCAAGCAGCAACTCGCTCGCCTGCAACATGATCTTCAGATTGCGCGCGACATTCAGCAGTCCCTGCTTCCCAGCAATCCCCCCAGTCTTTCCGGTTTTGCGATTGCAGGATGGAACAAGCCGGCAGATGACACCGGCGGCGACTACTATGACTGGTGCCCGCTTCCCGACGGCCGATGGATCATCACGCTCGCCGACGTTACCGGCCATGGCATCGGACCTGCCCTTATCGCTGCAGCGTGCCGCGCTTACTCGCGCGCGAACTTTCGCACGCACTCCGACTTGTCGCAAATCTTCGCGGGCGTTAACGACGCCATTGCCCGCGATCTCGATCCCACGCGTTTCATTACTTACGTTGGGGCGGCGTGTGAACCCGGCACCGGCAATCTTGAAGTTCTTTCGGCCGGTCACGGCCCGCTCTTTCTCTTCTCGGCCTCCGACGATTCCTTCGCCGAAGTCGACTCACAGGGCGTGCCGTTCGGCATCCTTTCGGAATTTACTTCCGGACCTCCTGCGTCGCTCGTTCTTCGTCCTGGGGATCTCTTCCTGCTGATTACGGATGGATTTGTCGAGTGGGAAAACGAAACAGGAGAATTGTTTGGCTCAAAGCGATTGCAGCAAGTCGTGCGTGCCTCGCGCCAGAAGCCGCCAGCCGAAATCGTCAAGGATCTCTATGACGCCGTGGTCGCTTTTTCCAACGGCACCAAGCAACTGGATGATCTGACAGCCGTGGTCATCAAACGACTTTGATCTGTCAACCCGCCTGCCCTCGCTTCAACACGTTTGCCGATGCTCCGTTGTTGCCGACTTCCGCTTCCTGCACTAATCCGTATTTCTTCCGCTTTTCCAGCAAGGTCTTCCGGCTGATCCCCAGTACTTCCGCCGATCTCCCGATCTGTTGGCCCATCACATCCAGCGTCTGCACAATCGCTTCCCGTTCGATATCCTCCAGGGATCGCAACCGCGATTCCTGCTCGCCCTTGTTCAAGCTCGTGCGAACTTCCGCAGGGAATTCCTCGGGCTCCAACAACTCCGCCTTACTGGTAATCACGGCGCGCTCTACCGCTGATTGCAATTCCCGCACGTTACCCGGCCACCGGTAGCCCTGCAGCAGTTGCCTGGCATTTTCACTTAGCTTTGCCTTTGGTTTTCCGTGCTTGGTCCGCGTTGCCGCCAGAAAATATTCTGCCAGCGGCAAAATATCAGCCCGCCTCTCGCGCAGGGGCGGCACCCAGATTTTCACGACGTCCAAGCGGTAGTACAGCTCCTCCCGGAATCGTCCTTCCTTTACTGCCGTGGCCATGTCGACGTTGGTCAGCGCAATCACACGAGCTTCCGACTTCAGCGTTTCCTTTCCGCCGATTCGCTCCAAAGACCGGTCCTGTAGCACCCGCAACAGCTTTGTTTGAGCTTCCGGTGTTAGAGCGGCCACTTCATCCAGCACAATCGTGCCCTTCTTCGCGGCTTCGAGTTGTCCGATTTTTCGGTCTTGCGCGCCCGGGAATGCTCCGCGCTCGTGCCCGAAGATCTCGCTCTCTGCCAGGGCGGAAGGCAGGCCTCCGCAATCGATTCGCAAATAGGGGGAATCACGCCTGGGTCCAATTTCGTGAATCAGGCGCGCCAAATATTCTTTTCCGGTGCCGCTCTCTCCGGTGATCAGGATCGTAGTAGGGACGGGTGCTATCTGCTGGGCGAGGTCGCAGAGACGCTGCGACGCCGGATCGACTCCGATCCAGGGCAATCGCTCTGTAGTCATGGTGCCGGACTTCTCCAGCCGCCTGCGTTTCCCGGAGGCAGCGTTCCGGGCTGGGCTTAGCTTACTTTCTCGGAAAGCGCTCTTCGACCTTGCTCCTGCACATCCGGGAGCTCAAGCTTCGGAGCCGCTCTCCACAACCTCTCCAAATCATAGTAGCGTCTCGCCTGTTCGCCAAAGACGTGAACGATCAGCCCTCCAAAATCTAACAGCGCCCATTCTGCCGACCGATGTCCTTCGCGGTGTTGCGGCGTGCGCTGTAACTCCTTGTGCAGCAATTCTTCCACTTCGTTGCAGATCGCCTGGATCTGCGGTGTGCTGTATCCCGTGCAGATGACGAAATACTCGGTGAACGCTCCGAGCCCGTCCAGATCCAAGACGGTAATACCGCCGGCTTTCTTGTTCTGCGCGGCTTCTACGGCCAAGCGCACTCCCTTGGGTAACTTTTCCAGTTTCACCGGTACAAGCCCTGCTTCAAAATGTATTCCTCCACGCGCGCCGATACAAGCCCATGAATCGATTGGCCGCGACTCGCCTTCCTTCGAATATCCGTTGCGCTCACCTCGCTGGCAACGTTCTCCAGAAGGTATACAATAGTTTGATGCAGGCGCGCCACAATCGGTGTTGCGGGAGCTATCGCGTCTGACTCCTTATCCCGCTTCGCGTCTGGCCGACCGTGCAAATCCGGCGGAATTACAAGACGCAGCGCTTCTAGCCGAATACCCGGCCGGTTAGCAATTACGAAATCGCACAGCCCTAACAACGTCTCGTATTCCTTCCACATCGGGATATCCAGGAACGCATCCGCACCAATAATGAAGAAGATGCGATCGCCTTGTTCATGATAAGCATGGCGGAAGTAGCGGATGGTATCCACTGAATAGTGTAGTTGAGTCCCGCTGAAGTCTTCACCAGCCTCCGCCAGCGAAGGCACAAAATGCGGATGTTCCGAACACCCAAGCGCGACCATGGCAAAGCGGTGTGGAAACGGTGCCAAATGTTGTTTCAACTTGTGCGGAGGGCGGCTCGCGGCGATGAAGTGCATCTCGTCAAAATTAAATCGCCGGTCGGCCGCGCGCGCCACCGCCAGATGTCCTGTATGGATTGGATCAAAGGAGCCGCCAAAGAGTGCAATGCGCCTAGGTTGGTGTTTTGATGCCGTGCGGTGAGCTTGCGCAGTCGTCAACGAGCCTCCGAATAACTCCCGCCCAATTCTCTCATGAATTCTTCACGATGGAAGGGCCTCCGTCGTCTGCACCCAAGTCATCTTCTGACTCCATTGCATCGATTTCGTCGATCTCCGAACCCTCGTCCGTGCCGCCGGACTCCTCAACTGTTTCTCGCGGAATCTTGTCCAGCGCATCCGCCATCGCCTTCATCAGATCCTTTACGCCTTCTCCGGTCGCCGCCGAAATCGCGTGAAAATCCAATCCCTTCCGCTTGCAGAACGCCTGTAGTTCCTCCAGCCTCGTGCGGTCCGTCGTGGCATCGACTTTGCTCGCCACGACGATCATGGGCTTCTCCATCAACCCCGCACTGAATGCCGCCAATTCGGCATTGATCACTTCGAAAGACTTCACGGGATCCGCATCTGTGGTATCGCTCGTGTCAATCAGATGCACCAGCAAACGAGTCCGCTCTACGTGCCGCAGGAAGCGAATTCCCAGCCCTGCTCCCTGGCTAGCCCCTTCAATCAATCCCGGCAAATCCGCCACAACAAATGTTCGCCCCAGTTCCGTTCCATGTCCGCCAGTTCCACCGTCTACATTTACTACGCCCAGGTTCGGTTGCAGCGTGGTAAACGGATAGTTGGCAATCTTCGGCCGGGCCGCGCTGATCACGGATATCAACGTCGACTTCCCGGCATTCGGGAATCCCACCAATCCCACGTCGGCCAGCAGCTTCAACTCCAGCCGCAACCGTCGCTCTTCTCCCGGCTGCCCTTCTTCTTTTTCGCGCGGCGCTTGATGCCACGGCTTGGCAAAATGCTGATTTCCGCGTCCGCCACGTCCGCCTTGCGCTACCAGAACCTTTTGGCCTGGCGTCTTCAGGTCTGCAAGTAATTCCGCTCCCGCTTCGTCAAATACCAGCGTGCCTAGCGGCACCTTCAGGATCATGTCGTCTCCAGACACTCCCGTACAGTTCGATCCTTCACCGTGTCTGCCGCGATCTGCTTTGAACTCGCGGTTATACCGGTACCGCAGCAACGTGTTGTCGTTCGGATTTGCTTCCAGGTAGATGCTCCCTCCAAGGCCGCCGTCCCCGCCCGAGGGTCCGCCCCGCGGAACATACTTCTCCCGCCGAAAGGCCACGCATCCGTTCCCGCCGTCTCCGGCTTTTACGTAGATTTTGGCTTCGTCAACGAACACGCTCGCTCCTCGTCCGTTCCGTCCGGCTTCCGTTGGCGATACTCTTAGTTTCGCTGCTTAGGCAAGGGAATATATCCCAACGACGCCAAAAACTGGTCTGCCTTCAGATAAGCATCGTACCTTGTTTTGGCCGCATTCACCTTCGCCGCGCTGTTCTCGTCCGGTGGCTCCAGCATGTGCCCTACCTCGGGATAAATCTCCAATTCACACCGGTTCTTCGCTTGCCTCATCTTTTCGCAAAATTCGACCAGTGTTTCTGGCGGTATCGCTCGGTCGAGTGCGCCAGTAAGGATGATGGTTGGCGGTAGCCCTCTCCGGACGTGCTCTCCCAGCTCAATGCTCCGAACGTCCTGCCGTCTTCCTGCCAACGCAATAAAACTCGCGCTCGTTTCCACATTCAGCGCTGGCGAAACCAGCACGAACGCATTCGGCACGGCGTTCAACTCTTCTTTCGTGGGCGACTCTTCCGTAATCGCCGTCGCTGCTGCCAGCAATCCTCCCGCCGACTCACCATAAGCGCCGACCCGCTTCGGATCGATATTCAGCAATTCCGCTTGACTGCGTGCCCAGCGCACCGCTGCCTTAGCGTCCTCTGCAGAGTCAAAAGGAGTGATACTTTCTCCGTCCGCCAGCCGGTAGTCCACCGAAATTCCTACGATGCCCAGCGTTGCGAAGTAGCGTGCCTGCCCAAACGTCCATTGCGCCGAACCGTGTTTCCACGCCCCTCCATGAAACACCAAGATTGCGGCTCGTGGCTTCCCGTATTCACTGTGTGCCGGCTCAAAGACGTACGCTTTCAACTCCCGGCCGTTTACGCGTTTGTAGGTATACGCGTCGGGTTCGACGTCACCGGTGGCTTTCGTCTGCGCCAGGGAGCCAACGCAGAAATACACTTCCGCCGCAACAGCCGTCAGCAGCAGAAAATGCAGGGGCATCTTCATCGGAACACGTAAAGGAAAAAAGGGCGGAGTCTCTCCGCCCTTTTAATATCCCTCGCAAGCTGTGTCGAACGCAATCCCTACGGCTTTAGTTCGCGGCCTTGGCCTGCTCCGCCGGCGTCACGCTGATATAGCGTCCGCGATTGCCCTTATCTTCAAATTTGACGTAACCCTTCACCAAGGCGAACAACGTGTCGTCCTTGCCCTGTGCCACATTTTCGCCGGCCTGGTGCTTTGTACCGCGCTGCCGCACCAGAATCGTGCCGGCATTCACCAGTTGCCCGCCAAACCGCTTTACGCCCAGCCGCTGTCCATGTGAATCGCGGCCGTTTGTTGACGAGCCGCCGCCCTTCTTATGTGCCATGACGCAATCCCTTTCGCTTTATAGCTTAATCTCGCTGACCTGCACGGCGGTGTAATTCTGCCGGTGGCCGCGCTGAATCTTATATTGGTTGGTCTTCTTGAACTTCAGAACGGTCAGCTTCTTTGCCCGGCCTTGCTCCACGATTTTACCGGTTACGCTGGCCTTTCCTGCGTCCGTTCCCGCCAATATCTTCTTGTCATCGGTGTGTACCGCCAGCACGGTCCCGAACTTCACCTGCTCCCCCACATCACCCTTGACCCGCTCGATGCGGATGGTGTCGCCGGGTGCGACACGATACTGCTTCCCCCCGGTCTGTATGACGGCGTACATCTTTCCTCCAAACACTAAAGGCAAACCACTATTATACGGGTCCCCTCCCTGTAGCGTCAACGCACAGAATGCAATGGCTATAGAGCGTTCGTGGGAGTCACGGATCAGGGTTTTTTGCGGTGCGCGTCAAACCAATTCATCGTGTACACAACTTTGGCTACCTGGTGGCTTGGGCGACGGCTTAGCCCGTGCGGCTCCCCGGGAAAGCGCACGAGTGCGGACTCTACCTTAAGGAGTTTCAGAGCCGCGTAGAATTGTTCGGCTTCAGAAATCGGGGTACGGAAGTCTTCCTCCCCGGTCATCAGCAATGTGGGCGTCTTTACGTTCTTCACCAGAGAAATCACGGAGCGCTTCATATAGTCGTCGGTGTAATCCCAGGGGTTGCCGGCGAACCAGTATCGGGCGCCGAACGATGGTAAGTCTGAAGTGAGTACCCAACTGTACCAATTGATGACCGGATAGAGACTGGCGGCGGCGCGAAAGCGATTCGTGTGATCGATCATCCAGCAGGTCAGCACTCCTCCGCCGGAGCCGCCCGTCACGAATAGATTGTCGAGGTCGATGTAGCCCTGGGCTACTACTGCGTCGACGCCAGAGTCAAGGTCTTGAAAATCGTTGCCAGGATAGGCGTGGTGAATGAGATTGGCGAACTCTTCGCCGTAACTCGTGCTCCCTCGCGGATTGGTGTACAGGATGACGTAACCCTTGGCGGCCCAGATCTGGGCGTTCAGGTCGAAACGATCCCCGTAGTTTGAGAAGGGACCGCCGTGAATTTGCAGAATCAGCGGATATTTTTTTGAGGGATTAAAATCCGGCGGCTTGACGATCCAGCCCTCGACTTTGCGTTTGTCGAACGAGGATTCATACCAGAGTTCTTCGACCGTTCCGAGTCTCCTGGCCGTGAACAATTCTCGATTGAGAGACGTGAGCACCTTGAGTTTGGGATCGGCAAGCGACGCCACAGAGACATCGCCGGGATCCGACGGTGTGTCGTACTGGACGGCGAAAGCCCCGTTTTTCGCGATGCTGAAATTGGCCCCCAGGTTCAAGTGTTCGGCGAGAATTTTAGACTTCAGAAGAACCTCGGAGTCGGAGGAACCTGCCTTTTCCGGCAACACTTCGAGCGAGATATAGGCGAGCTTGGTATCGCCCTGATCTGTGTAACTGAAGAAAATGCCCTGGCCATCAGCCGCCCAGTGGGGATCGGCCGCGTCGCGATCGAGTCTGGGAGTGACTGAGTGAGCGTTGCTTCCGTCGCGGTTGGCGATATACAGGCAGGTGGTCTGGTGGCCCTGGTAGCGATCGTCGAAGCCGGTGTAGACGATCCGCTTGCCGTCAGGTGAAACTTCGGGAGACTCGTTGGGGCCGTTGCGGTGACTAAGTTGGGTAAGAGCACCGTCTGCGACGCGAAGTTCGAAGAGTTCGGTGTGCAGAGGCTCGTACTCGTAGTTGGCAGTGCCATTCATCGAGAAGACCAGCGATCTTCCATCGGGAGTCCACGAGGGATTGGAGCCTCCTAGCCCGCCAGCGCCCGGCCCGTGGGGAAATTTCCCACTGGTTAGCTGGCGAGGTGCTCCCCCGTCGGCGGCGACGACAAAAATTTGTGAATAGCCAGGCTTAAGGTAGCCAGGGCCGTTGAAGCGATAGATAAGATCCTCATAGACCTTCGGTGCGTCAGCCCATTTGGAGCCCTCCGGTGCTGCGGGAAGCGTAGCGATTTTCGGAGCAGCCGCGGAGACGAGCGACGTGAACGCGATCTGCTTCCCATCGGGTGACCAGGAGATGCCAGAAGGAGGATTTTCGAGGTCCGTGAGTTTGCCGCTTTGGCCAGAATCCATCCAGCGAACGTAGAGCTGAGTCTTTCCATCGCGGTCGGAGACGTAGGCGATACGCGTGCCATCGGGCGACCATCGCGGTGACAAGTCGCCATTCGTTCCGGTGGTCACAGGCCTGTGCTCTGAGCCATCAAAGTTTACAATCCAGAGGTTGGAGACACGTCGATCTGAGCTGATATCCGCGGACTGGCGAACGTACACGATCCGCTTGCCGTCAGGAGAGATTTGAGGATCGGAGGCAACCTGGACGCGAAAAACGTCCATGGGTTCCAGCCGATCGGCAATCTCTTGAGCGTGAACGGCGAGAGCGGAAAGCACAAGAAATGTAACTACGGCTCCGCATGCGCGGAATGTTTGAGACACAGTGAGTTCCTTTCGCGGATGCATGTTAGGAGTGAAGGCTAAAGAAAGTCAATGGATGGACGACCACCCGCTGACTGGACCGCCAATTCGCTATGGCTTTCACTTACAATAGATCCCAATCGCGTGGCGATTGCTCCACTGCTCAATGACCCGGAAGATCCCGCAGCTCGACGCCGTTCGCGGCCTGGCCATCCTCCTGGTGTTGATTCAAAATACGGATTCTTTTCCTTCCTTGCACTTGCAGCGATTCTCCGCCTACGGCTGGATGGGTGTGGAGCCATTCTGAATTGAAGAAGTTTTTCGATCTACCCCCAGCGCCACGGCCGCCGTCGGATTCTCAATCGAATAGAATCTCCGCAAAGGACTTTGAACTCGATTCGGACGTTGGCACCCCTGCGTGGGTGATATCCTCTTCCACCCGCTAAGCGCTCAGTCGAAACCCGCTGGCCTGAATAACATCGACGGCTTCGTATCGGTTTCCGACGTCGACCTGTTTCATAATTCGCCTTATGTGATTTTTCACGGTGAACTGTGACAGATTCAATCTTGATCCGATCTCTTTTGTTGGTCAGCCCCTGGGCCACAAGATTCAGTAACTCGGCCTGCCGGTGGGTTAGCAAGCGACCCCGGTTCTCTCGAGGCCGAGCAGGAATACAAGAAGGCCATCGAGCTGAATCCGAACCTCGCCGAGGCTCATGCTCGATATGCGGAGTACTTGGACATGATGGGCCGCTTCGATGAGGGATGGAATGAGTTTCTGCATACCCAGGAGCTCGATCCCGGACACAACTTCCAGCCAAATCCCTACTATCGTCGAAGGCAATATGACCGCGCCATCGAGATCGATCAGAACGAAATCCGGCGCCAGGCATTCGGTTTTTGGTCACACGTGAACCTGGCCTTTGACTATGATGGCGCCGGCAGGCACGACGAAGCAGCGCAACAGTGGGAAGAAGTGATGCGCATGCTCGGTTTCTCCGAGATCGCCGATGCCATGCATCGCGGCTTGGCGCGATCCGGCTACAAGGGAGCACTCCGAGCATTAACCGCCGGATTGGAGAATGAAGACGCACGAGGGCTTCCTCCACCGGCCTTTTTCCAGGCGATGATGTATGGACTTCTTGGGGATAAGGACCGGGCATTTGCGTGGCTCGAGAGGGGATACGCGGAGCGTAGTCCAGCCTACTCCGCCCTGAACGCGGACCCCTGTTGGGATCCTCTCCGAGACGATCCGCGATTCGTCGATCTTGTCCGTCGCGTCGGCTTGTCAAGGTGACTGGCCTGGAGACATGCGCTGTTGAGCGATTCAATCGTGGCGTTCGGGTAGTATTCGACGCGCGCATCCGGCGCTGGCAAACCGCCAAGATTATCGCGCGAGTCCGCACGATCTCCGCGCTTCGCGCACGGACATCACAACATCCAGAATCCCAAGTAATCGTTGTGTTAGGTGAGAAAGTGAGGGGAGCGGTCCGCGCCTTACCGAGACCGCCGTGACAACCAGCAGTGCGGCGAAGGGGCCCATGGGGATTTGCATGGCCCACTTGCTAACTTGCGTTGGTTTCTTTCCCGCTCGGGGAATCCAACTGCGTAGCAAAACTCTCCGGCGCCGGGAATAATCGATTCTCCTTGTGAGCCTTCATTTTTTCGACGCGTTTTATCAAATTTGCCGGGTCCTGTAAACTGATCCTAATGGCAATTCTCTACCCGCCGTGAGAGACCGCGACCGAGCCGCTCTACAGCACAGGGGAATGGTCCCCCAACATCGCCTCTCTCACGATGGCAATGGGTGGCTCCCCCTGTGACATGAACTCATCGTGGAACTTTCCCAATACAAATGAACTTCCTGCCTTTTTCTTATAATCCTCGCGCAGTTTCAAAATCTGCAATTTCCCGAGTGTATAGTACAAATATGTCGGGTCAGACGTCCCTCGCTTCGCTTCGATTTCAGCAATCTTCGCTGACTGGAGGCCTTCTTTCACAAAGAAATCTCTCGCTTCTTCGAACGTCATTTTTCCCGTATGCATTTTAATCCCGACTACGAAACGTGCGTCGCGTAGAAGCGCATCCTGCAATTGCCCTAACCGTATATATTTTGCATCCAGGGCGTCTTTCGCGCCTGTTCCGGGCTGGCCGTATCCTTCATCCAGCATCATCTGCTCGCAATAATGAGCCCAGCCTTCCCCATTTGTATTCGCGTAGAACGCTTTCCGCAGTTTTGTTGGTGCCCGCTCCGTCCACAAGTACTGCAGGAAGTGTCCCGGAAAGGTTTCGTGCGTCGATGTGCTAACAATAGTCCCGATGTTGAATCCCGCCATCAGGCTGGCAACTTCGGCCGGGCTGTCCCCGGGCGCGGGCAGAGTTACGTTGAAATACGCTTCGGCAGCCTTGGTCTCGAATGGGCCAGGAGTATCCATCGACGCCGTGGTTGTCGCCCTTTCAAAAGGTGGTGTCTCCTGAAGGATGGGCCGTGACTTGTTAGGGATGGTAATAATGTATTTCTGCTGGATAAATGAGATCAAGCTGTCAAATGTCCCGGTAAATGTTTCCATCAGCTTATCCGGTGCGGGATGCATCGACCCCAAATCCGCCATCACTTGTTCCGGCGTCTTTTTCGGGTCAATCTCATTCGCCAGTTTCTTTACCGCCGCCTGATTTTTCTGTAGGTCGCCCATTCCGACTTCCAGCAGGCGGTCCAGCGGCGTATTGACCATGTCTTCGTATTGCAGCTTCTTCGAGAAGGTTTCCTCGCCGATCCGGAAGTCCCCGTTCGAGCGCGCCAGCAGATCCGCCTTCAGCCATTCTTCATATTTCTTCAGTGCCGCAATCACTTCCGCGTTGCTTTTCACAAACTCCGCTTTCACCTGCGGGTCTTTCGCATCCGCAAACGCCAGCGGAACGTCTTTTTCGTAAAAACCGATGATTCCCGGCAGTTGCTGAATGGCAATCTCGGTGTAAATCCGCGGGGGATTCTTCAGGTTTTCCCGTGCCAGTCCCAGAATGCCAGGAATCTTCTTTTCACGCGCAATGACGCTGCGCAGTCTTTCGTCCGGGGGCGCAAATTTCCGGTTCATCAGGAAATAGACGCTGCTGGTTACGCCTCCCGAATACGTATCGGGATTTTTTTCCAGTGGACAGATCTTTTCCACCGTCAGCAAATCGCTCTTGATCCGCCCCAGTAATATCTGCCGGTCTGCTGCATCCACGGGAAGCAATCCATCGGCAGGGAACTGCTCCACACGCACGGCAAACTCGCGCAGTTTCTTTGCCTCCGCTTCCTGCCCCGCGAGCGAATAGTTTTCCATTTCCGAATCGTATTGATGCACGCCGTCCAGCGTTGCCACCGTCGGGTTTAACGGGAAATACACTTTGTCCAGGTACTCGTCCACCAGCGCGTTCCATTGCGCCGTGCGTTCCTGCGCTGCCATTGCCAGGCCACAAGTGAACATAACAGCCAAGAAGCTTGCCGCGATCTTCCGCTTCATTCCCTGTCCCTCGCTACGGTGATTGAATTCCTCAAAAATCGAAACGGTATCCCAAAATCATTTTCGTCAGCAAATGATCCGTCGTCTTCGTTAAGCCAAATCCTACACCAAAATTGATCTCCCATTTCGGCGAGACGTTCAGGTCCACTGCCGGGAATAACTGTTGCTGCTGCAAGGGCCCCGGCAGGAGTCCGGGCACCGGGCCCAACGACCCGTAATATTCCACTCCGACCGCTACTTTCTTGGTCACGTCAAAACTTACCTTGGCGTTCGGAGAAAACACAAATCCTTCGTTCACGCCCTGACCCGCCAAAGCCTTTTCAAACGCCGGATTGAACGCCAGGTACCAACGCCCCAACTGCTTATCGATGATTGGACGCAGCTCGTACGACCAGGTATCTACGGAAAATTGCCTTCGCTGGTAACCAAACTCTTGCGAAATGCTGACTCCCACCGGCCAGTGCCAACGGGGTGGCACTCTCACGCGTGGCCGGATGTGGCTGCCCACAAAATCCCAGCCATACCCGTTTTGCGCCGCGGTGAAGATGTAAAAGCCTGTTTCGAACCAGTCCGTGAAACCATGCGTGATTTCCAGCGTTTCATGCAACTGGTGATTGGTGGGTTGCAAGCCGTCGAGCACCTCTTTGGTTCCCTGGAAGGTGAAGTTGCTGTGCAGCTCCACCATGGTGTGGCCCTTTTCCACCGTTTCTGAACCATATACCTGAATCTCATAATTGTCCTGCGCTTTTGTGGCAGCGGCAACGCCGAGCCACGCTACGAACGCGACGAGGAAGAACAATCTCCAGTTCCGCTTCATGTTTTGTCCCGTATGCAATAAGGTCCCTAGTGTCCTACGAAATCAGTTTGACGGGTCGCCAGAATCGATAGGTGTGTGTTTCGATAACGACTATGTACGGATGCCCCGCTGGCCCTATCGCGAACCGAGCTAGGCGTGAGGGTGAGACTTATCGTAAATTTCCATCAGTTGTTTGATGGTCGCGTGCGTGTATTTCTGCGTCGTCGATAACGACTGGTGCCCCAATAATTCCTGAATCGCGCGCAGGTCCGCTCCATCCGCCAACAGATGCGTGGCAAACGCGTGCCGCATGGAGTGCGGGTGCAAATCCCAATTGATGTTAGCCAGCCGCACATACTTCTTTACGATTCGTCCGATGCTCCGTTGGGTGAGCCGGCGCCCGCGGTAGTTCAGGAAGATTGCGTCCACACTTACGCGCCGCGCGTGCTCTTCGCTTTCTCGGATTAACTCATCGCGAACCGGCCAATACCTGTGCATGGCTTCGGCTGCTTTCCCGCCGTACGGCACGATGCGTTCTTTGTTCCCTTTGCCGCGCACGCGCAGGATCTGATCTTTCTGGTCCATGTCCGCCAGATTCAGCCCGGTGAGTTCGCTCACGCGCAGGCCCGCCGCATACAGTAGCTCCAGAATTGCCCGGTCGCGCGGTAGTAGCAGCGTGTACTCCATGCACATCAATCCACTTGGGGACCCGGTTGCCGGCAAACCTCGCCCGCCCGTTCTTGCCCCGCGCGGCGCACCGCGGCCGCTGGTTCCTGCCATCTGGTCCAGAAACCGGCTCATCTCCTCCGCCGAAAGCACCATGGGGATCCGCTTCGGCAGTTTCGGCGTTGGCACCAGGCGCGCAGGATTCTCGTTAAGAATTCCTTCCCGAACGCAGTACTTCAAAAATGAGCGTAGCGCCGCAAGTTTCCTGGCAATCGAACTCTTCTGCAATCCAGCTTCGTGCAGATGTCCCACGAATTCCCGGATCATCTGGTGGGTTATTTTCGTCACCCCGGGCGCTTGCACTCCCGGCGGCGACAGATATTCCCGGAACTGCGTCAGATCTTTCCCGTAGTTGATCACCGTGTGCGGCGAAGAGTTCTTCACCGATCTCAAGTACTCCAGAAAATTGTCGATCGTCTGCTTCAACATCGTTCACGCCTTGCTTTCAGGCACACCTCTACAGGACGTCACCGCGGCAACTGTTCTGCTTCTCTTCAGATTCGGGTTAGCTGGATGCGGTCCCGCCGCACCTTGAATGTCCATCGCTATACTTTTGCGCCCACCGGCGTTTCTTCCGCTGCCGGCTTGTTCGGCGTCTCCGCGGGCTTTTCTTCCGGCGCCAACTTTTCCCAGTCACATCCTTCTTTAATGCAGGTATATACCGTGCCAATCTTGCTCTTCTTTTCCACTACGAACGGAGCGCCACACTTCGGACAGGGTTGGTCGATTGGCATATTCGCCGAAGTGAAATCGCAATCGGGGTATCGCGAGCACCCGTAGAACACCCGCATCCGTCCGCGGCCGCCCTTACCCATACTGGCGCGCTTCACGAATTCGCCTTCATTGCATTTCGGGCACTTGATGCCCATCGTGATCGGTCGCGTGTACTTGCATTTAGGGTAGCCCGTACAACCGATGAAGGTCCCGAATCGTCCGTGCTTTTTTACCAGGCCGCTTCCGCACAGGGTGCACTTTTCATCCAGCGGCTCGTCCGGCTGTAACGCAATCCGAGTTCCGGCCACCAGCCGGCGTGTTGTCTTGCAATCCGGATAGCCCGTGCATGCCAGGAAAGCGCCAAATCGCCCACGCTTCAGTGCCATCTCTTTTCCGCAGTTCTCGCAATATTCAACCTTATTCTCTGCGTCTTCCGGGATCTCTTCCGACATGTCCTGGATGAAATCGCACTCGGGGTAGCGCGAACATCCCAGGAAGAATCCGTGCCGGCTGATGCGTTCCAGCAACTCGCCTTGCCCGCACTTTTCGCACTTTTTCCCTGTCGGTATCCCCGCCTTGTAGGAAATCATCTCATCGCCAGCCTTATCCAGGTCGACGACGAACTTCTCCCAGAACTCCCGCACCGATTCCCGCCACGGTAGCTTGCCCTCTTCAATTTCGTCCAGCTCTTCTTCCAGCCTTGCCGTGAACTTAACATCGAACACGTCTTCAAAGCTCTTAATCAACAGGACGCACACCCTTTCGCCCAACATCGTTGGTGTGAACCGTCCCTGGTCCTTCTTCACGTACTCCCGTTCTACGATCGTTGAAATGATCGAAGCGTACGTGGATGGCCTGCCGATGCCATCCTCTTCCAACTCCTTCACCAGCGTCGCTTCCGTGTAGCGCGGCGGCGGCTCCGTGAAATGTTGATCCGGCCGGATGGCTTCGAGTTTCAGGACCTGCCCCTCGCTCACGCGCGGCAGAGCCTTCCCCTCGCCTTCGTCATCCTTCTCGTCTTCTTCGCGGTCGGCGTTGGCCACCGGTATCTGGTACACCTTCAGGTATCCGTCGAATTTCATCACCGACCCGGTTGCCCGGAACGTGTAGTCTGCTGCCTGGATATCAATCGAGGTCTGGTCGAATACCGCCGGCAGCATTTGCGAAGCGACGAACCTCTGCCAGATCAGCTGGTACAATTTGAAGACATCGTCTTCCAAGTATTTCCGCACATCTTCCGGTGCCCGCGACACTTCCGTCGGCCGGATCGCTTCGTGCGCTCCCTGTGCATCCTTTTTCGACTTATAGAAGTTGGGCTTTTCCGGCAGGTAATCGCTTCCGAATCGCGCCGGTATCAGTTCGCGCACCTGCTCCAGCGCGTCATTGGAAACCTGCACGGAATCCGTGCGCATGTACGTAATCAGCGCCACCGATCCTTCTTCGCCGAGTTCGATCCCTTCGTACAATCGCTGCGCCAGTGCCATGGTGCGTTTCGCTGTGTAGCGCAGCCGGTTATACGCCGCTTGCTGCAGTTTCGAGGTCGTGAACGGAGGTGGGGCATTCCGGCGCTTTTCTTTCTGCGCGACGCTGGCCACCTGCCACTTCGCTTTGTTCACCGCGGCAACGATCGCGTCGGCTGCCTCTTGGCTCTTAACCTCGATTTCCTCGCCCTGGTACTTCGATAGCTTCGCCTCGAAAATCGGCGGCTCACCGGCATCCAGCATGGCGTGGATGGTCCAATATTCCTGCGGCAAAAACGCGCGAATCTCTTGTTCGCGTTCCACGATCAAGCGCAACGCCACGGTCTGCACGCGCCCCGCACTCAATCCCCGCCGCACCTTGTCCCACAACAGCGGCGAGATCTTGTAGCCCACGATGCGGTCCAGCACGCGACGCGCTTGTTGCGCATCCACTAGTTGGGCGTCTACCTGCCGCGGTTTCTCAAACGCAGCCCGGATTGCCTTCGGAGTGATTTCGTTGAATGTCACGCGGAAAATCTTCTTCGGATCAATCGGCTCAATGCTGATTTCGTCTTTCTCCTTTTTCGCAGGCTTTGCTTTTCCCTTAACCGTTAGTGCCTTGCCCGGCTTCACTTCTGCTTTGGCATCGGTCTTTTCGTCCCCGCCGTTCTTCCCGTTTTTTGCATTTTTCCCGTTCTTGCTGTTTTCCTCGTCGTCTTCGGGAATCAGGAACTTCGCCGGTTTGGACAGCACCATAGCCAGGTGCGCCGAAATCGCCTCCCCTTCGCGATCTGGGTCGCCCGCCAGGTACACGGCATCGGCGGTCCGTGCAGCCTTCCGCAAATCGTTGATCACCTTCCCCTTGCCTGGGATGATCTGCAGCGTGGGCTCGAATATCTTTGGGTCGTCCAGGGTCACGGGTTTACGGGGAGGCTTTGGCGCGGCAACCTTCGCACCTTTCTTTCCTTTGCGCTTCTTTGGCCTTTCATCCTCGTCGGGTAGACGAATACCGATCGTCTTCTTCGGCAGGTCCATCACGTGTCCGATGGACGCCTTCACCGTGTAGTTCTTTCCTAAATACTTGTTAATCGTCTTTGCCTTGGCCGGCGATTCGACGATGACCAATGACCTTGCCATGTTTTCCTTTGTAACCCCGGATTACCATTCTGGAAGGGCCAGCAGGGCGGTGTGTGTCCTTCTCGCTACCTTATCTTTATCCTTCTTTACGATCCGGCGACATTCACTTCGTCTGCTTCTTGATGCTTCCCGACCATCTTCGGATGCATCGGTCATCGGCTGGTGATCTAACTCGAACGTTCGCAACAGCAACTTATTCAACCGTTTTCCCGGCAGCTGCCGCACAATGCCATTCAGCTCCAGTGTAAACAGCGTAGCCAGAACTTGGCTCGAATTCAACCCGCTGGTTTCCACCAGCTCATTCATGGGTCTCGATTCTTTCGCAGTCAACAATCCGTAACTCTTTTTCTCGATTGCACTTAGCCCGTCACGTCTTCCGCGTTGCAACCAGCTTAGCCCCCTGCTTGATCAACAGGTTCGGCGCAGAGCTCACATGTTGCCTTACGTTCCCTGATACACCGAATACTCCGCACCCAAATTCCATCGCCAACCGCGCCGTGATCAGCGATCCGCCGTATTGCTTACCCTCCACAATGCGCACCCCAATCGGCATTCCCGCAATTATCCGGCGGCTCAGAGGGAAATTCTCCGGTGCCGGATGGTTCCCGCTTGGGAACTCGCT
The DNA here is from genome assembly GCA_963741195.1 of Candidatus Acidiferrales bacterium. Classification (GTDB taxonomy): domain Bacteria; phylum Acidobacteriota; class Terriglobia; order Acidiferrales; family UBA7541; genus Acidiferrum. The sequence goes on from CAVUHF010000016.1 coordinate 469,797, forward strand.
GATCAGCGCACCCCGCTCCAAGACCTTCTCGCACCGTCTGTTGTTTTCCTTTGGGTAGCAGACGTCGATTCCCGCGCCCCATACACCGATGGCTCGACCGCTGGCCTCCGTGGCACCGCGATGTGCCAGCGCTTCTACCCCGCGCGCCAGTCCGCTCACGATCCTAGTCCGCGGATCGTTAACGCTAGCCACGGGAGGGAAGCTTGCAGCTCCATGGTGCAACGAGTCTGGGCGTCTAGTAATGTATCTATCCGTTCTAATCGGTATTAACACTGCTCACGAGCTCACGCCAGATAACTTCATCGTGTTTTCGCAGTGCCACACTCGCCGATCTTAGAAAGCCGGAGTCTCTGTTTAGCTGCTGCCAGTGTTATTCTTATTTAACGACATCCACCTCGCTCCAGGCCCTGGGAGAATCTTACGTGCGTTTGGCATTGCCTCGTACCCCTGCGCTCCTACTCGTTGCATTCCTGCTCGTTGCCTGCAATGCGACCTTTACCGTCGTCGGGACCGGCTTCTTTATGGTCTTCTCCACGTCCGCACTGATCACTCCCCAGGACGGCACTCCCGCTTCGCTCGGCGTCACCATTACCGGAGCTTCCTCTTCCCCGTCGATCACGCTCGTCGCCCTGCCCACAGGAGTGACCGCGCAAGTGACGCAACCCGATTCTTCCGGTGCCGCTACGATCCACTTCATCGCCTCGCCTCATGCCGCCCCTGGAAGGTACTCCGTCCAGGTACTGTGCACGTCCGGTGGTGCCAGTACGTCCAAGGACGTCACGCTTGTCGTTGCTGCAAGCACTGTGATTTCGTCAGCCGTCGATTCCTCACTCGGAATTAACGGCCAACTCCAGCAGTTCATCTCCACGTCATTCCAGCCTGCGGAGTGGGATTACCAATTCTTCCAAGATCACGCCAGTCTCGAACCATCTCAGCTCAACTCTCTCGGCTCTCAACACATTCGGATTCAAGGCGTCTCCCAAGCGGTCCCCTGGAAAGCCAACTCCAATCCGCAGCTCGCCACCGATTGGGATTTCACCCAGCTCGACGCAATCGTGCAGCCAGTCCTCTCCGTTGCTGATCACAGTCCGGAATTTCAGATCGCCGTCGCCCCTCCATTTCCCGGACTGGTCGATTCTTCCGGCCACCTAATCGTCACTCCCGATAACCTTCAGACCATGGCCTCCTATTTCGCCAATCTTGTTCGCTATTACAACAAGGGAGGTTTCACTTGGGGCGGCCAGACCTTCAAATCCGCCACTCCTCATCCCATTATCTGGTGGGGCATTTTCAACGAGTACAACATCAATGGGCTCACTCCTTCCGCCTACGTTCAGCTTTACAATGCCGTCGTTCCTGCCATGCTGGCCGTCGATTCCACGCTAAAATTCTCCGCTCTTGAACTTTCGGATTACGATTATCAGGTTGGAGATCCCCGCAATAATCTCCCCACCTTCGTCGCCGCCAAAAATTCCGGCGGGGTGACGGCGCAGGTCGATGTTGCTTCCACTCACTTCTATTCCTCCTGCAATCAGAAAGACTCCGACCTGCAAGTCTTCTCCACCATTCCTGTCTTTGTCGGCGACGTGCAATATTTTCGTCAGCAGCTCGCTTCTCGTTCCGATCTTGCCAGCGTGCCCGTGTGGGTCACCGAGAACAATGTCAACGCTGATTATCAGGGTGCGAACGGCATGAGCAATTGCAACCCTAGCCAGGTGTTTGTTGCGGACAAACGTGGAACCAGTGCGTTCTTCGCGGCCTGGCGTCCTTATGTTTTCTCTCAGCTTGGCAAAGCAGGCAGCCAGGCTCTGTATCACTGGGACTACGACGCTGACACACAGTATTCCGAAGTCGATTACACCACTGGCAACAAATATCTCTCTTACTGGGTGGATTTCACGCTCTCCCAGATGTTTCCGGTAACGGCTTCCGCTTCCCCCGCCATTCTTGCGCTGGAAGCGAGTGACACGTCCTCCATCGAATCCCTGGCTACAAAAAATCCTGATGGTTCCTACGTACTCATGATCACCAACCGCGCCGTGCATTCCTCCTCTGACAATAACGGCGCCGGCGATCCCCGCACCGTAATCGTCGACGTCACGGCCCTCGGCAAGTATTCCTCCGTCTCACAACTGAACTTGCAGAGCGATACGGACGTTACCAACGGACCGCAACCCACGAGCCTTACTCCGGCGCCCAAACTTTCCGTGACGCTCAATGGCTACGGTACCGCCTTCCTGCACCTTAAGCCCTGATTTGGCGGCATATCGCGGGGTATCAAGACTCGTAATGTAGCAATGCCAAAACTCTGCTAGCCTCGCCGCATCTGTCGTGCTAGCATCCCCGCCGTCCCGCTTCCTTGATATCCTTCCGCGTTCATTTCTTGGAGGTTACCATGAAGAAACGATTGGCAATCTGTATTGCAACTCTCTGCCTCGCCGTCTCTGCCGCTTCCATCCGCGCCCAAGCACCTTCCGAACCTCCCAAACCCGGCCCCGAACAACAGAATTTGGCGTACTTTGTGGGCAAGTGGCTTTCTGAGGGAGACATGAAGCCCAGCCCGTTCGGCCCAGGCGGGAAATTCAGTTTCACGCAAACGTGTGATTGGTTCACCGGCAACTTCTCTCTCGTCTGTCATACCGAAGCCAGTATGTTTGGTTCGGTCATTAAGGGCCTCAGTATCATGGGTTACGACATGGGCGAGAAGACCTACGTGTATTTCGAGACCAACAGCATGGGCGAGAACAATTTTTCTCGCGGCAAGCTCGACGGCGAGACGTGGATTTGGACAGGCGATTCGACCGTGAACGGGCAAGCCATGCACTCCCGCTTCACGCTCAAGCGCGTCAGCGACGACACCGCCACCTACAAATTCGAGATGGCTGCTGGTACCGACCCCCTGGTCCTCGTCATGGACGGCAAGCAAACGCGCCAGAAATAACACCGTGTACCCGCTCGTCGGAACTACACTGGCCTTGCATCGCTCCTGTGCCTCTCATGACCGACCTCGTTCGCAGAGACCGCCGTTTCGGAATTGCCTGGTTGCTCTTCGCCCTGGCTCTGGCCGTTCATGTCACGGATGAGGCCACGCACGATTTCCTCTCCGCCTACAATGCTGCCGTCCAGGCCATTCGCGCGCGACTTCCATTTCTCCCCATACCGACGTTTACGTTTCGGATCTGGATCGCTGGCCTGATTGCCGGCATTCTATTGCTTCTCTGTCTTTCTGTGCTTGCTTTTCGCGGCAATCGATTTCTTCGCCTGGCTGCTTTCCCGCTTGCGCTATTCGTCGGTGTCTTTAACGCCACGCTGCACATTGCCAGTTCGTTTTATTTCCATCGCTCGATGCCCGGTGTCTATAGCTCACCGTTCCTACTGTGCGCTGCGCTCTATCTTCTCCAAACTGCTCGCCGCTCAAGCATTGATGCCTCTAACCCGCTCCTGTGAGCGTTAACTTTCCGCTGCCCCGACGGGAAGGGCGGCGATGAGATGCCTCACTTAGGCGAACGTGCTATCGCGGCTGGTCGCAGGTTTGTTGGGGCGCAAGTTTCTGGTGTGGACACTGCTTCTTCATGCGCCGCGTGTCGCCTCCAACATGCACAATGGCGACGAATGGTCGCGTTCGTTCGCCGTGCTGGCCTCCGCTGGCAACTCATTTCACGTTGCTGCGACATCTACGCACAAGAGCTGAGCCCGACTGAATGGCTGATGGATAGCAATTAGCGATGAAGGGTCAGGTATGCCGCGATGGCGCCAACCAAACCTCCGGCCATCAGCAAGGCTGCGACTCGAATTGCGAACCAGCTGGACGTTCGGTTCGTCGGATTGGCAGGTTTCAAGGATTCCGAACTCGCCGCCGTGTAGGGGCGCACCTCGCGCGTGCAAGGCTCCTCGGAAAATTCTGTTCTGGCGATAAACGAATAGCCCCGGCGCGGAATAGTTTCCACAAATGTCGGCTGATTGGTGGAATCTCCCAGAACCTGGCGCAATTTGTTGACCGTGGTATTCACGTTTGCGTTGTAATTCACCCGCGAATCCGGCGGCCAGAGCCGCGTACGCAGCGCTTCGCGAGTCACGACATCGCCCGGTTTTTCAATGAGCACGAGCAATACCTCAAAGACTTTTCGCGGCAGCGGCACGCGTAACCCATCGCGGTATAGTTCCTGTCGCTGCAGGTCCAGATCGTAGGAGCCAAACCGGATGTAACGCGCCGGAGGCCCGGAATCAAGGTTCAGGTTATGATCAGGCTGCGAAAATTGCATCGGAACTAAGCGAGCATTCATAAGTCCCCCATCTTCTTAAGAACTCCCCAAGGCTTAAGAACCCTTATGGGACCACTCGCTTGAGGTCACCGACGCGACCGGTGCAGCAACTTGACACTGCGTTGAGGATAGTTATATCTTGAGATGTATATGCAAGTCAAGAGGCGAGGGTCCATTGTATGAGCAAACCGGTAAGAAATCTGGATTTGACCGGCACCGGCTACTGCGCTTCCTTTAACTTTCGACGCACCGCCCGCGCTGTGACCCGTCTGTATGACAGCGCCATGCAGGATTCTGGCATGCGCTCTACGCAGTTCGCGATTCTGGTCGGTATAGCCAAGAATCAGCCGATTGCCATTGGGACCCTGGGCGAAATTCTTGTGATTGATCAGACGACCCTTACCAGGAGCCTGAAACTCTTGCGCAACGAGGGTTTGGTCACTACGTCCAAGCGCTCGGTTATGCGAAAGCGTTTTCTGCAAATCACCCCTAAGGGTGAACAGGCGCTGGCACGAGCGCTTCCCTACTGGCGGAAGACCCATGGGGAGTTTCAGACGGCGGTTGGACCGGCGTACTGGATCAAATTGCGAAGCGAACTGGAACGGCTGGCGAGACTGGCGGTCCATCTGGAGAATACGCCTGTTGTGGCGAACCACTGAATGCTGCTCAATGAGAAAGAACGCCTGACGGAATCCGGCAAACGCGGTTGACCCTTTCTGGTCTTGAAAGCCCTCGCAGTCCTCAATTGCTAGGTCCTCGGGAAAATTAGCGATCTGCTGCTCCGCTTCCGATTCCCCATGAAGAGAACCGGAAAATGTCTCGTTGCCCTCTGGTAAAGCGCGAAGTGCGTCTGCAGTAGAGATTTTCTCGACCAGTGCATTCGTGCGTATTGCGGCGCTGGAGCCGGACGGAACCCCAAACTGTTGAAACGTAATGGCGATCCGTATACCCATAGCAATATCTAAAAACGCTAAGTTCTTCGGAATTATCGATCGTTTGTTTTCTGCGCGGTGGATCTCATCCGTACGTCACAGAAAATTCGAGCACACCGTTCCCCCCGGGGATGGCAATCATTCTGCACCCCTGCAATCACCGCTGATTCCCGATTAGACGGCTGAACAAGCCAGTTGGTTTTTCGGTGAATCAGCACGGAACGCAAATCAGCCTGGTTTTCATTTGGGGGAGTGAGGATGAATCACTCCAACAGGGGTATTCGAACCGCGGTCCGTCGTCGAATGAACGCCCTCAACTCCTTTGGGTTCGATCCCGCCATCGGCTATACGCGTTTCGAAAGCAGTCGCCCCTATCGCGGGAGATCTGCTGCACGTCTCGGATTTGTGACCGAGGGTGGAGTAAGTCGCCCTGACCCACAGGTACGGCGGGGTGGCCGGGGAGGACGGGCGACCGTGCTCTTATGCCCTTTTGAAGTCCGTCCAATTGAGATGCAATGTCCCGCAGTTTGTCTTTCAGAAGGGTTGCCTGGGAACCTCGGCTCGTCATTCTTCGAATCAAGAGATCCGGCGGCCTTGTGTAACCAGGAGCGGTTCCATCGGCAGAGAACGCAGACGAATTCCGGTGGCATCGAAAATGGCGTTACTGATCGCGGGGGCTAATCCAACGATAGGAGCTTCGCCCGCTCCAACCGGTGGTTGATCTTTACGATCAAGCAGCAGAGTGTCAGTGGGAGGAACATCGCGGAAGCGAGGAACGCGATATTTCGAGAAGCGGTCGTTCAGAATGCGACCATCACTGAACGCGATGGTTTCGAACAACGCCCCGCCAATTCCCATGATGGTGGCGCCAACCACCTGATTGCGCAGGCCGTCCGGATTAACAACGGCGCCGCAGTCAAAGGCTGTTAGCACGCGCACGATTTTAATATTTCCGTCTTTCGCGGCAGCAACTTCGACAAATGTCGCTACATAGCCGAGCTTTTCATAACCGCCACCTACGCCGTAACCGTGATTGGCAGGTTTGCTCGTGCTCCACCCAAACTTTTTCCCTCCTTCGGTGAATACAGCCCGAAGGCGTTCATCCTTCAGATTCACTACGCGAAATTCCAGAGGATCCATCTTGAGCGAGTTAGCAATTTCGTCCATGTGGACTTCCCGCGCGAAGTGGTTCGCTGTGGCCGCAAGTCCGCGATACGAGCCCTGGCGAAGCGGCGACCTTACGGGATGAAATTCGATCAGCTGGTTGGGGACCTCATAATACGTGCGAATTCCGGCGCTTCCCGAATTGTAGTTGTGAAACTCCCACGCGGTAATCTTCCCAGACGGGTCGGCGGCACTGGTAACTTCAATCACTCCTGCTGGCCGAAAATAGGCCCAGGTGAATTCCTCTTCGCGGGTCCATACAACCTTGACAGGTCGTTTGGTCGCACGGGCCAGCCGAGCCGCTTCCAGCGCCGCATCGCCCGTGTGCTTTCCCCCGTACCCGGAACCGGTGTCGGGCATAACGACGCGAATCTTCTCTTCGGGGATGTGAAAAGCAGAAGCGAGTTCGGAGCGAACGCCGAAGGGGCGCTGGGTTCCAGTCCAAACCGTGAGTTGTTCTCCGTCCCACTGCGCCAGTGCGGCACGGGGCTCCAGAGGTGCATGTGCGATGTAATTGATGTCATACGCAGACAGTAATTTATTCTTCGCGGCGGAAAATATTGAATTCACGTTGCCGGATTCGAAACGCGATCCATCGCCGCGACCGTCCGGAGGTTCCACGTTTTTCTTCAGGTATTCGAAAAGTTCTGAATTCGAAGGTTGCGGCGCGGACTTCCATGTCGCGCGAATCGTTGCCGCGGCTTTTGTGGCCAGCGCCGTGCTGGGCGCAGCAACACCGAGAAAATCTCCGTCGCGGACCACCGTCACGCCCGCCATGCGACTCGCTTCGAGGGTATCCGCCGAAACAAGAGTGGCGTCGAACGACGACGGCCGGACAATCTTCCCATACAGCATGTCAGGGAGTTTCTGGTCGGAGGGATAGCGATGCGCTCCCGTAACAAATTCGCGGCCGTCAACCTTGGGCACCGCGCGACCAGCTACCGTCCACTGCGCCGGGGAGAGCAAGGGATCTTCGGTCGGAAGCAGTTGCGTAAGCTGCTGGCCTTTGACGAGCTCGGAATAGGTGGCGGAGTGTCGCAAATCGGCTTCGAGGATTTTGCCGTCGGCGGCTGATAGTCGCGCCGGATCGGTATTCCATTGCTTGGCCGCCATGGCAATCAGGCTGTCGCGTGCGGCAGCCGCTACTCGCCTCAACTGAAGATTCATCACCGGGGTCGTGCGGCTGCCGAACGTACCCATATCAAATGGGACTAACTGGGTATCGCCCATCACCAGGTGAATGGAATGGAGAGGTACGCGAAGTTCTTCCGCGACCGCCTGGGAAAGGGAAGTGCGGATATTCTGGCCGACCTCAACTTTCCCGGTAAAAACGGTGATCTCTCCCTTTTCCCCGATGTGCAGCCACGCAGCAATTTCTTTTGGAAGCGAGTCTTCGGAGCTTCTGCGCGCGTTGCCCGATTCCTGCAAAGCGGCTGATTGGGAAGCGGCGCAAACGACGCACAGGCCTGCACCCAAAAATCTGAAGAACGAACGGCGATCCGATTCAAATAGCCATCGAGGAGGCGATACGAGTTCGTAGCGCTCCGGTTCCATTGCGCCCCTCCCAACTGGTTTCTCGCTCATGAGTGCGGCTCCGGCGCGGCAGCTGCAGCCCTGCGGATCGCGGCTACGATGCGAGGATAGGTGCCGCAACGGCAGATGTTCCCCTGCATGAACTCTAGAATTTCCGTCTCGGAAGGATTGTGCTTGCTGTTCAGGAGGGATACCGCGGACATGATCATGCCCGATGTGCAGTAGGCACATTGCATCGCTTCTTCCTTGAGAAAAGCCTGTTGCACGGGGTGTAAATGTTGTCCTTGAGCGAGCCCTTCGATTGTCGTGACGGCTTTGTTGCCAACAGCCTGCAGTGAAGTGATACAAGAACGACGTGCCTTTCCATCGATCAATACGGTGCAGGCGCCGCACTGCCCCTCGCCACAGCCATACTTACTGCCTGTCAGATCCAGTTGCTCACGAAGGACCGAGAGAAGGCTCGCATTCGGTTCGGCATCCGCTACATAGGTCTTACCGTTAATCAGGAGAGTGGTCTTTGAAGGCATGCGGGTACCTCGAACAGGAAAAGAGTACGTCGATGCGAAAGAATGTGCAATCTGCTCGCCCAGTAAGGATTGCTGAGCCCCGAGACGAGGTACAGGGATTCCTGTAGCGGATGCGCCGCCCAATATGTGGCGGAAAACAAGGGAATTGGATAGAATCCGCCCGCTAGGAGGGGAGTAGATTCTAGCGAAGCCCACTCAAGGTTGACATTCGTCAGCTTGCTTCTCGACTTCGTCGCTCGTGCACTGCGCGAGCGATTCCGCGAGGCGGGTGTGTTGGCGGTCAGTCTCGTGTCCAGCCCCGGATCGGGCAAGACCGCCTTTCTGGAGAGGACGAGGCCGCCGCCCGAGCAAATATCCAGGCCGTTCGCCCAGAAATGGAAGTGTTCACGTTGTCCTCCAAAACCGGAGAAGGAATGGCCGAATATCTCCAGTTTCTTGAACGACCCCGCGCAGGTTCTCGTTCGGCAGCCGCAGTCTGAGAAAACTCGTTCTCGCAAGAATCTCGATTCGAATCTGCGCCTCGCAATTCTGCTTTCGCGTAGTATGCTGCCAGAAACCATGACCACCGTTCCCGATTACGCAGCCATGCTCGGTGTCGCTCTATCCCAAGCGCGCCTTGGTCTGCAGGAAGGCGGCATTCCCATCGGTGCCGCTATTTTCGATCAGGCCGGCAAGTTGCTTGGCGCGGGACACAACCGCCGTGTCCAGCAAGGCGATCCATCCTCACATGGAGAGACGGACGCGTTCAGAAATGCCGGCCGTCAAAAAAGTTATCGCAGGCTGATCATGGTGACTACGCTGGCCCCGTGCTGGTATTGCAGCGGACTAGTGCGTCAGTTCGGCTTCGGCACCGTCGTCGTAGGTGAGAGCAGAAACTTTAAGGGAGGCTTCAATTGGCTGCAGTCTCTGGGAGTGCAGGTAATCGATCTCGACTCGCAGGAGTGTGTTTCGCTGCTCGCCGATTATATTCGCGCGAATCCGGCGTTGTGGAACGAAGATATCGGCGAGGGATAGTTCCGCCCAGCACATCGTCATCCGTTCAGTGGAATTTTCAGGACGCATGCTATGGTCTGACGCCTCATTCACCCCGTGTTTCAGGAAGATGAGGATGGAAATCACTCAGCCCGACGCGTCTCTCTACAATCCTGATTTAGCCCCAATCCCGCTGGAGAAGCGCTCCTGGGGCACCTACAACTACGCATCGCTATGGGTCGCCATGAGCGTCTGCATTCCCACTTACATGCTCGCCTCGGGACTGATCGCCGGTGGGATGAGCTGGATGCAGGCTGTGCTGACCATTCTCCTGGGAAATTTGATAGTGCTGATTCCCATGTTGCTGAACGCACACGCCGGCACACGCTATGGTATCCCGTTTCCTGTGTTTGTTCGCGCATCTTTCGGTGTGCGCGGCGCGAATGTTCCTGCAATTCTGCGCGCGCTCGTTGCGTGTGGCTGGTTTGGTATTCAGGCGTGGATTGGCGGCCAAGCCATCTATTCGATGCTGAGAATTGCTTGGCCCAGCGCTGCAAATGTCCCCGGCAGCGACTGGATCTGCTTCTTTCTCTTCTGGGCGCTCAATATGTTTGTCATCTGGCGCGGCATCGAAACCATTAAATTCCTCGAAGGGATCGGCGCGCCATTCATGCTCGTTGTGGGCTTGCTACTTCTTTTTTGGATGACCAGAAAGGCAGGCGGCCTCGGCTCGGTCCTTCATACCTCCAGCAGATTTCACACCACTTCCGAATTTATCCACTTCTTCTTCCCGGCTCTCACCGGCATGGTCGGCTTTTGGGCCACAGTTGCGCTAAATATTCCCGACTTCACCCGCTACGCGAAATCGCAGCGCGCGCAAATGGTTGGACAAGCCCTCGGCTTGCCCACCGCGATGACCCTGTATTCCTTCATCGGCGTCGCGGTTACATCCGCCTCTGCTGTCATTTTTGGCGAACCCATCTGGGACCCGGTGATTTTGCTCGGCCGATTTAATCGGCCATTCGTCGCTCTGCTCGCCCTTGTGGCTTTGCTTCTTGCCACGCTGAATACCAATGTCGCTGCCAATGTGGTTTCCCCCTCCAACGATTTCTCCAACTTACGCCCCAGTCTCATTTCCTTTCGTACCGGCGGCCTCATCACAGGCGTGGTTGGCATTTTGATGATGCCCTGGAAGTTATTGCGCGACTTCAGCTCGTACATTTTTGGCTGGCTGGTGGGCTGTTCTGCGTTACTCGGACCGATTGCCGGCATCATGATTTGCGACTATTACGTGGTGCGACGCCGGCGGCTTTCAGTGGAAGCACTGTATCGTCGCGGCGGCGCGTACGAGTATCAACACGGATTCAACCCAAAAGCGATTGTCGCCTTGGTGGCAGGTGTGGCGATCGCGCTGATTGGGCTGGCCGTGCCAGCCTTGCGCTGGCTGTATGACTACGCCTGGTTTGTCGGGTTTATTGTCTCCGGTGGATTGTATTTTCTGATGATGCATCGGGGATTCCAGGTGACGAAATAGGGCTTGCTCGGCCAATGGGTGTTGAATAAAGCAGCTTTCGCCACTAACCTTCTTTCATCCCGAATGCTGCCCCTCGGGTAAAGAGGCTCAGGAGAGTACGTTGCCGGATACTCCGCAAAGCCCCCCGCATGAAGACGCTCTCGGAGAGCTTCTTCCTCCGCTGACGACTCACGAGGCAGCGGTCGAAGCCGCTCGCTGCCTGATGTGCTACGACGCCCCTTGCACGCACGCCTGTCCCACACACATCGATATTCCCAAGTTCATCAAGAAAATCTCCACGCAAAATCTGCGAGGATCAGCGCGCACCATACTAGAATCCAATCTGCTTGGCGCTACCTGCTCGCGCGTATGTCCGGTGCAGGAATTGTGCGAAGGGGCTTGTGTGCTTGGCGCGGAACATAAGCCCATCGCCATCGGCCGACTCCAGCGCCATGCCATGGATTTCGCTTATGGAAAAGGTTTCGAACATTTTCTCCCGGCGACAGCAACCGGAAAGAAAGCCGCTGTCATCGGGGCAGGTCCGGCTGGCCTTTCCTGTGCCGGCGAACTTGCCAGATGTGGCCACAGTGTAACGCTGTTCGAAAAGCGTGATCTTGCCGGGGGTCTTTCTACCTACGGAATCATTGGCCTCCGCGAACCTGTTGAGGTCGCCCTGGCGGAAGTTGCGATGCTCGCGAAGTTGGGCGTTCGCATAGAAACTGGCAAGGAACTCGGCGCCACGCTCTCATTGCGTGAACTGCAATTGAGCTTTGGCGCGGTTTTTCTCAGTGTGGGCCTCGGGGTCACTACCACTTTGGGAATTTCTGGCGAAGAACTGATCCTCGATGGTTTGGAATACATCGAGCAGAGCAAACTGGACGCGAGGAAACTCGTCGTCGGCCGCAATGTGGTGGTGATCGGTGCTGGCAATACTGCGATCGACTGCGCCACGATTGCCAAGCGTCTCGGTGCCTCCCAGGTCACCATGGTCTATCGCCGTTCCGAAAAGGAAATGACCGCGTATGCCCACGAATACGACTTCATCAAGCGCGAAGGTGTGCACTTCTCCTTCTTGACGCAACCCGTGCGCGTTCTTGCAGAACATGGGCTTGTGAAATCGCTAGAGTGCTTGCGCATGAGCCTGGGACAAGCCGATGCCTCAGGGCGCCCTTCTCCGCAACCTCTGCCTGGATCGGAATTCGTTCTCCAGGTGGACCAAGTCGTCAAGGCTACGGGCCAGGAAAAGCCCTCGCTGGCTTCCTTGCTGAATCTTAAAACTGACAAAGGATTTATCCAGGTGAACGCAGAGTTCGAGACCAGTTTGCCGGGTGTTTACGCCGGGGGGGATTGCATTCGTACACGCGGTGCTGCCTCTACGGTGATGGCAGTACAAGACGGCAAGCTGGCCGCACGTTCGATTCATGAAAGGTTGGTGGCAATTGGCTGACCTGAGTAGCAATTTTGCGGGCATACGCTCGCCGAATCCCTTCTGGCTGGCGTCTGCGCCCCCCAGTAACTCGGGAATGCAGGTGCATCGTGCGTTCGAAGCCGGTTGGGGCGGCGCCGTTTGGAAAACGATTGGCGCACCGGTGCTGAATGTATCGAATCGCTATGGCGCGTGGCATTACGGCGGCCAGAAAATGCTGGCGATCAATAACGTTGAATTGATTTCGGACAGGCCTCTGGAAGTGAATCTACGGGAAATTGCGGAAGTGAAGCGAGCGTGGCCCGATCGTGCCGTCATCGTTTCAGCAATGGTAGAGTCCAAACCGGAGACGTGGCACGATATCATTCGCCGCATTCAAGATACGGGTGCCAACGGAATCGAATTGAACTATGGCTGCCCCCACGGAATGAGCGAACGCGGCATGGGCAGCGCCGTGGGGCAGGTGCCGGAATATTGCGAGCAGATCACTCGATGGGTGATGGAAGTGGCCCGGATTCCGGTTATCGTGAAGCTTACGCCGAACATTTCAGACATTGTTATGCCGGCTCGGGCAGCCGTAGCGGCGGGAGCGAATGCGGTGTCGCTCATCAATACGCTGAATTCCATCATCGGCGTCGACCTTGACACGCTCGAAATCACTCCCAATATTGGCGGCAAAGGCGGCCACGGCGGCTATGCCGGGCCAGCCGTCAAACCCATTGCGCTAAATATGCTCTCGGCCCTCGGCAGAGACCCCATCGTCGCCGGTTCCAAGCTTCCGATCTCTGGAATGGGCGGCATCTCCACGTGGTGCGACGCTGCTGAATTCCTGCTCCTCGGTGCAAGTAGCCTGCAGGTGTGCACCGCTGTGATGCACTACGGGTTCCGCATTGTGGAAGACCTGTGCGACGGCCTTTCCAACTGGATGGACGAGAAGGGCTTTGCGCAGGTCTCCGACCTGGTGGGACAAAGCCTCTACCGCATATCGGACTTTAATAATCTTGACCTCTCATTTCGCGCTGTTGCGCGCATCGACCAGCAAAAATGCATCCGCTGCAATCTCTGTTACGTCGCCTGCAACGATACGGCCCACCAATGTATCGACTTGATCGCCAAAGATGGAACTGTCGTAGAGCCCTTTTCCTATAACGTTCACGCAAATGGCAAGGAAGACGCCGTGAACTCGCGTCCCAGCGTTCTGGTGCGCGAACAGGATTGTGTCGGCTGTCGCCTATGCTATAACGTGTGTCCCGTGGAAGAATGTATTCACATGATCGAAGTGCCTTCTGGTCGGTCGCCGGTTACCTGGAAGCAGCTTTCGGAGTCGGATCGCGAAATAACCGAAGACTGGGAGAAAATGCTGAAATATCGCGAAAAAATGGGAATCCAGATTCACTGAGGGCCATGTGGCGTACCGCGGGAGTGATAAATGGCTTTGCTGATCCGGAACGGTGAAATCGTCAATGTCGGTTCGCGCGTCCGCGCGGACATCTACGTCGAGAATGAAACCATCACCCGCTGCGGCAAGGATCTGGAAGTCTCGCCGAACACGGAAGTCATCGATGCTGGCGGCAAGCTCGTTTTTCCGGGTTTCATCGATCCCCATGTGCACATCTATCTTCCGTTTATGGCCACCTTTGCCAAGGACACGCATGAAACCGGAAGCATTGCGGCGCTTATCGGCGGAACCACAACGTATATTGAGATGTGCTGTCCGAATCGCAACGACGATGCGCTGGAAGGTTATCAACTGTGGAAATCAAAGGCCGAAAGTAAGAGCGCGTGTGATTATGCCTTCCATATGTCCGTCACCAAATTTGTTAAAAACACGGAGTCGCAGTTGCGACAGATTGTTGCCGACGGGACCACGTCGTTCAAAATATTTCTCGCTTACAAGAACTTTTTTGGCATTGACGACGCCGAAATGTACCAGACTCTGGAACTCGCCAAGCGTCTCGGCGTAATCGTTACCGCTCATTGCGAGAACGCCGAACTTGTCGCTCGGCTACAGCAAAAACTTCTTGCGGAGGGCAAGACTGGCCCCGAATGGCATGAACCCAGTCGCCCTGAATTGGTGGAAGCCGACGGCACGAATCATTTCGCGACATTCCTTGAAACCACTGGCGCAACCGGCTATGTTGTCCATCTATCCTGCGAAAAAGCGCTGCATGCCGCACTCGGAGCAAGGTCACGCGGTGTCAAGCTTCACTTAGAATCCGTCCTGCCTCATTTTCTGCTCGACAAATCCTACGCGGAACGTCCCGGTCTCGAGGGCATGAAGCATGTCATGTCACCACCCTTGCGCGCGAAGCACAATCAAGCCGCGCTATGGAACGCTCTTGCGGCCGGCTCAATCGATACGGTGGGAACGGATCATTGCCCGTTCGACACGGAGCAGAAGTTATTCGGCAAAGATTCCTTCGTCAACATTCCGAACGGCATTCCGGGAATCGAAGATCGCGTGAATCTGTTATACACCGAGGGTGTAAAACGCGGCCGCTTGGATCTGGACCGGTTCGTGGACGCCGCCAGTACCCGCGCCGCAAAATTCTTTGGGCTCTATCCGCGCAAGGGCACGATTGCCGTCGGCAGCGATGCGGATCTCGTGGTCTACGATACGAACTATCGTGGTGTACTGTCTGCCAAATCCCAGCATGTGAACAACGATTACAATGGTTTTGAGGGCATGACAATTGAGGGCCGTCCGTCGGTCGTCACCGTGCGCGGTAAAGTCCAGGCGCGGGACGGCAAATTCGTGGGCGAACGCGGCCGCGGCAAATTGTTGAAGCGCGAGCCATCCCACTTCTGAGCCAACTTATGACTTTGAATCCCAAACGAACGGTCGCCGACCTGAAGGAACTCCGTGCTCTTAGCGGTGATGAAAACGGCGCACAGCGTGTGGCCTGGACAGACACGTGGTTGAAGGCCCGTGAATGGTTCGCTTCCAAGGTGAAGGACCTCACCGTTGAGCATCATTACGACGCGGCCGGAAACAATTGGGTCACGTTGCCCGGATCACGCGATCAATCCTTATTAATCGGCGGCCACCTCGATTCTGTGCCCAACGGTGGTTGGCTTGATGGTTCGCTGAATGTGCTTGCCGGTCTTGAAGTACTGCGCCGGATCGCCACGCAATTTTCCGGTCTCCCTCCGGTCACCGTCCGCCTTGTCGATTGGGCGGATGAGGAGGGGGCGCGGTTTGGTCGCAGTCTGTTGGGCTCCTCGGCATTCGCAGGAACGCATTCCGTCGATGCGGACCGCAACCGTACGGATCGCGACGGTATGAAATTGGAAGACGCGTTGCGCCGCTGCGGCGTGGAGATCGACAATTTCCCGCTTGCCGCACGGGAACAAAAGAACGCCGCGGCCTATGTGGAATTGCACATCGAGCAGGGACCCGTCCTAGAGCGCATGGGCTTGCCGCTCGGGGTTGTCCTGGGTACCAAAGGCGTCGAGCGGCACATCATCACATTTCACGGGCAAGAAGCTCATTCTGGTTCAACGCCCATGAACGCCCGGCGCGATGCGCTCGCCGCTGCCGCGAAGTTGGCACTGGAAATCCGCACCATCGCCGGAAAACATGAAGACGCTGTCTGCACCATGGGTAGCGTGAAAACTTTCCCGGGAATCGTGACCGCGGTTGTGGGTCGATGCGAAGTTACGTTGGACCAGCGTGATTTGAATGCCAACGTTCTCGCCCAGATGTTTCGGGAAGCTCAAGACGCCAGCCAGCGCTTCGCCACCGAAGAAGATTGCAGCGTGGACTGGTCGCGTCTCTGGAACATTGAGCCCGTGCCATTTCATGCGCACTTGCTTGATCTCTGCGAACAGGCGGTTCGGGAAACTTCCGGCACTGCGCATCGCATGCCGTCGGGCCCGTTGCACGACGCCGCCGAAGTCTCGCGTGCCGGGATTCCCACGGTAATGATGTTCGTGCAATCCCTCAAGGGAATCAGCCATAATAAAATTGAAGACACCCGGGAAGAGCATCTGGAAATGTCCGTCGTGGCGCTGGATCGATTGGCGACCAAAACGATGGATTGGATTGTGAACCAGCAATGAAACTCGCGAGCTGTTCAGGAAGGATCGACGACAATGGATTCCCATTCTCGCAAGGTAGTGCAGGAAAACCGCGATTACACCATGTTCTCCTGGTCCGTACAGAGCGCATCGAACCCCATTCACATGAAACGTGGCCAAGGGGTCTGGTTCTGGGATGGTGACGATAATCGCTGGCTGGACTTCAGCTCACAACTCATCAACCTGAACGTCGGCCACCAACACCCGAAAATGTTGGAAGCCATCAAAAAACAGGTCGATGAGCTCTGCTTCGCCGGCCCCGGCTTCGCCACCGAACCCCGCGGCCTTCTTGGCAAAAAGCTCGCCGAGGTCACCGGCCTGGCTAAGGCTTTCTTTACGCTGGGCGGCGCTGAGGCCAATGAAAACGCCATGAAAATGGCAAAACTCTTCACCGGCCGCGACAAAATCATCACGCGCTATCGTTCCTATCACGGCGCCACCATGGGTTCGATGACGGCTTCGGGAGATCCCCGCCGCTGGCCTGTCGAGCCCGGCATTCCAGGTATCGTTCGTGCTTTTGATCCTTACTGCTACCGTTGTCCATTCGGGCAGAAAGTGGATACCTGTCATCGCGAATGTGTTTCCCACATCGAAGAAATCATTCAGATGGAGGGCCCCAATACAATTGCCGCGATTCTCGTAGAAGGCATCACGGGTTCGAACGGCTTGCTGGTTCCTCCGGACGATTACTATCCCAAGCTCCGCAAGCTCTCCGATAAATACGGCATCCTGTTGATTGACGACGAAGTCATGAGCGGTTTCGGCCGCACTGGCAAATGGCTTGCCACCCAGCATTACGGCATTCTCCCGGATATCGTCACCTGCGCCAAGGGTCTGACCAGCGGATACCTTCCCCTCGGTGCAGTGATTGTCTCCGATCCCATCGCCAGGCATTTTGAAACGAATATGCTCTGGGGCGGGCTAACCTACAGCGGTCACCCGGTGTGTTGCGCGGCCGCCGTCGCCAATCTCCAGCTCTACGAAGAAGAAAAAATCTTCGAAAATGTCGAGCGGCAAGGTCGCTATCTAGCGACGCGCCTCGAGTCCATGAAACAGAAATTTCATTGCGTTGGCGATGTTCGATGCAAAGGACTCTTTAGCGTTCTCGAGCTTGTGAAGGACAAAGCTACGCGCGAACCTCTAGCCCCCTTCAACGGCAGCAGCCCGGAGATGACCATACTGGCCGGCCATTTGAAGAGCAAGCATGTCTACGCGTTCAGCCGTTTTAATATGTTGTGGGTTTGCCCGCCACTGATCATTACCGAAGACGAACTTCGCCACGGCTTGGACATCCTGGAGGAAGCACTGGCACTGGTGGATACCGCTCTTTCTCCATCCTCTGCCGCTCCGCCCGCCGAAGTCCTGGCGCGCAAGTAGCGGCTTGCATGCGGCACACGCCATTCAGGTGGAGATGCGCTGCACTGGAAAGTGTTCTAAAATAGTTAGAAGGATGGGCGTGTAGCTCGGCTGGGAGAGCACCTGCTTTGCAAGTAAGCAGGCTCAATCACATAAGTGCCGCATCTGGTGTCGCTTACACAGGAACACGCGGTGCAACCAGCCTTCCGAATTGGACTGAAGTTGAACCGAAAGCCTTCCTCACTTCTCGTAGCGCAAGGCCATCGTGCGCTTCGTCGGATTGTTCAGGTGAGTCTCCCGAGTGCCTGTCTGACTTCTAAGAATGCGGACGACAATTCTAAATGCGTTGCTGGACGTCGCTTACGGATTTTCTCCCCCTAACTCTCACGCCCAGTTGTACCAAATCCGAACCAACTTCGTATCGCGAACGTGCACACGGCTCATTCCGAATTCTGATGCGAGGGCGTGGGCGTTTGGAAATCTCCTTTGATCAGACGGTTTTGCGTGGGCAAAAATGATGCAGGCCGCCAGCTTTTGGGATCTCGTATAAATGCAACAATTTCATTGTGCAGGGGGTAAGGGCGCCATGATCTTCATCGAGCAGCTCGACGGCGATGATCGTGTTTAGCGCTGCTAATGCAGATACGAAGGTTTTCGGCCGCCAATTTGTCATTTTTGTCCATCGAAACAGCGCGTTCCAACACCGTCCGGGCTTCTTCGACGCTGCCAGCTTGGTATAGCGACCAGCCCAAATCATTGACAAACTTCTGATTGTCGGGTTCCAGTGTGAGCGCAACGCGTGACGCCGATATGGCCTCGCTGTGCAAGCCTTGGTGCCCCGCACAGCAACCCAAACCCTGGTGAAGAACCGCTGTGCCCGGAAAACGGGTCGCCGCACGCCTGTAGAACGCGAGACCGTCTTCATATCGACCTAATTGAATCAGGAAATCGCCGGCCTTATCGATGACCACGCATAGATCCTCTGTGTCATCAGGCAGCTCAAGAAGTTTCATAAAGAGATTCCACCCCTTTTCCTGATGACCCAACTGGTACTCGACTGTGCCAAGGGACAGAAGAGTCGGAGCATAGGTTGGCATAAACTCCAATGAACGCCGGAGCGCGTCGATGCAGCCCCGGCTGTCGCCGAGTGCATTGCGAAAGATGCTATCCGCATAGGCCGCTTCCGCGGCAAATAAACTCTCCGTCTCGTGTGGCTCACGGCCACAGGCATGCGATTCATTGGTTTCGACGCGGACCTTTGTGGCCGCCTTTCTGTTATGTCGTTGGGTCATGCTAGAGGTGTGAATTTCCTACCGCCGCCTGCGAGATGCCTTTTATTTTGCAGCTCAGGTAAACCGAAGACAACTCAGTTTGCGAGAGCACCTGCCAAGAGAGCAGGTGGTCATTATCACTAAATTCTATTAGAATCATTATTAGAATCATATAGTTGCAGGGGGCGTGTAGCTCAGCTGGGAGAGCACCTGCTTTGCAAGCAGGGGGTCGCCGGTTCGATCCCGGCCACGTCCACCATCTTCCCCAATAAAAATGCAGGTTTTTGACCGGTCGCCCGAAACGACCATGCCCCAAAGCGAAGGTTGCCTACCTAGCTGAACCTTTACCACTGGGAAGTGAGCAGCCATGGAAGCTCAGGCTAGCCATCAATGCAGCAGGAACGCGTAGCATTTGCGAAGTCAATACCGACCAGGAGCGCCTGAGACTTCCTTCATGTCCCAGTCCTATGACTCCCAAAGACTAGGCCACCACCCAGAGGTTCTGCGCGAAGGCCCACTCTTCATCCACCCACTGCGCTTCACATTGAAACCCGGTTCGCCACGCCATCTCTGGAATTTGCTCCGCCACGTATTTATGAGAGCTTTCGGTCCAGATCGTTTCTCTTTCTTCGAAGGTCACAATAATCCCTGCGCCGGGGATCTGTACGCTCTGGCGCCGTTCCGATCGCAAGTGCATCTCGATTCGACGCTCCACGCCATTCCAGCGCGCCTCATGGGCAAACTGTTTCAAATCAAAATTTGCGCCCAGCTCTCGATTCACGCGCGCCAGCAAATTCAGATTAAAAGCAGCCGTCACGCCGGTTGGATCATCGTAGGCCATTAGTTGCGTTTCCACGCTCTTTTCCAGATCGGTTCCCAGAAGCAACGCGTCGCCTCTCCGCAGAACTCTCCGGACTTCCCGCAAAAAATCATCTCCCGCTTGTCTATCAAAATTTCCAATCGTGCTTCCCAGAAACAGGACCAGCAAATGATCATCCGTATTCATCCTCTGTGCGACCGAGCGCAAGCCATCCAGGTAGGGCTGTTCGTAACCCACCATGCTTACCATGTCAATTTGGCCGAGTTCTTTTTCACAAGCGGCGAGCGCGGCGGGAGAAATCTCGATCGGGTAGTAAAAAGTAGGATGTCTCCTAGACACGGCTTCCAGGATATACCGCGTCTTCTTCCCACTTCCGCTGCCGAGTTCAGCCACTTGCAGCCCTCCCGGCAGGCGCCGTACGATTTCTTCGGCGTGCTTTTTCAACAAGCGAGTGTCTGCACGCGTTAAGCAGTATTCCGGTAGAACCGTGATCACTTCGAATAGCGCCGAACCCACCTCATCATAGAGGTATTTGCTCGGCAACTCTTTTTGCCCCAGGCGAGTCAACCCCGTCCGCACGTCAGTCGCAAACGGAACGGAAGTCGAGAGTGGAGATGTCAGTGTCAGCATAATTGCCTTACTCTCTTCCCTACGATTCCACGCACCGAAATGTCGCGTAGACGTATGGATAGTGTGGCTGGAACCAGTTCCGGAATGATCGCCGCAGCATGCACGCCGCCGTTCGGGGTGAGCCGCCCTTCATCACGTAGTGCTTTCCGTCAAAGAAATCGGCCGAATAGCCGGGATAGAATTCCCTGGGTACAAACCCTTCGAACGGCTCAAATTTTGTCCGCGTCCACTCCCAGCCATTTCCCAGCAGGTCCTGCACACCGAACGCGCTTGCGCCTCTCGGGTTGCTCCCGACCGCCAACGGTTCCCATCGTTGAAAATCGAAGTTGCCGTGCTCTGCGCCAGGATTTTCGTTGCCCCATGGATACGCTCTCTCGCCTGTTCCGTCGGGTGTCCCGTACGCTGCCCTGTGAAATTCCGCCTCGCTGGGCAGCTTTCTTCCCAGCCAGCTCGCAAACGCAGTTGCTTCCGCATGGCTCACATAAACTGGCCATTCCAGTGGCAAACGAATTTCTCCGAACATTGTTCGGTACATCCACAATTTGCCAGCCCGCCGCCAGAATCCAGGATGCTCTATTCCTTCGCGCTTCTTCCACTCTTGAGCTCCGTTGCTCCAGAGTGCTTCGTTCTCGTAGCCTCCCGCTTCCATAAACTCCAGGAATTCTCGATTAGTCACATTGGAGTTCTGGATTCCGAAGGCTGGCACTTCAACTTCATGAGCTTCAAATTCGTTGTCCCATGCAAACTCTCCTCCGCTGACCCGCTTTAATCCAAGTGTTGCATTCCCTCGAGGAATCTCAATCATTCGCAACTTTACCGCGCGCCCGTCTGTGGATTTCTCTGTCTCAAGGTGGACTTTCTTCTCCGGGGCAAGGCGGTGCAGCAGATATCCAAGTGTTTCCAGATGCATCAGGCGGTGCTCGATGGCCGTCTCCACCATGGTAAGAAGATTGGACTGGTCTCGTCCCGGATGCTGCAACGCGTTTTCCAGCGCCTCATCCAGTCTCTGCCGTACAGTCCGGTTGTACTGTTCAATCTCTTCGCGCTTCGGCCAGTCTGCTTCCAAATCCGTTGGCAATCCGCCATCGACTGGGTCAATACCGAAGGCAAACAGCTTGTCGAACGTAGGGTGAAATGGTGCCAGCGCAAAAGCCCGGCGCGACAGTAGATTCCAGTCGAACGCCTCCACGTGTCCAAGATAAAAAATCAGTCGGTGGCGCTGGGCAATGGGCCGCTCATACAGAGCCTCGGGCCGCACGAGCGCGAACAAGTCGTCGGTTCGCTTACGCGCGTCCGCCAAACGCACCTGTAAATTCTGGCTGCGAAACTGCAGGCGGGTTGCCGTTGCGTTCATAGCTGACTCCTACCCTAGAGTGCAACCGGCGGTGAATCTATCGGGGTTATACCCGAGACTCGGTCCTCAGCTTTGGACGTTCTTGCACCTTCGATTAGAACCCCGAAGCGCTAAATTGGTTACAACATATAGCTCAAAAAGACAACTATCTAGGGGCGCTGCAGTTCGACAATCGCAGGCGAGTTTGGCTACCCAGAAAGTAGCCTCCCGGGCCCCCTCACCATCCAATGCTTATACGCCAATCATTGCGTGGGCGAAAGAGGAGCCCCAGCCTGAGATCCCGTATCGCCATTTTCGTTACAATTGTTCAGTCTCTCCTCTTTCTCGGCCACTGGTTCATCTATGAAACCTGGATTCATTTCTGGGGATCACCCAGTTGGCCGCGCATCGCTTTTCTGAGATCAGTGGTCGCAGCGCTCTCCGCCAGTTTTGTTGCTGCGACTCTGCTCGCTCATCGTTATTTCACTCGGCCTGTACGTCTCTTCTACCGGATCGCCAGCGTCTGGCTGGGCATGCTGAATTTCTTCTTTGTTGCCGCCTGCCTGTGCTGGATCGCTTACCCCGTGGTCCTTCAAACCGGATTGCAGATTAGCCGTCACGCCATCGCCGCAACATTCTTCGGGATTGCCATCCTTGCCAGCCTCTACGGAATCATCAACGCTGCATCCATTCGTGTACGACGCATCACCGTTAAATTGCGCGGCTTGCCCATTCCCTGGCGAGGCCGCGTGGCCGCCCTTGTCACAGATACCCATCTCGGCCACGTGAAGGGCTATCGATTTCTTTCGCGTATCGTCGGAAAGTTGCGCCAGCTCGGCGCGGACGTCATCTTCTTCAACGGTGATCTATTTGACGGTACCAAAGTCGATGCCCAGCGCATTGTTTTGCCGCTGAAGCAACTTTCCCCGCGATTTGGCTCTTACTTCGTGACCGGAAATCACGAGGAGTTCTCCGATCCCACCAGGTATCTCGACGCCTTAAGGCACTCGGGCGTACATGTCCTGCACAATGAAAAGGTGAACCTGGATGGACTTCAGGTTCTTGGCGTGCCCTATAGCGAATCGAGCAATGCCAAACACTACCAGTCCGTCTTGGAAAGTGCCCATCTGGACCGCGATTGCGCCAGCGTCTTGCTTGCCCATGTACCGCACGGCTTGGCCATTGCCGAGCAGCAAGGCATCTGCCTCCAGCTTTCCGGACACACGCACGGCGGCCAAATTTTCCCCTTCACCTGGCTCACCTCCCGCATCTTCGGTGAGTTCACCTATGGCTTGAAGCAATTTGGCGAGCTGCTTGTGTATACCTCAAGTGGTGCCGGCACCTGGGGTCCCCCCATGCGTGTTGGCACGCAACCCGAGATTGTCCTAATTCGGTTCGAATAGCTCGCTGACTCAATGCTTCTCCCGTGGACGGCGGGACACGCTGTCCCCCAACGACACGAATTCGCTTTGGCCAAGCTCCGAAATCTCGATATTTTCTGGGCTACTGCAGTGGACCCGTATCTGCTCCTGCTCTGGTGAGTTCGTCTGGGATTAAAGTGAGCAGTTCTCGCTGAGGCACCATGGCCAAGGGTCTGACGTTTCAGGTCTGGACGATAGCTGGGAGCATCCTTGCAGTAGTTCTGTTGGCAGGATTCTTTGTTGGTTGGCGCGCCAATCGCGCCTTGCACCTCTCCCAACAAGAAGTCCGCGCCGAGCACGAAATTCGCGTCGAGCGACGCCCTTATGTTCCGCCGGCAAACGTAAATTTCGAGGTCGTTTCTTCTCCCCAGGTGTTTTCCCATTAGCTCGCCTGAACGACCGCCTTTACATCGCTGGACCGGCGGGCCTCGCCGAGTACGATCTAACTGGCACCCTTCTCCGAGAATTCCTCGTCGGCAGAGATTTGCCGTCATCCCCGCTTGTGGCCATGGTGGCCGGCACGCTAGAGGGCCCGGCGGACCAGGAACTCGTTATCGCCACCGCCGAGGAAGGGCTTTTGCTCTTTGATAAGACCTATGTTGGAACTCCCCTCGGTGTGGCGGAGTTCGATAGCGGGCGATTTGCGCGTGTGCTCGGTAAAGGACTGCTGGTCACTTCGCTGGATGCCGCTTCGTGTGAACATTGCCGCGACGGGCCTCTGTTCGAAGGTGAGGATCAAGTCCCGCACGGCTGGCCGTCGCTAGGCGGCTAGGCCCGCAAGGATGAATTCGGCTCCGTGCTGCCGGATCACGACTGGGCTGTGGCGCCGTGCCCAGCGATACCTTCGGCCAGAGCCATGGCGGAACAAGGCTCGGACTTTCGCGAAATCATCCTTCACTATTTCCCGAACACGACCATCACTCAGCGTCCCGCGCGTCCTCGCGCATCTGGCCACTAGCGCGTGTCGAGGTGCGCTAAAATCGATCTAATGCGCGGAAGCGCAAAGTACACGACTACCCCGAACAGTACCCCCAACGGTCCCCACTTCAGCGCGAACCGGTCGCTGCCCACCAGCGCAACCACGCCCATCAAAATGGGAGCAATCACCACATAGGTCAGGCCCAGCCTTCCCCAAGGAATCTGAAACGGTCGCGGTGTGTCGGGCTTTGTTCTCCGCAGCTGCCACGCAGCGAGCACGGTCAGAATCGTCACCAGGATGCGCAGCCAAACATAAACCGTAAGCAATTGCGCCAGGGTGTGAAACGCCAGTGCCGCATAAATCGCAGAGGAAATCAGGATGGCGATCCACGGAGATCCATATTTAGGGTGTTTTTGTGCCAGAACCTGCGGCAAATAGCCATCTTCCGCCATCGAAGAAGGCATCCGCGTGCTGGTCAGCACGGTCGCGTTCAATAAGCAGACGTTGCCCAGCATGGCGGCAAAGGTCATTAGCAGGCCCAACCATTCTCCACCGACGAGCTCTGCGGCTTTCGAAAGGTAGGCGGTGTTCCACTCTCGCCAGTTGCCCAGCGCGGCCAGCGACAGAAATGCCGGGAAGAAGTACGTTGCAATAGAAAACGGAATCACCATGGCCAGCGCGCGGGGGTAATTCCGTTGCGGGTTCTCGATTTCTTCCGCGACGCTGGAGAGTTGCTCGTATCCGGAATAAAGCCATAAACCGAGTGCCAGGCCAACGCCAAATACCTGGAACCGCGGCACGTGCGGCGGCGTGAGGGGAACAAACGGATTGTGATGCCACCGGGTCGCCGCGATAATGCACAGCAGAAGCACAGGAATCAGCACGGAGAATTCCAGTACCGTCGCGACAATTCCCACCAGCTGGATTCCCCGAATATTGATGTAAGCCAGCATCGATATCAGTGCCAGCGACACCAGATAGTGTTTCCAGCCAATCAATGACGGAAACCACATCGTCAAGTAGTCGCTGAACAATACGGCGTAGCTTCCTCCCAGCAGCCAGGACGCGCTCCAGTTCCACCAACCCGCCAGGAACCCCCAGAAATCGCCATAACCGGCGCGAACCCAGCGGTAAAAGCCGCCTTCTACTGGAATCGCCGTCGTTAGCTCCGCAGTGACCAGCGATACCGGAACACTCCAGAAAAGTGGAATCAGCAAGATATAGAACAGCGTCAGGCCTGGACCACTCGTGGTGACCATTTCCTCCATTCCGAATGGTCCACCCGTCGTGTAGGAAAACATCAGGAAGACGAAGTAGAACAGCCCGGCTTTTTTTATGTGAGCCTTGGAGATGGCCAAAGGCCGCTCCCGCACGCAGGAATCTACGCCGTGAATGTGCGGATTGTACCGGAAAACTGGGCGCTCTGCTCTTCGGGAAAACGGGCTATCGACGAAGGGTTAGAACCGGGCAAGGAGCCTGCCAGACCACGCGATACGCTACTGCCGAAGGCAAACGGCCAGCGGATTTTTCCGCAGGACGTAATCCCAATACAATCAAGTTGGCCTTAGATTCCGCTGCTGCATTTAGGATCTCTTCACTGGCTTCGCCAAAGCGAACCAGAAAATCGGGCTCGCAGTTGTTCAGGCGCTCCGCGGGCATCGTCTTGCGCATCCGTTTGGTCAGAAATTCGCGAAGGATTTCGTTTCCTTTGCGCGTACCGTCCCCGGCCTCCTCGACAACGTGAAGCACGGAGAGGTGAGCCGCATGTTCTCTCTCTAGATAATACGCCGCACTGGATGCGCGCTCGGAGTGCGGCTTAAAATTTGTCGGGTAAAGAAGATTCCGGAAGGCTACCGCCACTCCTTCGGAAATCTTCGCTTGAGGCCCTACGGTGAGCACCGGGCAATCGGCCGATCGGAAGATCTCTTCTGCGATTCCCCCCAGCGTCAGTTTTTTCTTGGAAGCTCGTCCATGCGTGCCGATGACCATCAGATCGATCTGCTCGGATCGAAGGATGTCCTGCAGGGTCGGCCAGACCTGCCCCTGGCCAAGAATCTCCTCGTGGACCACGTCGTCCAAGCCCGCGCGTCTCACCAACTCCTGTAGTTCCTTCTGCGCGTAGTTCTTCGCCGTGGCGACGGTTTCATGAATCGATTCGGGCGGCACGAAGTGGAATTCCTCCGGCACTATGTGCACGAGGAACAGCTTGGCATGGAATTGCCTGCAAAGAACGCGAGCGTAGTCCAACGCATGTCCGGCGATCGCAGAAAAGTCCGTCGCAACCAGAATTCGCGCAAATTCAACGCCTGGGCGGACTTGATCGCCCCGCGACGCTCCGCTCTCACTGACCATGGACACTCACAATGTGCAAAGGATGGGGCCAGAGTGCAGGGGTAGGTGATGCACGTCACCTACCATCTGTGATTTTGCAAGCTATATACAAATCAATTATTTAAAGCGGTCCCTCCTTCCGGATTCCCTCTTTCGTGGGGCAGATTCCCCAGCTAGGCGAGTTTTCACCCTACTTCCCGCTGCACGCGCCTTCCCCCCCAGAAGTCCATCGCTCGCACCCCGCCCGGTGGTGCGTCCGAAAGCCCAGGGGTGCTATCATCCTGCAGATGTCGGGCCCGCTCCAGAGCCAACCACATGAGGAATCCTTCATCGAAGAGATGAAGCGATATCTGCACTTCCGACCAGACGACGCCACGCTCCTGAACAAGCTTGGTCCCCGAATGGAGCTTTATCTCCCGGAGATGGCAGAGCGCTTCTATGCGCAGATCCCGCAGCATCCGGGTGCGAGTCGCGTGTTCACCGGTGGCAACGAACAGGTTCAACGGCTGAAGATGACCCTACAGGCGTGGGGTCGCGGACTATTCAATGGCGTGTACGACGAACGTTACGCTGAAGACCGCTATCAGATTGGAGTTCGTCATGTCCGCATCGGGCTCGACCAGAAATACGTTATTAGCGCCATGGGTGTGGTTCGCTCCTTCCTCTTGGAACGCCTCTTCGACGAATTTCCCGCGCGTGAAGAACGTTTGACCTATTCGCAAGCGCTCAGCAAGATGCTCGACCTGGACCTCAACTTGATGTGCGACTCCTATTTTCGCGCCACCATGTCGCACCTCCAGACTTTGAATCAGGAATTGGAGCAGGCCAGCTTACAATTGGCGGAAGCCAATGCCATCAAGGACGAATTCCTGGCCCAGGTTTCCCACGATCTGCGCACTCCGCTGAATTCCATTCTCAGTTTCACTAAACTAGTTCTCGATGGTTTATGCTGCGACCCGGAGGAGGAGAGAGAAGTCCTTCACGATGTATTCAGCAGCGGCCAACTCTTGCTCCGCCTCGTTAACGATTTGCTCGACATTTCCTGTATCGAAGCGGGCAAGCTGGCCCTGAATCTGGAAGAGCTCGATCCTCGCGCCATCCTCGATTCCACCCTGCCTCTCGTCGCTGTTCAGGCTGCCTCGCAGAATCTGCGCCTCGTCGACGAAACGCTGGAGCACTCCCTGCCTTGGGTCCGCAGCGATGAAATCCGCTTCCGCCAGGTGCTCTTGAATCTGCTTTCCAATGCCGTGAAATTCACGGCAAATGGCCACGTGACCGTCCGCGCGCTTCGAAACGATCAGGCTGGGCATCTGCGTTTTGAAATCGAAGACACGGGTGTGGGTGTTCCCCCTGAGAAGCGCAATTCCATCTTCGAAAAGTTTGTCCGCCACGACCACAAGACCTTGCGGGGAACCAGTGGTGCTGGTCTTGGCCTTGCCATTGCCAAGCGACTTGTCGAAATGATGGGCGGTCGCATTGGCCTGGAAAGCGGCCCCAACGGCACGGGTTCCCTCGCCTGGTTCACTTTGCCGCTGGCTCTTCGCGCCGAGGATGAGGCGGTGGAGACGTGAGCGTATCTCTTCCTCCTGCCAAGCCGCGCCGGGTCATCATCGTGGAAGATAACGTCCTCGTCGCGAAATTCTTTCGAATGGCGCTCGAGCGCGTCGGCGGCTTTTCCTGCCTGGTAACCGAAGATGTCCCTGAGATGCTCAAGGAAATAGAAGCCGGCACCGTCGATCTGGTCCTTCTCGACGTCTCTCTCACCAACGCACAATGGGAAGGGCAGCTCGTCAACGGTGTCGAGCTTTGCCAAATCCTGAAGAAGAAGTCACCGCGGCATTTACCCGTCCTGCTGGCAACTGCCCATACCATGAGCGGCGACCGCGAGCGCTTTCTGGAAGCCTCCGGGGCGGACGGCTACCTCGAGAAGCCCGTGTACGACTCCACCCTTCTCGTCGAAAAAGCCCGCGAATTGATGCATTAGACAGCCTTGCCCGTTTGAGGTTCGTCTAGGCCAGCGTGGCTTGCAGCACTTCGCGGAGCAGTTCCTGCTTTTGAGGGGTAAGTCTTCGGCCCTGCGCGGTAAGGTAAAACACGTCGATTGCTTTCTGTCCTTCCGTATCGATCAGTGCCACTTCGATATTGCAGGACAGGCGAGCCAGCGCTGAGCCGATTTCGTACAACAATCCCGGCCGGTCCTGCGTCACGATTTCCATCAGCGTGCACTGTTGCGAGGATTCGTCGTCGAAGTTAATCGTGGTCTGTACCAATACTTTTGGTGGACGCGCCATGGCTGCCGCCAACCGCCCCTTCATCAGCGGCTCCAGCGCCTGCTTATTATTCACCACATCGGCGATGCTCTGTCGGAATCGCGGAATCTCGCTGGGATTCAATTCCAGGGTCCGGTGCAAATCCACGAACTGGAACGTATCCAGCACCACCCCAGCGGAGTTCGCGAATGCATCGGCCTTTACGATGTTCATCCCCCAGGCCGCCAGTACGCCCGCGATCGCCGCGAACAGCGCGGGCCGATCGGCAGATAGCAGCGTCAGCGTGAAGGCATGATGCGTAGACTTGATCTCGGTCTGGACCGGCTCACCTCCGAGCTTCTGATAAAGCGCAAAATGGGCTGCGATTTCTGCCGGCGAATGTACCGCAAGGAATCGGCGCGGGAATCCATCCAAAAATCGTTCAATCTCGATTTTCGAATCCGCTCCAGCTTCCTGTCGCACCTGTTCCAGCAACAGAGATTCATCGGAGGCATGCAGCCGGTCTCGGTCGACGGTCCGACTGAAGTGGTTGGAAGTGGCCACAAACAGTTGCCAAAGCATTTCCGCTTTCCACGGTGTCAGTGCCTCCGGGTTGACCGCATGAATATCCGCATACGTCAGCAGTGACAATCGCTGCAGCCGTTCCAGGTTGTTTACCGTCCCCGCAAACGCGCTGACCGTGGACGGATCGAAAATGTCTCTCCGCTGCACCGTCGCGGAC
This sequence comes from Candidatus Acidiferrales bacterium, assembly GCA_963741195.1. Taxonomy (GTDB): domain Bacteria; phylum Acidobacteriota; class Terriglobia; order Acidiferrales; family UBA7541; genus Acidiferrum. Next base: position 499,278 of record CAVUHF010000016.1, read on the forward strand.
ATGTCCAAATGATGTTCGATGAGGAAATGCACCTCCGTCTTTTCTTCCGGTGAAAGTTTGAGACGGTCTGCGGCCGTCTCCAACGCCTGCAGACTTCCGGTGACGTGATTGTCAACCGGCATGCCCTTGCCCACGTCGTGCAGCAACAGTGAAAGAATCAGCAGGTCACGGCGATCCACCGTGCGCCAAAGATTTGTGAAATGTTTACCCAGTGGCTCCGTAGGCTCGGCCAGGTCTTGCAGGTGTTCAATTGTGCGCAGCGAATGCTCGTCCACCGTGTACCGGTGATAAAAATCCCGCACCACCAGCGAATCAATGCTGCGGAATTCGGGGAGGATTTCAATTAGCAATCCCAGCCTATGCATCGGACGCAACGCTACTCCGGGAAAGTCGGCGCCTAGGATTTCGTTTAGAGCAGGCCACGTGATGCGGGTATTGCGTTGCGGTAGTTCGGGGTGAGTCATGATGTACGCGATGGCGCGTTCCGATTCCCGGCTCAGCGGCATTCCCGTACGTGCCGCTTCGGCCAGCAATGCGTACGTTGCGTTGCGATCGGCGAATGCTCGGTCGTTGGTAATTTCGAGCAAGCCGTCGCGAAGCACGAACGGACGGCCATTGCTTCCATCGGGTTTCGGCCCTATCGTCGCGTTGAACAATCGCTGGCGCAGAGAAATTGTCGCAGACGCGCGCTGCTCCACGAACCGCAGCAGTTGCCGGTTCAATGTCCTGGCATGACGGAAATACAGCCGCATCCACTCTGCCGCGTTCCGCCGAAGATTGTCATCGATCCCCAAGGAACGTTCCGCGGCGTCAGCCTGCAATTCATAGGTTAGCGTGTTGTCATTCCGGCCGTTGCTGTAGTGCAGGAAGCACCGGATCGAACTCAGGAACTCCACGGCACTGCGCGTCAGCTCATCTTCATTCACCGGGCTGATTCGCGGATCGCGCCGGTCGCCCGCCAGCTGCCTCATCCATACGATCGCGTGGTAGTCGCGCAGCCCCCCGGGCGCTTCTTTCACATTCGGTTCCAGATGAAAAATCGTATTGCCATAGCGCGTCAGGCGGTCGCGTGTCAGTCGCTGCAATTCCGCGAGCAAGAACGGCCGGGACTGCCGCTCAGATCCGAAGAGCACTTTGGAATCCAGCTTTTCAAACACTGGGCGGTCGCCGGCCAGGAAACGCCGGTCCAGCATCGCGAGGTGAAATTCTGCATTGTCCTGTTCAATTCTCCGGCACTCATCGAGAGTGCGTCCCGCCGAGCTCACGCGGAATCCCAGGTCCCATAGGGTTCTTGAGAATTCGGCGATCAGTGGTCGGAATTCCGACTCCGTCTTTTCATTGCCAAAAAGAAACAGAAGATCGAGGTCCGAATACGGAAAGAGCATTTCGCGGCCGTAGCCGCCCAGCGCCAACAGGCACAATCCCTGCCCCGTTGTATTCCGCACCCGCAGCAGCTCCGCGAACACCTTCTGGATTACATCGTCTGCTAGTTCACACAACTGCCGCAGCGTATCTTTCGCGCTTGCGCCGTTATCAAACAGCTTCCTGGTTCGTTCCCGCTGGGTGTCACAGTGCGGACCCAGCAGGGAGAGCGGGGTAACCGATTCTTCCATTTTTCTGCTCTGGCGAAAGACGGGGTACAGACCTGGGCGAGGTGAAGACATCGGAAGATTCAGAGTGCGCCTTCGCCGCGTTCCTCGTTGCGAATCCGGATCGCTTCCTCAATCCGGGATAGGAATATCTTACCGTCTCCGATTTTCCCTGTCTTGGCGGTTTGCAATATGGTTTCGACCGTTCGGCTCACTAGATTATCCGGCAGAACGACTTCCAGCTTGATCTTTGGCAACAAGTCCACCGTGTACTCTCGCCCGCGGTAAACCTCCGTGTGGCCCTTCTGGCGTCCGTGCCCGCGCACTTCCGTCACGGTCATCCCTTCGATGCCGATCTCGACCAGGGCATCTTTCACGGATTCGAACCGGGACGGCTGAATGATCGCTTCAATTTTCATCATACGAATGTCTGCTCCCGCCTCGCATTTTCTTCGCTTTCGCCCCGCACTTCAGGATTCCAGGTTATACGCTTCTTCGCCGTGTTGCGTGATATCCAGCCCTTCAATTTCGTGATCCTCGGGGACCCGCAAGCCGGTGACCGCGTCGACAATCTTCAAAATCACCAGTGTGCCCACCAGTGCGAACACCCACGCAAACAATATACCCACCAACTGGTTGCCCACCTGTCCCCAGTGCCCGTCCAGCCCGCCCGTCGGTTTGCCGGTCCCGAAGATGGGATTATAAATGGCCTGAGCGAAAACACCCGTCAGTAGTGCGCCGATCGTGCCACCCGCGCCGTGAACTCCAAATGCATCCAGCGCATCATCATACCCAAACATTGCCTTGAAGCGCGTCACCATCCAGAAGCAGAAAACTCCGGCGGCGAAGCCGATCACCAGCGCCGGCATCGGTCCCACAAATCCTGCGGCTGGAGTGATCGCCACGAGTCCCGCAACCGCTCCTGAAATTGCCCCCAGCGCGCTGGCTCGACCGTTCTTGATCCACTCCGCAATGCTCCAACCCATCGCTGCGGACGCCGCACCCAGATGCGTCGCCACAAACGCCGTCGTCGCTAGTCCATTCGACGCTAAAGCGCTTCCTGCGTTGAATCCGAACCAGCCCACCCACAACAGGCACGCCCCGATGAAGCTGAGCACCAGGCTGTGTGGCGGCATCGGCTGTTTTGGATAGCCGACTCGCTTGCCCAGATAGAGAGCGCAAACCAGCGCCGAAACTCCCGACGTGATGTGCACGACCGTTCCTCCCGCGAAATCAAGGGTAGGGAATCGCCCGCCAAGCGCGGCATTCAGGAATCCGCCTTTGCCCCACACCATATGCGCCATCGGCGCGTATACGAAAAAGAACCACAACGTCATGAACAGCACAGTCCCGGAAAACTTCATGCGCTCCGCCGTCGCTCCGGTGATGAGCGCGGGCGTAATAACCGCGAACATCATCTGATAGATCATGAACGTAAGCTGCGGAATCGTGCCGGCGTAATCAGGATTCGGATCCGCACCAATTCCTCGCAGGAACGCGTGCTGAAAATTCCCGATGAAATGGCCATCTCCCCCGAAGCACAGACTGTAACCGACCAGCGCCCACAACACGCTGATCAGCGCCATCAGGCCGAAGCTCTGCATCATGATCGCCAGCACGTTTTTCTGCCGCACCAGTCCGCCGTAGAATAGCGCCAGTCCCGGACCAGTCATCATCAGCACCAGCGCGGCACTGGTCAGCATCCACGCGTTGTCCGCGGCCGACTGCGCGGCAGCCACTTTCTGATCAAGCCGGTCGAGTTTATCAGCGACTACTTGGGGGACTTCAGCGGAGGAGGTCGAGGAGCTAGCTGCGATCGCGGGAGCTTGTTGTGCCAGCAGGGGCACGGCCGAGAGCATTAACGGAAGTAGCAGACAACCAGCAACGCCCAAGCGCTTCATCGAATTCTCCGATGCGACAGGTTTGCCGCTAAGTTCTTTGGCAGCACGCGCGTTATGTTCAGGGGACCAACCACGATGTACGGGGATTATACGCGCCACTGGCCTCCGGTACCTTTTGAAATTTTTCTACCCAGCATTCATTTTTCGGATGACTTGCCCGCCACGAGTTTCCGTTTTGTTTCGCTGGCGAAGTGGTCGGCGTCACGTGTCGGCCGGGGTATCCGGTAGCCGTCGCTCACCGCCAGCGTGAGGCGGATGGCGGTTTCCAGGCTGATTCGATGTCCTGGCGACACGAAGATGGGTCGCACCGAATCACGCGTTCGCAACGCCGCGCCGATGCATTCTCCTCGGTCCTCCTCATCCATCAGTGGTACCCAGCTTCCCGCCTTTTCTCCCAGTGCCGCATGCGTGCCAATCAATAGACTCTTCGCGCACCCGATGGTTGGCCGGTCCAGCAACACTCCCAGGTGGCTCGCCAGACCCAATCGCCGCGGATGGGCATATCCTTGTCCATCGCAATACATAAGGTCGGGACACCGCTTGAGCTTTGCCAGCGCGGCCAACAGCACCGGCACTTCGCGAAAACTCAACAGCCCGGGAATGTAGGGAAATTGTAGCGGTGAGACCGCACTCGCCCGTTCAACCTCTTCCATTTCCGGATAACGGTACATCACCACGCAGCCAATCGCGCGGTTCGCGTCGCGCAGAATTCCCCAGCGCCCCGCGCGTTTCTTTAGAGCTTGCGATCCAACCAGCACGAAGGCTGCATCCAGCCCCGCCACCCACCGGATGCGCGGTAAGCGGTCCTCGCCGCTCCACCATTTTCGCAGCGATTCCTGGATTTCGCGGGCCTGTTTCGGCGTCACCTTCCACGCGTGCCGCCTCTCCACCTTTGTTGACTTGTTCTCCATCGCCTTCATCGTATAATGCCTGTGCCGCCCCGGTAGATTTTGCTTGGCGGCGGCCCAGGTCGATTCTACATTTCTTGAGGAACCGTTCGATGACCCTGCATCCACCCCTGGAAGTTACCGTGCGCGAAGCGGGCGGGATCCATTTTGTGGTCGTTCACGGCAGGCTGACGATCGGCGATCCCAGCGAACATTTGAGCACTTTTGTCCAGCAGCTTACGCAAGCTGGCGCGCGCAAAATCATTGTCGACCTCAACGATATTCCCCAGATCGATAGCTCCGGAATTTCCGTCCTAGTGAAGCTTTCCATCTCCTTGGCCCGCCTGGGTGGAGCGCTGCATCTAGTGTGTAGCCCCGGCCGCGTTCGCGACGCGCTCACCGTGACCCGACTCGTTGAAGCCATCCCCACCTTCGAAACCGAAGACCAGGCCAAGGCCGGATTCTAGAACCCTATTCGTCGTCAGCTCATCGATCGTCGTCAGTACTGCCACTATGCTAGACTCCCGCCGTCATTTTGTCTGGCCGTCTTTCGCGCCCCTTCCTTGCCTGCATTTCAGTTTGGCTCTTCCTGTTTTTTGTTGCGATTCGCGTTGTTCCTTTGGAGCGGCCTACCCTGATTGATCCACGGGCCGCGTCGCGCCCGACGTCGGAACAAATTGTCCGAAAGCTAACACTCCGCGCGGCGAAGCTTGGATGTAATTCGGAAAACTGTGCTCTTGTTGTGATGAATTTTGCGATTTCCTCGGACTCTTCGGTCACCAAGGATATTAAACTGGCAGATCAACTCGCCCAAAATGCTTGCCAAAACATTGCCCAAAAGCAGAATCGTGAGCCGTTCCATTGTAAGAGATTTTCTCTTGACCCAACGCATTTCATACGAACTGCTGAAGCCACCTGGAGCAAGGCAATGGTTGGGCAAGGAACTTGGCGCAACGATGGTGATCCTTGGTGATCTCGCTAGAGGGACTTCGGATTCTTCGTGGGTTTGCCTATGGATTGAACGAGACGACCGTGGAGACTGCCCTCCAGGACGTCAGTTACCCTTCTTCAATTCGGCGAGGACCATTTTGGCGAGTTCTTTCAGCGTGTCGAACACGCCCTGCCCAGTAATCGCGATCCCTTCAATTACCGGCTCGCCCTTTTTCTGCAGTTGCTTGGTTAGCTCTTCCGCAGACATGGCGTTGGGCAGGTCGCGCTTATTCAATTGCAATACATAAGGAATTGTTGAGAAATTTAGGTTGTGCTCTTTCAGGTGTTCCTGCAGGTTATCCAGCGTCTCGAAATTGGCGTCCAACCGTTCTTCCTGTGAGTCCGCCACAAACACGACGCCATCGGCGCCCTTCAGGATCAACTTCCGGCTGGCTTCATAAAAAACCTGCCCCGGTACCGTATACAGGTGGAAGCGTGTCTTGAAGCCGCGGACCGTGCCTAAATCCAGCGGCAGAAAGTCGAAGAACAAGGTGCGATCCGTCTCCGTGGCCAGCGAGACCATCTTGCCCTTCTGGTTCTGGCCGGTGTGATCATAGATCCACTGGAGATTGGCGGTCTTGCCTCCCAAACCAGGGCCGTAGTACACCAGCTTGCAATTTATTTCACGCGCAGGAAAATTGATGAAAGGCACGAGTCGTCAACCTGATTTCCGATTGAAACTTATAACACACGCGCGCAGGGCAAGCCAGCGTTCCTGAACGCGTGTACAACCTGTAGTCTGCTCTTAGTGTCGCGGAGATTCCGCAATTCCCGGAGAGATATTTTCTGCCATGCCGCCGGAGGGTAAAGGCTATCGGACAAGGCACTTTGTGGATAACCATGACCGCTGTGCTGGCCCACGTTGACGCAGGACCACGCCTCTGCTAGCATGCGCCGCATGGCGAAAGCGCAAAAATTTTCTTCCCGGCGTGGCAAACCTTCGACTCGAAGTAGCTCTAAACAAAAGAAATCAAAAGGCTTAGCGGCTCCTGTGCCGCAGCGTGGTGGTGTTGAAATGGTGGATCCCAGAGTACAAGCCCAGATGAAGGTTTACGAAGAGGCTATGGCCCTGTTTCACCAGCAGAAGTTTCAGCGCGCCAAGCAGGAACTGGAAAAGGTCCTCGAAGGCCCCAGCAAGGAATTGGCAGACCGTGCTCGCATGCACCTTCGCATCGTGGAACAGCGCATGAAGCCTTCCGCCGATCAGAATCCCAAATCTCCTGAAGATCACTACCAGCGCGGTGTAGCGATGATGAATCTGGGTCGCTGGGATGAAGCACGTGAAAGTCTAGAAAGAGCTCGAAAACTTGCACCCAAGCTGGACCATGTCCACTATGCTCTGGCCGCCTTGGATTGCCTTACTGGCGAAGCCGATTCCGCTATGGTCAATTTGAAAGTTGCCATTGAACTGCGCCCCGCGAATCGCTATCACGCCCGCAACGATGAAGATTTCGCCTTCCTCCAGGAAGACCCCCGTTTCACTGAATTGCTGTATCCTGAAAAAGACGGCTACGCGGGATAAGTCCGTCGCCTCGGCGAGTGCAATCATTCTTAGAGATTCCGGCTCGCGGATCATTTCGGGCGGCATCTTGCTATTGACCCTCCACGGGTGATGTGAATCCCGGACAGTCTCTTTCAACCTGGCCATCACAGTGCGAAACTCGAGCGTCCCGTGAAGAAATCAGCCGCACAAACAGAACACCTTACCCCCGCGATGCGCGTCGTCGCCTTGGGTGGCGGCACCGGCCTCTCCGCTCTATTGCGCGGACTAAAGAATCACGTGATGCGCCAGCGCGATCAACGCGCCACCCGCGAGCGGCCTATCGCCGACCTTGCCGCGATCGTCACGGTCACCGACGACGGTGGCAGCTCCGGCCGACTGCGGCGCGAAAACCGCATGCTGCCTCCCGGCGACATTCGCAACTGCATGGTGGCCCTCTCGAAAGACGAAGCACTCATGGGGCGCCTGTTCCAGTACCGTTTTAAGAGGGGCCGCGGCCTTCGTGGCCACAACTTCGGCAATCTGTTTCTCGCTGCATTGACGCATGTCACTGGCGATTTCGCGGAAGCCGTCAGGGTTTCCAGCAAAGTTCTCGCAATTCGCGGGCGCATCTTTCCTTCCACGCTTTCCAATATTCATCTCATTGCCACACTTGCGAACGGCAAGCGCGTCCGCGGCGAAACGAATATCTCCAAAAGCCAGCTACCCATCCGCAAGATCGAACTTTCCTCCCGCCGCGTTCACCCACTCCCGGAAGCTATCGAGGCCATTCGTGAAGCGGACCTCATCCTCATGGGACCCGGCTCGCTTTACACCAGTGTGATTCCCAATCTCTTGATCCCGGAAATTGCCAAGGCCATCTCGCGGTCAAGAGCCCCGCGCGTCTACATCGCCAATCTCATGACCCAGCCGGGGGAAACCACCAGCTACACCCTCAGCGAACACTTGCGCGCAATCCAGCGCCACGTCTCAAAACCCGTTATGGATTGGGTCGTGGCCAATCGGCAGGGTGTCTCGCCGGAAGTCTCCCAACGCTACCAGGCCCAAGGCGCCGGGCCCGTGCTCGTGGATGCCGATAAGATCCTCAAGTGCAACGTGAAACTCGTACTCGACGATCTCCTAGAAGAGCACGGAGTCATCCGCCACAATTCTCCGCGCCTCGCCCGCCTGCTCGTCGACCAGTTCTTCCTACGCGTGAAACGCCGTTAGCCTCTTTTTCGCAAAAACAATCGTCCTTTGAGACTTTTCGTCTCTTGGCAACGTATACTTCTCGTCTAGACGCGACGGTTCCACAGGTGAACAATGAAAACTCGAATCGTATGGGCGCTCTTCGGCGCGCTACTCCTCTGTCCCGTGATTGCATCTCTCGCACTAGCGCAGCAGAAGCCCGATCTTTCAGCAAGCCAGATGCCCTCGGTCCTTACCGTTCCTCCCGAAGCGCAGCCTTCTGATCATTTCAGCGCCGAAGCGGCTACCGAAGCCTATCTCGCACAAATTCCCCCCACTGCCCGTGCCCGCAGCGACGTCTATTTCGAGGGTGGCTATTGGCTGATTCTCTGGGATTTTCTAGTGGCCGCAGTTGTTTACTGGGCGTTATTGCGGTTTGGCTGGTCGGCACGTATGCGTGAATTCGCCTCTCGACTGACCAGCGTTCGCTTTCTCCGAAATTTTTTGTACTGGCTACAGTTCATGATCATCACCTTCGTTCTCACCTTTCCGATGACCCTCTATGAGGGTTTTTTCCGCGAGTGGAAATACGGCTTGGCTACGCAGACTTTCCGACCTTGGATGGGTGATCAGCTCAAGGGCCTTTTGATCTCCGCGATTTTGGGTGGTCTCGTTGCCGTGGTCTTGTTGGAAATCGTGCGTTGGCTTCCTAACACCTGGCACATCTGGGGAGCGATCGTCACAACTCTATTCATGATTGTGACCGTCATGATTGCGCCAGTATTTCTACTGCCCCTCTTCAATAAGGTCACCACGCTCGACGACAAGAAAGTGACGCAACCCATCCTCTCGATGGCTCGCGGGAATGGCATCCCCGCTCGTGACGTTTTCGAAGTCGACGCATCCCGCCAAACCACTCGCATGAGCGCGAATGTCAGTGGTTTCGGAAAAACCATGCGCATTACCCTCAACGACAATCTCCTGCGTCGCGGTTCTCTCGAGGAAATTCAATCCGTCATGGGCCATGAGATGGGACACTACGTCCTCCACCACGTTTACAAGGATCTCCTATTCATCTTCATCGTAACCGTTACATTCTTCGTGCTCCTGAGAGGGGCTCTCGAAAGATCACTGCGCCGTTGGGGAGCCAACTGGGGCCTAAAGGGGATTACAGACCCTGCGATCATTCCCTTGGTCTTTCTGATCGCTACAATTTTCTTCCTGCTTCTTACCCCCATCACAAATACGCAAACGCGGACCGAAGAAGCCGAAGCCGATATGTTCGGCCTCAATGCCAGCCGCCAGCCAGATGGATTTGCGCAGGCAGCAATCCACCTCGGGGAATACCGCAAGATGAGCCCCGGCCCACTGGAACAGTGGATTTTCTACGACCATCCAAGCGGCCGGAACCGCATCTACCGCGCCATGCGCTGGAAGGCAGAAAACCTCCAGCTCTTCCAGGCTTCTCCAAAACCCTGAACAGCCCCGCTGCTTCAGTGAAATTCAAAGCGCAAGCCGCCGCGCACAAATATGGGCGGACCAACATTCTCGACGGGTGACCTTGCGACCAAGAACCGGTCGTTCGTTAGGTTTTGCACTGCAAAGAAAACGGAAGTGTGGTGAACCAGTTCTCTCGAAACCTGCGCGTCCAGCGAAAATGCCTGCCCCAGAGGGAGTTGGTTCAGATCATCGTCAAACTGGTTTCCCAGGAATCGCGCCTGAATTCCGGCGAGCCAGTGCTGCCCCAGATAGCTTGCCTGCACGCTGAACTGATTCTGCGGAACCTGCGGCAGAAACAATCCCACCAGCGCGGGATTGGCCGCGAAATTCACCACCGTACTGTCCACGAATAAATAGGCCGCCGAAACTTTGAACCTCGGCTTCACTTGTACTTCTCCGGCCAATTCAAAACCGCGAGCCTGCGTCAATCCCAGATTTTCCTTTTGCCGCGTAATCAATACCGGCGTGCTCTTCAGGGTCACATTCGCCACCGGATTACTGATATCACTCCAGAAGAAATCCCCGCGCACGGTTAGGCGATTCTGCCATCGTTGCAGGCTGAACCCCGCTTCGCCTCCTGTCAGGTGCTCCGCCGTCAACGCCGGATTCGCCAGCGTGATCACATTCCCCACCCGGAAATTTCTGTACAACTCGTTCAGATACGGCGCGCGAAATGCCTGGTACACCGAAGCGCTCAATGCCAACCCGTTGTGAAAGCTGCGTAGCAGGGAAACGCGCGGACTGAACGCGGTTTCCGAACGCTCTGGAAAAGTTGCACGAACGGTATTCCCGTCCGGCAACGGCGTGCGGTTCTGGTAGCCAGAATTGTTATTCCACGTATCAATGCGGCCTCCAAACGTCAACACCCAGTTCGGCGCCAGTAGAAAAGCGTCCTGGACAAAGAAGCCCCAGCTATGCTGACGCCCGCCCGCATCCGCCAACGCCGTCGGCACCGACAATCGATAATTCGTCTCTTCGCTGTGCCCGCGAATATCACGGGCCTCCAGGCCTGCGGTCACATTGTGTTTTTCGTGAAGCAGTTGCGACCACGTGCCGATGAATCCAATCTGCTGCGAAGGATTTGTCTGCACATTGGTCAGCGATTCCACGCTCTGATCCGGTGCTACCGAAGAAAATGTCTGGTGAAATAATTCCGTCGACCCATAGAGCCGCACTGAAAGATGGCCCGCACGGGACGGCGCCCAATCCAGGCCCAGGTCAAACTCCGGTAGCGTTGTGTCATTCTTCTGGAGCGGCGTCCCATTTCGTCGGCTTTCTCCAAAGCCGCTTGCGCGCGCAAAAATGCGTCCCTGTTCGCCCAGCGAATATCCCACTTCAAGCCTTCCTGCCAGATCGGCTGTCCCCGCGTTCGTGTCCACCGGGCCTCGTTCGTCGGGGGGCACCAGAATGTATCCTCCCGTCCGAAACGCCTGCATCGTGCCGCCGATGGTCCAGTCACCGAGCGCCGTGCCGCCGGCGAACGAAATGTCTGGCGTGCTCATGCTTCCATATGAAATGTCGGCGGTGGCGAACGATTCTTGCGGCGGACGCGTGTGCACATTGATCACTCCGCCCAGCGCACCTCCTCCGTATAAATCCGACGCAGCGCCGTTGCTCACCTCCATAGATTCAATCGACGCGCGCGACACTCGCCCCCAGTACACCCACCCGCCGAACGGATCATTCAGTGGAATCCCATCAAGCAGCACCGCCGTCCGGCTCGTGGCGCTGGCTCCGACTCCGCGTAGCGACACCCCTTGCGACGACGGATTCGCAAACAAGCTGCTCGATCGGCGATACGTGCTGAATCCCGGCGCCTGCCGCAGCAGGTCGTCCACTACCAGGCTCCCGGCCACATTCACCTGTTGCGAGGAAATCGCAAACTCGCTGCTAGGTACCGCCGGAATCAAATCCTCTGCTCCCGAACTCACCTGAATCCGTTCCAGGTTCGCTGCAGGCACAAGCACGAATCGCATATTCTCAACCGTCATGCGTGGTGTGATTTCCACCGTCACGAAGGCGAATCCTGGGAAGCTGATCTGCAGGGTGCCCGCCTCTGCAGCACGTTCCACGCTGAAATATCCGCTAAGTTCGCTGTTCGCCACCCGCGTGCCCGCTGCGGACCGGTACACAATTTCCGCCCCAAACACCGGGGTGCCCGTCGAGTCCACTACCGTTCCATGAATCTCGCGCGGCTTTTGCGCCGGCACAAGCATTGGCAGCAATAGGTAGGCCAGCACGAGAATGGCTGCCGCAGCCGGGCGCGATCGTGCTACTTCAGCGTCTTTCCCTGTCCTCTTATACATTTCACCCATGGATGGGAGTTTCAATCGTCATATCCGGCGGGCCGTGAGCGGATTTTTCGGCCGTAGCGCTCAGAAGACTTCTGTTTCAGAGTAGCCGAATTTCTGCGGGCACAGGATTCCGTCGCCCGCAGCAGTCCTCTAAGCGGCAAGGGGTGGACAATGTTCTGCTTTACGATCCGGTCTTCACTTTGCCTGCCAGCACCACCACGGAAGCCTTTGGCAGGGTCACTTTCTGTGCTTCGTCGAAGTTCACTTGCCAAGTCTTCGCCGGCCCGGCGGGGTCGGCGTGACTTGTGGGTCCCGAAGGATGCCACACATATTCTGCCGCGCCAAACGTCACTTGCTTCACGTTTCCCGTGTATCGCAGGGCTTTCTCCTTATCTCCAGCGACGAATTCAATGGTTACTTCGTGGGCGTTACTTGGGTCCTTGTTGATTAGCAGTAACGACCACGTTCCATCAGGGCGCTTCGCCGCATACGCGGTGATCAGCGTGCGCCCGGCCTCATCCTGAAGATCGGCCTTGGCCGGATAAAGTTCGTGCCTCCCCGCTCCATGTTTTACCCATTCGAGATTCAATAGCTGACTCGCAAAATATTGTGCCGTGTGCCCCCGAATCTCCAGCTTTTCGTTGGCCACAAAATTTCCATACGTGCTCCACGCGTGGCACCCGGGCCGCAGCGGTTCGGGCTGGATCGGCGAATGATAGTAGACCGCGCGCGGTCCTCCATATGTCAGGAACGCACCCACACTGTCCGCCAGCCATAGCCCTGCGAACAAATCCTGCATCGGATCGGTCAGCGACCAGGAAACGTTGCTCTCCGTATTCATCAACGGAACATCCGCAGGCACCCCGTCCTCGCGCCACACTTTCACGATGTTCTCGACAAGTTGCGGCTCGCGGTACAAGTCCGCCCACCCGATTTCGCACGGCGGCAGAGGGTAATGCTCGAACGAAACAAACGTCAGGTCCTGCATCCTTCCCTTCGACTTCAAATATTCCACAAATCGCCCCAGCCACGAAGTGCGTCCCTGTGCATCCGGCCAAACCTTGATGTCCTCATTCACTCCCGTAAAAATCGGCCCGCCCAACTTCAGTTTCGGATCAACCTTGTGTAGCGCCGTTGCCCACTGCAAATACAGCGCTGCGTAATCCTCCGGCAACATGTACTGGCCATCCGGTTCTTCTCCCATCTCTACATAGGACACCGTGTAACCGCGCTTCTCGATGTAGGCAAGCTCTGCCGCGCCGTCCTCTGGATTTCCGTACAGCATCGATACCGGAATCATCGCCGGCAGATGATTCGTATATCCACTGGTGAAAAACAGATCGAATCCCGTCTGGATCCGCGTGGGAATCACGTCTCCTGCCGCGTGCCAAGGATCGGTGGAAGAAACTTGCGTCGCGGTCTGCGCCTGCCCGTGCGTGTGTTTCACCAAGTCGATGAATTGCCCCAGGCTATTGAAATTTCCTGCGCGGATCTCGCAGATCGCATATCCCACGCAATTCCGCGCATCCTCTTTCCCGTGTGTATCGCAGGTGTTCGAAGATTCCGTCATCCAGATCCGCAGGAACCGCGTCGCAATCGGCTTATCCGCCAGCCGCTGCAGGTTCCTTGCGCCGGCGCCAGCGCTTGTATCCCCTTGCGGGAACTTCACCCACTCGCCGGAGTTTTGCGATGTGACGGCATCTCCGGTTCCTTTCCAATATTCGATGGCGTATTTCTTAGCGAAGGGATTCGCCCAGGCGATTTCGATCGCACTGATCTCCTGCGGCGTTTCGAAATCCATCACCACCCACTGCGGATGCTTTTCATCCGCTTCACCCGTGAACTTCTCCGCAAGATACGGATTACTCTTCCAATAGCTGGACAAATCTCCGTCGGTCAATCGCGAAAACTCGTTTTGCCCCGCATCGCTCCGCGTCGAACCCCGGTGCGGCAACTTGTACCCGAAAGACTGCCGCAAGAAATCGCCCGGCTGTGCACTGCCGACAAAATATCCGCTTTGAGTCTTCGACTCGCTCCAGGTTCCGTGTGGATTCCAGTGCCAGGCCCCAATTGTCAACTCCGTATTCTGCCGATACGTTATGGGACCCCAGCCGGCCGAGAGCGATTCCTTGATAATCGCTGGGCTATAAATCGTCTCAAAATCCTTTGCAGGAAGAATGTCCATGGAACTACCCATGGCTTTATCCGGATCGAAGGCCAGCGCGTGCGACTTCGTCACATCCACGCGCACGGTTTGCGCAAACGCGGGCCGAATCGTCGCGGCCTCAGCGAATATCAGCAGAAACAAAATGCGCCATCGCTTGGCGAAAGGGAAGTGCACGGCGGCCTCCTGAACCCCGCCATTTTATAACGACTTGATACCGGGGAAGATGCCTGCTCTGCGCTTTTCGAATCTGCCCTCCTGCTGGCTACCTCTCGCAGATGACAAGCAACCGCGCTTCCCGCTACCATTTGATTCGTCGCTAACCCATTCCTTGGGAGTCTTTCATGTCTACCTTCGGACTCATCGAATACAAAGATGCCAATGCGGAAGTGAAAGCCGTCTACGACGACATCATGGCCGCTCGCAAGACCGATTACATCAATAATTTCTGGAAAGCCATCGCTCATGATCCCGCGCTATTGAAACGCACTTGGGAAGGCCTGAAGGCGATCATGGCTCCTGGTGCTCTGGATCCCCTCACCAAAGAACTCCTCTATATCGCCGTCAGCGTGACGAACAATTGTCAATACTGCATCGCCTCCCACACCGCTTCGGCCTTCAGCAAAGGCATGACCCCGGAGATGTTCAAGGAGCTCCAGCAGGTCATCGGTATGGCCAACGCCACGAACAAACTGGTCACTGGCTATCAGGTCGCCGTCGATGCCAGGTTCCAACCGCCGCTGAGTCTTCACAAGTGAGTACGCTGTTTTGAGAGTGTCATCGCCGGGCGCGGTTGTGCTTGACACATAGTACGAATCGTACTATGGTTGTCACAGGATAGTACGAAACGTATTACGGACATGCGACAGCTCACCAACCTCGAACGCATCCTCCTCGGTCTTCTCGCCGAACAACCTCTCTCCGGTTACGCCCTGCGTAAACACTTCACCGCCACCCCTCTGGGCCATTTTAGCGACAGTCCCGGCTCCATCTATCCTGCTCTCAAGCGTCTACAGCACCGCGGCCTTCTGCGCACCCTCAAAGAAAAACCCGTCAACGGCCGTGGCACGCGCAAGTTCACCATCACACCAAAAGCGCGCGGTGAGCTTCGCCATTGGCTTCATGCCCCCATCACCCGTCATGAGGTCATGGGCACCTTCGACGACCTCTTGTTGCGATTTGTATTTCGCGCGCAGATGTTCGGGAATACCTCAGCCCGTCAGTTCGTACTGGAATTAGATACTTTCGTGGATCAGATCATTCGTGAACTGGAAACCTATTTGGCTGGACCGGGAAGCGCTCTCCCGCTCGCTAGCCGTTTGGCAGTGGAGCAAGGCCTCGAAGGCTATCGCGGCTATGTGCGCTGGTCCCGGAGGGCCGTTGCAGAGCTTGAAAGGAGCAAGTCATGAGTTCTTCTTACAATTCGCTCGCGGTATCGCTTCTCAAAGGAATTTTCGCCGGACTTCTCTTCGCACTTGGTTCCGTTTTAACCGGCATGCTTGCCGCCGCCGCGCATATTGCGATTCCGAATTTCAACCCGGCAACTGTGAATCCACAAACTATGTTTCTGATGTTTCTTCTCGCCTGTCCCTTGCTCGGTGTGGCGCTGGTTCCTCTCGCACGCGGCATTCGCGGCTCCCGGGCGATTCATTGGATCGTCTTCGCTTTCTTCCTCATTCTCTGTCTCGGCGTGAACACCATCATCGAAATGCGCATTTTCACGACCGCGCTGGCACAGGGTGGTGCGCTCACCCTGATTGCTTCGTTCGTCCTCCCCGCAATCCTGTGCGCGATGGTTCTCGCTTCCATTCGCAATGGCGAAGTGAACGACTCGCCATCTTCCGACTCCCTCTATGCATTCTTCGCAGCGCGCTCCACGCCAAGCTGGTTCTGGCGGTTTGTTCTTGCGATCCTCGCCTTCCCGCTGGCCTATCTCCTCTTCGGAATGATGGTGGCGCCCTTCGTGATGGATTACTACCGCCACGGCATTGCGGGCCTCGTGCTCCCGTCCATGTCCATAATCCTTCCCACGCAAATCGTGCGCAGCTCAATATTTCTCGCCGCGTCCCTGCCGTTCATCATTCTCTGGAGCAAGAGCCGCGGTTCCCTGATTTTCTCACTCGGACTCGCTCATTGGATGATCGTCGGCTTGTTCGGCCTCGTTCAGGCCCTGTGGTTTCCGCCGGTTCTGCGGATCGCTCACTCGCTGGAAATTGGCGGAGACTCTTTTGCCTATGCTGCCGCGCTGGTGTTTTTGCTTCTTCCGCGGCGCAGCGAAACGCCCGTGAACCAGGCGCTGCCAGTCGCGCATCAGTTACCCTCGTAGTACGCAAGTACTATAGAGCGTCAGTACCCACGCCCTCCAATATGAAAAGGTAGCGCGGGACCATCTCCGCCTTGTGCCGAGGGGTCCTCCAATTCCTCTCTAGCGAGTGTCCCATGGCACCGATTGTTAAAGACGTAGAGAATTCGGCGGCGACCACCGCCCCGGCCGCACCGGCAACTAAGGCTCCTCAAGATTTATCGGCAACGCGTCCTCAACCCGTGGCTCTGGAAGTCCCGGTCACGGTGAACGGAGCGCGGACGGTGGAAGGTTCCGACAAGCGCGAGCCGTTCTCCGAATCCACGAAGACCGTGCTCGTCTTCGGACACGGGGCCGTAATTCGCCTCGCTTCTCTGGTCGCGCCTGGTCAATTGCTTTTCGTCACCAACGAAAAATCGAAGAAAGAGGTTGTCTGCCAGGTAGTTAAATCGAAAAACTATCGCACCGTCACGGGCTACGTGGAGCTCGAATTCACCGAGTCCGCGGCTGGTTTCTGGGGCATGCGTTTTCCTGCCGAACGGACAGCACCGGCTCCGGCCCCATCCGCTCCTGCCGTCGCGCCAGCTCCACCCGCCCTGGCAAAACCTCCTCTCACTTCGGCCACCCCTTCCACACCGGTGCCGCCACAGGTTGTGGCTCCGCCATCCGCTCCCACAGTCGCGAAACCGCCCGCTCCCACGCCGGTCCCCGTGAAGCCACTGGGTTCCGCGCCTTCGGTGGTGCCGCCAGCGCCGAAACCGATCGCGCCCGCCGAAAGTTACCCGCCGGCACCGATCGCGCCGCCTGCAATTCCAGTTGCTCCGGCGGCCCACGTGGTTCGAACCCAGCCCGTCGTTCCTACGCCTCCCGTCTCCGTAAAACCCGAACCCACGCCTGTGCCAGAACTGCTTCCCGCGCCTGTGGCTCCGGCGGTAGAAGACTCCGCGCAAATCGAAACGAAGTCAGTTACAAAAGAAATTGCGACCACCGAGTCGACGATCGCACCAGCGAATTCCGCAACCGAAGATCTAAAGCAGCGGGCCGCACGCCTCCAGGAGCAACTCAGCTCGCTTTTGTTTACCGACGCGCCTGCACCGAAGCAATCCTCTCTGGAACCGGTTGTAACGCCCAAACCGGACATGATTCCCACCGAAACGGTGCAGAAAATTCTTCAGCTTGCTCAAACCGACGTCAAGCCTTCTTCACCACCCGTTGTGCCGGTTCAGGAATGCAAGCCCGCGCCGGCAGCTCCGAAGGCCGTTTCCGTTTCCATGGTCGTCGAAGAAGTGAAAATCCCGGCGTGGCTCGCCCCTCTTGCGCGAGAAACGGATGCCACCCCCACCGAGGCGGCCGCCGAACTTGTTGCGGTCTCTGAAGCGAATTCTTCCGCCAAATCTGTTCAAGAGACCGCTCATAATGCCGACGCGGACTCAGCCTCTTCGAAGGTTGAACATCCCATGTTTGGTGGCCAGCTACTGGGCACCTCGTCCGCCTCCAGCGAGGCACGCACCTCCGGCAGCTCGAAAACCGGATTGTGGATCGGAATTGCGGCAACCCTTCTCCTTGCAACCGGTGGTGGCGCCTGGTATGTGACGCAGTCGGGCACCTCGCGGTCGGCCTCAAAACCTGCCGCCACGCTATCGGCTCAGAATTCGAATGCCGCTTCCAGCCAGCCCGCCTTTCGAACGGAAACGGACACGCCTTCCGCGAAGGCGGCGACTTCTTCTAATCAACCAGCAGCCGCCAAGCCGCTCACTCCCGCTCCCGTTCCGGCGGTCGGCTCGGCTGTGAATTCCGCTGCGGTTCCCGCAGTCGTCAAAGAGACCACATCCTCGCCGCACAATGCTCCTGCAGTTGAAGAGCCCAAAAAGTCAGTTCTCGGCGACGTACGCTTGGCGACACCCAACGTCAATCGCATCGCGAACTCCGCCGATGGTGGAGACGCAGCGCCTTCAATCGACGCTGGCCAGACGTACTCCGGAACACCTCTGGAAAGCCTCGCTGGCACCCATTCCGCCGAGCCGGCTGCTCCGTTGCCTATTGGCGGCGACGTTCAGCCCGCAAAATTGCTTAAGTCCGTTCCGCCCGTCTATCCGCCCACGGCACGCACGCAGCGCGTGGCGGGAGATGTCAAGATTGACGCTCTGATTGACGCCTCGGGAAATGTTTCTGCGATGAAGGTGATCGCTGGTCCCACGCTTCTTCACCAAGCAGCCATGACCGCCCTCAAGCAATGGAAATACGCGCCGGCAAAATTGGATGGCAACCCCACGGCAATGCATCTGACCGTCACGGTGCAATTCCGCCTGCAATAATCACAACGGTTCACAATGGATCTGCTATAGTGGGCGGCCACTCGGCCGCCCGCTGCTAGCGTGGGTTGTTACCGCTCCTAACGAGGTTGGACTCTGCTGTCCCGTCGAACACAACACGGCAATGTCATCCTGAGAGCCCCTTGGTTGGCGGCAAGAAGCAACTTACTCTGACCATTTGCAGCAGAGAATCGAGCACGCAAATCGCGCTACCGACTCGGTGAGTACCCGTTCTGTGGCGACAGCATGGGTTGCGACAGCGCCGCTTCTTGGCTCGCTGCGCTTTCTAATTGAGGATCCGCGTGTAAGATCACGATCCAGGATAGGTGCGGGAAGGGCAGGAACCTGTCGATTGGACGGATCATCGGCACCAGCGCATTCAACAGCTTGATTTGCCAGAATCCGAACGTCTGTCGTTTCAGGATTCGCCCATTGAGCCACCAACCCGGTGACCCGATGCGATTAAAGGTCAGTACTTTGTCCACCGTGAATCCCGCACGCCGGCATACATCCAGCAACTGCTCCCGCGTGTACCGCCGGAAATGGCCCAGTACCTTATCCAGAGTCCCGTAAAGCCCCGGCCCGTTCGGCACCAGCACGATGGCGCGGCCATTTTTGTCCAACCTCTTGCGGATGTTCGTCAGTGCCGTCACATCGTCTTCGATATGCTCCACCACGTTCAGGCACACCACCGTGTCGAAACTTCCTGCCGGGAACGTCTCTCCCGCCGCGGCGTCCGTGTAATGCACCTGCAGGTACGGTCTGGTCTGTTTCAACGTCTCCAGTCGATTCAGGTACTGCGGATTGATGTCACTGGCGTGGTATTCCGTTCGCGGCACCAGATTCGCGGTCAGGTTTCCGATGCCCGCGCCGATTTCCAGAACGCGATCCCCCACGTACGGACGAATCGTATCCGCCATCCATTTCGTGAATCGCGGCGCGCGATTCAGTCGCGCCAGAATCTCACTGCCGTACGCGTCCGCCACGTATATTCTGTCTGACATTCCGTACTTCACAAGCGCGCCCAGCGCTTTCACTCCGTCTCTCCAGGTGATCTTCTTTCCTTCCGCATAGGTGCGTCCGGAATACCGAATGGGGACTTCGAAAATTCGCGCTTTTCTTTTGGCCAGTTTTACCGTGATCTCCGGCTCGATGCCGAATCGGTTGCTCTCCCACGGAATGCTTTTCAGCATGTCCGTGCGAACCATCTTGTAGCAGGTCTCGATGTCGGAAAGATTCAGGTCTGTCACTAAGTTCGTCAACAATGTGATGAGCTTATTGCCCAGGCTGTGCCGGAAAAACAGCACGCGCCGGAAATCGCTCGACAGAAATCTCGACCCGAACACCGCGTCCGCATCTTCTTCCAAGAACAGCGGTAACATTTTCGGGATGTCGCTCGGGTGATATTCCAGGTCCGCATCGTGGATAACCGCCAGATCGGTGTTCACGTGCGGAATTGCCGTTCTGATTGCCGCGCCCTTCCCCTGATTTTTCTCGTGCCTCAAAAAAACCCATTCAAATTGCGAAAGCTTCGATTCCCCCAGCGATTCCTGGAATCGCTTCAGCGCTTCCGCGGACTGATCCTTTGAGGCATCGTCGATCACAATCACGCGTACGCGGCTCAGTAACGGGCAGTCCGCCAGCACCGCCAGGCGTTTCAGGCTGGTTTCCACTAGGTACTGCTCGTTGTAAACCGGCACCAGGATTGACAAGCTGAGTTTGGATTCCATCGCCGTCGTTTCCGATTCCCCAAGAGTCGCCAGCCTCTTGCGGGCCTTTCCGGATTCCTCTCTGGCAATCTTGATATTACCAGAACTACATCCACTTTCTGTCCCTGCTTCAGGCCTTCCTGCGACTCTATCCGTTTGATGTTCGGCCATCACGCTTGTGGCTGTTGACGTTTCGACGGCCCTGCCTTGCGGTCGGCCATTCGGATTCGTATACTGGCCACCCGGCCAATTGTCAGGTCTGGCAGGTGGGTAGCCTGCCGACATGCACCTCTTTTGGCCTATCATCTCGCGCCTGCGCGTCTCTCACAGGCCGAGCCATGCCGCACAGCCTTCCTGTTCAGGGACTGTGTGATTGAAGGAGATTGCTGCATGTCGCCAGCGCCTGTACCCGAAGAAATGAATGTCTACCAGAACGCCGAAGCGCGTTTTGAAGTTGCCGCCAATAAACTTGGACTGGAGCAGGGCATCTATCGCTATCTGAAGTATCCCGACAAGGAAATCACCCTGTACATTCCCGTCGGCATGGACAATGGTCAACTGGAAGTCTTCACCGGCTACCGTGTCCTTCACTCGACCGTCCGCGGCCCCGGCAAAGGCGGTATCCGCTTCGCCCCCGATGTCAGCATCGATGAAGTTCGTGCTCTCTCGGCTTGGATGACTTGGAAGTGTGCTGTCGTTGACATCCCCTTTGGCGGCGCCAAGGGCGGCATCATCTGCGATCCGCGAAAAATGTCTCGTGGTGAACTCGAGCGTCTCACTCGCCGTTATACCGCCGAACTTTCCGATTGGCTCGGGCCCGAACGCGATGTCCCGGCCCCGGACGTTGGCACCAATGAACAGACTATGGCCTGGGTAATGGATACCTATTCCATGCACGCTCGCCAGGCCACCACCGCCGTCGTCACCGGAAAGCCCATCGAACTGGGCGGGTCCCGCGGTCGCCGCGAAGCCACTGGCCGCGGCGTGATGATGTGCGTGAACAAAGCCATCGAAAAGCTGGGCATGAAGAAAGAAACCACGCGGGTCGTGGTTCAAGGTTTCGGCAATGTGGGCTCTCTTGCCGCGGAACTCATGCAAAAAGCCGGCTACAAGATCGTCGGACTGGCCGACATCGGTGGCGGTCTCTACAACGAAAACGGCTTCAATGTCCCCGAAGTCATCAAGTGGGTCTACACTCAGAAAAGGCCGCTGCAGGAATTTCCCGGCGGCGGCGCCAAGATGAGTGCCCGCGATGTCCTATTCCAGCCCTGCGACGTCGTCATTCCCGCTGCCATCGAAAATCAGATCACCGAGCAGAATGCCCATCAGGTACAGGCCCGCATTCTCTGCGAAGGTGCAAATGGTCCCACTACTTGGCAGGCGGATGCTATCATTGATGCGAAGGGTATTTTCACCGTACCCGACATTCTCGGGAATGCCGGCGGTGTTACCGTCAGCTATTTCGAGTGGGTCCAGGATCGTCAGGGTTTCTTCTGGCGCGAAAGCGAAGTAAACGAACGCTTACTCGATGTCCTGGACCGGGCTTTCGACGAAGTCGTTCGTTACGCCGAGTTTCACCACGTCAATAACCGCATTGCCGCGTACATGCTGGCGATTGACCGCGTGGCCACCGCGCTCAAGTTACGTGGCATCTACGCATAATTTGCACTTGGCTTTCTGCGTGGTGAAGCGTACTCTCTCTGCAAGTTGCCCTAAGATTAGGCTGTATCGTTTGGACTGTTATTCTCAAGTCGCGGAAAGGAGTCCGCACCGTGCCCTCGGACTCGACACATGAAATGCACGTAAGAAACGAAGACCAGCATCGCCAGGACCTCTGCATGGTCGGCCGCTGGATGTACGAACGCGGCTACATCGTCGCCGGCGAGGGCAACTTATCCGTCCGTCTGGATTCTTCCCGCATCCTTACAACTCCCACCTGCATTAACAAGGGCATGATGACGCCTTCCGATCTCGTGGTCATGGATATGGAAGGCCGTCACCTTCAGGGTGACCGCAAGATTTCTTCCGAAGCCGGCATGCACCTTTTGTTCTATCGCATGCGGCCCGATGTGCAAGCTGTCTGTCACGGGCATCCGGCCACCGCCACCGGCTTTGCGGTTGCGGGCCAGGGCCTTGATCAGGCACTACTTCCCGAAGTCGTCGTTTGTCTCGGCAAGATTCCTCTCGTTCGGTATGCTACGCCCGGCACTCCCGATCTGAGCGCCGTTCTCGAGCCTTACGTGCCACACTACGACGCGCTGCTTCTCGCCAATCATGGCGCGGTTACCTGCGGGCCGGATCTCCTTACGGCCTTCTTCCGCCTGGAAACGGTAGAGCATTACGCAAAAATCACGCTCGCCGCGCGGCTTGCCGGTGAACCACAGCTTCTCTCGACTCGCGAGGTCGCAAAGCTGATGGCTGCGCGCGCGCGCTATCACGTTACCCCGCCTCCTGGCGGCGGCGCGGAACTTCCCGAAACCTGCGATAACGGTGAGAACACCACCGACGAAGTCACTCTCACCCGCTCCGAACTCGATGCGCTTGTCGACGAGGCTGTCCGTAAGGACCGCGCGCGTCGGTAACGTCTCTGCACTTCGTTATTTCCGCCTCCGCGCCTGTGCCATCCCTTTTTTCTCCGGCATCCAATTCTCTGCGGGGAACAGAGGCCCGCCGCCATGAAAGAACGCATCGATTATCAAAAGTTTGCTCATGAAGCGCTGCACTCGTTGTTGGGCATGGAGCGCTACCTGGCCACCTGCGGCATCGATCACAAATTGCTCCAACTCGTCAAACTTCGCGCCTCCCAAGTCAACGGCTGCGCTTATTGCATCGACATGCATTCGAAAGATGCTCGTGCCGCTGGCGAAACCGAGCAGCGCCTCTACGCATTGAATGCCTGGCGCGAAACACCCTTCTATAGTGAGCGCGAACGCACCGCCCTGGAATGGACCGAAACCCTCACTCGGATCTCCCAGACCCATGCACCTGACGACGTTTTCGAACGCCTCCGGGGCAGCTTTTCCGAAAAAGAAATTGTTGATCTCACCTACGCCATTGCCACCATCAATACCTGGAATCGACTTGCCATCGCCGTCCGCGCCGTGCCCGGCACCTACCAGCCTCCCCAGAAATCGGTCGCTGCAACTTAATCTATTACTTTCTGATCCCTTTCCTTGTGTTACCCTGCTGGACCACGGAACCCTGGCGCTCGTGGCCATATTCACGGCGCTTTCTCAGCTACCTTTCCTCGTTGTTTCCGGAGCCAGTCATGACTGACACCAAACCGTTTTTTGACGCCATCCGGGCAGGCGATCTCCCCCAAGTCGAATCCCTTTTGCATGCAGATCCCTCTTTGCTCTCTGCAAAGGAACCTTCCGGCGTCTCTGCTGTGCTTGTCGCGGCCTACTCCGGCCGTGGCGAGATCCGCGACCTTTTAATTGCGCGCGGCGCGCAATTAGATATCCATGATGCCGCTGCCGCAGGCCGCCTCGCTCGCGTCAAAGAGCTCGTTGGACCGAATCCGGCTCTCGCGAAAGCATTTTCGCCCGACGGTTTCCCCGTCGTGGCGCTCGCCGCCGTTTTCGGTCACCTTGACGTCACTCGCTATCTCGCGGAAAATGGCGCGGACGTCAACACTACCGCCACCAACGGGACGGGATACAACGCCCTCACAGGTTCGGTCACCTCTGGCCACACCGAAATCGTGAACTGGCTCCTTGAAAAAGGCGCCGACCCCAACTACCGTTACGGTCCCGGTTACACTCCCCTCCTCGCTGCTGCCGCCAACGGCCGCCTCGACATCCTCAAACTTCTTCTCTCCCACGGCGCCGATCACGACGCCACCTCCAACGACGGCAAGTCCGCGCTCGCCATTGCCACCGAACGCAACCACTCCGCCCTTGTCGAATACCTCAAGAATTGTTGACGTCACTGAACGGATGGCGTAGCGTCTTTCACACCAGAAAACGTCCTTCCTGGTTTATCTGCACTTCGGCTCACACACCATCCATCCCCATTTCTTGTTTGAGGCCCTCGCTTACGTCTTCGCCTTCCGGCTCTACCTCCAATTGCGGCGAACACGTGGCGACCCTGTCTCTCAATTCGATCGATGGTGGGTAATCGCCGCGGCATCGATTGGTGCACTTCTCGGTAGCAAACTGCTCTTCTTGTTCGAAGATCCCTCGCACTCCCTGCGGCATCTTGGCCAGGCCGCACTATTCTTTTCAGGAAAAACAATCGTCGGTGCTCTGGTCGGTGGCACCATCGCGGTGGAGTGGACGAAAAAACGGCTCGGCGTCACCACGCGCACCGGCGATCTTTTTGCTCTGCCGTTGTGCGCAGGCATTGCCATTGGGCGCATCGGATGTTTTCTTACGGGAGTTGAGGATCATACTGCCGGCGTGTCCACCGCTGTTTCCTGGGGAGTTGACTTTGGTGATGGCGTGCGTCGTCATCCAACGCAGCTCTACGAAATTCTTTTCATCATTCTCCTCGGACTGATGATTCTCCGTTTCTCTCGCCGCCCTCATGTCGCTGGCGACCTCTTCCGGGTTTTCATGGTTGGCTATCTTGCTTTTCGCCTTGGCATCGATTTTCTGAAGCCAGATATTCGCGTCTTTGCCGGTTTGTCTTCTATCCAGTGGGTGTGCGTAGCTGCTCTGTTCTACTACGCTCCCGACATCCTACGGTGGCTGCGAGGCCCCTCCATCAATCGATCGGCGGCACTCGCGAACCTGTCAAAGAACTCGTCGGAGGCGAATCTCTCCCTCGTGGTGGCGACTATTTTTGTTCGTGGCAGCCTCCAATGACGGCGCCGTCTCCAAAACTCCTGCCGGACCATCGGCCAAAGAAAAAATCAACAATTGTTCCTGCCCTCATCACCGCTGGCTGCCTGTTCCTTCTGCTCGCCGGTTCGCTCTTTGGCTTCGCGTCAACCTGCAGTTTCAATGGCCATAATCCATGGAATGATGTGTTTGGAGATCTTGCCGTTGTTACCTTCGTTCTCTTTCTGATTTCCCTGGTTTGGTTTCTGTTTGCAGTGGCAGCTTCGCTCGTCCGCTCATGGAAGGGACCAGATGACCGCTTTAGCTCCTGATCCACAACCTCCAACTTCAGGCTCGATCTGGAAACCTATCGGGGTCACGCTTCTTGGCAGCTTCATCTTCGCCCTATGCACTTGCGCCGGCGGCGCGGCTCTCGAGGCTCACTCGACGCAATCCTTGGCCACCGTACTTATCTATGTCGGCCTGGTCTTTTTCGGAATTTTTCTTGTCACACTTTTCGTTGCTGTCGTCTACGTCTTCATTTGGACCGCCAAGAGAGTGAGGCCCCGATGACCGCGCGTGTTCGTCCTTACGTGTTCTACGACGTTGCTTTGAGCATTTGCTCTGTCTGCTATCGCGAGCTCGAGGGCGAGATTGTCTTTCAGGGCAACAACGTCTCCTTACTCAAACACTGCCCGGAACACGGTCCGCAACGTGTGCTGATTTCCGACGATGTCGACTATTACCGCCGCTGCCGCGAGGTCTTCATCAAGCGTCCCGAAATGCCCGTTGTTTACAATACCCCCGTCAAATGGATGGCGGACTCTGCACCGACCACGAGCAGCACTCCTGTCTTTCCCTGGTCGAAATTACGGATTCCTGCAATCTTCGCTGCCCCGTCTGTTACTCCGTCAGCGGCCCCGAGCGCCTGGAGCACCGCTCGCTCGCACTGATCGAAAAAATGCTCGACGCCATTGTGCGCAATAAAGGTCACCCGGATGTGGTGCAAATCTCCGGTGGCGAGCCCACGTTTCTTCGCCATTCTCAAGATGACCAAGGCGCGTCCCATCCGTCACATCATGGTCAATACCAACGGATTAAAAATTGCCCAGGATGAGGATTTTGTTCGCCGCATTGCCGACACCGATCCTGACCTTGAAATCTACTTGCAATTTGATTCCTTCGAACGCCAAGCCCTTCTCGATTTGCGGGGTGGCGATCTTCGCTCCGCGCGCGAAAAAGCCCTCGCGCGCCTCAATCAGCACGACCTGTCCACAACGCTTGTGGTCACTCTTCGGAAGGGTCTTAACGACCGCGAACTTGGCAAGATCATCGACTACGCTCTTACGCAACCTTGTGTCCGTGGTGTCACCTTTTAGCCCATTCAGAATGCTGGCCGCGTCGGACATTTCGATCCTGCCACCGATCGTCTTACTCTGACCGAAGTTCGCCGCACGATCCTCGAACAATCAACTGTGTTCCGTCCCGAGGATGTCATTCCCGTCCCTTGCCATCCGGATTCCCTCGCTATGGCCTATGCACTGAAACTCAACGGCAACGTTGCGCCGCTCACTCGCTTCGTGCAACCCGACGTCCTGCTTAACGCCGCAGGCAACACCTTTGTCTACGAGAAGGAACCTGGGGTCCGCGACTGCCTGTTCAAGCTGTTTGCCACCAATCACTCACCGCAATCCGGTGCCAGCAGCCTGCGGGAACTTCTCTGCTGCCTGCCCAGCGTTTCCGCTCCCTACCAGCTGAATTACAAGAATATCTTTCGCGTTCTCATCGTCCATTTCCTGGACGCTTACGCCTTCGACGTTCGCTCCGTCAAAAAAACTTGCATCCATATCGTTCATCCCGATGGCCGTCTCATCCCCTTCGATACCTACAATCTCTTTTATCGCGACGATCTCGAACGCTCCCGCCTCGCGCCTCTCCGGGCCCGTTCCGCCGGCTCCCCCGGACTCGTAGTGCTCCACAACCGCTGAACCCGCGTTGACAGGCGAACAAAAGGCGGCAATACTGGCCACCGATGATCGGACTTCTCCGTGGACGGCTGCTGGAAAAGCGGCCGAATCAGGTAATTCTGGATGTAGGCGGCGTCGGCTATCTAGTGGCCGTCCCTCTTTCTACTTTCGCGGCCCTCGGTGAACTCCACGCTGAAGTCACCCTCCTGATTCACACGCACGTCCGCGAAGACGCGCTGGCGCTCTACGGCTTCCTCTCCGCTCGCGAGAAACATGTCTTCGAACTGCTTCTCGGTGCTTCCGGCGTCGGCCCCAGCCTGGCCCTGAAAATCCTTTCCGGCATGAATGTCGAGGATCTTGTTCCCGCGATTCGCACCGGTGATCTCGTTCGCTTGACGAAGATTCCCGGGGTCGGCCGCAAAACCGCCGAGCGCATGGTTGTCGAACTGAAGGATCGACTTGACGTGGTCGCCAAAGAAGTGGAGAAGGCCGTCCCAGCTTCCCCCGCCGGAGTCGAGGCAGACGTCAAGTCCGCGCTCGTAAATCTTGGTTATGACGAGCGCATTGCGGAAAGCGCCGTCTCGGAAGCCAAGCGCGAAGCCGGCACATCCAATTTTGAGAAACTCCTGCGTGCGGCACTGGCAATTCTGACCGCACCGATGAGATAGTTGGAAGGCTCGCAAAGAAGATGCCAGATTTGAGCCAAAAAAAAGCCATGGCCCGAGGCGAAGCAGGAAGGTCCGAGCACACTTCCCGCATCGTTTCTGGCGCCGCCTGGGATGACGACGCGCACCTCGACGCCAGCGTTCGTCCCAAGCGACTCGATGAGTACATCGGCCAGAAGCGCGTTAAAGAAAACATCGCCATCGCCCTGGAAGCCGCACGCAACCGTGGCGAAGCGCTGGACCATGTCCTGCTCTACGGCCCTCCGGGCCTCGGCAAAACTACCCTCGCGCAAATCATCGCCAACGAATTGAATGTCCCGATCAAGACCAGCGCTGGACCTCTCCTCGAGCGCAAAGGTGATCTCACCGCGATTCTTACCTCTTTGGAAGCCAAGGAAGTTTTCTTCCTCGACGAAATTCATCGCCTGCAGCCTGCCGTAGAAGAAGTTCTCTATCCAGCCATGGAAGATTTTCGCGTCGATCTCATTATTGGCCAGGGGCCCGGCGCGCGCATTCATCCTTTTCCACTCAGCCATTTCACCCTCATCGGCGCTACCACCCGAGCCGGCCTCATCACCGCGCCGCTGCGTTCCCGCTTCGGCATCGTCCACCGCCTCGATTTCTATGAGCCCGAAGATCTCCTCATCATTCTCAATCGTTCCGCCAAGATCCTGAATATTCAGTTGGACCAGAGCGGCGCCGAAGAGATTGCCACCCGTTGTCGCGGAACGCCGCGCGTCGCCAATCGCCTGTTACGCCGCGCGCGCGACTTTGCCGAAGTCCGCGCCGACGGCCGCATCACGCGCACCGTGGCCCAGGATTCCCTCAAGATGCTTGGCGTTGATGAACATGGCCTGGATGAAGTCGACCGCAATCTGATGATTGCCCTGCTTGATAAGTACGCGGGTGGGCCGGTCGGCCTCGGCACTCTTGCCGCCGCGCTTAGCGAAGAAGAAGACGCCATCGAGGAAATGTACGAGCCCTATCTGATGCAGCTCGGCCTACTGGACCGCACGCCTCGCGGGCGCGTCGCCACCCCCCGTGCCTACCAGTACTTTGGCCGCGATCTCCCCAAGCGCCAGCCACGCCTCTTTTAGTCTCTTTCTGAAGCGCAGTATACGAATGGATTCTCGACCAATACGCCGAAATATTCTTGCCACGCTTCTTCCGCACGTCGATCGCGTCCAGGCATACAGCACGATATTGCTGTCCAGAAACTCAAAAACGGTCATACAAATCTTCCCGCTTCCAGGTCCGCTTACTGCTATTGAAGTGAAATTCCTCGAAAAAGCGCTTCAGCGCTTCTTGCTCGCGTCGCTTGCGTCCGGTCATCGCTGCTTCAGCAACCAGTCTTTCCAGGTACTCGCGCACCAATCCTGTCAGCCTGGTATCGCGGTCGACCGCAATCCCGCGCGCTTCCTAGACCACTTTTTCGTCCAGGGAAAGTGGGATGTTTGGCGGCCCCGAATCAGGGTCTCCCTTATTAGGGGCAAGGCCCATTCTAACCTGCTCTATCTAATTGTGTTTTATGAATTTACCCTGACTGCCGGTCAACGAGTTGTACAGCGATTCTATCCACGCATCCGTCTTGATGAAATCCCCTGACCATTTGTTGTCCCACGCCGCCAGGATTTTTTCCTGCTTCATCTGCTCCAGCGTCTTCTGCGCCTGGATCGCGTTCTGTACCACAGCCGAAGTTTCCTTCAGCATCTTCACAAACGCGCGCACGTCGTCCAGATTCGAAAGCGCGCCGTGCCCGGGAATCACCTTCACGTCTGGTGGCAACTGTGCGCTCGCCTTCTCCAGCGCATCGATCATTCCTTGCACGCTTCCCCCACTCAGCACGTCGATAAATGGAAATCCGTAACGTACGAAATCGTCACCCATATGCACCACATTGTTCTTCGGAAAGAAAATGATGGAATCGCCGTCTGTGTGCCCCGACGGAAAATGCAGTGCGCGGATGTCTTCCCCATTCAGGTGTACCGTCACATCGTGGTCGAAAGTGATTACCGGCAGAGCTGCCTTCTCGGCGGGCTTCATCTCCATCTTCACTGACCCTCCGATTCCCGCTACCCCGCCGCTCTCCAGCCGTTTTCGCACATTATCTTGCGCGATGACTGTCGAGCCGCTGTTGGCGAATGGCGCGTTTCCCCCCGTGTGGTCCCCGTGATAGTGCGTGTTGATCACAAACCGCACCGGCTTGTCGGTGATCCCTAGATTTTTCAACGCTGCTTGAATCTTTTCCGCCAGAGGCGCGAACTGGTCGTCCACGATCACAATGCCGTCTTCGCCCACCGACGCAGCGATATTTCCGCCCGCACCTTCCAGCATGTAGATGTTTCCGGAGACCTTCGTGGTCTTGATCTGTACCTTTGAAAAATCCTGCTGCTGCCCATACGCGATTTGCCCTGAAAGTACCCCTTCGATTGCAGTCAACAAAAACGTCATCGTCAAAATCGAAGCGGCTCGATCGTTTAAAGAGTTTCTGCGCACGGTTCACCTCGCTGTGAAGCTCGCGCATTCTACCATTTGCCGCGAACTCTTTAGAAGCTGGCAATTTGTTGGGTCGGTTCGCGCCATGGAACACTCCAACCCAGCGGGCCGCACGAAGAAGGGCGGCCTTTGAGCCGACCTTCGCGCATAATTTTGTGCATCTCTGCCCCGATCTTCGTTTCAGTGACCTTGGTGGTCGCCGTGTTCCCCGTGCTTTCCGTGACCATCGTGATCGAAGTTGAACAAGTCAAACAGGTCGCTGATCGCGGCGTAGTTCCTCCTAAGGTCGGCTGTCAGCGGGAGGGCAGGGCAGACGGGAGAATGCGCTATCGGAGTTGCTGGAATGCTCCCGTTCCGTGAATTAAACATGACACCAACCGCGTCGCACACGCCGATTCCGACTGACGGTTCATCACACCCCTAGTTCGTACTTCTGCATCACCGCAAAACTTGCGGCTGGCGACTCCCTCTGACTGCGGTATCTTCGTTACTGGTAATCGTCCGTTTTAACGGACGCGCACGCGCTCTCCGGGAAGTATTTCAGGGATGCTAGCGTAGCCTGGATGGCTTGTGGATAAGTCCCAACAACTGAGCACCGCCCCGCCAAGCTCCAGAAACTACGCCTTTCTGATCGCTGCGGGTATTTTTCTCAGTCGTGTGGCCGGCCTGATTCGCGACCGTGTCTTCGCTCACTACTTCGGAAATTCCGATGCCGCCGACGTCTTCAAAGCTGCTTTCCGCATCCCCAATTTCCTCCAGAATCTCTTTGGTGAAGGCGTTCTCTCAGCTTCCTTTATTCCCGTCTACGCCAACCTCCTCGCGCGAAAAGATGATCACGAAGCCCGCAAGACTGCCGGTGCTGTCGCCGCGCTTCTCGCCCTCAGTACCTCCGTCCTGGTTCTTCTTGGTGTACTGGCAGCCCCATGGCTGATTGAGGTCATCGCTCCTGGTTTCCACGGCGGAAAACGCGACCTCACGGTCTTGCTTGTCCGCATCCTTTTCCCCGGTGCCGGATTGCTGGTTGGCTCGGCCTGGTGCCTCGGGGTCCTGAACAGCCATCGCAAATTTTTCGTTTCGTACACAGCGCCCGTTCTCTGGAACGTCGCCATGATCGCCGGAATGATTGGCTTCGGTGCAGCCCGCACGCAAAATTCCCTGGTCGTTATCACCGCCTGGGCCTCAGTCGTGGGCAGCGCGCTTCAGGTGGCCGTGCAACTTCCGATGGTCTTGAAACTACTCGGCGGTTTAAAACTTTCACTCGCTCATCAAGCCGAGCACGTGCGCACCGTCATCCGCAATTTCTTTCCAGTCTTCGTGAGCCGAGGTGTCGCCCAGATCAGCGCGTACATCGACGCGTTCCTCGCAAGCTGGATGCCCGGCGCTGTCGCCGGTCTGGCCTACGCTCAGACGCTGTACACCTTGCCCGTCAGTCTTTTCGGCATGTCCGTCTCCGCCGCGGAGTTACCGCTGATGAGCGGCGCTTTCGGCGAAGCAGACGAAGTCGCTGGCATCCTCCGCACCCGTCTCAATTCCGGCCTGCGCCAGATCACTTTTTTCGTGGTCCCGTCGGTGGTCGGATTTCTCGCGCTGGGCGATGTCATCGTTGCTGCGATCTACCAATCGGGACGCTTCACGTACGACGACGTCATCTATGTGTGGGCCATTCTCGCCGGCTCCACCGTTGGCTTGCTCTCCTCCACATTGGGTCGCTTGTATTCTTCCGGCTTTTACGCCCTCCGAGACACGCGTACTCCCCTGCGTTTCGCCATTGTGCGTGTAGTCCTGACCACCATCTTGGGATATCTGAGCGCTTACCCTTTGCCGCGCCTCGTTGGCATCAATCCCCGTTGGGGTGTAGCTGGATTGACCATCTCCGCCGGAATCGCGTCCTGGGTCGAGTTCACGCTTCTCCAGCGCGGCATTCGCCGTCGCATCGGCCAGGTTGGTGTCCCGCTGCGCTTCCTTGCTCAGGTCTGGATTGCAGCGCTTATCGCCGCCGCCGCCGCGCGCGCTGTGCAGATCGCCATTGGTCACCAGGGTCCCATCGTTTTGGCAGTCTTCGTTTTAAGCGCGTACGGCGCGCTTTTCTTCGGCGTATGCGTAGCCATGAAACTTCCCGAAGTGGATACAATGCTAGGACTACTTCGCCGCCGCTTTGCCGCAAAGCAAAAGTAAGTTGACTCGCATGACTCTGGTCTACCTAGCCTTGGGCAGTAACGTCGGCAATCGTGAAGAAAATCTTCAGGAAGCCGTCGTTCGCTTGCGCGAAGCCGGCATCCTCGTCGCTCGCCTTTCAAGTCTCTACGAAACTGAACCTGTCGACTACCTCGACCAGGCCTGGTTCCTGAATTCCGCCGTGCAAGCTGAAACGGATTTGTCCCCGCAAGAACTTCTCGCCACCCTGCGCGCAATCGAAACCGACATGGGTAGCAAAAAGCTCTTTGCCAAAGGTCCGCGCCTCATCGATCTGGACATCCTGCTCTACGGCGACGAAACAATTCACAGGCCCAATCTGCAGGTCCCTCATCTGCAAATGCTCGAGCGCCGTTTCGTACTCGTCCCGCTCGCAGAGATCGCCTCAACCTATCGGCATCCCTCCTGGACAGGACCTGTCGCCGAACTTCTGAAACAAACGACCGACCGCAGCGAAGTCCGCAAATACACGCCCAAGCCTTTGTAGCGGCCGCCTTCTGAGCCGAGTGCTTTTGGTCCCGCGGATAGTCTTGCGGGGCGCGGCTTTTTTTCTATGTCGCGCGGGCTTTCATGCCAGCTCCTTTACGACGCCACCCTATCCTAGCTGGTTCTCCGCAGCACCAACCGGTGCAACGTCATCGTCTTTGGCTGCAACGCATCCAACTCGATTTGCGACAGCGATCCTTCGCTGACTTCCATCCATCGGTACACGCCGGGGTCGGATTCCGTCGTCTCTCTTCCATTCAACCGTCGCAAAAACTCCCGCGCATCTTCTACCGAAGATTTCTCTCGCAACGTCGGCCGCGCCAGCGCTTCCACCGCATAGCTTCGCAGCAACTTGTTCCAGTACTGCTCGAACAATTCGCCCGAAGCGAAGATGTCGCTCCACGCCACCTCGCCGCCATACGCAATCACTACTCCCACCACGCGCTCTCCCTTCAACCCTGCGGTCTCCTTGCGGAATCGTCGCTGTACCTCGTCCACAAACGAATCCACCGATCCGCCGATGGCCCGCGAGTTATACAGCTTGTTATACGACTGCGTCGGCGCTTCGGTTCGCATTGCGTCTCCGAGCATTTGCGCGTTCATTCGTGGCGCGGCTTCCGGCGGCACGGGTCGCGCGCTGGACGCTACGGACCCAGCCGTCACCGACGCCCACACATCCGTTTGCCTCTGCTTTACCGCGGCCTGTTCCCTTACGCTCGGATGTACGATCGTATTCGCCGACTTGAAGTCCGCTCCCGCGGACCACCTCCCGTGTTCCACGCAAAAAACATTCAGGGGTAGTGGATCCGATCCCGGCGCGACGATGCGGTCCTTTGCGATCACACGGTCCTGCTTCCCTCCACTCACCAGTTCGCCCGCCAACAGGATCAGCGGCCGTTTGCTGTGATTGATCAGCACCAGTTGGTTCACCGAGGGTCCCCCATAACTTGGCGGCACCGGTCGGTTCTGATCTCGATTGCGAATAAGCGTCTCGGCTCCCTGCTCCCGTACGGTCACCTCCCCCGACGACAGCCCTTCTTCCAGCGTCAGGAACATGCGCGTGTCGTGCCCTGACGCGCTGACGACCGGAAATACCGTTAGGTTTTCATACGTAATGGGTTCCAGCAGTCGCCAGTCTCCTTCCGGTTTCGGCGGAGGCGCTGGCGAACCCGGGTGAGACCAAATGAACCCCAAGGTGGCAACACCCAATGCTGTAAATCCCAAAAATCCATGACCAACATGGCCAAGCAGACTCAAAAGTGAACGGTTCATACCATCCTCCTATTCGTGCAGCGAGGGCACGACTCGGGGTTAGAACGCGCAGGCAGGATCTTCTTGCAGATTAGCTTTGGTGGTCGAATCTCGGGCACCCAGAACCGGTCCCCCTCGAGGTGCAGCAATTATCGTTGCTCAACGAAGCCACGCGGATGTCATCCTGAGTGCCACGCCGATTGCGGCGCGAAGTACCTCAAGCAGTCCACCAGGCTGATTTTGTGCGGATTGTACTTCTTGAAGACTGTCCCAGAAACGAATTGCCGCACTATGCGCGCCACCTCTGGGGCTCGGCAATTAGCTGCGCGGATCGCCCAGATTCGTCCGCGTCTTACTCCGTCGCAGTCGCGACGATTCCGACTCCTGTTTCTCATATTCGGCGATCTCTTCCTCGGTATACGAGTAGGAATCCCTCGAGGCGAACATCGACGTCGTCCGGCTGGCTTGCTTCTTCTTCTTTCTAGCCTCGCCGAACTCATATCGGGTCATGCGCAAGGGCCCGGCAATCGCCTTTACTTCCACCAGCAGGTCGCTCACTTTTTCCAGGAAGTCGTGCAAATGGAACGGCCTCAGCACATATGGCAGCCGCGCAGCCTCCAGATCGCCGATGAATTGGCTTCCATTCATCTCCGGAATTACAAACAGGGTCCGGATTTTGCCACCCTCTTCCGCCGAAACGCTTCCCAACTCCCGCAAAACATGGAACGTTGGCGAATCCACCCCGATCAGCGAAATGTTTGCGATGAGCAACGAATACTCAGCAGTTTTCAGCTCCACGTGCAGCATCGGCACGTCTTCCACAATCCGAACCCGCCAACCCTCCGAATCCAAGATCTGTTTCAGCGCCGCACCGCTTTTCGGATCGCTCTCCAATACCAGTAATCCCACCTGCCGCGGTTCGGAATTGGGTAGGGTCGCCATTAACGAAGTATAGTGGCCCGCATTGTCACGGGTATGGCTCACAGATAGGAGGAGTCGTAACGGGCACCTGTCCGGAAGGACGGGGTGGCGGGCTCAGGGTGTTGCAGGGACGCTGGGGGCGCTCGCCTGTTTCAGCATCATTTCCACGTGCGCGGGATTCCCGCGCGTCAGCACCGCATATGACTTGTCGCTCGAGAATCGCAACTGCCCATCCACCAGGATTCGTGCGCTTACCGAATACCTGTTGTTTGGATCAATCTTCGCAGGATCGAATCTCAGCTCAAACGGCATCGGCACCTGCCGCTCCCCAAGCGCGATCTTTTCCTCGGCAACCACCGTCGCCGATGCATCTGCGAGCGAAACATCCTGCAACTTCACCTCGATCACCGCGTTCGGTGGCAAGGCCATCCGCACCCGATAACTCACGGTTCCGCTCACCATGCGCGGCGCTGCCTCCGAGTTCATAGGCTTGTCCAATTCGCATCCCTTCACGATCATCGCGCCATTTCCGTCCGGTCCATCCACTTGCAGGAAACCACCGTTTCCCTTGCCCCACCACACCACTTTACCGTCGGAATACCGCCCTCCATCCGCGGAGCGCGTTTGCTTCATTAAATACACTTTGTCCTTGTACGCCACCTTGGCCATGTCGTTGTACAGGTACACCTTCAACTTCGTCCCGCCTTCGCAGGTATACGTAAACTGTTTCCATTCCATAGCTTTCTTCATCGCTGCTGTTTTCGGTTCTGACGGTGCCGCCGGCTTTACGGGAGGCTCTGGCGTTCCCGGCGGAGGTTCGGGGTTTGCAGGAGGATTCTGGGCGGAGAACACAACCGCCACAAGCCCAAGAAGAGCGGTGATCGGGAACACGAGTAGCCTCAATCTGGCGCCCATGGATGCCTCCCGTCCACGATTCTCTTTAGCAGTTCTCTTCCTGTCAATCCCGCGACAAAGCTCCTGGGATTTCCTTCAAGTCCCTCCCACCTCGATCGAGTGTTCACGAACGATCTTCTCTTCCGGTTAAGGTTGATGCAGCGCTTTCTGGAACTTGATAGGCAGGCAGAAGCCGCGTGCCGCACCCTTTGGTATTTGGTTTTGCAGAAGGTGCGGGTTTAGAGTCAACCTCATGCCGGTGGTTTCCCCGATCAGCAATCGAATCTGCTGGGGTTCCACTCAACAATCAGGAGTTTGCCTCATCTTGGATGGCCTCGCAACGAGCCGACAGGAGCTCTTGATACGCGGCTTAGCGAACCGCTGGCGGATTGCGTTGTGCCGCGCTTTTGACGATTTTCATACTCGGCCCAACGTTAACGGCGATCTTGTACTATTTCATGGTATATCGCTGTGAGGTAAGGACGACCGACTAGGTCGGAGGGCGTTGCCCTAGTCCTTGCTCACTTTCCAATTACCAAGCCGCTTCCGCTTTCACTCCGCTTGACGCCCGTTCCATCCCAGAAAATGCGATTGGTCACCAACGGCCCCTTTCCGGGAGCTCCGCGCGTGAAGAAGATCTGAAGCCCATCGCGCGACCACTCTGCCCTGCTAGCAAACGCATCCGCTGGACCAAGAACCACCCGTCGCTTCGACTTTACTTCGTACAGAAATAACGTCGAAGCCAGTCCCGTGGCATCCACTGGCGCTCCCGCCGGGGCATTCGTGTAGTACGCCGAGATCAGCAGCAGGTCCGGGTTCACAGGATCCACGCGAATCGTGTCGCTGCTCATGATCTGAAACTGTTCGCCGTAAATTTCCTTCAGCGGCACGGTCTGCTGCGCTTTGCCATCCTCGCCGATCCAATATGCGTTCTCGGTATTCGTAGCCAGCACCACGCCGGGCGTAACCCAACCGTGCAGCGCCGTTACATCAAACGGAGAAAGCTGTGTGGCCCTGTCGGGATCCGCCGCAGGCATCGTCCACACATGCCATTGCTGCCCATCAAATTTCAGAAATGCGATCCGCGAATCATCCGGTGACCAAAAGGCCTGATGCACGCCTCCACTGACCAGATCCTTTGCCCGTCCTGTGTCCGCGTCATACAAAACGATGCTGCGATCTGGTCCACTCGTGGAATTCGATTGCGTGTAGAAAAGCTTCTTCCCGTCGTGTGATAACGAGAGCTCCATTCCCGACGGCGCAACAATCTTCTTCGTCTCGCCCCGGCTTAGCACTACCCGCCCACTCGCATCCAGATACGCTACCGCCACAGGTGACTTGAAATTCGTAATCGGATCCAGGACGCCCTTCTTGTCCTTATCTTTCTCATCTGCGGCTGCGTTCTCGTCCGGATCCAACTGGTTCTTCTTCCGGAACTCAGGGAACTTGTCCGGTGCGCTCTGCCCGCAACCGGTTAGTGTTCCAATCTGCGCGTGGTCGACGATCACCTGGAATGTGTACTTCGTCTCCGACATCTTGTCCGAGCACGCCTCGCGCACCAATTTCACCGTCAGAGCAGCACCCGTTGCCACATCCTTCGTCCGATACGTCCAGAACGTGCCGCCCTCGTCCCTCACAACCTCCGCCGGTTCCAGAACGATCGGGGGATATCCCACGCGATCCAGCCGTTCCGGACCCTTCATTCCTAGCCGAAGACTCCAGAACGGTTCAGTTCCATGGGCGATCACCAGAATCGGGTAGTGTTTCGTCTGTTGAGGACCTTCTACGGCAGGTTGCGCGGCCGTTGCCGCCGGCTTTGCCGGAGTTTTTGTCGCCGGTTTTTGAGCGGGCGCCTGCCGCAACGCAGCACCGCACAGAACTAAGAAACTGAGGCTCAGAAGCGTGGCTGGTGCGCGCACAGGGTTCCCTCGGGTCGCTGATTTGCGGTAGCGGCACGTCAACCGGCCGGAAGTGCAGTCTGGCTGTCAACCGCTGTCTGTCTCAGCGGATTAGAGCAAACCCTCGCACCAGAGCGCAAGGATGAAAGGGAACTCATAGGCGAACAAATAACAAAAGTACTTGACAGGGCGAATAAAAAGCGAAATACTGGCAACGCTTCGAGGTGAGCTATGTCCCCAGTTCTCCCCCTTTCGGCGGCCCGGCCCCGGCCGGTCCGGCGCCCCGTTGGTCGCCCCGCTGTTAGTTTCCTACCGTTTTGCCCTAATGAGCCAGACCCTAAACCAGAAGCCGCGCCCCGTGCCCGGGGTAAAGCTGGCTGGTGCAGGGGAAGTTTGGAACGCCCCTCGGCGGATTGCCCCCCGCCACAACTCCAGACTTCTCATGCGCCACTGGTGGGCATTGCTCGCCTCGCCGCTAATTCTCCGGCCTGCGCAACGAAGCGTAAATCGCGGGAAAAGCCCGAATATTTCCTCTTACCAGTCAAATCCATCCTGAACCGCTGTGAATCCCATCGCGTTCCCTTCGAATGGACTATCAATCCTTATCGTGGCTGCGAATTCGGCTGCAAATACTGCTACGCTCGTTACACCCACGAATACATGGAAATCGACGGTGGTGAATTCGAGCAGAAGATCTTCGTCAAGCAGGATGCTGCCGCTCTCCTGGCGCGCGATGTTTCCCAGAAATATTCCTACGAATCAAAGGCCAGCGGGTACACACAATCGGAGCATATCGCTATCGGCAGCGCCACCGACCCCTACCAGCCCGCCGAAAAGGAATACCGCGTCACTCGCGCTTGCCTGGAAGAACTCGCCCGCCGCGAAGGCCTAAGCATTTCCGTCATCACCAAATCGAACCAGATTGTCCGCGATATCGACATCCTGAAAGTGATCGCCGCGAAGTCGGCGCTCTCTCTGAACATCACGGTCACCACACTCAAGCCGCGCCTGGCCCGCTTGCTCGAGCCGCGTGCTCCCCGTCCCGATTTGCGCCTCGCCGCCGTGAAAGCACTTCGCGATGCAGGGCTCAGCGTGGGTGTGTCTGCGTCGCCGCTCGTACCCGGTATCACCGATGGAGAAGGAGAACTCGAAGGAGTTGCGGCGGCCGCCAAGGAAGCCGGGGCGCAGTGGTTCTTCTCCGGTGTGCTTTTCCTGATGCCGGCATCCGCAAAAACATTTCTGCCCTTCATCCTTGAAAAATTTCCGCGTCTCGCCAAACAATACGACCAGTGGTACGCCAAGAACGGCTACGCCCCCGAAGACTACCGAAGCAAGGTTTCCGAACGCGTGCTGCGCATCCGCCAGAAATTCGGCTTCTCCTCGCGTCCCTGGGAGGGTATTCGTCCCCCCACAAAACGTGCTCAACTATCCTTGGGATGGGACGCCGCCATCAGCCAGGAATTGCACCACCCCCGGGCCTGCTCCACCGGCTAGCGTGCTTGGCCAGCGCACCGCGTCATCCATGTCTGCATTGCGTCACTGCAGGCCAGCAGTAACTCTCCACGCCGTTGACTTCTGTGCCCCTATCCTCCTAACATCAGCGCCAAATGACGGCCCCCGATCCACTGCTCGGGCGCACGATCTCGCACTACCGCGTCTTGGAACGACTCGGCGGGGGCGGGATGGGCGTCGTTTATAAGGCGGAAGACACCCGTCTCCGCCGCATGGTCGCCCTCAAGTTCGTGATGGGGGACATGGCTCAAGATCTTTTGACGATGGAGCGTTTCCAGAGAGAAGCGCAAGCCGCCTCGGCACTGAATCATCCCAACATCTGCACGATCTACGACGCGAACATCGAACACGGCCACCGTTTTATCGCCATGGAGTACCTCGACGGAGTCACACTGACGCACCTCATTGCTCACAAACCGTTGCCGCTGGACCAACTCCTAGATTTGAGCATTGAGATTACCGACGCTCTCGCCGCGGCCCACGCCGCCGGGATCATCCACCGCGATATCAAACCGGCGAATATCTTTGTCACAAAGCAGGGCCACGCCAAAATTCTCGATTTTGGTCTGGTGAAGCGCGTCTCCGGTGACGAAGGCCTATCCACGATGCCAACGGCGGAAGAATCAGCGCTACTCACAAGCCCTGGCTCTACCGTCGGTACCATCGCCTATATGTCACCCGAGCAGGCGCGCGGCGAAGAACTCGACACACGCACCGACCTTTTTTCTTTCGGCGCGGTCCTGTATGAAATGGCCACCGGCCGTCTTGCCTTTCCGGGCAATACTGCCGCGGTTGTTCATGAGGCAATTTTGAACAGACCGCCCACCCCTGCCGCTCGTCTGAACAAGCAGGTCCCCGCGGAATTGGAAGAAATAATCAGCATCACGCTAGAGAAGGATCGCAAACTCCGCTACCAGAAAGCCGCCGATATTCGCGCCGATCTCCAACGACTCAGGCAAGAATCCGCCGAACATGTTACCAGCTCTCCGGGAGTGGCAAGCCGCACGGGATGGCGCCTCAAGCGCATGGCACGCAAGCGTTGGAGACTCGGCCTCACCGCACTGCTGGCGATCGCGATTGTTGCCGTGGGCCTGCACTTCTACCCACGGCGAGCGGCAGCCTTAAGCGCGAAAGACACCATCGTCCTTGCCGACTTTGCGAATCGCACCGGCGATCCCGTATTCGACGAAACGCTTCGCCAAGGATTGGCGGTCCAACTCGAGCAGTCACCATTCTTAAGTCTCGTCTCGGAACGTCGCATCCAACACACTCTACGCCTTATGGGCCAGTCTCCCGACAAAAACATTACACCGGAGATGGCCCGGGATCTCTGCCAGCGCGTCGGAAGTATCGCAGCTCTCGACGGTTCCATTGCCAGCTTGGGCAAAGAATATGTTTTGGAGTTGCGCGCCGTGAATTGCCGTACCGGCGACACCCTGGCACGGGAGGAAGCCACCGCGGACGACAAAGAGCACGTCTTGAAGGCCCTCAGCCGTGCAGCCGACAAGATGCGCGAAAAGCTTGGCGAATCAATCGCCACCGCCGAGAAATTCGACACCCCTCTGGAGCAAGTCACGACGCCGTCACTGGAGGCCTTGCAGGCTTACAGCCGCGGCAGAATCAGCATGATGGGGAAAAGTGACTTCACCGCGGCAATCCCACAATTAGAGCGGGCCGTCCGCTTGGACCCCAAATTCGCCCTCGCCTATGCCGCGCTCGCGACTTGCTACTACGATCTCGGAGAGTCTGCCAAAGCCGCGGAGTTCGCAAAGCAGGCATATGACCTGCGCGAACGGGTGAGCGAACGAGAGAGGCTTGCCATCGAGTCTCGTTACCACTTGTTCGCGACTGGCGATCTGGAAAAAGCGCGCCAATCCTTGGAACTGTGGGCACAAACGTATCCACGAGAATTCGTGGCGCGGAATGACCTGGGTGCCAATTACGGCACGCTCGGCCAGTACGAAAAGGGTATGGCAGCAACGGAAGAGGCTGCCCGACTTGACCCGGGCAGCGCCCTTGCCGTCAGCAATCTATTTGCCGCGTACATGGAGATGGATCGCTTTGAAAATGCCCGGAGCTTAGCCGAAGAGGCGCGAACAAAAAAAATTGACTCGCCACCATTACACCTCGGATTGTACCAGCTCGGCTTTCTCCAAAGCGATCCCGCCGAAATGGCAAAGCAGGTGAACTGGGCTAAGGAACAGCCCGGCGTGGAGGATACGCTGCTCGCCGCGGAGGCGGACGCCGCCGCCTATTTCGGCCGATTGAGCAAGGCTCGCGATTTTTCGCACCAGGCCGTCGCCTCCGCGTTGAAAGCGGATGAAAAGGAAACCGCATCGGGATATGAAGCCGATGCTGCACTTCGTGAAGCCCTATTTGGTAACTCACTCGAAACCAGGCAGCGCGCCTCTGCGGCCTTGGCACTCGCGTATCCCCGCGACGTTGAATATGGAATCGCGCTTGCCTTGGCGCTCACCGGCGAAAAAGGAGCTTACCAGACGCAAGTAACCAAACTGATAAATGACCTGGCTCATCGATTTCCAGAAGATACTGTCGTTCAATTCAATTATCTGCCAACCATCTACGCAATGCTGCAGATCAACCTCGGAAATCCTGCTGAGGCCATCGAAATCTTGGAAGCAGCGCGCTCCTACGAGCTTGGTTCCCCCAGCAATATTTCAATGAGCCTGAGCCTCTATCCCGTTTATGTCCGCGGGCTGGCCTATCTGTCCGCGAAGCAGGGCCGCCCTGCCGCTGCTGAATTTCAGAAGATTCTCGCGCATCGCGGGATTGTGCAGACGGAACCAATCGGTTCACTAGCCCAGCTTGGGCTCGCCCGCGCTTACGCCCTGCAAAGAGAGGCCGCCAAGGCTAAAACTGCTTACCAGGATTTCCTGGAATTGTGGAAAGATGCCGATCCGAATCTTCCTGTGCTTAGACAAGCGAAACTGGAATCCGCGAAATTCTCCTGAGGGAGTTCTCTGACCGGATCTGATAAGCCTCTACGGCACAATAATCCGCGATTCCTCCCGCTTCAATTCCTGTGCTCCGGGGAATTGCCCCCTCAAAAACTCGATAAACCGTCGCGACCGCGGCCTTCCATTCGTCCGCAGAAATCCCATGCGGAACAAAAACACCAGTAACTGAAACACTTCGGCATCCTTGAACCCGCCAAACGCATACGGCCCCGCTTGTTGTTTGCTGTCGGTCAGGAAAGCGCAAAGGGAATTGTACAGTTCCCGCTGCACGGGAATCTCCGGTGGCTTCTCATACACGATCCCAGAACTCAGCGTTTTGTACGTTTCCGCAAGAGCCTGAATCGCCGCAAGCACATCGGGATCTGTCGCCTCCGGTTCACCCGCGCAGAACTTCGCAACCGTAAACGCGATCGCCGACAGCAATTGCTGATGTGTGTGTACGATATCCGATGTTAGTCGCACATCCATAAGCGGCGTTTCCTGAGGCCGGGACCTCGGTTGCTGCTCCTCATACCGGTGAGCCGCCACCAGGTACGCGCAGTCAGACGGGCAGTCGATCGAGATTTCCCGCTCCGTGCCGCAGCACACCGCACAGATCTTCTCCGCTTTCGCCGGACAAAACCGCCCCGGTTTCCGCTTTTCACAGATTGGGCAAAGCACGAATTCCCCCTGGGGAGCTGTAGCAGGTCAGAGTATCACGCCATGATAACTTTGTTGTGGAACCGCCGCGCCGCAATGATCAGCAGCAGTGTACCCATCGTGAACAAAGCCAGCGCGTCAAGCCACAGATGCGTCCAGCCCGCCCCGCGAAGGATAATGCCGCGCGTGATGTTGATGAAATACGTTGCCGGCACGAAGTAGCTCAGTACGAAGAAGAATTTCGGCATCGTTTCCCTCGGGAAAATATACCCTGAGAAGAAAATGCTTGGCAGGATGGTCAGAAACGCAAGTTGCATGGCCTGTGCCTGCGATGTCGCTTTGCTGGAGATCAGTATGCCCAGCGACAGCGAAACAAAAATATAAGGCAGCGAAAGAAATGCCAGCAGAAAAACGCTCCCATGAATGGGCACGCTGAAGATGAACCGCATAGCCGTTACGATCATGCTCAACTCAAAGAAACCAATCGCCAGGTACGGCAATAGCTTTCCCAGCAGCAGTCCCATCGGCCGCACCGGCGTGACGAACAGCTGTTCCAACGTGCCGCGCTCTTTTTCCCGCACGATCGAAAACGCCGTCAGAAACGTCGTCACGTTCAGCAGTAGCACCGCGGTCAGTCCCGGAAGGAAAAAATTCGGCGAGCGCGAATCTGGATTGAACAGAATCTTTGGCCGCATATCCACCGCGAATCCCAAGCCGCCGTTCCCTAGCACCCGCCTCAGCGACTCATCCAGCCCAATCGCCGTGGTTACGTTGATCGCCTGTCCCGCAACCGAGGAGTCCGATCCATCGATCAGCACCAGCACCTGCGCGCCCATCTGGTGCAGCAGTTTATCCGAATAATCCACCGGGATCTTGATTCCTACGCGGCACTTTCCGGCGATGATCAAGTCATTCAATTCTTTATCGCTGTGCACGTAGCGATAAACATGAAACGTATCCGAATTTTTCAATCGATCCAGCAGTTCGCGGCTTTCCTCGCGCCCGTCCGCGTTGTAGACCGCTGTGTTGATCTGCCGCACGTTCGTATCAATTCCATATCCCAGTAGAAACATCTGCAGGATCGGAATAATCAGCGAGAAGAACAGCGTCGCAAAGTCCCGCCGCACATGTAGAGTTTCCTTGTAAAACACGGCGCCAAAACCGCGAAATGGATTAAGCACCGGACGCCTCCTGCGCGGCCTGATGCTTGTACGTCAGTTCAACGAATACATCTTCCAGGCTGGGTGCCAGTGGACGGATTTCCGCGACTACAATATCGTGCGCCAGCAACTCCCTGCGCAAATGCTCCAGATCTAGATCATCGTCAATCAACGCGTGGATCGATTGGCCAAAAATCGTTGCGCTGCGAACTCCCTTGATCGTGCGTGCGATCCGCAACGCTCGCGTTACGTGCGGCGTGGTCACCTCCACGCGATAGGTCCCCGCTGGCTGCACGTCCGGCAATTCCCGCAGGGTTTCCGGCGTGCCGTCCGCAATCAGCTTTCCATAATAAATGTAGGCCACGTGGCTGCA
This sequence comes from Candidatus Acidiferrales bacterium, assembly GCA_963741195.1. GTDB lineage: Bacteria > Acidobacteriota > Terriglobia > Acidiferrales > UBA7541 > Acidiferrum. Next base: position 543,790 of record CAVUHF010000016.1, read on the forward strand.
GCGCTCCGCCTCGTCCATATAGTGCGTGGTGACAAAAAACGTGATTCCGTGGCCGGAGAGTTCGAAAAGTAAATCCCAAAGTTGCCGGCGCGCCACCGGATCGATTCCCGCCGTTGGTTCATCTAAGAAAATCAGTTTCGGCTCGTGCAACATCGCACAGCCTAATGCCAGCCTCTGCTTCCATCCGCCCGACAACTGCGCCGCAAGCCGGTTCAGGTAAGGACTCAGCCCGTTCAGTTGAATAATATCGTCCATACGCTGGCGTAGTCGCGCCGGCGAAAGCCCATAAATGCGACCGTAAAACCGCAAGTTCTCCAAAACGGTCAGGTCGCTGTACAAACTGAAATTCTGCGACATGTACCCGATGTTCTCGCGCACCCCTTCAGGATCAGTACGAACATCGACGCCCTGCACGGTTGCCGAGCCGGAACTCATCGGCAGCAATCCCGTCAGCACCTTGATCACCGTGGTCTTGCCGCTCCCGTTCGGCCCCAAAAATCCAAAAATCTCGCCTTTCTCCACGCGGAAACTCACGTCATCTACGGCTGTGAATGACCCGAATCGTCTTACCAGGTGTTGTGCATTGATCGCGGATGGGTCGCCGGTTTCCAAGATTCAGCTCGCTGGATTGAACTTCACATCTGCTGCCATACCGGCCCGCACGCGTCGCGATGTATCCTCGATGCGCACTTTCACGCCGAACACCTGGTGCACGCGCTCTTCCCGCGTCTGGACATTGCGGGGCAGAAATTCCGCCTGCTGGTTGATCTGCTCCACGACTCCGTTGAACGTCTGGTTGGGAAACGAATCCACGCGAATTTCCGCCTTCTCTCCCAACTGCACATGTCCAATCTGCGTTTCCGGGATATAGATTCTCACGTAGATCTGCTCGCGTTCCAGCAGCGTGGCGATAGGCGTGTTCGGTGCGATCAGGTCCCCGGGACGCACATCCAGAACTTCCACCGTCGCGGCCGACGGAGACACAACCTGGCGTTCGCGAAAGCGTGCTTCTTCCAGAGCTAGCGCCGCCTTCGCCGCATCCACATCTTCTCGCCGGTTCCCGCGCTCAAATTTTTCCAGCGTCGCCTGCGTCTGGTGATAGCGAGCTTCTGTCGCGGCGATCTCCTCTGGCCGGTAGCCCTTTTTCAATTCATCCAGCTTGCGCTGTGCGCTCTGCATTTGCGCAAGCGCCATTTTCCAGTTGGCCTCGGTGGTATCGCGCTGCTGCTTCGATACCAGATCCTTTTTCGCCAGCGCATCGTACCGTTGAAAATCCAGTTGGGCCCTGATTTCATCCGCGGTCGCCCGATCCAAGTCCGCTTTCGCTGCATCGATGTCTTCTTGCCGATACCCGTTCTTGCGCTGCTCGTACTCCGCTCGCGCTTGTGCTGCCGCCGCGCGCGCTTCTGCTATTTCCTCGGGACGAAAGCCTCGTTCGGACTTGTCGGCGGCCGCCTTCACTTGCGAAAGTGTTGCCTGCAGTTCCTTATCGTCAAACGTCACCAGCACCTGCCCGGCTTCCAGCTCATCACCTTCGCGCACCAGTACCTTGTCGATTCGTCCGCCAACCTTCGAACCAACGCGAATATTTCGCGCCTCCACCGTGCCCGATCCCTGCAGCGCTGGGTCCCGGTGAAACCATCCCATCGAGTACGCCGCCACCGCCGCTACGCCAGCGACCGCCAGGATGATCAACAATCGTTTGCGATTCATGGACGCAATCTCCTCACACGAACAAGGGAGCTACACACACCGGCTTCTTTGTAGTGCGCGGGCGCAAACCTGACCACAGCACCTCAAACGCTGCTTCAATGCGGGTTTGCAGGCTGCCATCTCCCGAGAGCGACCAGAGCAACAGCGTACCGAAAATGGTTTGCCTAAATACTTGTGCAATCTCTGTGGGAGGCAGATCCTCGCGGATCTCCCCGCGCTCCTGTCCCAGTTGAATCATCTGTGAGTGCAGCGCCAGCACACGATTTTGCAACTCCAACATCGTTGCGCGCACCGGAGTGGAGGACAGGTAAGCCTGAAGAAACGCGCGCACGATCGCCGGATGCCGGATAGGCTCTTCCGTCATCTTAGTGCCAAGAGAACGGAGGAAGTCCGGTAGTGGCATGCTGATCTTCCGCGCCTCGTCCATTGCCGTTTGCAGCTTGCCAAGTTGCATCTCACCGAAGGCCAGAAGGATGTGATCTTTGCTCGGGAAGTAATTGAAAAAGGTACCTTTACCAACGTCCGCGGCGTTCGTAATGTCCTCAACCGTCGTCTCCAAAAAGCCCTTCTTGGCGAACATGTCTAACGCGGCTCGGAAAAGGCGCTCGCGCAATTCGGCGCTGCGACGGCCTCGGCGGGAGGAGTTCTTCGATGCAAGCGGAGCTAGAGTGAAAGCTATGATGACCTCAATTCATATATGACCATAAGTCAGATTGCGCGTAATGTCAAACCCAAAACAAAAAGGCCCCAGCTTTTGCCCGGGGCCTTGCTAGTGCAAACCTGACTGGTTTTCTCTTCAGAACTCTTTGCCCGACGAGAGGTTTTTGGGCGACTTCTTGTTTAAGTACGACACCATCTTTTGCGCGGACGGTGGCACCGGTACCACGCCCTTAAAAACGATGTCTTGCGCGTTGACCTTTTTGTCATACAAATTCTCGTTCGCGCCGTTGTCCGGCCGAACCGTTGAACCGGATAGTGAAACACCGGCGAACAGGCCGCGTGCTCGCGAATAGGAAAGTATTTCCGCCCGCATCGTTACATCCGTAGATGCTTCCGCGCTGCGGCCTTTTGGTCCGGCTGCAGCAGAGGCGTCCGCGCCCAACTTCACCTTGCTCGTCAGGATCGCCTTTGCTCCGCGCTCGTTCATTACCAGCAGCACGAAGTCGGTCGCCTGGCCGCCAATCTGGAAACCGAAGCTGCCACCTTCCAGTGCCATCATCGTCGGCGCGCTCCACGGTCCATTAAACTTTTCGCCTGTGCGGCAGGTCATCGCCCCGCGTCCGTAACTACCGCCGAAGATAAACGCTCCCTTCAGCACCGAGGGGTACACAATCACGCAGTCGGCCTTGTCGATCAGGTCCTGCGGAATGTCGTCAGGAATATCCATGATTTCCTGAATCACCATCCCGCAATTTTCCAGGCGGTCTTTCTCTTTATTGGCGCTGGCAAGCATCGTGGGGGTTACCAAGATCAGCGCCAGAACAACGGACCAGCTTCGTTTCATGCGTTTTTCACCTTTTTCAATTCTATCAGCCCCACTGTCTCGAAAGAACCTGTCTGCCGGTAATGATGGCGGGTTCGGGTTATCCGTGCAAGTTCACGTCCGGCTTTACCGTCGGTTCCTGAGCACGAGCAGCCCCCGTAGGCTTTCGAATATACTTTCAGACCATGGATTTTGCCAATAGTCGATTTTTGGACACGCCGAGACCCACGTTCATCTCTGCGGTGCTCTGTTCCGTGATGGTTATTGCGGGCATCCTCTTCTTAGCACCGACTCGTTCACAGGAAATCAAGCGCCCCACTCCTTCCGAGCGATTTGCGCTGCGCGCCGATGCTTGGCTTGGCGCAAATCCCGTCAGCAAAGGGGAATGGGGCTTGCTGATCGTCGATTCGTCCAGCGGCGCCGTCCTCTATGAGAAAAACGCCGGGTCCTATTTTGTTCCCGCTTCCAACATGAAATTGCTCACCACCGCTTTCGCTCTGGACAAACTTGGCCTCAATTATCGCTTCCGCACCACCGTCGAGACCGATGGAGCACTCTCTCCATCCGGAGTCCTCGCCGGCAATCTGATTCTCGTCGGCCGTGGTGACCCGAACCTTTCCAATCGCAAATTCCCATTCGATACAAAGGAAGAATTCGATGGTCCGCCAGAAAAAGTCTTGGCGGAACTCGCCGACCAGGTGGCCACCCGTGGCGTGAGAGAAATCTCCGGCGACATTGTCGGAGACGACAGTTATTTTCCGCGCGAGCGCTATCCCGACGGGTGGGAAATCGACGATATGGTCTGGGAATACGGCGCTGCCATCTCTGCCCTTGTTGTCGACGACAATACCGTCACCTTGAGACTCACGCCCGGTGAAAAATCAGGCGATCCGGTCAGCGCATCCGTGGACCCCACCACGCCGGACTTCACCGTCAAAAACGAGGTCCTCACCTCCTCCGCAAAAGAAAAAGCCGATCTTCGCCTCACGCGCGAACCCGGCGCTCTAACTGTCCTTGTCACGGGAACTCTCCCCGCAAGGAGCGCTCCCCGGAAACTCGTTCTCGCCATCGAAGAGCCCGCCCAGCACGCCGCCAGTCTGCTCGCGCAATTGCTCGCCGACCGCGGCATCAAGTTCTCGGGCAGAATCCGCGCCGTGCATGACCCCGATCCCGCGGAATCCTCGCGCACCGTCCTGGCCGAGCATCTTTCCTTGCCGCTCGGCGACACCGTAAAATTGGTCAACAAGATCAGTCAGAATCTTCACACCGAAGTGCTCTTGCGCACTGCCGCCCGTCAACAGGGCCGCTGGGCTATCCCCGAAGATCTGCCGAAGAGTCCCGCGGAGTTTTACGCCCGCGCGGGCATAGTCGAAGACGACGTCATTCAAGCCGATGGCTCCGGCCTTTCTCGCCACGATATGGTCACGCCTCGCGCTTTCGTTGCTCTTCTCCAATTTGCCCAGAAGCAGCCGTGGTTCGCCGCCTATTTTGTTTCGCTACCCGTCGCCGGTGTCGATGGCACCTTGAACGAACGTATGAAGAACTCCGTGATCGCCGGGAAAATCCACGCGAAAACAGGCTCCGTCTCGCATGTCCGCACTCTCTCGGGCTATGCTGATACTCCCAGCGGGCGGCGTCTGATCTTTTCTTTCCTCGGCAACAACCAGGGTGGAAAGAATCACGAAACGCAAGACGCGCTCGATGGATTGTGCGAGGCTATGATCGAAGAATTCGACGGTGCTCCCGCCGGCACCCAGCCAACTCCTTAAGGACAATCACCAACATGAACGACGAGCGGATCATTACAGTCTTTGGAAGTTCCCGCCTGGCGGAAAGTGATGCGGACTACCGCGAAGCTTGGGAACTTGGCCGCCTGCTGGCCGAGCGAGGTTTTGCCGTCTGCAGTGGCGGATATGGCGGCGTCATGGAAGCGGTCTCGCGCGGAGCAAAAGAAGCTAAGGGCAAGACCTACGGCGTCACCGCGGAACTTTTCTCGCGCCAAGCGAATCAGTGGATCGACGTGGAGGTCCGTATGAAAACCTGGGAAGAGCGACTCTTCGAATTGATTCGCCTCGCCGACGGTTTCGCGGCCTGCAAAGGAGGCACAGGCACGCTGGTCGAACTCGCCGTCGTCTGGGAAATGCTGAATAAATCCGTAATCGCAGGAAAGCCCATGACCGTCGTTGGCGATTTCTGGCAACCTGTCCTTAATCGCGTCAGAGAAGTGGAAGCCGGCCCCCGCGCCTCGTCGGAATCCAACGCCTGGAAAGAAGCCAATGGCAATCTCGTGCACTCTGCCAGAACTCCCGGGGACGCCGCCAGCTACCTGGCTATTCAACTGAAGAAGCTCTGAGCGTAATGTCCCGCCCCGCACAACACGTTTTGGAATTCGACAAGCTCCGCGAATTGCTGCGCCTCAGGACCACGTGCGCTCCCGGGCGCCGTCGCATCAGCGAACTACAGCCTGGCGTCGACCGCTCCGCTCTCAATAGCAGTTTCGCCCTCATTCGCGAGGCTCGCGAGTGGTTGCGTGCAGAACGCGACCTCGGTTTCGGCGCGCTCTCCGATCCCGAACAATGGCTCGCTCATCTGGAAGCTCCTGGAGTGGTACTGGAGGCCCCGGAATTTCTCGATGCGGGCTCCCTCTTGGAAACGGCAGGCTGGCTGCGTCAGCAATTTCGCGAGGAAGCAGCCGAGTTCCCTCTGCTCGCCGCGCAAGCCGCGCGACTTGTCGATTTTCGCGACCTGCTGGCTGCCATCAAGCGCTGCATTCTACCCGACGGCAAAATCAACGACGACGCATCCACAGCATTGCGCAAAATCCGCGCCAGCATTCTGCAGACTCGCGACTCCATTCAGAAAACGCTGAAGCAAATGCTCCGCTCGCGCAACGCTGAAAGCGGCGAAGATTATGTCACGCTTCGCAACGACCGCTTCGTGATTCCGGTGCGCTCGGAACATCGCCGCTCCGTGCCGGGTGTCATTCACGGCGCCAGCGCCACCGGACAGACCGTCTTCGTCGAGCCGTTCGAAACCGTCGACACCAACAATCAACTCGTCCAGCTTGCCGAAGACGAAGCCGCCGAAATCTTCCGCATCCTGAGAGAGCTCACTTCCCGCCTACAGTCCATGCTCGGTCCCCTACAATCCGCCGCTACCATCATTGCCGAGTTCGACAGCGTGTTTGCTCGCGCTCGTTTCGCGCGCGATTTCGACGCCTGCATCCCGGAATTTTCTGCCGAACCACTTCTCCAGCTCGATGCGGCTCGCCACCCGGTCCTCGAAGACAAGTTGCGCCGCGAAAATCGTCCCATCGTCCCCATTTCTCTCCACCTCGGCGGGGACGAGCACTTGCTCGTCATCAGCGGCCCAAACACCGGCGGAAAAACCGTGGCGCTCAAGACCATGGGCATGGCCGCGCTTGCGGCGCAGGCCGGCATTCCCGTCGCCGCCCAGCGTGCCGTCTTACCGCTATTCGATCGCGTGCTCGTCGACATCGGTGACGAACAGTCCATCGCCGCCGACCTCTCCACCTTTTCCGCGCACATGCTCAATCTGAAAGCTATGCTCGAGGAGGCCACGCCTAATTCCCTCGTCCTCGCCGACGAAATGGGTACGGGTACCGCGCCGGAAGAAGGTGCGGCCCTCGCCGTCGCCCTCCTCGACGAATTCCAAAAAAAGCATTGCTTCGTTCTCGCGACCACTCACCACGATCGCCTGAAAACTTACGCATCCACGACGCCAGGTGTCGTCAACGCTGCCGTTGAATTCGATGACATCAATCTCCGTCCCACCTATCGCCTGATGGTCGGCGTGCCCGGCGGATCCAGTGGCATCGTCATCGCCAATCGCCTCGGCCTCGCCAAATCCATCATCGAGCATGCGCGCTCCTTGCTTACTCCCGAAGCTCACGAGGCCGCAAATCTGATTGCCTATCTCCACCGCAGCCGCGACGAACTCGACCGCATGCAAAAGCAGATGGCCGAAGAGCGCCACCTGTTGGAAGTTGAGCGCCAGAAGCTCCGCGCCGAATGGGTCGATCGCCAGAAACAGCGCATCGCGGAGCTTGAGCAAAAATTCTCCGAAATGCAGAAGCGCTTTGAGGAAAATGTCTCCCGCGTTATCGATGCCGTCAAGGATCGCGAACTCCGCTCCCAACTGGAGAAGAGGACGCGCCGCAAAATGCAGGACGCGCGCGGCGAAGCAAAAGCAGAGTTCAACGCCGGCGTTGTGCAAACCATCTCGGAATCGCAAAAGGATCTGGGCAGCAAGACGGAATCCTTCGAAACGGTCAACGCCGACCGATTGCAGCCCGGTGCGCGACTTCGCGTTCGCGGCTTCAATAAGCCGGTCATTCTCCGCCGTGTCGATGGCTACACCGCCGAAATCGAAGCCGGGCCTCTCCGCATGAAAATAGCCGTCGAGGAGATCACCGGCATCGAAGGAGAGCTTGCCGGAAAAGTTGCCGGGTCATCTCGTGGCCGCGACATCACCGTCACCACCGCGTCCGGCGAAGGTTCCTGTGCTGGCGAAATAAACGTCATCGGCATGACCGTCGAGGAGGCCAGCGAACGCGTTGACAAGTTTCTCGACGAAGCCGCCCTTGCGAATCGCTCCCGTGTCCGTATCATTCATGGCCACGGCACGGGTGCCCTAAGAAAGGGTTTGGGTGAGTTCCTAAAGACGCACCCGCTGGTCGAGCACGCCCAGTTCGAATCCGAAGACCACGGCGGCAAAGCCATCACCGTTGTAGACTTGCGGAGCTGAGAAAATGGAAAATGAAAATGGAATATGCAGAACCGAAAAAGTCGACCGACGAGCAATCGGCAATCCGGGATTTTAAGGATCTGCTTGCCTGGCGCGCAAGTACGCTGCGCAGGAGGGCTCATGAGATTTGCAACCAAATTCCCAAAGCCGGGACCCTTGCTTTGAGCTCCCCGAGGCGTCGTGCCGCCATTTCTGGCAGCGCGAATATTGTTGAAGGCAACGGAGGGTCTTCGTACCAAGAAAATATTCAGTATTGCAGACAGAGTTGCGGATCGGTCGATGAGCTCGGTGACCGCCTGACTTGTGCGCTCGATGCCAAGTACAACCGGCAACCGGAATATGTGGAAAAGGGAAGCACTCGCTATTTCGGTCAGCAAGCGTATTTACGGCTACATTCGATCCGTAAGTTTCAAGAAGCGCGACGTCGAGGCTTCGCAGTGAAACGTCTTCCGAATCCTTAGTCCGTTACTAGACGATGCTGGTTCTTATTTCGGATTTTCCATTTTCTACTTTCTGCTTTCGATAGACTTGGAGAATGGCAGAAGCTGGCTCATTCGCGGATCGCGTCAAACAACAGGCGGACATCGTCCGCGTAATCGGCGAATACATCCGTCTGAAAAAGAGTGGTCAGAACTTCACCGGACTCTGCCCCTTTCACGGCGAAAAAACTCCCTCGTTTGCGGTTCATCCCGTTAAGCAGATCTATCACTGCTTTGGTTGCGGCAAAGGCGGCGACGTCTTCAATTTCGTGATGGAAATGGACAAGGTTCCTTTCCCTGAGGCTGTCCGCATCGTCGCGGAAAAATGTGGCATCGCCATCCCGAAACCCAAAGAACGCTCCCCTGAGGAACACAAAGAGAATCAGCAACGCGCCGCGCTCATCGAAATGCATCGCGAAGCGCAAGCCTTCTTCGTCAAGCAACTCGAATCCACCGCCGAAGGCCGCGCCGCTCGTGCCTATTTGGAAGACCGTGGCTTGAACGTGGAAGCGCTTTCGCGGTTCGGAATCGGCTACGCGCCGAGCGGCGGTGATACCCTGCTTCGCTTCCTCAAGCAGAAATACGCCGAGAAATTGCTCGTGGACTCCGGCCTGCTCTCGCGCGATCAAAGCGGTCGCCTCTTCGATCGCTTTCGCCGACGCATCACGTTTCCCATTTCCAATGAGTCCGGCAAAATTGTTGCCTTCGGTTGCCGCGCCCTGGGCGACGATCAGCCCAAATACCTCAACTCCCCGGAAACGCCCATTTATTCCAAGAGCAACGTTCTCTACCACATGGATCGCGCCAAAGACGCGATTCGCCGCCAGGATTTTGCCATCCTCGTGGAAGGCTACATGGACGCCATCGCCGTGGCTCGCGCCGGAATCGCCAATGTCGTCGCCAGTTGCGGCACCAGCCTGGCGGAACCGCAAATCAAGCTCCTTGGCCGTTTCACAAAGCGCGTCATTGTTAACTACGATCCCGACACCGCCGGCCAAGTCGCCACGGAGCGTTCCATCTCTTTGCTCCTGGAACAGGATTTCGAAGTTCGCGTTCTTGCGCTTCCCGCCATCGGCGATAAAAAAGCCGACCCCGATCTTTTCATCCGAGAAAAGGGTGCCGATGCCTACCTGAAGGCCGTGAAAGAATCTCCTCCCTACGTCGACTACCTGATCGATCGCGCTCGCCAGATGGATCTGACCACCGGGGAGGGGAAGCAGCGCGCCCTGAATTTTCTTCTCCCTTATCTCCAGAAAATTCCCAATCGCCTCCTTCGTTCGGAGTGGGCTACGCGTATCGCGCAACAGCTACGCATCGATGAACCGGTCCTGCGCGCCGCTCTCGGCAAAGCCGCCACCGAGCGCCGTAGCGAACTGAAGATTCAGCCCGAGCTCGTCGGCAACACCATCAAGCCCACCGAACGCCGCCTGATCCGCATGCTCGTCGAATCGGAAGGCTTCCGTCGCGAAATTGCCCAGCGCCTGCAGCAGTCTCGCCTTTACCAAGGCCTCGAGACCGAGAAAATCCTCGCCGCTCTGGTGGTGGCCGGACTTTCTGACCAGCCTATGCAGGCTACCGAAATCGCCGCCTTGCTGGAGGATCGCGATCGCCGGCTTCTTTTCGAAATCCTTTTCGAGCCCGCCCAGGAGGTAACTTGGGAAGAAGCCGAAAGCTGCCTGGAGGCCCTCCACCGCCGTCAAATTGAGCAGGAACTCCTGCGCATCCAGCGAGACATCGAAGCCCTTCCCGCCGGTCAGTCACTCCGCGAACTTCTCGGTCGGAAACAGGAACTGTTGAAGCGCCTCTCTGCCCGCGATGACGCCTAATCTTTTCAAATCAAGCACATGCCGCCAGACTGCCAAATTTCTGCAACGAACGAATTGACTTAACAGGACTTATCCGTGTAGCGTAGAAGGGTTCGGCGGATAACGGTTTCGCTCTTCGAGGCATCTATTAGGAAGTGCAAACGATGCTACGGGACCGGTCCGCGAGAGCGCGGCAGGCGGCACGGCGTGGGGCAGTGGCAAGCATTTAGCGCGGCACACAGGGCTTCACTGAAAAATTATGCATCTTCTCGGAGGAGTTCCTTCCTCCCTCTGTACGGCATGGGCTGTCCCTGTTCGTCCTATGCACAGAGAGCGCTGAATTGTGGCCAGAGTGCGCAGCACCGATATTCGCAATAAGAGTTTGGGAGGATTGTTGTGGCGGCAACGGGTTTGGAAGAAAAATATGATGCGGTACGCCAGCTCATTGCCGTTGGCAAGGAGCGCGGGTACCTCCTCTACGATGAAGTGAACGATTCCCTTCCGGCGGAAGTCCATTCCTCCGAAGAGATCGACGATCTCCTCACTACATTTGAGCGTAACGGCATCGAGATTTACGAAGACGCCGCTTCGGCCAAGGCTGCCCGCGCCGTCGAAGTTTCTTCTGATCACGGCGATCACGAAACCGTTGTCAAAGACGACGCTCACGCGGAAGAAAGCGGCAGCGACCTCGACCTTACCCCCGGCTCATTAGAAAAGACTAACGACCCGGTTCGCATGTACCTACGCGAAATGGGCACGGTTCCCTTGCTTACCCGCGAGGGAGAAGTCACCATCGCCAAGCGCATCGAACGCGGTCAACTGGTCGTCATGAAGGCCATCACCCGCTCCCCGATCGTTATCAAGGAACTGATCGCCGTCGGCGATGACCTTCGCAAGGGCGCGCGCTCCATCAAGGAAATCGTTCAGTTTGACGATGAAGAACTGACTGAAGAAAAGATTGCCAATAAAACCAAGCAGACTCTAAAGCACATCGATAAGATTGCCAAGCTCTACGAACAAGCTCTCAAGCAGGCTGTCAAGCTCGACAAGACCGCCAAATCCAAAAAGCGCCCCTATATCCACGCCAAGTGGGATGTGTCGCGGACTCGTATCGAGATCTCTCTGGAAATTCGCGGCATCGACTTCAATCCCTTCGAAAAAAAGCGCCTCATCGACAAAATGCGCGGTACCGTCGAGCGCCTGCAATCCCTTGAACGCGAAGCGGGCCGCTTGGAACGCCGCGCCGACGTGTCAAAGGGCGAAAACGCCGCCGAAGCGCGCCGCGAACTGCGCACCCGCCGCTCCGAACTGAAAGACATCGAGGAAGCCAGCGAAGTCGGTCTCACCGAACTGAAGCGTACGCTCACCATCATTCACCGCGGTGAAGCCGAAGCCGAGCAAGCTAAGAAGGAATTGATCGAAGCCAACCTTCGCCTCGTCGTTTCCATCGCGAAGAAATACACGAATCGTGGCTTGCAGTTTCTCGATTTGATTCAGGAAGGCAACATCGGCTTGATGAAGGCCGTCGACAAATTCGAATGGCGCCGCGGCTACAAGTTCTCCACCTACGCCACCTGGTGGATTCGCCAGGCTATCACTCGCGCCATTGCTGACCAGGCACGCACCATCCGTATCCCGGTTCACATGATCGAAACCATCAACAAACTGGTTCGTACCAGCCGCCAGCTGGTACAGGAACTCGGCCGCGAACCTACCAGCGAAGAAATTGCCAAGCGCATGGACATCCCCGTTTCCAAGGTGCGCAAGATCTTGAAAATCGCCCAGGAGCCGATTTCCCTGGAAACGCCCATCGGCGAGGAAGAGGATTCGCATCTCGGCGATTTCATCGAGGACAAGGCCGTGGTCTCGCCCTCCGATGCGGTCATCAATCTCAACCTGAAGGAACAGACTTCTTCCGTGTTGAAGACGCTCACACCGCGCGAGGAAAAAGTCATCAAGATGCGCTTCGGCCTCGACGATGGCAGCGAACACACCCTCGAAGAAGTCGGCCAGTCCTTCGCCGTCACTCGCGAGCGTATCCGCCAGATCGAAGCCAAGGCTCTTCGCAAGCTTCGTCATCCTTCGCGTTCGCGCAAACTTCGCGCCTTCCTCGAAGGCCCTTCGCGCGATTACCTGTAGAACGAATCGCAATTTCCAGCATCTGACGTGAAACACAAACGCCCGGCGCATGCCGGGCGTCTTCATTGTGTGCCGAGCATGTTCGACAGCTAGGAGGTGTAAGTCCTCTTCACAACGTGATGGACGTGAAGTGATAGCGAAGCGCAAGGGTGAAATAACACTCGCCGCGAGGCGGGGCCTGAAAGAAGCGCGGAGCAAAGATGCGAGCCGATGAACAAGAACCGGATAGGAGGCCTACGGTGGCGGGCGAGCGGGCAATTGATCGCGAAGCCCATATATCCATCAAGCTCACTGGTGGTAAATCCGGCGGTTGTGCGTCGAAGGTGGTCGAACTTACCTCGGGAGATCTGTGGCATGTCACGGATTCGTGACTAAGGGTGAAGCGATTCACCTTGACCGTGTCGCAGAAGTCAGCAAAGGGCGTAGTAGATCTTGTCGTCGGCAAGGCTCGTGAGGCACTCCAAGGCCGAAAGGTGGAGCAACGGATAGGCCGAGCCGGGAACGGGGATCGAAGGCCCGAACGGTACCCCGCAAGGGGAATAAAGGGAAAGGCAAGTAAGCGGCGCGACTCATGAGCGGACAGCGGCAGAAAAACCGGCCGGAACAAGAGGAACTGGCCTTTCCGGGGGAAAGTAGGAGTGATGCTCCGAAGACCACCGGGAAAGGGACCGAAACGCTGGTGGCGAAGCGCAAGTCAGAAAGCCTGGCTGGAACGGAGCGACTGATGGAAGAAGTCTGCGAGCTGGAAAACAGCAAGCAGGCATTACAACGAGTCAAGACCAACAAAGGGAGTCCGGGAGTGGACGGGATGACCGTCGAAGAACTGCCGGAGTACCTGAAGCAGCATGGGCCGGAGATTGGGGAACAACTGCGAAACGGAACCTATCAACCGCAGCCGGTGCGACGGGTGGAAATCCCGAAGCCGGACGGCAGCGGAGTGCGGAAGTTAGGCATTCCTTGCGTGCTGGACCGATTTGTCCAGCAAGCGGTGTTGCAAGTTCTGCAGAAGCGTTGGGACCCGACGTTCTCTGAACACAGCCACGGTTTCCGACCGGGGCATAGCGCACGGCAAGCGGTGCACGAGGCGCAGCAGTACATCGCCGAAGGGCACGGCTGGGTGGTAGACCTCGACTTGGAGAAATTTTTCGATCGAGTAAATCACGATCGCCTGTTAGCGGCGGTAGCCGAGCGCGTGGCCGACAAACGAATGCTCAAGTTGATTCGAGCATTTTTGAAAGCCGGTGTGATGGAGGACGGATTGGTGAGTGCGGTGGACGAGGGAACGCCCCAGGGCGGTCCGCTTTCGCCGTTGCTCAGTAATCTGGTGCTGGACGAACTGGATCGAGAGTTGGAGCGGCGCGGTCACCACTTTGTGCGTTATGCCGACGACTGCAATATCTATGTCGACAGCGAACGAGCGGGCCAGCGAGTGATGGAGAGCGTTACACACTTCATCACACACCGACTCAAGCTCAAGGTAAACCAGACGAAGAGCGCCGTGGCTCGACCGGTGCAAAGGAAGTTTCTTGGATTCAGCTTCACTGGCGAACGAGAACCTCGGCGGCGCATTGCTTCCAAGGCCATCGCCCGCTTCAAGGAACGAATTCGGGAACAGACGCGGAGAACCCGTGGCATCAGTCTCGCGCAGATGGTCAAGGAGATCGCGACTTACCTGCGGGGATGGCTCGGGTACTTCGACGACTGTCAAACGCCCTCGGTACTGCAAGGTCTTGAATCTTGGTTACGCCGCAGACTCCGGTCTGTGGTGTGGAAGCAATGGAAGCGCGGACGAACGCGATTCAAAGAACTTCGCAAACGGGGCGTGAGCCAAGACTTGGCGGCGCAAACCGCCGGGAATGCGCACGGCCCGTGGCGAATCGCAAACTCGCCGGCACTGGCCATTGCGCTACCGAATGCCTACTTCGCCTCTCTTGGGCTTCTACCCATGATCGTGCGGTCTTAGCTTAACCCGCCGAACCGCCGTATGCGGACCCGCATGTACGGTGGTGTGGGAGGGGAGGACGGGCAACCGTCTCCCCTATCCCGATTCATGTGGAATCCCGCGATGACTTCGATAGATCCGAAAATATTTGCGTTGAATTCCGGCAATTCTGCGGCGGGAATCCCGCACTCCCTGTGGATCGATCCGCTCACCGTATGAACCTCAAACCAAGTCAGCTAATCCGTCCTGCTTCGGAAACGATTCACGAATCCGGCACGGATGTTCGGATTCGTGGCGTTCCAATCCTGCGCGATTTGTGTGGCATATCCCAGTTCGGCAACGCTCCGCTATGCGAGAAGCTCGACATAGGTTGAAAACGTGTGCGGCTCGGGAATCGCTTGGCCTTCCTCGCGCAAGCCCGCAAGATGAAATGCGATCGCGTCCTTCATCTTCTTCTCGATCTCATTCCTTGCTCCGCTGATGCAAATACATCCCGGCAAATCCGGCGAATAGGCCGCATATCCGCAACCTGTCTCTTCAATCACGATCAAATATCGTTTCACGATTGCAGTCCTGACTGCCGTGGAGCGCGAACGGCTTGATGCGTGTCATTCCGTCTGCCGTTTCACCGGGAAAGGAATTGCTCGTGCTCAGACAGGATTTTCCGCCGAATGACACTGCAAACTTCAATGCTGCTACGCTAGTCCTTCGCCACGCGCCCGTCAATGACCAATCCTCCATTCGTCAACGTGCACCCCTGGGCAAAAACGCCCCCGATTTCTCGGGGGCGTTTTTCAGCGTTACACGCGGACTGTTCCGCGCTCGAGTTTCACCATTCTACCAATCGCGGTCGTGATCGTCTCCCGCAAACAGGTCCGTCATCACGGCCGTGTTCGCGTCGCACGCATGGTTCAGGCACGGAAGACGGAATCCCGCTTCCAGCGACTTGAGCAGCGAGAAGTGCGTGTAGAATTTCTCGCTCTTCACTCCATGCGGGCCGTAACTCGTTTCTACCGTCAGTAGAACCTGGTTGGTCGTTGGCGCCACGCTGTAATCGTTTTCGTCCCACACCACGACGATGGCATTCCGTCCCTCGTGCCACACCGGCGAATCGTGGATCGCCTTGATGACGGTTCGCAGCGTCAGGTCCCCTTGGTAGATCAGAGCGGGGTTCAATCCGACTTGTGTTCCGTTGTCGTTCGGGTCAAAGTCGCACCCCGGCCCCGCATTGCCGCGCCCGTGCTGATCGTTGCACTGGTTCGGGGCGATGAACGCAAGATTCGGGACGTGGCCCGAACCCAGATCCTCGAATAGTCCGTGCGCACCCTGGAAGCCAACCAAATTCTTCAGGCTGTTGTGCGGATTCTGGCCTTCCTGTACGCTCTGAAAATACGCAAACGGATTGTGCTTCACCGCGTACAGGTTGATCAGTGTCTGCTTTTCGCCCGGGATAGCGGCATTGATTTCGGCGTCGCTGATGAAAAAGCCGTCGCTGTTATCGACCCCATCCGCGCCTCTCGCCGGCAGATTTTCTTGGTAACTCTTCCAGCTCCTTCCCCAATCCACCAGTTGATCGCCAATTGTCTTTCCCGACGTGTTCGTTGCTGCGGGAATGGATTGCACGCCGTCAATGTTGATGCTTCCCGGGGGCCCCGAAGTTTCGTTGGTGTAGTCGATTGCCGGCGTGGCCGCGTCAGTGCCCGTTCCCCAAATGGGACAAATATTTCCGAACTTTCCGTTATCCAACGAAGGCGTGGCGGTGGCCAAGTTCGTGAGGCAATTGGAACTGTGCCAATCCGGAGAATTGTCATTCAGAACGCCAAAGTTGGACCCGCCCACGATTTCCAGATAATTGGTCAAACTGGGATGCGCCACGGCGAAGTAATTTCTGCCGGAATTGACGGAATTCGCATACTGGTTGGTGAAAGGCGCGTTTGGGTTGCCGATGATCTGTCCGTACGCATGATTCTCCATCAGGATTACAAACACATGATCCAGATGCGGCACGCCCTTCGGAACATTTCCTTCATTCGCAAACGCCGGGCTTACCAGCGAAGCTGCCGCGAGCATTGCTGCCAACGACCTCATCTTAACGTTGATCTTCATTCGTGGTTCCTCTCTTCGCATCTCTTTTGGAATTTCAGGTTTCGGCTGCGGTATCTGTATACCGCGGACAGACATCTACGCCCGCGCTCTCTAAGACTCCGTTACTTCTTCTTGTGGCGTCGGGCAAGCATACTGGAGAACCTTAGGCCGGCCTCATTACAAGAACGCGGCATTCTTGTTACAAGCAGGTAAATCGTGTGGACATTTCCACCACACTTCTCTACTCCGGCCTTCGTTCTCCACTCCGACGGCTTTCTCGCCAACATCTTGCGACACGCGCTCTCCTTGAAGCCCTTGCGTTTCCTCTGCGAATGTCCGAAATTGGAATCTACCCCAGCAAATTCCGATACTTAGAAGTGGAGCAGCCCTTTTCGAATGCAACGTCGACAACAGTTCGCGGCCCTGTTCATTCTTCTCCTGATCGCCTTGACGATCTTTGGCATTTGGCGAACCCGCGATGCCGATTCCCCCCCTTTGCCTGCGCCAACTAAAAACTCCACGCAAGCTCCTGCTTCCTTGACCTCGGTCGATCAGAGTCCTCTGAAAACAGCGCAGCAGGTGGCGCAGCTCGCCACGACTCCCGAGGAACGCAGGTTTGCCCAGGAAGCCATTCGCCTCGCCGACTACGAAGTCGATTTGGCGTTTGATACCGCTCTGAGCGAAGCTCGGCTCCATCCTCCTGCCTTCAGCCCCGAAGCCAAGGAAATTGATCAGCGCCTGCAAAAGGCCGAGAAGATCCTGAAGTCCGACCAGGAGCGTACCAAGCTCCTTTCCGAGCAGGTTGTCAAAGTCCCCGAAAGCAAGCGCGAGGTAGTCGAACTCGATCTCATCCAGGCGGAAGCCGATCTTGACCTCGATCAGGATGAAGTCGACGACGCCAAGCAGGATCTCTATCGCGCCGGGGGCAACCTCGTTGACCGCATTCAGGCCATGCGAAAGGAGCACGAGGAACTCGGCCATGGCAATGCCACGGCCGTTCCTAGCGGAGACACTCCCCTTGACGAGCTTGGCCTCATCCATCGCGCACAGCAATGGTTCTCCCTCCATCAGAAGCAGCTGCAATTGTGGAAGGCCAAAACGGATGTGCTTGCTTCGGCCAATGAGATTTCTTCTCAGCACAACGCTCTGGAAACCGCTTCCGACGCCGCGAAGTCAAGTTCGCCGGATTTGGTGCATCACTCCAAGCACAGTAAATCGGCCGAACCCGTGAATCATGTTCCCGCCGCCGAAAAGAGCCGCGAAGAATCCGCGGCCTTGCTTCAGAGAACGGAGCAGGTCGCCGCGGACCAGAAAATACTTACCGTCCTCGACAAGCGCATCGAAACCCAAAAAGAACTCGCCGCTGTCTACGACCAGTGGATCAACTTCGTCCACGGTCGGCAGCTCCGCGTCATCCACCGCGTACTATTCGGCTGCCTCATCATTCTGTTCATCGCGCTCCTCGGCCTGTATGTCAGCAGCTGGTTGGACTCTCTCGCTCAGAGAGTCTCCACCGACCGTCGCCAGACGCAGTTCCTCCGCACGGTCTCCCGCGTTTTCCTTCAGTTCGTTGCCGCCCTTTTAATCCTGCTGGTAATCTTCGGGCCGCCGGGACAGTTAGGCACGTTCCTCGGTCTTGCCGGCGCCGGCCTGACGGTTGCCTTAAAAGATTTCATCGTCGGTTTTATCGGCTGGTTCGTGCTCATGCGCAAAAACGGAATCCGTCTCGGCGACTGGGTGGAAATCAACGGTGTCACCGGCGAAGTCGTGGAAATCGGTCCGTTCCATACCGTCTTGCTCGAAACCGGCAATTGGGGCGATTCCGGCCAGCCCACCGGCCGTCGCGTCACCTTCACGAACAGCTACGCCATTGAAGGTCACTACTTCAACTTTTCAACCAGTGGTCCTTGGCTCTGGGATGAACTTCAAGTTGTTCTCCCCGCCGGGCAGGATCCTTATCCAACCGTCGAGGCTCTGAAGAAAAAAGTCGCTGAGGCTACCGCTGAGTACAGCAAGCAAGCAGAAGAAGAGTGGCGCCATGCGACCGCCACCATCGAAGAATCCGGCTTCACCGCCACTCCCGCCGTCAGCCTCAAGCCGATTCTCGGCGGTGTCGAAATCAGCGTTCGCTACATCACCCGCGCCAGCGACAAATACAAAGTTCGTGCCGAGCTCTACCACACCGCCCTCGGACTGGTCTCCGGTCAGGGCGGCAAGGTCTCCACGTGATCCATAGTTTTAATTCTTCATGGTCGCGCTGGCATTCCTGCCAGCTCTTTCGCTTTCCCTCGCGAACTCCGCCCGCCTCACCCCACTGCGAACTCTATCGAGCTCTGCAATAATTTCCGAGCTCTCGTCGCCGTCCACGTTGCTCCCGCGTACATCGCCGCCAGCAGGAAAAATCCCACCGCAATGTTGAACCGTTGCGCCACCCATCCCAGCGAGAAGCTCATCACCAGTTGCAGCACCGTCGCAAAAATCGCAAACGCCGATTGCGTCCGACCCATGAAATGACGCGGCACAATCGCCATCAGCGACGATTGCGCCACAATCCCTCCCAGCGCACGGAAAAATCCGAAGCACCCTTGCAGCAGCACCGCCCCCAGAAGAAAACTCACGAATGGCACCGCCATATGTCCTAGCGCCATTCCTGCCATCACCGCCACATACAGCGGCAATCGTAATCGCTGTGGCAACTGGCTTGTGATCAATCCTCCCGTGATCGCGCCAATCGCCCATCCGGCTTCGATGAATCCAAATCCACGCGCGCCTGAATGCAGAATCTCCGTGGCCAATGCCACCACCACCACGTTTGAACTCACGATGCTCGCCATCAGGATCGCGTGCGTCACTCCCAGCGCCACCACCACCGGATGTCCCCTCAGGTACCCGACCCCCTCTTTCATGTCCGCGTAAATCGCCAGCGAAAGTCCCGCCTCCGCCACCTCCGGATTTTCTCCGCTCTCCAGCGCCTGCGCAGCCCTCTCGGTCGCCTCTGAATACTCACGCGGAAATTGTTTGTGAGCGCGAGGCGAAACGTAACCGTTTCGCAGTTTGTACAGGCAGGTTGCCGACACAAAATATGTCAGCCCATCGATGAACAAAATTCCCGCGATCCCGATGTGGTCGTAGATGAACCCCACGAACGTTCCCGCCAGCAGCATGCCGGTCTGTACTCCCACCAGCACCGCCGCGTTCCCGCCCGTAAATTGGCTAGGTGGAATCACTTCTTGCACCAGCGCGTTCACATTTGCCCAGTACATTGCCGAACCCGTGCCGGTGATCAGTGTCATCAGGTACAAATGCCAGATCTCCAGCTGCCCGCACCACGCAATGTATGCGATCCCCAGCACCGCGACTCCGCGCGCCAGGTCCAGCAGCACTCCCAGGTACCGCCGGTCGAACCGGTCGATCAGCACTCCGCCCAGAAACGGCACCACCAGCCCCGGCAGCGTCACCACAATCACCTGCCAGCTCACCGCCACCGTCGAGTGCGTTGCTGACATGATGTACCAGCTCACGCCGATGAAGTTCATCCCGCTGCCGAACAGCGAAACAAACATCGCCGTAAAGAAATACCGGAACGCCTGCTGCTCCCACAGCAGTTTCCAGTCCACACGGTGTTGCTCAGTGCCCGCCATTGAGCCTTCTAGCTTACTATTGTCACGCGCAGATTATGGCCAAGGTCAAAGCTCGGCGTCGCGAAGCCAGTAATAGGTTTCGCACTGGACGGCGCAATGGTTGGGGCAGACGGGATCGTAAAAAACGGGGATTTGCATGTCTTCGAATATCTCGTTGGTAGGGTCCTTCTCTGTTTTTAGAATGAGCGGACCGCCGGACACATGGAATTCGTACGTGTTTTGGTTGTAACTGTGTTTACCTCTGGCGATAGCTTCCTCAGCGATCACCCGTGCGGACGCAACTTCACCATCGCGCAATCGCGTCAACTCCTTGGTTTCTCTCCTGAATGCAAAAGACACTACGCCAATCACGACGATTAGGATGGGAATCAGTGGATACAGTACGCAAACCTCGAGTAGGCCCGCCAAAATGATTTTGACGGCTGTGCAGACAATCGTGCCGGGTACGATCATCACCACGGCGCCGAAAAAGATCGCAACCTTTGCGACCAGCCGGAGTGCAATCCTCAGCGGTCGCGGGAGCCCCGGAATTGTTTGCAGAAACAGAAGCGGCAAAGGGACGCGCCCGGAAGCAACTGGATCGCTCTTGACTCGTAGCAACGCCTCGGACGGAGCGCGCTTTGTTCCCCAGTAGTCCCCAGCGTAGGCAAGACTGATCACGGCAAGTACCACGGCGAGGAGAACAAATTCGGGTACTCCCTTTTGGACGATTGCTGCTGCAATCAAGACCGCCACGCCAACAACCAGCACGACAGCTAAAGTCATTACGGTGCGGCCTCTTTTGCCCAGTCCAGTTTGCGCGCGATTCAGGTTCCATCCACAGTTCCCGCAGCAGGGCTTGTAGGCAAGCGGAAGGAACCGCTAGAGCACGACTTCGCCGTCAGAGAATGGACCAGTGCTCCTGGCCATCTCTTCGGATAGTTCGGAATTTCTGCAGCGAATCCAATTCGGTGCCGGGTTGTTCGATGCACACGACTTCTCAACGCCCGGTTATCGAATGTCTGGCTGATGTGCGCGATTAGCTACAAACGTCTACCTCTGTAGGCTTATGCAGCCCCATAGCCAGAAATGTTGGGAGAAGTTAGAAAGGGAAACTATGATGTAGACGTGCCCGCTCTTCTCGATCTTCGTGGCATCACCGTCGAACTCCCCACCGCCTCCGGTTGGGTCCGTCCCGTCAACGACGTCTCTCTGCGCATCGCTCCCGGCGAATCTCTCGGCCTGGTCGGTGAATCCGGCAGCGGCAAGACCATGCTTGCTCTAACGTTGATGGGACTGCTTCCACCCCTCTCGCGCGTCACCGGCGAAGCCCTTCTCGCCGCCGATGATTCATCGACTCCGCCAAAAGATTTGGCCCAACTCCAAAAGGAGAATTCTTGGCGCACGGTGCGCGGCCGCGAAATCGCCATGGTTTTTCAAGAGCCCATGACCTCCCTGAATCCGGTCATGCGGGTTGGCGCGCAAATCGAAGAAGCTATTCGCGCCCACGAACCGGCCCTCCCCGGCGCTCATCTACAGCGCCGCGTGATAGCTGCTCTCCAGCGGGCCGCCGTGCCCGAGCCCGAACTACGCGCCACGCAATTCCCTCATCAACTGTCCGGCGGACTACGCCAGCGCGTCCTGATCGCCATGGCGCTTGCCGCCCATCCCAGACTCCTGATTGCCGATGAGCCCACCACCGCGCTCGACGTCACCGTTCAAAAACAAATTCTCGACCTCTTCGATCAACTCCGCCGCGAACTCGCTCTCGCTCTTCTCTTCATCACCCACGACCTAGGTGTCGTCGCTCGGATCGCCGACCGCGTCGCCGTGATGTATGCCGGTCGCATCATCGAAGAAGGTCCCACGCAGGATGTACTCGTATCAGCGAAACATCCTTATACGCAGGGCCTCTTAGCCGCCTCACCGGCGATTCTTCGCGGGCAACTCGTTCCCATTCCCGGCACCGTGCCGCGGCTCACCGCTCTTCCGCCCGGTTGCGCGTTTGCTCCCCGCTGCAAATACCGCCGCACCGAATGTGAACAAAGCGTTCCAGACTTTCGTCCCGCGCCGAGCAATCATTCCGCCAGATGCGTTCTCCTATGACCCATCTCCTCGAAGCTCGCTCACTTGGCAAATCGTATCGCCGCGGTGGCGGTCTGCTTTCCGACGAATCGAAAGGCGAGCGCTTCGTCGCCGTTGACGACGTCAGCTTTTTCGTCGAGCCCGGTGAGACGTTCGCCATCGTCGGTGAGAGCGGTTGCGGCAAGACCACCCTCGCGCGCATGCTTCTGCGCCTTATCGAACCCGACCACGGAGCGATTCTCTTCGAAGGCAACGATCTGCTTCGACTTTCCGGCGAAGCCTTGCGCCAGCAACGCCGCCAGATGCAGATGATTTTTCAGGATCCCTTCGCCTCGCTGAATCCACGCATGCGTGTGGGTGAAATCGTTGCCGAACCGCTGGCCATTCACGATCTCAAACTCTCGCGCGCCGAACGCCTCGCTCGCGCCGCGCAACTCCTCCGCCGCGTCGGCCTACCGGAAGACGCCGCCGATCGCTTTCCCCACGAATTCTCCGGCGGACAGCGCCAGCGCATCGGCATTGCACGCGCCCTGATTCTTTGCCCCTCGCTCATCCTTGCCGATGAACCCGTCTCTGCCCTCGACGTTTCCGTCGGCGCTCAGGTTCTCCTGCTCCTGCGGGAACTCCAGCAGGAATTTCACCTTACCTATCTGCTGATCTCTCATAGCCTTCCGGTGGTCGCGCAGCTCGCCACGCACATCGCCGTCATGCGCGCTGGCCAGTTTGTCGAACACGGTCCGGCCGAACTCATCTTAAAGGAGCCAACCCACCCGTACACCCGCGAACTCCTTGCCGCTGTCCCCCAGATTCCCCCCGCCGGCGGCCTGTGATATTTTACCTCGAGCATTAGCGAAGTAGTCTCAGTGGCAACGTCTACCAGTCCGGTGATGAAGGAGTCCTCGATGGCTATACCTCCTATGCCTGTGGCGGAGCCCCAGGCTTCGATTTCCCCTTTTGGCCGCGTCATTGGCATGTTCTTTTCACCGAAAGTTACGTATGAAGACATCGTCAAAAAGCCCAGTTGGCTTTTGCCCGTTCTGATTTCTACGATTCTCGGAATCATGTCCACCGTGCTCTTGAACCAGCGCGTCAATTGGCGTGACTACATTGCTCAGCAAATCGAGAAGAGTCCTCGCGCCGCTCAGCTGACTCCCGAACAAAAGCAGCAACAAGCCGAAGTGTCCGCTAAAGTGACGGTTTATGTCGTCTATATCGCCGGTGTCGTTGGCTCTGCGCTCTTTGCCGTCATCGTCGGCGCGGTGATGATGCTGGCTTATAACCTCTTAGCCGGGGCAGGCGCCACATTTTCGCAATCCCTGGGAATCGCTGCTCACGCTCTCCTCGTTGGTATCGTCAGCACTCCGATTTTTCTCATCGTCTTGCTCTTGCGACAACCCGGAACCATTGATCCCGACAATCCCGTCGCCACCAATCTGGCCGCTTTTCTGCCAGAAGAGTCTGCCAAGTGGCTGGTCACTCTCTGCAAGTCGATCGACATCTTCACGATCTGGATGTTAATCCTTCTCGCGATTGGTTTTGCCGCCGTCAATCCCAAGAAACTCAAAGGCGGTAAGTCTTATGTGATTGCGTTCTCCGTTTGGGGCGTCCTCGTTGTTTGTAAGGTGCTCTGGGCGTTTATTTTCTCCTGATACACTGGAGCGGTGAGTTTCTCTTTCGAAGTCCAGCAAACCGATCCCACCGGCGCGCGCTGCGGCCTTCTCACCACCCCGCATGGCGTCATTGAGACGCCCGTCTTCATGCCCGTTGGCACCTGCGCCACCGTAAAAGGCCTTACCCAGGAAGCGCTGGAATCGCTTGGCGCAAAAATCATCCTCGCCAATACCTATCATCTCTATCTTCGCCCCGGCCACGCGCTCATTCGCAAACTCGGCGGCTTGCATTCCTTCATGTCCTGGCGCGGCGCCATCCTTACCGATTCCGGCGGGTACCAGGTCTTTAGCCTTTCCGATCTCCGCAAAATCACCGACGATGGCGTGCGCTTCCGATCGCATCTCGATGGCTCTGCGCATCTCCTCAGTCCGGAAAAAGCCGCGGAAATCCAACTCGCGCTCGGCTCAGACATCGCCATGGTCCTCGATGAGTGCATCGAGATCCCCGCGCTCCGCAACATCGCCGAAGCCGCTGTTCAACGCACCACCGCCTGGGCGCAACGTGCTCGCAGATTTTTCCTGGAATATTCGCAGCAGCAGGAAGCTGCCCCGCCGCAATGGCAGTTCGGCATCGTGCAAGGTGCGACGTTCGCCGACCTTCGCCGTGAAAGCGCGCGCCAGCTTCTCGCCTTGGATTTTCCCGGCTACGCTGTTGGTGGACTTGCGGTCGGTGAACCTCACGATGTCACCTGTGAAATGGCCGCCGAAGTTACGGCGCTTCTTCCGACGGACCGGCCTCGCTACTTAATGGGCGTCGGTCGCCCCGAGCAACTGGCCGATTACGTCTCTCTCGGCATCGACATGATGGATTGCGTTCTGCCCACCCGCGCGGCCCGTCATGCTTGTCTCTACACCAGGGAAGGTCGCGTGCTTATCAAAAACGCGCGCTACACCGAGGACCAGCGAGCCATCGATCCGCAGTGCTCTTGTTCTGTCTGTCAGCGCTACCCGCGTGCGTATCTTCGGCATCTGTTCGCCGCCGGAGAAATCACCGCGGCCATTCTCGCTACCCACCACAATGTCCACTTTTACCTTGACATCATGCGCCAAATCCGAGAGGCTATCAGGTTTGGACACCTGCAGAAATTTGCAGCAGAGCTGCGTGCCCGCTATCTGGCTGGACCGCACTGAACGGATTCACTGAGTCGTGCTAGAGTAGTCGGAAGTTGTCACAGCAACCCGCAATTGGTCGAGTCTCAGGACGAGCATCGTGCGGGCAGGGAAAGCGGGCAGTTCCTAACCCGCTCGCGGTGAGTGTTTCCATACTGTCACGATTTTCAACGACAGCAGTTTCCGTTGCTTGGATGTTTCTTGGTGGGGAAAGGGTACGGTTTTAGACCACGAACATGAATCTGGCAGCTTTCTTATTTTTGCAGGCCGGCGGCGCGGCGGGTATCGGCAGTTTCCTCATTCCTCTGGCGCTCATGTTCGGCATTATGTATTTCCTGGTGATCATGCCGCAGCAGCGGCAGAGGAAAAAAGTGCAGGAGATGCTCGCCGCCATCAAAAATGGCGACAAGGTGATCACCACCTCCGGCATCTACGGCACCATTAATGGGATGGACGGCGACACGATCATCCTTAAGGTCGCTGATAATGTAAAAATTCGCGTTGCGCGTGCGGCGATTGCCCAGGTGGAGGCATCTGAAGATGCAAAGTAACTCCCCGGCCCGCCCATTTTCGCGCCTGATCTCTTAAACCATGAATCCTAATCTGAAGTGGAAAATCATCTTCATTCTTGTCGTCATTGTGGTCTGTATCTATTCCATTTTCGGCTATCCGACCTTCCCAACCTCGCTCGCCCAGATCAGAAACAATTTCGCGAGCCAGATCAAGCTGGGTCTCGACCTTCAGGGTGGCACTCACATGATCCTGCAAGTCCAGGTTCAGGAAGCCATTGCGCAGGAGACCGATCAAACCGTCGATCGCATGACCTCTCAGCTCCGCGCCAAGAATATCCGTTACGAAGAAGTGCGTCGCGCCGACGATACCCACATCACCATCCGTGGCATTCCCAGCGAGCAGATTTCTCAGTTCCGCGATTTGTTTCACCAGTTCTTCGAGGGCAATTGGGAACTTGGTACCGTCCCCGGCCAGCCTGACGCACTACTGCTCACTCTTCGTCCTAGTGCCGTCGCTCATATTCAGGAAAGCACCATGACGCAGTCGCTCGAAACCATCGAGCGCCGCATCAACGCCCTCGGCCTCACTGAGCCCACCATTCAGCCTCACGGCCGAAATGAAAACGAAATCCTTGTTCAGCTTCCTGGTGAAGGCGATCCCACGCGCGCCATGCAGGTCATCCAGGCCGGCGGTCAGCTTGAACTTAAACTCGTCGAAGATCAGACCACCTATCCTTCTCAAACGGCCGCTCTCGCTGCGCACGGTGGCATTCTTCCCCCCGGCACAGAACTCGTGCGTGGCAAGGGGCAAAATCCCAACTCGCAGAATCCTTCCGACACCGTTGAAACATGGTACCTGCTGAGCCGCGCCCCTGCCGTCACCGGACGCGATCTTCGTTCCGCCATTGAAAACCGCGGCCAAATTCCCGGCCAGTGGCAAGTGAACTTCGTGCTCTCCGCCGATGCCGGTCGCCGCTTCGGTCAGTTCACGGAACAAAATGTCGGCCGCGAGATGGCCGTTGTTCTTGACAAGGTCGTGCAAACGGCCCCGGTCATCAAAAGCAAAATTGAAGATTCCGGCATGATCGAAGGCAACTACAGCCAGGAAAGCGCTCACGATCTCGCCCTCACTCTTCGTGCGGGTGCCCTGCCTGCCTCCATTAAGTATCTTGAGGAACGCACCGTCGGCCCATCACTCGGCGCCGATTCCATTCGTCATGGCGTTCAAGCCTCCATCTTGAGCTTGATCGTGGTCATGATTTTCATGGTTTTCTACTACCGCTTGTCCGGCGTGAACGCAGTCCTCGCGTTGATCCTCAACCTGCTCATTCTTCTTGCCGCGCTCGCCATGTTCGGCGCGGTCCTCACACTTCCCGGTATCGCGGGTGTGATTTTAACCATCGGTATGGGCGTCGATTCCAACGTGCTGGTCTTCGAACGCATCCGCGAGGAACTTCGCAACGGCAAGTCTGCCTCCGCATCGGTTGAGGCCGGTTTCGATAAAGCTTTCCTCACCATCATCGACACCCACGTCACCACCGTCGTGTCAGCCTTCTTCCTCTTTATCTTTGGAACCGGGCCCATTAAGGGTTTTGCCATCACCTTGACCGTCGGTTTGATCGCCAACGTTTTCACCGCGATCTTTGTGTCCAAGACGATTTTCCAGTACCACCTGGCAAAGATGGACCGCCAGGCTGAATTGAGCATCTAGGCGGTACCAGGACGCCTATTGCCAACGTCTCACCCGATTTCAAACGGACGAGGGGTTGGTTAGCATCTGGCAGTTCGCGGTACCATGCCGGGATGAGCCCGGCGCTCCACACCGTTCCCGGGAACAAACCGGAACACCGTGGAGTCTAAAGAAGGGAAGTACAAGACGGCATGATCGAGCTCTTTAAAGAACCCCACATCGATTGGATGGGTAAAGCCAAGTATTTCTTCCTCTTGAGCGGATTACTCCTGGTCCTTGGCTGGGCAGCCATCTTCCTTAAAGGTGGCATCAAGTACGGGATCGATTTCCGGGGGGGCACCAACGTGAACGTTCGCTTTGCCCAGCCACCGAACATCGACCAGCTCCGCAGCGGCCTGCAAGCCCAGGGTCTTGGCAACAGCGAGATTCAGAGCATCAGCGATATCGCCAGTCCTAACTCCAACGAAGTCATGATTTTCGTCGAGGGTAGCGGCCCGAACGATCAAGCCTTGGATCAAGGTAAGACCAAAGTGCTAACTGCACTTAATTCCACCTACGGGGTTACGAATTCCCTCAAATCCGATTTCAACTCAACCACTCCCACCGTTCTTGCCCACTTCCTGGCTCAGAGAGATCCCCTCGGTCTCTCCGTCAGCGCTGGTGATAAGTACCAGCAGCTGGCAAAAAATCTTCTGGCCTATCGTGACAAAGACAGCAACGGCGTGATCACAAACCTCGATACCCTCTCCAACGCCAGCGGCGCCACTCCCGCCGTGGTTTCCGCTATCAAGGAGAATTTCTCGCTCGCACCTTTCGCCATCCGCAACGTCGAAATCGTCGGCCCCAAGGTTGGCGCCGAGCTCCGCAATCAAGCAATTCGCGTTACCCTCTATGCTTTGGCAGGCATGCTGGTATATATTGCCTTTCGATTCGAGTGGGTTTTCGGGGTCGCGGCGGTCTTGGCGGTTTTCCATGATGTCTTGATTACCCTCGGCCTGTTTAAGATTTTTGGTTTTGAGATTTCGCTGACCGTCATCGCGGCTCTGTTAACCCTGGTCGGTTATTCGATGAACGACACCATCGTCATCTTCGACCGTATTCGGGAAAACAACCGTCTCTTGCGGAAGGAGCCTTTCGCGGCTGTCGTCAATAAGTCCATTAACCAGACGCTTTCGCGAACCATCCTTACCAGCGGTTTGACCTTTCTCACCGTGCTCGTCCTGTTCCTGATGGGCGGCCAGGTGCTTCGTGCATTTGCCTTTGCCCTGGTGGTGGGGATTGTGGTAGGAACGTATTCCAGTTTTGGTATCGCTGCACCGCTCGTCGTCGCTTGGCATACACGGCGCGGCCAAGGTGCTGCAGCATCGGGCACCGGAACCGCAGCCGGCAACAAGACTCGGGGGAACGATGGTGGCCAGCCGCGCCTCGCACCTGCCGGGAGGAGGTAGTAGTCAACTATGTTTGAAGAAATGGTAGTTTCGAGTCCAAAAAACAAGAAGACGAACAAGCCTTGGACTGTTGTCGTGTCCATGCTCCTTCAGGTCGGCTTTCTTGCTATTTTGATTCTCATTCCACTCATCTATACCGAAGCGCTTCCCAAAACGCTGATGTCCTCCATTCTTCTGGCTCCGCCCCCTCCACCTCCTCCTCCGCCGCCTCCGGCGGCTGTCCAGGTGGTTAAGGTGAAGCCTGTCGCCCACTTGATGGAAGCTGGCAAACTCGTCGCTCCTAAGGCGATCCCCAAGGACGTTAAAATCATTAAAGAAGAAGAAGCGCCTCCCGACGTGGGCGTCGGCATGGTCGGCGGCGTTCCCGGCGGAGTTGCTGGTGGCTCGATGGGTGGTGTGATCGGCGGCGTCATTGGTGGCGCGGGCTCTACGGCCGCTCCTCCTCCGCCTAAGGTCAGCCCGAAGCGCATTACGGTCGGGGGCAACGTTCAGGCCGCTCACCTCGTCAATCGCGTTCAGCCGATTTATCCTCCGCTGGCGCGCCAGACACGCATCAGTGGTACGGTCAAGCTTCACGCCATCATCGGTAAGAATGGTGCTGTGGAGCAGTTGCAAGTCGTTTCGGGTCACCCGCTCCTCGTGCAATCCGCTCTCGACGCTGTGAAGCAGTGGCGCTATCAGCCTACTCTTCTCAACGGCGACCCGGTCGAAGTGGATACCGAAATCGACGTTATTTTCTCTCTCGCTCAGTAATTCAACGGGCCGGCGCGATCTCGTGGGAGCTGCGCGCCGTCCTGAGTACGCTGTGGCAGTAACACTCTTGTTGGCTCCGCTAATCTCGGGGCCACTGGGAACTTAATAAGGAGCAAACGAATGTTAGCAACTCTCTTTGTCTATGCAGCTTGGCTGCAGGAAGCCGGCCAGTGGGACCTCCGTAACATGTGGACCTCAATGGGTCTCCTCGCCAAGATCGTCGTCGTGATTCTCTTCATTCTTTCGGTCTATTCCTTCGGTGTCATGATTGACCGCTTCCTCATGTACAACAACGCGCGCAAACAGTCGCGCTTGTTCGTCCAGCAGGTCGCGGGCGCTCTCAAGGATGGCAAGCTCGATGAAGCCATCGCTATCGCTGAGCGCAACAAGAAGAGCCACATCGCCAAGGTTGTCGCCACCGGCCTCTCGGAATTCCAGTCCGCATCTCAGCAGGTTTCCGACGCGGAAGTCATCGAAGCTGCCAAGCGCGGGCTCGAGCGTTCCGTCGCCATCGTTCATGCTGAAATGAAGCGAGGTCTTTCGGCCCTCGCCACGATCGGTTCCACTGCTCCGTTCGTCGGACTGTTCGGTACCGTCGTCGGCATTTTGAACGCTTTCAAGGGCATTGCCGCGAACAAGGCCACCGGTCTCTCGGCAGTTGCCGGCGGTATCGCTGAGGCCCTCGTTACCACCGCGTTCGGCTTGCTCGTCGCCGTTCCCGCGGTGTGGGCGTACAACTATTTCACCAACAAGGTCGAAGCCTTCGACGTCGAGATGGACAACTCCTCCATGGAGCTGATCAACTATTTCATACTGCGCCGCGGCGCGAAGAAGTAACCCGGAAGAGGAAGAAGGGATACCATGGCCTATAAGCCACAAGCTGGCGCGCAGATGGCGGCTCCGAACGTTATTCCTATGGCCGACATCATGCTCGTTCTGCTGATCATCTTTATGGTGGTCACACCTATGTTGCAGAAGGGTGTCTCGGTGGATATGGCGACCGTCAATAATCCGCGCGATATGCAGGACGCGGACAAAGACGACGCCATCATCGTTGCCGTTTCTCGCGACGACAACATCTACCTCGGCAACAATAAAATCGCCAAGGAAGACATCACCGGGCAGATCAAAGATAAAATCGCCAATAAGCTGGATAAAACCGTCTATGTCAAGAGTGACGCCCGCGCCAAGTACGGCACCGTCGTCGCCGTCGTCGACGAAATCCGCTCTGCGGGCGTCGATCAGCTCGGCCTTCTGACCGAGAAGGTCAAGTCCACTAATCCCAGTAACCCTCAGTCCCAGCCTCCTAAGCAATAGGGACTCAGGCTCGGTATTTCGTTTCGGCCGTTGGTTTCATTCGTTTGCTGAGTTCACAGGTTCGCGCCGGCTCCCACCCGTCGCGGTCTGCTGCTCCCCAACCGGCAACCTCGGCTCGACAGGAGAACTCGCAATGGGCATGGATGTTGGTAGTAGTTCCGGTGGTGCGTTGTCCTCGCCGAATGTCGTTCCGTTGATCGACATTCTGCTGGTGCTCATCATCATTTTCATGGTGATCACTCCCCTTACTCCCAGGGGTCTCGATACTCTAGTTCCTCAGCCTTCGCCGAACCAGCAGCAAAACGTGGAACTTGAGAACAAGACTGTTGTCGTTCAGGTCATGGAAAACAACAAGCTCAAGATCAATAACGAGGACACCAATTGGGATCAGCTTGGTACCCGCATGGAACAGATTTTTAAGGATCGCGCCGAAAAAGTTGCCTTCGTCAAGGGCGATAACGACGTTCTCTTCATGGAAGTCGCTCGCGCCATTGATATCATGCACGAAGCTGGAATCGATAAGGTCGGTCTTATCACCGCCAAGCTCGAAGCCGGCCAGTAGTCTGTCCTTCGCGTTTGTCTCGCTCGATGTGAGAGTCCTCTTCGCAGGGTCCACGCTTTTCCTGTGAGGTGACTCATGGCCTTGGCTTCCCTTGGTGCTAAGCTCGGGATCTTGGCGGATGTCAACGTGGTCCCGTTAATCGATATTCTGCTGGTGCTGCTGGTTATCTTCATGATCATCCCGCACCATCAGATGGGGCTCCGGGCGGATCTGCCGCAAAGCGCAGATTCGAAACAAGAGCCCGTTCCGGAAGCGATCATCGTTCAGGTTGCATCCGATGGTTCCCTCCGGATCAATCAGTCGGTTGTCGAGCGCGAGGAACTCGCTCCTCACTTGGAACGGATCTTCGCTCTCCGCGCTCAGCGTATTGCGTTTCTGCAAGGTGATCGCTCGCTTGAATTTCACGCGGTGGCACACGTTCTCGATCTCATGCACTCCGCCGGCGCCTCCTCGGTCGGCTTGCTGACATCAGAACTGGAAAAAAACCGCTGAACGTGATGGAATGGCCCTACAGGGCAGTTGTCAATCCTAGCTTCGGCCTCGATTTCGTTGAGGCCGCGCTTATCAGGGATGGATGCTTCAATGACTCATGCATCGGTTGCAAGGGAAACCTCCTCTTGGTCTTCCCGTTTTCCCGGCCAGCTTCTTTCTCTGGCGGCCATCTTATTTCTACTCGTCGGCGTTTCCGGTTGCGCCAAGCTCCGGGCGCGCGACCTTTTGAACAAGGGTGTTGCCTCCTTCAAGGAAGCCCAATTCGATAAGGCCGTCGAGGATTTCAAGCAAGCCAAGGAACTCGATCCGGACCTCATGAATGCTCGGCTTTATCTCGCCACCGCCTATGCCAGCCAGTACATTCCCGGCGCTCCCTCGGATGAAAACCTGAATCACGGCAAAGAGGCTATCGCAGAATATCAGGGCGTCCTCGAGAAGGATCCCAACAATCTCAACGCCATCGATGGTCTCGCTTCGATTCTTTATCAGATGGCCGGACAGCCCTTCGACCCCAAGAAGTTCGAACAGGCCAAGGAATACAACCAGAAACACATTCAGTTGAAGCCTGAGGATGCCACTCCTTACTATTCCATCGGCGTTATCGACTGGGCTCTCGCCTATCGCGGCAATACCGAGATGCGCGCCGACTACAACAAGGCTCACGTCACCAAACAGATCAAGGACACCGATCCTCTTCCTCCTGATGTCCGCAAAATCTACACCGAAAAATATTCAGCCATGGTCGATGACGGCATCGCCAGCTTGAAGAAAGCCATCGAGCTCAAGCCTGATTACGAAGACGCCATGACCTACCTCAACCTCCTTTATCGCCGCAAGGCCGATATCGTTGAGTCCACCGCCGAACGCGATGCCCTCACCAAGCAGGCCGATGATCTCCTCGACAAGGTTAAGGAAATCAAGCAGAAGAAGGCAGAGCAGCCCGCTCCCGCTCCTGCTTCCTGATCTCGCTTCCATCTTCGCCGTAAGGGCCCCAGCTCACACCGGCGGGGCCTTTTCTTTTTGCTTCTGTCTTCGAATATAGCGCTAGCCTGCATGCTAGCTCTCATCACTGGCTCCGCTCGAGCCCCTCCCGGCCCCAGGACGCACACTC
>CAVUHF010000017.1:0-16044 GCA_963741195.1 Candidatus Acidiferrales bacterium
GGATCTGCTCGACAGTTAGTCCAGTGCATGTGTGATTCCACAGATCGCGGAAAGCTATGTCTTTACTTTTGCGACCATTAGGAATAGCAGACCAACTTATGTGACAGAGCTGTATAAACGGTTGAACTAAAATTACCCGATACGTTCAAGAAACTTGACGGCAATTGCACGCACCGCGGTCGCCTCTTGGTAAAAGGGAAATGCTCGGGATTTGTCGCTAGCGCTAGGCAAACACTGCTCTCCGCGACTCTCTGGGCTTCGTTCGGGCAGCCGCTATCGTTCGTGGCAAGTGGACTGGTACTCAGCTCATGCTGCGCGCGTCTTTCGTCACATAGGTATGCATCGCCTTACTGCTAGTCTTTACGCGGAGAGTTAGAGATCCAATGTGGGTGACCGTTTCCCCCTTCTTAATTCTCTCCTTCACCCGCGCGCGTGTTTGTCAGACAAAGGAAGTGCCCCGAATTTTACTGGAATATACGCAGACGGTTTCGCCTGGACAAGGCGTACCAACTTTGGTGCAAACCCCTCAAGCAAAGGGTCAGACTCCTGAGGAGGAACATTCTCGTTCTTTTTGATTTTTCCGACTTATACCCTAGCCGACAGCAAATTACCTGCTTTTCTCAGTGCAAGTGGGAACTGGCGAATGTTAGTAAAGGATAAAACCGATCCGTTCACGCTTGACTCGGTAGGTTTCGAAGTTGGACTCGCGCAGGCGAGCAATGATTTTCCCGGATCCGGTCAGCGCGCTGTATGGTACGGCCAGCGATTCGGAGCTGGGTTGGCGGATGAAGCGGCAGGCGGTTTTTAACGTTCACGCACCCAACCAATCAGCAACCTGATCCCAATTGCGATTGCCAAAGAAATCGGGGAATTGGGCGTGGTGGACATTCGGATTGCTGACTCTTATTCGGCAAAAATAGACGAAAATCCGGGATTCCGATCATTTGGGAGAGTAGTTTGCGGTTGTCCTTGACGTTTCTTCGGAAGTTGAAAATCGAAGAACGATCCACGATACCTTTACCGTTTAACCTTGCACAAATCAAGGCGGGCAGTGTAAGAACGCGGATATGAAATGAATCTGAAGCGGGGTCTAACGGGTGAATTCCAACAAGCCGCAGAACATTAGGCAATGGCTTTTGCAGGGGTTGACTGTTCCCGAAGGGCCACATGGCGAATCCGAAGATACCCATGCCTGGTGGAAAGTGATGTGTCTGACGGGAGTGGACTACTTCTCTAGCCTGGGGTACCAGCCTGGGATTGCGTTTTTGGCTGCTGGAGCACTCTCTCCTGTCGCTACTATAATATTGGTTCTGGTGACTCTGTTCGCTGCTTATCCTGTATATAGCCGGGTGGCGGAGCAGAGCCCAAACGGACAAGGCAGTATCTCCATGTTGGAGCGGCTATTCCCCAACTGGACAGGGAAAATGTTTGTTCTGTGCCTGCTGGGATTTGCAGCCACAGACTTCCTAATTACCATCACTCTCTCCGCCGCAGATGGTACCGCGCACTTGATTCGAAATCCTTTTGTACCACAGTGGCTTCATCATCAGGTGGGATTGACTCTGGTGCTTCTCGCCCTCTTAGGAGCAATCTTCCTGAAAGGGTTCAAGGAAGCCATTGGGATAGCCGTTTTCTTGGTTGCGATCTATTTGGTACTCAACACCATCGTGGTTTCGGTGGCAGTTGCAGAGGTTCTGAAGCATCCCGAGGTAATGACCGGATGGAAGCAACAACTCTGGCACCAGCACGGTAGCGTCTGGTCAATGCTGGGCCTGTCCGTGATCATATTTCCCAAACTAGCGCTAGGGCTGTCTGGATTCGAGACCGGTGTGGCCGTAATGCCGCTTATAAGTGGGGAACGGATTCGGAACGCGAAAAAACTACTTCTCACCGCAGCTCTCATCATGAGCGTTTTCCTCATTGCCAGCGGATTTGTCACCACAGTTTTGATAGAGCCGGCAGCTTTTCATTCTGGTGGTGACGCGAATGGCAGGGCCCTGGCTTATCTAGCCCATCGCTACCTGGGTTCTGTTTTCGGCACGATCTATGATCTGAGCACCATGGCCATATTGAGCTTTGCCGGCGCCTCCGCCATGGCCGGACTACTGAACCTAGTGCCTCGTTATTTGCCACGCTACGGGATGGCCCCCGACTGGGCCAGAGCGTCGCGACCCCTGGTGTTGGTATTCGTCGTGATTTCGTTTGTAGTTACTCTAATTTTTCGCGCCAGTGTTGATGCTCAGGGAGGTGCCTACGCTACCGGTGTCTTGGTGCTGATGAGCTCGGCAGCGATCGCCGTAACGATCTCGTTCTGGACAAGTCGGAAACGCTGGGCATTTCTCTTGATATCCTTGGTGTTTGCCTACACGACGTTCTCCAACATCGTTCAACGACCTGAAGGTATAAAGATCGCGGCCATTTTTATTGGGTTGATTATCATCACCTCTCTGGGCTCGCGTGCTTTCCGCTCCACGGAGCTACGCATTCGGGAAGTCGTGTTGGATGACGCGAGCAGAGAGTTTCTATCCCACGACCAGGACCAGGTCATTCGTCTTATCTCCCATCGGCCAGCCGTTCGTTCCGTCGAGGAGTACGATGTGCGAGATGCGGTCGCACGGAGAGCGCATAATCTTAGCCCCAACGAACAGCTGCTCTTTCTGGAAATTGACCCGGTCGATTCTTCAGAATTCGAAGCTTCTTTGCGGGTCACGGGCGTCTTCATGGGCCGACACAAGATCCTCCGCGTGGCCAGCCCGGCTGTCCCCAACGCAATCGCCGCAATCTTGATTCACATACGGGACGCCACCGGAAAGGTGCCCCACATATATTTCAAGTGGACAGAAGGCAACCCCGTCGGGCAGATGTTTCGCTTCCTGGCCTTTGGCGAGGGAGATGTTCCTCCGGTCACGCATGAAGTTCTTCGCCATTGTATTGCCGATCCACATCAGCGGCCCTTCGTACATCTGACTTGAATTACAAATTCAGAGAAACCATATCTCGGACCGGAGTGGACGGGAGCACTTTCTGACGGCATGATTTCGATCATCGTCACCATTGTGGATCTTGAAATGCAGCCGCTGAGCGGCGTCGGTCTAGTAGGAACGTAGTGGCAATAAACAGAAACGTCAGTGAAATTGACCAACCCGTGAACGGAGTCTGTCGACTACAGGACTTGGTCAAGGAACACCGCCTCTACGGTTCCTGCCTATTTCATTGTCATGCGAATTGCGTCAAAATGTGCCAAAAAGCGAGCAAAAACTGAAAAGAGAAGAAGAAAGCGGCTTGGCCCGATCTGTCAGAACTCGCAGATTTACTTCGATTTCTCATGGCTCCGGCAAGTCACGATGAATTTGAATTCCTGACTGTTAAGCGCAGGGTTGATCGATGAATCTTCCGGTGATCGTTTCCGACCCACAATCCAACCCACAGAGAGTGTTGCCCTGCACGACTTCCGCGTATTTTGGCAGTCCCCGCGGTCTTGTAAGTTGTTGTAAACCCTAATCACGACAGATTAATAAGGTAGAAGTCTGCTGCCACAACGGTCTTGGAATCCGTCGTCCTCAGACTAACTTTCATCAGCTAGTGCGGTTAAGTCTTTGTTTCCGTGCGGGCTCTAATTAACCTAGCCTTCACCTGCTGTCATGGTTTCCCTCGCGATTGCACACCTAGGCCCTCGCAACCTTTCAGCCGACGTCGGCGTGCCGATGCTATTTCTTTGACTCTGCCGCCTTCGCCTTGACGATTGACTCGTTGGCTCCAGTAACAACCTGCGGGTCTCTTCCACCTTCGGCCCCAGCTGCCTCGGGGATAGAGTATCGTTTTCTCCGGACAAATCTCGGTCTCGTCTACACTCGAGCGCTCTTCGCAAGAGCCACTTTTGGCATCACTACGTCGAGTTTGCCATCATTGAATGTTGCTTTGGCCTTCGAGGGATCAACCTCACAGGGCAAATCCAGGACGTGGAACATCAGTTGCTGCGTGCCTATGCGAATGGGGGTGCTTTTCAGATTCGTGGATTTCGCGTGGCTCGGTTTTTCCGCTGATGCTCAGTCGGCGCGGTTCGAGACTCACCTTGATCTCCTGCCTATGGAATCCAGGAACTTCGGCGCGTGCGGTAAGTTGTTCGCCAGATTCCGAGAGGTGGAACTTCACAGGCGTGAGTAGCTTGGATTCCGCGAGAAACCAGTCCGCCCGGTCGTTTCCGTGGACGCGTCCACGGCTCTCGAAAATCTCGAAGGCACGCTGGGCAATCAAATTGAATACGTCTTGTGTATGTTCGAAGAAGTCTTCTTCAACGGACACGAGATTCACATCAGTGCTGATTTCGATAGATGACTCAAGTGAAGACTGGTCTTTCATGGCTTCTTCCCTTCCTGCAGAACAAATTCTTGTTCCTGCGCGCGCGAAAAGACAGAGGCATCGTTCGGGTGTACCGGTTCTCCGCGCGATCACGCTGCCCCGGCCTTGTCACACCGAGAGGAGGCGGCCGAAAAACGACCTGTAGCGGCGCAGAGCAAGACGGAGATCCTCTGTTGAAACATCATCTCCGCGATCCCATTGGCCCTCGAGTTTCGCTCTTTCAGCCGCGAACATCTCAGCCAGGCGCTTCATCGCTCCTGCGACGAGACTATCTGCCTGCTGTACTGCCTGTCGAGGCTCGTCAACAAAACCAACTTGGATGGCATCCCACCGTGCGCGAAAATCCTTTGCTTCCTCAGGCGAAAAGAGCGGCGTCGCCTGTTCGTCAATAGCCGGAGCGGTTGCGGCTCCCGCAGATGAAGCGCCGCCAACGCTGAGGCTTGACGCAGCAACAGCTCGCGCCTCTGGTAGCACGCCGGCGCCGGCCAAAGTCGCAGTCGTCAGTCCTACTTCCGTCGTTTCGTCTTTTATTTTCTTGGCTTCGTTCATTGGATTGCCTCCTCTTTCTACCTTGCACTCCTGATGACGTAACACACTTTTTTCGCTTCTGTACTTGGGTTTATTATGCTGTCTTCGTGCGCGCTAGTTCTGGTTCGCCGACCAACTCCTCAAATAGTGACCGGTAGTGAATCATGGCTTGCCGCAGGTCTTCCGTGCTGGCCTGCCCCTGGGTTTGACGAACGGCGATTTCGTGAGCAGAACGGTAGTGTTCGAGAACCAGTGGATGATCCACGGAGATATCTGCTGCACGCTGTTCAAAGTCACTTACCGGATAGCCGCGCGTGGACATTACATCGCGCAGCAGTTGATCGGCTTCCGTTACTGCTCCTCCGGGGCCATCAACGAACCGCGCCTGCACCTTGCGCCAGGACTCTACAAACCGAGCACGATCGCCGTGGCCGAGCGGCTGTATGTGGAAACTCTCCACACGATCTGCGCGCTTATCTAGCACCGCTTCTGCTTTCTGCCGACTTCCGCCTTCTTTCACAGCGCGGTTATACTCAGCGCCACCGAACTGAGTGCGTAGTCTCTTCGTCTTGCGTTTACGAATAGAAAACAAAATGGCGATGCCTGCCACCAATAGCACAGCGACAGCGATGATTATGGCTATTTGCACCGTGCTTAACGTGGATAGATTCATAACTTGCCTCCAATTCTTGCTCGATTCCTTGGCCAAAACGTAGTAGTCGTCGCGGTTCGATCGTGCGAAGCGCTACCGGCTCACGGCTTTTCAATGACTTTTTCCACCTGGCCGATTTTCTTCTGAACCTTCCCGGCTATCTCTTCGATTGGCGATGGTATCCCTGACTGCGACTGCAGCAGGAAGTACGAGTCGGCCATTCTATCCAGAGGAGGTTCGAGATGAACTGGGATCAAATCGAAGGCAAATGGAAGCAATCGATGGGCAAAGTAAAAGAGAAGTGGGGAAAGCTGACTGACGATGACCTGACTGTGATAAATGGCAAAAAGGAGCAGCTTGTAGGCAAGATTCAGGAACGTTACGGAATTGCGAAGGACGCCGCGGAGAAGCAGGTCGATGAGTTTACGCGGTCCTACAGATCAGACGACTCGGCAAAAGCAGCTAAGTCGTCCTGAATTGACCCGCAGCATTCAGAACGAGGATTGCGATGGCAAGATACGGCAAGGCCGCTGGCAAAAGCGTGGAGAGCGCTATGCACCGAGAAAAGCGCGGGACACTTCGCTCGGGCAAAGGAGGTAAAGGAGGCAAAGTAACCAGCCGGAAACAAGCGATTGCCATAGGCCTGTCAGAGGCACGCAAAAAAGGTGCCAAGGTCCCGCAGAAAAACTCTTCACAATGAGTTTAAAAACAAGTGTGATTAGCGTCCTGGTTGTGTTCTTGCTGGGCGGCGGTTGGTGCTGGGGGCGCCGGCGCGGTTAACGGCGACCTCCGGGACAGAACAGCAGAGATGGTCAATTCTGCTCAGATCTCAGAAAGTCACGGGATTGCAAAAGTAACAGCCCTCAAAGAGGCTCAGAAGAGCCGCAATCCGAGCTTTACGAGGACGAAGGAGAAATATGAAAACCAGCACGAAAGACAAGATCAAGGGCAACTTCCACGAAGTGAAGGGAACAATCAAGGAGGAGATCGGAAAGGTTACGAATGACGGCAATTTGAAAGCCGAAGGGAAAGCCGAAAAGAAGACGGGCAAAGTTCAACAGCGGATAGGCCATGCTAAAGAAGGCGTCGCAAAGTTGAAAGGGCAGCTGGCAGAGTTAAAAAGTAAGCGTCCGGTGGTCGCGTCTTGACGAGCAGTTCGAACTCTGAGAAGCGCTACGATCGTCTGGTTGGCAGATTGATCTCGGCCAGCAGTAATTGGACTGTTTTGTAGGCCAGCCCAATACCCTCGGGGGTCGCCCGCATACGTGTTGGTCAACTTCCAAATCACCAAAATAAATCAAATAGAGTGGCGAGTGTCCCGATTTGTACAGACAAGCGCCCGCGCCTTCCCTAACATTAACATTCTAGCGATCGGGGAATCAGGCGACTCTTCTTCGGACGAGTCAACTAGCTCTCTCTGATTAGGAAGGCTACCGATTGAAACTCTATTGATCGTCCTCTTAGTTCTCTTCTTGCTTGGCGGTGGTGGTTGGGGATATTCGCGTTGGCGCAGGAACTAGCGCCTTTTGGATGCCAACAGAAGAAAATCAATTGCAAGTCGTTACCTATGTGACGGGCTCGCGGGCAGAACACTTACCTGGGTGCGGGAGTTCAAGTCATTTCAGGCAACATGATGAAACCACGTACTAAAAATGAGATCGCAGTCACGGTCCACGGAGTAAAGGGCAAGATGAAGGAAAAGGTAGGCCAAATAACAAACCATCCCGATTTAGAAGCTGAAGGTATTGGCGAAAAGATGGCCGGGAAGGTCCAAAAGAAAATAGGCCAAGTGGAAAAACGCGTTGAGAGGCCGTGAGTCAATGGTGCTTCACGCAATCGAGCCGTAACGACCATTACATTTAGTTCGAAGAATTGAGCAATAAGTGGAGGCAAGTTATGAACCCATTAGCGTTAAGCGCGACACAAATATCCATAATCATTGCTGTCGCCGTAATATTGGTCGCAGGCGTCGCCATTTTGTTTACGATTCGCAAACGCAGAACGGAAAGACTGCGCACTCAGTTTGGTGGCGCTGAGTATAGCCGCGCTGTGAAAGAAGGCGGGAGTCGGCAGCAGGCAGAAGCAGTGCTCGATAAGCGCGCAGATCGGGTCGAGAGTTTCCACATCCAGCCGCTCGCTCCGGGCGATCGTGCTCGCTTCGCGGAGTCCTGGCGCAGGGTCCAGGCACGGTTCGTTGATGGCCCCGGAGGCGCAGTAACGGAAGCCGACCAACTGCTGCGCGATGTGATGTCCACGCGCGGCTATCCGGTAAGTGATTTTGAACAGCGTGCGGCGGATATTTCTGTGGATCATCCACTGGTTCTGGAACATTACCGTTCAGCCCACGAAATCGCCGTTCGTCAAACGCAAGGGCAAGCCAGCACGGAAGACTTACGCCAAGCCATGATTCATTACCGGACGCTTTTTGAGGAATTGGTCAGCGAGCCAGAGGTGGCTCGCGCGACGGCAGCATCATAATCGTCGGGTTCAGGTACGAGATACAACAGGGAGGCAATCCAGTGAACGAAACTAAGAAAATACCAGAAGAAACGACGGATGTGGGACTGACGACTGCGACATTAGCTGGCGTCGGGCGAAGCCGGAAGTGCGAGCTGTCGCTGCTTCAAGCTCGGCGCCGGCGGTGCTTCAGCCGCCGGAGCCGCAACCGCTCCGGCTATGGAGGAGGAGGCGTCGCCGCTCTTTTCGCCTGAAGAAACAAAGGATTTTCGCGCCCGGTGGGATGCGCTCCAAGTGAGTTTTGTTGACGAGCCCCGACGGGCGGTGGAACAGGCAGATAACCTTGTCGCGGCAACGATGAAGCGCTTAGCTGAAATGTTCGCGACGGAGAGAAGTAGACTCGAGGGACAATGGGATCGCGGCGATAATGTCTCGACCGAGGATCTCCGCCTTGCACTGCGCCGTTATCGGTCGTTTTTCGGCCGACTTCTCTCGATGTAACGACGCCATCGGACTCAGCGCGAGCGCCTTCAGCAACGAGGTGCTTCTCGGGCCCTCAAGAAAGGTCCTTACTCGAACTCTGACAGCGCACTAACATGAAAGCTGTTTGTTAAGGCACAGTCTCGGAGGAGAGTCTTTGCGCCTCGCCGGGTAGGAGAGAAAAATTGGTCCATATTGCCTAACTGTGCGAAATAGAACTGCATGGATTCCATCTCAATTTCATGATCTAATCATGCTGCACAAGAAAAATATTAAAGAACCGGGTAGCGCAACCCACGCCAGCGTCAAGAAGCAAATGGCAAAGCCGCGCATGGCCAAGTCCGCACGAATTGCGGAACTGAATCTGGATATCAAACGAATTCCGGAACAGCCAAGCACCTCCATGCCCGGAACCGTCAACAAAATCATCTCGTCTCTGTGTCCGAGCCGACCGGAAAACGCACAGATTGCGGTTGATGGGCCCAACCACCGGTATCAAGGTCTCCGTATTGAAAATACGTTAACAGGCCAAAATGGCGATGAGGTGAGACTCAAAAAGGGTGCTCGCGTCGAGGTTACTGTCACAGTTAAGGACTTCCATAACCAGAGTTAACGAAGACAGCCAAACAAACTGACGTGAGCCTGTCGATCTGTACTTTTACCGCCACAATCCCTAGACCCTTCCTGGACACACCCGCAAGTAGCGATGACCCACAATGAGTTATCTAACTTTGGGTGACGACTTCTGCCAGACGTCGATTCCGCACGGCCGACGCGGTACTCGGAGGTGTTCCACCTGTTGGATTAATGCCTATTCGTGCAGTACAACGCTTAGGAGGGAATCGTTGGTGTGAATCGCGCCGTTGTACTCGATGAAGCCAATTTCCTAAATTTGTTCATAAAAAAATTGATTCGGGACCGCGTTGTTCCAACCATCTCCGCCAGCATCTCTTGCGATACTTTGGGAAGGGCTTTGTGAGGATGGCCTGGTGCGCCATAGCGCTGGAAGTGGGCGTAGTGGGCAACGATGGATACGTTGGGGCAGACACTCTTTGGGTGATGCTTGCAGTGGAGTAAAATAACGGATGCTGTGGCGGTGTGAATATGAAACCTCAAAGACGCAGCTCCCAATTAGCCTCTTACGAGGCTAGCCGCACGTCGAACTCAATTCCAACTTCGTCCTTGGCCTTGACGCCCGCTTTTCCGGGAGGCTTGATCCCGAAGTCGGTCTGTTTCACAGTGGCCGCGCCGGTGTAACGGCCGTCCTTAAGTGTCACCTGCACCGTAACCGGCCGTGGCTGCCCGCGCAGCGTCAGATTCCCGCGATTCCCGCGCAGCGTCCACCGCCGAGCACCTCGGGCCCTAACATCGTCTTCTGCACTTCGTCGCGATCTTTGTCGGGCTCGTCCATGCCGATCACGCGCAGCGCCCGCGCATCCACGTGCACTTCCACCGACGGATGCGAGCCCGTGGATCGTTGCGCGCTCACGCCCAACCCGCACACCCAGCTCGCAGCGGCCAGGAACATCATTTGCCTCATCGCTCACCTCTCAACCGGAAGTTCCATGCAGACCTAACTTGCCCGTCTCAAAAGGAAGTGTCTGTTCACTTTAGGGACACCCTGAGTGCGGCGATTTCTCCGGTTTCCTCGTTTAACAGAGTTAGCAGAAACAGGATTATTATTCTCAGATACGTACTATATGGGACATACATACCGACGCTGCAGGTGCATAGTTGTGACTACTGAGGTTCCGAATCTGGGCATCTCGGTCTTGGAGAATCACCTCATGTACCGCATAGACCGCTTACATCCGTTCACTCTTTTTGGCTGCTGCCATAGCTGCGCCAGCCGTGCTTATAATCGAAGCCAAAACTCAAGAGGTCCAGGTCCGAATCTACGACCACGACCACCACGATTACCACAACTGGAACGCTCACGAAGATCGTGCCTATAGACATTACCTGGTAGTTCACCACAGAACTTATGTCGTATACAGCAGGCAACATCACAGCGTGCAGCGCCATTACTGGAATTATCGCCACACTTACCCAGACCGCGAATAGCCAAGGCGGATAGAGAGCAACGTGTCTCGAGCTTTAAGTCGGACCCTCGGATATCTCAAACCATTTCTCCGGTGACCCCGTCAATCCCGTACTTGAAATATCTCACGTGACGAAGATGGGCACCCCCCAGTAGCCGGGAACTTCGAAGGCGCTGCGTTTCTGGGAGACGCGTGCGCTCGGAAGAGAGGAGTTGCAGAACTATGTTTGAAACAATCGGCGCGGTTATGATCGCTATTTGTATTTGTTCTTCGGCTGCTCAGATTTTTCGAATTTCACGCCTCGCTCACATCGATCGGTAACCTCTCTATGTCTCTGCGTGCACGCAAGATTTATGGGTAGTAAAAGGCCATAGAGTCTAGCGCCAATATCCTCTGCACGTGCCTCTTATATGGACATCTTCAAGATGTCCACAGTGAGCTGTAGACTTAGGTCTTTTGGACCCCTGGGTGTTCTACTGGAGGCGTGAATATCCAGCTGCGAATTGAACTGTTGAAGCGCCATGGCGGCTAGGTCGCCGTTCGATGCTTCAGCTTCACCGGCTGCGGCGTCGAAGCCCAACTCGTTGAACTTCGTTCTGATTCGCACTTCTGGCAGGTACGTAGTGCTTGCGGATGGCCCGATGTCCGCAGGTGGTTCAACGCCCTTTCGACGCTCTTCCTCAATTAGCAGACCAAATAGCGGAAGTTGTTGGGAAGTCACGGACAGAGTCTCCCGGAAACCACGGAGTGGGCCTTGCGCCGGTGGAAGACATAAGGAATGACGTACGCGGCACAGCACAGTCCCATCAACCAAGAGGCTCGAGCTTGGTAGCGATCATTCACATTCGACAGCGCCCCGGTTGCAAGGGCGTTCGCAAACAAGAAAATCA
Organism: Candidatus Acidiferrales bacterium; assembly: GCA_963741195.1. GTDB lineage: Bacteria > Acidobacteriota > Terriglobia > Acidiferrales > UBA7541 > Acidiferrum. Next base: position 11,409 of record CAVUHF010000017.1, read on the forward strand.
GTGTCACAACAAAGAGCTGATTAGCCACTCTTACCCGAAGACGTCTTGTAAACAGCGCCATCAGGCTGACACCAAAAGAGCACCAGAACACGGCAGCGTAAACGGGCGTCACTCTATACGCATCTCTCGCCAATTTTCCAATCGATTGTCTCGAAAGCAAATATTTCGGTACATCCCCAGGATAGAGCTCCCGAAAGCCTTCAAACTCCGGGCCACTTCGAATGGCATAATTTCCTGAACCGGCGGTGAACGCGAAAAATTGACGGAACATCTGCCTAACGCACTCCACGACGAATCGTACCGGGTAGTGCCGAATGGTTGCGGATACGATTCTGCTCGCCTCTTCACTTGCCCCGCTCCAGCCGCCCATTTCTTTGAGGAGTGGATGCGATCCCCATACAAACTCTTCCGAAGTCTTGGGCAGGTTGTGGAGATATTTGCAGGAAGTGAACTGCTCGATTCCGCACCGCTGTTGAAGGTAATCAGCCGCCAGGCCGCTCTCGATTAGCCTGCCGAACAAGAAGACAGATTTTCCCGGAGAGAGAGTAAATCCAAAGCCCGAACGCCAGTTTGAAAGCGCAAGTAGAGCAGTGATGACCATAATTGGCAAGAACACACACGCGACTATCCCTCTTGTTGATCGAGTGGGCCAGAACTCCCGGAACGCGCCAAAGGACCGCAAAACGAAAATTGCCAGCAGAAGCAGAGTTACTGTCAGCAGATGCGTTATGTGAGTTCCAATCGAAAGACAAAGCACTGCGGAAATGAGAACCGTTCGTCCGAGGGACATCTTTGAATCATAGAGAAGCAAGAAAAGCGAGAGGAGAGACAAGCCGGTGAACACATCAGGCATGATCTGACCTACGAACCAAGGGAGCGTTGTTCCGAAGGCTAGAAACGCCATCAGTCCCAGAAAGGCTAGGCCACCGCGCTCTGACCGCGTATTCTGCCGGACAATGAAATTGAACGCCGAACGCAGAACAAAAATCGCAATGACGGACTGAGCTATCACCACCAGCCAGGGAGAGGTTCCGAGGCTTACAAGCCGGATGAAGATGCTGTAACTGATCGTTCGATAAATCGGTGGCTGCAAATCGAAACTTACCCAGAGATATTGCCCGGAGTCGGGGTAGAAGACCGGGTAGCCATTGAAAATGGCGACCCAGAGAAGCATGTAACTCGAGATCGCAAACAGAAAAAAGTAATTTACCTCGTGCCGAAATGCCAAGTGTCTATTTGTGAGCTGTGGAGATGGGCTAGTAATCGACAATGGCGACTCTCCGCGACGACCTGTCAACAGTTCCTAATCTTGATTCGGCTGGGGATGGCACCAAGTCTGCACCGCGGTCGAGCCAGACTGCCTCTGAGCAATGACAATCTGAGGCGAAAAATCGCTCGAGTACTTGCTCATGGGATCAGCCCGAGAACGTTATCTCACGGATGTTGCGAAGTTTCTACAGCAATGGTGCATCTGTCAAATGGGTTGCCGCCAATCTGTCGGCCTAAATGAATCCACATCAAAGTGCATACTAGCCTTTTGCATCTCGACTCCTGGCAAACGCCGTTACGGAAGTCTCCATAAAGCAGATAATGTGATGCGAAGCTTCGACCTGAGCAATCTCGCAAGAAGCTAACGATCAAAACCTCCCAAGTGCGAGGCGCTGGAAGAAATCAGTATTGAATACGGCCCCACCAAAAGAGGCGAAAGACGACTTCGGAACATGTCGTCAAGACAACGCAGATTCAGTGCTACACCCCACAAAAGGCGGTTTACAACCTGCGGTGACCCGGGTTTTGCCGGAATTTCCGGGAAGTAAGAGCTTTGTCGCGCTGGCTCCACGGATACAGGCACCGTATGCACGACACATGTCCTGTTTCTCTCAGTAGCTCAGAAGTTGGCTAACTGTGTGCTCGCTTTTTGCGTCTGCTTACGAGAATGAAGCTGAGAGTTGCCACCGCCGCCGTAGTCAGCCCGATTACCGCCATGAGGACCGGATGTCCATGTTGCGTGATGACCGTGACCACTCGCCGTCCATAATGGGCTGCCACGAACGCCAGGAGGGAGTATCGAACAGTCCGGCCGAGAGTCAAGGCCACGAGGAATTTTCTTACGGAATATTGCATTGCGCCCGCGGCAAAGAGAAATGGGACCAAAGGCGCTGGCGGTGGCAGCAAGGCGGCGATAGCGATAGCCCAAAATCCCCATTGCCCGAAAATCCTGTAAACCTTGGCGAGCGTCCTGACCGGGAACTTGCGTTCGAGCGTTTCTTTTCCCCCTTTGCGAGCAAGCCGGTAGGTGACGAAGCCTCCGATTACCGAACCAACCGTCGCCATCAACGCATAATAAAGCCATAACTCTTGCTTGCGGGCAGACAAGACGATCGTCAGCACATCCATGCTTCCCGGGAGCGGAATGATGGAGCTGTCCAGGAGTCCAAGCGGAATAAAGCCCAATCCACCTAGGTGAAAGAATCCAGCGCCGCAGGCTGCGGGCTACCGTGGGTGCTGCGATGGCGAGGATCTGGCGCGTGAGCATATTTTTAAGGTGATAGCTATTCTCGGATGCAGACCGACCCCATCGCATGCTTGGCTAAGACTTAATGAGCCCTCGCCCAAAATAGTCACCGGACCTTCCTCGGGACAAGCACGATGTAACGAACTGCACATTTCTTAGCCCATAGCGTAAACCGGCTAATGCGGAACTTCGCGGCGATACTTGATTGTATCCTTGTGAAAGCAACTTATTCGTGCAGGACAACACTGAGGAGGGAATCGTTGACTTGAATCTCGCCGTTGTATTGGATGAAGCCCAGTTTCCTGAATTTGTTCATGAAGAAATTGACCCGGGACCGCGTTGTGCCAATCATCTCCGCCAGCATCTCTTGCGATACTTTGGGAAGCGCTTTGTGAGGATGGCCCGGCGCGCCATAGCGCGCGAGCAACAGCAGAGTGCGCGCCAGCCGTTTCTCGCTGGAGTTGAAAAGCTGGTCTATCAGATCCGCTTCGACTCGGATGTTTCGCGCCAGCATATGAGCGATGAAGCGGTCGGAGAACTCGTGTTCCTCGTGGAGCGCGCGAATCATCTCGTCTTTCTCAATGACCAGCACAGCTGGTGGGTGCAATCGTGGTCGCGGTCACCAGACAAATGGACTGGCCCGCAAGGCACCCTTCCCCCAAGAAAATCGCCCGGTCCAAGAATGGCCACAACGGCTTCTTTGCCGGTCTCATTGACCACCGAAAGCTTCACACCGCCTTCCTGAATGTACATGACCTGCTTCGCGGGATCGCCCTGCGCGAAGACGGTTTCTTTTCGCTCGAAACTTGGCTACCTTTCTTCCCAGACCCGCCGAGTCGAGAAACAATTTCACATCGAAAACAGGGATTCCTAAATTCGGTTTTTTCAAGGACTGAGGAGCCTCCGCAGATGCAGCTGCAGGGGACATTAAAAGATATTATACCATCGATCTTGCTAGCTGTTCACTATTGAACGCTCCGTGGCTGCCCGGCACCGCATCAACAGCCTGAACCAGAACTCCAACAAGTCCTGGGAGTCATGAGAATACCGGCGACTCCTCGTGTCTTACGAAAAGCCTTCACCGAAGACTTGCGCACTTCTAATTCCCCACCGATCACGAAGTTCTCCCGCAAGACTGTACAAAAGTGAACAGCGCGAACCCTCGAGGTTTCTTAGTATCTCGTGCGGGACGGCGAGAAAGAGTGAACGGGGTTCCCGGCAAATCTCGTCACACGCAGCTTCGCGCTCTCCTTCCTCCATTGGAATGGTGGCGCGCCGCCTGGGAAACTGTCGTCTTGCGGGCCATTCCCCGGACAGATTGGTCACACATCTCCGCTCCGGTCATTCGGTGGATCAGTGAACCCTTCTGTCCGGCCCGGGTATTACATCGTTGGAAAGTCGAATTCAAACGCGATTGGATTTCTATGATCAATGCTGTCGCATTCCCAGTGATGAAAGAATCTTCAATGCGGTGGCTACGCCAACCCATTTCGTCCAAAACCTCCGCATCAAGTAAGAACTAGCGACGGCCTCTGCATCTCCTCCGCAACACCCAATTCGGCTGCGAATTCAGAGGACTTAATGAGTGATGAAAGCACTTACCGGAAAATGCCGCGATCCAGAAAATCGACGAAGAGGCGCTGACGGAAGCGATCGTTGCACTGGCCAGTGAATACGATCCCCAAGGTCTATGTCCCGGAATGCAAATGAGAGAACGAATGAAACATGCCAAAAACATTCAGGAGCCACAACACCACGGCAATAATCACGACGGCATTCAAGATGGACTTAATCGTTCCCTGCATTGGTATATAGTTGTTGACCAACCAAAGCAGAATGCCCACTACGACCAAAACAACGAGTAGTTGAAGTAGAGGCATGAGTTATTGACCTTCTTCTCCTCGGAGGCAGGCCGCTCTGGCCCGCCCCACGCGAGTACGCCACTGATCCCTACTTGTCGGACTTGTTCCTGGGAAACTATCGCGGAGCAAGTAACAGGGAGCGGAGAACGATGACAATTTGTCATCAAACACATCGAATCTGATTGCATGTAGTCGCACGGTATCGCAAATTGCCGCTTAATATGCAACGCCTTAGGATGTGGTCGAACGATTCTCTTGC
>CAVUHF010000018.1:0-557710 GCA_963741195.1 Candidatus Acidiferrales bacterium
GGAGGCCGTCGGCCCCGACAGATTCAAACGGACGGCACGCATCGTCATCCGTTGCTGCCGGGCTGGCGGAATCCGCCTTATGAGCGCTTTGGCGTTTGGTCGCCCGACGGCCGTTATTTTTTCTTTTTAAGTCAGGACAAGCTGGGGGTGTTGCGGGAATCGAGAAGCGCGTTTCACAAGCATGACCCAAGGCCGGTTCAACTCACATTTGGACCAGCTGCAATCGGTCCCATGACGCTGAGCCCGGACGGAAAAAAGCGGCTCGTCTACGGCTACCAGGATCGCGGCGAACGGATCCACGACGATGCAAGGACCTGCACGTTTGTGCCGTTTCTCGGGGGAATCTCGGCGAGTGACTTGCATTTCTCAACTGACGGCAAGTCGGTCGCGTTGTATCCATTCCTGAGCTAACACTGTGGCGCAGCCGGGTTGACGACAGGGACCACCTGCAGTCCGCAATTCCACCGGTCTTCGCTGCCCTAACAAACCGGTCGCCTGGCGGTACGCAGATTGCACTCAAGGGGGGAAAGCCACAGGAAATGCTCGCCGAAAATCTCACCCAGTGGGATCCAGGATGGCCCCCGGACGGAGAGCAAATCGTCTTTGGTCGTAATCCAATTGAAAACTCAACTCTCCAACTGCTGAACTTGGATTCCAAACAAGTATCGATTATTCCTGGTTCACAAGGCCTGTACTCTCCTGGTTGGTCACCGGATGGTCGATACCTCGCCGCGCTCTCCGCTAACTGGAGCAGGATTGTGATTTTCGCTTTCAAAAGGCAGACGTGGTATGACTGGGTCAGCGAAGCTGCGTGGCACGGCTACCCTGCATGGTCGTGCGATGGGAAATGCCTATATTCTGAGGTTAGAGCGACGGTAACACCGGGATGTAACCGAGTCCAGCTTGGATCGACTCGCCCTGGGCTTGAAGTGGACTTGAAGCACTTGCATCAGTTTGTCGCTCCACGTCCGCTCGGTTGGAGTGGTATTGCTCCGGACGGTTCGCCGTTTTCGTTCGCGACTTGAGCACCGATGAAATCTACGCTTTTGCTCTAGAGGTACCTTAATTTCCAATGCTCCGCTTTCTGGACAATTTCCGCGGGCTGCCTAGACGAGCGCTTCAGAAAGAAGCTGAGTCCTAGCGTACCCAAGAAGCGGGAGCAGACTAGCCGCGAAGTGCTTCGAAGTGCTGGGGGTGCTTTCGCCTGGGATGGTGGATGTGCTATAACCGGAAGGCTGTGAAAGCTACGTGGAAGCAGGAATCAAGCCCGGCGGCAGAGTGTGGTGTGAAGAATGAGGGATCTGCCGGGATGGATGCTCTGGCGGAAGACACATCCGCACGAGGGCGAGGAGATGCCTCCCGTTTCTGCCCAGTATGCTCGCAGCAGCTGGAATCGCGGCGATGCAAGCTGATTTGCAATGTATGCGGATATTACATGTCGTGCGCGGATTATTACTGATCGCAGGGCAGTAGGAGTCCCAAAAAAGACCGCTTTGCGAAAGTGTTAGAAAGCGGATATGCTTTGCGGTTCCGGCCCGGGTTGCCGCCGGATCAGCGTTCCTATGAGGAGGAAAGTACCGTGGCATTGAAGATGACAGCAAGAGAAGTGGACGGCGTAACCGTGGTAGCGCTGGACGGACGAATCGTGCTGGGTGAAGAGAGCAACGCGCTCAGAGAAAAGATCAAGAGCATGGTCGCCGAAGGAAAGAAGAAGATTGTGCTGAACATGGACGGGATTACGTTCATCGACAGCGCAGGACTGGGCACACTGGTGGCGGCGCATCACAGTGCCAAGGCGCAGGGTGCATCGCTGAGGCTATGCCACTTGGGCACAAAGTTCCAGGAAGTGCTGCAGATTACAAAACTGATGACGATCTTCGACGTGTACAACACGGAGGCGGAAGCCGTCACCAGCTTCTCCAAGTAACGATAACTGGTTAACGAGATTTGGCTTTTCTCAGAAAGGGCAGGGGTTCCCTGCCCTTGTTTTTTCGTTCGCGCACTATTTCGCCGATTCAGCGCGTCGCCCGCTGACAAGTCGGCAGTTTCGCCCTGCTAATCGCCGACGCGGTACATGGTAATTCCACTCAAAAGTTTGGGATAGAAGTCCGTGGATTTTTGGGGCATCACTTCGCCCGCAGTGGCGACCTTCATCACCAGGTCAACATCGACAGGATTTAGCAAGAAAGCGATCTGGGCCGCGCCGCCATCCACGGCATCGATGGCGACCGATGCTTCGCGTTCATACGTGAGATTGGCTTCGGCGGCGACGGCCAGGGGCGTGATGCCGAGGACGGGCTCAAGAATTCCCTGGTGAAGGAGGACCACATCGAGTTGACGCTGCAGGGCGGAGAGTCCGGGAAGGATCTGGGCCACGTCCGCCTGGGGGCGAAGAGTGAGCAGGTAGAATCCACGGGAAGCGGGATCCGATTTGGGGTATACGCCAATGGCGCGTTGGGCCCTGGCGGCGGTGAGATGCTGGAGGAATGTTCCCAGGGCTGGCTCGCGCTGAGTTTCGTTGGAGAAAGCGAAGACTTCGGTGGAGAACCAGGGTTCGAGATAACGGCGAACATTGCTCCAGGAGAAGTCGCGAAGGTTGGCCACGACGCGGTGAGTGGGAAGGATGGTGAGCCCCTCGCTTCGTGTATTAATAAAGGTCATCATGGAAAACTCGTAGGGAGCGTCGGGGATGAGCTTGCCGACGCGCGTGCGGGTCTCATTGCGGTAGTTCAGAGAAGTTTCGTAGCGGTGGTGGCCATCGGCAATGACGAGTTTCTGACCGGCCATCGCCGCCTGGATGGCGGAGATTCGGATAGGATCGGAAATCATCCACAGACGATGGATTACGCCACACTGGTCGGTGAGTTCGGTGACCGGGGATCGCGAGGATTGGATCTCGTTCAGGATGGCATCGATCTTCCGTTGCGAATCGGAGTAGAGCAGGAAGAGCTGGCCGGTGTGGGTGCGGGTGTGGCGGAGGACTTCCAGGCGATCGGCTTTCGGGCCACTGAGTGTGTGCTCGTGACGAAAAATCACGTTCGCGGAGTAGTCTTCGAGCTTGCCGGCGCCTATGAAACCATGGCGAGTGCGACGCTCGGAGGTTCCCGGGAGGATGAACTCCTGGGCATAGGCGTAGAAGGCGGGCTCGGCGTCCTGCTTCACAACGGATTTGGCGATCCAGTCGTTTAACGCGGCGGCCGCGCGGGTGTAGACATTGTCCTGCGGAGAATCTTGCGGCCAAGAGCGGCCCTTCTCAACGGCGATTAGATTGTGGGGATCGGCAGAGTAATACTTTTCCTGCTGGGCGGGTGAAATTTTATCGTAAGGCTGAGTGAGAACGCGTTCAAACGGGGCGAGTTCGGGGTTAAAGCGCAATGCGCGAAAAGGGCGAACCTGAGCCATAGGATCTCCAAGCAAGTTTTTTGCGGAGCGGACAACCCTATAGTTTACGCGAAGCAGTGAGGTTTTGAAATTGGTGCGAAGAATCGGGGGGCTTCGTCTGGAGGGATCTTGAGGGATATGCTAGGCTGAGCGAAACCAAAGACCGCCCAAGGCAGACTGATTCCGCTTAGGCCTATCGAGAAGCCGCAGGAGAGTCTACGAGTGATCTTCAAGCAGTTTTACCTGAATTGTCTGGCGCACGCTTCGTACCTGATCGGGGACGAAGAAACGGGAATCGCGGCAGTGGTGGACCCTCAGCGGGACGTGGACCGGTATCTGGAGTTTGCGGCCGAGCATCAGCTGAGAATCCAGCACGTGATCTTGACGCACTTGCACGCAGATTTTATCGCCGGGCATCTGGAGCTGCGCGATCGGGCGGGAGCAACGATTTATCTGGGAGCCAGGGCGCAAGCGGAATACAAATTTAGAGCGCTTGCGGATGGCAGTGTGGTGGAGTTTGGAAAAGTGCGCTTGAAAGCGCTGGAAACGCCGGGGCACACGCCAGAATCGATTTCCATTGTTGTGTTTGATCTATTGCAGAGCGGGAGCGAGCCGCACGCGGTGTTGACCGGAGACACGTTGTTCGTGGGCGACGTGGGGCGGCCGGATCTGCGTGTGGCGCTGGGCTGGTCTGCGGTGGATCTTGGCGGATTGTTGTTCGATTCGCTGCAATCGAAATTACTGCCACTGCCGGACGCGAGCCTGGTGTATCCGGCGCACGGCGCTGGTTCACTGTGCGGGAAAGCAATCAGCAAAGAGACGGTATCGACCATAGGCGAGCAGCGGCGGGTAAATTATGCGCTGCAGCCCATGAGCAAGAAAGAGTTCATTGAGCTGGTGACCGCGGATCAGCCGGAAGCTCCGCCGTATTTCACCTATGATGCGGTGTTGAACAGTAAGGAGCGGCCGACGCTGGATGAAGCGCTGGGGCGTCAATTGAAGCCGTTGGACCTGGATCGCGTACAGGAGCTACAGGCGAATGGCGCGCAGGTTCTGGACACACGCGAGCCGGAAGAGTTCGCGACGGCACATCTTGCAGGGAGTATCAACATCGGGCTAAGCGGACAATACGCGACGTGGGCGGGAACGGTGCTGAGCCGGGAGCAATCGATCGTGATCATTGCGAATCCCGGGCGGGAGACGGAGTCGGCGGTGCGGTTGGGACGAATCGGATTTGATAATGTGGTGGGTTATTTGAACGACGGGATGAGGAGCCTGGAATCGCGGCCAGATTTGACCGCAAAGACGGAACGTTTGAGCGCGGTACTGGCGGGAGAGATTTTGTCTTCGGAAAAAGCGCCGCTACTGATCGATGTGCGTACGCCACGCGAGCGGCAGCAGAAGTTCATAGATGGTAGCCTGAGCGTGCCGCTGAATCAATTGTCGCAGCGGGCGAAAGACTTGCCGAAGAACCGGGGGGTGCTCGTGTATTGCGCTGGGGGGTACCGATCTTCGATCGCTGCAAGCCTCCTGCAACAGTTAGGAGTTGAAAGTGTGCGCGAGATCGCTGGCGGGATAGCGGCCTGGGATGGGGCGAAGCTGCCGATGTGCAACGAGCAGGAAAAGCACTAAGAGCGCAACCAGGACAGGGAAATGAGCGCAGACTCGACAGCACCGGGAAGGGTGCTCCTGTGCCTCGGGCCACCTCTCGGACATGCTGACGCCCCGGCAAAGTCTCACGAGAGGATGCATCCACGTCTACGCGGCGATTTTCAGCACTCTCTGAAGAGACGAAAGAACGAGACGGGGGAACGAACGTGAAGAGAAAATCAGCGTTACTGGTCGCGGGCATCGCGTGCCTGGCGATGTTGGCGGCGGCTGGGCCGAAACTGGAATTCACGTGGAAGAATTCGAACTATACCGGGGGAACATTCAAGAAAATACTGGTGCTGGCACTAAACGGGAAAGCGGCGAACCGCGCGGAATTCGAGGATGAACTCGTGGCAGCGCTTAGCCGTCCGGGAGAAGAGGCCAGGCCGAGTTACGAATATATGCCGCGTCCGGACCTGACGCCGATTAATAAGGATGACGTGAGGGATCTGGTGAATGAGCGGAAATTTGACGCGATCATCGTGGCGCGAATCACGAGAAAGGAGGAGAAGACTACGTACGTACCGGGCGAGATCTACACACCTTATCCTTATTACGGAACTTTTTACGGATATTACGGGGCGCTGGCCCCGATGATTTATTCACCCGGCTATACGGAGACAGAAAAACAGGCGCGCGTGGAAGTGAATTTTTATTCCACGGCAAAGCCGGCTGGCGAGCTGGTGTGGACGGGAACGACGAATAAGTTCGAGAGTGGCTCGCCGATGAAGGCGATCAAGGAACTGGTGAAAGTGGTCGCGAAAGAACTGGAAAAACAAAACATCATCGCGCCTGAATCCAAATAGTATCGGCGACGGTCAGATAGTTTCTTCAACATTCCCCGGGGGAGGAAACCAGCATGAAACTCACAGAGGCAGTTTCGATGGCGGTTCTTTTTGTTCTGCTTGTGGCGGTGCTCTGCGTGAGCGCAGCGGACACGCCAACTGTGAAGGTAAAGGGATACGTGTTAGATTCGGCGTTCACGAAAGACTTGAGTAAACCCATCAGCAAACAGTGCGCAGTCTCCTGCGCAAAAGCAGGATCACCGTTGGTAGTTCTGGCTGTGGATGGAACGCTCTATTGGCCAATAGCGGACACCACACCATCGAGCGGACAGAATACGAAGTTGCTTCGGTTTGCAGGCGATAAGGTAATCGCGAGCGGCGAGGTGTATCACCGCGGAGGTTCGAAAGCAATTGTGATCGAGCAGATCGAAGCGCAGACCAGGCAGTAGGGGAGCTGCCGCGCTTGCTAGGTCGTTGCTGCGAAACCCTCCGCGAAGGAACTCCCCACGCAGCAGAAGCCCCAGTTGCGCGCAAAGCCTTCTGTATTCGACAGGGAACCAACCGTAGGAGTGCCTGGGGGGCCACAACCGGCCATCATGTAAAACCCGGAGCCGACAGCGCGCGATCTCTCAAAAGATCGGACGCACGGGGAAACTTATTTGGAGCGGCGGCGTCGAACAAATTACGGACCGAAGCGTATTGAAATGCAAGGGAAGGCGCGGGGGTAGCGGGGCGCCTAGCAACTACGAAGGCAGGCGAAAACCCGGTGAGCGTAGACAACACGGCTTGGAGACTTAGGTACGGCGGGGGCGCAATGGAAACACTGGGGCAGGATATCCGCTATGCGCTGAGGAACTTGCGGAAGACCCCCGGGTTTGCCATAGTCGCGGTGGTTACGCTGGCGCTGGGGATTGGGGCGTCCACGGCAATCTTCAGCGTAATGGAAAACATCCTGATGGATCCGTTTCCCTACCCCGACGCCCAGCGCTACTTTTCCATACAAATTCACGATACAGAGCGAAACGAGCGAGGCGGGCGCGCCGGATTCAGCGGACCGGAGTTTCTGGATTATGTGGAGCAGAATCACGTATTTGACCGCGTGATCGCCAATGACCGGATGGATCTGTTGTATCGGTCCGGCGAAGGCACACAGATGTTGCAAGGAAATAGCGTTACACCGGGAACGTTTGAGTTTCTGGGCATGCCGGCGCTGCTGGGACGGGTGATGCAACCGGCAGACTATGAGCCCGGTGCGACGCCGGTATTCGTGCTGCGGTACAAGACGTGGGTAAATGAATTCTCAGGCGATCCGAGCATCGTGAACAAGACATTTGTATTGAATGACGCGCCGCGGATGCTGGTGGGAATCATGCCGCCCCGTTTCGCATGGGGCGACGCGGATGTCTGGATTCCGGAAAAGCCGAGTCGCACGGTTTCGAATACGGCGTTCGCCGGGGCATTCCCTCGTTTCTGGTTCTTCCTTGGGCACTTGAAGCCGGGCATTTCTGTGAAGCAGGCAGAGTCGGATTTGACGGTAGTGGCGAATCGGCTGGCGACGGTATATCCCAAGGAGTATCCAAAACATTTCACGGTAGAGATTCAGTCGCTGACGGATTTGGTCGTGGGACAGTTTCGCACCACGTTGTACATCGTGCTGGCTGCTGTGGGGTTGCTGCTATTGATCGGTTGCGGAAACGTGGCGAACCTTTTGCTAGCCAGGGCGACAACCCGTGAAAAGGAATTTGCCATACGCTCCGCCCTAGGTGCGAGTCGGTGGCGTTTGGTAAGTCAGCTGCTGGTGGAGAGTCTGATCCTGGCGCTGGGGGGAGCCGTACTGGGGACACTGCTGGCCTGGGGCGGGTTGAAATTTCTCGTGGCGCTGATGCCGCAAAATATTATCCCTGCAGAAGCGGTGATCCGACTAAATACACCCGTGCTTGTCTTCACGTTGGGTATCGCAGTTCTGACGGCGATTATCTTCGGGCTGGTGCCAGCTCTGAACGTGGCGAGGAAAGATTTGAACGAACCGCTGCGTGACAGTGGAAAAGGGCAAAGCGGTGGTTCCCGACATGGAAAATTCCGCAATGCGGTGGTGGTACTGGAAGTGGCGCTGTCGCTAACGCTGCTGGTGGCCGCAGGACTCTTGATGCGGAGTTTTGTGGCACTTCGGGAGGTACATCTAGGATTGCAGCCAGATCACGTTTTGGTCGCGAGGTTGCCGCTGCCGGTAGAACGGTACAAGACAGCGGATCAGCTTGCGGGCTTTTACCGGCCATTGCTACAACGGCTGAAAGCGTTGCCGGGTGTGGCGGAAGTGACGGAGACCAGTACTCTTCCGCCGTACGGAGGGATCGGCAGCGAAATCGAAATTCCGGGAAAGACGCATGAGGAAAAATGGAATGCGATGTTCCAATTGTGCAGTGAAGGGTATTTTCCAGTGCTCAAACTGCAGTTCATTGATGGACGAGCATTCACGGAAGCGGAAGTGGAGGGGAAGCGCAAGTTAGCAGTGGTGAACCAGACGTTTGTGAAGAAGTACTTGCGTGGCGAAAACCCGGTCGGCAGACAAGTGCGAATAGCACAACTTGCAGAATTTGAAGACAAGTTGGCGGACCCCACGTTTGAAATCATTGGAGTTGTGGCCGATGCCAAGAACCGTGGGCTGCAGGATCCTCCGGAGGCGGAGATGTGGGTACCATACACGGTGACAGGCTCGGCGTTTCGCGGAATTCTGGTGCGAACGTCACAGGAACCGCTGACTCTGTTAAACGCCGTGCGCCACGAAGTTTGGGTAACCGACCCGAATGTGGCGCTGACGCTGACGGGAACGCTGGAAGGTTACATCAGCCAGTTTTCTTACGCGGGGCCGCGATTTGGATTCCTGCTGATGAGTATCTTTGGCTCGATCGGGCTGATCCTGGTGACTATCGGGGTGTACAGCGTGCTGGCGTATACGACGGCGCGTCGGACGCAGGAAATCGGGATTCGCATGGCGCTGGGAGCGCAACGATCCGACGTCCTAGGAATGGTGATTCGCGTGGGGCTGCAGCTTGTAGGAATCGGCGTTGCATTGGGATTGTTCGCCAGCCTCGCACTGGGGAAAGTGATCGCGACGCAACTGTGGGGCGTATCGGCTTATGATCCCTGGACATTGACGTGCGTACCGATCGTACTGGTGATTACCGGGTTGGTGGCATGCTGGGTGCCGGCGCGGCGGGCGGCGCGGGTGGATCCCCTTGTGGCGCTGCGGTACGAATGAAATCGGACTGAAGTCCATCGAGCCGCGGCAAACCTTATTCTTCGATAGCCGTCCAACCGCCAGAACGACAAGCCGTCTATGCTAGGATGGCGTGGTTTCCCGATGAATACTCTGGTGCAGGACATTCGCTACACATTCCGGGCGTTCGCGAAGAATCCCGGATTCACGTTGGCGGCGATATTGTCGCTGGCGATCGGGATCGGTGCGAACACGTCGATCTTCAGCGTGGCAAATGCGCTGTTGCTGAGGCCACTACCTTATAAGGATGCGAGCCGGCTAGTGATTCTGTGGAACCGTTCGCCGGGATTGAATATCACCGAGGATTGGTTTTCCCCCGCGCAATATCTGGATATCAAGAATGGTCATCATGGTTTCGAACAAGTGGGGATTGCCATTGGAGGAAATTACAACCTAACGGGAGAGGGAGAACCGGAGCGAGTGGGGGCTGTGCGGGTGTCGTCGAACCTGCTGCCCATGTTGGGTGAACGTGCCGAACGAGGTCGCCTGTTTGTACCGGAAGAAGATGTAGAGGGGGCAGCAGCCACGGCCGTGCTGACGCACGGAATGTGGGCGCGCCACTACGGACGCGACCCCAAAGTGATCGGCAAATCAATCACGATCAACGGCCAAGCGTACGAAGTGGTGGGAATCCTCCCTCAAAGTTTTGCATTGCCGCGTGAAGTGCTTCCGCTGCTGGACGGAACGGAGCAGGCCGAAATCTTCTTGCCGTTGCCACTGGCGGCAAGCGCGGCGCAAATCCGCACGCATGAAGACTACAACATTGTGGGGAAGCTGAATCCCCGCGTCTCGGTGGCGCAAGCGCAGGCAGAGATGGACACAATCACGGCGCGGCTGAGGCGGGATTTCCCCGAAAATTACCCAGCGAACGGCGGATTGACATTTAGCATCGTGCCGCTGTTGGAGCAAGTTGTGGGAAACGTGCGGTCCGCACTATTGGTGCTACTGGGCTCTGTCGGCTTAGTGTTGCTGATCGCCTGCGCAAACGTGGCAAACTTGCTGCTGTCCAAAGCCGTGACGCGCCAGCAGGAAATCGCGGTGCGCACGGCGCTAGGAGCGAGTCGCGGGCGAATCGTGAGGCAATTGCTGACGGAGAGCGTGCTGTTAGCGGTGGGCGGAGGCGGGCTGGGTGTATTGCTTTGCATGTGGAGCGTGAATTGGATTCATGTGCTGGGAACCAAGAGTATTCCACGATTGCAGCATGTCGGAATTGATGGACGCGTGCTGCTGTTCACGCTGCTGCTCTCCGTGCTTTCGGGAATTCTGTTTGGACTTGCACCGGCACTCAGGGTTTCGCGGCCGGATTTGAATGCGACGCTAAAGGATGCGAGCCGCGGCTCGGCGGGCACGAATGCGGTTTGGGGACACGGAAATAATGTGAGGAGGCTGCTGGTCGTCGCCGAACTGGCGATCTCGGTTGTATTGTTGATCGGGGCAGGACTATTGATCAAGAGTTTCGCGCGCCTGCAGAATGTATCGCCCGGGTTCAGCGCGCACGAGGTGTTGACGTTCGATCTGACGATGACCGGCAAGAAGTACCTCGACAAACAAACGATATTAAATACCTACCGGCAACTTTGGGGGCGACTCGAGCAAATGCCGGGTGTAAGCGCTAGTGGAGGAGTTACTTCGCTGCCGCTGAGCCAGGCGTACGCATGGACGCCAATTACCGTGGAGGGGCGAACACCGTTGCCGGGAGAGAAATTTCTGAACGCGGACGAGCGGGTGGTGGGCGGACATTATTTTGAAGCCATGGGGATACCGCTGCGACGAGGGCGCTACTTCGACGAGCAGGATGACATAAACAAGCCTCACGTAGTGCTTGTTGACGAATTCATGGCGGAGCAATTGTGGCCAGGGAAAGACCCTGTGGGAAAACGCATTCACATTGTGGAGCTTAAGTCAGATGATCCGTGGCACACGGTTGTAGGCGTGGTCGGCCGAGTGAAACAGGATGCACTGGATTCTGAACCGCGGATCGCGTTCTACTTGCCACAAACGCAGTATCCGACAAGAGCAATGTCGGTGGTGCTGCGCAGCGGCAAAGACCCGGCAGGACTGTTAAGCATGGTGAAGAGCGAGTTGAAGAGTCTCGATGGCGATCTTCCGATGTACTACGTGCGAACCATGCAACAACGTCTGGACGAATCGCTGGCGCGGCGGCGTTTTTCGACGGTGCTGCTGGCGGTGTTTGCTGGCGTGGCACTGGCACTCGCGACAATGGGGATTTACGGCGTGATGGCGTATTTGGTGAGCCAGGGCACGCGCGAGATCGGAATCCGCATTGCGCTCGGAGCGAATGAGCGGGACATTTTGGGCTTAATTGTTCGACAAGGAATGGCACTGGCGATTTCGGGCGTAGCAATCGGATTGGCGGGTGCGTTCCTGTTGACGCGGCTGATCCGGAGCTTGCTGTTTGGAGTGGAAGCGACGGATCCAGTGACGTTTGTGGGAATATCCGTGTTGCTGGGGCTTGTGGCACTGGTCGCCAGCTATATTCCTGCGCGGCGGGCGGCGCGAGTGGATCCGCTGGTAGCGCTGAGATATGAGTGAGGCTCGAGGCTCTGCCGCGCGGAATGTCGGAGCTAAAGTTCCGATCCCCTAAGAAACTTCCGTGCGATGGCTTCTAGCTGAGGAGTGCGTGGAATCGAGAATCGGAACGCAGAGAGTCAAGGTCCGAGTCTTTGGCGGCCCAGTTTTTATAGAAGGTTCCGTGCTCCATCACTTTTGCCAGGCAGGCGAGGGCGTCTTCGGTGCGCCCGAGAAGTGAATACACGCAGGCAACATTATAGAGAATCGAGGTTTCTTCGGGGTCGATGGCCAACGCCCGCCGAGCCCAGTCATAACTCTTGGCATGCTCTCCAATGCGCGCGAGAATTCCCGCACCCAAGTAAAGAGAGCGAGGATCGTCAGGGTGACTGTCGATGTGCTTCTCAACCAACTGGAGTGCGCGCCTCTCGGTAGCCTCGGCTTCGACCGGGCGGCCCAAACCGTGGTAAACGGGAACGAGCAAGCTGACAGCCTGGTAGTCATCTGGGTTAAGCCGGGACGCCTGTTCGTATAGTTGGGCGGCCTTAGCTAAATCACCTTGCTGAAACGAGGTGCGGGCGAAGAAGTAGAAGGCTTCGTAGAGTTTTGGATCGAGGCGAATGGCAGCTTCAAATTCCTTTTGCGCCTGATTGAAATCCTTCTTGAGCGCGAACGCCAGACCGCAGGCCGCGTGAGCTTCCGCCAATTCCGGGTCGAGCTCCAAAGCCTTGCGGCTGGCAGCCTCGGCCTCGTTCAGATTGTCTTCCACGCTGTCCCAGTACATGTAAAGAAACGAGCAGCAGTCGGCCACCCCGGCAAATGCGCGGGCATAGTGGGGGTCGATGACGATTGCGCGGGCAAACATCTGCCGGGCAAAATCAAATCCCTTGCGGCGGAACTGGTGGAAGAACTGGCGGCCCCTGAGGTAGTAATCGTAGGCCTGCGGGTTGTCCGTTTGCTTGCGAGCGATGGCTTTTTCTTCCTGGGGAGAAAGTTTGATGCGCAAGGCCTGACTTATGCTGCGCGCAATTTCATCCTGGACTTCGAAAACGTCCTTGAGCTCACGGTCGTAACGCTCTGCCCAGATGGAATGGCCTGTTTGAGTGCGAATGAGCTGCGCCGTAATGCGCAGGCGATTCCCGGCGCGACGCAAGCTGCCGCTAAGAACACAAGCCGCGTTGAGTTCGCGACCAACGTGAGGACCAGTGACGGGCTTGTCGCGATAGGCAAGAACGGCTGCGCGCGGAAAAACCTGAAGTTCCTTGATCTTGGAGAGTTCGGTGATGATATCTTCCGTCATTCCGTCACGGAAATATTCATCGTCCTTGCTGCCGCTCAGATTTTCGAAGAAGAGCACGGCGACGGATTTGTCCGGAGCAGCGGCGGGAGCCTGCTCAGCGGCGTAAGCTGGCCTTTTCGTGTCGCTCAGGCGGCCCGAAGAATCGCGATCGCGTTTCAAGCGCTTCAAATCCGTTTTGATCTCCGAGGCGGTCTGATAGCGAAGGTCGCGATCTTTCTCGATCGCTTTATTGATGATGCGCTCTAGTTCGGCGGGCAAGAGAGAATTGAGTGCTGCAATTGGCCTCGGCGTGCCATGGAGAATGGCGTCAAAGATGGCCGCAGAGCTTTCGCCGCTGAAAGCCAGCTGCCCCGTGGCCATTTCGTACAGGACGGTGCCGAACGAGAATAGGTCGGTGCGTGCGTCGAGGTCCTTGCCCAAGGACTGCTCGGGCGACATGTAAGCCATGGTCCCGACGGCTGTACCTGGGCTCGTCAAGAATTCTGGATCAACACCAACAGTCGCCTGGGCGGAAATTTCTGTCGGACTGGGGTGCAAGCGTTGGGAGGCCATCTTAGCCAAGCCGAAATCCAGGATTTTGGTCTGACCGCGTTGTGTTAGAAAAATGTTTGCCGGCTTTATATCGCGGTGCACGATGCCCCTTAGATGTGCGGCTGACAGCGCATCGGCAATTTCGATGCCCACGTCGAGAATTGTCTCGATTTCGAGTGGCTTGCCACTGATCCGGTGTTTCAGTGTCTGGCCTTCTAGTAATTCCATGACGATAAAAGGGCGGTGTTCGAATTCGCCCACGTCGTGAATGGTACAGATATTGGGATGGTTTAAGGCCGAAGCCGCGCGTGCTTCGCGCTGAAATCGTTCGAGGGTTTGTGAATCAGTAGGTGTGTCTTCTGGCAAGAATTTCAGCGCTACACTGCGGTCCAGCCGGCTGTCTTCGGCGCGGTAAACGACTCCCATTCCACCTCCGCCAAGTTTTTCCTGAATGCGATAGTGTGAAATTGTCTGGCCAGTGAGAGACCGCGGCTCCGTCATAGTCCGGTCATTCTAGGGGTGTTGGCTAATCCAAGTCAATCGGCGGCGGCAGTCGATTCGCAACGAGCACGCAATTTTAGTAGCGCATCTGCAGGCTGGACCAGCACGCCGCTAGAGTCTGATCCAACACCATTCCTTGGAGTAGGGGACGCGGCTCATGCGATAACCGGATTTTGTGCCGGTCACCACGCAATCACTCCAATTGAAACCGCAGAGAGTTTTTGGATCGTAGAGGCCGGGCTCTTCGGAGAAGGTCATATTCTGTCTGAGGGCGGCGTAGTCGCCGAGAGAAAGGTAGGGAGGCTGGTGACCTTCGGAGCCCTCGCCATGGGCGGGGCGATGGTAGATGTAATCCTGCATGCCCTGAGCAACCTGATATTTGAGTATTTCCAAAGCAACGCTAGAGCAGGTGGATCCCGCTTTCTGAAGTTCCACTTGCATGTCGCAACTGTGCTGGCTGACTTCCCAGAGCTTCTGCATATGAGGATCAAAGTTTCCGGCATTATCGGCGATGATGAATGCGCGGTAATTTTCTCCGCCATGCCCGCCGACGTGCGCATCGCCTTCCACTTGCAAGGGCATGTTGCGCTGAATGCGGTTGAAGAGCGGCTGATTGGGATGCGGGTACGCGCAGAGCGGACCGACGCGGCAGCCGATGTCTACGCCCGCGCCAACGCCGTGATGGGGAGCCCCATTGGCAAGATCCAGATCGGAGTAGAGCTGATTGTTGATCCAGAACGTGGCAGCGGCGCCGACTTCATAGTCGGTGACGTCAGTACCGAAGGTGAGAATGTAATCGCGGGCATAGGCGTGGGCGCGGTCGAAGTAGGTATAAGCGCGGCGTGTGAGCGCGAGTTCCTCGGGGGTTTTGACCTCGCGCATGGCGAGAAGGGTGTCGCTTACGTCGACGAATTGAATGCCGCGGAGGATTTTCTTGGCCTTGTCCAGTTCGTCCTTGTAGAGCTTGCCATCGACACCGAGTTTTTTGCCTTGGACACCGCGTTGCTTGATGCCCTGAAGAAGCATCTCAAAAAGATCCACGGTTTTCCCCTGGACGACTTTTCCTTCCGGAGGATAGGAACCTTCGGCGTGCTTGAAATCGAAATAGCGCCAACCGCCCCCGAACCACCAACTGGCGACGAGGTCGCGATCGAGGCCGGGATAGAGATACCAGGGGGCCGCGTCGTCTCTATTCATAAAGACGGCTTGGGGCCGCTCGGTTTTCGTGTGCCAGTAGCCGGTGAGATAGATGATGTTGAGCTGATCGCGAAGCAGGAAGGCCTGAATGTCTTGTTGGGCAAGCTGATCCTTGAATTGCGCGACGGTTTGTTTGTTCCAGTCCAGCGGCAAGCGGTCGTACTTGGCGGGTTCTGGCGGGCCCTCCTCGCCTGGCTTGGGACCAAGCAGGAGCTTTTCGCTATCGCCGGAGTTGCGGACTTTCACGATTTCGCGAAGCGGCTCTTTGGCGCCCTGCGTTTGGAGCCCATCGACTTTATCGAGTCGAGAAAAGAAGCCGCTGCCGAAGAGGGCGAGACCTCCGCCCTTCAGAATATCTCTGCGATTCCGATTCATCATTCCTCCACGTGAAGGAAATACTGGATGTGGATCAAATTGGGAGGAAGCTATCATATTCAGAGACACGCGCGCGAGCGGAAATTATCAAAGTCAATTCACTCCGCGAGCCAGACAAAACTCCCAGGAAAACGGGGGCTACTGACTAGGTGATGGTGATCAAGGCTTGCGGTTCGGGAGCACCGACGGCTGATCCTGGTGGGACTTCCAGGTGTGGCATGGGGGCTGCCGCAAATAGTCGCTGGCAGGGTTTGGCCAACCACCGCGCCCAACGTGCCGAGCGCGAAACTCGCGCACTGTCTGTAGCGATTCCGGTGTCAGCATACATTTGGCGATAGATTTTCGAAATCAAAACGAACGCGAGGCGGGCACGCATCGACTTGATGAAACCGGAACGCGTCCAGATGGATTTCAGGCTGTAAAAAGAGTCCCAAACGGATTGTGTACGCTGGCGAATTTCTTCGACAGACATGGTGGGATGAGGCCAATAAAGCTTGGGGCGCTGCCCACGCGGGATAAGCCAGCGGCGCGTGATGGGGATACCGGCAACCAGAGCGGGAGACGCTTCCATGGTCTTTTCCCAACGCGTGAAATCCACGGTACCGGGATAAGGAGTCAACCCAACAAACTGGGCAAAGGCAACTTCCGCTTTTGTCGCAGCGGCGGCGGTAGCTTCGAAGGTACCGGGACGATCACTTGGCAAACCGAAGATAAACGAACCGAGAACGTAGACGCCATGCCGGCGGAAAGTCTTCAGTCGCTCAATCAGCTCTGCACCGGCAGCATTGAATTCCTTGTAGACATCTTTCAGACCTTCGGGAGTGACCGCCTCCACGCCAACAAGAGCGCCTTTGATATTGGCGGCCTTCATGGCGTCGAGGAATTCCGTGTCTTCGGCAGCCTCCATGGTGATCTGCGTAAAGAAAATCATGTCCGGGGGAAGCTGCGCCAGACGTGCCATAAGTTCGAAGCGCTCCGCGCGGATGGACTTAAGCTCATTTAGCCGGCGGGCATTGTGTTGTTGCTCGGCGAGGCGCATGTCGGTGAACGTGACGGGGTAAAAATTGTCGTCGGCCAATGCGATAAAGCGGAAGCCGAGCCGCCGGAGTTGAACTATCTCTTCAATGACAACTTCCGAGGCGCGCTGACGAGGGCGCTGGCCGTCGGTTCGCCAGACGGAACAGAAGGAACAATGTTTCGGGCAACCGCGGATGGTTTGCACAGAGGCCCACATGTAGCGCTGCCGCGGGACCAGATCCCAACGAGCCGGCAAGAACTCCGAGGCTTCAATGCGGCCGCCCTCATACTCACGCTGCGGCGTCTGGCGAGTGCAGTCTGACAATACTTTTGCCCAGACGACGTCGCCGTCTCCTTTGACTACGGCATGCGCACCGCCGAGTTCGTGGGCTTCATTTGGGTAGAGGGTTGCGTGGATGCCGCCGAAGACGACGCTGGCGCCGCGCTCTCGCGCCGACTTGCCAATTTCGTAGCCGCGGAGAGCGTTAGCTGTGTGGATGCCGATGCCCACGACGTCGCCCGGGTGGATGGATTCCGGATCGACAGCAGTCAAAGTCTCATCGACCAGGACCGGGGTACCGAAGCTTTCCGGTGTGGCTGCGGCGAGAACATACAACCACCGAGGAGTAATGACCGCCGTACCGAATGAAACTTCACTGGGATTAATGAGGTGAACGCGCACGCTGTGTCAGCCTCCTTGGATAGCAGCTTAAAGCGGAGTTGCGGTATCGCACTCAGCGACGAGCCTTGTCGCGCGTGCGAGTCTTCGATCCAGAATGACTTTCGCCCTGTGGAACTACTAACGGCGAAATTCTTCGTAGGATTCTGCGGTTAGAGGCTGGCGCGGATCTGTTCAAAAGTGAACACTTTTCCAGAACAGTGCTTTTGGCCGATCGGACGTGGATGCCGATTTCCGCGGCGTTCGAGGCTCTAGAAGAGTGCAGCAACTCCGACAATATGTGGGACAAAAACCAGTTCCGGCTCCGAGCGGTGCGCGTATTACACTGGGGAATATGGCCAACGAAAAAGTTGGAAGCATGCGTGCATTTGTGTTCGATCTCGATGGAACGTTGATCGATTCGAAGCTGGACATAGTGAATTCCGTGAATGCGATGCTGCGCCGGACACACCGCGACGTAATGCCGATTGAAACAGTAGCGGCCTATATCGGGCACGGGGCGCCGCGACTGATCGCGAGCGTGTTGGGCCCGGAAGCGGCCGAGAGTGAGTGCGAGAGAGCTCTGAGCATCTTTCTGGAGCATTACGAAAAACACAGCCTGGATGCCACGCGGCCCTATCCGGGAGTAGAAGAAGCGCTTGCTATGCTGCGCGGAATTCCCATGGCCGTTCTGACGAACAAACCCACCGCGGCAAGCTTGCAGATATTGGAGGGATTAGGACTGGAGAAATACTTTCTGGCGATTTATGGCGGCGACAGTTTCGAGAAAAAGAAACCGCATCCGAGTGGGGCGCTGTTCGTCTTGAGCGAACTGGGCGTCGCTGCGGAGGAATCGGCAATGGTTGGTGACTCCGACGTGGATGTGCAAACGGCGCGGAATGCAGGGATGAGGGCGATTGCGGTGAATTACGGATTTGGCCAGCACGACCGCCTGGCGAATCCCGCGGATCAATATGTAGATCGACTGACAGAGCTAGCGGAATTCGTTGGAAATCGCCGCTGACAAATTCGGTGAGGGAGTCCTTGCGCTAGTGGCTTCGGCTTTGTCAAACTCAGCGCGTGATTGTTGGATTGTTCCCTGAACTGAATGCTCCCGGCGGAATCCAGCGCGCCGGCAGGCATCTCGCTTTCCTGCTTAGCGAATATGCTGCCTCGCACCGTATGGAATACCGTTTTCTAAGCTTAAACGATACGCAGGAATTGCATCGCATGAAGGTGGGTGAGCGCGAGTTCGTGTTCACGGGTGCGGCGAGGAGCAAAGCGCGTTTCGTGGCGTCAGCGATGCGGGCGGCCCGTAGACGGCCTAAGCTGGTGCTGGCGGCGCATGCGAATTTTGCGCCGATTTTGCGCGCAATGCACGTGATTGCTCCACGGATGAAAAGTATTGTGTGCACGCACGGCGTAGAAGTCTGGGAGCCGCTGCCCTCGGTACGGCGAAACTCACTGCGGCGGGCAACGCTGGTGTTGGCACCAAGCCGCGCGACCGCGGACTTCGTCTCTTCGGTTCAAGGCGTAGCTGCAGAGCGAGTCCGCGTGCTGCCCTGGGGACTGGATCCTGATTTTGAAACGAAGATGGCAGGTTCGACGACCGGCAAACCTCCGGATGGATTTCCTGGCGGACGAGTAGTGTTGACCGTCGGACGGTGGCTGGCCACCGAGCGGTACAAAGGGATGGATACGTTAATCATGGCGCTGCCGAAGTTACTGTTGCACTGGCCGGACCTGCAACTGGTGCTGGTGGGTGCGGGCGATGATCGCGAATGGCTGGAAGCGATTGCGCGGGAGAGCGGCGTGCGACGTCACGTTCATTTTCTAAGCAATCTATCGTATCGAGAACTTTCGGCGTGCTATGCAGCCGCGGAGGTGTTTGCACTACCTAGTCGCGGAGAGGGCTTCGGCTTTGTGTATTTGGAGGCCATGGCGCGGGGCAAACCAGTGATCGGGGGAGCGCACGGCGGCGCGCCGGAAGTGATTTCCGACGGAGAAACAGGTTACCTGGTGCAACACGGCGATCCGGTGCAATTGGCGACTTCGATTGACGCTCTGCTGGGCAATCCGGAACTTGCAAAGCAGATGGGTGCGCGAGGACGCGCGCGGGTGGAGTCGGAGTTTCGCTTCAGTGTGTTCGCCAAATCATTCAGAAAAATTCTGCGCGAATTATGCGAATCCTGAACGTAACGCAGAGCTATGCTCCCTTCTTTGAGTTTGGAGGGCCGCCCGTCAAGGTAAAGGCATTGGCAGAAGGGTTGGCGAAAAGAGGGCATGCCGTTACCGTGCTGACGGCGGATTGGGGATTGGAAGAGCGTTTGCGGGAATCTCCCGAAGGAAGGCAAGCGCAAGGAAGTCCGTTTGGCCGTAAGCGCGAGGTAAGCGGGGTAACGGCGATCTACCTGGCGAACTGGGCGCGCTATCGCGCGACGAGCTGGAACCCCTCGCTTGGACGGTACTTGCGAGCGCGTCTGCAGAACTTCGACGTGGCGCACATTTTTGGTCTGTACGATTTCTTGGGTCCACGGGTAGCCGCGGAGTGTCGCGTAAGGAAAATCCCGTACCTGGTTGAGCCAATCGGGATGTTCACGCCCATCGTGCGAAATCTCCTGCTGAAACGAATCTATCACCAACTACTGGGGCGAGAATTCCTGGAAGGAGCAGCTGCGATTGTCGCGACGTCCGAGCAGGAAGTGCGAGAGCTGATTGCGGGCGGCGTACCGAAGGAAAAGATCGTGTTGCGGCGGAATGGAGTGGTGTTTCCACAAGAGCTTCCCGAGAGGGGACTCTTCCGGAAATCCATTTCGGTGGCGGAGGACGCGAAACTCATTTTGTTTCTCGGACGCCTCTCACGGAAAAAAAGTCCGGACCTGTTGCTGAATGCATTTGCGAAGCTGGGTACGAGCGAGCGGCTGCATCTGGCGTTTGTGGGACCCGACGAAGCGGGTATGAGGGCGCGATTGGAAAACATCGCGGCGCAATCTGGATTGCAGTCCCGAGTGCACTTCTGCGGACCTTTGGAAGGAAAAGGAAAATGGGCAGCTTACCGGGATGCCGACATTTTCGTATTGCCTTCACAGAACGAAAATTTTGGTAACACCGCGGCAGAAGCGGTAGCAGCCGGCACGCCCGTGGTAGTAACAGAACATTGTGGCATAGCACCACTATTGGCAAATGTTGCGGGAGTGGTAGTAAAGCACGAGGAGTGCGATCTGGCGAATGCAATGAAGCAGTTACTACTACAGGAAGAACTGTATCTCCGGCTGAAACAAGGCTGTAGGGCGGCGGTTGAGAGCCTAGGGTGGGACATTCCGCTGCAAGAAATGGAAAAGCTTTATGTTAAGCTGAGATTCTCCCCCCAGTCCAAAAGAGATAGAGCCGGATGAGTCGCGTGAAGGTAGGAAACGAACACCGCGTTTTTCGGTCCCTCTGGTGGCTGGTCAATCTGTTGCTGCTGGTGGCGGCGTGTTTCACGGTCTGGATGGGAGTCCACGAGTATTCGGTCAGAAGATATCTGAATGGATTCTCTGACGCGATCATTCCAGAGGCCGCGACACCGATAGAGAAAGTGCAAGCCATCCTTTCGTGGATGCGCTTCGGTCCACCGCGACTGGAAGCTCCGGATCTCAACCGCCTATCGGCCCACGATCCCACAGATACACTGAACTACAGACAACTGTTGGACGTTTGCGGGAGCGCTACGAATGCATTCCTGAATCTGTCGAGGAGTTCCGGGCTGCCAGCGAGACGCCTGTTGTTGCTTACACCAGAACGCAACACCAAGCATGTGGTGGCGGAAGTGGATATCGATGGGAAGTGGGTGGTTGTCGATCCAACGTTTCGAGCGATTCTGAAGGATGGGCAAGGCAAGCTGCTCACCAGGAAAGATCTGCAGGATCCGGTGATCTTTCGCGAAGCCACCAGCCTGATCCCGCTTTACATTGCGGAGTACGATTACCAGAATTTCGCGCATGTGCGGGTGTCTGCGCTTCCCTTCCATGGATTCAACGTTCGGGAGAAACTGGATCGATACTTCCCCACGTGGGACGAATACCTGGACTGGAGCCTGCTGTTGGAAAGACGCTCGTTCCTGTTTTTCTTTCTGGCGTTCAACTCGATGGTGGCACTGCTGATTCTTCGGTTGCTGATGGCATTCATCGCCGATCATCGTTTCCAGATGCCTCGCTTCCACCTGCGCCAGAATCTGAGCCGGGCAATTACTACTTTCTTTAGCGCTCCGGATATAAAATAGCCGCGTGTGCGGAATCTGCGGGTTAGCGTACTCTTCATCCAGCGCCGTAGCGAATGAGCATGTGCGGGCCATGGCCAGTGCCATGCGCCATCGCGGACCCGACGAAGACGGATTTTTTGTAAACGATCCCCGCGTGGCAGGGTTGGCGATGGGAATGCGTCGGCTGAGCATCATCGACCTGAGTGGCGGCCACCAACCCGCATGGAACGAAACACGAGACGTTTGCGTGGTGTTCAACGGCGAACTCTACAACTACCGTGAACTCCGGCAGCGGCTATCTCTCGCAGGGCATCGCTTCTCGACGGAATCCGACACGGAAATACTAGTTCATGGGTGGGAAGAGTGGGGCGAAGACCTGCTGAATGAACTGCGCGGGATGTTTGCCTTCGCGCTGCTGGACTTGCGCAAGCATTACGCCACTGTGCCGGTGCTGTTACTGGCGCGCGATCCGTTGGGCATCAAACCTTTGTACTATGCACAAACCTCGGAAGGGTTCGCATTTGCTTCGGAGCTGCGTGCGCTGATTTTCAGCCAGTTGGTCGGGAAGAACATATCGGCTGATGCCTTGACCTCGTATCTGTTGTTCGGAAGCGTTTCCGAGCCGGTCACGCTGCTGGCAGGCGTCTTTTCGTTGCCACCGGGACACCGGTTGCTCTTGCACGTGCCGGATCGGCGGCGTTCTCCACGCGCCAGGCCGTGGTGGGATCCACGGCAGAGTCCCGCGGCGAGGGATAGCAACCGGCCGCGCGACTTCGACTCAGCTGCGGTGCGGCTTCGTTCGCTTCTGGACAACTCTGTTCGGGCGCACCTGATTGCCGATGTGCCTGTGGGACTGTTTCTTTCCAGTGGCCTTGACTCTAGCGCCATCGCCGCACTAGCGGCGCGCGCACAGAAGGGCATCCAGAGTTTCACGCTGTCGTTCCCGGATACACCTTATGACGAGGCGCCGTTAGCAGGAGTGGTGGCAAAACGGGCGGGAACGAGGCACACAGATATCCCACTGCGAGGCATAGACATGCTCGCCCGACTTGCGGAGGCGCTGGGCGCGCTGGATCAGCCCACCATGGATGGAATTAATACCTACTTTGTATCGTGGGCCGCGCGCGAGGTTGGGTTGAAGGTGGCGCTCTCTGGTCTGGGTGGAGACGAACTCTTCGCGGGATATCGGACATTTGCGGATACGCCGAAGCTGGCGCGCCTGGAACTGGCGTCGCGGTTTTTTCCCGGAGCATTTCGACGCATCAGTGCTCCGCTGATTGGCACAATTGTTGGCCAACGAGGGACCGCCGACGCCGCTCGCAAAGCCAGCGATGCGTGGCTGATGCCCGATGCGTTGCCACACCCGTACTTTTTCACGCGGCTGCTGTTTCCGCCCTCGGAACTCTCCCGGTTGATGGAGCCGCAGTATCACAGCAGCAGCATCGGCCAGGACGGAATAACGCTGGAGCCGACGTGGCTGGGATGGCTGGAACGGGTAGCGGATCAGGCAAAGGTTATGGAGCCCATGGCGGCGATTTCGTGGCTGGAGATGCGGACCTATATGGTGAGCACCTTGTTGCGGGACACGGATTCAGTGAGTATGGCGGGTTCGCTGGAGGTGCGCGTACCGCTGCTGGATACCCCGCTGGTGGAATTTGCGAGCGCGCTGCCCGATGCTGCGCGTGTTCGTCCCGGCCGGCCAAAGGCGCTGCTCCTCGCGGCACTCGAAGGGGTGCTACCGGCAGAAATCTTGAATCAGAAGAAGCGAACGTTCACGCTGCCATGGGAAGAATGGATGAGGAATTCCCTGCGCCCGCGCATCGAGAGTAGTTTTCAGAACCTTGCACCGGCGCTGGCGGCACATTTGCATGCTGCGGGGGTACAGAGGGTGTGGGATAATTTTCTGCGCGGCCAGACAAGCTGGTCCCGTCCGTGGTCGCTCTACGTGGTGAATGAATGGTGCCGGCAGCAGTTGTCCTGAAGGTGCTATCCCGCTCCCAACGGCATTCGAAAATCCAACGCAACACGCTGAGTTAAACGGAAGAGTTCAACGATGAATATTCTGGGCATCAATGCGTACCACGGCAACGCTTCGGCGGCCATTGTATGCGACGGGAAGCTGATCGCAGCGGTGGAGGAGGAGCGCTTCAATCGGGTGAAGTATGCCGCGGGATTTCCAGCCGCCGCGATTCGGTATTGCCTGAAGGAAGCGGGAGTAACTCTAGCGGAGATCGATCATGTAGCCGTGCCGCGGAATCCGTACGCGCGGTTAGGAAAGAAGTTGTATTATGCGTTGCGCATGCCGTCGTTCGCGCGTGAACGCATTAAGGTAATGTCGAAGTTCACGGGAATTCCTGAGGCCCTGACGCAGGCGTTTGATGGCGATCCGGCAAAAATCAAAGCGACATATCACCGCGTGGAACATCACCAGGCACATCTGGCGAGCACGTTTTTCGTTTCACCATTCGAGCGCGCGGCGTTACTCTCCGCGGACGGACTGGGGGATTTTGCCAGCACGATGTGGGGAGTCGGGGAAGGTAGCCGGATGCGGATCGATGGATCGATCGCCTTTCCGCATTCCCTGGGACTCTATTACAGCGCGGTGACGCAGTATCTGGGATTTCTGAAGTTTGGTGACGAATACAAAGTGATGGGATTGGCAGCGTACGGAGAGCCTTCATATATGGAGGCGTTGCGAGACGTGGTGCGATTCAACAGCAACGGTGGCGAATTCGGATTTCGGCTGGGTCTGAATTATTTCACGCATCACAAAACCGGACCGGAGATGTCGTGGGCCGAATCAGACCAGACGCCAGTGCTGGGGAAGATGTTCTCCGAGGCGATGCCGAAGAGGTTGGGGGCTCCCTCGCGTCAACCGGACGAGCCGCTGGAACAGCGACACCGCGATCTGGCGGCGTCGCTGCAGGCCCGTTTGGAAGAAGTTTACCTGGGGATGTTGAAGAAGTTGGCTGCGAAAACCGGGGCGAAGGCCGTGTGCCTGGCGGGTGGCGTGGCGTTCAACTGCGTTGCGAATGGAAAGATTTTTGAAACGACTCCGTTTGAGAAGGTGTATGTCCACCCGGCAGCGGGGGACGCAGGTCTCGCGGTTGGCGCGGCCTACCACGTGTGGCACCAAACGTCGGAGACGCCGCGATCGTTTGTGATGGAACATGCATACTGGGGGCCAGGATACACGGCGGACGAGGTGCGAACCGCGCTGCGAGCGAGCCCGGTTTCGCGCGACGGGTACACGATTCACGAATTGGCGGATGGCGAATTGATGCGGCGGACCGCTTCGATTATTGCGGATGGAAGGATTTTGGGATGGTATCAAGGTCGCGCCGAATGGGGACCGCGCGCACTTGGGAATCGCAGCATCGTGGCGGACCCGCGTCGGCCGGAGATGAAGGAAATCCTGAACCGGCGGATCAAGCACCGAGAAATCTTCCGGCCATTTGCACCATCGATCTTGGCGGAAAAAACGGGTGAGTGGTTTGAAAAGTCGCATCCCTCGCCGTTCATGAACCTGGCCTATTCCGTGAACGCCGATAAACGCGACAAGATTCCTGCGCCGACGCACGTGGACGGCACCGGGCGCCTGCAGACGGTGACGCGGGAAGCCAACCCTCGTTACCATGCGCTGATTTCGGAATTTGAGAGGCAGACGGGCGTTCCGGTGGTGCTGAATACTTCGTTTAACGACAACGAGCCGATTGTGTGCCGGCCGGAAGAAGCGCTGGATTGCTTCGTGCGCACGCAGATGGACGCGCTCGTACTTGGCAATTTCCTGATTACACGCCCATGAAGCGACCCAGACCTAAGTTGGCGCCCTGGGGCGCACCCGTGATTCTGGGTATCCCACTCGACCACAACTCTTCCTTTTTACGAGGTCCGGCGGAGGCGCCAGCGCTGATTCGGGAGGCGTTGCACTCGGATGTGTGGAATAAGTGGGCGGAAACAGGAGTGGACCTTGGCCGTGAGCAAGTGTTCGAAGATGCGGGTGATTTGCAAGATATGGAAGCGCCCGACGCGTTTGCGCGGATTGAAGCGGCCGTTGCAAAGATTGTGCAGGAGAGAAAGCGCCCGGTAAGCCTCGGCGGAGACCATTCGATCACGTACCCGATTCTGAGAGCGCTAGGCAGGCAAATTCCGGGAATAACGCTGGTGCACTTCGACGCGCATCCCGATCTTTACGCGAACTACGAGGAAAATCCACATTCGCACGCCAGCCCGTTCGCGCGGATCTGCGAAGAGAATCTCGTGCAAAGGCTGATCCAGATCGGCATACGCACCTTGAACCCGCACCAGCAGGAACAGGCGGAGAAGTACGGCGTGGAAGTTTTCGAAATGAAGAATCTTCCAGACCTGAGCAAGCTGAAGCTGGCAGGACCGATATACGTTTCGTTCGACATGGATGTGTTGGATCCGGGCATGGCGCCAGGAGTTTCCCACTGGGAGCCGGGCGGGCTGACGACGCGCGAAGGATTGCATTCCATACAGGCACTGCCCACGCCCATCGTGGGCGCGGATGTAGTGGAATTTAATCCGGTTCGCGACCGCTCGGGACTGACCGCGACGGTGGCCGCGAAGATCTTGAAAGAGCTTCTGGGAAAAATGCTGGGCGGGTAATGCTCATCTATGTAAGGCCACGAACCCCTCGACTTTCAGAGAGATTTTGGGAGCGCGCAAGAGAGTATTGTGGACCAGGCAGTGTTCGATAGCGTCCTCGACTCCGTGGCGCTGGTCTGAGGTGAGCTCCACTGGCGTGTCGACTTCGATTACAAAATTGTCCAGGCGGGCCCGAGGGTCTTTCACCTTTTCACAACTGACGCGGATGCGCGTGCCTTCGGTCGCGAGTTTGTGCTTGCGCAGATACTGAGCAGCGTAATAGCCGGCGCAGGATCCGAGCGAGGCCAGCAGCAGCTCCGGCGGTGTCATGCCCTCGTCGAACCCACCGCTGTCGGCAGGCTGGTCGCTGACGACGGTATGGGTGCGCGTTTTGATCTGGAATTGCACTGCCCCGAGATGCTCGACGGTGACTTGCATAGATGCCTCCGTCCCGGAGCGAGCCTTGGCGTCTAGTGAAGTGAATTGCGCCCTTGGCAGGACTTTCTACACTCCTCTATAACAAATTGCGGTGCACAGGCCAAGGAGCTGGATCACACAGATGGCGGGAGTTACTTCTTGTTTTTGCTTTTGTCGTAGTCGTCGAAGGCCTGCCGCAGACCGTCGAGCAGGTGGCCGTTCTTGACTTTGCCACCTTCGGTCTTGTGCAGGTCTGACCAAAGAGTAGAGCCGGTCTTGGGATCAACGAGGGCAATCTTCGTGTGGCCTTGAGGCACAGATTCTTCGGCAAAGGCATTCAGGCCGGTGGCACGGGGAAACTGGCCGTCGGGAATGGCGCGGACGTGAGTGCCGCTGCTGAGGACTAAGACGAGGTCGGCTTTGTCCTGGACGGAAACCACCTCGAAACGACCCCACTTGTTGAGTTCCAGCAGGGCGGTGTACTCCAATTCAACGAAGCCAGTATTGTTCTGGAGAAAAACGGTGTGGGCGCTGGTGACGGCTTGAGGAAGAGTGGGTTTGGCGCCTGCCGGTAAAGTCATCACCCAAAAAATGAGGACAAATAAAATGGGTGCGGATTTCCGAAGATCGTTGAACCTCATTTCCTGCCTCCAACGGGGACTAACTGGGGATGCTCCAAGGTAAAGGCGAACGTGTCAGTGAGGAACTGTCCGTGCGGCCAGAATTGGGCCACCTGTCCCAAATTCTCAGGCCAGCAAGCGAGCCTCGTGGCTTCAAACGAAATGTTTGTCCCTGTACAATGACTTCGTGCGCGTGCTTCTGCTGAACCTCTACTATCCGCCAGACACGTCTGCGACGGCGAAAATGGCCGAGACCGTGGTGGGCGGGCTCGCTGCCAAGCATGCCATCAGCGTGGTATGTGGGCGCCCATCGTACGACCCCACTGAGCGCAGGGCTTGGCGTCTGTATCAGACGGAAGAGGCCGGGCGCGTGCGGGTGATACGAGTGGGCTCGAGCGCCTATCCCAGAGTGCAGATGAAACGGCGGGTATTCAATTACCTGAGTTATGTCTTGCTGGCGGTACCACGCGCGATCGTGGTGCCCGGCGACGTGGTGTTGGCAATGACGGACCCACCGTTTGAAGGGATTGTCGGGGCATTCGTTGCGCTGCTGAAAGGCAAGCCCTACGTTTACAACATAAGAGACCTGTATCCGGACATGGCAGTGGGCGGATCGATTGTGGACCCAGGACCACTGTCTCGTATTTGGGAAAAGTTGCATCGCTGGGCGCTGCGGCGCGCGACGCGCGTGGTGGTGCTGGGAGAAGACATGAGACAGCGGATCATCTCCAAGGGGGTGGATCCGGCTTGCATCGCGATCGTGCGAGATGGCGCGGAAATCGCCTCGGCAGGAAGCACGCCGGCTGAACTGGATCCTGAAGTGATTCGGGCCATTCGAGGCGATTACCGATTTGTCTTATTGCACGCGGGCAACATTGGATTTTACGGCGCGTGGGAAACACTGCTAACCGGGGCGGCCAAACTGGCCGACGACGGGATCGGACTGGTGTTCGTGGGCGACGGCGCACAACGTGAACGATTGCAGGCAGCGGCCGCGGAAATACCGAACGTGCGATTTCTGCCTTTTTTTCCTGAGAACAAGATTCCATCGGTGCTGGCAGCGGCGGACGCACACGTGATTACCGTCAAGCGCGGGCTGGAGGGAGTGGTGGTTCCCAGCAAGATGTACGGAATCGTGGCGGCAGGAAAGCCGATTGTGGCGTTGGCACCTCGGGAATGCGATGTGGTGTCACTCGGTGAAAGATATGGGTTCGCCATTTCCGCGGACCCGGATGATCCAGCCCATTTTGCATATGCGGTGCGTCAAATTTTTCGTGACGAGGGCCGGCTGAGAGAAATGGGTAAGGCCGCCCGTGCGATAGCCCCACAATACGAAAGAGAAAGCGAACTTCAGAAGCTGGTTGCGATCGTAGAAGAACAGGGAGGAGCCTGAGCGAGAGTATTTGATAATCGAATAGATTGCATTCGCCGTAGGTCCGCTGATCAGAAGAGTAACAGCCCGGCGTCGGGTGTAATACCTGTGGAAGATTTGCGGCAATCGCGTTATTGTGTAAAAGCTGCATGGGGCAGCAAAGATGCCGGTGGCCCACTTTGAGCCGCTGGTGTTGGTTGGTTCGACTTGGGAGCCGGACCCAAACCGGCAACGTCTCTGTGAAGGCACTGGCCTTCTCGCCCTGGGCTGGTTTCGTCAGAACGAGCAATGAGGACGAATGAGTGCGGGCCTGCTGGCTTTTTTAATAGCTCTGTCAGCATCGCTGGTGCTAACGGCGCCTGTGCGCGCGTTGGCTATTCGAGTGGGCATGGTCGATCTACCGGGCCCACGAAAAGTCCATCTAAAACCGATTCCGCTGCTCGGCGGACTCGCCATGTACGCGAGCGTGATGCTGGCCGTACTGTTTGTATTTGACGGCTCGGCGCGAGCCCAGAGCATCGGAATTGTGACCGGGGCAACGCTCGTTGCGCTGGTTGGGTTCCTGGATGACCGGGGCTGGTTGCATCATCAGATCAAACTATTCGCGGCCATGCCATTGGCGGCAGTGATTCTGCTGGCCACGGGAATCCATACACAGGTCTTCAGCATTGTGGTAGGTGGCCGGGCCGGATATTGGCTGGACGCCGCGCTGACCATTCTGTGGGTGGTAGGAATTACCGCTTCGTTCAGCATCCTGGACCACATGGACGGGTTGTGCGCGGGAGTTGCGGCGATGGCTGCTGTATTCTTCGCGCTGGTGGCCTATCTGAACGGGCAAACGATGGTGACGATCCTGGCGGCTGCGGTACTGGGAGCGGCGACCGGATTTTTGCGGTGGAATTTCAAGCCGGCGAAGATCTTTATGGGTGACAGCGGGGCCATGTTCCTGGGATTCCTGATGGCGACGCTGGCCTTGAAGTTGCGGCTCGAGCATTCCACGACGCTTGCGGGATTGGTGGTCCCGGTGTTGATTTTGTGCGCGGCGATTTTCGACACGACATTGGTGATCATTTCGCGGTCGCGACGTGGATTGCTTCCCTTCGCAACGCCAGGAAAAGACCATTCCGCGCATCGGCTGGCGAACCTGGGTTTGGGCCAGCGTGGCGCGGTACTGATGATGTACCTTGCAGGTGCTCTGTGCGGAGGAGCAGCCGTGCTGATGACTTACCTGTCGACGCGAGGGGCAGCGTTAGTGGCAGCCGGGGTGTTGCTGGCCGTGTTCCCGGCGATTGCGTGGCTAGAGCGTGCACCGTTTGAACGGCAAGAGCCGACGTCGGCGTCCTGAGGCGGCATTTCAGCAACAATTAGGAATCAAGGTTTGCTAGGTAGCGGGTTTTGTACGTGCGACGGGATTCGCTATACTTTGTAGCGCTGTCCGCAGACCAATTGCCCAGTGTGTCCCGCGCTGGTGCTGTGGACCCGGCCCTGGGTGCGGGATTACACTTCCGTAGATTTGGATTGAGCGAAAAACGTGGACAAAGCAGGTAAGGAAGACCGGCCCGGCCGGGAAGCCAAGGATATTATTGTAGTGGGCGGCTCTGCGGCGGGGCTATACACGGCAAAGCATGTCGCGGCGGGCGGGCACCGCGTGCAGGTGCTTGAGTCGCGACCGACGCTAGACCCCGCTCCCAGAACCCTGATCGTGACCGATCATTTCAAGAAACAAATCAGCGCGGCGGCCGAATCGAGCATCCTTAACGAGATTCGCAGGTTCGAGCTGTTCACCGATGGTAGATCGGCGCAGGTGGCGCTTAGTCGCCCGGACTTGATCATTGAACGGCACCGCCTGATCCGGACGCTCGCGGCAGAAGCGGAGGCGGCTGGGGCCACAGTGCGATATGACACGCGGTTTTTGGGACTTGCAGCAAACGGGCGCGGACTGCGCATTGAGGTAGATGAGGCGGGAAAGCGCAAGGAATTGCGCGCGGAAAGCGTAGTAGGTGCCGATGGTGCGACGAGTCGCGTGGCGCGAGCCGCGGGCTGGCCCGCGGTAGAAACCGTGCCGCTGGTGCAGGCGGTGGTAAAGCTGCCCAAAGATTGTCCACTAGACACGACGCGGGTGTGGTTTGTGCCCGACGACACACCTTATTTCTACTGGATGATTCCGGAATCGAAGGAGCGCGCGGCGGTTGGAGTGATCGGCGAAGAAGGCCGCGCGACGAAGCTTTGTTTCGACCGCTTCCTGGAGAATAAGGGATTCGAGCCGCTGGAATGGCAGGGCGCGCGCATTCCCGTATACAAGCGCTGGATTCCGATTCAGCGAACAGTGGGAAGTGGCGAAGTTTATCTGGTCGGGGATGCTGCGGCGCAAGTGAAAGTGTCGACGATCGGCGGAATTGTGACCGGATTCCGAGGAGCGCGTGGGGTGGCTGACGCGATTCTGAACAATGGCGGGCAGGAATTGCGTGCCTTGCGGCGCGAACTGGGGACGCATTGGCTGATCCGGCGGGCGCTGCACTATTTTCAACAGGAAGACTACTCGCGCCTGGTCGACATGCTGAATGGCTCGGCGCGCGAATCGTTGGGGGAAATCAATCGGGACGAGTCCACTCGGCTGTTATGGAACGTGGTGAAGAATCAGCCGAAGCTCGTGCTGCTGGGGCTGCGCGGATTGCTGCTGGGAAGAAAATAAGATTCGCTCCCGGGCGGGACAAACCGAAGTTCGTAAAGTGTAGAGGAGAGAGCCAGTGCGTCTTACGGTGATTGGGTGTGGCTACGTCGGACTAGTAACCGGAGCGTGTTTGGCGGCCGCGGGCCACGAAGTGACCTGCACAGACATCGATGAGAAGCGCATTAATCAACTAAGGGCGGGGAATGTTCCCATTTATGAGGAGCACCTGGATGAGGTGCTGAAGCGCGCGGTGGCGGAGAAGAAAATTTGGTTTACGACGGACGCTGGCGAAGCAATTCGTGCCGGTGAGGTGGTTTTTATCTGCGTGGGGACGCCGCCGAAAGAAAGCGGCGAAGCGGATCTCTCCGCGATCGATCACGTGGCGCGCCAAGTGGCGCAAGAGGCGCGCACATCAAAGCTGGTGGTAGAAAAAAGCACCGTGCCGGCATTGACGGGTGTGCAATTACAGAAAGCCATGGCCGCTTACTCGCGAAGCGGGCAACTGAAATTCCATGTGGCCTCAAACCCGGAATTCTTGCGTGAAGGCACGGCGGTGGCGGACTTTTTCCACCCAGACCGCATCGTTGTCGGTGTGGAGGACGAGGAATCCGCAGCGAGATTGCGGGAGATTTACAGCCCCATCCTCGAGAAGAAATTCCACTGTCCGATTCATACCGGGAAATGCCCTACGGACCATGCGGGCGAGCTGCTGGTAACGACGATCAACAGCGCGGAGCTGATTAAGCATGCTTCGAACTCGTTCCTGGCGCTTAAAATCAGCTATGCGAACGTGATCTCTGATCTTTGCGAGCGGATTGGCGCAGACGTGGAAGAAGTGACCCACGCAATGGGACTCGACCCGCGCATCGGGACACAATTCCTGAAAGCCGGTCTGGGCTTCGGAGGATTCTGCTTTCCGAAAGACATCCAGGCGTTTATTCACTTGTCCGCCTCGGTGGGTGTGGATTTTGAGATGTTGAAAGCCGCGGAGCGCGTGAACAAGCAGCGCGTCGACAGATATTTCGAAAAGATACAAAAAGAACTGTGGGTTGTGAAAGGCAAACGCGTAGCCGTGCTGGGTTTGGCGTTCAAAGCAAACACCGACGATATCCGCTTTGCGCCAGCCCTGCAAGTGATCCGCAAGTTGCTAGAAGAAGGAGCGCACGTGCGCGCCAGCGATCCCGAAGCGATTGAACGGACAAAATCCGTGTTCCCTCAGGTGGGGTATTTCCAAGATCCGTACGAAGCGCTGAAAGGTGTAGATGCCGCACTGGTGTGCACAGAATGGAAGATTTTTCGGGAGATCGATTGGGAGCGGGCAGGCAAGCTAATGACGCGGCGCCTGGTGATCGACGGCAGAAATCTATATTCGCCGGCGAAAATGCAGCAATTAGGTTTCGAGTACAGCTCGTTCGGGCGACCCGGAAAGTAAAGGCTCCGGGTCGCTCGTTGCAGGAAGAGAGCCACTCAGGGGCGCGCGACGCGTCAAGCGCGCGGAAGAGACTCGCGAGCGAATCGTTCTGTGAAGAAATCCATCGTCATTCGTAAGCCTTCTTCCAGGTTAACCTTCGGTACCCAATTCAAAAGCTTCCTAGCCTTGGTGATGTCGGGCCGGCGTTGTTTGGGATCATCTTCGGGTAGCGGTTCGTAAATAATTTGCGGCGCGTTCGGGAAAAAACTCAATACGCGCTGCGCAAATTCGTAGATCGTCATATCCATAGGATTGCCGATGTTGGTGGGGAAATGCTCATCGGACTGGCTCAGCCGGTAAATTCCGTCGATTAAGTCAGAAACATAACAGAAACTTCGTGTCTGCTTACCATCACCGTAGACCGTGATGGGCTGTCCTGTTAGCGCCTGGTAGACAAAGTTGGGAAGCGCGCGGCCATCGTTCAACCGCATGCGCGGGCCGTAGGTATTGAAGATGCGAACGATGTGCGTATCGAGGCGGTAAAAGCGGTGATAGGCCATGGTGATGGCTTCGGCGAAACGCTTGGCTTCATCGTAGACGCTGCGCGGCCCCACGGGATTCACGTTGCCCCAGTACGATTCGCTTTGGGGAGATACGCTGGGATCGCCATAGCATTCGCTGGTGGAGGCGAGTAGGAATTTGGCGTTCTTCTCAAATGCAAGGTCCAAGGCATGCATGGTTCCCAGCGAGCCAACTTTCAGGGTTTCGATGGGGAATTTCAGATAATCGGGCGGGCTTGCGGGAGAAGCAAAGTGGAAAACATAGCCAACGGGTCCCACGACATGGAATGGGTTATTCACGTCTTTGCATTCGAGCTGAAAATGTAAGTTGTCCTTCAAATGGGCGATGTTGGATTCTTCGCCGGTAATGAAATTGTCTAGAGCAAGAACGTCCCAGCCTTCGGCCAACAAGCGGTCACAAAGATGAGAACCTAAGAATCCCGAACCACCGGTTACGACAGCTCGCATGCAGCCTCCACGAAGAGATCCTGTCCATTTTATCTTGCGCTACTGGAGTTTCCCTAACGCGAATACGGGTGAACAGGAAGTTCGACTGGAGTGCGTTTGACGAGTGGAGAAGCACGGGATACCATTCGCCAGAATGCTGGGAATCCTGTTCGCATCGATTCTGCCAACTCAATCGAACCGCCAGCCCCGAGTCTGGCTGACAGTAACCGGAATATTCCTGGTTGCCGGCTTATACGCATTCTTGAATGTGGGTCGCTGGCTGACGGTGGAAGACCCGCTGGAAGAAGCAGGTGCCATTGCGGTGTTGAGTGGACGCATGCCTGACCGCGCTCTGGAAGCAGCCAGGATCTATCAGGCGGGTTACGCGCAGGAAGTGTGGCTGACACATTCGACGGAACCTGGCGCGAAGCTGCAGAAACTTTCCGTTCCGTATACGGGAGAAGAAACGTACGACGAGCAAATCCTGGTGCATGAGGGAGTGCCGGAGAGTTCGATAAAGATTCTGGAACCGCCGATTGAGAACACCGCGGATGAAATGAAGACGATCGGGCTGGCATTGAAGCACGGGGAATTGCACAAAGTGATTCTGGTGACGTCGAAAGTGCACACACGCCGGGCGCGAAAACTGTGGAAATGCCTTTCGGAGCATGATGGGCAGGCCATTGTGCGTGGCGTTTCGAATGACGGATTCGATCCTGCGCACTGGTGGAGGAATACGGGCGACGCGCTGGATGTGGTGCGAGAAGTTCTGGGAATGCTGAACGCTTGGGCGGGATTGCCGCTCCACTCAGCGACGTGATACTGGGACAGGTTAGAAAAAGAGAAAGCGTTTGCGCTTACGGGGCGGCTCCGGCTCTTCGAGTTCAGGAACGAAAGGCAGGGGTTCACCGTTGAACGCGGCGAGCGGATTCTCGATCAAGAGGGCCCTCGCCGTCTCCTCCCCCATTTGCTCGGCGATCGCGTCATAAGCAAATTTCAACTTGAGAGGACGTCGCGCGGTATTGTGCGCGTCACTTGCAACGAAATGAACCAGTCCTCGGGACATCCAGTTCCAGCAATCTTCTTTTGCGCCCGGCCCAAACACACCCGAGAGCGAACCGGCGGTGATCTGCGTGAAGCATCCAAGGCGCACCCAGTTGAGCAGGCGATCCGGGTGCGACCGGAGAATGGCGTTACGCTCCGGATGAGTAATGATGGGGCGTAGGCCGGCAAGTTGCAGTTGGTGGAGCGTCTGATCCATGGCAGGTGGAATCGAGAATTCGTTGAACTCCACAAGCAAGTAGTCTTTCTGATTGATGCAGAAAGGAGCAGAATCTTGGCGAATGGCGAACAGATTTTCCGGGCTCAGGTGGAAGTCACAGCCGGTGGCTAGGGTGAGGCGACCCTCCAGTTTTTCCACAAGGGCATTGCGGGCCGCTTGTACCTCTGCAAAATTGAAGCCGTATTCCGAACTGGAGTGAGGAGTGCCCACGACGTGGGTAACCCCGTCGGCAATGGCGTCTTCGGCCATTGCAAGGGAGTCCTCTAGAGTTTTAGCGCCATCGTCGAGGCCGAAAAGGATATGACAGTGAACGTCAACCATGAGCATTAAGTATGCGTCAGGAGCGCCAAGCAGTAAAAGTCTGCCAAGCCCCAAGAACAAACATCAGAGCCGCGAAGACCTGGCGCATGAGTTGCGGACGCAGTTGGCGCGCAAGCCTGGCACCTAAAATACCGCCGAGGAACACACCAGGAATGAGTAAGAAGCCGGCCTCCCAGTTCACATAATCGGCTTTCGCGTAGGCAAGAAATGCCAATAGCCCTGTGGGCGGAATAAGGGCTACCAGACTGGTGCCCTGCGCGCGATGCTGGCTGAAACCAAATAAGAGTCCAAGCA
This sequence comes from Candidatus Acidiferrales bacterium, assembly GCA_963741195.1. GTDB lineage: Bacteria > Acidobacteriota > Terriglobia > Acidiferrales > UBA7541 > Acidiferrum. The sequence continues at coordinate 35,445 of CAVUHF010000018.1, forward strand.
ATGGCACGAGGAGAACTCCGCCGCCGATTCCGACCATCCCCGCGGCAACGCCGCAGAGTGCGGCCACGAAAAGAATTCCCGCGGTGCGAGGTAAGTTTGAATCCACCGATCGAGGGGCGGCGTCAGCGGAATTCTGGTTTGAACTGGTCTTACGCCACAGCAAAACCGCGGACAACATCAGGAAGAAACCAAATACGCCCTTGAGATCGCGTGACTGCATAGGGACGGCGATCTTGCCGCCGACATAACCACCCAGGAGAAAACCGATGGCGCAATAGATACCAGCGCGCAGGTCGACTTCCCCATTTTTCCAATAGCCACGCAACGCTCCCAACCCGATTGGGGGTAGGAGAATGAAGAGAGAGGTACCTTGAGCGAGGTGCTGGTCGTAGTGAAGCAGATACACCAGTGCAGGCACCAAGACCACTCCGCCTCCGATGCCGAGAAGGCCGACGAGGATTCCAACAAAAAGGCCGAGTGCCAGGATTGTCAACATGTTGGGAGAGCGCGGGCCTGGCGTGGGAGAGGAGCAGTCGGCATGACGGTTATCTTGAGGCGGGTTTAAAGGAATAGCAACTTGCTTGTGACGGGTGCGAGAGGAACTGTGAATAGTTGAGAAACCAGCCGCCCGTTGGCCGCTGGCCGGGCAAAAGAAACTGATATGATAGCTATGTCGTTTGTCCCCCGGGCCTCAGCCCCGCATACAAGCTGTGCACAATCAGAGGAGCACGTGCCATCTCATGGCTACAGATAGAAAACCAGAGTTCTTCAAGAGCAGCCAGCTAAAAGTCGGGATCATCGGATGTGGCTATGTGGGACTGCCGCTGGCCCTGCGATTTGCCGAAGCCGGGCATAAAGTGACCGGATTTGACACCGACCCGGAAAAAATTCGGATGTTGAATGCGGGAAAGTCGTACATCGAGCACATCCAGCAAACGAAGATTCAGCAGTACGTGAACAGCCGGCATTTCGGGGCGACAAATGATTTCTCGAGACTAAGCGAGGCGGATGCCATCATTATCTGCGTTCCGACACCCTTGAACGAATACCGGGCGCCGGATCTGAGCTACGTGGAGAAGACCGCGAAGTCGATTCAGCCCCATCTGCAGAAGGGCCAGCTTGTAGTGCTGGAATCGACGACTTATCCGGGAACGACAGAGGAACTGGTTCTGCCGATTCTGGAGAAAAGTGGGCTGCGATGCCCGATTGTCACGGGCCCTGAGAACGAATATGTGAGCGTGGACTTCTTTCTGGCGTTTTCTCCGGAGCGGGAAGATCCAGGCAACAAGCAGTTTGGACTTGCACAGATTCCAAAAGTGGTGGGTGGCGTGAATCCACCCAGCGGCCGTGCGGCGCAATCGTTGTATGCGCAAGTCGTCTCGAAGGTCATCCCCGTCAGTTCCACGCGGGCGGCAGAAATGGCCAAGCTATTGGAGAACATATTCCGCTGCGTAAACATCGCGCTGGTGAACGAGTTGAAACTGTTGTGCCAGCGCATGGACGTGGACGTATGGGAAGTGATCGAAGCGGCGTCCTCAAAGCCGTTCGGATTCATGCCGTTCTATCCCGGCCCGGGGCTGGGTGGGCACTGTATTCCGGTCGATCCTTTTTACTTGTCCTGGAAGGCGAGGGAATATGATTTCTCGACGCGCTTCATTGAACTAGCGGGCGAAATCAATACCTCGATGCCGTACCACGTGGTGGACTCGATCGCGGAAGCCCTCAATCAGCACAAGAAGAGCCTGAAGGGATCGAAATTGCTACTGCTGGGAGTGGCCTATAAAAAAGATGTGGACGATTTGCGCGAATCGCCGACGCTGAAGATCATGGAAATCCTGCAGAAGCGCGGCGCGAGCTTTGACTACAACGACCCGTTCTTCCCGCAGCTCCACAAGATGCGACATTACGACTACTCGAACATGAAATCGGTCCAGCTTAGTCCGGAAGTGCTGGGAAAGTACGATGCGGCCATTATTGCTACTGATCATTCGAGCTACGACTACGCATTGATCGTGGAATCGTCGAAGTTGGTGATCGACACACGCAATGCCACGCGGCGGGTTGTGCGCCACCGAGAACGAATCGTCCCCTGCTGATTGCAGGGATACACTCAAAGATAACTTGTGCTGGAACGGGGCTGTTACTTTGCCCTGGTGAGTTCGACGCGCGCGGTGGCAACGGGAAGAACGGCTTCCACCAGGACGGGTATGCGAAATGAGTCGTTGGCCAGATAGAGAAAGAAGTGGACTTCCTTCATTTCGGTACCGTTATCGAAAACATGGATCTCGACTTTAGTGGTGTTGAAATTACCCGCCGGGACACTGACAGGTTGTGACTTGCCGACCAGTTCGGCACGAACGTCGTACAACCTGTGGCCGTCATAGACCGGGGAACGAACCTGGGGCGTCTTGCTCCAGTCCACATTCCGCAAATAGTGCAAGAAACCCAGAGGATCGCGGGTACCCGGTAGGACACGGGCCGCGGTGACGCCGGCCGGAGCGGGGTCGCTGGCAGAAGGGAGCATCCGCTGCACGGTATCGACCTTCTGGCCACGCTCGCTCAGATGCATTTCGTACTGATGGCTAGTGAGGTCGAGAGGGTCACTATAAGAATCAAACTGGTCGTCGAGTTCGAACACCATGCGGTAGGGATTTTCGGTGTGGGCGAAAGCTTGAAGATGCCATGCGCTCTTCCCCGCGAGGTCACGCTTCTCTCTCACGAGGATCTTCAAATTCGCAACCGTGCTGTCCAGTTTGGTGACGTTGGCGGCGAATTCCAGCGTTTCGCCCGGGCGCAGCATCGGACCGGTTTCTACGCTGGGTGTGTGCGGCTTGCCGGGCTCTGTCGATGAGGCACCGGGCTTGCCGGGTTGGGCTGCCTCGGGATGTGGAGTGGAAGGTGTTGCGCTGACGGCGATAGAGGGATAGGTGTCACCGGGGAAACCGGAACGACGCAGTGTTCGCCAGTGGGAGTAGTACAAACTGGCGCCCGCGAGTAGCAGCACGAGAACGAGAATGGCAGTCCGTTTTTTGCTCATGTTCAGTCTGCGCGCATTCGAAACTTCGCGCGAGAAGCGTCTTACCATCGTACAATAAGAAAGCTTTTAGGGCAGAAGGGAGACGGCGATGCGCTACCTGGTCACGGGCGGCGCCGGATTTATCGGCTCGAATACCGTGGATGAATTGGTGCGGCGAGGACATAGCGTCGTGGTTCTTGACGATCTTTCGTCCGGCAAAGAAGAGAACCTCGTCGAAGTTCGCAGCAAGATCACCTTCATGAAGGGCTCGATAACGGATCTGGAAGTGGTGCAGAAGGCCATGCATCAGGCGGAGTACGTGATTCATCTGGCGGCGCGGACCTCGGTTCCGCGGTCGGTGAAAGATCCGGTGGATACGAACCGGATCAATGTGGACGGGACGTTAAACGTGCTGGTGGCTGCGCGCGACAATAAAGTGAAGCGAGTCGTTTACGCCGGTTCGTCTTCCGCTTATGGAGATACACCGACACTGCCCAAGACGGAGTCGATGCAGCCGGTCCCGACCTCTCCCTACGGAGTGGCGAAATATGTTGGGGAACTGTATGCGCAAACGTTTGGACGTTGCTACGGGCTGGAGAATGTGACGCTGCGGTATTTCAATATATTTGGGCCGCGCCAGGATCCGGATTCTCCCTATTCGGGAGTGCTGTCGCGGTTTTCGGCGGCAGTGCTGGACGATGTGCGGCCGGTAATCTACGGCAACGGAGATCAGACGCGAGATTTCACGTTTGTAGAAAACGCAGTACAGGCGAATCTGCTGGCCTGTGAAGCGCCGAACGCTTCCGGAAATGTCTACAACATTGGGACTGGTGGCTCGATTTCGCTGAATCAGGTGCTGGAGCTAATGGGGAAGCTTTCAGGAAAGAAAATTGAGGCCAAGTATGACCCGCCACGGGATGGCGATATTCGAGATTCGCTGGCAGATATCCGAAAGGCAGCCGAGGACCTGGGTTACGAGCCCGCGGTGCTTTTCGACGATGGCCTCAGCCGTACGTTCGAATGGTACCGCACAAACCACGTAAGAGCGGCGGCCAAAGAAAGTAAGTAGAGTCGCTTCGCTGGTTCGTTTTGCACGGAACACTCGATCTCGAACAGAGGTAAGAGCTTCATTCCGGCTCGCCGCATCCAAATCTCTGTGTGGAGCCAATCTAGCCTTCGGATTCCTCTTCGTCGTCCCCGTCACCAGACCCGGCCGCGTCGAAGTTCGGTACGATGTGAGGTACACCGGCCTCGTTCATCTTCTTGTTGAGAGCCGGTAAATCCTCTTCGAGCAGTTTCTTGACTTGCACCGAGGACTCACTAACCTGCGGCTTTAGTTCAGCAATTTTCTCGGTCTGCTGCTGCCCGGGAGCAGCGGAAAAATCGTCAATATCTTCCATTAGACCCTGCACCTGATTGGGTAACGGCTCTGGGGTCCACTCGAAGGGCGGACCGGCGTTGCCCAAGCCTTCCCGCTCGCGATGATACTTCGTCGCAATCGCGGAAATTTTTTTGCTCAGTTCGTCGGCTTGCGTTTGAATGTTTTCCGGTATCTTGAGGCCATTGTTCCGGTCGGCTTCCTTTTTCCATTGCGCTTGCGCAGCTTTCAATGCGGACTGGAGCGCCAAAATCTTCTTGCGGTCCGCTGAAGCCGTCTTGGCCATGGTGTAGAGGTCATTGAGTGCGGCGCGACGCGCGGCTCGGTCGGCGGCGGAGAGAGAGATGCGCGGATCCTCTTCTACGGTGACTTTCTGGGAGGATTCCTTATCGCGCGCTTTGATTATAATAGTGTATTCGCCGGGTTCGACCCGTGGACCCCGCGGGCCTTCGTAATAGCCTGCGGCCATCGCTTCCTTTTGTTCGACGGTCGGCTCGGATGGGGGATCATAGCGCAGATCCCAATTGGTACGATTGAAACCAGCCGCGCCGGGACCATTGATTTCGCGAATCAGCTTGTTGTCCTTGTCGAACATGGTGATTTTTGCCGGACCTTCCTTTTTTTCCGGAGCATTTTTTTTGCCCTTGTCGGTTTCGGCCGGCTCTTCTTTTTTGTCTTTGTCCTTGTCTTTGTCTGACTTTTTCGCTTCCGGAGGAAGGGCATCTTTCAGGTAATAATTGATTATCACCCCGTAGGGCGGATTTTTGGCGGTGAAAGACTTCTGGCCGGAACTCCAGCGACGAGCACGGAGGAACCACAACGTGGCAGTGCGCGGAGGAAAGAGTGTGATCGCGGAAGACGCGAGGCTTGCATCCATTTTTCCCAACGGCGTGATGTCATCCATTACCCAGATGGATCTGCCGTGGGTGCCGAGTAGCAGATCATTTTCCCGGGCGTGAATCTGGATGTCATCCACAGGGACCGTTGGAAAATTGTTTTTCAATTGCGACCAGTTGGCGCCGCGGTCTTGCGAGACCCAGAGTCCAAATTCCGCGCCGACAAAGAGGAGATTTGCGTTGACGGGATGTTCTCGAATCACATGAACGCTGCCCGCAGTCTCGGGAATTCCGTTGCGAAGAGATTTCCAGGTTTCGCCGTAGTCGGTGGTAAGAAAAATATAAATGGAGTAATCGTCGTTGCGGTGTCCGTCGAAAGTAGCGTACGCCGTGCCCTCCGCGTATTTTGAGGCAACCACGCGGCTGACGTAGGTTCCTTTCGGTAGACCTGGAATGCGAGAGGCGACATTCTTCCAGTTTTCGCCGCCGTCGCGACTGACTTGCAGATTCCCGTCGTCGGTACCAGCCCATAGAACTTTGTCGGTCAGTGGCGATTCGCTGATCGTGGTGATGGTGGGATATTCCTCCACGCCATCATGACGGGACAGCGTAGTTTTGTCGGGAATTTTTCCAAACACCGAGAGTTTATTACGATCCGTTTGCGAGGTAAGCTCCGCGCCCAGTCGCGTCCAGGAATCGCCGCGGTTCGTGGATTTAAAGAGATCGTTGCCACCGTAATAGATGATTTGATGATTTTGAGAGGAAATGGCTACCGGTGAATTCCAGTTGAAGCGGTAGTGCGGTTCGTTCAATTTCGCTTCAGGGCCGATGCCGCGCTCCTGCCCCGTCCGCAAATCCCGCCGGGCGAGAAATCCGTCCTGCGATTCGATGTAGACGATCCAGGGTTCAACCGGATCAACCTGTGCGTAGAAGCCGTCGCCACCGTGAATCATCAGCCAGTCCTCATTGGCAATGCCATCGGTGGTAAGAGAGCGCACCGGGCCGCACCAACTTCCGTTGTCCTGCAGGCCGCCGCAAACGTGGTAAGGGCGCTCATTGTCCAAGCCGATTTCATAGAACTGGCCAATGGCAATGGTATTCACGAAATCCCAGCTTCTGCCGTTGTCATAGCTCCAGTGAATTCCGCCGTCACTTCCAGCCAAGAGGTGGTTGGAATCTGATGGATCGATCCAGAGCGCGTGGAAGTCTCCGTGAATTTTCTTGACGCGATCCGTGGAGAAGGTTTTCCCACCGTCTTCGGAAAAATACATGGCCGCACCGAGCACCCAAATACGCAAATCGTTGTTTGGATCGACGCGCACCTGGCTGTAATAGGAAGGCCTCGGATTGGTGTCTCCCATTTTCTTCCAGGTTTCACCCATATCCTCGCTTCGGAATATGCCGCCCTTCTCGTGCTGCACCAGCGCATAAACAATGTTGGGATTCCTGCGATAAATGTCGAGACCGATGCGGCCGGTGTCGCCGCCATTCTCGTAGGGCAGACCTTTCACCAATTTCTTCCAGGTGGCGCCACCGTCGACAGACTTATAGATGGCACCGTCGGGCCCGCCGCCGTCGAAGCCGAATACGGTGCGGCGGCGCTGGTAAGCGGCGGCATACAGAGTATCGGGACTCTGCGGATCCATGGCGATGTCGCTGACGCCAGTGTCGTCGTTGATCTTCAAGACTTGCGACCAGGTCTTGCCGCCGTCGGTGGTTTTGTAGACGCCGCGTTCGGGATTAGGGCCCCAAAGGTGCCCAAGCGCCGCCACATAAACCACGTTGGGATTTTTGGGATGAATGACGATGCGCCCGATATGATGGGTGGCGGCCAGTCCCATGTTCTGCCAGGTCTTTCCGCCGTCCATGGATTTGTAGATGCCGTCGCCCCAGGATGAACTCTGGCGGTTGTTAGGTTCACCAGTGCCAACCCAAACGATGGAGGGATCGGAAGGAGCGACGGCGATATCGCCGATGGTAGAGACGCCTTCCTTGTCAAAGACGGGCTCCCAGGTGGTTCCATCGTTGATGGTCTTCCAGACACCGCCGGAGGCAACACCCACGAAGACAATGTTGGTATTGCTCTCGACAACGGCGAAATCGTCGATGCGACCTCCCATCACAGCGGGACCCAATTCGCGGAATTCGAGCCCTTTGAATTTGTCGTTAGCAGGCGGCGTGTCGCCCATTGCGCTAAACAGAGATGCAATGCACAAGAAACCCAACAAGAGACTATGCCTGAGGAACGAATTACCAGAGTTCATTCGATTCTCCCCTACGAAATTGGGCATGATACTTCTTTAAGCCGCGTTTGTGCATCTATAGTTTGCGTGGCCGCGATGTTGGCTACAAATCCGTTAGGGCGCATGCTAGGCTAACTCTTCCATTCATCGAGCTCAAACGCCGCGTGAACAGAATTCACTCCAATTCCGCCAGCCAGCATTTAGTAAGGCTCTTGTGGCCGCTGTTGCTGTTACTGCTGGGATCCGGGGAGGGCCGCGCGCAGCAAATCCACTTACCGGGTGCGCAGGCCGGGGGCATCGCTGAGATATCGGCCAAAGGACCGCAACGCCGCGAAGGGAATGTTTATATAGCGGATGAGGATGTAGACATTCATTACGCGGAAATGCGATTGCAAGCCGACCACGTCGAGTACAACACCGAGACGTATGAGGCGCTGGCCCGCGGGCACGTGCAATTTGATTTTGAGAACCAACACCTGGAAGCGGATGACGCCCAGCTTAACGTACAGACCGGTCACGGCACATTCCACAATGTGCACGGCAACGTGAAGCTGGAGCGTCGTCCGAATCCCACCCTGCTGATCACCGAAAATCCCGTCTATTTTGAAGCGAAGGAAGTTGAGCGGATGTCGGCGGACTATTACCTCGTTCGGCACTCGTGGTTTACGATTTGCGATCCACAACATCCGACGTGGCAGTTTTATGCGCCCGAAGCCAAAATCACGCTGCAAAAAAATGTGGCGCTGATCAATTCGAACTTCAGGCTCTATCGCGTTCCGCTGCTGTGGCTGCCGTATGCCACGACTCCGGCGGGAGAGCGTGTACGGCAATCCGGATTCCTGATTCCGGTGGTGGGCAACAGCACCACCAAAGGTTTCACGATTGGAGATGCGTTTTATTGGGCGCCAACTTCCTGGATGGATTTGACTACGGGTTTCGAATACTTCAGCCGTCGCGGTCCTAGTGAACGCGTGGGATTTCGCGCGCGTCCTTTCGAGAATACTTCCATCCGCTACTCGTATTTCGGAGTGCAGGACAGAGGCGTGCCTGGCCCCAATGGAACGATTGAGAACCAAGGCGGGTACCAGCAGCAACTGGAAGTGCAATCGCTTTGGAATCACGGCTGGCGGTTCGTGACGGATCTGAACCAACTCTCTTCGATGACGTTTCGCCTGGCGTTCGGCGACACGTATGAAGAGGCGATCAGCTCAGACATTCGCAGCTCTGTTTTTCTTACGAATAATTTCCGCGGGTACAGCTTGAACGTCGCTACACAAAACGACCGCAGTTTCCTGGAGTTGAGCCCGGCGAATAGCGTGGTATTGCGCAGCGCTCCGGAGGCACGGTTCAGTTCCGTGGACCAATCACCGTGGAACAACTTGCCGATCTATTTTTCGTTTACCTCGTACGCCGGAGCTGTGCACCGAGACGATGAATTCATCAATACGCCGAATTTTGTGCCGCGTCTGGAAATTGCTCCACGGGTAACGGTGCCATTGCATCTGGGGAACTGGCTGGGTATCACGACTTCCGCTGCGTTTCGCTCGACGTATTACGGGGACTCGCTTAATGCCTATGACATCTTGACCGGGAATCCCGTCACGCGAAACACAGGCGAGTTCGCCGTGGAATTGAGTCCACCGACGCTGGAACGTTACTTCGACCGGCCGAAAACTAAGAATCGCTACAAACACACGATCGAGCCTTACATAACGTATCGTTACGTAACAGGGGTAAATGATTTTGCGCAGTTCATTCGATTCGACAACGATGCGACGTTGACGAACACGAACGAACTTGAGTACGGTATTACCCAGCACCTGTGGGCCAAACACGGCGACGGGCAACCCGTCGACTTCCTGACTTGGCGGCTAGTTCAGAAGCACTATTTTGATCCGACGTTCAGTGGGGCGTTAGTTACAGGGCAGCGCAACGTGTTTCAGGCCCTCGACTCCATCACCGCGTTCGCGTTTGCCTCGACGCCGCGCAACTGGTCACCAATCATCAGCGACGTTACGCTGACGCCAGGTGGGAAGTACGACGCCGAGCAAATTTTGATTTACGATACGCAACTGCACAAAGTGACGACCATTGGCACGCTGCTGAAAATCAAACCGTACAGCGAGTTTTACATGACCGTGGCGGACTTCCGGCTGCAGGGCGATCCGATCGTCGAGCCGCCTTCGCATCAGATCCGCGCGATCATCGGTTATGGCAGCCTGACACGCAAAGGATTCAATGCGGCCACGGGACTTAGCTACGACATACAGAACTCCACGCTGCAAAACGAGTTCGTGCTGTTGAACTACAATGGCGGCTGCTGCGGGCTTGCCGTGGAATATCGGCGGGTGGATCTAGGCGTGGTACGAACGGAAAACCAATTCCGCGTCGCGTTTATACTTGCCAACCTGGGTACGTTTGGAAATCTGCGCCGTCTGGACAGGGTCTTTTGATGACCATCGAATCGGAAGTTGCATACGCTTCAATCTCAGAGATTGGAAAGCTCTATCGCCAGCGAAAACTCTCTCCTTTAGAACTCACCAAATATCTCCTGGAACGAATCAAGAAGCTCGATCCGCACTTGAACGCGTTCATTACGGTCAGTGAAGAGCTCGCGCTCGAGCAGGCCAAGCGCGCCGAAGCTGAACTTGGGAGCAAAATAGGTAGCAAGCCGCGCCGCGATCGAGGGGCACTTCACGGCATTCCCATATCGTTGAAAGACAATATTTATACGGCCGAAGTGCGCACGACGGCAGGATCGCGAGTTTTGCGCGATTTCGTGCCGTTGCATGATGCCCCCATCGTTACCGCGCTGAAAAATGCAGGGGCGGTGATGCTGGGAAAAACCAACATGCATGAATTCGCCTACGGCACCACCTGCAACAATCTCCATTTCGGAGCGGTGAAAAATCCGTGGGACGTTTCAAGAATTGCGGGCGGGTCTAGCGGCGGGTCTGCCGCGGCCCTGGCCGCTGGACTCTGTTACGGTAGCATCGGCACAGATACCGGCGGGTCCATTCGGATTCCTGCGTCGCTTTGCGGTGTGGTGGGACTGAAACCGGGCGTCGGTCGTGTAAGCGCACAGCATGTCGTGCCACTCTCGCCGACACTCGATTTTGTGGGGCCGCTTGCGAGAAGCGCGGAGGATGCCGCACTGATGCTGGAGCCTATTTTTGCTCGGGGACAGGGCGAGCCCAAGCTGCATCTTGGGCGAGTTCCCTCTCCGCGCGTGCGACGCCCCCGATTAGGTATTACGAAGGAATTTTTCCTTGAAGTGTTGAGTCCAGATGTGGAGCGCGCGTTCCAGTCAGCGCTCGACGTGCTCAAGAAGAACGGAGCCGGACTGGTGGATGTTTCACTTCCGCTTGTCCGGGAAACGGAAGACGCGGGGAATCAAATTGCCTGGGCCGAGGCCACGCACTACCACCAGCATGCCGGGTGGTATCCGGCGCACGCTGCCGAGTATGAGGAGGACGTCCGCAAGAGGTTGGAAATGGGCACGAAAGTCCTCGCGGTCGACTACATGCAATCACTAGAAGTGCGCGAACAATTCATCGCGGCGTTTCACCTGGTGCTGGAAGAGGAAAACCTTGACGCGATCGTGGTACCGAGCACCCCGATTACGGCGACGCGAATCGGGGCAGAATCCGTCACGCTAAACGGCACGAATCACTTTACGCGCGCGCTCCTGTTGCGGTTGAATCGACCAGCGAATCTTGCGGGAGTGCCGGCAATCTCCGTGCCCTGCGGGCGAACGGAAAACGGACTACCGGTTGGGTTACAGTTCATCGGCGCAGTGACGGAGGAGGCGCTGCTGCTGGAGCTTGCACGTAATTTTGAGAGAGCCGACCCGCTTGGTGCGCGGCCATCGCTGGATTCATTGGACTGAATGCTTAGTGGCGGTTTTTGGCTCACGCGCAGTCGAGCGCCGTTTGGGCGACCGTGGGCACTGCGCCACGCTTTCGCATCAACCAATTGCCGATGAAATAGCCAAGCGTGCCGGTGACGATTCCCGCGAAAATATCGGCGATGTAGTGATAGCGCCCCCAGATGGTGGACACGCACATGAGAAACACCGTCGGCGCCATGATCCAGAAAAGCCAGCGGCGAAATTTCCAGGCGCCCCAAAGCACGGCGATGGATCCTGCAACATGCTCGGAAGGAAACGCTGCCCCGCGCACTCGTCCGTAATGCTCAATGAAATTGATGGTAGCGGTTATCGGGCCACCTTCGAGCGGAGCGCGCCAGGAACCGGCGAGAGAAAACCACGGGCTTTCAACCGGGAAAAACATCGCGATCAGATAACCGATGGAATAGCCAACCATCGAGTAGGTCATCACCGACCAGTAGGCCTTCCAATCTCTTTGGAAATACAAAATCCCGCCGAGGATCAGAAGATAGGTGAAGTAGGTGAGGTAGGCGAGCTGCATGAATTCGTTGCGGCCGGGCGTGACGAACTGCTCAAGCCAGATCGTCGGCTGCACGCCGGTGAGCCAATGATCGAACGCGAGGAGCCTCGTGTCCTGCCAGTACGGGGTAGAAAGGGTCATCAGCTGCGCTAACTCTTCGAAACAAAAGAGAAAAAAGAGGTGGGGATACCAGTGTCTCCAGAAGCGCCACCAGCGACTGGAGAATGTCATGCCATGCAGTACAGCGCGAGCCGCCGAGCGTGCCGCAACCCTGCAAAGCGTCAGTACGCTAAGAGCAACAAACGCCTGAGCAGCCAGCAGACGGAGCGGATGTTGCAGATGGGCGGCGAAGAGCGCTATCAAAACACTCGCTAGCGAGAGGTAGCCGAGGGCGATCCATTCGAAGGCGCCGCAGGCCGACCGAGCGGCGGCGGCTACCCCGCGCACTGATTTGCTGATTTGCGCAAAACCGAAGTCTCCGACCGTTGGCAATGCGATTTCCTTTTGCATACGCCCGGGCGTGAGCCAGGGCGACGCTGTCATCTCTTTGCTGGATTGCTGAGTTTCTCTGCCGCTCATGCGTGGCTCTCCATCCGTTGGGATTTTCGTTTCCACACGGGAGAAACCCGGGGAAATCATAGTCTTCTGCTGGTGCCAATGCCAAATGGGCCAATCGCGGCAATTCGCGAGGGCCGCTAGGTCCCTGCCGGGATTTACCACTTGCGGGCGGCCGACGGCGGAAAGCATGGCGCGATCCAGGAGGCTGTTGCCGTAGGCAAAGCAGCGCGCGGAGTCGATTCCCTTTTTCTGCAAGAATTGCCGAATCGCGCGGGATTTCTCTTCGCCGTATATCACCGGCTCCGCAACGCGACCTGTCCAAATGCCGCGCACCTCAACGAGGCGTGTGGCGCGGACTCGCACGCTTGTTTGTATGCCTCGCAGTTCCAGTTCGCACTCCAGGGCGGTCGCGGCGATATGCGCCAGGACTTCCAGAGTGCCGCTAAGCAAAACAATCGTGTGGCCCTGGCGCGCATGCCACGCAGCTCGTTCCATGGCTTCGTTGTAGAAGGAAATTGTGTTCATTAGTTCGCATGCCTTGTCGGCGCCAATATTCCGCAAGTACCCTTTATTGGCGCAGCGCACTGCCGTCAGACCGTGCGGCAGCAAGCGCATCGCCGCAATGGCCCATGCGCAGTAGGTCCAGAGCGGGATCGATCCGCTGCGGTGCAGCGCTGAAAAGAGCCGCTTTTCCAGCGATGGATAAGGAACCAACGTTCCGTCGATATCGAAGAACGCCGCGATCGGATGCTCGACTGATTGACTTGTGCTCATGCCACTTCCCCTCGAGGCGCTTTCCGCGAAGCGCTACCCGCCCGGTTACCCGCAAAAAATCGCCATCCCTCCAGGAAAACGGGCACGCCGCGAACCAAGCAAAACGCGGTTGTTGACCAAGCGAGGGCTTGTGCGCCGGCGTGAATGGCGGCATGAGCCTCTGGCGAACTGGGCGTGAGCAAAGCGACGGGCCCGCGCGTCAGGGCCAGCTCCAATCCTAGGTAGCAGAAACAAACACACTTCATCCCAGCATAAATGCCGCGGCTCCAGCGCGAGGCAACCAGCGTCCGCCCCCACCACGCTTGCAGCATGGCGTTGGCGCCCCAAGTTGAGTGGCCGGCCTTCAATGCCAGGCTGCGCAGAAAATCCGTGACGGCACCGCGCGCAAAGAAAAGCATCGGTAGCCAAAGGGAGACCACGCCGACCACTGCAAAATAGGTGAAATACATGTTTTCAATGATGCGATCGCCCAGGATATCGATCTGCGCGCCGACAGGCGTGGCCATGTTCTTGGTTCGGGCTATGTGGCCATCGAGGGCGTCAAGCGCAATCGCCGCTACGGTAAAGGCAACGGCAAGCAGGTTTAGCCACGCGCTATGTCCAAACAAGCCGACAGCTGCGAAGCCTACCACGACACGCAAGAAAGTCACTTTGTTGGGCGTCCAGGTCATCTCCACCTTTCCTAGAACTCAGACGAAGGGCAACGGCCATACCATCCGGGGGTGTCATAAGATTGTAGTTTTCAGTGAGTTGGAGGCACATAGCAAAGGCCGCGGGGGACTTGCTGCCAGACTGGCATGTCAGTTGTCGGCATTCAGCTTCGGCACAGCCCTCTGTGATAATCAGCGTCTAAGTTGATTGGTGCGGCCCTTGGTAACTTCTGAATGCAGCTCGCAATCTTAGGGTTGGGTGCGCGTTACTGAGGGGACACTCTTTTTGTGCGAGAATGGACACTAGGGGCAGAAGGCCACATCGACATGGCACAAGTTCAGGACGTTTCCGTATTCTTCGCATTCATCGGGGGAGTTATTTCCTTCCTGTCGCCGTGCGTTCTGCCGCTGGTACCAGGTTACTTTTCGATGCTTTCGGGCGTCAGCGTCGAGCAACTTCGCCAAGGAAGTCAGCCCAAGTCTGGACTATTTGTTTCGGCACTCTCCTTTGTGACGGGCCTTTCGGTCGTGCTCATACTTCTTTTTGGAGCATCGGCGAGTGCGATCGGCATTTTCCTGAAACAAAACCGCACGATTCTGGATCCCCTGGCAGGAGCGCTAATCCTGCTTTTTGGGCTGCATCTGCTGGGTGTTCTCGCCAAGATAAGCCTTCGTACCGGCATCATTCTAGGCTGCGTCTTGGTGGCAATTGGAATCGCCGCCCTCCTGCAGCACGGGCCGTTATTCTTCGGCTTGGGGGCCGGACATTTCTTTTCCCTTTCCATCATTGGTTTCCTCGGTCCAAAACTGGCCAGCTGGCTGAATCAGGACGTACACATTCGAGAATCGGGAAAAAATACCGGTATAGTACGGGGCTTCGTGATGGGTTTTGCGTTCGCGTTCGGTTGGTCGCCCTGCCTCGGTCCCATTCTCGCCGGGGTGCTTGCCTTGGCTTCGCAAAGCGGGACGCTTCCACGTGCCATGTTTCTGATGGCTGTTTATTCCGCTGGTCTGTCCATACCGTTTCTTTTGACCGCTCTCGGCTTCCAACAATTCGTTCGCTTCTACCAGGACTTTCGCAAACATCTGCACGCTGTTGAGATGTTCAGCGGGGTTCTACTGCTGTTCATCGGGGGATTGATTTTCTTCAACAGGCTAACCTGGCTCGCTGGCAAATTTGGGTTTATGAACGCGATTTCTTCCTGGCTGGAGCACGCCGTGACCGGACTCAAGTGAAGATCGCTTTCCAGCGGGAAAGCGTGTCTGCTGTGCGGGTATAATTTGATCTTGGGGTTTTTCGATGAAAAAGATCGTAATCATCGTACTCACCGTGGTGGCGTTGATCGGCGTAACCGTTTTTGCGGATCGCGCGACACGTCTATCTACCAACCACAAGGTTTCCATGGGATCGCCGGCGGATTCTACGGAGAATCCCGCGCCGGATATCAAACTGCAGGACCTAAGCGGTAAAAATGTTGCTCTGGCGGACTATAAGGGGAAGGTGGTGTTGCTGAACTTCTGGGCCACGTGGTGCGACCCCTGCCGCGTGGAGATTCCCTGGCTGATCGATCTGCAGGCAAAATACGGCCAAAAGGGATTCACTGTAGTGGGAGTGGCCATGGACGACGAGGGCAAATCCGTGGTCTCACCGTTCATCGAGAAGGAACGCTTTGATGTGGATGGCAAACAGCTCCCGATCGACTATCCGATTCTGCTTGGCAATGATGATGCCGGCGAAAAATTCGGCGGCATCCTTGGCTACCCCACCAGCTTCCTGATTTCCCGGGATGGCAAGCAGGTGATGAAAATCCAGGGACTGAGGAGCTATGACGAACTCGCCAAAGCGATTGAAGGCCAACTTTAAGAGGGCTATCCAGAATGCTTGCTGAGCAGGATTTTCAAAAGAAGGCCGATGCGCTGTTTGAGGAGTTGAAGAAACGACTCTTGCGGCTGGGCGACGAACACGGCTTTGATGTGGAAGGCGAAAGCGGCAAGCTCGAAGTGATTTTCGAGGAACCGGAGACGGCCAGATTCGTTGTGTCGCCGAATAGCCCCATCCGGGAAATCTGGGTCTCCGCGCTTTCCACCAGCTTCAAACTGGTGTGGTCGGAAGCGCGCGATGCATTCATCCTGGAAAAAACAGGTGAGGACTTGTTTGGAGTGATGAGCCGGGTGATTTCGCAGCAACTCGGTACAAAGGTGACGGCATGAAGCGTTCGCTGGCTAATTTTGTGGTCCTGCTCGCCGCCGTGGTTGGGCTTGCTGGACCAATTGAGGCACAGGTGCCGTCAGGCAAAGATGTGGTTGCGCCGACCGCGTACGTTTCTTATGACCCCGTCGCCCGCGGGGCAGCATTCCAGGTAGCGGTGGTAATGAAGATTCGCCCGGGATTTCATGTGAATGCGCGCGAAGTTACGGAAGACTACCTGATCCGCACCGACCTGCGTGCCGATGTGCCCGCGGGATTCAAAGCGGGAGAGGTTATTTATCCCCAAGGGACGCTGCAGACATTTTCCTTTTCAAAAAATAAACCGCTCAATGTGTACACGGACTCCCTCACGCTGTACCTCCCTCTGACGGTGCTTTCGGAGGCGCCCGCCGGAACACTACACTTGCCCATGAGATTGCGCTATCAGGCCTGCAGCGCAGAGATCTGCCTGCCACCGGTCACGTTGAATCTGGATGTGCCGCTGACTGTGGCGGCCACTCCCGGCACGGCTCGCGCAGTGCATCCGGAAGTGTTTTCGCAGCACAAATAGAACGCTAGCACTTCAACCGCCCAGAATGGAATACGCATGACGACGGAGGCTCGCTTCCGGCGACGTCGGCCGATTGCCCTCGGCATTTTTGCCGTAATTCTTGGTTCGTTGGTGCTGCTCATTTATTCGCGAACGCGCGGGATAGACGAAAGCACGCGCGCGTGGGTGATCGAGGCTCTCTCCCGCCGCTTCAAAAGCACCGTTGAGTTGGAATCTCTGCACGCGCGTGTCTTGCCCACGGTCACGGTAAAAGGAACGGGCCTGGTTTTACGCATGCACGGTCGTGCGGACTTGCCGCCCATGATTCTGATCAAGGAGTTTTCCTTCAGCCTCGAACTGGGCGCCCTATTCCGCCGGCAGCGCCACATTTCGAAGGTGTCTGTGCGCAACATGGTGATTACCATTCCTCCCCGCCAGCCCAGACCCGCCGGCGAGAAGCAGCCAAAATCCCAGAAAAACCTGCCGTCGGAAGTGATTGTGGATCGGATCGAATGCGATGACGCGCTCCTGCTGATTCTTTCCGGCAAGCCAGGAAAGAACCCGCTCGAATTCGATATTCACGATCTACTGCTAACGAGTGTGGGTGCGGACCAGCCATTCGATTTTCATGGCAATCTGACTAATGCCAAGCCGAAGGGCGAGATCGTCACGTTTGGGAAGTTCGGCCCGTGGGACGCCGACGAACCGGGGGATGCGCCGGTCTCCGGCGACTATACGTTCACGAATGCGGATCTGGGGCCATTTCCCGGCATCAAAGGAATTCTGTCGTCCACGGGTAGATACGATGGGCAGCTGAATAGCATTCACGTGCAAGGCGAGACGGATACGCCGGATTTTGCGCTCGATCCAGTGGGACGTCCCGTGCCGCTGCACACCGAGTTCAATGCGACTGTCGACGGCACGGACGGCGATACGTATCTGCACCCGGTAACTGCCACACTCGGGCGTTCCGTAATTGACTGCAACGGCAGTGTGGTGCGCGTGCCCAGCGAACATGGCCACCTAATTACACTGGACGTCGGCGCACCGAAGGCTCGTCTAGAAGATGTGCTGGGCCTGGCCGTGAAATCGGCGAAGCCTCCCATGAGCGGGCCAATTAATATCAAAAGCGAGCTCATTATTCCACCGGGCAAGGAGAGGACCATTGACAAAATGGTTCTCGATGGCGATTTCGATGCGGATGACGCGCGCTTCGCCAGTTCCGAAGTTCGACAAAAGCTCGCTTCCCTGAGCCGCCACGGGCTCGGGGATCCAGAAAACGAAAGGGTTGGAAGCGCGCTATCCGATTTGAAGGGACATTTCCACCTGGAAAACGGAATCATCACGTTCAAGAATTTGTACTTCGGCGTAGCGGGAGCGACGATTTGGCTAAATGGGTCCTACCGGATCAAAGAAGGCGAACTCGATTTCAAGGGGCAACTCCGGCTGAAGGTTGCGCTGTCTGAGACCATGACCGGAGTGAAATCGGTACTTGTGAAACCGCTTGATCCTTTCTTCAAGAAGGATGGAGCGGGGACGGTAATTCCGATCAGCATCACAGGGAATCGTGACAATCCGGTATTTGCCGCCACCGTCTTCCACAAGACATTCAAGAAAGAGATGAGTTCCGTCGAGCATTCCAAGCCGTCGGAGAAATGAGATTGCCCGAAGTTGGGCCGGCGGTTGTTACCGCTCTAAGCGACACCTACTTGCCGAACGCCAGTAGCGCGGCGCGCAGCCGGCGAACAACGCGCTCCTGCCCCAGTACCACCATGGTGTCGAACAGCGGCGGAGCCACGGCTTGTCCCACAATGGCCACGCGCGTCGCATTGATCAACAACCCTGCTTTCACCCCACCTTCTTCCGCGACGGCCCGGGAAGCATGGTCGCACGCGTCGTGACTCCACGCCGACAGCACGGCCAGGGCATCGGCCAGTTTTGCAAGCAAGGCAGGAACCTTTTCGTCTTTCCAGTACTTTGCTTTTGCTGCTGGATCAATGTCGAATTCATCGCTGAAGAAAGCCCGCGACCAGCTAGAGAAATCGGGCAGCAGGCGAATGCGGGGACGTAGCAAGTCCACCGTCTTGGCGAACCAATCGTGCCCGGCCCCGCTAGCCCACTCTTCTTTCCACAAGCCATCTTGTTTCAGTTGAGCTTGTGCTTCCGGCAGCAATTCTTCGATCGGCAGTTTCTGGAGATACTGCTGATTGAACCATTCCAGTTTTGCGCGATCGAAGACGCCGTTCGTGCGGCTTACGTCCTCAAGCGAAAATTTTTCCAATAATTCGTTGGTGCGCAGAAATTCCTGGTCGCCCCCGGGTGACCAGCCCAGCAGGACCAGAAAGTTGCGGAACGCTTCGGGCAAAAACCCTTCGTGACGGTACATGTTCACATCGGTTGCGCCGTGGCGCTTGGAGAGGCGCGACTTGTCCGGACCCAGAATCAGCGGCACGTGGGCAAACACCGGCGGCTCTTTGCCCATGGCGCGATAAAGCAGAACCTGTTTCGGAGTGTTGGAGATATGGTCGGCGCCGCGAATTACGTGGGTGATGCGCATGTCGATGTCGTCGACGACCACGCTCATCTGATACATGGCTTGACCAAACTCCTCGCCTTCTCTTCCGGAGCGCACCAGAACGAAGTCTTCCATTTCGTCGTTGGAGAATTCCCGCTCGCCGAAGACGGCATCGAAGAATTTCGTCGTACCGCCAACCGGGACTTTAAAGCGAATGGCCGGTTTCGTGCCCGGTGTGGATGGCTTTCCGTCGCGGCAAGAACAGCGAAGGACCCGGCGGACTTGCTGTTTCTCGGTGCCTTCTGCCGCGTGGTCGCCGCCAACATATTTTTCCGGCGGGCAGTAGCAGAGGAAGGCACTGCCATTGGCGAGGAGCGTACCGCCCGCTTCCAGATAGAGAGAGGTGCGTTGGGACTGGTAGAACGGGCCTTCGTCCCAATCGACACCGAGCCACTTGAGGCCGTCAACGATGCCCTGGACGAGCTCGGGTTTGTTGCGTTCGACATCGGTGTCTTCCACGCGCAGAATCATGGTGCCGCGCTCTTTGCGGGCGAATAACCAGTTGAACAGAGCGGTGCGCGCTCCGCCAACGTGGAGATAGCCAGTTGGCGAAGGCGCGAATCGTACGCGCACCGCTCGGCTCTGTGTTGAGTTTGCTTCCGTCATGGTTGGTCCCGTCTCGGACTTGATTCGTAATACTTCAGTGTAGCGAACCATCCGCGATGGCGTCCAACTGGAGAAAGAAGCGGGACAAATTCGGGGATGCAGGGTCAGTGGGAGCGAAGCGATGATGCTCGCTTGCGTTTGCGCAGCCACTGATCGACAAGCCAACCGAGAGAGTAAAATCAAGTGGACAGAAGAACGGGCAGAAGGACTATAAGAGTCCATACTTCGTTGATTCCAAGATGACCAAGACCACCGGCACAGGCAGCGCCGGGCGCAGATGAGGGGAGACCAATGAGCATTGGTGATTTCATGAAAAATCCAGGGTCGACAATGACTGAAATCAATCCCATCTGCAGTCTTCGTCGCCAGTTCGACAACGCAGCGAAATTAGGAAATTCTTGTTCAGCGGGTCCGAGTCGAGTCGGATTGATGACCACCAGTAATAGTTAAGCGGAGGCGTACCAAAGTGCTTGTTCATCTGGAATGCCAGCTAGCTTTCTGCGGCAAATGCAACTAGGACGACTGTCGGAAGGACAAACCCCCAACCTGTCCGCATGCCCTTATCAGACAACCGTTCAAGAGGCACAGTTCCCGAAAACCTGCTCGCGTCGGTGGCTGCGCTACGAACTAACGACAGCACAGAAAGGAATGTCGTGTATACGGCGAGCGGCCGCACCCCAGATATTGACAGGTGGAAATTTAATCGAGTACGCGTTACTGTCTGCGTACGAACAATGACTTCTCTTTAGATTCGAAGAAGGGAGGGTTTTCTTGGTTCCAGCAAGAATATGGGGTTTTCTAATTGCGATCGTCGGTCTGGGTACGGGGGCTTTACACTATTCCAATTCACGCCCCTCCGAACAAAGTCCAGCGAAGATCGAGCGACTGGATCCAACGGCACAGGAGATCATTCCCGATGGCGCCGTTTTGCAGAAACTGGCCAGCGGATATACCTGGACCGAAGGACCGATCTGGATCTCAGATGGCTGCCTGCTCTTTGCGGACATCCCAAGCAATACGATTCGAAAGTTGCCAGCCAGTGGCGCGGTAACCGTGCTCCTGCAACCCAGCGGCTATCAGGGGTCGGCACCGTTTGGAGGAAAAGAACCAGGGTCGAATGGAATGACGCTGGATGCACAAGGGCGTTTGACGGTGGCGGGCCACGGTCAGCGGGACGTCTACCGGATCGAGGCGCTGAGCAACCCGACAAAGACCACGATTTTGGCGGACACGTACGAAGGAAAACGGCTGAACAGTCCCAATGATCTGGTTTACAAATCGGATGGCTCGCTGTACTTCACGGATCCGCCGTACGGATTGCCTAAGCAAGACGACAGTGACCCAGCCAAGGAATTGAAAATTAATGGCGTGTATCGCCTGGCAGGCGCTTTAGAGCAAAAACCGGGCAGGCCGCCTCAACGGGATAAATTAGAGCTGGTGTCAAAAGACTTGCCGCGGCCGAACGGCATCGTTTTCTCGCCGGACGAGAAATATCTTTATGTCAGCAACTCGGAACCGCTGAAAATCTGGATGCGCTATCGTGTACTGCCGGACGGCACCCTCGCCGATGGAAAGGTATTCTACGACGCTACGGCTGATGGCCGTCCGGGCGATCCCGACGGAATCAAAGTCGATCAGGCGGGAAATTTGTATGGCGCAGGTCCCGGCGGTGTGTGGATCTTCTCACCCGGAGGAAAGCACATCGCCACGATACTCACGCCGGAAATCGTTGCCAATCTCAATTGGGGCGGCAGTGACGGGAGATCGCTCTACATCACGGCGAGTAGCAGCGTGTATCGCATCGATTTGAAAGCCGTGGGAATGCGCCCGCACTAGAGCCGCGAAAGGTAATCCGATTCGCTGTGTCCTAACCTAGCCGGCAATGTGCATGACTGAATGAACGCTGATTGTCGCACAGCTGGTGATGCTGTTTATCCAGCAGTGCGCCGAGAGGGATAGCATAATATCCAACAGGTATGGATTCAAAAATCAGGACCATTGTCACGTTCAGGAGCGCGACTTTCAATACGACAGAAGCGAAAGATTATTTCATCAATCCTTGTTGCTTTGGAGATGATGTGGCGAACTGGCTGCTCGGCGAATTACGCAAGTTGGGCGTGAAGACTGACGAGCAGCCTGGCCAAGAAGATTTCGGCTGGTACCTAGACTTCTACGTCGCGGACATAGGTCATACGTGTGTGATCCTCTATAGACCGGGAGTCGATAATGATAAGGGAACGTGGATCGGCTGGCTCGAACGTAAGCGTGGTTTCATTGGCTCGGTGCTCGGCACACGTAGCCGGGGAATCGACTCGTTGGCAGCCGAAATGCTGCACACCGTTGTGGCTCGCTCTTCGCAGATTCGAGATGTGCGATGGCACTTCCAGCGCGACTTCGACCGAGGGCTAGAGGAACGCGGTGCTCTCGAGCCATGCACACCGAGCTAACTTGAATTAAGGCCTCACGATCAATCCAGCACCCCTCGCTGGGTGCCGGACCCCCTACTACCTCTTACGCCACCAGTACGCGGGTACGCTTGCACGCGGTTTTTTCGGTGCCTCATAATCGCAAGTGCTCCATTTTCTGTGCGGTTTCGGAGACCGTGACAGGATGGCGGGTGTGTTTTCCAAGGCCGTTTAAAACCTAGCGTCTTTGCGAATGCCCCAGCCATTCCTTCCTCCGGTAGGAACTGCAGTTCAATTGATCCGCACAGGGTGACAGCCTAAAGCTAAGGCATGGCTCAAAGCATCATCGCGCTCGGTCTGCTCCTCGCTACTCTGCTCGTCGGAGTCTTTTTTGCCTACATCTATACGCTGAAGCGGCAGAACTATCTTCTGTTCTGGACGGCCGCGTGGGCTTCTTACGGGCTGCACTACCTCGGGCCGGGACTTGCTCCATGGCTTGCGCCGGTTTCGTTTGTTACTTCATTGAATCACGTGCTGTTTGGATTCGCTGGAATCTGCTTTTTTCTTGGCACACAGTTGTACGTTCGCCAGCGAACCTGGATTATCCCTGCCATCGGCGCAGCCTTATTGCTCACCGTGTGGTCCGTGGCGAATGGTCTGCAGATTTTCTCCGTGTCCTCTTACATTCCCGCTTCGATCATTTACATGGCCGTGGGGTTCCTGTTCTGGCAGGAGAGCCAGCATCACGAAACGCTCGCCGATGGTCTGCTGAGCATCGCCTTCGTGGTCTGGGGACTGATTTTCCTCGTGATTCCGTTTCTGCGAATGACACCGGAAGACGCTGGTCAGATTCTCCGGCCCATATCTTCCATCCCCATGGCGTTTGTCTCGATGCTCCTGGTAATGGCTGTGTATGAAGAGGAAAAGCGCAGGGTCGAGCGCAATATGTTGGCGCTGTCCAACCTGAACCTGGCAACTTCAAGTTTTGTGGGTGGAGAAATTCAGCGCATGTTGGCGCAGGCTCTTGACCGAGTGCTGGGAGTCGTGCGATTACCCGCCGGCGCTCTCTTCCTGCATCACGGCGATCCCGCGGGACCTACTTCGGTGGTCTCGGCGGGTATTCCCGACGACTTTTGCCGCAAGGCTCAGGAAGAAGGACTCGACGATTATTTAGTGGGACTGGTATCGCGTCTCGGTGGGCTTCTGGGCTTCCGCGATCTCCGCGACGACAATCTGAGCGCGCTGGAGCGCGACGAACCCATTCGCCGCTTCCGCGAACTTGCGCTTCAGCAGGGACTACGCAGCGTCGTAGTAATCAGCCTGCAAGCCAAAGAGCAAGCCTTCGGCCTGCTCTTGCTGGGCACTCCGGACAATCGCCGTTTTGCTCCCGCGGAATTGCGCCTGCTGCTTGCGCTCGGCCACCAGATCGGCATGGCGGTCGAAAACAGCTTTCTAATTCAACAGACCTCGCGCCGCTCGGAAGAACTCCATGTGTTGAATGAGATCGGCAGGGCTTTGAGTTCAACACTGAATCGCGAAGAACTGCTGCGCCGCATTTGGGAAGAACTCCGACGTTTATTCGACGTTCAGAACCTCTACATTGCATCGCTCGATCCGGTGCGCGACGCAATTCAATTTGAACTGGAAATGATCAATAGCGAGCGCCAGCCGAAGCGTTCGCGGCCGGCCGGCAACCACATTACGGAATACATCCTGCGCACGCGGCAGCCCGTGCTGATTCAGGAGAACTTCACCACAGAGATTAAGAAACTGGGTGTAGATCCGATTCGCGCCGGCGGGTCGTTCTGCGGCGTACCACTTGTCGCGTATGACCACGCCATCGGCACTCTGTGCATCTACTCCGACCAGGAACGCGTCTTCGACGAAGGGCATCTGGAGCTACTTCGTGTGCTGGCCAGCGAAGCGAGTATCGCGATTGAAAATGCACGCCTCTTTCAGGAAGAGCGCACGAAAGCCCGCCATCTCAGCTTGCTAAACCTTATTTCCCGGGATGCGATTGCAACGCTCAACCCGGACGAGGTCCTCGCCAAAATTACCGAGCAGCTGGAAAACGGATTGAGCTACGACCACATCGGCATCGCGCTGCTCGACTACACCACGCGCGAACTGGTGGTGCAAGCCGAAAGCGGCAAGCGCCGCGGCGCGCTGGGGCAGCGCTTACCTCTGGATGCGGGCCTGGTGGGCCAGGTGGCACGGACCGGCAAGCTGGCGACGTATCGATCCCTGCCGACGACGCAAACCGGACCCAAGCCGGTGTTGCCAGAAACACAGACCGCGATGGCGTTGCCGATTTTCTACGGTGACCATCTTCACGGAGTGCTGTACGTCGAGACCGTCGATCGCGTGGAGTTTTCCGATGAAGAATCCCTGCTCTTGCACACACTCGCGGATTTGATCTCCGGCGCGCTACACAATGCACTGACGTTCCAGAAAGCTCAGGAGCAGGCCATTACGGATGGCCTCACCGGTGTGAAAACACACCGCTTCTTCATGGAAGCGCTTTCGTCTGAATGGAAACGTTCCTCGCGCGCGGGACGATCGTTCGCCCTGGTGCTGATGGACCTGGATCGCTTCAAATTTGTGAACGATTTCTACGGACATCTGGAGGGAGATCTGGTCCTTCAGCGCGTTGGCCAGATCCTGGAAACCAATTGCCGCCGGTCGGATGTTGTGGCACGGTACGGCGGAGACGAATTCGTAATCCTGATGCCGGAAACCACCATGGAGCAGGCAAGACAGCTTGCGGCTAAGCTGCGCGGTTGGGTTTCCGCGGATCCACTTCTGCGCGAGAAAAATATCAGCGCCAGTTTTGGCATCGCCTGCTACCCGCTGCACGGCTCTTCGCCGCAGGAACTGATTCAGGTGGCAGACGCTTCCATGTACCTGTCTAAGCACCAGGGCGGCAACACGGTTTCCACCGCGGATCACGTCGATCCTAATGAAGCGCGGCGCTGGAAACGTGATGTGCTGGAGGCGTACCTCGGAGTTACATTGAAGCGCTTGTTTGCCACGGGCCCCGAAGCTTTCGAAGAGATCTATCAACGCCTGCGCCAATTCACCGATTCCCTGCCCGAAACGGAAATTGCCGGCGCTCCGCAGGATCCCACTTCGGTCCCGCAGTCTATTCTGGATACGGTGACGTCCCTTGCGTACGCCATCGATGCGAAAGACCAGTACACGCAGGGGCATTCACAGAAAGTTTCTGCTTATGCAGCTCTGCTGGCCGAAGCACTCGGAATGTCTGAGCCAGAGGTGGAGGAGATTCGACTTGCCGCTGTACTCCACGATGTCGGAAAGGTCGGCATCCCTGAAAACATTCTGAACAAGAGCGGCCCGTTGAATCCCGAGGAATGGGACACGATGAAGACGCATGTGCTGTTTGGGGGCAAGATCCTGGAGCCGCTAGTGCCGCTCGCGCGGATTCGCGAGATGGTCCTCCATCATCACGAATTCTTCGATGGATCCGGCTATCCCAACGCTCTTTCCGGCGAAGCTATCCCGTTAGGGGCGCGCATCATCACCATCGCCGATTCCTATGACACGATCACAAGCGACCGGAGCTACAAGAAAGGGCGCACCGCCGAACAAGCCCTCTCGGAGCTAGAGCGTTGCTCTAACACACAGTTCGACGGGCGCCTCATCGCGGCTTTTGTTCGCGCCATGCGTCAGCTTCCGAATCCGATCATTGAAGTGACGTCGCTGAGTTCGCGGAATATCTGAAGCCCGACAACCGTCCAGAGCCCGCTCTACCCGCCCGTCTTCCTCAGTTCCTGGCTGCGAATCACACCGTTCAGTGCCCCGGGTCACAGACTCCCTGTTCAATTCAGACTGATAGTGCTTCCACCCTGAATCCTCACGCCGGGATTCACCAGGGGGTTCTCTCGTGAACAAGCCATTCGCATCGACTTATGACGTATTGCGTCAGCATGGCGTGGATCGTCGCGATTTCATTCGATTCTGTGTGACCACCGCCGCGGCCATGGGACTGGAAGCCTCGGTCGTCCCACACGTCATCTCGGCGATGGAGAACAAGCCGCGTATCCCAGTGCTGTGGCTGCATGGACTGGAGTGCACGTGCTGCAGCGAGTCTTTCATTCGCTCTTCTCACCCCATCGCACAAGATGTCCTCTTCAACATGATTTCCCTCGATTACGACGACACGCTGCAGGCTGCAGCGGGCTTCCAGGCGGAAGAGATTCGCAAGAACATCGTGAAGAATCACCCGGGGGGATATCTGCTGGCGGTGGAGGGCAATGCCCCCACGAATGATGGCGGAGTGTATTGCACAGTCGGCGGACAGACGTTCCTGGACATCCTGAAGGAAACGGCGGCCAACGCCAAAGCCATCGTGGCCTGGGGCTCTTGCGCTTCGACAGGCTGTGTGCAGGCTGCACACCCGAATCCCACGGGCGCCAAGCCGGTGCACAAGATCATTACCGACAAACCCATCATTAACGTGCCCGGTTGCCCCCCGATCGCCGAAGTGATGACCGGCGTCCTGACGTACATCCTGACGTTCGATGCGTTGCCGGAGCTCGATCGGGTTGGCCGGCCAAAGATGTTTTACGGCCAGCGGATTCACGATAAGTGCTACCGCCGTGCCTTCTTCGATGCTGGCCAATTCGTAGAGGCGTGGGACGACGATGGGGCGCGCAAGGGCTGGTGCCTGTACAAGATGGGCTGCCGCGGGCCGACAACCAACAATTCCTGCTCAACAGTGAAGTGGAATAACGGCGTTTCCTTCCCGATCGGCTCCGGGCACGGTTGTATTGGCTGCAGCGAGGACGGATTCTGGGACAATGGCCCGTTTTACCAGCGGCTTTCCAACGTTGTGGTCCCCGGGATCGATGCCACGCCCGATGCCATTGGCAAAGTGCTCGGCGTCGCCACCCTAGTCGGCGTTGGCGCGCATCTTGTCTCTACCATCGTCCATCAGAACGCTAAGCCCATTCCCACCGACGATGTACCGCCGTCAACCGCAAAAGGCGAGTAGGAGCTCCGTATGACGACTCGAGTCGTTGTTGATCCGGTGACCCGCATCGAGGGTCACCTGCGCATTGAAGCCACGCTGAACGACAGCAACCACGTGGGCGATGCCATGTCTAGCGGCACGATGTGGCGAGGCCTGGAGGTGATCCTCCAGGGCCGCGACCCGCGGGATGCCTGGGCTTTCTGCGAACGAATCTGCGGAGTGTGCACCACGGTGCACGCGCTGGCCTCGGTGCGTGCGGTGGAAAACGCGCTGGACATTCAGATCCCGGCGAACGCCCAGATCATCCGCAACATGATGTTCCTGACCCAGATGGTGCAGGACCATGTGGTGCACTTTTATCATCTGCATGCACTGGACTGGGTGGACGTCGTTTCGGCCCTGAAGGCCGATCCAGCGCAGACCTCGGCCCTTGCACAGAAGATTTCTCCTAATTCGCCTTTCACGGGTGTGGGGTACTTCAAGGACACCGCCGCGGTACTGAAGAAATACGTGGATTCCGGGCAGTTGGGAATTTTCGCCAATGCCTACTGGGGACACCCGGCATACAAGTTGCCGCCAGAGGCGAATCTCCTTGCCGTAGCGCACTATCTAGAAGCGCTCAAGTGGCAAAAGGAACTCGTCAAGATTCACACCATCTTCGGCGGAAAGAATCCACACCCCAACTATCTGGTCGGGGGCATGGCATCGCCCATCGCGCTGCAAAGCGACAACGCGATCAACATCGAACGCCTGAACATGATCAAAGATCTGATCGCCCAGGCGAACGATTTCGTCGAACAGATTTACATTCCCGATCTCCTCGCAATAGCTTCGTTCTATCCGGAATGGACGCAGATAGGCGGCGGCCTGGGCAATTATCTGACTTATGGTGACATTCCGCAGACAGGGATCAGCGACGTGGGCAGTTTCAAAATTCCGCGCGGTGCGATCCTGAATAAGAATCTGGCGGAAGTTCTCCCGATCGATCCCGCGGACGTCAATCAAATTCAGGAGCAGATTGCGCATTCCTGGTACGAGTATTCGGGAGGCAAAACCTCGCTGCATCCATGGGAGGGACAGACGATTCCGAAGTACACAGGGCCGAAACCTCCCTTTACGCAGTTGGATGAGAACGCCAAGTATTCCTGGCTGAAAGCACCCCGCTGGAAGGGCAATGCCATGGAGGTGGGACCGCTCTCGCGCATGCTAGTGGGTTATGCCAGCGGTAGAACGGAATACAAGGAGGTCGTAAATAATGCGCTGGGCGCGTTGAAGGTGCCACCGACCGCACTTTTCTCCACGCTTGGCCGGACGGCCGCGCGTGGACTGGAGACGCAGCTTTGCGTTAGCTGGCTGATGAAGGAATATAGCCGGCTGGTCGCCAATCTAAAGGCGGGGGATTCGAGTACCGCGAACAACACCAAGTGGAGTCCGACTTCCTGGCCGGCAGAAGCCAAGGGTTTCGGCTTCACGGAAGCGCCCCGCGGGGCGCTGTGCCACTGGATTCACATCAAGGACGCGAAAATCGCGAACTACCAGATCGTCGTGCCATCCACTTGGAATGCTTCGCCTCGCGATGAGAAGGGACAACTCGGCGCGTACGAATCCGCGTTGCTCGGCACACCGCTGGCAAACTCAAAGCAGCCGCTGGAGATCTTGCGCACCATTCATTCGTTTGATCCGTGCCTGGCTTGCGCGGCGCATGTGCTCGGCGAGGACGGCCGCGTATTGTCCGAAGTCCAAGTTCGCGTGTAGGAGGCGGCGATGGCAAAAGTGATCGAGTCGTTTAATCCGAAAGATGTCGCCGCACATCCAGAACACTATTTTCGTCGCGCCTACATCTGGCAACTGCCGGTGCGCATCACGCATTGGGTCAACGCACTCTGTATCTCCACGCTTTTCCTGACGGGCCTGTACATCGGCACGCCCATCCTCACGTCCAGTGGCGAGCCCGCCAACCATTTTCTGATGGGGCGCATTCGCCAAGTACATTTCGCGGCGGCACTCATTTTCATTATCAGCTTCCTGGTGCGCATCTACTGGTTCTGGGCTGGTAACAACTACTCGCGATCGGGATTCCCCATGGTGTGGCGTGCCAACTGGTGGCGGGACCTCTACCGTCAGTCCACCGATTATCTGCGACTGCAACGCGGCCACGTACACCTGGGTCACAACGCGATGGGCGGCTCCGCTTACACTTTTTTCGTGATCTTCCTGGGTTGGGTACAGATTTTTACGGGCCTTGCGATGTATTCCGAGGTGAATCCTGGGGGTACGCTGAACAAGCTGTTTGGCTGGGTGATTCCCCTTCTCGGCAATTCCTATAAGACCCACATGATCCATCACTTGGTGGCGTGGGCCTTTCCTATCTTCGCCCTGCTGCACATTTACATCGTCATGTATGATTCCACGCAGTATGGCAACGGCCTGATCACATCGATCATTTCCGGCTTCAAGTTTTATCGTAAGGGAGACATTCGCAACGATGAATGGATCTCCTGATTTCTATAGCGAACACCATCCGGCGCCCATCCTCGTGCTTGGACTGGGCAATACTTTGCTCACAGACGACGGTGTCGGACCCGCACTGGTCGAACAGTTCGCCGAAAGCGAAGACCACTGGAATGGCCAGGTGGAATTTGTTGACGGAGGCACGCAGGGCCTTGCCCTGTTGGGTCAGCTTGCCGGACGCCGCGCCCTGATCATCCTCGATGCACTTACCACCGGGGCAGCACCCGGTACGATTCACCGTCTCACGCTCCCCGAACTGCGCCGCGTGACCCCGATTCGTGGAGCTTCCGCGCACGAAGGCAACGCGGGTGAACTATTGAACGCCGCGCAATTGCTCGACGAGCTCCCCGACCGGCTTTTCGTGGTGGGCGTCGAGCCGCAGGAAATCCGCACCGGTTTCGGCCTCAGTTCGCCTGTGCAAGACGCCCTGCCCGATGCCGCGGATCACATCAGTCATCTTCTGTCGCTACTCTGCCTCTAATTCTGCTGAAAAGAGGATTCCTGTGGCATCGCCACAGAACCTGTGGCATCCTGATGTGGTCATCACACAGGAGAGAACATGTCCGCATCGAAACTCGACCTGCTGCAGGGAACCCTTGATCTTATGGTGCTCCAAACGCTTTCCGCGCTGGGCCCACTTCACGGCTATGGTATCGCCCGCCGCATCGAGCAAGTCAGTGGCAACGCCGTGTTGTTGAATCAGGGAACGATTTACGCTTCCTTGGTGCGTCTGCAACAGCGCGGCTGGCTCACGGCCGAGTGGGGTACGTCTGCCAATAACCGCAAGGCGAAATTCTATTCGCTGACAAAGAAAGGCCTCCTGCAACTCTCTGAAGACACCGCGTACTGGCAGAGACTCTCCAGCGTGATGGGCCGTGTGCTCTCCCTGCAACAAGAAGGAGGAAGGAGATGATCGACTGGATGCGGCAATCGCTCCACCGCTTCCTCTCTTCTTTCCGCAAGCCGCAATTGGATCACGAACTTGACGCGGAAATGGTAGCTCATCTGGACCTTGCGATTGAGGAAAATCTTGAACGAGGCATGCCTGTGGAGGAGGCGCGGCGGCAAGCGCTGTTGAGCTTCGGCGGCGCGGTACAAGCCAAGGAACATCATCGCGAAACGCGCTCTTTACCGGCGTTAGAAATCCTTTCCCAGGATTTGCGGTATACCGTTCGCTCGCTTCGCCGCGATTCCGGGTTTGCCTTGATCGCAGTATTGATCCTGGCGCTGGGTATTGGCGCCAATATTGCCGTGTTCAGCATGGTGAACACGATACTACTGCGTCCGTTACCCTTTCCCGATTCGCAGAGACTGACATGGCTCGCCGGCAATCATGGTAAAGGTGGACTCTCCGGAGTTACCTACAACGCTGACTCGTACGAAGAATTCCGTAAGCACAATCGGTCGTTTCAGGAAGTGACCTCATTCCAGCCCTTCTGGGGCAGTTCTGAATACAACATGACGGGGCCCGGCGAGCCACAGCACGTGCAGGCCGTGATGGTTGCTGACAATTTCTTCCAGACTCTCGGAGTCCAACCAGTTCTCGGACGGACGTTTCTTGCAACGGAATTCGTGAAGGGTGCGGCGCCTACAGTCCTCCTGACGCATGCCTTCTGGCAGCAGCAATTCGCCGCCGATCCCGCCATTGTCGGCCAATCCATCACCCTCAATAACACGGCAGCAACTGTCGTCGGAGTGCTCCCGTCTTCCTTCGACTTTCCGACTGTTTTCTGGCCAGGGCTGCGCGCGGATATTTTTGTCCCGGCGATCATGGATATCCTGCGTGACTGGGGAAATACGGTGGTTATCTTTGGACGCCTAAGACCCGGAGTGACCCTCGCACAGGCGCAGGCCGAAGCCAACGTGCTTTTTCCCCAACTGAAGGCTGCGCATCCGGAATGGTTCATGGACTATTCCGCCGACATGAGTTCGCTGAAGGACTACGTTAGCGGCAAGCTACGGCGTTCGTTGATCGTGCTCTGGTGCGCGGTCGGCGTGATTCTGCTGATTGTGTGCGTGAACCTTTCGAATCTCCTGCTGGCGCGCCTGACTTCTCGAAACAAGGAATTCGCCGTGCGCAATGCGCTCGGGGCAAGCCGCGGGCGGCTAATTCGCCAACTCCTTACGGAGAGCCTGGTGCTCTCGTTTGCAGGCGCGATACTGGGAGTGGGCTTGGCCTACGGGTTGACCTTCTATATCGCCCACCAGGACTCGATTGTGCTTCCCTTGCTGAGTAGCGTGGGCGTAGATGGTGCAGCGCTTAGCTGGACTTTGCTCGTAACTGTTGCGGTGGCAGTTCTGTTCGGGCTTGCGCCCGGCATGATTCTGTCGGGGGCCAACGTTCAGGAAAATCTGAAGGACTCAGGACGTGGCTTAAGCGAAGGAGGAGAGCACGACCGTACGCGTTCCCTCCTGGTGGTTTCCGAGGTGGCGCTTGCATGTGTTCTGCTCGTCGGCGCCGGACTCTTGCTGCGAAGTTTCCTGCGGATTCTTGACGTTGACCTCGGATTCCAGCCCAGTCACGCGGCCGCCATCACCATCAATTACGACGATGGAGGCGATGGGACGAGGCGCGGCGCGATTTTTCAGGAAATCCTCCGGGAAGTGAAGGCGCTGCCGGGCATCGAATCCGCCGGCATTGCAGATATGCTACCACTTGAGCGCGAGCGGCGTTGGGGGCTACTCAATCCATCACGCGAATATCCCAAGGACGAGGATTTGAGCGCGATCGTCCGCATCGTGACGCCGGGTTATCTGGATTCGATTGGAATTCGGCTGACCGCCGGCCGCGATTTCTCCTGGCAGGACGCGGCCCACATCGAACCTGTCGTCATTATTAACAACACCGCGGCGCAGCGTCATTGGCCCGACGAAAATCCGATCGGGCATCTTGCCCGCGGCATGGGCAAAAACCCCGCCCGGGTCATCGGCGTGGTATCCGACGTTCGCGTCAGCAGCCTAGAGACCTCTCCCGGTTCGGAGATGTACCTGCTCTCTAGCCAGGCGGACCCGGAGGGCGCTGAGCTGGTAGTGCGGAGTAAGCTTCCGCCAGACGTGCTGACGGCAAGCGTGATGCGCACGTTGCGCAAGCTCAATCCCGCGCAACCGGCCACGCTGTTCCGACCCGTACAGACTCTTGTGGATCACGCCGTCTCGCCGCGGCGGTTTTTTGTAATGCTTGTATCCATTTTTGCTTCGCTCGGGCTCGTACTTGCGGCACTCGGAATCTATGGCGTCATTTCGTATTCCGTTGCTCGGCAAACACAAGAAATTGGCATCCGCATGGCGCTCGGCGCCACTGCCGCGCGGGTTCTGTTCGACGTTCTGTCGAAGACCGCGCGTCTTGCGATAATTGGAATTGCCTTGGGCGCCCTCGCATCACTCGTTGTCGCCCGGTGGATTTCGTCTCTCTTATTTCAAACCGAGCCGGCCGATCCCGTCACGTTCGTTGCCATGATTGTTTTGCTGACCATCGTGGCGCTTGTGGCCGGATTTCTCCCTGCGCGGCGCGCCTCCAGCGTCGAGCCAATGATCGCCTTGAGAAACGATTAAAAGGGCTTACTTCAGTAGATCCTCGAGGCTCATCCCGACTTGCTCGTGAAGATCGGGAGGAGCGCCATACATAACGCGGGCTGTCTTTCCCGAGCGATCAAAAAGAAACAGGGTCGGCACTGCGGTGATATCGCCAAATGCCTGGGCCGTCGAGGCGTCCGTTATGGCCCAGCGCAAATCCGGACTGAGTGTGCTTACCGTCGAGCGAATCTTGTCTTCGGGCGATTCCACGGCCAGCGCCACGATGGCAATGTCATCTCCATACTGGTGTTTCAAATCTCCAAGCCATTCGAGCGTTGAGCGGCACGGCGGACACCAGGTTGCCCAGAACTCGACCAGCACCACGCGCCCGGCCGCCTGCGCCGACGTGAGCGGATGCCCCGATAGATCGGTCAAACTGAATCTCGGGAGCGTGGCAATTGCGCTCATTGCGCCAGAGGCAGAGGGGTGCTCTCGGCTTACGACATCTTTCTTTCCTGCAAGAATCAAATCGATCATTCGAGTGAGGTCGGCCTTAAACTTTTCATGGTTTGCCGCATTGCGCCATGGTGCGTACCGGCCGGATCCCTCTATTTCGCCGAAGTAACCAAATTCACGGGGACTAGCGACGAGCACGTCATCGACGAATACGGCGGGATAGCCCTTAACGCCGAACTTTTCGGCGAGTTTCGATGCACCAAAATTTTCGCTGACGAAATTCACTCTTCCGGAATATTCGGCGGCCACTTCTTGTACCAGCAAACTTGCTGGGTCGGAGATGTTTCAAGTGTAGGGCCAGCGAACCAGAGTGATCTCGATGGTCTTTCCGGACACTTGCTGAACAGGCGCAGCAGGCTTACGCGCGGCTTCATAAGCGGGCACGACCTGCTCCAGGATCACGGTTGCGCTTCTCCACTCGTCGGCACTGGCAACTGAGCCGTCGGCATGGGCAGTTTGCGATTCAGCCCGCTCCAAGAAAAGCTGCGCGATGGACTCGTCGCGTCGAGAATTCAGCAGCTTCTTACGCTCCGCTGCGAGGCTTTGTTTCAAGGCCATTTGTCTGGAAGGATCGACGGGCGCCGTGGAAAGCATGCCATAGTGCCGCACGGCTTCCAGATATTCCATGAGGGCTCCCGCATAAAATCGCAAGGCATCTAGATCTTTCGCCAACTTAATCGCTGAATTCAATTGGATGAACCGAGGATGTAAATCCACGGATTGAGGAGGGTGGTAGGCGAAGTCGGTTTTTTCCTGAAGGGCCTGCAATTCCGGCAACAAAGATCGGAGCTGCGGAGATCCCTTGGTGCCTGCAAAGTGCAACGCAGCACAGAATCGCGCGAATTCCGCGTTTCCCTCCGCTTGACCAATATAAAACAGGCCATCACTCGGCTGTGTCGATACGGCAAACCCGCGCCCACCTTCCAACAGTGGCATCGTTTTCCCTTGCGCGGATTCCGCCAGCGCTCTCACTGCTGCGGGAGAAGACTTCCAGGTGCGCTGAGGCGCTGCCGGGTCCAGAGACGTCAGCTTCTTGCTGGATTTCTCCCATTCCGCCTCAAACGCAGGCAACCCGCTCTTAACATCTTCGGATTTTTCCGTGACCGTGCGAGCTCCGTGAAGAAGATCGAACGCCACTCCCAGTTTTTGAAGGCTCAAATACAATTGACCAGCGCGAATCGCTTCCGTTGCGTCCTTCAGCGAGCCCTGAATCATGGAGTTCAGATCAGCAAGATTAGGATCAGTGAGAGGCTTGTCTTTCAGGGATTTCTGTAGCTCTTCGATTTCGGCTTTAATCTGGGAAGAAGCGTCCTGGCCTGCCGCGGGCAGTGCCGGCAGTGCAACGATGGCAAACATCAGGAGAAATCGGCTGAAATTGAGGAGACTCTTCATTGGACGGAGATACTTATCCATAGAAGACGCAGCCCGGCACTATACGTTAGCTGAATCTTTTAGCGGGTTAAGGGACTTACTGGACACTTTGTGCTGGGCTTCTATAATGCAAAGTAGGCAATCGACGGAAAGACCTCTTGAAAAGGAGGCTTGATGAGATTGATGGGACTAGCTTTATTGGTTGGGTGTGCAGCGATAGCGCAGGGTGTGTACGCACAAACCGTGCGCGTGAACTGGAACCAGCAGGCAAGTTTTGCGAAATACAAAACGTACACCTGGCAGGCGGCGAAGAATGCTGGTGACCCGGTGTTCAGCTTGTGGGTGAAACCGGACGTGGCGGATCAATTGCGCACGAAAGGATTGCAATATATCTACCCGGGACAGCCGACGGATTTGCTGGTGATCTACAGCGTGGCCACGCCAGAAGTGATGGACTCCACCACGGAAATGGCGGGATACGGTTGGGGCGATGGGCCGTGGGCAGGCTGGGGGACGGACCTGACCGAGCAGGGTTTGCCGCCGGTGATTACCACGACAACGGACCATCCAAGAAGCATGGCGATTCTGACGATCGATATCGTCGACACGAGCAAGAAAAAGATCGTTTGGCGCGGACAAGCCACCATCAATCATCTGAGCGGGAGCGACAAGGACGAGCAAAAACAGATGCAGAAGGCGGTGATCAAGATGTTCAAGGATTATCCGCCACATTGAGGGGCGCAGCCGGTGCGTAGTGGCATCTGCTAACGTGTGAGCGCAGCGGATTCAGTTTTCTTCGTTAAAGAGAGGCACCATGCAAACGGCAATCATTCAGTGGACCGGCGAACAGAAATTCCTGGCAACCAGTCCTTCGGGCCACGCGGTCCCCTTTGATTCCGACCGCGAATCGAATAAAGCGCCGGGTCCCATGGAAATGGTGCTGATGGCGCTTGGGGCGTGTACCGCGACGGACATCGTCATCATTCTGGTGAAGAAACGTCAGAACTTACAGTCATTGGAAGTGCTCTGCTCGGGCGAACGCGCGGCAGAACCACCAACCGTGTGGAAGACGCTGGAGATCGTGTACCGGCTGCGCGGCAAGCTGGACGAAAATGCGGTGAAACATGCCATCGCGCTTAGCGAGGAAAAATACTGTTCTGTCGAGGCCATGCTGAAAAAGACGGCGAAGATCACGCTTCGCTACGAAATACTTCCCCCGGTGTGACACAGGAGCTCGCGCTTGTTTCTTGCAAAGCGCATCGCATACAATCGACTTTTGTGTTTTGCCCCTGAGAATCAACAAGGAGAATCATGTCTCGCCGCATCGCCGCAAAAATTACGGGTGTAGCCGGCTATGTTCCTCCGCGCGTGCTCACTAACGCCGATCTGGAAAAGATGGTCGATACCACCGACCAATGGATCATGGAACGGGTGGGCATCCGCGAACGCCACCTCGCGGACAAAGGGGTAGCTGCGAGTGACCTGGCAGTGGAAGCGGTGAAAAAGTTGCTCGGGGCACATCCTTTTGAGTTGCAGGAAGTGGATCTGATTGTGGTGGGTACGGTCACGCCGGACATGATGTACCCCTCAACGGCCTGCCTGGTGCAAAATAAACTGGGAATGGCGAACACCTGGGGATTCGACGTATCTGCGGGCTGTTCCGGTTTTCTGTATGCGCTGAACGTCGGAACCAAGTTTGTGGAATCTGGTCAATACAAGAAGGTGCTAGTGATCGGATCGGACGTGAATTCTTCGATGACCGATTACACCGACCGGGCCGTCTGCATTATTTTTGGAGATGGAGCGGGAGCCGTCTTGCTGGAACCCACCAACGAAGGGGAAGACGGCATCATCAGTCATGTCGCGCAGATTGAGGGCATCGGCGGACAGTTTCTCTACATGCCCGGCGGAGGCAGCTTGCACCCGGCTACGCACGAGACGGTCGACCAGAAAATGCATTACATCCATCAGGATGGGAAGAACGTGTTCAAGTATGCGGTCAAAAAAATGGCAGAGATGACCGAACGTGTCCTGGCAAAGAGCGGGATGACAGGTAAGGATGTAGATTGCTTCATCGCGCACCAGGCCAATCGCCGCATCATCACGGCTACGGCGGAGCGACTTGGAATGCCACTGGAAAAGGTGATTATCAACATCGATCAATATGGCAACACCACCGCCGGTACGATTCCTCTGGCCATGCAGACGGCCCTCGATGAGAAGAAGATAAAGAGGGGTGACGTGGTGCTGCTTGCCGCTGTTGGCGCGGGATTCACTTCCGGCGCGACACTCTTGCGCTGGGCTTACTAACTTCTCGACTAAAAAGAAAACGCGGGCGGAAGCACATTTCCGCCCGTGTTTATTGCATTGTGGAAAGTTCTATTCGGGAATGACCAGCTGTTGTCCCACCTTGATCGCATTGGGATCAGTCAGCTTGTCCTTGTTCGCTTCGAAGATCTTCAAGTACGAATTCGCACTGCCATAAAACTGTTTGGCAATCTTCGACAGAGAATCTCCGGCGGCCACGGTATAGGTTTGCTGCTTGGGAGCCAGCGACGGATCGACGGTGATATTCAACGTCAGATCGCTGAAGCTGGGGTCCACGAGTTTCACCTGATCCCAGATGTGGTTCTTGATAGCCTCGGTGCCTGCCGCCCCTTCCACATAAAGCTTATCGTCTTGGATGTGGACATGGGCCAGGCGCACACCGGATTGATTGGCGTAATTGAGCACAGAGCCGTACTTCAATTTGAGTTGCTCGAGGTCTGCTGCCATGGGGTCTTCCTCTCTAAGGTGATCAATATGGGGCGGGCAGCAATCATATCACCGCGCAATTCGGTGTTTGCAACTATCTGACGATTTGAGGAAGGCGGTCGGTGACGGGCGACTCGGGGCGCGAATTCATTCAGTTGCCGGCCAACAATGTCAGCAGGAGCGGATGGACGCAGCCTGGACGAGATTGGATTGTAGTCTGAGATCGATTCGCACCGCGGCATAGCGCGCGCAAAGTGCCATCTCGCGTTCGCCCCAGGCCATGACGGCGGGCGACACTCTGCCAAAGACCAGTTCTACCTTACGGACAAACGTGAAGTACAAGCTAACCAAACCCAAGCCGCTGCCGCCGCGCTTGAGCTGGGGAGTGAGGTCATACAGGCTGACAAGGCGCCGGAAGTCCGACCCACGCAATTCGCTAGATTCCAAATGGACTGCTTCGAGCACCTGGTCTGATACGGGGAGAGAGGCTACGCCGGTCATCACAGCTCGCCAGTAGTACAGGCCGAACTGAAGCATGGCGACAATCGCGATGGCTAGTATCAAGGTGGCGAACATCCCTCAGCCTCCACGCACAGTATTGCGTTAGGAATGTGCAGCGCCAATAGCCCGGCGGTACTCCCGGGCATAGTCCTTTCCGGCATAACCCTTTCGCTACGAATCAGGTATCGTTTCACATCCCCTTGTCGAAAGGGATGGGGTGGCTTATGCTCCTGCGCACTTGCGTTTGCTAAGGTGGAAACCATGAATCGAG
Organism: Candidatus Acidiferrales bacterium; assembly: GCA_963741195.1. Classification (GTDB taxonomy): domain Bacteria; phylum Acidobacteriota; class Terriglobia; order Acidiferrales; family UBA7541; genus Acidiferrum. The sequence goes on from CAVUHF010000018.1 coordinate 74,063, forward strand.
CTATCCCATATATTTTTCTTGCAGTTACCATGAGTCTTGGAACATCGGCGGGCAAGTCCGATGCCGCGCCGCGGCCGACGCCGGCTGAGACAACCCAGAGAGAGGCCATTCAAGCTGTGCTTGTAAGACAGCAAACTGCGTGGAATCAGGGGAATGTAACTGCGTTCATGGAAGGCTATTGGAATTCGCCCGAACTGACATTTGTCGGCGCTACCGGCGTAACTCGTGGCTACGCAGCGACGCTGGCTCGCTACAAGAAGAGTTACCCCGATCAGGCCAGTATGGGCCACTTGGATTTCACGGAACTAGAGGTACATTCGCTAGGCGAAGATGCGGCACTGGTTGTCGGCAGATGGCATCTGAAACGACAGTCGGGCGACATAGGCGGCGTATTCAGTATTGTGTTTCAGCGATTCCCGGAAGGCTGGAAGATCGTGAGCGATCACACCAGCGTCGTTGTCCCGGAAAAACAGTAGCGAGATTCGACTTCCCGAATGGCTGGCGCAGACCTGGGATTCTGAGGTCAATTCATGGTAGCGTCACGGGCGGAATCATTCGTCGAGACGAATTGACATCAAACCCATTCGCGCATACGCTTTCGCTCAATCTTACCCTGCGTTTCCGGGAAGTTTTCCGAGGATTCCGTGCGCTTGCGCTTTCTTCACATTCCTCTGTTGACACTATTCCTTTTGGCTACATCCGGCGCGTGTTCCGCGCAATCTCCTGCTGCACAGAGCGCACCAGTAGAAAAATCCGATCTGACGGCGGGCAAAATTATGTTCGAAGGGCACTGTTCTCTCTGCCATGGTATCGACGGAGGCGGCGGGCGTGGTCCGAATTTGCATCGTCCAAAACTAAGCCGCGCGCCAGACGACAAAGCGCTGAAGTCGCTGATCGAAAATGGCATACCACCCGGCATGCCGGGTGGTTGGTACCTCTCTTCACGAGACATTGAGAATGTGGCGGCTTTTGTCCGCGGCCTTGGAAATATCCCTCCCGAACAGCTGCCCGGCGATCCCCTGCGTGGTGAAGCCGTGTATGCGCGCAGTGCTTGTGCCACGTGCCACATCCTCGCGGGAAAAGGTGTCGGCTATGGCCCGGAACTCACGGAAGTCGGTGCGCGGCGCGGGGCCGCCAGACTGCGGGAGATGATGCAGAATCCGAGCAAAACAATTCCGGAAGGTTTTCTGATGATCGAAGTGACCATGCCATCCGGCCAAAAAATTCGCGGGATTCGTCTGAATGAGGATACGTTTACGATCCAGCTGAAGGACGCGCAAGGCCACATCTACAGCCTGCGAAGAAGCGAACTGCGCGAGCTGAAGAAACTACGCGGCGAAACACCGATGCCCTCGTACGAAGCGATACTCTCGGCTGCGGAACTCGATGATCTGGTGGCCTACCTGGCGACGCAGAGGGGCCAGCCATGAGACTTCTGGCACTAATGTTTGTGGCAGCCTCAGCAGTCTCGGCACAAGTCCCGTTCGAGCGGATTGTGAACGCCGATAAGGAACCGGGTAACTGGCTGACGTATTCGCGCACGTTGGATGGAAAGCGCTATTCACCACTGAACGAGATCAACGCTCAGACCGTGTCTCAACTGAAAGTAAAATGGGCGTATCAATTCCCTGATCCGCGCACGGAAGTCTCGCCTATTGTGATCGACGGAATTCTCTACGTAACTGGCCCGAACTCGGCAATGGCTTTGGACGGCCGCACAGGACGTTCTCTGTGGACATGGAAACGTCCGCTGCCCGGCGACTATCAAAGTATTGGGTTCGGGCACACGAACCGGGGACCGGCAGTTCTAGACAATGACTTGTTCGTCGCCACGCTGGACGGGTATCTGGTGGCGCTTGATCTGGAGAGCGGCATCGAGCGCTGGTCCACGAAGGTGCTCGATTATAAATTGGGTTACAGCATGACGATGGCGCCGCTAGCGATTGATGGAAAAGTTGTGGTCGGAGTGAGCGGAGGAGAAGCCGGCATTCGCGGTTTCGTCGATGCTTACGATGCAAAAACGGGTAAGCAGGCGTGGCGCTTCTGGACGATTCCCGGTCCTGGTGAGCCGGGACACGAATCGTGGTCTGGCGACGATTGGAAAACCGGTGGCGGCGCAACCTGGGTGACGGGAGCATATGATCCGGAACTCAAACTGGTCTACTGGGGCGTGGGGAATCCTGGGCCCGATTGGAACGGCGATGTGCGGCCTGGCGACAATCTCTATACTTGCTCGTTCGTAGCGCTGGATGCGGACACGGGAAAACTCCGCTGGCATTTTCAATTTACGCCGCACGATACGCACGATTGGGACGCCACACACGTACCCATTCTTTTTGACGGTGAAATTCAGGGCAAAAAACGTAAGCTGATCGCCGTCGCCAATCGAAATGCGTTCTACTACGTGTTGGATCGCACTACTGGAAACTTCCTGGCGGGCCAGCCATATGCCAAGCAAACGTGGGCCAACGGACTGGACAGAAAAGGCCGGCCGATTCTTGCGGTGAATGGCGAGCCCACGGAGCAGGGTGCGTTGATCTGGCCAAACCTGAATGGAGCAACGGTGTGGTTCAGCCCATCGTACAGCCCGCAAACCGACTTCGTGTATGTTGCGGTGCGCGAAATCGGAGCTCGCTATTTCAAACGCGTCACCCCTTACCAGGCCGGCACCTTTTTCCCGGGCGGCGGCGAAGACGAATTGCCACCGGATGATTCGTCGGGCGCGATTCGGGCATTGCAAGCAGAGACTGGCGAGTTGCGCTGGGAATTCAAACTGTTTTCGCCACCGTGGGCCGGAGTTCTCGCAACGGCAGGAGGGTTGGTTTTCTCCGGATCGGATGAAGGAAACTTTTACGCCCTGGATGCGCGCACGGGCAAACCGCTGTGGGACTTCCAGACCGGCGGCCCAATTGCCGCCAATCCCATTTCGTACTCTATCACCGGCCAGGACACAATCCTCGCGGGTGGAGTCGAGACAAAGATCACAGGCAGTCACCAGTACATAGCCATTGCCGCCGATCGCGTGCTGTATGTATTTGGGTTGTGATACCGAAGCGCGTGTGACTAAAGAATCTCTAGAATTTCTTCGTAGCGCTTGAAGGGTGGAATCAAATACGCACCCGCCAGTTCTGTGCGCGCCCACGCCAACATTTCTCTGGCAACTTCAAAACCACGTTCGCGCGCAGAGGCGCCCGCTGCCTCCATCGACTTGAGCAACGGTTCAGGAATCATGATGCCGGGCACTTCGTTGTTCAGGCGCAACGCCTGCTTATAGCTGTTCAACGGCCATACGCCGATCAGCACGGGAATCGCCGGCTTGCTGCCAAGCTTGTTCAGGAAACTGTGCCAATGCTCGGGATCGAACAACGGCTGGGTCATGGCAAAGTGCGCGCCCGCTTCCACTTTTGCATGAAAGCGCGCAATCTCATTGTCCAAATCGTCGGCGACAGGGTTGAGGGCCACGCCAATCGTAAAGTTTGTCTGGCCACCGAGAGTTTTTCCTGCCCAGTCCGTGCCTTGATTCAAGCGGCTGAGGATTTTTACCAGCCCGACGGAATCCACTTCGTAGACTCCGCTGGTTTCTGGATAATCGCCGACCGAAGGAGGATCGCCGGTGATTCCAAGAACATTGCGTACGCCTCCGACCGTCCAGGCGCCAAGGAGCATGGCTTGCAGACCAATTATGTTCTGGTCGCGGGTAGTGAGGTGCGGAACGGTCTCGACTCCGCGCGCTTCCAGGGCGCCGGCCACAATCAGTGCGTCCATGCCAACGCGAGCCATGGCGCCGCTGTTGATGTCGATGCAATGGACCTTGCCCGACGCCATCACTTTATCAACTTGCTCGTAGATGCGGTCGAGGGCGATACCCTTTGGCGGGTCAATTTCCACACAAACCGCGAATTCTTTTTTCTGTAACTTTTTCCAGAATTTGCTTTCCGGCTCTTTCTGCTGCACGGCAACCACTGGTTGCGTGGAGGTAACAACGGTAGCCCCGTGATGAGCGTGGCTTGGTTTCAAGGCTTTCACCGCTCGGCCATGGCTCGAATGTGCGCGGGCGTAGTGCCGCAGCAACCACCAAGAATCCGCACACCGGCTTCCGGCGGCTTCGCGAGCGAAAAGCGCAAAGTAGTCCGGCGAGGATTTTGGATAAACGATGCGATCGCCTTCGCGTTTGGGGAATCCGGCGTTGGGCATGCCGCTCACACGCACACCATCCACACTCGGCAACTCCCTGGAGAATCGGCAGAAGAGATTGCGGGCCGAGGGTGCAGTTTGCTCCGATCACTTGAACATTCTTGTCCTTCAAAATCGTGGCGGCGAGGAACGGATTCACGTCGCCGTAGGTTGTGCCTTCTTCAGAAAAGGTCAGTTGCGCAACGATGGGCAAACCCGAAAACGAGCGGATGGCATCAATGGCCAGCGTCAATTCATCGATATAGGAAAATGTTTCGAGTATGAAGAAATCCACGCCGCGCTCTTCGAGCGCCAAGGCCTGTTCGTGAAAAATGTCGAGGATCTGTTCGGGTTCCGGATGGCGCGCCTGTACACCAATACCGAGCGGGCCAATGGAACCGGCGATCAGGACTTCGCGTGCCGCGGATTCGCGGGCTTCGCGGGCGATTTTGACGCCGCGGCCATTCAAGCGTTGCACGTCATCGCCTAGCCCGAGCGGGAGCCAACTTGAAACGGTTCGCGCCAAATGTGTTCGTTTCGATGATTTGCGCGCCTGCTTCGATGTAGGCCTGGTGCACACGAAAAACGGCTTCCGGCTCTGTGGTGTTCAGTTCGTCGAAGCAGCGGACCGCGCCGACGGTTTCGTGCAGCAGTCGAGCCCATCGCGCCGTCCGCGACGAGAATGGAGTTTTTCAGCCGCTCATTGAAGTCCTGTATTTTCACTGGTTCCTATCCTGTGCTCTTCAGCCGCGCTGGGGGAAATGCGGCTAACGTTTTTGTTCCATCAAAGCTGGCCACGGTGCTCATCAGATCGTACTTGGTGAGGATTTCAAATTTTCCGTCTCCCATTTCCACAAACACGGCGGGATTCTCGTGGCTCAGGATGTAGCGTGACACGCTCGACCGGCGCAGTCTTAGGAATCTGTGGGTAGGGGCTTGCTCATCACTTCGCGCACCACCAGTTTGCGCAGATCCTTTCCCTGCAAGGCCGAGATTCAGGATCTGGTCTTCGTAGATCGCAACCGATCGGCACGTTCTCTTCGAAGACGGGAATCTGCGAAATGTCCTGCTCCTGCATGGTTTTCAGCGCGTGAAACACGGTCTGGTAGGGCCGCACAATCACAAGTTCACGAACTTTGCCGGACTGCGTTCTTGGCGTTGACCACTTCCGCCGCCGTGATTGGCACACTGGCGACGTCAACGTAGCCTCGTTCGCTGCATCCACTCTTCGTTGTAGACCTTGCTCAGATAGCGCATGCCGGTGTCGGGCAGTAAGTGCGACAATGTAATCGCTTCGGACCCAGGTTCTTGGCGAGACGCAGCGCTGCCGGAAAGACAGCCGCCGCCGGAGCCTCCGGTGAAAGATGCCTTCCAGCTTCGCCAGTCGGCGTGCCACCACAAAGCATTCTTCGTCATTTACCTGGATGACGTCGTCCAGAATTTTCAGGTTCATGGTGGTGGGGAAGAAATCCTCACCGATGCCTTCGACGACGTAGGTACGCGCTTTGGCGATTTTTCCGGTTTTGAGAAAGTCGTAGTAGAGCGATCCGTCGGGATCGACGCCTACGATCTTTACGCTTGGACTTTTTTTCTTTCAGGTATTTGCCGACGCCGCTGATCGTGCCGCCCGTGCCCATGCCGCAGACAAAATGAGTGATCTTGCCTTCGCTGTCTTCCCAGATTTCCGGGCCGGTCGAGCGGTAATGGGCTTCGGGATTGTTCGGATTATCGTACTGATTGGGATAGTAAGGAGTTGGGAATTTCGCGCGCGAGTTTTTTCGCCACGCGAATAGTAACTGCGTGGATCTTCAGGTTCGACCGCCGTTGGGCACACAATCACTTCGGCGCCGAGCGCTTTCAGCAAATCCACTTTTTCCTTGGACTGCTTATCGGTAGTGGTGAACACGCATTTGTAGCCACGCACCGCCGCCACCAGCGCCAGTCCCATGCCGGTGTTCCCCGAGGTGCCCTCGATGATGGTGCCGCCGGGCTTGAGCAGGCCTTTCTTCTCGGCATCATCCATCATGGTGATGCCGATACGGTCTTTCACCGAGCCGCCGGGGTTCAGTGATTTCGGCCTTAACCCAGATTTGCGGCTTCAGGCCTTGGGCGATCCGGTTAAGGCGGATCAAAGGCGTACGGCCTACCGCTTCAATAATATTGTTGCAACGCATCCGTCTGTCCTATCACTGGCGCGTATCTAGCGCCGACCCCATGCGATACTGCTTCTAAGTTTATCATGCGGCGCCGAGCCCGCCGGAAGGCTGGGCCGGCCAGAAGGAGCCAATATGCCACGGCAGAACATAGCCAGCGGTACACGGTGGGAGCCGATCGTGGGCTATTCTAGGGCGGTGCGGATCGGCAATCACGTCTGCGTTTCGGGGACCACGGCGACGGGGCCAGATGGAAGGATAGTGGGGTTGGGTGATCCATACGCGCAAGCCGTGCAGATCATTCGGAATCTGGAGGCAGCGCTCACTCGGGCGGGAGCAAGCCTGAAAGATGTGGTGCGTACGAGGATCTTTGTCACCAATATTGCGGACTGGGAAAAGATAGGGCGCGCGCACGGCGAGTTCTTCAAGGACATATTGCCGGCGACTTCCATGGTCGAGATCAGCAAGCTGATTTCGCCCGAGATACTTCTGGAAATCGAGGCAGACGCGGTGGTGGAAACATGACGGAGAAGGCAGCGCTTTACGACAGTTTCATTGCCGAGTATTACGATGCGGCGCCCATGGTCACGCAGCGGACGGGGGACGTGCGCTTCTACTGCTCTGCTGCGCGGCAGTATGGTGACCCCGTGCTCGAACTTGGCTGCGGCACAGGGCGGATCACGCTGGCTATTGCGGAGGCGGGTTACCGCGTGGTTGGATTGGACATTTCCGGGAAGATGCTCGAAAAAGCCGAGGTGAAACGCAGAGCGATGCGCACCGAGGCGCGAGAGCGCGTCCATTTGGTGCAAGCGGACATGACGAAGTGCGATTTGGGTGAGAAATTCCGCTCGATCATAATTCCTTTTCGACCGTTTCAACATCTATTGGAGACCGAGGAACAGATCCGTTGCTTGCAGTGCGCACGAAAGCATTTAGCGCCGGGCGGGCGACTGATTCTGGACTTTTTTCAGACGAGCGCTGTGAGGATGCACGACCCGAGCTTCTTTAAGGAATGTCTACTGGCGGAGTACGAGATGAGCGAAGGAAGGCATGTGGCCCTGTGCGAACGAGTGGCTGCGTATCGCCGAGCGGTGCAACAGAATGATGTGGAGATGATTTTCCGGGTGAGGCATGCGGATGGAAAAGAGGAAACGCTGGTGATAGCCTGGGCGCTGCGTTACTTCTTCCGATATGAGGTGGAGCATCTGCTGGCGCGGTGCGGTTTTAAGGTTACGGCTCTTTATGGGGATTTTGACCGTTCTTCGTTGGGAGATGAATCACCAGAAATGATTTTCGTGGCAGCGGAAAAATAGAGCGGGACACGCTCAGGCGTGCCCCGCAGTCTAAAACCAACTCACCACTTTGCACGGATGCGGTACTTCAGAACCGACTCGCCGTTCGCCTTAACGGGCACATCGAACTGGGCCGCCCACGCACCGGTCTTCGTATATTTGTAGCTTGAGGACAGCATTTCCCAGTCGCCTCCGATCGGCTCATTTACCTGCACGGTGATGGGCGTGTCTTTGTGGTTGCGGAGGATGATCTCAAATTCCATTTCCCAGAGTCGGCTTCCCAGGCTCTTATAGTCGGTCTGTTTGCGCTCGGAAACCACATCGAAGGCGTTGCCGATTTTCACGTTAATGAATTCGTCTTTCGGTGTGTGATCGATGTGGTCTTCCCCGATGAGAAGCAGGCCGCCTTTCGAATCCTTCTGGTACACTCGCAGATTTCCGGCGGGCAACGGAATGCCGAGACCGGCCTTTTCTTCGTTTTTGAACTTGTAGAACACCATGACGGGGTCTTTGATCGGCGAGCCGGGGTTCTGCGCATTGTGGTAGTAGTAATTCTGGCCGTTGACGACGAACAGCTTTTCCACGGGAATGCCGGAGCCTTGCAGCAGGCTGATCTGCTTGGTTTCCTTGTCTTCGACGGAAGTATGGCGTCCCAGCGAATAGAGATGATATTCGCTGAAATTCTCCTGTTGAAATTGCGCAGGCGCCGCCGCGGCTTTCGCAGCCATTTCATATACCCGGTTGGCGTCTCTCAAGTTGCTTTGCGGAACGCGATTCAGGTCGCCGGCAATAAGCTGCAGTCTTGCGTTGTGAAACGCAGTACCGGAGTTATTGACGATGGTTACCCACCCATCGAGGTCGGCGGCTTTATCTTCGCGGCCGATGGTAAGCACATAGTCGGAATTCCACGACAGATTGCTGGCCAGGTAGGACGCTTCGATCTTCTGCTTGGGTGAACCGGAATTCTCCAGTGTCATCAGCAGTGTTGGTCGGTCGTAAAGATTTGCGGGTACTTCGGGGAAGCGATAGGTTTCGCCGTACACGCCGGTGACGATGTCGTTGCCGATCTTCCAGACAGGGCCATTATTGTTAGCCAGAAGCGTGGCCTTGATTTCTTCGCGCCTGGTGGTGCCATTGTCCATATAGCTGCGCACCAGCGTGACTTCCTTTCCGACGTATTTATTGAGGAGCTTGGCGGGTTCGAGCAGATCGTACTCGTAATTCTGTTCGATCACGCCTACCTTGTCGGGTTCGGTCAGCGAACGGAAGTGTACCGTAGCGGGATTCACGGTGGCAGCAATGTCCATGAACTTCAGGCGGAAATCGCCGGTAGGCAACTGCAATTGGCGGACATCGCGCACCAAAGCGATATTGGAATTGTAGACCGCGATGGATAGCTCGGTCTGATCATTCAGCGTGGTGCTTTGATCAGCCGAGTGACCCGAGCCTTTGTCTTGGGGCTCGGCCTTTTTCCCAGCGTGATAAGAGGGCACAAACGCAGCCGCTCCTGCCAGTGCGATTGCTCCTGCGGCTGCGATCCAGCGTGAACGGGAACGGAGTGCGCCTTGCGAAGTCTTCATGGATCCACCTCACCTTGAATTTGCCTTCGCTGTTAGAACGGCGCCAGTGCTATTTCTTGCAGTGGAGATTACTTGTTACCGACGGGAGTCCAGGTCGCGCCACCGTCATTGGTGTCAAAACTCTGCTTATGCGAAACGGTCCAGACCGAGGCGCGTTTTTCGTCCATCGCGTTCACTCCCGCTAAGTCTTCTTTGGTGGGCGAAGGGAGTTGCTTCCAATGCTTCCCGCGATCGGCGGTGAGGAGAACGGTTCCGGACTTCCCGACTACCCAACATACCTTTCCGGAGATGGCGGAACCCGCTGTCAAGTCTGCGGTGACGCCGCTGTTTTGCGGCATCCACGTGCGGCTATTGTCGGTGCTGTGCTCGATTTTTCCGCCGGATGCCACTCGCCAGGAGTACGCATCGTTTGGCGCCACGATGATCACACCGCCTTCCGGAAGCAAGTCACTCAATGATTGGGACGCCCGTTTTGCTGCAGCCACTTCCACAGTTTCCGTTGGCTGGCTTTTCATTTTAGAGAACTGGTTTTGTTGCCCGGTCAGTCGGCCTGTATTCGCTACCTGGTTTGCAGCACCAGCGTTGGGTGCAGTTGCGGTTGCCTGCGCGTTCTGCGCAGGCGGCAGCTCAATATTTTGCGCAGAGTAGTTATAGGCTTCGGCCGGCGCGGCTGCACTGCTTGGCGCAGACAGTTCGTCCCTAGCTTTCGAATCGGCCTCTGCACTCAGTTTGTCGGCTTTCGTGGTTTCAAGGGCACTGATAGCACTGCCGGCCGGCACTTTCTTTTCGAGCGGGCGTGAGGAGTTTGCTGCCAACGCAGGTTCAGTCTGTTTTCGCAGCTCATTTAAAGTCCGAGAGCGGGTAGCAGCCACTTCCTCGCGGTTAGGCAAGGATTCCTTCGCGACGGGTGCGGAAGCCGCCGGCACACTCGACACAGACGGGCGATTCTCCGCAACCTGGATGGGACCGATCGGTGCCACCGACGTTTGATGGGATTCGCGTACGGCGACCCAAACAAGCAGTGCTGCAGCCAAGGCACCAACCGGCACAACCCAACGCAGTGCGGCAGAATGCTTCGAAGTCTGCTTCATCGCGACGGTATTCGGCACGGAAGCAACTTCACGCAGCGCAGCTTCCATCTGCAGACTCTGAGAGCGGTCAGCAGTCGCTGCGGCAAGAAATCTGCCACCAGCAATTTCCATCATTTTAGGATTCTCCTCCTCATCTCCCTGCAAAACGTTGGACTCTTCTACGAGCGCCAGGGTTTCCTGGCAGCTTGAGCACGCCGCGATGTGCTGTTTCCGCCGAGCCATTTCCTCAAGGGAAAGGGTACGTTCATGGTAGGCGGCGAGAGTCTCGGTGTCGGGGCAGGAGGAATCCTGCGAGGAGTTACGCAGATGCCGCTCGAGCGCCTTCTCCAGTTGCCGATCGCGATCATCAGACGACATGGTCCACTCCAACCTTAGAACGCTGCGAGATGTGTTTCTTGCAAGGACTCACGACGTTTCCTTCCTTCCCGCGCCGGGCCTCCCAGATTCCTTACCGGGAAAAAGCGTTCGGAAATCGATGGGCGAGTCCTCCGCGGCATACTGGAAACAGAGTACGATTTCCGCCTCGCTCAGTGGAGGAGGAGCTTTCAAGAGGGCTTCAATGGAGCCGCGCAGTGCGCGGCGGATTCGCTCGAGGCTTCGCGAAACGCTGGATTCGTGCTCTCCTAGTTTCTTTCCAATTTCAGCGAGCGTCAACTGACGCGAATAGTAAAGCTCAAGGCGTTGCCAATCAATGCGCTCTAGCCCGGCCAACGAACATTCCAGGGCAGCCACGAAGCGCCTGACGTATCGCTCGCGGTGAGGATCAAGCACAGGCTGAGCGATACGTTCGCCCGACAGGACTTTTTTCTCTTTGCCATCCTCGCCTTCATAGGATTCCCAGCGGCGGCTTTGACGGATGCAGTCGATGTGGCGCTGGGCAAGAATCGTGCGCAGCCATGTCTTCAGTGAGCTGCGGCCGTGGAAGTAGCGGAATAGCGAACGCTCGCCGCGCTTGCCGTCGACAAGGCCAAAAAGCTCTGCAAACAAGGAGTCGGCGAGTTCCTGAGCGTCTGTTCCTGCACGGCTACCCTTGGTGATGGCTCCGGCCGCTGCGCGCAAGTAACTTTGAAATTCGCGGATGAAATACTCCCAGGCAGACTCGGTGCCTTGCATGCAACCACAAGCCAAGGCCAAATCTTCGACGTACAGGGTCTGAAGATATTCTTCCAGGCGCTCCCGGGTGAGCCCTCCCTCTGCGAAGCGTTTCGAGACGCTGCGTTCAAGCGACTCTTCGAACTGCTCGCGGGTCACGTGCCAAGCCGCAGCTCGGGATTCCTCATAGAGGAATGCCAGGAGTGCCTCTACAGAGGACCAGACCTCGGGGGGCACTCGAAATTCCGGATTTTCACCTGACGACTGCGGCACAATCCTCCCAGCCCTACGGTAAACCCTCTATTTCTATTACTCTAAGGCTTTGGTAAATTCAACCAACGCCGCTGGTGTTCCTGGCATCCTAGAGGGTACCCTTTTAGGAGGAAACTGGTGCAGAATTCAGGCGGTCCCCCTGTCCCCGAATGCGGTATCCTAGGAGGTGTTGCGATACCCGCCCCGCAACGAAATTCGCCTCGGCGGGTTAACCCCCGATATGAAGGCGTGTGTGGACGTGCACTCGCAAGGTCATTAGCGAGTTCGCGACTTTAGTACGAAAGTCCTATTCGGACGATTTCCGGACCAAAGTACTCTCGTACCGGGATACACATGTCCTTTGCTGAAAGTGATTGATTCCCTTTTGCATCAAGAAGGGCGGGAATAATCTTCGTTAGAGGCTGAAGCGGATGACTACGATGATTGCAGATCCACCACCGAGCGGCACGCTGGGCGTTGGCTTCAACGCCGGTCGCGCACGCTCCACGAATCCCGAAGCCTGGAAGCAAAAAATCGGCACACGGCAGGTCCCCGCCCGCTTAGTCATGCTGCCCGAATCCAAGCCCCGTTGGGATCGGCTTGGCGTGAGCGCTGGCCTACAGCTCACCGCTGTGATCTTCTTCCTCCTGATTCCCCTGCTCTATCCAGAGAAGATGAAGACCGCTCTGCATTACAACAGCGTAGAAATTGCACAGCCGGTGACAATGGTTCCCACGGCTCCGCCGCCACCTCCCCCGCCCAAGGTCAAAGCTGAAATTCCCAAAATGGAAGTAAAGCCCGTAATCGAAGCGCCGGTGAAACTGAATCCAAAGCAGCAGCATATCTTCGCGAACCTGGCGCCTAAAGTTGTTCAGCCAAAGATCGAAAAAGTAGAAGCCAAGGTACCGGACATGACCCCGGTATTCGAAGCTGCGAAGATTGAAACGAAAGACAACGGCCCGAAGCGTCCGAAAGAGGATGTGAAGACCGGCTTGATGGCGTCAACGGGAAGCGCTGCGCCGGCAACGGTGAAAGCTCCTGTGGATAAAGTTCAGACCGGAGGATTCGGCGATCCCAATGGCATGCCGGGCAAGGGTGATCCGAATCATGCAACCAACGTGAATCGACTTGGTTCCCCTGCATTGCCCGGTGGAGAAGGATATGGCAACGGCACTGGCGGTAAGGAAGGCATCCGCGGCACGGTGGCTAGCTCAGGCTTCGGCAATGGAGTAGCGACGCCTCCTGCAGGCGGCAGTGGCAAAAAAGGGACCGTGGTGGCCAGCGGTTTCAGCGACGCCGCGGCGGCCACGGAAGCTCCCAAGAAGAAGACACAGGCCGGCGGTCCAGCGGATACGCCTATTGTCATAGTGGACAAGCCTCGGCCGGAGTATACGGCCGAAGGGCGTAGTTTGAAGATTGAAGGCGACGTGGTTCTGGATCTGGTTTTCCTAGCAAATGGAAGTATTCAGATTAACCGGGTAGTCAGCGGGCTCGGCCATGGCCTGGATGAAGCGGCCACACGAGCAGCACAACAAATCAAGTTCAAGCCGGCGAAGCGCGAGAGTGAGCCGGTGGATTTTCCGGCCCGAGTCCGAATCGAATTCCGGCTGGCGTATTGAGGGAGATGATCATGCGAACGCTGTCGAGAAACATCCTGGTTCTGGCGCTTAGCGCGTGCGCGAGCGTGTCGGCTGTGGCTTCGCCGGTGCCGGCGGCTGACCAACCGCGAACAGTCGATCAAGTAATCGACCGTTTTGTCGCGAACGAGCAGCGGCTATACGGCCAGATGCGAAACTACTCACCGTTGGTCGAGACCTACATTCAAAATCTGAAGCCCGATAAGGACCTTGGCGCTGTGCCGGCCGGCGATAAGTATTTTCTTGGCCGCGCCAACTTCACAAAGGGCGTCAGCTTAGTACCCCTGAATGACACCTCCAGCAAGGGCCGGAAAGTTGTCGGCTCGATCGGAAACTTCTTCAGCTTCGCGATGCAGTTCCTGCCAGACGGCTTCCTGCAGATGATTTTTATCGACACCAATGGCTTCGATAAGCAGCACTACAAATTCGACTATGTTCGTCGCGAATTTCTGGGCGAAGTGCGCTGCTTGGTATTCGATGTGACCCCGACGGAGAAGGGAAATCATGGCCGGTTTGTGGGACGCATCTGGGTGGAAGATCAGGATTTTCACATCGTGCGCTTCAATGGCGGATATGGAGGCAACGGCCACTCCAGCTGGTACTTCCATTTCGACAGCTGGCGGACCAATGTGCAGCCCGGACTGTGGCTGCCGACTTTCGTGTACAGCCAGGAAAGTGATCTGCACTACGCCATCAGCAAGAAACTGGACTTTAAGGCTCAGACCAGACTCTGGGGTTACAACCTCGGCGGCTCTGCTCAAGAGCAGGAACTCAGCAAGATCCTCGTGGAAACCCCCGTTCAGGATGACACCAAGACCGCGAACGACCTGTCACCGATTCAGGCGCAGCGCTCTTGGGACCGTCAGGCCGAGGATAACGTCACAGATCGCCTGGAGCGCATTGGCTTGATGGCGCCGAAGGGTGAAGTGGACAAGGTGATGGAGACGGTGGTGAACAACCTGGAAGTGACCAATAATATCGATGTCGATCCGGAAGTGCGCTGCCGCGTGCTGATGACCTCCACGCTGGAATCGTTCACGGTCGGACACACCATCGTTCTCAGCCGCGGTCTGATTGACGTTCTTCCAGACGAAGCCAGCCTGGCCTCCATGCTGGCCCACGAGCTGAGCCATGTGGTTCTCGGCCATCGTGTTGATTCCCAATACGCCTTCTTCGACCAGATTCTGGTGGAAGACAAGGACACCTTCCGCCACTTCGGCTTTGCTCGTACTCCAGATGAAGAAGCCGCAGCAAATACGAAGGCCATTCAGATTCTCAACAACTCGCCCTATAAGAATCAACTTGCGAATGCCGGACTTTTCCTCCAGGCCCTTGATAGCCGCCAGAAGGAAATTCCCAACCTCATCAGCGGGCACCTTGGCAACCGCGTGCCCCAGATTAATGACCTGAAGTCCACCATGGCACTGGATGCAGCTCACGGCCCACAGAATCCGCAGAAGATTGCAGCTCTGCCACTCGGGGGACGCGTGAAAATTGATCCTTGGAACGACAAGCTGGACATGATCAAGAGCAAGCCGATCGGCACGGTTGCAGAACGCGAAAAGATGCCTTTCGAAGTGACGCCCTTCATGCCCTACCTGACTCGTTATGGCTCCGATGCAGGCAAGCCCATTGCGGCCAGCGCCGCGGCTCCGCAAGATGTGAAGCCGGGTGAACCGCCGGATCCGACAAAGCCCTGAACTCCATTCCGTTCCAAACTGAAAAGCCCCTGGGAAAGTTCGGGGGCTTTTTCATTGGCATGAGAAAAGATCCTATTTTGAGCTGAGCGCTTTGATGAACCGGTAACCGAATTCCACGCCATCGTAATATTCCTGCACTTCGATGCGTTCGTCTTTGCCATGAGCGCGATCATCCTCCATGTCAAAAAACATGCAGGAAATCCCATACGTCGGTATTCCCGCAACGCGCAGGTAGCGCCCGTCCGTGGCGCCGGTGGACATTGTGGTCACAACCGGTAGACCCGGCCACATGGTCGCCAAAGTTCGCTCCAACGTGTTTGTAACCTCGGGCAGCAGCGGCGACGGTGGAACGGCGACCACCGGAACCAGCTTGCCGTCTGGATCTTTCTGAGCGACCTCGGTGATTTTTACTTTCGGATTCGCGACTACCCGCTCCAACGTCTTGCGCACGTCCACCGGGTCTTCGCCAGGAAAAATGCGGCAGTTCACGTTGGCTCGCGCGGTCTGCGGTAGTGCATTCGGCGCGTGCCCACCCCAGAGCATGGTAGCGACGCAGGTTGTATGCAGCAGCGAGTTGTAATACGGATTGGCGGAGAGCCGCTTGATGGCTGCCGGATCGGGGGGTTCCTTGGCGACATCGCGTAGATCAGTGGCGAGCGAACCTGTAGTCAGTGTTGCGGCGTGTTTGAAGTAGCCGCGTGTGATCTCGTTGACTTTCACCGGGAACGAAAATGTCTGGACTTTTAATAGAGCGGTCGCCAATTCGTAGATGGCGTTTTCTGCGCCGGGAACGGAACTGTGGCCGCCGGGATTGCTCGTCTCAAATTGAAAGTCGACGTACACCTTTTCGCTGGCCTGTAGGCCTGCCAGCACGCGCTGACCCTTCAATTTTTCAAATTCGCCGCCATCTAGGTTGATGCAGAATGCCGCGTCTATCCAGTCCTTGTGCTCCTTCAAAAGCCAGTCCACACCATTCGAACTACCGCCTTCTTCATCCGCGGTCAGCGCCAAAATCAAATCGCGGTCCGGCACGAATCCTTCCCGTTTCAATCGTAGGAACGCCGTTACCAGAATCGCGTCGCCCTCTTTCATGTCCTGCGAACCGCGGCCATAGAAGTAGCCGTCTTTTTCCACGAACTCAAAGGGATTGGTGCTCCAGTCAGTGCGCAACGCCTCCACTACGTCGAGGTGTCCGATAAACAGAATAGGCTTCTTCTGCCCCGTACCGCGATAGCGCGCTACCAGGTTTTTCTTGCGGTCGTTCGGCCCCGCAACGAGCACTTCCTTCTCTGCAAATCCGGCCGCACGGAGACGTTGTGCCATGGCCTCTGCCGCCTCGGTGACGCTGCCGACCGAAGCAGTTGTGTTGATCTCGATCAATTGCTTCAGGATGGCTCGCGCTTCCTGGTCGGGCTCACGGTCTTGCGTCGACGCACCCGACACGAGCAATCCTGCACAACTCAACACCACAATCCACCGATAGATTCGGAACATTCACTTCTCCTTGGACGAGCAACAGCCTAAAGGCAGCGGCTCGTCGCGTCAAATTTGTTCCGCCTTGCCCGGTTGCCGCTGCATCGGGACTTGCTTAAACTAGTGGGGCTTTGCATCTGGGGAGGACGGCGATGGACCTGACGAAACGAAGTATGAGGCAGCTTGCGGCCGCAGGCCTGCTAGTTCTTGCAGGGGTTGTCGCCGGAAGCTTGGGCACGCAACACGTCGCCGCCGTGAACAAATTTGGCCAGCCCAAAACCGTGATTCACATCGTCGCGTACAAATTCCGCGACGCCACTTCTCAGAATGACCAGGATCAGGCCCTTGCTGGCATCAAGGACATGGCCGCGAAGATTCCCGGCATCAGGAATATCTGGCTGAAGACGGAACGAAACCAAATACGCGACTGGAGCGGCGTCTACGTTATCGAGTTCACCAGCGCCGAGGCCGCTGCCGATTATGCCGAAAACCCGGTTCACGAGGCATGGCGAAAGAAGTGGGAGCAACTTCGCGAGACCAGCGTATCGTTCCAAGTATCGAACTAATCGACGACTGACTGAGAAGACGCACGATCTACGACTCGTCGCGAGTGATGCCATATTTTCTCCGCAGGACGGAATCCAGGATGGTATCTGGGACGAATCGCTTCGCGATGGAAACCCACTTCGCCAACGGCGTGACCGGGTATCGCGCTTTTGGATGCGTTGCTTCGATGGCCTCTAGAATCACCCGAGCGCAATCTTCCGGAGTTGTCTTCGAGTTTCCCCGGCCTTGGTTGGCGCCGGCCCACGCGCCGCTGTAGACCTTGGCGTATGGACCGGCTTTCCCCGCATCCACATAAGGCTGCGCAAGCTCTTTCGCGGTTTGCTGAAAATTCGTGACGATGTAGCCCGGCTCGATAAGAATCACTTCGACGCCGAAGGGGTACATCTCCAGGCGCAAGGCATTCGTGAGCCCCTCCAAAGCGTGCTTACTGCTGCTGTAAGCGCCGTAGGTTGGCGGTGTGACGATACCCGCCACGCTGCTCATCATCAGGATCCGCCCACGCTTGTGTTGGCGCATGTGCGGGAGCACCGCTTGCGTCACGCGGAGGACGCCAAAGACATTCGTTTCGAACTGTTGGCGCAGGTCAGCCAGTCGCAGGTCCTCGACGACCGCCATGTAACCGATGCCAGCGTTATTGATCAGGATGTCGATCGATCCGCTTCTTTTTAGAACGCTCTGTACCGCACGCTGAACGGAAGCATCGTCGCAGACATCAAGTTCGACCGACTCTAACAACAGCTTCTTCTCCAGGGCCGTGCGATCCAGTTCCTTTCTTTTCTGCAGGGAACGTCCCGCCGCAAACACACGATAGCCGCGTTGGGCCATCAGAAACGCCGCGGCCTTTCCCAAACCGTCGGTGCCACCGGTAATCAGTACCGTTTGCTGCGTTTCGCCCATAGTCTCCTCGCAGGAAAGCGCCATTCTACGTGCGAAGCCGCGCGGAATCCAACCATCAATCGAACGACGCTAGGTTGGGGGCAACCCAGGCGCTACGAGCGGGCTCAGTCTCCAGTAGCCCGCGAGAATAATACTTCTGCAACAGCTGACGATCGAGAAATTCCGGGTGCGCGGTGATCCACTGGTCAAAACGGAGACGGCCATCGGACCTCTTGCGCGCGCGGACAACTAACCTCGCCCACGCCAATGTAGTGGTGTACTGAAATTTCCCCGGAACGCCTGCTTTCGCCGCGAATCGCTGAATTCCACTCATGAGTTTTTGTTCCGCTTCGACGGGAGAGCAGCGAGCTGCGTAGATCCAGGCGAGACGGACATGATCGGCGTGATGAAAGTTAGCCGGCTCCAATCGGCATTGATCAAACGCGCTCACGAACTCGTCGTCGCTCAGCTGACCATATCCCAGATTCAAATCCATCGACTCACTCTCCACTCTCCCGATTTCAGAATGATCGCGTGGGAAAAGAAAAAAGCCCCGATCCGAAAATCGGGGCCTTCTTTAAAATAATCCCGGCGGCGACCTACGTTCCCACACAGTTACCCGTGCAGTATCATCGGCCCGGCGAGGCTTAACTTCCGTGTTCGGGATGGGAACGGGTGTGACCCTCGCGGTATGACCACCGGAAAATCGATAAACTCGAACCGCGAAAAAGCGGCTAAGTCTTGACAACAAAAGGTTGGCATATACAAGTTCGGCCCGCTGCTGAACAGAACTATGAATCACAAGGCTTGCTTGTGAATCCTACCCAACGACGGCTTGGGAAAGTTTTATGATTAAGCCGAACGGGCGATTAGTACTGGTCAGCTTAACGCATTGCTGCGCTTACACCTCCCGCCTATCAAAGTCGTAGTCTTCGACTGCCCTTCTTATCCTCCGAAGAGGATTGGGAGACCTTATCTTAGGGCGAGCTTCTTGCTTAGATGCATTCAGCAATTATCTCTTCCAGACTTCGCTACCGAGCGATGCCACTGGCGTGACAGCTCGTACACAAGGGGTCTGTTCATCCCGGTCCTCTCGTACTAGGGACAACTCCCTTCAAGTCTCCTGCGCCCACACCAGATAGGGACCGAACTGTCTCGCGACGTTCTGAACCCAGCTCACGTACCGCTTTAATAGGCGAACAGCCTAACCCTTGGGACCTTCTACAGCCCCAGGATGCGATGAGCCGACATCGAGGTGCCAAACCTAAGCGTCGATGTGAACTCTTGGCTTAGATCAGCCTGTTATCCCCGGCGTACCTTTTATCCGTTGAGCGATGGCCCTTCCACGCGGGACCACCGGATCACTAGATCCAACTTTCGTTCCTGCTCGACTTGTATGTCTCACAGTCAAACCGGCTTATGCTCTTGCACTCCACAGCGGGTTTCCAATCCGCTTGAGCCGATCTTTGGGCGCCTCCGTTACAGTTTGGGAGGCGACCGCCCCAGTCAAACTACCCGTCTGGCCGTGTCTCCCCACCCGTCACGGGTGGTAGGTTAGAGCGACAGAACAATCAGGGTGGTATTTCACTGATGCCTCCCTCCCAGCCGAAACCAGAGGTTCATAGGCTCCCACCTATGCTACGCAGATCGTACCGTTACTCATGACCAGAGTGCAGTAAAGGTGCACGGGGTCTTTCCGTCTAGATGCGGGCATCCGGCGTCTTCACCGGAACCACAAATTCGCCGAGCCACTCGCCAAGACAGTCGCTCTATCGTTACACCATTCGTGCAGGTCGGAACTTACCCGACAAGGAATTTCGCTACCTTAGGACCGTTATAGTTACGGCCGCCGTTCACCGGGGCTTCAGTTCAGGCCTTCGCCTTGCGGCTAAGCCCTTGCTTTAACCTTCCGGCACCGGGCAGGTGTCACCCCCTATACGTCGTATTCGACTTAGCAGAGAGCTGTGTTTTTGTTAAACAGTTGCAGAGCGCGATTCGCTGCGACCGCTTCGGGCTATAAACCCTACTGCGGCATCCCTTCTCCCGAAGTTACGGGACTAATGTGCCTAGTTCCTGAGCGAGTGTTCTCTCGAGCGCCTGTGGATATTCACCTTGTCTACCTGTGTCGGTTTGTGGTACGGGCACCTGGTTGACTCCTTAGAGGTTTTTCCTGGCAGCGTGAAATCAGAGACTTTGTGGCCGTGTGGCCTCGTCCCCTGTCTCACCGTTGAATGACCCCGTGGATTTGCCTACGGGATCCGGCTTACACAGAGCAATCGGACATCCATCACCTGACTCCCCTATCCTTCTGCGTCACCCCATCGTCAAACGTCACCAGGCGGGACAGGAATGTTGACCTGTTGTCCATCAGTTACGCCTTTCGGCCTCACCTTAGGACCCGCCTAACCCTGAGCGGATTAACCTTCCTCAGGAAACCTTAGACTTTCGGCGACACGAGTTCTCATCGTGTTTATCGCTACTTATGCCGGCAGGGTCTCTTGTGTGGCGTTCAGTAGTCCTCTCGGTCTACCTTCAGACTCCACAGAATGCTCCCCTACCAAATGTACAAAGTACAATTTCGCAGCTTCGGTCGTAGACTTGAGCCCCGTTGGATTGTCGGTGCATATCGCTTGACCAGTGAGCTGTTACGCTTTCTTTAAAGGATGGCTGCTTCTAAGCCAACCTCCTGGCTGTCCGAGCGATTACACTTCCTTTCCCACTTAGTCTACAGTTAGGGACCTTAGCTGGCGATCTGGGTTCTTTCCCTCTCGACCACGAAGCTTATCCCTCGTAGTCTCACTCCCGCATAGTTGTCCGCGGCATTCGAAGTTTGATTGGATTCGGTAACCTTGGTTGGTCCCTAGTCCATTCAGAGCTCTACCACCGCGGCAATTCATACAAGGCTGCCCCTAAAGGCATTTCGGGGAGAACGAGCTATCACGGAATTTGATTAGCCTTTCACCCCTACCCTCAGCTCATCGGAGCGATTTTCAACTCACACCCGTTCGGCCCTCCAGTCGCGTTTAAGCGACCTTCAGCCTGGCCAAGGGTAGATCATCCCGCTTCGCGTCTATTCCCACGTACTTGTCGCCCTATTCGGACTCGCTTTCGCTACGGCTCGCTTGCGCTTAACCTTGCATGTGAGAATAACTAGCCGGCTCATTAAGCAAGAGGCACGCCGTCAGGCTTTCACAGACCGAAGTCCGGGCATGGCCCTCCGACTGCTTGTAAGCATACGGTTTCAGGTTCTATTTCACTCCCCTCGCAGGGGTGCTTTTCACCTTTCCCTCACGGTACTGGTTCACTATCGGTCGCCAGAGAGTATTTAGCCTTGGAGAGTGGTCTCCCCAGTTTCCCACGAGATTTCACGTGTCCCGTGGTACTCAGGATACCGCTTCGAGTCCGGTACACTTTCCGTTACGTGGCTATCACACTCTTTGGCCCCGCTTTCCAGCAGGTTCACCTAGCCTCCGGATTGGTAACTCTACTTATGCGGTCCTACAACCCCGATGTGTAAACACATCGGTTTGGGCTGTTCCGATTTCGCTCGCCGCTACTTTCGGAATCTCTGTGATTTATTTTCCTCCAGGTACTGAGATGGTTCACTTCCCTGGGTTAGCTCATACCGGCCTATATATTCAGCCGGCCGTAACGGGAGTTCATCACGTTGGGTTTCCCCATTCGGACATCCCCGGATCAAAGCCTGCTTGCGGCTCCCCGAGGCTTTTCGCAGCTTGCCACGTCCTTCATCGCCTTCTGGCGCCAAGGCATCCACCGTACGCCCTTAGTAGCTTAATCATAAAACTTACCCAATACGTCGTTGCCGATGGTGTTGCGATTTGCTTGCGCTCCTCGCGACTCGCTGCAGTGGCTAAACTGCAACTTTCCTTCAGCTCGTACGCCCTGCTTCTTCCAGGTCCATTATTCCGTGGTCCGATTGCTCGGCGCCGGGACTGTCGACCCTGGATTCCACAAGCGCTTGATATGAGTTCGCCTTGTTATCCACAGTACTGCTCAACATCTCGAGCAGAACTTGTAATCGTCCCCACCTTCAATCCCCCAAACGGACCGTAATCCACCCAGAGTTATCGGCGGGAACGTGCCAACCTTTCAGTTGTCAAAGAACGTGTATCCCTGATCCCATCAGGGGTTCCGACTAGGTCGGAACGCCCTCCTGCCGGAGGGCTGATTATGAAGTCTTCCTGGCTTACAACCGCCAAAACGTCTCCATAAAATACGAAACCCGGCGTCGAGCGCCGGGCACAGCCGCCTAGTGTTTAGCGGCTCCGCGCGAAGCTCAACATGGATTACCCTGTGCTGATAAGGCGCCTCACTATAGGATCTGTTCCTTGGAGTACTTCAGACCCGACTGTGAATCCCCTGCACGGCTAGACACTTTTAGGAAGTGCCGAACCATTTGTAATCTTACTACAAGCGGATAATATGTCAAGTGGGGCACAAAACTTTTTTCGCAGCTTTCCACATCCCTGTGGACGCTGTGCAAAAGCCTCTAATCCCCTTTGTTTCCGCGGGTTCTACGCTGTTCTAATCTTGTATTGCTTTGGGGTTCTTTTTCAGCGCTTCAGCCGTCCACGGCGGCATAACCCCGTTCATTCGTGCATAGGCAATCGATTGTCCCAGATGCTCATGCATGTGCGTCACCATCAAATAGATCACGTCGCCATCGTTTGCGTCGGGGCCCAGCTTCGTTTCGGGCTTTGCAAAATCCGCATTGGACATGTTATTCACCGCAGTGATTGCATAGGCGAAGGATTTGTTCAATTGCTCGATAATCTTCGCCTTGTCCGTCGTAGATTTCTCGAAACCTTTCCCCTCGAACCCGGCCGCGGGGGCCACGCCCGTCATCATCGTCGGAAAGTTATAGTTCGCGGCGGCAATATGCAGAAAGAGTTCGCCGACCGAACGCGTCCCGGCTTCCGGGCGCCACGTGTACTTGTCGGCCGGAATCGCTTCCGCGAGGCTGACGATTTTCTTTTGTAGCGTCTCCAGATCCAGCGCGGACTGTGCCTTCATGTCATAGCTGGGAGCTGTTCTGTCTGCGTTAGACGTCGGCTGACAGGCACCGCGCGAGGCGGGCGCCGACACACTGATTGCGGCGAGCAACAGAGCCAGGAATGAAACGCGGAGCAATTTTCTCATGTTGTTTCTCCTTTGCGGAAAGGCAGCCATAAGTGCGATGAACACGATGCCCTGCAAATCACACTGGCTACTCATGAATTGTGCAGACCCACACCCCTGTGGGGGCTCTTGGTTAGACGGCGGACAGCCGGTTTCGCATCAATCGGCATAGGGGGAATGGTCACGCACACACCTGCTACACCATCGGATGTGCGGGTCCGCGTACGGCGGTTCACAGGGTTATGCCGGAGCAACGAACAAGCGAGGAAGACCAAGAGAGGCAACGTAGACGATGGGAGGCGCCATGGACAGGGCCGGGCTGTTAGCAAAACACCCGTTGCCGTACCAGATTCTTATCGAGTTGCTGTTAAGGGTGATGCTCACCCCTGGTTGGCGTAACTTCCTGAACCACACGGGCCCACGCTTCCACTGCTTCCAGATCCTCGATCTCAGCCGACGCCGGATCCATTCATCCAGAGCTTGCCGTAGTGAGGGCGTCTGACAGAAGCCGAAGTAGCTCTTCCAACCCCTTATGTAGGCTGCAAGTTCCTTCATCATCTGTTCCAGACTGATTCCTCCTGTCCGTCGCGTCAGGTCCCCTACCCACCAACCCCGTAAGGGCAATTTGTCAACTGCGCGGACTGCTTGTGCCGTACTGCGCTTTGGCCGAAACCATCCGGATTGGGTATGTATATACGCAGCACCGGCTGTGGTTTATTGGAGTCCCCAGGGGGCGCGATAGGCTTTCAGGATCCAGTTTCCCCCTCCTGGCGATCCAAGCTACAGGGCTCTGGCTCTTGGCCTGGTGAGACTCTTCCTCACTGAATACGCCAGCCTTCCTTGGACACACCTTCATGAAGGCTTATCCCGGCGCACCGGACTTTCACCTCCAAGCTGTCGAACAGGCTCGGCGTACCAAAAAAAGGGCCCGCTCGGGGCCCTTCATTCAACCTTCTTATCGTGCCAATGCCGGCTTACCGCGCGGAAGTATTCGCAGGAGGCGTTGCTTGTGCCGAGGTTTCCACGATCTCCAAGCTGTAATTCTTGCCGGCGAAATTAACCGCGGACAATGCGCGTGTACCGTCCGCTTGCTTGATGACGCCATAAGAATTCAGCGCGGGTTTATTCTGTTCCGGCACAATTCGCGCCGGGACGCTTGCTACGGTTTCTTTGCCCTTCAGGATTTTCAGTTCCACGTTCGGTCCGGCGCCATCCCACTGGAGTTTGTAGTCTCCCGGAGGGAGTTGCTTGCCCTGGACAGTTACTGCTTCCGGAAGAGAAAGTTTCCCCTTGTTATCCTCTTGCGCGAAAGCACTGGTTGAGAATAATAACGCAGCACCTAGAACGGTTAACGACAGCCTCGACATTTTCATTTATAACTCTCCTTCTTTTTCTTCCCCCCGCTTCGGGAGTCGTCCCCGACCTCCCGGCGTATGGAAAAGCCCATTTGATTTGTCATCTATTTAGACGATTTCACGGCGGGGAAGTTTCCTGCCACAGCTCTTATTGACGCTCAATTAATCGATTGAATTCAGCAAATCTTTCCATGTAACCCTCGGCCAACAGCACGCTATGTAACTACGAGTACCGACCGCGTTCTTTACAGTTTCTTAACATCCCTGTGTGCGCGTCTTTGCAACGATCGCCGACAAATAATTCCTAGTTTTGTGTTTTTGATTGTTTCTCCAGCTCGCCTTTGAAGGCGTTTTCCCGTTCGACCACATATTGTTTGTAGCCCTCGGGATCAACGAATGGATTTGCTTGTCCTTCTTTCAGTCGCGCAAATTTTTCTTCCATTCCGTAGTCACTGCCGTGCGCTCCCAAGAACACATCGCATGGCAAAGAATAAAGCACGCGAAACGTTCGTTCGTAGTCGTGCGCGATCTGAGGATACTTCACATTGTGCACCAACTTGTAGCCTGGGTTGACGTTCAGACTTCCTACGATCACCACTTCACGAATCGTTCCGCCATCGCTTACCTTCATCGTCCACGTGGTCGTGCCTTTGGTGTGTCCCGGCGTGAGATGTGCTTGCAGAACTACTCCGCCCAATTTCACTTTGTCGCCGTCGTGCAGCACGCGATCGACTTTCACCGCTGGATACCAGGTATCTTTCGAAGGCCCGTATTGAAAATCGCGTTTGCCACCAGATTCAACCACGGGCACGTCTGCATCCATCACCATGTAGCGAGCGCCGGTGAGTTCCTTTTCCTTCGCGCTCCCAGCGCAATGGTCGAAATGCGCATGGCTGATCAGAAGAATTCTTACATCGCTGAAACGAAATCCGAGCTTTTCAATACGGCGGAAACGGCTGCGTCCAATCCGCCGCGTTCTGCGCCCGCACGGTAGTGGAATTACCTGTCAAGACCGAAAGACTGAGAATCCATGTGATAGCGAATCGGCTTAGCGCGGGTGTCATAGTTTCATCATAATAACTTCTGACGACCGCTCCAACGGTCGGCAATGCAACAACCGCTCACGCAGTCTTATCAACTCCAACCGTTAGCGCTAGGTATCGGCATGTTGACGGCTATACCACGGCGGGGCATGAGGAACAACATCGGGAGGTCGAGTTGAAACATGTCAATTTCCTTGAGATCTAAAGTGCAATTATTGTCATGCCAGAATTAAAGAGCGCGCGCGGGAGTACAACAAGCACATCCCGAAACAGCCGTCGAATCGCCCGTCCGGGAGTTCGGCTAAGTCCATGCAAAAAGACATCGGCAGGAAGAGAATCTCTTCCTGCCGGCCGGAAATTGCTTCATTGTAAATCTTACTTTTGGAGCGTTTCGATGTACGACACGAGATTGCTGATGCGTTGCTGCACCACGGAATCGTGATATTTGTCCAGGGACTGGAACAGTGGGCCCCATACCGGCATATCTGCCGACCCGTGTGCCGCATTTGGGCCGCTTCCAAATCTCAGAATTCCCGCTACAGTATTGGCGGGAAACTTGCCATCGTGGTTCTTGGCAAGCTGCGTCAAGTCCGTTGGCTGAGACTTCATCGCAGGCGCCGCCGGGCCCTTCCCGGTGCCGTCAACTCCGTGACACGGTGCACAGTACTGCGTGTACATCTCTTTGCCGGACGCCGCACTCGTCTGCTTGATTGCCGTCTTCTTTACTTCTGGTTTTTGATCGGTCGTTCCCTGCGCGAAACAAAAGCCTGTGACGGCAAGCAATGTGCCGAGCATGATCATGCCCTTTTTCAACATGAATTCCTCCCTTTCTCTGGGGATAGATTCGCGGTGAACCGAATAAATCCTCTATCCGTTCTGTCTTTTACGAAATATAGCAAAGGGCCATGGGCGTGGATGTGACGTATGCCACTGAGCAGACCCACCAGGCACGGGCACCCGGAATCTTGATGCACGTTTAAACGGATATTGTTGAGAGGTAATTTCCCTTAGAAGTGGAACACAACCGCTGCGACGGCCTGAAAGTTATTCTGCGTCTGATTGAAGAAATCACTGTACATGTAGTCGCCTTCCGCGCGCAGCGAAAGTCGCGAATGGACGCGGTAATCCAAGCCAATTCCTGCCTGGGCGGTGAGCGCGCTCCTGCTGTTTCCGGCAGTTTGCGGTTGCAGATGTCCGCCGCCAACCAGGGCATGCCCCCACGGCTCGAACCTGGCCCGGCGAGTGCCAATGCGGATTCCCCCTGCGCCCCCAAAATATTTTACGTGCTCGCGATCGTAGATTTCCGGTGCAAAACCTGTCACCAGGTTCCCTTCCAACGCGAACCAACTGTTTGTGTAATAGGACAGGGTAGTGTTCAACCCGACCATGCTCGCATTTAGGACGTTGGATTGAAATCTGAGGAACTCCACTCCCAGCGCCAGTTGCCAACGGTAATCATCCCGCTCGCCAAAGACATACTTTGGTTTTGCAGCTGGCGTTGGCGCAGGATCGGCCGGAAACCCACCGGGATCGGCCTCGGAATTCGCTGGCGGTGCCGACGCAAAACTCCGCGTCGCCATGGCATCTCCTGCGGCCGCAGACAAATTCACTTGAGGAATCGGGTTGCTGCTTTCTAACGCGGTGGCGGTGACCCCGGAATTTTTCGCGGAATTGTCCGTCCAATTCCCTTCCTGCGCTCCCACGGCGCAGGCCGTCGCGATCATCAGCAGAACTCCCAAAAGTGGCTGTCTCATCGCCATTCCTTTGCCTCTCCAGCCAGCGCCCCCTCGGCTTTCCGGCCTGTCTCACATAGGGTACAGAAACTCTTCCCGTCTGTCGGAACAAAGTTCCGAAAGAAGTGCCGAGGCGGATAACGGCTACAGACAGGGTAGCCCTACTATATCGCATTAGGCAGCGAAAGGAAGAGGAGGATGTGAGGTAACTTCAGCGCCGTTTGGATTGGTAAGTGTTTCCGTATTTACTATGGAACCATACGACAGTTATGAATGCCGGCACCGAGCGAGAAGCTGGTGCCTGCTACCTGGGGAACCCACCAGATTCTCCTCATCCATTCGTGGTGGCTGGTCATCATACGGTGACCCAGATAATCCATTATCGCGGGGCTCACTTGCGTCGCCGCATAAATCGCATTCGAGTGCGCGAACGGCCGCAACAGCGGATCCCCTTCCACTCCGTAGCCGCCGGAGACTGCGCGTCGCGTCGACCACGCATCGAACGCAGCTGCGCCACTGCTCGCAGCTACTAACCCGTACCAAATCTTTCGCTGGCGAGCGGTCTCATACGTACCCTGGATTGCGGGTCTGAGCGGTGTATTCGAAAAGGGCTGGCCGCCGGGTGTAATGCTTTCCGAACTCTCGAGCGAGGCGTTATCTGCATTCGAATTCGACGCGGAAATAGCTTTCGGGGCAGGAGTTTCGGGGAGGGCTGGCCGCGATAGTTCCGGCGTCGCTGCGGGCGCGGCAACCTTGTCGGAAATGGCGATCAGCGCGGTTTGTTCGGCGGGGGTAGCGGCGGAACCCGGTAGGATTGTAGCGCAGCAAAAAACCATTGCAGCGAAGACCACGGTTCACCTCAGTGGTCGCAGACAGGGGAGGGGTCTGGACGCTGCAACCATAACTACTCTACTGTACTCCGGTACAGGGGTCACTGGTCCAATGGTCACATTTTTGTCTGGTACTTTTTTCGTCGGCCACCCCACGAGGGTTCTGGGACCTTCGTACTGACATTGCGGCTCGGGCTGCGAAATCTGGACCGAACTCCTGCTATAATCGCCCGCAATTGGGGGAATCTCGCTCCGTCAGGGGAAAATGGTGCCAGCGGAATCTTCTACGGCCAAACGCGCTTTAAAGCCGCAAGGCGGGCCTCAGCCTCCACGTTTCATCGTGATCGAAGGACCCCTGCGGGTGGGGAAGACGACGCTCGCCCGAATCCTCGCCGAACGCCTGCATGCCCGGCGCATCTATGATTGCGAAGACAATCCCTTCCTGGCGGATTTTTATGCCGCAAAGCCTGGCGCCGCATTCCGCGCGCAAATGCATTTTCTGATGGAGCGCCAGAAACGTATCCGGGAAGCACTTTCGGAAGAGCTTCCCGGTCCCGTAATCAGCGACTTTCTGATGGAAAAAGATCGTATCTTTGCCAATCTCAATTTGGATGACACGGAACTGAAACTATACGAACGGTATTACGAGTCTGTGACCTCGGAACTGCCGGAGCCCGACCTTGTGATTTACCTTCAGGCCAAGCCGGAAGTGCTTCGCGCACGGATCGCCAAGAAAAAAGCGCACGAGGAAAAGCAGATCTCTCCCGAATACGTGGAAGAAGTGGCGCGCGCGTACGAGCACTTCTTTTTCCGCTACGCGGGCGCTGATCTTCTGGTCATCGACACTTCGGAAATTGATTTCGTCGAGCGGAGCGAGGATCTGCAGCAACTCCTCCGCCGGCTGCAAGAACCCGTAAAAGGCACACAGTACTTTTTGCCCCTCGGCGGCACGGACTGACCTGAACAGAAACAGTTCCCAATGAGTTTCTTTACCGCTGCTTTTCGAATACAGTGCAACTCGGCTAATTTTGAGTCCTCTTAGAGGAGTCCCGATGGATCTCTGGTCTCGCCGTAAATTCTTTTTCACCACTTTGACAGGCAGCGCACTTGCCTCAGCAAACCGGTTATTCGGCAAATCGTTGGCGGAGTCAGTTCCTGGAACCGCCTTGCCTGCGGCGGACTCTGCAGCAGCACGGCCTGTCATCATTTCTTCGGCGAATGGCCTCAATGCACTGCAGAGGGGCATGGATATTTTAAAGAGTGGTGGTGACACGCTCGATGCCGTGGTTGCCACGGTGTCGAGCGTCGAGGACGACCCGAACGATGATTCCGTGGGCTACGGCGGTTTACCGAATGAAGAAGGAGTGGTAGAACTCGACGCCAGCGTGATGCATGGTCCTACGCACCGTGCAGGAAGCGTCGCCTCTGTGCAAAAGATCAAGAATGTTTCCCGATTGGCAAAAACGGTCATGGAGCGCACCAACCACGTCATGATTGTTGGTGACGGCGCGCGCCGTTTTGCTGTGGCCGAGGGTTTCGAAGAGATCAACCTGCTCACCGAACATTCCCGCAAGATCTGGCTCGCGTGGAAGGCCAAGACCGACTTCAACTGGCGGCCGGGAATCGATAGTCCCGAATGGAAGCAGCACATGTCGCAACTTTTCGACTGCGACGCTGAGAAAATTGCCTATGCGGAGCAGCGCATTGCTCACCCCATTAGTGGAACTATCAACTGCCTGGCCGTGAACGCGAACGGCGAGGTCAGCGGCACAACCACGACGTCCGGCCTGGCCTGGAAGATTCCCGGACGTGTCGGAGATTCACCAGTCATCGGCGCGGGCCTGTATGTGGACGGCGATGTTGGCGGCGCTGGCTCGACGGGCAAAGGTGAGGAGAATATCAAAATTTGTGGCGGACACACGATCGTCGAGCAGATGCGCCGCGGCGTGAAGCCAACGGAGGCCTGCCTTGAAGCCATGGGGCGTGTGGTACACAACTACAACGGCGACAAGAAGAAACTGGGCACGTTCCACCTTTATTTCTATGCGGTGAACAAAGACGGCGAGTACGGCAGCGCTTCGCTCTGGAAAAATGGCTACGAGGAATCGCAGGTGGCAAAATTTGCCGTTCACGATGGCTCGCAGGCCAAGCTCGTTCCCTGCAAACCCTATTTCGATGAAATTGGTCACGAAGACTAATCCTCCTCGCGCTGCGCAAACGTTGTATTCTTAGGGGCCATGGACCAGGCCAATGTTCTCATCATTGGCGGCGGAGTGATCGGTTGCGCGATTGCTGAAGCTCTCTCCCGCCGCTGGCAAGACGTCTATCTGTTGGAGCAGTTTCCGAGAATGGGGATGGCCACCAGCACGCGCAACAGCGGCGTAATTCACTCCGGTATCTATTACCCGACAAACTCATCGAAGGCTCGATTGTGCGTCGAGGGCAACCGCCTGACGAAAGCCTTCTGCGAGAAGCACAACGTGCAGCACCGCACCACCGGGAAGATCGTAGTCGCGAATAGTACAGCGGAAGCGCCTGCGTTGTTCGCTCTGAAAGAGAAAGGTGAAGAAAACGGCGTCGAAGGACTGCGCATTCTGGATGCCGCAGGAATTCGTGCGCAGGAGCCACACGTCCACGGCTATCTGGCGCTCGATGTTCCCTCCACAGGCATCTGCTCTTCGGAGGAACTGGTTCATGCGTTCGCACGTATTGCGGAGAGCCAGGGCGCCAGTTTGGTGAATCACGCCAAGGTCGAGTCACTCGCTCCGCAGAAGGATTGCGTTCACGTGGGCGTGCGTATCGGCGATGAGGAACAATCCCAGACCGAAATGATTTCCGCGCACTGCGTGATTAATGCCGCCGGACTCTTCGCCGACGAAGTGGCGCGGCTGCTCGGTCCCAGGCCATGGAAGATTTACCCCGTGCGAGGAGAATATTGTGAGATCCGCGGCCCGCGCGCGGAACTCATTAATAATCTCGTCTATCCCATGCCCCGCGCGGACGGGCTTTCGCTCGGACTGCACTTCACCAAGACGCTTTGGGGAACCACGCTGGTCGGCCCAACAGCCAATTATGTGGATGAAAAGGATAATTACGAACGCAACCGTCTGTCCGTCCACGAATTCTTCGAGGACGCCAGAACGATGCTGCCGGAATTGGAAGAAAGCGATTTACAACTCGCTTACACGGGGCTTCGACCAAAGCTTGTATCGCCGGAAACTCGCGGCTTCGCCGATTTTGTGATGGAGCGTGACCATGAAGTACCGCAGATCATTCAATTGGTGGGAATGGAGTCGCCGGGACTGACGGCTGCTCCTGCGATTGCCAAGTACGTGGCCGACCTCGTTGCCGAAGTCTTGAATTGAAGCTCGCTGCTACTCTACTGCGATTCGCAAGAACTTCTTCTTCCCTACGCGCAATAGGAATTCGCTCCGTTTCATCAGGTCGATTTCCTTGCGGGGATCCTCCATGCAAACTCCATCGATTTCCACGCCACGCTGCTTGATCAGCCGCTCGGCTTCGCTCTTAGATAGCGCAAGTTTCAACTCCACCAGCAGCGCGGTGAGTTTTCTCGCCGGGCCCAGCGGAATCTTCTGGACAGGCACCTCAGACGGGGCCTGGCGGTCGCGGAAGACACGTTGAAAGTTATCTGCCGCTTTGCGTCCAACGCCGGCACCCTGAAAATTAGAAACCACTTCCTCAGCAAGCCGCATTTTCGCATCCATCGGATGCAGCGAGCCGCTCTTTACTTGATCCTTTAGTTCCGTTATCTCCTGCGGCGTGCGGTCGGTTACTAATTCGTAGTACGACCACATCAACTCATCCGGAATCGACATCATTTTCCCGAACATTTCCTCCGGTGACTCTGTGATGCCCACGTAATTACCCAGGCTCTTGGACATCTTGCGCTGCCCATCCAGGCCAACCAGAATTGGCATCGTCAGAACGACCTGTGGCGAGAGGCCGTACTCTCGCTGGATTTCACGATGTACCAGAATATTGAACTTTTGCTCCGTGGCGCCAAGTTCCACATCCGACTGTAACTTCACGGCGTCATAGGCGGTCAGCAGAGGGTACAACAACTCATGGACTGCAATGGGCAAGTTCTTTTCCAGACGCGAACGAAAGTCCTCGCGTTCGAGCATCCGCGCTAGGCGGTAATGCCCGCAGAGTCGCACCACGTCGTAACTGGACATTTTGCCCAGCCATTCGCTGTTATAGCGAACCTCGGTTTTCTGAGGATCGAGAATTTTGTAGACCTGCGCTAGATAACTCGCCGAGTTGGCGTCGACCTGTTCCCGACTGAGCGGCGGGCGCGTCTCCGATTGCCCGGTAGGATCACCGATCATCGCGGAAAAATCCCCAATCAGGAAAATTGCGGTGTGCCCCATATCTTGAAAATGTTTCAACTTGCGCAAAACGACCGTGTGGCCAAGATGAATATCCGGCGCCGTGGGGTCTACGCCCAGGTACACGCGCAACGGCGTGCCAGTCTTCACCGAATTCGCGAGCTTCTGCTTCAACTCCTCTTCGGGAACTACTTCCGCCACACCCTTTTTTAGGTAGGCGAGCTGTTCTTCAACGGACTTGAATTTGGCGAGCAACCTCATGTCCCTTCTTTTTGCATCTCACGAACCGCCGGGTATCAAGACTTGCCGCAAAGCACGCGGCGGCCCACAATTCGGTAGTTCCCTTCCAGAATAAGCTTTACGGCTTCGGTATAAATCCGATGCTCTTCCTTCAGTATGCGCTCTGCGAGCGTGTATTCGTCATCGCCTTCCTGCACCGGCACGGCTGCCTGCAAAATAATCGGTCCTGCGTCCAGGTTTTCATCCACGAAATGCACGGAGCATCCGGCAATTTTCACACCGTAGTCGAGCGCCTGTTTCTGCGATTCCAGCCCCGGGAACGACGGCAATAGAGATGGATGAATATTCAGGATGCGTTGCGGAAACGCAGCAACAAAATAGGGCGAAAGGAGCCGCATATAACCTGCCAGGCAAACTAGGTCCACCTTGTGTTCCTGCAAAACGGCAACGACCTGGCGATCATAAGCTTCGCGCTCCAAACCCTTCGAAGGGATCGCCCGCGACGCAATGCCCCGCGCAGTAGCCCGCTCCAGTCCGCGTGCCCCTGGTTTATTGCTGATGACGATGGCGATCTCCGTGTTCGGAATGCGCCCCGCCGCAACACTCTCGGCCAACGCTTCAAAGTTCGAACCGCGGCCGCTTAACAGCACGCCTATGTGCTTTTTCATAAACTAGAAAAGCTAGCACATCTGGAGTGAGGCGCCAAACACGCGGGCACGCGCGGGCGCGCACCGCTAAATCACCCCCGCTACGGCGCTATTTATTCCGCCGCATTGTGAAACTGATGTGCATAGAATTGCCGTTGAATTCCCCAAGGGCTCACGGTATATTCAGGTGAGACGAATAAAAAGCGAAAGGAGAATAATTTATGGGTTCCCAACGGCAACTCAAAGATCTCATCTCGGTCGGACCGGCCATGCTCAAAGATCTCGAGCGGCTCGGCATCAAATCGGTCTCTCAACTCGCCAAACAGCAACCCGGCAGAATGTATGCGTGCCTGCAGCGCCTTACTGGCCAACAGCAAGATATTTGTGTCTTGGATACGTTTGAGTCTGCCGTGGCCCAGGCACGCAATCCGCGGCTGCCGGCAGAGCAGTGTCAGTGGTGGTACTGGAGCAGGCGGAGAAAATCTCCTCTTGGGAACCTAAAGCGGAAGGGCTGAGCTATAGATTCAGGGAGCCTGAGTAAACCAAGCGGGCCTTGCCGGTATCTCCTTTTTCAACGCGGCCGATCCGAAAGAACTTCTCTCGTCTGCGTTTCAAGTCCGCTTCGGCCTCCTTCACATGAGCTGCAGGAACGATCACGATCATCCCGACACCCATATTGAAGGATTGCAGTAGTTCATCCGTGTCGATCTCGCCCAACTTCGCCAGA
Source organism: Candidatus Acidiferrales bacterium (assembly GCA_963741195.1). Lineage (GTDB taxonomy): Bacteria > Acidobacteriota > Terriglobia > Acidiferrales > UBA7541 > Acidiferrum. The sequence continues at coordinate 108,012 of CAVUHF010000018.1, forward strand.
TACTTGAAAATCAACGGAATCGGCCACGACTCCAGATCGATGATCGCTTTTATGCCGCTGGGCAGTACGCGGGGCAAATTTCCTGGAATTCCGCCTCCGGTGATGTGGGCCAACGCGGAAATCCAGCCCTTCGCCAACATATTCTTCAACGCGGGCGCATAGCACACGTGGGGCTTCAGCAATTCCGCGCCGATTTTATTTCCAACTTCCGCCACGTACGTGTCGTTCTTGAGTTTGGCAACTTCAAACACCAGCTTCCGCGCCAGTGAATAACCGTTCGTGTGCAATCCGGCAGAGGGCAAGCCGATCAACGTATCCCCCGGCTTCACTGCTTTGCCCGTCAGGATGTTCTTCCGCTCCACCACACCCACAATGAAGCCCGCCAGGTCGTATTCTCCGGGCGCATAGAATCCCGGCATCTCTGCGGTCTCTCCGCCAATCAGCGCGCATCCTGCCTTCCGGCACGACCGGCTCATTCCATCCACCAATTGCTCCACGACGTCAGGCTCCAATTTGCCCATCGCGAGGTAGTCCAGGAAGAACAGCGGCTCCGCGCCCTGCACCAGAATGTCGTTTATACAATGATTCACCAGATCGCCGCCAACCGTTGAGTGCACGCCCATCGACATCGCCACTTTCAACTTAGTGCCTACGCCATCCGCGCTCGAGACCAGCACGGGCTCTTTCCATTTTCTGGTATCCAGCGCGAACAGTGCACCGAACCCGCCAATCCCACCGAGCACCGCTGGCGTGAACGTGTGGCTGGCTAGATGCCGGATGCGCTGCTTGGCATCGTCGGCGACAGCAATATTCACTCCAGCGTCGGCGTATTTCATGGTCGGATGCTTTCAGATTCCGTCAGTGTCGTTACGGCGATTCGTTTTGCTTGCTGGCTCCGTCCCGCAAACAGTGGGCGGTCTCAGGGAAGTGTAACCTGTCCCTGAGCATCTGCGGACGAAAAGGTGTCGTTTTCGGCGAACGGTCCGGCGTTGGCGGTGCCGAACCACTACAGCTTAAAACACATGGAACAATCGGCGCCAGCGCACAGTTCCCGGGTGGATCAATGCATTGGCGTAGGCGAGGAACCGTGCCCCGATGTCCCCGTTCCATGCGTCTTTCGGCGCATCCAGCGACATGTAGATGATCACCGGCGTTCCGAGAATATCATTTCTCGGAACGCACCCCCAATATCGGCTGTCGAGCGAATTCTCCCGATTGTCTCCCATCACGAAATAGCAATTCTCGGGAACTGTGTAGGGCAGTCCGGGAAAATCGCCGATCAGGCTGGATTTCGATGGCGGCTCAGTGCGGCCGATCGTATAGTTCTCTTCCAGTTTTTTGCCGTTAATCCACACAGCGCCATCATGCACGTCTATTGTCTCGCCCGGAAGCCCGATGACGCGCTTAACATAGTCCGGCAGCGAGGTGTCGTAGGGCGGCTTGAAGATGACAATTTGCTGGCGGTGCGGGTTGCGCCATAGCGGCACGTGCCAATTGGTGAACGGAACTCCGGCATCGTAGCCAATCCGGCTCATGATCAGGTGATCGCCAATCAGCAGCGTGTTCTCCATCGATCCCGAGGGAATCACGCGCGCCTGGCCCAAGGTACCGTTGATCAGCATGAACGCCAGGATGACCCAGAACCAGGCGATGATCTCGCTCTTCACGCGGGAACCCATCGGCACTTTGTTTTCTTTTCCCGCTTCTTTTTTCTTCTTTTCTTTCTTCGCGTCAGCTTTCACGATTCACCCTGACCACTTTCGCAGAGACGTAGCCCTTCGTGGCTCTGTTCTTTCTGGCCCCTACCGAAAGGTTTCGAATAACCTCTTCCAACGGATCTTGCTCGGATGAAGCAGAGCATTTCCGTAGGCGAGCAGGCGCTCGACTACATTGCCATTCCAGGCTTCACCAGACGCATCCACAGACATGTAAATCGTCACCGGTGTGCCAATAATATCGCTGCGCGGAACACAACCCCAAAAGCGACTATCGTAGGAATTTCCTCGGTTGTCGCCCATCACAAAGTACTGGTTTTCGGGAACGGTGAACGGCACTCCATGAAAGGGCGAAAGCAATTCGGAATGAAAAGGAACTTCTGTCGGGCCGGTCGTATAATTTTCTTCCAACTTCTTGCCGTTAATCCACACGGCGCCGTCGTGAATATCGATGGTGTCTCCCGGCAGGCCAATAACCCGTTTGATCAAATCCGATTGGTTATGATCGTAGGGCGGGCGAAAGATAACAATCTGTTGGCGGTGAGGATTGCGCCATAGCGGCACGTGCCAATTAGTGAACGGAACTCCGGCATCGTAGCCAATGCGGCTCATAATCAGGTGATCACCCACCAGGAGCGTTTTTTCCATGGATCCTGATGGAATCACGCGCGCTTGGCCCAACGTCCCGTTGATTAGCATGAAGGCCAGGATCACCCAGAACCAGGCGATGACTTCCCTCCTCACACGGGTGCCCAGTTCAAGTTCCGCGGCCTGACGGGCTTTTTGGTTTGCTTGGGTATGCGCTTCAGTGTTCATGCTCTACCGTTACCGGTTCCTTTGTTTTCACGGGCACGCCGTTTTCCCGGACCTCCAATTGCACTAGGTCAGTGGGATAGACGCCTGTATAACAAGAGGTGCAAAAGTTCCCTGCGGTATCATTCACGGCTTGCCGCAGTCCGGGCAGCGACAAATACCCCAGCGAATCTGCTCCTAGGTACTTGCGAATTTCCTCCGGCGTATTCGAGGATGCGATGAGTTCTTCTTTGGTGGGTGTGTCGACTCCGTAGTAGCAAGGGGAAACGGTGGGAGGGCAACTGATGCGCATGTGAACTTCCTTGGCGCCGGCCTCGCGCACCATGCGCACGAGTTTGCGGCTGGTTGTGCCGCGCACAATCGAATCGTCGATCAACACCACGCGCTTTCCCGCGATCAGACTGCGAACGGGATTCAACTTCAGTTTTACTCCAAAGTTGCGAATGGCTTGCGAGGGTTCGATGAACGTTCTTCCAATGTAGTGATTGCGGATCAGTCCCATGCGGAACGGAATTTTCGATTCCAACGCAAAACCGATCGCCGCGGGCACGCCGGAGTCTGGAATGGGCACGATCATATCGGCTTCCACGGGATGCTCGCGCGCCAACAAGCGCCCCAGCATCTCGCGTGATTCATTTACCGAGCGGCCAAATACCGTGCTGTCGGGCCGCGAAAAATAGACATGCTCGAAGATGCAGAATTGATGCGGCTTTGGCGGACTAAAGTGGATCGACTCCAACCCGGCCCGTGAGATGCGAAGCATTTCGCCGGGTTCGATGTCCCGCACATACTGAGCGTTCAATAAATCGAATGCGCAAGTTTCCGATGCCACCAGCCAAGTAACTTCACCGTTTTGGCCTTCAATCCGTCCGAGCGCCAGCGGCCGGAAACCTCGTGGATCCCTCACCGCGTAGAGTTCGTCCGCGGTTAGCACCACCAAGGAATACGCGCCTTCCACCTGGTTCAGCGCGTCGCCCAGCGCTGCTGACAGGTTTCTCGCCTGAGAGCGCGCCACCAAGTGCACGATTACTTCGGTGTCGCTGTTGGTTTGGAAGATTGATCCACGATGTTCCAACTTGCGTCGCCAATCGCTTGCGTTTGTCAGGTTCCCGTTATGCGCAACCGCCATCTTTCCCTTGTTGCAATCAATCATGATCGGCTGGACGTTCAACAGTGCCTTGTCACCCGCCGTGGAATACCGCGTGTGGCCAATGGCGCTGCTGCCGGGGAGCCTCGCCAATACGCGCGGCTGGAATATTTCTTCTACTTCGCCCATCGCCTTGTGCATGAACAGGTCATTGCCCGTGCTCGATACAATTCCAGCGGATTCCTGACCCCGATGCTGAAGCGCGTAGAGCCCAAGGTAGGTAAGATTGGCGGCTTCCGGGTGGCCGAAAACGCCAAATACTCCACATTCATCGTGGAAGCGATCGTCTGCGTATGCCAGTTTCTGCGTCATTGGACCTTCAAAATGCGCTCGAGCGAATGAGCCCAGATTTCCGCCAACTCAGGGACAGCTGCAGAAGCAACCGCACGCCCCTTATATTCGATGCGGAGATGATTGTCACCGGTCACTTTGCCGATTTCGTGCGCGCCCACCCCATATTGTCGCGCAGTATTCCGAAGCGCGCCAAGTTTTTCAGGGGAGACGGAAACCACTACGCGCGCACCTTTCTCGCCGAACAAGGCGTACTCCGCTGCCACGTCGTCCGGCACCGTGACGCTCGCACCTAGCCCGGTCGTCGCGAAGCACGATTCTGCCAGCGTAACCGCCAAGCCGCCGTCGCTTAGGTCGTGCGCCGATTGCAGCGTCCCATCATTTGCCAGCGTGACAAGACAATCGATCACCCATTTCTCCGCGCCGAGTTCGATGGCGGGCGGCTCTCCGGCGACGATGCCGGCAATCGCCTTGGAATACTCCGAGGAAGAAAACTCCCTCTGCTTGCCACCGCGCGGTGCGGTCTGCGGACCAGCCTTGGAAGACGTGGCACCATCGAGCAACACGATCACGTCGCCTTCTTTCCGGAACGCGAGCTTCAATACCTTCGTCGCATCTTCCAGAATGCCGAGTATACCGATCGTCGGCGTAGGATAAATCGATTCCCCCAACGTTTCATTGTAGAAACTCACGTTACCGCCGGTAATCGGCGTATCCAGCGCGATGCAGGCTTCACCGAGTCCATCTATTGCTTGCGAAAACTGCCACATGACTTCCGGTTTCTCCGGGCTGCCAAAATTCAGGCAATTCGTTGCCGCCATCGGACGCGCGCCTGAGGTTGCCACATTCCGCGCTGCTTCCGCCACCGCGTGCATCGCGCCGACCTTGGGATTTAATTGCGCCCAGCGCCCGTTTCCATCGGTGGCCAACGCCAGAGCGCGCTTCGTCTCCTTCACCCGCACGACGGCCGCATCGCTCGCTCCCGGCCCAGCCAACGTATTTGTCCGCACCATTGAGTCGTACTGGTCGGTAATCCACCGCTTTGAAGCAATCGTGGGTGAAGCCAGCAACTTCTCAAAGTTCGCGGTCAGGTCCGCGCCTTCTGCCGCGAATACAAACCAGTCCTTCTCCGTTTCCTTATGCGGAGCGGGAGCGGTAATCGGCCGGTTGTACACTGGTCCTTCTTCGGCAAGCGGGTGCGCGGGAATTTCGGCAACGATGGTGCCGTGATCCTTCACCACCAGCATCTTGCCGTCTGTCACTTCGCCCACAACCGTCGCGTCTAGTCCCCACTTGTTGAACACCGCCAGCACTTCCTGTTCGCGGCCCTTTTCTGCGACTAGAAGCATGCGTTCCTGCGATTCGCTCAGCATGATTTCGTACGGACTCATTCTGGTTTCGCGCTGCGGCACTTTCATTAGATCAATTTCAATGCCGGTGCCTCCGCGCGAGGCCATTTCGCACGTCGAGCACGTCAATCCCGCCGCGCCCATGTCCTGAATCGCCACCACCGCGCCAGTCTTCATCGCTTCAATGCAAGCTTCCAGCAACAACTTCTCCATGAACGGATCGCCCACTTGCACGTTCGGCCGTTTCTGTTGCGATTTTTCCGTGAACTCCGCCGAAGCCAGCAGCGACGCACCATGAATTCCATCGCGCCCAGTCTTTGCGCCGACGTAAATCACCGGATTGCCGAAACCTTTGGCTTTGGCGAGGAAGATTTCATCCTTGCGCGCGATGCCCAATGCCAATGCGTTCACCAGCGGATTTTGCGAATAGCACGGTTCAAACGTCACTTCCCCGCCCACCGTTGGCACTCCAAAACAATTTCCGTAACTTCCCACGCCGCGGATTACGCCATCCAGAATTCGGCGGTTCTTGGCGGCTTCCTCTTCGCTGGTCTCTTTTGTGGCGACAATTTCGCCAAACCGCAGCGAATCCAGCACGGCGATCGGCCGCGCGCCCATCGTGAAAATGTCGCGCAAAATTCCCCCTACGCCAGTGGTCGCACCCTGAAACGGCTCAACGTAACTCGGATGATTGTGCGATTCGATCTTGAATGCCGCCACCAGACCGTCGCCGATGTCCACCACGCCGGCATTTTCACCGGGGCCTTGCACCACCAGCCTGCCGCGCGTCGGCAGCCGCTTGAGGTGCACCTTGCTCGATTTATATGAGCAGTGCTCGCTCCACATCACGCTGAAGATGCCCAGCTCTGTGATGTTCGGATCGCGTTTTAGGATTCTCTGAATGCGCGAGTATTCTTCACGCGTTACACCATGTTCCGCCGCAATTTCCGGCGTCACTTTGATTTCCGTTTGTGCTGTTGCCATCTGCCTCTGACCTTCGTGACTTGAAAAACGCTGCAGGGGCACGACGAATCGTGCCCCTGTGCAAATCTATTTTTCCGTACGCGTCACGCGGTGGCCTTTGCCGCGCCGACCAGTGCTTCCACCATCGACTTAAAAATCACCAGCCCGTCCTCTGAATCCAGCGCTGCTTCCACGGCGCGTTCCGGATGCGGCATCAGTCCGGCCACGTTGCGCTCGCGATTGCAGATGCCCGCGATATTCGCCAAGGAACCGTTGGGATTTCCAGCATGGTCGTCTTTCCCGTCCGGCGACGTGTAGCGGAACAGGATCTGCCTGTGTTTTTCGAGTCCTGCCAGTGTCGCTTCGTCACAGTTGTAGTTTCCGTCGCTGTGCGCGATGGGAATCTTCAGTATTTGGCACTGCTTCGCCGCGTTTGTGAACGGAGATTCTGTGTTCTCCACGCGGATGTGCACATGCCTGCAGATGAACCGCAGCCCGGAATTGCGCATCATGGCGCCGGGGAGTAATCCGGCTTCCAGAAGAATCTGAAAACCGTTGCAGATGCCCAGCACCAGGCCGCCACTGTTCGCAAATTTCTCCACGGATTTCATCACCGGCGAAAAGCGCGCAATCGCGCCCGTGCGCAGGTAATCGCCGTAGGAAAATCCACCGGGAAGGATAATGGCGTCGCAGCCCTGTATATTTTCGGATTGGTGCCAGATGAATTCGACCGGCCGCTGCAGAACATGGCCGATCGCGTGAAATGCGTCATGATCACAGTTGGACCCCGGGAAGACAACCACTCCAAATTTCATACTTCGCCTCCGGGTATCGTTATCGCAAATATCCATTTTACCACAGCGGTCAGGTTTGCGAGACCACCGCGGTGGCTGGGTGGCTGGCGGCTGGTCGGCCTAGATCTGCATATCCTGTTCTGATCCTAGCGTTCTCAAATATCTAGAGAGAACGTCCCGGGGACAGGGGAGGTGCTGCTGAAGGGTTCGCAGCTGGCGCTGCGGCGGCCACGGCACCATCCAGGCCGAGGACATTTAACAGGCTGGAATTCGACGGCACGATGTACTTCGTATTTTGCGCGAGCGTATTGTTCAGAACTTCCAGCCGGCGCATAGTTTCGGCCCGCTCTTTGAAATAAGTTTCGGCGGCGGTGGAGACCAGCTTAATGGCTTCGGCTTCCGCATTAGCTCGGGTGATGCGGGCTTGCGCATCGCCTTCGGCCTTTAGAATTTCCGATTGCTTTTTCCCTTCCGCCTGCAGGATTTGGCTTTGCTTGATGCCTTCCGCTTCCAGCACCGCAGCGCGCTTCTCGCGTTCCGCTTTCATCTGCCGGGACATCGCGTCGGTGATATCGCGCGGCGGTTCGATCTTTTGCACCTCCACGCGCGTCACCTTACATCCCCAGTTGTTGGTGGCTTCGTCCAAAACCTCACGAAGATTCGTATTGATCATGTCGCGCGCGACCAGCGTTTCGTCCAGCGTTCGGTCTCCAATCAAGTTACGCAGATTGGTTTGCGCCAGGGTGGTGCAGGCATATCCGAAATCCTGAACCTCGTACTGCGACTTCACCGGATCGATCACCTTGTAATAGACCACCGCATCCACTTCCACGGTTACGTTGTCCTTGGTGATCAACTTCTGCGGCGGCACGGTAATCACTTGCTCGCGCATGTCCACCCGCACCATGTCGTCCACAAACGGCACGATGAACGTCAGCCCCGATTGGGCCATCGCGTGATATTTTCCTAGCCGAGTGACCAATCCTTTTTCATACTGCTTCACCGTGCGCGCGGCTTTTGCCAGAGTCAGCAGTGCAAAAATCACGATGACAACCAGAAATGTCGTAATCCCGAGGCTTGGATCCATCTCGCTCACCTCACCTTACCTTGAGTGTCACGCCTTCGACCGCCTGCACCGCCACCACGGCGCCCGGTTCCCTCGCCGAATCTTCCACGCAGGCCAGTTCGGCGCGCCACAATTCGTCGCCCAGTTTCACCATGCCTGCTTCGCGAGGCGCAATCCGCTTGGTGACCACGCCGGACTTTCCCACTACCGCGTCGGCATTGCTGGGATGATCTTTCACGATCAGTTTCGCCTTCAACCAGCGCCGGAACAGCGCAAGGTATAGGAGCGCAAGTACCGCGGCAGCGAGCAATCCAACCGTCGCCGACCCGAAGAGCAGGCCAACCGCTCCGCCAGCGGCCAGTGATGCGCCTACAAGGGCCAGATCGAAGCCGGTCACCGCACCAAGCCCTAGTTCAATAATTACGCACACCACGCCGCCAATTACCAACAGCCAGTTCACCCAAGTTCTCAAGACGGGACTCCTTTCGCTGCAAGTGGTGGGAAAAGTAGCACCGGTCCTCACCGTCTGCAGTGATATGGGATACACCCTTGCGGTCTAGCAACAAACAACGCAGAACTTCAACTGTGAGATCTCCTGCGAGGATGCTTTCCAGATTTTTTTGGCTTTGCGGAGGTGGCTACTTCGCGCCGTTTTTTCGCGGCCCAGCCTGGCTTGTTCGCCTGGCGTCCCCGCGCAATCCCCAGCGCATCGGACGGCACATTTTCGGTGATCACGGAACCAGCGGCAACGTACGCCCCATCGCCAAGCTTTACCGGAGCCACCAGCACGGTGTCGCTTCCAACAAAAACCCTGTTCCCAATTGTCGTGGGGTACTTTGCAAATCCATCGTAGTTACAGGTGATCGTCCCCGCACCGATGTTCGATCTAGTGCCGATCCGCGTGTCGCCAATATAAGAAAGGTGGGGCACTTTCGTTCCTTCACCCACCACGCTCTTCTTCAGTTCCACAAAATTGCCGATGCGCGCGCCGCGCTTCACGTGCGTTTGCGGCCGCATTCGGGCGAACGGTCCGGCTACCGCATCGGAATCCACGCGGCTCTTCGTAATCACGCAGTGCGGCTCGATGGTCACATTGTCGCCGAGCAGCGAATCGTGGAGCACGCTGCCCGTCTTGATCACGCACCGCGCGCCAATCTTCGTTTTCCCGAGCAACTGCACGCACGGCTCGATCACCGTGTCTTCCCCCGCCGTCACGCCGGAATCGACTAGCACGGTTTCTGGCAATTGGATCGTGACTCCGTTGTTCATCAACTCGTCGCGCTTCCACTCGCGGAACGTGCGATCCACTGCCGCTAAGTCCGCGCGCGTATTGCATCCCAGCATTTCCTGTGCGTTCGCGGCGATCTCGGCCAGCACGGTTTCGCCTTTTGCATTGATCATTGCGATTGCGTCCGTCAGATAGATTTCACGGTGCTTATTGTTTGGCGTAACGCGAGCCAGCGCCGGCCAAAGTTTCGCGGCCGTGAAGCAATACATGCTGGAGTTGATCTCGTTCAATTCGCGTTGTTCCGGTGTCAATTGCGATTCTTCGATGATCGCCGCAACCGTATCGCCCGACTTCCGCAGTATTCGCCCGTAGCCGGAAGGATCCGCGAGCACGGCCGTCAGAATCGTCGCCGCGGCGCTTCCTTTTTTGTGTTTCGCGATCAGGGCACGCAGCGTTTCTGGGCGCACCAGGGGCGCGTCGCCCGGCAGAACCACGACATATTTGGCGTTTCCGATGGCGCGCTTGGCCACAAGCATCGCGTGGCCGGTACCGTTCAGCGGGTGTTGGAGCACCGTTTCCACTTCGAAGGATCTAAGAATCTCAGCTACTTTTTCCGCTTGATGCCCAACGACCACAACAATCCTCCTAGCCCCCAACGCTTCGCACGCGCGCACCACGTGCTCAACCAAAGTGCTCCCACCGGCCGCGTGCAGCACCTTTGCATAACTTGATTTCAGCCGGGTGCCTTTACCCGCCGCCAGGATCAGGATTGCCACATCCTTGTTTGTCATGGCCAGCATTGTCCCGTGACATCCCCATTTTGACAATAACCGACTCGCCCGCTTGAATCAGGAACTCTGCCTCCAGGCCAAGCTGGCCTGTCATAACTGTTCGCGTTCAGTTCACTGTTAATAGGATATTCACCGTTGCGTCTGCTGTCGTTCCGTTCCCGCTCACAGAGTAGGCATTCACAGTAAGTGAGTACCTGCCCGGAGGGGTTCCACTGTCTGATGGCGGCTGGGCGTTGCTGGTTCCTCCTCCGCACCCTAACAAAATCGCGCCGAGCACTAGTAGCGAGAACGCCCATACGGAAGCAGGCCGCAATATCCTCGAGCACAGCCGAGCTAGCAGCAATAGACCCATGCAAACTGCCAAAACCAGCTGGGAGATGCGCCATACCTGCCGGATTCTCCACCGGGAAATCACCGGCGGTGTCCATGCATTTGAGGTCGTGTTCACGGTAATGACCGCAGTTCCGGTAGCGTTGCCTGAAAAATCAAGCGTGTGGGAATTCAACGCATCGTTCGTCGTCACCTGGCATGTGGCTTTCGGCGCCGTGGTGAGGCAGGACAAAAACACGCGTCCCGTCCCCATCCTGTTGGCGACGCTCACGCGGCTGGAATTTCCCGTCGTCGCGCCGGCCTTGACAGTAATGGAGGTGGGATTTCCCAGACCGAGTGCGGGTACTTCGGCCGCCTGGTAAATTCGCACATAGTCCACGGTCATCACCGCCGGCGTTGGCGTCGTTGCGTCTGGCGCTCCAGGCCAGGAACCGTCGCCGCCCACGGCCAGGTTCAGCAAAAGAAAGAACGGATGATTAAAAGCCCAGCTTAGACCCGCTGGTAGGTCACTCGCTGTCACGACGAAGAAGAGCTTTGTCGGGTCGTCCACGTAGAACTGAATCATGTTGGGCGACCAAATCGCGCCGTACGTATGCCATCCCGTAACATCGCCATCGGTTAGGGTATATCTCTGGCTCAGTCCTTTGTCCGCTGAATAGCCGGATCCGTGCAAGGTAGAGCTAATTTTCATTGGGCCCAGACCACCCGAGGCGGGCACACTCTCCATGTAGTCGATTTCCCCGCACCGCGGCCATCCCACCGGGCTAATGTTAGTGCCCATGGCCCAGAAGGCTGGCCAGATTCCCGGACCAACCGGCAACATCATTTTCGCTTCCGCTCTTCCATAGTGGAATTGTTGCGTGCCATTCGTCGTCATGCGAGCACTTGTCCAGCTTCCGCTATTCGGCGCGGTGCTGGGATTGAGCTTGATTGCCTGAATCACCAGATGATCACTGCCGTCGATGTAGGCGTTGGGTTTGGTAGTGTTGCAGCCACCTGCCGTGGTGCCCGGCGCACAGTAATATTCCACCTCGTTATTCACGTTCAGAATTCCCGTGTCAAACGTCCACTTTGTAGAATCGATCGGCGTCCCTAACGGCCCCGTAAATTCATCCGACCAAACCTGCTTCCAAGTCTGCGCCGCGGCACCACTCGCAAACAGCAGCCATAGGCCGGAAATGGCCAACAATGTGCCGCAACGCACGCAGAGAGTCTTCTCCACTTCAATCTTTGGCATTCGGGATCCTCGTTCTTTCATTCGCGCAGAGTCTAAATTGTCTTCTCCCTGAAACACAAGCTCTCGCATCACAAATTTGACGATCGCGGCCAGCAATCACTGTGCTTCTAGTCAAGAGTCGGATACATTGCCGTGTAACGATGCCCGGCCCGGGCAAAGCCTGAGTTTTTACGATCAGCGCAGCCAAATGACCTGTCCCCATTGCGCCGAAAACCTATCCGAGGGTTCCCAATTCTGGGCGAAGTGCTGGAACAGAATCGCTCCCACTGGTGCCGCCCCGCCGTTTCCTCCGATGGGTCCCCCACAAACCAGTGGCAAGGCCATCGCCAGTCTGATCTGCGGACGATTCGCGTGGCTGCTTCCGGCTTCCGTGGCCGCCGTCATTCTGGGACATATGTCTCTATCCGAAATTCGAAAGAGCGCAGGCCGCATCAAGGGTGACGCCATGGCCATCGCCGGACTCGTCTTAGGCTATATGGGCATTACCTTCATTCCAGTCATCTTGATCATTGCGGCGATCGCCATTCCCAATCTCTTGCGAGCCAGAAATGCGGCCAACGAAGCCTCGGCTGTTGGTTCGCTTCGTACCTACACTACCGCAATGCTGGGATATGCGGCACAGTGTCCTCAGAATGGCTTTCCGAGTACCACGGAAAAACTCGGCGGGCAGCCGGGCGCTGCGGATGATGGTGATCACGCGAGATTGCTAGACTGCACTCTTGCTTCGGAAGAACCACTCAAATCCGGATATCGATTCCACTACCAGCCAGGGGCGTTAGAAGATCAGGGACGGGTTACCGCCAATACGATCACGGCCGACCCTGTAGTTGAAGGAAACACCGGCATGCGTCATTTTTTTGTCGCTGAAGCCGGGATGATTCGGTTCGAACCCGGTGGAATCGCCACTGCGGAGAGTCCTGCACTTCGATAAACCCGCGCGTCGGTGTTCCGGCAGTTGGGCTCTCGGTATCATCCGGTCACTCAGTGGATTTAATCGGTCGCTGCTGCGGGAGCAGCACGCAGCGCGGGCGACTGGTTCTCGGCCTCGGCGCGTTCAACCGTTGTAATCACCCAGGAAGTTGGATCGGCAAGTAGCTGGCTTACTAGTTGGGTGTGCAGTGCGTGCCCTGCCTTGCGTGCTTCCACGTGACCGAGCAACGGCAAGCCCACCAGCGCCAGGTCGCCAATGAGGTCCAGCGCTTTGTGGCGCCCAAACTCATCCGCAAATCGCAACGAGCCATTCATCACACCATCTTTTGTCAGCACGATAGCGTTATCCAGCGAGCCGCCGCGAATTAGCCCCATGCCCCGCAGGGGTTCGATGTCACTCTCAAAACAAAATGTCCGCGCCTGCGAAAGTACCTGGCGAAACGTCGCCGCGTTCACTACCATTTCCACTTCTTGCTGGCCCACAAGTGGGTGCGGAAAATCGACGTAACAGCGCACGCGAAATTCGTTTGCAGGATAGATCCCGATGCGCCGGCCGTCTTCCACCACTTCCACCGGCTTCGTCACCTTCAGGTAGCGCCTCTTACGGCGGAGCCTGCGAATCCCGGCTTCGTCAATCATCTGCATAAACGGTTCGGCGGAGCCGTCGAGAATGGGCACCTCAATCGCATCAATATCCAGGTAGACGTTGTCAATTCCGCAGGAATAGACCGCAGCCAGCAGGTGTTCCGTGGTGGACAGCAGCACGCCATGCTTCATCAAGCTGGTCGCGTAACTCACACGCGCCACATTCGAGCCGTGAGCCTCAATTCGGAATCCGTCCAAGTCCACGCGCCGAAACACGATTCCCGTGTCGGCGGGCGCGGGCACAAGACGGAGCTTCCCGCGGACTCCCGTATGCAGCCCAATACCTTGCGTCTGAACAGCTTTCTGGATCGTTGTTTGGAACATCCCCAATCTAAGTGTAGCACATTGTCATCCAATCTAACCTACGTTTCTCTTTATGTTTCATACACTTACAGTGCAATCTTACTGCTTTTCAGGGCTTCATGTGTCTTTTCCGCAACATTTCATCAGCTTCTCGTGGCTTCTCCGCCACCACCTCGCTTTCTCCGCAACTCACTTCCGGCTCGTCCAACTCTACCTGCCTCCCGGTACGTCTAAATGCTATACTTTGCGTTTGAACCTTTATTTGGGTGGTGCTGGATGAATCGACTCGCACGCTTTAGCATCTTGGCTGTCTCCATCCTTGTTTTTGGATGGGTGGGGCTTGGACATGTTCTCGGCCGCACCACCAATGACAAGGCGTACAAGTCGCTGGTGGTTTACAGTGAAGTTCTGCAAAAGGTTCAGCAGGACTACGTCGACGATCCCAATATGCACTTGGTCGAAGCGGGCTCCTTGCACGGCCTGCTCGAGTCTCTCGATTCCGAATCCAGTTATTTCACCCCTCGTGAATACGCCGAGTACAAACAGAAGCTCTCCAATTCCGCCACCGGTGAAACCGGCTTGAATCTCAGCAAGCGCTTCGGCTACATCATCGTTACTTCGGTCATCCCCGATAGTTCCGCGGACAAGGCTGGCATTCGCAGCGGCGATATTTTTGAATCTGTCGCCGGCTTCACCACGCGCGAAATGTCCGTTGGCCAGGCCAAAAACTTGCTTGCGGGGCAGCCGGGCACGGGTGTAAAGGTTGGGGTCATCCGCCGCGGGAGGACGCAGCCAGACGAAGTGGATCTCACACGCGAAAAAACTCCCGCCTCGAAACTTCTCGTGCAGCGCATCGACAATGAGACGATTGCCATTCGCTTTCCGACTATTGATGTTGGCCGTGCCGATGAAGTTCGCGCCAAATTGCAGGAATTCAGCAAGCAAGGCGTTACCAAAGTCATTCTTGATCTGCGCGAATGCGGCCGTGGTTCCATTCCGGAAGCCCTCTCCGTCGCTCGGCTGTTTGTACCTTCCGGCAACTTGACCTCTCTCCGGGGCCAGACCGTTCCTGAGCAGGTTTTCGCCGCAGATCCCAGCAAGGTGATCTGGAAGGGTCCTGTCTCCGTACTTATGGACGGAACGACCACCGGCCCCGCCGAAATTCTCGCCGCATCGATTGCCAATACCAAGCGCGGCGACCTGGTCGGCGACCGCACGTTCGGGCTCGCCTCCGAGCAGAAGCTCATCACGCTCGACGACGGTTCGGCTATCATTCTGACGGTCGGCAACTACTACAATGCTGACGGCAAAGCGATTCTGGAAGAAGGTGTCGCTCCCACGGAAGTGGTGCACAGCGCCGCGGCCGCCAGCGACGATTCAGACGACGCCGGCGACGACTCCGCCGCGTCCTCGACGACTCAAAAAGAACCACCACTTGGCCCTCGTCCTCTTTCCTCGGAGGATCCGGTCCTGCACAAAGCACTTGAGCTTTTGAAGAATCCGGCACCGGTCAAGAAAGCCGCTTAGCTCTCTCGTGAATCTCGACCTTTCTCCAGCGGAGCGTCGGGCGCTGTTGGGATTTCTCTGCGTGCTCGCAACCCTCCTGCTCTGCCTGGCGGGCTGCGATAAGCTCAAATCCTATCGTGAATCGAGAGCGCGGACTCAATCCTCGTCCAAGGAGCGCGCGCCGCATCCCCCGTCCCGCGGTGCAAGCATCACCTCCCCAAGGCTGGCCATTATTCTGGATGATGTAGGCAGCGACTCGGCGATCGCCGATCAGGTTTTCGCACTCCACTACCCAATCACCCTCTCCATCCTCCCGTTTCACGACCACTCCGCAGCAATCGCCGAAGAAGCTCATCGCCACGGCTACGAAGTGATGCTGCACCTGCCGATGGAGCCGATCGGCAACGAAGTGTCCGAGCCGCGGCAACTGCGCGTGGGAATGAGTTTTTCGCAAGTTTCAAATGATTTGGGTGGAATGCTGCTCAGTGTTCCGCACGCGGTTGGGGTGAACAATCACCAAGGCTCTCTGGCCACGTCCAATCCCGGCCTCATGGCGGAACTCATGCCCCTGCTCCGCGATCGACATCTTTTCTTCATCGATAGCCGAACCACCGCGACAACGGTTGCCTTTGACGCCGCTGAGCGCGACGGCGTTCCGTGCGCTTTCCGCAATGTTCCATTCCTTGATGATGTGCAGGAGGCTGGCGCTATTCGCCGTCAATTGGAGCTTGCCATTCGACTCGCGAAAGAAAAGGGAGAGGCCATCACCATCGGCCATCCTCACCCATCAACCTTGCAGGTACTTCGTGAAATGCTTCCTCAAGTGCAAGCGCAAGGAGTGCAACTCGTGCACGCCTCCACTCTCGTCCACTGATTTAGCCCTTCGCCCGTGTCTCGGCCGCGTCTTTCTTCGGAAACAGCCATATTACAACCAGGAATTGTAGCCCCATCGTTAAAAAGCAGAAGACGCTTCCTTCGGGTCCCGCCGTGCCTCCCGTCAGCCATGTCGGTCCGTTCAGCACGGCGTTCGACAGGTGTCCGCGCAGCACCTCCCCGCTGTTTGGAACGGAATAGAGAAATGTTTCGCCCCAATCGAAAGTCGCATGCAAACCAACGGCGTACCATAAATTTCCCGTGCGCTTAAGAGTGAAGGCGAACAATAGCCCGACTATCACCACGCTTGCCGCGCCAATCCAATTCTCACCCTTATTCACCAAGTGCATGTAGCCAAATCCAACAGAAAGCAATACCGCTGCCGGCCAGAAACCAATCCCCCCACCTAGAGTGAATTGCGCGTAACCCCTGAAAAGATACTCCTCGAACAATCCAACAAATACGAACAACACCAAATGAATAAGTCCCCAGCGCAGTATGTCGCCTCCGTGCAGCGCTAAATTTCCGAAAGAATACCCACCGAATGCCGCGATCAATCCCACTAACACAGAGACCTCGGCCAAGCCGAGCAAACCTCCCAGCCAGAAGTTCTTTCTGAACATTTCTTGCGCGGGCAAGCCGTACTGAGCAATGGGTCGGCGTTCCAGAAACGCCATCCCCGCTGAGACTCCCAATACAAGCGCAAAATTCCCCGCCTCCAAGAAGAATAGGACGGCAATGAAATCGTTGATATGAAAGGAACCAAGAATGGCCCGGGCGGCCTCGTTGATCAGAGCTGGACCTAGCTCAGCAGCAATCGCCCAGAAAATCAGCAGTCGGACCGCCGACCGCACCACTGATTGTCCCTGAAATAGATTCACGCTTGTTGCCCGTTCAGTCTCTTCGGTCAACAATTGCCGATTCTGAGGTTCGTCTTCGGGTTCCAGAAGCGGTTCGGACTTTTGTTCCATGGGCAAGGTCTCTGTTCCACTTTCCTAAGCTAGTACGCCATTCTTAGGTCATGAATCGGTTGACATTACCGGGCGAAGGCCGGCCTACAGGCAAGCCCTCCTGGTCCAAGAACCAAATGACTGGCCAAGTATGGTATAACCTGTCGATGAAGTCATAGCAGTTAATTGCGGGCCTTATCGACGATACTCTTTTGTGACACCTTCTCTTATCACCATCCGTACTCGTCTGATCGCTGGTCGGCTCGCCCTTGATTTTGCCAATACCTCCCCCGCTGCGCGACATCTCTCCTGGGATGAGTTCGTCACATTCCTGTTGGACGCAGAACTTGTGACCTCGGAGCGTGCGGCCAGGCTTCGCCCCCTGGTGATTTCCGAGGCACACGATGTCGACGCCATCCTGCTGAAGATTCTGCGGCTTCGCGAGTCCCTCCGAGCGGTGTTCGCCTCGCTCGTGGATAAAAAGCCTTTCCCCCGCCACTGGGTCGAGCCGATCAACGAGATCCTTCGCGTAACGGAAGGCCACGATGAGTTGGTTCCCAATGCCGACGGATGGCGATTGCAATTCATCGCGCGGGAAGAAGGCCTGGAGTGGCTGCTTGCAGCAATCGCCCGGTCCGCAGCAGAGCTCCTGGTGGAGGGCTCGGAAACGCCCGTCCGCCGCTGCGCCAATCCAGATTGCCGCCTGTTTTTCTACGATGAGTCTCGCACCCATCGTCGCCGCTGGTGTTCCATGGCCACGTGCGGTAATCGCCACAAAGTTGCCAGCTTTCTGCGACGCCACGCCGCACACCAACGCGGTTCCTGACTCCCCAGGTCGTATCCTTCCGCACCGCTTCACTTCACGTATTTCGGCGCTTCCCCTTTCGACCACGGATCGTAATCATGCGCGAACTTCAAGCGCTCCCCCAACGGCGGATGGCTGTACAACCAGAACGTAATGAACTTCGATGGGTTCGGATCCGCTAGGTCGATGTCTCCCATCTTCTGGAATGACTGCGCGGCCACTTCCTGCGAATTGGGTAGGACTTCGTGCGTAACCTCCAGTCCGTAGACATCCGCAGCATGCTCCTCCATCCGGCTGAAGCCGTTCCCCACTGGCGTCCCGACAAACTCGACTACGTGAAAGATCAGCAGCAGCACAGCCAATACTGCCCAATCTTCCTGTCCGCGCACGCCCCACATTTTGCCCCATCGCGTCAGGACCCACTGCAGCGTGCGATATGTCACGTACAGCCCGGCCAGCAGCCCGACCAGGAAAAATGTGAACCCTTTCCACACATGTCCAAGAACGTAGTGCCCCAACTCGTGGCCCACTACAGCGAGCACTTCATCGGGCTCCATTTTCTGAATCGTTGTATCCCACACCACCACGCGTTTGGATGCCCCAATCCCCGTCACGTAGGCATTGATCTCGTTTGTCTTCGCGCTGGCTTCCATCAAGAACATATGCTCCGGCGGAATTGGAACCCCGGCCCGCTGCGTCAATTTACCGATCGATTCCACCAATTGGGGATGTCTTTCCTGCAGCGGCACGAACTTGTTAAACATGGGATCCAGGAACCACGGACTGATGAAAAACAGGAGCAGCGCCAGCGGCACCATCGCGTACCAGAAATACAACCACCACGTCCGCGGCTTCCAGCGGATTACGCTCATTAGGATAAGCGCGATGACGTAGCCCAATCCCAGGGAGAGCAACTCCCCTTTCGTCCAGTCCCAGAACCACGAGCTCCATCGTTGGATGGATTGCTCGTACCGCAAAGACAACCAGTGTGCGTAGATCGAGATTGGCAAGTGCCATGCAGCCAGGATCAGCATCAGTGCGGGCACAAACGTCAACGCCTGCACACCGCGCTTCTGGCTGGCGTGCTCCGCCAAGTCCCTAAGCCTTGCGACCACACCCATACGCAAGAGCGCAACTAAGGCCAGGATGCCCCAGGCCACCGCAACGAAGTACAGCGTGTATTCCTTCCGCGCCAACGATATGGCCTTCTCGTAGCGATCGCGTGAAAGTTCGAAAGTCTTCCTTGCAGGGTTCGTCGTTTCCGTTGCCTCCGGATTTGACTTCGTGCTTGTGCTTGACGTCCCGCTTCCGCCGGCTTGCGCCGCACTGGCCGTCCCCGCCTCGGCCACAACTGCGCCCACGGCGAAGACTAGAACCAAGCCCGCGCGTCGAACCCAGCCCCTGCCTACATTTCTAGGCGATCCCTCTTGCATTTTTCCACTATTGATTCCCATTCTCGTCACCTGTACCTTTTGCCGGCCACGTATCACTTTTTCCGTTAAGGACATCCAAATGCCCAAGCGCAAACCAACATCATTGCTGTCCGTGCTGATCGTTTCGGCCGGGGTGTTTCTTTTCACCTTTCCTTCTCGATCCGCCAATCCCGAGTTATCCTCGACATCACCCGCTGGCACTTTCTCGTTCACCTACCAGGTCCACGTCCCTTCTACCAAGGACGCTCACGGCAAGTTGCTCGTTTGGTTGCCACTTCCTCAACAGCATGCCTATCAGCAGATCAAGGATCTCCGCATCGATAGTAGCGTCGCACACCCGGAAGGCCACGACCCCGGGTATGACAACCCTTATGCGTTATTCCAACCAACCCCCGAGCAGCTCGACCCCGGCTTTGATGTTACCGTCACTTTTGTTGCGACTCGGCTCGAGCACATAGTTTCCCTCTCTTCTTCGCCCGCCAAGACCGCTTCACCAAACCCGGCAAGCGATCCCGCTATGCAACGTTATTTGCAGCCCGACAATCTCGTTCCCCTGAACGGGGTCGTCGCTGAACTCGCCAAGGAGCACACCGCCGATAAAGCTGGCGATCTCGCGAAAGCACAGAGCATCTCCAGCTACGTCGTCTCTACCCTGCACTATGATAAATCCGGCGAAGGTTGGGGCCGAGGCGACACCGTGTGGGCCTGCACTTCGAAACGTGGGAATTGTACGGATTTCCATTCCCTGTTTATTGGCATGATGCGCGCTTCAAACATTCCTGCGCGTTTTGAAATCGGTTTCCCTCTGCCGGAGTCCAAAACCGGGGGCCACATCCCTGGCTATCATTGTTGGGCTGAGTTCTATCTCCTGGGCACAGGCTGGGTGCCTGTGGACGCCTCCGAGGCCTCCAAGAATCCGGCCAAGCGTGACTATCTCTTCGGCGCGCGCGACGACAATCGCGAGTTCTTCACAAGCGGCCGCGACATTCGCCTCTGAACTCTACAGAAGGGCCCTCCTCTCAACTATTTCATCTATCCGTACGCCGAACTGGCTGGCAAACCGTTCGCCGGTCTGCAATCCCATTTCTCGTTTTAGGATCTCCCGGCAGCGGGTACCGCGCCCGCACGGTAACATTTCATCTCTACATTACCTGATTCGCCTCAACGCAGGCTTCTTCCGCACCCATTTTTCGTCGGCCGACGTATCATCTAGGCAGAAGCCTCCTATTGGAAGCTTGAGAGGTTGCCATGCGCTATAGGGTCATCGCGCTAACTCTGTCGCTCGCCTGCTCTCTCCTTGGTATGCGAGTTATTCCACTCGCAGCGCAGGATCCACAGGACGCGTCCGTGGCGGATGCCGCTCGCCGGACGAAGGAACAGAAAAAATCTGCCACCAAGCCCGCTAAAGTTATTACCAACGATTCACTGCCGGGTGCTCCCGCGCCGAGGTCTGTGCCCACGGATCAGCCAGCAGCATCACCCGAGGCCGCCGCCCAGCCTGCAGCGAACGCGGAGACCTCTGCCGCCGGAACCGATAAAGCCAAGACGAATCCCGAAGTGGAGGCTCTGAAACAGCAAATTGCCGAACAGCAAAAGCAAGTCGACCTGCTTCTGCGCCTGTATACGCTCGATCAGGACACTTTCCAGTCCAACCCTGACCATTCCAGAGATACCCAAGGCAAGGCCAAGCTTGACGCGCAACAGGAAGAGATTCACGCCAAAGTGGCCGAGGTGGCCCGCCTGAAAGTAAAGCTCGACGCCATCGCTCCGGGTGAACCGGCAAAAGTGCAACCCTCGAAACCCTGAACTGCACGATTGCTCCTCGCGGTTTGCTCATGCTTGTGAGTTCTGCGTTATCGCAGCTCGCCGTTCAACGGCTCTGCTTTGCCCACCATTTTTCCACAGCAGTTGAAATTTTCTTATCGCTTCTCCGCTGTTTCTCATTGACTCGGCATTGCAGCCGCGTAACAATTTCGCGCAAGTTCTCGTTCCGCCCAGGAACTGAAACTTGGCAGTCAGGGGAAGCTCACCGCTCAGGGATGAGCTGGCCGCCACGGGGAGAGTGCATTATGTCCTTCATGCCGGGCTCCACCGTTCAATGTATCAATCCACATTGCGAAACCAGAGGCCACTGGCTGCGAGCAGAGCTTGTTAACTCCGAGCAATGCCCCACCTGCGGCGAATCGCTGCGCCATGTTCCGCCTCCGCTCGCTCCTCGTCCTCACTTCCGGCCTCGTCCCTTGGCCGCGCGCCCATCCTTGCGACCGCGCTGAGGTCGCCGTCCACCACCATCGTGTATTTTGAAAAGGGGGAGATTGTCCGTCCACTCGCATTAAGAGAAATAAAGGCACCGGCGTGGTCCGTTGCTGCATTCGCTGCAGCGCCTCGTCGTGCAGGTGCCGCGTGATGGAGCGTGGGGAACCCGTCGTGCATCGCGTTTTCAGCGCGCAGGTTCGGCACACTTCAGGTTGACCGACGTAGGACACCGCACGATCTTTTTTCGGTCATTGTTTGCCAGCGAGTGTCTGACCTGCTGGGTACAGAATTGTATCGCTTTCGGGCTGATAGGTGGACCCGCTGCGGTCGAACAGCGTGCCGTCTCCCTTATTGTTCATCCCCCGCTGGACCAGCACGTGAGGCGAGATTCCTTTCGCCTCGCAAGCTTCGGCTTGCGTGCCGTTGGAGTAGCTTGTATCGCCCACCACGTTGATCGGCTGCGCAGGCTCGGCGACTGCTGCCTGTGCTGCTTCCGACATCGTTTGCAGACTGCAGTTGTCGGTGGCCTGATTGGTCAGCTGCTGCATGACGATCAGCGCGTGTTTGGCATCAGCGGCGGCTGGTACGTAGTAGGCGGGAATCGGGCCATGAGAGGTGTACATCAGTCCGGCTTCTGGCTCCGGATGCTGGGGCAATTTTTCTATTCCACTGACCACTGCACCAGGATCGGATGACCACTTCGTCTCGATGATCGGTGTGCTCCAACTGCTCAAGATAACTTTCCAGCGCCTCGCGCTCGCGTACACTCCGCGCGCTGCTGACGGGGTGAAATTTTGAGCCACACACTACTCCCGCAGCAGTCACGCCTTCGCGGTGCATGCGCCGGAGCTCGGCAATCGTCTTGTGGTCCGGCGCCAGCCGTCCCGACAACCACGTCAGCTCAATGTTCTGTCGGCACTCCGACTTTAGCCGTCGCGAGGAACGAATCTGCTGCAGATAACCGTACAGCTTCAGCAGATCGCGCGGATCAGAGCCTGGCCGTCCGGTCTCGGCAGGAAGCGGCCATATCCAGTCGACCCACAAGCACAGCGATGACGCGACACACGTGATCGTCCGGAATTAGCTTTTCCAAGGTAATCGGAAAGAGCGTTCCTCGCATCCGGCCTTCGCCCTGCACAAAACCCATAAGAAAATGCCCTCGCATTCACGCGGGCATTTTCCCATTTATTTTCGGTCGGTCAACAGAGTTCCGTAACAGTCTGACATTGCTTCCGGCCTTTATCCGTTTCGTCTGACTTGAATCTCAGCCTTCGACGAGGCCTCTCTCCAGCATTTCATCGTCGCTCAGCCAGAGATCCGGAATATTCGCGGACCCTAGCCGCAGAATGTCTTCCAGCGCACCGCGCACTTCGCGGAGGCGGAAGTCCACTCCGATCCGTTCCAGCAGGTCAATCAGCGCCTGCGCACCTTCGGCAAGCATGGCCTTCGGGCGCACGCCGATCTTGTCCAGTCGGTGATAGGTCACAATGTAGAAGGTGGTCAGCCCTGCTCCGTGACGCACGATGTGCAGAAACCCTCGTGCGCGTGGTTGGCTCGGCGTCTGTTTGGCTGCTAGTGCGGATCCGATGGGGAGTGCGCTCATCGCCTGTTCTCCTTTCCCCTATCGCCTCAACTGCATCCGCTCGTACTGCCGCAGTTCTCACATTTGTAGCATGCTCCGTTCGGCACCATCAGCATGCCGCATTCTGAGCACGTTGGCGCACCTTCGTGCGCGTCGCGGGGAGACTTGCTTGCCCGGTCGACCGGCTTCGTCGCGGGCAACATCGCTGTCGCCACCACCGGAGCGGACACCTTGGTCGGCTCCACTGCGGTCACTCCGTTCAGCTTCAAATAGTCCTTGGAGATGAACCTCCCGCCGAGCCACCGCGCGATGTAGTCCAGGACTGAGGTTGCAAAACGGATATTCGCATTCGGAGTGATGCCGCTCGGCTCAAAGCGCGTGTTCACCAGCTTGTCAACGAATACCTTCAGCGGCACTCCATACTGCAATCCAAGCGAAATTGTTAGGGCCAAGCCGTCCATCACGCCGGAAAGCGTCGAGCCTTCCTTGGACATCTTGATGAAGATTTCGCCGGGCCGCCCGTCTTCGTACATGCCCACGGTGATGTACCCTTCGTGGCCTCCGACGCTGAACTTGTGCGTTACTGAATCGCGTTCCACGGGCATTTTTTCCCGCTGTGCCCGCGCAAATAGTTCGCGCTGTTCCGGTTCCACAAGGGCTTCCGGCTTCTTCTCATCCTTCTTGTTGCCGGCTGCGTTCAGTGGCTGCGAGCGCTTCGAATTGTCACGATAAATCGCCACGGCCTTCAATCCCATCTTCCACGATTCAATGTACGCCTTCATGATGTCTTCGATGGTGGAATCTTCCGGCATGTTGATGGTCTTGCTGATCGCCCCTGAAAGGAATGGCTGCGCCGCTGCCATCATCCGGACGTGACCCGTCCAGGCGATCGAACGCCCTCCCGTCGTAGCCAGCGAGCAGTCGAATACCGGCACATGCTCTTCCTTCATAAACGGTGCGCCGTCGATCTTTCCATTCTTGTCGATGTAGCTGACGATTTCGCTGGTCTGCTCCGGTGTATAGCCCAGCTTCATCAACGCTTGCGGCACGGTATTGTTCACGATCTTGATTACGCCACCGCCCACCAGCTTCTTGTGTTTCACCAGTGCCAGGTCTGGCTCGATGCCGGTTGTGTCGCAGTCCATCATGAACCCGATGGTGCCCGTAGGCGCCAGCACCGTCACCTGCGAGTTCTTAAATCCATGCTTCTCTCCCAGTTCCAGCGCGGAATCCCATGCGCTCTGCGCGCCAAGGTAAAGCTCCGCCTGAACGTGGTCCGGCTTAATGCCACGCATGGCGTCGCGATGCATGCGAATCACATCCAGCATCGGCTCGCGGTTCACGTCGAATCCCGCGAACGAGCCCATGCGTTCCGCAACTCGTGCGGACTGTGCGTACGCTTCACCGCACATCAGCGCCGTCACGGCACCCGCAACGTCGCGCCCTTCGTCTGAATCGTATGGCAATGCCATGGACATCAGTAGCGCGCCCAGATTCGCGTAGCCCAGTCCTAGCGGCCGGAAGTTGTGCGAGTTCTCAGCGATTCTCGGCGTCGGATAGCTGGCATTGTCCACCAGAATTTCCTGCGCCGTGATGGTCACATCTACCGCGCGTTTGAACGACTCCACATCGAACTGACCGTTTGGTTCGAGATATTTCATCAGGTTCAACGACGCCAGGTTGCATGCAGTGTCGTCGAGGAACATGTATTCGCTGCAAGGATTGCTGGCATTGATTCGTGCCGTGGTCTTGCAGGTGTGCCAGCGGTTCACCGTGGTGTCGTACTGCATGCCAGGATCACCGCAATGCCAAGTGGAATCCGCCACTTTGTATAGGAGTTCTCTGGCGCTCAGCTTTTCGTTGGGCTGGCCGTCGATAACGTTCTTCGTCCACCAGTCGCGATTCTCTTCCACCGCGCGCATGAAGTCGTCGGAAACGCGCACGGAATGATTCGCGTTCTGGAAGAAAATGGAACTGTACGCCTCTCCATCGATGGACGAGTCGTACCCCAATCCGATCAGCGCATGCGCCTTCCTCTCTTCCTTTACCTTGCATTCGATGAATTCCACGATGTCCGGGTGATCGATATTCAGGATCACCATCTTGGCCGCGCGCCGGGTTTTGCCGCCGCTCTTGATTACGCCAGCGAACGCATCAAAGCCCTTCATGAAGCTGACCGGGCCCGAGGCGATTCCGCCGCCCGAAAGGGTTTCTTTGCTGCCGCGCAATGCAGAAAAATTCGTTCCCGTTCCCGAGCCCCACTTGAACAGCATACCTTCCGTTCTCGTCAATCCCATGATCGATTCCATATTGTCTTGCACGGAATTGATGAAACACGCCGAGCATTGTGGTTTCGGCTGCACGCCCACGTTAAACCATACCGGCGAATTGAAACTCATCTTCTGCTCGACCAACAGGTGCGTCAGTTCGTCGCGAAATGCGTCGCGTGATTCAGCGCTGGCGAAATAGCCACCCTCTTCTCCCCAGCGCACGATCGCATTCACAACCCGGCCAATCAATTGCCGCGCCGATTCTTCGCGTTCCGCCGAGCCCGGCTTCCCATGAAAATACTTGCTGGCGACGATGTTGGTCGCCGTCTGTGACCAACCCTTCGGCACTTCCACGTTTTCCTGCTTGAAGATGGTTACGCCCTTTTCGTTTCCAATCTGAGCTGTGCGCTTCTCCCATTCGACCGCGTCAAACGGGCAAATCTTCCCGTCAGTGAAGTACCGTTCAAATAACAGTCCTCTGGTCCCGCTCGTGCCCTTCGCCGCGTTCGTAACTTCCACCGCTTTGCCATTCAATGCTGACTTCACCGTTGCCATCCAATTCCTCCCCGTTGCCGGTTCCCTTGCCTCAGGCGAGGAACCTTTATAGTTTACTCCCCCGCCGCCGAGGGGGCACGCGCCACTCGCATGTCGCGTCTACTTCTGTTGAAATTCTGGAGATGTGGAAGCTCCAGCCGGTAAAAATAACCGCAAAAAGCGAATGCGCTGCTCCATGCCAGTGTTTCTCAACACACAGCTGAACAGCTTTATTCCCCGCCAAACGCACTGCGCGGAGAATCTACTTCGCGCTCGTTTTTTACGGTGATCCCGGGCTGGTGCGTGGGTTCAATGCCGGACCAAGGCAAATCCCCAACTCTGGTCCGTCTGGCGCTTCCACGTCCCCCGAATCTGGATGTGCAGTATCAAACCATGCGCGAGTCCTGTCAAGAGAAAATCACAAAATCTAGATAACTTTTTCTAAACACGCCCATATCTTGTGGTGCCGTTTCGGGTCCGCGCTTCCCATTCTACGCCCTACGCATACATTTTGTACCTGATCACGCCGTAAGCTCTTCAGTGACAAGCTATTGTCATGATCTGCCGCGTTTCTTATTCTCTTGCTGCTCCTTCCGCTTAGGTTGAGATGTCGGAAAGTTGAATGATCTTCTTTACCGCGGCTGGCAACCGAGCGACGAGGGTTTGCGAAATCTGAAAACGCTTGACATCACCATGATTATCGATTTGCGAGGTGAAAAACAGGGATTGCTAGAGTCCAAATGCAAGAAAACCGAAAGCCCCGGTGTTCGCGTCGTGAATATTCGCGCCAGCGGCTGGTCTTCTCCGAAGGTCGTAGATCTCCTAATGTTCCTTCCGCTCGCGCAGCCGCCGCCGCAAGAAACAATTTTCGTTAACGGTTGGCTAGGTGACGATCGCTCGGCAGTATCCTTCGCCGCCTAGGGTATCGTCTTTTATCATTGGTCCGCCGAACAGGCCTGGATGAAACGTATCATCTTCATTTCAAGGCCTTTTGGTATCCGAAGTTGAAAGAAATATGAGCTGAAGTTCCCGGGGCATCTTGCTGATGCTCCAGCATTCGTGGATTTGCGCAATCAGGCAGCCCATCCTCAACCGTGAAGCATTCCTGGGTCATCTCATCCTTCCCGTCCTGCAGAGCTCCGGAGTCCAAGATGCGTAGTCTGTGAATCGACGATTCGAGATTCGCGGTTGAAGTAAGTTTTCGCCTATGCATCTCCCGGGCAGGATCCTACCATCCAATGTGTATGCGCCCTGTGTTCCATGGACTGGCCATAATCACTCTTCTCGCATCCCCGGGGGTGCTTGCGGCGCAAGATGCAAAATCGTCCGCCAGTTCTTTCGCGTCATCCAATTATGCAGCGAGGCTGAAACTCGCCGGTTTACCCAGGTTTGGCAAGATAAACGACTCGTTGTACCGTGGTGCGCAACCGTACGCAGAGGGGCTTCAGCAACTGAAAAAACTCGGGGTGACCACCATCATCGATCTTCGCGGAGAAGATTCCGGCAAGATCGAATGGGAACGCAAGCAAGCGGAGGCGCTAAGCATCCGCTTTGTGCACCTTCCTGTCAGCGGCTGGTCAACTCCCAGCGATGCGCAAATGGCGAAGTTCTTTTCGGTCTTCCACGACAATTCCAACCAGAAAGTCTTTGTACATTGCCGATTCGGCGAGGATCGCACGGGCGTTTTTATCGCGTCGTATCGCATCGCCTATGACCACTGGTCTGCCGATCAAGCCCTCAATGAAATGCTTGCGTTTGGTTTCAACCGCATTTGGCACCCGACCATGACCAGCTACGTCCGCAACCTGCCGGATCGCCTGCACTCCGTCCCGGTTCTCAAATCCTCAATCAGCCCTCAGGTCACCCGGCCTCTCGACCTAGCCAGATAAAGCGCTAAAAATAATGCACTTACAGCCAAGGACGCGCTCCCGGTTCCCCCGTTTTGCCCAGTACCTTGGTACCCTTCACAACGTGACTCCCGCTTCATATCCTGACCTTACCCCCTCCTGGTATTCTCCCTTTGTTGCAGCGTTTATCCTTCGTGTCTCCCGGAGACTTCGTGAACGTCGGCCGTTATCAGATCCTCGAAACGATTGGCACCGGTGCTAGCAGCCGTGTCGTGCGCGGATACGATCCCCTGATCGACCGCGCCGTTGCTATCAAGCTGTTCTCGCCCCAACTTGCCCGAGGAGAAGCCCGCTCACGTTTTCTTCGCGAGGCTCGCGTCGTCGGCAAACTGTCGCATCCCTTCGTCATCGCGCTGCATGACATGGGCATCGAGGAATCCACACTCACCCCGTATCTGGTGATGGAACTGGTTGAAGGTCAGTCGCTTGAAAAAATGCTCACGAAAGGCAGCATTCCGTTTGCGACAGCGTGTGCTGTAATCGCGCAAGTCGCTGTCGCGCTCTCCGTTGCGCATCGCGTGGGCATCATTCATGGCGACGTCAAGCCTGCTAACATTCTGATCACACCGGATTCACGCCCCAAACTTACCGACTTCGGCATGGCGCGCCTAGCCAGCCACGACAATGGCGACACTTCTCTTCTCGGCACGCCCGCGTATTGGTGCCCCGAACAGATCATTGGCCGGCCTCAGGACGCGCGCTCCGACCTGTTTTCTCTCGGCGCGGTTTTCTACGAAATGCTCACCGGGACATCCCCGTTTACGGGCGATTCTCTGCAAAGTGTCTGCAACCACGTGCTTTCCTCCACGCCGTTGCCGCCTTCGCATGTCAATCCATCCATCCCCACTGCCGTGAATGAGATTGTTGCGGCTTGCCTTGCCAAGGATCCTCAGCATCGAATTCAGTCCGCTGAAGCGCTTGCTGACCAGCTGTTTCCTCTCGCCCGCCGAAAACCAGGGGTCCAACAGCCTGCCCCACCCGAACCGACGTTCCGCAACCGTACCTCGCGCTTCCTGCGCTCTGCATAACCTGCGCCTTTCCAATCGCTTATCAGGCTCTTGGACTAGGCTAAAGGGTGCCAAACCTTTTGATCTGGTTTTCTTTCGCTCGCCGCATGACCAAATCGCTTCACCTCTCGTCTATACGGCCAGAGGTGAGTGATATGGACTCTGGCAAGCTAGTTCCGGCAATCGGGATCGTCATTTGGTCCGCAGTCGCATTGACCGCAGCGCCACGCGCACTTTCCCATCGACATGCCCCCGCGGCTTCCGGTCATCGCCAAGAGCCGATCAACAGTTGCTCCGATCTGAACATGAGTTTCGGCGATCGGCGCGCCATCATCCAATCCGAAGAGCGCACTATCTCGCGGGCCGAAGCACCTACGCTACGCATACAGGCGGAGTCCAATGGCGGTCTACAGGTGCAGGGCTGGGACAATAACAACTACGCAGTGACTCTGTGCAAAGCCGTGGAATCCGGCGGCAACGCGGACGCGATTCTCTCCCAGATTCATCTCACATTTCAAAACGGCGAGCTCGGTGTTTCCGGCCCTTCTTCACGCGATCGCTGGAGCGCGCACATTCTTGTTAAGTCTCCGAATTCTGCGTCGCTGGACCTGCGCGTGAACAATGGTCCAATGGGTTTGTATCACGTCGATGGCAATTTGAAAGTGCAAGCGCAAAACGGCCCGATCACCCTCATTGGCTGCGCCGGCGATGTGATTCTTTCCACGCAAAACGGTCCCGTCACGCTGGAAGGTAACAGTGGAAAATTGCGTGTGGATGCGCAAAATGGTCCGCTAACCGTTTCGCTGAGCGGCAAGAGTTGGAGCGGCTCCGGCATTGAAGCTCACGCCAACAATGGCCCGCTGACACTGGAGATTCCTGCGGGTTATCAATCTGGCGTACTGGTGGAGTCGGAAGGTCACAGCCCATTCCAGTGTCACGCTTCCGTTTGTTCCGAAGGACGCAAGAATTGGGAAGATGACCGCAAGAGTATTGAATTCGGCTCTGGCCCAACGGTCATTCACCTTTCCACGCTCAATGGCCCAGTTTCCGTCCACTAAGGTGACTCTCACGGTGCGATTCTTATTATCAGCACCTGTAAGAAGTACTGGAATCAATAGGAACAACTAAAACCCGAGTCCGGCCCAATTTCAAAACTGTCTCATCTGTTCGCCTCCGTTATTTCGTGCACGGCAGAAACAGACGCTCCTGGAAGACAACAAGTGGGAACAACCGTCAAATTGGGGGAAGGAGTGTGTCTCGAAAGAAAAGAATTTGATGTATGGCTCTAGCTACTTTCTATTCCACATGTCCCAAAAGAGCTTGACCGTTCCGGGCCCGTGGCCCGCATAGTGATTGTTGGCGTAAGCAAACGTCTTCAGCTTCTTGCTGACGAATTGGCGGAACAGTTGAACCCAGTTGGTCATGTCCGTACTGCGGTCAACGATGATTTTATCCCAAGACTTCCATTGCTCTTCGATCCCTTTGCGATCGCCCAGCCATCGCACATATGTGAAGTCTGCTGTGGTCAGTTCGAACTTGTTTTTCATCTCCCAGGGTCGCGGCACCCAGCTCTGGTCGAGCAACGCGAGCGCAACTTTGTGTTCGCGCAGAAGTTCGGCAAAGCGCGCATCCAACCAATATTTATTTCGTATCTCCAGGGCGAATTGATAGTCGCTGGGGAGCTTCTTCAGAAACGGTCTCAAGATCGCAAGAAAATCGGCTTGTGTCTTGAATGTCTTTTGGTTGAAATAGCCGAACTGGAAGAGCAAGGGCCCCCGCTTCTCGCCGAGCACTTCCATTGTTCTCAGGAAATGGTTCAAGTCGTCATCACAATCGACGAGCATTTATTCATGCGTGATGACTTGCGGGACTTTCGCTGTAAACAGAAAGCCGGGCGGTGTCTTGGCATTCCATCCTGGCACGACAGAGAGTGCCGGCGTGCGGTAGAACGTATTGTCCAATTCAACGGTGTCGAATTTTGTCGCGTAGTAGGAAAGAAACTCCGCAGGCTTCATGCCCTTGGGGTAGAAGCTGCCTTCCCAACCTTCCGCGGTGAAAGCGCTGGTGCCGATTCGAAAGAGATTCATGGGAGTGAAATTCTACACCCAATAGCCGCGCAGGTTGCTGCTCAGCTCAAGTACCCGGGGGATCTTCGGCGCCGCTTCCTTCTGCTGCTGCTCTCGCTAGATTTTGCCTAAAACTCTTCCACCACACGTCTGTAGGCATGGCAGATCTGTCAATTCGTGTACAACCGCCACAAGAATTCAGCAGTAGTGGCTATTCGTAACGGAGGGCTTCGACGGGATCCAGTTTGGCCGCCTTCATCGCGGGCCAAACCCCGAAGACTAGACCAATAGTGACGCTGACGCTGACTCCCGTCGCTGCTGCCCAGAATGGCACCACGCCCGGCCACTTCAAGGTCACGCGCACAAGCAGAACCAGCAAATTCACAAGTATCAGGGCAATCAGTCCGCCGGTCCCCGTAAGTGTCATTGCCTCTAGCAGGAATTGCCAGGTAATGTCTTTACTTTTGGCGCCAATAGCCTTGCGCACGCCAATCTCTCGTGTGCGTTCGGTGACGCTGACCAGCATGATGTTCATCACGCCGATGCCGCCGACTAAAAGTCCGATGGAGCTGAGCACCACAGTAGCTAGCGCAACCTTTCCCACAATGCTGTGAAATTCTTCGACAGTCTGTTCAGCGGTGGTGATTGAGAAATTGTCTTTCCCGCCAAAGGGGACGTTCCTGCGACGTTCCAGGACTTCTCGAATCTGATCCACGGCAGTATCCAGCATGTTGGGATACGCTTGCGCCCGCATGTTGACTTCATCCGCGTCTGGATAGGTCTTTCTGAATGTACTGATGGGGATTAGCACGCGGCGGTCCTCGTCCCCCATACCAAATCCACCCTTGGGCTTTTCAACGACGCCGATTACCTGGAACGCGGAGCCGTCGATCATCACGTCTTTCCCGATTGGATGACCCTCGGGAAACAGAACTGGGGCTACGTTCTCCCCCAGCATGACGACTTTTTCTTTATGGAGGTCGTCACCTTCGCTGATGAATCGCCCCTCAATCGTCGCCGCATTGGCATAGACTTCGCCAAAATTGGGTTGCACTCCCCTAAAATCAATAGCTGAAACGTCGCCGGCCTTGGTGCGCACAACGTGGTTGTGGCGCCAATTCGTCTGAAGAAACGTTGTCACGCTTTTGACCGCAGGACAGCTCTCTTGTATGGCTATTGCATCTTCCACGGTGAGTGGCTTGCGCTGTTGCTCTTCCAGCGGCGGAGGCCCACCATGGCGTCCTTGATCCCACTTGGTGACAAAAGCGGTGTCTGCCCCAAACTGTTTGATGTTCTCCTGAATTTTCTGGTCGAAGCCGGTAATAAGCGCGGCTACCAGCATGATTACGCTCACGCCTAAAACCACACCGAAAACGGTCAGCGCACTGCGCAATTTGTGAGTGCGAAGCGTATCAAGAGCTTGTTTCAAATTTTCGCCGTAAGCTTGCGCCATATAGGTGCCTCAGCCGTCCGCTCTCAACGCTTCAATGGGGTCCAACTTCGCCGCGCGCATTGCCGGGAAAATACCAAAAAAGAGACCGACCCCCGTCGCGAGCCCTAAAGAAAGCAATACAGCAACGAAAGGTGTGTCCATTGGGAAAGAGAATAACTTTTTGACAAGGAATACGATGGAGTAAGCAAGAAGAATTCCTATAAATCCGCCTGTGGCCGCCAACACAGCGGACTCGGTAAGAAATTGCAGGAGTATGTGACTCTTGCGGGCACCCAGTGAACGGCGCAACCCGATTTCCCTGGTTCGTTCCGTCACGCTGGCAAGCATGATGTTCATGATCACGATGCCGCCCACCACCAGAAACACGCTGACCAGTGCCATGGCCACGAAGGCCAGATTGCCGGTCAAGTCGTGCCACAAGGCCATGATCGAGTCGGAACCTAGAATGGCAAAATTATCGGGAGCATCGAAAGGAAGATGGCGCCAAGCCCGGAAAAGCATGCGCGCTTCATCCTTACTTGCTTCCATCATTTCGGCGTTGGGAGCCTGCACAAAAATGGTTAACCAATCCTGATTGGTGTGCCACCCTTTGCGCCACGCGCTGAGCGGCATGACCATGTAATTGTCCTGAGACTCACCAAACGCGCTACCGAGCGGCACCGCGACACCGATCACTTCATAGGTGTGTGTCTGAACCCGTACGGTCTTGCCGATTGGGTCGACATTCGGAAAAAACTTCGTTGCCAGGTCCGGTCCGATGAAGACAGCCTCGGAATGGTGTTCCTCATCCGCCTGCGTGATAAATCGTCCCTGCGCCACTTCCAGATTGCGCACATCCGCAAAATTCGGCGTGGCACCTACCATGGAGACGTTCTCCATGGTCAGATTTCCGCTCTTCACTTCGACGTTATGAACTTCTTCGGCGGCGACAGCCGAGGCGAGTTTCATATTGTCGCGAAGGCGCTCGTAATCCTCATAATTGATCAACGGGCGCTTTTGCGCTTTGATCCAGGCGTCTTCACTGGTAATGATGCCGAAGCGATGTACGAGGAAGACGTTTGAACCGAGGTTTGCTACCCGCTCCGCAACGTACATGTTTAAACCGGCAATAACGCTCATAACCGTCACGAGAGTCGTGACGGCAAGAATCACGCCTAGCAGCGTTAGGAAGCTACGGAGCTTGTGGCTCCGCAAGGCGTCCATGGCGAGCTTCAGAGTCTCGTTGAGCGTGACCCAGGCCGCGCGGAAGCCCTTCAGCCCGGCCGGAGATACAATCGCCTTACCCACCAGTGGCGGGACGGCGCTCAACCCATCTATGCGAGCTGCTCCCAATCAATTCTCCTAACAAGAATACGCAGACACCCCTTGGTTCGTTCCTCATTACTTAGACGTACGAGGGCCTTCTTGGCTTTCAGTCCTGTGGCATGTAATTATGCTGCTTTACATTGTACTGGCTTACGCGCGACCCCCATGGGCTATTATAGGGCTCGGCATCGGGCGGAAGTATGTCATGGTCGTTACTCGATTAAAGATTTGTGCCCTGTTTTCTATGAGTTACCAAGGAAGAGGATACCGAATGCCTGAGTCGCCTCGGCAATGCCGCAGGGGGGGGCTGGTCTGGCTGATATTACTCGGCACCGGCTACGGTTTTCCCCAGAGTCCTGTCCCTTCCCCGGCTTCTGGGGTTCGACCGGCCGCTAATGGCGACGTCTTCGAGCGAGTGATCACGAACCAGAAGAACATGGAAGCGGCGCTCGATGAATTTGAGCGCATGCAAAGGGTGGAAATTCGCAGAACAGGCAGTGATCCAACTCCTTTCGAAATAAAGGTTTGGCGGTTATTTCCGGCCGGGCCGGCGATCAACAAATTGCCGATTTCAGTGGACGGTAAGCCCGTCAATTCAGAGATCTATCGCGAGGACCTGGGAAAACTGGAAAAATACCTGGTTTGGGCAGCTCAACCGGGGCCTGGACAGCAGGAAGCTTATGCCAAAGCGCAACGCAAACGAAAGGAGAGAAATGATCTGATCGTGGCCACCCACGACGCATTTCAATTTACGCGCATCGGCGAGGAAAGGCGGGGAGACCGCACTCTCGTCCGGTACTCCATGGTCCCCAATCCGAAGTACAAGCCTACTACCCGCAATGCCGTGGTTTTCACCAGAGTCCGTGGCACCGTCTGGGTCGACGAACTCTCGGGCGAACTTGCCAAGATCGAAGGCTCCGTTACCGAAGATATCTCCATATCTCTCTTCCTGGCCAAAGTATATAAGGGCAGTCATTTCATGCAGGAACGCTATGAATTGCTGCCCGGCCATTGGTTTCCCACTTACGAGCAGTACGATTTTGATGGCCGCAAATTCCTTCTCTCCTTTTCCATCCACGAGCGCACGGTTTACTCCGATTACAAACGGGTGGGCCCCCCGAGAGAGTCTCTCGAAGTGGTCCGTGACGAGTTAAGCAAACTCGCCGACCACTAGCCACTGCGCCAAGCGTTCCTTCGGTAGACTATGGTCGAGAGTGCTGCGCCTACCTCAGCCGGATCGGAGGCTTCGTGTCCCGGAATCGCCTTTTTTTCAAACTGAACATCCTGGTCATCGGCCTTGCACTAATGTCATCTACGGTGCTTTCACAGGACCCGAGTGCATCTAGCGCCGCAATGCCCAAAACGGCACCCACTCCCTCGCAGGATCCAACAACTTCGGCTCCCCGCCCGGCGCAATCTCCTGAAAAAAAGAAGCCCAAGAAAGTTTGGACGAATGACGAGTTGGGCTCGGTCAAGGGCGGGATATCGGTGGTGGGCGACGGCAACCTGAGCACGGAAACTTCCTCCATCAGCGGCGCCTCCACGACCGCTAGAAGTCGAAGTTTGCATCAGCAGAAACTGGATTACTACCGCAACCAGCTTATGCAATTACAGGCTCAAATCGACGCGGCCGACAAGCGGATTTCCCAGCTCAAGGATTTCAAGGCGGAAAATACATCGGCTTCCGGTGGAATCAAGATGCATCAAGGCTACAATATGGTGCCCGTGGAAGAACAAGTGAAGCAGCTGGAAAGCAACAAAAAGGAATTGCAAGCCAAGATTGACGACGTTGAAAACGAGGCGAGAAAGAACGGGATCGAGCCCGGCGAGCTTCGCTAATACCAAATCTCGCAATCTCGATCAGCCGCCAGAATTATCCATTTTGCCTTGACGATCCTCGCGTCAAGTCGCCTGGGACCCTTGCGATGCGACGCTGGCAACTGGCCCATTCCCCGTCCAAACACTGTTCCTTTTGGCACTCGAATTCGCAGACTGCCAATTCCCTGGGGACTTCTCCTACCAGCTGATCCTTGATCCATCGAGAGACTCTTCGAAGCAATCCCAGTTCTCGCCGGCTGCCTTCGGTCATCAATCACTCCACGAGGAACCTATTCCAGGGACGTTATTTTGCTCTAAAGTATACAGAATGGCCAACAATCTTCCGGCCCGAAACGACCAAGGCTATGTTACTCCTCAAAGCGAAGGACCGCCCGCGAATTTCAGGTCAGGGACTGCACCTCATTATTACGGTCGGGCGCTTCGATGCGAATCTCGGTAAGATCTGAGAGAAGATTCGCAGCCCAGCGGTAGATGTTGTGCTCGCGAATTGTTTTGCGCAGGCGACCCATACGAGCGGCTTGCTGCTCGGAGTTCATGTCGAGAGCCTGGTGGATGGCGTCGGCAAGCTGTTGTATATCGTATGGATTCACGAGCAAAGCATCGGTGAGCTCGTGCGCCGCTCCCGTGAACGAGCTTAGTATGAGCGCTCCTTGTTCATCTTCACGGGACGCAATGAACTCCTTGGCAACCAGATTCATGCCGTCATGCAGTGACGTCACCAGACAAACAGAGGCGGCTCGGTAAAAACGGGTAATCTCCTGATGTGAGTGGTGCCGTATTAGTGGCACGATCGGCTTCCACCGCCCCACCTGAAAACGGTTGTTGATTCTCTCGGCTTCCGCAATCACTTCGTCCAGAAATTGTTTATACCGGGGAATATCTGTACGGCTTGGCGCACCGATTTGCACCAGGGAAAAACGGCGCTGATAGACGGGATTCACTTCCAGGAAACGCTCAACGCCGCGAAAGCGTTCGATAATTCCCTTGGTGTAGTCCAAGCGGTCCACACCGACAGCCAGCAGTGAAGCTTCGATCCCAAGTTCAGCACAAAGCGCACCACGCTCCTCACCAGCGCTGCGAGTTGGCGAGATGTCGCTATTGGCTTGTGGAAACGCAACGCTAATGGGATACGGCCGCACTCGCGTAACATGACCTTGCCGATTTACAGCGAAGCGGTCCCACTCGGTGATCGCTTCCAGTGCGTGATCCACCGTTTCCAGAAAATTATTGCAGTGCGTCTGGATGTGAAACCCGATTAGGTCGGCGCCCAACAATCCTTCTACGAGTTCCCTCTGCCAGGGGCAAATACCAAACACCTCGGCGTTCGGCCACGGAATGTGCCAGAAAATCGCGACGGCAGCGTCCGGCCGCGCTTCTTTCACCATCTTCGGGAGCAGCGCAAAGTGGTAGTCCTGCGCAAGCAGGATCGGCGATTGCGTTCCCTTCATCTCTTCCAGCACCGCGTCGGCAAACCGACGGTTCACGCGCTGGTAATGAATCCAGTCATCCAGTCGGAAGTTCGGACGCGTGTGGGCAATGTGACAGAGCGGCCACAATCCTTCATTCGAAAATCCTTCGTAGTAACCGTTTTCCTCGTCTTCCGTAAGCCAAACGCGTCGCAGCGTGTAGGTGGGGCGATCCGGTGGAACCTGCAAGTGATCGTGCTCGTCTACAACTTCACGGTCGGCGTTGCCCGATCCATTGGCGATCCACGTACCATTGCAGGCCTGCAGGACTGGCTCGAGCGCGGTAACCAGACCGCTGGCGGGCACGATCATCTGTACGGCCTTCTCTTTTTCCCGGAAGACGTGCATGAAAGGCTCTCGGTTAGAAACCACAAACAACGGCTTGGCGCCCAACTTGTTTCGCAAGCTGACGCGCAATCGTTCCGCGGTCCACACCGATGATTGCGTTTCGCGCAGTTGCGCTTCCTCCTGTGCCGCCGCACGCGCGTTATGCAGTGCATTCGCTAGGTGCTTCACCTCGGTATGAATCTGGTCGAAGATTTCGCCTTGTGGAGGCGCTGAGGTTGTATCGGAAGCCCCAGCGCGGACCGTGCGCAGCCATTTTGCGGTATGCGCTAGCGGCGCAGTTATGTTCCATCGCACCAGAATGAACGCCAACCCGCTAATCAGCACGGTTTGCAGCAGGGCAGTTAGTAGTGAATCGCGAAGCGAATAGGAGAGCCGTTGGCCAATGTAACTTGTGTCGAAAATAACCAGCACGGTGCCGGTTTGCTCTGTGTCTCGATGCAGCGGTAGGGCGTAAATGTAGAGCGGCAGGCCCGCAACTTCTAGGTAGTCCGTTGCGGCCGCGTCCAGTTTTTCCGAGCGCGTAGCCGCGTCCGGGCGTTGATCGAAGAATTTTGGATGGTCAGGAGTGTCCGCCAGTACCTTCCCGGAACGATCGTAAATCACCACTCCCTGCAGGTGTTCACGTTGCCCAATTCGGGCAACCATGCGCTGAAGGTTCTTGTCTGTCGCGCGTCCGGGAACAGCTTCTATATTTTCCTGCAGAGTTTCCGCCAAGGTCGCAGCGCGGCGAGAGAGGTCATTGCGCAAGTTGCGCAGCTGTGTGCGGTATTGGTAGCCCGCATAGAGCAATGACACGAGCGCCACACTCAGTGCCAACGGCACTACCAGTTTTAGTGTGGTGCGCATTCGGCTGCCTCCCCGGCTGGTTAAGAGGTAACTCTGTTCGGCCTCGACCCCGGTGCGCGGAAATCTTACTCAACAGCAGTGCGTCCCGACTTTTTTGGCCGACTTCAATCGTTCAAAAAACGGAGCATCTCGCATCTCCAATAGATGCGTTTCACCGTGAACAGCGTATGCGTCGCCGGGACTGGGCGGAATGGACCCGCACCCCCTAGTTTCTACCGCGGCCGGAACTGAACCGTATCAGGTATTGGCCTTACCGAGCAGCGACGCCACACGCCTTTGTGATGACTACCCGAGTGGCAATCATCTTTTCGCCCTCAACACGGTAATCTACTGCGGCTGGCGCGCCTACAGTCAATTTGCCCTCCAGGCTAGTTTCTTGGTCGATCACAAATGCTACGATGCCGGATTTTTGGTCCTTCAATATGTCCAGGGTAAGCTGAGTCTCACCGACCGAAGCGATCTTTCCGGATATGGAATGGGACTCTGGCTTTCCCGCGACTAGCGAGGCGATCGAATTCGGCAATGGCCGGGACCATGCAGCTTGAGCTAAGAGCAGCAAAACCATACTGTTGAGCGCAACCATTGTGCGGAATCGCATATGGAACACCTCCATCTCGATTTCGCTGGGTATCGATCGATGGGGCACGAAGAGCGCCAATTTAGCAACTAATCCAGATCTTGCATGTAAGCGGCTGAAAGAATAAGAACATAGATGTATTCTGGCGATGAAAAGGAATGTGCGGTCCTAGTACTAAGCCGCGCAAAATTTCCAGCCACGACGTGAAGAGATTTCTTGGTGGTGCGGGTCCCTTCCATGACCAATGACAGAAACAGAAATGTGTCCGGAACGACGCGAAGAAAATTCTTGAAGACCGCAGCGATGGCAGGCGTCACCGGTACCGCCGGCGCGGCTGCGCTGAACGGAATCACTCCATTCGTGTTGCCTGAAAAAATGATCTTTGAGCCGAACCACAGCTATTGGGCCAAGGCGCTTCCTCGGCCGAACCCGCCCCTTGCAAATGACCTTGACGCCGATGTCGCAGTGATTGGAGGCGGTTTCACCGGACTCGCAGCAGCGTATTACCTTAAGAAAAGCGAGCCTAAGAAACGCATTGCCTTGCTCGAAGCGCAGCGCTGTGGCAACGGCGCTTCGGGTAGAAATGGCGCGATGTTGTTGACCGCAACCGAAGACCGCTACATGCAATGGAGCACAGATCCCACGCTGGACAAACGCATCTACGATCTCACTGTCAAAAATATCCACCGGCTAAGGAAACTCTCGGACTCCCTCGGCGTCGACGCGGAAATTGAACAGAGCGGTGCCCTGCAAGTCTGCAATACAAAAGACATCGCTGAAGCTAGCCGCGATTACGTAGAAACGGCGCGCGCTTCGGGCTTTCCCTGCGAATATTGGGACCGCGCAAGGTTGAGCGGGGCGATCGGGACCACTGTTTACGAAGGAGCCTTTTTCGACCCAAATAGCGGGCAAGTCCATCCCGGAAAACTGGTCCAGCTCTTCAAATCAGCCGCGGAATCCTTGGGCGTTGAGATCTTTGAATCCACTCCCGTAGTTCACGTTCAGGAGGCGGAGCGACTGTCTCTGTCTACGCAAGCGGGAAGGACTGTTCGCGCCGATGCTCTCGTTCTCGCGACCAATGCCTTCACTTCCAAGCTCGGTTATCTTCGGCGAGCGGTCACCCCGTTCTTCGACTACGTCGC
This sequence comes from Candidatus Acidiferrales bacterium, assembly GCA_963741195.1. GTDB lineage: Bacteria > Acidobacteriota > Terriglobia > Acidiferrales > UBA7541 > Acidiferrum. Next base: position 147,779 of record CAVUHF010000018.1, read on the forward strand.
CATGACTGCCCCATTGGGGGAAGAACGCCTTGCCAAGTTGGGTTGGAGCCTACGGATTCCGTTCAATGACTCGCGGACCGAGGTCTACTATCTCGGCTTGACAAAAGATACCCGCCTACACATCGGCGGAGGTCCCGTCGACTATGAATTCAATAACGGCCTCCAGGATCCCACCAGAACCGAAGAACGCGTTGCGGGACTTCGTGCGGAACTAGCGCGGATTTTCCCTTCCTTAGCAGCGGAACCCTTCGAGAACACCTGGAGCGGTGCAGTCGACATGTCCCTCGATCAGACTTCCGCGGTCGGGCAGATGGGAAAGCACGGCAACATCTTCTACGGCATCGGATTCTCAGGCCACGGCGTTAATCTCACTTCCATCTTTGGCCAGATCATCGCTGACTTGGTCGAAGGCCGCGGCGCGCAGTGGAGTTGGTGGCCTTACCTCAACCGGCTTCCGCTTTACACTCCGAATGAACCTTTCCGCTGGGCATTAGTTCAGTTGGCCCTGGGCTATTACCGGCTGACGGACGCAAAGACTCCCTGAACTACTGGCCAGAAACCCGAATTTTGCCTGTTAGGGAAGTGCCGCGCCCGTGCCCCGTATTTCAACGGAGGGCACCGGACGCGGACAGTCCCATTGGTTCAGAGTGCGGGTAACCCGGTTTGAGAGGCGTTAGCCACCTCAGAAAGGGTTGTGTTCTGAGCGAGTATTTGGGGACCCGTCAGAACTGGAGCACGCTTCCCGGGAGAATGCGCGAACTATCTAGTATCGTCAAACGAACTAGATGTCGTCCTTTTATCAACTACTAACCTCTTTTAGCGCTATTAGTTATGGTCTTTCATCAACCAAGATTTTCAGGTAGTATGTCCGAACCCTGGAGGATACTGAGCGCCGGGATGGAAACAAAGTCGTGGCAGTCTCGCAGGCAATACAAATTCGGGCTCTTTGAGGCCGATTTGGATCAGGGGATTCTGAGTCGTCAGGGTGTGCCTGTGAAGCTGCAGGAACAGCCTTTCCGCATCCTGGCTCTGCTCCTTGAAGCACGAGGAGACGTGCTCTCACGGGACGATTTGCGGAAGAGCCTGTGGCCGGATGGTACGTTTGTCGAGTTTGATGGCAGCTTGAACACCGCGCTCATGAAACTGCGCGCCGCGCTAAACGACAACGCAGATAATCCGATCTTCATCGAAACTGTCCCTCGCCGTGGATACCGTTTCATTGCGCCCACAGAAATCGCGCGAGTCGATACTCCGACGGTCACAACTGCGATCCGGATCAAAAGTGATGTGCGGGATATCGATGGGCTGGAAGTTCCTCTGAGTGAAGAGGCGCCCACCCAAAAAGTCCCACCTCGCGGGTCAGCTCATTTCCACTGGAGACCGGGCCCACGGTGGTGGGAATTCGGTCTCATCCTTGCCGGAGTCGTCGCGCTGCTCACATACGGAATGTGGCCGCGACCTGAACCGAGAGTTCTTGCGGTGCGGCAACTCACCCACTCCGGACAGGTAGATCCCTGGGGAAAACTTGTCACCGATGGCAGTCGCATCTACTTTGTTGTGCGCGACGTCACCGGTTGGAATCTCATGCAAACGTCCGTCGAGGGTGGCAATACCCAAAGGACCCCGACACCGTTCGACAATACGCGTATCTTTGATTTTTCTCCGGACCATTCGCAATTCCTGATCGGGCAACTTACGCATCGCGGCGAAGCCACGCCTCTCTGGCTGTGGCCCGTTCAAGGCGGAGCCCCGCGCCGACTTGGCGAGATCATGGCAGAGGAAGCCGTGTGGTCTCCTGCAGGAAATGAAATCGCTTACATCGATGGCGAACACATCCGCATTACGTCGCCAGAAGGCGATCCCAATCGGGAAATTGCCCATTTTCATCCCGCTCCGCGTTCGTTGGTCTGGTCGCCCGATGGAAAGCGGCTGCGCTTCACGCAGATGGAGCCCTCTCAAGGGAGGGACTCCATGTGGGAGATTGCTGTGGATGGAACCTCCCTTCGCCGTGTACTGCCTGAAGGCGAGCACGGCCCTCATGAAGGCAGCGGAACGTGGCTGGCCGGCGGTAAATATTTTGCATTTTCCTCGGGCGTAGATCTTCGCGCCAGCCTGGCCGTGGATGCAAAGGCAAGTTTGTGGCTGATGGCGGAAAATCCCGGGCTGCTCCCGAACCGCAGCGACGACCCCATGCAACTCACAAGCGGACCAATTGCATTCGATCATCCGACGGCGATGCCAACTGGGACCAGAGTATTTGCCGTCGGCTCGCAGAATGAATATCAACTTCTGCGTATCGATCCAAAAACGTCTTCGCGAACGGCCTTATTGACCGACTCGGGTGCCACGGACATGGACTTCTCGCTTGACGGCAAGTGGGTCGTCTACACCGCACGGGAAAATGGAACGCTGTGGAAGAGCCGCCTTGATGGCAGCGGGAAACTTCAATTAAGTAGCAAAGCCACGGGGGCGTTTGCTCCGCACTGGTCGCCCGATCAAAAGCAAATCCTGTTCACGGGATTCCTGCTCGATAAGCAGCCGCGGCTTTATGTGGTTTCCGCGCAGGGCGGAGTCCCCAAGAGCGTTTTGCCCTCTGACAACAAGTGGGCTTCTGTGTCCGGCGATTGGAGAACGGACGGCAGGCAAATCGTCCTCGACGTACAAGACACTGCGTCCGGCGGCGAGCCGAGCATTCGGATTCTTGACCTCGAAAGCGGCGCGCTGGCCCAGTTAGCCGGATCGGAAGGCCTGCTGCAACCCCGCTGGTCTGCTGATGGAAGATACATCGCAGCGTTGAATCCGGCGAAAAAACAAGTCTGGCTCTACGACTGCAAACTCCTGAAGTGGTCTGTGCTCGCGGATGCCAATTTTCCGTCCGCTCTGCGTTGGTCGCCCGGCGGCGATGCACTCTATTTCCAGGATACCGACGAAGTTGAACAATCAGTATTTCGTGTCACCATGGCGAAACGCGAACTGGAACGCGTCACACGTTTCGGTGACCTTCTTAGTTTCGGTGCCACCCGCTGCATCTTCACCGGGGTGAGCCCCGATGAGTCCGTCTACGTCACCGTTGACCACGGAGGAGTGGACGTCTATTCCATCGACCTGAAGCTGCCGTAACAGCGCTTCCCGCGTTTTGTTTTTCTTCTTAAGTCCTGCCGTAAAATCCAAACCCCGCTCCGGCAACGCCGCCTACCCTGGGCACCAACGAATCGCAAACGGCCGCGCTTCTCTCGTGGGAGCGGCACGCTGACTCCACGTACGAGCTCCTCTGTGGCGCCGTCCGCGATTGCTCTCAGTTCAGATCCAGCACAGCACGGCGCGTTGCGCCCAACGTAAACTCCAGCGATTCCTTTGGAATGCTGTTAATGAACGGCTCGATCAGCCAGCCCAGTCCGGTGGGAATGTCTCTTGTGAGCGACACCACCTGGTTCTGCACATACACGCCGCCGTCTTTTTGTTCCAATCTCCACCAGGTTTCCATTCTCCACAAGAAGCCCTGGTCATCACCTGGCTTCTTTTCCTTTTCGCTGGGGCTTCCCGGATTCTCTACCTCCGAAATGCGAATCGCTGAGCTTCGGCTGTGCGCCCGCGTGGGCGAATCGCGAAAGTAGGCCACTTCGTGCTCGGTGTTGAGCACCACGGTGACCACCTTGCTCCGGCGGAACCGCAGGAATACGAGATAGTGGTTCCCTTCATTTTGCTCGATCTTCGATTTCTCCACATCTGGTGCATAAATCGTTGCCTGCCGGTTATAGTCCTGCAAAACGCGGAGAACCTGATCCAGGTTTGCACCGGGGATGAAGACGATCCCTTTCCAGTCATGAATCATTCCCCCGCGGATTTCCACATTGGCACCGGACGATTCGGGCGAGACGCGCTGCATTTGGACTTGGCCCCGTTTCAGTGCCGCATAGGCCTCTTGCCGTGCTTTATCCTGCAGACTATCGATCCAGAGGAAGTTTGCACTGCTTAGGCTCTTGTCATTTTGCGTTTGGGTAATTGCAACGTACCGCTGGAAGTCCGCGACTGTTGACGAGCTGAGTGTGACCGCTCGAACGGGTGGGGGTTTTCCGTCAGCCGGTCGAGGCACTTGAGAGACGACGAGGAGACTGACAGCGAGTGTCCCGAACCAATTGTGAGGATTACACTTCGTGTGAGTGCGCCGGTCGGTAGTTCTGGCCTCCAATTGGCACCATACTCTCCTCATTTTCAATAGCTTACACTAACACCGTACGTAATTGGTGCAAGCGGTTGGCCTCGCGCCCTACAACTGGCAACGTCCTTAGAATGATCGGGGGGGGTTCCGGAGGGGGAGAATTGGCGGGTTGGGTAGCTCGCACACGGCCCCTTGCGGGACCGCTGTCCCCGCGCGGCCCCCAACCCACTGTGCCTCTGATACTAGGGGTGCGAATGACCAGCCTCAATGGCCCAATGGCTCCACGAAACGGGGTACGGGGGTCGTAGTACGGAAGCGCTATGCGTGGGCCGCCGGTTGCGCCCTATCTATAATCATTAAAATGAATAGGTTAGCGCGATGATCAGATGAACTGGGGGCTTGCTAGAAGGGTCCGCGGGGAACGGAATTCCCAGGTTACTTCGACTTTGTGTTGCCCGTTGGTTTCGGCATTTCCTTCGCATAAATCAGACGCAGTGTGAGCTCTTTGGTCTGACCCTTTCGCAGAGGGATGTTCTTCTCCCATTCCGAAAAAACACCGTTGGAGGATGCCCGCACGTCGTAACTATCCGGCTTCAATCCGGTGACTTTGAAGTGCCCTTTCGCATTGGCATAGGTGGCGTGAGGAGACAGCCCCCCGGAGGATTGGCACATGACGCTGGCAAGCGCCGCTGGTTTGTCGTCAGGACCAATAACGATACCAGTAATGGTTGCTCCCGTCTTACTTTTGGTAGTCTGTGCCCGAACGGGGGCCGCAACTACAAGCGCAATCGCCACAACTGCGGTCATGAAAAGTTCTCGCCTCATCAGAAAGTTGCCCGCGTTCGTCATGGCCCAGTCTAGCTCGATGTAATTCTCTTAGGGATTCCGTTCATGCATATGTGTCCGACTCGGAACCTGGCAGCTAGGACAGCCCCGAGAGATCGTCCGCAGTCGATGTGAACGATCTCGACCACATCTGGCTTCACGCCCGGTATGAAGAGAGTTTTGCCGCCCGTTACACAATTTTTCACAAGCTGATGCACCGATGGGAAGAATCGATCGCGTAAATGCGGTCCCATTCGGAGAATGTTGCCGAGGGTCTCCACACGACTTCCAACATCATTTCGAGACTCTGTTCACCTGCGACGCGGACAACCAATAGATTGGCAAACACAGGCGATCTTATCCCTTTCGCAACTTCCGACGTCCATGATTTTCCTGGTCAACGGCTCGAGCAGGAACAGGACACCGCGATCAAGTCCACACAGCGTAGCCTGGCCCTGGCTACAGATCGCTACCGGCTCGGCATCTACCCCGATCTCAAGGTGATCACCGCCCAGACGACACTGTTCAGCAACCAGGAAATCGCCGTCAATTTGCGCATTCGGCCAATCGTGGCCAGCGTTCAATTGATCGAAGCCGTCGGCGGCGGTTGAGATTCCTCCAGAGTTCCCACTCCACGACAGCTCATTTGTCGAGAGACGATCTCTTCTGCAGGTGCGGTCCCACCTCCACCCAATTCCGCAGCGCCTCCTGCACAGCAAGCTGCCCCTCCCTCGAATCCCTGAACATCCGAGATCGGCTTCGACGCGTTTTCGGGAGAGTGATAGAGTGAATCACCTGTACGCGCTTCGAATCAGAGGAACTTCCGAATGCGAATCACCGACGCCAAAGTTATCGTCTGTTCTCCCGGCCGCAATTTCGTTACCCTGAAACTCACCACCGAAGATGGAATTTTTGGTCTAGGTGACGCCACTCTCAACGGCCGAGAACTTGCCGTCGCCAGCTATCTCACAGATCATGTCCTTCCTCTCCTGGTTGGGCGCGATGCTCGCAGGATCGAAGACATCTGGCAATACCTTTACAAAGGTGCCTATTGGCGTCGCGGCCCGGTCACCATGTCCGCAATTTCTGCCGTAGACACCGCCCTGTGGGACATCAAAGCGAAAAGCCTGAACGTTCCGCTCTATCAGCTTCTCGGGGGTGCCTCCCGCGACTCAGTTCTCGTCTACGGTCACGCCAGTGGCGCCAACATTGAAGAAACCGTCAGCGCTGTCGGTCATTACCTGAAACTTGGATACAAGGCCGTTCGCGCGCAATCCGGAATTCCCGGACTCGATAGCACCTACGGCGTCGGACGTGGGCGAATGCACTATGAGCCCGCGGAAAAAGGCCTTCCCCCTGAAAATCTCTGGTCGACAGAAAAGTATCTGAACTTTGTGCCGCAACTTTTTTCCCGCTTGCGCAACGAGTTTGGTCCCGATGTTCACTTACTACACGACGCCCATCACCGTTTGACACCCATCGAAGCAGCACGCGCTGGCAAGGAACTCGAACCTTTCCATCTTTTTTGGCTTGAGGATGCTACTCCCGCGGAATCGCAGGAAGGCTTTCGCCTGATTCGCCGCCACACCACCACACCGCTAGCTGTAGGTGAAGTCTTCAACACAATTTTCGATTGCCACCAGCTCATTCAGGAACAACTCATCGATTACATTCGCACAACGGTTGTTCACGCCGGAGGCATCACCCATCTGACCAAAATTGCCCATCTTGCGGAGCTCTACCAGGTGCGCACAGGCTCGCACGGTGCCACGGACCTAAGCCCTGTTTGTATGGCTGCCGCTCTCCATTTTGACTTGAGCATTCACAATTTTGGCATCCAGGAATACATGCGCCATACAAACGAAACCGATCGGGTCTTTCCCCACTCCTATACCTTTGAACACGGATTGATGCATCCCGGCGAAGCCCCCGGATTGGGCGTCGACCTCAACGAGTCTCTCGCTGCGACTTTTCCCTACGACCGCGCCTATCTTCCCGTAAATCGCAACCTCGATGGCACGATGCACAACTGGTAGTCCATTTTCTTCGAACAAACATTTCAAAGGCCATGTCATCCTGAGGCCGCGTCTTTTACGGCCGACGGATCTCGACCGCTCCGTAACATAAGATTCCGCTGTTGGTAGAAACTCAACCAAGTTCCAGACCCAAGTACTTCCGCGCGTTGTCAAAACAAATGTTTTTCACCATCGCACCGAGGAGCGGAATATCGTTCGGTAGCTCCCCGCTCTCCATATCTCTGCCCAGTAGATTGCACAAAACCCGGCGAAAGTACTCGTGCCGCGGAAACGACAGAAACGACCGCGAATCGGTCACCATCCCGATAAATCGCGAAAGTAATCCCACGTTCGATAGCGCATTCAGTTGCCACTCGATCGCTTCCTTCTGGTCCAGAAACCACCACCCGCTGCCGAGCTGAACCTTCCCCGCAATCGATCCATCCTGAAAATTCCCAACCGTTGTCGCAAACACATAATTGTCCGCCGGATTTACGTTATACACGATCGTCTTAGGCAACGCACTCTCTTGGTCCAGTCGGTCCAGGTAGCCGCACAGTGCCTCTGCCTGACTCCAGTCTCCAATGCTGTCAAATCCCCTGTCCGGTCCCAGGTGGCGTACGAGTCGGGTGTTCGTGTTTCGAAGCGCGCCCACGTGCAACTGCTTGGTCCAACTCTTTTCCGCATCCATCCGCCCGAAAAACAGCATCAGGAAAGATGCAAACTGTTCGTGCTCCTCAGCATTGGCGGGCTTTCCGTTTCGCGCTCGGTCGAAAATCGCTGCAGCCACCCTGTCCGTGCACCAGTTCGTGGGACAGTATGTCAATCCATGATCAGAGATTCGCCCACCCTGTGCGTGGAAATAATCGTGCCGCTGTTTTAGCGCGTCCAGAAAATCCTGGAACTTCTCGATGGCCTTGTTGCTTGCCGCCGCCAGTCGGTTCACCCAGGAATTAAACCTGACTGTATCGTTCACCCGCAAAGCCAGGTCTGGCCGAAACGTGGGATACATCCGAAAGCCTGTTTCGCGACCTGCGATCTTCTTGTGATGAACCAGGTCGTCACACGGATCATCGCTGGTGCACAGCGCCACCACGTGAAACTTACGTATGATTCCTTGCACAGACAACCCTGGGGTCGCCAGCCCGGCGTTCGCTTTCTCCCAAATCATCTTCGCCGATCGCTCATCTAATAACTCACTCGCACCGAAGTACCGCTTCAACTCCAGATGGGTCCAGTGGTAGAGCGGATTCCGCAACGTCGACGGAACCGTTCGGGCCCAGGCTTGGAATTTCTCGTAAGGCGTCGCGTCTCCTGTACAGTACTGCTCGTCAATGCCATTCGCTCGCATCGCTCGCCATTTGTAATGGTCACCGTCCAGCCACACTTGCGTTAAATCCGTAAAATGCCGGTCGTTAGCAATATCGGCTGGCGAAAGATGCGAGTGATAATCCAGGATCGGCTCTCCCGCCGCATACTTGTGATAAAGTTGCCGGGCCGTCTCCGACTGCAGCAAGAAGTCGTCATGGATGAATTCCATTAGTCACTCCCGTCCTCGTTCCATCGCTTCCGACAAAGGTATCATTTTTGCCCATTTTCGCTGGGTGATTTGCGCCGTCCTTTTCTTCGGCATGACCAAGAATTACATGGACCGCCAGGTTCTCGCCGTTCTCAAAACAAGTCTGCAGCATCAATTTGGCTGGAGCGAAATCGATTACGGCCATCTCGTCTTCGCCTTTCAGGCCGCCTACGCTCTCGGCATGCTCGTCGTCGGCCGCTTCATCGATCGCCTCGGCACTCGGGTTGGTTACGCCGTAACCATTGCCTTCTGGAGCCTCGCGTCGATGGCGCACGGTTTCATGTCCTCTTTCAACGGGTTTTTGATCGCCCGGTTCGCGCTTGGTTTTGGGGAGTCGGGCGTCTTCCCGGCCAGCCTCAAGGCTGTCGCGGAGTGGTTCCCAAAGAAAGAACGCGCGTTGGCCACCGGCATTTTTAACGCCGGAACAAACGTGGGCGCCGCACTCACACCCTTATTTGTGCCGTGGATTCTCCTCCATTGGGGCTGGCGCGGCTGTTTTTTTGTCGTCGGTGGATTGGGTATTGTCGGTCTCGCACTCTGGCTCTGGCTTTACCGCCCTCCAGAGCTGCACGCGCAGTGCTCTCTGGAAGAACTCCAGCACATTCACAACGATTTATCGGAGCGGAAAGACAAAGTTAGTTTGGCGGAGATTCTTCGCCACCGCCAGACCTGGGCGTTTGTGTCTGGCAAGTTCCTGATTGATCCCATCTGGTGGTTCTACTTGTTTTGGATTCCTGATTTCCTGGAACGTCGCCATGGCCTATCCCTGCGCCAGATCGGCCTGCCGATCCTGGTCATCTATTTGCTCGCGGACTTTGGCAGCATCGCTGGGGGATGGTTCTCCTCTTTCCTTCTTCATCGCGGCAAATCTGTGAATCTGGCCCGCAAAACCGCGCTGCTCGTCTGCGCCATCTGTGTCGTGCCGATCGTCTTTGCCTCACGCGTCGATTCGCTTTGGGCGGCCGTCGTGTTGATTGGCCTCGCGGCTGCCGGTCATCAGGGTTTCTCCACTAATTTGTTGACGTTACCCTCCGACATGTTTCCAGCGAAGGTTGTTGCTTCCGTAGCGGGCATCGGCGGGGCTGCGGGCGCATTCGGCGGCATGCTCATCGCTGAAGTTGTGGCCCACATTCTTCAATGGACGGGGAGTTATGCGATCCCCTTCTTTATCGCCGGCTCTTCATATCTCATCGCACTAGCCGTCATGCAGATTCTTGCCCGCAAATTGGAAGCGGTCCAGCTTACAGCCCAGCCCAACGCCCGACGCTTCTAATGATCTGAGCAATCTGCGTCTTTCTCGCCAGCAAACCTGGATCATTGGTTCACGGCGCTTGCCAGAAATCCTCCATCCACCGATAACAAATGTCCCGTGACGAAACTCGCCGCCTCCGACGCCAGGAAAATCGCAGCTCCTCCCAGCTCGTCCACCTTCCCAAACCGCCGCATGGGTGTCCTCATCAGAAACTCTCGTCCGCGCTCCGTTCCATCCAGTAACTTTTCGTTCAGCGCCGTGCGAAAGACTCCTGGCGCAATTGCGTTCACGCACACTCCCTTTGTCGCCCACTCAATCGCCAGACGATTTCGTGAGCGACGCCACCGCGGCCTTACTTGCGGAGTACGCGGCAACTTCATACGCCGCCACAAACGAAGTCAGCGATGCAATATTGATGATGCGCCCATAACCCCGATCGATCATGTGGCGGCCAAACACCTTACACGTGCGAAGCGTTCCATTCAGATTCGTCTCCAGAATCGCGTTCCAATCTTTTTCAGGAAAATCTAGCGTCGCCATGCGCTTGGTCCGACCCGCGCAGTTCACTAAGATCTGCACTGCGCTAAACTTCCCCACCGCTTCTGACAGCAGCTGTTCAATTTGCGCCCTGTCCGTCACGTCGCACGGACAAACGAGCGAACCCCGACCTAGCTTTTCCACTTCCGCTGCAGCCGCCCGCACCAATTTCGCGCGCCTTCCTGTCGGCACGACGTTGGCTCCCGCCTCCGCCAGCGCCTTGCTAAGCGCCAATCCAATCCCACTGGTTCCCCCTGTCACCACCGCGGTTTTGCCCGTAAGATCTAGCAGCGGATAGCCCATTGCGATTCCTCCCTTCTTGCATTCACCATTCCCAGCCGGAAGTCGCAGCCAGTGTAACAAATATCTACAATTGCCAACTCCCTGGCAAAATTGGATACACTTCTCCCTGTATCTCTAGACTGTTTTCTATTTTCCGCGATTGCCGACGTTGGAGGATCCTATGACCACCCGTGTTCGTCTCGCAAAGCGCTGGCCCGCAGTCAAACTCGTATTCCTCAGCCTGACGTTCGTGGCTGTTATTACCGGTTTATCCTGGGCTCGTACGTCAAAGCCCGGCCAGGATTCCGCAGCGAAATCTTCCGGCAGCGCTCTGCTGGATGGCTATCGCCATGTGGAAGCAGCCTCCGTTTCCGACGCTCTCGAGCAACTCACAGGCAAAAGAATGTACATGTCGCATCGCATGCGCCCGATCTTCCCAACGAAATTCGCGGGCTTCGCCCTCACCGTGCGTTTAAAGAAAGAAGCCAATCAGGATCCCGATGCTCTAAAAGGGATGCTTTCCGCGATCGACCAGGGTACCCCCAACTCCGTCTATGTCATGGTCGTTGAGGACGGCGTGGACATCGCCGGGATGGGTGGATTGATGGGTACCGCCATGTCCGCACGTGATTTTGCTGGCGCGGTCATCGATGGCGGCGTGCGCGACGTCGCCTATCTCCACAAAATCAGCTTCCCTGTCTATGCCCTCGGGATCGTTCCTTCCACCTCCATTCATCATTACCGCTTCGACGGCGCCAATATCCCTGTCGTCTGCGATGGAGTGGAAGTGAAACCCGCTGACATCGTAGTGGCCGACGCCGATGGTGTGGTCGTCGTTCCCCGCGAAGACGCCGAAAAAGTCCTGGCTCTCGCTGAGGAGATGGACTTCAAAGAGCATTCCATGTATGCCTACATCGAAAAACTCAAATCCATCGAACAAGCCGTCAAGAAGTTTGGGCGTCTCTGAGCAATCGCCGCTCACTGCACTTTTCAGTAACTTGAATTTGGTCTGGATTTGCGGGAGCGCTCTGTAGTATAGAAACCTCCACCTGGTTTAGTGGAGCCTCCACCGTGCGCGGCGCGTAGCTCCACGGGCAGCTCGGATGATGGGGTCACTTTTCCTGCCGCTTGCCTCCGCTTCCCTCTTCAACAGGTGCTTTACCCGCAATCCGCGCGAAAGGGCATTGATTTTGTACTCTCGTTTTCCATTTTCTCTCTCTCGCTCGCGCCTCTTTTGCGTCCGTTTACTTCTAATCCTTTCACTAGCCGTTTCTTCTTCCTTGCCACTACCTGCGCAAGAGGCCGCTGCTTCCCCCGCCACCTGCATCATCGAGTCCACGCCCTTTGAAGGATGGCAGGCCAAAGAAATCTCCAATTCCTGGATGAGACTAGTGATCGTCCCGAAATTGGGCGACCGCATCATGCAGGTTCTCTTCGACGGGCACTCCTATCTCTTCGCCAATCCTAAATACAAACGACAATACTTTCCGCCTCTTCCGCCAAATGAAACAGGGCGCTGGGTCAATTACGGCGGCGATAAACGATGGCCATTACCGGAGGGCAGCGAAGACGATCATCACTGGCCCGGCCCCCTCTCCGACGTTCTGGACGACGGCGAATACAATTTCAATGCTTTGTCGGAAGGCACTCGTTGCGGCATCCTTCTGGAAGGGCCGGCGGGTCTGAGAACGGGGCTACAATATTCGCGCGACATCACACTGGCATCAGAGTCGTCAGAAATCAAGTTTCACGCCGTGATGGAAAATAGCAGCCAGCGCCATTTCCAGTGGTCCATGCAAACAGTCACGCAGTACGACACTTCCGATATCCACAAACCGGAGGGGTACAACCACGAATTTTGGGACTTCGCTCCCGCAAATCCGCACAGTTCCTACCTTCAGGGCTATCACGTCCGCGCGGGCCTGGCCGACGCTCCTTCCCATTCTGTCAGCAACGGCTGGTTCCGATTGCACTGGCTTCCGTTGATGAACGACGTCGGCCTGGACTCGCCAGAGGGCTGGATCGTCGTGGTCGACGCAGCATCTCGGTATGCAATGCTCGAATGCTTCACCTTTCACCCCGGAGCCGAGTATCCCGGCCTCGCCAGCGTAATTTTCTACAAGAACGGCAGCACGCTGGAGCTCCACCGTGAGGGGCAGCCCTTATTGAGCGCCTCCCATTCAGATGTGCCACCCCTTTACATGGAAGCGGAATTGAACAGCCCAATGATATCCTTTAGGCACGGCCGGACGTACGCGATGGATACCACGTGGTATCCCGCGCGCGCTGGAAAAGAACTCTCGGAACTGACAATCTCCGGACTTACTGGCGCACCTCTGGCCGCCAGGCGCACTTTGAAAGGAAATCGCTTGACGGGAATAATCGGCGTTTTCTCGCAGGGCACTCTGAAGGCGCATCGCTATGATCGCCGCAAGATTCTGCTGGCCACCGTGGCCATAGCGAATGTGGATCCACGGGAATCCGTCAGGCTTGAAAACGAAATCCCCGCGCAGCCGGCTGCAGAAGGCGTTACTCTTCATCTGTTCGCTCTGCACGGCGTGGAGCGCGGCAAACTTGCTGCTGCGAGGGTTCAACCACCTTCGGGCGGTTCAAGAGATCCGCTCTGGTCGCCGTAAGAACGAGTTTCAGAACGCTTGCTCAAAGGAGAAATCGACTATGTTTTCCGCACTCAGTACTCGCAGGAGCTTCGCCGCACGTTTAGCTTCACTTTTTTCCGGCGCTGGGGCAGCCACACTCCTGTCCGCCGCCGCTCATGCGCAGGCGCCCAGCGGCGTGCAGAAGCTTGATTACGATGGGAAACCCGCAGGCACGGGCTTCATTACGCCACTGATCATTCACAATGGAGTGATTTACATCGCCGGCCAGGGCGCGCATTCCCACGATCCCAACACACAATTCCCCATGGACATCGACACGCACACGAAGAAAGTGATGGAGAACGTAAAGACCCTGGTTCAGGCCGGTGGCGGCACCATGGACAGCATTCTTCAACTCACCGTTTACCTCACCAAAATCGACGATTACGACGGCATGAACAAAGTCTTCAAGACTTATTTCCCTAACGGCGGTCCCGCGCGCACCACCGTCGCCGTGGCCGCTCTTCCCGGCCAGTCGCTGGTTGAAATCAATTGCACCGCTGCCGTCGTGCGCAAGTAACCTCACAGGAGAAACGCCAATGGACATCACCACGAAGTGGACCCGGCGCATGTTTGTGGCAAGCCTCAGTGCATTTACCAGTGCGCTTTTGAACACACAAAAGCTCCTTGCTGCTCCGGCAACTGCGAAGGCCGCCGCGCCGCCAATCGCAGTCACGGGGTTCGGCTCAACCGGAAACGTCTATGAGGAACTCGGCGTCACCACTGTGATCAATGGCCAGGGCACCATGACCATGCTCGGCGGCTCGTTGATGCGTCCCGAAGTCGAAGCCGTGATGGATATGGCCGGGCAGCATTTCGTCAGTGTCCCGGAGCTTGAGGTCGCCGCAGGCCATCGCATCGCGGAGATGCTGAAGCTTCCGCCGGGGTACACGGCGCTGGTCACTTCTGGCGCAGCCGCTGCCATGCAATCGGGCCTCGCGGGACTACTCACTGGGAATAATCCGAAATATATCGAACAGCTTCCGGATCTTACCGGCATGAAATCGGAAGTGATCATTCAGAAGTCGCATCGGAATCCATTCGATCATCAGCTCCGCTCCACGGGCATAAAGCTGATCGAGATCAACACTCGCGAAGACTTGCGCAAAGCCGTCGGACCAAACACCGCAATGATGCACTTCTCTAATTTCGCCAATGCCGCCGGTCAAATCAAAGTCGACGAGTGGCCTAAACTCGCTCAGCAATACAAAATCCCGACTTTCATCGACGCCGCCGCCGACACACCGCCCGTATCTCATCTCTGGGACTACGTCAACATGGGCTACGACATGGTCGCCTTCAGCGGCGGCAAAGCCATTCGGGGTCCTCAGTGCGCCGGGCTGCTCCTCGGCCGTACCGACATGATCGCCAACGCCCTGCTCAACAATTCGCCTCATGAAGACACTCTGGGGCGCAGCCAGAAAGTCGGCAAGGAAGAAATCGTCGGGATGGTCAAGGCACTAGAGTCCTACCTGCAGGAAGATCATGAGGCATTGAACAAGGAATGGCAGCGCCGCCTGGAATTAATCTCGAGCGAACTCGTAAAAGTTCCCGGCGTCACCACGACGTACATGGTTCCCGACATTGCGAATCACGTTCCCCACATGGAAATCCATTGGGACAAACAGATCAACTTGACCCCGCAGGGAGTTGTGACCACATTGCGAAAAGGAAAACCATCGATTGTGCTCTCCGCAGGTGAGAACGGTGAAGTGCTCTCGATGAGCTCGTTCATGCTGCAACCCGGCGAAGACAAAATCATCGCGGACACGCTGTCTTCTTACCTGAAAGAGCATGCGACCTAACCGGTAGTCGCTTCGTCACAAACAGGTGAGAATGCTCATACGAATAACGCCGAGCACACTTTTAGGTCCACGCACCGTGGTGATCGCATGACCGCCTCCCCCACTGGCAAACTGCGCTGGCTTTTGATTCTTTGGCTCTTCGTTCTCAGCGCTGTCTCGTATCTCGATCGCGTGAACATCTCCATTGCGGGAAGTTCCATCGTCGAAGAATTTCACCTTCCGCAGACGCAACTCGGTTGGGTCTTCAGTGCTTTCCTCATTGGCTATGCGCTCTTTCAGACTCCCGGTGGGTGGCTGGCTGACCGCCTCGGGCCGCGATTGGTTTTGACCGTCGGTGTCCTTTGGTGGGGAGTCTTCACCGCCCTTACTGCGTTGGTATCCACAAAAATTGCCAGTGCGCTCCTGGTTTTTGTCTTGGTACGTTTTATGCTCGGCGCAGGGGAAGCCATCATCTACCCTTCCTCAAATCAATTTGTCTCGAGATGGATTCCGTCATCCGAACGAGGCGTCGCGAATGGCATCATCTTCGCTGGAGTTGGCGCTGGTGCTGCAACGGCTCCCCTATTGGTCACCTTCATCATGGTGCATTACGGTTGGCGTTGGTCTTTCTGGGTCAGCGCTTTGCTCGGTTTGTTGGTCGGGGCCGTCTGGTTTTTGGCCACTCGCGACAATCCTGAACAACATCCCCTCATCTCCCCCGCCGAGTTAGCCTACATCCAACAACACCGCACGACGGAACTCGAAGCGCCCCCGTCGTCGGGAACCCTGGGGAGTCGTGCACCGTCTGCAGCGAAACCAACTTGGAGTCAGATCCTCAGCAGCCAAGACGTTTGGGGTGTCACCGTCAGCTATTTCTGTTTCGGCTACGTTGCCTGGATCTTTTTCAGTTGGTTCTACATTTATCTTCTCAAAGAGCGCGGCCTGGACTTGAAGGCCAGTGCTTTTTACAGCACGCTTCCTCCGCTCGCAATCGTTACTTGTAGCCTGCTTGGCGGCGCTATCAGCGACGCGCTGACAAAATCGCATGGAAAGCGCATCGGGCGCTGTAGCCTTGGCGTTGTGTCTCTGCTGCTGGCGGCGCTTTTCCTGGTCCTTGGTTCTCACGCGGCGAACGCGCGACTGGCAAGCGTTGTCCTCTCTGGCGGCGCAGGCGCTCTCTATCTTTCCCAGAGTTCCTATTGGTCCGTTACCGCGGAGATTGCCGGTCGCAGCGCTGGTGCCGCTTCCGGCTTCATGAACATGGGTGCACAATTGGGCGGGGCCTTAACCGCCTCACTGACACCGGCGATTGCCGCGCACCATGGATGGAATTCTTCGTTCCATGTTGCGGCCTTGTTGAGCCTGCTGGGTGCCCTGGCATGGTTACTGGTCGACCCGACCCGCACCATCGCACGGCCTGGTGCAAGTGCTCCTGGGAGAGAGTAATGAGTGCATTGAAGATCAAACCTAAAGAGAAGTGCCGCTGGGACCTGGTGAGCCTCGGCGAAGTGATGCTGCGTCTTGATCCTGGTGACTCACGAATTACCAGCACGCGTGAATTCCGCGTTTGGGAAGGCGGGGGTGAATACAATGTCGCGCGCGGATTGAAGCGTTGTTTCGGCTTGGACACGGCCATTGTCACCGCGCTCGCCGACAATCCTGTTGGTCGCCTCCTGGAAGATCTGATGTTTCAAGGTGGCGTGAATCTTCAGCATCTCCGCTGGGTGCGCTTCGACGGAGTCGGCCGCTGCGTTCGCAATGGTTTGAATTTTACTGAGCGTGGATTCGGAGTTCGCGCTGCGCTGGGCTGCTCCGACCGCGGCCATACTGCAGTTTCGCAGCTCAAACCGGGTGACATCGACTGGGATGAGATCTTTGCACGCGAAGGGGCTCGTTGGTTTCATACCGGAGGAATTTTCTGCGCGCTCTCAGAAACCACGCCATTGGTGGCGAAAGAGGCCATGGAAGCGGCCAAACGCGCTGGCACAACAATTTCCTATGATCTGAATTACCGCGCCTCTCTGTGGGAATCCGTCGGCGGCAAGAAAAAGGCCCAGGAAGTAAACCGCATACTTGCGCCATTGGTAGACGTCATGCTCGGCAATGAAGAGGATTTTGCCGCCGCACTCGGATTTGCCGCTCCCTCTTTCGACGATTCTCACTCTGCCCTGGATCCGCTTCCCTTCCGAAAAATGATCGAAACCGTGGCCAAACAGTTTCCCAATTTCGCCGCCATTGCCACCACTCTGCGCAACGCGCGAACCGCCACCCTGAATGATTGGAGCGCCATCGCCTATTCCAAAGGGAACTTCCACGAAACTCCCGTCCGCGAGAATCTGGAAATCTACGATCGTGTCGGCGGCGGCGACTCCTTCGTTTCGGGTCTGATTTATGGTCTGCTCTCCGGCAAAGATCTCGGCTGGGCCGTGGATTGCGGTGCCGCTCATGGAGCACTTGCGATGACCACTCCGGGAGACACGTCGATGGCAACACTGGCGGAAGTGCTTCAGGTTATGAAGGGAAAAAGCGCGCGTATTTCGCGCTAGCCTCAGAAAGCCACAGAATTCTACCGGAGCGGGATTATGAATACCGAAACTGTACGTCAACGGATTTGGGAAATTGGCATCGTCCCTGTAGTTCGCGCCTCCAGTGTGGATGAAGCGCGCCGCGCAGTGGAAGCAATCTGCCTGGGCGGAATCCCTGTCATCGAAATCACCATGACCGTTCCCGACGCCACGAGAATTATCAACGAACTAGCAAAACCACATGGAAAGAAAGTGCTTATCGGCGCAGGCACGGTAACGAGCGGTCGGGCCGCGGAGGAGTGTATCGACGCCGGAGCGGAATTCTTAGTCAGCCCGGGACTCTCTGTCCCAGTTTTGCAGGTTGCCGCAAAGCGAGGCATCCTCGCTCTGCCCGGAGCCCTAACTCCCACCGAAGTCATGCAGGCCCGCGAAGCAGGCGCGCAAGTCATCAAAATATTTCCCTGCAGCAGCGTCGGCGGCCCGAAGCACCTCAAGGCGCTCCGCGCTCCCTTTCCCGACGTTCAGTTCATTCCGACAGGTGGTGTGAATCTTGCGAACGCCGCGGAATATTTCGCCGCGGGTGCCTTTGCACTTGGTGTTGGTGCGGACTTGGTGGACCTATCCGCGTTGCGCGATAATAATCCGGAAAAAATCGTTGCTGGTGCCAAGGCTCTCGTGCTTGCCGTTGAACTCGCCCGATCCTCACGATCCTGAGTGCGAATTGCCGCGGAATTTAGTGCGCCGCCTTCATCCCGCCCTGTACAGCGGTTATGTTCCCCCGAAACACCGTGATCGAGGCGGCCGGCAGCGTGTATGTCATTCCCAGGCTTGCGGTGACATTCGAATCGGCGATCGGGCCATCGGGATCGGCGGTTCCGCCATCCTTGCTCGGGTGCCACGCATATTGAGCTTTGCCGAACGCCTTCACGCTTAGGGGTCCACTAAATTGCTGCCACGCGTTCCGCGACTGATCGACGAAAGAGATATTCACGGCGTGCTCGTTCTCCTGGTCCTTATTGATGACCATCAGCGACCATGTTCCGTCTGGCCGTTCTGCGGCATAGGCGGTAATCAAGTGGTTGCCTTCGTCGTCGCGAACGTCGCTCTGTGCCGAAAAAAGTTCGTGCTCTCCGTCGCCTGGTTGCAGCCACTCCAGATTGATCAGCTGGCTCGCAAAATACTGCGAAAGCGGTTGCTTGATCTGAAGATTTGCATCCGTCGAAAACATACCGAACGTCCCCATTGAGCCGTTCGCCCCGCGATGCACACCCAGCGGCAGATAGTGGAAGTAGTAGACCGCCCGCCCGCCACCATTCAAAAACGCGCCGACATAGTCCGCGAGCCATAACGCCCCCCAAATATCTACGAACGCTTCTGAACTTACCCAGGAGATATTGGACTCCGTGATCAGCAGCGGCACGCCTTCTGGTACTCCGTCTTCCCGCCACACTTTCATGATATTCGTCACCAGATCCGCTTCGTAGTACAGGTTGTTCCACTGGATTTTCCCCGGTTCCATCGGGTAGTGCTCAAAGGAAAAGAACGCCAAATCATCTAATTTCCCGCGCGTCTTCAGATATTCAATGAATCTTCTGGTCCACGACGTGCGCCCCTCCGCATCCGGCCACGTTTCGATATCCTTATTTACGCCGGTGAAAATCGGGCCGCCTAATTTCAGCTTTGGATCGACGCGATGCAAAGCAGCCGCAAACTGCACATAAAGCGCGGCGTAATCTTCCGGCGTCATGAAGTGTCCGTCCGGCTCCTCGCCCATTTCCACGTGCGAGACCGGATATCCCCGCTTCTCCACATAGGAAATTTCCGCTGCGGCATCTTCTGGCGTGTTGTAAATCATGGCGATGGGAATCATCGCGGGAAGTCCACGGGTATATCCGCCGGTATAGAAAAGATCCAGGCCCACCTGGTCGCCGGCCTTTTCGTCCAGGTTGCTCGGTTCATGCCAGGGATCGACGGACGAACAGTAAGTCATTGTCTGATCCTGGTCGGCGGTATGCCGGACGAGGTCGTGAAATCTTCCATCCTGCGTGGTCGTTCCGATATAGAGTTCACGAATCGCATAGCCCAAACAATTTCGTTTGTCGGCGCTCCCGTGCGTGTCACAGGTATTCGAAGAGTCAGTCATCAAAAGTCTTAAATGTTGGACAAGGATCGGCGCGTTGGATAGACGCAGCAGCGCAGCGCCCCCTTTGCCTTCCTTTACCATTCCACCCGGAAATGTCTTCCACACTCCATCCGTCGGCTTCTTCAGCGGATCGCTCCCGGTGAAATATTGCACCACATAGTGAACCGCGTACGGCTCCGCCCAATCGATGCGTATGGCATTCACTTCGCGCAGATTCGCCAGATCAACGATCACCCATTGCGGATGCAACGTGTCGCTCTCTCCTGTAAATTGCTTTGACAGGTACGGATTGCTTTTCCAGTACGAATTCGCGTCACCATCGGTCAAACGCGAATATCCTTCCGTGTCGGTTCCGTCGTCGCGTGTTACTCCACGATGCGGCAACGGGTAGCCGTAGGAGTGGCGAATTGGCTCCGCGCCAGGAGTCGCATTCCCCGTGAAGTACCCCTTCCCGGCCGGATCGCTCCAAGTTCCTTGAGGATTCCAGTGCCACGCCTCCATGTGCAATTCCGTGTTCTGCCGGTACGTCACCGTTTGCCAACCCGCCGCAAGCACCTGCTTCACTGTCGAGTCAACGTATAATTTGTCCGCAGCTCCAAAGGGCAAGCGATCGATTCCCGCCCCCACCGCCTCCGTGGGACGAATCTTGTTCGTAACATGACTGGGCGTCACATCCACCACTATGTTTTGCGCACCCGCCATGCTTGCAAAACTCGCCAGAAAAAGCACCGATCCTGCAGGCACGAACCATCGTCGCGTCGCGCAAGGTCGAACAATTCCTGGCGCTAAGGCAGAAATCATTTCGTTCAAGTTTATGTCCAGCAGGGTAATTTGCATGGCGGGGCCTCGCCAGGTACGCGGCTCTTTTGCGACAAGCCAAACGCACATAATTAAAACGGTTCAATAACAAATTGAATGTAGCCCCTGAAGATTCACTCGTCAATCAGAAATGAACTCCCACCCCACTCCCCGGGTCCAGCCGCGTCCACGGAAGTTCGGAATGCCGGAAAGAAGACGTGAATTGGGGGGTTCTTACTTCGTTAAGCCGACGCGCTCGACCCTGCCCCTTTGAAAAACGCCAGCAATTCTGCGTTCATCTGGTCCTTCAGCGTCGAGCACATCCCGTGCGGCGCCCCCGCGATTACCTTCGATTGCGCTCCCTTAACAATTTTGGACGACTGCATTGCCGCCGCTCCAATCGGCACAATCTGGTCGTCATCTCCATGGAGAATCAGCGTTGGCACATCAAATTTCTTCAGATCTTCCGTGAAGTCCGTCTCCGAAAATGCCTTGATGCAGTCATAGACAGCTTTGTGTCCGGCCAGCATCCCTTGCAGCCAGAACGAATCCCGTAGTCCTTGCGAAACCTTCGCGCCCTGCCGGTTCGCTCCATAGAAGGGCGCACTCAAGTCCTTAAAAAATTGCGACCTATCACTCTGCACACCCGCTCGAATCTGGTCGAACGCCTCGATCGGCAAACCTCGCGGATTTGCCGCTGTTTTCAACATCAGCGGTGGCACTGCGCTGATCAGCACCGCCTTGGACACACGCTTTGTCCCGTACCGTCCGATGTAGCGCGCCACCTCCCCGCCGCCGGTCGAGTGGCCCACGTGAATCGCTTCTCTCAGATCGAGCTCTTCACTCAGCGCTGCCAAATCGTCGGCGTAGGTATTCATTTCATTCCCTTCCCACGGCTGGCTCGACCGGCCGTGGCCACGGCGGTCATGCGCGACACAGCGATATCCACGATCCGCCAGAAACAGCATCTGGTCTTCCCACGCATCGGAGCTGAGCGGCCAGCCATGACTGAAAACCACGGGCTGCCCTTTTCCCCAGTCTTTGTAATAAATCTCCGTGCCGTCTTTCGTTCTAATCGTAGCCATAGTTCATTCTCCTACAGTTGTTGATTACCGCGCGCTGGGAGATACGCTTCTTCTCAAAATTTTTCGGAATTGTCTAGCAATTAATGCAAAGCCTTCGTGAGTTGATAGTGTGGCACCGCCCACTGTTCGCCTCCGCGAAATCCCCAGAGCTCGCTGCAAGCCATGAAGAAGATGCGCCAGCGCTGCCACCTGCGATTTGCCTGCGACTGGCCAGATGTCTTCGCCAGCAACGGAAGCCGCTCTGCCCTGGCATTTTCCATTCATGTTCCGCAGCCAGTCCTCACTGGTCTTGGCGTCTTCCTGGATCAGCAAATGCTCTACTCGTGCGGATTCTTTCGAGCCGAAGAAGATTCCCGCGAACAGGCCCAGCGCAACAAGATGGATCTCATCTGCCATAAGTTGCAGATTTCACGCGGTGACCGCGTCCTCAAAATTGGCTGCGGTTGGGGCAGTTTCGCTCTCCACGCCGCGCGAAACTATGGCGCTCGCATTACCGGTCAGACCCTCAGCCCCGCGCAGTACGAATTTGCCACCCAGTTGCTCTCCCTCGCGAATCTGCCTCCCGGAAGCGCGCAGATTCTGCTTCACGATTACCGTCAACTGAACGGTCCGCACGACGCAATATAAAAGGGCGCCCCTTTTGGAGTAGGGTCTTGAGTGTTCAGCTCGAACCCCTCCAGAAAGGAGCACCCTCTATGGATAGCGTGAAGTATATCGGGTTAGATGTGCACAAGGATACGATTTCGATCGCGGTCCTAAATTCCTCGGGCAAGCTGGTGATGGAATGCATCATCGAAACGAAGACGGCCACGATTCTTCAGTTTTTCCAAGGACTACGCGGAAGCTTGCATGTCACCTTTGAAGAAGGGACCTGGGCTGCCTGGTTGTACGACCTACTGAAGCCGCACGTCACCAAGCTCGTGGTGTGTAATACCCGCCGGAATGCCCTTTTAAAGGAAGGCAGCAAGAGTGACCGCATCGATGCCCGAAAGTTGGCGGAGCTGCTGCGGTCGAATCTTCTCCGGCCGGTCTATCACGGGGAGCATGGCGTACGGACGTTGAAGGAGCAGTCGCGCAGTTATCTGACGATTAATAGAGATCTCGGACGAGTGATGAGTCGCCTGAAAGCGATCTATCAAAGCTGGGGGATTCCGTGCGCGGGGAAGCCAGTCTATGCGCCGCGGCATCGTTCGGAGTGGCTCGGCAAGATTCGAGAAGCCGGGGTGCACCGCCGGGCGGAGAGCTACTACCAGGAATTCGATGCTTTGCGGTCGCTGCGCCAGGAGGTACGCCGCGATCTGTTGGCCGAGGCCAAGAAGCATGAGGCGTGGAAATTGTTACCTAGTATTCCATTCATCGGCAAGATCCGAGCGGGTCTCATCATCGCGATCCTGCAGACACCGCATCGCTTTCGTGCCAAGCGACAGCTATGGAATTACAGCGGATTTGGGATCACCACGCACAGCAGTGCCGATCACCGATATGTTGAGGGAGAGCTACAACGTGCGAAGAAACAGATTTCGATTCGCGGGTTGAATCGCAATCACAATCATGATCTGAAGAATGTGTTCAAGAGTGCGGCGACGGTAGCCGCGGCCAAGCCTGGACCGTTTCAGGAGTTTTACGATGTGCTGGTGGCCAAGGGGATGAAGCCGGAGATGGCGCGTCTGACACTAGCGCGCAAGATCGCCGCAATCACTTTGACCGTCTGAAAGAAAGGAGTACGCTTCGACGCCAAATATTTGAAACCACAAACAGCTTGAGTGTTTCTGGTAATCCGTTCCATCCTGGGATCCATTCTGGCGGTGGTTAGCCGGGTTCTTGAGACACTCGGGATCGAGGGCGAGTCTCAACTGATTAGTTAGGCGCTGCGTGCTTCGGGCACACAGTCTCACACGCGCCCCTAGCCCCCCTCGCACCACCCGAAAAAGCTATGGGCCACGAGTCCCAAAGAGAACTATGGTGAGCACCTGATCACCGAACTGCTTGTTGGTTTCAGACTTGACTGGCCTCGTCGCGCAGAAGCGATGAAAACTGCTGGGAGAGGAACCCAAAACCGTTACGCGATCGTGCGCAGCCAACCGAGCACACGGAGCGGAAGGCAAGAACAAATCCTGCTCAATTACTTGGGCTGCGAAGCAAGAAAAAATCCGGCCACGGGAGAGGTTTTTTCCTTGACATTCCCCTTTATAGGAACATCTGGACTTCATCACCGGCTGCGCCAAAAACGCCCAATTCCCCGAGAAGCACGTGATGTTTCTAGAGGGTGATGCCGCCAACGAGTTCTATTTCATCCGCAAAGGCCTGGTTTCTGTCGAAATCATGGTCCAGAACAGCGGCCCCAAGGAAGTGCATACCGTCGGCGGCGGCGAAATTCTTGGCTGGTCTTGGGTTTCGCCACCTTACCATTGGCATTTCAACGCCCGCACCTTGAAACCCACCCGCGCGCTCGTCTTTGACGCCAATTGTCTGCGCGCTAAATGCGAACAAGACTACGACCTCGGCTACGAAATGCTCAAGCGATTCTCGAACATCATCACTGCTCGGCTTGATGCCACACGGACGCAATTGCTCAACATCTACACCAACCGGACCGAACACTACCCGGGCTCTCCGAGACACAAAGTTCAACGCTCGCCTCCGCGCCCTCACCACCAAAGCGGCTACCTTAAGGGTAGCCGCTTTGTTCTTGTAATGATTGACATCCAGGCGGGATCTTCCGCTCTTCCTTGAAGCGGCTAATCTTCGCCTGAACCGCGAGCCGGCCTCCCCGGTTTTTTCTTTCTTTCCTGGTGCGTTGGGCTTTCTGCCAGCTTATTTGATTTCACCTGCATCGCTCTCTTCGCTTGATTCCTTCCTTTTACTTGGATAGTCTCCGTCTGTGTTTTGCTACCTCGCCTGAATCGTTGCCGCATTATTTTTTCGCTTAAGGAGACACCGTTGCCGAAGCGCTCTCGCCCAGTCGTCTTTTTTCTGGCATTCCTTTTTCTCGCGTTCTTCAAAGTTTCCCTCTCCCTTGCTCAATCCGCGCCGCCAACTCTCTCCACCGAGTGGATCTTCAGCGACGCGGGCGAACGCCTGGCTGAACTCCCTCAATTCACCTGGCTCTCCGATAACTCCGCCATTCTCTTCGACCTTCGCCAGCCCGAATCTCAGCGCACTTACGAGCGCCTCGATCCGGCAACTCGCGAGCGTCGCCCCATCCTCGATATGCATAAAGCCCTCGCCGCGTTCCTCGCGGTCGACGCCTCCGCAAACGGACTGCAATCTCTTCCATGGCCCGAGGCCTTCGATTCCACCGGCCATCAGGCCCTTTTTCTTTTTCATGGCGACATCTTCCTTCTCGATCTTCCTTCTTCCACCTTCCTCCGCGTCACCAATACCTCCACCGAAGAAAAAGATGTCGAGTTTTCTCCCGACGGTCACTACCTTGCCTTCGTTCGGTCCAACGATCTCTACCTATTCGACATCGCTGCAAAAAAAGAGTCACGCCTCACCTCCGATGGTTCCGACAAGCTCCTCAACGGCACTCTTTCTTGGGTGTACTGGGAAGAAATCTTCGGCCGTCGCGACATCGGCTACTGGTGGTCGCCCGATTCCAATTCGCTCGCCTATCTCCAGACCGACGAGTCCGGCGTCCCTGAAAGCACCTTTGTGGATTTTCAACCTGTCGATCAACGCATCATCGTTCAGCGTTATCCTAAAGCCGGCGAAAAGAATCCCCGAGTCCGCGTTGGCGTCCTGAATATC
Source organism: Candidatus Acidiferrales bacterium (assembly GCA_963741195.1). Lineage (GTDB taxonomy): Bacteria > Acidobacteriota > Terriglobia > Acidiferrales > UBA7541 > Acidiferrum. Next base: position 173,170 of record CAVUHF010000018.1, read on the forward strand.
TCCTCTCCCGAAACGCACTGGATCGATCTCGGCGCGAAGCCCTTCGAATGGATTCTCCGCGTTAAATGGCTGCCAAACTCTCAGCGCCTCAGCGTCCAAACCATGACGCGTTCCCAAACCGAAAGTTATCTCTACTTCGCCAATATCAAGACGGCCGAAACCCGCCTTATCCTCACAGAAAACGACGCTTACTGGGTCAACGTTACCGACGACCTCTTTTTCCTTTCCGACAACGAGCACTTCCTCTGGGCTTCTGAGCGGGATGGCTTTATGCATCTCTATCGCTTCAAGATGGACGGCACCCTCGTTAATAAAATCACTTCCGGCGATTGGGCCTTGGCTTCTTCCGGGGGAGTCGCCTATTGGGTTCGCCAGGCCGTTGTCGGCATCGATCCTCAAAACGATTGGATTTACTTCACTTCACTCAAAGATTCTTCCATCCAGCGCAACCTCTATCGCATCAAGTCCGACGGCTCTGCCCTTACTCGCCTCTCTTCCGAACCGGGGACTCACGGCATTTCCATGTCGCCCGATGCCAAATTCTATTTCGACAATTTCTCCAACATTCGCACGCTTCCTGCTCTCAGCCTCCACTCCGCCGATGGCAAGCTGCTGCAATCCCTGGCTGCCCCTCGCCGCGAACTTCTTCCGGCCGGAATTCAATACCCGGAATTTCTCACCGTTCCTGCCGCCGACGGCTTTGCTATGCCTGCGCAAATCCTCAAGCCCGCCAACTTCGATCCCACGCGCAGATATCCCGTCATCCTTTATGTATACGGCGGTCCTTCTGCTCCTTCCGTTCTCGACGCTTGGAATTCGGGTGACCTGCTCACTAGCCAGTTGCTGCTCCAGGATGGCTTCGTGCTCATCACCATCGATAACCGCGCCGCCACCTCCATCAGTAAAAAACTCGAAAACACGATTCCCGCCAACCCCACTGCTTCGGAGACCGATGACCTGGTCGCCGGCATTCGCTGGTTCAAGTCTCAGTCTTGGGTTGAGCCCTCTCGCTTTGGCGTCTGGGGCTGGAGCGGCGGCGGCACCATGACGCTCAACGTCATGACCCGCTCCAAGGAAATTAAGGCTGGCATCTCTGTCGCTCCCGTCACCGATTGGCACTACTACGATTCCAAATGGGCGGAATCCCTCATGAAGCTCCCGTCCACCAATGGCGATTCCTACGACCGCATCTCTCTGGTCAAGCATGCCGGCGATCTCTCCGGCCATCTCTTGATCGTCTATGGCACCTACGACGACAATGTTCACCCGCAAAACGAGCAGGCCTTCACCAACGAACTCATCGCGCACAATATCCTCTTCGAAACCATGGTCTACCCCATGCGCAAGCACGGCATCTCTGATCGCCCAGCCACCATCCATCTGTTCCGCACCATGCGGGCCTTCTGGCAAAAAAATCTCTAGTCCCCTGGTTCTTTATGGCGGGCATTTCCCTCAATCCCTCCGACTTGGTCTTCATTCTCACTGGTGCCGGCGTCAGCGCCGAAAGCGGTATCCCTACTTTTCGTGATGCCGGCGGCATTTGGCAAAACTACCGCATCGAGGAAGTCGCTTCTCCTTACGCCTGGCGCCGCGACCCTCGCTTGGTTTGGGATTTCTACTCCATGCGCCGTCGCGTCGCAGCCGCCGCCAGACCAAACGCTGGCCACCTCGCTCTCGCCGCACTCGAACTCGCACTTCACGGCCGTCTCTTCCTCTGCACTCAGAATGTCGACAATCTCCACGAGCAAGCAGGATCCCGCCGCGTCCTGCACATGCATGGCGAACTCTTCAAAAGCCGATGCGATTCCTGCGACAAGCCTCCCTTCGACGATCTCAATCTTTACCAATCACCTTCCGAACTTCCGCTCTGCACTTGCGGTAGCACCATTCGTCCGCACATCTGCTGGTTCGGTGAAACTCCTTTCCATCTTGATCGTATTTTCGAAGCCCTCCGCGATTGCACCGTGTTCCTCGCCATCGGAACTTCCGGTACCGTCGAACCCGCCGCCAGCTTCGTCTCTCACGTCGCCTCTCACGTCAGAACTTTCTATGTCGGCCCGGAAGCTCCCGCAAACCACGACATTTTCAACGACTGCTTCCTCGGAAATTCCGGTGAGCTTCTTCCCACTCTCTTTTCTCACTGAACTAACTCGGCAAAGTCTCAGGTACAATATTTGCTCCACCGCCCCACATCATCCGGAGGAACCATGTCTCGTCGTCTGCTCCCATTTCTCTGTCTCTTTGCCCTCGCCCTCACCGGCTATCAATCCACCTATTACAAGACCATGAAAACCCTCGGCAAAGAGAAGCGCGACATCCTCGTCCAACGCGTCAAGGATTCCAAGAACGACCAGGAAAAAGCCAAAGAGTAACTCAAAACCACCATGGAGTCCTTCCAGGAACTTACAGGATTGCAGGGAGGCTCCTTGGGATAATCCTATAAAAATCTGCATTCCGAGTACGAATAGGCCCAAGGGCAAGCCGATAAGCTCCACGACCGCATCAAATCCATTGATCAGGTCAGCAACGACCTCTTCAAAGAATGGCAGAAGGAAATCGGTCAGAGGGGAAATATCAAACTCAAATCGCAAAGCGCCGTCATGCTCAGCGTCTCCAGGGGGCGAGAAGCCTCCTACATGACTGCCATGCGGAAAACGGAAGGTCAGATGACGCCCGTACTAAAATCTTTCCAGGATCAGGTGGTTTTTCTAAAGCGCAACCTCAACGCTCGTGCTAGCGGCTCCCTCAAGGGCACTTCCACTCAGATCAACACCGACGGCACCGCTCTCATGAAAAGCATCGACCGTTCCATGCAGGAAGCCGATAAGCTCATCGATTCTCTACCCGCTTCCGGCGACGAGGCCAAGTGAATCTCGAACCACCTACGTCTCAGAAACCGCGCCGCAAAAACGCTCTTCTCTATTCTTCCATCGTGCTGGTCTGCGTCGCTTTTTACGTTGCATTTGTTTTGCTTACCCGATTTGAATCCAATCGCGAGTATGCACGCCGCGCGGCCGCGCAGAAAGCCGCGGAGAAACGCGCAGAGGATCGCCGCACGTTCGAACAGCTTGGTGGCTCGGAGCTCGCCATCCGCTCACTCTACATTTCTCCGGGTATCATTGAACACGGTCAAAAAGCTCAGCTTTGTTACGACGTCGCCAACGCAAAAACGGTCACCCTCAATCCTCCTGCCGGCGAAGTCTGGCCCTCCCACTCCCGCTGCGTCGATCTCTCCCCCCAGAAAACCACCAGGTATACCCTCACGATTGGCGATGCTTCCGGCCAGACGGCCTCCCAGAGCGTGGAATTGCAGGTTCGTTAGCCTGTCCCAATGAACCAATAACTCTATCTAATATCAATAAGTTACCGTGATATCGAGCCCCGGCTTCGCTGCTGGTACCGCCCCTTCTCTTCTCCTCTTGTCCCTTCATTTCTCTACCCCCTATAATGGGGGAACGCGGAGTCCGGCCTGGCTGGGCTCCGCGTCATTTTTCTTTACAGCGGAAAACTATGTCTGATCCTCTCGCAGCAATTAAGAAGAAGCTTCAGCAGGAAATCGATTCTCTGGAACACGAACTCAACGTCGAACTCCCCAAGGAGATCGCCGTCGCTCGCGCCCATGGCGACCTCTCCGAAAACGCCGAGTACAAATTCGCGAAGGAGCGCCAGAGTTACGTCAACGCCAAAATTGGCCATCTCAAAAAGCGCATGGGTGATCTTGGTATGCTCAATCTCACCAATATTCCCAGGGATCGTTCCGGTTATGGTTCCCGCATCGTCGTTCTCGATACGCAGCGCAGTATTGAAGTCGAATACAAACTCGTCAGCACGGAAGAGGCCGATGTTGAAAAAGGCCTCATTTCCACTACTTCGCCCATCGGCCGGGCTCTGCTCAATCGCAAAGTTGGCGACGAAGTTCAGGTCGCTACGCCCGCTGGCCAAAAAGAGTTTGAAGTCGTCCGGCTTGTCACGATTCACGAAGAAGCTTAATTCCTTCCGCCCAGCCGGCGGTGAGGTGCAATGTTTTATTGGGGCTCAGGACCAGATCTCGGCCTTCTTACCTTCCTCGGGTATTTTGTCTTTGTAGTCGGGGCCGTCTATCTTTGGCGTTATCGGGAAGAGTTTTCCTTCTGGATGGAAAACGAATTCTCGCTCCTGCGCAGAAATCTTTCCCGCCACGTCCCTTCTGGTCCCTTTTATGAACCTCGCGGCGAATCGCGGCTTCGTGTCATCCCTTCCAGTTTCTTCCATTCCGTCACACAACTGCCTCAACGCCGCTTCTCCTGGGGCGCTTTCCTTCTATTTCTCGGCATGTTCCTCTTCTTCCTCGATTTTTTCGTCTAATCTGGTCGCGCTTCCCATCCTCCTGATGACTCATTGCTGATATCTGATATCTTATCCCCCATGCGACCCTCCCTCATTCTCCACGGCGGTGCCTGGGACATCCCGGATGATGCTGTAGACGCCTGCAACGCTGGCTGTCTTCGCGCCCTTCGCGCCGGTTGGGCTGTACTCTCCAATGGCGGCCACGCTCTCGACGCCATCGAAGCCGCCATCGTCGTCCTCGAAGATGATCCCGTCTTCGACGCCGGCTTCGGCTCGCATCTCAATCTCGACGGCCACGTCGAATGCGACGCCATTGTCATGGATGCTAGAACTCTCCGAGCCGGTTCCGTCGCCGGTCTTCGTCGCATCAAAAATCCCATTCTCGCTGCCCGCGCGGTCTTCGAAAAATCTCCGCACATGATGCTCATTTCCCATGGCGCCGAGCGCTTCGCCGCCGAGGAGGGGATTCCCCTTTGTGATCCAGAAGACCTGATCTCCCCCGCCGAACGCGCAGCTTGGCTCCGCTGCAGCAAGGATTCCCACGCGGCTGAACATCATCGAGGCCACGAGCAAGGCACCGTCGGTGCCGTCGCCCTAGATGAGCAGGGACATCTCTTCGCCGCCACTTCCACTGGCGGCACCTGCTGCAAATTCCCCGGCCGGGTCGGCGATTCGCCCCTCATCGGCTGTGGTTGCTACGCTGATGCCGAAACCGGAGGAGTCTCCGCCACTGGATTAGGCGAAGCCATCATGAAAATCGTTATGGCCAAGACCGCCGCGGATTTTCTCCGCCCCTCTGCCTCTACTCCTACTCGCGCCGCACAAGCCGCGGTCCAACTTCTCGCCAATCGCGGCAAGGGTGCCGGCGGATTGATCCTTCTCGACAAAAATGGCGCGCCCGGCTTCGCCTTCAACACCCCGCGCATGGCCTACGGTCTCGTCGCTCCCGACGGCTCTTTCCTAACCGCGGTCTAGACCCTCCTCGGGTTTTTGATGGCCGGCCTACAGGCCAATGCTCTCTCTGGATCTGCCATCCCGCCAGGAGCGCCGCGCCTTTTGCGTCTCGCAGCGGGGGATCGCGGCAGGATCTTTGGACCAGCAAATCTTCTAACTTCAGCTTCTTTCCCGTCATCGCACTGCCCCTTTTAAACCACTCCTCGGAAACTTCCGTGCTCCGCGAGTCATCCTATTTACACCCACCCTCGTCGTCGGAGAGGATGTAGGGCATCCATGATCGCTTTCCCCATTTCCAGGCGCCGCTTCCTGAAAACCGCCGGCGCGACCACGGCCACACTCCTTCTTTCCCCGCACAATTCTTTACTCGGCAACGCCACTCCTGCGCCTCCCGCCGAGCCACCTCCTGCCGACTACACACTCCACATCAAAGCCTCGCCCCTCGAAATCGCACCCAAGCGCATCCTCTCCACCACAACCTACAACGGCCAATGCCCCGGCCCGCTCCTTCGATTCAAGGAAGGCAGCCCCACCACAATCGACGTTTTCAATGACACGGCTACTCCTGAACAATTGCACTGGCACGGTCAGCGTGTCTCCGACGAGATCGATGGTGCCGCTGAGGAGGGCACGCCCTTCATTCCCGCGCACGGCATGCGACGTCTCTCCTTTACTCCCAACCCTTCAGGACTTCGCTTCTATCACACACATATTCGCGCTGGTGCCGATCTCGCCGCTGGACAATATTCCGGCCAGGTTGGCCCCGTGTACATCGATCCCAAAGACGAGCCCGGCCATTTTGATCGCGAGGTTTTTCTTGTCCTCAAGGAATTCGAACCCACCTTAAGCCGTGGTGGCGACATGGCCATGGATTTTCTCACTCCCTCCACCCGCGTGAAATCCCTGGAAGAGGCGGGTGAGTCCGCCATGAAGGCTTCGCTCGCCAAGGGAACACCTCAAGGCTACGAAGTCGGATACGCATCCTTTACCATCAACGGACGCATGCTCGGCCACGGCGAACCCATTCGCGTCAAAAATGGTGAGCGCGTCCTCTTCCACATCCTGAATGGCAGTGCCACCGAGATTCGCAGCATCGCGCTTCCCGGCCACACCTTCCAGGTGATTGCTCTCGACGGAAATCCCGTACCCCATCCCGTTTACGTGCCCGTACTCTGGCTGGGCGCCGCCGAACGCATCTCCGCCACTGTCCAAATGAACCATCCGGGTATTTGGATTCTGGGCGATCTCGACAACGACGATCGCCGTCACGGCATGGGCATCGTAGTCGAATATGCCGGCCGCACAGGCAAACCCGGGTGGCTCGCCCCGCCCGCTTTCAAATGGAATTACTTACGCTTCGCAAAACCAGACGCCTCTTCCTCTGCTCCCGACGAAACCATCGAAATGACTTTCGCCAAAGAAAATGCCGCCGAAGAAGGTTTCAACCGCTGGTCCATCAACGGCCTCGCGTTTCCCATGACTCACGAAGCAGTTCCTGCGACCTTCCACCTGCAGCAAGGCAAGCGCTATCGCATTGGCATGCGCAATACGAGCGACGATATCCACCCAATCCACCTTCATCGCCACAGCTTTGAGCTGGCCAGCTATGCCGGCATTTCCACCGCTGGTATTTTCAAGGATGTCGTCATGCTCGGTGGCTATCAGAAAGCCGAAATCGATTTTCTTGCAGACAATCCCGGCCTCACCCTGTTCCACTGCCATCAGCAGCTGCACATGGACTTCGGTTTCATGACTCTTTTCGATTATCGGTGAAGCCATCTGGCTTTTTCGCAACCCCGTTTCTATCCAGACAGTGATATCTTCTCTGCAATCCGCAAAAGGTGGAAAAGTGAAGATTCTCACGCTAATTGCGCTCCCCTTTCTCTTCGCTTCTGTCTGCCCTGCTCAGGGCAATCGCGATTGGCCCGCCTACGGCGGCGCGGCCGAGGAAAATCACTACTCCAACCTCGCACAAATCGATCGCAGCAACGTAAGTCAACTTCAGGTTGCCTGGAGTTTCGACACGGGCGAAGAGGGCGGCCTGCAAACCAGCCCCATCATCGTCGATGGTGTTCTCTACGGCCTCACCCCCACACAAAAGGTCTTTGCCCTCAATGCTGCTACCGGAAACCCCCTCTGGAAATTTGATTCCGGCGTTCGCGGCACGCAACCCGACCGCGGTCTTTCTTACTGGGCCGATGGTAACGACAAGCGCATCTTCGTCGGTATTATGAATTTTCTCTATGCCCTGGATGCCTCCAACGGCAAACCCGTCACCACGTTTGGCCAGGAGGGCCGTATCGATCTCCGCGAGGGGCTCGGCCGCGAGCCCGCCTCAGCGCAATCCATCAGCCTCACCAGCCCCGCCGTCATCTACAAAGACCTGCTCATCGTCGGTGGTCGCAACCCCGAATCTCTTCCCGCTCCTCCCGGTGACATCCGTGCCTTCGATGTTCGCTCCGGCAAACTACGTTGGGCCTTCCACACCATTCCCCATCCCGGCGAATTCGGCTACGACACTTGGCCCAAGGACGCCTGGAAATCCAGTGGCTCCGCCAACAATTGGGCTGGCATGGCTCTCGACCCCGCTCGCGGCATTCTCTACGTTCCCACCGGCTCTGCTGCATTCGATTTCTACGGCGCAGATCGCCTCGGCGACAATCTCTTCGCCAACTGCCTCATCGCCCTCGAGGCGGAGACCGGAAAGCGCCTCTGGCATTTTCAAGGCGTGCGCCACGATCTTTGGGACCGTGATTTTCCTTCGCCCCCCGTCCTGCTCACGGTGAAACGAAACGGCAAATCCGTCGACGCCGTCGCCCAAACCTCCAAGCAGGGGTTCGTCTATCTATTCGATCGCACCAATGGCTCCCCACTCTTTCCCTTCGCCTACCGCAATTATCCTCCCAGCAATATTCCCGGTGAACGCGCCGCTTTTCGACAGGGTCTCCCCAGGAAACCTGCGCCTTTCGCTCGCCAGTCACTCACCGAAGATCTCCTTACCAATCGGACTCCGGAAGCGCATCAATTTGCGATCGAAAAATTCCGCACCTTCCGCAATGGCGGTCAATTCGTCCCGTTCAGCGTCGGCAAAGACACCGTCGTCTTTCCCGGCTTCGATGGCGGCGCCGAGTGGGGCGGCCCCGCGGTCGATCCCGAAACTTCCATCATTTATGTCAATGCAAACGACATTGCCTGGACCGGCGCTCTGGCCAAAAATATCCGCGAATCCACCACCCAATCCCTCTACTTGAGCCAGTGCAGCATCTGCCACGGCGAAAATCGCGCTGGCTCTCCTCCCACCATGCCTAATCTCATTGGCGTTGCCGAGCGACTCTCTCCGCAAGGCATCGCCGCGACAATCGAAAATGGCAAGGGCCGCATGCCCGGCTTCCCCGGCCTTTCCGGCGATCAGATCTATGCCCTGGTCGACTTTCTGCGCGCCGGCGAAAGCAAGGAACTCGCCAGTATCGGCGCGGAGTCTCCCGCCATGAAGTATCACCTCACCGGCTACAAACGTTTCCTCGATCCTCAGGGCTATCCCGCCGTTGCTCCTCCCTGGGGCACTCTCAATGCTATTGATCTCAATACCGGTGAATATGTCTGGAAGATTCCGCTGGGCGAATATCCGGAACTCGCCGCTCAAGGCCTAAAAAATACTGGCACCGAGAATTACGGCGGGCCCATTGTCACAGCCGGCGGCCTTCTCTTCATCGGCGCGACCAACTTCGACAAAAAATTGCGTGCCTTCGACAAATCCACCGGCGCACTGTTGTGGGAAGCCGTTCTTCCGTTTTCCGGCAACGCGACGCCGGCCACTTATCAAATCGACGGCCGCCAGTTCGTCGTCATCGCCGCTGGAGGCGGCAAGGATCCCCGCTCAAAGTCTGGTGGCGTCTACCTCGCGTTCTCTCTTCTCCAATAACTCTCGCTCCTGAAATCCGCTGCTTCTGTCGTTGCCACGCTTCATGCACAAAAAAAACGGAGAGAGCCCCGTTAGCCCTCTCCGTGCTTTGCAGTCTTTTGTTCAACACACGGTCCTCCCGAACCGTGTAGCTGGGTTAGAAACGCACGCGCAGGCCTATTTCGATATGCCGTGGGTTGTTGGCTTGGTTCTCAAGAGCGCCGAAATCGGCAGTGTCGGTCAGAGCGTTATACGGGTCCGTTAACTGGTTATGGTTGAAGATGTTGGTAAATACGGCGCCGAACTCCGCGCTGATTCGTTCAGTGAACATCACGTTTTTCTTGATACTGAAGTCTACGTTCCAGAACGGCATGCCGCGAAGATTCCCAACTCCTCCGTTGTGGCCGTTATCGATTCCCAGAATCGGGTTCCTGAAGCAGTTATAAACCGCCTGCGGGTCCTGATATAAAGACGGTCCATAACCGTTCGAACCTATGTCCGGATATTGTGTCGATGGTGCGGGGTTATTATGCCGCGAACTTCCGCCACTATACCCACCGCAGATGTTGACGGCGTTCTCGTAGCTGCCGACGTTGCTGGCATCCGATGCCCCAAACGATTGACCACCGTAGTACGCTGAAATCGTGGAATTGGCTGTATAAACGCCCAACGGCAATCCACTGCCAACGTCAAGGATTGGCGCGATGGTCCATCCGCCCAGGAGGTGCCCGACCAAGCCGTGCTGGCTCTGGAAGTAGGGCGGCTGGTACACGAGCCAGATGTTAAACATGAACTTGCGGTCCCAAGGCTGCAGCCCATAGTTCCGGTTTAGGTAAAAGGGATCGGAGATGGTGTATTGGCTGGTGGCCTGGACCTGCGATCCAGTTCCCATGGCTTTTCCGTAAGTGAAATTGGCTTGAAAGGTCACGCCATGCCACTGCGATGCCTTTACGGTGGCAAACAGCGCATTATAGTTTCCGGTACCCGTGCTGGTGTTCTGGACAAAGTCGGACGACAGCTGTCCGCTCGCGCCAAATGAAGATCCCGGGATCGGTGTGCTTAGCATCGACCGGGGGAATGTGAACGCACCTTTGTCGAGATCAGTCCATATGCTCCAAACATTCGCCAACTCGATGTTGTCTACCTCTTTCGCTGCCACCGCTTGGGTGCAGTTGGCATATCCCGCACAGTACGCCGGATTTAGGGCCGCCTGAAAAAACGGCTGCGACGTTACTGCAGAGAGATTTCCAGCGCAGTTTCCACCTGCCATACCCGCGTTTCCGCCACAGTATTGCCAAACCATCTGGCCATAGGCCTTATCGAATCGCTGTCCGCCTAGAGTCATCATGTAGGGAACAGAGTTGATGTTGACGGGCTGAAATTCGTGTGTCATGACACGCCCGAGATAGCCAACCTCGACTGTCAGTTTATTGCCCAGCTGTCGCTGCACGGTCAGGTCGAACTGCTGGCTCATGCTGGGTCGAAAATTCGGATCGAGTCCGGTACCGGAGCCTGCAGCGACCGCGTTGTACCCAGGATAAAGCGGTTGAGGCAACGTGTCGGCCGCGGCTGGAAGCGGTGCGGCAAGCCCACCGAACCCATTCGCGGTTGGCCCAATTCGGAACCCTGTGTTGGGGGTCGAACCACTGCTACCCGCACAGGCTCCATTCGCCAACGGGCTGACGCACTGAACTGCTTGGATCAGACCGTCGCCCAATAGCGGGATGAGCACCAAACCGACACCGTTCAAGCGCCCATACAGAATGCTATAACCGCCGCGCACAACCGTCTTGTTTTTCCCAAATACGTCACCAAGTAGCCCGCCATCGAAGCTCGGATTCCACGCTGCCGCCACACGCGGGCTGAACCCCTTGTAGTACGGATTGTAAGGATACTTCGGATGTCCCGCTACGTTGTCAATCAAAGAAAAACCGATTTGGGGATTGTAGACTTGACCAGCAAGGGCCGCTTGTTCGCGCGCGTTCGTATAGGTGTCGAGGGCGAGCGGTTTGTTGTTCGCGTCCACCAGCACAATCTGTTTGCCTTGGGCTTCCACTGGTGGCATTTCCAGTGACCAGCCCAGGCCGTAGCTCAGCGTGAAACTTGGTTTCATGCGCCAAGAATCACTGAAGTACAAATTGTAGAAAGGAATTGTGGCCTTATCATACGCTGGCGTGTTCGGCGGATTAAGAGCCAGATTCGATCCCGTTCGCGTATAGGCAATCTGAGAGACGCCCGGAATCCCAAGCACGATCCCATAGTCTCTGATGTAATTGGTGAGTTGGGACCCACCTGCGGCTGTAACAGCATCCGGTATGTAAGTAGTCCCGTTCGGTGTCATGTTCACGCCACTGGTACTACCAACTCCTGCCCCAGTCCAATAGACAGTGTTGTAATTGATGCCGCCGCCGTTATCGGTACGCTGGTGATAGTTCCAATTGCGCTGATAGGTGCCGCCAAACTGGAAAAAGTGTTTGCCTTTAGACCACGAAACGTCATCGCGAATCATATTGTCCTGTCCGTCCCAGAATCGCGTGCGCACATCCTGCGTATCCAGGTTATAGGGCGCGAGCACATCGGTGGCTCTTTCGCCGAACGGTTCGATCGCTCCGCCCAGCCCCTCTAACTGGGGCGGCTGCGCGTGAGAAGCGCGCGCCCAGTAATTGCGCAAGTAGCTGTAATGGAAATCGTTGGTCAGATTGCTCGTGATGTTCGTCGTCAGACCCCCTGTAAGGTACCAGGGCACTTGTGGTCGATTCGAGGCTGATGCCGGGACGCCCAGCTTGTCACCCGGGAAAAACCCACCAATGTCGATTTGATTTCCGGTGGCGCGTTCCATTTTGTAGTAGCGGTAAGTGGCGTTGAAATGCCATTTCTGTCCAAAATCGTGGTCCAATCGGGCGACCCCGAAATTGTCATTCCAGGGAAGGAGCATGTTGGCTTGGAACGCCAGTACGTTCAGATGGTCGCAACGCGAGCTCAAGCCGCCGCAAGACGAAATGTTCGAAGCCGGCATGTACTGAGTGAATATGGTTTGCACCGTTGGGCTCATACCCAATGCGAGCGGGTCGCACGGGTGACCGGAGCACACCGCCGGTTGCACCACCTGGCCGGGCGTTAGTACCGAGGTTGCGGGACCGTTGTAAGTCACGGCAGTCGGATTAAGGTTGTAGGCCGTTCCTGCGAACTGCAAAATTCCTTGGTCCATGGCCTCGGACGGAACCGCTCTGGTAACGGTGGTGGAATTTGGCCAACGAAAGCCCTCATAATTCGCAAAAAAGTACCACTTGCCGCCAAGCACGTCCTTCGATATCACCGGGCCGCCGACGGAGCCGCCAAATCGGTTGTAGTGATAACTCGGCTTGAGCGTACCCCCTAGATTATTAACAAAGCTATTCGCTCCCCATGTGTTATCTAAATAGTACCAATAGCCCGTCCCATGCCACTGGTCGGTCCCACGCTTTGTCACCAACTGAACTTGCGCACCTGCAGAACCATTGAAGTCTGCTGTCTGGTTATTTGTTCCCACCCGGAATTCTTCAATGCTATCTGCCGGAGTCGGCATCACTCCCGTCGGACCTCCACCACCAGGGGCGCCGTTAATCGCTGTCCCCGTAACGAGGCCTACCAATCCTCCCGAAGGGTCACCTGCGAAGCTCGGTGTGTACGTGTTCTGGGTGCCGTCCATGTCGCTGGAGTTATTCCCCCCGTCCAGCATGAACGAGTTCTGGTCCTGGTTCGCGCCGGCGACACTGCCGTCGACCGCCACGCCTGGTTGCAGGGTCACGAATGTGCTTACATCTCGGCCTAAGCCCGGCAAGTTGTCCAGCGGCACTCCGGTGAGCGTGTTACCCACGGTTGCGTTCATCGTTTCCAACGTCGCGCCAGCGGCATACACTTCTACCGTCTCTACGCTCGAGCCAATTTCGAGCTTGGCGTTCAGCGTCAGCGTCGCCCCAATCGTCACTTCCTGCTTTACGAACTTCGTTATGCGAAACCCTGTCTTCGCTATGGACACGTCGTACAATGCAGGTGGGACGTTGGCAAAGATATACCGTCCCGAATCGTTCGTGCTTGCGGTCCTCGTCGTGCTTGTCGTCTCATCGGTCAGAGTGACGGTTGCCTCCGTGACCGCAGCGCCAGCAGGGTCCGTCACTACACCCTGTACCGTTCCCGTTGAAATTGCCTGTCCCCACGCCCCCACAGGCATAACCGCTTGTGCCAAACCAACCACCAATAGAAATGCAACCACCCACTTTCCCTTCGAAAGCACACCCATACACACTCCTTTAATTCAAAAGAGAGATTCCCCCCACAGGGCTGTCGGTCCACAAACTGAAAAGTGTCCCACTGTTTACGCCTGCGCAAGGATTCCTGTCAAGCTATTATTTCTGCTGCGTTAAAATAGTTTTTCAGGGCTGCACCTCGCCTGCTCCGGGCGACCCGGTTTTGTAGCCGCTCGGGTAATTCGTTCCTGTCTGATTGGGAAGGCCCCTGCGCTTTAAACCCGATTGACCATGCTTTCCTCCTTCTAGCCTTGCCGCCCCGCTGTCAAAAATAGCAACTCTGTAAGAATTCCCCCGAATCCAAGCCCCAATCGCTTTTGTCTTGGAGGAACCTGCTAGGACTCTACTTCCATGACTCCCGCCATATAATCGCTTCCGTACTACTCGCTCGCCCTGTATCGTCCGCCCAAACCCGAAACGGCCCGACTTCGCCGTTAAACCCTTAAAGGAGCATATAAATGAAGAAGATTTTAGCTTTGCTCGTCGCAGCCCTCTTTTTGGCAGCTTATTCCATTGCTGACAATAAGAAAGAATGCGACCGCGTTGAAAATTCCGGCAAAGTCATCTCCGAAATCCTCAACGTACCTGAAGACATCCCTCAGGACCTCCTCGACAAGGCCGACTGCGTCATCGTTCTGCCTTCCGTCGTTAAGGCCGCTTTCATGGTCGGCGGCAGCTTCGGTCGCGGCGTCATGACCTGCCGCGCCGGCGATAACTTCTCTGAAAAGTGGGGCGCTCCTACCATGATCGCTCTCGAAGGCGGCAGTTTCGGTCTTCAGATTGGCGGTCAAGCCACCGACTTCGTTCTTCTCGTCATGAACGATCGCGGCGCTCAGGGCATTCTTACCAGCAAAGTGAAGTTGGGCGCGGATGCCTCCGCCGCTGCCGGCCCTTAGGGACGCGACGTTTCCGCCGCCACCGATGCCACGATGCGCGCAGAAATTCTCAGCTACTCGCGCGCCCGCGGCGTTTTCGCCGGTGTTTCGCTAGAAGGTTCCACCCTTCGTCCCGACGGCGATGCGAATAAGAATCTCTATGGCAAGGATATTCCTGCGAAGGACATCGTGCTCAAGGGCGCAGTCCCCGCTCCCGCGTGCGCCAAGCAACTGCTTGCCACGCTCAACACGAAAACCCCTAAGCACAAGTCCTGACGCAATGAACTTGCCTCATTGTGCCCGTATTCATTGCTCGAGAGGGCCTGACATCAGTCGTGCCGAATTCTCGTTCGTTCTAACCCGGCGTTAGCCGCTGAGGGCAGCTCTAAGATGCTTCGAAAAGGACGTACGCTCCATCGAGCGTGCGTCCTTATGTCTTTACTCTCAAAAGAAGTCCTATGCGTCCCCCTGCGCATGCGCGGCACGACCACGCGACTCCGTCACAACGTGCAATCCATTTCGGGGCCGCAATGTGATGGACGCCATGGGAACCACCTCTCGTCCTGGCACCAGGCGAAACCGGAATTGTTGCGCGATGGTTGCTAATACGAGATTGGCTTCCATTAGCGCGAACGAATTCCCAATGCACTGCCGGGCACCAAAGCTGAACGGGAAATAGGCGAAACGGGGTATCTTTCGCAGCAACTCCCCTTCCCAGCGTTCCGGAATAAATTCCTCCGGATTCTCGTACCAGCGCGGATCGCGATGAACCACCCACGGCACGGCCGCGATCCCCGTTCCTTTCGGTACTGCATAGCCGCCGAGTTCATGATCTTCAATGGCCAACCGCGCAATCGCCCAAGCTGGCGGATACAATCGTATGGATTCCGACACGATGTGACTCGTATACGTCAGTTGGGGAAGATCCTCGAGCGTTGGAGTCCTGCCGTTCAGCACTTTGTCGAGCTCGGCGTGTAGTTTCTCTTCCACCCGCTGATTCTGCGCTAGCAGCCACCACGTCCAAGACAGCGCGCTGGCAGTCGTTTCGTGCCCCGCCAGAAAAAGTGTCAGCGCTTCATCCCGCAGTTGTTGTGTCGTCATACGCGAGCCGTCCTCGTCCTGCGCACGCAGAAGCAGCGAGAGCAGATCCCCGTTGTCCTCGCTGGACTGCCGATGCTCGTGGACGATCCGGTCAATGATCTCCGTCAACTGGCGTACCGCTCTCTTCGCCTTCAGATTCTGTCTTGTCGGTAGCCACTGCGGTGTCATCACCAGCCGCCGAAAATCCGCCGTGTATTCCAGCAGCACCTGAAGCGTCTCTCCCACCTGCGGGGCGTCGCGTTCAACGTCTGCGCTGAACAGCGTCTGGCCCACCACTTGCAGCGTCACCCGCATCATTGCTTCATGCAGATCGATTGGCTCTCCCGGCTTCCACGATTCCATCAGGCGCGTCGCGCACCCCGTCATCGTGCCCGCATAATTCGCGATGCGCGCCCGGTGAAACGCGGGCTGCATCATGCGCCGTTGCCGCAACCAGAAATCGCCTTCGCTGGTCAGCAGGCCGTTGCCGAACAGGTGCCGGTTGGCACGCAGCACGCGCCCTTTGATGAATTTTTGTGCATTGTCGATCAGCACGTTTTCGATGTGCTCGGGGTTGGTCAGCACGAACGTTCGAATGTGGAAGAACCGCAGGCACACAAGGTCGCCGTATTCCTGCGCCACCCGCGTCATAAAGGTTAAGGGATCTCGCCGCAGCGGGCTCCGCAGGCCTTCGAAGAATCCTTGTTCCGGCCCGGGCGGATACTTGCGCATAGCGAAATGGTATGTGGGAATGGCGCGAAACCCAAGCGCAAAGCTTCAGCTCTTCCACTTACTTCAGCGCCGCATACAAGGCTTGTTTCCAACGCACATTGTCAATCGTCCAGATAACCTTCACCTTCTTTTCGGTAGCCAGACTCGTCGCCCACACATCGTGGTTCCGTTCGTCGCCCGCAACATTCAGCCGATCCACCACGGTCATCCCGCGCGTTAGCTCACTCTCCGTTTCCACCTCCACGAAATGCGCCGAGTGCGATGCGACAATCGACGGATCCACTGCCACCGCCATCGCCACCGGGTCTGGTAGTGATATCCCGTGTTCCCCGGTTTGCTTCTGGATTGCTTCTTGTGCCCGGCTGTTGGATTCAATCGCAAATTTGGCGACGCCTGTGCCGAAGCTCAGAACTTTCTGGATGTCGCCTGGATTCAATATTGCTTCGCCTCGGCAGAGATGCCAGCCAACCAATTCAACGGGAAGGCCACTTCTCATTACAATCCTCGCCGCTTCCGGATCGCACCAGATGTTGTATTCGGCTGCTGGGGTAACGTTCCCCTCGCAGCAGGGCGCTCCTCCCATCACCTCCCATCACCACACATCGCCTCACCTTCGTCGCGATGCCCGGCTTCTTTTGCAAGGCCAGCGCAATATTCGTCAGAGGGCCAAGCGTCACCACCACAACATCGGGATGCGCTTCAATTGCCTCGATAATGGCATCCACGGCATTCTTCCGTTCCGCGCCGCGGCCGGGTGCTGGATATCCGTGATCGCCCAGCCCATCTCGTCCGTGAAACCATGCTGCACTCACATGCGCGCGTTTCAATGGTTTCTCCGCGCCCGCAAACACCAGCACCTTCGATCCGCAAAGCTCCGCGGTATAAAGCGCGTTGCGTGTGGCTTGCCGCACGTCTACGTTCCCGGCAACCGTGGTAATCGCCAGGACTTCAACCTCCGGCGACCGCAGCGCCATAATCAGTGCCACGGCGTCATCGGAAGCTGTGTCGGTATCGATCAGAACTGGTTGTTTCACGCGCCGTAGAATAGCAAATTCGCCCTAGAAGCCCGCCACAAAAAGGTGCGTGGGCTAAGATTCGTTCTTCCGTTCGTTCGGTCCGCCCCGAATTTGATAGAGCAGAAATCCAACCACGGCGACATTGAAGACCAGCACCAGGACTTTGACCTCGCTTGGATGGCGATGAATCTCGTAGAGCTCCACCGGTATCAGCGAACTCGTCATAATTACGGTGAACCACTCCGCCCAGCGTTTCAGCAGCCATAATCCGATCCCCTCTATCAGGAACAATCCCGAATATACAAAGCTCACAATTCCAACCAGCTTGAACTTGTCCGGGGTAAGTTCCATCACCCGCTGCAGGACTCTGACGATATAGCGGCTGCCCGGGACCAACCCGAATACTCTCATCCAATGCTCCAGCAGACTTGTGGTGTCGCTGTGGATCAGTCGCAGTGCCCCCAGTCCGACCGCGATCAACAGCGTAGCTTTCAGCAGCTTAAACACCGCTATCATCTGAATCAGTTTGGTATCTCTGGATTTCATCGGCAGTTTTAATCCTATCCTGATTTCGCAATTGCTGCTTTGCCGACGAACTCGGCCGAAGTCGTCCTGGGGCCCGCGACTGTGTTTTCAGAGAATGTTCATCAAAAAAGATGCGAGCCGCTCGCGCGTTAACCATGGCTACCTGGTAGCCTTCGCTGCGGCTGGCACGTACTGAAAATCCCGCACAATCACCTCTTGTTCCTCAGTCGGTATGGTCTTGAAGCTCCACAGATTCATTCCCAGCGGCAGTGGCACCTGCGGGATTCGTGCTGTGTAGTCCGGCGGAGAGAACGTCAGCGTTTGCAACACGTTTGCCGTCGTTCCGATCGGCTGCAGTCCGCTCATGATCGTGGCCACAATCCGTTTCGAGCTCCATGCGATCCGTGCCGTCGTCTGCGTCCCTCCATTCAAACTGATTTTGAAATTGTCTTCCTTCGCCCCCAAACTTTTATTCCCCGTCGCCGGATAAAAGGTAAAATCCGCATTGCATCCATGACACGTGTCATTCCACTTCGAAAATTCAATATCAATCTCGTTCTCGGCATCCACACCAATCCCGGCCTTCGGTCCATACGGGAAAAGCCCCAACACGATGGGCTTCTCCATATCATCAATTCGCCCTTCCACTTGCCATTGGTATGTCCCGAATCCTATCTTCTCCTCGGAAAACAGTTCCGACGCCGTGTAGACTCCTGCGCGCTTCACAATTCTTAAGTGCAGGTACCCTTTTTCATCCACGAACACATTCGTTGGATTTCCTTTTGCCACTCCCGCCATGCCCCCGCTTGTGACCTCCCACGTGTGCCCTTTCCACTTCAATAGGTTACTCGCGGCTCCCCTCGCGGCCGAACCCGCGATGCCGTTTCCTGCTTCCGTCGCCGACAACCACAAACAAAGCGCCGCAACCAAACATCCAGCGATTCTCGTCCCTTTAACTCGCTCCACGTTAGTCTCCCCAAAACTCTCACACTCTTGCTTGGGAGCCGCATACTCCCGACGATTTCCCCTCGCCCCACAGCATTGCATGCTGAGCCCTTCAGCAGTACAGTATTTCCTCGGCCTGGATCTCAAAACGGAATATCCGACTTGGATGCGCAGTTGCTCCCCGCCCTCACCATCCGAGCGCGAACTCCGGACGCTTTTGGTCCGCGACGCAACGCTCTGCTGGCTCCCCTTCGCATGGGTTTGGGTTAAGCGATCTGCTGGCGCCGCGGAGCAATGGAGGTCATGCTCGTGTTTCTCGATTTCTATAACCTGCGCGAGCAGCCCTTCGGCGTAACGCCAGATCCTGCCTACCTTTACCCGAGCCGCACGCACTGCGAAGCGCTCGACTCTCTCACCGAAGCAATCCTGGGTGACCGCGGCTTCCTCGCGCTCATCGCGGAACCCGGCTTGGGCAAAACTACCCTTCTCAATCAAGTCCTCGAAGGTCTACGTGACACGGCTCGCGCTGCCTTCCTCTTCCAGACGCAATGCAACTCCCGCGAATTCTTCCAATACGTGCTCAGCGATCTTGGCGTCAATGTGCCCGGCATGGGCCTCGTCGACATGCACAATAAGTTGAATGAGATCCTTTTCGCAGAAATGCTCGCGGGTCGGCGCTTCGTCCTCATCGTCGACGAAGCCCAGAACCTTGATGATTCCGTCCTTGAAACCATTCGCCTGCTTTCCAACTTTGAAACTCCGACTACGAAGCTCCTGCAAATTGTTCTTGCCGGGCAGCCCCAACTCAGCGAAAAACTTGCCCAGCCTCACCTATCTCAACTTCTTCAACGCCTCACTATGGTCAAGTATCTGGAAGCTCTCTCTCCTGAGGAAACCGCTGGCTATATCTCCCACCGCCTGAAGGTCGCCGGCCATTCCGGCGATTCCCTCTTCGATCCAGAATCGGTGGCCCTCATCGCCGAGCACAGCCGCGGTGTTCCTAGAATCATCAATAAGCTCTGCTTCCGCTCTTTGCTGGAGAGCTATGGCAGAGGTCTGCAGACCGTGCCGCCCGAAATTGTGGAACTGGCCCACCGCAACACGAGTCTCGTCCCTCCGGCCCGGAGGATTCCGCTCCCTGCCCCCACTCCCATCACAACTGCCACCACAACGCCCATCTCGGCTCCTGCTCTGGCACCCTCACCGGTCGCCGCGGAGTCTGCGAAGGCCGCCGCCGCTTCCGCCGCGCCCGGGCTTACCTATAAACCGCACAACCGTTTTGGTCTGCCGGCTTGGGCTTTATGGGCCTGCGCGCTCTTTTCCATTGTCGTCTCCGTGGGACTCGCGATCCCGCACAACGCTCTGGTGGGTCTGAAACAACGCATCAGCGATCGACTCGACGCCGCAAAGAATTCCGCAGCGCCTGAACAAACCGGCGCTTCTCAAACCCAAGCCAATCCGCAAGCGATGGAAAACGTCAGGACCCTGCAACCGCAACCCGTCGTCGCTCAGGGCACACCAAGCGTTATCTCCATCCAGGCATCCAGCACACCAAGCGATGCCCGCGTCGTCGTTCTCCTCAACAATCTCGTTCAATTCGATTCGGCCCGCATCGCGTCCCCCGATCGCATCTATTTTGACTTGCACAAAGCTCAGCTCAGCCTTTCCGTCGGCCAGAAAACTCTACCCTCGGAAACTGGTCTGCTTCGCGGCGTTCGTGCTTCGCAATTCAATGACGACGTGGTTCGCCTGGTTCTCGATGCCGACGGCGCCAGGGATTATTCCGCGCAACTCCTTTCCGATCCCTATCGTTTGGTCATCGACGTCCACTCGCAACCCGCAGCAACTTCAAGCCTCACCACCACCTCGGATACCTTGAACCATTTCTGGCCCGCCGCCCCACTGCAAACCAGCGCCAGCCAAGGCCCTCAACTCTCCCTGGCGCGTGAACTCGGCCTGAAAATCAATCGTATCGCCATCGATCCTGGTCACGGCGGCTACGACACCGGCACCAAGGGCCCCCACGGCCTGCTCGAAAAGGATCTTTGCCTGGACGTTGCCCTGCGTCTCGGCCAGCTCATCGAGGAAAGTATTCCCGGCGCAGAAGTGCTCTACACTCGCAAGGACGATCGCCACGTCTCACTGGAGGAGCGCACCGCCATCGCAAACGATGCCAACGCAGATCTGTTCATTTCCATTCACGCGAATTCCAGCGACTACCGCGACGTACGTGGCGTTGAAACCTACTACTTGAGGCTCGCAAGCTCGACGCCATCCAGCGATCTCGCGACTCGAGAAAATGCGTCCGCCCAATCTTCTCTCCACGATCTTCCAGATCTGGTCCGGAAGATCACGCGCAACGAAAAAATCGCGGAATCGAAGCTACTCGCCGTCGACATCCAGAACACTCTTTCGCAACGCCTCCAACTTGCCAGCGGCCCCGAACAGAACCGCGGTGTGAAGCAGGCCCCCTTCGTGGTTTTAACCGGCGCAAATATGCCCGCGGTGCTCTCCGAAATTTCCTTCGTCAGCAACGCGCGCGATGAAACTCTGCTGCTCGAAAGTGCCCAGCGCCAGCGCGTCGCCGAGGGTTTGTATCGCGGCATTGCCAGTTATCTCGATGGCATGCAGGGATCTCCCCACGCGAAGCAGAAGCTCGTCAGTGAAAATCATCCCGCTTCAATCTCGGGATTCCGCGCTCCAACGACCGCTCCCGGACGCAATTCCCGCTAGTTCTTTCGATTATTTTGTCGGCTATGAGTTATCGTTTGGCGGGTCGGCGAGCATTTTCCGCTCTTCGAAGGCCCGCGTTTCGCTCGGATTTTGCCCGGGTGCGAAAGCGGGCCGGTGGAAGCCCGAACTCTCGCTTAAACGCGCGATTGAAGGACGCTTCCGATTCGTAACCAACATCACTCGCGATCTGCACCACGCTGTTGCTTGTGGTCTTCAGGCTTTGCGCTCCCAGGTGAAGCCGCCAGCGCGTCAAATACCCGATCGGCGTCTCGGAAATGTACCGGCGGAAACGCTCCGCCAGCACCGACCGCGAAATCCCTACTTCATTCGCCAGCTCCGCAATCGTCCAGGGATGCGCTGGTTGGCGATGCAGCAGCGCCAGTGCCTTCCCTACTTCCGCGTCGCGCACGCCAGCCAGCCAGCCGGATTGCTCCTCGGGTAAGTGCGCCACATAGCGTCGTAGTGTTTCTACAAACAAGACCTCCGACAATTTGGCCAGTACCGCTCCGCCACCAGGGCCTGCGGAGCTCGCTTGTTCCACCGAATATCGGATGGAGTTCTCCAGCCACTGGCCCGATGCGCCGTCGCGAATATGCACCTTAAAGATAGAGGGGAGCCCGCCCAGAAGAACTTGGCACAGTTGCGGCTCGCACGCCATGTAACCGCAGACATATTTGGTAAGTTCCCCGCCGCCACCAAGCCGCGAGACCGCAAGCCCTTGTGCCAGGACTCGCTCTACCTCCTGGCCACTATCCACCGGCTTGATGGGAGCACCATTGCCCATAATATGCGCATCGCCATGCGGGAATACCACGATGTCCCCGGCAGTGAGCGCAACTCGTTTCTCGTCTCGTTCGACATACGCGTAGCCTCGGCCCTCGGTCAGCAGGTGATACAGAATCACATGCCTCGAATCTGGGCCGAGATACTGAGCTACCACCTGCGATGCCGGTGAGCGAACACACCACGGCGCGGAGTATTCCGCGTTGTAAAACAATGCCCCGTCAAGCTTCACCGCTTTGAGGACTTCCGACAAAACGTCCATCAAGGCACCCCATTGCCTTATCCGAGTCTCGGCAAACTCTGCCGGACGCCAGAGCAAGTAAACTACATCGTAGTTCGTCCCTGTCAAGTGACTTAGACGCTCGGCCAAGCATGAACGCGTAAGAGTTCCTGCGCCGCCTCAACTCGAGTACGGAAACCGTGAGCATCGCTCACATGAAAAGTCCCGCGGGTTGGAGTGAACCGGGACAATGCCCGGAGTTCGATGAGTACACGCCGGTGTGTTGCCGGAGAGTTATGGCCAGCCGTGGGGGATGGGTACGCTACAGCACCCCGGCCCCGACGGCGCCGAATACATCGCCGTATGCCTCCCGGCCTTCTCTCCCGAACTCGTACGGCGTGACGCGTGACGGAATCTGTTCTATCCGCCCGGCGCGCGAACCCGTCAGGCCGACGGGCCCGCAAAATGGGTTTTCTTCTATCACCATCGCGGGCAACTCTCGGTGAACCTGCGGATGCTGGATGTGCCGGTGCGGTCGATTTGCGGATCGAGCGCAATCGTTGTTCTCTACCATAGTGTGGACAAAAGATTCACTCTCGTGAGACTGCTCGACCGCCCGGGTGTCATCCTGAACCTGGGCCTTTGCAGTTGAAGGACCTCACTCTTTGGCGGTCTTTCTCCAAATATTCGCTTCAGCTCGTAGTCCCGCCGAGGTACTTCTCAAACACCTCAAAGCAGCCCGTCCACCCCTGGTTGTGCTTGTCGCGCGATTCCAAAGTCGGGAACTGTCCGTGCGTCAGCAATATTTCTGTCGCATTTCCTAGATCGTGAAATTCCAGACTTACCAGCGACTCTTGTCCCGGAGGATCGGTCGCCCATCGCCACGTAAACACCAGCCTTTCTGGCGGCTTCACTTGCTGGTACGTTCCGCTCAGGCGTGACACATTGCCGCCCTTGTGATGCATCTCCAGGCTGTACTTCCCGCCTTCCTTCAAATCGAGCTGCGTGATCAGCGTGGTGTGGTCCGTTGTCGGGTGAAACCATAGCGCGAACTCCTTCGCGTCCGTCCAGGCGCGGAATACCCGCTCCCTCGGCGCTGCAAAAGTCCTTCTTATCTGGAGCGTGTTTTCCGGTTGCGATTGCGGCGTGGCCATTGCTTCTCCTCCTTGTTTCCCTCTTGGCTGAGATATCGTTCGAGCGAATCGAAAGTACCTTCCCAGAACGCTCGGTATTGTGAAATCCATTTTTCCGCTTCTTCGAGCGGCTTTGCGGCAAGCTGGCACCGCCGCGTTCTTCCAATTTTCTTTTGCGAGACAAGTCCGGCCTGCTCCAGCACGCGCAAATGCTTCATCACTGCTGGTAGAGACATCCGATGCGGCTTGGCCAGTTTTGTGATCGACGCCTTCCCCAGCATCAGGCTGGCCAGGATCGCGCGCCGCGTCGGATCCGCTAGCGCGCCAAACGTCGTATCGAGTCCCGCTCTATACTTAACCATACGGTTTACTATCAGCCCGCGCTACTCCCTTGTCAAGCTCTAATTTACGGAGCCTTCCGGGTCAGCTTCGCGCCCCGTTTTAAGGTGGAGTATTCTCCCCTTATTGGGCATCCTAATTCGCCGACGGGGCACCCTTTCGTCCGTGCCGGAGTCCAATTGCTTATGCGCTCGTGTCTCCTCTCTCCCGCGCTGCTGTTCTTCGCAGCTTTTGTGCCCGCGCAGGTTCTCACGTCTCAGTACGACAACGCCCGCACCAGCGCCAATGTGCAGAAAAAGATCCCTACGCCGCAAAACGTAAACCCTCGGCAATTCGGCAAACTTCACTCGTTTCCCGTCGATGGCGATGTTTACGCCCATCCGTTGTTCGTTCCCGGCGTGGATATTCCCGGCCAGGGCAAACACGACGCGGTGTATGTCGCCGCCGAGCACGACAGCGTCCACGCTTCTGATGCCGATGCCATGATTGCCGAGCCGCTCTGGCATGTCAGTTTTCTGGATCCTCCTGAAGGTGTACGCACAATCCCACATAACGACGTTGCCTCCCCTTTATTTCGCCGGAGATTGGCATTACCTCCACACCTGTAATCGAGGAATTCACCGTCGCTGATGGCAGGCGCGACTATGGCGACAGCGTCGTAAAGTTGGGCTTCACGAAAAATGGTCTGCAGATTCTCGACTACTTCACTCCCTCCAACCAGGCTCATCTCAACGATTCCGATGGCGATTTTGGTCCGGCGCCCCCCTCTAGCTGCCCGATCAGCCCGCGCCGCATTCACATTTACTGCTCGCTGCCGGCAAGGCTGGGCTGATTTGTTCGCTCGACCGCGACAATCTGGGAAAATTCAGCAGGCTGGGCGATTCCAACGCGGTCCAGGTTGTGAAGGGCGGTGTCGATTCCTTCGGCGCTCCCGCCTACTGGAGCGGCCACGTCTACTATTTCCTGAGCGGCGATGTTTTGCGCGAATATCGCCTGCAAAATGGTCGTCTCTCTAACGAACCCGCAACAATAAGCGACCGGCATTTCACCGATCCTGGAGCGACACCGGCGGTCTCCGCCAATGGCTCAAAAAACGGTATCGTTTGGGTAGTTTCGCAGAAAACGTGGGACGGCCCGGACCGGAACGCCGTCTTATTCGCCCATGATGCCGAGAATGTCGCTCACGTCCTTTACACCAGCCAGCAGAACTACGAACCCGACAACGCCGACATGTCCCTGCGCTTTTCGATTCCTACCATCGCCAAAGGTCACGTTTATCTCGGCAGCAAAACGCACCTCGAGTTCTGCGGCCTCCTCCCCACACAGAGGGTTCTCCGCTAGACTGCTCGATTTTTCGCGGGGGATCGATTCCATGATGCCGTGGAAAGTTTTGCCTCGTACAACCGGAGAGAACCTCTACATCCTTCGACAGAGACGGGCCGCGGATTCAAGGACAACAGCTCTGCCAAATGGTGACAGAGACGCGGTTTCACCTCGTAGAGCGAGACGCTACGCGACAGCAGTTTTTCCAGCGAGGTCGCTTTGCGGTCCACAATTCCGCACGGAACAATCAAATCGAAATACCGCAGATCGGTCGCCACATTGTAAGCAAATCCGTGTGACGTAACCCACCGGCTGATGTGCACCCCGATCGCGGCAAGTTTTTCTTCCGTCACACCGCCTTTACCTTCTGCTTTTACCCAAATCCCCGTTTTCCCGGGGATGCGAAACGCCTCGACTCCAAAATCCACACTCGCGCGAATCATCGCCTCTTCCAGCGTGCGCACGTACCAGTGCACATCCGTTTTCATGGTGGTCAGATTCAAAATTGGGTAGCCCACAATCTGTCCCGGGCCATGATACGTAATGTCCCCGCCCCGATTCGTCTCGTGAAATTCCACGCCCTTTTGTCGCAGCACGTGCTCCGACGCCAGCAAATTCACCCGCTTGCCGTTTCGCCCCAGTGTGATCACGTGAGGATGCTCGCACAGAAGCAGCACATCCTCGATCGCCCCCGCCTTTCGCGCTGCCACAATCCGCTGCTGCAGCGCGAACGCCTCCGTATACGAAATGCTCCCCAAATCGACGATGAGTAAAGGATTCACAGCGAAAGATGGGTCAAAGAGTTCAGGAACCTCTCTAAACGTTGATCTGCAATCCGCGCACCGATGCGAACGCATCTCCCATTCCCTCCCACACCGTCGGATGCGCGTGCATCATGCGCATCATGTCGTCAATCGTGCCTTCCAAATTCAGCACCGTCGCCGCCTCCGCCAGAATTTCCGTCGCCAGCGGTCCGATAATATGGATCCCCAGCACTTCCCCATATTTTTCGTCGCTTACTACTTTGATGAACCCGCCGTGGTTACCCAGAATCGTCGCTTTGCTATTTCCTACAAACGGGAATTTCCCGGTCTTCACTTGGTAGCCCGCATCGCGCGCCTGTTTTTCTGTCAGCCCAATAGACCCGATCTGCGGTTCGCAATACGTCGCGTTCGGCACACGCGTCTTGAGGATCGGTTGCGTCTCTTTCCCCGCAATGTGCGTCACTGCCACGATCCCTTCCATCATCGCCGCGTGCGCCAGTTGCGGCAGTCCCGCAACAATATCCCCCACCGCATATAGCCCTGGCTCATCGGTTTCCATGTACTGATTCACCTGCACGAATCCGCGCTCCAGCTTGGCCTTCGATTTCTCCAGCCCACAGTTTTCCGTCATCGGCTTGCGTCCCACCGCCAACAGCAGTTTCTCCGCCTGCAGCGTCTGCGGCTTTCCATCCTTATCCTTGAACGACACCGTCACACCCTTGGCATCCTTCTTCACGCCATCCACGCTGCAGCCTGTCTGTATATTGATGCCCTTCTTCTTGTAGGTCTTTTCCAACTCCGCGGAAATCTCATCATCTTCCACCGGCACCACCCGGGGCAGTGCTTCCAAAATTGTCACTTGCGTCCCGAACGAATTGTAAATCGACGCAAATTCCACGCCCACGGCCCCGGCGCCAATCACAATCAGCGTTTTCGGGATTTCCGGCAGTTGAATAATCGATCGGTTCGTCAGAATCTGCTTGTGGTCGGGTTCAATCCCCGGCAGCGACTTCGCCTCAGACCCGCTCACCATGAGGATCGCGCCCGCCTCGATGATGCTGCGCTTTCCATCCTTCTCCACCGCCACGCGACCGGGCCCATCGTACTTTCCCCAGCCCTGCACCCATTCCACTTTGTTTTTCTTAAATAGAAACTCGATGCCCTTGGAGTGCTTCGTAACAATCTTGTTCTTCCGCGCCAGGATGTTCGCCCAGTTAATCTTCAGGCCCGATACCTCGAAGCCTAGCTCCGCCGCATTCTTGAAATGATCGTAAACATCCGCGTGGTGCAGCAAAACCTTCGTCGGGATGCAGCCAACATGCAGGCACGTGCCTCCCAGAAACGGGTCTTTTTCTACCACCACCGTCTGCAGTCCCAGTTCGCCCGCGCGAATGGCGGCTACATACCCACCTGGACCGCTGCCAATAATTGCAACGTCGTATTTTGCCACGCGTACTCTCCCTTCCCCACGAGCCAGAGGCAATTTCTGCTGATGCCGCCAGCCCATACGCCGCCGAAATTCGCTATAATTCTTCCTCGGCAAGTATTCAATCGCCCGGGCGCCGGGCACAATCACCGAATTTCAGGTCAATCTGACTTCTACCCGACAATCAAAAATTGTAACAGCCGCTCGACTGCCCAGCAACGCGTCCCAGTTTCAGATAAGGAAGGGCATTGGCATAACGCCAATCGCGACTGCGGATGGTTCGCTGTGCTAGTGACACTGAATGAAACAGCATCGGCAGCGCCGTTCAAAAATCGGAACTTCAGGCGGAGTTCGTCCATTTCGAATTTCTACGCGGGGAGACTTCGCTTGATACCGAAGATCGTCGCGACATGGACTAATACCCAATGCACCTTCTCAGACTCGCCTCACGGCAGCAGGTCCCACTCGTAGTCCGCGCAAGCACACCGCGAACTTTTCTCGGTCTCGGCGTCTTTGCCGAAATCGCCTTGTTCGTTTCTGGAAGTTATCTCTTGCTGAGTGCCCACTGGAGACCAATGGAGACCGGTGACGCTGCCGTCATTGCCGCGAGCCTGCTTTTGGCCATCGCGAGTTTTCTCGTCGTCTTCATGCTCTACCCCTGGACCACCAGCAGCGAAGAATTGGCACGTACCGACCAACCCGATAAGCTGCCTGGTTCCATTCACGCGCTTCTTATTTCACGCGTGCGTCGTCTGTCGAAGCTCGCAAACGCGCCGAGCAAGCTCTCCTTGAAGACGAGCTTCCCGGCCCTATGTGATTCGCGGTTCAATTTTTTGCCTTCCCCATAGCACTCGCTTTCCTGCCCGTGCGTCATCTCAGCCTTTGTAGGGACCCCCTCCTCAGACGGTCTACTTTTGGGTTTGTTTCTCTTGGAGTGCGGCCGCGGCTACCCCCGTGGCAATACCGATAAATACCTCTCCTCCACGATCATCCGGTGGTGTCTTTCGTGGCCCGCGATAATGAAGGCCAGCGCTACGGCTGTCACCTCTTTCTGATTCGCCACTCCTCTGCGCAGCCACGCCGCATCATCCAGCGAATTCACCAACGCAATTGTCGCTCGTCTCACCGCTGCAAATTCCTCCAGCAGATCGTTCTTCCTCCGCGCCGATGCGTTCGCCGTCCGCACATAATCATCTTGCTCAAACCCCGGAAGCGGCGTCTGATCCCCGCGAGCGATTCGCATCAGGCGGTAGGAAAAGATGCGCTCGCCGTCTGTCACGTGTCCCAGCAGTTCCTTGATCGACCACTTGCCTGCTGCGTACCGAAAATCCGCTCCCGTCTCGCTCACGCCTCCCAGTATTCTCTCCCAGTCTCCAAGCTGGCCTTTCAACGTTTCCAGAAATTCCCCTTCGGGAACCAGTGCAATGTAGTTCTCATAGAACGGCGGGTAGTCGCCCGTTTTCGGTCGGTTCTGTGTCATCATGCGAATGCCTCCCCAATCTTGGCCGGTTGCAGATTATAGCCGGACTCTCGGCCCTGGGGGAGAGCCTGCGAAGGACGGATCACATCGCATGGGCGAACTCAGTTACCGGACAATGCGCGTCGCATTTCAAGGTGAGCCCGGTGCTTTCAGCGAAGCGGCGGCCGTGCAACTGTTGGGTGAAGCAATTCACACTGTTCCCCGCGCAACCTTCGACACTACCTTTCGCGCCATCGCCGAAGGCGCTGCGGACTCCCTTCTACTACCCGTAGAAAATACACTGGCCGGCTCCGTCGTTCGTGTCTACGATCTTCTTTTACAGAGCCCCCTCGAAATTTGCGGCGAAACTATTCTTGCAATCGAACACCATCTCATGGCCTGCCCGGGCGTCACATTTGAAGACCTTCGCTCCGTCGCCTCTCATCCCATGGCCCTGGCACAGTGCGAACACTTTTTCGAATCCCATCCGTCACTCAAGCGCGTTCCTGCCGAAGACACCGCCGGCAGCGTACGCGAAATGATGGCTCGCGGCGATAAAACAGCTGCATGCATCGCAGGTTTTCGCGCGGCCGGTCACTATAACGCCACCATTCTCCGCCGGGGCATTCAGGACAATGCTGAAAACTTCACTCGCTTCGTCCTTCTTCTTCCCCCTGACGAAGCAAAAAAGTATCGTGCCGACGATGCCCGCAAAATGTCCCTCGCCATGCGCCTCGCTCACCAGCCCGGCGCTCTGCTCGCTTCGCTGGAACCATTCGCCAATCACGGCGTCAATCTCCTAAAAATCGAGAGTCGCCCCATCCACGGAAAGCCGTTCGAGTACCAGTTCTATGTCGATGTCGAGTCCGATTCTCTAGATCAGCTACAACTTGCCCTCGCTGAAGTCCGCGCAGCCACCAGCGAGCTCCGCGTACTCGGCCTTTACCGCGCCGCCCGCCGCTAGCGCGCGAAGACCAGGCCTGTGTAGCGGCCTCGTCGAAGAACCTCAGCCTACCCGCTTTCCTCGATTGACCCGCACCATGGTCTGCCGCAAAAAAGAGCCCCGCCTCCTACGTCGGGGCTCTTTTCTCGACTGTCCACAGGCACTACTTTCCCGAGGTAACCGCTTCGGCCGGCACTGCCAGATCCGCCGGCGGTCCGATATTGTCCGGCAGCTTGCCATTGAGCGCGTCCAGAAAGTGCAACAGGTCGTCGCGCTCGTCGAATGTCAGCACGTCCAGCGAATGGATTTCCTTGTCCAAATACGGATTCCAGTTTCCGCCACCGATATAGTGCGCCAATGTATCCTTGACCGTTGGAAAACTCCCGTCGTGCATATACGGCCCGCGATTCGCCAAATTTCGCAGGCTTGGCGTCTTGAAGCAGCCTTTGTCCGCCTCCACCTTCGTTTCATTGTAGCGGCCTAGGTCATTCAACTCGCCGCGCGTGCTCGCTCCAATGCCGAGATTATGAAATTTGTTGTCTGTGAACAGCGCGTAACCTTTATCAATCGAATGGCACACCGCGCAGTTCCCCTTCTTGGGACTCACGAATATCTTCAGGCCGCGCTGTGCCTCGGGCGAAAGCGCCTTCGAATCCCGTCCATAGTAGAACTTGTCAAAGGATGAATCGCCGGCGATCACTGTGCGCTCAAACGATGCGATCGACTTCGCCACCAGATCGATTGTGATTTGATCCGTGCCCCAGGCTTGCTTGAACAGCGCTTGATATTTCGCGTCCGCCTGTAGCTTCCTCACTACGCCGTCCAGCGAGTGCGCCATCTCCACGGGATTCGCCATTGGTCCCTTCGCCTGTTCTTCCAGGCTGGGTGCACGCCCGTCCCAGAACTGCAGCGTGCTGTACGCCGAATTGATCACCGTTGGCGCGTGCCGCGTGCCAAGCTTGCCGCCCACTCCCACGGACACTGGTCGCTTATCCGAAAACGCAAACTGCGGAGCATGGCAGGATGCGCAAGAAATTGTCCCGTCCACGGAAAGCAGCGGATCGTAGTAAAGCCGCCTACCGAGCGCAACGGTTTCCCCTGTCGGCGGATTGTCCGCCGGTATCGGCACCGGCGGTAATCCCAGCGGCGCCTGAATCTGTATTGGTATGCCAATTGGCATCACCGCAGATTGCTGTCCCTCGGTTTCCGCAAGTACATTTCGGTGGGAAGCCGCTGCAACTACAAAGAGAGCGAGCATGAACACGAATAGGATGAGAATCTTGATGATGAGCTTCATGGGTACATGCCTCCACGCGCACTCAGCCTACCGAAATGTGGTCATCACCTCAGTGATTTGGGACACAGAAGCCCGGGTAGGGGCCGCACCTAAACTCGATCCGGCTTCCACTCAGGCGCTTAACAGTGTTTGGTTTCTTTGTTAGGCCGCGACTTTAGCAATAGCTGCAGGCTTCGTCATTCCCGATGCCGGACGACATATCGTCCTTCATGCGGCGCAATCTCCCGCCCAGCCGCTCGGCAAGCTGGTGCCGCGCGCGCCATAGGCGAGCCTTCAGGGTGTTTTCCGTGACACCGAGTTTCTTGGCGGCCTCACCCGTTGAATAGCCATGCACTTCCCGCAGCACGAACGCGGTGCGTAGCAGCGGTGAAAGTTCCTCGAGATTTTCGTTGATCATCTCGCGGATTTCCGTGCCGGCATACACCTGCTCCGGATTCGGCCCGTCATCGGCGAACCGCTCCGAAACCGGCAATTCGTCTTCGCGCTGCGTATCGTCCAGCGATACCGCTGGCCGCGCTTTTGCGCTTCGCCGCTTCATCAATGCCGCATTGATCACGATGCGTGTCAGCCAGGTCGAAAACTGCGACCGGCCCTCGAATCGCTTCAGGTTGCGGTAGGCGGAGAGCAACCCATCCTGCAATGCGTCTTCCGCGTCCTCGGCATTTCCTAGAACGCGTAGCGCCGTCTGGAACAACTGCCGCTGGTACCGGCGAAAGAGTGTCTCGATCGCCTGTGCATCCCCCCGCTGACCGGCGCGGATCAGCTTCTGCTCACTGAACTGCGTTGTGGTGATCACTTGCGTTGCCATTTCTTCCCCCATGGTACTTTACTAGAGTCAGTCCCTCGAAAAAAGTTACAGGAATCTTAGTTCCTCAATGTACTGGTACGCTCCCCCCACTCATCTTTGGACGTTTCATCAGGAAAAATATCGGAATTATCGCGAAAAAAACCACGCCCAGAAGCTTGAAATTGTCCAGAAACGCCAGCATCGCTGCCTGCCGTTCTACTACCCCGTAAATCATGCTGTGCGCCTGGGCTGTCGCCTGCGTGGCGTTGGCCCCGTGCGCCGTCAGGTTTCCGATCGTCCCATTCATCATGTTCTGAAATGCGGGATTCATCGGATTGATGTTTTCATTCAGCCGCGCCTCATGGACTTGCGACCGCCTCTGCAGCAATGTCGTCACCGTCGCAATCCCCACGCTGGCCCCGATATTTCGCGCCAGGTTGATGATTCCCGTTCCCATGTTCGTTTTTTCACGTGGCACATACGCGAATGCCGCCACGTTAATCGGGATAAACAAAAATGCCAGTCCAAATGCCTGCATCATTCGCCCGAGCACCGCTGTCTTGAAATCCAACTGCAGATTCCATCCCGCCATCACGAATAGCGATGCTGCCGAAATCGTGCAACCAAACGTAATCAGATATCGCGTGTCCACCTTCGACACCAGGAAACCCACAATCGGCATGCACACCATGATCAGCGCGCCGCCCGGCGACAGTGCCAGCCCAGCGAGTTCAGCCGGGTAGCCCATCAGTTCCTGCAGCATCTGCGGAATCAGCACAGTGCTCGAATACAGAACAAAGCCCAGGAAAAACATCGCGATCGTCGCGATCGCAAAGTTGCGGTTCTTCAACATTGAAATATCCACGACCGGATCCTTCGCTTTCAATTCCCACACAATTGCGGACACCAGCCCGACCACTGCCAGCACAAAAAATGTGCGGATAAGGCCCGAGCCAAACCAATCCTCCCGCTGCCCTTTGTCCAATATAATCTGCAGACTTCCCAGCCCCAACGTGATTAATCCCAATCCGATGTAATCCACGCGGAAGCCCTGCTTCAGGTTGATCCGCTTCATGTACGGCGGATCGCTTACCAGCAAGTACGTAAGTGCGAGGGAGAGTAGACCCACCGGTACATTGATGTAAAAGATCCAGCGCCACGAATAATTGTCGGTGATCCACCCGCCCATCCACGGACCAATCGTTGGCGCTACGACTACCGCGATGCCGTACACCGCGAACGCCATTCCTCGTTTCGCCAGCGGAAAGGTATCGTTCAGGATCGCCTGCTCGCTCGGCTGCAGTCCCCCGCCTCCGATCCCCTGCAGGATGCGGAAGAACACCAGCATTCCCAAGCTCGGCGCGAACCCGCACAGAAACGAGCTCACCGTAAAGATCACCACGCAACACATGTAGAAACGCTTCCGCCCAATCAGCGACGACAGCCATCCTGACAGCGGCAAAATGATCGCGTTCGAAACCAGGTACGATGTCAGCACCCACGTCGATTCGTCCGCACTCGCCGACAAATTTCCGGCAATGTGTGGCAGCGCCACGTTCGCAATCGAGCCGTCCAGCACTTCCATGAACGTAGCCAACGTCACCGTGATCGCGATCACCCAAGGATTGATCGACCCATCCGGCATCCGCAGTTTCGCTGTGAATCTCTCCAGCATGTCCCTCAACCATCCCCGACTTCTGTTACTTCGTAATTACAGTCGCATCCACGTTCATTCCCGGCCGCAAAATCGCCACGCTCGGCGGTATCGGGTCCAGCACAATCTTCACTGGAATGCGCTGCACCACTTTCACGTAGTTCCCGGTCGCATTTTCCGGAGGCAGCAAGCTCAGCACCGCGCCGGTCGCTCCCGAAATCGAATCCACGTGGCCAGGGAATGTCTTTCCGTAGGTGTCTACCTTTACGTACGCCTGTTGCCCCGGCCTCATGTTCTTCAATTGCGTCTCTTTGAAGTTCGCCGTTACCCAGATGTCGTTCAGCGGCACCACCACGAGTAAGCCCTGCCCCGGCTGCACAATTTGTCCGGGCTCTACTGACTTGTGCGTCGCCACGCCATCCACCGGCGCCACGATGTTGCAGTAACTCAGATTCAACTCCGCGGCGGCCAATACCGCGCGCGCTTCCTCGACCTTCGCCAGTTTTCCCTGCGCATCCGCGGAGCGCATGGTTACGCGTTTCTGGTCGGAGCGAGCGTTCGCCACGCCGGCGTTCGCTTCGTCCACGCGCGCCTTAGCCGCTTCCAGCTGCGCACGGGAAATATCGATATTCCGCTTGGCCTGCGATAGCCGTTGCTCGTCGGCGACTAATGTGCTTCCCGAAGCGTCCGCATTCGCCTTCGCGGCGTCGTATTGCTGCTTCGAAATTTCGCCCTTCTGCATCAACGGTGTGTACCGTTCCAGATCCGCTTTCGCTAGTTCTGCGTTCGCCTTACTGCGTGCCACGTTGGCTTCCGCCACGCTCATATCAGCCGTCTGTGCCTGCTCGTAGGAAGCTTGCGCTCGCGCCAAATCCGCTTGTGCCACCGCCAGTTGCGCCTGAGCCGTCGAGTTCCCACTCGCCACGTTCTCACTTGTCCTGGGAACATCGATGCCCGCGGCCCTCGCGTCACTTTCCGCCAACCCCAGCGCTGCTTTCGCCTGATCAGCCGCGGCCTGGTAATCGCCCGGATCAATCTGCGCCAGCAACTGCCCCGCCTTCACAGCCTCGTTGTCCGTCACCAGCACTCTTCCAATCCGTCCATAAATCTTCGAGGCCACCGGCGTGATATGCCCATCCACCTGCGCATCGTCCGTGGTCTCCCGGTTGTGGAAGTAAAGATACACAGCGACCGCAACCACAATTAGAACGATTCCACCGAGGATCAGTCCTCGCTGTACCTTCGGGCTAACCAGCGACTCGCGCGCTGGCACTTCTGGTCTCCGCGCCGGCTCGGTCGGCGACACTTTCACATTCGCCGCGTTTTCCAGACCAACATCGATTTCCACACTCATCGTTCCCTCATTTCACTTCGAATAGGTCTTTTCCATCTGCCCGATGGCCCGCGCATAATCCGCGCGAGCCTGGTTGAACCGGTACAGCGCAAGAATTTGGTTGTCGTTCGCCCGCGACAGAGAATCCTGCGCGGAGATCACTTCAATATTGTTCGCCACGCCGGCGTTGAAACGGTCACGCGCCTGCGCCACCTCCTCCTGCGCGAGCTTCACGCCCAGATCCGCCACCTGCACTTCGTTGCGCGCCGACCGCAGATTCAAAAGCGACGTCTTCACGTCCAAGGCGATCTGATTACGCAGCTCCGCCTTCTGTTGTTCAACTTTCTGTATTTCCAAATCCGCTTTCATCACTTGCGCCTTAATTCTTCCACTCGTGATCAACGGAAAATTCACTGATCCCGTGTACTGGTAGGTCGGAATACCCGTTGTCGCCGAAGTCCCCAGGTACGCCCAATTCCCGTCAAATCGCAGCGACGGCAGGCGCTGGTATTGCGCCGACTCCTTTTCGTACTTCGCTACCTTCTCGTCCGCTTCAATCGCTTTCCATTCCTGTCTGGCCGACAGTGCCTGATCGATGCTCGAACCCACTTCCGGCTGCGGCGTCTCAAAAAAGCTCAGCGAATCGGCCAGCTCGATCTTCTGCCGGGGATCCAGGTTCAGCAGCTTGCTCAACCCGTACAACGAAGAATCGCGATCGTTCTCCGCTTCCATCAACCGCTGCTTTTCATTCTGCAACTCAACGTTCGCTCGCAACGTGTCAATCCCCGTGCCTACCCCCTCTTTCTGAAGGTCCGCAGCCTGATCGTAAAGCGCCTGCGCCAGATCCACTCGCGAGCGCGAAGCCTCCACGTTTGCCACCGCGCGCAGCGTCCCGATGTATTGCGAAACAACCAGCAGGATCACCGATTCCCGTGTCGACAAACTCTGCGCTTTTGCGGCATCGACATTGCTTCGCGAAGCCTGATAGCGCTTCCATAACGAAAAATCAAAAATGGTGCTCCCGAAATTCGGACCCGCTGAAAATATCTGATACGGCCCGATGTGTCCGGGTACCCCTGGGAAGAGAGGCAGCCCACCAAATTGCGCTTTCAAGTTCACGCGGTTTGCGGAATCAGCAACTCGAAAATTCGCCTGCGGCAGTAAGTCCGCACGCGTGATGTTTTTATCCTGCACGCTTTCCGCCGCATTAATTACCGCGATTTGCTGGGTCGGATTCTGTTTCAGCGCCAGCGCCACCGATTGCTCTAGCGTTAGCCGCATCGCTTCAGTCGGTCCGTTTGCCGAAAGCGGAGCCTCTTGCGTTTGCGCGCGCGCACGTTCCCCTCCTATCAACAGGCTCAGGAACAGCAGGTAAAATATGATCGACGAACCTTTGCGCTTTTCCGGTTCCTTGCCTTCTGGCGATTTCTTCTCTTCTTGCAAATTCACGATCTCGTTCACGATCGCTTGGTTCAGGCAACCTTCCGCTACTAGTTCACCACCCAGTTGGTGCATCTCTTTCAATAACGCCTTACCCGCGTTGTCGATAAAGCTCACCCCGCACAGGTTCACGCTGAACTTCTGCCGCGGCGACGTGGCGCACAATTCCCGCCAGCACTGCTCTAGTGCCGCCACCCATGGCCCGGCCAGGCGCCCTTCCACACTTAAAACAGTCTTGTTGCGCTTGTTTTCCGTTGTGATTCGAAGCATGTCTTCCAACTCTCTGCCTGCCACTGTGTGCAAGCAAGAGGCCAATGTCAGAGGATCTAATTGTAGTGCTAAGCCTTTATTTATCATGATATTATAGGCAGTTCTCGACTCTAGAAGAGCCTGACAAGTGATAATATATGGGCACTAGCCCATAGTCATATTTGTACACCAATGCCCATATATGGGCATGTACGTGTTCCCCTCCCCTTTTAATACGCTGCGAACCTCCTCCACATCTCCTTCCCCAAAATTCCCCGATCAGCGGTTCAGCGCTCCGCAATCTCACGCATGGGTGCTACTCACCTTGATCCCATTGCGCTCTAACGTCCGCTCAGGTCCGCTGCCCCGCCGGACGCAAAAAGTCTCTTTTCAGCCTCGGCGTTTTCAGCCAGGCATTCCGTTCACACCAGCGGATGGTGTCTCCGCAGGGTTCCTACCGCGCTGGTGTGGACGACCCGCCGCACTCCCGTCGTATACGCTTCCGCGAAAAGGTGCGCCGTTCCCCAGCACACTCGTAGCGAATCGCTTCTTCCCGTGAGCTCCTCCTTTGAAGTTGTCGCGGAACTACCCCCCTTATGAGAAACCATGCCGATACCCTTTAACGTCTCCGCGAATCCGCGCACGTTGGTCATCTTACCCACCACGATCTTCACGGGCAGTCCGGCCAATTGTCTCTTCGCCTTCTCTCGTGATCGCAGCAGCGCTTTCACCTGCACTCCACGCGATACCAGCAGCCGCACCAGGTTCTTCCCGAGCAATCCCGTGGCATCTGTAACCATCGCCGACATGATCGCTACGGACTCGTCTTTGTTGCCCATGGGAATTCCCTTTCTACTTCTGAGCTCTGAATTCCGGCGTCCGGCTCGCCTTATCCACACGCAGCCAGCACCTCGAAAGTAACATCGCTACGTTACAGAATGCTGTTAAGTTCAGATGGAAAAAATAATCCCTGTTACCTGGGTTCCTGCGAAATCCCGGCAATTAAGGTGTCCACTACCGAATGAATCACTCGCTCCTTCCCTACCCACGGAAATGCTTCGTGGGTGATAAACAGCGACGTCACTCCGTGCACCCCACACCACAAAGTCTGACTTGCCAGCTCCACATCCCCTACTCGCAGCTTACCCGCGACTTTGCCGCTTTCTAGGCTTCGGCGAAGAAAGCCGAATGCCGGCATTCCCGGCGAATCCGCCTTCTTGTACTTTGCGACATCAAAACCTTCTGGCTTAGGCATCATGAACGCAGCCCTGTATTGGTGCGGATTCTCAATGCCAAAGTGTACGTAAGCGATCAACCCCTTTTTCAGCCGTTCCCCCCGGATCTCCCGGCTGGTCCAGAATCCTCTTCAGCAGTGCCGAAAGCCGCGAGAACGCTTCTTGGTGTCGGTTCCGAAAATTCTGACCCTTTTCATTCCGGAAATTCTGAGCCGTCCGGCAGTAGCCGGAAGGGTTAAAACTCTCTCTGTGCCCCCGGTCGGTGAACCGGTCGGGCGGAGGGAGGAGGATGTTAGGAATGTTAAAGCGTCACGAAGTCGAGATTCTACTGAAGGCGGGTCACCCCAAGGCCGATGTGGCCCGTCTGGCGGGAGTTTCCCTGTGCTCTGTTAAGCGCATTGCAGAGGAAGTTCCGGTGGTTCATGTCGATGATGCCGCGGAGCGAGAGAAGCGGCGGATCGGCAGACCAAGTATCGTTGAGGATTTCCGGAAACCCGTCTTAAAGATTCTGGAAGAGAAACCCGACCTAGCCTCTCTCGAG
The DNA here is from genome assembly GCA_963741195.1 of Candidatus Acidiferrales bacterium. GTDB lineage: Bacteria > Acidobacteriota > Terriglobia > Acidiferrales > UBA7541 > Acidiferrum. The sequence goes on from CAVUHF010000018.1 coordinate 211,469, forward strand.
ATCCTTCGCCGGGTTCGGGAAGCAGGCTACCAGGGAGGCAAGACCGCCTTGTACGCTCTGGTGGCCTCGGTTCGTCCGAAAGAGATAAAGCCGCTGATTCGATTCGAAGGTCTGCCCGGAGAATTTAGCCAACATGACTTTGGCGAAGTGGATGTTGCCTTTCTTGACGGGTCGACCCGTCGTATCCACTTCTTCGCTTCTCGCCTGAAGTACTCGCGATTTATCTGCGTCAGTGTGGTGAAAGACCAGGCCGTGGAGAGCTTGGTGCGCAACCTGGCAGAACATCTTGACCGTTGGGGTGGAGCTCCGCTGATGTGCGTGTTCGATCGGCCGAAGACCGTCGCCTTGAAGTGGCAGAGAAACGGCGAGGTCACAGAATGGAATCCGGTCTTCGCTTAAGTCATGCTCGAGCTGGGCATCGGGGTGGAGTTGTGTTGGCCTCACAGCCCGCAGCAAAAAGGTGCCGTCGAGAACCTGGTGGGTTTCGTAAAATCTTCCTTCTTCAAAGTACGAAGGTTCCACGATCAAGAAGATCTCGAGCAACAGCTCGTCGCCTGGCATCGCGAAGTGAATCAGGAGCGTCCGTGCCGCGCGACAGGCATAATCCCCGCTGTGCGTCTTGGCGAAGAGGCCTCAAGACTTCGTTCCCTGAAGGTGCACCCGAAAGATCTAGCTCTTCGCATTCCTGTCTATGTAGGCCCGACGGGCACAGTTCTGCATGATAGCCATCCCTACTCGATGCCTCCCGAGGCTATTAGCATGCCGGCGACGCTGTACTTGTATGCCGATCGTGTACGCATCGTGGCAGGCAGATATGAAGTCAACCATCCGCGGAAATTCGTCGCCCACGAAGGTTCCACACTCGCCACGCATCGCGCGGCCCTGGTGGCGGCTGTATCCGGCAAGCGCGGCAAGCGCTATCTGAAGCGCCAACAACTATTGGAACTCGGAGAGCCCGCTTTCCTCTACCTCACCGAGATCGTTCATCGGCGGCCCCAGCAATGGTTCTACGACGTCGATCGGCTGCACGACATCTTGCAGAACCACGGAGCTGAGGTTCTTCGTCGCGCCATGGAACAGGGACTGCAAGAGCAAGTTTTCGGTGCGAACTACATCGAGCGTTTTCTTCAGCGTTCACTCGTCTTCCAGGAGGAGATTCCATGAGCAAAGAACAGGTTAAGAAAAATCCGCGCGAGGCATCGATGACTACAAAGCAGGAAGACGACACTCCCAAGAGCCTGGAACTCTCCGAAGGCCAGCTCGAAGCGCACTTCCGGCGTCTAAATCTGGCGCACACGCGCCGTATCTACAAGGAGGTTGCCGTTCGGGCGGAGAAGGAAAGTTGGTCGTATCGAGACTTCCTGGCTCTGTTGCTGGCCGAAGAAGTGGCTCGTAGGAAACAGACGCGACTGCAGCGTTGTACGCGGAGCGCACACTTCCCGTTCTTCAAAACCATCGACGAGTTCGACTTCACGCTGCAGTCGACGCTCCGGGAATCCGTGATCGGCTCCTATCTCGGGCTGGACTTCGTCACCGAGGGGCGGTCGTTGATCCTGCACAGCAAGACCGGCAGAGGGAAGACCCATCTGGCGGTAGCCATCGGGTACCGCGTCATTCAAAACGGCGGCTTCGAGACTCTTTTCACCACCGCGGCGAAACTCATCGAGGACCTCTCGAATGCCAGCAAGCGTGGAAATCTCCAGGAATCGCTGGCAACCTACACGCACCCTCACGCCCTCATTATCGATGAGGTTGGATATCTGACCTACGGGCCGGACGCTGCCAACGTACTTTTCCATGTGGTGAACGATCGGCACCTGAGGAAGCGGCCGATGATCTTCACAACCAACAAGCCACTGAATGAGTGGGGAAAGGTATTACACGACGAAGATATGGCCGCGGCCATCCTCGATCGGGTTCTCGAGCGCGGACGCTTTATTCACCTCGATGGACCCTCGGGGAGAACCCGCCATCTCAACCTGGAAGAGAACTTGCCAGAAAATACAAAACGGCTCAGAATTTCCGGAATTGGTGGCTCAGATTTTCCGGAACCCACACTTGGCAAACCTGCTCCAACAGTTCTGACTTGTCTTTGAAATAAAGGTAAATCGTGGTCGGCGAATACTCAATTCTGTCGGCAATGCGCCGCATCGACACCTGCTCGTAGCCTTCTTTCACGAACAGTTCACTCGCCGCCTCTAGGATCGCACGCCGCAGGAATTTCTTCTGCCGCGCTTTTCGTTCCTTCACACCCATGTCATGTGTCCTTAACGATGTTAAGTCTATTACCGAACGTCGGGCGTTTTAATCTCACTTTTCCGGGCTGTCTTAATGCCGGACGGCGATTGCCTGCATCTCAAAATGGCCGCCGCGCAGGATCGACCCCGCCCCGATGAACGCGCGCGCCGGAAAATCCTTCGAGAAATATGTTTTGTATGCAGCGTTGAACTTGTCGTAGTACGCCAGGTCCGTACAGAAGATCTGCACGTACACCAGGTCGTCCATGGTCATGTTGGCCTGGGCCAAGGTAGCCTTGTAGCCGTCCAGCAGGATCTTGATCTCGTCCTCAATTTTGTCTGGCACTTTCCCCGTTTTGGGGTCCAGCCCGATACTCCCCGCCAGATACAGCGTGTCGCCCGACAGTATCGCGTTGCTGAAGGGAGCCTGGATCGGTTTGTCGGGCAGATTGATGGCTTTTCTTTTCGACGCGGAATCCGTTTGTGAAAATGCGCCATGCACGGTGACAATGACCGCTAGCGCGAGCAGCATTCCCACTACCATCACTCGACGATTCATTCGCAACCTCCTGAGATTTGAGATCCAACTTCTAATGATGCGCGAGTGTAGTGTGCCTGCTCCTCTGGGGCAAGCGGAAACCCCTGGCCCTCATTTCACTCCCACTGATCCTGCTCATGCTCGCTAATCTGCTAATATTCGTACACTCATTTTGGGAGGTTGCCATGTTTCGGTTTGTGCTTAACATTCACCCGCTGGGCCTTCCCTTGCTGCCCACTCTTGCACTGGCTTTGACCTTCGCTGTTCCCGTCGCCGCTCAGCAGTCTCAACTCGACGACAAGATCGACAGCAATATCCAGGACTGGCTCGGCACCTACAAGCATCTCCACGAAAACCCCGAACTCTCCACGCAGGAAAAAGAAACCTCGGCTTTCGTCGCCGGTCAGCTCAAAAAACTCGGCTACGAAGTTACCGATCATTTTGGACAGTATGAAAGCGCTCCCGACGCGCAGCCCTACGGCGTCGTCGCCATCCTCAAAAACGGTCCCGGTCCGACCGTCTACGTCCGCACAGACATGGACGCTCTCCCCGTCACCGAAAACACCGGCCTTCCTTACGCCAGCAAAGTGAAAGTAAAGCGCCCGGACGGTTCTCAGGTCGGCGTAATGCACGCCTGCGGTCACGATCTCCATATGACCGTTTTCCTCGGCACTGCCAAAATGCTCGCGGAATCCAAGTCCCAATGGTCTGGCACGGTTATTCTCATCGGACAGCCCGCCGAGGAAACCGCAGGCGGAGCCTCCGCCATGCTTCGCGCCGGCCTGTATTCAAAATTCCCCAAGCCCGATTACGTTCTTGCACTCCACGACACGCCTTGGGTTCCCGCCGGCAAAGTCGCTTACGTTGACGGTCCCATTCTCTCTGGCGCCGATTCCGTTGACATCACCGTGCGCGGCTATGGAGGCCACGGCGCTGCGCCGCAGGCCACCAAGGATCCCATCGTAATCGCCTCGGAAATCGTCATCATGCTGCAAACCATCGTCAGTCGCGAAACCGATCCCCTCGAGCACGTCGTTGTCACCGTCGGCTCCTTCCACGCTGGCACCAAGCACAACATCATTCCCGACGACGCCCACTTGCAACTCACTGTGCGCACCATGTCCCCGCAGATGCGTGCCAAAGTTCTCGCCGCCATCACCCGCATTACAAACGGAATTGCGCAGGCCGCCGGTGTCCCCGAGGAGCGCAAACCCATCATCGAAATTGGCAAGGATAACGTTCCGGCAACGATTAACGACGCTGCGCTCACCAAACGCGTCGCCGTCGCTATGGAGAAATCACTTGGGAAGGAGAATGTCGTCGCCGGAAAACCCATCATGGCCAGCGAAGATTTCTCGCTCTTCGCGCTCACCTCGCCGAATCCGCCTATCATGATGTTCTGGTTGGGTGCCAGCGATCCTGAGAAATATAAGGACGCTGTCGAAAATGGCGCGCGTCTTCCGGGTCCTCACTCGAGTGAATTTGCTCCGTTACCCGAACCCGCCATCCACACCGGCATCGCCGCCATGACCACCGCTGTCATATCTCTTCTTCAAAAATAATTTGGGGGCGTACAAAAAAACGAAACTGTCATTCTTCGGGCATCCCATGGAGCATGCCCGAAGAATCAACTTCTGCGATTCCCCTCAATGCGCATTTAGCCGCGAGTCAACCACAACCCTCTTGCTCTCTGATTCCTGATCGTTAATCTCAGTCATCTCACCCTTCACGGCTTCGGCGGTTCACTGCTCGCCGGGCGCTGTCCACTAGTCGCTTCTTTTCCCCCACCCGCTTCCTTCACAATCTCTGCCGCTCTCTGCTGGCTGAGCTTGCACGGGGGATCGTAAATCCGGCACTGCGCCAGTGTGAACTTGCATCCACAGGTGCAGCCCTCCGCGTTCAACTTGTGCAATGCCACGGTGCGCTGCTCCGGTGTCAGCTTTGTCATATTCACACCCGGCAGCATGCTCGCCCGGTCCGCATGTTTCAAAAATATCTCTCCCGTATCTTCGAACGTCTCCACTTTCGCGACCACCGGCATCTCGAGAAGCGCTCGCACTTCCGTCTCATACAGCGCCGGATTGTACAGCCCCACATGTTTCTGCACCACGCGCCCCTCAGCGTTAATCACAAACAGTGTCGGCAGCGCAGGTATCCCTCCGTACTCCAGCCGTATCTGCGGGGTTGCTAGTGCCACCGGATAATTGATCCCTTCTGCTTCGATCAGTTTGTGCAGTCCATCGGCCTCATCGTCATCGTCGGTCAGCAGCCCCACAATCTGCAGCCTATCCTTATATTGCTTCTGCAACGCGATCAGGCTCGGAATCTCTTGTCGGCAGGGTCCGCACCACGTTGCCCAGAAATTCAGTAGCACCACTTTTCCCCGAAACCCCGCCAGCGTCAGCGCTTTCCCATCCACATCCTTCAACTGAAAATCCGGCGCCAGGTCCGGATCACGCACAAACCGGATGATCGGTTCGTTCTGCGCAGCCCCGCGCAGCGGCATCAGCACCGCGGCCCCTCCGATCCCCAGGGTGCCAAGCAGCAGCATCCACGTTAGCTGTGCCTGTCGTGCGTAAAGCAGTTTGCTCATAGCCTTCTTACAGGATACCGGGCCGGGTACGCACTGAAAAGGGCGCATTCCGCACCTGTTCACCTCGAACACCTCAAAATCCGTGCCCGTTTGCCTTACTTGCTCGCTCACCTTTATTATTTGTATCATTACCTTCAAGGAACGGGCTCAGGTCTAGCCTCTTCCATTCGCGCGCCATCTTGCGTCTTTTCATTTTCAGCGCCCGGACAATCGCACTCGGCGGAGAGTTCGCGATCCTGCTTCCGGCTCGCCAAGGTCGCGCCCGTGCTACGTTGCTCTTGCTACTCTATGCAAGACCCGCTCTGGAGGAGTTATGAGGTTTTTTCCCGCCAATGTCCTGCTTGCTGGGACCATCGGCGTTAGCTCTCTTTTTCTGACGAGCCCGGCCGGGCATTCCCAGTCTTCCCCCAACAACCAGTCGCCCTCCGCCGCCCAATCCTCCAAAATCACGGTTAACTATCCACTCGACGGCTCTGTCTTCCCTCCTGAAATCACTCCTCCCACGTTTCTCTTTCACGATTCCAATGATTCCGCGAAACGCTGGGTCGTCGAAATCTCTTTCCTCGACCACTCGCCCGCTCTCCGCATCGACGCGCCCGGCCCTCATCTGCAGATGGGCGAAATCGATCCGCGAACTGGCGCCGGCAGCGAGCTCATCCCGCTCACTCCCGAACAAGCCTCTTCACGTACCTGGACGCCCGATTCCGCCGCGTGGGGCAAGATCAAGCAGTCCTCCATGAACTCGCCCGCCTCCATCTCCATCTCCGGTTTTGCCGACGACAGTTCCAATTCTCCGGTCTCTTTCGGCCGCGTCACCATTTCCACTTCCAGCGATCCCGTCGGCGCTCCCATTTTCTATCGCGATGTCCCTCTCATGACCTCGCCTCACACCGAGAAGGGCTCCATCCAGCCGCTTCCCACCTCTGCGCTTCCTCTTATTAAATGGCGCTTGCGCGACATTTCCAAGCCCGAGAGCCTCACCGTCATGGAAGGTCTGTACACCTGCGCCAACTGCCATTCCTTCTCGAGCGACGGCAAAACTCTCGGCCTCGATGTCGACGGTCCGCAAAACGACAAAGGTCTCTACGCTCTCGTTCCCATCTCCAAGAACATGACCATCCGCAATCAGGATGTCATTCGCTGGAAAAAGCTTCAGGAGAATCCCGATCCCGCCGGTTACAACCCCGCCGTTTCCCGTTTCGGTTTCATGTCGCAGATTTCTCCCGACGGCCGCTTCGTGGTCACCTCCATCCGGCCTCCCGGCTCGCCGGTCGTTTCGACAACCGAAAACATAAGTTCCGTCCCCGGCCTTTCCGATCGCCTGTTCAGCGTCAACTTTCAGGATCTCCGCTTCACGCAAGTTTTCTATCCCACGCGCGGCATCCTCGCCTGGTACGACCGCACCCAAGGCAAGCTTCGCCCTGTTCCCGGCGCCGACGATCCGCAGTACGTCCACACCAGCGCGTTCTGGTCACCCGATGGAAAATATCTGATCTTCAGCCGAGCCAAGGCCCGCGATCCGTATCCACCCGGCTCAACCAAGCCCACGCACGCGAACGACCCCAATGAGACCCAGATCCAATACGATCTCTACAAGATTCCTTTTAACGATGGCAAAGGTGGCAAAGCCGAACCGCTCCTCGGAGCTTCCGCTAACGGCATGAGCAATAATTTCCCCAAGGTTTCCCCTGACGGCCGCTGGATTATCTTTGTCCAGTGCCATAACGGCCTGCTCATGCGCCCCGACAGCAAGCTCTATATCGTTCCTTTCGAAGGTGGCACCGCACGTCCTCTCCAATCCAACACCGCGCTCATGAATTCCTGGCACACGTATTCTCCCAACGGCCACTGGCTCGCCTTCTCTTCGAAAGCCTATTCTCCCTACACGCGTCTTATGCTCACGCACCTCGACGCCGACGGCAACGCCACTCCCGCCATCCTCGTGGAAAACACCACCGCCGCCAATCGTGCTGTCAACATTCCGGAATTCGTCAACGTTACTCCCGGCTCCATCGAATCCATCGATCCCCAGGCCACGCAGTTCTATCGACTCGCCAACAACGCGCACGACCTCATGCAGAAGAATCAGTTCGCCGAAGCCATTGAAGTCTGGCACCAGGCGCTGCAACTCGATCCCAACGACGCCTGGGCCCACTTCACTATCGCTGTCGCTCTCACCAAAAACGATCAGGAGCGCGAAGCCGTCGCCGAATTCCGCAAGGCCTGCGCCCTCGACCCTCATCAGTCTCTCTGGTTCACGCACCTCGGGCTCTCTCTTGCCAACACCGGAGACATGCCCGGCGCTCTCGCCAGTTATCGCAAGGCCCTCACCATCAATCCCGCCAACGCCTGGGCCGAAGCCGATCTCGGCACGCTTCTCTTCGAGACCGGTCAGCGCCAGGACGGCTACCAGCATCTCCGCAAAGCCGTTCAACTCGCGCCAGACTTCGCCCCCGCTCACAATCAACTCGGCACCGCCCTGGCGAAAATGGGTCGCATGGAGGAAGCCGTCGCGCAGCTCCAGAAGGCTATTGCGCTCGATGCCTCTTCCGTCGAATATCAGTTCAATCTCGGTTTTGTTTTGGGTTTACGCAAGGACGATCCCGGCTCCGTCGCCGCGTTTCAGAAAGCCGTCCAGCTCAGTGACGGCAAAGATCCGCGTTGCCTCGCCGCTCTCGCCGACGCCTACGAAAAAACCGGCCACTCCAATCAGGCCATTCAATCCGCGCAGCAGGCGCTTGATCTCGCCATTCAGGGTCACGACCTGCAAATGGAGAAGGATCTGCGCGTCGCTCTCCAGCGCTACGAACGCGGCGGCTCGAAGTCGCCGTCCCCGCAGTGAGTAGCTCTCTAGGGGGCCGGGGCTTTAGCTCCCGCAATACGCTCTTTCCTTCCTTTGGGCTTCAGCCCCCCAGGAAAGCCTTTTTCATGTTTTTCCGCACACTCTTTTGCCGCTGAAGCCTGTCTCCCTTTATGATGGAGGATTCATTGCCTATGCCCAGATTTTCAGGAGACCATCATGTCAGCCCAGCAGCCTCGCCAACCCGTAGACATCCTTCCCGTCCTCAAGCACGCCATCACCAATCCTTCCGTCCTCAACGAAGCCTTCGACTATCCCAAGCCTAGTTCCTTCTCCCGCGGCATGCGCATCGATCTCAATGGACTCGTCATTCTCCTCATCTCCGGCACCGCCAGCATCGATGAACACGGCGCCACCGTCCAAGTCGGCGACTTCCGCGCCCAGTGCCGCCGCACTTTTCAAAACATCACCGCTCTCCTCGCCGCCGAAGGCGCCACCTGGAAAGACGTCGTCCGCACCTCTTGCTATCTCCGCGACATCGATCGCGACTATGTACAGTTCAACGAAGAGCGCACCGCCTTCTACTCCTCCCAGGGACTCAATCCTCTCCCCGCCTCCACCGGCATCCAGGCCAAACTCTGCCGCCCCGAACTCCTCGTTGAAATCGAGGCCATCGCTATGTTCCGCGAAGTCCCCAAGTCGCAATGAACTTTTCTCCTTTGGGAGTCGGAGCTTTGGCTCCGACATTCCCGCACTTGCCTTTCCCCGGTCTTTCGCGTTGTTTGCGTCCGGCGTTTTTTGGCGGAAACCTTGAGGATTCCTGCTTACCGCCCCCGCGATCTGTTCTTTGTAGGCGCACGATGCGCTTGTCCCGAGCCTTTGAGGGATCGCGCCGTCTGGGGTCTGCCTTCTCTGTGCCTTGTCTTCCCGACGCATCGGAGGGATCTGCTTCTGGACTCTTACTTTGCTCCCCGCCTGCCGTCGTCTGCCTCGACCTTAAGAAGCCTTCATCAAGCCAGTACGCAGGGGAAGCATCTGCTCTCATTTTCATCGTCGCCTCGCAGTCTTTCTGTGGACTACGGAAGTTACGTAGGTTTGGGTCGGCCAGGACTCTGGATGAACATTACGCTGTTGTCGCCATCGCCGCAGATGGCCTGGGCCGGATCTCTGCTGAGCCTAAGGATCGCTCACCGAGTGACGTTCCAAAAGCCCTGATTCTGTTCGATCGTGAAGTAACCTAAACTCCGTGAATCACTCTGCGGACATTTATCTACGGGACATTCCCAGCGATGAGGGTTAATTGTTCCTGAACGGAGTTCCGTTCCGCCAGCCCGATCTGTATTGCTCACTACGACACATTAGTACCTGTGGCAAAGGGGCTAGACATTGTCTCGTCGTTGCATAGCCACAGCTCAGCGATTCAAAATCCCCGCCTCGAACGGTGTAAACCGCACCTGCTTTTGCAGCAAGCTGAAGTGTTATGCGCTGTGAGGGCAGCTTATATTCTTCCTTTTTCGCCATTCGACAAGTAATCGGGGGGCGCCGCCACCGATGTTCCGGCACTGCCATGCAGACTGCTGCGAATCCGGTTGATCGGGGAAACGAGTCGGGCCTAATTTCGTCGAACAATTCGCAACGGCGACTAACGACGCAAGACAGTTCGAACGCACAAGAAGACAAACCATGCCGCTAATTCAAGCCAAACTCATCGAGAACTTTTCCCCCTGCGCAGAAGTCCTAGATCATCACCAAGCTCACCGATGCCATGGTGTCCATCGAGGGCGAAAACATGCGCCCCGTCACGTGGGTCGTCATCGAGGAAGGCCGCAGCGGCGAATGGGGGATTGGCGGAAAGGCCCTCACCACAGAAGTCGTTCACGCCCTCGCCGCTGGCAGGTAGCTCCGCCTCGCAACCACTCTTCCGCCTCGGTTGCGGTTGAAGAATTGGGTTGGGTGGGCGCGCCGGTGGGCAGGGAGCGGAAAAAGTAATCCACGATCCCCCCACTACGCGACCCGCCGCGCCAAAAGGCAGCGCGAAAGAAACAGTAAGATCGCTTCGTTGGGGATGACAAGGCGAAGTTTACCTCGGAATGTCCTCGCTTAGGTCGCGCATTTTGGGGTTCATTTTGAGCGAGAGTTTCTTCTCTCGTCGCCAACTCTTAATCTGTTTCTCGCGACCGATCGCGTCTCGCGCGTCGCCGAACGGCTGGAAGTAGACAAGGCGGGTAACATCTTGTTTCTCTGTGAAGCCAGCCGCGCGCTTCTGTTTGTGCTGGACTACGCGAAGCTCCAGGTAACTGGTGACACTGATGGAGAGAACGCCGGCGGCGTTGGCGAGTATGTAGACATGGTAGACAGCCGTTTTTGAGGATTGTTACAGGCGGCGCTGAGGAATATCACGGTAAGAACGAACGCCCTCATTGATGGTCATCCCAACCGAAGTGCCGCATCTTTATGCGGTACGCCGTGGACGGATCAGGGCAACACGTTCGACTCACCCACCGTTCCAGTGCGCACGAAACTCTTCAAATCGGTCTCTTGATTCCCAGTTTTCGCATGCGCGCCTGCAGGGTAGTCCTTTTAATTCCCAGCAGCTTCGCCGCTCCCCGCGGACCGGAAATCCGCCACTCAGTTTGCCGCAACGCGCGCAGAATGTGTTGCCGTTGCGTTTCTTCCAGTGTGTTGATCGATCCCGCTGGCATCGTCGTCTCCGCGGAGAATCCTCCCAGCGATACCACCGGCCCGTTGGGAACTCGATCCGGCACGGGCGATGAATTCCGCAATTCGCTCAACGGAATGCGCAACTCCTTTCCGGGAGACAGCAACACCGCGCGCTCGATCAGGTTCTCTAGCTCCCGCACGTTGCCCGGCCAAGCATAATGCGTTAGCGCATCCATCACGTCGGCGGGAATGTACTCCACGGTCTTGTTTTGCCGCCGGCTGAAGTGCTGCACGAAGTAGCGCACCAGCAGCGGCACATCTTCCGGGCGCGCGCGCAATGGCGGAATGCTGATGGGAAACACATTCAACCTGTAATAAAGGTCGCTGCGGAATTTACGCTCCTCCACCAGTCGCGCTAGGTCCACGTTCGTCGCCGCCACTACGCGCACGTCCACGCGCACGGTGCGATTGCTGCCCAACCGCTCGAACTCCTGCTCCTGCAACACCCGCAACAGCTTCGGCTGCAGCTCCAGCGGAATGTCACCCACCTCGTCCAGGAACAATGTCCCGCGATCGGCAAATTCAAAGCGCCCGATCTTCTGCGTCAGCGCGCCCGTGAACGCGCCGCGTTCGTGGCCGAACAGTTCGGATTCCAGCAACCCCGCGGGAATTGCCGCGCAATTGATTTTCACGAACGCGCGTTCGCGCCGCGGACTCAAATTATGAATCGCGCGCGCAATCAATTCTTTTCCCGTTCCCGTTTCCCCCAGCACCAGCACGGAGGTGCCTGACGGCGCGGCCACTTCCACCTGGGCCAGCGCGCTGCGCAGTGCAGCGCTGTTTCCCACGATTTCCTCGAAATTAAATTCCGAGCGGATCTCTTCTTCCAGTACTAACTTTTCTACCGTCAATTTATCTTTCAACGTTTCGATTTCCTTGAACGCCAGCGCATTCTCCAGCGCAATCGCTACCTGCGCCGCCACTTGCTGAAGCAGCTCGATATCGTTCGCGGTGAACGCTTCCGGATTCCTGCTCGCCAGATTGATCGTCCCGAAGGTTCTCCCATTCGTCGACAGCGGAACGCAGCACATTACTTGCACGCCTTCTCTGCGCAGGAACTTGATCACCTCAATTTGATAGCGATCGATCTCTGCGCCTCTCACGATCAACACTCGCCCGCTGGAGAAGCATTGCCCTGAAGGGGAACCATCGAGCGGAACGGTATATTCCTTCTTGGGAAGCGACGCTGCGCCCGGAAGATCGAGCGCATGAATCTTCAGCAGTCCCGAAGATGCATCGAGCAGTGCAAGACTCGTGTAATCGTGGCGAAGAACCGGCTTGAGCGAAGAGACGATTCCCTGGAACAGCGCATTCGTATCGCGCGTCGAGACAAGCAGATTGTTGATCTCCAGCAGAACCTGCAAGCGGTCGCGTTCACGTGCGAGCTGCTTCTGCGCGGCTTCGGCAGCCTCGAAGTTGAGCGCATTATCGACAGCGACGGCGACTTGCGCCGCGACGCGCTTCATGAAGTCTAGCTCGGGCTCGGTCACTCCCTGGGGAACGTAGCGGCCAAAGCCGAGCGCGCCGAGGCGATGCTGCGCAGTGGTCAGCGGGAGAATCGCCATCGTGTGAACACCCGCGTCCTGCAGTCGCTGCATGAAGTCCGGATAACGCGTGTCCTTGGAGGAATCCAGAGTGACGAACGGCTGCTGGTTCTGCCAAACCCAGCCCGCGGGAAGCGTGTCGACGGGGGCTTCGTAGGAAGGCTTGGGCTCGACGGGATCACGCGTCTCCAGGATATGAAGCCGCATGGTGTTGTTGGCAGGATTGTGAAGGACCAGTCCGAGAAAGTCGAAGGCGAGAACGCCATGAAGGCGCTCGGCGAGATCGTGGAAGAGAGCTTTCAGGTCGCGCTGCTGGGCGATGGTCTCGGTGACTTCGAGGAGTGCTTCGATCTGGCGGGCAGAATGGTTGATTGAGGAGGTCGCGGGCGCAGCTGAGTCGAGGCGCGCGTCATCCAACGAAGGATGTTGCAGATCGGCCATAAACGTGAGAATAACACCCGGTTCGGCGGGCTCACAACCGAGGGATTCGAGTGCGAGCGCTCGGGGGATTTGCGTATACTCTGAGCGCTTATAGATTGGGAAGAGTCGGACGGAACGTGAAGGGGATTGTGGATCAACGGCGAATCAGAGACGCGCTGGAGGCGCTACTGTTATGCGCACTGGCAATAATGGGGCAAGGTTGCGAAAGCGAACCTGCACCGAACAATGGCCGGCAAGAAGCCGGTCAACCTAACCACGCAACAGAACCAACGAAAGGCGCGTTAGAACGCTACGATCTGGAGCGCGACGAGGGCCGCGGCGGGCACACACTGAGCCGCCACGTGGCGCGAACCGACGCGCAACTGGAAGATCGGTTGCGGCGCGAGCGCAGCATATCAGCGGCGTCTACATGGACCGACCGCAAGACAGCGGAAGCGACAGTCGCTGAAGCGCTGCGTGCCGAGCGCCGCCGCGTAGAAAGTTGGATGCGACGCGGATATCCACGCGCGAACCTGGCGCTACACCATTCGGCTGGACGGCCGATTGGGCACAGCTTGCGGCGAGGGGAATCTACACCAGTAACCTGCACAGAAGCCGTGATTGTGCTGCGCGCTGATGGACCAGGCAGCTACTACGTTCTGACGACGTATCCGGAGGCCCGCGAATGAAGCACGAAGAGAAAAGGCGATTTGATCCGAATGATTTCCCCGCGCTACAAGAGTTTCTCGCTGCCTATTTGCACGAGGATTTCGGCGAAGAGTATGACTCGGCCGGTGAGGCAGTGAGGGAATTCCTGGTCGAAGCAAGCGGTGACGAACTTCAGAATGTAAAAGAGGAATGGCTGCGATTGCATAAAGTGCTTAGAGGAAGGACGTTTAGTGAGTTGCGGAGCGCGATCCGACGATTGGGGGCAGCTTGGCAACCTGCGGACGAAGACGAATGGAAGCGCGTGGATGAAATTCTCACCGGCCCACAGGCGTGATATTCTAAATGGGTTCTAGGCCCGTAGCTCAGTTGGTTAGAGCGCTACCTTGACACTTCTCAGCCGCGGGATTGATTCTGATTGCTATTGAGTCTTAAGAATTGCTATTTCAAGCGGTTAGAATCTGAAATCCTACGCCCCTCAGAGCGACGAATTACTACCGACATTGGTTTAGGTGTGCACCAAATTGTGCACCAAGTCCTTGCGTAGTCAACTTGCGTCCAGGAGCCTGGATCGGCCGCTCAAAGAAAAACCTTCGGACGACTTATCATTATGGATGTGCTCCCCGGGCTGGATTCGGACGGACAACCCTTCGGTTAACAGCCTTGGAGTTCAAAATCACAAGTCGTTGTTCAGCCGTCGTTTAGGGTTCTTCGGGCCGCCATTCTTCTCCCTCAAATGCTCTGAAGTTGTTCCACACTTTTCGCAGGAATCACAATACGGAAAAACGACTGTACCGTACCCCTGAGTTCTCAGGCGAGCTTCGGCAACTTTTCAAGGGAAAAGGCAAACCCAATTTTGGTGCATCGCTGGAGATTTTGTGCCATCGTTGTCTCCGCTGGCGATCCGACTTGCGAGTCTCGCCAAGCCATCCGTCGCGATCGTATGCAGAAACAAAGGTGGCACTCAAAACGCCGGCGGCGATTATCGTGGAATCGCCGGGATGCAAAGACAAGCTTGATTAAATAGCAGAGCAGATTGGTGGCTGCGTGCCGAAAGTGTTCATCTGTCATTCGTCGGCTGATCGATTAATTCTGACGAAAGAGATTCTTCCTCTGCTACAGCGGCATGGGGTCGAGACTTGGTGCTCGACCGACAATATACAGACCGCCGAGCAGTGGGAACGGAGTATCCGGCACGGGCTTACCGACTGCGACTGGTTTCTGATCGCACTCTCGCCTCGTGCCCTTCAATCGTCGTGGGTCCGATCCGAACTCCATTGGGCAACCGAGAACCGATGGGGCCGTATTGTGCCCGTGTTGCTCGAGAAGTGCGATTGTGATCAGCGGCTATTTGAGCGATTCGGTCATGCGGCGATACTAACCAGGCCACACGGCCCCATCGGGCTGCTGTTTTTCGCCACTTTTTGGACTTTGTAGGACTTCGCTGGGCTTCGCGGGACTTCAGCGATGGTGGCCCTTCGGTGTAACTTCCAGATTCGAACGCACCGAGCCAAATGGTCCGATTTACAGGTTAAGAATTACCGGTGCAGTTTTCTGCGGCTTTTCTCTATTTCAACCCACAAGGCGTAAACCGCTGACACCAAGAAAGGCAATTTCACCCGAAGGAAAGCCGTTACAAGGGGTGCGGCCATTAACTGATCAAGATATCCCGGCCGCTCAACCTCGAGGGCCCGGATTCCAAACATGGAGTTCGGGCCTTCTTCCTGCTCAACTCTGTAGCTCCCCCCGTTGTAACTTACAGGCTTTGAGCAGTAAACCATGCTCAAATCTGAGATCAAGCCAGACCGCATCTAGCGTGATCTGCAAATGAGACAGTCTCCGGTCAGACGACTCGACTTGACCGCAGCGTCTCTCGCGTCTAGGGACGACCTGCATATTCCAGACGCAGACCCCAATCGAGATCGGCAGGGAAATCGGGCAAGGCGATGATGCCGGTCGAATCCGACTGCACATTGCCGCTCCCTGCAATGCTCCAGGTCCCCGCGCGGGGATCAAACCATTGCGCTCGATAGTTCGCCAGCGGCAGGGCTCCGCGAATCTGGCTGCGGGGACAGCCTTTCTCAAAGTAAACCAAAAAGATTTTTTTGTCCGGGGTGCGCGCGGAAAAGGCCCAGCCTTCATATCCGAGGGTCACGTGGGTTTTATTGGGTGATACCAGGTTGGCGTCTGGCACCAGTTCCTGAAAGCGTCTTCCGATGGAAAATGCGAAGGCCTTCAAATGTTGCATTTCCGCGCCAGAGCGCCACTGGAATGCGTCCCACATTTTTACCGGAGAAGCCGGTTCAATGTCGGCACCCCAGATGCCTTCCGCTCCATAGATATGTCCCGCCAGTCCACCTGAAAGAAAACTCCCGTACATCGAGGAGCGAACGTACTGATTGTCTCTGTCGGATCCGCCATCCGCACCGTATTTGTAGCCGCCTTCGCCCAGTCCAAATTCATCCTTATAACCAGCGTAATAAGGTTCGCCGTTCAATGCCGGCTGATGGTAGGTCGATTGATAAATCTCCGTTAGGTACCAATACCAGTCATGTTCCCGCTCGTTGCCCATTTGGTGCAGCGTGACCCAGGAATCGTCTCCAAAGTTTACGAGAGAGGATGGGTTCGAATTGGCCGTAAGCAACGTGCCGTAGGGAGGCGGCCCAAACTTGGTCATCACCATTTTGATCGCGGCGTTGTAATCGCTTGAG
Source organism: Candidatus Acidiferrales bacterium (assembly GCA_963741195.1). Taxonomy (GTDB): domain Bacteria; phylum Acidobacteriota; class Terriglobia; order Acidiferrales; family UBA7541; genus Acidiferrum. The sequence goes on from CAVUHF010000018.1 coordinate 227,699, forward strand.
GGAATTGTATCTTGATCGATGTCGAAGTGGATGGGGCTAAACACCGTGTCGTTGGCCTGGTAGCGCGACCACACATACTGGATGTACCGCGCATATGAATCCGGCCATGAATGATATCTCTTCCATACCTGGCCGGTGTCGCGCCGTGCAACCTCAATAAACGGAATGAACCCCTGCTCGTTCAGGTAGTCAATCTTTCGGTCGAGATAGTGGAAGTAGGCAGGATTAATACGATCCAAATCCGGAAAAACCTTTTCAAAACCTGGCACCTTTCCCGGAAATAGAAACGGACGGCCGCCTTCATTCTCCATATTTTTGGCGCTCTTGGTTCCATACTCGGTCCACGCGGAACGCACGCAGGTACGCTCGGGGTTATCCATGAACAGCTCCACAGGATACCCGTCCGTGCCCCACGCCGGAAACGCAGCAATGATGAGGACGGCGTTGTAGCCCTGAGCCTTGCGGTAACGCAGATAGTCCTTGAAACCGGCGTCTGGCCCCAGTGGATGCTCCTGGCCGTCATCTTTCCAGAGAAAACGGTTGGTACCGGCTGAATACCAGGTGTCACCAATTACAAAGAATGGCGTGCCATCCGCTTGCTCGATGGCGTGCCGATTAGCGGTGGCCCGCAGAAATCCGCGTCGCAGCGGATTTTCCTTTTTCTCTTCCTCGCTCCAGGCGACAGCTTTGAATTCACCGTGACGGCCAGATAATCCAAGGTCTGCAGGATTCGAACCGCTCTCCCATTTCCATTCGCCCGGCGCCGAAGCAAGGAACCGGACGCGAAAGGCTCGCTCCCCATCCCAGAATCCATAAATCCTTTTGCGAAAATTGGGCCCTTTCAAGTCCACCCAGACAGTCACATCGGTGTAGGGATTCGCCCATGTCCCTGCAGACGTAAGGGTCACCTCCTGTTTCTCCCAAACGTGGACTGGCGGAGCAGCGGCAATTCGGTTCCCTGCAAACGCGAATAGCAGCAATAAAGGAAGAAAAGCGGAAGGACAACGACGGAGAAAACTTGGAAACTGGGCTGGAAAGAGCATTTTCCCTCTCCTCCACGTACAGCGTTTGACATCATATATCAGGTCACATATAGTACGAATTCTCTTATCCCTCCCGGGGTGCTCTTTGCGGACCAGATGCCTTTCCAAAATTTGCATCCTGTTCCTGCTGATGGTCTCTGGATTCTGCACTTCGCTCCACTCACAGTTCGTCGAGAATTTCGATGGTCCCACGGTGGCGCTCGACCCGGAAGGCAACCATGGCTGGCTGTTTTTGGCAGGCGACGGAACCGCGACCATGGACTTACGCCAGGGAAATGCAGGCTATGCGTCCGTTTTTGTCGATGGAACGACAGACAAGCGAGGCATCTGGTGGGCGCTGATCGAACGCAAGCTGAACGGAATGCTGGATTTGTCGCTACTGAAAAAAACCGGCTACGAAGTGCGTATCGAAGCGCGTGTGCGGTCCAGTCATGCGCCGCGGCGCATCAATCTACAGTTGGCCACTCAGCGAACTACGGATGACTATTCCCAGTTGATGGAATACGACATCCCCACTACTAACAACTGGTACACCTTCAGCTTGACCACCAACCATTTTGACGCCGTGGCGGGAGATACGGTGATCGCTCACCTTGCGCTCATGGATTGGGGTCTTGAGAAATACCAGCTCGATATTGATTACATAAAAGTGGATGTCGTGAATGTAGCCACTGCGGGATCTGACAAAGGCGACGCAGTTCCTTATCATCCGCCAGTTGCTGACTACAGGAAGTTCCACCAGGTCATCCCGGTCGCGCAGGACAGCATGATCGACCTCGAGAATACCGACGTGAACCTGAACGATTGGCAAGCACAAGACGCAACCGGGAAGGCGATAAACGTCCTGACGGTGGATGGAAGCCACTACGTCATTTTTCGATGGGATTTAAAAGCATTCGACGGAAAGAAAGTGGCCGACCATGGGTTGTTGGAACTCACCACATCGGCACTCCAGCAGAAAGCCCGCGCATTGAAAGATTTTGGCCTCGTGCGCGTGGTCGAGATTTTGGGGGGAGACCCGGACTGGGATCAGCGGACAGTGACCACCGACAGCTTCTGCCATTACGAGCGACTCGATCGCGTCTTGAACACCCAGATGATTATTGATTGGCCCATTACCGCGGGCGACGGCGGAAAGACCTATCTCACGATCGGGAAACCGGTGTTGCAGCGAATGATCGACGGAAGGACATTGGGAATTGCCATCAAGCCGCTGGGGGCTATCAGCGCTTCGTTCTATTCCATGGAGAACGAGGGAGGGAAGAACACTGCACGGCTGTACTTCGATTTGCAGAAATAGTAATTTGTCGACGAGAGCGGAGAACTGATCCGCAAGAGTCGCGCGTGAAGTGAAAAGGGAAACCGTGAACGTAGGATTCATTGGTCTTGGTGCCATGGGTATGCCCATGGCGAAGCGGGTTGTCGCGGCGGGCTACAAGACCTATACGACCTTCCACCGTCGGCGGGAACCCACCGAAGAATTGAGCGCGCTGGGCGCTGAAATCAAGCCAACTCCGCGAGATGTAGCGGCGTCGGCAGAGGTCATAATTACTATCCTTCCGGCTGACGCGGAACTTCGCGAGACGGTGTTTGGCTCACAAGGAATTTTGGCGGGCTTTTCCCCAGGCAAAGTGCTCGTCGAAATGACGAGTGGAACCGCCATGGCAATGCAGGAGGTGGAGCAAGCCGTCCGCGGCCTCGGCGGCCAAGTGCTGGACGCGCCGGTGAGCGGGGGAACTACCGCAGCGGCACAGGGCACATTAACAATCATGGCGGCCGGCGATGTCGCGGTGCTCGATCGCTGCCGTCCCCTTCTTGAGACTATGGGAACACGCATTGTTCATGTTGGAGAAGTAGGTCACGGAAAAGTCGTCAAGATGGTGAACCAGGCCTTGGCGGCAATTCACCTGCTGGCCATCGGGGAGGCCTTTGCTCTGGGGGCGAAGTGCGGCGTCGATCCCGCGACTCTCTACGAGGTAATCAAAACCTCCTCCGGCTATTCCAAAATGATGGATCTGCGCTTGCCCGGCTTTCTGCTTGAAGGCTCCTTTCAGCCCGGCTTCAAACTCGATCTCATGAAAAAAGATGTAAACTTGGCGGTTGAATCAGCCCGAGCGCTGGGCATTCCGCTGCTCATGGTGTCCAACGTGGCGCAAATTTTCGCCGCCGCGAGCGCCGCCGGAAAAGGGAGCGAGGATTTCGCCGCCGCGGCGCAATTCCTGGCCAGTCTTTCTGGTGTTACGTTGAGCGAAGCACAGGGCCACGCATGAGAATTCCTCCAGAGTCTTTGCGCTTGTTGTCCGAATTCGACGCGGCCACTTTGTATGAGGCGTCTGGATTGCAGGGCATGGTGGATCCACAAATCAGACCGATGTGGCCAGGTGCCCGCATTTGCGGCCTGGCGATGACGGTAAGCTGCCCTTCTCGTGACAATCTGATGCTGCATCAAGCTGTGGTCCACGCCGAACCTGGCGTGGTGCTGGTTGCCAATGCCGAGCGATATCAATCTGCTGGTGCTTGGGGCGAAGTGCTTACGGTAGCCGCTCAAGCCAGAGGCATCACCGGGCTCGTGTTGGATGGTGCTGTCCGTGACATTGAAGCCATCGCCGCGCGCTCTTTTCCAGTCTTTGCCAGGGGACTGGCGATTGGTGCGTGCAAGAAGGAAAAGTTCGGCAAGCTGAATGAGCCGGTAGATTTGGGCGGGGTGACCGTCAGGCCGGGCGACGTTATTGTGGGTACCGCCGACGGCTTAGTCGTGCTCGCCCAGGAATCTGTTGAGGCGGTGCTGCAAGCAGCGATTGCGCGAAGAGATCGCGAACAGGAAATCTTTCGTAAATTGGCGGCGGGTAAGACGACCGTGGAAATCTTGGGGCTTCCCCGACTGAGGCTTCCTGGGCAGTCAAGTGAGTGAAATCGCGCGCTATCGAGCCGACGATCTTCAGAAGTTTTGTTGCGCCGCCTTGCAAGAGCTGGAGGTCCCCCCCCTCGACGCAAATGAGGTAAGCGAGTGTCTGGTGGCCGCTGATTTGCGCGGTGTGGACTCCCACGGGGTGGTTCGACTGCCGGTTTATGCGGGTCGTATCCGGCAAGGTGTTGTGAACCCTCGACCCATAACTCGTGTTGTTCAGGATTGGGGGAACTCTGCTCTGTTCGACGGTGACAACGGACTTGGTCCTGTGGTCGGTGCTCGCGCCATGGAGAAGGCCATCGCGTTGGCGGGGTTGTCGGGCATCGGTTTTGCCGGAGTGCGAAGATCGAATCACTTCGGTATAGCGGCCTTCTATGTACAGAAGGCCATCCACCAAGGATTCATCGGGTTTGCCGCTTCGAACGCGCCTCCGCACATGGCTCCGTTTGGCGGCCGCGCGCGCTTCTTGGGAACCAATCCCATCGCGGTTGGCATTCCTGCTGGTCAGGAGCCTCCGCTGTTGTTCGACGCTTCGACCAGCGTAGTCGCGCGAGGAAAGATTATCGTGGCGGCGCAGGAGGGCAAACCGATTCCCGCGGACTGGGCCATTGATTCTGACGGCAATCCAACGACTGACGCGAACGCAGCGCTTGCGGGTTCGGTGCTTCCCTTCGGCGGTGCGAAAGGCTCGGCCATCTCCTTCATCGTTGACATCCTGTGCGGTGTGCTCACAGGCTCGGGGTTTGCGTTGAATTTGCGCAGACTCGAAGATCTTGGAGCAGCACAAAACCTTGGACACGTTTTTGCCGCTGTGCGAACCGACTTATTTATTCCCGGCAAGGATTTTGCCGCTCGTATGGACGAGATTTTGCGGATGTTAAAGTCCTCACCGGCCGCTGCCGGAACCTCTCAAGTGCTCGCTCCCGGAGAGCTCGAGAGGCAGAATGAAGCCAGAAATCGCGTTCTCGGCATTCCGCTACTGCAAAGCATTGTCGACCAGTTGGCGGGACTCGGCGAAAGCTTGGGTCTGGCGTTCCCGAAGGCGGCTGATACGATGGGCCTCGCGGAGACTCAGCCGTGATCCCGTGGAGCGCAGATCAGTGTTTTAATTTCTTCCCCGTCCCCACGGACATTCACTTTGGTTTTGGTGTGGTGCGTTCGCTCGCGGAACGTGTGCGTTCGTTTGGCTGCAACCGGGTGTTCTTAGTTACGGATCCCGGGATTCGGTCGGCAGGACTTCTCGACTCTGTCCTCACCCTTTTCTCGGAAGCAGGAATTGGCTGCGATGTGTTCGACGAGGTCAAACCTGACTCCGGCTCGGGCCTCATCGTCGAGGCGACTCAACGTCTGATGCGCAGTCAAGCCGGCATCGTAGTAGGGATAGGTGGTGGAAGTTCTCTGGATACTGCCAAAGCGGTCGCGATGTTGGCCACCAATCCTGGCTCACTATTTAGCTACACGGGACTCCATCGAGTGAAGAATCGTTCTCTACCCGTGATTGCCGTGCCGACGACCGCGGGGACCGGCAGCGAAGTCAGCCTCTGGTCTGTGTTTACGAATGACAATACGGGTCTAAAGGTCGCCATCGGCAGCTTTCACCTCTATCCAACGATCGCGCTTTGCGACCCCGAGCTAACCCTCGATCTTCCTCCGCGGCTCACGGCTGAAACCGGCATGGATGCGCTGGCTCACGCCATTGAGTGCTATACCAACAATGCCTGCCAGCCGATATCATCTGCCTTGGCATTGAGCGCGATTGAACTCATTGGCGGCAATTTGCGCGGCGCTGTGCTGGAAAGCCATAACCGCGCTTCGCGTTACGCCATGCTCCTCGGCAGCACCATGGCCGGCATCGCCATGAATCCGACCCGGCTCGGACTGGCGCACGCACTGGCAATGCCCCTCGGAAGTTGGGACTTGCGCATTCCCCATGGTTTGGCAATTGCCGTGACGCTACCGCGGGTAATGCGTTTCAATCATACTGCTGCTCCGGACCGCTTCGCGAGAGTTGCCGAAGCTCTTGGCGAGATCACGCGCGAAATTTCGATTTCGAACGCCGCGCTATTTGCCGTGGAGGCCGTCGAAAAACTCTCTACGGATATCGGCATTCCTCGTGGGCTCGCGCAGTGTGGTTTACGGAGCAACCATATTCAGCGCGTCGTGGATGAAGCCATGAAGAGCGGCAATGTAGCCGTAAATCCTCGCCCAACTACGAGAGAGGAACTAGCCGGGATCCTCGAGCAGAGTCTCTGATATGGACCGCCACCTCAACTATATCGCTGGACGTTGGACGCCGCCCGAAAGTAGAAGTTACTACCAGACGCGCAACCCCGCCCGTCCAGCAGAAGTACTTGGGGAATTTCCATGTTCCACGGAAGCGGACGTCGATTTCGCTCTCTCCGCAGCCGCGACCGCTCGCGCAAATTGGGCGGACACTCCGGCTCCACAGCGAGCGGGAATCTTAGTTCGCTTTTCCCAGTTGCTCACGGATTCACAAAACGAGCTTGCAAGAATTGTCACACTGGAGCAAGGCAAAGCACTTCAGGAATCCATTGGCGAAGTTGTGCGCGCTTCATCCGAAGCCAGCTTTTCGGCAGGAGAAGCGCTGCGCCTGTGCGGAAGTACCTTTCCTAGCGAACGGCCCGGCTTTAACTGTTACACCATTCTTGAACCTCTGGGGGTAGTGGCCGCGATCACCCCTTGGAACTTTCCGGTCGTTGCTCCCGTGCGCAAAATTGTGCCCGCGCTTGCCTGCGGCAATACCGTGGTATTGAAGCCTGCTTCGTTGACGCCGTGGTCTGCCGTGCAGATCACCAAGCTGGCGGAGAAAGCAGGATTGCCGGCAGGAGTCTTGAACCTGGTTATCGGCCCCGGCAGGACGGTCGGGGATCGCCTGATATCCGACTCGCGAGTCCGTGGCATCAGTTTTACCGGCTCCACGACTGTGGGCGCGCAGATCAACGAGTGCGCGTCGCGAAGGATGGTCAAGGTGCAGTTGGAACTCGGGGGCAAGAATCCGGCCATCGTGCTCGACTGTGACGATCTCGATGAAGCTGCCCGCGAGATCGTGGCAGCAGCCTTTTTGTGTAGCGGACAGAGGTGCACCGCCCTGAGCAGAGTGCTGGTTGAAGACTCGCTCGCCAGCGATCTAGTCGAACGGCTGCGCCTTCGAATTCTCGACATTCGAATTGGCAACGGTCTGGACCCAAATAACACCATGGGCCCACTCGTCAGCCGCGAGCAGATGGAAACGGTAGCCCGCTATGTGAGCATTGGAAAAGAGGAAGGGGCCAGGCTCGTTCTCGGTGGACATTCACTAGTCAAAGACGCTGAGCAGGAGGGCTATTTCTACGCGGCTACACTCTTTGATCTTGTTGCGCCGGACTCTCCGCTCGCCCTCGAGGAAATCTTCGGCCCGGTTTTGCCTGTGATTCGCGTCCGCGATGCCGAAGAAGCTTTTCGAATTGCCAACGCCACGCGCTATGGCCTCGCCGCATCGCTGTTTACGCGAAATCAACATCTGGTCCACGAATTCTTGCGGCGCGTGGAATGCGGAATGGCTCACATCAACCACGGAACCGCGAGTCAAGCCCACGTCCCCTTCGGGGGCGTGAAAGATTCTGGACAAGGAGCCTTTTCCATCGGGCCAACAGTGAAAGATGCGTTTACAAACATCAAAACGGTTTACGTCAAAGCGTAGGCAAAGCTCTTACCGTGGTTACGCAAGAGAGGACTAAAGCCGGAACCGTTTGAGCGCGCAACGCAATTCGAGTGAAACTTTCAAGAGGCTGGCCGTGCTGGCTGCCTTGTTTTTTCTTTCTCTGATTCTTTACCTGGATCGGGCCGCGATTTCTTCAGCAAAAACCTCCATGGCCACCGCACTTTCCTTGTCGGATGCAGCCATGGGCGTTGTGTTTAGCGCATTCGCATTAGGCTACGCCTTTGCTCAAATCCCGTCGGGATGGTTCGCGGACCGCTTTGGGCCTCGGATGGCATTGGCATTCGTAGTCGCGCTATGGAGTGTCTTCACTGTGTTGACGGGAGTCGCCAGCGGGCTCGGCACGTTGCTCGCTGTTCGATTCTTGTTCGGCGCCGCAGAAGCTGGCGCTTTCCCCGGATCGGCTCGCGTCATTTACAACTGGCTGCCGCCACGAATGCATGGCATCGCAAACGGCATATTATTTTCTGGCGCGCTCGTGGGAGGAGCCGTAGCTTTTCCGTTTTTCCAATGGCTGTTAGGGGCGCATGGTTGGCGCATGGCTTTCTATCTGCTTGGCGTTCCGGGGGGCGTCTGGGCATTTTGCTGGTTGCTTTGGTTCAGAGATTTTCCAAGTGAACGAGCTGCCACCGGCCAAGAAGCTGTGCGTTCGATGTCGGTTATTGTCTTACTTCGTTCGAAAGCCATGGTCAAGGCCATGGCGCAATACTTCGTCGGCAATTTCACGTTCTTCATTTGTATTTCGTGGATGTTTCCATATCTGGTGCAGCGTTATTCATTGTCACCAGGCCAGGCCGCAAAATATTCCATGGTTCCCCTATTGTCCGGCGCGACGGCAAATTGGGTTTCGGGATTTTTTGTAGACCTGTTGTATCGATCTCGCTTTAGGCCGTGGTCGAGACGTGTGCCAGCGGCAGCGGGATTTCTCGTGGCGGCTTGCGGCGTTTACGCCGTGACCCTATTGGACTCTCCTGGCGCAGCCATATCGGCGTTTGCGGTCGCTACCTTCGGTGTTGAAATGACCATCAGCCCAAGTTGGGCGTACTGCATTGACATCGCAAGGACAAACTCCGGAAGCGCGTCAGCCGCCATGAATATGGCGGGAAGTGTCGGTGCCTTCGCGAGCGCGAATGCCTTTCCGCTGCTCTATCGCCTGACGGGAAATTCGGACGCATACTTCTGGATTGCTGCCGCGGTCAATTTACTCGCTGCGGTGTGCTGGTTGACTATGGATTCGGCTCACAATGCCAAAATTGAAGATCCGGATCCGAGTTGAAATAGCCGTAATCTACGCTCACTGCCGCTCTTAAGGACGAGTTAACGGTTAGGGAGATTTGGTCGTGATCTTCGGCACTCCACGGCAACAAAACTCTTGGAACAGGGTACGCCGTTTGCCGTTGTGGCGCAGATTCTTGGATGGTCGGTCAGCACGGCAGTCAGAATGGCCAAGCGTTACGGCCATATCCGACCGGAGGCACAGCGGCAAGCTTTGGCCGGAGTCGCTGCGCAAGAAATTCAGAAAGGTGTGCACCAATTTGTGCACCAACCCGGACGTGCGTTACAATCGACGTTGCCTAACTGAATGATTCCACAGCAGTAGGCCCGTAGCTCAGTTGGTTAGAGCGCTACCTTGACACGGTAGAGGTCTGGGGTTCGAGTCCCCACGGGCCTACCATTTCTTTCAACAACTTAGTGAAATCGAGCGCAAATTTCGCGATTGAGTTCAACACAGAGTTCAACACAGAGTCCAACACAGAAGCGGTTACTGCACCCTTGACTCCGCGCCATCAAACTCCGATTCGACGGCTACGACTGGAGTCAGTCCTTCCAGAGCCTTTCGTGGAACCGAAGCCCTTTCAAGCCAGCGGCTCTGGTGAGATTGCGCCATGCCGTGCGCCATGTCTTTTGTGGGCGCGTTGCGTCGATGTGCGCGTTCTCGCAGGACGGGAACGTGAAGCACTCCGGGCCGTCGATTCCGAGCCTGGTGGCGCGATCGCTGAGAAGCCTGAATCCGTGGATAGCATCAGAATTCAGCGGAACGCGTCGCTTACCCGCCTCGGTCTTGCTGTCCGGAATCGTCATCACACCCTCGAAAAGATCCACATCTGACCAGCGTAGGCCCCGCAAGTCAGCACCCCTTGCCGTTGTGCTTGCGGCAATGAGCGCAGCGGCGTATGCGGTAGTCCAGTTAGGGTTGCTCTTGGCAACCTCGAAGAGTCTCTTTTTCTCTTGTAGCTGTAGAACACGTGCTACAGGTTCGTTGCTCCCTTCAGGGAGTCTTGTCACGTCATCTCGGATTCGTCGCCAGACCTTGGCGAACCGGAGGACGCGCAAAGTTGCTCCCAAGACGAGGTTGTTGTAAGTGCTCTTGCGTCCATCATTCCTTATTGCGGCCTGTAATTGCTGAATATGCATGGCGGTTATTCGCTCGCAGACAACCCGCCCAAATTGTTTCGTGGGCCGCACCAAGAAGAAAGCCTCTTTCTTGAGACTGCTTGGGCGGCGCAACCGCATTGCCGCCTTCCGCAGGTACTGAGCGGCTGCCCGCTCAAAGGGCCAGCGGGCAATCTCTCCTTCTGGCAAGCGACCTTCTTCCTGATCTTGTAGCGCCTCGCTGCGTAGCCGTTTTGCATCCTTATAGCTTTTTGTCTTGGTGGAAATGCCGCGCCACCGGCCGTTCTCTTTCAGTCTGTAGTACTGTGAATATCGAATACCAAGAAAACAGGCCAAGATACGGAAGCAAAAAGACTATCTCCTGGTAGTTCGCCCAGCGGGTGTTTACTGCGAATACTGCTCGGCAATGATCCTGGATAAAGCGAAAGCAAAGCACCTCGGGATACCCTCGGAAGAATAAAAAGGAACAAAATACCTAATCAAGGTTGATGTATGTGCCTGTGCATTCCATTTCTATTGCAAAGGTGAAATGGAATTCTTTTTCGCTAGAGCCGATTTAAACAAAAAACCAAAAAAGGATTTAGGGGGCGCGTCAAGCTAGCTTACTCACTGCTTGGAAAGCCGTCCCTTGAGCGTACAAAACCACTGAAAATTGTCGATTGCTTTCTCTAACCATCCAAAAATGCAGGAAATGCGAATCCTAATTCGGATTGCTGGGTGGAATTTCACGTAATCAAGGACCGCGAGCCTAGTTTATGAGCATGATCCCTAGGTTGCGGCGTTCCTTGGATTGCCACCAGGCTTCCGAAAAAGGATCGTTTTAGAGGCCGATAGGCGTATTTTCTCGAAGGCGGCCATGATTTAGGTCGTGGCTTTTCCGCCATTTTGTTCGGCCTGCAACTTGGTTCTCCAACTCCGCGGCCCGCATTTGAGGATGTGGCCGTGATGCAGGAGGCGATCGCCGATTCCTGTTCGCCTCTCGTGCTGTGGACGTTTGGTTTGATGAATCGCTCTTGAAGGTATGACCCAGTACGAACCTTTCCAGTTACGGCGTTTGCCAGGACTCAACAAGTTCGCGGTCCTATTAGGGAGTTTTCGCGGGGTCCCGGGTAACTTGTATCGGTGCCACTTTCATTTCATCTGGCAATCCGACCCAGGACAAACGTCCGGCATTTCCGCCATTAACTTCTAGCTTCCAATGATCTTGATCGCCGTCGGGATCCTTCCAGTCGAACGCCAGTGCATTGTCTGACATTTTCAGGTTGTTGACAGGCAGACTTTCGGTAAATTTCTTATCTGTGATTGTTACGTTATTGGTCCCGTTTTTCATATCCAGATTGAAACTGCATACTCGGATTCCACCCGCTAATGACCCTTTCTCTGAGTGCAGCTCAAGGATTAGAAACGGTGTGCCCTCATGCGATGCGGTCCAGGTCCCAACAAACTGCTGTAAGTCGCCAGAAGGATTACCGGGCCTAGCTACCTGAAACGAAAACGCCGAAATACCCACGCTTGCCACTGTGAGCAGGCTCGTTGCTACTAGCCCCAGCGCGGCTCCCGAAATCCTGTTGCTTCGATTTGGTTTTCTCAACAGATTCATGATCCGCTCCTCTAAAGTATTAGCATCAAAGAGACCGAGGGCCGCATTTGAGTGAGTTCCAATCCTGCCGAGATTTGCAGATTGCGCAAGATTCAACAAGGAACGCGCGTAGTGGGTGCGAGAAGCCAATTTTGTTGCGGCGGCTTCATCGCAAGCTAGTTCCCGTGTCAAAGCAATCCGATTTTTGATCCACACCAAAACTGGATGAAAAGAGACAGGAACCGAGACAAGTTCGTAGAAAAGATTCAACAGAAAATCATGTCTATGAATGTGGGCTAGCTCATGGCAAACCGCGGAGGAAAAGTCCGCTTCCGAGACGTCCGTGTAAAACTTGTTGGGGAGAATTAGGACCGGATGAGGAAAGGATAGTGTAACTGGGCCAATGGCGTCAGCCGAACAGATAATCGCTACATTGGGCACCGCGAATGCTTTTGAACAGCGCATCGCTACCGAGAACAATGGCTCGGGCAAAATACGAATGTATCCCGCATCCCGCAGTTTCAGAGTACATCGTAACGACCAACCGATTCTTGCCAAACGATAAAGAATAAATCCAGAAAGGCAGCTTCCGAAAATCCAAGTTAGGATTGGAGTGAATGCTACAGGAAAATTGTGGTTCCGCCTGATAAAGGAAAATCTCTTCTGGGCAAGATTACCGCCAAGGTCCCGATGTCCGAAATCAGGTTCGCTCACCTGCGACGAAGCAGTGCTAGAGTTCTGGCCAAGACTGTTGAAGTTCCAAAGGCTCTTGATCGGAAGGCATATGCATAGGCCCAGGGCCGCTACCCACACGAGATGGCGGTAAACGGAAGGCGCATTGCACATTACTCTTGAGCAAAGAGCGGCTGTCGCTGCGATTAACGGGATTTGCCACAGTGAATTGACCAAAAACGTTGTGAGAAGCTCACCTGTCGCGGTCATGATCTTCCTCCGGCATCTTCCCCCGGCACCTCGTTATCAATTATTGCCTTCAGCTTTGCTAGTTTCTTCGGATTAAGCTCTTTGCTTTTTACCAAGCTCATCAACAGGTCTTCCACGGAACCTCCGAAGACCCGGTCGACCATATCCCGAATGGCGTTGCTCGATGCACTCTCTCTGCTTAGTAGGGCCTCATACTCAAACGCTTTGCCATGTAATTTCCGCTTCACATGGCCTTTACGGTGGAGCACATTCAGCATGGTCTGTACGGTGGTGTAGGCCAGTTTTGGCCTCGCTGCAAGTCTGTCCTGAACTATTAAGACAGTGGATGGACCAGAATCCCAAAGTACTTTCATAATTTGCAATTCGAGGGGAGTCAGTTGCTGACCTGTTTTTTGTTTTGCAGCCATTCCATCTCCTAAGCGCATAGGAGATTAAGACGACGTGCGGGGCCTGTCAACTAATATTTTAGGAGTTGATGCAGTTTCTTATCGTTTGGATTATCTGATGGTCGGGAAAGCGGAAAGGTTCGGGCTAGTACGTACTTCGGCGGTTTCGGCGTTAACCAAGACTTGAGTCGCTACCTGTCACAATCGACAGTTGTTTGCACTGGGAATCTTGCTAAAACTGCCGGATACGAGAAGGCAGGCTCATCAGCCTTTGCCGATTGAAAGGAGTCAAAATGAAATTGGGCGTAGATAATCTCAAGGTGCTCGCCTGTGTTATCGGCCTAGCCGTGGCGTCATTTGCAGAACCTTTGAATGCGCAGGAGAAGTCCACCAGAGCAGGATTCTCTTTTGATGTGTACGGCGATTCACGGTCGATGATGTATCTGCCATACAAACAGAGTGAAGAAGCGGAAGCACGTCAATTGATGGTGGACATGTTTGAACTCGTGCTTCCTGCAAAAGTAGCGGATGCGGTCGTACAAAAGGATGTCAAGCTGACCTACGACCCGTCCAACAACGAATTAGTGCAGCTTATGATGCCGTTCATGACTGCTAGCGAAGTGACCACATTAACGTTGGACAAGGGTTGGGTCACGGAGGCTTCGGTCGAGGACGTGAAACTAATGCCGGGCGTCCGCCATGTGATGTTCCGGCTGCAAGGTGGCGACTGGGTTGCCCGTGAAGTAGTGAAGGACATCAAGGGTGGTAATGCAGAGTTTCTTCTCAGCACCGGCGACCTTGTCTGGTGGGGCAAGCAGGGTAACAAACCGTCCGAGAATCCCTACTGGAAGTTGGTGAACGAAGACGTATTGAAGCAGTTGCCGCACCCAGATAAAGAGATGAGAGCCGCCGGATTGGATGGGCGCGTTTTTCCCGCCGTTGGCAATCACGAAGTGTGGGACGACTCCGATGTCGAAGGCTTGCTGCAGTCGTTCCCATACCTGAAAAAGTTTGGAGTTACCGACAAACAACTGATTTACAAGTTTGATTTTGAAGGCGCGCGTTTCATCTTTTTGTGGACCGGCAAATACGACTATCGCGACCCTACTGGTTGGGGCGCAACGCGCCCTGCCTACGAAGAACAAATGAAGCAACTCAAGTCGTGGCTGGATGAGGCCAAGGCCAAGGGCACGAAAAAGGTGTTCATCACCTTTCACGCTCCGGCGTTCTGTCGCTCGGGCATGGGGCCAATTCCTGAGGAGCAGAATCCACATAAGACGATTGCAGCGTACGCGAAGGACTTGGACATCGTGGTGTTCAATGGACACGTGCACACGACCGAAGCCTACCAAGTAGATGGCGTGAAGTATTTCGTGCTTGGCGGCGGTGGCGCGGAACAAGACCCAATTCTGCCAGGCAGAACACACAACAAGGTTCCCGATGGTTATCCGCTGGACCAGTATTGGAAGGGTGAAGCTCCCAAAGAGGACTACAACTACTTACACGTGGAAGTGAAGCCCGGACAGCCGACGAAGTTCACCATCAATCGTTTCCGGCCATGGTCGGCTGAGCCGTTTGCAACTGTGGAACTATTTGGCGCTTCCAAATAAGGACACAACTCGATGCCATTCAAGTTCGTACTTCCACTACCACGATTCGTCTTTCATCCGCTTACAGCAGGAACCATCGCGGCCATTCATATCTATCTAGCATACGGTCACCTTGCCATGCTGGCGACGGGCCACGTCGAGTGGGTACACATGTGGAAGGGCTTCGGCGCGTTGTTCGGTGCATACGTATTCGCTGCACTCGCGTCACGCCGCATCCCCAGATTCGTGCAGCATGCCCGTCCAGTATCAAACTGTGTTTCCGAGCAGGGGCGGTTGCATATCCCTGAGAACTTCTTTCGGTCATGAATGGGATTGCATTTTCCGCCTAAGTCCTGTGTAGTCGAGGGTGGAACCAAACAGTCTACTCGGCTCGTCGTGAGGCCGACCTTGTTATGACATCAACCGGAAAGGTTGGTACTGGGTCCGGGCGATCACGACGCAGCATCTCGCTGTGCTGATGCTGCTACGTGGCAGCGAAGAGTTTCTTCTGAAAGCTTGGCTCCCGTGTCAGTCAGCCAGACCGACTTGTTTTTGTTCGCCGGGTTGGAGATATAACCCTTCTGGTGCAGTGCGTCCATGATCTCCCAAGGGAAGCTTTTCCACGCACGCTTCCCATCCCCATCCTTGAATGAGTTCAAATGTAGGAGCGCAAGTACCGCCTGCTCCAATTTTTCCTCATCAATGTCCATGCGGCACCTCAACGTTCCATAACCACAGTACAGTCTCCCAGGCACACTCACCGCTTTCATACTCTTATGCCGCGATTGTGTCCAGGGATTGCAGGTAACGAGGGTTCATGCGATTCCCAACTCCCGACGTCAGGAGGTGGCGTCCATGCGAAGAAGAATAAAAGCGAAAAGATTAAATCGACAGAAAAGCAGGCTGGGTCTGCCTGATTTAGACCATGTCAAATCAGCAGTGCTTGTGAGTCTTCGTTCTCCGGAATCGCAGCGCAGTTATCGGCGTTCCATTGATGATTTCGTATGCTGGTACTGCTCGGAGCCACGGCTGTCCTTCACTAAAATAGTGGTGACACGCTACAGGATTCATCTTGAAGAGAGGCTTCTGGCACCCGGCACTATCAACGTCAGGCTTGCCGCGGTTAGACGGCTCGCTTACGAGGCGGCGGATTCCGGATTGCTTAGCCCCGATTTAGCTCCTGGTATTCGGCGCGTGAAGGGGGCAAAGAAACTGGGCATGAGGCTTGGCAACTGGCTGACAGTGGAAGAGGCCCGTGCCTTATGGCAGCTTCCCAGCATGCACACGGTGAAGGGAAAAAGGGATCGAGCCATCTTGGCAGTACTCCTCGGTTGTGGACTTCGTCGAAGGGAACTCATCGATCTAACGTTGGACCATATTCAGCGGCGGGAAGGCCATTCGACCATTGTTGACCTGGTTGGAAAAGGAGGACATATCCGCACGATCCCGATGCCCGATTGGGTGAAGCGCAGTATCGACGATTGGCTGAGTGTGGCGACAATCACGCATGGCAAACTGTTCCGATGTGAGGCGTCGTTTGGGGAAAACAGATTACAGAAAAAGTAGTCTGGCATGTCGTGAAGGAATACGCACACAGGTTGGGAATCGCAAAACTTGCCCCTCACGATCTCAAAAGGTCATGCGCTCGGTTCTGTCACGATTCGGGAGGTGAGCTGGAACAGATCCAGTTTCTGCTCGGTCATGCATCCGTGCAGACGATAGAAAAATACTTGGGATGCAAGCAACGATTCCGGAACGCTGTGAATGATCGGCTCGGCATTGAACCTTCTGCCTAGACCGGTTCCCAGTTCCGGTACCCATGTTTGGAGAGTCGAGGTGTGGCGCGGTGGTTTAGGTGGGACCTATCGGTGGCCGACCTTTTCAGTTGCCGGTGCCTCACTATTCCCACGATGCTTCCGTTTCCACACCCCGCTCATCGAACCGGACGTGCGGATTTACCGCATCCGGCTCTCGGAGAAGACTCACGCAATCGCCGTAGCCATTGCATGTGACGCCGCCTGCAACTCCTGGAAACAACGTGGGAGTTTTCAGGCTCATCGCCAATCTCCCGTTCCGTCGTCGCTTCTTGCGTCCGCCTTCAACTGAAGCCCCTTCCCTCTCCCGGCGTTACCCGGCTTCATCGGTACTACGAGCTTCTCCGCCATCCCAAACGGCCCGGCCTTTCTCTCGCGAGCTGCCAGTTGATTCACCTTGCAATCACCGCTGGGACTTCCCGTGTTGCGTATGGTCCACTTTGCTTGCATGCCGTCGCCAATACCCCGGCAGGTTTGATGGAATTTGTTCGCTCGTACATTTCCATCAACTTCGGCCTTCCCCGAAATCGGGGCGGGTCGGCTCCTGCGTTAGTCTTTTCGAGGCCTGCTCAGCGTTTACTCACGTTACGGCCTGCACGCTCGCCAAGTCGCCTATGCGACCTTCTACACCGAAGGCTTCAGCAGCTTCGTTGCCTCCGCCACTGCTTCGATTGCTACCGGGTGGAGCGAACCAGTTCCCGGGCGGGTTTATCCCCCGCTATGGACCACCACCTTTCACGGCGCACCCGATTACCCGAACTTACCAGGACCTGCGAGAGGTCCTTTTCCCAAAGGCGACGCCAGGACGCAGCCAAACTGAATTCGTGCGGAACTGTCGATTTCGTAGTGGGTTGTTCGACTAGCTGGTAGAGTGCAAACCTGATGGTCCCAGGAGAAGCGAATGCGATTCATGATGATGGTGAAGTCTTCCGAAACTAGGCGTCAACCTCCTAAGGAGTTGATGGATGCGATCGGCAAGATGGTGGAGGCCGACGCCAAAGAGGGAAAGATTGTGGCGAGCGGAGGGCTGGCGCCGACGGCAGCCAGTTCCCGGGTGCGGGTGTCAGACGGAAAACTCACGGTTATCGATGGGCCGTTTACAGAAACGAAGGAAGTGGTGGGCGGTTACGCCGTAATGGAATTCGCGTCGAAACAGGAGGCGCTCGAAAGCGCAGTTCACTTCATGGAATTGCATAAGAAATTCTGGCCTGAGTGGGAGGGCGAAACGGAAGTGCGCCAGATTTTCGGACCGGACGATTACATGGCGGAATCGACGCCGAATTGCAGCTGAAGAGCAAGTTCAAATAAGCGAGCCGTCTTTAACGTAGAGTGCTTTACCCTACTTTCTTCTGTACCTTAGCGGCCGATCCAGGCTCCTGGACGCAAGTTGACTACGCAAGGATTTGGTGCACAATTTGGTGCACACCTAGATCAATGTCGGTAGTAATTCGTCGCTATGAGGGGCGTAGCATTTCAGATTCTAACCGCTTGAAATAGCAATTCTTAAGACTCAATAGCAATCAGACTCAATCCCGCGGCTGAGAAGTGTCAAGGTAGCGCTCTAACCAACTGAGCTACGGGCGTTAGGTTGCGTCAGCCGAGATGGCACGGTCATGACTGAGGGTGAACCCAACCGATTATGCGTCCCTCAATCCCCGTTGTCTCGTTGCTTCGGCTGAGGGGCCAAGCTCTTACCATGTGGCTGCAGGCGAGTCATATCCACCTCTGCCGGCGCTGGGTTTTCGGATCGCAAGACGCCCGGAGTTGCCAGCTGACGCCAGACGTCACGCTCGGTCAAATGCCCTGCTTTCGCGTATTGTGCGACGTCTCGCTGCAATCTCTCAACCGCCTGGACAATCTCTAGCACTTGACCCTCTGGCGGAGGAGGATCAGGCCTGTTCTTAACATCTGCCAATTTCGAGGTCAGATACCAGAAGGAGGTATTCACCGCCGCGTAGAACGGATTGCAACTCTTGCGAGCATCCTTGAGTTTTTGTCCGGGGTCCCAAGTTATGGTCGTCATGAGTTCGGTTTCGCTGGCCGTAACCGCTGCCTCGCCCGGCACCGCTGCCTCGCGTGCTGAGAAGTTCACCGTTATTTCGCAATTTCCGTCCCAGTTGACAGTCTTCAGGTACACAACGAATCCATTCCAGATACCTACTGTTGCGAACTGTAATGTCACTTGGCCTGCTACGTTGGTTGTCGTACCGTCCGGATTTTTCACGGTCAGTGGGGTGGCCACAGTAATAGTGGTCCAGGGGCCCGACTGCGCCCCTACCGAGACGAGACCGTTGATCGTCCATCCAAACTGTGCGTTTGCCATTCCTCGGGCCCGTACGTAGATTGGCTGTTCGATGAGCGAGCGCTGACGATAGTAATCATATGGCGCTTCGGGGCAAAAAAGTCCCGGCTTCACGTTCCACGACACTGGCAGCGGGTCTGTCACGTGTTGCTTCTCGATCGGATCCCCTTCACTCACCTCTAGGCTCCGAAATGGTACATCGACAAGCGGAAAAATATTGTCCCGCCGCATGTTATTTGTCGTTGAAGAACCAATATGAGCTTGCAGCAATCCATTGAATGCACCGTAGGCCGCACTAGCCGGTTGGCCTGTCACCCGCGCATACGTTTCCGCAAGGGTTGAGCCGCCTGCGCGAATCACCGTTTTGAGTGGCTTTCCGAGCTGGTAGACCAAATAGTTGATAAACAGAATCCCGCAGCCATACGAGAAGATGTCCTTGTCCGTGTTAACCGTGTTGGATACAAAATCTGCTCGCGGTGGGATGGGAGGGACCCCGACACTTCCATTCAGCCACTGGTTGATGCGCGGACCCTGGCCAGTGTCGTAGTATCCCGCCGGATGTAACAATGCGCCCAGTAGATTCGACAGTCCTTCCCCTGGACTATGGCCCGCATCCCAACCGTACCCTGTAAAGTCCATCAAAATCTCGGCCAGCTCGGCCACAAATACAAACCGCGGAAACTCGATCACCGCGTTGTTCAGATTCGGACCGGTCAGCGGTGGCGGATCGGGCGGAAAAATTGAAGGCGGTGGAGGCGGTGGTGGCACGAATGCCCTTTGAATGACGATACGGCTGCTTTCCTCTGTCTCGTAGCCGTAATTCCATCCATTGGAATTTGACGATGGATCGTCTTTGAGTACGATTACCCAGATCGTGTGGGGCGAAGTCTTTCCTACCTCAAAGTTCGTGCCAAAAAGATCATTCAACTGTGCTAGATCGGACTCGCAAGTGCCCCCAATGTACACGGCACGCTGGCGTGCGTCCACATCACTCTCACATGTGACGAAGAAATTTTTGGTAACCTTAACAATTTCATAGCCTGCGAAATAATCAGTCATATTCTACATCTCCTGCAAGATAATTACGCTTTCTGGCGACTGAGATCGACAACAGCCACATCGATTCCTCTGGTTCTACGGAGTTCGACTAACTGCAATGCCAATCTCCGCTAACTCTTCTGATTTAACCCGGTGACTGGATTTCCCTGCTACTCCTTCGCCCGATGCTAGGTAAGGAACGGAATAGCCACGGGGTCTCCATTCAGCGAACTTCCCCGCAGAAAGTCAAGGGGAAAAGGAGGCTCGCGTGGAAGTGACGACCTGCGGCGCCAATTCGATATCTTCATCGAGTTGAAACGCAATGATGTCGCCTCGCCAGCCACACGTTCGTTCCCATGGCTCACCCCGATTCGCGGCCCTGCACCTCCGCTACTGAGTTCAACATAGAGTTAAACACAGATGGGGTTTTATGACCGAAATACACCTAGTATTACCAACCACTATTGAGGGGTGCGAAATGATTCCATCTACCTGAGGTCCATGTACTTAGTCGCTCTAGGTAACAATCCATAGTCATGCGGCCTTTAAATTGACACGGTAGAGGTTTGGGGTTCGAGTCCGCACCGGCCTACTATCATTTTCAATCACTTAGCAAAAACCACCAGAAAACTTCACCTGTAATTCTTCACCTGTAAATGGGTCTCATTGGGCTGGGTGCGCTGGGTGCGCTGGGTGCGCCCTGTTCGTTGACTTGCCTCTTGTCGCAACCTAACATGTGCGGCACATGCCAGGCACCGACTCTCTCATCGGCCAGACCATTTCGCACTACCGCATCCTTGAAAAACTTGGCGGCGGAGGGATGGGCGTTGTCTACAAGGCGGAGGATACCCGGCTGCATCGCTTCGTCGCGGTGAAGTTCTTGGTGAGCGACAAGGCTCACGACATTTTGGCGTTGGAACGATTCCAAAGAGAAGCGCAAGCGGCCTCCGCACTGAATCATCCCAACATCTGCACCATCTATGACGCGAATGAGGAAGACGGCTATCGATTTATCGCCATGGAGTACCTCGACGGAGTGACTCTGCGGCAGTTGATTGCGCATAAACCCTTGCCATTGGAACAACTCCTGGATTTGAGCATTGAGATCACTGATGCGCTGGCAGCGGCGCATTCCGCTGGAATCATCCACCGCGATATCAAACCAACGAACATTTTTGTCACCAAGATGGGGCACGCAAAGATTCTTGATTTTGGCTTGGTGAAGCGCGTGTCGGGCGACGAAGGCCTTTCACAGATGCCGACTGCGGAGGATACGGCCCTGTTGACGAGTCCCGGATCGACGGTGGGCACGATCGCCTACATGTCGCCGGAACAAGCACGGGGTGAAGAGTTGGATACACGCACCGACCTGTTCTCCTTCGGCTCAATACTGTACGAGATGGCTACGGGCCGACTCGCGTTTCCGGGCAATACGGCCGCCGTCGTTCTTGAAGCGATTCTCAATAAACCCCCTTCACCTGCAACGCGGTTGAATAAACAAGTGCCCGCAGAGTTAGAAGAAATCATCAGCATCGCGCTGGAGAAAGATCGCAAGCTGCGCTACCAGAAAGCCGCGGATATCCGTGCGGATTTGCGGCGGCTCCGCCAAGAGACTACGGAACACGTATCGGGAGCGGGAGGCCTTGCCAGCAAGACGGGGTGGCGGCTCAAGCGGATGGCGCGGCGGCGCTGGAGACTCGGCGTTGCGACACTCGCGGCGATCGCCATTGTGGCTTTGGGTGTTCGGTATTACCCGCGGCGGGCGGCGGCGCTGAGTGCGAAAGACACGATCGTGCTGGCCAACTTCACGAACAAGACGGGCGATCCTGTGTTTAACGAAACGTTGCGGCAGGGATTGGCGGTACAACTTGAACAGTCGCCATTCTTGAGCCTTGTCTCCGAACGACGGATTCAGCAGACGCTGCAACTCATGGGCCAGTCACCGGGTAAGGGCCTCACACCCGACGTTGCGCGAGATCTCTGTCAGCGTGTGGGGAGCAAGGCCACTCTGGAAGGCTCAATTGCAGATCTGGGTGGAGAGTACGTCATCGGCCTGACCGCCACAAACTGCGCGAGCGGTGACCTGCTGGCGACCGTACAGGCGCGAGCTTACGGAAAGGCGGAAGTACTAAAGGCCCTTGACAAAGTTGCATCTCAGCTGCGAGACAAACTTGGCGAATCGCTCGCATCGATTCAGAAGTTCGCTACCCCTCTCGAGGAGGCGACTACGTCTTCGTTGGAAGCACTGAAAGCCTACAGTCTGGGCGTAAAGACGCATCGGGAGAAAGGCGACTCTGCGGCTCTACCTTTTTTTCAGCACGCAACCGAGCTCGACCCAAACTTTGCCATGGCTTACCGTTCTCTTTCTGTCGCATACAGCGGTCTTGGCGAGTCCCAGCAGGCTATTAGATGCGCAACGAAGGCTTATGAGCTGAGAGGTCGGTTAACCGAACGCGAGCGACTGAGCATCGAGAGCAACTACTACTTGATTGGGACGGGGGAATTAGTGAAGGCAGAGCAGGTCTACGAGTTGTACGTAAAAACCTACCCGCGCGATACGGGTGCGCACGCCAACTTGGGCTACACCAGTTGGACTCTCGGACGCTATGAAAAAGCCCTGCCGGAGTATCGCGAGGCGCTTCGTTTAGATCCCGATAATGTCCGCAGTTACACCAACGTCGCGGGCGACCTGATCAGCTTGGGCCGGTTCGAAGAGGCCGGGGAGGTCTTGAGGCAGGTGCAGACACGCAAACTCAACGACGAATTGCTTTGGCTCAACCTCTACAGCTTGGCGTTTGCGCGCCGGGACACGGAGGAAATGCGCTATTTAGTGAACGGCGCCTCGGCTAAACCAGGATTAGAAGACGCATTACTTGGCATGCAGTCGGATACCGAAGCCTACTTCGGCCACTTGAAGAAATCCCGCGAGCTTTCCGCAAGTGCGCAGCGGGTTGCTCAACAGAATGGCGACAAGGAAACCGCTGCCGGATATCTAGTAAGCGCAGCATTACGGGAAGTTGAAACTGGCGACCGGACCAAGACGCATCGTGACGTGGCGGAAGCACTGGCGATGTCGTCAGGTCGAAATGTGCAGACCCTAGCAGCTCTGGCTCTAGCGAGAGCGGGCGAAGTTAATCGGGCACAATCTATCGCCGACGACCTGAGCAAGCGATTCCCATCGGATACGCTCATCAACAGTTTTTGGGTGCCGACGATCCGCGCGGCGATAGAACTCGACCGCGGAGATGTTGGACGTGCTTCGCAATTCTTGGAAGCAACTTCAGACTACGAGCTCGCCCCGGATACGTACCTCTTCCCAATTTACTTGCGCGGGGAGATCTTCCTCAAAACCAGTCAAGGTAAGGAAGCCGCTGCAGAGTTCCAGAAGATTCTGAACAACCCTGGCGTCGTAGACAACTTTGTTCTTGGCGCACTCGCGCATCTGGGCCTCGCTCGCGCCTACGCGATGCAAGGCGACACTGCCAAGGCCAAAGCGGCCTATCAGGACTTCGTGGCATTGTGGAAAGATGCCGACCCGGACATCCCCATCCTGCTCACCGCTAAAGCGGAATACGCGAAGCTGAAATAGCCCAGTCGTCTGGGAGAATCCGTACCGTTCCAGTTCGCGAGCAGGAATTTCTTCTCCTGTAATGATTCCGGCTTACGCGTACTTGCACGTACTTAGGCAGCCCACAACACCCTTGAAGTTGTTGGCCATACATAATAGAGCCGCTTTGACACGGTAGAGGTCTGGGGTTCGAGTCCCCACGGGCCTACCAGTTAGAGAGCTTTCTTCCAAATCCTCAGAAAACTTCACCTGTAAATTGGGTGGACCGGTAACGAAACTCTCTTTTCTCTTGTCATCAAAGCGCGAATGCTAACCCTCAAATGTATTTCTCCGCCAGCATCTGCGCGGCGCTTTCGTCCAGCTGCTCCGCGCGGCGCACTGCTTCAAACCGGGCACGCAAGTCGTCGGGGCGGAGACGGCGTTTTTCGGCGCCCTGGAAATCATGAATAATCTGGCCACGGTGCATCATGATGAGGCGATCACCGAGGCTGGCGGCCTGATGCATGGAGTGCGTGACCATAAGGGTCGTGAGTTTATCTTGGGCAACGACGTGTTCGGTGAGGGCAATGAGCAGGTCGGCGCTTTTGGGGTCAAGCGCGGCGGTGTGCTCGTCAAGCAGAAGGAGTTCGGGGCGCAGCCAGGTGGCCATGAGCAGAGTAAGGGCTTGGCGCTGGCCGCCGGAGAGACTACCGATGGCATTTTCGAGACGGTCTTCGAGGCCCATGTTGAGGCGGCTGACTTCTTCACGCATTTTTGAGACGAGAGACAACTTCAAGCCCCAACCGAGTCCACGTCTGCGGCCGCGGCGTGCCGCGAGGCTGAGGTTTTCGCGGATGGTCAGGCTAGGAGAGGTGCCGCTGAAAGGATTTTGAAAAACGCGCCCGATCAATTCGGCGCGGGCATACTCTGGCCAACGGGTGACGTCCCTACCGGCAAGACGGATGCTCCCCTCATCCACGAAAAAGGTTCCGGCGACGGCGTTGAGAAATGTGGATTTGCCGGAGCCATTGGTGCCGATGATGATCACCCACGATCCGGGCACTAGCGCGAGGCTCACGCCGCGCAGGGAACGGACTTCGTTCGGCGTACCTGAGTTGAAGGTCTTGGCGATGGATTGAACTTCAAGCATGCGCGCTCCGGAGCCGCGATTTGCGAAGGAATTGCGGCACGACGAGAGCGAAGAAGACGAAGACGGCGGTGATGAGTTTTAGGTCGTTTGGACTGAGACCCCAACGGAGAGCCACGGCCACCATCAGCCGGAACAGGACGGATCCCATCACGGCGCCGGTGAGCGTCAGACCCACCTGATTGGTGCCGACCAGAGCTTCTCCGATGATGACACTGGCGAGTCCCCAGACGACCATGCCAATGCCCATGCCTACGTCGGCGAATCCCTGATATTGCGCAAGTAACGCACCGGAGAGAGCGACGAAACCATTGGAAATGGCAAGACCGAAAACAATCATAGTGGCATCGTTTACGCCGAGCGTTCGAATCATCTGCACGTTGTCGCCGGTGGCGCGCATGGCCATGCCGAGGTTGGTGCGAAGGAAAAGATACAGGCTGGTACCCGTGAGCGCGACGGCAAGAGCTATGGCGCAGAGGATGGAAGCGTCGCGAACGCTCACCTCCCAACCGGCGACGTTAAGGGACGTGACGCCGCGGGTGATTCGGAGCCCGATGCGCTCGGCTTGCGTGGCAAGAGTGTTGACAGACAGCAGAGGCACGTTGCTACGGCCCATCACGTGGAGATTGACGGAGTAGAGAGCCGTCATCACGAGAATTCCGGAGAGCAACGAGTTGATCTTGAAGCGCGTGTGTAGCGTGCCGGTACATGCTCCGGCGACCATGCCCGCGCAAAAAGCTGCAACCGACGCGAACGGCGGGCTGATACCGTGAACAAGCAAAGCGGCGGCGACGGAAGCGCCGAGGGTGATGGAGCCATCGGCAGTGATATCAGGAAAGGCGAAGATGCGAAAGCTGATGAACACCCCGAGCGCGAGAAGCGAAAGAATGAAACCGATGGTAAAAGTGCCAATCAGCAGGCTCATGGTTGTTACACTCTCATTCAGTTCCAGACAGGGCGCTGATCCAGCAAGCGCCGCGCACGAATTCGCTCTGCTGCGGACCGGCGGCCGGCCGGTCGTCGGTGAGCAGGTGAAGAACGCCTTGCAGGATTTCCGCTTCGAAGAGCGATGTGACAGTGGATTTCAGATCGATCTCTCCCTTTTGCAATGGACGATAGGAGAAGGCTGCGGCGTGAAAATGGCCGAAGAGACTGGTTCCGGCGCCAAGGGGGCGAAGAAATGAAGCGAAGGGCCCGGAAGAAGCTGAGGAGGCCGCCCCAGTAACCAGGGCGAGAGAACGTGCGTAAAGGCGTTCGGTGGAAAAAGAGAGCCACCTACGAATATCAGGGTATTGGAACGAAGCGGTTTCAGCGGCGGGAGAACGGCGCAGCGCGGCGCCGACGAGGCCGCCAGACTCGGCAATCATCACGAGGCCAATCATGGGAGAGCCGGCGACTTCGAAAGCCTGGCGAAGGACATCAGCGAGCGAGATAGCATTTGTCGAGGCGGAGACTTCAAAACGTAGCAGGTGTGAGAAGTCGCCTTCACAACGGAAGCCGTAGAGGGCATTTAGTTCGGGGACGAGGTCCCCGCTGGATACCATGAAATCCGGCACGTTGGTTCCGTCAGTGGGAAGATAGGCGGCGGAACCAGCGACGGCAAGAAATTCTCCAAAACGCGTGCGGGCATCATCGAAGCCGTGGCCAAACGCACCGAGTCCGAGACCGAAGGTCGAGGCCGGAAAGCGGATGGTGCGGCAATCCTGAGGTCCAAAGCCGCCGTTTTTGAGCAGATCAGCATCGCCAAAGGGTTCGCAGGTGAGCGGTTTTGCAGCGGACCGCTCGAAGAGTTCGAAAGAAACGGCGGGAGTAGTAAAGCGGCGGGGCTCGGCTTTCGAAACTGGTGGCGGGGCGGCGGGCTGGTGCGAGAGCAGGAGAGGCGAAAGGTGACAGAGTTCGATGACAAGTTTGACGTGATCTGACGGAGTGATGATGACGAAGCTGCCGCCAATGGCTTTGAGTTGGCGGTAGAAACGGACAAGCAGGCCAACGCCGGCGGAGCTGAGATAGGAGACTCCGGAAAAATTAAGGCGGAGGTGATGAGCGCCTCCGCGGATGAGTTCTTCCAGGTTCCGCTGCAGATGCTCACCCCAATAGTTGTCGAGGCGTCCTTTGACTTTGACTTCGAGAGCATCGGCAAGTTGTTGAATGACGATTTCCATGGGGCGCTAGGGGCGCACGTTTCCTGCGAGTTCCGCCGGAATGATTATATTCAACTGATCGGCGTTGCTGCGGCTGATGAATTTCTGTTCGACCATGACCTCTTCCAAAGGTAGGTCTTTGGGGTTGGCTCCGAACAGAATCTGTCCTGCAAGCTTTCCGGCGGCAACTCCGGCGTCGTGAGGATTGAAACCGAGACAGGCGAGGCCACCACGGCTGAGAGTGGAACAAATATCCGTAAAGAGAGGTAGGTGGGCATCACGCGCACCTTTTACGGCACCTTCGTAGCCTTCTATGCAGGTGTTGTCTCCGGGAACCCATACGACCTGAATGTCGCGCCCGGCGAGAACCTGCACGGCTTGGAGGAGTTCGCTGGAGCCGGCGATGGTGACTTCCTCAAGGCGGATGCCCCGGTTCCTATATATTTCGCGGGCGACAGAAATTTCTTTTGCGGAGTTGGCTTCAGCGGGATTGTACATGGTGCCCACGGCGTGCAGGTACGGTACGAGCTTCTGCATCAGGTCGAGATGATGTTCCACCTGGGGAAAGCTGCCGACACCGGTGAGAAAAGGAAGATGCTCGGTTCGGCTGCTGCCCGCGCCGGCGGCGATAGGATCGCTCACGCAAGTAAAGACGACGGGTTTGTGTTTGACCTTGTTGCAGGCACCGGAAAGGCAGGGCGTGGAAACAGTCAGGATGAGATCAACATCCGAGTTGTCGTAGTTCTGAAGGATGGCGGGGATGTTGATGATTTCGCCTTGCGCATCCGCACGGACCACCTTCAGATTTTTACCCACAGAGATGCCACTCTGCTGAAGCCCATCGAGCATGCCACCCACGCAGAGATCCGTGCTGACGCCGGGCGCAATCGAGACAATTGCGGCTTTGAACGTGCGATTGGCGGCGGGCAACAAACGGGAATTTGCAGGAGAAGCCAAAGAGGTGTTGCGATGAGCGAGGTCTGAAAAAAGCAGGATCGCAGAGAAAAACGAAATCAGGGCAATTCCCAGGCCCAGTTTTTTAGCGGCGGCCCAAAGGCCTACTGCGGCGAATGAGCGCATTCGTTTCGCGGAAAACTCCTTTAGCAAGGCGCACTCGACAGATGAATCTGGGAATGCGGGTGAGTGCGTGGCCGCGACTATATAGAATCTACGCCAGGAGTCAAGCAAGAGCAGATATCACGACCTGCAGGCAGCGCACAAAGCTCCGGTTGCGACGGAGGCCCTAGAACGGATCACCGCGTTGTATGCGATCGAGCGAGGGCGACCACCGGACGAGCGGCGCGAGGTTCGCCATCTGCGCAGTCGACCGTTACGGGAATCGCTGAAACAATGGCTCGAGGAGACGTTGGGGAAGCTCTCGAGAAATCCGAAACAGCGATGGCGATTCGTTACGCTCTGGGGCGATGGGAAGCGCTGCTGCGCTTCTGTGATGACGGCAGCATCGAAGTCGATAATAATGCGGAACGAGCGCTGCGTGTCGTAGCTCTGAAAAGAAAGAATTTTTTTGCGGGTTCCGATGGTGGTGGAGAAAGCGCCGCGGCGCTGTACAGCCTGATCGGTACGGCGAAACTGAACGGAATCGATCCGGAAGGTTACCTGCGGAACGCCCGATAAATCGCATCGAGGAGTTGCTACCTTGGCACGTCGCCGCAAGCCTTCTACCCGCCACACCCGAGGCGGCCTGAACGAAAACGCTGCGGATAGTTTCGCTGACTTGCCGTATGTCAACGAGATCATCGAACTGGGTGGAATTAGTATCGGAGTCGTTCCTCCCCTGACAGAATGCGTGGCCGTCGCGCATGAGGGGAAAAACACGTTAGCGATGCTGGTACGGCGAAAAGGGGAAACTCTGGCCCAGTTACTGACTCGGTTGGATCTGGCCATCGCTCGAGCCCAGACAGAAGAGGTGTTCACCGACGAAGTGAACCAGGCAGGCTTTCACCGGCCCTAACATCAGACATCCCTTCGCTGCCAGACGACCAGTTCCAGACGTTCTGTGGTGGCTATGAAGAAAACATATACGGATAAACAGCGTCAGTACCTGGCCTTCATCCATTACTACAGCAAGATCCACGGATGTTCGCCCTCAGAGGCCGAAATGCAGCAGTACTTTCTAGTCTCCCCGCCAGCCGTACATCAGATGGTCTTGACACTCGAAGCGCGCGGACTCATCGCGCGAATGCCCGGGCAGGCCCGATCAATCCATTTGCTGATCTCGCGGGATGAGCTACCCGACCTGGCCTAACTGACCGGCGAAAAATTCCAGGCAGGATTTCGGTCCAGATCGTCAAGACGGTCTGCGATTGACGCTCACGAAGATGTGAACTTTCAACATTTATCACTTGGAGCGGATGGTAAATTTCCATTTACACTTTTAGCGCGAATTCAAATTCCCTTCACATCGATTCCCGCGAACACGTCAGAGCAGATGGCCGCAAGAAACAGGCCGCGTCCATCCCAACCGCTTCGTCCATCAGGCTCCCAAACCAGCAGCGGTTCCAACCGAGGTCTGGATCAACAAACTGCTCAACTCAAATGACTAGACTCACTAAATTCCATGACCACTGGTCTCGAACTCGTTGACACGCGCCCACCTAGGCATTTCTGTTCGGCTGTTCTAAAACCGCGCTGCGCGCCTGCGCTTACATATCCTGGGAATCATCTCCGAGAGCCGTCATGCGGAGATTATCAACACTGACGTAGGCAAGCCATCTCCGGAAAGAGTTGTATTGACCTGCAACAGGTGCAGGCCTATGCTTCGTCATAGAAGGTGGATGGGAAGGAGATCTTCCCATGTCGGACGAGACGCAACCCCTCGATTCCCTCATCAGGCTCAGACTTTCTCACTACCGCATCATTAAGAAGTTGGGCGGTGGGGGAATGGGTGTGGTCTATAAGGCCGAAGACGTCCGCCTAGATCGTCCCGTTGCATTGAAATTCCTACCGGAACATTTAGCACACGATACGCATTCGTTGGAGCGGTTTAAACGCGAAGCCAAAGCTGCTTCTGCATTGAATCATCCGAACATCTGCACGATTTATGACGTTGGCGAAGCGGAGGGTAAAGCGTTTATCGCCATGGAATATTTGGAGGGCGCGACGCTGAAACACCTGATCAACGGCCAACCGATGGAGATGGATCGTTTGCTGGATCTGGCGATTGAGGTGGCGGACGCGCTGGACGCGGCGCACAGCGAAGGGATCATCCACCGAGACATCAAGCCAGCAAATATATTTGTGACCAAGAAGGTTCATGCGAAGATTCTGGATTTCGGGTTGGCCAAGGTAAGTCCGGCGAGGACTGCGAGAGACGGGGAAGGTGCGACGGCGACGCTGACGGTGATGGACGTGGACACCGAACAGTTGACGAGTCCGGGCAGCGCTCTGGGGACTGTGGCGTATATGTCGCCCGAGCAGGTCCTAGGGAAGCAACTCGATACACGTACGGACCTGTATTCGTTTGGGGTAGTGCTGTACGAAATGGCCACGGGATTTTTGCCGTTTACAGGAGAGAGCACGGGGGCAGTGTTCGAAGCAATTCTCCACAGAGAAGCGAGGGAGGTCGTGCAGCTTAACACGGGTGTGCCAGCGGAATTGCAGCGAATTATCGAGATGGCGATGGAGAAGGACCGCGACTTCCGTTGCCAAAGCGCAGCAGAGATTCGTGCTGAATTAAAACGCCTGAA
The DNA here is from genome assembly GCA_963741195.1 of Candidatus Acidiferrales bacterium. Taxonomy (GTDB): domain Bacteria; phylum Acidobacteriota; class Terriglobia; order Acidiferrales; family UBA7541; genus Acidiferrum. Next base: position 257,954 of record CAVUHF010000018.1, read on the forward strand.
AAGGGATACCACCTCGGGGAGAGTGAAAACGGCGAGCCACCACGAAGAGGCGACCGTGGCGTCGGGTTCCCACGAGAACGTGGTTCCTGCAAAAGTGCGCCGGACAAAACAAGTGATCGCAGGAGTTGCGTTTGTTGCGCTGGGGGTGGTGGCTTTCGCGGGGTACAAGTGGTTGACGCGCCCACGCGGATTCGATCCACAAAACATGAGGATCACGAAGCTGACCGACAGTGGCAAAGTGAGTGCAGTGGCGATTTCGCCCGATGGGCGCTACATCGTCTATGTGCAGGAGGATGGCGAGCAGGACAGCATGTGGGTACGGAACGTAGCGACAAAGAGTGATGTCCAAGTCTTGTCGCCGGATCCGGCGCGGCTGTGGGACGTGAGTTTCTCGCCTGATGGCAACTACATTTATTTCGACCGCTCGGCGCAAGGATCCATGGTCCACGACAACCTCTACGTGATGCCGGTCTTAGGGGGTGTGCAACGGAAGTTGCTTTTTGACATCGACAGCTCAGTGAGCTTTTCTCCGGACGCCAAGCAGTTGGCCTTTTTACGCGGCATCACATCGCGCGACACGGTAGGGGTTCAAGTCGCGAATGTGGACGGAAGCGATGAGCGGTTGCTGGCAGAGATGCCGTCGAATGTCTACTACGGAGTGGCATGGTCACCGGATGGGAAAACCATTGTCGCGCCCGCGTCGCCACGCGTGAAGGGAAAGAGGTTTGTGCTCAATGCTATCGACGTGGCGAATGGGCAGACCAAGGAACTTTGTTCGAGCTGGGGGACGGTTGGCCGGCCGGCGTGGATGCCCGACGGCAAGTCGCTAGTCGTACCGATGGAACCTGCCAATCAGGAGCTGCCAACGCCCGGCGCGACGCAGTTGTGGAGTATGTCTTTCCCGGAAGGCAAGACCCGACGAATAACGAACGACCTTTCGGATTACGGGAAGACTGTGGATGTAACGCGCGACGGTCGGATGCTGGCAGCGATAGAAAGTAGGGTGGTGTCGCACATCTGGGTTTTGTCCCAGGGCGATACCGCGAGAGCGAAACAGATTACCAGCGGGGAAACTACGGATACCGGGGTGTCCCCGGGGCCGGGTGGGAAACTTCTGGTCCGCAGCGGAAACGGAAAAATGCAGCTGATCAATGCAGACGGAAGCCAGCGCATGCCGATTCGACCAGAGTTCCCCAATTTTTTCTCATTCTCGCGTTGTGGTGACAGGTATGTGGTGTTTGACAATCACAAGGAATCCAACACTCAGTTGTGGCGGACCGACGCCGACGGATCGAATCCCGTGAAGCTTGCCGAGGACGTCTTTGACTCCGATTGTTCGCCAGATGGAAAGTGGGTTTGGTTTACCAACTCACAGCAAGACTTGTATCGGATTGCGATCGAGGGGGGACTGGCCAAGAAAGTGGGACATGCAGTCCCTTGGTGGAAGGGTAGCGATCTCGCCGGACGGAGAATGGCTTGCGTACGGGTATCGTGAGGGCGAGCCAATTGCACAGTCTAAAATCGCAATAGTACCGGTGGACGGAGGGACACCGAAGCTCACGCTCAGCCCGCCTCATGGCGCGTCTAGTCTGTTGCGCTGGTCACCCGATGGGAAGGGAGTGCAGTACCTGATGACGCGAGCAGGTGCGACGAATGTGTGGGAACAGAGGCTTGCGGGAGGGAAGCCTCGGCCGATCACGAATTTTAGTTCAGGTCAAATCTTTGATTTTTCGTGGACGCGCGATGGGAAGCAGTTGCTGCTGGCCAAGGGCGAGACTGTAAGCAACGTAGTGGTGATCAGCAAATTCCACTAAATGCCTGCGATCTTCCAGTGGGTGAAATGGATGTAAGGCGAGTTGTATTTTCCCGGATTGTCAACTGCAGCAACTGCAGCTACCTCAGTCACATTTGAAGTAGGTTTCAATTTCATCAGGGGCGATCTGTAGCGTATGAATCCAGAGTATTCTGGAGATGGCTTGGAAACCTTCCACAGCGCCACATTAACAACCACTTCACCGTAGTATGTGATGTTGTCGCCTGTCGTCAAAGCAGTCCAAAACGTCTTGAAATCATGCCTCGTTCCTCCAGCAGCTACAATGCTGGCGAGAAGTATAGGCTCAGCCAGCCAAGTCAAGAGTGGTTCGACCATCGCCACAATGCCCCCGGCCGTTCTCTGCGCGCGCACATACGTCAAGCGCTGCTGCCGGGATTGAGTTTCAACCTGTATCGCTTGAAACATCGCCGCCTTTTACGATGCCAACCGCGCCAGATAACTTCTATTTAACTCAGGTGACGCCAGGTGAGGCGGCAACATAGTGCTTTAGAGAATTCTCGTAAAGCACGCGAACGAGTGCGTCGATATCATTTATTTCATTAACGCAAGATTTCTTGCCTGCGACTCTAGATTTTCTACAGCCACCCATACAGTACGGGAGCAAGATACACTTTAGGCAGCCGGGGTCATCGAATGGATTTGCGTCATACCACCCATAGCTTGGGAGTGAAACCAATTTTCTCCACTCAGACATATTACCGACTGACTCCTCTGATTTGTAAGTGTCAGAACATAGAAAAACGTCACCATTGGGGGATATTTGGAAGAAGTTGGTACTGTCAACCTCACAATAAATTGGCGTGGTGTTTTCAGGATCATCCAGTGACCAACCTAACGCTATGGCTTTCTGAGAAAGTTCTGCAAGTATTCTGAATTTGTCCCTTTTAGGAATACCACTAGTAAAATCTGTGAATCCTGATGCTTCAGTTGGGTATATCCACCGGAAGAAGATTCTTGCCTTTTTCTTGACCCCCATTGAAAAGAGGTTCAAGAGATTAGGCATGTCCTTGAGGTTATCTTCACTGCAATTGATTCGTATAATCAGCTGAAAATCATCGTTAGTTAATCGGCACAGATCCTCAGTATTGCGTTGAATGGTATCGAAGGTTCCTTTTCCATCGGACAATACTCTGTAATTATCATGATGCTTGGGCGCACCATCGAAAGTTACCTGCAGAGAGTGTATTCCCAACTCTTCCAGGGAATTAATGAAACCGCTGTCCAAGAGGTAGCCGTTTGTAGTAACGCTGGCGTTATAACTGCTATGGTGTTGTTCGCATATCTGTCGAAATCCCTTGGTGAGCTTCACGATCGTGGTTTTGCAAAGCAAAGGTTCTCCGCCAAACCAAGCGACATGCATGCTTTTTGCGTCCTGAAGTTTATAATCAACGAACTCGAGAAGCTTATGTTGTGTTTCCTCTCCCATGAATTCTTTTCGCCGCATTTCAAAACAATAGGGACAGCGAAGGTTGCACCACATCGTTGGAAGAATTACCAACTTTAATCGATTACCCCCTCTTCCAAAAAGAGAAGAATAGTAACGGTACTTAATAACGGAAATTTCATCTATATTACTAGGTACTACGAAGCCTTGTGAGCGCAACAGGAGGAAAATTTCATTATCCACAAAGCTTACCGAATTGGGGTCATGGAGAAGTATTCTAACTGTGTCATAACTTTTTGCGGATATCTCTATCAGCGCCTTGGTCAAAAAATTGTACAGGACAGCTGTGTCCCCCTGTCTAATATAGTAATTATACTGGGATGCCTTATATCGGCACATACGATCACCATCCCAACAAAACTATGATGGGGCCTTCGCAAGCTGTTTCAGTTATTTAGAAGACGAGACTTCCTCTTCAGCAGAGGCAGGAGCAGTTCTTCCTCCCAGCACTCATGCTGCGATCAGTGCCACAAGCGCAGTGCAATATTAGGGTTTCTGTTTCTGGAATATCCAAATTGTATTTTGCTTTAAGGAACGACTTTAGCTCTTCAGAGGGGTCAAGATTAATAACAGCCGTTTTCAAAAGCATCGGTGGTTTCTTCTTGTCCAGCATAGCAGATCTCCTTTCAAATAGAAGTGATTGTGGCACTCAGCCATTGGGCTCGTAGAACACGAATTCATCAATTACGAGAAAGGCCCCGTCAGCTGCGCCGCAAGGATACGCCTCTGGAGGGTAAGCATAGCGAAGTTGCGTAGATTGCTCTTCGAAGAGGCTATCGGTTTAAATCTGTAACATAAGATGGGCAAAGGAGTCTGTGACTCGAGTCACCCCACTCTACGTAGCTCCTCCACGGAGAGGAAAGACCCCTTTTGGTTGTGTCTGCCATGGCGGGCGATACAGCGCCAGCCGAATCTTTGTTGCAAGACTTGGCGAGACGCCTTCCTCTGTGACAAGCACCTCGACGCGCAGTTCATCGCACAGAGCATTGCATACAACTAGCCCAAACCATCCCAAATTAGCCAGATTGCACAATTGAGAAGGCTTGTATCCGGTTGAAAACAATCAGAACGAAGTACGAATTCCGTCTTAACACGGTAGAGGTCTGGGGTTCGAGTCCCTGACCGGCTACTCGTTTGAGGAGCTGGCACAGCGGTATGTGTTCCTGCCGGTTGGAATGAAAGACACGTTCTACACTCCACAGGATTGGTGGCAGGCGCGGCAAGCTAAACCTGTGGAGTCGGACCCTCGAACAAGGTGGTGTGCGGCAGATCTGCTGCCCGCGACGGTCGAGGACGATGGGAAATTCATGATCAGCATCATGAAAAACGAGCACGTAACGAAGAAAATCGCGGCAGAACGGATGACGATCACGGGCAGCTTGACCAGTCCCGAACAGGAATCGGTACGGTGTGGGGAAGCGAGGGAACCCGCGCACTGCAAGGTCGCGACCGTGTTCGGCCTGGGATGGCGAATTGTAAGAATAGACGAGGAAGCTGTCTTCGCTGCGGTGAGCGAATGAACTGGCAACGGGTGCTTGGTGCAAAGAGTCTTAGGTCACGGGAGTAGCCTCTGCCGCCCGGAACGAGCCCCCTCCGTGCCAACATCGCTGAGACAGGTTTAGTACTCTTAATTAATGAGCAGAAGGGCGAGAAAGCAGAGATCAGAGATGAGCGGGAATTCTCTTGGTGTTGTTCCTTCTTCTGGGGGTTTGGCTGCCGCGGAACGAAGCGAAGGCTCGCCTCCTGACGAGCCGCAGCGCAGTGCAGCGGCAGCCAAAGCGGGCGCCGATTCGGAGGCAGCTTCGCGGCCGGATCCTGAGGTGGTAGCCAAAGCCAAGCGGCGTACCTACACCGCAGAATATAAGCAACGCATCCTCGAAGAAGCCGAAGCCGTTGCGGCGACACGGCACGCGCACTCCACCCGGCGGAACGGGAAGTGGTCCTGGCTCGTTTACACGAAGAACGTTTCCAGGATCGTTCTCCAGCCGCTGTTTATGCGACGTTGCTCGATGAAGGCGAGTATCACTGCTCGATTCGCACCATGTATCGCTTGCTCGACGAGCACGGCGAGGTTCGCGAGCGACGCGATCAGTTGACGCATCCGCCCTACCAGAAGCCCGAGCTCATGGCCACCGCCTCCAATCAATTGTGGAGCTGGGATATAACCAAGTTACTCGGCCCCGCGAAGTGGAGTTATTTCTACTGGTACGTGCTCCTCGATGTTTTCAGCCGTTACGTCACCGGTTGGATGGTCGCTTATCGCGAAAGCGCCGAACTGGCCAAGCGGCCGATCGAGGAGAGCTGCAAGAAACAACAAATCCAGCCCGGACAACTTACGCTCCATGCGGATCGTGGCACCTCGATGAGGTCCAAACCGGTAGCTTTTTTACTCGGCGACCTGGGTGTCACGAAAACGCATAGTCGACCGCACGTCTCGGACGACAATCCCTTTTCCGAGAGCCAATTCCGAACCATGAAGTATCGGCCGGAGTTCCCGGACCGCTTTGGGTGCATCCAGGACAGTCGTGCTTTCTGTCAGAGTTTTTTTCGGTGGTACAACGACGAGCACTGTCATTCCGGCATAGGCTTGTTGACGCCAGCCACGGTTCACTATGGCCAAGCGGAAAACGTCTTGCGGCAACGCCAGGAGGTGCTCGATGTTGCTTACCAATGTCACCCGGAGCGCTTCGTACGAAGCGCTCCCAAACCACCGGCTCTTCCCAGCGAGGTCTGGATTAACAAGCCGGTTTCCATTCCGGAAACGCTGCCTGTGGGAGAAGGCAGATGAAACAGCAGCGATCTACTGTGAAAAAACGAAATCAACCTGAGAAGCGACAAAAACGGGGATGCCGTGGGTCGACCGAGTTGCCGATCGTCGTTGCTAGGCGATCCTGGCGCACAATTTTTTGTGGAAACTGGATACCCTAATCGAACAAATGAAAAACTCACTAAATTATGTGAGCACCTGTCTCAGGGTCGTTGACACGCGCCGGCCTCAGGAGATGCTGATTCTGTACAAAAGGGAACAGACAGCCGAACTCCGAGCTACTAATCTCGCCTCACTAGTGCGCCTATTCGTGTGAACACTGTGAGGCAGGAATATGTGGCAGAGAAGCTGTCCGGTTTGTCAAAAGGTTTTGGAAAAGAAAAGCCCCGCGGAAACACTCCCGTGCCCTTGTGGTAAGTATATTTGGAAGGGTTAGCTCGCCGCCGCTGTGGCTCTATCCTGTTGACATTGTGATGAGAAGATCGGCGAGAGGGTCAATACTGACCAGAAAGTTCTCCCAACCTTCTGGTCAACACCATTCCTTCTCGCCGTCACGATATGCATACTCGAACATGTCGAGTATGGTCTCTGTTCCCATTTGCACAAGCGCGGACAGAACATCGTTGTCGCACCGAGGCAAACTTCACAAAAGAACATTCCAGGCGGCCAGACCAAATCACATCACGGCGCACAGCCCAGATTATGCCTCCGAGCGGACTCGCGGATGTCGTTGATAAATAAGCATCTAAAAGAGCGACAAGAAACCCTGACCGATGACGGGAAGAGCGACGAGATTCGCTCAGAATCATCACGAGTCCCGGGAACACCCGGCGCATTCACCTCGTAGATAATGGTGAGGTGTCCCATGCACAATCTGGGCGGCAATCTTCGCTACGCGCTGCGACAGTTCCGGCTGTCGCCTGTGTTTACAGCAGCGGCGATACTCACCCTGGCTTTGGGAATTGGCGGAACGACGGCAATTTTTACGCTGATCCACGCAGTGATGCTGCGCTCCTTGCCGGTGGCGGATCCCAGCACTCTCTACCGGGTAGGCGACGGTGATGATTGTTGCGTTGAAGGCGGACCTCAGGACCGATGGGGAATGGTCTCGTTCCCGCTCTATGAGCGTTTGAAGGCAGAAACCCCGGAGTTTCAGGAGGTCACCGCGTTCGAGGCCGGACGCGGTCAGATGAGCGTCCGGCGACAGGGTGTGGAGTCGATTGCCAGGCCTTTGCGCTCGGAGTACGTCACCGGTAGTTATTTCTCGACACTCGGAGTGCGGGCCTTTGGTGGACGGGTGCTTACGCCGGATGACGACAAGCCGGCGGCGCCGCCGGTGGCCGTGATTAGCCACCGCGTCTGGCAAACCGCCTACGCCGCGGACCCTTCGGTAGTCGGTTCAACATTCATCGTAGAGGGCCATCCTCTGACTGTAATTGGTGTGGCACCCCCCGGGTTTTTCGGTGAAACGCTACAAAGCGATCCTCCCGATATCTGGGTCCCTGTGCAACAGGAACCCATGATTGATGGTGATGGCAGTCTGTTGCGACAGCCGATTTCAGCCTGGCTGCGCATGATTGGCCGATTGCGGCCGGGAGCTTCAACCGAGGGAATGGCGCCGCGACTGACCGGAGTACTACGGCAATGGATGCAGAATGACTCTGGATACCCTGCCAACTGGATGCCGGACGTAATTAAGTTGCTTCCCAAGCAGACGCTCGCCGTCGTGCCTGCCGGTGCCGGCGTGGCGGTGATGAAAGAAGAGTACGGACGCAGCCTGCAAATCCTGCTATCGGTGTGCGGTTTGGTGCTATTGATAGCATGTTCGAACGTGGCGAACCTGCTGCTGGCTCGCGGGGTGGCCCGTAGGGGACAAACAGCAGTGCGAATGGCCGTCGGTGCCACACCCACGCAAATTGTTTCGCAAGCCCTTACCGAAAGCGTCTTACTCGCCATCGGCGGCGGCATCGTCGGACTTGTAGTGGCAATGGGGGCGGCCCGGCTACTGCTGACGCTAGCGTTCCGCAGTTCGCGTTTTCTGCCGATCAGCACCACTCCGTCCCTGATTGTCTTAGCGTTTGCTTTCGCGTTGGCCCTGCTGACAGGAATCATCTTCGGAGCGGCTCCCGCATGGCTTGCCACGCGCACCGATCCAGCGGATGCGCTTCGCGGATCGGGACGAGGCAGCAAAGATCGTTCATCGTTTGCTCGCAAAGCACTGCTGGTTGTGCAGGCCACTCTGTCCGTGGTGCTGGTCGCGGGTTCGACGATGCTGGCGCGAAGTCTAAACAAGCTCGAGCATCAGGATTTTGGTTATAGGGTGCAGGGCCGCATCGTAGTGGACATTAATAGTCCCCCAGCAAGCTACACGCTCCCCAGATTAATGGCGCTGTATCGCCAATTCGAAGAACAGCTCAGCCGCTTACCCGGAGTTCAGGGGACCGGACTGGCTCTTTACAATCCTCTCACCAACAACTGGAGTGAACTGATCATGGTGGCAGGCCATCCGCCTGGCAAGATGGGTGAGGAATCAGGCGCTTCGTGGGACCGCGTGACGGCTAACTATCTACAGAACTTTGAAATGCCGATTTTGCGCGGGCGGTACTTTACGCCAGCCGACAATGAAACCACGGCGCCGGTCGCAATCGTGAATGAAGCGTTCGTGAAACGCTTCTTCAAGAGCGACGAAGACCCGATAGAGCAACACTTCGGCATTGACATGCCCGAAAATGCCGGCACCTACCGCATCGTGGGCATTGTGCGCGACGCGAAGTTTGCGGGATGGGGATTGGACCGGCCCGCGCGGCCAATGTTCTATGTGCCGCTGACGCAAAAGGTCGATTACAACGACGAACTGATGAAGAAAATCGAGCTGCGCTCGCATTTCATTGGCGGAATCACACTGGTAACGAACCTTTCTCCCGGTGCGCTTGAACCGCAACTGAACAGGATGCTGGCGGATCTGGATCCGAACTTGACGATCAATAGCATCCGCACGATGCAACAGCAGGTGGATCTTTCCTTCGATCAAGAGCGCGCCGTGGCCAGTTTGGCCGGCATGTTCGGAATCGTGGCGTTGATACTCGCGGCGATAGGACTGTACGGCGTCACCGCGTATACTGTCGCGCAGAGAACCAACGAGATCGGCATCCGTATGGCGCTGGGCGCGGAGCGCACCGAAGTGATTCGACTCGTGCTGGGTGGCGCGTTCACCCGTGTATTGCTTGGACTCCTCATCGGAGTGCCGCTGGCAGTCGGCGCAGGAAAGTTGATCTCCGCCCAACTCTACGGTGTTGCCTGGTGGGATCCCTTCGCGTTAAGCGTAGCTGCGGGAGCGCTGGCGATCTGTTCTTTATTTGCCGCCATCATTCCCGCAAACCGCGCGGCATCGATTGCGCCAATGAGCGCGTTGCGAATCGAGTAGCGCCGCATAACGTGGTAAAGCCGGCGACCCGACGCTAGCTTCGCCCCATCACGATGGTGTGTGGGCTCATCGAAATAGGGTGTGCGGTGACCTTCCCAAATCCCGCGCGCGCATGCATGTCTGCCAACTCACGGAATGTGTAGGCGTCTCCGGCCGCCGTTGTTACCAGCATCGTCATGCTGAACGCAGCGGGCTGTGGCGGAGAAACGCGATCCTCATTCGGCACGAACTCCAAGGTCGCTGCGCACCCGCCGGGCTTGAGCGAACCGCGTACTTTCTTCAAGAGATTGACACACGTCTCCACATCGAAGTGATGGAGGAAATTCGTCAACAGCACCACATCGTACGGGCCGCCGAAGTCTACTCCAAACGCACTTCCTGGGAGCATGTCGTAGCGGTCCTGTACGCCCGCTTTGCGCGCGTTCTCCAGTGCCACTCGCAGGACGGGCGCCCAATCTAATCCTGCGACGTGTGCCTGCTTGTGTTGTTTTGCGATTTCAATCCCGAAGAGTCCGTGTCCCGCCGCGATGTCCAGCACCCTCAGTGGACCCGTTCGCCCCTCCAACACAATCTTCCCTAACGGTCCCGCCATCGGCGCCATCATGGGGCCCATACTCTGTGCAAACTGCACCCAAACCGGGTTCTCAGGCTCAACGGTTCCTTCTCCCGGAAGCGCGGTCCTTCCCGTCCGGACAATGTCCGCTAGATGCTCATACGGCTCACGTATCGAGGAGTGTGCCAAGAAACCCGCAATCGAGGCAAGGCAACTTGGCGAACTGGGATCCAGGAAGGCCGCACTCGATGGAGTATGCTGGTAGCGATTCCCATTTTTCTGCAGCAGCCCATTCACGACCAGAAAATCGCAGAGAATGCGAATTCCGCGTTCGGAGGCAGACGCATGTCGCGCGATCGAGGCTACATCACCCGGTCCCTGGCCCACGGCACGAAAAACGTCAAGCTCGATTGCCGCTTTCAGTGCTGCAGTGCGTTGGAATGCTTGTAGATTTTCGAACACGATCCCTGGTGTTAAGGCATCAGCAGGCACCGGATCACCTTGCGTCACGAGGTTCCTCTTTTCTGGAAGCTAAAGTTCGACCGCAGGGCCCGGTAGAGTATAGACCGATTTTCCGCTCCTGAAATCGCAGGACCGGACTCACTGCCTTATTGTTCACCCCTCTTTTTTCATTCAGCGAATCGCAGCTCCGGCAGGGGCAATAGGTGGTCAGCGGCGGATGGGGCTAGGATTCGACCGTTATCGTTCTCACTATTTGATCCTGATCGGTTTGCTGGTGACAACACTGTCGGCAGCGTAGTTGATATGCTCTTTAGGAACGCATGGGCAGAATTTCTCTGCAAAAACGGGCGCCTTCCTTTATTCTAGCGCCTACGCCCGACCGAGGCTGGATTTCGATCTCGGTCAATTAAACCCATCATCCTGGACGCCCGTAGCGACAGCGGCATTGGCCGCACCGTGTGGCATTTATGACCGTGAACTTCCGAAGGCACTTTGCGGGACTGTGGTCGCGCCCGGACCCTGTTCTGGCAGAAGCCGGTGTGGCGGGCGAACTGTTGGTGGCGAAAATCCGCTTGTCGCTGGCCACGTTACTGCTGATCATACCGGTGATCAACTCGGCGTTCTTTCCGGTCGACCCAAAGGAGGGCCTGGTCGGCCTCTCGTAGCGAAGGCTGCTGCTGCCGATCACCAGATAAGTACCCCTCAAATACCACCTTACTGTTGACGGCCGTGTGCGGCTGATTCAGTAGAAGGAAGAGAACCAGCGCACTGCTGACGTCTATCTGCTGATCGCGCGAGGCTACAATTCATCGTGGCTGCGATTTGCCAGCAGCGCGTTCGACGACAAGCGGGTGTGCATCACAACAGGTTTACTGGCGTTCGCGGAGTATTTCGCGATTGTGTATTTCGCGGCCAGCCATTGGGATCTCAACAGTCCGGTTTACTCGCCATATCCTTACGGCCTGTTCAGCTGGTCCGCGCAAATCTCGCGATTGATCATGATGATGACGGCGTCTGGACTCAGCCTGGCTCTGGTTTCGCGCAGTCAGAAACTACTGCACATGGCCACTAGCGACCACCTGACGGGTCTGTTCAACCGGGGCTACGTGGATGATCGGCTCGCCATTGAGCTCGGCCGCGCTCGGCGCTACGGAAAGCAGCTGACCATTGCCGTGATCGACGTGGACCGCTTCAAGTCGCTGAACGATGCTCATGGACACTCTGCGGGCGATCGGGTGCTGCGGAAAATCGGGAGCATCCTTCGCGACTCCTGCCGGCAAAGCGACACCGTGGGCCGCTACGGAGGGGAAGAGTTTGTGGTAATCCTGCCGGAGACAGACATTGAGGCAGCTCAACAGAAGGTAGAACTCTTAAGGGAGTTGTTGGCCAGCACTCCGATTGAATTGGCCACGCGCAGGGAAAAAGTCGAGGTGACCATCAGCGCGGGATTGGCCAGCTTCCCGATCGATGGAGAGGATGCGGCGGAGTTGCTCACGTCGGCGGACGAACGAATGTTTCAGGCGAAGAGAGAAGGACGCAACCGAGTCGTTGCCAGCGCTGAAGCGGTTCCTTCTTAAAAAATGCCGGCTTTTTCCGCGCTTTTAGGGGCGGCATGCAAGACCTCGAGCGACTGTTGTTTGCCACTTTTCCCTGTGCTACCGTCTGCGCACGAGCCATGGCCCACACCGCCTACGCTCCTGGGCTCGAACTCCGCACCGCTGAGACTTTGGAAACGCCGCGTCACACTGTATTGGTTCGTGTGACTCATTGGATTTTCGCGCTCAGCTTTTTTGGACTTGTCGTTAGGTCTTGGATCCGGCGCCCCGGAATCCGGCTATTCCTGGTACGCCGGTATTTGAAGAAGGGTTAAATCGAATACGGGAATTACTCCGCTCTCGAAAGCCTCAGTTCGAACAATTGCGCCGAATTACTCCTGACGCAGCGCTTTCATAGGATCGATCTTTGTGGCGCGACGAGCCGGCGCATAGCAGGCGAGAAGCGCTGAGATCAAAAGAACGGCGCCGACCGCGAACAGGGCGCGGGTGTCGATTGCTCCGACATTGTAGAGCTGGCTTCGCAGGGTCTTACCTACCAAATACGCACCCGGAAGCCCAATAGCCATTCCGATCAGAGCCGACGTCATGCCTTCACCGACCAGCTGTTTGAGAACTTGAGAAGTACCCGCGCCGAGTGCAATGCGAATCCCCATCTCGTGATTGCGCTGAGCAACGGAGAAGGTCATGACTCCATAGATGCCGATGGCGGCCAGAATCAGCGCCAACCCGGCAAAACTACCAAAGACAACCAGGGCAAAGCGGTCGGTCACCAGGGATTCGCTCACCACTTGATCCATGGTGCGCACGCGCGTCATCGGATAGTCGGGATTGACCGAGCGGATCGCCGCGGCGAGGCTATTGGAAATTGCGGCCGGATTGCCTGAGGTGCGTACCGCGATGGTGGTAAACGGCCAGGGGCTCTGGTCAAACGGTACGTCAATTTCCGGAGAGCCGGCCGTCGGATGGCTTTCATACTGCACGTCATGAAAGACCCCGACAATCTGCCACTCGATCGGAGCGCCAAGTGGCGGCTCTGCTCCAACAATCAATTCCGGAATTTTGACGCGCTGCGTCAATGGATCCACTCCGGGCAAGTACTGCCGCACAAAACTCTCACTGACCATGGCTACGCGCACGCCTCCGGCGCGGTCCTGTGCGGTCAGAAACCGTCCGCGCATTAACCGTATCCCGTAGGTTTCAAAGTAACCGGGCGTGACCGGCTGGTAAGCCACGGTGGGCTGCTTGCTGACGTCCTCGGAAGGTTGGCCGACCACGGAAAAAGGCAGGCGACCGGATCCCGCAGCGGGCAAACCCGGTGACGCAGCAGCGCTGAGAATTCCGGGAACCGCACGAATCCTTTCCAGCAATTCTGCGTACTGGCTGCGGACCTGATCCGCGTTGGTGCTGCGTCCCCGCTCGAAGGGCACGTTAAACGTAAGTACATGGTCGGTGCGGATGCCGAGATCCACCTTCGTTAAATTCCAGAAACTGCGGATGATGAGTCCGGCACCGGCAACCAAGACCAGGGCCAGCGCAAATTCCGCAACTACAAGGACGCGACGCAAACGATTGTGCCGCGCGCCCGACGACGATCGCCCACCCTCCTTCAACATGTCACTTATGTTTTGCCGAGCGGCATGCCAGGCTGGAGCGCAGCCGAACAGAACACCGCTCAGCAGCGTTGCCCCGAGCGTGAACAGCAACACGGGAATATTCAAATGGGGGTCTGCTTCGTAGGGAATTCCCAGTTGATTGCGCGGCATTGCGCTGAGCACACCATGGAGAATGATTTCCGCCAGCAGCATGCCCAAGCCGCCACCGATTACGGCCAGCGAAAGGCTTTCCACCAGAAACTGGCGGAAGAGGCGCGCGCGTGTTGCGCCCTGTGCCGCGCGCACCGCGATTTCCTTCTGGCGTGCGGTTCCCCAGGCCAGCAGCAGGTTCGCAATATTCACGCAGGCAATCAGAAGCACGAACGCCACGGCACCCATCATCAGCCAAAGGCCCGTGCGCGTATTGCGGGGGAGAAAGTCATTCTTGAGCGGTTCCACGGTGATCGTCAGGCCCTCGTTTGTTTTTGGGTTGGCCTGCGCAAGCCGCTGTGCAATCACAGACATCTCCGCATTCGCAGCGGTGAGGGTTACACCTGGTTTCAGACGTGCCATGACGAGGAGAAAATGAAATTCGCGGTTAATTTCCTCCGACTTCAACGCCAGAGGCACACTCATGTCCGCATCGCCTTTGTCGTTGGGCCCGGGCACAGCCACGCCGAGAACGGTGTACAGTTCGCCGCTCATGCGAAGCTTCTTGCCGACGATGTTGGGGTCACTGCCGAACTTCTCCCTCCAAAATCGGTATGTGAGGATGACCACGTGGTCATTACCGACCTGGGTGTCCTCTGGAAGGAAGTGCCTGCCCAGATAGGGTTTTTCGCCCGAGAGTAGGTCGAAGAACCCGGGCGCGACCCTGGTGGCCTGAACTTGCTCGGTCCATTCTGGCGTGGAAATGGTGAAACCTGCACCTGTCCAGGCATTTACCGACTGAAAGACGGTGCTCTGTTTTTGCCAGTCCAGATAGTCTCTTGGCGAAGTCTCGATGCGTTCGCCCTTTTGGTGCGACCAGATCATCACCAGTTCATCGGCGTGGGCATAGGGAAGCGGGGCCAGGAGAACGGAATATAACAGGCTGAAAATGGCCGTGGTGGCGCCGATACCCAGCGCTAGGGCGAGCAAGGACACGGAGGTGAATCCGGGGCTCTTCCAGAACAGCCGCAAACCGTAGCGAATATCACGCAGGAGCTCGGTCATGTGAACACCTTCCTATCCTCATCAGTACTGCGAACCAGTACAAATTGTTCCGTGGCCTTACGCCGGGACAGAAACAAGATCAGAAAGCAAGCGGGTGACCAGGTCGGTGAATGGCAAGACTGTGAATCCATAGAAGTTAGACGGGGCATCCGAGCCAAGTGCCTTGCCAGGTGTCCGGTTGCGAACAGTCCGGTGTGCGATTCCGAGCATAGCAGGCCGGCGCATTCCGGTCCCTACGAACGGCTTACGAGGACACTGCCGATTAGGCGCGATGGCAGGTTGGCTTTAAGATAGAGAACCGAACGCCGATTCGGAGAAGCGCCAACCATGCCGGAAACCCGAGCAAACACAAAATTGTCTCGTCAGCAATGCCTCGACCTTTATTACTACATGCGGCTGAACCGCGAGGTCGAGGAGACCATGACCAGACTATTCCGTCAGAACAAAATCGTCGGCGGACTCTACTCCAGTCTGGGACAAGAGGCCATCTCCGTGGGCACGGCCTACGCGCTCGAGAAACGCGACTGGATGGCGCCGATGATCCGGAACATTGGCGCACTGCTGGTAAAAGGAGTGCCCCCGCGCGACATCTTCACACAGCACATGGCCAAATACACATCGCCAACAAAAGGGAAAGACGGCACAAGCCACTTCGGCGATCTGGAAAACCTGCATATCGTTTCGCCCATCTCCATGCTTGGCGACCTGATCCCGGTGATGACGGGGGTGGCCATGGCGGGGCGCTATCTCGGTCAGAAAATCGTGGCCATGACGTGGATTGGAGACGGCGGCAGCTCGACGGGCGTGTTTCATGAGGGCTTGAATCTGGCGGCATCGCAGAAAGCTGCACTGGTGCTGATTCTGGAGAACAATTTGTGGGCCTATTCGACGCCGGTACGGCGGCAGGTGCCGCTGGAAAATCTGGCGGATCGCGCCAAGGCATACGGAATTTCGAGCTACATCGTGGACGGAAACGATGTGGCCGCAGTTTACACCACGGCCAAGGAAGCGGTGGAGCGCGCTCGTGCCGGAGAAGGGCCCATTCTGATCGAAGCGAAAACATTCCGGCGGCGCGGACACGCCCAGCATGATCCGGCCGAGTACGTTCCAACGGAACAGCGGAAATTCTGGGAGAAACGAGACCCCATTGCGCTGTACGAAAAATTCCTGACGGATGAAAAACTCCTGGACGCCAAAGGGAAACAGGAGATCGAGATTGGGCTTGCATCCTTGCTGGAGAAAGATCGCGAATTCGCCGAGAACTCGCCGATGCCGCCGCCAGAACTCGCTTCGGAAGGCGTCTACTGCACCGGCCCGGAGTGCCACGACCTGCAGCCGAAGTGGGAGCGGGACGTGAAGGAACTGCTTCCGCCGAAATCGAGCGTCGAACCCGTGTGGGTTGTCGAAGGCTTTGGCAGGGGTAAGACTTCTTCGCGTGAGAATGCGCCGATCCATTTTGGCGACACCGCACCTGCCGAACAGAAGCGGGCAGCCGGGCAAGCCGCGGTGAAACCGCCGGCGAAAGCCTTGATCAAAACACCTGCCAACAAGAGGTCAGTGAAAAAATCAGCCGCGCGCGGAAAGACGAACAGGTAGCCATGGCCCCCATAACCTTTCTGGAAGCAATCAAGCAGGCGTTGTTCGAAGAGATGGCCGCAGACCCGCGCGTGGTATTGATCGGCGAAGACGTAGGCGTTTATGGCGGCGCATTCAAGACCAGCGAAGGATTACTGGAAATGTTCGGCTGGGAACGCGTGATCGATACGCCCATCAGCGAAAGCGCTATCATCGGGGCGGCATGCGGGATGAGCTACCTGGGCCTGCGCCCCGTGGCGGAAATGCAATTCATCGATTTCATCGCCTGCTGTTTCAACCAGCTCACCAACTTTGTGGCCAAGGGACATTATTTGTGGAACGCGCCGGCGCCCATTGTTGTGCGCGGGCCGTCGGGCGGCGGAGTGCACGGAGGTCCGTTCCATTCCGCGAATCCGGAGATGTATTTCCTGCACACGCCGGGGCTGAAGATTGTGTATCCCTCCACGCCGTACGATGCCAAGGGCTTGTTGAAAGCCAGCATCCGTGACAATAATCCGGTGCTCTTCTTCGAGCACAAATTCCTCTACCGCCGCATCAAGGAGGAAATTCCGTCTGACGACTTTACCGTGCCGCTTGGGAAAGCCATCGTGCGCCGCGAAGGCCAGCACCTCACCATTCTCTCTTACGCCGCCATGATGCACACCTCGCTCGAAGCGGCAGACGCGCTAGCTAAGGATGGCATCGAAGCAGAAGTCATCGACCTGCGCACACTTCTCCCGCTGGACGAACAGACCATTCTCCAGTCGGTGAAGAAGACCAACAAGTGCCTGGTGGTCCACGAGGACACCAAAACCGGGGGCATTGCCGGTGAAATCGCGGCGATTCTGGCGGAAAAAGCGTTTCACGATCTCGACGGGCCGCTCGTGCGGGTCACGTCTCTGGACACGCCGGTGCCGTATGCACCGACGCTCGAGGAAGCGTTTCTTCCCAACGCGCAAAAGGTGTTTGCCGCCGCCAAGGAGTTGGCGCGCTTTTAAGGCGCCGGAGTTGCGATTTTTCGGAAGTCCTCGTCGAACCGCCTTCCCTTCAAGTGGACAGGGTTGTCAGCCATCCAGAGTCAGCCGTTGATCGTTTGCTATACCATTCCGACATTTTGCTTCTTCCGGTGATCTGCCAATTTACACTTAGCAGATACGGAGCCAGCGGGGAAGCGGGACTTCTCTGCAGTAGCGCTATTTCGTGCGTGCAATTTGCTCTCATCCAGGCCGTGTCCGCGCAATTCCTGGCAAGGAGGAAACAAGGGGATGCAACCGATTCTAGCCTGCCTGGCTGGTCTCCTGGGCTTCGGCGTTCCGATTCTGCTCGCCGCCGGGGCGGAGACCGGGACGATCAGCGGAAAAGTAATTCTGAAGGGCTCGCCGCCGAAAGCAAAGCCGCTGGATCTGTCCAAGGAACCTGCCTGCGTCAAAATCCATTCCGGTGGGGCCCTCCTCAGCGAGACGGTTGTGACCGGCCCGGAGAGCTCGCTGGAAAACGTAGTGGTATATATCTCAGCAGGTGTACCGGACAATTCTTCTGCGCCGGCCTTGCCGGTCACCTTCGATCAGTACAACTGCCACTACACCACGCATGTTCTGGCATTGCACGCCGGGCAGGAGATCAAAATTTCGAATAGCGACCCCTTCTCCCACAACATCCACCCGCTTGCCAAAATTAACCGGGAATGGAATCGCATCCAGCCGCCAGGAACTCCGCCGTTTTCCTATTCGTATGAAAACGAGGAATTCATTCCCGTGAAGTGCAATATCCATCCGTGGATGCAGGGTTATTTTGTGGTCCTGAAAACCAGCCATTTTGCGGTAACCCACGAAGACGGAAAATTCCGCCTTCCCGATCTTCCAGCCGGCAAATACACGGTGACTGCCTGGCACGAGTCGCTTGGAACGCAAAGTAAAGAAATTGCCGTGACTGGCGGCGAATCGCTATCACTGGACTTCACCTTCATCGCCAAGCCGTGATCCTGATGTTTCCCCACGGCCACTGCGGGACGGGCACTGCATGAGGAATGCTTCGGAATCTGACACGGGGGCGGCCCTGGCGGCCCTTTCCGTCACCGCGTGTTTCCTTGTAAACTGGTACGGTTGACTTCCACCCGAACATCGGCCGAGCGTGCCCCGGATAGCGGAAGTTCCACAAGGTAAGGAGAAAACTCCCATGGCAGTCGATGTGGTTATGCCCCAGATGGGCGAAAGCATCTTTGAAGGCACTATTACCAAATGGCTGAAAAAGCCCGGCGACAAGGTCGAGCGCGACGAGCCGCTGTTTGAGATTTCCACCGACAAGGTGGACGCGGAAATTCCGTCGCCCTCGGCCGGTGTTTTGAAAGAGATCAAGATTCCGGAAGGCCAGACCGTGCCCATCCAGACGGTTGTAGCCGTGATTGACGGCGCGGGATCCGCCGCTGCGACTGCGCCTGCTCCTGCTGCTGTCCCGGCTGCAATGAAACCGGCACTCACGCCAGCACCCGGTGCGGCCCCTGCCAGTGTGGCGAAACCCGCTCCTGCACCGTTGCCCGCACCCGCGGCTGCCACTGCCGCCGTCCCCCAAGCGAACGGGACCTCTGCCAGTTCGACCGAGCGTGTGCATTCTTCTCCGTTAGTTCGTCGCATGGCCAAGGAACACAATATTGACCTCACTACGCTCGAAGGTACCGGCGCCGGCGGCCGCATTACTAAGGAAGACATCGAAGCCGTAATCGCTGGCCAGTCTGGTGCGGCACCAGCGGCTTCCGCATCTGCCGCGACTCCAGCGGCACGGCCCACTCCACCTCCTCCGCCGGCCGCGCCTGTCGCGGCGACCCCCGGTGCGCCTGCCGCGCACGGCACACAGTACATGCCCTCGCTTCAAGTCGGTGTGCC
Source organism: Candidatus Acidiferrales bacterium (assembly GCA_963741195.1). Taxonomy (GTDB): domain Bacteria; phylum Acidobacteriota; class Terriglobia; order Acidiferrales; family UBA7541; genus Acidiferrum. The sequence continues at coordinate 277,255 of CAVUHF010000018.1, forward strand.
GCGCGAGCGCATCTATTTCGGTAATTACGAGTTGCAACCGCTGAGCGTGATGCGGCAGAAGATCGCCGAACACATGGTGGCCTCGAAGCACGTTTCGCCGCACGTTTACTCCGTCGACGAAATCGACATGACCAAGGTCGCCGCCATCCGCGCGAAAGCCAAGGAAGAATTCGAGAAACGCTACGAGACCAAGTTGACATTCATGCCATTCTTCGTGAAGGCCGCCGTCGCCGGGTTGCGTGCGTATCCCACTCTGAACGCTTCGCTGGACGGGACAAACGTAGTGCTGCACAAAGAAATCAACGTGGGCATCGCCGTGGCGCTCGATTGGGGGTTGATAGTTCCCGTGGTGAAAAACGCCGACGAGAAAAATTTGCTGGGCATCCAGCGTACGCTGAATGATCTTGCCGAGCGCGCGCGTTCGAAGAAGTTGAAGCCAGATGAAGTGCAGGAGGGAACCTTCTCCATCACTAATCCCGGCGTATTCGGAGGGCTGTTCGGCTTGCCGGTGATCAGCCAGCCGAACGTGGGGATCCTCGGCTTGGGCGCAATTGAAAAGCGTCCGGTGGTGATCAACGATTCCATCGCCATCCGCTCGATGTGCTACGTGACGCTGAGCTACGACCACCGCGTGGTGGATGGCGCAATCGCGCACCAATTCCTCCACAAGGTGAAAGAAACGCTGGAGAACTGGTCCGAACCGCTGGTCTGAGCAATTAGTTAGTGCCCGTGCCAGGCGACCAGTTTATCTTAGCGGTACATGCTCGACTCGGCGAGGACGGCTAGCCCCTTCTCCCTGCGATTTCCCGTTGTGGCACCGACCCGGACCGATATGGAAGCTCTCTCCCTCCGTAATCTGCCCATCCCGGCACGCCTTCTTCCCGCTCCGCTCCTGCCTCGCCCTACAATTACAAAAGGCCCCTCGAGTAAATCGCGGGGCCCTGTTTCGCCATTTTCAAATGGCGGAAATTCTGCGTTAACGGCGCTTCTTCTTCGCGGGCTTCTTTGGCTTGGACTTCGCCTTGGCTTTCTTGGCCGGCTTCTTGGTTTTCTTCGCGGGTTTTTTCGCAGCTTTTTTTGCCGCCTTCTTGGGGGCCGCTTTCTTGGGAGCAGCTTTTTTGGCGGCGGGCTTCGGAGCAGGTTTTTCCGCAGGCTCGTCTTTGCCCTCTTCGTTGGGTTCTTCTTCCACTACGAGGATCTCTTCGTCTTCTTCGACTATACCGTCACCGCCCAGCTCGTCGTCCTCCAACCGGGACAGCTCGTCGTCGTCTTCAAACTGGTCCTTCTCAAAATCCATGATGTCCTCCCCTGGGGGCACATTCTTACCCGGTGTTTTTGGCACGCTGCACCAGCCGGAGCCGACGTTTGCCTGCCCTTGCGATTTGTTATCCCACTCTGTGGTGCTTGTCAAGAGTCCTGCTCACAAGGGCGCTGCTTCATGCGCCACCGGACCATTCTTGAGGCCTGGCGCCGATACCGTCCCTGCGGAGTTAAGGATGGGAAGTGCTCTTGCTACCCGCGGTCTTCTTTATGGCCGTACCCTTCGAGGAGTGTCTCACGGTGTGCGTTTCCGGGGCGCCTCCCACCGTGTAAATCCTCAAGACCATGCCCCTGCTCACTTTCGTGGTTTTTAGCCCGTTCCACTTGCGAACGTCCTCCGAGGTCACGCTGAACTGGTCGGCAATCCCTGCCAGTGTCTCCCCCTTGCGCACGCGGTATCGTACTAGCCGCCGCTTAGTTTCCTCGGGGGCACGCGCCGCGGGGATGATCAGTTTCTCTCCCGGGGTGAGCGCCGCGCCACGTTCCAGGTCGTTGGCTTCGGCAATCGAAACTGGTGTGACATGGAACTTCTTGGCAATCGCAGTTAGCGTGTCTCCCGCCTCCACGCGGTGCCGCCGCCAGCTAACCCACTTGTCGGCTGGGATGTCGGCGATTTCCGCTGAGAACCGTTCCGATGTGCCCTTGGGAAGGTGCAGCACAAATTCGGGGCCGTCAGGTGTGGTCATGCGCAGCAGCGATGGATTCAGGGTTCGCAGGGTGTCTACATCAACGTCTATGGTCTCCGCCACCAGACGCAGATCAATGGCCCGCCCCGGCATGACCACATCGGATTCCACCGGTTGGTCCGGATCCACGGCGACACCATAGTGCTGCGCGTCCTTGGCGATCAGCGTCAGCGCCAGGATGATGGGCACGTAATTCTTTGTCTCGCGCGGCAGCACGTTCCGCCGGTAGAGTTCCCAGAAGTCAGCGTAGCCTGTCCGCTCAATGCCCTTCTGCACGTTTCCGGGACCGCAGTTGTATGCCGCCATCGCCAAGTACCAGTCGCCATAGAGCCCGTACAGGTCCCTCAGGTGTTGCGCCGCCGCACGCGTCGCTTTTTCCGGGTCCATGCGCTCGTCTACCCACCAGGTACGCTTCAGGCCGTACTCGTTTCCGCGCCACTGCACAAACTGCCAGATCCCGCGCGCCCCGGCCCGCGACAGGGCCAGCGGCTGAAACGCGCTTTCCGCTTGTGCCAGATAGATCAGGTCCTGCGGCACACCTTCTTCGTGCAGCACGCGGGCAATCATTTCCTGGTACTTGCCTTTGCGCCGAAGTCCATTCTCGACGATGGCCCGACCGCGCGGCGTCTGAAAGAAGTTCAAGTAGGAGGCCACCACGTCGTTCACCGTCAGCGGCAGGTCGTGCGAACTGCTCTTGGCCGTCTCTTCCGCGCGTTCCTTCAGCTTAGGATCGACCGGGAAAGTCATCTCCGCCACTTCGTCGATCGGCGCGGGCACCGCCGGGGCTTCCGTGAAACCATCACCCGCGCGAAACGCTTGCAATTCGTAGGTGTAGACCGCGTCAGTGACCGTGTGGAACAACTCGCTCAGGCGGGGGTCGCTGTTGGGGTCGTACCCGCTTTCCAGCATCCAATCGACGGCATCGTCAAAATCCCGCCGCGCCGCTTCGAGGTGCCCCTCCTTATAATTGGCCTCACCTGCGGCAAACTTCTCCTTCACTCTTTCGACCAGATAATCGATGCCTCCCGACGTGGAGGCCTGCAACGGCGCTAGGGGAGGCGACAGGTAATTGGGAAGCGGAAGGACCGCGACACTAATGGGAGTTTGCGGATCCGCAGGCTTGGGCGGCGTAAGCGCCGGCACATGAGACTGGGCGGGTTTCTTGGCCGCGTCTGCACATCCGCACAGGCACGCGAGAAGCGCCACGCAGCAGCCCGCTTGCATCCGCAAGGTTTGCATTGATCCATGGTACGGAGCACTTCCGTCCCCGGTCAACGCTTTCCGGCCCAGGCCCGTAGCCCATCCCGCAACCCGCCTTTACGATGCCTCTGGCGAGTTCCCGCCGTGGTTTGCCCGAAGCACCCGGGCTGGCACTCGACAATCGCCAGATTCTGCGACAGAATCGCATTGCTTAGTTCGTCCGTTATATTCTCGAGGAGGCTTTCATGTTTGCCCGCCGTCTTTTGTCCGTTGCCATCCTGCTTCAGTTCGCGGCTTACAGCCTTTCGGCGCAGACGATGCCTGCCGCCACTTCTACTGTCAGTCCCGCCTTCCGGCAGCTGAAATCTTTGGTCGGCAACTGGCAAGGAAAGGACCAGCACGGCAATGTCGTTCATCTGACCTACGAACTCGTTTCCGGTGGCAGCGTCCTGATGGAACGCCATAATTCGGAAAATGGGGCGGAGATGATTACCATGTTTTCGGCGGAAGGCAATCGTATTGTCCTGACGCACTACTGCTCCGCCGGCAACCAGCCTACACTTGAAAGCCCCGTCCTATCCGGGACGGTCAAGCAAATCGACTTCAGCTTCGTGCGCGCCACGGGCATGAAATCTGCCGAGGATGGCCACATGGTCGGCCTGAGCATCACCTTCGAAGATAAGGACCACCTCACGCAAATTTGGAACTACAGCGACCATGGCAAGAAGGAAACCGACCTGATGACATTTTCACGCTCGCACTGAGCCCGACAGAACAGTCTGTGCTTTCACTCGGCGTTTTTGAGTTCCGAGTACTGTGTTTTCCGTTTTGGAACGGACCCGTGTCGCCCGCGAGTTGCCGCCTGGTTTTTATTTAGCTCGCCGCCAGCCTCGTGGCGAGTTTCCTTGCCGCCAATCCAAACATCAGCCGCGATATTCCGGTCATCAGCAGGTTCACCCCCACCAGGGTCCCGATGGCCCACACCGAGCTTGATGGCCAGTGGAACCAGATCAGACAGCCCAGCAGCAGCGTCACAATCCCGTTCAGCAGCAACCACCACGACGCGCCCTCCAGACGGGTCTTGAAGTACGCCACGATTTCGATCACGCCTTCGGCCAGAATAATGCCCGCCAGCAGAAGTGTCAGCGTGCTCACGGCCATGATCGCGTGCGTTAGGAAGTAGAGTCCCCCGATCAGATACACCAGCCCGATCAGCACCTGCCACACTACCTGCTTCGTTCCACCACCCTTGAACGCCGTGATGAAGTGTGCCACGGCACCGAAGATCAGCAGCCAGCCGACTAGCAAGGTGACTGCCAGCCCGGCAACTCCGGGTTCGATAATTGCCAGTATCCCTAAAATGATAAAGAGCACTGCCATGGCGATGAACCACCCAGTGATCGTTTTTGCCACCGCTGTCGGTCCACGCAATCCCTGACTGGTATTTGCTGTTGCCATTCGACACCTCCACTCGCTCTTGGTTTTGGATCAGGCCACCTGCAGGACGTTCCCGGCGGCCGCAACTCTGTCTTGGGCGGATTCGCGCTTATTCTACTCCCAAGCCTGCGCCGTCCCCACAGATTCTTTTCCCAGGCCTATGCCCGGGGACAAATTTCCGTACTGCAATCGAGAGCCGTGCGTATACTGTAGAGTTTCTCGCTCCAACTTGTACGAAGTGAGGTCCCATGGGACGAAGCCGTTTGCTGGGTTCATCCATAACTTGTGCCGCCAAGCTTTTTGCCCCGCTCATCTGCCTGCTCGCGTTTGATTTTCTTCCGACAACTGAAGCAGCGCCGCCTGCTTCCGGCAAGCCTGTCCACCTGCTGTGCGATTCGCTCAGCAACCCTCTCGGTATCGACGACGCGACTCCTCTGTTCTCCTGGCAGCTGCAGGATTCGCGATTCGGTGCGCACCAGAGTGCCTACCAGCTGCAAGTCGCCAGCAGTTCCGATACGCTCGCAGCCGGAAAGGCGGACCTCTGGGACAGCGGCCGCATCGCGTCCGGTCAATCTGTCGGCGTACGCTACGCTGGCCTGCCGCTGACACCGGAGAAGCGCTTTTTCTGGCGCGTACAGCTGTGGGATCAGGACTCGCAGCCGTATCCCGTGAGTGACATCGCCTGGTGGGAAACCGGATTGCTCGCCTCCGAAAACTGGAACGCGAAATGGATAGGTTCTGAAGGCGTGGAGCACCGTTTGCTGCGCGAATCCACCGCCCAGTGGATCAGCTACAAGGGCGATCCTAACTACAAACCCTCCAGCGAATCGCGCCACGATTTTCGTTTTTCCTTTCAATTGCAGAAACCTGTACGGCATGCTTCGCTCTACGTCACCGGAAAAGATAGCGCCTCTGCCTGGGTGAACGGAAAGCAGGTACTCACGACGCAGCCGCTGCCACCCTGGAAGCAGACTCCCTGGCAAACCTATGTGCACGCCGACGTGACAGCCCACCTCCGCACCGATAAAAACATTCTTGCCGTTGAGATCATTCGTTACTACATCTCCGATTCCTGGACGAAAAGTGACGAAAGTAAAACGCCCATGAGTGCCTGCGTGGTTGTGGAATTACAGGACGGCTCCTTCGTCGTGTTTCAGAGCGATCTGCACTGGAAGTCTGCTCTGAATGCCGCCGGCGGTTGGAGTGCGACGGACTTTGACGACTCTTCCTGGGATGCCGCGACCATTTATCCGTTCACCGGTTCGGCGATGGAAGGTGCGGTCTTCGGCAAGCCTCTGCCCACGGAAGCGGTGAAGATCCTTCGCCGCAGCTTTGACGTTTCAAAACCCGTGAGCTCGGCGCGACTGTATACCACCGCGCTGGGCGCGTACGAAGTCCATCTGAACGGCCGGCGTGTCGGCGATCAGATTCTCGCTCCCGGCTGGACGGACTATCGCATCCAAGTTCCTTATCAGGTCTACGACGTAACCCGCGAAGTCACCGAGGGAAAGAACGCGCTGGCCGCGTTTCTCGCTCCCGGCTGGTACACGACACCTTTAATGTGGGCAGGCAAAGGCTACAACTACGGCAACACGCCGCCCGCACTTCGCGCCCAACTCCGCATCGAACATACGGATGGGTCCGTAAACTGGGTGCTAACCGACGAATCGTGGCGTGCGGATGACTCGCCGATCTTGTCCGCCGAGATTTATGACGGAGAAACCTACGACGCACGACGTGAACAAGCCGGTTGGGACACACCGGGTTTCGATGACGCAAAATGGCGTTCAGCCGAACTGGTTCATCCAGCCGAACCTGCAATCGTCGCGCAATCATTTCCCCCGGTGCGTATAGAGAAGGTTCTAGACGCCAAGTCCATCACTGCTCCCAAGCCCGGTGTAAACATCTTTGACTTTGCCCAGAATTTAACGGGCGTCGCAAAACTGCGTGTCAACGGTGCACCCGGCCAGCTGGTTCAATTGCGCTTTGCCGAAATCCTGAACGCCGATGGCACTCTGTACACCGACAATCTACGCACCGCGAAAGCCACGGACCTTTTCGTTCTTTCCGGCAAGGGCACGGAAGAATTTCAGGCACGGTTCACTTTTCACGGTTTTCGTTACGTCGAGGTCACTGGTCTCAGCTCTCCCCCGGATCTCAACACCCTTAAAGCCGTCGTCCTTCACACCGACGCTCCCTTCACCGCGCAATTCCGCTCCGCAAGTCCGATGATCAATCAGCTCTGGAACAACATCTTGTGGGGCCAGCGCTCAAATTTCATCAGCGTGCCCACCGACTGCCCGCAGCGCGACGAACGCCTCGGCTGGACAGCCGATGCCCAGGTCTTCTGGCGCACCGCTGCCTACAATATGGAGCTCAGTACGTTCTCCCAAAAATTTGCTGCGGACATCCGTGGCACGCAGTCTGGCACGGAAATGTTCGGCATCTTCGCTCCTGGCACGGCCACCTCCAGTTCTTCGTCTGCCGCAGGTTGGAGCGACGCCGGCGTCATTATTCCGTGGACCGCGTGGTCGCAATATGGCGATACACGTGTGGCTGAGCAGAATTGGGCCGCGATGGAGCGCTATCTTTCCGCCATCCAATCCGCCAATGCCGATCATTTATGGAGGAAAGAATACGGCATTGCGTTCGGGGATTGGCTGGCTCCCGATGAGCACACTTCCGAGGAACTTCTTGCCACAGCCCTGTGGGCTTACGACGTGTCACTGATGCAGCAGATGGCGCGCGCGCTCCATCGCGACGACGATGCAAAGAAGTACGCCGCGCTATTCGAAAAAATTAAAGCCGCGTTCAACAAAGCCTACGTTCAGCAGGACGGTTTCGTTGGCGCACTCGATAGCACCGCTAACTCCTCCGATGCACCTCCGGCCAAGGATGCGCCGAAGGTTCCCGTCGACACGCAAACGGGCTACGTTTTGGCATTACACATGAATCTGTTGCCCGAGAATCTTCGCGCTGCGGCCGCAGACAAACTTGTCGCCAAAATCGAAGCTCGCCATTGGACCATCGGCACAGGATTCCTGGGCACGCCCGCGTTGCTGGAAACACTCACGCGCACCGGACACCCCGACGTTGCCTATCGCCTGCTGTTGAACACGCAATATCCTTCTTGGGGTTACATGATCGAGCATGGTGCCACAACCATGTGGGAACGCTGGAACGGCAACCAGAAGCTCGATGATCCCGGCATGAACTCGTTTAATCATTACGCCTACGGCGCCGTGGGCGAGTGGCTCTACCGTTTTGCCGCTGGCATCGACTTCGACACGGACGATCCCGGCTTCCATCATATCCTCCTTCATCCCGTGTTTGACGCAAACCTGGGCAGCCTCGAGGCCATCTATCAATCGCCGTACGGCCCCATCCAATCCAGCTGGAGAGTTTCCGGCAATCTCATCACCTGGGATATCGTTATCCCTCCAAACACCAGTGCGCTGATTGTTCTTCCGGTGAAGACAAAAACTTCCGTTCTGGCAGATGGCCGGAATATTAACCAGAATCAATGGCTGCACCTTATTCGCAGCGAAAACGGTGCGCAGAGTTTCACCGCCCAACCCGGTTCGTACTCCTTCGCACTGAAACAGTAGGATTTGCCGAATCACTGGATGCTATGGGGTGCCCCATTGACCCCCGTAGAGAGTGCCTCTACCATTCTTGCAGTGCCGCGCTGCCACCCCGCCGCACCAGGGACCTCTCTTATGCACCGAATCCTGGTTCTCTTTGCCATCGTGTTGCTCCCGGTTTCACTCTCCGCGCAGACCGTCGACGAGATCCTTGCCAAATATCTCGCGGCACGCGGCGGCCTCCCCAAGATCAGGGCATTGCAGTCGGAGCGCATCAGCGGCACCATCTCGTTCGGGCCCGGGGAAGACGGCACGTTCGTCGTCGAGCGCGAGCGCCCGATGAAGCTCCATACCGAACTTACCCTGAATGGACAGACGCTTATACGCACATTTGACGGAAAATCATCAGGTTGGATCTACAATCCGTTTGCCGGCGTTCCCGCTGTTGAACCCATGACCGACACCGACATCGGAAATATCGATGAAGAAGCCGACTTCGAAGGACCGTTCATTGAGCCTAAAAAGAAGGGTAACGAGATTGAGTATGCTGGCAAAGCAGATGTGGAAGGTAAGCCCGCCTACAAGTTGAAACTCACCACCAAAAAGGGCGACGTGCGTTACTTCTTCTTTGATGCCGCGTCGGGACTGCTGCTGGAATCTGTCATCACAACCAAGGATGGGGCCAAGGACGTGCCCATGGAAACCTACTTCCGCGATTACCGTGATGTGAATGGTTTGAAATATCCGTTCGTGGTGGAGTCAAAAAATGCCGGCCCCACGCAGGCACGCAAAATCGTCTCCACAAATATCGAAGTCAATGTGCATATCGACGAAGTCCGCTTTGGAAAACCGAGTCCTCCGGCGTCTGTCGATGCCGCAAAGCCGAATTGATTGCAGGTACCGAATGTGTTGCAAAGCGATTCTGCGGAGTGCAATCAACTGTTCCGATGTCCACCGGCAAACAAAACAATGTGCCTTCGCGGACGCTGGGCTTGTGTGCCGATTGCCAGCACGCGCGGCGCATCGCGTCCTCGAAAGGCACACACTTCCTTTTGTGCCAGCTTTCAGAAACAGATCGGCAGTTCCCGAAATACCCTCGACTTCCCGTGCTGCTCTGCGTCGGCTATCGTCAGATAGCGCCAAGTCCATGACGAAGTATCCAGCGTTTATTCATAGATATTTGTTAGCGTAGTCCAACGCAGAGCAGCTCTCATGCTGCGTTTCCTTCCGTTTCGTGTTCTTGGCGGCCGTACTTCTCTGCCTCGCCGCTTCTTGCGTTGTGCAAACCCTACCGACCACAAGCACTCCTCCCGGCGCCAAGGTCGAGCGCGACGGCGTCGCCTCGGGAACAATACCCTTCCAGAAGAGCTTTCCCGTGAGGCTACTTCCATCCTGTGCTATCAGTTCCAATGATTTGTTAACTGTGTCGAGGCGGTATTATCCCGACCTTGCGCCGCCTGCCACAACGACAACCGCAGAACCCTTCTTCGATCTCTACCCCACCGAGGTATCATCCCCGTCCAACTTTTCGCCTGCAGTTCCCGTCTATTCCTCAGTACCCGACGGTTACGGCGTCGTCACGATTCCCCGGATCCTGACGCCGCCGAAGTCTATGTTGGCGGAAAATTTCTCGGTAACACTCCCGCCACTGTCAGATTCTCCAGCAGACAGCACACCGTGGTTCTGAAATCCAAAAAGCTCACCAGCTATTCGCGCACCCTGGAAGTGCCTCACGAGCAAACTCAGCGCGAAAGGTGACCTGAAGGTCAAACCTCAGCGGTGACCAGGGGACATTTCTAAAAAGGCTTGACACCGTGACAAGGGTCACGTTGCCGGGACATAACCGGTGTGCTAGCATCGGCACGTTAAGAAGAGCGGACCAGGGATTTATTTCGATTCTCCTTCGCCCCGCGCTCCGGGACCCAGGTAGGGCTGCGCTCTCCTTCATACCAACAATTCGCCAGGCGCTGGCCCGCGCCTGTTCTTTCTTCCGGCGGACCTCCACCTGGTGACCCTGTTGGTCACATCTAGACTGGAGGACTGCAATGAAAATCTATCCCACCAAGGACATCCGAAATGTTGGCATTGTAGGTCACGGCGGCACCGGAAAGACGCAACTGGTGTCGTCGTTATTGTTTACCGCCGGGGCCACGCCGCGCTTCGGCAAAGTTGCGGAAGGTACCACCACCACCGATTGGGATGAAGAAGAAATTCAGCGCAAAATCTCCATTCAAACCGGGCTCGCAAATGCCGAATGGCCGTGCACGCTGTGCGGCGGCGACACTGTAAAAATTAATTTCCTCGATCTCCCCGGGTACTCCACTTTTATTACGGAAACAAAGGCTTCCCTGATCGCCGCGGACGCCGCGCTGATCACTGTCGATGCGCACACCGGCGCACAGGTGACTACCGAAAAAGTTTGGGATTACTGTGCCGAGTACGATATTCCTCGCGCGTTTGTGCTTACCTGGATGGATCGCGAACTCTCTAGCTTCGAACGGTCCATGGAGTCGCTGCAAGAAACTTTTGGGCGCACGGTGGTGGCCTTGCAGATGCCGATTGGAAGCGAAAAGGGATTTCGAGGAGTTGTCGACCTGGTGGCCATGAAAGCGCATTTGTACACGCCGGATGGAGATGGCAAAGCCACCATCGACCATATCCCCGACGCATTGATGGACGAAGCGAAGGAAGCGCATGAAAAACTCGTCGAAATGATCGCCGAGGGCGACGACGAAATGATGGAGGAATTCTTCCGTGAAGGTACCATCCCGGTGGAGGATCTGATTCCTGCCGTTCGCCGCGCGATTGTTGCGGAGAAGATTATTCCCGTGCTGATGATTTCTTCTACGCGCAATGTCGGCAGCGCTAGCCTGCTTACGTTTCTCGCGGATGTTTTCCCCCACCCCGACGAGCACGCCATGGTCGGCTACAAGGAGCCTGGCGGCAAAGGAGATCGTATCGACCGCAAATACGATGATACGCAGCCGCTTTCTGTGTTTGTGTTCAAGACGCTCGCAGATCCGTTCGCCGGACGTATCAATTATTTCAAGGTGAAGGGCGGCGTGTTGAAGAACGACTGGACGCTACAAAACTTCAATCGCAGTCTTCCCGAGCGCTTCCAGCACACCATGATCGTGCAGGGAAAGCAGTTGACCGAAATTCAGGAGCTTCATGCGGGAGATATCGGCGCTATCGCCAAGCTGAAAGAAACAGTCACCGGGGATACGCTCGGGGATAAGAATTCACCTATTTTCTATCAACCCGGCCAGCTTCCCGAGCCTTCCATCACCTTCGCGGTCGAACCGAAATCGCGCGCCGATGAAGATAAGATCGGCGTGGCCATCCACAAGATCATGGAAGAAGACACGGCGCTGCGCTTCTCGCGCGACCCGCAGACGAAGGAGTTTCTACTGGCCGGGAACGGGCAACAGCATGTGGAAGTGGTTGTGGCGAAATTGCAGAAGCGCTACAACGTCAACCTGACACTGAAGCCGCCGAAGGTTCCCTATCGTGAAACGATTCGAGGAAAAGCCGACTCGGAGGGCAAACACAAGAAGCAGTCCGGCGGGCACGGCCAGTTCGGTGTGTGCCGTGTGAAATTCGAGCCGAACGAACGGAACAAGGGGATTGAGTTTGTCGACGACGTTTTCGGCGGAGCGATTCCCAAAAACTGGATTCCCTCGGTCGAGCGCGGAATTCGCGAAGCGGCCGCGCGCGGTTACCTTGCCGGATTCCCGATGACAGATTTCCGCGCCACGCTCTACGACGGGAAGTATCACGACGTCGATTCCTCTGACATGGCGTTCAAGATTGCGGGCTCGCTCGCATTCAAGGAAGCCATGAAAGTAGCGCGACCCTCGCTCCTCGAGCCCATCATGCATGTAGAGGTTTATGCGCCGGATCAATATTCCGGCGATTTGATGGGAGACCTTAGCTCGCGGCGTGGACGCATTGAAGGCAGCGAAACGCGCGGTCATACCGTGGTGATCAAGGCTATGGTGCCGCTGGCCGAGATGCTTTCCTATGCCACGGACCTGACTTCCATCACGCAGGGGCGCGCGAGCTATTCGATGGAGTACTCGCACTACGACTACGTGCCGGCGGAATTGGCCGAAAAAGTGATCGCTGCTCATAAGGCGGCGCACGGCGAAGCACTCGTCGAAGAAGAAGCTTAGCCAACATCCCATTTTTACAAAGGCCCTCGCTTGCACTCAGAAAGTGAGGCCTTCTGTTTGCGCGCGACTGCTGCAGAACGAGTGGCGTTCTCTCCCTAGATCGAACTATTTCTCTGCACGAAAAACTGTCGACGGAGGTCGCGGATTTGGCTATGGTTTAGGGCGAAAGCCGCGCTCGAAAGGCGGCCAGCCCTGGTTGGCACAGCGGTATGCCATCGATTACGCGAAATTCCGCATGACGAACGGGAAAGCGACGACCTGGGCTGGTCCTGAGGACAAAAACGAAAGCTATTTCTGTTATGACCAGCCGATCTACAGCGTTGCGGCAGGAAAAGTGGCGGAGGCCATGGATGGAATTCCGGAGAATTTGCCGCATTCGGGGAAATTGGCGATCGATTTGACGTGGACCAATGCAGGAGGAAACCATGTCGTCATCGACATCGGTTTCGGACTCTACGCCTTTTATGCGCACATGCGACCTGGATCGTTACCGGTGAGCAGGGAGACGTCGTGACGGTTAGGCAAGTCCTCGGGCACGTCGGAAATACGGGAAGCTCGTCGTAGCCTCATTTCAAAACAAGCCCGCGAATTACGGTGAAAGTAGATCCAAACACAGACGCCGTCTCATTCACCACGTTTGGAGCGCTTCAAGCGGAACAGAATGATTATCCGCCGGAAAATGCCGTGCTGGTTTTTCCCTGAGCAGAGCTAGCGTAAGGTGTCGCGAATTGTTGGGGTGAAGATCAGGAGAACTTGGGAAAGAACATGCCGGTGTGACGGGTGTGTTCCCGGAAGGAATCGCCAAATTCTTGAGTCAGGAAACGCTCTTCCTTTCTCGCCTTGGTGTAGAAGGCTGCCAGCACGATGCAGATTGAGATGAGGCCGCGGTACTCGCCCAGCGCTAGCGCCGTGCCAGCGAACGCGAACAACATGCCCGTATAAATGGGATGCCGTATGCGGCGGTACGGCCCGGAGCGAATGAGTTCGTGACCTTCTTTCAAAGTGACGGTGGCGCTCCAGTTTTCGCCCAGATGCCAGCGCGCCCAGATGGCGAAGGCGATTCCGGCAACCGTTGTTGCCACTCCGATCGCGCCAAGCAAGGGCGAAACTGGGACGAATCGTCTCAGAAGCCAGCCGCGTCCGACCTGCTCGTTGAACATCAGTATATACGCGGTGGCCATATACAAAACCTGAATCAATCGTTCGCCACGAGGTTCGCGCTGCTTGACGGACTTGAGCTTCTGCGCGGACACAAACCAGTAAACGAGAAAGACGCCCCAGGCAATGCTGGCCAGATGCAACCAAAAGTGCGTATCCATTCGTGTTCCCAGATTATTCTACGCGTGCGGGAGTGGAATTGTTTCGGCGGCTGAAGGTTTGCAGCGGAGCCTAAAATCCTGCGCCACACGCCGCCCCTTCTTTCAATGGGGTTGCCGAATCTAACGGAATCAGCCAATAATCGCGACATGGCAAACAAAACTCTCGAACAACACAAACCTCAGACCCGGGCCATTCATGCGGGAGAGCGACAGCGGCACGGTGTCGCTGCTCCGGTGACAACGGAGATCGTACGCTCGTCGACATTTACCTTCTCATCGAGCGAGGAGATCAAGCGCTGGGCGGAGGGTGAAAGCAGCGCCTACATCTACACGCGTTACGGCAATCCCACGCTCGCTGTCGCGGAAAAAAAGATCGCGGCGCTGGAGGGCGCGGAAGCCGCGGTGGTGACCTCCTCTGGGATGGCGGCCATTTCCAACGCGCTGCTGAGTATGGTAAAGAACGGAGAGGAATTGATATCCACGGCGCAGATCTATGGCGGGACATATCGTTTGATGCGCGATGTATTCCCACGATTCGGAATCACGGTCAAGCATGTGGATACGACGCTGGAGGGAATCGAGCGGCATGTGAACGAGAGGACGAAGTGCCTGTATATCGAGACGCCAACGAATCCATCGTTGCGGTTGGTCGATTTGCGCACGGCGATGGCCTTTGCAAAAAAACATCATCTGGTGAGCATTGTCGACAATACGTTTGCGACTCCTGTGCTGCAGAATCCTCTCTCGTTCGGCTGCGACATCGTGGTTCACAGCGTGACAAAGGGGCTCGCAGGACACTCTGACCTTTTGGGCGGAGTTGCCACGGGAAGCCAGGAGTACATTTCTGGCGTGCGGAAGATGATGATTCACCTGGGCGGATGCATGGATCCCGAAGGAGCGTTTCTGCTGGTGCGCGGAATCAAGACGCTTGGAGTGCGCGTAGAGCGGCAATGCGAGAACGCGATGCGCGTGGCGAAATTCCTGGAGAAGCACGAGAAAGTAGAGCGCGTTCATTATCCAGGATTGAAATCGCACCCGGATCACGCGCTAGCGAAAAGGCAGATGCGCGGATTCGGTTCGATGCTTGCGTTTGATCTGAAGGGTGACTTGCCGGCGGCGCGAGAATTCTGCGATCGCGCAAAACTGTTTTTACTTGCGGCGAGCTTGGGCGGCGTAGAGTCGCTGGTACTGTTGCCGATTTACAGTTCGCACTACCGCATGAGTAAAGGAGAACTGGAACGAGCTGGCGTGAAACCGGGAACGGTACGCGTTTCGATTGGATTGGAAGACGCAGCCGACCTGATTGAAGATCTTCAACAAGCCTTGAAGTAAAACGCTCATGCGAAAATAGGTTCAGCCGACAGGAGCTTCGGCTGGAATATCCCACCCCTCTCTTTCTGGCAGCATGGATTTCACAATGTCTTCCAATTCGTGAGAACTCTTCACATGGTCGGGATAATTGTGCGTCGCCAGATCAAAGGAGGAACCATAGCGAGCGCGAACTCCCTGTAATTCTTCATTTAAACGCAAGGCGATGCGCTTGGCGTTCAGTGTGTCGGTCTCCGGAAGGACCAGTCCGAAAAGATCGTCGTCAAGGCGGTAGATGGAATCGGTGGGACGGAGTTTTTTGGACATGGCCTTGGCGGCATCGCTGAGGGCGGCCTGCTGCGAGTTGAGCGTGGCTTTTGCGCCGGGTTTTGCTTTGACAAGGATGAGCGAAAGATTCTTTTCCATGCTGAGGGCCCGTCGGAACTCCATGGTCAGGCGATCCCAGAAGTGATCCTGGTTGGGCATGGATTTGAGCAGATCGGCGCTGGCCTGAACCTGCAGCTCGACATTGCGCTCGAGTTCGGAGAGTAGTTGCTGCTTGAGCGTGGTGAACGAGCGCTGGCGGTCGAATAGATAGCCGATGAAAAGCAGCGTGAGCGCGCAGAAACCGAAGAAGGCGGCGCTCAGTGTCCACTTGTTGCCTTCGGGATGAACGAAGACGAGCGGATACATAAAGGCGGCGAGGCCGGAAGCGAGGACAAAGACAAAGATGGCCGAGAAGATGGTGAGCTGAAGGCCGCGGCGCTCGAGATGATCGAGTTGTTGGCGATCGAAAGTGGGCATGGCGCACCTGTCTGGGGCAACTTGAACTGAAAGCGAGAAGCACGAAGTTGCCAGCGTACAGACAGGTTGCGATTTGGGAGGAGGAAAGGCAATAGGCGCCAAGTACCGTGTGATGAAAAAGATATGTTGGAGAGGCAGGATTCGTGACTTGTGATTGGTGATTTGTGACTCGTTAAACCGGCACCTTGCGCCTAGGGAGATTAGGAGAGCAACCGAGAGGGGTCAGCGACCGTCAGGGCACAACTCGCAGCTTGCAGGGTGTTCTCACCGGCCGCGGGACCTCCGTAGAATTCACGGCCGAGGTAGGAGGTCGGGCCGTCGTCGACCGCTTTGTCTGAAATCTGCGAGGCGGCAGCCCTGCGATGCTCGGAGTAAGCCAGCGGGCACTCGCCGAAAAGGTGAAACGAATGAGGAGCAAAAGTCACTATCTGGTGGGATAAGAAGGCTGCGATCTTCACCCGTTACTGGGGCGACGGGTGTATTTTGTCTGCAACGACCAACTAAGGGCACTCTCACAAGAAACTGCTTGCCGCTCCCTTAGCCGTGCAGGATAATCGCCCAACTGGCCATGAGAAGGCCGTCCCTCAGTTATGAAATGCCCATCGTGCGGTGTGGAAAACCCTGCTCTCACCCAGCGCTGCTCGAATTGCGGCAGGGCATTTCCTCGCGCGGAAGATAACACACTGGAAAATATTGACCGCGATGCCCTTGGCGGCGAAGGAGCTAAGCCGAAAGAGCCCCCGAAGCGCCCGGGCTCGGGACCGGGGGCAGGAGGGCCAGGCCTGGGGAGCAAGCCGGGCGGCGGAACGCGGCCGCAGGCGGAGGACTGGAAGAATTCGCAAGTCATCAGCAAGACGCCCTCAGGGATCGGCCGAAGCGACATGTTCGCGAAGGACAACGCGGAGTCCGGCACGCTTTACGGAGGAGATGAACCTTCGACGAATGCTTCACCGGGACTGTCTGGATTTCGCGGACGAACCGGTGGAACCGCCAACATTAATTTGAACATCAACATTTCCGGCGGACTGGAGCCGGGGATGGATTTCGGGCCGCGCTTCCGGATTGAGCAGCTGCTCGGGGAAGGCGGCATGGGCAAGGTATACAAAGCCCTTGACAAAGAACTGGGACGAACGGTGGCGCTGAAGATCCTGCAGCCGGAACTGACGAAGGATCCCAGCGTGATCATGCGGTTCAAGCAGGAATTGCTATTGGCCAGCCGGATTTCGCACCGCAACATTCTGCGGATTCACGACCTGACGGACTACGAAGGCGTGAAGTTCATCACCATGGCCTTCATCGAAGGCCGGGATCTGAACCAACTGCTGAAAGAAACGCGGCCGTTTCCGATCGATCGATCGCTGAAGATGGCGCGGCAGATGTGCGAAGCGCTAGATGCAGCGCATGTAGAAGGAGTGGTGCACCGCGACTTCAAACCGCACAACGTGCTGGTAGGAAGCAACGACCAGGTGTATGTGTCGGACTTCGGTCTGGCCACTTCCTTCGAAACGGCGAAGATGGGGATGACGCGAACGGGCGCGTTCGTGGGCACGCCGCGGTACATGTCGCCGGAACAGGTGGAAGGGAAGCAGGTGGACAGCCGCAGCGATTTGTATTCGTTTGGGCTGGTGTTTTACGAGATGGTGAGCGGCGAGGTGCCATTCACGGGTGACTCGACGTGGCAGGTGATGTACCAGCGCGTGAAAGATGCGCCGAAAGACGTGAAACTGGTAAATCCGAATTTGCCGGACAACGTGGCCGCGATCATCATGCACTGCCTGGAACGCGAACCCTCGGAGCGCTATCAGAGCGCGAAGGAAATCATAGCGGATATCGACATGCATCGCGGACCGGAAATGTCGGTAACGTCGATGTACCGAACCGCACCGCCGGCGACAGCATCGGGAACAGGATCGCGGTCGGTGCAGATCACGCTACCGGCAAAGCCTCCGCTGTGGCTGTATGTGACGGGCGGCATGGTGCTGCTGGGCACGCTGTTTTTTGCGATACCAACGACGCGGCATCTGGTGATCAAGCCGTCCGCCGAGGCGGAAACCACGAGCGTGGAGACGGTGAAGGGATTGCCGCCGCTCAGCCAGGGAAAATACGTGGCGGTACTGCCGTTTCGCGTGATCGGTAGCGATACGAGTGTGGGCTATGTGGCGGAAGGCTTGGGAGAAGCGCTATCCGCGAAGTTATTCCAGTTGAAAGACGTGCATGTGGCGGCTTCCGACGATACCGGGAAAATGGATATGAAAGCACCGCTGCCGCAAATCGCCAAGAAGCTGGGCGCGAACATGATTCTTTCCGGAACGGTGCAGGGTTCCGCGGATCAACTGCGCATCACCGTGAAACTGGACAATGTGGCGGAAAACAAGATGGTCTGGAACGAAGAGTTCTCCGGCGTGCCGGGAGACTTGCTGACCATCGAGGACAAGATTTACGGGAAGCTGGCGGAGCGACTGGAAACGAGCACGTCTCCGATAGACATTGCAGCGGGAACCGCACATCCGACGGACAACGCAGACGCCTACGATTCGTACCTGCACGGGCGCAACGCGATGCGCGGGCAATTGAACGCGAAAAACATCCAATCGGCCATCGAATATTTCAACGCGGCGTTGCGCAAGGACCAGAAGTTCGCGCTGGCATATACGGGACTGGCAGACGCCAGTTTGCGGATGTACGAAGAGAACAAGGACAGCTTCTGGACGGATAAGGCTTTGAACGCGGCAAAGCAAGCGCAAGCCCTGAACGACAAACTGCCCGAAGTTCATTTTTCACTGGGTAGCGTGTATGCGGCGACGGGACAAACGGCGCAGGCGATTTCGGAGCTGAAGCGAGCGCAAGAGCTGGCACCCAATTCGGATGAAGGATATCGCCGGCTGGGCAACGCGTATCTGGACGCAGGACAGAAAGAGCAGGCCATTCGCGCGCTGGAAAAAGCGGTGGAATTGAATCCTTACTATTGGGTGAACCTGAACGCGCTGGGCACCGCCTATTTCAAAACGGGTGAATATGACAAGGCGCTGAAGGAATATCAGCAGGTAACGCAGGTGGAGCCGCAAAACCAGATCGGCTTTGCCAACCTGGGATCGGTCTATGTCTCGATGGGGCGCTATAATGAGAGTATCGGTCCGCTGGAAGCCGCTTTGAAGCTGGACCCACAATCCCCACAGGTGATTTCCAATCTGGGCACGTCCTATTTCTTCTTGCACCGCTATCCGGATGCCATCCGGCAATACGAGAAGGCAGTGGAGCTGAATTCCAACGACGAAACCATGATGGGGAACCTTGCGGATGCCTATCGCGCAGCCGGACAAACCGACAAGGCCAAGGCTACCTATGACAAGGCTATTGCGTTGGGATTCAAGGAACTGCGGGTGAACCCGCGGAGTTCCGCGACGATGGGCAGCCTGGCGCTGTACTATGCGAGGAAGGGCGATATGGCGCAAGCCATGGAGTTTGTGCAGCGCGCGCGCGGGCTGGATCCGTCGTCGGTTGACCTTATCTATACATCGGCCGTGGTGCGTGCCCTGAGCAATCGGCCCGAGGAAGCTATTACCGACCTGAAAAAGGCCGTGCAGCAAGGCTTGACGGTCGCTACGATCGAGTCGGACCCGGAACTGGACTCCCTGAGGAAGCGGCCGGACTATCAAGCGCTCATTAGCCAGTACGGTGCAAAGAAGAAGTAAGGCTCGTCACATAGCTGATGTACTACCCCAATGAATGGTAATCGCAAGCGGAAAACCTTGCGCCAAGAAGAATTGTGTGGTGGCAGTAAGCGCAGGCAGGCAAAAAAAGGAGGAAGTCTGAGACTTCCTCCCGCGTAATTCCTCAGTAAAAGTTGATACGATCGCGAGCCGACTAGGCGGAGCGACGAACCAGCTTGAACATCCCGAGCGCCAGGGCGCCGAAGAGAACCATCAAGCCAGCACCGGGTTCCGGAGTGGTGATTGCCTGAGCAGTGATCGTGGTACCCGGCGCCAAGTCCGCGCCTTCGATATCAAGAGCGAATTCACCGCCGACCCACTTGAAGTCGTCCGGATCCCACTTCTGGCATCCGCCTGGCAAGGCAAACAACACTTTATCCATCAGGCCAAGGAGCATGTCCGTGTCGGGCACGCACTGCTGCGTTGCCGGCGCGACTCCGGTGAAACCGTTCAGTCCATCGGCCGAGAACTTAATGTGAGTACCGCCATTCCCTCCAGAGGCATTGCAGTGATCGAAATACAGCAGATCCGCGAGATCGCCGCAGCTAAAAATGAGGTTCTGAACGGTGGGAATAAAGACGTCCAAAGCCGTCAGCGTCACCCCGGTCTGATTCTGGAAAACATCACTGATACAGGCCGTGGAACTCTCCAAGAAACATGGATTCTCGGCCGTGTTCGCATGCGAGACCGCAGTCACCGAGGGATTGGGATTCGTAAGAGTGATCGGCGTCGAGCCTCCGCCCTTCTGAATGATAACCTTCGGGTCAATACCATCTGCCCAGGTTGCCGCGGAGAATAGAGCGGCCGTTACGACGAGTAAGAGAAGTCTACAGACTTTCAAGAGCGCACCCCCGCGCAGATCACACTAGTTCAGGACAAGGAAGGATGTGCAAATAGGATGCCAAAGGGTGCCAATAAAGGTCATTTTAAAGCTATTGTAATCAGGGGATAGGCGGGACAGGTTTTTCGCGGGCTGGACGATGTGCAAACTTGTTCCTTTCTCAGGCTTGAGAATCGCAAACATGTGCAAATGGGACCGGGCGAGAGAGGGTAATTGGGGAATATGAAACGGACTAAAGTACTGAGAATACCATAGCTTCATGTGGCTGCTTCAGGGGTTGAGCCCGGTTAGCGAAAATAGAGTCCATGGGGGACTGGGTTGCCGAGCAGGAGACGTCAATAAGTGCCGTAACGGACTGAATTGGTCGTGTAGTTGAAGAAAATGGTGCAGATCGCGACAATTTGATTGGATCCTCAGCAGGAATGATGTAATTTTAAGCTATCCTTTCGATCTTCTTTCCCGACAGCCGTTTTCACGTTGGGGCGGATTCCCTTCAATTTGCAGACCGCCCGATGAGACATTGAGCGGTATGAGCCACATCACAGCCAAGTGATGCTGTTACGGGCGATCCTATTTTGCCGAAGAGTCGCTTGGGTCGAGAGCAAGGATTCATCGCCGACCGCCGAGCAGGTGTGAAGCTAAGGCTTGAGGTGGCAGCGGATCAGTGGAAAGCTGCTCGTAATCCGAGGGGAAAATTGGATATGCTCTCGGTTGAGCAGTGGTTCCAGAAAGACGGCGAGAAGGCGAGCGATCGAGTTCACGCCGAAATCTTGTGAGGGAGAAGCAACATGCAGACACAGATGAAGAACCTTGGGGCAATGGCACTGACCGCAGCAGTTCTGGCAGGAGCGAGCCTGATCGGGAGCCCGGCGAAGGCAGATACGGCCGCGGCAGAGGCGACGTTCAAGGCGAAGTGCGCAGGCTGCCATGGAGCCGACGCCAAGGGCAAACCGGCAATGAAGACCCGCGACTGGAGTTCGGCAGAAGTACAAAAGATGAGTGACGCGGATCTGTCGGCGGTGATCACGAATGGGAAGAGCCCGATGCCGGCATATAAGACGCTGACCGCGGATCAGGTGAAGGATCTGGTGGCCTACGTCCGCACGTTCAAGAAGTAAGAACTAGAACCACGGCCAAAATTAGACACGAGGCGCGGACGCTCCTACGCGCTTCGTGTAAACAAAGAAACAGGAGGAAAGTGATGAAGAAGTTTCTGTCAGGAATAGCTCTAGTGGGGATGTTATGCCTGGCGAGCACGCTTGTGTTCGCGCAAGACAAAGCGAACGGCGAAAAAGTGTACAAGGCAAAATGCTCCAGCTGCCACGGACCGGATGGCAAGGGTGAAACGGCCGCGGGAAAAGCCACCAAAGCACGGGACATCTGCTCCGATGACGTGAAGAAGGAATCCGACGCCGCGTGGACGGAGATCATTCTGAAGGGCAAGAATAAGATGCCGCTCTATGACAAGAAACTGACAGACGCCGAAGTGAAGGACGTAATCGCGTACATGCGGAGTCTGTGCAAGTAAGTTCGCCGGTGAGCTCGCGGGAGCACAACAACTGAGCAAAAACCGGGCCCTGGCAGATCCTTCGCTGGGGCCTTCGCCTGAAAGCACACAAATTTAAGATGTTGGGAGCCCACAGGATATGAGTCCGCACACTTCGGCAAGGGATTGGACACGGCTGCTGTACTACCTGAGCCAGAACGCTCTCAGTTTCATCGGGGTGATACTGACGACCAGTAGCGCGATCACCTTGATCGCGTTCTGGATTTACGACTTTATCCTTCAGGGGCCGTCTCACCCTTACCTGGGGATTTTACTTTTTCTGATTCTTCCCGGAATCTTTGTCCTGGGACTGCTGCTGATTCCACTGGGGATTCTGCTGCGTCGCAAGAAATTACGGGCCGCGGGGGAATTGCCGACGGAGTATCCGGCGATCGACCTGAATCTGCCTATCGTGCGAAACAGCCTGCTGTTCGTCGGCGCGGCCACGGCGCTGAACGTTTTGATTCTTACCTTTGCGTCGTACAAAGGTGTCTCGTACATGGATACGACGACCTTCTGCGGCCAGACCTGCCACACGGTGATGGCGCCGGAATTTAGCGCGTACCAGAATTCGCCGCATGCTCGGGTGGAATGCGTGCAATGCCACATTGGCCCCGGGGCTGGCTGGTTCGTGCGTTCGAAGCTCTCCGGTTTGCGGCAAGTGTACGCGGTAACGTTTAGGACGTATTCGACGCCGATCCCGACGCCGGTGAAGTACCTGCGTCCGGCGCGGGAAACGTGCGAACAGTGCCATTGGCCGCAGCGCTTTTCCGGCGATAAGTTCATTGTGAACACGAGTTACAAGGAAGACGAAAAGAACACGCCGATGACCACAGCCCTGCTGATGAAGATCGGGGGGCACACCTGGCAGGGAGGAACCGGGATTCATGGCAGGCATCTGGATGCGGGATCGCGGATTCGCTACGTAGCCACGGACGATCAGCGGCAGGTAATCCCGGTGGTGTACTACACGGACGACAACGGCAAGACGGTCGAGTACACGTCGACGGACACCAAGCTAACCAAGGAACAACTGGAAAAAGGCGAGCACCGGATGATGGATTGCATCGACTGCCATAACCGGCCGACGCATGCATTTGAGTTGCCGGAAAATGCGGTGGACAACCGCATGTCTCGCGGACTGCTGAGCCCGGAGCTCCCGTACATGCGCAAGAAAGCCGTGGAATTGTTAAAAGCGGATTATCCGGACCGCGACACGGCAAAAAGGAAGATCACCGAAGGAATTACGAGCTACTACCGGGCAAACTATCCGGAGATTTACAACACTAAGCGCGGGTTGGTGGAGCAATCGGCGGAAAATGTGGCTGCGATTTACATGCGCAATATTTTTCCGGAGATGAAGATGAGCTGGGGCGTGCATCCCAACAACCTGGGTCACAATGACTTTCCCGGGTGTTTTCGGTGCCACGACGGTTCACATACGAGCACGGATGGACAAACAATTTCGAATGATTGCACCGCCTGCCACAGTCTGCTGGCAGTCCAGGAGGAAAATCCCAAAGTCCTAGCGGGACTTGGGTTGCAGTAATCGAAAATTCATGGGCCCCAGGGCCCGGAGGTAGCGCTCTATGAGCTCCAAACGAGCCGAAAGGCGGGCCCGCGATTTGCTTCTGCGCGGGCAGCTGATCGTGCTGGCGTGGGTGCTCGCTCCCACCCTCGCTACCGCGAAGGCAAGAAACGCCCAACCACCAAAGCAGGATGAAGGCTGCCTGACCTGCCATGGAACGGCGGGCATGAAGTCAGACAAAGGGAAGGATATTTACATCAGTCCCGCGAAGCACGCGGTGAGCGCGCACGCGATTCTGGGTTGTCAGGATTGCCACAGCTCGATAAAAGACTTTCCCCACCCGGCAAAAATCACAAACGTAAAGTGCGCCACGTGCCATGCGGATGAAGTGAAAGCATATGGCACGAGCGCGCACGCGATCCTGGGAGAGGCGGCTTGCGGCACCTGCCACGGAAGCGTGCACGAGCTGAGTACGGCGGAAAAATTGATGCCCTCGAAGTGCACGGAATGCCACGCGCAGGAAGTAAAAGAATTCGAGGACAGCATCCACGGGCAGGCGGCGGAGAAGGGCGATGCGGACGCTCCGAAGTGCACCTCGTGCCACAGTAGCGTGCATGGCGTGAAGGCCGCGAGCGAAGCGGATTCGACCATTGCCGCGAAACAATTGGCGGAGACTTGTGCGAAGTGCCATAGCGACGCAGGATTTCTGTCGCGACACAAAATTCCCGTAGCGCACCCGGTGGAATCGTACCGGCAGAGCGTGCATGGCCGTGCAATCTCCGGAGGGAACGAGAAAGCGGCGAACTGCAATAGCTGCCACGGAAATCATGACATTTATCCGGCGCGGGACGCGCGATCCCACGTGAATCACTGGAGGGTGGCGGAGACTTGTGCACAATGCCACACGGAAATTGCCAAGACCTACAACGAGAGCATTCACGGCGAGGCTTCGCGCACGGGTGTGAAGGACGCGCCGGTATGCGTGGATTGCCACGGCGAGCATTTGATTCTGGATCCTAAAAACCCGGCATCACCGGTGAACGCGGCGAATGTTTCGGCGGAAACCTGCGCGCGGTGCCACGCCAGCGCACGGATGGCGAATTTGTATGACCTACCGGCCGACCGAGTACCGTCGTATGCCGACAGTTACCACGGACTGGCGCTGCGTGGTGGAAAGCTGACCGCCGCGAACTGCGCGTCGTGTCACGGCGTGCACAATATCTTCAGGTCCGCCGATGCACGCTCGATGGTGAATACCGCCAATCTGGGGAAAACGTGCGGACAGTGCCACCAGGGTGCAACGGAAAGCCGATTTGCCATCGGGTCGGTGCATGTGCAGACGAACGCGGGGCCAAATCATGCCGTAGTGAAGTGGATTCGCTGGACGTACTGGGTGCTGATCCCAGCAACGCTTGGTTTCATGCTGCTGCACAATCTGCTGGACCTGCTGAGCAAGTTAATTCGCCGGCGGCCACGGCAGGAAACCGGGCAGGTGGTACTGCGGATGAACTTGTGGTTCCGGATTGCACACTGGGGAATCATGGCCAGCTTTCCGACGCTGGTGGTGACGGGCTTCGCACTGAAATTTCCAGATAGCTGGTGGGCGCGGCCATTGATGATGTGGGAATCGAACGCTGGGGTGCGCGGCGGACTTCATCGAACCGCAGCAGCCCTGATGATTGCCGCGACGCTGTTCCACTTCGTGCATCTGACGATGAAAAGGCGCGACCGCTCCATTATTCCCGCGTTGCTCCCGACGATGAAAGATGCCACGGACATGCTGCACGTCTTCCGCTTCAACCTGGGTTTGACGAAACAAGAGCCACAGTTCGCGAAGTTCAATTATGCGGAGAAGATGGAGTACTGGGCGTTCATGTGGGGCACCATGGTCATGGCGCTGTCGGGATTCCTGTTGTGGTTCAACAATTTCACGCTGCGACATTTTCCGAAATGGATTACCGACGCAGCTACGGCAGTGCACTGGTATGAAGCGCTGCTGGCCACGTTCTCCGTTTTGATTTGGCACTTTTATCTGGTGATATTCGATCCCATGGTTTATCCGATGGAGACTTCCTGGCTGGATGGAAAGATTCCCGCGGATCATTATCGGCATGCGCGGCCGGCGTATTATCGCGAACTGTCGCGTACGGGATTGCTGATAGAAACCGACGAGGGCGACGAGGCGCTGAGGACTGATGCGGAACCAGCGCACGGCGACGATTAAGTCATGGGACAAGCATCCTTCCCTAGAAGCTGTTGCACAACCCAGTTGTCAGTCAATAGAATCAATAACTTAGCCAGGTTGTGCAATGGGCTCTAACTGAATTCTGTCCCGAGCGACACTGATAGACTGATCGAGGTCTGAAACCAGATGTGCACGAACCCAGCCATGTCTCTTGCTCCATGGGAATCGAACTCTCAATTCTTTTCGATACCGTTTCAAAGGCGTATTTCGAGCGTTGAAGGAGTTGAGGGCGTCCGAATCACCACAGATTACTGGCTTGCGTGGCCTACGTTTTGTGGTGTTCTGCTAGAAACCCACAGCATTGAATTGTGCAGTTCGCATATTTTCAATCGCAGAGAGTCGCGCAAGGATGCCAACTTTTCGGACTTGGCTGGTCCAAACGTTACACTCAAGAGCCTGTCCGCAACATTAGAGCATGCTTCTTCCGGTCCGGGAACCACGGACAGCCGGAATGTGGATTCTTACCCTTATTCACGCAGCTCTCTATTTCGAACATGCCGGAAGAATACGATCATTTGCGAAAGGGGTCCCGACTGCAGAAGCACTACGGCGGATCGAAGTGTTTCGGGGGTCCTATCCTCGAATAACCATGCAATGCAGTAAGTAGGTTGGCAGTGCTACCATGCTGCCCCGTCACGCGCGTGAGATTGCTTTCCATCACCAAAGTGATTACTGCGATGTGGTAGTGTCAGCGATGGAAGGGTGAGGAAGACATGTCGATTCGCACGATCATTGAACCATTTCGAATCAAGAGCGTGGAACCGATCCGCGGGACAACGCGAGCGCAGCGGCAGAAGCTTCTCGAGGAAGCGGGGTACAACCTGTTTCTGATTGCTTCGGAAGCGATTTTGATTGACCTGCTTACTGATTCCGGGACGTCGGCGATGTCCACAGAACAATGGGCGGCGATGATGCGCGGCGACGAATCGTACGCAGGTTCGCCAAGCTTCACGCGCTTCCGCACGTCAGTGCAGGCCATCTTCGGACTACGGCACGTGATTCCGACGCACCAGGGGCGGGCAGCGGAACGCATCCTGTTCAACGTGATGTGCAAGAAGGGCGACATTGTTCCGAACAACACGCACTTCGACACGACGCGCGCGAACTGCGAATTTGTGGGCGCAACGGCCGTGGACATTCCGATCCCGGAGGCGAAGGAACCTGCACGGTTGCACGATTTCAAGGGCAACATGGACACGGGGCAGCTGACGGAGCTGATAAAACGCGAAGGCGCGAAGAACATTCCTCTGGTGATGCTGACGATTACGAATAATTCGGGTGGCGGGCAACCCGTGTCGATGGCCAACATCCGCGACGTGAAACAAATCTGCCAAAAGCACGGAATCCCGCTGTACATCGATGCGTGCCGGTTCGCGGAAAATGCGTATTTCATCAAGCTGCGAGAGACGGGTTACGCCGACAAGACGCCGCGCGAGATCGCGAAGGAAATGTTTTCGTACGCGGATGGCTGCACCATGTCGGCAAAGAAAGATGGGCTGGCGAATATCGGCGGGTTCCTGTGCACGAACGACGACATCCTGGCGCAGCAGGAAAAAGACTTGCTGATCCTGACGGAAGGTTTCCCAACATATGGAGGCTTGGCGGGGCGCGACCTGGAAGCCATCGCCGTGGGATTGAATGAAGCGCTCGACGAAGAGTATCTGCGATACCGGATCGCGTCGACGGCATTTCTTGGCAATCACATTTCGAAAGAGGGTGTGCCGATTGTGCTGCCGCCCGGCGGCCACGCGATCTATCTAGATGCGCGCGCGTTCTTGCCGCACATTCCGGCATCGCAATTTCCGGGAGTGGCACTGGCCGTGGAATTGTATCTGGAGGGCGGAATCCGTTCCGTGGAGATCGGTTCGCTGATGTTCGGAGAGCACGCCACAATGGATCTGGTGCGGCTGGCGATTCCGCGGCGCGTGTACACGCAAAGCCACATTGAGTATGTGGTGGAAGTGATCCTGGAAGTTTGGCGGCGACGTACCCAGATTCGCGGATATGAGTTAGTGCACCAGGCGCCGTTCTTGCGGCACTTCACGGCGCGATTAAAGCCGCTGGCGGGGTGAAGGAACCGATGTTCGGGGGTTAGCTGCTTTCCGTCGCAAAATGGCTTGCTTTGGATGAAGAGCGACCGCATGGCCTTGGGCTTGCTTCATTCCAGAATAGTTGATTGCGGATTCCAGATACCGGTAGTACCACCGCCGCCGGAGCGTTCCGTTACGCCTATCTAAGCAATTGATAAATAGGCTGTTACGGAGATTGCACTGGAACGGCCTTACAGGCGCGCACTGTAGCAAGGCAGCCTTGCCGGCCCCGGAGGGGGCGAATCTGCACAACCGCTGGGTCTTCTGGCTCAGTGTCCGATGAAGGAGTTTCCCCCATGGATCCAACCTCAGACCGACGTGGTCCCCATATGAATGCGAGCGAGCTGAAGAAGGCTGCGGCAGAAATGCGCGCGATGGACGTGGTGAGCATTTTTGCGGCGGGCAGCGGACATCCGGGCGGGACCCTTTCGGTGATTGATCTTGCTGCCGCACTGTATTTGAACGAGTTGAACCACGATCCGACGAATCCTGCGTGGCCGGAGCGAGACCGGGTGTACTGGTCGGCAGGCCACAAGGCTCCCGCGTTGTATGTGGCGCTCGGGAGGGCCGGCTACTTCCCGCTGGATGACGTGGCGCTGCTGCGACAGTTGGGATCGAAATTTGAAGGACACCCGAATTGGCTGAAAGTGCCGGGAGTGGAGATATCCAGTGGTTCGTTGGGACAGGGCCTGGGCGCGGCGGTGGGGAACGCGTTGGGCGGAAAACTGCGCGGGTCGGCATATCGCGTGTACGTGATCATGGGCGATGGCGAGCATCAGGAAGGAAGTGTGTGGGAAGCGGCGATGGCGGCGGGGCATTTCAAACTGGACAATTTGTGCGCGATCGTGGACGTGAACCGGTTACAGATTGACGGCTGGGTGAAGGATGTAATGAACGTCGAGCCGCTGACGGAGAAATATGCCGCGTTCGGATGGAATGTCGTCGGAATCGATGGCCACGACATGGCGCAGATTCTCGAAGCGTTCGGGCGCGCACGCACGACGCAGGGCCGGCCGACGGTCATCTTGGCACGCACGATCAAAGGCAAAGGCGTGTCGTTCATGGAGAACGAAGCGAGCTGGCACGGGACGCCACCGAACAAGGAACAGTTTGAGAAGGCGCTACCGGAGTTGCTGACGGCGGAGTTTTCGCGGGAACGCGTGGAGGGCCTGCTAAAGCGTGCGGCGGCGTATTCGAAAGAGGCTGCCCAGAAGGCCAAGCAGGGTATTCCGCAATACGCGCGTGAATACTGGTGGAATTCACGCGAAAACATGAAGGTGGAGATGGACCCGACGCGAATGGGATTTGGTCGCGGACTGGAAAAAGCAGGAGAGGATCCGCGCGTGGTGACACTCCACGCCGACATTTCCGGGTCGATTCGCATCACGGATTTTGAAACGAACCACCCCGAACGGCTGAATCGCGTGTTCAGCGTGGGAATTGCCGAGCAGAATATGATGAGCGTGGCGGCGGGACTGGCGCGCGAAGGCTTCATCCCGGTGACCGGCACGTATGGCGTGTTCGCTTCAGGGCGAGCGTGGGACCAGATTCGCACAACGATTTGCTATTCCAACCTGAACGTGAAAATCGCCGGGGCCCATGGCGGGATTTCAGTCGGGCCGGATGGCGCAACGCACCAGGCATTGGAAGAAATCGCGCTGACCAGTATTCTGCCGAACATGCACGTGGTGGTGCCGTGCGACGCTCTGGAAACACAGAAAGCCACGATGCATGGGTTGCTTGAGCTGCAGGGTCCGCTGTATCTGCGGTTCGCGCGTGAGGCCACGCCGGTGGTGACCAAGCCGGCAACGCCGTACAGATTCGGTGTGGCAAACGTGGTTCGCTTCCGGGGCGAGCAAGCGAAATTCCTGGATGCGTTTGAAACGACGCTAGGACCGAATTACAAAAATGAATCCGAAGAGGCGGCAATCATCGCATGCGGGCCGATGGTGCCCGAAGCCATGCGCGCGGCCTGGCTGCTGAAGGTGGAGTTCGGGATCGAAACACGCGTGGTGAATGTGCACACAGTGAAACCGATGGACATCGCGACCGTGGTGCAGGCGGCGGAAGACACGCGTCTGGTGGTGACGGCCGAGGAACATCAGGTGGGCGGGTTCGGAAATATCGTGGCGGGAGCGGTTCTACAACACCGGAAAGACTTCCAGCGACCGCTGCAATTCGGGATGGTCGGCGTCGCCAATCGATTTGGAGTTTCCGGCAAGCCGTGGGAGCTGGTGCAGAGCTTCGGTCTTACCGCGGAGCACATCGCCAAACGCGTGCTGGACCTGATGGACAGCAGGGTCGTAGAGGCGCGCGAGCTGGCGCCCAGAGTGAATGCGATTCATTGCGCCCAGTGCAACGCCGTGATTCCCTTGAGCGAGGCGGTCAACGATTTACCGATGCCCTCGGGGGAAATCTGCGCGGACTGCGATTACCGATCGACGGAACTTTGCGCGGCGTGCCGTGTTGAGTGGAACAATATTTCCCACAATTCAACGTATGTGTGCCACAGCTGCCGTTAGCTAGCGGTGCGTGCAGGCGAACGTCCCCACGGCACCCCGCCCGTGAGGACCGGGGATACACTTCGCTGTGCGAAGGTCGGCTCGGTCAGTTATCCTTGTGGCGAATGACTACCGTAACGATTGACCCAGAACTGAAGAAGAAGTGTCCCAACACAATGCTGGGATTAGTGACGGCGCGCGTTGCTTCCCAGGATGCGCCCGCGGCCTTGCTGGAGGAAATGAAGGCGTGCGAGGCAAAAATCCTGGGACTGCCCGAGCCGCGGGCGGTACTGGAATCTTCCAAGATTCGCGCCACGCGGGCGGGTTACAAAGCACTGGGGAAAGATCCGGCACGTTATCGCGGGTCGGCGGAAGCGTTGCTTCGGCGCATCCTGAGCGGAAAAAATTTCCCACAGATCAACGCGGTGGTGGACATTATTAATCTAGTGTCGGTGGAAAGTCGGTTGCCGATCGGCCTGTACGATCTGGCAAACGTGAGAGGCAAGATCGCGTTTCGCGCAGGGCGAGCCGGAGAGACATATAAAGGTATTGGCAAATACGATCTGAACCTGGAAGGCTTGCCGATTTTCTGTGACGAACTGGGCCCACACGGGAGTCCTACCAGCGATTCGGAGCGCACGATGGTTACGGCCGCCACGCAGCAGGTTGGCGCAATTCTGATTTCGTTTGGCGGCGCGGAGGGATTGGAATCGTCGTGCCGGCGAATGTCCGCTCTGTTCCAGCAGTATGCCGGTGGCACGGATAGAGAAATCTCGCTCGTCTCGTAAGGCTTCCCAGCCGATGCCCACTCAATACAGTTTGAGACCAATCTCTTGGAGCGCGTAGGTTCGTTATGAATGACGGCATCCATCCGATTGCCAGCCTACTGGCGGCAGTTGCGCGCTTCATTAGCGGCGTACAAGTGCAATGGGCAGGCTGCGAGCCAAGTGTGCGGCAGCGCATCTATTTCGCGAATCACACCAGCCATCTGGATTTTGTGGTGCTGTGGTCGGCGCTGCCTTCGGAAATCCGCAGGAGAACGCGGCCCATTGCCGCAAAGGACTACTGGGAGGAAACGCCGCTGCGGCGGTATCTGGCGGCTAATGTGTTCAAGGCCGTGCTGGTGGAGCGCGGCGTAATAGGAAGAGGGAAAAACCATGAAGAAGTGAGGTTTGCGGGACGATCGCTGATCGAAGACATGACCGGGGCGCTGGGCAGCGAATATTCGCTGATTCTTTTTCCGGAGGGAACGCGCGGGTCCGGAGAAAAAGTGGAAACCTTCCGCGCAGGACTCTACCATCTGGCATTGCGCCGGCCGGATGTCGAGTTGGTGCCTGCCTATCTCGAAAACCTAAACCGCATACTGCCGAAAGGCGAATTCGTGCCCGTGCCGATGTTGAGCTTGCTGACGTTTGGCAAGCCCATACAAGTGGAGCCGGATGAAGATAAAGACGCATTTCTGGAACGCGCGAGAGAGGCCGTAAGTGGCCTGCGCCGGATCGGAGCGGGGTGATGCTTCAAGCGTTCCATGATTCAACCCTCATGCTGCTGTTTGGCGTCGTGTTGTGCCTACTGATTATTTTCAGCGTGGTCGGCAGAATTCTGAAAGAACGCCGCGGCGGCGATAGCAGCCGGTCCGCCGTGGATACGCTGAATGCCCGGATTCGCGCGTGGTGGAAGATGTGCTCGTTTTTTACGGTGAGCATCCTGGTAGGCCGCATCGGCGCGCTAATTGTATTCGGGATTATTTCGTTTCTGGCCATGCGTGAGTACATGACGCTGGTACCCACGCGGCGTGGCGATCACCGTACACTGTTCTGGAGTTTTTTCGTGATCATGCCGCTGCAGTATTTCCTGGTGGGCGCACAGAGGTACGGCCTCTTCGCCATCATGATTCCGGTGTTGGCATTCATTTTCGTTCCCACAAGTATCGCCATCGCGGGAGATACTTCGAATTTTCTGGAGCGCACCGCAAAGATCCAGTTTGGTCTGATGGTGTGCGTGTATTGCCTGAGCCACGCGCCAGCGCTGTTGCTGCTAAACATTCCGGGATTTGAAGGGCACGATGCGCGATTGCTGTTATATCTGGGGATCGTCGACCAGATGAACGACATCCTGCAATACGCCTGGGACAAATTGATTGGCAGGCACAAGATCGCGTGGCGCGTCAGCCCGAACAAAACCTGGGAAGGATTTGTGGGCGGAGTTTTGAGCGCGACGGCGATCGGCACTGCGCTCTGGTGGGCGACTCCGTTCACGCCACTGCAGTCCGCCGGAATGTCGCTCGTGATTTGTCTGCTGGGATTTGCAGGCAGTCTGGTAATGAGTGCGATCAAACGTGACATCGGAATCAAGGATTTCGGCGTGGTGGTGGAAGGGCAGGGCGGTATCCTGGACCACGTTGATTCGCTTTGCTTTGCCGCGCCGATCTTTTTCCACCTGGTTCGCTATTTCTTGGTGCGGTAACAAATCCACAGTACATCGATTACCGCACTTTCTTTCTGGACCGATGAACGTTTCAGCCCGAAAACCCGAATAACAAGATGGAGAGGCCAATTGGACGATGATCGACAGCTCTGAGAGCGCATCTGCCGGGGAGATTCCGCGGCATTTGACGGCTTTTACCGGGAGAGCAGGCCACGTCTGCGCAATTTTCTGAAGCAGATACTCGGGAATACGCAGTCGGCGGAGGATGTGATGCAGGATACCCTTCTGCAGTTGTGGCGAAAGGCGAACGGGTTTCATCCGGAAAACGGCTCTTTGCGGAACTATGTTTTTGGGATTGGAAGAAAGCGCGCGGCGGAATGGTGGCGGCGATTTAGGCCGGCGGCGGACCGCGCGACTGAATCGTCACAGGTTGCGACGATGGAGACGTCGTCGATGGTCGTCGATGCGCTCTCCCACCCGAGCGAGGACCAACGTTCGCTGCTTTGGCTGCGCGAGGTGGAAGGGCTGAGCTATGCGGAGCTTGCGCACATTCTGGAAATTCCTGTGGGGACGGTGAGGTCGCGGTTGTTTTTCGCGAGAGAGGCACTGCGAATGGTTTGGCATAGTGCGCCGCAGGCCAAGAAGCAGGGAATATGAAGTGCGAAGATGCCGCGGAGTTTTTCTCAGCACTGTGCAACGGCCAACAGATTCCCCGCGAGGCGGCGGAACACATTGGAACGTGCGAAACGTGCGGTGGCCGGTTGCATGGGTACTTGGAAATGGGTATGGAGTTGCGCCGCGTGGCCAGCCTGGGACACTCGAGGTTGAGGGAAAAGTTCGCTGGAATGAACTGAAACAAGTTTCAACGCATTGGTGGCAAAAAGGATGGGAATCCATGCATCTACCGAAATTGGCGTTGCGTTGCTGGTGGCGATTACTCTGCTCGGCTCCGGACTCGCGGTCGTAAAAGCGAGACAGAGGATGCAAGGCAAAGTGCTTATACTGGCGATCAAATCGGAAAATGGCGAGACGACGCGGTGCGAAATTCCGACCGAATCCGGGAACTCCGGGGGTTGCTATTTCATGCATTTGATCAACGTCGGCGGAACAAACGGAGCAGTGAGCTTTGGTCAACTGAATAGTGGTTTCCGCGTCCTTGACGACGATGGAAACCGTTTCCAGCTGGGAGTGCGGGTTGAGTTTATTTCCACATCCCTCGTCGGGGGAGGGAAGACGTATGTATTCTCGTCATCGGTTCTGAACCATGTGCCGGAGAAGACCTGCTGGTTTGAACCGGAAGAGACTCTGGGAATTGACGTGCCCGGTATGGGAAAGCTGGAAGTGACAAGTGGGACGCTAGACCACATGCCGTTGATCGTTACCTCTGGGAATGAGGAAGAGCCAATGGGCCCAAACGAAGGGGAGATTCGCGTGGTTTCGCCAGTGCTACTGAAAGGAAATCAGCGGTTGGTTGATATGGAAGGATTCAGCGGACGCACGGAAGGAAAAAAGGCCATTTTCGTCTATGCACCGGGACTGGGCCGCTTCCTTCTCTTGCCGACTCCTGTAGCGGGTGCAGTTGAGGGTGAGGTCAGACAGAGCCGCATCGCGTTTGAGATTGGCAGCAAGCCGTTCGAATTCCTGATGGCGGCACCCGTTTCCAGAAGCCAGCACATTTGGATTTTGTACGCGCCCAATTATAGTCCGTCGCATGAATCGCCCGATCAATCAGATGACCAAGTCTCGACGGGAACGACTCCTATGAGTCGGTTAGTCTCTGCAACGAGTTGGACATTTCCCGTCTAGCGATAAGTATGACCACCGCCGAAGCTCGTCTTCCAGTGAACGAGCTCTTTACCGAGGGACGGGTTCGACGGCGCGATTGCCAGCAGCGGCTCGGGATTTCAGGAAGCCGTGTGCCGCGAGGAGTTCGGCATTAAGCAGGGCTGCGCCGGCGGCGCCACGCACCAGATTGTGAGAAAGCAGCGCGAGCTTCACATCGAGCAGCGGGCATTCGCGGATGCGTCCGACGACGGCGGCCATGCCGTGTCCCGTGCCAGAATCCTTGCGTGGTTGAGGACGATCCGGTTCATCGAGCACGACCACGGGATGCTTCACGGAGGTTGGTAGCGAGGCAAGTTCCTCGGAGACCTGGAAATGGCGGAGCGCTTCACGAACTTCATCGAGCGTGGCCGTTTTTTTCAAGCGCAAGGAAACACATTCGAGGTGCCCGTCGACCACCGGGACGCGGTTGCAGTGTGCGCTGATACCCAGGCCCGCTCCGATGAAACGTGAGCCATCCCATTTGCCGAGCAGCTTCTGCGGCTCTTCTTCCATTTTTTCTTCTTCACCGCTGATGAATGGAACGACGTTGCCGACGATGTCCATAGCAGGCACGCCGGGATAACCCGCGCCGGAAACGGCCTGCAGGGTGACGACGAACAGTTTTTCAATGCCGAACGCGTCGGCGAGCGGCTTGAGCACGACTACCAGGCCTGCGGTGGAACAATTCGGATTGGTGACGATGAAGCCGGAATCGTAGCCGCGATTTTTCTGCTGAATGGGAATAGAGTGGATGTGTGAAGCGTTTACTTCCGGAATGAGCAGAGGCACATCGGGATCCATGCGGTGATTTTTCGAATTGCTCACGACCGGAAATCCCGCCTTAGCGAAGGCTTCTTCCGCGGGACCAGCAACGGAAGAATCAAGAGCGGAAAAAACAAAATCGCAATCGAAAGGAGATTGCAGATCCTTCACGACGAGGTTGCGCGCGATTTCCGGGACCGGAGCCTCGAGGTGCCAGCGCGCCGCTTCGGAATATTTCTTGCCCGACGAACGCTCCGACGCCGCGACGTTGGTAAGTTCAAACCACGGATGGTCCTCAAGAAGTTTGACGATGCGCTGGCCAACCATGCCGGTTGCGCCCAAAACACCGGCGCGCCATTTTTCACGTTTCTCTATGCCGCTCATACCACACCTCCCGAGTGTGCCGGCCCGATCCGCGTGCCGCGGAGGTGAGGCCTGAATGTGTTGCGAACCCATACGGTCATCGCCGACTGCGAAGCCAGCGGCAGAACGCTGGGATGCAGGACTTTCGCGCCCGCCACAGCCAGCGCGTGAGCCTCTTCGCAACTCATCTCGAGTAGCAGGCGTGCCTCGGCAGATTCCGCTGGGTTTGCGGTGAAAATGCCGTCCACGTCGGTCCAGATGACCAACTCTTCCGCGCCAACAACATGCGCGATGATCGCGGCTGAAAAATCGGAGCTGTTGCGACCCCGTGTCGTGATACGCCCATCCTGCGTGGCTCCGATGAAGCCGGTCACTACCGGGACAATACCCGATTCAAGCAGAGGAAGAAGAGTATCGCGACCACGACGCCAGGTGCGCTCCAATTGCGGACTGGCATGGCGGAAATTGTCGCACGTCGGGACGAAATCCGAGGACGCCACAGGCACCACAGAAATCCCCGCATTGCCGAGGGCAGCAGCGAACAGGCAGGCGCTGAGCCGCTCGCCGAATGACGCGAGGCGATCGTGGAGCGCGGCGTCGACGATCACACGCCCGTGTTCTCTGACCTCATGAAGCAGGTCGCGCCCCAACGATTTGATCTCGTCGCGGACGCGGTCGCACTCACGTTCGGGCAAGTGCAGATCACGGAGCGTGGCCAGGTGCAAGTTGATCACGGTTTGCGCTTCGTTGCGGGCAACCTGGCGCTCGCTCTGCTGCAGCAAGCTTGCGATGCCAAGAAGCTGGTCGGTGGTTCCCTTCATGGCGGACACAACAACCGTCACCGCGGAATGGCGGGCCGCTTCGCGCACCAGCTCTACGGCGTGCCGCATGCGCTCGGCCCCCAACAGCGAGGTGCCTCCAAACTTAAAGGCGGTGATTTCCTGGGTGACCGCTCCGGCGCGCACGGGAGAAAGATCCCGCGCGAGTTGGCCTCGCAGTTCGCATGGAGATAAGTCTCCCTCCGCGGCGGATACTTCCTGATGCTCCGGGCTCATGACCAGTGCTCCTTGTTCTTCCGCTGGAGCCTTCCCGGAGGGGGGCTGAAACTAAGAAACCCACCGCCAGGTTCGCTTCCGGCGGTGGGTTCGAAACTTTTTCTAGCTTGCTAGCCGTTTCTCCCGGTGCCCGAAGCGCTGGTAGTCATGTTAGTAGTGGACTGCGTCGTAGTCGCGATAGACGACGGCGTCGACGTGGTCTTCATTCGCTTCGTGGCAAGGGACAACATGCCAGAAAGGATACCACAGGCGTTGCTATTTCCAATGGAAAAGTCTGTTCTGGGCGTGAGTATGGGTCTAATCATGATAAGCCCACCCTACTCAGGGGGCTTCGAAGAGAAGGCTGGAGCAAGTGAGTCCCGATTCCGCCTTCTGCAATTCGGAAATGTCGAGCGGCTCGATTTGAAAGCCGCTCGCTTCGAGGATGGCCTTGGTTTTGGGAAATGAGACAGGAAAGACCACGGTCTCGCCGATGGTAAGGGCGTTGGCGGAGTGCACCTCGGAGGGATCGACATCCACCCAATCAAATCCGTTGATGCGCTTCGCATCGAACCAGGCGCGATTGGCGAGCAGCGTGTTCCGGCCTAGAAAGGTGACCGCGGATTTCAGGTGCAGGCAACCGGCAACGGAAACCGCTGTGACCTCGTAGCCCAATGCTCCCAGAATCACGGCGAGCTGGCGGATGCCTTCCGGATTTGAGCGCGCGGTAATGCCGACGAAAACTCTTTTACCGACGCGCAAGATGTCGCCACCTTCCAAGGTGCCTGGTAATTTAATGTAAGCGAGTTTACGAAATTTCTCGAGCGCCGCGGCGAGAGAGGGAGCTTCCTTTCGCCGCGTTTCCGTGCCGAGAGAACAGATGACCGCGACTTCGTCGACCACGAAGGCGGGGTCCTCTACGAACATGGAATCAGGCAATTCCGGTTCTTCGGGAAGAGAGATTACGCCGGCGCCGAGTTTCGCGAGGAGCTGTTCGTACGCATGATGCTGAGCGCGGGCTTTGGTGATGTCGATCGGCTTGCGGGGAATGAAACTGAGCTCACACTGGGCCAGAGCGGAACTGACGGAACGAGTGATCGCGGTCAACATTCTGAGAATGTATCAGAGAAGGACATGGTTTCGCATGTACGATCGGCCAGCGCAGGTACGGACACCGGGTTGTGAGGGACCGCGAAACTGGATAGTATCGAGCAGACTTTCACGGAGATGTTCGACACCCATGCGACTGTTTATTCGCGTTAGCTTGCTCGCGGTGCTTTTCGGCGGGATTTCGCAGATTCTTTACGCGCAAACGAATCATGACCACGCCGCGACGGCCGTAGATGAAGTGTTCGCGGATGTCGCCCAGCCTGGCTCGCCGGGATGCGCCGTGGCGGTAGCGCGCGATGGAAAATTGTTGTATGAGAAGGGTTACGGCCTGGCAAACATCGAGCAGAATGTTCCTCTCAAGCCGGATTCGGTGTTCGACATCGGGTCAACGTCGAAGCAGTTTTCCGCCGCAAGCATACTGCTGCTGGAAAAACAGGGCAAACTCTCGGTGACCGACGACGTTCGGAAATATATTCCAGAGCTTCCCGATTATGGCAATAAAATCACGATCCTCAATCTGTTGAATCACACGAGCGGGCTGAGGGATTACCTGGTGCTCTTTGAACTGGCGGGCATAAACACAGACAGCGTCACGACCGACGAAGAAGCCTTGGCGCTGGTTACCCGCCAGAAAGCGCTTAATTTCGATCCCGGATCCGAATGGCTCTACAGCAATACGGGGTATTTTCTACTGTCGGTGATCGTGAAACGCACCAGTGGAAAGTCGCTGACGGATTTCGCCGCGGGAAATATTTTTCAACCGCTAAGCATGAATCACACCCTGTACCGCGACTCGCATACGCTGCTGGTTCCTAATCGCGCGCTGGCTTATGACCCGCTTGAGAAGGGGGCCGGCTATAAGTTTGACGTTTCTTATTTTGAGCAGACCGGTGATGGCGCAGTGCACACAACTGTGGGCGACCTGTTGAAATGGGATGAGAACTTCTATACCGCGCAAGTAGGAGGCAAGCCACTTCTCGCCGAGTTGCAGGAACAGGGAAAACTAAATAATGGAAAGACTTTGGATTACGCGAAGGGATTGCAGGTAAGCAAATATCGAGGGTTGAATACGGTCGATCACGGCGGCTCGTGGGGCGGCTATCGTGCGCAATTGCTGCGCTTTCCGGACCAGCATTTTTCGGTCGTTTGCTTGTGCAACCGTTCCGACGTCAGCCCCGAGAGACGCGCGAAAGAAGTGGCGGACGTTTATCTGAGTTCGTTGATGCAGCCGAAGGAATCGAAGAAAGAAGAGGACGACGGAGAATTGCCGAAGGCAAAACCGGAGATCCCGGTACCGGCGAGTGAACTAAGA
The DNA here is from genome assembly GCA_963741195.1 of Candidatus Acidiferrales bacterium. GTDB lineage: Bacteria > Acidobacteriota > Terriglobia > Acidiferrales > UBA7541 > Acidiferrum. The sequence continues at coordinate 316,381 of CAVUHF010000018.1, forward strand.
AGATTGGCGGGGGAATATTGGAGCGATGAGCTCGGCGTGGCCTACCGGCTGATCATAGTGAACGACAAGTTGGTGCTGGACAATATCCTGTTGACGGGCGGCATCCCGCGATCCACGGAATTTCAGGGCAAGGCCTTTGTTCCGGTGGGAAAGAACGAGTTTCAAATGCCGGGCACCGGCGTCGAAATCGGATTTCAGCTCGACGCGGCAGGACAACCCGTGTCGTTCACGCTAAACGCAGGGCGAACCAAAGGTATGATGTTCAAACACACTTCGGGTGCCGTCTAAAGGAGAATTCTGCAATGACTGATGGGACTCGGCGATTGATTGCAGTGGCGATCATGGTGGCGGGTGGAGCGTTTCTGTGGCTCGTGGGACGTTCGAGTGGCGGCGCGGAAGGGGCGAAGAAGGAACTGGCTGCCACAATTGCTTCTTCGCGCGAGCAAGCGTATGCCAACGATCCCCGGCTGAAGGGATCGTACAGGTTTGAACGCGGGGGCTGGGTGTATGTTCATTTGGAAGGCGACCCCTCAACGATCGGTTTTCAGCATGGATTTCTGCTGGCACCAGAAATCGAAGATGCTTTTCCGGCCGTCAGCGCAGGAATGACCCACTCCACGGGACGCGACTGGGCGTTTTTCCGGCAGCTGGCGCGCGAAATGCTGTGGCCAAAGATTGATGAGGAATATCAACGGGAGTTGGAAGGCATCACCGAAGGACTGAACGCGCGCACGAACTCCGAACTAGATGTTTACGATATCGTGGCGATGAACTCCTTCGAGGAAATTCCCGACTATTACATACCGTGGCTGGAGAAAAAGGAAAAGGCCGCCGATCCTCCCAAGCTAAAAAGCCCCGGCAACTGCAGCGCTTTTGTGGCCACGGGAAGCTGGACGAAGGATGGCCAAATTGTGATTGCGCACAATAATTGGACCAACTACAAGAATGGCGAGCGGTGGCGCATGATTTTCGATATTCAACCCGCGAAGGGTTACCGGATTCTAATGGATGGGTTCCCAGGCGTAATCGTCAGCAATGACGATTTCGGCATCAATAGCGATGGCCTGATGGTGACGGAAACCACCATCACGCAATTCGAAGGGTGGGATCCGAATGGCAAACCTGAGTTCATGCGCGCCCGAAAAGCGCTGCAGTACGCAGGTAACATCGACGACTTCGCGAAAATCATGTTGGATGGAAATAATGGCGGGTATGCAAACGACTGGCTGCTGGGGGATCGCAAGACCGGCGAAATCGCGCAATTCGAATTGGGATTGAAAGCCTACAAACTTTGGCGAACGAAAGACGGCGTATTCCCCGGATCCAATTGGGCGCGCGACCCAAAAGTCTTGAAGGAGGACGCGCCGGAGTTTCAGCCCAACAATATGGAGAGCTCACCGAATGCGCGGCGTGTGCGCTGGGAAGAATTGCTGAACGAGAACAAAGGAAAGATCGACGTCGAGCTAGCGAAACAGATGCTCGGCGATCACTTCGATTCCTATCAAAAGAAAGACGAGGCGAACGAGCGCACGCTCTGCGGGCACGTCGATGTGTCATCGCGCGGCGTTCCGCAGTGGGGTTACACACCGTACTACGCGGGCGGAGCAGTGCAGGGGAAGGCGTCGGACTCGAACATGGCGAAAGAGATGCGGCTGGTGGCACGAATGGGCCACCCGTGCGGGGAGAACTTTCTGGCCAAGCCGTACCTGGCGGCGCATCCGGAATATGCTTGGCAGGAGCCCTATTTGCGTGACATGCCCGCCTGGTCGTGGACGATGTTCCGCGCGGGCGAGAAGCCGCACATTGGCGACTAGCGGAGTCGAGATTACTGGCCGGCTCCATTGGGGACGATTTGGACTTCGACGCTGGACGGAAATTTGGCGGAACGGAAGATCTTCTGCGTAGCTGCTTGATAATCGGACGCAGTGGCGTCAAAGATGTTCGGCACGAATTTTTGCGGGTTGCGGTCGTAAAGAGGGAACCAGGTGCTCTGCACCTGCACCATGATGCGGTGACCCTTCTTGAAGACGTGGTCGGCCGTGTGGAGATCGATCGAGAAGGGCGTGACCTGGTTGGCGACGAGCGGTTCCGGTTTTTCAAACGATTTCCAGTAGCGGCCGCGAAAGATCTCGTCCGCCACCATTAATTCATAGCCCGAGAGTTTCCAGTCTTTCTCCACTCTCTGCGGATAGACATCGATCAATTTCACAACCCAGTCGCTGTCCGTGCCGGAAGTTGAGGCGTACAGTCTTGCAGTGACCTGACCGGAGACGGTGACGTCGTCCTGCAATTCATCGGTCTGCCAGGTCAAGACGTCGGGTCGGTTGTCGACAAATCGTTGATCCTGCACCAGCCAAGTGTACCAACTGCCCGGATGGTCTTGCGGATAGGTCATGTCGATGGGGCGATGTCGATAGGGCACGGGATGAGCGGGATCGCTTACGTAAGAATCCGACGCGTCGGGTGCATCGCCTTTTGGCGCGTCAAACGAAAGCTTCCCATTCGGGCCGAAATAGAGATTTTTCGTCTGGGCTTCCCGCGGAGGCCAGGAATCGAAAGTCGTCCAGGTGTCGCTGCCGGTCTGGAAAAGCAACGCCTCTTTCATCGGCACGGAACCCTTGTCGTGCAGCCAGTAGGCAAACCACGGGGCTTCGACTTTTTGCCGGAAGTACATGCCCGTGTCGGAACCAAAGGGAATTTCCCCCAACGAATTGCCCGGGCCGTGCGCCCAGCCGCCGTGATTCCACGGACCGACGACGAGATAATTCAGGTGCTTCACATCGGATATTTCCAGGTTCGCGTAGGTGCGCATGGGTCCGTAGAAATCTTCCTGATCCCACCATCCGGCTACGTTCAAATTAGGGACTGTGGTGGTTTTCAGCACGGATTCGATAGCATGGGCCTTCCAGAAGTCGTCGTAGCTGGGATGCGCAGCGAAATTGTTCCAGGTGGGTATTTTCCCGTGGAAATATTCCTTGTTCACGTTGGAAAGCACGCCCAGGTTTAGATACCAGTCGTATAGATCGAAGCGATCGAATTTGAAGCTATAATTTTCAGCCGTAGTTTCCATCAGCGCGGAATATTCAAAGCCGTAGCTCAGCCGAAATGCGCCATGATGAAAGAAATCGTCGCCCATCCAGGCATCGCCCATGCAGGCCTGCTCGGAAACAGCCTTCAGCGCGGGATGCGGATTGATCATGGCCATGGCGGCAAGAAATCCGCCGTAGGAGATTCCGACGATGCCCGCGCGTCCATTGCTGTTGGGAACGTTTTTGACGAGCCAGTCGATGGTGTCGTAGGTATCTGTGCTTTCATCGATGCCCTTGGGATCTTTGGGATCGTGCACCGGGCGGTTCATGGCAAATTGCCCTTCGGAGCCGTAGCGGCCGCGAATATCCTGCAGCACGATGATGTAGCGGTCGGCCCACATATCCGAATAGCCGTACACGATGCCGCTATAACCCTTATCTTCGGCGGAGATGCCATAGGGAGAGCGCTCGATGAGAAACGGGAGTGGCTTGTTGGCGTCTCTGGGCGTGTAGACTTCCGTGTGCAGTTTTACGCCATCGCGCATCGGGATCATTACTTCTTTCTTTTCGAAGAGCTTGGAAAGGTCGGGGCGCTCTTTCTTTTGTTCCTGAGCGTCTGCGGCACTTAAAAGAATCGAAATTGCCACCAACGCAGTCGCTATTCTTTTCAGTATTCCAAGACCTGCAATCATGCAAATCCCTCCCGATGGCTGCCGCCAGCGATGCGCTGCGAGGATACCACACCCCATTCCGGTTCACCTTTGAGAGGCCTGTAATGGGAGAAGGGGGCTCGTTTCCTATTCGCGACGCTAAAATTTGAGGCGTGCACAGCAAGAACAACAGAAGAAGAAGGTCGAGACGCGAGATGTTTCCCTTCCCGACCAGAATTGGACCGGGCATCCTTCACTGCAGCTCGCGTACTTAGAGTCGGTGAGGCACTACTTGTTAGACGCGATTTAGCCATGACCCAGGTACAGGTTTTGCAATCCCGTGAACTGCTCTGGCGGCCGAAGTAAACTCTGGAATAGCCCACGTGCCTGGTCGGTCGCATAATCGGAAATAGCTCACAGTGTCTTTGGGTCTCTGGGCTTTGTATAGCGAATCATGCGCTCTGTCTGATAAACTAGACCTTCGTAAACTGTACCTGCACTCTATAGAAGAAGGGGATTCTTCCGGGCTGCTGGCTGTTTCAGCAGCCATTTTTGTCTGAAGACGCATTGAAAAACATGACCACGGATATACGTAATATCGCCATTATCGCTCACGTCGACCACGGAAAAACGACGCTGGTGGACACCATGCTGCGGCAGAGCGGGATCTTTCGGGCCAACGAGGCGGTGGTGGAGCGCGTGATGGACTCCAACGACCTGGAGCGCGAGCGCGGCATCACGATTCTTGCCAAAAACACGGCGCTGTTTTTCCATGACACGAAGATCAATATCGTGGACACGCCGGGGCACAGCGACTTTGGCGGCGAAGTGGAACGCGCTCTGCGCATGGTGGACGGCGTAGTGCTGCTGGTGGACGCCAGCGAAGGCCCGCTGCCGCAGACCCGCTACGTATTGCAGAAAGCGCTGGCAGCAAAACTTCCTCCGGTCATTGTGCTGAACAAGATCGACCGCGCCGATGCGCGGCCCGAGGAAGTGCTGAACGAAATCTACGACCTGTTTATCGATCTGGATGCCACGGAAGATCAACTGGATTTTCCGGTCGTCTACACGAACGCGCGCGCAGGTGTGGCTCATCGCAAAATCGGCGACGATTCGCGCGACCTGCTCCCGCTGTTCGAAGCCATCGTGAACAAGATCCCACCTCCCACGGGTGATCCGACGGGCGTACTGCAACTTCAAGTCACCAATCTCGACTACAGCGAATTTCTGGGACGCATCGCCATCGCCCGCATGTTCAACGGCACGCTGCGCCGCGGAGAAGAAGTCGGCATCAGCAAGCTCGACGGCAAACTACAACCAACAAAAATCACCAAGCTGTTTACGTTCCGCGGACTGGATCGCGACGAAGCGGAGGAAGTGATCGCCGGAGACATCGTAGCAATCGCCGGAGTGGAAGGCATTCAGATCGGGGAGAGCATTACCAACGTCGCGAATCCTGAGCCGCTGGAGCCGCTGACCATTGACGAACCGACGTTGGCGATGATTTTCAGCGTAAATTCCAGCCCGCTGTGCGGCCGCGAAGGCAATTACCTGACGTCGCGTGACCTTCGGGACCGCCTGGCGAAAGAGTTACTCACGAACGTTTCCATTCGCGTGGAAGATACGGACACGCCGGAGTCGTTCCGCGTGCTGGGCCGCGGCGAATTGCAGTTGGCCATCCTGATTGAAACCATGCGGCGTGAAGGCTTTGAGTTGATGGTAGGCAAGCCGGAAATCGTGGTGCGCATCGAAAGCGGCAAAAAACTGGAGCCGGTGGAACGCCTGGTGATCGACATTCCGGAAAACTTTATCGGCATCATCATGGAAACGATCGGAAGCCGCCGCGGCGAAATGACGAAGATGAGCAATCACGGCTCGGGGCGCGTGCGCCTGGATTTCAAAATTCCCTCGCGTGGACTGATCGGGCTGCGCAGCCAGTTGCTGACTGACACGCGCGGCACGGCGCTGATTCACTCGATCTTCGAAGGCTGGACGGAATATGGCGGGGAAATGGCTTTGCGACCGACCGGCGCGCTGGTGGCCGATCGACCGGGCGTTTCCACGGCGTACGCGCTCTGGGGTATCCAGGAGCGTGGCGAACTGTTCATCGGCCCGACCATCGAAGTATATGAGGGCATGGTGATCGGTGAGAATTCGCGCGAGCAGGACATGGAAGTGAACGTCACCAAGGAAAAAAAGCTGACCAACATGCGCTCGTCGTCTGCGGACGAAGCAATTCGTTTGATACCGCACCGCGTGTTGAGCCTGGAACAGGCCATCGAGTTCATTGCAGACGATGAACTTGTGGAGATCACGCCAAAGTCCATTCGACTTCGCAAAAAAGTTTTGCAGGCGAATAAGCGTCCGCGCCGCTGGCAAGAGATTCGCGCCAGCCAGGAAGCCGCGGGATAGTGCAGACTCCGTTGGCTTCATCGCGCCGATTTCTCTAATAATTGCTTCAGGTAGGATTGCCACACGATGGCCCAGGTGTGCGTACCATGACCGTGAGTCTGTTCGCTGATCGGGATCAATACAAACGTTCCGTTCTTCAGGCGCTTGGATTCCTTCTCGGCGATGCCCAGCTCGGGAGGGTTGATGAAATCGTCGGCGGAATTGACCCACATGATTGGCGCGGTGATCGTTTCCAGTTGCGGTGAGGGATCGTAGTTGCGCGAGGCGTTCACCTGATAGAGCAGGTCGTTCGCGTCGAGAGTTGTAGCGTTCTTCTCTGATTCTTCCACATATTTGTCGGCGGCATCGCGCATGGGTAACGTCTTCTGCATTAACAGCGGCGCGCTACCGGCGATAACGAGCAGATCTTCCGCGGTGCGGAGTCCCTGATTCGGCTCTTCCTTGTAGTCACCCCCATTCCAGGCAGGATCGTCGCGAATCGCATCCATCGTCATCTTTCGCCAGACGCGGTTGCGTCCCGCGATTTGCACCGGCAGGCACGCCATGGGCATGAGCGCATCCATAAAATTCGGATAGGATTCCGCCCAGACAAACGAATGCATGCATCCCATCGACGTGCCCATGATTAAGCGCAAATGCTGCACTCCCAAGCCCGCCGTGACGAGAAGATGCTGGCCGGCGACCATATCGTCGTAATCGTATTGCGGGAAATGGGCGTGCATGCCATCGCTGGGCTTCGAAGATTTTCCGTGGCCCATACCATCGGGCAAGATAATAAAGTAGCGATTGATGTCCAGAAGTTGGCCGGGACCAAAGAGTTCGCCGGCAAATTGAGGACGCAGGAATTGCTGGCCCGAGCCTCCTGTGCCGTGTAGCAACAGGACCGCGTTTGTGGGGTGGCCTTGCGCATCGCGTGCGAGCTTGCCCAAAGTTCTGTAGTGCAAGCGCAGCTCGGGAAGCTGCTCGCCAGACTTAAACCTGAAGTCATGCGCGACATAGTCTCCCTCGTTGGCAGGATAGCTGGCGGGTGTCTGCGGAAACGCCGAAACTGTGGCGAGAAGGGTGACGGCGAGCAGTGAACTCAGGTGTGCCGAACGGTTCATGGTCTGTACCTCTTCCAGGTTCGTGGCCAGAGAATTTATCACACTCCGGCGGCGCTTCTTGCTACGCTCTTCGTTTCTACGCCTGATCCAAATTCGCGAGGTGTGTCGATGCGCGCGTTTCTGCTGCTACCGATTGCCGCTCTCATGGCCACCTTCCTCTTTGAGCCGGCATCCCCATCGGCTCCGGACACGCCTTCGATGACGTTGCCGCAGTTTGACGCTTCCGACACGCTGCAGCGACCGAAAAACTTCGACCATTGGCTGTTTATCGGTTCGAATATCGGAATGAGTTACGATCCGGGCGAACACAAAGGCCCGGGCGAGTTTCACAATATTTATATGCAGCCGGAGGCATTTGATGCTTATAAGTCCTCCGGAAAGTTCCCAGAGAAAACCATGTTCCTGCTGGTGGTGTATCAGCCCGCGCAAAAGGTTTCCATCAACAAGAGCGGCTATTTCGAAGGTGAGCTGACGGCGATGGTCGCTTCTGTGAAGGATTCTTCACGCTTCAAGGAAGGCTGGGCATATTTTTCGTTTGGGGAAGAAGGCAATTTGGCGGATTCGGCGACCGCGCTTCCTGCGCCGATGTGTTTTGCCTGCCACGACAAGCATGCCGATGACGACCACGTATTTGTGCAGTTCCACCCGGTGCTGCGCGCTGCGCGGCACAAGCCGCTGCCCTGATTTTCCGTGCGCGCGATGCGGCTAGCGCTTGCTCCCGCCGAGCAGTGAGCCCAGTACTCCACGAACAATCTGGCGGCCGACAGAACTTCCAATCGTGCGCGCGGCGCTCTTGGCCATGGCTTCGACGAGATTGTCGCCGCGTCGCCCACCACCGGAGATGCCGGGAATGTTCGCATACCATGGCGGTGATTCGTGGCCCGCAGGAGTTGCGCCCGTGCCCGGTGACGAAGGAAGGGGTTGTCCTGCGCGCGCTTTCAGCATTTCGAACGCAGACTCGCGGTCGACGGCATTCTCGTACACACCGGCGACAACAGAACTTTTGATCAACTGGCTGCGCTGAGCCGGCGTGATTGGGCCGATCAGGCTATGAGGCGGGCACACCAGCGCGCGCTCGACGATCTCGGGAGTACCTGATTCATCCAGAAACGAGACAAGAGCTTCGCCGACGGCGAGCTGCGTGATGGCTTGCGCGACATCAAGTTTCGGATTTGTCCGGAACGTATCCGCAGCGGCGCGTACAGCTTTCTGATCTTTCGGGGTGAACGCGCGCAAGGCGTGCTGGACGCGATTGCCCAACTGCCCCAGGACGGTCTCTGGCACGTCGAGCGGATTTTGCGTGACGAAATAAACGCCCACCCCCTTGGAGCGAATCAGACGGACGACCTGTACAACTTTGTCCTCGATCACCTTGGGTAGATCGGCGAAGAGTAGATGCGCTTCATCGAAAAAGAAAATCAGTTTTGGCTTTTCTGGGTCGCCCACTTCCGGCAATTTTTCGAACAGCGCGGTCAGCAACCACAACAAAAATGTGGCGTACACCTTTGGCGATTGCATCAGTTTATCGGCAGCCAGAATATTCACGATGCCGTGGCCGTTTGAATCGGTCTGCATCAGATCATCAAGGTTTAGCGCCGGTTCTCCGAAAAACTGGTCGCCGCCTTGCTGTTGCAAAGCCAACAGGCTGCGCTGAATCGAACCAATGCTGGCCGAGGAGATATTTCCGTACTGCGTCTGGAACTGCTTGGCATTGTCGCCCACGTTTTGCAGCATGGACTGAAGGTCTTTGACGTCGAGCAGGAGCAAGCCATTGTCATCAGCGATTTTGAAGACTAGCGCGAGCACGCTTTCCTGTACGTCGTTCAAATTCAAAAGACGGGCCAGCAGCAGCGGCCCCATTTCAGAAATCGTCGCGCGCACAGGATGACCTTGCTCGCCGAACACATCCCAGAAAGTCACCGGACTAGCGGCATAGGAAAAATCGGTGAGCTTTAGTTTCTTCGCGCGCTCTTCGATTTTCGGGTTGGGCGTTCCGGCCTGGCTGATGCCGGAAAGGTCGCCCTTCACGTCGGCCGCGAAAACGGGCACGCCAATGCGGCTGAAGGCTTCCGCCATCACTTGCAACGTAACGGTTTTCCCCGTGCCCGTGGCGCCGGCGACCAGGCCATGGCGATTCGCCATCTTTGGCAAAAGATAGAGCGCAGTGCTGCCCTGCGCGATGAGAAGTGGATCGACCATGATGTAAACGTCCCCCGATCGGATGTGATGGCGCGGGAGGGTGTTTCCCGTGCGATGGATGCATGCTCATTCTAATACGCTGGTGGCAAATAATTCCTAAAAGTAAGGCAGCCGCACGCTGGGAGTTGCTCCCACGGTCAGATCCGACTCGCCCCGGCAACGATTTCTGGAAGCGAAATCCGGCTGAAATTACCGGAGCAATAATCGAATTAAGTCGCTTTTACTTAGCGTTTCGAACCATATGGAATAGTGGATCCGGGGATTTGCGACTCCCGAAGCGTGCAAGTCTTCTGAGGCCTGCGCGATTTCCCGGCCGATCTTCGAGAGGTCTTATGAGTGCAACGAATAGGTGCGTTCGAGAGCTTGTGTTTTTTGCTCACCAAAGTGTTTTGCAGCCTGGCACGCGACGGTCGTCTAGCACGATGATCTTGCTGTCACTACTGGCGCTGGCAAGGGCTTGCCCGGCCACGCGGGCGCAATCTTCGGCGAGTATCTCCGGCACGGTAACGGATGCTTCGGGCGCGGCCGTACCTTCTGCGAATGTGACGGCCACGAACATGGAGACAGGGGTCTTGCGGGTTGCGACCACCGACGCCGCGGGCCGCTATCTGATTCTGGCACTGGCCGTGGGGCAATACGAGGTAAAGGCCTCGAAATCTGCGGCAAGCGCCCGGGTGGCCAGGTGATCATCGTGACGCAGTCAGGCAGCAACGTCTGGCATGGTTCTCTCTACGAGTTTGTGCGCAACAGTGTTTTGGACGCAGCCAACTATTTCGACGTGGGTTCCGCGCCGCCATTCCAGCGCAACCAGTTCGGCGCTTCTTCCGGCGGTGCGATTCGCAAGGAAAAGATGTTTCTGTTTGGCAATTACGTTCCGGGCCTGGCGGCGCGTGCGGCCGCTGCTCTCAGCGTGCAGCCGTTGCTGAGTCTCTGGCCGACCGCCGCTGCCGGGACGCCGGAATTTAATGCCGAACCTGATTGTGTTTACTCCTCCGACGGTGACGAACCCGACGGGAATTTCAGGGACGGCAGGAGCAATCACGAGCACGTCCACAACCGCGCGGCAACTTCAATTCGGCTTAAAGCTGATCTGGTGAAGATCGAGAGTTGAGCGTTACGGAAGGAGTGGCTTGCCTTCGGCAGTCGGCAGGGGTAGTTCCACTTCCCTAGCGAGCGTTGGTGCAATATTCCTCATATCGATGACACCGAGATTTTTCCCCGCTGGAATCTTTGGACCGACTACAAAAAAGGATGCGTACAATTCCGGCAAGTCCGGAAGCTCACCGTGCGTTCCTCCCCGCTTCACTTTGGAGACGACCGGTCCGTCAAGCGAATGCCCGGTGTGCCATCCGGGTTTCAGACCGACAAAGAAGGAAGCATCCGGATAGCCTCCGCGCTTGTGCAGTTCGTCTGCATCAAGCACGCGGTCAATTCCGTTGGCGGGATTCGCCGCGAGCTTGCCCAACAATCCGCGAACCTCGCTGAGAGTGGCCGTATCCTTTGGATCCTTCAGCACAATGGCCGCCGAGCCGCCGGTCACCCAGGGCATGGCTCTCCAATCGGTGATTTTTCCCTTTTCTACGGTAAACAATTTTGCATCGTGAAACGCCGGAAAGAGATTTAGTTGCTGGTCATAGTTTGCAAAGCCGTGGTCGGAGACCACAGCGACTACCGCGCGACCCGGAGCAACGCTCTCGGCCGCTGCGCGGACCTTTCCGATAATCGCATCAATCCGGTCCATCGTTGCGATCGACTCCGGGCTGAACGCGCCCATTTCATGTTCGACGTGGTCTAGTGCGATCAAGTGCAGGGCGAGCAGCGCTGGGTGTTTCTTCTCGAGGATCCAGACGGCATATTTACCGCGAATTTCGTCGGCGTCGCCGGTGGCGTCGATGCCGCCGCGATAAGGGCCAATCTCCCTGGCGGCTTCTTCCATCAATCCTTTCGTTGCCACGGCCTGCAGCAACTTCGCATCATCGAACGTTCCCGCGCGCCAGAGCTCTGGAATGTTCCAGGTAATCTTCGCGCCCACGGTGACCGGCCATTGCAGGCTGGCCGAGGTTCGGCCGGCCTGTGCCGCCGCGTCCCATAAGGTGGGAACCTGAATGTCCTCAGCGTACCAATACCAGCCCTCGTAGTTCTTTTGGAGCGGGTCAAACGTGGTATTTGCCAAAATTCCGTGGGTTGCGGGCCAGACCCCAGTAACCAGAGTGGTGTGGCTGGGATAGGTCACAGTAGGAATAACACCAATCACTCCTACGGCATATGCGCCTTCCTTCATGAAGTTTCGCAAGCTGGGTACTTTCGCTCCGTGAGCGTCAGCGCCAGTCACGTATTCGGGCTTCATTCCGTCGACCGAGATGATGACCAGAAGTGGGGGAGCGTTTTCCTGGCCGACGGCAGCTTGCCCAAGGGATAGAACAGCCACAGCGAGAACAACCAAAACTAGCCGATTCGCGGCAATCCCCATCTTCCTGTGACCTCCCATATTTCCCCTGCAGCCCCAGTTGTTGTAAAGTAAACGGCACATACGTTTGCTCTGAGCAACCCAATTTACTATGCTCGCAAGGTAGAGAGCATTTGGACTCTCGCTTAACCCAGGACGGTGCGCGTGAACAATCCGGATTTAAGTCATTCAAATGGTGATGGTTCTGTTGCCACCATTGCCGCGACGGCGACTGCCCTACCTCCGCATCTGATTACGCGCAACGACGTCAAGTATTACATGGGCCGGGTGTTTGATATCCCCGAACGGCGGTTGGAGGCGATGATGTCCATCGTGGACAACGCAGCTGTTCACCAGCGTCACGCTATCTTTCCGATCGATTACACCATCGAGCCGCGTCCCCTGTCGCAAACGAATAATGAATATATCGAGCACGCCATCAAGTTGGGCCGCGAAGCTACGGAAAAGTGTCTGTCGCGGGCGGGATTGCGCCCCGAAGACATCGACCTGATTATCACCGTTTCCTGCACAGGTTTCATGATTCCTTCCCTCGACGCACATTTGATTCACCTGATGGGATTCCGTTCGAACATTCGCCGGATGCCCTTCACGGAGCTGGGTTGCGCCGCAGGCGCCATGGCAATTTCGCGCGCGGCCGATTTTCTGAAATCGAATCCGGGGAAAAATGTGCTGATCCTGGCAGTGGAGCTGCCTTCACTGACGTTTCAGCGCAAGGACATTTCCCAGGCCAACCTGATCTCGTCGATTTTGTTCGGCGATGGGGCAGCGGCAGTAATCGTAACGGGCCAACCGAAGCCTGGTCCGCGCGTACTGGTAACAGAAACGTACACGTTCCCGGATTCACTGGGCGCGATGGGCTTCGACCTGCGTGATGCCGGCTTTCACATCCTTCTGGCAAAAGATGTTCCGGAAATGATTGGCGCCAAGATTCGCGGATTGGTGGACGGTTTCCTCGAGCGGCAGGGCAAAACGCTAAAAGACATCAAGGGCTGGATCCTGCATCCCGGCGGCGCGCGCCTGCTGAGCAACGTGGAAGAACAACTCGGGCTGTGCAAGTGCGATACGCAGCCATCGTGGGACATCCTGGGAAACGTCGGAAATCTCTCCAGCGCAACGATTTTGTTTATTCTTCAGGAATGGCTGGAAAAGCGCCCGCTGAAGACGGGCGAACACGCCTTGGCCGCCGCCTTCGGCCCCGGTTTTAGCGCAGAGTTTTTATTGCTGCAATGGAACTGAGTGTCATCCTTTATCTCGGTCTGTTGGTGCTCGTGGCGCTTCTGCGCGTCGTGGAGCTGCAGATTTCGCGACGCCATCAGCGGGAGATGGTGGCGCGCGGTGCCGCCAAGGTAGACGAACCGCGCTTTCGCTGGATGGTGCTACTGCACAGCGGGGTGTTGATCGGCGCTGCCGTAGAAGTGGTCTTGCTCCATCGTCCTTTTATTCCCGTGCTGGCTGCTGTCTGCTTCGTGATTTTTCTTGCCGCGAATGGCGTGCGCTGGTGGGTGATTCGCACGCTTGGGGAACACTGGAACGTGCAGGTGATGAATTCCACTGGGTTGGGAGTGATCACGACCGGCCCGTTCCGGTACGTACGGCACCCAAATTATGCTGCGGTGTTCGTGGAGATGCTGGTGCTGCCGCTGATTCACACCGCCTGGATAACGGCGATCGCAGGTTCGCTTGCCCACATCGTCGTACTTTCCCAGCGCCTTTCTACGGAAGAACGTGTACTCTTCTCTGACGTGCGGTACCGCGCCGCCATGACCGGAAAACCGCGGTTTCTGCCAGGGCTGTTCTGAGGTTCAAAATACATGCGACGTTTCTGCACGCTCCTGTCGGTCGTCACGTTCATGGGCATGATCTTCGCGGCAAGCTCGCATCCGCAGCCTGCGCCAAAACCCGACTCGCCCGCCTTTACCTCCGTCCCTGAACTGCAAAAAGGGTACAGGCTGTTGTACGAGCAGAAATTCCCAGAAGCGCGACAAGTGCTTGTGGAGTGGGCCGCGCAGAATCCCACGGAACCTTTTGGCCAGGTTTCCATTGGCGCAAGCTACCTGTTCGAGGAATTTTACCTGCAGCGCGTGCTGACCAGCGACTACTTCCTGAATGACAAGCGTTTTCTTGGCGGAATTGCAGGCACGCCCGATCCGGGGCGCATGAAGGGATTTGAAGACGCCATTGCGAAAGCCCGGACCCTGGCGAACCAGCGGCTGAAGAAGCAGCCGCACGATCCAGAAGGATTGTTTTCGCTGACATTGTCCGCCGGCATGCAATCGGATGCCGACAGCATGCTGATGAAGAAACACTACGACGCTCTGAAGCACTTGAAAGAAGCAAACGCAAACGCGGAACTTCTTCTCGCGAGTCATCCGGACGTCTATGACATTTACGTGGCGCCGGGTATCGCCTACTACGTCATCGGTTCGCTGTCTTCCTCCGCCCGCTTCGTACTGTGGTTTGGCGGGATTCATGGGGATAAACAACTGGGCATGAGCAAGGTGCAAAAAACAGCCGACAACGGCAATTATCTGAAACCGTTCGCACAGATTCTGCTGGCGCTTTCCGCGCGGCGCGAAAAACAAGAGGTACTTGCCCAGAAAAATCTAAAAGAACTTACCGAAGAATTTCCCGGCAATTCCACCTACGAAGCCGAATATGCCAAAGCGATGGGCCGTCCCGTTCCCGCTTCGATGGGACCAGCGAACTGAGTGTTTCCGCCAATTCGTTACATTTGCTGTTATTAGTCTTTCCGTTGTCCTAAGCTGAGTACGTGGACGAGTCTGTCTACCGATTGAATCCTCCAGGAGCCTCCGAAGATGATTCCCCTTCCCACGGATCTCGAGCGCGTCCTGAATTCCGCGTGGGAAGTGACGCGCCAGGTTCCTGGCTTTTTGGGTGAAGAAGAAGCTCGATTGCTAGGAACGTTCGCCGCGTGCGTTCCAGCGAATGGTTCAATCGTTGAAATCGGTAGCTTCAAGGGGCGCTCGACAGTAATGCTTGCGAAAGTTGCCGCTCACTACGGCCTTGGGCCGGTTGTGGCGATTGATCCCCACACCTACAATCTTTCGGTAAAGACGCCCAATTATTCCGCAGCTTCCACATACGAGGAGTTTCTTTGTTCGTTGCGGGACGCTGGCGTTTTCGAGCAGGTCGAGATTCACCATGCATTCTCGACAGAGGTGAGTGCCACCTGGAGCCGCCCGGTTCGATTGCTTTGGATTGATGGAGACCATTCGTACCGGGGCGCGAAACAGGATTTCGACGGATTCTACCCGCACCTCCGTCCGTACTCTGTGGTGGCACTCCACGATGCGCTGAACAATTTTCCTGGTCCGATCCGCGTTTTCGTGGAAGATATTTTGCGGAAGCGCGAATTTGGCCCGGCAGGATTCGTCCACTCCATCGCCTGGAGTCAATTCCGTCCAGATGGCGGGAATCTCTTCACCTCCGAAAATGCAGCGCTCGAACGCCATGCCGCTCGTCTGATTCCTCAGGTTCAAGGCGGCAACGAACTTCATGGTTTTGCGAAACTCCGCTACAAACTTGCGCGCTCCCGCGTGCCGCGCGCAGCAGTTCATCCCCGAGAAATAGTTGCCATGCTAGAAGTGAACCCGCGTTTGATTCCTCAGAAAATCTAGGAAAAAAAGTTCCTCACACTCGGTGCAGGAAACTGCTTTACTGTAAACATTTTCAACACAAGCCTGATCTACAGTGGCAAATCTCCTCACTACTGGAAGCAACTTCCTTCGATTCGGCGCGGCTCTCGTCTTGATTTCTACTTCTTGAAGAAGATGTGAGTGATTTTCACAGCCTCCCCACGATTTCACTGCGCGATCCCACGCATGCAAAGGACTTGCAGGGGACCAGACGCTTTGCCAACTAGATTGTTTTCAAGCGCTTGCGCGCGTTTCACTTTGGCGCAGCACCTGCATTTGTCTCTGTCAATACGGAGCACGAGTCCCCAACGCCCAGTGACTCGGTGCAGGGAAGGAAAGTCATGCAACTCAAGGAAGCGTATCTGGACCGGGTGCTAGGGGAAGTTGACGATTTGTCCACGCGCGTTTCAGAGCTGAAGGGGCGATTCGCGAAGCAAAAGGTCAGCGTGAAACTGGAGCACTATTGGGAACTGGAGTATGTGCGGACGCGCTTCACGGAATTTAAGCGGCGTATCGAAGATCTGGAGGACGCCGATCTTCAGGATCTGGATCGGTACCAGGAATCAGTCGAAATCGCCTGGAAGGATTTGGTTCAGGCGATGGAAACGCTGCTCGCTGCACTTCCCTAAGGGCCGGGACCTCCGCTGGAGCGCAAATTGGACGCGAGTGTGAAAGTGATCCAGCAACACGGATTTGCAAATAGCGGAGCGCCGCTATCGCGTTCGAAGGCGGGGTGGGACCAGGTCCCTGCTCCGCCTTTGAATTCCTCGCGGGTCGGCTACCCTCGGCTCACCGAACGTTTCTCCGAGACACAAACTTAGTTCTTGCCGCCGCCCATTCCCTTAAGCATTGGTACAATCCTGTGCGAAAGGTGGTGCTTTGTGTTCCAGCAGGACCTTTTGAAACCACGTGCGATTTTCCTGACGGGTGGAGGTACCGGTCTAGGCCGATCCATGGCGCTGCAATTCGCCGCTTTAGGCGCGCGGCTTTTTCTGGTGGGCCGGCGCGAAGAACCACTCAAAGAGACCTGTGGGGAAATTCATCGCCAGGGAGGCTCCGCCGCCTACACCACCTGCGATATTCGTGATTACGATGCAGTGGAGAATGCGTTCGTCGCGGCTGAACAACAGTTTGGGGAGATCGACACGCTGGTGAACAATGCCGCTGGGAATTTCATGGCGCGTACGGAAAAACTTTCTCCGAAAGGATTCAACGCGGTGGTGGACATCGTCCTGAACGGCACGTTTCATTGCACGCAGGCGTTTGCACGCCGACGTATCGAAAGAAAGCTTGGCGGGAACATCTTGAATATCACCACCACGTACGCCGCGGCGAATTCTGGATCCGGATATGTGGTGCCTTCGGCCTGCGCGAAAGCGGGAGTTCTGGCAATGACGACATCGCTGGCCGTGGAGTGGGCAAAGTATCACATTCGCCTGAACGCAATTGCGCCGGGGCCATTTCCTACCGAGGGTGCGTGGTCGAGATTGATGCCCAGCAAACAGTTCGAAGAACACACCTTGAGTAGGCACCCGATGAAACGCTTCGGAAAACATCAGGAGCTTACAAATTTGGCCGCGTTCCTGATCAGCGACATGGCCGAATACATCAACGGGGAATGCGTGGTGATCGATGGAGGCCAATGGCTGCGTGGCGCCGGAGAGTTCAACGATCTGGCGATGATGCCCGACTCCATGTGGGAAGAGATCGAAGCCGCACGATCCAAGAAATAGAGCGCAACGCTACTGGGGTAGCGCGCTAGCCTGAAGTTGTACGCCCAGTTTCACTTCTCCGATGCATGCGCCGTTTTTTTCCGCACGAACGACCACGTCTTGCGGCTGGGCCTTCTTCAACTGTTCCGGCGAAAGCGAAGGGGTTTCTACCTCGACCCGCAGCGGAGTCGAACTCTCAGCGGGTAAGCTGAACTCACCCTGACCGAGGGTGACTTTCCATCCAGCTGGCGCTTCTACTTTCAAAGAAATCGTCGAAGCCGCCGCATTTGCCTGATGCACCACGAGGGGGATGCACAGAGTTGTGCCGGCTTTGACGCCGATTTCCGGTTGGGGCGCAATGGGAATATCCGTGAGGCCGTGCTCGCTGCGAAATAGAGCATAAAATTCCCACGGGCCACCCAGGCTGATCGCGTCTTTCTGGGGGAGTTTCGTTGCATGGTCGTTGCTTGCAGGCACACCGAGCGGCACTGAACCGGGCTGAATGTTTGCGAAAACATCGGCTGTAGGCGACGTGGGAATTGCTGCCTTGCCGAAAATAAGCGTCATTGGTTCAGACCACCAGGCGGAATTGGGATCGTTCATGAGCTTGTCCAATTGCGCGTCGGTCATCTTCGAAAGGTGCTCGATGTCTCCCGGAAATTGCGTCAGGTGAGGCGTCGCGGCGTCCAGCGCCATGCGCCAATACGCTTTTTTCTGCGACGGTGAAAGCTCCCTGATGGAATACGCCGGACCTTTGCCGACGAACTGCCTGGAATCATTCGCATCGGTGAAGTAGTAGATTTTTTGCGCTTGCCAGGGCGTCAGGTTTTCCAGATAGGGCTCAAGGCGCTTGGAGGCACCCGCCACCTGGGCCGGAAAGGCAGCGGGATTACCGGAAAGATCGAAGGCTTCCGTGGCGAGGACTCCCGCCGCCTGATGATCGCCGTGATTTTCTCCTATAAAGACACTGGGTAGCCAGGTGATCACGATTTGCGGCTGCGTTAAGCGGAAAAATCCGACAAGTCTTTCCAGATTGCTCCCGTGACCCCAGTTCGCAAGCGAATTCAGCACGTTCTGCGAAGCGGTATCTTTGCCGTCGAGAAACCATACGTTGGTGATCCCTAGCTTCGCGCACGCCTCGCGCGCTTCGATTTCGCGGATGTTTGCGAGGGCGGGCCCATGCTCGCGGCTGTAGTCGTTTCCGCCGCTGCCCCCGCGTGTGGCGAAGACCACGGCGACGCGCTTGTGGAGATCGTAGATGGCGCGCGCCAGATAAGGTGTAACGCCACCCTCATCATCAGGGTGAGCGACCACGACGAGAATGTCTGCTTTTACGCGTTCATCGGGGCCGTGGATGATCGGCGGTGTTTGTGAGAAGAGCGTCGCGGGAAGTGACACTACGGAGAGCAGGGCGACAACCAACGAAAGTTTCATCCGGCACCTGAGAAAAAGATTGGATTCCGTGTAAAGGGAAGATTGTATCGTTGTTCGGCTGCAAAACCACAGGCCAAGATGGCCCGTGAGACGACAGCCTTGTCGGGTATACTCGGCCAGTGAGACAATATGCGGGACTCTTATTGCTGACTGTTTTGACCAGTGCTGCCTGGGCGCAGATTTCCGAGACTGCCCTAAAGGAGCAGGAGAAGGTCGAAACCGGAAAGCTTATCGAGAGGATCGCATGCGCGGAACGTCCTGAGAAGTCCTACGCACTGTATCTACCTTCCCGCTATTCAGCGTCACGCTCATGGCCCATTGTGTATTTCTTCGACCCCGCGGCACGTGGGAGTGTCGCGTTGCGGGAGCAAGTAGGTGCCGCAGAGCAGCACGGGTACATCCTCGCCGCGTCGAACACTTCGCGAAATGGGCCCTGGAAGCCACAGTTGGAAGCCGCCGAAGCTATGGTGCAGGACACTCACGCTAGGCTGTCGATCGACGACCGACGCACGTACTTCGCGGGATTTTCCGGTGGCGCGCGGGTGGCCGCAATGATTGCCCAGAACTGTCGCTGCGCCGCAGGACTTTTTCTGAGCGGCGCGGGTTTCCCGGTAGGGAGTTCTCCCGCTCCCGACACAAGTTTCGCCGTTTTTTCCGCTGTCGGCACGTTGGACTTCAACTATCCCGAGGTCATATCGCTGCAGGACCAACTCTCTCAAGCCAAATACCCACACTGGCTGCGGGTCTTTGAAGGTCCACACGCGTGGGCGCCGCCTGGGGTCCTGGACGAAGCGCTTGTCTGGTATCGAACGGAAGAGATGAAATCACAGCGGGAACCTGTCGATCACTGCAATGTCGAGGCGCAACTCGCGAAGGCCAAGGAACGCGCGGAATCCCTGGAGAAATCGGGCGAAGTGCTGGCTGCATGGCGTGAGTACAACCAGATCGCAGCAACCTTTACTTCCCTAGTCGATGTGAGCGCGATACAGAGTACGGCAGAGGCACTCGGCAAATCGAAGGCCTTGCGGGATGCCGCTAAACGGGAGCGCGCTGATTTTGAAGAACAGTCCCAACTGACCGCCGATATTTCGGCCGCTCTCGCTGATTCACTTTCATCCGTGACGCCCGATGCCGATGCGACGCTGGAGGAACGCGTGCGCCGGCTTCGCCAGAGTTCAGAAACAGAGAAGCGGCTCGAGCATCAACGCGTTTACAAGCGCGCACTCTCTGGCGTTTTTATCGACGCGATGGAAGCGGGGGATCATTTTCTGAACGAAAAGGATTACCCGCGCGCGACCCGCTCGTATGCGTGTGCGGCAGTGGCAAGCCCGAAATCCAGTTGGGCGTGGGAGAATCTGGCCGTCGTGTATGCGCTCAACGGGGATCGCAAGAATGCGCTGCGCGCCCTGCAGTCAGCCAGCGGATTGCAGGAAACCCGGCCATTATTTCTCAAATGGTTGGATTCTGAGACGGCTTTCGATCGCATCCGAGGGACGCCGGAGTTTCGCTCCCTGCGCCAAGCGAACTAGTTGGAGGTCAGCCGTGGGCTATCCTGGCGTAACGCTGGCTTAGTCGAGAGCGGCGCGTCTTGACCCGCACCGCACCCGCCGATACTCTAATTGGCTAAGCTATACGCAGGATTTACTGCAGCTAGGACAATACTGATGGATCAGATTCACGTAACACTCCCGGACGGCAGCGTTAAGGAGTTTCCCAAGGGAACTACTCCCGTCGAAGTTGCCAAATCAATCTCACCGCGGCTGGCAGATGCGGCGCTAGTCGCCAAGGTGTACGCCACCGGCAGCAACGGCGCAAAGGAAAAATCCGGCATCTTCTCCAACTCCGTGGATCCCGCGGAAGATGGCAGCCTGCTGTACGACCTACGGCGGCCGCTGGATCAAGACGTGAGGCTACACATCCTGACCGAAAAAGATCCCGACGCGCTGTACGTGTTTCGCCACTCCGCCGCACATCTCCTGGCGGCCGCGGTGATGGAGCTGTATCCAAACGTGAAATTGGGTATCGGTCCGCCGGTGGATAACGGCTTTTTTTACGAGTTTCTGCGCGACGAACCGTTCACTCCCGAAGACCTGGTGAAAATTGAAAAGAAGATGCACGAGCTCGCGGCGCAGGACCTGCCAAACGAGCGCAAGCTGCTGCCCAAGCCCGAAGCGCTGAAGCTCTACCAGGACTCCAAGCAGCTTTTCAAGTGCGAACTGATCGAAGAAAAGGCCGATGAACCCATGGTTTCCTTCTACACCACGGGTAAGTTCATCGATTTCTGCCGCGGCCCGCATATTCCTTCCACCAAGCGCATCCAGGCGTTCAAATTAATGAACGTCGCCGGCGCATATTGGAAAGGGCAGGAAGGGAATCCGCAGCTGCAGCGTATTTACGCGGCGGCGTTCTTTTCGCAAAAGGAGCTGGACGAATATCTGCACCGGTTGGAAGAAGCCAAGCGCCGCGATCATCGTAAACTGGGTGCAGAACTCGACCTCTTCAGCATCCAGGAGGAGGCAGGCCCGGGGCTCATTTTCTGGCATCCGAAAGGCGGGTTGATCCGTACGTTGGTAGAGAACTGGCTTCGCGAGGAACTTCAGAAGCGCGGCTACGACCTAGTTTTCACGCCGCATATCATGCTTCTTGACCTCTGGAAAACTTCCGGGCACGCAAATTTCTACAAGGAGAGCATGTTCGGCGCGGTGGAAGTGGAGAAGGCTGACTACCAGTTAAAGCCGATGAACTGCCCGGGCCACATTCTGATCTATAAAACCAAGTTGCGCAGTTACCGGGACCTTCCGGTGCGTCTAGCGGAACTGGGTACCGTCTATCGTTACGAACGCAGCGGAGTGCTCCACGGCCTGCTGCGCGTTCGCGGCTTCACGCAGGACGATGCGCACATTTTCTGCACACCGGACCAAATCGAATCCGAAGTGGAAGCGTGCGTCGACTTTGCCTTCGCGGTGATGAAAAATTTCGGCTTCGATAAATTCGAGGTGGAACTTTCCGACTGGGACGCCAAGCATCCGGAGAATTATGCCGGAAAGCCGGAAGACTGGTCGCGCGCCACGAACGCGCTTGCCAACACCATGACGCGCATGAAGATTCCCTTCAAGCGCATCGAAGGGGAGGCGGCGTTCTACGGGCCGAAGATCGACGTGAAACTGATCGACGCCATCGGGCGTGCCTGGCAGCTCACCACCGTGCAATTCGATTTCAACCTGCCCGCACGATTCGGATTGGAGTTCGTGGGGGCAGACGGCGCGCGTCACCAGCCTTTGATGGTGCATCGCGCGCTGCTTGGCTCGGTGGAGCGTTTTTTCGGCATCCTGATCGAGCACTATGCCGGCGCATTTCCGCTGTGGCTCGCGCCCGTGCAGGTGGAAATCTGTCCGGTCAGCGAAAAGGTGCAGGACTACGCTAAACACATCTGCGAGACGCTTAAGGGACACGGTATTCGGGTGCACTTGGACGACCGCAACGAAAAGTTACCGGCCAAGATCCGCGATGCTCAGATGCAAAAAATTCCCTACATGCTGGTTGTCGGACCAAAGGAAGCCGAGGCGGGCAGTGTCAGCGTGCGGCATCGGAGCAAGGGCGACCTTGGTCCGCGGCCACTGGCGAATCTAGTCTCCGCGCTGCAGGAAGAGATTTCTTCGCGCACGATTGCTTGACGTGTATACGTAGCACGCCAGCAGGAGTACCCTCGGTCAGGCTAGTTCGGGCCGGAGGATGTACGGATGCTGACGCGACGATCTTTTTTGGGCGCAACTGCGAGCACGTTCGCGGCTGCGCTGTTTGCACGCGCGGATCGTAAGCCATTGCCTTATCCTCTCAATCTGGATCACCTGATCGTGGGCTGCCGCGATCTGCAGGACGGTGTCACATATATCGAGAAGCTTTCCGGCTATCGCGCCGAATTGGGTGGCTCGCATCCTGGGCGCGGCACTCGCAACGCGCTGCTCAATCTCGGGCATGATGCTTATCTGGAAATCCTGGCGCCGGACCCTGCCCAAGAGGAACTGCAATGGCACAAGGAGATCGCGTCGCTTGCGGAACCTCAACTGATCGGCTTTGCCCTTCGGCAGAAAGGCCTGGACAAGCTCGCACACCTTCTAGGCGAGCGTGGCGTTCCGTGCATCGGCCCAACCGCGGGCTCGCGCACGCGGCCCAATGGCCAGACCTTCCGCTGGCAGACTCTGGTGCTCGCCGATGATCTCCGCGGCAATCTTCCGTTCTTTATCGACTGGGCGGCGGATTCGCCGCACCCTTCCGGCGACGCACCTCGCGGCTGCGAAATCAAGCAATTTCATCCCACAGACACGCTTCCGTACATCCCGCCGCCAAAGTCGGGGATGAAGCTGCAAATCATTTCAGGTAGGAACTCGCAAAGGAAGGCCACCATCGGCGGGCGTAACGGGGATTTTGAGCTGCTGACCAGGGCGGTCCCCGCCTCGGAATGGATCGCCGGTTAGACCTGTTGTCTGCTGCCGTCAGGGCAATCCGGCTGTTGCCCCATCCCCAGCGCGTGCTATACTTTAAAACCTGCCCCATGCGGCGGAAGCTACAGGGGAGAGGGTGTTCAAACGGGGTGTGACCCGGTCGCCGGGTGCCTTTCAGTTGCCTAGGGGGATATATCGCAGAACGGAATTTCCGGCAAGCAGACCGCATCCGCATCAACGAACGGATCCGCGCCCGCGAAGTTCGGGTGATTGACGAAGAAGGTGGCCAGCTTGGAGTAATGCAACCGTTCGAAGCCGTGCGCATGGCCCGCGAGCGTGGATTGGACCTGGTGGAGATTTCGCCGACCGCTGATCCGCCAGTCTGTAAGATCACCGACTACGGCAAGTTTCTCTATCAACAGAGCAAGAAAGCGCACGAACAGCGCAAGAGCAGCCGTGGCTCGCAATTGAAAGAAGTGAAGTTCCGTCCGGCCACCGCGGAGCATGATTTTCAGGTTCGCAAGAACCAGATCCTGAAGTTCCTGGGGGAAGGCCACAAAGTCCGCGCCATGATTTTTCATCGCGGCCGCGAAATGGCGCACCAGGAAGTGGGTCGTGCAAAGATGACCCGCTTGCTGGCGGAAATCGGCGACCAGGGCCAGGTGGAGACGCCGCCGCGAATGGAAGGCAACGTTCTGGTGGCGCTGTTGGCTCCGAAGAAAGGTGCGGGGGTAGTGGCGCGGCCTTCCGCGCAAGCGCAAACCAACGCGTAGTTTTTGAAGTATGCCGGTAGCACAGCGGCGGCATTAATTTCCGAAGGAAATTTGAAGGGGCCGGCTTGGACTGGCCTGCATGGAGAGGATTTACAGCAATGCCACGTAATTCGACGAAACCAAAATTGAAGTTGAAGACCCATCGCGGCGCGAAGAAGCGTTTCAAGATCACTGCGAACGGCAAAATTATCCGCATGCACTCCGGGAAGCGCCACCTATTGGGCACCAAGGCGGCCAAGCGCATGCGCAAGCTCAAGAAGCTCACCAAGGTGGACAAGACCGACGTCCTCGCCGTGCGCCAGATGATGCCTTACAGTTTTTAGTTTTTCACGCTCTTCGTAGGGCAGCGCTCCGTCGCGGCCCTGCTTCGAAGTTGCGGAGTCACCTCCGCAAAACGTGCCAGGCAGCGCTACACGGGTGCCTGCCGGCCGTTCTGTCCCGCTTACGCGGGGCGTAGCGCTGGCTTCGAGCCAATGCGTTGTAGCCGAGCGAAAGTTCGCGCCGCGACAAACACACCGGAAACAAACCCGTTGCTGGAATCGCTTCAATGCGTTTCTCCGCAACCTGTTCTGCTTCCTGAAAAACGAAGGAGAAGAACCCATGCCACGCGTAAAACGCGGCACAAAACGCCGAGCTCGGCGTAAGAAGTATCTCAAGAGGACAAAAGGCTTTTTCCTCACAAAGAGCAAGCTGTACCAGTCGGCACAGGAAGCAGCCAATCGCGCGGATCGTTACGCGAAGCGCGACCGCCGGGTGAAGAAGCGTCAATATCGCCGCTTGTGGATCCAACGCGTGGGCGCAGCCGCTCGCCTGAACGGCATCACTTACGGCCAGCTCATTCACGGTTTGAAGGCCGCCGGCATCTCCGTTGACCGCAAGGTTCTCGCGGACATCGCGGTGAAGGATGCGGCCGGATTCGCACAACTCGCCGACAAAGCGAGAGCCGCCGCGCCGCCACAGAAAAAAGCCACGAAGGCCTAGGTTCGGGAAACGATCCCTTTCCGCGAAGGGGCACCCACCGGGTGCCCTTGCGTTGTATCCTTATCTGCGATCATGTCGACTCCTGATACAAAAGTTTCGCAAACACTCGCTGCGCTGGGCGTCCATTCTGCCGAACAGGTGAACTCGCTGTTCGCAGAACTCCTCACGCGCTTCGACCTAGAGGCAGCGGTAGTCAAAGAGGAAGACTCGTGGAAGACACTGCGCGATGCCTGGCTGGGCCGCAAATCGGGGGTGTTCACGCTGGTAACCGACAATTGGCTGAAGCCCGCGACTCCGGAATTGAAGCGCGCGGTCGGCGCCGCTTTGAACCAACTTCGCGGACACGTCGATGTACTGATTGAAGCACGCCACGCCGCCATCGAAGGCGGCGCCGAGACAGCCGCCGCGGCCGGGCAACGCATCGATCTTTCTCTTCCCGGCGTGATCCACCCTGTCGGAACGCATCACCTGATTCGCCAGGTGTTTCAGGAAATTGAAGATATTTTCTTCTCGATCGGTTTCTCGGTCGTCGAAGGCCCGGAAATTGAAACGCCCTATTACAACTTCGAAGCGCTGAACATTCCGGAATATCATCCGGTGCGCGACGATATGGACACCTTCTACCTGGAGCTGCCCAAGGGCTCGCCCGGGCCGCTGCTTTTGCGCACGCACACTTCGCCGGTGCAGATCCACGCCATGGAAAAGCGCCAGCCTCCGGTGCGCGTAATTGTCCCCGGCAAAGTGTATCGGCGCGATAATCCGGATGCGACGCACTCGTTCATGTTTCACCAGATCGAAGGCCTGGCCGTCGATTCCGACATTACTTTCTGTGATTTCACCGGCACGATCGATTATTTTGTCCGCCGGTTCTTCGGCGAAAGCGTGAAAACACGCTTCAGGCCAAGCTATTTCCCGTTCACGGAACCGAGCGTGGAGTTCGATGCCTCGTGCGTTTTCTGCGGTGGCAGCGGCAACAGCGCATCGGGCGGCACGTGCGGCAAGTGCAAGGGCTCCGGCTGGATCGAACTGTTCGGAGCAGGCATGGTGGATCCCGCCGTGTATGGCTTCGTGAAGTATGACGCTAAGAAGGTAAGTGGTTTCGCGTTCGGCATCGGCATCGACCGCTTGGCCATGTTGAAATACGGGATCGACGACATTCAGGTGTTTTTTCAGAACGATGCGCGCTTCCTTAAGCAGTTTCCGTGAAGCCAGTGCCGACGATGACTTTTGCTGACGCCAAACAGCGTTTCTCTAACCGCGTGGCGGACTATATTCGCTTTCGCCCGAGCTATCCGCCTACTTTGCTGGATCTGCTCGCGACAGAATGTGGCCTGCGAACCGATCACGTCATCGCCGACATCGGCTCCGGCACCGGCCTGCTGACCAAGCTGTTCCTCGACCATGGGAATCGCGTGTACGGCGTCGAGCCCAACGCGGAAATGCGCGCGGGCGGCGAGGAATTCCTTCGCAATTATTCCAACCTCACGAGTGTTACGGGATCTGCCGAAGCCAGCACGCTGCGAGATGCCAGCGTAGATTTCGTCACGGCTGGACAGGCGTTTCACTGGTTCGATGTGGCCACCGCGGAAAAGGAATTTCGTCGCATTCTGCGGCCGGGCGGCTGGGTGATTGTCGTCTGGCAGGATCGCCGAATGGAAGAGACTCCGTTTGCCCGGGAATACGAACGTTTGCTGGAACGTTTTGGCGTCGACTACAAAACGGTGAGAGACGCCTACCCGGAAGCAGACAGGATCCGCCACTTCTTTGACGCCGGGACATCTCAATCGCGCGATCTGTCGAACCAGCAGGTTCTCGATCGCGAAGGCCTGCGCGGCCGCCTGCGCAGCAGTTCGTATGCGCCGACGGAGAGCCACGCAAATTATGTGCCCATGATGGCGGAGCTGCAGAGGATTTTTGAGGCGTACCAGCAGGACGGAACGGTGCGCATGGATTATTTCGTGCGCATTTATTTTGGCAAGCTCGGCGGGAACCATCGATGAGAGTTTCCTACAACTGGTTGAAAGAGTTCGTTGACATCACATTGGGCCCGGAAGAGCTGGCCGCACGGCTTGCGTTAGCGGGCACGAACATCGCCGGCGTCGAAACGGGTGCGCACGGCGCGGTCATCGATGCCGAAGTGACTTCCAACCGGCCCGACTGCTTGGGAATGCTCGGCATTGCGCGGGAAGTTTCTGCTATTTTCCGCCTTCCGCTGAAAATGCTGACGCCCAAACCTGTTGAAAGTGCTGGCGCGAAAGCGCGTGACGCCGTCAGCGTGAAGATCGACACGCCGGAACTGTGCGGCCGGTTCACCGCACGTGTGATTCGTGGCGCGAAGATTCAGCCATCACCTTTGTGGTTAAAGGATCGGCTGGAAGCGGCCGGAGTTGCCAGCATCAATAATGTCGTGGACGTCTCCAACTACGTTATGCTGGAACTGGGGCATCCACTCCACGCGTTTGACTACGATCTGGTGAAGAACCACGGCCTGGTGATTCGCCGCGCCAAGGCTGGCGAAAAGCTAAAAACGGTGGATGGTATCGAACGTGTCCTCGATCCCGCGATCTGCATGGTTTGCGACGGCGATGGCACGCGAGCCGTCGGCGTCGGCGGCATCATGGGCGGCGCCGAAACGGAAATTTCATTCTCCACGAAGAATGTTTTGATCGAATGCGCCTGGTTTGACCCCATTGCGATTCGGCGGGCGACGCGCCTGCTGAAACTGCATACGGAAGCCAGCACACGGTTCGGCCGCGGAGCCGATCCAGAAACGGCGGAAGTGGCCTCGCGCCGGGCTGCGGAATTGATTTTGCAGCTCGCGGGAGGCCAACTCCTCTCCGGAGTCGTGGATGTATACCCTGGGAAGCGCGCCGCGAAGAAAATCAACCTTACCCGCGCGGAATTTCTGCGCGTGATGGGCGCGGACGTGCCTGACAAAGACTTGGAAGCGATACTTTCTGCGCTGGGATTTGCTCCCGTACGCGTGGACCACAACAAAGGCGCCACAAACTCCCTGCTGGGAGCCTGGGAATGCACGCAGCCGTCTTGGCGCGCCGACGTGGAACGGGAAATCGATCTTATCGAAGAGGTCGCGCGCGTTTATGGTCTGGACAAGTTTCCGCCCCGATTACCTGCGGCCCGCAACGGCGCGGCGCGTTTGCCACAGTATGAAGCGGAGACGCGGCTGCGCGAACGTCTCGTTGGGCTCGGCTATCACGAAGTGCTGACGATTCCGCACGTATCCGAAGAGCGCAACGATCTCTTCCGCCCCGCCGATGTGACGGTCGCAAAAATTTCTAACCCGCTATCGGAAGAAGCCAACGTATTGAGGTCGACCGGCGCTGTGACCATGGCCGGAGTGATCGAGTGGAATTTGAATCATCGCCAACGAAACGTGCGCCTGTTCGAGATCGGCAGCCACTATCGCATGGTAGAGGGAAAATCCGTGGAGACGCGCGTACTGACGATTGGTGCCACGGGGGCTGCGCGCCCACAAGGACTCCACGATCCTGCACGCGAGTACAATTTTGCGGACCTGAAGGGCGATCTCGATTCCATCGGTGCCCTCTCTGGAGTCTTCCGCTGGGAGCAAGGTGGTCCGGATTGGCTGATCCCGGCGAAACGCGGCGTACTTTTTCTCGGCACGGAAGGCAATCAGCCGCTCGGCGTCGCCGGACAACTCGCCAAGCGCGTCGCGGATAAATTGAAATTCCGCCAGGAGGTTTTTCTATCAGAGATCGCTTTAGGGCCGGTCTACTGCATGTATTACGGCGTAAAAAACAATCGGCGCTACGAACCGTTGCCTCGCTTCCCCGGCGTCGAACGCGATTTTTCCCTGTTTCTGGCGGATGGCGTCACGTTTGCGGACGTGAGCAAGACGATTAAGTCGCTGCACATCGCGGAGATCACTTCGATTGAGGCGGCGGACCTTTTCCGCGGGAAAAATGTTCCCGCCGGGAAATATTCGTTGCTGGTGCGAATTTTGTTCCAGAGCCGCGAAGCCACATTAACGGAAGCGCAGATAGCAGACTTTTCAAATCGAATCGTCAGCGCGCTGCAAAAAGAACTCGGCGCGTCGTTACGCGCCAGCTAGACGATTCACTCCGACTGTTTCAGCGCGCGTTCCACCAGCGTCAGGCATCGTTCTGCCTGTTCCTTCAATAGTTCCTCACGGTCGCCCTTTTCCTTGCGCAAACTGTTCAGCTCATCGGCAATGGCCAGCGCCGTTAGCACCGCCACTCTCTGCGTATCGACGGTGGAAGTCATTTTGGCAATGGCGTGCATTTTGGAATCCACATACGCCGCCAACTCCCGCAAGTAAGCCTGATCGAGTTCCCCCTGCAAGGAATAGGTTTGATTGTAAATCTGAACCTTCGTGCTTGGACTCATGCGTTCCTCAACAATAGCGAATTATTGCGACCAGGAAGTGGGGTTGCGGTCCCAGCGGTGCTCGCGAAGCTTCGTGTGCAACTCCTCTGGAAGCGGCCCCGCCTGGCTCGCCGCGCAATTCGCTTCCACATTCTTGCGCTTGCGCATACCGGGAATAATGGTGCTGACGTCCGGATTGCTAAGGATGAAGCGCAACGCCAGTTCCGGCAGCGAGCTTCCGGCGGGGACGAGCGGGCGAAGCGCTTCGGCGTGGGTGATGCTCGACTTCAGATTCTCCGGCACGAAATACGTATTGCGCCAGTCACCGGCGGGCCATTTGGAATCCATCGTCAGAGTCCCGGTAAGTGTGCCTTCATCGAAGGGCACACGCGCAATCACGCCGACATCGTTCATACGGCAAATTGGGAAGAGTGCGTCTTCCGGGTTCTGATCAAAAATATTGTAAATTGTCTGTACCGCCTCGACGTGTTCCTCCAGGACTGCGCGGATTCCATTGTGCGGTTCCCAACGATTCACACTTACGCCCACGGCACGAACTTTGCCGCTTGTCTTCATATCTTCGATCGTTCGCGGCAGCCGCTGGTCGTTCAGCCAGCGGTCTTCCCAGGTGTGAAACTGCATCAGGTCAATCGTATCCGTGGCCAGACTCTTCAGGCTCTTCTCGATGTACTCCTGCACGTATTCCGGCGGGTAGCAATCATCGAGAGGGAAATCGCGACGGCTGGGCCATTTGCGATTCTTCGGCGGAACCTTGGTGGCGACATAAAGATGATTGTCCGGCCCGCCCACTCCGGACTTGTTTTTGTTTTCCTCTAAGAGCCTTGCGAGGATCTGCTCGCTCTTCCCGTCGCCGTACGCCCAAGCCGTGTCGAAAAAGTTGCAGCCCAGTTCCACCGCGCGGTGCAGTGACGCTAGCGTTTCCGCGTCGTCGGAACCCGTCCATCCTGCCAGCCCCCACATGCCGTAGCCGATTTCGCTGACTTTCCATTCCGTACGCCCAAAGCGCCGATAGTTCATGCCCTGTCTCCTGAACCTGCCGTGCCATTGTAGCGGAGAAGCGGGTGCAGGCGACAGGCGCATGGTCGCACGCCAGAAATCTTGCATTGCGCTTACCGGATCAGTCTAAGGTCCTTACATTTGCAGG
This sequence comes from Candidatus Acidiferrales bacterium, assembly GCA_963741195.1. Lineage (GTDB taxonomy): Bacteria > Acidobacteriota > Terriglobia > Acidiferrales > UBA7541 > Acidiferrum. The sequence continues at coordinate 346,772 of CAVUHF010000018.1, forward strand.
AGAAGCCCTATCGCGGGGCTGCCGAGGAGATTCGCAGGGGGCTTTTCGAGTTCCAGCGGAGGTTGGAGCAGTCGATCCGGGAATCGGAAAGCATTGGGGGGCAGGATCTTCCACGAACTGCGGGGTCAGCAGTCGGAGAGGCTGTTAGCGAAATGGAGCAAGGTGCAAAACGATCATCCGTCTGGGGCTCGAATGGGCGGTTGAAGCTTCCACCGCGAGCGATAGAGTTGACGCGAGACCTCCAGCATGCTGACGCGGTAGTGAAGGAACAATTTGGAATGCAAATGCGAATCTCCTTCCGTGCGAATCTCCCCGTAACTCTCGGTCATCCCAGGGGTTAAAATCTTCATGCGAAATTCCTGGGTCGCATGCGGGTGCGATTTGCTTCTCGCGAACGCATGGAATCCGCGGTTCTCCTGGTATCATTTCGCCCAGAATTATCCGGAGCAACTTCGTGCCGGCAACTGATTCACACGATCCGCAGAGCCAGCCGCAATCATTCTGGTCACGCGCTATTGCTATCTTGATTTACGTCGCGCTGGCCACAATCGTAGTTCATCTTTTGACGGGCGGAAGATATGGCTTCCATCGCGACGAACTCGCCACGCTGGACGACGCGCGCCACCTGGCGTGGGGCTATGTGGCCTATCCACCCGTGACGCCATTCTTTGGACGGCTGTCGCTGCTGCTGTTTGGTACTTCTCTGGTTGGATTCCGATTCTTTGCCGCAGTGGCTCAGGCCGTCGCCGTCGTGCTGACCGGCTTGATGGCCAACGAACTAGGTGGTAGTCGAGGGGCTCAACTGGTAGCCGCATTCGCGGCGATTCCGTTCTGCCTGGCCGGCGGCGCGCTGATGCAGTACGTTTCCTTCGACTATCTGTTCTGGGTGCTCACAGCCTATTTAGTCTTGCGGCTTTTGAAGAGTGACGATCCTCGCTGGTGGCTGGCGATTGGCGCGTCCATCGGCTTAGGAGCCCTTACCAAGTACACCATGGGAGTATTTGGCATTGGCATTGTGGCCGGCGTACTCTTCACCGACGCGCGACGCTTCTTGAGAAGCAAATGGCTATGGTATGGCGCCGCGCTATCTGTATTGATTTTTCTGCCGAACTTGATCTGGCAGGCGCAGCACCAATTCATCTCGCTCGAGTTCCTGAGGCATATTCATGCGCGCGACGTGCGCATTGGCCGCACCAAGAATTTCCTTCCTGACCAACTAAACATGACGTTGCTTGCCATGCCGCTCTGGCTCGCCGGATTGTATTTTTGCTTTTTTCCAAACAAGGGTCGGCGTTTTCGAGCCTTGGGCTGGATGTACATCGTGCCACTCTTTTTTTTCCTGATTGCCAAGGGCCGCGGCTATTATCTGGCCGCCGCGTATCCCATGTTGTATGCCGCCGGAAGCGTTTGGGGCGAATCGTGGCTGTCGGGGCTTCGCCGCCGCTGGCGGCTCGCCGTGCGCACGGCAGTGTGGATCGCCTTGCTGGCAGATATCGCCATCGTATTCGCATTGACACTGCCAGTTGCGTCCATCAATTCCGGGTGGTGGAAGGTATCGAGCAAGATTCAAGGCGATTTCGTGGAAGAAATTGGCTGGCCGGAGTTGGTAGAAACCATCGCCCAGATCCGCGATTCGCTGCCCGCGGAAGACCGTGCTCGGATGGCCATTTTGGCGGGGAATTACGGCGAGGCTGGAGCGATCAATCTTTATGGTGGACAGTACGGTTTGCCGCATGCGATCAGCGGCATCAATTCCTTCTGGGCGCGCGGTTATGGCGATCCGCCGCCGGAAACGCTGATCGTCGTGGGATTTTCCGCACGCTTCGTGCAGCAGAATTTCGCTTCCTGCCAGTTGGTCGCGCACACCTGGAATCGCTACGGCGTACAGAACGAAGAAACCAAGGATCACCCCGACATTCGCGTTTGCCGCGGACTTCGTCAGCCGTGGCCGGAGTTTTGGAAGGACTTTCGATATTACGGCTGACACGCACGGGTTTCAATCCGCAGAGCAGCCTTCCTGCCGTTACGATTTGTTGCAAGATTCTTGAGCCCGACCGTTCTAACTCCAGGCTTGGCTACCCAGCGTTAGGGTGGCATGTCTTGGAGGAACTCGTGTCATTCCCTTTTGGTTGGACCATCTCTCTCATCGCGAGACTGGGCCTTTTCCTTGCCATCCCTGCAAGCTTAACTTTTCAAAATAAGACCGCACCGGTAGCAAAGCCCGCAGTCTCGGCAAGAAAGAAGGCAGCGGAGGCGCCGGCAAAAATGGCTACACCGCAAATCAACCTCAATAAATCCGTCGCCGTATCCCTTCCCGAGCCCAAAGGAACGCTTCAAGCTATTTCGTTCCAAACCCCCGACGGAAAGACCGGCTGGGTGCTGCGAATCCCCGGCGCCAGGCCAATTGCCACGCCGGCGTATGCTGACGGCATGTTGTTCGTGGGAGGTGGCTTCGGCTCGCACGAGTTCTATGCCGTCGATTCCGACACCGGAAGAGTGATCTGGAAGATTCAGACTGGCGACGACGGGCCGACAGCGGCCGTCGTGGCCGATGGCCTGGTTGCCTTCAACACGGAGAGTTGCACACTGGTAGTCGTTGATGAAAAGACGGGCCGCGTAGTTTGGCAGGAATGGCTGGGCGATCCGCTGATGAGCCAGCCCGCCATCGACAAAGGCGTCTTGTACATGGCCCATCCCGCGTTCACCGGCGGACCTGCCGGTGCACCGAAGCGTGCGGAGTTTCATCCCAAACCAGCGACGCCCGGCGGAAGCCACCGCCTCCTGGCGGCGGACCTTCACACCGGACGCCACATCTGGGAACAGGAAATCTCCGGAGATGTACTCACGGCACCCGTGATTTCCGACGGCGTGGTTTACTTCACGACATTCGACGGAACTTCTTACGCCTTGCATACGGCGGATGGTTCTGTGTTGTGGGTGAAAGCAACGGCGGGCACGAGCGCTCCAATCGTTTTGCGTGGTGAACTGTACGAAACTCGTAAAGCGGCGAGCGGCAGTGGGAAAGGGACTACGGAGGGAATCGCGCGCGTCGATGCAACGAGCGGCGGATCTCGCGACAAGGAACTGTTGGCGCCGAGCAAAGCGGACTACCTCGACAAAGGAAATGGCGGTGGCGTGGCTCTTTCCGCTAACGAGGTTAGCACTCTGGATGCTGCTGCGGGATTCAGCGCGGCCCCGTCGTCAGCGAAGCTCGCACAGGCCAGCCAAAGTGTAGGAGTGAGTTCGGTTGTTGGTGCATGGGCGTATCAAGGATCGCGGGCAGCGATCAGCAACGGTCAGATTCTGAACGCGCAGGGAAAATACGTTAACTCCGTCCGTGCATCGGACGGAAGACAGAATTGGCAAGCCGAGGTCGTTGGTAATCATGCCACTCCTGGCGGGCAAATTTTCTCGCCGCCGGCCATGGGACGCGATTATCTCTACCTGACAGGCGCGGCCGGTTACTTGATCGCTGTCCGTCAGAAAGATGGATCCGTGGAATTTTCCTACTCGCTGAAGGCATCCATGACGTTCCAGCCCGCCTTGGCCAATGGAAATATTTATGCGGGCACGTCCGATGGACGCCTGATCTGCCTGAAGACGGGAAACCAGGATGCCGACGGTTGGTACGCATGGGGAGGGAATTCGCAGCACAACAAGGTTCAGTGAGATTCGCTGGAGCTATGCTTTCCTTCATTGAACGGAAACGACGATTAGCGGCTCGCCACTTGTTCCCGCCCAGCCGCAGGCATCAGGCGGAAGCAGCGCGCCGATTCATCCCAGTAGATGCGATCCCGATACGTTTTCCAAGCAGCGCGCCACTGCTGCTGCACGAACTTCCGGCCGTTTTTATGCAGAAACTTGCGCCAACAGTATTCTCCCGGGTGATTGCATTCCATGTGCAAGGACTCCAGTTCGGGGATGGGAGGCACAGTCCAATCGGGCGCGGTGAACAGGTCGAACAAGAAAGAATTGGCGATGTCTCCCGCCGCGGTAAAGTTCCACATATCGTAGATTGGGTGATTCGTTTTGCGATCATCGGTGAGCTCGGAAATCAGGAAAGGGATGGCTTCTTTACCGAGCGCCAGAACCTGATTGACCACCTGCGAATGGCAAAACTCCGTGTCCTGAAAGCGGCCTTTGGCTCGGCATGAACCACGGGCTGTCAGTTCGTCGAACCTCCACAACTGAATTTCATTCGCCGGCGCTGGTTCGGTCTGCGCAAGGGTGTCTGAGGAATCAGGGGACGAGAGGAGGAGCAAGAGCAGCCCTGCCCAGTGTATCGGGCTGATTTTTCGCACGGCGAGACTTTACACGCGAGGCGTGAACCTGGCAAGAGTCATATCCTTCCAATTTCCGTACACTAGTTGGACGCAGGGCAGCAGAGAGAGGATAATACTGCCTGGAGCGGTACTTCGAAGCAGGTGAGGACGCGAACGCCGTTTGAACCGTAACGAATCTCTGGGGTGCTGCGGTTAGTCAGCTTGTGTGCACGGCCTGTCCCGCTGGTAAGTTTCGGAAGGAAACTTCCCGGCGGGGCAGGAAAGCCTAATGGCTGGCTCGTGGTGCCCACCTATTTCAGAGGTTCACGGCCTAGCTTTCCACGGCTGAGCAGTCCGCTCTTTTTGGTTTTGCATGATCCGTTCTAAGGAAGGAATAGAAGCTCGCAACCAAGGAATCCAGCCGAATGAGGGTGCTGTTCATCGGAGATATTGTTGGCGCGCCAGGACGACAGATCGTTCACGATCGCTTGGCCGATCTTGTCGAACATCGCCAGATCAATCTGGTGGTTGCTAATGGTGAGAATTCCGCCTCGGGCTTTGGGATTACGCCGCGAATCGCGCAAGCCCTGCTGCAGGGTGGCATCGACGTCCTGACCGGGGGTAACCACAGTTGGGACCGCAAAGAGATCTTTGATTACATGCCGCACGAGCCGCGGTTGCTGCGCCCGGGGAATTTTGCCGATGGCAATCCCGGAAGCGGGCTCTATGTTGGCACCGCCAAGAGCGGCATCAAGTACGCCGTGCTGAATTTGCAAGGGCGCGTGTTCCTTCCGGCCATCGATGATCCCTTCAGGAAGGCTGATTCGGAACTGGCGAAACTACCAGCCGACGTTGCGTTCGTCCTGGTCGACATGCACGCCGAGACAACCAGCGAAAAAATCGCCATGGGCTGGTACTTGGACGGGCGCGTCTCCGTTGTGGTCGGCACCCATACCCACGTCTCGACCGCGGATGAGCACGTACTTCCCGACGGAACTGCGTACATCACGGATGTGGGCATGACCGGGCCGCACGACGGGGTGATCGGCATGGAACGCACCGGAATTGTGAAGAAATTCCTGGATGGGCTGCCCGCTCGCTTCGAAGTTGCTGCGGGCGACATTCAGATGAACGCGGTTTTAATTGAGACCGACGACGCAGGTCAGCGCAACCAGGCGGGGCGGCTGCGCGCCAAATCCATCGAACGGCTGCGGCTGAGAATCGACTGAGCGCTACTTCTTCGGTACGGCCGAATAATGCAGCGCTACGACCTTCCACTGACCATTGCGCTTGAACCAAACGTCGGTCTCCTGATTTTCCTCTTCTGTGATTTTCCCGTCGGCAAGTTTGGTTTTCACATCGAGGATGTAAGCAAAGACGGCGGTGTCATTGTTCGGCCCGACGCGAATGGCGACGTCGCGAATTTCCACGCCCTGCACCTGGTTTCCCGCCGCAATGTACGCAGTCCAGTCTTTTTTGTATTTCTCCAGGTCCGTGCGCCCTTCCGGCAGCCACTGCACAAAGTCAGGTGCGTAATAACCGAAGTAGTCGGGCAGATCGTTTTTTCCGTAAGCCTCGTTCATTTTCTGCTCCAAAGAACGGATTTCCTGCTCCACGCCAGCCGGCCGCGAGTACGCCTGTCCTCCGGCAATGCCAAGGGAGAGGAGCGCCAGGCAGAGCAGAACGAATTTAGTTTTCATGAAGCCTCCGAGGGGAGTTGATAGCCGAGAAGTCCAATGTTGTCAAACTGGGCAAGCCGCCCCTGGTACCATGGGCAACCGTGCGCCGCTTATTGCAATCTGAACGACCATGCGGAAAACCATGACGAACCTTTGGATGACAGCGGTTGGGCTGTGCCTGACCGGCGCCCTTTGCCCGGTCAAAGCTCAACAGGTTGACGATGATTTGATGGCCCGCCGACGCGTGCTGAAGCCCGTCGGTCCGGGGTTGCGCGCCCTGCGCCGCGGACCCGATGGAAGGTTTTATGTGCTGACCTCGCCTGGCACTAGTGTCTCCGTCTACGACGCGCAGGGAATGCTCGTCAAAAAGATTCCGGACTATGCGCAAAACACAGGGCCCGCTTCGCAGGACTTGCACACCATCCTATTGGGGGAAGATATGGACGTCGCCGCGAACGGGTCGGTCTACGTCGCCGACCGTGGAGCCGATGAGATCAAGATCTGGGAGCCGAATGGCAATGCACGGGCCATCCGGGTTGCGGCGCCTGTATCTCTCGCGGCCTTACCCGACGGCGAGGTGGCGGTGGCCACGCAGAATAGCTCGCACTTGATCACTGTCTATGGAGCCGCGGGCAGAGTGGCGCGCGAACTCGGCGACCCGGAAGAACTTTCTACTCGCCCAGACCTGAATCGCTACCTGAGCATGGGCAGGCTTGCGTCCGATCCCCAGGGGCGCGTCTATTACGGTTACACCTACCTGCCGGAGCCCTTGGTTCGGCAGTACGACCGTTTCGGCTATGCGGGCGTGAGCTTTGAGTTTACGGGCCTGGACGCCATGTCTGAAGCACGTGCGGCTCGCCGGGAGATCGATCGCCAGGACAAACGCCAGGACCCCCCACGATTTCTGCCGATCCTAACGGCGTACGGCGTTGACCCGGGGACGGGCGAGATCTGGATGTGCCTTCACAATACCCTGTTGCACTTCGATAAGGAGGGCAACCGTCAATCGGAGTACCAGATCTATGCGCCCGACGGAACACGGTTGGAGGCCACCACTCTCCTCGTCGAAGAAGAAGTGCTTTTGATCGGTTCCGACCCTCTCGGGGTGTACGAGTTTCAACGTCCGGATAAAAAACATTAAAAAATCGAGCGAGTTTTCCTCAGGGGCGAATGCACAAGTTCAGGGCATACGCGTTCCCTAGTGCAATTTTTATTCGAAAAATGCCCACAATCTGCGAAAAATCTCTCCACTTGCACAATTCTTGTGCTTGTGGAAAAGTTGTGCATGGCATGTGAACGTTCGCTCCTGTCTTAGTTCACTTTTCGCTTGCTCCCACACGGACAGTGCGCGAGAATCCATCCAGTTTTCAGGTGCACAACGTGGTCACGCAAGTCTGAAGGGCCGCGCGGGAATCCATGGGGCACACAGGGATCGTTCCTGCGCGAGCAAGAACTCCAAAGCGAGAAGCTTTAGGGCACATTGGGCTTTCCACAGCTTATTCACACCTGTGGAAATAGCACGGGATCGGCTTTTTCTAACTACGATGACAACGGCAACGCAAATCGGACGAGAGCGTGATACTCAAAATGTCTGGGACAAGTTTCTCGATCTTATTAAGTCCCGGGTCAGCATTAACACCTACAACACATGGTTTCAACCCACCAGGTTAAACCGCAATGAGGGTGAAACTCTTTACATTCAGATCCCCAGCGCGGTCTTCCGTCAGGTTCTCACGCGTACCTACGGGGAGATCGTCAAGGCGGTTTTCCACCAGATGGGAACCCCCTCCATGAAAGTGCAATATGTCTGCACCGAAGAGGAGCCGGTGCCTGTTGCGCCGGTTGTTTCCACCGCCAAACAATCCAAACTGGATTTCGAAAGCAGTGACCACCAGCTCAACCCGCGCTACACTTTTGATTCCTTCGTGGTTGGCAAGTCCAATGAGTTTGCACACGCGGCTTCGCGTGCTGTCGCCGAGCAGCCCTCCAAAGCCTACAACCCGTTATTTCTATATGGCGGGGTGGGCATGGGGAAAACCCACTTGATGCATGCCATCGGGCACACCATCAAGAAGCGCAATCCGGCCATGCGTCTCAGTTACGTCAGCGCGGAGAAGTTCACCATCGAGGTGATCAACTCCCTGCGCTTCGACCGCATGATCAGCTTCCGTGATCGCTTTCACACGGTCGATGTCCTGCTGGTGGACGACATTCAGTTCATTGCCGGCAAGGAACGTACCCAGGAAGAGTTCTTCCACACCTTCAACGCGCTCTACGAACAACAGAAGCAAATCGTGATTTCGTCCGACTGTCTGCCAAAAGACATCAATTCGATTGAAGAGCGCCTCCGCTCGCGGTTCGAATGGGGCTTGATTGCTGACATTCAGCCGCCCGACCTGGAAACCAAGATCGCCATTCTGCAGAAAAAGGCGGAGAACGATCGCTTCAATCTGCCAGACGAAGTGGCGGAGTACATCGCCCGTGCCATCAAGTCCAACGTTCGTGAGCTGGAAGGTGCCCTGACGCGTCTGATGGCCTACGCTTCGCTGACCGGGACGGCTGTTTCTCTCACCACGGCGCAGCAGGTCCTGCGCAACATCATTGCTTCTCAGGAAAAGCGCGTCACCATCGATCTCATTCAGAAGCGCGTCAGTGAACACTTTAACCTGCGCGAACAGGACCTGAAGGTCCGCAGCAACACGCGAGCCATCGCTTTCCCGCGGCAGGTAGCCATGTACATTGTGAAGCAGCTCACCACCGCTTCGCTGCCCGAAATAGGCCGCCAATTCGGCGGGAAGCATCACACTACCGTATTGCATTCCATCAACAAGATTGAAGAGTTGCGCCGATCCGACAAGGAATTGAACCGCACCATCACGCGTCTGATGGACGCGCTCCAGTAAACAGCTCAGCGGTATAGTTGAATTCCAGAGACCCACGATTTGGCGCGGGTCTCTTTCATTAGCAACACTTATTTTGAGACTCCATGACGCTCGGCCCATGCGCTCCAAGGCAAGACACCTAGCTCAGCCCGGGGCTCGTCTGGCAGCATGGAGAGATATTCCAGGAGATTCCCATCGGGATCGTGAAAATAGATCACCGCGGCGGGCATCCATGCCAACACTACAGGCTCTGCCGTGGGATTCCGTACAAAATCCAGGGGAGCTATCCCAGCGCTTTGTAGTTTTCCGGGAGCCTGCAATAAGTCCGGCAGGCCGACCGCGAACGCTACGTGCAAACTCACTCTCTGCGGCCCGCGGCCAACTTCCCATAAGCCGAGCATGGACTGGCCTCGGCCACCCATCCAATAGAACGCCACCTTAGGCTCTTCGAACACAGACGCCAGCTCCAGTCTGAGAGTTTCTCCATAGAACTTCATGGAGCGCTCCAGATCAATCACGGTGAGGTGAGCTTCGAAGAGTGCTTGAACTGGGATCATGTTCCGCGGACCACCTGGGTTACAAAGCGCTGCGTATCATAGCACTTTGCAGCGGCAAATTATGGCGGCATGGCTCGCTAGTAGCGGACAACTCTTCGGATCATCGCGCAAGTGTAGAGTAAATGGCTTGTGAGGAAGTTGTGGAGATGAAGTGGGAAAGTTGCGGAGGAAATGTGCACGAATTCCGGACCAACACGATGACTGGCGGAGAAAACAGACTTATCCGCAGTTGCGCATGGAAATCCACTTCACACCTCTCTATAGAAAACCGCGCCGGCTTGCACGCCGTAGCGTTTTCCACCAATCCACAGCGCTCATCACAACAAGCAGAGCCTAGGTTTGTTTTTTTAGATAGCTCTCTTCTGAAAGTGTCTGTGATTGTGAAAAAGAGCTGCTTTGTGGCGTGGTTGAAACCGTTTGGAATATCCTCAGTCATCGCTATTTCCACAGCGTCTTGCATGCCTGCGGCCTTTATACTTGGACAAAAAAGAAGTACAGTACGCTAGCGGTACAGATGCATGGGGGAAACCATGTCCGCAACAGGAACCGTGCGCGAGGAAAGCCAAGCAATGGAATTCAGCGTAACCAAGTCAGCGCTGCTCAATGAACTCACCACCACGCAAGGCGTCGTGGAACGCAAGACCACCATTCCTATTCTTTCGAACCTGCTGGTGGAAGCGAAAGGGAGCCGACTTACCATCACGGCCACGGACCTGGAGCTCAGTGTCCGCACTTCGTGCGAAGCTAGAATCAAGAAAGAAGGCGCTGGCACCATCCCTGCCAAGAAACTATTGGAACTGGTGCGCCTCCTGCCTGAGGGCGAGATCAAGTTCAAGTTGCTCGACAATCACTGGGTGGAAATCGTCAGCGAGAAAAAGAAATACAAACTCGTAGGTATGGCCAAGGAGAACTTCCCCGCGCTCCCCGCTATGCCACACACCTTGGTGAAAATCCCCGCCGCGGTGCTGGAGAGCTTGATCGCCAAGACCAAATTCGCGATTTCCATGGAAGAGTCGCGGTACACCCTGAACGGTGGGTTGCTGATCCTGAAGCCCGATACGCTGGCCATGGTGGCTACCGACGGGCACCGCCTGGCGCTTGCCGAAACAGATCAGAAACTTGCAGGGCTGAACGGCGAAGTTCGCGTGCTGATTCCGAAGAAAGCCATGGATGAAGTCGAAAAACTCTCCAGCGCCGCGGGATCCGACGCGCACCTGGAATTTGCCAAAGATGAAAGCCATCTCTTCTTCCAGGTGAATCATCGCCTGCTGATATCGCGCATTCTTACCGGCCAATTCCCCAATTACGAAGCCGTGTTGCCGCGCGAGAACAATAAGACCGTAGTTTTGGAACGCGCCGAACTAAGCGACGCGGTCCGCCGCGTCTCGCAACTGGCCGACCAGCGCTCGCACGCCGTGAAGCTTGCCGTTACGCAGGAAGGCGTGGAGATTTCCGCCTCCAGCCCCGAGTACGGCGAAGCAAAAGAAACCATCGAAAAAGAATATAAGGGCGACAACATTGCCATCGGATTCAACTCCAGCTACATGCTGGATTTTCTTGCCGCTGCCGCCGATGGTCCCATCAGCATCGAGCTGAAGGACGAACAGTCCGCCGGACAGATGCGCCCGCTTGCCGACGAAAGTTATCGCTACCGCTACGTGATCATGCCCATGCGCATTTGAGCTTCCAGTTTCGCGCAGAATGGAAGTCACGAATCGTGACTTCGACCGAGGACGCGCGCGCAAATCTCTCGCTTCTAACCTCCAATGAATTCCCGAAGACGTGAGTCGTTTTCACGGGAACTTGGAATTTTAGAGAAACCATCCGTGCTTGTGGAAGAACCCGGGGTAAGGAGCTTTATCGTCGCGCAAGTTTTTGACAACAATGCACTTATTTATCCACAACGCACTGTCTCGTACTTGAGAAAAGCTGGTATTTCCGGTAAAATCTGAGGGTTGTCGAGTCGTGGATTTTTCCTCCACATCGGCACGTCCGCCAGGTTTGTTTGACCCACAAGAGCCCTGCGCCAGGGGCGGGTCGGCAGCCCTGGAGAATATAAGTCTTCGCCACGTCCCGGATCGCGGGACGGGATGAAGCGGGAACCCTACGAGCTTCGATTTTGTTTTCAAGATCGTGGTCAAAGGGTGAGGCGACGCATGGGGATTGTAAACATCACGCCTTTCCTAGCTTCACAAAAATCGAATTGAACTATCTGTAGCGGATTCCCCGACGTGAAACGGGCCTCCTGTTCTGTGCGAGTGGATTGCCGCAGGTTCGCACCCGTGGGCCGATGGCCTTGGGGCAAGGGAGATGAAATGGGCGACAAAGAGACGGTGACAGGAAAAGGTGGTCACCAGTACGACGCAAAATCCATTAAAGTTCTCGGCGGCCTGGAAGCGGTGCGGCTGCGCCCAGCCATGTACATCGGTTCTACTGGTGAAATGGGTTTGCACCATTTGGTATGGGAAGTCGTCGACAATTCCGTTGACGAAGCGATGGCGGGCTTCGCTGATGAAGTGAACGTCACGGTGCACGCGGATAATTCGGTGACCGTGGTCGACAATGGCCGCGGCATTCCCGTGGACATGCACGCCACGGAAAAGCGTCCGGCGGCGGAAGTGGTTCTTACGGTTCTGCACGCCGGCGGCAAATTCGATAGCGACACGTATAAAGTATCTGGTGGTCTACACGGCGTGGGTGTATCCGTTGTGAATGCTCTGTCTGACACTCTGGAACTTGAAATTCAGCGCGACGGCGCGGTCTGGGAACAGTCTTATGAGAAGGGCAAGCCCACCACGAAGTTGAAACAAACGGGGAAGACGCGCAAAACCGGCACCACCATCAAGTTTCATCCTGATCCTACGATTTTCGAAAAAACGGTTTTCAGCTATGACACCCTGGCAACCCGTCTCCGCGAGTATGCCTTTCTGAACAAAGGTCTGAAGATTACGTTGAACGACGAGCGCACGGAGAAGAGTGCGGAGTTTCGCTTCACGGGCGGGATCGCCGAGTTTGTGAAGCATCTGAACCGTGGCAAGACCACGCTGCATGACTCCCCGATCTACATGGAAGGCAAGCGGGGCAACGTCGAGATCGAAATTGCCCTGCAGTACAACGATACGTACGGCGAAAATGTATTTGCCTTTGCGAACACGATCAACACCGTTGATGGTGGAACGCACCTTTCTGGATTCCGTTCGGCATTGACGCGCACCATTAACAACTTCGCTCAGAATGCCGGCATGCTGAAGGAGCAGAAGGACGAAGTCACCATTTCCGGCGACGACGTTCGCGAAGGCCTCGTGGCCGTGGTCAGCGTGCGTCTACCGCAGCCGCAATTCGAAGGGCAGACCAAGGGCAAGCTAAACAGCGACATCAAGGGCGACGTCGAACAACTCGTCAACGAAAAGCTTGGAGATTGGTTCGACAAGCATTCCACCGTTGCCCGGCGCATCATCGGAAAGTGTATTGACGCAGCCCGCGCCCGCGAAGCCGCTCGCAAAGCTCGCGAATTAACGCGGCGCAAATCCGCGATGGATTCCAGTGGGTTGCCGGGCAAGCTGGCCGATTGCCAGGAACGCGACCCGGCGCGCTGCGAACTGTTCGTGGTCGAGGGAGAATCCGCCGGCGGCTCCGCGAAGATGGGCCGCGACCGAAAGTACCAGGCCATCCTTCCTTTGAAGGGCAAAATCTTAAACGTGGAAAAGGCTCGCTACGACAAGATGCTCGGCCACGAGGAAATTCGCGCCATCATCACGGCCCTCGGCACCGGCATTGGCAAAGACGACTTCGACGCCAGCAAACTCCGTTACCACAAAATCATCCTCATGACCGATGCGGACGTTGACGGCAGCCACATCCGCACTCTGCTGCTCACTTTCTTCTTCCGCCACATGAAGGAATTGATTGAGCGCGGCCACGTGTATATCGCGCAACCGCCTCTCTACCGCGTGAAGCGCGGCAAGACGGAAAAATATATTCGCGATGAACGCGATTTCGCGCGGGAGCTCATGAAGCGTGCTACGGAAGACCATGTAGTGAAGGCCAAGGAAGGGGTTTCGCTTGAGGGCGCCAAACTGACCTCCTTCCTGCTGAACGTGCAGGAATACGAAGCGGCCGCCGCGAAACTCGGCCGCCGTCTGCGTGACGCCAACCTGGTCGAGCTGCTGGTGGAAAGCGGCATCGAAAAGAAAACGGATTTCGAAGACAAGAAAGCCATTGAAAAGCTCTCGAAAGCCATCGAAAAAGCCAAACTGAAACTGGATGCCAAGATTGTCTTCGATGAAGAGCACAGTCTGTACGAGCTCCAGTTTGGCCCGCCGCACAACCAGAAGATTAACTGGGCGGTGGCTTCCACCGCGGATTACAAACGCTTGCGCGGTTTGGCCAAGCAGATCGAGGAATTCAACCATCCGCCGTTCGTCGTGGCCCGCAATGGCGCCAAAATCGCCAAGGAAAAAGTCACTGACGTTCTGAACTACATCGTGGAAGATGCCAAAAAAGACTTCACCATCACGCGATTCAAGGGCTTGGGCGAAATGAACGCCGAACAATTGTGGGAAACCACCATGAACGCGGACACCCGCACACTTTTGCAGGTAAAGCTGGAAGATGCCGTGGCCGCCGAAGATATTTTTACGACCCTGATGGGCGAAAACGTGGAAGCACGCCGGAAATTCATCGAGGAAAACGCCCTTGAAGTCGTGAACCTGGATATCTAACGGTAAGGCGAACTCAGTTTTGATGATCTATCAGTTGGGCTGGTCGACATTACCGGGACTGCGGGGACTCAGCGTGAGCGATTTTCGCGCCACGCCAACCGCGACGCCCGACAACGAGAAGGGCGTCGCGATTGAATTTGGCAGCGAAGCGGAGCGAGAGGAATTCTTGAGGCACCTTGAGGACTATTTTTCGCCGCGCCGTTTTACAAATGCGGCTGACGCTTTCGATTCAGTAAAGGCAATAGTGCTGGATCGCGCGAGCAAGCGGACTTAGGTGGTCATCCTGAGCGAATCGAAGGAGCGCCGCCACTGATTGACTGAGATTGAAACCACAGCTGATGTTCCTTGGGTCGCAAGAAGCACGGTCCCCGGAATGACCAGCTGACACCCAGGGACGCATCGGGTTTTGCAGTTTGCGCCCGGAAGCGGGCTACACAGCGAGGAAGAATGGCCGACGAACAAAACACATCGATACTGCTGCCCATCGATATCGAAGCCGAAATGCGCAAGTCGTACCTCGATTATGCGATGAGCGTCATCATCGCGCGAGCGCTACCCGACGTGCGCGACGGCTTGAAGCCAGTGCAACGGCGCATCCTGGTGGCCATGAACGACCTCGGCCTTGCCTCCAACCGCGGCTACCGCAAATGCGCCAAGATCTGCGGCGACACTTCCGGCAACTATCACCCGCACGGGGAAGCGGTCATCTATCCCGCGCTCGTGCGGCTGGCGCAAGACTTCAACATGCGCTACCCGCTGATTGACGGCCAGGGAAACTTCGGCTCGGTTGACGGCGATCCACCCGCGGCGATGCGGTACACGGAAGCACGGCTGGCAAAAATTTCCGAGGACATTCTCGCGGATCTGGAAAAAGAGACTGTCGATTTCATTCCCAACTTCGACCAGACCCGGGAAGAACCCGTCGTCCTGCCTTCGCGCATTCCCAATTTACTCGTAAACGGCGCCAGCGGTATCGCCGTCGGCATGGCCACCAACATTCCTCCGCACAACCTGCGCGAGATCGTTGACGCGGCTATCCTGCTGATCGAGAAGCCCGACGCCACTCTCAAGGAAGTCATGAAAATCGTCCCCGGGCCGGACTTCCCGACGGGCGCCTACATTGCCGGCCGCGAAGGCATCGAAGCCGCCTACAAGACGGGCCGCGGCAGCTTCATCATGCGCGCGAAAGCCGCCATCGAAGAAGCCACCAAGGATCGCGAAAACATCGTCATTACGGAAATTCCGTACCAGGTCAACAAGGCGCGGCTCATCGAACGCATCGCCGAACTCGTGCAGACCAAAAAGATTGAAGGAATCGCCGATGTCCGCGATGAATCCTCGCGCGAAGGCATGCGCATCGTCATTGAACTGAAGCGTGGCGAGGAATCGCAGCTCATCTTGAATAATCTCTTCAAGCACACCCAGATGCAGGAATCGTTCGGTATGATCCTGCTGGCCATCGTGGGCGGCCAGCCGCGCGAACTCGGCCTGATCCCCCTGATCAAGCTGTTCATCGAGCACCGCATGGAGGTGGTGCGTCGGCGCACGCTTTTCGAATTGCGCAAGGCCGAAGAGCGCGAACACATTTTGGTGGGTTACCAGATCGCGCTCGATCATCTGGACAACGTCATTCGCATCATTCGCGGCTCGACCAGCCGCGCCGAAGCCAAGGAAAACCTGTTCAAGTATTTCAGCGAGCAAGACATCACCATCACGGAGAACGGCAAATCCAGGAAGCTCGAAGGCGTGAAGCTGGATGGCCGGAAGTATCGGTTCCTCGGGGCCTCGGAAATCGAAGCGGCAGGCCGTGCTGGCGCCCTCAATCTCAGCTACACGCAGATTGACGCCATCCTCGAACTCCAGTTGCACCGCCTGACGCAACTTTCTATCGATGAAATCTTGAAGGAATTGAAGTCCATTCGTGACCTGATCGCCGAGCTGAAGGAAATCCTGGCCAGCGAGAAGAAATTGAAGCAGGTCATCACCGGGGAACTGCGCGAGGTCCACAAGGCCTACGGCGACGACCGCCGAACGCAGATCGTCGACAAGGTTGACGAAATCAAACTCGAAGACTTGATCGCGGACACGGAGATGCTCATTACCGTGAGCCACGCCGGTTACATCAAGCGCACTCCGGTGGAGACCTATCGCCACCAGTCGCGCGGCGGAAAGGGCCGCATCGGCGCAAAAACGCGCGAAGAGGATTTCGTCGAACATCTCTTCGTCGCCTCGGCACACAGCTACATTTTGCTGTTCACGTCCAAGGGACGCGTCTATTGGCTGAAAGTCTATGAACTGCCTGAAGCCGCCGCCGCTACACGCGGCAAAGCGATTTCCAGCCTGGTGAAATTCCAGGAAGACGAGAAACTCACCGCGCTGGTTGCCGCCACCAACCTCGAAGAAGAGGGCCGCTTCGTGTTCATGGCCACCAAGAGCGGTACCGTGAAGAAGTCCGCGCTGACGGAATTCTCCAACCCGCGTTCCACCGGCATCATTGCCATTAATCTGGAGGCGAAGGACGAACTGATCGGCGCGAAGCTCACCGACGGAAAGCAGATGATCTTCCTTGCCAGCCACGAAGGTCAGGCCATCCTGTTCCGCGAAACCGAAGTGCGCCCCATGGGCCGCAATGCCGGGGGTGTGAACGGAATGGACCTCGACAAGGAAGATTACGTCGTCAGCATGGACGCTGTGCAGCCCGACTTCGAGATCATCGCCAAGGAACATAAACAGACCTCGCAAAACCTGGAAGAGCTCGAAAACGAACACATCAAGGATTCGCTGACCACCTTGATGCTGACCGTCGCCGAAAAGGGCTACGGCAAGCGCACCGCCCTCGCCGAATACCGCATCACTTCACGCGGCGGTAAGGGCGTCGTCAACATGAAGACCACCGATCGTAATGGCTCGGTCGTCGCCACCCTGCAGGTCACGGAAGAGTCCGACGTCATGATCATCACCGAGCATGGCAAGGTCATCCGTGTCCACGCCAACGAAATCCGCGAAGCGGGCCGCTCCACGCAGGGCGTCCGGTTGCTCCGCCTGGATGACGACGATTCGGTGGCCGCCGCCGCGGTCCTGAAGGAAGAAGAGGCAGAAGAAAAGAAGTAGCTTTTGGGGTGCGCCAGCTTGCTGCCGCTTTCGCAATCTCAGCCGCTCCAAAGAAATCAGAGGGGCACGCATCATCGTGCCACTTTTTCTTTGCCGCCTGCGCTACACTAAATCGCCATGAAAATCACCCGCCGAATTGTTGCCTTACATATTCTCGCTGTACCTGTGGTTCTGTTCTCGTTCGCCGGAAGCGCGAAGCCACCGGCGGCTCATCACTCCTATCTTGCACTCGTCGGCACCTACACCAACAAAACACCGAGCCAAGGCATCTACGCGTTTTCCTACGACGCGGAAACGGGCAAGCTCACGCCGAAGGGAATTGCGGCGGAAACGCCCGACCCATCGTACGTGGTGATTCACCCGAACGGGAAATTCGCATACGCGGCCAACGAAACCGGCAAACAGAGCTCGGTTAGCGCCTTCGCTTTGGATGCACAGAGCGGCAAACTTACGCTCCTGAATCAACTTCCCGCGCTTGGCGAAGATCCCTGCTATCTTTCGTTCGACAAGACTGGCAAATTCCTTCTGGTCGCCAATTACACCTCGGGCACCATCAGCGTCTTTCCGATTCTTCCTGATGGCAAGTTGGGCGCACATACCGCCGCGCTCCAGAACAAGGGAACACTCGGCCCCAACAAGGAGCGCCAGGAAGGCCCGCACGCGCACTGGATCGAACTCTCTGCGCACAACAAGTTCGCCTATGTGGCGGACCTGGGCCTCGATCAAGTCTTGATCTACAAATTCGACGCGGCCAAGGGCATGCTAACCCGCGGCGACACGCCTTCCTCCGACGCAACCACGGCCTCTGTGAAGCTGAATGACCGGTTCTCCGCGACGCTCAGTCCCGGCACAGGTCCGCGCCACGTGGCTTTTTCTCACGATGGCAGTTTCATGTACGTGCTGGGCGAAATAAAGTCGACCGTCACGGTATTTGCCAACGAGAATCGCGAAATGTATCGCGCCATCCAGACCATCTCGACACTGCCGCAGGGATTTTCCGGCCGGAACGATACTGCCGAAATTGCAATCCACCCGAATGGAAAATGGCTGTACGCCTCCAATCGCGGCAATGACACCATCGCGGTCTTCGCCGTGGAGCCCGGAAAGGGCACTCTTCGCCTTGTCTCGGACGTTCCTACCGGTGGTAAGGAGCCGCGGCACTTCGCGATTGACCCCGCCGGGAAGTTCCTGCTCGCCGAGAACCAGAACTCCGACACGATCGTGACGTTCCGCGTCGATGCGGCCTCCGGCAAGCTCACGGCAACCGGCGACGTTGCGCAGGTGCCTTCACCCGTGTGCCTGTCGTTTAATTTGGCGCAATAAAGTCCTCATTCGAGTGCCCGGAATCACCTGAGTTTTCGTCGAACTTAAGTTAGAATTCCGCGTTCAGCTGCACCCAAGGAGAATTGCATGTTTCGCACCGCCCGGCTCGGAGTCTTTCTGTCCCTATTTGTATCACTCGGCTGCGGAGCCATCGCATTGGCAGACGGCGAGACCGCGCCGTCGCGCGATCCCAAGCAGCCGATCGACGAGGCGTACACCGCCAAGCTTCACAAGTACACTACCGAATCATTCTTTACTTCGCCTCTGGTGGAATATCTGCCCTCTTCAAAAGATGTTCCCACTCCTGAAGTTGTGCTCGGCGATGTGGCCGGCGCGCCCGGAATCCTTCCCTACGCCGAAGAGGTGTACAAGTACATGCGGTTGTTGGAAAAAGCCAGCCCTCGCGTGAAAGTCTTCTCCATCGGCACTACGGAGGAAGGCCGCGAGATGATTGCGGTCGCCGTTTCGTCGGAGGCCAATCTGAAGAATCTGGAGGCCAATACGGAGCGCCTTGCGAATCTTGGCGATCCGCGCACGATCAAGTTTGACGATGCCGAGGCCGACAAACTCGTCGCGCAGGCCGTGCCCGTCTACTACATCACGGGCACGATTCACTCGCCGGAAACGGGCGCGCCGACAGCATTAATGGAACTTGTCTACCGACTGGCCGTCGACGAAAGCCCCTACATTCGCGAGATTCGCGACGGCGTGATCACGCTGATTACGCCCGTTGTGGAGGTCGATGGCCGCGATCGTATGGTCGATATCTACAGATGGCACCTTGCCCACCCGAAGGACTTCTACCCACCATTGATCTATTGGGGCAAGTACGTTGCACACGACAATAATCGCGACGCCATGGGTGTCACGCTGAAGCTCACGCAAAATGTTTTGAATACCTACCTAGGCTGGCATGCGCAAGTGCTACACGATTTGCACGAGTCCGTGCCGTATCTTTACGACAACACCGTCGGCGACGGGCCTTACAATGCCTGGGTCGATCCCATCCTGGTCGACGAATGGCAGATGATCGGCTCGCGCAACGTCGCGGACATGACTCGCTTCGGTATGCCCGGGGTGTTCACACACGGCGATTTCGACACCTGGTCGCCGGGTTACCTGATGTTTATCGCTGCGATGCACAACGGCATCAGCCGCCTGTACGAAACATTCGGAAATGGCGGCGCCGACACACGTGAGCGCACGCTGGAACCTGATGAGTACTCGCGTACCTGGTATCGCGCCAATCCACCGCTGCCGAAGGCGCTCTGGTCGCAGCGCGACAATAACAATTACGAAGAAACCGGCCTGCTCACCTCGCTCCATTATTTCAACGAGAACAAGCGCTTGTTCCTGAAGAATTTCTACCTGAAATCCAAACGATCCATCCAAAAGCCTTCGGCGGAAGGCCCGGCCGCCTACGTGTTTCCTGCAGACGACCCCCGCGCCAGCGTACAGGCGGACCTGCTGCGCGTAATGCTACGCCAGCACGTTGAGATTTCCCGCGCCACCGCCGCCTTTCAGGTTGCCCTCCCACCGAAAAAAGAGAAGAAGAGCGCGAAGCCGGAAGCAGCCGACGAAAAGCCTAAAACGACGCAACCAACGACGCGCGATTTTATCGCTGGCAGCTACATCATCCGTATGGATCAGCCTTACGCACGCGTTGCCGACGCGCTGCTCGACTATCAATATTGGAGTCCCGACGATCCGCAAAAGACTCCCTATGACGATACCGGATGGACATTCGGCGAACTGTTCGGCGTGCAAGTCGCTCGCGTCACTGATCCCAAGGTGCTGACCGTTTCCATGGAGCGCGTGGCCGAATTACCAGTTTTCGGAGGCGTTACGGGCGACGGAACTCTGTTCGCCATCGATAATCACGCGGAGCCAGCACTGGCCACGCTTCGCTATCAATTGAAGAATGCCTCCATAGAAGCGGCCGAAGAACCATTTCAAGCCGGCGGACAAAAATTTACCCGCGGCACGTTTTTGATCAAGGGCGTCACCCGCGGTGATATCGATGTGGCTGCAAAGACTCTTGGACTCCGCGCCGTCGCACTTTCGACGGCCCCTTCCGTGAAGTCCCATCCCGTTCGCGCCGCGCGCATCGCCTTCCTACACACCTGGACCAGCACACAAACCGAGGGCTGGTGGCGCTTGGCTTTGGACACCATGAAGATTCCGTATGACTACATCAGCACGCAGGTGATCGCCACGATTCCCGACCTGAATGCCAAGTATGATGTAATCCTGTTTCCGCCTGTCGGCTGGAATTCTGCACCGGCCACGATCATTCAGGGATTGCCGATGGCCTGGGGCAATCCGTTGCCCTGGCAGGGAACACCGCTTACGCCAAATCTCGTTGGCAAAAATGATTCCACCCCCGACATGCGCCCGGGTCTTGGCTGGGACGGAGTCGCCAGGCTTCAGAATTTTGTGGAGAAGGGTGGCGTGCTGCTGACGGCAACCGACACTTCTCAATTCGCGCTCTCCGCCGGCTTCGCGTCCGGCGTAACGACAAGCCCTTCTGAAAAGATGAAGATCGTCGGCTCCGTCGTCAGCACACGACTGGTCGACACCGCCAGCCCTATTGCTTATGGCTATGAAGAACAAGTCTCCGCCTACTGCGACAACGGACCCATATTCTCCTTGAGCAGTGTTCTTGGTGCTCGACGCCGCAGGCTCGGCCCAGAATCAAGCACTCGCGCCACGGGCCGAGGCACCAAAGACGACCCTGATTTCGTGATCGGCCGCATCGTAGTCGAAGCGCCCGAAAAGCCGGAAGCCGAGCTCTGGGAAAGTCCGCCCGTGACTGACGAGCAAAAGTTCAATAATCCACGCGTCATTCCTGCTGCGGATCGCGCGCGGGTCATTCTGCGTTATGCGGACACAAAGGATCTGCTGATATCCGGCTTGGTGATTGGCGGCAATGAAATCGCGCAGCACCCCGCTGTGCTGGATGTTCCCAAGGGCGCCGGTCACGTGGTGCTGTTTTCCATCAATCCCGTTTACCGGGGTGAGACGGAAAACACGTACTCGCTGGTGCTGAATACCGTTCTGAATTTCGACAGCCTGAACGCAGGGCAGAAAACTCCCGAACCGTAGATCTGCGGGTTCTTCTTGCCATTCGGGCTGATTGGGGTACAATCCCCGCCATCATGCCCAAACGAAAAGCGAGGAAGCCTGCGAAACGGCGCTCCAACAAAAGCAAAGCTCGCAATGTGAAAATTACGAAATTACCTAAGGAAGCGGTGACGCTGATGGTGATCCTGCGTGCTAAGGAAGGGCAACACCTGTTGCTGGAAGCCGAGCTCCGCGCCCTGCTCGGCCCCACTCGCAAAGAAGAAGGCTGCTGGCAATACGATCTGCATCATGGAATCGAGCAGCCCGGCATGTTTCTGCTTCACGAAGTGTGGGAATCGCGCGAACACCATACCGAGCACACCAAGACGCCGCATTTCCTGCGCTGGAACGCCCGAAAGGATGCGCTTCTTGCCACTCGCGACATCACCTTCTGGCAGCAAATCGCCTAGATTCCTGATGCATCGGGCTTATGAGCATCAGCCCGTGGGCCCTGCCACGTAGTACCCCGGACGCGCTCTCACCTGCAGATCCTTGCGATCTACCTCAACCTTGATTTCGTGATAGCCCTCGGCATCCGTTCCCGTCGGCGTGTATGTCAGCATGTATTGCGAGTGCAGCTCGCCACCGATTTCGTCAATCGCTTTTTCGATAGCGCGGTCTTTCCATGTTGCCAGGTGTGCCCCGCCCGTTGCTGTGGCGGCAACTGCCAGGCCGCTGTTTGTCACTTGATCTTTGGCGTGGGTGACGGCCCACACGGCCAGCGCCAGCAGATCGATATTTCCGGAGCGTTGCGCTTCCGTTCCCGGTGTCTGCACGGTGCCCGGGATCGGCGGCTTACCAAATGTACCCTCCGGGGTTGCGGAAGGCGGTGCGTGGTACTCCGGCTTTTTCTGCAGCGCCGCGCGTGTTGAAGATATCCCCACGCTGTAAATCGTCACATTTGCCAGTTGTGCTTTTCGAAGCACTTCGCCCAGTTTTGCTTCGCTCTCCTTGTCGTCGGATTCCGCGATCACCAGCAGCACCCGCCGATGCCCTGGCACAGTCGGGGTAGCCTGTGGGCGATTACTCAGCATCTCCACGCCCTCGGCCATCGCATCGTAGAGCCGCGCACCCGAGGTCCCTTCCTGCAGGCGCGTCATCGTAGTCTCCAGCGCATCCGTGTTCGTAGTGAAATTCTGCAGTTTGTCGATCGAGTCACTGAACCCGACAATTGCCGCCTCGCCGCTTGGTCCCATCACGGTTTGCGTAAGAAGCGTGCCGGTCCTGCGAATCTCCGGCAGAATGGCCTGCACGCGTGAACTCGTCTCTACCAGCGCCACCACGGAAATCGGTTCGCTCCCCAGATCGAAATGAGAAATTTGCTGCTCCACGCCATTGTCCGTGACGCGGAAATCTTTCTTCTCCAGGTTATGCACCATTTCGCCTTTGGCGTCGCGGACAGTTACCGGTGTATTCACCAGCACCGTCTGCACTCTGAACTTCGCGTCGGGCGGCGTCTGTTGAATGGTTGCGCCCGGCTGAGGCGGCAGAGGTCCTTCCGGCGCCTGCGCGATAGCATTTCCGACCAACAGCACGCCCAGAATCGCTCCCGCCATCATCCTGAAATCGCTGCTCTTCATTTTTCGACCATTTGCCGGGTGCCGCCCGTTTTCTGTGGTCTCTCCGTATATTCAATTCGACGCACGCGGAGCCAAAGGCGTTGCCGAACCCTCAGGCACTGCCTACAATCGAATCTCACCTTACTTGGAGAGATTCCCATGCCCGATGGTAAGCGCCCGAAGCCGCAGCACGCTCCAAAAGCGCCTCATGAAGATCACAAATTCATGTCCAGTACGCCAGCGCGCCCGATCCGCATCCTTGCTGAGTATATCCATCCGTTGGCACAACTGAAGAAGGAAGGCATTGGCGATACCATCGTTATGTTTGGCTCCGCACGCATCGATTCGCGCGAGACCGCTTCGGGACGATACACGCGTTTGAAGCAGGAAAACGCTGCGAAGATGAGCCCGGAACGCTTGAAGAGACACCATGCGGCGCTGCGAGAAGCAAAAAGCGCTCTGGAGATGTCTCGCTATTACGAAGAAGCTCGCCTGCTCTCCCACAAAATCACGACATGGGCACTCTCCTTGGGCCCACGGCCCCGGCGATTCGTGGTCTGCTCCGGCGGAGGCCCCGGCATTATGGAAGCGGCGAACCGCGGCGCATACGAAGCGGGCGGCAAATCCATTGGACTGTCCATCGAATTGCCACACGAACAATTCGCCAATCCGTATATCAGCCCGGAGCTCAGCTTCAACTTCCATTATTTCTTCATGCGTAAATTATGGTTTGCGCAAATCGCCAAGGCCCTGATCGTTTTTCCTGGTGGCTTCGGAACCATGGACGAATTGTGGGAAATGATGACCCTCTCGCAAACGGGTAAAATGCCGAAGCACACGCTCATGCTGATCTATGGGCGAAAATATTGGCACGACGTGATGAACCTGAAGGCCATGGTTCGCTGGGGCACCATCAGCCAAATTGACTATGACCAATTGCAGTATGCCGACAATGTGGAAGAAGCGTTTGAGGTCGTGCGCGCCGGTCTCGAAAAATACCACATGAAAGTGGATCCGTTCTTACAGGCATACTGAACTTTTTTCGTTCTAAAACTCCGACTAAACTCCCATCCATCAGCGCGGACACCTTGGCGGCTGACCTGCCCTTTGGTCATGCGGAACGTGGTTAGAAAGATCTTGGCGCATCCACCCATCCGGGCGTCGGACGCACATCTCATAACTAAGCTAGAAGGAGCGCAGCAATGCGTTAGGTAATTTCCGTAAAGGTCCCTGCGGTCGTCATGGGGGCGATGCTGCCGCCATACGGCACACTGCGAGCAGACCACAACGGTCAGAAGCGCACAAGCAATGCGGGCCACAAACTACACGAAGCCGCCGAGCATCACGGCCCCTACAGTTCCCAGGCTCAGCACTGTCGCGATGTGCTTTCGGCAGCGTGCCTACTGTTGGAGCCACAACCATTGGTGGGACGAGCATGAACACGAGCAACACGGAGGCGCCTCAGTGAAATGAGCAAACCTCGTCTAAGTCTCCAAACACCGCTACACAACAAACAGGGCGCCCGGAATGACGCCCTGCCCGACCTATGAGGATGAATGATTACGCTACTTTGATTGAATCTTCGAGAAACATCGCTTCAAACCGGTGAACTTCCGCCTGATCATGTAATAGCACTATTGGAACAACCCGCAAGGAATGCTTGCAATGGTGGCACTGCGTTCCTTCGCCTTGCATATCTTGCATGAAACCGTCAGTGAATCGATATTCGCTCCGCTCGCGCCGCGCCTTTTTCTGGCTGTGCGCGCCGCAATGAGGACAATTAAATTCCACCGTGTCTTCTTGCGGATCGCGGTCCAGAGCAGCCCAGCCCGTTAGGCGGACACCGATCGCCTCGGGAATATGCCTGTCCATGGGAATTCTCCTGTTGGGATCCTCGTCCAACACATTTGATGCCGCGCTCCTGCGCAGGGATGTACCAATCGCCATTTGCCCTTTTGGATCCAGATGTGGCTCCGCTTCTAATCGAGCAGAGACAATTTGGCCCGTCTCGTAAACTGCTGCAAATTTAAGGGAACCTGGCGTCACCCACGGTGTCAAACAGTAGAGAGGACGCGCGCACCTCACATCCCTGCGAGCGCGGTGCCGGCCTCCTGTAGGCAACCACAGGAGGCTGGTGCCGCAAATCCGCTCCCGCAGTGGGCAGGAAATTTCTTGGAGGTGTGTGATGGATCTCGAACCCAAGGCTGAGTCTGAACAGGTTATCGGTTCAATGAAGAACTGCTTCGTCGAAGGCGATCTCGAGCAGCAACGCCGCGAACGAAGAACACGCCGGCGCGCGCTGGTCGTCTCGATCACCCTGCAAACGATTGTGGTGGCAGCTCTCGTTTTGTTCCCGTCGCTAGGGAAGAGCGAGCGCATAAGGTACGAGCAAAACATTCTTCCTCCGTACGCGCCGCATGGACCGATCAAGGAAAACTCTCCGAAAGGCAAGCCGCAGACCGGCGTAAGACCAGTCTGCATCGTCTGTTTTACTTCACAAAACCCGCCGCGCCTCCTGAAACCAGGTGACAGAGTTGATACAACTCTGAATGAACACGATGGCGATTATGTGCCGGTTACTCCGTCAGCCCCCGGCATTACAGGGGGGCTCGATCTGAACTCACCCCGGCGACTTCCTGAACCTCCCAGAGACAGAGCCGATGAGCCAGCCAGAAGATTGCGGCTAACCACCGTCGAGCCAGCCATGCTGACGCATAGCGTCGAGCCGCAATATCCTCCACTCGCTCGCCAGCTTCACCGTGAAGGGCGCGTGGAACTCCGGGCCATCATCGCTACAGACGGTACGATACAATCACTCGAAGTCGCTTCCGGCGATCCGCTCTTCTATCAATCGGCGCTCGCGGCTGTGCGTGAATGGCGCTATCGTCCGACTTTTCTGGATGGCCAAGCCGTGGAGATCGACACCCACATCACGGTTGTTTATTCACTGAATCATTAAGCCGGGCTTATAACAGCGGCTCGCCGGAATGCCGGGCAATCGCTTCGCGGGACAGATCTCGCAGCCGAACCATCTCCTGCAAACGGTTGGGATCGTTAGCGGTCCTGGACGGGTAAATTGGCGGGGAGAGCGTGATGGTCACGCTTGTGGGACGCGGAAGAAATGTGCGGTCGCGCAGAAACTTCCGCGTCCCCGCCAATGATATGGGGACGATAGGCGTTCCCGTAACTACCGCTCCGCGAAACCCGCCAAGCTGAAATGGTCGCACCCCCTCTTCCGGAACAAACGTCCCTTCGGGAAAAACGAAGACAGAATCTCCCTGCCGCAAGCAGTCTTCCATCTGGTGAACTTGTTTCAAGCGGGAGTTGGCATCAAGTCTGTCGAAAGACAGATGGCCCATCTGATTCAGAAACGTTCCAATAAACGGCATCTGGTTTACTTCTCCCTTGGCCACGAACCGGTAGGGTACGCCCAGCCCCATCATCAGCGGCAACACGTCGAAATAACTTGCGTGGTTTGACGCATAAACCTTCGCGCCGGGTGTATCCATGTACTCTTTCCCGACCACCTTCACACGGATGAACGCGAGCGCAAACAGCACTTTCAGCGCCGCCGAGGTGAACTGTCCCGCCGCCTTGTGGTCTTTGATTGTGCGCACGATTGTCCAAGTCGGAATAATCCACAATATAAAAACAACCAGGAAATAGACGCCGTAGATCTTCTCCAGCACTTTACTTAGGCCGCCAGAAATGATGCGGAACGCGCCCTGTACATAAGCGCCGGTTCCCAGTCGCGCGATTTGCACCCAGGCAGGTGCTTTCCCCGCCGCCAGCGTCCCGGCGATGTATAACTGCTTGGTTTCGTCGCGCCGCAGTTTGCCGCTGGAGGTCTTCGGGATGCTCCCGGGGGGAATCACTTCCACGCGATCCGGCGGCAAACCTAGCCCCCTTGAAATTTCCTCTGTAACTGCAGCCGCAATCGCGGCCCGTTTGGCATTCTGGGTCTCACGTGATTCTGCAACGACGACCAATCTTTCGGTGCCGGATTCCTTATCTTTCAATCCGAACGCCACGATACAGCCTTTCCGAATTCCTTCCGCGTGGGCCGCCAGCTGTTCCACTTCATGTGGATATAAATTGCGCCCGCCCTTGATGATGATGTCCTTCACGCGGCCGGTGACAAAAAATTCGCCGTCGGCGCGATACGCCCGGTCACCAGAGTTCACCCACGGAAACTCGCCCTCTCGTTTCGCCGGTCCCCGTGGCAGGAGTTTCTCCGTCTCCACCGGATTCTGGTAGTAACCACTCGTGGCGGACGCCCCGCGAAACCACAGGAATCCCTCTGTCCGGTCCGCTACTTCTTTGCCTCGCTCATCGACGATCATGACGTCGTGTCGCGGTACGGGTTTGCCCGCCGAGACAAAAGAGATCGCCGTGTCATCCTCCGGCTTCGCAGGAATCGCCAGCCCTTGCATTGTGAAGGCGTCGCGCTCCACGCGATCCACCAGCGGTCCTCGCATGAGCGGAGGCACCGTCACTGCCAGCGATGCTTCCGCCAGCCCATAAACCGGCAGCATGGCCTCGTGCCTGAATCCGTATTTCGAAAACCGGTCGATGAAGCGGCCCAGTGTTTCCGGATTCACCGGCTCTGCACCGTTCAACGCGGCACGCCACGAGCTAAGGCTCACGCCGTCCATGGCCTTGTCTGAAATCTTCCGCACGCACAATTCGTAAGCGAAATTCGGCGCCGCCGCGATCGTCCCCTTGTGTTTGCCGAACGCTTGCAGCCAGCGTTCCGGCCGCGTGAGGAACGCCAGCGGGGACATCACTACCAACGGGAGGCCGTGCAGAAGCAGCGTCAGCCATGCTCCGATCAGTCCCATATCGTGATAGAGCGGCAGCCAGCTGATTCCCACGTCGGACGGACCCAGTTGAACGGCTTCGGCCACCGCGCGCATATTCGCAAGCAAATTCGCGTGCGTCAGGACCACGCCTTTGGGATCGCCAGTCGAGCCCGAGGTGTACTGGAGCAGGGCGATATCACTCCCCTTGCGCAAGCGATTGCCGCTGATGAATGCAGGCAATGCGCCCGGTGCGGCTGGCGGTTCTTTTTCCGCGGCCTCCAATAATTTGCCGGCTTCCACCACGCTCAGCAGCGACTTCACGCGCGGCTTCAGCAGATTGGCCACAGCTTCGGCGCGGCGAAACGTCAACAGCAGGCACACACCGGCGTTGTTCAAGATCCCCGACTGCCGTTCCGCATACTCTTCAATGCGATCGGCGCGAAACGGTGGATAGATTGGTACGGGTACGGCGCCGGCCAACAAAATCCCCGCATAACAGATAAAAAACTGTTGCGATGTCGGCAGCATAAGCGAAACGCGCCCACCCGGAGGAACTCCGCGCCGCGCCAGTTCCTTCGCGCATTTTTGGGCCGCAGTGTAGAGTTCGCCAAACGTGAGCGTGTGCTGATGCTCGCCGTGTTCATCGTCTTCAGTGATTGACAGATGTGTGCGGTTGGCGTCATGTATTCCGCGGTGGCGGATCACCTCGACGAGCGTCGCTGCGTCTTCGATGATGGAATCAACCGCTTCACGTTGCATCTGTGGCGTGGTTGCCGACGCTCGCAGCGCCGAAACCTTTTCCTTGTCGCCGGCTTCCGCGCCCGGCGCCGCCACGATTCCCGCGGCCAGATCCTCGGGTGTGTTCGCCTGCGCCGCCAGCGAATCGGGCAAACTAACCCCGAAGGCATCCTCAAGTCGCGTCAGGAGCTCCACGCGCTCTAGGCTTCCCAGGCCCAGGTCGCGATCCAGGCTGGAACTCGCAGTTAGCTGCGGTATGGCCCCGTGACTGCCTAGTTCTTCCAGAAGCACGCGAACCACTCCCAGAACGCGCTCGCGCACTCCGGGAAGGTCGAGTTTCGTGGAAGTTGTCGCCACAATTTCCTTCGGGCCGTTGGGGACTTTGCGTGAGGCTAACACGCGTCGCCCCGATTTTCCATCTCGCAGGGTTCTGATAGCGATGAGTGTCGCAGGCCTATCGCAAGCAATTGAGAGTTAATTCGCTAAATCGCCCGTACTCGGTCGATCCTGTGCCCGGCAAAAGCATGCATCGTTCTCCTACCGGCCAGAACCTCACCACCATGAGGCACGCCGCGCGGAATGACGGATCCCTCGCCCGCCTTCACGCGGATTCGGTCTCCCTTGATGAGCAAGCTGTAGCAGCCCTCAAATCAACATGAATTCGTCAAAGTCGCGAATGTGTGTTGCAGATGAGGCCGTGTCCGCGCAGGTCCAAAACGCCATTTGACTTCCAGCTGCTCCGTCGAACACGTATTCCTGAACGCCCGGCACGGCCTGCTGCAAGCAAGCAGTTTTGTTTTCTGGATGCTTCATGAACTTCGGGAAATTATCCATGAATCCAATAACTCCGGTGTCTTCTTCTCCAGGCGGCCAGCTACGCTCTTTGTTTCTTGGCGGCGTATCCGGGCGGCAGCAATGCCGTGGACAGATCGGCCCCAGTCAGATCCGCCTTGCTCAGATCCGTTTCCCGAAGGATGGTAATACCCATATCCGCGCCTTTGAACTTCGCGCCGTCTATGTGCGCATCGCGGAAATTGGCATTCCGCAATTGCGCCTTCTGGAAGTTCGCGTTGGTCAGATCGCAGCGGAAGAATTCCACACCGCTCGCCTGCGCCTCAGTAAGATCCGCTCCGGGAAACGCCGATTCGGTCATATCCGTGTTACGAAGATCCGCTTTGCGCAGCTTGGCGCCGCTCAAATCTGCCGCGGGCAACCGCGCACCACGCAGATCGCTCTGTTCCATATTTGCGTTACGCAGAATTGCTCCTGCCAGATTCACCTTGGTCAGGTCTGCGCGAGATAGATTTGCTCCCTCCAGATTCGCGCGCGCTCCGCCTTCCTTCCCCGCCCAGAATTTCTGGTGAGCGTCCAGAATTGCTTCTACCGACTTTCCGTTGTGTTGAATGCTTTTCAGTTTGCGTAGTCCCATAGTCCATTCTCTTTCGTGGATTCTAATCCTCTAGTCTAGCGGAAGAGGCCCATTCCGTGAACTCGCGCCTTGCCTGAAACTGACGCCTTCTCCAAGACCTGAGTCTCCCCTGAGAATATGCTAGTCTGCAAGGAGTGGAGCGTTCTTGATGCGATTTCTGAACGCCATTTTCAGCTTGCTCTGCGCGTTTTTCCTTCTAGCAGGCACGGCTCGTGCGCAAGGAGATGAAATCGTCGCCAACCTGGCCGGCGGCCGCGTAATCATCCAGGTGGCGCGCGATGCCATCATTTTCGGCGCGATCGATCAGCCTCTGGAAGCCAAATCCGTTCCGCCCCGTGTTGCCGAAATGGACCAAAACCACATCGGTATTTTCTTCGGTGCTTCGGAATGGCAAATCCCCGCTGCACCTAAGCCCATTCGACTTGACCGCGACATTCCCCGCGTCTACGCCAAAGATCCGCGCTACCAGCAGCCCGGGACGGCCGAAAGCGACTTGGAGCAGATTGGTATCGGTTTCCTGGAGAGACTTCGCCCCCTCGTCGGCCAGCTTCACAGCAAAATCGATCTGCAGCCCGACGAACCACTATTACAGATCGTGGTGATCGGCTACGGTCCAAGCGGCTATGGCCCGGAGGTTTGGCTGCTCGAGTATCGTGTGGAGCAGCAGCAGGTCGGCGCGACACCCAGCTATCTTCAAACTCACGTTCTGCGCCCGCGTTTCACGCAACTCTATCCGCCTGAAAAACACGAAGCACGCACGCTGGTTGAGGTGCGCTTCCCCAATAATCTCCAAGTTGTGCCGCTGCTGGGGTTAATCCAGCAGAACGATCCCCGGATCGCTAAGCTGCGCGGCTCTGATCCACGCTTCGCCAAGGTTGTCGAAGCGATCGAACGCGGCCAGGCCAATAAAGCCAATCCCACCGATTCCGCCGATTTTATGCGCGCACTTTTGCCGCTGCTCGCCGTCAGGGCGGCCTTCATTGAGGGAACACTGAGCGAAGATGCCGGATTCCGCTGGGTTGTGCCGCCGGAAGAACCCATCGAACACGTGCAGAAGGAAGTGGATGACAAAAACCGCCCTCCGGATGCGCCCACTCTGCGCCGCAAGCCGAATCCCGCTCCTTAGCTAATCCGCACCAGGGGCCTCCGCCCCCAACGATTTTTCTTCCAATTCGATCTGGTCGCCGTGCCGGAGCGTGCCACCTTTCAGCACGCGGCACAACACTCCACGCCGGCCCTGCATCGCGGCCTGCAGTCCCGCACGCAGCGCCTCAATTTGCTCGCAGGGATCGCAGACCGCGCTTATTTTCAGTTCGACTTCGCCCACCCGCAACCATTGCCCAATCGCCAGCCTGTTCACGTCCAAGCCTTGGGCGGTGATGTTCTCGCGAATGATGCCAGGCTCCAGTTCGAACACGCGGAGTGTTTCGGCGTCCACCAACAGCACTTGACGCTTTCCTGGCCGCGCGTGGGCGCAACCCCTCAAGCCCAGCTCCTGCACCGCCTCCACGGATGCCAGTTCTTCCATTGGCGCGCGGCGTTTTGGCGCTCGAAACAGATGCAACACTCTCGCCACGGTAATTAATCACCTGCTATTTTGCTTTTCTGGTTGTGGTTCCCGATATCCCGCCGGTAATGCATGCCATCAAAATGAATTTTTCCAGCCGCTTCATACGCTTTCCGCAGCGCCGCCACCAGCGATTCGCCGTTTGCCGTAACGCCCAACACGCGCCCGCCACTCGTCACGATGGCATCGCCTTGGCGCTTCGTTCCCGCATGCAACACCTTCACGTCTGCTATCTGCCCGGCGTCTGCTAATCCCTCGATCTCTTTGCCGGTTTCGAATCTGCCGGGATATCCGCTTGATGCCAACACCACACAGGCGCTTGCCCCCGGCTTCCACTGCAACTTCTCTGATTTCAGTTCTCCGGCGGCGACATCCGCCAGCACGTCCGCCAGGTCAAAGTCCATGCGAGCGACGATCGCTTGCGTCTCTGGATCGCCCAGCCGGCAATTGAACTCCAGCACCTTTGGGCCGTTTTTCGTTAGCATCAGCCCCACATACAGGAAGCCCTGGTAACGGATTCCATCCGCGGCCAGTCCACGCAGCGTTGGCTCCACGATTGTCGAGTCGATCGTTTTACGCAACTGGTCCGGCAAAAGCGCATCGGAGGAGTACGCACCCATTCCTCCCGTGTTGGGACCTTCATTATTGTCAAACACGCGCTTGTGATCACGCGTAGGCACGAGCGTCGCGGAGCGCTTTCCATCAGTCAACAATATGAACGAGAGCTCCTCACCTTCCAGCGTTTCCTCCAACATCACGCGCTTCCCGCCTTCACCCAATTCGTGCTTTTCCAGGACGCGCTCGATAAATTCCGTTGCCGCGTCCGGGTTGGGCGCCAGAAATACGCCCTTGCCGGCACACAATCCATCCGCCTTAATGACTACCGGCCAATCTACTGCGCACAATGCGCCATAGGCGTCTCCCGGTGAATCGTACGCGCCATACATCGTCGCGGTTGGAATATTGTGTCGCTGCAAAAATTCTTTGCTGAAGATCTTGCTTCCTTCCAACTGAGCGGCCTGTTTCGTCGGGCCCACGATGCGCCACTTCCGTTCTTCGAATGCGTCCACCAGGCCATTCACCAACGGCAACTCCGGTCCTACCACGGTCAGGTCTGGGGCAAGCTTCTCTGCCAGCGCAACGATTTCTGCCACATCTCCCGCATCTGCCAAGATGCATTCCGCTTCGCTCGCAATTCCTCCGTTACCCGGCGCACACCAGATCTTCTCGACTCGTGGACTTTGACGCAGCTTCCAAACCAGCGCGTGCTCTCTTCCTCCGCCACCGATCACCAGAATCTTCATTCGCCAAGCCTCTCTCGCCAACTTTTGAAAGATAGTCTGCTGCCCCCGATGTGTCAAACAGCGGATATAACCGGCGCTCCGGCGCGACTTTCTCGTTAGACTTACTGATTGGTAGCACCTGTACTCCGACTGCCCGTCGTCTCTCCCAAAGAACCATATTCTGAAACAGACTGAGCCGCGCATCTGCGACAGCCAATTCGCGGCAGGGAGACGACTGCTTGTTCATTCCTCTGCGCCACGAAAACATGCGCGGCCGGCGCTGGCCTTACGTCACGTTTGTTCTGATCGCGCTGAACATCATCATTTTCCTCTTTACCCACGGGCCCATGGAACGCCAGCAGCCTCAGATTGGCGAAGTTCGCCTCCATTTGCTCTTGCTTGCAGGTATGCATCCCGAGCTGCAAATTTCCCCGGACGCCAACGAGTTCATCGAAAGCGTGAAGAAGAAAGCGGGAAGTAGTTGGGAGCAGTTGGCTTCGCCGCAACGGCGCATTCGCGATCCTTGGGACGCTCAGATCCGCAGAGTCGATGACCCTCAGGAACTCCAGCACGAAATGGACACGCTTTCAGCAGCCTTCGAGGATCAGCAACATTCAACCATCTTGGGCAAGTATGCCTTTGTGCCCGCACGTCCGAGAGCTCTTCCTTATCTGTCGGCGAACTTCCTCCATTCCGGCTGGATGCACTTGATCGGGAACATGTGGTTTCTGTGGCTGGCCGGATTCATTCTCGAAGACACCTGGGGTCGCGCCATCTATTCCGCGTTCTATTTGATTGCCGGTGCCGCCGCGCTGCAGTTCTATGCTTGGTGCACTCCGGGCAGCTTCATGCCCCTGGTCGGCGCATCCGGTGCTGTTGCCGCGCTCATGGGGGCGTTTCTTATCCGTTTCCCGAAGCTTAAGATCGAGATGGCGACGTTTATCTCGCTATATCCCATCAAGTTCAAAGTGGCTGCCTACTGGCTGCTTCCCTTCTGGCTGCTTACCGAGTTCATCTACGGTTCGGCTTATGGCCAACTTTCTCCAGTGGCACACTGGGCGCACGTTGGCGGGTTTCTCTTCGGAATGCTCGGAGCGTATGTGGTCCGGAAATCCGGCCTTGAACAAAAAGCCAATGAAGCGATCGAGACGGAAATCGCCTGGAAGAACGACCCCGAAATCGAGCGTGCTTCAGACGCTATGGGCCAGGGGCAATTCGACCAAGCGGCGTGTATTCTTCAGAAACATCTAGCAACCCACCCTGCAACCCTCGACGCGCTTAACATGCTTCAGCTCGTGCAGTGGCGCCGCCAGGACACGCCCACCTATCTGCAAGCCACCGTCCAGTTGTGCCAATTCCACCTGAAAGCACAGGACTTCGACGCGGCGTGGAAGGCTTTCGAGGAGTACAACACCGGTGGGGGAGATCGTATGCCACCGGCGACCTGGCTTGAATTGATTCGCAAGCTTGAGTCGCAGGATAACTTCGAGCGCGCCGTTGCTGAGTATGAGCGTCTGGCGTCTATCTACCCAGCTCAGAAAGAATCGCTGCTCGCGCTCCTGTCGGCGGGTAGACTGAATCTCAGGAAGCTGAACCGGCCGGCGGATGCCTTGCGGAACTATAAAGCAGCGCAACAATCCTCGGTGCCGCACCTCGATTGGGAAGCAAATATCACTGCTGGTATTCAGGATTCAGAAAAACTGTCTGGTCCCGTTGGTTCCGGAACACGAAGCTAAATCCGCGCGGTCATACAAACAAGTTAACCATTAAACAGAAATAGAACGGTTATTGTAATCCAGATTCGGTCAGCCGCTCTAACTTGCTTGGCCGATCGCCCGAATCGGGATTGTCACACCAGCCGACGCATCCGAGGACGCCAACATGTGGCAGCGGCCGTCGAATATTCCTCCTGGATCTACAACCATGCAGGGGGAGTGCACTTCACCCGTAACAACTCCCTTGGGCTGGATCTCTACGCGGCCCTTCGCAAAAATCACTCCGTCGAACCGGCCCGAGATCACAACTCGGTTACCCTCGATCTGCCCTTCCACTTTCGCATTCTCTCCTAGGATTACCGTGTGTTCGGAGATGATATTTCCCTTGATGTGCCCATCGATGCGAAAGGTCCCAGAGACCGTGAGCGTCCCTTCCAAAGAGACGCCTTGATCGATGAATCCCGTCCATTCTTCACTCGCGCCATTCTTCGATGTGCCCGGCCACTTCCATGCCATGGAGGTTCCCCCAAAATCGTTCGACGCTCAGGTCTACGTCCACTGTATCGTTGCGGAGCGAGAAGTCAACGCGACTTACAAACGGAGTTGTCGAATGAACTCCTGAACCAAAGTCCAGCTGTCGTGCGATTGTCACGCGAAGCTATTTCATCAGCCGATCGTAAATTTCCATCAGTTGGTTCTCGTCGTAATACTCCAGAACGAGTTGCCCTGGACGCACTTTCGTTTTTTGCCGCAGAAGCACCTTTGTTCCCAGGTGACGTTGCAGCTCCTCAAGCGCCTCTCGAATGTTCGGATCCACGGCGACTTCCGGGACGGTCTTCGCACCACGCGCACGACGCGACGCCAGCCTCTCAATTTGTCGCACGGTAAGTCCGCCCCGAGCGGCACGCTGCGCAAAGCGCATTCGGAGCTGCGGGTCGGCAACCGCCAGAAGGGCCCTCCCATGGCCGGCGGTCAACTTGCCTTCTTCAATCCAATCCTGAATGTTCTCCTCGAGCTTTAGCAGCCTGACGGCGTTCGCAACCGTTGTGCGGTCCTTGCCAGTCCGCTCCGCCACCATCTCCTGAGTCAATTGGAATTCGCCCATCAGCCGGTCAAACGCACGCGCCTGCTCAATTGCATTCAGGTCCTCACGCTGAATGTTCTCGACCAGCGTCATTTCCAGAGCAAGTTCGTCTGGCACCTGATGGATGATCGCCGAAACTCTCTTCAGTCCGGCGCGTTGCGACGCCCTCCAGCGCCGTTCTCCAGCAATGAGCTGGAATCTACTTCCGATATGCCGCACAACTAGCGGCTGAATAATTCCACTCGCCTTGATCGATCGAGCCAGTTCGTCCAGCGCCTCTTCGCGGAAACGAGTGCGTGGCTGGTAGGGGCTAGGGTCGATCAGATCGATGTCGATTTCCTGGGGCCCGAGTAGCGAATGCGCTGGCTCGGTCACCTGCGGAGACAATGCAGGTGCGGCCGCCGCAGCGGCACCTCCTGTCGTAACGGCTGTCGGCTTGGCGGGTACGTGCGGTTCAGGCTCCCGTATGAGCGCTCCGAGCCCCCGCCCCAACGCGTTTCTCGGCATTGGCTATAACCTCCTGGGCGAGTTGGGTATATCCCTCCGCGCCCCTACTGTGTATATCATAGAAAATAATAGGCTTACCGAAACTTGGTGCTTCGGCAAGGCGGACATTTCTGGGAATCACGCTTTGGAATACCTGGCTGCCAAAGAAGCTTCGTAAGTCCGTGGCGACCTGTCGGGATAATGTCGTGCGCTCATCGTACATCGTAAGGAGTATTCCCTCGATCTCCAGGCTTGGATTCAAGGTGCGCCGAATGCGCATCAACGTGTCCAGCAATTCGGAAACTCCCTCGAGAGCCAGGTATTCACACTGGATCGGCACCAAGACTGCATTCGCTGCCACTAGGGCGTTTAACGTTAGTAAGTCCAAGGCAGGGGGGCAGTCGAGAATAATAAACTTGTATCTCGGAAGGATCTGATGCAGGAAGCCTTGAAGCTTGTATTCCCTGCTCTCGGCAGTGACCAATTCCACTGCAGCACCGGCCAGATTCTTGTCTGCAGGGATCACGTCTAGGCCTTCCACTTGCGATTTCTGAACGATTCGTTCAAATGGCACGTTCATGATCAAGGCATGATAGGCCGTTCTGCGGGAAGGGTCTTTCTGGAAACCGATGGCGGCGGTCGCGTTTGCCTGTGAATCACAATCAATCAATAATGTGGGTTGTTCTGCGGCAGCAAGGCATGCGGCCAAATTCACCGCTGTTGTGGTCTTTCCGACTCCACCCTTTTGATTAGCAACTGCAATGACCCGGGACAATATACTCTCCAACATTCGCGAAAATAGCAGAGCCGAATTTCAGAAGCAAGGTGTTTCACGTGGAACTACGGATGGAATGCGGATTTTCTGTTGGAAATGCGCTATTTCCCTGATCCGGGTTGGGAATTGTCGCCGCTACGACATTCGAGCGCATTCTCGTTGCACCCGATCAGTGTTCCACGTGAAACACCAACATTTGGCTTCAGCGTAGGCGGAAAGAGGATGCCTCAGGCCTCGCTAAACCGCCGTAACTGTTAGACGTAGAACAGCAGGTCATCTCGAGCCAAGGGAATCTCGCTATATTCTCCACAGCCCGACGCTCACTTCGTCTTCAGACGGACATCCGGCCCTTTTTCGCTCCCACCAAGAGGAACCGCCGCAACGATTGCGGAATCGGGATTGGCTCACTCCACTCCCAATCGAGTGATCTTCTTGCCTCATCCAAGTCTCGGCCACCGATCCACAGAATCACCTTACCTGCCGAAACTCTGTCGGATGCTGCCCACTCCAAGAATGGACCGAAATCTCCTACGGCCCGCGAACAGACATAATCTATGGGCGCTAGTTCTTCCCCCAGCTCCTCATAGCGGCTAATCAGCACACGAGCGTTCTTGAGTTCAAGGTCCCGAACTACCTCCGCGAGAAAAGTGCCCTTCTTGATATTCGATTCCACCAGAAATAGCTCAATTTCCGGCTTCAAAATCTTCATCGGGAGCCCCGGGAACCCCGGACCGGACCCAATGTCGGCGAGCCGACCAAAATCCACAGGAATTGCACAGACGGCAAACATGGATTCGCAGAAATGACGATATAGTATCTCCAGCGGTTCGCGAATCGCAGTAAGATTCAACTTCTCGTTCCAGTGCCGCAATATCTTTATATATTGCTGAATACAAACCACTTGCTGATCGTTAACCGTGATCCGAAACTCGCCTAAGGCGCGGCGAATCGTGGTTTCGGTAAGCGGCTTCTCGAGTTCTATTGGCATAAGAGTAACTATCCTGTAACTTCTTGATTGTACTAGGCTTGCTGGTTTCTCGCCGACTTCAGCAGATACTTCGGTCCGGCGATTCCCGCCACAATATCGACTCCCGTGTGCCAAATCATGGCCGGAGCAAGACTACTGTACTGGACTCGAGCCACTGCAAATAGGACGCCCAGTACACCTGTCCCCAAGATCCCGGCGCGGCCCTGATACGTGTGCGCCAAGCCGAACAAAACTGAAGTTCCCAACACGACGACCCACGTGGAGAGCCCCGCACGAGAAAGTGCCGCCATGGCAAAACCTCGGTAGAGAAATTCTTCGCACACTCCCGCAGTAACCGCCAAAGCCAAGTAAGGAAGCAACTCGACCAGCGTGTGCGGCAGGATTCTGCTGGCCAGCTTACGCATGAAGTCGGGTGCCGCCCCTTGCATTTTTCCCATGCGCCGCAGATTTAGCCACTGTAGTCCGCCGATGATCATCCCACCAAGAACACCACCGAGTGTGATTTGCAGGCTCAAATGGCCGCTAAGACCCAACTCTGCGGGTGTGAGTCCCCGCGCAAATGCGCGCCATGCAACCACCCCGAGCATAAGCCATTGAAACGCGATTGTCGCCGCATACAGCGTTAGCTTTTCGGTGGTGTCGATTAGCGGGCGCTCCAACAGTCTGCGCAGCCGTACGCGGCCGCGCCACGGGACAGCTACTCCCAGAAATAGAAAGATCAGCCAGAAATCCCAAGGCATCGAGCGATAAGAACATTATCTGGGCAGGGAACGCAAGTTGTCCCGATGGCCATAGGTTCCTCGCGCGCCAAGCAGAAATTGGGCGGCATCGTTATAATCGAATCGCTGTACGGCGAGGTGAGGCGTGACAGAAACCGTGAAACTCACAACCATGGCGAAGGCGGCGGGCTGCGCCGCCAAGATGAGCCCCGGGATGTTGGAGAATGTCCTGAGCAGACTGCCTCCGCAGTCCGATCCCAACGTCCTGGTTGGATTCAGCACCAATGACGACGCGGGAATCTATCTCTTGGGCGATGGTTTAGCTCTGGTTCAGACCGTCGATTTTTTTACTCCCATCGTCGACGATCCTTTCACCTTTGGACAAATCGCCGCTGCCAATGCCCTCAGCGATGTTTACGCGATGGGTGGCCGCCCCATTTCCGCGCTCTCCATCGTGGGTTTTCCTGAGAAGGGTGATCTCCGCATCCTCGAACAGGTCATGCGCGGCGGACTCGACAAAATGGCAGAGGCAAAATGCAGCGTCATTGGCGGCCACTCTCTGCGCAATGAGGACGTACAATTCGGCTACGCCGTCACCGGGCTGATTGATCCAGGGCGAGTTTGGCGAAATGTCGGCGCGCAAACCGGCGACGTTCTTCTATTCACCAAGCCACTCGGCACGGGTGTAGTTTCGACGGCCTTGAAGAGGGAACGCGCGAGCAAGATTTCCATCGATGCAGCTATCGCTTCCATGACGCAGCTTAACCGCGCGGCAACAGAAGCACTTCGTGAAGTCGAGGCGCAATCCGGCTTCGACTCCATTCACGCTGTCACCGACGTGACGGGATTCAGCCTACTTGGCCACGCACGAGAAATGGCGCTGGGCGATCCGGCCAGCGGCATTCCTCCACTCTCGTTCGAAATCCGCCACGACGCATTTTCGCTTCTGCCCGGCGCCCTGGAAGCAGCCCGTGAAGGCATGATTCCTGGGGGCCTGAACAATAACCGTGAATTCCTCGGCGATTGTGTTGGATTCGCTCCCAACGTCCCCGAAGAAAATCGCGCCCTGCTGTTTGATCCGCAAACTTCCGGTGGTCTGCTGATCGCTCTCTCGCCGGAGGATGCGCATACGGCGGAAGCTGCGCTGCATGCACGCGGTGTTCACGCCACGTGCGTCGGCCGCGTGCTCTCAAAGACTTCGCCGCTCATTTCCATCATCTAAGGCAGAATCGGAACTCTTCGCATGGACACCATCACACACGGCATCGCGGGTGCCCTTATCGGCAAGGCGGCGTTTGGCGGCAGCGACCTGTTTCCGCCCGTCGCTGTTGATAAGCGGCGCATTATTACCTGGTCGCTGATGCTAGGCGCCATTTTTCCTGACGCGGACGTGTTTCGCGATTTCTTTTCCCATGATCAATTGCTTTTGCTTACCTGGCATCGCAGCATCACGCATTCGCTGCTGTGCCTTCCCGTCTGGGCCGTCCTACTTGCGGTGCTGGCGCAGGCCGTTGCCCGCTGGCGAAAATGGGATGCACCCTCGTTGCGTGCTCTGACCGCAATTTACGCAGTCGGAATCCTCAGCCACATTCTGCTCGACCTGGTCACTACTTTCGGCACCATGATTTGGTCGCCGCTGGACTGGTCTCGCCCGGCCTGGGATGTTCTGTTCATCATCGATTTCATGTTTACCGCGCTTCTCCTGATTCCGCAATTACTTGCCTGGGCGTACGAAGATCCAGATCACGTGCGCTCACGTACCATCGTCCTGTGGGCGCTATTCGCACTTGCGCCATTTGTGATTGCTCGAATTGGCCAATCGGTTGGTGCACCCATTTCCAACATGGTGATTGCTGTAGCCATTGTTCTCGTCACCGTAGTGTTCCTTCTGCCCAGCCTGCAGGGCTGGGGTGTACATGTGCGGTATGTAAGTTGGAATCGCGCCGGCCTGACTGTTGCTCTGGCCTATATTCTTGCCGCGTCGTATGCGCATCACGTTGCACTGCAGCGCGTTGAGCAATTCGCCAGGGAGCAAAATATTCAAGCCGAAGCACGGGGCGCACTTCCGCTTCCGCCGTCGCCGTGGCGCTGGGATGGCCTCGTTCGTGCACCGCGCGGCGTCTATGAATTCCGCATGGACCTTAGCGACGGGCTATTCCGGAACGCAGCGGACAATCCCGCACAGGGCAGTCACGATGTGCTCGAGCACACGTATTATCCCGATGCTTTTCCCAATGCCTTCATCGAGGAAGCGCGCCGGCTTCCCGAAGTACAAAAGGTTTTGTGGTTCGCGCGATTTCCCGTCACGCGATTTCATAAGGAAGGGACGGATGCCGTTGTGGAATTCTCGGATATACGTTTCCCGACGATCCGCAAGGATCGCCCCGCGGGGTTTACCTATCAGGTGAAATTCGCGAAGGATGGAACGCTGCTCTCGCAAGGCTGGTTGCGGCGATAACCTGCGGCCGGAATTGTCAGAGTGTCGTGAGGACCGTGTTTCTGCAAAAGGTGTGGGTTACTACTTTTTAGTTGCTTCGCTCTTTACCGGATGAATCACCACCTGGCGCTCTTCCCCGGTGCCTATGCTTTCGGTTCGCACCCCCGGGAAATCTTTCAAAGCCAAATGTACAATCCGCCGCTCGCGCGAAGACATGGGATTCAACTGAAAGGGCTGCCGCGTAGTCTGCACGCGTTCCGCGGCCACACGCGCGGTCATGCGCAATTCCTCGAAACGTAAGGCGCGATATCCCCCACAGTCGATGTGAATCTTCTCGTGGAAATTCGGTTCCAACCCGAGCGCGCGAAACGCCAGGTGCTCCAGGGCCTTCAACACTTCGCCGCCGTGCGCCATCAGCATTTCTTTGTCCCTGCCGTCGAGGTCCGCAGAAACCTCTACCTCGCCTTCTTGTGCGCCGCCAGTCGAGCCCTCTGCGCGGACACTCACTCTGAGTTCGAACCCGCCGGCCTTGACCATGTTCTCCAGAAACGTTCGCAGTGCCGCGGCTGCTGCCTCGCGGTCTAGCTTGCCTTCATGAATCAAGTCTTTTGTCATTCGAATCTCAGTCGGACGCGTGATGCCGTCCTGCACGCAATTACTTGTGCTTACTTCTTGGAGCGAACGGTTTTGGCCGGGGCGGGAAGTGGGTGCGTCCGGTTCAGGTACCATTGTTGCAGGATACCCACCAGGCTGCTGGTCAAAATATACAACGCCAAGCCGCTGGAAAACGGGAAAAACACAAACATAGCGGCCATGCTGATGGGTAGGAACTTCATCATCTGTGCCTGCTGCGGATCGGTGGTGGTCATCGGCGTCATCTTTGAGACCAGATACATGGAAAGACCCACCGTCACCGGCAGAATGTAATAAGGATCCTTCGCTGCCAAGTCATGTACCCAAAGCCACCCGGCGTGGCGCAATTCAATCGCACCGCGCAGCGCGGAGTTCAGCCCGAACCAGATCGGCATCTGCAGCAGCATCGGAACGCATCCGCCGATTGGATTGATCCCCTCGCGCTGGTAGATGGCCATCACCTCCTTGTTCATTTCGGCCTTGCGAGGGTCGTTCATCTTGTATTTCTTGTATTTTTCCTGAATTGCTTTCACTTCCGGCCCTACACGCTGCATTTTCAGCGTGGTTCGGTAGCTCGAAATGCGCAGCGGGAAAAGCACCATGTTAATGACTAGCGTAAGGACAACGATGGCCCATCCCCAGTTGGGGACGTACTTGTGGATCCAGGTCAGCCCGTGGAACAGCGGATCGGCCACAAATTCCAGCCAGCCAAATTGCACCAGGGAACTCAGCGGCGGATGCATCGCCTTTAAGGCATCGTAATCCTTTGGCCCTACGTAAACGCGCAGCGCCATCGGCTGGCCCGTGGTCGCCGTGGCCACCTCGGGAATCGCTTCAGATATTTCCTTACCGTCCGCTGCTTTGACGGTGTCCCAAACCTTCCAGTAGCGCGTTACCAGCGGCGTGGAAAGGGCGTCGCTGGGGGCCAAAAATGCTGCGGCGAAGTAGCGGTCCTCAATGCCCGTGAACGTTTTTCCACCTTGCCATGTATTGCCCCACTTCTCCGGGCCCTCCAACTTTTTTTCCAGAAACGTGTAGAGCTTTCCGTTTTCACTGTAGAAGGTGTTGAGGGTTGTCGCTGGGCTCGGATCCGTCACGGTTACATCGCCAAATCCGCCTCGCCATGCCAGCCCCGCCAGAACGTGGGAACCGTTGTAGTTCGTCACTGTCTCTACATTCACTACGTAGGAATGGTCAAAATGGAATTTCTTGGTTACTTCCAGGTGACCGTCGCTCCAGGTGAACGTCAGATCGGCAGGCGCGCTCTGCGAAAGACGATCGCCGGAAATCTTGTAGAGCCCTGTATTTGCGGCCTTCTCCAGTTGCGGATCGTCGAACACCATGGAGAGGGGCCAGCCGCCGGTCATTTCTGCCGATGCCGGATGCACCAGGTCCAAGGTGCGCTGCGGTTTCGCGTCGTCCTTATATTTCTTCAGCTGCCAGCTCTTTACCACCGCCCCTCGGTTCGAGAATTCCACACGGTACAACGCGTTCTCCACGACAATCGTGCGCTCTTGAGTGTCGCCGATTGCGGATGCTGGCGTCGCAGCGCTTGCTGAAAGGGCAGAAGCAGCCTGGCCGGCCGCCAAAGCAGGCGCCGTCGGGGCGCTGGGAGCAGGCGTAGAACCGGGAGTTGGCGAAGCCGTTTGTGCGGGATTGTTCGGCTGTGGCGTGTTCGTGGGCATCTTGGGCCCAAAAAACTTTGTCCAGCCCAAAAAGACCATCATCGACAGCAGCGACGCCACAAGGATGCGCAATTCCGGCGTGAACTTATCTTTGTTCTTTCCTCCCGGCGGGAGCGGTGTCATCGGAGGGGTGCTCATGGCCGCACCTCATGGGTCTTGGAAATCATTGATGAATCTTCTCGCATCACTTCCCATTTCTCCGGAACCGGATCATGTCCGAATTTTCGTGATAGTGGATGGCAACGCGTCAACCGCTTCGTTCCCAGCCAGATGCCGCGTGCCACGCCAAATCGTGCAATCGCTTCGTAGGCGTACC
The DNA here is from genome assembly GCA_963741195.1 of Candidatus Acidiferrales bacterium. Taxonomy (GTDB): domain Bacteria; phylum Acidobacteriota; class Terriglobia; order Acidiferrales; family UBA7541; genus Acidiferrum. Next base: position 390,646 of record CAVUHF010000018.1, read on the forward strand.
GGGAGCAGGTTGGTGCAAACCGACAGGTTCCTGCAAACAGCATCGATAGATAGGATTTGTAAAAATCCAGCGCAAACAAGGCTAGCCGGACACCTATCGTCCTCGGGCCAGACACGAGTGAGGCGCTCACAGATTCTTCAGCACCCGCAGAAGGTCCTGCGTCAACGCAGCCAACGGCGCCTTCGCTACGGAATTCTTCGGGTGAATAACAATGTCCCATCCTGCGGATATCTCCTGCCGGTGACAGCGCACCATCTCGCGCAAGCGCCTTCGCATGCGATTACGCACCACCGCTCCGCCGAGTGCCTTCTTGATGCTGAAGCCGAAACGGCTAAAGGGCAGTTCATTGGCACGAAGAAAGACGGTGAAGTGGGAACTGGAACGACGTTTCCCGGTGCGGTACACAGCGTCGAATTGGCTGCGCCGCACCAGCCGAGCGTCGCGCGGAAACATCTGGCTTGGCCCAATCGAACCATCACGTGGGCCATCCGCTTTACGGTGAAAGGCGATGACGGCCCTTCTTGCGGCGTGCCGCAAGCACCTTACGGCCGCCCTTGGTTTTCATGCGCGATCGAAATCCGTGCGTCTTAGCGCGGCGGCGCTTCCGCGGTTGAAATGTACGCTTTGGCAAAGCAATCCCCCTTACAGTCTGGATACGGCCGCGAACTCCCCAAATTTCATCCTTGGGCGGCTCTTCGGCGCCTGATCACACAGCGTACCGGGATGGCCTTGGGTTCGTGTTCGTCAAGCCTTACTGCCTGATTCCAGGAAGCTTTCCGAATTTACTAGTGTACTTGCCACGCGCTCAAAGGGTCAAGAAAACCGCGTGTATAGGTATAGCGTGGGGAAAAGTGATACACCCCGCCGAGTGGGAGCTTGGGAGATTCGCGAATGACCAGTTGAAAGTCTCAACCCGACCGGGAGCTCTTTCGCGTGTACACTTTTGCCGTCCAATACTCGGATTCAGTACAGAAACGGTCGTCGATCACGGTCTTGAGTTCAACGTCATACATGCTGATAGGTTTGTGCGTTATCGTGGACTTCCCAATAATGGGACTGCCATGTCGGGGCGTACTCGTTCTTGAGGGCGCCCCGGCCGTGCAATCGCTAAAACAGATTGCTTCGATATAGTCACAACTTACATATCGCAGCGATTACTCAACTTTGTTGAACACGGAGGAGATCGCATCTGAGTCGAGCACGGTGTGAATTTCCTTGCCCTGTCTGACCACAACCAAAGCCAGGTGCAGCGGAACAGGGCTATTGGGGGTGTTGACCACGGCTGTTCCTGTGCAGTCCGGATTGACGGCATAGGTCCCATTCGCCGGCGTCCAACCTGGCTGTAGCGGCATTCCATTGATGACTGTGTGCTCCACCCACGTCAGATTACCTTTGCCATCGAATTTAGTCATGGTCAATCCACGGAACTGCGCTTCAGGTGGAAGCCCGGGGATGTTAAGGAGCACGCCTTCGCCTGCGGATCCGTAATCGCCCTGAAGGGTTTTATTCGTGCATACCTTTGTGTCCCCGTCGTCGTGACCTGTCCCCCGTTCTTGATCAACCCGCGCCGAGGAAGCTGCGACCAATAAACCGCAAACGATCATTGTGGGAACTGCAACCATCGAAATTCTCAACACTGATTTCCTTTTCATGAGATCTCCTTTTGAAACTCAAACAGCGTTCCTTATCGACCCTTTGTTGTTAAGTTGAATGTGGAAGCATTATTGCGTGCCGTTTTCTAACTAAACCGTCGACTAGGCAATCCGACTAGAGCCTTCATGAGCCGCGTTACCAGACATGTCGAGTCAAATCGTTGGCAACTTCAGCGGTGCCGTTTGGGGTGACACTGACGATTGTTACTGGTTTTCGCGGACTTGCATTCGCCAGTTGCGTCTCTTCTTTCGATATTTGAAAGTCATAGGTGGACTCCCATGACCCATCGGATACAAAAGCGAGAAAATATTCGTTGTCGTAGCGGTGGAAGACGAGCCTTACCCGCCCAACTCCTTGCTTTCGTGATTGAGCAGGCACCACGGGCTCGAACGCTGAGGTGTGGTTCCCCACCAGGTTTTGCACTTTGAGAAAAAAGTGTGTGGGCTGAGTGACTTCATATTCACCGGCCGGAAAGGTCATGTTCTTGACACTGAACGCAAACGGCACATGGAAGCGGAGCCTCAGGTTGCTGCTCTGGGCATACGCTGCTGTGGCAATAAGGAAAATCGCAACGGTTGCTGCACTGAAAGAGAGAATTCGTTTCATGATATCTCCTCGAAATCGGGGATTTGTATTTGAGGCCGGCACGTCCGGCGATTCTCATCCCGTGAGGTTGCACCATCACATTGTTCGAAAATCTGCACCATAGACGCGGGGAGAACTCGGCATGTACTTGGGGTGAACAAGCAAAGTCTCTGAAACGTCAGGAGTTAACAAGCGAGGCGAGCCGCGGAATACACGGCTTTTGTCATCTTAATGAGCTATACTCAATCAGAAAGGTGGTAAGAGTTTCCGTGTCCACCTCCAGTTCACCTCCGTCGGCTGCCAATTTCGATCAATTCCATGTTGATTTGACTAGTGGCGAACTGCTCCGCACCGGCGTCCGCGTGCCAATTCAGGGCCAGCCGTTCCAAGTGTTACGCTTGCTGCTTGAGGCTGAGGGAAAAGTCGTTACCCGCGAAGAATTGCGTCAGGTCCTTTGGCCGGAAGACACGTTCGTTGATTTCGAACTCGGTGTGAACACCGCCGTCAAGAAGCTGCGTCAGGCACTCGAAGACTCGGCTGAGCATCCTAAGTTTATTGAGACCCTGCCAAAGTATGGATACCGGTTCGCCGTCCCCGTAGAGTGGGTGACCGGCAATAATGGCAAAATATCCCCGCCCAGCGCTGCGCAACCAAGCGGTCGTACAGACCATCGCCCGAATTGGCTCAAGATCGGGGCAGGGGTTATTTTCGGCGCGGTCTGCGTAGCTACATTGTTATTGATCTATCTAAGAGGACATCCCCGTGCCGAACAATCGGTTTTGACTCCCATTCCCTTCACAGCACTCCCCGGACAAGAGGTTGCCCCAACTTTTTCCCCCGACGGCACCCAGATTGCTTTCGCATGGACGGGCGATCCTGCGACAGGATCGAAGGGTTTCGATCTTTATTTGAAAGTCGTCGGCAGCGAGAAACTGTTGCGTTTGACGCACCAACCATCAGAATGGGTCACCCCGGCGTGGTCTCCCGACGGCACGAAGATAGCCTTCCATCGGATCGCCGGAGCAGAAACCGGTTTGTACATTATCTCTGCATTGGGCGGACCGGAGAGAAAGCTACGATCTACCAATATCTCTGATAAATGGTCATTTGTACGACCGGAATCGTCCATCAGCTGGTCTTCGGATGGCGTGTGGGTCGCGTATGTCGATTCGGTGCCACGCACCCTCAATCTGCTATCCGTCGAATCGCTGGAGAGCAAGCGGCTTCCTCTCACTGCAAATTGTGTTCAAGAAGGTATGCCGGCATTTTCTCATCATGGAACTCAATTAGCATACTTGTGTGCACTCGATTCCAGTGAGACTGGAATCTACACCGTCGCAACTGGGGGCGGAACCCCAAAGCAGATCACAAGATTGCCTGGTGGACTAGAGTCTGGGCTCGCCTGGACAGCCGACGACAAACGTCTCATTCTGGCCCAGAGACAAAGCGGGGAAAGCCAATTAGTGGATATCACGATCGCAAATGGGTCACTCCGGAAACTTCCCTTTGGGTCAGACACAGCTTGGCCAACAATTTCCCGAGACGGTGACAGGCTCGCATTCACCAGCTCTTTCGATAACATTAACATTTGGCGGAAGGATTTATTGCACCCCGAATTAGTTGGCGTCAAGGTTTTGGCCTCGACACATGAGCAGGCGAATCCCGACTATTCTCCCGATGGAAAGCATATTGCTTTCGAATCCACCCGGGGAGGTGTCCCGGAAATATGGATAAGTGAATCAGACGGGAGCAATCTCACACAAATAACCCGGCTGAACCATTACGCGACAGGAACTCCGCGTTGGTCACCAGAAGGAAGAAAGCTGGTATTCGACTCCTGGCACAACGGCCATCCAGAAATATTTGTCATCGACATCTCTGAACTGATTCCCCACAAGCTAAGTACAAATATCCCGGACATATTTCAGCCGAATTGGTCACACGATGGCGAATGGATCTATTTCCTTTCGTTTGGAGACGAGACGCTGAGAGCGTACCGTTGCCCTGCCAACGGCGGAACTGCGACCGCGGTTTCCTCCGAAACCGCTCTTGGTCTTCATGAGTCTTTCGACGGCGAAACACTCTATTTTGTTGATAAGCGGTCTGATGCGAGACTAAAGAAACTTTCGGTAAATCAAGCTGGTGCGGCATCATTTGTGGATGGTATGCCTCTACTAAAGGATTCAGGGCTCTGGACCGTCGTTCCCGGAGGCATCTATTTCGTCCCCGCGGAGGCATCCCATTCGATTTGTTATTTCGATCTTTCTACACGACACGTCCGGCGAATAATGGAGGTAGATCGGGATTTCAACTCCATGAATGGGGGTATGTCTGTTTCACCTGACGGGCGCTGGATCCTCTACTCACAGGTGGACGATGTTAACAGCGATATCATGCTCGTCGATCATTTCCGCTAGCCCCAATACTGTTCACTTAAGGATATGGATGGATTTTGCGATGCTGACATACTTGCTCGGCGCACGGTGTCTTGGCCGCAGCGGGTACTTGCTCATCTTGCGTTTCACGCCGCGTGGATTCCATCGTTTGCGACTGGACACCACACGTTCTTCGAGAATTTCGTCAAGAATCGCGTGATGGAGGTTTTTTCTCGCCTGAGGGGGGAATAGCATCCCAGACTGACAACTTACGGCGAACGACGCGTACCGCGTGGAGAAAAGAGAGCCGGTCGGGATCTTCTGCAACCGACAAAGCGGCCTCGTGCATCAACTGGCGGACGGCAAAGTGCGCCAGCAAAAAACCATAGAACTCCTGCCGCACCAGTTCCGGAGTCTTGCTGCGCAGCACGATCTGACGTCCGCGGAGATGGGTCTTCAATTCGTCAAACGTGTTTTCGATCTCCCATCTCTCGTGATAGAGAGCGGCCAGTTCTTCGGCCGGCGCTTTGAGCGGATCCAAGATCGTCGTGACCAGCCGGTAGATCGGTTCGGCGTCGGGGATGCCGTCCAGCTGATAGTCAATAACACGAAGTCGTACCCCCTTCGTTTTGTGTCGCGCATCCTTTTCCGAAGGATAGATAGCGCTGATATAAGAACCATCGCTCAATCGTTCGAGTACCTCTAGCCGCAGGTGCTTGCGCACTCGCCAAAGCAAGTCGCCACCGGTAGCTTGAGCCTTGGTCCACAGCGTGAAACCAAAGAAAAACCGATCCGCTAAACACAGCATCCCGGGTTTTAGTCGGGGGATCACCTCCTTGGCGAGGGTGATCTCGCCGGTTGAGTAGCTTCCCATCCGGCCACCCAGCAGTACATGAGTGCCGTTCTCCAACAGCGCGACGAAGCGCAACTGCGGATAGGCGCTCGATCCTCGACTGGCGGCGGGACGCCCGAACTCGTTTTCGTTCTCTTCGGTGTCGGCGACATCCAACGTGCTGCCGTCCAGACTGAGCAGTCGCCACTCTCGATACCGCGCCCCTCGCGTGTTCTCCGAAGCGATCGGTACGACCACCTGCTCATAGAGTCGCCGCAAGGGTTCTGCGCCGAGACGCGAGCGAGCTTGCGAGATACCGGACTTACCCGTGGCCTGTATGGTCTCGTTCGGTTTGGTGAGCCACTGAATGCCTTCGAGCAAGCAGCGCAGCACTTCCCGATAGGAGGACTGCATATAGAGCGCCAGCGCAATCACGTAATACACCACGAGATGTGCTGGCAGCTCTCTTTGCCGGATGCTGGTCTTACCAGTCGCGGTCAAAATCGCATCGATTTTTTCTCGTGGAACCGCTCGGCTGACAACCCCGAGGCTGATGTAATCGGTGATGCGGCTTCCTACCGGCAAACTGGCAAGCGTTCGAGCCATAGCGAGTATTCTGCCCCTCCACTGCACAGAATACTCTAAAATTCCTTAAGTGAACAGTATTGCCGCTAGCCCATATTCACCGGTTGAGGGAGACGGCCGCGACTGCACACAAGTTGGTCCTGGTACCCCGACGAAAGGACAATTTATTTTGCGAGGGCCCGCTTAAAAATATCAAGCGTGTGCTGCCGCACTCGTTCTCCATTCAAAACCGCATAAACTGCTTTCTGGCTGAGTCTTGTGCGACGAATTAATTCACGAGGACCGATCTGGCTGCCTCTGCTTCGCGTGGAGTTGTCTGCAACTACCATTCCCTTTGCCCGATGAAACACTTTCACCTTGGACTTCTTCCCATCTTCGGTCTATTTCCTTGCACACCGGAATGACATCCGTGGCGATGACGTGACCGCGTTTCAGCAGGCCCACAGTGTTAGCAGAGCAAGCCGAGCCGTCTGGGAGGAATTCCCAAGCCTCCAATACCCATTGCGGTGTTTCCTCGTCTTCCTCTCTCTTTTTTCTTTCCTTTGGAGCAAACAAGTAACCGAGTCCGTGCCCGCTGGCTTTTTCGATGTGGATGTCGTCTTCCACTCGCGAGTAAAGCGCATATCTTTTTGCTGAAATCGCGTAGCCAAACAGCTGACGGAATCGCTCGCTAGGATTGGAATCAAGAAAGTTTACATCTTCGATTTTGAGGATTTCGGGTACCAGAGACGGATCGTAAGGGTTTAGCTTTCCGAATCTTCGCGCTATGCTTTTCACTTCCACGCTGTCGAAGATTTTTCTCGACGATTCAACTGTCCGCCGGACCGCTTGGGTCCTCGGCACATTCGTGAATATCAGGCTGAGCTGTTTCAAAAACGGAAGTTGTCCTCGGGCACGGTTGAGGACTGTTTCTGTTAGGCCAGCATCTTTTGAGTTGAAGTTAGAAGCGGGTCGCTCAAGTGGAGTGTCCTGCCCATAAACGCAGGGAGCAAGGAGCAGAAATCCGCACGCGATTGCACGATTCGCCACAAGCATTTGGACACCAAGGAGTTATAGGCGGTTCCCAACAGAGCGGCCTCGCTCCTGCGCGATTCGTGTCGCCAACCGGCCAGGCTCCAGGGTGTAGCAATTTCCCCTCAGCGCGTAATACCCCGTCAAGAAAGCCGCGGGTATTCTTACAGGCCGGGGAAAAGTGAAACACCCCGACAAAAGTGTTTGGCTCGAATTGCGAGTCCAACAGCACCGCCAATGGATGACCCGCAGTTTCGCCGTTGCCTTGGTGTTTCTGGAAGTTCGCGTGGTTGGTGGCATTACAGGTTGGGACCTACTTGACGACTCTGTCGGTGGAACGATTGTCTGGGCGTGTGTGGCCTTCTCGTTGTTGTTTGCTGATGTTGTCTTGCAGTGGCAAGACCTTCGCCGCGCCCGGCCGGTTCCCGCTAACGCCCAAACTGCAGCAGGCTGACGCCGAGGGTCGTCGATTCAGGCGTCTGCGCCCGTCACCAACACCATCGCGAACCCGTCGTAGCCTTTGCTGCCAACGGTCTGCAGTTCTGTCGCGCTCACCCGTTTCTCGGCCGCCACCCTTTCGTTGAATCGTCGCACGCCCAGTATGTCGGCGTCGTTGCTGCCTGTGTCGATCACCTTCCCGTCACGAATCACGTTATCCGCGATAATCAGGCTGCCGGGCCGGGAGAGACGCAGGGCCCAGTCAAAGTAGTCCGCCATGTTGGACTTGTTGGCGTCGATGAAGATCAAATCAAACGGTCCGCGGCCCTCACGCGCCAGTTCAGGCAAAACCTCAAGCGCCGGTCCAACACGAAATTCCACGCGATCGCGCAAGCCGGCAAAGGCTGCATTCGTGCACGCAACTTCGGCATGCTTCGCGCTCGTGTCCACGGTGATCAGTTGGCCCTTGGCACTCATTCCGCGCGCTAGCCAGATAGTGCTGTATCCGCCCAAGGTGCCCAATTCCAGAATCTTCGTTGCTCGCATTGCGGCGGCTAGCAAATACAGAAATTTTCCCTGAGTTGGCGATACCTGGATGGCCGGCAGTCCAGCAGCGTCACTGGCCTTCAGGGCCGCATCCAGCGCGGGATCGCTTCGCACAAGTAGATTGCAGATGTAATCATCGACCTCGGTCCATAGTTTCTCAGACATGATCTGTTGCCTCTTTCGCGGTGGATCAAAACCGCCAGCCATACCCGAACACGAATTGAATTGTATGGTGCATTCCCAGATCGTACCGCAAGGAAGTACCGTTTACGTTCACTGTGTGCGGCGAAAAAAAGATATGCGAATCGCCGGCCTCGATGCGCAGAGTACTTCGCTCGGTCGGATAGAATTCCACGATTCCGCCTAAATCGAGCGCGAAATTCGTTGATCGTCCGTAGGTGTACTCGATCGAACCCGATGGTTGCGTTTCGATGGCTTCAAGCGCCTGCGCATAACTTTGAAAGCCAGGCCGCACTTTGCCGAAAAATCCAAAATGATTGCGGCGAATTCCGCCTGTCAGTCCAAACACTCCCTGCCACACCGGCCCGCCATAGACGTTGGTCGTTCCGTGCGTGTCCTGCGGAAAATAGAGCACGTTGCTGTCGAAATACAGCACCCGCCAGAATCGATACGTTGCATATCCGCCGAAACCCGATAGCGTCGCAACGCCATTATTTACGTCCGCTGGTTCCGCAATTAGCGTGCTGAATAGCGGCCCAAATCCCCAGTTTCCCGGCACTTTGGTTTCCATTTCGTTTTCGAGCAATGAGCCCGGCCGATACGCCACGCCAAAACTCAGCCGCGTGGTGTCTTCCACGCTGCCCGCATAATTCGCGGAGCCTACCAAAGTGCTTCTGGTCTGTGGCGCCACGCGGTACGGATTTCCAGCAATATCCGCACGCAATACCCAACGTGGGGTTAAGTAATACTCAAGGCCACCCCCAATGTTCAGCTCAAAATAGGTGGCGCTCAACTTCCGCTGCGGAAGCCCTTCGCCCTGGAAATCCGCCAGCACATCCGTATAGTGAAAAAATCCTGGCCGGATCAGTCCGAAGACAGAGATGCGCCGCGTTTGCACGACTTTTGCTCGCAGTCCAAAAACCGCTTGCAGCGTCTGACCACCGCGGAGGAAATTGACGGACTCCGATTGCTCCGGGAAGAAGTCCAATTCCGCCTCGAACGCCAGCCGGCGACTAGAATTCCAGTCGAATCTTCCGCCAAAGCCTGGAAGGTTTTTCCCGTTGCCGGTCTGCGCGTCATTCTGTCGAATCGTGGAAAATTCGCCCCCGAATTCCTCGCGTGTGTAGTTGCTTTGTGCAAAAGCTACACGGCAACCGCCGAGCATCAGCACTAAGCTGCACAACCATTTGAAGCGCCCGGGAAGAATGATCATTGAGAGAGTGTGTTCCTTTGTCAGCACGCGCAGCGATGGGTGGGACCAGTCCAGCAGATGCAAGAAACAACCGGAATTCTGGCGCAGCAGGGCCGCGTTCAAGAGGTGAAGCGCGTTTTGCGATACTCGTCGTATGCAGCCAGATACCGGTCCACATCCTTGCGCAGCACATAGTACGGCGTCGATTGGCGGATTTTCGAAGGCGCGGCGCCGCGGATGCGGATTTTCTTCTCCTTCCACATCCACAATTCCAGATCCGGCATCTTCGCGGGTGCCACGGTGACTGTCGTGATTCCGCAACGCAGCGCGGGGTCCGGCGAAGTCCACGACGTCGCTCCTCGCTGCAGCATCTGCTGAAGTACATAGTCGGCCATCTGGCGATGACGCTTTTCAATACGCTCCATCCCAATCTGATTCGCCAGATCAATTGAAGCCTTCAGGCCGCTCAGCGCCGGCACGTTGGAACTTCCTATGCGCTGAAAGCGTTCTGCGCGAATTTTCGCGTCTGCCCAACCTTCGGTAGCAATGGTGTTCCACGTACGATCGATCACGTCGTCGCGCACATACAAGAATCCCGAGCCCTTCGGAGCTTGCAGCCATTTGTGCGGGCTGGCTGAGTAATAGTCGCAGCCGATTTCGCGAATGTTCAGCTTCATCATTCCCGGCACGTGCGCACCGTCCACCGCGCTCAGGATTCCCTTGGACCTCGCCAGGGCGGCCAGTTCTTTTGCGGGCATAACCACTCCCGTCACAGTGGTGATGTGGCTGAAGAAGATCACTTTTGTCTTCGGCGTAATCGCATTGCTGAAGAGATTCAGCACCGATGCGGCGTTCGGCACCGGCTTCGGCAGCGTCACTTTTTTCACCACAATGCCGTATCGTTTGGCTTTCAGATTCCACGGCTGCTCTCCGCCGGGGTGCTCCTGATCCGTCATCAACACCTCATCGCCGGGCTGTAAATCGACGCCGTTGGCGATGTAGCTGTTTGCCTCCGTGGCGTTCCGCAGCATTGCAATTTCGTTGCGCGTGCATCCCACGAATTCCGCCAGCGGATCGCGAAATTGATTCCACGCCGCATAGCCCCAGATCGGATAGTCCTCCGGATCCGTTTCGTCCAGCATCTCTGATTTCTGGTAGCTTTCGAATACGGCGCGCAGCACCGGCGCCGGTGAAGAACCCACGGTTCCGTTATTCAAATACACTTCGTCTTCCGGAATCAGAAACTGCTTGCGGATCTCCGTCCAGTAGGCCTCTTCGTTCGTATCGTAGAGCGAATGCTCCGGCAGTTTTTCAGCTGCCTGGCCAAGGATGTCTTTACATACTTGCGGGAATCCCGCTCCGCGCAGTACCGCCATGCCTGCAACCGAAGAAAGAAACGCTCGCCGGTCAATCATTATGCTCCTCCGTATCGTGTCGCCGTCCGCCTTTACCTTGAGGTGAGATCCATTCGCCGAATGCTCGAAATTCCTACTTCATTCCCGTTCATGGTGAAGCGCATCGTCAGGGCGCTGCTCACCAGCCGCACCTTCGCGGGAATCTTGATGCCGGGCCCCGCAACTTGTTGGTAATCCTCAATGTAAGTTGTCTTCGATTCTTGTTCCGACGCCCCAATGTCCTTCATTCCTACTTCCAATCCGGTATCCTTGGCATATTACAATTCCTGCTTCTGACCGTCCTCTCGAATACCTTCGATGACGTACACCTTGAGCCCGTCGAATTCATCCTCGCGATCTACTTTGATTTCCGAATAGCTTTTTGCCCGGTTGAGTTCCGCGTAGAAATCGGCCTCCCGCCGCGTTTCCTCAAGCTCTTTTGCTTCCAAGGGCCTCACACCGTTCTGCGACTCATCCTGCCGGCCGGTTCTGCCATCAGACGAGTGGCAGAAGAAAAGGCCTTGCGGAAAGGGAAGACAGAGCGCTTCTTTGTCGGGAGCCTTGGCAGAGATTTCCAACGTTTCCGCCATGTTTGGCGGAGTGATCGAGACTTCCCCTTGCAACTTCAGGAAGGTCACCAACCAGGCCTCGCGCCCGCCTGTTGCGCGCACGGAATTTTCCAGAATTTCTTCCACGCTTGGAAGCGTTCCGCTGTCCCCTTGTTTCTTTGCCTGGTGACTCCTTACCGGCAGAGCGAATGACCTTAGGCTCGCCAAGGCGAGCAGCGATACATTCGTCCTTCGAATCGTTTGCACCCGATGCCCCTTAAACTCCGCATATTTCTTGGCGGAAAACTTGGCACTTGGCCGTGAGTTTGCTGTGCCCGACCTGGGAAGTCAAGGACTGTAAGCCGCTTCACTAAATTGAGTGCTCGATCGCAATCACCATCGAGGGCTTGTCAGGTCACGCGCGCTCTCTCGCGAAGATTTCTCACTCAGGTTATACTCGCCCTTCAATTGTTGGGGGCAATTTCCTGCCGTGCTTCGCTCGACGATCGTGTGCTTGATTCGCAACGGATTCTTCGCCCTGTGGCTGGCGCTGATTTTGCTCAGTCCCCTCCTGGCGCAGAATCCGCACGGCTCGCTCGCTGGCACGGTCCGCGACGCCAGCGGTGCCGTGGTCCCATCGGCTACCATCTCGGTGCGTAATCCCGGACTTTCCTTTCAACGCGAGGCGGAATCAGATGCCCAGGGGGAGTTTCGCATCGTCGACCTGAGGCCCGGTCGCTATGAGGTCAGCGTCAGCGCCAACGGTTTTGCCGATGCGCATTCGGAGATCACCGTTGCGATCAGTTCCGTGCGGCAGATCAGCGTGACACTGCAGCCCAAAGGCGTTTCCGAGAAAGTAGAAGTCAGCGCGCCGGCCCCATCGATAGCCACTGAGCCGCTTGACACGTCCAGCGCCGTGCACCAATCCATCGTCTATCACCAGGATTTGGAGAACATTCCTCTCGCCGCGCGCAGCTTTGCCAATATTGCCTATTTCGCACCGGGCACCGAACCCGTTGAGCCATCCGATCCTACCAAGGCGCGCATCACGGCAGTCGCCACGGGCGGAAGTTCCGGCCTAAACAATGAGATTTCCGTCGATGGCGGCGACAATTCCGACGACTACATCGGCGGCTTCCTGCAGAATTTTTCCCCCGACGCCATTCAGGAATTTGCGTTTCGCACCGCGCAAGCCGATGCGGACACCGGCCGCACCACCGCCGGCTCCGTTGTCATCACCACGCGAAGCGGCACCAACCAGTGGCATGGCGAAGGTGGCTTGTACGAACGTGCAGCCGCTTTGAACGCACGATTCCCGATCGACAATCCCGCCCCCGATCCCAAACAGCCGTTTTCCCGCCAGAATTATGTCGGCACGCTCGGTGGCCCCATCGTCAAAGAGCGCCTGTGGTTTTTCAGTTCTCTGGAATATGTTCACGAAGACGCCAGCATTGCCTACAGCAATGCCAGCGTTACGCAATTCGCCGCTCTCTCGCAATTGGCATCCACGGGACTGCTTCCCGGTGTCACAGCTATCGATGTGCCCGACAATGTCAGTGTGCCTTTTCGCGATTATCTGGGAACGGTGCGCTTTGATTGGGCGCAGTCCGAGCGTTCCCGCTGGTTTCTACGCGGCGCCGTAGATACCTACACTACGCGCAACGCCCTGGTTCAGCAAGGAACGCTTCCTTCCACCGGGGCCACGGCTCACAACAACTATTTCAGCCTGGTCATCGGACAGCAATTCACCTTTTCGCCCACGTGGTTTGCATCCCTGGTCCTGAATGCCGGCGCACTTCATCTCACGCAGTCGCGCAATGTCAACCTGGGTTTTGCCTACGCATTTCCCTTTACGATTACCTCCAGCACGATTTCCGGATATGAAACGTATGGCGACAATCTGTTCGTTACTCCCATCACCGCGTTTCCTATTTTGCGGAATCAGGAAAAATACCAGCTTCGTTACGACGTGACGCACACTACCGGCCGCCACACGCCCCGCTTTGGCATTAACTTCATCCACGAGCCCGTGCTGAGTGGCGCACTCACTGCAACCGCGGAGAGTTTGTACTCCCCCTCGCAGAATCCAACCTACTATCTGGCCAACCCAGAGCAGGCCGTGCTGGACTTCGGATGCGATCCCGCGGCTCCTCAGAATCAGCCGGCAAACCCGCCGTGTCCCTACGCATCCTATTCCGCTCCGTACGACGGCAGCTTTTCACAAAACGTGCAACGCCTGGGCTTCTACGCTGAAGATTCCTGGCGGCTCACACCGCGGCTGACGGTTAATTATGGCCTGCGCTACGACACTACATTCGGTCTTTTCACCGCGTCCGGTCACAGCCAGAGTCTGAATCCTTCACTCAGCACCGGCCTGGTGAACGGCATCCCGCACGATTATCGTAAAGCGCTCGCGCCGCGCATCGGCCTCGCGCGGGTGCTGGGTTCCTCAGGGAAAACGGTCCTGCGCGCCGGCTTTGGAATGTTCTATAACGATCTGGCGCAAAACGGCTGGGTGAATGCGTTCACCGCTGTGAATTCGTACAACTTGGCCAACGGCACCAGTCCCGCGGCCCTGATCGATCCGAATTACCACACGCCGTATGCGATTCACGCTACCGCCGGAGTCCAGCATGCACTTTCCTCAAACTGGATGGTCAGCGCGGATTACACACTCGAGACCGGCATGCACGCCTATCGCAGCTATGGTTACGACGAAGCGGATGTGTATCGCACGGATAATCGTTCCAGCTATCAGGGCTTGTCGCTTCGCGTGCAGGGAAATGTGGGCCAGCGGATTCACCTTACCGCGCACTATACGCTGGCCAAGGCCAACACTTGGGGCTGCGAAGTGGGCGAACTCTTTGACTATGTCAACGGCGTATGCGATCTCGCGAATCCTTTCGCGCCGGGAGATTACGGACCCGCGGGCGAAGATGTTCGCAATCGCTTTGTCCTGGCGGGAACTTTTCTGATTCCCGTTGGTTTTCAACTCTCCACTCTCATGCAGTTTGAATCCGCGCGGCCGTACACCATGACCACGCCCGTTGGCACTCGCGCGGTCGTCAATGGAGTAGAAACCACGCTTGATGAATTTCGCGGCTCACCGTACGCGCAAGTCGACCTGCGCCTCACCCGCCCGTTCACCTTTCGGGAGCGCTACTCACTGATCCCCTTCGTCGAATTCTTCAATCTTTTCAATCGCAACAATCCCGGCAATAATTTCATCCCTGATATTTCCGCGTTGCCCACTCCCGTCAATGATCTTTCCAACGCTACGGCGTTTTGTTTGAACGCCTCCTGCACGCAAACGCAAGCCATCAGCAGTCTTAGCCAGCTCCGCTACGCCGCAGGAGCGTTGGGCGACTTCTTCGGGCCCGGCACCACCGTGGGTATACCCTTCGCCGCGCAGGTGGGCATCAAATTCACGTTCTGATTTGCTCTACTTCGCGGAAGGCCTGGACTTCTGATCATGTTCACTAAACCATGCTGGCTGCTCCATCTGGAAGCCGCCGCCATTTTTGTATCCGCCGTCTCTCTCTATCGCTCGGCGCACTACTCTTGGGGCCGGTTCGCGCTTTTGTTTCTGGCACCGGATCTCTCCATGCTGGGATATCTCGCCAGCACCCGTTGGGGCGCCGCGCTCTACAATCTCGTGCACACCTACGCGGGCCCGGTGATTTTCCTGCTCATCTCGTTTCTGCTGCCCGCACCGCGGCTCACTCTGTACGGTTTGATCTGGCTGGCGCATCTCGGTTTTGACCGCGTGCTCGGGTACGGCCTGAAATATCCCACGTTCTTTAAGGACACCCACCTGCAACATGTGTGATGCGGTTTCCGTCGCCTATTCCGGTCGCCAAGGCTGCACCCGGGCGCGGCAACCTGTACAATAGAGATCGATAATCAAACGCAAGGAATCGCTGGAATCATGTTTGAGAACCTGACGGAAAAGCTGCAACGATCATTCAAGAACCTGCGTGGGCAGGGAAAGCTCACCGAAGAGCACCTCGACGATGCTCTCGCGGAAATCCGTGAAGCACTTCTCGAAGGCGACGTAAACGTTGGCGTTGCCGATGAGCTTCTGGCCAACATTCGCGCCAAGGCTCTTGGCTCCGAAGTTATGCTGCAGCTTTCTCCCGACCAGCAGGTCGTCAAGATCGTTCGCGACGAACTGACAAATCTTCTGGGCAAGCACGCCAAGCCGCTCTTTGCCTCGCGCCCGCCTTCTGTCTGGATGATCGTCGGCCTGCAGGGCTCCGGCAAAACCACAACCACCGGCAAACTCGCTAAATGGCTTTCGCAGCATGGTCACCGGCCCATTGTCGTTTCGACTGACGTGTATCGCCCTGCGGCGCGCGAACAGCTATCGCAGGTGGCCAAGGCCATCGGTATTTCTTTGTGGCCCGGCGCGGGCACAGACAAGCCACTGGAAATCGTGCGCGGCGCGATTAAAGAGGCAAAACTTTCCGCCAGCGACGTTGTGCTCGTCGACACCGCCGGACGCCTGCACATTGATGACGAATTGATGAACGAGCTATCCACACTGAAGAAAGAGTTGCAGCCCAGCGAAATGCTGTTCATTGCCGACGCCATGATCGGCCAGGACGCGGTGCGTTCCGCAGGAGAGTTTCACAAGCGCTTGGGGCTTACGGGCGTCGTCCTTACGAAGCTCGATGGCGACGCGCGCGGCGGCGCGGCCCTTTCAATCGCCAAGGTTTCCGGCGCGCCGGTAAAGTTCGTCGGCCTCGGCGAAAAATACGATGCCTTGGAGGGTTTCTATCCCGAGCGCATTGTTTCCCGCGTTCTCGGCATGGGCGACATCCTCTCGCTGATTGAGCGCGCGGAATCCGCTTTCGACAAGAAAGCCGCAATGGAACTCGAGCGCAAGTTGCGCAAGGAAGAGTTCACGCTGGAGGATTTCCGCGATCAATTGAAGCAGATACGCAAAATGGGTCCCCTCGAGCAACTGGTGGATATGCTCCCAAAGGTTGGACCGCTTCAGAATCTGCCCAAGGACGCCACGGTTGACGAGAAAAGACTCACGCAGGTGGAAGCCATCATCAATTCAATGACCAACGAAGAGCGCCGCGACCATAACGTCATCGATGGCAAGCGACGTAAGCGTATTGCCAAGGGCAGCGGCACTTCCGTGCAGGACGTCAATCAGGTCATCAAGCAATACATGCAGATGCGCACGATGATGAAGCAGTACGGCGCCATGGCTGCCCGCTCCAAAATGAAAGGCCTCGGCAAACTCGCCGGCCTCGGCTAGAAGCGAACTCGTAGCTGCTTTCTAACGGGTCGCAGCTTTAGCTCCGACGTTAAGAAATCAGAAGAATTGCGCTTTAGCCCTAGGGGAGACACTACTCCATCTCTTGTTCCATTTGTGAGAGCAGCTGTAGACGTAAAAGGCCAGATACCTTTCGTTGCACTCCGCAAGTTTGATCAGTGAGACAGCAAAAGTCCGGCCATCTTGTCAGACAGTACTTTTGCTTCTAGGTCCGGACGGTTAGACAGAATCACAATCGTTAGGCCATCTTTTGTGAATCGCTGAATCACATTGTGAAAACCCATGGTGGTGCCGGTATGCCACATGCGTGGATGTCCGTTGAGCGGATCCAGAAACCAGCCAAAGCCGTAGCTCACTGGTTTTCCCGGCGCCAGATTGTCTCCATCCTCTTCCAGCGGCCAATGTGGCTCGGAGCCATCTGAAAGTTTTGCTGGCATCCGTGCTGGTGCCATCTCCTCTTCGCTCAAGAGCATGCGTTTTTGCAGCGCTTCGTCCCACTTCGACATGTCCGTCAAGTTGGAATAGACACCGCCGTCGCCGAGCGTGGCTGACGTTGCGCTTTGATCCGTTTCCACCCACTTCCCGTTTTCCTTTGAATTTCCGTACGCACGCTGGCCGATTTCGTTTTTCCCATTCTGATAGGCCACGGAATGTGTCATTCCGGCTGGCGCAAAGATCCGTTTCCGCAAAAACTCCCCATACGGCACTCCCGCAGCTTTCTCTACGATCAGGCCCAGAACCACATAGCCGGAATTGCTGTACGCCCAACTGGTTCCCGGCGGGAACTTACCTTCCGTCTGCTTCTCCAGGAGCGACAGAACCTCGTCGTCCTGAATTTGCCGTTCCGCCGACCACCGCGGTCCGTTTGTCTTTTCCTCGCGGTCCATCAAGTCTTCGTAATCTGGAAGGCCGCCCGTGTGATTCAGCAGGTGGCGGACCGTAATGTATTTTCCATAGGCGGGAAATCCCGGAAAGATTTCTGTCAATCGCTCGTCATAACGAACTTTTCCGTCCTTCACGAGAAGCATAATCGCCATCGCCGTAAATTCCTTGGTGACACTCGCTAGCCGGAAATTCGTTTCTGCGTTGATTTTGTCGGCGGTGCCCAATTTTCGGACGCCGTAGCCCTTCTCAAATATCACGAGCCCATTTTCCTTCACGATGGCCGCAACGCCCGGCGCTTCCGGCTGAGTCACGGCGGATAGAATCGCGTCGATGGCCTTACTTTTCGCGGCTTCCTCGGAGCCTTGCGCATTGGCCAAATTGACGGGCATCAGCATTAGCATCAGGAGTGTCGCCGCACATGCTCTTTGCATCAGAAACCTCGAGGACACCGCAGCATATCATTGCTCCCGTGTTTATACGGGCGTAACAAAAGTGCTATATTCCTCTCCCCTTGCCAGCGATACATTATGACGCGCGTATCGCTACAGGATCCAAGTTTCTACCTCAGCGGCCACCTGCAATGACTGCTTTCAACCAACGCGTTCTGGAGGAAGCGCGCGACTCCAGCAATCCGTTGCTTGATCGTGTGAAGTTTCTCGCCATTACCGCCAACAATCTCGATGAATTCGTGGAGATCCGCGTTTCCAGTCTTGTGCAAAAAATCGAACACGGTTGTGGAACTGTAAACTAGCTTCGATGAAGCCAGTAACATCCGCTGGGCGCGCAGTTTTGAAGATGCCGGCGTGCAGGTTTTCCACGGCGTGGTGAATCTGAAGACGCACGCGAAACTGGCGCTGATTGTTCGCCAGGATTCCGACGGCAAAATCCGCCGCTATGCTCATCTCGGAACCGGGAACTACAATCCCTCTACCGCGCGGTTCTATTCAGACCTGAGTTTGTTCACCAGCGACGAAGCCATCAGTTCCGCTGTCAATGATGTTTTCAACTACCTGACCGTATACGCTGAAAAATCTAATTACAAACCTTTGCTCGTTGCTCCCCGCGACATGGCTAAGACCTGCCTCGCATTGATCGAACGCGAAGCCCGCCATGCCCGCCGCGGGAAGCCTGCGCACATTATTGCCAAGTGCAATGCCATCGTCGATCCACCTATCATTCGTGCGCTCTACCGCGCTTCGCAGGCCGGCGTGGAAATCGATCTCATCGTTCGCGGTCAATGCACTCTCGTACCCGGCCTTCGCGGATTCAGCAGCCGCATCCGCGTTCGCAGTATCGGCGACCGCTTCCTGGAGCACAGCCGCATCTTCCATTTTGAAAATGGTGAAAAGCCGGAAATTTATCTCGGAAGCGCGGACTGGATGCCGCGAAACCTCTACGAGCGCGTCGAAGTTCTCTTTCCACTGAATGATCCGCAACTGAAGGATCGCATCTGCAAGGAGATTCTCCCGGCGTATCTCGGCGATAATCGCAAGGCTCGCGTCCTCGGCGCCGATGGGACATACACGCGGGTCCACCGTGTGAGCGGAGCCAAAGGCTTCTCCGTTCAGGACCATCTCATGCACCTGGCGCAAGGGCAGGTTCATGGGTTCCCCAAATCCAAGGTGGATGCTTCCCAGTTCACCTACGATGCGGCCAAGGAAATCGTTGTTTCCTCTGAATCCGACGAATTCGGACCTCGACGTCCAGGATTCCTTGAACGCCACCGTGTGATCTGGTCGCGATCGACGGTTCCCCACCTTACCTCTTAGTTCACGAATTGCCCGTTGTGAACGGTATATTCAACGTGGAATGGTTTCTGTTCCTTGCGATCCTCCCAATGCTGCTGTGCAATCATCTGATTGGCTTGCGCCAGGCGTTCGGCAGGCAACGGGTGCGAACGAAAATAGCCTTGCAGACTCTGGATCGCCAGGTCCGACAATTCATCCTCCGGCGTCTCTGCGTGCGTCACAAATTCATTGCGCAATTTGCCAAGTCGCGATAGCGCCTGCACGCTTCCATACGGCGAATAGCCGGCCTGCACCGCCAGGAACAGCCCTTCGCGATCGGCTTCCAGTTCTTCATCCTTGTGATATCCGGCCTCCCATATGGAAAAAGGCAATTGCACGAGTTCCCCCAAAAGTGCCAGGTCGAGACTTTTCAGATTGGCTTCTACCTGCACGCGCTCCACGCAGTGGTAATGGTCGATATGCTCCAGCTCGTGCGCCAGCACATTCGCGAGTTCATCCTCGGTAGTCATCAGGTTCAACAGACCTTCCCCAATGTAAATGGGGCCACCCGGGAGTGAAAACGCATTCATCAAGTCGTGATTCCAGACCACGTGGAAGCTGTAAGGCAGTTGCCGCTGCGCGTGAGACGCCAAACGCGCGCCAACGCGGCTTACGTAGGCAACCGTCCCCTGTTGTTCCGGGGAAAGCTGCTCGTTGGACCGTGCATAGTGTGCGGCAAGTTCTTTTCCGATGGCGATTTCTTCCTCGTCCGACAGGCGCGTGAAATGCATCGGCGCTCGCGTTAAATCTCTTTGCGCATCGGCGGCCAGTTCCAATACGGCACTGGGCGATACCGGGACATGTCTGTTCTGGCGTTGCGTGTAATAGAGCGCGCCTAGCGCCACGCCCAGCACCATGAAAAACACGGTGAAGAGAAGTGTTCGCCTCATAGGAGTTGTCGGATGGCATCGCGGTAGCGGCTGTAAAGGTAGGAGACGAACAGCAACGCCGCGCCGACGATGATAAACGTAATGTAGCGATCACGCGGCTGCAGTCCCCAAACGTCCATTACCACTACTTTGCCAACGCAAAGCAGCAACAATCCGAGGCCGGTCAACCGGAAACTACGCTCCCTAACGGCCAGGGCAAACAGCATGATCAGTACGCCTTCCACTCCCCAGGCGACCGTTACCATCCCCGACCGCATCTTTAGAGCCAGCATCAGCGACCACAGCAGAATGGCGACGAAAAACTGCAGTTGCTCTGGCCTTCGCGCGAAGAACGTCAAGAATCGCGCAACCCCGTCCGGCAGAGGTGCCGCTCGGTATCGTTCGCGAAGTGGGAATGCAAAGAGCAAGCTCGCCAGCAACAGCGTGATTGCCGATCCCAACACGAAATAG
Organism: Candidatus Acidiferrales bacterium; assembly: GCA_963741195.1. GTDB lineage: Bacteria > Acidobacteriota > Terriglobia > Acidiferrales > UBA7541 > Acidiferrum. The sequence continues at coordinate 411,287 of CAVUHF010000018.1, forward strand.
CGGCCCTGCCAGTCTCTCTCAACGAAGTACCCAGCGCCGAACAGGTTGTGCGCGAGGGCTCGCAGAAAAACCATCAACGTCAACACGATTCCCTGATAGAGGAATACCTGCCGCTTCAGCAGCAGCGCCATCGCAAAGAGCACCAGAACCAGGGCTGCCCAGGGAACCACGACCCATTCAATCGCAGACTGGAAATAGAATAGTGCCACGAGCGTTGCCGTTCCCAATGTAGCGAGTACCGTCCCGATCGAGTTTGCGCCGCCGCGGTCTTCTGCTTCCGTGTGCGCCACGCCCGCCTCCGTGAACTGTTCGTACACGAAAAAGTAGATCGGCACCAGCGGCAGGATGGTATAGGTTCGCGGGCTCCAGAAGTGCCCGGGCTCGCCAGCTGTCAGGTTTACAAAAAAGATTCGCGTGAAGCTGGCTACCAGCGCCACGTAGGATTGGTAGCGAAACTGGCTGACGTTGCGCAGCGTCCCGTACTCGAAGAGCACCAGTCCAAACACGGCCCAACCGACCGCCACGTTCAACGGCACCAGTTCGTACCACAAGAGCAGCGACACGATCGTAGAGGCCGCCCATGAATAGGCATGATGCATGTCGCGCTCGCGCTGCTGTTCCGGCATGCGCACCATGCTCGACATGGAGTAGAAGAACACCGCAACGAGCGTCAAGGACAGCAGCCGCACGCTCAACTCATGCCACGTGGCCGTCACGTGCAGATTGACGATCACGCTGCGCGCCAGGGCCAGCAGCGACAAAATATGTGCCTGCCACCGCAACTCGTCCAACTTGAAACGCAGGTCGATCAGTGCCAGCACCAGCGCAAATCCCGCCCAGAGTGGTGCAAGCCAGCCGTTGGGCGCTTCGTACCAACCCAGCAGCGCCAATAATCCAGTTGCGGAAAACGAATGCACGAACGCAATGGCGACCTTCGCGCGCAAATCCGGTGCGCCTTTGCGCGACAACAAATATAGGCCTATCGCGGTCAGAATGACGGTAACGATTCGCAGGCTGATCGCCAACCAGGCCTTTTGCTCCAGCCCGTAATTGAAATCGACGGTCCGCAAAGTCGCCAAAATCGCGACAACGTTGGCCTGCCACGCCAGTTGCGAATACTTCAAGTTGCGCGACGCGAGCACCAGCGCGATCGCGAAGGCAATCCAGCTAACTGCGATCCATGGCGCCGGGACTAGTTCCCACAGCACCCACACCGTCAGAGCAGAGGTAGTCCAGGTGTAGGCGCCTCGCACAACGGCCCGGTATTGCTCTTCCGTGGAATAAAAACGTTTCGCAAGCCAGTACCATCCTGCCGCTACAGTCAGTGCGCTGAAACTCTTCACGGGCAGCGCGTGCCAGCGATGGAGATTGGCCGGATCCGTCGTGATTGCCGACAATGCGGCGCAGGCGCTGATGACGTGCGTGTGCCAACCTAGCGCTCGGTATGGCAAGGCGCGCGAAACTTCCAGTAAAGCGATCGCAAACGCGATGAACGCCACGGGCTGCCAGAGTTCGGGTGCTTCGAACCAGATCAACAGTGCAATCAGCGCCGATCCAACCGCCGCAAACGCGCCTCGCACGGTGCGCTGCTCCAGGTCATCTCGCAGCGGAGCAAATCTTGCTGTGAGATAGAATGCGCAAGCCAACAACGGCAGCGTCAGCAATCGCAAGTTTACGTGTGCGTTCGGCGGCGCTTCCACATGCAGATTCACGATTATCGAACGGTACAACGTGAGTAAGCCAACGCCGATGTATTGCACCTGCATGTGCTGCGATGGAAATCGTCTTGCGACGAGCACCAGCGTCAGCAGTACGCCGGCCAGAGCCACGGCCATCCAATCGTCCGACATCAACGCCCAGACTGCGACCACGGCCGACGCTGCCGCGATGTAGGAATGCGCTTCCAGTAGAGACCCGTCCAGCTTGTTTTCGAAGAGTTGCTTCCAGCGTTTTCCGATCTTCAGCACGTTTCCGTACAGCACGATCGCGCAAAGCGAGAAAAGAATGCCAGCCTCGAACAGGCGCACTTCGCTCGACTGGCGGATGTGAATCACTTTCTTCACGTCTACCAGCACCAGGTGCGCTGCGGTCAGGAGCCCGGTGAGCAAACCGATGCGTCGGAAAACCACTTCCTTCACGATCACACCGGCAAACAAGAAAACTTCCGCGCCCAACAACCAAAGGATCGCAACGTTATTTCCGGAATAGTGGAAGGGCGGGGCCGCCAGCATCAGCGCAGCGCCCATCACCGTCAACAGCACAAACGCCTGCCTTCTCCGCTTCGTTACCGGCATTTGCGCAAACATGAATTCCAGAGCGCCCACAACTAGCAAAGCCAGATAGGCATATTGCGGCTGCGCCGACTGGAATTTCAGCAGCCCCAGCAACAACAAGGTATTGAGCAGCGCCGCCGCCGTCGAAACGTATTCCTCAAGTTCCGAGTGGATTTTCCTGAGGATGTAGGAAATGCGGAACGTCAGCCAGTAGAACACCAACATCGCCAAGCTTGCGAGATATTCGGGGAACATGCGGCCCTGCGCGCCGTTCACTCCGAGAATCTGGTACAGCCAGTAGAGATGATTCAAATAGCTGGAGAGAATGCCGAACACTTCCAGTTCGAACCAATCCATCTTCAGCACGATGATTACCAGGCCGATGGCCAGGATCACGCCTGCGGACAAGCTGTACACCGTATCGTGACTCAGCGCCACCGTGGTATATCCCAGCAGAAACGCCAGGCCGGTCACAAACTGCGAGCGATACCGCAACGTGTGTACCGCCATGGCCAAGGCCACCAGCAGCATCAAAATGCAATCCAGCGGCAACGAATTTAGAATGCGCATCGCGCCGACATGGTAGATGCCGTACGTGCTGAAGAACAGCAGTGCCCAGCCGCCTCCGATGAACGTGCGGCCGAGCACCCGATAGGGTTCTTTTTTCTCCAGGAAAATTCCGCCGCCCAGCAACAGGATGGACGCAACAAAGGAGATCAGGGCCTTCCCGCCCGGCCCCATCGCGCTCAATTCGTAAACTCCGAACAGCGCAACGCCAACGACCAGGATAATGATGCCCAGCTTGTTCAGCCAGTTCGTTCCCAGCGTTTCTTCCAGCGCGGAAACCTTCTTGATGCGCTGTTGCAATGTCTGTTTTGCTGCTGTATGCCGGAATGAATCGACCGTAGACGGCACTGCAATACGCGCCGCCGCTGGTTCCTTCGCGGACTCTTTTGGGGCGTGAGCCGGAAAAGGTGGTGGTAACGGCACGCGTGGTGGAGGCAACTTTGTCTCTCTACGGACTGGTGGTGGCTCTGCAGGAGCGGCGGGAGCCGTGGGAGGTACTGGTTTCGGCGGGACAGGCTCAACCGGAGGAGGAGCCGCTGCGGCAGGTGAAGCTCCAATCGGTCTTGCAGGTACCGCAGGTTGTCCCGGCTTCGGCCGAGGACCTACTTCCTGCGGGTGTTCCGGCGCCCCAGGAATCTCTTTTGGCAAAGGACTCGAGATGAATTTCGGCGCTGCGATCGCTGTCGGGAGAACCTCCACAGCCGGTGCCGAGCGAATATCTGAAGCCGCAGTCTTTTCCGAAGCTCCACCGGTTTGTAGCGACTGCACTCGGCGGTTCAATTCTGCAATTTGCCGCTGCAATCCGGTGATCTGGTTATCTGCTTCCGTTTTCAGATCGGAGAGTTCGTCCCGGAGTTTACTGTATTTAACGAGCAGTACAATCACAAACGGAGGCGCTATCAATATCAGAATGCCGTAGAGCACCAGCAGGGGCATGGGGCCTTCCTATGACCAGTAGGGGCAGTGCCTTCGTAGTTCTGATGTTAGAACGCTGGGCCGCCAATTCCTTGCACCTTCCCCTGTGTGCGTGCCCTGACCGCCAAGCCACGCGCATCTTCAGCCAATGGCACCACTTATCCTGTTCACACTGTAGTCGCACGCAAAATGTGCAGCACTTGTCGCGTATTCGCATCGCGAAGCTCTTCACTTCCCCAACGCGCTCCGGACGCGTCTGTCGGCAGCGCAATCAGGTATCGGGGGAACTCTGATTGCCGCCAGCCACGGACTCACGTTAGAATAGAAAGTCTTTAGGAGGACGCACTTAGTGTTAACTATTCGTTTGGCCAGGATTGGCAAGAAGAAAAAGCCGTTTTACCGGGTTGTCGTCATTGAACGTACCCGAGCGCGTGATGGACGCGTGCGTGAAGCCGTGGGCACCTATGATCCGCTCAAAAAGCCCGCGGAGATCAAGTTGGATTCCGAACGTATCAAATATTGGCTAGGCGTAGGGGCCCAGCCGAGCGATACTGTGCGGAGTTTTATCAAGGAACAGAAGATAGCGTAGCTCTGGTTCTTGACCCTGTTCATGTTCACGCTTTTTCGCTGTCTAGCTCAGGTCACAGTGGCTTCGTAGTTTCGCGCGTCCTCTGGCGGATGATTTGGGAGGGGTCGCTAGCTGTTATTCGTTCAGCTGAACGTTCGCGCGGGGGACCCTATGAAGGAACTAGTTGAGGAGATAGCCAGGGCACTGGTCGATCATCCTGAGGGCGTACAGGTCAAAGCCGTAGAAGGGTCCCAGGTAACTGTCCTTGAATTGCGTGTTCATCCCGAAGATCTGGGCAAAGTGATTGGGCGCCAGGGCCGCACCGCGAAGGCGATACGCACCTTGCTGGGTGCCGCAGGCATGAAACTCCACAAACGCTTCACTCTTGAGATCCTTGAAGATTGAACCACTCTGCTGACACGCGACAACAATGGCTGCAAATTGCCCGCATCCTAAAGCCCCGCGGGAACAAAGGTGAAGTTGCTGCTGACCTGTTCAGCGATTTTTCCGCGCGATTCTCCAGGTTGTCCCACGTCTACCTCGGAAAAGAATCCAGCACGCCGTATCGCGTTGCCCTCCAGCGCTTCTGGGCCGATCAGAATCATCCCGGCCAAGGTGTTTTCCACTTCGAGGGCTCCAATAGTATTTCCGAAGCCGAGAAATTTCGCGGCCTGGGAGTTTTCTTGCCAATCGAAGATCGCGTTGTTCTTCCCGCCGGTCAGTACTTCGTCACGGATCTGATTGGTTGCACTGTCTTTGAGATTCCTGCGAGTGAATCGCAGCTTGCTTCTCCTGCCTGCGCTGCAGAGAGCGCTCCCGGCGTGCTCGGAACCGTGCGCGATGTCTTCTTCCCCGGCGAAGGTATCCTCGGCACCCCACTCCTTCAGGTGTTGACTCCATCAGGAGAACTGCTCATCCCGCTGGCTCAGGAGATCTGCACGCGAATCGACGTCGGTTCTCGCCGCATCGATGTCATACTTCCCGAGGGTTTGCAAAACGTGAACGCTCCGGAGTAGCCGTGTTCTGGCGACTGTTCAAAACCGCTATTTTCTCCATTCTTGTTCCGGGCACCGTCGGCGTAATGGGCCCGCAATGGGTGAAAAACGGCGGCTTGCAACTTTCATAGGGCGTGCGCTGGCTGGGTTGTGCGCTGTTCCTGGTTGGCATGGTCATGTACTTGTGGTGCGCCTGGGACTTTGCCGCGAAGGGCCTCGGTACTCCTGCGCCGATTGACGCTCCGCGCGTGCTCGTGGGGAAGGGGCTTTACCGATTCACGCGCAATCCGATGTATGTCGGTGTTTCCTCGATGATCGCTGGGCAAGCGGTTTACTACGGTTCATCGTCGATACTCGTTCATCTGCTTGCCGTCGCTCTCGCTTTCCATGCCTTTGTGCGCTGCTACGAGGAACCTACCTTGCGTCGCCTGTTCGGCGAACCGTACGATGACTATTGCCGCAGAATGCCGCGCTGGCTCTTTCCGGCCGCAGCGCGTGATCGCGGAACACTCTTCCTTTTGGCGCTTGCCGTCATCCTTTTGCACTCGCTAACCAACGCCCAATATGGTTTTCATCGCGACGAACTGCTGACGTTGAACAACGCACGCCACTTGGCTTGGGGGTACGTGGTCTACCCGCCGATGACACCCTTCCTTGGCCGCCTGGAATTAGAGTTTCTCGAAACTTCGCTTAGAGGTTCCGGTTCTTCGCCGCTCTGTCCCAAGGACTCGTGCTGCTCCTCACCGGTCTCGCAGCCCGCGAACTTGGCGGCAAGCGCGAAGCGCAACTTGTGGCCGCCCTGGCGGCAGGAATCGCAGGGCCCTCGCTGGTTTGTGGATGGTTCTTATCCTACACATCGTTCGATTATCCCTTTTTGTGCTGGTGGTCTACTTTGTGATCCGTCTGCTCAAATCAGATGATCCGCGCTGGTGGCTTGCCATCGGTGCGTCCATCGGCTTGGGCATGATGGCCAAATACGCGATGGCTGTTTTGGTGTTGGGCGTCGCGGGAGGCGTGCTTTTGACGTCAGCTCGGCGATACCTGAAGAGTCCGTGGTTGTGGTGCGGGGCGGTCGTAGCGTTATTGATCATGCTGCCCAACATGGTCTGGCAGATCCAGCATCATTTTGTGTCACTCGAGTTCCTGAAGAGCATTCACGCTCGCGACATTCAAAGGGGCGGGACGAATGACTTCCTGCTGAATCAATTCTGGAAATGCGCAAACCCGGTCACCGTCCCGCTGTGGTGCGCAGGGCTTTGGTACCTGTTCGCAGTGCCCGACGGAAAGCGTTATCGCATGCTGGGTTGGCTGTATGTTGTTCCTCTCTTGGTGTTCCTCCTCGCCCGAGGGCGCGACTACTATCTGGCTCCCGCCTACCCCATGCTCCTCGCGGTCGGAGTGGTCTGGGTTGAGCGCTGGTTGAGTTCACTGAGCGTTCCCTCCGGCTTGATACTGCGAAGAACTACCTGGAGAGTCCTGGCAGTGGCCGGCTTGGCCACCGCTGCAGTGACACTTCCCATTGCTCCATTGAACTCCGCCTGGTGGCGCGTGGCGGATTATATGACCGGCGGCAACTTCAATTCTCAGATCGGTTGGCCAGACCTGGTTGAAACGGTGGCCAAGATCCGCGACACTTTACCGGTCCAGGAGCAGGCCAGACTCGGAATTCTGGCGGGTGATGAAGGTGAGACCGGTGCCATCAATCTTTACGGCCCGGCATACGACGATCACAGTTTGCGGCGGCGGATCACCGTCGGTGAGCACCGCGATTTTGTGGACCAGAACTTTATGTCCTGTGAACGGGCTGGTCGGTTGACGAACCGTTACGGTATTGAGAATGGTTCTATCGCTGGTTATGCAGACGTATTTGTCTGCCGGAAACTGCGTCAGGCTTGGCCTCAGTTCTGGGAACACTTCAGATACTACGGTTGAAAAACCGACCATCCGGTCATTCACCTCACCAAACCCATGGCGTCTTGATCGATCCTTTGAACCCCAACCTTAGACCCGCCAGCCGGTTCGCTCCCGTGCATGACAACCATGCCCTTCGTTAATTACACTGCAAGGCGATGCGCTTCGACCTAATCACCATCTTCCCTGAATTCTTCACGGGCCCGCTGGACCATGGCATCGTCCGCCGTGCCCGCGAAGTCGGTATCGCCGAGATTCACGTCCAGGACCTCCGCGAATTCACCAAGGATCGCCATCGCACCGTCGACGATCGTCCCTTCGGCGGCGGCGAAGGCATGGTGCTCAAACCCGAGCCGCTCTTCGAAGCGGTCGAAAAACTTCTGGATTGCAGCGTGGGGGATTCCGCGGGGAGAGTGCCTGCGCCACAGGGCATCGCCATTGTGCTGATGTCTGCCGCGGGTCGTGTATTCACGCAGCAAACCGCGCGCCGTTTTGCGAAGCTGGATCGCTTGATCGTCATTTGCGGAAGATACGAAGGCGTGGACGAGCGCGTGGCGGAATACCTTGCCACCGAGGAAATATCGATCGGCGACTTTGTCTTGAGTGGCGGCGAATTGCCCGCCGCCATCATTATCGATGCGGTCACGCGGCTGCTACCAGGCGCCGTTGGCAACGAGGCTTCCACGCAGAACGAATCCTTCAGCGAATCCGACGGTGCCCCCAGCGCCGCTCCCGCGTCGCGCGGCGTACTCCTCGACTTCCCTCACTACACACGCCCGGCCGAATACCGCGGCTGGAAAGTCCCGGATGTCCTGATCGGCGGCAATCACCCCGAGGTTGCCAAGTGGAGGCGTAAGAAAGCTTTAGAGAAGACCCGCCGCAATCGACCAGATCTGCTGGGAGAAAACGCCTAGGCAAACGTCGGCCCCTTGTCTATAATAGTAGTTTGTCCAAGAAGTGCTGGCCCCGCCTGAGTGGGTCTGCAGGGAATACAGAAAATGAATCCGGTAATTCGTAAGTTACATGAAGCGCAATTGCGCAAAGACCTCCCCGAGTTTCGTGCTGGCGACACAGTTAAGGTGAACGTCCGCCTGTTGGAAGGAGAAGGCGAGAAGGTCAAGGAACGCATCCAGACCTTTGAAGGTGTCGTTATTTCCAAAAAGGGCCGCGCCAGCAGCGCCAGTTTCACCGTGCGTCGCGTCAGCTTCGGCACCGGTGTGGAGCGCATTTTTCCTTTGCATTCGCCTTCAATCTCTTCGATCGATGTGGTGAGCAAGGGCAGTGTCCGCCGCTCGCGCCTCTATTACCTCCGTGACCTGCGTGGCAAGGCTGCCCGCATCAAGCGTGCCGCCCGTGAAGAAGTCGCCGCACCAGCGGGAGCCAAGGCGTAAAGCGCCCTACTATTTCAATTTCCGAAAGGGACGGGCTTATTGCTCGTCCCTTATTTATTTTTTGGATGCGCTCTCACGATCTCTCGCACCGCCCCGTAAGACCCCAGGAGAATCAGCACCCGTGCGCAAAGATGCACGGCAAAACGTGGATAGCCGTTACGCATGAAGCGGAAATCTCCTGAAGCTCCCCAAAGAGTGTCCGCTGCCTAGTTAACGGCCACGTCGTAAACAGAGCGCAGAATGGTTTGCGTTAGTATGAGTGCGCCCAGGAAGGGATTGAAAATCGTTCGCCAGCGGAACAGAAACAAGCCAAGCAGAATAAACAAACCGTCGATCGAATACGGGGCCTAGCAACGTAAACAGCAGCTGCCACGGTTTGCCATCTAGCCAAGAAACATACCTGGACGAAGTCTCCTCGCCCAAAAGTCCAAATGAATTGGTGGGACTTGAGGTGCAACCCAGTGACGGCGCCGTCAAGAACATGACAACCTTCGAGGATTGGAGCGTAGGGTAGGTACCACAAAATCCAACGCGCGAATGTGTATCCCACGACTCGCTCACTCGTCTCCGCTCGCCGCTTCAAAAACAAAACACGGGCAGGAAGATGAAGAGAAAATATGCAAGACTTCCGACAAGATATCGTCCTGACTCGGTCATGGCCAGCTCGACAGTACTCCCAAAGACCCGTGGCCCGATGCCGCCATCATCACCGTCGACTGTGATTCAGCCTGATAGCGCTGGTAGTGGCGTCCTGGGTGGGACGTCTGCTGTTACGAATTCACCGCTTGCGATCGGACCGAGGCCACTTTCAGCGTGGTAAGATGGTGGCGTACACTTTTGATCATGACGCGACTTTGCTCTTCCCGTTTCGAGCGTGAGGCGCGCCAGCTCGGCTGGACCCGCATCGCGGGGATCGATGAAGCCGGGCGCGGCGCCCTATTCGGTCCGGTTGTCGCTGCAGCCGTCATCCTGAACCCCAAGCGCCGCATCGTCGGCCTCGACGACTCGAAAAAGCTTGCCCCCGAACGGCGCACCGAGCTTGGCGAGCGCATCCGCGAGCACGCCCTGGCCTGGGCCGCAGCGGAGATCGATGCGCAACGCATCGACGCCTGGAACATCTATCAAGCCAGCCGGCAGGCCATGATGGCGGCTGTGCGGCAACTCTCCATACAGCCCGACTATCTCCTGATCGACGCCATGCAGCTTGATTTGCTGATCGAACAAAAGTCGTTGATCAAAGGCGATGCGCGGTGCGTCTCTATCGCGGCCGCTTCGATCTTGGCCAAGACTCATCGTGACTCTCGCCTTGTGGAGTGGGACGCCGTGTATCCTAACTACGGACTCGCCCAGCACAAAGGCTATGCGACTCCCGAGCACCTGGAAGCCCTTCGACGGCACGGGCCCTCGCCGCTGCACCGGCACTCGTTCATGCCGGTGCGCGAGTCGGGTTGCTGGGCAGCCGGAGCAGTTCAGGAAGAATTGCCCCTGGAAATCTGGCCGCCGCGCACCTAAACCTAATTCGCCGTTTCTTCGCCAAAGGTTACGTATCTGCTACGGGGATAACTGCCTGCTCACACCCGGCTGCGGTTTCGTTGACGCCCTCATCCGCCAAGCGTAGCGTGAAAATGTACGGTTGCAGTTGTTACAGCGCCTGCAACGCAACTCGGGAGAAAGTCGCGCCGGCTTTCGTGGGGAAGCTGTCGCGTTTTGCGCATGGCCTACAACAAGAGCAAATTCGTCGAAGCGGCACAAAAACTGCTGAACCAGGGCAAGGTCGCACAGGCCATTGCCGAATACCAGCAGATCCTCAAGTACGAGCCTCGGGACCAGGTCACCTTGATGACCATCGGCGAACTCTATATTCGCCAGGGCGAAACTTTCCAGGCCATCGATTATTTCGAACGCCTGGCGCAGCTCTTCGTCAGTGACGGCTTCCTGACCAAAGCCATCGCGGTTTACAAGCGCATTGCTAAACTCGCACCGGAAGAAATCCGTCCGCTCGAAAAATTGGCCGACCTCTACGTGCAGCAGGGCGTCATGTCAGAGGCGCGCCCCCTGTTCCTGCAACTAGCCGAATTGCACTTGAAGAACAACAAGCAGCCTGAAGCGATTGCTCTCCTGAAAAAGCTCTTACTGGCCGAACCAGACAATATCCGCATCCAGATTCGCTTGGCGGATCTGTATGCAGCCATGGGACAGTCCGGAGAAGCGCTCGAGGGATATATCGGCGCGGCACAGCGGGCACTGGCGCGTGGCGACCAGGCGGAATGCGAAAGACTGGCCGATAAAGCCCTTCAGATTAATCCAAAGAATCTCGATGCGTTGATTGTCAAAGCGCGCTCCTTCTCTTCGGTCGGGAATCTCACCCAGGCAGCGCAAATCCTCGAAAAAGTTCCGGACCTTGAAAAAGGTGGCGAGCCCGCCGAGCTTTTGTTGGACCTTTATCTGAAAAACAGCAAGTGGGATGAAGCCTCTGCCCTTTCGTTGCGTATTTTCTCCTCCGACGAAAAGAATTTCAGCGCCACGCAGAAAGTGACGCAGGCACTGCTCGAAGAAGGCCTGGGCGAGCGCGCCATGTCCCTGCTCTCGCGCATCCGTATCCCCATGATCGATGCGGGCGAGCACGAGGGGGTCGCGCATCTGTTGACGGAACTGGCCGCGCGACTTCCGGGAAGGCTGGAGCCGCTCGAGTGGCTTGTCGACACCTACGGCCGCACCAGCGATTCGTTCCGTTTACCGGATGCCCTGGCTCATTTGGGAGACGCACTGGCTGCCAGTGGAAAGCTCGAGCGCGCCAAGGAAACGTTTGAACAGCTAGTGCAGCGGGAGCCGGAAAGTGATTCCGCCAAGCGCAAGCTGAATGATGTTTTGCGGAAAATGGGATTGCTGGACCCCGAGGTTGCATCCCCGCCGGCAGGTCTTGCCGAACCTGATACACTTCAGCTCGAACTTCCGCAAACCCCTGCGCCCAAGCTGCGTCCTGGCTTGGAGGAACCGGCCCCGGAAGTTGCGGCACGCTCCAACTCTCCGGAGCCTGTGGAACTGGATCTCGACGAAGAGACCCAGAAATTCATCGCTCAGTCGCTGACCGACGTCGACTTGTTTGCCAGCTACGGGCTGACGCAGAAGGCCATAGGTCTGCTGGAAGCAATTTTGCGCCGCGCTCCCACGCACACGCCTACTTTGGAAAAACTTCTGGATTTCGTGCTCGGCGCGGGCGACGATCGCCGGACCGCAGAGCTTGCTGCGCAGCTTGAGCACATTCATACGCAGCGCGGCGATACCCGCAGTGGCGAGCGCTTTGGTGAATTGCGGCGTCGGTTCCAGCGTGCTGCCGGACTGACGGACGACGAAATCAACGCAGCCGTAGCCGCCGCGATGCCTCAGCCGGTTGAAACCCTGCCCGTGGTTGAAGTGGAAGCAACCGTACCGGAAGTCGCAGCGGAAGAGTCTGCCGTCGAGGCTGCGCCAGTGGAAGCTCCGGAAGTTTCTGCGGAATCACCGGAACCCAGCGCTGCCGTGGATGAAGCTCCCGTTATCGAAGCCGCGCCCGCCTCGCAGCCGGTAGCGGAAGAAGTCCCGGAAATCGAGATCATTGAAGATGCCCTCTCGCCTGGGACGTTACCCCCAGCTGCGGAGCCGCAGGCTGCTGCCACCGAAGAAGTCGATCTCTCGACCGAATGGGCCTCCCTGCTGGAAGAAACCAGGGAACCGGCGGCCGCGGGAGTACCGCTGGACGCTACCCTGCCTGAAACGGAATCACCAGCGCCTGCCATCGCAGACGCTTCAGCTTCCCAGCCTCGCGTACGAGAATTTCCTCTGCCAGAGCTTATCGTGGAAGCACCTGAACCATCGGCTCAAGTCGTGGAGCCAATGGCGCACGAGCAGACGGTCGCGGCGTTTGAAGAGATCGGCAAACCGGAGTTTGCCGTGCCCGAAGAGACGGCGGATTTCGAGGAGTGGACCAGTCCGCTGGCGGGAGTTTCGGCGGAAAACTCTGCGCCTCCCGCAGACCGTGACAAGCGGCATGCCGAGCCGGAGGTTCACGCAAGTGCACATCTCCTGCCGGACGAAGAACTGACCACCCTCCCCGTGCCGGAGCACAGCGAACTGGCAGCAGAAGGTCCGGAAACCGCTCTTGAACTGCCCCAGGCCGCGCTTCCCAAACCGCCGGTTCGTGAACCTGAATTTGAGCTGGACCAGGATTTCGAGTTGGTCCTCGAGCCGGAACCCGTTGTGCCCGCGCATGAAATGCTCTCTTCCATCCCGCCGTCGTCGCCTATCCAGGGACCCGAGGGCGAGCATTCTGCCGTTGAATTGAAACCGCAGGTACCTCCTTCCGCCGCGCCTGGCGCCGCCAACGGAAACTCATTGTCTTCGGAAACTTTCTTGTCGGAACTGGCGAGAGAAATTGACGAACTTGGTTTCGACTCCCTGACTCCGAACTCGACCGAACTACCGCTGCATGAGCAGCTCGCCATGCGTTCAGCCGAGGAGCAGAGGCTTGCGGCGGCGAACAAACCTGCGGCGACCGATGCGGGTCCGCTAAAAGAGGTGTTTGACGAGTTCCGCGCGGAACTCGGCGAAATGGGCGCCGAAGATGAGGATCTGGAGACGCACTACAACCTCGGAATTGCCTTCCGCGAAATGGGCTTGCTCGAAGAAGCCATTGGCGAATTTCAGAAGGTCGCCAAAGCCAACGATCGCGGGAAGGCTTTCCGCTATGCCATGCAATGCTGCACCTTGCTGGGCCTGGCGTTCATGGAAAAGGGACAGCCCGCCATTGCTGCCATCTGGTACGAACGTGCCCTTCTTACACCCGGTATCGATTCGGAAAGTAAACTGGCATTGCGGTATGATTTGGGAGTGGCTCAGGAATCGGCCGGCGAGCTGGATGCGGCATTCAAAAGTTTCTCTCAGGTCTACGCCGTCAACATCGATTATCGGGACGTGGCGGACCGCATCGCGGCTCATCATAAACCAGCGGTCTGATCTACTGCATCCACTCAAACAAGGGTCGCTCCGAACAGAATGAACCGCCTATTGCGTGCGCTGGCTGTTGTCTTGCTCTTTGAAATGGGGGCCCTGCTCCTCTATCTCCCGTGGTCTTCCTTTTGGGAACAAAACTACTTTTTTAGCCAGTTTCCCAGCCTTGTCCCTCTCGTTCTTCATCCATCGGTGAGAGGCATCATCAGCGGTATTGGCGTGCTTGATATTCTTCTGGCCTTTGGCTTGTTCAGCTCCCGACCGGCGCCCGCAAGTGTCCCGCCCCAACCCAATTCGTAGCTCTTTTGGCCTGTGCTACGTGACGGACAGAATGGCGTTGTCTGCTTCTCCGCTCGAGGCAGGCAAGATTCTCCTCGAGAAAATAGCTACTGCGGCCGCCGCGGGCGCGGACTTGGTTCAGATTCGCGAGAAAGACCTGTCTGGTCGCGCGCTCATTAAATTGGCCCGGGAAGCGGTTCAAGGAGTGCCCGCCTCTTGTCGCATTCTGATCAACGACCGGCTCGACGTTGCCTGCGCGGTTGGCGCATCCGGCGTGCACCTGACGGAGCAGAGTATTCCCGTCGCGGAGGCAAGAACCTTCCTACGTGAACGCGGTCTGCCTGCTTCATTTCTCGTTGGTCGATCGACTCATTCGCTCGAAGCGGCCCGGATCGCAGCGGACTCAGGGGCCGACTACCTCTTCTTCGGACCGGTCTTCGCCACGCCATCGAAGGCCGGCTATGGCCCGCCGCAGGGAATCGAGCGACTCGCGGAGGTCTGCCGCAGTCTCTCCATCCCCGTCTTCGCCATTGGCGGCATCACGATGGAAAATGCATCCGCGCCTGCCGATGCCGGAGCCGCGGGTATCGCCGCCATCCGACTATTTCAGGAGGCCGCGGATCTGCCCGCGATGATCAGGCAGTTGCGCCAGGTCTAATCGGAGCCGTCCCTGTTTGGCTTTTAGGATTCCATCAACCGGCGCAGCAGCCGGATCTGTCCGGCATGGTACACATCATGAAACGCCACGCCATAGATCATCGGTAGTCGCTTTTTGACTTGCGGAAACTTCAGGGCCTTGCGAATCGCTTTCTCAAGTGCTTGGTGTTCGTTCTCCAAAATCGCGAGATCACCGCGCCAGGCTTCTTCGGTGGCTTTCCGAGTCTCTGGACGCGTGAAGAAATTGCTGCCTTTCAAAATAAAAGCCCCGCGTTTACCCTCCTGCAGCCTTCGGCGTACGGCGTATTTCCAATAGGCCGCATGAAGGGCAATTTCCCAGATGTTGTGGCGCCCGCGACCGGGTCGCCACGCCGCTTCCTTCGCCGAAACTCCTTTCAGCGATTGTCTCAGATTGGGTCCGTGCCAGGTTTTCTTGGAATAAGCTTGGTCCAGTAATCCCAGGATTAACTCGTTCGTGCTCATGAACTCCTCCAGCGGGTTTGCCGGAAGATTGTAATCAGAAATTTGTCGCCGCGCACTCCGGGGGGAGGCGCCGGGCTACCTTACATCGGTCCCGTTCCCGTACTGGTCCGATCCTGTGGCGGCACTGTCTTCGCGACTTTGTTGGGCATCATCCCCAATCGCGCGCCCGCCTGCGCTAGTCGTTCTTCTACGACAGCCGCCGCGGCTGCCTGATACGACGCGCCAGTGCTTATGTGAAGCTCCATCCTCTGATTCCCGATAGTGTCGGTGTCTGTACAGGAATGTGCCGGCGCCGGTTCTTCTTTGGAATCTTGGGAATTAACTGACCATATGTGACGGATTCTGCCAGGTCGTGACTTTCCCAAACCCATTCATGCACTTGAATACCTGCTTGTGAACATCTCTTGACACTCCGTGCGAAGGGTCTGTTCCAGAAACGATGCATACTCGGAAGAGTCCGCGCCCTTCCTGTCTCGCTAGACGAGGGTGCTATCCCAGAGCGAATGAAGGTTCGGAATGTAACTGTTATTCGCCAGCTGCGGCACGCGCCAAACGTATCGGACCGGAACGCAGTTGCCAGCTAAGTCGTTGTTCGTCGACACGTGCAGCGGCATGTGCAGATCGCCGACAAGATGTGTCAGATGGCGCACTGTTTCGGCACCCTTCGCGGGCACCGCACTTGCGTCTTTCAAGATCGTCCATTGCGTGGCGATCGCTGTGGTGACGCAGCCGTCCTCGCCGGAGTACTGATTTAAGGGGCCAAGCGGAGCGCCGCTCGGAAAATCAATGTAATGCCACGGCCCATGGTTCAGTTGTTTGCAGACATCGTCGGGCCAGATGGAAGCGTCCGCCAACAAATCCCCCGCGACGATCCCGCAATACCATTTCACTTGCGGATCAATTGGGTTTTCGCTCAGGAGCTGTTGGACCATTTCGCGAGCTCCAGGGGTCAGATACTTTTCCGCGATTAACGCGATGGTCTGGTGCCCTTTGCAGCCCTACGCCCGTGAAGGTTGCGCGATCACACATATCGCCAGCGATAGCAGTAGCAGTGCCGTAGCGCGTTCTTGAATTGTTTTCATGACTGTTCCCCATTTTCTCCGCACGGGAATGCAGAGTATTACGCGCTCAGCCAGTGAGCCACGGGTTTCAGGGATTCGGTGTGGTCGCAAATCACCCGTAACGCCGCGGTAATCGGGATCGCCAGGATCAGGCCCATGCCGCCCCAGACCCAGCCCCAAAAAAGCAGTGCGATTGTGATGGCAACCGCATTCAGACGCACCTGGCGTCCTACCAACTGCGGGGCAATCAGGTTTTGCGCCGCAACGTGGATTCCCGTCAGCACGAGAGCGATCAATCCGAAGTGGCTTACGGTGTGCCACTTCACGATCGCCAGCAAAAATCCCGGTAGCCACGCGAGCACCGCGCCAATGTACGGCACCATATTCAACAAGCCGGAGGCAATTCCCGCCAGGACCGGGTAATCGAAGCCCAGGGCCATAAAAAACACGCTGCTCAACGCAACCACGACCAACGTCACTACTGTCATGCCCACCAAATAGTCGCGCAGCACGTCACGCAAATCGTCGAGAGTCTCCTTTACCTGCGTACGGCGCCCAACGGGAAACAGTTGCAACGTTCCGTGCCATACTTCGCGCTTTTGCGCGAGCATGAAGTACACCAGGAACGGTACGAAGGTGCCCTCCAAAACCAGGGCATAGAGAGAGCCGATGCTCCGCACGAGCAGATTGTGAACCGCGCCGCTGTCCGCCGATGCCGTGCTTGCCGCCTTCGCGGCATCGCCGGGAGTGGTAATATCGGAAACGCTACCTTCGAAGCCGCGAATCTTTCCCTGAATTGTTGCGGCCGCGTCTCGCAGGATCCCGCGGTAGGTTGGCCAACTCTCGGCAAAGTCCGACGTTCGGGTCCACAGTCCGTAAGTAACAGCGGCCAGCACCGCAATCAGGATCAACACCATGATCAGCGCGCCGATGGGCCTAGGCACACGAAAGCGCTCAAGGAATTCCACCGCAGGATCCAGGAAATAGGCGAGCAGTACAGAAAGCAATAGGGTGATCACCACGCCCTGGGCGTAGTACAGGAAGAGTAGAATGATCGCAGCCGCCACGATTCGTAGGCTGAATGTGGGGCCCGAAATCCGAAAGATCGTGGGCGTTTCCGTAGAGGACACCGTTCACCTCTTGGCCCTTCACGGTAGCATACTCCCGTAAAATCCGGACGCTCGTCTGGCGATGCATTTCACACAAGATTAATATGCCGCCACCTTGCTGCCGCGATCCATTGGCTATGCAGTCCTTCCAGTTCCTGGATTGACAAAGTAGCCAGCGAACCTTGTGCTAAACTTTGCCAAGGTCGTTTCTCGCCCAGACCTTTTCTTCTTTATGGCCAAAGAACTCTTCGGCACGGACGGTATTCGCGGCGTTCCCGGAACGCCTCCTCTCGATGATCAGACCCTTTTTGCCATCGGCCGTGCGCTCGGTGGATACCTGCAACGCGAATTCGGCTCCGCTCACGCCCTCATCGGAATGGATACGCGCGAGTCTGGGCCACACATCGCCGGTCTGCTTGCTGCTGGTCTTCAAAAAGTGGGAGCCAGCTCCGAATTCGCCGGCGTCATTACCACACCGGGGATTGCTTGCCTGGTTCGTGAAAATGATTTTCAAGCGGGAGTGGTCATTTCCGCTTCTCACAATCCGTATCACGACAATGGCGTGAAACTTTTTTCGCATGCCGGGATGAAATTTCCAGATTCCGTAGAAGAAGCACTGGAAGTGGAAATCTTGCGACTGCAAGCTCAGCCGGCGCCGCTTGCTTTCCCCTCGTTGGCCGCTAATCATGCGCTGCATGACGAGTATGTGCAATTCCTGGCTTCTCGTGTAGTGCCCGGAGCAAGATTCGACGGTTTTCGCATGGTACTTGATTGTGCCAACGGTGCCGCCTACCAGTTAGGCCCGGAACTGTTTCGATCTTTGGGTGCCGAGGTCATCCCGATGGGTGTGAATCCCGATGGGCGCAACATCAATGCCGGATGCGGCTCGCTCCATCTTGAAGGGTTACTTAAGCGGGTTCTTGCCGAACGGGCGACTCTCGGCATTGCGTTCGACGGCGACGCGGACCGTGCACTCTTCGTCTGTGGCAGCGGGCGCATTGTGAACGGTGACGGCGTTCTTCTAGCCATTGCGCGGTATCTGAAATCGCAAAATGCGCTGAAGAGCCAGCGGGTTGTGGCTACTTCCATGTCCAATCTGGGCCTCGAACGGGTTCTGGATCGCGAAGGTATGTCCCTCGCCCGCGCCGCAGTCGGCGATCGCTACGTGCTTGAGGAAATGCTCAAATCCGGCAACAACCTGGGTGGCGAACAGTCCGGCCACATTATTTTTCTCGACGATAGTCCTGCGGGAGATGGGTTGCTGACTGCGGTGAAGGTGGCCTCGCTGGTCGCTATACACGGCTCGCTGGAGTCGCTGGTTCAAGGACTGAAGGACTATCCGCAAGTCATCGTGAACGTGAAGGTAAAATCCAAACCGCCTCTCGAGTCTCTTCCGGAAGTCGCCCGTGCTCTGGCGGAGGCGCAAGCGAAGCTCGGCGGCAATGGACGCGTTGTTTTACGCTATTCAGGTACTGAGCCGCTCGCCCGTGTCATGGTCGAAGCGGAACACGACGCGGACGTCCAGCGCTTCTCCGAATCCATCGCCAGCGCGCTTCGCTCCTCGATTGGCGCCTGAGCTGAAACACCAATCGAGCGATCGCGAATCGGCGTCACACGCGCTCAGCTTACCGCTGACACCGGCAGCTGTGGTTGGGATCAACATTGCTATGGCGCGGTAAAGCGGTAGAGTTGCAATAACGTTATTGCGATTCTCATCGAATTAGTGTTGTGAGAGGAGTCATGATTCCGAGTTCCTAAAGACTGTAGGGATTCGCCGAGAGTCTGTGAGATTTTGTAGATTTCTTCGCGCCTTCGTGAGTCCGATTTCGTCCACGTCTTTCTTAAGTCCTTTCCTCTCAACCACAGTCTCCTGAAACTGGTAGAGCCGCGCAATTGGCAAAGCGCGTGCAACCTATCGAATTAATTCATGAGATTGGCTTCCCGGGGTGGCCGGACCTCAACCTCGACTGAGTTTCCGGTTATTGGGGGGTCAGATCCAAAGTAAGGGGGCTTGCACCAGCCCCCTTTTTTTATTTTAGTCACTTTAGTTTCCCACCACGATTCAGAGAAGTTCCCGCAACCAGATTGCGGCCTTCTAACCAGCCGATAGAACACGGTTCCAAAAAAGTGAGCGGCCGGTGGGGGCACCGGCCGCTCTGGCGTGGGGGATGGAGGGTCAGTGATAGAAGCTCAGCTCATCTCTCGTTTTCAGGAGGGCTTGGCCGCTCCGCTGCGCTCGCAAGCAGTAGAACGACGCACAGGAGCAAGATCGTTACGATCATTCCGCCCGCCCCGAGAGTCGAACCGCACTCCCTATCACCTTGACAATTCTGAATTGCCCGGTCTGTTCAGTCATTAGGTCGCTAGATTCATTCGCACCAGTACTTCGCACAGGAACATCCGTACTGCTTCGCCCTGGTACTTTCAGCCATCGGGCAGCGATCAATAGTTTCCAGGCTAGCTACTTCCGCGGAACGCCTCCAACCAGCACTCATGATTTGCATTTTCTTTATTTACAGTGGATTACGTCACAATCGTAAGACCGCAAAGTCGGTAGAGGTGCTAAACGAATGATGCGTCGAGATCATTTGGGAATAATCCAGGGACAAAGCACACCGCTCGGCTCATTCCAACGGGGGAAACGTGTGCTTTTTGGGGAGCTGGGGATGCCCTTCGGGGAGCTCTCTCGAGACTCTGTCCGCCCATCACTGGCCACCAGTCAGTCTCCTAAGCTATTCTTCTAGCACTATGCATGATCTGAACTTTTTCCGGGACCACCTTGAACTGTTCGCCGAAATGGCCAAAAAGCGCAATACCACTCTCGACCTGGACGCATTTCGCGCCCTCGATAAGGAGCGCCGCGAACTTATCACCGAGAACGAACAGCGCAAGGCACAGCGCAACAAAACCAGCGATCAAATCGCTCGCCTGAAAAAAGAGAAACAGAGTGCAGATTCGTTGATTGCTGAGATGAAGCAGCTCTCTGATCGGATCAAGGAGGCCGACGAGCGCATCAGCGAGCTGGATGCCCGGCAGCGCGAAACACTCCTAACGATTCCGAACATTCCCCACTCGAGTGTTCCGTTCGGAACGGGTGCGGACGGCAACCAGGAGGTCCGCCGCTGGGGCACCGCTCCGCAATTCGATTTTCAGCCGAAGCCGCATTGGGAAGTTGGCGAACGCACCGGCATTCTTGATCTGGAAGCTGCCACGCGAATTACCGGCGCGCGCTTCGCGGTTTACAAAAGTTGGGGAGCGCGACTGGAGCGCGCGCTGGCCAATTTCTTCCTTGATGTTCATACCCGCGAACACGGCTACACCGAGATCCTGCCGCCATTCCTGGTGAATACCGCGTCCCTTATGGGAGCTGGTCAGCTACCCAAATTTGCCGCGGATCTGTTCAAATTGCAGGACACCGATTTCTGGCTCACTCCCACGTCGGAGGTCGAACTACACAACCTCTATCGCGATCAAACTCTCGCCGAAGACCAACTTCCCATTCGCGTAACGGCATGGACGGCTTGTTTTCGCTCTGAGGCGGGCGCAGCCGGCAAAGATACACGTGGGATTCTTCGTCAACACCAGTTTCAGAAGGTGGAACTGTTCAAGTTCACGCATCCCGATAGAAGCTATGAAGAGCACGAGGCCTTGGTGCGCAACGCAGAAACAATTCTCCAAAAGCTTGGCTTGCACTATCGCACTGTCCTGCTCTGCACCGGGGATATGGGCTTCGCGTCTGCAAAGACCTATGACTTGGAAGTTTGGTTGCCATCTAGCAATGAATTTCGCGAGATTTCCTCCTGCTCCAACTGCGAGGCGTTTCAGGCGCGTCGCGCCGGCATCCGATTTAAGGCAAAAGCAGGTGGCAAAAGTGAGTTTGTTCACACCTTGAATGGCTCGGGCTTGGCCGTGGGTCGAACTTGGATTGCGGTGGTGGAGAATTATCAGCAAGCCGACGGATCGATCGTAATGCCAGAAGTTCTGCGCCCTTATATGGGCATAGACCGCATTCCGTGTCCTTAGCGAACGCCCCACGATTCCCCTGGGCTCATCCTCGTAACCGTATGTAAAATAAAGCCTTGACCGGCTCTTGGGGCTCTTTGACCCTCCCGTTAGTCCGTATCTTTCGTTCCGCAACCCCTTGAATCTACACATTTTCGTTTGACGCCCCTGCTTTCCCTGCATAAACTCGCCTCAACACCGTTTCCTGGTAAGAAAGATAGCCTGGGCGGTGGTCGCGCCCACATTCGATGACATTTATTGCTCGCATCCTTCGCTATGTCTTCTGGGTCCTGGTTGCTTCCTGGGCGGTGTCGATCCTTCGCCGTGTCGTGCGCAATATGACCGGGGCCGCTCGGAATGCTCATCCCGAAAACGAGGTGCCGAATGACGCTGTGGCTCGACAGTTAGTGCGCGACCCCGTTTGTGGCATGCACCTGGCCGAATCCTTGGCGATTCCTCTCCGCGAAGGCGGAGAGCTGGTGCACTTCTGCTCCATGGATTGCCGCGAAAAATATTTGGCAGGCATACGGAAGTTTGCCGCCAACGGGTAGTACCAGAAGTTCTTGCATACGGCAGTTTTCGGGCCTAATGGAACGTAACTTGAGATCTCACCGCAACGGAAAGGACCGAACCTGATGGCTACGGTCGCAAAACCCCCAGTCCCAACACGCCCGGCGGGCGCCCCGCCCATGGTGCCGCGAATCGCGCCGCGCGAGGAGTTGAATCCATTTCGCATCGCGCAGATTCAGTTTGACATCGCGGCGGAAATCTTGAAGCTGGATCCAGGACTTCGCCAGGTCCTTCGTACGCCCAAGCGCATTCTGGAAGTGTCGTTGCCGACCAAGATGGATAACGGCCAGGTGAGAGTGCTCAGCGGATTCCGCGTGCAGCACAATATCGCGCGCGGCCCCGGCAAAGGCGGTATCCGCTTTCATCCCAATGTCACGCTCGATGAAGTGAAGGCGCTCGCCGCGTGGATGACTTGGAAGACGGCGGTCGTGAATGTGCCGTTTGGTGGCGCGAAGGGTGGCGTGATCTGCGACCCGAAGCGCATGTCCAAAAGCGAGCTGGAGCGCCTGACGCGACGATTCGCCAGCGAAATTCTGCCGATCATTGGTCCGGATAAGGATATTCCCGCGCCCGACGTGTACACCGACGCACAAACCATGGCGTGGATCATGGATACCTATTCCATGATGCTGGGACACACCGTACCAGGTGTAGTCACAGGCAAGCCCCTCTCGATCGGGGGATCGCTGGGACGCGCCGAAGCCACCGCACAGGGACTGGTGTACGTTGTGGAAGAAGCCTGCAAAGTGAAGAAGATTTCGTTGCGCGGAGCGACCGTCGCGGTTCAGGGATTTGGCAACGCGGGTGCCACTGCGGCGCGGCTGTTGGCGGACCGCAAAGCGAAGATCATTGCGCTAAGCGATACGCGCGGCGGCGTTACCAATTCCCGCGGAATCGACCCGATCAAGGCCATCCGCTACAAGGAACGGTCCGGCACGGTTGTCGGAATGCCCGGGGCTTCACGGATTTCGAATGAAGATCTCCTGACGCTCAAGTGTGACATTTTGATTCCTGCGGCACTCGAGAGCGTCATCACGCTGCAGAATGCGGAAGCCGTGAAGGCACGCATCGTCGCCGAAGCTGCCAATGGTCCGACAACGCCGCACGCCGACGAAATTCTGGCGCGCCGCGGCGTAACCGTTCTTCCAGACATCTTGGCAAATGCCGGAGGCGTAACGGTCAGTTACTTTGAGTGGGTGCAAAACCAGGAAGGCCTGCTTTGGGATTCTGACGAAGTGAACGTGCGCCTGCAGAAGATCATGAGCCGCGCGTTCCACGACATGCTCGACATGATGCGTAAACATCACGTTCCGCCACGCGCCGCCGCCATGGCTCTGGCCGTCGGTCGCGTCGCCGAAGCCACGCTCGTCCGCGGCCTTTTCCCCTGATCGGAGACGCACCTAGTAGGGTGAGCCGCTCCCCGAATCTCCGTCGACAAATTGCCGCGAGCAGCAATGTTCGCGGCAATTCGCTTTTGTGCTGAGAATTTCCTTGCAGAGGAAATTCAGTGCGCGTACATTCGCAAGAGCCGGGCGTTTTCTGGTGTGAAGAAATGGAGCTTCATGCCAGCAGAACGTGACCGGCCATTTTCTTCACCGCACGAGGCGCGATAGCGACGATGATGAGCCACCTTCACTCCCAGGGAGTTGTTATTCCTCCCATTCTGTTGACGATTGCGGGTTTTGATCCGAGCTGCGGCGCAGGCGTCGGCGCCGACTTGAAGACATTCGCGGCGCACGGATGCTATGGAGTCGCGGCCATCACTTCGCTGACTGTGCAGAACACGCAGGGAGTCGAAGCGGTACACAATACGCCAGCTTCCGAGCTGCGCGAGCAGCTGCAGGTATTGGCCAACGATTGCGACATCGCCGCCGTGAAGATTGGAATGCTCGGTAATCGCGGCAATGCCGCGGTGGTCGCGGAGTTTCTTGACGAGCACCGGTTTGTGCATGTCGTCCACGACCCTGTGATGAAATCGTCCAGTGGGTCGGAGCTTCTCGACGCAACCGGCATCAGGTTTGTGGCCGCCGAACTCCTGAAGCGCGCCACGGTGATCACTCCCAATGTTCCCGAAGCGGAGATCCTGACCGGATTGCCCATTAAAGATGTGGCGGACATGGAAGCCGCCGCTCGCAAAATTGTGGAGATGGGCGCGCATGCCGTCATCGTGAAGGGCGGACATATGGAGAAAGCCATCGATGTACTGTTCGATGGAACTGCCATGCACCAACTGGGCGGCGACAGGGTGAAGCTGGAGAACACTCACGGGACGGGCTGCACGTTCGCCTCTGCCATCACCGCGCAACTGGCGGCGGGGCGCTCCCTGCTGGAGGCCACGACGCTCGCGAAAGCCTACGTCATGAAAGGAATTGAAAAAGCATATCCCGTGGGCAAGGGACGCCTTCCGCTCGATCATTTTTATCGCATGAAGATCGAGCCGCTAGCGCGCGGCACGCATGAAGTGCCGCAGCACGGACTGCATCCGGCGGCGGAGCCGGCGCACTGAGAAAGGAATTTCGAATCAAGGGTATCGAGCTCGCAAACCTCCAGGTCAGTTCGAGCGGCAAGGAGGCCACGTGCAGAAAGTCTTCCGATGTGAAGTCTGTCAAAAAGGGATGCGAGTAGTGGGTTCGACGGGACTGGCGAAACCGGTGGAACGCGTCGCTCCGTGCCCCTACTGTAAAGCCAAAAACAAGGTGATGTGGCCCCGCGGCGACAGGTTCAACGTCCAACGCATCGCCACGCGCTGAGTTCTCACCAACCTCCCCCTCCCCCTCCCCCGCCACCCCCTCCGGATCCTCCTCCGCCCCCACCACTACTACTGGAGCCAGGCGCCTCCGACGCTGAAGAAATCGCGCTTGTGAAGGAATTGCTGAACGAAGAAGCGAAGTTTGTGCCGCTGAAGCCATTCCACGAACCGCCGGAGTAGAACGAAGGCGCGTAGCCGACGCCTGAACTCTCTGGAGCCGTTCCTGCCGCGGCCAGCAGGCCAGAGAACTTCTCCGCCCAGTCCTGCTCGACATCCAGCGCCAGGGCGAAAGGCAGATATTTCTCGAAGATTTGCGGGGTCTGCTGCGGAGGTGCGGCACGATTCAGGCGATCACCCTCTACCTTGCCTAGAAACAACTTAAAACCTTCGACCTGATCGAGAACGCGCCGTCCGGAAATCGTTGGCGCCTTCAGGAGATACACAAACAAAATGTGGAGCGCGCCGGCGGCCAGCAGAAATATCCCCAGGGAGATCGACGTAAACTTCACCAGAAAAGTGAAGCCCATGATTTCGCCGAATACAAATGGGATTGAAAAAGCTGTGAAGAATAGCGCTCCTCCGACGCCGAGGATTTGTACCTTCCCCGATTGCAGCACCGAGCGCCAGGATTGCCAAACCTTCAAGAGTAAGGCCGCTACTCCCAAGGTCCAAAAACTCAACCAGATACTCAGAAACACCCCAATCATAATTTGTGCTGCGCCCTGAGACAATAGGTACGCAATCACGACTACGATTGAGAGCGTGACCGGCAGGATCAGGTACCGCGAATTCCTAACGAAATACACCTTGTCTTCCGCTGTTTTCAGCCACTTCTGCAGCACGAGCAAGGCGCTGCGAAAGATCTGCTGGTTTTCGTAATGCAGCCAGACCTGCGATCGTCCAGCGAAAAGATTCGCGGCAATCTGTTTTTCATCGGGGGTAAGAATGCGGTCATCTTTGCCTGTCAGCGCGAGCGTAAACGAGCCATCTTTCTCGCTGATTTTCAGAAAGCCACGTGCGGCCATATCCAGAATGGCGGCAGCGAAGGTTTTATCGTCGAACCCCTTACGAACGAGATAACGCATCCCGGCAGGCGAGAGATCGGCTGGCGGTTCGTAAAGCGCCATGATCACGCCGGGAGCGGGGTCGCGGCCGACCGCGGACCACGCGATCAGGTAATAGAGAAGCAGGACGAGGAGCCCGCTCGCCAGCAGGATGGCGCCATGATTGTCGCGGAAAAAGTATTCGAGCTTCTGCGGGAAGGTGGGTGCAGCCAGAAATCCCTTGGGCCAGGAAAGCACAATGCTGAGCCCTTCGTACGGAGGAAGTGGGCTCGTGGTTGCAAACTGAAATACGCCGTCCTTCGTGTAGGCCGTGAGCTCCGCATCATGCGAACCGCTTGGCCCGGTGAACCCGGAAAGATGCACTTGATCGAACGGAATTGCGGATGGAAGGTGCACGGTGGCCGCGGCCCGCGCAATAGAAAACGGCCAACCCAGCCCCGTCACATTCCAGAAGAGTTCGTCGTGGTCGGTGAAGAAGCCGAGCTGACGGCTCGTCGTGTACGTGAGTGTGTACACGTGACGGCCCGCAGGAAGCAGCACGTTGACCCTGCCGAAGTAAATACGCTTGCCATTGGAATCGTTATCCACGCGAAACGGTTCGGCTGCGGAATCGCGGGTCGCGGACAACACCTGAAAATCGACGACATAGCGATTCCCGTAGGGATCTCTGTAATTTGTGGGAAATTCGCGAAGCAGGCCATGCCGAATCTGTGCGCCCGTGCTGATCACGGAGATCGTTTCCGTCACGAGTAACGAGGAATCCTCTTCGACCGTGATATCGCTATGAAAATCGAGAATCTGCTCGGATTGGGCTGGAACTACTCGCGCCAGAACAAGGAAACCTGCAAGTAGGCATAGCGCACGAATTTTCAGGAAGCCGCACATCACCTGAACCTTATCCCTAGTCTTAGTCTAGTGGCGGAGGCAGGCACCTCCTTCGCAGATTGCCGCCCGCGTGCCCGTGTCGGTACTATCCACACTCCGGAGGTTCCACTTGCTTTCAAGGAGAGCAGGAATCGCAGTATTGATCGCACTGACCATTTGGTCATCCTCGCCGCCATGTTGGCGCCGCGCATCCCGCAGCCGCTTTCGTATCACAATTTTACCGATCAACGTGGCTGGCTCGGCATTCCTAATTTCGGCGACTTCGTCCCGAACGGGGGATTTGCCATCGTTGGAGCGTCAGGCTTGGTGGTTTTGCTCGGAAATTCCCGGCGGGTGCGCTTTGTCGATTCGCGCGAGCGCTGGTCTTATGTGATCGCTTTCGCTGGCATGATGCGTACCGCAGCAGGATCCTGTTATTACCATCTGGTACCATCTGGCACCGGACAACGCGCGCATGGTATGGGATCGCCTGCCGATGACCATCGTGTTCATGGCGTTGGTGGCGGCGATGATCACCGGGCGCATCAGCGTTCCAACGGGATTCGCGCTGCTGCCGTTCCTGCTGCTTGTGGGAATCGCCAGCGTGGCTCGGTGGTCCTTCAGCGAGGTGAGCGGCGCGGGCGATCTACGTTTCTATGGTGTGCTGCAAGCATATGCTATCAAACACCTGACCGCGGCTGCGGCGGGATGGTGGATTTTGCGAATGTTGGAAAAACGGCGCCCGTTGGCACAACCGCAGTACTCGTAATGGCCGGCGCTATGCGCGATGGACGATTTTTCCGCCGACTACGGTTGCAACGGGGCCGCCTTTAAATTCATGGCCATCAAACGGTGAATTGCGCGACTTGCTGGCTGATTCTTTCACACGGTAGGTCCACGGACGATCCAGCGAAAAAATTGTGATGTCCGAGGGCTCGCCGGCGGCAATTTTGCGTTCCTTGCCGAGGACCCGGGCGGGGCCCGTGGTGAAAAGTTCCACCATACGCATCAACTTGATTTTGCCTGTGTGTACCAGTTGCTCGAGCGCGAGCCCTATCGCGGTTTCGAAACCGAGAATGCCAAACGGCGCCCTGTCGAACTCGACGTCCTTTAGCGCGGGTTCATGCGGCGCGTGATCTGTGGCGATGACATCGACCGTGCCATCGGCCAGTCCCTGCAGCAACGCTTCGCGGTCTTCGCGTGCAGCCAAGGGCGGATTCATCTTGAACCGCGAATCGTAGGTAACGTCCTCGTCGATCAGCGTGAAGTGATGCGGCGTGACTTCGCACGTGACGTGCAGACCGCGTTGTTTTGCAAAGCGAACCTGATCGAGCGATGACTTTGCCGAAAGATGCGCGATGTGCAGCCGTGCGCGGGTCAATTCTGCGATCTGAACATCGCGCGCGACGCAAACGGATTCGGCCGCCGCCGGCATTCCTGGTAGGCCGAGCCGCGTGGAGGCTACGCCCTCGCGCATGCTGGCACCTGCGGCCAGCGACACATCTTCCGCATGTTCGATCACGGGAAGCTCCAGGGAACGGCAGTAATCCATGATTTGCCGCGCGAGCTTTGCGGTAGCGATGGGCTTGCCGTCATCGGAAACTGCCACGATACCGGCTTCGCGCATGGCCGCAATATCCGAGATCGATTCGCCCTTACTTCCGATGCTCGCAGCACCGATGGGCCAAACGCGCACGTAACCGTGAACCTTGGCGCGATCAACGATAAATCGCGTGATCGAGGCGTTGTCGTTCACCGGCCGAGTGTTCGGCATGCAGCACACGGCCGTAAAACCACCGCGCGCAGCCGCGAGTGTTCCGGTTTCGATGGTTTCGGAATTTTCCTGACCCGGTTCCCGCAAGTGCACGTGCATGTCGATGAAGCCGGGAGCGACAATCAGTCCGGAAGCGTCGAACGTCTCGACATCTGCAATGACAGTTAACTTGCCGGCGGGCGCCACCTCTTCGATATTGCCGTCGTTCAGCAAAATGTCCCGCGGCGCGTCGCTATTCGAGGCAGGATCGAGGACGCGTCCGTTCTTAATCAGAAGCATGAGCAGTTTCCTTGGATGGTGGTTCGGGCTTGCCGGCGAGTGCGGGATGCGTGCTGCCCTCGGTCGCGCCGATCATCAACAAGTAGAGGATGGCCATGCGCACGGAAACGCCATTCGTGACCTGGTCCAATACCGCCGATTGCGGGCCGTCGGCAACTTCCGGGGTGATTTCCGTGCCGCGATTGATTGGTCCGGGATGCAGAATCAGCGCGTCTGGCTTGGCCAGGCGCATGCGCTCTGCGTTCAGTTGGTACAGAAGGATGTAATCGTTTTGCGACAGCGAAGGCTCATGAAACCGCTCCGTCTGCACCCGCAAGACGATGATAACGTCGGCATCTTCCAGCGCTTCTTCCACGCGGTACACGCAACGAATCGGGGTGCCCGGAGGGCCGATCTTCTCCATCTCGCGAGGAACCCACATCGCCGGGCCGCATAGAGTGAAGCGGCAGCCAAACTTTCCAAGCAGATGAATGTTTGAACGCGCCACACGCGAGTGCGCGATGTCGCCGAGGATAGTTACGTTCAAATTGCGCAGCGTGCCCTTACGGTCGCGAATCGTCAGCGCATCCAGCAGACCCTGCGAAGGATGCTCGTGGGTGCCGTCGCCCGCGTTCACCACGGGAATTTCCAGGTGGCGAGCCACGAAATCCGCCGCACCAGAAGATGAATGCCTCATCACGAAGCAATCCGGTTTCATCGCGTTCAGGTTATTGGCCGTGTCCAGAAGCGTTTCACCTTTTTTCAGGCTGGAGGCTTCGGCCTGAAGATTCATGGTGTCTGCACCAAGACGGGAGGCCGCCGTGCCGAAGCTCAAGCGTGTGCGCGTAGAGTTCTCGAAGAAAGCCAGCACAACGGTTTTTCCGCGCAACGTGGCGAGCTTTTTCAACGGATTGCGCTGAATTTCCTGAAACGGCTTGGCCTGATCGAGAATGAATGACAGTTCGTCCGCAGAAAGCGGCTCGAGGGCTAGCAGATCACGGAAATGATAGGTCACCTTGGCACTCGTTTGAACTCGAGGCGGACCCGGGAGCATCGAGGGGTTCACCGCCCCTGCTGCAAAGGTATTCTACGTGGACAATCCTCGGGACGCAAAAAGTTGCCTGTGCAAAAGCCTGCGCTCTCCCTCAGGGGAAGCCGCGATCCGCTACTCGACGCGATCCACCAGGACCACGCGCTCTTCATTATCGATTTCCGACAGGCGAACTTCGATAATTTCCGTCTCACTGGTCTGGATCGTGCGGCCCACAAATTGCGCCTCGATAGGCATTTCGCGATGGCCGCGGTCGATCAGCACGCACAATGAAACGCGTTTCGGGCGGCCGAGGTCGAATAACCCATTCATGGCAGCGCGAATGGTGCGCCCGGTGTACAGGACGTCGTCGACCAGCACCAGATCCAGGCTGTCCACGGCAAACGAGATGTGCGACGACTGCAAGACGGCCTGCGGGGCGACTTTCGAGAGGTCGTCGCGGTAAAGAGTGATATCCAGGGTGCCGACGGGAACCTCTACTCCATCGATTCCCCGCATTGCCTGCGAGATGCGCTGGGCCAGTGGAACGCCGCGTCGGCGAATGCCAATGAGCGCGAGGTTGCGGGTACCGCCGCTTTTCTCCACGATCTGGTGGGCGAGCCGTTGCAGAGTGCGGTCGATTTCCGCAGCGGACATTAATTGTGATTTTTCGATTAGGCGCATGCGCGTAATGCTAGCACAACTCGATTACACGAAGCGCAGGGCCAGAAACGCCAAGCCCAGCCGGCGCGGCGTGCCTCCAGTAGTGCTTCTGAGCGTGTTAGACTTCCGCAGAGTACGAGGTGTGCGATGAAAGAGGTTGCACGAAAGTTGCAGCGCAATGCTGCGCAAGCCGGAATCGCCGGACTAGCGGCTGTGCTGCTGAGTGCCGCGGTTGTTTATGCTCAGATGCCGCGCAAAATCTCGGCTAAGACGGAGGCGCCTACTGCCGCGGCACGGCCAAGACTGGTGGTGATGATTGTAGTGGATCAGATGCGCGCCGATTATGTCGAGAAGTTCCGTGCGCAATGGAGCAGCGGCCTGAAGCGGCTGGTCGAGGAAGGTGCATGGTTCCGTTCGGCGGCCTATCCTTATGCCGCTACGGAAACCTGTGTTGGCCACGCGACGATTTCAACCGGTGCCTTTCCTTCGAGTCACGGCATCATCAGCAACGCCTGGTGGGACCGAGATGCCCAAAAAATGGTGACCTGCACCAGCGATCCTAACGTGACAAATGTGGCTTACGCGGGCGGAGCCACTAAAGGCGGCGACTCCGCTTGGCGGATGCAGTTGCCGGCCTACGCGGAAGAACTGAAATTTCAGACCGGCGGAGCGACGCGGGTAGTGACCTTTTCACTGAAGGCTCGCGCCGCCATAACCCTTGCTGGTCACAAGAGCGACGCCGCGAGCTGGTTCGACGGCGACAACGGCGTTTGGGTGACGTCTTCTCCCTACGGCACCATGCCCTTCATCGAAAGTTTTGTGAAGCAGCATCCCGTCGCTGAAGACTACGGGAAAACCTGGTCGCTCAGTTTGCCCGCTACCTCCTACTTGTATGACGACAAGACGGCGGGCGCCGTGCCGCCCGATGGTTGGACCAACAGTTTTCCCCACGCGTTGCGCGGGAAACAGAGCGATAGCGGCCCCAATGAGGAGTTCTACGAGCAATGGTCAACCAGCCCCTTCGCGGAAACCTATTTGACCAAACTGTCGCTTACCGCCGTCGATTCTCTTGGATTGGGAACAAGTGGCTCGACGGATTATCTGGGTGTCAGCTATTCTTCGGTCGATTACGTAGGCCACGCTTTTGGTCCACGCAGCCGCGAAATTCAGGACATCCTCGTTCGGTTGGACCAGGATCTCGGTGCACTCTTCACTCACCTGGACCAGAAAGTTGGACGCGGTAATTATGTCGTGGTGCTCACCGCCGACCATGGCGTCGTGCCCATTCCCGAAGAGCTGCAAGAGACAGGCGCTGACGCCGGGACGTTGAATCTTGCCGACCTGAAAGACCGGTTGGAGAACGCCCTCGAGCCATTCCATTACGGCAAGCCGGCAATCATGCGGATTACGGGCAGCGACATTTATTTTGCGCAAGGAGTCTATCTGCAGCTCAAGCAAGACCCTGCAGCGATGCGCGCCGTGATCGATGCCGCGCTGACCGAGCCGGGAGTCGCCTCCGTGTTCCGCGCCGAAGATCTGACTGGCGGCAGCGTCAGCGTGCTTCAGACGCGTACGGCCATGGAGCTCAGCTATTTCGCCGCACGAAGTGGAGATCTCTTCGTCGTTCCTAAAGCGTATTGGTTGCTGGATGGCACCGCTTCTGGAAAAACCCGCGACTATGCCACGGGACACGGCACGCCTTACAATTACGACCAGCATGTGCCGATTCTGCTGATGGGCTACGGAATTCAGCCCGGGGAGTATTTTGCGCCTGCCACGCCTGCCGACGTTGCGCCCACCCTCGCGTCGCTGACCGGGGTAACCTTGGCCACGCGCGACGGGCGAGTCCTTTCCGAAGCGCTGCGAAAACGCGAAGCCAAGTGGCGCCAATCGCATCGATAGGTTTTTGCGGAATCCCACAGCGGCTTCATGCTATTCTCTGCTGACGTGAGTTCCTCTGACCGCGTTGACCTCCGAGTTCAGGTTGGCGCCCTGCGCCTAGCTAATCCCATCCTTACTGCGAGCGGTACTTTTGGTTACGGCTTGGAATTTGCCCACCTGGTTGATCTGAATCAACTGGGTGGTTTAGTCACCAAGGGCATTTCACTGGAGCCCATCGAAGGGGCCCCGCCTCCCCGGCTCTGCGAGACCCCCTCCGGCATGCTGAACGCTGTCGGACTGCAGAACGTTGGCGTGCAGGCATTCATCGCAGACAAACTGCCACTGTTGCGAAAATACAACACCAGCCTCATCGTCAATGTTTTTGGGTATTGCCAGGAGGACTACGTTGAAGTCATCCGCCGCCTGGAGGACTCCCCTGGAATCGCTGCTTACGAGCTGAATATCTCCTGTCCCAACGTCAAGAAGGGTGGCATGCAGTTCGGCAGTAACCCTGCTCTTGTGGAAGAGGTGGTCGGAGCGGCGCGCAAAGCAGCTACGAAACGGCCACTTTGGGTAAAGCTGATGCCTCTTGTTACAGACATTGGACTTATTGGTCGCGCAGCGGAGTCCACGGGTGCCGACGCGTTGACTGTCGCTAATACTTACCCCGCGATGGCCGTGGATCATAGGACGGGAAAGTCCAGATTAGGGAATCTCACAGGTGGCTTGTCTGGTCCGGCGATCAAACCGATCACCCTTCGCCTGGTTTGGGAGACGCGCAAAATGGTCAAGATCCCGGTTTTGGGCCTTGGAGGTATCGAAACCGTCGAGGACGTGCTCGAATACCTCGCGGTGGGTGCGACAGCCGTACAGGTAGGGACGGCCAGCTTTGCTGACCCGAAGGTCAGTGAGGGACTTGTGGGCCGACTCGCGCGCGCGGTTTCTGAGGCTAACGTATTAACTATCAGTAGCTTACGCGATAAGTTTGTGACTGAAAATGGTTGACATAATGCATCATTTTTGCTACACTTTTTGAACAATTGTAGTAAGAACAACACACTATGCGACGACCACTCTTCATGACTTGGGCTGCGCTCCGCTGGGTACCCCTGATGTTTCTGGTGGCGCCCGTGATGGAAGCTCCTCTGGTTGCGCATCTGACCGCGCCGGTGAAACCCATCAAAGTATGGGTGGGCAACGCCAGTTGGTACGGGCCGGAGTTTGACGGAAAGAAGACCGCCAATGGTGAGCGCTTCAACGCCGAGAGTCTGACCGCTGCGCACCCGAACCTGCCTTTCGGTTCCTGGGTGCGGATCGTGAATACTCACAACGGGAAATTTGAAGTAGTTCGCATAAATGACCGGGGTCCCTACCAGGAAGGGCGCGAAATTGATGTATCCTATCGCGTAGCCCGGAAGATTGGCCTGATCAGCTCGGGAGTGAGCCAGGTACGGCTGGAACTGATGCAGCTGCCTGCCAAGCGCACCCGAAACGACGAAAGCCAGGAGTGAGTCTTCACGGGTGAACCTGAACCGTGAGTTTCGACGCCCATCCACGCTGCAGCCTGATCGTCGCCCTCGATTTTGATTCCTTGCCCACGGCCATAAAGTTCGCCAAACAAGTTGCCGATCTTGTCGGTATGTTCAAGATCGGAAACCAACTTTTTACCAGCGCAGGACCCGAGGCGGTCCGGCAGGTGGCGCAGTTGGGTTCCGGAGTGTTCCTTGATCTGAAATTCCACGACATCCCCAATACTGTGGCGGGCGCGGTGCTTGCAGCGGCGGCTTTGCCCGGCGTGCAATTCGTGAACGTGCACGCTCTTGGCGGCACTACGATGATGCGTGCGGCGACACAGGCAATCAGCGCAGGCGTGCCGATGGGTGCAGACCGGCCACGATTGCTTGCCGTCACCGTGCTGACCAGTATGGATCAGAAGGCCATACGCGAAGTTGGCATCGGTGGACCGACGAAGTCACGGGTCTTGAAACTCGCGAAGCTGGCGCAATCGGCGGGCGTCGATGGCGTGGTGGCCTCGGTCGCGGAAGCCAAAGCCATTCGCAAACTGTGTGGGCGGGAATTCCTCATCGTTACACCGGGCGTGCGACCGAAGGCAGGCAACGCGGAAGAAACGAAAAACGATCAGGTGCGCACCGCAACGCCCAAAGAAGCCATCAAGGCCGGCGCGGATTTTATCGTGGTAGGGCGCCCCATCCTGGCGGCGGCAGATCCGCGCGCGGCTGCGCAACAAATTGTGGACGAAATTGCCGCGGCGAAGTCTTGAAGCATTGGCCCGATTTTTTCGAACACGATTCCCCAAAATGTGCGCTTCAAGTCCCTGAAGAAAAGGAACTCCGCCATTAAGAGCATCATTGTCGGCACCGCGGGACACATCGATCACGGTAAATCGACGCTTATCGAGGCGCTGACCGGGACGCATCCGGATCGCCTGGAAGAAGAAAAGCGCCGCGGCATCACCATTGATCTGGGCTTTGCCTTTCTCGAAGGAAACGGCGTGCGCTTTGGATTTGTCGACGTCCCGGGCCACGAGCGCTTCGTGAAGAACATGCTGGCGGGCGCCTCCGGCGTGGACCTCGTGCTCCTGGTGATTGCGGCCGACGAATCGATCAAGCCGCAGACACGCGAACACTTTGAAATTTGCCGCTTGCTCGGGGTGAAGCGAGGCGTGATCGCCCTGACAAAAAGTGACTTAGTGGACGCGCCGTCGCGCGAAATGGCCCGCATGGAAGTGGAAGAGTTCGTGCGAAATTCGTTTCTGGCGAACGCCGCGATTGTGCCGGTGAGTGCGAAGAACGGCGAGGGTCTGGCGGAACTGAAGCGCGCGTTGCAGGACGCCGCGGCGCAAATTACCGAAAAAGATTCCGGCCGATATTTCCGTCTGCCCATCGACCGTTCGTTTCCCGTGAAAGGTTTTGGCACGGTGGTGACAGGCACGTTGATTTCCGGGCAGGTTGCGGTCGGCGAAGAGGTTGAACTTCTGCCGGAAGGAAGGCGCTTGCGTGTTCGCGGCCTGCAAACCGGCGGAAAGAGCGTGGAGCGCGCGGACGCGGGGCAGCGCACTGCCGTGAATCTCGCCGGCGTAGAGTATGGCGCGGTGCAGCGGGGCATGGTCATTGCCGCGCCGGGACGATTCCGTTCCACACGGCGAGTGGATGTCGGGTTGGAATTGCTCGTCACGGCGCCACTGGTGAAGCACCGCACGCGCGTTCATTTTCACGCCGGGACCAGCGAGACGATTGCGGAAGTCTACCTCTACGACAAAGGTGAGTTGGCCCCCGGCGCAACAGGTCTCGCGCAGTTTCGTTTGCAGGATGACGTGGTGCTCGTGAAGGGCGATCGCTACATCGCGCGGCAATTCTCGCCGGTCATCACGATCGGTGGAGGCGAACTGCTCGATCCACTCGCGCGGCGTCCCTCCCGAAAGGATACCGATCGGGTGGCATTTCTCGAAATACTGGAATCAGGTTCACGCGAAGAGGCCCTGCGCGCAATCGCCGAGCGCAACGTGCTCGGAGTTCCGGCAGCGGAGATCATCGCGAGAACCGGCTGGTTGGCAAGCGAACTTCTCCAGGCAGCCAATACGCTGGCCGCGTGCAAAGCCGTGCGCATCGTTTCTGCCGAGCCGCTGGTGTTATTTTCTGAAGTGCGTTTCCAGGAAACCTGCCGGAAGCTTCGCCAGCGCGTGGAGGAATTCCACCGGGACAATCCATTGTCGCCCGGGATCACGCGGGAGGATTTGCGCCGCAGCCTGGGAAAGCGCGTTCGGCCGGAGACCTTCCGCTGCGCCTTGGAAGAGATGGTCCAACAGAAGAAACTCTCGGTCGAGGCAGACTTGGTGAAGAGGCCTGGGGCTGAAATCACCTTAACGCCGGAGGAGGCGCGTGCGCAGCAACAGATCGAACAGGCATTCGCGAAGGCCGGGTTGGCAGTGCCGGCGGTGAAAGAGGTGTTGGCGCAATTGTCGATCGAGAGCCGCCGTGCGGAAAAGATTTTGCAGCTCCTGCTGCGAGAAAAGGCCCTGGTGCGCGTCTCGGCCGACCTGATTTTTCACGTCGATGCGCTTACTAAACTCGCAGTGCTTCTGGCCGGCTACAAGAAAACCAAGGGTGACCGCATCGGCGTACCTGCCTTTAAGGAGCTCGCCGGTATCTCCAGGAAATATGCCATCCCGCTGTTGGAATACCTCGACCGGCAACGCTTGACGCGGCGGGCCGGCGATGAGCGTGTTATCCTTTAGGGGATTAAACAAGTGTGCGGCCAAGGCTTGCCGGGTCGGCAAGACTGCATTAGGTTGAAAGACAACGCGAGAGGCAGAGGTCGCCTGGAGGCAGTTCATGGGTGAATTCAGCATTTTTCATTGGCTGGTAGTGCTGGCCATCGTTCTGATTTTCTTCGGGGGCCGCCGCATTCCCGAGGTGATGAAGGGCTTGGGAGAGGGCATCCGAAGCTTTAAAGAGGGAGTCTCGGGAGCTGCACCAGCTCAGACTTCGCCGACTCAGGTTGCCGCTCCAGGCGGACTGACAGCCAAGTCGGGCACCAGTCAGGTGACATTGAATTGGAGTGCCAGCGTGGGCGCGAGCACGTATAATGTAAAGCGCTCCGGGACGAGCGGCGGTCCTTACGCGCGGATTGCTTCGACCTCAGCGAACAGTTATACGGATGAAGGTCTTGCTCGCGGAACAACTTTTTATTACGTCGTTTCCTCAACGCACGCAACGGGCGAGAGCGAAAATTCTGTGGAAGTGGGCGCAACACCAGCCTAGTCCCGAGTCGTAATTCAAAAACAAGCAGGCTCGTCGGGGGCATTTTTTGTGCCCAAAGAGTTATCCTGCTGGTATTCTCTCCAACCAAATCCGCACTTCCGGCCCGTAGAGTCACAGCAACTTTTCTCCCAAACTCGGTTTGGACACAGTGCCCGGTGGAACGATTTAAAGTCGAGGAAAACAAGGAGCAGGGGTATGACAATCACATTGTCGAAGTGGGGAATGTTGTCCGCAACCGTGCTGTTAATGGGTTCGCTAGCGCTGGCGCAAGATACGTCCACGCCGAGCACGACGACCAGCAGTCCCGCTAGGAAACCCGGTGAAGTTGCCCAGCGCAAAGAGAATCAGCAGGATCGCATCGCCAACGGAATTCAGAGCGGCCAGCTGACCGCCGGGGAAACCAAGAATCTGGAGGAAAAAGAATCTGCCATCAACGCGGAAACGCGTGCGGATCGCGCGGCCGACGGCGGGAAGTTAACCACCGCAGAAAAGCAGCAGATCAATCATCAGCAGAACCAGATGTCCAAACAGATTTACAACGACAAGCACAACGCGAATACCGCGCACCACGGCAACAATGAAGTAGGCCAGCGCCGCGAGAACCAGCAAGATCGCATTGCGCAGGGCGTGAAGAGCGGTCAGCTCACGGCCGGCGAAACGGCGAAGCTCGAAAAACAGCAGCAGAACATCAACAAGCAAGTTGCCTCGGAGCGCGCGGCCAACGGCGGGAAGCTCACGCCAAGCGAGAAACAACAGGTCAACAAAGAACAAAACGCCACTTCAAAGAACATCTACAACAAGAAACATAGTGCGCGCACCCAAGCTCAGGTGAAGAAGTAATATGCACCCTTAATTAAGAGTTGCATTAATCGCGGCGGCCAGCGCAGCAGAATTGGCTGCAATCGGCGTCGTTCAGGACAGCATCGACGATTCTTCCTCGGACCAGCCGAGTTCGTGGAGTTCCTTCAGCAGACGGGCCAGCGGCAAGCCAACCACGTTGTAGTAGCAGCCCTCGATACGCGGGATGTAGCGTCCGGCCCGGCCCTGAATTGCGTACGCGCCGGCTTTATCGAGAGGCTCTCCCGAAGCGAGATAGCGCGTGATTTCATTCGCAGGCAGGCGATGAAAGTGAACGAGAGTCGTTTCAACAAATGTGCTGCGCTCGACGTCGGGTAAACGAATTAGGGAAACACCGGTGACCACGGAATGGGTACGCCCGGAAAGTTTCTCGAGCATACGGCGAGCGTCGTCGGTCGACCGCGGCTTGCCCAGAATCTGGCCTTCCAGAACCACCACGGTATCCGCGGCAATTACGATGGCCGGCCCAACCGCGCGCGCGGCGACCAGGTCCGCCTTGGCATTGGCCAAGCGCTGGACGAGCTCCGAGGGTGATTCGCCCGGGATCGGAGTTTCATCCACGGCGGAGGAAAGAATGGAAAATACCAGACCCGCGTCACGGAGAATTTCGGCTCGCCGCGGCGACGTGGAAGCGAGAATCAGCTTCATAAGATTTGCCCGAGCCAAGAATACTACAGCCCCCGCGCTCTTACAGCTGTGCTCGGGGGCAGCAGAATCGCTGAGCCCTCGAAACAGGGAACGTCGACCCGGAACGCCGTGCCAAAACTTTCAACTTTGCTTGCTGACACCGTCGTGCGTCTCCTCGGATTCCACTCAAAGCTGGCGCGCGCGTCGGAACGAGCTGACGGAAAACACGATGAAGAGCAATCCAATCGCGAGGGACACAGCGATTAGCCAGTGAGCCACGTCGCGCGTCCAGGCTCGCAGAGCAGAATTCAGCCAGCCGAGCGCGAGCACCGCGAAGATGGCGCCGACCGCTTCATGGAATAACTGTTTGAGCACGCGCCACAGGCGCCGAAATCCACGGGGTTCGTCCTGTCGGCTGACCGTTCCTGCAACCGTTGCCATAGCAGCATCTTAGCTCAGAATCGCCGGAACGGCGGTTCCCTCCACCCGGTCGGGCGTACAGGTGGGAGGGGTGATTACCTTGAGGACAACGTGCAAAGCGTATCTTGTATCGAACTATAGGTAAGGCCTACAATCGGGCTTAGCTGTACTGGGGAGCTATCCTTGCAACTCGACGACAACCTGAAAAATCTGCTGCGCGAGCTCGGGCACGCCATCAACGATACGGTTTCGGAGTCGGACCGGATAACCGGTGCAATTGCGGGTGTGCGCGCACATGGCTATGACATCGTTCTGAAACTGGACGCCACGATCGGCTTGGCCAAACGCGATGCGTCCGGCAGCGAAGAAA
The DNA here is from genome assembly GCA_963741195.1 of Candidatus Acidiferrales bacterium. Lineage (GTDB taxonomy): Bacteria > Acidobacteriota > Terriglobia > Acidiferrales > UBA7541 > Acidiferrum. The sequence goes on from CAVUHF010000018.1 coordinate 450,393, forward strand.
CTCGCATCACCACGCAGGACCGCAGATTCTTGGAATCGCTGCGCATCCAGGTGGATCAGGAGTCGATGGAGCAGGAACCTGAGAAAAAGGCTGCACCGCGCCTCACCATGACTTCCCAGGACGTGCGATTTTTGAAATCGCTTAGGATTGCGACGGACGATATCGAATGAAAAAGTTTGTGCACATTGCGGGAATGGTCGCGCTGGCATTTGCAGCTCTTAGCGCGCTGGGAGCTTCCAAAGCCTCCGCGCAGGATCCCATTCTGACGCCGATCCTGGTGGATACGGCCGTGCCTATCATTGTGAACGCGATAACGCCGAAACCCTCAGGACTCCTTAAATTTCAAGGGACGTTCATGAATGCGAATGGCGCGCAGGTCACCGTACGCGCCAAAGACAACGACATGGCCATCCGCACATTTAGCCTGAGCCAGCCTGCAGCAACGAAAATGCAGCAGCTGATTGATAAGGGTGGCTATCAGTACGGCGATAAGATCACCGTGTACTACGACCCGCAATCGCAACAGGCCATCAAGTTTAAAGGAAAACCGTCGCGGCCCCTCTAAAAGGAGGGGACCATGATTCGCGCACCCGCAGTTGCCGGGCAGTTCTATCCCGCCAATCCCAAAGAACTTTCCGCACTCGTTCAGCACTACGCCCGCGAATCCAGCCGCGAGGAAAGCGTTCGCAGGAAGGCCTGCCTGGTGCCTCACGCCGGCTACATTTACTCCGGACACGTCGCCGGAGCGGTGTTTTCGCGGATCAAGTTTCCCAAGAAGATCGTGATTCTGGGCGTGCGCCATTATCCTCGCGGGGAATCGCTGGCGATACTCTCCGCAGGCAAGTGGCGAACTCCACTGGGTGACGCCCCCATCGATCGAGACCTGGCTAGGCGCGTGTGCGCCGCGTGCCCGTCACTGCGCGAAGACGAACTGGCCCACAGCCGCGAACACTCGCTGGAAGTGGAACTGCCTTTTTTGCAGGTGCTTGCCCCGGAATTCACATTTGTGCCCATCGCCATAGGGGCAATTCGTTACCGGGAGCTGGTTGAAGTGGGCGAGGGTCTAGCGCGGGTCCTCGCGGAGAGCGACGAAGAAGTCTTTTTGGTGACATCCTCGGACATGAATCACTACGAGGATGACGAGCGCACCAGGTGGAAGGATCAGCAAGCAATCGAGTGCATGTTACGCGTGGACGCGTTAGGGCTCTATGAAGTGTGCCACCGGGAATCGATTTCAATGTGTGGACTCGGCCCGGCGGTTGTGATGCTCACGGCGGTGCAGAAGCTGGGGGTGAAAAAGGGAGAGCTCGTCAAGTATGCCACTTCTGCAGAGGTGTCGGGCGATCGGGAAAGAGTTGTGGGCTACGCAGGAATGATTTTCGGCTAAGAAATTCGCGGATTTCCAGGCACGGATGTGGCTGCCGGTAATTCTCAATTAAAAACGGCTCGCAGCCTACTCGCCGCGAGCCGCTTTCTGGTAATTTGAAATTGTCTGGACGATCAATGCGGCTTGCCGCCGCCTCCTGAAGAAGCCGGATGAGACGATGACGCCGGCATAGACGAACTGCGTGCTGCTCCTACCGATGCTCCCGAACTGCTTCCTCCCCACCCGCCGCCTGCCCTGGAACCACCGACCGAAGCGCTCGAGCCGCGTGCCGGCGCTGGCGTCATTACCGGCCGTGGAGGCATCGCAGCATGCGGAACGCTTGTCGATGCGGATGGATGAACGCTAGACACACCACCGCGAGCAGCCGTGGCTTCCTTCACGGTGGCGGTATTCACATGAGGTTGTCCCGGCATCGTCGCTGCTACGGACGCCGGATTCACTCGAGTGGAATTCACGAAGCGATGCTCGGCCGAGTCGTACACGATCGAAGATCGCCGATCGAGCATGGCCTGCCGCGTGTTAAACGTATTGGCTGGCAACACGCGAGAAACAGGCGCGGGCGCGGGCGCTTTTGCCAGACTTCCTGCGACAACTGCGTCGGCGGGCGCACGCTTCAAAACGGAAACCTTTTCACCGTTCGCCAGGGCCACCGGAGAGGCACTCACGCGTCCTTGCACCGGGTACACGCCCTGCGCGATATTGACCGGCGGCTTGCCGTTCTTGTCCAAAGGATGCGCCGGGACAACTCCAAGCGTGTTGCCGGTATTCACCCAGACGGCCGTCACCGGGCGATAAGGTATGGGCCTTCCGCCTACTCCGCCGAAACCGTTCGGAGTCCACACCCACCCATACATCGGAGCGAAGATCCATCCGCCGTAGTGGTATGGCAGCCAGCCCCAGGGCGCGGATCCAATAAACGACCAACCAAACATCGGATCGCAATACCAGCCGCCGAACGACGCATCGAAGGGTGACCACCCCAAACCGACCCCAAACGGGCGCCAGCCGTAGCCATATCCTCCAACAGAAAGCCAGGAACCATACGTGTACAGATCCGCGAACCCGGAGCTGTAATTCATAGTGCTGGTGTATTGATTGGTGTAATTCGTGGCCGTCACGACGCTATCGATTCGGCCAGACACCCAGCGGTCAAAATCGTCCGTCGACGCGGCGCGGGAAATCACGGGATTCCCCGGATCGGATGCGCGTACGGAGAGCGACTGCCCTTTCTCGAGCGGTGTCGACTTATCATTGCGAAGAACGGAAACCTGTCCGCCTTCGACATCCACGGTGCTGCCATCGTCAAAATTGTTCAGGCGGAATCGTGAGCGAGTGCCGGCCTCAACGGTAAAATCTCCACCCGTCACGCTGAAATAATCTCCATTCTGCGCGTGCATGTAGAAAACCGCGGAACCCTGGCGGAGCACCAGCCGCGTCACGCGGTTCCCGTCATGCAGCGAAAGATCGTAAAACTCTACGACCGTGTTCTCGCTCAGAAACGCCATCGCACCGTTCTCAAACTCAACTTCGGCGCGGCCACTTCCTGTCGCCAGAGCGGATCCTTCGCGAATCGGCATGTTCAGCGGTGCCGTTTCCCATACCGCTTTAGTATCCGTCAGCGGGTCATCATGGAACGAACTGGTAACGCGCACGTCTCCTTGCACAACACTTAGGCGAATAATCCGAACATGGCTAGTGTCTGCGGTGGCTGATCCGGGCAAACCTGCACAAACCAATAGAAGGACGGTGAATATGAGTACCATTCTGCGAGTTTTCATAATCGACCTCGAGGTGAGCGCGGACTCCCTGTCTATAAGGTTAGACGATAGCGCAGTTCCCGGGGTTGCGTAAGCGAAATCATAGGGCCAAGAAGGTGGTGGCGGTTCGACAGGAACTTAGGCTGAAGGGTTTACTTTGCGTTACGTGGCAGCTTAAGCAGCGGCAGTATAGAAAAGCTCGATGTACCTGATAGGAATTTTTGATTGGCAAGTTCTTGACAGTAGAGGGGTTACCCGATAACTTCGCTAGTCTGAAGATCCTCCATGTGTCGCTCATTCCCCATCTGAGCTAGCGCTTGCCAAGCCGGCAAGTGCACCGAAAGCAAGCCGGGCGGTGAGATTTCCCGTCTAATATGAGACATGGCGGACATTCATACTCGGGGGGGTGGATATGAGGGGTGTTATTCGTCTTTTTTCTCTGTTTCTTTTGATTGCAGTCCTAACCATAGTCCCACCCGCCAGCGGGCAGGGCGGAGCGACCGGCGCCATTAGTGGAACGGTTACGGACGTGAGCGGAGCGGCCGTCGTGGACGCCGACGTTCAGATCTTTAACTCTTCCACCGATACTCTGGTGCGGCACCAGCCCTCGGGTGGGGATGGGCTCTTCGTGGCCACTCTGTTGCCGCCGGGGACCTATTACGTGGTTGTAAACAAGAGCGGGTTTTCCGAATCCAAAGCCAGTGGAATCGAGGTTCGCGTCACGGAAACGACCCGCGTAACCATTTCGCTGAAGCCTGGAACGGTCAGCGAAAAGGTCGAGATTTCCGCGCAAGTTACTACCGTTGACACCACAGCGGCAACGACCGGCGAAACCCTGGGACATGAAACCATTCGTGAACTTCCCCTGGCGACGCAGAACTACCAGCAACTGCTGACCCTCAGCACCGGCGCACAAAGCGAGCTAAACGCTTCCGCACAACTCGGGCGCGGCGTGACTAAAATTTTCGTGAACGGGCAGCGCGAAGACAATAACAACTACCAGATCGAAGGAATCAGCGCGACTGACTACAACGTGGCCCAGAACTACTATGTGCCGCTTCCAAACCCCGACGTGCTGCAGGAATTCAAAGTGCAGACGTCCCTGTACGATGCCAGTCAAGGCCGCAACGGCGGTGGTGACGTCAACGCTATCCTGCGTACCGGCACCAAGAATTTTCACGGCGATGTATACGAGTTCTTCCGAAATGAAGTACTGAACGCCAACGAATATTTCCACAACGCGAATGAACAGGCCCGGCCGGAAGTACGGCAGAATATCTTTGGAGCCAGCGCCGGCGGCCCGCTCGTTAAGGAAAAATTCGGATACATTTTCGGCAATTATCAGGGTACTCGCCAGACGAGCGCGCTCTCTCCTGGTACGCAGGTCAACAATCCGGGCTTTCCGGTCATTCCGACCGACCGTTCGGATGCTGCGATCTCGCAGGCATTCTTTGGGAACACGACCACCCCCATCGATCCCGTGGTTCATGCCCTCTTGAACTTCAAAAGCAACCAGTTCAACGACCCGAATGGATACTTGATTCCCTCTATCCCGGGCGTTGCCGGGACGACCGGTCAACTCCTGGTCAGCAAGCCCGGAACGTATACCGATAATCAGTTCACACTCAACTGGAACAAGGAATTCAACAATAGCCGCGATAAGCTCAGTGCCAATTTCTTCTTCTCCAACTCCTCCAGCTACCTGCCCTTCGGCGCGGGAGGCTTGCAGGCGTCCTTGGGCGGCACGCTGGCAAGCAGTATCAGCGCCACGGACCTCGATTTCCCATACCAGATTCCGGTTGCGGCCCGCTTTTTCAGTGTCGGGGAGACGCATCTGTTTACACCCAGCCTGGTGAATGAATTCCGTTTCGGCTATGTGCGCATGAATTACAGTCTGCTGAACATCCCTCCCGTTACCGCCGCCGATCTGGGGATCGAACGGCCAACGAACAACCTCACGGACTCCATCTACAAATTCACCTTTGGCACTTCCGGCTTCCAGATCGGGCCGACGCCTCCCGCGAACCAGTATCAGACGCAGAACAATTACAATCTCGTCGATAACGTTAGCTGGGTGAAGGGCCCACACGTCTTCCGCTTCGGCGCCGAATTCACTCGCGTCAGTCTCGATAAACTCTTTCCACAAACCTTCAACGGGCAGATCTTCTTCACCAACACTCCGGATGGCCTGACCGACTGGCAGAATTTCCTGGAAGGCGCTTCCGCCTTCAGTTTCGGTGGCGGTGGCGTATACAATCACCAGTACCGCACCAACGACTGGGGCTTCTTCGCGCAGGACGATTGGAAAGTGAAGCGGAACCTCACGTTGAACCTGGGCCTGCGTGTGGAGATCGACGGCGCGTTCAGCGACAATCTCTGCCACATCGGGAATATCGATGAGGATCTGGCCGCGCAGAATCTCTATCCGATGGTCTACGGAGGCTGCGCCAACTTTTTGAATGTTCCCGGGCTGACCGGCAGCGGCAGCGACACCACCTTCAAGAATGCGTTTTCCACCGGCCTGGCGCCGCGCGTTGGCTTCGCCTACGACCTTGGCGGCAAGGGCAAAACGACAATTCGCGGCGGATATGGCATCTACTTTGTGCGCGAAGATGTTGGGACAGCGGACCAACTTTCGTTCCAGGCGCCGTATTTGCCGATTACGTTTGGGGCGGTGCCAGCAGGATGCTTGTCGACGTATTTTTCGCCGACGCCTGCCGCCGGTTGCCCAAATAACGGTTTGCCGGTTGCCGGAACTCTCGATCCTTCCTTCCTTCCTTGCACCGCTGCGTTCCTCGGATTCCCGGGAGGCGACACGACACAAGCTGGCAGCTTTGGTTGCGCGGCCGGCAGTCCCGGAACGATCCCAACGACCAATCTGTTCGTGCTCGCGGTGCCTCGGAAATTCGTGATGCCGAATACTCAGCAGTGGAATCTGACGTTGCAACGCGAACTGGGCAAGCAGTGGGTACTCGAAGTAGGTTACGTCGGAACTCACACGGTCCATCTGCGCGAAACGCGTACGAACATTCCAGGGCAGGACGCGAGTCCAGACCACCCCGTTTCCATAACGGCCGCAAATGGGAAAACTTACTCGATCACCGCTAACACATTTGACAATGGACCAGCGCGATCTCCAATCCCCTCCATCAACGGCTATGGCGGATTCCAGATTTTCGCCAACGATGCCTACTCGCACTACAACTCGCTGCAGGCGACGCTTTCGCGCCGCTGGGCGCACGGGTATGTACAGGCGGCGTACACCTACTCCAGGTCCACCGACGCGACCTCCAGCGGCAATACCGCGCTGAATACCGCCTATAACAATGAAGCCGACCTGAAATGGTCGCGCGGCTTGTCGGACTTTGACCGGCCGCAACGCTTCGTTTTGAGCTACCGCTACGATCTGCCTTTCTTTGCCAGCGAGACTGGATGGAAGCACGTGGCATTGGGCAACTGGTCCATTAGCGGCATCACCGTCATTCAATCGGGCACTCCCTTCTCCGTGACGGATTCCTCGGCAGGCACGGGTTTCATTGCTCCGGGTTACACGCCCACGCTGAACGGGAGCCTTGCTTCGGACGGAACGGTCGCGGGCGGCTACACAAAAGGGAGTACCGAAAGCCGCCTCAACGGCTATTTGAACGTGGCCAACTTTGCTCCCGCGCCGTTGCTCTATCCGGATCAATGCGCAGTAGATGTAAATTTCTGCACCACCAACTTCGGTGTACTGGGTCGCAACACCTATCGCGGTCCGTACCAGCAAAACTGGGATTTCTCACTGATCAAGAACTTCCAACTGGGCGAGCGGTTCAACCTCCGCTTCACCACCGACTTCTTCAACATCTTCAATCACGCAAACTTCGCGAATCCCTCGATCAACGACGTGGAAACCATCACGCACGATGCCAGCGGCAACGCCACGTACGACGGGCCGTTCGGGAAAATTTTTTCGACGGTCGGCACGCCGCGGCTGATCCAGTTCTCGCTGAAGTTGGCGTTCTGAGAGATGCGCTCGCCGATCCCAGCGGTCCAGCCGGGGCGCGACCATCCCGTGCCCCGGCACTTTCCCGCGGAGGATCCTCGCCGCGACTTAGTGATATGATTTTGCGGCTATGGCTAAAATCGCCACGCGTGTTTCACAGCTGACCGGCGAGGGTGCACTGGCGGTCTACACCCGCGCCAAAGAACTTGAGAAGCAAGGGCGCTCGATCATTCACCTGGAACTCGGTGAGCCGGATTTTCATCCGGCCGCGCCGATCGTGGATGCAGTCCGTGCCGCCGTTGCCGGCGGGCGCGATCGCTACGTCTCCACCCGGGGCATTCCTCCGTTGCGCGCAGGTATCGCGGAGTACTTGAAACGCACGCGCAAATTGGATGTGCGCGCGGAACAAGTCCTGATCGCCCCCGGCTGCAAAATGGCACTGGCACTGGCCATGATGGCCTTGATTGAGCCCGGCGACGAGGTGCTCTACCCCGATCCCAGTTTTCCGATCTATCCCTCGTTCACGCGGGGACTGGGCGCGAAGTCCGTGCCCTACGCGCTGCGCGAGAAGAACCGGTTTCAGCCCGACGTTGCGGAAATCGCCGCGAAAATCACGCCGAAGACTCGCGTTCTGATTTTCAATTCGCCGAACAACCCCACCGGCACGGTGTTCAATGAAGCCACCCTCCAGCAGATCGCCGATCTCGCCAAGAAGCACGACCTGTGGGTAATCGCCGATGAGATTTATGCGCGCATATTATTCACCGGCGAATACAAATCCATCTGGTCATTGCCTGGCATGGCGGAACGCACGGTGATTATCGACGGTTTCTCTAAATCGTTTGCCATGACCGGGTGGCGCCTGGGCTACGCCGTAGCGCAAACGCCTGTCATCGACGCGCTGGACCTGCTGGTTCTGAATACCTTTACGTGCACCGCGGAGTTCACGCAGATCGCAGCCATAGAAGCTTTGCTGGATATTACCAGTGCTGTGCCAGCAATGGTCGAGGAGTACCGTAAACGGCGCGATCTGTTCGTCGCCAAGCTTAATAAGATTCCCGGATTCCGATGCCAGGCCCCTGACGGCGCTTTCTACGCCTGGGTGAATATCGAAGCAACGGGCCGGTCCGCCGAAGAAGTCCAGAAACTCTTATTGGAAGAAGTCGGAGTGGCAGGAATTGCCGGCGCGGCCTTTGGCGCGGAAGGAAAGAACTTCCTGCGATTCTCGTTGGTGAGTGCCGCGTATCTGTTAGAAGAAGCTCTGGACCGTATCCAACGGGTGTCGTCTCATTGGCGCGCTACCGTAGCGCTTTGAAACGACGCCCGTTAACATGATTTGAATTTCCGTAAACTGCAACAAGCTGGGGGCTAGTACGTGATGAAACATCTGCTTCGCGTAAGCATGGGACTTCTGATCGTGGCTGGTTGGGCGCGTACCGTGGCCGCGCAAGCCGCGCCTTATCCTGCGGGTGACGTGAAAAAGACATACGACCGCTTGCTCATAGAAATCGACAAGATCCCCATGTACGACAATCACGCTCATCCTGGCTTCGCAGACGATTCCGATGTGGATGCCATGGCCGCACCACCCGAGGAAAGCCCCACCTTTCGCCTGCGCGACGACAATCCGGAATTTGTTGCCGCAGCGAGAGCGCTTTTCTCCTATCCCTACGACGATTTCAAACCGGAGCACGCCAAATGGCTGGCCGATAAGAAGAAGGCCGCGCAACAGGCAGGCGGAACCGTCTATTTCGACGGCATCCTCGACAAATTGAACGTGCAGATCTGCCTGGCGAATCGCGCCGTGATGGCTCCCTACCTCGATCCCAAGCGATTTCACTGGGTATTCTTCGGTGATGCCTTTTTCTATCCGTTCGATAACCACCAGCAGACCGCCGGCACACCGGATATGGGCGTGTACGTTCCGCTGCAAGAGAAAATGCTGTCGCGCTGGAAGAAACAGGAAGGCGTTGAGGGGCTACCCGCGGACCTGTCCGGCTACGAAGAATTTGTACGCCGCACCATGGCTGACAATCAAAAGCGTGGCGGCGTGGCAATCAAGTTTGAAGCAGCCTATTTTCGTACCCTCTATTTTACTGATCCCCCGCGCTCCCAGGCCGAAGCCATCTATAACAATTACCGCGCCGGCGGCGTACCGAATGCCGAGGAGTACCGCATTTTCCAGGATTACATTTTTCGCGTGATGGCAGATCAGGCGGTCCGACTTCACCTGCCTATGCATTTTCACACCTGCGTGGGCATCGGGGATTATTTCAGCTTGCGTCAGGGCAATGTGCTCAATCTGGAAAATGTCGTGCGCGATGTTCGCTACAAGAATGTCACCTTCGTGCTGGTTCATGGCGGCTGGCCCTATGAACGCGAAGCCGCGCTGCTCACTGCCGTCAAGAATGTCTACCTGGACACTTCCTTCCAGTCGGAGATGCTGTATCCGTCGCAATTCAAGGCTGTGCTGAAGATGCTCCTCACGATTTATCCGGACAAGATGATGTACGCTTCCGACGCATTTCCGTTCAACGAAGCTCTAGGCGCCGAAGAAAGTTTCTGGCTGGCAGCTCGTACTTCCCGCACTGCCCTTGCCGGAGCGCTGGCCGAATTGGTGCAGGAAGGTGCGATCACGGAAGCAAAAGCGCTGGAAATGGCCCGCAATTACCTTCACGACAACGCAGCGCGAGTGTATGGAGACAGGAAGCCATGAGCGAAAAGCAACCGTTCAAACACATCCCGTGGAATCAGGTCGAGCGCGAACCTCTGAATGACAAGCTTGACCGCGAAATGGTTGTGGGCGACAAAGTGATGCTCGCCCGCGTGTTTATGAAAAAAGGCGCGCACGTGCCGCAGCACCAGCACCACAACGAACAGGTGACCTACATTCTCGAGGGTGCGTTGAAATTTGCCATTGATGGCCAGGACGTCGTCGTGAAAGCCGGAGAAGTGTTGTGTATCCCATCGAACATGCCACATGAAGCTTGGGCCCTGGAAGACACGCTGGACCTGGATGTATTTACCCCGCCGCGAGAAGACTGGCTCAACAAAACGGACGCCTATCTGCGGCACGGCAAGTAACCCTTTAGCTCCGCGGCCTGCCGTCAGTAGATTCCTTGCGACCGGTCCGAGGCTCGAACGATTCCTTTGACCACGGAGAGCGTGTAGTTCTCACTCCGTCCTTCCCAAGCCTTAATTTGAAATGATTTCCCAGCCGCAACTCGCTGTACCTTGATTCCATCGAAGGTCAGCGGTTCGCGATGTGCGCATACTTCCGGCGCTCGCGTGGCTTCCAGGAAATACGCAGGGCCATCGCCCACTACATGCGCGGTGCCATTCGGATCTACTAATACCGCGACATTTTCCTCGACCGCAATCGCGCGAACCTGTTTGGCCCAGCCGTCCTGCAGGATGCGTGCCATGAAAACCAGAAGCCGGCCTAAGCGATCACGTTTGACGAAATGTGTATCGGTAATCGTGTCGGCCAGTATCGGAATATTCAGGAATTCGCGCGTAATGGTGACTTTGCTCCCGTAGGGGTCCCCGAGAGCGTCTGGAGAGTGAATCGTGTCGATCATCGACGCGAACGAAAATTCGCCCAGAATCGCCAGGCCGGCACTGCTGCCGCCGATCGGCTTGCCCGCCGCAATATAGCGATTCAGTGCATCCTGCACCGGCGTGTCTTGCCAGAAACGTACGTAGTTGGATTGGTCCCCACCCGCCAAAAAAATGCTTTCTGCTTCCCCAATAATTTTGGCCACTTTCGGATCATCGGAGTCTTCACGATCCGCAAAAACAATGGTGGCCACTGAGTTTAACGGACAGATGGTCTTGATCTCCTCATTCACCTTCTTCGCGTAGTCGTCTTCGGTGTCCGCGCGCAGGATCAGGAAATCGCCGCCATTGGCTCGCTGGCACAAGAACTTGAATGCAGGGTCCTGCTGGGCACCACCTCCCATCAGCGCAATGCCGCCGGTGGGCGTCGCGGTGCTGTCGGCAGAATTTCCCTGACGGAAATATTTCCACTTTGCTTCCGTCGGAGATGCCATGAAGCTCCCATACAAAATCGCGACATGGAAAAATATGTACAGTCGGGGGAATGAAATGCTGTTGCGCATCATGAAAGTATAAACGTAGAGTGAAAAGTAGGCTTGAGTATCATAAGTGGCACGGCCGCAATCCCTACAGGCTCACACGATAGGCAGTCTCGCGTTGATGGGGTAGGCTATACGGCGGGGAGGAGTGATACGCCGGACTCTACCGTTTCCAGTCTCAATGCAAGTCTAGAACAATCGTCAGATGAGCGATCTCTGCGCCATTAAGCCTGCGCAGTTCCTAAATGAAAAGCCCAGCGAAATGTCGCTCGCGTTCTGTAGCGATGGAGATGCCCGCAACAGATCGATCCTTCCTTTCAGGAGTTCGCTATTGTCAAATCGTCGAGAGACTGCGTCGCCCGCGGAAATAGAATCGGTGCGGCTCAGTCACCCTACAGTTTGCCAGCGTCTTCCCAGGTAAGACCGAAATTGTAATTGCCATCGAGTTAATGGCCTTCGAACAACGCAAGGGGAATGGCATTTCCCTCGGCGATGCAACCCCTATCATTGGGATGCAGATGGTCGTCGCTGTCGTAACCAGGAAGGAGTCGCGTAGGGTGGCTGGGGTCCCGCAAAACTAGGTCGAAATCGAGAACGGCATCGAATTCACCGCTGGTGAGTATCCAGGCATTTACCTTTTGACGCACGAATTCTTTCTCAGGAGTGTAGAAAGTGATCGGGGGCTCACCGAGGAAGAAGTTCTCGAACGGCGGGTTAGTCGTCCCAATGACTCGAATTCCCTTTTGATGGGCACGCGCTATGAGCTGACGATAGCCGGATATCATACTGTCGGCACTCACGCTTTCTGATAAAGGTGTTAACGAGCCTGGGAAGAGGATGTCATTGATGCCGAGACCCACGATGACATACTTGACGCCTGCTTGAGCCAGCACGTCACGTTCGAAACGCGCCAAGCCGGCTTGGCCGAGGGCAGCCCCATATTCAAAGCCAGGCTGTTGAGGGCTGTCATTCAATAGGCGATTGCCGATGATGCCCTCATTGAGGACGCCCACTTCCGCTTTCTGGTTGGCGCCCCGCTGCAATCGCTCAGCAAGAACGTCAGGCCAACGCCGATTAGTCTCCGAGGTGGAACCGTCTCCGTCCGTGAGCGAGGAGCCAAATGCGACGATGGCGGCTCCGCGAGGCGAAGCCTCGACATCTACGCCGGTGAGGAATGGCCAAGAGTGAATGGTCTTGACGACCGGAAATTTCACGACCGCAGTGGAGTCGCCGGTGTCCGTTGAGACGTAGCTGGTCTGCTTTGCCAGAATGTGTAAGGTCGTCGCCAGCGTGGTCTCGGGAAGAAACAGGCTGACGGCTAGATCCGATAGCGCAGGCACGTTCAGATCGACCGGGTCGCTCACCACCATCGATCGGGCAGGAATTGTCGTGGACGAGTGTCCGTGAAACAGGAGCGCTCGGTCGGAGGCCGGATCGATTTCCGCCGCGGTGGTCCGGCGGGCAATGTGTGCGCCGCCGATAAGCAAGGGCTGGTCGCCAAAGGTGTTGGAGATCTTGATCCTGACTTTCGTTCCGCCAGCGCTGGTATGCACGATGAGGCGCAGAGTTTGCTTGCGGAAACTCTGAAGACTCCTTGGTATGGGCGGCTGTGGGGCTGCGGCCCAAGTTCCGATCCATTGTTTGGTGTCCCGATTGGCGCCGGCGCTCGCTGGGATCGCTGGATTGGTCGAGCCTAAAACGGTGAGCGCCGAAACAAGAATCACGGCAATCAGGCCGCCTGCTGCGATTGCCCATAGCGCGTTCCTTTTCCCCCGATTCCCAGCTGAGACGCAAGAAGTCCTGACCGCGAAGGTCGGCCTGTGGTTCGTCTTCATGGGATCATTCCCCCCTGTGGTGCACGCGGCAGTCTCGGCAGCCCTCACCGATTCCAATGAAGTCAGTCGACTAACTGACACGATACCCAATACTAGCGAATGGCGTCAATCGTTGACGGGCTTGGTGCAGCTTTGTAGCATTTAACTCCGTCAACTAACTACGGGTGGTGTGATGCCAAAAACGAAAGCGGACAACCGCAAGCGGCTGCTTCAGGCCGCTGAGAGAGTCACCTATCGGTATGGGTTTGGCCCGACGGCGATCGCCGACATCGCGAAGCAGGCGAGGGTTCCCCTTGGCAACGTGTACTACTACTTCAAGACGAAGGACGAGATCGGCGATGCCATCATCGATCTGCGCGTTTCGCGATTCAGAAAGTTGTTGCAAGAGCTGGACAAGGCAGATTCTCCCAAAGAGCGGCTGTGCGGCTTCGTCCAGATAAAAATCAACAACCGCGAGGCGCTGGCGCGCGGTGGCTGTCCTGTCGGAACCTTGTGTTCCGAACTGCGCAAGCACGGCGGCCCGGTTGCGAAGAAATCGACGGTATTGTTCGCGGAGGCCCTGGCTTGGATGGAGACGCAGTTCAAGGCGCTTGGCAAAGGAGCCGATTCACGGGGGCTCGCCGTGCATCTTCTGTCGGCAACACAAGGCGTATCGGTGCTGGCGCACACCTTTCACGACCCCGACATGATCGCAATCGAGGCGGCGCGGCTCAAGGAATGGATTCGCGCGCTTTAACGTGAAACGTCATTCGGGAATGCACAATTGTCGCCTAGCACAAGGTTCCCTGCACCGTCTTGGGTTCGATTTTCGGATTGTTCACGAGCCAGTCGCTCTGGGAGGAAATTGGCGCAAGCCGAACCACTGGCCGTCCTTGAAAGTTACCCCGGACGCTTTTTATGTGGGTCGCAGCTGCCCACGCACGATATGACTGGGTTCGCGGGCAACATACTAGTGTCCTCAGGTCGTGGTATCGAAAGCGCGCAATCCCACCGTGCTAAGTCAGCAGTACATCGACAAAGGTGCAGGGTATTACGAACGAAGAAACCGCCAATAACAAATCGAGTTTCTTAGAAAGAAAGTGGCCCAACTCGGCTTACAGGCCACACCAGCCCATACCTAATTAAGAAGTTTCTCGAAGTTCGCTTACCGGTAACTTGGCCCCCAGTACTTGACCGGCGTCACTCGGGATCCATCCTGTCCTTTGCTCGATTTGAACTCGTTTTCTAATGGGCCACGGGACCGCCGTCCACATCAGGAATGACTTCATCTTCTTCGTGAGCTGGCGACCTGCTGAGTGCCTGGTCTAGAGTTTTTCTGTCATCTTTCAGGAGCCCGTCGAGCGTCGCTTTGGAGTGTTCATCCACGGCACCATCGGCCGCGACCAAGCAGGTGTACAGGAAAGCCTTGATTCTTTTGTGGAATTGTTCCACCGCCCGTTCAGCGGAACGTGCCACCTCTGTCTCCAGCGCCCGGCGACCTGCATCACAGATGGTTCGACTTTCCGCGTCGAGCGAAGAGAGCGCGGAAACCGCCCGTTCCTTCGTCTCCGCGAGCGCCATATTCACATGCAGTTCCGTCTCCCGTCGAAATTCCTCCAGTCCGGAATTTACCGCACGTTGCACGAACGCCTGCACTTCCGCTGAGCGCGCATTCAGCTTCGACAGCGCGTCTTGTGTCACGACCTGCACATTCTCTACCAGCCGTTCGTAGCGGCGGTCTGTAATCACGACTGCCGCACTCTCAAAATCCGATGTCGCCTGAATCACCGTTTCCTTCAGGTGGGCCGGAATCGACGGTGCAATCTCTCGCGTCAACTTGTCCACATATTCTTGCGCGTTCGCCAACTCGCGTCGCAATTCGTCTGCCTGTTTTTCCAGGCGTTGAGCGGTCTCCTCCGCCCGGCCTCGATACATCTCGAGATCCGCCTTCCATTGCGCGGCCATTTCTCTGGCGGATTCCGCCTTTAGCGAAAGTTTCATTGCTTCTAGCTGCTTCGGGAAAAGTTCCTGCACCTCTCGCACGCTCGACCGGCGCGCATCATCAATCGAGCTGAGTGCCTCCCGAATTACATCGTTAACCTGCTTCGCTACCGCTGCCTGCACCGCTTTCTCCGCCTCTTGTTGAAGTTTCCCTTGCAGCGCGGAAATCAGCCGGTCGGGTGTGATCACGACGCGTGGTGGTTGCGGAGCCTCCGGTACCTTTGGGGCTGGTGCGGCTGGGGGTCGAGAAGCGGCCGGCGACGGAGACGGGACACTGGTGATCTCGGATACCTTAGATTCTGGCTTCATTAGGATCTCGCCTGCTTTCTTCGTCGCAGATTCTTGCGTGAGGGCAACCACCCCTGCGAGTTTGCCCGTCGAGGTATTTGATTCTCGGACGCTTAGCCAATCCGCCGGCGGCGGCGCAATCCCCCACACATTCGCAGGGGTTTCCAGTTCCACGCCAACCTGTTGGAGTTCGCGCAGACTCCCGGGCGGATGCACCGACCGAACTATCGCCCGCACGGTCGCAGGTTTTTCCTCGGAACTGGTTAATCCCACCATCTGCAGCGTAACCCACGTTCCAACGCCGTAATCATGGCGCGAGGGATACCGGCAACCATGCATATTGAGGGTCACCGAGACGGTTCTCTCCATGAAGGGCTCGCCCATCCGATTCTGACCTAAGACGATCAGTGGAACGGATTTCTCGATGCGCGTGCTACGGCGCGATCCTGTCGCAGCGAAATTCCCAGGAGTACTGACCAGAGGTGATTGGCTCACGCGACCTCCCAAGCAACCGATTTCCGTAAGCCATTCGGCTTGACCGTATTTTTGTATTTTAGACTTTCACGCCAGATGATTGCCTGCTCAAATTGCCAGCCAATTTCGCATCGGTTAACGGTGAAGTTTAAACCTGTGAGTCGGCCGCAGGCCCTAAAGGACAGATGGGATGAGAAGGACTTAGGCCATTGGTTCCGAGTGGCCGACGACTCCGGTGTTACGTATACGGATCCCGGTTGCACAAGTCCTCCGCCGCGCGGGGATTTTTCGCAACAGCTTCCATCCGGGGCGAAGCAAATTCCAGCAGACCGCGAGCCCATAAGATATAGGATCTCGCATTTCCAACTCGCCCTCCCTGATTTCCAGTCACAGTGAGATACGCGTCCACGATCCTCACAAAAAATCGGTCTGGCCAATTCGCGTGGACGCCGTCGCCCGAAGTGTCAAACTCCTCCATGTCCCGCCACACCCGGCGGCCATCTGCCTGCACCGGCACCTGGAAGCGCCTAATTCGTTTGTCAGGAATCTCAGTCACATGCTCCACATAGTGGAGGAAAGTCACCGCGTCATGATCGGAACCCAGAAATAGGATCTTCCCATCGAGACCTAGAAACCGATCTAGCGGCGAATGCAAGCCGAAGGCATAATTCCAGGGCTGCTCAGAGATAAGGTAATCAGCCTGCTTTCCCCAAACCACAAAGCGGGCAATGTGGCGATTGACTCGTGAGTTCGGATAGGTGCGGAAGAATTCGACCAGTGTCCCGTTGTCGCGCGCCGATCTTGCCGTGAGTGGATCGAATGCAGGGAATTTCTCAACAATCTCCTCCTCTTGCACCTTCGTGAGGTTTCCATTCCCAACTTCGTCGTAGTACCGCGGGCAACTTGCGTACATGATTAGAGTGCCTTCTGCGATCAATACGTCTTTAGGGGCAAGATGAATCTGATCGGGCCCGCCCGCAATTTCGCCAACCGCGCGAACGGAGGCATGCGGCATCAGCGTATCGCGGGCTTCAACGCCCAACTTGCGAAAGTCATTCGCAAGTTGCTCTCTTGCGTGCAAAGGCGTCCCTCCGGTTGCGATTCTAGCGGTTCGGGGCGCTTCTGTCCCGAGTTGCGGGGAGTCGGAAGCAATTCCAATTATCTGGTAAGCCCGCGACACATCGATGGAATGTTACGAGGTGCGCGTTCCCCACTGGAGGCTAAGGCTTAGGATATTTTCCAACTTCGTGATTGCCTTCCTAAGGAATTGAAATGATCTGGTGAGGGGGCAGTTTCACGCGCCTCTATCTCCTGTCCCACTATGTCGTTGACTTACTGTATCCGCTCGCCCATACTGCGCGACAAGTACAGAAAAGGACCCGGAGATGTTGCGGCTCCTCCAATCCGGCTTCGCTGTTCAGTGCTCGTTCCTAGTCAATCCGCAGGTTGCCACAGGTACTCGCGAATCCGG
This sequence comes from Candidatus Acidiferrales bacterium, assembly GCA_963741195.1. Lineage (GTDB taxonomy): Bacteria > Acidobacteriota > Terriglobia > Acidiferrales > UBA7541 > Acidiferrum. Next base: position 467,667 of record CAVUHF010000018.1, read on the forward strand.
CCTCTAAGCTTTCATGCTTTTAGTTTTCTTGATCCGTTCCTGAATACCTTCAGCGTTTGCATTCGTCTTAAGGGGCAAAGTCCATTTAATGGGGGATATATGCACTTATATTTTATTCGGCGCCTTTCATTTCTGCTGTATCTATGCCTTGTTCCCATACTGTTGCTGGCCCAAACCAATCGTGGCCGGATCAGCGGCCAGGTTACAGATTCCTCCGGCGCCGCCATCCCTGGAGCAAAAGTCACCATTGAGAACCTGGGAACCCACGTGCAGAAGGTTCTCGAAACCAATAATGACGGGAACTATGTCGATCCAAACGTCGAGCCCGGTGTCTACTCCGTGAGGGCGGAAGCTCCGAAGTTCAAAAGCGTCCTCCGCGATCGGGTGCAAGTGGAAGTGGCGAACGATATCAAGATCGACATTCAATTGGTGCCTGGTGCCGTGACGGAAGTTGTGGAAGTCAACGAACAGGCACCGCTGACCGAAACTTCCAACGCCGTGCTCACCGGCGTACTGTCCAACCAGGCCATCACCGAGTTGCCCATGCAGGGACGCGATTTCCAGAACCTGCTCCCGTTGCATCCCGGCGTCCAAAGGGAACCGGGCGGCGGGTTTCATACCCTAACGTCCAATGGCATGCGTCCTGACGACAATAACTTCATCATCGACGGCGCCACGGATAACGACGCGTATTACGGCGAAACCGTGGTGAACGACGCGGGGATCAGCGGTACGCCAGCGAGCCACCTACCGCTGGATGCAATTCAGGAGTTCAACACCGAGGAGCAGCCCTCCGCCGACTTCGGTGCGAAACCGGGCGTAGTCGTCAATATGGGAATCAAGTCCGGAACGGATATCCTTCACGGCAGCGCCTACTATTTCTATCGCAATAGCGCCGTGGATGCGCGCAACTATTTTAATCCTGTGCCGGAACCGGTTTCGGCCCTGCTGCTCAATCAGTTTGGAGGTTCACTGGGCGGAGCATTCATAAAGAAAAAGTGGTTCTACTTCGTGAACTACGAAGGCGTGCGAGACAAGGTTGGAAATCCCTACCTTGCGGACAGCCCGGTTACAGAATCACTGGTCGGGCGCGTCGATCCTGATACCTTGTCCTACCCGCTCGAGCGATACAGTATCGTCGACGCTATGAACGCCACCGGCTGCGGCCAGACTCCGCTTCCCCCCAATTGCAGCCAACTCAGCCACAATTTGCTGCAGTACCTCCTTCCGAACCCTGGCTTGACGGCAAACGCCAGTGATCCGGCGGCGATCAATTTTGACTTCAACAACACGAATCGGGAAGACAACCTTGTGTTCAAATCGGACTACACGCTGAACGAACACCACACCTTCTCTGGTCGCTACATCTATTCGAACAGCAACCAGGTCGAGGAAGATGCCGTGCCCATCCGGAGTGATTGGCTTTCAAAAACCAAGCCAATTACGCAAGTGTTCGGTGTGGATTGGGTTTGGACGCCCAACTCCCGCTGGGTCAACACGGCGCGGTTCAGCTTCAACAGCTTTAATGAAACCATCACGTCTGTGGACGGCAATGTGAATCCCACGACCTATGGTTTGAATACGGGTATCACCAATCCGCAACTCTTCGGCTTCCCCCGCATCACTCCTGATCGCAAAACGATGAACTACATGGGAGGCAACTCAAGCTGGCCCCTGGCTACCACCCCTAGTAAGACCACGAACCTCTCCGATACGGCTACGTTTCTAATCGGAAAGCACAACGTGCGATTTGGTGCCATCTACTCCCACGGCAATGTCGATTATTACCGCGCCAATTACGGTAGAGGCCGCGTTGATTTCAATACCTTGTCGGACTTCTTGGAAGGTACCGTCTATGGCTGGCGAATTCTCTACGGGGATCCAGGCCGAAACATCAGCATGAATTCCTTTGGCCTGTTTGCCCAGGACGATTATCGAGTCAGCAAGAATGTCACGCTTAATTTGGGCTTGCGGTATGACGTGACCTATCCGATCAAGGACTCGCAGAACCGTTTGGGCAATTTCGATCCGACAAAAGGCATGGTCCAAGTCGGAATTGGCACGAATCAACTCTACCCGACCAACTACAACAACATCTCTCCACGCCTCGGTGTCGCCTGGGACGTCTTCGGCAACGGCAAGACCGTGGTGCGCTCCGGCTTCGGTATGATCTACGTCCAGCCGTCAATTCGAACATTTGTGAATAGCGCAGGAGCGAATCTGGTTCCGACCGGCCTGCAGACGCAACTCGATTACACGGATGGCTCTGTACTGGTTCAACCGCCAACGGGCACAATTACCTCTTTTGTGCAGACCACGGGCGACCCCAGCCTCATCAACTGGAATACGACCGGCCCCATCTTTCCGGTTAACAATCCCACCCCAACGATTTGCAGCATTGATTCACCATGCGACATCCCCGCGATTGATCAGAATTTGAAAACACCTTACGTCTTGAACTGGAACCTCAACGTTCAACAGCAAATCACTCCGACCGGCGTTCTGCAGGTCGCGTATGTCGGAAATCATGGAGTCAAGCTTTACAGCACCATTGACCAAAACCAGATCGACACGTCGATTGATGGATATGACTCTCAATACGGGCGTCCCTTAGTCGCTAACTGCGCGACAAATTTGGGAGGGCTGGGGACCGGCGGCCCCTGCTTCCCCTACCTCGAGTTCGTCAACACCATAGGTAACAAGTCGCTGTCCAGCTACCAGGCCTTGCAGGTGACCTTTACCAAGCGTTACTCCCACGGTCTTTATTTCCTGGCGGGCTACACCTACGGACACGCCATCGACACAACCAGCGGCACAACCAACCTCGCAGACGTGCCACAAAACAGTCTCGACTACGCTGCTGAAAAAGCTGCGGGAGACTACGACATCCGGCACCGCTTCACACTTTCCGTGATCTACGACATCCCCTCCATCAAATCCAAATTGCAGATGCTGCAAGGCTGGCAGGTTAGCGGCATCTATTCCTATCAGACCGGTGAGCCGTTGAACCTTTATGATGATACCTACGACCTGACGGGAACGCTCGAAGGCTATTACAACGCGGGCTGGGACCGTTGGAACATCAAAGGAAACCCCAAGAATCTGACCTGGTCACAAACGGCTCCGCTTCCCTTTTTGTCGAATACCTACGACGATGACGGGAATGTCACTTACCGTAACCCGGTCTGCGTATCTGCAGCTACCACACCGGATTTGCTCGAATCGTTGGACTACGTTGGCGGTTGTTGGGCCAAGAACGGTGCGATCCTTTATCCTAACGCCTTCAATACCTTCGGCAATATGGGTCGCAACATTTTAAGGGGCCCGGGCTTCAACAATTTTGACTTCTCCGTGAGCAAGATGTGGAATTTGCACGAACGGCTCCAACTCCAGTTCCGTGCAGAATTTTTCAACCTCTTTAACCACCCGAACTACGCCAATGGCTCGATTGACACCGACTTGGCGAACAGCGATTTGGGACTTGTGAAAGCTACCCCCGACGTGCAGGCCGCCAATCCGGTAATCGGTTCGGGCGGGTCTCGTCATATCCAGTTCGGGCTAAAATTGCTCTGGTAAATCAACCCAAAACAAAAACGGGCGAGTTCCAGGAGAGCTGGCCCGTTTTCCCTGTATCTGGCTTCCTCGTTGGCCTAGTTAGTTAGCAGACGAACACCGCAGACTCGCCTACCAGATCTTGCAGACGTTTTCGCGCACCATTGCGTCGCCCTTCTGGCAACCGAAGGCCTTCGCAAAGGCTTCCATATTGGAAAGTGGGCCGTTGGCGCGGAATTGCGGCAGTGGGTGCTCGTTGGTATTCGTTTGTAAGCGGGCAAATTCGGGGCGCATGGTGGCTCCCCAGACTTGTGCCCACCCAAGAAAGAATCGCTGCTCCGGCGTGAACCCATCGACATCCTTCGGCCGCTTGCCTTCAATCGATTTTTCGAATGCGGTGTAGGAAATCGCGAGTCCCCCGAGGTCACCGATGCTTTCTCCCAGCACCAGCTTCCCGTTCTGGTGCAGGCCCGGCTCCACTTCGTAACCGTCGAATTGCTTCACAATGCATTCACCGCGCGCATTAAAATTCTTCTCGTCTTCTGCCGTCCACCAATTCTTCAGATTACCCTGGCCATCGAATTTTGCACCTTGGTCGTCGAATCCGTGGCTGATTTCGTGCCCAATCACCGCGCCCATTCCTCCATAATTCACTGCGTCGTCCGCATTTGGGTCGTAGAAGGGCGGCTGAAGTATGCCGGCCGGGAACACGATCTCATTAAACGTTGGACTGTAGTAGGCGTTCACCGTCGGCGGTGTCATGTCCCAGTCCCCGCGATCGACCGGCTGCCCGATCTTCGCGAGTTCCCGCGCTTCCTCAAACTGGCGGCCGCGCTCAACGTTCCCCAGGTACCCACTACGTTCAACTATATATTTGGAATAGTCGCGCCACTTGTCGGGATACCCAATTTTCACGGTGAACGCTTCCAGTTTGCCCAGCGCCTGCTTCTTGGTTTCCGGGCCCATCCAGGAAAGTGTCGGGATGTCTGATTTCAACGCGGCGATCAGCTGGTTCACCATCTGGTTCGCCCGCGCCTTTGCCGCTGGCGGGAAATAATTCTCCACATACACCGCACCCAGCGCTTCGCCCAGGTTCGCGTTCGTAGATTGCACGCAACGCTTCCAGCGTTGCTGAATTTCCTTCGTGCCCGATAGGTTCCTACCGTAGAAGCCAAAGTTCTCCTGCACGAAGTTTTCAGAAAGCGCCGGTGCGCTATTGTGCAGCAGATGCCACTTCAGATAAATCTTCCAATCCGCCACAGGTGTTGCGCCTAGCAGGTTATTCATTTCCTTGAAAAATTCCGGTTGGCCGATATTGGCAGAAGTAATGGACGGCGCGCCGATCGCGTGCAGATAGTTCTCCCACGACCAGTCGGGCGTCAGCGCCGTCATCTCCGCGAGCGTCATCTTGTTGTAGTTCTTCTCCGGATCGCGCAGGGCCACGCGGCTACGGGAGGCCTTGGCCAGCGCGGTTTCGATCGTCATCACAGTCTGGGCTTCGGCCGCGGCTTTGTCTGGGACATCTCCAGTCAGCTCGAACATTTTGGCAACGTGAGCAGCGTAGTCGATCCGAAGCTGTTTGGAGCGTTCGTCGTCACGGAAATAGTAATCGCGATCGGGCATCCCGAGTCCGCCTTGCGATGCTTCTGCAATGTTGTGCGAGCTGTCCTTGAAGTCGGGAGTACTGCCGAACGCAAAGACGGCGTTGACGCCCTCGTGTTGAAAGCGGGCGATTTCCGCATCCAGCGCCTGGCGATCCTGAATGGCATCAATGGAGGCCAACTGCGGCGCGAGCGGCTTCAGCCCGGCGGCGTCTATCGCACCGGTATCCATGCAACTGGCATAATAGTCGCCGATTTTCTGTTCATTGGACCCTGCCGCAGCCTTCGATTTTGCGGCGGCCTCCAGAATCGTTTTCATGTTGGTGAGATTTTTGTCCCGTAACTCGGTGAACGTGCCCCAAGTGGGGTATTCAGGAGGAATGGGATTGCTCTTCATCCAACCGCCCATAGCGAATTGATAAAAGTCTTGGCACGGCTTGCAGGTCTTATCCAGATTGTTCAGCGAAAAGCCCCAGTTGGCGTCGGCTTTCGCCGTGCGAATCGAAGGAAAAATCAATACAAACGACAAACAAAGCATCAAGCAGGCACCTGCTAGCATGCGAATTCGGGTACGGTTCATGGTGCACTCCAGTTTTAGCGCGGACAGGAATTTCGTACTGTTCATCTTGCAGGAGTTCAGTGTATCAGAAGCACTTTGCGGGCGCGCACCATCCGCTTTGCTTGTATCGAATGGTCTCTACGCCGGGGAAAAGCCTACTTGGCCGGCGCGTTCGAAGGAGGCAAATACGCCGCATGATATTTGGCCACATTCACCTTTTGCCACTCGCCGCGCATGATGCCTTCGCGAATTTGGGCGGGAGTTTTACCCTTGCGCGTTTGCTCGTAGGAATAAAACGCTTCCTTCATGCAGATATCGCACCCGGAACCGTGCTTGCTGACAAAGCAATCCAGAAGGCTGCCGTGACCCTGGCTGCGGTCGCAGTGGCAATAGCACGGTTCCTGATAAAGTACCTTTTTCACGCGCCCCGCCACCGTGTAGGCGTTGAAAACTGCGATGTCGGGAAAGAGCGACGGCTCCATGGTGGGCGGCGGAGTGTCTTTTGGCGGCTCGGAGTGGAACGCAGGAATAGGCTCATCCGCATTCGCAGCCCGATCGTGCTGCATCCCGGCCATCTCCGGCGAGCCGGAAGCTGCGAATTGTGGAATCACCAGCAGGCACGCGCCTGCGAACAGCATCGATGCCGCGGAAAGTATCTTGCCGAATGCCTTCATGGGAACCTCTCTCCTCGAATCTTGGCCCGTCTATCCAATCTACGTGGCTTACCGCGAAAATTCCACTGGCGTGCTGCATTCGCCAAGGGGCACGGCTTTACGGAAGATGGACTTTCCCGATGCGCACGGACTCCAGTTTGGTGACGTCAAGCACGTGCTCGCCGTTCAAATTGTCGATCTGACTGTTGGCGATAAAGTAGAAATCATCGCCGAAGAGTGCTCCGGTGGTGGGAAGAACCGTGAACCTGGTGCGATTCTCAAGCACGGTAGTCTTCAAGACGTGTAGCCCGTCTTTGGCCATCTGAAATAGTGCAATGCGCGGCGAACCGATGCCATTTTGAATCGCGATTAATCTGTCTTTCTGGCAGTACAGTCCGTCGATGCCCGCCAGCGTATTGCGTGGGCCCGGGTCGACATCGGCTGCTTTTTGAGTCTTCGGATCGAATCGAATCACGCCCAGCGCGTCGGCAACATAAATGTATTGCTCGTCATCGGTCACTGCGATGCCATCGGGGTAAAGCAATTCGCGATTCATTTCGACGCTTGAGAACGCCTGCGCTTTGCGTTCAAACCGATAGACCTTGTCTGCCAGCGAGTCTGTGAGATAGATTTCACCACTGCCGAGAACAACCAGGTCGTTGAAGCCGTGCCTTGCCTCGTCCGAAATGCTGAATCGCCCCAGAAGAACTCCTGCTTTGTCAAAGTGCAGCAACGCCGCTTTCCCGCTATCAGCGAAAGAATTGCACCAGATCGAGCCGTCGACAGGATCCATGCGAATTCCAAGGATAGGAAGCAGATCGTACCGATCGCCAGGAACAAAGTCGCTGGTTTTCCCCGCCAGCGGACCCACGTGAGGAATCTTCACAATTTTTCGGCGGTGCAGACTCCCGAGATAAAAAGTGTCGGCCGCTGGATCGTACGCCAACCCTTCCGGAACTAAATCCTTTTCGCTGGTGGTGAACGCCAGTTGGGCTTGCGCAACCACCGGGAAATCCTTGTGCACCTGTTCGATCATCCGGGGAAATTCCTTGGAATCCTTCAGAACAGCAAACGAAGGTTCTCCCTGTGGGTCAAATCCCTCTTTCAGCGCCAGGCACTCCTGAAGTTTGGCAAGTGAGTCATGGAACTCTCCCAATTGGGCGTGACCCGCTGCAAGAAAGAACAGGACGGCGCCACGATCGGGCATCTTTCCCGCCAGTTTATCCGCAGTAGCCATTTGTGAACGGATTTCCGCTTCGTTCGCCGGCTCTTGCGCAACAACGGACTGACCTCCGCTGCTGGCCACGGCCTGTACAAAGAAAAATTCAATCGCCATTCGCCAAGCTGTTTTGCCGAATGCAGCTCGCATCTAGTCTCCCTGATCCCCTACGCGCTGGCCTCGCGCTCCTCAGTCCACGCCAGCAAAGTGGCCGGCTCTATGCAACCGATGGCGACATCGCTGCCCGTCTCTTCCGGCTTGGTCCAGCGCCAGACGGCTGCGCCAAACGCGCCGGCATTTCGACATTCACGCAATGCCTTCTGAAGGGAATAGTTCGGCGTCGCGTCGCGGGCGGGCAGTTCCCCAATCCACAAAGGTTTTTCGAGCGGCGCGAGAGCGGCAAGCTGAGCATAGAGGCCGGCATTCATGTCGCGCTCGGCTGCCGGATAGTGATGCGCCTGATAGAAATCCAGCCCAATTTCGTGCCACGCGCGAACCCACTGTAGCCGCGCGGATCCCAGGGTGACCGGCACTTCGCCAAATTCATGAACAGCACGGGCCACTTCCGTGGCGAACACGCGAAAATCCGCCAGGGGCATTTTTGCCGCGCTGGCCCGATGAAATTCACGGATGGCCCACTCGGGTTCGTTAGCAATTTCCCAGGCAAATAACGCGCGATGTGCATGGAATGTTCGAAACAGTGGAATAAGAATATGTTCGAGGAAAGCTTCTCGACCCGCGGCAAACTGCAGCAGCAATTCATTCGTGTGGCCGACGCGCTTCCCGCCATGATCCTGAAGCCAAAGGAAATCTATGAGTGAAAGCGAGAGTTTTAGACCGTGGTTCTCCGCCAGATCCAGAACTGCGGCGACGTCTTTAAACAGGAACGAATCCGGCTTTGTGGGGATCCCTTTTTCTGCCAGGAAGCCGGCGCGGCCGTCCCCGAATAGAAACCAGCGCACCACACTCGCGCCGCTCTCTCGGATTCGCGCGAACTCCTCCGCCACTCGCGATCGATTTTCGGGCAGGCTAACACCAACTCGGCCACCGGGACCTTCGCCAAAATCCTGCGCATAGTTCAACCACGGAAAATTCACACCGAGCAAAAAGGGAACTGCGGCATCCTGGGGCATGAAATCCTGGGATTCGAAATCAGACTCTACCCTACAACCACCGGAGTTCCCACGCGCACCTGAGACTCCAGACGCTCCGCCATGTACCGGTCTCGCAAGTGGCGCTGCACTCTCCGGCCCCACGACCTGACAAACGTGTAGTTCAATGCGCCACCAATCGCGGAGCTCGCCAGGGGCACCATCCGCCCCACCCATTTTTCTGCGCTTTCTTCGCCAATCTTGACAGCCAGACGGCCCGCTAGGCGCGGCGCAAGCTTTTCCACCATCTGTTTTTCGGCCAGATCCTTGCTGAAGTCAATGCCCGCCGCGGCGGCCGCCGCCAGCCATAATTCCGCGCGCTGCTCGTTTCCTTTTTCTTCGAAGCCGTATAGCAAACAGAGCCTCTGGATCAACCGCAAGGTAATGATGGTCAACAGGCTGGCGTCGGGCAGCAGCGTGATCATTCCGCCGAGGCCGAAGCCCGCACCTTGCGCAAGAGCCAGTCTCTGCGAATCGTGGATCAGACGCTCGGCAATCGCATCCAGCCTCTCCAGCGGTACATCGCGCATCCGGCCAAAGTGCGGAACCCACAAACCATGCTTGTCCGACAAGTACTTCCGGAAGTCGTCGGCGTTGATCTCTACTGAGCGCAGGCCCCGGAGCATGCCAAACCGCAGAAACCTTCCAAAGGTCCTGCTGGCCAACGATTTGGGTAACTTTGCCATGCCCCCAAGCATCCTACGGCGGTTAGTGCGGGTCAAGAGGCGGATACGGTGCCCCGCTTTAGGGCTGGCTTATTGACGGGCTGGCAACAAAACTATGCAGGTCCTACTTGACGCCGCAATAGTTTTGGGTAAACTGCGGTTTTCCTTATGGCAGCTATCGCCCCAGTCCTGGCACCTGAGATCACCTCCGATCTCGAATTCCCCCAGCGGGAGGCGGCCTTTTTCTATGGGCTGTTCCTGCGAGGCTATTCTGCCGAAAAGCTTCGGCGGGATATTGAGGTGCCTCCCGTGGTGTTGGCCAAGTGGCATCGCGAAGCTGAACTTGAACCCCAGCTAAAAGATATCTTCACCCGCATGGTGGAATATCGGCGCCACGTATTGGCCATCTTCGACTCCCTGGTCGGCTCCGATGGGATAAATCGCCGTCTGCAGTAATCGTCCGACCCCTTCCCCGGTTACCTAACGCTTCAGGCTTGGGCAACTCTGCGGCGAACTCCCCCCTTCTAACTGGGTACTGGGGAAGTGTCTTTGAATGAACGAGATTCCACATTTGACGGGGTGCGGATTGAGGTTTAGAATTCGAGCGTGGTAGAGGTGTCTCGATGTCCAAGCTTTTCAGGGTTTTGGCTAATTTGACCTCGCTTGCGTTTCTGACGTTACCGCTCTATCCGCAGCAGGCGCAGGATCAGAATCCGCCTGCGCCGGTTGACAGTAGCCAGAAGCTAACCAAGGAACAAAAACAGAAGCTGAAGAAGACTCTCAAGGAATTGGACACCCCCTATAAGACCTGGCTCAACGAAGATGTGGTCTACATTATCTCGCCCGCCGAGCGCACCGCCTTCCTTCGCTTGGAAACCAACGAAGAACGCGAACAGTTCATTGAGTCGTTCTGGCTGCGCCGCAGCAGCAATCCCGATCTGGCCGACAACGATTTTAAAGAAGAGCACTATCGCCGCATCGCCTACGCCAACGAGCACTTCGCTTCCGGCAAACCAGGCTGGATGACCGACCGCGGCAGGATCTACATTATTTGGGGTAAGCCCGACGAAATCGAATCGCACCCCACCGGTGGAACGTACGATCGCCCCATCGAAGAAGGCGGCGGCTCCACAACAACCTACCCTTGGGAAACTTGGCGTTACCGCTACATGGAAGGGATCGGCGAGAACATTATTATTGAGTTCGTTGACCCCAGCGGGTCCGGTGAATATCACCAGACCATGGATCCCTCCGAAAAAGACGCTCTCACGCACGTCCCCGGTGCGGGCTTGAGCCAAATGGAACAAATGGGGATGGCTTCGAAGGCAGACCGATTCACGCGTTCCGATGGCACCACGATGCCCACCACAATGGGTGGACAGCCTGCCTCGCTGAATGAGTTTAACCGCCTGGAACAATACGCCAAGGTGCAGCAAGCTCCACCGGTGAAGTACAAGGACCTGGAGGCGTTGGTCACCAGCCGCATGGTCCACGACCAGTTGCACTTCGACTATAGGACGGATTTTCTCAAGGTGACCAGTGATACTGTTCTCGTCCCCATCACCATTCAAGTTCCCAACCAGCAATTGCAATTCAAGTCGAAGGACGGTGTGCACTCCGCCGAGCTGAATATCTTCGGGCGCGTCAGCACGCTCACCGGCCGTGTAGTGCAGACCTTCGAAGATTCCGTTACGCGCGATTACCCCGATTCCTTGTTTCAGAAATCCCTGAAGTTGTCGGCTATATATCAGAAAGCTCTTCCGCTGCGCCCCGGTTTGTACCGTCTGGACTTGGTCATCAAGGATGTGGATAGCGGCAACGTGGGCGTGGTAAACAGCCGGCTGGCCGTGCCGCGCTACGACGAAGAGAAATTGGAAGCCAGTTCCTTGATCCTCGCGGATCAGATCGAACATGTTCCCGCAAAACAGGTCGGCACGGGGCAGTTCGTATTGGGTTCTTCGAAAGTCCGGCCACGAATGACTGCGGATTTCACGACCAGCGACCGGATGGGGATTTACCTGCAGGTCTACAATCTTAAGCCCGACGAAAAAACTCACAAGACCGATGCGACCTTCGTCTATACCGTCAAGAAGGGGGACCAGCAGGTCATGCAATTCAAAGAGACTTCGGCGGAAATGAAGCAGACCGGTGACCAGGTTACTCTCGAACGCCTTTTGCCACTGGCCACCTTGTCCCCCGGGAAGTATACTTTGCAGGTTAGCGCGACCGACGTGCTGGCCAATCAGACTATTTCCCGGACGGCGGATTTTTCCGTCAAGAATCCCGTAGAACCGAAGACGGCAGCGGTCGCTACTCCTGGGAGGTAAACCGACGTGAAGCGCGGCCCGTTCCTTTACTGTTGGGTCTTGTTAGCTTCTGCGGTTGGTGTGTGTGGAGTTGTTTCCCCGGCAGCCGCACAAGCCCCTGCCAAGCCTTCTCTCGGAACTCTTTCCGGCGTCGTGCGGGATGGGGCAGGAACGCCTCAACTCGGCGCCACCGTCGAAGTTCTTTCCGAAGCGCCGGGCATTGCCGCGGTGCAACAATTCCTCACCAACACGCAGGGTTTCTTTCATGGCGAAAAACTGGCACCAGGCTTCTATACCGTTCGTGTCACCCTGGCTGGATATTTACCGAGCCTTGAAAAGCACGTGCGGATCTCTTCCAACCTAACCACCGTCGTTCGAATTCAGCTGGAATCGATGTTTGCCTCCATCGAGCAGCTGCGCCGTCCCCCTGCCAATGGCGCTGTGGAGCAAGATGATTGGAAGTGGGTGCTGCGCTCTTCCGCGGGTCTTCGCCCCGTCCTCCAGTGGAGCGGCGACGACGACACTCCCGCAAACTATGGTGTGGTGCTCGAAACCAATGCCCCTCATGCCCGCGGAAGAATTGAGCTGAGCGATGGAGCACGCCGGCCGGGATCTGGCTCCAGCATTGGTGCAGCACCTGGCACCGCGTTTGCCTACGATCAGCGCATCGACAAGTTCAATCACATCATCTTTGCCGGGCAGGTCAGCTACGACGAAGATTCTCCCGCTGGCGGAATCGCCACGGTTTGGCTACCAACTGGTTCGGCAGAGACGGGTCCGCAGAGCACGATGGTTCTCCGCGAAGCCAGGTTGGGGCCCAACGGACCTACCTTCCGCGGCGTGCGACTCGATCAATCCGGCACGGTCACCATGGGAGACCGCTTCATCCTGCGCGTGGGTGGCGAATACGTGCTGGTGGGCGCCGGCGCTTCGGCTTGGAGTCTGCGGCCTCGGATGAAATTCGAATCGAAGCTCTCCCCAAATTGGTATTTGGATGTCGTTTATAGTTCTTCTCCGGCAGGCACCGCTCCATACGATACCTTCGCCTCGGATTTAACCGGGGTGCCTGCTGCCAATCCCCTGACATCCGCTTTGAATCAGCTCGATGCTTTCCCCGCCTTGATGTGGCGGAACGGACGTCCAGTCCTTGAAAATGGCCGTCACGAAGAGATTGCGGCTGAGCGCAAATTGGGTACTCGCGGTTTCTTTCAGGTAGCTGGATTCCACGAAGACAATAGTCATGTGGCATTGTTTGGCCGCGGCATGGAACTTCCTGAGGCGGAATATTTGCCGGACTTCTATTCCAAGGGATTCGCCTACGATGGCGGTTCTTCCAATGCTTGGGGTGGCCGCATTGCCCTGCGCGAAAGAATCAGCGACGACCTGGAATTCACCACCATCTACGCTTTCTCCGGCGCATTGGTCCCCGCCAATGCCATGGACTCTGCCCTGCGCGATGCCATCCGTACAGAATCGCTTCACTCACTCGGTGCTAATGTCACCGCCAGGGTGCCGCGTACCAAGACGAATTTCAATGCCGGCTACAAATGGATCAGTGGACCGGCTCTATCCCGGGTTGACGCTTACGGGGAAAGCATGTTTCAGATGAATGCCTATTTGCATGTGGGAATCCGCCAGCCGTTGCCCCGCTTCGCCTTGGGTCAGTGGGAAGCCAATGCCGAGTGTGACAATCTCTTGGCACAAGGCTATGTGACGATGAACACAGGAGATGGCCAGTTATTACTGATGCCCGCCGCCCGAAGCTTCCGAGGGGGCTTGAGCCTGCAGTTCTAGCATTTAACGGACTTCTGGAAAGTTGTATCCTGCCTACCAGAAACTGGACATTGCGGACTAACCGGCCTTGGGGATATTCTAATCCGTCTATTTACAATACGTTAGCAGTCTGGGAATCTACAGAAGAATGGAAGTCGAGTTGCACCGTTAGACCGTACATAGTCCGAGGTCTCTTGAGCCTTCAATGAAGGAGAATCTCCGCGTCAGAGTCGGGGCCGTAGTTTTGGCGCTAGCCACGCTGGCGGCGGTGATTTTCGCCTGGCTGAACTTTGTACAGCGCTCCCGCTACGACGTCGTTGATGATGGCGTTGCCTGGACGGATTCCCCGAATGGTATCGAAGCTTGGAAAGTAAGTCCTGACTCTCCCGCCGCAATGGCGGGGATCCACTCAGGAGACATGCTTCTCACCATCAACGATGCGTCCGTACCTAGCGCCGCTCATGTGACGCGCAGGCTGTTCCGTGCGGGTCTCTGGACCCAACTCCGCTACAAGCTTTCGCGCAACGGCGAGGAATTTGAAACGCGCCTTATCACCACGCCGGCGCAAAAGCCTCTGCGCGTGGAAAACTACTTGCGTGTTGTCGGGCTCCTGTATCTCTTCATTGGCCTTTTCATCTTCATCCGGAGATGGAATGCGCCCCGCGCCGTGCATTTCTACGTTTTCTGCCTGGTTTCGTTCATCCTCTATTCGTTCCAGTTCAGCGGAAAGCTGGACACCTTCGATCTGGAAGTCTATTGGTCTAGCATCGTTGCTCGACTGCTCGCTCCCGCGCTCCTGCTGCATTTCGCACTGGTGTTTCCGGAACGAGCGGAGAACTCACGCACTTCCCTGCTGAAGTTCACGGCCGTGTACACTCCGCCGCTGGTGTTGTTGCTGGTGCACATTCTCGCCGCGCTCAACGCGCTCGGTTTTGTGCCTACCACCCGTTCGCGGGTGGCGCTCGATCAACTTGAGCTTGGATTTCTTGGCCTTTGCTTTCTCGCTGCCGGCATTGTCTTTTATCTCAGTTTCCGTCGTTCCCGCTCCGGCGTTCTTCGCCAGCAGTTGAAGTGGCTCACCGGCGGCACCCTGGCGGGCAGCTTGCCTTTCACCCTGCTCTACATTCTCCCGTACTCCTTTGACGCGGCCACGCAACCCTGGATGCAATTCACCGCCCTGAGCCTCGTACTGATTCCGTTGTGTTTCGGTTACGCCATCATTCGCTACCGCTTGATGGATGTGGACATCATTTTCAAGCGCGGCTTGGCCTATACCGCGGCCACTGCTGCCGTTGCCGCGATTTATTTCGCTCTCGTGGCTCTGATCGCGCAGATTTTTCCGGTACAGAACAGCGGCCCGGTCACCGGCATGATCGCCATCGTGGTGGCCGCTTTTCTGTTTCAGCCGTTCCGCGAAGGCATCCAGGCGCGCCTGGACCGCTTTTTCTACCGCGATCGGCTCGATTACCGGCGCACGCTCATCGAATTTGGCCGCACGCTCACCAACGAAGTCCGGTTGGAGCCCATGCTTGGTTCCGTAATGGATCGCGTCTCTCAGACCCTTCTCGTGGACCGCCTGGCCATCTTCGTCGAAGACCAGCAGAATCCCGGCGAAATGCGCTTGGCGCGCTCCATGGGAGTACGGCTCAGCGAACCTCTAAATCTCACATTTATCGCTCCCACGCGGGAAGAATTCGCGCGCGGACCGATTTTCTTTGAGTCTCCTCGCGGCGCAAGAGACGTCAGCGAATCCGTTCGCCGAACACTTGAGCAACTCGATCTGAACTACTTTATTCCCTGCCGTATCCGTGAGCATACTGTCGCCGTGCTGGGCCTTGGCAAAACCGTCGACGGTGATTTTCTGTCTAGCGATGACGTTGAACTCGTGCAGACCATCGCCGGCTACGTCGCTATCGCGCTCGACAATTCCCAGCTCTATACCTCCCTCGAGCAGAAGGCCATGGAAGTGGCCCGCCTAAAGGACTTCAGCGAAAACATCGTCGAATCCCTTAACGTGGGTGTTTTGGCCATCGACCTGCAAGGCACCGTAGAAGCATGGAATACCCGCATGGAGCAATTGATCGGTGTGGCCCGTAACGATGCCGTGGGCCGTCCGCTCAGCGAATTGCTGCCCCCCGAATTGGGCCAGGAAATTGCCGCGCGCGCCGATCAGGAGCAAATCACGGGAATTTACAAACACCGCTTGGTGCATGAGGGCCGCTCGGTGGTGATCAATGTCTCCATCACGCCCTTGGTTGGCAAATCAGCCGAGCGCATCGGTCGCTTGTTGCTCTTTGATGACGTCACCCAGCGAGACCGCATGGAAGAGCAGATGACGCAGACGGAAAAACTGACGTCGCTCGGCTTGCTGGCCGCTGGTGTTGCTCATGAAGTGAACACGCCGCTGGCGGTGATTTCCAATTACATCCAGATGCTGGCCAAACAGATGCCGGAAGGTGACCCGCGGCACACCATCATCGACAAGATCGTCAAGCAGACGTTTCGTGCCAGCGAAATCGTCAACAATCTTCTGAATTTCTCGCGTACCGGTCCCGGAGAGCTTGCCGATGTGGATCTGAATCGCGTCGTCGAGGAAACTCTTTCCCTGGTGGCACACCCCTTGAAAGCCTCGCAAATTCAGGTCGTGAAGCAGTTGACGCAAGGCATTCCGCCGGTCCGCGGCTCCGCCAATAAACTGCAGCAGGTTTTCCTCAACCTGTTTTTGAATGCGCGCGATGCCATGCCACAGGGTGGGATGCTCGAAGTTCGCTCTGCGGCCCACAATGGCAGCGTGGAGATCGAAGTGGCCGACACCGGCAACGGAATCACGCGCGAAAATATCCACAAGATTTTTGATCCGTTCTTCACTACCAAAACGATTGGCCGCGGGACGGGCCTGGGCTTGTCGGTAAGCTACGGCATCATCAAGGAACACGCAGGAAAAATCGATGTGCGCTCAACGCCGGGGCGCGGTACCTCCTTCCACGTCGAGTTTCCGGCAGTGAGGAAATCGGTTCATGTCTAAAGGGTCCATTCTGGTTGTCGACGACGAATCGGAAATCCGCGAGGGTCTCGAACTCCTACTCAAGTCCGAGGGCTATCAGGTCTCCAGCGCCGAAACCGCCCAGGCCGGTCTCACGCAACTCGAGGAGCGCCCCTTCGACCTGCTCTTGCTGGACGTCAGCCTTCCCGATCGCAATGGCATCGACATGTTGAAGGACGTTCACCGCCAGGATCCGCATCTGCCGATCGTGTTGATCACCGCGTATGGTTCGATTGAAATGGCGCGTACCGCGTTCAAAAGCGGTGCCATGGACTACATCACCAAGCCGTGGTCCAACGATGAATTGCTGGCGCAAGTGGCGCAAGCGGTGGAATCGCGGCGCCTGCGCGACGAAAACCTGCACTTGAAGCGCGCCCTGAAGCAGCGCTTCAATTTTCCCAATATCATCGGCAAAAGCGACAAGATGCTCACGTTGTTTGACCTCGTCACGCAGGTCGCCGCTTCTCGGTCCACCGTGCTCATTAGCGGTGAAAGCGGTACAGGCAAAGAGTTGATCGCCAAAGCCATCCACTCCGCTTCACCGCGTGCCGACAAGGCCTTTGTTCCCGTCAATACCGGCTCGATCCCCGTGGATCTTCTCGAATCGCAACTCTTCGGCCACATCAAGGGCGCGTTCACCAGTGCCGTGGCTTCCAAAAAGGGACTGTTTGAAGTTGCCGACCAGGGCACCATCTTTTTCGATGAAATCGCCACGATCAGCCCGGAAACACAGGCAAAACTTCTCCGTGTGATCCAGGAACGCGAATTCATGCGCCTGGGCGGTACGGAACAGATCAAAGTCGATGTGCGCATCGTCGCCGCGTCCAATATCGAATTGCTTTCCCTCGTAAAAGAGGGACGCTTTCGCGAGGACCTTTATCACCGTCTGAATGTGATTCACCTGCGCCTGCCGCCCCTTCGCGACCGCCGCGAAGATATTCCCATGCTGCTGGTGCATTTCCTGGAACGGTTCTGCCAGGAGAACGCCAAGCCGCTGCGCCAGTTCACTCCTGCCGCCATGAAGCTGCTGATGGACTACGACTGGCCAGGTAATGTTCGTGAACTGGAAAACGTGGTGGAGCGCGCCGTCGTCCTCTCCACGCAGGAGCGCGTGGACGTCGATCTTTTGCCCGATTCCATCCGCAGCAAAGAAATCGTGCGGGGCGTGCGTTTTCAATTATCCGAATTCCTTCCACCGCTGCCGGGCGAGGCTGGTGCGCGCACGGCTGCCGACAATCCCAATCCCTCGCTCTTCCAAATCATTGATGAAGTGGAGCGTAGAGTGATCATCGACATGCTGGAGCGCTCCGGCTGGAACCAAACCGAAGCCGCCGAACGCTTTCTGATTCCTCTCTCCACCCTGAACCAGAAGATTAAACGACTCGGGATCGATGTACGCCGACGTGGTAGAACCGAAGATGTTCTCTCGACGGGAATTGGTAAGTAAGCAGCGTCTATACCTGCCCGCCTCGCTCCGACCTTGAACTACATGCGGCTAAACTCTCTATGGACACTCTCAGAACATTTCTCGCACAGCCGTCATTGCTCTCGATGTTTCTCGTCATCGGACTGGGATGCGCGATCGGCTCGGTGAACATCCGCGGCTTCGCCCTCGGTATCGGCGCGATACTCTTCGCTGCCCGCCAACGACCAAGCTTCGACTCCAACTGGGGCGGCTTCGCTTCCTAGATCGCCCGGGCCAAAAGCAAGGCCTTGCTCCTGCATCATGGCTGAGTGGGAAGCCGTCCCATGCGGTCATCGAGAGGAAGAGCGTAAAGTGGAGCCAGACGTGGACAAATCGCGCCGTGATCAGCCCGCAATCGGGATCGAGGCGCCAGGCAAGAGCAATCCCAGATGGTCCGGATACTTGGCCTGCAAAGAGCTTACCAAGACATCAAACTCGGAAAGACCGCGCAGATTCTGGAGACAAGGATCTTTCATAAAAAACGGCCAGCACGCGAATCCGGTGCTGACACTCCGCTCGAGCCATTCAAAGGCCGCGGTTGGCCGCTGCAGCACGGCAAGAATACATGCGATCTGATAATAGGTATGGTGGGCATGTCCAAAGGATTTTGGGCTCGCACACGCCCGAGTCACGCACTCCAGCGCCAGTTCGGCTTTTCCAGTCAAAACGTAAAAAAGGCCTTGCAGACTGACGATCATCGGTTCATCGGGCAAGAGCTGCAGCGCTTCATCGAGCAGAGCTTTCGCCTCTTTCCAATCCCCCGTCATCATGGCCGGTTGCGGAGCAAAATAAACGGGATACTTGTTCGCTGGGTTCTCCTCTCTCCACGCTTGAATCTCTTCCCGAGCCAAGTCGTACTCTCGGCTCCAGATGTAGACCTGAACGATGCTGTGACTGACCGCTTTTCTCGGATGGAACGGCCGCCCTCTCTCATACATTTCACGCGCGCGCTCGAGTAGACCGATGTGCGCCAAAATTGTTCCCAACCGGTTGTAAGCATGAGGCAGATTGTTCTGCAGCGCGAGTGCCCGCCGCAGTTCGGCAATCGCTTCAAGATGCTGGAAGTTTCTCGATGGTCCCCACAGAAGGAATGCATTGGCCACGTGTCCTTCGGGCAAATCCGGATCCACTTCAAGCGCGCGGCGGCAGTGAAACTCTGCTTTCTCCAGCCACATGCTTCCTGGGTCAAACTCAAAGTGCCGCGTTGCGCACACAAGCGAAAGCGTCGCATGAGCAAGCGAGAAACCGGGGTCGCGTGCAACCGCAGTACTCAGGCGCTGCGCTGCTTCGTCCAGCAACGCAGGGTCGCCCGACGAACTAAGCCGGTAGCCGCGCATGAATTCGGCATAAGCGAGCGGGTCCTTGCTGTACCGTGGACGGCCTTGGGACCCTGGTAGCCGCAACGGCCTGTTCAACGCGGTCGCAATCTGCTTGGCGATCTCGTCCTCAAGTTCGAACAGACGGTTCAGGTCGAAATCGCATTTCCGCGTGAAGCAAGCGCCTTCGAAATGTGCATCAAACATCTCCAACGAGAGACGCCACTGCCCCTTCGATTCCCGAATGGCGCCGTGGACCACAAAGCGCACACCGAGCCGTGAGCCGACATCCGAAGCTGTAGTTTCCGCCGGTATGTTCAGCACCGCTGAGGTCGGCAGCACATCCACGCCCTGCAAATTCCCGAGGCGCGATACCAGTCCGTCCGCAAACCCCAAGCACACGCCCTGGTCATCAGGAATATTGCCAAGCAGAAACAGCGGCAGTACGGCAAGCGACGCGCGCTCGCCGCGCATCGAAGCACCCTCCCGGTTGGCCACGCCTGCCGGGCTTTGTTCCAAATCGGTCTGCCGGAAGCGCGCATCGATCACTCGCACCGGGCCGATGAATCGATAACCTTTTCCCACTACGGTCTCGAGGAATCGAGGTTTCGTCGAGTCGTCTCCCAGCGCCGTCCGGATCTTTCGTACAATATTGTTGATGTTCGGCTCAATGTCGATAAAAAGATCCGAACGCCAAAGTTTCGTAACGATATCCTTGCGCGAAACCAGCTGTTCTCTCCGGCCAACAAGAAAAATGAGCAGTTCCATGGGCTTCCGCTCCAGCTTCACCCGTCGTCCACGACGACGAAGTTCGTAGCGCCCGAGGTCCAGTTCAATTTCATCCACTGTCCGTTTTGCATCGCGCATAGAGTTTTCTTCGAGGCATTATCCCCTAAGATTCAGTAATTTACGACGATATACAAAATATATGTAAAGGTTATCCGATCTCAATTGCAACCGCTCCAAAGTTAAAGGAATATTCTGGCTGATGCTTATCCAACTACGGAGGCAACACTATGAAACGGAAAATGCACTTGAAAATCACGCTGGTCGGTTTGTTATGCGGAGTAGGTCTGCTCTTCACCCTTCGCGCTCACACCGCTTCTTCTGAGAAACATGCATTCATGCCCGATGCCATTCCCTACGGCCCGCCACCGGCATTCGTGGCCCCAGGCGCACAGTTCGCAGTAATTGAGGGTAACCCCGGTGCCTCTAGTGGCGATTACACCGTGCGCTTGAAGATGCCCGACGGATACCGCATCGCACCGCACTGGCACCCGCTGCGGGAAAACGTCACCGTCATCTCTGGGACCTTCAGGGTCGGCATGGGAGATCAATTTGACGTGAGCACTATGGCAACTTTCCCCGCTGGCAGTTTCGCTTTTCTCGATCCCGACATGCATCACTACGCGATGGCCAGCGGAGAGGTCGTGGTCCAGGTCCACGGCACGTCTCCCCTGCAGTTCAACTATGTCAATCCGAACGACGATCCAAGCCGTAAGAAATAATCGATTGTGCCGTTGCCGCAAGCGAGCGGCAGCGGCTCCGGATGGATGGTCGGCAACTCGGAAACGATTGCAGACGAAAGGTCTAAGTTCAGATCAGCGCGGAGACCGCACACGTAGGATCGGCCAAGGGAACTTGTCCAGTTTTCCAACTAACTCGTTTAACGACTTTCAAGGCCCCGGAAAGGACGTTGATCTTAATAGCATCACCGAATAGGGTGTTTGTGCCAAGAGTACAGGGCGATCGATCAAGTAAGTAAGACTTTGCTAGTAGAGCTGGATCGCGAGGAGTACGAAAATGAATATGAATGCGAAAGAGATACAGACGAGCAAAGACTTTGAGCGATTCCGGACTCGCCTGAGGACCACACGGACGACCCGACGTGCTGGATTACTGGCGGATCGCATCGAGGAAGACGCCGCCGGCTTGGCTGCCTTTGCAGAAGGGCTCTCGGAATCGGAGTGGCGTACAGCGGTGTCGGGATCGGACCGTGGTCCTGTCAGCGTCATCGTGCACCATGTTGCCAGTGTCTATCCTATTGAGATTGCTCTCGCGCGAGCAATCGCCAGTGGCAAAGCGGTCACAGACGTCACGTGGGAAGTTGTCGCGGAGTTAAATGGAAAACATGCCCAGGAAAATGCCGAGGTGAGCAAAGCTGTCGCGGTCGAACTCTTGCGCCGGAATGGTCGTGAGGCGGCCGCTGCAGTTCGCGCATTCACGGATGACCAGTTGGATCAGGCGGCGCCTTTCTCCCTGAGCTTCGGCGCGCCAGTCACCGCGCAATTCGTCATTGAGGACCACGCACTACGGCACAGCTGGCACCACTTGGCGCGTATCCGCAAGGCGTTGGGGCGATGACCTCGGCAAACCGGCGGTGCTTGAGATTGATGGGTGTGCTGGCACACCCGGATGACGAATCCCTCGGTATCGGTGGAACGCTGGCGAGGTATGCCGGCGAGGGGGTCGAAACCTACCTTGTGACCGCCACGCGCGGCGAGCGTGGCCGATTCGGCGAAAGCGGAGAAAAGCCGCCGCCTGACGTCGTCGGTCGTGTGCGCGAGGCCGAGCTGCGCGAAGCAGCGAGGGTCTTAGGCGTGCGCCAGGTCCATTTCCTTGACTATTACGACGGCAACCTGGATCAAGTGAACGTCACTGAGGCGGTGGCAAGAATTGCTGAGCACCTCCGTCGAGTGAAGCCACACGTCGTCATTACGTTTGGTCCCGAAGGCGCCTACGGCCATCCCGACCACATCGCCATTTCGCAGCTCGCGACCGCCGCGGTTGTCGCCGCCGCCGGGGAAAATGGGTCGAGCCAACCCCATCGCGTGTCGAAGCTGTATTACATCGAGTGGAGCCAGCAGAAATGGGAGGCCTATCAAACAGCGCTGCGGGGTCTGACTTCCAAAGTGGATGGTATCGAGCGAAAGTCGTCGCCATGGCCAGACTGGGCTCTTACGACAGTCATGGACACGAGTCCGTTCTGGCCCACCGTCTGGAGAGCCGTGTCGTGTCACAAGACACAGATGAGCATCTACAAGAACCTCGAACACTTACCCGACGAGAACCACAAGGCGATCTGGGGAACACAGGAGTTTTATCGCACGTTCAGTCTCGTGAATGGCGGTCGCGCGCGTGAATCCGATCTCTTCGAAGGACTGCGCTGCTAGGATTCGTCATCAGGCGGATCGGGGGAATACCTCGTGATGAACACAAAGCTCGATACCTTAAAGAACCGGACGGCGCCGATCGAAATGGCCCCGGACGACTTTCGTGCGCTTGGACATCAACTCGTCGATTTGTTGGCCGACTGGCTGGCGACGATGCCGCATGGGCTGGTAACTAGAGACGAGTCGGTTGCAGATATCCGGCGCGTGCTCAACAGCGAGCGCGGACTTCCCGACGCCGGCGAGGGAGCGGCACAAGTGCTCAAAGAAGCCGCCAACCTGCTGTTGGAGCACTCGCTGTTCAACGGCCATCCGCGCTTTTTTGGTTACATCACGTCGAGTCCGGCCCCTCTCGGAGCGCTTGGCGATTTTCTAGCGGCGATGATCAACCAGAATGTGGGCGCATTCCGGCTCTCTCCGCTCGCGACCGAAATAGAAGCGCAGACCGTTCGGTGGATTGCTGAGCTCATCGGATATCCGACCGCCTGCGGCGGTCTCCTTGTGAGCGGCGGCAACATGGCAAGCTTTGTGTGCTTCCTCGCGGCCCGCGCTGCGAAAGCCGCGTGGGACGTGCGAACGAAGGGTCTTGTGGAGCAACCGCGGCTGCTGGCGTATGCCTCAACCGAGACGCACACATGGCTTCAGAAAGCGGCCGACATGTTTGGACTTGGCTCCGATGCCATTCGCTGGATTCCCGTCGATGCCGGGCAGCGGATGAATCCCGGCGCGCTTGAGTCCCAGATCGATCGTGATCTTGCCCGCGGCGATCTTCCCTTCCTCGTCGTCGGCACCGCCGGCTCGGTCAGCACGGGCGCGGTGGATCCACTGCGGGAAATCGCGGCAATTTGCCGCGCGCGCAGGCTGTGGTTTCACGTAGACGGAGCGTATGGAGCGTTAGCGGCTCTGGTACCTGGCGCTCCGGAGGGTCTGCGGGCGCTGAACGAAGCAGATTCGGTGGCGGTCGATCCGCACAAATGGCTCTACGCTCCGCTGGAAGCCGGGTGTGTGCTCGTGCGACAGCCCGGCGATCTGCTTCGAGCGTTTTCTTATCATCCTGCCTACTATCACTTCGACGAAACAGCCATTAACTATTTCGATCAAGGCCCGCAGAATTCGCGGGGTTTCCGCGCACTCAAGGTGTGGCTTGCGCTTCGGCAGGTCGGCCGCACCGGTGCGATTGGCATGATCGCCGACGACATACGTTTGTCGCAGCATCTCGACGCGCTCATCCGCCGTCACTCTGAGTTCGAGGCGTTCACGCAGCAGTTGAGCATCACGACATTTCGATATGTACCGTCGGAGCTGAAGCCGCAGATTGGTTCACCCGCCGTCGAGAAGCGCATCGATGAAATCAACCAGGCGCTGCTAACTCGCGTTGAGAAAAGTGGTGAAGCATTCCTGTCCAACGCCGTCGTCAATGGAAAATTCGCGCTGCGAGCCTGCATCGTGAACTTCCGCACCTCGCTTGTCGACATCGAAGCACTTCCGCCGTTACTCTCGCGCCTCGGCGAGGATATCTGCCGCGAGTCTGTATTGGGGGCGGCGTGCGACCGATGCGAGCAACACCAGCCGAGTGATGTGGGAGTTTTTCGTGCAGCGTAGACCGCAGGAACGCGAGTGCAATTGCCAGGTGGTGCAAGTACACCGCAGAAGAAACAGCGAGTTCTCGTTCAACTCTCGGTAGTCGCGAAACCGTACGAGTGCAGTACCAGGACCTCAAATAGACGGCTTCGGCGTCAGTTGTCCCACACGAATGTCGCGTGGCTTCCCGTTCCACCCCCTTCAGGGCGTCTACCGCCCCGCTGTCTTCGCCTTCTCGGAACGCTTTTCAATCGGCACGAAGTCACGCTGTGCATACCCCGTGTAGACCTGCCTCGGCCGCGCGATCTTCTGCTCCGGGTCATCCAACATCTCCTGCCATTGCGCCAGCCACCCGACCGTTCTCGGAATCGCAAACAGCACCGTGAACATGTCCGGCTTGAATCCCAGCGCCTGGTAAATAATCCCCGAGTAGAAATCTACGTTCGGATACAGCTTCCGTTTCACGAAGTAATCGTCCTCCAGCGCGATCCGCTCCAGTTCCAGCGCGATTTCCAGTTTCGGATTTTTTTCCGTAGTTGCAAAGACCTGGTCCGCGGCCCACTTAATTATCCGGGCCCGCGGATCGTAATTCTTGTAGATCCGATGCCCGAATCCCATCAACTTCCCATGCCCCTCCTTGACCTTCTCAATGTACGCGGGCACACGGTCCTTACTACCGATCTCATCCAGCATCTTCAGCACTTCCTCGTTGGCTCCGCCATGCAGCGGTCCAGAGAGCGCAGCTGCTGCCGCCGCCACGCTCACGTACGGATCCGCCTGCGAACTCCCCACGGCTCTCATCACGTTCGCACTGCAGTTCTGCTCGTGGTCGGCATGCAGAATAAACAAGATGTCCAGCGCGCGAGACAGCGCCGGATTCGGGTGATATTTCGGCTCCGTCATCCGCCACAGCATATTCATGAAATTCTCGCTGTAGTTCAGATCGTTGTCCGGATACACGTACGGATACCCCAGGCTGTGCCGGTAGGTATACGCCGCGATCGTCGGCACCTTGCCGATCAGCCGCGCAATTTGTATTTTCCGCTTTTCCCGGTCGTACACATTCCGCGATTCCGGGTACACCGTCGAAAGCGCTGCCACCGTGCTAATGAACATCCCCATCGGATGCGCATCGTAGCGGAATCCCTCCAGGAATCTCTTCGTGGTCTCGTGCAGCATCGTATGGAAGGTGACTTCGTTGATCCAGCTCTTCAGTTGTGTCGCCGTCGGAAGTTCGCCGTGGAGGATCAGGTAGGCCACTTCCAGAAACATACATTTCTCCGCCAACTCCTCGATGGGATACCCGCGATACCGCAAAATCCCTTTATCCCCGTCAATATAAGTAATCGCACTCTGGCATGACGCCGTATTCATGAACGCCGGGTCATACGTCATCATCCCAAAATCGTCTGGCGCGGTTTTAATTTGGCGCAAATCCATTGCTCGGATAGTGCCGTTGTGTACTGCCAATTCGTATTCCGCATTCGTTCGCTGATCTACGATCTTCAACGCTTCTTTCATCATACCGTTTTCTCCCTTCCGATTCTTGACGCTGGGCCTGTGTTCTGGCGCGCCTCTCAGCTCCCAGCGCTCGGGGCCAGAGACACCTATTTCAGGGATGCATCGGGAATGGGAACTCGGTAGGCAGGCTGCGCAGAGCTTCTTTGAGAGCGACCTCCACGCTTCCGGCTTGGCGCCGTAGCTTCTCTACGAGCCTGCAACGCTCCCATTGTCGCCAGTCCTCTGCCTGCTCAGCAGGGAGATGCCGACCACGTACCTCTACCCCTCAAATCACCATTGGGCAGTGACTTTTAGCACCCTTCTGTGTGACTACTACGCGTCTCCCTGTGAAGTTCGACCAACCGGCCTTCTCATGGAAGGACTTGGCCGGCTGATTTGCACATCTTCTGGGTTGTATCCAAGTGGTCGAAACCACCTGCCTGTTGTCGTGTCGAGGAAGCTGTCAGCGAACCCGGACGTGGGGCCCGGTGCGCGTCCAGGGATCAACTCACGGTGTGTGTCAACCTGTATTCTTTACTGGATGTTGGGGCAGTTTGGCGGGACGGTCGGTACGTCAATCCGGCGATTCGCCTTATTCGGATCGTACGGAACAAGTTGGACCGCAAAAGCTGATGCGGGAACCGAGCCTTCATGGCGTTTCTGTCTGACCGGGACGGACAGATGGATGTGTGGGTTACGCAAGTGGGGACGAGACTGTTCCACAACCTGATGCGCGGAAACGCGCCGGAACTGGTGAATGCATCGGTGCGTACGCTGGGTTTCTCTCCCGATGGCTCACTGGTTACGTTTTGGGTTCGCAAGCAAGGGGTTCGGGCGGCGCCGATATCAGCATCTGGGGGGTGCCAACGCTCGGAGGACAGTCGAGTCCCTATCTTGAAGGGGTTGCGGAGTACGACTGGTCGCACGACGAAACGCGACTGGCGTACCACACACCCGGACCGGGAGACCCGCTCTTTGTTTCCGAGGGGAACCGGCGAGCGGAGGGTCGGCCCATCTATACTGCGCCCGCCGGATTGCACAGCCACTTTCCATCGTGGTCGCCAGACGGGACGTTCATTTACTTTGTGCAGGGTGCACTCCCGGACAAATTGGACATATGGCGCATTGCCCTGACGGAGGGGACACCAGAGCGGATCACCTCGCAGAATGGACGCGTGAGTCATCCGCTGCTATTGGATCGACGCACGCTGCTGTACCTGGCAAGCGATCCCGAAGGATCGGGGCCGTGGCTACATAGCATGGACGTCGAGCGTCGCAATGCCCACCGGCTGGGAGTTGGCCTGGACCGATACATGTCGCTGGCCGCCAGCTCTGATGGGCGGCGTCTGGTAGTCCCCGCGGCAAGTTCGAAGCGAACACTCTGGCGTTTGCGAATTGCTGATTCACCAACACAGACGCCGGCGGCGGAGCGGATCGCGCTCACCACCGGCACAGGGTTTTCCCCACGACTCGGTCCCAATTATTTTTTGTATGTTTCTGCGACCAGCACGAGCGAGAGTATATGGAAGGTCGCCAATGGAACTGGGATGGAGTTGTGGAGTGGTCAAGGAGCGCAAGTCTTTGGCGGCCCGGCAATCTCGCCCGATGGACGGAAAATCGCATTCTCTGTCCGACAACACGGGCAGACGCTTTTGTACGTGATGCAAGCCGACGGCACGAATGCGCGGATTTTGACCGATGCGGTCGACTTGCAAAGCTCGCCAGCATGGGCGCCCGAGGGGCAATCGGATTATCGCCAGACAAAGCATGCGCACGGGCCAACCCTAAGTCGCCTGGCGCATAAGAGAGTGCGTCAGCAAATGATGCGTCGTGATGGGAGGAAACGTTGATTCGACCCAAAACCACGGCAAGTATTCGGTGACCGGCTTGTTTTTCCCGATGCCGGAAAGGGACGGATCCTGCGTATCACCGGCAGCCTGGTAGAAGAGATCGTGATCGGCCTGAGCGTGCCCACGGCTATGACTCTTTGACAGCCACGGAGACATCTACGTGAGCGACTTGGGCGCAGCGCCGCCAGGAGCGGGCCGCATCCTGAGATTCGCGAATCCGATCTCCGGGAACGTAATCACGACTGTCGAGGTCCGCAAGCCGGCACCGTTGAAAGACCGCGATTGCGACGACGAAGACGGCCACCACTAGCCTTGATCGCGGCCTCTGCGCAGCTTCGCGGAGGCCGCCTCTTTGCAGACAAGTAAAGACCTGATCCATTGCACGCGAAGCAAACCGAGAGCGTGGGCGGTTTCCTGTCATCGTGGCCGCTTGGCCGCTTCAGAACAATAGGAAAGAACGATACTGTTTCTATCGACGCTCGGAATTCGATCGCAAAGCTAACACCCATTTGCCTTCAACATTGTTAGCCCCTGGTTAGGCAAGTCAACGAAGCTGAATCCGACCAATTGCTAAGAACGGCCTTCCTTATCGGTGCATGACTCCCGTGACGTGACCTGGGTCACGCACCCGTGAGTCTCCGGCACTTACCGTACGCATCACTATCTGCCATACATTATTACCTGGGGGTGCTTTATGGTGGCCATCAAACTCCCTAATCTAACCAGCACTTTTCTCTTCACGCTTATCGTTGTTTTGCTTGTTGTCGGTTTACTCTTTTGGACGGTGGGCACTCGTTAGGCCCTTCAACTCGCGGCCATTGTCGTGCGCCGCTGTTCAAGGAGTAGACGATATGAAGCAGACCATTCTCTTTAGCGCCTTAGCTCTGGTGGTCTCAATCGCCGGCGGTGGAGGTATACCGCCCGCGAGCAAAGTACAGACGGAGATGCCAGATGTGGCATCGGGCAAGCAGACATATAGGGAATATTGCGCCTCGTGTCATGGCGAGGACGGAAAAGGCATGGGACCTGCAGCATCCGCGCTTAAGACACCGCCATCGGACCTCACGACTCTCGCCAAAACGCACGCTGGCAAATTCCCCGAAGACTATGTCGCCGAAGTCGTGCGAATTGGCAAACCCATCCAAGCGCACGGTTCATCGGACATGCCTGTCTGGGGACCCATCTTTAATGCTCGTGACAAATTTAATCAGTTGGCTGTAACGAGGCGTATCCAAAACCTCTGCGCCTTTCTGGCTACACTGCAGGAAAAAGAATCGTGAGTGGGCTTGCCGTTTTGGGTGGAATTTCACTCCCATTAGCGTGGACGAGTCAGGAAGAACCGAATGAGTCCGGCCGAGTCAGAGCCTGCGATGAACACACCCTCCGGCTGAAGCTCCTGAAAATCGCTGCTCACGTGCGCGTCACAGCGCGCCGCACCTGGGTTCGCTACAGTAGCGCCTATCCCTGGCAGAATATGTTCGCCGCGCCTTGGACGGCGCTGCGCTGCTGAACAAGAAGAAAGAACAAAACGTTGTCTCGCATACCAGAGGCAGCCGAGATCTGCCTGAAAAACGTCTCCAAAAGGAAGCAGAACGGCCGATAGCCCCACCAGGCATCTCTAACAATGCCGGACCTGTCAAGTCTTTTTTGCATTCTTTTCAGCCCTTTTTGAATTCTTTTTGAGCACACTTTTCCATTCACTCCTAAGAGTGGTCTTCCTCGTTTTTCTCCGACTTTGCATCGACGACCGCGGCTCGTTCGTAATCTGTCGGTCAGTTTCAGTCCGACCCAAACATCTCTCCGATCAAAACTTCGACCATGATTACTACTTCAAACTCCCTCTGCAGGGAGCGGGATGCCCAATCACTTGCCGACGCTTTACTTCACGCCATGCCTGGTTCCGAGCTTTCCCGCGTTCGAACCGAACTCGACAAACTTCGAATAGTCCCAACCGTTGCGCCACATCCAGTACAACCGAACACCGAGTTTCCTGGCCATGGCCACCTTGGCAATGCTCTTTTTCCGGCGCATCGCTAGGTGCACATACCGACGCCGCCAGCCCGCGTCCTTACGCACTGCTGCTTGCGCTGCTTCTCCCAGCAAGTAGCGCAACAATGCATTGCCCTGCTTACTGATATGTCCCAGCCGCTGATGGCCGGCACTGGAGTCTTCACTCGGAATGAGCCCAATGTAGCTGCCGATCTTCTTGCCGCAAGGAAACCGATCCGGCGTCCCGATGACAAGAACGTAGTCCAGCCCCGTGATGGATCCCACTCCAGGATGCGTCATCAGCCGCACTACCTCGGGCCGTTTCTTGGCTTCTTGCTCGACCGCTGCCGTTAACTCCGCAATCTTGGGATCTAGCTGGTCCAGCAACTCCAATAATTCCTTCCGGCGCCGACTGGCCCAGGGAGCCAACGAGAGTTTCTCTAGCAGTGCTCGTCCCTGTGCGCTGAACAGTTTTTTCTTCCAGCGATAGCCCTCGTTCAACGCTACGGCCTGCAGTTGATTCATGATCCGTGTCCGCATCTGCACCAGCCGATGCCGGTGCCAAAGCAGTTGCCGCAGATCACGATTTTCCGGATTCGGTACCCAGATTTTAGGAAAGCGATCTTCCAGCAGCAGCTTCAGCAGAAGTCGGGCGTCCTCCCGATCGGTTTTCTGCTTGCGCACTCGCATCCTCTTGATCTCCGCCGCATCGCCGATCCACACCTCGAAACCCAACTCTGCCAGTAACCGCTCGAACCAGCGTGAATATCCGGTGGCCTCCATTCCCACGCGCACGCTGACTCCTCTCTCCTTTAGCTCCCTGTAGAACCGTTCGGCTTCTCCATCGCTGTGATTCAATCGCCGTTCACCACACTCCCCAGTTTTCTGATCCATAAAAGAGATTTGCTGAAAGCTCGGGTGATAATCTACTCCTATAATGATCATGTCCGGCTCCTTTCTCCCGAGCCTTGGTCGTCGAACAACCAAAGTCTACTCGGGTCAAGGGGCCGGCATTGTTATGCAATCACTGAGAACTGCGTGTCCATGCGGTACCGCGTCTTAGAGGCATAATTCAACTAAGGAAAGAGATGAAAACTGAAGTGAAATGGCAAGCACACACCGTTCAGGTCGGAAGTATCTGGCTTCTGCTTTCGACCTCACTGGTTGCGCGGAAAGAGACCTTCGTGCCTGCAAGTGATGTTTCATTCAAGATTTCCACGAGCCGGTGCAGCCTACATTGCGGGCGAACTGATTGTACTGAAATCCAGAAGCAAAAATATTATCAATTCCTCGATGTACGTGCCACGAGAATGGGAGGCGACTTGCCCGGGTAGTCCTCATCTGTGGGCTTGGTTCGTGGACAACTCTGGCAAACATTTTGCACCGGGCTATGCTGGTTCCTGCTCCTCTAGTCCAATAACTATCAGCGAGCGCATGAGCAAAGAGACAATGTTGCTGAAACCCGGCGAGCACCTTGACGGGACATTTCGGTTGGATACCGACCTTTTCGGTGGTTTGAAACCCGGCACATATAGAATTGAGGCGTCATTGTCAGGTTGGACCGAAGAGAAATTTAGCGATACCGAACGTTCTGAACTAGCACGGATGGCCAGTCCTTTCATGACTGGAGAAGTCCCAGACACGACGAGCGTAACGTTAACTACTTCTTCGAAATGAACACTTGGACTCGAACTGGTTAACGCTAGTTCCCGTCAATGTGAAGTACTACTTCTCCGATTTTTCGACAAACCAGGATTTAATGCACCGGACGATTTGACTGTGCTAGTCTCTTCGTCTCTCACTGGCAGACTTCGCCCTTTGAGCGACGCAGCATTTACACGGCTCCATTGTGGCGAATCTCCGACCTCAAGGCCACAGAAAGGAGTTCCCAAATGACTCAACCCAAATCAGCAAGAAAATCCTCGACAGCTCATCCCGACGTCCGTAGTAAGGACGCGACCAAGGACGCGAGCGTCGCAAGAGTCGCCACGAAGCTCGAGGTGATCGTCGTCCCCGTCTCGGATGTCGACCGGGCAAAGGAGTTCTACGGGAGGCTCGGGTGGCGGCTCGACGCCGACTTCGCCAGCGGTGAAGACTTCCGAGTGATCCAGTTCACGCCTCCTGGCTCCGGGTGCTCGGTGATCTTCGGCGAGAACGTCACAGCAGCGGCACCTGGCTCCGCGCAGGGCTTGTACCTGATCGTCTCCGACATCGAGGCGGCCCGCGACGAACTGCTCCGTCGCGGCGTCAAGATCAGTGAGGTGTTCCACGGCACTGGCGGCGTGTATGCCGGCACGGACGAGCCCTACCTGTTTGGGCGGCGACGGGTCAGCGGTCGGGATCCCGAGCATGGCAGCTACCGCTCGTTCTCCTCGTTCAGTGATCCGGACGGCAACGGCTGGTTGTTCCAGGAGGTCACGACGCGGCTGCCCGGTCGCATCGACGCAGCGACGACGACCTTCGCATCCGCGAACGAGCTGGCGAACGCGCTTCGGCGTGCGGCGGCCGCGCACGGGCAGCACGAGGCGCGGATTGGGCAAGCCGACCGGAATTGGCCGGACTGGTACGCCGAGTACATGGTTCGCGAGCAGGCCGGCGAAGAACTGCCGCAATGATAGTTTCTGAGTTGTCGACCACACCGGAACTAGCTGCAAACACCTCGATTCGGACTGCCGAGCGCCTGATTCTACTGCCTTGTTTGGTTTTTGCCTGTGGATATAAGATGGCGCAAAAGAGTCAGGAGTAATCATGGCCCATCAAGCACCACTGAAATATATCTTCTACATTGCCGCCACTCCGGAGAAGGTGTGGGAAGGTTTTGTGTCGCGGGAGTCGAACCACCTCATCTTCTCGGGCGCTGAGCTTGAAGCGGACTTTAAGTCTGGTGGCTTGCTCGCGTGGGTGGGCGCGGGACCCGATGGCAAGCCCATGACCTACGTTCGAGGGAAGGTCCTGCGGTTTGAGCCGCCAAAAGTCTTTCAGTACACCTTCGCAATGGGCCAAAATGATAAGGCGTCACGCGCAACTATCGAACTGGTGCCCGAGACCGAAGCCACCAAAGTAACAGTGACGCATGACGAGTGGGCCGAAGACGACCCCACTTACGCTGCCTGCGCCGATGGATGGCCACGTATTCTTTCCCGCCTGAAGACGCTGCTTGAGACCGGGAAGACATTCAAGCCGCATTGATACAAAATGGGAATGGTCTGAAATTGTTCGCCCGGCAGTATGCCCCAAACTAGTCCCTGATTAACGTTCTAACGCCGTTCCCGTCAATGTGAAGTACTACTACTCCGATTTTGCGACACACGAGTTGGCGGCACTTCCCAAGGACAGTTCGGTGCAGTCCTCGGAAGGCGCAGCGGTTGGGTAACCGAAATCAGTGGAGGTACGATCCTACGAATCGATTCCAATGACGCGCAATTTCATTCTCTTGCTCTTATATGGGTGTCCCGCTGCAGAACTTTGGCAGCATCGACTTGATTTGGAACCAATCGAGCCACCATCCCACGAGGGATATCAATCCTTTTGGATTTACGGAGATGACTCTGTTGTCTGACGGGTCTATCCCAAAGGACCGGGTAAGGCCGAGATCTTAACCTGCAAAAACAAAACCAGCCCCTACAAGGTGAAGAAATTAGTCCGTTTGATTATCCAAAAACACTCTTTTGACCTGGCGGAAAAACAGTTCTTGTTCGTATACGTAGCTGAATGACTCGCTAGTGGTCATGTATCGCGGGTGCTGTCAAGAATGATTGCTTATGCTTCAACGGTTACGTTCCTTCTAAGCGGCGTAGGTGGTCCGGGCAATTTCCTGCAGCATTCGGTGCTTCTCCCAACAACTTTCTTTCTCTCCGGCGAAGGGTTCAGAGTGGTAGCGGAGGTAGCTGGCATCACGACCATCGACCGCGGGGTCGTAAATCTTCTCCCGTACCCATCTTTGCCCCGACACGATTGGAAATTGACAGTAAGCGCAGCGGCTCGCACAGTAGGCGATCATTTTTCCTCCTGTCCCTAGATGCAAAGAGGCGACCCGCAGGCCGCCCCCCCGCCTGAAGTGACGATCTAGTTGTTTCCATCCGCACTTCCCGAGGCAGAAAAACCTTGTGATTTCGCCGCAGCTTCCAGGATTTCCGAACGGGACACTGAAATGGTAAACAAATGGCTCGGCGTCTCAATCTTGCTGAGGAAGTGTTCATCCCCAACTTGCACGAAGCTGACTTTGTTTTTGTCGGGGTGACTGTTTTCGACCCAAGTCGAATGGATGATCGCTGTCGCGCGAGTTTCAAGGCTGCTGAGAATTAGGACTCTTGGGTCTGTAACGCCCACACGCTTCACTCTATATGTGCCTGCCGGAAGTGTTTTGCCGGCAACTACAAACTCGTAGGGTATGTTGACCTCGATTTGGTCCAAAACCTGGGCGTTGACGGCAATACCGAAACCGGCGACCCCGATTAGGGCAATCAGAATACGCAAGCACTGCCTTCTCATCTTTTCTCCTTTGAACGTTTAGAGCGCCGTTGTGAATAATTACCGCTTCGAGCTTTTCGTTCCGCAAGGGCGGCACTTAGCACAATCATCCTCAAAACGTGTACAGGTGATAAGACGCGGGGTTCGCTGCGAAGTAACTGAATCAGACGTAAAGAGTATGTCTCGTGTTCGTAATTTTATCCGGGAAACAAGTTACATCTAGTATCGAGTGTCAAGTGTGAGCGGACTGCCCACAGGAACAAAGATCGTTGAAGTGAGCCAGCTTCCCAAATAGAGACACACGATGACGGCAATGAAAAGAAACATCAGTCTGCTTCGAAGCAATGCTTTCGGCGGCGTTAGACTTGAGTATGTTAGAGAGACCAGCGGAAAGTATGTTGCTCCTCTGGAAATATTTTATGCTGCCGAATAGCCAATCCTGATTGGCGAGCCAATGCCTCGGCTCGATGTCCTCGATTGACAGAACCATTTTGCCCAAGGCATTTCCGATCAAGCCTAGCGACACAATATAAAAGGGCGCCCCTTTTGGAGTAGGGTTTTGAGTGTTCAGCTCAACCCTTCCAGAAAGGACACCCTTTATGACTAGCACTAAATATATCGGGATGGACGTGCACAAGGAAAGCATCTCAATCGCGGTGATGAATGCGGTCGGGAAGATTGTGATGGAATGTGTCATCGAAACGAAAGCGAGCATGATTCTGCAGTGTATCGACGGGCTGCGCGGAGACTTGCACGTCTCGTTTGAAGAAGGAACCTCGGCCGCCTGGCTGTACGACCTTCTGAAACCGGACGTGACGGAATTGATTGTCTGCGATCCACGGAAGAACGCCTCCATGAGAGAGGACAGTCAGAATGACAAGATCGACGCCCGCCGATTGGCGGAGCTACTGCGCATCGATCATCTCCATCCCGTCTATCACGGTGAACATGGCTTACGAACGCTGAAGGAGTTGGTGCGCAGTTATCTGACGGTCACGAAAGACCTCGCACGGGTCAAAACGCGAGTAAAAGCGATTTATCGAAGCTGGGCCATTCCTTGTAACGGCAAGGAAGTCTATGCCGCTTGCCATCGCGCCGAGTGGCTAGAGAAGATCAAGGAACCTGGAGTGCGCCGGCGGGCGGAGTTTTACTACCAGCAACTGGATGCGCTGAGAGTGTTGCGCCAGGGAGTGCGGCGCGAGTTGCTGGTGGAGAGTAAAAAGCAAAAGGCCTGGAAACGGCTCTGCCAGATCCGCGCGATCGGCCCGATTCGGGCAGCGGTGTTGCTGGGCATTTTGCAGACTCCGCACCGCTTCCGGGCCAAGCGGCCGCTGTGGAAATACAGTGGTCTGGCCATCGAGACCTGTAGCAGTGCTGATCATCGTTCCATCAATGGGCAGCTACAGCGATCCAAGAAAAACTCAGTTCGCGGACTCAACCAAAATTGCAATCACGATCTGAAGAATCTGTTCAAGGGGGCGGCGGTCATCGCCTCCAGCAAACCCGGTCCGTTCCAGGAGTTCTACGCGGCTTTGTTGGCCAAAGGCATCAGGCCAGAAATGGCCCGACTGACCTTGGCACGAAAAATTGCCACGATCGTTCTGATCGTATGGAAGAAAGGGGTGTGCTTCGACGCCCAACATCTGAAACCACAAACAGCTTGAGTGTCTCTGATCGAGTCCGCTCCATCCTGGGCATCTTCTCTGGCGGTGCCGTCGGGTTCTCGAGACACTCTGGTTCGAGAGCGAGTCTCAGCTGGTTAGTTAGGCGCTGTGTGCCTCGGGCACCTAGTCTCACACGCGACTCTAGCCCCTCTCGGATAACCAGAAAAAGCCATGGGCCACGAGTCCCAGATAGAACTATGGTCGCCATTTGACCGCCGTTCTGGTTTGCTGGTTTCGGAACTGACAGGCTTCGTTGCGATCAAGCAATGAAAACCGCTGGTAGAGAAAACCCAAAACGCTGGGCCACAACATCCCAGCAACCGAGCACCTGGTGCGGCAGATCACAACGGATCTCGTTCATTCACATGGGCTGCGAAGCAAGAAAAATTCCGGCCGCGGGAGAGCTTTTTTTCTTGACTTCTGCTTTTATAGAACTAACCAGGTGCTGACAATCTTTGTACGCACAATTTCACAACGAACTATTGCAGCTTCGCGTATTCCGCTTTCGCTGCGATGAGAACAAGTGCGTATTGATTTTGGCAAAGAACATGGTCCCAAACGAAATAGCCACCATAGGTGAAGGCGACTGCTTCGAATCTGCGTCGCGCGGTTGCTTACATCTTTATGGGCGAGCCATGACTCGCAACGCACTGCCACTTTCCACTCGGCATCTTTACCCACGTATCGGTCCACTGGATATTCAGGTCGATTGTTTTGCCTGAGGAGTCCTTCATCTTCGCCTTCAAGATTCCCCTCGCTATTGCCGTGTCACCGTAGACGATGACTTTCATTTCGGAGTTTGTGGCACTGTTCTTCACGAAAGTTTTTACCTCCGCCAGCGCCTCAGCTTTGCCAGTGACCGTTCCGTCCATTGAAGTGCTGACAAATTTCTCGGCGAGCAGGGGTGCGAGCGAATCAGGACTATTTGTGTTTAGCGTCTGAAGCCACTGTTCTTCCAGCCCAGCGACAGCCTTCTCCGTATCGCCGGTCTGTTGGGCTTGCAACCAGGCTGCGCTCCCCAGTAAAAGCACACCGCCTAAACACCACAAAAATGTTTTCTTCATATCCGTCCTTAGTTCTTGAGATTTGTAAAGGCCATTGGCCAGAGGCCCTATCGCGGGGCCAGCTCAGATGGATATACGATGCGGGCCGACTTGTCTGTTCTGAATTGTACAGCTTGCAGCGCCAGTCTAAGTCAATGATCGAAAAAGTAGATTTTATGGGTATTATGCACCACTGAGGCATGCTCATTCAGGAGGCTGTGTAAACACTGGGGTTTTGACTGTGCGCGAGTATATTTGATGCCAAGCAGGGAACAAAGTTCGACTGCCGTGTGCCCGGAGCTAAGTCCAACGCATGACGGCATTTCCCGCTAGAACAGCGGAAGCCGCGAGCCCCCACCGAGCATTCTTGGGCCGCTATCGTGCAAACACTCTCCAAGAGTGTGCAAGGAAGTTTAGAAGTTCCCGTAAGCCGGGACTGTCGGGGATTAGAAGAGTCAGAGGAAGAATAGGAATTGAATCATCCAAACGGCTCAACTCCTGGAGACGCTAGCACTCTATCGGACAAGTCGGCGTGGCGACCTCTTGTCCCGAAACTGACCTTGTGACCAGTAGCATCCGTTCCCACGGAATTTCATCATTGGCCTCCCAGTCAATCAGCTGATCCCACCCTCTGGTCCAAGGTGGAACGGGGGCGACGAATGGGGTGCCAGGATGTTTCGCAGTTTATCTTCCGAACGAAATTTTGAAGATATTAAGAAGGAAGCCAGAGAGCTGCTACACGAGTTGCGACGATGGGACGTCGCCGCAGTCCGCCGTCATTATTCGCTGGACTGCGAAGCCGGTAGGTTCCCAGCAAGGCTTGCCGATGCCCAATACATAGTCGCACGGGAATACGGTTATAGGAGTTGGCAGAATCTGAAAGAACGCCTGGAAACCAATCTCCAAGACGTATCGACCAGCGCCTCTACTGTTCTTCGCGATAAATGTGCTAAGTCCTAATTAACGCAGTAATCGGGATGGGCGCCTCAGCATTTCGCGGGGGAAAGTGAAGAAAACGGATTGACAGCATTGGCGGCAGGAGAGCACACTTCCACCGTTGTGGCAATCCCTCCTCTGCCCCCAATATCGCTTGATTTTTCTTGGCTATTCAACAAACGCGTGCCATGAACAGAAAAATAGTCCAAGTAATTTTTGTCTTATGCTTTGGCCTTCTCCCGATTCCTAGCCTGGCACAGTGCAGTGATCCACTCTGCAAGAATCTGCAAACCATACTCGATGCGGCGGTAACTGACTTTAGAGTATATCGATTGAATAAGGAGGTGGGTCCAGACGTCTCGATCGAGGGAACGCAAGTCCCATGTCAACCGTCGACTTGGGCTAACAATGTGCCGATGTATATCTGCTACGCTCAAGTTCCATCTGCAGCCTCCCAAAAATGGTTTGCCAGAACACTGCAAACATTACAGAGCTTCAAGCCCGCGTGGCACTTCCAGATCAATTCCCCGGGGGAAGACCACTATGTGGATGCGGGCCCACTAGATTGTGAGATTACGCCCACTGAAGGACCATACGTCGGGCAATGTCCGCTCCACCTTCAGGTCGAGATGCAAGGCAACGGAACGGCGAAGGTATATTTGTGGATGAACTCGCTATCATCGCCCTATCTGTTGAAGCATGCTCAAGACCCTGCTTCGAGGACTGTTCCACCAAGCGTTGTGGGTTGCGATGAATTCTGCCAGAGCCTCAAGAAGGCGCTCGAGGCCCGCGTGAATTCTTTTGAAGACATTCGCACTGTCAAATCGGATGCCGGGACGGCAGACACAACCCTAAGGCTCGGAGGGGCCAAGGAGTGCATTGTCAACGAGGCCGCTGAGCCTCGTCCCAACCAGATTGGAACGCAGTTCGTGTGCTATTGGCGAGAAACTTCCGGCTCTGCCGCCGAGAAAAGATTCCGCGATCTGGTCTCCCGCCTCCAGGTTTTAATTCCCTCGAATTGGGCTACTCAACAGGAAACAGAAATGGACGATTTCACTGGCGCGGATATGACGGCCTGGCATGCGGTCGAGCCTGGGGGCAAACATGACGTTCGCGTGTACGTCTCGGCGGAATCCGTCGGCCTCCATATCACGGCGTGGAATTAGCGGTCACCCCAATGAGCTGATCTCCGCCTTGGTTGAATATCAGTAGCCGGTATAGGTTTTCACGTCGAGCACCATGAACATCAAAGGCTCATTGGTCGGAACTTTCAGAACTTCACATGCGCATCAGCAGGAAAAGATTGAGGGCCGACTAAGTCCCGATTTCGCGACTGGAGTTCGATAAACGTTCCCGTCGATGTGAAGTACTACTTCTCCCGATCAGAGGGTGATCAGTTCGCCGGGACGCCGTTGCTCTGGTCCAGGGTGATGGAGTTCGGCCCTGATTTGAGATCCACTTTAAAGCCCCAGCGATAGCCTTGGTTGTTGTAGCGAGTGGAGATCAGCAAAAAATACGAACCCGAAGGCAAACCGGGAAACGTCGCTTTGCCGTTGCCGTCGGAAAAGGCTAGGGCAGCTTTCTGCTCCTTGATTGCGTTGAGCATTGTCTGGCAATCGGGCGTGTGTTTCGTACAGGCGGCTCCCAAAGCATTCTCAGGAAACGTGCCAGGCGGAATCGTAGCGCCGGATTTACGGATGATGGTGGCCACGTCTTCGCGCAGCAGGAGGTACGGATGCGAGGCGAGCGCGTTGGGAGTTCCCTGCGGCGCGGGCAATCCGCTGAGAATGGTCAGCGACGTAAGGCCCCGAACCCGGGTCCAAGGTGTTGTTCGGTTTAAGCACCAGAGTGGGCGGATGATTGGGCGCCGCGACTTTCACGGCGACTTGCGCGCCGTCCGCTTGGACGACATACGGATAGGTTCGGGCAACATCCGGGCCCCATTTGAAGATTGCTGAATCCGGATAAAACTCGACACTGAATCCTGAGGAGACCGAATAGGTTCCATTCATGCGCAGACCGGAGGGTGCTGGCGGACCTTTCTCTCCGTCGGAAAGCATGCCGGTGAGCACGCTTTGCGCCTGGCTGACCGTCGTTGGGGCGACGCCTTTGGAAGTGAGGTTGGGCTGAGCGCAGGTGCGGGTCACGGAGGGGTAGAGGTACTTTGTGGTGGTGGTTCCATCGTAATTTGTTTCGTGGCGCGAGCCGGCGGAAAGTGAACCATCGACGACGATCGGACCCGGCGCGGTGAGAAGTCCTTCGGGGCTGATCGTGAGGACGACCGGCTTGGGCGTGGATTGGACAGTGATGACGGCGCGGTTGTTTGTGAGGGCGATGCTGTAAGTGTGCTGCTCAGGGTGCAAGCCCGCACAGGTCATGAGAACAGAAGCTTCCACGAATTCAAGACGCCAGTCACCTTTGCCTTCGAAGGCACCGGCCATTTGCGGACCCGTCGTGTCCTTGCCGACGACATCCGGAGCCATGGAGCTGAGAATGGAATTGGCCTTGCCGAAGAAGCGTTCTACCATAGTATTTCCGAGGCATGTGGAGGGCGGCCGTCCCGCGGTGATGCAGCGATTCATCCTGCGGGTTTCCGGATCCGACGAAGGTTGCAGCGCGCCAACGGTTTGGGTTTGCGTCCCCGGAGGTGTCGCGTTCATCTGCTGCTCGGAGTTTCTTTGGAACGCCGCTTGTTGATCGTCAATTTTCTTCTGCAAGGCCTGAGCCCGCTCGATTCCTTCGGGGGAAGGTTGCTTGCAGGTGGGAAGAAGCTTTTTGAGGTGGCCGCGTGTTTCATAGGTGTACTTCATTAGGCCGTTCGAAAGAATGGTGTCGGGATGCCCGACCATGCACTTGGAGGAATCCGAGAGGTCGCGGATGTTGCGGCTGTCGATGACGATGCGCTCGCCATTGCAAACGTAGGTGACCTTTGTTTGGAGATCTTGCGCAGAGGAAATCCCCGCGACCAATAGAATAGGCAAACCCGTCCAGAGAAAGGCACACAACCGGGTTTACATGGGTGTGCCTCCGGAGATGTTGGAACGCGATTGTACTCCATGCGTTCGCTGATATTCGGTTTAATTGTGCTTAGGTCCCGTCAATGTGAAGTACTTCTCCGATCTTGCGACACAGGAGTTATCCCGCCACAAGGGCGAAATTCGGGACCACTGGCCTGCGATTCCGAGCAAACAAGGAAGCGATCAACACCTACTCTACCTACCCATCTGCATGAGTGCGTTTCTAAGCGGAGCGCTGGAAACCTGAATCAGCCCCTTGTAAGGCGCGTACATCTCCAGGATCAGCAGGATCGCGCCGGAAACCGACAGAGCGGCGACGAATAAACTGGTTAGCACGGTTCCATTGGCAGGGGCATACAGGCCGAAGCTCATGAAAATCGTGGTCAGCCAGAAGACCAGTATGACCAGTAACGGCATGGAAATCGAATTGGCTCCCTGCATATACTGCAACCAGCGCATTCGTCCCAAATCCATCGTCAGACTCACCGCCTGGCCCTGCAGAGCGCGTTGTTTGTCGTCCTTCGGTGAGAGTTCTTGAACTTTGTCGAGAAAAACTTCCGGCCCGCTAGTTGGCGCTTCCGATTGCGGAGAGCTTGCACTTTGTCTCGACCACGTGCGATCGAGGAAGTCACTAGCCGAGGTGTGCACAATCCCCCGAATTTCCTTCGTCTCCGGCCCGTAGTGAGCCAGCAAGCGATCCAGCATCACTATCTTGGAGGACATCTCCGTCAATTCGCTACTTTGCGTGTCGTAGTAACTCTTTGCGGATGAGACCAGCAGACCGAGTACCAACGCGCACATCGTGGCTACAAGTCCCATCCCCAGCTTTACCACATCCTTCGATTCCGGGTTCCGATGATGCTCGGGCAAAACGGCGCGGAGGAAAATGCCAAACATCGAGCCCCCGAACACGCATGCAAACACGATCGCACTGATGCCGATGGAACTCATGGTCGCCTCCTCTCTCGCCTCATCACGGGGATGGTAAACCGCGGATGTCTAGCAGTCCAGTTTGGACGGGGAGAGCCGGTCTAATCAGTCACTCGGGTGCGCCGTGAAAAGGCGGTGGTCCACAGCGGGGGTATACCCGCCCGGGAACTGGTTCGCTCCACCCGGTAGCAATCAGAGCGGCAGTGGAGGCAACGAGATTGCCGAAGCCTCTGGTGCAGAGGGTCGCCAAGGCGACCTGGCGAGCATGCAGGCCGTAACGTGAGTGAACGTCGAGCAGGTCCCGAAACCGACAATGCAGGAGCCGACCCGCCCCGAGTCGTGGGAAGGCCGAAGCGGATGGAATCGTACGAGCGAATAAATTCCATTTGACCTGCCGGGGTATTGGCGACGGCATGCAGGCAATGGGGACCAAGCGCAACACGGGAAGTCCCAGCGGTGATCGCAGTGTGGATCAACTGGCAACTCGCGAGAGACAGGCCGGGCCGTTTGGGATGGCGGAGAGGCTCGTTATACCGATGAAGCCGGGTAACTCCGGTGGAGGGAAGGGGCCTTAGTTGAAAGGAAACGCAAGAAGCAACAAAGGACCGAGGGATTGGCGATGAGCCTAACAACTCCACTAAGTGTTCAGAAGTTGCAGACGGCGTTGCACGACAAAGCGAAGGGATCGCCCAACTTTCGCTTCTATGCTCTGTACGACAAGGTGTACCGAGAAGACGTGATGGCATTCGCCTACGAATGTTGCAAAGCGAATCGCGGAGCAGCAGGTGTAGACGGCCAAACATTTGAGGACATCGAAGAGTACGGGGTGAAGAAGTGGTTGGACGAACTAATGCAAGAGCTGAAAAGTAGAACGTATCGACCGCAGCCCGTACGGCGGGTTTGGATACCCAAGCCAGACGGGAAACAGAGGCCGTTAGGGGTGCCCGCTATCCGTGACAGGGTGGCGCAAAGTGCGGCAGTTCTGGTTCTCGAACCAATATTCGAGGCCGACCTGCCGCAGGAACAGTACGCCTATCGGGCAGACCGCAGTGCGTTGGATGCCGTGAAGCATGTCCACAAGCTGCTCAACACCGGCCATGGACAAATTGTAGACGCAGATTTAAGCGGCTACTTCGGTGCGCCAGGTTAAGCCCGGCGCTTCCAGCGGGTGAAACCCCCGCCCCGGAAAGGGAGGAGCCGCCCCACCGGGAATCGAGTCTTGGGCTCATGAAGGAGACGACATGAGTTAAGCGTAGACCGAGCGATGTCCAGGCCGTAACGCAAGTGA
The DNA here is from genome assembly GCA_963741195.1 of Candidatus Acidiferrales bacterium. Lineage (GTDB taxonomy): Bacteria > Acidobacteriota > Terriglobia > Acidiferrales > UBA7541 > Acidiferrum. The sequence goes on from CAVUHF010000018.1 coordinate 510,408, forward strand.
AGCGATTGAGCCTCGTGAGACAGATCCGGAGGCCGACAGGGTCGAATATCTGGAAGGCAATAGTAGGCGACCGCAAAGGCGATGGTCGCTGGAGACTCCGGCGGGGTCTGAGAGCACGGCATGGACAGAAAAGGAAGCGTCATGGCACCTGGGAGATCCACCGCCGTCTCGGTCTGGAGGTAGCGGACCGAGTATGTCAACCGAACGGACCATCCTGAGGGAGACAGAAGCGACGGTGGAAGTCGGACTCGCTGATAGTACTCGGAGCGCGGGAAAGCCGCGTACAGGGGAAAGCGGCGGGGCAGGTTGAGTAGCTGGTCCAGGGAAACATTCCCTGCACAATCAGAGGTAGGAGAAGAATGTACACACAACTGGACCAGATCGTGAAGAAGGCGAAGTCAAATCCGAAGCTACGCTTCACGTCGCTAGCGCATCTGCTCACTCCGGAGTTCCTCACGGAAACCTGGAAGCAGATGAATCGGCGGGGTGCGAGCGGTGTTGATGGTGAGACGACGAAGGAGTTTGAACAGGACTTGGACACACGAGTTCAAGAGTTATGCGAACGCTTGAAGCAAGGGACCTATCGGGCTCCACCGGTTCGCCGAGTGGAGATACCGAAGGGACCTGGCAAGGCAGGAACGAGGCCGCTCGGAATTCCAACGGTCGAAGATCGCCTGCTACAAAGAGCAGTGGCGCGGATCTTGGAAGCGGTGTTCGAGGCGGATTTCCTGGAATGCTCGTATGGATTTCGGCCGGGACGTAATCCACATAGTGCCCTACGGGAGCTACGCAGGATCATCGTCACGAAGAAGGTTGGACACTTATTCGAGGCCGACATTCGCGGCTACTTTAACCACATCCAGCATGAATGGCTGCAGAAGATGATTGCTCAGCGGATTGCAGATCCGTTCATCCTACGCCTGATCGGCAAATGGTTGAACGCAGGTTTCATGGTGGGAGGAGTCGTTACGCGAACGGAAGAAGGATCGCCGCAAGGCGGGCCGATCAGCCCGATCTTGTCCAACATCTACCTGCATTACGTTCTTGATCTTTGGTTTGAGAAGAAGATCAGACCGAGATGCCAGGGAGAGGCGTACCTGACGAGGTTTGCTGACGATTTCGTGGTGAACTTCCAATACCGGCGCGATGCGGAAGAGTTCCACAAGAACCTAACGGATCGATTCGGGAAATTCGGATTAGAGTTGGCGGAGGAAAAGACGCGGGTGATGCGCTTCGGACGCTTTGTCCGGGCGGACCTAGAGAAGACCGGAGAGAAACCGGAAACGTTTGACTTCCTAGGTTTCAAGCATGTCTGCGGCACCGATCGAGGCGGCAAGTTTGCCTTGGTGCGGGTCCCATGCGACAAAAGCCGCCGAAAGTTCTTGGCCAAGTCCAAGGAATGGCTCAAGCAGCATAGGCATTGGAAGCGGCGGGATCAGCAAAAGCAACTAACGCTGATGCTGCGCGGCTTCTACCAGTATTTCGGGCTACACCACTGCAAGCCGAAGCTCGACGCAATCCGGTACGAGGTAGCGCGACAATGGATGCGTACATTGAGACGACGGAGTCAGCGGCACCGCCTGCACTGGTCCTATCTGACGAACCAATCCTGGTTCGAACTACCTTATGCGGTCTCGATACTTCATGCGACGGTCTGACTGCCATCCAACGAGTGCAACCTGGGGAGCCCGTTGCGGGAAATCCGCTCGGCGGGTTCTGAGAGGGGGGACGGGCACAAGCGGCTGAGCCGCAAGACCTGTCCCTACCCACCATTCTATTCCACATTCCGACCTTCTAAAGTCGGTGGCTCGACGGATCGTCGACGGAGCGATGCTGCATTTGATCAAGATGTGGCTGGAAGCTCCAGTTGAAGAGACCGACGAGAAAGGGAATAAGCATCGGAGTACGCGCAATCGGGATGAAGGAAAGGGAACGCCTCAAGGGGCTCCGATCAGCCCGTTGCTCAGCAACTTGTACATGCGTCGTTTCGTGCTGGGATGGAAGAAGCTCGGACACGAGAAGCGTCTTGCTGCACACATCGTTAATTACGCTGACGACCTGGTGATCTGCTGCCGTGGCCAAGCGGAAGAAGCGCTGGCTAGGAGCGTGTCCGAGATTTAGCATTTTATAGCGTCGGGCTGGACTTTTTTGATTCGTGTGGCTATTGGAATCCGATGGATCAGGTTTCGTGAATTACTTGTCTTCCCAAATCTCTCCCGGGAACCGCTTTCTGCTGCTGACCTCGGAAAGTTCTGTGCTATCCACTGCAGATGATCTTGTGAAACTTCAAAATGTTGTGAGTCATGCAAATCAGTGCCCACTCGCCCCGTACTTTCTCCAGCCCGCGTAAGAGAAACTGTCGGAAGCCGCGTGCCTGTTTGATCTGTCCGAATGCTGGCTCCACAATGCATTTTCGCGTCGCATACACCGCTGCCCCAACCTTGGTCTGTAATTTCCGTTCCATCCTCTCGACACGGCTTGCCCCGATCGGCAACGGCCCTGGTTTGCATGATTCATTCCGCTGAGCATGTTTCTGCTTTTCTGTCGCTACGAACCCTTCGATCCTTCGCTTATCCAGGTACTTCAGGTTCTCCTCCGAGCAATACCCACTGTCGACCACGACTCCTTGCGGCTTTTGTCCCGACTGTTGTTCGATCGTCTCCACCAACGGCACCAGCTGCTGTTTATCATTCGCGGCTTGCGTGACCCGCTGCCCGACGATCAACTGAAAGGCCGGTTCCACGGCGATCTGCGTGTTGTAACCCTGCACAAATCCATCCGCCCCTTTTAGGATGCGCGATTCCGGATCCGTAAAGTTGTATTGCGTTTTTGCTGTGGGTTTCGCTTCTTCTGGATCCTTCCCCTCTTTCCTGGCTTGTTCGCGCGCGCGCTCTTCCAGAGCTTCTTTGGCTTCTCGGATCCGAGCGATCCGCGTTTCCCGTCGCTGCAACTCTTCCGGCAACTCGTCTCCCCGGCGATCCCGACCGTATCGCTTATCCTCTTCTCTATCCGCGGCTTCTGCTTGGCTCAACAACTTGCGAACTTCCTCCCGCAGCCGCTTCTTCGTCTCGTCCATCCGTCCGTAACTCATGGCTTTGTGCTTGCTCGCGTTGGCCTTGAACTTACTCCCATCCATGGCCACGTGCCCCAGCTTCATCGCTCCCGTCTCCAGTGTCAGTCGTAACATCTGCTGGAACATCTCTTCCAGCGCTTTTAGGTGCAGCTTCCGAAAATCTGAGATGGTCCGGAAATCGGGTTGATTACCGGCCGCTAGCACCCGAAAGGCGACGTCTTCCACCAAACGCTTCTGGATCTTGCGCGACGAAAAGACCCCCACACAGTACCCGTAGAGCAGGATCTTGGTCATCATGCGCGGATGATACGGCGGTTGCCCCCGGTCATCCTCTTCATACACGGACTCGATCGCCGATAGATCCAGCTCGTCCACCACGTCGGATACGAAATAAGCCAGGTGGCCATCCGGCAACCATTCGCGAAGGCTCGGAGGTAACAGTAAACTTTGTTCTGGAAGGTAGGATCGATAGGTTTTCGCCATGACTCCAAATAATTCGCACACCACTGCGCAATTTCTCAAGTGAATTCAGCAGAAAAAAGATGAATTCTCGGACACACTCCTAGGATGCGAGACATCATGACGAAGCTGAAGTTGACGGTGAATGAAACGAAGACGCGGGTTTGCAAACTGCCGGAAGAGAAGTTCGACTTTCTGGGGTATACGTTTGGTCGGTGCTATTCGCCGAAGACAGGACGCGCGTACATTGGTACGGTTCCCTCGAAGAAGCGGGTGATCCGCATCTGCGAGGCGATTAGCGAAATGACCGGGCGAAATCAAACTCAGCTGGCTCAGGAGATGGTGGTAGCGAAGCTCAACCGCACGATGATTGGATGGGCCAACTACTTCGGTCTAGGGCCAGTCAGCAAAGCCTATCGGGCAGTGGAAAGCCACGCCTGCAAGAGGCTGCGTCAGTGGTTGTGTGCCAAGCACAAAGTGGTGTCAGGGACCCAACGGTTTTCGGAGGCATCCCTGCGCGACGTGCTGGGCCTCGTCTGCCTTAGCAAGCGGACACGCAATCTCCCGTGGGCGACATCGTGACCCTTTCTCCGAGAGTCGGAAGCGGGAAATCCGCACATCCGGTTCGATGAGCGGGATGTGGAAACGGAAGCATGGTGAGGCTAGTGAGGCACCGGCCAACGAAAGGGCCGGCAACAGATAGGCCGCACCTACACCACCGCGCCACATCTCGACTCCACATGTGTAACGCTAGGTCTCTATTAACGCCGTTCCCGTCAATATGAAGTACTACTTCTCCGATTTTGCGACCAACCAGACACTTGGATTATTTCCGAGTGGCACGTCGCCCGGAATCGCCGGTAAGCTCTTCACTTCGCTTCCTGGTATCTGATTACTGATTTCTGATTATCTCTTCCCCCTACTCCTTCACATGCGCCAACGGAATCTGCGAAAACAATTGCAAATCGACTATCATGGACAGCCGCCGATCCAATTGAAAAAACGTCGCCGCCTTCTTCCCCGGCAACGCCTGGGTCACCGCCGGCACATACTTCAGCCGCAACGCCTGCGCCTCAGCGTCCACCTCCATCCAGCGCCGCACATAAATCAGCGCATCCTGGTCCGTCATCATTGCCCACGTCTCCGCGTACTGCTTCAACAATGCATACTTCGAGTTGTTCACTTCATGCAAGTCGTCCGCGTAGTGTTTATAGATGGGCCAGAACTTCTGCGCCTCCGTATCCGACAGCGACATATTCTGTCCAATCACCTGCATTTTCATTGCCCGTACATCTTTCCGCAGCAAAGCAATGTCCTCGTCCGTCACCGTCGGGCTGAGGACCTTCTGCAGGGTAACTTCCTGCCCTTGCACCGCCGCCCCCAGCGTCTTCGCCCCCGCTGCAGCCATTCCCCCACCCGACGCCGTCGCCACCACCATGCCCGCAACAAACGCCCCAGCCAATCCTGCCGCTCCCGTCATCTTGTATCTCATAATCTTTCTCCTTACCCTTGTCCTCCTGCCCCAAAGAACCACTGAGAACAGCATGTCCGAGTGCATGCTAATACAGTTGGGCCGCTAATGGATTACTATCAGCATCGAGCGAGAGTCAGCTCTGATAAAACGCGGTAATCGGAAACTTAGAGTACTAGGCTGGACTGTTCCGGTTACGCGACTCTGACAGAGACAAGTTCTGCGGGCTCCTATGGAGTGACAGGAACTGCTGCAATTAATTCCACTAACAACGCGATGACAGGAACCTATACCAGCACGGGAGGTTGCGGATCACGAGCGGATGCCGGCACTTTCAGCGGAACCTATGCCACAACGTTTAGCTCGGGCGCGACTCCAACTCTCGTAGTCACGGAGGATGCTTCGCATAACGTAACCGCAACTGGAACCTATCAGGGATCCAGCTACACCCTCTCCGGCAATATCATAGGCGGAGGTTTGGAATTAAGTGGAAACATACCGGGAATGGGCCAGGTGCAGTATCTAGGCTTCTATCTGAATTCCTCACTAATCTCTTTAGTTCCCACCATCAACGGAATCTCCGCAAGTAGTGGCGACTTCCTGATCTTTGGAATAACCGACGGAACGGTTGGAATCGAAAAAAACAGTAACGGTAGGCTCGGCCGCTTTCACTCAACCGGGCCACACATTTCTGTCAGGAAATCAAACTAACTATCATGGTTTGACGCTAAACAATTCCTTCCAAGTTCTCTGGCGGATCCCTACTAATGCTGCAGGGGTGACCGGCCTGCTTTGTTAGTCCACCTTTCCGGTCCAACCCAACTGCCGAAAGAAACCTCAGTTGCTTTTCAGACGACCCAGAATCAAGGCAAAGATAACCGCAACAAAGCCGCGCTTGCTCTACAGTTTTACGACGTCCTTGGCGCCCTTCGCGACTGCCTCGCCGGTCTTCTTGGCGGCCTTCTCGGTCGTGTCCGCGGTGGCTTTAGCAATTTTCTTGGCTTCGGAAGCTGTCGCATCGGCAGCTTTCTTGGTCCCCGAGGCGGTCGCGTCAGCCGCTTTCTCCGTCCCGTGAGCAGTTTTCTTTGCGACATTCGCGGTTTCGCTACCGGCCTTGTCCGCCGCTTTTGTGGTGTCGTGACCAACGTCGTTTGCGGCTGACCCCGTCTTATCTACAGCCTTGCCGGTTGTGTCGACAGTGGCTTTCACGGCTTTCTTGGTTCCGGAAGCGGTCGCGTCAGCCGTCTTCTTCGTTCCTGAAACCGTAGCGTCAGCCGCCTTTTCGGTCCCTTGCGCGGTCTGCTTTGCGACCTTTTCCGCGACATAGGCGGTATCCTTGGCCGCTTTCTCTGTATCCTTAATCACATCCTGGGCATTCGTGGTCGCGCCGATCAGCAGAAGTGTCGTCGCTGCAAGTAAAAGTCCAGACTTCATCGGGTCTCCTTTATGAAAATCTTAACCGGGATTTCTAATTCGCCCCAGCGAGCAAAATATTCGGCTGTTTCCCTTCAAAAAACAAGCTGTACTTTCCCCACCTGTCTAGCAAGAAGTCACGAACCCGCGACTATACGCTTTAGCCAAACACGAAGGCGATTTGCACTCTCCAACTCCTAATTAACATTGATGCCATAACGACGTCGGCCTCACAACGGGCCGAGTAAACTGTTCGGTGTTCGCCCTAACAGTGCTCGGACCGAAGGAGGCCGAGATGAGAATTATAGGATGTGATTTGCATGCTCGCCAGCAAGCAGTGGCAATGCTGGACACCAACACGGGGGAGCTCATGGAAATAATTCTGACACACGAAGGCAACAACGTGCGGGAGTTTTATTCCAAGCTTCCACGCCCGGTGCGTGTGGGGATCGAAGCCACGGGATCAATGCAGTGGTTCGTGAACCTCATGGAAGAACTGGGAATCGAATGCCTGGTCGGCCATCCGGCACAGATTCGGGCAGCCGAGCCACGGAAGCAGAAACATAATCGGCGTGATGCGGATTTGATTCTGAAGGTGCTGGTAGAAAACCGCTTTCCGGCGATCTGGCTGCCTTCGAAGGAGCTACAAGATTTACGGGCCTTGTTACGGCATCGTCATCAGTGGGTACGCATGCGGACGCGAATACAGAATGCGCTGCAGTCGATAGCGTTGGCGAATGGTTTACGACGAGGACCCTCGCTGTGGAGCCATGACGGACAAAACACGATAGCCTCATTGCCGTTGGCGCCACATACCGCATATCGACGGAACGAATTGCAGGCGTTGTACGCGAAGTTCGAGGCGGAGATCGTCAACCACCAATATTCCTGGCGATTGCAGTGACCCCTTGCAGGCAACGAGAATGCCAGTCGGGGGAAATCAGTAGATAACTATTTAGGGTCAATCCTTTCCATGATTCGTTGTCCTGTCGCGCCCAACATTTATGATGGGGTAGGCATTTCCTCATCAAGTTTTTGCCGAGGTTCAGAATGATAAAATACCCTTGGATCTTACCGTGCGCTTTGCTGGCTATTCCCGCGCTGTGTGCTGGTCAGGATATACAGCCCAAAAGTGTTCCCAAGAAGAGTTCTACCTCCTTCGCAAAGTCCACAAAATCCGCAAGCTCCGCACCCTCTACGCCGGTGGAGCAATCCACCAAAAGTGCATACGCTGAACTGACCATCGGTGAGTTGATTGCTGAGGACCCTAATCGCTGGTCCGACAAAATGTCCGCGCATGCGGCGGTCGGTGGGTTCGTCACTCAGGTGGCTAAAGGGAACGACGGCGACACGGACATTCGCATTTGTGAAAACCCCAAAATAGAGGGCATGGATCGCGCGCGTTGCATTGTGGCCAAGTGCATACCCAAGATTCCCTGCGATGTGCCACAAGTCGGTAAGCCCATTACAGTGAAGGGCATCACCCGCTACGACGCCAAAGTCGGTACCCACTGGTGGGAGATTCATCCCGTTGAAGAAATAGAAAAGTAGCCCCAGGACTTGACAGCCCACAAGTCCGCTGACACGGCCCTGCACAACTCTTGATAAACGCCGTTACCGTCAATGTATACTTCGAAGATCACAATAAAAGTACTAGGATGTAAACCTTGTCGGTGATTTGAACGTTTGCGGTTCTCTGGCAAGGCTCGGAACTCTGCGCTCTTGGAGATATCTGTTGCGAGCGAACATGAACAAACTCTCAGCCGATGCGCAGGTGCGGCAGTCCAGGTTGTCCCGTTTGAGGAAATGAGAACGTAAGCCAAGATTTCAGCGATGCTCACCCCAAAACCTTGCAATCTCTCTTCTCAAGAATCAAACGAATTCACTATCAACTTTCCACTGTTTACACTTTTTAACGTGGGACTAACAAGCCTAGAATGCAAAGCTGCAACCGTTGCGAAGTTTTGCCTACTGCGCTGTGACTGTCACATGGGTTGTGTGCTGAATCGAACCCGAAGTGCCGACGATGGTGACCATGTAGTTCGTCGGTTGATGACTTACAGTGCGGTTACTGTTGCCACCGCCGCAAGCCACTAGCGAAAGCACTAGCAGTGTAAGGCAGCTGCCGAGCGCCCAATTGTTCAGTACCTTTGTCTTCAATCCTCCCACCACTGTGATCCCAAACAGTAGCGGAATCCACACGGCATATAAGGATTTGGAAAACCGCGCAGGGCTGAACGGCAACCGCATGGTCGTGGCCGTTGGGACTGTGATCGTCAGCGTTGAAGTCGCAGAATTGGCGCCAGGTGTCACCGAAACGGCGGAGAAAGCACACGTCGGCATCGGCGCCGGTCCGCTCACGCTACACGTAAGTTGCACTGCGCTTTCGAAGGAGCCATTCTGTGGAGCAATGATAATAACGTCAGTCCCCTGTCCTCGGGGCTGAACAGTTAGGTTCGCAGAAGCGGCACTCAAAGAGAAGTCAGGCGCAACAATTGTATAAACAGCGGTCGCCACAGCGCTGTTGGAATGGCCCGGGGCCGCGGCCAGAGCAGTAATGGTTTCCGTAGCCTTGACCGTTATTGCATCCGCGTACAAGATAGATGAGGTAGTCGGGACCGTGCCGTCGGTGGTGTAGTAAATGGCGGAGCCCGGGGTTGCATCGCTGATCGTCACGCTTTGGGCTGAAGTGTACATCCCGGGCGCCGGGCTGAACATAGGAGTGGCAGCCGCAGAACTAATCGTGTACGTCGCATTTGCTACGTTGCTGTCGAAGAAGCCACTCGCTACAGCGACTGCCTGAATCGTCTGCGTGGCGCTTACCGCGATCGGCCCCGCGTATTGTGTCGATGCCGTCGTCGGCGTTGTCCCGTTCGTCGTGTAATAAATCGTCGCATTGGGTGATGTGGTAGAGATCGTCACCGTCTGCACACTTGGGTAGGTACCCACCGCCGGAGAGAACGTAGGCGTGGCCACTTGTGACTCGATTGTGTACATGGCCGCGCCGACGACGCTGACTGATATGACAGGAGCTGCTGCAATGGCCTTAATCGTCTGCGTGGTCGTAATCGCAATTGTCCCGGCATACTGCGCGGACGATGTCGTCGGTGTACTACCGTCTGTCGTGTAGTATATGGTTGCACCGCTCGCGGCGTCGCTAATCGTCACCATCTGTGTCCCGAGATAGGTCCCTGCCGCCGGGCTGAAGGTCGGCGCGGGAATTGTCTGGCCGCTCCCTGACGTAAACGTCCATGTTTGGATATTCTGGACAGCGGTGTATCCTCCTGTGCCTGCCGTAAATCCAAGGTAAGCCACATCGTCGCCGACGATTGTCGGGATATCCACTGGCCAGCTTGTTGTAAACGTAGCATTCGTGGTCGTATCGGTGATGGTCATCACTAGGGTCGTTCCGTCATACGTCATATGCACATGGAATGGGTCTCCACTATGCAGATCAACTCCGGAGCCGGTCATATCCACCGCTGGCGTCGTCGGGGATGCACCATTCAAATACAGCCCCGTCGAATCTGCTCCTTCCCCATCGTTGCTAAACAGGTCAAATTTCACCGCGATGCTACTCGGGATTCCCCCCGTGCCGCTTGGGGTATCAGGTCCAAACCCCAGACCTCCCCCCGATGGCCCCAGGGCCGTTGAGTTGTTCCCTTGAATTACAAATGCGAAGCCGTCCGCTGTGGGATTCGTGCCTGAGGTGATCTGGAACGTGAAATCTGTCGTGAAGGAGTCAATGTTCGCTTCCACCTGATACCAGGCCGCCGCCGCTTCGCTGCCACCTCCGTCTGTCAATTCGAGCGAAGACCCATTCAGCTTTGCGGTACCTACGAGATTCATACCCCCACTCGCGAATCCGTTCGCAAAATTGATGGAGTTGACTCCACCCAGATCAATCGTGTACAGGCCGCTGCCTACCGGACTATTGCTCAGGCCGCTAGCCACGGCCATCGCAGAAAGTGTTTCTGTGACTCCGATGGAAACCGGCCCGGTGTACTTTGTGCTCGAGGTTGTTGGCGTTGTGCCATCCGTCGTGTAGTACACGGTTGCGTTCGGAGTTGTGGTGCTGATCGTCACGGACTGAACTGCTCCGTAATTACCGGGCGCCGGATTGAGGGTCGGCGTAGCCACCTGGGTCGTAAGAGTGTAGGTGGCACTCGCTTCAGGGCTTTGCAGAATTCCCGTCCCCGCGGCGATCGCGTTCACCGTGCTGGTGGTCGTGAGAGTAAAAGGACTCGTATATTTCGTCGATGCTGTGGTTGGGGTTGATCCATCGGTTGTGTAATAGATGGACGCGCCCGAAGTCGAATCTGTGATCGTCACCAGGATCGAAGGATTGAACGACTGGCTGGCAGGGCTGATGACTGGTGTCGCTGCCTGCGTGGATCCACTCAGGAGGCCGAATACACTCAACTGCGATTCGGAACCCACATATACTTTGCCATTGACCACAGTGGGAACAATGAATTTGACCGAGTTGCCGGGGTTATCGCGAGCGAAGTTAGGTTCATTGCCGGTGGTTCCACTGGAATAGAGGAGACTGGCGACATTGCTGGCATCGTGCGCGTAGAGAATCTCACGCCCCTGCGAACCGACGTTATCTGTTTTTAGGCTCCATACGATTCCATTCGTGGTTCCGCTGGCTGAAACGCTTGGTGTAGGACTGTAGGTGCCGAAGGATTGCCCGGCGATTTCCGTTGAGGTGGAAGTCGGATTTGCAGACAGGAGGCCATTCACGAAAGCGAAGGCCTTCAGGTGGTCGTTCTGGCCCCAAACATAGACATTTCCGTTCCAGTAGGCGGGCGCACCCCACACTCCGCCTACATAAGCGGCTTCCTGAGGGTCTTTCGTGTTATTTGGATTATAGCCACCCAGGTTTTCGCGGTTTAACACATAGATGATCCCAGACTTGCCAACCTGCCCAAGCTCCGAATTCGGTAACAAGAGAGTGCCACCTGAACCCTGATCTTCATCTGCGTTATTTAGGTTGGCTTGGCCATGTGGCGTGAAATCATCTCCGACCACCGTACCGTTTGCGTTCATGGTCGGTACACCGTTGTTCAGGTCTAGCTTAACGATCGAATCGCCATAGTCCATGGCGTTGGTATAGTTCGGTGCGGTCGCATCGTATGTTCCGTTGCCAGTTGTTACAAATAATCGCCCATAAGGCTTACCGGCAGGCACATCTGCAGCAAGCCCTGTGCCGCCACCCCAAATACCTGCCCCCACGGAGTTCGGCGTCGTACACCAAGCGCCAGTCTGCTGTAACGAAGTCGCGCTGTAGGCCAGAATCCACCCGTGCCACGGCCCATTGTCACAATGAGATCCGGTGCCGATATAGACGATGCCATTCAGAAGTAGAAGGCTGGCTCGGTTCATCTGCCATTTGGGATCCCAGTTCAGAGTCCCACCTGAGCTTCCATTTCCGTTTCCGGGAACCGATGCAGCCAAGGTCGTAGGTCCGCCGAGTTTTTCGTTGCCTGTCGTGATGTCCAGAGCATGCAAACGCTGTATAAAAGTCGTATCGCCGACAGTCGTCTTGGCTACAACATAAATAGTATTGGTCGCAGGGTCGATGACGGGAGTGCTCGTGATACCAATCTCCGGAGCAATGTCGCCACACGAAACATCGCCATTCGGGACCGTCTTCTCCCCCGCACCAATCAGCGAGACCTGCCACAATGGGTTCGCATTGGCCCCAGTGTTGCTATCCGCATCGAACGCATACACACTGTCATGCTGGGTCACTACGAATACCACGTTGTGCGTTGTGCCGGGTTGCGCCGTTCCAGCCCCCATCGTCACGCCAGGCATGTACAGCGGCTGTGCGTACATCCATCCATCTACGGGATAAGAAAACAACTTCCCAAACGTGTTTATGTTTACGTTGGTTGGATTGAGGATGGTCTCATTGGTATTCGCACCCGTTCGCGCGATGTCGTTGTGCTGCGTGGTCACGTTGGTTTGGGCGTGGGTGCCGAGCGCCAGCGCACAGCCGAGTCCAAGGGCTAGTACCAGGCGAGTCAAATCACGGCCCGCAAAGCCACAGGGCTTTAATTGAATTTTCTTGATGTTCGACAATTGTACTTTCCGCACTGTGAAACCGAACATCCGTATCGTCAAAACACCAGCATCAATGGAGTATTGGAAGATGTAAGAGAGTGTAAAGATGTAGCCAACCACCCCACCCGCAGCAACAAGGGCGGCAATGACTCCAGCTACAAGGTCTTTGTGGGCAGTTATCACAAGTCGAGTCTCTCATCCGTTCCGCGCCTCTTCAAATCACTTCTCAAATTGTTGTGTTGGGACACCAAACCCCATCTAGTCCCCGATTAACGAGGTAGATGCGGAATCGGCGAAACGAGCCAGACGTCCCGTTCGAGGGAGTATGGTACTGTTGCCGCCAATTTGAGAAAGTGCATCTGACGCGCCGAAGAAAAGTCGCAGAATTTGCAAAGCAGGACTAGGATGTAACTCTCGGCCGGATCGGGAGTAGAATCGGTTTGCCATGGCTGCTGAAGTGAAGCTCGACACGATCATTGAAGCGCTCGAAATGGCGGACGATTTGATCTCGTCCTATCTGGACGTAGAAACGGGCGAAGTGTACTCGATCACGGAAGAGGAATTCGATCTTGCGGAGGATCCGCAGACAGCCATCGAGGATTTACCAAACTGGCAGCGTGAGGCGGTTAAACTTGCGCGTAACATCCAGGAACAGGAGGGCAAGCGATACCTGGCTTTACCTGGCAAGTTCGATGTCCACGAGTGGGCCATCATGGACCGCTTCTCCATGACACTGAGAGACGCGCAGATGCGGAATGATTTCCTTGGCGGCATTCGCGGCGCAGGTGCCTTCCGCCTATTCAAACGCCTACTCACCGAATACAACTTGTGGAACGCTTGGAATCGGTTCAAGCAAGTCGAACTTCGGCAAATGGCCATCCAATGGTGTGAGGAGAACAGCATTGACTTCCGCCAGGCTTAATTGAGATGGAAGAGCAGCGATACAAGTCGGGTGAGACCAACCCAAACCCCGATTCTGCCCTGTGAGGGGCACTTGATGTCCGAGTACGCGACGCAATCAGCAACTATGGCGAAATTATCACCATTGACAGCCCGCATCCACTGCGGTCCGTTGACGACCCGAAGAACCGGCAGGTATCGTTGCGACGATCGAGCCGGTTGTGTTTTAGCGAGATTATCCAACAGTATAATCGTGAGAATCGACTGAAATGGTTAATCGATAGTGTTCGATACGCTAGAGACAGTAAACCTCCTTTCGCAGTCCGGTTACCGGACAAGTCCGGGCTACTACCTAGATGTCTGGTAACTCGATTTACCAATCAAGTGAGTTTCCCTTATTTGTTCTATCCGGCGTGGTCAGTGCGCGCGGCAAGCAGTTTTGTCGCGTTGGCATGATAAACCTGTTTCAGAGTCTCACCGCTAAGCCCGAATCCATTTAAGCTCCAGTGGTAGTCGAACTGCTCGATTTCGTAGAAGTGCTCGTCCACCGATTCAAGGATTCTGAACGTGACACGGTACATCGGCTTCTCAAAACCCATATCGGTCCCATAGACGAGTCGTTCGGCATACTTTTCATAAAACTTCGAAGCGAACCGCGGGATGGGCGCCGTCTCAGCGTAACGGGCAGAAATGTCAGCATACAGATTAGGATTGCGTTCGAACATCTCGCCCAGCCGCGCCAAATCGTAGTCCAGGTTGGCGAAGTGGCACGCGATGAACGTCGTCCTTCGGTGCCTTGCGAGTGTGCGGTCAAGAATGTCGATCATGCCGGACAGGCTCACGATGTTCGGCTTATTGTCGAGTCTCCAGTGGTAGGCGTTCATGAGGCCGTCGTTCGTCTTATCCATCCTCTGGTACATCCAGATGGGGTCGGCGACATGAAGGCTGATAGGCATGCCAAGTTCGGCGCATCTCTCCAAAAGCGCATCCATGCGCGTATCGTCGGGATGCATTTCGGGTGCTTTGGACTTGCCTGAGACTAGTCCATCCCCCTTGTCGTGGATTTCACCCACGCCGCGCGCACCCACTAGCCGGCAGCGCTCCAGCTCCTTGACGGCGGCCGGGCCGAATCCCGGCTTGTTGTAGCCAGACAGATCCAAACCACACCACATCTCAAAGCGATCCGGATACTTCGAATACTTACGGTAGATATCATCAAACTCTGTGCCGGTAGCCATGGTAAGGATGACAGTTTTCTGAACGCCAACCTCATCCATGTTCTTGATCCATTCCTCAATCTGCCGCGCAGTCTTGGCGTACGGATGAGAGTGCATGTCGATGATGGGGTATTTGGCCTTGTCGATCTCCGTGACGGGAATTTTATGGATCGATTTCGGACGGTAGTCTTTGAGGAGAATTGTCTCTGGTGAACGCAGCTCCTTCGCTTGGGAAGCTTCTCCGGGATGCACAGGGTTCGGGTCTTGCATCGGGATCGGGTTCGACTCCGCTGCAGCTGGAAACCAGGCAGCCAGCCCAACCAGGTTTGCCCATTTCAGAAATAATCTTCGATTCACTTCATTTTTCGTTCGCATATAGTCTTTTTACAATCTAATCAGATCCTTGATCCCTCTTGTTCATGGCTACTGCTACCCAGCGTGAGCGGGTCTCCGCAATTATAGTCGGCTATCCGAAAATAGTGGCGAGCAGTCAACCACCAAATCGCTCAAGTCATAATTAACACCGTTCCCGTCAATGTGAAGTACTACTCTACTTCTCTCTAGGACGCCCCGGGTTTAGTTGAAACTTGAGAACAAGAAGCAGCGGCTCTCGCCCGAACTCGGATAGAGCTCGGGTTGCGAATCTCTTTTTAAAGGAGAGAGCCGCCGTGAGAAAGAAGTACCAGAGGAAGGAGCGCAAGTCCAATCACAAGTTTGAGGTCGTTGTAGTTTCCCGTCTTGCTGCAACTGGCCGTAGCTCTCCAGTTCCACTTCCTGGCCCTCACGGGTCCGAACCCGCGGTCGTGGGAGGGCAAGAGTTGCTGGTGCAGGTGCCGTTGCCGAGCGGTGCGGGAAGTATAGCCGTAGAAGCATTCGGTTGGTCACACTAATAAAGTTCTGCGGCAGAATCGGGGCAGAACCCGAATGCACAGGGGTTAGGCTGCAACCAGCGGGAATCGTCCGCCAGGCTGTTCAAAAGTGAACAGCCTGTACAGTTAGCATTCTCTAGAATTATGCATTGTACGGCGAGAAAGAGCGATGTTGGCCGGGTTCTTGGGCGGACCGGACGGTATCAACTCTCTCGCCGTTTTTCTCTTTGGAGAGGTATCGAGCACGACTACCATTGTTAGCATACCGTCGAAGTAGGTACTAGCCGCCACTTGGTCGATTTCGCGACTATAGTGTGCCACGAGCCGTATGACTGGAGACAGTCACGCAGGGTTCTGTGAGGGGCTCGGGGTGAAACTCCCCGGGCCTACTCGGCCAGCCAGGAGTTAGCCATCTGTGTGGTATGGAAACATTCTGGTTCGTGTCACCGATGAGATACATCTCCAATCTGGTCATTTTGTTCGCATTCTCCCTAATAATCGCTTCGGAGCAACCTGTTTCGCACAAGGAGATGAGTACGCAGTCGGCGCAGGTGGCGCTTTTTGAACGGAGGCTCGACAGCCTAATCGAGCGATTCGATACCTCAGGTAGAACGTTGGTCGCCAGCGTAGTCGACCTGGCTTTTACATACCAACTGCCGACGGCAATTGAATACGCAGACAGTGCCGCAACGACTCGGGCGCTAAACTTGCAGTTTCACAATGAATCAGTTCGGGGGATTCTCAAGACCATTATTCTCAGTTCCCGGCGTACGGCATCAGCTTTTCAGGGGGAATAGTAGATGTATTCGCTCCTAAAGCACGCGAAGACTCTTCAAATTTACTCAACACGGCTATTAGGGATTTCGCAGTTATGCAGGTAGATACTCACGAGGCAGATTTTCAACTGTTCTGCGCTGTGAGCCGCGAAGTTGGTTCGCAGGCGTTCAGCGGCAGTATCGCTGGAGGCCAATGGGAGCCACTCAAGATTACGCTCCATTTGCAGAACGCGAAGACTCACGAGGTTCTGAACGCTATTGTCGCAGCAAATGGAAACGCCATCTGGACAGTGATGGTTCGACCGGAATAGCTATCGAAATTGCGAGACGGCGGCATCTGGTACGTTTACCACTTACAAAAGCCTTTCAAAGCGGTCGTTTCGGAAAGCTTGGCGAGCTTGAAACCATAATCTGATTCTCTAAATCGCGTGATACGGGTTTCGTTGGTTCTCATTGGACGTATAACGCGCGTCTCGCCAACCTGAACCGCCCACAAGTCCCACAAGTGTCGAGCCTTTGGTATTGGGAGTCCGGAGGCTATTATGGATGCATTCGTCAAATCCGCGTAATGTTCCTTGGGGAGGCAAACGATGCCTTTGGAAATAACACAGCGTGAGATAAATGGAATCTACGTTCTGGCGCTCAAAGGGCGTCTTGTGCTCGGACAAGAGAGCAGTGGGTTGCGTACAATGATCGACAACCTTCTCGCATCCGGTGTCCCACGGATTGTCGTTAATCTGGAGCACGTCAACTATGTTGACAGCGCTGGCCTCGGCGCACTCATCGATATACATCGAAAGACAAACGCCAAAGGCGGAGGTCTCAAGCTTTGTAATCTCGGCCCGAACTTGAGGCAAGCGTTGGAAGTCGCTCGGCTGCTGCCAATATTCGAAACGTGTCCGACCGAAACTGCGGCTGTTGCAAGTTTCTGAGGACGGCGGACGATGCCATAATTCGCTTGGGCATTTGTAACCACGATGGAGTCAGGTCCTGTTGAACGCCGTTCCCGTCAATGTAAAGTATTACTTCTCCGATTTCGCGACTAATTAGGACTTAAGACTCCGTTGGCCGTTGAGCAGGGAGGTTCGTACAGTGTGAGGGCACAAGGCCTCACACAATCGGAGCGCCGCCCGAATCTCTGCGCAGTCCGAGATTTTTCCCGTAGAACAACACGATACAGAACACGATGACGAACTCCATTCCGCATGACGCCCACTCAAAGCGCGACATGTCTTTCTGCATGAGGGAATCGTTCCAGCCGATTCCGGCCGTATTGTTGGAAAGACAGTGGATCATCACTCCCATCCAGGCGCTGCCGCCGACGCGATAGAAGAAGAACGCGATGATCATACTCAGCGTGATGCATCCGAGAATGAAGGGCAGCAGAATCCCGAGCAGGTAGCCGGAAGAGGCCGTAAAGTGTTGCGCGAGATCCCGCGGTACATGCCAGAGACCCCAAATCAGACCTACTAGAAGGTTGACCTTCAGCGGACTACTGTAACTCCGTTGAAGATATGGCAGCGCAAAGCCACGCCAACCGCCCTCCTCAAGAAATCCACCCTGATCAAAAAACGTGCCGCCCAGCAGGATCAGTGCGAAGGACGGCGTAAGGTAGCGCTGCAAGGGGATGAGCGGAACTCCGAGTAGGAGCGGAATGCACAAATTTATGACCAGCATTACGGCAAAGGCAGTTGCGTACCAGAGCAGCGTTTGTCCCGCGCCCACTCCTTTGCTGAGCCGAAGGCGCCGAACATAGTCGCGCAGGCCTCCGTTGGCACCAGTCGCAGCGACGACGATCAATGCAGCGATGGCCGGCGCGGCGACGTAGACGATGCCGGTCCAGAAGATCGGCTCGGCCCATGATAGGCGCAGCCACAGATAAAGGGAGGAATCGGGCACGTCGCCGAGACCGAGAGCTTGCGTCTGCCGCTCAAACTCGGCGAAGTAGTCGAACGGCCCCCCGTGGACCCAAGCCCAGAATTGCGGCGTGACCAGCAGCGATCCGACCAGAAGAATCGGGATGCCAAAGGCCAGAAACAGGAACATGCCGAAGGGGTGACGGCCCAGAAAGCCGCCCCACCTTCCAATCACACTCGTGGCCCGTGTATTCATTTCCGTCATCCTCGGCACGCAACCACATCCGGGACGCATATGCGTGCATCACCGTCATCCGTCAAGACTGCATGGTCGTTGCACGGCTCGTGGCCTGGATTTTAACTGAGTTTGTTTTCGGCTTGTTCCTAAAGCTGCGAGTGTCCACCGTGTGCGACCGCACACATTCGCCTAACCGGTCCAACACTTATCCACTTCGCCAGTTCCCGTCAGTGTGAAGTACTACTTTACTAACACGATTTTGCGATTTACCAGACACCAACAAGCTTTGTGTGCCTTGTTTCTCGATAACTACTTCAGCTTGACGTACTCCGCTTTTGCCCTCGTCAGCAGAGGAGCGTAGGCATCGGCGCTTTTGCAAATCGCGAAGAAATCCTGGTAAGCAGTCTTCGCCTTGGTGTTATCGCGGGACATCGCATAAGCGCGTGCCAAACCAAGACGGGCCAGCCCACCGATCGGCTCATTTCCCACCACGCCCACATGGGCGATAATTTTGTGAAATTCGCTCGCAGCGGCGGCGCCCTGCTTGGCCGAGAGATACGCTTCGCCGCGCAAGTATATGGGGTACAGCGAAAAAGTGAACGTAGTGTTGCACTGTCCCAATTCGTAAGGTAAGGACGGAACGAGCGCCTCAACCGCTTTTGCCCCATCACCATTGCGCAGCGCCAGGGCCGCATGAATCATCGGCAGATAATCGGACTGAACGATCGTGTCTTGCGGAAAGCGTTTGGCGAGGACTCCTGCCAACTGCAGTGCCCTCGCGGAATCGCCTGCCAATCCAAGTGCAATCGCAGCGAATCCTACGACCTGCCTGCCACTCGCCAGTGAAAGAGCAGCCTGCGCTTCCTGCTTCGCCACGGCTTCATTGCCAGCCAGCGCCTCGCGGACAGCGGCATGCGCTTGATACTCCGACGCCGTTTCTTTTTGATTGGCTCTTTGCGCAGAATCAGCGGCGCGGCGCGTCAACTCCCGGCTCTTGGCGAACTCGCTTCCATTCGCCGCTGTTTCGGATTCGAGGAAAAACATCTGATCCTCAACTCCTGGCTTTCCGGTCATGCTGGCCGCTTCCCTCTCCATCCCCGCCGTGTCGTGTTGAAGAAAATTCACGTTGTACAGAACCAGGGGGAACCAGGGTGAGTCGAGTTTATGCGCACGCGATTCCTGAACTGCGACCTTTGCCTGATCCAGTTGGTTGAGCCACTGATAGCTGTACGTCACACTCACATAATTGTTCGAGCTGCCCGGATTGAGCTTCACGGACCGCAGCGCCGCTGCACGAGCTTTCTCGTAATCTCCCATGAAGGTATACGTGAGCCACAGATTCGTCTGCGGCTCCTCGTCACGCGGATAAGTTTGCGCCCATAACTGATACGAAGTGCGAGCGGCCTCAAGATTTCCCGTGACGACCAGTTCGTAGAACGAAGAAATAGCCAGTTTTTCGCTCTCGCTGGTGCGGTCTCGCAATTCGTAAGCCTTGCGCGCATTTTCCGCGGCCAGGTCATTTTCACTCAGCGGTTGATAGCTCTGCGCCAAACGCAAATACGCCATCGCGAAATTTGGATCGAAAGACACGGCCCTTTGAAACAGCGGGATGGCGGTTGGGTAGTCGTTCGCAACGTCCATGGTTTGATTACCAAGGGAAAACGCCTGCAGTGCTTCAAGCGACGATGTAGTCACATTCTCCGGCAGGACGTCGTACTTCTGCACCGACGCCAGCGATTCGCCCAGTTTCGAGCGCAGCCGGGTTGCCGCGTCGCCAAGTGCTTTCAGAACTTCCTCTTTTCCATTCGCCGTCACTTGCTCATCGGAGATGACGTCACCCGTGCCGCAGTTCACTGCCTTCAATCCCAAAACATATTGACTGCCCAAATTAGAAATAGATCCTTCAATGCTCGCCGCGCCACCCGTGCGTTGGCAGACCTCCTGCGCCAGTTCGTGCGTGAGCTTTGCATGTGCCGGTTGATTCATAAGCGTCAGCGTCTGCGCGATGCGTTGATCCGAGATCAGGCTCAGAAACGGAGACTGCTCGAGTTGTGCGGAAAGCCCTTGCCGCAATGTGCCTTCGAACACCGGATCGCCCGTCGAGTTCGTGAAGTCGGCGAGAACGATCGTATCTTTGGCCGTCAATTTCACGACGGGCTTATGCAAAAGCAAATAGCCTGTAACCGCAACCGCCAGCAAAACTACGACTGCCCCTGCGATCCACGGCCAGCGTTTAGTTTGCTTGATCTGTGTCGATCGCGTGGCAACAGAAATTGTTCCCGATTGCTTGTCTCGTTTTAGTCGTTGCAAATCCGAGCGGATATCCGCCGCACTCTGGTAGCGCAGCTCGCGCTCCTTTTCTAGCGCCTTGCCAATCACTGGTTCCAATCCCGGCAGAAGATTTGCGTTGATTTGTGACGGTGGCTGAGGTTGTTGGTGCAGGATCAAACCGCAAATTTCTCCAGCGCTGGCACCCTCGAAGGGAATCCGTCCGGTGGCCATCTCGAACAGCACTGCTCCGAATGAGAAGAGGTCGCTGCGCGCATCGAGCTCCTTTGCGCGCACTTGCTCAGGCGACATATACGCCACTGTGCCAAGCATCGTCCCCGGGCTGGTCAGATAAACGGCATCGTGTTCGGCCAGTGTCGTTTCTCCGCTCACCGGCACGGCCTTCGATGCCACCTTCGCCAAACCAAAATCGAGAATCTTCGCGTGACCGCGTTCCGTCACGAAAATGTTCGCGGGTTTGATGTCACGATGAACAATGCCTTTCGAGTGCGCCGCATCCAGCCCGTCAGCAATTTCGCTGCCCAGCGATAACAGTGTCTCCGTGTCCAGGGGATGGCCGCCGATGCGGTGCTTCAAAGTCGTGCCATCCATATATTCCATCGCTATGAATGCGCGACCGCTCTCTTCACCAATGTCGTGGATCGTGCATATGTTCGGATGGTTCAGCGCCGAAGCGGCTTTCGCTTCCCGGCGAAATCGTTCGAGCGCTTGCCGGTCATGCGCCAACTCTTCCGGCAGGAATTTCAGAGCGACGAAGCGGTCCAATCTTGTGTCTTCGGCTTTGTAGACGACTCCCATGCCCCCGCCACCAATCTTCTCGGTGATTCGGTAGTGCGATATGGTCTGACCGATGAGCGCGTCGCTGTCCGCCATGTGCCGTCATGTTAAGTTGCGATAGAACGGCAAGTCAACGAACAGGAGCGGCTTGTGGTCAAGTCCTGACTAACGCCGTTCCCGTCAATGAGATGTACTACTTTATTTCTCCGATTTTCCGACTAATCGGGGAGTTGCGTCTTGGAGCTAGCTATTGCTCATGAAATTTAGGCCAGCCAATCCAGGAATACTGCCAGGCCACAGAGACACTTTGATAGTTGCCGCCGAAGCGTACATAGGCCCCGTTACTGTAACTGACCTTGAGGGACTGGTGCTTTTTCAAAGGAACGGAGAACGTACCTCCGATGCGCGAACTCGTCTGTCGAGTGACGGTGTTGGCAATGCCGCCTAAGCTGGTGGTGCCGCCGAACCAGAAATTTCCATCCAGCGAAGCCCAACAGTGCAGCTTGTCAAAGTCATAACTCAAGTGGCCCTCGAAGGAGCCGATCGGACTTTGGGTCTGCGGCTGGGGATTGGGTACGGAATAAAAGGCGTTGTTCTTCGTGTAGAACCAGACACCTCCATAGCCATCAAGAACCCAATTCCCCCAGCGGCGCGAATAACCCAACTCCGGTTTTATCGCCCAGCGATTGATACCCCAGTTGATGAGGTGAGTCGGGTCGTATTGGCCGGTTGGAACGACGACGGTCAGGCTGGCTCCGAGAAGAGTCTTCTGTTTCCACTTCACGAATTGAGGCATGGTCATCGCTGGCCCGCCCTTGAGGTTGACCGAGAAACGCAACGTAAGATCGAGGAGACCGGAGCGATAAACCTGGCGCTCGGTGCCAAAGACCTTCCCCTGGAAGGTTCCCACTCCGTAGGGCAAAAAAGCGGTGACGTTTGCCGAGCGTCCAAAAAAACTAAACGAATGATAGTAGCTGACGACCGGTACGCTGTAGGTTCCCGTGGCTCCGGTAATGGGAATCGCCCCGTTGAAGTTTAGGCCGCCGTTAAAATACGACCACGAAAACGTAATCGCGTTGGCGCTCTTCGGCGTGATGACATACGCGCGAGGGGCCAGAGACTGCGCCCTCGCAACGTGTCCAATACAAAGCGCGCTACAAACAACAAGGTGGCGGACATTCATGATTTGTTGGCCCTTCTATCGAAGAGTCTCCCACGGGCCACACATTCCTTCATATCACTTTGACAGTGATTGTGCTGAGACGGACACAACCGTGTAAAATTCGTTCAGTGCCGATTTATGTTCCATACTGGAGATGTTGGTACTGGGAGAAGCTTCTCCGGTTACGCGACATTAACAAAAAATCTTCACAGTTTGTATAAAACTGAACAGCGCGATCCGATGACAATCTGCAGGATTTGGCGGCTTGCGGCGGGAAAGAGCGATTTTGACCAAAAGGCTGGGCGAGTCGGATGGACGGTATCAACTTTCTCGGCGTGTTTCTTTTTGGACCCCTGTAATCGAGCTTGGTGCGCACCGCTAGACAAACGTCTGCAGAAGCCAGCGAAGACGTGAGCACGTAGCGCGCCGTCAACTACTCCATTGAGAATTCTGCTCAACGCTGGCAGGGTTATACAGTCGTACCGTTCGGCATCTTCTCTGTTTTCCCAGAAGCTGTAGACGAAAACTATATTTCCACTATCTGAAAGGACGATAAGTTGGTCCAGAAGACCTCGCTGCTTGCGAAACAGTGGGATAAACTCACGTTCAACTTTTTACAGGAATTGGTTGGCGGATTCTGATTTCAAGCATAGAGAAAGCTTGCGAGCGTACACAGGTGACTCTCGTTCTTTTGACCAAGGGAGCCGTTCAGGGGGACGGTAACTGGTCTCGAGAGCCTGAGGGCAGCCTCTACTCATGTGGTACGACAAGGCTCGCTGCCCAAAACAATCGAACTAGCGCACCACGACCGAGCCACAGATTCAATGTGAGGACGACCTGTTTGCCGCGGATCGCTGGATGCTTGGGAACTTCCTTGACAGAGGACGGCTCGCTCGCTGCTCGAGCATGCCGCTGGCCTCATCGCCTGATCGGGAGTCCCAAACTGCCAGTTTAGCTTGCCACGCTGTTCGTTTTCTATTGACGGTGAGTGAACGTCCATTTACAATCGCGGCATGGCACGAAAAGTCATCCTGGGATTCGGAATCAGCATCGACGGCTATATTGCGCGGCGGAACGGCGCTATGGATTATCTGGTCATCGACAAAGAAGGTGAATCGGTGATGGCGGACTTCTTTGCCAAGATCGATACCACCATCATGGGCCGCAAGACCGCGGTAGGCATGGTGAAAATGCGCAAGAGTGGCGAGATGCCCGAGACGCCGGGCATGACCAACTACGTAGTTTCTCGACGATGGAAGCCGGGCAAACGCGAGGGATTCGAAGTGGTGAGCGGATCTCTGACAGCCTTTGTGAAGAAAGCTGAAACGCCGCCCGGGTAAAGACATCTATCTCGGCGGCGGGGGCGAATTGGCTCGCAGTTTCCTGCAAGAGGATTTGGTGGACGAACTCTTCATCGGCGTCGGTCCCGTTCTGTTAGGCGATGGCATCCCCGGCTTCCCGGGCAAGTTCCCGCAGCGCGACTTCAAGCTGACAGAATGCAAGGCTTACTCGAATGGATCGGTCGGGCTGCGCTACGAACGGATGCGGACAAAGACAACCCGATAATCTGGCCCGTCTCCGTGTCGAGCTTACTGCCGAGGGCACTTGTCCGGTTATGACTGATCAGGAGTTGATCGTCTTTTCTAGTCATTCGACACATCTGTAACTAGTGTAGATACGAATGAACGTTAGCACTGAGAGAACTACTCGCAATCGTAATAACCGTAGACGCCCCATACTGAAATCTGGGACTACGGTGTTCGTAAAACGACGACTCACAAATACTTCCGATACGCCTGTCGACGCAAGCGATTGCTATTGCGGACCGTCTGGACTCGATCCATATCTGACGTGGGAGGTCCGCGACGACAAAGGGCAATTGGTTGAAAAGAGAATCTATCCGCACCCAGAACTTGCCACCGGCAGCACAACTTTGGACCGCATCCTGCAACCGGGCGAAAGCCTCGTGGGAACTAACGATATTGCCCGACTTTTCGATACGAGCCGACCAGGTACGTACACCATTCAAACATCGAGACGCGTTTCAAATGAAAGAATGCGCAGCTTGTCAAATCCAACAAAGTTACCGTGACCATCATGGGTCCGCGCTCAGGATTCGATATGTCACCCACTGATAAACGCCGTTCACTTCCATATGGATTTCAAGTTTCCGAGTACGCGACGCAATCAGGACTTAGGCTGGTGATTTGCATCACAGCCGGATTATCCTGTCCAAACTAACTTGTTTCGTTGATCAATCGTGCCTTCGGGCATAACCATTGACCCAACGAGGTTTGAGTAGCTCAATTAAAAGTGTGGCTGTGATAAGAAATAATTTGCAACGAAGAAGCTCTTGGTTTTGGCATCGGTGAGCGAAGGAGCAACTGGACTCCTGTTACTCGCGTATCCTCCGTGGTAAGGCTGCTAGTCGGCTCCGAGATCGCGGGCGTTGGAATTGTCATGGCGCGTATCGCGGGAATAAGCCTGATCGCTTTAGGAATCGCTTGTTGGCCGGGCTGCATACCGCAGCGGGCGCTCTATGGGATGTTGGTTTATAGTACGCTCGCAATGGCCTCTCTCGCCTACGTAGGACTCACGGGCGGGCGAGGGATTCTTATATGGCCAGCCGTTGCAGTCCACGCAGTTCTATCGATTCTTCTCGTTCTGTCGAGCCTAACTCCCGATTAACTTGCGTTCCGATTAATGCCCATGCAGGGATTGAACGAGACTGATTAAGTTTTGAGGGTGCACCCGAATGATGCCCCTGCGCGGGCTGTCAATGTCCGCGATGAGAAAGAACGCAATGCATAGAACAAGCGGTAGAACCATTAATCGGGTGCCTCCCCCATCCACGCGGCGCGCGCCATAGCCGATCAGCACGTTGGAGCAGATGGCCACCGAAATCATCAGAATCCATGCCCCAACTGGGATTCGATTCCACCAAGCAGCTTGCGTGTATCCCTGAGAGTTCAACACATCGTTCATGCCTGAAACAGCTAGGGCAACAACGGCTGTCTGCTGCGCGGAAGGCAGAGCATGGACGGCAGACCACAGTTCGGTCTGAAGTTGAGCAGTACGGGCATTGATCTGCTGTAACTCGCGCTCATCGCGGGTTCGATAGAACAAAACCCGCTGATCGAGATAGTCTTTCAACAGTGAGCGCACTCTCGACGCATCGGCGGCAGGCAGCAGATCTGCCCGGACGTATTCTGTACCAATCGCGTTGGCCTCTGCCTCCTCATAGTTTTTCCGCTGATCGTAGCGGTTGATGGCCATCGAAAAGCTAAATCCGATGATGAGGGCGAGCAGTGTCAGGACGGCGGTGACGATAAGATCAAGATCACGGTACTCGTCCTCTTTGCTGTGCTGCCGCTTCTTGCGGAAGAAGACCCCGATCCGCGCCGACAGCAACAACGCGAAGAAAGTGAGAACGAAAAGAAAGAGTGGGAATTCAGTCAAAACGTGCATCTTCTGTAGCCTCTTGTGCCCCTCTGGTCACATTACCGCAAATTGCAGGAAACACGAATTGGAAGGTACGGAGCAGTTTCGATGTCTAAGCATGTTTGTGCCACATTTTACGCTGAGATCACGCAGGGTTTAATGGCCTCCTTGGGGTGTGAATTTCTTACCGGTGAAAATTCCGAGTCAACGTGGATAAACGGACGTACTTTCAAAACGTTGCAGCCAGTATTGCACCGTTTGGCTGGGCACTGTACCTGGCCAATTAAACGCAGAAAGGGCCGGCGGTCTCGCCAGCCCCTTTGTTACTTCTTGTTGTATTTAGCTCTCTTCAGCGAGCCCCTGCTGCTGACGCCTTTGCTTCCGTTCCCACATTGACCTTGATTTGCTTCGGCTTTGCTTCCTCGCGCTTCGGGATGCTCAGCGTCAACACACCGTTTCTATAGTCGGCCTTGATCGCCTCTGAATTCACGGTGCTCGCCAATGAGAAGCTGCGAGTGAACGAGCCATATGCGCGTTCGACACGTAGATAGTTGTCTTCCTTTACATTCTTCTCAAACTTGCGTTCCCCGCGAATCGTGAGGATGTTGTTCTCGACATGGATGTCTAGATCCTTCGGATCCACTTCTGGTAGGTCTGCTTTAACGACCAGTTCGTGCTCGGTCTCGAAAATGTCGACGGCTGGCGCCCAGGTGGTCAGGTTCGATTCCTCGCCCGTACGTTCCAGCATATCGGCAAACACTCGGTTCATCTGATCCCGTAGGGTCATAGCCCCCCGGGCAGGTTCCCATCGACTAATTGCTTGCATTTGGTCAACTCCATTCATTTATTACATGATCATTATATAATATGCGTAAATCATTGTCAAGGATAATCGACGGGATCTGGAAACACTAAGATGTGTATTAACAATGGGCTAGCGGCTTGCCCTCGAACTCCATGTACGTCTAGCTCATGAACGATGCGAGTCGCCAGCCTTGTGAATAACTGTTGTTTTCGAGCCCACCGAGTCATCGGATTTCTTCGAACTGGGACGCCCTTTACCGGTGATCGCGTTCGGCACCGACCAGACTTTTGCTTGCTAGAGGCTCTCGATTTCGCCGATTCTCAGCACACATTTCACTATTCAGTTTCGTAATGCCAAGGGACAGCCCAGCTTGATATTGCTTCGCTCCCCATCCTTGTGCTTGACCATCCACATTCTTTCACACAGTGAAGATGCAGGATGTGTTTCTCGGCTTCCTCTAAGGTGCCCGTTTTGGGCTTGCGTGACCATGCCGTGATTGGTTTATGGCATTTCTCACAGCGGAACAGAAAAAGGAACAAAGTCTCATTCACAGTGGTTTTGGTCATGCCGGGATGATACGCCGGGAATAGAGAATGGGAAAGTGGACTGCGGCAAAGCAGCCTTTCGTCTGTCGGTGCCTCACTAACGCCGCTATGCTTCCGTTTACACACCCCGCTCATCTAACCGGACGTGCGATCTGCCGCGTCCGGCTCTCGGAGAAGACTCACGCAATCGCCAGAGCCATTGCATGTGACGCCGCCTGCAACTTTTGAAAACAACTTGGGAGTTATCAGGCTCATCGCCAATCTCCTGTTGCGTCTGGTCCCCTTTGACTGCATGCCGTCGCCGATACCCCGGCAGGTCGGATGGAATTTGCTCGCTCGTAGGATTCCATTCGCTTCGGCTTTCCCCGAAATCGGGGCGGGTCGGCTCCTGCATTAGTCTCGAGCCAGTTCCCGGGCAGGTTTACCCCGCTGTGGACCACCGCCTTTTCACGGCGCTCCCGGTTACGCAACTTAAGCAAGAAGTGCAGTTGACGGCGAATCAATGGACTCACACTCGTTGTTTCGAAACCTTACTGATACGTTCTTTCGGTTTCGAGGCTGATGTATCATCCGAGTGTCGCATGGTTTGCCGAGCCATTCGGTCGAAGGAGTGTCCATGGACCGTCGCAGCTTATTGAAGTCCGTCGCCGCTACAGGATTTGCAGTTGGCTTGTGGAAGGAAACAGCCAATGCCACCATTCCTGAACACAATTGGGACAAATATGATTGGGGACCGGGGCCTGCGGTTCCCGATCGGCTGTATCAAGGACCGTTTCCGCAGTATGGCCCGTGCGCGATCGTTCCCGACAGCGATGTGGCGATGGTTACGACGCCATCCAAAGAGATCGTCAGCAACTATGGTATGGGACTGATCGTTTATGTTTCCGACGATACCGGTCCGCTCAAGATTCCAGGTCAATCAATGGAACAGACACTTGAGGATTTGATCGAGCTACCGATCGCGCAAAAGATCTACCTCCGTCCAAACTGGCGTGAAGTGCAGAAGCAACCGGGACGACTGGACTTCCCGGAGTGGTGGAAGATTACGTTCGACCTTGCTCGCCGCTACAACAAACAGATCGGCTTCCGCGTTCAACTGGAGAATCCCGACGTCCCGGATCCCGGCATGCCGGATTTTCTTCTCGAAAAGGTTCCCTACGTAAAGCTCAAAGGTGAGTGGAAGGGCAACCCCGCTGAAATGCGCTACCGGAAAGATAACCGAGTACCGCGTTACGATGCGCCGGCGTATCAAGCTGCGTTCCGCGAGTTGAATGAGCTGCTAGCCGCAGAACTCAACGGTAACCCGCAAGTCGAGTTCATGGACACGATGATGTACGGCTTTTGGGGCGAAGGGCATACCTGGCCGTACGAAGGCAATCCTTTCCCAAGCGATCTGGTTGCGGAACAGACGTGGTCGGCCATGTTCGAGATGCAGCTCCAGCAATGGACCAAAGTTCCGCTGGCTACAAATACGCAACCCGACTTCAGCTCCGTCGGGAACGCCGAGTTGCTCGATCGCACAATGCGCACCGGGAACTGGTTGCGCACGGACACAATCTTTATTGAGAACACGCAAATCGAGGCGTTGAGCAACCGCCCTCCGTGGGCCGCGGCGATTTGCGAGGTTGGTTTCACGACCGGAGATCCGAAAGAACTTCGCATCGACGAAGACGGAATCACCTACAACGAACAGATCATTTCCCACGTGGCCGATGTTGGAGTCAACTATCTTTCGCTTTGGAGTTGGCACAACCAGTCGGCCCGCAGCATCTCGAGCTATTACGAAAAATTTCCGGAGCCCATTGATGCGATCGCGCGCTCGATCGGCTACCGCATTCGTCCGTCGTTTGTGTGGAAGTTTCAAAGAGACGGAATTGGTGGCTTGGTGATCGGACTTGCAAACGACGGGATCGCGGCAGTTCCGGGAGTGCTTCGACTGAGTGTGTTCAGCGAAGATCGCAAGATCAATGTGTCGGGCTGCGTTGACGCGGGCTATCCGAAGCCGACAGGGATCCATCAAGCGATGCTGGTGCTGCCCGCTGGCACCAAATGGGAAGGGCTGCGGCTGACGGCGGAGCTTGAAGTGAAGGGCAAGCGTTACCCGGTCCGCTGGGCGTGCCGGCAAAAGATCAATCCCGATGGATCATTGACGCTGCGTCACAACTACAAACCTGATCAACCATTGGTCTAGCCACAAGGCAAAGCAGGCGGAAAATCCATCAAGAACAATAGGAGCAATCCATGTTGAGATCGGGCGTGAATCGCCGTGAATTCCTGAAGATTGCCGCTGGAGCCGGCGCTGCGTTAGCCTTGCCTGTTCCATCGGATGCTGCGGCATCCCGCAATATGATCGGCATCCAAGTCGGAGCAGTCTCGTTTGTGGATGAAGGTACCGAGAAAGTTCTTGATGTGCTCCAGGAACGCGCCTGCGTGAATACACTTTTTCTTGCGGTATTCACCTACGGTCGAGGTATTGCTGGAAGGCAGATCCCAGGTCAGCCGTTACCCGATCACGGCAAGCAAGAGTACGACCTCAATTTCCACGGTGGGAATTTCGCCACCCCTCATCCTCAGTACTACAAAAATACGGTTCTTAAAGATACGCGTGCGCCCGACCATGGCGACCTGGATATCCTCGCCGAAGTGCTTCCAGCCGCCAAAAAGCGTGGCATGAAGGTGGTTTGCTGGCTGGAGGACGTGTTTCGCACCGACTTGCCGAATATTGAGAAATTGCAGGAACGCGATCTGTACGGGCGGAATGCTGAGACGCTGTGCGTCAACAATCCGGACTTCCGGAATTTTCTGACCGGTCTCGTCGAGGACTACACCCGTTCCTATGACGTTGACGGAATCATGTGGGGCTCCGAGCGGCAGGGGGCGCTTTGCGACAGTTTGGGAGCCACGCATGACGTACCGCCGGTCGATCCGGGTCAGGTAACTTGCTTCTGCGAGTTTTGTAAGAGTAAGGCGAAGCAGCGCGGGATTAATGTGGAGCGCGCCCGGCAAGGTTATCTGGAGTTGGAGGAATTCGTTCGTTCTACGCGCAGCGGCAAACGTCCTGTGGACGGCTACTATGTTCAATTCTGGCGGCTCCTGTTGCGCTATCCCGAACTAATCGCCTGGGAAATGCTCTGGACCGACAGTCTTCGTGAGACCTACGCCGCGATCTACAAAACCGTAAAAACAGCAAAGCAGACAGTGCCGGTGGGTTGGCACATCTGGCATAACAATTCCTTCAATCCCATCTACCGCGCGGAACAGGACCTTCATGAGCTCTCGAATTATTCGGATTTCATCAAGGTCGTCATGTACAACAATGTTGGTGGCGAGCGCATGGCGCTATATGCAGACAATATTGGTTCCACACTTTATGGAGATTTATCGAAACAGGGCCTGATCAATTTTAATTATGCAGTGATGGATTTTAAGGAAGCGAGCTACGATCAGATTTCTCACACGGGCCTAACGGCTGACTACGTCTTCCGCGAGACAAAACGCGCGCTCGAGGGGGTTGCAGGCACGAACACGCTCATCTGGCCAGGGATTGATATCGATATCCCGACCGAACCCGGTAACAGCAAGTGTACGCCGCAGAGCGTTAAGGAAGCAGTTCTGGCAGCGTTCCGCGCTGGCGCGCCTGGCGTGCTTCTTTCTCGCAAGTACTCCGAAATGCGGCTCGCAGACCTAAGCGGCGCTGGAGACGCGATTCGCGAGTTGAATCTATCTGTTTGAGAACGACTTCTCCGATTTCGACCTATCAGGCATTACAAATCAAATCATCCTGTTTGGATGCAAACCCCAGCTAATTTTTCTCATCACCTCGATAGGATTGTTATTGAAAAATCGCCCTAGCACTCACAGCCCCGGAATTGGGCCAGTCACTTAGCCAACGGTCGGCAACCCGGAAGTCCAGAAACGCACTAACCGGAAAAGTCGGTTCTGGTACGCAGCTATCAAGTCGGCCGGATCACTCCTTTGCTTCGGCTCCCCCGCCACTATGAAAAGCACGTGTTGCGGTTGTATTCGGCTTCGCATTCCTGGTCGAATGTCTCCTCCGCCGTCGCAGAATTTGCCCTCTCCTCCGTCTCCGACTCGTCTCTGTATCCGCGCCCGCCCTTGTTGAGCACCTTCTCGACTTCTTCTCTGGTCAAGTAGCGGAGTCGCGCGGATTCCTCGGTTCGGCGCACGACTTCCATCAGGCCAATCAATGTGGCGCGCTCCGCGCTGGTCATCTTGTCGTTCAGCATTACCCCGCTTCTTTCGACCACGACAAATGAGGGAGGGCGTTCACCGCCTGTCAAACGAGCTTTCAATTTCGACGCGGAAAGCGTAGGCGGTAGGGTTAGCACCTCGAGACCCAGGAAAATGGCCTGGCACGGATACAGCACGCCACCTTTTAGAATTTTGAGTGCCGCTTTGTCGGTGCCAAGTGCGTGCAAAGAATCGTAACCGGGATATTGCCAACCGGATAAACGAGCGATGTTTCCGAGCACAGCGCCGTCGGGCATGGGAAAAGGCCGCGGAGAAATCGCAAGCCGACGTTCCACCTCACACAGCAACCCTTCGGTGGCGGGGCAATCCTGACCGCAGACGACAAGTCCATGATTCGCAAGTATGAAAACGTCGGTGTCCTCTGCCCTGGCCACTGCCAATTCGATTTCTCGGGCTAGCGGAATGCCCGATGCTGCATAAGGAATCCATTGCCAGTGCAGACCCCGAAGCCGTGCCGTGAGTTCCTCGAGCCCATCCGACCGGATCGCCCACGCTATCGTGTTGATCGAGTGCACGTGGATAACGACACGATGGGGAAGCACTGCGTGCATTGCTGTTTCAATGGAAGGGCGCATTCGGTTTCTTGAAATCTGTCGTTGCGCAATTTCTCCGCCTTGCTCCACAGTCTCCTTCGCTTCCGCCAGTTCAATCGGGATGAGCATTTCTTCCTGGTTTGCCCGAGCCAGCCGTTTGCCGGACCCCTTGATCCAAAGAATCCCTTCCAGCTTGATCGAGGTGTTGCCGTTGCTGGCTTGCACGAGCAAAGGATCGCTTCCGATGCGGGCGGATAGCTGACGAAAGCAGGCGAGTTCTCTTTCCCGTCGAGGAGGAAAAAACTTCGGGTGGGCTTGGTTCTTCAAGACCTATTTCGTCCTTTGTTCCATGGTCCCGCAACTTGCCTCTTCTCTCTGCAATATTGGCAACGGGTCCCTGGTTTGATATTTCTGTCGAGACTTCTCTCTGTATCTCGCGCGGGTCTTGCCGATCCTAATGGAGGCCTTGAATATGGTTCCGACGGAGAGTATTCCTCCTAATCTATGGGCCGCAATGGATGCCAGGCCCATCGATGCAATGCATCCGCACGATGAGCAATCCGGATTTCCGCCGAACTGGCATGGAGTGATCTTTGTTTCCAGGTCTGCCGATAACGTCTGGGTCGTGCGTGCGAATACGCAATCCTGGGGACTCTGCGGTGGCGAAGCAAATTGGCGAATCACCATTTCTGGCATGTCCAGCTTTGCATATTGCCTTCGCAACTGCACCATCTCCGTGATTGCCCGTTGCCGCTCGTCGGAACTCAGGATTTCTGGCATTTGATCGCCGACCTGAGGCGTGAACAGGCTGAACCATACTTTCTTGATCTCGGGACGGGGTGTCCAGAATTCCAGGAACTCGCCGAGGTAGCCAGGCCGCTTCATCATTTGACCGGTGACCGTGCAATGGATCGTGACTCTTTGTCCCGCGATGTTTCGGAGAATGCGGTCGTAGGTTGCTGGGGCGCGTCGGGCATCGTGTTCGGGTTGCAGACCGTCGATGGACACGACGACGTGCAACCGCTCCAGCTTCGGCCACGTGGGACCCATGGTTCGGAACGCGCTGGTGACAATCTGCACGTGGACTCCGCGTGCCAGGAGCGGTGGAATCATCAACTCCAATTCACGATAGCGGACCATCGGGTCACCACCGACGATCGACAAGTGCAAAGGCTTGATGCGATCGACAACTTCAAGTACTCCATCTACGAGAGCTTGGCCCCTTCGATCGTTCAGGTCGCGCAGCGTCGGTCCGCCGCCGAGATGGGCGTCGTCGTACGCGTAACAGCCGGGGCATTTCAACGGGCATTCCTTGGTAATTTCGATCGAGAGCGAAGGTTGTTCACCCTTCAGGATCTTGCCCCATGCTTGAAGAATTTCAGACGTGTACACCGGTGATGGCCCTTTTCCGACCGCGGCTAAGTGCGCGATCTGTGAATGCTTAGCGTGTTGGCTAGACTAACCGGAGAAACTACTGGTCACCGACTCAGTCTCGGAGAAGTATCGGTTGCTACGGTACGTCCTGAAGCTGGGAAACTCGTCATCAGGAAAAACAGGGAGGGGATGCATTTCTTTGCTGGCGGAGCTAGATACCGGAGCCAGATGAAGTTGAGAATGTGTATTTGCCCTTCCCAGTCAGCAACCAGTATGCATGCAAAACGCCGCGGAAAGGGCTTTTTCTTCTGGTCCCACTTGGAGGGATTCCTTACTTCAGACGACCGTATTCAACTAAGAGCGCAATAACGGGAATTGTCCGATTCCATGGGCTCCCTGTTCTAGCCTCGGCCAACTCCACAAGTGCCGGACAAGCCCCTCCCAGTACTTGAGTTCTCCGGTGATCAACAAACCAGGCATCTCTAACAATGCCGGACCTGTCAAGTCTTTTTTGCATTCTTTTCAGCCCTTTTTGAATTCTTTTTGAGCACACTTTTCCATTCACTCCTAAGAGTGGTCTTCCTCGTTTTTCTCCGACTTTGCATCGACGACCGCGGCTCGTTCGTAATCTGTCGGTCAGTTTCAGTCCGACCCAAACATCTCTCCGATCAAAACTTCGACCATGATTACTACTTCAAACTCCCTCTGCAGGGAGCGGGATGCCCAATCACTTGCCGACGCTTTACTTCACGCCATGCCTGGTTCCGAGCTTTCCCGCGTTCGAACCGAACTCGACAAACTTCGAATAGTCCCAACCGTTGCGCCACATCCAGTACAACCGAACACCGAGTTTCCTGGCCATGGCCACCTTGGCAATGCTCTTTTTCCGGCGCATCGCTAGGTGCACATACCGACGCCGCCAGCCCGCGTCCTTACGCACTGCTGCTTGCGCTGCTTCTCCCAGCAAGTAGCGCAACAATGCATTGCCCTGCTTACTGATATGTCCCAGCCGCTGATGGCCGGCACTGGAGTCTTCACTCGGAATGAGCCCAATGTAGCTGCCGATCTTCTTGCCGCAAGGAAACCGATCCGGCGTCCCGATGACAAGAACGTAGTCCAGCCCCGTGATGGATCCCACTCCAGGATGCGTCATCAGCCGCACTACCTCGGGCCGTTTCTTGGCTTCTTGCTCGACCGCTGCCGTTAACTCCGCAATCTTGGGATCTAGCTGGTCCAGCAACTCCAATAATTCCTTCCGGCGCCGACTGGCCCAGGGAGCCAACGAGAGTTTCTCTAGCAGTGCTCGTCCCTGTGCGCTGAACAGTTTTTTCTTCCAGCGATAGCCCTCGTTCAACGCTACGGCCTGCAGTTGATTCATGATCCGTGTCCGCATCTGCACCAGCCGATGCCGGTGCCAAAGCAGTTGCCGCAGATCACGATTTTCCGGATTCGGTACCCAGATTTTAGGAAAGCGATCTTCCAGCAGCAGCTTCAGCAGAAGTCGGGCGTCCTCCCGATCGGTTTTCTGCTTGCGCACTCGCATCCTCTTGATCTCCGCCGCATCGCCGATCCACACCTCGAAACCCAACTCTGCCAGTAACCGCTCGAACCAGCGTGAATATCCGGTGGCCTCCATTCCCACGCGCACGCTGACTCCTCTCTCCTTTAGCTCCCGGTAGAACCGTTCGGCTTCTCCATCGCTGTGATTCAATCGCCGTTCACCACACTCCCCAGTTTTCTGATCCATAAAAGAGATTTGCTGAAAGCTCGGGTGATAATCTACTCCTATAATGATCATGTCCGGCTCCTTTCTCCCGAGCCTTGGTCGTCGAACAACCAAAGTCTACTCGGGTCAAGGGGCCGGCATTGTTATGCAATCACTAAGCATCTCTGTGCGGGTCCGTATGAATACCATTTTAATAAACGCCGTATCGGAAAAGTGAACCCCGATTCCGTAGTTGTGCAGCAATCCGGCTCCTGGATGTACGATAACTGTATGTCGTTCAATTCTCGCCCAAGTACGTACTTGCTTTCGATAGGACCTGTCGCTGGGCCATCGTCGGCTCACTTGTCCTTCTGAGTTTCGCGTGGGCCATATACCCTCAGATGCACGCAAGTTGCGGCTTCCACCAAAACCACGCCCATAGCTACGGAGACGACTAGCGCTATGTGGACCCGAATACATCGCGGCCACTCACATCATTTTTGGTTGCAGGACTGGTTGGCATTCTCGGTTTCTTACAGCTCCACCTTGGAAGTGCGCGAATCCAGTCCCCCTGGTCCGTTCTACGAGCAACGTAGGGACGAGTCAGGCAACTCACTATCAACGGTGGAGCGGGCCCTGCCGCTGCTCCTGTCTTGCCCACGAAAACGAACGAAGCTGGAAATCAAACGCGATTTGCTTCAGGCCGAGTGCGGAAGGCCCGAGCAGTCCATCAAACGCGCGGCTCTCGTCTTCTTGGTCCTCTACGACGAAGGCATTCTGTTGACCGAAATCCGTTTCTCCAAATTTCGTTCTCGCCAATTCCACGCGCTGGAGACGAAATTCGCCTCCCATGTTCGATGACATACGCTCGCCGACGCTGATCAGTTCCGGCAGTCGATTACGAATTCGACTCTGAAAAAGAAGAATGCCTGACGCTGCAGTGTCCAGTAGCAGATGAAGGGAAACTCCATTCACTTCCATCCTCACGGTCAACCAGGGCGGTGTACTTTGCAATGGGGCCGAAGAACCGTATACCGGCGCTGCCCCGAAAACGATCCGTTTTGCTGTGTAGTCGATGCTGAAGTTGCTCAGACTGAGCACGTCCAACCCAATTACGGCGTCAATGCGGATTCCGAGATCCTTCTGCAGAAAGCCTAGGTCTCGGATCAAGACCGGGAGAAATTCGGCACGCAGAGTACCTATTTGCACGCTCGGCAACACAGCTTGTTGCGCGTCGACGACTTGGTCGTGCACTGCAAGCTTTGCGACTACTCCCGCCATGTGCAGCTCTTGGGCTACTCGACTATCTACTACGCTCGGATCGGTACCGGTATCGATTACGAGATTCCGTCTTACCTTGCCGCCTAGGGATCCTTGAACGACGACGAGGTAGTCGCGATAGGTCCGGAGGGGGAGCTCACACTGCTCCGGGGGCGCTTCGTGCTCGCGTTCTCTACCAGGCTCTGCCAGTGCGCATGACGACCCATCCGGCGAACGATGGGAACCCGAGTTGGTCGCATGACGGCCGATGGATCTATTTTGATTCTGCGCGCACAGGAGAGCAACAGGTATGGAAGATGCCGGCCGAGGGAGGCGAGGCGATCCAGCTGACGCGGGACGGTGGCTACGCGCCGCTTGAATCCCCGGACGGCAAATTCCTCTACTACACGAAGCACATAGTGAACACTAGCCTGTGGAGGGCTCCCTTAGGTGGCGGTCAGGCCACCAAGGTTCTGGAAGGATTGAGCGTCTGCCTCAACCTGGCCATCGTTGACAAAGGAATTTACTTCGTTCCTGAAGATTCTTCTTCCATCCAGTTCTTGGACTTACAGACGAATCAGATCAGGCGAATCGGGACCTTGGAAAGAAGTCGTGCCAATGGCTTGGCCTTGTCTCCGGATGGGCGCTGGATCCTGTATGCCCAAGTCGATCAAGCAGGCGCCGAGCTGAGACTCGTGGAGAACTTTCGCTAATTTTAGTTCTAAATCTTACCGCCATGTTTTCGGTAAACGCGCTTCTCACTGCCTGCCGAATGGCAGCGTGCTGACGAACGTATCCGCGGTAGCCAATGTGCCGCTAAATACCAAACCGGTTGAGGTCCGGACGATAGTTAAGAGGAAAGGCCCAAGGTGTGAACATTGCCATAGTTCTGGAAGAAAGAATGCACAAATAGCGCCTTGCATATTCTGCTGAACTCGCACCAAAGGAGAAGGAAAACAAGAAATGCAGTTGTGCCGTGAAATAAGGACGAAATCCAGAAAATCAAGGCTACACCGGGGATGATGAGGAGAAAGCGCCGAAACACAACCGCCTCCGCTCTGAGAGAGTTCACGGAACAACGCAGCACGTAGTCTACATCAAAACGGAGCACATGTTGAGACCCTAATATAAATCCTTTGGTCAGCTTGAGATTCCTGAAAGGTCCCATGTCGACATGTCGTTCGTGTAGCTGCACCGACTCGACTCTCGGTGACCGGAGAAGTGGCTCATAATACGAACCTTATAATGGTCGTTATTAAATTCCTCAGGAGCGATTCGGCGCGATAGTCCCGCGTCCTTGCGGTCATTCGTTTTATGGTAATACGTGTGGTACTACACTCTCTTGACATTAACCTAAATGAACCGCGAGCCGTCGGTCCAGGAGAGACGAGATTCGCGCGAGGATATAACAACATGCTGCGCGGATGAATCCTCTAACCGCATCCTTGGGGACGCTCACGAAAGCGCATGACCAGGCCCTCTGATAAGTGCAAGACCCGACTCGCGAACATAGGGATCAGGACGGTAAAGCACGACACGGGAACGAGTGTCCACATTGTCGTTCATTGTCGCTTGAAGCGGGAGTTGTCAATCGCTAGGGTGTCCCTGCTAGACCACAAGTTCAGGTTCAAAAAGGAGATGCTATGAAGTTCAAGTTGGTGATAGTAATGCTGATCGTGCTGGGCGAGGGCGGCGAGCGAATTGCAGCCCAACAGAAAGGGACTGGGCCGCTGGTCTATGTGGTAAACCTTGCTACGGACATTACCGAATTAAGGGCTTCCGATAATGTCGTGTTCGCACGGGCGATGTACCGACACGGGTCGAATGGAGGGATTGTGATCACGCCAGACGGACAGCGGATGTACGTCAGCAATCACGAAGTGTCGAGCGTGACTGTCTACGACACAGCCACAAACGTGCCTCTTGAGGAGATCCAGGTTGGCGCTAATCCTCTTGGTCTAGCAATCACAAAGGACGGGTCACACATCTACGTAGCAAACCAGAACTCCAATACAGTTTCAGTCATTGCGACAGCCACGAACACAGTTGTGGCGACGATCCCTGTTGGATTTGGTCCAATCTGGGTGACACTTTCACCGGATAGCTCCCGCGCGTACGTTTCAAACCAAGACGAAGGATCGTTGAGCATACTGTCGACAGCGAGTAATTCAGTGTCAGGTACTGTGCTGATCGGCTCTCTACCTTTTCATTCTGCGTTCGCGAAAGATGGCCGGAGTCTATGGGTAAGCATTCAAGGAGAACAAGTGGTGCGAGTGTTCAATACCGACACCAGAACGGTTGTGAAGGACATTCCGGTGGGGCCGATACCCCGGGCGATCGCGTTTACACCTGACGGAACGCATGCCTACGTTTCGAACTTTGGAGCGAATTCGGTGTCAGTATTGGATGCTGTCGGTGGGACATTCCTAGAATCCCTGACCGTCGGCGCTAGTCCCTGGGGCATGGCAATGACGCCCCAAGGAGTAGCGTACGTGGCGAATTTCGGGGACAACACCGTGTCGGCGATTGATACGACAACGAATAACGTGACGTCACTGGTACTCAGCCGACAAGCGGTTGATGTGGCCGTCAGCACAACTGCAAGGCCGAAAATTCTCAACTACACATTCAAGTTCTTTGACTACCCAGGAGCGATCCAGACCCGCAGCTGGGCGATCAATGACTGGGGCACAGTCGGGGGCGACTACACAGACAG
Organism: Candidatus Acidiferrales bacterium; assembly: GCA_963741195.1. Taxonomy (GTDB): domain Bacteria; phylum Acidobacteriota; class Terriglobia; order Acidiferrales; family UBA7541; genus Acidiferrum. The sequence goes on from CAVUHF010000018.1 coordinate 549,631, forward strand.
CAGCGGGACCCAACATGGGTACTCCCGGACTGCGAACGGCACTTTCACGACGTTTGATGTAGCAGGAGCGACGTTGACTCAGATTTTAGGCATTAACGACTTTGGGGTTTTAGTCGGGAATTACCTTGATGCCAACGGACTGGCGCACGGCTTCAAGCGGACGCCGAATGGAACGGTGACCACCGTTGATTATCCGGGCGCCCTCGAATCGGTTGCGGACGACATCAACAATTTGGGGGGTATAGTTGGCGGCTATGGGGACAATTTAACGACTACTGGTTTTCTCCTTCAACGGGGGACGTTCCGGTCTTTCGAAGATCCTGACGCTGCACCGATGCAAACCGTTCCGAGCGGGATTAACGACTTTGGACGAATCTGTGGAAACTTTGTTGATTCGGCGGGAACTACTCACGCGTTTCAGCTCAATGGGATTAATTACACAACGATCGATTTTCCCATGGCGGACACAAGTGTGGGGTATAAGGTCAACAATTTGGGACAAGTCATTGGGATTTATTCGGGTTCTGGCCCCAATCACGGTTTCCTATTTAACAGCCAAGGAGGAGGATTCCTGTCTTTCGATGCGCCGGACGTGGCTACCACACAGGCACATGCCATCAATAACAGAGGGCAGGTCACCGGTAACTTTCGGCCCTTCCCCGACAATTCCCGGCATGGTTTCATCGCGACGCCGCTAAAATCTACCGACTAGTAGCTAATGACCTAACCTAACGGGGCTGTCGGCTTTCAGAACGAGGAGTTGCCAGCCCCGCGAAGACTTAAAGAATCAAATATGCACCGACAAGTGGATTTCAGGGCCAAGGTGCGGCCTTATGGCAGCAAAAATACCTTGATCAATTAGCTGAGTACACCGCGCTCGAAATCCCCCTCGAGTCCGGCGATCGACACCTCCTTTACACCGACGGCATCCCCGAGGTCGCCAACGCCGCCTAGAAACAACACGGGTTTTGACCGCATCATGCAGTACATCGAAGCTCACTACGCCATCCCCGCCAACCAGTTCGCCGACAACTTCGTCGCCGAAATCCCTTCTCCAACCAAGCCACGGTCGGCCAGCAAGACGACCTCACCCTCCTCCTCTTCGACTTCAAACCCTAACCCATAATAATTCAGGCTCTTTTATCTGAGCCTTCTCACGGAGCGCTGAGCGTCGGGATTACCCTTCGCCACAATCCACAGACTTCTCCATCCTTTGTGCGCTCCTTGCACAAAGGGTGGGTCTTTAGTTAGCGCATTATAAAAGGTCGCGATTACTGGCTAAGTGAAACTGGGCCTAAAATCGACCAGGCAGATGCACGGTTTCCCGACGACGCGTGGCGGAAGTTGTCCTGCAAGCTCGAACCTGACGAGAGAATCACTCGGCTTGTAGCACCTGGTGGCCTAGGGACGGCAGATCTATAACGACTGCACGCCTTTGTCCAGCCGCGGCAACATTGAAATGATTCTCGCTTCGCCCGAAGTCACCATGAATATGCCCGTGGATATGCAATAGGACCGGACGTCGGTGAAGCAGGGCGCCAAGTGCCCGGCTGCCAACGTGTTCGCCACCATAGGAGCGGTCTAAAATCCCGTAAGCCGGTGTATGCGTAACAAGAATAGTTGGTGTTTCGAGTAGCGGTTCCAAAGACTGCAAGTCTTCACCAATCTCCTCTTCTGACTTCACGAACATCTTGCCCATAAATGGGGGCGTGTATTGATAGCCGACTAAATTATAAAGTCCCCAGCAAACCTGCCTTCCATGAAGCGGCTTTATTTGTTCATTCTCGAAGTCTAGGGCGACATTATCGTCGTTGCCCATAATGTAGAAGCATGGCGCAGCCACCCTTTCTAACACTGCAATGATGTGCCGTGCCTGTTCACGTTGCCCCTCTTCCCAGTCAGCTGCAAATAGGTCTCCAGCAATCAGAAGTAAGTCGACCTTGTAATCCTCCACCAACTCAACCAGCCACTCGTATACGGCTAGAGCCCCGTGAATGTCTCCAATCGCTAGGATTCGCATTAGGACTCACCGTTGACTGCCCGCAACAAGTTCACTTACTTCCACTCGTTTTATTCTATTCTGGTTAGGTCAGACTGATCACATCCACAAGCGAGGTGTCGGAGTGGCCGAATCCGCGTTCAGCGTACAGGGGGAGAGTAAATGTTTGGTGCAATCGCAGGCGACGTCATTGGCTCGGTGTTCGAAGGAAGCGGATTGAAGATCAGGGAATTCCCCCTTCTTTCCCCGAAAAACTTCTACACGGATGACACGGTACTCACGGTAGCGGTCGCTGCCGCGATTCTGGATGAGGGTGACTATACGGAATTTCTTCGGAAATTTGGTAGGCGTCATCCAGGTCGAGGGTACGGCGGGTACTTCCATCAGTGGCTAAGTGATGAGTCGCTAGGCCCATACAACAGCTGGGGCAATGGTTCCGCTATGCGTGTTTCTCCGGTAGGGTGGGCCTTCAATTCTGTTGAAGAGGTTTTGGTCGAAGCAAAGCGCTGTGCCGATGTGACTCACAATCACCCTGAAGGTGTGCGTGGAGCTCAGGCGGTGGCTCTTTCGGTCTATCTCGCCCGCTGCGGTGCAGAGAAGATTGAAATTCGGCAGGAGATAACAGCTCGCTTTGGCTACGACCTGGCACGCAACGCGGACGAGCTTCTGTCCGAATATTCGTTCGACGTCTCGTGCCAGGGTTCTGTGCCCGAGTCGATTATCTGCTTTCTAGACTCGGATAGCTTTGAGAGTTCCGTACGGCTGGCAATTTCACTCGGCGGAGATGCGGACACGATGGCTTGCATAGCGGGTGGAATCTCTGAAGCCTATTACGGAGGTGTTCCCGAGTCGGTGGAAGTGATTGTTCGGAAACTCTTGACTGAGGACTTGCTCGAAGTCGTTGACCGATTTCGGGGCAAATATTGCACTAAATCAAACAAGTTTGGCCGGCCGTGAAGAGATTTTGTTTCCGTGAAGTCTTAACTCCAAGTAAACGCCGAAGTGGATACGGGAAGGTACTTGTCCGGCTTCGCGCTCCCCACTCACGCGAGCGCTAAACATCTGCGGTAGGAGCCGCATGCAGGAATGCTGCACGTGCGGACCTGGTGCAGCAAAGCTAGCTGCTATTCCAGTGTGTGAGAGTCCCCCCGGCAGAAGGTTGAGAGACTGCCGTAGTGATATCGCAGTGAGAAAGGTGACTGACTCATTGAAAGCCTGGATGGCCCGCGTGGCTGGGGTAACGCCCGGTCAGATCCGTCAAGGGGGCAAGCAACCTGACAGGCCGCAGCAATGGAAGCGCGCGCAGAAGATGTGCCATTCAATCACTGTTCGAGGGCAGCACGGATCGACGAGAACGCCCAACAAGCCGAGACGCCCATCTAGCCCAGGGGGCGGCTTCGAACTCGGCCAGGTAGGAATACGCCACCGGAACTACGAGCAAGGTCAGCAACAAACACAAGGTCTGCCCGCCGATAATGGTTACCGCGATCGAGGCTCGCTGCTCGGAACCCGCTCCGATGCCGATGGCCACAGGGATTAGTCCAGCAATAATGGAAAGCGTGGTCATCAGGATTGGCCGCAGCCTGACGCGATTCGCCTCCAGGATTGCGTCTCGCACGGACAAGCCCTCAGTAGCACGCAATCGATTCGTATAATCCACTTGCAAGATACCGTTCTTTTTGACGATGCCAAGGAGTAGAAACATTCCCAAAGCGCTCCACAAGCTTAGTGCGCGCCCGGTGATCCACAAGGAGAAGAGCGCGAACGGAATACTCAGCGGAAGCGTCAGCATGATGATGAAGGGATAAGTAAAGCTCTCAAACTGCGCCGCAAGGACCATGTACATGAAAATGGAAGCCAGCAGCATCGCAAGCAGCAGATTCCAGGTCGTCTCCTCAAGGACCTTCACTTGCCCAGAAAATAGATACGAATATCCGGCGGGCAACCCGACCTCTTTGATGGATTGCACGGTATGAGCGGCAGCGAGGTCAAGCGGATACCCAGCAGCCACATTGGCGAAGACGCTGACCTGAAACTCCCGGTTGTAGCGCTGAAGGCTGGCCGGTCCGGCGCCGTGCCCGATGCTAGCAACATTTTCCAGACGCACCTGCCCCAGTTTTGTTGAAGGCACCATCATTCGCGCCAGAACATCGGGATTATCCCGCTGCTCCGGCAGCAATTGCATCGTGACGGGATACTGCTCTGAGCCTTCCTTAAATCGGGTAATCTCATCCTCGCCCGAATAAAACAATCGGACAGCGTCGCTGACATCGGTCATGCGCACGCCGATATCCGCCGCGCGCTGCCGGTCCAGCTTCACTTGCAGTTCCGGCGTATTCAGACTGAGGCTTGGATTGACGTCCACTAGCTCGGGATAGTTGGTCATCCGGCCGGCTACCTGCTTGCTGAGTTCCGCTAATTGACTCAACTCTGGGCCGCGGATTACTGCAGCAATGGGAAAATAGATCTCGCCCCCGAGCACGGAAGGCAAGCGCACGTTAGAGGTCATGTTGCGGTAGCCGGCGAGCACGCCGCGCACCGCCGTAGCCATCTGAGTGTGGCTTCTCTTTCGCTCGCTCCGCGGCACCAGTCCAATGAACAAGTGCGCATGATTCGTAGGTCCATGCGTGTATGCTTGTACAAATGCGACTTCCGGGAATGCTACAACCTGTTCAGCGATACCCTGAGCCGTCTGCGTGGTCTTTCCAAGGGACGTTCCCTCGGGAAGCGTAAAGGAACTCATCAGTTCTGACTGATCATCAGCCGGAATCCAATCGCGTCCCACCAGGTGATAGAACTCGAAAGTCGAAAAAAACGTAATCACACAGATAAGAAAGATGCTGCGCCGGTGCGCGAGCGACCAGCGCAGCATCTTGAGGTAGATATCCTCCACCCAGCGCAGAAACCCTTGGGAATGCACTTTCATTTCGCTTCCAGTCAGCTTCAGAAGGCGCGAACTCATCATCGGCGTAAGCGTGAAGGCCACCAGCAGCGAAACCAGAATGGCCATCGCCATAGTCCACCCGAAAGAATTCACATATTTCCGCGCGTAGCCGGTCATAAAGGCGATGGGCAGGAATATGATGACCAGCGAAAGCGTCGTGGCCATAACCGCAAGCCCGATCTCTTTGGTGGCTTCGATGGCGGCAAGGGCACGGCTCTTACCCTTCTCTTCCATGAATCGAAAAATATTTTCCAGAACGATGATGGCGTCATCGATAACGATTCCAACGGCCAGCGTCAGCGCCAGCAGCGTGATGTTGTTAAGCGAGAAGTCCATACCCCGCATCAATGTAAACGTGGAAATGATCGAGGCCGGGATGGCCACGGCGGCAATCAAGACGGCACGCAAATTGCGAATGAAGAGCCAGACAACCAGACTCGCAAGGATGCTGCCCAAAATCAGATGTTCGATCAGCGAATGGATTGAAGCCTTGATGAAATCGGAAATGTCATGGACAACTTCGAGTTGCACACCGGGAGGCATTTGTGCGCGCAAATCTTCCAGTTTGGCTCTAATGTCGTCGGCTACGCGCACGGTGTTCACTCCGGATTGACGCAGAACCTGAATGGACACGACGTCTTGCCCTGGGGCGTTTTTGTGAAACAACGCTGACCACGTGCGCAGTTCCTGGGCGCCATCCTCCACTTGCGCCACATCGCGGACGCGCACCGGCGTACCCCCGTGGGTGCCGATGACGATTTCGCCGAATTGCTCCGCGGAGGTAACCCGCCCTAGCGTGCGAAGTCCCAATTCCTGCGGGCCGGTGATCATGCGCCCGCCGGGTGCTTCGATGTTCTCGCGCTGCAAAGCCGAGCGCACATCCAGTACCGTGAAGGCATGCGACGTCAGCTTCTGCGCATCCAACAAGACACGAATTTGCCGACCCTGTCCGCCGTTCAACTCGACGCTGCCTACTCCGTCTACGGTTTGAATAGCGCGGCGCACCCGCTTGTCGGCGATCTCGGTCAGTTCGCGGCGGCTCATAGGGCCGCTCACCAGGAGTGTCATGATCGGATCAGACTGCGGATCCTGCTTGGTGATGATCGGCGGCAGAGTGTCGCGCGGCAGTCGGTCGATGGCCCCTGCGACTTTTTCACGGATGTCCTGAGCCGCGCCTTCGATGTCGCGTTCCAGCACAAACGTACAGGTAATATCGGCAAAACCCTCGAAGGACCAGACGATGATTTCATCAATGCCGCTGACCGAGGAGATGGCATCCTCGAGCGGCAGGACCACTCCAGTCACAATTTCCTCGGGAGTCGCCCCAGGTAAGCGCACTTCCACGTTAACGGTCGCTGGGTCGGCTTTGGGAAACAGGTCCACGGCCAGCCCACGGTAGGAAAACAATCCCAGCGTCACGAGAAAGGAAATCAGCATCACTGTGAAGACGGGATACTTTACGCACGTTTCAGCGATCTTCATCGGTTCGTCGCTTTAGAACAGCAGAATTTTTTGCCTTTGATCTTTCCTCCGCACTACTTTGTCGCCGGCGGGCTCCCCTCGGCCTGCTCACGCACCACGGAGCCGTCGTGCAAATCCCCGGAGATGACCATCACCACACGGTCTCCTGGCTTCAGCCCCTCGGCAACTTCAAAACGTCGCCCGTGTTCGTCTTCGGTCTGGCCTGCGGGGCGAATCTGCCTTTCCGTAACGCGGTTGCCATTCAACAGAAACACCTTGTAGACGCCGTAACGGTAACTCACCGCTCGCTCGGGGAGGAAAATGGCCTTGTCTTCTTTCTCGCTGGGAATGGATGCCTGCAGAAAGAAACCGGGCTTCAGCCTCCCGTCCAGATTCGCCAGAATCGCTTCCGCCTCGAACGTGCGTGAATCCTGTGCCACCGACGGATTGATGCGCGAGATTTTCCCCTGAAATGTCTCTCCCGGGAATGCTTCCACGTGCAGATCGACCGTGGCTCCGTCCTTCACCCATCCAGCCCAGCGCTCCGGTACTTCCAGGCGCGCCCGCAAGCGGTCCGTTCGCACCAGCACGATCACTGGGCTCTGCACCCGCAAGTACTCGCCCGGGTGCACGCTGCGCGTTTTGATGGCGCCCGAAAATGGTGCTCGAATGGATGCGTCGCTCAGCTTCTTCTCGGCCAATTTCTCACTCGCCTCGTTGGAAATTAGTAGCGCCTTAAGCCGGTCGACTTCTTGCAACGCCACGGTATAGGTGGCCGTCGTACTTTGAAAACGGCTGGCGGCCTCGTCCAGTTGCTGTTGCGAGATGAGCTTGTCCCGATACATTTGCTGCGCGCGCGCATACTTATGTTCGGCATCGAAAAGGTCTGCTGCCGCGCGCTGTACCAAGGCAAGTTTCTTTGGCTCCGGAGGTGGAGGGTCGTTTGGGCCGATTCCCAGTTGCGCGCGAACCTGTGTCACGAGTCCGCGTTGGCGCTCCACTTCAAATTGTAGTTCTTGTGGGTCTATCGTGACGAGCACTTGCCCCTGTTTCACATTGTCCCCGACGTCGGCAAGCACTTCGGCAACTCGACCTTCAACCTGCGAACTCAGGGTGCTCTCTTCAAATGCATACAGCGAGCCAACAGCCTGGATGCGTCGCCGAGCGGATTCTTCAGCAACAGTGTAAGAGCGCACCGGTGTCGGGTGAGCCGCGTCTCCCGGGACACTGGAGCTTTGCGTCTTGGAACACCCCACAGCCAATATCATGACAAGCATCAGGGTTGGGACGAGGGGGTTCCTCCCTCGCTGAAAATCTTGCGCTTGGTCTATTTCTTGACCGACCATAGATTACAGTTCGCCTTCTCCCCTCTTATCGCTTGACCCGAACCTAAGGCTTCTCCGACAGAGTGTGCATCAGCTTCTTGTGGACACAGCCCGCGAGTGTTCGAATGTCGACCTCACAAACTAAATCTTCCACGGTGAACTTAACCCCGAAAGAAGCCGTGATTGTCTGTGGAAGTTCACGTTCATTTTTACCGAACAGCTCAAGACTTGATAACTTGTCACCTTCGAGGAGAAGCATTTGGGTGCATCACATTCGGGCCAAGTGTCAATTCCGGAATTATATGCTGAAAGTGCACAAATAGGCTTCCCGACCGGAGCGAATGCCCGATT
>CAVUHF010000019.1:0-22809 GCA_963741195.1 Candidatus Acidiferrales bacterium
TGGTGAGTTGCGAGAGACTCTTTTGACCCAGGTCTAGACGAAAAAGCGCCTCGGCGGTGACGCCGAGGCGCGCAAAAAAATGAGTTATGCGGCCTTCTGCTGTGGGGCCACTTCGAGTGCAGTGAGAATGAAGGAAGCTGTCGCCTGGACGTATTCGAGACTCGCCAAAAGCAAGTTCGCGTCTCCACCATAGAGACCGATATAGTCACGACCGGAGGTGCCCGGATTCATCCCAATCGCGCTGCAAACTACGTAAGCCACGGATTCTGCTTCGGTCTCGCGGATGCGCTTGTCAGTCGCGGCTCGGCGATCCCCAAAGTGCATGTCGGAGTGCGCGACTTCGTGAACTAACGTTGCGAATGTTTCAGCGGGGATCTCGGGAGGGTAATAGCGTGATCTTACCTTTCTCGGCCCTTCCTTTGGCCGGGGCAATGGAGTCAGAGTAACTGAGCTCCACTCCATTTCTCCGTACGAACTCTTCGAGCCGTTTGAGATACACACTCGGGATCGCCCGTAACACTGCCGATCTGGGGCAGGTCGTTGCCTGTGGTCTGTTGTTCGTCCCAGACGTAAACTGCGCGGAAACTAGCCACATGACGAGATTCCTCGACTTCACCAGATTGCTCTATCTTCTCTGATTGTTTTCGATACATCGGGGCAAGAATCACGATGCCTTTCTCGCCCTTCTTGACCTGGCGTCCAAAGGATTGCCAAGTTTTGTAACCGGCCACGCGTCTGGCATTCGGGGACTGCTTCAGGATCAGAAGCACGTTCAGGAAGGAGTAGGCTCTGAACTTCGCCATAGCTCCGAGATATCGAGTCAATGCCTCGCTGTGACCTTCGTTCAGATCTGCTACGAGTTGCTCGATCGCCTGATTTGTGACTTTCTTGATGTTTTCAGAATTCATTTTATTGTCCTTTCGGTGTATGAAGGTTGGCTCCTTCACACAGGAAGAGGAGCCAAACCGGAATCGATTCACCGGAAGGACAAGATGTGTCTTCGGAGGCCGAAACGGATTGCGACGAGGGTGCCAGATCGTTTTTTCTGGCGGACTCGTGCGCTAGTGCAGGCCTAGTGCCAGTAGTTTCGTTGTGTGGTTTGAAAGGAATAGACGTGGGCTATGGAGCTAACGGAAACAAGTATTGGACCCTGCAAAGAATCTGAGTGAGGGTTTGGAGTGATTGGGAGTCAGTGCCGAGGAGCAAATAATGAAGCTCGTTAACACGTTGAAGATCAAGACCGCAGATCATGTCCCTCGCTGCCAGGTGATATATGGGTTGAGGGGTGACTCCGAAGGGCATCGAGATGTCTGCAACCCTAAGCGCTTTCCTTCCGTATTTCTGGATCGGTACGATTCGATCTGGAGGAAGTCGTTAGCTGCCTAAAAGCAGCTTGCCGCCTTCAAAACAAGATCAGTTGATGGGCATGTACTGGCGAAATGGGACCGGCAACAAGCGGCTCGAACGTCTCGGACAGAAATGTCCGCAGAGATATCAGAATGGGAGAAGCTGGCTCTCCTAAATAGGCAAGCCCCGTTTCCACGGTCAGAATCTCATCAAGAAATGTCCGAAATACGATTCTATCGCTTACTGGAGACAATGCGGCTGGTGTAATGATTGCTGCGATACCCTCCTGCGATACGATTTCAAGAGCTTCCGATTGGGTCGTGACTTCGTGAACTATCTGCGGCCTCACTCGTATGACAGAGAAAAGTCGTTTTAGGCTGTTTCCAAAACGAGGTTCGATATCGCCGCGAATTATCGCCAGCGGTAGTTGATGCAAGTCAGTGACTTCAATGTGTTTTTTCTTTGTAAGAGAATGGTGATGGGGTAGCGCTAGGAGTAAGCGCTCCCGGTGCAAGACTTTAAATGTGACGCGGTTTTCTATAACTGGCAACATCACAAGTCCTGCATCTATCCGTCCACGAAGCAGCCCATCTACGTGCTCCGCAGTGTGGCCACTTACAAAACGAACGTCTGCCGCAGGATGCGCGTCTATTAGGAAGCGTCGCACTTTCGATACAACGCGGAAATCGATCAGTGGTGAATAGCCTAAGTTTAATGTTGCGGATCGCTGCCCGTGGGCGGTGCGCGCTTCCTGAATTGCGCGATCCGCATGGACGAGTGCGAGGCGAGCCTCTGCCGCGAATGCTTCGCCGGAGTTGGTCAGCACCACTTGCTGCCCGCCCTTGGTCCTGTCGAACAATCTGACGTCGAGTTCCCGTTCGAGGTCGCGGATCTGGGTGCTAAGCGTAGGCTGTGAAACATGCAGGCGCATGGCAGCCTGTGTGAAACTCAATTCCTCCGCGAGCACGGAAACGTACCGATAAAGACGCAGTTCAATACCGGGGTACATGCAACCCTTTCCGGGACCGAAACATTTTGGTTCTTAGGTATTTTCACTTCCTGCGGGGTTTTAGAAGGAAAGTCCGGCAATTATGTCAGAGGTCTCTCGACAAATACAGCTATTTTATTGCAATGAGAGATTTCTTTCTGATGCTTTGCCGAAGCTCGCAGGATTTCAACAAAAGACTGATTTCGCATTCGATTCATACGGTCCCGAGACACCTTCAGAGACATCCAATAGCGGCCGGTTATAAGTCGCGGCCGAATAAGTATTGGACTCTCGGGAGCGAATCCAGCTAGCTTCCCTCAGGTGATTCTGCCCGCACTAGCCACCTACTGTCCCGAGTAGCGGGGAGATAAGACGGGCGACCGCCCAAGGACAAAAGGGGAACTACGATGGCTACAGATACGTCAATTTTGGCACGAACACCCGAAGCGCTAGCTTTGAGCAAGTTGGAAGCAGCTCGAATGCTCGGCGTGAGTCTTCGGACGGTCGATCGACTCATTGCCCTAAAACATTTGCAAGTGCGCCGCCTGGGGCGGCGAGTCCTAATTCCGCGCAACAGCCTGCAGAGCCTTCTGAGGGCCGATCATCCGACGCAAGGCCTGTGATAATCTAGCTGCTAGATCAAAGACCCCTGCCTGTCCAAGCGAGATCAGCCGGGCAATGACGTGCTGGAATTCCTCCGCAAACTCGGGAGCAAAGGGGGAGGGCACGTGCTAAGAAATACGATCCGAATACCCTTCGCAAATGGTTAAAGGAATCGGGAACGGGACGCCCTTCAAACGTTAGGAAGGAGGACCGGTGAAGCAGCGAGGAATCTTCGAAAAGGAGCCAGGTTCAGGAATTTGGTGGATCTGCTACTTCGACCAGTTTGGCAAGAAGCGGCGTGAAAAGGCTGGCACGAAAAGCGTTGCGATCAAACTCTACGGGAAGCGAAAGCAACAGGTACTTGAGGGCAAGAAGTTGCCGGAGATATTCCGCACGCCATCGGTGAATTTTGGTCAATTGGCCGACGACGCGCTGGCCTATTCGAAACGAAATAAGCGGTCCTACAAAACCGACGTACCGAGGTTTGCGAGGCTGAAAGAATGGTTCGGCGCATATCCAGCGGAGGAGCTGACCCCCAAAGAGATTGAAAACAGACTTGCGAAAGTGGCGGAGAGGGGGAAGTGGGCGCCATCGACGTTTAATCACTACCGGTCGTTGATGTCTCTAAGTTATCGTCTGGGGATCCAGAATCGGAAAGTCACATTGAATCCGGTACGTTCCGTAACGCATCGCCGCGAGGATAACAATCGGGTGCGATTTCTTACCGTGGAGGAGGAGAAGAAACTCCGTAAACTCATCGAAACCAAGTGGGCCTGGCACATGCCAGAATTCGACCTGGCGATGAATACCGGGCTGCGAAAGGGCAGCCAGTACGGACTGACGTGGGACATGATAGACTGGAAGGGTAGGATGTTGAACATCCCGCGGACGAAGAACGAAGAACCGATACACGTCCCCTTAAATGATGCTGCGGTGGCCGCCCTCAGGGTTGTGCACGACCGGGGCGAAGCTGGCGGGCGTGTGTTTCAGTCGGCCAGGACTGGAGAACCGCTTGAAAATGGGCGGCACTGGTTCGAGGAAGCGGTGATGGAAGCGGAGATCAAGAACTTTCGCTGGCACGACTTGCGGCATACCTTTGCGAGCCGACTGCGAATGCAGGGCGCTCCGCTGGAAGACATTGCAGATTTGTTGGGGCACAAGAGTTTGACGATGACAAGAAGGTACGCGCATCTGGGTCCGAACAAGCTGCATGCGGTGGTGTCTTTGCTCGGAGCAAGTGACACCAGAACTGACACCAGGCAAAATGGTGTCTTGGCAACTACCTCGCAAGTTGCTGTGCAATAAGGAGTTTAGGGGCGTAGCTCAGTGGTAGAGCAGCGGCCTTTTAAGCCGAAGGTCGTGGGTTCGATCCCCACCGCCCCTACCAAAACCACTCATTTACAGCGGCTTACTGCCTACGTTTAACAACAATTGAGCCTAATTCGTTGCCTTAGTTCCAAGTTTCCGCGCAAAGATAACGCCAAGAATCAAACCAATGGCTGCACCAATCAACGCGTGCTGCCATGGATGGTCTGACATGGTTTTGCCGTCTGTGATTAGACACACGCCCACGGTAATCCCAAGTGTCCACCCAACTATCTTGATTATCTTGGCTCATCTCTAACGGTTCCTGAGAACTACGCAATACGCGCAGCGCGATGTTCTACCGCGTCACGCTGCTGACTTCCTACCACGTGCCCGTAAATTCCCAGCGTAATCCGTGGGTCACTGTGCCTCAGTTGCTTCTGCACAACAGCCGGGGTTGCACCGTCTGCAAGCAGGGAACTGGCTGCACCGTGACGCATGGAATGGAACCCACCACGTGGAATGCCCAGCTTCACCAGTAGCGGGTGAAGCTGCTTCTCCCGTAGCTTGTTCGCTGAGAGCGCACGCGCATTGCGATTGCTGAACAGCAGTTCGCTCTTTCCTTCATGTTTCTGAAGGTGAGCGCATAGCCGGGCTTCAAGTTGTGACGGCAAGGGAAGGTCTGCGCTGCTTGCTTGAGACTTAACCGCTTGAACATCACGGGTGGCAGCGTCAACACTCTGCCGCACCCTGACGATCTTGCGTTTGAAGTCTATGTCACTGACACGAAGTGCCAGAGTCTCACCGATGCGCAAGCCCAGCACGGCTGTGACTGCAAGAATGGTGCTGAGTGGTTCCGGCGCATTGGCAATCATCTTCTGCATCTCTTCGTCAGTGAAGCAACGTTGTTCTTTCCTTACTCCTGCGCGTGGCATGGTGATGTCTGCCAGTGACCAAAGGCCACAGGCGTACTCCCATGACTTTGCTGTGCGAAGTAGGGAAGAGAGAGTCATCAGAACGTTCTCTACTGTCTTCCTTGAACGTCCACCACTGGCAAGATACGCCACGAAGCTCTGAACTGCCTTCGTGTTTATCTCTGTTAGCGGCAGACTGCCCAACTTCGGCAGAATGTGCGCACGCAGGTGAGACTCAGCCGCACGTGCAGTGCTGCCCTTCAGGTTCACCGATACATTGGTCCGCCACTCTTCTACGAATTGCTCAAGAGTCTTCCCAGTCATCGGTGGCAACTTTGCGGCAGCATTCACTGCGTCAAGATACGGCTGGAATCGCTTCCACGCTGCACGTTCTGACAAATTGCTGGCCGGGCCAAGAACCACGCAACGCTGCACCCGCTTGAATGTTCCATCAGCTGTCAGAACATCATCACGGTAGACGCCACAGCGCACGGGAATCTTGCCCCGCACTATTAACGTTCCTTTCTGAAATCTTCTTCGTGGCACTGTTTTACCTCCAGTGCTCACCAAAGAAGGCGTTACCAAGGCGGATGCTACCACACCCCGTTGCCCGCTGTTCCATTGATCGTTAGAGACTGAATCGCTTGTAGACACGGCCAAACACAACTCCAGCGTTGTGGAGCCCGGTCTACTATTTAGTAGGTGGGATTGCTGTTCGCCCTGAGGCAGGAAGCTACTAGTCGGGCCTTGGCAGTTTCCTATTCATCGCCAGCTTCCCTCAAATGCGATGGAACCAACCAAGGGGCTCGATTACTTTCGAGCGTTCGACTTGTCGAAGGTCGAACCTATACATTATAACATATTACTCCCACTCCCTAAAAAAAGGGTCCTCGAATGGTGCCCCGGACTTTTTTTACTGAGCAGGATTTGAAAAGTCGATTTGTGATTTGTTCTCGCAAACAAATCATTTGTCCGGAAAACGGACAGCCCACTCGTGTATTTGTCCCGGTCAAAGATTACACTTGGGGTGGTGTTTATGGAGATCCAGGCAACCTATACTGGCCATTCTCGAAAACGGTTCACCCGGAGTAGTGCGAAACAGAAACGGACCACATCAACTATCATTTTCGTCAGGGGGCGGAGCACAAGTACGCGTGAGACTATGAAACTCTTGCCAGGACCCTACAACGCTTCGGGTTCACCAATATTTCGCGCCGCGAATTCGATCCGGCACTCGATTCCCAATGCCGCAAGACCGGGACTTTGTACGTGACGGCGATCAAACCCTGACAGCGAGGCCACCTAGAGGTAGGGGCGAACTGTACGTGTCTGCCTTGACAGCAACCTAAGCACTCGTACTAATGCTGGCGGGATCCCCCAGCTCGACAAGCAGAAAACACTACAGGAGCCTCTGTTGCGCTGCTAGGGATTCCCCTAGTTGTTTGGGAACGGGGCCGAGTCTAAAAAGTTAAGCACAGGCTCAGCAGGATCGGTGCAACCCCTCCGATCGCGAACACACGTAGGACTCGGGGAATCTCTACCACCCCCAACACTTCCCCGAGTCCTGGCCTCAAGGGACAAGAGTTGCTGGGATTACCGACCAGGCTGCAGGTGTAGAGTCTTCGGGGCTTAGATTGGCTAAGGAGGTTGCCGATATCGAATAATCAGCAGTTGACACAGCGAGAGAGTGAGCGTAGCGTGAACGCTGTTTCGGGATTAATGCAGCCTTTTCCTTGGTTGCCCAAGGATCTTCGAGATGGCTGATATGCACATCATTTCAGCCCCACCCACTCCTGATTCACCGCTTAAATTCTCCGCCGGGACGTGTGCTATGGAAATCAAATTCAAATCGCAAGTTTTTATCGCGTTGAAAAGAGGGACGGTGCATCTTCAAAGAGCGCAGAAAACGATCACCAGGCTGGGAAGGAGTGTCATTGGCAAATCCCGAAGACTGCAGGAAGCATTTCGCACAAGAGAGGATGATTTGCGAACGTTTCTAGAGAACTCTCTTGATGCAATCGTTGTCGCAAATGGAAAAATCACTAAATTCAGATCGCTGCTTATTGTCGTGTGGAAAAGAGTGACGGTACATCTTGAGCGAGCACGGCAAATACTCACAAGCATGGGAAGAGGTGCAGCTGACAAACTACAGGAAGCACGTCGCACAGGAGAGAAGGATCTGCAGAAGTTACGAGAAACATCTCTCGATGCAATCGTTGTCGCAAATGGACAAATCGCTAAATTCAAATCGCAAGTTTTTATCGCGTTGAAAAGAGGGACGGTACATCTTCAAAGAGCGCAGAAAACGCTCACCAAGCTGGGGAGGAGTGTCATCGATATACCCCGAAGACTACAGGAAGCACGTCGCACAGGAGAGAATGATATGCGAACGTTCCTAGATAACTCTATCGATGCAATGGTCGTGACGAACAGTGACCACTGTCTGGTTTCCGCGAATCCGAAAGCCCTAGACCTATTCGGCGTCTCGGAATTGAACATGAGGAAGTTCACCATCGACACCTTTCTTTCACAGTGTCAAATTTTAGAGCTTCGACGGAAATGGTTCGGTATAAGACGAAACGAGAGCCATGGTAAATGCAAGATTAGGCGAATGGACGGAAGCTTACGAGTCGCAGAGTATATTTTAGTAGCAGATCTCATCCCTAATCGATGTTTATACAGATTCCTGAAGGTTGCTCCATCTGGAATTACTCAGTTAAGTTCTAGCGCAAAAGTGTCAATCAGCTACACTAAGCCGACCGTCGGAAACCAATTCGGTGGTTCGACGTCAGAGAAATTCCGGAAGTCGTGGCTCGTGAATTAGCTAGCGTTCCTTGTCTTTAATTACCATGTCTGAGCACGCTGCCGAGCTTTCCCAGTACCATCACTTGTTGTTTCTTCTCTTCGCTCAAGACATTGCTCATGCTGAAAGAGGCTATAGGCCCTCTCGTTAGAGTCAATGTCCCGGGGTTTATCGTTGGCCGGTTTTGGGTGACCACTGAGATCCCTCTCAATCTTCTTTCGCATCCATTAGCTTCTGCACATGGCCCGCGGCCAGGGACGGGAAGATGAGGAAACTCAACCCGTGTGCGGACTTCGCACAACTGTTACGGACGATCTGCGAACAATTGAGAAAGGTTTAGAATGTGCATTCGGCTCGTAAACGACACCAAAGAAACAAGTTGGTTTATTCGACCCCAATATGCTTTGCCATGGTTGGCTTGTCGGACCAAATGTTAAACTGCACAGGAGAGCGCCCGTAGCTCAGCTGGATAGAGCAGCGGACTTCGAATCCGCAGGTCGGGAGTTCGAATCTCCCCGGGCGCACCACTTTTCCTTGGCCAATTATTTTGGATCAACGCCCCCTTTTCACTCCCCCCTCAGTTGCGCTGAGAGCACTCTTTCTCAGATTCTCTTTGACATTATATATAGGATTGCTATATACAGGAATACAATGGTGGCAATAACGAACTCGATAAAGCGGGGTAGCGCCGAGCTGGCGGTTCTGGCTGTGCTTAAAGGGCAGTCTTTACACGGCTACGAGATTGCCCGAAGTATAGAGCAGCAGACCGATGGCTTGCTCCACTTCACCCTTGCCTCTCTCTACCCGTTGCTCTACCGCATGGAGAAGCGTGGATGGATTAAAGGGGCGTGGGAGACCACTACCAACGGGAGGAAGCGCCGCTGCTACCGGCTGACCACGACCGGGCGAAAGCAGCTCGCTCCGAGGCGAGCCGAGTGGCGAATATTTTTCAAGGCCCTGAATCGTCTCGCGGGAGTGTCGAATGCCTGACTGGCGCCAATACCTCCGCGCACGACTCGGCCCGCTCGGACTTCGCCACGAACGGGAAGAGGAGATCCTCACTGAACTCGCCGAACATCTGGAAGACCAGTGCGCGGCCAGGGCAGAGAAAGCCATTTTGCCCCAGAACCGGGTAGAACCAATCGAGGGTGGCACAGACTGGAATTTGCTTGCGCGCGAGATTCGCCATGCGGAGGAGGAAACGATGAGCCCAACCGCAAAGATCCTATGGGTGCCTGGTGTGAGTATGCTTTTCTGCTCGTTTATTCTGCTGCTCGCCATGACACGTTTGGTCCCTCCAGCGATCTGGGTCAATCCGAAAGCGCCTGTGCTGCTTATGGCTCCTTGGCTGCTATCATATCTGGTGTTTGGCGCACTGGGAGCCTGGTGGTCGCGCCGCGCCGGGGGCAGCAGGGCTGCCCGTTTCTTTTCGGGAATTTTCCCTTTGGCGCTTCACCTGGCAGTTTTCTTCCTACCGACCATTCTCGCGATAGCCTCGAATGTTCCACGTTTTGGGGAACACGATCAAGTGAGCTTTCTGTTGCGAATAGGCCTCGGATGGGTCGTGATTCCGGGAGCTGCCCTGGCCATTGGCACAGTCCCGTTCCTGCGCGACTCCGCGAATGTCTGACAAGCGCTAATTCCTTCGCGCACGGCTAGGCCAGCTGGGGTGTTCGCCCCGCTGAATCGGGAGGGCAACGGGGTGGTGAGCGCTTACCAGCTCAATTCGCTAGGGATTTCAAACAGTTGCACATTTGGCACGAACTCAGCGAGGAAAGTTCTAAAATCGTCCCCTTGGGCGAGCCATTTTCCAATTAAAACCGATGTTTTGTGAGAAGTAGCGGGGCGCGACTTCTCGACCAGTCTAGTTTTGACTCGCTTTTTGCAGCCCCGCCTGCGAAGCACTCTGACCGAGTCTTGATACTGAACTCGAACATCGCGGCACTAAAAAGTTCCTATTGACGCGCCAACGGCACGGGTAGAAGCTCAGCGTTACCATGCTCCGCTTGACTTCCTAGAGGCGGGAACCGCCACGGAACCCTGACCTCTGTGGACTAGAAAAACCTCCAGAGCGTCCGCCTCTAGGGAGTTTCTTTCGCGATCTAAGCACACGCCTGTGACGCACGCTACACGCGAGCGCTTCGGGCATCTCAAATTATTCTCTCAGAGTAAAGTTGCAGGAAGAGTGGTTCTTTTAGGAGTAGAACGGCCCTTTTTTATTGCGCGGAGGAGAATCCAGGCTGATCAAACTCTTGACCAAGGTCGTACCGTCAGACCCCCGCTGCTGCGGTTCGGAAATTTTTCGCAGGCGGGCGGCCCTCCACCACTCGAGTATCAGTTGTAGCATCGGAGTCTCGATTGACGGGCACACGCGCGTAGATGCGGATAGCCGTGGCAATGTTGATCAGAAAAAACAGAAGCGCTGCCTTGTAAAAACTCATATACCAGATGGTCGTTCCTTGTATCACGGTTCCGGGGAGGAAGACCCCAAGCGCGTTGAATGCCCGCATCGTCAACGCAATCACTGCACTCACCAGCCCCAGCCAATAGCTCCAAGTGTCGATGTGCTTTTTCATGATGCCTCTCCTAATCTGCACAGTTTAACCTGTCAATGGGGACCTCATGGGACTAGGGTACCCTACGTCCAGAACTGCATTGAGTCAATCCTGATTTCGATACTTTGATTTGGCCCCACCTTACTGAAAACCATATACCGTGGACTCTGCTTCGGGCCTAGCCGCCCCAAGGGAGGACCGGGTGGATAGGAGAACCAAGGTGGAGCTATTCGAGCAGATTCGACGTGAGTACGAGCATGGTGGTGGGACGATTCGAGGGATCGCTAAGAAGTTGGGGATTCATCGACGGATGGTGCGTGAGGCGGTGCTCAGCGCCGTTCCGGTAGAGCGTAAGACACCGGTACGAGAGAGACCGAAGCTGGAACCGGCGATGGCCTTCATCGACGCGGTTTTGGAAGCGGACAAGCAGGCTCCCCGAAAGCAGCGGCACACCGCACATCGGATCTGGTGCCGGATCCGAGAGGAGATGCCGGAAGTGGAAGTGGCCGAGTCCACGATACGACGCCACGTTCGCGAAAGAAAACTCGCGTTAGCGATGATTCACCGCGAGACATTCATTCCGCAGTCCTACGTTTGGGGTGGAGAAGCGCAGGTGGACTGGTATGAAGCTTACGCGGATATCTGCGGAGAGCGGGAGCTGGCCTACGTATTTTGCATGCGTAGCATGGCCAGTGGAGGAGCGTTCCATTGCGCCTTCCCGCACGCCAGCCAACAAGCGTTTCTGGAAGCGCATGAACGAGCGTTTCTCCATTTCGGTGGAGTGTTTGCTGTCTTAAGGTATGACAACCTTAAGAGTGCGGTGAAGAAGATTTTGCGAGGACACCAGCGAGAGGAGACCACGCGATTCATAGCCTTCCGATCGCATTGGGATTTCCAGTCGGAGTTCTGCACCCCGGCGGAAGGTCACGAGAAGGGTGGGGTGGAAGGAGAAGGAGGATACTTTCGGCGGAACCATATGGTGCCGGTTCCGCAGGTTGCCAGTTGGGAAGCACTGAACCTTTTCTTGCTGGAAGCATCCAGGCAGGATGAGCAGCGTTTAATCGGCGAGCGGGCCCAGACGGTGGGTGCAGGGATGCATCTGGAGCGAGAACACCTGCATGCACTGGCGGAAGAAGGTTTTGATCTGGCGGCGATTCACTTTCCACATGTAAATACCAGCGGCTGCGTGAAGGTGCTGACTAACTTTTACTCCGTTCCTCTGCCCGTCGGCGTCGAAGTGCAAGCCAAGGTGCATTCGTCCTACGTAGAGATTTGGCACCAAGGAGAGTGCGTGGCGCGACACGATCGCTGCTTCAACCGCCAGCAGAAAGTACTCAACCTGGAGCACTACCTGGAGGCACTGACGAAGAAGCCCGGGGCGTTCGCTGGTTCAACACCGCTCGAACAGTGGCGAGCACAAGGACGTTGGCCGGCCAGTTTCGATCGTTTCTGGGAAGTGCTGAAGCAACGAAGAGGCCAGCAGCCGGGAACGCGCGCCATGATCGACGTGCTCTTGCTGGGCCGGCAGCACGGCTACCCGCGGCTGCAAGCAGCGGTTGAAAAGGCTCTGGATATGAATTGTTTTGATGTCGAAGCCGTGCGCCTGCTCCTGGATGCGGAGGGAAACAGGAAACGAGAACCGCGTGAGGCGGTTGAGGTAGGTGCTTTACGAGTGTATGACCGGCCACAACCGACCACCAGGAACTACGACCAGTTGTTGAGGAACTATTCCGACAGCGGAGTGATTCAATGAGCGCCGCAACGGTAGCTGTGCAACAGGCAACGATTCGGCAGTATGCCAAAGACCTGAAGCTCGCGACCGTGGGTGGACAGTTTCTACTGATGGCCGAAGAAGCGGTCAAGCAGAAGCACGGGCATCTGAGTTATCTGGAAGCGCTGCTCGGAGCGGAAGTGGAAGATCGCTATCAGCACGGAGTAGCACGGCGGATAACGGAGGCCCATTTTCCGAAGGTGAAAACACTGGAGGAATTTGCCTTCTCCGATGCGCCGCATCTTCCGGCCGCGCAGATTCGGAATCTGGCCGAAGGCGGTTACTTGAGCCGCAGCGAGCCGGTTATTTTTCTTGGAGAAACCGGAACGGGTAAGACCCACATGGCGACGGGGCTAGCGATAGCGGCCTGTCGACAGAGGAAAAGGGTACGGTTCACGACGGCGGCGCAGTTGGTGAACGAACTGACGGAGGCCAAGAACAAGAGCGAACTAAATCGCGTGACCAACCGCTGGATGCGCTATGAGTTGATCGTGATCGATGAGATGGCGTATGTGGCGATGCCGGAAGCAGCCGCCGAGCTGTTGTTCCAGATTATCTCTGGGCGCGCCGAGAGAGCAGCGGTGATCGTCACAACGAATCTGCCGTTCTCGGAGTGGACCACGATGTTTCCAAACGCCAGGTTGTGCAAGGCCATGTTGGACCGGCTGACCGACCAGGCGCACATCATCGAGACCGGGAACGAGTCGTACCGGTTTCGAAGGACGTTGCAGAAAAAGGGTGGCGGCAAATAAAAGTTTCTCTCTGCCCCCGGCCTACGCTACGCCCTAAGTGCGTCGCCCTTCGGGCGCCGCAGGGCTTCGCTCCGGCCGGGGGCAGAGAGAGGATTCACCAGAAGGTGGGGCCAAATGAAGAGATCAAAAGGGGCCAAATCAAGTTGACGGAGTCAATAGTCTTTTTCAGAGATTGAAGGCAGAGGGCTTGGATGTTGATGCAGAAATTAAACACGGAAGATACATTTCGTTGGATGTTGCTAAAACTCTCTCCACCTTTATGGTCAATGACATGCCCGATTGGGAACGCTTTTTCGAGGTTGTGGGTGGTCTTGTCAGTGGAGCCGCCAAGGCAGGGAAAGGGGAGCATTCCCGGGTTGCGATGTTGGGAGAATGTGGGCCTTTGTTGTGGGCGCAAGGCAAAGTGGACGCGGCGACCCGGCTTGAACAACTCTTGAACCAGCTAGCTACAATCTACGAGTTTGACCTTCTTTGCGCGTATGAGTTGAGCAGCTTTCACGGCGAGGAAGATGAACACGTTTTCCAAAGCATCTGTGCGGAACACTCAGCCGTTTATTCTCAGTGAGAAGTAAGACTCAATTCTAGGTTAACCTGCCGCGGCGGCTTCTCCCTTTGCGAGTTGGCGCAGCTCAGCTTCAGGAACAGCAAATTCCGCGGTACCACAATCCAAACAGACCACAACCTCAGGAAATACCCACACGACGGGCTTGTCAATATCTCTTAGTTTGGGAAAATGGATGCCCATCTCCGCGCTGAATTTCTTCTGGTTAACTGAACCGCACGACTTGCAAGGCATACCGGCCCGGACTCTCCTTTAGGACACGTCTCTGCATAGAACGCAGCTCCTTATGGGAAGGGGTACAACCCTTGAAAACCAAAACCTTCTTCCCAACATGCACGTTATTTGGACTACTAGTACTCCACCACTAGTCGTGCGCCGCGACATCACGGCTTGCCCTTTCTTAAATCCGCTAAGCGGGCTTCAAATGAATACCACCGATAAAGTTCTTGCCGATACTTTTTGTGTTCCTCGGTCTGTTTCGCCATTGCCGCTAGTTCCTCCGGAGTCCGTTCCCGCAGCGGGAGAATATGAATTTCGTCATTGTGGTGCTCAGCTTCGCCAAGCATGCCGAGCGTGTTCTTATCCAACGTCAATTGGATACATCCCTCCGAATCCCAGAACGCATACCAAATCTCACCGCGATGATGGCGATCGGCGAAGTAGTAGACTGCTCGATTTTCGAATTCGCCTTGTGGCTTGTGAATCATCGTCAGTTTTCCTCCAATGGTCGAACGCGCTGCAAATCTTCCGGCAGCTCTGATTCGAGTTCACCGTCAAGCGGGTTCTCCTCCGGGTCTACATCGCCCATGATGTTGAGCGCGATGTAGGTACGGCGGTCTTTGCCGGGGTCTCCGGTGAGCAAGCCGTGCTTCTTTAAGTATTCGTAGAGGAAGTCTTTAGGCGTAGATTCCTCCGGGTCCGCCGTGATTGTGCACCTCGATGCGGTCGTCCCGGTGTACGTACTTGGTTCTCAACCAGTCAAGCGCCATATCCTGCACCACATTGATATCCCCAGCAGTGAAACTTCGCCAAGTGGTGGTGCCGTCCGCTGAGAAGAACACGGCGGTCCGCGTGAACTGTTCCGTCGGCAGCTCCGGCAGTGCAGGCAACGGCAGCACGGACGCCAGCCCCGCCGCTCCCAACAGCGTGATGAACACCCGGCGCTACATCCTAATGTACCATTCGGTAAATCGACTCGCCTGCACCACAAGTCCGGTGGCTGTCCTTATCCACAACAACCACGCCACACTCTCGACAATCAAAATAACTGGGCCAGTGAAGCCGTGGCATCTCAGACCAGCAATTCGGGCATTGAGAGACGCGCTCCAAAAGTTGTGGGCGGTCTATCAAGCAGTCGTGAAATAGCCAAGTGCGGCGCTGACGGTGCCGCTCCGCTTTCTCCGCCTTGGAGGCGTTCAGATACTGTTCGCGCTCCCAGTCGCGTCGGCGTTGGCGATGGTCTGCATAAGTGGCCATCAGTTGACCCTCCCGCAACACGCTTCGTGTACCACCAACCCGTCCGACATGATGCGCAGGTCTCCACTGGCTTCCTCAGTGCAGATGGCGCAACGCAGCGGGTCTTCAGGTAACCGAGCGCTGGTGGTTGGTGCGTATGGTCGGTCGGCGTGCCACGCGCCGCAGTGGGGGGCACGGTTCATTGATAACGTCAGTGCCAGCAGCTTTATTTGCGCATCTTCGCCGAATTCGTATTCTTTGTTTATCATTTTTTTCCTCCACGCAGAATTAGGTATTCCAGCGGAACCGTGTCCTGCGTGGAGCCGCCAAGGATGGCGAGGAGAGCTTTTCTCCCATGGCTCCGCTGAAACTACCTTATAGAGACTTTCTTTTGAGATGTCGGCTGGTCACAAGTTAGTGGGGGGAGAATCTTAAGAACACTGAGATGCCGTGCTACTTCATCCTTCCGCACAGAATTCGGGCCAAGAAGCCCTCGCAAGACTGGCGACAGCCCAAAGGATTTCGCGAGATCAAGCCATAAATTTGCTTAAAGACGGCAGTGGAAAATATTGGCCGGTCCGGAGAAACCGTCACAATAAAAAGTCTTTCTCGTTGATTTTAATTTAGAACTTGGGAAGCGACGCGTTCTTTGCGTCGCTTTCGGGCTTCGCCCGATTGACCTGTTCAAAAATTGCTTCTGAAGGGTTCTAAGCAGTTCAAGCCTTTGGGAATAGAAGTGGCACCACAAGGCTCTACTGCATTCGCCTCGCTAACGCGAGGCGAGGCGGGACTACGTCCCGCCCCAGAATCCATGTAGAGTGCATCAGTGAAAGGCACATCAGCAGACGAAGTCTCACCTCTGCATCTTACTAGATGGGATGAGAAGGAGTTGACCCCGCGGGCTCGTTCTTCGACGGAAGTACCTCGCCCGCGAATTTTATGAAGGTAGCGGCGAGCAGCGCCAAGGGAACAAACTAGATTGCGTTTGCCACTGCTCGTCTTTAAGGGATGTACGGAAGTGTCAAACCAACTTGGGTATCCCTGCCTTCCGAACTACCTCCTCGCGCACCATCTCAATATGCAATCTCAACCAGTACAGCTGAGGCCTGACGGATGCAGGGACGGATTGACGGCTTGCCCGATCTTCCATTTGGTTCAGCCGCTCGACGAAATCCTTAGCAGTTCCGGCGGGAGGAACAGCGGCCAGCTGGTCTTCGAGGCGCTTTAATTCGGAATAGAGCCGATAGACCCGCCGCTGACCCACCCATCCATAGATTGCCGGCGCGAATCGCAGCAGAGGGAATATCACGCCCAACAGGGGAATTGCCAGCACAAATAGTTGATCAACCAGCACCGCCAACCAGAAAGGCAGATGACGTTGCAAAAACGGCGATCCCGTTTTGTAGAATTGCCGCGCATGGGTGCTAAGGGGAAGGTCGATCGATTCGGGTGCTGGAAACTCGCCTGCCTTGTGGAACACACCCGGCGTGGAATGGATCTCTTCGGCAGCCACGAGTAGCAAGTACTGAACGGCCGGATGAAGATCGCGGCGCACTACCAAGCTGGCTTTGGGCGCAAGGAGTATGACATCCGCGGGTGGACGGTTCTTGGCCAAATCAGCTACACCGGCAGGCAGCACCAATTTGATTAGGTGTGGATACAGGGCAACGAACGCATCCGCTCTGCGAATACTCTGCAGACTTATGTCGTCGGTAGTAAGAAGATCTTGAACGAAAGGGCTATCCCAGGTATCGAGAATCACTGCACCGTCGAGTTCTCCGCGGCGAAGCCTTTCGGTCGTCTCCAGCGGAGTAAACGAAAGCAGAGTAGCGGATTTCTGATCGATGATTCCCACACGTCCGAAAAACTCCACGGAGAACTTATGGGAGGCACTTCCTTCTGGGCCGATGGAGAGGCGGAGACCTCGCAGTTGATCGTGCCTTTCCAAGCGCTGGCCGCGGAGAAAGAACCAAAGCGGTTCGTAGAATAACGTTCCCAGAGAGACTAAATGAGGCGAGTCGCGAGGACTTGTGAGGCCGCCCGGAAGAATCGCAATGCTGACGCCCGATTTCGGATCTTGCAGTCGAGCCAAGCTTTCGACCGCGCCTGTTAAGGGGACCAGCTTGAGCTCAATTCCGTTTCGTGCAAAAAACTCACGGTAGCGTTTTGCCAGGTCTGCGTTGACACTGCCCTCGGGTTCCGTAGCCATGGTTACGGATCGCGGCGGCGTAGGACGCAGAAGAGTGAACGCCAGCCAAATCAGGGCCCCCGCGAACGAGACAACAGCAATCGATGCGGTCAGCAAAGATCGCCAACTTGCACGCTTCTCGTTCAAAGAAATCATCACGAAGGTTTCAACTTCAAGAATAGTATCGAGGGAAAGAGTCTAAGACAAGCGGACCACGGTCCCGTCAACTCCGGACTTACCAGTAAACTCAATCCTAGTGTTGTGTCCCGGAAATAAGTTCGCTAAGTTCTAGACGCTAAGTTGGGCAACTTCAATGCAATTCCATCTGCTGTACGTGTCAGTTGTTTACGGGACAGCCCGCTAGTATTACTACGTTAAGGATTTAGGGACCCCGTTGGCCGTTTGCTTTCGCCCCGCAGTAGGCCCAGATGCCTGTCCAGGTGAAGAGCAGATATTGAATTTCACGACGCGTCCGTGGCAGGGTCCAGCCAAAAGTTTTTTTACTGCGGAGCATTTCCAGAGTTAGAAATGCGTGAGCCAACATCACCAGCGTGGTGTGGTGGTGCCAGCCGATCCAACTTCGCCCTTCGTAATGATCCAGTCCCAGTTCCTCCTTCAGTTGCTGGTAATCTTGCTCGATCTTCCAGCGACACTTCGCCAGCCGTACTAATCGTCGCAGTGTGTAGGTGGCTGGCAGATCGCAAAGGAAGTACTTGATCGGTTCCTTTTCCGACTCCGGCCATTCGCTCAGTAACCAGACTTCCTTGTGCGGTGGTTGACCACGGACGAAGCCATGCCAGGGCTGTACTCGTAAGGCCACGAATCGCGATTCCAGCCACCCCTTTCTGCCTTGCCGCCAGCGGATCCTCTTCCAACCCTTCGTTTGGACTGCCGTGTCCTGCGCGCGGGTCGGCCGCTGTTTCCCATAGGCGTAGCGCGTCGCCGGAGCACCTCGTCCGTGGTAGCGTGGAACTTTTGTTTGTGGTGGTTTGCTCCATACTCCCGTTGTTGAGGAAATACCTACGACATAGGGAAGTTGACGAGCTTCCAGTGCCTCGCGAAACTCCGTGGTATCTCCGTAACCAGCATCCGCCACGACAATGCGATTCGCTAAGCCCCATGCGCGCACCTGATCAATCATGTCCAGGCTGAGTTGCCACTTCGTTTTGAAAACGACTTCTTCCGGAATGCCCGCTTCCGCACGACGCTTACCGTCCTTCGTGCAGCTTTCCGGCAGATACAGACGCCAGCCGAGTACCGTGCTGCCCTGTTCTCCCACATGGTGTAGGCTGACGGCCACACCGGCAAAACCAAACGCCAAGCACTTAATGTAGTAATACTAGTGCCCACCTTTCCGGTAAGCCGAGAGTTGACCTGACAGATGCAGCACTCTGTGAGACTATGCGACCGAGACAGCGAGAGGTGCAGCATGAGTGCGGAAAATACGGAGCACGAGAGTTTCGAAGAAAAAGCTAAACACGAGTTCATCGAGATTGCCATAGTGTTTGCGTATCTGGCTTTTGTTTTTTGCGCGCTGGCGACGTATAGCATGCTGCTGTTGGAAAAATACGAGATTGTGTATTTCGCGTATTGCGCTGCGCTGCTGAACGCCCTTATCATCACCAAGGTAATCCTGATCGGCGAGGCCATGCACTTTGGCAATAAGCAGGAAGGCAAACCGCTAATCTATTCATGTATATATAAAGCATTTCTTTATGGATTGCTGGTGTTCGCGTTTCACGTTGTCGAGGAAATGGTGAAGCTGCTGATCCATGGGAGAGATTTCGCGGGGGCGTTCCACGAAATCCGGCTGGACGACCTGCTGACGCGCAGTGTCGTGATATTTGGCACCTTCATTCCGTTTTTTGGGTTTCGGGAGTTGGGGCGGGTGATTGGACCGGAAAAAATGCGTGCCCTGTTTTTCAAGAAACGCGATGCCACTAAAGCCGAGACGCCAGCCAGTGTCTGAGTTCGGATTTTGCTTCCCATCTGACGGGACATATGAAGTGCTAGGATCCGATTATCCGGCACGACTTATCGGGAGTTAGCCTGTGACGCAACTCACTGTGAAAGTATATTGAAGCGGTATCGTCTCGGCCTCTACGCCTGACTACGTATTCCTATCGGTGGTCAGTTCGGACCACCCGATTTCTGTGCCAGCCACGCGTCTGGAATCACATCCAACGTCGTCTCAGTTGCTAAGTCCGCTTCCACGCTGACTGAATCAGGTTTGCCATTGTGGGCGAATGTTGCAGATGCCACGGCAGTCAGCGGCAAGTTCACGTCTTTCCCTGGCCCCACCAGCTTTAACGCTTTGCCTCGCGCTGGCACCAGGACATTAACAGATATCGGATCCTGTCCCGTGCCTTCCTTGGGAATGACGGTGAGGACCCCACCGACGTCCTTGTCCGAAGTATTGACAAAAGTGTACGCTCCCTTCGGTGCCTGAATGTTCTGCGCCGTCTCTACGTTGAAGACAAGGAAATCCGTATATTTGTGGGAGCGGCGATAGCGATGGCCCTTTCTTTCGACGTAAAGTTCTGCCTCCTGCGGCAGCCAGATTTGCATTTTTTGCGAGTTGAATCGCACTGGAGCGTAACGAATCCAAATGTGTTCGTACTTCAACTCAATTTCAGGGATGGGCTTTTGCAATTCCGATTCCAATCGCGTGACCTGGAAACTCCCTGGATCGATCCAAGCCCGGCCTTCGAGATAAACAGAAAAGTTTGAGCCACCAATCCTGTACGAGCGGATTCGCACAGGCCGATCATTTTTTTGAGAGAAATGCACCTGCCAGGATGGCTTACCCTCGGACTGCCCAAGTCCCTCACAGACAAAGGTGAAATCCTCTGCAAGCTTGGGATGAAAGAGCAAGTCCAATCGCAGGCAGTCCATGTGTCGCCTCGTTGGCGGGGAAAATAGTAGGGTCTACACTCCCGTTCCGATACTCTTCCAACATAAACGTCCCCCCTCGATCCTGTTGGACGGTTACCACGTAGGTGAAACGTCTAGTCTCCGGGCGCGCGGGGTTTTTTCCGGGTTCGACTTTATAGTGCTGCACTTCTTCGGTCGCGGAAAACTTCTCCATATTTTGTACAAATTCTTCCATTCTTTGTCCAACGCCCCGCAACACCTGTGGCGTCGGACATTCCACGTTCGCATCTACCGGCGGCACATTCTTTTCTAATCCGTGATTCGCCCACAACTCGCTTTCTGCGTTTGTGGCTGGCTGCGGCGTTGCGAGCAACGAGTTAGCTCCCAACGGCTCCGTTTCCGATCCTTGCTGGACTTTTGGCGTTGTTCTTTCCGTGGCTATGGGCCTCGGCTTCATCACAAGATAGAGGATTCGCTGACGGTGTCCCTCGTCGATTTCGGTGTGTAACCGCAGTGCCAGGTATCCGGGCGCTCTCACCTCTACGGTGTAAGTTCCGGGCGCTAATCGCTCGAAAAGAGTCTCTCCCTCTGTTTCTGTCAACGTGCCGGCGACCTCGTAGCCTTCATTCGGCATCAACCGCACTTCCGCTGTTCCGAGGAATCTACTCTCATCCTCAAGCCGCAGTCTCACCTTTAAGGACGCGCCAGCAGTTTGTTTCGCTTGGTTTGTTTGCTCAGTGGAAGGGTTACTCGGTAGCTCCAGAGGCTCAACGGGGCGATTCTGCGCCGCGCACAGCTGTAACCCGGTGACTGGTAGCACACCCGCCGCCACCATCAGGCACAATACTCGTACTCGATACATGGCCAACGACCCGGCGGTCTTAAGCCTTTACTCGGCTCGGCGTCTCGCGTCTCGATCTCAGCCATTCTCAAATCAGGCGGAGACCATTCCCGCTTGATCGGAAGCCGCCGCACCGAGGTTACTTGGACAGGCCGACAGTCAAACGCGTTATCCTTATTGTGTCAAGTCAATTCTCCGTTGTTGGATCGGCTCATTCTGAGCACGTTGAGGACCGTGGGTACTAGTTGACTGTAACAACCATTTGTAGACTGTAGTCGTGTCCATGAGAGACGCGATCACCTTGACGAATTCGGAGCTTAAGGAATTGACGCGGCGAGCCACTAGCCGGACGGATCGGGCGGAAGATGCCCGGCGGGCGCGGTTGATTTTGTTGCTGGCCGAGGGCCATACGTGGGATGAAGTGTCTGAGCGCATCGACTGCAGCCGGGGTTTTGTCGCTAGTTGGAGCAGACGATTTACCGAGCAGCGCATTGCGGGACTGTACAGCCGGCATTTGGGACAAGTCGCTACGGTGCTCACCCCGGAACTGGAAGCACGGATTCTGGAGGCCACACGCCATGCACCGAGGGTGGAGTAACGCATTGGAGCACGCGCAAATTCGGTGCACGTCTGGATGTCAGCCACATGATGGTGGCGCGGGTGTGGCGTAAGCACGGACTGCAGCCGCATCGCATGGAACGCTACATGGCCTCGAACGATCCGGATTTCGAGAAGAAGGCGGCCGACATTATTGGGTTGTATCTGAACCCGCCGGCGCACGCGGCGGTGTTCAGCGTCGATGAAAGGACGCCTATCCAGGCCCTGGATCGCAAGGATCCGGTTCTGCCGCTGTCCCCGGGACGCGCCGAACGACACGGCTTTGAATACTTTCGTCACGGCACGTTCTCGCTGTATGCCGCCTTCAACACCAAGACCGGCGAGGTGCTCGGCAAGACGAGCGGCGCGGCACACTTCGGCCGAGTTCGTCGCCTTCCTTACCGACATCGTGATCGATCAGCCTCGCGGCAAAGAGATCCATGTGATCGCCGACAACCTCTCGGCGCACAAGAGCAGGCCGGTCAAGGACTTCTTGGCGGTGCATCCCAAGGTTCACTTGCACTTCACTCCGACCTACTCTTCCTGGCTCAATCAAGTCGAGCTGTGGTTCGGCAAGATCGAGCGCGATGTCATCGCCCGAGGCGTATTCACTTCCGTCTCTGATCTGAAGAGAAAGCTCTTGCGCTACATCCGCCAGTACAACAAATCACCCCGTACCGTGAAGTGGAAATACGCCGATCCGTCGCGCCACCTCAGTACACAATCAGTTGGTACAGGCCACTAGGAGCAATTCTCCCTCGTCGCTTCAACTTGAGTAGACTTTTGGTCGCGACTTTCTGCAAGATATGAGCCATGGAACGAGTCCCGTCCATTCCATTCTCCGTGACAAAGACTACAAGCGTGGTTGCAGTGGGTGAAGTTGGGGAAGGGATCATAGATGACCACCTCAATACGATCAGCTGTTCAATACGACCGAGCGGAGAGAATGATACCCAGCCCCTTTCGAGCCGCGCGCTTCTTTGTCGCTGTGTTGCTGCTGGTAGTGCCGCTGTCCATGTTGGCGCAGCAGCAGATTCGCCCGCCGCTCCATACAAGTGACCACGAGATTCTGGATTCAGCAGCGCATGTGGTGCGCCTCACTTCCGTCAATTGGTACGGATTCGACCAAAAAGAATATGTAGCCGGCGGGTTGGACCACGCGCCACTTGCCATGATCATCGGGCAGATCCACGCAATTGGCGTTAATTCGGTGAGGCTCCCGTGGGCGAATGAAACACTCGAGCACAATCCACT
>CAVUHF010000020.1:0-77321 GCA_963741195.1 Candidatus Acidiferrales bacterium
CCTATCGCGCTGGGAAAGCGTGGAAGTGGAGGAACCAGAAATGAAATAGGGGAAACCACTTATTGATGTCCAGCGGGTGCAAGTCCCGTCCGGTCAAAGCTAGCGAGCAGGCCGGCAGCGAGTGTTGCCATTCACCGGGCGACTGGTGGGTGCCGAAGCGTAGTGCAGCGAGGCTAGCTGCCATTCTAGTGGGTGTAAGTCCCACCCGTGAAACTTGCCCAGTTGCCACGGTAGCTATATCCGGCGATGAAACGGGTAACCAATTCACCGGAAGCCCGGAAGTAAAAGTCCCCGTTGGTCGAGCAGAGATGCTCGGGCAGATCCGCCAGGGGGGCAAACAACTCGACAGGTCGTAGCGCAAGTGAACCGTAGTAAAGCTCCGAAATGCACCCGCCACGCGAAGCGGATTGTGGCGATGTTGGGAGTGCCGAGTCCATCATTACGCTTTGACGAAGGCCAGCGTTGGCGGCGAAGGAACTGGGTATGTGCAGCCGTCGAACTTCCCGGGGTCGTAGAGGGCGACATGTCGAGACAGAATGGGCAGCGAAAGCACGGAACCACTCGCGGGTCGCCTAGGTCCCGCAGGGACACAGCGAAGGCAGCGCGTATAAGCCGCTCTGCGGCGAAGTCGTGCTGTGCCCGCGAGTGGGGCGCATGGGGCCGAATAAGCGAAGATGGACCGGGACACTATAACCCGGACCGGAGCGAGGGCCCCTGGGGCAAAGCGGCTAGGGCCGCTTGAACGGTGGTGCATCAGCGCACCGCGCCCCCCGACTCAGAACGGGGATAGGGCGATGGCAGCGAGGTGCACGAAGGGTGGATGCAAACCGCACGTGGCGAATCTGTTCGTTGACGGCGGGAAGGCCTCATCCGATATGCCGACCTTTAAGCCGTAACGGGGAAAACCCGCCTTACGGAATTTCAGGGGGAGCGATGGAAACGTCAGCATCATTCGAAGCCTGGTCCGCGCCATCGCCCTACCCGACCACAGCAAAGAAGCAGGCCGTGAAGATTCAGCTCCGAAATCAGTCTTGGTTGCGATGCCGACGCCGTTAGGAGAGCGGAAGGCAGCATCCGGGTACGACCGCAATTGCGAAGGGCGGCCCGGGATCGCCGGAGTCCCTAGCTCAGGGCATGTTTCCAAGGATGTCCCATGAACCCAGGAGAGCTCCCCATCTCCACTCGCAAGAGTGGTAAGACGGCCGCCAAGGGAGACCGGAGGCGATCGTGGAGGGATGGAAGAGCAGTCTTACGACCCCGTAGTACCTGTGAAGGTGGAGAACCGCAGGGCTTCCGAGAGGAGCGGCCACGGTATCCACTGGAGGGAAGGGGGGAACAAGGTGACGCATCTGTTGAAGGAGACATAAGCGAGACACAGAACTCGAGGAACTATGTCCACAGAACTCGACAGAATAACTGAACTAGCCAAGGAGGATCCGAAGCGACAATTCTATTCGATCGGACACATGATCACGTTCGGAGCGTTGTATACGGCATTCCGAGGATTACGGAAGAAAGCCAGCGCGGGAGTGGACGGCGTCACGTACGAGGAATACGAGCGGGGCGTCGCGGGAAACATCCAAAATCTCCACGAGCGGCTCAAGAATGGCAAGTATCAGGCTCAACCGTTGCGTAGAGTCTACATCCCAAAAGAAAACGGGAAACAGAGACCAATCTCGATTCCCGCCCTGGAGGACAAGATCGTGCAAAAGGCCACGGTCGAAATACTAAACGCCATTTATGAGCAGGACTTTCTCAACTGCTCGTACGGGTTCCGACCCGGCAGAGGGCAGCACCAAGCGCTGGACGAAGTGAGACGAGTGATCTGCACTCGGCCTACGGAATGGGTATTAGAAATTGATATTACCGCGTCGTGGAAGTG
Organism: Candidatus Acidiferrales bacterium; assembly: GCA_963741195.1. Classification (GTDB taxonomy): domain Bacteria; phylum Acidobacteriota; class Terriglobia; order Acidiferrales; family UBA7541; genus Acidiferrum. Next base: position 1,883 of record CAVUHF010000020.1, read on the forward strand.
GAGGAACCAGAAATGAAATAGGGGAAACCACTTATTGATGTCCAGCGGGTGCAAGTCCCGTCCGGTCAAAGCTAGCGAGCAGGCCGGCAGCGAGTGTTGCCATTCACCGGGCGACTGGTGGGTGCCGAAGCGTAGTGCAGCGAGGCTAGCTGCCATTCTAGTGGGTGTAAGTCCCACCCGTGAAACTTGCCCAGTTGCCACGGTAGCTATATCCGGCGATGAAACGGGTGACCAATTCACCGGAAGCCCGGAAGTAAAAGTCCCCGTTGGTCGAGCAGAGATGCTCGGGCAGATCCGCCAGGGGGGCAAACAACTCGACAGGTCGTAGCGCAAGTGAACCGTAGTAAAGCTCCGAAATGCACCCGCCACGCGAAGCGGATTGTGGCGATGTTGGGAGTGCCGAGTCCATCATTACGCTTTGACGAAGGCCAGCGTTGGCGGCGAAGGAACTGGGTATGTGCAGCCGTCGAACTTCCCGGGGTCGTAGAGGGCGACATGTCGAGACAGAATGGGCAGCGAAAGCACGGAACCACTCGCGGGTCGCCTAGGTCCCGCAGGGACACAGCGAAGGCAGCGCGTATAAGCCGCTCTGCGGCGAAGTCGTGCTGTGCCCGCGAGTGGGGCGCATGGGGCCGAATAAGCGAAGATGGACCGGGACACTATAACCCGGACCGGAGCGAGGGCCCCTGGGGCAAAGCGGCTAGGGCCGCTTGAACGGTGGTGCATCAGCGCACCGCGCCCCCCGACTCAGAACGGGGATAGGGCGATGGCAGCGAGGTGCACGAAGGGTGGATGCAAACCGCACGTGGCGAATCTGTTCGTTGACGGCGGGAAGGCCTCATCCGATATGCCGACCTTTAAGCCGTAACGGGGAAAACCCGCCTTACGGAATTTCAGGGGGAGCGATGGAAACGTCAGCATCATTCGAAGCCTGGTCCGCGCCATCGCCCTACCCGACCACAGCAAAGAAGCAGGCCGTGAAGATTCAGCTCCGAAATCAGTCTTGGTTGCGATGCCGACGCCGTTAGGAGAGCGGAAGGCAGCATCCGGGTACGACCGCAATTGCGAAGGGCGGCCCGGGATCGCCGGAGTCCCTAGCTCAGGGCATGTTTCCAAGGATGTCCCATGAACCCAGGAGAGCTCCCCATCTCCACTCGCAAGAGTGGTAAGACGGCCGCCAAGGGAGACCGGAGGCGATCGTGGAGGGATGGAAGAGCAGTCTTACGACCCCGTAGTACCTGTGAAGGTGGAGAACCGCAGGGCTTCCGAGAGGAGCGGCCACGGTATCCACTGGAGGGAAGGGGGGAACAAGGTGACGCATCTGTTGAAGGAGACATAAGCGAGACACAGAACTCGAGGAACTATGTCCACAGAACTCGACAGAATAACTGAACTAGCCAAGGAGGATCCGAAGCGACAATTCTATTCGATCGGACACATGATCACGTTCGGAGCGTTGTATACGGCATTCCGAGGATTACGGAAGAAAGCCAGCGCGGGAGTGGACGGCGTCACGTACGAGGAATACGAGCGGGGCGTCGCGGGAAACATCCAAAATCTCCACGAGCGGCTCAAGAATGGCAAGTATCAGGCTCAACCTTTGCGTAGAGTCTACATCCCAAAAGAAAACGGGAAACAGAGACCAATCTCGATTCCCGCCCTGGAGGACAAGATCGTGCAAAAGGCCACGGTCGAAATACTAAACGCCATTTATGAGCAGGACTTTCTCAACTGCTCGTACGGGTTCCGACCCGGCAGAGGGCAGCACCAAGCGCTGGACGAAGTGAGACGAGTGATCTGCACTCGGCCTACGGAATGGGTATTAGAAATTGATATTACCGCGTACTTTGATTCGATCGTGAGAAAGCAACTCATGGAAATGATCGAGAAGCGAGTCCGCGATGGAAGCGTACTTCGATTGATACGGAAGTGGATACAGGTAGGGGTCATCGAAGAGGGCAGGCTACTCGTAAGCGAAACAGGTACGGGACAAGGGCAGACGATCAGTCCACTTTTGGCCAACATATACCTACACGGCGTGCTCGACGAATGGTTCGAGAACGAAGTGAAGCCCCGCTTAAGGGGCGTGGCTCATGAGATCCGCTTCGCCGATGATGCCATGCTGTGCTTCCAGTACAAGGAGGACGCGGAAAAGGTGATGGAGGTCTTACCGAAGAGGTTCGCGAAGTACGGTTTGACGCTCCACCCGGGGAAGACGCGGCTGGTGGAATTTGGGCGGTACGCAGAGGTAAATGCAAAGAGACAGGGTAAGAAACCAGGTACTCTGGATTTCCTCGGCCTCACGCACATCTGCACACGCAGTCGAAAGGGGAAGTTCACCGTGCACATCCGAACGATGAAGAAGCGGTTCCGAAGGGGCCTGACGGCAATCGCCGAATGGTGCCAGGAGAACCGACACTTGCCGGTGGACGAGCAGCAGAAAACCCTGAACGTCAAGCTCCGGGGCCACTACCAGTATTACGGACGCCCGACGAACTACCGCAGCATTCTGCAGTTTTATCGGGAGGTCCTCCATATCTGGAGGAAGTGGCTTAGCCGTCGCACTCGTGGAACCGGGATGCCGTGGGAGAAATTCAACGCGATCCTACGGCGACACCCGCTGTTGCAACCCCGGATCCTACATGCTTGGCAAGGAGCAGCGAGCCACGCTTGAGGAACCCGCTGCGGTAATCCTGCACGGTGGGGTCTGAGAGGGGGGAGAGCCGACGACGTCATGGTGAGCCTACACGGGCACGAAGCTGGAAACGGCGGATACAGCCAAGGCTTCACCTACAGCCCGTCGTGCTTTCCTCTACTCGGAGGGAAACCCGAGGAGTTAGAAAACTTTCTCTGACCTCAGACGAGTAAGCGTTCGGTCAGTACATCTGGACCGAAGTGTGAGTTGGTGTGGGATATGAGATCGTCGGGTGCCACACCAGAACTCAGACTATTTTCGTTCTTCTTTTTGCAACGGTGAACAACAGTGACACATAGTACGCTTTACTTCCATAAAATGAGAGTCTAGTTCTTTTCGTTTTTGGATTAATTCCGGGTGATTCAGGACTTCCAGAATCTTCTTCGCCGGTACAACGGCCGAAGACAACCTATTCGGTTGCATCAGCGCAGACATACATTCCGGACTAGAGACGTCGTTTAATCTCCCATGAACTAGTCCGAGTAAAGACAAACTGCTGGATTCATGATTACGATTCTCCCCCTCCGAGTATGAGGGCGACGCAACTGTGCTATGGTGCGCAAAGATCGGCGTGCCGCAGAGTCCGAGTATAGATTCGCTTTCTACCAAATAAGCCTCGATGTTCTTGCCAATCTTCTCGCTCCAAATTCTGTCCTGAGACATTGAACTGATGTGTCCGCTAACTACAGAAACTGCCTGGCGCTCCTGACCGACCATTTGTGCTATCAAGTTAACCGCATCGACGGAGTCGCTCGGCTTAATCTGGCAGGCACTAATCCGATCTTCTGTTGCAAGCATGGAAACAGGCACATAATGAAAATTCAAGTCCGATGGTGAGAAACCTTGACCGGCGAACATAGTGACTGCCACGTCCACAGATTCTGCCTCGGTCGGGTGATACCACCAACGGTAATTGTCTCTGGTTCTAATCAAAGACTTGCCTTGCACAAGAAAGTTCTGACCTATCAGGAACGGAACGTGATCGAGTTGGTGAGCGACTTGTGCGCTTGTAACTAGGTACAGAACTATGTTTCCAACGGCTCCCGGAATCCCGACAGTAAATCCAGTGCCGACATTCCGAATCTCATAATCATCGGGAGATAAGAAAGCGACGGAATTGAGTAGATTTTCTGTCAGTTCCATGAAAGAAACTCCTGAAAACTGAAAGGATACTATCACCAATTCGAAATGCGCAGGATGTCACGGCGTGTCCAGCAGTCTTCCAGGGTTGACGTAGGCCGTCCTTTATTAGCACCGAGATAAGAGAAAGGCAGTCGGAGAACATTATTGGTGAAAAAAGAGTAGGGCGCGGCCTGCACGGCTCCGTAACGCAGCGTCTAGTTAAATCGGGGCTGGCCCGTGGGTGTCGGAGTAATTTCTATTTCTGGACGACCGTTCGGAAATGGTTGTCTGGAGTGAATTATGCCGGTCGGCGCTTTTCAATCATACGTGAGGCGGCAACCTCGAAACGGTCAAAAAGAGCTAACATACCGCCGTAGCCCGATTGAGTTCTTCTTCAATAAGACGAGCAACGCAATCATACCAATGCTAAGTAGGATAAGGCTACGAGGCTCGGGCACCGATGTTGAATCTCCCCCGCGCGGGGGCGATGCAAGAATGCTGATTAACTTGGCTGCATGGGCAAGAAATGCTTGGTGTGATCTAAGCTAGTAAAGATGGCGTGAGTGTCTGAGAAGGAGTCGCGATGGTTCATCGGGGAATTGCGAGTCTGGCACTGATTATGATGGTGTGTTTCTTGCTGCTAAGTCATTTTGACCCACAGTTTTTCTGGGTCCATCTCTACGAGTCACTGATCTACATAGTGATGGTTGTTATGCTGCTCTATGCCAAGCATCGCTGGCCGTACATGCTTGGCATTGTGGCACCTGCAGGCTGGCTGTTGCTAAGCTGGGTCACTAGTGGGTTTGGCGAAGTACTGGGCGAGATGAGTCGATTCGTTAATGCGGAAGCGCCGGGCTACACTGTCATTTTTTTTGGCAGTTTGATCTCTATTCTCTCCGTTTCCATGATCGCACTCTGCTGTTACAGCTGGGGACGTGGATTCGCAGGCGTAGGAATGAGGTGGAGCACCTTTCTGGTTTGTCTCGGTGTCGTCGCAATTTATTACGGTGTTTTAGTCATTTGGATTTGGCGATTGGCGCCCAGCGGCGCTTAAGCAAGGAGAGCCATGAAAGTCTTAGTTGCAGTTACGATTCGGAGTTTTCCGAAGAAGCCGTTGGGCTGTTGTCGTGCAATTCGGCTTCAATCACGCAGATCAAATACGACCTCCCGGATTCCTTTGGAGCTTGAGACCAGAGACCCTGTGTCACTCAATATGCTGTTTCAAACTAGAGACACGAATAAACCATGAGCCCTGGCGAGATCGCGGGAAGGCTGGTGCAAACGGAAATCGTACCCTGCCGGAGTGTGGCCGTTGGCCCTTTGATTTTGCTGTGCATACTTCTTGTTGCCGTCTGGGAACTGCCCACACACGCACAGCAGGACACTTCTGCCATTGTTCCGCTCACGACGGAACAGGTCGTCAAAAACCTGGAGCAACGGACCCATGAGCGCACTCAAGCACTCCACCGTTTCGAAGGAATACGCGTGTACCATCTACAGTATCGTGGTGTCCTCGGCGACCGCGATGCGGACATGGTCGTCAAGATTAATTATGAGTTGCCCACTACAAAAGACTTCACGGTGGTTTCACAGAGCGGTTCCAAGTTCTTCAGCGACCGCATTTTCAAGAAATTACTGCAGAGCGAGCAAGAAGCGCTCCGCCCGGAGAATCGGGAGCCCACCATTCTAAACACTGAGAATTACACCTTCGCACTTGCTGGAACCGAAGAGACGTTTGAGGGTGTGAGGTACATTCTCTCGGTCCTCCCCAGGTCCACGAACAAGTTCCTATATCGCGGAAAAGTATGGGTAGATGCAAAAGACTTTGCCATTGTTCGGATTGAGGCAGAGCCGGCGAAGAGCCCTTCCGTCTGGATTAAGAAGAGCATAATCGAGCAGACCTACGCCAAGGTGAACAATTTTTGGCTCCCTGCTTTCAGTCGCACGGAAACCGAGGTGCGACTTAGTGGCCATGCGGTTCTCACTATCGAGTACAAGGACTACAAGATCATAAAAGCAGACCCTCTACCCGCCGAGGGAGAAGCACAAGCGCCAAAACGTACGGCCATTTCATCTCCGGTGCGCTGAAGAAAGCAGCCAGGACCCGGCGAAGATTGTGTCGCAGATGGAAGCGAGGCACTTGCAAATGGTGATCGGCGAGGAAAGCGAAAATGATCCTCAGGATCAAGAGAGCGATTAGTGCATTGAAGGATAGAAAGCAAAAGAGGAAAGAGCGGCGCTCCAGGAGCAGGCTCCAGTCCAGGTACTCCTCCCAGCCGGGGAAGAAACGGTCAAGCTGCTCCCGGATGCGGAATTCATGAAACGGAAGAGCGGCGAGTCGAACATGGGCGAAACTTTCGTAGTTATACTCCGGATTGTAATTCGGTATCAGGCTGGTGGCCTCACGAAAGATCGCCGGATCTTTTAGTTCCCGCCGATTCAGAAAACCGCCGTGCGCGTCCTTTAAGATCACTTGATAGGTAGGTTCTTGTGGACACCGCCCGCAAGTGTTCGTGTTGACCTTTGCATCGAAGACCACGGCTCGCCAAGGTGCGGATGCCGGGCCTTGCTTGAGCTTAGAATCGATCCGCAGGGGCGGATTTTGCCGCGCCCGAAAAGTGGATGGTGATCAGGAAACCGTTCGTTCCGTCGTAGGAAAACTTGTGGCCGTCGCCCTCGAAAGCTTCGTGCTTGCTCTTCCACATGCGGAAGCCATCGTTGGACTGGGCGCTCCAGTATTTCAAGTTGTGAATGACAACTTCGTGGCCGGGATTATCGCCTTTGACGCGCTCCAGGATGACTTCACCCTTGCCATCGCTCATCTTGGCGTGGGCAATGCCGGTCTTGGTGTCCACGTCCCAAGAAAACGCAGTGTTGCTCACTGCTTTTTTCTGAAAGGGAATCGCCGAATAGAGCTGTGTGAGAATGTCAACAAGAGCTGCCTGCTGCTCCTTGCTAACGCTGGGATCGAAGTTCACGACCAGCCAGGAATCCTTACCAGTGCTCCAGTCGCTGCCAAGATCGCTTCCGATCCAGACCTTGGCGCCATCGAGTTTGGTGTCCTTGTAATGGCCCTTGTCAACCTTAAGAACGAGGTTGGCGCGGCAAAAATGCTCGTCCATGTGTTGCTCACCCATACTCATATGGTTTGTGGAATGGGTGTTGAAGTAGCAGGGACAGAACATGTCGCAACTGCACGCTTCGATGTAGCTGGCGGACATATCAAAATCGGGCTTGGAAGACTTCTCCTGCGCGAAAGACGTGAAGTAAATGAAACTAGCGGCAAGGGCAAGGAGAGGAAGTAATAGGAGTCGAGCCAAACGACGCATGATTCCTCCAATGAATTCGTTCAGGATGAGGCCCAACCGGGAATGACGCAACTGTACTCGCGGAGTTTGGAGTTTTCAATCGGAGTTTGTTGCTAACAAGGCCAATTGGCCTCTCTAACTCTGGTAAAAACGCCATAGACGTTAACATGGATTTTTTGTATCTTTCGACCATCCGCAAGAGCCGATCAAGTCCGTAGTACACCTTCAATTCGCCGGCGGCCATTTCGGTCAATTCAGGGAGAACGATCGTAAAATCATCGATACCTTGCAACATTTCAATTCTTCCCCTCGGTTAAGAATCCCCGAGATCTAAAGTCTACGACCAAATCTTTCTGTAAGGATTATCTGGGCGTCGTTAGCGCTCATTTCAGCCCGTCTTCTGCATTGCGGATCGATTTTCCGCACGAAAATGGAGCGGATCTCTGAGGCTCTGCAATTCTCGGTAATAATAAAGTGAAGTAGGGCGTTTTCCGTTGAACCTTAAACTCTTTAGCAACTCCAGTTCTTCCTTGGTAGCAGTCCCGCTAAGGGAACTATCATTAAGGAACTCGTTGAACCCCGGCTCTACCTCTGATTGGCCGGGCCCTGTTTCAACAAACTCAAATCTCCTAGGATCCGCCGAGGCTATTCTTCGATTTAACACAATTTCCATACCAAAGGTTGTTAGATCGACGTCCCAGGATTCAATCAGTGGATCCAAGAAGGAAACACAGTTTTCAGGCGACAAGCTGAAGACGTCCGTGTCCAGGAACTCAAGGAGGGTAACCCGCATTTGTTCATAGCTTCGGCTGGCGAGTCGAGCCACCAAGTGGAGCCAGTTTTCACTGTTCAATTCTTCTTTGGCGACCTTCTTGATCACGTCCAGAAGTTTTTGTGTGACGAGGCGTTCCAGTTCGCCGAAGGGCTGCTTCTCAAAAATCGCACGCACCTGTTTTTCTTTGTCCGGTACGCACTTCCGGAGGATGACTTCTCGAACTTCCCTAAACAGGGGCGCGGGTGGCCCCGCCAAGTCCTTCTTCCATTCTTCTCTCCGCTGAAGCTCGGCCAGTTTCGATAGTCTATCGCTCGGAATCTTCAAAAACTTCGCCATTTTCTCATAGATATCTGTTCGCTCAGGCGCCGGAGGTAGCTTCTTGCGAGCCAACAGCTGTGAAATATAGGAATCAGTAACTTCGGCGGCAGTCGCTAGATCTTTCTGCTCAAGCCCCAATTCATCCAATCGCCGTCTAATCACCAGGCAGACATCCACAATGCCCTCCATACCGTTTAACCATATGGGTTAACCATGAAAATGTTCTCAGATTGTACTTGACAGGTCAAGTGAATTAACTTATTATGGTTAACAGACTGAGGGAGTATCCAGGATAGATTAACCGATGGTGGTTATCTGAATCGCCCCTTTGGCATCGAGAACCAAGGAGAGTGTCATGTTTGCACGCAGAGTCTATATGCATCTGAAGCCCAATAGTGTTGCGGAGTTTACCCAGAGGCTGGAGAAGGACGTCCTCCCCATGCTTCGAAAACAGAAAGGATTCCAAGACGAAATCACGTTCGTTGGACAGGGCGGCACGGAAGCGTTCGCGATCAGTTTGTGGGACAAGGCGGAGAATGCCGAGGCTTATAACCGTGGAGCATACCCAGAAGTGACGAAGATCCTCGCCAGGGTAATTGAGGGAGCTGCTCAGGTTGAGACCTATGACGTCGCTAACTCGACGTTCCACAAGATCGCCGCTGCCGTAGCAGTCTGAAGCCGGCAGGTCGTTTCGTTCGGAGGGGGTAGGCTAAGTCCACCCCCTCAAGTTGTCCGGCAGAAAGGAAACGCAAGCGCACGCGAGACTTCCGCTGCTTACCAAGAGCAATGAACGGACCGCGGATGCGCCGTTACGGCCGCGACTCCTAAGGTGGGAAGCAAATTTCAACAACTTAGCTGAAGCTATTGCGCGTGCGGTATTCATTAGTCAGGGCGAGCGGTTGTACTAAGAGTTCGTAGGAAATGTGAAAATGAAAGCGATGCGCAGTTCGATCCTTTGCCTTGTTGCTTTGCTTCTTACCGCCCCAATGCTCCGCGCGCAGGATTTGTCTAAATACCGTTCTTTTTCACTCGGAGCGAGCGTGGCTACCGTGCTGAAGCACACGGACCAGAAGTTAACAGACGTAAAGTTGATTCATAATCGTCCGGCGTTGATTCAGGAACTTACTTGGTGGCGACCAAGTTCTCCCGGGTCTTCTTCCCGGCCTGATAGCGTCGAACAAATTCTCTTCTCTTTCTGCAACGACGAGCTCTACAAGATTTCTGTGACGTACGATCACGCTTCCACGGAAGGGCTCACCGCGCTGGATATGATGAATGCGATTTCAGCGGAATACGGCCAGGCGACAAGTGTTGTGCCGGAAGCCGGTTCCGCGACGAACGAGCGATATGAAGTGCGGCAAAAGCTCGTTGCCTCGTGGGAAAATTCACAATATTCCTTCAATCTTGTCCGGTCGTATTTCACCGCTGGTTTTGGGCTCGTCATCTATTCGAAGCGGGCAAATGCAGAAGCTGAACTTGCCATTGCCGAAGCCGTGAAACTCGACAAGCAAGAGGGGCCGCAAAGAGAAGCGGAGCGTCAGAAGAAAGAAACGAAAGACCTCGAAGTGGAGCGGCAAAAGAACCTGAAGACTTTTCGTCCGTAGTTCTCGCGTTAGGTTATAAGAAGCCATCTTGGGCATGTTAGAGAAGTTGGATTATGTGGAGGCTACAAAAATGACTATGAATATCACACCACTGCATGACCGTGTCCTCGTACGCAGACTGGAACAGAAAGAAACCGCGAAGGGCGGGATCATTATCCCCGATACGGCTAAAGAAAAGCCGCAAGAGGGCGAAGTGATCGCCATTGGTGCTGGCAAGATAGAAAAGGACCATCGTATCCCGCTCGACGTAAAGGTGGGTGACAGGATCTTATTCGGCAAATACACCGGCAACGACATTAAGATCGATGACCAGGAGTACCTGATCCTCCGCGAGGAGGAAATTCTGGCTAAAGTCGGCGGAATGGCCAAATCAGCATCCGGCAAGCGGTAGGTTTCACCCGAACCGAAGAATTCGGACGGGCTAAAAGTACTCCATCACCCGGGAGGGTGAAGTCTTATGTCAAAACAAATTGTAACTGGTGAAAACTCACGTCAGGCGATTCTGCGCGGCGTCAATATTCTGGCAGACGCGGTAAAGATCACTCTGGGCCCTAAGGGGCGCAATGCGGTGATCGAGAAGAAGTTCGGGGCACCCATCATCACAAAGGACGGCGTGACGGTGGCGAAGGAGATCGAGCTGAAGGACCCGCTCGAAAACATGGGCGCACAGATGGTGCGCGAGGTTGCGTCCAAGACGTCAGATGTGGCCGGTGACGGAACCACCACCGCGACCGTGCTGGCACAGGCGATCTTTCGTGAAGGGGTGAGAACTGTCGCCGCAGGCGCGAACCCAATGGCGCTCAAGCGCGGAATTGATAAGGCCGTGGAGGTCGCCGTGGAAGAGATCAAGAGGCTCTCCCGCGACGTAAAGGGCGACATGATCGCCCAGGTGGGCACAATCAGTGCCAACACCGACAAGCAAGTTGGCAGCATCATCGCCGAAGCCATGAAGAAAGTCGGCAAAGATGGCGTCATCACCGTCGAGGAATCCAAAACAATGGAGACCACCCTTGAAGTAGTCGAGGGTATGCAATTCGACCGCGGCTACCTTTCACCGTATTTCGTCACTGATCCGGAGCGCATGGAGTGCGTCCTTGAAGATGTCCGCATTCTGATTCACGAAAAGAAGATCACCTCCATGAAGGACCTGCTGCCTTTGCTCGAACAGACTGCCAAGCTGAGCAAGCCGCTGCTGATCATTTCTGAGGACATCGAAGGCGAAGCCTTGGCCACCCTGGTGGTGAATAAACTCCGCGGTACCCTGCAGTGCGCTGCGGTGAAAGCCCCCGGCTTCGGCGATCGCCGCAAGGCCATGCTCGAGGACATTGCCATTCTCACCGGTGGGAAGGCCATCACCGAGGATCTCGGCATCAAGCTTGAGAACGTGAAACTTGAGGAACTGGGCCGCGCCAAGAAGGTGACCATCGACAAGGACAACACCACGATCGTCTCTGGCGCGGGGAAGGCCGGCGAGATTGAAGGCCGAATCAAACAACTCCGTGTGCAGATCGAAGAGACTACATCGGACTACGACAAGGAAAAGCTCCAGGAACGGCTGGCCAAGCTCGTCGGCGGGGTCGCGGTAATCAAAGTGGGCGCGGCAACGGAGACCGAGTTGAAAGAGAAGAAGGCTCGCGTCGAGGACGCCATGCACGCAACACGAGCGGCAGTTGAGGAAGGCATTGTCTCTGGCGGCGGTACCGCTCTTCTGCGCTGCTTGTCGGCTCTGGAGAAGCTCAAACTCCACGACGATGAAGCGATCGGCGTGAATATCGTGAAGCGTGCACTCGAGGAACCCATGCGCCAGATCGCCCAAAACGCCGGGCATGAAGGCGCGCTGGTTGTAGGACGCGTGCGCGAATCGAAGGAGGAAAACTTTGGCTTCAACGCGGAGACCGGTGAGTTCGGCGACCTGGTGAAGGAGGGTGTGATTGATCCAGCAAAAGTCACCCGTCTCGCACTCCAGAACGCCGCGTCGATCGTCTCGTTGATGCTGACCACGGAAGTCCTGATCGCCGACGTTAAGGAAGAAGAAAAGACGGTCGCGGCCGGCGCAGGCTACGGCAGCGGTATGGGAGGGTCGTACTAAACGCTGATCTAATTTGCACCGGATTGCGAGCAAATCCTGAAGAGTGAACACAGTCATTGCGTATTACGATCGACAGCAATGTGAACTGACATGAGTTATCTGGAATTACCCTTGGCCAAGACAGATCCGTAAACGTTTAATGAGGTGGCTAAAATGAGAACAATGAATCGCTGGGAACAACCTTTCCGCGGGGCTACGACCCTGCAGGAACAGATCAATCGCGTGTTTGGCGATATGGTCGGACGTACGGCCGAGGAGTCGAACTTGACCCCTTGGGTACCGGACGTCGACATCTACGAGACAGAGCACGAGCTGGTCGTGAAGGCGGACCTGCCGGATGTGAATCCGCAGGGCCTGGACATCCGCGTCGAGAACAACATCCTCACGATTCGCGGCGAGCGCAAATTTGAGAATAAGGTGAACGAGGAAAACTACCTGCGCGTCGAGCGCTCGTATGGTTCGTTCAGTCGGAGCTTCTCGCTGGCGAACTCCGTGAATTCGGAGGCGATCAAGGCCGACTATCAGAATGGCGTGCTTACGCTAAGCATCCCGAAGCGCGAGGAAGCAAAGCCGAAGCAGATCAAGGTGAATGTGGGAACGCCGGCCCTGGCGGCCGCTGCAGGGGCTCGCTGAGGAGACCCCGACCGGAAGACGAAGTAGCAAGGGGCTGGCGGTATCGCCAGCCCCTTCTCGATAAGTAAGGGCGTCGCGGAAGCCTGGCGGCTCCCGCGACTTGTTATGCTTTCCTGCTAGCAGGGGCTTTTATTTCTTGTCTTCCTTTTTGTCCTTACTCTTTTTGTCCACGCCGTGCTGTTGCTGCTGCACCTTCGGCTGATTCTCAGCTGCGGGATGAGCTCCATGTGCTGTCGGCGCGGCTTGATTGGGCTGCGGAGCCGTCCTTGCAGCGGGCGTTGCTGACGGCTGGTTGCGGATGTTTCGGTCGTTCTCTCTGTCGTTCATCCGCTCGCCTGTGGGCCTTGTCTGCGGCGACTCTTCGGTTGGCGGAGCCTGGTTTGGGCGCTCAAGGCGAGTGTTGTCGGGATGTTGAGGTGCTGCAGGCCGCCCCTGGGATGATGGCTGACCGCGGAAGCCGTGGTCATTCTCTCTGTCGTTCACCTTTTCATTCGCAGGTTGCGGACGCGGCTGTTCCGCATTGTGCGGAGCCTGGTTCGGGTGCTCAAAGCGAGTGTTGTCGGGATGTTCATTGCGGAAGCCGTGGTCATTCTCTCTGTCGTTCACCTTTTCATTCGCAGGTTGTGGCCGCGGTTGCTGGCCAACGCGTCGCGGTTCATTCCGCACACGCGTAGCCTCAATTCGTTCACGGTTTTCGTAGGTGACGTCGTGGTGTACGCTGTTGTAACGCTGGACGTTGTGATAGTCCACGTGGCGATCCACAACGTTCCGGTTCACGTTCACATTTTCGTATCGGTTGTTGACGTACACGTTGGTGATGTGGACATAGGGGCGAGACCGTTCCCGCCATCCGCCGCGCTCGTCCCAACTGTTGTAAACCACGCGGTGGGTACCCCAGTCCATGTCGTAGTTGAGCCATGAACCAATTACAAAGCCGGTGCCGAAGTTGAAGTAGCCGTCGAACCCGAAACCGGGTCGATAGACGCGCCGCACGTAAATTACTCCGGGATCATACGCGGGTACGAAGATCACGCGCGGTTGTGCAGGAACGATCTGAATGTAACCGCGGTCCACGACGACCTGCTGCTGCCGCGTCGTGACCAGATTGCCTTGGGAATGTGCCATGTTGCGGAGGCGCTGCACCGACATCATGATATCGGTCGACTGGTTGACGTAGGCTTGTCCGAGCGCGGTGGTCCAATCCAACCGGTCATTCAACATGCTCAAGACCGTCGGATAGTGCGCCACCGCTTTGACGCTGACGTCCCAGGGTTGATAGTCGATGCTATCGAGTTTGTGTAGACGAACCCACGGAGCCGCGTCCTGAATCTCATCCGGGAACGTCGCTGCCGCCAGCACTTGGGCCAGCAGCGGGTCCGGATAGAGTGCGATTGGTGCCAGCAAGTTATCCAGCTGCTCCGGCGCATAGGGTTCGTAGTAGTCGGAAGCCTGCGGTTGGTTCTGCGGCTCGGCTGCCTCAGTCAACTCGGGAGCTGGTGCTAAGGTCTCCGCTGGCGATCTTGCAGCGTTGCCGGCCACGACGAACGTGAGTGGAGTTTCCGCGCGCAGCACGATCTCCTGCTTGCCAGTCGCAGCGGCGGTCGCGGTTCCCGCGCCGGCCCCAGCGGCGGCGCCAATCACCGCGCCTTTTCCGCCACCGGCGACACCGCCGAGGACGGCGCCCACGGCGGCGATGCCGCCGATCAGGGCCACGTTGCGGCCTGCGTGCGATTGCCCTTGAATTTGCTCCGTCTGGGTCTCGATGGGGGAGTTGCCGATTTGAGTGAGTTGAAGTGTGATCGAAGCGGGCCGGCTGAGCCGCCCAGAACTCACTACCTCGACGACCTTGCCCTTAACCTCCGTGCCGGTGGGCCAAACCATCCCGTTGTCCAAACGAACGGGTTGCCCGAGAGTGGCCGAGAATTCCTGTCCTGGCTCAGTCTTTCCAGTGTCCAGCTCACCCAGCAGCCGCACTTGGATTTCAGTGCCCGGGTTGATCGACTGTGCTGATCCCGTCGGGGCCAGACAGGACAAAAGTAGCAAGAGCCCAGAGAATAACGAGAATAGTTTTTTCATGCTTGCCGCTCCTGGCCCAGATCGCACCCGCGGGTCACAGAAGCGCACGGGCGTACCTGATTGGCCTATTTAGGCAAGGCTACAGGTTCCGATCGCAGAACTGGAATGGCCCGAGGAGACAGGCATGGTCCATCGGGTACCTGTTCTTGCGGACAGTCAAACCACAGTGAGACTGCGGCTGAAAACGCGGGTTTCTTTGGATTCAACGTCCGATAGGCCCCGATAAACGGGGTTCGTGGAGATGACGACGCCGGTCACTTCCGACGAAAACTCACATCCCAGATCCGGACTTTTGGCTCGTTACGCCGGATCCACATCGATCAGTAATGCGTTTATCAGGCATCTCTGACAATCCCCGCTCAGTCAAATCTCTTTTGAGCCTCCGCCATTCAGGCCGAAGGATGGTCTTGTCCGTTTCCTTTGGCCCCTGCATCGATGGCCACGGCTGGCGCGTAGTCTAGTGGCCGGCTTGGAGAAAGAGTTGCATCTATACAGCGTATAGTATACGGTGTATAGATGAAGCCGGACAAGACTTCCGATCGTATCACCCGCATAGCTCTCGATATTCTCAAGAAGGAGGGCCCGCCAGCCGTCAGCATGCGCCGCATCGCTCGGGCTGTGGGCATAACGCCCATGGCAATTTACCATCACTTCCGCAACCGCGACGCCCTCTTGAATAGCATCACCGACAGTGAATTCACAAAACTCCTTGGTCATATCCAGGCCCATCCCCTGCGTGGAGGCACGCAGGCGCGGCTCATCGCGGTAATGGAAGGGTACGTTGATTACGCTTTCGCCGCGCCACGTGTTTTCGATTATGTTTTTTCGCGGCCCCGGCCCGAGGCTCGCCAGTTTCCAAGGGATTTCCGGGCGCGCCGCTCTCCAACGCTCAACCCAGTTGCCGACATGGTTGCTGCCGCGATGCAAAGGGGCGATTTGAAGAAGGACGATGTGTGGGAAATTGCGTTTGCGCTTTGGGCTCACGTCCACGGTTACGTCATGCTGTATCGCGGCGGGCGCATCGGCCTTTCAGAGAAAGAATTCCGCCAGTTATTACACCGTTCCCTAAGGAGATTTCTCCATGGCCTCAAATCCTGATCGTCCGCACTTTGGAATCATTGCCGGTTCTCTAATTACGTCGGCCCTGGCGCTCTACTATGGGACCGGTTTGCATCCCACCTGGTGGCTCACCTGGTTGGCTCCTTTCCCCCTGCTTCTAATCGTGCCGCGCCTTTCGCTCTGGCAGGCATTCGGAGTCTCGGTGCTCGCCTCGTTCGCAGGCGGGCTGAACATGTGGCATTACTTCCGTCACACTGCGGAAGTCCCGCTGGTGTTGATCGTAATCTTCGTAATGCTTCCCGCCTGTATATTTGCCCTCGGGGTTTTGTTGTTCCGCCTATGCGCCCACCGTGGGAGTTTGCTTCAGGCTGCCATCATCTATCCGGCATTTTGGGTCTCCTTCGAATTCCTCACGGCTTCCGTCTCGCTTCATAGTACTTACGGCAATCTGGCCTACAATCAAATGAACTTTCTGCCCATACTTCAAATTGCGTCGGTCACCGGCATCTGGGGGATCAGTTTCTGCGTGCTCCTGTTTCCGGCTACCGTCGCTGCCATCTGTGTCGTGCCCGGCCAAGCTCGACCCAAAAAACTTCTGGCCGCCAGCGTTGGAGTCTTTCTCCTTTCCGTACTCGGCTTTGGAGCATGGCGGCTTCACGTCACGCCACCCGCGCACCCTGTCTCTGTGGCTCTCATCGCTTCCGATCTCCCAGAAAACATGCTGCCCACAACCCAGGAAGATTCCCTGCGCCTCTTTCGTGATTACGCCGCACAGGCCGATGCCCTCTCCACGCAACACTTTCAAGCCATCGTCCTTCCGGAAAAAATCGGAGTAGTGCAAGAATCATACCTGTCTCAGGCGGACTCTCTGTTTTCCGAGACCGCTTCACGAACGGGTGCCGTCGTCGTGGTTGGCCTGATCCGCCGCGATTCGAACGGCTTATGGAACGAAGCCCGCATCTACTCTCCCGCTGGCGCGCCCCCCCTCACTTACGAAAAGCACCACATGCTTCCTCCTTTCGAATCGCAGTTTACCGTTGGCACCTCGCGCACGATTCTCCATCAGCCTTCGGGGCTTTGGGGCATCACTATTTGCAAGGACATGGATTTCCCGCTACTCAGCCGGCAGTATGGACTCGAAGGAACGGGCATCCTGTTGGTGCCGGCGTGGGACTTTGACTCGGACGGTTGGTTGCATGGCCGCATGGCCATCCTGCGCGGCGTCGAAGACGGCTTCAGCATCGCGCGCGCTCCAAGGCACGGCATCTTGAGCATCAGCGATGATCGCGGACACATTCTTGCGGAGCGCTCCACAAATTCTCAGCCGTTTGTCACGTTGCTCGCGCAGATGCCGGTTCAACACGATTCCACCCTGTACTCGCGATGGGGCAACTGGTTTGCCTGGCTCTGCGTTTTGCTCTTTTTCTTGAGCTTTTTGTCGGCCGTGAAACTCCGCATCTGAACCGCCAGAGCGACTACCCGCGAAGCCGCATCGAGCGGCGCTTGGGGCGTTTTTTCCAACCCGCACGCAAACCGACAGAGTGCGACGCTTCGTGCGACTTCCGCGTATTTTTGCAGTGCCCCACGATTTCTCAAGTTGTTGTAAAACCTTTGGCGAAATGACATCAAACGCCTCTACTAATCGCCGGATAACGCTCCCTTTCGATAGAAGATCGACCGCGCCACGTTCTGGGATTTACAGCTTATCTAATTCGGACCATCCGACAACTGGCCGTCACTGGCCAGAAACGGCGTTCGAGGAGATCACTGACGATATCCTCGAACGGGACTTGTGTCCCGGAATACTGAGAAAGTGATGTCGCAAACTAGGTGCTAGCCCCAGCGGGGCTGTTCATCCAAGCTGATACCCAGTGCGGTCTTCGCGACAACTTCATGGGTGAGAAAGGAATTCGCCGGATGAATGCGGCCCAGGCGCGCATCGCGCACCAATCGCTCGTAACCCGCCGCGCGAAAGATTCCGTTGCCGCCCGTCACGTCGAGACCCAAATCCACCACGCGCCAGGAACCTTCCACCGCGCGGTACTTTGCCGCGAAGATTTTCGAGGGCCACTGTGCGCCGTGATCGACCCCATTGGACCAGTCCTCGGCGACCGACTCCAGGTGAGGTCCGATGGATTCAAGTTCGATAACCATTTCGGCGATGGCGTGCTGTACCTCCGGGTGATACGCCATTGAACGCGACAGCGCCAGTGAACCTTTACTCTTCGCAGCGGTAACGCTCTGGTCCAGCGCACTTTTGGCCAATCCGTAATAAATGTTTCCAAAGCCCATTAGCGCCCAGGCAAAAACAGCGAGCACGAACGAGTCGACTCCTGCTCCGCCAGCAGGCACGATCCGGGCAATATAGCGGTCTGGGATGAACGTATGCTCCAGCACGGTGTCATCGCTGCGGGTCGCGCGCATTCCCAACACATCCCAGGTTTCCTTGATTGCATATCCCGCGGTATCGCGAGGCATGAATGCGTGAACGATTTTGGGCTGGCTGGGATCGCTAGTGTCCATCCCATGTAAGCCAAAGCGCGTCCAGACAGGCGTGAGGCTGCCAAAGTGCTTGCGGCCTGTGAACTTGTAACCGCCTTCGACGCGTTCTGCTTTCGAAGTCGAAAGCAGAACCGGCACATCATTGCCACTTTCCGCGTGACCCGCGGCGAAGATCTCGCCAGCAACTGCCTCACGCAGAATCCATTCGAGCGAAGCATCCCCGCGGCGCCAAAGATCGGCTGCGACGCCGAGCCAATATAGGTGCATGTTCACGGCAAGCGCCGTAGCGGGCGCGTAATACGCCAACCGGCGTTGCTGCCGGCACACTTCAGCAAGCGTCATACCGGCCCCGCCGAACTCCGACGGCACGGGCAACAGAAGATACTTTGCTGCCCGCAGCTCCTCGAAATCTTCTTCAAAGAAACGGTTCTCCCGGTCGTAGCTGGCAGCTCGCTGCGCAAAACGGGTGAGCATGTCTTCCGTAAGTACAGGCTCAGTCGACCGCGGTAAGTTCGCAATCATATCTCTCTCCTTAGCAACATGGTCATTGCCGGTTGAGCTCACTTTGGAAATAACTGCTTTAGAACTGGAATTCATCGGTTTTTCTTCCTCATCGAATTTTATTTCCCAGGTAATTTGGAATGCTGGAGCCCGCCAGGGCTGAGTCCGCCAGTACGATCAGGCATCGGTTCGATACCGAATCGTAGTGGCGAAGGTATCTCAAGCCGCTGGAAAAGGTCCAGCAAGACTGCGCGACATTGTTGTGAAGTCGGAGCGCGCGCAAGCGTGGCCGGCTAAATCACGGGCGAGCTTCGTAAACAATGTTGAAAGGTGTTTCAGTAGCACGGCGGAAACGATTGAAACCGGCCTTGGCGACGACATCCCGGATGCGCTTCTCCCCGGCTTGGGCACCCAAACACAGGCCGACTTCCTGCGACCGCGAGCAAGGCGTGCACAGCAGCGTCGAAAAAGAGTAGTACACGCGTCCCACAGGATTCAGATTGTCCTTCAATTGGTCGTTTGCAAAAGGCTCAACGATCATCCACGTTCCGTCCTTCGCGAGGGACTGCCGCACGTGCGCAGCCGCCCCGATCGGGTCACCCATGTCATGCAAACAATCGAAGACCGCAACCAGATCGTAGTTTCCACCGGGG
Source organism: Candidatus Acidiferrales bacterium (assembly GCA_963741195.1). GTDB lineage: Bacteria > Acidobacteriota > Terriglobia > Acidiferrales > UBA7541 > Acidiferrum. Next base: position 21,218 of record CAVUHF010000020.1, read on the forward strand.
AACTCTTTGGCCTTGGCAACTTCGAAGCTAACCCGATCGGCCACCCCTTCGCGCCTGGCAGATTCCCGGGCCGCTTCAATCGACTTGTCGTGATAGTCGAATCCGAAGAATTGAGATTTCGGGAAGGCTTTTGCCATCAACAAAGTGGAAGCTCCTTTGCCGCAGCCAACGTCAGCCACTCGCGCTCCGGCCTCCAGCTTTGCTTTTGCATCCTGCAAAGAGGGAATCCATGTGCTTACGAGATTGGCGGCATAACCCGGGCGAAAGAACTTTTCGCAGCCATGAAAGACACCGTCAGCGTGTTCGTGCCAGCCCATGCCAGCACCCGTGCGGAATGCGTCAGCAATTCGTGGAACGGCCGCAAGCGAGCCCAATGCCAACTCAAATGCCCCAGGCAGATATGCGGGACTGTCTTCGGACGCCAGCGCGAAGGCTTGCTCTGCACTCAAGCTAAACTGGCTCGTCTGTTCATCGTAGGTGACATAGCCGCCTGCGGCTTGCGAAGCCAGCCACTCGCGCAAATAACGCTCGTCCGTCTGCGTCTTTGCGGCAAGTTGAGCTGAAGTCATCGGGCCACCGGCGAGGGCTTTGTAGAGTCCTAACTTCTCGCCGATGACGACCATGCCAGTGTGAACGGCAGCGCCGAGATCCGTCACGAATTGGCCTATGAAAGAGTTCAGTTTGTTCATGTCGATAGCGGGAACCTGTGCCGTGCTCATTGAAAATTTCTCCTTTTTATTGATTTGCGTTCTCGACTCGATTCTTTTGACCTGTACTGCGCAGCCCCTTCGGTCCGACAAGCGGATCGTAGGGGCTGGCTTGTCTGGCCGAGGTATGGCCTCGACTTAGGGGGTTTGGTTGTCGAATAACTTGCACGAGACACCGGGGTGCCAGTTGACGAATGCTCCGTTAGGGTTGTCCTTCCACGCCCATACGTGCAACGTGTAGAACGCCTTCAACCCGAAGCGATTGGGGCTCTCGAAATAATGAAATAGCTGTCCCATTAACTCGGGCGGCCCCGGTTTATGGGTCTTATCGTTATCCCACTGCTGCGCATCAACCAGGAAGTCGGCGCCGGTCAATCTGAGGCGTCCGTCAGCAGTTGGTTCGTAGAGAATGATCTGGGGCTTGGTAGGGTCAATGACGCCCTTGCCCACGAGATCCATGTTAATGAAGTGAAGCCCCATGGCTCCCTGATCGGGTCCGCTCACGCAACCGAATTGCAGGGCATACCCCTCCTTCTCAGCCTCGGCCACATCCTTGAAGCGCTCGGTCGATTCTCGGACAATCTTGATGAGCGCAATTTGCTGGCTCTTCTGCTCCGCCGTCAATTCCGTTTGTGCCGGCATGGTGTGTGAGTGGCTGTCCTGCGCGAACGCGTACGCCGGCCAAACGCTCATTAGAGCGAGAGCGCTAATGATGGAATGGCGGAATTGTATTGCGAGTTTCCTGATTTTCATGGGACCTTGCTTGATGCTCATTCGGCTTCTCTCCTTTGCGAATCGTGTTATTTTTTATTGCTGCTATTGCTGACGGCTTCTACGGCAACACATTTGCTAGAATTCGCTCTGCAGGGCGTCTCATCCTGTTGGGCTCCAGGGGAACGCGCGCAGCAGATAGCTGCTGGGTATTTCCTAGCAAGCGCAAAGTAACAAGCATCAGCATTGGAAGTAACGAAACAACGCCAAAGAAAATCCAAAATATCGAGGTCGCCCGCGCCTTTGGCTTTCTAAAATGGGAGCACTTTTGGAAACTCGTGGCTTAAGCTACCAGTTTGGCGGGTTCACCCTGGACCTCGCCAAGGGGTGTGTTTTCAAGGGAGTACAGGAGATAAAGCTTCGCCCCAAGGTATATGAGGCGCTCAAATACCTCGTGGAACACCCCGGAAGATTAGTAGGCAAACAGGAATTGATGCAGGCCGTGTGGCCCGACTCGTTTGTCACCGATGATTCCCTGGTGCAGTGCGCCCTCGAGCTTCGTCGCGCACTGGATGACCGCGATCAACAATTGCTCAAGACTGTGCCTCGGCGCGGGTACTTGTTTGCTGCCAAAGTCACTCAACTCTCCAAGACCACAGATCATTTCACTACAACTGAGCTCTTTGATTTGGCCGATGCTCGCGACTTGCCCTCGGCAAAGATCTCCAAGAAGCGCCACGATCTGCCAATCCCGCGTACTTCGCTTATTGGACGAGAGCAGCAGCTGGCAGAAGCAACGGCGTTGCTGCTCCGGCCGGACGTTCGGCTTTTGACTTTCACTGGTGCTGGCGGTGCCGGGAAAACGCGCCTGGCTCTTGCCGTAGCCGCCGCGATTGCGGATCAATTCGCAGCCGGTGTTCAATTTGTCAGCCTGGCGTCGATCAAGCATCCCGACCTGGTCGCTACCGCGCTGGCTGACGCACTCGGAATCCAGAAAGTCGCGAATCGTACCATCTCGCAGCTTATCGGCGATCGGCTGCTGAACTCAGGACCATTCTTACTTCTTCTGGACAACTTCGAACAAGTCCTGCCAGCGGCGACGGTAGTTGCTGAAACATTGGAAGCGTGCCCATCCCTCAAGATCCTGGTCACCAGCCGATCCTTTCTGCGCATATACGGCGAACAGGAATTCCCTGTGACACCGCTTGCGCAGAATTCCGCTATCGAGCTGTTCGCGCAGCGCGCCTCGGCAGTGTGGCCCGATTTTGCTATTACATCGGAGAACGAACGTGCGGTTCGGGAAATTTGTGCGCGGCTGGATGGGCTGCCATTGGCGATTGAACTGGCTGCCGCCCGAACCAAGATACTGTCTCCCCTTGCCATCCTGGGTCGCCTTCATGGCCGCTTGCAATTGCTCACTGGTGGTGCACTCGACTTGCCCGAGAGGCAACAGACACTCCGCAAGGCAATTGATTGGAGTCATGGTCTTTTGAATGAGGAAGAGCAGAAATTGTTCCGTCGGCTTTCCGTGTTTGCAGGTGGATGCACGTTGGAGGCGGCGGAAGCCGTCTGCAATACGCGGCGAGATCTCGGTATCGATCTCTTTGAAGGGTTAACTTCCCTCGTGGACAAGAATTTGGTCCAGCGCATGGATCGAGCCCAAGCCGAACCGCGTTTCACGATGTTAGAAACAATTCGCGAATATGCGTCCGAGTGCCTAGCTGCTAGCGATGAACAATCTGCGACTCGACGGTCTCATGCTGCGTACTGTCTCGTTCTGGCGGAGGAAGGAAATCCAGAACTGAGCCCGGCAGATCGGGTGGCCTGGCTCGCGGATTGCGACGTAGAAGTTGATAACTTCAGGTTCGCTCTCGACTGGCTGTTTGAGAGCCAGTATCTGGACTGGGGTTTGCGTCTGTGCGTGGCTCTGTTTCGATTCTGGGATATGCGGGAACACCTGACGGAGGGACGTGCCCGGCTGGAGACTATTCTGCGATTGGCCGGTACCGAGCGCCCAAGAGAACGGGCCAGAGTGTTACATTTTCTCGGAGCTTTGATGTCGGCTCAGGGAGACTATCCTGCGGCCGAGCGTTTTCTGAAACAGAGTCTGTCTCTGTACGAAGAATTGGCCGACCAATCCGGCATCGCTGCGTCTTTGAACGCTCTAGCGGTATCGGCCCGGGATCGTGGTGATTACCCCGCAGCGCAGACCTATTTTGAACGGAGCCTTGCTTGCTGGCGTCTACTACCGGACCGGTTGGCAATTGCGCGTTGCCTTCACAACCTTTCGAATGTGGTTAAAGTTCGCGGCGACTATCCACGCGCTCAATGGGCGCTCCGCGAGGCCACGGACATCTTTGTTGAACTTGGGGATCGCAACGGCGCCGCCTGGTCCATCAATCAACAGGGAGACATAGCGCGCGCGCAGGGTGACACGATTGCCGCCCGCGAATTGTATCAGCGTGCGCTTTTGGCCTTTCGGGAAGCCGGCGACCAGTGGGGCTCCGCGCGGTGTCTGTCCGATCTAGGCGGCATCGACTGTGAACGAGGAGATCATTCGGCCGCGCGGGCAGCCTACCGTGAAGCATTGCAGATCTTTGCTGGGTTAGGGCACCGGCGTGGAACAGCCAGAGCATTAGAAGGGACTGCTTGTCTAGCTCTAGCTGAAGGACAGGCCGCGCGTGCGCTGAAATTGGCCGCCGCCGCTACGCATTTACGCCAACTTGTCAGCGCCCCCTTAGCTCCTACAGAACAGCAAAGGCTTGACCAGACTTTATCACCTGCATGGAAAGCCCTTAGTGATACGCAGGGCAAGAACGCCTGGGCTGAAGGCTTTGCCATGAACCTGGAAAAAGCTGTTCACTATTCTCTTGAGGAGCCTGGTTCCGCTACTTGAATGCAGCGGGATCAATCAGGCGACGCACGGCGGCAACGCGGTTAGCTGGAATGCCTGCCCTGCGGGCATGCTCTCGAATGGTGTCCTCGTCTGGCGCCAGGTAAACGCAGTACATCTTATCCTCAGTGACGTAGCTATGAAGCCACTGAATCTGCGGCCCCATCTCCTGTAGCGTCTTCAACGAACGCAGAGAGACTTCCCGGATCTGGTCTTCAGTTAGCGATCCGGCGCCAGGCACGTCACGCTCAATCACGAATTGCGGCATAGTCCTGAGAGTTTAGCACCAACCCCAATCGGATCGCTCAGGTATGTGGGTTTACCACTTCTACAGACTCGTGGCCCAGCCGGGATCCTCCCACTTCCTTCCATCGCCCGAGGGGTAATACTGATTTAGAAGCTGCGGACACGTCGCCCACGTTCGCGGATACAGAAGGAGACACACGTTTGATTTTTCGTGGCCAATTCGACTTTGCAGAATACCATCCGGAAACGGGGTTCTAGGAAGGTGAGTGAGCCCTCCCCGAACTAGACTAACTCCCATCTGATCAACGCTATAATCGGGCATGCTCGGCAATCATCCTTTGATACCCTCTTTTAGCCGACAATTGAAATCAACGATTACCCAAATGTCTGGTTTGCCCGTATGGTGATCTCAGGATTCACACTACATGACTTGGCTCGAATATCATGAATTGACGAAGCACAGTGCAGAGTCGCTGCGACGAACTCAGCACTACCTCGATTGGGCCAATATGCCCAATCCGTTTCGGCATTATGAAGGCGTTCCGATCGTGGATTTGCCGGCCGACCCACCGGCTCCACAGATTTCAGCTCTCGAAGTACTCGAGGGTAAAACAGGAAATACTCTGGCGAGGGACGGTGCGGAATTCCTTTCGCAGTTGATGTTCTATTCAGCCTCGATTAGCGCGTCCAAACGAGTGCCGTCAACCGGATATACATACGCACTTCGCGTGAATCCTTCCTCTGGTAATCTCCACCCGACCGAATTTCACTTCTCCACCCGTGGCCTCGTCAATTGGTCCGACGGTCTTTATCATTACCGTCCCTCATCCCACATGACAGAACAACGCGCCATCGGAGATTTTGACGGAAAACTTGTCGACAGGCCTGCCCCGCTGATTTTCGTTCTGACCAGCATTGCATGGCGTGAAGCCTGGAAATACCAAAACCGGGCCTATCGCTACTGCTTACACGACATTGGCCATGCCTGGCAGTCCCTCACCCTTGCTGCTCGATCTGTCGGTTGCGAGAGCTTTGCGCTTGGTAATTTCTCTGATGATAGAGTGGCGGAATCGTGTCTTCTCAGTCAGGATGAGTGGCCCATGCTAATCGTCAGACTTCACGGCCCATCCATTCCGGTGAGGATGTTGGATCCAGTTGAGACGATTTTATTCGGTGGTCAGCCCAACCAACTGTCGGAGGAGCAAAGAACCTACCCTCTGATCGAACACATTCACACTGCCACGAAGCTCAGCACAGAATCCACCATCCCCTCTCTTGGCGAGCCGAAGGTATCCGGGCGCGGGGAAGTCAGCCTGCCGCCTCCTGTCTCCACAAACCACAGTTTCGGTGACGTCGTTCGTACACGGCGTTCTGCTCTTGACTTCAGGGGTGGGGGTGAGTCGATCTCCCTCTCCCAACTTGCGACTCTCCTTTCAAGTACAAAGGGGCCTCTCTTCGCCGATTTCGCTACAGCCCGTTTCGTCCATTTGTATCTTTACGTCCACCGCGTGGAAGGCTTGGCGCCGGGTGTTTACCGCTACTGGCCGAAGCACGCAGAGCTGGAGAGATTCAAGGAAGGGGACCAACGCCCGGTAGCGGCAGCTCTCAGTTTGGGACAAGACCTGGCGGGTAACGCTTGCCTAGCATTCTCCATGATCGGCGATTTTGAGAATGCTGCGCGGAGTTACGGCGATCGTGGGTATCGATACGTGCATTTCGAGGCCGGTGCTATCGGTCAACGAATGTATCTCGCTTCCGAGGCTCTCGGCCTGCGAGCAACGGGAATCGGAGCGTTTCTTGATGAGGAAGTAAACCGATATCTGAGTCTGTCCCCTGAGCTAGGACAAGTCGTCTACCATTTCGCCATCGGTTACCCGGTTGCTGATCCGCGCCTGGAGGCTTGAGAACGTATGGTCGGTATCCTGGTATGCGGAAACAACCATTTCATTCTGTCCGGGCCATTGCCTGACGAGGCGGCCGCGTTGGCGTTGGCGCGGCACTGGTCCATCGTCCAAATGGGCGAGGTAAAGTCGTCGTCTTTCGGGCAGTGGCAGATTAGGTCGAAAGAGTTTCGAGAGAACCTGGAATGGGCAGTCATTGTCCCGGGCGACCGTGAGACCTCTCCAGGAGTGGAGCAATTACTTGCAGAACTTTCAGCTCGCGGGGTAACCATCCGGAGATTGTGTAACGGCTGCTGGTAGGAAGAGCAGGGTCCCTCAATCGACAGGGCGTAGAGACTCTTCCCAGACGGCGTTCGCGGAGATGAGAGCGCAAGCGATCCTCGCCGAGACCTCGCTTACCACATCCGGACTTCGGGACAGTTTCGCCAGATTCACATTGACGAGATTGACGTCGCGTCCTCCGATTTGGCCGCTAGCTTCGTCGGCGATGCAACTGAGAAAACCCCAGGGCAAATGCGCTCGCCCGAGTGCAGCCCTCCACGAAGTTTTTGCGTAGCGCAACGCCTATTGAATTCGGAAATTGACCTCGAAGTCGGTCCAAACAGGCACAGGCTTGTCCTGCGGGCCAACGGCTGGCTCGAACCGCCAATTTCCTGCGGCCTCAATCGCCTGTTCGTCCAAGCCGTAACCCAGCGAACGCTTGACTTGGATATTCGAGGTCTGACCTTCGGCTGTGACGATCATGTGGAGCACAACAATTCCAGAGACCTTCGCGGACCGCGCCTGGTCGGAATAAGACGGATTAGGACATGCAATGCACTTAGGGAAGCCAATCCCGCCGATGCCTACTATGTAAGCGCCGTCTACGAGCATCGGGGTTTGGGCGGATTCATTCGCGGGCTTGCACGCAGGTGAACTCACGGGCTTCGGAAACGATGCTGCCGTCGACTTCGGCGTGCCGGGGTCACCAAAATTGTCCGCCAAGATTGCGGCGGCCAAGTCGACGGCAGTCGTCCCATCCGAATTGAAACGTACCAACGCTCGTACCCGAGACCAAGTCACCTCTCCTTGCACTACATTTGGCCGGAATTTCCATTGGCGCATTGCATCCATCGCCGACTGAACGAGCAAGGGAGGACCATCAAGCACACGAGAATTCTTGCCCACATCACCCTCTGGCGAAACGCCCAGGCCAATATCTACCGTACCCGTTATGTGAGAATCGATGGCAAGCGCTGGATACCTAGGAAAAGCACACTCCGTTACACGGTTCCACATCTCCTCCGGCGCAATGTTTTGAATCCGTCTCAACTCCGTGTCTGCTGGGACCTTCGTTTTGTCGACCTGTGCAGGCGTCAATAGACCAGCAAGCAGACTATATAGCGCAAGAATTATGGCGGCACTGAAGGAGCGCATACGGTCTCCTTTGAGAGGGAATTTCTGATTTCAGGTTTATTCTAGCGCAAAACCATATGCCCACCGTCCTTTCGCGTCAACTGCAATCGCGTAATCGAGCCGGTCACTGACAAGAAACGGCGTTCGAGGCCATCAGCTTTTGAATTAATGACCATACTGAACGCGGCGCAGGAGGCCGCGAGTATGAGACGTCGGAAAAAGACAAGCAAACGCTCACGGGCGAAAACAATACTTCGCCTGCCTGACTTGGAACAGTCGAAGAATGCAGTTCTAAACTCGCTCGCAGCAGCAAGTTCGCAAGAATCCTATGCGCACGTAATCGACGAATTCATCGGGTGGTACTGTTCCGAGCCACGCCTGGCCTTCAACCGTAGTGTTGTCCTTCGTTATCGATTCTTTCTCGAACAGAATCAGGAGCCTCTTCTCAGTGGAGTGGCTCCTCTTCTATATGCACTCGTGGATCAGTAACAGGATGAGGGAACAAGATTCTGTTAACAGAACGAGGGGATCAACTCTAGACCAGCCGCATCTTGACCTTTCGAACTCCGTAGAAGTACCAAGATGGGCACACTCTAACGTGCGATGGGCTTAAGCTGTGGTCTGATTGCGTTATGCAGGAGATCGCCAGAAACTATCATCGTCGGAGCCGCCGAATCAATATCGGCCAGCCTGTGAGGCTCATCCCTTCTCTACCACGTGGCAACTTTCTTGAGGAAATCGGAATCGCCAGCAATGCCTCACGCGAAGGGTTTTACTTCGTCACCAAGCGCGAACACTACGAAGAGGGCATGCGTCTGTTGGTGACACTCCCTTCTCACTCACCCCGTGAACGCCACGACCGTGAATACCTCGCCCAAGTTGTTCGGGTCGAACTGCTCGACGACGGCCAGCGTGGTGTCGCTATCCAGCTCCTGTCGTCGGAAGGAGGCCCTCAGTGAAATTACTGACAGTCGCTCCATGTTCCTCAGGAGCCAGGAGTCTTCTATGACGGACGCAAAGACCCACTGGTGCCTTCTCACGTTTCGATGTGTCCAATGTGGGAGGAATGAAGCATACGCTGAAGATTCCATTGAAGTTGAACCGCGCGAGGACCAAATCAGGCCCAAGATATACCAAGCTATCTGCAGGAATTGCGGCTGGGAGGGTGAGGTTCGTGGTCTCTCTGCCGTAGAAATGCGCAGCGGAGTCGAGCGTAGAACGGGAATTCGCAATAAGCAACGAACTCGGCCCACGCTTGACGGCTAGGGATCTGGTGTCGCTTTTCCGTTCAGGTTCGGGTCGTCTTCAATTGCGCTCTGCGCTGATCTTTTACCGATGATTTCTTTACGACATGCCCCTCGACCGACATCGCTGCCAAGAATCACTTCCGCACGCGGAAGCCGCACTCCCGGGGCATATTTCACTTGGTATTGAGTGGACACGTGCGGTTCCATCGGCGATTGTAGCATTGGTACAATGTTTCTAGGGCAGTCTTGGGATAAGAAGCTTCAGCGAAGTTGGCCGAAGATTTTGCAGATTGAAGTCACTGACTGTCCCGCAGTGGTCGCAACGCCGTCTCGCCGTTCCTATCGGTAGCTCCTCTTCAGTTTTCGCACCATCTATTGTGAGCACATATCTTACGTCTCGATACCCGACCATTCCGCTGCATCTCGTGCATCTCGCAGCCCAATACATTTTGTCTGCCATTTGAAACCTCGCGGGCCGGAAGACAGGCGGGGCAGGGCAAGGATATGTGCGGCCCCTAAACCGGGATGAGAATACCCCGCTAGTCTGGTTGGTGGTTGCAAGCCACTGGGTTAATGGGAGCGTGAACTTTTAAACTGTACCTGTCCATTAATTTAAAGTCGGGTAGAGATTAAGTTGGGAAAGGGAAACAGACCACACGATTATCCCGGGCGTGTGACCTTCATAGTTTCCGCGGAGATTTTAACGAGCACGCGGGCAACAACGCTCTGCTTAGCCTACCTTTCAACGGCTTGGAGTTTGCGCCTGTCCGTGACGAGCGTCACACGGACCAAGTTTCGAGAAAGCGCAGCATTTTAGGGAAGTGTTAGATTGTAGCTCCCTCCTCTGCCGCAAACTCTTGCGGAGAACCCCAATGACCGAAGCACGTAAGCACGCCATTCTGTTCGCTGCCACCTTGCTGTCTGCATGCAAAATCATCGACGCACTGGATTCGTCCAAGCCGAATCCGGGCAAAAATGTCTTCATTGATAAAGCGATCAAAGAAGCGGCGGCGATTCTGGAGAAGATTGACCAGCGGTGGCCTGCGGAGAGTGTCAGCGAATAAATGGGGTGGGATTGACCGCTGGTGTCGTAATCCGCTGTGCGGAATCGGGCTACTTGGTAATAGGAAGGCACAGGTCGGCGATGTGGTTGACTACTTCCTCTATACGCTCGTCATATCGCCGCACATTTGATCGCCTGACGGAAGACTGACCAACGCCCGGTTGGTCGGGTCTGAGGACAATGCGATCCGTCTCGTATTTCTTGACGCGGACAATGCATTGGACTACGGTGACTAAGTATCTTGAGGATCTACCTCTTGGATACACTCTGACAGTCGTAGTTTTGGCTGGTCGCCCGCCAGACAATTCCACGCAACAACTAAAGCCCGCCCAGAAAGAAAGAGAATCAATATAATATGACTCCGGATGAACTCAACAACATCGTAGTTGAAATGAAACGACTCGGCTCTGAACTGAATTTAACCGACCAACAGAAAGAGGGTCTCAAAACCTTTTTGACTGAGAAATTCGAGAAGCTGCAAGAATACAGAAAAGAGAATCCAAACATCTCGAAGGAAGACGTTGCCCAATACATCGCCAAGAATCGTAGCGCCGGACGCGAGAAACTTGAAAAGTTCTTGACGCCGGAGCAACTCGCGAAATGGGATGCGGAGATCGCAAAGGCTAAGGACTTCCTCAGCACGCGAGCTGCATCTGCCTAGTTCCTAGAAGCAGTCTTGCAATATCGAAGAAAGCCCAGTCACAAATCTTCGACTAATCCTGATCGAATGGAATCGATCAAAGGGCGATTATTTCCGATAGTCGCCCTTTTCTATTCCTGAAAAGTTGCAAAACCGTCCCAGTACCCCCAGGTCCGGCTTGTATACTTTGGCTCATGATGCCTGCTGAAACCACTTCAGACCAACGGGTGATTCACCGACGGGCATCGGGTCACCTTCGAGAAGCATTCGGCTCCTGGAGATGGAAGAAACATGACTGATGAAAAAATGGAGGACTAAATGCATGCTGAAGATTCCGAGAAAACAAGCGTAAAACAGAAGGTTGCCCATGAGTTTGAAGAACTTGCCATCATCACTTTGTACCTCGCCTTTTTCTTTTGCGCCCTGGCGACCTACAGCATGCTCTTGTTGGACAGGTTTCACGTCTCGTATTTCGCCTATGGTACTGCTCTTATCAACGCCCTCGTCATCGCCAAGGTGATTCTCATCGGAGAAGCCTTACACGCTGGCACGAAGTTCGAGAAAAAGGCTTTGCTCTATTCAGCTATTTGGAAGGCGTTAGTGTTTGGCTTGCTTGTCTTTGCGTTCCATCTTCTTGAGGAGATGATCAAGCACTTGGTGCATGGAAAAGGTTTCGCAGGAGCTCTTCACAACATACGCATCGACGACCTGCTCGCTCGCACGGTCATCATCTTTTGCACTTTCATTCCGCTCTTCGCCTTTCGGGAACTGCGACGCGTGATGGGCCAGGATGAATTTCGGGCTCTCTTTTTCCATTCAGCATCGCCCCCGAAATCCACTTCCAGCAGCCTCTGAAGGTCAACTCCTGGTGTATTCGGAAATCACGTTCTGCCGGGTTCGCACGGACCAAACCGCAAGCGGGATTCTAGCGGAAAAGTTACTGCCTGAAAATGGTTTGCACTTGAAGGCCGAGTTGCCCCGGCCTTTCAGCTACCTTGCCGCTTTTCAGATTCCGTTAGCCCATAAGGCTGTCCGGCGCCAATTATTTCGCTGCGCTTTTCCACTTCGTTGCGTAACTTGTGCGCGTTGACTACCGCGAGGCGAACTTGCGATTCGTCGACCGGTTCGTGTTTTTGTCCCACTGAAGCGGCGAGTAAGATGGCTGCTGCAAGGAATATCTGCTTGTCTTCTTCTTCCATGACTTTGATTCCTTTCTTTTCGCGGCGCTCTATTCGTTTTGCAGAATCCTGCACCGACTCGCTTCCTAGCTTCCCGTTCCACGGCTGCGGTTAATTCCTCAATCGTCGGATTCATGCGGTCCAGCAATTCCAACTACTCTTGCCGACGTCGACTAGCCCAAGGAGCTAACGCAAGCTTTTCTAACTGCGCTCGCCCTTGAACGAAGGCTATCGCTGGAAGAAAAAGCTATTCAGTGGACAGATTAGGAACAGGTAGGGGAGCAGTCTGCTCAACGGCTGGTAAACGCGGTGCACGTCCATGTGGTTCAAGTTTCCGAGTACCTAACAGGAGTTGACCGGCGCGTATCCCGGAACCGGGGCAGGCAATTCTTAGTTCGCATGATGACCGTTGTCTTCTGGATTCAATCCAAGGCCGGTCTCTCTTACTCACGCTGCAAAAATCCCCGGTCACCTCACATACGCATTCCCCCGAACAGGTACAAAACCAACAGGATGATCAGGACCAGCCCGAAAATCCCTACACCTCCGCCCGTCCCCCATCTCCGATATCCGTAATAGCCGCCGCCGCCCCCGAACAAGAGCACGAGAACAATGATCAATAGAATCAGTGACATTGGAATCTCCTTTCGGCTTCGAACTAACTCCGATCTCAGGGCCTGCGCTCTGGTCTTTCTGGTGCCTCTCTCAAAACAAAATTTCTGGCGCCTTCGGCCTGATCAATCTGCGGACTACATCACAACTCGGTTTTATTGGTCCCCATATGTGAGATTCTCACGGGCATGTCCCAATAACTGTTCCTTTTTGGACAGAGCACTCAAGCCTCGACTTCTAACTTTCTGAAACCCCGGACGAGAAACATGAACTTCCCCGCCACCACGCACTCCTCCTCAGAACTTCCGCCGGCATGCGAGTTTCTCCCAGCGGGAGCTTGTGTCTCTGCCTTCCCCCACTGAAAGAGCGGTGTAAGCTTATACTGGTCCTGGATCGCGAATACGTTGTTCAGGTCTTCGCCTTCCTCACGAGGGTGCGTCCCAGAATCGTCGCCTATGGAGTTGATGAAGGCGGCAGCGCAATGACTCCGGTGGGCAGTTCACCTTTCCAGCCAGGTCCGATGATTGCATAGTTACCTGCTTTGGTTCCCGTGGCGCGAACGCCAACATAAGCAAAATTGTCGCCCATGAAATCCACGATTTCCATTGTGTAATAACGATCTTTGATTTCCGGTACGGAAATGATGACCGGTTCGTCCTTCAGGTACACCCAGGCACGCGAGTACAAAGTATCGTTATTGGGCGCTCCGCCGTTGAGGTGCTTCGCATCCTCCAATTTGCGAACGCAGTTTGTGCGACACAGCATTGCCGCTGGCGACCCGCGCGTCCGAAGCCGCTCCGATCTTCTGATGTTTCTTCACCGCGAATTTGAGACCTTTCCGGACGCCCAGGAAACAATCCTCGACATATTTGCTGAAGGCGAAAAGGTTGCGGTGAGGCACCAGTTCAGTGGAACTCAACGCGGTGCGATGGGTTCATACCCATCAACCGGCAAGATTATGAATGCAGAATACATCGCAATCTATCGTGTTCGGAACGGCCAAATCATTGAGGCCTGGGCGGAATGGGACAACCTTGCAGGCTTGAGACAATTGGGCCACCTGTAATCCGCTCACACCTCCGATTCGTAGCTCCGGATAGTGAACATGCCTGATTAGCACTGCGGTAATCGGTAACTTGTCATTTAGGGCCTTCGGCCCGCGAAACTGCATGAAAGCCAAATGCGGCAATGGCCTATTCCCAACCAAGCCCTTTGTTTTCAGACCGGCTGTGATTGAGACCATAGTTCTTTCGAGCCTGGGTACTGGGCACTGTTCCGATAACCAGCATAGCGGCTTTCTGAGCTCCGCTATCTTTCAGTTTCAGTTTTTTTCGGGCGGACGTTCTCGACAACTCCCGGAGGCAAATTGTTGATTCGGTGCAGGAACGCGGCGAGTGCCCACAGTTTCTCTTCAGAATAAAACGGTCCGTACGCGGACATTGCAGTCATACGTATTCCGTGTTTTACGATCCAGTACAGTTCGGACTCCGAATACTGGGTCCCGACGCGAGGTATCTGAGGCACCGGGGGAAAATGGCTTCGGTCCTCCCGATAAGGGCCTTCTAGTGCACCGTGACAGCCCGCGCAACCGGCCACATAGAGCTTTCCACCGGCCACCAAGGTATCGTCGCTTGCTGAGGGGGGATTCGGAATCTCCGAAGTGGCCCGCCTGGCAGAGGCGCGTACCGCCATTTGAAGGATTGATGTTTCCAGTCCGGAGGGCACAGCATCGGCGTGGACCTCTGCGAGCCCGAACGCGAAATACGCCGTCCAGCCGAGCGGTAGAAGAAGGATGGCAACAAGAAATCCGACTACGAAATTCCGCATCTCGGAGACTCCCGTAACGCTCTTTAGTTACCAGGCGGTTGCTGAATTCTCGACAACACTGTTGGAGGAAAATTCGGAGAGCGACTGATGAATGCCGCCAACGACCATAGTTGCAGGTCGGAATAGTATGGTCCCTGCGCCCCCATACCCGTTCTGCGGATGCCATGCTTCGCAACCCAGAACACTTCCGCTTCTGAATACTTTGTCCCGACACGTGGAAATTGCGGAGCAGGGGGATAGAAGGTTGTGCCAAAATCGCTTGGCGGTCTGCCTGGTTCTCCATGGCATCCAACGCAATCATCCAGGTAGAGTTTCCCGCCAGCAATCAGTGTTTCGTCATTTCGCGGCAAAGGGTTCTGCGATTTTGGGGCTGTTCGCCACACAGAAGCATGGATACCAGAGCACAGCAGGTGCGCGGCCATATCGGACACACGGGCATCCGCCCGGACATCGAGAAAGCCCAGTCTCAAATAACCGAGACCTCCAATAACCAGTAAGATTGTTCCGGCAAAGAAACCGGCCGCGAATTTCTTCATGTGGGGGCCTTCTGTCTGCTGGCTCATTAGACGGCACTCGCTCCCTTTCGTGAGTGGCTATTTTGCGTGTGTAGGTGTCCTCCACGTGTCAGGGATAACCCCCGGTAATGTCGCATACTCGGAAACTTGAAATCCATATTGACGGCGTTTAGGACGTAGCCGCCCGGCGGCGGACGCTGCGCATGAGCGAGCGGAGCGTGATTGCCCAGCGGTTTTGATATAAGTGTGGGTCACGTTGGGGAGGAGGAGCTCCAGTGACCCCGCCGGCGCTCGAGATTGCCGATCTCATCCGCACTGCTGGAGCTGCCTTCATCGAGCGAAATCGCCACTGGATCCGTTGGAAACATGTCAAAGTGCTGCTGGCGATTGAACTTTTTCATAGACGTTGGGCGTGAACGGTGGAATTAGCCCTTTATTTCACTGGCCCAAGATAATGATCAAGCCAACCGAGCGTCTCCTTTATCAGCGGCAGCAACTCAGGTAAGTGTCCGCCCTCGAAAAGGATATGTTTCTTGTCCTGCGCCGCCGTTCCTAACGCCCGAAACATCGGTTCCTGGCACGTCTCCAGCGGCATCACGAAGTCATATCGTCCGTTCAACATCAGCACCGGTACGTTCACCCGTGGCGCAAAATTCATCGGGTCCGCCTCGGGCAGCACGCGATCCGCGTCACAACCTCCACTCCACAACTCCGCTACGTTCAACCGATTCTCCATCGCCGTCATTATCGGGCCTGGCATCCCACCCCAACTGAATCCGAGAAATGCCAGCTTCTTCTGGTCGATGTCCTTCCGCGTTTCCAGGTAATCAATCGACCGTCGCAAATCATTCGTCTGCTGAATCGTTTCCTCTCGCTCGGCATTGGTTCCCGCATCGGGAACAGTTCCCAGGCGCTCGAACGTATCCTTATATATAGGAAACATGAGTGCCCGCCCGCTCTTCATCACAAAATCGATCATGGACAATTCCGGCGCGTCCATCTCCATCTTTTGAAATTGCTGCGCCCCGCTGCCCGGGAAATAAACTACCGTCTGGTACGGCCGGTTGCTCTTGTATGCGTTGCATTCGTGGTTCACCGCGGTGAAAGCTCCTGCGGCTCAATACTGACCGGGCCGTCAGATGTCCGCCCCACTAGTCGGGCAGTGAGCAAAATAGCAAAGACGCCCCGACGATCGGAGCTCCTTTGCCTGTTACCATCGATCAGCAACCCTTACTCTTCATCACCATCACCGTCAAAGAGGAATGGCAGGGCCCTCGTGCCTTCCCTCTTCACCGCTTGCAATTCTTCTGGGTCGATTCCCAGGTGCCTTCCGAATCGATGCGGCAACTTGTGATGTGGCTACGGGGCTTTTGACTGTCCGGCTACTCAACCCTGGGTTCGACGCAATGAGCCCGACATTGGTGTCGCCGAAACTGAAGCCGCCGCGTTTTTCTTGCTCGATCCCGTGTAGATCGTGCCGTAGATCGGTTGCACGAGTATGTCGGGATTAGCCGGGTCCTTCAGCGGGCTATTAAACTTTAGCTTGAGCTCCTCACCGGCCAACACTTCATCAATGAAAAGAGCCTTTGCATTGGCGTTCAAATAGGCGGCAACCGCCGGTGTCTGCGTTTGATCTTGTAGCCAGATCAGCGCGATGTCGTCATCTTGCACGAATCCGCAAGGGCCCGTGGCGAAATTATTCGCGCTGGCGATGGCAATAGCACCCGCATTGGTGCCGGCATCTGGCAGCGCCGCAACGAGGTCCGCGAAATGGCCCGGCTTGTTGACCTTAACCGGATTGATCGGTGACTGCCCGTGCTTGGCCGTTACGATGAACAGCGTCGAGTCGTAAACACGCGCTTGCTTGAGCCCTTTGATCATCGCGCTCAGTGCGTCGTCGGTCGCCTTCAGTCCGTAGGCCAGCACCGGGGTTGGCGTGCCCGCGCCATCCAGGTATCCGCCGGGTTGTCCGTTAATGCTCGGATCTGTATCAATCTTGCAACTGCCATCATTATTGTCTTTCTC
This sequence comes from Candidatus Acidiferrales bacterium, assembly GCA_963741195.1. Lineage (GTDB taxonomy): Bacteria > Acidobacteriota > Terriglobia > Acidiferrales > UBA7541 > Acidiferrum. Next base: position 38,178 of record CAVUHF010000020.1, read on the forward strand.
GAGTTTTTGCCCGTGCCAACGGATGCACTGATGTCGAAACTGACCTGATTCCGGGCAGCGTGCACTACCTCGTCGAGGATCAGCCTGATAAAGTGGCCGATCTCATCGGGCGATATGCATCGCTGCGCTCGGAATGAGGGTGCGCTAATTCACTCGGATGTATAGTTTGAATGTCGGGTTATCGGACAAACTGCAGCTTGTACCCGCGCGTCCTGATCAGGCTAGTCTCCCGCGATCGATGCGCGACATAACCACTCGGATTTTCGCACATCAAAATAACGTAGTTTTCGGAATCGACCATGGACTTCGTAGAGCACATTGTCCAGCGCGATCAACACCGTATTTACGCCCGCGAGTATGCGGGCAACGAACCCAGCATCGTTCTGATGCACGGTTTTCCAGACAATCTTCACCTCTATGATCGACTCGTTCCGTATCTTTCGCCGCGCCGAACCGTCACATTCGATTTTCTCGGTTGGGGCGCTTCCGATAAACCCCTCGGCTATCCTTACACAGCTGAGCATCAGGAAGGGGATTTGCACTCAGTTATCAAGCAACTGAAACTCGGGCAAGTTGTGCTGGTGGCTCACGACGCCTCCGGCCCCCCGGCAATTAATTGGGCGCTTCAGCATAGCAATCAGGTATCGGCTTTGGTCCTTTTGAATACGTACTACTGTGCGATGCCGACCCTCAGACCACCAGAAGCAATCTTCCTTTTCTCCACACCTTTCATTAGGAATATCGCACGTCCACTCTCAACCCTGTTTAATCACCTCATTTTTCGACGAATGTATTTTTGGCAGGTTGGCAGATTCTTCAGAGATGCTGAGGTTAGAAATGAGTTCGTCCCGCTACTGTACCAACAATTCGATGCGACCCCGAGCACCCGTCCAGCATTTTTCAGTTTGAATGAAGATTTATTGGGAACCGTACGGGCTGGCACGAAAACGGCGTCCAAACTAAAACGATTTGCGCGGCCCGTGCGAATTATTTTTGGGGCTAGCGACCCTTATCTCAACAAAGGCGTCGCCCAAAGGTTTCACGAATTGTTTCCGAAATCTGATTTATTCCTCCTACCCACAGCCCGCCATTTCGTGCAGATGGATGAGCCTCAAGAAGTAGCGCGGTTGATTCTCTCTACTCCAACCGACTGAGCGCGGCGTACGCGGTAGATCGGGTCTGGTAGCCCAAGCGAATGCAGGGCCTGGTAAGTTCTCTAAAAGGGGAAGTCAAGAAAAGTACCTCTCCTGGTGCCGGATTTTTTCTTACTTTCCAACCCGCCTGATTGAGCAGGATTTGTTTCAGCCATCCGCACCATTTGCTCGGTTGGCTACTCACGATCGTGTAACGGTTTTGGGTTCCTCTCCCAGCGGTTTTCATCGCTTGTTTGCGACGAAGCCAGTCAAGTCTGAAACCAACAAGCAGTTTGGTGATCAAGTGCTCGCCATGGTTCTCTTTGGGACTCGTGGCCCATAGCTTTTTCGGGTGGTGCGAGGGGGCCTAGTCTGGTTAATTCATCAGAATCGAGGATCGTAGCTCAGAAAGCGCATTGGTGACGCAGGAAGGGATGGCGTCCCGTCGTCGACCTGCAAAGAGGTTGATACTGCCGCTCTTTTGACCTCACTCCTCTACCTCACACTCCTGACTGCACCATTGCGCCTCATTTACATTCCCAGCAAGCTGTTTGTGACAGGGAATGCGAGCGCAATAGCCAACAACATTGCCGCGCGCGAGACGCTTTTCCGCCTCGGCATTGTGAGCGATTTGTTCACCGCGACCATGGCCATCTTTCTCACGCTGGCCCTTTACCGGCTGTTCAAGGAAGTGGAGCAAGACCTGGCTCGGCTGGTGGTAATCCTAGCTCATCTTCCGCAGTTGCACGAATAAGTCGTTTATTTTCATGATGGACATGCGTCAGTCTTCACTACATCCGGGCCATTTCCAGCGAGCTCGGCAGTTGCAGACCGAGGCGCTGGAGCAGGATCGCCTGGTGCTCGGTTGGCCGGCTGACGCAGCGCTTGCGTATCGTCACTCCGCTTCGTGTTGGCAGGAGAACGTCGACCAACGTCACCTCCGCCAGTTCCTGAAACACCTTTCGCGGTTCATTACCCAACCCGGCGCGATGACAGAGTTGCGCCAGGGTCTTCCACAATACGTAGGCTAGGAAGCACACCAGGATGTGCGCCTCGACCCGCTTCGGTTTCTTGTGCCAGATTGGTCGAAGTTGTAGATCCGATTTCTGAATGTGAAATGCGGCCTCGGCCTCCGTCAGCTGAATGTACACGCGCCAGAGTTCCTCCGGACTCCACTCCATCACATTGCTGCGCAGCAAGTAGCAGCCCTCGCTCAACCGTGCCCACTGTCGCCAGCGGTCGACTTTCTTCCAGCTGAACTTCGCCAGTCCGTTGGCATCGGGCACGATCTGGACCTGGAAGGCTCCGGCCGCCCGGGAGTTCTGACCCAGCAGTCGCCCAACACGTTGGGCTACCACGACCGGCTCTTGCTTCCGCTTCCGGCAACTGACGGCGATTTTCTCCAGTCCCTCCTCGATGCGTTTCTCGAAGCGCTCATGCATGGCCTGTTCTTTCTCTTTCCTTTGGGCACTCCGGCAGAGAACAAAGAGCTCTTCGCCGCCAGGGGTTGGGCAGAAGCGTACCTCGAGACCGGGGTGCACCTGATGCCAGTCCTGGGCTAGCAACTCGCGCTCGAACCGTCTCAGCATGCCCTTGGGCGTCCCCACGATGTAACGCCGCCCGGCTTCCTTCAAATACCGCACGTTCTCCTCGCTGATCATGCCGCGATCCATCACCCAGATGCGGTTCGCTTTCCCATACAGCCGTTCGATGCGTTCCACGATCTCTTCCAGTGTGGTTACGTCGTTGCGGTTCCCGGCAAACAGTTGGTAGCCGAGCGGTATTCCTTCGCGGCTCACCACCAGCGCAATGTTCACCTGCTTACAGTCCGGACGGTGATCGCGCGAATAACCCCGCTGGGCCAATGGAATCTGCTTCGCTTCTCCCTCGAAGTAGGTGCTGGTGACGTCATACAACAAGAGGTCGTAATCGAGTTCGAACAGTTCCCCCAACCGAGCCGGATGGTCGGCAAGTCTTCCTAATCGGATTGTGGAAGAGTGGCGCGTCATACGACCAGAATCCGGGCTAGACCTGATTCATTTATATACGCTGGTATACACTGGATCAAGTTCGTCGTCAGAATCGGACGAGTTCCCGCTAGAGTCGCGATAAGGATTCCGTCCCGGCGCTCCCGCGCCTATAATCCGGCGGTAGGGGAGCAAATGTTCACGAAGAGAGTCTTTGCCGGATGCGCCATCGCCCTGCTTGCGGCGAGTGGTGTCGCGCAGGAGCACCAGCATGGAAAAGGCGAAAAGTTAGGCGCGGTGCATTTTGCCACATCATGCAATGCTGAGGCGCAGAAGGAATTCGATCGAGCGGTGGCGCTGCTGCACTCCTTCCAATTCAATCACGCCATTCAAGGATTCAACGCAGCGCTCAAAAGTGATCCGACTTGCGGAATCGCGCATTGGGGAATCGCACTGAGCCAGTGGAGCAATCCGTTCGCGGCTGGCATGAAGGACAACAGCCAGCTACAGGCGGGACGCGAGAGCGCCGAACAGGGCAAAGCCGCTGGCGCAAAAACGGAGCGCGAACGAGCGTACATCGCGGCCGTCGCCAGCCTGTACGGCAACTTCGAGAACACGCCACAGCAAGCGCGTTTGCTCGCCTATCGAGATGCGATGGAAGATCTCGCGTTGAAATATTCCGACGATCAGGAGGCGCAGATTTTCTACGCACTAGCGCTTGCGGCTGCGGAAGAGCCGACCGACAAAACTTACGCCGCGCGGCTCCAGGCGGGCGCGATCCTGGAGAAGCTATTCCGGGAAGAACCGGACCATCCCGGTCTGGCGCATTACATCATTCACACCTACGACGTGCCGCCTCTGGCGGGAAAGGCGCTTATCGCCGCACAGCGTTATTCCGATATCGCGCCTGATGCGCCACACGCGCTGCATATGCCGTCGCACACGTTCACGCGTGTGGGCTACTGGCAGAATTCTATCGACAGCAACCGCGCCGCCGCAGAAGCTTCGCGTCGCGTGAGCCAAACGGCAGAAGAGCTGCACGCAAGCGATTACCTGGTTTACGCCTATCTGCAGACCGCCCAGGACGAAGCTGCGCGCAAGGTGCTCGAGGCGCTGCCGGAGATAGCCTCGCGTTTCGATCCGAAAGCGGTGGTGAGCGGCGCGGCAGGTCCCGACGCGGGATACTTCGCGCTGGCAGCGATTCCCGCGCGCTATGCTGTGGAGCGTCGCGACTGGCAGCGGGCGGCGGAGCTCGAGCCACGCGAGACGCCGTTTCCCTACACCGATGCCATAACCTGGTTTGCGCGCGGCATAGCAGCGGCGCGGTTGCATGACGCGGCAAAGGCCCAGGCGTCGGTCGCTGCGTTGCAGGACATCCGTACGCATCTCGAGAAGGCAAAGGAAAGCTATTGGGCTGGACAAGCCGAGATCCAGTGCCTCGAAGTGAATGCCTGGAGCTCATTGGCAGAGGGACGTAAGAACCTCGCTTTGACCCTGATGAAGTCGGCAGCCGAGATGGAAGATGGTACCGACAAGAAGGCAATTACGCCCGGGCCACTTGCACCTGCGCGCGAGCTATTCGGCGAGATGCTGCTGGAGATCAACCAGCCCGCGCAAGCGCTGGAGCAATTTGAGGCGACGCTGAAGAAAGAGCCAAACCGCTTCCGTGCGCTGTACGGCGCGGCCCGCGCCGCGCAACTCAGCGGCAACCGCGAAGCAAGTCGCAAGTATTTTGCCGAGCTATTAAAGACATGCGAGCATTCTGACAAGCCAGGACGGGCGGAGGTGCTGGAGGCGAAGAAGGCAGTTTTGGGGAATTAGTGCCTGGTGCCGAGGTTTTACGCTCGCTGAAATCAAAGCGCACCTCGAGCGCGCTTACCAGCCCAGCATGCACTAGGCGCATGTTCATCCAACACTGACCAGTAATAGGCCGCGAAGGCAAGTACGTGTTCACTTGACGTATCGTCGGCAACCCTTACCTAATCGCGTTACGTCAGAGTTGCCCGTGATGAGGGACTAACGAATTAGTTCTTCAACCACAAACCTGCGTAGTTAGACTACTCTGCATTAATGAGGAGACTCTATAACCTCGCTGCCGGTAGTCGGGAGTGGCAATCTCAGATCACTATCCGCCGCAAACCCGATGGTCCAATCGCGTACACTACAGTTGGATCACTACGGAGAACTCTTTGCGCGGGTTCTTGTCGAGAACGACGAGGTCGGCCAATTTTCCTGGCTCCAGTGAACCCTTAGAGTCCTGCTCCTGATATTGCTGCGCAATGTTGGTGGTCATAGCCTGCAGTCCTTCCAAGACCGTGATGCGTTGATCGGCGCCGAGCACGGCTCCCGCACGCGAAACGCAGTTCACTGCAGACCACAGCATGAACATTTGATCCAGCGGCGCGACCACGAAGTCAGTGTGGTTGGTCGGCTTCCAATAACTTCTGATAAGACATCATGCGCCTTCGGCGCATCACCAAGCATGAAGATAATTCCGTTCTGCGAAGCCGCGACGCAGCTCCTCAGCTTCAAAGCAAAGTGAGGCGGGAGGAGCCTCTAAGTGACTGGGCTCCTCCTTCTCGAACCATCCTAAGTTCGGGACTTCCCGCGCGCGAACCTTGCTATCGCCCAAATAATAATCAGCACCAGCACTCCCAGACCGATGAACGGGAGGTAGCTACCCGTCGTCGGATTCGTTTGCACAGGGGCAGCAGGCGCTTCCGCAGTCTCCGGCGGAGCAGCCGTGGGCGCTCCCTCGGCAATCAACAAAGGAGTGTCGGCTGGCGGAGCTGACGGGGGTGTCGGTGTCGTGCCGCTTACACTCTTCTGCTGTGACGTGACCGACGCCGGAACCTCTACGATTTTTGTCGCTGTGACCACCATCCCTTTCCTCAGCCCAAACGCGTCAACCATTTCTCCATTCACCTTGAATTTCTGATCCTTCGGAATCTTGAACGACTGATTCGTTCCGTTTTCCAGGGTCAGGATGACGGAGAGTGGCGGGGTGACATGCCAGACCTTTCCCGTCACCGTCTCGACGGTGGTAACGATCTGAGGAGTGGTTGTTGTGGTTATGGTGCGCTGGAGCTTCATGCCTGGTTTCAAGTCGTGAATTCCCAGCTGTTTTCCATCAACGGTAGCCTTGGCGCTCTCGGGGATGTTCTCAAAATGTCGGATCGAGCCATCTGCCATTCTCACGATCAAATCGTTGCCTTCCACCGCCAGAACTTCGCCGCGCTCTACCTTCACGACCTGACTGCTCTGGCCGGCCGTCGTAGTCGTTGTCGTCTGTACTTGTGCTCCGGCGCTCAGAGCGAAAGCAATACAAACTGTCCCTATAGCGAGCACAAGTCCGCTTCTCATCCAATTGTTGCTTGACTTCATTTTCTATTCTCCTTTGCTGAATTCGACCAAAGATTCCCTTTCGATTGCCTGCTGGGCTCAAATTGACCGAGCCGATAGAAACCGAATCAAGGAGTAGTCGGACCACGCCTTGCAGAACAGTCCCCACAACCGTTTTTGCTGCGACGATCCAATTGAACCCCAGGCCAAAGACACGAAATGACAGCCCCACACTAAAAACAAAAACCGTAGTGCAGCCTGTCGCAATCAGCGCACCGATATGGTCGAACGGCCAACAGGAGAGTCAACTTTGCGAATCCCCTGCGCCTCTCCCTATACACCTCTCCTTGACAGTAGGGACATCTCCTATGTCGGTGAGTCGTGAGAGCAATGTGCAATCCCGAAAGGGTATGTTCTCGGCTAGGGATGGACGACTTTTGTCGCATAACCCGTACCAACCTCTTGATTATGTGGGTGCCCTCTACTCCGGCCGACTCAACTCGATCATCCGCACAAACTCCACTCTTTATAGGCAGTACTACTATGTCTCAAAAGTAAAGGGACACAGTTGTTCGGGGTTGCCGCCAAATCTTCGTCGCTCAAACGGAAAATCACCTTCGAGGATTTTGTCCCTTGGAGTCGTACCGATTACATGGCTGTCTAACGCAAAACGTCAGGCCCGCTGGCGTCAGAAACCTCCTCACTGCTGTGTTTGGTCTCCCCAAACTTGTCATTCGCCGACAACGATCTTGAGTAACGAGACAGAGCGATCAACGTTACGCCTGTTGAACCCGGACTTCCCGCAGGCGGTTCAGGACGGACTCGAGCAACTTTTCGTCCTTCCGCAGAGCAAGTCTGAATTCCCGGTGATCCGTGTGCCAAATCTCCTTCAGTAGCCCCCGATGGTGCTGCTCAAGAATGCGTAAGATAAGTTCGTGCTCCTCCGCGGTCAGTGTGAATTCCATGGTTCTCTCTCCAAAAGATTCTTCGTGGTTCATTACTCACTCTGCCAGATGAGGCATTTCACTCCGTGAGCTTTCCAGTTGTGAGAGGCAGGTCATGTCGCACCAGATTTCCCCTGCGGGAAGAAGCGGACAGTCGACTATCTTCCACCGCGTCCACCGGTTTTCGCCCATCTGCCATTTGGCGGCAGTGATGTTGGCCGCAGTTTCCTTGTGAGGACAATGAACTTTGCGGCAGCGATAATCACAACTTCGCAGAGACCGTTCTAAAATCTCAGGGTCGGACATTTGACACCTCCGACCAAAAGACACTTCAACACAGAAGCATCGTGCGTTTCTGAATGTTGAGAGTCAAGGAGACAGGATACACAAACGCGTGACGCACGGGCCTTTCGATGAGGGTTTGTGGAAGAAACAGCGATGTCCCGTAATCCAACGCACTTATAGAACGCGGTTACGGCAAAGATCAGTCCCGGTACTCATGTTAGCGGTAACGCGACCAAGAGTTATCCCGCGGGCGAGTAGCACATTGACTGATGCATCAGTCCAACGAGAAACTCCCTCTGCAGGGAGCGGGATGCCCAATCACTTGCCGACGCTTTACTTCACGCCATGCCTGGTTCCGAGCTTTCCCGCGTTCGAACCGAACTCGACAAACTTCGAATAGTCCCAACCGTTGCGCCACATCCAGTACAACCGAACACCGAGTTTCCTGGCCATGGCCACCTTGGCAATGCTCTTTTTCCGGCGCATCGCTAGGTGCACATACCGACGCCGCCAGCCCGCGTCCTTACGCACTGCTGCTTGCGCTGCTTCTCCCAGCAAGTAGCGCAACAATGCATTGCCCTGCTTACTGATATGTCCCAGCCGCTGATGGCCGGCACTGGAGTCTTCACTCGGAATGAGCCCAATGTAGCTGCCGATCTTCTTGCCGCAAGGAAACCGATCCGGCGTCCCGATGACAAGAACGTAGTCCAGCCCCGTGATGGATCCCACTCCAGGATGCGTCATCAGCCGCACTACCTCGGGCCGTTTCTTGGCTTCTTGCTCGACCGCTGCCGTTAACTCCGCAATCTTGGGATCTAGCTGGTCCAGCAACTCCAATAATTCCTTCCGGCGCCGACTGGCCCAGGGAGCCAACGAGAGTTTCTCTAGCAGTGCTCGTCCCTGTGCGCTGAACAGTTTTTTCTTCCAGCGATAGCCCTCGTTCAACGCTACGGCCTGCAGTTGATTCATGATCCGTGTCCGCATCTGCACCAGCCGATGCCGGTGCCAAAGCAGTTGCCGCAGATCACGATTTTCCGGATTCGGTACCCAGATTTTAGGAAAGCGATCTTCCAGCAGCAGCTTCAGCAGAAGTCGGGCGTCCTCCCGATCGGTTTTCTGCTTGCGCACTCGCATCCTCTTGATCTCCGCCGCATCGCCGATCCACACCTCGAAACCCAACTCTGCCAGTAACCGCTCGAACCAGCGTGAATATCCGGTGGCCTCCATTCCCACGCGCACGCTGACTCCTCTCTCCTTTAGCTCCCGGTAGAACCGTTCGGCTTCTCCATCGCTGTGATTCAATCGCCGTTCACCACACTCCCCAGTTTTCTGATCCATAAAAGAGATTTGCTGAAAGCTCGGGTGATAATCTACTCCTATAATGATCATGTCCGGCTCCTTTCTCCCGAGCCTTGGTCGTCGAACAACCAAAGTCTACTCGGGTCAAGGGGCCGGCATTGTTATGCAATCACTTGACGAAGGCGACCGCCATGTTCACTCTGTTTGCGTGAAGAGAAACCTCATTTTGGCGGGCTTTCTAGCTTGCCTTTTGTTTGTCGGTTATTTTGCAATCTACGGCCTACGAACAACTGTTGTTTCCGAGAGGACAACCTAAAATGAAAAACTTGCCTTCGATGGTTGCGGTTGTGGTTTTGGGTGTTTGCGCGTTTGCAGCGGGGAGGCAGAATTCGCAAACAGGAGCGAAGACGAAGCATGCAACTGGAAGTTTCGAGATCCAGATGAAGGCGCAGGGCGGCGGGACGGATGGGAAGACGTTTCCGCGATTTATGTCGGACAAGCAGTTTCAGGGCGACCTGGAGGGCACGAGCGTGGGCGAGATGCTGGCGTCAGGGCCGCCGCCCAGCGGCCCGAATGGCTCGGGCGGATACGTGGCGATGGAGCGCGTGACCGGGAAGCTGGGTGGGCGCAGCGGGAGTTTCATCCTGCAGCACAGCTCGACCATGAATCTCGGCGTGCAGAACCAGAGCATTACGGTGGTGCCGCAGTCGGGAACCGGCGAGCTGGCGAGGTTGGAAGGGAAGATGATTATCAGGATCGAGGGCGGAAAGCATTATTACGATTTTGATTACCAGTTTTCCAGCACCCAGTGATGCTCAGCTTTCTTCGTCAACGGTCGCGTTCAGTCCGTATCGTGTTCTTCACCTGAACCTCTCTAGGACTTGACTGTGAATCGAGAGGTTTCTAAGGTATGCTCCGCTCCTATGAACGCTCTGGTCAACAGTTCGACGGTGGACACGAACCGCGAAAGAGTTCATCGACGCTGGTACGTTACGAGACTCGTCACCGTTTTACTTGGTGCTTGCGGCTTCGGTCTGGGTTGGAGCCGAAGCGGCATTGCCCATGTACAATCACAAAAAAGGAAAGCAACCATGAACCAGCAAGGTCGAATCCTCGGCATCGGTGGCATCTTCTTCAAGTCCGCGAATCAGCAACAAATGAAGGAGTGGTACGCAAAACATCTCGGCCTCGCGGATAGCGGCCATGGTGTGATGCTGCCGTGGCGTGAAAAGGACAATCCTGAAAGTGAGCAGATGACAATCTGGAGCATTTTCCCCGGCAACACCAGATACTTCGAACCCGGCCCAGCCTCGTTCATGTTGAACTACATCGTCGACGACCTCGAAGCACTGCTCGACCGCCTAGCGAAAGAAGGCGTCCGCATCGACCCTAAGCGCCAAGACGAAAGCTACGGCCGCTTCGCGTGGATATACGATCCCGACGGCAACAAAATCGAACTGTGGCAACCGCTCCATTAACAGAGACTCCGTCGATCACACGCGTTATCGGACAAGTTCGTACTGGTCCTAGCGGCCAAGGACGGCTTCGATTCGCCTCATCAGCACCTTTATTTGCCGGGTAACTTGAGCTAGTCTCGCGCCGTGCCGCCGAAACACCCAAAAATCGAACCAATCCGTAACCCGACCCTGTTCGAGATGGACAAACTAGAACAGGCAGGGCGACTCGTCAATTCGCTCAATGTCGAGCGACCGTATTCCGAACCTGGACTGCTGCTAGGCACCAGCGCGTTTACCGCAAACGGGTGGCTGGGGGCGTTCTACCCTCCCGCCATGAAACCGCGCGACTTTCTTTCTTACCATTCGAGGCAGTTCCAGACCGTTGAAATCGACAGCACGTACTATCGCGCACCGAGCGCATCGACGGTCACCAACTGGTACGAGCGCACGCCACCAGACTTCATCTTTGCAGCGAAGGTTCCGCACGTCATAACGCACGAGAAAGTCTACAATGTTGCGCTGGCACTGACAGACATCTCTCGGATGCCGCGTCCGTGGGAGAAGAAGAAGCAGTTTGATTGGGTAACGACTGAGTTCGTTTATGTGCGTTGGTTGGGTGACCGCAAAGGCATGGAAACGTTGACGACGACATGGAACAAAACGATTATCACAGAACTGATGACCTTCAGAACTGGGCCGAGTTATTCCGGCAATTCGTTTCGCGGAATCTCAAGGTCTATGCTTACGCCAACAACCACTACGCCGGGCATGTTGAACAGTGCCGCGCAGGCGTCCGAGATCACCTCAGGATCGTACGGTCCCACGTTCGGTGTCATCTGACGGAAGTATTGATTGAGAGCTTCAGCATCTTTCGAGAACTGGACACCAGGAAAGTAATCCGGCCAAATGCCGACCCGAAACGTATCGAACCATATCTGCTCGTCTGGCGTTGCGTTGATGCTTGCCGAGACCGTGCCGCGGCCTGCGTTTCCACGACGCGGCTGATCTCTAGCGAGCCTGCGAAGTTCGACCTTTAAAATGGGGACGAGGTTGGCTTAATTCTCAGACAGAATCTACTGATCCAAGCAAGGATGGCGGCCGCTTTTGCCTATGGCAGCGTCAGCATATTTCCTTCGCGTACCGCCGTGGCGCTCTCCATTCCCTGGTAGCGGTAGACCACAATGAGCACTTTGTCCGCCCCGATCGCCGGATCCCCGCCGAACGTTCGATTCGTCACCGTCAGACTGACCGAGTCCCCGCGCACTTGTCTGCGCACGAATTCCGTCACCTCCGCCGTTCTGCCCTGCACGCCATAGTACGCGCTGAGGATGCGCAAGCCCTCGAAATCCCGCCTCTCCGAGGCTGGGTAATTCGGCGCACGGTCTCTCCAATCGTCACGGCGATCGTCCCGGCGCACGTTGAACATCTCAACCGGCACAAACCCACCCTCTCGGTATTCGAATTCGTGCTTATCATTCCGCGCGTTTCTGGCCAAAATGTACAGCTTCTTGTCTGCGCCAACCGCTGGATCTCCGCCCATAATGTGATTATTGACAGCCACGCGGCCATTCACGCCCCCGCGGGCGATCAGATCTTTCAGAATATCCGTGACATCGTTGCGCTGACTCCGTGTTCCGTACTCCGCGCGGACAATCCACCATCCCTCGCCTTGCGCTCGTGCTCCCGCGCTCAGCATCGTGATGCCCAGCGTCACAAGCACCACTGCGACCACGCCATATGCAGCTCGATTTGTGAACTTCATGGGTGACTCCGTCTTACCTCTCATTGGGGTGACCTACTCGGCGGTTTGCCTAGCTTCCAGGACTGCCTGCGTTTTGGGAGTACGAACTTTTTCTATTTCGTGCGCGAGCCCGGTCATGTCGAACTGTGTGGTGACCCCCGGTTCGACTTCTAAAAGCATCGTCTTGTGCTTTATCATGTCTTGAATAAGGAGTTGGTCACCCCCAACAGAATCAACTGTGGGGCCTGCCAGCACTGGACCGATGGGAGCGCTTGTCTTGGCGGGGTATGACCATAAGACGCTGTGTAGGTTCTCCGTGGCGAACCCCAGTTCGTCCCACGCGATGCGCTTCTCCTGTCCGTCCTCAAATTTTACGCGGAGATACATTAACTTGCCTTTGGCCGGCTGGTTATAGACTGACTCCCAGCGCGCATGCCTGACGAAAGACAAAAAAGAATACGTTCCCTTCTGGAGGATGACTAAATCAAATTTGCCGTCTAACGAAGTCCCCTTCAGCGCAACGGCGTTGCCGAGGCGGTCTTTGACATTTTCAGAACGCCAGGCCTGCTGATTCGCCTTTCCGACCGACGGCACAGGAAGCGCAGCCGCTGGGTCTTCTACGACGGGAGATGTACTGGCTGGCGCAGCCGATGCCTGCACCACTGTCGGTGCGCTCTTTGAGACGGCTTCCTGGGAATTCCCTGAGCAACCTAGAGTGGTGAACAGGATGCCTGTGGACACCAATAGAAAAACCTTCTTCATTTTTGTCTCCCCCACAAAGTTTTCGTCGAGGTCGAAGGCTCAATGTTCTTGAGTCTGAGGTTTTTTCAGCAAGCCTTGAATAGCCCGAAGGTACAGGTGTGTTGATAGGCTAACCTGTTTGATGGTGCTCCATCTCGCGTACTATTAGATTGTTTTCTTGTGACTTGGCGCGCGTTTACCAGGAGCTCGCGGCTATGAGACTACCGATGCAGACTTACTTGGAGAACTAAAGGGGACGCGAACGCGGATTGTTGCTCCTCGATGAAGTTGAGTGCTGAGGGAAAGTTCCCCATTCACCAGTCTCAGGCGCTCCTTCATGCTTGTGAGGCCGAGCCCGGTCCCCTTCACCGCCTCTTCGGGATCAAAACCAAGCCCAGGATCAGAGACGGTCAGATAGATCTCATCCATAGCACCCACGAGCGACACCTGGAAGTGTTTTGCACGGCTATGCTTCGTGACAAGCCCGTCGTGTGGGAATCATCGCAACCTTGGCCAACCTTGACCGCCCCATAGCTGGTCGGCTAAGCCGCTTTCATGACGAGAAAGACGAGCACGTTTTCCAGAGCATCTGTGCAGAACACTCAGCCGTGACAGTTGGATGCGGCACCCATCCAATGATAGCCTCATCAGTTTCGTAAAGTCTTGTCGCCATATTCAGGGAGGGGTTCCATGCGATTAACCGTCTTCTGCCTAGTCCAACCTTGTACGGCTCATCGTTTTGGCTGAATATAAGACATTCGCCTGGACAACTTGCTCCCAGTACTCCTTGTGCATTCTGCCAAGGACGGCTTCGATTCGCCTCATCATTCCATCCGCGCAGACGCTAATACCTTTATTTGCTGGATGACTTGAGCTAGCCTCTCCCCGTGCCGCCTAAGCGCCCAAAAGTCGAGCCCATTCGCAGCGCGACTCTGTTCGAGATGGACAAATTGGAGCAGACGGGTCGACTCGTAAATTCACTCAATGTCGAGCGACCGTATTCCGAACCCGGCCTGCTGCTAGGCACCAGCGCATTTACCGCAAACGGGTGGCCGGGGGCGTTCTACCCTCCGGGCATGAAACCGCGCGACTTTCTTTCTTACTATGCGAGGCAGTTCCAGACCGTCGAAATCGACAGCACGTATTACGCAACTCCGAGCGCATCCACGGTCACCAACTGGTACGAGCGCACGCCGCCAGACTTCATCTTTGCGGCAAAGGTTCCGCAGGTCGTGACGCACGAGAAGGTGCTAGTGGATTGCGAAGCGGAGTTCGATGAATTTGTAGACCGGATGGATATTCTTGAAGAGAAACTGGGGCCGCTGTTGCTACAATTTCCGTGGTTCAACAAGTATGAGATGCAAGCAGATGAGTTCTTCCGCCGCCTGAGATTTTTTCTACAAAGAGTGAAGAACTTGCCGACCGTGCGGTTGGCCGTCGAGATTCGTAACAGGGCTTGGCTCGATAGGCGGCTGACCGATTTGCTTCGCGAATACAATGTAGCGCTGGCACTGACAGACATCTCTCGGATGCCGCGTCCGTGGGAGAAGAAGCAGCTTGATTGGGTAACGACTGATTTCGTCTATGTGCGTTGGCTCGGTGACCGCAAAGGCATGGAAACGTTGACGACGACATGGGACAAGACGATTATCAACAGAACGGATGACCTTCAGAACTGGGCTGGGCTGTTCCGGCAATTCGTATCCAGGAATCTCAAGGTCTATGCTTACGCCAACAATCACTACGCGGGGCATGGGCCAGATACGGTCAAGTTGTTTTGGGACATGTGGGAGAAGAAGTAAGCCGCCCGGAGTGTTGCCGGACACATCGCTGGGTGACGAGTGATACAGCGGTACTGAACGCATGGGACTAACAACATGCGCCGGGGGGACGGAATAAACTCCCGATCCTATCCTTGTGACGGAAGAATAGGTGAATCAGCGGCATCGGCCCCCGAGAAAGGAGGAAGAGAGGAATCCATGTTCGCTCGTCATATCACCCTGCTCCTAAGACCCAATGTCGCGAAAGAATTTACGGTCACGTTTGAAAAGGAGATTTTGCCCCTACTGAAGAAGCAGAAGGGATTCGTGGACGAGCTGCTTCTGGTCACACCGGAAAAGAAGGAAGTGGTAGCCATCAGCCTATGGGGAAAAGAGGAGGAGGCGGAAATTTACAATCGGGAACTTTATCCCGAGGTCGAGAAGATGCTGGAGAAATTCATTGAAGGATTCCCGATCATCAAGAACTTCGTAGCGGAATATTCCACGTTCCACAAGATTGCCTTCGCAGCAATGGTTTGATTCCTATTTTCGGTTTTACGGCCCGCCTAGCGCAACAGTCTCACCTGGGCGGATGAGATTGCCAGCTACCATCCTGTCGTAAATGAGGGGCTCCTACTCGAGAGGGTGGGAGCCTTCTCTATTTAATGTGGAAGTTGAACCCACACAGGATTGACGCGCACCTCGCGGAGATGCAGGATGGTCCCGGAGGTCGATCATGCCCCAGCCACAATTGAAACAGGATTACGTTGTCATGACTGTTTCCTGCGGGCACTGCCAGCAGGAGCATATAGTTCATGTACTGGCCGGCACCGGAACTTGGTCATCCGCTTATCAGTCAGTTGTTTGTGTGAAATGCGGGCAGCAGTTTGACGTGACGCTTCCCGACCTGATTATCGGCGGCCCATTTCTTCCGCCGGGCATCTCCTCGCCACGATAAGCGAGACGATCCGTTTCATTGGGCTTCAGACTTTGGCCGATGCTCAACTGTCAGCGAGATTCTGTCGCAGGCTTTCTCATCGAAGATGAGATATTCACCGGGTTCTGCGGCTCCAAGTTCTTGAACCCGCGCCTCCGCGTCATCGAGAGTCATTCTCGCCTCTAGCCAAACGTATTCGCCCTTCTTCATCCTGAAGATATCGTATTGGGGAATCACGAAAGTCCTCCAATCCGAAATTAAGTGTGGGTGAGGAATCCTCCGTCGATGGCGAGCGCATGGCCGGTTATGAAAGAACGGCTTTTCGGTCATACGCAAATCGAAGAGGGTGAGTAGTGGAAGGGAACTGCTGCCCCAGGGTCAATTCCCCTCCTCTCAGGGGTCGGTGATCTCAGAAGGGGTCGGTGCGCTCATGGTCGAACCCGGGTCCTGGGGCCACCGATTCGTTGACCTGGGGCAAGTTCGATTGCTAGCGTTTCCCGGAACTGCTCGTGGTATGTAGTTGTTCCTTCAGTTTCGGCCAACTGCTGTAGCCGTGCTCACGTGCGATTATGTACTGAGCGTCTTCAATTCTTGGATCAGACAAGTACGGCAAAGGGTCGATGGAACAGTAGCGACTACGTGCGGCGGCGTCCCCCCGTCGTAGGGCATGAAGCAGACTTTTTACTTCTTTTTCGATATCGTCCAGATTTGGCTGGGTGGGTAAATCGGTACGCATCTGTCACCTCCCGAATCATGGGTCGAGAGGAACCCCTGACAGCATCAACAATAACTACGCCTTTGTGTTCCTTTCGTATGTGTCCCACATCACCGAGGAGAACACACACGTCACTCTTTCACGGTCGAATTTCATTTTGCAAATCATGGTGTTAGCGTCACTATGCGTGTGGATGCCCCCGCTTTCTCATGCTCAGAAACCAGGTCCCGGGCTTATGTTCGGACGCCGTATTAGGAACTCGTTGCTGGACTTCTAGGTCTTTCACGCCACTCTGCGGTGCAGAACTCAAGGGGCTCTGTACAAGTCTGATCAGTTCGCGTACTCGGAAACTTGAAATCCATATGGAAGTGTACGGCGTCAATCAGGACCTAGGCTGTAGTCTTGCCTGACCGCCATGCAGCCGGTAATGTCATCCACTTAGCGAATCATTGATTTTGACTCTCGGAGTAGTGTTTTTACGTTAGAGTGATCTCCCCTTTCTCTTTTATTTTCCAGTCCTCGTGATGACGGCCCTTGACGCGCCCCGCGCATGGTGGGATGAAGGAGGTGGAAGCAGGTTCTTCAGACCTCGTTTGGAGGACACGGATGAGAGGCCTCAACCCAATTCACGTTCCACACTTTCAGCATTTTTCTGTGCACAGCGCACTCGTCTCGGCGCGCGACAAGTTGGGTGCACATAGCATCGAAATCACGATCACACTTGTGACCCTAGTCGGCCTATTGATCGCCTTGACTTTTTGGGCCGTCGTAGCTCGTTGAAAGAGATGCCGCGACTTGTATCGCGGATTGGGCGCAAATCGGCGCCTCAGGGGCCCGGTGGATAGTGAGATTAGCCCGGGCCCCTTTTTCGTGTGCAAAGAGCGCTCAAGATGCTCGGACTGTTAGAAAAGCGGTTGCCTCAAAAGTCCGCGCTAGAGCAAACACCCGCGAAGATCCCCTACATCAGGGAGAGCACTTCTGCATGTTCTTGTGCCCTGCCTCGTGGTTGATCTCCATATGCAGGAGACTGCCCGCAAATTTCATCGTAAGAGCCGGAATCGTTCTTCAGCTGCTGGGTGAAGTCCACCCTCGCGCTTTCGCGGGTGAATCCCGCAAAACTTATTGCGGTTCTTGCTGCTATTGCTTGTCGATGTTTACGGGAGCTTGCTGATCGCTTCGGTCACCAGACGTAGCACGGTCGGGAGATGTCGCTTGCCGTCCGGTGTCTTGGCGTTGATCTGGTGGCGTATGTCTTGAAACATTTCCGTTCGACTTTGTGTTTGCGCATTGTCGCGGCAATATATCACGTCGTGGCGGGAAAGCGTCCCAAAGTCGAACCAATTCGCAACCCAACGCTGTTTGAGATGGACAAACTTGAACAGGCTAGGAATCTAGTGAACTCGCTCAATGTCGAGCGGCCCTACCCGCTTACTCGTGCTTCGGGGTGAAAGCCCTACACGTCTAAAAGAAGGAGGAAGGTCGGCGCAGTGTCTGAGAAATCGATTACGCGGCAATAAGCGGGGCTCATCAGACGAGCAAAAACGAGCCGTCGGAACCGCACAGTCTCGCTGCGGCCAGCTCTGGTGGCAAATTTGTTGCGTCGAGGACAGCAGGGCCGTACTATGCGCGAGTCAGAGGCCCAAATCGGAAATCCTGGTTTAGTTGAGCTGCGTGGACGACATTATGAGCCGATGCACAGCAAAGTTTGAGGATTTCGTCGCCAACGGAGGTTTGCAATGAACACCAAGGAGTTGCCCACATGAAGCAGCCCAATTGGTGTAATCACGTCCACGTCATATTGGTACCAGGATTCGGCGCTTTTGATGCCCTTGGGCAGGTGGAATACTACTCGGGCATCACTCCCGTATACCGTGATTGGAACCGGAACGATCTGCCTGTAACACTCCACGACTTCCGGAATTTACCTAGTGCCGCCGTGTCCACGCGTGCAATCAAGTTATTGAGGTATCTTGGCAAACGCATAGCACGCGGCGAGATTCTGGAGGACGATGCAATCGTCCTGGTGGGACATTCAACCGGCGGCCTCGATATCCGCCAGCTTATTTGCGACCTCCACAAACGCGAAAACAAGCGAGTCCATGTCGATAGCGGATACGTGGTGACGAGCCGACAGATCCGCGAAAGGTTGAAGGGAGTCGTATTCCTGTCCGTCCCTCATTGGGGTACCAACATCGCCGATTGGGTGCATTCCCACAGGTTGCTGTGTGACGCGATGGTCGCCGAGTTGCGTTTCGCTGTCTTGGGTTCGCGACTGTACTTGCTCAACTTGATCGAAACGCAAATAATGGGACTCGCCGCCGGATTGACCGACGCAGGAATACTTTTGGCGCTGAAAGACGCCCTGACGGAAGCCAACGAGAACTATGGCAAGCAGAGCCCATCACGCTCCGCACAAGCAATAAGAGCTTCATCCGACTTGACGATGTATTTTCGCCAGATATGGTCGGACTTCGATGTCATCTATGACCTCGCTTGCCGTCCATACCATCCCGATCGGAAGAGCCCGGCACAGTTCGATGATGCCGAAAGAACACGAGAACTAGCATTGTGGGCTGACCCACCGATCAGGGCTCTTTCGTATGCGACTGTGGGAGGCCGTGCCTATACCTTTCCACTGGGCCAACCTGCGCCGGTCTGGGAACTCACCAGCCCAGGACCTTACGTCCATTTAGTCAAGGATTCGTGGAGGAAAGCCAAGCACGACTTCTCCTATGATCTCTGTTACCGAGCATGTGCGGGCGGCCCGTTCCGCTTGCCGAGAAAGCCTATCCATATCAGCCGCGTGCTGGGGGAGTCGCCGCCTCTACCGCTTGAGAGCTGGGACAACGACGGCATTGTCAACACCGCGTCCATGTTCTGGCCCAAAGGCGACAACGTTGTGGTCACGGCTGACCACTTGGATGTGGTTGGTCACTACAAATTGGTGAAAGCGCCTGATGCAAAGCGGGCCAACTCGGGGTGGGGAGTGGATCGCGAATATCAGTGTTACGACATCCTCCGCTCGACGCCGCAGTTCACGAAAAAGCTGTTCACACAGATTTGGACTGAAATCTTCGAGTTCGCTGCAAATGCGACGGGTGTCGCTCGCAGCGAGCGCCCACCCCATCAGCTTACTGGGGCGAAATCCGGCTACCACAACTAATCGGCTCTCGATCTACTGACTGAGAACACGAATCTACCGTGACGTAGACAATGTGCACTAAGGAAACAGAGAATACTTTGATGGCTGCGCTTGGTCTTTTCAGTAATTCGCTGTTAGTGGATTGCGAAGCGGAGTTCGATGAATTTATAGACCGGATGGACATTCTTGACGAGAAGCTGGGGCCAATGTTGTTACAGTTTCCGTGGTTCAACAAGTATGAGATACAGGCAGATGAATTCTTCCGCCGCCTGAGATTCTTTCTCCAGCGGCTGAAAGATTTACCCACCATTCGGTTTGTCGTGGAAATTCGTAACAGGGCTTGAATCGATAAGCGGGTAACCGATTTGCTTCGCGAATACAATGTTGCGCTGGCACTGACAGACATCTCTCGGATGCCGCGTCCCTGGGAGAAGAAGCAGTTTGATTGGGTAACGACTGATTTCGTCTATGTGCGTTGGCTGGGTGACCGCAAGGGAATGGAAACGTTGACGACGACATGGGACAAAACGCCAACATAAACAAAATTGTCGCCCATGAAATCCACGATTTCCATTGTGTAATAACGATCTTTGATTTCCGGTACGGAAATGATGACCGGTTCGTCCTTCAGGTACACCCAGGCACGCGAGTACAAAGTATCGTTATTGGGCGCTCCGCCGTTGAGGTGCTTCGCATCCTCCAATTTGCGAACGCAGTTTGTGCGACACAGCATTGCCGCTGGCGACCCGCGCGTCCGAAGCCGCTCCGATCTTCTGATGTTTCTTCACCGCGAATTTGAGACCTTTCCGGACGCCCAGGAAACAATCCTCGACATATTTGCTGAAGGCGAAAAGGTTGCGGTGAGGCACCAGTTCAGTGGAACTCAACGCGGTGCGATGGGTTCATACCCATCAACCGGCAAGATTATGAATGCAGAATACATCGCAATCTATCGTGTTCGGAACGGCCAAATCATTGAGGCCTGGGCGGAATGGGACAACCTTGCAGGCTTGAGACAATTGGGCCACCTGTAATCCGCTCACACCTCCGATTCGTAGCTCCGGATAGTGAACATGCCTGATTAGCACTGCGGTAATCGGTAACTTGTCATTTAGGGCCTTCGGCCCGCGAAACTGCATGAAAGCCAAATGCGGCAATGGCCTATTCCCAACCAAGCCCTTTGTTTTCAGACCGGCTGTGATTGAGACCATAGTTCTTTCGAGCCTGGTTTGAATCCCACGTTCTAAGCATGGCCCTGATGTCAGCTTTGGCGAGGACGAACATCGCGTAAGACTCATGTCCATCGTGAGGAGTTCCTCTGGGACCTGGTCGGAGATTATCCCTGACGCTCTGGATATGCTGCACAAGGAGATGAAAAAGGCTCCGAATAAAGATCGCGTTAAAGCGGGAATCGATTTCTCAACGAGGGCGAGGGTCTTTGAAGACAGCCGAACACCACCTCAGCCAGTGCCCGCGTTGCAGAATGTAGATTCGGATGAACAGGATCGGCGAGAGGTCAAGAAAATCATTGAAGCTTTCGCTGAAATTGCTATCGAGACTCACAGGGTTTTCGGGCTGGAAATGCCGGTGGTGGAACTAGTTAGGCAGAAATTAAATGCTGGATGGCGATCGAATGGTAATGAGAATTCGTGATCCCGAAGGGGTAGCGCGTTGACTTGGGTAGGGGTGCAACCTAAGATGAGCGCGGAATGAGCGAGAACGACACCTTGATCGGGAAGAACATTTCGCACTACCGGATTTTGGCGCGTCTGGGCGAAGGCGGAATGGGTGTGGTGTACCGAGCTGAAGACACGCGGCTCGAGCGATCGGTGGCACTGAAGTTCCTACCGGAAGAACTGGCGGACGATTCGCAAGCGCTAGAGCGGTTCAAGAGGGAAGCGAAGGCAGCGTCAGGGCTGAATCATCCGAACATATGTACGGTGTACGACATCGGCGAGGCGAGCGGACGCGGATTCATTGCGATGGAATGCCTGGAAGGACAAACGTTGCGCGAACGGATCCGGGAACGTGGGATCGCGGAAAGTGAAGCAGTACAGTGGGGAACGGAAATCGCAGACGCACTGGACGCCGCACATTCAAAGGGGATTGTGCATCGCGACATCAAGCCGGCAAACATTTTTGTGACGGTGCGGGGCCACGCAAAAATTGTGGACTTTGGGCTAGCGAAGCAGGCTGGCGTGGGCGCTTTGTCGTTGAAGACGGCGACAACGGAAGCACTACTGACGAGTCCGGGGCTGGCAGTGGGGACGATGGCGTATATGTCGCCGGAACAAGCACGTGGCGAAGAATTGGACGGGCGAAGCGATCTATTCTCTTTTGGCGCGGTGTTGTATGAGATGGTGACGGGCCGGCCGGCGTTCCATGGGCAGACGACGGCATTGTTGCATGACGCGATTCTGAACCGTGAGCCGAGACCGATGGGGGAAGTGGCACCGGGAGCGTCTAACGAGCTGCAGCGCATCATCAATAAGGCGCTGGAGAAAGAACGAAAGCTGCGGTACCAGAGCGCAGCGGACATGCGCGCGGACCTGCAGAGATTGAAGCGGGATTCGGAGACTGGAAAAAGCGGGGCGGCAGTAAGGGCAGGGGAGGGCGGTAGAGCAGGCCGGTGGTGGGTGGCGGGAGTGGGAGCGGCGGCCCTCGCGCTGGCATTGGGGGTAGTGGGATTTTTCTACTGGCGAAGCGTAAACACAACGCCAAGAGGAGAGGCGAAGTGGGAACAATTGACATTTTTCACAGATGCAGCCGTGTATCCGGAATTGTCGCCGGATGGGCGGCTGCTAACGTTCATTCGCGGTGGCGATACATTTATAGGGCAAGGGGACGTGTACGTTAAACTGCTGCCGTCGGGCGAACCAGTGCAGTTGACGAGGGACAAACGCATGAAACTGAGCCCGGCATTTTCGCCCGATGGAACACGGATCGCATACAGCGTGGTGGACCCCTGGGACGTTTGGGAAGTGCCGGTGATAGGAGGAGAACCGCGACTGATGCTGAGGAATGCGTCGTCGCTCACGTGGGTTGAGGAAGGAAAGCGGCTGCTGTTTTCGGAGATCAAAAGTGGGTTGCACCTGGGGGTGGTGACGACGGATGAGGGCAGAGGACACAGTCGGGAGGTTTATTTACCGGCGGACGAGCGGGGCATGGCGCACCATTCCTATCTGTCACCGGATGAGAAGTGGGTGCTGGTCGTGTTGATGGACTCACAAGGAAAGCTGACCCGATGCCGCGTGGTGCCGTTCGATGGGAACGGGAAGGAACAACTAGTAGGACCGGAGAATGCAACGTGCACGACGGGGGCATGGTCGCCGGACGGGAAATGGATGTACACGAGCACGAACGCTGGGGGACGGTTTCACATTTGGAGGCAGCGATTCCCGAATGGCCAGCCGGAGCAAGTGACTAGTGGGCCGACGGAAGAAGAAGGAATTGCGATGGAGAAGGAGGGGAAGTCTTTCCTGACGTCGGTGGGGACATTAGACGCGGCGCTGTGGATTCACGATGCGGTGGGAGAGCACCAGGTATCGTCCGAAGGAAGCACGTTTGCCGGGACATTCTCGGCGGATGGAAAGAAATTGTTTTATCTGAAAATGAGCGGACAGGACTCTAAGACGGAATTGTGGAGCACGGAATTGTCGAGTGGAAAGAGCGAGCGGGTCGTACCCGGATACGGGCTCGAGTGGGGATTTGACGCAAAGAACTATGCCGTGACGCGAGATGGGCGGCGTGTGGCGTTTGTGATGAAGAACGAAAAAGGAATTTCGAATTTATGGATAGCTTCGACTGATCATCGAGCGTCGCCGCAGCAACTGGCATCGCCAGAAAATGAGGACTCGCCAGCATTTCTGCCGAATGGAGACTTGATTTACCGGGCGATCGAAAGCGGGAAGAACTATTTGTACACGCGGAGACAAGACGGATCCGGAAGAAGGAAGCTGCAGGAGCAGCCGGTGCTTAGTGTGCAGTCGGTGTCGCCGGACGGGCGATGGACGGTGTTGGCACAAAGGGAGGATGAGGATCAAGAACACCAGATCCGACTCATTGCGTCTCCCAACGGCGGGGGGAGACCCGCGGTGCTTTGCCGGACGTTTTGCTATGCGAACTGGACTGTAGATGGAAGGTACATGCTGATGCAATTCGATGGGAAAACCTATTTGATCGCGGTGAAGAAGGAAACGGGCTTGCCTGAATTGCCGAAGGATGGGGCAGGTGGGGCACAGGATTTGACGGCGAGTGACAGAGCGAGAGTACTGCCGGAAGGAGCGAATTCGGTGTTGGGACCAGAGAAATATTTGTACACGAAGACGAATGTGCGGAGGAATATTTATCGAGTGCCAATTTCCTGAAGGCGCGGGAAAGTAGAGCCAAGCAGGTACATCGTTCTCGTGATAGTTCGAACGTAGCCAAAAGCTCCTTGAGGATCGGCATGAAAACTCACGCACAACACTATTTCGTCCCTGAATTACTTACGGTATTAATCTGTCTTCCGGGCATGGCCGGATTCTGGGCGCGCCCCTCTGGAGGTGCTGACGTGTCGTTGGAATTGAAGAGTCCCGATTTCACTCCAGGTGGGAATATTCCGAAGCAATTCACCTGCGAAGGTGCCAATATTTCGCCTGCGCTCAACTGGAACGACCCACCCACTGCAGCTCAGAGTTTTGTTTTGATCGCCAACGATCCCGACGCTCCCGCGGGAACGTGGGTGCATTGGGTGATCTTTGACCTGCCCGCGACTCTGCGAGCTCTCCTACAAAATCTTTCGAAGAACGAGCAATCGGCTGACGGTTCGCGCCAGGGCCGCAATGACTTTGGGGAAATTGGTTATGGCGGGCCCTGCCCCCCACCCGGCAAACCGCATCGCTATTTTTTCAAACTCTACGCCCTTGATGCCAAGTTGAATCTTGCGCCAGGCGCTACGAAAAAGCAGATCGAACACGCCATGCAAGGCCACATCCTGGCCCAGGGCGAATATGTCGGCCGCTTCTCGCGTTGACAATCTTTCCGTGGCGGAAGTCGCAGGATAAGTCGACTATCCTCGAATGAAACTTCCAGCGGCGCGAAGTACTGATTCGTGTACTTGCCCGAATAACCTGTGGACCCCCATCTCTACTTCATGCAGCTGCTGGTGAACCTTCCCTCTTGGCCAGCCCGCGACTTCGACGCCTGGCTTCCCGACCGTTGGCAGTAAGCTCATATCGCCCGATACGCCGCTTTGGGAATCCCGATTCCTCTCCTGCGTTTCACGTATCGGTCGAATTGACAGCATCAATCCCGAGTTGCTCGTCATCCGACCGGAGCACTGCATGGTGCGCTGGAGACGTCGTCTATGTTTGCTAGGCGCTAAAATTGCCTCGCAAGTTCGTCAACTTTCCTAAGAACAGGCAAATTCCGCACGTACGGCTATTGCATCTCCGGTGCGCTGAAGAAAGCAGCCAGGACCCGGCCGAGTTTGTGTCGCAGGTGGAAGCGAGGCACTCGCAAATGGTGATCGGCGAGGAAAGCGAAAATGATCCGCAGAATCAGGAGAGCCAGCAGTGCATTGAAGGAAAGAAAGAAAAAGAGGAAAGAACGGCGCTCCAGGAGCAGGCTCCAGTCCAGGTACTCGTCCCAGCCGGGGAAGAAACGGTCAAGCTGCTGCCGGATGTGGAATCCATGAAAAGGAAGAGCGGCGAGTCGAACATGGGCGAAACTTTCGTAGTTATACTCTGGATTGTAATTCGGTATCAGGCCGGTGGCCTCACGAAAGATCGCCGGATCTTGTAGTTCCCGCCGAGTCAGAAAACTGCCGTGCGCGTCCTTTAAGATCACTCGATAGGTGGGATCTACGATTACCCATCGTTGACCGCCCACCAAAGCGAGCGGAATACGCGGTCGAGGAGAGTCTGAATGCACGGACAGCTCTACACTAGCCGACTTCCCATTACTAATCGCGGTAAGCCGGCATCAGGATCACTTCCAGTTAGCCGACAAACGGGGAGTTATCACCTGGGTAGCGCGCTGTAAGGGAAAATGGTCTAATTCCGGGTGATCGAGGGCTGCACGGAGAGAAAACTGGCAAAGCAATGAAGAAATTCAAATTCAAGGCGAAAATTGAAGCAGGCGATGGCGGAGGGGCTTATGTGCCTTTTCCGTACGATACTGGGAAGGAATTCGCCACCAATGGGAAGTTTCCTGTAAAGGCGACTTTCAATGGTGTTTCGTATACGGGCTCGCTTATCAAGTATGACAAGCCACTTCATGTTCTGGGCATGCCTAAAGCCGTACGCGACCAAACTGGGAAAGGCCCGGGCGATACTATTGAAGTCGTTGTTTGGAAAGATGAAGCGGTAAGAATCGTCAAAGTGCCTGCTCAATTTGAAAACTTGATGAAGAAAGAAGAACTGCTTCCAGTTTTCAAGAAACTGAGTTACACCCATCGCAAGGAGTACTGCCGCTGGATTGCCGAAGCCAAGAAGGAAGAAACACGATTGAAGAGATTAGAGAAAGCCATTGAAATGCTCAAGAAGGGAGTAAGCACTCCTGGCTAGAACAAAGCCACGCGAATTAGGCTATGAATGTTCGCAGTTGGCGCGTCTCGGGATTTGAACCGGATCACGGGCGATTGGGAAGTAATCCAAGTAGACGTGGATCGCGCAGTTGCTTCCGGTTTGCCACTCGGGAACTACCGGAGCAAACCCGCCCTACGTTCTGACTCGATCAGCGATATGTTGCAAACGCTAAGAACGTGAACTTCACGCACTTTCTGCACCACCCTGATTGAACGCAACCAAGTATAGGCCGAAAGGATCGCTGTGAACTGCTGTCGATTTTGTTGAAGGGGAAAGCCCAGGCATCTACTTGGCTTGTCTGCCGTGGTCCTGGCAGAGGGCGACCAGATCTGATATGTTCGCTTCGCCGACGCACATGACCGTATCTGCGGCACCCCAATAAATCTTCACGGTTCCATCGGACTCGGGAACGGCCCCACAGGTGAAGACTACATTGTGGACATATCCGGTTATTTCCCAGGGATCTTGCGGTTGCAAAATCCAAGAGTCGCTCACCCCGATGATCTTGGCCGGGTCCTGCAGGTCATGCAGAGCAACCCCTAGACGATAGACCGATCCATCCATCGTCTTGAAAACTCCGTGATAGATGGAAAGCCATCCCTGGTCCGTTTTGATCGGCGGCGCACCCGGACCGATCTTCATTTCGTCCCAGTGGTACGGGACCGGCCTCATGATGAGCTGAGATAGACCCCAGAAACATAAGTCAGGAGAATAGGAAATCCAGATTGACCAGGGAGAGATTTCAGAATGAGGACGGTCCAGCCGGGCATAGAGTCCATCAAACTTCTCGGGAAAGATCACCACATTCCGATAATCCGCCTCGGTGATGAGGGATACTCTTTCTACCTTACTGAAGTCCTTTGTCTTCGCTAGAGCGATCCGCACTCCATTGCGCGAGTAGGCGCTGTAGGTGATGATGTATTCCCCTTCCAGCAGAGTCACACGTGGGTCTTCAACGCCGAATTCTTCATAGGCGGCAAATGGGCTGTCCCGCGCAGGAGTGAGAAAGGGCTGTGGATCGGCGGTGAATTGAAATCCGTCGCGGCTGCGGGCCAAACCAAGGATCGACCGGCCCGTGCGCAAATGGGAACGGAAAAGCATAATGTATTCGTTCTTATGTTTGACAACCGCTGCGTTGTGAACTGTTTCCACCGGGTAGGGGATATCCTTCTTGGTCAGGATGGGGTTGTGGCTATAGCGTCTGACAATGTCCGCGTTCATGACTGCCTCTTTTCTTTTTCTATCAAATCAAAAATCGTTGCGTAAACCTGTTCGTAGCCCTCCACCATAGTTTCGATAGAAAAGCATTGCTGGACGCGTTGACGGCACGCGCGACGATCGATTCCAGAAAGGCGTTCCAGCACCAGCACCGCTTCATTGGCGTTATTGACCAGAAAGCCGGTCCGTCCGTCCTGGATCACCTCACGGCACGAGCCCAGATCCATGGCAATCACAGGCACGCCGGCGGCATTGGCTTCCGCCAGGACCAGACCAAATCGCTCGGGAATGGTGTTCAGATGAAGTAGCGCACAGGCCTGCGCGAACAATTCATTTTTTCCCGCTATTCCGACCGGCCCTATGTAGCAGATTTTTTGACCGTCGATGTGTGGCTTGAGCTTTTCCCGGTAATAGACTTCGTCCTGGATGATTCCTGCGATGATCAAACGTCGGCCGCTCAGGCGCGCGACTTCAATGGCCAGATGCACGCCCTTATCCGGGTGAATTCGGCCTAGAAAGATCAGGTCATCGCCGCCGGATTCCTGCAACGGGTACAGCGAGAGGTCGATCCCGTTATAGACGGTTGCCAGGTAATTCAGTCCGGGCGCACGATCCGAATCACTGATTGAAACGAAATATCCGTCCCCATACTTTTGATAGACGGGCATGATTCTGGGCGACGAGAACCCGTGGACGGTCGTGAGCACCGGCGTCGTGACCAACCGGGTGTAGGTCAACGCCATGAAATCGTAATGGCTGTGGATGAGGTCAAACTCAGCTGCATGCTCGAACGCTTCAGAGATGTGGAGGTACTCAGCCACTTTGGGATCGCCAGAGGGATCCTCCTCATATCCCCGGTCCACGACGGCATGCAGATGAGCGCGGGTCACAGAATCCCTGGTAGCGAATAAGGTTACATCCCAGCCCCGTGCGACCAGCCCTTCGGTAATGTTGCTAGCCACCGTCTCCCAGGCACCATAGTGCAGGGGAGGCGTTCGCCAGGCTACCGGCGATAGCATCGCCACTCTTCTCTTGCTGCTGGTAACGGTCATGCTGTTCAGCAACCTTCCGGATGCATGGCGGCCAGGACCTCAGCAAGCGGCACAGTAGCAAAACCAGTAGCGTGATCGGCCATAGCATAAGGGATGATCAATTCATCTTTGTGGACGAGAGCTCCACAGGTGTAAACAACATTAGGCACGTAGCCTACGCGTTCGCTCTCGCTGGGTTTGATCAGGGGTTCCCGCAGTCGTCCGACAACTTTGCTCGGATCATTGCGATCAAGTAGGAACGCGCCGATGCAGTACTTGCGCACGGGGCCAACCCCGTGGCTCAGGACCAACCAGCCAGCATCGGTCTCGATGGGGGATCCGCAGTTCCCGAGCTGTACCAGTTCCCACGGGAAAACAGGTGTAAGGACCAATTTGCGTTCATTCCAGAAGTGGACGTTGTCGGAAAACATGATGTAGACGTTCTCGTTGTCCTGGCGGGAGAGCATGGCATAGAAGCTGTTGATTTTCCGGGGAAAGAAGGCCATGCCTTTGTTCTCGGCGGCCGGACCATTCAAGGTAATGAATCGGAAAAGGAGGAAGTCAGAGGTTTCTACCAACTCCGGCATGATCACTCTGCCATCGAAGGCAGTAAATGTGGCGTAGTAAATGTGTGTGCCGTCATCGTTCTTGAAACAAACAAACCGTGCGTCCTCAATACCGTTCCGCTGCGAGGGAGTGGCCGGGAAAATAATACGCTCAGACAACTGCTGGTCTGGCTGGAACTGCACTTGGTAATTGGAGCGAGCGAGCATCCAAATTCCCTGTGCGACGTTCTGATCGTGGTACACCATTCCATCCGACAGGCGGAACTCCTTCAGGCGAAACTGGTTCACTTCGGCTTCCAGATTGGCGCGCAACTCTTCTAGCCCAAACGACTCCCCGAGTTTGTTCATCACCCGCTGGCTGAATTCGCTGGTCAATCCCAGCTCAACGAGTTTCCGCATGAACAGCGCCTTCTCGTACCGTAGGTTGGGGATTTGACGCGGCTCGGTGAGGAAGCCAGTTGGCGTTAGCACTTCAATCCGATGATCGGGATGGATGACACCAGTCCGAAAGGTGATGGAAGAAATGTGCCCTTCGCCGGTCGCGCGCAAGCTGAGAACAAAACGCAGAGCGCCGGCCGGCAGGTCTGTCTGGTCAGGGTGCGGAACGATGGATGGGTTGAACAGCGCGGCAGATTCTAACGAGTATTCGGCCAGGAAATAGGAACCGATCAACAGCTGTCTTGGTTCAGAAAGTTCCCCATCCGTCGGCAGCAACTCGCGGACCTGTTCAAAGCGTTGTCGAAAGAGTTTGTAGATCTGTTGGTGGCGCTTTGAGAATTCAGCGGAGACTTCGTCCAGAAGTAGGCCGACTTGGTCATCCGGGAGCAACATGATCCTGGCTACGATGCCACGCGCCCGCCGAGCGTCACCCGGACTGAATGGTCGCAAAAGAACGCGTGACTGGTCAGGCCTGAGAATGACGGAGGTACGTTTAAGTTGTATTGACATAGTTTGATTGTTTCAGGAAAACCAGGACAGGACGCAAATATTCTTCTGCGACGGCAATCGGTTCCTTAAAGCTGGTAGGCCTATTCTGCGCCAGACGCATTTCAGCCAATGAGAGTAAGAAGGCTAGAGTGGATTCCGCTCCCTGGTTGCCCCTAACCCGGTCCACGTGCAAGCCATCGCGGCAGCCACCGGTTTTGGGAGAGTTCCCAGCCCAGATCATTCAAGCCGAGGAACCAGTCGAAAGCGCATTGCGCCTGTTCAATTGGCTGCTGGTCAAAATCGGCCGCACCCGACCGGCCTGATAGAACCCGTGGGCGCCAATGGACCGGAAGTGACCCTGCTCGGAGATCTGCAATTCCGTCAGCCAGCGCAGAGCCTCGAGCCCTCAAATGTTGCGCTGGCACTGACAGACATCTCTAGGATGCCGCGTCCGTGGGAGAAGAAGCAGTTTGATTGGGTAACGACTGATTTCGTCTATGTGCGTTGGTTGGGTGACCGCAAAGGCATGGAAACGTTGACGACGACATGGGACAAGACGATTATCAACAGAACTGATGACCTTCAGAACTGGGCCGGGTTATTCCGGCAATTCGTATCGAGGAATCTCAAAGTCTACGCTTACGCCAACAACCACTACGCCGGACACGGGCCGGATACCCGCTCTGGCAATCCCCGCTGGCGGCGCGTGACCGAACTGCGAGCACGTACAGCCAAATCTGTCTTTCATTTCGATGTACAGGGGTCGGTAGCGAAGTCCGCGCACGCAGGAATCCCGTGGCTGCGCTGCATCCGACATCAACTGAAAGACCGCGTTCATTTCTGGCCCTTCGATGGCTGGAGCGTTCCGTCCAATCGGTAGAGCTACATATGTGTTGGATATCCGTTCGGGAATATGATTTTCGTGTTCAGGTTGCTAACCGAGCTTTCTACCTCGCTGCCTTCTCCTGTGGCGGAAATGCCTGACTGAGGGCGACTATCACTAGCACTGCGGCTGGCTTGTGGTGCTCTTCAGGATGCTCGTTCAAATATTTCACCACTACAGCTTTGAGTTGCTCCTGTTTCACTTCTGCTGGCGTTTCAATTATTGGCTTAGCGTCCCGAAGTTCTGTCGCAAGGACAACGCCATCTCTTACGCCCTCGATGAAGGCTTCGCAGAACTGAAATCCATTCGTGCCAAATCCCATATGGCAGGAACGCAACAGTTCAGTTCCTTGGACGTCTGAGACGACGACATTTTTTGCGGGAGGTGGAGCTTGGCCGGTCGTATGGTCTACTTTCTGTCCATCAGCTACCAGCGAGAAGTATAAAAATGCGAGGCTGAGGAATCCCAATGCGGTTCTCTTCATGGAACAACTCCTTACAATGTTCTACATGACGGCTATCACATTGTCGCGTCACGTTCCTGTGTCTAATCCTCACCTAGGAATGGATTTGCCAACCAAGCGAGGTTAGGTGGGCCGCGGAACTCTCATTCTATTGCACCCGGGATGATATTCATGGATTAATGAGCCGCTAGAAGAGGGCAAGAAGCTTATCTTTCAGTGGCTTGGACCAGGAGATCTATTCGGTGGTCGAGCGATCTTGTCGACAGATTCTTGTTATCTCGCCAGCACAGAAGCGGTGATGGATAGCTCAGTGTTGATATGGGATCGCCCGACAATCCGAGGCCTCACCAAACGGTATCCCAAGTTGCTGGAGAACGCGTTGTTGACTGCATCAGACTACGTGGCTTGGCATCTCATGTCCCACATAGGTATAGCTTGCTACACAGGTCGGCAGCGAGTTGCTCAAGTGCTCGTTACTCTTGCCCGCACTATCGGCCAGGGAACCCGGGGTGGCGTCGCACTCCGTCTCACAAACGAGGAGTTGGCGAACGCCGCGAACGTCACGCCTTTCACCGCAAGCCGCCTGATTAGCCAGTGGCAACGTGACCGCGTCTTAGTAAAGCGTCGCGGGAAGGTTCTGCTCCTGTCGCCTGGACGGCTTCTCTCGCTGCCTTGCTCGCCCAAGCAATAACGCATTCACCTGTGTAACAAGCGAGTGCGCCGTCAAAATTGGACTACAAGATCATAAAAGCGGACCCTCTACCCGCCAAGGAGAAGCACAAGCGCCAAAACGTACGGCTATTTCATCTCCGGTGCGCTGAAGAACGCAGCCAGGACCCGACGGAGATTGTGCCGCAGGTGGAAGCGAGGCACTCGCAAATGGTGATCGGCGAGGAAAGCGAAAATGGTTCGCAGGATCAAGAGAGCGATTAGTGCATTGAAGGACAGAAAGAAAAAGAGAAAAGAACGGCGCTCCAGAAGCAGGCTCCAGTCCAGGTGCTCGTCCCAGCCGGGGAAGAAACGGTCAAGCTGCTGCCGGATGTGGAATCCATGTAAAGGAAGAGCGGCGAGTCGAACATGGGCGAAACTTTCATAGTTATACTCTGGATTGTAATTCGGTATCAGGCTGGTGGCCTCGCGAAAGATCGCCGGATCTTGTAGCTCCCTCCGGGTCAGAAAACTGCCGTGCGCGTCCTTTAAGATCACTCGATAGGTGGGATCTACGATGACCCAGCGTCCATCCAGGAGCACTTCTGCCACCACATGTTTGGTGTTGCGGTCCGGCGCGAGCAGCAAGAGACGCCTAGTCTGCAGTCCCGTACTGCGCGAAAGGTTCAGGAAGGCGTTCGTGGCGCTCCCACAAACCTCCAACAGCTGGCGATAGTTCAGTGTTTCCGTGGGGTCGCGAGGGGAAAGTTCGTTGAGATCATTTGCTTCCATCCGCCTCGGTCCATCACGCATCCAGGCAAGAATAGCTTCTGCTTTCTCTCGTGGTGAGGCGGAGTCCGCAACAATCGCATCAGAGAAGCCGTCGAGGTACTCCCGGACAGAGTACTCCCGAATTCCAGTCCAGATGGTGCAGAACAACGCCGGTAGCAGCAGTAAGTTGACCGCCCACCAAAGCGAGCGGAATACGCGGTGTTCGTTCTCGGATTCGGAGCCATTCATCCGGTTCAATCTCACGAGGACTGAAGAAGGCGTTTAGTCTAGCATAAAAGCGTTTGTGTTTGGCTTGCTTGTCTTTGCGTTCCATCTTCTTGAGGAGATGATCAAGCACTTGGTGCATGGAAAAGGTTTCGCAGGAGCTCTTCACAACATACGCATCGACGACCTGCTCGCTCGCACGGTCATCATCTTTTGCACTTTCATTCCGCTCTTCGCCTTTCGGGAACTGCGACGCGTGATGGGCCAGGATGAATTTCGGGCTCTCTTTTTCCATTCAGCATCGTCCCCGAAATCCACTTCCAGCAGCCTCTGAAGGTCAACTCCTGGTGTATTCGGAAATCACGTCCTGCCGGGTTCGCACGGACCAAACCGCAAGCGGGATTCTAGCGGACAGTGCGCCTATTCAATAGCTCACAGCGCAGCGCCTGGTGACGTACTTCCCAGGTATATCACTTTTGGGGCTCAAGATTGCTTCGTCAAACCTCGCATGCTTCGTTTCACTGCAATACATCAAACAGCCATACAAATCGCTACCACGAAAATTGGCGCCGTAAGCGTTTGAAAAAGAAAGCTCCGCATTGCGCAGATTGCATCGCGCGAAGCTGGTCTTGACGAGTCGAGCGCCAAACAAGTTGATACCGTGCTGCGTTCACTAAGGCCGTTCGAGCACTTACCAGTTCGGCCTGTGCTCGGATCACCGTCTGGTGAATTTGCGCTTGCACACTGCGATGCCGCACTGGCCCCAACAACTCGGGATCGACTCGCGCCAGCCGTGCTAGCGTCTGCGCATCGTGCCGATCATCTTTCCGACTACTCTTGGTGATCAATTGCACTTTTTGTGCGTGCGCTGTCAATTTCGATTGAAAATTCCCCACCCCTGAACCTCATCGATGGGCCTCCTCAGCCTCCGCCCCTTCCTGTCCTCGTAGTGGCACTGCATTGGCTGCGCTTTCCTTACGACCACACCACGGCAAGCTCACCGCGGACGTGAGCCGACGCTACACGGACCGGTTAATAGTGCGGCGATTAATCTCCACCCCCGCTATTCTCCAATCTCTCCCCGCAAGACAATAATTGATGCCTTCGGCAGCGCATATGTTACGTCCAGCCCGCCCTTTAAAGTGGTTTTTGTCGCTGGTCCGTCCGGCTCTGCGTGACCACCGTTCTCTCCCTCATGCCATTGATATTCTGCTGGCCCGAAGGTGACGCGCTCCACCGGCCCGTTGAAATGACGTGCGCGTTTCTTCTCTCCATCCGTGAACGCCACGTTCACCTCATGATCATTCTCGCGATCCTTGTTAATCAACATTAAAGACCACTGCCCGTCGGGCCGTTCCACCGCATACGCCGTCACCAGAACATTGCCTGTTTCATCCGTCACATCGCTGGCCACCTTGAAGAGCCGGTGTGGCGCATCGACGGGTTGTACCCACTCCTTCGTAATCACCTGGGCCGCCAGGTACTGCGGCGGATAATTGGTCACGTGATAGTCCTTGTCCAACGCGAGGAACTGTCCACGCCCTCCCGGCGTCGGCATGTAGTGGAAATAAAATGTCCCGCTCGCGCCTTCCGTCATCATCGCGCCCAGGTAGTCGGCGAGCCACAGTGCGCTCTTTACGTCTCTCGGTCCGCCTCCTCCGCCCATGTTTCCTTCGGTCATAAAAAACGGGAGATTCGTCGGTAGGCCGTTGTCCTTCCACACCTGCACCACGTGGCTTACGAAGCCCGGCTCGAGGTACAGATCGTTCCAGGATGCGGTATCGTTTTTTTCCATGAAGGGATAGTGCTCAAACGAAAAAAACGTAAAGTCGTCCATGTGTCCGTGTGCCTTCAGGTAATCCAGGAAGCGCGCGAGGAACGAAACGCGGCCCATAGCATCCGGCCAAACCTCCACATCGCCGAAGGTTCCTTCAAATGCTGGGCCACCTAATTTCGCTTCCGGCATCAGTTTATGAATCGCGGTCGCAAATTGTATGTACAGCGCGCCATAATCCTCCGGCAGCATGTGCTGACCGTCAGCTTCTTCGCCCATCTCGATCCACGAAATTGGGTACTTTCGCTTATATAAATAAGCGATTTCCGCCGCCGCATCCTCCGGTGTTGCATACAGCATCGCGATCGGGACCATCGTCGGCAGTCCCCTCGTGATTCCACTCGTAAAAAACAAGTCAAATCCAATCTGATCTCCGCGCGAATAATCCAGCTCCGTTTCCGCATGCCATTGGTCCACCGACGACGGCCATGTTATCGTCTGCCGCCGACTCGGAGAGTGCTGAACCACATCATTGAAGCTGCCCCCTACCGAAACCGTCCCCACATAAAGTTCGTTGATCGCATACCCCACGCAATTTCGTTTATCTGCCGATCCATGCGTGTCGCAAGTATTCGATGACTCCGTCATCCAGATGCGCAAGTAGCGTGCGGAAATGGTTCCCGTCACCAACTTCAGTGTCACCGTGCCTCCCCGCCCTTCGGTGATGTAGCCCTTCGCAAAGGTTTGCCACGTCCCCGCCTGCGTTCCGTCGTAGAATGGCTCTAGCACCCCTGTCCAGAATTGGACTGCATACCGTCGCGCATAGGGGCTAGCCCACGCGATGCGGATCGCGTTCACATCCACCTTTGCACCCAGATCGATCATCACCCACTGCGGATGCAGCGCATCATCTTCCCCGGTGAAGTCCTTTGTCAGATATGGATTGCTCTTCCAGTACGAGTTCACATTACCGTCGGTCAGCCGCGACCAACCGCTGCCGTCTCCCCGGCTGAATCCTCGATGTGGCAACGGGTAGGCATATGAGTGCCGTATCATCTCCCCCGGCTCCGCGCTGCCCGTGAAATATCCCTCCTTCTTTTCCGCGTTGCTCCACTTCCCAGCGGCGTTCCAATGCCATGCCTCCACCATCAGTTCAGTATTCTGCCGATACGTCACCGTCTGCCAACCCGCGTTCAGGATTTCCTTCAGTACGGGATCACGCAGCAGCGTATCCGTATTCTTATCGACCAGTTCTTTCGAGGGCCGTGTCTCTTCTTTCCCCGGAGCGCCCTCTCCCGCTCTCAACCGGTCAATGGCTCCGCCCAGCGCGTGGGGTGGGCTGAACACATTCACTACATGGGATGGCGTAGCATCTACCACAATGTTCTGCGCCAGTGAGCCGCTCACTGCAATCAGCACACCGATTGCGACTCCCGATCCGCCTATCCATCGCTTCGCTCCTTTCCCCATAAAAAACCTCCTTTTCAGCTCACTCACACATTTACTCGAATCCGCCCCCCTTATTATTTGCGACAGTCTTCTGGCCACTGTTTCTTCAGGGGGCGGGATTCCAGTGCAGCATACACCAATCTCCCCAGCGAGGGCTCACATAATGCCGTGTTTAAATCGTTTCAAGATACAGAGCAGCGCTCATGTACAAGACAAAGGATGGTTGAATTCAGTGAAATCCTTCCTCAATCCATGCTAGCCTCGCGAAGAGAAGGAGACTGTAGGAATGGCAGAGAACAAAACCAAGCCCACCAAATTAAGTGCGGAGGCATTTATCGATGCCCTCACGGACCCCGCCAGACGCGCAGACGCCAAGGCACTGGTCAAATTGATGCAGAGCGCGGCTGGTGAAAAGCCGAAGATGTGGGGGCCATCCATCATTGGCTTCGGTAGCTACCACTACAGGCACGAGAGCGGGCGTGAGGGCGATATGCCGGCAATCGCTTTCTCGCCGCGTAAGGCCGCGACTGTCTTGTATGGCATGACCGGGTTTAGCGACGCTGCGGCGTTGCTCGCAAAACTCGGCAAGCATACGACCGGCAAGGGCTGCCTCTACATCAAGAAGCTCGCGGATGTGGACCAACACGTGTTGGAGACCCTGGTGGTCAAGTCTCTAGCTGCCAAGCGCCCAAGCTAAGGGGCCTTTTATCGGGTGGAATCAGAGTGCTGATTCGAAGAGTTTCTCTCTGGATTTGACCTTGGATTCGATTTCTTTTGCAATTTGCTGGGACCTTTCGGTCACCTGAGCGTCGGATTGATTGGGTTCCGGCTTGAAATCAAGTCCGGCGGTGGCAATGATTATGCCGTTTGCATCGTGAATTGGAATGGTTACGCCGTAGACTTCCTCACCGTTCTCCTTTTCTTTTTCGACGAAGGGCTTGTTAGTTTTCATTGCAGTGAACTCGTCTTTATCGCACTTCTCGCCGATACCCTTGGTCTCATTGGAGGCAATGGTCACGCACTGGATTTTGCCTGGAGGAGTGGCCGCGAGCTCCAGGCCCATGAGTTCCGGGTGAACGGCAAGAGTTTCCTCGACGAGTTTCTGAGCGTAGATTCTCGGGGCGGTAGCTGGGGTAGTTTGTGAATTGGTTATACAGGGACAAAGAACGAGCAGGAGCCCAGACAGAATTAATAGCTCGATTTTCGTAATGCGAGTTTCAGTGACAGGCATGATTCCCCCTTACGACCTACGTTTGGCGAGCGATTGATCTTTGGCGCGACGGGCCGGAGTGAACTCTCATAGGTTCTCATAGTCAACATAAACCCACGATAAAAGAAGCCGTCCGAGCAAAGGCTCCTCGCAATCACCTCCAACTCCTTCGCTCTAACCGGTTTTGTAAAAACCCCGCCCAATCGTTGACTGTAAGTTGCTTCAGTGACTCAATCAGCTCTTCTACGGGAGAAAACTGGAGATTCAATTGTTCCACCGACTCGGAAGGGAAACGACAACTGCCCGTCCTGTAAGGTCGCTCCGGACAGCCGCGCAAAGGTGTTGTTGAAGAAGCCTTGCTTGGTCGTAATTTTTGCTTTCCCCTGATAGTTCAGTTCGTCAGAGCCATCCACGTTAACGCTCCCCGACCCATCGATATCCACGCCATAGCCATCAATATCAATCACCTTGCTCACGATCCGAAGGTTGGCCAGTTCCAGATCGGTAGAAATGAAATTGAATGAAGAAGGATTTTCCTTTGCCGAGCCCTGATCGTTGAAATGTACCAACTTCATTAGATTCTCATTGAGATTGAGACCCGGCACCTCGCCGTTACGCACCGTGACGTGCCCGTTTCCGTGGATTCCGGCCAGAGGACGCTGCGAGTGCTGGACTACGCCAGCGAGTGTCAGCTCTCCTTCCATCTTCCCCGTGATTTTGCCTCTCCCGTTCTGGAACGGCTCAAGAAGCTCGGCAAGACTCACCCCACTGAATCCCGCACGTGCACTGAAGATTGGCCTCTTCCTCGACAAATCAAAGAAGAGTGTACCCGCAGCATGTCCGCCACACACCTCCGCTCTCATATCCGCCAAGAAGACCTGTCTTGCCCAAAGCTGGAGTTTGAAAGTTAGGTTCCCGGCATCCACAGCGCCAAAGCTCAGACGATCCGCTTTTACACTCCCCTGTCCCCCCAGGGACGTGGAAGAGGGGTTGATAATTGCGTCTACATTTACCTGCTCGAACTCACCAGAGATATCATGAGCTTCGAAAAAAATGGGGCCGACTACGTTGGATGACAGAAGATTAGACGCAAGCAATTGGGCATCCTTGATTTCCACCTGCGCAATCACGCCCACAGCAAAGCTTTTCTCCGTGACCTTGGTTTGAGGGTTTTCGAAGTTCCACGCACTGTCAGGGTCCGACATCAGATGAATAATCGGCTTGACCAGGGCGAGCGACTTGATGACCACGTGTCGGTGCAGTAGCGCTTTGGGATCGACCGCGGCTTCTATCCGCGCCACCCTGACTACATCACCGGGCGGAAATGGTGGAGGGTTTCTCATTCCGAAATTGTCAACGCGAATCGTTAGGGGAAACAACGTCAGCGCCAGTCGCCCGATTTCAACTTCTTTCCCAGTTCTTTCTTGAAGGTAGGAAATCACCTTTGGCCGGTAGCGATCCAAGTTCAGTAGGGCAGGGATAACGAGAATTACGGCAATCAGCAGTGTGGCGGTGATTCCAAGGACGACCAGAGTCGTCCTGTTGCGGAAGGCCATAGTGGTTCCCCCCACGATTTTCCGGCGATTCCGACTTTGTGGACAGCGCTACCAAAAACTAGGGCGCGGGTCGCCTTATATCATCAGTCTGGCCTTGAAGAAGCCTAGTCGGAACGCATCTCCAAAAACAATTCGTTTCCAATTCGGCGCGCAAATCACCTTGGACACGCCAACGGCCAGCTTTCTTGGCCCGATATACACACATTACCAGGACTGTTGGCGGCTAGTCCTGGTAATCGCCGTTCCCGTCAATGTGAAGTACTTCGTCGAGTAGCCGGGCGATCAGGAAAAGCCCGATGAAAAAAACGAGAAGGCCCCAGTCCACTTCTTCGTATACCAGGTGAGGGTCGCGAGTACGTGTGATCAACATCGTGCTCGCCGGCGGCTACAG
>CAVUHF010000021.1:0-38803 GCA_963741195.1 Candidatus Acidiferrales bacterium
CCACCGCCCCTACCAATCTTTCCGCTCTCTGGAAGAGCAGGCCATATTGCTTTCTGTATGTGGGATAAACACCTATTGCGTCAATCGCGCGGTTCGAAAGTACCATTCTAAGTAATTCGGCCTTTTTAGTATGATTCTGCCTAACGTACAGAAAACAGGCCTTGTTTGTGAGCTCTAAAATCCTCGAGGCATCGAGCATTCTTTCTGCCTAAGATATCTGTCAACTGGGATTTAGAGTCTCCTGCTTCGTCCTTCCTCGTACTTCTTTGTCCATAATGTGCCGAGGGTGTGCCTTTGGATCACACCCTTCCACTCTGCCAATCATTCATCTCTAGCAGTGGGCTGACACCGTACTTTTCCTTTGGCAGGACTAGTAGTTTTTCGAATAGCTCATCGGCGATTTACCACCTATCTTCCCGTAGACGACCAAGGAGCAAATCCAGGTGGTGGGCAGAGTGGCTTAACTGGGAGAAGAATTGCAACGCGCGTTGCTTACGGGCAATTGAGGTTGCGTCGATTCTTGTAGGGCTTCGTTTAAAAGGCTGACTGGACGGCCGGATTTGTGAAATAACTTCCGGCACCGGGAAGAAACAGTTTTTAGCTCTCCAACCGCCCCGTTGCCAGAGAAACTTCTCAGAGTCAGAACAATTGCTTCGCGCTTCTCGCGCAATTTGTTCCATTCGAATTTAATTTTATTGCGGCTAACACAGTTAAGGAGAAATGGAAAAATGAAACTAAGTAATCGACTTGTAGTGAATCGGATTGACAATCACGGTCAATTTGGAAAACTGACGCGGATGGCCAGCCTGCTTGTTGCCTTTCTGTGCCTCGCAATCCCAGTGCTGACAATCGCAGGTAGCGACGATGCGGAGCAGGCCCGGGTGAAAGCTGCGGGCGATGCGCTTAAGGACTTGGTTAACTCGCCAGAGGGTATTCCCACCAGCATCCTGAACAAATCTGAATGCGTGATCATCCTCCCTTCCGTGAAGAAGGGTGGATTCATCATAGCCGGCTCCTATGGCCGGGGACTGATGACCTGCCGTCGCGGGCCAGATTTCAACGGTCCCTGGAGCGCGCCAATCATGATGCAGTCGAGCGGTGGCAGCGTGGGACTCCAAGCGGGGGGCCAAGCCACTGATTTCGTGATCTTAGTCTTGAACGACAAGGGCGCACGTGCCTTGATGCATGGAAAAGCCAAACTGGGGGCCGATGCGAGTATTGCGGCAGGCCCTGTTGGCCGAGATGCCGAAGCAGCTACAAATGCCGGAATGAGCGCGGAAATGCTCTCGTACTCTCATACGCAAGGTGTCTTCGCCGGAGTGTCACTCTCGGGTACGTCGCTTGGCCCAGACAATGGCGCGAACGAGAAGGTTTACGGAAAGAAAGTGACGCCGGACCAGATCTTTGCCGGAGATGTGAAAGCTCCAGCTGGGGCAATGGAGGTTCTCGCGACTTTGGAGGCGAAATCGCCTAAGAACCTGTCGCAAGGGAAACAGTAGGTCTGTGTTGATGATTCGTTGATGCAGGATGGACGACCCTACGCAAGTCGAGAGTCGAGCTGTCAGTGAGTACTCTCATTCGGCGATTGCAGCCTGCCGGGCAGGCATGGTTGCTGCGAATTTGCGGAAGTGAGGAACGTAGAATCGCCCCGGGCGGAGATGATTTCACATTTCTCAAAAACCGCAATAGTAGCCTTGAGCCGACTGGTCCTGGGCTACTTTCCTAATAGGCAGCTAAATGTAGCGTCCGGTGAATGCGAGAGTGGCAATTCAGCGACTTGCCGAAGTGTTTGCCCGGATCCGGCGGTGGGCCATGACGTTTTTAATTTTGCATTGGTTTTTCCAGTCATTGTTTTTACTGAAGTCTGCGTGAAGTGATTCGGATCTTGAGGTAACAGTCGCCGCCTAAGTATTGGTTGAGCCGACATCGCCGGTCGCTCTGCCTCAACCCATTTCGAGGAGGGTCTCATGAGCTTGCGTAAGCGGCTTCTGCCGTTGGTATTGATCGGCTGCTTTGCTTCACCGGCATTGCAGGCCCAACATTTATCCGCTGTGGCTGCTGATTCCAGCGTTGGTGATGGAGGAACTGGGCTGACGGAACCCAAAGCGAGTGCACAATCGACCGTTTCCTCTATCATCAGTTGCGCCTCCAACGGCGCCGAGTTGAAGCACTGCACAGCAGATACTTCTGCAGGCGTGGTCATGCTGCACCCCACGGGTGACGTGGTTTGCCTGCTTGGCCGAAACTGGGGCTACGACGCAAACAGTGTTTGGGTCTCAGAAGGATGCGCCGGTGAGTTCGCAACCGGCAGTACGACTAGAGTGACCGCATCCTCATCGGGATCCGTTACGACTGCTTCCGTTAACGCATTTACTCCCGCCGAGGCCAAAACTATAACGACGGGCATTAATCCCGAAATCGTCCAGGAGAAGAACTATTTGGGATTCTTCAACCCATATGGGAGTTTGCGTACCATCATCGGCATTTCCGACGGGGTAGCACAGGTGCAGGATGATGCCACTCGAGTCGGTATCAAATTCTCCACAAGAGGTCCTATAAAGGTTTTTGCGCAGACGGAATGGGGAGTCGATCTGGTGCAAAGCGAAACGCAGTTCAACGTTAGTGCTCAGACCGATCAAGGTTTTGGCACTCTCACAAAAGTGACTAATCCGGTATTCACAGCCCGTCTTGGATTGGTTGGCGTGGACCTTAACAAGTGGGGCAAGCTTTCGTTTGGCAAGCAGAACTCCGTGCACTACGACATCACTGATTACACAACGGATCGCTTCAATGTGTTCGGCGGCCAAGCTAGCGCAACGTATGTCGCGGGTACCGATGGCGGCGTGACGGGAACGGGCCGGGCAGATCAGGTGGTGCAATACCACAACACATTTCTCAAGATCCTGGAGCTTGGCGCACAAGCGCAATTCCGGGGGGCGGACCCATCCACGTCGGTAGACGGATTCGGCTTCTCGCTGCAGGCCAAAGTATTGCCCGGACTTAAGGTAGGCGGCGCGTATACCAAAACCTACTTCTCAAGCCTCTTGCGAACAAACATCGCGGGATTCCGGGGAGGAACCGATTACGGGGCCTTTGGGGCAAATGGTAATTGGCGATTCATCGAGTACGGTGCAGTTTTTGCCATGCAGAGAAACGGCGACTTGACATACGTGGCCGACCTCAATGGCTTCAACACAATCCCTGTGGTTTTCGATGCGAACGGTGTGGAATTGTATTCTCGTTTCCACTTCGGACAATT
Organism: Candidatus Acidiferrales bacterium; assembly: GCA_963741195.1. Taxonomy (GTDB): domain Bacteria; phylum Acidobacteriota; class Terriglobia; order Acidiferrales; family UBA7541; genus Acidiferrum. The sequence goes on from CAVUHF010000021.1 coordinate 3,260, forward strand.
CGCCGCAGTCGGGGGCTTTATCGATTACATGCCTCAAAATCTGAATGCGCTCATCAACCCCAACTTCCGAATTCGCTACGCCGTACTTGGCGGAGAATGGCATATTTCGCGCGCGGGCTATGCGTTTTTTGAAACGCGGCTCGGCGACAGCGTGGATGCTAACGGAATTGGCATTGGCAACGCGGCCGCCATAGGATTCCGTTACGACTTCAGTTGGAACACCTCGCACATGCAGTGAGGTGAAGTCTGCGTGGAGCGGTTTCCGGGATTAATCGCTCATTCGCTATATTGAGCCATAATTTAAAAATTCGCGGAGCGATGGTCGGTGCGACAGCACTGCAATCTGGTACCGCAAGGGCACAGCAGGCCCCAGCCGCCGGAGGCAACAAAGTTACGGCAATCGATATACTTTTGGAGCCAAATGCAACAATGGCCTGCCGTCGCTTAGTGTTGGTGAAGAGCTATTACTCTTGAATGTTCAAGAGGTAAAGGAACAGATTTCAAACGTGCTCATGTCGGCGCTGGAGCAATTCACAGTCAATCTGATCATTGGCATTGGCTCAGTTACCAGAATCCATACGTTCCCACTCAACCGATTTCGTCTCCACCATCGTGGTATCTACCCTCATCTTACGTCCTTGCACCACACCTCGCTCGCGCGCCAACTCCATCAACCGCTCGTGTAACTCTCCGATCAGTTCGGGCCCGATGGCTTGCCCCAACCGCGCCAGCGTCTTGGCATCCGGCACTTTCTCGTCCCCAATGCGGGTGAACGCGCGATAGACCAGATTCGCCCGTACTTCACGCTCCAGCGTGTCGTAGCTCCAGTTCCGCACATGCTTCAAGATCAGCAGCCGAAGTGTCGCTTCTGCCAGTGTTTGCGACCACGTAGTTCTGCGAGGGCACTTGTAGGACTTTTTCGGATATCCTTCCGTCGAATTTGAAAGCATATTCCAGGCTGCATGATAGTCGAACAGAACATGCATTGCCTGGCGAATGGGCTCAACCTCGATGCGAATAAACGCCTTAGTGACACCGATGAACCGAGGTTTAGGAGGTGCGCGTGAATAAGATTCTGATTGCACTGATCTTTGTAGCCGGATTTGCCGTTTCCACTTTTGCGCGGGCAAAGGAGGAGGGCCGTATTGAGGATTCCGGGCTGGTGATCGGGAAAATTCTCAATATTCGCGAGAACATCCCGAAGGACTTGCTCAGCAAAGCAAAGTGCGTCGTTATCATTCCGTCCGTCCTGAAATTCGCATTTGGAGTGGGCGAAAGCTACGGTCGAGGCGTGATGACGTGCGGCCGCGGGGCGGATTTCACGGGTTCCTGGAGTTATCCATCGATGATGGCTCTTGAAGGTGGGAGTTTCGGTTTCCAGTTAGGTGGCCAGGCGGCAGATCTGGTTTTGTTGCTCATGAACTCGCGCGCGGCATCAGGCGTTCTGACAAGCAAGGTGAAGCTCGGCGGCGATGCTGCTGCATCCCTCGCGCTGCTGGGCCGAAACGCCTCTGCGTCGACTGATGCGACTCTGCGCGCTGAGATTCTTTCCTACTCTCGCTCCCGTGGCTTGTTTGCTGGAGTCTCTTTGGAGGGCTCCACGTTACGACCCGACAACAAAGCAAATCACAAACTGTATGGGAGAGAGCTAAATGCGAGGGACATCGTTCTCAAGAGCGGTATCACTCCGCCCCCTGCGGCAGACAATCTACTGGATACGTTGAATAAACACAGTCCGGTGAACCGGGCCAGCAATTTGCCCTGCCGGGCACGCTAGGAATGCGGTGATCTGTAGATGCCTGTTCTCGACTGTTTCACGCCCAACGAAGACTCGAGGACCGAAAAGGGCCAGTGGCATTTGGGGACGTTTCGCAAACGCCTCGCAAAGCGATCGTGAAAGGAACAGGTATGGATATCGTTAAGGCACTCCCAACTCTAGGTTTTCACAGGTTCAGGCAGAATTTCGATCAACTCCGACTGATCTCCAAATCACAGCTGCTGCGCGACAAGCTCAAATTACTCCGTGTGTCTTCTAAAGTTCCTCAAGAAGTGATCCAACAGATCGAGGGTCACTTGAATGCAATCTCTCAAGATAGCAGCCCCATGAAACAATGGGCTCAATACGAATTGGCCTTCGAAGAATATGTTATCGCCGCGCCTCAGGAGGACCTGTTGGGCACCTTGCTCGGCTTGCGAACCTCCCTCGATGTTCTCGACTTACCGAATCAGGACGTATGGTCGAACCAAAAACTCCAACAACTGGAACAGGAAGTCAGGCAAGGAAACGCCGGCGCGGCAATACGGGAGGAAGTAGCTGTCCTCGCCAGGGCGGTTTACGACTGCGGTCTGCAACGAACGCTCCACGCGGAACGCAAATGGAAGCTCGTGCGTTTGGTACTTTCCATGAGCATTTTCTTTTCCATCCTGGTAATTGCCCTCCTGATGATTTTTCAAATGAAAGAGATCTCTACTAACTCTTCCTTGCAGGTTCTGCTTGTCGGTTGCCTTGGGGGGTGTGGCGCCCTGTTGAGCGCCTCTATCCGGCTGAGGCAGCTTGAATTGAGCTGTGCCGACCTCCAGGACGAGGCGGCTGGGATGTTCCTTCGCGTGGCAGTTGGCGCGATCGCCGCAATCATAATTGGGTTATTTCTCCGGCTTCGGGTGATCGATTTCCCGTCTCTGCATACGGGCCCTGCCGACTCCACTCCCCTTGCTCCAGCGGCCCTGTACATTTTTGCCTTCGCAAGTGGAGCGACAGAGAGATTCTTCTTCAGGCCCCGTGGAAAGAACTCATGGAGAGGCGCAGCGGCCCCTCAAAATCACTACGCGCAAAAGGCTGAGCTTACTCTCCCGCAGATTGCTGCGAGCGTTGGTGGCACAGACTTAGTTCCAGCATGTAGACAGGGTTCATAGTGAGTTGGGACGAACTGTCCCGAGAAAAGGAAGACGGTTATGAAGAAACACTGGTTGAAAATTGTAGGTATTGTGATTGCGGTCTTTGTCGTAGTGCTGATCGCTATCCCTTTCCTGATTAACGTGAACAGTTTCCGCCCCAAAATTGAATCCGAGGTGAGCAGCACATTGGGACGGCAGGTGAAGCTCGGCAATCTAAGTTTGTCTATCCTATCAGGGGCGGTTGAGGCGGACGATATCGCAATCGCGGATGATCCCACCTTCAGTAAGGCACCTTTTGTCACTGCACATAGTTTAAAGATTGGCATCGAGCTCACGCCGCTGATCTTCTCCAAGCAACTCCATGTAACTGAACTGTTGCTGGAACAGCCACAAATCACCCTACTCAAAGACGCGAAGGGGACCTGGAACTTCTCCAGTCTGGGCGGCGCTGCTAACAAGAAGCCCGAGGAGTCCAAGCCGGGCCAATCAAGCACTGAGAATCTCTCGGTGGCCAAGCTGAACGTAACGGACGGTAAGCTGACGGTCGGAAGAACGGATTCTTCACGAAAATTCAGAGTCTACGACAAGGTCAACATCACGGTGACAAGCTTCTCTGCCACATCAGAGTTTCCGTTTTCGCTCGCAGCAGAATTGCCCGGGGGAGGAGACGCGAATATCACCGGGAAAGCGGGACCGATCAGCGCCTCGGATGCAGCCAAGACGCCCTTCGAGACTGCGGTGAAGGTGAACAATATGCACATCGGAACCTACGGTTTCATCGATCCGGCCACTGGCATTGATGGACTAGCGAGTTTCGACGGCAAGCTTAGTTCCAACGGCCGCCACGCTAAGGCCATCGGGGCGTTCACCGGCGTCAAGCTGAAGATGTCAACCAAGGGATCGCCTGCTACTAAAACTGTTGTGATCAGGCATTCCGTCGATGTGGATCTCGACAATGAATCGGCAACATTGACGCAAGGGGACATTTCCATCGGCAAGGCGCAGGCGCATCTGACAGGGACAGTTCAAGCTCATGGCGAGACTCCAGTCGTCAATCTCAAGTTGAACGGGCCGGGTATGCCCGTCGAAGAACTGGAGGCGATGTTGCCGGCTCTGGGCATTGCTCTCCCTACCGGATCACAACTGAAGGGTGGCACACTGTCGGTAAAACTCGACGTCACAGGTCCCGTTGACAAACTCGTCATCACCGGTCCAGTGCAGCTCTCCGACAGCAGTCTAACTGGCTTCAACCTCGGAGAAAAAATGGGTGCAATGTCGACCCTCGCCGGCAAGGCGGTGTCAAAGCCCGATACAGAGATTAAGAATTTCAGCCTCAATGCGCGAGTCGCACCGGAAGGCACCAAAGCTGACAACATCAACCTTGACGTGCCCGCCATCGGCGTAATTACCGGAGCAGGTACCGTAAGCCAGACGGGAGCACTTGATTTCAAAATGCTAGCAAACCTGAGCGGTGGTGCGGTTGGAGGCGTGACAAAGGTGGCGGCTGTGGGCAGCGGTAGCGGCGGAGTCCCATTTACCATCACGGGTACTACGGCTGACCCGAAATTTGTTCCCAATGTCGGAGGCGTTGTTGGAGACGTCGCCACAGGAGCGGTGAAAGACGTCGCCAAGGCTCCTGGTGCCGCAGTGAAGGCGCCAACAAAAGCAATCGGCGGGCTGGGTGGCAAGAAGACCAACTAGAACAATTGATTGCGGTTTCCTAGCCAAGAATTTCTGGGATCGGCATTCTGCGAGAAGGGAAAGCTTTCAGTTTGTATATTTGCCACTGAAGAGGCACCTAGCGTTATTCGATACCGATTGCCAAGGACCGCCGATTGTAGTCCCACCGTAGTTATTCGGGTGGTGAGTCTAGTAGTTTTCCGAATGGCCTCCTGGCGATCGGGAACGTAAGTTCCAGATGATAGGACGAGCATCGATTAGGGTGCACTTCCTGGTCGAGCTTTCGAGATCGGGGCCCATACAGAGATGCTTCGGTAGGCTGGTTGTGACGATGAACTGCCCAATTTGCAGATGGTGATCAAATCCACCAATCAAGACGTAAAGGCATTTTAGAAAAGTGGATTCTGGCCTCAATCTTTGTCAGGCCGTTTCGGTGCGATCAGTGTGATGAACGATTTTTCTGTTTGTCATTTGGATCAAGATCCCATGTGTCACGCCCGGCGAGAACTGGGAGTCACGAACTTGGGCAGGCGAGACCAGGCTCAAAATAATCTGCCCGCAATCGTAAGAGTTTCCGCCTGGCTGCAGCAAGCGTGGTTCTGACGATGGCGAACTTGGCAATGCTTAGGGATGGTTGCAAAGAACAGGCGGATGAATCGGGGTTTTACCCAGGTGGAAATCTAAAGTCGATAACTTAAGGAGAGTGAAAGATGTCATTCATAACTTGGATTGTGTTGGGTCTGGTAGCTGGTTTCATTGGCAGCAAGATAGTGAACAAGGCTGGAGAAGGAATTTTGCTCGACATCGTATTGGGAATAGTTGGGGCGGTAGTCGGAGGATGGCTTTTCAGCACCTTTGGGGCGTCGGGCGTGACGGGCCTGAACCTCTACAGTCTCCTGGTAGCCGTAATCGGCGCAGTAATCTTCCTCTTTGCCTACCATGGGATTCGTCGGGTCGTTGGATCAGTTGAAACAAGCCGAAGTTCTGCGGCCCTCTCAACAGTAATGGAGAGTCGCTACAGACCAGAGACTCCTATTCGGTCGAATCGTCGGACTCAGGATAGCAGGACTCCAAATGTACGTTTACGGCGCTTCTCAGGTAGGCTGCGAGTTCCTTAAGCTGACAGAGTATCTTTACGACATGCATTCTGTTCACCGATTCCCGATCTCAATCGCCATGCCGACGGACTCATTTAATTAGGTGTCAAAAGAGTCTGTCGCGAAATAATTTGAGCGTATTATCCCTTGACTCCGACAGTACACTCGACTACGGTGACGGAGTGTCCAGAGAAAAACCTCTTGGATGCACACGAACATTCGTAGTTTAACTGTTCGCCCGCCCAACAATTCCACGCAAGAAACAAGCCTGCCCAGAAAGAAAGAGAAGAAAAATGACTCCGGATGAACTCAACAACATTGCAGTTGAACTAAAACGACTCGGCTCAGAACTAAACCTTTCAGACCATCAGAAGGAGGGGCTGAAGACATTTCTGACTGAGAAATACGAGAAGCTTCAGGAATACAGGAAGCACAATCCGAACGTGTCGAAGGAAGACCTCGCCCATTACGTCGCCCAGAATCGCACCGCGGGCCGCGACAAACTTGAGAAATTCCTAACGCCAGAGCAACTTACAAAATGGGATGCGGAGATCGCAAAGGCTAAGGACTTCCTTAGCACGCGAGCCGCGTCAGCCTAAGAAATAAAAGTAGTCCTCCCCAATCGGAACCCTCTTTGTCCTGCAGGGTTTTGATAAACAGAGATCGAAGGGGTATTCCCAATGGGTGACCGTCTCGGGCGGTCGCCCGTTTATTTGAGCGGCCCATTTCGCATTTCCGGTACTCGCTGGTTTCTTACTCAACCGCAAATAAATTCTCATTCAGCGAATGAAGCGAGATATATCCACCCACTCGGCGACTCCCTTGTTAGCGTTGCCAGGCGCCTGCTCCGCTTTGTTGGGGCAGATACTTTATCAAAAATGCTTCATTCCCCTTTTCGTTGAATACCAATTCGTCTAAAAAGTGTCTTGCCATCATGATGCCGAGTCCTCTCGGCGGCATTTCCATCTTCTTCAGGCCCTGCATTTGCTCCGCATACTTCGCCAGCGGTTGCCCAGCCTCCGCGTCGCGTACCTCCTGCATCGAAAAACCTTCGCCTGGATCCTTTACCCGGCACATCACCATACGCTTCGCTTTCAGGTAGCAGATCTCCACAAATTTCTCCGAATCAAATTGTCCTCCGTGTTCCATGGCGTTCAGCAATACTTCGCGAAATGCAAATGCCACCTCTTCGGATTCCACGACGGGCAAGGTCAAGCTCTCTCGTAAAAATTGTATTAATCGTTCCAATGTCCCCAAATCGCATCGGACGGCAAGGACCACGTATTCTGAGCTTCCTTGGATCATTTCTATCCCGTCGTCCCAGGGAGGCTCTGTAAGAGACTGCTCGATCAACTCTCGTAAGTTGTCTCTCGCGATCGGCATAGCAAAGTAGCTGAACGCATGATTCTGAATCGCCTTGACAATGTCTCCGGGAACTCTTTCGTTCGTCAGGATGATGACACGCATGTGTGGTCTCATGATCCGCAACTTCTGTAATAACACGATGTCTTCGGAGCATGTCGTTGCCGCGTTGGTCAAAATCAGATCGATGACTTTGGCTTTCGCCAATTCGAGTGCCGTTTCATTCTTGTCGGCGTAATTCATTTTCCAAAACGACGGGTCGAATAGCTCGGCCAATCCAGAATCTCTCTCGGCCGAGGGTTCAATCAGCAGGACTTTTCGGCGGGCTGCTTGTTCGGTTTGCAGCAACGAAGTATTTGCCACTGATACCTCCCATTGCAGGAGTTGGGCGGCGTCCTGATTTGTTCGCTTACCTTAGCACGCCTTGAATCCCTTGTCCCATTAACCATACCTCTGGCCGGGACGAATAATGTGACTACGGCGTAAGGCTGCAAGCCAGAGGGTGCGAGTTCGTTGCAGTTCGCTCCTGCAGCTGGAAGGATTGAAGGGAACACCTCTGATCCGCGCCTAACGATACAGTAGTTCTTCGGAGTTGGCGTTAGTAGTTTTCCGAATACCATGCCGGCCCAGAGCCGTCTATATTCCATCCCATCGGAACGCTGAGTAAAGCGCGAGCAACCGGGAACAGTTTGAGGAGTTACGGTCTTGTAGTTTGTCGTCAGGCGCTTTACTTGAGTTTGCGGGACCGAAATATCCGGATTTTTCTCTGGGCGGGGGAAAGTCCGGGCACGACGAATCCTGCAAAGTACGGCCCCGGGCCTTCCGGTCTGGGGCCGTCTTAATCTTCGGCCCATCCCGAGGTTGGAGCAGGAACAATTGGCGGAATCCACCGCCGCACGAACCCCTTTGACCAGGCCCCGACGATAAGGAGAAACAAATGAAAAGACGATTGGCTTATTTAGCATTTTTGGTTGCTGCTGCGGTATTGCTTGGCTTGCAGCTCCCCACACAACATGCCTCGGCGGAAAACCCGGCATCTGCTACGCGGGCGAACAATGTGGCACCTGCAGCGAATGACTCGGATGTTAATCCGGATGCTATTGCTGCGCTCAACAGTATGGGCAGCTATCTGCGCACACTGAAGGCGTTCCAAGTTCAAGCGGTGACGACGAAGGACGATGTGCTTGATGACGGGCAACTAATTCAGTTTGACACGCACGTCGACTTGCTTGCTCGCATGCCGGACCGGTTGCGAGTTGAGGTCACGAGTTCACGGCAACATCGGCTCTATTTCTACGATGGCAAGGATTTTACACTTTTTGCCCAGCGAGTTGGCTACTATGCAACGGTCCCAGCGCCGCCGACGGTAGGAAAACTTGCCGAGGCACTCGACGACAAATATGGTATTGAGCTACCGCTTGAAGACCTCTTTTTCTGGGGCGGACCACAGTCAAAGGTCGCTGACATCACCGGCGCGATCGATGTTGGACCGGCCGAAGTTGGCGGCGTAACCTGCGAACAATATGCTTTCCGTCAACCAGGGCTAAACTGGCAGATCTGGATTCAACAGGGAGAGTTCCCGCTGGCGAGAAAGCTCGTCCTGTCGACCTTAACCGACGAAGCGAGGCCTCAATATAGTTCCGTGCTTCAGTGGAACCTTGCACCATCCTTTAACGAAGCGGCCTTCCAATTTGACCCACCTAGCGAGGCGCAGAAGATCGTCTTCGCCGGTGCAAACGCGTCAGCAACTGGCGCAGGAAAGTAAAAGGAGAACTCCATGAATCGAACATTTCAAAGGTCTCTCGTTGCTCTTACCGTCCTATTATTGCCGTACACATCAGTTGTAAATGCCGGGCCGGGCGGTGGCGGCAACCACTCTTCCCGCGGTAGCGCCACTTCCAGCGTGAACAAGGGCAACAACAAGAGCAGCAATCGAAACTCGAACAACAATACAAACGTGAATCGCAATACCAACACGAACGTCAACTCGAACAAAAATACTAACGTTAATGTGAACTCGAACAAAAACGTGAACGTCAATGTAGACAACAATCGCAATGGCTACTACGGCGGTGGTTACAATAACGGTTGCTGTTATCACCAGTCGATTGGAGGCGCCGTGGCAACGGCTGCTGCGGTGACTGCAACGTCGATGGTGACGGCTGCGGTGATCGGATCTATGGTGAACACGCTCCCGCCTTCCTGCACGTCCGTGATTGTTAATGGCATTGCCTATCAACAGTGCGGCAGTACCTGGTACCAGCCACAGTTTGCAGGTGGCAATACCACCTACGTCGTCATAAATTCGCCAAGGTAAGACGTGGCCGTAAGCAGGGCCGCCCCGCGTCAAGGGCGGCCCTTTTTTTCAGGTGACATCATGTTTCGTGCAATAAACTGGTGGCGAATCGCTATCAAGGTCGCATTCGCAGGCTGCCTATGGGTTTGCCTTTCCCCCGTGAGCGTCTTGGCCGGCCAAAGTCTGGAGATTCCCTCCGCTGTTGCGCCACACACGGTGACGCTCACGGAAATGTTTACGTTTCTGTTTCTGATGCTTGGTCCAATCAAGATTCTGGGACCGTTTGTTCAGATGACACGCGGAAGCGAAGCAGCCTTTGCGAAGCGTTTGGCCCTCCGTGCATTCTTGTTTTCGTGTGCTGCGCTGGTGTTCGCCGCGTTCATCGGAGAGCGATCCATGCGCAAATATCATATTGCTGTCCCGGTTTTGGCGATCGCTGCAGGGATCATTCTGTTCCTAGTCGCATTGCAGACGGTTATGCAGCAATTTGACAAGGACAGACCTTTACGCCACGAGTTCGAACCCTCATTGAGACTAGCTGTTTCACCGCTGGCCTTTCCGACCATCGTCACGCCTTACGGTGTGGCGGCGGTGATCGTTTTCATGACCTTGACACCGGACTTTGTCACCCGAAGCGAGATTTTCGTGGTTCTACTGGGACTGATGCTGCTAAACCTGGTTGCGATGCTGTTTGCCAAGCCGGTTTTGAAATATGCCGGCATGCCTCTGCAACTTCTCGGTACAGTGTTGGGGATTATTCAAGTTGCACTCGGGCTGCAGATAATCGTCGCCGGGCTCCGCCAGCTGAACCTGTGGTCGCCACGGTAGTTCTTCGGGTGGCTTACCCAGTAATTCTCCGAATATCCTTTCGTCTTCTAAGAAAGTAGATTGCAGACAATGCGAGCACGACCACAAACTGGGCGATCGAAGTTGCAGAGTCAACCCCGAGCGAGCACCCCCTAACATCTCGACTCTTGCGGATCGCCCACCCCTCCATCTCGGAGAAATCGTGCGTCGTGTCGCAGCACTCAGTTCTTTGGCGAGGCGTTCTGCTTCAGGATGATCGCCTAGTTATCGAGCATTCGCGCGATGTGTTCGTGAGTTTACAGGAGCGGTTTCGCTGAGTTTTTCTTGGGCGGAGAAGAATTTGGCTACAACCCACCCTGTAGAGCAAAGCCCCGGACCTTAGGGTCCGGGGCTGTTAATTGTAAGTGAAAGATTACTCTCTGGGGTGGACGTGCTGTGAAACCTATTTACGGCACTAGGAAATGGCAAACAGCTCAGGGATGAGCTCTGATGACGCGAAGCCGTGTAGTGGTAGTGGATGATCTTAGACCCATGCTAGATGCTGTCACGGCGTTGTTACGCGACGCATTCGATATCGTCGGTACAGCGTGCGACGGGCAAGCAGCACTGCAGTCAATTCTGGCACTCCAACCGAGCCTGGTTGTTATGGACATCTCAATGCCGAGAATGAGCGGAGTAGAAGTCGCGAGGGAGCTAAACACGCGGGCCAGCAAGGCAAAGATCGTGTTCCTCACTGGGCATCACGACCCCGCAATTCTAGAAGCTTGCGTTGAGGTCGGCGGGCTAGCCTACGTGTTGAAAGACTCTATGGATAGAGACCTGATCTTTGCATTGCACGAAGCGGTAGCTGGACGTAGTTTTGTCTCACAATTTGCTTCTCCAAGAAATCCAAGATAAGTGCCAGTGGGGTGAACCGTGAACCAAACGCTTGCCGAAACGCCAATCTCATTGATACGAGGCGGTACATTTTATTGGATTCAAGAAAGAGTGCACCTGATACGACCGAACCAATGGAATCTTTCGAGAAGACTGCTGCTCGCCATTGCCATCGCCTGGCTGCCGCTCCTGATCCTGACGACAATGCGCAGTGGACTTAGTCCTGGCGGCGATCTTTGGGTTTTGCTCACGGATTACCGAGTGTACGCTCGAGTGTTTGTGGCAATTCCGCTCCTTTTGCTAGGCCAAATCGTTATGGAGACACATTTTCGCGAAATGGCCCAACACTTCCTGGATTCGAATTTGGTGCCTGTTGAGGATTTACCGCTCTTCCGAAAAATAATGGAAAAAGCGTGTCGCATGCGCGACGCCAAGCTCCCTGAAATCCTCGCGATCCTAGCCGTATTTGTTGAAATTGGCTATTTGTTGCAATCGGGCAAACTGCGCTTTGCCTCTTGGGCAGTCGAAACTGGAACGAATGCGCTTACAGCCGCCGGCTACTATTATATGTTTGTAGCACACGTGCTTTTTCTGAGTTTGGTGGCGATTGCTTTGTGGAAGTGGATCATCTGGATCGTCGTCCTTTGGGATATTTCTCGAATCGATCTTCAGCTGGATGCCACCGACGGTGATCTGGCCGCTGGGCTTGCGTTCCTTGGCGAAGTCCCGAAGGCCTTCGTGCCAGTGGTGCTGGCAGTTTCGGCGGTCATTGGAGCTACCTGGCGTTTTCAAGTGCTTGCTGGAAACGCGACTCTCGGGTCGTTTAGATTACCTGCAGGCCTACTCGCCGTCATCGCCCTCCTGATCTTCCTACTACCCTTATTACTGTTCACACCCAAGCTCATCAAGGAGAAAAAAGAGGGGAACTTGAAGTACGGATCACTTCGGCATCTTCACTCGCTGCAATTCCGTAAAAAATGGATCGGAGAGCGCAATGAGCATGTGGAAGGACTACTGGGCACAGCTGACGTTCAGCTCCCTCGCTGATATTTCCGCCAGCTTCAAGAGTGTGGACGATATGACCATCTGTCCCTTCGGGAAGAGCGCAGCGATCGCCTTACTGATGGCATTGGCCTTTCCGATGATTCCTGCTCTCACCGCCACGATACCTCTGAAGGAGATACTCAAGAGTCTACTCGAAGCCCTGCACTAGCGCTGGCTACAAGTCCCAGGGAATTCTCGAAAGTGAATTGTTTGCCCGGTTCGTGTTTAGTCGATTCGAGCGTCTTCCCAATACCAATGCAGTCGGGATTTGAAAGAATAATGCGAGCAAAGCCAGGACCGCCAGCACGGTGAGAACATCGGACTGGCGAAAGTTTTCAACCGCAACCAGAAACGCCGCGGACATATTCCGCGCGGAAGTTCCCAACGCAAGGACTCTCCTGCTCTCTTCATCTGGGCCGCCGAGAGCAATTCCAAACGCGAATGACACGACCAATAGCCCATCTTCGTCACTGAGAGGTCCAAGAGGGGGTTAAGTCCTTTGAAATCAGTTTAGGCTATGGCCGAGTTTTCACTACATCTCAAGATCTGAGTGGGCTCGAGCAGCTCCGGCCATTGCACTTGAAGTTGGTGAAGAATGTTCTGCTGCTGGCCATCAAGCTTTGTGATACGTCGCAACCAGATCTCTCGTCCTTCGACCGTCGGCAATACGATGTCGACACTGCGGATCTCTCCCAGCCGTTTCAGCGCTTCGCCCGGCGAGTACTCTGAGCCACTCCGCTTCAGCAAATGCTTGAGCGTCACCTGCAGCGCATAACCGAGAAACGCTATCAGCACGTGTGCCTTCACGCGCTTTTCCAGTTGGTGGAACAACGGCCGGATGGCCAACTCGCCCTTCAGGGTGCGAAAGGCCGCTTCCACTTCCGTCAGCTGCATGTATTTCTTCCAGAGATCTGCAGCACCGTTTACGGTCAGATTCGTGCGTAGCAGATAGGCTCCCTCTCGCGCTTCCAGCCATTGCCGTTGTTCCGGCTTCTGCCGCCAGATTAAGCGTGGTCCTTCTTTGCTATCCTTCACGGCCATCTCATAGAGATCCGCCACTTGTGGATGCGAAGCTTGGATACGGCCCAAGCGCAAAAGCATTTTGTCGCGGTCTTTGAGCTTGCCTTCCACGATACGTTTCTCAAGTCCCGCCAGCGCCTTTTCGATCTTCGCTACAAAGCGACTCCGGATAGCCTTCTCTTTTTCCTTCCGTCCCGCCGTGCGGCACAGGATGTAGGTCTCTTCGCCGCCGGGAATGGTGATCTGCTTGACCTCCACTTCCGGTCGGATCTTTTCGAAATCATCCTTGAGCAGTTCCTGTTCGAACTGCTTCAGTTTGCTGCGCGCAGTACCCACCAAATACTGTCCCCCACGCTTGCGGATGGCCACCAGGTTCTCTTCACTCACCACTCCGCGGTCGAAGATCCATACGCGGCGTGCTTTCCCATGTTTACGCTCCACCGTGCGCAGAATCGTTTCCACGGTGGAAACATCGGCGCGGTTCCCATCGAATAGTTCGTAGCTGAACGGAAAACCGTCCTGGTTGACGATCAGCGCCAAAACCAGTTGCTCGCAGTCCGGGCGATGATCCCGCGAATAGCCCCGCCGCATCATGGGGTTCTCTTCCGCGGCTCCTTCCACATACGTGCTGGTCAAGTCATAAAGCAACACGTCGAACTCCGCCTGGAATAACTCGCCGAAGCGTTGCTTCAGATGCTGTTCGATCTTGCTCTTCAGCGGCAGCAGACGATCCAGGCAGCGATACAGCCGCGTGTCGTTGATCTTGCCTTTTGCGATGTGCAACAGATCGTCCAATGCCGTGGAAGGATACCAGTGTTGTTCCACGGCCAACTCACTGCCCGGATCGCAGAGCCGATTGATCGCTAACACTGCGGCTACACGCGACCAGGCTACCTCGGCACCGTCCACATCGAGATGCTGCGCAAAGAACTCCGCGAGCCCCAACCGCTTCCACAACTCCAGCCCAAGATAACAATCGCCGAATCGGCGGGTGCGCTCGACGCGAACCTTCTTCAACAGCACCCGGGCTACGTTCGGATCATCCGGCGCTTGTGCTTCAGAGGGAAACAGCTTCAGCTGAGTGCTCTCCCCGTGCTCGTTGAAGACCTCCACGGTCTTCTGCCAACGCGCATAGGCCGAATCGTTCAGCTCACCGAGATAACAGAGCGTGCGCTGTCGCGGACCATCCTCCGTTCGAATGGTCTCCACCAGCGACCAGTATCCGTGTTCCTTGCCATCTTTATGGATGCGAATCTTTCGCAGGAACATGCAAGCAATCTGTCACGCCTGCAGTAGGCAAACAAGGGGGTAGGTTTTCACTACACGCAATTTTCGCGTGCGCCTTATTGAAGGGTAAAGACTTCCTAACGAACTGCCCACGAAAAAATTCAAAATGGGATGCTCAATGACGAACTTCGGCTAGTAGCGTGCCGGTCATGACAACCGTTAGATTTCCGGTCCTCGCCACGCTGGACCACTTGCCAATTAGTGCCACGATGATTACAACCAGTAACGCAGCATTAGACGCTCGACGAAAAAAGAGTTGGAGTCGCACAGCAAGTTCCTGTCGATAGGCTCGCAAACATAAGCCCCCAGCAAGCGGAGGGAGCATTGCTGTGAAAAGTGGTTTTGCAATCGAGCCCGGATGCACGTGTATCCCAGGCAGCAGCATCGGCAAAACGACGGGTACATAAACAACTGTCGCAGCCATCAGCAATGCCGTTAGTCCAACGCCTAGTGCCAGATTTCCCCTGGCAAACTCCACAAGCTTCGGCAACAGCGGAGCACCGCTGCAGGTCCCAAGTAATAGCAGCCCAATCGCCGGTGAAGTATCCATGGGGACGACTTTCGTAAGCAGGTACGCTAACGATGGGACTAGCACGAAATTAGCAACCAAAGTCGAAACGACGAGCCGGGTCGATTTAAACGGTTCAAAAATCTGCGGCAACGTCAGGCTGAGTCCCATGCTGAACATGGTCGTCACCACAAACGCAAAAACGGAAATTCGAGCTGTCAATTCCAGCGAACTTGACATGCCGATGTCTCAGCCACCCACTCTTCCGGTCAAGCGCTCTTCTGTGAACGCTTTCTCGAATTCGAAAGCCATCACGAGAACGCACATGCGCCTTCCAGTTGGATATGAAACTTCGGATTAGTCATCGGACAGAGTTGAGGAGGTCGCTCCCAAGTTGGTTGGGAGCAATCAATCGCCCGACTGCGCGTGTTGAATTCTCACCCTCGCCGGCACTCGTACTTCAATTTCGGTGCCGCTCCCAGGGTTGCTGTTTACAATCACCTTTCCCCCTAGAAGTTTCACTCGCTCTTCTATATTTCTTATGCCAATGCCTTTATGGCCTGTCTCTTGAGCAAGAAAGCCAGGGCCATCATCGCAAATCCTCATCTCGAACTGGTCGGCCTTCCGGGCCAGTGTGACGCGGGCCTTTGCTTTGCTAGCGTGCTTGACAATGTTCATTAAAACTTCCTGTAGCACCCGATACAAGCAGAGCGCCGTCTGCGGTGACACATCTTCGTCTGACGCCGTAGCCTCGAAGGTAGTCTCGACCCCGCGCGCACGTTGGAACTCCTCACAGCGGGCGCGGAGTGCGCGTACAAGGCCCAGTATTTCCAGTGCCGCAGGATGCAACTGATGCGATAGATCTCGAAGGTCGTCCGCCACGGCAGCAATCGATTTTCGGACCTCCTCTAGGTCCGAATCCAATCCAGTCATTGCAGAAGCTCGACTGTGTCCCGCGAGACTCGTAATTTTCATGCTGACCAATGCCAATCGCTGCGTAAAGTCGTCGTGAATTTCCCTTGCGATTCTGCGCCGCTCCTCTTCTTGTGAATCGACCAGTTGCCCCGCAACCTCGAAGAGTTTCTCTGCAGAAGCCTGCAATTCTTCTTTCTGTTTCAGAAATACTGTTTGTGCGCGGCGCCGTTCGAAAAAGCGAGAGAGCCGTTCGCATGCCACTTGCAGCGTGTCAATGAATTCCGGCTCGGACACCATCGGCTGTTCGCGGGCGAACTCGAGGATCGCTTCCACTTTATTTTCCGCCAAAATAGGAAGGTGAACGGCCGCCCGCAACCCAGCTTCCATTGCCACCTCGCTTCGTGGATATTTGTTCGTATCCATAAAGTCGCTGATGGGATCGTGAATCACCGGTCTGCCCGATCGCAGAACCTCTCCAGGCGAACCCTCGTCGGTTGACCAACTCATACTCGAGCTAGCGTTGATCAATGCCGCGAATCGTTTCGGTTCTTTGGTGTGCAGAATGTGCGCGGGTTTGGCCTTGCCCGGCTCGTCATCGTAAATCAACAAGGCATGACCTACGGTAATTCCCATCCGTTCGCAAATTACGTCGAGGGAACGCTGCAGCGCCTCTCGCATCGTTGTAGAAGTATTTGCAATTTCACCTACTTCCCTCACCACGTGAGTAAAACGTGTCGCTCGGTCGGCTATCTCGATGGCATGTTTCTGGTCGCTCAAATCCAATGCGGATCCGACGTAACCAATAACCAGCTTTTGTGCATCGAAACGCGGCAGTCCGCGGTCACGAATCCAGCGGTAACCACCTTCTTTTTGCCATAATCGATAGTCAAACTCGAATTCTCTCTTCTCCTCGAAGGCGGTCTGATAATCCCGGAGCACGCGTTCACGATCTTCAGGGTGCACGAGCTGCAACCAGCCTTGTCCTAGCTGATCCTCGACTCGTATCCCTGTGAAATCGAGCCACTGGCGATTGAAGAAAGTGCATCCCTTGTCTTGGCCTGACATCCAAATCAGCATTGGGGAGGAATCGGCGAGTGCGTGGAACTCCTCATCCAAAGTTTGAGGATGCGATGCGTTTAACTTCTCGGCCGTGATATCGCGATGGAAGATCACAGCCTGAGCCCCAAATTGCTGCCACGGACGGACAATCTTGCGATACCAGTGGATAGCGTCCTGAGTTGCATAAATGTATTCACGTTCGAACTGCTCCGACTTCCCATTCAACACCGATTCGATCCCCAGCCGCAGTTCCT
Source organism: Candidatus Acidiferrales bacterium (assembly GCA_963741195.1). Classification (GTDB taxonomy): domain Bacteria; phylum Acidobacteriota; class Terriglobia; order Acidiferrales; family UBA7541; genus Acidiferrum. Next base: position 20,360 of record CAVUHF010000021.1, read on the forward strand.
CCAAGCCTTCCTCAGTGGATGTCGATCGGCAAACTGCAAAATAGCTATTTCCTATGGGGTAGCCTGTCCGACTAGAGGAGACTTGTTTTTGCAACGGAAGTTTGTGCCATTCTGAATTGACTGCGATCATCGTGCTGGAGCGATCGATCACCAGGCAGGGGTCTGGCAGCATGTCGATGAATGACTGGAGTAAGACCAAATCCGAGCGAGTTGATGCACCCTGAGTGTTCAACGCTTTTTTGCTCCTCTGTATGTAACACCCGTCCGTAAGATTATGCGGTCGAATTCATGGACTTCACTGCGATCAAGCCGATCTTGATGGCATATTGCACGAGTTCGGCATTCGTTCGAATTCCAAGCACACTCATTAACTGGTACTTGTGCGATTCCGCCGTACGGGTGGAAAGACCAAGTTCAGCTGCAATTTCCTTCATGGATTTGCCCTCAGCAAATAGTTGCAGCACTTCACGCTGACGCGGCGTGATCCGAGAAGTTCGGTCGGACGCGGGCCGGCGCGCAGCCTCTGCCAAAACCGTGACTAGGTCACAGGAGAACTTAGGGCTCAGATAGCATCCGCCTCGGTGGACAATCTGGACCGCTTCCTTTAATTCTTCGCTGTTGGCGGTCTTCATTACGAGCGCAGACGCCCCGGAGCGGAACGCTTCGATAGCCACACTTACATCCGCGTTCATGGTCACAATTATGAACTTGCTGCGCAGGCCCAGTTTAGTAAGGGTGGTTATCGCATCCAAACCGTTCAGCAAGGGCATTGAAATATCGGTCACGACTAGGTCCGGCTTATGTTGCATCGCCATGTCAGTCATTTCCCGCCCATTCGCAGCAATGCCTACTACGTCGTAAGCTGGGCTCAGCAAAGAGCGCAGAGCCTCCGCAAACATCTGATGGTCGTCTGCAATTAAGACCGAAGGTCGCATAGTGGCTCCCACAAGAGGAGGCCTGTGACTGAATGGCGAGGTTTCCCGGCTAACTGGGGCGGTGGCGGAACAGTAGACTTAAATATCGCGCCGTTCGGATGACTTTAATATACTTCCCTTGAACGTAATTGCCTATCGAAAATTTTTGGTCTCCAGACTCCTAAAAGGTAATTCCGCAGGGACATATCTCGTTTCTCAAATCCAATTCTGCGGGGCAGTACTCGCCTCTAATTCTTGTCTGCGAAGCACTGTTCGCGCTGCCGCCCTTATCGTCTAAGTAGTTTTCCCACCCACCATTTGCGGGAGATTTGCGGATTGTTCAAACTGCTGGATTCCGTGACAGTACCAATACGCAATTCTTTGCGATGAAGAAGGGAATCAGAATGAGCGGTCGGAACTTGGCGTATCGAGCGATTTACGCCGCTTTGACAATCGGATGTCTTTTGCTGCTTGCTTGCTATCCCACCAGAGCGCAGGAGCTTGGTGCGGTATTGCGTAGCGATATGGGTCTCAAGTCCGGCACACAGCCCGGCCCAGGTTACTATTTCAGCTTCGTTTACTACGACGCTGAGTACAGCAGCGTTCGAGGTCCCAATGGTGGGGTTCTTCCTGGACGAGTTAACACTTCCTTGACCTTACCCTTTCCCGTAATCGCTGCGACTACGAAGTGGAAGTTGCTTGGCGGATACTATGGATTCAAAGTTGGCATTATTTTCTCGAACCAGGCACTGACATCTACGCTCGTTCCCATTTCGAGAAGTAACTCCATAGGCTTTGGTGACATTTACATCCAGCCGATCAATCTGGGCTGGCATACCAAACGACTCGACTATTTGGCGGCTTATGCATTCCATGCTCCAACGGGGAATGGCATCCGTTCGCTGGGATTCTGGACACATGAACTGATGTTCGGAACTACCTACTACCTGGATGCAGGCAAGAAGTGGAGCGTTTCCGGGAACGGGACTCTCGAGATTCACCAGGTGAAGCAAAACAGCGACTTACTGGTCGGTGATTTCTTGACCATAAAAGGAGGAGTCGGACGGTCTTTCCTCAAGGGTGCCGCAAGCGCAGGGCTTGTTTATTCTCTGCAGTACAAAATCACGCACGACGGTGGAACGGACTTACCGTCGTTGCTGCCAAACTCCTTGAATCGGGCGTATGCCCTCGGACCCGAAGTCAGCTTCCCGTTCTTCGTCAAGGGGAAGGTGGCTGGATTCATCGGTGCACGCTACGCCTGGGAATTCAATAACTCCAGCAACTTCCAGGGCAACAACCTAGCACTCAATCTGACGCTGGCCAAGTTCCGGTAATCGTCTGTTTCAGATCTGCGATTTCCTATTTTCTCTCGTTGGGAGCTTTGAAAAACTTTGAGATATTTATTCCACTTCTCGTTTTTTTTGTTTATTTCACTTCCATGCTTCGCGCAGAGCGCACCATCCAATCCTGCGTCTGCCTCCACCGGCCCTGATCTCGCTCAACAAGCCGCCGACCCTACCGCGCCGCTGATGGCCTTCAATCTCAAGGAAGAGTACTACCCCAGCTTTTATGGCGTGCCAAGTTCTGGCAACGATTTTGTGTTTCAGCCAGTAATTCCGTTCAATGCTTGGAAGCAAGCAAACCTGCTTCGCGCCACCGTGAACTACAACATCAACGGACCGGTTGGGCGAGGACTCAACAACGTGTCCATCTTCGATCTCTTGGTGTTCAACGCAAAATGGGGTAGGTGGGGGTTTGGCCCGCTAGTGCAGTTTGTTCCCAACCAAGGACCGGGCAAAGACACAGCGCTCGTCGGACCCGCTATCGGATTCGTCGCTGTGAAAGGGAAGTGGAACCTCGGCTTGTTCAATCAGAACCTCTTCGGCAGCAACACGCGCTTTTCAAGCTTCCAGCCGATCATCGCTTACAACTTGGGCAAGGGCTGGACAATTGCTTCAGGTGACGCTCAATGGAGCCTCGACTGGACCCGGCCGCAATTCGTCTATATGCCCATTGGGGCACAGGTCGCCATGGTGAGAAAACTCGGTGGACAGCCAGTCCGGTTTCTGGTCAACCCTGAGTACAACATGCGGAATTTCACCGGAGCACCGCACTGGTCGCTGCGCTTCGGATTTACGATTTTGGCGCCTAGCAAGTGAGCATGATACAAGCCAGCTGCTCAGTCGGTAACATTCCTAATAGCTCCTTGCCAGCACCAAAGCTAAGATTTCGGCAATTCAGAGGGCTAGCGAAAACTCGGGAGTCATTCCAATCGCGGATGTAGCTGTTGTTTCAGCAATAAGAACAAGAACTAGTCTTCAATGAACGGAGGAGATTACATGTACAAAAAAGGATGGATTTGGGCTCTGGCTTTTCTTCTGGTGGTCGGAATAGCAGTTACAGCCAACGCGCAGCCCGGGAAATGGGTACGCCTTGGTGAATCGCATGTGGATGGTCACAATGACCACGACACTGTACACGTCAGCAGCAATGATACATTCCGTGCGCTGCAGATTCGCCTACAAAACGCGTCCGTTCATTTCGACCACATCGTGGTCCGCTATGGAAATGGCAGAAGGACGAACTGAATGTCCGCAGCGTGATCGAATCAGGCGGCTCAAGCCGGCAGATTGATTTGCAAGGCGCGCGCCGCAAAATCGACAAAGTCGAAATGTGGTACGAAAAGGCCAGCTGGGGAAATAAACCAACCGTCAGTATTTTCGGAATCAAGTAAGCCAAACACGCCATAGTTCGAGGTATCTCGACTCTGTGAGTACCGTAGTTTTCCTACGTCCGTCTTGCTGGTTTTACGGATGGTTGAAATCGTGCGCATCCCAGAATGTATATAAGGCGAACTGCCCGAGTGCCAAGAAGAATTCGAAGAAATGAGAGCCAATATGAATTATTTCCGCAATTTCTCGACTTGTTTCTTGCTTGCCTCATTCCTCGTTCCCAGTGCGCATAGCCAAGAGAAGAAAAGTTCTGCTGCCACTCCCACGGACGGCTCCGTTTTGCCTTTCCCGCCGGTACCCACAGCGAGCCTTGCCGGCGAGACGCTGGGGCAATCGAAAATGACGTGGCGCCAGGAACCGCAACACTTGCCCAAGGACGCGCCCAACATCCTCATCATCCTGCTGGACGACGTGGGATTCGGTCTTGCCGAGACATACGGTGGGCCGATTCACACGCCCACTCTCGATCGCATCGCAAATAATGGCATCAGCTACAATGCTTTTCACACCACGGCCATCTGCTCCCCGACGCGCGCCGCTCTACTCACCGGACGCAATCATCAGCGCGTGGGGTCCGGAACAATCGCGGAACGGGCTGTCGACTTTGACGGTTACACGGGTGTAATCCCCAGATCGTCGGCCACACTCGCAAAGGTGCTCGGATACTACGGTTACGACACGGCCGCTTTCGGCAAGTGGCACAACACGCCTGCGACACAAACTACAGCAATGGGGCCGTTCACTCTCTGGCCCACCGGGGAAGGTATTGGCTTTGACTATTTCTACGGTTTCCTCGCTGGTGAGACTTCTCAATGGGAACCCAGGCTCTTCGAGAACTTCAATGCCATCGAACCGCCGCACAACGAGAAGTATCACTTGACCGAAGATATCGCTGACCAAGCTTTGGTGTGGATGAAACGACATCGGGCGTACGCCCCCGATAAACCATTCTTTATTTACTGGGCGCCCGGAGCTGGTCACGGCCCCCACCAGATTTTCAAAGAGTGGGCAGACAAATATAAAGGCCAATTCAACGATGGCTGGGACTCATTGCGCGAGAAAACCTTCAAGCGACAAAAAGAGATGGGATGGATTCCGGCTGACGCCAAGCTCACGCCACGCGCGGAAACCATGGCCTCTTGGGACAGCATCCCCGAATCACAACGCCCGTTCCAGGAAAGGCTGATGGAAGTCTTCGCTGGTTTCGTTGAACACGCGGATGCGCAAGCAGGCAGATTAATCGACGGTCTCGATGAACTCGGCATCCGCGACAACACTATCGTTTTCTATATCTGGGGTGACAACGGCTCCAGCGCCGAAGGTCAGAGCGGCACGATCAGCGAGTTGCTTGCACAGAACCAGATTTCCAACACAATTGAGCAACAGCTCGAAGCTCTCGACAAAATTGGCGGGTTGGACGCACTCGGAGGACCAAAAACGGACAGTATGTACCACGCTGGCTGGGCGTGGGCGGGCGATACGCCGTTCAAATACACGAAACTAGTCGCTTCGCATTTCGGCGGCACGGACAATCCCATGGCCATTTCCTGGCCGTCGCACATCAAGCCGGACAAAACTCCTCGGTCCCAATTTCACCACGTCAACGACATTGCGCCGACTATCTATCAAATCCTTAGGCATCAAGCCACCAAAGGTAGTCGACGGTTTTACGCAAGATCCTCTCGACGGCGTCAGCATGGTCTACACCTTCGACAACGCCAAAGCGCCCGGGCAGAAGCATACCCAGTATTTTGACAACAATGGCAGTCGCGGTATCTATCACGACGGTTGGTATGCCTGCACGTTCGGCCCTCTCATACCTTGGCTCACGGTAAGTCCGGGACTCGCTACTTGGGATTCAAGCAAGGATGTTTGGGAACTTTACAATCTCCAGACCGATTTCTCGCAAGCGGACGATCTTGCCAAAAAGGAGCCAAAGCGTCTGGCCGACCTCGAAGCACTCTTTCTGAAAGAAGCCAAAGAGAATCAGGTTTTCCCGATTGGCGCGGGAATCTGGTTGCGGCTGCACCCCGAAGATCGGATCAAAACTCCTTATACCAGTTGGCATTTTGACTCGACGTCGACCCGTATGCCGGAGTTCACCGCGCCCGGTCTCGGTCGCGAAAGCAACCACGTCACCGTGACAGCTGACCTTAGCGAGAACGCTACGGGCGTTCTCTATGCACTTGGAGGAGCAGGCGGAGGGCTGACCTTATACATGGACCAGGGCAAGCTTGTCTACGAGTACAACATGATGGTCATCGAGCGCTACTTCGCCCGTTCGCCGGAAAAGCTTTCGCCCGGGAAACACAAGATCGAAGTGGACACTAAAATCGCAAAGCCTGGCGCACCTGCAGAGGTCGTAATTACTGTCGATGGGACAGAAGTCGCACGCACCACGGTTAAACGCACCGTGCCCGCTGCGTTTACTGCCAGCGAAACTTTCGATGTTGGCGTCGATCTCGGCTCGGCGGTCTCGTTGGACTATTTCGATCGGAGCCCGTTTGCCTTCAACGGAAAAATCGAGAGCGTGATTGTCGAATTGCGGTGAAGCCGAGTTGGTTGCGGATCATCGTGGGATGCGGACCTGGCGGGTACAACCGTGATCGAAGAGAACTGAAACCGGTACTCGTAAGGAGTCATGAGAAATGAAAATGAAACGGAATACTCTTGTTGGCCGTCGTCAATCTCGCGTTGGGAGCGGTGTTCGCGCCTGTGATCGTGGCGCAGGAAGTTCTACCATTCCCGCCAACGCCGTCTGCCTCCACTGCGGGGCTGACGATGCAGGATTCCACCTACAAGAAACGCGTCGAGGCAAAGCACCTCGCCGAGGGCGCTCCGAATATCCTGATCATTCTGATGGACGACTTGGGGCCGGGAACGCCGTCGACGTACGGCGGCGAGATCAACACGCCCACGCTCGATCGCGTGGCGAAGATGGGCATCTCCTTCAGTCGCTTCCACTCCACCGCCATGTGTTCGCCGACGCGAGCTTCACTGCTGACCGGCCGCAATCACACCTTTGTCGGGAATGGACAGATCTCGGCGATCTCCAACGACTTTGACGGATTCAGCGGAATCATCCCGAAGTCCTCGGCGACCGTCGCGGAAGTTCTGAAAGACTACGGCTACAACACCGGGGCTTGGGGCAAGTGGCACAACACTCCCGAAGATCAGATCACCTCAAAGGGGCCGTTCGACTATTGGCCGACCGGGTATGGCTTCGAGTACTTCTACGGATTCCTTGCGGGCGAGGCCTCGCAGTACGAGCCCACCCTAACGCGCAACACCACTCAGGTCACGGAGGAGAAACCAAAGGGCTACCATCTCACCGAAGACATTGCGCAGGACGCCATCAGATGGCTTCGCGAGCAGAACGCCTACGCACCAGACAAGCCGTTCTTCATGTACTGGGCGCCGGGTGCCGCCCACGGTCCGCACCAGATTTTTAAGGAGTGGGCTGACAAGTACAAAGGAAAGTTTGACGATGGCTGGGACAAGTATCGCGAGCGTACTTTTGCACGTGCAAAAGCCTTGGGCTGGATTCCCCAGGACGCCCAACTCACGCCACGAGCTGCCACGATGGCTTCCTGGGATTCCATCCCCGAGGCCGAGAAACCGTTCCAGCGCCGGCTCATGGAAATCTTCGCGGGGTTTGCCGAGCACGCCGATTACAACGCCGGTAAGGTCATCGACGAGATCGAAAAAGAAGGAAAGCTGAACAATACGCTGATCTTCTACATCTGGGGCGACAACGGCTCCTCATCCGAGGGCTTGAACGGCACCATCAGCGAGCAGTTGGCGCAGAATGGAATTCCGACTACGATCTCGCAACACATTGAAGCTCTGAACGAACTCGGTGGACTTGACGTCCTCGGTGGTCCCAAGACCGACAACATGTACCACGCCGGATGGGGCTGGGCGGGCAGCACCCCCTACAAGGGTACAAAACTCATGGCAGCCTACTTCGGCGGCACGCGTCAACCAATGGCCGTTGCGTGGCCGAATCATATCAAGGCAGATCCGACGCCCAGGCCGCAGTTCCACCATGTGATCGACATCGTGCCGACGATTTACGAAGTGACCAAGATCACCCCACCCCGCGTCGTGAACGGATTCGAGCAGGATCCAATTGCCGGCGTCAGTATGGTCTACGCCTTTACCGATCCTAAGGTACCCGGGACGAGGAAGACGCAGTTCTTCGACATCATGGCCAGCCGCGGGATCTACCATGACGGCTGGTTCGCAAGCGCCCCGGGCCCGCGTGATCCATGGGTAGGCGGCATGCCGAAAGGCATCAAGGAATGGTCACCTCTGACGGACAAGTGGGAACTCTACAACATCGATAAGGACTGGAGCCAGGCGAACGACCTTGCCGCTTCCAATCCACAGAAACTCGAGGAGCTAAAAGCCCTGTTTCTGGTCGAATCCGCAGAGAACAAAAACCTTCCTATCGGTGGCGGCATGTGGTCCACAGCAATGTTCCATCCAGAAGACGCTCCCGCCTCGTCTCTCACCGAATGGACTTTCGATGGTCCGATGACCCGAATGCCCGAATCCGCTGCTCCCAAGCTCGGAAAGTTCGACAGCCTCGTGGTCATGGATGTGGACGTACCGGCGAATGCAAACGGCGTGCTGTATGCGCTGGCCGGTTTTTCCGGAGGTGTTACGTGCTACGTGAAGGACGGATTCCTCAAGTACGAGTTCAACCTATTCGAAGTTCAACGCACGAAGATCATGTCCAAGGAGAAGCTGCCGACAGGCAAGGTAAAGATCGAGGTCGAATCGAAATTGGCCGGCAAGATCGGCGGCCCGATGAACGTCACCCTCAAGGTGAATGGTGCAGTTGTGGGGCAAGGCCAGGTGCCGGCTGCCATGTCACTCCATTTCACGTCCAATGCAACCTTCGATATTGGCGAAGATCTGGACTCGCCTGTGTCGCTCGACTACTACGATCAGGCGCCGTTCGCCTTCAACGGAACGATCGGCACAACGAAGATCACGTATCTCAAGAAATAAAAACCGCTGGGCAGAATGTTTCAGCCCAGGTCGCGAACCGCCGAAACTCTGAAAGGCCCGCAGTGCAGTCTACGGGGTTTTCCGCGAGTTCGCTGTAGGTGCCAAAATCAATTTGCGTACACGACGCAAAGATCGATCCCTTGATTTGCGTCTATCGCTCACTAACAGCGTAGTTCTCCCTAGGCCCATTGAGTAGTTTTCCGAATACCTCTTGTCTTGTTCTGATTCTATGCTCCGGACGAACTCTAGTTTCGCTTTGAAAGGAATTGGAAAATGCGAATTGCTCGATCAATATTTGCAGTCCTTGCGCTTGTGTTGTTTGCAACGGCCGTTGTGCCCAGTCTTGTCCAAGCACAGGTGGGCAAGCTCGAAATCAACAAAGCGGTCTATGGCAAAGAAGGGCAAGGCAAAGATGTAACCCGGCGCCTCCAAAAAATGATTCAAAACAACACTTTGGATGTAAAAGTCACCAACGACAACATGGGAGGCGACCCTAATAAGGGGGCTGACAAGACTCTGAAGGTCGAATATACCTACCGTGGGCAACATCAAAAGGCGGTAGTCAAAGAAGGCGATCGGCTCAAACTGCCCTGATGGTGACTGAGAAGCGCTCGCATCGTAGGGCACTGCCGTGGATTCACAGGGAAATTGTATGAAGAAAATGTCGTTGTGTGTTGGCGTTCGTTGCAGTCCTTGCCGGAGCAGCTTTTGCTCAGAAGAAAGAACAGGAGCGCGCAGAGAACTCCGGAACCGTGATGCAGGAAATTTTGAACGCTGAGAATTGAACTGGAATGCGACACGCTGTTGTGAAGTCTCTGAATTTGGGTTCAAGTCAAAGGATCGGCGGGCCATCCGTGCCGAATCATTACTTGTGAGTTTTCGCCGATTTCTTTAGATTTCGAGGGCGCTTTAAGGGTGCAATAAGAATTCCTGTGCGTGCCTTTGCGTGCTTTTTCAGTATCTTAGCGTTCCTCATGTTTCCTCGTTAGTCCCTGAAAATACCGTCCTCCGTATTTTCCATCCCCACCGCCCCTACCAAAACATCCTCAGAGTAATCATTGGGTTCCAAAAGAAAAAGACGCTCCAAGGTACTGCGTGAAGCGCCGAGGTCCACTTACAGTCCACTCGTTCTAGCAAGCTGCTGCGGGGACGGTCGCGAACGGCTCGTTCTTGATGATGACCTCCTGTCCGTACTCCTTGCACACGCAAGCCGACCTGGCCGTCGCAAAGAGTTGGGCCACCCTTCTGCAGACGCGTCGCGACCACTTGCTTTTTCCGCTCCTCTGAGTTGATGCTCTTAATCCGTCACCTGGGCGCAACGGCAGCCGAGGGCTGCAAATAATGGATAACAGCAGCGTCGCCTTTCATTACCCACCCATCGAATTATTTAACTAACAACTAATATATAATGGCCTGTATATAAAAGTTGATAAATGTATGTCTCTTGCAAAAAGGGGAAATCCGGCTAATAACTCCACAATAAAATAAATGGAGGGCTCATGTCGCGATCTATCCGATACCTCGTTTGTGTCATTCCATTGGCAGTCGTTTTTTCATCCTGTTGCAAGCCTGCGCTCATTGGCTCCCTGGCTGTCCAGCGGCACCCACAAGAGACCAGCAATTGGTGCTGGGCGGCAAGCAGTCAAATGGTCATGGACTACCTTTCTCACAATGTTTCGCGGTGCACCGAGGCTAATAACCGCTTCGGTTGTACAGATTGCTGCAGCTTAGATCTATGCCCATCATCGACCGAAACGCCGCAATACGCCGCCGCCGGCAATTGCATTGGTTGTCCATGCCCTGGCTGGTCGGAGTTTGATAAGTACGGCTTCACCTTCAAGCGAACTAGCAATACCGCATTCAGTTGGGAGGTTCTGAAAGCTCAGCTTTCAAACGAACCTTTCTGCAAGAGGAAACCATCTGCCTTCTCTTGGCCTTGGGTGGGTCATGGCGGTCACATAATGGTTGTGAAGGGCTACGTCACGGTCGCAGGTACCAACTACGTTGATATCCTCGATCCCTGGGGCCGTGTGTGGGGGCGAGAGGATCATTACTTATGTCGGCTATGTAGATCGTGCTGGCCGCTTTCCGTCGCTGGGACGATTTCTACGACATCACCTATACGGGAGGGAAATAGCCATGCGAACCCCTATCATGTTAGTTGTAGCGTTCACGCTAGGGTTGCCGGCGGCAACCATGTTCTCCCAGCAGGTTTCGGTTGAAGTAAACGAACTAAAGCCGACCGCATCCGCTGGACTGGTGGTTTTCCGTCAACTCGTCAAACAACAAAAAAACTATCGGGAGATGGGCTTCGAATCCATCGAAGAGCTCGAGACAGCAATGATCGGGGACCCGTTCGAGGTTTTCATGGTTCTACTCGACGAACTCAGTGAATACAAACAGGGACAGAATGCAGATCAACTGTTGCCTGAACGCAAAGATTTCCTCTTCCCTGTGGTCGCAAAAGACCAAGTCCGATCCTCGTTGACCGTGGCATCGACGCCCAAAGGAAGGGCAGTGACCTCTTTCGGTAGTCCAAACAAGATGGTTCTACTGTCAAAGGTGCGCGCCAATAGAATCGAAACGACCAAGCTGGCGTCGGCAGCTTACTTCGTGGTCGAAGTACCTGGCCTGAAGCTCGTTTTCGTTGGAGATCACGCCGATGGTGTGCTCATGTTGACGCCTGTTTTTGACGACGCCACGTACAAATTCAAGACGGGTGTGCCAATACCAGCTGAGAAGGCCTTCACGGCGATCCTTCCTGCAGTAAAGAGCCACATGGATCTGCCAGGTTAACGCCACCTCGAACTGGATTTGTTACCCGCAATAGTTTTCGGATGGCCGTCAGGTGAGTGGTGGCGGGAATCGCCCACTCCACGCTCCTCAAAGCAAACTTCAACTTGGTCCCGCGGATCAGGGTGAAGAATTTAGACGATATGAACCTATTGCCGCGATGAGCGCCCGCGGCCTCCGAACAAATCCCTAGTTCAGCAGACGCTGTTACTAAGGATGGAATTTCCTCTCCTGGGGCAGCCACATCGACCGAATCGTTACCAAAGTTTGAGAATATGCTGAGTTTTCCCGTGGCATCGTGAGAGGCAACGCTGATTACATTTTCAAACATGCGCGAGAACCGTGCAGGATATCCTGTATCTCGCGCGCGAGTCGGATCGTTAAGATCATTCAGCCTTGACGTATTTGAGGACAACAGAATTTATGTAGTGAGGCAGGCCCTACCCACGCGGTTCCGGTCCACTCCACTGGCGTTTACGGGTACAACTCTCGCAGTACTTGCTAGAACGGAATTGTCCTCTCGCTTGCGCGGAGAAGGACGGGAGGAGGGCTAACTGCTATCGCCGCTTCCCCTTTTTAGTCGGGGCTTCTGGCTTCCCGGAGGTTTTATGGAGCAGGAGCTTGGCGTCCGTGATGCTAATGCCCGGCGCTTTTTGCACCGCCCAGAACACCGTCTGGCCGGTGAGAATCTCGATTTGCTTCGGTTCGACCTTGTCACCGTTTATGGTGATCAACGAGCCCTTACCCAGGGTGGCGAGCCACTTCTTACAATCGCCAAGTTCTTTTGCTTCCATGGTCTTCACGCGGATCTGTCCACGGGCTTTGCCCCCGTGAGCGTCTACCCATTCGTAGAGACCAGGCAGGCCAAATGCATGGGTGTAGATCGATTCGTCGGTCAAAGCGCCGCTGTTGAAGTTTCCGGCATCACCTTCACCGACGACAGCGAATCCCTGTGCAGCGGCATCCGGTGTGTGCCACAGAATCATGTCGCCGGCCTCAATCTGCAGGGAAGGGGGCTCGGCGACAAGCACTGAGTCTCTCAGGCGCACCAGCACATTGTGTTGCCGGCTGGTCTCCTTCTTCGAGGCTCCGGGGCCCACCGTGATGGTGTAGGCTCCGTCGCTGGTGGGCGTGCAGTGGCCTGCCGCAGCTGTAAGCACGTATCGCACGGAGCCGGGCTTCCCGAATTTGCGAGCGTAGCAATTACCCAGACGCAAGAACCGACTGTCGAGAGCACTCATGGCATTCTCCATTCACGCCGAGATGTTGGCGGTCACCACCAACTCGTTCTTGTCAGAAGCAACTACCGACGCCGCGATAAGGTCCAGATTGATATTTACGGCGGGATCGATGGGAGAAGCATTCGGCAATACTTCAAAGACCTTGTCGTGGTGGTAGATGTTGAACGTTAGCCCCGACACAAACGGAGTCAAGAGCGGCCCCAGCAGTCCGGTGATACCTGCGATGCCGATGGCGGCGAGGATAGCGTCCACGGCAATGGCGAGAAACGGCCCAATGAAGGGTATGGCAAGCAGAATCGGCGTCAGGCCGGCTGCGACGGCGGCAAGAATGGCTGCGGCGGCAAGGCTCAGATCAAGCGCCGGAATTCCCACGATCACCACGTCTACCAGCCACGTCGTGCCGCTCAAGTGCGCGTTGAGGGTAAAATCGGCAGTGAACTTCAGAGTGTCCGAAAAGCTGACGGGAATCGTAATGGTCGGCCAGCTGATGCAGATCTTTGGTGTGCACAGATTCCCGTCGAAGGGAATGGGAATGCAGATTTGCGGCAGACAAAAGTTGGGTAAAATACTGTTCAGATCGACGCTCAGGCTGAAATTCAGCGTGTAATTGAGGTGACAATCGGTGATTTGGATGATGTTCGGCGGAAGAAGATCGATGGTACCGTCGGAAAACGAAGCACTCGCGCTCCAGGTGGCCGTGAAGGGTCCCAAGGGACCTCCACCGGGGGGTGTCGATTGTGTTCCGAGGGCCGCCTCCGCGTCGTGGAGGAGAGTCGTCGCCGCGGATTGGTCCGCTGCCAGAATGATATCTGTCATATCGCCTCCTAGGAGATGTCTCCCCAAAGCTTGACTTGATCGTCGCTAATTTCCGGGCCGCGCTGCAGGATGAGCTTGAAGAATTGAATGGTGAGGGCATTGAAGGGCAGCCGAAGATTGGCCAGCAGAGCCTGCAGCATCATGCGGATCACGCACTCGACAACCACTTCGAGACTGTCCGGTTTGCCTCCGACGCAAGCAAGCGCGGGAATTTTGACATCCTCGAGTACAAATCCGAGGTCGCCTACGCCGGGACCAAAAAAGCGAACATCAGGTTTTCCTTTAGCCCAAACTCTCAGCGTGGTGGAGAGCGGGGTGGCGGAAACTTGGGGCTTGCCATCGCGTCCTTGTCCTGTGATGTTCCATTTCATGCAAGCGACCGTTGCTTGAACGTCCACACGGAGATTTAGTTCGCCGGGGCCAGGAGGAAGGGGGCTCGCTCCGTCGGGTGGGAATAGATCCACCACGGGAATTGAAAATTGCACCAGATACTGAATGCCGCCAGGGATTCCAGGAAAGGCGATGGTGGGAACATTCGTGGCCCCCACGGAGGTCGCCGGCACGAAGGCTGTCGTGCCGTAGTTGATGTAATGCGGCCTTGCCGTAAGGACGGCTTTCAAAAATGTGTTAATTGCATTTTCGTGGACGCTGGCAAACACGTGATTGGCTTGGGTGAGGCTCAAAGCAGACCTCCTTTAACTTCGTGAAACGCGCCTCCCATGAGGCGGAAACAAAAAGTTCCGACCAGCAAGAATCTTGGGCGTACAAACGCGAGTGACGGGCACGCGCACGTTTAGGGCTGGGCAAATCGCGCTGCGGCTCCGCAAGAGATCTGCGTCATCGAGACCGACGCCTAGGCTGCCCCTCCGGCTGCCTGCTTGGGCGGTAAAGGTTGAGGATTAAGCTCGACCTTGGCGGCCGCACTGGTCAGGACCTGCCTTAGACTTAAGAGCGTTGTCGCTTGTGCGAGCAAAGAGTCTACGACTCCACGGAACAATGCGAACTCCGCGGGCGTCGTAAAACCCGGATGATGGATGGTTACGACGAATTGCTGTAGGTCCTTGTCATCGGCAAGCTTTGCTAGATTGCCACACAGTTCCTTAATCTGCTTCTCGAGGTGGGCTACGTCGTGCTTTTCCATGTTTTCTTCTCCTTAGACTGGTACCAATTAGGGGAAACGCCATTTGGTTGTCGGGCGCCTCGCGTGATCGAAGGCGCCGATGTAATCACCACTGAAGACTAAGCACTTCCAGAAACGTGACGTTTGTTGAACTGCGAACAGAAAGCAATCGGACTAATCCCGTTTACGTTGTCTAGTTTTCCTCAATCACCGGAAGCCCGGAAACCTCTTCGAGTTGCGGCGACAGATCATACGACACCGTTGTGATCTCAGGACACCGCTTGCACGCAGCACCACCCTCTTGGAAATACCACCGGCATTCCTTGCGAATGATGCAAGGTGGCAAGGTGTCGACGACCGCTGGCAAAATGCGCACTACTCTCGTGGCGAGCTGGCAATCGGTACCATCGAAATGTGGACACTTGTGTTCTGCACATGTCGCAGACAGGCGAAAGACTTCGATTGGCTTCAAAGGAGCAGCCATCGCCAGAATATCTGGGCTGGCAGATACAGTTTCCTTAAGGTATTCCAGCATTGGCTGCGGACCTTGAAACTGGATTACACCTAATACCTTGCACTGATCCATGCCAGGCTGCGCACTGGGACAAAGCTTTGACATGCGCTCTCCCACTATTGCTCGAGTTCAATGACCTGAGTCACGGGCGGAATCCCACAGATCACGTGACGACCGACCGAGAGCACGGCTCCTTCGGTAGTCTGCCCCGATCTTGCCGGAGCAAAGGCCTCTGGATGCGTGCCGGCAATGTGCGCGGCGACATCGTTCGCGAACGCTTGCGTCTCGCCAACGGTCACGTTCGATATGATGCTGTCAGGCACCGGAAAGCCACGGATCAAGAAGGCCACGGTTACACCCTTAGGCAACTCAACCTTAAATTTGGGATGCTTGGCAATGGCCGCCTTCACAGCGGCTTGCACCGAGTTCGTAAACTTACTTAGTGAAATGGATACGGCTTGGGTCATCTGTTCCTCCTTGCACCCTGCAGTGTATGCAGACGCTTCAGCTGCTTAACTCAATAACGCGATTTGCCCACCGCCGATTTTCGCAAATGCGGGTGGCGAGAACCTGATCCGATCGCTCCGCACAGTGGCTGCAGTAGGTTGCGCCTTCAGGGCTCGAAGTGTCTGCGGACAACATCCCGGGGTCTTCGAGGGCGTCAATATACGGTGCTGCGGTCTCCGCGCCAACGAGAATCGCTTGACCGAATCTGCTGCGTTTTGCCTTGACCTGCTGTGAGTCAAATGGCTTGCTGCGCCACCTGGTCGGCACCAGCAATTCGATACTGTGACGGCGATCGAAAAACCGAGACACGGAATGCGCGCGAGAAACTCGATGGCGAGGAGTAACCGGTGAGATAGGCAATCTCCTTCAACGACAAGTGCCAGTTTTGAAGAAGTATCTTTGCTTGCTCGATGCGTCCACTGCGTTTGTGTTGCCGGAAAGTTCGTCCGGTCGCGGTTTTCAAAATATGTTCAAAACGTGAGGAGCTGAGTCCGACTTTTGCGGCGACGTCGGCGACTGTCAGGCCCACAGCGGACGAGTGGCGCATGATCTCCAAGGCGATCTTGATCCGCTTATCCACCGCGTTCACCACCTATTCACTCGAAGGCCACCGCTACTAGCAGCCGATCATCCGCGCTGCTAGCTCGGTCTGCCTTCATGTTATGTAGTGCTCAGGATTTTAGATTCGTTTCATACTTAGAAACAACAAAATTGTCGACCGAGAACCTGTTCTCCGGCACTGGACAACGGAAGTTATACCAAAACGGCCTCTAGGTCTGATCCTTTGTATATGTACCTGACCTGACTCATCCCTCCTGTGGCTCCGCATTCAAAGGTTGTGAATTTCCGCTGATTGCCTACTATCGAAATGGAACACCATCAAGCAAGTTTGTCTTCTGAGCACACCTGTACCTTCGGGCTATTCAAGGTTTGCTGAAAGAACCCCAGACTTAAGAACATTGAGCCTTCGGCCTCGACAAGCGCTTTGTGGGGAGACAAGAATGAACAAGGTCTTTTTATTGATGTCCACAGGCATCCTGTTCACCATTTTAGGTTGCTCAGGAAATTCCCAGAAAGCCTTCTCGGAGAGTGCACCGGCAGTGGTGCAGGCATCGGCTGCGCCAGCCAGTGCATCTCCCGTAGTAGAAGACCAAGCGGCTGCGCTTCCTGTGCCGTCGGTCGGACGGGCGAATCAGCAAGCCTGGCGCTCTGAAAGTGTCAAAGACCGCCTCGGCAACGCCGTTGCGCTGAAGGGGACTTCGTTAGACGGCAAATTTGATTTAGTCATCCTCCAGAAGGGAACGTATTCTTTTTTGTCTTTCGTCAGGCACGCGCACTGGGAGTCAGTCTATAACCAGCCGGCCAAAGGCAAGTTAATGTATCTCCGCGTAAAATTTGAGGACGGACAGGAGAAACGCATCGAGTGGGACGAACTGGGGTCCGCCACGGAGAACCTATACAGCGTCTTATGGTCATACCCGGCCAAGACAGACGCTCCCATCGGTCCAGTGCTGGAAGGCCCCACAGGTGATTCTGTTGGGGGTGACCAACTCCTTATTCAAGACATGTTGAAGCACAAGACTATGCTTTTAGAAGTCGAACCGGGGGTCACCACACAGTTCGACATGACTGGACTCGCGTACGAAATGGAAAAAGTTCGTACTCCCAAAACGCAGCCAGTCCTTGAATCTAGGCAAACCCCCGAGTAGGTCAACTCAATCAGTGGTAAGACGGAGTCACCCATGAAGTTCACAAATCGAACCGCATATGGCATGGTCGCAGTGGTGCTTGTGACGCTGGGCATCACGATGCTGAGCGCGGGAGCACGAGCGCAAGGCGAGGGATGGTGGATTGTCCGCGCGGAGTACGGGACACGGAGTCAGCGCAACGATGTCACGGATATTCTGAAAGATCTGATCGCCCGCGGGGGCGTGAATGGCCGCGTGGCTGTCAATAATCAGATTATGGGCGGAGATCCAGCGGTTGGCGCAGACAAGACGCTGTACATTTTGGCCAGCAACGCGCGGAATGATAAGCGCGAATTCGAATACCGAGAGGGTGGGTTTGTGCCGGTTGAGATGTTCAACGTGCGCCGGGACGATCGCCGCAACGAGTGGAAGGACCGCGCGCCGAATTACCCAGCCTCGGAGAGGCGGGATTTCGAGGGCTTGCGAATCCTCAGCGCGTACTATGGCGTGCAGGGCAGAACGGCGGACGTGACGGAATTCGTGCGCAGACAAGTGCGCGGGGACTCGGTCAGTCTGACGGTGACGAATCGAACGTTCGGTGGGGATCCGGCGATCGGGGCGGACAAAGTGCTCATTGTGGTCTACCGCTACCAAGGAATGGAGAGCGCCACGGCGGTGCGCGAAAGAAATATGCTGACGCTGCCATAGGCAAAAGCGGCCCGCCATCCTTGCTTGGCTCAGTAGATTCTGTCTGAGAATTAAGCCAGCTTGTCCCCATTTCAAAAGTCGAACTTCGCAGGCTCGCTAGCAAGCAGCCCGAGAATTGCTTCAGGCAGACGGACGCCAAACTAAGCATCAGCGAAGAATTTCATGGACAGATGTTGTCTTTGGCGAAACAAATTCGACCGCAACTTTCAGATTGATGTTTCCTGCTCCTCGAATCTCCATTAACCGTCCACTTCAACTCGAGCAAACTCGCCTCGGAACTATTGAAGCTTCGCGTACTCTGCCTTCGCTGCAATGAGGATGGGGATGTCAGAGTCGGCGTCTTTCCAGAGCGTGAGGAAGTCCTGATAGGCCGCCTTGGCCTTGGCGGTGTC
>CAVUHF010000022.1:0-154187 GCA_963741195.1 Candidatus Acidiferrales bacterium
TGCCTCTGAGAGGCAAGTTAGGATGGATGACCCCACGCGCCGGTGTGAAAACGACACTGACATCTGAGACGCGCCTTTGGCGCTCCCGGTCCCAAGCGAGGGCCCCGTTCCTTTGCGTGAGCCGCGATCGCGGCGTAGCCAGATTGATCCACGGGCCTTGCTCTAGATTGAACCCGATAACCTTTCTAGGAGTACGCCGCCGCGTAATTTGTCTCCACCCAAGAGGCTGGCATAAAAGCCAGCGCTACATTCAAAAAAAACGTATTCGGACTCGCTTGTGGTGCGCGCGACAGTTTAGGGATTGGAATTGAGGTATGTATCTCTGAGGATTTTGGTGCGCTCCTGAGTGAGGGTAACGCGGCACTGGGTAAGGGCCAAGGGAGCCGCAGAGCCTCTGGCTAACATTTTGTAGTCAGAATCGCACTGAGCGTCGCGATAGGAGAGCCAGGCTCGTTGAGCTTTATTGAGCAGCGTTGCCTGGCCGGGCTTCAGGTTTTCTAGAGCGTTCGGGTAGGTAGGAGGAAAGAAAACCAAGAGCGAGGTATTTCATCGCAGCTCCCAAAGAGAACTGTAATTACGGCATCGGGACGACAGCGGGGCGGAGAAAAGAGACTAATCTACCTGGCGAGTGACGGCGATTCCGGCTTGGCCGAGGACGTGAGAAATGTGCGTCTCACGCAAACGCGAAGCGTCATATTCAAAGGAGATTTGATTTTTCTGCTCGTCGACATGGACGCTGCGCAGGCCGTAGGTATTCGCAAATTCGCCCAGTCGCTGTAATTGTTCGCGGCTAAGGGAGGACCGGAGGTTGTAGGTGATTTCAAGAAGTGTCATGCGAGGGATTATACCAGCCTTGAGGAGTAGGCGGCACGCCTGGGAACGAAGTTTGGCGGCTGTAACCGCGAGGCATCTAAAGTGGTAGGCTTTCACACGGAAGGACCACAAATGTCTAGTACGCCGATACCAGGATTGCCGATCTTGCCAGCGACGTCGCGCGAAAAGGATCCCGTGTGCGGAATGATGGTGGATCCGCAAGAAGCAGCGGGAAAGGTCGAGCACAACGGGAAGACCTACTACTTTTGTTCCCCGCGATGCGCGGAACGATTCAAGAACGAGCCGGAGAAATTCCTGGCCGCGCAGGGAACAGCCGGGATAGAGCGTAAAACCGGAACGGCAGCCGCTCCTGCCGCGGCCAAGATCTTTCGTTATACGTGCCCCATGGATCCGGAGATTGTGCAAATCGGGCCGGGAAGCTGTCCAAAGTGCGGCATGGCGCTAGAACCGATGGACATAGTGGTGGAAGAACAGGCGGACACGGAATACCAGTCAATGCGAAAGCGATTTTGGGTGAGCGCGGCGCTTTCGGTCCCGCTGCTGGTGCTATCAATGTTCGGGGAGATGATGAGGCTACACCTGGAGTCGGGAACGAAGAACGCTATGGAATTGTTGCTGGCGACGCCCGTGGTGCTTTGGTGCGGATGGCCATTCTTCCAGCGCTTCCGGGCGTCGCTGGTAAATCGCAGTCCGAACATGTTTACGCTGATCGGGTTGGGCACAGGAGCGGCTTATCTTTACAGCGTCGCGGCCACCTTTTTCCCACAATTCTTCCCGGCCTCGTTTCGCGACAAGCAAGGAGGAGTGGCGGTTTACTTCGAAGCGGCGGCGGTAATTACTACGCTGGTACTGCTGGGGCAAGTGTTGGAATTGCGGGCCCGGCAGCGTACCAGCGGAGCGATTAGGGAGCTGCTGCATATGGCGCCGCAGATTGCGCACCAGGTGTCCGGTGGCGCGGAACGGGACGTTTCGCTTGAGCAGGTGAAGCCGGGGGATGCGTTGCGCGTGCGTCCAGGCGAACGCGTGCCCGTGGATGGAGTGGTGCGCGAGGGAGCGAGTGCGATTGACGAATCGATGATGACGGGCGAACCGTTGCCGGTGGAGAAGACCGCAGGAGATAAGGTAACTGGCGGGACGTTGAACACGAGCGGCAGCTTCGTGATGGTGGCGGAACGTGTGGGAAGCGACACTTTGCTGGCGCGTATTGTGAAACTGGTGAGCGAAGCGCAACGCAGCCGCGCACCAATGCAGCGGCTCGCTGACAAGGTGGCGGGATATTTCGTGCCGGGAGTGGTCTTGGCGGCGACGCTGGCGTTTTTAGGCTGGGCGATCTGGGGGCCGGAACCGAAGATGGCGCACGCCCTGCTGGCCGCTGTAGCCGTGCTGATCATTGCGTGCCCTTGTGCGCTGGGATTGGCAACGCCGATGTCCGTCATGGTGGCCGTGGGCCGAGGAGCATCGGGCGGCGTACTGGTGCGCAGCGCGGAAGCACTGGAGACGTTGGCGCGTGTGGATACGCTGGTGATCGATAAGACAGGAACATTAACGGAAGGGAAGCCGCACCTGACGAACATTCGTCTGCGCGAAGGTGCCGGCCTCGCAGAAAACGCGCTCCTCTCCCTGGCTGCCAGCGTGGAACGGTCCAGTGAACATCCGTTAGCGCGCGCGATTGTGCGAGCCGCGGAAGAACGAAAGCTGCCGCTTGCGCCGATAACGGAGTTCCAAGCGAGTCCTGGCGGCGGTGTGGGTGGGAAAGTGTTAGGCAAGCGAGTGCTGGCGGGGACGGGCCGGTTTCTGACGCAACAGGGAATTATTTCGGAGGCAGCTGAAGATTCAGTTCCAGCGGAAGTTGCTTCTACCGCTGTCTATATTGCGGTAGGCGTTCGATTGGCGGGAATATTCTCTCTTTCCGACGAGATCAAGGCGTCGACGCCGGAAGCGATTCGAATGCTGCGTGAGGAAGGCCTGCGCATTGTAATGTTGACGGGTGACCGGCTTGAGGCTGCACAAAAAGTTGCGGCAAAGCTGGGGATTGAGGAATTTGAGGCGGAGGTTTTGCCCGAGCAGAAGACCGAAGTGGTGAAGAGATTGAAGGCGGCGGGCCGGATTGTCGCAATGGCAGGCGACGGGATTAATGATGCACCGGCGCTGGCCGCGGCCCACGTGGGGATTGCCATGGGTACCGGAACGGACGTGGCTATGGAAAGCGCCGGAATTACCTTGGTTAAAGGTGACCTGAGAGGGATTGTGAGGGCGCGGAAACTGTCCCGGGCCACGCTATGCAATATCAAACAAAACCTTGGCTTTGCATTTTTGTACAACGCTCTGGGAATACCGGTGGCTGCGGGAGTGTTTTACCCGGTATTCGGGTGGTTGCTGAGCCCGATAATTGCCAGCGTGGCAATGAGCTTCAGTTCTGTGTCGGTCATCACCAACGCCCTGCGACTCCGCCGCACTCCTTTGTGACGGTTGGGTTTGGGCATACCTGACTAATCGACCTATCCTTCGTCTATACCATCACGCGGGGAACATTTCCCGCCAGCTTGGCGTATCTACGAGTGTATGCCCGCAAAATCCCTGGGTGTGAGGGTCGGTTATGACAAGCAACGGCAATGGTTTAACAGACGGCAAAATCGGCAAAAATGGTAAGAACGGTAAGAACGGTAAGAAGCGTCGCCGGAGAATAATTATCGGCTCGCTCGCGGCGCTGATCCTGATTGGCGGAGGCTATGGCGTCTTTGCAGCCTTGCGCCCAAACCACGAAGTTGATCCGTCAAAGATTGCCTCGGTTGAGCGGGGAGACCTGGCCAAGGTGGTGGTAGCGACCGGAAAGATTCAGCCGTTATCGAAGGTGGAAGTGAAGTCGAAGGCCAGCGGGATTGTGAAGCAGCTATTCGTCGACTACGGCGATAAGGTGAAACAGGGGCAGGTGCTGGCTGAGCTGGACAAGAATCAATTGGAAGCAAGCGTGAGGGCTTCGCAGGCAAATTATCAGGCAGCGCAGGCTGCCAGGGATTCCGCGACGGCAACACTGGAGCGCAACAAGGTCGATGCTGAGGGGCCGGATGTGCCGTACTTGAGATTGAACATGGAGCGCGCGCAACAGATGTACAAAGACGGAGTCATGTCCAAGAGCCTGGTGGAAGACGCAGAAAAGAATTACCAATTGGCGCTGAACAAGCAAGTGAGCGCACAGAGAACTCTAGTTGTATCGCGAGCAGAAATCGCCAAGGCGGAGGCGCAGGTAGCGCAGGCAAAAGCGGCGCTGGAAAACGCGGAAGAGGATCTAAGGAATTCGACGATTGTGAGCCCGATTGACGGGCTGGTGCTGTCGCGTGACGTGAATGTGGGCGATGCGGTCAGCTCGATTCTTGTGCTGGGTTCGCAGGCGACGCTAATTTTCACTTTGGGAGATATCAGCGAGGTTTACGTTCAAGGGAAGGTCGACGAAGCGGATATTGGCAAGGTATTCCTTGACCAGCCGGCGCGCATCGTGGTCGAGTCGTTCAAGGACAAGAAATACACGGGAAAGGTGACGAAGATCTCTCCGTTAGGCAAAGAGAAGGACAACGTCACGACGTTTGAAGTTCGCGTATCGATCTCCAACCCCACCGGCGAACTTAAGGCCAACATGAGCGCGAACGCGGAAGTGGTGCTGGAAGAGAAGAAAAACGTGCTGATGGCGCCCGAAGCGGCAATGATCTACGACAAGGACCGCAAAGCATCCGTTGAGCTGCCGGATACAAAGGCCCCGAACGGGCGAAAGAAAGTGGACGTGAAACTTGGCATCTCCAACGGCGTCAAGACTGAAATCATTTCAGGGCTGACCGAGAAACAGCAAGTTGTACTTCAATAGCGAGGGGCGCGCATGACTTTTCGTGATCTCTTGCGGGATACGCTCGGGACGCTGTGGGGACACAAGCGCCGAACGCTGCTTACGATGTTCGGAATCGCGTGGGGCATCATCGCGATCACTCTGATGGTGGCGGCGGGCGAGGGACTGGGACGCGGAATCCAAAAAAATCAGGAAACATTTGGCAAGGACGTGATTATCGTTTTTGCCGGGCGTACCAGCATGCAGGCTGGCGGGACACGCTCCGGACGCCTGATTCATTGGATGGAGGACGACTATGTCCCAGTGGCAAAAGAATCACCAGCCTGTAAGCACGTGATGCCCGAGTTGGGAAACAACGTTCAGGTGCACAGTGCATTTAACAGTGGCGACATTAACACTGTGGGTTCGTTCCCGCCGTTCACGGAGATTCGCAGCATCGCCGTGGCGGAGGGACGTTTCTACAATGATGAGGACAACGACCAGGCGCGGCGGGTGGCTTTCCTGGGTAGCGACACAAAAAAACAATTGTTTGCCGACCGCGAAGCCGTAGGGCAAACGATCGAGATGAATGGAATTCCGTACGTGGTGATTGGCGTGATGAAGTCCAAGGAACAGAATTCCAGTTACGATGGCTTCGATACCCGCAAAATCTTTATCCCCTTCAATGCCATGAAGCGGGATCTTCCGAACAAGCCGCCTGCTGTGGAACACACGGTGGACCGGATGCTGGTTGCGCCATGGTCGCTGGAGACGCACCAGGAGTGCGTGAGGCAAGTCCGCCGGACGCTGGGCCGTCTGCACAATTTCGATCCACGGGACAAAGAAGCCGCAAGCATCTGGGATACGGTGAAGAACGCGGAAGCGAATCGCATGATCATTGTGGGAATGGAAGTGTTTATGGGGGCGGTGGGAATCGCGACGCTGTTTCTGGGCGGACTTGGCGTAATGAACGTCATGCTGGTTAGCGTTCGTGAGAGGACGCGGGAAATTGGAGTGCGTAAGGCGCTGGGGGCAACCCGGGAATCGATCCTGCGACAATTCTTCCTAGAAACGGTGATCGTAGTGGGCATCAGTGGTGCTGCTGGAATTTTGATTTCCTACGGTTTTTGCGGACTCGTGGATTTGTTGCCGATGCCGCCATTTTTCGACGGTCTGATCGCCAGTTGGAAGCTTGCGGTTCTTACCATTAGCCTGCTGGGAATCATTGCGGTGCTCTCGGCGCTGTATCCGGCGAATCGTGCGGCGTCCGTTGATCCCATCGAAGCACTTCGATTTGAGGCAGGTGGCTAATGCTCAGCGAGATTTTCAAAGAGGCATGGGCAGCGCTTGGACGGAATCGCATACGCAGCCTGCTAACGATGACGGGAATCGCCTGGGGAATCATGGCGGTGACGCTTCTGCTGAGTTACGGCGCTGGTTTCCGCAGCGTCCTGATGTATACGTTCGAGGTGTTTGGCAAAGGCGCGGTGATTTGCTGGCCTGGGACGACAAGCGAGCAGGCAGGCGGAGAGCGTGCTGGAAAGCCGGTTCGTTTCGAGCAAGAGGACGCCGATTGGGTGAAGGCGCAATCTCCACTGGTGAAGCGTGTG
This sequence comes from Candidatus Acidiferrales bacterium, assembly GCA_963741195.1. Taxonomy (GTDB): domain Bacteria; phylum Acidobacteriota; class Terriglobia; order Acidiferrales; family UBA7541; genus Acidiferrum. The sequence continues at coordinate 6,259 of CAVUHF010000022.1, forward strand.
ACGATGGAATCGGTGCGGTGGCAGGGTGTTTCGCGCGAAGAGCGTCTTTCAGACACCGCCGTGCGCGGCGTTTATCCTGAATACGGCGAGATGCGAAATGAGATCCCCAGCGAAGGGCGGTGGATTACCGCGGAAGACATCGCAGAAAGGCGCCGAGTGGTATTTCTGGGTGCGCGATTGCGAAAGAAGCTGTTCAGCGGCACACCGGCAGTGGGCGAGATCGTGCGGATCAAGGGCGTACGATTTACGGTGATTGGCTCGATGGACATGAAATTTTCAGACAGTTGCTATTTCAATTGCGATGACGAATCGGCGTTCATTCCCTACACCACGGCAGGAGACCTTTGGGATACGAAATATGCCAGCGTGCTGGTGTTTGAACCCATCGCACCAGCGTTTGAAGCGACTGCCATGCAGCAATTTCGCACCGCCATCGCCAATAGGCAGCGATTTTCGCCCAACGATAAGCGAGCGATCACTATGTTTGGCAGGGAAGAGTTCAAGCCGATCATGGAAGGAATCACCATCGGGGTTGAGGCGCTTTTGTTTGTAATAGGAGCGATGACCCTGGGAATCGGTGGTGTGGGCGTAATGAACATCATGCTGGTATCTGTGGACGAACGGGTGCGCGAAATTGGATTGCGGCGAGCACTGGGCGCCAGGAAAAAGCACATCCGCTGGCAATTTCTACTCGAAGCGCTCGTGCTTACGCTAGCGGCGGGTGCGATTGGGATGTTCCTTTCGTGGGTATTAACAACGTCCATCGGGACCTTGCCGTTCCTCGGGCCGGCTTACGAAGATGATTCCGGAAAAGTGGATATTCACCTAAGACTCTCCATGCTGACGATGACGCTTTCGACGCTGGTACTTGTGGTCGTGGGAGTGATCAGCGGATGGGTTCCGGCGATGCAGGCGGCGAAGCTGGATCCGGTGGAAGCGCTTCGCTACGAATAGTAACGCAAAATCCCTCGCCCGAAACTCTTCCCCTGAATGAATCGGCAGGCTGACGCTTTGTGTCCGCCGTACTTGCGGATTCCCTCCGATCGGTTAGCTTTGCGACTAGGCGGTGAGCGATGCCCGCTGAGGGGAAGCGAGTCGATGTGGCACTACGTGAGCCGGTTGGTATTGGCAGTGGGTCTTTCGGCGTGCGGGTATCTGTTGATCTATCGGCCACTACAACTGCGATGGGGTGCTACGCAGAGCGAACTAAGACGTGCGATGCCGGGCGACGATATCCAACTGAAACCAATTTTCAATGCCACGCGGGCCGTTACGATTCACGCGAGGCCGGAACAGATTTGGCCGTGGCTGATGCAGCTGGGTTACAGGCGCGGGGGTTGGAATGGATACGACTGGCTCGACAACGACGGAATCCCGAGCTCGAAGCAGGTTCGGCCCGAATAGCAATTGTTGAAGGTGGGTGGCACGGTACCTATCTGGAGAATCCTGGATTTTCTCGTCGTAGCGGTAGAAGAGAACCAGTATTTTGTCATTGCAAGCCAGAAGCAGCGAGACAGCATGGCGTTGGGACTCTACCCGATAGCTTCGAACAGCACACGATTGATCTGGCGCATTCACCTTGGCTCTTATAGCGGGACGTCTCGCTGGGTCGTTGCTCAATTCTTCACGGATTTGGCGGACTTTATTGCCGTGCGGCAGAATCTGCGCGGGATTAAGGCGCGTGCAGAAGGCCGAGCGCCAGAATCAACGAAACATGTCTACGCGGAACTTCTGCTCTGGGTGGTTTGCTTTATGGCCTTCGTTGCGGCGGAGATTGCAGTTTTGCTGAAAAAATCCTTGGGACGGCCGCTCGCCGCCGCGGCAGCAACCGGGTTACTCACGACATGGCTAGTCCTGGTGCAACCTCCATTTTGGCTCACGGCAATTGGCACGATAGTGGCATGGATGTTGGTGTGGTGGATGGCAGGGCCGAGAAACCGTGCCGTCCCAGCCGTCGTACTACCGGCGAACGGCTAGCGGATCAAGTGAAACGTTTTGCAGAAGGGAACGAGGTTGGGAAGAAAGTCGGTGGCCGCATGAACAATCATAACCACGGCCAAGTTATTGGTGCGCATCCACAGAACTCCTAGAAAAAGACCGGCCACAGAAGTAATTACGACGGAATAACCGATCGCCAGGATGAGCGAAGGATGTTGCCCCAAAGCTTCTTGTGTGGCCGCGGGACGCAAATAGAAGCCGGGAGCATGGACTAGACCGAATAATAGTGCAGAGACGACCAGGCCACCCCACGGCGATTTGAAAGCGGCGGCAAGCCTTTCCTGCAGCAAGGCGCGAAAAAAGAACTCTTCGACCAGGCCAACTTCAAATGCCAGGAAGATAAAACTCAACGGAGTAGCCCAAGCAATGGATTGTGCGGACAGACCCGCTTCGCGGATGTCGTGCACTCCTCGCCCGAGGAACGCTTGCATCACGATAGCGGCCAGGGAAAGGATGAACGCCGGCAAAAGGGCGCGCCCCTTCACCGAAAAAGTGAACAGGTCGCTTAGGGAGTATCGCGCGGCGATGATGAGCAGCAATGCGGGCAGCGTGACGAAGAGGACTAGTTTCAGCACGAAAATTGCGAGTGTGTGTTGTGGCTCCTGCGCAATGCGGCCGGCGGGGCCGAATCCTTTCACCAACACGAACGCGATGAAAAGCAGGTAAGCGAGGAGAAGCATGGATTCTCGCGCCGGTTGGCGGACCTCATGCGATAGTGGCACGCTTTTTCGCGTGGAGAGAAGAGCGATTGCGGGGAATACCAGGCCGAGAATGACAAAGCTAGCTATGGCTTCGGCAGCCTCCAGATTTGTCGTTCGAAGGAGAAGGACAAGTAGAAGACTCCACGAGAAGAAATAGGCAATCAGGTACGGCAAGTTCCGAGCGGAGCGCAGGCTAGTGTCCATGACAGATTGTATGCGCAAGGCCGGGCAGCAGTTCTACAAAAATAAGCGTGAATGCGCGCACGCTAGAGTTTATTGGGGATGGCATTTGTGGGCTGGTATAGTGGAGAGGAAGTTGAAACGAAAGCCAGTGAATGTTTCAGTGGAGAGAGAACGATGAAACGCAGAGGGCAGAGTGGATTTCGCGCGGCGATGTGGATTGCAGCGGTCTTGGCGTTCTTGCTGGTGGGGCATCTATTGGAGGGGCACGCGATTTTGAAAGAGACGTCACCGGCGGCGGGCAGCAAAGTGGCTGGGCCTGATGTGCCGATCATGCTGAAGTTCAATGTGCGGATTGATGCGACGCGCTCAAAACTGCAATTGATGACGCCGGAAAACAAGATGCTGGATCTGGCGGTAGAGAAACAGAATTCGCCGGACACGCTGACCACAAAGGCGACAGGTTTGAAAGCGGGAGACTACAAGATTGCCTGGCAAGTGCTTGCACCGGACGGACACATAACACGCGGGCTGGTACCATTCGCGGTAATGGGATCGTAAAGAGAAAAAATGATTCAACTTCTCGGCATATTCAGTTACCTCGTGGTGTTGTTGCGCGCGGCGACGCTTTGTTTTCAAAGCGCAGCTGTCGGCGGGATCCTGTTCCTATTATTGGTGACGCAGGGTAAAGAATTGCGGACGGAAGAGTTTTCGAAATCGGCGTGGAAACTCATCCGCTGGAGCGGGCTGGGGGTCGCGATAGCCCAATTTCTGTTTGTGGTAAGCAATTCCATGGTGCTGACGAATTCGGTGGACATCTCGCTACAGGAAGTGCTTGGTGCGAATTACGTCTTTGCGGGACTTCTAGGGGTCGTTGCGGGAATGGCACTTGCGTGCTGGCCCGGTTTGATGCGTAGGAACATGAATCCCATGGTGCTGTTGCCAGCGACGATGCTGCTTGGGGCAACGGTTATGACGAGTCATTCGGCGTCACGAATGGAAGGGCGCGCGTTACTCGTCAGCTTGACGACTCTGCATTATCTGACGACGGCGAGTTGGATTGGGGGATTGCCGTTTCTGCTGTTGGCGATGAAGACAGTGTCCGATGGCGAGATGAAAGGCAAGATCAGCCAGAATTTCTCACGGCTGGCACAAATAAGCGTCGTGCTGCTGTTTGCTGCAGGACTGGGGCTGAGCTGGGCATATGTTGGATCGTGGGACGCGATTTACGGTACGGCGTACGGAATCATGGTGACCACGAAAGTGGTGTTGTTCGGCTGCCTGCTGCTTCTGGGCGCGGCGAACTATTACATCGTGAAAGGGATCGGGGAGGGGCAGAGCAAAGGGGCGAAAAGCCTGATTCGGTTTGCCGAGGCTGAGGTAGGGATTGGCCTGGCAGTGATTTTGACCGCGACATCCCTTACGTCGCAGCCGCCCGGGGTAGACCTGACGCAGGATCGCGTTTCGATGCTGGAAATCGCGGCACGCTATTCACCACGCATGCCGAGACTTTCCAGCCCGGAGTGGAAAGAGTTGTCGGAATCGACAAAAGAGACGCTGAAGAAGGCGGCAGTCTCGGGGCAGAGCGTTCCGGTATCATTCGTGCCGGGGCAATTTGCGGCGGGGACAAATGGGCCTGCGGATCGCGCGTGGTCAGAGTACAACCACAACTGGGCGGGACTGATCGTGTTTTTGATGGGGATCCTGGCGCTGCTTTCGCGCAGCCGCTATTGTGCATGGGCGAAGATCTGGCCGCTGGCGTTTTTGGGGCTGGCCGTTTTCCTTTTCTTGCGAGCAGACCCAGAAAATTGGCCACTGGGCCCAAATGGATTCTGGGCTAGTTTTGGCGAGGCCGAAGTGTTGCAGCATCGTCTGGCTGTTTTACTGCTAATTGCGTTTGCTGCGTTTCAATACCTGGTAGAGACCAAGAAACTGAAATCGCAGGCAGCGGCGCTGGTGTTCCCGATTGTGTGCATCGTTGGAGGTATGGTGCTACTCACGCACTCGCACGCCCTGGGCAACATCAAGGAAGAGTTGCTGGCCGAGATGAGTCATACACCATTGGCTGTGTTTGGCATGACGGCGGGCTGGTCAAGATGGCTGGAGCTGCGGCTGCCCCCGGAAAATGGTGCGAAGAAATATCTATCCTGGCTATGGCCGGTTTGTTTCATCATGGTGGGATTGATCCTGATGGATTATCACGAGAGTTGAGAGTCAACGGCGCTCGGACAGAGACGGAATGGCAAAAAAAGCACTGATCGTGGTAGATGTGCAGCGAGATTTCTGCAGCGGTGGAGCGCTGGCGGCGTCAGAGACGCACACGCTAGTTGGGCCGTTGCATACCTGTATCGAGAGGGCGAGGCGCGCGGGTGCGGCCATCATCTACACCAAAGACTGGCACCCCGAGGACCACGGTTCGTTTAACACCTGCGGCGGACCGTGGCCCGTGCACTGCGTGGCGAAAACCGTGGGAGCGGAGTTGATGCCGCCGCTGAGCGTGCTTCCTGGCGACATCGTAATTCACAAGGGAGTGAATGTGGAAGGGCACGGATACTCCGGTTTTGATGCGACGGAGCTCGAGACGAACTTGAAGGAGCTGCGAATTTCGCACGTAGCAGTGGCAGGGATTGCCACCGAATATTGTGTGAAGGCTACAGCGCTGGATGCGTTGAAAGCGGGATTTGAAACAGTGGTGCTCCGCGACATGATTCGAAGCGTGCAAGCGCACGAGACGGAAAAACATCTGGAGGAATTGAATCAGGCCGGAGCGAAGGATGTTTCCGCCGAAACGTGGCTCGAGGGACTCTAGGTTGGAAGTCTTGTCGAGTTTTGCCGCAGAACCAAAAAATGAGCCTGATTAGTGTTGGCGGACCGCCTCAGAAGGCAGTCCCTCCAATAGCGAGAAGTTGGGATCAGTTCTGGCCGAGCAGCGCGTCGAAGTAGGCGTTCATTTCCGGCGAATTCCAGTCCTGTGGACCGATAATTTTTCGGACAATTTTGCCCCTGCGGTCGATGACGTAGGTTTCGGGGTACATGGATGTGCCATAGTTCTGGGCAATCGGCGATCGATGATCTTCATTGGTGCCCGGATCCCGGTAGGTGGGGAAATTCACGCCATGGTCGCGGAGGAATTTCTCATAACTAGCTGGATCGTCGTCGGCCGCAACACCCAAGATCACGCCGTTCCGGGAAGAGATGTGCTGCTGGAGCGCGACGAGGCTCGGCACTTCCGCTACGCATGGACCACACCAGCTTCCCCAAAAATTCAAAATAACGACCTTGCCTCGAAGGTCGGAGAGATGCGCAGGCTTCCCGTCGAGCTGCAGAGCGAAGTCTTCCGCGGATTTACCGGCGATGGAGGATTCACCCTGGCGATAGTGGGGAAGAGAGAAGAAAGCCAGGATCGCAAAGGCAAAACCCATGCTGCCCCAAGCGAAGAATTTGCGGAGGAAGGGATTCATATAACGCTATAATAGCGCACACAAGCCACAGCGAGAAGTGTGGACGCACGTCCATCCGCAATGACTCTCCCCCTACAAAACTCTCCGAGTATTTCTATTATCGTACCGGCCCGCAATGAAGAAGCGGTGATCGGCGCGTGCTTGGAATCGCTGATTCAGCAGGAAAATATTGGAGAAATCTTGGTGGTGAACGACCAGTCGACTGACCAGACCGCACAAATCGTGCAAGGCCTGGCAGCAAAGCACTCGCGGGTGAGGATGATCGAGGTGTCGGAGTTACCGGAGGGCTGGGTGGGGAAAAATTACGCCGTGTGGCTTGGCGCGAAGGAAGCGAAAGGCGAGTGGCTGCTCTTCACCGACGCGGACGCGGTGCATGAGCAGCGCGCGGCGGAGAGAGCGCTGGAAATTGCGAGAGAGCGGGACGCCGCGCTGGTTTCGTTTTCGCCAGAGCAGGTGATGCACACGTGGTACGAAAAGGCGCTGATTCCATACGTCTACTGCCGGCTGGCAAGGAAATTTTCGTATGAACGAGTGAATGATCCGGAAAATGAGGCAGCGGCGGCGAATGGCCAATTCCTGCTGATTCGCCGCGCCGCCTACGAAGCCGTCGGAGGGCACGCGAACATCGCCGGTGAAGTGCTGGAAGACGTGGCACTGGCGAAAAAGGTGAAGGGCGCGGGCTACCAGATCTGGTTCGGAAGTGGGAAGGGGATTCTGCGAGTTCGCATGTACAGGTCGTTTCGGGCCATGTGGGAAGGCTGGAAGAAGAATCTGTATAAGCTGATGGGCGAGAGTAGGGACACGGCAACGAAGGAAATTGTGTCGACGTTATGGCCTGTCCTGGCGGTACTGGTGGCCACCAGCACTGTGTTGGGTTTAACGGAGTCAGCGATCCCAGCGTTGGCAACGTCAGCGTTAGGGATCCTGAGCATTTATGCGGCTTACGATGCAGAGCTAAAACATAACGGCATCCCTGCGCGCCTTGTGTGGTACGGAGTTCAAGGCAGGCTGCTGTATGCGGCCGTCCTGGGGGCATCGTATCGGAGCTACGTTCAAGGTAAGCTGGAATGGAAGGGCAGGACGTATCCAGCGGGTAACCCTGGAGCATCGAAGGGATAGCGAATCGGCATGGTCTATTTGACGCGAAAAATCGAGTTTTCCGCCTCGCACTTGTATCACAATCCGGCCTTGAGCGCGGACGAGAACAAGCGAATCTTTGGGAAATGTAATAACCCGCATGGCCACGGGCATAACTACACGCTGGAAGTGACGGTGGCCGGCGAACCGGATCCGGTGACCGGCATGGTCCTGGATCTAAAGGCGCTGAAAGAAATTCTGGAGCAGGAAATTATGAAGCGGATGGATCACCGTTTCTTGAATTACGAAGTGGAAGAGTTAAAAGGCCAGATTCCCACCTGCGAAAACATCGCGCGGGTGATCTGGAACCTGTTGGAGCCAAAAATTACGCAGGGTCGTCTTCACAAAGTTCGACTGTATGAAACTGCAGATTTGTTTGCGGATTGTTACCGTATCGGAGCAAGCCGGCCATGAACGAAGGCGTAAAAATCGAGCTTGGGCGGCGGTACCGCCTTGCGGCGTTGCACCGTTTGCACAGCGAAAAGCTGAGCGCGGAAGAGAATTCCCGCGTGTATGGGAAGTGCAACAACCCGTACGGGCACGGGCATAACTACGTGGTGGAGCTCAGCGTGTCAGGGTCGGTGGATCCGGCCACGGGCATGATAGTGAATCTGACGGACCTAGATGAATTCGTTGAGCGGGAAGTGATTGAGGCATTCGATCACCGGTCGCTAAATGAAGAGGTCGCGGCGTTTCGCGAGAAGGTGCCTACGACAGAGAATGTTTGCATCGAGATTTACCAGCGCCTGAAACACTTTCCAAAGGCAAAGCTTGAACGAGTTCGCATTGAAGAAACAGCGAACAATGCGTTTGAGTATGCCGGGGAAGAATCTAGAGATCGCGAAGCGATCTGACACAAGGGAAAGGGCTATGACGAAGCCGACAGAGATACTGCTGCACGACACCAAATTGGAAGTGCCGAAGGAAAGTATCGCGGACCTAATGCGCAAGGTAATCGTGTTGCTTGGAGAGGACCCGAACCGCGAAGGGTTGCGCAAGACGCCGGAGCGTTTTGAGAAGGCATTGAGGTACCTGACCAGTGGGTACCAACAGAACATGGATAGCCTACTGAACGGGGCGACGTTCAGCGTGCACTATGACGAGATGGTAGTGGTGAAGGACATCGAGTTCTTCAGCCTGTGCGAGCATCACCTGCTGCCATTTTTCGGCAAGGCACACGTGGCGTATCTGCCTAACAAACGTGTGTTGGGCCTGAGCAAAATCGCGCGACTTGTGAATATGTACGGGCGGCGCCTGCAGATTCAGGAGCGCATGACCAGCCAGATTGCGGAAGCGATCCAGGAGAGGATCAGTCCAGAAGGCGTGGGAGTGATTATTGAGGCGCGGCACTTGTGCATGCAGATGCGCGGAGTGGAAAAACAGCACGGGCAGGCGGTGACGAGCGCGATGTTAGGGTCTTTCCGACACAACAAGCAGACACGCGATGAGTTCCTGTCGCTTGTGCGTTCGAAGAGCTAGCGCCCTAAACCGATCGCGACCGCTCCGTTAGATTGCAGAAGACAATTTGTAGTTCGTTGAGGCCCGCGTGAGAAGATCCCGGACATTGACTGTTGGTATCGCGGTAACATCCTTCTTTCTGTTTTTGGGCGCACAGGCATCGAATGACGAAATTAGGCGCCTTTCGCAGACAATGGGTTGGAAAGCAGGACAGACGATTGGCGATGTGGGCGCTGGCCGGGGAGAAATTGGCTTCGCCGCCGCGGCGGTGCTCGGCAAAACGGGACGAGTCTATTTGACCGAATTGGACGACGGAAAGCGGAAGGAGCTGGAAAGTCAAGTTCGGCGCCGAGGATTAGGGAATGTGGTCGTGCTGCAGGCGGCGGAGAAACAGACCAACCTCCCGGATGAGTGCTGCGACGGCATCGTGCTGCGGCGGGTTTATCATCACTTGACCGCACCCGCGGAGATGGACGCGAGCCTGCTTCGGTCGTTGCGAGCTGGTGGCGAACTCGTAGTGATCGACTTTCCACCGAGAAAATATCTGAGTGAGAGCGACCCAGTAAAGGGAGTACCTGCCAATCGCGGTGGGCACGGGATTCCAGATAAAATCTTGATTCAAGAGGTGACAGCGGCGGGGTTTAAAGTCCACAGGATTTTCGAAGACTGGCCAGAGGATAGTTATTGCGTTGTTTTTCGGAAACGAGAATAGCGGAAGCAGGGCTTCGTCGCGCCTGAATCTTTAACACGTGAATCCATTTTGGCGCTGGATGCGATGTGTAAGACAGATTATGCTGCCGCATGGCTAGCGCATCTCCAACTCACACGGGCGCTGTAAATTCCACGAAAGCGCCTGGAAATCGGCTGCTGGTCATATTCAGTTTCCTTTCCATTTACCTAATCTGGGGTTCGACGTATCTCGCGATCCGGTATGCGGTCGAGAGTATTCCGCCGCTGTTAACGGCGGGAATCCGGCATTTGATTGCGGGGTCGATTCTTTTGCTTTTGGCTCTGTGGAAAGGCGCAAGGCCTACGTGGTCGCAGATTCGGGCGAGCGCGGTCATCGGTTTTTTCTTTTTTCTGGTAGGACACGGTTCGCTGCATTGGGCCGAACGAATTCTGCCGAGCGGGCTGGCGTCACTCCTGATCGCCGTGGAGCCCATTTTTGTTTTCCTGCTGGCTTCTGTCGCCGCACGTGTATGGCGACTGAATGCGATGCTGCTGGCAGGAATCCTGATGGGACTTGTCGGGGTGGGGGTGTTGGTAGGGGGAGCGGCACTGGAATCGGGCCACGGGACTGCTCTCGCGTGTGTGGCCGTTCTGGTAGGGGCATTTTCCTGGTCGGTGGGAATCATCTATTCGCGAAGATCACGCTTGTCCGGCAGCCCGTTATTGCTCTCTGCGCTTTCGTTGTTGTCGGGATCGGCCATGTTGCTGGTTGTTGGCGCATTGGCGGGAGAGGCGAAGGGATTTACGTTCTTGCAAGTCAAAGGCAAGTCGTGGTTAGCGCTGGCATATCTGATTCTGTTTGGGTCAGTTGTGGCGTTCACGGCATATAACTGGCTGCTGGAACAGTTTTCTCCGACGCTAGTGGCGACGCACACGTACGTCAACCCAGTGGTGGCAGTGCTATTGGGGTGGGCGTATGGAGGCGAAACCTTGGGCTTGCGTGTAGGAATCGCGAGTGCCATGGTGGTATGTGCGGTGGCGCTTGTGGACCGAGGAACGAACAAGCTGCACAGTTTGTAGGGGAACAGGCCCGCAAACGATAGAAATCAAGTGACTTTTACTTGCCCTGAATCTTGGGATGTGGTCAACTCTCCGATAAGCAACCACTATGATCGGTCAGCGAATTGGCCACTACTTCATTGAAGAGAAGCTTGGCGAAGGTGGAATGGGCGTCGTGTATCGCGCGCGCGACGAAAAGTTGCGGCGCGACATTGCGCTGAAATTTCTGGGGATTTTGTCATCGGGGAGCGCCGTAACCCACGAAAAAGTCCTGGAAGAAGCCAGAGCGATTTCTGCCCTGAATCACCCAAATATCTGCACGGTGTATGAAGTGGGGGAGGCGGAGGGAAAACCATATATTGCGATGGAGTTCGTGGAGGGACGGCCGCTGAGCCTAGAAATAGTTACCACGGGGATGTCGGCGGACCAGGTGGAGCGTTACGGGATGCAGCTGGCTGATGCGTTAGCGCACGCGCACAGCCGAGGGATCATTCATCGTGATTTGAAAGCCGCAAACGTGATTGTGACGCCGTCAGGGCGGCTGAAGGTGCTAGATTTCGGGATTTCTCGTCGGCTCGAAGCGAGCGGCGGAGACGAGACTACTCGCTTCGACAAGTCCTGGGAGTCGCAACACACGTTCACGGGAACCCTGCCATACATCGCACCGGAGGTGCTGAAGGGAATAGAAGCCGATGCACGAAGCGACATCTGGTCGCTGGGTGTGTTGCTTTACGAAATGGCGGCAGGTCACCGGCCTTTTCGTGGAAACACGGCGTATGAATTAAGCGCCGCAATACTCCGAGAGCATGCGCCGGGAATCAACCCCCCATTGTCGCCGGCGCTGCAAGGAGTAATTGATAAGTGTTTGGATAAGGATCCAGGACAGCGCTATCAAGGCGCGGGCGAAGTGCGGGCTGCGTTGGAGACGGCCAGCACTGTCTCTCGTACGAATCAATTTGTGACGGGCAGTGCAGTGCCACCGCCACCGGAGCGAGTCTGGACGTGGAGAAACTTTCTTCTAGTAGCAGCGGTGGCGGTACTGGCCGTCGGCGTTGGATATTGGCTGCAAAACCGGAGAGACTCGAAGAGTGTATTACCCGTGGCGGGGGCGATTCAATCGATTGCGGTGCTACCGCTTGAAAATTTGTCGGGCGACCCGAAACAAGAATATTTCGCGGACGGGATGACGGACGCGCTGATCACGGAATTGTCGCAGATCAAGAAACTGCGGGTGATTTCGCGAACGTCGGTTATGCAATACAAACACACGCAAAAGTCACTACCGGAGATCGCACAGGAATTGAAGGTAGATGCAATCGTGGAGGGCTCGGTGCTGCACGATGGAAATCGAGTGCGCGTTTCAGCGAGTCTTTTCCAGACCAACATTGAGGGAGCTCTGTGGGCAGACAAGTTCGATCGCGACTACACCGAGGTGTTGGCGTTAGAGAGCGACGTGGCTACGGCTATAGCGCAAGGGATTCAGGTGGAACTATCGACGGTTGAGAAAAGCCAGTTGTCGAGCAGGCGAGCGGTTGTTCCAGAAGCGTACGAATTTTACCTGAAGGGGAAATACGAAGCTGCGAAGCGCACCAACGATGGTTTTCTGGCTGCGGTCGAATACTTCAAAAAAGCGACGGGTATCGATCCAACATTCGCGCAAGCGTGGGCTGGATTGGCCGATTCCTACCTGTACATGAGCAATTATGGGATGCAGCCGCCAGAGGACCTGATCCCCAAGGCCAAGCAAGCGGTTGAAAAAGCGCTAAGACTCGACGATCGGCTTGCGGAGGCACATACATCCCGGGCGGCAATATGGTTTTATCACCTGGAAGGCGGGGACATCGAGGGAGAATACCAGCGTGCCATTTCGCTCAATCCCGGGTACTCGACCGCTCTTCATTGGTATGCCCTGTACCTGGCGGCGCACGGGCGCTTTGAGGAATCGATTCGCGAAATCAAGCTAGCCCGCGAAATTGATCCGCAGTCGCTGATCATCAACGCAAATATAGGTTGGTGTTACTATCTGGCGGGTGATTACGACCATGCGATTGAAGCAGAAAAAAAGACACTACGCATGGATCCCAGCTTCGGCACTGCCCGTGGATATCTCGGGCAAGCCTATTTGGAAAAGAAACAGTACGCCGAGGCCGTGGAGGAACTGCGCGCCTACCTTTCTCTATCGCCCGGCGACAGTTCACGATCAGCCGAGCTTGCGTATGCCTACGCTATTTCCGGCAGGAAGAAAGAAGCCGAAGAAATCCACCAGGAATTCGAGAATGCGAAGACGCAGAAGTATATTTCGCAATATGATTGGGCGATTGTCTGCGCCGGCTTTCGAGACAAGGAGAATACGCTGAAGGCACTGGAAGGCGCTTACGAGGAGCGCAACGGACGGCTTCCCAACTTGAGTGTTCATCCGCAATTCGCTTTTCTGCGAAATGAGCCGCGATTCAAGGTTCTTCTTAAGAAGATGGGCCAATCGCCGGCTGCCGCGAAGCCGCGCGCTTTGGCGGAAACGCCCGGCTCGGAGAGCGTGGAAGGGCTAAGTAAGCAAACTGAGCTTGACGCCACTCCGAAGCGTTAGTTAGACTCCGCGAGCGTGTAGAGCCCGGGGCCCGATTCAGACCAGACGCAATGACATGGTTACGATAGTCTTGGGGAGGATGCAATGGCAATGCCGAAGTTGACACCCGTTAGAACCGAACTGAAGAAGATTCTCAAACAACTCCAAATCGAGAGCAAGGCCGCGACAGGGGAGAAGAAAAAGATGATCGAGAAGGAGATCGTCAAGGTCGACATGCTCGTTGCTGTTGTTTCGTTCGTGCTGAAGAACCACAACATTTGCTGAGTGCATGCCGCCTGCCCAAAGGATGTTCGATTAGGAAATGACGAATCAGCGGCAGACGCCTGCACTCAAGTCGATCTTAGCCGAATCGACGCGGTATCGCCGGTCTCCCTCACTGATCAGCTACTGGCTTGGGCCAATCCTGGTATTTGAAAATTACCTCAAATGTAAAAGAGTTGCCGGCGACTCCACTGTCTGCGATTTCATTGGATTTTGTGATGAGCCTCGTACCTTCGCGGAGATCTGCGCGAAGTTTCCCAAGGAGAAACCAAACGCGATAATGGCTGGTATCCGGCGGATGCAGAGGTATTCACTCCTTGAGCTTTCGATAGGCGAGAATCCAACTGCAACTGATGTCTGGCAAGGCTGGCAATCCTGGAGCCCCAGCGCCAGCTTCTTTCATTTCACGACAAAAGATGTGAAGTATCAACGAAGTGAGGCAGAGGAGTTCGCGAGCCTGCGGCAGCTTGCGAGCCGGAAGCCGTTGCCGGACCGCCGCAAGAAATATCCTGTTGCACACCGTGTGCGGCTCTCAGTGCCAGGCGGTCCGGGTGAATTCGAGCAGGTCCTGAAGGAGCGGCGCACGTGGAGGGAATTCTCAAAGAAACCGCTGGTTCGCTCGCAGTTGGACAAACTTCTGTGGTTTTCCTTCGGAATACAGGGCTGGGCGAGTATTCTAGGTGTGGGCCGATTGCCGCTAAAGACGTCACCATCGGGCGGTGCTCTGCACCCGCTCGAATCGTATGCGTTGATTCGCAATGTCGAGGGAATCGCCCCGGGAATGTACCATTATGATTCCGTGGGACACAATCTGGAATTGCTCCGCGGGTCGGTCAGCAAGGCGGAAATCAAGAAGATTCTGGCAGGGCAAGCCTGGTTTTGTGAGGCCGCCTGCATCGTATTCCTCACCGCCGTGTTCTCTCGGTGTCAGTGGAAGTATCAGCATCCGCGCGCGTATCGCGTGGTCCTGGCGGAAGCAGGGCATGTTTGCCAGACATTTTGCCTGACGGCAACGTGGCTGGGATTGGCGCCGTTTTGCACGATGGCCTTCGCGGATACGGAAATTGAGCGGCGGCTCGGTGTAGATGGGATTACCGAGTCAGTGGTGTATGCAATGGGAGTGGGCGCACGGCCGAGGCGCCCGGCAATCGCGGATCGCTTACGAGAAAAATCGCGCGGTAGCTAGTTGGCTGAAGCTGAGGTCTTTTGGGGGCGCAAACAGCGCGCCCTTCAAGATGACAATTTGTCGCTATGGTTTTATAAGAAAAGGAAGTGCGTTCGACAGAGCACGCCAAAGGATTAAGGTTACTTCTTGGCGATGGTGACGGAAGCGCGTGTGGTTTCCCAGTCGATATTCATGGTTGTGCCCGTGCCGGACTTGTCGAAGGAAATCGTGAAATTCTCCACGGTAGAAGGAAGAGTCGAGACCTTCATGTCCACGCGTGCCAGATCCTTGTCGGGGCCTGGGTAGTCCGTGCCCCACTCGCCGGTGGCTTTGCTGATAATCAGAGTCCATTTGTCCTTGTTGGGGATAGCGAAGAGAGTATAAGTACCGACGGGAACAGGAGTACCGCCTACAACGATGTCTGCAGTGGTGATAAGCGTTGTCGCTTCATTTGCACCGGCGCGCCATACCTTTCCGAACGGAACGAGTTCCCCATAAATCTTGCGGCCCTTGACTCGTGGGCTGGAGTAGTCCACGGTAATGGACTTACCTCCTCCCAAGTCAAAGCTAGCCTTTGCGGGTGGGCTGGGGCGGGCGGATTTGTCCTGCTGGGCATGGGTGCCGGCGGCAAACAGGGCAAGGCTGAGACATAGAGCGATGAAAATCACAGAACCCTTACGCATCATTATTCTCCTCAGTTCAATCTCACGATATGGTCTTCAAGAAAGTTGCCGAAATTGCGGATGGCTTTCCCTATGCATTGAACCGGATTTGCGACGCCAATGCAAGAGATCTGGAGAAAACCCGCGCAACCTCCGGGGCGGCCCGCTCAGAAGTGGGGCTCTCCTCGATGGATGTTTGCGGCACGGTAGATGACCGCCAAGATCGCCTTGACTCGGGCGAAATCGCACTTGGCTAAGAACTTGCCTGTGAGGCCGGTCGAAAGCGCCCCAAATACTCGCTGTCTAACTTATCGAGTCCGCAGCTGGAGAGTGGTGGGGCGCGACCACGTCAAGCCAAATAGCCCGCCCAGGTAGCAGGCGCAAGCTAGCAGCAGAACGATGCGGAATCCGACCATCATGCCGAGAATCAAGGCCAAAACTGTGCCTATCACGGTGAAAAACCCATTGACACCCCATGCCCGAGAACCCAAAGCAGATGACTGGTGCATGGCCAAGCGAAGCCCGAGAGGGAAAGGCATGCCCAGCACGAATCCAAGGGGCGCAATCAGCAGCAAGGTGATCGCAACCCGCCAAGAGATTTCAAGTCCCAGACAAGCACGGAACGCCAGGGGAGTAACCTCGCGCCAGTCGGCTGCTTCTGTGAAAACAAATCGACGATGGTGTTCCAGCGGATTCTAGACCAAAGCGTATGGTGATTGAAGAACGGTTTGTCATCGGTGGCGGCTGCCAGCTGCAAATCGCTGTTGCGAAATACCTTTTCCAGCTGTGGCGCACCCACAATCTGGGAATAGAGACTGTGGGTCGGCCTCTCGTCCGGGGCGTACAGAGTCTTGATACTGTCGGTATCTTTTCCCGGGCCGGCTTCCGCATTCAGAATTCCGCGAATCTCTCTCAGATCGGCGGGGAGAAATTCGCTCTTTTTCAACAGAAAACCCGCCACGAAGGACAAGCGGCCTGGTATCTGCCGCTGCTCCACCTTGCTGAATGCGACCACATGACTAGCAATCGAGCCCATTCCACGGCGTTCGAACACCTCCCGGGCTGTCGAAAGCAGCCGGGGGAGCTGAGACTCTGGTCTGGTGAAAAAGATGGTTCCATCAGGAGTGAGGTGGTCCAGGTAGTCCTCGAACGCTTCGCGCGTCAATACATAGTTTTCCGCGAGGCTCAGGGCCCCGGATGCCACCGCCGCGTTGCTTATGGTATGGACCGAAATGATGGCGTCGTATTTCTCTGTCGATCGCCGGACAAAACTACGCCCCTCGTCTGTGATGAGCTGTACCTCAGGCTGGTGGTATAGATTTCCCCAGAAATCATTCATGCGATTTGCGACGATGTCGTTGATGATCGGATTGATTTCAATCGCGGTAACAGAGCTGGCGTGGGCTTGCAATCCAGCGAGTACCTGATCACCCCCGCCCGAACCAATGATGAGAATCTTCGGATTCGCTGTTCCGACGTAGGCGATCGTGGATAGTTGCTCCACCTGGTCGGGATGCTCTGCCAGAACTCTGCGAACATCAGGCCTAAGGTCGCTGATGCCGGTAGCAGCCGTCCCGGAATCGATGAACATCGTCCTCGCTGCGGGCTCTTTGCCGTCAGCTGGAAATTCGACAACTTGTACGAACGACATGGAATTCCAGGCTGAATAGATCGAGTTGATACTACGCCGGTTTTTGTTCGCACTCACGTGGATTGGGATGACTCTATCCCCCTCAAAACTCGCCGCCAGCAAGGCCAGCGAAAAGAATTTGCCCGGCGTCCGCCGAAGAAGGAAGCGACATGGATCCCTCCCGCAATTCGGCGGCCATAGTAGCACGGAGAACTAGTGTGGGTTGTCCTAGGATTTGAGTGCCCTTGGCTTCATCACACTGAAGTCGAAACTCGCGATTCGCCCGAGCGGTTATCACTGGATACAACAAGGCAGCAGCGCGTGGCTAACCACGCAATAGTCCACGTGACAACGCCGGTGTCCACGAGCCACGGGTGAGTAGCGGAAGCAGGGATACTAGACGCTGATGGCCGGCTCGGAAGCTACGCGCAGCAGCCCTTCCAGCCGGTGCGATCAGCCTACTGGGCAGATAGCTGTTTCTCTCGATCGGCGCGGCATATTCGGCGATTTCGCAACGCAGGCACGGAAGTAGCCGGAAGACGTTTGGATGCACGCCTTTGTGAGTTAAGTCTTTCCCGATCATTTTTGCAAATCTAAAAACCTCTTGACCAGGAGCCTATTCTGAAACTATTATGAGTTGCAGATAGACGAGGCCCTGTCTTTCCAGCTTCCGTCTTAGAATGGTGGTTATGTCCGGCGATCCAGATCTTCAGTTGCGCGGCCGACTCCTCCGCCGTCTCGGGTTGCTCCGCGAAATGCTGCCTGGCTCGTTTGTGGAACACAAACGAGCCTGCGGACGACCGAACTGCCACTGTGCCGACGGCAAGAACCTGCATACCCAATACCAGATCTCGGTCCTCATCGACGGCAAGCCCAAGACTTTCCACATCCCGAGGGCTTTGGTCGACGAGGTACGCGAGAAGATCCAATTGCGGCAGCGTTTTGAGGCTGCGGCCGCCTCGATTTGCCGCATCAATCTGCGTCGTTTCTTAAAAGAAAAGGAAAAGTCATAGCCTCGCGCCGGCACCGATTCGAAGCCTATCTGGACAAGGTGTTTGATTTCTCCGCAAAAGTGGGCGTTTTGCCCGATCGTCGCCAGTCTCCACGCCACGACGGGAAGAAGATCTTTGACGCGGTGTTTCTGGGTGCCTCTTGTCAGTTTCCCGCTTTGCACCGCATCGAAACGGAATGCCACAGCGGTGCGCTTTCCAAACGTATTGGCTCTCTCAGTGAAGATGCTATTGGGTACGCCCTGGAAAGGCAGGATCCCGGTGCCATTTTCACTCTGGGCTGTGGTCTCGCCCATCAGTTTGAAACGCAACGGAATATTCCGCTCGAAGTGGTCCCGAGGTCTCGTGGTCGCCGCCGTTGACGGCATAGAAATCTGCAGCTCCTTCGCGCGTTCCTGCGACTACTGTATGGAGCGCAAGGTGCAATATATGGTCAACGGAGAGCTGCGCGAGGAGATGCAGTACTACCACCGCATTTGCGCCGTGACTGTCGTCAGCTCCGCCTTTCCCATTCCTTTGGGCATTCGCTTTCAAAAAGATGGCGAGACCGAGGTCAGCTGTTCGCTGTCCTTATTACAGGATTTGCTCGACCGCGTGGGTCGTCGGTTCCTCGATTTATTGGTGGCCGATGCACTGTATTTACAGGCGCCGTTTGTGCGCGCGGTCGAAGATTTGGGTTTGGACTGGGTCATCAATCTCAAAGAGAACCAGCCCGAACTGTTGGCCGAAGCACAGCGCCTCACCGCAGGAGCTGCGCTGCATCGAGACGGCGATGAGAAGCAAGAATTGCGGCTCTGGCACGCTCCGGAAGTCTATTGGCCGGTCGCCGACCGCAGCGTCCGGGTCGTCAAAACGGTCCGCACTCAACAGAAGAATCGAATCCGGGTGGGCCTGAACGACGCCGGGCGGAGGCGACCGCAGAAAGAAATGGTCGTCGAAGTAAGCACTAACCTTTATGCCAGCAACCTGGAGTTGGACACCATTCCTCCGGGGTTCGTCCATCAGTTAGGCCGCAGTCGTTGGGTCATCGACACGGAAGTGTTTCAGACCATCACTACCGACGGCCACCTCAAAAAACCATCCGTGCATCAGGGCCGCGGCCAGGCATGATCGTGCTCACCATGATTCGTGTTCTGGCGTTCACCTTGACCGTGGTGTACTTTCATCGCCAGGTTCGCAGCCACCTCCGAAGTTGTTCCTTCGGTTTTTGCGATTAGGCTCACAGGCTGGCGTATCAGTTTCTCGTTACCTCTCGGCCGGATTCCAGTTGAATCCCAGCTACAATTGAAACCTTCCGTGCCCGCTTGCGGGTGCTTCTACTACTTTCTGTTTGGCCATCCAAGACCCTGCCTCGTGGCCGCTTCGACGGCTCCCTCCCTCCTGCAAAACGCTCCCACCTCGCCGTACGAGTCCAACACACACTGAATCAACCGATTATCGGTTCTCAGGGACTAGGTTTGCGAAATTGATGGCGGCATATTTCGAGCGCTTTACAGTCAGAATGGTACTGTGCTACCTTTGAAAGGTCGAAGAAAAGAGGAAATTTTAAGGGACGACGGTGAGGGGCACTTGAGCGACGGTAAAGTACAGTTGATCGAACAATTCCGGACACATGTAAAAGATACGGGTTCGCCAGAGGTGCAAATCGCACTTTTGAGCGAGCGCATCAACTATTTGACATCGCACCTCAAGTCGCACGTGAAAGACCACGCATCGCGCCGCGGGCTAATTATGATGGTGAACAAACGGCGGCGCCTGCTGGACTATCTCAACCGGCGAGACCCGGATCGGTATCACCAGATTGTGGAACGCCTTAGCCTGCGCAAGTAAGAATTCACCCCGCCGCGAGCGGCAATACTTGCAAATTCACGAACGAACAAATTCCTGTGGGAGTCTGTCCGCCAGCCCGGAATGGCTGGGCGTGAAAGCGTTGCGTGTGTGCAAACACAGGTAACGGCGATTCTGTTGGTGTAGCCACTTGCGGAAGGTTTCCTCCGCAACACAAACCCTTCTCTTTTCTTCCATTTAGCCGCTAGCAGAACCCTGCGGACGCGCTCCTCTCAGGGGAGGCAAAGGAAGAAACACATGTCAGAAACCAATCACGTAACTGCTCCACACCAAGTTTCGCTCGAAGTCGGAGGACGCAATCTTATCCTCGAAACCGGAAAAATCGCAAAGCAAGCCAACGGCGCCATAACGGCGCGTTACGGAGACACGATCCTCTTGGTTACGGCGTGTATGGCCCCGAAAGCAAACGATCGCGATTTTCTACCGTTAACCGTAGACTACCGTGAAAACACCTACTCAGCCGGGAAGATCCCTGGTGGATTCTTTAAGAGAGAGGGACGCCCCACCGAAAAGGAAGTTCTTGTATCCCGCCTGATCGACCGGCCCATGCGACCCTTGTTTCCGGATTCCTGGCGAAATGAAACTCAGATTATTGCCATGGTGCTTTCTGCCGATAGCGATAATGACCCGGACGTCATCGCCGTGACAGCAGCCTCCGCGGCGGCTTATTGTTCCGACCTGCCGTTTACCGATCCGATCGCGGCCGTACGCGTAGGCCTGCTCGACGGGAAACTCGTGGCCAATCCGACTGTGGCGGAGCAGAAGGTCAGTAAGCTCAACATTGTTGTGGCGGGCACCGAAAAGGGCATCGTGATGGTGGAATCGGGCGCCTTCGAAGTGTCGGAAGAAAAAGTAGTCGAAGCGCTGGAGTTTGGACACGACCAGGTTAGAGAGATTGTGGGTGCCATCAAAGAACTCCACAACCAACTGAAGCCCAGGAAAGTAGTGGTCGAGCCGCTGCCGTTCGATCAGGGCATCTACGACAGCATGAAGAAGACGTACGGCGCGAAACTGCTGGATGCGCTGAATACGCAAAAGCACCCGAAGAAGGAAAGCTATCACCTGGTGGACGCCCTCCTGGAAGAAATCGTAAAGCCGATTCCGGAAGAGGACGAAGACAAGCTGAAGCTAACCAAGCGCGCGTTCGAACGCTTGCGAGAAGAATACTTCCGCTCAGAAGTGTTGAAGGCCAAGCGACGGCCTGATGGCCGCGCCTTCGACCAAATTCGGAAGATTACCTGTGAGGCGGGATTGTTGCCTCGCGTTCACGGCTCGGCGCTGTTTACTCGCGGAGAAACCCAGGCTCTCGCTACTCTCACGCTTGGAACCAAGGAAGATATGCAGCGACTGGACCTGCTGTTTGAGCAGGACACGTTCAAGCGCTTTATGCTGCACTACAACTTCCCACCGTTCAGCGTTGGCGAAGTAAAGATGATGCGTGGCGCAGGCCGTCGCGAAATTGGGCACGGGGCACTTGCGGAACGTGCACTCGCCAACCTGTTGCCACCCGAAGTGGAATTCCCGTACGCCATGCGCGTGGTCAGCGACATTCTGGAGTCCAATGGCTCCTCGTCGATGGCGACGGTTTGCGGCGGTTCTCTGGCGCTGATGGATGCCGGCGTTCCGATGAAGGCACCCTGCGCGGGAATCGCGATGGGCCTAGTGGTGGGAGGCGACGGCACGTATTCAATCCTGACGGACATTGCCGGCGCCGAAGATCACTACGGCGACATGGATTTCAAAGTAGCGGGCACGCGCGAAGGCATCACCGCGCTGCAGATGGATATCAAGGTGACCAGCATAAGCATTCCGATGATGCGCGAGGCACTGGCGCAGGCGAAAAAAGCCCGTTTCCAGATTCTCGACATCATGGAAGACACCTTGGGCGCGCACCGCGAGAACATTTCCTTGTACGCGCCTCGTTTGTACAAGCTGAACATCCCCACGGACAAGATCCGTGACCTGATCGGTCCGGGCGGCAAGAAGATCAAGTCGATCATCGAGCAGACCGGCGTGAAGATCGACGTGCTGGAAGATGGTACCGTACATATCTTCTCCACCAGCGGGGCTGGCGGCGACCAGGCACTGCAAATGGTGCGCGACGTAACGGCCAGCGCTGAAATCGGCAAGACCTACCTTGGCAAAGTCGTTCGACTGGCGGAATTCGGCGCCTTCGTGGAACTCTTCCCTGGCACCGACGGCTTGCTGCACATCAGCGAGATCTCCGAGCACCGCATTCGCGACGTCCGCGACGAACTCAAACTGGGCGACCAGGTTCTGGTGAAGGTGCTAGCGATTGAGGGCAACAAGATCCGGTTGTCCCGCAAGGCGCTGATCAAGGAAGCTCGCGAGAAGCAGGCGAAGAAGCAGGAAACGCCCTCCGGCGGAGCTCCAGCGGCCGCGGCTACCGAAGGCTAAAACTAAATTCAGTTGATTCGACAAAAAGCCCCCCCCAATCCGGGGGCTTTTTTGTTGGGAGACGAGTAAAACGCAAAACGTGTATTTCTAGGCGCGCGCGCAGTGTACCGCATCGAGCGCACCCCACAGGGCATCGAGGGCTTCGTTCGTGGTAGCCAGAATTTCTGCTTCAGAGCCAGTCGAGGCGTGTTCCTCGAGCCAGTTGCGCCACGCGGCACGGTGCGCCTTGTCAGCCTCCTCGTGAACGTTAAAGTAGGCTAGGCCCTTCGGCGAATTAATGGAGTAGAACTTTTTCAGGCCATCGATCTTGGTGCTAGCGATTTCGGGCACTTGCGCTTCGTAGGCGTAAAGCGCCGCGACGGATTCGGCAACGGGGCGATCGCCGACAATCTCACGGAAAGTCTCAACGACTGCCTGCGTGCCAGGAAGCGCCGGGCAGCAGGTGATGTCTTCTTCAGTGACGCCGAGAGCAGCGGCAAAATCGCGCCAAAGCTTGGGGTGGGGTTGGGCAGCATCTTCTTCCTCAGCGAGATTTTCGAGGACAATGTCGCGCAAGAGGCCTTCGGTGCGAGCCGCAAGCACGCGCAGATGCTTGGGAAACGCTTCGACATGACGGTAATATTGCGCAGCGTAGAGTTGCAGAGATTCGCGAGAGAGTTTGCCGGCCTGCCATTCTTGATAGAAAGGATGCTTCAAAAGGCTTTTTGCCGCAATGGCGGCATCAATCTTGTCGAGAAGTTCCGTGTTCCGCATAGGCCCCCCTGAAGACAAAAATTCGACTGGAGGAGTGTACCAGAGTACGGCGGAAATTGCCGAAGAGGTTTAGGCGGGTGGGACGTGAAGGCGCTCAATCCCGGCGCCGAGCGATTGTAGCTTTTCGACGATGCGTTCGTAGCCGCGATCGATGTGGTAAACGCGTTCGATAACAGTCTCGCCCGAAGCGACCAGGCCGGCGAGGACTAGTCCCGCGCTGGCGCGAAGGTCGGAGGCCTGCACGGTAGTTCCGGAAAGCCGCGCGGGTCCGCGAACCACGGCGTGGCGCGCATCGATGGAGATATTCGCTCCCATGCGGATCATCTCGCTGGCGTGCAGGAAGCGGTTCTCGAAGATGGTTTCGGTGATGACGGATCTGCCTTCGGCTTGTGTCGCCAGCGCCATGTATTGCGCCTGCATATCTGTGGCGAAGCCGGGGTATTCCTCGGTGGTTACGTCGGAAGCCGTGAGTTTGGAGGGGCCGCGAACGCGAAGTGTTGTTGCGTCGATATTGTCGACCGGCACGCCTGCCTCTTCGAGTTTGGTGATGACCGCTTCCAGATGAGCCGGCTTGCAATTCGCGATTTTCAAATCTCCGTTGGTGACAGCGCCAGCAATGAGATAAGTTCCGGCTTCGATGCGATCGGGAATGATGGCGTGGTCCGCGCCGTGCAACTCCTTGGTGCCCTGAATTCGCAGTGTGGAAGTCTCGTCGCCTCGAATGTCGGCGCCCATCTTTCGCAGCAGGCGAATCAGGTCGGTGATTTCGGGCTCGCGTGCACAATTTTGGAGAATCGTTTCGCCGTCGGCCAAAGTTGCGGCCATCAGGATATTCTCCGTGCCGGTGACAGTGATCTTTTCGAAAACGATGTGCGCGCCCTTCAAGCGACCACCGTTTGGAACTTTCGCGCCGATGTAGCCGTGTTCCGTCGTGATTTCGGCGCCCATTTTCTCCAGCGCCGAGAGATGGAGGTCGACTGGGCGGGCGCCAATCGCGCATCCACCCGGCAGGGAAACATGGGCCACACCCGACCGGGCGATGGCCGGCCCCAGCGTAAGGATGGACGCGCGCATGGTCTTCACCAGTTCGTAAGGCGCGACAGCATTATTCAGCGTGTGAGATTCGATCGTATAGGTGCTGGAAGGGAACTCGGGCGCGGAAACATTCGCGGACATGAAAGCCAACAATTTGCCCATGGTAATAATGTCACGCACCATGGGAAGATTCCGGAGCGTGATGGGTTCCGCGGTGAGTAATGCCGCGGTCATGGCCGGCAGTGCGGAGTTCTTTGCGCCACTGATGCTGACCGTTCCGTGCAACGGCCTTCCGCCTCGAATTCGAAATTTGTCCATTTCGCGATTCCTGTTTACTCCCCCAAGGCGTGCCGCAAATTGCCTTTTGCTGCGGCTAGGTGGCGTTTGGCCTTTTCTAGTGTGAACCCTCGCTTGAGCATAATGAGCGCCAAGCGCAAATTGTGTCCGCTCCTACGCAGAGCGTGTTCCACAGCCGACAAATCTTTCCCACTACTCTCCATCAGAATCCGTATCTCGCGATTCCTAAGTTTCTGATTCGTAAGCGCGAGATCAATCATCAGGTTGTCATACCCGTGACCGAGTCGCACCATCACTGCAGTGGAGAGCATGTTCAAGACCATTTTTTGCGACGTTCCCGATTTCAGTCGCGTGGAACCCGTCAGCACTTCCGGCCCTACTTGCGGAGTGATCACGATCTCCGCCATTGTTCCCAGAGACGAGTTGGGATTGGAGGAGACCCCAATCGATAGAGCCTTGCGCTTTTTGGCGAAGGCCACCGCTGCGACAACGTAGGGAGTCGTGCCGCTCGCGGCAATTCCCACCACGGTGTCGGCTTCAGAAAGTCGCAATCTCTTTAGGTCGCGCACGGCGTTCTGCTTGCTGTCTTCTGCTCCTTCTACGTGCTGAGTCATCGCTTTGATTCCGCCGGCTATCAGGGCGCGAACAAGTCCCGGAGGTGTTCCAAAGGTAGGAGAACATTCCGAGGCGTCCAGTACGGCAATGCGCCCGCTGGAACCCGCGCCGACATAAATCAGCCGGCCGCCCTTTTTCATCCTGGTAACGATGGCTTCCACCGCGCGGGCGATTGCGGGCAGTTCGTGCCCCACGGCGACTGCCACCGTGCGATCCTCGCGGTTCATCAGACGGACGATCTCCAGCGTCGTCATGCGGTCGAGATTCGTCGACGCAGGATTTCTCAATTCTGTGAGGCGGAGTTCCACCGGGATGTGCCGTTTAGGGGGAGCAGTCATAGCTTAATTATAGCCGGGGATGGAGAACTCGCAGGGCTAACGCCGCAGACAAACCATCAATTTGGGGCGAGAGCGTCAACACCGCGGCCGGGATTCGAATTAACGCGAACGACATCATGCGCGTGCGACTCACATGTATCTAGCGGGAATCATCTATTATGGAACGAGCGGCTCTGGCGGAATCGACAGCCGGGGTTCCGGACTTCCCATTTATGGACGTTTTACGACAATTATTTGAGCAGCATTTTCACTCGTCGCCTAGCCGAGTGCAGCCGCTTCAAGGGGAATTGGGCGGTTCGGGCCGTAAAATCATACGGCTTGCCGCGAACGATATGAGTGCAGTCGGAATCATTTATGGTGTTCGCGAAGAGAATGTCGCCTTCCTGGAATTCTCGCGACATTTTCGGCGGCACGGTCTTCCGGTTCCGGAAATTTACGGGGAAGATCTGAACCAGGGTGCGTATCTGTTAGAAGATCTGGGCGACACGACTCTGTTCGAATTTCTCTCGAAGAATCGTGCCGGAGCGAATATTGCGCCTGGGGTACTGGAGGCCTACCGCAAGGTCGTGGGCGTATTGCCTCGCTTTCAAATTGAAGCGGGGCTGGATCTGGACTATTCGGTCTGCTATCCCTGTAGCAGCTTTGATGCGCAGTCCATTGCGTGGGATTTGAACTACTTTAAGTACTACTTTCTCCGGCTCGCGGCGATTCCGTTCAGCGAGCAGGCACTGGAAAATGATTTCAGACGATTGACCGATTTTCTTCTTAGTGCGCCGCGCGAATACTTTCTGTACCGCGATTTTCAATCGCGAAATATCCTGCTGCGCAACGGAGAGCCGTACTTCGTCGACTATCAGGGTGGGCGCAAAGGGGCATTGCAATACGACATCGCTTCGCTCCTATTCGACGCCAAGGCCGATCTCCCGCCGGAAATCCGCCAGCAGCTCTTGGATGAGTATCTGGATTGTCTTTCGAAACATGTCGAGCTCGACCAGGAGTCGTTCCTACGCTATTACTACGCGTATGTCTATGTGCGCATTCTGCAAGCGTTGGGCGCCTACGGATTTCGGGGCTTCTATGAACGCAAGACGCATTTCCTGCAGAGCGTGCCCTTCGCGCTGAAAAATGTGCGCTGGCTGCTTCACAACGTGAAGCTGCCCATCGAACTGTCCACTCTGATGGAAGCGTTCACCAGAATGCTGGCCTCCGAGAAATTGCAGGCGTTGACCTCCGAAGAGCAGAAACTAACTCTTCGTGTTTTCAGTTTTTCGTTCCACCGCGGCATGCCGGAAGACGATTCCGGAAATGGGGGCGGCTTTGTGTTCGACGGACGGTGCCTACCGAATCCTGGGCGCGAAGATCGATTCAAGCCGCTGACGGGCAAAGATGCGCCTGTGATCGAGTATCTGAACCAAGAGGAAAGCGTACACCAGTTTCTTGCCTTGGTATTTTCGCTTGTCGATGCCAGCGTAAGCAATTACCAGCAACGCGGTTTCAAGAATCTGATGATCTCGTTCGGGTGCACCGGGGGGCAACACCGATCGGTATTTCTGGCGCAACAATTGGCAAAACGAATGCGCCAGCGCGCTGGGCTGGACGTGATTGTCCGGCATCTGGAACTGGAAAAGATGGGCAAATGAGGGCCATGATCCTAGCGGCGGGACTGGGAACGCGTCTGCGGCCGCTGACTGACGATCGACCCAAGGCGCTGGTGGAAGTGGCTGGCCGGACGCTGCTTGAAATCACACTCACTCGATTAAGTTCATTTGGAATTCGCGATGTGATCATCAACGTGCACTATTTTGCGGACATGATCGTTGACTATCTGAAAGCCCACGATAATTTTGGTCTGCATATCGAGCTTTCGCGGGAAGATCTACTACTGGATACGGGTGGGGGATTGAAGAAGGCCGGCTGGTTCTTTCTGGAGGATGCGACAAACGATGACGAGCCGTTCATCGTCCACAACGTCGACGTCCTCAGCGCGATCGATCTTCGTCGCATGGTGCATGTTCATACACAAAGGCATCCACTGGCCACGTTGGCTGTGCAACAAAGGGAAAGTTCGCGGCTCCTGTTGTTTGACGAGAATCTCCAACTATGCGGGCGAAGGCGGCGGAAACGGGAACCGGAAATCGTGCGAGCCGCGCCCGAACTACGGCCACTAGCGTTCTGCGGAGTACACGTAATTTCGCTACGTATGCTTCCGAAGATGCAAGAATCCCCAGTGTTCTCCATAATCGATTCCTATCTGCGGCTCGCGGGCGAAGGAGAAAACATCGTTGCGTTTCCCGCCGATGAGTATTACTGGCGGGACTTGGGGAAGCCGGATCAGGTAGAACAAGCGACCAAGGATTTTGAACGAAGTCCGTTCTCGTGAGCCCTCGCTTCAAAATCCGCCCAAATGCGACATCAGTTCGTCGGTTCGGTGGCTAAGCCCAATGCATTCATTACAGCGTCGTGAACGGCGGGGCGGACTTCGGCGATCTTGTGATTCTCGCGCGTCGGATTCACGCGGTTGGTCAGCAAAACCACGAATAGTTGGCGGTCGGGATCGATCCAGATGGTTGTGCCGGTGAACCCGGTGTGACCGTAGCTGTGCGCTGAGAAAAAGTGCCCACTGGAACTGCCCTCGGTGGGAACAACCCAGCCAAGGGTGCGGGTATTCTGAGCCAGTGGCTGAGGCACGGTGAATTCCGCGAGAGTCGCGCGCTTCAGGATACGATGATGTGCGTAGACGCCACCGTTCAGCAGCATCTGGCAAAATGCCGCTAGGTCCGGAGAGTTGCTGAAGACACCCGCGTGCCCGGAAACGCCGCCAATGGCGTAGGCGTTTTCGTCGTGAACTTCTCCCTGTACGAGCCGGTTGCGCAATTTCGAGTCGACTTCGGTCGGCGCAATTTTCTGCCAGAGTGATTTTGGCGGGTTGTACATCGAGTGCTGCATACCAATCGGATTGAAGATATATTCGTTGGCCAGTACATCAAGCGGCTTGCCGGTCAAGCGTTGAATGATTTCCGCCATTAGGATGATCCCGAGGTCGGAATAGACGACTTTGGTGCCGGGCTCGTATTCTAATGGCTCCGCAAAAATATCCTTCAACGTGTCGGATTTACCCTTTGAGGTGCGCCAGTATTCCTTGAAGGGTGGGAGGCCGGAAGTGTGCGTCATCAAATATCGGACTGTCACCTTGTGGCGCCAGGCGACTTGTCGGCCACTGGGCCAATCCTGAAGCTGCTGCAAATTCTTCACGGTAACTTTGTGAGCGCCTTCGGGCTGTGGCCCTTCAATCCATTCAGGCAAGTAGCGCTCGATGGGCGCATCCAGATCGAGAGGAGAAGGAAAATCCCCTTCAACGAGTTTTTCAACCAGCGTGGTGGTCACCACAACTTTTGTAAGCGACGCCAGGTCGTACATCGTGTCTATTTTTGTGGCGGGAGAATCCGCGTCGTAACTCAGTTTGCCGAACGAGTGGTAGGACACTCTGCCGCGATAGCCGATGGCCATTGTGGCGCCGGGAAAGGCCTTATCTGCAATAGCCTTCTCCACCGCAGCAAAGGCCGGCTGCAATTGCGCTACGCCGTGCGCGTCCATGGGCTGCACCGTCATAGGATTGGCAGGAACCTCGATGCCGTACCCGGCCTTAAGGTCGAGGCCGGGAATCGTAACGGGAAGATGTCCGTGAACGGGAATTTGTCCAAAGAGGGCGCGGGCGATGGAGATCTGCGCGACGTCACTGATGCCAAAAGCCGCAATCCAGGTCTGTCCCTGAGGGAAACGCTCAATCAGGTAAGGACTGCCCATACCGACCGTGATAACAGGCTTCGAGGAATTGTAAATCTGATCGATCAATGGCAATTGATCGGCCGGGACGTCGACGTCACCTTTGCGGTCGCTGACGCGCACGAACAGGACAAGGATGGCGACGTCGTACGTGTCTGGCGCTGGAAGTTTCAACGTATCGGCTTTCACGAATTTCGTATCGGCACGAATGGTGGTCAGAGCATCAAAACGCGATTTCAGTTCGCGCTCCAGGTCTTCTCCGGGATAAGGCTCGGGATCGGCGTATAGAGAAACCAATAAGGCGCGCATGGGTTTCGTGCCATCAAGCGGCAAGCGGTGAGGCGTGTCGCGTAGCAGGGTGATACCGCGATCGGAAATTTCCTGCGATTCGGCTTGCCAGGCTACGCTGCCGAACTCTTCATTTAACGCGTTCAGATCAACGAGGCGGTTCGCGTTCAGCCCGAGACGCGCTTTCGCTTCCAATATGCGGCGCACGGAAGCGTCCAGGCGCTCCTGGGAGATCTCTCCGGATTTTGCGGCGACCACGAGCGCATCGTAGGCGGCATCGGGTACCGGCGGCATTAAAAGCGCATCGGCACCTGCAAGAAAAGCCCGCACGGCGGCATCCCCCGGTGCGAAGCGAACGGTGATCCCGCCCATGTCCATGGCATCGGTGACCACAAGACCTTCGAAACCAAGCTGTTTTCGGAGCAGATCCGTCAGGATGGAATAAGAAAGTGTTGCCGGAGTATTTGGGTCGGGCTCGAACGCGGGAACATTCAGGTGGCCGGTCATGATACTGCCGACTCCGGCGGTGATGGCCGCTCGGAACGGCAGAAGCTCAAGATGCTCCAGGCGATCGCGGTTTGCCTTAATGACGGGCAGATCGATGTGCGAGTCGGCAGCGGTATCGCCATGGCCGGGAAAGTGTTTTGCGGTGGCAAGGCCGCCATTTTCCTGTACTCCGCGAACGAATTGAGAAACGTATTCGGAAACAATGGCAGGATTTTCACCGAACGAGCGCGTGTTGATGATTGGATTCCCGGGATTGTTATTTACGTCCGCCACTGGCGCATATATCCACTGGATGCCCGCAGCGCGTGCTTCGAGTGCCGTGATCTTGCCCATGATATAGGCGTCTTTAGGATTGCCAGCCGCAGCAACAGCCATGGCTGTTGGGAACGAAGTGCCTTCATCCAGGCGCATTGCTGCGCCACGCTCGAAATCAGCGCCGAACAAAAGGGGAAGCTTCGATTTGGATTGCAATTGGTTGGTGAGAACGGCTGTGGGATAGGCCTGGCTTTTCACGATACCCAGTGGCGAACCGTGCGTAATGGTAATGAAGCCGCCGACATGCAAGTCATTAATGCTATGGAGCATCTGGGAGTAGGCGGGGGAATCGGTGGAAGTGAAACTGCCGTGGTATGTGGCGAACAGCACCTGACCGACTTTTTCTTCCAAGCTCATCTGCTGAAGAGTGGCTTCCGCCCACTTGGACTGTTCCGGAGTCAGTTTCGATGCCGGCGAATTCTGACCCGAGCGAGCTGCCTTACCTGTGATGCGAGAGTTCTCGGATTTTGCGGTACGGTTGTCGCTGTGAGCTTTAGTGGTCATAAGAAACGCGAGTAACAACGGCAGAACGATCACTCCGGCGTAACGCCATCGCATCATGGGAAGACCCCCCCGGCCGCTGCGCACGGTGCTTTGACTGTATATAGCACGCGCACTGTGCACTCACAATCCAGGTGCAATCGGCGCGTTCCAGAATATCATTGGGAACTATGAAACCATCGCGAACTATCGGGCTGGTGTTTCGCAACCTTGGCATGCTCCTATTTTTGTTGACAGTGCCCTTGGTCGTGGGGCCGAGTGGCCTAGTCGCTGCGCAAAAACAGGCGCAGCCACACGAGTCTCGGGTTGCCCGCATGCAGACGGGGCTGGAAGTACTGGAGGCCGAGAAATTCGCGCCGCTGCGAGGCAAGCGCGTCGGCCTGATCACCAATCACACCGGCGTGGACACGCAAGGTCGTTCCATTGTGGAGCTCCTCGCGCATGCTTCGGAGGTGCAGCTTGTGGCGCTGTTCAGCCCTGAGCACGGCATCGCCGGGCATGCCGACGACAGCGTAGCCAGTTCGAAGGACGCCTCAACGGGGCTGCCCATCTACAGTCTCTACGGGGAACACAACCGGCCGACTGAGGAAATGCTACAGGAGATCGACGCGCTGGTTTTCGATGTGCAAGACGCCGGTGTGCGCTTTTATACCTACACCACTACGATGGGCTACTGCATGGAAGAGGCGGCGAAAAAGGGAATCAAGTTCTACGTATTGGACCGGCCGAATCCGATCACTGGCGACATCATAGAAGGGCCGATGTTGGACGCGGATAAAACCACCTTCGTGGCTTACTTCCCAGTGCCTGTACGTTACGGGATGACAATCGGGGAGTTGGCCCAGTTTTACAACGCAGAGAATCACATTAACGTGGAGTTACATGTAATCCCGATGAAAGGTTGGCACCGCAACTATTTTTTTGAGAGCACCGGGCTGCGGTGGATTCCGCCCTCGCCGAATTTGCGGTCGCTGAAAGGCTCGATTCTGTATCCTGGGCTGGAGATCCTTCAGAACGCCGGGGTCTCCGTAGGGCGCGGAACGGAAGCGCCATTTGAAGAATTTGGCGCGCCGTGGATCAATGGGGAAGAAGTCGCTGCGGAGTTGAATGCAAAGAATCTGCCGGGATTGCGCTTTACGAACCAGCCGTTCATTCCGGTGAGCGGATTGTACGCCGGGAAGCGCTGCGGCGGCGTGGGTATCAAAGTGACGGATCGGGCCGCGGTTCGATCGATGCGCATGGGACTGGAAATTGCCGCGATTCTGCAGAAGAAGTACCTCGCAAGATTTGAGACCGCGAAGACCGTGCTACTTCTTGGCAATGAGGAAACAGTTCACCAGTTACAGGCAGGTACTCCACCTCAGGAGATCATTGCCGGGTGGGCTAAATACCTGGCCGCTTTCGAACAGACGCGGCGAAAATATCTCCTGTATCAGTGAGACAGGCGCTTTTCGGACAGGACAAATCGCCGCTGAGATCGAGAGATGCACTTAAGATTGTGGTAAAGTCCTGGGATGCGAATCGTCTCTCTTTTGCCGTCAGCCACTGTGAGGTGCTATTTGCCCTGGGGTTTGACCGGGAGATTGTTCGGAGTAAGCCACGAGTGCGATTTTCCCGCGCGGGCGAAGACGAAAAAAGCTGTGATTCGTTCGCGTTTGCCGCACAACGCCAACCCCGCCGAGGTTGATCGCTTAGTGCGGGAGTATGTGGATCGCGGCGAGAGTATGTACGCCGTGGATGCCGATGTACTGGAGGAGTTGGCACCTGATTTGATCGTGACGCAGGATTTGTGCCACGCCTGCGCTACCTCTCCGGAGGACCTGGCAACTGCCCTCGCGCGATTTCCCCGCCGGACAGAAGTGCTCTGTCTTAATCCCCAGGACTTGGGTGATGTGTGGCGAGACGTTCTATGGATGGGCGAAGAAACACTGCGCGTTTCGCGAGCGCAAGAACTTCTGGAAAAAGTCGGTGCGCGACTGGGCGAACTTCAACAGGAAGTGGAAACGCAACAAACGCGCCCCCGCGTTGTGCTTCTTGAATGGCTACAGCCCTACTACGTGGGGGGCCACTGGGTGCCGGAGATGATCCAATTCTCTGGGGGTAGGGATGTCCTGGGAAAGCCGGGCAGCCCATCACGAAGAGTGACGATGCAAGAGGTCATTGAGGCGACGCCCGATGTATTGCTGATCGCCCCTTGCGGTTACCGAAAAGAGCACGCAGCCGCGGAATATCTCTCAATGGAATTTCCGGGACAATGGCGCGGCATCCCAGCGGTGCGGGAAGGGCGCGTCTACGCGTTGGATGCCACCAGTTACGTGTCCCGCCCGAGCTTGCGGCTGGTGACCGGCATGACCGCGATGGCCAAAGCCATCCACCCCGGGATGAAGTGCCGGCCTGACGTTTTGTCGACGCTCATGCAAATAACCGAGTCCGGGCGCAATTTCCAGGCAGCTTCCATATAAGACTCTTATATATAAGCGGTGAGTATGATTCGAACCGAGCTGAAGCGAGGCACCGCGGAGCTGGCGATCCTGAGCGTGCTGGAAAAAGAGGCGCTTCACGGATCTGAAATTGCTCGCCGCATCGAAGAGCAATCGGCGGGAGCACTGCAATTCACGCTTGCTGCCCTCTATCCAATGCTCGACCGCCCTCCATGATGTGCCCGTGAGTGCACGTCCGACAGAGAGCGTCGGCAGCGCACGGCGTCCTACTTTTAATCGTAATGTTGCCCATAACAGACCTCTTTCTAAGAAGCGCCACGCGCTTCGGATACAGCTCTTGCTGGAGCATGCTCCGGCATATCCGGCGGATGAGACAAAATGCTGCTTCGCATGCAGAAATACTTGACTGCGCTAGATGGCGGCACACCTGGTCGCATTTTAGGAAACGGGAGAAGTCTGTTTTGGGAACTTCAGCCGCATGAGAAGCGCGAATACCATGGCGAACCCCGCATTACTCCCCACTTGCTGACGACGCGGCTGGGAGCTTGGCTTAGTTTCGCTTCCATTACCGAGAATACAGAGGCGGTGGCCATGGAACGTCCATTTGGAAGGCAGAGCTCTGCGCACGCAGGTTCGCTACGAGCGAGCCATCCTTATACGTTCACATTATTACGGGCCGATGAATGGACTAAAAAACGCGTCCTAATTGGAAAAACCATTTGTGATGGCCGGTGTCGCCGACGCTTCCGCCAATAAGGACTGGTCCAAAGGTGGTTTCGCCGAGAAGCCCCAAAACACCATCACCGGACAGGCGGGGCGCAGTGGGATCGCCGTACATTTTGCCGATTTCGCCGGCGCCATAGATGTAAACCTGTTTTCCGACAAACGGAGGAAGGGTGAAGACCTTGTGCAGATAACCGACCCGTCCCA
Organism: Candidatus Acidiferrales bacterium; assembly: GCA_963741195.1. GTDB lineage: Bacteria > Acidobacteriota > Terriglobia > Acidiferrales > UBA7541 > Acidiferrum. The sequence continues at coordinate 40,303 of CAVUHF010000022.1, forward strand.
GGAAATACTGGTCTCCAAATAATTCGTTGAGGCCATAGGAACTGAGATGGCCGGGTCCACCGAGGAAGAACTGAGGTGTGCCGGTCCCGGTTGAACCGAACGTCGAACCACCGCGCGCAATCAGGAACACCGAGTCCTTTTGAATGATTGGGTGGAAGAAACCAGCGTAGAGATCCAAGGAAGGGAATGCTTCGGTTGCGCCGGGGCTGGTATCGTACCAATAGAATTTCGATTGTAAATAGTAGCCGCTGGTTGGAATTACCGGCTCGTTGGTGTGATCGCGAACGTAGTTCATCTGGAAGGCGCCAACGCGGCCGCTATACGAAGTGAATTCCGGCTGGCCAAGGCGAAGTGTGGCTTCGCCGTAACCGATGCCATAGCCCACGTAGATCTGATTGAACCGGTTAAAGGTGTAGCCGACATTGGCGCCGCCCAATACACGGTCCACACGGTAGTCGGCGCGGGGATTGTTCTTGTCATAAATATTGAAAGTGGTCTGGCTGCCGCCGGCGAATGGTTCGAAGAACCAACGGCTCAACATTGTGAACGGTTTGTAGAGTTGAGTCTGGATTCCGTAGGTTTCTCCAAACTGAAAGTCCGTGCGCAGTTCGGATCGTGCGCCCCAGACGTCCATAGCGGTGATCCGGCCACCAATGGTGAAGGTGACGTCTTCTGGCTCCGACCCATCGATGAAAAAGGACGGCTGCAGCAATGGTGGTGCATAAAATTTCTCGCGGACCTGAACGAGCAGACCGTCTCGGCCGTCCTCGTGGATCGTGCTGTAGGTCGCGCCGTCGTATCTGCCAATACCGGTCAGACGCATCAGGTAGCCGTCAATTTCCTCGGGCTTGACGGGTTTTCCGACGAGAGGACGAAGAAATTGTTGAATGTCGCGAGCCGATTCGAAGTCTACGCCTTCTACCTTCACGAATTGAGGTGCGCCGATGGTAGTTCGTATGCGGGCTTGCTTCCATGCCTGATAATCGGCCCAGGCCACATCGTCAAGGGAATAGGCGTTCAGGATTTGCGCTTTTTCGGTGGCAGCTTGATAGCCCTTCTCGAAGAGGGGAAGTGCCTTCTCGTAATCCATGGTCGTGAAGTCTTCGACGTTGGCCGTGACGATGACATCGGCTCCGGCCATGCCACGGAGTTCGGTCTCGGCTATGACGAGTTCCACTGAGCGGCCCAGCACCTCGAATGCGGATTGGATGTCTTTTGCAGACGTTTTCGAAATCTGCAGGTGGATTGCGATGACCACGTCGGCACCCATTTTGCGGACTACGTCCGTGGGTAGATTGTCGACCAGCCCACCGTCAACAAAAATCATATTTCCTTGCCGCACCGGGTCAAAGACGCCTGGTATGGACATAGTGGCGCGCATTGCTTCCGCGAGAGAACCTTGTTCGAAGATGTAGGGCTTGCCCGAAATCAGTTCGGTGGAAACACAGCGAAAGGGAATGGGAAGGTCGTTAAACGAAGGTACGGTGGAATAGTTGATCGTTTCGCGGTCAATCAGCAAACTGATCTGCTCACCAGTATTTAATCCCGGAGGCAAGCGAGGTCCGTGTTTCAGGCCGATTTTGATGGAATTGGGTACGTCTCGGGCGTCCTCTTTGCGGCGAAACAACAAATCGGGATAGGGAATCTCTCCGCCAAGCAGCGAAGGCCAGTCTGCGTTCTCAACGATCTGTTTCATCTGATCTGCGCTCTTGCCGGTGGCGTAAAGACCACCAACGAGTCCGCCCATACTGGTGCCGGCAATGTAATCGACGGGGATGTGGTGTTCCTCAAACCACTTGAGGACTCCCATATGGGCGATGCCCAGTGCTCCGCCACCCTCCAAGGCTACCCCAATCTTCAGGCGCTGCTTTTTCGTAGGCTTTGTGTCGGTCGCCTGTGCGGAAGTTTCGGGCGCAGCAGGCTTGTCATGAGAACAAGCATGGTTGGAAAACACGAATAGAACTGCCACGGAAGACACAAAGAACCGAAAGCGCATGGGACTCCCCTTCGAATTGAGTGCGGGCGATAGGACTCCGAGATCTAGAACAGTTTCCCGCACCTGCGCGTATCGGGCAAGCAGCGATTCGCCCCGGGCGAGTAGCTTGGGAGTCGTGCAGCGGTTAGATATTTGCTTCTTCTTCAGGATGCCGCTGTCTGTGCGCGAGAGCGACGCCGGAAAGCACTAGAGTTCCGCCCACTAATTGTGCGGGGGTGAGCGGTTCGCCGAGCAGGACTGCCGCCATGACCGCAGTCAATGGCCCTTGCGCAAGAAGACTGATGGAAGTGATGGTTGCTGGTAAATGGCCCAAGGCGTAAGTAAGTGCAAGATATCCGCCCAATTGTGAGACCAGGCCCAAGCCAAGCAGTGCCCACCAGGTATGCCGATGCGGCACGCGCAGAGAAATTCCCAGTGCGACATTCAGGATCAGAAGCACCATCGTGGTGGCGATCATCGCCAAGCGAAGAAATGAGAATGTGCTCACGGTCGTGCGAACTTCCTCGGTGGCCAGTAGATAGACGGCAAAACACGCGGCTGCGCCTAGCGCCATGACGTCGCCCACGCCAAACTGCGCGTGGCGCGCGAGATCACTCCAGAGAATCACCACTGAGCCGCCAATCGCGAGGAGCAACCCGACCCAGAATGCGGGCTGTGGACGGCGGCGAAACAAGAGCCAAGTCAGCAATCCCACGACGATGGGCGTGTTATTCCCGAGAAGTGTTGCGTTTGCCGCGGAGGTTCGCAGAATCGATGTATTGTACAAAGCCAGATCCAGCGCAAAGAACAATCCACCCAAGGCGATAATTGCGAGACTGCGGCCAGTAAGACGCTCCCGATTGCGCCCGGTGGCAAAGGTCGGAAGCAAGACCACTGCGGGAATGAGCATGCGATAGAAGGCCGAAGCTGGGCCGGGAATGTCTGTCCAGCGGACAAAAATGGCCGACCACGCGATGCAAACAATGCCGGCAATAAGTGCCAGATAGGCGGTCGCGCGGCTTTCGCGTACTGCGTTTCCGGCAACGCTAGTGCTGTCAGAGGCCACGAATCATCCAGTTGAGACGCTACAGAATTATCCCACAGCATTTGCGATGGCAGAGGTGCCGAATTGGCTGGTTCGAGGAAGGCGTCCGGAATCCGGTTCTGGAAAGATTACTAGAAATGTGTAAAGATGCCCGTCCCGCGATATACTACGCGTTTCGTATTGCACCGAGGGCGGCGAATGAGCGCAGAAAAGAAGGATCGCGAACCGGGAATCGGGCGCGAAATCACCAGGCGTGATTTTTTGAACGGCGTGACCGTGGGCGCTGGGGCCGGCTTGCTGAGTGGTACTTTTGGCGCGAAGCGTCTGCTGTCCGCTGCGGTGCTCGATGAACCAGTCGGCACGGAAAAGAGTGCAGAGTACTATCCACCCGCCAAGATGGGACTGCGCGGGGACAATGGTGGATCATACGCGTACGCACACCGGCTGCGCGATGGAGGGAGTCCTAATGACATGGGAGCGCCCATCGATACAGGAGAAACCTACGACCTGATTGTGGTGGGTGCAGGAATCAGCGGGCTGGCCTCCGCGTACCGTTTTCGCCAAAAAGCCGGCAGCAAATCCAGGATTCTTTTGCTCGATAATCACGATGATTTTGGCGGTCACGCCATGCGGAATGAATTTCCAGCCGCGGGCCGCTTGCTTTTGAGCTATGGGGGAACGCAATCCATCGAGAGCCCCAGCGAATACAGTGAGGAGGCCAAGGGGCTTCTGAAGGAACTGGGCATCGACACGCAAGTCTTTTACAAGGCCTACGACCAGAAACTCTACTCGAAGCTGGGAACCGCTGCCTTTTTCAATAGAGAGAAATTTGGAGAAGACCGGCTGGTGACGGGAATGAACACCACACCGTGGGCGCAGTTTTTAGCGAAGGTACCGCTGAGCGCTGCCGCGCGCAAAGACATCGCCCGTGTGTACACGGAAAAGGTCGACTATTTGAAGGGACGCTCGCAGAAAGAAAAAATTGGCCACCTGAAAAAGACCAGTTACGCCGATTTCCTGACGAAGGATTGCGGAATGACGCCGGAGGCGCTGCCTTTCTTCCAGACGTTTACCCACGACTTGTTTACTGTCGGGATTGAAGCGGTGCCGGCGATGGCTTGTTACGAAGCCGGCGATGACTATCATTCGTTCAGCTATGCCGGTTTCGATGGACTTGGTCTGCCTTCGCACCAAAAGGCCGATCCCTACATTTTTCATTTTCCGGACGGCAATGCCTCCATCGCGCGGCTCCTGGTGCGGACGCTAATTCCCGAGACGATTCCCGGCGGCACGATGGAAGACGTGGTCACCGCAAAAGCGGACTACAGCCGTCTGGACCATGCCGAAAATCCGGTACGCGTTCGGTTGAACAGTACGGTGGTGAACGTTCAGCACATCGGCACGCGCGATACTGCAAAGCGGGTGCAAGTTTCTTATATCCGCGAGGGAAAACAATTCACGGCCAAAGGGAATTACTGCGTCCTGGCTTGTTACAACGTGATGATCCCCTATCTTTGTCCGGAACTTCCTGATACGCAGAAGGAGGCGCTATCTTATCTGGTGAAGGCGCCGCTGGTTTACGCGCATGTTGGGATCCGCAATTGGACAAATTTCACAAAGCTGGGCGTTCACCACATCGTTTCGCCGGCTTCGTACTTCACGTACACGGCTCTGGATTTTCCTGTGAGCCTCGGCACGTACAAATTTCCCAACAAGCCCGAGGAACCTGCGGTGCTTTTTATGTTACGCACGCCGTGCCATCCGGGATTGCCGATGCGCGATCAGAATCGTGCAGGCCGGGCGGAACTTCTACGGACTCCGTATTCCAGGTTTGAGGGCGAGATCCGTGATCAGCTGGCTCGCATGCTTGGGAGCACGGGCTTCGAACCCGCTAACGATATCGTGGCCATCACGGTGAATCGCTGGGCCCACGGTTATGCTTACACACCCAACTCACTCTTTGAGCCAGATTGGAAAGAGGGAGAGCAGCCTTGGATTGTCGGGCGCAAGCCGTATGGACGTATCACGATTGCCAATTCCGATGCAGGCGCGAGTGCGTACACGGATGTAGCGATCGACCAAGCCTACCGCGCGGTCGGCGAGTTTTTCCTTCAAAGCTAATAACGAACGCATGAGCGCGGGCCTTCGATTGGGTGCGCTGCGGTCCTAACCTGGTACATCCTGAGAACCCGCGGGTGTTGAAATTTTTGCGCACGGAGTGTTCCTGCCCTACTCTAAAAGAGAGTTCATCAGGAGATGCAGAGAACGTACCGTAGAGAGGTTGCGTCCATGAACCGGACTATCATTGCCGTAGGCATACTGCTGTTCACCGTCGGCATTTCACTAGCTCAGCAGAATAAAATCAGCGATGAAGGTGGCCGCATCCTGGCGCTTGAAACTGCTTGGAATCACGCGCTGGAAGCAAAGGACACGAAAGCCCTGGACATGTTGCTGGCCAATACCATGGTGTCTGTGGACATCGATGGGAGCGTCGCTACTAAGAGCGATTTTCTTGCCAGCATCAAAGCGCCGGATTATCAGCCCAGCCAGGCTGTCACGGAACAAACGAGCGTGCAAGTCTATGGCGATGCCGCTGTGGTGGTCGGTATTTTTCGGGTGAAAGGGACGGAGAAAGGAAAGCCGTATGTGCGACGAGAGCGATTCGTGGACACATGGGTCAAACTCAGCGGGACCTGGCAATGCGTGGCCACGACCAGCGCACTCATCACTGCCAAGCAGCAGTCCGCGGACTAGCCGGAAGTCGATCTTCCCGGGATGACGGAATTCACGCTTGACAGCAGTCTGGAAAAGTGGCTCCGGGGCCTGGACTCGAACCAGGATTCTAGGCTCCAAAGGCCCATGTGCTACCAATTGCACCACCCCGGAGTAGGGGGCAACTCTACTAGTGTACTTGAGACCGTGCGGCTCGCCCAGCCTGCACTCTGAAGGGGGCGCGCGACTTTAAAGGGAGAAGGGGCTAATATCGTTTTCGAGTGGCCTTTTCCTTGCGTATGATATACGCTCGGAATAGGAGGACCACCCCATGCCCGATTCCCTTTCTGATTTAGAACAGCGACGTGAAGTGATTGCTCAGCGCATCGCAGAGCTCGGCGACCTTCGCCCCGGCAGCATTACGGGCACCTCGGGTCGCTGCGGTAAGCCAGAGTGTCACTGCCATCAACCTGGTCAGCCGGGTCACGGTCCCAATTTCCGGATCACTTATAAAGTCGATGGCAAGACCATCTCGGAAGCGTTGCCCACCCCTGCGGCGATCCAGAAAGCCGAGCGAGAAGTGGAGGAGTTCCGGAAATTCCAGCAGCTCACTCGTGAGTTTCTGGGAACCAACGCGGAGATCTGCCGTTTGCGGCCTCTCGAAGAGGAGGCAGAAACGGGGCTGAAAAAAAAACGGTCGAAACGATCCGGCAAGAGATCACGCGCGAAGTAGAGCAGTTCTTGCGGGTCGTGTTCCAGGATCGGCGTAACACGGGACGCATCGATCTGGAAGCGACCGAAATGGCCCTGCGCTCGGCTCTACACCGGGCGGGTGCCGCCGCGTTGAGCCAACTGCTGCAATTCCCAGCCCCGAGCGAGGAAGGGCGCACGCGGGCTTGCCCTTGCGGCCAACAAGCTCACTACCGCGAGCAGCGCAGCAAACCCGTGCTGACCGCCGTGGGCCCGGTGGAAGTTTTACGCCCCTACTATTTATGCGCACACTGCGGCGTCGGCCAATTTCCGGTGGATGTCGAACTGGATATCGAGAATACGGAATTCTCTCCCGGCGTACGCCGCATGCAGGCGATGGTGGGCCAGGAGGCACCCTTCGATCACGGCCGCGAACAGATGAAAGTTCTGGCCGGCCTGGAAGTGACCACCAAATCAGTAGAGCGTACGGCGGAGGCCATCGGAGCCGATATCGCTCAGCGTGAACAAGCCGAGATTCAGAAAGCCCTGCAGTTGGAACTGCCCGTCGTTGCCGGCGAGCCGATTCCCGTCCTGTATGTGCAGATGGATGGGACGGGAGTTCCGGTGGTGAAGAAAGAGACGGTCGGTCGGCAGGGCAAGACGGAAGGCCAGCCGGCCCATACTCGGGAAGTCAAACTGGGATGCGTCTTCACCCAGACGACATGGGATAAGGAAGGCTATCCAATCCGCGATCCCGATTCCACCACGTATACCGGAGCCATCGAGAGTGCGGAAGAGTTTGGCCGGCGAATCTATGCGCAAGGTCGTGATCGGCGATGGCGCCGAATGGATTTGGAATCTTGTTGCCCTGCATTTTTCCGAGGCCATTCAGATTGTCGATCTCTACCACGCCCGCCAGCATCTTTGGGAGGTTGCGCGCAAGCTGTACCCCAATAACGAAGGGAAACAAAAAGCCTGGATGAAGATCCACCAGAAGCGCCTGCTGGATCGGGGGAAAATCGAAAAGCTGGTTGGTGCACTCCGCTCGATCGAATCCGATAACCCCGAAGTACGGGAAAAGATTCGCACCGAAGCAGACTATTTTGAACGGAATGCAGAGCGCATGCGATACCCCAAGTTTCGCGGCCAACACCTATTTGTTGGTTCGGGCGTCATTGAAGCCGGATGCAAGACAGTGGTCGCTTTCCGTCTCAAGAGGTCAGGAATGTTTTGGACCGTTCGAGGAGCCAACGCAATCCTGGCTCTCCGATGCTGCCATCTGAATGGCGAGTTTGAAGATTATTGGGAGGAACGCAGGGCGGCTTAACTTCCACTTGTAAGTCGCGCACCCCTCTGAAGGGAAAAAATTGACCGATCAACGTTAAGGATGCAGAATCACCGCGTGCAATATGCACGACGGTTCAGTTTCTGCTAAAGTAAAAAGGTTGACCACCATTGCGGAGAGGTGGCCGAGTGGTTTAAGGCGCACGCTTGGAAAGCGTGTGTAGGTTAACCCCTACCGTGGGTTCGAATCCCACCCTCTCCGCCAGTATTTCAAAAAACCCCCAATAAGTTTGCGTACTATTTCTGCTGGTGTACTTCTGGTGTACCTATAGCGCGCTTTTCAAACTGCACGCATTCAGGAGGCCAGATGCCACTGGAATTGACTATTTACAACTGCCGGACGCAAACCAGCAAAAACGGGAAACAGTACATTGGCTAAGAGCCCGCACGTTCATTCATGATTTTGCGGATAGATAACAGTGATCTTGCCGCCGACGACCGGCGCTTCATTCCAATGAGCCGTAACAATTCCTGGTAATCTTGCGGTCTTCAGACAACATCCGAAAGAAAACGGCTTAGCAGAACTATCAGCGTTGAAGCACACGTAGTGCTGGCCTTCCGTATGGCACTTCTCCACAACTTTCTACGTCACGTCAATTCCCTCACTAATATATTTCGGCAGGAGCCTAAGATACTAGCTGGCGTCTTGCCTGTCACGATCCGTCAAAGAAATTGTTATTGCTTGAGGGCAAATATATACAAAACCGCCCGATCTGAACCAGATTTCATAGAGTTCGAGGGGACGACGCATCCCGAACTCAGTTTCCTCGTAGATGTCGTCCACGTTGTCCACTAGGTAGTGAAGGATGCGATTGCGTTGTTTTGCGAGCGCATAAAGTGTTACAGCGCTAGCTCCAAGATAAGTTTCGAGTGCACTACCTCCGAGGGGGTTCGGTTGCCTGCTTTGAATAGGTCAGGCTCCGGGTCGTCCTCGATCATGGTTACCGATCTCTGCCAAGTAACCAAGAGATTCGAAGTACCAGACCAACAACCACACTTTGGGATTACGATTATGAAGTGAGCCCACCAACGCGAACCCGAATCACTGCGCAGGACTTCTACGATTTCGATGAGTGTCCCCACCGCGTCTATCTGAACCGCTTCGGCAACCCAGCCGAGAGGCTCCCTCAATCCGAGCTTCTGAATCTCTTGTTTGAAAATGCCCTTACGCACGAAGCGGAAGTAGTCAAAGGTTTGGATTGCGAGATGCCGACGGGGGATTCGCTGGAGCAGCGTGCAGCCGCGACTATCGATCTGATGAGTCGGGGTGTGGAGCGTATCGTTCAAGGGGTTTTGATACTAATTTAGCGAGCAAGAGCGGCATCCCCGACCTGCTTGAGAAGCTTCCCGGAAAGTCGAAGTTTGGCGATTCCCATTACAAGCCAGTGGACATTAAGGCCGGAAGTGGTTATTCGGATCAACATGAGGCCACGCTCCGTGACGACTATGGGATGCAGCTTTTTCATTACGGACGGCTGTTAGAGGCAATTCAGGGAACATTCCCGCCCCGAGCGAGATTCTCAACAAGCGGAAAGAGCGAGTTTCCTACGAACTCAACCAATTCGCTCGCGTCTATTCAGAGGCGCTTCCGGAAATTCAGGCTCTGGTCGCGGGGACAATGACGGACGAACCTGCACTTTGCGGCGAATGCGCCAAGTGCCAATGGTGGGGGCGATGCGAGAAGACTCTCGTCGCGGCGGATGACGTGACACTTTTAGCAGACGCGTTGGCCGCAGTAAGAAGGTGGTGTTGAACGGCGTCGGGGTGCGTTCCATCCACGACGTAGCCAAATTCGATCTCTCGACTGTGAAACTAAAGGGGATTGGAGCCTAGACTGCCGAAGCAATGAAAGCGGTCAGCGGCCTCAGTGCTTTCAGGTAAGATTCAGGTTCTCTGCAAGCCTTCAATTCCGAACTTATCGAGGAAAATCTACTTCGATTTTGAGGATGATCCGACGCAGGACTTGATCTACCTCTGTGGCTTGTGGATTGAGCCACCAGTTCGAGGTCTCAACTACCATGGCCTTTTCTGCACGGACGAAGCTGGGGAAGCGAGGATCTGGGAAGAGTTTCAAAATATCTGTGAGGTGCTCTCGCCGGAAGACTATGTTGTTTTTCACTTTTCGCCCTATGAGAAAACCAAATTGAATGTTCTGGAGCGCAAGTATGGTGTGGTTAACGAGGCTGCGCTTGCAAACTTTAGAACGCGGATGGTGGATTTACACCCCATCGTAAAGAAGAGCGTCATTCTGCCAGCTAGAGGCTATGGGCTGAAAAAGATTGCGCCCTTCGTTGGTCTCAAATATTCAGCTGCTAATGCAGGCGGGGCGCAATCAATCGTGTGGTTTCAAAAATACCAGCAAGAGCCCAACGCCACAGAAGTAGTGAGCACTCTCCTGCGATACAACCGGGAAGACTGCCTAGCTATGAAGTACGTCGAGGAATGGCTGAGGAGCCTTTAGTTTGGGCCGCCCCAATTGTTGAAGAACTGCGCGTTCGACGGCCCCCTCAGTACCATTGCTCTAATAAACCCTGATGGTACGATTCCGATGTTGGACCTCCCGGCCCTGAGGAGATAGCGATGGCAGAGATGCCCCTCTCACACCGGAAGGAAGTTCGTGTCCCCTTGAAGATGTTTGTCAATCTTCGTAGTTCAGACAATTCCTCGTCCGAAATCGCCCCCACCATTGACATCAGCTGTCACGGTGCCCGAGTCGTGACCACAAGGAGTTGGCAGCCCAATCAACAGCTGTCGATTCGATCGATCCGTGGAAGTCTTAAATCTCTTGGCCGCGTTGCCCATAGCCAACCACTTACGGACAACCGCTTTGTGATCGGAATTGAGATTTATTCTTCAGGTGACTGGACAGCACGCGACATGACGAAGACGACCTAACCTCGTAACCGAATGGCTCGTCTCTCGTCACTCCACGCTTGAGATGATGCTCCACGTCTTCTTGCAATCTGTTTAGTTCTTCCTCCCCGCTGGTATGCCGCTGAGGCCACCGCTGATCTATATACTCCAGTATCGCCAGCTCGTCTTTAACTGTCCTTTCGATGACAAGCTATTTTCCGGATGTTCGTCAGGTCCGCCCCAGTTGTTGAACAACGGCGCGTTCGACGGCAGGCGGAAGCTTTGGCCAGATGACAGCGGCACTTGCCAGGTTTCGCGATTAATATCGTCAGGCCGCGTTGACGAATGGCCCGTTCGCTGATCTTTTGGATTTGCCGACTGGGTTTAACACGGCCTTGGCCAGATCGGGTCCAGGCGCGCGACAGGTGAAGTTTGCCCGACCAATGCCGCTCCACGAATCACTCGTCGTTTGAGCCTCAAGCATTCACGTTATATTGTCTCTGCTCGCTTGTGTCTGGCCTGGCACCGCTGGACAGCGGAACATGAACAAGGATGCGCGTCCCATGCGACGGCTCCGATTCTAGCGTGAGGTGCCCACCGATCAGCCGCAGCCGTTCGCGCATACTTATCAGACCAAGACCGCCTCTTGCCTCCGCAGACTCGAGGTTGAATCCTGCGCCGGTGTCGGAAATGCAAAGATCGATTCCATCCTCATGGCCAGACATCTCGACTCTGGCTCCCCAGGTTCTGGCGTGTTTTACAACATTCTGCAAAGCCTCCTGGACGATCCGAAAAAGGCATAGAGACACATCTTTCGGGATCTGCGCCCAAACGTTGCGATGAACGAACTCGATTCTCAGGTCTTGCTTTTTGGAAACTTCCCGACAGTAGTTTCCCACTGCCGCCACCAGCCCAAGAAGGTCTAGTTTTGCTGGGTGAAGTTGGCGGGACAAGGTGTGAAGATCGCTCGCAACCTCCGACGCTACTTCTGAGATGTTATGTAGTTGTTCTCGGACCTCGGAGGTAGGATCGGACATGGCCTGCTCGAATCGTTCGAGGTCAATGGAGAGGAGCGCTATTCGCTGGCTAATATCATCGTGTAACTCTCGCGCAATTCTAGCGCGCTCTTCTTCCTGAGCCTGAATCAGGCGACCGCTCAACTCGCGGAGCGACATCTCTGACAGCTTTCGTTCCGTAATATCGACGCTTGAGCCAATATAGCCACAGAAATTGCCATCGGATCCAAACCTGGGCACCCCACAGTCGAGGATCCACCGATAGTCTCCATCGAAGCGGCGAAGCCGGTATTCCATCTCAAAATCTACGCGCGCTACTTCTTCATTCAAGAACGAACCACAAGCGCGTTGAAACGCCTCAGGGCGTGCGGGTCATCTGGCGGTGCGGCCGAACTGAAGATACTTCACGCGCCAAAGATCTGAGTGTGGGTGGTCTTTTTGCCGAGACATTGAAGGTATGTCCCATCGACGCGACGGTTGAACTTCATTTTCTTGTAGAGGACGGAGAAGTCAGGGCCACTGCCACTGTGCGGTACGTCAAGTCCGGGAGTGGACTGGGTCTACAATTCAAGACTGTTCGCCCCAAAGATCAGTTACGTTTCGCGACAATGATCAAAAGGCTCTTGCAGCCAGGATAGCGCCAACTTGCAGGAGGCTTGTTCGGCCGAGACGCCGCCGCAGCCGGACCCTCTCACGGCGTGCGGCTCTATCCCCATCTTGAAACTTGTCGGTCGCCGCAAGGAGTCGAACGTGGCACAAATAGCTACGCAGAGCAGGAAAAAGACACGACAGATGTGGGTCATTCTGTCCGCGGGTTGTGCTGGCCCTTTCCGCGTTGATTATGTGGGGGTCGGCACGTGCGGCGCAGACGATGTCGGTTTCCGCCGCCAGCGAGCCGCAGGTAGAGCAGGCCCAGCCAGGAACGAAAACAAAAATTGACGCGGAGATCGAAGAACCCACGCCGTCCGGCGAATTTCGCGGAGAATTGTCGCAGAATAAAGACCGAAGAAATCTATGTTGGAACCAAGACTGCGATCAGTGTGTACACCTCACCGCAAAGCAAGGTGGTGTTGGGGATAGCTTCCGAGCTTCATGCGGGCGCGCTCGTGCATGTCACCGGCACGATTCGCGCAGACCGCAGCCTGGACGTCGAACAATTTGTCCTTCTCACCGGGTATGTTCAGGTGCAGTAGCGCATGAAGGTGTTTTTCTTCACCAGTGCATCGGGCTACTCGTCACTCTGTTGGTCGGAGTGGATGTGATCCTCCCATATCTGCTCCGCCGCTCGCGCGTGGTCGACTTCCTCCCCATTCTTCCGGACAATTCCCAGCACGATCTGCGGCGGATGTGGCCGTACTACTGGTTGGGTTATCTGCTGATCCTGCTTGCCACCATTCATGCGTGGATTTCCATGGAGTCCGGCCATGGGATGCGAGCAAAAATGACGGGCCTATGGGGTGTGGCCATCGCGCTTTGTCTGCTATTTCTGCAGGTTGGTTCAGGTTTGCTCCTGCGCGGCACGATGCAGAGCGAGCGAATGCATCTAAGACGGTGGCATTTTCTTTTTATGGTTGCGATAGCGGTGTTCGCGGGAATTCATGTCTGGCTGAACGCGTGAACGTGGCGGCCCAAACCGGACTGTTCTATTCACGCGTCGGGCTTTGAGGGTATTGCCTCAAAGGCAAATACCCTTCACAATAGATGTTCCCGCCGCCTCCGCCCCAGAGGATCCATGTTCTTTCGCACCATTGAGCAGGTTCGCCGCTTCTCGCGAATTCTCGCCGGGTTCACGCTTCTCCTGGTGGGAGTCGTCATGTTCTTCACTCCGGGGCCCGGATGGCTTGTAGTATTTCTCGGACTCACCTTGCTCGCGGCTGAGTTTGTTTGGGCCAAGCGTCTGATGGACCGCATGAAGCACGAAGGCAATCGCCTGAAAGATACGGTCCTAAAGTTCAGCAAGGATTAAACTGTTTCGAGGGAATCCCAACATGCAAAAGGAATGGCAGGGCACGTGGGCACTGGTTACCGGTGCGAGTGCAGGCATTGGTGTGGCACTGGCGAATGAGCTCGCTACAGGAGGCACGCACCTGGTTTTAACAGCGCGCCGACGCGATCGGCTAGAAGAGTTGGCGCGAAGCTTGAAGCGGCGCTACGGAATTCGCACCGCGGTGTTTGACGCCGACCTGGCACAGCCGGACGCACCCGGAAAGATCTATGAGTTCACCAGGCAACAAGGGGTCGAGATCGATCTCTTGATCAACAACGCCGGCTTCGGGCAATATGGCGAACTGACGCAAGTGCCCGCACACCGGTTGCTCGACATGGTGCAAGTAAATTGCATGGCCGTCGTTCATCTTACCCGGCTCTTTCTAGCCGACATGGTGGCCAGGCGTCGGGGAGATGTCCTGATCTTGGCTTCCACAGCTGCCTTTCAGGCCGTCCCGTTCATCTCCACCTACGCCGCGACCAAGGCTTTTGATCTCTTGTTTGCCGAAGGCCTGGCTGAGGAAATGAAGCCTCATGGCATCCGGGTCTGCGCCCTGTGCCCCGGGTCCACGGAATCGGAATTTCACGCGATCGCCGGCCAGGAGAAGTTCACAAACAAGAATCAGGAAACCGCCCAAAAGGTGGCGCAGACCGGCCTGCAGGCGCTGGCGGCCGGCAGGAGTTACGTAATTTCCGGCCTAGGGAATTACCTGGGGGCCCAATCGCAGCGGATTGTGCCGCGGCGCATGCTGACGCGGATTGCCGCCAACCTGTTTCGGCCGGCAAAGAACGCGTAACAAATCTATTTTCTTGCACTTAGATGTACTTGACGATCGCCTGGCTCGGCTCTGCTTGACACCGGCAAGCAACTCCGCACGTCTTCTATGGGTTCTACTGATTTAGGCTCACAACTAGAATAGGCTAGGCCTTCACGCTTCGGGGAACTTTTACCATCCTCACGGGGAAATATCTATGAAGGCAGAATGTCCCAGGAGAGATGCACCTCGACTCAATGGAAACGGATGACGTTCTGCTGCGCCGCTCTGCGAACGGCGATGAGGAGGCTTTTACCGTCCTCTACCGCCGTCACCAGGCGCCGATTTATCGTTTTGCGCTTCGCATGACAGGAAATACTTGGGCGGCTGAGGAAATTGTTCAAGACGTCTTCATGACTCTGGTGCGCGAGCCGAAAAAGTACGATGTCGAACGCGGGGCACTTGGTGCTTTTCTTTACGGCATAGCTCGCAACCGCATCATGAAGTATCAGGAACGAGTGCCACGGGAGCTTCCGCTGTCGAACTCGGAAGATGAGGGAGTCTCGAGGTTTCCGCAAGCGATCGATTCTGCGACGCCGGCACATTGGGCGGAGCTTCGTGAGCGACGGGATCATGTGCGAACAGCGGTTTTGGAATTGCCCGCTGATTTTCGAGAAACAGTCGCACTTTGCCTCCTTGAAGAAATGAGCTATGAGGAGGCAGCGCAGTCCCTGCAATGCCCCGTGGGAACCATCCGTTCGCGGTTGCATCGCGGGAGGGCTCTGTTGCTGGCAAAGCTGGAGATGTTGCGAGACATGCCGAAACGGGCGAATGGCGCTCGGTGAAAGGGAGCAGGAGACGCAATCGATGACGTGTGATGAATTCCAAATGGCCGACCTGGATATCGGGCTATCGACAGCGGAAGGACCTTTGCAACAAGCTGCCCGGCAGCATCTGCTGGATTGTCCACAGTGCGCCGCACTCCACGAGAACTGGCAGGTGCTGCGTACGGATCTTCACGCCCTCGGTCATGAGAGTCGAGCTGTGGAGGCTCCCCCTCGTGTTGAATTGCGCTTGCGACAGGTATTTCGCACCAAGCACAAGACCCTGAAGAGGCGGAAGTTCGCCCTGGTTGCTTCGTGGGCCTTTGCGGGCGCTGCCGTCGTGTTCTGTGCGATCACGTGGTTTAACTGGCGGTTGGATCAGCAGCGCCTTGTGGCTGGGTCGCGGGCAAAATCCTGGCAACAGGAGACAATTGCAGCCAATTCGACCAATGCCGCTCGTCACGTGACGGCCGCAGGGCCAGAGCTTGGAGAAGTGCTCATGGCCTCCAACGATCTGGGTGATTTCACGATGCTCCCAGGCTCCATGCCTGATTCCCTGGAAGATGCCACGGTCGTGCATGTTCAGATGCAGCGCGGCGCGCTTGGTGCGCTTGGCCTGACGGTGAACGAGGAGCACGCCACGGATTGGATTCAACTGGATTTGCTGGTTGGTAACGACGGGCAGCCTCAGGCTGTCCGTCTCCCGGCGTCCACAGATTGAGTTTCCTGCGGCTACTGCGCCGCAGTTGGGAGAGAAGAGGAGAAATGAGAATGAAGCAACGCGTATCGAGTTATATGCGGTTGGGTGCGGCGCTCTTATTGAGTGGCGGCGTGCTTTGCGCCCAAGAGCCACCCCTGGCGCCAGCGCCGGAGATGACGGGGCCGGGAGGCCCGGTCGGTGGGCGCGTGGAGATTCTGGGGTTTGGAGAGATGCACCCTGGAAAAGTGGTGACGGGTGCGCCCTATAGCGCTGTGGTTGTGACGGAGTCGACGCAGACGTTGGCTGACGGCAACACCATCAATCGAAAGGTCCAAACGAATGTGTTTCGCGACAGCCAGGGCCGCACGCGCCGCGAAACGACTCTTCCTGCGGTAGGTCCACTGGCGGCTTCCGGACAGCCAAAAACGTTCATTATGATTTTTGATCCAGTGGCGACCGCCGGCTATGTTTTGCATCCCGATTCCAAGGTTGCGGACAAACTGCCCACACCTCCGGGCGGAGGGAAAGGAAAGAATTTCGAAAACCTGGAAGGCAAATTCGATGCTCGCATGCAGCAAGAGATCGCCAATGGCACATTGAAGAAGGACGATCTTGGCGCGCAGACCATCAATGGGATCAGCGTGCAAGGCACGCGTTATGCGCGCACGATTCCTGCTGGCCAGATTGGCAATGATAAACCGATCCTGATTGTGAGCGAGCGCTGGTACTCCCCCGATCTGCAGATCGTGGTCAAGAGCACGCGCAACGATCCACGACTCGGCCAAACAACCTACACCTTGATCAACCTGCAACGCACGGAACCTGCATCTACACTTTTCGCGGTTCCTGCGGACTACACGGTACAAGCGGCGAAGCCGCGTCTCCGTGGCCGCGGAGGACGGGGAGGGCCAGGCGCTGGTGCCCCAGCGACTGGCGCTCCGGCGGATGTTCCGCCACCGCCGCCCAGCGAGTAATTTTACGACTTCCGCAAACGATCTTCTCTCCTGAAGACGGCGCGCCCTTTTTTGCAGCTACCCCCATTGCTGGAGGAAGGGCGTAG
This sequence comes from Candidatus Acidiferrales bacterium, assembly GCA_963741195.1. Classification (GTDB taxonomy): domain Bacteria; phylum Acidobacteriota; class Terriglobia; order Acidiferrales; family UBA7541; genus Acidiferrum. Next base: position 57,263 of record CAVUHF010000022.1, read on the forward strand.
TCGTTTTTGGGTGGCGTACTTACGGGTTTTCTCGATTGCGTAATCTCCCGGTTACGCTACAATCCCGCGCATGAACGAGCACTCACGTAGTGAGGAACTTCATCAAGAAGGGTTCACGCACACCTACGTCTGGGAAGATGGACCAAATGCGCTTTACTCGGAACATGCGCATCCGCCGGAGACAGCGCATATCATCCTTGAAGGCGAAGTAACGCTGACCATGGTTGGTAAATCGCAAACCTACCACGCCGGCGATCGCTGCGAGGTGCCTGCGAGGGCTATTCATTCGGCGAAAATGGGCTCGCGAGGCTGCCGCTATCTGATTGGCGAGCGCTGATGTCTCAGAGTGTCTCGGGAATCGCGGGTGTGCGAGAACTGTGGTTACCGTGCGCCGATAGCGCGGTCCAATAGTTCCACGACATGCAAAACTTCCTGGCCGGTGTGGTGCAATTCCGCACCCGCGCGCATCTGCAGCAGGCATCCCGGATTTGCGGTTGCGATGATGGACGCTCCGGTTGATTTCGCATGGTGCATCTTAAGCTGTAGCAACTCCAGCGAGGCTTCCGTCTGCGTTACATTGTAAATGCCCGCGGATCCGCAGCAGATATCGGAGTAGGGCAATTCCACGAGTTGCAGGCCGGGAATCGCGCGCAATAACTGCCGTGGAGCCTCGCGGACTTTTTGTCCGTGCAACAGGTGGCAGGAATCCTGGTAGGTGACCTGCCCGGAAAATGGTTTGAGTGCCACAGAGAGCCCAAGTTCTGCAAGAAACTCCGTCACGTCGCGCACGCTTCGTTCGAACGCCCGCGCACTCGCGTATTCATTCTCGTTTTCCCCAAACAGGTGACTATATTGCTTGAGAGTGGATCCACAGCCTGCCGCATTCGTCAGAATCGCGTCGAACTCGTTGCGAGCGAAGGTCCGTAAATTCTTTCGCGCCAGTTCGCGAGCGGTTTCCCGCACACCAGCATGGGCCGCAAGTGCGCCGCAACAGAACTGCTGTTCCGGAATAATCACCTCGCAACCATTTGCGATCAAAACCCGGATTGTCGCGTTATTGAGTTGAGTGAACGTGACATTTGCGACGCACCCTGCAAAGAAGGCCACTCGGGCACGGCGCTTGCCGCGTGCTGGAAAAGTCTTGCCAAGCTGATCGAAGAAAAACCTCTCATCGATGGGGGGCAGAAGTTGTTCTCTCTCCGCCAGCCCTAAGAGTCTGAGAAGCCCCGTTTTCCTTGAAATCTCCTGGAGGCCGGAGCGCTGATAGAGGCGAAGGAGTTTCGCTGCAAATGAAATACGGCCCGGATAGGGAAGTAATTTCTCAATGAAGACCTGTCGTGCCAGGCGCGCAAAGAATGGACGCTTGTATTCCCTTTCAATCCTCGCACGCGCGTGTTCCACCAGTTTGCCGTACTTGACGCCCGATGGGCATGCGGTCTCGCAAGCATAGCAGTCCAGGCATTTATCGATGTGATCTACAAACCCCGGGGAAACAGGTAGCTCGCCCTGATTCACCAGTATCATTTGTCGAATTCGTCCGCGCGGAGAATCTCCCTCTAGTTGCCACAATCTATAGGTAGGACAATTGTTCAGGCACAAGCCACAATGAACGCACCGCGCAAAATCTTCATAAACGGGAATGGCACCGGGAAGGGAGTCCTGCATGGGCAAGGTTTAGATCCCTCCCCAAAAGCGGCCCGGCGCGAACAGGCCCTGCGGATCGAATGCCTGTTTCACGCGGCGCATGAGGTCAGCGTCCCCTCGATTGTCCGTCCAGTGGTCTTTACGCGTTTTCAGCGCCAACGGCGCATGCAGCAGTGTCGAATGTCCCTGTTTTTCTCGAACTAGGTTCACGATGTTCCTTGCAGTTTTTTCCAGGCGATCTAGTACCCCACCTTCATCCGACTCCTCCTGCGCCAACAAATACGCAACTCCGCGAGCGCGCAGTAGCATGGCGCCGCGCAACGAATTGACGTTCAGAATGTCCGATAGACAGGTGATCGTCTGTGTTGAAATTTCCGGCAGTGTGAGCCGCAGTAACAGAACGGTCGGCGACGCAAAGCGCAGCCACTCGAATGCTTCGCGCAACATGCCGCCCAGACTCTCATCCGCGGATTTGTCCAGCAGTTCGCCTTGCGTGGCGCTCGCATCGCGCGCTGCCTTTTCCAGTTGTCGTGAAATACGTTCCACCACGGCCTCGTTGCCTTCATACGATGCGTAGGCGCACCATTTACCATGTTCAAGGATCCGGGGCGCATTGCTCCCCGCACTGTGTAGGATTGCCGTAAGAATCGCCCCGATTCCCGGGCTGATCAGTTCCAAGTTCGAGAGAGGTAGTCCGGCAGCTTCGATCTGTGACCTGAACGCAAGGGCGCCCTCTGCACACGCAAAACTTGCCAGGTAACCGCCGGAGGCTCGCGGGAGCGGAAAGGTCCGGAAATTTAGCCGCGTGATAACGCACAGCGTGCCCAGCGAGCCGATCAGCAGTTTATGCAGATCGTAACCCGTGACATTTTTAACCACGCGTCCGCCACTCTTGCAGAGCCTTCCCGCTCCATCCACAAACTCCGCGCCGATCAGGAAATCGCGCGCAGTTCCATATTGTTGTCGAAGTACCGAGTCAATTCCCGAAGCGATCGCGCCGCCGACAGTGGAAGTTTCAAAGCAGGGTACCGCCAGAGGCAGGAATTGACATTGTTCCGCAAGTGCCGGCTCGAGTTGCCGCAAAGATATACCTGCATCCACGCTGAGCGTCAAGTCGCCCGGATCGTAGTGCGCGATCTGATGCAATCGTGTCATGTCTAGAGCGATATCGTGCCGCGCTGGTTGCATTCCTAACTCAAGCTTGCTGCGGGACCCACAGCTTATAATCGCCAGTTTCTCACTCGAAGCAAAACGAACCACTTCCGCCACCTCTGTCGCAGTTGTCGGGTGCACCACCGCGGAAGGCAGAAGCCCATCTACTGCGAAGGGGGCCAGGGCGTCGGCACCGGATGTCACGCGGCTTGCGCCGAGCAATCTTTCCAATCGCGCTGGCAGGTTCGCAATCAGCATTATCGGTTGCCACTCGTCAATTCTCTGGCCTTCACGCGAATTTCGCCGCACCCTTTGCTTAGTGGGAAGATTTTGCCGGGATTCAATGACGAATCGGGATTAAAAGCATCGTGCACGCGCCTCATTAAGTCAAAATCCGCCTGGCTGAACATCAGCGTCATGAGTTCGTTCTTTTCCATTCCTACGCCATGTTCTCCGGTCAACGCGCCGCCAAGTTCCACGCAGTAGCGGATGATTTCTTCCGATGCAGCAATGGCCTTTTCAAATGCATTCGTGTCGCGCGGATCATAAAGCACGATGGGATGAAGGTTGCCGTCTCCTGCGTGGAAAATGTTGCCTATTCTAAAGCCGTACTTCTTGCCAATTTCCTGGATGTGCTGCAGCGCTCGAGGCAACTTCGACCGGGGAATGACACCGTCGAGCACATAGTTGCTTGGTGCCAGTCGACCCAACGCCCCGAAAGCGTTTTTGCGCCCTTTCCACAGCAGATCGCGTTCGCCCTCGTCTTTCGCCACGCGCACTTCACGAGCTTTGTGCAAATGGCACACTTCTGCAACTTCGGTGGCTTGCGCTTCGGCTGCCTCTCGCAATCCTTCCACTTCCAGAAGCAGCACGGCGGCGCTATCTCTAGGAAATCCCGCGTGAACATAATCTTCGATCACCTGAAGAGTCCAACCATCCACCATTTCGCAGGCCGCCGGCGTGATCCCTCGCGCGGTAATATCGACGACCGTTTGCGAGGCGTCATCGACGGCATCAAAAATCGCCAGCAACGTTTTTACTGCCTCGGCCTTGCGTGTCAGCTTCACAGTAATCTCAGTGACGAGCGCAAGCGTTCCTTCGCTACCAACGAATAATCCGCAGAGGTCGTAGCCAGGAGAGTCACCCTGCCTGGTGCCTACCCGCACGATTTCTCCGTCGGGTAGGACCAATTCCAGTTCACAGATATGATTGACGGTCACGCCGTATGCAAGCGTGTGAGGCCCTCCCGCATTTTCCCCCACGTTGCCACCAATCGTGCAGGCCTTCTGACTGGACGGATCCGGCGCAAAATACAGCCCTGCCTTTTCTACCGCACGCGTTATGTCCAGATTTACGACGCCGGGCTGCACCACGGCCCGTCGATTTTCCAGGTCGATCCTTAGAATTCGGTTCATTCGCGCGAAAACGATCATCACTCCGCCCCCGCGCGCCAGTGCGCCGCCCGACAAACCCGTTCCTGCACCGCGCCCGACAACGGGCACCTGGTGTTTCGCAGCGATTTTCACGATCCGAGAGACTTCCTCCGTCGAGTGAGGAAATACCACTACGTGCGGGCGGGCCTTTTCCACCGAGCCGTCATATTCGTAAAGGAGGAGATCTTCCTTTTGGTGGAGAACGTTGGAGTGTCCCAACCAAGAAGTCAAGTCGCGCAGGAGGGAAGCGATCATTGGATTCAGCCGTGGCCGTACGTTCTCACTATAGTGAGACTCGCCGCATGCAGCAATGGGAGTCTGCACTGCCTGTATTAGCTGTGCTAGTGTAGAGGTCCATAAAATTATAAGGACGATGCATGCCAAAACCTAAGGTGTTCGCATCTCATGAACTATTTGAAGACGCTCGGAAGATACTGGACGCCACGTGTGACGTCCAATACTGGACCGATGCCGACCGTCCACCGCGCGATGAAGTCTTGCGCCGAGTAAAGGACAAGGAAGGACTCATCTGTCTGCTGACGGAAACAGTGAATGAGGAACTGCTTCGCAACGCACCCAAGCTTCGCATCGCCGCGAATGTCGCGGTTGGTTTTGACAATATTGACGTTGCGGCCTGCACGAAGCGAGGCGTCGTCGCTACTAACACTCCTGGCGTGCTGGACGAAACGACCGCCGACTTTGTCTGGACCCTATTGATGGCGGTCGCACGCCGGCTTGGTGAAGGCGAGCAGTTAGCCCGCTCAGGGAACTGGAAGGGTTGGAACCTGAATCAATTGTGTGGCGCAGACGTTTGGGGGAAAACGCTCGGCATCGTTGGCTTCGGGCGCATCGGGCGCGCGGTTGCTCGCCGCGCAAGCGGATTCCAGATGAAGGTGATCTACACGGACGCGGTTCGCGCTCCCGAAGATGCAGAAACGTCGGTGAACGCGGAATACCGCGATATGAATGCACTTCTCGCCGCGTCTGATTTCATCAGCCTGCATGTGCCGCTGCTTCCCGAAACCCGCGGATTGTTTGACGCTCCCAAGTTCTTCCGCATGAAGCCCACATCCTATTTGATTAACACTTCGCGCGGGCCGGTGGTCGACGAGGCCGCACTGGTCGCCGCCCTGGAAAATAAAAAGATTGCTGGAGCGGCCTTGGACGTCTACGAAAATGAGCCGTTCATCCATCCGGGCCTGAAGCGTGTCAACGTGGTGCTCGCTCCGCATCTAGCTTCGGCTTCGATTGAGACCCGCACCAAGATGGCGGTAATGGCGGCAAACAACGTCACCGAGCTGTTCAAAGGCCAGCAGCCAACAAATATGCTCAACCCCGATATCCTGAAGCGTTCCTGAACACTCGGGCGGTCGAATTATGCCGGATCGAAAAAATCTCGTCCGCGAAATTTTCCGGCAAACGCTTGCCTTTATCGACATTCCGGGCATGATGGAACGAAAGCTCTGTCTGGAAGGGAGCCGGTTGATTCTGGCGGACGCTACAATTGAGCTAACTGAGATCTCAGATATCTGTGTTGTTGCCATTGGCAAGGCCGCGCACTCCATGGTTGCCGGACTTTCAAATGTTCTTCCAGAAAGGCTTCCGGTGCGCGGAGTAGTCTCTGCGCCCACCAGGGCGGAAAAACCTCGCCCAGATTTGCAGTACTTTGTCGGAGGGCACCCTGTTCCCAACGCAGAGGGTTGGAAGGCAGCGCAGACAATTCTCGCGCTCCTGGAAGCTTGTTCGGAGCGAACGCTTGTTCTCTTTCTAGTATCAGGAGGAGGCTCTGCGCTGCTAGAGCTGCCGCTCGATCCCGCGTTGAGTCTGGAAGAGGTTCAGGTGGTTCATCGAGCGCTTGTCACTTGCGGAGCTCCGATTGATGCGATGAATACAGTTCGTAAACACCTCTCTGCGGTCAAGGGCGGGCGCCTGGCAGTCGCCGCCGGGCGAGCGCCAAAATTCACACTCGCAGTGACCGACGTGCCTGCAGGAAGCGGGTCAGCGCTGGCTTCCGGCCCAACGCTTCCGGACCCTACGACGATTGCGGATGTAGGCATGGTCATTGGCCAATACGATTTGCGCAATAAACTTCCCCGTGCGCTGCTGCACTGGCTCGATGCCGGGAAAATGCCGGAAACGCCAAAGGCGGATCATCCGGCTTTCGCCAGTTCGCATTTCGCATTGCTATTAGGGATGGATGATCTGTTCCATGCCGCGCATCACGCTGTAGAAGCGCACGGCTACGCGAGTTGTTGCAACAATTCCACCGATGATTGGCCAGTTGAGAAGGCAGTCGAATCGCTTCTCGCACAACTTGCGGATTGGCAGCTGGAAAATCGTGGCCAACGAGTGGCGATAATCGCTGATGGCGAAATCAGCTCTCCTGTGACCGGAAATGGCCTAGGTGGGCGCAACTCCTCGTTCGTTCTTACCTGCGTCGAGCGTATCGCGGGCCGAAACATTACTGTATTCAGCGCAGGAACCGACGGCATTGATGGAAACAGTCCGGCTGCGGGTGCAATCGCTGACGGCGAGACGCTGGGTCGCGCCCGGGCTGCGGGAATGGACCCTGCAGACTATATTCGTCGCAGCGACGCTTACACATTCTTCCATCGGCTGGGCGACGCCATCGTTACTGGACCGACAGGAAATAATCTACGCGACCTGCGCGTTTTCCTTGCCGACCCAGCCTGACCGCCGTCGGTTATTGTTTTGCAGGCGCGGCGGCGGGCAACCGGCTCTCGATGGTCTTGAGCAGTTCGTTCATTTCCTTTACCAGCTGTTCAATCTGCGTTAGCCGCTGAGCGTCGCCTGTTTTCTCAGCATGCTCGTCACCTTGTCCGGCTTCGCCATTGTTGTCACCCCACTTACTGGAATCGCCCTTCGCGTTGGGATTCTTCAGACGCGCGATCTGCTCTTTAATGGTGGGTGCCAGCTCGATACTTAGGTCATCGCGCTTCAGCATTGCCTCCAAAGCAGGAATCGCAGAGGCATCGCCGCGCGAACCCAACGCAAACACAGAGGTATAGCGAATCTGCGAATGTTGTTCGGCAAGGTAGCTGGCTATCTGATTCGTGATTTCCTTGTTGTTCTTGTCCAAGTGCGCCAGCCCGCTAATGGCCGCTTGCCGTGAATTCAGATCCTTCCCCGGTATAGCCCATTCACGCAGCAAGGGAACGGCATTATCGTCGCCCAGCGAGCCGAGCCCGCGCAACGCTGCATTCCGCGTGATGCCGTCTGGAGAGTCGGCCTTCAGGGCTGCCGAGAGCGTTTCGAATGCATTCGGCGCCTTCATTTTGCCCAAATCCTGTAACGCTGCCTCTCGTGCGCGATAGGAACTGTCCTCTCGCGCGATCGCTTCCAGTTGAGTGGTCAGAGCCTTGTCGTCCTTGAAGTTGCCTATTGCTTGCACGATTGCGGCTCGCACCCAGGGCGTTTTTATAGCGGTCAGTGATTCCTGCAACTGCTTCGCAGCTGCTGGGTCTCCGAGCGTGCCCAGCGCCTCAGCGGAAACCATCTGCACGCCGGTAGACTTGTCCGTGCGCAGCGCTTGCCCGAGTGCGGAGGCGGCCTCTTCATCAGCCTTTAGTTTCCCGAGCGCCACGGCAGCGTCCGCGCGGTCCGCCACTTCCGTCGCATTCTTCAACTGGTACAGCCACTCCTTCGGTTCCTTTTTAAATTCCATGGACTTCAGGATCTGGTTCCCCTTGTCGAACAGCACCAATCTCGGTGTCGATTGCGAGGGAAATGTAAACGTTTCGGTTTCTTTAGAGACGACGATGGGAAAGAGTTTCGGCCCCGTCTCGTTCGTAACCTCCACTTCGATGGGCACGCGAAACAGTCCGACATCTCCTTCCACCTTCTGCGCCTGTTTGGCTGTCAGCGACACTATCTTCTTGGCGTCGTCATAGGTGTAGCTCACTTCAAACTTCGGCGCGCCCGCGCCGTACACCCATTGGTCGAAGAACTGGTCCACATTCGTGTGTGTGGATTCGTCGATAGCTTTGACCAGATCCGAGGTCATCACGTTCTTGCCGCGATTCACTTCTAGGTAGTGCTTCAAGCCCGCATAAAACGCCTGCTCGCCCAGTTGATCCCGCAGCATGTACAGCACCCAACCGCCCTTATCGTAGGCATTGCCATCAAATTCACTGGAATCGTCGAAATCGTGTCGCACGATCGGCTTCGCAAACAAATGATGCGACGAATTCCAATACTTCGAGTTTTGCCAGCGCTCGTAGTCCGCGGCATCCTTTCCGAAGTGGTATTCGGTCCACATGTATTCCATGAAGGTGGCAAAGCCTTCGTTCAGCCACACATTGCCCCAGTCTTTTGTCGTCACCAGGTCGCCGAACCACTGGTGTCCCAGTTCGTGGGCGATCAGTCCATCTTCCCCGGTTTCGTATTCGGGCAAAAGAAGGGGATTCCGCAACGATTCCGCTGTATTCGTGGTTGCGCTGGAATTTTCCATCCCGCCGGCCACAAAATCGTCCACCATGACCTGCGAATATTTCTCCCACGGATAATCCACGCCCAGTTTCGTGCTGAACATTTCGATCATCGCCGGCGTGCGGTTGTAATTCGGCGATAGACGATCGGCACGATCCTTCGGCGCGTAGTAGGTCACTGGCATGTTCCGCCAGGTGTCCTTAACTTCCGCCAATTCACCGGCCACCACGGTAAATAGGTATGTGGAGCTAGGTTGCGACTCCCTCCACGTCCAGGTCTTCGTGCCGCTGCCGGAATCCGTTACTCCAATTAGTTTTCCATTCGAAATCGTTAGCCATTCCGCGGGAACCGTTAGGATCGTCTCGGTCGTCAATCGGTCATTGGGATAGTCGTAGGTAGGCAGGTAATAGCGCGTGTCTTCCGATTCGCCCTGAGTCCAGATCTGTACGGGGCGATTCGGATAGTCCTTATCGGGAAGAATAAAATACAGACCCTTGTGCGGCTTTGTCTCGTATTTGATTTCGATGTCGAACTTGTCGCCGGCTTTCGCTGTTTTGGGCAGCGAAACGTAAAGCTTGCCGTCTTTCGCGTCGAATTTTGCCGGGGCCTTGTTCACCGCGACGCTTTGAATCTGCAATCCCACCGAATCAAACCACACCTTCTCCAGCCCATTGCGATAAAGGCTGATCGAGTGAGTGACGTCGCCAATCACTTTTCTTTCTGGCACATCGAATTTCAGGGCTACCTTGGAGTGCTGCAAATCGTAGTCTTTACTACGCGCAAACGGTTCATCCGCGCTCGCTGAGTATCCACAGCCAAGTGACAACAGCAAGTAGCCCATCATCATGCTCGCAATCAATCGGCCGGAGATCCATCCGGAAATTCGCGTCTTCATCTTTTCATTCTCCCTGTATCCTGCATTTCGAATATGGATATCGTGGCCCGCCAACCTGTTCCGGCATAAGTAAGCAAGTTGATGGATTGAAGTGGCGACTCATTCGCCCTACAGTAAGCTCCGCGTCGTCCCGCCATCTACGGTCAATGAAACGCCGTTGACGTAGCCTGCGCGCTCCGACGCCAGAAACGCCACCACTCCCGCAAGTTCTTCCGGTTTGCCCAGCCTGCCTGCGGGAATCAGTTTCTTCCACCCCTCAAACACTTCTTCGGGCGTGCAGCCCGTCCGCGCGGCCATCATGCCTGCCAAATCGTCAAGGCGATCCGTGCGCGTGTAGCCGGGGCAAACGTTATTGACGGTAATTCCCTGGCTGCCATATTCATTGGCCAGGGTGCGAACCACTCCGGTTACTGCGGCCCGCAACGAATTGGAAAGCAGCAGTCCTTCCACGGGCTGTTTTACGGAATACGAAGTGACCGTGATAAACCGCCCCCATTGCCGCGTTTGCATTCGCGGCAAGACTTGTTCAGCAAAATAGACCGTGCTCATCAAAAGTTGGTCGGTCCACGTTCGCCAATCTTCGTGCGTGGTGGCCGCAAATAACTTAGACGGAGGGCCGCCGGTATTGGTAACGCAGATGTCGGCGCGTCCAAAGCGCTGTTCCACGGCTGCCACAAAGCGCGCAACCTGAGAGGCGTCCCCAACGTCGACCGCCTGCCAGAACACCTCGCGGCCCCCAACGGATCGTATCCGTTCTGCCGCTTTTTCTAGGTCGGCGGAAGTCCGCGCGCATATCGCCACGTCAGCGCCTTCGCGCGCCAGTTCCTCCGCCACGGCGCGTCCCAAGCCTTTGCTGGCGGCAGCCACAATGGCTACACGCCCACCCAGCCCCAGCTCCATGCAAACCTCCGCTCCAAAACTTTTATGTTCTCGCGGAACGCCGCCACGCGTCAAACTGCGGATTGCACCTTGCCGATGCACCCCGAAACCGTTTGCGCGAATCTCCCGAGGGAACTAAAATAGAAAAAGGAAAGAAGACTTTCACGGAACCACCCAAACAGGAGGTACCTATGTACCGCTCCCGATTGTTTATGGGCCTGTTGCTCCTCCTGGCGTTTCTCGCTCCCGCCTGCAAGGCACAACTTGGCAAGAATGTTTTGATACCGGCTGGTTCTGACGTCGACCACGCGTTGACGGCAATCAACAATGCCACGGAGCCCGACAAAAAGCTGGATTTGATCAATCAGTTTGCGGCCGCGAATCCGGACGGGGATTTCGCCATTGTCGCCGACGAGCAGTACGTCATTTTCTACATCAGCGCCAAGCAGTACGACAAAGCGTTTGAGTATGGCGACAAGCTATTCGCCCTCGATCCGGATAATTACAACAATGCCGTGAATATGGTGCGTGCCGCGAACGAAAAGGGCGATGCCGAGCGAATCTTCTCCTACGGGGAAAAAGCCAACGCAATCGTCCAGCGCTACAAGGCCGCTCCGCCCCCGGCGGGTACTTCTGCCGAGGTCTGGAATCAACAGCGGACGCAGAAGCTCGACGCAATCAAGGAAAATCAGGACTATGTCGAGCAATCTCTTCTTGGCGCGGCTTACCAGCTAAAGGATCCCACCAGAAAGGCCGAGTACCTGCAGCGATTTGCAAAGGCTTTTCCCGATTCTCCAAATACTCCGCAAGCGCTGACGATGGCGGCATTCTCGTCCCAGCAGGCCCAAAATCGTCAAAAGATGCAGGAAATTGCAAACGGTGTCCTTGCCAAGGATCCCAACAACATTGGCATGCTGCTGCTTCTTGCGGATGATTACAGCGAAAAGAACGAGCAGTTGGACAAGGCCGAAGCATATGCCAAGAAGGCCGCGAGCCTGTGCGAAACCGCCAAGAAGCCCGAAGGATTAAGCGACGAAGACTGGCAGAAGCAGATCACCTTGCAGAAGGGCCTGGCGCTCAGCGCGCTGGGTCAGGTCGACCTGGAGAAAAAAGACAACGCAGCGGCGGTGAAGAATCTGACCGCCGCTTCTCCCATGTTGAAATCCAACGCGGCTACCTACGCGCGGAATCAATACCGTCTGGGATTCGCTTATCTGAATCTGAAGAACACGTCGGGCGCGAAGCAGGCTTTCACAGAAGCCGCTTCGGTGGACAGTCCGTATAAAGGGCCGGCGCAAGACAAATTGAAGGGCATCGCTGCCGAAAAGCCCGCACACAAGAAGCCGGCGTAAACGGGCCGAATCTAACCAGCTCTTCCGCGCATCCTAGTGGATGTATATTCATCTTTATTTCCGTCGTGGGGGAAATCATGCAGGAAATTGCCACATTTGGCGCAGGTTGTTTTTGGGGTGTGGAAGCCGCTTTCCGCCGTACGCCCGGTGTCGTCGATACCGCCGTCGGCTACTCCGGCGGGCATCTCGACAAGCCAACTTACAAAGACGTGTGCACCGATGAGACGGGCCACGCCGAAGTCGTCCTGGTTTCGTTCGATCCAGAGAAGCTCAGTTTCTCCCAACTTCTCGACGTGTTCTGGAAAATCCACGATCCCACTCAACTGAATCGACAGGGGCCGGACTTTGGCAAGCAATACCGCACCGCCATTTTCTTCCATTCGCCGGAGCAGGAAGAGATTGCTCGCAAGTCGAAGCAGGCGCTGGAAGCCAGCGAGAAATTTAACCGTCCCATCGCCACGGAGATTTCTCCGGCCAAACACTTTTGGCGTGCCGAGGAGTATCATCAGCGCTATTTGGAGAAGCGCGGCGCCGAAAGCTGCCACATCTAGACCGGGTACCGCTCGAGATAGCCACGGCCTGGCGGCTAGACGGAGGTTGACATGCTGGAATCACGTCGGGAGTTGCTGTTGGGAATCGTCAGCGCTGCAGGTCTACTGTCGTCGGCCGGTTTATTCGTTTCGGGGGCAGGGCAATATCCTCCGCCCCGTCCAACTCCTCCCGCAAGCAATCCCGGCGCCCTTTCGGGAGCACCGAAACCCACCACGCGCGTTCTATCCCCGAAGAATCAAGAGATCCTGAAGAACGACATTGATCAGCTGTCTGACCTTGCTTCGGAACTGAAAAAGGAATATCAGGCGGCAGATCCTAAAGCGGTCTTGTCAGTTTCTTTTGTGCAAAAGGCCGAGCAAGCAGAAAAACTTGCCAAACAGGTAAAGAATCTCGCGCGCGGCTAGACGCAATCCTTTGCTAGACGGCGGATGCTGACAGGTCTCTCCGCGTTAGCGCGTCTGAGGTTGGCTATCCACTTCGACACAGCGTGAAGTTCCGACCGGCTGGTGCGCAGGCTGGCCTGGTCCACCATCAGTTATCACTCGAATCTGATCCAGGGTGGTCTGTAATTCGTTCAACTGTGATTTGCACAGATCTAACTGCACGCCGATTTACGGCTGACGTTGCCGCAATTTTTACGATTAAACCACAATCGGAGCCATGGCCTCAATCGGTTCCGGTAACTGCTGGATATCTTCCGGTGGGAACTCGCATTCGCCGCGCCGCACTTTATTCGCTAGGAATGTCGTTCGCTGGCGCGTTTCAACGCTGCCTGCAAATCATCGCCCAAGATGCGCTCCACCGACCGCTACTGGAGCCGCCGGACTCTACCAGAGCCACCGCGGCATTTTGCGCTAACCCGGAGTGCACTTCGGCGGAACTGCGCACACCAGCATTCGGTTCGGATGGACAAACAGTATGTTCAGCCTTCGATCGCACGGCCAAGATGCGCATGAACACAGCAAAGAGGTCAAGGAGTTTTTCACCAGAGCCGGAACTGTTAACTCGGGTGGTCATCGCGCGGGCAGCGGTGTAAAAGTCGATCAGATTGCGGGCAGCCTCGCCGCCGCGCTCGAAATCCAAGACGCTCTGCAGTTCGCCAGTGATCGTAAGCGTGTGATTAAGCGCGTTGGCGGAAGGTCCGAAGGCTGCAGAACATGCGGATCGAAGGGCATACCGATAATGTTCCTATCCGCAATTGACACTTTTCGTCCAGTTGTCTCCGATCTGATGTCGTCTGAGATAAATTCATCCCACGCCACCCCTTTTCCCTCGAATTCTTTGCCAAAAACGTCCCATTCCGCCGCGCAGCCGGTTAACCCGTAGACACCCTTGCCTCCTTAAGACGGCTTTCCTTGACACCTTTGCCTCTCCCATACACACTAAGTTTATCCCCTTCCCATAATTGATTATGTTAAGTGAGCGACCATGCGCCTACTCGTAGCCGAGGCTGATGCGTCTCTGGCTCAATTCCTCCAGAACGTGCTCCAGCAAGATCACTTTTCAGTGCATTTGATTTCTTCCGGGGAGGAGTTTGCTCATCTTCCCAGAGATTCCGGTTTTGATTTGATCCTTTTCGATCTGAACCTTCCCGGGGCTGCAGGGTTGGAGTTTGTTGCCAATCTCCTTCAGCGTTGGCCGGACAATCCCATCATTCTTCTTTCGGGTCCCGCCACGGTGGAGGAGCGCGTTGCGGGTCTGAATGCCGGCGCGGATGACATCATTCTCAAACCCTTCTCCGTTTCCGAACTGATCGCCAGAGTCCACGCCGTCTTGCGCCGGCGCACTCGACCCTCACATGATATTTTTGTCTTTGCGGACCTGGAGGTTGATCGCGTCTCGCATCGCGTCAGCCGCGCCGGCCGCATCATTGACCTCAGCCCCAAGGAATACGCACTTCTAGAGTTTTTGTTGCGTAATCCGGGGCGTCCGGTAACCCGAGCGGCGATCATTGAACAGGTGTGGCGGATGCACGCGGAGTCCATCACCAACGTCGTCGACGTCTATATCAACTACTTGCGTCGCAAGATTGACGCTGGCGCGGATCGCCCACTCATCCTGACAATCCGTGGCGTTGGCTACCAGATCGGCAACGATCACTCTGGAGAATGATCCTCTCGCACTTTGCCGCTTCGCCAAAGGTCGCATTGGCGTTCCAGGTACACTCTCCAATCAAAAAGGGCGCCCCGATTACCTCGGGACGCCCATTCTTTGCAGAAGGGAATTGAGTTTCGTTCTAACGCATTGAAGAGCCATTGGAGCTACTGGCCGACTTTGCGTTCGGGTCCAGGCTTAGCATGCCTTCCGTTGCCGACACCGCAACCAGCGAACCATCACGCCGTGTGCGGATCACCGGGAAGTACCCCTGCGATAGCGGATCGTCCATGCGTTGCCAGCTTTTCCCGCCGTCAAACGAGGCAAGGAGCCCTTGCTTCTGGAGCGAAACAACCAAAGCATTGTTCGTGCCTGCTACTGACTGGAACGACAGTTCGCGTAAGTCGGCGCGGTTCCAGGTGCGGCCTGCATCTCGCGATCCGTACAAGCCCATATTAGTCGTAATGAAAAGGGAAGTATCATCCACGCGGTGCAGCTTCAAATTGCCAGCCGCCGCGAAGGAGAGCTCCTTGGCATCCCAGTTGTCACCCTTGTCCGTCGAGTAGAGCAGGTTGCGCTCCGCAATCGCCCAGATCTGATTGCTATCGCCTGAAATATCCACCGACTGCGCCGGCTTGCGTGACAGTGGATCCTTGCTCGCTGATTTCCACGTCGAGCCCTTATCCTTCGAAATCAACACGCCGCCCGCTGTTGCTGCATACCAGGCGTCGCCGCCGAATGCCATGTCGTTAACGAGGAAAGCAGCAAGCTGCGGTGCGGCAGTCTTAGCTGCCGGCTTCACCGGCGCCTTTACCGCTGCGCCCTTCTTCCCCTTGGTAGTCGCGGGCTGCGCTACAGGTGCCGAAACCGGATCGGCAACGTACAATCCCGCGCGAGTCCACTTCTTTGTCGTTTCGTCGTATTTAGACCAGCCGCCGTTAGTCAGTGTCGCCAGCCAGCCGCTGGGCGAAGCATAAACGTGACGCACTTCCGTGCGTTTCAATCCGGGGCCAAGCGTCGTCCAGGAATTTCCACCATCCTTGGTGGCCATGAACGCATCATTGTCAAACGTCAAGACGACCAAGGCGCGGTCAGGATGTTCGCGATCGATCGCCACGTCGGTAATATGCTGGTGTTGGAAGCCGGCGTTCGCGGAAGTGAACGTTGCACCGCCATCGGTGCTGATCTGTACGCCCTGGCGCTCCGTGCCAATGATGAGTTTCTGCGGATTCTTCTGGTCGATGATTAATGCATTGATGATCCAGTCACCCGGAGTCACGCGCTTGAAATCTTTTTCGTTGACCGTCTTCCACAATCCGCTGGTGGTTCCCGCATACAGAATGTTTGCATTCGTGGGATCCATGCGGATCAGTTGGGTGCGGCGGAATACGCTCGGAATACCCTGATACTTAATCCACTGCGTGCCGCCATTTGTGCTGTGGTAAATGCCCGAGCAGGCCGTTGCATGTACGTTATCGGAGTTCGCAGGATCCACGATGATGCTCATTACGTCAGAGTCATCGATCATGCCCTTCACCACGGGAAACCAGTCTTTCCCGCCATTCGTGGTCTTCCAGGGCAAGTGGTATGTCCCGGCATAAACCGTGTTGTTGTCCTTGGGATCGAACGCCACGGAGTCGAACCTGGTCAGGTCTGAGTGGTTGTCCGGCGTAATCTTTTGCCAGCTCGCACCTTCGTCCACCGAGCGATACACGCCCGACAATGCGCCAGCGAGAAGCAACTTAGGATCCGTGGGTGACTGCGCAAGTGCGCGCACGGTTTCGTGAGCCAGTCCAATGATGTTCCATGTGCGTCCGCCATCGTCACTGCGATACACGCCGCCGCCGCCCGAATACAGAGCCCAGGTGCTGGCGTAGAGTCGATTGCCATCACGCGGATCCACGATGATGTGAGTGATCACGTCATCCTGCCCCGTGCCAATGCGGCTCAACAGTTGCCAGTGCTCACCCTCGTCACTGGAGGTGAACACATGTCCATCTGCCGTGCCCAGATATAACTTGCTGATGTTGCTCGGGTCAGCAGAGAGAGAAATCACGGTGCCACCCGAAGGCCCAACCTGTCGCCAGGTCTGTGTTTGCGCATCTAAAGTGCTTGCAACGGCAAGCACTGCCATCCCCAAAAGTACGCGTCTCATGTGCATGTATTCTCCCAGAAGCAACTGTTCCTCTACAAGTCGTTAGTCTACGGAAAGTACCCGAGAACCGTGCCTGTTCTAAGGTACAGATTGCGGACAAGTTACCTTTAGTCCTGGTACTGGCTAATCGGACCGGCACCGATTTTAGCAAGTGCAACTTTTTTCTCTCCCCGGGGTTCTACCCACCGGAGACTTGGAAGGTCCATAATGGTAGACAGGTCTCTGGACCCAGACCGAAACCTTGGGCTCCTTCAGGGGAAGAGGATATGAAGTCCAATTTTGACGGCAAATGTTTTATTGCCACGCTATTCTCTCTCGCTGGACTCTTGTTTCTATTGTCTCCGGCGCTAAACGCACAGGCTCCCCCGGATCAAGGGCCCTCGGCGATCGAGCCTATGGTCCAAGACGACTCGCAGAACCCACCATCGCGCGTCGCGCGCATCAGTTATCTTGATGGCTCCGTTTCCATGCAGCCCGGGGGTACCGGTGACTGGGGTTCAGCTGCCGTGAACCGCCCGGTCACGATCGGTGACAAAATCTGGACGGATCAAGATTCCCGTGCAGAGTTGCAGGCTGGCGAAGCGTCTGTGCACTTGGGAGGCATGACGGCTCTGTCTTTTCTAAATCTGGACGACAATATCACGCAGATGCGTTTGGCCGAAGGTCAAATCAATTTCCGCGTGCGCGAATTGCGCCAGGGCGTCGTTTATGAAGTCGACACTCCCAATCTTGCCTTCACCGTTCGCGAGGCCGGCGCATTTCGCATCAACGTAAATGAGAATGGCGACGCCACGAGCATCACTGTAATTCGTGGCCAAGGTGAAATCGCCGCGGGCGGCAAGACCTACCCGGTCAACGCCGGCCAGCGCGCCGATGCTTCCGGTCGTGACGCCAATGTTCAAGTACAACTCGCAGCCGCATCGCAACCCGACGCCCTGGACCAATGGTCGCAGCAGCGCGATCTAAAGGAAGACAATTCCGTTTCCGCCAAATATGTGAACCGAGACACCGTTGGCTATAGCGACCTCGATGACTACGGCACCTGGAAAGAGGAGCCGACGTACGGCTCCGTATGGGTTCCAAATGATGTACCGGCAGGATGGTCGCCCTATAGCAATGGCTATTGGAACTGGGTTAATCCCTGGGGTTGGACTTGGGTTGACTACGCCCCTTGGGGATTTGCTCCTTACCACTACGGCCGCTGGAATAACTTTGGCGGCTATTGGGGCTGGTGCCCTGGACCAATCTATGCTCGTCCATTCTACGGCCCAGCCTTCGTCGGCTTTGTTGGAGGTCTTGGTTTTGGCGTCGGTTTCGGATGGGGCGGAGGAATTGGCTGGTTTCCGCTCGGCTGGGGTGAGCCATTTCACCCGTGGTATCACTGCGGACCAAACTACTGGCACAATGTGAACGTCCACAACACATACATTCGCAACGTAAACGTGATCAACAATCGAAACTATAACTACGCCTATGCGCATAACCCACATGCCGTAACCGCCACTACGCGTAGCAGTTTCGTGAACGGCCAGAGCGTTCACGGCAATCGAATGACGGTCAATGAAGCTGCCTTGCGTGGCGCGCACGTGACCAACGGCGCCGGGGTTTCGCCGACCCGGTCCAGTTATTTCGGAGCCACTAACGCTCACGGCCGCGTAGCAACGCCTTCGGCAAGTATCCAGAATCGCAGCGTGGTTGCACGTACTGCGCCAGCGGCCCGCGCTTCGAGTTTGCCGGCGCGCACCATGAACCCTGGGGGGTTCACGGAGGGGCACTTCGCGAACGCTTCCACTGCCGGATCTCCTCGTTCAGGTGGCGCCGTTCAGGTTGCGAATTCCAACCGTCCGGGCTTCAATGGTTCTTCGGCGAGCAACACGACTCGCCAGGCACAACTCTCAGCAAATCGCCCGCCGTCGGCCATGCAAGGTACTCGCCCGAACGCAGCAGCCGCTCCTCGCACATGGAATGCGCAGGGCACCGTGACAGACTCAGGTCGCGGCCCTCAAGGTTTCGGCAATAATCGACCAGCAACTACTCCCCAATCGGTCCACATGAATGACACCAATCGTCCGCCGTGGGCTCGTAGCAATTCGGTCGGGACGAATCCGGGAGCGCTCCAACACAATGCTGTCAACCGGCCTCCGGCCACTTACAACGGCAACCGGGCAAATACGCCACCGGCTTACCATGGCAATCGTGGCAGCGCCTCGCCACGCTCTTACAATCCACCGTCCTACAACGCCAACCGCGGTTATTCCGTCCCGCGCTCTCCCAGCCCTGCCCCGCCGCATGGCTCGATGGGCAGTGCTCCTCGCGGCAGCAGTGCTCCAAGTTCACACGGCGGAGCGGGTGTAGCTCCTCATGGCGGAGGTGGAGGAAGTGCTCCTCGCGGGGGTGGCGGCGGAGGTGGTGGACATCCCCATCGCTGAATTCTAATCACCTAAGCGGGAGAAGACCCCAGGTGCTCTCTCAATTCACCTGGAGTTTTCATTTGTGGCCAACTTGACCTTCTGTACAGTGCCTCTTTCGCCTCCACGATTCGCTCGAGGCAACTCTCTCTGCCCCAGCGTGTTAGATATAAGGAAGCAAGGATGTTGAGCGATGTTCTGCTTCTTTCCTGGTGGAGTCGTCCAGATTGTGCGTGAATGACCTGGCTCATTCATGCGCCTGCCTCCACCAGGTTGTTCTCGTAGTTTCCGATTCATTCATTCATTCATTCATTCATTCATTCATTCATTCATTCGAGAACGCCTTGCTCCCTAGGAGAGAAGAGATTTCATGTTTACACGTGCGGCACGCTGCTTGTCTCTACTTGCTCTTATTCTCGCGATGCTCTCGCTCGCGCCGAATCGCGCACTCGCAGATGACGACGATCCTCCCAGTCGCATTGCCCGGCTTAGTTTTACCAACGGTGAAGTTTCCTTCAGCCCGGCCGAAACCGATGATTGGGTTTCTGCCGTGCTCAATCGTCCAATCACCATCGGCGATAAACTTTGGACCGACCGAAATGCCCGCGGCGAACTGCAGGTTGGCTCCGCAACTCTCTACCTCTCGGGAGAAACGGGTTTTTCATTCCTGAATCTCGACGACCACATCATGCAAATCCGCATTACCGCGGGAACCCTTTACCTGCGTGTCCGCCGTCTCGATCAGGACGAATCCATCGAAGTCGACACGCCCAATCTCGCCTTTTCCGTCCTTCGTGCGGGCAGCTACCGCATCAACGTCAACGAAGCTGGCGATACAACCGTGATCAACGTTCGCGAAGGTCAGGGCGAAGTTACTGGTGGTGGATCAGCCTTCACGCTACAGCCCAACGAGCAAGGCTACTTCACCGGTACTGACACGCTCACTGCCGACACTCAGCCCCTTCCCGACCAAGACGAGTTCGACCAGTGGTGCGATGAACGCTATCTTCGTGCGGAACATGCGCCGGCTCGTCGCTACGTTTCCGATGACGTGATCGGTTATGAAGATCTTGACGACTACGGCGGATGGCGGCCTGAGCCAGAATATGGCACCGTCTGGTTTCCCCACACCACTGTCGTCGGCTGGGCTCCGTACCGCTTCGGTCACTGGGTCTGGGTTTCTCCCTGGGGTTGGACCTGGGTTGACAACGAACCTTGGGGCTTTGCTCCGTTTCACTATGGCCGCTGGATTTTTGTTCGTGGTGCCTGGGGTTGGGTTCCTTGCCCGCCTCGCACCGCTGCGGTTGCCTATGTCCGCCCGGTCTACGCTCCGGCGCTCGTTGCCTGGGTCGGTGGCCCGCACTTCGCCGTTGGTGTGGCCGTCGGTGGCGGAGCATGGGGCGCAGGCGCAAATGTCGGCTGGTTCCCTCTGGGGCCGCGCGAAGTGTTCGTACCCTCGTACCGCGTCAGCCGGACATACGTCAACAATGTGAATATTTCGAACACCACTGTGAATCAGACGGTGATCAACAATTACGACAGCACGACCGTGGTGAACAACAATCTGAAAGTGAATAACAACGTCAACAACGTTCACTACGTGAATCAGGGCGTTCCCGGAGCGGTCACGGCTACCTCCGGCCAAACGTTCACGTCCGCCCGCGCAGTGAACACCAATCTGATGGCCGTCAATCAACGAGAAACCGCTACTGCTCCCGTGGGAATGGCCGCTCCGGCAGTTGTTCCTCCGAGGCAGGCTGTCATTGGCGCGGGTGCCCCTACGAATGTGCGTCCGCCGGCGACGCTGCAGAACCGGCAGGTCGTTGCCAAGACGGCACCTCCGCCAGCTCCGCTTCCGCTCCAACAGCGCCAGGCGACGATTCAGGCAAACCAAGGCAGACCAATTTCCATCGCGGAGCCGCGACAGTTGGAGGCCAAGAATCCGCACACGACCGTTGCACCGGTTCGTATCGCGCCCGCAGCGACCGTAGCGATGCCGCACGTAAACAATGTCCCGCCGAACAGCAACGCGATTCGACAGAGCCAGGGTCAAATTCAGAACAACGCCAACTATCTCGGGAACACACAGCAGAATAATCCCGGCAATCCGCCTGGAACCGCGCAGCAGGGAAATGCAAACAACAATCCCGCTTACACTCACGGCTATCAGGATCGTCCGCCCAATTCGCGGCCGGTCGGGACGGTGCAACAGACTGTGAGCCTGCAACTCGAGCAAAAGCACGAATTCCAGAACCAGCAGTTGCAGGAGAAGCAGGATCAAGAACGGCAGAAGCTCGAGCAAAGACAGTCCTCGCAGCAACAGAGAGTGCAACAGCAGATGGACCAGCAGAAGGTCAACGAAGCAGAGCAGCAGCTCCAGCAAAAACAGCAGCAACAGCTTCAACAGCATCAGCAGCTCCAGCAAAAACAGCAGGCGGAGCACGCCAAGGGAGAACAAAAGCCCAAACCAAAGCCGACGGAAGATCAGCCTCATCACTGAAGCGACGTACTTCGATCTCGTCACTTTCTAGAAGCGTGCCGGGCTCCCGGTGCGCTTCTTTTCTTGACGTGTCGTGCTCCTTCATTAGGCCGCTGTCAAGTCGCACCTTTTGCAGGCAAACGCCATTGGCCGATTTCCCGTTTTTTTGCCGCTGCTGTGTTATCTTCAAGGAAATCAGCCTATGTCCACCACTTCGCTTAGCCCCGCCGATTTCCGGCGCGTGGTCGGCAACTTTACTACGGGCATCACCGTCGTCACCGTAGAGCGCGAGCCCGGCCAGGTCCACGGCATGACTGCGAATTCGTTCACCTCCGTTTCCCTGGATCCTCTCCTCGTTCTCGTTTGTATCGATCAAAATGCGCGTCTGCTCTCTTTCCTCAAGGAACAGGGCCGATTCGGAGTGAGTATTTTGAAAGAATCGCAACGAGCTGTTTCGGAGCACTTTGCGAAGCCATTGCAGGACCCCGAAGCCACAAAATCCCTCGGCATCCAATTTCGCTGGACTGCATCGGGAATTCCGTTGCTCGATGACGCACTCGCTCACCTCGCCTGTAATGTCGCCGCCCAGCATCCTGCCGGCGATCACACCCTGTTTCTCGGGGAAGTCGAAAGCATGGATTCCAATCCCGGGGAGCCGTTGCTCTACCATCGTGGCAGCTATCGCCGCCTGCAAACGTAAGTCGCTCTTGTGTTTCAACGTGGATACACTTCGTGAACAATACACCTAACATGCCAACGGCCATACTTTCCGGCGAACTTTACAAGCTAGCTGTCGTTCAAGCTGCTTCGATTGCCTTCGATCTAGAGCGCAGCATTCAGAAGGCCGAGACCCTTGTCGCCAATGCCTCAGCCCAGGGCGCCCAGCTCGTGCTGTTTCCGGAAGCATTTCTCTCCGCCTACCCACGCGGACTCGATTTTGGTGCCGTCGTCGGCTCACGCTCCGACAAAGGTCGTCAGGATTTTGTTCGTTACTGGGAAAGCAGCATCGATGTTCCCGGACCTGCCGTGACCCGGCTTGGCCGTGCGGCGCACAAGAACAACCTTCATCTCGTAATGGGTGTTGTGGAGAGGGACGCAGGCACGCTTTACTCTTCGGTCCTATTTTTCGTGCCAGACGGCACGTTTTTGGGCAAGCATCGCAAGGTAATGCCTTCCGCGTCTGAACGCCTAGTCTGGGCGGCGAAGGTTCCACGATGTCGGTTTTCGACACACCGTTGGGTAAACTCGGTGCCGTGATTTGTTGGGAAAGCTATTTGCCGTTGATGCGCGCCGCCATGTACACCAAGGGCATTCAGATTTATTGTGCGCCAACGGCAGACGCCAGGGATTCGTGGATCGCCACGGTGCGCCATATTGCTGTGGAAGGCCGCTGCTTTGTTTTATCCTGCAATCAATTCAATCGACGCCGCGATTTCCCCTCGGATTACGCCACGGCTTTTGGTGACGACCCCGAAGCGATTGTGACGCGCGGCGGGAGTTGCATTGTTGACCCGTTTGGGGACTTCCTCGCCGGCCCGAACTTCGAAGAGGAAGCCATCCTGGTAGCGGAGATCGATCTGGCACAAACTATCCGTGGAAAATTTGACCTGGATGTCGTTGGACATTACTCGCGGCCGGATATTTTTCAATTATATGTGGATCAGCGCGCGAAGCGTCCCGTGACATCTTCTCAGGATGAGGCCAACACTAACTTGGGAGATTCTTCGGGAAGTCTCCGCCAGAGAGTCTCTGACTCTGAGGGTTAGTGTTATTCGGGAGTTGCGAATGATTCGGTGCGGTTCTCTGTGTGGGGCAGTGTAGCTGTGAGTTTCCGGACTACTACCGTTCCGAACTTCCGCTCGGCCGCGCTGGTTCCGCGGAATCGCCAAGTTCTTTCCGGTGACTCTTGACTTCGCGCAGGGCATAGATTGCCTTATTCTGAGATTCGTAATAGGTGCGCGAACTGATCTCTCCGAGCAAGCCCATAGAAATGAATTGGATTCCGCTCAGGAAAAGTACAGTCGCCAGCAAGAGCAACGGTCCGTGATCCGCAATGATGTCATTGTGGTAGACCAGTTTTTCTGCAACCAGGATGCTCCCGAGGAACATTCCCATTCCTGTTCCTGCCAGTCCCAGCAATCCGAAAAATTGCAGCGGTCGTGTGGAATAATCCAGCAGGAACTTCACCATCATCAAGTCAAAAAACACGCGGATGGTTCGACCGATTCCGTAATTTGATTTTCCGCTCTTGCGCTCCGGATTCGAAATCGGCACTTCCGCAATGCGGGCTCCCGTTGAGCTTGCCAGCGCCGGAATAAATCGGTGCAACTCGCCGTACAATTGAATTTCCGCAAGAATCTCTCGCCGGTAGGCCTTAAAGGTCGTTCCAAAATCGTGTAGCTCAATACCGGAAAGTTTAGCCATCATCCAGTTGGCCACCTGACTGGGCAGTCTCCGCATCAGCCAGTTATCTCGCCGATGAGATCTCCAGCCGCTCACCAAGTCGTAGCCTTCTTCAATCTTTTCCAGAAACCGCGGGATCTCTTCGGGATCGTGCTGTAAATCCCCGTCCATCGAAATCACGATCTCGCCACGGGCAAAATCGAATCCCGCTTTCAGCGCCGGCGTCTGTCCAAAATTCCGGCGCAGCCTAACCACGTTCACACGCCGGTCATGTTCGTAAATCTCCGATAGGACCTTGTAGGAGTTATCCTTGCTGCCGTCGTCCACAAACACCATCTCATACGGCTCACCAATGGCATCCATCACTTCCGTAAGCTTCATGTACAACTGCGGGATGTTTTCCTGTTCGTTGTAGAACGGAACGACAATGGAATAGCGGATGGGCGCGTCACTTCGCATGCAACTCTAGTTGCCTCTCAGCAATATTTTTCTTGGCTCTACAGACCCGAACCCGTTGCGGTCCAGCATTCACCTAAACCCCATACTGCTGCGCGGACAGGCTCGCTATTAGCTCTCCCCCGCTGCGAGTTTATAGCTTATCAGGCGAATACCCCGTATGGCGACAAGTTTTCTGATCCCCGTAGCCGTCAGTATTTGTAGCTCCGTTTGCCGCGATTCCTGTAGCCGGGTCCTGGATTGGCGCAACTCTTCATCCGCATACCCCGGATGGCACATTAACTCGGTCGTGCCTTCCGGAAGAATTTTCAGCAATCCTTCCAGCCCTTCCCGTGTCAGCACGCCGGTTTGCGCGATCCCGCAGAAATAATCGCTGGTGACGATGCCCGCGCGCTCGGCCATGTCCCTTGCGTCGCGCGCCAGCAACTTCAACCCTCTCGCCTGTACGCCCTGCTTCACTACAACACCCTTCTGCTGACCTTTTCCACTGGAAAGGGCCGCTCGTAGCGTCGACTCTTCGTGCGCCACGCGGATCGCCCGGATCTTGTGCTTCTTTGCCACGCGCAGCGCAACTTCAAAAAGTCCCGGCAACATATGCACGTGCTTGTGTCCATCCAGATGACTTGGCTGAATTCCCGCGTCTCGCACTCTCTGGGCCTGCGCATCCCACTCGCGCTCCACCTCTTCCAACCGCAGGCCTCGCCGCGCGATCTTCATCAGCAGGCATTCTGGTGTATCTTCCAGCTCACCCGCTTTGCTCAGCAAACCCTTAACCTCACTCGCCGGCGCGGTCGGTGGTCCATCACTCAGATTCAGGTGTAGCCCA
The DNA here is from genome assembly GCA_963741195.1 of Candidatus Acidiferrales bacterium. Lineage (GTDB taxonomy): Bacteria > Acidobacteriota > Terriglobia > Acidiferrales > UBA7541 > Acidiferrum. The sequence continues at coordinate 82,440 of CAVUHF010000022.1, forward strand.
ATTCCAAGTTCAGGGTTACTGCGGCTGATCTCCGCTGCCTCGGCAAATGCTCTCCCGTTCGCCAGAAGGGAGGTGCTGGTCACCAAGCCCTTGCGGTGAGCCTCCACGATCCCCCGGTTGACCCCGTGAGTCCACCCCAGATCGTCCGCGTTTACGATCAGATTCCTCACCGCCGCCCTCTGCCTGTCCGTACGGACAGCTACTCTTCAGTCTACCGGACGAAAACGTACCATTGACCCCAATCTCCTCTAACTCTAGCATGGCCTTCAAGAGGGCAAGATGACGCTTAAGTTGCGCGAATTGAAGACGGTAGGCGCCAGTAAATATGGCGAAAAGCGACGCGGACGCCGCATGAACTCCCGCGTCCCGGTTCGACTGGAATGGGATTCCACCGCAGGTCAACGCCGGAAGATTGAGACCGTTACACGCATCGTCAATCCCTACGGCTGCATGATCGTGCTCGCCGACTCCCTTGAGTTAGAGCACCGCCTGGCCCTGACTAACCTTGCTACGCAAGCCAGCAATGCCGCCGTGATTGTCTGGAAAGGAAATCAGCAGCAGGAAGGTTGGGAGTATGGCGTTGAACTTGTGGCGCCCGACATGGATTTCTGGGGGCTGGAACTGTGACGCCTCCGCAAAAGCCCAGCCTGCCGGCCGCTCCGCCTGCTGGCCAGGTGAAACGGAGCTCCACCACGGCGCGTCCGCAAACTGCGGAAGAGCGCCGGCGCGCACAGCGTGTTCTACTCAGGATGCCCGTGCTGATTCACTTGCCAGGGAAAACGAATCCCTTACACGGCTTCACGCACACAGTGAGCGCCAATGGCGCGATGATCATTCTTCCCGAAGGTCTTCCGACGGGCACAAAGCTGTCCGTGGAAAATCCCAAGACCCAGAAAAAGGTTGAGGCCCACGTGGTTCGCCCGCCTCAACTGAACGCCGAAGGTTCACTCATCCCCATCGAGTTCACCGCCGCCTCGCCGCAATTCTGGAATATCTTCTTCCCTCCCAACGCGGCGCACTGAACGCGTTAGTCCGCTTGCCTTCGCGCTAGACTTATATGATTGTGACAACCGTTTTGTGAGTACCCGGCTGTCTGCCCGAAGATACTCAAGGTCGCCGTTCCCATAACCTCTTTTTTCGCGGCTTAAGATGAAGACGGCTGATTATTTGTATCTCTGGCATATTGCGCCCAAATCGGATAGAACCCCTCTCTCAGTCCACTCGTTTAAGCGAGGCTCGCTTCTCCATTGGTCAACGACATTCCGGAACTGATCGGACTCGTCCTTTGCATAAACGTGACTGAGTCCGTTGGTGTCGTCGTTGAAGCGACCGTTGCCGTTAGAGAGAACGGCCCGCCCGCAGAAAGTGATGCCGGAGAGAACGTCAGCATCGCAGGAGATGGCACACACTTAGCAACCCCTCCACCCCCTTCACTCCCTCCCCTTCCACCTCCGTCGCATCCCATCGCGAAACCCACGGCGCAGATAATTCCTGCAAAGAACGAGCGCTGAGACGCCTTTTGCGTTCCGTAATTCCCAGCAAGTACATCGCAACCCGCCAAGCCGCCGTCGCCTGAGGAGAGGACGACAGTGATGCTCTTCGCCGCTGGCCGTTGCCACAGTGAATTGTAGAAGGCGTTTCCTGTCGAACCCAGCGCTTGCTGCCAACCTGCATAGCTTTCGCTCATCACACCGGCCAGAATGTGCTCGATGAAGTGAAGAGGTGAAAGATCAATCCCTGCCGATGTCGGCGTCGATTCAGAAACTGCGAGGTCAACCGTTGCGCCCAGTCAATTCACGCAAATAAAAGGGGGCCTATTTGAGGCGCCCCTTGCTTAACTTCCTGAATTGTCTCACCGCCTACTGCACCGTGATTTGAGTTGATCCGGTCGATGGCGTGTAGTTTGTGTCACCGGCGTAACTCGCGTTGATCGTTACTGTCTTACCGCCGCCTCCTCCACTGTTACTCCCTCCGCCGCAGCCCGCTATTCCAACAACCAGGAAGACAAACAAGACCAGCCCCGCATACGCATACGCACGTTTGCGATCTTCCGGCATCCATCGCAGCAGAGCCAAAGACGCAACGATGCTCATCGCCAGCAGAACCATAGGCACTACGGGTGGCCGAAGCCGGGCCGGAGGCGCCGGGTACAGCGACGAAATTGCTGTCGTGAGTGTAGCCAGGCAGTATGCAGTACCATTCGTGTTATTTTGGGCGCCGCTCGTGGGCGTGCACGTCACAGCGGAGCCGAGATTGGCACCAGCTTCCGCAAACTGAACGTTGCCCGTCGGTCCTACTCCGCTACTGTTTGTTGAAATCAGCGCTGTCAGTGTTACCGTGGCACCTGAGACGATGGTGCTCACACTGCTTGCCACCGCCGTCGTGGTCGTTGCTTTTGTGATCGTCACGGAAAGGGAATTGCTGGAACTCGCCTGATAATTGGGGTTGCTTCCAGGGCTGTACGCGGCCACGATGCTGTGGTTGCCCACGCCGAGCTGCACAGGCTGATCGTCGGCGACCCCCTGATTGTTCAACGTCGCCACATTCGTTGCGTTGGGTGTGCCCGCGTTTGGCCAGTCATTTAATGCGCTACCGTTGTCCGTGATCGTGACAGTCCCCGTAGGGCAAGGAAATGCCGTTGTTGTCCCACCGGTTCCGCAGGAGCTTCCGTTCGAAGGCGTAACTACAACCCTCAGGGTATAGGAAGATCCGTATGCCACGTTTTGGGACGACGTGCTCAGAATCGGGTTGTTATTTGCGTCGAACGTCACAAAACTTAGCGCCGTCCTGCTGGTTTGATTCGCGCCACTCACCGCAACAGCCACTGGTGCCGAAGTGCTTGCAGCCAGCAACACGTCTCCCCCATACGAAGCTGTGACAGACGCCGTGCCGGGAGGCAACAGGTTTGTGCTGATGTTCGCTGTCGCTCCGGCGAGGGTAAATGGACCCATCGAGCCAAGAATCGTGATGCCGTCACTCGCCAACGCATTCAGCGCGACGCTCTCCGTTCCTGCCGTGCCCGCAGGTGTCGGCGTAACGGTCACTTTCGCTGTGAACGTCTGCCCGGACGGCGTCCCTCCGCTCGGATTCGTCAATGTTGTCGTGGTCGCCGTACGCGTGGCCGTGCTCCACAACGTCAGGAGGTTGCCCACATTGATCGATCCCAGCCCTGTTGCCAGGTCATAGCCGCTCACGGCCTGAAACGCAGGATTACCGTGTTCCGTGCTCGATCCGGAAGTCAGCACTCCATATCCGGAACCGGACGTATTGCTGCAATTGGGACTCCCTGCCACGCAGGCCACCGCATTATTTCCAGTGGTGATGTCGTAGAACGCGCAACTTGCTGGCGCGGGAGTCGCCGGGTTCGTGAAATTGCTGGAATTGCATTTCGTATAATCCTCTTTCGCGCCTAACGCGTAGAGGACAAAGTTAGCATTCCCTTGGCGAGGTGTTGGGTTTGACACTGTCGCCTGGCTCTGATTCACAAGTGCAATAATCCCCGCAAACGTAGGCGTGCCGCCCGAGGTGCCTCCAACACCCTGAAAATTGTGTGTTCCCGAACTCGCGCTGGTCGATAGGTCACAAGCCGCTCCGTTCGGATTCGCGTCCGACTGGCAGACGATGTAAAAGCTGTTGTTAAATCCGTTGCTCGCGAAGAGCGATATGTCCGGAAGGTCTCGCGCGCTATCCGCTGGTGTCACACCTACTTGGTATGCCGGCTTCGCATACCCACTGGTACATGCACTCGTCGAGGACACCGCACAATTACTCGGACCCCCACTGGCTGCGCTCAAGTCCCCTCCTGATGGATCTACCGTCGAGCAGGGATTGGGAAAACTCGCGGCGCAGAGCGAATCGTTCCAAGGGACCTCCGAGATGTAGCCTTTGGCGGATAGTTGCGTTGAACCTGTGTTCGTCGCGTTCCAATACTGCGATTCGCTGTTGAACTGGTTGAAATCCGTTCCACCCACTGCCACGTTGTATGGCGTGGACGCGAACCCGCTTACGGCAATTCCTTGCGTTGCCGCGTTTGGTGTCAGTGATCCCGGGTCGCACCCCGCGGATCCGTTGTCGCCTGCGGCGATTACCACGGTAATTCCCTCAGCGGCCGCCTGTTGCCACATCGTGTTGTAGAACGCATTGCCGCTGGTGCCCAGCGCGGCTTCGCACAAACCGAAGCTTTCGCCCAATACCGGAGCGATGTTGTTGTCGATGATGTACAACGCCGACAAATCTACGCCGGCACTCACCTGTGAGAAATCCGAAATGGTACTCTGTGAAACTACAAACTTGATCGTCGCTTGTGGCGCCACCGCGCCTGCCCACTCCACGTCCAGGTCTGCTTCGCCTTCATCGCCTGTAAGTCCGGGATCTGGTCCGTTCAGGATAATTTGCGGATCATTGGCTACTAGTCCAAACATCAACCGGAAATCACGCACATCTTGAATGTTAATGTTTGAGTCGCCCACCACCGCGATGCTCTGGCCCGCGCCCGTTGCCGTGGGAGGAATGTTATAAACTTTTGCGAAGTCCGCCGGCCCAACGCCATAGAACTTGCCATTTATGTCCGTATACGTGAACAGTGCCTTCACCTGTCCTGTGGCGAGGTCGCGCTGAAAACTCCCCACGCGATGAAACTGCGAATGCTTCGGAAAATTGTTCAGCGACACCACTCCTCTTACCACCGATGCCAACGCCACGGGGATGGCCGGATCACTGGAATTCGCGATGTGCTCTTCGCCATTCACCACGTACCGCCGAATTTGTGTTTGAAACGCATTCTGTACTTGCGCCGCGGTTCCGCTGAACTCGATGGCCATGCGGCCCGCCGAGACCTTGGTCACCTGGAATCCCTGTCTCGTCAGCCAGTCCGTCACCGCTTGCATGTCCGCATCCGAAGGCCCGAATTGTTGACCAAACTGATCTGGCGACAGCCAGGCATGGTAATTGGCCGATCCTTTGCTCTGTTGCGCATCCAGCAACTGCCGTAACGTCGTCTCCTGCTCCGCGCTTCTCTGCAACAAGAGCAGCATGCGCGTCATCGGTTGCGAATCTCCCACGGCTCCGCGATCAAATTCCGTGCGTGCCATGGGATGCACATTTCCCTGAAGGCGCACCGTTTGCGATTCATCCACTTGCTGTATGACTCGCGATGGCACTGGAGTCCTTTGTCCCCAGGAGGTCGGCACTGCCGATGTGCACAGCACTGCACACAAAATCGTCCAACAGACTTTGATTCCCGTTTTCATTTAGTTCGCTCTCCGCGCTTTTAGCTTTTCAGCTTTTGTTTCTGGCAGGCATCGCGTGTCTCCGGCCCCTATGTCGTAGGCGCGGTCCTGGCATGTAGTTAGAGATGCAGTCGATCAACTAACGGTTTTCCCATACATTTGTTCAATTCCGATTGTGGGCTGTTCCTCAATTCAATACAACTGTGAAGTTGGCTACATGTGAAACCCCGCCGTTGGCCGTGGCGGTCACCTGCAATTGAATCGTTCCCAACACCATCTGGTTGATGGCAGAGGAAGCAGACGGCAACGTGTTTGTATCGCCGGAATATTTTGCCGAGATTGTGTGAATTCCGATAGGTAGATTCGTGGTCAGAAAGGTTGCCACTCCCGCCGTCAACGTGCCGGGATTCCCGTAGATTTGCCCGTTGTCATAGAGCTGTACCGTTCCTCCCGGATTTCCTCGCGCGCTCACCGTCGCGGTGAACGTGATCGGCGTCTGAAAGGAAACGCGATTGTTCGAAGTCGCCAGTGTGGTTGTTGATGAAACTGGACCTCCTCCGCCTCCATCCCCTCCTCCCCCACATCCCGTAACAATGCTGCTCACGCAAAGCAGGCAGCCTGCCGCAAACAAGAATTCTTGCCCTTCTTTGCTTCCGCCGGCCCCAGCCAGCATGATGCCCAACAGCAAGAGGCCTGCAGCTAATCCCATCTTCCACAGCGATTGACTTGGGGCCAGCACGCCCACCGTGTTTACCGCCCGTGCCGTTATCGTGCTCGGTGCCAGCGTCAGCGTCGTGGTTGCCACTCCCGAGGTTACGCTCAAGGGATCTGGGCTCAGCGTACAGGTATAACCCACTGGTACGTTGTTAGTTCCGGTCGGGCATGTGAAAGTCACTGGCCCCGTGAACCCTCCGGTCGGAGTCACCGTCACCGTGGTGCTCCCCGGGCTCCCGGCTGTAAATACCACCTGATCGGGCGACACATCCACGGTGAAGTCGCCTGCCAGCGATACGCTAATGCTCGCGGAATCCACCGCTACCCAATTGTTGTCACCGCGATAGTGGGCTTGTAGCGTGTGCGTCCCGACCGCCAACTTGGTGCGTAGGCCGTACACCCCAATGTTGCCCGCACCAGCCGTCAGACTCGCCACTTTCAATAGCTGGCTAGCTCCTCCGTTAAGTGAATCCCAGAACTCCACATCTCCGGTGGGGAAGGCCAGTGCCGAATTCGCGGGATTGCCGGTCACTCTGACAACCAGGCTCACCTGCTGCGTGGGGTCCGAACTTGCTGGTCCAGTTAGTGCAACTTGTGGCGTGCCCTTGGCCACGGTGAATGCTACCGGCGCGCTGGATGAACTCGCAAACGTCGCGTCTCCCGAATACAGCGCGTAGATCGACACGTTACCCGCTTGCGGCCAGACAATTTGAATGCTTGCGGCGCCGCTTTGGATCGGCGCGGGGCTGCTCCGTGGCCCTACCATATCCCACAAGCTGACCGTTCCCGTTGCTGCCGGCGGATTCACCGCAACGGTAAACGTGCCATTCGCCCCAATTGTCGCTGGCGTGGTCGAGTTCGTGATCGTCGTTGTGGTGCTGGTGCCTTTGTTCGCTCCCACCGTCACGGGCGCATTATTTGGTGTGCTCGGAACACTTACAAAATTTGGATCGCTGCTTCCGTCGTAGCTTGCGCCGATCAGGTGCGTCCCGACGGTTAATCCTGTGATCAGGATCGACGCTTGCGCTTGCGGGCCGAAGAATCCGCCCGTTTGCAGCGGTAAGCTCGCCCCGTACGCAGCACCGTCCACCGTGAACTGCACCTGGCCCGTTGCTGCAGCGCTTCCGAATCCGGCCACAGTCACATGCGCGCCAACAGGTGCTCCCACATCAATGTCCGAAGTATTCAGCCCCACGATCACTATCGGCGTTCCTTTCCCAATATTCAATGCTGTTGTAGACGCCTTGCTTGCGTTGAAGCTATTGTCCCCTGCGTATGTCGCCGTCAATGAATGAGCTCCCGTCGCAAACGAGTAACTCGTTCCTTGCCCCGTGGTGATAAACGCGCTTCCGTCGGCTCCCAGCCGATACGTGCCAATCGTCGTTGCCCCGTCGGACAAGGTCACGCTTCCCGTCGCAATTCCTGCTCCCGAAACTCCCGCCGCCTGTATTTTTACGCTGAGCGGGTCACCATAATTCACGCTTCCGCTGGGCGGAATCAGGCTGATGGTCGTCGTGCTCGTTTCTGGAGTTACACTCAACGCCACTGTCGCGGAATCGCTCGGCCCGAACATTCCGTCTCCCGCATAGTGCGCGCTCAATTGATACTGGCCGCCCGGCAGGTCCTTCACCGAGCCGCTGAACGCCCCATTCGTAACCGTCAGCACATCCGCTGCCCCGAACTGATCGGTTCTCAGCGACACACTTCCTGTCGGCGTTCCTGTTCCAGTTGCGGCGGCGACCGTTCCGCTCAGCGTCACGGCTGTCCCGTGCGCGAAACTCGTCGTTGCCACCTGCAACATGGTTTGCGAACCCGCAAACGTCACGCTGCTCCACGCATTGGCCAAGTTAGTGGCATTCACCGATCCCAGGCCTGTTGCGAGGTCATAGCCCGTCCCGGCTGCGTACCCGCTCATGAAACCGTTTGTTCCTTGTTGCATGGAACTGCATCCCGTCGAACCGCCCACGCACGGAACCTGGTTGTTTCCTGAAGTCACGTCGTAGAACACGCACGAATTTACCGATGCTGGGTTTGTCTGCCGTGACGAATCGCAACTACCGCTCTGCGCCAGCTTGTACAGTGTGTAGTTTGCCTGTCCCTGGAACGCACCATTTTTCTGTTCCACGAGCGCCAGGATTCCGGCCATCGAAGGCGTTGCCGCCGACGTTCCCCCCACCAGCGTCAATCCCACCACTTCGTTTCCAGTCACCTGGCACGCAATTTGCGCGCTCTTCAGGCAGTACACAATGTCGTCGTGCCCCGAAGCCGCGGCAATCGCTACGTCCGGCACGTCGCGCTTGCCATCCACCGGCACACCCGTTCCCGCTTGCCACCGCGGCTTCGTGTATATAGTGCTTGCCCCGCCCGCACCCGCCAGCATTTCAAAGCCTCCGTTCGGGAAGTAGCAATTCGTCGGACTCGCTGCCTGCGACGTGTCGCAACTTTCATTCCACGCCGCTTCCGGGATATAGCCCAGTGCCGAAGAGTAGTCCGCGGCGTTCGACGAACTCCAATACGTTGCTTCATTTCCGGTTTCCAGGAACTGGGTTCCTCCCACCGCAACATTGTACGGAGTCGACGCCGCGCCATTTACCCCCAGTCCTTGCGTGGCGGGCTGGCCGGCGCTCGACGCATCGCAACCTGCCGAACCGTTGTCTCCGGCGGCCACCAGCACCGTAATTCCTTCTGCCGCGGCCTGCTGCCACAGGGCGTTGTAAAAAGCGTTACCTGAATCCCCCAGCGCCTGCTCGCAACTGCCGTAGGTGTAGGTGAGGATCGAACCGAGTTGATTGTCGATCGCATACGCCGCGGCTAGGTCTACACCATTCGTTGCGTCCGTTGAACCTGCGATCACCAGGTTGATCGTTGCCCCCGGCGCAATCGCCCCGGCCCACTCAACGTCCAGCATTGCCTCCTGCAGGTCGGTGGGCGTGGTTATTCCCGGATCCGGGCCGCTTACGATTATGTTCGGGTCATTGTCTTTCAGTTGGAAGATCTGCCGGAAGGTCTGCACATCCGTCAACTCGATCTGTGACTGCCCGACGACCACGATGGTCACCCCGGTGCCGTCAATTCCCGCGCTCATCAGTGGCTTCGTGTTGTACATCGTCGCGAAATCGCCCGGCGCAAGATAATAGACATTGCTGCCAGCACCTGTTGCGGTCAGGTTCGGCTGCAGCAGTACTTTCTGCCCCTGCGCGTTGCGCCCAGCAATTCCTGCGAGCATCTTCTGCGGCGGCTGCTTCCCGAAGTTATTTAACGACGCGACACCTTGCGAAATCTGCGCCACGGCCGCGGGAACGGATAAATCGTTCGCGTTCGCCAGATATTTCTTCCCGTCCACGTTGTAATACCGCAATTGCGTTTGAAAAGCGTTCTCCACTCGCTGTGCCGATCCGCTGAATTCGACCCAACGCTTACTCTTCGACACCGCCCCGACAGTGAAGCCCATCTGCTCCAGCCAGCTGCGGACCGCAACCACGTCTGCGTCCGTCACTCCAAACTGCGCCCCGAACTCCTGCGCGGTCAGCCAATGGTGATAACTTGGCGAGCCTGGATTCTGCTGCTCGTCCAAAAACTTCTTCAATTCCACTTCGCTCTCCGCGCCCGGTGACAATACCAGAAGCATCCTCTCCAGCGCCCTCCCCGCCTCCACCGGCCCGGCGTCGCTCACTGTCTGGGCCAGCGGGTGCGTCGTGTGCTCCAGCCGTACGGTCTGCGCGCTATTGATCGCGTTGCGGGTCTGAATTGTGCCCTGTGCGCTGCACGCCTTGCTCAGTGCTAGGCCAACCAGGAAAACGATCAGTATTGAAGGGGTTAATCTCTTGCGGAAGAACAACGTTGCCCACCTGTGCAGGTTTCGGGTTTGCACTCGCTCGCAGATAGGGCTGGGCATGCCCCTGCGGCTATTTGGACCTTCGTCCCGAAAACAATTTCCCTGTGAGGGATTCCTGACTCTTGGTAGTCTACACGCCCTCTCCTTTTTCTGACAATTAGGAGCTTCCTGCGGTGCTCTAACGGACATCTCATCCCAAACTTTTCACTTGCCCCTCGCTGATCGTGAGAAGCACGGAGCCTACCCGCTCAGTTCCACGTTACCACCGGACAAAATCACGCCGATTCTCGCTACGTCCCCATTTCCTTTCCCGGGCAATCCCAGTGCGGCCACGCCTCCCGACCGCAAAAGTGGTGCCAGCGCCACCGCGCTCGATGGCTCAATTACAATTTTCATCCGCTGCGCCACCAGCTTCATGGTTGCAACAATTTCTTCCTCGTTCACCAGCAGAACGCCATCCGCGTACCTCCGCAGGATCGCAAATGTCCTCGGTGCCAGCGAGGCGCGCAGTCCGTCCGCAATCGTGTCGCTAGCCTCGAGTTTTTGCAGCACTCCCGATTTCAACGACCGGTACGCGTCATCCGCGCGTTCCGGCTCGCAGCCGAAAACGCGAATTCCGGTGCGCAATCCCTTCGCTCCCAGACACGTTCCGCTCAGCAATCCGCCTCCGCTCACCGGTACAAGCACGGCATCCAGTTCCGGCAGCTCTTCCAGTAGTTCCTTTGCGGCCGTGGCCTGCCCGGCAATAATCCGGTCGTCGTCGTACGGGTGCACCATCATTGCCCCCGTTTCCGCTTGCAACCGCGCGGCGGTTTCCGCTCGCGAGGTGACTGTCGGCTCACAAAAAGTGATCTTTCCTCCGTAGGATTCCACCGCTCGGCACTTCACTGCCGGGGCGTTCTTGGGCATCACGATCCACGCCGGAATTTTTTGCCATGCCGCGGCGCAAGCCACTGCCGCCGCATGATTCCCGCTCGATTGGGTGACCACTCCATTAGCCGCTTCATCCTGGCTGAGCGACAAAACCGCATTCGATGCCCCGCGAATTTTGAAGGATCCGGTTTTCTGGAAATTCTCGCACTTGAAGAAAATCTCCGCTCCGCTTATCGCGTTGAACGTTGCGCACGTCAGCACGGGGGTGCGATGAATCCGCGTCCGGATGCGCTCGTGCGCCTCGGTAATGGTTTTCCAGTCAATCGGGGTGATACGCTCTTCCGGGCCTGCATTTGCCATTGTCATAACCACAGTCTAGATGAACTGGTACTACCAGTGCGAAAGTTCTTGTTTTTCGTTCGCAGAACAGGCCTTGGACGACGCCCCCGCGTCTGTTAGGCTAGGGCCTCTGGCATGGTGGCGGCTGCGAATCCCCCTCGCCCCGCGCGGAGTACGCATGGCCCCTGAACGACGACATCTTGAACGCTTCCGTCTCCGGGTACCGCTGCGCTTCCGTCCCATCGGTTTGGCTTCCGACCGAACCGAACATTTCACCGAAGCCGTAAATCTTTCTCGCGGTGGGTTTTTCTTTGTAACTTCGGCACCGCTTCAAGTTGGCATGCCGATTGAAGTCACGCTGCGCATGCCCATCGAAGTCACCGGAACTCAGCCGGAAGATACGCACTGCAAAGCGCGTGTGGTGCACGCCAAACCCGACGCCTTCAGTGATGGGCGCATGGGTTTTGGCGCCGAAATCGAAAGCTTCATTGAGCCGGAGAGACCGAAGCCCCAACGTCCCGAACTCGTCAAACCGCCGCCTTCCTCCGCAAAAATCAAGCCCTGATTTGTTTTCATATCGCCTAACTCGACTGAATTACTCGGCAGAATTTTAGCCTGGTGATGCCACGCTCTTCGATCTAACTGAGGCTTATTTCCCCACGACCTGGATTGTAGTCTTTCCCGCGCCCACGTTTTCGAACCGATCGTAAGCACGCACCGCGATGGTGTGCTCTCCGGCCGACAATCCCCGCACCGCAAACTCGTACGTTTCCGACCGGCTGTCGTTGATTCCGTGCGCTGGTGCCAGCAAAATCCATTCCCCGCCGTCCACGCTGTATTGCGCTCGCTCAATGCTGCTCGATGGATCCGTCGCCGTGAACCGCAAGTCATAATCTGTACCCTTTGTTCTGTCTGCATTCATACCCGTCGGGATCGCGTCCAGTTCTGCAATCGTCGGCGGGGTATTGTCCACCTCAAACCGTTCGCTCTCCCGCTCTACCTTCAACGCCTCTGCCGGCGGATTCGACGGCGCATCGCTGGCCACGATCTTCAGGTAATACGCCCCGTCCGGCATCGTCGTGGTGTCCCACGAATAAAACCTCTGGTCCAGATTATCTTTCAGAAGCAGCCACTCGCTGGCATTTTCTCCGCGGAAATACACCGAATAACGCAACTCATCGTCGTTGTCATCGTGCGCCGTCCACAAAACCGTCTGGTAGCCTTTTTGCTGTATGCCCTGCGGCTGCGATTCAAATTTCGTTGACGAACTTGTTGTAATCACAAGACCACTGGGATTTGGTGCTAGCGGCTGCTTCAATGTGACGCTGCCCGTTTGCCCCGAGATCACTTGTGGCGCCTGCGCGCGCACCCCCGCTTCCTGCACGGCTGTTCCATCAATCACTGGCGCAACGTTTCTAGGCAGGTAGGACACGCTCACCCAATCGATGCCGTCGCCCGGCCGTCCATCATGAATGACGGCCTTCCACTGGAAAAATCGCGCGGCAGGCGCTTCAACCTGGGCCGCTGCCGTTGTGTACGGTCCATACCACTTCGACCACTCTTTCCCCGGATCTTCGGTATTTCCGCTGCGCACAAAAAACTCCAGTCGAGGCTCCTTCGAATCCTTTGCTCCCTTCGCTTGCGCACCGCTTGCCGGTGGTCCCCACCACTCGATGCGTCCCCACCGCGAGAATAGCTTTGCGTCAAACGATTGCGACTCGAACGTTCCTTCAGCTTCGTACTCCGGCCCCAGCGAAAGCACTTTGCCGGGATTCGCGGTGGACAAAAACACTTTGCCGTTCGCACCCTTCGAAATCCCGGTAATCTGCGCCGATCCCGATTTTGCCAGCTGCGCATACACCCCATGCCCATCGATCACCAGAAGCGATCCCGTATTTCCGGTTCCAGCTAGCAGCCGTCCATCTGCGTTCAGTCCCAGCGCATACACGACGTCCTCGCGCGAACTCCAGATTTCGTCGGGAACTCCCTCCTTCGAAATCCGGTAAATGCTGCTGGAAATCGCCTGTGGAAACGCCACGAAGGGAGTCCCCTGCATCTGCACCGCAGCGCTTGTATTCGTAATTGTGGTCGTGCCTTGCGACGTTGCAATCACCGCAGACGGCGCCAGCCCGCTCGTCCGGTTCTTGTCGCCGATGGCAGCAACGTAAATCGTTCCGTCTGTCGCGACAGTCAGCGAAGTCACTTCCCGTTTTGCCGTCTCGTACACCACGAATCCGTCGGCCACGGCTTTATCGGACGATTTTCTCGTGGCACTCTTCTCCGGGCCCCGTGTTACGCGCAGCACGCGCCCGTTTGGCTCCGTACCCGCCAACAGGTTTCCTTTGGCATCGAACGCCAGCGTCTTAATGTGCGCCTCATCGCTCGCGTAGAATAGTTCGCCTTTTCCGTCGGGCGCCACCGCGAAAATCTGTCCCTTGTCTCCCGTCGCCACATACAACGTTCCATCCGGCGTGAACGCCAGATCCCAGATGTATTTTGTCTTCGCCTCAAAGAAAACTGATTTTTCTCCCGAAGGCGACACACGATAGACTTTGCCGTCTGGCGACGTCGCCACATACAGCGTGCCTTTCGCGTCAAACGCAATCGCTTGCGCCAACAAATCCGTCGACTCAAACACTGTCTTTGGTTTCCCGGATCCTTCGAAGCGGAAAACTTTTGCCGGCGACCCTCCGGCCGCGTATAGCGCTCCTGCCTCATCCGCGCGAAGCGACCACAAGTACGAGGCATCCGCATCGGCGAGAAGCGTGAATTTCGGCGCTAGCTCCAGATGCCCGTCGCTGCGCACCGCTACTCCCTTGGCCGTACCCTTTAGGAATTCATCGTAGGTCGATTGCCGCCAGCGCCGCGTGTGTTCCGAGTATGCCAGCGTGGCGATCAAGCAGATGCCCAGGGATACGATCAGACTTCGCTGGGCTGGTTTCGACATTACCATGGTCACCGGATCTGTAAATTTAATGAGATTAGTCCCGTAACAGGGCCGCCCAGCGTTACCGACTCTTCGCTTGCCAGCGATTCCCGCAGCACCTGCACGCTTCCGGGTGTTGGCCGTCCGTCAATCGCATTGATCTGCGACAACGGCACATTGGGCATTTCCTTGTCGTCCCACACCAGCGTCGGCGCTGGCACAAACAGCCCCACATACAATCGGTCGTTCCGCCGCTCGCGATTCAATAGTCCGATCAGTTGATCCAGTCCTTCCGGACCGCCTCCCGCCCCGGGCATTCCCTGGAAGTTGAACCCGCGCGAGGCCCGGTTCATCCAATCCGCATCGCTCACCAGGATTCGCAGCGTGGTGCCGCGCGCCATCTGATCGGGCACGTGCACTGTGGTCTCCTCAATGCGCGACCCGCCGCGATACGGCCGCAGCAGCACGCGCACCTTCAGGTTTTCTCCCGGCGTCGCTTCACCCTTTTCCAGCCACGCACTTTCAATGGTGTACGATTTCCGCCCCGGCTGGCTCTCCACTCTAAGTGCAATATGCTCGACGTCGGGCACCTCAAAACTATTGTTGAAGAGCCTTCCAAACACGTTCTGCACCAGGATGGCGATGGGCATGCTGTCTGGCGTCAACGAATCGCCCGGCGCGATCGTGTTTTCTATCTGAACGGGTAAATGTCCCTTTAAGCGGATTTCGCCCGCCAAATGCAGCGTCGTCCCTTCTCCGTAGATCGGATTCTGGCTGATCCCATTAAACGTCGTCAGCGCTACCAGCAACGGCGTCAGCTTCGGATGGTTGACGATTTCGAAATGCAGCTTCCTCTCGCCGCCGCTTGTTGCGAATGTCAAATCCAGTGGAATCAGCGGCGGTGCCGCACCCAGCCTTCCCGTCACTGCTGTAACATGATCGCCCGTGATTGTTCCGATCGACCCGCCCACATTCACAATTTTGGTCGACGCCAGGCTCGACGACAGCGTCGTCACCACGCGACTTCGCGCCATGGGGATCAGCACGTTGCCCAGGTTCAGAAAGGGATGCCCACACAGGTAAACGTTGTCGCCGCTCACTGCCGTCACCGTGCATGCTGAGTTGATTGACGCGTCGCCCTGCACCAGCACCATCCCCGCCATGTCCCCGGCCACAAGGCGACGGTCCTCAGGCCGCGCGTCTGCCGTGCCACCTTGCGCCGCTACGAAACCGTAACTCTGCAGCTCGCGGCCAAACTGCTGTAACGATGCCGGCTGAAATCCCGAAAACACCAGAGGCGTCTCGATCGGTTGCAGCGCCGAACCGCCCGGCAATTCGTTTCGTGCCAGCGCATTATTGGGCAGGGCAGAACCCTGTGGCGCATCAACCGCGGCCGTGTCTCCTGCGGGCGGATTCAGCACATCCTCGATCGGCGTCACTCCCGCAATCGCTTCCTTCGTGAATACCCCAAGCTTCAGCGACAATGCTCCCGCCAGCTTACCTTCCAGATACACGGGGCTGCCGCTCATCCCTGCCACCACTCCGGTGTGCTCGACCTTTGGCCCCTTCAACTCCACCAGAATGATCGCCTGCTTTGGCCCCATGAAATTCGGCAGGATGCCAATCACTTCCAGGTCAAACTTCTCCACTTGGTCGCCCGCAAAAATCGTGTACGCGTAACCCTGCATTCCCGAGCGCACCTGCGAGAGCGGAAGTGTTGCCGTGCTCTCCTGGGCAACCAGAACCGCTGGGAAAGCACCTAGCAATGATAAGAGAGGGGCAAAAAACGTTAACCGCTGGAAAAGGCGAGCCATAGCCGAAGAGTTGGACCCCCAAATTGAACGCTGATGATACCCGCTGGACCTGACCACCGCAATTGAACCACAGGAGTGGCCCGCCTAGTAGCAAAGGTTTAGACGTCCTAGTCCCTGCCCAGGTTGTGCGTGGTCATTTTATGCCTCCCCGGAAACTTCTGCTTTTTAAGCAGCCGTGGTTTGGACGATTTGGAATCCCAGCTTGTGAGCTTTCCACTTGAGCTGCTTGATCTGTGACAGTCGGTGTTGAGCTTCGCGTAGAACACTGCTCCATGGTCGACGTATTTCATTCCGTAGCGGAGCATGCGGTAGACCAAGCGGGCGAGCCTGGCAGCCATCGCCTTGATCGCGATGGGAGCCGCTAGCCTGGTTCGCAATCGACGGAATTGTGCTCCCAGATAGGTTTTGCTTAGTTAGCCGCAAGGTGCTGGCCGCCGGCTTCAAGGCGATACTGATCGGATTATTGGTGGGCAGACGCCCCTTCCCAATGACCTTGTTCCCGCTGATGCGATTGTCCGGACACAGCCGCAGCCAGGAAACAAAATGGTTCTCGGTCTCCCATTTGCTCATATCCCATCCTGCCTCGCTGATGACCGTCATCGCGGTTATAACATCGTTGCTGTCGATCCTGGTGAGGTCCGTACTGGTCATGCGAAACAACGCTTCGCGCAGGTCGAATTGCGGCTTATTCGCCCTCTTTTCCTTGAGGCGTCCCTTGCGCTTCTCTTGCGGCAGAGGGGCACCCTGGCTGCGATCCTCTCTCTGCTCGAGATACTTCGAAACCCGCTTGTTCGAGAATGTCGTATACCGCGACCCAATACACTCCGGTGGATTGCATCGCAACGGTTCGGATCCTGCATTGCTGCAGCCAAGCGGCCATCGCCTTCAGCTCGGCGGTGGTGCACCCGAACTGCCGTACCGGCTGGCTAGCCCGTGTCGGCGGGACAGCCACGTAGTGGGATTCATTACCAATATCAATACCAGCGGCGTCGGGATGTATCACTTCCAGGCTGAGGTCTTCGCTCTGCATCTTCCGCATCGTCTCCCGTCGTTGCTTGCGATTCATCTCGTGCCAATGGTGCTGTGTTGGATGGTCGGTTGCTTTCTTGTTTTTCTCCTGTGGCTTGGGTTTCATGCTAACCGCTCCACGTTGAATTCAACGTGGCTCGGCCCGGTCAGCGAAACTACTCAACCTCTCCAGCGGGGACAGGCCCTTATCCTTTTCAGGACAATGCCGCCACCATCTACACAATCGCCAATACCGGAGCCATGCTTTAATTCGGGCAGGAACGCTCCAGGGGAAATACGGCCTTAGCTGCCGAGCCATGTTGTGCCCTAGATTCTAACTTGCGTCGAGACACCCCAAGGCCTTCAGGCTTTCTAAAAGAGTTTCTGACTCATATAACCACGCCGAAGGGGCGGCAACTGCTTTAATGAAACGGCAATCCGGCGAGTTCGCGAGTTCGCTCCACTATCTTGGCGGCACGCCGCCAACTGTGCGACGATGCTGCCAGAGGGAGAACCCATGTCCGAACCTACAAAAGATGAATTGTTGGCCAAGATTGCCGAGCTTGAGAAAAAGGTCGAGGGTCGCAAGAAGGGCACTCTGGAATTCCGCGTCGGTGAAAAGGGCGGCGTCAGCGTCTATGGACTGGGCCGCTTCCCCGTCACTCTCTACTACGAGCAATGGGTCCGTCTCCTTGACATGGCCAAGGACCTCCGCGAATTCCTCGAAGAGAACAAGCATCGCCTCAAACTCAAGGACCAGTAATGCGTGCGCGTACCCCTCGCTTGCAAGGAGCATAGAGCAATTGCGGACACTTGTGCGATTTCTTGTTGTCTGCGTTTTGTCTGTCTCTGTGACTTGACTTCCGTTAGAGACCGCTCATACTCCCCTTCATAGCCGAGCTGACCCTGGCTCATTCAATTCTCCCTCTGCGATTTCTTTCCACGTTTTGACCAGAGATGCTTTCCGACGTTCGCGGAAAGCAGGAGTCGTGGACCAGGCTGATCATCGTACTCAAAACTCCTACAGTAAAGAATCCGCCGACCTTTTTTCTGGAACGAAAGGTGCGTGGCGGATTCGCCTTGGCCGCCGCGGTATTGATCCTTGTTGGCGCGCTCACTTACATCAGTGTGGTGCGTTTCGCCGAAGACGCCTGGCCCGTGGATCATACCCACCAGGTGTTGAACAGTCTGTCTGAGCTTGTCTCAAGCCTCACCTCCGCGGAGTCGGTCCAACTGAGTTATCTCCTCACCGGATCTGAGGATTACCTCAAGTCCTTTGAAGCCGCCGTCGTCGCGGCTGATCAGCAAGTCGGCCGTTTGCGCAAGCTCACCCCCGACAATTCCAATCAGCAATCAAAACTGACTGCCTTTGAGCCTGTCATTGCCCAACGCCTCGCGCGCGGCGAAACGATTCACCACTTCGAATCCCAGCGCATCCGCAAAGACCGCATATGAATTGACGTTGCCGTCACTATCTCCCTTCTGCGCGACACTTCCGGCAGATTCATCGGCGATTCCAAAATTGCCCGCGATATTACGGACCGCAAACGCGCGGAAGGGGAACTTCGGCAGCAGCCCAGTCTGCTGGATCTCGCGCCTGCACTTGTCCGCGACATGCAGAATCGAATCGAACTGTGGACGCGGGGCGCTACACAGGTTTGCGGGTTCACAAAGACCGAGGTGTTGGGAAAGGTCTCACATGACTTGCTGCAGAGGAAATCTCCTCGACCTCTCGATGAAATTGAGAAAACTCTTTATGCGCAGGGACTGTAAGAAGCGAGACTGACCCACCGCCGTCGCGACGGAAATCGTATCGTCGTTGCCAGCCAACGGGTTCTTCGTCGCGATCCAAACGGGAATGCACCCCCCACCTTGGAAGTGGATGCCGACATCACTGCAGTGAAACGCACAGAAAACCTTCAAATGCGTTTGCAGAAGCTCGAAGCTCTCCCTACATTCGCTGGCAGCGTGGCCCACTCTTGCCGCCATTAATGGCAGCGCCGCTGTAGCCATTTCCCAATTTCCTTCGGAGCATCCCGTTCAAGCGTGCCGTGGGAAACTTGAAAAGGCAGGACAGCGAGGCGCCGACCTGGTGCCGCGAATCCTCAGTTTCAGTAGGCCTCAGGAACAAGACACGGAGGTGCAATACCTGCAGCCCCTCGTCAAGAAGGCCTTGCGACTTGTTCGGGCCACACTTCCCGCCATGATTGAAGTTCGCTACACCTGCTAACCGGACTTGCCCATGGTCGGTGTAAACCCGGCACAAATCTGCCAGGTGATCCTGAACCTCGCCACCAATGCGGCTCCCGCGGTGGGCGACAAAGACGGACTCATCGAAGTAAAGGTCGACGCCCCTCTCGTTGGCGACGAGGAGATTCAGCTCTATTCGCAAACTTCCCCGGGACAATACCTTCGCTCCTCGGTCAGCGACAATGGCTCCGGCATGGGCTCCTCCACCCTGGCCGTTTTTTACGACCAAGCCCAAAGCCAAAGGCACCGGGCTTGGGCTCCCCGTCGTCCACTGAATTGTCATTGCCCATCGCGGAACGATAAAGATGTACAGTGAGCCCGGAAATGGCACAGTCTTCCAGATCTATTTGCCCGCCGTTCACGACAAAGTCGTCAAGGTGAAAATCTTGGAACCCTGCGCGTCGATCGGTCAAGGACAACGCATTCTGTTTGTAGATGATAAGCGAGTGCCAGTGTTCCTAGGCACCAGGATGCTCGAATAGGGCGGATTTAAGGTTTTCTGGGGCAGAGCTCGCTTTACAGGAGTTCCTGCAGAACCCTGCCGCATTCGATGCCATTGTTACGGACTTGTACATGCCACCGATGTCAGGGTTTCATCTCGTTCGCGAAGTACGGAAGGTCAGAGCGGACATCCCCATTTCTGTTAACGTTTGGCTATGTTGATCCTGACGGCAAATCAACGCCAATCAACTCGGGGTACGAGACATGTTGACCAAGCCAGTCCGCAGGAAGGATCTTCCCACTGCCTTGAACGAGGTTTTTCAGCAGAGGGCCAATCAAGGCACGACACAGCCGGCGTAGGATTCGGCTACCGATCGTTTGTCCGAATGCAGGGCGCCGGCGCTATTACGCTTTCGTACGGCGGCGCTTGCAGGCAACTCCGAGAAAGCCGGAGACCAGCATCAGGAGCGTCCCAGGTTCGGGAGTACTTACTGATTCCACGATGCCCGCCTGGCCCGCGTCGGCGTAGAAAACCCACTCGGCAGGCAGGCTCCCTCCGGGCACGAAGTCGTATGTCACCTGGTTTATGGCGTTCGGCCCAACGGAGCTGAGGAACCCAGAAAGATCATCGCCTGCCTCGGCCGCAATGTTTGTACAAAATCCCTTCAGTTGGTCGATCATCGTCGTGTCGGATCCACAAAGGAAGCTGCCGAACGTGACGCTCGGAGACGTCAGCTGAAGCGTCACCGGGCTCGCCGTGCTCACCATGAACAAATCGTACGGCCCGTCCTGCGTTACACCCGTTTGCGTGCCGCCGGAATCGAAGGTCGGAACGAAGTTGCTCCACGTGGCCGTGGTGGGAGACGCAATATTGAATGCCACGCACGGTTCCGTTGCCTCCGTCAAGTTACAATTAAATGTCGTTGGGTTCACCTGTCCTTTGCCCGAACCACCTTTATCAAGTTTGTTCGCAAGGGCTGAATTCGCAGATGCCACCACGAATAGCAGAATGACCATAGAACGAATGGATGAATGCATTGAGCGACCTCGACGTGGGTTGGAGGCGAGGGATGGGGGCTAGGGACCCACTACGCCTTGTTATTCCTTGGAAGCACGTCGTTCGCCGAATCCGATGATTCAATTAAGTTGGTCTTTGCGTGGGACATAGCCACTTGCTTGGGTGAACCGGCTTCGATGTTTGGCACTTTTTACGGCAATTTATTGCATACTCGTGCCAATTCTTTGCACACTGCCTATGGCATAATGGCGTACTTTTGGAGAACCGCCCTATGGAGGATCCCAAATCACAGTCGCCCGACGCGTCCTCACAAGATGCGCTCTCTCCCGTGGATGATAATGAAACCATCAGTCTTGGTATTTCCGCTTCCAGCCTGAAGGCGACATTTCTTCCCAACAATGTTTTGGCCGGTAGATTCAGAATAGTCGGATTCATCGCGCGCGGCGGGATGGGAGAGGTGTACGAGGCGGAAGACTTGGAACTGAATGAACGGGTGGCGCTGAAGACCGTTCGTTTTGAGATGCTGAATCGCGGTAGGTTTGTTGATCGCTTCAAGCGCGAGATTCAATTCGCTCGGCGCGTAACCCACCCCAATGTCTGCCGTACCTTCGATGTTTTTCGGCACACGGAGACACAAGACGGAGAAACGCGCGAAACCCTCTTCGTCAGTATGGAACTGCTGTCCGGAGAAACGCTCGCGCACAGAATTTTGCGCCAGGGGCGCCTCTCGACAGATGAAGCTTTGCCAATAGTGGAGCAGATGGCCGCCGGACTCCAGGCCGCGCACGAAGCAGGCGTAATTCATCGCGATTTTAAGTGTCCCAACGTGATGTTGCTTGCTTCTCCCAAAAGTCCCAATGGACTCCGTGCGGTCATCACGGATTTCGGAATCGCTCGCGGTATTACCTCTTCCGGCGAAGCCTTGACCCGCTCGCTGGATGTTTTGGGAACCCCTGCCTACATGGCTCCCGAACAACTGGAAGGTGGCGAGATCACGCCGGCGACTGACATCTATGCGCTCGGCGTCGTGATCTACGAGATGCTCACCGGCCAGCGCCCATTTTCTGGAGAAAGTGCGCTCTCCACCGCCCTGATGCGGCTGAACAATCCGGCGCCTTCTCCTCGCTCGATCCTTCCGGATCTGGAGCAACGATGGGAAAAAGTAGTGATGCGCTGTTTGGAGCGCATACCCGGAAACCGTTTTGCCTGTGCCGCCGATGTTTCAAACGCTTTGAAGGGCGAGAGAGTCGCTAGTGCGAAGCAGAATTTCGCTGACCTGTTCAGACGGTGGCGCTTTGCACTGGCCGGCTTGCTCATCGCGCTGCTCGCGGCCTCTGGCTACCTGGCAGTCAAAAATCTTGGGTTGACGACGGCGCCGGCCACGAATACGGCTGCTACTTCTCAACCGGCGAAACGCACCTCCGTTGCGGTACTCGGATTTCAGGATCTGTCTGACGACAAACAGCAAAGGCTAATTGGAGAAATGCTGGCCGACGGCCTGTGGTCACAGTTGGATACCGATGAATTCCGATTCATCGCGCCCAGTACCGTCGATGAAATGAAACGTAACCTGGGCTTGCACGGTGTTCCCGCCTCTCCCGGCAAGGAGCAACTCGCGAGAATCGGTGAATACCTGGGATGCGACGTCTTGATAGTCGGTTCGTATCGGGAGGATGCTACTTCTCATCCGGCAAAGGTGGACTGGAACCTCCACTTGATTCGCATGCGGGACAATGAAAGCCTCGGTTCCTTGCAACTGACGGGGACGGAATCCGAAATAAATGCCATGGTCTCGCGTGCCGGGCGGCTAGTTCGTTCGAAGTTCGGCGTTGAGCTGCAGCCCGCGGAGGCAGCTCGATTGGATGCCTCTCTTTCCTCGAACGCCGAAGCCCTAAAGAACTTTTCTGAAGCTCGCGAGAAAATCAGAACCTTTGACATTCGCGGCGCCACAATTCTACTTCAGAAGGCCATTGTTGCCGATCCCGAGTTCGCACAGGCACACAGTCTGCTCTCGGAAGCCTGGGCCGAACTTGGATTCGAAGCAAAAGCGCAAGAGGAAGCGAAGACGGCCCGCGATCTTTCCACGAAACTTTCCGCCGATGCCCGCGGGCTGATTAATGCCCGCTACTACGAGACGACGCGTGATTGGGACAAAGCGATCCAGCAGTACGCTTCGCTATGGACCCTATACAGTGACGATCCGGAATACGGACTATTACTGGCAAAAGCGCAGATCGCCGGGGGCAAATCCCAAGCCGCGCTGACGACCCTGGAGCAAGTCCGCTGGAAGACGCTTCCCGTCGGATTGGCTGCCCGCGTGGATCTCGTTGCCGCCGACGCGCAGGAAGCTCTCACGAATCATGGCGGACAGTTAACTGCTGCTACCGCTGCGGCAACCAAGTCGGAATCACTGAACGCTACTCTTCTTCTCGCCAGAGCGCGTATCCACCAGTGCTGGGCTTTACTGAATCTGGGAAAGCCGGACGAAGCCAAACCTCGCTGCGAGGAAGCTCGAAAGCTGAATCAAGAAGTCGGCGATCAGCTAGGGACTGCGCGTGCCACCAACGATGTGGCGAATGCTTACTGGCAGCAGGGAGAAGGCGTTATCGCCAAACCCTTGTATGAGCAGGCGCTCAGTCTCGCACAAAGTATCGGCGACAAAGTCGACGAAGCTGGCGCCCTGAATAACCTGGCCAATATCATGGATGATCAAGGCGATCTGGACGGCGCGAGAAAAGCCTATCTCCAAAGCATCGCAGTTTCCGAGGATCGCGGCGACAAGAACGAAATGGTGGTCGCGCAGCAGAATCTTGCCGGGCTGTATTACCGGTCGGGCGATCGGAAAAATGGCAAAGAGATGTTCATCAAGGCCATCGTGCTGGCACGCTCCATCGGGGAAAAAAAGACCGAAGCCCGGGCGTTGAACAACCTTTGCATGTTCCTTCTACAAGCCGGTGAAGTGCAACAGGCCCTGAAAAGTTGCCAGGACTCCCTGAAATTGCGCACGGAAATGGCGGATCAAGGTGACACCGCGCGATCTCTGGTGAATACTGCCGATGTCTTGCTTGCACAGGGAAATCTAGACTCCGCAAGGAAGAATTATCTGGAAGCCCTGAAGACCCAGGAAGACTTGGGACAAAAGGATTACGCCGCCTATACCCGAATTTCTTTGAGTACTTTGTGTTCACAGGAAGGCAGTTTCGTTGACGCGAAGACTTACGCCGAACAAGCCGCAACCGAACTTGCCGCCGAGAAAGATTCCGACGGTGAAGGCCAGGCCCGCGCTGCACTGGCCGAAGCGCTCTTAGGGTTGCACGATACCACGGAAGCTCAGCGTCAGATCCAATTGGCTCGCGAACTCGCGACGAAAGCAAAGGACCAGAATCTGAAGTTGAGTGCCACAATTACACTAACCAGAATTGATGCTGCATTAGGAAATACAGACGCCGCCGTAAGCGCTTTACGGAGCGTGCAGCAAGAGGCACGCAAGGCAGGCTTCGTGGCCATCGGACTTCAAGCCCGACTGGCTCTCGGAAGTATTCAAGTCGAAGCCGGAAGAACTCAAGAAGGGCGCGCAGCCTTGGCGGCCGTGGCTGTTGACGCCAAAGCTAAAGGCTTCGGCCTCGTGGCCAGGAAAGCTCAGACGAATTAATAAATGACCAGGACGAACTCCAACCCTTTGCTCGCTCGGTACAGCCTGAGATTTTTTAGGATTTCTAGCTAGTTTCTGTAGCGAAAGCCAAAATAACCGCATAAAAACAGGGGTTCGCGCGTTTTTTTCAGTCCGATTTTCATTTTTCTCTTGACAAGTATGTGTGCCTTGTGGCACACATAGAACATGCCACCTACTAAATTCGAGTCTCCTTCCGATGTCCTGCGCTGGCTCCAAGACCAAACGGACGGCCTCTGGCCGGCGGTTCTGGGCTCGCTTAGCCTACGCCGCAGCCCTTGCGTGCGCGAAAACTGCCGCGCTTGTCAATCCGGCGAGCAGCACCCGAGCTATGTCCTCTATGGGCGCCTGAAAGGGCGGCGTTTTGCCGTGTACGTTCCGGAGGAACTGGTCCCCGAGGTGCGCCGTTGTTTGGACAACGGGCGGGCCTTGCAGGAGCTGCTCTTCCAGGCCGCACCACGCTATGTCAAAGCTTTGAAGCGCGAGAGAGACCAGGCGTCGACAAAAAAGGAGAACTGAAGAGTGCCGAGAACTGCGAAGCCCCAAATCAGTTTTGCCGATTGGGAGTTGCTCAAGCAAGGCATCTCTCTGGAGCCGTTCCTGCAAACCATCTCCGATTTTCTGGACGACCACGAAGAGATGATCGAGGCGGTACGACGCGATCTGGAACGAGGCCTAAAAACACCCGCGACGGGTCGCAACGGGTTAACTCCCTCGCAGGTGCTGCGCTCCTTCGTACTGAAGAGCGTCAAGAGTTGGGATCTTCGCGAACTGCGGGAACGGATCGCCGACGGATACACGCTGCGCCAGTTCACGGAATTCTATTGCCAGCCGGTGCCCAAGCATCTTGCGTTTAACCGCGCCTTTCATCGGCTGACTCCGGAGACAGTGAAAGCCATCAATGAGCTGGTAGTAGACGCGGCGGTGGATCTCGGCCTGGAAGATGGCAACCGACTTCGTGTGGATACCACTGTCGTGCAGACGGACATTCATCACCCGACCGACAACACCTTGTTATGGGATGTCGTACGCGTGGTCACTCGTTTGGTCGGCCGCCTCAAAAAAGCAGTTCAGAAGCGGGTTCGGGGGTTCCACAATCGCAAGCGGGTGGCACGACGTCGCATGCAAGAAATCCAGCGAATGAAACCCACGGAACGGCACGAACGACAAACCAAGAAATATCGTGAACTCATCGGAGTGACCGAGGAGGTCGTGACCGGCGCGCGAAAGGTAGTGGAGCAGACCAAGAAAGCGCGCGGCAAGGATCTGGCCGCTGAAATGGCGATCCCCGAACTCCGGAAAGAGATCGAGCACTATTGTAAGCTGGGAGACCGTGTGATCGATCAAGCCCGCCGTCGCGTGCTCGAGGGAGAGCAAGTTCCCAACGCCGAAAAGATCTATTCCATCTTTGAAGCCCACACCGACCTGATCAAGCGCGGCAAGGTGCAAACACCGCTGGAGTTTGGCCACAAAGTTTTCCTTGCCGAAAGTGCCCAAGGGTTGATCACGCAATATGAAGTGCTCGAGGGAAACCCTAACGATGAACAACACGTGGAACCTTCCCTGAAACGCCACAAGAAAATGTTCGGCCACGTCCCAGAACTGTATGGTACGGATCGGGGTTTCTTCAGTGAGAAGAATGTGAAGTTCTGCGAGCGAAAGGGTGTGAAGGTGGTTTGTATCCCGCAGTGTGGCGGACAGAAAACGGACGAGCGCAAAGCCTACGAGAAGAGTCCCGATTTCAAAAAAGGACAGCGCTTTCGAGCTGGCATCGAAGGGACCATCTCCGTGCTGTTCCGCGGTCGTGGCATGAAGCGCTGTCGCGACGAAGGGCGTAAGCGCTTTGAGTTGTGGGTGGGCGCGGCCGTGCTGGCCAACAACTTGATGAGAATTGCAGCCTTGCGAACGAAACGATCACGTAAGCGAAAAGCCGCGTAACACCTATCGTTCCGCTTTCTCCTTGCGCAGTGAAGCTGATGTTTTTCTAAACCGCAGTCTTCCACTTGATGCCGGAATCCGGCAACAATCGTCTGCTGTCACATGCCGTCGCAACCAACCACAGGCCGGCTAAGTGCTTGAAATCTCGTTTGCCAATTAAGGTTTTGCTGCTGAAATAGGCGTTTCGCTACAGAAACTAGCTAGCCGGTTCTCACTCGTGATGGTGCATCATAAATATCTTTCGCGTGGAGTCCTCGTACGGATACACATGTACCATCCACCCGAAAATTACCGGGTAGAACTTTCCGCCGGCCGCGTCGCAAGCCTCTTGCGTAGTAATTGATCCGTGCAATCCGAATTTCGTGTTATCCGCAGTGGGTCTCGCATCTTTCTGCGGCATGCACAGATTCGTGTGAAGGTGCCAGGTGGCGATGCTTAGGGGTACGCGCTCGTTCAATTGTTCTTCCGTCGCACGCTTTGGCATCGTGTACATCGCGCCCACCAGTTCATACCCGCTGGCGGTCCTCTTATAGAGCAGCGAAGTCGGCCGCGCGACATCAAACGCGAATGCCGCCTCAAATCCATTCGCGTAACCCGTGAAGTGGTATTCCGGCTGCGCAATTTCGGGGTGGAAAATCTGGAAGCCATCGTTCAAAGCAACGTGGTAGTCCTTGTATTTCTCAATCCCGGCACGCAATTCCTTTACCACCTCCTCCGCGCGCTGCTGATCGTTTGACCCTTCGGGCCTTGCTGATGTCATGTGCATGTGCGCCTGATCGCCGTGGTGCATGCCGGCCATGTCCTCCATCGCGGCCTGCTCGTTGGACTGTCCCGCTGGCATGTTCATACCTAGCATATTGGCGTGGTCGGTGTCGGGCGATTGCTGTGGCCCTTCCAGCTCGGCTTCGGGGGAAACGGTAGTCACAACCGGCGGCCGGTGATTTGGTATTGCGGCCAACAACACGCCAACCACGAAGAGTGCCCCCAAACCCATTCCGGCTCTGGTTACAAAATGAATCATCATGCTCCGCGACGACATTTCTGCTCCTTGCTCACTCGCTTCCGTATCTCTCAATCAATAATACGCAATCTCCCGTAACTATCTTTCTCCCGTTTTCATCCAAAGTTCTCGAACCAAACTGTACCCTCGTACAGCTTCTGCCACTGCTTAGACGCCCGATTTCTCATATGGTTCGGTTCCTCTTCGCCCAACGCAAAATCTCTCCATGCTAAACTGGCACCAGGACTGCGATTCGTGAAAACAGAGCTTATCCACGCCGTTAAAGCACTCTCAGGTGGTGTCGAACCTCCTGGCGATAAATCCATTTCTCATCGTTACGCTATGCTCGCGGCCCTTGCCGAAGGGACCAGCGAACTCCGCAACTTCGCTGCGGCTCGCGACTGTCAGAGTACCCTCGGGTGCATGAATTCCCTTGGCGCGGGCGTTTCGGTGAACGGCACAACCATCCAGATCACCGGCCACGGTTTGCGCGGCTTAAAGAGCAGTTGGCGCACGCTCGACGCGGAGAATTCCGGCACCACCATGCGCCTTCTCTCCGGCATTCTCAGCGGCCAGGCGTTCACCACAAAAATCACTGGCGATAGCTCGCTTCAGAAACGCCCCATGAAGCGTGTTCTCGCGCCTCTTCGCCAGATGGGCGCGGTTATTCGCGCCAAGGACGACAATTTTCCTCCACTCGAAATTCACGGCGGCAAACTGAAAGCGATCCAGTACGAAATGCCCATGGCCAGCGCTCAGGTGAAATCCGCGGTTCTTCTGGCCGGACTTTACGCAGACGGCGAAACCAGTGTCATTGAGCCTGCAAGAACCCGTGATCACACGGAACTGGCTCTCGAAGAATTCGGTGCCTCGGTTCAAAAGAATGGCCGAGCGATCACCATTCACGGCATCGGCGGCTCCAACGGCAAAGCTGCGCTTCAACCGAAATCCCTCGATGTTCCTGGCGATCTTTCCTCCGCTGTATTCTTTATTGCTGCGGCTTCTTTGCTTCCCGATTCTGATCTCTTCATCAGCAATGTCGGCTTGAACCCCACGCGCTCGGCGATACTGGATTTTTTCACGCAGATGGGCGCCAACCTGTCCGTCGTCAATCTGATCTCCAAGCAAGGCGAGCTTGTCGGCGATCTTTCCGTGAAGGGCGCGCAACTGAAGGGTGGCGTCATCGCCGGCGACTTGGTTCCTTTGCTGATCGACGAATTGCCCATGCTTGCTGTCCTCGGCCCATTCACGCAGCACGGAATTGAGATCCGCGACGCGCAGGAATTGCGGGTCAAGGAAAGCGATCGCATCGCCGCACTCGCCGAAAATCTCAAGCGGATGGGCGCGAATGTCGAGGAACGGCCCGATGGCTTGCGCGTCGAGGGTAGCATCGCCGGCAAACTCCACGGGGCCCAAATCGAGCCGCGCGGCGACCATCGCATCGCCATGGCCTTTGCTGTCGCGGGTCTTGGTGCCGACGGCGAAACCGTCATTTGCGAAGCCGATTGCGCCGCCGTTTCGTATCCGACATTCTTCGACGAACTTCGCCGTCTCCGTCAGTAGTGAGTGAGAGGTATACGCCCTGCCGAGTGGATATCAGATAGCAAGAATCAGTGATCAGCAACCAAACGAAATGAACTGCGTTTGTGGGCATTTTTTCACTGCCGTAGACTACATGTTATGGCATTAAAGTAGATTATACGGATGACGGATTGCACTCGGTCCAGGGCCCTAAGATCTGGCAGAAATCCATGGATTTGGTTGAAGAGTGTTACAAGCTCTTGTCCTGTTTCCCGCTCGAAGAGCGGTTTGGTTTTCCCTACAAATCCGGAGAGCTGCTAGTTCGGTCCCCGCCAATATTGCCGAAGGGTTTGGAAGATGGAACACGCGTAATATTGCTCGATTCCTGGCAATTGCTAGTGGCTCCCTCCATGAACGTGGGACTCATTCGATTATTATTCAGCGCCTGGGCTTTGACCGGAAACGCGCTATCGACCCTTCACCGTACCGATGATCTCTCGAAAATGCTCTACGCCATGCACCGTTGTCTGCAAACCAATATCAGAGCTGCAGAACTGGCCACCGGGGTCCGCCGCAACGAGCTCCTTTTTGAGTAACACTGGTTCCTGATTTCTGACTACTTATATTTGATTTCCTTCAACCGACACATGGCATCAGAGGAGTTGCACCCTACTGCTCCTCCGCCGGCGGGATCGGCGGCGCGGGTGTGTGCGGTGGATGTACCGGTTTTGGTGGTAGTTCAACGGTTGTGCGCCGGATCGCTATATTCCCGTAACTCGTCTTCAAGACGATTTTTGGCCCGTGCCCGGACCCATACTTTCCGGCGACACTTGAATCCCCCGCCGGGCTCTTCGTCACTGCTAGTCCCACAAATTCTGAACTGATTTCGCAAGTCCGGCAATCTGCCTGCAGCTCGAAGTTTGAGCTTCCAGGCAACGTCAGCGAAATCGCTGCCGAAGAATTGGTGATCGTCAGGTCATCTTTGGGAACTGCGGAGTACCGCACGCTCACATCCGCATTTCGATCGTCGATGCTTACTTTCCCACCCGGGTTCTCCAGATTCACTTCCATGTTCCGCGTACGCAAGTCCAGATTTCCCGGCGCGTCTATAATCTCAAGGTTTCCCGAACCGGCTTCGATGTGTCCCGATAGCGCTGAAAGCGTCAGGTCCGTCTTCGCCGAAATCAGCCGAATTCCTTTTGTAATCTTGTCGCCGCGCACTGGCCCGATAAAATCGCCATCCACCGTTAGGCTGCCAGAACAGTCATTCACATCGATTTCATCGCCCTTACCCGAGACTTTCAAATCACCTTTGATATCCGCGGCCTTCACGTTGCCCTTTTTTGTCTCCACCGAGATGTCGCCCGTAATGTCTCTCGCGTCTACGTCGCCGCTCTGCAGGGAAATGGAAACGTCCGACGTTACGTCCGAGACGGAGAGATCACCCTTCTCCGACTTGATCGTCAAAGGCGATTTCTTTGGAACCGACAGCTCCAAATCCACACTCACTCGCATGTTCGAAAGGTCGTATCCGGTCGGACGAATTTCATATCCGTCCCCGTTCTTCACGATCTCGACGCCCACCGGCTTGGTCAACCGTTCCGCTTGGGAGTCATTCCATGTCTTCGCATTCTTCTTAGCCGAAAGTCGCAATTGCGCGTCATCCGATCCACGGATTACCAGATCGCCCCGGCCCAGTCTTACATTCACGCGGGCATTTGCTGGAATGGTCATCGGCGGTGGCGCATCAATGTCGAAGGTGTGATCGTTTCCGCTGACGTCAATGTCCAGCTTGTCGATGAGTTCTGTCTTTGTATAGTCGTACCCTACCACCAGTCCCAGAAGCGCCAGCATCCCCAAAACCAGCAGCACTTCGCCGCCAGTTACCGCTCCGCCGTCGCTCCCGCCGAATCGCGGTCCTACCGTTCTCTCGTACAGCTTCACCAGGCCCCAAAAAATAATCAGCAGTGGCCACCAGTGCACAAAAAATGCACCAAAATCCAAATGTCCATAATTGTGAAGGAGCAGGAAAGCGCCAGCAGAAATGAGAACCAAACCCGTAAAAAGACCGCTGCTGCGCGACTGGATGCGGGCCATAAGCTTCTATTGCTCCCGCGACGCTACATACGTTTGCGGTGGATTGGCAGGCGGCGCGGGTGGGGGTGGTGTCGTCACTGGTATGCTGGGCTGTGGGTCAACGTGCCCTTCGCGCGATGCGAATGCCGACGCGAGTTGCAGCAGGCCCACCACCAGCAGCAGTACTGGCCACGTACTTCCAAACTCAAAGTGGCCGCCCTGCGTTTCGAGAAGCAGGAAGAGCACGCCGACTGTGATCACCATGGCCGGGCCGGTCAGGCTCCGGATCATGCAGCTTTGGCACCGGCATTTTATTTGTGTGCTCATGTGCGCCCTCATCTCAATTCCGATCGCCCACTTTATTTCGCAACATCAGGAACCCGATTCCGATGAGCACCACGGGCCAGAAAATCTGCCGAACGCGGAAGAAATCGAAGACCCCGAAATTGTTCAGAAGAAACAAGGCGCCCAGGCCGATCAAGATAGCCGGCCCGATGGGGCGGTTCTTCGTCCAAGCTTCAAACGGATCGTTCAATTGTTCGCCAGTGGCCCGTGCCCGGGTCACGCGCATTGCATCAATGGCCATGTAGAAGGGAAACACCACCACCGCCAGAATGAATAACGGCTTCAGCCCTTCGCCGAAATCGCTACTCACTCCCAGAATAATTCCTGCAAAGATCATGATGTGCAGCAACGCTTTGTTATATTCTGCGTTGTAGATCGCGCCCAATCCCGGAATAAATCCCAAAATAAAAGCCACCGCGGGGCTAGCTCCGGGCTTGCTTGGGCTGGGGGCCGGCATCGGCATCGGCATGGGCGCGGTTACCGGTACTGCTGGCGCCACCGGCTCACCTGGAATCGCCGCTTGTGGCGTGGGCATTCCCATCAACCTCGCCAGGCAATCCTCGCAGTAGCACACATCTCGCACCGGGCGGACGCAGGCCGCACACATCGCCTTACCGCAGTTGCGGCAAAATCCAGTTGCGTCCACTTCCCCATGCACCGCACATTTCATCGAAGGCTCCTCTCGTACAGAACGGGACACTCGGCCGCCAATAACTCCACCTGGTGGGCTAGCTCATTGGCTCGATTCTGATGATTCGGCCCCGCAGGCCTTTGCTCATTGGTCTGTCCGGGGTTCTTTTCCGGCGCACTCTTCGGCAGCGAATCTTCCGGCACGGTCTGCAAATCCGTCTCATTGGACCGCAGCTTCGACTGGATTTCGTTCACCACGCGCCATGCGGATACGGACTTTTCTACCTTCGCGTACGCCAGGTGCCCTTGCCGTTGGAAGTTACGCATCAGATTCGTTGGCTGCAGGTCCGAAACCTTCATTTTCTTCGGTGAAATCCCCGAGGCCGTGAACAGGATTACGAATGTGGCCATCACGCTTGCCGCACCGTACGCAAATTTCGGCGACGCCAATCCACGCAGGAAATTCCCAAGTGCTTGCCAGGTTGTAACCGTTTCGCGTGGTCCCAGCGTCTGGTCCAAGATCGCATAGATCAGCCGCGGTGGCGCATCGATGGGCTCCATCGCGTGCATCTCGCTCATCACGCTGCGCACACCTGCCAGCAGCGGCGCGCACTGCGCACACCCCGCCACATGTTCGTTAAACGCCGTCTGTTCCGGCCTTTCTAACAGGCCGTCAAGATAGTCGCTCAACCTCGCTTCAATTTGATCGCAAGTCCACGTCATAACCGGCTCCCTGCCAAGACCACCCAATTCATTTCTTTCCTCATGATGGGCCCACCCCCATCTGTTGCAAAATCCTTGCCAACTCGATTCGACCGCGGTTGATTCGCGACTTTACCGTTCCCTCCGGCACCGCCAGAACCTGCCGAATCTCTGCGTACTCCAACTGCTGCAGGTCTCTCAGAATCACCGCTTCCCGCAATTCCGGCGAGAGCTTCGTCAGCGCCGATTGCACTTGCCCGCTCAATTCGCCCAGAAGTGCCTGCTGGTCTGGCCTACGCCCTGCCGACTCCTTGTTCTCGACTACAGCCATCCTATCGTCCAGCGAATCAGTGATTCGATCCCGCTTCGTCCGGCGGTAATGATCAATTAACAGATTCCTCGTCACGCTCGTCATCCAGGTTGCGAATCCCCCGTACGCCGATCGATAGCTTCCCAGCGTGCGGTATACCCGAAGGAACACTTCTTGCGACAGATCCTCGGCTTCCGTACTGTTGCCCGTGAACCGGTAACAAATGTTAAAAATGCGACGCGTGTGCCGCCGCACAAGTTCCTCCCAGGCCGAGCCGTCGCCCTGGAGGCATTGCTGGACCAGTTGGGCATCCTGCTCCAAGCTTCCTCAGTCCCAAACTCTATATTCCTGCTCAAGCAGAACCCACATCGGGTTGACTCGGCCTGCCATATAGTGAAACGCGAAATGTGGCAAAAATGTTCCCTTTGAACCGTCTTGCGGCAACCGCCTGATGGGGGCATCTTACCGTTCCTCGCTCCCCTATACAAGGTATTGGAATCACATTGCTTACGGGCGCTTGACGCGGGGCCCTGCCTCCCCTTACGCTGCCTTCCTATGGGTGCAAAGTCGAGGAAGTGGCTGCTGCTGGGCCTGAGTGGGGCGCTGCTTGCCTTTGTCCTCTATCGCTCCCGCCACCTGCTTGACCTCAGCGATTTCAGCGGTGAAAAGCTCTGGAATGCCGTCAAGAGCGCAAACCTGGCATTCATCTTGATTTCCATTTTACTGATTTACGTTTGTTACCTCTTGCGCGCTATCCGGTGGCGTAACTTCCAGAAATATCTCGGGCCTATCTATCTCTGGCATATTTATGAAATGACCCTAGCCGGTTTCGCGGCCATCTTTCTTCTAGGCCGTGCCGGGGAGCCGGTTCGTCCACTCCTGATTTCGCGTAAGGACAAGATTCCCCTCGCCGACACCTTCGGCATTTACGCTCTCGAACGGCTGTTTGATACCGCTTGCACCGCCACCCTTGCCGCGATCGGCTTGTTGATTTTCACGGCTCAGCGTCACGGCCATCCGGAACAACCCGCCACGACGTTTGAGACCGGTGCCAGAACCGCTGGCACCATTCTCTGCTTGGGCGTCCTCGTCGCCATCAGCGTGCTCGTCTACCTCCGGCTTCACGGAACCACGGTTCTCGAGCGTCGCATGCAAGGCTGGCTCGCTGCCCACGGTTGGCGCAGCGGTGTTGCCCGTACTTTGTTGGGATTCGCACGCGGGGTGCAAACGATCCGCACATGGGGAGATCTGCTCTTCGCAATCGTTGTTTCCGCTGCTCACTGGCTTCTGGTGATAGCCATCTACTATCTCGTCGGTCTCGGCTTTGGCGGCAGACTCGCCACTCTCCGCTTTCAGGACGCCATGCTGGTACTCGTCTTCACACTAGTCGGCTCCGCCGTCCAACTTCCCGGAGTTGGTGGAGGTTCCCAGGCGCTCACAATTCTCACCTATACTTCCATCTTCAATATTGAGAAAGAACCTGCCGTCGCCGCTGCTCTTGTCCTCTGGTTCATTACGTTCGCTTCCTGCTCCTTTGCAGGTATTCCACTGCTCATCAAGGAAGGTTTGTCTCTCGGCGAACTTCGCCGCCTCCGCGCCCAGGAAAACGAAGAACTCGACGCCGAAATGGCCGAAAAGCCCGTTCACGAATCCGTCGAAGCCAAAAGACAATAGTGTCTCCATTCGATTCTGAGGGTCGCGATCAGAGACCGGACACCTGATTCCTGAATGCTGAAGTTCGAAATTTTCAACCTCGCCATTGCCCTCTCCGCCCTGCATGACGGACAATGAACGTACCGACGTAACCGGAGAATCCCACGAGTGAAGTGTCCCTTCTGCGCGCATCTCGATGACAAGGTAATCGACTCCCGCGAGGGCCGCACCGGCGACACCATTCGCCGCCGCCGCGAATGCCTGAAATGCTCGCGTCGCTTCACCACCTACGAACGCATCGATGAAATTCCCTACATGGTCATCAAGAAAGATGGCCGCCGCGAACGCTTCGAGCGCCAGAAAATTCTGCAAGGCCTTCTGAAGGCCTGCGAAAAACGCCCGGTTCCCACTCCCAAACTGGAATCCATCGTCGACGAAATCGAGGGTGTGGTCCACGAGGCCACCGAACGCGAACTCACCACCACCGAAGTCGGCGAAATGATCATGCATCGCCTAAAGAAACTCGATAAGGTGGCCTATGTCCGATTCGCCAGCGTCTACATGGACTTTAAAGATGTTCAGGAGTTCATGTCCGAACTCAAGAACCTCCTGAAAGACCGGGTCATCAAAAAATAGCCACAGCCTTTGTTTTTGTACTTACCTGTATTTGGACCAGTGCTTTTTCTTGGTGATTCACCGCTTCCCACAGACTCCCTATGCCAGGCCGCCCTGCCTCGCCACCTTCAATGCCTCGATCGCCGCGCCTCGCGCTCCCGCCGTATCTCCATTCGGCATCACGTGGATCGGAATCCCTGCCTGCTCTTCCCGTTGGTCGCCCATTCCCACACGCACTTCAGAAATAAACCATTCCTGAAATCCTTTTCCTGTTTCCAGCGCGCCTCCGCCGATGATCAAAGCGTCCGGGTCAAACGTATTTACCATTTCGTCGAAGAACAGACCCAAGGCGTGCGCCTGCACGCGGAAGACGTCTCTACACAGCGCGTCGCCTTCCACCGCACGTCCGCGCACAAGTTTCGCCGCCTCGTGCATGTCCATCTTCGCGAATTCATGCCCAGGATATTTCGGCAGAAAATACGGAAGTATATTGCGCTCGATAGCCGTCAGTGAGCACAGCGATTCCAGATCGCCATTCCGCCCGCAGTTGCATCTCGCCTGGATCCCCTGCGTTCCCGCGATGCCCTGATAGGGAATCAGCACATGGCCCAGTTCGCCGCCGAATCCGTTCTTTCCCTTCACCACTTCACCGTTCAAAATGATTCCGCCGCCATTGCCTGTTCCGACCACGATGGAGATCGATGTCTCTCTACCGTTCGCTCCAAAAATCGCGTAATGTCCCCAAATTGCCGCCGCGTTGGCGTCGTTCAGGTACGACACCGGCTTTTCCAGTTTGTGGGCTAGGCCTTCACGGACGTCGTAGCTCGCCCAGTTCGGGTGCACGAAATTCGTAGAGCCGCGCTCGCTGAACTGTCCTGCGGCGCTTGCCGGTCCGGGTGTATCCAGTCCCACGGCAACTATGTCGGCCAGCGAAACTCCCACCCTATTTGCCGCAATCGCCAGTCCGTCCGCGATCTGCTGTAGACAAATGTCCGGCCCCTGTTTCGCCAGTGCCGGATGCTCACATAATCCTTCAATTAGGAAATTTTCCTGCTGGTCCACCAGCGTGTAGTTCACCGCCGTACCGCCCAGGTCCACTCCGGCCACTACTTGCACGTTAGCTCCCCTTGCACTCCGATTTGCCAACGCGCCAGCTTAGCAGAATCCCCGCCCCCTTGCGCAGAAGACCGAATCCACCGCTTTATTTCTTGTCTTTCTCCCTGGTCCCTGCACCGCTCGCTTCCATCGCCGTGGCCATCCCCAACAGTTGCCGCACGCTATTCCAGTTTCGCCCCGTGCTCGCCATCTTTAGGATTCTTTCAATCGTCGGCACAGACAACTTTGGCCGCGCTACTCCATTCGGAAAATAGATGTACATCTCCCGCCACTCGATCCGCAACTCCTCGGGGTCTGCTTTCACGGCCAACACCTTTTGTCGAATCTCTTTAGCTGGTTCGCTCTCCAGAAAGATCACCGCCAGTTTGCTTGGCTCCACCTCCTTTCGATTTGCGAACGGATTGCACGCAAGCACGCCGCGAAGCTCCTCCGGCGTCCGACCAGGCGGTCCGCTCTGCGGTAGGGAAGCGGCTTCAGCAACGCGCCTTCCAGCACGCTAAACACGGCGGTATTCGCCCCAATGCCTGCGGCCAGGGTAATCGCAGTAATCGCCGTGAAAATCGGAGTACGTGCCAGCCTGCGAATCACTTGCCTCAATTGATTGGAAAACCGTTCCATGCGCCGGGCCTCCAGGACCCGAAGGCAACTCCCCTAGGGAGCGCAGACCATCGCTTTCCTGACACCATTGGTACGTCAGGCGTTGGAATATATTTCCTGAATTCCTTCGGGGATTCCGTTTTGCGCTCTTCCATTGACGCGCAAGGATATGGCCGCCAACAGCTCCTTATTGATTCCACGCGCCGAGCAGGCGTCGCAGCAGCACCAATTCCCCTATGTGATACGCATTGTGATCCGCCAGAACCAGCGCCTCGCGCAGCACCGTCTGCCCTTCTCCGTGCGGCAACGGCGCGTACAGGTCCGTCGATTCGCTCTCGACAATCGCGATCATGGCCCTCACGTCTGCTCGAAACGCATCAATACTCTTCTTCCATGCAGTCTTGTTGGGAGGAGTCTTCCTCTTCGGCCAATAGCCTGACGGGAATTCCGGCGACACATGCTTGGGATTTCGCGTGAACTCAAGAATGTCCCATTGCGCGATGCGCATGTGCTCCAACAATTCCCAGCCGGAATGGACTGCGCCCTTCGGCGTTTTCCCTCGAAGGTTGGCCGGCCAATGCTTCACCGCGCCATCAAATTCCACGTGCGCTTGTCCGCCCTTCAGGAGTTCGACCAGGTATTCTGGCAACGGCTTCTGCTTCTTCATGAGTTTCTCCATTCCTCAGATGCGCGGTGCTCCCATCTCGTTTTTGGACCAGTGTCAGGAAAAGCATGAAAAAACGTCGTCTGAACGCACGAACGCACCGGACAGCGAACTGCCCGATGCGCTCATGTGCTTACGAAAGGTGACTTATGCGGTTGACGTGCGGAACTGCTTGCGTGCCGCGAATCCAGCCATCAACAGGATTCCCGAAAGAACGAGGCCGAAGGAGCCAGGGTCGGGTGTGGAGACCGGTGCGGTTGCTTCGATTTGCAGGAGCAGCATATTCCCCTTGTTGGATGAGAAATCCAGGTAGTGGTCGGTCGCGCTCAAGTTTGCGGGCACCAGGTCGAGCGACTCGTCCGTACCCGTTAAGGTGGAACCATTCACCGAACAGGGGCCGGAACCCGAGACGCCGGCGGTGGAACAGGCAGTGACTTGCCAGGTTTCGCCGCTGGTGGTCGAGCCCATCTGGAACATGAAATCAGTGAAGCCCGCCGTGATCAAACTCAGCAGGTCAATCTGCACGAAATCCTGTGGTGCACCAACGATGGCGAAGATTTCGTGCTGACCGCTCGGATCGCTGGTAAGCCCCACACCTTGCTCTGTGACGCCTAGATTCTTTCCGTACAGATCACCACCGTTGAATCCCGTGGCGACGACGTTGACTCCGTCGAGTGAATACGTGTGAGTGGCAGAGCCAAGATCACCCGTAGGATTGTTGAACGCAAGACTGTCGGCGCGGCCGTAAGTTGCCGAACATAAAGCAAAAACAAATGCAGCTAAGGAGGGACATACGAGACGTGGAAAAACCCCGAGCCTAATCATTCATCACCTCAAAATGGGATTCTACAAAGAGGGGGGAGCTACACCATACGTCAGATTCCTGCCGTGCGCTACAGTTTTTTGCTGTGGGGCAGAAAAGTTACATGCTGTGGATGCTCGTGATTTATGCGCACTGAAGAGTCGAGTTTGGCTCGGAACGGGTGACAAGGCGACGCGAGCTTTACGCGCGGAAAAGCAAATGTCGGCGGTCCAACACGGTCACTCATCCTGCGCCGTAACTCATTCGACAACTCCTGTGCCCCTGCCTCTGTCTTTGCGTATGTAGAGGGAACACCTGTCGCCCGGCACAAATCGCTGGCCATTCTCCCCTAACTCCTTTCAAAGAAGACCGCACCAGTGTGATTTGCGGATGTTATATCAAAGGAAACGGGATACGGGCGCGAGTAGGTGGATGTATTTGAATCGGAAGGAGTTAGAGGGGAATAGCGGGAGATCAGTTGGGCAGCGAGGACCGGCCAAGCGCAAACCGACCGAGCCTGAATCTTCGGTACGCTTCATGGCCGATAAATTATCAACTGTGAGCTAGTATTTCATGGCCAAGAATTCGAAGGCGCTGCGCGGGGGGTGGGACCGCATCTGATCTGCCAAGAAAGGGAAGACCCACCCCTGCAGAAAACGGCGCTGCAAGAGTGGGCCACTCGCGCTTGATTCGAAACACGCGAAGGACTGGCCTAGTTACTGTTTGTCGTAAACAGCCGAGCTGGTCGAAGGCTGCCCGTCTGCGTTTTTGCCCTGTGCGGTTACGGTCGTGACTTTCCCGTCCTTGGAGACCTCGCTTTTAGCAGTTCCAATCACTTTGCCGGCTTTTGTCAACGTGGATTCAAACGTGTTGGCGTCGATGCGCTTGATCGAGATGGAATCCGCTCCACCGGGCATGGAGCCAGTGATTGGGGATTCCTTTCCGTCAAAAGTGGCCGTAAAACCGTAAGCGACGCCAGTTCCTTCTGCGCTGATTCCCTCGAAGCTATATTTCACGTTGTCGCCCTGAGCTTCAAGTGTGCGAGTTAGGCTCTTTGGTGCCGGCCCGGGATTGTAGGATGATTTCTCGAGATTGAGCTTCCACGTTCCTGTTGCCGGATTGGTTTGCGCGAAAGCGGGAGCGCAAGCAATGGCAGCCAAAACAAAAATAGGGGCAAACTTCAACAATCGCATGGTGTTTCTCCTTAAGTCCTATCGGATACTTCAGCTAGTCATTCCAATGAGGTGAGCGGCGAGAAGGGAGAGACAGTCCGGGGCGGAGAAGGATTTCGGCTGAGTCTGTTTGTCTCACCGCGTAGCCTGTATCTTAGGGGTTTATGCAGTTGTGGACTGTCCTGTATGACACAGTTCCGCGAGGATTTTCTGGTCAGGCGGAAGAGGAATCTGTGAGTGAGGCCAGATAGATTGACAGTTCAGCGAGCAGAGTCCCAAGACCCACTCTTGCATAAGGGAAACCCAAAAGGATGGGCTACTTGTCCGCCACAATCGCCGTATATGCCGCGGCAGATCACCAGAAATCTCCGAATCCCACGGAGGTGCTCAGTTTGGCTTGAGAGGCAGCACATTCGTTCAAGAACGTACGTACTGACAGGTACTTGTTCTTCCCCCGCGGAGTGTGCGCTCTCGGTTTGATTCCCACCTTTTTGACCATGTTGTTCCCGAAAAGCAAATTGCCGCTCCTGTCCTAACTCTCTGCCTTTGCGGTATTGTGGAGGCGGAACAAAACGGCAGTTCGGGAGACGAGACAAATGCGGAAGGTACTGATCGTTGGGATGGCGGTGCTGCTGGGCACGGGCGCGTTGCTGGCGCAGAAAGCCGCCACGCCGAAGATTGACGCGGCGCAGATTCGCGAGACGGTGAAGTATCTTTCCAGCGACGAACTGGAGGGCCGCGGCACGGGACAGATGGGCGGTGACACGGCGGCGGACTGGATCGCGGCACAGTTCAAGAGCTACGGGCTGAAGCCAGCCGGAGGAAAAGGCTCGTACTTTCAGGATGTGCCGATGGTGGGCGTGAAGACGCTTCCCACAACGTCATTTTCGCTGGTGCCGCGCGACGGCGCGCCCGTGATGTTGAAGAATCTGGACGACTACGTGACCAACAACGAGAGTCAGACGCCTACGGCGGATTTCGACGCGCCGATTGTGTTCGTGGGCTACGGCATCACCGCTCCCGAATACAAGTGGGACGACTACAAGGGCGTGGACCTGAAGGGCAAGGTGGCGCTGCTGTTTGTAAGCGAACCGGAATCCACGGACCCGAATTTTTTCAAGGGCAAGGCGCTGACGTATTACGGTCGCTGGACGTACAAGTATGAAGAGACCGCGCGGCACGGCGCCATCGCCACACTGATTATTCACCGCACCGACCTGGCCAGTTACGGTTGGGACGTGGTTCGCAATTCATGGGGAGCGGAGCGCTCGTATCTGAAGATCGATGGCACGCCAAAGCTGCAGTCTGCGTCTTGGATTCAACTGGAAGTGGCCAAAAAGCTGGTCGCGATGGGCGGGCTGGATCTGGACAAGCTGTATGAGGAAGCACAGTCGCGCGACTTCAAGCCGGTCGAACTGCCAGTGAAGCTGAAGGCGCAGGTGGTGAGCGAGATCCGTCCGTTCACGTCGCGCAACGTGGTAGGGATGCTGGAAGGTGCCGACGCAAAGCAGCGCGGCGAGGCGGTGCTCTACACGGCGCACTACGATCACTTCGGAATCGATAACGCCCGGCCGAAGGGCGACAATATTTATCGCGGCGCCGTCGACAATGGCACCGGTTGTGGCATTCTGCTGGAAATTGCGCGCGTGTGGGCGGTCACGAAACCTGTTCCGTCCCGCTCCATCCTGTTTGCGGCAGTGACCGCGGAAGAGCAGGGCCTGCTGGGCTCGGAATATCTGGGGAAACATGCGGCGCAGCTTCCCTCGAAGCCCATCCTGGATTTGAATTATGACGCTCTGGCGCCGTTGGGCATTCCCGAAGAAGTGGAAGTCGGCGGCGCGGAACGCACCACGTTTTATCCTTCGGTGGAAAAAATCGCCAAGGACTATGGATTGGCGATCAAGGCGGATGCGCATCCAGAAGCAGGTCACTATTACAGGTCCGACCATTTCAGCTTGTCGCGCGTGGGTATTCCTTCGTTTTCCATCAGCGAAGGGTTGAAGTTTAGGGGACACGATCTGGCGTGGGGCGAGGCGCAAGCGAAAGACTACGTAGCGAATCACTACCACAAGCCCAGCGATGAATTTCACGCGGGCTGGGATTTTCAGGGACTGGCGATGATGGCCAGTTTCGGCTACGAACTCGGCGCCGCGGCGGCTTCGCAGAACGAGGCGATTCATTGGCTCCCCGGCGACGAATTGGAGAAGGCGGAGAAGGCTACGGGACAATAATCTAGCGCGGCCAGACGCCAGCGGTGAACGCTTTGATCGTGGAAAATCCGAGACGTTCATAAAGATGAACGGCAGTGTGGTTTTCGGCAGTGACCGTCAGCGTGAGCTCGTTGTATCGCATGGCGCGCAATGCTTCCGCGG
Source organism: Candidatus Acidiferrales bacterium (assembly GCA_963741195.1). GTDB lineage: Bacteria > Acidobacteriota > Terriglobia > Acidiferrales > UBA7541 > Acidiferrum. The sequence continues at coordinate 124,069 of CAVUHF010000022.1, forward strand.
AGGTCTGCATCAAGATTCGTCCCAGGCCATGGCCCTGAAAACCAGGCTGCACACAGAGCTGGGTGGTGTGGCCCACTCCTGAAGAGACTTCGCTGGTGAGTACCGCGCCAACAAGATCGTCGCTGCCGGGGTGACGCAGCACGAAGGATGCCTCCGGCACGAATTGCCCGCAGCCGGGGAGCAACACGATGTTCTTGAGAAACTTCAGAGCGCCATAGCGCGAGCGGTACTGATCGTTAATATCGCCATCAACATGATTGGCATACGCCAGATAAATCAGCTTGGCGCAAGATTCGAAAAAGCGATCGTGCCAGCGGTCGAGCCGTAAACCGGAATTAGTGCTCGGAACATGTTCGGAGTATTTGCGCAGTTCGAGCAGCATAAATTGTCGCGTGTACAGACGAAAGCCCTGATCCTTGAGAGCGGTTTCCACGGGTCCACCAAAGGGCATGAGCTGCGCTTCGATGCGGTTCAACTGAGGAATGGCGCGCATGGAGAAGAGCATCTCGTCGAGCAAGCGGCGGCCGATGGGCTCCTGCTCGTGCTCGGGAGAAACGTAGAGCCCGCCAATAAGACCCTTGTGATCTTCCAGGACGTAAAAGCTGTAGCCGAGTGCAACACCTTTTTCCATGGCCACGCAACCGGAAAGCGCGTGCGCGTCGAGGAAGCGCTTGATAAGGTTCAGCGCGCTGGCGTAGTCCCAGTGTAGCTCATCCTGCCAGTGCTGGGCCTCTTCGTGCAGGAGCGCCTCGATCTGGCGGACAGTGGTCTGGCGGAGGTCGATGATGTTCATGAAAGGCGTGAGGCCCGTTAGTCCTGGCGCAATGGTCATAATAGCCGATTCGATGCAAAAGCTGCCAAAATCAGGCACGGCGACCTATATAGATCGGGCACATGGCCCGTCAGGACAGGGGGTAGGGACTGCGGCACGTGCTAGCATTTTGGTATTGGTAACGTAACGAGAGGTGCGTAAGAACCCATAGCCGGGCCGCCCGGCGGCTGGCTGTTTTGCGTGGAGACTATGTCAATCCTGTACGAATTGCGGTATCCGAGGCGCTGGTACACGAAGCTGCTGACCATCATTATGGCGTTGGTGTTCTTCGGGGTGCTGGCGACGGCGGCGATTTCGGCGGTGCTGGTGTATTGGATAGTGAAGCCGCAGCGCACCAGCTCGGAAATCAGCATGGCGAGCTTTCCGGGACGGCCGGATGAGGTGGACTTCACGGTAACGGGCGCAGGGGAACGCAAGGGCTGGTTCTTTCCAGGGCTGCGAGGGGCGCCGACGGTGATTCTGTGCCACGGATACCAATCGAGCCGTGGGGAACTTTTGACGCTGGTTTCGGCACTCCAGGATCACCAGTACAACGTGTTTGTATTTGACTTCACCGCGCATGGTGGGAATGCCGGCGTGACCACGTTTGGGTATAAGGAATCGGACGAGATAAAAGCGGCAATTGACGCGCTGGCAAGACGGAACGATGTGGATCCGGTGCGCTTCGGATTGTGGGGCTACAATCTGGGGGCGTACGCGGCTCTGCGCGAAGCGGAGAAGGATCCCAGGGTGCGGGCCGTAGCGTTGGATTCGGTGTATGACTACCCGAAGCAGATGGTGAAAATCGGAGTGGAGAAGACCGGAGTGGGTGGCTTCCCGTTGATGGTGAAATCGGCGCAGACCGGTTTTGAGTGGCTGAATTATGGGTATAAGAACGATCCGCCGCTGTCTGCGAAACTGAAGTCGCTGAATGGTGTACCCGTGCTTTTCATTCAGGCAGCAGATGAGCCGGAGCTGGGTTCGATTTCGCGGGATATGTTTCTGAAGGCGCAGGAGCCGCGCGAGCAGCAGATAATTGCACACGGGAATTTCGTGAATTTGCCCGAGGATGAGAAGCGGACGTACGAGAACCGGATAGTGACGTTCTTCCTGCTGCGGTTACCGATTTCGGAAGTCCCCAGCGCTACCGTTCCCTCGAAGACCACCAAGGTGGCCAAGGCCATAGGCTGAAGCTGGTACTTTGCACGGAACGACCGCGGGATAGATCGCAAATTTCACGCATTCGATTCCATTTTCAAATAAAAATGGGACTCGATTCTTCGAGGTGAAGAACCAATTAATATCGAGTTCGCCCGGCTTCCACTCGGGAAGATTCGAGCGAAGGTAGAAATTCAATTGATAGCCGAATCCGCGTTTCAGTTGCCAGGTTGCTGCCTGCTGCGGGGAGAAGTCTGGCCAGACGGATCGGGCCACGCGGACGGAATCGCGTGCGGAGAGGCCAGGTTCCATGTTGGGCAGGAAGCGATTGATCTCGAATACCAAAATTAGCGTGACAAGAACGAGGGCAATTAGAGACAAGCGGCATTTATGAACGGCGGCGAGCAGGCCGATGACAGCGCCTCCGCCAATCGCGAATGCCCAGATGCGCACGACGCCGCACGTCGGACTCAGGCAGAAAAGAGCGGGAATCTCTCCGGATTCGTGCAGAATGACCAGGCCAATTAAAAGGAACCCTGCTGCGGTCGCCAGCAGGGGCCAGCGCGGAGCATGCGCGTCGGACTGGTCGTAGCGAGCGACCTGATCTGCCATAAGCAGGGCGAGTGGCGGAATCGCCGGAAGAATGTAGCCGGGGAGTTTGGATCGGGAGATGGAGAAGAAAATGAGCGGAAGGAGGGCCCAGCAAGCAAGAAAGAAAAGCACTGCACGAGAATCATGGTCTTTCCGCGCTTCCGCCATTGTCTTCGTTGCGGACGGGACCAGGAAGATGGTCCAGGGGAAGAGGGCAACGAGGATAATGGGAACGTAGAACCAAAAAGGTTGAATGTGCTGAAATTCCGGAGTTAGGAAGCGCTTGAAGTTGTGCTCGATGATGAATACGCGAAAGAATTCAGGGTTGCGACGGAAGCAGCGAACATACCAGGGAAGAGCCGTGAGGCAGAACGCCGCGATGGTAACGGGATGAAGGCAGCGAAGACTATCTCGCCAACGTTTGGTGAAGATGGCCCAGAAGAGAACGGTGCCGCCGGACAGGATGATCGCGGCGGGCCCTTTGGCGAGGACCGCGAGACCCAGAAAGAAACCGAATAAAATGAGGGCGAGCCACGGAGTGCGCGGGAATATGGGAGAATCCTCGTTGCGCGTGAGGCCCACGATGACTGCGGCAACTACCATCGCGACGGTGAGCATTGCGGAAAAGGGCATGTCGGTAGCCGCCGCATGCGAGAAGCCGATCATGCCCACGGTTGTGGGCAAGAGGAGAAGGAGCCAGCGCGCAGTCTCCGAGCCGTAGAGACGCAAGGCGAGCCAGGCCATTGCGAGTGTCGCCAGAAGAGCCGATAGAGCGCTGGGAAAACGCGCGGCGGTTTCGTTCACGCCAAAGAGTCTGAAGCTGACAGCGGCGCCCCAATAATAGAGAACAGGCTTTTCAAACCAGGGATCGCCGTACAGTCGAGGCGTGACCCAGTCGCCGGATTCCGCCATGTCGCGAGCGATCCAGGCGTAGCGCGGTTCATCGGGGCCGACAAAACCGATAGCACCGAGATCATGGAAATAGCAGAAGTAGAGCGTGGCGAGGATGAGGAAAATCCACGCGAGGCGGACGATAAGAGACTGTGGCGCGGCGTCGTGAACAAAGTTGTCAGTTGGCGTCACGGAAGGTTGAGTCTAGCATTGAAAGTGTATCGTGAAATGTGCAAAGTCCGTCATACTGGCGCGAAAGAACAAGAGGGAAACCTCCCGATGAAGGAACGGTTGCAGTATGCGGTTGCGTGGACGCTGATCAAGACGCTGGGGGTGTTGCCGCGAGGAATGGCGCGTGGCTTGGCGGCATTCGGCGCGGGAGTCCTGCTGCTGGCACTAACGAAGCTAAGAAAGACCGCGGAATTCAATTTGCGGCTGGCGTTTCCAGACTGGACGGAAGCGCAGCGGCGAGCGACGCTGAAAAAGATGACCCGGAACCTGGGATGGATGGCGGCGGAGTTTGCGCGCCTTCCTCGATACACGAAAGAAAACATCGAGAGTGTAGTGATCCTGGACGGGCACGAGAATTTTCTGGCCGGACATAGCCGTAGAAAGGGGGTTCTTTATCTTACGGGACATATCGGAGCGTGGGAACTGTCCTCGTTTGCACACGCGTTGTATGGATTTCCACTTCACTACATGGCGCGACCGCTCGATAACAAACCGCTCGATGCGATGGTGAACGTGTACCGAGGGCTTTCCGGGAACAAGCCGATTTTCAAAAATGAATCGGCGCGCGTGATGCTGCGCATCTTGAAGGACGCGGGGACGGTAGGAATTTTGGCAGACCAGAACACCATGCCGGACGAGGGCACGTTCGTGGATTTTTTTGGCACGCCAGCTTGCACAACGACGGGGATTGCGCGTGTGGCGCTGCACACCGATGCTGCGGTCGTGCCGGGATACGCGTATTGGGACGAAAACCTGAGGAAGTATCGATTGCGATTTGAGCCGCCGGTGAACTTGGTGCGGACGGGGAACACTGAGTGGGACGTGGTGGAAAATACACAACGATTCACGAAGGTGATTGAGGAGATCGTAAGGAAGCACCCCGAGCAATGGGTGTGGATCCATGCGCGGTGGAAGATGCGGCCGAAAGGTGAGCCACCCATTTACAACTTTCTGTAAGAGGGCAGACTCACTGCGGATGCGGAGAGTACGGTGAGTGAAATGAGGCAACGGAGGTAGCGATGAAGAGGTCGGTGAACGAACTGGCGCGAGCAATCGGAGCAATCGTGGAAGGCGACGGATCGCTGGAGGTTGCCGGCGTGGCCGGGCCGGAGCGCGCGGGGGCCAAGGATTTGATTTACGTGGAGGCGGCCAAACACGCGGAGCGAGCGGTGGCATCCGATGCTCGTTGCGTGGTGGCCTCGGAAGGAATGGCGCTGCCGGAGAAAACAGTCCTGCGCACCGCACAGCCAAAGGTAGCTTTTGCAAAAGCAGCAGCCATCCTTTTGGAGCGAGCACCGGTGGCGAGCGGGATTCATCCGACGGCGATCGTTGCGCCGCTGGCTCAATTGGAAGCGGATGTGAGCATTGGTCCATTTGCAGTGATAGGCGAAGACACGCGAATCGGTGCTGGAACGCAGGTTGGCGCACACAGCGTGCTTGGCGCGGGATGCTGGATCGGGGAAAATTGCCGCATTCATGCACATGTGACGCTATATTCAGGAGTAAGAGTAGGGCACAGGGTAGAAATTCACGCCGGCGCAGTGCTGGGCGCGGATGGATTTGGGTATGCATTCGATGGAGAACGCTACTGGAAGTTCCCGCAGGCGGGAATTGTGGAAATTGGCGACGACGTGGAAATTGGGGCTAACGCGACGATCGATCGCGGCTCGCTCGACGACACGAGAATTGCCGACGGCGTGAAGCTTGACAACCTGGTTCACGTAGGTCACAACGTGCAGATTGGTGCGCACACGGTGGTGGCTGCTCAGACAGGGATTTCCGGGTCAAGCAAGCTAGGTCGTCACGTAGTCTGCGGCGGGCAAGTGGGAATCGCGGATCACTGCACGCTGGAAGACGGAGCGATCGCTGGAGCGCAGGCCGGAATCCCCACGGGCAAGACGATTCGGAAGGGACAGCGGGTATGGGGTACACCTGCAAGGCCGCTGGTCAAATTTAAAGAGGCATATGTCTGGTTTGCGCGGCTGCCGGAATTGGGAGAGAGAATCAAAAAGCTGGAGGAGAAAAGCTAACCGGGGAGAGCGCAGAGATCCGGGCAGGATTGAAGAGAATCCACGTACGAGCTAAGTGACGTCGGCATCAGAAAATGCCGAGGCAAAGAATTGAGCTGAGAATGTCAGTCGCGAAGGCAAACGCAACGATATTGTGGAGGCTCGTGGTAGTGGGCGGGCACACGCGGAGTATCGGGAAGACGCAATTGGTGTGCGACGTGATTCGTGCATTCCCGAAAGTTTGTTGGATAGCGGGGAAAATCACGCAGTACGGACACGGAGTGTGCGCACAGAATGGTGAGAATTGCGATTGTGCGCCCACGGAGCATGTGAGCGCTCTGGCTTGGGAAATGCAACCGGAGAGCGAGACCGATAGCGCGCGATTTCTGGCGGTTGGGGCGAAGAAATCGTTCTGGCTGAGGACGAAGCAGGGATACCTTGCGGAAGGACTACCGCTACTTCGTGACGCGCTGAAGATGGCTGCGGCCGAACTCGCACTAAAGGAAAGGCCAGCACTGATCGTAGAGAGCAATTCGCTGATGCAATTCGTAAAGCCGTCGCTTTACTTCTCGGTGATCGATCCAGATAAAGAAGACTTCAAGGAGTCGGCGCAAACCGCGCTGGATCGAGCAAACGCGTTGGTAATTCGCGGAGGAAGAAGCGGCGACGCGCCACCCGCGCCCCTGTGGATAAAAATCCCTACAAAATTATTGCGAGAGAAGCCCTCGGTATTGCACCGGGAGGGGGAAGAATTGCCGCGACCTTTAGAAGCGCTGGTGCACCGAATGATGGAGGAAGCACCGGGGACAGCGATTTAGGGGTAATGACAACGCTGCTGCGGCGTTAAGGCATCTTAGACGTTGACCGGCTTTTGGAAGGCGGCGATAATGAAAGAGTAATGGGGCTCTAGTGATCGCCAGGTTACGCATCCTTCGGAAGTGTAACGCAATAGGGAACTTAACCTGTCAATCGGGGCGGAACTGGGGGCAAACACAGGCCGCTCTAATGTCCTGCTCTCTGGGGGAGTACTGATGGGGTCGTATGTTCGAGTTGGAGAGGAATTGCCGGCTGCGCCCGCGCCGGTCCCATGGCGGCAAGAGAATTGGGCGGAGCGGGTCCAAAAGGCCATTGAGAATGGGGCAAATCATCTTCTGAGTATTCAGGCGGAAGAAGGGTATTGGCACGGAGAATTGGAAGCCGATACCACACTTGAATCCGACTATATCTATTATCTGTACGTCCTCGGCAAAGCCGATCCCCATCGTATTGCAAAGCTGGCAAATTATGTGCGTCGCCGCCAATTGGAAGATGGCGGCTGGCCTATCTATCTTGGCGGACCCTCCGAACTGAATGCGACGAGCAAAGCGTATTTTGCGCTGAAATTGGCGGGCGATTCCCCGGATGCGCCGCACATGGTCAAGGCGCGCGCCACAGTGCATCGTCTGGGCGGCCTGGAGCACACCAATTCGTACGTACGGTTTTACCTGGCGCTGGTAGGAGCAGTAGGCTGGGAACTTGTGCCGGCGATTCCGCCTGAGTTGATGCTCCTGCCGAACTGGTTCTACATCAATATTTACGAGATGTCTTCGTGGACGCGTGGAATTGTGATCCCCATGGCAATCTTGTCAGCGGTGCGTCCGGAATGGCGCTTGCCAGAGCATGCGCGCGTCGACGAGTTGTTTAACGATATCCAGCAAAAGACAGCGGCGTTTAACTGGAGCAAGCAATTACTCTCGTGGAAGAACTTCTTTCTGGCGGTGGATCGCGGACTGAAGCTCTACGAAAAGCTGCCGTGGAAGCCGCTGCGCCAGAAAGCCATTCGGGAAGCGAAGCAGTGGATGCTGGAACACATGGAGCGCACCGAAGGACTCGCAGCGATCTATCCCTCGATGATGAATTCGATTTTTGCGCTGATGGCACTGGGACATGGGCCCGAAGATCCACTGACGTGGCGGGAGATTGAGGAATTTTCGCGGTTCGAGATTGAAGAGGGCGACACGATTCGCTTGCAGCCGTGCGTTTCACCGGTGTGGGACACGTGCATCGCCATGGTGGCCCTGGAAGAAGCGGGATTGCCGGCCGATCATCCGGCACTTGTACGAGCGGCGGAGTGGACTCTGTCGAAGCAGATTCTTGGCGGCGGCGACTGGCAGATCAAGAACAAGGACGCCGAGCCGGGCGGATGGGCATTTGAGTTCCGCAACGACTTTTATCCCGATGTGGATGACACGGCGTTTGTCCTGATGGCTCTGCAGCGCGTGAAATTCCCGGACGAGAAGCGCATGGAAGCAGCGATGCGGCGCGGCATTCAATGGCTGCTGAGCATGCAGAATCGCGACGGCGGCTGGGGCGCGTTTGACCGCGACAATGACCGCCAGTTCCTGTGCAACATTCCATTTGCGGATCACAATGCGATGATCGATCCCTCGACCGCAGACGTGACGGCGCGCGTGCTCGAATGCCTGGGCCGGTTTGGATGGTTCGCAAATCATCCCGCGGTGCAGAAAGCCGTGGGATTCCTGATGAAGGACCAGAGCAATGACGGCTCGTGGTTCGGACGCTGGGGCGTGAACTATGTCTATGGGACCAGCGGAGTGCTGCGAGCTCTGGAAACGGTTTCACTTACGGCGCAGGATTATTGCAATCGGGCTGTATCTTGGCTGCGGCAGGTGCAAAAGGCAGACGGTAGTTTTGGCGAGTCCTTGCACAGTTATGAGGCCGTATCTACTAAGGGCCAGGGCAACAGCACGCCATCGCAAACAGCATGGGGCTTAATCGGATTACTGGCGGGCTCGGACCCGAATGATCCGGCGATTGCCAAGGCTGCTTCGTACCTGGTGCAACAGCAGAATGCGAATGGATCCTGGAGCGAAGAGGACTTCACTGGCACGGGATTTCCGGGCGTGTTCTACCTAAAATACCACCTGTATAAGAATTCTTTCCCGGTATATGCGCTGGCGCGTTACCGCAATCAAGCAAAGCGGGAGACTGAGTATTGCGCCGTTAAGTTCCAGCCGAACGAGTTCAAGTTGCGCAGCGGGTTGTATACCGCGCGCGAACGGCGGGACTTCTAAGCAAACAAATGCGGTACCCTTTTGGCCTGGTATTCGATTCCGCGAAACATCTTATAGCCGGAAAACTGCTCGGCGAGCGCAAGCGTGCGGTGATGGTGTCGCTGGACCCATTGGGGGGGTGCACGAATTCGTGTGTGGGCGGAAGCAATGGAATAAATGGAAACGAAGCGGTGGCAATCGTGCCGATGCTGAACCTGGAGCAGTGTTTGGCTGCGCTGGATGAGTGCGACGCGCCGATCGTGAATATTTGTGGTGGAGAGCCGCTGGAATATCCGGAGATTCCGGCGTTGACGCGCGCGATTCTAGATCGCGGCAAGCATCTGTTCTTGTGCACGGACGGAACGTTGATCCGGCGGCGGTTGCACATGATTCCCCCAGAAACAAATTTCTTCTGGAATGTGAAGTTAGATGGCACGGAGTCAGCGCATGATGCGCGCGCCGGACGACCTGGACTGTTCGTGGAAGCAGTGGACGGGGTGAAGGCTGCAAAGAACGCGGGATTTTTCGTGGTGGTAACAACCACGATTTATTCAGACACGGATGTGAGAGACGTAGCGGCACTGTACCAGGTGTTGCATGCCATGCACGTCGATGGATACCTGTTTTCGCCGTTTTATCCGGCGGAGAAGTTGTGCCGGAATGGTAGCACGGCGTTCCACGAGAAAATGCATCAAAGATTCCGCGAGGTCAGCAGCGTGCTGGGCGACTACAATGTGATGACCTCGCCCATTTATATGGAATATTTGCGCGGAGAGCGGGAACTGAACTGCTGCGCCTGGGGATCGCCCGTGTATGGGCCAATGGGCTGGATGTCGCCATGTTATTTGCAGGACCAGGGACATGCCAAGAGCTATCGAGCACTGCTGGAGGAGGCGGTCTGGGAAAACTATGGCCGCGGCATTAATCCTCGCTGCGAAACATGCATGAACCATGCGGGTTATGAGAGTGCCGCGCTGCTCGGAGCGAATCCTAAGGCCGGGGACCGGTGGAAAATGCTGGCGTGGCAATTCAGCGGGAGCTTGGGAGAGAAGCGCGAAGGATCGCGGAAGCCATGACGACGTTGGTGACAGGCGCGGCCGGATTTCTGGGGAGTCATGTGACCCGGCAGTTGGTAGCGCGTGGCGAGACTGTGCGCGTGTTGGTGCGCGCTTCGAGCAGTAACCGGGCGATCAGCGATTTGCCGCTGGAATATGTGACCGGGGATTTGCGGGACGCGGCTTCGTTGAAACGGGCGATGAAGGACATCCAGCGCGTGTTTCATGTGGCGGCGGATTACCGGCTTTGGGCGAAGAGGTCGCAGGACATTTACGATTCGAACGTTGGCGGCACGAAGAATCTGCTGGCGGCGGCGAAAGCGGCGGGAGTGGCGCAACTGATTTTCACGAGCACGGTGGCGACGATCGCCGTAGACCGGCCCGAGTTGCCCAATGAAGCTACCGACGCCAAGCTCGAAGAAATGATCGGGCATTACAAACGCTCCAAGTGGATGGCGGAGCAAGAAGTGTTGAATGCCGCGAAGGAAGGTTTGCCCGCGATTGTGGCCATGCCGACCACTCCGGTGGGGCCATGGGATTGGAAACCGACGCCAACGGGGAAAATTATCTTGGATTTTCTGAATGGAAAGATACCGGGATATGTGGAGACGGGATTGAATTTTGTTGGCGCAGAAGAGTGCGCCGCGGGACACCTGCTTGTGGCGGAACGCGGCAAGATTGGCGAACGGTATTTGCTGGGTGCGGAGAACCTAACGCTGAAGGAATTGCTAGATACGCTCGCAAAGCTTACAGGATTGCCCGCGCCGGGGATGAAAATTCCGTACGGCGTTGCGTTAGGTGTAGCCTACGTGGAGAGCACGTTTTCGCGGCTGGTCGGGAAGGAGCCGCGAATACCCGTGGAAGGAGTGAAAATATCGCAACACAAGATGTTCGTTGATTGCTCGCGGGCACAGCGGGAATTGGGATTTCAACCAGGCCCGGTGTCGGCGGCGCTGGAGCGCGCGATACGTTGGTATCAGGCGAATGGGTATGTGAAGCTGGGCCGCGCGAAGAAGATGAAGTTGGCGGCAACTTAGGAGAAGGAATGAAGTAACGAAGCAAGAAAGTAAGGAAGTCGAGAAGTCAGGAACGGCTAAGGAAGTTGCATGAGGGTGCTGGTGACATTTGCGGTGGATGCGGAATTTGCGCCCTGGCGCAAGCTACGGAAATTTCGCTTTATCGACTTCGACGGGCTCCGCCTTTGGCGCACGGATGCGGGCAACAAGGAGATTACGGCACTCGTTACAGGTATGGGAACCCAAGCGGCCGCACAAGCAATGGATCTGATGATGAGGTTGGCGGATCAAAAGCAGAATTTCGACATCTGTATTTCGAGCGGACTTGCAGGTGCTCTTCACGAGAGTCTGTCGCCGGGCGACATCATCGCGCCAGAATTTCTTATTTCTGAGAAAAGTCACGCCGATCTTCTGTCGGATCAAATAACTGTGGACGCGGAATTGCGCCGACAAGCGCTAGATGGCGGAGCCAAGGTTGCAGACTGCCTTTTGACCGTGGATCGCGTGCTGGCGAAGCAAAGTCAGAAGCTGTCGTGCACGTCTCGGGCGCAATCGGTGGATATGGAAAGCTTTGAGATTGTGAAAGAAGCGTGCGCTTGGGGGGCGCGGAGTGTTGTGGTTCGAGCTATAAGCGATTCCGCGAGAGAAGACCTCCCCATAAACTTCAACCTGACGCTGACGAAGGATCATAAAGTCAGCATCGCGAAAGTCATGGTTCAGCTGGCGAGGAATCCGTTTGTGCTGCCGGGTCTTCTCCGTTTCGGGAGGCAAAGCCGAAAGGCCGCAGAGGTGCTCGCCGAGTTTCTGGATGAATACGTACCGAAGCTGGAAAGCGTTAACACGAAGAGCCGGGCCAGCGAGACGGCAGCGCGATGAGCGGAGCGGGGACAGTGGTTGAGCATCTGAAAAAGCTGGGGCCGATTCCGAAAACGATGCGGGCGGGAGTGTACCGCGAGAAGGGCGTGGTGCGCGTGGAGGAAGTGCCAGTTCCCGAAGTGGGCGATGACGAAGTGCTCATCAAGGTGGCGGCCTGCGGAATATGTGGAACGGACATCAAGAAGATTTATCAGCGCTACGTGGAACCACCACAAATCCTGGGGCATGAGCTGGCGGGAACCGTGGTTGCCATTGGGCGCGGCGTCGCCAAGTGGAAGCTGGGCGACCGGGTAATGAGCTTTCACCACATCCCGTGCGGAAAGTGCTTCTACTGCGAGCAGCGGCTATTTTCGCAATGCCAACAGTATAAGACGACGGGGCTGACGGGCGGATTTACACCGAACGGCGGAGGATTTGGCGAGTACGTAAAGGCGATGCCTTGGGTTGCGGACCGGGGCATCGTGGCGCTGCCGGACAACGTTAGTTTCGAAGAAGCCACGTTCATTGAGCCGATCAACACGATTCTGAAAGCCGTGCAAAAGGCGCGTGTGCGTGCGGGCGAAACGGTGTTGATTGCGGGATGCGGACCGATCGGGCTGCAACTGCTAATGGTTACCAAAAGTGTCGGTGGGCGCATCTATACGAGTGATCCTATGGCGACCCGGCGCGAAAAGAGTCTTAGTTTGGGGGCGGTGGAGTCTTTTGACCCTAACGGTGGTAAGCTTAGGGAAGAAATCCTGGACCGGACGGTAGGTCGGGGGGCCGATGTGGTTTTGGTTGCTGTGGCGCATCCTTCAGTAGTCGTGGATGCGTTGGCGGTGGCCAGGCCAGGGGGTAGAGTCCTGCTGTTCGCCGCAAACGACCCGGTTACCAAGATTGAGTTTCCAGCCGCGGCCGTGGGTATTGACGAGAAAGAGATACTGGGCAGCTACAGTGCGGCTGTGGACATCCAAGAGAGTGCAGCGGCGCTGGTGCTAGAGAAGAAACTGCCGGTAATGGATATCGTCACTCACCGGTTCCCTCTAGGTAGAATTCAGGAGGGCCTGGACCTGGCGGTACGGCCCACGGAAGATTCGCTGAAGATTCTGATTAGGCACGAATGAGAGCAGCATCCCCAAAAAAGACGGAAATCGGGCTAGAGGAGAATCTGGCTCCCGTGAGGATCCTGGTGCCGTCGAAGATGACGGCGGCGGTTCTCTATGGAAGTGAAGATTTGAGGATCGAACAGATTGAAGTGCCAGCGCTAGCGGTGGACGAGGTTCTACTGCGGGTGAGGCTGGCGCTGACCGACGGTACCGACCTGAAGGTCTGGAAGCGCGGTTATCACGCGAAGATGATTCAACCCCCAGCCGTGTTTGGCCACGAAGTCGTGGGCGAGATCGTGGCCATGGGGAAGCGTGTGGATGCGCGGTGGCGAGTGGGCGTACGCGTGATCGCGGCGAACTCTGCGCCGTGCTTCCGTTGCTATCATTGTCGGCGCGGCCAGGAGAACCTTTGCGATGACCTGCTTTTCAATAATGGCGCATATGCGGAGTACATGCGAATTCCCGGGCGGATCGTTCGAGAGAACATGCTGGAAGTGCCGCATTCGGTGGATGACCATAACGCGGCGCTGGCTGAGCCCTTGGCCTGCGTCCTGCGCGGCATTCATGAAATGGAAGTGCGCACGGGCGATTCAACTGCGGTGATCGGCTGCGGTCCAATCGGGCTAATGTTTGTGCGCATGCTCTCGAGGCGTGGAGTGCGCGTGATCGCGCTGGCGAGACGCGAGGTACCCCTGGCCGTGGCGAGGAAGCTGGGAGCAGCTGCAACGATTAACGTAACGGAATTGCCAGATGTTGTGGCCGCGGTCCGGGACCTGACCGAAGAGCGTCGCGGACCAGACTCTGTCGTGGAAGCAGCGGGGAATCCAGCGACGTGGGAACAGGCTCTGGGAATGGTGCGGCGCGGCGGCGTAGTGAATTTCTTCAGTGGACTGCCGACCGACACCCGCGTGGAGATTGCCCCAGCTTCCATTCACTATTCGGAAATCCGGATAATTTCGCCGTTCCATCACACGCCACGTTTCATTCGTGAGGCGCTGGAAGCAATCCGGCGCGGCGATGTCTCCGCAGAAGATTTTGTTACCGAAGATATCCGGCTGGAAGATCTGCCGCAGGCGTTCGAACGCATGAAAGCGCGCAGCGGAGAGATCAAGCTGGCAGTAAGGCCGTAAGCAGTGCCTTGAGACTCGTGACTGGTGATTCGTGAAACCCAGTCCCCCAGTTGTTCCAGTCAATTCTGAATAAATGAAAAAGGGAATCGTTCACTGATGCTGCATGCAGGCGAGCTATCGCTGATGGAGAATTTGCCGGCGAATGCGTGTACGCCGGACGCTGCGCAGGTATACACGCGCTGGCTGGCAACGCATCATTACGAGAATTTCAGTGTAGCGTCCTGGCTCCTGCCGAAACCGCTGCACCAGCATTTCTACAATTTGTATGCGTACTGCCGATGGGCGGACGACCTGGGCGACGAGATCCCGGAACGGGAACGTGCGCTGGAATTACTGGAGTGGTGGGAGCGGGAACTGGATGCGTGTTATGAAGGCAAGCCGTGCCATCCCGTGTTTGTGGCGCTGAGAGAGACGATTGTCGCGAAGGATGTGCCGAAGCAGCCATTCGCGAATTTGTTAAAAGCGTTCCGGCAGGATCAGGTGGTAAAGCGGTATCCGACATGGGATGCAATGATCGATTACTGTGTGTATTCGGCGAATCCCGTGGGACGTCTGGTGCTCTACCTGTGTGGCTACCGCGATGAGCAAAGACAGAAATTGTCTGACGCGACGTGCACAGCGCTGCAGCTGGCGAATTTCTGGCAGGACGTTTCGCGGGATCTCGAGAAGGGGCGAATCTATATTCCACTGGACCGCGCGGCGGCCCGCGGCGTGACCGAGAAAGACATTGTTGAGAAGAAGTTTGACGAGCGCTATGTCGAGTTAATGAAGGATTTGATTGCGCAGACACGGCAACTGTTCGCCGAGGGAATGCCGCTCGCCAAGATGATCGACGGCAAACTGAGTGTGGACCTGGAAATGTTCAGCCGGGGCGGCCTTGCCGTACTAGATGCAATCGAGGCGATGGGATACGATACCTTGAACGCGCGTCCGGCGATCGGCAAAGGCAAGCAGATTCGGTTGTTGGGGCGTGCGGTTGTGGCGCACGCGATTGGCGGAGCCGTTTTGCCGTATGGAAAGAAGTCCAAGGTTGCGGAGATCCGGCCAACGAGTTCCTGGGACGTGAGTGCTTCTTACGAAGAATGCCATCGGCTGACGCGGCAGGCGCACAGCAATTTTTATCCGGCGTTTTTTCTTTTGCCGAAACCGAAGCGAGACGCAATCGTCGCTCTGTATGCGTTCATGCGCTTGATCGATGACGTGTCTGACGAGGACGCGGACCTGGCTGCTAAACAATTGGGATTGGCAAAGTGGCGCGCGGCCTTGGACCAAGCGCTGACGGGGCAGAGGCAGCTATTTGATGGCAATGCGGCAATGGCCGCGCCTGCTGATACACTCTACGACGCCAGCGAAATCCTGCCAGGGTTGGTGGACACGATTCAGCGCTTCAAGATGCCGCCGCGATACCTGCACGATCTGATCTCCGGCGCAGAGATGGATTTGACGATTCAGAGCTATCCCACGTTCGAGCGGTTGCGCGAGTATTGCTATCGCGTGGCGGGCACCGTTGGACTAACGTGCACGCACATTTTCGGATTCCACGATTTTCGCGCGCTGGAGTTAGCGGAGAAGCTGGGCCTCGCCTTCCAGTTGACCAATATCATTCGCGATGTGCATGAAGATTACGGTTTGGGCCGCGTGTATCTGCCGGATGAGGACCTGGCACGCTATAAGGTGGCCAAAGAAGATTTTGGACACGATGAGGGAACGCTAGGTGTTCGCGAACTTCTGCGGTTTGAGGCCGAGCGCGCCTGGCAGTTCTACGAGGAAGGCGCACGCCTGTTCACGCTGATCGATGAAGACAGTCGCTCCACACTCTGGCTGCTGACGCATACTTATAGTTCGCTGTTGGCGCGAATTGAAGCGATGGATTTTTCAGTTTTTGGGGAGCGCGTGCGGCTCTCGAAGGCAGAAAAGTTGAAGTTGATTGCAAAGGCGCGTTTCGGGCGCCAAACGGAAGAGAACATACTTGCAAAACGTGATCGTGATCGGCGGCGGGCTCGCGGGGCTGGCGGCGGGAGTATCGCTGGCTGACGCCGGCTGGCGTGTCCGGCTGTTCGAACAGAGACCTTTTCTTGGCGGGCGAGCAACGTCGTACGTGTTGCCTGGTGGCGAGCATGTGGACAATTGCCAGCACGTGACCCTGGGCTGCTGCACCAACCTGGAGAACTTTTATCGTCGCGTTGGCTCTGCGGACAAGATTAGATATTTTGACCGACTCTTGTTTCAAGATCCGCAGGGGCGCACCGGGGCCATGCAAGCCGGGATTCTGCCGGCGCCATTCCACATGACTCGTTCGTTTCTGGCCTTTGCGCCACTGTCGTTTGCGGATAAGCGTTCCATCGGGCGGGCGATGCTGAGCATTTTGCGCGGGAAAGGCCATACCGCGGACCTGGACGAACCCGGCGGCATTTCCATGCTGGAGTGGTTGGAGCGACGCGGTCAGACGTCCGGGGCGATCCAGAGATTCTGGCGAGTGGTGCTGGTCAGCGCGCTGGATGAAGAACTCGACAAGACCGATGCAAAGTTCGGAGTGGATGTTTTTTGGAAAGGATTCCTGTCGAACCGCGCAGGATACCGAATGGGAGTTCCGGTGGTGCCACTCGGCGTGCTGTACGACGGGTGCAAGGCGGAGATCGAGAAACCGGGCGGGGAAGTGAATCTGCGGATGCCATTGCGAGGAATGCATCTGCGGGATGGCGCGATGGAGAGCGTTGAGTTTGATGGCGGCCGCAGGGAGTGTGCCGACGCCTACGTTTTGGCGATGCCACACCAGGCGTTGGTCGATGTTCTTCCGGACGAGGCGAAGCAGCTGGACCCGGCTTTGGCGAAAATTGGCGAGATTGGCGTTTCGCCGATCACCGGAGTGCACTTCTGGTTTGACCGTGAAGTGATGCACGAGCCTTTTCTGACCACTGTGGATACAACGACGCAGTGGATTTTCAACAAAACCGCGCTGTATGGTGGGCAGAATGACGTAGGTGGGGAGAAGGGGCAGTATCTGCAGTTGGTGATCAGTGCTTCGTATGAACTGCTGCAAAAGTCGCGTCAGGAAATTATCGATCTTTGCCTGGCGGAAGTTTGGCAGTTCCTGCCTGCCGCACGGGAAGCCAAGCTGGTGAAGGCAACTGTGATCAAAGAGGCGGCGGCGACGTTCTCGCCGCAACCAGGTGTCGACCGGCTGCGTCCAAAACAACAGACGAAGATTGGCCGAATGTACCTGGCAGGAGACTGGACGTACACAGGCTGGCCCGCCACAATGGAAAGTGCGGTGCGTAGCGGCTACTTGGCCGCGGAAGCGGTGCTCCGCAACGTCGGAACGCCAAAACAACTGATTCAGGCAGATTTGCAGCCCGATGGATTGGTACGCATGTTGTTTTAAGCAGGACGTTTGTTCGCGTCAGTCCGCGTGTAGGAACCCAGATGTGTTTCGCGGGAGGTCAGCGATTCGGTCGAGCGATCGAGGGCTTGATAGGATTCGCGATTCGCAGTCTGGAACGATGCAAAAGCGCCTTCGGAGTGCCAGAAATCGAGGGTAAGGTGGATTCGAGGACGGGAGGGATCTTGTAGGAGGAGGGTTCTGAGGTAGCCCGGATCGAGGCGAAAAAGCCCGTTCCAGGCGCCACCGGGGCCATAGGCGGATTCAAAGCTTTGTTCGCAGCCGGGCTTGACTTCGAACTCCCATAGGATTAAAAACATAGAGGTCCCATCTCCTGCTCTCGCCCACAGCATTCTAGGATAACTGCAAAGGGGAAGGCTGGTTTGCCCGGGCGATTGTAGCAATCCGATTGGATGTAAGTCGCAAAGAGAAAACCTGAGCCTTGTTGTGTAACCCGAGGAAGTTGTAGTCCGCCGGGAATGACGGACGGAGGCGTTTGTGGATCGTAAGTACGGACACCGCGGCTATCGTGATGCCGAAAAACAAGAAAAGCAAGAAAAGCAAGAAAAGCAAGAGAAGAAGGATAGGCACGACCGCAAGCCGCCGCAAGGCGGGCCGCGAGGGGCCACTGATCATCTGGGGCCGCGCACACCGAGAATGGTAGGAACGGTAACGCGGGCGCGCTGCGCCAATTGTGGCGCGGTGCTGGTGGCCGGTTTCGATCCGCAGGGGCAATGTCCGAAATGTAATTTTGAGTTGCACTGCTGCAAACAATGCCGGTTCTTCGATTCAGGGGCACAGTTTGAATGTACCCAGCCGATTCCCGCGCGCGTAACGCCGAAAGACGCCAAGAATACCTGCACCTTTTATGAATTCCGCACCACCGTAGAGAAGGACACCGCACCAACTTCGTATATGCAGGCGGCGCAAACGCCCGCCGAGGGCCCCACGCCCGGAAGGCCCGTGGATGCGCGGCAGGCTTTCGAAAATCTCTTCAAGAAGTAGTTCTCTTCTTTTTTCCTGATTGCGGTGAGCCCAAAGGAAAAAGTGTGGGCATCGCCTGCCTCTCGTTAGCAATCTCTTCCAGTTCCGGGTAGTGCTGCCGCAATGGTTCCGGCACCTTTACTTTGCTCCCTTTCAAAATGCTGATCAGTTGCAGAGCGTTCACGACTGCTTTGCCCTGAAAATGATTGTTCGTAACGACGAAGGTGCTGGGCGATTGGTTGGCGATGTTGCGGATGCGCGAGACCCAGGGATCAAGCTCCTGAGGCGAGTACAGATAATTGTACCGTTCGTGCGCGGGCGAAGCGGGATCGTCGGTGAACCAGGTGTCGTAACGCCTCCCGTGAAGGCGCACGTAACCGACCTGCGAAGTGCTTTCCGCCGATGGTTCCAAGGAGCGGCCAATGATTGGCTGGTCGATATTGCAGAAGCCTGTGTGATGCTCACGAAGCAGCGCAAGCGTTTCGCTCGATTGCCAGGAGGCATGGCGAAGCTCGACAGCCAGAGGGTAATCCGCAAAACGTTTCAGAACTTCGGAGAGATGCTCGACGGTTTCCTTTGTGAAGTGAAACGAAAAAGGGAATTGGAGAAGTACGGCGCCGAGCTTTCCCGCTTTCTGCAGGACATCGAAACCGGCGCGCACAGCAAGCTCGTCATCTTTCGTAGCCCAAGGTTCGTGGGTGAATATTTGCCAGAGCTTGGCGGTGAAGAGGAAGGCAGGATTGCCGGCCACACGCTCGAGCCAGTTGGCCGCATGTTCCGGACGGAGGGGATGATAGAACGAAGTGTTGATCTCGATGGTATCGAAGAATTCCGAGAGATAGGTGGCTTCGTGAAAGTTTTTGGGGCGCGGCGTCGGATAAACATAGCCCGACCAATCGGTGTAGGACCAGCCTGCCGGGCCGACGAGGACAGGTGCCATTGCGCGCGGAAGGACCCCCTGTTATGCTGAACTTACTATGCGGTGCAGAATGATGACTGCGTCGCGTTCCTGCATAATCCACCAACAATCCCTACAGGTGCAACCATGAATGTTTCCATCAGCTACAAGCACGTTGAATCGCAATCAGCTGTTGCGGCAGAAGTGATGCGCCGATTGGACAAGCTCGGAAAACTCCTGAAAAGCTATGAGCCGGACCTGATTCAGATTAAAGGGGTGTTTTCCAAGAACAATCGCACCGAAGAACAATCCCTGGCACTGACCCTCTCCCTACCATCCGGGACGCTGCGGGCCACCGGAAACGGGAAGAATGTGCTGGCCGGCTGCAAAAATGCATTCAGCGATATTGAAGCGCAAATCAAGAAACATCAGTCTCTGCTGCGGCACGATTATGAATGGAAACGAAAACGCCCCACGCGGAACAGTTCGAGGCCATAGGGGCGTCGGGAGCGCACCAGAGCAGAATGGAATAATTATTCGTCTGCCGGATCGTGTGCGCGCAGGTCGCGCGGGCTCCTGGCCAAGCGTGAGCGCGAAGCATCCACGGTAGTTTTCTAAACCCTTTAGAGTTTGTGCCTGCGGGGGCGTAGCTCAGTGGTAGAGCAGCGGCCTTTTAAACCGTTTTAATAAAGACGTCCCAATGCGACAGCACACGTCAAGAAATGCCATTTCAATCAGATACGGAAAATTCCAAACGACAGCCCAAGTCTCATTCTGCCCAGATTTGCCAATCCAAGTGACACCAGAAGTGACACCAGAAATTTCAACTTCTACCACTGATTGATGGCGGAGTTTCGAATAGGTTGAAAGTCCATCTTGTGCTTTGCGCTGGAATTCTTGGACACTGGATTGAGTGTATTCTCGGCCTGGCGCGTGCGTGACGGCGCGAACTGCTGTTCTTCGCGCACCAGCTGCGGCACCCGTGCCTTCGAAGTGCGCACTTCCGCAAAGCGCAGCGGGCCCCACACTTTGCGATAGCCATGTCGATGGCCAACTGTTAGCGGGGTGCGCCCAAATGGCAGAATTACTTCAACTACCGGGTCTGCAAGCAATCACGATATAAACGAATCCGCCCTGGATTAAGGCGTCCGAAGGGCGGCAAGAGTGGCCACCGGTTTCAACCCGAGACGGGTCAAAAGGCGAGAGAAGCGCGGATCGCCGCGCAAGGGATCCGCCATGGGCTCTGTTGGCAGGTAAACCAAATACTCGCAGTGTTCCTCGTAGGCTTTGTCGAGCCACTCAAATGATTTGTCTTTTTCGTGGAGGCCAGTGTAGATCATCGCAAAATATAATGCCGGCACATATCTTCGTGTCTGGACCTGCTCCAGTTTGGACAAGATTTTATGTGCATCCGCGCGGCGCCCGGAAGCAGCGTCAGCGTGACCAATAAGCGCGAGGACCGCGGGATCGTCGGGAGCAGCAGCGAGTATTTTCCCGAATGCATCGAGTGCCAGTTCATACTTCCCCTGTTGTTCAAACGCTCGGCCCAAGTTCACCAGCGAAATTGCATAGCTGGGGTCCAACTCAAGCGATTTCTGATTCTGTTCGATGGTACGGTCAAACTCTCTGGCCTGATAGAAGGCCTCGCCCAAGGCAGAATTGATTAGCGGCGAAAGCGGGTCCAACTCCCTAGCGACCTGTCTTTCCTTGATGGCTTCGTCCAAGCGCCCGATGGAGGTGAGGTAGTATCCGTAATATTGATGCGCGGTGGGGTAGGCGGGCCGCAGCCGGATGGCTTCCTGGAACTCCTTCTTTGCCGCTGTGAAGTCTCGGTCATAGACAAGCTCGGAATATCCCAGCGATACATGAGCCTCAGCGAGGGAACTGTCGAGCTCCAGTGCCTTGCGAGCAGCCTCTTCGGATTTCAAAAATGCCTCTTTAGGCGCCAGGGAGGTGAAGGGAGCCGAACCCAATAAGGAGTAACAGTCGGCGAGTCCGGCGTACGCTGGGGCGTAGGCAGAGTCGTACTGAATCGCCTTCTGGAAGTAGGACACCGCCTTCGTTAGACTTTCGGTGGTCCGTTTGTTCCAGAAGAATCGTCCTTCCAGATAGGCTTCGAACGCGTCGCGATTTATCCCACTGGCAGGTTCAGCGTCGTGCGACAACTGGTTCAGGGTCCGTTTTGCGAGCGCGTCAGCAACCTCGATCTCAACACTAATGATATCTTGGGGATTCTGCAGATCTCGTTCGTAGCTGTCACCCCAAATGCGCGTTTGGTCCTTCACCAAGATGAGACTCGCGGTGATCCCCACTTTGTCGCCAGCACGCCGGACGGAACCCTCAAGAAGGTAGTCAGTTTTTAAACTCTTATCCAACTCGTACCGGCCCAAAGAGGCCAAAGCCGGAGGTAATTCAACGACGCCCAAGAGACTCGGGCGTAGTCGACTAAGACCACTAATGGTCTCCTCTGTTAAGCCCTCAGCGATGCGCTGCGCTTCAGGATCCCCGCTCAGATTCTTGAATGGCACGACCGCTAACATTACCCTGCCCTTTTGCGGCCAAAACTTCTCCTGGATTCGAGGCCAAAACTCACGTAGCCCTACCCCCGAAAGCAATAAGCCTAGTGCTACTGAGATAAGGAGATAGGGCGAGGGCGTGGAATGACGTTGTTCTCGGATCGAGCTTTCTTCTGGAATCAGATCAGAGCTGACTGTTTGTGGAGATGTGCTAGTTGGAAAAGCAAGTTGATCCGCTTCTGCCTCCTCCTCTCGAATCTTCGTCTCGCGTTCGCGCCACCAAGTATCAAGTTCAGACTTGTAAGCGAATACTCCCTGTTGATCTGCTAGGCGCCGGACGGGCAAACCTAAGCTCTTTTCCCAGCGCTGAACGGTGCGGATCTCGCGTTTGAGGTAGACAGCGATCTTCTTCCAGGAATCGAGACGTTCGCTGGTTCGTCGGTCCCCCGCTTGCAGCCTGCGTTGAGGACTTCCTTCGCCCATACCGACCCCTAGTTGCGTACAGCTTGAAGATTGCGCAGAGTCTACCCTGACTTACCCCCTTATTCAATACCAAGCCGCCGAGCGACGCTTACTGCCCTAAAGCATGTCGCGGATTGTCAGACGTTGTCAGACGTTGTCGCTTGCCATCCTATGTTAGGAGTTGTATTTAGCGGCGATGGGCGAATGCTTGAGCCCGGCTGCAATGCGAATTATGGTGGACAGGCATTGCGGCCTCAAGGGCGCGAACCAGATCGGTCTGTTCGGATTTCAGTCGAGCGCGGTGGCGAGTGATGTTCATCCTGGTGGTTGTCAACTTTGTGAACTACGTTGATCGCCAGATTGTTTTTTCGTTGCGCCATGCCACCCGCCGCCATTTCGGCCTTTCGTTTGAACGACTTGGCGATTTGGCAACAGCATTCACGATATAGCTCTCGGTCGGTAGTTTCCCTCTGGGAATGCGGTGGGCCGAATCTCAATGAGGGCCGTCATGAGCCCAAAGTTCAATGCGGTGAACAAACGGCCGTAAAGGCTTTGGGAGAGCATTCGTTACAGAGCAAGGGAATCGGCTCGTGGAGGAACAATATTATGGCAACAGGTCAATTAACCACCATCAGTCCGTCGAACACAGTCAATCACTACAAAGCATATAAGCCCAGGCCATTCAAGCGAGAAGAACGTGAGAAGGTGACGATTCTCTATGGTGGGCTGACTTGGAAACATGAGCGGCTGATGCAAGGCGCCCTCCATAATTTAAAGTACAACGCGGAGCCGTTGCCTAACATCACTCGCGAAGATCTGGATGCCGGCAAGGAATTAATTGATGTGGGTGCCTGCTGTCCGACGATCTTCACGACGGGAAGCTTGGTAAATCTTCTCAAGAAAAAAGTGGCCGCTCAGGGCAAAGAGCAGGTGAATGACAAGTACGTCTTCCTTACGGCCGGTGCTTGTGGCCCATGCCGGTTCGGCCAGTATCACGAGTCGTATGCCATGGCGCTCGATGGCCTCGGACTACGCGATTTTCGGCTGTTTCTTCTCGCCCAGGATGAATTGGACCAGGGTTCCGCGGACGGGGGCGGATTAGAGATCAACATGCCGCTTAGTCTAGGACTGATCTGGGGAATCTTGTGCGCCGACCAGTTGATGGACCTGGAATACATGACCCGGCCTTACGAGGTCCATCCGGGACACACGGACCGGGTGCTTAAAGAGAGTGTTGAGTATCTATACAACGTCTTTCGGCAGCGGCCGGATCGCGGCAAGAAGTACGGATCAGTGGCGTGGCACTTGATGAGCAATTATTTCACCCGGGCGCTGCGCGAAGTCCGCAAGAAGTGGGACACCATCGAAGTGGATCGTCTTCGGGTGAAGGCGAAGGTGAAAATTACCGGAGAGTTTTGGCTGCAAACACACGAGGGAGAAGGCAACTACAACATCAAGCGCTGGCTGGAGCAGGAAGACAGCGAAGTAGTTCCTCCTCCAGTGGCGGTGTGGTTGCATTACCTGTTGCATCCCACGATCCGCAAACTCGAGCACCGGCACTCCACCAGCAAACACCCCGGTGTAGAGGAGCTGGCATTGCACGCGCTCGAGCGTATCTATCGCGGCACCTATAACCGGTTTCGGAGGGCACTCGGCAATCTGCCCAACGAACTGCCCGACCAGGAAGAACTGCGGCGTCTGGCAGAGCCCTTCTATCACTTCGAGTTGCGAGGAGGCGAAGGACACATGTTGATCGGGAAGGCGTTGCACACGTATCACCACAAGAAAGCGCACATGACTTGCGAGCTTTCCCCGTATTCGTGCATGCCGAACACCATGTCCGTCGGCTCGATGGCCAATGTGCTTGGGAAATATCCTGATTTGCTCTATGCCCCGATCGAAGTGAAGGGCGACTCGGAGGTTCACGCGCTGTCGCGGTGCCAGATGATCCTCACGGAGGCGAAGAAGCGGGCGAGCGCGGAGTTTGAGGGCGCTCTCAAGAAAACCGGTCTGACCCCCGAGGCAATCCTGAAGTACGAAGAGTGTCATCCCGAGCTTCGGCGCGCCACCTATCGCGTACCTCACCGCGACTGCGCGGGGGTGGCTGCAAACTACGTGCTCCATCTGGCAGAGGACCGGGGTTTGGCACGAGCCTAATTGCCACGATGCGGTAAAGCCAACTTCGAAGGGCGAAAGGGGGTGATCTTCTATGGCCACTGAGCGATTCGTGCAAATTCAACCGTTGGCGGGCACTCTTTCCGCCAGACCTGCTCCTACCCACGCGGAAGTCGTTGCGACAGGCCCGGGCAAGACTTGCGGGATCGACGTTGGCAGCACCACTTGCAAGTTTGTCCTCGTCTCTCAAGACGGCCAATTACTGGCACAGGCGTACGAACGCCACAATACCAAACAAGCGGAAAAAGTTCTGGATTTTCTGACTCGCCTGGAAAGCGAGTACAACCTCACACCCCAGCTAGACCGCGTTTATTTCACCGGGTCCGGCTCCGGACTTATCGCTCCCCTCGTTGGAGGGAAAATCATTCAAGAAGTTGTGGCGGTCGCGGCAGCGGTCGAAAAACTTCATCCGGCCGTACGATTCGTCAGCGAAATCGGTGGCGAAGATATGAAGACCATCTTCTTCAACGGCGATAACACCAACAAGAGCAAACAAGTCTTGATGCAGGCTGCCTGTTCGGGTGGCACCGGCACATTCATCGAGAAGACGGCGCGCAAGCTGGAGATCCCCCCGGAGAAACTCTCGAAAATGCGCTATGCGGGATACACACTGCACAAAGTGAGCAGCAAGTGCGGCATCTTTGCCGAAGCGGATGCCAACACACTGCTCAAAGCGGGGGTACCTGTCGAAGAGATCATTGCATCGCTGTTTGAGGCCGTGGTTTATCAGAACCTCGCGACCCTCACTCGTGGAAACACGCCGATTCCAGAGATTCTTCTCCTGGGTGGTCCCAATCTTTTCTTTACTGGTCTGCAGGAAGCCTGGCGCCATCACCTGACGAAGGTGTGGAAGGAGCGCAAGGTCGAGATCGCAGCAAACAAGGAGCCCACGTCAATGATTCTTGTTCCTGACGATGCGCTCTATTATGCAGCGCAAGGCTGCGTGGA
This sequence comes from Candidatus Acidiferrales bacterium, assembly GCA_963741195.1. Taxonomy (GTDB): domain Bacteria; phylum Acidobacteriota; class Terriglobia; order Acidiferrales; family UBA7541; genus Acidiferrum. Next base: position 149,337 of record CAVUHF010000022.1, read on the forward strand.
GGTGGGCCGCGGCGAGCCACAGTCCTCCGGCGTGTATCAAGGGATAGAGAAGCTGCGATGGTGGATAGACCAGGGGCAGCACGAAGAAAAGAAAAAGCTCGGCCGTGGCGGGTTGTGGAAGGACCCGGAGGAACTGGAGTCCTTCAAGGCTCGCTACGCCGGCGGAAACGGAAATGGCAACGGCAAAAACAATGGGAACGGCCATGCGAACGGAAATGGAAACGGACACCATTCTCGAAGCAACGCAGAGGCGACAAGCAAGATCGGAAAGCTAGGGCGTGTGCTGGTTGGCTGTGATTTCGGATCGACCACGGCTAAAGCCGTCTGCCTGTCACCGGATAAGGAACTGCTGTTCTCCTGCTACGCGCTGAGCAACGGAAATCCTATCGAGGATGCCAAAGTGCTGTTCCGGCAGCTCCGCGAAGCAATTGGCGAGGGCGAAATTTTGGGTCTGGCGATTACCGGGTACGGAAAAGACTTGCTGAAGGGCATCTTGGGAGCGGATTGTCCGGTCGTAGAGACCATTGCGCATGCCAGCGCTGGCTTGCATTTTTTCCCGGACGCGGACTGCATCTGCGACGTCGGTGGCGTCGACGTCAAGATCATGATCCTCAACAACGGCGCGGTGACCGATTTTCGGCTGAACTCGCAGTGCTCTTCGGGAAACGGAGCATTTCTCCAGGGCGTCGCCGAGCGCTTCGATATTCCGATGAACGAAATGGCAGATCGCGCGTTTCTCGCGCAGGCCATGCCGCAATTGTCCATGGGATGCGGCGTTTTCCTGCAGAGCGATATCGTGAATCAGCAGCGGAAAGGATGGCAGGCGGATGAGATTCTCGCTGGCCTTTGCGCCATTCTTCCGCTGAACGTGTGGATCTATGCGGGCGGCTTAAACAACCTCAAGCAGGTTGGCCGAAAGTATATCCTGCAGGGCGGAACGCACAAGAATCTTGCTGTCGTGAAAACGCAGGTGGATTTCATCCGCTCGAAGATCCCGGACGCTGAGGTTGTTGTGCACCCCTATTCCGGCGAAGCCGGGGCTATCGGCGCGGCCCTCGTCTCTCTGGACTGGTGGGAAAAGGGCGGACAAACCAAGTTCCGGGGATTCGATGCCATCGAGCGGCTCACTTACAAGACGATGACTTCGGTGGAGACGGTTTGCAATTGGTGCCCAGTGAACTGCCAGCGCAGCTTCATCGACGTGGAGTTGGACGGAGGCAAAGGCCGCGAGTGGAGCAAAGTTCCCCTTGGCACCGGCTGGGAGCGCGTAATTGTGAACAATTCGTGCCCGAAGGGACTCGTCGAAGACTTGAACGAAATGAAAGTCATCAAGGCCGAGATCGAGAGGACCAAAGATGTCTTTCCGAATGTTGCAGACATGGTTCGCAAAGAAGCGTTCCGCCGCGCCTCCACTTAAAGACCGCTCACATCTGCGCGTGGGAATTCCCAAGGTGCTGAATATCTGGACCACCCATCAGTTCTGGGTGGGTTTTCTGAAAGCCCTGGGTATCGCCTCGGAGAACATTGTTTTCAGTTCGGACACCTCCGAGGAGCAAGGCCGCGAATTCGGGAAAGGCCGCGGGACTGTGGATTGCTGTTATCCGGTGAAATGTATCAGCGGTCATTACGGTGAATTGATCTTCGGGCAAAAGAAAAAGATCAACATTTTGTTCAGCCCGATGATCCACTCCCTACCGTCGATCCTTCACGGACATGTGGTGGATACGGTGACGTGTACTCGCGTGATGGCCGGCCCAGAAAACATAAAGGCGGGCTTCATGAAAGAACGGGACGTGTTTGCCGAGAATGTCATCGTTTACGCCTCACCATTCGTGAGCCTCGGGGATCGAAACATGGTCACCGAGCAGCTCTACAGTTCGTTGAATGATATCTTTGATCTGGATGAGGAAGAGACGGAACGCGCCGTCCAGGCGGGATTCAAAGCACTGGACAATTTCACGGAGAGGGCGCGGCAACACAGTCGCGACATATTGACGTGGTGCGCGAAAAACCAGAAACCATGCATCCTGGTGCTCGCCAGGCCTTACCATATGGATTCCGGCATCGGTCATGAAATCGAGGCCGAATTGCAGGCGCACGGCTATCCAGTTTTGTGGCTCCAATACCTGCCGGGCGATGAAGACCTGATGAACTGGCTGTTCGAAGCAGATTTACGAGAAGGCCGGATCAAGAGTCCATTCGACATCGTCGATGTATGGACTTCGTCCTATAGCAGCAACACGAACGAGATCATGTGGGGTGCAAAATTTGCAGCCCGCTGCCCGTGGGTCACTTGCGTGATCCGGCTATCCAGCTATGAATGCGGAATGGATCAGCCAACTTATACACCAACCCAGAAAATCGTTGAAGCAACCGGAACGCTGTTTTTCAAGTTCGGAGACCTCGATTCCACCAAGCCCAGCGGCAGCATAAAGATTCGCGTAGAGACAATTGTTCACTACATGGCGAAATATTCGCAGGAGATCATCCAAAGAAAACTGGGCTGGCTTGCGTCTCACTGCCCCTTGGGCGATATCACAACGCCAACTCCATCCGTACTCGCGGAGGAGACACCAAAAACGAAGGCAGTCGTTAGTTGCTGACCGATCCTCTCCGATCCACTATTCTCCGCATCCCTGCACGGTCACTAGATTCAACCCAATTCGCAAACTTTCCGCAACCGGAATAACCTCCGGTTAGCCGGTCACTCGACCGGAATCAAGATCGAGGATTAATGGTTCGGGCAGAGGTTGCGACTTTGACTTTGGATGAGAAGCTGGCGAAACGCCTCCGGCTCTAAGGTCCAATCTTTCTTTAACTCAGCCATGCCGACTGCCAACTCCACTGGCGGAGAGGAGTCATTCTACATGAATGGCATGTGCAGAGGTCCACCGCCTCAGATCCTTTTTCGAGCGAAAGAACTGTCTCTCCTGCGACGAACTGGCTGACGAAACCCTTAATCGGATCGCCCGCAAACTTTTCGGAATGAGAGGAGAACGGTTGCTTCGTGAAATCGAACTGATTAGAGAGCACTTGGGAGCATGCTGCGGTCGGCCTGGAGAAGAGAAAAATGAGTTTTTTTGCGAGTGATCCGCCAGGAAGACCGCGATGGCCGCCTTGAATAGCCAACGGGTCGCACCTGCACCGAAAGGAAAGCTATTGGCGCAATTCCCAAGCTCGAATCTGAGGCTCTTGAACCGGCGCGATGACTTGGTCTAGACTTTGCCCTAGTCTTGGGGGTGAGGACGGCACAGGTTTTCACCGTTTTCTCTGTCCTGGGTTCGGCCGAAGGCGAACGGTGCCAGGCCGGGCCACGTCTCTCACCCCCTCACGACCTTCTTCCCATTTGATTTCGGAAGTCGCGCAAAACCCCAAGTCGCGTCGAACAGATTGTACAGCCCTGCTCACGGGAATCCGAAGTGGGTAGGAAGCACGCCATCCTGTTTGCTACGAAATAGCCGTGTGCCCGGAAGTTGATAGAGACAATTGAGCCTGATTAGCCGAATCTGGGGCAATCAGATAGGCGCTCACTTTGCCGGCGCAATGAAGTTTGCCCCCAAATTTCAATTTGCGCCGCGAGGACGACTTCACGCAGCCTGAAAATCGTGAGGCTGTGGTTTGTCGTGCCCTGACCAATCGAACAGAAACACCCTTCCTTGTTCAACTTTTATCTCTAAAGAGCTCAGCTCCTCCGGAAACCCCTCTCCAGGCATTCCTGATTGTTGGCTGACGACAAGGGTATTTAGAAGTGGCCAGCCGCGTCGCTTACAGTAGTCGTGTATAAGTCCAAGGGCACGATTAACTCCGTGCCTAGCGATTCCGCTGTAGCCTTCGACGGCTGCATAACTCAGAATCTGTTGAGTGCGAGCAGCAAGCGCCAGCAGCGGCCACAGAAGTACGGCTTGCTCTGCTTGGGTCAGACGTTCATTTTCCATCGCGTCTCCCGAACTTGAGGAATTCGTTCCGCGCCGGGAAGGCCGGACAATGCACTGATTTCACGGCCTTCCCGCTTCGCAGGTCAGATGATCGGCAATCAATCAAGTGGAATGTTTCCGGTCCATGACAGCGGTCGAGATGCTCGCGTAATTGCGTCTACCGATTTTCGAGACAAAGCGGCAGAGTTCGCAGCTGTCTTTATGCTTCTCGAGGCGTGAGTACGCTGTGGCATAATCCGCCTGCAAGCGCAAGAGTTCACCGGCCACTTCCTTGCCTCCCAAGCCGGAGTTGGCGATCTCCTCGCGGCGGTTCCTCCAACTGTCCAGCGACTGCACGCAAGCACACAGGAGTCTTTCGTATTCGGTGCAAACCGCGGTTTCGTAGGAAAGTGCCGAGTCCATGTGCTGTTCCCACAGCTCTTCACGAGCATAATGCGTACCAAACCAGCTAAGTTGCACGCGTGGTGGAACTTGCTACGCGTATGATGGTTCTCTGGAGCGTAGGACCAGTACGAAAATTCGCACTGGTATTTCGTTCCGGTCTGTAATTCCTACCAGCCGAGATGCTTTGGAGGTGATCGCGATTCTCGGTGGGATGGCCACAGCTTCGCCGCGGCCGCGGCCGCACCCTTTGGACTTTTTGTTTATAGCCAATTTATCGAGACCTGAAGATTCATAGGTGAGAGGGTTGGAGGCTCTCTAACCTGCCGACACGCGGTAACCCGACCCGGTAATCTGATTTGAACTAAGACTTATCTGGCACTCGACAGAAGAAGCGGGATTCTATCTTAGACTGAGTGGACCCTGCATCGAGCTTCTGCTCCAGAACCTAAACTGGAGGGCGGCTTCCTGCAATCCTCTCGGGAAAGATTCCCCCCCTCCAGTTGTTTTCGGAAACTGTTTAGGGGCACGCGCA
>CAVUHF010000023.1:0-91120 GCA_963741195.1 Candidatus Acidiferrales bacterium
GCTATGCTTTCAGAACCTTAGCGTGCAGCCCTGCCTTGCTTCGTCTAGAATAGAGGATCATTTTTTGAGGTGGACACTTGGGATGGTCACACTGACTGCCGGCCCCACAAACGAAACGTCTTTACCGGAACTCGCCGCTTCGGTCCCACGCATCCGGATCGAGCCCCCTCGCGGCTGGCTCGAGCTGCGCCTCCACGAAGTCTGGCAATACCGCGAGCTCCTTTATTTCTTCGTCTGGCGCGACGTCAAGGTTCGCTACAAGCAAACCGTCATCGGCGTCCTGTGGGTGGTCCTCCAGCCCCTCATGACCATGGGTGTGTTCACCATATTCTTCGGGCGGCTGGCAAAGCTGCCGTCGGAGGGGCTGCCTTATCCGGTGTTCTACTTTGCGGCGCTGGTGCCCTGGGCGTATTTCGCGACGGCACTAGCCAATTGCACCAACATCGTGGTGGCGAATCAGCACGTGATTACGAAAGTGTATTTTCCGCGGTTAGTGCTGCCGCTGGCGGCAGTGTGCTCAGGGCTTTTGGATTTTGTGATCGGCTTGGTGGTGATGATTACGCTGGCGCTCGTTTTCGGCATTCACGTGACGGCAACAGTGACGCTACTGCCGTTTTTTCTGATTCTGGCGCTGCTGACCGCGCTAGGGGTGGGGCTGTGGACTTCCGCGCTGAATGCGCTATATCGCGATGTGGCGTCTATCATCCCTTTTATCATACAGTTCTGGATGCTGGCGTCGCCGGTGGCGTATCCGAGCTCGCTGGTGCCGGCGCGGTGGCGGTGGTTGTACGGTCTGAACCCGATGGCAGGAGTGATTGACGGGTTCCGCTGGGCGCTGACTGGACACGGGCAGCCGCCTGGTGCGCAGATGGTGGCCTCGACGGCGATGGTCGCGGTGGTGCTGGTGGGTGGGCTGTTCTTTTTCCAGCGGATCGAGGGCACGGTTGCAGACCGGGTGTAGCAATAACACAGGATAGACTGGGCGGGCGATAGACGATGAGCACAGCGGTGATTCGAGCGGAGGGATTGGGGAAGCGGTACCGTCGCGGGATGGCGGAGACACGGGGGACACTGCGGGACGCGCTCACGAACTTCGCGCGCGCTCCGCTCGCGGCGCTGCGGCGGCCGAAGCAGGAGGTGTTCTGGGCGCTGAAGGATGTGTCGCTGGAGGTGCGCGAGGGCGAGGTGCTGGGGCTGATCGGGCGAAATGGGGCGGGGAAGACGACGCTGCTGAAGATATTGTCGCGCATTACGCGGCCGACGACGGGCTGGGCGGAGATTCGCGGACGGGTGCGGAGCTTGCTGGAGGTTGGTACAGGGTTTCACGGGGAGCTCTCCGGGCGGGAGAATACGTATCTCGAGCGGGTCCATCCTGGGGATGAGCAAGCGGGAGATCGACCGGAAGTTCGACGAAATCGTGGCCTTCGCCGAAATCGACAAGTTCATCGACACGCCGGTCAAGCATTACTCCAGCGGCATGTACGTCCGGCTGGCGTTCGCCGTGGCCGCCCATCTGGAGCCGGAAATTCTGCTGGTTGACGAAGTGCTCGCCGTCGGCGACATCAACTTCCAGAAGAAATGCCTCGGCAAGATGGGCGACGTCGCCCGCGCCGGCCGCACCGTCGTCCTCGTCTCCCATCAACTCATCCAGATTCGCCGCCTCTGCGAGCGCGTCGTCTGGATCGACGACAGCCACGTCCGCCAGAACGGCCCGACTCACGAAGTCGTCTCCGCCTACGAAGCTGCCATGGCTCGCGGCGCCCGCTTGCTCACGCAGGCAGGGAACGGCCACCACCCGAAACATGGTACTGAAGAGAAGGCGCGCTTCGTTCGATGGGAAATTGCCGTGCTGAACGGAGAAGAGCCGCATATTCTAAAGACCCTCGACGCGGTCACGCTCAAGTTTACGGTCGATATCCGGCAGTCCATCCCAGCAGGTCATTACGGGATAGCTTTGCGCAATCACGAGCAGCAAGTGGTTTGGGCGTGGGAGACACAACCCTTGCCCCTGGACGTCGGCGAGCGGCAATTCTGCCACACGTTTCCAATGCTCCCTCTGCGCCCGGGGCTCTATACGTGGCTGGTTGCCTTGTACCAGAAGGGAGACCCCATCGACATTTGGGACTGCCAGCCGGAGATGATGGTGGCCACAGAAAATTTCCAGCATCCTCGGGACCAATGGTCCGGGATACTGAACATCCCCGTCGGTTTTGAAGTCGAAAGTAGGCCATGATTGGCATACTACAAGGAGAAGGTCTTCCCGTGACGGCCACTTTGCCGATTAATTCATGCACCTGCTGCGGATCGGAGGATTTGGTGGCCAATAAAATCCTCTGGCCGGCACTCGTACAGGAATGGGGCCTCTCGGAAGAGGAAACGCAATATATTGACCGGCAGCAGGGGCTCCAGTGCCGGGCCTGCGGCTCGAACTTGCGGACTATGGCGCTCGCGCTCGCCATCTGCCGTTGCTACGGACATAGCGGAACGTTCACCGAATTTATCAAGCGATTCAAGACTCGTCGCCTGAGGGTTCTCGAACTAAACGAGGCTGGAGGGCTTACGCAGTTTCTGTCCAAGTTGCCGAGACACCAACTCGCGAAATATCCCCAAGTCGACATGAGGCAGCTCCCGTATCCAGAAAACTCATACGACTTGGTAGTGCATTCGGATACCTTGGAACACGTCCCGCATCCGATTGCAGCATTGACTGAATGCTACCGCGTTCTAGCGCCAGGAGGTTATTGCGCATTCACAATCCCCATAATAGTTGACAGAATGACGCGCAGCCGGGCCGGTCTTCCCTCCAGCTATCACGGTCACCCAGACCAGCGATCTTCCGACCTGGTGGTGCAGACCGAGTATGGGTGCGATGCTTGGAAGCATCTAATTCTCGCAGGATTTCAGGAATGCAGGCTTGTGGCTGCGGAGTTTCCTTCAGCATTGGCCTTTGTCGGTACGCGCTACGCCCTGATGAGACAGCTGCCATGAAAGAGAGCAAGCCCCCAGTCCTCGATCCTACGGACGAGCGCATGGTGCCGGAGAGCGCCGACACATTTACGTTCTGGGAGCATGTTTACAGGTACGCATTTGCATCTCGTTTCGTGCGCGGAAAGCGCATCTTAGACATTGCGTGCGGCGAGGGCTACGGCGCCGCAGCCCTTCAGAAGGCCGGTGCTGCGCAGGTGACAGGCGTGGACATCGACGAATCCGTTTGCCTCCACGCCCGCAACAAGTACGGGCTTGATGCCAGGGCGGGTACCGCCGAGCGGATTCCCCTGCCGGACAAGTCCGTTGACGTCGTCATTTCCTTTGAGACCATCGAGCATGTGACGAGCCCCAACCGTTTCCTGGATGAATGCGTGCGCGTTCTGGCCCCGGGAGGAAGATTGGTCATCTCGACGCCCAACAAATCAATTTGGAATCAGTACCGGGGCGGCAACAAAAACCCATACCATTGTTCGGAAATGACGCCGGAAGAGCTCGTATCCGCCTTGACCTCTCGATTCCACGGCATTCGATTCTACACACAGCGCCCATTCTCCGCGGCCTGGTGGAGTCCTCGCACGCTCGTTTGCGAGAATACTCCGTGGAGACGCATACGTGGATTCCAGCGTCTGCGTCGGGCTGCTCAGAGGCGGATTTGCCCGGAGGCCGCCAGCGATCCGACGGACGAGCGGAGGACATCTGCAGTGGATGTTATTCTGGAAGTGGGACAGAGTCCGCATGGTCTGCTAAATCCGTATGTTGTGCGGCCCAAGCAGAGATGGCACCGGGAAGAATCGCTGTACATCGTTGCCACGGCCGTTGCTAGGATTCATCGAGAACAAACATGAGCCGTGCCCCAGTCGAGTCGTTCAAAGTTTCCGTCGTAATCCCATGTTTTAACCACGGCGAATTTCTGCCCGAGGCCGTCGGCAGCGTGACCAACATCGAGCGGGACGATATTGAGCTAATCGTCGTGGACGACGGCTCCACTGATGAACGAACGCGCAAAGAAATGGATACGCTGTGCGCGCACGGTACAAAGGTCATCCGGCAAGAGAACAAAGGTCTAGCCGCGGCGCGGAACGTTGGCATTCTCGCTTCTCAAGGAGAATATCTTTTTCCTCTGGATGCTGATGATCGCTTGCGATCCGGCTGGATAGACCGTGGAATTGGAATCCTGGACTCGGATCCGCAAGTTGGCGTCGTCTACGGGGATGCGCAATGCTTCGGGACCCGTACACGACCACTGGCATGTCGGTCCGTTTGATACAGAACGGTTGCTGTACTGGAACTTTATCCATGCCTCGGCGCTCTACCGTCGTTCTGTTTGGGAACAGAATAGAGGATACGACGGCACAATGCCTGTTCAAGGATTGGAAGACTGGGATTTCTGGCTCGGCGCCTTGGAGCACGGCTGGCGATTCTCGTATATACCTGAAGTCTTTTTCGAGTATAGGCGGACCGAACAATCGATGATCACTCGGACGGCTGGGTTCGAAGACCAGGTTCGAGAATTTGTCGCCAGGAAACACGGCCTGTTGTATCGGCAGGCTTGGCTGTCACTGGTGAGCGAGCGCCAATCCCTGAGGTGGACCTTCCAGAATCTGCGCAAATTGCTCAAGTCTCGGCTGAAGCAGAGATTCAACAGAGACACGGGAGTCCCTGCGAGTGTGAGCAGCGAACATGCCAACCGTTAGCGTAATCGTCCCGAACTACAACCACGCACGCTATCTGCGGCAGCGGATTGAGAGCGTGTTGGGGCAGACCTACCAGGATTTCGAGGTGATCCTGTTGGATGACTGCTCAACGGATGACAGCCGGTCGGTTCTCAGCGAGTACGCGAAAGATCCGAGAGTGCGAATCGAGTTCAACGAGAAGAATTCCGGTAGTACGTTCAAGCAGTGGAATAAGGGTGTTCGGCTGGCAAGCGGAGAGTACGTATGGATCGCAGAATCGGACGACTACGCCGATGCGCAGTCTGCTGGAGAGGCTCGTTCCATTACTCGATGCCGAACCAAATGCAGTACTTGCCTATTGTCGATCATGGCGAATTTTAGCGGACGGTCAGATTAGCGGATTCTTGGATTCCTACCACGCGGATCTGGATCCGCAACGGTGGACAGCGGATTTTTGGGCTGACGGGCGCGAAGAATGTCAGAACTATCTTGTCCGACGCAACACAATCTCCAATGCGAGTGCGGTGCTTTTCCGGAGGGAAGTGTATGTTCGAGTGGGCGGTGCAGACGAGAGCTTGGTCCTTTGCGGCGATTGGAAATTATGGGCAGCGATGGCTCTTACGGGAAGGATTGCATACTTAGGAGAGCCCCTTAATTACTACCGGTTTCATGACATGAGTGTTCGGGCAGAAAGTCAGCGACTCGGCAAAGGTCCTGCCGAATATATAGAAGTGATTCGCTGGATCTCTCAGAGAGTGACGCCTTCAGACACTGTTCGGAGGAAGCTTTGCGAAGAGGTTTTTTCGCTTTTGACCCCGACAGTGAATGTTCTAGGACAGAACGAACCCGAGGCGGCCCTTCGATTCATTGAAGGGCTCTTGCAGTTGTCTAGTTCCGGATGCGTCGAACGATCAGTTCTCGCCAATGCGTGGCTGACAGCCGCGGGCATCCACTACCGTCTGGGTCGACCGGGTAAGGCGATGGTCTTAGTTGGACGTGCGGTCCTGGTTCGTCCCATCATTGCGGGCAGGCCGGTCAAAAGGGCATGTACGCGTCTGGCCGCTGCGCTCAAAGGTTACTTAGGTGCAACGCGAACTTGAGGCGCTTCCACCCGGCCTCGCGAAAGCGCGAAGCAGGAGGCCGAGCTGACGTCCAAGATGATCTCCCTCGTGCGTCTCATTTGTGACCTCGACAAGGGAATCTACGGCTGAGAGTGGATCGGTCGGCCTCTCGCTCAGTGGGAATTTTCCTAACTTAACTTAGCTAATTTCTTAGCTGCTTGTCTGGGGCAATCAATAACTGGCCGTCGAGGGCGCGTTTTCAAAAAAAGCGTCAAGGTCTGCACACGCTTAAATCTCCACTGTTTTACGGTGATTCTGCCCCTGATTTCGCCAGGTATTACGTAATCTGGCACTGTTCTATAATAGCGCTCAAACGCGACACTTCCGCTGCCTCGTTAAGGATGGACAGAATTGGGCACAGTTTTTTCTCGGAATAGAGTTCCTTTGGAAAGTCGAGGCTGGGGTTGATCACCCCTCCCACCTGGCAGCGATGGTCATAGAGTCGGCTGATTGATCCAAAACATTTTGGATCACTGTATGTGTCGCGCTGCCTTACTATCGGCATCTACGTATGAATGCCTCATCGATTTAGGCGCCGGATACCCGCTATTGAAATTGGTCATGTCTCAAGAGTAGGAGAGTAGGATTGATTCTCCCGGTTACGGTTAACCGGCGCTCGCTTGCTTGAACCCCAGCCGCCCTCACAACGCCGGTGAACTAAACGCAGATCCGCCCGGAAGGTTGCATCATGAAGCGCATTCGAGAAAGAAATCATCCGGGGGCCCTGTCCAAACTGTGGCAGCGCATCGATCCATAGGTCTAGCTAGTTTCCGTGGCGAAACGGCAATTTTCAAAACCTGCAACTGAATTTTCAAGGACTTAGCGGCGTCCGGTTGGCTTCCGACGACCTGCGACAGAGGATTGCAGGCCGTGGATTGCGGCAGCGAGCGGAAGACTGCGGTTAAGGAAAACACTAACGTTGCGTCACTCGGCAGGAAGAAAGAAGAAGCGGAACGATTGGGTTACGCTGCTTTGCGTTTGCGACGCGTTCGTTTGGACAGCAAGGCAGCAATTCTCATCAAGTTGTTGGCGAGCACGGCTGCACCTACCCATAACTCAAAGCGCTCGAGCCCCTCGGCAAGACAACGCTTCATGCCCCGACCGCGGAACAGCACAGAGATGCGCCCCTCGATGCCGGCGCGAAAGCGCTGTCCTTTCTTAAAATCGGAACTCTTCTCGTACGCTTCGCGCTTGGCCGTCTTCTTCCCGCCGCACTGCGGAATGCACACCACTTTGACACCATCTTGCTTGCACGATTTCACATTCTGCTCACTGAAGAAGCCCCGATCCGAACCATACAGTTGTGGGGCGTGCCCGAAGCTCTCCTTGTGGCGTTGGAGGGAAGGTTCCACGTGTTGCTCGTCGTTCGGGTTTCCCTCGAGCACTTCATATTGCGTGATCAGCCCTTGGGCACTCTCGGCGAGAAAAACCTTGTGGCCGAACTCCACTGGCGTTTGCACCTTGCCGCGCTTGATGAGATCGGTGTGGGGTTCAAAGATGGAATAGATCTTTTCCGCGTTGGGAACTTGCTCTCCTTCGAGCACCCGACGGCGCGCCTGGTTGATCACCCGGTCTCCCAGTTTGCAGTAGTGGTTGATCTCCTTGCGGAGTTCGCAGATGGCCATTTCCGCGACCAGATCCTTGCCGCGTGCTTTGCTGGTCTGCTCCACTACCTTTCGTGCACGGTTCACCACTTCTTCGGTCACGCCAATGAGTTCGCGATATTTCTTGGTTTGTCGTTCCTGCCGTTCCTTGACCGTCATCCGTTGGATTTCTTGCATCCGGCGCCGCGCTACCCGCGTGTGATTAGAAAACCCCTGAATACGTTGCGGAACCGCTTTCCGCAGGCGGCCGACCAAGCGCGTGACCACGCGTACGACGTCCCACAACAAGGTGTTATCCGTCGGATGATGAATGTCGCTCTGTACGACAGTTGTATCCACCCTGAGTCGGTTGCCATCTTCCAGACCCAACTTCACCGCTGCCTGCACCACCAGCTCATTGACAGCTTTCAGCGTCTTCGGAGTCAGTCGAATAAAGGCTCGGTGGAAGGCGTGATGCTTCGGCACTGCCTGGCAGTAGAAAGTCGTGAACTGGCGCAGCGTGTATCCGTCGGCGATGTGTTCCCGCAGTTCGCGATAATGCCAGTTCTTGACGCGCATCAATATGAAGGCGCGCAGAACCTGTGGCGGAGTTAACCCGTTGCGACCCGTCCCGGGCTTTTTCAAACCTCGTTGCAGATCGCGTCGTACTGCTCCGATCATCTCTTTTTGGTCGTCCAGAAAATCGGAGATGGCCTGCAGCAGCGGCTCCAGGGTGAGGCCTTGCTGGAGCAACTCCCAATCGGCGAAACTGATCTGGGACTTGGCAGTTCTTGGCACTGTTACGTGCTCCTTATTGGTGCTTGCAGGGAAGTCTATCCTAATGTATAAAGGTATTAGGATGTCAAGTAAAAAACTAGCCAGGACAACTAAAATCACCATCGTGGCCAAGGGGCCGATTCTGCCGGGCTCGGTTTCCACGGCCAACAGCCAGTGCGGAAAGCCCCACTGCGCCTGCAAGGCCAGCCCGCCGAAACTCCACGGCACCTACTATCGTTGGACCGGCTTCTTAAAGGGAAAGCGGACCACCAAGACCATCAGTAAGGAGGCGGCCGAAGAATGCGAGCGCAGGATCAAAAACTATCGCGCCCTCCAGGGCCAACTCGACCAGCTCGTGGAAGAGGCCTTGGAGAACGCACCCTGGAAGGAGTTGTGAGGAGGCTCCAGCTGCAAAAAAACTGCCCGGTCAAAGTGCAGAATGTAGGTAACCAAAAAACGCATAACCCCCCGGTTTTATGCGCTTTTTTGGCTTTCAGAGACAGAAACTAGCTAAGAGGAAAAATCTCATTCTATTCATTAGTCCGTATGCCGCTACGGCTAAGTTTTGTCAGTGTCATCGACAACTCAAGCGCGGCTCAGACATGGGTTCCCCCAGCCCCTTTCTGCGGGCGAGTCATCTTCGGATCAGATTTAGTCTGCGAAGTGCCTGAGCAATTCGATGTTTTACTCGAAAAGATATTCGTCGGGGGCACTGGTCTGGATAGGGGAGAAGAGTGGAATGTTCCGGCAAATCAGGTTCTGGAGTTTGCGCCAGCTCTGGAGACATGTAAGACGGTTGGCGCTCCCCAATTGTTGCTGCGAAGCGTGAGCCGATCAGAATAGGTGCGGAAACCTTGAGGCCTAAGAACCTCAAAAGCACAGGTGAACCCCACGTCCCGAAGCAGATTTAGCAGAGAAGGTTTCGTGAACCAGAAACTTGTATCGTTATCGACAGAGGACCATGTGCGACTAGCTTTGACAGCTGCCGTATCGTCCGGGGAGTGCTCCTTAAAAATAAATCCCTGATAGCTATGTCCTTCCCAACTAATCGAGGCGTCATCCCTCAATCCGACATGTGTATCGATGATCGTGAGCCGTTTGCAAACCTGAGCAACCGAAGAGAGGAACCGGCAAGCGTCGAGTCCAGGAAGGTGATACAGGACCCCTGAGCAGAACACCACATCAAATCGGCCGTATTTCGCTTGGCTAAGATTTCGAACATCGTCAGTGATGAATGATACGTTTGATAGCCCAAGCACCTCGGCGGCGAACCGCGCATGCGCATTGCCCGATTCACGACCTTCGATAGCCACAACCTCAGCACCTTGCGAGGCAAATTCCAGCGCGTTAGTCCCTTCCAAACTGCCAAGGTCTAGAATACGCAACTGATCCCAAGGTTTCACGGACAGATCAGCTATTGTTTGAACGAACTCTGCGGAGAAGGAAGTGTGGAACGACGTGTTGCGGTAAAGTGTTGATACCGTACCCGAGAGGGATATTGTCGCCGGTCCAAGGTCCGAACTGTGCTTCGATTGCCGCTTTTCTTTTGCGAATTTCAGCTTCGTTCATCGTTCGTTTATTCCTCTGGACGTAGTTCCGATTTTCAATCTTTCACTGCGGCCTCTACGTTCGCAGCACAATTCTTCGTGCATGACAGCTTCCCCCCAGGTGCGTCCGAAGACCAGTCGTTAAGATAGTAATCATGGACCAAAACAGCACTTACGGCAATGGAACGCAAACCGTCCAGTTGCGGCTTGTGGAAGCCCTTCCTGAACGGCGCGCCGTATTGATGGGAATATTGCTGGTCCAGTGTCAAACGCCTTTTTTAAAAGCGTCGAATCTGCTGCGAGCCATGTAGGACGCCCCCACATGCGCGCCAAACTATGCTGTTGCCCGTCACAACATACGCAATTGCTGCCTTGGAAGCGGGGCAAAACCTACAGTGAGCAGTGAAATGAGCGCCGCACGTTCACTTCCATTTTTTTTGCAAGCTTGGAATGTCGGATTGGCATCGGTGCCTAAGGTGTCTTGCCGCGAAGGGCGGTCATGGGGGCGGGGGTTTCCCGCCCCTGCCGGTCGGCCCCGTTTTTCAAATCCCTAGCGAATCGGGCAGATCGCCTTCCACTCGTTCCCCTCACGCCGGACTTTGCCCAGTTTGGAGAGCAGACCTTCCAATGTCATGGGTTTGCCCTCTCAATTGCTCGATAGAGCGTGAGAGTGAATTTGACATATCGCTCCCGCGCAAACTTAAGAGCGCGGGGACAGTCGCGGAGGATGCATTCCAGCCGATTCTGCAACTCATCAACGCCCCGCTTCAAAGCCGCTTGCGTTCGATCTGGCGTCCTCATCGCCGCTGTTCCTTCGCCGGAACTCGGGAATCTTCGATCATGCGGGCGCGGGAAGATTCCGGCTGTTTTTCCAGCGCCAGCCCCTCAATCTCTCGCACATATCGGTTGGCAATCTCGGACTTGAGTTTGCCCACTTCCCGCGCCAGCTGCGTCCACGCGGGCTCCCATGTTAGGTTGCCGGTAGCGCGTGCATCGCCTATGTACCCCTCTACCAAAGTGATTTGTTCCATAGCTTTCGGCACTAGAAGTTGATACCGGTAGGGGACGGGGTGGGGTGGCAGCCCAGGGATTTGGTGAATGGCGACCATTGCGACGATATGGCAATTACAGGATAATCTAAACCAGAGGAAGCGAACCCTTTTGAACGAGGTCCCGAAAAGCTAGCGGGTCCCGACAACGTCCATGTGTTTCTGCAAACGCAAGGGATCGGTATGGACAAACGATAAAACGCACTTTTCAAGTTGCAAGGTTATACATCGCCGGTTGCTTGAACTAAATCAATGACAAAGCCCTGCAAGGTATCCGTCGTAATCCCCGGCCTCAATAAATGGCGAATTTATGCCGGAGGCCGTCTGCAGCACGACCGCCTTGGAGGAGGACGATATTGAGTCAATTGTCGTCGACGACGGCTCGGCCGATGAAGCCATGCACAAAGGAATGGATGCACTCCCGCACAGGAGATTAAGATAATCGTGGTCGTCCTCGAAAAGTCCCAGTGCGGCTGAACGCTTAAATGGCCGCGCACGGTATTTTATTCGTAAGTCACGACGCGACGCGCACTGGAGCGCCGATCGCGCTGCTCCACTTCCTTCGCTGGTTCAAGAGGAATGGCAATCGCCCATTCTCGGTTTTGCTAGGAGGTGGCGGCGAATTGGTTGCTAACTTTGAGGAACTGGCGCCTACCTGGTCGCTCGATTGGAGCCGCTGGGGTCCCGCAACCTTGTGGACCCAGCTTCTTAACAAGGCCCGGCTTGGAGGGTGGGCGCGTCGCGCCGAGGCCGCAGACACGAAAGATTTTGCCGCCCGTTGTTCCCCCGCTCTGGTTTATGCAAACTCGATTGCGAGCGCCCGAACCATCGAAATTCTTGCGCCTGAGGTTCCAGTGTTGACCCACGTGCATGAGTTGGAGTCCTACTTCCAGATGTATGCTGGGCCAGCGCTGGCGCGCCTCCTTGGCCAGACTCGACGCTTCATAGCGTGCTCAGACGCCGTCCGTAACAACTTGGTAGGCGAGCATGGGGTGGCAGCGGAGCGGGTCGAAACCGTGTATGAATCCATTCTAGTCGACCAGATTCGGGGGGGACGAACCCGCCAGCAGGTCTTCGAAGAACTGAGAATACCCAATAACGCCCTGCTTGTGATGGGGATCGGAACTCCGGGTTGGCGCAAAGGTACCGATCTGTTCATACATCTGGCGCGAACGGTCTGCCAACAGCGTGATCTCGTATACTTCGCCTGGATAGGAGGTTCGACCTTTGACTTCGAACACGACGTTCGGAACTGCGGACTGACGGAAAAGATGCGCTTCATCAGTGCGTCACCGAAACCCTCTGACTACCTGGCTGCGGCTGATGTATTCGCGCTAACCTCTCGGGAGGATCCCTATCCGCTGGTATGCCTAGAAGCGGCCGCGCTGGAGAAACCGATAGTCTGTTTCGCGAGTACGGGTGGGGCGCCGGAGTTCGTCGAGGAGGACTGCGGCTTTGTTGTGCCATACCTTGACATGATGGCAATGGCTAACCGCGTAGTCTCCTTGATCGATTCGGGGGACTGCCGTCTTACAATGGGAGCGGCCGCGCGGCGCAAGGTCGTGCAGCGTCACGACATCAGCCGGGCCGCACCGCACATCAGGGATATCATCGAGCGGATAATCGCGGGAACCTGACACGGTGAGATGATGAAAGCAAAGAACGCCGCGCTTGCCTTCGTAGATTCAGTCGATCAGGACCGCCGAGAATCGCCAAACCTTGGCAGGAATCCTAACGAATGCCCATGCGCTTACCGCCACGGATTAGGTGTCGAGACATATTGACACCAGAGATGCCATGAACCAGCCCCAATTCCATCCGATCCCGGAGAACGATGAATGGTGGAGAAGGATTTACGGGAATGTACCAAGGTCCTAAAAGGCTGATCAGGGGCATGCGTGGTCGCGTCAAACGTCAAGTCTTCCTCGTGACGCAATTAGCCAGAGGAAGATTAAACAGAGGGTATTGCACGATCTGCGATTGCGGCGTGTGGTTTAATGAAACGGGACCATGGCTTAGGGATCAGTACTTGTGCTCGCGATGCGGATCAATCCCTCGTAACCGTGCGCTGGTCAAAGTTCTAAATGATCATTTCCCCGGATGGAGGGAACTGCAGATACATGAATCTTCGCCGGGGGGGCCATCTTCGGACAAGATTAAGCGAGAGTGTAAACATTATGTCCCCAGTCAGTTCTTTCCTGAGGTATCGAGAGGTCAATTGAAAGATGGGCAGCGGAGCGAGAATCTGGAGGCTCTCACATTCCCGGATGAGTCGTTCGACCTTATCATCACACAGGATGTCTTTGAACATGTCTTGCGACCAGCGAAAGCGTTTGCCGAGATTGCGCGCACCTTAAAGCCCGGAGGCGCACACGTATACACTGTGCCTTACTATCGAGGGAAAAAGACAGTCGTACGAGCAGTACCTAATGGAAACGAGGGTATCACGCATCTGATGAAACCGGACTATCATGTCAATCCAATCGACACGGCGGGTTCGCTAGTTGTTACGGAATGGGGTGATGAGCTGTGCGACTTTGTGTTTCGATCTTCGCGGATGACCACCGCGATTTACAACTTCTACGACCCGAGATTCGGGCTAAAAGGAGAGTTTCTGGACGTTCTAATTAGCCGCAAGGCTTCGGTGGCCGATTTCGTGGCCGAGCCTGGCCGTCACCGAGTTGGGGCCGAGATATCATGAGCCCTCCCGCGTCAGAAGGCTTTCAAGGCGTGCTGGCCATTGCCTTTCACCTACCTCAATTCCATCCAATCGCGGAGAACGATGAATGGTGGGGGAAGGGTTTTACCGAATGGACCAACGTAGTAAGAGCCAAGCCACTGTTCCAGGGTCACTATCAACCACATTTTCCCGGCGAGTTAGGGTTTTATGATTTGCGGCTGTCTGAATCGCGGGAGGCGCAGGCCGAGCTGGCAAAGGCCCATGGTATTTCGGGATTCTGCTATTACCACTACTGGTTCAAGGGCCGACGGCTGCTCGGACGACCGATCGATGAAATCTTGAGGTCCAGCCAGCCTGATTTTCCATTCTGTCTGTGCTGGGCGAACGAGAGTTGGACGCGGGGCTGGTTAGGGGAAGAGCGAGACGTGTTGATCCCTCAAACCTACGATCCACGCGACGACTTGGACCATTGCCACTGGCTGGCGAAGACGTTTGCCGATCGCAGATATCTGAGGACGAAAGGGCGGGCCATATTCCTCATCTATCGACCCGGGAATTTACCAGAGCCGAAACGCTTAACCGACAAACTCCGTGATGTTTGCACAAAGAGCGGCGATAAGGATCCATATCTCATCGGAGTCGACGCACATCGCCTAGGCTGGGATTTTCGGAGCGACGGCTTCGATACTACGCTCGAGTTTGAGCCCCAGCTTGGAGTTCTTCCTGGAGCATTCGAAGATAACTTCAGCCTGCAAAAGCTTCGGCGTAATCTCCGCCTCGGAGTGACCAGCGGCAAGCTTAAGGTGTACGACTATGCTGAGGCGCGCGATAGAATGTTGTCCTATACCCGGCCGTTTCCGACCGTCCCCTGCGTTTTTGTACGCTGGGACAATACACCGCGGAGGGGCAAGAATGGTGTGATCATCGTTAATAGCTCCCCGCAGGCATTCGGCCGCGCTCTGGAAACGGCAGTCTCGAGACTCAAGGCCAACTGTGATGGCGAACCTATGCTGTTTATCAACGCGTGGAACGAATGGGCTGAGGGGAATCACTTGGAGCCTTGCCAGAAATGGGGTCGAGGGTACTTGGAGGCAGCGCGAAAAGCCCTGGGAACTCCTGAGAACCGTCGTTTGGAATATGGCAGCCGTTAGTATTGGGTGCGCATCTGCAGCGTCGCGCACTTCGATGAAAGCCGCGATCCTATGGATATGAATGCTCGAGCTTCAGACATTTTTCAGAGCGCGAATAATGGACAGCGGGCAGTCGCGCAGCCAAGCGATCCCATCGTTCGAGCCGTCGCGTTCCACCTTCCACAATTCCATCCAATCGCGGAGAACGATGAGTGGTGGGAGAAGGGCTTCACTGAGTGGACCAACGTTGTCAAAGCCAAGCCTCGATTCTCAGGCCATTATCAACCCCACTTGCCAGCTGACCTTGGTTTTTATGACTTGCGGCTTCCGGAGGCTCGGGCGGCCCAGGCGCAGTTGGCGGCGAGCTATGGGATTTATGGTTTTTGTTACTACCATTATTGGTTCAATGGCCGCCGAATTCTAGAACGTCCAGTCAATGAAATCTGTAAGCGCGGGGAGCCAGATTTTCCGTTCTGCTTATGCTGGGCCAATGAGAACTGGACGCGCCGGTGGGATGGGCTGGAATCGGAAATACTTTTAGAGCAGAAATATGGACGGGACGATGATTTGGCTCACATTAGGAGCCTGATGCCCGTGTTCCGGGACCGCCGGTACATACGGATTAAGGATCGGCCACTTTTCCTGATCTATCGGGCATCCGGACTCCCTGAGCCGGAGCGGACTACCGAGTTGTGGAGGCGTGAAGCCGAGCGGGCAGGTCTGAAGGGCTTGTTTCTGGCCCGTGTGGAAAGCTTCGGCAACTGGCGTGGTGATCCACGGAGCATCGGATTCGATTGCTCTGTGGATTTTCAGCCGCGTTGGGAACTAATGGCTGACGGGCGAATCTTTCGGAGGAAATGGTGGCATGCTAGGCGGTTAGGGACACATGAGCCAGGCATCCGAGACAACAAAGTGTTCGAGTATAAAGTATTGGTCGAAAATGCCCTAGCGGCTCCCACTCCGGAATATCCCCGCGTACCGTGCGTGTGCCCCGGTTGGGACAGCAGTCCAAGGAGAAAGCACGACGCATACATTTTAACGAATTCGACGCCGGAGCTCTATGAACAATGGCTGAGTGGAGTAGTCAATCGTATCAAGCCCGGCGACAGTTCAGAAATCTCGGCGGATTCCTTGGTTTTTATCAACGCATGGAATGAATGGGGAGAAGGGAACCACCTCGAGCCATGCCAGAAATGGGGCCGCCAGTACCTGGAGGCAACGCGAAGAGTTCTGGGAACCCCTACTTTGCAGAGCGTGGAATATGTGCAGCGCGAGAAATCGTGCGGCCATGCCGCTCCAGCTACGCACGGCATAATCAGTGAAGAATAACAACGAAAACGGCCCCCTTGCCAGGCAAGTGGCGGTGGTGGTTCCTGTGGTGAGGCTACCGCTCTCCGTAGACGAGGAGATTTCTCTGCGGCATTTGCGAACGCACCTGGGGCGCTTCGACCGCTACGTCATCGGGTTGCAGAACCTGCCAGAGGAGCTTTCAGACTTCCAGCTGAAGCCATTTCCAACATCGCTACTTTACCGGCCGTTACGCTTACAATCGCTTGCTTCTGACGGAGGAGTTCTACCGGGCGTTCGCGGAGCACGAATACATTTTGATTTACCAATTGGATTGTCTGGTGTTCGCGAGCAACCTGGAGGAGTGGTGTCGGAAGGGCTGGGATTACGTCGGCGCGCCGTGGCTGAAGAATCTTGATGATCCCACCCAGGGGTTCTCAGGAGTGGGTAACGGCGGACTATCGCTCCGTCGAGTTACAAGCGCTCTGGCCGTCTTGACCTCCAAACAGCTTCTGGAGGATCCGAAGGAGCGCGGACGCAAGACCGGACGGCGTTCAAAGCTTCTCTACGAGCATCTGGACTTCGCACCACAACTCAAGCGAAAGATCGTCGCGGCAAAAACCTTTCTTCACCGATGTGGGTATCATAACAATGTTAGCTGGCATGTGCGACAACTCGCCGAAACGAAGTCCCATGAGGATTTGTTCTGGGCATTTGATGCATCCAAGGTCATGGCGAATTTTTGTATTCCCGTGCCAGAGGAAGCTCTGAAGTTTTCTTTTGAAGTGGCGCCGCGCTATTGTTTTAAGTTAAATTCCGGACAGTTGCCCTTTGGCTGCCATGCTTGGTCCAAATATGATCGGGAATTTTGGGAACCTTTTCTCTTAAAGTAAGAGTAGTTCTACGGATACGCATGCCGTTGCGTTTCTGCCGATGGGGAGCCAAGCACCACCGGTGGACTTGCGAGATCCTCTCCAAGGGCCAGCAGGCTGAGTATTGTGCCTCAGTCACGCCGTAATGCGTTTTGGCAGACCGCCTCTGATGTGATATTACGCTCTATTCGCTGCCACCTCGACGAATGGCGGCTGAACTACTGCAAGCGGAAAATTGGGCGGGAGGAGAGGATAATTGAACAAACCCGCAGTAGGGAAACAGCCTGACGGATCCTCCACCTCCTTGAAAGCAAACGGGGAACCGGCACGGTGGCCCCGCATCACGCTGGTGACTGCCGTCTACAATGGTGAGGCCTACCTCGAAGACACCATTCGTTCCCTGGTTTATCAGGGATATCCAAATCTCGAATACATCATTGTGAATGACGGTTCCACGGATCGCACTGCGGAAATTGTCCGGGATTACGAACGTTATCTGACGGCGTCGATTAACCAAACAAATCAGGGACTCTACGCGGCGTTAAACACTGGGTTTGCGCAATCCACCGGGGAGGTGATGGGTTGGCTGAATTGCAGCGACAAGCTCCACACAGGAGGTCTTGCGGTGGTGGGCAGTGTCTTTGCCACCTTTCCGGAAATCGAGTGGGTCACCGGCAGACCGACGGGCTTCAATACTCTCGGAATGACCACGCATATAGACAAGCTGAAGCGTTGGTCGCGTTACCGCTTTTTAGCAGGCGCGAACCAGTACATCCAGCAGGAGTCTACCTTTTGGAGAAAAAGTCTCTGGGAGCGCGCTGGGGGCCGGGTCGATTCATCTTACAGGGATGTGGGAGATTTCGAGCTTTGGGTACGCTTTTTCCGTCACGCCCGACTCTATTCGATTGACTGCCTGATCGCGGGATACCGCTTTCATCCCGACGCTATCAGTATTGCGGGCAGGGAGGCTTATGACCGGAGATGCAATGAGATTATCGAGCGCGAGCTCCGTTCGACCCCTCGGGGAGCCGCTGTCAGGTTTTTTCGGCTAGTTAGTCAGGGGGTGATACGAATCCCGAAGGTGAGGGGGTTATGGAACCGGACGATCATCCGAGGTCTCTACGAGCTGCCGGGGCCCGACTGGGCTCCCTTCATACAGAGCGGATCAGAGGGTTGGGTGATGCGGCGGTAACTTCTTGCTTCTTTTTGTACTCCGTTTGCGACAAGAAGGAATGCAGACATGGCGCATCAAGCGATTGGTTAGGCTTGTGGGCACAACGTGCATTTATGATTCACGGCACTCGTCTATACGAGCTTTTGACATTTCTGGAATTGACTTATAGCCTAAATGGGAATCTTCTGGAAATCGTTGCGGCCGAGCAGAAACGCCCTGGCATAGCTGGGAAAGAGCAACTGAAATGCTGACCGTTTTCTCAACCCCCAAGCCATTTCATGGCCACAGCGCCATCATCCAGCGGAACGCCCTCAAGAGTTGGACGCTGCTGCACCCGGACGTGGAGGTGATCCTCTTTGGAGATGAGGATGGCGCCGCCGAGACTTGTCGGGATCTAGGCATTCGGCATGAACCCAAAGTCCGCCGCAATGAAAATGGCACCAAGTACCTCAGCTATATTTTCGACCGTGCCAACGAAATCTCCCGCCATAACATTCTCTGTTATGCGAACTGCGACATCATGCTTGCTTCAGACTTCCGCGCAGCACTTGAGTTGACCTCCAGAACCTACAGTGAGTTCCTTATGATCGGGCGGCGCTGGGACACGAATATTACGGAGCCATGGGACTTTGGGCAAGCTGACTGGGACCATCGATTGCGATCCCTTGCCCTTCACAGCGGCAAACAGAATGGGCCGAACTGGATCGACTATTTCTGCTTCTCCCGCGATCTCTATTACGGGAAAATGCCACCTTTCTTAATCGGTCGTAATGGTTGGGATCCTTGGCTCATTTGGTTTGCCCGCAAGAGTAAAGTGCGATTGATAGATGCGAGCCGGATGGTTGTGGCGGTGCATCAAAACCACGACTACGCTTACTTGAGACAGGGAACCGCGTCCTTACACGGCCACGCGGAGGCGAGTTACAACTGGAGTCTTGGAGACGACACAGCATGGCATTACTACACAGTCGATGCTGCGACGGACAGGCTTTTGCGAGGGCACCTAAGGGCTAATCGATTGGCATGGCTTGGCCCTATCAAGTCTCGAGTCACTCATAGCTTCTACTGGATTTGGTTTTCTTTCCTGAAGTTACTCGACCAATTCGTCATCGGCTCAGACTGAGGCGAGAGTTCCTTGCAAACAAGACTTAGAGCTGTCAGAGATTCCATTGGTGAGAACGAATATGACCTCCCGGGTTATCGTTCGACTGTTTCTCCAGATTCGCTTTCCACGACTACCCGCAGATCCTCGGGGTGTTCCGCCGCCGTTGCTTGAGTTGGATGAATGTCTTTGTCTGAGTGCGCCATCACCGAGAAAATCATAGGAGTGACGAATCCATGAGGCGACATGAGGACCCTGATACACCGAGGAAAGGGCTCAGAGACCATTTTGCAAATTTTCTCGCCTCTCTTCCGAATCCTCTGCTGCGATTCGTGTTTGAGCGATTTCGTCGTCCCGCTCTTTGGTGGCTTTTTCGGACTTATGGGACAGAATTTGCCTTGGCACCAGCAGGCCCGGCAGGGAACAGGTTCCGGATGTGGCTTGATCCAGCAGCCTACTCCGACTTTATTTTTGGAACCTATGAGTCAAACTGCGCTCAGAAGCTAATAGAAAATCTAAGGCAAGGTTCAGTTTGCGTTGATGTTGGTGCCAATCTTGGTTACTTCTCGATTCTCATGTCGCGTCTCGTAGGTGAGGAGGGCCAAATCTTCGCTTTTGAACCAATGCCTGATACCTACGAGATCTTATGCAGAAATATTGAACTGAATCATATTTGTAATACAAAAGCCGTTCGCGCCGCACTCAGCCATGAGTCCGGATCGGTCCGATTATTTACTGGGCCGTCTGAGAGATTCAGTAAAACAGCCTCGATGGTTGGCTACCGTTTGGAAGGAGACAGGCGTGCGACGGTCGTTCCTTCCATACGATTAGACGATTACTTTGTTGGACTGAAGCGCCTCCCCGATCTAATCAAGATGGATGTGGAGGGAGCCGAGGCCTCAGTCCTAAACGGAGCTCGCAACACTATCGCACAGGGCCAACCAATTCTACTTGTGGAGATTCACGCGTGGGGATCAGTGGAGAGCCAACAGGTTCTGGACTTGTTTGCGGAATTCGGGTATGTCCCAAACATCCTTGAGATTCGCGGCCGGGAGGCGTTTTGCTTGGCTAAGCCGCGTCAACGGACGGATTGACGCTACGCTCGGGAGAATTATGTGAATGCCACCGCAAGAATGGACCACAGCCATGCGTGATGCGATTGTATTGTCGACTTGGTCGTGGGACACCTTCAATGTTCCTGAGCGTATCGCACTGGCACTGGCCCTCCGGGGAGCCCGAGTTCTTTACTGCGAGATTCCTGTCTCTCGTTTCAGGCGCAAGGGGCGGCCCACTAGTGAGATCACGAAAGGATTGTACGGCTTTGGTCCTGTGTACGGAGGAGCCAAGTTGAGCGACTTCGCGCTCACAAGGAATCTGCAGTGGACGATGGTTGGCAAACAGATTCTTCAACAGGCCAATGAGCTCCGATTAAGTGAGCCGCTCTTCATTTATTCTCATATAGAACATATGGCGTCACTTTGCAAGGAGATGAAGGCGAACGGACTACCGCTGATTCATGTGTGCATGGATTATCCGGAACCATATCAGTATGAGTTGATTGCACTCTCAGACCGCACCATAGTGATACCTAAGGGCGTATTCCATAAGCTGAGAGCTAGATTTGGGGAGAAAGTGTACTCTATCCCCCAATCAATTCATCTGCCTCCCGCCGTAACGCAGCAGAACGGTTCTTGGAGTGAACCCCCGGCATTAGCGAGAGTATTGCGACCGCGCCTGGGATACCTCGGGCCCCTGTTTGGACGGGTAAATTTGCCGGTGCTTCATGAAGTGCTGATGGCCAATCCGGATTGGCAATTCGTTTGCTTCGGCGGTGCCGGCGCCTTACGTGTAGACAATGCGCATGATATGGGTTGGATGGAGCCCGCAATGTTAATCGCCATACGTCGCTTCGTTCGATGTGGGCGTCATGCCTTACGACTGCTTCGTCGATAAGAATCTCCACTGCTCTCCATTGAAACTTCTCGATTACTTTCTTGCAGGAATTCCCGTTGTCTCGACTCCCGTGATTCCATTGTGGGAGTATTCGGATTTGATTTATTTTGGAGAAACACCGACAGAGTTTGGCGACGCTATCCGTAATGCCTTGGAAGAACCCCCGACGAGCCCCAAGCGCGGTCAAAGGATGGAAGTGGCACGGTCTCACTCAACTGAGATCCTTGGTCAAAGGCTCGAAGAAGTTTTAAACTTCCGCTAGGCACTGGCCTTGCTTCGCTCCCTAGCTGGATAATTCGCTTTCTGATTCTTTTTTTTCACTATTCACGCTAACCCGGCTTGCCGCCAAGACAAATCCCCCCAAAGTGAAGGATAATTGAAAGGCGGCATAGCTTACACTTTCTGAAAGGATGGTCGATTTCATCAGATGAAGACACAAACGATTCTTGTTACCGGATCCAGTGGGTTGATCGGTTCGGAAGCCGTGGAACACTTCGACCGCCAGGGCCATCAGGTCCACGGCATAGACAATAATATGCGCCGGGTCTTTTTCGGTGATCCCGGCGACACCGGCTGGAATCTCGACCGTCTGCGTCGCATCACCAAGAACTTCACTCATCACAATCTAGATATCCGCGACCGCAACGCTCTCGAAACTCTCTTCCGTTCGCAGCGGTTCGATCTGATCGTTCACTGCGCCGCGCAACCTTCTCACGACAAGGCGCGCGATATCCCGATTCTCGACTTTGAAGTCAACGCGCTCGGCACGGTCAATCTGCTGGAAGCCACGCGCCTCCATTGCCCCGAAGCGGTCTTCATCCTTCTTAGCACCAACAAGGTCTATGGCGACGCTCCGAACGAACTTCCTCTCAAGGAGCTCGAGTCCCGCTGGGAATACGCCCGGCCAGAAGACTACAACGGCATCAAAGAAAATTGCCGGATCGATCAGACACTCCATTCGCTCTTCGGTGCTTCCAAGGCGTCAGCCGACCTGATGGCTCAGGAGTACGGCCGCTACTTTGGGATGAAGGTTTGCATTTTCCGTGGCGGATGCCTCACAGGGCCGTCACATTCCGGCGTGGAGCTTCACGGCTTCCTCTCGTATCTGGTGAAGGTGGCGATTTCCGGTGGCACCTATTCCGTCTTCGGCTACAAAGGCAAGCAGGTCCGCGACAATATCCACAGCCACGACGTGGTCAGTGCTATTGAGGAGTTTGCCGCCAACCCACGTTGTGGCGAGGTCTACAATCTCGGTGGCGGCCGCGAAAACAGCGTTTCGATGCTTGAAGCCATACGCAAAATCGAGCAAATGACAGGGAAGAAACTGAACTGGAAGTATGTTGAGGAAAACCGCAAGGGCGATCACATCTGCTACATCTCGGACCTTGCAAAATTCAAGTCTCACTATCCCAACTGGAACATCACCATCGGCCTTGACGAAATCTTCCGCCAGATCATCGCCGACCACACCCAGCGCCTGAAAAGTGCCAATGGTAAGTAGGCGATTGACGTAACGAGAAGACAGCTATCTCGCTGACTGAGAGAAAACTAGAGATTATCTGGTTGCGTAACCTTTCGGGTGCCGCAAGTGCCACTCCCAGGCCGACTGAACGATCGTGAGCAGATCCGACTTCCGGGGAACCCACCCCAGGAGACTTTGCGCTCTCGTCGTTTCGGCTATCAGGCGGGAAGAATCGCCAGCGCGCGGGAGGCTCAATCCGAAGCCGAATCGGCTTCCCCGTTACCTGCCGCGCAGCACTCAATTACTTCCATAACTGAGTATCCCTGACCGCTTCCCAAATTAAGGAATTCCGATCGTCCGCCCCGCCGTAGGTATTCCACGGCGAGTGCGTGTGCTTCCGCAAGGTCGCTTACATGGATGTAATCGCGAACCGCGGTGCCATCGGGCGTCGGATAAGTATTGCCGAAGACGGATAGTTCGTTCCGCTTTCCGGAGGCGACCTGTAACGCGTTGGCAATCAAGTGCGTTTCCGGTTCGTGGTCTTCTCCGTTCCTGTGCGTCGCACCCGCGGCGTTAAAGTAGCGGAGAGCCACGAATTTCAGACCGTAAGCATCGTCATATGAAGTGAGCAAACGTTCCAGAAATAGTTTGGACCATCCGTAGGGACTCGTTGGCCACTGCCGGGAGTCTTCTTTGATGGGCAGCGTTTCAGGCTCGCCATAGGTAGCGCAGGTTGAAGAAAATACGAAACGACGTACTCCGGTTTGCAGAAGAGAGCCGATTAGCGCAATCCCCTTTTGCACGTTGTTTTCAAAATACAACTTGGGATCTTTGACCGATTCGCCCACATACGCGAGGGCGGCGAAGTGAATGCATGATTCGAGTTCATGCTCTCGTGCGATTTGGGCAAGAAGCGACTGGTCGCCCACGTCACCCTGGTAAAAAGGAACTTCCGCATCCAGCGCTTGGCGGTGGCCTCGCACCAGATTGTCTAGCACGACAACCTTCTCTCCCCGCGAGAGCAAGTAGTCCACCGTCACGCTACCGATGTACCCTGCGCCTCCTGTTACCAGGATCGCCATGGATTTCTCCTCAATTCTTCGTCTATCCAGTCAGATGATCGTGTCGCCTTACGATTTTGCGACTCTCGGTGGGCGAGGAACTCAAGAAATTCTCTTTGACCGAACCCTATTCTATAATCAACCTCGAGTACGATTCCAAAGTGATTCAGGGTGGCGCGGGACTAATGATTGTCTTGACGGAGATGCCCAGGCACGGGGCGTCGCAAAGAGTCTTACGACGCGATGTGGTGGCTGCGATGCGTCGCACACATCCGCAATTTGCTTGCGCCATATTACGTTATTTACATCGACGCGAACAACTGGTGTCCGGGCGATTCGGTCTTCGATGAAGCGCATCCATATTACGTGCGAGGGGGCGGCGCAATTCAGCCAGCGTCTCGGCAGCCTGCTTGACCACGACACCGCAATTCTCTCGCAATCCACAGCTTTTGACAGGGGAGTTCCCGCCCTTGACCATTTCGTGCATCGCCCTGCTTGGCCGCCAAGACGAACCCACCGATGCGGTTGAGGAATACTGCCACTATCTTGCCGCCGCTCTCCAGGCTCACGATATTCAACTGGAAATCCACCGCGTGCCCTGGGAAACGACGGCTGGCCAGACGCACTTCAGGCGCTACGGCTCCAGGCCACCAAATGGCGCGACACCTGGGTTTTGATCCAATACACGGCGCTAGCCTGGTCCGCACGGGGCTTCCCGCAAAAAGTTCTCCGCGTAGCTGAAGATCCTGAAATCTGCGGCGCCCGGGTGGGTATCGTCTTTCACGATGTCGAGCCCTACCCAGGCACCCGCCTGATTGATTCTGTTCGACGCTTCGGCCAGGTGTATACGATGCGTCGTGCGCTCACCCTCGCTGACCTCAGCGTCTTCACGGTCCCCCCGGAAAGACTCTCCTGGCTGACCACTGCCCCGCCAAGTGCTGTTTTCGTCCCCGTTGGTCCCAACTTGCCGATTCCAGCCATGTCCCAACCGTCTCTTCCGGCAGGACCCGCTGCCCACCATTGGCGTTTTCAGCATCACCGGCGGCGAATCCGGCGACTGTGAAACGCAAATCATCCTTACCGCAGTTCGCTATGCCGCGCAGAAACTTGGAAAGCTGCGACTTTCCATTTTCGGTCGCCACGCCGAACTTCGTGAATCTGAACTTCGAGAGGGGCTTCGCGATCTGCCTGTGGAACTATCGGTGGAAGGCGTCGTGGAACCCGCTTCAAGTTGTTCAGAACGCTTTCCGTGTGCGACGTTCTTCTCTTTGTTCGCGGCCACATTTCTTCGCGCCGCGGCAGTGCCATTGCTGGTATTGCGTGCGGCCTTCCGGTTATTGCCTATCCGGGCTCCGAAACCGCCGCTCCCATTACCGAGGCTGGCGTGGTCCTCGTGCTCTCCTGACCAACCTGAGGAACTTAATGCGCGCCCTCGTTCGAGTCCTCTCTGACGCTAGCGTATCGCATGGATCTTTCCACTCGGAGTTTTGCCGCCTACAAGACTCATTTTGCCTGGACCGCCATCGCTGCTCGCTTCAGCGCTCTCCTCAAAACTCGCTAGCCCGGGATTTCCCCGTACTCGTGTGGTCGCGATCAGGGGACAGGCTTATTCGTCAAGTATAGCTATTGACCCAGGCAGTCTTTCGGAGCTTGCCTGGTCGTAACCTCGGGAGGGCGGCCCCAATGGTCTGTTGACGACCGCAACTGAGTTCGCGGGTCGACAAAGCGGCAGCTAGTCTTAGGCTAGAGTCTGCCCTCAGTTAAGCAACTGAAATGAGAGACATGCCGGTTGGTTTGTCGGTGCAAAACTGGAGCGAACGGTAAAACTACTCCCAGGGGCACGGTCTGCGATCATGTACGTTCGACCGGTCGTCTTATTGCAAGAAACACGAAGCTTGGACCCCAGCGAAGAATCTTCGATGATTAGGATTTGGCTGTTCGCTGTCACGGCGGTGGTATTCACTGTAGCAGTGGTAGATCCTGCCTCCAGGATAAAGCTACCCGCTGGGGCGGAATCACACTTCGCTGGCGAGGCGAGCGAACTACAATTCGACAATGTCCCGTAAGACGAAACGATGAGTGGATGCCCCGCGACATTGCAAATCTGCCCTGCTTGACAACTGTGATCAACCGAATTCATGGTAGACGCGAACTCCAGCACTTCGTTGTCGGATTGCGTTCCGGCGGGTATGACGTAAAGAGTTGGCCCATAAAGTGTGGGTGTGAGCTTGTTGGTGAAGTTCGCACTCGCACACACTGACGTAGGTGCACCCGATGCCACCTTCTCAGCTATCCACAGGTATTGCCACTGGCCATCACCTACGATCATGCCGTAGTTGGCGAAGGTGGCACTGAAGGTCGGATGTGGTTGACCATAGTGGCCGGTGTTGAAACTCGTTCCGGTCTGAGCTAGATCCCGTGCCCATACACCAGCGACGATCCAATCCCCGGCAGCAGGCGCATAGGTTGTGCAGCCCATTTGTACAAGTTGTTGGACGGAAGAACTAAACGCTACTTTCGCCGCACCTGTACCCCCAAAGGGGTCAGACAAGTTCTGCGTGAATGTAACCCCTGACGTTCCTTGCGGGAACGTCCAACTTGCACTGTTGGATGCAGCCTTATTCGTGAAGCGAGTGGGCGTCAACGCCGCGATGCGACGAGCCACGTCCGTTCGCCCAACAAGATAGTTGTTGAAGAATCCAGTTTGATTTTGCCGAAGTGGACTGACAGTTTGGGCGCGAGACAATTTGATTATCTTGGTTGATGACCGTTGCTGCACCTGTGACTCCATTGCTGTTTATAACCGTAGGCCCACCAGGAGACACGCCGTCGTTCTGAATGCAGTTCATCGAACCAGGGCCAAAATCAGCGCACTGCACGTTATCAAGAACTGCATCCACCGACGTGCTCCATCCGGTAAACCACACGGCGGGTGGCGTGGGTGAGAGTAATCTCCTTCCTCGATCAGATTGCGTACGTAGACACTCGCTCCGTTGGAGCCTTGTTTTACTTTATACCACCGCCACCAACGTCTGCATCAACGATGTAAATCAGACCCGCAGCCAGAACCAGATGATCCATCAATCAAAATGGCAGCGGCGTTGTCGGCAGTAAGTCCGCCCCAGGCACGTTATAAGCGTTGCCGCCACAACCATAATCCCGCAGCCACAACCAGAACACATTGCTCGCAATGTCGGTACACGGACCAAGTGGCAGGCAGTTGTGCGACCAATCCGGCGATCATTATCGAGAATAATGTTCTGCGACCCGCACGTTCCTGTGCGGTCGTTGTTCGAGCATTCCCCGATGACCACCGCGCGGCCAGGATAGTTCATCTGAAAATTAGCGATATAGATGGGTTGTGCCACAGCGGACAACCAAATCGCCGGATGATTCCTGTCGCGATTTCCCCCACTAATTAACTGCACGCGAGGCTTGTGGCCATTTGGACCACCGCCTGCATTTACCAATACCGATGATGTTTACACCACACCCAGCTTGTAACCGGGCATTTCAGCCAGCCAGCAGGGGGATTGGCATAGTTTGGGTCGTTTGGCCCCATGAGCCAGATACCTGCATTCGTTCTCGGGATTTGCTGAGGATGCGTTACCAACATAAACTGTGCCGCTACCCGCCGTTTTCGTGCCGCCACCCGGTAAAGAGACCAATGCCCCGTAAATCGTGTGCTTGGCGGTACCCCATGACATTCCGTCATCTGCATCATTGCCACCATTCGAGACATATCGGATTGCGATGGTCTCGGGCATTCTCGGTGTTTCCACTCTCTGCCTCGTGCCTTCCGATGCAGCAATCGGTTAGTTCCGGCATTTTCATGTTGGTCGCGGAGTTCCGAAGGAAGAGAGTCGCGGGCTCGGGCTTTTGTGGCGATTCGATCGGGCACGCTACTTGAAGAGGGCATAGCTAACAGGCTGTTAGCTGCGCCATGACCCACATTCCACGGAGCGACCTGATGCCGGATACTGGTCAAGAGGAAAGGGTCAGCCTCGCTGTGACTCCAGATCGATACCATTCATATTGAGTACGGATCGATCCAATTAAGCAAAGGGTGCTAATGAGCCCAAACGCAATCACTCTAAGCATTGCTTCTCCTCAGTCCGCTGGCAGACTGCTCCATAATTGACGGTTTCCCTCGATACTCTCCGTTTGACGATCGGTTCTCGGTCCTGGAAGCCTTCGGAGTCATCGATATGAACCGCCCCAAAAATCTACCTGAAAAATGTGCATCCGCAAAATTCACTTGCAGCCTGGAAGTGAAGGTCAGTTTGCGCATTAACCGGGCTCACGTCCTTCTTAAATACCCAGGTATGTCACTAAGTGAAAGCTCTCGCTGAGGTGTGGGAGGTGAAATAGTGCACCCTTCACGACTCAATGATCTAGGCATCCGCTGGAAGGACTTGAGGTAACTATCGCAGCGGTTACAGCTCTTTTCGAAACACGAATATGCCATGTGTCGCTAAAGAGGCGGGACAAATTCTTGCTACAGCAGGCTCGGCCCAGACCGAAAAAGGAACGGTAATGTGACGCAGTTGCCAGTAGACACGATGTGCGACAGAAGATTCCCGCGATGAGGAATGGTGGGAAGCGGATTGTACTTGTTTGACGAGATTGCCTTTTCGTCCGAATAAGGTTTGTGCTAAACGGACAAAGAGGCGATCAGCAAGGAGAAATTCCTGACCGAACCAATCGATTAAAGAGGCTCCGCAATGCTCGACTTCGCTGATCCAATCTCGCGGTTCTCGAGGAAAAACGTGTGAATCCTTTTCAATGTGCGGATCTTTTCCGCAGATTACCTCCATCAATATCATTCGACCTCCTGGCTTGAGAACGCGAACCATTTCCTGGAGAGCTTTTGAGCTGAAGCTCGTAAGGGATGTGCTGGACCACGGTGATGTCTGATAAGCAATCAAAAGCAGAATCAGCAAAAGGCAAACTTTGGGCTAGGCCGTTCGTGAGGGGAGCTCTCGTTCCATGGGCGCGTGCGATTCGAAGCATGCCGATCGTCGCATCGACACCCACAGCAGAAAATCCGAGTTCTCCATAGCGTCGGACCCATCGACCGGTCCCACAACCCACATCCAGAAACCGCGCCCCGCGTGGGACCCCTGCCAGCGCGAGCGCACGCCGAAGAGCGCGAAATTGCAACTTGTCGATGAACTGGTTGAACCAAAGCGGGAGCAAGTGGATGCAATATGGGCGCGAATCCCGAGACATCCACCGAATCGCAGCCTTCGGCTAAACTCGACCAGTATTCTTTCGGGGAGTACAATTTATAAGCTGCCTCGATGCTGCACAGACTGATTCTATCGTCGCTCGAACCTTGAAAGTACTGACAAATTCTCCATCTCTAGAAATGTTGCCCTGACCACCAATCCGATTAAAGGCTTCACCCAGCGTTCCAAGAGGCCTTGATTTTCAAAGTGATTCCCAGAGCGCGGCTCGGAAAGGCTCAGAAATTTCCGCTATTCTCTGTCGCGCTGCGGCACTCTTCAAATCGTTCCCGAGCCACAGAGAAACTCTTCACTTCTCAGCACTGTGGAACTCCGGGGTTTTCGCGACGGCTTGCAGGCGGAATAGGATGCCTAGAAGTAACCAGAAATAAGCACTCATAACGAAGTCTTGATAACATGTGAATCCATAATAACTTATGGGAATTGCAAGCAGAAACGCATACCAGAAAATCGCAAAAGCAATCGGAAACCAAGGAGAGCCTCTGAGACTCTTGGCTGCTCTCCAGGCTGAAAGAGATATTGCGGTCGCCAATGCAATCCATAGGAGCAAACCTAAGATCCCAAGCTCGAGGATCAATTGACCATATCCACTTTCCACGCCAACGCCCACAGGAACCGCGTGCATGATCCGGGCGACATATTGCCCTCCAAGCGACGATGTACCGATTCCATACCCGTAAGGCCATTTTGGGTACTCAAAGGCCAGCAAAAGATTCTGTAGGGGATAGTTACCCGAGCGAGAGAAGAGTTCACTTGCGGGGTTTGTGGGGTCGAGTGTTTCTGAATAGATCGCGAGACGACTTGATAGCTGTTCCGGGAAGACCACCATAAGCACGATGATTGCTATGCCTACAAAAACGGCTGCACGCTGGATTGTGCGGAGTACTCGAAAGCCCTCACGATTGCGCCACGGCGCACCCCACAAAAATCCGGCAGCAATAAAGAGTGCGCCCACGGAATTCCACATTACAACCCCCCTAGAAGCTGTCAGCAGAGTACCCGCCGCGAGAACACCGATGCACGTAAATGCGATGAGTCGACCTCTGCGACTCCGGAGGAGAAGAAATCCTCCGTAACCCAAGGTGAGAATCCAGGAGACAATCTGAAAGTTCTGGAAACGCCCTGTACTTACGAATACGGAAGTGGGGCGATATGCAACCAAACCACTGATTGGAGAGGCTCTGTAGATTGTGCTCAAATCTCGAATATCTTCTTGGATGACCGTTGGATTTAGAAAGGTATGGCCAATTATTGCTTGGGCGATGCCAAGGCACACGACAACTAGAATTAGAATGGTGTTGAATGCGAAAAAACTACGTAATCTATGCTCTGAATCGATAAAGTAGTAGCCAACATACATCAAGGGGACATAAAAAAAGTATAGCTTCATTCCCATCAAGCCATAGAAAATACTGGTGGAACTAGGGTTAAACACTTGAATAAGGCCGAGAAAGAAGAAACAGAGCAGCGGAACGATGAATGGAGGTCGGAATCGCTCGGCCAGATTGACACGTTGCGCCCTAAAGAAGGATAGATAGAGCAGAAGAGCGAGCACATCTTTAGCGAAGTAAATGGCCATGTTGTTGCCGAGATATTTACGGACGAAATCCTCGAACAAGATCCAGACGAGAAAGAGATAGACCCCCTTTCGCCAATTGTTCATAACGTTGACAGTGCCAATGGCACCGGCGATGAACAACCCGAGGTAAATGAGGAAATTTATTTCCCCGCCGAGGATGAACTGTGCCACCTCATACGCCGCCAGCGCCACTAGGGCGTAAAACACAATGGCGAATACAGGGCTGCGAGGACTCCGAATCGATGCTAGTGCTCTATGCATATGCACAACCGAAGAGAAGAACTGGACACCAGAACGACGGCGAATGGAGGGTCATCTTGCTTTGCGATGGCGCTTTTCATCTAAGTGCTGGTACCTTCCGGCTTGTGCTTGGGGACCCAATCCTGATCGGGACGGAAGCCTGATTGCCTTACCTACAACTGCGTAGGATCAAGTTATCTGCCGCTGTGAGAACTAATCCATCGCCATAATAGTATACGCCGCAGTGTAGATAGAAGGCAGGCTGCGATTGCCTTGATTGCCTTGAACGCGCAGACATGCCTAGGCCATGCGAAATGGCCGAAAATGAGGGGATCGTAAAACCTAGCTGGACGGATCACGGCTTTGCGCCTCGTGGTCCGACTTCGGTAGCCAGGTCCATCTTCTTCTTCCTTCCGCCGTCCCCTCCTGACCTTGGCTTCAACTGCTCGCACACGGAGCTCGTCTTCGGTGAGAACGGCCTCCAGCCTTGCCCGCTTGTTTGGCTAAGCCGGGCCTTCCAAGCTGAAAAAAATTGAGCGGCTTCTGATAACCACACAGCAAAGTTTTCCAACTCCACCATATCCGGTAAACGAGTGCCGCCCTCGATCCGAGAAATGTCCGATTGATCGTACTTGAAGACATCTGCCACGACTTTCTGAAATAGGTGTGCTTCACGGCGGGCAACAGCCAAGAGTCTCTCTACTTCCTTGCGCCGAGCGCCGCTGTTTTTCGCCAGTCGTTCCGAGAATTTACGCGACTCATGCCTCCAAATTGTTGACACGTTCCGTGGTGCATAGTGTTATTCTCAGCTCAGACGAAATGGCAACCGGTAGTGGAAGCAGGCACCAACGGCGGTGATAATAGCCGATCCAGTGAGATATCGCTTTTCGCAAGGCCTCTTGCTACTCTTGGCAATCTGCTTTGTGCTTCAAATCTTCAGTCCACTCCGGCTTAACACGGACGCTACTGTTCTTTTATCTATGGGGGAGTCCGCCGCTCAGGGTGGCGGTTTCTCAGATGGTGGACAGAAGACTGTATTCCCACCGGGCTACCCGACATTGCTGGCTATTCTGTTGAGGGAAGGCTTAGCCCATTCTTGGGTCATCATTGGCCTGAACGTAGTTTTCTTGTCTGTGGGATTATTCGCCGCCTACTCTTTGCTCATTCGTGAGTTCTTTGAGGATCAGGCCGTCGTTCTGATGATCTGTTCATTTTTTCTGCTGTCGTACGTGGTCGTAAAGCACTTCACCATTCCTCTGACCGATGTACCGTTTTTTTGCATTTCCATGTCTTGTATCGCCGTTACGAGTCAGACAACGAACATGGATTCGAACTGGCGGTTTGCTATCCTCACAGGGACAGCTTGGCTCTTGGCCGTTACAGCGATAACAGTGCGTAGTATCGGTGTTGCACTTTTGCCGCCGTTAGTCTTCACGCTTGTAAGCAGTCCTCCGTTTAAATTACTACTCGAACGGCTCTCGCTCCGGACTAAGATGGTCGTTGTCATGATCGCCGTATTCGTGGGTGCCGGAAGTGCGTATGTGTTTGAGAACACATCTTACTGGCGAATTTTCATCAGTAATGCGAAGAAGGCCAACCTATCCTTGATTTTGCAGATTGTCTCCTACAGGCTTAGGGAACTTGGAGAGATGTTCGGCAATTTTCCCACCACAAAGATGCCTGCAAAGCTTCACGTTGTGGTGCCCTGGATGGGTCTGTTTCTATTTGTGCTGATCCTCTTTGGCTTAGCCACGAAACGAAGAAGAATTGGTCCGGCCGAAGTGTTTCTGGTTTGTTACATCGGGATCTTGTTCGTTTGGCCGTACTATGATGCAAGATTCTGGTTGCCAGTCATTCCTCTTCTGATTGCCTATTCAGTATTGGCGGTCAAGAGCCTCAGGTTTCCAAAAGGCGTTGTCGCGATCTACTGCATTGTTTTTGCGACACTCGGTTTTGGCGCAATCGCCTATAGCACTCGAATTAGTTTCGCCGGTTCCCAATTTCCCTGACAGATATGGTGACGGCTATCTGAGGCCAACCTACTGTGCGGCATTCCAATCGTGTCGGGATGGTGGTGATCCCAACAAAGTCGATGCTAAGGCCCTGCGCTTGCTTCGGGAGTATAAGTAACTAGTTTCCTGAGTCACTGATTTCTTGCATGTTGTTTGTGCCATGTACAGCCAGAGTACGGGAAGCGAACCGTCCAATGCTGTTGAGAATCGCATCGGCACTCTTGGTCCACACAAAGGGTTTGGGCTGCTCGTTGTGCACGTCGATGAACTCCAAGACGGCGGATTCCAGTTCACGGACGCTGTAGTGCGAACTTCGTTTGATCTGGCGTTGTGACAGTAGGGCGAACCAGCGCTCCACTTGGTTCAGCCAGGAACTGTGCGTGGGAGTGAAGTGCAGGTGGTACCGCGGATGCCGCACGAACCACGCCCGAATTTCCTTGGTCTTGTGGGTGGCATAGTTGTCCAACACCAGATGGACGGTAAGATCGGCCGGAACGGCACGATCGATCTGATTCAAGAATTTGCGGAACTCGATGGCGCGATGGCGTGGCCAGCACTTGCCGATCACCGACCCCGTGGCGATGTCCAAGGCCGCGAATAGGCTGGTGGTGCCATGGCGTTTGTAATCGTGCGTGCGGCGCTCGGCCTGGCCGGGCAGCATCGGAAGAATCGGCTGACTGCGGCTCAGTGCCTACGACGTAGTCAAGGCGTCGACCAATTAGACAAAATGCAAAACGCATCTGGCGGGATTTTGGTCAGTATGACCAGTGCTCAGACAATTTCTGCGCCGCGGCCAGGCATCCGTTCTAAGTCGAAACGCCGATCTTGGTTCTGCCGCCCCGGTCTAGTCGCGAGACGGCGCGGCGGATCGCTTCTACGGTTCCGGAGATATTTTCTCGAATCGACCAGGTTTCCATTCGTCGACGCGCGGCGTGGCCATACTCTGTGAATCCAACGGGATCGGCAAGGACAACCTTCAATATCTGCGCGAGGGCGTCAACGTTCCCGCACGGATAAATGAAAGAGGGATTCACGGGGGCGATTAGGTCTTGTGCGGCACCCACCCGGTCACTTGCTATGACAGGGCATCCACAACAGGATGCCTCGTTGACAACGACTGCAAATGGCTCGTATTCGGACGGAAGAACCATAAGGTCCGATGCAGTGTAGATCGAAGGCAGCTGCAGATTGATTGACAAATCCAAGAAAGTGAACACGGTCGGTAATCCCCAGGGAGGCAGCCTCAGTTTCTAACTCTGAACGCAGTGGGCCTTCACCGGCGAACACCAAGGCCGAATCAGGAACTGTGGCGATAGCGAATGCTCGAAGCAGGTCAAGGGGACGCTTCCAGGGTTGAAGCTTGGCGCAGAAGAGTATGACCGAAGCTTCAGGAGCTATACCCCAAGAACGGCGTACAGCGGCCCGGTCGATCCGCGAAGATTGTTCTTTCCACCAATCATTGTCGACGGAGTACGGCGTCAGGGTAATCCGATCTTCAGAGATCCCGAGAGAGCGCAAGAGATTGTAAGACGCTGTTGAAGGAACGACAACTTGGTCCGCTAGGGCGAAAAGGCGGGGCCATAGGAATTTCTTAACGGAAATTTTCCAGGAACGCGAATCACGAGGCGCAAGACTGTTGGCATCCGTTCCGAAGAGAAATGCCGTGCCGGCCGTACGTGCGGCGAAGAAGGCAATCCAGAATGTGGCCCGAATATAGCCAGTGAGGCAAATGATTGCGTCAAATTGTCCATTTCGGATCAGATTCCAGACGCCAAAATTGCAGAGCCCGAAGAAAGACTCTGACCCTGACCCCTGATTAGGTATCTCGGTCCATTCATAACCCTCGAGAAGCGGAATGTCCCACTTGACGGTTGCATGTGAATTCCGGGTCATATGTAGCTTTCACGCCCCGCAGAGAGCAATAGCCAACACGTAGCTCCAGCTTGAGGATGTTGTGCCATGCGACGCAACACTGGAGACATGTACTGGACAGGGTGCGAACAAAGAACAAGGACTCGGAAACGGGGGTCAGGCACAAACTGCTCCCGCCGAAAAAGGAACTCTAAATGAGGAGAAGGAACCGCTCAATTCCATAGGGAACATGCTCGCGAGGAAGCATACACGGTTTGTGCGGTTGACTAAAGACGACATGACAAGTTGCGTGAGGGGCTCAAGTGACTTTCCGGATGATGTGTTATGGAATAATGTATTTTATGATTTCGCTCGTAACGTCGGTGCACCTGAGGCTTGGACCCTTCGCGGCGTTTGATTTTTGCTGAACATTACAGCATGAAACTTCTTCTGTATTCCCATTTTTTTGCGCCGAGTGTCGGTGGCGTCGAGAGCATCGTTCTCTCGCTCGCCCGAGGTCTCGCAGAGGTACGCACACCCGAGGGTCTGAATGAATTCGACCTCACTCTTGTAACCGAAACACCTGCGGAAGACTTTGATGATCGCTTACTTCCGTTTCGTGTTCTCCGACAGCCCAGCCTTTACCAAGTTACTGCAGATGATCCACTCCTCTGACATCATTCACGTTGCTGGTCCGTCCCTGCTTCCTCTTTTGCTCGGATGGCTGAGCCGCAAAGCTGTTGTTATTGAGCACCATGGTTTTCAAACGATCTGCCCCACAGGGCAGCTTCTTATTGAGCCAATTGGTGCCCCCTGTCCCGGTCATTTCATGGCTGGACGTCACCTTGAGTGTTTACGCTGCCGCTCCGACAACAACTGGTTGGCCTCCTGGAGGCTTTGGTTATTAACCTTTGTTCGCCGATTCCTTTGCTCGCACGTTGCTGCAAACATCATGCCCACGGAGTGGCTCAGCGGGCTAGTTCATCTTCCGAACGCCGTATCCATTCCGCACGGCATCGAAATGGTGGCCCGCGACTCCGAGTTGTCGCGTTCGCCCGGAACCTCCTCGCATCATCTTTCAAGGGCGATTGGTAACTACTAAGGGTTTGCCCGTGCTGTTGGAAGCAGCGAGCATTCTTCGCTCAGAGAATCGAGCATTTGAGCTTCTGGTGATCGGCGATGGCCCAGAACGGACTGCCATCCAAGAGCTCGCCGCGAAACTGGAGCTCTCTTCGTGTGTGCGCTTTGCGGGACGCATTGCTACAGCCGACCTCGATTCGCGTTCTCGCAAAGGCCAGCATTGTCGTGGTGCCATCGCTCGGAGGCGAAGTCTTTGGTTTGGTCCTCGCAGAAAATATGTCCCGAGGTCTCCCGGTCGTTGCATCAAATCTTGGTTCCTTCGCCGAAGTCCTGGACGATGCTGGACTTACGTTTCGTGTGGGAGATGCAAAGGACTTGGCCCGACAAATTGTGCGTCTTCTTGAAGATTCGGCGCTTGCGTCTGCGCTTGGTGACCGTGCTCGAAGACGCATCTTCGACAAGTATTTCCGGACCCATATGATAGAAGCACACGCGCAGCTCTACCGACGACTGCGCTGTGCAGAACGAGCCTAATGATATGTTGGCAGACTATCTAGGGCTCATGAGTTCGCCACAGAATGCATCCCAGAACCATTTCTGAGTCAGAAGAGGCTGTCAACTCAATTTGTTGTTCCTTGATCTCGCAAGATTTTCAAACATGATTCCTTCGAGTCGTTGGCTCATGTACCCACAGCGTCACGCGAAATGACGCGGATCACAATCCCTGGCAATGGGTATTCACATTTCGCTCGGACGGAATAAGCGTGCTTTGGTAAAAAGGTCTCGTTCGTCTATCATGATAAAATCGAATGCGATGATGAGAAGTTTCTTACCTCGTGTGCTTGGTTTAATTCCGCCCCAGTCTCAGGCGGATACTTATCGGTAGACCCGACCGCCCGTCTCGAATTGCGACAGTTTTTCACAATCTAGTTAACTCCCTGGCACAAGAAAGCTCAGAAACATTCCCGTGTTCATGGTCCGCTCCAAGGTTTTAGAATGTCTACGGATTGGGCGCGTTATCGCGGCTATATCTACGGGAATTGGGAGCCGATTGCCACGCAAGCCATACTTTCGTATGCCAAGCGTGGAATGTGCGTATTCGACATAGGAGCGCATCTCGGCTATTACTCACTGCTTCTGGCTAAGTGTGTAGGTTCTGTCGGACGAGTGGTAAGCTTCGAAGCTTCTCCACAGGAATTTTTGCTACGCTGCAGAGAAACATATCGGTAAACAACCTAAATAACGTTGAGCTCGTTAACCTGGCCGTATTTTCAAACTGCGGAACGATCGGGATGTCTGTATCTCCCGAAGACACCTCTTCCGGGGATTGGTCCATATGTCGAAAGGCTCAAGGGGGACAGCATTCAGGTTCAGACAATTTCCCTCGATCAGTTCTGTGAAGTAAACCAAGTTTTGCCGGATTTTCTAAAGATCGATGTGGAAGGAGCTGAATACGATGTTCTCATCGGCGGCCGTGAGACCATAGGTCGAAGCCGGCCGACTATGCTAATTGAACTTCACCACTTCGACGGAGACCTGGCAGCCAATCGCGTTCCCGATTTGTTGAGCAAGTGGAACTACCGCATTCAATGGCTCGAGACATGGCCACAAACCAGTCATATTTTGGCCCAACCATCTTCGATACAACCTCACGATTCCCATCAACACTGATACAACGACTGAGATCGCTAAATCCTCAAGCTGGTCAGCGTGCTTTCCAGGATTTGCCTGGTCTTTTCCGCATTGTCGTCCCAGCTACAGTTTGTCAGCACATAACGAGAGGCAGCGGCTCCCACCGACAGGCGCAGCGTACCGTCGCCTTGAATCCTGTGAATGAGGGAGGCGAGTTCTCTTTGGTCTTGAGGATCGCGAAGGATGAATCCGGTTTCCCCATCGCGGATCATCTCGCTAGCGCCGGCGTTGGGGCTGGCGATGACCGGAAGGCCACAGGCCATGGCTTCCAGGATAGGAAGACTGAAGGAGTCCTCCAAGGAAGGGCCGACATAGAGATCGGCAGCAGCATAGAAGGACAGGACGTCCATAGAGGGCTTCTCAAAACGTATCCGATTTTGCAACGCAAATTGATCGACCAGCTGGCGATAAAAGCCCGGCTCATCGCTGCCCACAACAAGAATGTGCAAAGGAAGCTCTTTGAGCAAATCAGTGGCTTTGAGAAGGGTATCAAGTCCTTTCTTTTTCCAGTCATTTCCGATGAGAAGTAACACGAAATCGTTTTGATCGTACGAGAGAAATTGTCTGGACGCATTTCTTTTTGCCATTCGGGCTTCAGCCGTAAATCGAAGGGTATCCACAGCATTGGGAATGACAGTGACGTCCTCACGCTGAAAGTGAGATTTCAGCTGGCCCGCAACGAGAGAAGAGACAGCCACCAAACGGACGCGAGTGTTGCGGTAGATTTTTCTTTCGAGAAACATTGCAAGTGTATAGTAGAGCTTGCGGTGAACCACGCGCGGCCAGATCTGAAGCGGAAGACGATGCAAGGATAGTTCTGACCGAACCCGTGCATAAAACTCGTGAAAGACAATGTGAACCACTATCACGTCGGCATCCGGGCAATTGATTCCCGGAGAATAGACGAGATCGGGCCGAACTCTCCCTGAACGCCTGTCTCGCCACCGTTGCCAGTAATTGGCAAAGAACCACCAAAGGTATTTGAGCAGATGAGGCCCGGGAATATCGGAAACGTGGTGCCACCGGATGGTCCCGGGTTCGTTCGCGAAAACTGCGGATGCGGGACGAACTCCGTTAAGCTGTGAGACCTTTTGGGAATACAGTTCGATGCTCCAGTGCTCTTTCCGGGCCAACCGCTCGATCTGCTCGATGATGCAGAGTTCGGTCCCGTGCTGTCGGTCCAGGAACGGAGAAACGACAGCGAGGCGCAATTCAGCCCTGCCTTGGAGCCGCTTCAGCTAGAGCGAGCTCGATGGCCTTCGGGAACATTTGCAGGCGATAGAGAATGTCAGTCCAGGGCCTAACGTAAGCCCTGATAACAAAGTCCCGGCGGGCATAGGAGTTCAGGGAAGTCACCTGGAGAAAGAGCATAAACGGAGATAGGATCGTTACAGAAGCCAAGGGGAACCACGGTGTGGCCTTAACTTTC
This sequence comes from Candidatus Acidiferrales bacterium, assembly GCA_963741195.1. Lineage (GTDB taxonomy): Bacteria > Acidobacteriota > Terriglobia > Acidiferrales > UBA7541 > Acidiferrum. The sequence goes on from CAVUHF010000023.1 coordinate 38,592, forward strand.
TTGACGACCTTCCACGGAGAAATGGGGGAGGATAGGCCCATCTCGACCCAAAGAATCAGGCCAATGATTCCAAGTTCCACAACCACGTTATCAAAGCCCCGTTCGACGCTGATATATATGATCGGTGCGTGGAGGATGAGGGTCACGTATTAAATACCGAGGGTGATTCTACTAATCCCGCAACTAGAAGGCCAGCGACGATACTCTGATGCGCATCCCAGCTGTTGGGGGGGTATTCGTTGAATGCAAACAGGCGAGATGAATGAATTGGTGACTCGGGAAATTTTCACGAATAAGTTTTTGTTTTTCCATGGCCTCTATTGGTTAATCTGTGACGGCGAACTAACTACGCCGGTGGAATGCTTCGTGACACCTTGCGCACAAGGTAATCAGATTCCGCAACGCGTCGTCTCCAAGCTTGCTGCGTGATTTCATGTGGTGGACGTGCAAATTGTTTGACGCTCCGCAAAGTTGGCAGCGCCATCCGTCTCTTTTGAGCACTTGATTACGAAGCACTCGGTAGTCCACTAAGGAGAGTTTCAATCGCGGCATTCTTTGACGAAGGTTACTCACGGTCCTCCTTGATTACATCAGATGCGTTCTCCCCATACTAGCCTCGCCTTGGAATGCACTGTTTTGTGGCAAAGCACATTTCAAGGGTCACCTTTCCAAGGTTGCGCCCGCAAGAAAATCTGCGCAGATCATCTCGAGGCAATATCCTCGCGATTTGTCTGTCCCCAGCATCAGGGCTGCTGTTTCGAGGGCCTTCTCGACCACCGGTAGCTGACTCTTGTAAAGCTTGAAGTAGATAATCTCCCACGCCTCCGTTTCCTTCCCCGTCAGGTGTCGCTCGACCTCCCGCTTGAACTCTTCCTTGGGGAGCGCCTGGGCCTTGTGCACCCAGGTTGCACTTTCGAACCGCTCCCCCTCCCTCCGTGCCACCTTCGCAAGCTCTGTGGCCTTTGTCCATCCGATCTCCCGCAACTTGAGCTTTGGAACACGGGTCAGATTTTCGTGAATGGCCATGAGGTAATAGGCCTTTCGCCGGGAGTCTGGAAAACGCTTCTCGAGGAAATCGTCAAATGATTTCATCTTTTCCAGGCGCCAATACTGTCCCGCCCGGACTTCGCAGAGATAGCGGCCCAGATCCACGAATCGCTTGGTCCCGTTCATGAAGGCGTCCTTTGTCCCAAGCGAGGATCTCGTCGATCTTGCCAAGGACAAATACCGCTCGTTTGAGATTGAGTTCCGGAGGCATCGGTGCCCTTCGGTTAATCCACAAGCTCGTCCAACCACGCAAGGTCATTCACTCCTGAGGTGCGGATAAGATTTGCATCAATCAAGGACTGACTGTCGAGGCACAAACCCAGATGTGGACAACTGACACAGCCGTTTTGCGGAAAGCGGATGCCGCTGTGGGAGGGAAACTGGGCGGCCTCGATTTGACCAACTGTCGTTTCAAGCAGCCGACCAAATTCATTACGTTGTTCTTCGGAGATCGACGTTCGAAGATACTGAATTTCCGGCTCATGTTTTCGCACGAAAACGACGAGTGCCACGTCGTAATGCCGGTGATCCAGGAATAGCAGATTAGTTGCGGGTCGAGCGACAATAACCCTTCCGGGCTGTCGGGATAGCGACTGGACGTGGTCTTCCAATCCATCAGACAGCGGTTGCCATCGAGTTCGCCGATCGCGTCAATATAGGAGATGAACTCGTTCCCGTTCGGCAGTTCCCGGACGACCTTAAGCTGAAGATCCTGCTGTGGATGAACAATGCGGACGCGATTGTCTTGTGCGAACCGCTCGAGAAGATGCACGCCCTGGTGTACCATGCGATCCCAGGTTTCTCCCTTTTTATAGGCAAACGGAGTATCGCGGTAGGCGCCCCACTCCTTGAACAGCGTTGCGCTGCAATCGCCGCCGCAGAAATACGCGGCGAGGGCTTTTTCGAAACAGCGGCCAAAGGCCATAGCCGCGCGAGTTTCCTTTTCGCGCCAACCATCGAGATAGCGGAAACGATAACTTCGTGGGCAGCGAAGATAGCTGGCGAGTTGTGTGTAGCTATAGCGCATCTTGCCCCGCATCAGGAGTGCTTGCGTTGCTGGAGGTACAGGAGAGTGCTTCCCATTCCGCTTCCGGTGCGAATGCATCCAGATTCTGATAAGTGCGACCGTTGAGATTAGTAAAGGTGGTTCGGATCACCCCGCGAAGATTCAGGAGCGCCTTTTCGTCGACCTGGTCCCGACTGAGGAGTTCAGTGTCGTAGCCAAAATCGCGCAGGAACCAGCGGAGTTTCCAGAGCGCTCGTTCGGTGCAATACAGGCGTCCCGAAAAGGAGAGCGCCTCGAAGGAAGCCGGCTCCAGAATGCCGAAGCGGAGAGCAAAGAAAGGCTTCTGGGGATGCCAACGGTAGGAAGCCCGTTCGACTCGGACGAGAAACAGTCCATCGAGATTACTGACGAGATCCTGATGTCCGGAATGCAGGCCGGGAATGTGCTTTCTCATGGCTTTGCCTCCACAGGTTGAGCGTAGGAATTCAGTTTGCAGACCAAGGCATCCCTGTTCTCTTTCGCAGCTGTAGCGAGATGGGAGATGAAGGATTCGACTAATTCACGACTGGCGCCGCTGAGGGCTTCCGTGCCGCAGAAGTCTGCCGCATAGGCCTTCACGAGATTGGCATCGAGGTTGTATTGGCGGATCAGAAGGCAGAGCTGATCCCGAAGCCGAGGTTGACCGTTACCCGATCCATTTGAGCCGGGAGAACCGTTGGAGGAAGGCGATCCATTCGACGGCGAAGGAAAGGTGGCAGCCCTCGACGGAGTCGAGAACGCACCCAACTCCTCGACCGAACAAAGGCCGATCCCGTAGGCCTTGCGCAGGGCGCGATTCACGGCGCGAGTTTCGGCAATGCGCAACTCAGCGCCGCGCACCATGGAAGAAACGTTTGAGGGATCGGCATCGCCGTAGCCCACAAAGCCCTTCGAGTGGGCACTCTTATAGACGACAGCTTTAAAGACCCACCGACCCGCCAGGAAATCGGACAACTTGTCCTGGAGCATCGTGTTGATTCCACGACAACCTCTCCTGGAAGCAAGCTGCAGTAGACCGGAGTGGGTCACATACCATCGACCATCCAAGAGCTGAAGATCGCCGGCGGCTATCGACAAAGAATATTTAGCAGTGAGCTCTCGGAGCGCCCGAAGCGCAATACGGGAAGGCTCGCCCCACAATTGGCGCGCGATCCTCACATTGGACCGGAAACTAACAGCTTTCTGCTTCATAGGGCCTCCTTTGTAGTAGGCTTTAGGCGATTAACTCTTGGCCGAGCTGGTCAGTTCAACAAGGCAAATTGGCCTATTGCCCGGGTTGACCAAAGTGGCGCAACCAAGTCCCAAATGAATCGAAAGGACTTGGCCTGATGCTGGTCTTTTAATTGTTATATTTTATAACTATCGTTATATGATGTCAAGCAAAACTTCTCGAACTAAGTCTGTTGACATTGACTGGAAAGCTGTCGGGCGAAGAATCAGAGAACTGCGCGGATTTGATATGAGCCAGGAGGACTTCGCGCAGCGTATCGGCGTCACCCAAGCTTACTTATCGATGATAGAGCACGGTAAGCGAGAGATAGGAGGCACCGTCCTCCACAAGATTAGTCGTGAGTTTGGGAGATCGATCGAGTGGTTGTTAACCGGTAGAGAATAGTGTCTCATCAAGTCCCACGCAATCTCCCACTGTGTTCGGTTGAAAGATGAGGTTGCTCGGCACGAAGGGAAGTCAGGCAGGATGAAGACCGAGTGAAGTCGCAGCGACTCAGACATTAGAAATTTTGTCGTCTGGTCCAACATTGCCTCGCTAGAAACCAAATCAGAAGATTGAACCGAAATCGCTCTTGACTTTTGGAGCCATAAGAATAAAATCCGAAACCAGTAGCCAACGTTCGCAGTAAATCAGTGCACCCGAGTGCACTCCGGGAAGGATCGCGATCTGAAAGCGAACCCGGGGCGGGCGTAGGCGAGACAATTCGTCGAGTGCCACAGTCATTACAGTGGCGCTCAAAAAAATCGGGGCAGGCGCTTAGCGTCTGCCCTTTTTTTTGGAGTGAAACGTGAATACCAATAAAGTAAGTAACGATTCCTTAAACAGAAGAACTGCTGGAGGCAATGCGTCAGTCGGGGAGCAATTTCCTCCTTCGAAGAACCGGCGGGCCAACAGGAGTCCTCAGCCTGCCAAGCAAGAGGGCTCGCAAGTTCGGCCCAGAAGAGGCGGTGGCCCGCGTACCACAATTGGTAAAGAGCGAAGCAAGCGAAATTCAACCAAATACGGGATATTCGCTAAGGAAGTGCTACTGCCTGGCGAACGGAGCAGCGACTTTAACAGACTACTGGACGGTCTTCGAAAGGATTGTAAGCCGAAAGGCATACTCGAAAATCTTCTAGTCGAGAGACTTGCAGAGATCCTGTGGCGCCGTTGTCGACTGATCAGAGCGGAGAAGGGAGAGATTCGGAAGGCAAGCGAGTTTCTCGAAGTCGACCAAGAACGAGACCAGGTCAATGAGGCAGCCGTTATCCTTGAGTTCGTCGAAGACTCCCGAGGGATAATGCGGAAGATCTCAAATCCCAGGATTCTTGAAAGGTGTCTAGCTCAACTTCAAAAACTGAAGAGTTGCATTGAGGATCGTGGTTTTGATGAAACCAGCGACAACGGCATCTTAACCGATCTCTATGGAACTTCTCCCAATAGAGCAATGACTCTCATCGATTGGTATTCACATTGTCTGAGCGAAGCCCGCTCCAATGAAAACGTTGATGAGGAAGGCGAATTACCCACGCCGGAGGATTGCAAAGCCGTTTTTCTCCGATTTCTAGATGAGGAGATTAAGCGACTTAAACGCTTAGCGAAGGAGCAATCTATGATCGACTCGAAAAGAACGAAAGTGGAATTGCTTTGCCGGAACGTGCCTGAGGGCCCAGAGTTGGAACGCTTGCTCCGGTATGACGCAAGCCTGGAGCGGGCTTTCGCCCGCACATTGGTCCAACTTGAGCGGCGCCAGCGGATTCGCAAAGGCCAGCCTGTCCCACCGACACTGGATGTCAACGTCTCTTAAGGATTTGGATTTTGGAGTTCCTGTTAGGCCGAAAGAGTCGAAATTACAAAACGAACTCAGCTAAGACCCGTAGATTCGGTAAGTTGCCATTGGAGAGGTGATTTATTTACGTGAATTTCGATCAGATTGGAGGAAATGTCTGGATCGCCAGCTTGGATTATAGAAGTGCTGATTAAAGGGGTGGACAATGGCAGGGCAGAACAAGGTGAAAAGAGTCGGCAGGCAAATGACGACTCGGCAGGTGGCACTCGTAAAGAAACTGCTGGAGGGCAGGACGATTAGAGAAACCGTTCGGAAAGTGAGCTTCTCCGATAAGAAGCTCGCACGACTTGGCCGCCGGAAACGAGAGGCTATCCAACTGAAAGCTACTGAACTCCTGGACGAAGGCGGTTTGAAATTAGAAGAATTCATTAAGAATCATTTAATTCCCCAACTCTCCGCGACAAAGAAGAAGGTCTTCCGATATAAAGGGAAGATCACGGAGGTGTACGAAATCCCTGATCACCGGGCCAGACTGACGGCGCTTCGAACTGCTTTTTGGTTGCACGGGGCTCTCCCCTCAGGAGATCCCGACCCTGATGAGCAGAAAGGTATGAAAATCATCGTGCCCAATGTTCCGAAGGCGAAGCCGGACATGTCAGCAGTCGACCGTTTGCCTCCACCACCGCCTCCGCTTGGGACTCGCTCATGAGCGGCATTCCATTGAAGAAACAGAACTATCTGCAATCCCGGCCACATGCGCCCCTATCCAAATCGCAAAAATACAACGCCAGCAGATCAACGCTTTGGCGAAATGAGCTTGGCCACGTCAACAGACTGCGGGTCTTGAACGCCCACAGGGGTATTGAAGAAACGGTTTCCAGCGATGATGTTGCCGGAGTAGCCGGTGTCTTCAAGGACACCGCGGTTGGCGAAAATACAGGGAACGGTGCTCAACGCTCAGAGTTGCAATTCCGAGAGCGAGTTCGCTAAAAGGAGTTTGTGAACTTGCGAAAAAGAAACAGTATAAGGAGTCCACCGCTGAGTAGTAGCACAACCGAAGGCTAGGACACGAACGAACGAGTTTTCGAAGAGGGTATCGAGACATGATAAGCTTCTCTGACCTTCCCTGGCCGAGCATAACTCTCGAATTAGGAGGAAAGATGAAGGGTGTCGTACTCGCTGGCGGGACTGGCAGCCGGCTTAATCCTCTTACTCGAGTCACGAATAAGCACCTACTCCCCATTTATGACAAACCGATGGTGTACTACCCGATCCACACGCTCGTTAATGCGGGTATCCGGGAAATCCTTCTGGTAACTGGCGGGAAGAACGCCGGGTACTAGCTGGCGGGACGGGCAGCCGGCTCAATCCGCTTACGAAAGTCACAAATAAGCACCTGCTTCCTGTGTACGACAAGCCGATGGTGTATTACCCCATCCAGACTCTCGTCAACGCTGGCATCAAGGAAATTCTCCTGGTCACAGGCGGGAAGAATGCAGGAGATTTTCTGCGCCTTCTTGGCAATGGACGTGATTTTGGCCTGAAACATCTGAATTACACCTACCAAGAAGGAGAGGGCGGTATCGCGGAGGCGCTCGGCTTGGCAGAAGATTTTGCCGACGGTAATCCGATTTGTGTCGTTCTCGGCGACAATATCATCGAAATGAATATTTGTAGAGCTGTCGAAGCATTCAAAAGGCAAGTGCGCGGAGCAAAGATCCTGCTAAAGGAAGTCGCCGATGCAGATAGGTTTGGCGTCGCAGAGATTCGGGGAAACTATGTGGTAGGCATTGAGGAAAAGCCCAAGATTCCGAAGTCAAATTATGCCGTCATCGGGGTCTACCTGTACGACAACACTGTGTTCGAAAAAATCAAGCGCCTGAAACCATCGGGTCGCGGGGAACTGGAGATCACGGACGTAAACAACTTCTACGTTCAGGAAGGGACATTGACCTACGAAACGCTCGATGGGTGGTGGACTGACGCAGGGACATTTGAATCACTCCTGCGAGCCAATAACTTGGTGGCCGAAAGTGGCGCCAACAAGCTCGACCATGAATCCGGTGTAGCTGTTGCCGCACGGAAGGTTAACTCATGAAGATTTTAGTAACCGGCGGCGCGGGATTCATCGGCTCCAATTTCATTCGCCACGTTCTTGCGTTAGGGAATCGATACGCGGTCGTCAACTACGATAAGTTGACCTATGCCGGTAACCTGGAGAATCTTGAGTCGGTCGCGAGCCATCCGAACTACACATTTGTCAGAGGCGACATCTGCGATGCCCTGGCCCTGGAAGCTGCCATGCGCGGCTGCGACGCTGTTGTTCATTTTGCGGCTGAGTCTCACGTGGACCGTAGTATTTATGAGCCGTCGCCCGTTATTCAGACGAACATAACCGGCACGTTCATGCTTCTTGAAGTTTCACGAAAGCTCTCCATCCCTCGCCTAGTGCACGTTTCGACAGATGAAGTCTACGGCGACATCCCCCCAAATGCCTTTGCCGACGAGGAGTTTCCCCTCCGCCCGAGCAGCCCGTACTCGGCTTCAAAAGCTGCTGCAGATCTTCTAGTTCTCTCTTACGTTCGGACTTATGGCCTTCCAGCCATGATCACTAGGTCGTCGAACAACTACGGTCCATATCAGTTTCCGGAAAAATTGCTGCCCCTGATGATCACCAATGCGTTCCAAGGCAAACCTCTGCCCATCTACGGAGACGGCAGACAACAGCGTGATTGGCTGCACGTGGAAGACAATTGTCGTGGCATTCTGACCGTTCTCGAAAGTGGAAAGCTCGGTGAGGTTTACAATATCGGTGGGCTCGACGTTATCGAAAACCTCTCCCTCGTGAGAGAACTGCTTCGATTGACCCGAAAATCAGAAGCTCTGATTTCTTACGTTAAGGATCGTCCGGGACATGATCGCCGCTACGCCTTGAACTGTAAGAAAATCGAAACCCAGTTAGGCTGGAAGCCCGAGATTTCACTGGACGGTGGTCTACAGCAGACTATTGACTGGTATGCGAGTAACCGGAAGTGGCTCGACGGTGTCAGGGCGGGAGAATATCGTACCTATTACGAAAAATATTACGAGAACCGCGATCATTCTCTTCACGAGATTGCCCGGCCGGGATCGTAGATGTCTAAATAAGTTTACGGGTGGATCTTGCGATTATTCCTCGAAGGACCAGTCCATGACACTGCAATCGCCCACATGACTTCCGCGAACAGGAAATAGCATGTGATGGAGAAACGAGAGACCTCACTTCCTGGAGTTTATGAGCTACGACCGAACGTGTTCCGCGATAAGCGTGGTTTTTTCCTGGAAACCTACCACCAGGCAAAACTCGCTGAGATTGGCATCGTAGAGCGCTTTGTTCAAGACAATCATTCGTGTTCCTCCCGAGGAACGCTGCGCGGACTGCATTACCAGTTGCGACATCCGCAGGTGAAACTTTGCCGGGTGGTCGAAGGAGAAGCTCTGGACGTTGCCGTCGACATTCGGGTCGGTTCTCCGCAATTCGGTAAGTGGACCAGCGTTCGGCTCTCTGCCAAGCAACAGAATCAAATCTATATTCCAGCCGGGTTTGCACATGGATTCCTTGCTCTGACAGATACAGTCCAGTTTCTTTACAAATGCAGTGATTTCTATGATTCCAGCGATGAACACGGGATTCTCTGGAACGATCCTGATCTCAATATTTCTTGGGGCACCACCGAGGCCGTAGTTTCTGGAAAGGACGCGAACTGTCCGAGGCTGTCGCAAATTCCCGAGGGGCTTTTGCCGGAGTATCTCGGCGAATGAAACGCACGATTCTTCTCACGGGAAGGACAGGCCAGGTCGGTTCGGAACTCTTCCGCCTACTCCCGGAAATTGGTGAGGTTCTTGCACCCGATCGGCATGAATTAGATTTGCTCAATCCTGATCGTATTCGGCGCGCGGTGCGCGAGATCCGGCCGGACCTCATCGTCAACGCTGCAGCATTTACAGCGGTCGATGCGGCAGAGACCCAAGAAGCCGAGGCCCATGCAATCAATGCCGATGCTCCCGGAGTGCTTGCCGAGGAGGCAAACAAGCTTGGTGCAGCAGTCGTTCATTACTCCACGGACTATGTGTTCGACGGTTCGAAACGAACGCCCTATGAAGAGGCGGATTCAGCCGCTCCGATCAATGTATATGGAAAAACAAAACTCGCCGGTGAGCAGGCCATCCGCGCAGCAGGTGTTCCTCACTTGATCTTTCGCACGGCGTGGGTTTACTCCACTCGAGGTCGAAATTTTCTTCGGACGATCTTACGATTGGCGACCGAAAAGGAAGAATTAAGAGTCGTTCACGACCAATTTGGAGCACCTACCTGGAGCAGGGATATCGCGGAGGGGACGGTGAAGATTCTGGCTCAACTCGCGAGCCGAAGCAGTTCACCAGCAAATTCATTTTCGCGTGTCAGCGGAATTTACCACCTGACTGCGGCTGGCGAGACAACTTGGTACGATTTTGCCCGCGCCATCCTCGAAGAGGTCCCTCATCTGTCGCCAACGGTTGAGTGGTTTAAGGAAGCCACCCGCGGCCGGCCACTTATAACGAAGCAAATCATCCCGATTGCTACGTCGGAATATCCAACTCCGGCTGCGCGCCCGGCCTTTTCTGTCCTTTCTAACTCCCGGCTCATTCGAACGTTTGGCATCGAATTGCCTCACTGGCGGGCGCAATTAGGCCTTGTTTTCGAACCTGAACCCAGCTCACAAGTACGACGCCTTCTTTTGTGATCTCTACCATCGGGCGGTTAACCAGTTGACTCCAGGGTAGGGACTGCTCACCCAACGGTAATGACGTGCGTACCTAATAGAGAAAGATCGGCGGTGATCTTCGCAAGAGCTTCGAGGTCACGAGTATCGATCACTTCCCCCGGCGAATGCGAATAGCGCAGCGGCCAGCCCGGCGCCACCTCCACCGATCTATATCGCAAAAATACGACGCTAGCAGATCAGCGCTTTGGCGAAATGAGCTTGGCCACGTCAACCGACTGCGGGACTTGATCGCCCACCGGAGTATTGAAGAAACGGTTTCCGGCGATGATGTTGCCGGAGGAGCCAATGTCTTCAAAGACACCGCGGTTGGCGAAAATTACAGGGAACGGTGCTCAACGCTCAGAGTTGCGATTCCGAAAGCGAGTTCGCTACAAGGAATTTGTGAACTTGCGAAAGAGAAACAGTATGGGGAGTCCACCGCTGAGTAGTAGCACGACCGAAGGCTCCGGAATGGCTGCGGGCGAAGCATTTCCGTAAGAAATGCCACTTTCCGTGGTGTAACTGGTTCCCGGGGTAAGATCATTGATCATGAATTTTGCATCCGAACTGCTCTGGGCTGAATATGCAAGTTCCCCGAGAGAATGTGCGCCAGCGTCCGTTGACCAATGACCGGCCACGGACAAGGACTTCCCCAACTGAGTGAGTTATCACAGGGGTTCCTGCTGGCAGAGAGGATGACGAGACGGTGAGACTATCCACCCAGTCTCCTACGAACGCGGAAGTCGCGTAACCTCCCATTCCTGCATTTAGAAGGGATTCACTGCCAATTTCACCATAGTTGATAGTTCCGCCAATTTTTCCCGCGCCGCCGGTCCCCGTGAAGGGATTAATGAAGGAAGCGGATATCGGGCCGAGCACTATTGTTCCTTGACCGACCCAAATCAAGGCGATCTCCTTATTGTCGACGCTAAGATCTAAAAGAGATCGGGCCCTCACCGATTCTTGCTTCACAGGAAAGTCAGCTAAACCCCCTGTGTTCAGTAGATTAGCTGAACAGGGCGAATCCAGACGCAAACCAGAGGCGAAACATGGCGCACATTGTCGGCTCGACACAGAGTGCGAAGTGTCAGCCGGATTCACCGGCACTTAAAAAGGAGAAATTCCCATGAAAAACATTTGCACGCTGCTCACCATCGCCATGCTGTTGGTTGCTACTTCCGTTTGTGTCCAAGCCCAGGAACGGCCACTTACGACAGTAACGGTGCCCTTTGCCTTCACCGTGGAGAACAGCAATCTTCCTGCGGGTTCCTACACCGTCTCTGTCCTCCCTCCCTATAATATGCTTAAGCTGCAAAGCACCGACGGCCGGAACGTGGTGATGATCCGCGCCATACCCTCGAAGAACTCCGCGGACTCGAAGCAGGCAAAATTTGTCTTTAATCGTATCGGCGATGAGTACTTCCTGTCCCAGGTCTGGGAATTGGGAAGCAAAACCCACCGGGACCTCTTTCTTGGCAATCGTGCCCAGGAACTTGCGAAGAATCACACCAATGAGCAAGTCAAAACCGTTGTCGCAGTCGCGGCTCACTAAGAGGCAGCCGCACGATAAAAGAGTTGGGGCGCGCCGCGGGGGCGCGCTCCTTTCTTTATAGGGCTTGGAGTAGCGCGAGGCTTTCAGTCCAGCCCAAACCGATTGGTCGCATTCGGTAGATTCGGCAGGCCCTTGATACGCGGTGGCACAGGATCGAGATATGATACGGAGCTGATAGAAAACTGCCCGATGAGATCACCAAACCGATCGCAGTCGAGCCGCGTCTTTCGCTTCGGACAATTTGAACTCTCAGAGCGCGAGGGCGAATTGCGCAAGGGCGGCGTACGTATCCGTTTGCAAGACCAGCCACTACGCGTGCTTGTGGAACTTTTAGCAAATGCGGGGAGGATGGTGACACGCGACGAGCTGCAGCAGAAGTTATGGCCTGCGGATACCTTCGTTGACTTCGATGTCGGGCTGAATACTGCCATTCGCAAACTACGCCAGGCCTTGGGAGACGAAGCTGAAAGTCCACGCTACATCGAGACCCTTGCGAAACGCGGATATCGCTTCATTGGAATTGTTGAGATACCGACTGCCAATCTATCGGCTCGACCTGCACCCTGGCAGTGGCTTTCGACTATCTGGAATGTCAGGAATATCGTCGTAATGGCATTAATCGTGTGTGCTCTCGTGCTGCCTTTTCTCTTTTACCTCCGTTTGATCAGACCCAAAGCAGTTCAGACAACTGTGATCCCTGCGGTCACCAGCGTTGGCGAAAAATATACACCAACCCTTTCGCCAGATGGCCAGCATTTAGCCTTTGTTTGGAATGGTGGGGCTGGCCCCCACTTCAACTTATATGTGAAAGTTGTCGGCACGGAGGAATCGCTACAACTGACCAAGCAAGCGTCGCTCGACTTTAATCCGGAGTGGTCGCCCGATGGCCGGTACATCGCCTTCTGTCGCATTTCAAAAGGCGCAACAGGCATTTACATCATTCCCGCATTGGGAGGTGCTGAGCGCAGAGTCCGCAACACTCTTTGGGATGATCGAGAGTTCAATGAAGTCTTTTTCACGGGTCGTCTCTCCTGGTCACCCGATGGGAAATTACTCGCGTATTCTGACCGTGCATCACGTCTCGAAACTGCTTCTATTTTTCTACTATCGCTCGATTCACTGGAAGTTCGCAGACTCACGTCGCCACTGCGTTCGAGAGGTGATTTCAATCCTGAATTCTCCCCAGATGGTCAAACATTGGCCTTCGCCAGAGATTCGCAAGGAGTCCAGTCAATTTACGCGATCCCAGTTTCCGGAGGAGAGGAACAACGTCTTACCTCCGATGCTACACAGAAGTGGGGTCTTGCGTGGACTCCAGACGGTCGCGAAATAATTTACGCAAGTGGTGGTTCTCTTTGGAAGATATTCCTTCGTGGGGGCCAGCGAGAACGACTGCAGTTCGGTCAAGACGCAGTTGAACCTTCGATTAGAGGGACCCGATTGGTCTATGTGCAGCTCAAGTTGAATCACAACATCTGGAGAAGGAATCTTAAGTCATTGGTTCCGACTAGTCCTCCCGATAAGTTCATCGCTTCCACGAGGATGGAAAGTGGTCCTCAGTTCTCGCCTGATGGAAGTAAAATTGCCTTCGAATCTACCCGCAGCGGCGCTTATGAAGTCTGGGTGTGCCGGAGCGACGGAAGTAGCTTCAGACAGCTAACCCACTTCAACTCTGCTGTGACTGGAACTCCACGTTGGTCGCCCGACGGGCAGCAGATTGCCTTCGATTCTCGCCCTGCTGGAAATGCAGACATTTTTGTCATCGATTTTCAAGGCGGCCCACCTCGTAAACTTACCAATGAACTTTCAAACGAAGTGGTACCAAGTTGGTCGCGAGATGGCCACTGGATATATTACGCATCGGATCGCACTGGTAGTTGGGAGGTATGGAAGATGCCTTCGACAGGTGGGTCCGCAGTACAAGTGACACGTCACGGTGGATTTGCAGCGTTCGAATCGTCCGACGGAAGATTCCTATACTATGCAAAAGGCGAAAACGCTCCTGGATTGTGGCGCATTCCGACTGCCGGTGGCGAAGAGATCGAGCTCATAAGCTCTCTGGAAGCGGGTTACTGGGGCTATTGGGCAGTGGTCGAGAACGGTATCTATTACCTTGACACGACAACTAAACCTGGGATCGCTTTCTTCGACATCCCTACCCATCGGATTACGCCGATGTTTGATTTGGAGAACCCTCCGGCCAGGGGCAACCCAGGACTAGCCGTCTCTCCTGACAAAAGCACAATTCTGTACATGCAATCGGATGCGATAAATACTGACATAATACTTCTGGAGAACTTCCGGTAAACTGAGCCGCTGTGACACGGCGCGCAAGGGGTCCCGCGAGATGTCTCCAAGATGCCTTCATGACCGTCGGGCGTCTTAGAAATGAACGGGCGACTCGCATGGAGACGGGACAGCAGCCTTCAATCAGCGCATATATTAAGGATGCAGGGAATCTGCTATCGCAAAAGACCTCCCGGGCCTGATTTGTCACCAACGTGCGCAGAGCAATGAGTTCTTGCTCAGGGCAGCGAGCAGGATAAGTTTTTTGGCCGTACGGGCTCAATGTTCTTTCGAGCGAACTACGATTCAATAATTCCGCGCTTTAGTCCTAGCATCGCCGCGTAAGTCCTTGGACCCGTCACTGGGTTCTCAATGAAGATGACGTCTTGGTGCTGGCGCAGATGCGAGAGCGCCGGGGCTCATCACTTCCGCGTTAGTACTTCGACAATCTTGCTCAGCGCGTCCAGGTCCTTCGTATCGATCACTTCCCCCGGCGAATGCGAATAGCGCAGCGGCCTGCCCAGCACCACATCCGCCGATCCATATCGCAAGAATACAACGCCACCAGATCAGCGCTTTGGCGAAATGAGCTTGGCCACGCCAACAGACTGCGGGTCTTGAACGCCCACAGGCATATTGAAGAAACGGTTTCCGGAGATGATGTTGCCGGAGGAGCCAATGTCTTCAAGGACGCCGCGGTTGGCGAAAATTAGAGGGAACGGTGCTCAACGCTCAGAGCTGCGATTCCGAAAGGAAGATCATCACGTGCCCGGAATCCGGCGAGAGATAGGGAGCTACCGTGCGCGAGGCAGGCGACCGAAAACACCAAGGCGCTGAAAACTCGCCATTGTAAAACATTGCTCCATCGAGTCTGACGGTCTTCAGGACTTCGGACAAAACATCCATGCGCGCTCCAAGCCGCAGTTACGGAGTTTCGGCAAACTGGTCCGGACGCTGGGTCAAGTAAACCACATACTACTCGCGTCCCAGCAAGAGAACCAGACGCTTGGATAAGTATCCCCTCCGCATCCTGCCGCATAGTGACTGGGTCGACACAACACAGCAACGAATCGGTGATCGACCGCAATTCAAAAATAAAGGAGACCAAACCATGCACGCCACTGCGATCTCATCCGAATTTGTAAATCTGAAAGATTCGCCTCAAGAAAACCTGGATGGCTGGCGACTACGATCGGTTCTCGCGGTACATGGAGAACGGTGCGCGGGATTTCTACGAACGCCTGGACACCGCTCCTGGAGCCCATTTCCTGGATGTCGCTTGTGGCTCTGGACAGCTGGCTCTGATTGCCGCGCGGGAAGGTCTGGAGGTTACCGGCGTGGATATCGCTCGCAATCTGGTAGAGCGCGCACGGGAGCGGGCACAAGCCGAAGGTCTCCCGGCTCGCTTCGAAGAAGCCGACGCCGAGGCACTCCCTTTTGAGGACGCGAGCTTTGATATCGTGGCTAGCTTGTTCGGGGCGATGTTCGCGCCGCGGCCGGACCTCGTCGCTCAGGAACTGCTACGAGTGTGCAGTCCCGGTGGAACCATTGCCATGGCAAATTGGACGCCACTAGGTTTCATCGGGCAAATGTTCAAGGCGGTATCGAAGTTCATTGCGCCATCCGGGATGCCCGCGCCGGCGCTATGGGGCGACGAAGCCACAGTTCGTGAAAGACTCAACGAAGGTCTCTCGGATCTATCCTTGGTCCGGCGTCATTACACGTTCAGCTATCCCTTTCCTCCCGCGGAGGTGGTGGAGTTCTTCCGCCTCTACTACGGACCCACCCATCAGGCGTTTGCTTCCCTCGATGCCACCGACGGTGAGAGTCTTCGCCGGGAACTCGAAGCGCTATGGACCTCTCACAATCGAGCGGGGGCTGGTAGCACCACGGTCTTCGCTGAATATCTGGAAGTGATCGGAATTCGATCTTAAAGGAAGTTTCAGCCGTTTATGGAGGAGGTCTAATGAACGAACCACGTGATCTAATCAAACGCTTGGAGAAGAACCCCCAATTGCCCAAGGGTGATGGCGAAATCCTTTCCGTGTACGGCATCGAGTCGTGCCCGTTCGCCTCGGGCGATATCCTGTGTAGCCGGCACGTCCTGGCTTCATCGTTCGGTCCGGCCTACACCGCCATTTGGCATCGCGATCCGGACGGCGATTGGCACTTCTATCAGGATGTTCCGCCTCGGCAAGGCTGTGCGCGCTTCTTCGGCAAAGCGCTTGCAGACATCACGGTGCTGCCGATCGAGACCCAGTGGGACGGACCACGGCGCCTGCGCATCGTTGCGCCGGGCCGGATTGAGTGGCAGCTGGATCTCAGTTCCACGCTCGCTACCCGTGCGATGAACCTGATGGGAAGCTTGATGCCCGACACGCTTTGGAAGAACCCAACTGTCCTGGCCGCAATGGCGCCTGTCGCTGGCGTTGCTTTGCGGGCGGGTAAGCTGCGGTTGACCGGCCGGGCGCCGAACGGCCAAAGATTCATCGCAAACCCTCTGTTGACTTGGACAGTGCCCAGCGCCAAGGCCACCATCGACGGGCGCAACCTTGGTGCGGTTGTGCGCCTGCGGGAACAATCCAAACTGGGCGACTTCTGGATACCGCGCACCGGGCTGTTCGCGATCGGTCGTGCGTTCTTCGATGCCTTCGACCCCAATATTCACTCCGCAGCAACGAGTCGAACCGAGTCCGTCGCAACTGATTCATCAACAAGATTCGCTGCCGCGTAGTAATTGTGTTGACAAAGTCGAGGCGGCGAATCGCTGGTCGACCAGAATCCAAACCTAGGAGATAAAGTATGCCACCACAGACAATCGCCACTCACAAAATCAAAGACACCGCCGGTCGTCGCGCTGAGCGATTGGCCGGTCGCATCGAGGAAGGCGCTGCCGGCTTGGCTGCCTTTGCGGAAGGGCTCTCGGAAGAGGAATGGCGCACACCGGTGTCGAGTACGGACCATCGTACGGTGGGCGTCATCGTGCACCACGTTGCCAGTGCCTATCCGATCGAGATTGATCTCGCGCGAGCAATCGCCAGAGGCAATGCCGTTACGGACGTCACGTGGGAGGTCGTCGCCCAGTTGAATGCCAAGCATGCCCACGAACAGGATGGGGTGACGAAAGCTGCGACGCTCGAACTCTTGCGCCGAAACAGCCTGGAGGCGGCCGCCGCAGTACGCGCGTTTACGGATGAAGAATTGGATCGCGCAGCTCCCTTTTCGCTGAGCTTCGGCGCACCCGTCACCGCGCAGGTGGTTATTGAAGACCATGCATTAGGGCACAGCTGGCACCATTTGGCACATATCCGTAAGGCGCTGGGCCGGTGATTGGCTTCTAAGGCAAATTTGCCTAAACGGATCACAGAAATCATGCGCGCTCCGAGATTGATGGCCGTGCTCGCGCACCCCGATGACGAATCCCTGGGGGTGGGTGGCACGCTTGCGAAATACGCATCCGAAGGCGTCGACGTCTATCTGCTGACCGCCACACGTGGCGATCGTGGCCGCTTCCGAGGCTATCGTCCGGACGATCATCAGCACCCCGGTCCATCGGCCCTGGCGAGCATCCGCGAGGCCGAGTTGCGCGCCGCCGCCTCAGCCTTGGGTGTGCGCGAAGTCTCAATCCTCAATTACCACGATCAGAATCTCGACCATGCGAATCCACGCGAGGCTGTCGCCAATATTGTCGGACACATACGGCGGGTGCAGCCCGACGTCGTCGTGACGTTTGGACCCGACGGCGCTTACGGGCATCCCGATCATATTGCGATCTCCCAATTCACCACCGCGGCCATCGTCGCCGCAGCCGACCCCGCGTTTCCATGCGATGGGATCGAGGCCGTGCAGGCGCACGCGGTGTCGAAGCTATACTACATCGCCTGGCCGGAATCGACGTGGAAGGCTTACCAGTCAGTTTTCCGGAAATTGGTCTCGACGGTCGACGGCATTGAACGGCAGGCCGTGCCGTGGCCAGATTGGGCAATTACCACGGTGATTGATACGCAGCGCTTCTGGTCGACAGTGTGGCGGGCAATCTGCTGTCACGAATCGCAGGTGGCCGCCTACGAGCGGTTGAAAGATTTGACGCCGGAGGATCACAAAGCGTTGTGGGGGCGGCAGTCGTTCTATCGGGTATTCAGCACCGTGACCGGCGGGCGAGTGCGGGAAACGAATCTCCTGGAAGGGATACAAACGTGACGAAAGAATCGGCAACAAAAGAATCATTCGTGGATGGCGATTCCGGCCGGCATGCGCCGCTCGCGATGGACGCCGCGACGTTCCGCAAGTTAGGACATCGACTCGTGGACCAGCTCGCGGGGTTCCTGGAATCGTTGCCGCTTGGTCCTGTGACCCGTGATGAATCCCCGTCGGTCGGTGCGCGACGCACTCGACCTCACAGGGCCGCTCCCGGAAATGGGGACGGACCCCGGGCCGCTGCTAGAAGAGACGGCACAGCTGTTGTTCGCTCACTCGCTATTCAACGGACACCCGCGTTTCTTCGGATACATCACCGCGCCGCCGGCGCCGATCGGGATTCTCGGGGACTTTCTCGCCGCCGCGGTGAACCCGAACGTCGGCGCATGGACACTCTCGCCAGCTGCCACCGAGATCGAGTCCCAGACCGTGCGATGGATCGCGGAGTTCATTGGCTACCCTGTCAATTGCGGCGGGCTGCTCCTCAGCGGCGGCAATATGGCGAACTTCGTCTGCTTCCTGGCTGCGCGCGCGGCCAAGGCGGGCTGGGATGTACGCGAGCACGGCGTTTCTGAAGATTCGGGACGCAGGCTTCGCGTGTACTGTTCGGTCGAAACGCACACTTGGATTCAGAAGGCCGCAGACCTTGGCGGCCTCGGTACCGCATCGATCCGGTGGATCGCGACCGATTCCAAATTACGGATGGACGTCTCCGCGTTACGCCGTCAAATCGAAGCGGATACCGCCGCGGGAGATGTGCCATTCCTGGTCGTCGGAACCGCGGGATCGGTCAGCACAGGTGCGGTCGATCCTCTGCCGGAAATCAGCGCGCTCTGCAAGGAGTACGGCCTGTGGTTCCACGTTGATGGAGCCTATGGTGGCTTTGCGGCTGCCGTTCCCCAGGCGCACGATGATTTACGGGGCCTGACCCTGGCCGATTCGGTCGCGGTTGATCCGCACAAATGGCTCTACGCGCCGCTCGAGGCCGGATGCGCGCTGGTACGCGATCCGGAAATGCTGCGCGCGGCGTTCGCGTATCACCCTCCCTACTACCATTTCGAGGAGCGCGTGACGAACTATGTCGATTATGGTCCCCAGAACTCGCGAGGCTTCCGTGCCCTGAAAGTCTGGCTTGCCCTAAAGCAGGTCGGAGCCGCGGGATATCGCAACATGATCGCGGAAGATATACGCCTGTCTCAGGCAATGGCTCAGGCGGTCAGCCGCCATGCGGAACTGCAGCTCATGACCCAGGAATTGAGCATAACAACCTTCCGTTACGTGCCGCGCAATCTTCGAGCGAAACTGCGAGAATCAGAGGTTGAACTTCATCTCGATGCGCTCAACCGTGAGCTGGTCGATCGGCTGCAGCGCGGAGGTGAGACATTCGTCTCCAACGCCGTAGTCGACGGCCACTACGTGCTTCGCGCCTGCATTGTCAACTTTCACACCACTCAAACGGATGTGGAAGCGGTGCCGGACATCGTTGCGCGAATCGGACGCGAGGTGGATGCTGAGCTGCGCCCGACGAATTCACAGCTCGAATAGGCCAGCGCCGCCTGATGGACTGAAATACCGCTGAAAGGTTACGGGGAATCCGATTCTACAAGGAGCGCTGGCCAGTCATAACCGGACGAGTCATGCTTTCAGGGACCAAAGAGCTGCATGTAGGCCTTTGGGTGTTGGCGTGTGGAAGATTGACCAGGGCCAATCCTTCGCCGTAACTCTGTTAAAGGAGGATATGGATATGTCCATAATCCCGGACCCAACCTTTTACCCTTCACCAGGAATGGCGATGCAGGCCCCGCCAGAGCGCCTTGCCTATGTCGCACTGCTCAACGCGGGTAAGAATGGACAGCGCGACGCCATGGGCGTCTTCGACCTGGTATGGGCTGCCGCGCTCGTGGCTACGGGTCTTGTTACCCTCCTCTTATAGCATTTCTCCGGTTTCGGCTATCCAAGGACCAGGCTCCTCCACCCATTAGAATTAGGAAGAGTAAAGAGCAAAACATCGCAAAGTCAGTGCGAGCGTCACTGACCATGTACCAGAAGCCCTGTGTGGGCCGAAATAGTTCCGGAAGCTTGGTGGTGGCGATCGCCGTTGAGATCACGATTAGTAGCGGAAGCGCTGTCAGCCTTGTCCAGAATCCCAGAAGAACGAACATTCCGCAGACAATTTCGAACGTTCCTACAAAGTGCGCCGTGAAGTACGGATGCGGAAATCCAATCTTCGTGAAACGTGCCACACCCATGTTAGCGTCAAGGTACTTGAGAATTCCCTGCGTGAAAAAGATCAGCCCAACCGCAAGTCGAATGAGCAGGATGCTTGCCGAGCCTCGCGCCGGGCCGAAAGAATCGAAATAGTGAAGTCATGTTGCTTCCTCTTCCGAGCCTGGGATCACATTCGTCTCGACAGATATTAGCTCCGATTTCGCTGAATACATGCCGAGATAGGAGCGCGCATTCTTGAAAGAGGTCGTGGGGAATATACGTTTACTATCAGGTTGGGACGGTGTATTGAGCTGCGGACAGCCCACAAGCTTGAAGATAGGGCGAATTGCAAAACGAACTTGGCTAAGTCGTTTAAACCCTGCAACTTGATGTTCTTTGGAATGTGGGTGTAAGGGCCTTTTCGTCGGCAGACACGCGAACCAGCGTCATCGCCCTCGGTTGGTGCTCTAGCACATGGGGGAACGGGAGGGCTCACCACTTCCGCGCTAGTACTTCGACGATCTTGCTCAGCGCGTCCAGGTCCTTCGTATCGATCACTTCCCCCGGCGAATGCGAATAGCGCAGCGGCCAGCCCAGCGCCACATCCACCGAACCATATCGCAAAAATACAACGCCAACAGATCAGCGCTTTGGCGAAATGAGCTTGGCCACGTCGACAGACTGCGGGTCTTGAACGCCCACAGGGGTATTGAAGAAACGGTTTCCGTCGATGATGTTGCCGGAGGAGCCAGTGCCTTCAAGGACACCGCGATTGGCGAAAATTAGAGGGAACGGTGCTCAACTTTCAGAGTTGCAATTCCGAGAGCAAGTTCGCTAAAAGGAGCTTTTGACAATTCGGGAGTTACCGCCTGGGGGCTCACACTTGTCCGGGGAGCCAGGTTAATCAGGTAATCAGGTATTGAGGCCAGCCCGCTTGAACACGAGGGTCCCGGTACCTCTAGTGCAGTGGCTCTATTGGTTATCCTGAGAAATTCTTCTAATCTCCGGCTAGCTCGCGGACCAGGGTTTGATGGGGATTCAAATGTTGAACAAATACCGCATCTGTGCTGCACTGCTCCTTCTTTTTTCTCTGTCTCTAGCTACAAAGATAAATGTAGCCACCATTCCGCTAACTGGCACAGGCACAGCGATAGATTCTGCGCAGTTTAATTCTGTTGAGAACACCATTGCAGCCGCGCCAGACCCCAATTGGGCCGTTCCACTATCTAGCTCATCTTGGGTGTCCTTTCGATTGACTGGCGATGAGTCAGCTTCAGGGTTTCTCGTCGCGCCGAATGGCACCATCGCGTCATTTGTCGATGTCTCCAACTTTTCCGGAACTCCATCTGGTGGGACCATAAGAGTAACGGCGGAAGATTCCGTCTCAGAAATTCTACATGGTTCAACTCTGTCGGCTGAGGCATCGCTGACGGGCAACACCTATGCGGCCTACTCAGATTGTGGTACCGGATGTTTAGTACCCTCCACCTTCAACCTACCGCAGACTGCATTGCCGTCTGCTTCGAACAAGTTGGAATCTAGTGTGGGGCAACGTAAGGGAAGTTCCTCTGGATTAGAATCCTTGGCTTACGTGACCGACACGGTGCCCACTCCAGAGCCAGCCTCCGTGATGCTGCTTGGATTAGGTCTGTTGATGGCCGCTGCGTTCGTAGCTTGGCACGAGAGTCTCATGGTGCTGAGGAATAAGTTGATGGTTTTTGTGAATGCCCACCTATAAAACTTACTTCCGTGATCTTCCCTTTATATCGGAAGACCTTCCTGCGCACCCACGCATGGCAGCTTCCTCTGCCAGAGCATCGCAGAGCCTCAACAGCCCTGTCCATTGCCAAGAAGGCGCAGAAAACTGACGCAGGGACATTTGAATCACTCCTGCGCGCCAATAACTTGGTGGCCGAAAGTGGCGCCAACAAAGTTGGCGGCGAACCCGGCGTATCCGTTGCCGCTGTGGGGGCTCTCCCGGCATTCATGGACCCAAGCGACGGGGGTGTAACGTGAAGGTGGTTTTGCGACAACAACCGCATAGCTTTCTGTTTGCCGACAACTCACCCCCCAAGGCCGAATGATCTCTCGGCATATCACCGATGCCCCACCGGTGCCGATTCTGTGACCATAAAACAAAAAGGGAACTTCCCGAAGCCTTCCCCTCATTTGAATCTGCATTAGGCCCGCATGTGCCGCACGGGCAGACGGCTCCTGTCAAGTTGCCCGTGAATGTCGCCAAAACTAAGTAGATTTACACAGCATGACCCGAAGAACGTTGCGCCGAGGTACACGGAGCCTATGCCATGGGATCTAGTCCACTTTGCGGGCGGCCGGGCCCACGGCGATCGCCTGCTTGGTCTTGGGATCGATGCCGATTAGCGCAACCCCGCCCACTCCGCCGCGGCTGGCAGTAACCACGTGGCCGCGAGCCCTCAGGTCAGCCTGCACTCCTTCGGGCAGTGTGTTGGGGACAGCGAGGCTGCCCAGGCTGGCGCGGTCCTGGCCGAAGGAGCTGATGAAATGCGTGGTGGAGAAGCGCGGTGCCTTAAACGCCTCCTCGGGACTCATGCCGAATTCCACGTAGTCCAGGATGACCTGAATGGCTGCCTGATCCTGTTGGTCGCCGCCCGCTACCGAGATCGCCATAACGGGATCGTTGTCATGGAAAAGCAGCGTGGGGCTCAAGGTGATCCGCGGGCGCTTGCCCGCCTGAATGACGTTGGGAGTTCCCGCAAACGTGTTCAGGCTGCTGAGCCGGCTTCCGTGAATAATGCCGGTGTGTCCGGCCACACCGGCTGTACTCGACAGGCCGCTGGGAGTTGCCGCGATGACGTTCCCAAACTTATCAGTCACGCACATGACGGTGGTCCCACCATGCCAAGGGCCAGTGATGGTAGGCGGCTTTGTCGGTTTCATATTGTAGGGGTCGCCCGGTCGGAGCTCGAGAGAAGCCTTTTTCGGATCGATCAGCTCGCGCCGCATTTTGGTGTACTGATCAGATAGCAACTGCCGCATCGGCACTTTCACGAAGTTCGGATCGCCGTAATACTCATCACGATCCGCCAGTGCCAGTTTCTCCGCTTCAATCACGGTGTGGATGTAGTCCGCCGAATCGAAACCCATCTTTCTTAGGTCGAAGCCTTCCAGTAGGCGCAGCGTTTGTGAAAGATAAGGACCCTGCGTCAGCGGACCGGCCTTATAGACCGTGTAGCCTCGGTACGTCGTTTTGAGCGGATCCACCACGGGAGTTTTGTGCACGGCCAAATCCGCCTTGCGAAGGAAACCGGCCTTTTCGATATACCAGGCTTCCAGGGCGTCGGCGATGTCGCCGCGATAGAAGCGGTCGGAGACGGCTTGTAATTTCTGCTGCCGCGTACCTTTCGCGGCCTTTTCGGACTGCACCAATTTGCGAAGAGTCACCGCCAAATCCATCTGCCAGTTCACGCCGGTTTCGATCCTCTCCCCGCTGCCGGTATCGATATACCAACTGGGGCCGCCGGCGTCCAGAATGGCCAAAGTCGGCTGCACAACCTCCTCGAAGCTTTTGGTTCCGTAAAGTTTCAGAAGGGTGACCACCGCATCGATGGTGCTGGGCACGGCGGCTGCCTTGACGTCACCGTCAGGGATTCCGTTTTCCATGTACCAGGCGATCGCTTTGGGGTCGCGAGGAGACTCGCCTTGTCCCTCGAGCAGCTTCACGGTTTTCTGGTCGGCACTGTAAAACAGAATGGGGATCTCTCCTCCCACGCAGAACGCGCCTACATAGGTTACGGAAAGTGCCAGCAGAGTGGCGGCGCCTGCATCAGCGGCGTTTCCGTCCTGTTGCAGAATCTTGATGCCAGCCGCAGTGGCGGCGGGCTTGCCGGAAACAATCACGCCCTGGCTGCCGGCGGCGACACTCGGTCCCTGCGGCCAAGCGAAGGGCGCGAGAAATAAGAGGGAAGCGACCGATATCGAAATGATCTTGCGCATAAGAGTTCAACTCCGTTGTAGCGGCTGGCATCCATTACCGGCATGTCGTCAAGGGTATATCAACTACCTTATCGAAAAGCTCATGATAAGAATGCAGGCGCGCTTCATCGAACAGGGGAAAGAGGGAGTTCTCAAATCGAGAGCCGTCGAAGATCGGCTGATAAATTAGACGTGGGCCTCGCCCAACGGCTACGACCTGCATCCCAAGCTCAAGGGCCTGAACATCCCGGCGCTGGTCATCACCGGCGACCACGACTTCTTTCCCTTTGCTGCCGAGCACATTGCGCAGGTCATTCCCGGTGCCCGCCTGGTGACGCTCAAAGACTGTGGCCATTTTCCCTACCTTGAATGCCCCACTCCTCTGCGAGAGCAAATGGACGCCTTCTTTCGTGGCAGGTAGTCGTCCCGATTGACGCCGTCTCACGGAGTGATCGCGGAGCGATCTTGGACGGATGACGGGCAACTCTGCCGTAACGAGATTAGGTAAGGGTTGCCGACAAACCAGCCTTTTGGATTATGAAGCCAAAGAATAAAGAGCTGAGGATGGCTTCTTATTATCGTGTTGCATTTGGAAGTGCGGATCGTCAGCATGGCCTCAGCTTAGGTCACGGAAGAAGGCGATCAGATCCCCTGCGACCGCCGCTGGTTCCTCAGCCGGGGCGAAGTGCCCGCCGCGCGGAAAGACAGTCCAGCGTTGGATGTTGTATAGGCGCTCCAAATACGAGCGCGGCAGTTCGCCCTCGGGAACGGTCTGGTGCGCGAAAACACCAAACGCCGTGGGCGTGTTGACGTAGGTGGGATCGACCGGGTGCCAGCGATTGTCCCAATAGTCGCGCATCGACGAGGTGATGCTCTGCGTGATCCAGTACAGGGTGAACGTGGCGCAGAGGAAGTCGTCGGTCGGCGTAACGTCGCTCCACGAGTGCCACTTCTCACCCACGTATGCCGCGAGCCCTGCCGGGGAGTCGTTGAGTCCATAGCCGACAGTCTGGGGCTTGGTGGACTGGATCGCGCTGTACCCCCGCTCCGTCATATCCCAGCCCCGGTTTACCGCGAGGTACGAACGCTCGGCATCGGACAGCTCCGTATCGTCCACCACTGGGGCGAGATCCGACTCCAGTGTGGTGAGATGGATCCCGATCACCGACGCGGGATGGTCTAGCGCAAGGATCGTCGTCACCCCGGCCCCAAAGTCATAACCGCTCGCACCATAGCGGGAATACCCAAGCTCAGACATGAGCCGGTGCCAGCGCTCCGAGACGTACCGGTAGTTGATGCCGACCTTGGGTGGACGCGGCGAGAAACCATACCCGGGCAGGGAGGGTACGACCACGTCGAAGTGCTCGAGCATCGGCAGCATGTCCATGTAATCGAGGAAGCTGCTGGGCCAGCCGTGCGTGAGAATGAGCGGCACACCCTGACCTGATGGCGCACGCTGGTACACAAAGTGGATGCCCTCCCAGGTGAAGTGGTTGAACGCGTTGAGCCTTCGCTCCCAGCCACGCCAGTCGAACTCGTGGGCCCAGTAGGATACGAGGCGTCGTAACCAGTCCAACTCGGTGCCCTGTTCCCAGCCTATACCGGGTATCTGGTCGGGCCATCTTGTATGGCGCAACCGTGCCCGCAAATCATTGAGCACCTCATCCGCGACGTGAATCCGAAATGGTTCCACGACAATAACTCAATCTTGGCCATAGCCAGTGGCCAACTGGACGCGCAAGCAATGTCGCACGGGGTCTCGTCGATCACTGTCGACAGATAGACATGGGGCGTTGCGGCGCGGATCAATCCCGTTACGACGTAGTTTAAATCATGCCCCTCTTTTCACGGATGATAATGTCCTCTACCGTGGGTGAATCAGTCTAAAAAACTGCCGACAGCGGTCTTTATAAAAAACTCTTCGGTCTGTAGATGATCCCGTCTGGATCACGGGCAACTCTTCGGTAATCGGATAAAGGAAGGGTTGCCGACAAACCGGACAGAGTCGGAGTCACGCAAGAGTTCCCGGCGATTCAGGAATTGAGAGTCTTCAGTCTTTAGTCTTGCGCTCACGCCGGACTACGCCGCAAGCGAGATCCTACTTGGCCAGCTGGCCGGAAGCGCAATGCTGACCAGACTTCGTCGATGGCAACGATGGACACGGCGCGCCATCCCCTAACACTCATTGCTTTGCGGATTACGTCGCGACTGAGATTTCCTGCGAGCTTCGAGGTTTTCTTTGGGTAGGAAATCCATACCAAAGCGTTCGGAGCCGCGTATTTCGAGAGTCTCTGGGCGAACCTGCTTATCTCCGAAGGGCGCGTCGCAAAAACCTGTACGAACGGGTACATCCCGTGGGCTCTCGAAGATACAGTGAGGCCGTTAGGCAGGGGCGCCAACAACTTCAGATAGCCGAGAGGCGGAGCAATGATCAACCCCCGCATGCCGGGGTTCATGCCCAGCTTTCTGGCAACCGGGTTCGTCATTTGTGGTTGACCTTGCTGGAAAGTGCGAACTTATTCGCGTCGGGATCCTCGAAAATGGCGATCGACCCCCAGAGCTCTTTCTTGGGTTCCTGGGTGAAGGTGACGCCTTTGGACTTAAGGACTTTGGCGGTGGCGAACACGTCGTCACACCAAAACGCGATGGATTGAAACTCGCCGATGCGCTTCTCGTGACCATCGGGGGTGTAGAGGGCTACGCCGGTCTCGGCGCCGGGGATGAGGAGTTCAATCCAGCGTTGCTTATCCGTGAACGGCTGATCGGTGACCACTTTCAATCCCAGTGCCTCTGTATAGAACTTCAGCGAAATGTCCTGATTGCAAACAGGAATGCCTACAAACTTTATTCCGCTGAACCATAGGTGCTCCTCCTTAAAGTGTCCGGAGCATAGCCTGCAGAATCTGTGGTTGCAATCAGCCAGTCATTGCTATATTAGCAGTCGCTATAGCGATGCTGAACCTGGATGATTACGTCGTAGACGTGTTGATGCGCGACCTGGTCGGGCATGATCGCCGACCCGCCAGCTTTCTCGTCTATCTATGGCTCACCTCGGAACAAGCACGAAGGCAGGGAGCAGTTCAGGTGAGTTATCAGGAATTGGCCGAGTCGGTTGGACTATCGAAGAGTTCAGCGCAAGCTGCAGTCAGTTGGCTGGTTCGAAGAAAACTTCTCACCGCTAGCAAGGGAAATGCCACAGCCGTCCCCTCTTACACTGTACGGAGCCCGTGGAGGGATGAAGCACGCCGCGTCAGTCTCCGCCGCAGTCAGTGATTGTTCCTCCTGGATTACGCGCAACTCTGACCCTACCGCCGCGACATCACCCGATCATTGATCAGTGGCTTGGAGGCCATCGACCATGAAGCGGAAACCGTACTCACGAAGAAAACGCACCAGCACAAAATCTGTTCTGCGCCTGCCAGACCTCGAGCACGCCAAAGCAGCAGTCTTGAATAGCCTCACTAGCCTGGACGCGCAACGGGGTTATCGTCACGCCATCGATGAATTCGTTGACTGGTATTGTTCGGAACCTCGCTTGGCTCTTAACAGAATTGTGGTGCTGCGCTATCGGTCTCATCTCGAATCCCGTCAACTTGCACCTGGCACCGTCAACCTACGTCTCGGTGCCGTGCGCCGGCTCGCATACGAGGCCGCCGACTGTGGTCTCCTCAGTGCCGATTTGGCGGCTGGTATTCGCCGCGTTAAAGGCGTGAAGCGACACGAAAGAGCAAGAATCTTGATGTCGACCCTTGCGCAGCGCGGTTTCTTCCGAGAGTGCTCGCGGGGCTTTTTGCAACTCATGCGGGTCTGTGATTCTTCTTTGACTCTGTCGAAAGACGCACCGTTTTCGCAGAGCGGTCTTTACGGTGGGAGCCCGATGCGGCGCACCAGGTCGGCGAAACGCGGGTCAGACCGCAACGTGTCCCAGAGCGGTTCCACTTTAAGGTAGCCGAGACGACTGGTGCGCTCCCCGTAAGCCTTTTCGAGCCACGCGAAGGCTTGATCCTTCTCGCCGAGCCCGGCATAGACAACAGCGAAAGAAAAGGCCGGTGTATAACTCTTCTTCGAAGCCGCCTCAAGCTGCCGGAGTACGCGGATAGCCTGACTTCGCTCACCCAGCCGCGCATGCGCGTACCCCAGAAGAGCAAGGGACATGGCCCTTCCTCGGCTCAGTGCAGAGTACTTTTCCAACTCAGGCAGACTCTCTCGGTACATTCCTCTTGCGACGTACACCTCCCCCAGCAACTCGTATGAAATGGCAAAATTCGGATCCAGCTCCAGGGTCTTATGGGCCTGCGCGATAGCGTTGTCAAATTGCCTTGCGAGGTAAAGCTGCACAGCCAAGCTATGGCTGACAGGAGGGGAAGCGGGATCGATATCTAGGGAGTGTTTCGCCACTTCCAAGGCATCCTCCGACCGTCCGAGAGAGCTGAGATAGAAAGGATAAAAGGTGTGGGCCCTGGAATAAGCCGGATTTAGCGTGAGGGCTTGCTCAAAATGCTTTCCTGCGGCCGGCCAATCCCAATCGTACATGTAGCTGACGTAGCCCAGGGAGACGTGGGCTTCGCCTAGGCGGTTGTCAATCTCGAGCGCCCTCGCGGCTGCGGCCTTCGCTTTCGGCATAGCTTCCCGCGGAGGAACCACGTCGAAAAACGAAAAATAGGTGTAGGTGTCAGCCAAACCCACGTAAGCCAGCGCGTAAGCCGGGTCTTTGTCGGCGGCCAGCTGGAAGTATTCAATGGCTTTTTGGAATCCTTCCAGGGACCGCTTGTTCCAGTGATAGCGGCCCTTCAAATAAAGCTTGTAAGCTTCTGGGTTAATTGGGTGCCTGTTTGCCAACCGCGCCAGCTCCTGCGCAGTGAGTTTCACGCGAATCTCGCTGACGATGGCGCGCGTGACCTCTTCTTGCATGGACAGCACGTCACGCAGATCGCGCTCATAACTGGCCGCCCAGAGATGATGATCCGTCGGCGCCTCAATCAACTGTGCGCTGATCCGCACTCGGCCGCCCACCCACATCACAGCGCCTTCGACCACGGCATCCACGTGCAGCTCCCGAGCGATCTCCGGAAGGGACTTCTTCGTTCCCTTGTATCGCATCGCCGATGTTCGAGAGATAACCCTCAATGCGCCGATCTGGGTCAGATTGGTGATGAGCTGGTCAGTCATCCCGTCAGTGAAATATTCCTCGTCGGGATCCTTGGAAAGGTTTTCCAATGGAAGTACCACAAGAGACTGAATCTTTGGGCTGCTGGGCTCCCCGAGTAAGTTCAGCGAATCATGCAGACCCACCGCGCTGATAAAACGGTAGCCGCGCCGAGGCAAGGTCTCGATATAGTTTGGCTTTTCGGCCGAATCGTTCAGCGCGTCCCTGAGTTTGTTCACCGCAGCATTAAGGCCATGGTCGAAGTCTACAAACGTATCCGTAGGCCACAGCCTCGCGCGTAATTCCTCGCGCGTTACTAGCTGGCCCGGACACTCCAGCAGCATCGCCAGGACTTCGAACGGTTGCCCCACCAGCTTGAGCTTCACCCCGTGCTTGCGAAGTTCCCCCGCTCGAAGGTCCGCCTCGAATGGACCGAAGCGGACGACCGTTTTTGATGAAATGCTTTTCTCTATTTGCGTCGCCCTGCGTGAACCGGATTCTAGCACCTGACGACGAAGCGTGGAAGTATGTGCCAGCCGCCGTGCCCGCAAGGCCTTGTTTTTTCAACCCGTTCCCAGATGACCTCCAATGAACCAAGAAATGAGGCCCCTTGCATTGAAGTAGTCGGCAGCTAACGCCAAGCTCAAGCCCGTTAAACGACCAGAGTGAGTCGAATAGCCATGTCGAATAAACATGGCGAAGGAGAACCGCAATGGAAATGATCCGAAAAGCAATAAAGTTGAGAATCTTGAAGCGCTTCGGCGCGGTTGGGCTAGCGGCCGCACTGGCTCTAACAGCCATGCTGATTCCGAAAATAGGACTCAGCGCCAGGGCAGCAGAATCGGAGGAATCCGAATCCCAAGCGAACGGGTTGCAAGGGACGTGGCGCGTTCAGCTCACGGTGCGCGACTGTCAGACAGGCGTGGCTCTGAGGACCTTCCCGGCCCTGTTTACCTTCGCCAAAGGGGGTACGCTATCCGTGACGACCGCAGGCCAACTCCCCGCGCTAAGCACTACCGGCCTGGGCGTCTGGCGGCACACGGATGGCCACGCTTACAGCGCGGTGTCCGAGGCCTTCGTTTTTAGCACTGCCGGCGTCTGGACGCAGACACACAGGCTCACGCGGGCCATCGAGATCGGTAATAACAAGGACGAGTTCACCGATACAGTTGCGCTTCAAATCTTCGACACTAACGGTAACGTGATTGTGACGGGCTGTGCCACGAGCGTCGGTAGTCGCTTCGAATGAGCGGAGGAAATTGGTCAGAGTAGAGGCCAATGAGAGTCGATGAAGGGGCGAGGTGATTCGCCCCTTGCCCGTGTGACGAGCAACTCTGACCTAACGCGATTAGGTAAGGTTGCCGACCACACATCCCCTATGCGAGACTCGCTCGCGTGAGGCACCCCGAACCAAACGGCCCGCCGGATCGCACACCGATACAGGTCGGCGAGGTCTGGGAGAACCCCGTCACCCGTGAACGCGCCACGATCCTGGAGCGTCCCTGGGACGACGCTGCGGGATGCGCGATCGCCGAGCTGACCGCACTCGCCGGCGCGCGTGTAATGGGGGAACACTACCATCCCGCTCTGGTCGAGCGCTTCACCCCGCTCGAGGGTGAGCTGACCGTAAAACGCAACGGGCAGACCAGCATTCTGCGTCAGGGTGAGACGGCCGTCTTTCGTTGCTCCGGGCAAGTCAAGCCAGTGGCCTTCTCGTGTAAGGTGTTACGTAACCGAAATCTCAAAAGAAGTGGAGCGACGATGAGAACGGAATTGCTGCGATTCAACGGCGCTGTCGAGCGGGATCCCGCCATCGATGCGTGGATGAAAGAGCACTCAGGTGAATTGGGAGCCATCGCGCATCAATGGAAGGACTGCCCTCGACGTCCGTGAAACGTCTGTAAGAACTACAGGACGAAGAACCACCTGACCTTCACTCAGTTCCGGGAAGCGTGTAATATCCTCCCTGCATGCCTGGAACGTATCAACGCATTTACCTGGATTTCAACGCCAGTACTCCCGTTGCGCCAGAAGTCATCGATGCCATGAGGATCGTCCTCAAGGAACCATACGGTAATCCTTCGAGCGGCCACTGGGCTGGCAGCCCGGCGAGGGAGGCGGTGGACAAAGCTCGAATGCAGGTTGCTGGGCTGCTCGGCTGCAAAGCAAATGAAATCGTATTCACCAGTGGTGGAAGTGAAGCTAACAATCACGCTCTCAAAGGGGTGTTCTTCGCGACCGGAAGAGTGGATGCTCATATCATTACCACCCAAGTGGAACATCCAGCAGTTATCAATCCCTGTCGGTTCCTCGAACGGCTTGGTGCGACGGTGACGTACCTGCGAGTTGATGGCTTTGGACGCGTCGACCCTGACGATGTCCGCCGGGCCCTGCGACAGAGCACAGTCCTTATTTCCATAATGCATGCCAACAATGAAGTTGGCACGATTCAGCCAATCGATGAAATTGCGCAGATCGCGCACGAAGCTGGAATCCTTCTACATAGCGACGCCGCGCAATCGGTAGGTAAGATCAGTCTCACTGTTCAGGGACTCGGAGTCGATTTGTTATCTGTCGCCGGTCACAAGCTTTACGCTCCCAAGGGGGTGGGAGCGCTCTATATCCGCGACGGGGTTTCTCTCGAGCCGCTGATTCACGGCGCGAGCCACGAATCCGGCCGGCGAGCTGGGACAGAGAATGTGCTGTTAGATGTCGCCTTGGGAGCAGCTTGCAACTTGGCCCGAACGTGGAGAGATATGGACTCAGTTCGTGAACTTCGCGATCTATTCTGGGACCTGCTTCAAAACAAGTTTGGAGATCGAGTGGTCCTGAACGGCCATCCGATCGAACGGTTGCCCAACACTCTCAACGTCAGCTTCGTGGCCCGGGTTGGGGCGGAGATTCTGGGGCGCTTACCGGTAGTGGCCGCGTCTACTGGTTCCGCGTGCCATGCCGGATCGGTGGAATTATCCCCCGTGCTGCGCGCGATGGGAGTCGCACCTGAGGTCGGAATGGGCGCGATTCGGTTCAGTCTCGGCCGCACAACGACCCGGGGAGAGATCGAAGCCGTAGTCGAGGACCTAAGTTTGATGGCTTGACTCGCGTGTTGAGCGAAGGTCTCTCGACTATCGACTAGAGGCAGTGCTTTCGGTGGACGCAAAGAAGCATTGGGAAAAGGTCTACACGACCAAGGCGCCCGAATCGGTCAGCTGGTACCGCGCGCACCTGGAAACATCGCTTGCACTGATCGAGCGAGCTGCAGTTGCACGCTCATCCTCCATCATTGACATTGGTGGCGGCGAATCAACGCTCGTTGACGACCTTCTTCTTCGCGGGTACAACAGCCTCACCGTACTGGATGTCTCGCAGACCGCAATCGAAGTCACGGAAAAGCGATTGGGTTCGGCTGCGGAGCAGGTGCGTTGGTTGGTCGGCGATATCGCCGAAATCAAACTGGAACCACACACCTACGATCTCTGGCACGACCGAGCTGTATTCCATTTTCTTACGAGTCCAGAGCGACGTCTTGCTTACGTTCGGCAGGTTACCCATGCTGTCAAGCCAGGTGGCCACGTGATTGTTAGCACATTTGGCCCAGAAGGCCCTACGAAATGCAGCGGGCTCGAAGTGATGCGCTATGACGCCGAATCGCTCCATGGCGAGTTTGGTGGGCGCTTCCGCTTGGTAGAGAGTTCCAAGGAACTGCACCAAACACCATTTGGAACCACTCAGCAATTCCTGTACTGCTACTGCCGACTCGAATGAAGCCTAGCTGTCGTAAAACAAGGTGTCCCCCGTGAGTACGGCATGGGCTTGCGTACCGCTGGCGTTCAGATCGTAAACCAAGATGGAGATCGACTCTGGCGTGTGCCCCGGCGTTTCCAGCGCCTTCAGGCGTACGCATCCGAATTCGAGAATGTCGCCCTCGCGAAAGGGAGTAAATGCGTAGGCCGCTTTCGCTGTGGCGCCGAGATAACGACAGGGTACCGGGACCCACCGGGGCGGTGACGCGTGCCCTTGTGGGGTCATTGCCGCTGACCGATATTAATGGATATGCAGAGGTTGCGATGGTGACCCCGGCGGCGGAGAGCCAGAAGGTAAGCCACTATCAGCTGCTCGAGAAAATTGGATCCGGCGGCATGGGGGTTGTGTATCGTGCCCACGACGAGCATCTCGACCGCGACGTTGCGGTGAAAGTGCTCCCACAGGCGGAAGCGACCGCAAGAAGCTTTGATTCGAAAGCCCGCCGCGCATTGCGTCGCGAAGCACTTACACTCTCGCGATTGAACCATCCCAACATTGCGCAGGTTTATGATTTCGATAAGGAAGGTAACACCGACTTCATCGTTATGGAGTTGGTTCCCGGCGAGTCGCTGGCACAAAAACTAGCCGATGGCCCCCTTACGCAGGACCAGTGGCTTTCCATCGCCACTCAGACCTTGAATGGACTGATAGCCGCCCACGCGCGAGGGATCATTCACCATGATTTGAAACCAGCGAATCTCCAGATCACTCCTGACGGCCATGTCAAAATTCTGGACTTCGGCCTAGCGCGATTCATGCGCCGCAAGGGGTTAGACATCGAAACAGCCACAACCGTCACGAATGCAGAGGGGCTTTCGGGGACCCTAGCCTACATCTCCCCGGAACAGCTGCGTGGCGAAACCTGTGACGAGCGTAGCGACATCTGGTCGATCGGAATTGTGCTGTATGAAATGGCAACCGCTCGCCTTCCTTATCCCGGCAAGACGGCGGCGGCAATGGTGGATACCATCCTGAACGCTCCCATGCAGCCGATCAGCGGTGGCTCGGTATCGACCTTACTCCGTGGCATCGTCGAACGCTGTTTGGCGAAAGAACCAGCACAGAGGTACCAGACCGCGGACGAGCTGTTATCCGATATTTGCCGCGTCACGTCCGGGGCAGTCCAAACGCCCGTGGTACGAGCGGAAGTATTGGGCCGCGTTCGGTATTCTCGGGGCGGCGCGATCACTCGTACTGCTGTCGTTCTCTTGCTGAGTGCTCTGCTGGTCACTGTGTACGCATGGCGGAAATCGAGTCACCCTGCGGCCCGAAACATCACCTCAGTTGCGGTGCTGCCGTTAGCAAACCTTTCCGCGGATTCTGCGCAGGAATATTTCTCGGATGGTATGACCGATGCGATCATCAGTGAGCTTTCGCGCGCCACTTCTCTAAAAGTCATCTCCCGCACATCGGTCATGCGTTACAAAAACACGAGTAAGTCGGTGTCGGCAATTGCTCGAGATTTAGGCGTGGAGGGTGTGATCGAAGGGTCCGTCTTACGTGAGGGCAACCGGGTGCGAATCAATGCACAGCTAATCCACGCAGCTAGCGAAAAACAAATTTGGGCAGATTCGTTCGAACGCGACGAACGTAATGTGATTTCGCTTGAAGGTGAGATCGCACACGCCATCATGCGACAGCTACAGGTACGACTCGCCGGAGAAGAAAGCTCGATCCAATCGAAGCGTATCGATCCCGAAGCGTACGATGCCATGCTGAAGGCACGTTTTTACACCTATCGGGTGACGGCGGCTGACAACGCGAAAGCAGAACAGTTTGCCCGTGAGGCCATCGGGCGGCAACCTGATCTAGGCGAGGCTTATCACATTCTGGCGGAAATCTTGTGGTTCCAGGCCATGAGCCTCGGCAACCCTTCCGTAACAGAGGCTCGTAGCTTACTCCAAGAAAGTCAGGAGGCCGCGGAGAAGGCAATCTCCCTTGGTGCAAACGCCCATTCGACATACGCATTGCTGCTTTTTATTTCCACCGGCGACTTCGCCAGAGTGCAGAAAGAATACCTCCGGGCAATTGAACTACAGCCCAACCTGTCATCCGTGCACGGCCACTATGGGGTTTACCTTTCCTTGGTGGGACGCTGCGCAGAAGCGCGTTCGGAACTGCTGCGAGCGGTGGAGTTGGACCCTACTGGTGAATTTGCAGTCGGCATTGCCGGCGAATTCCTGATGTATTGCGGAGATTTACTGTCCAGCGAACAGTACCTGCGGGCGGCCATGAATCTCGATCCTCGCTACCAGCGGGCCCGGAGCGTTGCCGAAGTGCTCTATCTGATTCAGCACAGGATTCCCGAAATGCTCACTCTGGTCGACGGTTCGGACCGAAGCGACGAGGAGAAGAGTGCGATTAAGCAGGCGTTCGCTAGCGGGGGCGAAGCAGAGTACAAGCGTTGGGCTCTGCAGGGCGTGCTCAGCGACGGTCGCCAAAACCAACGGGCTTTCACTGTTGCGTCTGCCTATGGTTTCACACGAGATCGTAACCGCACCCTCCAGTTCCTCTGGAAGGCTCGTAAGCAAGGTGATCCACGGCTGAGATGGGTGCGCGCGCTTCCTCAGTATTGGTTCTTGCGTGGCGATACCGAATACAACGAGTTTCTCAAGCAGATCGGATTACCAGAGACCACAAAGTGAAGACCAGGGTTGCTACTCGGGACGGCCGAGGCAGGGGGCTCAACCCTCGTTGCGGTGCCCATCCTGGTCGTCTGGCTGTACGGAACGTTGGTGCTCGCCGAACGGTGGTCGGGGTACATCATCATACTAGTCGGGTCGCTCCTTGCGTCGGGCATGCCCGTCATCCACGTGATGGGAGCGGGAGGCGTTTTTCGCCGCCAGATCGCCAAGTCCAGCCCAGCCTTCTTGTTCGTCTGGACGCTTCACGCGCTCGGCGTGACTGGGATCTTCTCCCTCATCCTCCGGTGCGCGGACTGTGGAGCCCGCAATGGGGCCAGTCCCGGTAGTCCAACAACCCGAACATGGAAGGGCCCGTCGCGCTGGACTGGCTCGGCGTGCTGGCAGCGGTTCTGCTTGTCGTAGGGCTTCCGCTGCAGATCGCAAGCGTCCTTCGAAGCTCTATCACCCAACTCATGTATTTACCGATGCTCGCGTTCGAAGTGCCGCTCGGGGTGTGGCTGCTCGTCAAGGGAGTCGCCGCGCAAGCAACTCGATGAGCCCACGCGGCAAAAAGAGAACGTTGGAAGGAGCAGGTCAGCGCAGCGGGGTGACGCCAATGAAAGCTGCGGTCTGCAGCAGATACGGGACACAGGAGGAAACGAAATGAGAATCAGCACCATCGACGAGTTACAACGCACGGCTGCAAGGGTCGCAGGACTTGCTTTCCCGATCTCGTTCGTCATCGTGGTCGCGGTCAATTTCGGCATCTTCGCCCGTCTCATCATCCGCGGCAATCCGGCGGAAACCGCTCGGAATATCCTGGCGCACGAAACACTATTCCGCATCGGCGTCGCGGGCGACATGGTTTACTGCCTTGGCGTTGTCGTACTGCTGACAGCGCTTTACGTGATCCTCAAGCCGGTCAGCCAGAACCTTGCCTTGATTGCGGCATTCGGCAGGATGGTCCATGGCCTCACGTGGCTCCTGGTGACGATCAATCTCTTTACCGTTCTGCGACTCTTGACTGACGCTGACTACTGGCGTGCGTTTGGACCAGACCAATTGTCGGCCTTGGCGCGGCTGTACCTCAGCGGTTACGACGCGTACTACGTCGGCTTGCTGTTTTGGGCATTGGGGGCCGCCGTTGGCAGCTACTTGTGGTTCAAGTCGAACTACATCCCCAAAGCGCTGGCTGCCTTTGGTGTGATCTCCAGTGCATGGTGCGCCGTCTGCACTTTCGTTTATTACATCTTCCCCGACTTCTCCAAAGTAGTGAGCCTGTCGTGGTTCGACTCGCCCATGGCTATCTTCGAATTAGCACTGAGTTTTTGGCTTCTGTTTAAGGGATTGAGGCCATCGGGGGTAGCTGAGCCCGCCAAAGTAAGTGGTTGAACAGGCGTGAACGTTCAACGATGGAAGGCGGTCGAGTGACGAACCACTCGAAGTAATTCAGGCATTAAATCGTTCCTCGTCTGTGGTCTGTTCGGAAAACATCGACATCGGGGTTCTGAACGGTTAACACCATTGGTTCTCATCGAAACGGGAAACGCTGGACGGCTGGACAAGGCTTGCCCCCATGTCCTTTCGCCCGGTGGCGCTTGATTTCGACGTATAGCTTCTCTCGTTGTTGCTGGACTTCCTCTCGCGCTTGCTCACTTTGTAACAAAGCGGGACTGAGAGTGTTCAGTTTGTTGTTCAGCGCGATTAGCTGATTCACAAGATCGTCTTTCACCTGGCACTGGTTTCCCGATGTCATATGGACAAGCCCCAATGTTATTAGACGCACGATTGACTCAATTCGACTCGACAATCTTTCTCAATTGCGAGCCCATCCCACGAGACGCCCTGCGCACACACGATTAGCAAAATAGCAACTCACAGGTCTGTGTCAGGAAATCCCCAGGATCAAACGGCGGTGGCCAAGGGCTGCGGCTCCTTGGCACCCATGATGATGAGCCACAGCATGATGGCGAGTTCGCCGAACATCACCGGGAAAACCCAATTCGAGACCCTCTGCTCGTACTGCGGCCACAATATGCCGGTGACGCTCGTAGCCAGATAGGCGAAGCAGTTGAGCATCAGCCAAACGCCGAGGATGCGCGGAAGAAACCGCGACCTGTACACCAGAAGTCCGAAGGGAAACAGCCAGAGTCCCCAAAAGACCTCGTTTGCAAGTATCCCTTGGCCATGCATGCGGAGGAACACCATGACGAGGGCGTCGCGCTGCGGCTTGTCGAAGACAGAGAGGAAATCTGCCCCACGAGCAAGCAGCAGTGCAGCAGCGTCGTTGATTGTATTGACGAAGTAGATGGGCGTCACCATGAGCGCGCCTAGGATCACCATAAGCCGAGCCAAGGCCTTGTCCACTCCCTCGAACAGCCGGTAAAGGGCCAGCGTGAGAAAGATGGCCATGGTCGCGGTGAACAGATCGCTCACAATGCCGAGGCGGAAAAGCGTCTCGTGCGCGGCGATGTTGTTGGCCGTTGCACTCGCATTCCCGGCCACAAACAGCTTGCTGGGAATGTAAATGAGGCGCAAAGGTGCAGTCAGGAGTGTGAGATAAAGCAGTCCCGCGATTCTAGCGTTCCTGGTGAGTGAGTTCATGTGGGCTCCTTTGGACGCGATTTTAGACCTAACTACGGGGAGCGGGTTTATAAATCTCCCAGCCTGCGGCGTTCGCCGTGCTTGGGCATCGCTGTTGTGGGTGAGTGACCGCTGCGGCTGGATGGCCTTTTGCTACTGCACCAGCACCCCAGAAACAATACCTCTATCAAGCCAACTGCAGGGCAGGCGTCAAAGGCGCATTGCTTGGCTCCTTAGACAAGCGCGAGATGCAGCCTCGAAAAGAACAGCAGTAAGTGCAAACCAAATCCTAATCCGGGAAGGCCCTTGGGTCGATGCCGGGGACGAGTTTCAGCGCATTTTTGTAATAGATCTTCTTGAGGACCTCGTCTGGGAGCTGGAAGCCATAGATTCGCCAGAAAGCGTGACGCTTGCGGTAGTACTCGAAGTATTCGTCGCGGGTTTCCAAAGCGCGGAAATACCATTTGTATTCATTCACATCGTAGATGTCTTTGCCCATCAACACGCGATCCTGATATTTCACCAAGAAATCATATGCAGAATAGGGCTGGCGCCCCAACTCGGCGAGCACTGCGGCGATGTCCACGTACATATTCGGCAAGGTGTCGAAGAGTTTGCCGAGGCGCTCCAAGTCATTGCCGTGAAACGCGAGATGCGCGGCAATAAAGTGTGTCCGAGGGTGCTTGGCGAAGAGATGGTTCCGCTCGGCCATTAGCGTTTCAAACGAGGGATACTTCGAAGGCGGTCGGGCGCGTTGCGGAAATTCGTTGAGCTCCTCCCAGCGCTCATTCTTGTAGTCCCAGGGATCGAAGAATGCCGAAGGTTCGGCGATGTGGATTAACACTGGAATCTTCAGCTCCGCACATTTTTCAAACAATGGATCGAAAATCGGATCGTCGGCGTGGACACGCTCGCCGTTCGCGTACTTCAGGTCCATGCCAAAATTCTTGAAGATTTTCAGTCCTTGCGCGCCATTGCGCACGTCTGCAGCAAGTCGCTCTGCCGCACGATTGCCGTACCCGGGCGCATTGATATCCTCGTAGCTCGGGTTCGCGAAAACCACGAATCGATCGGGATAGCGCCCTTTCATCGTGGCCACAGTTTTGCGCAGCTCTTCGCCGCTGCCCCCGCTCAGGTTGACCAGCACGCGCAGGTTGATGGTATCCATCTCTTTGACAAGTTGGTCGACGTGCTCCGGCGTGGGATTCCAGTGATGACTGTGAATATCGATGAAAGGAAACTTGGCGCGCTCGGGCTTGTGCTCCTTTGTGACCAGCGTGGATTTCGGATTGTACTCCTCGATCGTGGGAACCCGCTGTGATTGCTGCGTGCGAGCAATTCGGGGCCACAGTAGCGCCGAGCCGGCCCCCAGCATGCTGACCAAAACCAAAATTGTGCGCCAGAATTTCATCCGCCAGCTCCCTGTAGGTAAATCGCGAACAATAGCTTCCTACGCTCAAGATATGCGACTAACGCGGTTATCGGAAACTGACCCAAGACGCCGGCACAAGTTTTCGATTGCAAAGAAAATTAGCACGGGTAGGGCGGGGCACAAAATCAGCCGGCGCGTCGATATTGGCGCATTTTCGATTAAGCCGACTTCACAGGACTAATCCCGCTTGCGGTTAGTCGACGAGCCGCTCGCTACCCGTAAACGCTACGGCGTTACTGAGGAAACATCCCTTTCGTTCCTCCGGGCACGACAAGTCAGTGGCCTTCTCGTGTAAGCTACGTAACCTTAGATCTCGAAAGAAAAGAGTGGAGCGACGATGAGAACGGAATTGCTGCGATTCAACGGCGCTGTCGAGCGGGATCCCGCCATCGATGCGTGGATGAAAGAGCACTCAGGTGAATTGGGAGCCATCGCGCATCAATGATTTGAGGTGATGCGAAAATGTGGGGACGAAGTCCGGGAACTTTTGCATGACGGCTGCCCGGTTGCATGTTTGGGAGATGCGCCCTTCGGCTACGTCAATGCATTCCAGCAAGAGTTTCGAGAACGGCTGGCGAAGATCGGCTTGGAATTACATCCGGACAAGACTCGACTGATCGAGTTCGGGCGGTTCGCCGCTCGAGACCGGAAAGAGCGGGGGAGGGAAAACCAGAGACCTTCACCTTCCGGGGTTTTACCCACTACTGTGGGCAACGCCACAAGAGTGAAACGGGGGGCGATCAGCGATGGTCATCCCTACCGCGACAGTTATCAGCTCGCCCGTAGGGTTAGTACCGACAAACGCGCATCTCGTCAGTGCTGGCAGAAACGCTGCTCTCTTGATCAATTCTAATTGTCTCCGCACAATTCTGAGGCACGTGTGTCTCTGGATTTAGTTTTCCTCTCGAAACAGTCATTGCCTGCCCACCGCACGCGCGTTATGCTCACTCGCCCTAGCATGCAAAAGGATCCACTTCGAGGAGGTTTCATGCTTCGCTCATTTCGTTTTTCTCTCGTTTCTCTCATCATCCTTGCGCTCCTGCCAATCTTTGTCTCGGCTCAGCGATCGCCTTTCACCGTGGGCACCGCCTCTGCCGCGCCTGGCCAGAAAGCCAACGGTTACCTCGAAGTCCCCGCCGGCGTCGATGCAGGAACGAACATTCCTGTGGTCGTGGTGAATGGCGCCAAGCCCGGTCCCGTCCTTGCTTTGGTGACCGGTGCGCACGGGACGGAGTACGTCTCCATTATTGCTGTCGAAAGGTTGATCGTTGATCTGGACCCGGCTAGGATTTCGGGCACGGTCATCCTGATTCCGCTGGTCAACATCGCTTCGTTCGAGCAAAAAGTCCCGCACGTAAATCCGGTAGATAACAAGAGCATGAACCGCTTCTATCCCGGCAAAGCCGATGGAACGCAAACGGATCGCGCTTCCTTCCTCATCACCAAACAGGTCGTGGATCGCTCGGACTACTTGATCGACTATCACGGCGGCGACCTCGACGAGAGCCTCCGGCCCTACGCTTACTGGGGACCCACCGGCAAAGATTCACAGGACCGCATCTCCAAGGAGATGGTTCTTGCTTTCGGCCT
This sequence comes from Candidatus Acidiferrales bacterium, assembly GCA_963741195.1. Taxonomy (GTDB): domain Bacteria; phylum Acidobacteriota; class Terriglobia; order Acidiferrales; family UBA7541; genus Acidiferrum. Next base: position 79,843 of record CAVUHF010000023.1, read on the forward strand.
GGATCACATCATCATTTGGCACGACCGCCCTACCGATCTAGCCGCCAGCCGGTACCTTGACAACACGGCTTCTCTCCGCGGGAAGCCTTCGATCGTTGTGGAAGCCGGGCACGCCGGCATGGTCGAAACCGATGATGTGGCGCTGCTTGTGAACGGCACACTGAGCACCATGCGCGTCTTGAAGATGCTTCCTGGCGAGCCGCACTACATCGAAAATCCAGTGTGGCTGGAGAAGATCGTTGACGTCATTTCGGACGGCTCCGGCATTTGGTATCAGCTGGTCAAGCGCGGCACGTATGTTCAGGAAGGCATGAAGCTCGGTTACGTCACCGACTTTTTCGGAAGAGTCATCCTCGAACCACGCGCTCCCGAAGCCGGCGTGGTCCTTCACATTAACGCTGTTCCCTCACTGAAAAAAGGCGATAACATCGCCAATATCGGCGTTGTGGCATCCAAGGCGCCACTATGACTTAGCTCAACGCATCGCCATTCTCAAACGCAGAGAAAAACCGGGTTCACATTCTCGCTACGTCGGGTCGGACGGTACGCGAGGCCGTACCGACTCAAGCTGTTCACAAATCGGATGAATATCGAACACCGATAGTCCGCGGATCTCTCTAAATGATTTCAATGAGTTAGAAGGCCGTTGATGATAGGGATTCTTGAACGCCAAGGGAGAAGGGGATATTTCTCAGAACGCGGTTTTTCAGGCCAACTTCCTAGTGGCCGACCAACCGCCCAACGCGGCGTCCGACACCATCAGGCCACTTTCGAAGAGCCGCCAGAAGATTGCTGGCGGGAAGGGCAGTTCTCGCCAGCTATCGTCGGTCCAGTCGACGGAAATACTTCTTCCGTGATTCTGGCAAGTTGAATTCCTCGCACAAAGCGTTTAGCGTGACTACTTTCCCCACCGGGTGCAGCTCGCCTGCGGAGCGTATAATAACGGAATGCGGAAGACGGTGGCTGTTTTCGGCGGAGGGGTCGCGGGCCTAAGCGCAGCGCATGAACTCGCTGAGCGCGGCTTTCAAGTGCAGGTCTTCGAGCGCAAGCCGGGGCTGGGCGGCAAGGCCCGAAGTGTTCCCGTGCCAAACTCCGGCACGAACGGCCGTCTCCCGCTTCCTGGCGAGCACGGTTTCCGATTCTTCCCCGGATTCTACAGGCACGTCATCGATACCATGCGCCGCACGCCGTACGGCGCTGACGGCAACGTTTTCGACAATCTCAGCATCGCGACCCGCATGCTTCTGGCACGCTCCGGGCAGACCGAGATCGCGTGGCTTGCTCGGCGCCCGCGCACACTGGAAGACTTGCGGGCGTTCCTGATAGAGCTGTTCACACCGTTTGGTGTTCCGCTGGAGGAATTAAATTTCTTTGTCAGCCGCCTATTGATGGTCGCCACGAGTTGCGCGGAGCGGCGTCTTGTGGAGTACGAAAACATCACCTGGTGGGATTTCATTCTGGCGCCGCAGATGTCCAAGGTCTACCAGGTATATTTGGGCCAAGGAGTCACGCGCTCCCTGGTCGCCATGCGGGCCGAGGAGAGTAGCACACGCACGGTCGGCGGAACTCAATTGCAGCTCTTGTATAGTTTCATTTCTGCTGACGGCGTCTTCGATCGTTTGTTGTCGGGTCCGACCAATGACGTTTGGATCTATCCTTGGACACAACACCTCCAGAACCTGGGAGTCGAATTTCACGTCGGATCGAGCCTGATTGGAATCGAAACAGACGGTACCCGAGTCGCCGGCGCAACGGTGGAGACCGTTGCGGGCCGCTCCGAAGTTACGGCGGATTTCTATATAGCAGCTCTGCCGGTCGAGGTGATGGCCGCGTTAATGAACGATGACCTCAAACGAGCGGCGCCGTCGCTTGCCAATCTAGAGAAATTGAAGACACGGTGGATGAACGGCATGCAATTCTATCTTGCCAAGGATGAACCGCTTGTGAACGGTCACGTCATCTACCTGGACTCGCCGTGGGCACTGACTTCCATCTCGCAGCGGCAGTTCTGGAGCAAGGTGGACTTCTCCCGGTACGGAGACGGTACAGTCAACGGGATTCTCTCGGTGGATATATCCGACTGGGAGGCACCTGGCGTGGTGTTTGGCAAGCCCGCACGGGAATGCAGCGCGGAGCAGATCAAGCAGGAGGTGTGGACTCAACTCAAGCAACACCTGAACGACGGTGGGGCCGTGCCGATTGACGATGCAAATCTCGTTGCCTGTTTCCTTGATCCGGACATTGAATTCCCCAACCCGAGCGCGGCTACGAATGCCGAGCCGCTACTCATCAACACGGCAGGTTCGCTTCGGTATCGGCCGGAATCCCAGGTCGAGTTGGTGAATTTCTTTGTGGCTTCCGACTACGTACGCACGTACACCGATATCGCCTGCATGGAGGCGGCAAATGAAGCAGCGCGGCGTGCCGTAAATTGTCTGCTCCTGGCGTCAGGCTCCTCTGCTCCGCCGGCGGAACTCTGGCCGCTGGAGGAACCTGCGTTCCTCAAACCCCTTCAGGAGATTGACCGCATCCGGTTCACGCTTAGTCTTCCGCATCATATGGCCACCATTTAGCCGGTCCGTGTTCAGGTTGGCTGGCAAACTGCTGACACGCGAATCTCCTTCGCAGCAGCAGACAGACCAGGGAGTTCGGCCTGATGAACATTCCGGCCGGTAGTTATCTGCGGACCCGTTCGGCATTACGGCGTACTCGGAAACAACCCCTGATCACGGCCCAGCGGATGAGCCACGTGGCCTCCATAATGTGGCGCGACCCAGAAAGTCCCGTTCGAGTCGAACGCCGAGTCTGGATAATTTCCGTGTAGCGAGCAAACACTCCACGGTGAAGAAAATTCTCCATTGACCTTCAACACTTCGGAAAGCACATCCATTCGTCCTCCCGGGACGGCCGGCAAACCTCTCCGGACTCCTGAGCAAATCATCATACGGCAACTCTGCCGTGAGCAAGAAAGGCGGACGCGTGAACAAGCATGGGCCGCATTAGTGACGCATAGTAGGCCTCGTCGAAACGTTGGCGGATGCGAAAAGTGCTGCGCATCCATTCAAAGGCAGAACTGGAGGAAGCATGAGCACCACTACCACCGCACCGGAAATCAACAGCTTGAAGTCACGGCTAAAAGAAACGTGGATGGCTGGAGACTACGACCGCTTCTCGCGCTATATGGAGCAGGGCGCACGCATTTTCTACGAACAACTCGACATTCCTTCCGGATGCCAGCTGCTCGACGTGGCTTGCGGCTCGGGTCAAGTCGCGCTATGGGCAGCACGGGATGGAGTGCGCGTCACTGGGGTGGACATCGCGCCGAACCTGGTAGAGCGTGCGCAGGCGCGTGCCAGAGCGGAAGGTCTCAACGCCCGTTTCATCGAAGGCGATGCCGAAGCTCTCCCGTTTGAAGACGCCAGTTTTGACGTCGTAACCAGCCTGGTCGGAGCCATGTTTGCTCCGCGGCCGGAACTCGTGGCTCGCGAACTACTGCGAGTGTGCAGTCCCGGAGGCACCATCGCCATGGGAAATTGGACGCGCGAAGGATTCATTGGACAAATGTTCAAAACCTTCGCCAAGTTCATCGCTCCTTCCGGCATGCCGGCACCCGTGTTGTGGGGCGACGAGGCTGTGGTGCGCGAGAGGCTCGGCCACGGACTTTCCGACCTTACGATGATGCGCCGCCACTACACCTTTACCTACCCTTTCCCGCCGGCTGAGGTGGTCGAGTTCTTCCGGCAGTACTATGGACCTACCAATCGCGCCTTTGCCTTGTTGGATGAATCGGATGCGAATAGACTGTGCGTTGACCTGGAAGCATTATGGTCCACACACAATCGCGGAGGGGATGAACTCACGGTCGTTTCATCGGAGTACCTCGAAGTGATCGCGGTGAAAGCCTGAAGTTAGGGAGTTTTTTCTGCGAATCTTCGAACAATAAGGAGATATAAATATGGCTTTAATGCGTCCGGATCCAACTTTTTACCCTTCGCCAGGCATGGCGATGCAGGCTCCGCCAGAACGCCTTGCCTATGTCGCATTGCTCAACGCGGGCAAGAATGGAAAGCGCGACGCCATGGGCGTCATTGACCTCGATCCGAGTTCCTCCGAATACGGGCGGCTCGTCGGGCAAACGGACTTTCCACGCGGCGATAATGAGCTGCACCACTTCGGATGGAATGCCTGCAGCGCGTGCCTTTGTCCGCAGACCCCCCATCCACACATGGAGCGTCGCTACCTGATCGTACCGGGCATCGGATCTTCGCGGATCTACATCCTGGATACCAAGCCGAATCCCAAGCAGCCGAAGATCGTGAAGGTGATCGAGCCCGAAGAGTTCATCAAGAAGACCGGCTACACCTCGCCCCATACAATTCATTGCGGACCAGACTGCATCTATGGAAGCGCACTCGGATCGGCTAGCGGAGACGGTCCCGGTGGCATTTTCCTGATGGACGCGAACACCTTTGAGCTGAAGGGCCAGTGGGAACAGGATCGCGGCCCGCAGCAACTGGCATACGACTTCTGGTGGCACCTGGGACACGACACGATGATTACCTCCGAATGGGGCACGCCGAACATGGTGAAGGACGGCGTCAACCCGGAACTGCTGCTGGCCGGCAAGTACGGGCACAAGATTCATATCTGGGACCTGGACAAGCGGCGCCATCTGCAGGAAGTGGACCTGGGTGCGGAGCAACAGTGGGTGCTCGAGTTGCGGCCCTCTCACGATCCCAATAAGACTTACGGTTTCGTCAGCGTGGGCGTTTCGCTCAAGGACCTTTCATCGTCCATCTGGATGTGGTACCGGGAGGACGGCGGTAAAAACGGAAAATGGGCCGTCCGCAAGGTGATTGAAATCCCCGCGGAGCCCGCTGACCCGGAAAAACTACCGCCACTGCTGAAGGGCTTCAAGGCGGTGCCACCGCTGGTAACTGACATCAATCTGTCGCTCGACGACCGCTTCCTCTATGTTTCGTGTTGGGGGACCGGGGAGTTCATCCAGTACGACGTTTCGGACCCGGCCAACCCGAAGAAGACCGGCTCAGTCCATCTCGGCGGCATCGTGCGCCGCGCGGCTCATCCCAACAAGCCCAAGCAGCCGCTCAACGGCGGCCCGCAGATGGTTGAGATCAGCCGCGATGGCAAGCGCGTCTATTTCACCAACTCGCTCTATTCCCCGTGGGACGAGCAGATCTATCCCGATGGGTTAAAGAGTTGGATGGTAAAGCTTGACGCGGACCCGAACGGCGGAATGAAACTCGACGAACAATTCTTTGTCGAGTTCGACGGGTTGCGCGCGCATCAGGTGCGGCTGGAGGGCGGGGACGCTTCATCTGATTCCTACTGCTACTCGGAGGCGCGATGACGCACGCCGAGATGGGATCGACGGCGTTGTGGCTGATGCTGCTCCTCGGCGCCTACCACGGAATCAACCCCGGGATGGGGTGGCTCTTCGCGGTGGCGCTGGGGATGCAGGAGCAGAAGGGGAGTGCGGTAGGGAGAGCGCTCGTCCCGATCGCGCTTGGCCACGCGTTGTCCATTGGCGGCGTGGTGCTGACTGTGGCGTTTCTCGGCATGGTGCTGCCGCGGGAGGCAATCCGCTATCCCGTCGCGGCGCTTTTGTTCGGCCTTGGAATCTTCTCCCTGGTGCGGCATCACCACCCGCGATGGGTCCGCATGCAGGTAGGTTTTCGCGACCTGACGCTCTGGTCGTTTCTGATGGCATCGGCGCACGGTGCTGGTTTGATGTTGCTGCCGGTGCTGCTGGGCAGCCGTACAGTCGAAGCGGCTGACCACATGGCAGGTCACCATCACATGTCCGCAGCCTCCAGCCCTCTGGCAGCACTGCTCGCCACCGCGGTCCATACTGGTGCCTATCTTGCTGTCACCGGGATCATCGCGTGGGTGGTCTATAGCAAGCTCGGCCTCGCGATTCTTCGCAAGGCCTGGCTCAATCTCAACCTGGTATGGGCTGCAGCGCTCGTCGTGACCAGCGTGGTCACTCTGCTGATGTAGCCTCTTGAATTTTGGTGGGCCGCGGCCTATACGCGACAGAACATGGAAGTAGCGTAATGGAAACAAGAGAAAAGTCGCGTCCTGGGAAATTGCTAGATTGCGGGCGGATCACGGGCGACTCTAACCTTACAGTCGCGGCACTACTGTGATCATTGATCGGTGGCACGGAGACCACCGGTCATGAAGCAGAAGCAAAGTTCCAGAATAGGACGCAGTAGCACCAAATCCGTCCTACGTTTGCCAGACTTGGAACATGCCAAGACCGCAGTGTTGAACAGCCTCAACTCAGTGGACGCAACGCGGGGTTATCGTCACGCCATCGATGAGTTCGTTGACTGGTATTGTTCAGAACCGCGCTTAGCCTTCAATAGGATCGTGGTCTTGCGTTACCGCTCTCATCTCGAATCTCGTCAGCTCGCCTCCGGCACCAAGCGCTATTGATTATAGCGGTCGTCCTTGCGCTTCTGACGCCACGAGGCGCGGCAGCAAAGCCCACCCAAGTAAGGGTTGCCGACAAGGGAGTTACCGCGTGGTGATTCGAATCGACATGCCGAGGTACGGACGCCTCCACACAAAGTATCCATTACTACGAACTGGGAGAAGGTACAGGACTGAAATTTGTCCAGATTGCTCACTCTCGCTCATCGTTAGGTTATAGATAAGCTAAAGCGGAGTATCTTCGGAAAGGAAAACACCACATGGGCACACTTCTGGCTCTTTTGGTTGGCTAACTGTAATTCTAGGGTCTTCAAAGAAAGGGAAGAAGTTTTGGTACCCCCTCCAAACAATAGTTATGCGTAAATCTCCCTTTCTTGAGGTGTCCCCATGTTCCGCTAGCCGTTCGGCAGCAGCACGATCTTGCCGAGCACTCCGCCTTCGCCCAGCATCTCGTGCGCGCGGCGCGCCTCTTCGAGCGGCAACCGTTGCGCGATCAGGGGCTTGATCTTGCCCTGCTTCAGCAGGTCCAGCAGCGTTAGCAGGTCATGACGGAACCACGCCGGTTTGAACCGCATCAGCCACTGGATGCTGTACGGCATCATGCTTTTACGGCCGGGCTTGAACCAATTGCGCAGGATGAACCAACCCAATTCAGCGGACTCGCGAATGGGATGACGCCCCTCGCTGGGGGAAGCCATGCGTCCGCCACGCATTTTCGACTGGAAGCCGTAGGTTACCACGCGGCCGCCCTCGCGCAGGGCGTCGCGGGAGCGCCACAGATTGTCTCCGCCGATGCCGTCGAACACGGCGTCGACGCCGTCACCGCCAAGGCGATGAATCTCCTTCACGAAGTCCGCGTTCTTGTAGTCAATGGGGATGCCGCCCAGTTCCCGGACCACTGTGGCCCCCTGCGCCGAACACGTTCCGTACATCTCGACACCGGCCAGCTTCACCAATTGCAACATCGCGGAGCCGACGCCACCCGACGCCCCGTGGATCAACATACTCTGTCCGGGCCGGGCCTTCGCCGATCGATGCAGCATCTGATACGCAGTGATGTAGTTCAACACCACGGCAACCGCCTCCGCCGCGTCCAATCCCGCCGGCACGGGGACGAGCTTGCGTTGGGGCACGCACACGTACTGCGCATAGCACCCGTGGATGGGCATGGCGGCAACTGTCTGGCGCAGTTCGAAACCAGTCACGCCTTCGCCGAGTTGATCGACGGTTCCGACGAGATCCCAACCCGGCGTGTAAGGCACGCGCGGCGTTTCGGGATGGACGCCTTCGCGCGCCAAGACGTCCGGCAGACTGACCCCCGCCGCCAACACCTTCACCCGCACTTCACCATCCTTCGGCTCTGGGCACTCTTCCTCGATCACCTGAAGTGCATCGGGTCCGCCGTAGTGATTGACGATGATGCGCTTGTGTCTCATAAACTTCTGCCTCCCTTGGCGGGCGCGCTCTTTCGGGCCGGTTTCTGGGCCCTCGATAAGGCTACTGCGCTGAGCACGCCTCGCATCTGCCGCGCAAAGGCTTCCGACTGCTCATAGAACGGAAAATGTGCAGACTCTTCAAACCATACGATGCGCTTCTCCGGTGTACTTAGCTTGGAGAAGTATTGTTCTGTCAGCGTAAATGGATCAGTGTAGTCATAGCGGCCGGTGAAGAAATAGACGGGAATCTCGACTTTTGTAATCACATCCATAAGTTCCCCCGAAATCGAGTTGTAAACGAAGTTTTTTGAATATAGCGACACACCTTTGGGGATGTTGCGTGCATCGCGGAGGCTATACTGAGGAGCGACCAACCCGGTCAATAATAGCGGCATAAACGACTTCGCATTATGGATTTCGCCCCCAAATTTGAAGAGTAGCGTTTCCCGGACGCTCGCGCCCTGTTCTTCGAGCTGCCTGATCGCGTTTTGATCCCCCAAGCGTCTTGCACTTTGGCGAATGTATTCATCCTGAATTCCAGCGATAGGGGACGAGCGGGCGAGTTGCCCTATCCCGACATAAGCGTGATAAAGCTCTGGATGTCGCGCAATTACAAGCATTCCCAGATAGGTGCCCCAGGAGTGTCCTACAAGATAAATCTTGTTCTGATGGAATCGGGCACGAAGCACATTGGTCAATTCAATTGTGTCGGCGACAAGTTGTTCGGTGGTGAGTGTGCTGCTGATGTCTTCGCGGTAGGACTTGCCGGCAGCTCTGCGATCCCACTGGACTACCACGAATTCTTTTTCAAGCTCACCCTGAAATGCGTGAGCCAGATACATGGCAGGCATCCCAGGACCACCATGAAGGAAGAGCAAAACCGGAAGCGAGGAATCGTTTCCGCGAATCAGAATGTACTGATACCACCGATGCGGATGCGTTCCAGCGACGCGATACTGTTGGGCCCATGGATGGCGGGAGTGCGTCCAGGGGTAAACCATAAATAGAACAAAATGCCCACCCCCGCCAAAGTGAGCCCGACGATGCTCCACACGGCCTTCTTCATCTACGCTACGTACTCCCGGAAGAAACAACTGTAACACCAGAAGCCATTCCTACTGAGATCAGCCGCGAAGTTATCGTTTCCGCTATCTCGAGCAGCGAAGATAGCTGGCGAGTTGTGTGTAGCTATAGCGCATCTTGCGCTCGGGAGCTGTCCCGCTCAATCCGCTAAAAATGAAACTTTTATCGGAGAATTTCCTCCTCTACTTCTGCGGGCCGAAGACCTCGCGTAACGCCACATTGAGGTCATCGAGTGCTCGGGCGCAGTCACCTGTAAAGCTAGAGCCATGCATGATGGCGAGCGTTTTGGGCTTTAGGTCGGCGAGCTTTTTCAAGTTCTGCGCGGTGAGTGGTGTGTAGGGCACGTAGTCCGCGAGAATGCCCGCCTGATATTCCTTCATCGCCTGATGCGAGCGGCCCACGACATCGGCAGAGGTGAGCGGTTCGACGTCGCCGATCTGATGGAACAGGTCCGAACAGAGCAGTGTTCTCTGCGTTTCTTCGAAGAGGACGCCAGCGTCCCAGCCGTGGGGCAGATGGGGAGTCTGGCAGTAGCGAAAGCGGTACTTCCCCGTCGCAAAGGTCCCGCCGTCAGCGAGGGCGCGTGACTCCCGGCCAATGAAGTCGTTAACGCTCACGAGGGCGCCAACCTGGCTGCAGATCACATCGGCCTTGGGCGCTGCAGCCAGCCATTCATTGAGCGACCCGCACTCGTCTGACTCAAAATGGCTGAAGCTGATGTGGCGCAACTCGGAAAGGTTGATGAGCTTCGAGACGGCTTCGCGAATTTCCGCGTGCATTCCGCGCAGCCCGGTGTGGAACAGCAGCGGTTCATCGTCTTTCACCAGAAAATGGTTGAACTGCAGATTGCCCCATTGAGCAAAGATCGAGATGCGATAGATATCCGGCGCGATTTCGGTGGTGACCGCCATGCTAGTCTCCTCAATCGGATTTTTTAACGGCCTTTCTATTTTGACTTCCCGGCCACATCTGCCCCCGAAGGAGCCGGGTATAGGTTGGCATATGCGGAGTCGGCTCAGTCTACTCGATCAAGGAGCGGATAAATAATGAATAACGGGCAACTCTGAAGTAACGCGATTAGGTAAGGGTTGCCGACCGGGAGTCAAGTGACGAGAAGCGCGGTTATCAAAACCTATCTTCAGATGAGAGTTTGTCTTCAGATGAGAGTTCGTCTTGCTCTATTCTGCCTGTAGAGGATTGTGATGAAGCCTTTGCTCTTTGCTCTCTGTGTTGTGTTTGCGTCAGGCGGCCTGAGCGCGCAGAAACTTGTCTGGCAGCCATCGCCGGGACATACGCAAGTGCCGATATGGCCAGGGGCGGTGCCTGATGCGCAGCCTGTCGTGGGGCCGGAGAATACGGCGACGGAAACTAAGGAACTGGTCGCCGGCATGCCATGGGTTTGTGTGGGCAAAGTCTCGCGGCCAACGATGACGGTCTATGCGCCAAAGGAGAAGAGTACGGGCGCTGCGGTGGTCGTGTTTCCTGGCGGGGGCTATCAGATTCTGGCTATCGATCTGGAAGGCACGGAGGTCTGCGACTGGCTGACGTCCAAGGGGATCACGTGCGTGCTTTTGAAGTACCGCGTGCCGGGTGAGGGAGGGTATCCGAAATCGGCACCATATCCGAAATCGGGGCCGTATCCGGAATCGCCGATGGCGTTGGAAGACGCGCAAAGGACGATGGGGCTCGTGCGCTTTCACGCCGCGGAGTGGCACATCGATCCGCACAAGATTGGTGTGCTTGGGTTTTCGGCAGGCGGGCATCTGTCGGCAGCCATCAGCACGCATTTCGCGAAGCGTTTGTACTCGGCTGTCGATGCCGCCGACAATGAAAGCTGCCGCCCGGACTTTGCGGTGTCTATCTATCCGGGACATCTGTCGCTTTCCGCGGCGGAATGGGATGCGAATCAAGGCACCAAAAAGTTTGTGGTTCGTCATCCGGCGAATGCCGATAAAAAGCTTGCGTTGAATCCCGATGTTCCTGTCACCAGCCAAACGCCGCCTACGTTTTTGTTGCAGGCTGAGGATGACCACGTGGACAACGTAGACGACTCACTGGCTTACTACATTGCGCTGAAGAAGGCTGGGGTTCCCGTGGAGATGCATTTGTACGCGCAGGGCGGGCATGCGTTCGGGCTGCGGCGCACGAAGTTTCCGATAACGGGATGGCCTCAGTTGGTGGAGACGTGGCTGGGGACGATCGGGATGATTTCGGAATAGGTGTTCCGGGATCGCAAACGATCGCATTGGCATCGAACCGAAGCCCTGATGTGGCTGCGCCGATTGTGGAAGGGTTGCCGA
>CAVUHF010000024.1:0-31918 GCA_963741195.1 Candidatus Acidiferrales bacterium
TGACTTTAGGGCTGCGCAGGTTTATCGAGAGAGCAAAAACAACTCCAGCTGTACCTAGTTAATTCGTCTCGCCAGTCGGCGATGATTCTGTTACGAGGGACGGGGTTACCGGCGGGGGCGCTCAACAGGCCGGACGGCACTGTCAACTGTTACGAAAAGATACGAGGTAATACGCCATGCGCCATGTCATCTCTTCAATTCTCTTTTGCATAATGCCACTCTGCTGCTTCGCCCAAGAAAATCCGAGTGTCACTTCGGGTGAGAGAGAATCTGTCCAAACGATCCATGCACCGACTAGGGGCCGTCCTAAGATCGGAGTAGCGCTGGAGGGCGGAGGAGCGCTCGGTGAAGCTCACATTGGTGTGCTGAAATGGTTCGAAGATCACCACATCCCCGTAGACTACATCGCGGGGACGAGCATGGGCGGCTTGATGGGCGGCCTTTATGCAACAGGAAAATCGGCCGACCAGATGCATGAGGTTGTGAAAAAGACGGATTGGCCGCTGGTACTGGGTGGCCAAACTCCATTTGATGATCTATCGTTCCGGCGCAAGGAAGACGCACGGCAATTTCCGAACGCGATCGTGATCGGATTGAAGCACGGTCCCGCTCTGCCACCCGGATTGAACTCTGGCCAACAAGTGAACCTGCTTATCGACCGGGAAACACTTCCGTATTCTGACGTTCGCTCGTTCGATGATCTCCCGATTCCATTCCGCTGCGTTTCGACCGAACTCATCTCCGGCAAGGCTTACGTGTTTCAGAATGGCTCACTGTCTGAAGCCATGCGGGCAACCATGTCGATTCCTGGTGTGTTCGCTCCAGTGCGACGCGGCAACCAAATATTTGTGGATGGGGGTCTGGTGGACAACCTGCCCACGGACGTAGTTCGCAATATGGGCGCGGACATTGTCATCGCCGTGCACCTGCAAATCTCTCCCGCATCGGCGAAGGACATCCAGTCTGCCTTCAGCGTACTGGGCCGATCAGTGGAACTGGTCATCGCCGAGACGGAGATCCGCGGGATGGCGGGGGCAGATTTAATCGTCAAGGCCGACGTCCAGAAATACACGACGATGGACTACGCGAAGTCGGACGAACTAGTCAAAATTGGATACGACGCTGCCGAGCAGAAGGCCACGCTTCTTAAGGTGTATTCGCTGGATGATGTGGCCTGGGCGGAATATCTCCATGACAAGAATTCCCGGTTGCGGACAACGTTCGGTGTACCGCAATTCGTAAAAGTTGTAGGTATCGAGGGCGAGTCACTAACCAATGTGCAGAAGTTTCTTTCCCCCCTAGCGGGGAAACCGATTGATCAGACTGCTCTTGAACAAGACCTGACGCGCTTGGCAGGTGTGGGACGACTTGACAGCGTCACCTACCAAATCATTCAAGAGAATGGTCAAACCGGACTGCTTATCACGGCCCACGAAAAGAGCTATGCGCCGCCCACGCTCCGACCATCGTTCGAGGTTAACGGAACACAAACGCAGGATGTGACTTTCACGTTCGGCGCACGGCTGACCTTTATGGATATCGCCGGTTTCCGTTCGGAGTGGCGCACGGACTTTGAGTTCGGTGAAACATACGGCATCGCCTCTGATCTTTATCGTCCGTTCCAGCCCCTCGGAAAGTGGTTCTTCGACCCGTTCGTAAATGCGAGCCAGACAACTTTTCAGATTTACCACAAGCAGGATCCCGAGGCGATTTACCGCCTGGACCGGACATCGGGTGGTATCGACGTCGGATATGCCATTAGCCGATTCAGTGAAGTACGCGTTGGATATGGACTGGGCTACGGCAACGCAGACCTGCGACTCGGAACGCCAGACTTTCCCTCTTACAGTGGGCGGATTGGTAGCACGCACGCGCGATACGTCGTGGACCACGCCAATGATCCAATTCTCCCTACCGCGGGTTACATCGTCCTGACGAACTTCAACTTTTATGACAGCTTCCCAAATGCCCCGCAGGGCTTCCCAACTCTGGAAGCGTCCTTGCAATATTTCCAACCGGTTCGGCATGACGACTCCGTATTCATAATCGCGACAGGTGGTTCGACTCTCGGTTATCAGAAAACCGGAACGCCGCAGTTCTTCCTGGGAGGCGTAGGCAGACTCAGTGCCTATGGGCTCAATGAATTGATGGGGAACCAATACTTTGTTGGCCGCATCGGTTACAGGCGAAAGATCTTCACGTTACCCACATTCGTTGGAAGCAATGTGTATTTTACGGGCTTTGGTGAAGTCGGAAAAATGTATGGCGACCCATTCGGTGCTCCAAAACTATCAGGTGACGGAGCGGTCGGCGTGGTCGCGTTGACCGCCATTGGCCCGGTTTTCATTGGTGCCAGCGCAGGTGATACCGGCCACTACAAGTGGTTCTTTCAACTTGGCCGAGTCTTCTAGGCGTCGCACATGACAGTGGCAAGGCGACAGCAGAGCAGCTTAGCGCTGTAATGCTGTTTGGATTGGAGCCTTGCCACTCCCATCGACGGTTTTAGGGAGTTCGCCAATTGTGTCCATGTAGAGACAAACCTAAACTCGCTTGAGGGAAGAGAGGGATCTACTATGAGTTCCTTTACAATAAGTTCGATTGTGTTCGGAGTTGTGTTTGGAGGTGCGATGGTTGGGATGTTTCTTCGCACTGTTTTGCCTCAGCACAGTCTGAATGATGACACGAAAGATCTTGTGAAGATGGGAATGGGATTGGTGGCCACGATGTCTGCGCTTGTTCTCGGCTTGCTGGTCTCATCGGCAAAAAATTCGTATGACGCGTTGAACGGCGAATGGACCAGAGTCGCCGCTAAGGTCATCTTGCTGGACCGAACGTTGGCGCTCTATGGCCCGGAAGCGAAGGAAGTGCGCGATCAGCTCCGCGGTGGCGTCGAGGGTATGATCGAGCGCATGGAGATGAAAAAATCTGCAAAACCGTCGCAAGTGAGCGCATCAAACCGAGAGATCGACGACGTGTACAAAAAGATTCAGGGGCTCTCTCCGAATGACGACAAGCAGCGTTCAATTCAAGGCCGCGCATTGGACACTCTGGGTTCAATCCAAGAAATTAAATGGGTGATATTTGAGCACGAGGCCACGTCGATTTCCATGCAAATGCTGATTATCCTGGTTTCCTGGCTTGTCACTCTGTTTATTAGTTTTGGGCTCTTTGCACCTGCCAACAGGACCGCATTCACTGCTTTGCTTGTTTCCGCACTGTCGGTATCTGGCGCCGTTCTCTTGATCCTGGAGCTTTATGCGCCGTACCGAGGGATGATTAGGGTATTGAGCACGCCCTTCCGTGTCGCACTTACGCAAATGGGTAATTAGCTCTTCGATTTGAATTAACCTCGCCTTGCCGGAGCCTTCCAAGATAGGAGAGTTTATGTCTCACAAGACTTACACTGGTCCGCTGAGTACTTGGGGAATACCCGCAATTTATGCAGTAGTCGGAGTTCTGGCCGCCCTGACATTTCCTCGAATGGAGACTCGCCTCTTTCCTGGTCTTGCCTCTCCACTTAGCGTCTCCACTGCGACGGCGATCTACTCAGCAATCGCCTCGGGCATGATAGCCCTTACAGGAATCGTATTTTCTTTGACATTTGTAATGGTACAGTTCAGTGCTACTGCCTACTCGCCGCGACTTGTGTCGTGGATTGCTCGTGATCCTGTAATGTCGCATTCGCTTGGAATGTTTACTGCCACTTTTCTCTATGCTATCGCAGCGCTCGGAGGAGTCGACCGGAGCGCTTCGGGGAAAGTTCCATTTGTCAGCACTTGGGTGGTGGTTGCTCTTCTCATTGGGAGCGTGGGCATGTTCATCGCCTTGATCCAGCGGATCGGCATGCTTCAGGTCAACCGAATGCTGGTTTTCACAGGCGAGCAGGGTCGAACGGTGATCACGAAACTTTATGCGAAATCGAAACCCACGATTTCAGCCGTTGGATCGGATAGTTTTCGTGCATTGCCCTGTACCCAGACTCTTCTTCACCATGGGCGACCTCGCTCGATACAGGCGCTCGACATCGCGGCTTTGGTGAATCTGGCGAGAGCATCCGGGGGAGTTATCGAAATGGTTGCGGCGGTTGGTGACACGCTTGTGGAACAGATGCCTTTGTTGCATGTGTACGGTGCAAAGAAACGCATTGAAGAACGAAAGTTGTACGATGCGATGGTTGTTGGGGAAGGTCGTACATTTGAGCAAGATCCGAAATACGCAATCCGCCTGTTGGTTGACATAGCCATCAAGGCGTTATCGCCGGCGATTAACGATCCCACAACTGCGGTACAGGCGCTTGACCAGATCGAGGACCTCCTGCTGCGTTTGGGTCAACGGCACCTGGAAATAGGAACGTATCTCGACAGTGACGGACAATTGCGACTAGTGGTTCCGTTTCCCACATGGGACGATCTTATTCGACTGGCATTTGATGAGATCTGCGCCTACGGTGCTGCCAGCGTGCAAGTCATGCGGCGCATGAACGCACTCGTTACGGATCTGACTCAGGCTATTCCGGAAGAACGCCGTCCGACACTCAAATACTGGAATGCGCGACTGAGAGACACAATTGGGCGTTCGTTCGCTGGGAGCGAAGAAAGATCGGAAGCTTCAAAGGAAGATCGGCAAGGGCTTGGCGTACCCCGCCACAATAGCCAAGGAGGAATCTAGCAATGAGCCCCAAACACAAAGCAGCGAGTCGAGTGGCCCTTGCCCGACGGTGTTTCTCATGGACTACAATGCCTTCGAATACGAATGCTCCGACTACTCCAATTGGAATCCATTAGGGAAAACCGAAAAACGCAAAAATGCCGCCAATTCGAACGTTTTTGGGTGTTCTGCTAAGCTTCCCAAGCTTCGGACGTGGGTTCGATTCCCATCGCCCGCTCCAACAGGCGAATCACCGCTGCTGAGACTCGTGCTAATTCCCAGCGACGGTTGCAACCGCGACGGAACGCATGCCTGCCAGCTTTCGGGAGACCAAGCTTCTTGAGTGCTGGGGATGAAGTCCCTGCACTAGAATCGAGTTCTCCACGAGTGGCCCACCGCGCTTCGAACGGAAGATCTTGATCGTCACCCACGACAGTCCCTCACGCTTCTTCTTCCACGCCCAATCGTTAATCGTGTCGATAGTGATGTGGTCAATCGGCATATCTTTCCAATCGGGTTCGAGATGGTTCTTCAAGTGGCCGTCCGCAGTCGAGAACGTCGAATCGCGAAGCATTCGAGGCGCGAATACCTCTCGATAGTGCTTCACGGCGTCAGCAAAGGTCTTCGATGAAGGCAGCGCGAGAAAACGGTTATTCAAATCCGCCAGAAACTTCATTTTCTTCGCCTCCGCTCCGTCTTCGTTAGTCCGCCCGTCTTTGTCTTCACCGGGCCGATTATCTCTCTGCGACGTTTTCGTTCGTCCTCACCGGGAACATCCAGCCAGTACTGAAAGTAGAAATACTCAGAACCGTCGCTGCGGGTGCCCATGAGCAGCTTCGGATTCTGGCCTTTTCGACGACTCATGCTTTTTCCTCGTTTACTTTGAGTCGTTCGAATTGGCGGCGCAGTGAGGATATCACGCCCTCGGAAGGTAGGGCTTGTTCCACTTGTATTAGCGGCGTCGATTGGTTCAGCTTGAGACAGTGCAGGCATAGGACATCCGGGGTTATCTAGGCACGAGCGTGCCTTGTCGGATGGTCCTCAACCTGATTAGGTGGGAATGCTGGCTTCTAGCGGTTCCCGTATACCCAGAGGGTTGCTTAGGTGCCAGCCCGCGTGCCGTCCCGCCGCCTGCATCCGGGGCGACGAGTTCCGCAAACGATGCCTGCGGCACGGCTTTTCATAGGCCTAATTAAGATCGTAAATACTGGCGCCCCGCGCCCTAGGGCCTTACCAAACGGGGCGAAAATCCCGTAACTAATTGTAGTCGACGAGTTCGAGGCATTGTCGAAAGTACAACGGATTCGAGATAAACTCGGTTCCTCATTCTCACTTGGAGTTGGCAATGTTAGAACAAGGGTTCTGGGCCGAGGTGATTATTGGCCAGGAACATCTGCGACTATTTTCGGAGCGGAGTCCGCTTGGGGTGCAGGCCTCTGTTTACAATGTAAATGCGAAAACTTGGATTGCTCCGTCCGAGCCAGTTGATGACATCGACCAGGGAAAAGAACGTGCAGAAGCATACGCTGCCGCCTATTTACGGCGCGCAGCCAACTCTGAGCTCCCCCCGCTGAACTGGAAAAAGTCTCGCTCCGTATAGCTTATCTGTCTTGACCTGCTCCCCGTAAAACAAGACATCTAGGTACTGGCCTCCACTTTGTCGAGCGACTTGACCACAAATCTCTGCCCCTGGGCCAGCTCAGACCCATTCCCGCGCGCTGACAAAGGCAATCACCCAGTGGTATAAGTAATTTCCAACGTTCCTGGCCTACCAGGTTCGTCCGTCGAAAAGTGATTAGAGCCGCCATGAGTGAATCGTCCTCCTCCGAAGCTACAGAGCCTGGCCGCATCATTACCCCAGTAAATCGAACCGGCTGGATACGCTGGTTTCCAGGGTTGGACACTCTGCGTCATTACAAGTCGTCTTGGCTGCGGCACGATCTTGGCGCGGGCCTGGTAATGACCACGATGCTCGTTCCTGTCGGCATCGCGTATGCTCAGGCATCCGGTGTGCCAGGTATCAACGGCCTTTACGCGACCATCGTCCCGTTGCTCGCGTACGCTCTGTTTGGTCCAAGTCGCATTCTTGTCCTGGGCCCCGACTCTGCGCTTGCGCCAGTGATCCTGGCTGTCGTGCTGCCCCTTTCGGCTGGAGAGCCACAACGTGCGGTGGCACTAGCGGGAATGTTGGCAATCGTCTCTGGCGTCGTGTGTATTGCTGCGGGACTGGGGCGTTTGGGTTTCGTCACAGAGCTGCTTTCAAAGCCTATCCGCTACGGCTATATGAACGGCATTGCACTGACAGTACTGCTGAGCCAAGTCCCAAAGCTCTTCGGCTTCTCTGTAACTGCAAAGGGACCGTTTCGCCAAGTATGGGGAATCGTCGACAAGGTCCTCAAAGGGAACACAAACATTGCAGCACTCGCGATAGGAACCAGCGCGCTCGCGCTGATACTGTTGCTGAAGGGCAAACCGCGCGTTCCGGGTATTCTGATCGCGGTCGTCGCGGCCACGGTCGCAGTCGCGACCTTCGACCTCGCTACTCGTGCCGGCGTGTCCGTGCTTGGTCCCCTGCCGCGCGGATTGCCCTCGCTAACGCTTCCCTTTGTCCACGTCGAAGACTGGGTATCGATCCTCATGGGCGGCATTGCCGTCGCGCTCGTTTCATTTGCCGACACGAGCGTGCTTTCTCGAACCTACGCTGCGCGTCTGCGAACGCAGGTTGACCCGAACCAAGAGATGGTGGGCCTCGGCGTCGCCAATCTTGCCTCGGCTTTCTTTCAGGGCTTCCCGATCAGTAGCAGCTCATCGCGGACACCAGTGGCCGAGGCAGCAGGTGCTAAGACACAGTTGACTGGAGTCGTGGGCGCACTTGCCATCGCACTTCTGCTGGTCTTCGCGCCTGAGATTCTACAGGATCTGCCGCACCCCGCCCTCGCAGCCGTCGTCATCGCTGCGGCCATCGGTCTATTCGAAGTGTCCGACTTGCGCCGCATCTATCGTATCCAGCGCTGGGAGTTCTGGCTTTCGATGACCTGCTTCGCAGGTGTGGCCGTGTTCGGTGCCATTCCGGGCATTACCATCGCGATCGTGATTGCAGTGATTGAGTTCCTTTGGGATGGTTGGCGTCCACATTCGGCAGTGCTTGGCCGCGTCGAGCGTGTGAAGGGCTATCACGACATAACCCGTTATCCCGAGGCACGGCAGATTCCTGGCCTCGTGCTGTTCCGGTGGGATGCGCCCCTCTTTTTCGCGAACGCCGAGCTGTTTCACGAACGCGTCCTGGATGCTGTTGCTAACTCACCCACGCCCGTGCGCTGGGTGGTAATCGCGGCGGAACCGGTCACGAGTGTCGATGTCACTGCGGCTGATGCCGTCTCCGAGCTAGATGACACCTTGCACGCCGCCAGCATCGAATTGTGCTTTGCAGAGATGAAGGATCCGGTCAAGGACAAGCTGAGGCGCTTCGGACTCTTCACGCGCTTTGGCGAACAAACCTTCTTTGCGACTCTCGGCGAAGGGGTGAATGCCTACCTTGCAACGCATCCCGTAGACTGGGTCGACTGGGAGGATCGCGCCAAGTCCGATTAACGCTAATCGGGAAATTGGGTACTAGCCTCCCAACCCGTTAGCGGCAGAGAACCGGGGCCTGCCGCCGACATTCGCTGAAAGATCGGAAGCAGGCCCAACCCTGCGCCGAGGGAACGGCGAGGGGAAATTAAGTGCCGCACACTGCCGCTTCGGGCGGCGCATACGCGGACTTTCGTATGTCTCAATTGTGATCGCGGCGCAAGTGCCAATGCGAGGAAAATTGCCGTACCCCGCCCCCATCGCTTGGGATTACACCCCGCCGTGTGCGATGGCATCCATCCCGCTGTCGCAGGGTGGAATCTTAAAAGCGAGTTGCGAAGTGACCTTGCTGTTTGCCGCGTGCAACACGCTCGAGCTGGTCGAGATCGCGCAGTTGCGTTATCGTGTGGCTGCGCTTCGGCGTGGTGCCCGGCGGAAATTGTCTCGAACCGTCCGACAATATCGCCAACGATTCTGGCGGCGGCG
The DNA here is from genome assembly GCA_963741195.1 of Candidatus Acidiferrales bacterium. GTDB lineage: Bacteria > Acidobacteriota > Terriglobia > Acidiferrales > UBA7541 > Acidiferrum. The sequence goes on from CAVUHF010000024.1 coordinate 8,704, forward strand.
CGGGTGGCGGTGTGGCTGGCTTCGGGTCAACCCAATCCAAATTGCCAAGTCGTTTGAGTTCGACAACTGCCTACTCCACCGAAGGTTTGCAGTAGATCCCGCTGTTTTTCTGGATGTGTTCCAGTATTCGTTCCTTATTTTTCTCGGTGCGTTGAAGACCCATGCGCTCATATGCGGCGACAGTCGCGTCGGCTTCCGCTGCCAATTTGTTCTGTGCTTCGATGCGCTTCGATTGTTCCGCAACAGAGTTCATCACCGCCTTGTTGTAGGCTTTATTCGTCGCCATCGCGTCATCAGGATAGAATTAGGCATAGGTTTTGTGCCGTGGAGTCCGCTTGGGCAAGGATTTCTTACGGGAAAGATCGATGCCTCGACGAAGTTTGAGAGCACGAACTTCCGAGCAATATTCCCTCGCTTCACAGAAGAGGCTCGAAACGCAAACCAGGCCGTAGTGGATCTTCTGCATCGGATCGCCCGACGAAAGAATGCTGCTCCCGCACAAATCGCGCTGGCTTGGCTGCTCGGGCAGAAGGAGTGGATCGTTCCGATTCCGGGAACAACAAAGGTACATCGATTAGAGGAAAACATCGGTGCCGCCACGGTCGAACTGACGTCCGACGATCTTCGCGAGATCGATGCGGCAGCTTCCAAGATTCCGATCCAGGGCGAACGCCTGCCGGAATCAATCCTGTGAATGTCTTACCGCCAAAACGCCATCTCAATGACGGTCAGATGCCAGACCTCAACAACGTTCAAATTACCAGTAAGAGGTCGAACCTCATCTCAGAAACAAAAACTGGACTAAGACGGTACTGACAGACTGACTTACTCTGCCGGACGAGCAGACCGGTATAGCTCCTGATTTGTCGCTTACTCGGGTGCGCCGTGAAAAGGCGGTGGTCCACAGCGGGGGTATACCCGCCCGGGAACTGGTTCGCTCCACCCGGTAGCAATCAGAGCGGCAGTGGAGGCAACGAGACTGCCGAAGCCTCTGGTGCAGAGGGTCGCCAAGGCGACCTGGCGAGCATGCAGGCCGTAACGTGAGTGAACGCCGAGCAGACCCCGAAACCGACGATGCAGGAGCCGAGCCGCCCCGAGTCGTGGGAAGGCCGAAGCGGATGGAATCGTACGAGCGAATAAATTCCATTTGACCTGCCGGGGTATTGGCGACGGCATGCAGGCAATGGGGACCAAGCGCAACACGGGAAGTCCCAGCGGTGATCGCAGTGTGGATCAACTGGCAACTCGCGAGAGACAGGCCGGGCCGTTTGGGATGGCGGAGAGGCTCGTTATACCGATGAAGCCGGGTAACTCCGGTGGAGGGAAGGGGCCTTAGTTGAAAGGAAACGCAAGAAGCAACAAAGGACCGAGGGATTGGCGATGAGCCTAACAACTCCACTAAGTGTTCAGAAGTTGCAGACGGCGTTGCACGACAAAGCGAAGGGATCGCCCAACTTTCGCTTCTATGCTCTGTACGACAAGGTGTACCGAGACATCCGGTTCGATGAGCGGGATGTGGAAACGGAAGCATGGTGAGGCTAGTGAGGCACCGGCCAACGAAAGAGCCGGCAACAGATAGGCCGCACCTACACCACCGCGCCACATCTCGACTCCACAGAAGTACTTCACATTGACGAGAACCGCGTTTAGGAGTTGGCCCGACTGCCTCGCGAATCGAAAAAGCGCAACTTCAAGGTTGTTTCTCGCGTGCGCTCTTCTTCAAGATTGCGGCCGCGCCCCTTCAGTAAGTCATCCAACCCCACAAGTCCCAAGAATCTGCGCCTTTCCCGGTCGACAACCGGGAGTCTGGTGAGACCCTTTTCCACCATTCGATAGACTACAATCCGCAAGGGTTCATCCGGATAAGCTTCGACCGCTTCCGGTTTCACGAGTTCGCTGATTGGACGATGCAAAATCGCGTCACCTTCATGGTCTACATGCTGGCGGATCTCGGCGCGAGTGAAGACCCCGACCAGCCGCCCGTCGCCATCCACGACGGGTACTAATCGCTGGCGCGAGCCAGTTCGCATGAATTCTCGTAATTCCGCGACGGTACTTGAGGCAGCCAGAACCACGACTTTGGTGCGCATAACTTCACGCAGAAAAAGAATTTCCAGCGGGTCGACCGCGTATTCCCGACTAAGGTGATACCCACGGCGAGCCACTTTCTCGGTCAAAATCGATCTTTTCAATGTCAATACAGTAAAGGCATGAGCGATCACGCTTCCAACGAGCAGAGGCAAGAAAACGTTGCTATCGTGCGTCAATTCGAAGGCAAATATAATGCTCGTAAACGGCGATCGCATTGTGCCGCCTAAAACCGCGCCCATACTGATGAGCGGCCTGAACCCGGCACCTTCATTTGGAAGGAACCTCGCTTCGAGGCCACCGAGTGCACCGCCCATCATCAGAAGTGGCGCCAAGACGCCGCCCGAAGTGCCCGAGCCAAGCGACACCGCCCAGATGAACCATTTCACCAGCAGCACACCGAGAATCACTCTGGTTGCGCCGTCACCTTGCAGCAGTGCCCCGATGGTGTCGTAGCCGACGCCAAGCGCCTGCGGGAAAATCAGTCCGCCGAGGCCAATCACTAGCCCGCCAATCATCGGCCACCACATCCAATGAATTGGTAACCGTTGAAACGCGTCTTCCGCAGCGTCGACCGACATCGTCAGGAAGGCTGATAGGCAACCGGCCAACAACCCAACTAGCACACAGCCTAAGAGCCCAGCGGGTCCAATGAACAGCGGGTGTTCTGGAACCGGAAACAACGATCCAACTCCCATGAGGTATCGCCGAAGCACTGCCGCGATTGCACTTGCGAGTGCCACTGGAATTAGACTCCGTGGTTTCCATTCGAACAGCAGCAACTCGACCGCAAGCAACACGGATGCCACCGGGGCGGCGAAGGTCGCCGACATTCCGGCGGCGGCTCCCGCTACCAGCAGAGTTTTGCGCTCGGCGCTCGTCAAATGAAAAAATTGCGCAACCATCGATCCAATGGCGCCGCCGGTCATAATGATGGGGCCTTCCGCGCCAAAGGGTCCGCCTGACCCGATCGAAATCGCGGAAGAAATCGGCTTGAGCAGTGCAACTTTCGGCTCCACACGGCTTCCGTTGATCAGGATCGCTTCAATCGCTTCGGGAATCCCGTGGCCTCGAATCCGTTCCGAGCCATAGCGCGCCATCAATCCAATCACCAGTGCACCAGCAACCGGAACCAGCACCGCGAAGATTCCCAGATGATTTCCGGCCGGGGAGACCAATGCAGTGCTCCATCTTCCGTAGTAGAAAAGATTGGTGAAGAGCCCAATCAGTCGAAGCAATGCCAATGCGACAAACGAGGCCAACACTCCTATCGCCAGGGCCAGAACCGAGATTGGGATGATTCGTGTGGTGGTAGTGAAGTCACCTAGCGTCTCCCAAGCACATCACTGTATTTCTTTGCTAAATCTCGCGGCTCGGCCAATGACCAGCCCGAGGTTTTAGTGCGAGTGATGTAAGAGAGCCTTTATAATAGATCGCATCGGTTAGGGTTTTGCTTGAATTGCTGAATTGCATTTGAATGGAGGGAAGGACCTATCGTTATGGAAACTCCTGACGCGTCTGAAGTTCAGATTGCTGCCGAGCAAGGCCTTCAGAAATTGATCGCCGGCAACCAGAGATTCATGCGGGGCCAGGCCAATTTCCCTACCGTGTGCAAGGAAACCCTTGCGGACCTGGCCAGGGAGCAAAAGCCTTTTGCGACGATCCTGGGATGCAGCGATTCACGGGTACCTCCGGAATTAATCTTTGATGCGAATTTCGGTGAGTTGTTCATTGTGCGCGTCGCCGGGAATGTGATCTCGCCGGAAGTGATGGGGAGTCTGCAATATGCAGGGGCGCATCTCCTAACGCCCCTATTTGCCGTACTTGGCCATGCCGGATGCGGTGCCGTAAAGGCTGCGCTGGAATACAAGCTGAATGGCGTTCAACTTCGCTCTCGGATTCAAATCCTGGTCAACAATATTCTGCCGGGGCTACCCGAGTTTGATGCACAGTCGTCGCAAGAGGAGAAGCTGGCCAGTGCCATCGAAGCGAATGTCCGATGGTCGATGCACCAGCTCTTGGAGACCCCCGAAGGGCAGAATGGCCTTAAGATGGGCGTCAAGTTAGTGGGAGCGGTCTACGACATCTCCACTGGGCAGGTCCGGTTCTTAGCCTGAGATGCAGCATTGGCCTATCGCACGCGTTTGTCCCGGTACCAACTTCGGCGATTACGGACGTTGGTTTGCTCAATGCTCCGTGCGATTTAGTTCACGACAATTGCACGGAACCAAGGGATACTAATTACAATTCTCCAATCTCGTGGCCAACGGTCAGTTCAGGTCCAATTGGTTTTAGCAGTATGCAAGGTCGCAACATTGCTGAAAATTTCGGATGACGGAGAACGGGATGAACTGGAACGCACGATCGCGTAACGCAGCCCTCGCAGCCATCGGCTTTGCAGCGGTAGGTACCTGTGCCGTTCTCCTCTGGCGTTCGCACTCTGTCGCCGATGTGCACATCAAGGTCGTGTCGGCGGCGGCCCTGCCACAGCAAGCGTCCAAGCCAACGCCGCCTGCGGTCGTCGGGGGCGGGCAATTTTCTCCCTATGTGGGCCAGACCTTTCCGGGCAGAGTCTTCTGGGGCGTTGCCCACGTCCATACCGGTTTTTCCTTCGACGCCGGGATGTTTGGTATCACGCTGAGTCCCGACGACCTGTTCAGAGTCGCTTCAGGCGGGGAAGTTGTCATGGACAACGGTGTGCGCTTCAAGCAGGACCGGCCGCTCGACTGGGTCTCTATCACTGACCATGCCGAGTATATGGGGATAGCCGATGAGATTCGTGCTGGCAGTCCCGATCTTCTCGCGAACCCGCAAGGCAAGCGGTGGTACGAGATGTCCAAAACGAGTCCTCAGGAGGGTGTCAAAGCCGCCATCGAAGCGGTCCTCTCGATGCAAACGGGAAAGCCCGTCTTCGACGCGAGTAAGCTCACAGCCACGGCTTGGGCGCACGCCACCCAAGCAGCCGAGAAGTGGAACCACCCGGGCGTTTTCACCACGCTGAACGGTTTCGAGTGGACTTGCGCGCCCAGCGGCAACAACCTTCATCGCACCGTCATTTTTCGCGACAACGCGGAACACGTGAACCAGATCCTTCCCTTTTCCACCTTCGACAGCCAGGACCCGGCGGACCTCTGGAAGTTTATGGACGCGTACGAAAACAAAACGGGAGGCCAGGTGCTCGCCATCCCGCACAACGGCAACCTGAGCGGCGGCATGATGTATACGGCGGAGACCTACGACGGTAAAGCCATGGACAAGGCCTACGCCGAGGCTCGGGCCAGCCATGAGCCACTCCTCGAGGCAACACAGATCAAGGGTGACGGTGAGACCACTCCCTATCTTTCTCCCACCGACGAATTCGCCAATTTTGAGCGATGGGACATCAATTTTGCAACACTGGGGCCGGCACCGAATAGTGTGCTCCACGGCAACTACGTGCGCTCCGCGCTCAAGTTGGGACTCGAACTGGAAGCCAAGCTCGGAGCCAACCCCTACCACTCCGGCCTGATCGGCGGCAACGATGCCCATGTGGGCGTGGTCACCCAACGTGAAGACAACTTCTTTGGCGAGTTTGGCAACGGATTGCCGTCGCCGGACCGTTGGAAAACCCCGCTCGCCATGATCAACAATGATCCAAAGAAAGGGCCGTTGGTGTCGGTCTGGAATGAGCAAGCTGCGGGTCTGGGCGGCGTGTGGGCACGCGAGAACACCCGCGAGGGGATATGGGACGCGCTCAAACGCAAGGAAGTCTACACCACAACCGGTGACCGACCCATCGTACGCGTATTCGCGGGATGGGATTTCGCGCGGGCGGACCTCGATCGCTCTGACTTCGCGGCGAACGGCTACGCGCATGGCGTGCCCATGGGCGGAGACCTAAAGCCTGCAGCCGCCGGCAGAACGCCGACTCTTCTGGTGCGTGCGGTGCGCGATCCCGACGGGCCCAACCTCGACCGCATCCAGATCATTAAAGGTTGGCTCGCCAAAGATGGCAAAACTCAAGAGCGTATCTTCGACGTTGCCGTTTCCGGCGGTCGCAAGATTGGTCCAGACGGGCGGTGCAAAACGCCAGTCGGTAGCACGGTGGACGTGGCGAACGCCAGTTACACGAACACGATCGGGGCCACTACGCTGGAGGCGTACTGGAAAGATCCGGCATTCGATGCCACGCAGCATGCGTTCTACTACGTACGCGTGATCCAGATTCCGTCGCCACGATGGACGGCCTATGACCAGAAGCGTTTCGGCATCAAAATGCCCGACTACGTTCCGATGATAGTTACCGACCGCGCCTACACCTCGCCCATCTGGTACACGCCCGCAAAATGACTTGGTTCGTGGCCAACTCCTGATTTGTTGTTTATTACGCAATATTTCTAATCTCTTCTTAAAAGAGCTTTTTCTGAGAAGTGTTATTCTTTTCCAGTCGGATTTTTGCTTCATGAGGAAGGATCTCCGCTTCCGGCTAAGATCTTTTGAGTTCGGGCGGTGCGATAAAAAGAATCGCCGCTCTTTGAAGATCTGCCCTGGTGCGTCATGTGCAGGTCACCCCACAAGACGTCCATCATCCTAGACGCCATGAGAACGGGCAGAGATTGGCCGGTAAGGTCAGCTACTCGGACAGTACTTCGCCCCTTTGGTTTGCACGTCGAGTCGCAAGAAGGCCGGATTATCTTCACAGCAAATCCTTCACGCGCTCCTATTAGTCAAAGCCCCATTAGAAATGCTGTGTCACAAATCACGTTTTTTTGTAACTCTCCAATCCATTAAACCCCTGCCTGCATATAGTTGATTCGTAAATCGATATCGACCTCGAACCAGGTCGACGATCCCTACTAGGGGTTTCCCTAGTTGTTGCCCTTCTTCAGCAGGGCGAAAGTCAAACCAGCCCAGATCAAACTGTCAGCGCCTATCTCCAACGCCAGTCGACAGGTGAAATGCGGTAGCGCAAGTCAGTGAATGTAAGTGGAGGAAATTATGAATACCCCAGTAAAACCGGAAACTCCTCGCGTGGACCAATTCTTTATGGCCGCCGAAGCAAGATTCGACCGTTGGCGCGCATTGTTGCAAGCATCGCGCGTGTGGGACAGGTCTGCCAGTCAGTTGGATTCCAGCAAGGCCGAGCATCGCGCTGCTGTGACCAATTGCTTCCAAGAGTTGCAGCAGTGGGAAGATTTCTTTGCCTATCCTGGGCAAAAACTGCTCACGTCTGTCGACGAACGTATCACTTCGGACGACGCCACAGGTTCGGCTCGATTGATTCAATCGATTGGCAACGCGCTTCTTACTCATTCTTATCGCACGAACGTCGCGGACTGGGAGAGTGAGGATCAAGCACCTATCAATCTCGGCGAACGCGTGCCAGTTGCAGGCGAGGACGGAGCGGCACACCGGCCCTATTTTGAAGTGCTCATCGTGAGTTCTGCGCGCCGAACTGCCTGGCAAGAATTGGCGCAGGACTTCCGGAAGTTACGCAGGCCGCAAGACAAGTTTGTGTATGAACCCGTGTTTGTGTCCTCGTTTGAGGACGCTGTCCTGGCGACCCTTCTCAACGGCAGCATTGAGGCAGTGATTGTCTACGAAGGAATTTCATTTGGCTCATCCCACAACAGCCCAGTTCTGCGTGAATTCCTCACCAGCCATCTTGCCGCCAGGGGAATTGGCCCGAATTCAGCAGATCTCAGCATGTCCCTCGCGGACGCCTTAAAGCAGTTGCGGCCCGAGTTAGACATCTATTTTCTGAGTGACCGGCAAGTCGAAAAGGTAGCTGGAGATGTAAATGCGGGTTTCATTCGGCGGGTTTTCTACCAGGTCGAGGAGCCATTGGAGCTGCATCTGAGCATCCTTGACGGAGTGGCCGATCGGTTCGATACGCCCTATTTCGACAATCTTCAGAAATACGCCCAGCGTCCGGTCGGAACATTTCATGCACTTCCCGTGGCCCGCGGAAAATCCATCTTCAAATCAAATTGGATTAGCGACATGGGCAAATTCTATGGGATCAACCTGTTCCTCGCGGAATCTTCCGCCACCACAGGCGGACTCGATAGCCTTCTGGAGCCTACGGGGAATATCAAGGTCGCCCAAGAAAAAGCGGCCCGAGCTTTTGGTGCGGACCACGTTTTCTTTGTAACGAATGGAACTTCGACGTCGAACAAAATGGTCGAACAAGCTTTGTTGGGCCCTGGCGACATCGTGCTGGTTGACCGCAATTGTCATAAGTCACACCACTACGGGTCGGTCATTTCTGGCGCCTATCCGCTCTACGTCGAGGCCTTCCCGCTGACGCAATACTCCATGTACGGCGCAGTTCCTCTCCGCACAATTAAGAAGGCACTGCTGGATTTAAAAGCCGAGGGCCGGCTGGATCGCGCACGCCTCCTGGTGCTCACGAACTGCACGTTTGATGGCCATATTTACAATCCCGAGCGGGTTATGGAGGAATGCCTCGCCATCAAACCCGACCTCATTTTCCTTTGGGACGAAGCGTGGTTTGGATTCGCTCGCTGGAGCCCCTTCTACCGTCGGCGCACCGCCATGGGCGCTGCTGCCATCCTGGAAAAGAAGTTTAAGGATCCCGCCTATCGCGCGGCATATCACGAGCAAGAAAAGAAGCTCGGTGCCGAGCTCAAGGGTGATCAAAAAACTCTACTCGACACTCATTTGCTCCCCAACCCAGACAAGGTCCGGCTGCGCGTCTATCAAACCAACTCGACGCACAAGTCAATGTCTTGCCTACGCCAGGGTTCGATGGTGCTCGTTAAAGATCAGGACTACCACACCGTCGAGGAGCAATTCCATGAGGCGGTCTTTACCCACGCTTCCACCTCACCAAACCTTCAGATCATCGCCACTTTAGATGTAGCGCGGCGCCAAATGGAGTTAGAAGGGTACGAGTTGGTGAATCGCGCCATTCAATTGGCACTGGATTTGAGGCGAGAAGTCAATTCACACCCACTGGTCTCGAAATACTTCCGGATACTTGGCGCTGACCAAATGATTCCCGCGGAGTTCCGGAATTCCGGCTTCGTGGACTATCTGACTCCAGGCGTGAACTGGGCCACGGTTGTGAAGACGATGAGGGAGGACGAATTCGCGCTCGACGTAACACGCCTCACGCTGGTTTGCGGTTCGGCGGGATTTGACGGCACGCAGTTCAAAAATCTCCTCGCTGCTGACTATGACATTCAGTTGAACAAGACTTCGCGCAACAGCGTTCTTTTGCAAACGAACATCAACAACACGCGCAGTGACATCGCGCAGTTGATCAAGGTCCTCGTTCAGATTTCGCAAGGCATCGAAAAGAAGCTGGTGGACGGGGGCAGCGCGGCCAAGCAGGCGTTTGATGCACGCGTGAAGGCTCTGATGACCGACGTGCCCGACCTCCCAAATTTCAGTTGCTTCTTTGAGCGGTTCCGCGAAGATCCCTCGAGCAAAACGAGCGAAGGTGATATGCGCTCGGCATTCTTCGCCGCGTATCGCGAGAACCAGTGCGAACACATCAAACTCGCCAGTCCGGAAATCGACAAGCGACTCAAAGAAGGGCCGTCATTGGTTTCGGCAAACTTCGTTATTCCGTACCCGCCGGGATTTCCCATCATGGTGCCGGGACAGGTTATCAACGCCGAAACCATTCAGTTCATGCGCAAGCTCGACGTCAAGGAAATCCACGGTTTCAATGCTTCGCTCGGATTGAAGTTATTGAACCCGGCATTTCTGCAATCCGTGAAGGCGCCTGCCAAGGATTCTGCCGAGCCAGGCAAACAAGGAAAGCCGAAGACGCGAACTGCGACAGGCGATTAGATTCCCGTGGCTGCATCTGCCTGAAAGCGCTGCTTTGTATTAATGGAATTTGGATTACCGCAAATTTGTTTCGTCCAAGGAGGATAAGTTATGGCCACCGCAACCCGTCGTCTGTCGGTGACTCTCGAGCAACAAAAGGAGTTTGAAAAGCTCAGTCCATTCGAACTGAAGGACAAATTGATCCACTTGGCCGGCGAAGCCTCGCGGCAAAGTGCCCAAACCATGCTCAACGCCGGGCGCGGAAACCCGAACTGGATTGCCACCACACCCCGTAATGCCTTTTTCACGTTAGGTGCCTTTGCCATCCAGGAGTCCAAGAGGGTATGGGACCAGCCCGATCTGGGTGGAATGCCGCAAAAGAACGGCATAGCCAGCCGCTTGGCAGACTTTGTGGCCAATAACCCCAATGCACCAGGGGTCGGCATGCTGCAATCCGCGGTTGACTACGCCGTGAAGGAATTCAAGTTCACTGCTGATGCCTTCGTTCACGAGTTGGTGGACAGCATCATCGGTGACCAATACCCATCCCCGGATCGCATGCTGGTCCACGCCGAACGCGTGGCCCATGCCTACTTGATCAAGGAAATGTGCGGCGGCAAGGCGCCCGCCGGAAAATTTGACATCTTCGCGGTCGAGGGTGGCACTGCAGCGATGTGTTACATTTTCGACTCTCTCGTGGTGAATCATCTATTGCACCGAGGAGACAAAGTAGCGCTCGCTCTCCCGATGTTCACTCCCTACATTGAAGTCTGTCACCTCGACCGGTTCCATTTCGACATTGTTGAAATGAATGCCAGCGAAATCTCCTCAACCGATGGCCGGCACACCTGGCAATATCCCGACACAGAAATCGACAAGCTCCATGACCCATCCATCAAAGCGCTGTTCTTCGTCAACCCCAGCAATCCTCCTTCTTTGGCCATGCGCCCGAGCTCCATGCAGCGCCTCGCCAGCCTGATCCAAACCAAGCGGCCGGATCTGATTGTGGTCACCGATGATGTCTACGGCACCTTCGTGCCGGGCTTCCGTTCCTTGCTGGCCGAAGTTCCGCACAACACCATCGGCGTGTACTCCTACTCCAAATATTTCGGTTGCACCGGATGGCGCCTTGGCGTCGTTGCGATTCACGAAGACAACATCTTCGATAAAGCCATCGCCAAGCTTCCTGAGGGCATTCACCGGGAATTGAATACTCGCTACGGGCCTCTCACGCTTCAGCCGGAAAAGATCAAGTTCATCGACCGCATGGTAGCGGATAGCCGTTGTGTCGCTCTCAATCACACCGCCGGCTTGTCCTTGCCGCAACAGGTTCAGATGACCCTGTTCTCCCTCTTCGCTCTCCTGGATAAGGACGACCGCTATAAGAAACTCACCAAGGAGATCGTGCAGCGCAGGCTCAAAGCTTTATGGGATGGGATGAAGCTGCCCCTCCCTCCGGACCCCCTGCGCGCGGACTACTATGCCACTCTGGACATCATGGTCTGGGCAGAAAAAACTCATGGCCCGGCATTTGTCGAGTTTCTGAGAAAAAACTATCACCCCTTTGACGTTCTGTTTGCGCTCGCAGAGAAGTTCTCCACGGTACTCCTCAACGGCAGCGGTTTTGCCGGACCGGACTGGTCAGTGCGTGTGTCCCTGGCCAATCTGCCAGAGGAGGCTTACTCCAAAATCGGCGAGCAGCTCACCACAGTGGTGCAAGCGGCGGTGAATGCCTGGAAATCCCAGGCATCGGCGTAGAAGCGCGGCAAGAAACCACGATCCTCATTCAGGAGATACACGATGATCATATTTTCATGGTTTGCGGCAACCCTCCGACAATACCCGGAGATCGCCATCTTCCTCACGCTCGCGCTCGGGTATTACTTCGGCAAGTTCACTTTTAAGGGAATTGGTCTCGGATCGGTTACCGCGACGCTCCTGGCGGGGGTCCTCATCGGACAACTGGGGATCACAATATCACCGCCACTGAAGGCCACCGTGTTCCTCATGTTTCTCTTCGCCGTGGGCTACGGTGTCGGGCCGCAGTTCGTCCGCGGTGTTGCCAAGGATGGATTGCCTCAAGCCGCCTTCGCCGTGGTCCAGTGTGCCTTCAGCCTGTTGGTTCCCGTCGTGATTGTGAAGATGGTTGGCTACAACCTCGGATATGCGGCGGGCCTTTACTCAGGTTCACAGACAATCTCCGCGGCTATGGGTCTTTCCACCGATGCAATTAATCGGCTTGGCTTAGCGGCCGACCAAGCCAAGAGCCTGCTTGACTCCATGCCAGTCGCTTACGCCGTGACTTACATGTTCGGCACCGTGGGCTCGGCGATTGTGATCGCCTTGGTCTGTCCAGCACTGCTCCGCATGGATCTCGTCAGCGCGTGCAAGGATTACGAGGCGAAATTCGGCGGAACCAAGGAACTCGGCGGAGCAGGCTCAGCCTGGCACCGTTGGGAAGTGCGTTGCTTCCGCGTAAAGCCGGGCGGCAAGGTCAACGGTCTGCGCGCTATTGAGGCCGAGGCCATGGTACCCGACACGCGCATCTTCGTTTTGCGCGTACGCCATAACGGCACGATCGAGGACGCCACTGCGGATACCGTGCTGCACGAAGGTGATGTCTTGGCTGTAGCGGGCGTGCGCGAAGTGCTCCTGAGAGTTGTCGGGGAAGGTGGACAGGAAGTCGAGGATCCAGAATTGCAGAGCGTGCCCGTGGAAGGCGTGGATGTCTATGTCACCAACAAAGAGGTGGACGGCAAAACGCTGGTTGAATTAGCCCGCCAACCCGGAGCCCGTGGCGTATTTCTAAGGAAGATCGTACGGGGTGCAACGGCCACGACAATCCCAATTCTTCCCAACACTCATGTCGAACGAGGGGACATCTTCACCCTGGTCGGTCGTACCCAGGACACTACTGCGGCAGCCAAGTGGCTGGGAGTGGCGGATCGACCGACCGATGTGGCCGACGTGGCATTCATCGGCGGGGCGATCGCAATTGGTGCACTCGTCGGTGCGCTGGTGCTGAAAGTTGCTGGTGCGCCACTAACGCTATCGACCGCCGGCGGCGCACTCATTTCCGGACTGGTGTTTGGCTGGTTGCGTTCGACAAAACCGTTCTTTGGGAGGATTCCATCGCCAACCGTTTGGTTCATGAACTCGGTCGGCCTCAACATTTTCATCGCGGTCGTCGGCATCTCGGCGGGTCCTGGTTTCGTCAACGGGCTTCGGAGCCAGGGCATCAGCCTATTTCTTTGGGGCGCGCTCGCAACTACCCTGCCCCTCATCTTGGGAATGTATGTCGGCAAGTACATCTTCCGTTTCCATGATGCGCTCTTGCTGGGCATTCTCTCTGGGGCGCGCACAACGACCGCTTCATTAGGCCTTGTCTGTGATCGAGCGGAAAGCCAAGTACCGGCGCTCGGGTACACCGTCACGTATGCCGTGGGGAATACGCTGCTCACGATATGGGGCATGATCCTCATCATGCTGTTGTCGTGACGATTTGTAGTCGGAACGGGACCAGGAGAGCAACAATGAACCGTCACGAGCTCTACTTCTTCATCGCAACACTGCTGTTCGGAATGATTCTTCCCGCCAGATCTCTGGCTCAATCGCAACCCTCAAACGACGAAGCTCAGCAGTTGCGTAAACTTGTCGAGCAGATGCAAGCGCAGATGAACAAGATGCAGACTGAGATCGATCAACTGAAGGGAACCAAACCGGAGGCGCAACCAAGTCAAGCCGCAACTGCCCCTACGCCCACGCCCCCGATGCCTCGGCAAAATGGCACCATTCAAGCCACGGAACCGCCGCGCGTGGGGCCCACCTCGCCGCATGTTGGGGAGGCCACAGCCGCATACCGGGAATTCTCAGAGGACACCTTCGCAGCCGCTCGCTTCAATAACGTCCCTCTTGACCCGAAGTACCACGGATTTTTTCAGCTGCCGGGAACACAAACCATCATGAAAATCGGTGGCTACTTTAAGAGTGATTTCATCTACGATCTGAAACCCGCAGGAAACGCAGATGCGTTCGTTCCGTCTTCATTTCCCATCCCCCAACCGATCAACGTAAACAATACGACCGTTTCGATCCGCCCTACGCGCCTGAGTGTGGACTTCAGAATTCCGTATACGAAGGTCGGAGAAGTGCGTTTTTATGTGGAGGGAGACTTTTTCGGAACGAACTCGACTACGCCGAGACTCCGCCATGCCTATGCACAAGCGAGAAACCTCCTGATCGGGCAGACTTTCACAAACTTTATGGATCCAGATGCTTTCCCAGACGGTCTGGACTTCCAGGGGCCCAATGGGATGGTGAGCCTCCGAAATCCACAGTTTCGCTATGGGTTCGCACTCGGTCCCAGAACGACCCTCCACATTTCTGCGGAAAAGCCCAGTTCCGACGTTATCTTCAAAACCGCGCAGTTCACAAGTCAGCCGGAAGCTCCGGCGCCGGATGGGGCAATTCGCTTGCGCCAGGAATTCGAACGGGGACACTTTCAGGTTGCCGCCCTGTTTCGTTCCATCGGCGCATTCATTCCATCAAGCACAGGCCAAAAGACAGATTCCGTCTTTGGTTGGGGCATAAACACCTCCCTCGGCTTGAAGACTTTTGATAGAGACAACGTCATCTTCGCTGTAGCGGCTGGTCATGGGATCTCACGATATATTCAGGACACGTCCGGTCTGGGAATTGACGCGGAACCGGCATCAGGTGTTAACACGCATTTGGTGGCGACTCCAGCGGTGGGAGTTGAAGCAGCCTATCAGCACTATTGGCAAAAGAGATTGCGTTCCAGTGCGATCTACTCCTATGCGGCTGTGAACAACACCGATTTGGCCGCGCCAACCACTTACAATCATGCTACCTACACGGGTACCAACCTGATCTGGAATCCTGGCGGGTCGCTCAATGTCGGCGCAGAATTCCTTTATGGTTGGACCATGCTGCAAAACGGGCAAAAGGCTAACGCGCCCCGAATTCAATTCAGCGCAAAGTACAGCTTCGTGAAAGTGGATCCCGATCAAAGGTGATGCGATCAAGGAGTTTTTAGAGGATTAGACCCATGTGTGCGGTAGCTGAGTTTTCTTTTGCACGACGTTGTGTAGGACTGGCCACGATGCTGTTCGCCGTCGCTTGCAGTCAACCGACAATCCAGGCTCCGAAGGCTCCCCCGCCAACCGAGTGGCGCACGTTCGAAGGTACTTGGTCCGCGTCAGGTACTCGGCAAACACTCAATCTCGAGCCAGGTCACCGCGCTTCAACCTTCGATTTAACCGGGTCGCTCCTACTCACAGGCGATCGCGGGTTGGGAGTAGGGTTTCGCGCGAAGGCCATTGGCTTTTCCGACAATCGCGCCGGCATGCAGGGCCGCGCTGTGTGGACTGACGAACGTGGTGACGAGGTTTACAGCGAACTGAACGGTGAGTGGGTGGGAACCGGAAATCGCATCGTAGGTACCTTCCTCGGAGGGACCGGCCGTTTTGTCGGCATCACCGGGGACTATTCCTTCCAGTGGGAATACGTAGTTGAGTCCGAGGATGGCGCGGTGAGCGGCAGGGCTGTCAACCTCAAGGGGCGAGCGCGGTTCAGCACAACGGTCGACACTCCTGGTGGAGAACAATCGAAATGACCACAGCCAAGACGTCATTCCGCCAACAGTTAATGCGAGTCATCCCATTCGTTCTGGCGCTTGCCATTTGGTTCTGGCCGATACCCGCCGGACTGACCAGAGAGTCTTGGCATCTCTTTGCGATCTTTGCGGCGGCTATCATCGCCGTCATCTTGAATTCATTTCCTCTTTTGACGGCCTCTCTGCTGGCCGTATCAGCTGCGGTGCTTACGCGCACGGTCGATCCCTCTAAGGCTTTCGCTGGGTTCGCCAATCAGAGCGTGCTCCTCGTCGTGGTAGCTTTTCTCGTCGCGAACGCCGTTGTGAAATCAGGACTAGGGCGGCGCATCAGCCTCCTGGTGGTAAGCCTATTCGGGCGATCCACGCTGGGGTTGGGCTACAGCATCTTTGTCACCGATGCGATGATCGCGCCCGCGTTTCCGAGCAATACAGCACGCGGCGGCGTGCTCTACCCCATCATTCTTTCTTTGGCCCAGAATGCCGGTTCCCTTCCAGACGACGACAAGAGCCGCCGGATGGGTGGCTACCTCATGTTCTGCGGGATGGCCAGCCTGAGTGTGTCGTCCGCGCTCTGGCTCACCGCCACGTCCGGTAATCCGATCGCTGTGTCGTTGGCGGCGCCCTATGGCGTGAAGATCAACTTCGGTTCGTGGATGCTCGCCGCGTCGATTCCCGTGTTGACGATGATCGCCTTGCTGCCGCTTATCCTTTACAAATTGTTTCCACCGGGGGTGGCCGACACCCTAGACGCGCCCAAAGCAGCAAAAGAGGCACTGCGCGGCATGGGACGATTGACGCGCGATGAGTGGATCGTTGCGGTGGCCTTTGCCTTCATGGTGACCGGATGGGTGATGGCAGGGACCCTGAACCTGAGTCTCGCTGCTGTAGCGTTCGCTGGCCTGGGCGCGCTCCTGGCCATGAATGTCCTTACCCTCGACGACATCAACTTACAGGGCGGTACCTTGGTCACCTTTATCTGGCTGGCCGTGCTCTTTGCGATGAGTGGCCAACTGAACGAACTTGGCTTCATGAGCTACGTGGGAGCCCGGCTCACGTCGCTTCTCGGAGGAATCACCTGGCCCGTCGCTTACGTCGTCCTCTTGGTTCTGTATGTGTTGATGCACTACATGTTCGTCAGCCAGTCGGCACAGATCTTGGCTCTCTTCGACGTCTTTCTGGGTGTCGGCATAAAAACGGGCGTTCCCGCACCCCTAATGGCCTTTGCCCTGCTCTTTGCTAGCAGCTACTTCTCCACGATTACCCCACAGGGAGGTAGCCAAAACGTTATCTTCATTGGGAGTAACTATCTCAACCAACGTGAACTCTACCGACTTGGCCTCTTGACCACGGTTTTCTGTCTGCTTGTGTTCCTGGTGGTCGGAACACCGTGGTTGCTTCTCGTTACGCGGTGACGCCACTCTCCTCCCTCACGCGATTGCAGGCACTCTTATCGTCCTGGGAACAGCATTTGACTCCGTTTGACTTCAGTTAAACTGAAAAGCGGGCGGTAACGCCTTTATTTTGGCCGATTGTATTAGTTCGATTCCCATCGCGCGCTCCAGAAACGCATTAAGAGCGCCTCTTATTGAGCGGCTTCGACGGTCAATCTCAGCCCGATTGCCTTGGTGACGGCGACTAGCGTGGACAAACGCGGATTGCCATGCACCGGCAATGCACGATAAAGGCTCTCGCGCTCGATGCCGGCAGCCTTGGCGACTTTGGCAATGCCCTGAGCTTGGGCGAGGTGCCGCAAGGCAATTAGCAGAACGCGGGGCTCGTCTTCATCTTCCAACGCAGCCTTGAGGTACTCGGCCGCAAGATCCGGGTCCTTGCTGTGCGTCACCAACAACTCGCAGGAGGACACCGCTAAACGTCGTTGGATTTGGGGCGGAAAATATTACGCTGGGACGTTGTTTTCCACAGTCACCCATTCGATTGCCTCTTTAATTCCTGCTATCTTTGCGATTCACTGCTTGCTGGAGGAGCCACCATGATCGTCGAGGAACAGATCTGCGCCCGGCAACAGCGCGCCCGGAAAGCGATTCAGAACATTCTTACCGAGCCGGCCGGACAGGCTTATGGCGACTACGTGATAAAATCGGCAAGCGGCAGGGAGTATAGGGTGGCTATGCGCGGTCCCGGCCTGTTTGAAAACTTCTGCTCGTGCGCCGACTTCGCTGTAAACACCCTCGGCACTTGCAAACACATCGAATCCCTGTTGCTTCATCTCCATCGCCGATTTGGTCGATCCTTTGATCGTCAGCGGTATCAACGAACACGAGCCTCGCTTTCTCTCCATTATGGGGACACCCTGAACGTGCGCCTCCGACTTCCGTCTGAGCCGTCGGCCGATCTCCGCAAGATTGTTTCCGAGTACTTCGACTCCAGTGGGTTTCTTCGAAAAGACAATCTTCGACGATTCGAGCAAGTCCTTGAGAAGCTGCGGACCGTTGACGAGACCGCCGTTGTGTACAGTGATGTGCTGGATTTCATCGACCGTGAAAACGAACTCACCGCGGGTCTTGAAGACGAGCGTCGCTACCTCGCGCAGTTGAAGAAAGGCAAACGCCCGCTTGAAGGTCTCTTGAGAGTGCCGCTTTTCCCCTACCAAGTTCGCGGTGCGCTCTTCGCCGCCTGTCGTGGGCGGGTGATTCTCGCCGACGATATGGGCCTTGGCAAAACAATTCAGGCCATCGCTGGAGCTGAGCTGCTGCGGCGCCGTCGGGGCGTTGAGAGAGTTCTAGTAGTTGCTCCGGCTTCGGTCAAGTACCAATGGAAGACAGAGATCGAGAAGTTCTGCGTTCTTTCTGCACAAGTGATCGATGGGCTTATGCCACATCGCAAGAAGCTCTACGCCAATCCGACCTTCTTTAATCTCACAAGTTACGAGCTCGTCCTGAAGGACATCGAAGACATGCACGCCCTGCGTCCGGACTTGATCATCCTTGATGAAGCCCAGCGCATCCGCAATTGGGCGACTGCCACCGCCCGCATCATCAAACAGTTGAAGAGTCGTTATGCCTTCGTTTTGACAGGAACGCCTCTCGAAAACAAGCTCGAAGAGCTCTATTCGGTCGTGGAGTTCGTGGACGGTCGCCGTTTGGGGCCGGCCTTTCGTTTTCTCAACGAACACCGCATGGAGAACGCAGAAGGGAAATTAGTCGGCTATCGCGGACTGGACCAAATTCACAAACGACTCGAGCCCATACTGCTCCGTAGGACTCGGAACGAGGTGCTCCCCGAACTGCCCGAGCGGACCGATCAGATTTTCCGTGTCCGCATGACGCCCGAACAGGCAGGTCCCTATTGGGAACAGAGTGACATTCTCGCGAGGCTGATGCACAAATGGCAGCGACAAGGTTGGCTCTCCGAGATCGACCTGCGTCGCATCACTTGCTGTATCCAGAACATGCGCATGCTTTGCAACTCTACCTTCTTGTTCGACAAGGCAACGAATTTTTCTCCCAAGCTTGAAGAGTTCCGCGAGATTGTTCACGAGTTGGCGATAGAAGAGAAGCGCAAGGTGGTGGTTTTCAGCGAGTACGAACGGATGACGCACCTGGCAGGTCAGGAACTGACGAAGCTGAAGATCGGCTGGGTGTCCTTGCACGGCAACGTACCTGCACGGAAACGTGGCGAGCTGATTGTCCAGTTCGGAAAGGATCCTAACTGTAAGGTATTTCTCTCGACCGATGCTGGTGGAGTGGGGTTGAACTTGCAAGCGGCCTCGGCAGTCGTCATCTTTGAGCCGCCTTGGAACCCGGCTAGATTAGAACAGCGGATCGGGCGTGTTCATCGCTTCGGCCAGACGAAGCCCGTGCAAGTGATCCATCTGCTGACCGAGAACAGCATCGAGGAACGCGTTTGGCAGACTCTTACGCTCAAAAAGGCGCTGTTCAAAGGATTATTCGATGGGACAAAGGACGAAATCAGCTTTGAGAAGCTTGGCCGCAAGAGCATGCTGCACGTGATCAAAGAGGTCTTCAGCGACCAGCCTGGTAGGCCGAAGCCTGTACTCACTCCGGAGGCGCCACAACCTGTGGCCGTAATGGAAGCGAAGCAAAATGGAAAATCGACGGCGAGGAACGGCCACCCCGATGGAGGTCCGACAGGGACAAAGCCTCAGGTTCCCGTGGACGGGACGATGCTCGTCGCACAGAGTGCAATACGGGTTGACGATGCACAATCCGACTTGTTCTTACCGGACGCCGGAGAGGCTGTTGCTAGGTTTTTGGAAGCAGGTCTGACCCTTTTGGACTCGCTCTGCTCACCGCGAAGCGCCCCGGGTATTGGACCAATCGAACGAGGTCTTTCCACGTTCTTGCGTACGGATGCGCAAACTCGACGTTCGACTCTCGAGATCCCCCTGCCCGAGTCCATTACTGCCGAACGTCTCGCGAGGGTGATTAGCGGATTTCTCGGCAATCTGACCAGACCGTCCTAATCACGGAGTACCTTGCAAATAACCTAGGGTATCGACTTTTGTTGCCCGCTGAGATTGACACTGACGATGGCGTCGTAGAAGTTGGCCAGAATCCAAATGATCCGCGCCTGGATTCCAACCGTCGATCGCTGATGGTTGCCAAGCTTCGGACGTGGGATCGATTCCCATTGCCCGCTCGCGGGCAATGGGCAGGGGTTGGTTGTCAGTTCGCTGATCGTCTAGCTTGACGAGTGTGTAAAAAGTGTGTAGTATGGACCATGTCCAGCTGGGAGATAATTCAGCTGTTAAAGCAGGATGGCTGGTATGAGGTCGCCCATGTCGGGAGTCACAAGCAGTTTAAGCATCCGACGAAACCGGGACGGGTCACAGTGCCGCACCCCAACCGGGATATACCTATCGGGACCCTGCGCAGCATCGAAAAGCAGGCAAGTATCAAACTGAGGTGAGAATGGACTATATCGCATATCTTCATAAGGACGGCGACTCTGATTTTGGCGTCAGTTTCCCCGATTTCCCCGGTTGTGTGACCGCTGGCAAGACCTTGGAAGAAGCTCGCCGCATGGCTGCAGAAGCTCTAAGCCTTCACATCGCAGGTATGATCGAAGACGCGGAGGAAATTCCCAATCCGTCAACAATTGACGACATCGCCGATGATCCAGCTATTAAACGTGCCGTAGCGTTTCTCGTTCCAGCTCAGACGGAGCGAACTGTTCGCATCAACATTACCGCTCGTGAGAGCCAGATCGAGAAAATCGACCGTCTAGCACGAGCTGCTGGTCTGACGCGGTCGGCCTACGTGGTGCAAGCTGCCTTCAAACAAGAAACTGTCAAGCAACGGACAAGGTGGACACGTCGCCCTCGTGCTACGAAGCTGAAAAAATCTCGCGCCTAGGTCGTCATCTCGCGGGTCTCCCAGTAGAAAGATGTTATTTGTGTTTGTACCCGCCGTGTTCCGCTTGTTCCAGTTGGCCGGGGTGAGTAGCAGCAGCGCTGCCGAAATACGGGGTTGTCCTGCTGCTCCAGTTGGAATCCATTTGAGGATTTTGAAAAACGTCAAATTGCCGCCAATTTGTGCGTTTTTAGCCGTCTACAACAGGCTTCCCAAGCTTCGGACGTGGGTTCGATTCCCATCGCCCGCTCCATAAATCCTGATGAGTCGATTGCCCTTACACCTGGAAGTTGCTGAAAATCGCTCCATAAATTGAGGGTTTTGTTCCAAGGAAGTTCCAAAGCCTTTGGGGTGAACCCCTTGGGTGGCATTCGCAATTGTTCCAAGAAGTCTCAGCGTGAAATGGATGGGACGCGAATGTGAAGGGAGCATGCACAAATGGCCAGCGGGTCAGTAAGCGAAGTCAACGCTTCAAAGTTGAAGCGAGGCCGTAGACCGGCACACGAATCGCAAGCTACGGCCATCCGCGTCCGCCTCGCATCTTGGTTGCGGCAACCTGAAGGCCAAAGGCCGTCGCTCCGGGCGCTCGCAACCGAACTCGGCACATCCCATCAGCTACTGAGTTTCTACTTGAGAGGGCTGAACGACTGGCAAAAGAAAGACTACCAGCGCAGAGCGAAGGCCATTCGCGACCACGCGGCTGCTCAAAACAGATTCATGACGCCCTGGGAAGAGTCACAGATGAATGCTCTCGAACGGGCCGCCTTCTGTTGCATGATCGACTCTATCCTGCAACCAATGCTGAATCGCGAGCGTGCTGCCCACAGCGCCGGAAACTTTTTCCGAATACTGCACCACGGATGGGGCAGCCCCGGATGCAACTGTCCGGTAATCCGCTAGTTGATCCACTTCCGGCAGAACGCGTGTCCTACCCAAGCTGCGATTCAGACACTAACGGACGACCCCGTCGATAGCCGCCTATGTAGGGGATTTCAGTAGCCCTCCTGTGTCATTTTGCGTCCAGCCTACGATTTTTGGTATTGACTGATGGTTTCCTGCATGCGATATACTATAATCGCATGCATGACAGAAAGCATGACGAAAAACTCAGCCGCTTACGTGCCGCCTTGCTCGCGCTTTTGGAGCAGCTACGCGAAGTGCTGAACGTGGCGCTGACGCGCACCCCTTTGGTTAAGGGCAATGTCTATGAAATCGCCCGGCGTTGCGGTACCCCCAACTGCAGTTGCACGCGTGGCCGGCTGCACTGCAACATGGTCCTGACCTGGAGTGAACAAGGGCGGTCCCGCATGCGCTCTATTCCCCCGGCCCAGTTAGCCGAGCTGCGGCAGAAGAGTGCAGAGTATTTGCGCTTTCGTCGGGCCCGCGCCGAGGTCTCGGTGCTGCACAAGAAGATTCTGAAGGTGCTCGATCAGATCCAGGAGTTGCGTCGCGAGGCTCCTTAAGATGAGTGAGTCGGCACTGTCGACATCCGCCGCCATGCTGTTTGAGCGCAATGATGCGCGGGTGCTCGAAGCGTTTCGGCGAGGCGAGTTTGATTATGTCGATGCCATCGGCGAAGTCAGCGAAGCCGACTTCTTCCGGGTCATCACCGAGCGCAAGATCCTGGACAAGCTGGCCCAGAGCTACCCCTCCCCCCGCGAGCGGCACGATGTGCCCTTGTGGGTCTATATGGTCAGCAACCTGTCCATGCGTTTTCACGGCGAGCATCACTTTCATGCCTTTCCATTGCTAGTGCGCTCCAGCAGCATGATCGAGGCTTTTGGTCCGGCCATGGGCCACAAGGCCACCCATCCGGAGACCGGCGACATTTCCCTGCGCTGTGCTGGGTTTAAGTTGCTGCAGAGCTGGTTCAACCGCGAGGTCGTAGGCATCTTTAAGCAGCACCATGCGTTCGACGGGGAAGGGATTTTTATTGGTGATGCGAGCTATCTGTTCGTGCCGGACAATGAGCACTATGAGGGCTCTTGGCGGCTCCTTTTCGATGAGCAGAATCATCCGGTGGATTCCGCAAAGCTTACCCAGGAGCAGCAGAAAGCCTACGACTGGCGACGCTGTTACAAGCTGGTGACGCTGCTGCATACCAATCGCGCGGGAGAGTTCTTCCTGTATGGCGGGCTGCGCCTGACGGCCGGCAAGGACCATGAAGCCCCGGTGCTCTATGAGCTGGTGGATGAATTTGTGCAATGCCATGGCCGCGGGGTAATGAAGCGCTTAATTCTGGATCGTGGTTTTTTGGACGGGGAGAAGATCGGCCATTGCAAGCGCGATCTGGGGATCGACGTGCTGATCCCGGCGCGCAAGGATCTGGAGATCTATAAGGACGTGGTGGGCCTGGCCGAAGGTGGGTTGTTATCGT
>CAVUHF010000025.1:0-307488 GCA_963741195.1 Candidatus Acidiferrales bacterium
GAAAGGTGATAAAAAGAGTGGCCCAGCTTGCTTAGCTGGGTTTAGATCATCAGAAAGGTGAGAGATGAATTTACAAATGAACGAACGGCACCAACTCTCACCACTGGACAGTCCACTGGTGGGAAGGGTGCTCTTGGTTGACACCGACCTCCACGACCTGGGCGCATATACAGGCATGTTGCGATCTATGGGGCATGAAGTCTTTTCAAGTTCGTCATATGAAAAAGCCAACCCTCACTTGCTGAAGGAGACATTCGACGTGGTAATTGTGGATCAAGGCGGGCCCTACTTTAAGGGACGTGAAATCCTGGAACGTCTCCATGCTTCAGACAGCCGCACGCAAATTCTAGTTCTGGCCCGGCATCACGAGATGCGCTGCTACCTCACATCATTAAACTTGGGAGCGGCAGACTATCTTGAAAAACCCGTCGCATTTAAGGATCTAAAAATTGCTGTGGAAGGCTGCCTGCTTTCAAGTCGTGTTCATGACAGCTCAAGGAGTCTGACTTCGGGCGAACTGAGGTCATGAGCAATGAGGGGCCAAAGTAGGTGTTTCTCTGGAAGTAGCTGAAAACCAAAATCCGAGTAACATGGATATCAAGGCGTTCATTTGAGGGACAGAGGCTTGACCACCTGCTTCTTTGCTACAGATTTGCACGGTCAGACCCAGCGGTTCGAGAAACTTCTCGCCAGCATTGTGCGAGACCGCCCGGTAGCCGTATTTCTCGGCGGAGAACTACTCGGTTCTGGCTCCTTTTCTCGAACTCCACTTCGTGCCGCGAAGGACGAAGTTGTTTCTTCTTATCTAATCCCTGCCTTCACGAAAGTGCGAGACGCACTGGGTGGAAGTTACCCCGCCATCTTTCTCATTCTGGGTAACGATGACCCGCGGTGCGAGGAAGAACGATTCGTTATTGGCCAAGCCTTGGGTCTGTGGCAGCACATACACAAGCGCAAGGTTCTGCTTGGAAGCTTTCCTATCTACGGTTTTGCCTGCGTCCCACCCACGCCATTCTTGTTAAAGGATTGGGAATGTTACGACATTTCCCGGTACGTTCCGCCCGGTTGCGTTTCTCCGGAAGAGGGGTACAGAAGTGTGCCGGTGGATGCAAATGAAATTAAATGGGGAACAATTCAGCTAGACCTGGCAATGCTGACCGGCGAAGATTCTCTCGATCGTGCGGTTATTATGTTTCATACTCCGCCCTACGACACATCGTTAGACCGTGCCGCCCTTGATGGAAAAAGTTATGAGCACGTCGCCCTCGATTTGCATGTCGGCAGCATCGCTGTCAGACGGTTCATCGAGGAACGACAACCGCTTCTGACCTTGCACGGCCACGTACACGAGTCGACAAGATTAACAGGGGTTTGGAAAATCCAAATGGGTCGGACGACGTGCATTAATGGTGCTCATGATGGTCCTGAGTTGGCACTCGTGCGTTTTGATCTGGAGTCACCCGAAGCTGCAACACGGGATTTAATTTAGTTCAGACCTGATGAATCCTGCATGGGCAATTTACGCGCGGGATCCGTGATAGCGTCGATTTTGACTGCGAAACTGGATCGCGCAGCAATATCCTTGTCAGTGACAAGGTGCACGTCAAGCAGACCTTCCGTGCGATAGCCGGTTCGTAGGAAATTGATTTCTCCAAGGCACCGACTCCATCCCTCGAGCCAAAGCATCAGGTCTTTGCTCTGCTCTTCGTTTCCCTGAAAATGCAGCAAGATGTCAATGTCGCTGGCCGGTCCTGCGGTGGCATTCTTCGCGCTTCCAATCAGGTAGAAAGCCAACACACCAAATCTCCGCGGTTCAAGATCTGCAGCGATCCTCTGTGCCATGCGAAATCTCCAGCGCCAGTGTTCATCCGTTCCTCTCTCGCTTACGTCAGCATCGGATTCGATTGATCCGACCACTTTCTGCGGCGATGAAAGGAATGCAACTGCCTGGTCCAAGTCTGCGTTCATGAGCACTCGCAGGATCATACCTCCTGTTTCCATCGGCACGTCGATTACCCGAAGCGTTTCTGCGAGGTGCGCGAATTCGGGGAGCACGTCCTGAAGCACATTGCGGGACCGTTGAAAGAACAGTTCTTTGAACGTCGTTGTCGGATCGTCCGGGTACAGCGGCAGGTAGCGAATTGAGGCCTCGACAAGGTCTTGGAAGAAGTGCGTCCCGAAGGACAACTCTGGCAGGTAGTTTCCTTTCTGGCGGGCTATTTCGATTAGCATGGCCGTGTTATTGATGTCGGAGTAGGTCACCGGGACGCCCAGCTTGATGTCTCCGCGGCTACCCCAGCGTCCGGGCCCGACTAGGATGAACTGGCGTTTCGGCAACAGTTTATTCAATCGACCGACAGCGCGCCCTACATCGCGCATTGCCGCTTGATCAGGGAGTTGGCTGTATTCTTCAAGGTCAACATACACAATATGCGTGATATCCGGCACCTTGCCGTTCGAAACAAACTGGGCGGCGGAGAAAATCACCTTGTCTGGCGGCAGGTTCTGCGGGATTGCAGTCGGAAGTGCGTCGGGCCCATAGCTCTGGGGTCGGCATTGCAGCAGGTAGAAATCTGCACCATCGTAGGCAAACTCGATGTCCACGGGTGAACCGAGCTTTGATTGCAGTAGGCTCAACAAGTCGCGAATGCAGGTTATGAACGGAGTCTTGCTTATCAGCCCTTCAAATGTGAAAACCGCGTCCTGAGACTTGAAGTCCGGCAGTGGTCCGATCAATGGCTCGATTCGGTCATGGCTCACGAGCGAAATAAGATTACGAATCTGCGGGTAGTCTGCGCCGACGCGGCCCAGCAGCTCTGAGGCCTCGATCGTTTCAAAAGCATTGGTGCCCAAATTGATGACATCAACACGTTTTGGTGAATATCTCAACACTTCATCGGCGGTCACGTTGACACGCAAACTCGGCTGGCACGGAGCGATCAGCACGGGGTAATCATCGGCGACGCGGTCCACGGCACGTGTTCCCAGTCCCGGCACGAGTCGGATAAGGCCATCCTCGCGTTTGATACGAGCAGACCAGCGAAATTCATTGTTGCTAAATGCAACCCCCGAACACGCAGGGAGAAAGAACTTGCCAACAGGCCGGCCCACGACTTCCTGGATCATGATGCCCATTTCTTCGTGAACATCCAAAAGACCTCGCTCAGCACGGTACTCGGTGGGATCCGGGCCGAAGATCGAGGCGTACACCTCGGCAATAGCGTCCTTCAGTGCGAATAGGCGTTCTTCCTTTGTTCCGCGATTTCCAAGAAACAGGCTCTTATACTTGCCCGAGAAAGCCGAACCAGGACGGTCTTCCAGCAAACTCGAGCTGCGGACGATCAGCGGAACATCTCCGAGATCCTCAAGAGCGAGTGCGAGTCCCTTGGAAAACTCCGATGGGAAGGAGGAACTTTTGAACAGAGCCACCAGGTGCGGGTATTCCTGCCGAACCTGGTCGATCTCCATATATTTCCGGTTGAGAACGTCCTCCAAATCGTTATGGTGGACGAAATTCTGAATCCAATCGGAGGTGAGATACCAGGTCTTGGGCACCTTGACTTCGTGCAGAACTGGACTCGCTTCGGGAGCCTTGTCAATGATCTTCTTGGCCAGAAACAAGCCTGCACTTTTGCCACCCAGCTTGCCATGGCAACCAGGCGGGAAGATCACCTTACCCAACAGATCATAGAAATCATTAACTTCAATGAAATTCTTGGCGACATTAATGAACTCGAGGTTTTCGGAAAAAAATCGACGGATCAACGATACTCGCAGCCCTTTCTGAGTGTAGAGCGAAAGTTCGCTCTCCTGGACACCGATGTGCCGATATCGTTCGACACAGTCCATAATTTCTCCAAGAGAGGTGTCCTGGTTTTCCAGGGCTCGGACTAGAAAACTGGACTTGTCCTCCTTAATCCAGCGGGTCACACAATTGAGGATCTCGTTCTCGCTCATGTGTTCCCCTGCCATCTGAAAGGCCTCGTTCGTTAAGTCGATAGCAATTCCGTGTGCATCTGGAGGAAGAGGCCGGTTGTCGTCCCAAGCGAGACGATGTTCCTCTGGCGAGAGCTCCGCTCCGCGCTGCAATAATTCCTTGGCCTCTGGGACCCCGCTCCAACTTAAATGGTTGATCAACTTGCGTGATATTCGTTTCAGCAGGGCGGGATCAGTGTCGCGTAGGAACTCAAGGACCACACGCCATTCTCCTTGGGCTGTCGCGCCACCATCCGCAGCAGACCAAGCCCCAAACGCCGCCTTTAGCCGTCGCTGAGTGACCGCACTGCCGATCCGTTCGGCAATCGTCTCGATGAGCCTGCGTTCTTCTTTGAGGAACGGGCCTTCATCCGATTTCGGTAGCTCTCGCCGGTAAGAGACTTCCACAGTTCCGACCTTTTCACTTTGCACAATAATGTTTGCTTTTTGCACCCAAGGCGTGCTTTTGAAGTCCGGCGTCTGGACGATCAGGTTTTCAAAGAGGATTCGCGCCTGACATTCGTGCGGGTACTGCCACCCAGACGGCAGAACTTCAATGATGTCGCGGAAAATCTCGTCGATCGGCCTATCCGACCGACCTACCAGCTCTCCCACCTGATAGAGGCAATTTAATTCCTTTGCCCGCTCCTGGAGAGCGTGCAACATGATCCCGAATTGCGGTTCGTCAGGTTTCACTGTTTTACACTGAACTCGGGGCTTGGGTTGCCGGCAGGATGACACCTCGTCGGGTTCGGCCGTCGACACGCAGCGAGAGCCTGCCTTTCGGCCGCACATGACGGACCAAATCTGTCTCGTACAAGACGGGCTGCCGGTTCAGCCAATCCCAGTTGATTCCAAACGGTCGCCCGCTCGGCACCATAAAGTAGCTTGCCCTAAAACTCGATAAGTTATGGAAAAAGTGAGAGCCCTGACTCAACTCGACGTTCATCTCGGGTAGCGTCGCCTCGACGATTGCCCGCGCCCCAGAGATTTGCGCCCACTCAACCGGGATGCCGAGTGATGGATGAGAACTACCCCATCGGCCGAATCCAATCAACAGGAAAGGCCGGTGCTGCTGTTGCAGTTCGCGGTTTATCGATTCAAGTTGCTGTGCGACGACGGGTGTGCGCAATGCTGAGAACTGCTCTGGCCTTACGAAAACAATGTCCTGGATTCCGTCATCGGCACCATTGCCGATCACCATGTCCGAAGCAACAATGGCCCGCGGATCACAAAGATCTTCGACGCTGACCTCGACCACCTGATCGGAAACTACCATTGAACGAACCTGCAAAAATCCAAGGCGCGCCCGCGTGTGCTCTCCGGGGCGATTTTGAAAGGTTAGAGCGAACTCGATTTCGACCTTGGAATTCGTAGCCTTTTCGGCTGCGTTGAGCAGAGCCTTCACAAGTTCGTTAAGCGAGAACTCCTCCTGGACCAACATCGGAGCGAAATTTAGAACTCGCGGTCCGCGAGGTCCGATCCCAGGTACGACACTGTCACGATCTGGATCAAAGGTTGAGGCGAGGAGATATAGAACCTCGTCCGCTTCAGCGTCAACCAGATTCGCCTGGACCAAGTATTCGGATTCACTGACGGGGTCGTAAGCGGGCGGTTTGCCCATGTTGACTGCCCAAAACTCTGTTTGGGTGCCATCCAACAGTTCCTCCACAGAAGCAAATGGAAGTGGTTTCTTGGGATATCGCGGCGAGAAAGTCCAGGCGATGCCTCCGTCCACAATCGTCTTTCCCAATCCTAATGCCAATGTGACAACACCGTCTTCGGGCCGCGCCGGCTCAAACGCGTAGAAGTTGTAAGAACGCGCAACACCGGAAATGTCGGGATAAAAACGATCTCCCCTGCGTCGCCCAACAACCTCCTGGATGATCACCGCCATCTTCTCCGCGCCCGGCTTTGTGCCAGTGGTGCGGAGGTAATCACGGGCCTCGCGGAAATAGGTAGACGCGTAGACAAACTTAATGGCTTCCGCTAGACGGCGAAACCGAATGTCCGGATCGAATTGGATGTTGGGAATCATTTTGGTGGCATAGACACCAGCAAAGGGCCGCTCTAGGGCATCCTCAAGCAAGCTGGAGGAGCGAATTGCCAGGGGAGTCTTGACTTGAACAATCAGCGCGCGAAGATCACCCAGCAGTTCCATCGGCAGGTCGCCCTGTTGGAACGCGTGGGCAATACGGTCGTCGGACATTTCTTCGAAGGGCAACTCGGCCAATTGGTTCTGAGCGATGAATTGATCAAAACAGTCCGTCGCTACAACTGCCATTGTTGGGACGTTGATTTCGACATCAGGGAAGGAATTGGGCGCAATCTGTTTGGCAAGGAGATCTTTGATGAAAACTAATCCGCTGGCCTTACCACCCAGTGAGCCAGTACCGATTTGTGTGCATCGGAAAGTGCCGTCCCAGAACTTGCGGTCGAACACCGGCAACTCTGCAACAAGAGGCTTCAGAGCGCTCATTGACACCTCCCACTGCATCCAAACGGATGCCACGCGTTCTGACACGCAGCACTGAGTGGCGCGTATCTAGCCAGGCTGGCGGCTGTCACACCCAGCCGCGTTCGTGGCATGCCTTGGCGACTCGACCGATCGCGATCGCGTAGGCAGCATCTCTCATGTACAACTTTTCTCGACGAGCCAGATCGGAGACGGCGAAGTAGGCGGATGTCATCTTCAAGTCCAGTTTTCCGAGTACCTCGTCTTTTTCCCAAAAGTAGTTCATATTGCTCTGCACTTGCTCGAAGTAGCTGCAAGTCACTCCACCCGCGTTTGCCAGAAAGTCAGGGATTACCAAGTTGCCGCGCTTCTGAATCTGGGCGTCGGCTTCCGGTGTGGTTGGCCCGTTGGCACCTTCGGCGATGATTCGAACTTGGGGACCGATCCTACTTACGTTGTCGCCGGTGATCTGATTTTCCATCGCCGCTGGAATGAGGATGTCAACGTCTTGCTCAAGCCAAGCTTCTCCGGGTAACACGTCATAGTCCAATTCCCTGGCTTTGTCCCTGTTGATCCCGCCGAAGTGGTCGGTAATCGAGGAGAGCTGGCTAAGATTGATTCCGTCACGCTTCCGGTAAGTGTAGGCGCACTGGTCCGTCTGGTCCCAGCAGGATACTGCGATTACTCGTCCGCCCAGTCGTTGATAGAGTTCGATCGCGTAGTGGGCAACATTGCCGAACCCTTGGACGCTGGCCCTGGTATTCTCCGGCCGGATGCCTAATTCTTTGAGCGCCTCACGCAGTGTAATGACGACGCCATAGCCCGTAGCTTCGGTTCGACCAAGTGAGCCACCGAGGCCCACCGGTTTGCCGGTGATGAAACCGGGGAACCGACCGCCGTGGATCTTTTCAAACTCATCAAGCATCCAGAGCATATGTTGCGAGTCAGTCATCACATCCGGTGCCGGTACATCAGTCACTGGACCAACGTCCCTTGCCACTTGGCGCACCCAACCGCGGCAAATTTGCTCTTGCTCCCGGGCGCTCAGATTGTGCGGATCGCAGATCACTCCACCTTTTGCGCCTCCGAGTGGAATATCCACGACAGCGCACTTCCACGTCATCCACATCGCCAGGGCGCGAACGGTATCGATCGTTTCTTGCGGGTGAAAGCGTATACCGCCCTTGCCGGGTCCACGTGCGTCATTGTGTTGAACTCGAAAGCCCCGGAAAATTTTGACCAGCCCGTCGTCCATACGAACGGGAATGGCAAACTGGTATTCGCGCAGTGGATACCTCAGAAGATCTCTGGCGGCTGGGTCCAGCCCTAAATACTCCGCTACTTTATCGAATTGACCCTGTGCGATTTGAAATGAATTGAATGCTTTGGACGATTTTCTCACCGCCGGGCCGGGTACTGGGGTCGAAGCTTCCTTTTCGACGCGGGCTGGTGTCGCCAGTGTGCTGTCTGACATGGTGGTCTCCCCACTACATTGCGGGCTGATGCAATTATCGCTCTCCGAAAGACCATGGCCAGTGTGACGTTGCGCACACCGGCTAGTGACAAGCGCACATCATGTAGAAGATCGACGGATTCGTACTTCAAGCGGCGGCACTTGGGCAAAGAGAGGCTGCCGGATTAAGCGCACAAGTGAAGTTCTTTCCAACCAACCGAGCATGGTGTCCTGCACGACTTCCGCGCATTTTGGCAGTCCCCGCGGTCTTGTAAGTTGTAAAGCCTAAATCACGACAGATTGACACGGTTAGCTGTGACTCGAATCTCAAGGCTGTCCCGAGAGAAACGGTGCCCTCCACTGTCATCCAGACGAAAGTGAGAACTTGAAGTTGAACGGCGCGCCGGGACACACCCGCCACCTCGGACGATGTGGCTGCGGTCTCGGGTGTTCTCGGTGATTCTGGTCATTCGACCTTGCAGTAGCAGTACAGAAACTGCTGCGTAGTGCCAATTGGTGTGCGATGCAGTTCTTTGGAGCTCTCCACCAAACGGAAGCGCACGCCAAACTGGTCGTGCAGCGAGTCGGCATCATAGCGAACAGTATCGAGTCCGCTGCATTTTGCGGGACCCTCTGGTCCAAAAGTGCTGACGATTACGTGGCCACCAGGTCTGACAGCGTGGCAAACCTGCCGAACATACGCAGAATGCTGCTCGATTGCAGCAAGAAAATGTAATACCGAAAGGTCATGCCATACGTCATATGCACCAGGTTCCAGTTGTGCTTCCGTGATATCAGCGACACGCCAATGGACCTGTTGGGCGGCCAAACCCAACCGCTTCTTGGTCACGTCGATCGCGGTCTGAGAAACATCGAGCGCACTGACCATGAGATAATTATCGTCCCCGGCCAGTTTGCAGGATGCTAGCGAGCCGCGCAATGCGCGTCTGTATCGCAAATCACAAAACCCGGCTTTCTGACCACGCCACCAATGAGATTGCATATGTCGAGGCTTACGGGTATTACCGTTGTGTTCCGTAATTTCGCCTTACACTTTCGGAACCGGAAACCCAGATTCATCAATGGCTTCGGGGCGTTGAGACATGCCAGTCATTTACGGGACAGAACACTAGTAGTGACTTTTCCGGTAACCTCGTTCTCTCAAACACAACCTTGATGAAGGCATTGTGGCCGTAGCTTTACGGGTGTAGTATCTGCTATGAAAAGAGCGTGGCATGAAGACCCGCATCATCGCCTCGGAACTCGCGGAATGGCAAACGTCGGTGGCAGCTGGGGCGTTCTCGTTAAGCCTCGCGTTTCTGGCGCTTGCGCTCGGCGTTCCTGCGCGATCCCAAGAACTACCGCAGCCTGCCGAATCAATAGCAGATGCCTCGCGGAACGCTCGCGAGCGCAAATCGAATTCCGCGACGCCTGCAAAAATCTTCACCAACGACGATCTCGCCGTGCAGTCTTCATTGCCCAGCGTTGAACCAATTCCTCCAGGGCCCTCGCCAGAACAGGCCAGAGCACCAAAACCACAGACAGCAGACTGCAATAACCCTGACAAACAGAGACTGAAAACGGAGATGCAGGCCACCCAGGACGAGTTGGACCACATTCGCCGCGAACTTTTCTATGATCCCAAAGTCATCTCCGACGGCGATGTCGATTTAAAGAATTTTAAGTCCGGCTCTTCGGGGCTTGCCTTTGGATCTCCACCACTACTGCAATCGCAACCGCAGGTCCCGGCGCGAATAAGTGAAGTCATTCTTGAGGAGAGGATTGCGTCCCTGAAAGAAGCTTCGCGCATTGCTTGCGACTCTCCTAGAGACGCGGGGATCCAGAAGAAGCTCGATTCCGCAGAAAAAGCACTGAGGTTAGTGCAGCGCGAGTTCGCTCTCGACCAGGCCGCTTACTATTCCAAGCCTAATTACGCCGAGGACACCACCGGCAATGCCAAGCTCAATGCCGAGCAGCAGCAGATCGAGTCCCTGCAGTCTGAGATAAAGCGCCTGAAGGACGAGATTCCTCCCCCAAAGACAAATCAAACCGCAGAGTAACCACTTGTCGCTGAGTGGCGCACGGAGGTACTCGATGCAAGCAAGTGCCATCTACTTCTGCGCTAAATCGCAAGGGAGAGCTGCACGTTTACCTGGCACTGACGAATACTGGTGTACTATTTGGTTGGAAATTCCAAATCTGAACGAGACTGCTTTTTGCTGTCAGTCGCACTTGTCGTTTGTATCCACAACAATGAGAAGCCTGAGGGGGAAGCATGAGAACAATTGGAGCCACCATTATCAAAGGTACGCTGACTGCTATCCTTGTTGTAATCGTGCATACGGATGGAAAGCAGGCCGCAGCCCAATCCTCCGGAATTGCTCCCGCGATTACCACGCCAGACAAAGTAGACACACGAATCGGCACAATGGAGTTCAAGGACGGCATGCCGAGCAAGGAAACCGTCGCCAAAGTCTATGACAACCTTGACCTCACGCATGCTTTCGAGGCCTTTGTGAACGCCTTCCAGGGCGTAAACATGGCGGCCATTCGCGAGGGAAACGTCAGCATCGGGGTCAATGACAACGAAATTATCGTGTTCTCCGAGCTGATGGATGCCAAGTCGTTGTTCCTGACGGCGAACGCCGACACGGTCTATTTCATCGGGTTCATCGACTTGAGCAAAGGGCCCATGGTGCTTGGGACACCGCCCAAGGCGCTGGGCACGCTCGATGATTTCTGGTGGCGCTGAGTGATCGACTTCGGCGCGCCCGGTCCGGACCGCGGCGAGGGCGGGAAGTACCTAATCCTGCCGCCGGGGTATGACGGCCCGGTACCCGAGGGCGGGTTTTACATTGCCCACTCGCGGACGACGCGCGTCGCAATGCTCGGGCGCATGTTCATGGAAAAGGACGATCCGAGACCCACGGTCGAGCTGATCAAGAAGACCGCCAAGATCTATCCCTACATCGAAGGCGGCGTTGGAACAAGCGTCGCGGAGTTCCTCAACGGAAAGGCCAAACTCGCACGCCCCGCCGCGCCGCCGCCGACCGTGTTCCACGAGGGCAGCGGCAAGTCGTTCAGCACCATTCCACCTAACGATTTTCACTTCTACGAGTTGCTCAACGACGTCGTGCAATCTGAAGGCCGCCGCATATGAATCAGCTTGTCCTCCGCTGCATGGCAATGAGACAGCGGGGGGCTAGCTCCCGGTAACCGGGGCCATCGGAGATGTTCTTATCGGAACCAACACAATATAAGAGAGCCGCCCTTCTATATTGTCGGAGTACCGGACACATTGCTCGTCGTGTAGTGTCCCGTAAGATCCTGTCGCATTTTTCGTCTGGACGCACGAAATTGCTTTCAGAAGCACGTGCCGTGCGGCGGTTCCGATTATTCGGCTGACGTTTCGGAGGGGACAAAAGCTCGGCCTTGAAGAGCCTCCCGGATAGCAATTACGAGGTCGGTGGTAAGTGAATTCTTCGCGACGTATCCGAGAGCCCCAGTTTCAAGTGCAGTGCGAACAACATCAGGGTCAGTGTGGATTGTCAAGAACACGAGCTTTGACGAGCAACCAGATGTCCTCAGTCGCTTAGCAGCCTCTAGCCCACTGAGTTTCGGCATCGAAATGTCAGTGATGATGACATCTAGCTGCAGATTCTTTGCTGCCTCGACAAGAGATTCCCCGTTATCCACGCACCCAACAATTTCGAATTCTGGTTCCAAAATATTTTGGATCGCCACTAGAACGCCAGCATGGTCATCGGCAGGCAGTACTCGCATTTTGCGCATTCGAGCCACCCCCGAGGGTTGGGTGCCAAGGAGCGCTTCTGTGGCCGTAGCCGCAGAACGATATATCTGACCCGGCCAGACCACATTGAATGGAGCCTGCGCCCTAAATGCGGTGACGAACAGTGTCAAAAGTGACAGTGACTCGGGTTGACCGCCAGAGACGTGTCGTGCTTGGCAGGAGAGTGAGGCTGATGTTTTTCTGGGCTTAAGTGTCGTCTAGCAGGTCATCTTCTAAAGATACCTTATAGGTTAGAATTAGCGCCAGTTTGAGGACCGCCCATCCACAACTCTATCGTTACCAGTTTAGTTGGAGGGTTATGGCCTGCCAGGCTTGCTCATCTGAAAACCTGCGAGACTTCTTCGGTGAATTGACAGTCGCTTTTCCCGGGGTACAAAGGCTCAATCTGTCTCCCTTCTACGCCTGCCAGAAGACATTGGTCTGCATGGATTGCGGATACACCGAACTTGTGGTTCCCGCAGTCGAATTGGGAATACTCAGGAAAGGCATGGAGAGCCCCCATTCAAAGCTTCAGTTCGCCACCGAATACTCACGCCTCCAGTGGTCCATGGTCCTGAAACTATTCTTCACGCGGCCGAAAAGGGGCCATTCGAACGTCCCGGCCAGAACCCAAGTCTCCGGTAACGGCTTATCAGTTGGTTGTCGGATTTGCGGATTATCCTGAATCGATAAGCCGTTTGATCATCGTCGCGAATCGTACCTGATCCTCGGGGCGAACGCTTTTGAATTGCAGGCCTAGTCCACTCCCAGCTTTGACATATCGTACAGTGCCAGTGGCCCTGACCTCCCCATCCTCTACAAGAAAATGAAGCTCAACCGTCGCGTCGATGGGGCATACCTTTGATGTCTCGATGAAAAGTCCCCCCACGCTCAAATCTCTAACCCGCGACGTATCCTCAGTTCGACCGCAGCGCCAGATGACCCACACGCCGTGTGGCGTTTCAACTCGCTTGTGGTGCCTTCTCGAATGAAGAACTTGTTTTTTCAAGATGCGCTCGCTCGTGTGTGACTCTCGTCCTGTCTGTACGAACAGGGTTACCTGGATCAGACCGAAAGCAACGCAATGCGCTATTACACCCGAGAGTGACAGATTCGCACGCACTCACGCCAGTATTTCGTGAATGACTGTTGCCATGAAACGCACTGGGACTCCCGATGTTGCCAGTCTCGATCGGCATAGTACGGTCTTAATAACAAGGTCGGCGGAGCGCACTGGGCGGTGTAGGAAGATGGGCGGGTCAGAGGCAAATAGGGGACATGGTTTTCTTCCAAAGGATTCTTACTACAAGTTCTGATTGACATGCCTTGACTCCCTTCCGCGGGTAACTCGGCAAAAACCGAGAACTGTATCGCTCAAAGGACGGCATACATCCGTTTTTCTTCTGGTTGAATAGGCCGTTCTGCCGCATAGAGTTGTGCGCGCGTCAGAGGAATCCGTTGCCACGCTTTGCGCGCAAAGCGAATCTGAAAATGCTGCAACGAACTAGCGGAAAATCCGGCGAGCGACCCGGCGAGGTACAGACGCCAGAGCCGGACAAAGTCCGCACCGAACATTTCCGAAATCTTGACGGACGAACTCTCGAGGCGAGCGAGCCAGTGCTCCAGGGTTCGGGCGTAGTGGGGCCGGAGATTTTCGACGTCGACGACTGAGAAGTTTCCGAGTTCGAACAGATCCATGGTCTGACGGAGGGTCAGGGCATAGGTACCCGGGAAAACGCGTTTGCGGGTCCGCAGGTTGAAAGGATGCGGCTGATTGAAGCCGACCGTTTGGATTAGTCCGCGCCCAGCAGTGCCAAGCACACGATGTATCACACGGCCCATTTCGCGATAACGCTGTGCCCCAACATGTTCCAACATGCCGACTGAGACGATGGCGTCGCAGTTGCTAGAGATGTTGCGATAATCATCTTCGATGAATTTTACTTGGTGCGTCAGACAGAGTTGCGCGGCGCCGAGCCTAGAGAATCTGTTCATGGGAATTACTGACTGCCTGGACGTTGGTACCGTAATGTTGAGCCATATGAAAGGCGAGGGCTCCCCAGCCACAGCCAATGTCGACAACGCGCTCGCCCGGCTGGAGATTAAGCTTGCGGCAGATGTAATCCATCTTGGTGATTTGTGCTTCTTCCAAAGTGAGCGAGGGAGAAGAAAAATAGGCGCCGGAATATACAAGCTGCGAGTCGAGCCAAAGACGGAAGAACTCCGCACCTAGATCGTAGTGGCGGTGGACGTTCCTGCGGGCACCCTGCAAAGAGTTGCGTTGCAAGAGGGCCAGGACGGAGGAAGCGATCCTGAAGTACCAATTGCGGGACCCAATCGCGGACATGGAGCGGAAGGCGGTTTCTAGCAGAGCGACGAGACTGCCTTCGTGGTGACCCGCCCGGCCGTGTAGGCATCGACGAAGCCGAGTTGTGGATCAAGCGACATCTGAAGCAGGGTGCGGCGATCGTGAATTGTGATGGAGGCGACAGGAAAAGCCACCGGTGGCCCGACCTCAAGTGAGTTTCCCATTGTTATGCGGATTTATGGATCACCAAGAGAGGAGTAGAGGCGGCGTAGGAGCCACATGTCAAAACGGGATGAAGAACTACGAATGAGAGAGTTGCAGCGGCCGATGTCTGCTTGGTGAGTCGTAGAGTTCCTGACCATGAGATTCGCCTCCGTGATGCTGGTAGCTGCCGGTCATGGGCCGCCTCCGCTCCAGGAAACGTGGGTTCGCAATCGCGCCATGTACTTACCCTACCCGGGACATTCGGTCATACGGTAATAGTCAGGAGGTGCATTATGGTCAGCATTCGGCTCGCAAATTTCACAGCCACGCTTCTCTTTCCGGTTATCGCGGTCCTGCTCATCGTTGGTTTACTCTTCTGGGCTATTCGTCATACGTAGGCACGAGGAAGGGTGGTTCACTTCCGATTCCAAGCACTTTGCCAGAAATGGCCTCAGGACCCGCCGTAGTCGGTGCCGCCGCACGGGCGTATAATAAGTTCTGAAAACT
The DNA here is from genome assembly GCA_963741195.1 of Candidatus Acidiferrales bacterium. Lineage (GTDB taxonomy): Bacteria > Acidobacteriota > Terriglobia > Acidiferrales > UBA7541 > Acidiferrum. Next base: position 14,693 of record CAVUHF010000025.1, read on the forward strand.
AATGAGGCCCCGTCCGCTGGTTCGTAAAGTCCCAGCTACGGCGCTTAACGATCCACGGTTGTGACCTCCCTTTCCGCTCCAAAACGGACGCGGGCGGTAAAGGAGGTGTTATGTCGCCTCGCCCTTTACCCAGGAACCCGAATCTCAAACTCATCAACTCAGAAGCGAGAAGACTTTTGGAGGATTTCCGTCAAGGCAACCCTCGGGCTTTGGCACGCTACTCTCTGTTGGATAGCCGGCCCGACCGAGCAAATCTAAGACTCGCCGACGCTCAGCTCGTAATTGCGCGCGAGTATGGATTCGCAAGTTGGCTGAAGCAGCATGTGGAGGCACTGGCTCGTTATTCTGATTCTTCGGAAGGACTGGAGGGTTTATAGAGCGCACCAAGTCGCGCTCATCCCCCGGAGGCTACATTTCGGCAGCACCGGAGAGGAACTCGGCACAAAGTAAATGTCTCGAATCTCCAATATTCCTTCTTCACGCGATTCGTCTGGGTCAGCAGGTCGAGACGTAGATTGACTCTGCATAGTCGCGAGCCTATGATTCGGGATAGAACGTGAATGGGAAGGAGAACTTCCCATGCCGGACCAGGCCTTATCGCTCGACTCTCTAATCGGGCTGGAACTCTCCCACTACCGTATCCTCGAAAAGATTGGCAGCGGCGGGATGGGTGTCGTTTATCTGGCCCGCGATTCCCACCTCGACCGCGACGTCGCTCTTAAGCTTCTCCATCCCGGCACCATCTCCGATGAGACTGTTCGCCATCGCTTCCACAATGAGGCCCTCGCGCTTTCTAAACTTAATCATCCCAACATCGCCACCATCCACGATTTCGATACCCAGCGCGGCACCGATTTCCTGGTAATGGAATACATTCCTGGCAGCCCTCTCAGCACCAAACTCGCCGCCGGTCCTCTCCCCGAATCTGAAGTCCTCGCTCTCACTCTTCAACTTGTCGATGGACTCATCGCCGCCCATGATCACTCCATCATTCATCGCGATTTGAAGCCTGCGAATCTCCTCATCACTAACGACAGTCGCCTCAAAATCCTGGATTTCGGTCTCGCCAAGCTCCGTCTGCCTGTCACCGAATCGGTCACGCAATCTCAACTCGAATCGCACTCTATCGCCGGGACGTTTCCTTACATGGCACCTGAACAGCTCCTTGGCGGCGATCTTGATGCTCGCACTGATCTCTACGCCACCGGCCTTATCCTTTACGAAATGGCCACAGGTCAACGCCCGTTCGCTGAACTCCCCAGCGGTAAATTGCTCGACGCCATACTTCATCGCGATCCCATTCCGCCGCGCCAGCTCAAATCGAAGCTCTCCTTCGAGCTCGAACATATCATCTCGAAGTGTCTAGAAAAGGCACCTGCCGACCGCTATCAGTCCGCTAAGGAACTCGCCGTTGACCTTCGGCGGTTGCAGCGCGATTCCTCCGCCGACACCATGCCTTTCTCGCTGCCTGCTCCCGACCCACCTCGCTCATTCCTCCGCAGCAAATCTTCCCTCGCTTTTCTCGCTACTTTTCTGCTCCTCTCTTCTATCGCCACCGCGTTCTTCCTTCTCCGTCACCGTGGTATTCTCCCCGTTTTCATCTCAGGCACACCGCGCATTCAATCCATCGCGGTTCTACCTCTCGCCAATCTATCCGGCGATCCAGAGCGCGAATTCTTCGCCGATGGAGTTACGGAAGAACTCATCACGCAACTCGGCAAGAGCACCGATCTCCGCGTCATCTCCAGGCAGTCCGTGATGCAGTTCAAACACACCTCGCTTCCCTTGAGCGAAATCGCGCGTAAACTGGACGTCGATGCTGTCATTGAAGGTTCCGTCCTACAGTCCGGTAATCGCGTCCGCGTCACCGCTCGGCTCGTTCCCGCTTCCACCGAAAAGCCGCTCTGGGCGGAGCAGTACGACCGCGATCTCCGCGATATCCTCGCCCTTCAGGCTGAAGTAACCCAGGCCATCGCTGATGAGATCAAACTCAAACTCTCTCCCGAGGAAAAAGCTCGCCTCGCTTCACCCCGTCCGGTGAATCCCGAAGCCTACGAGGCCTACCTGAAAGGCCGCTTCTACTGGTATCAGGTTTCCAAATCAGGCTTTGAGGAAGCGGAACGCTACTTCCACCTAGCTCTCGAAAAAGACCCCCAATACGCCCTCGCCTATTCTGGCCTCTCCGACGTCTGGCTCATGCGCGCCGATACCGGATTTCTCGCTCCTTCCGAGGTCTACGACAAGTCCAGGGCCTACGCATCACGGGCTCTCGAACTCGATCCTTCGCTCGCCGAGCCGCACGTCAGCCTTGGCGACATTGCCGCCGGATACGATCGTGACTGGCCCGCTGCAGAGCGTCACTTTCTCCGGGCCATTGAGGTCAATCCCAGTAGCGCCAACGCTCATTTCATGTACGCCGACTTGCTAATTTCTTTGAAGCGCAATCAGGAATGGGACGGGGAGATTCATCGCTGTCTCAATCTAGACCCGATAGACTATTTCTATCGTACGTTCTACGGGTGGCAGCTCATCTACCTCGGCCGCTACGACGAGGCCATCGAAAATCTCCAAAATGTCCTCAAGTCCAATCCCAATTTCTCTTCCGCGCGCATGGGCCTCTGGGGCGCCTACTACAAAAAGCACATGGACAGGGAGGCCTACTCGGAAGCCGTCCGCTTCTTTGAAATTTTGAACGACCCTGAAGCCGTCGACGCTCTCCGCGCAGGTTTTGCCTCCGCGGGCTACCCCGAAGCCATGAAGCGCGCCGGCGATGTCCTCGCCGCGCGGTCAAGAAACACCCATGTCCCAGGCGTCCGCATCGCCCGCCTCTACGCCCACGCCGGACAAAACGAACTCGCCCTCACCTGGCTGGAAAGAGCCTTCGACGCCAACGAAACTCCCCTTGAACATCTCGCCGTCGCCTGGGACTGGGAAGCCCTCCGCCCCGACCCGCGGTTCCAGGCCCTCCTCCGTCGCCTAAATCTTCCGCGATAATTTCGGCGACTGCTTGGCCGCGGGACTGGCGGTGCTTTGCCACAGACCTCCTTTGCGTGTGGCTCATCGCAAACCTCCCGACACTCTTGCACGGCGGGTTTCCAGACATTAAGCACCAGAAATTAAGTGGAAGTTAACCTAGGCGCTCACCTTCTTCCATGATAGGAAAATCGATCCAGACAATCCTGTCCCGAGCAGCATCGGGCTGGACGCCTCAGGTGTGGGTACGCACCGCTGGATGTCCGGTGCGCCTTGACGGAACGGGCAACATATTGCGAATCATGTTCACCAACGTGGGAACCGTTGAACTCACCTCGGGAGACATCGCTGCGCCTAGTGTCAGGCAATCAACCGCTTCAACCGCGAGGATGCTCACGTCTTCCGCCACGGGAATCCCAGTCTTCTCGCGAGCGCCAGAGCCTCGCACGATCCTACATAGTGAGGTGATCCCCCGTGAACCGTCGGAAGCTCGTTATCGGAGAATTGATAGATCGTGCCTGGCGGCGCATTACCGGTCTGCACGGTGTCGACCACAATCAGGCGGCGCACGCCCAACGCGCGCTCTAGGAGATGCAGTCCACTCTACGGTGTACAGCAGATATTGCCATCCTCAGACGCAAATTGCCGAAGCCGGTCGGCGACCACGCAGCCCTAACCATCGTCACCCAGAAGTTCGTTGCCTAAGCACAAGATCCGCAGCGCGGGTGGGTCCGCCCGCGCAGAAGCTGAACTTGACCGCATGCGGCGCAGTTGGATGCAAGCCGCACTCGCTCACTGCACCACAACTTTGCCGGTCATCTTCGGGTGAACGGAACAGAAATACGGAAACGTTCCGGGCCCTGTGAACCTGTAAGCGAACGTTTCGTCCGAATCCATTACCTTGGACCTGAACGTACCATCGGTGCTTACAACCGTGTGCGGGATATCATCGCGGTTGGTCCAGGTGACCGTCGTTCCGACGGCTACCGTCAGAGTCCCTGGCCCAAAGCTGAAATTGTCGATGGTCACCTCCGCGGCTTGAGATGTTGTCTCCGGGTGCTGCGATTTCGCCGAAAGATACAGTGGCGTTTTTAACGGCACGGCCGCGGAAAACAAAATCGCCGACAGAATCGCAATAGGCAGACGTGCTCTCATAGCCTTTGCTTCCTTTCTGGTTTTCATCCCAGTGGATCCGTTTCACTCGATGCGCTTAGCCAAGCGATGAATCAACTACTGCCAGCGCTTGCTGACCCCTCACATAGCTAACATCCGAAATTCCGAGCAGGCTCTTCAATTGTTCCGCCGGCACCTTCATTGGCCCCGGTGAATCAGCTTTGCCCGGTTGAGGTTGCGGAAATGCCGTTGAGGCCGCAGTGTGGAAGGTTACGTTTCCTTCAACTTTTTGCATCGTCTGGTGAATGTGCCCGTTGAGCACAGTTACCGAGCCAAACTTCTTCAAGTACGACAGAGCCTGCGCGCTATCTTCGGTACCCCAACCCCACTGCGGATACACGGCCCAGAGGGGAATGTGTGCGAACACCACAATTGGCGTGCTGTGTTTAAGCCGCTTTAGGTCATTCTTGATCCACTCAAGCTGCTCTGGACCGAGTGTGCCCAATCCCCCAGATTTTAGATTCAACACATTCACCAGTCCCATGAAATGCACGCCCTTCTTGTCGAAGCTGTACCATCCCCGCCCCTTTGCGCCTCTCCCATATCGTTCGAGGTACTGTTTTCCCTCATCGTTCAAGACATCGTGCTCACCTGGCACGAAGAAAACATCATTAGTCACTGAGCCCTTCAATATTTGGTCCACCGTATCGAACTCTTCCGGCTTTGAGAGATGACTGATATCGCCGGTGTGCAGCAGGAATTCGGGTGGGATCGGTAATCCGTTAATTTTTTCGACTGCGACTTTCAAAGTGTTAACCACATCGGGATTGGCCGCTTTGTTGAAACCCATGTGGCTATCGCTGATCTGGACGAAACTCAACTCTCGGACAGGTACTTTCCCGCGCAACTGCGCCATTTGGCTCATGCTGTACGATTTCAGCACGCCAGCCCGCATTACACACAGCGCACCCGTGCCCGCCCACGCCATGCATTTCAAGAATCCCCGTCGATCAATTCCATCATTGTTATGGTCGTGCACAAGTTCGTCTTTTATTTTCTCAGCCATTATTTCTCCTTAGTCTTCGCTGGCTGGCGTGGTCCAATGTCGATCATCCAGAGGTCTCAGCGATTCGCACCACAAACGCATGTGCTTCAACTACGTAGACTGACTCTGCGCATTCTTTATTTCCACAAATACACCGAAGTGCTTATTCCTTTTGAACTCAATACAAAAGGCACACGATTGGGAATAAAAGAACCTGGAAGCCAGTCATTATTTAATGGGCTGGCGTGTTCGGGGGGAAGGATTCACGGGAGTTGGTCAGTTCCACAAGAGTAGTAAACTGTCGATCAGCGCGGCCGGTTTGGCGATGACACCGATTTTAAAGAATTCCCATGCCGTGATTTCAACGCTTTCGCGTCGAAGCGCGATGAGCCAAAGAATCGTTGCCAGAGAGCCCGCCACCGGTGGATTCGGGCCTAGATCGACGCCGATCAGGATCTCATGCGACACGACACTGGTTTCCTGCGCGTCACGAATTGCGGCGCCGCTCATCAGAGCAACGGGCAGGTTATTCATTCCAGAATGCAGAAAGGTCGAGGAATTACGCGTGTCGTTGGCGTCGATCGTGAGCTTGTTCGGAATGACCATTGGCATCAAGCCAGTTCAATAGTGCGCGGATACTTCCGTGCGCCAACGCAATGCTCGAATCCGCGGCACCATAATAAAGATTGATGGTGTCTCCGTCCGATGCCACCGTATAGCCACATGGAAACACCACGTCCTGGACATCGCCATGCCGTTCGTAATCCGCTTCTGGAGCAAACATCCACGAATCGCCTCGAATCTTGCATTTTTCGGGCTGCTCCAAATCAAAGAGTGCCAGACCGAGCCGATAGATGGAGCTTGATGGCGTCCGGCGGACGCCATGATAAATCATTAGCCAGCCCTGCGGCGTTTCGATTGGCGGAGGCGACATACCAATCTTGTTCGCGTCCCACCAAGCGCCTCGGCGCGCTTCCAGCATCAGCTTGTGATTGCCCCAGTGCCGCAAGTCCGGGGAGTAGGAGATCCAGATGTGAGCTCCGAGCGGCGTCATGGGCCGATGAATCAGGGCCCAAAATCCGTTGATCCTTCTGGGCAGCAGCGCTGCATCCTTGTCGTCGGGCGACATGATCACACCGAGTCGTTCGAAGGTACGAAAGTCTTTTGTGAGAGTGAGCGACACGCCAGGGCCGCCGCGCGAATAGGATGTGTAAGCTACAGCGTATTGCTCGAGCTCTGGCACATAGGTAATGCGAGGGTCCTCGACTCCCCAAATCTCCTCCGGGTGCTGCTCCGGGTCTGGCGCGAATGTCGGTGCACTATCGACCTGCCAGCGGTCTACCCCATTTGGCGAGCGCGCGGCACACAGGTGAGATAGGCCGCGACGATCTTCCACGCGACAAAGCAGAAGCGTGGAACCATCCGGCAGCCGTGCGGCCCCTGCATTGAACACGCTATTCATGGAATAGGGCCAGTTTCTTGCCGTCAGGATCGGGTTCGCAGGATGCCGGGTGAATAGAATGTCGTGTTTGTTCATTATCTCTCTCAAGAAAGTTCGCCGCGAAAAATCAATCGATTTTGCGAATCTGAGTCGGGCGGAGGCGATTGCCGGAGGGTCAGGGCTTGCAGTCAGTTGTGTCCGCTTCTTCCAACCTGCGCATTTCGAGCAGCGCCATTAGAAAGGACAATGTCGATTCCGCCCCCTGGTTCTCGTTAGCGCGGTCGGGGTGCAGTCCGTCTCGGCATCCCCCGGTGGTGGGATCATAGAGCGCAATTTGCAGGTCGTTGTCGCCCAGAAACCAGTTGAAGGCTGTCCATGCCTCTTTTCGCCAACGGCCTTTTCCCGTCGCACGATACGCTTGCAGACACGCGGAAACAGCCGCGCAGGCTTCGATGGGTTGTTGGTCGAAGCGGCCCTTTTCTGTTTTCTTCGAGTAGAAGCCGTGCGAACCGATCGGCACGAAGTGGCCTTTCACTTCGCAGCGCTGAACCTTCGTCAACCAATCTAGCGCTTCGAGCCCCGCAGAAATCATCGCCTCATTTGCGTTGCGCGTTCCCGCACGTATGAGCGCCTGCGGCAATCGGGCATTTGAATAGGAAAGTACGCTTTCAAACCATTTCCAATCGTCCGAAGAGTTCGCCCGGTAGAACTCGAGCATACGATCCGCAAGCGCTTCGGCCGCATTCAGGGCGGCGCGATCCCCGGGGAATGATTCGAGATACTCCTGAAGTCCCAGCAGTGCGAATGAGCAAGCTCGGGGACTCTTAAACTCCACGGCGGCCGGCACGGCCAACTCAAATAGACGCCCCGCGGCTCCGCGAAGGCCAGCGTCATTGGATCGTCCGAGAACGGTGCCTAAGCCCCACAGCGCACGACCGTGGCTGTCTTCCGAGCCGATCGCTTCCTGCCATTGGCGTTCGTAGCTAAGGCAGTTCCTGAAGCGCTTACTTGTGGGATCGAAGGCCAGCCACAAAAAAGCCAAATAACGAGAGGCGAGATCGAGTGAGCTTGCCTGAGTGAAACTATTCAGTTCTTCAAGGAGAATGGCAACGATGAGCGCACGGGCATTGTCGTCGGTTGAGTAGCCTTCCGGATAGTTGGGGACGATAAAAACCGCGTGCTCCACGATGCCGGTGTGATCTGTCATGCGAAGCAGGTGATCCAGTTTTATGACCGGAAGCCGATCGAGAGCCTTTTCGGTGTTCTGGGCAGAAAAGGTCGCGCGGGGCTTGCGCAAGCGCTCGTTATACACGCGCTCAAAGCTCCCCATATACTGCTGCGCCACACGGTCCCACACCATGTCCCTCGCATAGAGGAATGCACGTTTCCGCATGGCGTGGCGCGCAGTACCGTTGTCTAAAAGCTCCATCGTTTTCGTGGCAATCGCTTCCGGATCATCGAAAGGAACAAGCACGCCGCGCTGCTCGTCTAACAATTCGATCGCGTGCAAATAGGGCGTGGAAATAATGGCTTTTCCTGCGCTTAAGGCATACGCAAGCGTGCCGGAAACAACCTGACCCTTGTGTTTGTAGGGTGTGATGTAGATGTCTGCAGCGCCGATCAGTTCCACGAGCTCTTGGGGACTGACGAAGCGATTCCGGAAGATGACCTTGTCCTCGACGCCGAGATCCTTAGCGAGCTTCTGCAGGTAAAACCTGTACTGGTCGCCTTCACGACGCAGGATATGCGGATGGGTGACCCCGGAGATCATGTAAACCACGTTGCTGTGGCGCTCCAGGATAGCGGGTAAAGCTTGAATGACATTTTCCACGCCCTTATTCGGGGAGAGCAAACCAAACGTGAGCAGAACTTTCTTACCTTCTGTCCCGAACTTGTCCTTATAGAAGGCAGGGTCGGTGAAGGGTAGGTCGGGAATTCCGTGGGGAATCAGATCGATTTTGGAAATCGGGACATGGAAGACATCCTGCAAAATCTCAGCGGACTGCCGGCTCATAACGATCAGGCGATCTGATAACGCGGCGATCTCCTCCATCACCACGCGCTGATCGAGGTTCGGCTCGCGAAGAACAGTGTGTAGGGTTGTGACCACCGGCATCTGGAGTCGTCGCAAGAGTTCAAGAATGTGAGCGCCGGCCGGCCCGCCAAAAATCCCATACTCGTGCTGCAGGCAAACTAAGTCAATGTTGCTGAAGTTCAGGAAATCCGCGGCTTGGCGGTAGGAAGCGAGCTCATCCTGGGAAAGTTCGAAACGTATACGGGGCGGATAGCTGTAGCCTTCCGGGGTATCGTTGACGGGCAGAGCGAGTAGCTCCGTGGCACCGTATTCCGCGTGAATCGCATCGCACAAGTCGGTTGTAAACGTAGCAATACCACACTGGCGGGGAAGATAGTTCCCGATAACGGCGACCCTGCTAGGGAGTGTCGGCCTTGAATGAATTGGCCACACGGGAACGGACTGTTGTCCCGCTATGGGTGGGTCGAGGCTGACGGTTTCCGTGGGGCTGCGGAAGTCAACCTCTGCGCGATCATATAGAACCTCGATAATTGAAGGGTCTTTCCCGTTTAAGATTGTCTTCGGCACTGACATTGAGTTTCTGCTCCTCTCTTCGTGACCGACCAGTTCATTCTCTAGCCACGGAGCCAAGGCCGATGGCAACGAGAGGCGTTTAGTACGATCCTCCCATACCTCCGCCATAGCCCCCGCCGCCGGCCGCGACAGCCTTGTCGTCGCCCTTAAAGTCGGCGATCAGCACCTCTGTGGTGAGCATCAATGAAACGATGGACGCTGCGTTCTGAAGCGCAAGACGAGTGACCTTTGCTGGATCAATCACACCGGCCTTGACGAGGTCGCCAAATTCACCTGTCTCCGCGTTGAATCCGAAATTCTCTTCCTTCGATTCGCGCACTCGTCCCACAACCAATGCGCCTTCGTGCCCAGCGTTCTGCGCGATCTGCCGCAGAGGCTCTTCGAGCGCTCGTTTGACGATGTTCACACCAATGGTCTCGTCGTCGTGGAGCTTGAGCATCTCCAAGGCCGGCAAACAGCGCAGAAGCGCAGTCCCACCGCCCGCGACGATGCCTTCTTCCACGGCCGCTCGAGTTGCGTGCATGGCATCTTCGACGCGTGCCTTTTTCTCCTTCAATTCGGTCTCGGTTGCCGCACCGACCTTGATGATTGCGACACCACCAACCAACTTGGCGAGGCGCTCCTGGAGTTTTTCCTTGTCGTAGTCCGATGTACATTCTTCGATTTGTACACGAAGTTGCCGGATGCGGCCTTCCACCTCGCTGGATTTGCCTGCGCCCGCGATGATCGTGGTGTTGTCCTTGTCGATCGTCACTTTCTTGGCGGTGCCCAGTTCATCGAGTTTCACATTCTCGAGCTTTAAGCCGAGATCTTCGGTTATGGCCTTACCGCCCGTAAGAATGGCGATGTCTTCAAGCATGGCCTTGCGGCGATCGCCAAAGCCGGGCGCTTTCACCGCGGCGCACTGGAGGGTGCCGCGCAGCTTGTTTACGACCAAAGTGGCGAGAGCTTCGCCGTCGACATCCTCGGCAAGGATCAGCAGTGGCTTGCCCATTTTTGCGGTTTGCTCGAGCAATGGCAGCAGGTCCTTCATCGAACTGATTTTCTTCTCGTGGATCAGAATCCGGACGTCTTCGAGCACGCATTCCATGCGATCTGGATCGGTGACGAAGTACGGCGAAAGGTAGCCGCGGTCAAACTGCATGCCCTCGACGATTTCAAGGGTCGTCTCCATCGTTTTGGATTCCTCGACGGTGATGACGCCATCCTTCCCGACTTTTTTCATGGCTTCGGCGATGATGCTGCCGACTTGCTTGTCGGTATTGGCGCTGATGGTGCCGACCTGGGCGATCATGTCGCCCTTCACTTCTCTGGAGAGTTTCTTAATTTCGGCCACGGCAACTTCCACGGCCTTGTCAATTCCCCGTTTCAGCGCCATAGGGCTTGCGCCCGCGGCGACAGTTCTCACCCCTTCACGGAAGATGGCCTGTGCCAGAACGGTCGCGGTGGTGGTTCCGTCACCGGCCACATCTGACGTCTTGGACGCCACTTCGCGCACCATTTGCGCGCCCATATTCTCGAGGGGATCCTGCAGCTCGATTTCCTTTGCCACAGTTACGCCGTCTTTCGTGATGATGGGCGAACCGAATTTCTTCTCGATCACCGCATTCCGCCCCTTCGGGCCCAGCGTAATCTTTACCGCATCCGCCAGAATGTTTACGCCGCGCAAAATCGCTTGACGTGAATTCTCGCCAGTTACAATTTGTTTTGCCATGACACTTCACCCTCCTGGGTGATCAAACTTCCCATTCCCTCCAAAGCTCTTGGATGGGAACGCTTACTTTTTGCCGGATGCTGCCTTGGTCATCGCTCCGACTTTAACCAGAATTTCGTCTTCACGGAGGATCAGATACTCCTGATTGTCGATTTTGATGTCGTTCCCGGTGTATTTGCCAAACAGAATGCGGTCGCCCACCTTTACGTCGAGCGGTACACGATGCCCTTTTTCCATCTTTCCGGAGCCAACGGCGATTACCTGACCCTCGTGAGGCTTTTCCTTGGCCGTATCCGGAATGATGATTCCGCCCTTCGCGGTTTCTTCTTCTTCCAGCCTGCGTACCAAAACGCGGTCGTGTAGGGGAGTTATATTCACAGTCATATTTCTAACCTCCATTCAATCTATTCAGAAATTCGGCGCCTAATCTGCTGTCGGTCCCTAGCTACAGCTAAGGTTGAAAACTTTGCAGATTCTTCACGCGTACTGCGGCAAGATCCGCGTCCTCTTTTTTTTGGCGGTCCGCTTCCTTTTGTGGGCCCTGCTGCACTTCGAGCGTTACGGCTTTGGCGATGGCTTCGTTAGCGGCGGCATTGGCTTGCAGCGAGTACATGACCAGAGTGAAGCCGTTGGCTAAATAGGTTCGGTTCAGGCTGTAGGAGTATTGCGTTTCTTCCCAGTGTGCGATGACCTTTTCGTCGGGGCCTTGCGGTGCAGCCTTCGACGGTGTGATTTCGGTCACAGGCTTTACTGGCGGACCGTACTTGGAGGCGATCGACTGTACCAAGTCCTCAGCGGTGAGCCCTTCAATCGCGCTGCGATCGTAGGTCGCGGACATTTTGTAGAGCTGACCATCACAGAAGGTGAAGAGAATTTCGCGGACGCTATCGGCTTGATACGAGGTTCCGGGCAGCATGGGCAGCCACCAAGTGAGCTCCTGGATAAGCGCGGGCTGACTATGGAGAGTCCTCAGGTCGGCCATCTTCATATCGGTCTGTTTCATCACCGCGGCAGGGGTCATGCCGAACGAAAAGCCCCGATATTTGGAAAGATCCTGAGCGCGAAGAGCTGGCGCCACAAGCAGTAGAACGAGAAGACCTAGCGGTAGAGTTCGTGTCGTTTGTATTTTCATTTTCCTATCTCCTGCTAATTCTCAAGAACCCGCGAACAATGCTGCTTGTCGCCGTGCGAGCGTTTCCTCGCTGGGAGCGGAAGAAACCCTCCAGTCGAAGTCATTGCCAGAGGGCTGTAAGCAGATCGCTTGCTGGATATGACGAAAATGGGCTGTGATTCTGGTATAAGGAATCACGAAGAACCATTTTGAGACGACCTTGGTAATTTCCAGCGAGTTAAAACTCTCCCCCGTCGATTTCGCGAGCGCGCGCGACACTGCCTTGCGCACGGTGTCAGGTCCTTCGCGACCAAGCACAGCTGCCCGAATATCGCCCGCAAGATAAAAGAAGTTCCACTTAGCTTGCTCGATTTTGCGCCCGAGTCCGTATCCATCTAGATTTCGCACGACTCGCCAGCCGGGCAAGTAAGCTTCAGTCTCGATTGCCAAGGCAGTTGGCTGAGCGGTATTGTCCTTGATGAAGACGGTCCCCGGCGTGTTGTGCATTGCCATCAGAATTCCCTGGAACTTCAGAACGCTCTTCACTTGCCCGTCACGGCAAATTGACGTCCGACCCTCAAGACGCCTGCGATGCGCGGGCGTAAATTCTTCTTCCGTTGGCGAAACCAACCAGAATTGTCAGAAACGCAGCACCAATCACGGCAACTGTTGTTGTCGCAACAGTCTCGCTGAAACCGGCCGAGCGCACCAGAAACCCGCCCGCCACCGCTGCTTGCTGCCCAACCAACCGGCCCTCCGATGAAAACCAGTGCAAGTAAACACATTCCTCTTAGCCCGATCAAATTGACGACACCAAGACGGAACGGGCTTGCCCCTGGTAAGAAATCCTCATCGAAGCTTATGCGGCTACGGCGGCGATCTCCTGGAAGGCGGCCACTTTACCTAGAAACATGAGGATATTCCTGGTTTCTTGGCCAAGGGAGTAACTCAGGGTACCGCTCGCGGTCTCGAAGACCTGAAGGCACCCCTGACCCATCACCATACTGCGTTGGTTTACTCATTTAGTCAAGTATTTTCTAGCTCCATGATATGTACTTAACTATATTAGTAAACACGGGCGATCCGCCGACACTCGTTAGGCCAACCGCAAAAAGCCGGAGACGCTGGCAGCTCGGGTTTTGCCTGACGGGTGAAGGAATCCGACTATCAGGGACCCCGATGAACAGAACAGCAAGATGGCGGATACTGACCATCGCAGCTTGCGCCGCTTCCGGGCCAATCTCGCTTTTTCAAGCCGTCCCGTGATTCATCCTAAGGATTTGTGTTGTGGCGCGCTGTTCACTTTTGTACAGCCCTCGCTAATCCCGGTTGTTAGGGTGAAAGGGCCAGCGGAATGCTTACGTCGAGACAGGTGTGCGACATGAACAATAAACCGAACAAACTCAAGAAGCAGCGAAATGGAGACTCTTTCGACCCGCAGGTTTTTCTCGATACGGCAGGCGTGTCGAGAAAGTTGGCTCAGTTTCGCAGGGGTGAATCCATTTTCACGCAGGGTGATGCCGCGGAAACCGTCATGTACATTCAAAAGGGCGGGGTGAAATTCTCCGTCGTGAATGGTTCCGGGAAAGAAGCTGTTGTAGCGATGTTTGGGCCAACGGACTTCTTTGGCGAGGGGTGCATGGCGGGGCAAACCGTACGGATGGGGACGACAACAGCGGTTACACCGACCACCCTTCTGGTTATTCAGAAAGAAGAATTGCTGCGGGTGCTTCACTCGGAACACGAATTATCCGATCATTTCATCGGATACATGCTTGCGCACAACATTCGTGTTGAAGAAGACCTGATCGATCAGCTCTTCAATTCCAGTGAAAAGCGCCTGGCGCGCACACTCCTGCTTCTGGCGCGTTACGGAAAGCAAGAACAGCCTGATCGCATCCTGCCGAAAGTGTCCCAAGAGACCCTGGCGAGCATGGTGGGGACAACTCGGTCGCGTGTGAATTTCTTCATGAACAAATTCAGGAAACTCGGCTTCATCGAGTACAACGGCAAAATCAAGATCAATAAATCCCTGCTGACGGTTGTGTTACACGAGTGAAGTGCGGTCTGAATCGCGATTAAGAGAGCCGGCCGGGACAGAAAGTCCCGGCAAGTGCTGTTTTTAGCTCGACTACTGATTCGAGGCGGCGTGTTCTGATTCGTTGCGTGGTGCGCTCTTTTCCAAAACCTCTACGAGTTGACGGCCTGACACCGGTACGACCATGTGTTCACTTCTTACAATTTGCTTGGCTTTGATGGTGTGGCCATAGACCTGCTCATTCGCTTCATCGTCCGGACGCAGCGTGGTGCCTTCGACGGAGACTCCGGCAAATAAACCGCGCGAACGCGAATAGCTGAGAATCTCAGCTCGCATCCAAGCGTCGGTGTCTGCGGAAGCATCACGACCCTTGGGCCCGGCTGCAACCGATGCATCACCGCCCAACTTCACCTTGCTGCTGAGGATCGACTCCATACCCCTGTCATTCATAATCAGCAGGATCAAGTCAGTAGCCTCTGCACCAATCTGGAAGCCTATGCTGCCGCCTTCTAACGCGTACATGGCTGGGGCGCCCCACGGTCCACGGAACTTATCACCGGTCCGGCAGACCATGGCTCCTCGTCCGTACTGAGCACCTACTACAAAGGCTGCTTTCATCAATGACGGGAACACGATGACGCATTCGGCCTTTTCCAGCAGGTCATGAGGAATGCTGTCAGGGATGTTTAGCACTTCCTGCATGACAACACCGCTCTCTTCAAGGCGTTTCTGTTCCTTGTTTAGCTCTTGGGCCGATACGACTCCTGCCGCGAGGGCTAGACATGCTGCGGCGTATAGACATTTCTTCATCGGTGACCTCCATGGTCAAAACTTCAGTCGCGAACGATTCCATTCCTTAAAGTGTCAGATCGAACGATTGTCAACCAGTTCGAATCCGGAGAGGGTTTGGCGTTACCCGACTCTCAGGCGGGTACTGTCGTACTATCGGGTTAAGCTTTCTTCTGGATACCCGCGACGAGCATGACGATGCCGCCTACCAACGCCAATCCTCCGAGGATCGGGGGAATGGAAACGTGGTCATGTTTTTCCGCGGTGGCATGGATCGGTCCAACATCCAGGACTTTTTCTTGATGGGTATACGTGAATCCCTGGTAGGCAAGAGCAAAGCCGCCCAGGATAATGAACAGAATTCCACCCCAAATGTAAGGTTTCATATAGTTCACAGCGGCCGCTAAACCGGCCGTCTCCTACCTTGAATCAGGTTAATCACAAAGATGGCAATAGCCACGAGCAGGAGAATGTGGATGAATCCTCCGAGTGTGTAGGAGGTGGCCACGCCCAGGAGCCAGAGGACAAACAACACGACAAGGATAGTCCAAAGCATTGTAGATCCGATCTCACAAGAACCCGGTGGTTACAGCGCTTGTGGCGCATCTGGAAGATCGCGCTCGATAATTTCCAGATGACTGATACTAAGCTGCGTGAAACTGAAAATCTGTTCACTTGCGCACAGTGTCGCAAGATATCCGCAAGAGTGCAGTGGATGTACCCAGCTAAAATCAGAAGAGACTGTGCCGCGTTGGAGAGACTCGATCATGGCCGAGGGATCGGGTTGGACGCTAGTACAGGAGTCGGATTCGCTAGCTTCAGCTGGTCAAGTGCCAACAATACGTTCTGCCAGCGAGTGGGATCCTTTTTGGTCTCCAGTGGAAGCGAGAGGTCGGAATAAAATTGCAGGATATTGTCGCGGAGATCCGCTGACGTGTGGCCGAACTTCCTTTCCGCTAGCTGATTAAGCAATTTTGCGTAGGTGTCGTCGGTCAGAGAATACTCGGTCGCCTTTGTTACTTTTCCAGTATCAAAATCGCAGTTTGGAAGGCGGAGTGAACCCGCCCGAACTTCCTGGAGATAAATGTGGTATTGGTCAACGGTGGTATTGATGCTTTTGAAGTACAGGTCCTCGGTCTGGGGAGTAGGATTGTTAAACGCCAGCGCCTTGAAAGGACCAATCTTGGGCATATAACGCAAAACTACGGACCACGCGCGAGTGCCGAAATCGGGCTTCGCGTAGTCTTTTCCCCATTCCTTTTCATAGTCGGAACGCGACAGACGATAGAGGAACTTCTCTTTCGCAAAATCGGGCTTTTCCTTGATCATGCTTTTCTGGTGAGTCCGCAGCGCGATTTGGGTCATTTGCGGGATCATCCGGCTGACGGCATAGCGGTAGGAACCGATGGCGAGATCCTCATGGGTCAGAACGTCACTCAATTCCATCCCATAAATGGTCGGAAAAGTGCGCTCCAATAAAGGCTTCGCTACCTGGAACCCAATGAAATCGTGGTACTGCTGAGACGCATAGCGGTTCTGCGCCACCTGCACCATGTCGAATCCGAATTCCGTTTTCAGATGTGCGGTGTGATCCTGCGCGTACCTGATGGAGTTACCGTACTTTGCACGCAACTTGGGGTATTGGATGGAAACAGAAGTGTTGACCGCCGGGTGGCCGGCAATGTCCGAAGCATAGTGAGCAAGGGCGCCCAACGCAAAGGCGTACTCGTTCGCGTCCTGGCTCTGCAAGAGCAATTCTTGAACGAAGTCACCGCTGCGAACGTAGTGCACCAAATTGCTGAATTCCACGCTGCCAAACGGATAGTAGCCGAGATCTTGAATCACTGCGCCGCCGTAGGCGTAACCGTGTGCCTCCTTAAGCTGCTCTTCGGTCAGCGAAGGAAAGCGCTTCAGAAGAAGTGGGCGAAGTTCATCGGTCCACACCAAGTCCACGATTTCCTCGTGGGTAAGCACCGAGTAGGCGAACGAGCTGCTGGCGCACAGGATCACCGAGAGGAAGGCTGTTACTACGCGTATATCACACAAGCCCCGGCATTTGATGGTGGCCCATTGCAGGATTCCCATCCTAGTTTTGTTTTTTGAGTTCGTAGGCAAGTTTCTTCGCTTCCTTAATTCTCTCTTCGTAGAACGGGGGATTGATCAAGTTCCGCTTCTCTTCCGACCCCAGGTGTTCCCGGACGGTCCGCTTCGAGAGGAATAGAGATAAGGCCATGTAGGTTTTGATTTCCTTTTCCAGAAACTCGACGGCGTGTTGTTTGGACTCATCCATCACTCACCTCCAACCAGACCGATCTTTGGTGACTGGAATAACCGCGGCAGATCATCCCGAGTCAACGAACAACAACATACGAAGAATCGAGGCAATTCTAAATGCGGCCGAGTAGCACGAGGATGACAACAATCAGGAGAGCGAGACCTACGCCGCCCGACGGGACATAGCCCCAATCGCGACTGTGTGACCACCGTGGTATGGCTCCGAGAAGCACCAGGATTAAAAGAACTATCAATAAGGTTCCAAGCATGACTAGCTCCCTCTTGAGTGAATTCGGTTTGTTAACCTTGGAACACTCGAACCCAGCGGCTTGTCCGTTTTTGGAAAGCGATCCACGCTGGGCCAGAGTTGCGCTCAAGCAACCTATTTGCTGAGCGCTCAGTCTAGGTAAACGGAAACGGCGATTCGGTCTCGAGGATACCTGCGGTTATACAGGTAATAGCCGTCGCTCGAGTAGTCGATATAGACATCATCATTGTCGTACCAATTGTTGGACCAGTATTCCGGCCACGGGTCGACCATCCCGAACCAATATCCACCGTACTGGAACCGGGGGAATCCGCCCACGATAACTACCGGGTAACTGTAAATACGGAACGCGTGACCTGAACCGAAGTAGCCATTGTAGCGGTCTTCCGGAATGCGGTAGCCGACGTAACCTCCGCGTTGCTGCCAGTCGCGATGCTCGGACTGCCAGTTGTGGGCGCGATGCTGTTGCCAGTCACCTTGTTGTGCGCTTTCTTGCCGGTGCTGCTCCTGGGCGGATTGCATTTTGACTTGCTGCACGTTGGGCTGTTGCCCACCGTACTGCTGGTGCTGGTTGGCTTGCTGCTGACCATGAATTGTGGAGTTACCCTGCTTTTGTTGCGGAGGTTGCGGCTGCTTCTGCTGATTGTTGGTGATCTGTTTGTCTTCCTTTTGGGATATTCCTTGTTGCTGTTTGTTGCTCTCGTCCTGTGCCTGTTGTTGTTTCTGTTGCTGCTGTTGTTGCCCTTTCGCTTGTTGCTGGACGTGTTGTTGGGGCTTCGCCGCTTGTTCCTGTTTTGTGGACTTTGCCTGCTGCTCCTGCCGACTCTTGGGCTGCGGCTGTGCGTGTTGTTGCGGGGGCGTTTCGGCCTTGGTCTGTTGTTGCGGTTGTTGCGTTTTCTGGTGCGGTTCTTGCTGGCTCTTCGCTTGCTGCTGCGAATATTGCTCAGGTGTAGGTTTCGGCTGTTGCTCCTGCTTCGGGGGCTTAGCAGGTTTCGGTTCTTGCGGCTTCTCAGGTTTAGCCGGCTGTTCCTGTTTGGGCGGCTTTTCCTGTGGCTCCTGGCGTGCGCCGAGCGGAGCAAAAACCCCCAAAACCAGAAAGAGTGCCGTTGAACTTATTATTGCAACGGACTTCATGATGTGCCTCCAATACTGACTGCGCCGGCGCGTCACTATGCGTCTCTGACGCGCTACAGCTTGTCGATCGTTAGTTCTAACCCTCGAATCCAGCTCTCGACGGAGCCGACATCGCGAAAAGCCTACGTCCCGACGCGGATGTGCGCGAGGGAATGAAATAAGCCAAAGATGTTTAGCAACCAGAGCACAACGCCGATGACGACCACGGCATTCAGGATCGACTTGATACTGCCAGCCATGGGAATGAAACTATTGACCAACCACAAGAGGACACCCACGACGATCAGGGTTAATAGAATTTGAATGAGAGGCATAGTCTTCTTCCTTTCTAACGGTATTACAAGACACTTCCAGCCTGGTCCACCAGTTGCCCCACCCCGTCTGGCGGACTCAACCCGATGAGCCTTTGCGGCTGGACAAAAGGCCGGTTTCCATAGCCTGCGCGCCTGCCCAAATTGTCGTTCGATATCCTTGGCGCTTGTGAAGGGCTTGCGAGCAAGCTTGCGGGGATGGACTGTCCAACACAACAGTACTTTGACGGCAAGCCAATCCTAGGCTCTCTCGTAAGCTGTGTCTGTCCACTTGTATACAAGTCGTCAGTCAATCGAGGGAGGTTCCCGACTCATTTATGGGTGTCTCAGCGTATGGTGAGTAGATGATCTTGGGTGGATAGGCGTCGGACTCACAATCTGGATGGCGCCTGGAATGGTATAATGGGATTATTCTAGAAAACCTAAAACGAATACGCATCAGGACTGATTCGGCCATTTCGCATTTTGAATATGCCCAAGACAACCGCTAAAAAGAACAAGCGCGCCTCAGCGAAGGAATTTCCATTCGATCTGCAAGTCTTTCTTGAGACGGCCGGCGCGGCCCGGCGCATCGTTAAATTTCGAAGGTCAGAGAGGATCTACTCACAAGGGAATCCCGCGAAGGGCGTAAACTATATCCAATACGGCGGCGTAAAACTTTCGGTGATCAATGAGGACGGCAAAGAGGCTGTCGTAGCGATCCTGGGTCCCGGTGATTTTTTCGGTGAAGGCTGTCTGGCAGGCCAACCTGTTTTGATGGGCACAGCCACGGCCATCGCGCCAACGTCCACACTGTTCATTGAGAAAAAACAGATGATGCGCGCGTTGCGCTCGGAACATGCCCTGTCTGACCTTTTTATCTCTCATATGCTGACGAGAAATATCCGAATCGAAGAAGATCTGATTGACCAGCTTTTTAACTCCAGTGAGAAACGGCTGGCGAGGTCACTTTTGTTGCTGGCGCGTTACGGAAAAGACGATCAGCCGCACGGAGTAATCCCCAAAGTATCCCAGGAAATGCTGGCAGAGATGATTGGGACCACGAGCTCGCGCGTCAATTTTTTCATGAATAAGTTCAGGAAATTGGGCTTCATCAAGTACAACGGCGGACTTCAGGTGAATGCTTCGCTGCTGAGTGTCGTGCTGCACGACTGATACGAATCTTTATCAGATGGGGAATCTGAAAGCGCCGCTACGCGCCCAATCGTCACTTAATTCCTCAGTCCTCCTCCCTATCGGACGCGATAGCTCCTACCTTCCGTTAATTCAGACGATTGACAAAAATTGATCCGATGTCTACTAACGATTCGTCATTCGCATCTGTGGGTGATTGGGTATAAGTCTTACCGGTATGCCTCAGGTGTGCTTTTCAGGAGAGTTTTCTCGAAGGACAGCGGCTTGAGGTCAAACGTAAACCACACCCCCTAATGCGCACCTTGCGGTTCAATCGTTCGCCAAAGAATCATCCCGGCAAGCAAAGCTTCAATTGGTTAATCAGCGGCTTTATGGTTTCTACTGCGTCGCAGTAGTAAGCCCGAGAGATTGTGGACCTGGTTCAAGCGCCAACAGTTTTGTGGATTGTTCACGCGAAGCTCCCGCTGCAGGTATCAACAGTCAACCGTATACGCTCCAGACACCAGGATTCCGCTAGGCTGGAACGCCCAGAATCGCCCGGTCTTCTTGCCCTATCAGTTAGCTGTTCATTCGACATCGCTTGGCAAATGTTGCCTGTCGCGAACTAGTTGCACCTTACAAACTGTAAATCAATGGGTCAGGTTGCCTTAGGGAGTCCAACGGAGGACACATGATTCTTGGGATATTTGACGGTATGCTTGGCGGGACGGTTATTATGATGGTCTTAATGCTCGTCTACCTGCTGCCCACACTCATTGCAGCAGCGAGGCGCACGCAGAATCGAATTGCGATTCTTAGCTTAAACCTTCTCTTAGGTTGGACTCTGATTGGCTGGGTTGTAGCACTCGTCTGGTCTCTGTCTAGGGTCACCGCCAAGGCTGAAACTGTTGTAGTGCCCGGTTAGCACGCGTTCCCGGATATCTGATCCCTGGTATCCGCTTTCCCGACCACCGCATTTACCTTCGGGAGTGAATCGCTGTCGCTCAAAAAATAGTTTCGATTCGCCTTGACACACGCCCTTCCGAGGGACAGGATGCTATCAAGGTTTCGCTGGTTACGGCGAAACTCCCGCTTTTCAGCCCGTTTGCAATTTCTCAAAAGGACAAGCTCCGCATCGAGCGCCAACAGGGCAGAACCTATCAGGTTCTTTTTTATTCGCGCGGGGCTCTACCTCCTGTTCGACGTACAGGTATTCACACCCAAGACGCCAGCGGTTTAAAGCCGGATCATTTAGGCCCGACTCGCTCTATGCGACGAGGGAACATCACGTCTTTCAAAAAGGAAAATCACTATGTCTGAACAAAACAAAACTAATGTCCGTCGTTTGTTCGAAGAAGTTTGGAACAAGGGCCATGTGGCAGTGGCAGACGAGCTCTTCGCACCTACTTACACTCACCACGACAGTTCGACGCCCGATGTCGGGCGAGGACCCGAGAGTGAGAAGAAGAGAGCGACTCTTTACCGCAATGCGTTCCCCGACGTTCGATTCACGATCGAAGACATCATCGCCGAGGGCGAAACAGTGGTGGCTCGTTGGTCTTGCAACGGTACCCATAAAGGCGATCTAAACGAGATTGCCGCAACCGGGAAACAATTCAATATCACCGGTGTAAGCATTACCCGGTTTATGAACGGCAAAATGATCGAAGGCTTTGTCAACTGGGACGCTTTGGGCCTTATGCAGCAGATCGGCCGCGTCCCAGAGCTCGGCAAAGCCAAGGCCGTCGCGACCTCCTCAAGGTAGCTGTTCCTACTTCGTGGAAAAATCGGAGGGCCCGATCGTCCCAGACTGGTACGAAACAAGAGGCGATAAGCAAATGAGAGCGATGTTCCGCGTTCCGGAACATCGCTTTTTGTCTTTTGGAGTGGTTGACTGTCACGGCTGCCGCGTAACAGTCAATGCGAATGGATTCAGGCGGTTTGTAGGGCTGCCGTTATGCTACGGCCACCGAGGACAGTAGAACTCGTCGACAAAGCTAGTGAACGAAGTCCGATTGGGCGTTATTAGGATTGAGGCTAGCAATGTGTCTCAAAGCGCCGCTACCGGCAAGCTTTCTGATAACACATCTGTTGTGTAAGCTTGTAGCTTCTCATCGGCAACGGGAAAAGAGCTTCCAGTATTGTGTATTTCCTTGCAACGAACAGCACCGATGGATCCAGCGACAGCTGCCTCGCTCTGCTCGACTATTTCATTGAAATCAATCATCGGCAAGAAATCGTCTCAGTTAAAACGCTTGGCAAGGTCATGGCAGATCAATTGCGATGCAGCTGTAAGTGGCAGCGTCGCGGTTCTTCTGTCTCGCAGAGGGCGTGCCGACAAAGAGTAGTATCGAGTGGGCCTGCTGCACCCGAATCCTCGCTAAAGGTTTGGCGAACAATCTTCGTGGGACTCGCTGCATCAGGTTGCTCCGATCTTTCTTAAAGACGGAGACGAATATGTTTGAACCAGGGAAATTGGTTATATTCTGGGTCCGAGCTGCGATGATCGTCGCAGGGGCGACGATCCTTGCTCCCTTCCCTGCGTTTTCAGATTCTCTTCCCGCCGTTCCCCCCAAATCACTGTGACTCCTCAAGCCAACCTGCCGATACTGAAAGAGGTTGGGAAGGCGGGGGCGAAGCCCTTCGTGCTCACGGTTAAGAATATCGGCACTACCTAGACGATCGGCTTCAAGACCCCCGACGCTATATCGACCACCATCGTATCGAAAGTTGAGGTTGGTCACGTTGATCCCTCGGATACTGTTGTGCCGCTTACTGGGTATACCTCTACGACGTGTATTAAAGCGAATGGCTTGTCCGCATTGCTCAAGCCCGGTAAGGAGTACACTTTCACATACCTCATCACTCCGGTGGGCGGGGATACCTGTCCTAGCGCGGCTGAGGGAGCCTGCGATTCTGGTGCAACTACAATCAAGTTCACCGTAAACCCGAGCCTCGGCCCCCCAGTTTCCGCGGAGCCTACCTTCATCGTAGGCGACGTTCCAGGACCTGTTCCCGAGCCTGCTAATCTGACTCTATTTGCCGCCGGAGCGCTGGGTCGGGCCGCACTGGCGCGGCTTGGGGTGGGCAAGCGGAAAACCGCGCAGTTCCATCTTCCCGGTCGAAGTGCTTCCTTACGCCCAAAATAGGGAGGCCGCTGTCCGTTCGGTAACGATTGGAAGAGAACTGGAGCGAAACACTCATGCATTTTTGTTGTGGTGCCAAACATAAACGTGAGGAGACTCGGGGAAAGAAAACTGTTAGGCAGTCCCCTCACTGCGAGTCGACCGCCACCTGGGCGCTCGGCCAACTCGCGACCAGTCTCATTTCCGGCAACTTGGGTACACTAGCCTCCGGTTACCGCGCCAGGTCCATCTGGACCCGCACGAATGCGAGAGCTGTGATATACCTCTCAATCATCGAAGTTACGCATACCCGCAAAAGGAGATTCGAAATGTCCTCCTGCCTTATCAAGCGAGCGTTATGTTGCGCTGTACTCCTATCATTCGATGCAGCGATTGCTCTCGCTCAGAACACCGAGGCGAAGGCTCCGCCGGTAATCGATGTTCACGTGCATGCGATGGACGGGAACTTTCCCGGCGTCTCGCCCATGTGCCCGAACACCTCGAAGTTCACAGCGTCCGACCCTAAAGAGAAGGAAGAGCCGTTCGGTTGGGTGAAGGAGCAATGCACCCCCGCACTCTATCCCTCGGCCCCGGGCGAGTACATGAAAGACGTTCTGGCCGAGATGGAGCGTCTCAACGTCACGGCGGTTGTCTTCGGCGATCCAAAGAGCGTGCAGAAATGGAAAGATGCTGCACCCACCCGAATCATCCCCGGCACGTCCTTTGAGAACGGGATCGCTCCCGGCCAGTTCGTCGCCCTCGAAGAGTTAAGAAAAGACTTCACAAACGGCGACTTCAAGGTATTGGGCGAGATCGGACTCCAATATCAGGGAATCTCACCCAGCGATCCTTCGGTCGATGCCTACTTTGCGCTCGCCGAGCAACTGGATATTCCCGTGGCGGTACATATGGGCACCGGCGGCTCAGGACGCGCAAACGTGACGATGCCAAAATTCCGTGGCTCCATGGGAAACCCGCTTTTGTTCGAGGAACTCTTGGCGCGCCACCCGAAACTGCGTGTTCAAGTGATGCACGCAGGCTATCCGATGATCGAAGAGATGCTCACGCTGCTGCAAGCGAACTCCCACGTCTACGTGGACGTTGCAGGACTGATCTGGAGCTATCCCATCAAGGAAGTCAATCGCTACATCGAGCGACTGATTGATGCCGGATTCGAGGACCGCGTTATGTTCGGAACCGACCAACTACTCTGGCCCAAGTTGATGGCCTATTCGATCAACATCATCCAGAACGCCGAGTACCTGACACCCCAACAGAAGCGCGACGTTCTGTACAACAACGCCGCGCGATTCTTGAGGATGGATTCTGCTCAAGGCAAGTGAGCGTTCCTTCAGAAATCGTAATGTGCTTCTCTCAAAGCTCGGCCGTGGTCGCCCAGGCCATGAATAAACTCCAGAACCGTTTCCACCTTGATCTCGAGAATAGCTTCCAGCAGACGCTTGCTCGAGAATTCCAGAACCGCGACAGAGATCGTTGCTCGGTGCGTATCGAGCCCAATAGACATGGCGTCATTCATGAGGGTGCTCCTTGTTGTAGACGTTGATGCGAACGATCAAAATCTACTTCATGCGGCGCCCATTTGTAATGCGTTTACGAGGCGCACTTGAGTGCTACGAGTGCTGGAGGTCCCTGACGAACGCTTTTGCGGTTAGGTCCCCCAATTGGCCCGGCAGCTTCGCCGGCAGTGCGGATGAGAACGCCCCAGGGTAAATGCGCCGCGCCTAAGCGCAGCGCTCCACGAGATTTTGCGTAGCGCATCGGCTATTCAATTCGAAAATTGACTTCGATGCCGGTCCAAACAGGCACGGGCTCGCCCTCCGGGCCAACGGCTGGCTTGAACCGCCAGTTTCCTACTGCCATGACCGCCTGTTCGTCGAAACCGTAACCCGGCGAATTTTTGACCTGGATACTCACGGCATGACCTTCCGCTGTGATGATCAGGTGAAGAACGATGGCGTTACTATGCTGCGCGCGGCATTGCAAGGAAAGTATTTCGATTGCGGTCAGGGATGATACCGGAAAGATCGTGATGGAAGCGTGATCGAGACCAATGCGAGTGTGATTCTCGATTTTATCCACGGGCTTCGCGGAGAGTTGCAGGTCACTTTTGAAGAAGGAACCTGGGTCACCTGGTTGTACGAACTGCTGAAGCCGTATGTTACGAAACTAGTGGTGTGCGATCCGCGGAAAAATGCCAGCCAAGGGAGCAAGAATGACCAGATGGATGCACGCGGACTGGCCGAACTGTTGTATCTGAACAAGTTCAACCCTGTCTATCACGGCGAAACTGGAATCCGCACTGTGAAGGAATTGGCACGTAACTACGTGACGATTGGCCGTGATCTGTAGCGCGTGACAAATCGCCTGAAGGTGATCTTTCGAAGTTGAGGGATTGCTTGTGTCGGCCAGCAAGTATACGAGGAAGGCCGGAGAGTGGCGCCCTGAGGCAATTACTGCGGCCAGAATCGGGTTCACAGCAGGGAGCCACTCCGCTAGCCAGAACAGCCCAGAATATCACTCCCCGATGAAATTAGATTCGCTCTCAAAAAAGTACGGGAACAACGGTATGGATGCGATTTCGTGTATCTGACACTATCGGGACAATTCCACATTTCGACCTGACCAACGAGGGACGCTGCAAGGCGTCCCTTCCTCTTTCGCTCCATCAGATTTGCTGCACAGTTTTAGTACCCATCTAGAGGGAATAATGTACCTAAGCCATTGCAGATTCTTCCGACCGGGAGCCTAGTGGTGCACTCGACGCTGAGCCACATTCCTTAACTAAGTAATTGAATTCAGGTAAATTAGAGATTTCCCGAGAAGATGGTCTTCACTTTGCCCTACCATCCGTGAAATTCATTTCATCGCGGAGGTAGCAACGATGAGTGCGAAGTTCGACATTTTCCAAAGACTATCTGATGGCCAACCGATCTGGATCAAAGCGGTGGAGAATCTGGAAGAGGCTAAGCGACAATTGAGTCAGATGGCAGCTGTCTCGCCGGGAGATTATTTCATCTACAACAGCAGAAATGGGCGGGTCATTACCGCATAGATTAAAGCCCGCTTGGCTTCTCTACCGATAATTTAAAATAGAAAGTAGGCACCCAACTGGCTACGTCTCACGGAAAGTGCACCTTCTCAATTGGGCGGAGTCGAAATATTCTCAGCGGGTGGATCCGCAGGATCACACGCTTTCGTAGGCAAAGTCGCGCAAATCCGGGTGCCCTCCGCACCGCTCTCCACCTCCAACATTCCGCCCAGCTCTGCCAGCCGTTCCCGCATTCCCGCCAGGCCAATGCCGCCGGCTTCGCCCGCACGAAATCGCAAGAGACTGTCCCGCTTGATGCCCTTGCCATCGTCAACAACTACCAGGATAACCTCGTCGTCCGTGCAGCGAATCTGGACGTCCACGTGGCTTGCTTTCGCATGGCGGTGGACGTTTGTCAGGGACTCCTGAAGAACGCGAAACAGCGCGAGCTCGATTTCTCTTGGCAAACGATCTGAAATCTCGGCTAGATGTAATTCCACTTGTATGCCGCTGCGCTTCGCGAAGCCTTCCACGTACCAGCGTGCGGCAGAGTGTAGTCCCAACTCATCCAGCAATGGGGGGTGCAGCAAATGAGAGATGGTTCGAACCTCGACGATGGCCCGGTCCGTCAAGTCTACCGACTCTGATAGCAATGGATGGCTCTGAATGGCCGGTTCTGATTCTCGTCGCTGCAGCCGGCCCAGATTGAGCTTCAATCCCGCCAGGAATTGCCCGACGCTGTCGTGCAGTTCACGCGCAATCTTTCGGCGCTCGACGTCCTGCAACTCCAGGATTCGCGCGCTCAACATCCGGTAAGATTCGGCGTTGGTCTTCTCGATGAGCTCCTGCTCTTTGCGCCGCTCAATCTCTCGTACGAGAAGATTGAAATTATAGATGAGGAGGATGAGCGCCAGGCTGAACGACCCCACCGACGTGATCACCATGCGAGTAAACAGAAGGTCCCAGGTTTTGAGTCGGCCCTGAAGCAGACTCTCTTCAATATTCTCCATGTTGCGGAGCACTGCGGACATGCTTCTGCGCCGCGCCGAAATCTCCGCCATATAGTCTGAATTGTTCGCAGAGTCCACGTCCCGGCAACTTGAATCCCGCAGGCAGGCGCGAAGCTGGCTGATGTCCTTCACCAGCGCCAGGCGGAGTTGATCCAATCGTTCCTGCTGCTGCGGATTATCGCTCGTTAGGGTGCGCAACTTTTCGACGTTCTGTAGTTCTTCCCGTACTTGTTCTTCGAATTGCACCACCTCATCCGGGTTCCGAGAAAGTTGGAAAAGGTCAAAGTTCGCGTGACTCTCGCCGATGTCGGACCTCAGGTCTTTCAGTAATCCGCGCACAAAATAAGTGTGCAGCACCAGATTGCGGCTCGCCATCATTTTTTGGACTGTGACGTAACCAATCACTCCAGTGGCCGCCAGGAGGACGACCGCAAGAATCAGTGAACCGAAACGGATAGTGGGCAGGGGAAAAAACGTAGCGCGAAGGCGTTGAGGAGCGTCGGCGGCCGACACGGGGTCCTTCCAAATGGATGAAGCTCTAGAAACTTATCTTTTGGGCGGTCTCCTGTCTACCACAATCCAGGAATCTGCCTCCACTGCGACAAAAACAGGGCCTGCCCGGTCTTAAATACTATTCTTTGGACTACGGAGCCACTGGTTCGTGACTCCCAGTTCTTTCACTTACTGCTGAACGTCGTTTCATCTCGCGTCTTCTTCCTGCCGAAATGAATCGCATCGTTACGCGCGATGACGCCGAACACGCGCCCTCGTTCGCGCTGCTTTCACGGCGGCGCGGTGTCTGTTTTGCGATCCACGCTTTCTGGCTCTTGCCTTGGCAAATCGTGACAGTGCTCTCCTAGAAGCGGTACGTGATCCTTCACCCCGCAGCGCCTGAAGCGACGCTCGGGCCCGTGTGCGGGAGAATTCGCGCCTCCCCACAAGTCTGTGGCGGGAAGATCGCTTGGCCATAGATCTGCGTTTCCTTCCTGATGAAGGTAGCGCAACCCCAGCCCTTCGTGCTTTTGACAAGCCAATCGCTATTGCCTGCTTCGTGGATCGCGCACCATGTACTCCGTGGCGGATATGCTCGATCTCTTCTCGAACAAATTCTCCGGCTTGCGTCGGCGGCGATTTACCTTCTCTTTTGTCTCTACGAGCCCTCTCCAGGGTGCGTTTTTCCGGCATTTTAAAATCTCCTTTTCCATCCGATATGAATTCAAGCGTCCTCGGCGGGCGGGACGGTTCGTCAGCTTGGACCGTAGATCTAACGGTCCGTGCGGAGTTCGTTCATGATCTGCGCCACAACGATCTGGTCGATTTTGGGGCTTATGTAAGAGCCATCGCCGATCACGACACGCAGCGCCTTCATCAATTCTTCCTCTGCGTCCGCCTTCAAGAGGTACCCATTCGCCCCCGCAAGAAACCCGCTCCGGAGAATCTCCGAAGACTCGTGCAGGGTGAGCAGCACGATCTTCACTTGGGCGTGAGCCTTGCGGATGATGCGCGTTGCATCGATGCCATTCATTCCCGGCATCGTTACGTCCATCAGAACTACTTCCGGTTTGAGCTCCTCAACCATCCGGATCGCGTCAGGCGCATTACTGGCCTCCCCGCACAGTTCCCACTCGGGAAAGGATTGCAGAATTGAATGCACGCCCCGCCGAATGAATGCATGGTCGTCAACGATGAGGACTCTCGGCATGGGTTATGGTCTCCTGAGGCGGTTGCGGGAGGGCGGATACGCCATTGCCCGGGGGACAATAAAACTCTTCGAGACAACCGGCCGCGAATTTCAGGTCACCAACACTCGGACATTTGTGCATCTTCGCCACTGTGTCTATGCCTCGATAATCTGGTTCTTGATGGCGTAGCGCACCAGTTCGCTCACGGAATGAATTTCCAGTTTGCGCATAATGTTGGCACGATGCGTTTCCGCCGTCTTTACGCTTATGCCGAGGACGACCGCAACTTCCTTGCTGCTCTTTCCCTCCGCAAGCAACTGGACGACTTCACGTTCCCGCGCCGTCAGGCGATTGCGCTGTGGAAGTTTCGGCTCGGGCACGGACGCTTGCCGGGAGAAATTATCGAGCAGCATTTCTGAAGCTCGGGGAGTAAAAAACGTGGTTCGATTGGCGATGCAATCGACTGCTGTAACAAGATCGCGGTCCGCATCGGACTTCAAGATGTACCCGCGGGCGCCGGCATCCACCACGTCGCGAACCAGTTGATCCGAAAAGTGCATCGTGAGGATCAATATCCCGGTCATTGGAAGTGTCTTGTGGATCCGCCGCGCGGCTTCCAGGCCGTTCAAGTCCGGCATGCTGATATCCATGACCACGATTTCTGGCTTCAGTTGTTCCGCAAGCGTAACTGCTTCCCTTCCGGTCTTGGCCTCGGCACAGACTTCCCAGCCCGCTTTCGCGGAAAGCAAATCCTTCAGTCCGCGGCGAATTATGTCATGGTCGTCTACAACCAAGATTTTAAGTTTGTTCATAACCCGCCCAGCATGTACGGATGCGATTCCCGATTCATTGCTAACAACGGCTCGTCCTTGCATCTTAGCTCCAATTGGAGGACCAGAGTCTCCCGGAATCAGCAAACGTTAGTAAAGCTCAGCGCCCATGGGACTTGAATACCAGAATCCCTGTATTTTCGCGGCCGGGAGACCCTTGGCTCCAGTCCGGAATTGGAATCCAAGGACCTTCCGCCGGTTTGCACTTACGACTTCACAGTCAATTCATTCTGTACTTTGTCCGCTCCGGCCACATCGGCGGCCTTTGCGGCGACGCTCTGCTTTTCGTCCTCGGACTGCACGGGCCCCTTCAGGGTTACGACGCCATCCCGCACAATCACCTTGACGTTGTGAGCGTAGGCGGAGAGTGACTTATCACCTGTAATGGCCTTGCGGATTTTCTGGGCCAGTTCACGATCCGCCGGAGTCTCCTTCTGCTGATCCGCGGTCATGCCGCTTTGGTTGTTGTCCTGCTTGTTTGCGCTTGTACTGTCGGGCGCCTGCTCAGTGGTGAACCCGGCGCTCAGAGAGCGAGCCTGCACCGCCTGCGGTCCTACAAAACTCAGCGCCACAACTCCAATGGCGACACTAAGTGTACTGACGAATGGATTACCTTTCATCGTATCGTTCCTCCTATTTTTGGCTGGTGCAGAAGCAACAAAAAGCAGACACGGGCGAACGGACCATCGGGTGACGCCCGTACTTTTTGGGTTGTGAAGGCGTACGCCCCGCTCAGGACACTCTTCGTCCCCCGCCGCAAATAGTTTCGAGAACTCTCGCAGCCGAGCCGCAAGTGCAGTTCTCCCAAAGCTCCAGCAATGCGTGTATTGGCCCTGTCGGCAGCGTGGCCCATTCTCTAGACGCGCTGCAAGGGCTACTCGAAGGAGTACCGCGCGTTGCGGTGCAAATTCGGGAGCGAATCGCAGTTTGCAGATAATTTACGAAATCAGGGAAAAAGGAGACGTATCCATGGCAAAGAACAAATCGGTGTTGGGCATCTATTCAAATCGAAACTCGGTGGAGAACGCAATCGGCTCGTTCCGCGACGCGGGATTCGCGCGAACCGATATTTCCGTGCTTCTGCCGGAAAATCTGGGCCCGAAGGAATTGGCCACCCAGAAAGAAACCAAGGCACCCGAAGGAGCCACAGCTGGGGCCGGATCTGGCGCGGTTATCGGTGGCACGCTTGGCTGGCTCGTTGGCATCGGCGCCCTGGCCATTCCGGGCCTAGGCCCTTTCATCGCAGCCGGCCCAATCATGGCGGCGCTTGCCGGTATCGGTGTTGGCGGGGCAGTTGGTGGCTTTGCCGGAGTTCTCGTCGGTCTCGGCATTCCCGAATACGAGGCCAAGAGTTACGAGGCCGTTTGCAAAAAGGCGGAATCCTGCTCTCCGTGCACTGCGACTCTTCCGAAGAGATCGATGAGGCCAAGCACATCATGGAGCACACTGGCGCGGAAGACATCTCCACCGCCAGCGAATCCTCTGTTGACGTGAAATCTTCTGACTCCGCATCCGCGAAGAGCGCAGGTTCGAACTACTAAGCGAGTGTGCATCCCAATCCAAACCTGCAACACTAGATCCTCCTCGCGCCCTTTAAACGCGAGGTGGATCACTCTTTGGGCAGTGGAGTAACCCCCAAAAAAGAGGCGAGGCATTTCTGCCCCGCCCCAGTTTCGCCTAGGCGTGATCGTGATTACGGTTTCAGTTGTGAACTGGCCTTTTGTAAACGCGTTACCAGGAGCTTACCCGCCGCCGGCGATTCGAACTTTGGCTCGGTTATGATCTTGGCTGCAGACGCTTCATTGCCATACAGCCGGTGATTGGCATCTTCATCTGGACGAAGGGTCGTCCCCTCCAGAGAAACGCCCGCGAAGACTCCGCGAGAACGTGAGTAGCTCACCATTTCTGCGCGTAAGAATGCATCCGTTTCGGCGGAGGTTGTCCGACCCTTGGGGCCGGCCGCGATGGACGCATCACCACCCAGCTTCACTTTGCTATGCAGCAAACTATCCACTCCTCGGTTGTTCATCACCAGGATCACGAAATCGGTCGCTTCTCCACCGATTTGGAAGCCGAAGCTACCCCCCTCCAGTGCGTACATCGCCGGCGCGCCCCACGGACCGGTGAAGTTCTTGCCCGTGCGGCAAACCATCACTCCGCGTCCATAGCTTCCTCCGGCGATGAATGCAGCTTTCAGCACCGACGGCAGCACCACAACGCAGCGGGCCTTGTCCATCAAGTCCTGAGGAATGTCATCGGGTATGTCGAGAATCTCCTGAATGACTGTGCCTGCATTTTGCAGACGGTCAGTGTCCGCCTTGGCACTATCTGCCGCGGGATGCGCGAACGCAACCGGCGCCAACGCCGTCAGTCCTATCCACGCAGTTTTCCAACGAATCATATTTATCCTCCCTTTCCTTTCTATTTCTCCGGAAATTTTCGCAACCCCTACCGGTCGCGTCGATCCATTAGCAGAACCGCAATCCCGCCAATCAGGGCAAGAGCCCCCAAAATGGGCGGAAGCGGAACGGTATGCCGTTCTTCCTTCGTTACTTGCAGCGGGCCGATGTCTACGGCCTTCTTCGGCACGGTGTAGCTGAATCCCTGATATGCAAGGGCGAGGACCCCAAGAACCAACAGGGCAATTCCGAGAAATGACTTTCCACTCATTTCTGAATCTCCTTTTCATTCGTGAACCGGCTTTGACCCGTTCAGCCAATTCCTTCATTGACTCCCCCGTTTCACACGCGCCGGAATAAATGGCCGGCGAGATTCACCAGGAAGAGCAGCATGAAAACGAAGAAGAAACTCTTGGCGATCCCTGCTGTCGCCACAGCAATTCCCGAAAATGCGAGCGCTGCTGCGAACAATGCAACGATAAAAAACGCGAGTGCCATTCGTAACATCTGGTTTCTCCATTCCCTTCAGAATTCGACTTCGGGGCCGGCATCGTGGCTCTGCGTCAAAGCTGCGCCACGATGTGCAATATACTTCGCGTTCTCTGTTCTCACCATCCACAAACAGCTGTAATCGGCGTCACGAATCCCTGCAGGCCACTTCGTACCCTCGTAGCACTCAGGCTCTTCCCTCAGCTTTCCCAAGGGATCGCTGTATACCGCTCATCCTCGTCTTGCGTTTTCATGGGATTGACTGTCGGACACTCCGCCACCGCAATTCCTGGTGACAAGGTAGGCTGACAAAACCAAGGAGGCATTCATGAACTGGGATCAAGTTGAAGGGAAGTGGAAGCAGTACTCCGGAAAACTGAAAGTGAAATGGGGCAAGCTGACGGATGACGATCTGACCACTATCAGTGGCAAGCGCGATCAACTGGTTGGCAAGCTCCAGGAACGCTACGGCATGGCCAAGGATCAGGCTGAAAAACAGATTGATGAATTCACCCGCAGTCTGAGCGACTCAAACGCGAATCGTGAGGCGCACAAGACACTCGGCGCAGGCCGCTAAACACAACGCCGACGCTTCTGCTTACGCTGAGGTGACTCCATCCGAAACCTGGGGCGGACCGGAATCCCGCTCCGAGTTTCACGTTCTCTTTCAGCTTCTGCGAAGCGGGTTTCCACTCAACGAAGACTTCCATAGATGAAAAGGCCTTTCCATCGCGCGCTCGCCACTCTCCTCTGCGTGCTGACTGTTTGCCCTGCACCTTCGAGCGCCTATTCGGTCCTGACCCACGAGGCCATCATTGATGTCGCCTGGGACAGTAACATTCGCCCACTGCTGCTGAAGCGCTTCCCCGATTCCACTCCCGACGACCTGTTGAGAGCTCACGCTTTCGCCTATGGCGGCGCGATCATTCAGGACATGGGCTATTATCCGGGCGGCAACAAGTTGTTCAGCGAATTGACTCATTACTTTCGCAGCGGAGATTTCATTCTCTTGCTTCTCCGGAATTCCTCGAATCTGAATGAATATGCGTTTGCCCTCGGCGCTTTGGCCCACTATGCTTCCGATAATAATGGCCATCGTCTGGCCACGAACATCGCTGTCCCTCTTCTCTATCCAAAATTACAGAGGAAATTCGGAAACGCAGTTACGTATGAAGACGATCCTGCTGCTCATATAAAAACTGAATTTGGATTTGACGTTCTGCAAGTGGCTAAGGGACGTTACGCCCCGCAGGATTATCACAACTTCATCGGTTTTGAGGTCTCGCTCCCTCTCCTTGAAAGAACCTTCCGGGAAACATACGGAATTGATCTCAAGTCGCTTTTTCAGGATGAAGGGCGGGCCGCAAGTTCGTATCGGTACAGCATTGGCACCTTAATCCCAAAGGCCACCCGCGTTGCTTGGGATCTGAAACAAAAAGACATTGAGCAGGACTTGCCAGGAACCACGCGCAACAAGTTCCTCTACAATCTCTCTCGCGCTAGCTATGAAAAGGCATGGGGCAAGGATTATAGACGGCCAACCATAGGCGAGAAGGCCCTTGCGTTCTTGATTCGAGTTCTTCCCAAGATTGGGCCTCTCAAAATCATCACTTTTCGGACGCCCACTCCTGAGGCCGAAAAACTCTTTGAAAACAGCTTAAACGTCACTGTCGATCGGTATCGTTTGCTCCTGACAGGACTGCGCGATGGGCGCCTTGAACTTCCCAATGATAATTTCGACGTAGGCGAGGTTACCGCTCGCGGCAAATACAAGCTCAATGATGCGGCCTGTGCAGATCTGCTCGGCCGGCTCTTCAAGCGACACATGCAGGGCGTTGACCCCGATCTGAGGGCCCAACTCCTGGCCTTTTATTCAACCAGCAGGGGCCACGCCTCCGGAACAAGAAGCGGCAAGTCCCAAGAAACTCTCCGGGAAGAGATCGAAGCGTTGCAGATGACGGAGGTCAGTTCTCTGCCTTCGGCATCATCAATTCAAGAAGATCCAACGCAGTAAAATTTTGCGGAAATGCTCCAGCCGCTTCCGCTCACCCACTGCACAGTTCAGGGAACCTTCTAAGCTCATTCACTGAACCTACATTGTCACAACGCGCGAACTACACAGTTCGCTCGATACCAAGTTCCTGTCACGGCCAATATTCTTTCTTCGCTTCAAAGGATGGCACTCAACCATTGCTCCAGAAAAATGGTTGTCATTTATGGCCGGGAAAGGAAAAAACCATGGACCTGCTTATGACACTTGGTATCGTCCTTTTGATCCTGTGGCTGCTGGGCCTCGTGACCTCGTACACTTTGGGTGGATTCATCCACATCCTGCTGG
Organism: Candidatus Acidiferrales bacterium; assembly: GCA_963741195.1. GTDB lineage: Bacteria > Acidobacteriota > Terriglobia > Acidiferrales > UBA7541 > Acidiferrum. The sequence goes on from CAVUHF010000025.1 coordinate 49,547, forward strand.
TGCTGGCCATCATCGTCATCTTGGTCCGCGTCATTCAGGGCCGCCGGCCTATCCCGTAGCCAAGACTCCGGAGCCACGCGTTTGTGGATTTGCTGACCCCCAACTTCGGTGGCGCGTAAGCGCTGCCTCTGTCTGTCGCGCCCCATCCACGCTATCCTTTTCCCTGCAGCGCGGGCGCCTTTTCTCTGCGAGGCTCTTGCGAGGCCGCAAACCGGTTTTACTCGCCACAAGTGGTGGCTCATCATTCCGGGAATTCTCGCAGTCCTTCTGCTCCCGGCCGTGGGTTTGCTTACCTTTCGCAAGCACGGCAGCGAAGAGCGCTTCCGCCAGTCCGTAGTTCAAGCTCTTGCCGAGCGCTTCCGCAGTGAGGTGGAACTCAACGCTACTCATCTTCGCATGTCGCCTGGAATCGAGGTCACTGGCGAAGGCCCGACTCTTCGTCAACCACGGTCGCAGAGACATTCCGCCCCTCATCCAGCTAAAGAGACTTTCTTGCACCGCCAGCATCCTGGGCCTCTTGCGGCCCGTTAAACACATCCCCATGGTCCACCTCGAGGATCTGATCATCAATATTGCGCCGCGCCAACAGACCAAAGACAGTCCGGCACCAGATTCTTCACCGCTTTGGTAGCGATTTCTAAAAGGGAAATGCGCTCAGTACTAGGATGTTTTCGGCATTTTGCAGAAGAGTGATCGCGACCAGCGGGCTGACCCGCAGGGAACCCCCGAGGGACCGCTGGTGAGTATTTCTCGCTGAATGAGAGTCCTCACGGCGTCATTCTGGCATTCTCATCCAGGTTGAAAGCTACACACTAAAAGTGTGTCTTTATCGGCTGAAGTGAGCATGCCTATTCGTTCTGACTTGTCGCCTGGCTTTGCTTTTACCTTGGCCTGTCTTGCACACATGCCGGAGATGTAATACAATTACTTCATGAAGAGCCTCACCGTACGCTTGCCCGAGCCACTGGTGGCAGACATTGAGGCGGAATCGCGCGGACGGAAGATCTCGAAGTCGGATGTAGTTCGCGAACGGCTCGAGCGTGCGCCCCGCCAGCGGCGCCGCACTGCCTCGCTCACTGCTATCGCGGACCTTATCGGATCGGTGGATGGGCTACCGACCGACCTAACTGCGCGGAAGAAGGGATATCTGCACGCCACGGGTTATGGCCAGAAACATCCTCGTTGACGCTGGATTTGTTATAGCGTTGCTTAGCAGTCGCGACGCTCACCACCAATGGGCCGTGACGCAAGCCTCCGAACTACCTCCGCCTTGGTCCACGTGCGAAGCCGTTCTGTCCGAGGCTTTCCACCTTCTCGGCGAGCTTGGTACCCCCAATCTCGGCGAACTACTTCGCCGCGGCGCTCTGCTGGTCGCCTTCACACTTACAGAGAACCTGGAGCCAGTCGTGAAGCTGATGGAGAAGTATTCCAACGTTCCCATGGGCTTCGCCGATGCTTGCCTCGTTCGCATGACCGAAACATTTGCCGATCCCATCATCCTCACGACCGACCAAGATTTTCAAGTTTACCGTCGCCACAGCCGCCAAGTGGTTCCCTGTGTGACACCCGAGTGATCTTGCCGCCGCTCATTCCAGCCGAAACTGAAGCTGGCTTTTCTGCCTGCTACTGTGAGGCAAATCTGATCTAAAGTCGTTGCTCGAAACTATTATGTTTTTATGACAGCGCTCCAACTATAAATAATCGCAAGCAAGAATTTGTGGCTCAAGCCGTCGTGCAAGGCCATCGCGACGCGCGCGGACGAGCAATCGGTCAAAAGCCGAATGCTCTACCCAGACTCCGTAATTGCTTGAGATCAAAGAGGTTTGGCTCCTCGGGCTAGATTCGAACTAGCAACCCTTCGGTTAACAACCGAGGAGGTCAAAAATCTAACTAGTCAGGACGCTTGACCTGTTCGGTCCTGTCGAAGTGTTCGGCGACGCGAATCGTCTGCATGGCGGAGATCCGGCCTATGAAGTCAACATCATTTCGTCGGGAGCGGAACGCGTTGTGCTAAGTCACATGGGCACGCCGCTGAATACTGATCAGACGTATCGAGAATGCCAGAAGCCGATTGATACATTGCTGGTGGCGGGGTTCGACTTTCGTCAAGAGATGAGGTTTGAGCAGGATTTTCTGAACTGGCTTAGAGAACACAGCGGAAGGAGCAGACGCTTCGGTTCGGTTTGTACGGGCGCTTTCGTGCTGGCTGCCGCTGGGTTGCTCGATGGCCGGCGCGCGACCACGCACTGGAACTGGTGCGACGAGCTCGCGCGAGACTACCCGTTAGTCACCGTCGACCGGGACCCCATCTATGTCCGAGACGGCAACTGTTACACATCGGCTGGAGTCACGGCCGGTATCGATCTGGCATTTGCGTTAGTGGAAGAAGATCTAGGCAGACCGGTTGCACTCAAGGTTGCACAAATCATGGTTGTGTTTCTGCGGCGCTCTGGCGGCCAATCGCAGTTCAGCACGACTCTTGCGACGAATCAATCGTCGCGATCTACTAGTCGGCACCACAGGCGCAGTAGCACGCTTTTTTGATAGCTCTTGGCCGCATTACCATGCCTCAAGCACCCGTCGAGGCAAATCCTTCGGCGGACACTTTGCTAAAGGAGAATCATCGATATGACCTTGATGCCGGATCCAGCCTATCTTGCTGTCACCGGGATCATCGCGTGGGTGGTCTATAGCAAGTTTGGTCTCGCGATTCTTCGCAAGGCCTGGCTCAATCTCAGCCTGGTATGGGGTGCAGCGCTCGTCGTGACCAGCGCGGTCACTCTGCTGATGTAGCCTTTTGAATTTTGGCAGGTCGGCGGTCTCACGGCCGCTGAGATTGCCAGCGCGTTTCTAGTGCCAGAGGTAACGATGGCACAGCGGATTAGCCGGGCTAAAGGCGAAATGCCCTCAGTGCGACAAGAGAGAGCGGGCCTACGTACGATGAGTCGGGTTTATGCCCGCCCCCAATACAGACTCGCGGCAGATATCCTCGCCGAGGCGCGAGAGCAACGGCGGAAGTGCTTCGATGTCGACAAGCGAGGTGCGGAAGTTCACGATGCAGGCTCGCAGCGCGAATTTTCCATTGACGACGGCGTTGGACAGGAATGCTTCACCACTTTTCTCAACGCGAGTTAGCAGCGCCTGGTTGATTTCATCGATGCGCTTCTCGACGGCGGGTGAACCAATCTGCGGCTTCAGCTCCGACGGTACATATCGAAATGTCGTGATGCTCAACTGCTGCGTGAACGCCTCGAACTCAGAGTGACGGCGGATGAGCGCGTCGAGATGCTGCGACAAACGTATGTCGTCGGCGATCATGCCAATCGCACCGGTGCGGCCGACCTGCCGAAGCGCAAGCCACACCTTGAGTGCGCGGAAACCCCGCGAATTCTGCGGGCCTTGATCGAAATAGTTAATGGCTGTTTCGTCGAAGTGATAGTAGGCAGGATGATAAGAAAACGCTCGAAGCAGATCGCCGGGCTGTCGCACGAGCACACACCCGGCTTCCAGCGGAGCGTAGAGCCATTTGTGCGGATCGACCGCCACCGAATCTGCTTCGTTCAGCGCCCGCAGACCCTCCGGAGCGCCAGGTACCAGAGCCGCTAACGCTCCATACGCTCCGTCTACGTGAAACCACAGCCTGCGCGCGCGGCAAATTGCCGCGATTTCCCGCAGTGGATCCACCGCGCCCGTGCTGACCGAGCCGGCGGTGCCGACGACGAGGAAGGGAAGATCGCCGCGGGCAAGATCACGATCGATCTGGGACTCAAGCGCGCCGGGATTCATCCGCTGCCCGGCATCGACGGGAATCCAGCGAATGGCATCGGAGCCAAGTCCAAACATGTCGGCCGCTTTCTGAAGCCATGTGTGCGTCTCGGTTGAGGCATACGCCAGCAGCCGCGGTTGCTCCACAAGACCCTTCGTTCGCACGTCCCACGCGGCTTTCGCAGCGCGGGCCGCGAGGAAGCACACAAAGTTTGCCATGTTGCCGCCGCTCACAAGGAGACCGCCGCAGGCGGTCGGATATCCGATGAGCTCAGCAATCCACCGAACGGTCTGCGCTTCTATTTCGGTCGCGAGCGGAGAGAGCCGGAATGCGCCCACATTCTGGTTGATCATCGCCGCTAGAAAATCGCCAAGCGCTCCGAGAGGGGCCGGACTCGACGTGATGTAACCAAAAAAGCGCGGATGGCCGTTGAACAGCGAGTGCTCGAACAGCAGGTTGGCGGCTTCTTTGAGCACTTGTGCCGCTCCCTCGCCGGCGTCGGGAAGTCCGCGCTCGCTGTTGAGCACGCGCCGGATATCTGCAACCGACTCGTCTCTAGTTACCAGCCCATGCGGCATCGTCGCCAGCCAGTCGGCCAACAAATCGACGAGTTGATGTCCAAGCGCACGAAAGTCGTCCGGGGCCATTTCGATCGGCGCCGTCCGGTTCTTTAAGGTATCGAGCTTTGTGTTCATCACGAGGTATTCCCCCGATCCGCCTGACGACGAATCCTAGCAGCGCAGTCCTTCGAAGAGATCGGATTCACGCGCGCGACCGCCATTCACGAGACTGAACGTGCGATAAAACTCCTGTGTTCCCCAGATCGCCTTGTGGTTCTCGTCGGGTAAGTGTTCGAGGTTCTTGTAGATGCTCATCTGTGTCTTGTGACACGACACGGCTCTCCAGACGGTGGGCCAGAACGGACTGGTGTCCATGACTGTCGTAAGAGCCCAGTCTGGCCAGGGCGACGACTTTCGCTCGATACCATCCACTTTGGAAGTCAGACCCCGCAGCGCTGTTTGATAGGCCTCCCATTTCTGCTGGCTCCACTCGATGTAATACAGCTTCGACACGCGATGGGGTTGGCTCGACCCATTTTCCCCGGCGGCGGCGACAACCGCGGCGGTCGCGAGCTGCGAAATGGCGATGTGGTCGGGATGGCCGTAGGCGCCTTCGGGACCAAACGTAATGACGACGTGTGGCTTCACTCGACGGAGGTGCTCAGCAATTCTTGCCACCGCCTCAGTGACGTTCACTTGATCCAGGTTGCCGTCGTAATAGTCAAGGAAATGGACCTGGCGCACGCCTAAGACCCTCGCTGCTTCGCGCAGCTCGGCCTCGCGCACACGACCGACGACGTCAGGCGGCGGCTTTTCTCCGCTTTCGCCGAATCGGCCACGCTCGCCGCGCGTGGCGGTCACAAGGTAGGTTTCGACCCCCTCGCCGGCATACCTCGCCAGCGTTCCACCGATACCGAGGGATTCGTCATCCGGGTGTGCCAGCACACCCATCAATCTCAAGCACCGCCGGTTTGCCGAGGTCATCGCCCCAACGCCTTGCGGATACGCGCCAAGTGGTGCCAGCTGTGCCGTAGTGCGTGGTCCTCAATGACGAATTGCGCGGTGACTGGCGCGCCGAAGCTCAGGGAGAAAGGCGCCGCCTGATCCAACTGGTCATCCGTGAATGCGCGAACTGCAGCGGCCGCCTCACGACTATTCCGGCGCAAGAGTTCGACCGCGACAGCTTTGCTCACCTCGGCATTTTCCTGGGCATGTTTTCCGTTTAACTCCGCGACAACTTCCCACGTGACGTCTGTGACCGCTTTGCCACTGGCGATTGCTCGCGCGAGAGCAATCTCAATAGGATAGACACTGGCAACATGGTGCACGATGACGCTGACAGGACCACGGTCCGATCCCGACACCGCTGTACGCCACTCCGATTCCGAGAGCCCTTCTGCAAAGGCAGCCAAGCCGGCGGCGCCTTCCTCGATGCGATCCGCCAGTAATTCCGCGCGACGACCTACGGAGCCCTTCATTTTGTGAGTAGCCGTGGTTTGTGGTGACATGCTTTTTCTCCTCATATTTTTTCGATCTTGGTCGACCAGCGAATCGCTGCTTCCGCTGTGTCGCCGCAATTACTAGGCGGCAGCGAACTTTGTTGATGATTCAGGTGCAGCGGACTCGGTTCGACTTGTTGCTGCAGAATGAATCTCCGGGTCGAAGGCATCGAAGAACGCACGCCCGATGGCGAACAGCCCCGTGCGCGGTATCCAAAAATCGCCCAGCTTGGGCTGCTCCCGCAGAGGCGCAACCGCACCAAGGTTGCGCCCGTCGATGGTGGCCTTGGCGCTGGGCACTGTCCAAGTCGACAGAGGGTTTGCGATGAATCTTTGGCCGTTCGGCGCCCGGCCGGTCAACCGCAGCTTACCCGCCCCCAAAGCAGCGCCAGCGACAGGCGCCATTGCGGCCAGGACAGTTGGGTTCTTCCAAAGCGTGTCGGGCATCAAGCTTCCCATCAGGTTCATCGCACGGGTAGCGAGCGTGGAACTGAGATCCAGCTGCCACTCAATCCGGCCCGGCGCAACGATGCGCAGGCGCCGTGATCCGTTCCACTGGGTCTCGATCGGCAGCACAGTGATGTCTGCAAGCGCTTTGCCGAAGAAGCGCGCACAGCCTTGCCGAGGCGGAACATCCTGATAGAAGTGCCAATCGCCGTCCGGATCGCGATGCCAAATGGCGGTGTAGGCCGGACCGAACGATGAAGCCAGAACGTGCCGGCTACACAGGGTATCGCCCGAGACGAACGGGCAAGACTCGATGCCGTACACGGAAAGGATTTCGCCATCACCCTTGGGCAATTGGGGGTTCTTCTCCAAGCGTTTGATTAGATCACGTGGTTTGTTCATTAGACCTCCTCCATAAACGCCTGAAACTTCCTTTAAGATCGAATTCCGATCACTTCCAGATATTCAGCGAAGACCGTGGTGCTACCAGCCCCCGCTCGATTGTGAGAGGTCCATAGCGCTTCGAGTTCCCGGCGAAGACTCTCACCGTCGGTGGCATCGAGGGAAGCAAACGCCTGATAGGTGGGTCCATAGTAGAGGCGGAAGAACTCCACCACCTCCGCGGGAGGAAAGGGATAGCTGAACGTGTAATGACGCCGGACCAAGGATAGATCCGAAAGACCTTCGTTGAGTCGTTCACGAACTGTGGCTTCGTCGCCCCACAGCACCGGCGCAGGCATCCCGGACGGCGCAACGAATTTCGATACTGCCTTGAACATTTGGCCGATGAATCCCTGTGGGGTCCAATTGACCATGGCAATAGTCCCTCCCGGGCTGCACACTCGCAGGAGTTCCTGAGCGACAAGGTCCGGCCGCGGCGCGAACATCGCTCCGACCAAGCTGGCCACGATATCGAAGCTCGCGTCCTCAAAAGGGAGTGCCTCGGCGTCGGCTTCTTCGAAGCGAGCCGGGAGACCTTCGGCTTGCGCCCGCTCCCGTGCGCGCTCTACCAGATTGCGAGCGATGTCCACGCCGGTAACCTCCAGACCTTCCCGCGCGGCAATCAGAGCCAGTTGCCCTGAGCCACAGGCGACGTCCAGGAACTGGGCTCCAGGAGCGGTGTCCAGGCGTTCGTAGAAATCCCGCGCACCGTTCTCCATGTACCGCGAGAACCGATCGTAGTCGCCAGCCATCCAGGTTTTCTTGAGGCGAACTTTCAGATTTACAAATTCGGATGAGATCGCAGTGGCGTGCATCGTTTGGTCTCCTTTATTTTTGCATTGCGGTCGATCACCGATTAGTTGCTGTGTTGTGTCGACCCAGTCACTATGCGACAGGATGCTGAAGGGATACTTATCCAAGCGTCTGGTTCTCTTGCCGGGACGCGAGTAGTATGTGGTTTACTTGACCCAGCGTCCGGACCAGTTTGCCGAAACTCGATCGCCGCAGTTTGGAGCCGAATGGATGTTTTGTCAGAAGTTCTGAAGACCGTCAGACTCGATGGAGCCTTGTTTTACAACGGCGAGTTTTCAGCGCCTTGGTGTTTTCGTTCGCCAGCCTCGCGCGCGGTAGCTCCCTATCTCTCGCCGGATTCCGGGCACGTGATCATCTTTCACCTGCTGACCGAGGGCCGCGGCTACGCGCATATTGAGGGCGAGGGCCGGCCAGTTCCTCTAAACGCAGGAGACATCATAATTTTTCCGCATGGCGACCCCCACTTCATGGGAAACGGTTCGGGCGTCAAGGCGGTGGACATGGCGCAAGAGTTGGAACGAATTTCGCTCCAAGGCCTCAAAATCTCGCGCATGGGCGGAGGCGGGGAAATCACCAAGTTCATTTGCGGCTACATGGCTTGCGAGCCGCAACTTAGCCGGGTCTTCCTTGGCGGGCTGCCACCCGTTCTGAAGATCAATATCCGCAACGACGCCTCGGGCCAATGGCTGGAAGACTCTATCCGCTATTCGGTGGGTAACGCGGATGCATCCAGGCCCGGCGGCGAGGCCGTGATCGCCAAATTGTCAGAAGTGCTGTTCGTTGAAGCTTTGCGACGTTATATCGCGCTGCTTCCGCCGGAACAAACTGGGTGGTTGGCTGGCGTCCGTGACCCGGAAGTTGGGAGAGCCCTAGCCTTGATGCATCGCCAGCCAGGGCATCCTTGGACGATTGCGGCGCTCGCGAACGCTGTAGGAATCTCGCGTTCCGTACTGGCCGAGCGGTTCCGGCGTTATCTGTCGGAGACGCCCATTGCCTACCTGACCCGCTGGCGGCTTCAGCTCGGCGCACAAATGCTCAAGTCCACGAGCAGTAGCGTTGCGCAAATCGCTGCTGAAGTTGGCTATGAGTCCGAACCCGCCTTTAACCGCGCCTTCAAACGTGAGTTTGGTCTTCCGCCGGCCCGATTTCGCAACCAAGCGAAATTAGCCCGCAGCAAGCCCGTCCGCCAAGTATCAACGAAAATTCGCCGCAGTGCAAAACGATGAGCAATGTATGCCACTCATGTTCGACGGAGGATGTCCTGCTCACGGCCATTAGGATAGCCGGCCATAGGCATTGCCTGCGATCAGCAAGTGGTAAACAATCATGTGTCCGGAGGATTGAATGATGTAGGGCGCCAACTTGCACGAATTGGGCGAACGAAAACTGCACGGGACGGAAAACTCCCCCGTTATAAAAGAACGCGCTATCCAGCTTTACGGCCCTCAGCACTTCCGAAAGTGCATCCCTACCCCACCAGAGCAGCACAAGACTGTAGCGAACTCGATCGGACTCCCGGCAAAGCTATGTTCCTGTCACGGATTCCCAGACAAGAAAACAAGACTCACAATCAAAATCAAAGCGCCATCTGCCGAATCAGATCATGGCAACGAGGCTGTAATTCTATTCCATAGCCTTCGGGGAGGAAACGATGATTGAAGCCAATCGTGTCAAGTACTCGCGAGTGGCGCTGATGGCGGTGGGTGTAATCTTTATCGTCGGGATCTACAGCCTGATCATGATCTGGCCGTCCGGCTGGTTGTGGCACTCGGGACCATCGGACTTGCCGCACTACCTGCAGATGATTTTGGGTGTCTATGCGACATTGGGTGTCTTTCTGTTGATCGCGAGCCGCAACCCGCTCGCAAACTTGAGTCTTATCTGGTTCACGGTGTGGTCCAGCGTTGTGCACGCCGGAATCATGGCAGCACAAGCTCTGGCAAACCCGGAGCACATGGGACACCTTTGGGGTGACGTCCCGGCGCTCCTCGTTGTAGCGGCTGTGCTTGCGCTTCTCACGCCTCGAACTGCGGCAGCAGAGCCCGCTGTGAAGGGCCTCGACAAGACTGCAACTGCAACCACAATTAGATGAGACGCAGCAGTCGGACGGACCGCGAGGGGCCTGCCATTATCCTCTGCGTCGGGAAGGGTAAGGCGGGACCCCTCAATTCCGTTATGCGGTTGCCGTTCATTGCGGATGGCGGGCAAACCGGAAGAAATGCCGGGACCAAACTCGCGTTGTGGGAAGTTTGAGATTCGCCCGATTCGCGGCGAAGAGATCCTTCGCAACGTCGCTGGGTCTCCTGATTCTTAGGAAACTAGATTCTCAGTCATGTGCTCAGAGGCCAAAGGCTCTTCAGCCAGAAATGTTTTTTGAAACTATTCGGTAGCCTGCCGAATGCTTTGCCGTTGTCCAAATGATTGAGAAAGTTAAGGTTGCTCTTCTGCGAATACTGGCCCACAGTCTGTAAGTTGACCATTCGAGTGTGGCGAATTCTAAACATTGTGTTTCGCGTTGTTTACGAGAGCGTCGAATTTGAAATTTGGTGTCAAGATCGAAGTTGCACCCAATTGCACCCAAAGTGAGTTGTCATCAACATAAGCGTAAGGAATTGAAATTAAAAAGGAAGATTGGCTACCCGGGCTAGATTCGAACTAGCAACCCTTCGGTTAACAGGTTCGCTTTCAAATCCATAAGTCGTTGTCCAACCTTCGCTTAGGGTAATCGGGGAGCCAATCTTCTCCCTGAAATGCGCCGAACTTGTTCCAAACTAGTAGACTCATGAACCCACGGAAAGAAAGTGACTGAGCTAAGAATCGAATCCTATCCGGGAGCCAGCCCCATATTTATCGCGAGGCTTTGACGGTGGGCTTCAGGCCGAGCGTCGAAGATACTTGATGTCTCCTTTTACTTCTTTTTCCTTACCTTCGTAGCAGGAAACTCCAACGGGAGTTCATCGCCTTCGACAGGAGGATTTCCCTTGCCCACGCGAGCTAGAATCCGGTTGACCCTTGCCGGATCGGCGCGTCGTGCGCGTTCCTCAAAGTACTCTTCCGTGCGCATAGCGGAAACTTTTTCCGCGAGTGCAAGAGTGATCAGTTGGTTGAGAGCCACGCCTTCCGATTCGGCGGCCTTGCGCGCTTCGGCCAACAACGTGGGCGGTACACGCAGCGCAAAATTGCTTCGTCTCATGAATTCGCTCCTTCTCTTGCAATTACTCGGCTTCCTCTACTAGTCCTCGAACGATTTCCCCGGGCCGAAGCACCGAGCATCGAAAACGTGCTGCCACAAGTCTAAAATCCCGCTCGTTGAAAGTGACGATGGCATCGGCGCGTCCATTGATGGCCGTTTCCAGAACCATCTCGTCGTTCGGATCTGGTAGCATCGGCCGTGTGCGAATCATTAATTTGACTCTCTTCCCGACCAAGGCCAGTTCGTCGAGCACAGCAGATACATCTACTCTGCTCGCTCGGCAGGCAGCAAGGTGTTCTGGGCGAGTCAGAACCGATTCGTATTCCAGCATCAAGGGCACACACAAAAGCAATTCGAATCTGTGAGCCCGCGCCGCCTCCAGCACTTGGCGCGATGCGCCAGCATCGCTACGGAAGGCCGCCACCAGTACATCCGTGTCTAAGACACACGCCCCCATGCAACAGTAGGATATTGCCAGCAATATTGCGTTGTCAACCCTTAACAACCTTGACTACCTGGTCGAACCCGCGGAGCTAGGTGCCAAATTAATGCTGGATAAAAACAGTCCTGAGGATCAACTGAAATCCGCCCGAAAAGAAACTGACCGCCTTCGGGAGGAGAATGCGCGCCTCCGAGCAATGCTCGGGATCCCGGATTCGGCGGTCGAAAGAGGCTCTCCGCCAGAAGTCAACGTAGTAGAGACTCTTAACAATCGCGCAAGTGAGGGTTTGACCCCAGAGAAAAAAGTTGCTCTTTTTCGAAGCCCGTTTCGCGGTCGAGAAGACGTTTACGTGCCCGCTGCTGAGCCAACCTTGCCCGACAGCTAGAGACCTCGATATAGTAGCTGGCTGTTGGCAGGCTGGGATCGGTTCCCCCTGCCTTACACTCGACATGAGGAGTTCGTTGTCACCGTGGCCAATGCGAACGCAGCCAAGTCGAAGGAATCAGAGAAAGGAAAATTGCGGATCGGCGATGATTGGAATGCTATCCGTATCATCGCACTCTCGCAAAGCAATCCACTCAAGGCCATCGCGGAGTTTGTCGAAAACAGCATCGATGCGCGTGCCAAGAACATTACTATCACGCGCGGCCGCGAGCAAGGCGAGCACTATCTAACGGTCAAGGACGACGGCGACGGCGTCCCTCGCGATCTGAGCGGGCTGCCTGACTTCAAGTACGTCGCAACTCATATATGCGACTCGATCAAGCGACGCTTGAAATCAGACGGCGCCGGAGGCGGCTTACAAGGGGAATTCGGTATCGGTCTCTTGAGCTTCTGGACCGTGGGCGACACGCTAACGATGACTTCTTCCGGTGCCGATCAGCGGGTCTATCAGATGGTTATGCGCAAAGGGGATCCGCGCTACACCGTGAAACTTCGACGGGTGCTCTTTGCTGAGCGGGGAACTGAACTCAAGATCAGGCCCTTGCTCGAGGGCATCCGCGGATTAAGCGGCGAGAAAATCCAGTGGTATCTGGCCTCAGAGCTGCGCGACCGTATTCGTAATACGCAGGTTCGGGTAACGGTGATCGATAAACTTGCGCGCAAGCAGTACCAGGTTGAGCCGCGACAGTTCGAAGGCCGCTTACTCCACCAACTGCCGATGATTCGGTCGCCATTCGGCGAGGCCTATGCAGAACTGTATCTCTCCGAACCGGCCGAGGACTCCTGGGTCGCCCTGACGCGAGATGGCACGCGGGTGATCGCTAATATCGGAACGCTGCCTGGTTTGGAGCGCCCGCCGTGGAGTTCTCGTTACTTGCAGGGCCTGATCGACGTGCCCTACCTTAACCTCACACCCAGCACGCGTTCCGGGATCGTGCACGATGAACGCTATGGGGCCTTCGTGGAAGGTGTGGTACCTCTCGAAGCGCACCTTAATGGACTCATCGACGCGCAGCGCCGGGCCGAGCAAGAACAGGCAAACAGGGAATCCCTACGGGCTATCCAACGTGCGTTTCGCGAGGCCATGCTGGTCTTGCCGCGCGAGGAATACGACTGGTTTGACATCCAGTCACGCTCGTCGCAAGCAGTCGGGGCCGGAGTGCCACCGGTGCGAGGCGGAGAGGGCCCAAGTGCAGAGGACAATGGGGGCGTTTCGGAACCAAGTGGATGCGAATCTACCCAGCGCCAATTCTTCGACCATGCTGGGCCTTTGCACACCGTCGTGATTTCACCAGCTGCAAGCACCTTGTCAGTGAGCCAAAGCCGGCGTCTTCGCGCGCTGCCCCGGGATCGTTCGCGCCGGCGGGTTGAGCAGGACTTGACATTTGCCTGGGAGATCGCCGAAGGAGGTGGCACTCTATCGTCCACGTCCGATCAAGAAGTGAGCTTCGAGGCTCCCTCGTCACCAGTTCTCGTGCGTTTATCCCTCGCCGTTTCACAGCGCGACTTGCGCTCTAGTGCCGAAGCGCTTATCACCGTCACCGACAGCCTTGAAGCGGCCATCGGCCCAGCTGTCGTCAATGCGCGCGGCTTGCCGGGCTACACGTTTGAACGTGCTGGCGGAGAACTGTGGCGTTCGCGATTCGATGCTGCGCGCAACCTGATCGTTGTGAATAGCGGTCATCGCGATTTTGTTTTCGCCACCCGCAGTCGCGCGCTCCAGCTGCGTTATCTTGTGCGGCTCTATGTCAAGGAGTTAGTGCTCAAGAACTTTGCGGGCCTACCGGTCGAACAAGTCGTGGAGCGCATGATTGAGCTCTCGCTGTATGTCGAAGAGAAATTGAAGTCCATGTGAACGGTTGTGCCGGAGACGTAGCCTGGATGGAGTTTCCCCAACTAAGCACTGTATGACAAAGGACTTCATTGAAGACTAGGACGTGGCCCGGAAGCCGTGTCGTGGGCGTTTATGAGTTGCTTGTGAGAGGTATGATACCCGTGCCAGCCCTTCGGTTGATAGCCGAAATGATCGAAAATCGAAACGCCCCATCTCGAGCCGCTCATAGGAATTGTGAGGCATTTTCCCTTTCTCTGGCCTCACCCAATCCTGCACTCGAACCGCGAAACCTCTTACAGAAAACGCGAAAGCACTTCACGATACCGACGTGCTGGCCCCTGTCAAAGGATGGGGCTCGGTCAGTCCACTCACGACCCAAGTATCAGGTCTAGCCGCGCAGCTTCGGCGAACACTCGGAAGTCCCGGTCTCGCGTGAGCAGTGGAACGCTTCCGTCGATGCAGCTTTGGGCAATCAGCGCATCGCCGAGGCGCGCCTTGCGACGCTTCGCCAGCACTTTCGCTCGCAACTCTCCTGCTCGTTGCCAATAGCCAGATCCGACCTTGATCAAAGGCACTTCTGAGAGCGTTTCGGCGACGCCTGTAGGGAGCTTCGGGTCGCTTAGCAGCTCGGTGAGCACAACGGGGACCATAACCACTTGCCGGTCTTCCAGTGCCTTATCGAGTAGCTGTGTATCTTCGCCTGTGACACCTTCTAAAAAAGCAACCCATGTGCTCGTATCTGCCGCGATCATCGGTCGGCTTTCAATTCTGCTAACGTGCGCGTGAAGCGTACCTTGCCTCGAAGCTGGCGTAGGCGAGCGTAGGTGCGCGAGGCCGCCACTAGCTGCAGCCCGGTACGAACGGTCTGGGTGATGCCGGTTCCGCTGGCTCGTCGCGCTTTCTTGAGAAGTTCGAGCGGTACTTCCACGGTGATCTTACGCGCTGCCTCCATAGGATCTCATCATACCATACTCAATACCAGCACTGAATATGGTATTTCCTAGTCTCTAGACTGTGATGACCTTACGAAACGGTCTTGCTCTGTGGCCCCGCCTTGTGACTGCTGTCATCTGATAACAATAGCTATTTCGGTCGGATTGTGCGCAAGTAAGGGCCGGTACGCCTTGACTTGAGTTGAATATCTGTCCTGAACCGAAATGGCTATTACGACTTGAATGCAATCCCATCGCTTAGCGAAGTGCAAATCGGTTTCCGACATACAACAACAGCCGTGGGGGTGCGAATGGTAGATCGCAATCAATTCAAGTCCGTCTTCTTTTATCCGTTGCTCGGCTAGATACTGGTCGTACGGCTCGACAAAAAAGCTGCGAAGCCCGGCTGAATTAGGGAAAGGAACTACAAGGCTTACGTCCGTTCCGATACCCGCAAGGAAGCCGACGCACTCTTCAGGAAAGACGCGATCTACATGCGCGAGCATCTGGGCAGCGCACGTGCTATTTATACGCAGACTTGTGGCATTCGGAGTCATCTGGCTTGCACGAAGACCATGTGCGCGGGGTCGGGCCGGAAATGCGTATCCTTCCAAGTCATTAGGAGCGGCGAAACACCATGGCATATCACTCGGGAGAGATCATCCGCATGGTAAACGCGCAGGCCTGTCTCAGTGGAAAACGTGCAGACGTATTCCCGCGAATCATGTCCGGCAAGACAAAACGCGATCGGCTCCGTATAGCTGAGGTAGGTCCGGTCCTTATCGTACTCGGGTAACAGGGTATTCGCATCAAATCGCATCAAAAGCGGTGGCACATATCGGATCTTCAAAGGATCAACCGCCATTCCCGAATAGGCGCGCGCGATGTGGCGAGACAATAAGCGCGGTCGGAATCCAGAGAAAGAGCAAAATAGACGCTTGCGCCGGGAGTCCAGCTGAATATTGATTGGCAGCCATGAATGTCCTCGCGAAGTAAGGCCGGGCTCGTAGGCCCGGTTGAAAACCCGAATTGCATTCCTCGATCCCCGTTTTTCATATCGCAAGACCATGCCAAAGTTGATGGCTTCGACTGTCATACCTGAATAGTGTTCGGAAACTTTTCCCGGCTGTTCTCCGTAGATATTGAACCCGTGTGTTTCCTCGCTGACATCAGCTTGTTTGAAGTTGGCGTACAGGATGAAACCGTCGGCGCTCGATGCATCTACATCCAAGTGGGATAGGGCCATGTATCCTAGTTCGCGTACGCCGGGAAGTAGAGTTGCTCGCAATTCCGCTAGTTCTTCTTTCAGTTCAATGATCCAAATACACGACGGACTCATCGGGAGGACCCGGTGTTCGGCTGATGTTGGGTGGGATGCGAGTGACTCGAGGACTGCACCGGTTCGTAGTAGTCCAACATACTTGCGGCCGTCTTCTTCAAAGTAAAAAGCAGAATGAAAATTAGCGGCCCGCAAATCTGCGTCTTGATGTGGGGCCAACACCTTCCAGAAAGTCTCCTTACCCGTCCTAGAATCGATGCGCACTAACGTAAGAGCTCTTGCTTGGACAGCGGATTCCCCCTGCGTTAAGAGAGATTGGTGATAAAACGCATAGCGTCCGTCGAGGCTCCAGGCGAAATGTGAAGTTGAGGAAACCTGTGGGGATGTGGCATCGGGCTCGACTGGCCGGAGGATTCGCGTCGGTCTCCACCGAGGAATATTGATCTCTAGAGGGGCCCCGAAGATTAGATTTGTAGCCCAAAGAGTGTCGTCGTAAACGTTGAGTCCATGATTAGGCTGTGTCGCATAGAATTGTTGACAACGCGAAGCCTTACCGGCACCCCAATGCGGATCAACAGTCAAAATGCGAGCGTGAATTTTCCCGGGTTTACCAGGAACTAGGTCCAAGCGAATGAGATCTGCTTGCGAGTCCTGCCAGCGGAAGAAAAGATTCCGGTCCTTGTTTCTTCGACTGGCCGTTGTCACGAGCGATCCTGACAACGCTGAGGGAATTTCACCCCGGACGTAGAGATCAAAATGTGTGGTTTCACAGACTGCTCGCATTGTCGGTGCCTACTTTAGAAACGATTGGCAGGCTTTTCTGCGGAGATATTTGGCCCGCGTAATCCGTCCTTGGGGGTAATGCCGACAAAGCGCCGATAGTAATACTTTTGGTCGTCGAATCGCAGTTTGCCTTCCTTCTGAATAGGCAAGTACGGATGCGACACGTTGGTCGGTTTTAGAGTCAACAGGGTCTCCACATGAATCGTGTCCTTTGCGAGTCCGCCGAAGATAGGCTTGTCCATCCACTCAATCACCGGCGATGGAAATTGAACCATGAGCCCCGTTGCCGACATGAGCGCCGGTTTCCGTCGATCTCTGGATGGTTTGGAAGGCGCATAGCGATTGCTTTGAACCACATTTCCAGCGGCCATGTGCCGCACCATAACCTCGAGACCGCTGGGGAAAGAACCTGCGTCGTGAAGAACGAGCCAAAAGACCAAGTCGCGCAAAGTGTAGAAGATTTCGTAGTTGTAGAATTCGATCTCTTCTACTTTTCCTAATTTTCGGAATTCGGGGAGGTCGTTTAAGCCCTTACTCTTGAGCTGGCGATTTATTTCTTCGAGAACTCCTCGGTGCGAAACGCGTAAGACGGCGTTCGGTGGTATCGGACCCATCAGGTTAAACTGCGTACCAACGCCACCCATGACCAAGCGCCCATAACGAGTCATTGTTTTCCCGTCGTGCACATGGACGATTTCTTTGGCGAAGACGTCGGCCGCTGCGTCCTTGGCAAACACTTCGGGAGTTTTGTCGAAATCCCACGAATTTCCTTCAAGTAGCTGAACTGTTTCGTTGGTCTGACGGATGAGTTTGAAGAAGTCAGGCCCTTCAACTGAGGGGCGACGGAGTGCCATTCAATATTGCCAGGCACCGGCGAGTGGACGGTAATTGTTTCTAAACCATTCTGCAAACTGAGGATTTTCCCGAAGTTGTGATTCAAGTCGCGTAGCTGCGGTGGCAATCAGAACTGGCGCTGTGTTGAGGTAGCCGGAAGAATTCATAGTCACCTCCTTGGAGTGAGTCATTCCAATCAAGAGGGAATGGCGTAATGCACAATCGGCATCCGCCTGGGCTGAAGGCACAGTGCTCCTAGTTTATTGCATTGTCAAGTCGCTAGATTTAAATATGCCTAGCGCCCAATCAAAAACAGATTCCCTGTTGGCACTATTCTATATAAGGTACTTGACGTTGATATAACAGAATGGCATAGTGCCCGCCTTGTTTCAATCGACGAGAGCTAAACCTACTCAGGGGGGCGCTATGAAGAAAAATTCTGGACGACTAGACAGTCGCAGAAACTTTCTGCGCGAAGCCGGTGCAGTGGCCGGCGGTACGATTCTGGTTGGAACAAGACAGATCTGGAACGGCCTCCCAGTGTTCGCACAAGACCCGCCCTCGGCGTGCCCCCCGCTTCCTATGGGAGGTACGTCTTTCCAGCCGGCACAGGATCAAAGACCCATTATTGAGAGGCGAAGGGTTGGCAGCTTGACCGGGGCCCAGTTGACGGAACTCCGAGATGCGTTCACTGCGCTACGCAGTCTGCCTTCGAACGATCCCCGCACGTGGGTTCTTCAAGCCGACCTCCATGCGTCATACTGCAAGCAATGCACGAATCATTCTTCGGATATCCACTACAAGTGGAGCTTCTTTCCCTGGCATCGCGCCTATCTTTATTATTACGAGCGAATCCTCGGCTCTCTCGTCAATAATCTCGACAATTTCCGACTGCCCTACTGGGACTGGGAAACCACGCGTCCAATGCCCGCTTCTTACCGTATGACCCCGACGTCAACGACACCGAATTCACTCTGGGATCAGAAGCGAGACGGAGGAATCGAGGGCGGAGGTCCTCTGCCCGCTGGAGACGGCGATATGCCGGTGATTCAAGGCCTCAACGGCATCGAAGACTTCGCGACTTTCGGCGGAACCGCGACTTCCTCGGGTGTTTGCGAAGGCAATCCACATGGCGTGATTCACAATGACATTGGTGAAAACACAGACGGCCGCGATATGGGCAATTTGGGATTTGCGGCACGCGACCCGATCTTCTTTGCTCATCACGGAAACATCGACAAACTGTGGAGCAATTGGAATTCCTGGGCTGGTGGCGCCGGCTTACCGGTAACGGCATACCAGAATCCGAGTGACCCGTCGTTCTTGAACCTCAGCTGGTCCTTCTATGACGAGAACGGAAAGGTAATTTCGATTCGCGTGGCTGACGTGCTCGACCACAAGACCAATTTGCGTTACATCTATCAGCGACCGACCCTTCGAATTCCCCTCATCTACGAAATTATTCGCTGTAGGGTTATTTGCTGCCAGCCCGATCCAGAAGGCGATCCGTTCCTGCAGATCGATCCCGAAGCGCTGCGGAGCCTGGAAGTTGCGGTCCGGGAGCGTGCCCTGACTTTCCTGGTGCTGCAGGGCGTCGAGATTCCGAACGGAGCGACAGGTACATTTGAAATCTTCGCGATGCGTGGCCAACAAAGAATGCTGATGGGGAGTTTCGGCATCGTGGGAGAAACCGAAATGGAAATGAAAGAGACGCACTATATGACAGTTCTGCTTGACGCAACGAAAGCATTGCCAGCACTCACCGCCAAGGAAAAGCCGGCAACGCTGCACCTAGTTGGGCGGCGGGGCACGATAGCGTTCAAGCTACGGGTGAAGAGTGCGGAATTCCGAATTCAGCACTCGGAAAGGGAATATAAGAAAGAATAAGAGTAGGTGCGAGACGCGGATGACCCTCCGCAGAGCAAGGGAATAGTGCAGCGGCTCCGGGGCTCCGAATTAGGTCGAGTCTCAGATACCATGGATTGCCTTGTCTAGTCTGAACTCACACATTTGTGGAACAAAACGAGCGGATCAAGAGGCTTCTGGCGACTACTGTGGCTCAAGAGAATACGCATATGAGCTATTCTAATTTCGCAGTATATGACCGTTTCCTACTGAATCAAACATGGTAGCGCTCTGCCTGCGTCCGCTGCGGACTACTGTTTTTTGCCACTTTTTGGGCTTCGTCTGATCCACTCTTCAGCAATTTTTATCGATGAAAACACGCCGCTTGAGAAAGTTGGGTTGCTAGAAGTTGAACTCCTCGTTCCGGTAGAAACCAATGTCACCATGGTTGGCCACGCTCAGCGGCAAGTGAATCCAACACCCGTTGACGATAGCGTCGCCCCTGTTTGCCCAAGGGCCGTAATGGTTCCTGTTGCTGCCGCGGAAATGTCAAAGGCTTCGACGACCGAGTCCGTCGCCCGGAAAGCATTGGTCCCCTTGATGCAAACGCCGACGCCCGTGGAGCTCAGCGACACCGTCGTAAGACTAGCCACCTTCGTCGGATTCGTCTGCGAAGCAAGACTATAGACCTCGATTCCGCCGCTGTATACCCGGACGGCCTGCGTTCCTGTCGCGTTCACGGCGACTGCGGTTCCCGACGAGCTCAATCCCCCGGAAGCTCCACCCAACTTCGGGACCCCCGCCGCGGTTATATCGTAAATCTCAATTCCGCTGTCGTGCGCTCGAATCGCCCGTGTGCCTCCGGCGAATATCTTCACCGACGGAGCCGTGGAGCTCTGCGCATTGTTCAGATTGCTTCCAAATAATACCGGCGCGGTTGGTGTCGCCACGTTGAACACCTCGATGCCGCTGCTATACACACGAACCGCCACTGTCCCCGCCGTATCAACTCCCGTTCCCGTAGGGGAAAGACCAGCGTTCTTGGTTCCTGCCAAAACCAACGTTGTCCCCGTGAGTGTGAAGACCTGTATTCCGCTGTTAGAGGCTCGAATGACATTCGTCCCGCTGCTTGCCACAGACGCGCCAGTACCTGATACAGAGGCTCCGATCGTGGAACCTGTCGTTAGCGTCAGATCCGAATTGATTGTGAACACTTGAATATCGGACGCGCTCGTTCGCAAGAGTGTGCCGGTTCCCGCAAGTGCTACCCCCACAACAAAATTTCCAGGAGAAACGGTAGCGGCTTGAGTATCGACCGGAGCCCATGTATTGGTACTGCTGAATGCAAACGACTGCACGTCCGTTCCGCTTCCGCGAAACACGGCTGCCTTCGGAGGCGGGGGAGGAGCCGCACTAACTGTCACCTTCAGGCTTGATGTGGGGCTGCTCTGAATGCCGCTCGTCGTTGCGCTGATCGTCGACAGACCCGCGGATAGGCCGCTGACAGATTCCTGCACCGAAGTCGGCATGGAGGTAGTCGCAGCGGGCAGCATTACCACTTGGCTTGCCGCGGGCGGGCTGCCCAGCTTTGCCACGGTTGCACTGCTTGAAGTGAGAGTGACGCTGAGCGGAGACGTCAGCGGCTCCGACGTCGTCACCTTGATGTTCCCTGCTGTCCCTCCAGCTTGCACCGTGATCCCGCTTGCTGGCGTGAGAATTAATGTATTCGGTGGAGGAGTGATCGTGAACGTTGAAGTGTCAGTCACATTCGACGTTCCATTGTTGATCACAATGGTCCCATTCACGACGATTGTATGCTGTCCCGGAGGGGCAGACACCTTGCCTGTGCCATCGCTAGCCAAAGCATTCGTGACGAGCACGCCGTCCAAACTGAGTGTCGGCGCAGTAAGTATGGCGCCCGTCCACTTCGTAACCACGCTTACGGGGCACATGGGAGGCGCGCCGCCGCAGGCTACGGAAGTGTTGTTCAGGGGAGCTTGAATTACGATTTTCGGATTCCCGCAGCCCATCAGGACAAACACTGCTGCCAGAACTCCTGAAACAAACATCGGGGAGGAAAGACGCCGGCGCTCAAGATTCATTGGCGGGAATCTCCTTTTTCACATCGAATTGGCAAGGGTTGAATGACCATCATTGTACACCTACTTCGCCTCCTCCCGATGAGGCAAGTTAGTTCTGAAACCAGCAAAACAGAACGGTTGTCAGTTACCAACCATGGTTTCATTTGAGAATCATGGTCTGTATCTTTTTCAGGTTGTCCGAGAGGGCATCGGTCGCTTGTGAGACTGAGTATTCGGGCCTGACGCGTGTTTTAAGGTCATCCGCACGCGCAGCGGCGTCGCGCTGAACAGGACAGCAAACGCTTCATCGCCATGGAGTTTTTGGGTGACGTGTCCTGTGGCTTGCAAAATTACAATTCGCCAGGCACAGGAAAGCCGTAGCCGGAAACGGTAGCCGGAATTGTTTTTTGCGCCGAGAAAGAACGGGCGCACAGTCGAGACACCGGAGACATGATTGAATGTCCAGTGGATTCGGCAGAGGACTGTGGGGTTAGTGAATATCTGTAGTACGCATTAACGGAAAATCATGGCGCGAGGAGCGGGTCGCACCAAAAAAGAGGCCTTGCTCGAATCGCGATGATCACTCAGATGCGCCGCATCTCGTTATTTCTCGGCGGCGCAGGAGAAGTTGGCGGCATCGTTGGGGTCGCCGGAGCCTTTGTATTTCGCGACTTGAGGATAGGGGCAAACAGGGCGCGTAAATTTCACGCCGCTCGCGGGATCGAAACCGGCGTACTTGGTGGCGATGAGAGAAGACGGAGCCGCGCCCTTTTCGACCCAAAGCTCGAGGGCAGTTTGGACATTGTGCTGTGCGTCCTTGGGGCCGAGAAAGGTCAGCGCACCGAAGGAGTCCGCGCCCGGGCCGCCATCGCAGTGCTGGACGCCGGGAAGCATATAAAGACGAGCGAAAGAATCGGTTTGCTCGCCGCCGAGTTTGGCACGAACGGCGTCCCAGTAATCGATGGAATTGATCGCGCTGATCGCGGGATCGTTCCAGCCGTGATAAAGGATGATTTTTCCGCCATGCATTTTGAAAGGAGCGAGATCGGGATCGGTGGCGTTCAGGATTCTCGCGGTCTTTTCGTCGGCAAGTTTCACGGATTGCGCGAGGTCGGCGGACTTTGCAGTCCACTCGCGGTTTTCGTAGATGATGTTCGCGAAGTAGTTGTGGGTGAAAGCGCCGATAGCGCTCTTCCCCTTTTCGGGACCGGTTATCCAGGCGAACCAGCCGTTCGGGCCTTCTTCCCCGCCGGGAAGAAAACCGGGAAAGATTTGTTTGCCGCTAGCGTCGCGGGGGCCTTGGTAGATTTTCTTGAAGGCGACGATTTGCGGCTCCGTGAGGCAATCATTCGCGTTGTCATTTTTGCAGAGCATGGATTCCGGCTTGAAGCTGCATTTGCGCGGGTCGTTCAGAACGCCATCGGCGACGCCATCCTGCGCGTCACACGCTGCGTTTACCGCTTGCGCGATCGCGGGCAATTTGCTCGAGGGAATGTAGCTGGCATCGTCCACTTCCAGCGCCTGCAGGTCCCACAGACCGCTGGCGAGGAGATGCGACCAGAAATTCGCGGGCGCTCCGGCGAGAATGCCGTTGAAATCTTCGGGGAAGCGCTGCGCTTCCATCAAGGCCTGGCGGCCGCCGTTGGAGCAGCCGAGAAAGTAGGAATACTGCGGCGCTTTGCCGAAGCGGGCGCGGATGACCTCTTTGGCGAGAGCAGTCATCAGATGGACGGCGCGGTAGCCGAAGTCGGTGAGTTTTTCGGGATGGCCGAGCGCCCAGGAAGCGTCGGTGGCGACTGCCGCGTCGTGGCCGGTGTTTGTGTTCGCTGAGGCATAGCCACCAAGGACCGAATTGGCGAGATGGGCATAGTCGATGTAGCCGGCAAAACCGCCATCGCCGTGAGCCTGGAATTTTCCATTCCAGTTTTCCGCGGGGAGCCAAACCTCGATGCGGATGTCGCTGTCTGCGGAGGGAGTAGCTTGGACCACGACGCGGCAAAAAGCCGGAAGAGATTTAAAAACTCCTGCGCCGTCGGCAAGAAACGGCGGCAATTCGACTGGCAATTTGAAGGCGCCGGCTGGAATGGTTTCTGCACTGAGAATTTTTGCTTGCGGCAAAGAGAGTTTGGAGAGGAATTCGCAGGCCTGGGCGCTGGCGAACGTGGTACACGTGGCCGCAAGAAAGGAAGCCGCCAAGATTCTCTTCATGTATCGCTCCTGGACTACATCAGAGATGAGGCCCCAAGAGGGAAAACATAACACAGAGGGCACGGAGTTCGGAACACGGAGAACACGGAGAGATCCAATAAAAGGGCCGCCTCGAAGGAAGACGTTGAATGGCGCAAGGAAGTCGCAGAGAACACTGGCTTGGGGTTCAAGTTGCCGAGCGTAGAAAGTTCAGTTGGGCTACTTGGGCTACCGGAGCAGCAAAAATCGAAGTTGAAAAAAGTCGCCTTAACTGATTGAGGGATTGAAGATTAAGTTGGCTCCCCGGGTTAGATTCGAACTAGCAACCCTTCGGTTAACAGCCGAAGAATGCAAAATCTAAATGCCTTCTTTGGTGTCGCTTACCGGGAAAGACGACAATTCTCAGTCCCTCAGTTGGGCTACTTGGGCTACCAAAAGACAAAATGATTGCTGCTTCAGTTTAGGGCCCGGTGAGAAGTTTGTGTGCGTTGACTTGCCCTCTTGCGCAACCTAATATGAGCGTCAAATACCTAATTCATCATCTCTGATCTGGCAGGCCATCTCGCACTACCGTATCGTAGAAAAGCTTGGTGGCGGCGGTATGAGTGTCGTATACAAAGCCGAGGACCCCAAGCTCCATCGCTTCGTTGCCTTAAAATTCCTTCCTGACGGGTTCGCTCCAGACTCACAAGCCCCGATGATTTGCTATGGTGTCGATTGTATGCGCCAGTACAGCCGATGTACTTCCCTATCGGACTCCGACTGCGACGGTTTCTGATGTTGAGTGGGCACAAAACGGGGCACAGCTCTATGGGCAGAAATAGAATCTGCGTTTTAGCAACCTCTCTTCGTCACGTTTGATTAATTTTGATTCTTTTTGAACGACTCCGGGACTGGTCCGGACTCGGGCATGCGGCTTTGGCGCACGCTCTGATCGCGTCACACGGTTATTACTAAAACCGTGTCCCTTTTGCGCGTATTTTCTGATCCTTTCGGCATCGCTACCGTCCTAAGTCGTCTGCGCCCTACCTGCTAACTGAGTGCGCCAGTGTGCTATAGCCTGCTACTGGTAGTCAGCCCGGCGACGCGTGTGATTTCTCACTATGCGACATTCGAAAAGGGGCACTTTCAGGTTACTCCGGAAGAGTAGCGCAGCCGAACGCATGAGAGGCATCACCAACTGATTCGGCTGGCTATGTACGGGAACCTTTGAACCCTCGTTCAACTCTCCACCGTCCCTACCTTCCACCCTCATTCGCTGCGGCCAACTTTCCTCTCCCCTCCATCGCCGCCACCAAATCCTTCGATCCCGATCCCCAGCGTGAGATCGTTTTGATCGCCTGCGTGAACGGCACATTCAGCGGATGCACCCGCTCCGCACTCAAGATGTACACCGCTCCCGCCAGTGGCGTCGGAATCGACGGCACGAACACCGTGAACCGCCCGTCGTCCAGTTCTTCAATAATGAACGCCGGCACCAGCGCCTCCTCCACCTCCGCAAGCGCCGGCTTCCACGCCGCCTCCCGATCCTCTCCGGCCAACCGCTGCGTAAGGCTGCGAATCAGCGCATACCCGGGCATCCGGTCAAAGAACGACTTCTCCACCCGATTCCACAACCGGTACCCGATCCGGGTGCGCAACGCCACCCCAATCAGAAAGCAACCCACTAGCACCACGAGCAACGACAGCACCTGATCCGCCGGAAGCCACTTCGGCAGCAATTGCGCGAACGGCTTCATGATCCCCGCCATCGACTTGATGCCTTTCAGCACCAGCAACACGGCCAGATAAGTCGGCGCCACCACCAGCGCCCCCGCCAGCAGCCGCCCTAAGACAAATTCGCTGAGTTTTTTCATCGAGCGACCCCTCCTTTGAGAAGGCCGGTCTCCGCGGGATGCGATACGCTCCCAATGTTTCGACGTGCTCGAAGCACAAGACAAAGGAGACCGGCTATGAAGAAGATTAGCACTGTGCAGACATTTCTGGTCGTTCTACTGTGTTTGGATGAAGCGGGCGAAATCATTCTGGAACAGAAAGTGGCGACGACGCCGGAAGCGATGAAGCAGACATTTGCGAGGATACGTATGCCTGACCCTGGAAGATCCGCAGCGGTTCCCCAAGAGTCGCGAGGTCGGCTGTTTTCTCGGGTTTCGCCCTGGGCGTAGAGGCTCCGGTGAGAGCCAGCCACATAGGCACATCAGAAGGAGACCCGTATTTGAGGACCATGCTGGTGAATGGGGCGCATTACATTTTGGGACCGTTCGGAGAAGACAGTGATTTGCGACGCTGGGGACGGAAGCTCGCCGAGCGAAGAGGGAAAACCGCCAAGAAACGAGCGCTCGTTGCGGTGGCGCGAAAACTGGCGATACTGCTGCCACGTGATTGGCACTATACCTCATCGTAGTCGATTGTCAACGCAAGCTAGACCTCTGTCAATGCGTAGAAGGCAAGACCTATAATTACTAACAGTAATAATAGAACTTCAGTTCATGTTGGCCTCGATCTCATTGGTCCACAGTAGCCTAGAAATTTCACAAATCACATGTATTGTGAACACTGAAATGACTTCTGGTTCAGTCTGATTTATCAATCACTTCTGAGCAGTCGCCCTCTAGGGTTTTCTGAACGACAATATCTTTGCGGGCAGCCGGGGTATCCGATATACGCAGGGGCGGTGATTGTGGGTGTTGACCAACATCTCCGGGACTTGTCGAGTAGGCGTTTGTTTGCAACGAACGACCTAATTTCTTCTTTCATCGCCGTACCGCTTCGTCATTGCAAAACTCGGGGTTTCATCTGAAGAGCAAGTCTTTTCAGTTTTGCGGCGTCTTGATTAGCGGGGTCCAAATCGAGAGCTTTTTCGGCGCTACGCAGCGCTTTATCAAACTCACCCTTCTCGCAATACGCGGTGCTCTCGTTGACAAGCTGCTCCGCCAATTTCATTGAGGCGTGTTGGCGGATCGTTGTGCAAGG
The DNA here is from genome assembly GCA_963741195.1 of Candidatus Acidiferrales bacterium. Classification (GTDB taxonomy): domain Bacteria; phylum Acidobacteriota; class Terriglobia; order Acidiferrales; family UBA7541; genus Acidiferrum. The sequence continues at coordinate 75,900 of CAVUHF010000025.1, forward strand.
TTGGCTGCCCACCGAAGCGCTCAGGACCTTGGTACAAACGTCGATCGCTTTTGGATAGTCCTCGGCATTCAGTGCCAATTGGGCTTCCTGTGCCATGGCTTCCCGCTGAGAGCTTTCGCGGAGACGGTCCGACGCAGAGTCGCTGACAGGTATCTCTTTACGTTTCGAAGAGGCTGTGATTTGGGCTTTCTGCTTTTGCCCGACTGCTTGCGGCGATTGTTGCCGTCTCAAATTTCCGACGAACTCCGGCGTAACAGGATTCAAGTTTTGTCCAGTTTGCGGATCTACGCCCGGACCATCAAAAAATCGAAAATTGTCATCCGCGGAAGACGAGTACCAGACCAGAGCTTGCCTAGTATCGGGATCGAACCAAGTGTAAGTTGCCGCATCTTGAATTGTGAGTTCGCGAGGATTAGCCAGTTGGTTGCTGTTCCTCTTCTTGTCCGCGGGTTGAGCTACACTGGCTCGCGAGCTATTTTCAGGCGTTGGGGGCACCACAGCCATTTGCGGATGGATTTTCGGCCATAGCCAGTAAATAGCCAGCAGCGCGGCGAGAACCGAAAGACTAACCGGAATGAGCCACGACTTTCTTTTGGCCGCAGACGGCGCTACTAAAACCGAGCGATGCCCACTCACGGAACTATCGGCGGCAGATTCCAGAGCGAATCCGAGGTCGGCGGCCGAATGAAACCTTTGTTCTGGCCTTTTCTCAAGGCAGCGCTGCACGATGCGTTGTAGACCCAGGGGAAGATTGGGGACCAGATCCAGTATGTTTGGCGGATCTTCTCTGAGAACCGCGGTCATGGTCTCAGTGGCTGTGGGCTTCTGAAATGCGCGCTTGCCCGCCAACATTTCATACAGCACCGCGCCAAATGCAAAAATGTCGGTCCGATGATCGCTGCTGTCTCCGCGTACTTGCTCGGGAGACATGTAGCCGACCGTGCCCATCACCACGCCGGGGTCCGTCCCTGAACTGACCGTGGAAGTGCCATACTCGGAAGGCTGGAGGGGCTGCGTTAGCTTCGCCAACCCGAAGTCCAGAATTTTGATTCGACCATCGCGCGTTAGGAAAAGGTTTTCGGGTTTCAGATCACGGTGCACGATTCCCCTTTCGTGTGCCACATCCAACCCACTGGCGATCTGTACGCCGTAGTCAATCACCTTCCGGATGGGCAGCGGGCCCCGTTTCACGGCTTGGCGAAGTGTCTCTCCTTCCAGCAACTCCGAGACCAGGTACGGTGCTCCATGGTGTGTTCCCATGTGAAACACGGCAAGAATGTTTGGATGATTGAGCGCCCCGGCCGCCCGTGCTTCCTGTTCGAAGCGGTGCAAGCGTTGCGGGTCAGTCGAAAGATTCAGGAGGACTTTCACCGCAACGTCGCGGTTCAGGTGCAAATCGCGAGCCCGGTACACTTCTCCCATTCCCCCAACGCCAATCAGGGAGAGAATTTCATAGGATCCAAAGCGAGTGCCAGTGAGGAGAGCCATGGCAGGCGCGATTATACTCCTTGCGCGCACACACCGACATGCGGGGTTCAGGATCAGGCAAGGAATTGCAGGATTTAAGTTGGGGGTTTCCCGCAACCAATACCATTGCAACTGCAATCGGAGAATTGGCCTTCGCCACCATGACGCACACTCTCCCGAATTTCGATGTCCATGCACGGATGCAAATCGGGACTAAGGTTTGGTTGCTCGTGTACCAAAATCGCCAGCTGCCATCCTAACGAGTGTTTGGTGAACGTAATCCGCGAATGTTTTCTGTTGAGTGGGGCCGGGCTCGGGACAGATGAACCCATACCTGCACTGGAGTACCTTGGGGAGATAGTAGAACCTGTAATTCTTCTCCGCGAAGCGGATTTTCATGAAGTAAGCGGGCTGGGCACCGTTCCCGTTCAAATTAACCGCACCTTCAGAGGTAACTGCGGAAGGCGCTGCGGCAAATTCATTTTCACCTTTCTTGTTAACGAATGAAACTCCTTTCATACTCAATAGGAAAGTGCCTGTATCGCCGCAAAGGGCTTTCGCGTGACAGACATTTATCTTCAGGGTAGAGCCCAACTGGAGGGCCTTATCAAACATGACGGTAGAGTCGTCGTACTTGCCCATCTGAAAATAAGCACTGCCCATACCTGCCCACGCATCACCTCTTGAGGGGTCAAGTTGGGAAGCCTCCTGATACCTTGCGAGAGCCCGATCCCACTGCGAAGACTCGCGTAACGATTCGGCAATTTTTATACAAGAGTCGTAGTTGCTGCACGCAGGCGTGGAATCGGGTTGCATGTTGGCGCTGCCAGTTGGGGGATTTTCAACCGGATCCGAATGCACAGATTGCACCTGTGCATCGACGATGGCTTGCAGCACGAGGTCGCTTGCCCCGTTTTTTTTCAGTTTAATCAGAGCGTCAGTGCTTGTGTCGAACTCGGAACTTGAGGATTTGATCTTCGCGATTACCACCGAGTCGGGCAGTTTCGCCTGCACCAACTTGATGATCTCCTCGTTCGGCAGGCCTGCGGCTGAGATTTCTCCAGCGGGAACGTGTTGCTGGGCGTCCTTGCTTCCATTATCGATCGTAAGGACGAGACTGATCACATCCTCGATTTGCGCTGCATCGGCGGCTGCCAGATAGCCAGCAGGAAACTGAAAAACAATTTGCGATTTGTAGGATGCGGACTGAGGTGCGCCATTACAGGATCCGCATTCGGCGACGAGCACCGTTACCGTATCTTTCTTAGCGTTCGCATCGACCTTCATCACATAAACTTTTTCGCCCACGTTCAGTTTTCGGACGTCTTTTCCACAATGTGCTTTCTCATCTATACTCAGCGCCTGAATGATTCCATCTTTGTATACGACTGGACACAGAGCAACGCTTGCCGGCGGGACCCCGAGAAGGCCGTCTTTTTGAATCACCAACACGGTACCCAGCTCGGTCACACTTAAGTCCGTCCCCATCTTGGTCATTTTGTATTGAGTGCTGAGCTGAACGCCAAGCGAAGAGACGGAAGAATCCTGCGCCCGAACCGAGCTTGCACTAAGCATTCCGCCAACCAAGACCATTGCCGGTGCTATCGCAGAAATGAACTTCGTTGACATGATAGGCCCCTCCAAAACCATGGTGTGACGTGACCTTTGATTCTTGTACCGGTGAGAGATGAAGAGGATTTCCTTGCAGGATTCTTTCTCCCCGGTCAGATCACCGATGTCCGTTCACAAATCTTTCGCAGGAAATCAAGTCCGCATCAAGGCTTGTTGGGCTGAGGACCTAAATCTCCAGCTGCCATTCTGACTAATGCTCCGTGAATGTAATCCGCAAAAATCTTTTGCTGACTCAAACCTGGCTCGGAACAGAGGAAATTACTGCGGCATTGGAGCGACTTAGGACTATAGTAAAATCTATAATTCTTCTCAGCGAAGCGGAGTTGCACGTAGTAGGCAACGATTTGCCCGTTGCCGAGCACTACCGGGGGGGTTCCAACTTCGGAAGTAACTGCCGAAGGTGCCGCTGCGAATTTCTTCTCCCCTTTTTTGTTTATGAAAGAGACTTCTTTCATGCTGAACAGAAAGTCGCCCGTATCACCGCACGCCATTCCCGCGTGGCAAACGGGACTCGACAGTGTAGCTCCAAGCTTCAGGGCGCTGTCCCACATGTAAACAGCATTGTCATATTGCCCCATCTGCAAGTAGGCATGCCCCTTCCCCGCCAACGGTTCACCTTTTGACGGAGCGAGTTCGGAGGCCTTCTCAAACTCTGTTAGAGCTTCGGCACCACCCTCGGACTGTTCAAGTGATGCTTCTCCCTTTTTCATGCACGACTCGTAGTCACCGCAATTGCTAGCAGCGGGCTTCGGTGGCGCGGCTGTAATGTCCGTCGAAGGCTTCGCGACAATTACAGTTAAAGGCTGAATGGCCGTCAAAGCCCCCTTAACCGTGCTGGGGTCGCCGAAGAAGTCGAAATTTCCCTGTCCCTTGCTAGCAAGATGAAGGGCACCGTCGGACCCCATTTTGGCCTGCTTAAGGTAGCCGGCAGGAACGGAAACGTGATCGCAACGACCGGAAGGGTCATCGGTTTGAGTGCAGTCATACCTCACGGTACTATCTGCCGAAACAGAGAGGTCCCCCGAGCAGTAATAGATGGCATCCGAGCCAGGCCCAACAAGGGAGATGTGGCGATGGCGAACAGGGAATGTCATCTGCGCTGGCGGAGGCGCAGATACGGGTGACTCCGCCGGCGCGGCAGGTGGGGGATTTTCAGCCGGATCCGAATGCACAGATTGCACCTGTGCATCGACGATGGCTTCCAGCACGGAGTCACTAACCCCGGCTCGTTTGAGCTTGACCAGGGCGTCCGTGCTTGTATCGAAGTCGCAACTTGAGGATTTGATTTTCGCGAGTACGACAGAGTCAGGCAGCTTCGCCTGCACCAACTTGATGACCTCCTCATTCGTAAGAACACCGGGTGAACTTTGGCCACCGGAAGCCTGTTGCGGCGTCGTTTTGTTGCTACTATCGATCGTAATAACCTGCGCGATAACATCTTCGACTTGTCCAGCGTCAGCTGCCGCCAGGTAACCCTCCGGAAACTGAAAGACGATCAGCGATTTGTAGGAGGCTAACTGCGTCGAACCATTGCAAGAACCGCACTCGACCACGAGCAGTGAGACTTGATCTCTCTTGGAATCCACCTCGATTTTAAGTACATAGACTTTTTCCCCGGTACTTAGTTTTCGGATGTTCTTGCCACAGTGCGTTTTTTCATCTGCACTCGGTGTGTGAAGGGCTCCATCCTTATATGTAGCCGGACACAAATCCACACTTGCCGAAGGCACCCCGAGGATTCCTTCTGCTTGGATCACGAGCAGAGTGCCTTCCTCCAAAACGTTTGAGTCTGCTCCAAGTTTCGTGACCTTGTATTGCTTTTTGACCTGCTGCGCAAGCGAAGGTTCCGATGCGTTCTGGGCCGCGGCGAAAAGTCCGAATAGCAATTGTGCCAGAAATATTGTTGTCATTCCCATTGCCGAGCTGAGCCTGCAATTCATATTAGAATCCCCCCTCGTCGGGGTCGCAGTGCGCATTCCGAAGTGGCTCGCCGGCACATGCTTCGAACGAGTATTTCTACTGGCCATTTCCGTTGCCCGCGGATGCTTGCTGAACTTCCTTCTCCGCCTGTTCAGCATCTTGCTGCTGCTTCTGCAAATCTGCCACGGCCGTTAGGTCTATAGCTGTTCTCCCATCGGGATTCTCGCGGGGATTCGCGGCTGGGCCGGAGGGGATTCCATTCTTGCCCTGGTTGTCAGCAAGGGTCTTCAGGCCGGTGTCCATTTGTTCACGGAAATGGTTGTGCATTTCCTGAAGGTCGGCGACTTGAACACGTGATGAAGAACCAGTTATGCAGTCTGACTTTTTGCTGCTGACGACATTTACGCCAACTGTATGATCTGCGTCCTCTTTGTTCTCTGTGCGCATGAGAACATCGCCTGGAGTTAGAGAACAGCTCTGACCGTCGGCAGTCACGTTTAGGTTCGTGGCAACTATGAACACTCGAAGAGTGGGATCGAGCGCAGGTGGAACTTGATCCGCATCTGGTGCCGGCCGTTGAGGCGCGGACTTGTTACCAGCGTTGGGTGCATTGCCCTGCTGAGTTGCGGCGGCTTGTTCCGCGGCAAGTTGTGCCTTCACTTCTTCCGCGATCATTGCTTTTACTTCGGGAGTGAGGATAACGGGACCGCTTTGTCCTGATTGCCCCTCGGAAGACAGCACGGCAGCATTCGAATTGCCTTCTCCACCAGCAGAAGATACCCCTGCGGCATAGGCAGCCTGGAGATTTTCCGCGATCAAGTAGTCAGTCAGCCAGAAAGCGGCAGAGGGATAAGCGGAATATGGAGCAAAGTAGTATCCGTACGATGCATACCACGGCGAGCCGTACCAGCCCCAACCGGTATAAACGACAGGAGCGCCCCAGGGGTTGTAGCCCCAACCGTAGAAAGCCGGGCGATAGTAGTAAGCCGGAACGTAGTGATAATAAATGGCGCCGTGATAGCTATAGGGACGGTAAACATTTACATAAGTCCGTCCGCCAACGACGTAGGTCCGGCGCATATACTCTTGCCCGCCACGCTGAAAGGTGTGCTGGACATAGCCGTGGTTCGGTCCCGTGCTGACAACCCGGTAATGTTCTCCATTGACGCTGACGCGTTGACTCTCAACTCTCCGCACTCCCGTTGGGCTTTGAGTGATCGTCACTCCATGCTTCTCATCGTGAAGGTACGTGGGCTTGCCATTGCTCCCAAACCTGATATCTCTGCCCGGCTCAGAAAAGTGCGTCACCTGACCGGTTTTGTTGGTCTCCCATTGGCGATGAGTTGCGGTGTCTGCGTAGGTTGAATTGCCGTTGGCGCTATGAACAGGCGGAATATGCTGAGGCACTGAGTTCGGCCTTACATTCCCGCTACTAGCTTTGGTAGCTTTGGTATTTCCACCAGATCCTATTCCACCCTTCACACCATTTGTCCCTACAGTTCCCGTCGGTTTGTTTCCGCCGTGCCCACCATTGGCCCCCGCACTTCCGGTTGCTGTGGTTCTGCCGTGGGCGCCATTTGTCCCCGTATTTCCACTCGCTGCTGTTCCGCTGTGGCTACCATTGGTCCCCGTACTCCCGCCCTGACGCTGCTGCGGATTCGCGGGATGCGGTTGCGCTTGTTGTTGAACCGGATGCTGCTGAGGCGCGGGTGCAGGCGCAGCCGCCTTGGGAGGAGGAGCCGGTGGAGCGGGTGCAGTCTTCTTCGATTGTGCTGACAGGAACAGGGGCATGAAGATGGCAGCAGTCAGCAAGATCGCTACCTTGCTCAATCGGTTGAACACGAGGGTGGGTTTCATGTCTTCTCCTCCGCTATCACGAAAGTCTCTGTGCAGCTCTCATATCAAAGAACGGGTGTGCCAGGAAAATTCCATACGATTGGCAACGAAGCTTGATCCTTAGTCCTGCGGGGCCGCACTTTGCGACTCCGTGAACTCGAACACCGCTGCCGAATCCAGCCACAGTTCTATTACCGTCCCCCTCTCGAATTGCACGGCCTTGCTCGCCCGAGTGGTCGGATGTGCGCGGACACTTAGCTCACTTCTTAGCTTGTATTGCTTGGCGTTCAGTACTAGTGCCGTGATTTGGATTGAGGTTTGCCCCTCAGCGATCGAGCCGAAACCTGCCACTGGAGTACCCTTTGCGAGAACCAGGGAGTTGGAAGTGGAAACCGGGAGAAGCAACGTTCCTTTGAATTGTGAACGCCCGTCGTCTTGTGGGCTTATCGTTTGCAGCGAAATCCAGATCCGCGTTCCAGCGGGGATGAGTACAACAGAAGGTATCGCTGCGCGCGTCTCTGACCCATGTGCTGGGGTGCCATTGGGTTTACTGCCCGGTGCGATCCCGTTGGTCGATCCGTGCGAAAGCGAGATCGGCGCTGGAGGAGGAGTCGGTTGCATCGGTGTGCCGGACGGTGACTGAGGTTGATTCTCCACCACTGCACGCGCTTCCGTTGCAACTGAAGTGGTTCCTTGAACAGCCAAAGGTGCAGACTGCTTTTCATGCTCCGAAGCCGCCGCTAATTCCTGGCGTTGGGCCGGCGCCCCGTTTCTTCTGGAGGGCGGAAAGAGCTTGGGAGCCTTTGGCGCGGGAGGGTTTTTCGGAACCACAACCTGGGGCTGCACTTCTCCAACCGGATTGACCTCCGGGGCAGCTGGCTCTTCTGACGGTTTAGCTGGAGTCGGCAGGTCGTCTGTTGTGGTTCGCACCACCACCGGCACGGGAGTTTGCATGTTCACTGAACGGCGGAAGTAGACCACTCCTGCCACGACAAGAATCATTGCCGCCGCACTTAGCGCCCAATTCATCACCCAGAGCATTCGCGTTTTCGCAGGCGCTTGGGAGACCGCTTCTCTGGGCGTGGATACCGACGTCGAGGCGCGCAGATTCAAAGACTCTGAAGCCAAAAAACCTTTCAACCAGAAACCGAGATGTTTTTCGGCCTCGATAGCCTCGGAATCCAGAACAAGGCTTTCGGCCTTGTCAAATAGATCTAGCCGGCGGTGCAAGTCCGAGCACAACGGGCAATGCTCGATGTGCCGATGTAGTTGGGCGGAGATCGGCCCAACCCCGCCGGAATCCGAACCGCCGGAAAGGGCTTCGACTTCCGGGCATAACACGGGGACCGCGTTTTCTTTCGAGTTATGCGCCAGTCTCTCCAAAAAGTTGTCCTCTTGCCATTCACTCATGGAAGTTCCGAAAGAAAGCCTTGGACGCGCAGCCACAACTTCCGCCGGCCATTTTGCAAATGAGACTTCACAGCATCTACCGACATACCAGTACGTTGGGCTGTTTCCTCGTAGGAGTAGCCTTTCATTTTCATTTCCAGGCAGTGACACTGCTCGGGTGCCAATAATTTCATTTCCCTCTGAACTTTTTGCAGCGCCCGACTCACTTCTGTGCGGTAGTCGAGGCTCACAGGGTCTCCCAGATCGATTGAAGCAACCTCTGGTAATTGGCTTTCGGAGCGCCGCTTGCGCCAGGTATCAATGCAGACGTTTTTGGCAATGCGCATGAGCCACCCTCGGACGTTACCCTGCTGAAACCGCCGAAGTCCCTTATAGGCACGCAAGAAGGTCTCCTGTGTGGCATCCTCGGAAAGACCGCTGCACCCGAAAAATCTCCGGCAGGCCCCGAACACGAGCCTGCGATGACGCGCAAAGATCTGGGCAAAGTACTCAGGATCGCCGCTGGCTTGATACCGGCGGACGAGTTCTTCGTCCGTGAGAGCAGTGCGGGCTTGGATTCCTAATGACATAACGTCCAACGACGACGGATTCCATAACTTGGTTGCCAAATTTCAGAACGAGGGCCCTACCGCGCTGGGGTATTCACTTCGGGGTGAACGGAGTCTATCGCTGAGTTAATCCTCTTAGCAAGTACTGCGTATTAGAACTGACCAGTCCCCTGGGGGTCGGCGTTGGAGAGGTGGTCCAACTCTTAACCAAGGGTGTTAGCCGGGAGATTATGAAAAACGCGTTTTGGATGACCGGATAACCGAGAGTTGCGGGCTAGAATGGGAGGTCCGGGAAATTGCCCTTCTTTCTTGTTCAAGAAACCCCTCGATCTTCGGGCTCCTAACTTATTGAAATCATGGAGCGAGATCCGCGACGTATCGTGTTCGTTATTCATCCGATTTGTGAACAGCTTGAGTCGGTCCGGCCTGCCCAAAAACCTGTTTCACGCCGTTTCTGTATCCGGATGAATCTACAGAGATGAATTATCAAACCTTGGTTGGCCCAAAATCAGATGATTTTGGGCGCTTGCCCATTGATCCCATCACGGATTAAGTGGCGTCACAACCACTCGTGGGTGACACTGCTCCCCGTGTTACCATAACCGCCAACTTCCAGGAGCTATTCCATGTCACTTCCTGCTTCGCCCGACTCTGGACAAATCCATAGACGACATTTTGTTGGATTATTTCTCATTTCCTTGGCCACGCTTCTGTTGGAGTTGGCACTGACTCGAGTACTGTCTGTGGCACTGTGGTATCACTTCGGCTTTCTTGTCATATCGACTGCGCTGCTCGGTTTCGGCGCTTCAGGAGTAGTTCTTGCGCTATGGACGGGACTGAGAGAAAAGTCCAATCTGGACTTGGGACTTGGAGTGTGTGGACTGGCCTTCGCGGTTTCTGTCGTGTTGAGCTTCTTGCTGATGCAGTTGATCCCTTTCGACCCTTTTTCCGTGGCGGTGGATCACCGCCAGTTTTACTTCATGCCGATCTATTTTCTGTTAGTGTCGCTCCCCTTTTTTTGCTCGGGACTAGCGATCTCGTTGTTACTCACACGAGGCTCGAACGAGATTAACCGCCTGTACGCATTCGATCTGGTGGGCGCGGGGGTCGGGTGCGCCTTGGTGGCACTTGTGATTCCACGATTCGGAGGAACAGGAAGTGTACTGCTGGCCGCATTTGTGGGCGGATTGTCAGCCGTGTGTTTTGCGTGGCCAGCCCGCCGAGTGCTGGCCACCGCATCGGCCTTGGTTTCACTGATGCTACTAATAGCGAGCTTTCGGGGAGAAAAAGTTATCCCGATCCATGTAAGCGCGAACAAACTGTCACCGAGAATGACAAGAATTACACCGATTTATTCCGCATGGAATACCTTATCTTTCGTGCAGGTCGTGGAATTCCCAGCCCAAGGAAAGGACCCTAGCGGGAGAACAATGTTCATCGATTCGGGGACAGCCGCGACCGGTATCGACGACTTGAGGCCTGACGTACGGACAGTTATCGCTGGGCATCCTGACCAGGTTGGAGCGGAATCCACGATCGCCTACGTTGGCAAGCGGAATCCGAAGATTCTGATCATAGGTTCAGGAGGCGGTTCGCAGGTTCTGGAGGGATTGAAGGCCGGTGCCAGTTCAATCACAGCCGTAGAGATCAACTCCATCATCAACGACATAGTGGCGGTCCGAATGAATGATTACTGGGGAAATCTCTATCACCAACCGGAAGTTCACCTGGTCACCGACGAGGGGCGCAGTTTTGTGCGGCGATCGACGGAAAAATACGATGCGATTATTTCAGTGCATACGATCAGCAACGCTGCAATTGCATCTGGCGCGTTGGGCTTGGCCGAAAATTATGTCTTGACCCGCGAAGCATTCGAGGATTACCTCGATCACCTCGCACCCGATGGAATGATCTTCTTTACAAGGCCGGAGTTTCAAATCCCAAGACTGTTCGCGACAGCGCGGGAGGTATTCACAGCTCGCGGGATGGGGCCGATTCGCAATCATGTGCTTGGGTTCAGCATGGTGGAAAAACGCCAGTTGCCGGGACGGCTCTCCTTCGTGGCAGGTTTTCTGATGAAAAAGAGCGAATTCTACCCTGAAGAATTAAGGGAAATTCGCCGAATTCTAACGGCCGAAGCCGGTTCGGGTCAGGATGCTGACATCTTAAAGATCCTCTATGCTCCCGATGAGAAGCAACCGGATAGCCTCTATTCTCAGATTGTCGACGCGCCGGATCTTGAGAGTGTGTTTCAAAGTACCGACACACAACTGGCAGCAGCGACTGATGACAAGCCATTTTTCAATCAGCATACGCGATGGTCAAGAATCCGGTGGAGCACCATCGTGGATTTGTTTTCGCAACAGCAGCCGTTTGGCGCGCGACTCGCGCTTGAAGATCGGCCCATTGCCGAAGTTACGCTGCTGATACTTTTGCTTCAGTCGGCGGTGGTGGCGGGCGTATGCATACTCTTGCCGCTCGCGGTGGTCGATCATGGGAGCCTTCGGGCCAAAGGGCGGTGGGGCTGGCTCGCATATTTCGCAGCACTCGGCCTTGGATTCATTATGGTTGAAATCGCGCTGCTTCAACGCTTTCTCTTATTCTTGGGACAACCAATCTACACATACGCCGTAGTCTTGGCAGGATTACTAATTTTCACGGGCGCCGGTTCCTATGCGTCTGGAAAGTGGAGCGTGGAATCCACTGGCAAACTGAAACGGTCGCTACTTTCCGCAGTAATCGTCGTGCTTGCGCTGGCAGTCATCACTCCCGTGGTCTTTCGTGCATGTTTGGGGTTTGACCTATTCTTGCGGATCACAATTGCCTTGCTGCTGGTCGCGCCGCTTGGATTTGTTCTCGGCATGCCTTTCCCCTTAGGGTTGCGAACGGTAATGCAGAGATCGTCCGCTTTTGGAGCGTGGGCATGGGGCGTCAATGGATTCTTTACTGTGATTGGCACCGTGCTGGCGCTGATGCTTGGAATGATGGTTGGATTCCGAATTGTGCTGCTCCTTGCTTGTGCGTGTTATCTCGTTGGGCTGCTTGCCGTAACGCAGATTTCACGCAGCAGGACCGACAGTAGTGCAATTAAATTCCGCGAACCTGCAATTGGGGGTTGAATAGGAAAGAAGCTGAAGCTCGTGACGGAAACAGCACGACGAGTTTGGGGATGAGTTGAATGGCCCAGTGCCTCGAACAAGTGTCCGTTGCCCACAAACGTGTGTTTTTGGGCGATGCGAATTCTCGATGTTCGCTCTCTTAGAATCAGTGGTTTGCAGCTCCTACGGACTATGGGTTTTTGGGCCGGTGATGAGAGCCTTCCTTCCTAAGAAAACCGGTGGCATGGCTGCAACGGCACTTCCAGACACTACTTCGCGTACGATTTCGATTTATCGAGCGAACAGACCGTGCCGGTACGGTGAGGCTGAGAAGGCTCGAACCTTCACAGCTTCACGCTATGTTTCACCGACGATTGCCTTGACCTCTCCAAAAGTTCGCTCCTAGTATCAAGGAGGTGTTGTCCGGGATTTTGGTTATGTTTCGATTACAAGAACTCGAAATTATCCAGCTGTTTCGACAACCAGGTGGAGCAGCGTTTGCGGAGTTCTGCGATGAACTCATTCGGGCAACCGCCTGGGCTCATGGCGTTCCACAATCTGAGATCTCTACTACTTCTCGGACAGATGCAAGAGACGGAGGAGTCGATGAACGTGTCGCTTGTGCACTTCTGGAGGAAAAAACTGGCTACTTTGTGACCAAATCTGCCTGGCAGTTCAAAGCGGCTGATGAAGCAAACATCGATGAATCGGATATGTCTAAGGAGGTGAACAAGCCATTCGCGCGGGCCTGCATTGAAAGTGGTCATGCCTACAGGATTTGCATCTGCTCCCATTTGACGCCAGAGAAAAAAGAGGCGCTCGAGAAAGCCTTACATTCAGCAGTTTCGCTCCAACTTGTGTAGTCCAGCCGATTCTTGTTGATCGTCCCGCAGAACGCGCACAGCCACTCGACATTGCCGCAGAACCTAGCGCGGGGGGCGTACCTAAGCTGTTCCATGCCAGTCACCTCCCTCAGTCTGGATAGTGCCGCAGAAGGTGTGCGATGGCTAGTGATTACTGACGACCCGATGGCCGCGGTCAAGCTCATTGGTTCCGCCGCTAGAATTTCGAGGAGCCGATTTCCAGCTTAGATACGGCGGTCTTCGGTTTCATGAATCCGGTGCATACCTTTGTCGCGGCAGCAGGCCGGGTATGGTACGAATTGCGGTTATTCTTTGAAAATGTAAAATCCTTTGTCCCACCGCTGTTCGTCTTTCTTGTCAGATTCGAGTTTGTGCTTACCTCCCAGCGAGTCTATTAGCCGCACATCAATCCGCAGGTGACCCCCGTTCATATCCTTTTGGCTGACTTGGGACAGGCGGAACCTAAGCCAACCTCTATGTCCGATACCTCGCGTGAGGGGCACCTCTTTAATCTTTGCCAGTAAACTTGGGATATTCCGATGCCTTTCGCCAGTATGACGAACGCCTTTGAGATTCACATCCATACCTACGTCCATCAAGAATCCATCGAAATCCTCAAAATGTCTGATCTCAATTGGTTTGGTTTTTAACCAGTCGCGTTTGATTCTCGCACTCGCCTCCAACCCCGAGATTGTAGTCGGTGTATCCGAGTCGTTTGTAACTTGCACTTCGAAGAAAGAGTACCAATCTATCTTTCGCTCGTCCCATCCGGGCGTCTTGTGTTCCGACTCGACCACAGCCGCCATCGGTGTGGTGTGCAAATCTGGAATCGTTCTGCTGTTCATGAGCCGGAACAGAAGTTTTGGTTGCTTCAAACGGTGCTCACCGATCAGGAAAATGAATCCGAGTATCAACAATCCGAGATAGGCAATCGGCGTTCTGACGAACGACGCCAATCGCGGATGTGCGTTGATGAAAGCGGCGAGCCAGTCCCACCTGCCCAGCCAGTCGAGAATACCGATAACTATGTCGATTGAGAGGACTGACCAAAAGATGATTCCGAGTGAACGGAGGGTTTTGCGCAAAGCGGCGCTCCTACTTTTTCCCAACGTTGTTGACAGGCTTCCATACTTCAAATTTGGTGATGGTTAAAGCTGGCATTGATATGTGTATTCGTGCCTGTTCTTGTGACGTCGAACTCTCGGTCAGACGATCTCGGTCTGCCTCGCATCTTCGGGAATTATCTAAATCAATTACCCGTGCGGTCAAGCGCATACGAGTTCGCGAACGTACCTGCGCGGTGAAAATCCGGATATCTCGAATGCTCTTGGACGGGCCGATCCGCGCAGCTGTTACTGGGCATTTTGCAGACTCCGCCTGTTTAAGGGGGCGGCGGTCAACGCTTCCAGCAAACCCGGTCCGTTCCAGGAGTTCGGGATGACCTGCTTTAGGAACCGGTCAATTAATGGAAAAGTTTTTGAAACTTTTTTTCCGCGCTCTTTTCCTTCGTTCGAATCCACTCAGTGCAGTTAGCAATCTGATCGTCAACAATCTTGACTGCCAATGCTAGGCGGGTATCCGTAGGATGCTTCAAAAATTGCTCGAACAGCTTGGCCCTGTCGATTTTCAGATCGTCGCGAACCTTTTTCCTATCGATTGAATTCTCTGCCATGGCGATTGACTCCCTGTAACTTAGGCTATTGCACATCTGCCAATTCAAGAAGAAACAGCGGTGTTCCCCAGAAGTCGCACCGTCCAAGAACTTGGTATCGCCCACCAAAATATCGCGGGTAGCGAAAAAATGCAGTGCCGGGCCACGCTCAGGCAGGTATTACGCGTCACAAGTACTGGTCAATACCTTCCATCTGATTAATGCTGCCAGAGAAATACCGACTTGTCTGGCTAGTCAGTAGTTGGCAAGAAGTAAACATCTTAGAACAATCAAGGGTGGCGATGTCAGCCTCGAGGCAATCCTCGACCAATCCCGATTAGACGATCTCGGTCGGCCTCGCATCATCGGGAATTATCTAAATCAATAGGCCAGGCCGTCAAACGCGTTCTTGCGGATTTTACTGATGCTTTGGTCAACGAGGCCACAGACATTCCAGAGCATAAGGTTTTTCGTGAGCGGAGGTTGTCGTGAAGGCCATACTCCTGATCTTCTTTCTGGCGACTGGCATCCCAGCCGAGTCATAGGCTGCAAGCAACCGGCGGCAAGTTCGGAGGCCTCTGCCATGAGCGCCGCTCCCGCCACTTCCGTGGTCCGGCCAAATCTCCCGAGAAGGAAGCCACCATTTCGATAGTAAACACGCTTTCAGGGCAGAAGAAAAAGCCGCCTTACGTTGGGCGGCTTTTCTTTTAACAGTCGGTAGTATGATTTACCACCACCCAATGGTGCAACCGGGTACTGGGCCGCGTATGCTTCGTCATGGCATGTGGTAGGATGCCGCAACAATGCGCAAATACAAAGTCGGTGGGGCATCCGTTCAAACTTGAATTGGAATACGTGAGACTCCCGCCAGCGTTGATATTCAAACTGTTGCCGCTCGAAAGCTGCACGGCTGCAGCATTTTCGATCGTTTCTAGTGTGACAATACTAGTGCCATCCAATATGCAGGCGTTTGTGGAAGCGTTGGGCGCGCCACTCGTCCAATTGCCGGCCACACCCCAGGAGCCGTTGCCGTCGCTCCAGGTGGTCGAAGGAGCGCTCAAACTCCCGCACTGAGCCCACACCCGTCCTGCAGCGAAGGAGAGGGACAGCAGGAGCATAAGTATGGAGGGTACGGCGCAGGATGCCATCCCGAACGAATGATGAGAACGAATGGCTGGGCTTCCAATAGTCGCAAAACCTGAATGCTTCATGGGCCTCCTAGATGGCGACGAATATTCCTTGGTATGGGCCGAATTGAAGAGTGAAGACCTATTACTTCTACCATTCAAATACCGTATGATTGGGTCCACTTCGAATAGACACGAGGAGCGACGAAGAATATCGAGCAGTTCCAAGGCCAATTTACCGAAGCCCACGGCCAAGCCTAAGAATCTGCAGACAGACTAGTTAGTCAAAGGCAGTGCTGTCCCAAGAAAGTCCCAACAGTCCAGCGTAACTGCTTGATTGAACGAAAGTAAGGGGTCTCCGTGAGTCTTTTCGATTTCAATTTTTTGCTTCTCTTTTGGCGCCATCCTACTGCTTTCCAGCTTGCTCCGGAGGCAGTAGATGAACCAAGGACGAACTGTTTTCTCTCAACTCGTGGAGTTCCTCCCAACCTACCAATTTCAAATTTGCGTCGATCGGTACCAGGGCAATCGCTACGTCAAAGATTTCTCCTGTTGGGATCAGTTCCTCTGTTTGGCCTTCGCTCAGCTCACCTATCGCGAAAGCCTCCGCGATATCGAAGCCTGTCTTCGTGCCCAGCAACCCAAACTCTATCATATGGGCTTCCGGGGCCAAGTTTCTCGCAACACGTTGGCACACGCCAACGAACACCGCGACTGGCGGATCTACGCCGATTTCGCCCAAATCTTGATTGCCGCCGCTCGCGACCTTTACCGTGGAGAATCTTTTGGAGTGGAGCTGTCCGAGACTGTGTATGCCCTGGACTCCACGACCATCGATTTGTGCCTGTCGCTGTTTCCGTGGGGAAAATTCCGTCGCCGCAAGAGTGCGGTGAAACTGCACACGCTGTTGGATCTGCGAGGCAGCATTCCGACCAATGTTTATGTGACGGGAGGCCAAGTCCACGACGTCAACATTCTGGACCAACTGCTTCCCGAAGCCGGAGCGTTTTACCTGCTCGATCGTGGTTATGTGGACTTCGCTCGCCTGTATGTCTTGGCCCAAGCTTGTGCCTTCTTCGTCACTCGCGCCAAAAAGAATATGCAGTTCTACCGTCGCAACTCACGTCCCGTCGAACGATCGGCAGGATTGCGGAGCGACCAAACCATTCTGCTGACCGGAATGCGAACCGCCCAGCGCTATCCAGATCCCTTGCGACGCATCCACTATTTCGATGCCGAGAAAGACTCCCGACTGACCTTCCTGACCAACAATTTTCTCCTTCCTGCTTTGACCATCGCCCAGCTGTACCGGGCACGATGGAAAGTGGAATTGTTTTTTCGCTGGATCAAACAGCACCTGCGCATCAAGGCTTTCTACGGCACCTCGGAGAACGCGGTGAAGACCCAAGCTTGGGTGGCCTTATCGGTTTACGTGCTCGTGGCGATCGTCAAAAAGCAACTGGGGCTCGACCTGAGCCTGTACAAAATTCTGCAGATTCTCAGCGTCACAGTTTTCGAAAAAACCCCGATTTTAGAGGGGTTTTCCAACTTCAGCGACGGGTTCACAGATGCCGAGGCCTGTATCCAGTTGAACCTATTCGACTTTTAATGGGACAGCACTGAGTCAAAGGATGAGTTATATCCTGGATAAGAGAAATGCGGATAATCACCCACTATCGGTAAACTCGTGGAATTGACGGGCGTTCATGCAAGCGCGAAACTCGGTCCCTGACATAGGGGTTTGGGCATCCTGAGGAGTCTACGATGCTACTTATGACCAGGTATCCTGACGTATATGACGACAATTTGATTTGCTTCTTTCCAACATTAGAGTAGTATTTCGCTCGTCGACGAGCCCCTCACCAGAATTTCAGGCCAAAGGAAAGACGCGTTTCTTGACGCGTCGGGATGCAGTTTTCATTTTCTTTGCATTCTCGGGGAAGGACACTGGCGTGCGACACAATATCGCTGTTCTCGTTTCTCCTCTGGTCAAGGCCGTACGTAGATTTGGAGTGTTTCTTGGACCGCTTACACTCTTGGTATCCATTCAACCTGCGGCTGGAGCAGGAACGACCACGTACGTTTACGTAGGCTCGCAACTGAATCAGTTTGTAGGGACTAGTTGTCCTCCCACGTGCCACTTAACTGGCTCATTTACGGTCGCCCAGCCTCTTCCGCCCAATTTGGTTCAAGATGTAGGGGGATCCGGAGCCTTTACGCCGCTTTCCTTCTCCTTTACGGACGGCGTGACGACTTTTACGCAATTCAATTCCCCTCTTTCCGGCTTTGCCGTTCATACGGATGCCAATGGAAACATCATTCAGTGGGGTATGTACATGGCTGGGCCTGGGGGCGGAGCAGGGCTCTTTTTGTTTTATGGCGGGATAGGTTCAGAAGCCCAACAAGGCGTAAATCTTGACATCTACCAGGCCTACTTCTTCAGCGACACCTCTCCCGGTGGGACTTGGTCAATCGCTTCGGCGAATTCAGGAAACCTTCGAGAGTCACTTAAGTCCTATACCGACAGTATCAACCCGCTGGCCATTCCGTGGAATCCGGCATTTCCTGACACGAACTACACGGCCGCCTGCACGGCGGAGACTACTGCTGGTGATTTCCTGTTGCCTACGATTACATCCCGGTCAACCAACGGAATGCAGGTTTCCCCTTCTGATGGTGGGCCCTCTATAGGAACTCTGAACTGCTTCGCTCTTCCTGATTTTGACTCCAGCGATTTGCGTCACGGGCGGTCATCCTTCTCAGGGTTTCCCGCCTCCGTGACGGTTACCTGGAACCAGGCGTTCTCCAACACCAACTACACTGCCGTTTGCACCGTCGAGACGCACGGCAGTTTCGCCAGTGGCTTTACAAGTGTGATCACCACCGTTACTCCTGGATCTGTGGACGTCATTAACGGGGGATACGACACCGGTACGATACATTGCATCGCTGTTCCTGACTCCGATACCAGCAATCTACGTCACACGCGCGTGTCCATCTTCACCAGCCCGGCGACCGTGACAGTCCCGTGGACACCCGTTTTTCCCGATCCTTTCTACGTGTCTGTCTGCAGTGACGAAGCCCCTACCAGCGCGGATAGTGCCCTTGCCATCAAAGCCAATTCCAAACTTCCCGGCTCGTTGCAGGTTTTCCCCGAGCTTCCGCCTAGTGGTGGGGTTGTTCACTGCATGGCTTCACACATTTCCGGGGATGTGAACGGCGATGGCGTGGTGAACTGCGTTGATCTTGACGCTGTCAAAGCCTCCTTTGGCAAGAAACTGGGTCAACCAGGATTTAATCCTAACGCGGATGTTAACGGTGATGGCGTGGTGAACGTTTTTGATCTTTCTATAGTGGCCAAGCAAGTCCCAGCAGCCACGGCCTGCCACTAGTGGTTAGATATGATT
This sequence comes from Candidatus Acidiferrales bacterium, assembly GCA_963741195.1. GTDB lineage: Bacteria > Acidobacteriota > Terriglobia > Acidiferrales > UBA7541 > Acidiferrum. The sequence goes on from CAVUHF010000025.1 coordinate 94,859, forward strand.
TCTAGAAAAGGGAGAAGAACATGCTTCGTTTGAGAATGGCAGCGGTTATCACGGGGATCTTGTTGGCGTCGATGTTTTCATTACCCTCTTTTGCGGACGGGATAGCGACGTTGAGCATCGATCCCGCTTCGGGGACGGTCAGTACAGGCGCCTCTTTCTTCGTGAATGTAAACGTTGCTGACGTTACAAACCTATATGACTTTCAGTTTGACATTAGTTTCAATCCGGCTGTGCTCCAGGCCACAAACGTTCTGGAAGGCACCTTCCTATCCAGCGGCGGAGGAACTACATTTTTCCTCCCCGGAACCATCGACAACACGGCTGGCAACGTCACGTTCAACGCTGACACACTGCTCAGCGCGGTTTCAGGAGTCTCTGGGAATGGCACGCTGGCGCACTTTGACTTCACAGCGCTCTCATCTGGAACAAGCGATTTCACGATCTCCAATGTGATTCTGCAGGATTCAACCGGAGCAATCCTCGACAACACGACGACGGGGGGATCCGTGACTTCGGCTATCCCCGAACCCTCTAGTCTTATGCTGCTCGGGACGGGGCTGCTGGTACTTGGGGGTATAACTCTAAAAAAGACCATACTGTAAAGTACCGCGGCTCATCCGGATTCGACGGGAATGTGGAAAGCCTGCATCCTGTAATTAGTGGCCCATCCAGTGCCCGTCGCGAAATCAAGTGGCTCATAGCAGGAAGTACTTTGCCAGTGTTTCCGGGAGGCGTTTTTCTACCTAGATAATTTGCCAGGTGTAGATCGAAGTATCGGCGGCCCTGGCCAAAGCGTTCAATCAGCCGCTGTGAGAGGTTCGGAGGGAACTTGATTGCCGGCAGCCCGTTTATCGGGCGCCTTAGACGGAAACCTGTGGTAGCATCTCGGCCAAGTATCGCGCTCCGAATCCCGCCCTATAAGCCCGATAAGAAGGAAGGTCCCAATGGTCAAGTATTCTCGCGCAGTAGTCCTCCTCTTCCTGTTGTTTGGCGCTGCGGTCGGCATTGCAAATGCGGATTCGATATTCGATTTTGAGAACACCACGGCTTTTGGAACGCCGTTAATGGAAACCTCCAACGGAGTGACGGCAAGTTTCACCGCAACCCCTGGTCCTTCATTCAGTGGTTTTCCCGACGTGAGCTTCGAGATTCTTCCGCTGGCCGGAGAATTCAGCTCGTTAACAGGTAATGTCCTTACAAATCCTAATAGCGGTCCGTGGATCTTGACCGTCGACTTCAGTCGCGATGCGACCAGTATCTCTTTGCTGTTTGCAACGGTCAGCAATCAGGACGACACCCACCCCAATGCGGGTGTTTTTACGCTCTCCGCTTTGGAAAACGGCACGCCTGTCGGCTCTGTTTCAGCATCAGGGACTGCTCCACAAGGTTTCAAACACCCCGAAGGATCAGTTACCTTTACTGGCGGTGTCTTCAACGAAGTCGTCATGTCGTCCGACATGCTGGTTTTCGCTATCGACGATATTGACTTGAAACCAGCGGTGGAGGTGGTGGCTCCTGAGCCAGCCTCTTTGCTTTTGCTGTGTTCCGGCCTAGCGGGGGTGGCCGCCTTGCGCCGGCGCAAGCTTGCGGGTGACCACCGAGGATGTTGGCCGCTATGAGCCAGACCTATCCATTTCTTCCATTCTCAACGAGGCCAAGCCGGAATGGCAGCGCGGTTGCTTTGCGCAGCACCAGCGTCTGATCGACGCACTTTCCTCACAAACGAACGGCGAGGCCTTCCGTCTGCACCTTCCAGCTCGAGACCCAATAGACGAAGACTTCTCGATATTCCGCGTGCGCGTTTTCGTCCGGCGTCGTGATCTCGTGATGGAAATTAAAGAAGCGCTCTCCCCAAACGATCACCTCCGGGAGCGCGAGAAACGGCGGGATCTGGACCGTCGGCAACATGTCCGCCTTCTCGGACGGCGAGTCGGATATTTGTCATCAATGGATTACCCTTTCCATGACGTACCAGGCGCCCCATCAATCGGTCGGCTCCGGTCGGGTGACTCCACTTTTTTTGAATTTTTTTTGTGAATCGCCCACACCCGATTTGCGAATACCGACCACCCCGGGGGAACCCCTCGGAAAATGATTGTGGAATAGCCACGCAACCGGACTCTGCCCAGTTTTGTGCCGACCAACGAACTTACCGGAGCGGGTCCTTACTGGTTCGCGCGACGATTGTGGAATGCCGGGAAAAGACGAGTACCCGCTACAGTTTCCGCTACAGTGACAATTGGATGGAATGCGCGGCTAGGCCTAAGTCATTGAAAGATTTGGCTCCCCGGGCTAGATTCGAACTAGCAACCCTTCGGTTAACAGCCGAATGCTCTACCATTGAGCTACCGGGGAACCGCGCAACGCATTTGTTTTCATTCTAATACAAACGTCAGAATCAAGCCACCTTCAGCTTTGGGTCCAACATGCTGATTCTCCCGAGTTTCTCAACAACATGGGTACTGGGGGCAGGACTTCGGCAATCCAACATATCGCGGCCGGCCAAATCGCCCAGTTGATTTTACACATGTGACTGTGTAGGCTATTACACATGAGAGGTCACAATGCCAACCAATCTTGCAATCGACGACCGCCTGTTGGAAGAGGCTCAGAAAGTAGGGCGACACCGGACTAAACGAGAAACCGTGACAGCGGCGCTGCAGGAATACATCGAACATCGCAAACAGCAAGAAATCCTTTCTCTTTTCGGGAAAATTGACTACGAGCGTGGTTATGATTACAAGCGTGAGCGCAAGGCAAAACGCATATGAATGTACTGGTAGATACCTCCGTTTGGTCACTTGCACTTCGTCGGAAGAATGAGGGCCTCGCATCGAACGAAAGATCCATCGTTAACGAGTTGTCGGAACTCATCCGAGAAGGACGAGCCCAACTAATCGGATTAGTTCGGCAAGAGCTCCTTTCGGGTATAAAAGCAGTGGAACAATATGAAGCACTGAGACTCTACCTTCGCTCCTTTCCGGACGAAGTCGTCGACACCTCTGATCACGAGGAGGCGGCAAGGGCCGGCAATCGGTGTAGAGCAAGAGGCATCGTAGTTTCAATTGTGGACATCCTTCTTTGTGCTGTCGCGGTCAAACGTGAGTGGGCCATCTTTACAACTGATCCTGATTTTTCAAATTACGCAAAAGTGCTAGCCCTCCGGATCCACACGCCCCAAAGATAATAGGTTCTCCACTCAGCTCGCTTTGAAGACGAAAATTCTCCCCAGCTTGCTCTTACTGTGTTACTGCGAACCGCTCCCACAAAGATGGGAAACAGCTGGCGCCGTGCCGCACCGGGACGGACAGACCAATGCGTGCGCCGAATCAATCCGTACTGGAAAGGACCCGACATGGCGGCTGTCGTCGAGCGCGCCTACCGCTTGAAGCCGTAGCGAGAGAAAGTTAGGATTGGCGGTTGCTCGCCCGTTCTAGCCATACTCTTAAGTGGTCTCGGACTATTCCAGTTGCGACTGGAGGAATCGTTGTGGACACTCCAGACGATGCTCAAATCAAGGTTCCCTATAATCGCGATCTGAAGGCGTTGCAAGATGTCCTGGCGGCAGTGCGACGGCCGGGCGATTTTTTTGTGTATGGCGCGCTGGAAACGCCAATGCCTCGCGTCGAAATCAACGGCGTGGGCGTGATTCCTTTCCCATACTGAATTCCCAAATCCAGGACATCATCAAGCATGCAGAGCGCGCTCCCTACGGTCGCGGCGGTGAAACGATCCTGGACACTTCTGTTCGAAGCACGTGGCAGTTGACGCTGGTAAATGTCCGCATCGGGGGCAAATCGTGGGGTCGTTCATTTCAACACATCCTCTCGACCGTTACCGATGGACTCTGTTGTACTGGAACGGACGTCTCGGCCGAATTTTACAAGCTGCTCGTTTACGGAGGGCGGCTTTTTCCTTCCGCATCGCGACACGGAAAAGACGGACGGCATGTTTGGCACATTGACAATCGCGCTTCCGTCGGCTCATTGCGGCGGCGAACTGGTCATCCGCCACGCGGGGCGCGAAGTCACGGTTGACATGAGCAACGCGAAAACTTCCGAACTGACCTTCGCCGCTTTCTACGCAGACTGCGAGCATGCGATCAAACCGATCACGCAAGGCACTCGCGTGTGCCTGACCTACAACCTCTTGCAGCGCAGAACTGGGGAGAAAAACAAACCCATAACAGCACCTCTCTACGACTCAGAGGCTGATCGAGCGCAGGCGACTCTGGAACAGACTTTCAAGAAATCTGAGGCACCGGCGAAGATGGTTTGGCTGCTTGAACATCAGTACAGCCCGGTAGGACTTCCGTTTTCCGGACTCAAAGGCCGGGACGCTGTGCTGGCCAAGGTGGCGCGGCACGCTGCGCGGCGAGCGGAGTGTGCCCTGCACCTCGGCATCGTGCATATCGAAGAATCGGGTGCGGCCGAACCTTGTTTTGATTTGGATTACGGGCGCGCTCGCCGACGCGGAGGGTATTACGACGGTGACGATAGGGTCGAGGACACTGAGACTGGTGACGAGGACTTTGAGGTGATCGAAGTTTCCGATAGTTTACGACATATCGATCAATGGATCGACACGAATGACCACGCAGTGGAATTCGGGTCGCTTCCGATTGGGGACGGTAAAGTCTTGCCTGCCGGCGCACTGGATGGCGAGGCGCCCGATCAGCAACGGCTAACGGAAGCCACCGGTAACGAAGGCGCGAGTTTCGAGCGTTCCTATCATCGCGCTGCATTGGTCATTTGGCCTCAGGATCGTTTTGTGGACGTGCTGCTTCAGGCGGGCCCGCCCGCTGCGTTGCCCTACTTCAAAGATCGTGTTCAGGCATCGAATTCTCTGTCGGTGCCAGCCGCGGATCAACAAACGGTGCATTCCATTGCGGAACGGATTATTGTCATGTGGGAAGCTACCGCAAAGTGCGGTTATCGGGGCCGGAGCAAGGAGTCGGACCTGAGCGAGATGATCGCACTCCTTGGGCAACTGGCCGACGCGCCGCTGCTCGAGCGGTTCATCGCCGGGGTCGTGACACGAGAATACTCTGATAGTGAAAACGAGGCCATGGCCGCCAATGTTCAGAGGCTAGGCCCAATCCAGGCAGGTCAGCTTCTCTCGCACTTGGCGATCGAAAATATGCGCTTCTTTCCTACGGAATGTGTGAACCTTTTGTCGCGGTTAACCGACGAATTAGGATTGGAATCAACCGAAGATTGGATTGCGGCACTGCGGGAGATTGGCGCAGCCATCGTGGGGGCTTTACTGGACCTTAAACAGCGCAGGTCGGACCAGCCGGATCGGGACTGGTGGCGGACTCAAAAGGCCAGGCCTGTGGACGGCTCTACGGTCGCGGATCTCCTGGAGACTCTTGCGGCGTTGAACGCAAGCAAACTTCGTGATGCCGCTTGCAAGTCAATTGCCGCAAATGCTGAGATGTTTGACCCCGCCACGCTGATTGTGCCGGCTCTTCAACTCCTGCGCACGCGCAACGGCGATGCCGTCCTCAGCGATAAGGAGCTCCGGCACTTATGGTGTCATTCCGCCGAGTTCCTGCTGGCCCGCAGCGAGCAACCTCCCGAATCGCCCAAGGACTGGCGGCAAGACGTGAAGATTTTCTGCCGATGTGACGATTGTCGTGAACTCAAGGCTTTCGCTTCTGATCCCGCCGCGCAGACGCATCGCTTCCGCGTAAGGAAGGAGTGCCGTCAGCATTTGCACCAACAGATCGATCGTCATCACCTGGACATGACGCACGTAACTGTACGTACCGGGTCTCCCCAAACACTGGTCTGCTCGAAGACTCGCGCCACATATGAACGCCAATGCCGTCAGTACAACGAGGACCTGGCTTCCATGGCGGCGCTCCGCCCACTCATCAGGGAAACGGGTGGGGATGTCCGGACGCTTCGAGCGCGCATGAATGCCGCCAGACAACGGCGCTCCCCGGCATGATTGGCAGCAACATAATTCGTGTTTGTGCGGAGATTACTGGGCTTAGCCGTGAACGGGGACAGTAAAGTCGGATTGCCTCGGTGGATCACAGCCGAGGGAACGATAGATCTCGCCGAGTTGCCGATCGATGGGATTCTGAAGCAGGCAATAGATCCCGAATTCGAACGGTTTCGCTCCGCTTGTGCGCTACTCGGCAGCAGGGCTGGCGCTGGACGGCTGGAGGCTGGGCTCTATCTGATTTGGCCTACTGGGCTGCTACGCGTCCGATTTGCAGAGGCTTGAGGTGATCTAAGCTCAAGGCGCGCTTCTCCTTATCTGCGGATCCGCTCGTGCAGATGTTAAAGAAGGCCCTCGAACCCATCGCCGAACACCTTCACCTGGAATTGCGAAAGCAGCCGAAACAAACGCATGGGGCACAGCTGAGGAACAAGTAGAGGAGACAGCTTGGTAGCTAATCGACGCCAAAATAAAGGCTTACGGTGTTCGGCTGTGTAGTTAACAGCCGAATGCTCTACCATTGAGCTACCGGGGAACGGCAGAGGTAGGACAAACCTACAGCCTCTGAATTTTAGCGGACCCGAAACTGTGGTGTCAATGAACCACACACTGTACACATCGAGCCGTCCCAGGGTTTCCCACATTTCCATGTCCCAACAATTGGGCCCAACGCCAGTTTCGGAGGGCCCCTAATTATGCTAGAGTTAGACAGTTCGGCGGAAGAGCGGCAGTTCTAGGCGACTCTTCTGTTGCGCACCGAAGGTCTCCGCACAAGTGGCCCCGCAATGCAGGTAGAATGAGCCACGAGTCCATTCCTTGGCAGTGGCGGGGTGCCATTTAATCAAAATTCAGATGGCCGGATACCGGTCACGAGCTACAAAGAGGATATGTCATGTCTGGGCATTCAAAATGGGCAACCATTAAACACAAGAAGGCCGCCACCGACGCAAAGCGCGGCCGGGTTTTCACTCGAATCATCCGCGAAATCAGTATCGCTGCCCGCATTGGCGGGGGTGATCCAAACTCCAATCCTCGCTTGCGCACCGCCATCCTGGCCGGCAAGAACGAGAACATGCCGAACGAGAACATCGAGCGCGCTATCCTTCGCGGCACCGGCCAGTTGGAGGGCGAACAGTACGAAGAAGCCATGTTCGAAGGATACGGTCCTGGCGGCGTGGGCATGCTGATCCAGGTCGTGACCACGAACCGCAATCGCATTGTGGGCGAATTCCGCCATCTGATAAGCAAGAATGGTGGAAACATGGCGGAAGCAGGCGCGGTGGGCTGGATGTTCCATCGCAAAGGTGAAATCACCATTCCGAAGGAGGCAGCATCGGAAGAGAAGCTCCTGGATGTGGTGCTAGAGGCGGGCGCCGAAGACATGAAGGACGACGGCTCTGCCTGGTACGTCGTCACTCCCCCGGAATCGCTGGAAGCTGTGAAGGAAGCCCTCGGCAAGGCTGGAATCAAGCCCGCCACGGCGGAGCTGAGCATGGTTCCCCAGAATTACGTTAAGTTGACGGGGCAACATGCAACGCAAATGCTCCGGCTAATTGAAGCGTTGGAAGAACATGACGACGTCCAGCATGTTTACGCTAATTTCGATATCGACGAGTCGGAAATTCAGGCAGCAGTGGGCGCCAACTAAGTTTCTAGGTTCGTACAAAACGGCCATCGCCAGCGCGGCTTGATGGCCGTTTTTCTTTTTAGGGCGAAGTCAGCACAATTCATTGGAAGGTGTGGAAGCTTCGCCGTAAACTACTCAGAATGACCGTTATTCGCGCACTCTCCGGTAAGGATGGATGGTTGCGGGTGCTTGGTGTTGACCCTGCGGCAGTTGGCCCCACGGGTTACGGGCTCATCGACAGTGACGGGCGAGCTTTCCGCGTGCTTCACTACGGGGCGCAGCGTATCACACCAAAACGACAGAAGGCGTCCGCAGGCGCGGCGCTCCACGATGTCCACTCCCTTCTCTGCCGGCTTCTGGAGGAATTCCAGCCCAACGTGATGGCCGTAGAATCAGTGTTCACGGCATTGAATATGAGGACGGCCCTGCGCTTGGCGGAAGTGCGCGGCGTGGTGCTACTAGCTGCTCAGCAATTCGGCGTGGAGGTCTGTAGCTATTCTCCGCGGGAGGTGAAGTCCTGCGTGGCTGGGTACGGCCACGCGGACAAGCGGCAGATGCAGACCATGGTTCGAGCGCTTCTGCACATGAAGGAATTGCCGGAACCAGCAGACGCCGCGGATGCATTAGCAGTGGCTCTTTGCCATTTACAGGCAGATGTGCTGCGACGGCGCTATGGTGTATCGCGCGGGAAAACAGGGAGGGTGGCCGTTGCGAGTACAGACGTTAACTCGGGAACCCTTAACAACGCAACACCAGTCCGCGGCTCCGGCATCCAATCAAACCGATGAATTTTCTTCGCCATAAGACCATACTGATCTTCTTCCTGGTGGCCGCGCTCTGCGTAGCGAACGGTGCACTGGCCGTCTCGGCTGATCCCGTCTTCATCTATAAGCGAGTCTTCAAGGAGAGTGTGCCAGAGTACATCGAAATCAAAATCCCCGAGAACTCTGGCAACCCCACATTCGAAATCCGGCAACTGGACGAAGAACCTGGGGCCACTGCGTTTGAGGTCAGTGCTGCGCTGCGCTCAAAGATTTTTAGTCTGATCGGCCAGCTGAACCATTTCAAAGGGGTGGACCTGGATGTCCACCGCAAGATTGCATATCTGGGGGAAAAGACGTTTCGTTGGGAGAATGGCGTTGAATCCTCCGAAGTAAAATTCAACTACACGCTAAATGCCCCCGCCGTGCAACTCCTTCAGATCTGCGAGGGGCTGGCGCGCCAACAGGAGCTGATCGAGTTGCTGCAACGCCGAATGAAATACGACCGCTTGGGTGTGAACGACGCTCTCATGCAATTCGAGTCGGACTTGAATAAGGGAATCCTTCCCGAGCCGCAGCATGCCCTACCTCTGCTCGATCAGATTGCGGGCGATTCGCGATTCGTAGATATCGCTCGACAGCGCGCCAGGGCGCTTGCGGAACGGATTCGTCACATGGGCAGCTAGTGCTTGAATACGATCAGGAAACTTTCAGCCGATTCCGCTTGCGTCCCAATCCTAAGGTCCTCGCGAAATGGACTTTCAATTTCGTCCCCCCGGCTAAAGCGTACGCCCAACAGATCGACAGTGAATATCATATGATTTTCTAGGAATCATGAAATCTATGGATACTTGCAAATGAATCCGTAGTGGCGCGCTGGCCCTTAGATATTTATCTGAAAATAAAACAGCTATAAAGCAGCGGGTATCTTGCTATGCCATAGAACGTGCGGGAGGTGTGCCCATCGAATCGTTGGCTTTGACGGATTTATTAGTGCGCAATTGACGGCGAATGATGTCGGCGACCCTCCAGGTCGTAGCTGCTCGCAACCGACATCCGTTCATAAATGTGGAACGTGTACCGCACAGGGCGAGCGGCGGCCCACAACAATCTAGCTAAAGGCTGTTGCAAAACACAGAGACCAACCCCTTGTTTGACGCGGGTAGCTGCCGCAACGGCGTGGCAGATCTGCGAGCCGAGCGGAACTCCAATCCCGTCTGCCAGACCAATTGCTTCGCGAACTATGCTGGTGATTTCACGACGCTACCGAGTTATCAAGCGGGCGGAGTAAACGCGTTGGACGTCCCCTACAGCCAAGACATCAAATACAACCAACACCAGGCGTTTCAAGGAGTGGATCCCGTCGTTTGGTCCCCGCGCGTCGCCTTTAGCTGGGCTCCGGGAGCCATTAACCACTTCCCATGTTTCCCGGGCGGCGGAAAGACGGTGATCAGCGGCGGATTCGGTATTTTCTACGACCCGCAGCAGGGGTTCTGCCGTTTGATCCAGATGGCGGCCTGCGACCTGGAACGCGGCAGCGAGGGCGTTCGACATTACCAAGAGCTACAATGAAATCCAAGCCTTTATGCCACCAGGCGTAAGTTTTACCCCGCCTTCGTTTAATGGGATTATCGGGACGGTACATGCCCCGATGGCAAAGGAATGGAACTTCCAGGTTCAACAGGAGATCGGACGAAACACCGCACTCCTGGTGAACTACGTTGGAAACAGCGTAACTCGCCTGCCCTATGGGAGTGAGTGAGGAAATGCCTGGAATCAGTTCGGCGTTTTCTCTCCGGGACTCATCCCGGCTCTAGCGCCAGACCCAGCGTACGGCACGGTTGTTCAATTCCGCAGCGGCGCAATTTCCAACTACAACGGCCTGAAGGTAACCTTGCGCGAAGAATTCAAATCCTGGATCGTCGCGCACCTCAACTACACCTACGGGCACAGCCTGGACGAGATCTCCAACGGCGGATTCGCCTCCGGGCAATCGATCCTGGGGCCGATTCTTCCGACCAGCCTTTGCGCGGGGAATTACGGAAACTCCGACTATGACATCCGTCACCTGGTCAGCGGCGACTTTGTCGTGACTCCAACGTTCCACGCCGAGAATGGATTCAAGCGACTCCTTCTCAATGTGGCAGTGGTCCGGCAAAGTCTACTGGCACACTGGCATGCCGTACTCGATTATTGATGGCAATGAAAACGGCGGCATCGGAAATGGTGGCGGAACGATTCTCGCAACTATCCTCCCTGGCGCACCAGTACAAACGAGCAGTTGCGGTCAGAACGCAATTAACTCACCCTGCTTGAACGCCGGCGCACTCTACGACACCTATAACAATCTGATCTCGACGTTCCCGAATCAGACTCGCAATCAATTCCGTGGCGCTCAGTATTTTGACATCGATATGGGCCTGTTCAAGAACGTTCAGATTAAGGAGCGCATGAATCTGGCGATCGGAATGATGGCCTACAACGCCCTCAACCATCCCAATATGCCCTTCCCGAACAACACCTTCAGCACCGGTGACTCTACCTTCGGAATGATCACGGCCGGTCCTGGGGTTGGAACTCCCAGCAGCCCATACGGCAACTTCCTGGGGTTCGACTCTTCACTGCGCATCGTTCAACTCTCCACGAAGGTCATTTTCTAATCCACTTTGCGAGGACGCGGACGAAAAAGAGCGGCTTTCGAGCCGCCCTTTTTGTCATTTACAGAAGGCGCCTGCGCGCAATTTCTCATTCGCTTCGTTCTGGCTTCAGCTCCAGCGCGCTCATGCCCCGGTAGTTAGATCAGCTCCCAGCAATAGACTGGAATTGCCGATTTTGGTAATTTAGCCCATCCCCCGCACGTATTCAGAGTAGACTACCGGAAACCCGAAAGGCCTATGGCCCGCGCTTCAAATCTGCAATTTACAGAAGCCGTCTCGATTGCCACCTCGAGCCTGTGGGCTCACAAGCTCCGCAGTGTCCTCACGCTGATCGGCGTGGTGATTGGTGTGGCTGCGGTGATTGCGGTCGTCAGCCTGATCAACGGTGCCAATCGCTATGTGGCCACGAAAGTTTTCAATCTCGGCGCGGATGTGTTCGGGCTGTCCAAGCAGCCCTCCATCATCACCAACGTGGACGACTTTCTGGAATTCCAGAAGCGCAAGCGACTCACGATGGAGGACTTCGAGTCCGTCCGCGATCTCTGCAAATCCTGTAAGGAAGTTGGTGCGTCACTGGGCGGTCGGGTAGAAATTCGCAGCGGGCTTAACTCCCTGAAAGACACCAACCTTCGCGCGTGGACACCGCAGATGCCGGAACTTTACGACGTGGACCTGACCGAGGGGCGGCACATCACCGATGCGGACATGCACACGGCGGCGCCGGTCTGCGTCATCGGAATGGACGTTGTCGACAATCTTTTGCCCGGGCTCGATCCCGTGGGCAAGGAGATTCGCTGGAACAATGTCGGTTGCCAGGTGATCGGCGTCGGAAAGAAAGAAGGCTCTTCCCTCGGCACGTCGCTGGACAATTGGATCATTCTTCCGCTGACAACTTACTTGAAAGAGTTCGGTTCGCAGCAAGACTCGCTTCGCATCACCTCCAGGGCCGGCTCTGCCGCCGCCATTCAGGAGAGTGTCGATGAAGTGCGCCAGATCATGCGCGGGCGTCATCATCTCGCCTACAGCACGAAAGACGATTTCGCAATTGAAACCAGTGATTCGTTTCTTTCTCTCTGGAAAGACATCAGTCAGTCTTTTTTCATGGTCACCATCGCGATCGCCTCGATTTCATTGGTAGTCGGAGGTATCGTGATTATGAACATCATGCTGGTCAGCGTGACGGAGCGGACACGCGAAATCGGCATTCGAAAAGCCATGGGCGCACGGCGCAGCGACATACTCTTACAGTTTTTGATTGAGTCTTCCACGATGGCCGTGATTGGCGGAGCCATCGGAGTAATCCTGGGAGTGCTGGTGGCAAAAATTGTGTCTATTGTTTCGCCGCTGCCCAGCGCCGTACAGCTCTGGTCGGTATTGGGTGGGCTCGCGGTAGCGCTAAGCGTGGGGCTTTTCTTTGGGACATATCCGGCATCGAAAGCGGCGAAGCTCGACCCAGTAGAAGCGCTGCGTTCGGAGTGATGAACTAAACATGGCATCGATTGGCAAAACGCTTCCGCAAACCAAGCCCTTGCCCCTGCGCGGCCTTGTATCACAGGGCCGGACGATGGAAATCCGCGAGCAGGTGCTTCTTGCCCTCGATACGCTGCGATTGAATCCACTACGTTCGTCGCTGACGATTCTCGGCATTGTGATTGGCATCGTGACGGTGATCACGGTCAGCTCGGTAATCAACGGCTTGAACGAGAATGTGTTGGGCGGGATCCGAGATCTCGGGTCGGACACGGTGATTTGCTACCGATTCCCGTGGGCTTCCCTATCGCGGCCGCCGAGCGAATGGTTCACGCGCAAGGAGCTCGAACCGGAATGGGCGGAGGACATGGCGCGGCTGCCGCACGTCAAGGCTGCGTCTCCATCGCTGCGTATCTTTCAGCCACAATTTGGTTCCGGAACGTCGGACGTGCGCCGTGGAAATCTGCGGTCGAAGAACGTCATTCTGCAGGGCAATTCACCTTCGATCTCTCAAATCTTCGATATCACTCTCGATCAAGGACGAATGTTTAACGATACGGACTCCGAGCGCCGCGCCCCTGTCGTCATGCTCGGCTACGACACTACCACTACTTTGTTCCCAGAGGGGGCTGCCAGTGCGATTGGCAAGGAAGTGACGATCGACGGCCAGCTGTTCACGGTCATTGGCACGTTTCTGAAGCGCCGGCAGGGCGTTTCGGGAGGTTCGAATCCCGAAGACAACATTGCGTTCATGCCCGTGACAACGCTGCGCAAGCTCTACCCCAACAAGAAAGACTATGTGATTTTTGCGAAAGCCAAAGATCCCAAAGTGGTCGCCGAGGCTGTTGAGGAGATCCGCGATCTGCTTCGTCGCAAACGTAGACTGAGCAATGATAAACCTGACGATTTTGCTCTATTCACTTCTGACTACTTCCTAGACCTGTGGAACAAGATCAGCTACCTGATTTTCGTGCTGATGTTCGCAGTTGCGTCTGTGGGCCTGCTCGTTGGGGGAATCGGTGTGATGAATATCATGCTGGTGTCCGTGACTGAGCGAACCAGAGAAATTGGAGTGCGCAAAGCAATTGGCGCAAAAAGTGACAACATCCTGCTGCAATTTTTGACCGAGGCGGTGACCCTGAGCGCGCTCGGTGGAGTGATTGGCGTTCTCGGGGGCGCAGGACTTTCTCTGCTGTTGCGCTACGGCACACACTTCCCAGCGGTGCTCTCGTTTTTCTGGATATCCACCGCACTCATTATGTGCGCGCTGATTGGCATTATCTTCGGCGTGTATCCCGCCTGGAAAGCTGCACGCCTCGACCCTGTCGAGGCGCTGCGTTACGAATAGAGCTTTATGTCGGTTAGCGAACGGCAGCAGCCGGCCGCGCTGAAGCAAGCTTCTTTAGGGAGTCGGTGAAAGGAGCTTTAGCCACGCCGCGCTCTGTAAAAATCGCATGGATGTACTTGTTCGGCGTGACGTCGAACGCCGGATGGGCCGCGTGGACATCTGGCGCGATGCGCACGCCCTGAATATGCGTGACCTCTTCCGCGCTGCGCTCCTCGATCGGGATATGGCCGCCGTCGGGAATCGACAGATCAAACGTGGAAATCGGCGCCGCAATGTAAAACGGTACATTGTTTTCTTTGGCGAGCACCGCGATCTGATACGTTCCGATCTTGTTGGCCGTATCGCCATTCGCCGCGATGCGGTCGGCTCCCGTAACAATGGCGCCAACTTTTCCCGTCTTAAGGAAGTGTCCCACCATATTGTCGGTAATCAATGTGAGCGGGATGCCGCCGCGATGAAGTTCCCAGGCGGTTAGGCGCGCGCCTTGCAGATACGGTCGAGTTTCCGGTACCAACACGTGAATCTTGCGCCCCTGTTCGAAAGCGACGCGAATCACTCCCAGGGCTGTGCCGATACCTGCCGTCGCCAGAGCGCCCGCATTGCACTGCGTCATCACCTGGCCTTCTTTGGGCATATATTCCGCGCCAAATCTGCCAATCGCTTCATCGGTGGCCTTCTTTTCCAGATGCACCTCTTGCGCCTCGGCGATCATCTGCTTGCGAATCTCGGCCAGATCTGAGTTTGACTGTGAAAGCGACGCGAAGCGAGCCTTCATGCGTTCGAGCGCCCAGAATAAATCCACCGCCGTTGGGCGGGTTTTCGCCAACGTGTCGCAGATCTGCGAGAACTCTGTGCGCAATTGATCGATCGTGGTTGCCTTCGATTTCTGCACGCCAATCGCCACACCCATGGCCGCCGCAACGCCAATCGCTGGCGCTCCACGAATTACCATTTCGCGAATGGCTTTGGCCACGCCAACATAATCGGTATAGGTATGGCTGATTTCCTCAACGGGCAGGCGCCGCTGGTCCAGCATGACGACACCGTGTTCGGTCCATTCAATGGGCTGCGCGACGTACATTGTTGTGCGTTTCCTCTCGATTTTCCATTTTAGCGGATATGGTTCGGGGGCCGAATCGATTACTTCCCCACGGGCGACTGAGTGAATCCATGTGTGCCGATCAAAGCAGCAATTGAAATCAGGGAATTGTATCCCAGATGCATCAGGAAACTGGCAAACACGCTGCCCGTTCGCGCACGAACAAACGTAAAAACAATTCCGACCAAGGTCAGGACGGCCACAAGGCTCCATGTCCAACCAAGCTGTGCGCCATGCATCAGTCCGAAGAGCACTCCAGTGCACAAAATGCTGCAAGTGACCCCGAGCTTAACCGATGGTGAGTCACTCATGCCGAACAATTGCAAGACTGAAGAGAACAATCGAGCAAACAGTGGATACAAATATCCGCGGAATAGCGTCTCCTCCACCAGCGGGGCAATCAACACTGCCATGCCCACAAAAAGCAACGCGGTCTGGCGATTCCTGAACAACTCCTCCATGGGAGAGTTTTCCGGCGCTTTCAGCCGCGAACTGAGAATCGCCACGAGCAGCGAAAGCGCACATCCGGCGAAGAAATAGACCATCGGATTTCTGGCATTTCCGCCGGGACGTGGAGCGATCTTACGCCAACCGAGACACTCCCAGAACGAATGGCCGCGAAGCAACGACAGCGTCACATACAGAAAAAAGAAAATCGCGGCGTACCAGATCACCATACTGCCCAGCGCAAATTGCGGCTTTGACAGTAGATACGTCTCCAGTTGCTGGGACGTCATTGTTTGATGCGGCCCGTAGAACAGCATGAGGACGCCCTGGACCACGATGAGGCTGATGAAGGCGAACAGGATGAAGATCACGAAATGAGGCCATGACCAACTAATCTGTAAATCCGCCGGATAACGGTTATCGTAAAACGGGGTCTCAAGTGCCGGTTTCTGGACTCCAAGCGGTGTCTGCCCTTCCCAGGCTGTCGCCGGAGATTCAGCGCGTGGCCTCACAGGGGAAGACTCAGTGGAATTAGGAATTGGCTCGGAACCTGGTGGGTAGTTGTCCAACAAAGTTCAAGTTCTCCCGCGCCCCGCAGATTTTGGCCAACCCTCCACCAACGCTGCAGCAACCAGTGGCAAAAGCAATTCGTGGTGGCCGGTGATCGCGAAGCCTCGCGATTCCTTGCCGCTACTTCCTTTCGATGCTGCCGTTGGGCGCTTCACTACATTTTGCACCGGTCGGTAATGCTGGATGAAATCGAAATTCGCGGTAGTGATGGGTTGTAAAGCGAAACCTAAATTACGCACCACCGAGACGGCCTTCAGGAAGACTTCCGGCAACAGAACGGCCGAGCCCCAATTAAGATAAACCCCTCCACCATCCATCTGCTGGACAAGAGCGCAGAACAAGCGGAAGTCATTGAAGCTGGCTGCTCCCAGCGCCGCGCCTTCCGCCGCCGGATGCATATGCGAAATATCCGTCCCGATTGCAAGATGAACCGTTACCGGAATGCGCAGCCGGTAGGCCTGCATCAAAACACTGTCGCTCCCATACCTCGGCGATAGGATTCCGCTTGTAAGGTATTGGCCTGCCGCTTCCCCGTAACCCATGCGCAGTCGGTGCGCGAGTTTCGCGATTTCATTGATGGTTTCGCCGGTTTCCTCGGCCATGCCAAATTTGCCTGCGCTGATTCCTCTATCCACATCCTCTGACGTGTTGCCCACCATGGCGATCTCGAAATCATGAATCAGCGCCGCACCGTTCATGGCGATGCCGGATACGAAGCCCTTCTTCATCAGGTCAATCAGGAGTGGCCCGAGCCCTACCTTAATGACGTGGCCACCGAGTCCCCAGAGGACGGCGCGCTTTTGTTTCTTGGCTTGGCGCACGGCGATTAGCAAATCTCGCAGATCCTGCGCAGCCAGTATCTCCGGCAACGCGTCGAGGAATTTCACGAACGAAGTGCGCTTGACCGTGGCTGTGGCAAACTGACGCACGCTCACTTTACTTTTGCGCGAAGCCAGCGGGTAGGTGTGCACTCCACCCAGGACAAGTGGCTGGATCGAATAGACGCTCATGGAAGTGCATTCACTGTACGAGGAAGCGCAATCACGCGCAAGTGCCAGCGACAATGAGGACTCAAAACCAAGTCACGCACCCTTTCGATGACCGTTTTCGTTACCGTTGGAGACAACAGTCAGCCCCAACGAGCGAGCCATTGCCTGCCCGGTGTACGATTTCTTCACGCGCACCACTTGCTCTGGAGTTCCCTGAGCCACGATGCGCCCGCCGCCTTGGCCGCCTTCGGGGCCAAGGTCGATAATCCAATCCGCTTGCTTGATCACGTCAAGGTTGTGCTCGATGATCAGCACGGTATTGCCAAGTTCAACTAATCGTTGAAGCACGTCAAGAAGCTTACGCACGTCGTCGAAATGTAATCCCGTAGTTGGCTCGTCGAGGATGTAGATGGTTCTCCCGGTCTGGCGCTTGGAGAGTTCGCGAGCGAGCTTGATGCGTTGCGCTTCACCGCCGGAGAGCGTCGTGGCTGACTGACCCAACTGCGCATAACCCAGACCAACTTCGACGATCGTTGACAGTTTCTGCTGAATCTGAGGAATATTCTCCAATAGTTTCAAAGCATCGCTCGCGGGCAAATTCAACACGTCATTGATCGAGTGCCCCTTGTAACGCACCGCGAGCGTTTCAGCGTTGTAGCGACGTCCGCGGCATACTTCGCACGTGACATACACATCGGGCAAGAAATTCATTTCGATGCGTCGCAGCCCTTCGCCCTGGCAAGCCTCGCAACGCCCGCCCTTCACGTTAAAGCTGAATCGGCCCGGACGGTACCCACGCTCCCTCGCTTCGGGGAGCATGGCAAATAGCTCGCGAATCGGCGCAAAAACGCCTGTATAGGTGGCGGGATTCGAACGCGGCGTCCGTCCAATAGGGGCCTGATCAATTTCAATCACCTTATCAATATGCTCGATGCCCAGGATCATGCGGTGCGTTCCCGGCGGTTCCATCGAGCGATACAGTTTTTGCGCCAACGCGCGGTAAAGAATGTCGTTCACAAGTGTGGACTTCCCGGAGCCAGAGACCCCGGTTACCACCGTGAATAGCCCCAACGGAAAGCTCACATCCACATCTTTTAAGTTATTGGCGTGCGCCCCAAGAATCTGGATCGCCTTTCCATTTGGACTGCGGCGTTTGGTGGGCACTGGGATTTTCGCGTGTCCGCAGAGATATTGGCCGGTCAACGATTCTGCCGATGCGGCGATCTCCTCTGGTTTCCCTTTCGCAACAAGGTAGCCGCCGGCATTGCCGGCTCCTGGCCCCAGGTCGACCACATAGTCCGCGCGCCGAATTGTATCCTCGTCGTGCTCTACCACCAACACGGTGTTCCCAAGATTGCGTAATTGCTCCAGCGAATGCAGCAGACGGTCATTGTCGCGCGCGTGCAGCCCGATGGAAGGCTCGTCCAGCACATACATAACCCCGCGCAGCCGCGAGCCAATCTGTGTCGCCAGCCGAATTCGCTGCGCTTCGCCGCCGGACAAGGTCGCTGCCGAGCGCTCCAGGCTCAAATATCCCAGGCCAACGGCCAGCAGAAAATCGAGCCGTTCGCCCACTTCGGAAAGCGGTCGGCCCGCCACTTCGGTTTGTCTCGGCGTGAGATGTGAAAGAATCTTGTCAACGGCAGGACGTGCATCACTAAGCGAAAGCGCTGTGAAATCCGCAATCGACCATCCTGCAAGCTTCACGGCCAGCGATTCCGGCCGCAGCCTCCGACCCAGGCAGGTGTTGCAGATCGTGGCGGACATGTACTGCGTCATCCACTCGCGGTAAGAATCCGAACTCGAATCCTCAAAGTTGCGCTCAAGAAATTTCAGAATCCCCTGGAATCGGAATCCCTTTTCGCCGGTAGCGGGCTTCGCGGCTAATTCGGTAGCCCGCTTGGTTCCCGTGGGAGGATAGCCATATAGCAGCAAGTTCTGAACTCGCGCGGGATATTTCTCAAACGGAGTATCGAGATGAAATCCGTGCGCATAGGCAGCTAATTCCAGGGTGCGCTTCAATATCGCGGAACTGGAGCCGGGTCCAAGCCCGCCATCAAACAATGGCCGCGTCCAGTCCACCACGACCTTCGCGGGATCAAAATCGTACTTCGAGCCGAGTCCGTTGCAGGCTGGACACGCACCATAAGGCGAATTAAAACTGAACGAGCGGGGCTCCAGTTGTGGAACCGATAAACTGCAATCCGGGCACGCCAGTTTTTCGGAAAAGACGTGTTCCTTGCCGCTGACGATTGCAACGGTAACGAGCCCCTGGGCCAGCTTCAACGCCGTCGCAATGGACTGCTCCAGCCGCGAGGCCACTCCCTGTTTCACAAGTAGCCGGTCGATCACCACCTCAATGGTATGGTTCTTGCGCTTATCGAGGGCGGGAGGTTCATCCAACGGGTACAGCTCGCCGTTGATGCGCACACGAACAAATCCGTCCTGCGCGAGTTTCTCGAGCTCCTTGCGGTAGGCTCCCTTTCGGCCGCGTACGATGGGCGCGAGGATCATGATGCGATCATCGGGCTTGCACAGCTCGCCTTTAAGAATGGCCTGAACAATCTGCTCGCTGGATTGCCGCGTGATGGGCTTGCCGCACTTTGGGCAGTGGGGAACCCCGACTGAACTGTAGATTACGCGCAGGTAGTCGTAGATTTCGGTGATGGTGCCAACTGTAGAGCGCGGCGAACGCGTGGTGGTCTTTTGTTCGATGGCAATGGACGGGGAGAGCCCTTCGATGACGTCGACGTCCGGGCGCTCCATTTGGTCCAGGAACTGCCGGGCATATGCCGACAGGGATTCGACATATCTTCGCTGCCCTTCCGCGTAAATGGTGTCGAATGCGAGGGATGACTTGCCCGAGCCCGAAAGACCCGTGATGACTGTGAGCGAGTTCCGGGGAATCTCCAGATTGATGTTCTTCAGATTGTGCTGGCGCGCCCCCCGCACAATCAGCTTGGTCAGTCCCATAATTCGTGGCAGCCCCCCACGGCAGCCTTGGCGCTCAGTAGGTAGAATGAGCCCAATATAGTCACCATAGCAATTCGCGCGCTCTTAGGTCAAGGCGTGTGCCGCACCGGCGATCTTGGCGGCTTGGCACTTCTTTTCGTTGACGCTCGCGTGAGTACTAAGAGTAAATTTTTCCCCGGGGGTAGGGCGTTTTTACCAACCTGCGTTAGTTCAATGGATTGAAAATACACGGTTTAGTATGGTCCGCAGCGTGCAACCTCTCAATTCCGTGGGGGAGGCGAGCCGAGGATCCCTTTAGGGGATTGAGGGCTGGGCCGGCTCGTACTTCCCCTCACTTCTATCACAAGCCAACGCAGCGCGCGGGTCCGGCTATAACCCACACGGTATCGGCGACTTTCAGTAGGGAATCTTCCTAAAGACATTCGTACTAGCCTATGGTCGTTCGTTGATACGATCGGCTAGGCGCAAGCAAATCAGTCTGCTTGCCGTTAGGCCCAGCACGAGTTTCTTTTCATGAACGCCGCAAGAACTCCATCGCGCAATGGCGGCCCCGAGACATTCAACAAATTTGGAGCTGAACGTAAGAAAGGGGCGCCGTTGACGCGGTAGAAGGAAATCTTGGTGCAAATCATCCGAACACGCGGGCCTAACGAGAAATGCCGCCGAGACAACGGAGGTCAAACTCAAGTAAAATTCGCCCGATTCCTTTCCAGCAGCTAGAAGGGTATCTTCATGAAACTGATTTGGACCGAAGGAGAACTTGGCGAAGGTCTGCGATCCTATCGCGCACGGGAATTCTTTGCTGCGCATGAACATTGGGAAGGTGTGTGGCTGGCTTCAAAAGAACCTGAGAAAACTTTTTTGCAGGGATTAATTCAAGTCGCGGCAGCGTTCCATCATCTGCAACGGGGTAATCGCCGCGGCACTCGCTCGCTGTTGCAGAGGGCACGACTGCGGCTGGAGCGTTATCGGGGATATTCTACGGGAGTTGACGTGACTTCGTTCTGCAAGGAGATCGACGAATGGTTGCAGATGCTAGAGGCGGGTAGTGCCATGAAGGATCGTGATTATCCGCAGTTGAACCACCGCGGTCAGCGCAGCGGGTCAATTGGTTCTTCGGCAGAAAAGGGGTCGAAGGCTGAAGTAACAAAATCTTGACTTCGAGGATATAATCTCAGCTCATGGCACCCGAACCGACAACCACGAAAGCCCCTGGGATGGTCCCCGATGAGCAGAAGAACGAGCCGCGCTCCAAGGGAATCACCACGGCGCGGAAGAAGAAGCCGAAAGAACTGGCGGTAATCACCGAATGCTGTACGGGTTGCGCCGGGTCGCCCGCTTGTGTGGAGTACTGCCCGGTTGAGGATTGCATGTTCTGGGTGTACGATGAAGACAACCCTCCGTTCGGTCGTATTCAGATTGACCCCCTACTCTGTATTGGTTGCAAGAAGTGTCTCAGCAAAGGTCCGGACGGCTGCTTCTTGGATGGCTGTCCATGGGATGCCATCGTGATGGTGGATATCGCTGAGGTAGAAAAAGAAGTGGGGCTGATGACTTATTAAATGTTGCGGTTCCGACAAACCCATTTTTAGGACCACGCGCGCCGAGAGCGCGCGTCTTTGTTATTAGCGAGTCTCCCGTTAAAAAGTAGAAAAGGCGAACAGTTGATAGTGAATTGATTTGATCTTTGAGGCAAGAGTTTGCAAGGTTTTGGCGCGGAGAGCGCTAAATCCTTGCAATTTTATATTCTGGGGAACGGATGAAACCAAGAGTAAAGCCGCAGGACAGTGGGGCGGAAGAGCTATTTCGCGCGAAGCTCAAAAAACATAATCGACATGCGCCTTGAACTGGGGCGGGGTGATTTGATCGGCTGGACGCGACTGGAAGCGCATATTGCGCCCTACTACAGCGAGGCAAGGCAACCGGGGTTGCCGATCCGGCTGGTGGGGGGTGCATCTGCTGAAGCATATCGAGGGGTTTTCGGATGAAGCGGTGTGCGAATTTTGTTGTGACTTAGACCCTCGATATGGTTGTCTACGGATGGATTGCGGAGTCCGCGGGTAGCTGCGCTGCCCTCTCCCGAATGGCTTTTTCCGTCGACAAGGCCTGCTGTCGCACGCGATCAGAAATTTCTGGCAGTTCGCGCCCGTAGGGAGCGATCGCAGGCAAGTCCTCTAATTGGCCGATAACATAAAGAGCCCGCATGGCTTCCCAAACCTGTTCGTCCGCAGGGTCTATCGTCGCGATCTCGGCGTGCGGAATAACATTTGCTCCTTTTTGCACGTGAAGAGTGCGAATGCGGCCACTGATTGGTGAGCGGATTTCGCTGCTCCGCTGCCCATCTTTCAGTTTGGCAATGACGCCACCTTGATGGATCGGCGTACCGATCTTATCGGTGTCCGTCACGACACCTGCTGAAGGGGCGGTAATTACGGCCGGTTGCAGCAGCGCGAGGATCTGCGCGCGCCCCGACGCATCGCCGAAGCGCACCAGAGATAGCGCCGCATTTCCCCGCACGAGAAGGGAAGAATCTCCAAGCATCGTCAAAAGTGTTCCGTGGAAGGCACTCTCTGAGGTGTCCTGCCCCATGACCCAAGCGTCCGTGTTGCGCACCTCGTCCACCGGATAGGAGGCAAGGCGTGCGAGGTCGGGATACCAGCGCACGGCACCCGCGTCGTGCCGCCCCATGCGCTCACCGAGTTGTACCAGCGCATGCTGGATGTGTCGCGGGTGCTTTTGATCATTCAAATATTCGGTGATCTGCTGGTCTGAGAGATGGCGCCCGAACCAGGTGCTCCACCAGAACAAAAATGGCATTAGCACGATTAGCCAGGCAGTCAGAAAAAACAGTAACCTTTTGCGCGTGGACATACGATGGGCTACCGCCGGCGCCGGAGGAACCCCCGCAAGGAGTTCAGGCGGATGATTTGGGTTTGAGGAATTGGGCCGGCTAGCCATGTATTCTCTTGGAAGCTAGCCCGCCTTGGGAGCCGAAGGCTCTTTGCCGGGCGCTTTGTTTCCCTTGTGGAGAAAAGACAAGAGACCACGATCCTGCAATTCCCAGACAGCATTCAGGAAGAATACTCCCGAAAGAGAGAGAAGAATAAGGCTCATGAACAGACCGTCGACAGTGGTGATCGTGCCAGCGGTAAAAATCCAAACAATTCCTGCAATAGGCGCAAGGCAAAAGATGATGGAAATCAAGAATGTCGCGGCACGCAAGAGAGCTCCTTTAGTCATCTTGATTCTTGACACCATTGCCACAAGACCGGGCAACCTGGGAACCGCAGACAGACTACTGCTGGACCCAGCTCAGGTATAAAAATACCCATGGGTGTTGTGGCCAGTCTTTCCAAGCCCGTGGACCGCAACGCTGGCTTCATTGCTTAAAGGTCATGTCTACAGTCTTGCTGTCTTTGGGGGCGAGGGTCACTTTCACGTCTTGCTCCCCCAGTTTTTCCTGCACGAACGCCAGGGTGTAGTCGCCTGGCGGCAGACCCTTAATTTCGAATTTGCCATCCGGTCCGGTAACTGCATAGAACGGATTTTTCACCACGCTGATAAACATCCTCATCCAGGGATGCTGGTTGCACTTCACGGGGAGCAGGATCTCTTCGCGTGCGAAAACCTTTTCCAGGGGAGCCGCTTGAGGAGGCTGCGATTCATTCCACTCGCGGTTGTCCTTCGGAGTGGGATGAATATTGTGGGTAGTCGGGTCACTGTTGATGATCTTGACGGTTTGTCCGGCCATTACACCGAGCGCATGCGGGTGGTACTGACAGCCGTGTTGATCCACGACCACGGGCTCTTTCGGAACATCAAACGTGCGGTTGCCGAGTCCTTCCTTGACGTACACGAACACGTTGGCGAGGTCACCGCCACTCACCATAATGTTTTCTGCAGTGTTCTGGCCCTTGCAATTGGGATCCTGACTCATGTCGATCGTCGCCGCCTTTGGCGGAGCACCCTCGAATTTTACGGTCCCGGTGACACTGGCAGCCGTCGCGGGATCAATTGGTGTGGCCGTGGCTGTAGGTGTTGTGGAAGTGGGTGCCGCAGGTTCTTCGGCAGTTTCCTTTTTGCTACATCCTGTCATAAGAATGAGTCCCAAAATGCAGGGTAAGCCCCAGTGCTTCAACCGAGTCGTCGTTGTCATGATGTCGCTCTACCTCTCTTGAGATTGAAAAGCCCTACCAATCGAAATTCTAGTCTGAAGCGTTACGTCCCGTCTGGTTGCCAGATTTACCCTGCGAAGAAGGACGGGCGCTTGCAGCTGGTGAGCGGCCCATCGCAGCGCTCACGCGCCGCTGCTCTTCCGTGGTGAGTTGTAGAATATACTCCACCAGCAGCTTTGTATGATCCTGGTCATACCCCTGGAAAGAGGCGGGAGTGGGGCCAGCGAATACCCAGCGGCTGTTATCTCGCCTGAACAACCCGGAGGGCATGGAGGTGCCCGGGCTGATGGCTTGCGGGTCGATAATCCAACGCTCCATCCAATCCGCTTTCAAGCGTCCTTTGGCTTGTAGCAAGTTGGGTGCAGTTGCGGTTCGATCATGGATGGGATCGCCCGTGGCGTGACATTTCAAGCAGGGCGCCGCGTTGCTGGTAAATAGACTGCGCGCCATCTCGGTTTCCTTCGCGGTTAACACCGGGACTTCCTCTGGAATGTAGGGAAAGGGCTGCCGGGATAGCGCCTGAAAGAATCGCACGAGCTTGCCCAGTTCATTTTCGGAGAAAGAGAATGTGGGCATGCGCACCTGCAGATAAGTTCGCAACCCATTGCGATTGGTGTCCTGATCATTCAGGGCGGGATTGCCCAGGAAGTGGAGCATCCAGTTTGGATCCACACGTGCGCCTTCCGTGAGAAGTTTGGGAGGCAATTGTTCCTGCCCGTCCGGCCCCTGATAGCGCGCCATGGACACGAGCGAGGTGCGCTGGCCCGGAAGAAGCTGGTGGCAGCCCATACAGTTGTATTTCTTGACGACCCACCATCCCTCTTGAATGTCGCGGCGATAGTCGAGTGGGCGGTATTGATAACCAGGCGGGAGAGGGCTCTCCTGACTGCCCATGAGAAAAGTAGTGAGCGCTCGAATCTGTTCCTTAGTAAGGTGCACATTGGGCATGCGCAACTTTTCCGTGTCTGGCTTGATTTTTCCCTTGTCCCAAATGTTGGGCTCGGCGAGCTTGTGTTCGAAAAAGCCCTTGTGTCCGTACCAGGGCTGCTTGGCCGGGCCTTCGGGTAACCGCGCAAGATCATCCGGGTCGGTGATCGGTTCACTGCCGCCGCGTTGCGCGACTTCCGTCAGCAGAGCGAAATCCAGGCGTTCAACCGGCTTGCTGCCCTCAAACGTTAATTCGGTGCCGATTCGGCCTTCCTCTTCCAGACCGGAAATCTCATGACACCCTGCACAGCCATAATGGCGAATCCAGCGTTTGCCTTCTTCCCGCAAATTGGGATCATCCATAAACGCGGCGTCGGGATAGCTGGACGGCGCCTGCTTCTTGAGGGTGATTAGATAGCTCGCCACGTCTTCCGCATCCTGGGGAGAGAGGCGAAGACTGGGCATCACGGTCATGTTTTGCACTTGGAGTTCATGGCCATCATTGGGACAGCGGGTATGCTCCAAGTCAAAAACGACGGGTAAGCCCTTCTTCTTGTAATCCTCAGGGCCAATGTCTTTCCTCTCAAAGAGGCAGTAGGGGCGAGTGCGTTCGCGGGCATTGTGAACCCAGCGCACGAGATAGTCGTAATTGTCCTTTTCGCCGACACGGGTGAGATTCGCGGCAAAGGTGCCACCCTGCAATTGGTCGCCCTCTCCGATGGAGTGGCACGCGAGGCAACCTCTTGTTTCGAACAACTCCTTCCCATGAGCCGCATTGCCAAGGGGATGTTTGGTCAAGGGATCGGTCAAGGCTGACTGCCAAAGATAGGCGGAGATGGCCTTGATCTGCTCGTCGGTGAGGCGAAAGTTTGGCATTTTCGTGGTGGGACGAAAGTCGGTCGGTTTCTTTAGCCACACAGGAATCCAGTTTTTATTGAGCTTGAGCCGCGCGTCCTTAAGATTCGGTCCGACCTTCTTGATATCTTGCAGCAGGCTCTTGGTGGTTCGATCGAGCTGAACGATGCGTAAATCCAATTTGCTATTGGAGACCTTCAAGGCAACGGCACGGTCATTAAGACGATTGGCTTCGTCGTTGGAAGTGGCGGCGTCGGCCTGCTTCATTAAGGAGGCGGCTTCCTTGGAGTTGTCCTTCTTCTGCTGCTCCAATTGTTTAATCTGCTGGCCGATGGAAAGCAATTCTTCGGGTTCCTTGTCGTAGCCCTCATAGCGATGGCATCCCATGCAACCACGTTGACGATACAAATCCTTGCCTTCGCTGAGAACCCATCCAACGTCATCAACGACCAACACCATATCCGCGGAGTGGCAGGTCTGGCAGCCGGCTTCGACATCTCCTTTAGGGAAGAGCGGCCAGAGCCAGTGTTCATAGGTGCCGTGCGCCTTCTCCACGCTGGTAGTGGCACGCCCATTTCCCTGGTGGCAGGGCGAGCAGCCGAACTTTTCCGGGTCATGAATCTGTAACAAGTTGGGTTCGGGATGACTGGTGAAGGCCAGCGCGTATTGGTCGGGTTTCTTGCCCTTAAGAGACATCGCCGCCGGCGAAAGCTTGACGGGCTCACGAATGCCCATGTGGCAGGACTCGCACCGGTCGACGATATTGGCGTCCGGCACATTGATCTGCAGTATTTTCGGGGTCCATTCCTCGGTCTTGTTCTGCAAGCCCGCAAGCTGCGACGGCGTGAGGTTTGTTACGTGGTCGGAGATATAAGCATCAAGCTTTTCCTTTTCACCATTGACCGGCTTGATAGCTTCTCCGAGTTCTACGCTAAGGAGGGTGCGCTGGTTTTTCAGGTCATTGTAGACTTCTTCCAGTTGGCGGTAGTTGTAATTCTGCTTGCTGCCATCGGGAAAAATGACCACAGTGACTTCCTGTTTATACTTCTCGAGGTCGTTTTGTTTGCGTTGTTTTGCGGAGGCGCTGGTCTCCGTTTCGATTTCATACGTGAGGGCGCCGACATAGGCTCGCCGGTCGGTGAAGACGTTCTGAACGGCAAGAATTCTGGCGCTCAAGTCGCGAAGCTTTTCGTTGAGTTCCTTAATGCGTGGGACCGCACCCTGGCTGGTCGTTTCGTACTGCTGTTTGAGTTTCTGATAGTCTGCGCTACTTTCAATTTCTTTCTGCAGATCACGCGACTCCGAGCGCGCGCTCTTGAGGAATGCAGCGTAGCGAGCCTTCCACTCCTGTTGAAAGGCTTTCCAGGGACGTTGTCCAAAGTCTTCATCCCAGAGCGCCCAGAACAGCGAAGCCGTCAAAACGACGATCGCCACCACGTAATGAGGTGCGAGGGACTTGCTGACTACGGGATCATTCTCGAGGATGGGCTTATCGGGCACCAGTTCTCCCTATACGTTGAACCACGGCGTTATCCACACGTACTTAATGTGAAAAAGAAGCCGCAAAAGCATCTTGATCGGCAATCCAAGCATGGTCAGCAGAAACACCATCAAGATGGAATATTGCAGCAGGCTCATGCGCTTGTAGTCCTTTGCTTTGTGCCTTCGGAAGTAGGCGTGCACGCCGAGACCGCCAAAGACGAAAAAGCCCCCGACGACAAGCGCGCCGAAGATGCCTCTCCCCCAATTTGAGGTAATTCCGAAAAGGTCTGGAAGGTCACGATTCACTTCATAAATTAGGCGGTTATGGTCCCAGGTCTGTCCGGGCCAGAACCACTGCCAGCCGGGACCTCGGATAAAGGTTCCGATGAAAATCATCGAGACCCACAGAATAATGAAGCCGAACAGGAAGGTTCCGATGGCAAACTTGCGCTGCTTCCAGGTGTAGTAGCCACATCCCAAAGGGTTGGTATCGATATAGGGAATGACCATCAGCCCAATGATGATCAGCGTGGGCATGACCACGCCAGCGATCCACGGATCGAAGTAAACCAACATTTCCTGCAACCCGAGGAAATACCACGGGGCTTTCGCCGGGTTCATCGTCAGGTTTGGGTTCGCCGGCTCCTCGAGGGGAGCGTTCAAGGTGATTGACCAGATCATTAATATGATGGTGACGATGATGGCTGCCAGGAATTCCACGCGAAGCAGAAAGGGCCATACATGGACTTCTTTTTGCCAACCGGGCTGAAAGGGCCACGCTTTCCGATACTGAGTCTTCGCCAGGGCCGCATCACCTTCCAGTTGCTCGATGAGGAGATCATTCGCATGGGCTTGCTTCCAGGCAAGGTACATATAAAACGCAAGCAGGGGAATCATGGCGATGATGGGCACGTTGTCAGGCGCGGAAAGAATTTCCCACAATTGTTTCCAATCCATGGCTATCGCTTTTCCTCTTTGACTTCGGAGTCCAGCACCACCTCGGCCGGCCCGGAGATGCCGCCGTCTTTCCGAACGCGCCAAAAGTGCAAGATCATGAAAATCGACGCGACGATGGGAATGCCGATACAGTGCCAGATGTAGGAGCGCAACAGTGCATTCGCATCCACAATGGAACCACCCAATAGCCCGAAGCGTACGTCATTGTAGGGTGTCATACCCAACTGGGCGCCGAACGGCCCCTCGTGGCCAAGGAGCGGTGTAGCACGCGCCATGTTTGTCCCCACAGTCACTGCCCAAAAGCCAAGTTGATCGTCAGGCAACAAATACCCGGTGAACGAGAGCAGCAGAGTCAAGACGAGAAGGATGACGCCGACGTTCCAATTGAACTCGCGAGGTTTTTTATAGGAGCCGGTGAGAAATACTCGGAACATGTGCAGTTCAACGGCAATCACCATCAAGTGCGCGGCCCAACGGTGCATGTTGCGCAACAATTTGCCAAAAGGCACGTCGTGCTCCAGGTAGAGCACATCACGGAAGGCCTGCACCTTGCTGGGATGGTAATAAAACATCAACAGGACCCCGGTGAAAGTCAGCACGATAAACAAATAGAAAGTGATGCCGCCCATTCCCCAGGTGTAGCTGTAGCGCACCGCGTCACGATTGATCTTTGCGGGATGCAGATGGAGGAAAACGTTGGAGAGGACACCCAAGGCACGATTGCGCGGCGTATCATCGTGCTTGTGACGGAAAATGGAAGTATAAACCTGGGTTTTGGTCGGCTTCTTGAGCAGCTCCACTTGCTCCTTGGCTTTCGCAGGTAGGTCAGTCTTAAGAGACTCGAGATCCTCCTGCACGCCGACTTTGACGCGTTCGACCAAGCCCACGGATTTGCCGTTCTTGGGCACCGAGTTTTTCTCATCAGGCATTTCGTTTGCTCCCGTTCTCCGAGTGGCTCGTCCGGTGCCTTGATCCTTCTCTCGACCTCCGCCATCGGTAGTCGAGATCTCATCCCGCCAAATATGCTCCCGGCTCGTTGAAACGGCTGGGCTGTCCCTTGGGCCACTGATAGAGTCGAGAAACATCCACGATAATCTGTCCGTCGGGAGCTAATTCCACATGGGCGCGGTCCATAGGACGCGGTGCCGGTCCCTCGAAATTAACGCCTTCGCTGTCGTACCCGCTTCCGTGACAGGGACACTTGAACTTGTTCTCACTGGATTTCCAGTCAGGCGTACATCCCAGATGGGTGCATCGCGCGAAAATGACAAACAGGCGATCGGGGGTTCGATCCACCCAAATGCGGTACTTCTGTTGCCACTTCGTATCTACGCCCAGTGCATAGTCCGAGGGATAGCCAATCTTGAAGGTGGTGGGCGGTTCAAAGAGAGTGCGCGGCAAGAAAAAACGAAGGAAGGCGAGGAACCACGCGACCAGAAAACCTGTGACGCCACACCACACAAGGCGACGGCGATGTTCATTGACTTCGCTCGGTTGCGGGCCCACGCTTCCTATGCCGGCGGCCGCAGCGGCCTTTGAAGTACCCACCGCCGGGGAACCAACATAACTGGTCGCTTGATTCCTCTTTGCAGCGGATGCGTTCGCTGTATCGGATATCGGTTTGTCCGATCCGGATTCCGGGCCCGCCATGCCTTGCCTCCTAGATGAGCGTGTCTCGAAGTCAGTCCGTGGCCGTAGTATGAGCTATAGAGTTCTCCCTAAAGCCAGGCCCGTGAATTCCGTTGCAGCGATCGCGTGAGTGAGCAATCTCACTTGCAAAGCCGAATCCCTAATCTCAGAAAACGGACGCGGCCTTTGCAGGCTGCTCCGCGGTTCCCGAGTTCGAACAGATGGAAGTAAGTCAGCGGCGCAGCTCTCGGCCAGAGATGCCGCACCGCTTATTGCTGAACCAAACTTTCGCGCTTTGCCGGCGTGATTGTATTTCCTGGAGTGACTACGAATAAAAGATAGGCTCGGCGTGGCACCGGCCAGCATCTTGGGGCCGTCAGTTTTGAACCGAGTCGAACACTTTCCCGAGAACCCGAACATTATCAGCGGACCCCCAGAGCGAAACGCATCTTACTTAAATAGAGTAAATTCGTCAATGCGTGATTCTGGGTCTGTCGCCGCAAAATGAGAATGTCCGGTTTGTGCAAAGTAGAAATGCCCGCTTTCATGGATGGCCGAGGGCCCCATGGAAACGGAGCGAATCGCTTTGAGCCAACGAGAACGGGACCGGTGGAAAGTGTTGCGCTGCGTTGTGGGTTTCTGGGCCCGCCGAACGAAGTGCTGCTCACCTTAAAAAACGGTGGAGAACAACGGAGGTTGAGAAGAAGCTGCTTGCGCATGGAAAAAGCTATGATAGACTCCGTTCGGTTCGCGCCACCTGATTCGTCGGTCTTCAAGGGATTTCAAGGGTTTCCGAGTGCGAAAGGCCGAAGCTGTGGCCTGGGAGGTCTCGCGCAATGGGCCTGGTGCTTCTGATTGTCATTTGGTTGATCACGCTGCTTAGCACCTACTTCTTCATTGCGAAGACGTGGTGGTTACCAGCGGGGGCCTCTGCGCTGGCCCCGGCGATCGACCATCACTTCACGACCACTTATATTGTCATGGGCATTGTATTCGTGGCAGCGCAGCTGTCGCTGGGCGCGCTCGTGTGGATGTACCGCGATCGCAAGGGCGCCCCCAAGGCTGAATATTCCCACGGCAACGTCAAACTGGAGATTATCTGGACTGTGCTCACGGCCGTTTTGTTTGTCGGGTTAAACCTGATGAGCAGCTCCATTTGGGCTTCGGAACGATTCCGCGCCGCCGATCCTGGGGCCGTGCGCGTGGAAGTCACGGGCATGCAGTTCGCGTGGTATTTCCGGTATCCCGGAGCAGACGGGAAGTTTGGCGCAACAAAGCCGGAGCTCGAGGATGCGTCCTCGGGCGGCGAGGGTGCACTGGGTATGGATACAACGGACCCCGCTTCGAAAGACGATGTCGTAAGCGGCACCATGCTCGTGCCGGTGAACCGCGAAGTGGAAGTTATCCTGCGCGCACACGATGTGATCCACAGCTTCTTCGTACCTGCCATGCGCTTCAAACAAGACGCGGTCCCGGGCCTAGCGATCCACATGCATTTCACGCCGACACAAACGGGCGACTATGAGATTGCCTGTGCGGAATTGTGCGGAATGGGTCATTACAAAATGCACGGCATCCTGAAGGTTGTCAGCCCGGAAGAATTCGACAAATGGCTGGCTTCACGAGAGGCGGAGAAGCAATAACATGGCTACCCACGAATTCGCGGCTGGAGCAACTCATGCGCACGTGGCCCCGCAAGGTTTCATTCGCAAGTACGTCTTTAGCTTGGACCACAAGGTAATCGGCATTCAGTATTATTTCCTCGCGCTGACGGCCGTGTTTGTCGGGATGTTTCTCTCGCTACTGATGCGCATTCACCTCATCTGGCCAGCTGTGTCCTTGCCGTTGTTGGGCGCGATCAAGCCCGAAGCCTATCTGAGTCTCCTGACGATGCATGGGACCATCATGGTTTTCTTTGTGCTCACCACGGCACCTCAAGGGGGCTTCGGAAATTATTTTCTGCCGATCCAAATTGGCGCGCCGGACATGGCCTTTCCTGTACTGAATATGCTCTCGTTCTGGACGACCTTCCTCGCTTTTGTCGTGATGCTGTGTGCATTCATCGTGCCGGGGGGAGCACCACTGCACGGCTGGACCGGTTACGCGCCCTTGAGCGCGCTGCAATCGGCCGGACCGGGGGAAGGTTCGGGCGCGGATCTCTGGATCATAAGCATCGCCATTTTCTGCCTGGGCGCACTGATGGGATCGCTGAACTTCATTACCACCACGCTGGACATGCGCGCCAAGGGGATGTCGCTAATGCGCATGCCGCTGACGTGTTGGGCCTGGTTTATCACCGCCATCTTGGGCCTGTTGGCCTTCGGCGTACTTTTTTCGGGCGGGGTTTTGCTGTTAATGGATCGCAACCTGGGCACGAGCTTCTTCGTACCGTTGGGAACCGTTAACGGCCAGCTCACTGGCCATAAGGGTGGTTCACCCCTCTTATGGCAGCATTTATTCTGGTTTTTTGGCCATCCAGAAGTTTATATCGCCATTCTCCCTGCCATGGGCCTTGCCTCACAATTGCTTTCGGTGTTTTCTCGCAAGCCGATCTTTGGGTATAAGGCCATGGTCTACGCCATGCTGTCGATCGGCTTCCTGGGCTTTATGGTCTGGGGGCATCATATGTTCATGAGCGGTATGAGCCCGTATTCGGCTTTTGCCTTCTCCATCTTGACCATGGCCATCGGCGTGCCATCGGCGATCAAGACCTTCAACTGGCTGGGAACGCTACTGCGGGCGCGCATCCGCTTTTCGTCTCCCATGTTGTTCGCGATCGGATTTGTTTCCCTGTTCGTGTCCGGCGGAATCAGCGGTCCGTTCCTGGCTCAGCCGGTCCTGGACATCCAATTGCACGACACCTATTTCGTGCCGGGACACTTTCACCTGATCATGGGAGTCGCGTCGATCTTCGGAATTTTCGCGGCAACCTATTATTGGTTCCCGAAAATGTTCGGGCGCATGATGAACGAAAGATTGGCGCGCTGGCATTTCTGGTTCAGTTTTATCGGCACGTACGCGATTTTCATGCCCATGCACTATCTGGGAATGGCCGGCCATCCTCGGCGCTATTCCGAGCTCACCGAAGTCACTTACCTGCTCAGGCTAATTCCGCTGCAGAAATTCATTACCTATGCGGCGTTTGCCACCATCGCCGGCCAGTTCATCTTTCTCGTGAATCTTTTCTGGAGCCTCAAGTTCGGGGTGAAGGCCGGCGACAATCCATGGGAAGCGACAACGCTTGAATGGACTACCGCGACGCCGCCTCCCCATGACAACTTTGACGGGCACATCCCGGTGGTCCATAACGGCCCTTACGAATACAGTGTGCCCGGCGCGCCGCGCGACTACGTAATGCAGACCGACCCAGAAATCCTGGCAACGCACTAGGCGGAACATATGGCGACCTTCAGTCCAACGGCTTCGGTTGACAGCCCCACGGTCGCACGGGACAACCAGGGGATTGTGCCGCCGGGCCGCGGCGGCGATGACGGCCGCTTTGGGCGGCCTGATCCGCTCGATTACGATTACCGCACGCGCCTGCGTCGGGCGCGCCTTGGGCTGCTGGTGGCGCTTACACCGGTGCTCATGCTGTTCGTTTCCTTTACGAGCGCGTACGTTGTGCGCCAGGGATTGCCAACGCTTGATCCGCACACCAATCAACTGGTCCGTGATTGGATTCCCATTAAGCTTCCGAATCTGCTGCTCGCGAACACCTGCGTGCTGATTCTGAGTACCGCAAGCATGGAGTTGGCGCGCCGCCAATTGAAGCGTGAAGCCGCCCTTTCGCCCCTTGCGCCTGTCGGCGGAGGCCTTTTCAAAGATCAGGGTGCCATGCCGTGGTTGGCCTTGACGGTTCTGCTCGGGATTTGTTTCTTGACCGGTCAATGGCTGGCTTGGCGCGAACTCGCGGGGCGCGGCTTCTATGTCGCAACCAGCCCCAGCAGTTCTTTTATCTATTTATTGACCGGAGCGCACGCCATCCATTTGCTGGGTGGAATACTTGCTCTCCTTGTCGCGGGTGGAGCAGCGCTGTTGCGGCGACCGGCGGGGACACGCAACATTCTGGTTGATGTGACCGCTTGGTATTGGCACTTTATGGCCCTATTGTGGATCTACATCTTATGTTTGCTGGAGTTCGCGCACTGAGATCAGATTGGACCCGCTTTCTATCAGACCAGGAGGCCGAGAGCATGGCTGAATCAGCGCTAGCACCGAACGCAGCTTCGGTTTACGAACCGTCGCTGTTTGGAACCTACTCCAAGAAAATCGGCATGTGGCTTTTCCTGCTCTCCGACTCGCTGACCTTTGGCGCACTTCTCTATGCTTACAGTTACGGGCGCATTTCGACACCGGATTGGCCCACGCCATTCCACTCCGCGAGTATCGTCAACGCCACCGTCATGACCGCCTTTCTTCTCACCAGCTCTTTAACCATGGTCCTGGCAGTGCGGGCATCGGCAGACGGGAACTTGAAACTGCAGCGATTGTTATTGCTGGCCACGATGGCTTGCGGAGCGGGCTTCATGGTTCTGCACGCAGGGGAGTGGAGCAATCTGATTCGGGAAGGCTTGACCCTCCCGGCATTTCCAGCTTCTCCGGGGCACAAGGCGGCCGGTGAATTCGCCGAAGTCGCCAAGAGCGTGCCCCAGTTCGCCGCGACGTTTTTTGGCCTGACGGGGATGCATATGTTGCACGTGACATTGGGGGTGATCTATCTCGGCGTGATCGCCTTGCGCCGAAAATTCATCCCCGTCCTTCTGGTTTGCTGGCTGGTGGCCTGGCTTGCGACACCAGCTTACAGTCCCTTTCATTACGGCGTGCACGTGCTGCTGGTAGCAGCGATTGTGTGCTCGGTTATTTTGTGGCTGAAGCCGAAGGTTTACGATTCCTCGGACGTCGAAGTTGCCGGACTATACTGGCACTTTGTTGACCTAGTGTGGATGTTTATCTTTCCTCTGGTCTATCTGATGTCTGCCAAAATTCTTTAGGAGCGCGAAAACCATGGACGCAACTCAGCTGGCCATTGAAGAGCACGTTGCCGAACAGCACCGCCACCACAAGAAAGCACTATTTTTCTGGGTTTGGGGCGCGTTGCTGGTGATGACCGCCCTTGAGGTCTATCTCACCTATCAGAATATGGAGCCCAAACGAATGCTAACCATATTGATGGGTTTGTCGCTTATTAAGGCGGCGCTCATCATCGGCTTTTTCATGCATTTGAAATTTGAAGTTTCCCGAATGAAGTGGTTGACCATGTGTTCTGTCATTGGTTGCTTGATTTTGATGACAATTTTCTTTTTTCCAGACGCTTTTCGAATTCTTTCATTGGGAGTGCGATGAAAATCCGGCTAGCGATTCTGAGCACACTCCTGCTTGCGTGGACCGTACCTGCCTTGGCGCAGGGTTGTGCCATGTGTTATAGCTCTGCCCAGGCCACCTCCAAGGAAGGCCAGCGGGCCATCCACAAAGGGGTCATTGTGCTTCTATTTCCGCCGGTGGGACTTATGACGCTGGGGCTCTGGATGGCGCAACGCTATGCGCACAAGAGGGATCTCGAGCGCGCCAATGAGGACAGTCTACAGACTGTTACAGGCATCCTGTAGAGATGACCTGATTCATGCCTATTGCTGATCGAAAGACCCTCAGAATACCAGTCTTCATGAGTCAACGCAGCGGACTTACTAGACTTAGCACAGTTCGTTTTGGAATTTCTGGTTTCTGAGCCGCATTGCTTGCCCCCAGCCGAACACCAATCGATCCGCGTCCGCAGGTTCTCTCCCTGGATCTCACGCGTATTCCAAACCGTTGCCAGGATGAAGCTGATAGACGTTCCCAATCAATTCCAAGCTGAGGATTTGTGCCTGAATTACATTGAAAAAATCCGCTGGACCCGACGAGGAAATTAGTTTTGTGCATTGTGGCCTTGCGCGCATCTCCAAGAGGCAGTTCAACCGGTACGTATTCGGAAGGGAGCAACAGACCGTATCTGTGCCAGGTAGCTGCTTGTCCAACAAGCGCTAGGCCAATCGACGGGTTTCCTGGGTGTTGACTTGCGTGAACGGAGAGCGCACGCCGCGATAATCGACGCGGGAGATGTAGTCGCTCATAGTCATAAACAGAAGGATCGCGAGCCAGAATATGCCAGCGACAATCACAAGTTGCGTGCGCCTGGGCGTATATTTAGCGTGCATGAAGAAAAGCACCACCAGGGTCGCTTTGCAGGTGGCAATCGCCAGCGCCACAACGATATTGAAGCGGTCGAGGTTGACGAAGGCGGCCCACACAGTAGCGCCTGTCAAGACCATCAGGACAAGAATGATGCTCAGGTAGGTGGTCGGTGAAACTATATGATGGGTATTGCCGTTTTCAGACACGCACGTCACTCCCTACTTGTGCCGGTCAATCAGATATAACAACGGAAACAGATAAATCCACACGATGTCGACGAAGTGCCAGTACAGGCCCACAGTATCAACCGGGGTGTTCCATCGCGGGGTATAGATTCCAGCGAACGAGTTCTTCAACAACCACAGCAACAGTCCCGCGCCAATGATCATGTGAAGCGCGTGCAATCCGGTCATTCCGAAATACGCCGAGTAGTAGAGTTGCGCGTGAGCGTTCAAATCGGGATCCAGGGAGTATGCCTTTTTCAATTCGTCGCGCTCGGTTTCCATCTCCTCGGCCTTGATGTCGCCGCATTTGTCGGGTTTGTTCGAGCAGTAGAAGATGTCAAAGGTTTTGCCGGGCACGAGGTGGTGGTGGAACTTCTGCGCGTATTCCACATACTTGATGCTGAAGAAAACAAATCCCAGAAGGATGGTGAGAACCAGGAAAAGGGAGATGAGCCGCTTTTTGCCGACCTGTGCCGACCACACTGCCATTGCCATGGTGAAACTGCTGGCCAGCAGGACAATTGTGTTGATGCCGCCGAGTTTCAAGCTGAGGGTGTTGCTGCCCATGGCAAACGCGGGAAAGTAGACGTGCCGATTGAGCGTGTAGACCAGCATGATGCCGCCGAAGAACATGACTTCGGTGACCAGGAAAATCCACATCCCGAGATTGGCAGAGTCCTTCTGCTGCTCGAGGGTCTTAAATTGTCCGTACAGTTCGCCGGTGCGATGCACTCCGCACTCCTCTAACATTCAGTTTCAGGCGCGACCATCGCGCCTAGTTTCCGGACCGAAGTCCGGCTTGCCTTCAATCGTCCCCGTGAGCCGGCGCGTGCGCCACCCCACCGGGCACTTCCAAATCAAGATCTGGCCGATTATGGAAATCGTAAGCTTCCCACGTAACCACAGGAGTAACGTGGAAATTTTCTGTCGGTGGAGGCGACGCCGTCTGCCACTCCAAGCCTGTCGCCGGCCACGGGTTTTCTCCGGCCACTCGTCCGAAGAAAGCGGCATATGTCAGGTACATCATTGGCAACAGATAACCAATCGCCAGGATGGACGCACCCGCCGTGGACATCACGTTGTACACCTGAAATTCCGGTGGGTATACGTGATAGCGTCTTGGCATGCCGAGATAGCCGAGCAAAAACTGCGGGAAGAACGTCAGGTTGAAACCGACGAATAGAATCACGGCCGCCAGACGCGCCAGCCATTCCGAGTACATTCGGCCGGTAATCTTGGGCCACCAAAAATGCAGCCCACCCAGATAGCCCATGATCGCTCCGCCGACCATGATGTAGTGGAAGTGCGCCACCACGAAGTACGTGTCGTGGATGTGAATATCCGTTCCCAGGCACCCCAGGAACAGACCGGTCAGCCCGCCTACGAGGAACAGTCCCAAAAACCCGAGAGCGTACAGCATCGGGGTATCGAAGGAGATCGAACCACCAAACAGCGTGGCCGTCCAGTTGAAGACCTTTACCGCCGATGGAATGGCCACCAGGAACGTGAGAAAGGAAAATGCCAGTGCTGCGTAGGTAGACTGCCCGG
This sequence comes from Candidatus Acidiferrales bacterium, assembly GCA_963741195.1. Classification (GTDB taxonomy): domain Bacteria; phylum Acidobacteriota; class Terriglobia; order Acidiferrales; family UBA7541; genus Acidiferrum. The sequence goes on from CAVUHF010000025.1 coordinate 132,720, forward strand.
TAAGGAACATGTGGTGAGTCCAAACCAGGAAACCGATGACCGCAATTGCCAGGCTGGCCGCCGCGACGAAGTGGTACCCAAAGATTTTCTTTCGCGCGAATGTTGCAATTAGTTCGCTGATTACCCCCATCGCCGGGAGAATCATGATGTATACGGCCGGGTGAGAATAGAACCAGAACAAGTGCTGGAACAGAATGGGATCGCCACCCATCGCGGGATTAAAGAAGCCCAGCCCGAAGAGTCGCTCCATACCTGCAAGGCCGAGGGTGATCGCGATGACGGGCGTGCCCAGAATCATTACTACCGACGTTGCATAATGCGCCCAAATGAATAGAGGCAAGCGGAACCATGTCATGCCCGGCGCGCGCATGGTGTGAATCGTCACCAGGAAATTCAAGCCGGTGAGAATAGACGAAAACCCGGTGATGAAAATACCGACCACGGCCGGGGCCACTGCCGAATTCGAATACACCGTGCTCAGAGGGGTGTAGAACGTCCAGCCGGTATCCAATCCGCCGTTCACCATGGAGTACAGAGTGAATGCGGCCCCCACGACATACACATACCAGCTTAGAAGGTTGATCTTCGGAAAGGCCAGATCCTTGGCGCCAATCATCAAAGGAACAAGAAAATTCCCCAGTACCGCGGGGATCGAGGGAATCAGGAAGAAGAAGATCATTGCCACGCCGTGCATGGTGAACATGCGGTTGTAGGTGTCGGCGGAGAGCAGATACCCGCTGGGGGTGAGCAGGTGCATGCGGATCATCAAGGCGAAGAACCCGCCGATGAAGAAGAAGAACGTAACGGAAATAAGGTATAGGAGCGCGATGCGCTTGTGGTCGGTCGTTAGCAGCCACCAACGAATCCCGTAGGTTTCGTTCAGGTAATGCTTTTCCGGAAATTTCGGCTCCGGGGTATTAAGTTTCGTACGCATACTATTTCTTCCCTGTCGCTGCTGGCGCAATCCCGGCACCCTTGGCGGGCACGGGCTGCGTCTGCAAGGACTTGATGTACGAAGTCAGATTCATGATCTGTTCCTCCGTCACCAATCCCTGGAACGTGGGCATCACTGGTTGATACCCGGCCACGATCTTAGCCTTCGGCTGCAAAATGGATTCGCGAATGTAGGTTTCATCGGCCGTTCCCGACGAGCCGTCAGCAAACAGAACCTTGCCACCGTATACACCATTGAGCGAAGGACCTCGGCCCGTGCCGTTGCCGACGTGGCAGGTATTGCATGCAAGTTGCGAAAAAAGTCTTTCGCCGGCAGAGACCGGGTTGAGGTCGCTGCCTTCGTCTGAAAGCCACGCGGCATAGTCGGCCGGATCCATTACGGTGACCCAGCCGCCCATGACGGCATGATTCGTGCCGCAATACTGCGAGCAGAAGAAATGATACTTGCCGATTTTCGTCGGCCGAAACCACATGGTGTTATAGCGCCCAGGCACAACGTCCATCTTCACGCGGAAGGCTGGAACGTAGAAATCGTGAATCACGTCCTCGCTACCCATGATCAGCTTCACGTTACGGTTCACGGGAACGTGCAGTTCGTTAATTTCCTTGCGGCCGTTCGGTTGTTGCAGCTTCCACATCCACTGTTTGCCGACAACGTAGATGTCCAGAGTGTCCTTCGGTGCCACGCGGTAGTTAACGTATATCACTGCGCCCCAAGCGAACATCCCTAAGGCAATCACGAGAGGAATCAACGTCCAGCCAACTTCCAGCAGCATGTTTCCATGGTCCGCGCTGCCAACTTCACCTGCGGTCTTCCGCTTGTATTTCACCGTCGCCAGAATCACCAACAGCGTTACGAGAACGGAAAAGAACAGACAAGTCAAAAGTATAAAACTGAACAGCGCGTCCACGTTGCCCGCGAAATTGGACGCCTGCTCTGGAAAAAATGGAAGCGATGACTGCACGGCTCTAATGTGCTCCTTGCATCGGCGAACCTTGGCCCGATTGTCCGGAAGTGTCCGGCCGATGCTCGCGGCGGCGGAAAATCACAAACCCGAGCATCATGCAAAACAGCGTCACGACTCCGCCCATGCGGATAACCGTAAGGACGGTGGCGCTATAGCGGGCCTTAGTCGGATCATACTGGTAACAAAACAAAAGAATGTGATCCACCGGCGAGCCAATTTTCCCAGACGAAGCGTCCACGAGTCCCAGGCGAACATTGCTCGCCGGATAATCAACGCCAAAAAAGTAGCGCGAGATTCTACCATCCGGCGTCAGCAGAAGAATTCCGCTAGCATGGCCGAAGAGTCTCGTTTTCGGGTCATAGCTAAACCGAAAATCGGCAGCCTTCGTCACCGCCTGAATTGCCTCTTTGGAGCCCGTCAGAAAATGCCAGCCCGACTCGGTGCCAGGGCGCGCAAAGCGCGACATTGCTTCATGTTTCTTCTTCAGGGCTTCGTCCGGGTTGTCGGAGGGATCGAAGCTGATGAACACAACGTCGTAATCCGTTCCGGGATTGAACGAAATCATCTTCAACGTTCCCACCAGTGTCTGCTCCACCTGATTGCAGAGCATCGGACAAGTGAAATAGACAAACGCCAGTACCACCGGCTTGTTGCCAAAATATTTTTGCAGTTGAACCGAGCGTCTATTCTCGTCGGTAAATACAACCTCCGGCGGAATCTGCTTGTTCAACTCCGGATCGAATCCAACATTGAACAGCGCGGGCGGCAACCCGTTTGAGGATTGCCCCACGTCGTCGGGAATCATCTGTGCATGCGCCGCGGAAGCAGCAAGCAGCAACATTATCCCCAGGTTCGTTCTCAATACTTTCATCTCTTACTTCTTTTCCGCCGGCATCGGAGGCACCACCGGCAAGCCTTTCTCGACAATCAAATCCATCGCATCTTTCACGGGAATTCTCGCAATTCCAGTTTGCTGATTCACCCACTTCAGCTCGTTGTTTGCACTGTTATCTTCCCTGACCATCTCGCGCCAATCTTTCTGCGGGTCGATCAAATGACCGGGCATGCCCTGTAATCTTGGTTCGGGCGGCATCGTGGGACCCTGCCCCGCGCGCGATGGTGGAGGAGGGGTGTAGGAGTCTGACCAATACGCTGCTAAGCCACGATAAACAAACAGCGCAATCACAAAGGAAAGTAGCGTGCCAATACCCAGATACAGTAGAAATTTCAGAATCGGTGAAACGCGCACATCCCTAGGCTCGTATGAAACGTCTTCGTGCACCGGAAGGCGGGTCTCCCTAGAGCCGTGATTGTGAGGGTCAGTGCTCATCATGGGCAATGGCCTCCGCGAGTTTCGGATCTCCCAGCGGCAGCAATGGTAGCCGCTTGAGGTTCTTGGCAAAAAAACCGACCCATAGGCCAAGCAGGGCCACCGGAACCACAATATCCCTCCATGTAGGCAATGCACGTGTCGTGAATTCCGGCCGCGTCATCCAGAATAGGTCAACGAGTCGCATGAAAATCATCCACATGGCAATCTTTGAAATCAGACGAGCATTCCGTTTCACGTCCTCAGACAAGAGCAACAGGAACGGCACGGCGAAATGGAAGACCAGGACGATCACCGCAATGACACCCCAGCCGTTATTCAACCTGGAACGATAGAAGGTAATTTCTTCCGGCAGGTTTCCGGACCAGATAATCAGCAGCTGCGAAAAATCGAAATAGGCCCATAGCATGTTGAAGGCGAAGAGCAATTTCCCGAGATCGTGTAGGTGCCGTTTCTGCAAGACACTGGCAATGGGTTCCGAGCCGGAGAGCAAAACCACCACAGCAATCATCAAAGACATAGCGGAAATGGCCTGCCCGGCCACAAAAATGAAGCCGTAAATCGTCGAAGCCCAGTGCGGCGAGAGCGACATCACCCAGTCGATCGAGGCAAACGTCATGGCCACGACGTATAAAACAATCCCGGGTCCGGCCAGCAGCTTGAAATGACGGCGCAATGCGCGATCTTCCTGATCGACATCCTGTCTTCGCGACCAAGCGTTGAAGATCCATACCAATGCGTACCAGATCGCAAAATAAATCACCGCACGGAAAAGAAATCCGCTGGATGTCAGGTACCGTTCTTGAAACGGAGACAGAGGCTCTGCTCTACGGTGTTCGGGATCCATCCAGGCACGGTAGAGCGAATTCATCCCTAACACAACCGGCACGAACATGAGCATCACCAGCCAGATGTTTTGTGTCGCCGCCTCTAGAGGACGCCGGATGATAATTCCCCAGTTGCCGCCGGTCAGGTGTTGCAGCATCAGCAGGCCGAGCGAGCCCAGTGTCAGTCCCAGCACTAAGAGGAAGCTGAATAGATAGGACTGATAGAATTTCTCGGGCGAGGTAAACGCCCCGAAGATCGTCGCGATCAGAGCCACTCCCCCGACCAGCCAGCCGCCCAGCTGAACGCGGCTGACGCTCTCAGGCGCCCTGTATTCTTGCGCGTTCATCTTACGGCTCCTCCCGCCACTAGCTTTTCCCGCAGCCGAGCCGGCAATTCACTCACCGGAGCATTCCGACTCAACTGTAAAGCACGCACATAAGCAATGATGGCCCAGCGGTCGCGGGGCGGAATTTGCGACGCATAGCCGTACATCGCGCCAAATCCGTTGGTGACCACGTCATAGATGTAACCGTGCGGCTCCGCGCGCAGTCGCTCCTGATGGAAGCTGGGGGGGTGCTTCATGCCGCGCATCGCCACCATTCCCTGTCCATCGCCCTGAATACCATGGCAGGGCTGGCAGAAAATTCCGTAGCGCTCCTGCCCGCGCTGCAGCAATTCAATTGTCAACGGCAGCGGAAAGGCATTGGAATCCTTGGGCACGAGCAAGCCGTCGTTGGCAATCTCTCCTCGGGCAACCGTATTCTCCGGCAGCGGCCTTTCTGACCGGCCATCGGGGAAAAAACTGGACGGGGAGAGCGGGTTTTGCCGGGGCTGATTGGCCATGTCCTGGCGAAGCGAGTAGCCACACCCCGAGAGGCAAACTCCGCAGAGACCGAACAGCAACGCGGCGGCGAACGAGGCTCTACTCTGCATTCGACACCTCGTGGATATGATGAGCCTTAACGCTCTGCAGAAACTTCGCCGTTTCCACTAGGTGGAACTTCGCATCGCGTGACTCGATGCACAGGAAAAACCGGTCCGTCGATGCGTGGGAAAAGCGCTCCACGTTAAACACTGGATGATAGGGTTGCGGCAACCTGTTCAGCGCCAACATGCCAATCACCGCAAAGGTCGCTGCACCCAGAATCGTCAGTTCAAACGTGACGGGAATGAATGCGGGCCAACTGTTAAGTGGCCGGCCACCTACATTGAGGGGATAGGTGATCGCCGAGCACCAGTATTGAAGGCCAAAACCCGTCAAACCCCCGCCCAGCCCGCCAATAAAGGTAAGCAGCGGCACCCCTGTCCGGGGAAAGCCGATGGCACGTGCCAGCCCCTCCACAGGAAAGGGGGTGTAGGCACTGATGTATTTGTACCCGGCTTCCCGCGCCTCTGATGCTGCGTTCAAGATCTCTTCCGGCGAAAGGAATTCTCCCAACAGGCCGTACATTTGATGGCGATGGTCCTTCATGAGTCTTCCTCGTCCGACCGCGACTGATGCGCCACAAGTTCCCGCATCTCGGCAATCGCGATCGCGGGCAAGACCCGCACGAACAGGAAGATCAACATGACGAACAGCCCGATGGTGCCAATAAACGTGCTGTAATCCCAGAAGGTGGGCAAATATCGTCCCCACGCGGAAGGCATGAAGTCGCGAGTGAGAGAAATCACAACGATCACGAACCGCTCCAGCCACATGCCGGTGTTCACCACCAGCGACATCACGAACAGTACCGTGACATTTCGCCGCATTTTTTCAAACCAGAGCAGTTGCGGAGTCAAAATGTTGCAAAGGATGAGCGCATAGTAAAAATGGGAGTAAGGGCCATGCAAGCGCTGGTTCGCCAAAAACACGTCAAACTTGTTGTTGCTATAGAAGGCCATAAAGAACTCAATGGCATAGCCGTAGGCCACGATCAAGCCCGTGGCAAGCATGACTTTCGCCATGTTGTCCAAGTGGCGCATGGTGATGAAGTCTTCCAGGCCATACGCTTTGCGCAGAGGAATTGCTAGCGTCAACACCATTGCAAACCCCGAATAGATGGCGCCGGCGACGAAATAAGGCGGGAAAATCGTAGTGTGCCAGCCGGGAACAATCGCGATCGCGAAGTCAAAGCTCACCACCGTGTGCACGGAAAGCACCAGCGGCGTTGCCAGACCCGCGAGCAGTAAATAAGCCGACTGATAGCGGTGCCAATGATGTGCCGAACCGCGCCAGCCCATCGAGAGAATTCCGTAGATAACCTGTTGCGTCCTGTTTTTTGCACGATCTCGCAACGTCGCCAGATCCGGCAACAGCCCGATGAACCAGAACAACAGCGACACCGTACCGTAGGTAGAGACCGCAAAGACGTCCCAGATCAGCGGGCTGCGGAATTGCGGCCAGATTCCCATGGTGCTCGGGTACGGCATCATGTAATACGACATCCACGGGCGCCCGGTGTGGATGAGCGGAAAAATTCCGGCGCAGGCCACGGCAAACAGCGTCATGGCTTCCGCGAACCGGTTGATCGAGGTGCGCCACTTCTGATTCAACAAGAACAGAATCGCAGAGATAAGCGTCCCTGCGTGGCCAATACCAATCCACCACACAAAATTCACAATCGCGAAGCCCCAGCCGACGGGTATGTTGATGCCCCAGATTCCGACGCCTTTGGTGATCAGCCATGCCAGCGAGACAAACAGCACCATGACCACGCTGAAGCTCACCGCGAAACCCACGATCCATCCTGTGCTGGGCGGGCGCGTCAAAACTACCGCGGCGATTTTGTCGGTAACCGATGCATACGTGTGCCCGGGTTCGAGCACCGGATCCAGCCGCCGGATTTCGGGGATATCCCCGGAAGGTTCTGTGGCGCTCATGCCTTTTCTAGCTCCGCATTCGGGTTGCGCACCGCAGCAAGATACGTGGTACGCGGCCGTGAATTCAGTTCACCCAGGATGGAATAGTTTCTCTGCTGCGACTTCAAGATCGAAACGCGGCTGTTAGGATCATTGGCGTTTCCAAAGACGATGGCTTCGGAAGGGCAAGCTGCCTCGCACGCGGTGACAATTTCTCCGTCGCGGATGGGGCGGTTCTGCCTTTCCGAATCGATGCGCACGTTGTTGATGCGCTGCACGCAGTAAGTGCACTTTTCCATTACGCCGCGGCTACGCACGGTCACTTCCGGATTACGCATCAGTTTGAGCTGCGGCGTCTCCCAGTCCTGGAAACGAAGGAAGTTGAAACGCCGCACCTTATACGGGCAGTTGTTCGAACAATACCGGGTGCCGACGCAGCGGTTATAGACCATGTCGTTGAGGCCTTCGGCGCTGTGTACGGTCGCTCCGACCGGGCAAACCTGTTCGCAGGGAGCGTTTTCGCATTGCTGGCATGGCACTGGCTGAAAGAATGTCTGCGGGTTATCGAGCGAAGGACTGTAGGAAGCGGCATCGTTCGTTGGTGATTCAGCCTGGGTGTAATACCGATCGATGCGAATCCAGTGCATCTCACGGCCACGCATGACCTGGTCTTTTCCCACGACCGGAATGTTGTTTTCCGATTGGCAGGCAACCACACAGGCGTTGCAGCCGTTGCATTTGTTCAGATCGATGGCCATGCCCCAGGCGTAGCCCGGGTAAGCGAATTCCTTGTACAGAGACATGTCCTTCTGTGGAGGTTCCGCACCTTCGTGTGCGAACGCAGGATTCTTCTTGTATTCTTGCAGCGTCGCCGCGCGCAAAATCTGGCGGCCTTCCATGTTGAAATGATATTGCGTGCAGGCGAGCGGGTAACTGTCGCCGGTCGCGGTCATCTTGCCATCGAACGAGGTCCACAGAGCGTTCGAGGTCCGCACCACGTAGGCATCGAATCCTTTATTTGTTCCGGTGTAACCGGCACGGCTGCGGCCGTAACCCAGTGGCAGCACCACGGTATTCTCCGCCTGTCCTGGCAACGTCCAGGCGGCCGCCGTGACCTTGCTTCCGTTCAATACAATGTCCACGACTGCGGAGCGCACCTGACCGTGTTCACCGCCACGAGCGACCACTTTGTGCGCTAGGTCCATGTTGTGCGCGAGTTTCGGGCTGACCAGCGCCGCGTTATCCCACGTCAACTTGGTTACCGGCTTCGGTAATTCTTGCAACCACCCGTTGTTCGCGAATCGCCCGTCGTACACCGTCGGATCCGGCCGGAAAATGTATTCGACCTGAGCCGCGGGCGCGGGTTTGAGAGTTGCAAGGCTTGGCGCGCTGAATTTCAGCTCCGGGTTGATCGGTGCATACTTCGTTCCCGCAATTACACCGTCGTTCAACCACTTGCGCCAGCCGGCGTCGAGTGCTCCTCCCAAATGCGCGGCAGCTTCGGTCCAATACGCACGAACGGCGTCAAAGGCAGGCATGCCGGGCTTGTCGCTGAACGCGGCCACTACATCGTGTGCGGATTTGGTGTAATAGAGCGGCGAAATCAAGGGCTGGACAATACTTACTGTGCCGTCGTAAGCCCGCGCATCGCTCCAGGTTTCCAGGAAATGCGATTCAGAGATGTGCCACTTACAGTAGGCCGATGTTTCGTCGAAATAGGGGCTCAAGTGAATGCTGGTGTGCACGCGCCTCAATTTCGATGCGAAATCGAAATCGTGCGGAGCGTCGTAAACCGGATTACCACCTAGAATGAGCAGCGCATCCACCTTACCGCCGTCCATGTCGGCACACAAATCACGCAAAGATTCCAGGTTGTTCGTGGGTTCGGCTTCCACAGGTTCTGTGTAATAAAGTGTTGATCCCACATTGCCGAGCGACGCGTTGATGGCATGGGCCAAGGCATGCACCGCGGCCGGTTGAAACTCTCCAGCGACGACCAGCGATGATTCGCGCTCCGACTGTAAATCCTTAGCCACCGTTTCGAGCCACTTTTCAGCTTCGCCCTGAAGCGGAACCACAGGAGCAATCCCCAACTTGCCGGCCAAAGCGCGCGCGAACAATTCCATGTCCGCCGCACGAAGTGGCAAGCGATGATCGGCACTCGAACCCGTGACGCTCGGCGTGGGTTCCACTACGTACAAGCGGTTCAGTGAATTGTTCTTCTCGTCGAGGTTGCGGCGCCGTGCAAATTGTCTCGCATACGCGATGTGGCCAGGCCCACTGGCCAGGAAGTCCGCATCGAGCGAGAGAATCACGTTCGCTTTGCCTGGAACGTAGACCGTGTTCACATACCGGCCAAATGCAAGCTTCGCGCCGTCTTTCGCGCCGTCCCCTGCAGCAGGCTCCCATTGATGCCACTTTGCCTGCGGATATTGCGCCAGCAGTTTCTTGATCTGCCAGGCCAGAGTCGGAGATGTTACCGTGCCCGTCAAAATTCGAAAAACCGCGCCATTTGTAGCTTTCACCGCGGTTGTCAAGGCAGGTGCAGCATCCAGGAACGCCGACCACGAACGGATTTCGCCCGTGTACAACGTCGTTTGCGCACGATCCGGGTCGTAAAGGTTCAGGATCGACGCCTGCACAATCGCGCTTGTCGAACCGAGACTCGAAGGATGATCCGGATTGCCCTCGATCTTCGTTGGGCGCCCCTCGTGACTTTCCACCAGGACGCCGACCGCGTCCGCAGCAAACGGCATCACAGTTGCAAAAAAGTTAGGCCGGCCCAGAACCACACCATCCGGTTGTTTCACATACGGCACGATGTGGGATTGATCCGGTAGCCCGCAACCTGCGAGTCCGGCCAGCGCCAACGAAGCGCCCATCAATTTCAGGAAATCTCGTCGGTCCACCGCTTCATCCCACTCCGAAGCGTGCCGCGGAAATTCGCGATGCAATAGCGCATTGAAATGGGGGTCGTCCGCAAGTTCTTCCAGCGTCCGCCAATACTGTTTGCCACTCCTTTCCCGCAATCTTTCGCGAACTGCGGCGAGATCCAGTTTGTGCTCTCGGAGAGCCGGGCTTTCCGGTTCATCCTCATGATGGTGATCATGTTCGAGATCCGCGTTATGACTTTGCGCGGGCTGAAGGATGCGAAACTCCTTGTCGTTTGTCTGATCGTTCATATCGTCCGTTAGCGGTGACACGTCGAGCAACTGGTCAGGTCGGCCGTGCTGCGCAAGTTGTAGTCCGCGGCAAGTCGCTTCCCAATTTCTTCTTGTTTGGCCGGAGCAGTCCAGTTCATATTGAAGATTTCTTCCTTCGGCCGCAGATTGGGTTGCGGGTTTCGGTGGCAATCGAGGCACCACTGCATCGTCAACGGCGATGCCTGATATACCAGTGACATCTCATTGACCGCACCATGGCACGAGGAACAGCCAATGCCCTTGTTGATGTGAATGCTGTGATTGAAATACACATAATCCGCAAGGCGATGTACTTTCACCCACTGGATGGACTGCTCGGTGCGGTAGCTTTCACGGACGGGCTCAAGATAACTCACGTTGTTGAAGAGGACGGAATGACAGTTCATGCAGGTTTTCGTCGGAGGGATTCCCGCGTAGGCGGAGGTTTCAACGCTGGTATGACAGTAACGGCAGTCGATCCCGTCGTCGCCGACGTGGTGTTTGTGACTGAATTGAACGGGTTGGTCGCGGGTAACGCGCTGGTTGGTAATATAAGGTGACCTCGCCACGACCAGCACTCCTGTCAGCGCGAGCCCGGCAAGGAATACCAGTCCGGACAAACTAAGCCGCGAGATGAAATTGAAACTGCGGTGGAAAATTTGGGCCATGTCAACTTTGCGCCTGAGGGTACATGCTCTCCAGGGGCCGTCAGTCTCAGGAGAGTTGTAGACTCTTATGCCGGAAAGCGCGAGTCCGGGTCACGATGCGACCGCATAGTTTCCACTAAATTCTTCCGGATTGCAACCTCAAAGCAAATGCTTTCCACACCATTCAGCACGTGGAAATTGCGAAAATAGCTATGGTTTCAAAGATTCCGAAATAAAGAGAGCAATTTCAAATTGTGAGTCATTCCCAAGACGGAATCGCACTTCGTTTCTCCAAAAGTGGTTGATCAGGTCATTGGATAAGCATTTCTTATGTACAAACTAAATCCATTCAGCTTTTGGTGATGGCAAGTTGCGTGCTATCCTTTTCTGTGTCTTCCGTCGCGCGCTTCGTGGCGAAGCCTAGCTGCTTCGGTTTTGCCGCGGGCAGTCTTGCAACTCCGCTGGGGCGTGGTCCAACTGGTAGGACACCTCACTGTTAATGAGGACGGTGAAGGTTCGAATCCTTCCGCCCCAGCCAATTCCCCCTTTAAAGGAGTCACGCGATCCTCGACGACGAGAGGTCCTAGCGGTCGTGCCCCGACTCGAGGCCATTTTCCTCGAATGGACAAGCCATGTTCACGCTTAGGGTCTGTATCAAATTTAGAATCTCTTGTTGAGCAATCCCTCTAAGATGTGGCATTCTTGCCACGATATTGGAGGTCAAATGGACTACCAAGATTCGATATTCGAAATCAAGCCGAGTGGTGACTACCTCCACGTGGTCTGCATGCGGTGCAGGACCGACTGCGAGATGGATTTCAAGGGCCGAGACGCCGTAATGGTGGAGATTGAAATCAAGTGCCCGAACTGTGGCACCACGGGCGATTGGAAATTTTGGCGTGCTGGATTTAGCTCCCCGGGGAACGCGGCGACCCACCAACCATTGGGCAGCGCGTTAACAACGCGGCTTGACGGCTAGCAGACGCAGAGTTGTCAGCAACGCGCGAAAGGGATTGTATCTTTGGAGCGTTCCATAGATACCGTAGCTTGAAGGTTGTCGGCTCCTTACCGCCTCTGTTCGCACCGCTTTGGCTTCACAATCAACATTGCTCACACCTTAGGTAGGTAATAAGGACTCTCAGTTCCTTTCGCTCTTTCTGCGCGAGTCTCCCCGAAACCCGTGAACAAGAAAATCACTTGGTTTGCCGCGGATTATTATCTAGGGAACTCGCACCAAAATTTTTGGCGGTCGAAATGCGTGGGGGTACGCCGTGGAATGACCAGTTTGACTTCCCGTGATCGAAGGGAACGGAAAAAGACTTGCTCTCCTGGAAAGGGGGAGGTTTTCGTCGACCCGGCGATGCCTCTCGTTATCTAAAAGGGATGCAAGACAAGCGGCGTTTCGTTCCAGTGCGGAACTGAGCTGGCCTCAGATTCCTATTAAGGTTCAGTTGAGGAGTCGGGGGCACAAACCGATCCTGGTTTCATCTCGTTCGCGAGCGGATTTTCAGTGTTTAGTTGACCTTCTACCTATGGCCTTGTCAAAGAGAATCGACTCCCAGCGAAAACTTGGCAATCATCTGCGAGAAACCATTGGACAAATCAGGGTTACGGGAATCTGATGCTTACCACGGAACAGCACCAGGCGTTCATCGGGCACGAGCCAACAAAGGTGATTCTTGGGGATACCGACGGCTCGCGACGCAGAGGAAGTTTAGTAAACAGTTCTTGCGGGCTGAAGCGAGAATTGTTTATCGCGTATAGCGCGTTGGCGTGGAGCCCTCTTCGAGCCGGTGGCGATCCCAAATTGCTCCCTCTCGGCTGTAGTACGCCATCTCAAAATCTTGCGTCAATTCCAGCGCATCAGTTGGGCAGGCATCCTCGCACAATCCACAAAACATGCAACGCGAAGTGTCATAGCTGAACATCGTCAAAACCTTACGCCGTGTCGCGTCGTCGCGTTCCCAGCCCACAACAATCAGGTTTTCCGGGCACGCCAGCGTGCACAGGTTACACGCGATACACAATGTTTCACCCGTCTCGGGATTCTTGTTTAGCCTCGGTGCTCCCCGAAATCGTTCCGCCACCATCGGCCGTTCCAGCGGATACTGCTCGGTATAAATATTGTCGGGATGCTGCGTTTTGAAAGTTACGCTCATTCCCTTCAGGAAATCCAGCTGAAACACGCGTTTTACTAGCTCTTTCATGTCCTCAGTCTCTTCCCCCATCGCTCCGACGTCAAGAAACCCACCTCGTTTGTTCTACAGCGCTCTCGACGGACCAGGCGTGCCTTGGACTCGCAATACAATTAACTCGCCGCCTGCCATGCTATCCTTATGCGCTATAGCGTGCGCGGAAACTTGAGCAGCGCGAGGGCCAAGCAATTCTGTTCAAAACCAAATTCGGCTTCTCCTTTTTGCTGCGGCGTATCGCAACTTAGCGAACGCGCTCAGCCGTTTGCGGCTGCGCGTCTGAATTGAAAGGCCATGGTAGTTTCTCCAACGGCGGGAATCGTTGTTAATGAACCCGTGATGGTGCGCGTCCCACAGGGCTGGTTCTGGATGGGTTGCGAACTCGGGCGCGATGATGAAAAGCCCGAGCATCGCGTTTGGGTGGATGCGTTCGACCTTGCTGTTCATCAGGTTACCAACGAGGAGTACGCCTGCTTCCTTGCCGCTATGCGTGCTCCCGTGCCGCTGTGCTGGAACGATCCACGATTCAATCATCCGAGGATGCCTGTCGTCGCCCTATCGTGGCACGAGGCTGTGGCCTATTGCGAGTGGCTAAGTGGCGCGACGGGCACGCCCTATCGCTTGCCAAGCGAAGCCGAGTGGGAACGCGCTGCTCGCGGCGGCTCCGAACACTCGATGTACTCTTGGGGAGATACGCCTCCCGAGTTAATTTCCGATTACGCCGAGCGTTGGAGGAGCGGTCCTGAGCCGGTGGGACTGTATCCGTCAAACCCTTACGGTCTTTTTAATTTGGGCGACAACGTACATGAATGGTGCGCCGACTGGTACGACGCCAGCTATTACGGATGCTCTCCGGAACGAAATCCGCGCGGGCCCAGCAATGGCAGTCGCCGAACCTCACGAGGTGGCTCCTGGCGGCACCATATCAAGGTTAGCCGAGCCGCTGCGCGCTCCAGTATTCCACCGGCGTTCAAATACACCGACTACGGTTTCCGAGTCGCGCGATCCTCGACCACGTGAGATCGTCCCAGTCTTGCCTCGAAACGTTGAGTGGATCGTAATGAGCGTGACAATCGATTTCATTTGCAAGCCTGGGATGCGAACTGTTCCCTTTCTCCTTGCGGCGCAGTGGTGAACATTCCCATAAATGACTCTGCGAAGTGTAGTTAGGCGTTAGGCTAAAGACGGCCGCCAGTTACTCACCTTCACATACTTGTCAGGCTGAAACTTACCACCGCCACCGTAATTCTTGTTGATCTCAATGTATGCGTGCCACTTCTCCTGCAGATCATCTATCACGGAGGTGGCCGTCACTGGACAAACCGGCACACCGGCGCCGCAATCGATCTAATCAGTAGGATCGATATACAACTGAGGCGCTTCGCCGAACGTTGGGCCAAATTTTCCCTTGGCACACGATGAGCTCGCTGACAGCGATGGATCGGATCCTGCTAGAGCGCACACGCTCGTAACTAGAGGTTTGAAGCAAGCTCCCGGGGAATGGGCGCCACCGAAACCGGCGAGATTGGCGGCGCGTCGCGAAGTTCACAAAAGGGTTCTTTCAGTTGCGGGAAGGGTGTTTCGAAATACTGATAGCTAATCCCAGCGATCAGGACTGTCACCACAACCAGGATTGGGAATTTCAAAATGTGTGTTGTCCGTCAAAAGAATTCCCGGGCGGATTGCTTTCGAACTCCGCTCACTTCCCTCAAAATCTGGTCAGCTCAGTCCTAAATCAAGAAACTACACGGAGCACCAAATAGTATTCAAGTAGCGCATCGGCAAAACTCACGAGGTTTGAAGACTGTTAGGTTGGATTGGACGACATTATGGGTGAATCGCTCAGCCCTTCTGTGCGGGATATCCGGCGGAGAGCCAGCCTTTCCAGCCTCCATCCATGGATTCCACGTTCGTGTATCCCATTTTCTGCAGGTTGTCCCCCGTGAGCGCCGACCGGAATCCGCCGCCACAATACAGAATGATCTTGGCGCCGGAGTCTGGCACGCGCTGCTCAATATCCCTCTCGATGATGCCCTTGCCCAGATGAACCGCCCCGGGCAAGTGCCCACTCGCCCACTCACTCTCCTCCCGCACATCCACCAGGACAAACTTCTCTCCCGCATCCATTCGCCGCTTCACATCGGCAACGTTCGTTTCCTTCACGCGTTTCTTGGCATCATTCACAAGTTCCAGGAATTTCGGTGCGTGAGCCATATCTTCACTCCTGCTCCTGCGACTCGATACAGTATAAGACCCTAGCATACCGCGAAGGGAGCAGAAATCAATCGGGCGTCCCACCCGCACGGGAGGCTCGAAGACCGAAAGCGGATACCTCCGCGATAAGAGATTCAGACCTACTGCGCCGGCTTATTTCCGAAAGAACGCACCAGATTCACCAGATTCCAGCGCGTCGATTCTTTCGTGCGGTCGCCTTCGCCACCCGTCATCTTGCCTCGCCCGTTGGTGATGATGTAATACAACTCGCCATCGGTCATCTTCGCAATCGAATCCGGGTTGCGCCAATCTTTCAGATCCAGCTTCATCTGAATCGCCAGATCACCTTTACCGTCTCCGTTGTCCCCGTGGCACATTGCGCAGTGATAGCCATACAACCGCTTCGCTTCCGCCAATCCTTCCGGTGTCGGTTTCACAGGATTCTGCTTCGCCGCATCGGCAGCGGGAATCGGTGGCGGGGGAGCATCCGCCGCTTGCCCCTCTTTTCCTTTCGAATCTTTCTGTTGAGCAAGGGCTACGCCGAGGCCGAGGAGTAGGAGAACGGCACTGAGGAACAACACAATACGTCGCATATTCACCCCCTGGGGTTGACAATGTCTACGGAGCGAAACGGACACGATCTAATGTCATTCTACGCCTGCAGACTGCACAAACATAGAGGTGTGGCCATAACCTAACCGTACAGCTAGCTACCATCAGGTTGGTGTGATCTAGCTCACATGAGCCGTCTGCTTAGGGCTTGAACTTCGCGAGCGTTGAGTTGTTTGTGGGCACACGGCACCCAGGCGACGCACCGCTAGATTCGTGCCCTGCAATAAACCGACTCGTTTCGCGCACACGCGTCCGCAATCCGTCGATCTCTGCGGGAATGGTGCTCACAGATGCACCTCGATTCACGTAGAAGAGCAGTGCCGCCTCACCCGGCGCATCCACACTGGATGTAATCCCAACGCCCAATACTCCCGGCCGATTTAAGTACTCCGAAAGGTGCGCCTTTTGCACCGCTTTCGCGCGCTCCAGTTCTCCCGAACGCAACCGTGTAGATCAACAGTGGTTCGGCCACGCCGGCAAGAAGCTGCGCGCTCTGTTCGCTGGTTAGCGGGCCGCGCAGCGGCCACGAATCTCCTCGAATTAAGCGCGTGCTTACGCCATGAATACTCTGTGGCAGACCTGCCAACGATCCTCGCGAATTCACGAAGAGCAGAATGGCCGACTGTCCCGGACGGTCATAGCTCCGGCCCACTCCCACCGCATCCATCGCTACATCTCCGAGTAGCTCCGGCGCATGCAGATCAAGGATCAATGCCGCGTTCTCGATTACCTCCGCTCGAACCTGTGCCGTCGTGGCCTTTGCCACAGAGGGAGTCAGCGTCAAACTGCATCCGATCACCTGATGTGTCGTCCCACCCACAAATGTTGGCGTCCCGCTGTTTCCAGCAAATGCCGCAAGCACATCGCCTACGGGGTTTCCCACCGAGTCGGTATCAGAGCCGGCAAACAGCAGTGCAACCGCCTCCGCCGTGTCTTGCGTGACGTTTATGGCAACGGTATCTGGATCGACTGTGTGCCGAACGGCTGCAGGTTTGCCGTCCTCGGAGAAACGCTCACGCTGGAAGGTTGCGTGACACCCCCAGTGCCGCCACCGCTGGTGTGCTTTAGGTCGGTGAGTCCGCTACAGCCCGCAATCGAAAAAAAAGTGTTGGAATCAGAAGACTAACGCTTAGTGGGCGCATGTGCTCACTCAGTTTGACCACGCGCTTCAGCGTAGCACGCTGTCTTCTTCCGCTGCGCAGTAGCTCACAATCAACGTGACCTATCCGATTCCTGTACGACGGGACAGGCAGGTTTCAAAGTAGGTTGGGTTTCATGGTCCCCGGAGCACAGACCGAATGTTAAAACCGTCTCGGTGTGAGTTCCGCTGTTCAATCCAGATCGCGCCAGTTCGGACCCGTTCCAATCTCCACCACAAGCGGCACCGCCAGCTTGTGCACACCTTCCATTTCTTCCTTCACCAATTTTTTTAGAGCTTTCAATTCTTTGACGGGAGCTTCGAACAACAACTCATCGTGCACCTGCAAGATCATTTGCGCCCCGAGCTTTTCTTTAGCCAGCCGCTTGTCGATGGCGATCATCGCCAGCTTGATCAAATCCGCAGCTGTCCCTTGCAGCGGCGAGTTCAGCGCAGTGCGCTCCGCGAAATTGCGTAATTGCACCTGCGGCGAATTGATTTCTGGGATGGGTCGAATTCTTCCGAAGAGCGTTTTGGCCACCCCCGACTTTCGCGTTTCCACCAGCACTCGATCGAGATAATCCTTCACGCCCTTGTAACGCGTGAAGTAGGCCTTGATGAATTGCGCCGCTTCCCGCTGTTCGATCCCCAGTTGTTGCGCCAGGCCAAATGCCGACAGACCGTAGATGATTCCAAAGTTGATGGCCTTTGCCGCGCGGCGGTGTTCCGACGTTTGTGCCATTGGTCCAACGCCAAACACTTCCTGCGCCGTTCTTGCATGAATATCTTCGCCATGGCGAAATGCTTCGACCAGCACTGGATCCCTCGAAACGTGCGCCATGACGCGCAACTCGATCTGCGAATAGTCGGCCGAGAGCAGAACTTTACCTTTCTCCGCCACAAACGCCGCGCGGATCTCTCGTCCAAGTTCGCTGCGCACCGGTATATTCTGAACATTGGGGTCACTGGAGCTGAGCCGCCCCGTCGCTGTCCCTGTTTGTGAAAAACTTGTGTGCAACCGCCCCGTTTCCTGGTGAATTAATTTTGGAAGCGCATCGACATAGGTCGATTTCAGTTTCGCGATTTCCCGATACTCAATCACCTTGCGCGGCAACTCGTGCTGGCTGCTCATTTCTTCAAGAATGTCGGCAGCGGTCGAGCGCACTTTCCCTTTGCCACGCCGCGAAGGCGGCTGCAGGTTCAGCTTGTCGAACAAAATTTCCGCCAGCTGCGCCGGCGAATTTACGTTGAACTCGGCACCCGACAGCGTCCAGATTTCTTTCTCAATTCGGCGCACTTCCTTTTCCATCGACTGCGACATCTTCTCCAGTGCCTTGGGATCAACGCGAATTCCCACCCGCTCCATCTCGGCCAACACTCCGGCCAAGGGAAGGTCGATCTTCTCGTACACCACCAGCAAATCCTGGGCTTCCATCTGCTCGCGAAGTTCAGGGGCCAGTCGTCGCAGGCAATCTGCCCGTTCCCCCGGGCCACCGCCCATTGGCACGTTGAATTGCCGAAAAATCACATCTGCAAAACTGTGATTGGCGGTGGTTGGCCGAACCAGATACGAGTACAACTGTGTGGCGTGCTCGATATTTTCTGTTTTGCCCGTCAGCAATTGGAACAACTTCGGGTCGTGCACAATCTTTCGGCGCTTAACCTCGCGCAAGACCGGTTCCAGCGCCTTTAGGGCCTCGCCTTTTTCATCCATCCATATGGCGCGCCCTTCGCCCGGCTTCGACGACACTTCAATCGAAGCAATCCGCGTCCCAAATCCTTCCGACTGTCGTTCTCCTGTCTCCAGGTTCAGCCACACGGCCAGAGCGTCTTTTGTCGGAAGCTTTTTTAGATAAGCCTGAAACTCCTCTACCTTCGCGAACTGTACGTAATCCTTGTTCTTCTGCGACCCCTGGCTGCCGTCGGCCGGCGCAGCACCTGTAGCGGCCGGAGTTTCCGCACCTGCCTGTGGCGCCGGCGCAGTTGCCAGCAGTTCTTTCAGCAACGAGTTGAACCCCAATTTGCGATAGAGCTCCGCCAGCGCAACGACATCTGGTTCTCGCACTTTCAATTTCTCTGTGTCCAGTTCGAGCGGAACGTCCATCGCGATGGCCGCCAGCTGCTTGCTCAGTTTCACTTGTTCAACTTGCTGCTGCAGCGCTTCGCGATATCGCTTGTTGGGGACCTCGTCGGCATGTTCCAAGGCGCTCTCGACGCTTCCGTATTTCTGGATCAGCTCAGTCGCGCCCTTCTCGCCAATTCCTTTTGCGCCGGGAATATTGTCGACCGTGTCGCCTAGCAGCGCCATCAGGTCGATTACTTTCTCCGGCGGTACTCCCAGGATTTCCTCTACCTTTTTTACGTCGACGATCGTATCGGCTTTGGCCCCGCCCGAGCCCGTCCGTAAGATCTTCACGCCGGAATTCACCAGCTGCATCATGTCCTTGTCGTTCGAAATTACCAGCACATCCAGTTTCTTTGCGGTCCCCAGCTTCGCCATCGTTCCGATCACATCGTCGGCCTCGTAGCCATCCAGCTCCAGAATCGGCATGTTCATGGCTTCCATCAGTCGCCGCACATACGGCAACTGGACTCTCATTTCGTCCGGCATGGGCGGCCGCTGCGCTTTGTATTTCTCGAATAATTTGTCGCGGAAGGTGGGCTTGCTGGTGTCGAAGACGATGCCAACGTAGTCTGGCTTGTAATCCTTCAGAATGCGCCGCACGATGTTCAAGAATAGAAACGGTACCTTGGTGGGAATTCCACTCGGTGCATTCATCCGCACCATCGGAGCGTAAAAGGCCCGATAGATGTGCGCCATGGCGTCGACAAGAAAAAGCTTCTTCGGCTCGGTGGGCATCCCGGCGAGTATAGCAAACCGCGATTCTCCTCATTCGCCATTTGAAAAAGAATCGCCTGAGGCCCGCGTTGTGGTCGGGTCTAAACGATGCCCAAGGGTTTGCCTACTTCCGCCAACGTGTCGGCAGCCTTTAGGAGATGCTCGCGCTTGTGCGCCGCACTCACGATCGCCCGCAATCGTGCTTTGTCTTCGGCAACCGTCGGGTAGCCCACCGCCGGGGCGAACACGCCGGCATCAAACAACTTTCTCGAAAACTCGAAAGCCTTTGCGGCATCGCCCACGTGGATCGGAACGATCGGCGTCTCGCTGGCTTTGAACTGGAAGCCACGCTTCTTCAATTCTCTTTTAAAGAATTTCGTGTTGGCCCACAGTTTCTTCACCAGTTTCTCACCTTCCGGGGAGTCCAGCAGCGTGAATGCCGCCTGGCATGCGGCTGCCGTGGCCGGAGGATGCGACGTGGAAAACAAAAATGGCCGTGCTCGCAGGTATAAAAAGTCGATCAGGTCGCGCGAGCCGCACACATAGCCACCCATTGACCCGATGGCCTTGCTTAGCGTTCCGACCTGGATGTGCACGCGCCCGTGGCAATCAAAGTGATCCACCGTTCCACGCCCGCCGCGTCCCAGCACTCCGCTGGCGTGCGCGTCATCCACCATCATGATGCAGCCATACTTCTCAGCAAGGTCGCAAAGTGCCGGCAGCGGCGCAATGTCGCCATCCATCGAGAAGACGCCGTCAGAGATGATCAGTTTCCTTCCCGGGAACTCCGCGTTCTCTTGAAGAATCCGTTCACAATCTCTCACGTCCTTGTGCTTGAACACCTTGATCGTCGCTTTCGAAAGGCGCGCGCCATCAATAATCGATGCATGATTCAATTCGTCGGAAATAATCAGGTCGTCTTTACCGAGCACCGCGGAAACCGTCCCCGCGTTCGCCGTGAATCCCGACTGAAACACTACGCACGCTTCCACGTGCTTGAATTTAGCGATTTGTTTCTCCAGATCCATGTGCAGCTTCATCGTGCCCGCGATGGTGCGCACCGCTCCTGCACCCACACCCAGTTTGCGTACCGCCTCCACCGCAGCCTTGCGCAGCGCTTTGTGCGACGTCAGCCCAAGGTAATTATTCGAAGCCAGATTGATTACTTCCCGTCCGTCGAAGATGCATACCGGTTTCTGCTCGCCCTCGAGCACGCGCAATTGGGGCGCAACTCCTTTATTCCGCAACTCCCGTAGAGTCTCGCTCACGTACTGCAGCGGATTGTGTTTGGACGCCTGTGCAACGGATTCGCTCATAGTGTCTTTCTCCGAATTCTGTGGTGTATGCGTTTTCTGCGGTGAATTCTCTTTGCTACTTCTTCATGCCATCCGGGTACATCAGGATCTTACCTGCCAGTCCGCTCTGCAGCTTGGCGAAGGCTGCTTCAAAATTCTCAAGCGCCATGCGTTCCCCGAACAGAGGCTCAAGGTTCACTCGTCCGGCCTTCAGCAGTGCGCTCATCTGTACCCAAGTGCCATACATACGCCTGCCGTAGATCCCTTGAACCGTGGCGCCTTTGAAAATCACGTCCTGTACCAAATCGAGCGGCACATTTTCCGTCGGAATCCCCAACAGCGAAGCTCGGCCGCCTGCGCGCAACGCTTTGAATCCCTGCTGAATCGCCGCGGGATGACCGCTCATTTCCAACAACGCGTCCACTCCGGTGCCGCCGGTCGCTTCCAAAATCTTTTTGACAGGATCTTCTGCGGCGGGATTCAATACGTAATCCGCGCCCATTTCTTTTGCCATCGTGCGGCGGTGTTCGTTCGTCTCGGTCGCAAACACCGTGGAACTGCCGCAGGCCTTGGCCACCGCAATCGACATCAGCCCGATCGGCCCGCAACCTGTCACCAATACTGTTTGACCCGAGATCGCCCCGGCCAGCACCGTGTGGACCGCATTGCCCAACGGATCGAGAATCGCAGCGTAGTGTTCCGGAATTGCGGCGTCCACCTTCCAGATATTCATCGCCGGAATTTTCACGAACTCAGCAAAGGCGCCGTCGATATCAATCCCAATGATCTTCAGGTTCTGGCAGATGTGCGCTTCGCCCAGCCGGCATTGGTGGCAATGCCCGCAATTCACGTGCATCTCCGCGCTGACAAAATCGCCCGGCTTTACCGCCGTCACGTTTTCGCCAACGCGTTCTGCAACGCCGCAGAACTCATGGCCGAGGGTTACTGGCGGCTTGATGCGTCCTTGTGACCAGCGGTCCCATCCATAAATGTGCAGATCCGTTCCGCAAATCGACGTGGCGCTCACGCGCACGAGGACCTCGGTCGCGCCAATCGACGGCACAGGTACGTTTTGGATTTCCAAACCCTTCGCCGCTTTTGTCTTGCGCAACGCCTTCATGGTTGCAGGCATTTAGGCAGGCTCCTCAGTACTCAGGCAGGCCTTCTGTTCTCGCAGATTTCCATGCTAACACACACCTTGCACTCTGGCTCGTGACGCCGGTTGGAATTCCCCTCACAAACCTTATTTCTACCGTGGCAAACTATTGCTTTGTCTATGCGACCAACACTCTCCGAGATCAAGAAGGCGCAAGAACTGCTGGCGAACTATTTTTCACCTACGCCACTACAACAGGCGAAAGCCCTCTCCACTGAGGGTGCGGAAGTATTCCTTAAAGTGGAAATTGGGCTTCCCACGGGCTCATTCAAGCCGCGTGGCGCTCTCTACGCCCTCGCCAGCAATTTGAGCACGCGCGCTATAACGGAAGTGACCGCGTCGAGCACCGGCAATCATGGCGCGGCGGTGGCGTGGGCGGCGAAAGTGCTAGGTATCGCCGCTACCATTTTTCTTCCCGCAAACCCCCATCCGGTGAAGCTCCAGAACATTATGGATCTGGGAGCACAAGTCGTGGAAGCTGGTGGTCCCGATCTGGCGTTCGCTTATATAACAGCCCGGGAAGATTCCGCCCGCCCCGGCGTGTACTTTCTGAATGACGCCACGGACGCCGATCTCCCGGCTGGACCTGCGACGATTGGCCTGGAAATCCTTGCGCAGCTCCCTCAGGTGGCCGCGATTTACGTCCCGATGGGCGATACGGCGCTGATTCGTGGCGTCGGCGCCGCGATCAAGCAGATCAGCCCACGGGTCAAAATCATCGGCGTACAAGCCGAACGGGCGCCGTCTTACTATCTGTCGTGGAAGCGGGGCGCGCCTGTCCCCACAGAAACTTGTGATACCTGTGCCGATGGACTCGCCACGCGCACGCCCGAACCAGAGAACGTGCTGGCCATCCGTGAACTTGTCGACGATGTCGTTCTTGTAAGTGAAGAGGAACTGATCGGCGCAATTCGCCTGCTTCACGAAGGTGAAAAGATTGTTGCTGAACCAGCGGGCGCCGCCGCCACTGCGGCATTTGTCAAGAAGCCGTATCATCACGGTCCCGTGGCTTTGCTGGTCACGGGCGGAAATATTTCTAGCTCCACCCGCGCGCAGGCAGGACTTCCCGCAAGGTGAGTCGATTTTCGCCACGGCTTTATTTCTTTGGTTCGTTCGTGGGGGCTTTTGTCTCTTCCACCACGCCAATCTCTTCGAGCGCCTTCAAATACTCCACTACTAACCCTCGTGGCACTGGGCCATACTCTGCGGAAACGGCATCGCGAATGTTCTGAGCGTTTCGCTTTCCATCGGCAAAATTCAGGACCTCATAGGCATATTCTTCTCCGCCGCCCCACAAACCTTCATACTCCAGTAGTTTCGGTTTCGTCGCGTGTCCGCGCTTGGCCCACTCCTGTTCGAAATAGTCGTAGCCGAAAACCGTTAGCGGTCCGGTTGTCTGCTTCTTACGCTGGAAGACCTTGAGTCCGTCACCCGTGGCTGGCGTCAGATTGCCGGATTTTTCAGCAAGAGTCTTGATCGGAAAGGATCTTTCCATCGACAACTCAGCTGAAGTGAACGATAGGGGGACTACTTGATTGAGCGACTGAACTGATTTGATTTCTGAGTTCTGAAACTGTCGAATCAGATTGGATGCTTCGTTTTCCGGCAACTGCGACGCCCGCCAGCTTGCAGAATTTGCGCGTAACAAGCGATTCGAATCAATTATTTGTAACGCGTTTTTGACAGTTTCGGGACTCATTTGTGCCAGGAAATAGCCGCTGGCGGCGCCGATAAAACCCGCGCGTTTCAGTTTTGTGGGATCGATGTTCGCCGCGGCATCTAAGTTTGTGTGGATGTAACGGTCCGGCCAGTCGTTCAGATAAATGGCGGGGATTCCGAATGATGAGTCTTGATAGACGTCGTGGTCGCTCCCCATGGTGAACGCGGAATACTCCGCACCGAGCGGCTCCTTCCCTCCTTCGGCCGAGACCAGCGGGTACGCAGCTTTTCCCGTGGCTGCGTATTCATAGGATTGTTCATGGACCCACTCGGCAAATGCCCATGCCACGTCCTGAACGAAAGAAGGCAAGCTCAGTGGTCCTCGTGTCACATGGAACACCGCTTTCGTCTCCGGTCCGCCTCCCACCATGTCCATGTGAATCACCGCTTTGATTCGCTTGGTGAGCTCCCTTTTTCCGTTCAACAACGCCATGGTTCCTTCAATTTCCGGCGGAAACAGGAAGCGCATAGTCCGCGCGGGTGGCGCGATCTTTTTCTCCCGGATCAATTTCTGCAGCGTGCGTGCCACTTCCAGGATCGTCGCGCAGCCGCTGGCGTTGTCGTTTGCTCCGGGCCGCTGATGATCTAGGTGGCAGGAAAAGGCGATCTCTTCGTCCCTTAGTTTTGCATCGGTGCCCGGAATGGTCGCGGTTACAACTTCATAATTTCCGGCGTGCTGTCCGGCTTTCACCACAGCGTGCAGCCGAACCGTTTCGCTCTTTGCCAGTCTTTCCTTGAATCCTCGGGCGGTCTTCAGAGACACCATGAACCCGAACGTTTTATTGGCCGAGAACGTATCCAGATGTCCCCAACGGATCGCGTCCTGATTTTCACCGGACCACGCCGTCTTCTGGTTCTGCGCGTAGCTCACGATTCCCACGGCGCCGAAATTTCCAACCGCCAAATCCTGCACCGCGCCCGGTTGCGCGCTTACCAACACGATCTTTCCTTTCACACCCTTGTTCGCGTAATCGCTCTCCTTGTTTCCTTCTCCGACATCCACCAATTCCCCGGTTACCTCAGCGCTCTCGCTGTCTTCTGCCAGCACCACCGGTTCCGCTTCGTAACTCGCCAATTTCACGGCGCCGCCGTCGTTCATGTCCCACAATTCCGCAAACTCCGCGTCCCACGCCGGCCGCGACCTTTGCGTGCCGTAGAACATCTGACCGTCCGCTAGATATTGCAGAATTGCCACCTCGCTCAATCCATAAGTCCGCAGCCGCTCCGCCACCAACTCCGTCGCCGCATGAAATCCCTGCGAGCCGCGCTGACGGTGAAACCGCGCAATCCCTTCCAGGTTCCGCTTGGCAGACTCTCCGCTGATTTCCTGTGCAATGGCCGCCACATCCTTCTCAGGCAACAGCGGCGGCTTCTGCCCCCATACCGTTGCGCCCATCCACAGCCCCGTCAACATCGCTAAACTCTTGTTCATCGCTCTCCTTCGCCCACCCAAATCACCAACACAAATTCAGACGGTATCCAGATTCCTGATTTCTGGTCGCGGCGGTCTGATATCCGACCACTTCGGCGGCAATTTAGTTCTTGCTCTTCCTCGGCTTCATCCCTTCCATCGGTTCTTTCTTATTCAACTTCGCCGCCGCTGCGACCAACTTCTTCAACGCAGGCTTCTGCAAATCCTCCGCGGTCCGCAACTTCACGTGCCGCAGTTTCCTCCCGGTCCCTTCCAGCAATCTTGCCGGATCCGGCAACGACGTCCCCCGCAAAAAGCCAAATGTTACATGATTCTTCCCAACCATGAAAAAACACATTGGCCCATTCGACTCGAAGGTAGGTATCTTCCAGGGATTCACCGATTCCTTTATTCCGGGTACCGTCTTCTTCACCAGTTTGCGCAGTGCTTTTGCAACGGCCGCATGCTCCGCCGGCTTCTTCTCGAGATACGCATCAATCCATTTTTTTGCGCCTTTCCCTTCAAGCATTGGCCCTCCTAAACGGCACCTAAGCACCGCTATCCAACTTGCATTCTATGCCGATTCCCCATTGGTTGGAGTTCACGACCAGACCCTCAACTCGAATCCCGTGTGTTCCCGGTCACTGACCTGCTTACGGCCGGGAATTAAGCTTTTTGGAATACGAGGACCTCATGTCCACCCCGGTCATTTCCCACTACCGTATCCTGCACAAGATCGGCATGGGCGGGATGGGAGAGGTGTACGAAGCCGAGGACCTGCGTCTTGGCCGACACGCCGCGCTAAAGTTTCTCCCCGAATCGGTCGCTACCGACCCGCATACGATGGAACGTTTCGAACGCGAGGCGCGCGCCGCTTCGTCTCTCGATCATCCCAACATTTGCACCATCTATGAAGTTGGCGAACACGAGGGCCGCACCTTTCTCGCGATGCAATTGCTTGAAGGCATCAACCTCCGTGATCACATCGCAGGCCGCCCACTACGGCTCGAACTTCTCCTGGACATCGGCATTCAGATCGCCGACGCTCTGGAAGCCGCGCATGCCCGCGGGATCATCCATCGCGACATCAAACCCTCCAACATCTTTATTACGCCCCGCGGTCAGGTAAAACTGCTCGATTTCGGCCTGGCGAAAATTACCAGTGAACCGGTGAACTTTGGCGCGAGTGCTGCCGAAGGCTCAACCGTTAGTTGGGATCCCATCAGCACTCCCGACAGCGTGATCGGCACGGTAGGCTACATGTCCCCCGAACAAGCCCTCGGCAAGGAACTCGATTCCCGTTGCGATCTGTTCTCCCTTGGGGCCGTCCTGTACGAAATGGCCACTGGAGTAGTGCCGTTTGCCGGCTCGACCACCGCTGCTATCTTCGATGCCATTCTGAACAAGCAGCCTGTGTCGCCATTGCACTTGAATCCGGTTCTTCCGGAAGAGCTCGATCACATCATCCGCAAAGCCCTGGAAAAAGATCGGGAGGTTCGCTACCAGACGGCCGCCGAAGTTCAGGCTGACCTTAAGCGCCTTAAACGCGATACCAGTTCCGACAGGGCCAGCGGAGTGGCTACGCCTGTAGCGCCAGCCACAAAACACAACATTCGCCGGATTTGGGCTGTTGTTTTCGTTGCTGTCATTGCGTTAGCACTTAGCGCTATCCGATATTTCTCTGCTCCTGCACCGCCAAAGGTCACGGGATCCACACAAATTACCTCCGATGGACTAGCCAAGAGCCGCATGGTTACGGACGGTTCGCGCCTGTACTTTGCCGAAGTCTCCCGGGGACATTATGTCCTTTCGCAGGTTTCGACAGCGGGAGGCCAAACGGTCGAAATTCCCACTCCATTTCCAAACATCATGGTCGAGGACATTTCGGGGGACCACTCGCAACTCCTCGTTGCCGCGGGAGAAGGCACTCAGAACGAAGTTAAGTTCTGGGCGGTTCCGCTTCCTTCGGGTTCTCCGCGTCGCATCGGTAGCTTTCTTGCTGCTTCTGCTTCCTGGTCTCCGGACGGTAAGCAAATGGTTTACGCAAAAGGTTCAGAGCTCTTTCGGGCGAATGCCGATGGTAGCGATTCACGTCCCTTGTTAAAGCTGGAAGGAACTCCCGCTGATGCCAAGTTCTCTCCCGATGGGCTGCGCATCCGGTTTACGCTCAATGAACAGAACAGAATCGCATCAGCAATCTGGGAGGTACGGGCAGATGGCAAGGACCTCCATCCCGTCCTCTCCGGATGGCGCGATCCTCCCGCAGAATGCTGTGGGAGGTGGTCTCCAGACGGACGCTATTTCTTCTTCCTCAGCTTCACCGCCACTTCGGCCGATGTCTACGCGCTAGAGGAACGGTCGAGCCTATTCCGCGGGAAGTCGCCGGCTCCCGTGCAACTCACTGCGGGACCGCTGCAATTTTATTCCCTCGCACCGTCCAGCGACGGCGCAAAGCTGTTTGTCCACGCCACTCAGCCTCGCGCGCAACTGGTACGTTATGACCCTAAGTTCAAACAATTTGTTCCGTTCATGTCAGGCATTTCCGCAACCGATTTGGCCTTCTCTCCAGACGGACAGTGGGTCGCTTACGTAACGATTCCGGAGGGAAATCTGTGGCGCAGCCGACTAGACGGTACAGAGCGATTGCAGCTTAGCTATCAGCCTACGCAACCTTTGATCCCCGTGTGGTCGCCGGACGGCACGCACATCTTGTATCAAAGCTATACGATGGGGAAAAATTGGAGAGCGCAATCCGTGCCCTTCACGGGAGGACCGTCTGAAGACGCTATTCCCGGCGGCATTGGTGCCGTGGATTTCAATTGGACACCCGACGGCAATCAGCTGATTTTCTCGAAGGGGCCAAATTATCCGCCCGTAAGTATTTTTGTTCTTGATCTGAAAACGCAGCAGCGCTCGGACTTCCCCGGATCACAAGGCCTGTTCAGTCCGCGCGTGTCTCCCGATGGTCACTACCTGGCCGCTCTATCCCAGGACTCCAGCACGCTGAAGCTGTATGACTTTCGTACCCAGAGGTGGACGAATTGGCTCACGGAGCCCGGTAACATCGCCTACCCGACGTGGTCAAAAGACAGCCAGTACCTTTATTTTGACAATTTCATGACGGACCGTCCGACCGCGCGGCGCATTAGGCTTGGCGACGCGCACTCGGAGGAACTGTTCAGCCTGTCTGGACTTCGCCGGTTCTCAGGAACCGCCTCGGGAACCTGGGGAGGATTGGCCCCTGACAATTCGCGGCTATATGTGCAGGATCTCAGTACGCAGGAAATCTACTCTCTCCAGTTGCAAGTCCACTGAAATATTCCCGCCCGTTTCGAAGTATCATTACTGGAGCACATGCCCAACGCAGATCCCGCCATTCACCTGGAACACGTTTCCCGCTACTACACCATGGGCGAAAGCAGCGTCCGCGCAGTGGACGACGTTTCGCTTGCGATCCCAGAAGGGCAATTTCTGGCGCTGCTTGGATCCTCCGGCTCTGGTAAATCCACGTTGTTAAATCTCATCGCCGGACTGGACCGGGTTACCTCCGGCTCGATCCTCGCCAAGGGACAGGACCTGGCCGCGCTCTCTTCGCTCGAACTCGCGCGCTATCGCCGCAATACCATCGGGATGGTGTTTCAATCGTTCAATCTGCTGCCACGCATGACCCTGGAAGAGAACATCGAACTGCCGCTGCGACTCGCGGAAGTCGAGCGAAGTGAGCGGTCCGGGCGAGTCCGAGAAGCTCTGGAGCGCGTGCGGCTGACGCATCGCCTCGGCCATCGTCCCGCGGAGCTTTCCGGCGGCGAACAGCAACGGGTGGCGATCGCGCGAGCCTTGGTGAATCGCCCGAAGATTCTGCTTGCGGATGAGCCGACGGGCAATCTCGATTCCGCCACCGGTGAAACGATTCTTGGGCTGTTGGGAGACTTGCAGCAACAACTCGGAATGACCATCGTGATGGTTACGCACGAGCGTCCCCTCGCCGAACGATTCGCGGACCGCCTGGCAACCATGGGCGACGGCAAGCTGCTGTCGACCGCGGCGTCTAGGAAAGGCCTTGCCTCGTGAAACCGCGCGACCTTACCGATCTCGCGCTGCGCAATCTGCGTGAGGCAATTCTTCGCAACCTACTGACCACGCTGGGCGTGGCTGTCGGCGTAGCGTCGCTTGTGGCCATGCTTTCGCTCGGTGTCGGACTTCAGCAGTTGGCTGCCAAGCGTCTTTCGCAAAGCGGGCTGTTCGATACGATCATGGTCACGCCCAAAAACAACTTCCGTGGCATGGGCCGCCCGCAGCGTGAATCGCAATCAGATAAACCTCCGCGCGCGCTTGATGATGACGCGCGCAAAGAGATCGAGAAACTGGCTCACGTCATCGAGGTTTATCCGCAAGTCCGATTCTTTACGGAAGTGCGCTTCAGCAATAAGCCGTTCGCCGCGGTGGTCGCCGGCATGCCAGATTCCGCGAAGAATTCCGGGTCGTTCGACGGCATGCAGGGCAGTTTCTTCTCCTCATCCACAGCGAATGAAGCGATTCTCCAAATCGAATTCGCCAAGGATCTTTCCGATAAGCCAGCGTCGCTGATTGGACAGGAACTCGTGTTGCGCTATGCCGAACGCCAGGCGCTTCCCGCCGACAATCCTGGTTCGGCAACCTCGGGAGCGTCGAGCGGGGGATTTTCTGTCGTCCCCAAGGAGCTTCGACTGAAGATTGTAGGCGTCGTGGAAACGGAACCAGCGCAGGGTTACGGCGGCTACGGCAATGCGCGATTACTGATGCCGCTGCAAACGGCAGCCACGTTACGTGCAGCGCAGGTGAATGACTTGCGAGATATTGTGCGCGACAGCGCGGCGACCAAGACAACTTATCCATCGCTCTCGGTTCGCGTCAAATCTCCCTCGCAGGTTGAGGCCATCGAAACGTCCATCAAGAACATGGGCTTTGCGGCATTCTCGCTGCTGGATGCTTCCAAATCGTTGCGCACGTTCTTCTCTGTGTTCGACCTGCTGCTGGGTATTTTCGGCAGCCTTGCGCTGGCAGTTGCGACGCTGGGAATCGTCAACACGCTGGTGATGGCGATCCTGGAGCGGCGGCGAGAGATCGGCGTGCTGAAGGCCTTGGGCGCTTCTGATTCCGACGTGCAGAAACTGTTCTTCCTGGAAGCGGGCGTGATGGGATTCTTTGGGGGAATCTTCGGGGTTTTGTTCGGCTGGTTGCTGGGGCGCGCGCTGACGATTGGCACGAATCTTTATCTGAAGAGGCAGAACCTGAACCCCATCGAGCTTTCCTCTGTTCCGTGGTGGTTGGTGGTTGCCGCGCTTGCATTTGCGGTGCTTGTCAGCCTGGCGGCAGGACTTTATCCTGCTTCCCGTGCTGCGAAACTCAATCCGGTTGACGCGCTGCGCTATGAGTAGCATGCATCTGCGCTTTGCGCTGATTACACTGCTGACGCTCCCGGTGATTACGCAGGCGGCGACGGGGCGCGTGGAATGCAACGCGTTGTCGAGCAAGATCCTGGCGCGCAGCGTTTCTTACTGCATCATTCTTCCCGCATCGTTTGACGCGAACAAGGCCAAGCACTTCCCGATTCTGTATTCGCTGCACGGATTGGGCGACAACGAACAGTTTTATGTTCATTCGGGATTGTGGAATCTTGTAGAGGACCTGCAGGAAAAAGGCGAGCTGAAAGAATTTCTAATTGTGACTCCGGAAGGCGGCGCGAGTTTCTACATTAATTCCAAAGATGGGAAAGATCGCTACGAGGATTTCCTGCTGCTGGAGTTCTTCCCGTTCATCGAAAGACGATACCGCGCTGCGCCCGGCCGCGGCAATCGCGCGATTTCCGGCGTCTCGATGGGCGGCTACGGCGCGCTGCATCTGGCGTTCCGGCATCCGCAGCTCTTTATCGCAGTCAGCGCAAATAGCGCTGCATTGATCGAGAAGCTGCCATCGTTTCTGGGGAATGCGCCAGATTCTCCGCGGGCGCGTGTTTTTGGCGGCGTGTTCGGGGCTCCACCGGACCAGGCGTTTTGGGATCAGAACAGCCCCTTGACGCTAGCGCGAACGGCGAATCTTGCGGGGTTGCACATCTATTTTGACTGCGGGGATCACGACGATTACAGATTCGAGGCGGGCGCCGTGGCACTGGACAAAATCCTGACGGCGCGGCACGTGGCTCACGAATTCCACCTGTATCCGGGACGGCACGACGCGGGCTATTTCGCAGAACATCTGCCCGCGTCCGTGCTATTCACTTCCAGAAATTTCCCGGCACGGTAATTTACGCACGGCCTAACCACCCGGGCTGGTTCGGGTGGCACGGTTTGGGACATTACTCTTGGGCGGGTGGATCACCCTTCCATTTGTTCGGCATCTTACACTAAGTTTCCAAACATTTTCACGCCGTTGTGACGCACTGTTGAAAACTCTCGGAGGAATCTGTGCGCTCCGTTGCTTTGAGGCGTTCGGGTGTAGAATGCTGGCCTCTCCCGAGAGACTCGACGCTGGAGGTTTCTGATGCGCCAATTTACAGGCAAAATATTGGTTCTTGCGACGCTTTTCTGCGCGACGGTTGCTATGGGTGCCGCGCAAGATAAGCCCGCCGATAAGGCTGCGGCTGCGGGCACGGTTGCCGGGGTACGCGGGGAATTTCTGGACGAAGTTTCCTACTACGAGCAAAGGTTCACGCGGCTGGCGGAGGCCATTCCCGCGGACAAATATGCGTGGAGGCCGGCGGAAGGCGTGCGCTCGATCGGAGAGGTTTACGTGCACGTGGTAACGGCCAATTATGGATTCGCGAAGATGCTGGGCACGCCGTTCCCGACAGGAGTAGATGCGAAGGCGATCATCGCGACTGCCGGCGACAAGGCCAAAGTCGTGCAGGAGTTGAAGGATTCGTTTGCTCATATGCACCAGGCGATCCTGGCGATCAAGGATTCCGATCTGGAGAGCGCGTTGAAAACGCCACGAGGGCCATCGACGGTGCGAGGGGCGTTTTTCCTTATTTCTGGTCATTATGGCGAGCACCTCGGACAGTCGATCGCATATGCGCGAGAGGTCGGGATTGTGCCGCCTTGGACAGAAGAGCGGCAGAAGCAGGAAGCGGAGAAGCCGAAGCAGTAGCTAGACAGACATTAGCGAAGCGAAAAAGCGGTTCGATCGAGGGTGCGGCAACCGGGAGGACGCTTTATGGCTAACGTTCACGGAAGCGCAAGGCGAGTCGTGTGTATTTTGGCGCTTACCATACTGCCATTGGCGGGAGATACGCGGCAGGCCAGTTCGGGGCAGGCGGAGATTGCGGCGTTCAACCAGAAATACATTGAGGCGCACCTGCGGATGGATACAGCGATGATTTTGTCGTTCTGGGCGGAAGATGGCGTTACCCTGCTGCCGGAGATGGCGCCACTGGTGGGCAGGCCGGCGATCGCGAAGTTTGTGGAAGACGTGGTAAAGAAAATGCCCGGGAATAAGGTGACCAAGCAGGAGATCGACTTTCGCGATATTCAAGTGTCTGGCGACTGGGCGTCGGAATGGGGCATGGAGCGTCAGGTGGTGCAGCCTCCGGATGGGAAGCCGGTGATCGATAGCCGGGGGAAGATCTTGCTCGTGCTGCACAAAAATGCGCATGGGGAATGGAAGGTCGAGCAGGAGATGTGGAACTCGGCGCCGAAGGAGTGAGGAGCGACCCGAGGCGGAAAAGGTCAAATCTCAAACACTCTCCGACTGCTGCGCTGTGAGTCGAAGTTCATTCTGATTTTGTTTTCCGGCAGGCAACTTCCATAGCAAAAAGGAATTGACTAGTGAGAAGTCCTTCGAGCAGAGTCTCCATCGTCAGAGCTAGAGCTCCGAGGCCCCATGAGCCCGCGGGTCTTCTCTTTTGCCAGTCTATCTTCCTTAGGTAGCGGTTGCCGAGCAAGGGGTAGAACCTGAGGGAATTGCAACCAGCGGGACGAGGCGCAGTGGTTGCCATGATCCGGCGATCCCGGCGAGGCGCGCGGAACGCACAAACCCCGCTAGGAAACGGCAAAGGAGCCGCTTCTTCGGTTGGGATGACGAAACAAATAATACGAACCGTAGAACCGACGTTCCGCCGGAAAGCGGCGGGCGCAAACAACGCGAAAGTTCGGCCACTCCAAAAACAGGAGGCGCGGAACGCCGAGAACGGCAGGATGCCGGCTCTACCTGGAACGGATAGCCGTGGGGCGGGGGGAAATGTTGATATGATTCACGGCGGAAGCGGTAGGGAGGCAGGATGAGCTTCGCGCAACGGATCGATGAGGTGCGGACGGGGTTCGAGCGATCATTCTGGGTAGCGAATATCAGCGAGCTGTTTGAGCGCCTGTCGTACTATGCAGTGTTCGCGTCGCTGACACGGTACCTGCACGAGGCACTGAATTTTCCGACAGAGCGAGCGGCGGGACTTTCGGGACTGTTCGGCGGACTGGTGTGGTTCCTGGCGATCTTTGGAGGAGCGATTGCCGACCGGCTGGGATTCCGGCGAGCGCTATCGCTGGCGTACCTGATTCTGGCAGGTTCGTACTTTTTGCTGGGTTCGATTGGGGCGCCGTGGCTGGCTCCGGTGCGGGATGCCGTGCCGCTGGTGGTACTGGTGACGGTAGTGCTGATGCTGCCGGCACTGGGCGTGGCGCTGGTGAAGCCGTGCGTGGTGGGAACCACGGCGAGGGCGTCGCACGAGAATGTGCGATCGATCGGGTACTCGATTTACTACACCCTGGTGAACATCGGGGGTGCGCTGGGACCGTACGTGTCGTCGTGGGTGCACCGGCACATGAGCGTGGAAAATGTGTTTCGCGTGTCGGCGTTGAGCGTGTTCCTGATGTTCTTCGCGGTGCTGCTGTTCTTCAAGGAGCCGCAGAAATCGGGCGAAGCGCGGACGGAAAGCCTGGCAGCAACGATGCGGAATTTCTGGAAAGTATTGACGAACCCGGCGTTCATGATTTTCCTGCTGATTTTCACGGGGTATTGGATTGTGTACTGGCAGGAATTCATCACGCTGCCGGTGTATGTGCATGATTATGTGGACTCGACGGCGGACACAGAGAAGATGCTGTCGACAGGGCCGCTGGTGGTGATTGCGTTCACGGTGCTGTTCAGCGTGATGACGCAGAAGATGACGGCGTTTCGCGCGGTAGTGCTGGGGACGTTGGTGGCGATGTCGGCGTTTGCGATCCTGGCATTACACTCGACGATCTTCGCGGTGTACGCAACACTGGTAGTGATTGCGGTGGGCGAATTGATTCAATCACCGCGCTACTACGATTACATTTCGCGGCTGGCGCCGGCGGGGCAGCAAGGAACCTACATGGGATTCGCGTTTTTGCCGCTAGGGATCGGTTCGTTTATAGGAGGGCCCATTGGCGGTGCGTTGTTGCATCATTTTGGAGAAGTGCAGCACCGGCCGAAATTGTTTTTGTGGGCGTTGACGGCGATTGGATTGGGGACGACGGGGCTGTTGTGGGTGTATGACCGGGTGGTGAAGCCGGGGGAACCGGGATCGTCATAGAAAAAAAGCCCACGAGCGGACCGCCTCAGGAGGCGGTCGCTGCAAAGGCAAAAGTAAGAGCAGAGTAACCCAACAGGGCACGACCTATGGCGCCCTCATGGGCTAAAGCCCAGGTTATTCTAGATGCGATTCGGCACGACGAAAGTGGTGCCTTCCAAATCCATTTAGGTGTCGAAATCAGTTCACCATGCGGCGGAGCGAAGCGAGGGCCTGTTGCGCAAGGGAATACTGAGGCTCGACGTTGAGGGCTTCCTGGAAACAGCGCATGGCCTGACCGTACATTTCCTTGCCGAGATAGGCGCGACCGAGATTGTAATGCGGGAAATGTCGGGGTTCGTAGCGAGGGGCTTCGACGGCCTGCTGCAACCAGGGAATGGCTTCATCGAACTGGCCGAGTTCAATCATATAGGCGCCAATGTCGTTGTAAGGGTTGCCGAAATCGGGATCCAGCTCGATGGCGCGTTTGCATTCGGAGATGGCATCGAGAAGGCGGCCCTGAAAATGGTAGGTCCAGCCGAGGAAGGTGTGGGCTTCGGCGGTGGGATGAAGTTCCAGGGAAGACTGGTAAAGTTCGACGGCGCGATCGTAGTCGCCTTCCATTTGTGCTTGATAAGCGTCTTGAAGCACTTCCCAGGCGCGCGTCAGGGTCTCCTGATTCATGGAGTAATTGTGGACGGAAAGAGGGGAAGGGTCAAAGGTACGAAAGTGCTAGCTGTGCGTGTAGGGAACCTGTACTTTTTGACGGGGTGCGAGTGGAAATAAGTTGCAAGAAAAGAGAAGATGGAGACGTCCTTTAACAAGGAACGAGGGGGGAAAGTGAATCGGATATTTCGGAAGAGTCTGGTGATTACGGGATGCACGGCGGTGCTGGGCGCGGGAGCCCTGCTGGCGCAGGATTCCGGGAAGAAGAGTTCTGGAGCCAGTGCGGGAGCAGCGGTGGCACGGGGGAAATCCGTATTCCAGCAGAAATGCGCGGTGTGCCACTACGATAACAGCGACCAGAAGAAGATCGGGCCTGGGTTGAAGGGTATTAGCAAGCGGGGCACGTTCAGCGTGAACGGAACAAAAATCACGGACGAGAGCCTGAAAGCATGGATTGAGAACGGGGATCAGTTGATGCCGCCTTTCAAGGAGACGCTGGAGGCAGCGCAAATTAAGGATGTGATTGCGTACGTGAAGACGCTGTAAGACAGGACTCGCAGAGAACACCGAGGGCACCGAGCAGACAACCTGGCTGGCATAAAAGCCAGCGCTACAGTTAAGAATAAAGAGAGATCCAAAGAGCAACCCCCGGTCCCTGCCCTTCGCAGGTCACCGGGGGTTGCAATTTTGAGGCGCTCCCTCACGGGAGAAATAGCTACTTCAGAACGGCGTCTTTCAGCACCTTTGCCGGGCGCAGACGAACGACGGTCTTGGCCTTGATCTTGATCTGTTCGCCGGTCTGGGGATTGCGACCGATGCGAGCCTTACGATGTGCCTTCACAACGCGGCCGATTCCGGGAATGACGAACTTGCCGGCGCTGCCCTTGGCTTCTTTTACGGCGAGCTTGTGAAGCTCTTCGAAGAAAGTCGCGACAGTCTTCTTCGACGTGCCAACCTTCTCGGCGATATGCGAAACGATTTTTGTCTTACTCAGTGGCTTAGCTGCCATTTAGTCTGCTTATCCTCCTGAATTGTCTATCCGCCCCGAACGAATCGAGGCCAGCCACGAGCGAAAAACCCCTATTATCAATCGAAAAACTCGGGCCGCAAGGACTATAACCAAGCTACAGAAGGAACGCAAGGGGAAAACCGTGAAAAATGCAGGAAAAACGCGCTTTTTTTCAGGGGATGTGCAAAACGTGCAGGAATTATGCGGGTTGGAGGAGATGCGCGAATGGGAAATGCGCGGGTGAGCGTATGCTATGCTTTTTGCTCGCAAATTGTATAGGGAGAACCTGCTATGAATGCGGCAACGGACTGGAAAGCGCTGGAAGAAAAGATCACCGGAGTTCTGAAAGGGAGGCGCCGGCCAGTGGCGGTGAGTTTTCGGGGCAGCGAACCGGCGGGAGTGAAGAAATTTGAAGGCACGGAGCCATCGGGATGCAGCTTCTGGCGGCTGGCGGCGGAGGGAAAGACGTTTTACACCGTGCCGGAGAATCACTTCAACTGCGCGGTGGGAGCGTACACACACACTATTGCGCTTTCGCCCGAGCGAGAGAAGGAAACGGAGCAAACGCTGGAGATGATGTTTGCGTTGGGTTATGTGAAGCCGGAAGAGATGCCGCAGATTCCGCGGCTGGAGAAAGCACCGAAAGCGATTGTGTATTCGCCGCTAGGAGAAGCTCCGGAAGAACCGGACGTGGTGCTGTTTGCCGTGAAACCGTCGGGAGCGATGCTTCTGCAAGAAGCGACAAATCGCGCAGGAGTGGGAACGGGAGCTCCGGCGTTGGGAAGACCAACGTGCATGGCGCTGCCGGCGTCGCTGCAACAAGGGACAATTACCAGCCTGGGTTGTATCGGGAACCGCGTGTATACGGGGCTGGGAGAAGATGAGATGTACGTGGTGATCCGCGGGAAGGACCTGGCGAGTGTGGCGGAAGCGCTAAAAACGATTGAAAGCGCGAATGTGGCGCTTCAGGATTATGCGAAGGGGCGGCGAGAACAGCTTTCTAGACAGTGAGAGTGTAGGAAGACCCAAGAGACCGACCTTACCTCAAAGCGGAATACAGAGAGGCGAGATCCTCGTAGAGATGAGCGATGGCTTTAATGCCGCCGTAATAATTGTCGAGGGCGAGGTGCTCGTCGGGTGCGTGCGCGTTTTCATCGGGCAAACCGAAACCGATGAGGACGCAGGGAATTTTAAAGGTGTCGTGCATTTGTGTGACGAAAGGGATGGAGCCTCCTTCGCGAATGAAAACACCCTTCTTGCCGAAGCCCTTCTGCAAGGCTGTCTGAGCAACCTGAAAGATGGGGGCGTGGTACGCGGCCACCCAAGGCTTGCCGGTGCTTAGTACTTCAAACTTGCAGTGGACAGATTTCGGAAGGAGTTTGCGGATGTGCTTTTCGACAAGCGTGGCGATTTTCGCGGGGCTCTGCCTGGGCACGAGCCGCGTGGAGAATTTGGCGTAAGCCTTGGAAGGGATGACGGTTTTGGCGCCTTCACCCTGATAGCCACCCCAAATGCCGTTCAACTCGAGGGTCGGGCGAATCCAGAGGCGCTCGACGGTTGTAAAACCCTTTTCGCCGAGATACTCCGGCGCGCCCACGGCACTCTTGAAATCCTTGACTTTCCAGGGAAGCGCGTTGAGGGCTTTGCGCTCGGAGGCGGAGACGGTGTCGACGTCATCGTAAAAGCCAGGAACGGTAACGCGGACATTTCTGTCGTGGAGTTTCGAAAAGAGTTCGCTGAGAACAGTGAGTGGATTAGGAACCGCACCGCCATAGACACCGGAGTGAAGATCGCGGATCGGACCGGTCAATTCGATCTGGTAATAATTGAGACCGCGGAGACCGTAGGTGATAGACGGCACGCCTTTGCCGAGCATGGCAGTGTCGGAGACGATGAGCGCGTCGGACTTCAACTTGGCTTTATTCTTCTGTACGTAATCCCACAGGCTGACGCTACCGACTTCTTCCTCACCTTCGATGAGGACTTTAATATTGACGGGAAATCCCCCATCGAGCTGGTGGATGCACTCGAGGGCTTTGAGGTGGATATGAACCTGGCCCTTGTCGTCGGCGGTACCGCGCCCGTAGATATTGCCGTCGCGAACGGTGGGCTCGAATGCAGGAGAAGTCCAAAGTTCCAAGGGCTCGGCAGGCTGCACATCGTAGTGGCCATAGAAAAGAACCGTTGGTTTACCGGGGGCTTCCAGGGATTCGGCATAGACGAGTGGATGAAGATTGGTGGGAATGATTTCGACCGTTTTGAAGCCAGCGGAGCGGAGGTGATCGGCAACCCATCTGGCGCCGCGCTCGATATCGGCCTTGTGTTCACTTTTGGCGCTGACGGAAGGAATCCGAAGGAATTCACAGAGCTCGTTGAGATGCTCTTCGCGGCGACTTTCGATAAATTCAGTAAGGTTCATATTGAGGCCTCAGGCACAACTGTTCGGTATCCGGTATACGTACGCAAAATTTCAACGAAAGTTGCGGCGGCGGAATGGAGCGGAAGCAAAGAAATAGCTGCCGTGGCCGCTGTTGTTATTCTAAGACCAGCAGCGGCTCGAAGCAATCATCCTATCCTTTGGGAAGTTATGAACGTCCAAACGGGCGTGCGGGCCGATTCGAAGGGCCAGGAGTAACAACGATGAGACGGCGAGAATTTCTGAAGACGGGTGCAGGCGGAGGACTGGTGATCGCGTTCCACCTCAGCTGTGGCAGCAGCGGTCTGCTGATGGGGGCGCTGGAATCGGAAAACGACTTCGCACCCAATGCCTTCCTGGAAATTGCAGGCGACGGTGAGGTCGCCATTTGGTGTGGGCACTCGGAGATGGGGCAGGGGGTAAGAACTTCACTACCGATGATTGTGGCGGAGGAGCTATCGTGTGATTGGAAGCAGGTGCGTGTGCTTGAGGCGGACCTGGACCCGAAGTATGGGGACCAACTGACGGGCGGGAGCTTGAGCGTGCGCATGTCATACCGGGATTTACGGAAGGCAGGCGCGGCCGCCCGCGAGATGCTGATAGCAGCAGCGGCAGCGGAGTGGCAGGTGCCTGTTGCAGAGTGCCTGGGTGAACGGGGCGAAGTGGTTCATACGAAAAGTGGACAACGCCTCCGGTACGCGAAATTGATTCACCGGGCCGCCTCGCTGCCAGTACCGGGAAACCCGGCGCTGAAACCTGTGGAGGAGTACGCGCTCGTCGGGAAACCAACACTCAGAACGGATACACCAGACAAAGTCACCGGGAAAGCGGGCTTTGGAATGGATGTGCGTGTACCGGGAATGCTGATCGCATCGGTAGAACGGTGCCCGACCTTCGACGGAACCGTGCGTCGTTTTGCGGGAGAAAAGGCGCGCCAGATGCCGGGAGTGCGCAACGTGGTTGAGGTGAAACAGGCGCAGTTGACGCATCAATTCGGCGACGAGAGCGGTCCGGGAAACCGCAATCACACACGGGCCGGCGTTGCGGTGCTTGCGGAAACGACATGGGCCGCGATGCAAGCGCGAAAAGCATTACGGATCGAGTGGGACGAAGGAGCTGCGGTGAAGGAAAATTCGGCGAACTTGCGGGAGCAGTTCGCGGAGCGATTGAAGAGGCCAGGGACGGTTCTGCGGAATGACGGCGACTTTGATACCGCCTTCCAAGGGGCAGCAAAGAAAGTGGAGGCCGTGTACGAGGTACCGTTTCTGGCGCACGCCACGATGGAACCGATGAACTGCACGGCACATGTGCATGAAGGGAGCTGCGAAATCTGGGCGCCAACGCAGATTCCGGGAGCAGCCGCAGCTTCCATATCGAAGGCCCTTGGCATTCCGGTGGAGAAGGTTCGCGTGCATGTGACGTATTTGGGCGGTGGATTTGGGCGCCGGCTGAATCAAGATTACGCGGTGGAGGCAGCGCAGATTTCACAGAGCGCGGACACACCGGTGCAGGTGGTCTGGACGAGGGAAGATGACATCCAGCACGATTACTACCGCCCAGCGGCTTACCACATCCTGCGGGCGGGCCTGAACGCGGAAGGCGCGTTGATCGCGTGGGAACATCGAGCGTCTTCACCGTCCATCGACGCATTTTATGGCGGCACGGGAATACCACCGGCTGCCGCGGCGGAACTGAGCAGTGGGGATTTTCCGGCAGATGCCGTGCCGAATTTTCGATTGGAGTTTGCACGTGCGGAATCCAACATGCCGGTGGGGTACTGGCGATCAGTCTCGAATTCCGGAAACGGGTTTGTGATCTCGAGTTTTTTTGACGAAGTGGCGGCAGCAGCAGGCCGCGACCGAGTGGAGTTCTTGCTGGCGACCATGGGTCCGGCGCGAAAGTTGAACTTGGGTGGCAATCGTGGAGTGATCGATATCGCTCGGCGGAGACGAGTAATCGAACTGGCGGCAGAAAAGGCAGGCTGGGGCAGGCCGCTGCCAGAGGGAGTTGGGAGGGGGATCGCCTGGATGTATGGCTATGGAAGCAATGTCGCACAAGTGGCGGAAGCATCGTGTGATGCGAAAACTGGGCGAGTGCAGGTACGCCGCGTAGTGTGCGCCGTGGACTGCGGATTGGCGATTAATCCAGAGGGTGTGAAGGCGCAAATGGAAAGCGCCATCAATTTTGGGATTGGCGCCGCGTTGAAAAGTGAGATAACGGTGGAGCACGGACGAGCCATGCAACATAATTTCAACGACTATGAAGTCTTGCGCATGCTGGACGCACCCGCGCAGATTGAGGTGCACGTAATTCCAAGCACGGATGAGCCGGGGGGCTGCGGCGAACCGGGCGTACCGCCAATTGCGCCTGCGGTGTGCAACGCGCTGTTTGCTGCTACAGGTAAGCGCATCCGCCGCCTGCCGATCCGGATAGACGGCGCTGAGGCAAAATAAGCGCCGCAGGGCTAAGAGAGGA
The DNA here is from genome assembly GCA_963741195.1 of Candidatus Acidiferrales bacterium. GTDB lineage: Bacteria > Acidobacteriota > Terriglobia > Acidiferrales > UBA7541 > Acidiferrum. Next base: position 174,114 of record CAVUHF010000025.1, read on the forward strand.
TGCTTGATGATAGGAGAACACCTGTCCTTAAGGGCAATTGACGCAGTTGGGGGTGAACTTCATGATGAGCTCATGAACGACACAGCCTTTGCCACGGCACGTCGGGGCCAGCGTGTTTTTCACAAGATGCGCCTGCAAGCACAGGGGCGCGCGCACGATGGGCGTAAATTCCGCGAAGTGTGCGAGACCGTGGTGGTGAATGCGTATGGGGGGTTATTGCTGCTGAGCAACGAGGTGGACCAGGGGGAGACAATCGTCCTGGTGAATCCTCTGACGCAAGACGAACAAGAGTGCCGAATCGTATTTACGGGAGAAAGTGGAAGCAAGGGAATCCGTGTGGGAATTGAGTTCTTGACACCGGCGCCACATTTCTGGGGGATTGATTTCGAAGCCAGAGACTGCGCAGGTCCTAGCAGAACGGGGCATCCCCACTAGCGCAGTCCCATCCAGAGCGTTAGTTTCCTATTGAGGACATTTGAGCGCGAAATGCTTCGTGCATCCTTTTTGGATACCCATCAGAAAGACAGGTTTGAGATTCGCGGTGGTGAGTGAAACTGCGACTTAGGAGACCAAAGGCGCAAGAGCGATTCGGCGTCTCAACGGTCGGCGTTGAGGAACAACCAAGCCGCAATCCCTCCGCTGCGGCACGGCAATGCGCGCTGCGCTCCCGGTCGGGATGACAACGACGCGAGAGAAGAAGAAGAGTGCGGTGCCCACCGCAAATACCCAAGCGCCGGCCTGAAGGTCGGCCACTACAAAGGTTTGCTTGCCGGAGAGGCACTGGTTTCCGCGGCGGTCGGAGCCAGAGTTTTCTTCTGATTCAGGAACCACGTGCCAAGGCGCCAGAGTAGAAGGACCGCGAGAGCAGCGGCATACATGAGGGGTTTGCGGACATCGGACTTCACAAGCCAGTAGTAGTGAATCACGCCACACATGGCGGCCAGGTAGATTGCGCGATGGAGTACCTGCCAGCGACGGCCGCCGAGCCGGCGGATCCAGCCCTTGGTGGAAGTAACAGCCAGTGGAATCAGCAGAACAAAACCAAGGAAGCCGACGGTGATGTAGCGGCGCTTTGCGACGTCTTTCCACATGCTGGCGAGATTGAAGAATTGGTCCGGTCCGATGTAGGTGAGGAAGTGGAGACAGACGTAGAAGAACGCAAACAAGCCGAGCATGCGTCGGAATCGAATGAGATCAGGAAGATTCAAAAGCTTGCGCAATGGTGCTACCGACAGGGTGATGAGCAGAAAGCCCAAGGTCCAATCGCCAGTGTAGTGCTGGATATACTCGACGGGATTGGCGGTGAGGCGGGCGGTAAACCCGCGATAGATGAGCTCGCCCAGGGGCCAGAGGCAAACAAGAAAAACGCCCACCTTGGTCCATTTATTGATGAGTAGTTTGCGCAAGAAGAAAGTCCCCTCAGTGATATTTCTTCAAGTCCATGCCGGTATAGAGGCTGGCTACCTCCGACTCATAACCGTTGAACATAAGAGTCTTGCGCATAAAAATCTCCCCGAGGCGGCGTTCGGTGGCCTGGCTCCAGCGCGGGTGATCGACGTTGGGATTCACATTCGAATAAAAGCCATATTCGGAGGAAGAATAGAGGCCCCAGGTTGTGGGGGGCTCCGACTTCACAAAACGGATTTTTACGATGGATTTAATGCTCTTGTAGCCGTACTTCCAGGGAATGATCATGCGGACCGGAGCGCCATCCTGGTTGGCAAGGGTTTCGCCGTACATGCCGACGCAAAGAAGGGTGAGAGGGTGCATGGCCTCGTCGATGCGCAAACCTTCGACGTAAGGAAACTCGATGCCTGCGTGGCTGGCCTGGGGCATTTGGGAATGATCGAAGTAGGTGGTGAAGGCAACGAATTTGGCCTTATCGGTGGGCTGAGCGAGTTTGGCGAGGGTGCTGAAGGAATAGCCGATCCAGGGAACGACAATGGACCATCGCTCGACGCAACGATGGCGATAGATGCGCTCTTCGAGGGGGGCGAGCTTGAGTATATCGTCCATGGTGAGCTTGGTGGGTTTCTGAACTTCACCTTCGATAGAGACGGTCCAAGGAGAAGTGCGGAAATTCTGCGCGTATTTAGCAGGATCCGTCTTGTCGGTGCCGAATTCGTAAAAGTTATTGTAGTGCGTGACGTCGTCGTAACTGGTTTGCTTCTCGGTGGTGCTGAAGGGGCTCTTCGAGGCGACATTGAGTTTTGTGCCTGCATACAGCGTGGTTTCCGGCAAAGCGAGATTGGAGATGAGTTTTCCGCCAAGGGCCACGGCGCTGGCAATGCCCATGCCGCGGAGAATTTGACGCCGATTGAGGTACACGGCCTTCGGCGTGACATCGGCGTAGGTGAGATCCGAATCCTTGCGAGTACTCATGTTGCGCCACCTTCTTTGCGAGCTAGCTACGCCAATAAAACGTCGCATCGTCATTGTTTAGATGCGGGTACGCTCAGCGAATGGCGTATCGCCCATGCATAGGATTCGGACAGCATGCGAAGGTTACAGAACAGTTGGTCGAAAAACCAGCCAGAGCAGCGGCCTATTTGAGGTCGACTTTGCCGGTGAGCGGAAGATCCCGGGAAGAAGACCCGGCCATGAACGTATAGCTGCCCGGGACAAGCTTCCAGCCATCAGGATTTTCACCGTAGATGGAGAGGTATTCGACCGGGACCTTCACGGAGACCTCCCTGGTTTCCCCGGGATTGAGGTGAAGCTTGCTCCAACCCACAAGGCGCTTCGGGGGTTCGCCAGCACTGGCAGGAAGGGCGGCATAAACTTGTGCGATCTCGTCTCCGAGGCGGGAACCGGTGTTTTTCACATTGAAGGTGACCGTAGTTTCTTTGCCAGGATTCACTTTCAAATCGGAATAACTGTATGTGGTGTAGGAAAGGCCAAAGCCGAAGGGAAACAGGACAGGCTTGTTTTCGGCGTCGTACCACTTGTAGCCGACTTTCAACCCTTCATTATAGTTGACAGCAAAGGTAGGCTTGGCCTCACCGGACTTCATCACTGCGTCGCGGCCCTGTGCTTCTGGTGGCGGAATCACGAGTTTAGGGTGAGGGAGATCGGATTCACTACGCGGAAAAGTCAAGGGAAGTTTGGCGCTGGGATTCACGTCGCCGAAGAGCAGATTAGCCACGGCATCGGCACCGCTGCTACCCGCATACCAAGTTTCCAGGACCGCGGAGACCTTGTCGAGCCAAGGCATGGTAACGGCGGTACCCGTTTCCAAAACGACGATGGTGTGAGGATTTGCGGCGGCCACTTGCGCAATAAGCGCGTCCTGATTATCGGGAAGCGACAAGTTCGGGAGATCCATGCCCTCGCTGGTCCACTGGTGGGCGAAGACAATGGCGACATCGGACTTTTTCGCAAGCTCGGCGGCAGATGCGGGATTCGCGCCTGAATCAAAGGCAACTGTCGCGCCGGGAACTTTAGCGCTCACGGCCTTCAAGGGCGAAGTGGGAAACCAGACATGCTCCATCCATTGGGGGGCCGCGCGACCCGGGGGATCGACTTGTGCGGAACCGCCGCCGGAAATCATGCTGGTATCTGCGTTCGTACCGATGATGGCGATGGAATGAAGTCTGGTGCGATCCAGCGGAAGAGCGGCGTCGCTGTTCCTCAGGAGAACGGAGCTCTGTTCCGCGATGCGGCGGGCTGTGTCAAAACCGCCTTCGACGTCGACAACGCTCTTTTTCGTGGGGAAATCAACGAGCCCGGCGGCGAATTCAGAGCGAAGGATTCGGCGGACGTGATCATCGAGTTCAGCGAGAGGAACTTTGCCGGACTGCACAGCTTCCTTGAGTTTCGCGCCAAAGAAATCATCCATAGGTTCTTCGTTATCGAGTCCGGCAGCGGAAGCTTTCACGGTGCTGTGCGTACCGCCCCAATCCGAGACAACGAAACCGGGGAAGCCCCAGTCTTTCTTGAGGACATCGGTAAGGAGGTATTTGTTTTCGCAGGCAAAGTCGCCATTGACGGCGTTGTAGGAGCACATGACCGCGGTGGGTTTGCCGATGGCGATGCCGATCTTGAAGGCGAGAAGATCGCTCTCGTGAAGAGCGCGCTTGCTGATGATCACGTTAACTTCATTGCGGCCGCTTTCCTGGTCGTTGACGGCGTAATGCTTGATGTCCCCGAGGACGTGCTGGGCCTGTTCGCATTTGATGCGATTGCCGACGAGAGTCCCGGCAAGGATTGGATCCTCGCCATGATATTCGAAAGTGCGGCCGTTACGCGGTTCGCGCGTGAGATTCGTGCCGCCGCCAAGCGTCATGTTGAAACCCTGCGCACGAAGTTCGCGGCCGATCAGTGCTCCGTATTCACACGCTGCCTGTGTGTCCCAACTTGACGCGGCTGCCAAGTTCGAGGGAAGCGCAGTAGAGTAGCGCCCATTTTGTGCGCTGCTACGGACGCCGTAGGCAGCGTCGCTCATCTGGATCATTGGAATTCCGAGACGGGGAATGCCAAGGACAAAGCCGGCGCCGCCATTGCCGAGATAGGCGTTGGGACGGGGCTTGCCCCAGCCAGGCATGCCATTTCCGTGTACCAAATCGATCTTTTCGTCGAGAGTAATTTCCTTGAGGACGAGGTCTGCACGGACATCGGGAGAGAGTTGCGAGTTCATCCAGGGTTGCTGCTGTGCGAACGAAGGGGAGGCGAGAGCGAGGAGAGAAAAAAGTGCCGCGAAAAGAAGAGCGCGGCGGAAACGCAAGGTCAAAGTCATCGGGGCGGCTCCAAAGCTACGAATTTACTCAGCTCATCATAACCAGAAACAGCAAGTTCCTGCTGCAGGTAGTTCAAAAAGACACTTTTCTGTTCCAACGCCGGCGCGAATCTAACTGACAACCATGAAAAAATGGGGGGATCATGCAGGTCTTAACAGTAAGGGTCACTGAAGGCGAAAAGCGGAATAATTTCCTGGAGAGGACGATTTCATCATTGTTGATGGACTAAACCGACGACGGAGGTCGCCGTGGAAATACGCACGCATTCAGGGGGAAAAATTCCGCATCGTGCTGTTCTCGCGGGAGCAAGCGGAAATCTCGTGGACGTTCGCTGCGTTCGGAAGGAAACATTTGTTGGATACGGCTGCAGATACGTTATTTGACGGGCCGATAATCGATCTGCGAACTAGTGATGCCGGGGCATTGTCGTTTTCGATGCTGCCGGCGATGGACAACCGGCTGACCGCGACAGGACCACTACAAAAGAACGAAATGGAGGGGGTATTCGCACCCTAAACAGCAACCGTTGAAGCGAAGCCGTTCACTGTGAAGGTCGAGAAGATACACCATGCAGCGGCATCCGCACCGGTGCAAATGGGTAGTCCTTCGCCTGGCGTCCACAACCCGTGTCCGGTGCGCCGGAAGATCCGGATTTTGAGAAAGCAGGAGTCTGGCAATTGACGTGGCCGAAAGATGCGCTGACTGGTCGCAGTGACGTTTTTCTGGAGATCAACTCTATGTCGGTGACTTTGCGCGGCTGTATGAAGGTATACGCCTGCTGGACGACGTTTTCTATACCGGGGCGAATTGGGAAGTGGGATTGAAGCGGTTCGGCGGCGAGGCAGCTTGGGGAAGAATGGAATTGACGATTCTCCAGTTGCGGAAAACTGCCCTCATCTATCTTGTGAAGGGAACGTGGCCGACATTCGCCGCGAGCGGAGAGATCGCGGAAGTGAAGTCGGTACTGGTATCGCCGAGATATGTAGTAAGGGTAACGACGATTAAGGAGTTGGGTGGGCTCTGTACGCCTCGGGAGCGGAATCAAATACGCACGGCAGGATCCAGCCGAGCGTCGTCAGAATGGCAGGTCGCGATACGAGAGGAAGCCGAGGAGTGGGTGAGCGGTTGAAACCGGCGGTCTTCAAAAATAGAATCGCCCTGCTGCTATCTAGTAGAAAATTCAACTAACCCTCTTTTCCAGCAGCAAGATAGCAACAATTTCTGTCTTCTTGGATTTGCCTCATTTTTGCCGATTTTGTGCCAGTTTCAGTGGCAATTTGGCGACACTTTAAGCTTTCACTACTGGCTGAAAGTGAGTGTCACACGCTCATCTTCACCAACAGCTTAGAAGCGTTCAACCGTGTGGTCTCCTTCGGTTAGTTCGGGGAGCCGGGTGGGAGTGACCTGTCCCTGGTGCTGGGACAGTAGTACTACAGGACAGGTGCACTTTTCGGTACCGGCTAGCTATTTTTTGGTTGGTGTGAAACCGGGAGAATGACCCAACCGAACTTGACGGAGCTCTTAGTCATCGTATCCAGGCTACATCGGGCATCCCCCCCCGATATCGTTCGATCTGTAAATCGTGCGAATAGGAGTTGCCCAATGAGAAGCGCAAGCAAGCAACAACGCGGGTTTTCGTTGCTGGAAGTGGTGGTGGTGCTGGCGATCACGACAGTGCTTCTGAGCTTTGCCGTGTTCGCCACGACCAGCGTAATGCCCAACTATGAAGCCGACAACGCCCTGAACGTTGTCCAGGGCACGTTGCTTTGGGCAAAACAAAGCGCAGTGGCGCAGCGGCGCGACGTGCAGGTGTGGATCGACCAGAGTTTCACCGGATCGGATCAGGTGCAGCATATTAACTATCAGGTAGTGGCAATCCCGGGAGATCAACCGCAGCCGATGGTAAGCATCCCACTGCCAGAAGGAACGCAGATGGTGCTGGAACCCGGCGTCCCCGACACGCCGATGGGATTCGGTAATGCTTCCGCTGTGCTTATCGGCAACGTTGACGGAGGTCCGCCGATCACGATGTTCCGTTCCACGGGAGCGTTCACGGATGGAAACTACGCACTGCTGAACGGCACCATATTCCTTGGTGTTCCGGGGCGGGCATCTACCGCACGAGCGGTGACCATCATGGGTGGGGTCGCCAATGTGCAGCGCTACAGCTGGACGGGATCGGAATGGACTCGATAACCGGCGGAGAATGTGGTGAGTGTCATGGAGTACGCTACAATTAGAAACGGAGGAGTGGGTGAGCGGTTGAAACCGGCGGTCTTGAAAACCGTTAGGCTCGAAAGGGCCTCGGGGGTTCGAATCCCTCCTCCTCCGCCAGCCAGTCTTTGACACTGAACGACTTCCTTTCCGACTTGGCCACATCTGGGATTGCCACCATCGTGTTGATTGTGTGGAAGAAGGGAGTGTGCTTCGACGCCCAACATCTGAAACCACAAACAGCTTGAGTGTCTCTGACGGAGTCCGCTCCATCCCGGGGATTTTCTCTGGCGGTGACCCAAGAGAACAGGGATCAGCCAGCCCCTGCGCGCATTACCCGTGCCGTTTTTGCGACCGCCTCGACTGTCAATTCGCAGGCTCTTGCATGCTCTCCAGCCCCAGGCCGTTAGACGGCGAACTCGCGTCGAACCCGATACCATCATCACTAACCACGAGACGAATTGAGCTGGCATTCTGAGCGAGTTGAACGGCAATCTGTTTGGCTTTGCCATGCTTAACGGCGTTGGCGAGCGCCTCCTGGGCAACACGGAATAGGCACAAACTGAGGTCATAAGGAAGATTTGGAGTTTCATCCACTTGCAGGTCCACGGCGATGTGATCACTGATGCGAAATCGTCCGGCACAGCCCTCGAAGTCCTGTCGCCAGTCCTAGATGGTGAAATGCCGAGGAATGGAGTTCATGCGACAAGTCGCGGATAGCGTCTTGGACTTCTTCAGCAATGGTCTTCAAATTGGAGAGCTGGGTGCGCTCCTTTGCCATCCATTAGGGCAGTTTCTGGCACCAGTCTTCCAGACTGATGGACAGCAACGCCATGCGCTGACTGATATCGTCGTGCAGCTCGAGCGCAATTCTTCTGCGCTCATCGTCTTGCGCATTGACCAGCTTGGCAGCCAGGTCGCGAACGCGATCGTAGTTCTCACTCAGTGTTTCTTGGTTCTCCCGAAAGCGCGTTTCCACGGCGCCGCGTTCCTGGTTCTCGCGCAGGGCTGCCAACGCCAATAGAATCTTTCCCCGTCCTTCTGCACTAATTTATTGATTTAACGCCTTCACTTATAGCTCGAGGTGTGATACATGTGACGAGAATGAGAAGCATCTCACGGTCCCGCCCAATTTTGGCCCTCCTTGCAAAATGCGAGTGGTAGCCCTGTATTTACGGTGATATCCGGAAGCTTATCGCGTAACGTTCGACCAAGAGAGAATCGGGAGGAGGAGGCATGAAAACAAGAGCAATCGTACTGACTGTAGTCGTGTGTTTTATTGGAGTGGCAGTGTGCTTCGCCCAGAACCCTTTTATGGGCACCTGGAAACTCAATGAGGCCAAATCCAAACTTGCGCCTGGGGCGCCGAAGAACAACAAGGTTGTCTACGAGACCGAGGGCATCGATTTTAAAGTTACGACAGATGGCGGCGACGGCGCTGGCAATTCGACGCATAGCGAGTGGACAGGCAAATTTGACGGCAAAGATTATCCCGTCAAGGGCGACCCCAATCAAGATTCGCGTTCATACAAAAGAAAAGGCATTCATGAGTTAGATTTCCGGGTGAAAAAGGGCACGAAGGTTACGACTACCGGTAGGATTGTCGTATCCGACGACGGCAAGAGCCGAACGGTGACCTCGCACGGAACCGATGCCCAAGGCAAAAAGTACACAAGCACGGCCGTGTACGACCAGCAATAGACAGACGTTGGAAATACACAGCCGACGAGATCTTCTTCGTAAAGATCACGGCTATCGAGGGAATTACGTTGATGGGAACTTGACGAGTTGCTGGGCGACTGAAATTTGGCGAGTTCCCATTTGAGAAGTCTGAGCGGGCAAAAACCAAAGGAGGAGGATATGTTGAATCGATACCGAGAGCTAACGGGAATAGCCTTGCTGACCATTGCCGTTCTCTGTCTAAGTATTCCAAGCATTGCGATTGCGGCGGATGACGAGAAGGAGCAGGAGCGAGTAAAAGAATCGGGCAATGTAATGAAGGAGCTTCTTTCGTCATCCAGCGGTGTTCCCATCAGTGTGCTGAATAAGGCGGAGTGCGTTATCGTTCTCCCGTCCGTAAAGAAGGCTGGATTCATTGTTGCGGGCCAATATGGTAAAGGTGTGATGACGTGTCGGGGAGGAAAGAATTTTGAGGGGCCGTGGAGCGCCCCAACGATGATGCAATCGGCTGGCGGAAGTTTTGGTCTTCAGGCTGGCGGCCAAGCTACCGACTTCGTCATTCTAGTAATGAATGACAAGGGAGCGCGCGCCCTGATGAATGGGAAAGCTAAGCTCGGCGCCGATGCCAGTGTCGCCGCCGGTCCAGTCGGGCGGGAAGCGGAAGCCTCCACGAATGCGGCAATGAGTGCACAGCTGCTCTCTTATTCCAGAACGCAGGGTGTGTTTGCTGGCGTTTCTCTGGAGGGATCGTCGCTCGGACCTGATGACGACGCAAATAAAGATCTGTATGGCAAGAAAGTGACTGCCACCGAGATCATTAGCGGCCAAGCCGGGCCACCTCCCGCTTCGGCGAAGGAACTACTTGCGGTACTCACTGCGAAGTCGCCCAAGAACGAGTCAAAAGGAAAGTAATCGGCGTTTGTACACGCTTGCAGATTTGCACAGCCGCATACTTGCGTGGCGTCCTGAATGATGTTTGCAGCGCGCACATATCGCTGTACCGCCCAGCTGAGGTGGTTAGCCGTTAACGACCCCCGGTTGAGGTCAGAAAGACAAAGCCGGTATCCAGCTCAGTCGCGATTTTTGACCTCACTTGGGCAAGATACTCATCGAGCCACGCCAATGCTCGTTCTCCAACCGGAACGATTCTATCCCGCTTGCCTTTTCCTTGGCGGATTGTTGCGACACCTAGTCCTCGATCCACATCGACGAGTTTCAGGTGTAGAAGTTCGCTCCGACGCATGCCGGTTGAGTAAAGCATTTCCAGGATGGCCCGGTCGCGAATACCCAGAAGATTCCCGATATTCGGTTGCTCCAAGACTCTTTCCACTTGTTCTTTTCTCACACCGTGGGGAGCCTATAGGCTAGGCGCGGCAACTCGACCTCTGCGGCGGGATCCAGCGAAACATGACCCTGGCATTTCATCCACTTGAACCAAAGTCTGAGCAGAGAGAGCCGCGAGTATTGACTTGAGACCGACAATGGCTGACCATCCATCTTCCTATGAAGAAACAGGTGTTCCTGATAATGGTCGAGCACCCGAGCTGTGACTTCACTGGCGAAAGCTATCTCGCGCTGGCCGCACCAGCGGACGAATATCCGGAATATAGACATCGCGCACTCGCAGCGTATTGTCAGAAAATCCTTTAACCGCGAGCGATCTTAGCTATTCGTCCCGAAGCGCGGACAATGATTCTATTTTCGACTCTTCAAAACGCTCAATCAGTGGGATTGGGAATCCTAATTGATTCTGTTCGATCGAACCGTTTTTTTTCATAATGCCTCAATGATTCGATTGTGGCACCTCAAGAGGATTAGAAAAAAGCGCTCAAACGTCAGCCTTGGCTTTGAAACCATTTGACACCAATTGGAATAAGGGCAGCGGCGCTACGCCTTTGACGATTCAGGACTTGTTAAATTGGGATGCAATTTCGATCCTCACCGCCCGTACCAAATCTCGCCTCAGGGATCCAGTCGAGCGACCTACTCTACCCAGGAGCACGCGGCGCCGGGAGTGTTTTCGCAGTAGAGCACACGCCAGGACTTCGGCTTGTGCGCCGCCGTCCAGGCGTATCCCTGGATGAAGTAGGGCTTCGCCCAGACCTCGCTATCGATGGCGCGGGGCGCAATGACAGTCACCTGAACAGCGCTTTCGGCCGGAACGCCGCGGCGGGGATCCATGATGTGCGAGTAACGGTGTCCGCCGACACGGAATGATTTCTCGTAGCTGCCCGAGGTGGAAAGAGACAGGTCTTTGAGGAATACCTGCGCCGCGTTCTTCCGGTGATCCCAGGGATCGGCAATGCTGATGGGCCAGCCGCGGGGCTCCTCTGGAGGGTTGCCAAGGCCGAAAATACTGCTGCCGGATGCGGCGACGAGCGCGTTGCGAATACCTCGTGCGCGGAGGATCTCGACCATGCGATCGACGGCGTAGCCCTTGCCCATTCCGCCGGGATCGATCTCGACACCGGGATGATCGAAGCGCACGGTTCGCTTCCGTGCGTTCAGTTGCACGTGCCGGTATCCCACCAGTTCGAGCGCCTCGCGGATCTGGTCGGGAGATGGAACATGACGGTCCCCGCCGAAAAAGCCCCAGGCGCGCATGAGTGGGCCGACGGTCAGATCGAAGGTGCCTTCGCTCGCGCGGCTGTACTCGATGCAATCGGACAGGAGACGGAACAACTCCGGCGAGACTGCGACCGGACGCGTGGCCGCCTCGCGATTGACGCGGCTCCACTCGCTCGTCGGGCCGGTAATTCGAGAGCAACGCGTCCAGGCGGTGGGCTTCCGCAAACGCTGCGTCGACCGCCTGGTTCATGGACGCCCGATCGGAGCCATAGAGGACGACCGAAAAAGTCGCCCCCATGGCATCCGTGCTTCTTTCGAGCCGCAGCGGTGCGGCTGGCCGCACCAGCAGAACCGCTGCGAACAGGGCGAGAAACAAACGAATCAGGACTGCTCCTTCGGCATCTGGTTCTTCCAAAACGCTTCGTAATCGAACATCGCTTCCTTGATGGGCACGCCGCGCACATCGATCTTTTCCAGGTCCGCCGACCCGAGTCCCGCGGCCTCGGCCAGAAGCATCATGTTGTCAGCGTACGGGAACATCTCATCGCTGGGCTGTAACTGTGTCCGGAGGATGCGATCCTTGGGGTCTTTGAACACGCGATATGGCGCCTCATGCCGGCCGGCACGGGGGTTGTAGCCCATGGTGGCAGCAGCCACAGCGTCCGTATTCACGATGTTCCTGCCGACGACCAGTATTCCCGGATGAGCGGGCTTGGAACCCAGGACCCATGGGCCCTCGCCGCCGACCATGGAGACGATGCCGTCGGCGATGGCGAGGTCCACGGGCCGCGCGCCGAGAATATCGACCAGAATTCGAGGCAGCCGCCAGCCTTCGTACCGGTTCGACTTCGGATCGAGTTCGACGGGCGCGCCGGAAGGCGCCTGCACCTGTCCGTAGTGGAAGACCGGTCTCCCGGTCGCCATACAAGCCCAACGGCGTGATGCCGAACAGGTTCTTGATGCAGACGGTGAGACCCATCTCTTCGTGGTTCTTCATCTTGCCCAGGCTCACGAAGAAATCGCAATCCTCATAGGAGTGGTTCAACTGGAAGGCCGGGAAGATGTACGGTTTGCTCTGGACCTTCAGCAGAGAGTATTGCTTGCCCTGGCCGAGCGCGTTAGTGTCCTCGAATTCGACCAAGGGTGCCGCATTGCGGATGGCAGCGACGTCCCAACCGCCCGAGAGCAGCTTGTCTTCGAGTTTGTAGCCCGGGCTTGCGGCCGCCGGCGCTCTCGAGAATGCGGATGCGCTTCGCGCCGAGTTCTCCGAATGCCGCGACCACCCCGCCGACCACGCGGGGATGCACCCAATGCGTGTCGCCCGCCGTGTATCCAGGGAACCGTCCGCCGCCGGTCAGATTCACCTTGATGCCCACCGTCTTCCCCTTGACCTGGTTGCCGATCCCGCCGATCTGATCGAACATCTGCCGGAATTGGGCCGTCAGGTCCTCGTTGTAACTGCGGATCTTGGCGACGGATACCGGCTCCGCCGGCCCCGCCGATACGGCCCGCGCCTCTTCGGCCGGCCGCGCTACCATTGCCCCTGCAGCAAGACCAGTAAGTGCCAGCCAATCGCGTCGCGTGAGACCTTCTCTCATTGTTTTGCCTCCTTTTATTCCATAGAAACTGCACCCCACAATAAAAGCTTCGGAATCGTCACTTCCGTTCTTCCCTCGACGTCCCGCAGCGGAAGGTCCACCGCCGCACTCTCCGGTGCTTCCAGGCGAGCCGAGCGGAACTTCCCGGAAACACGAAGCGTGATCGCCTCCACCGGATGGTCGAAATAGTTGACTAACTGCACGAGCAGAGGTTGTCCGGGACCGCCTCCGCTTGCAATCGTGATTACCGACGGCACATTGAACGGGACCACGCCCAGATCGTCATCCGAGAGCAGCTCCTTGAGATCTCGCGCCACCGCTTCGGGATCGGGATCTTTGTAAACGACCACGCGGCCTTTGGCGGCCGCGACCTCGGCGAACGGCTCCGTCTTTGGAGCGCCACCCCAGGAGGGACCGGCGATCACGAGCCCGCCGTTCTCGGCGAAATCTTGCAGCAGTTCGCGCTCGGCTGCAGATGGCGGGTCGAGTTCGATGGCCACGAGCGCGCGGAACTTCGCCACTGCAGCGGCGTTCAGCCCGGAACGCGCCACCAGGCGGTAAAGCACTTGGCGGCGTGCCGCGAGGTTCAGGTACTCGTCGGCGAGATTCTGTTTCGTGCTCGCCGGATCGAGCACGATGCCGACATTTCCATATGGCGCAAAGGTACGCCAGGCGGCGTGACTCTCGGCGAATTTCAGATAGCTCGAGAGATGGCGCCACGCTTTGAGCGCCGAGGCATCCCGGGCCCGCAGTTTGGCGCGAAAAACATCGTCGAGCGAGACGATCCAACGGCCGCCGGCTGCAGCAGCATCGGCCACGGCCCGCGCGTAATCGACGGCCGAGGCGTTCTCGAGCTGGCCGCTGATCCACACCGGACGCAAGGGCGAGACGAGTCCGAACGACCGCACCAACCAAATGTTCGACTCGATCCACGGCTCGCTCGAGGGCGTACCGCGGATACCCATTTCCGAGAGATTGCGTGCGCTCGGAGTCACACCCGCGACGGCAACGATCGGTGCAGATTTCCACCGCCACGGCGCCGCGTCCTTCGCGATCTCGACGACCAACATGGAGCCGGCGGCTTTGCGCAAGGCGGCAGGAAATTCCGGGGCGAACTCACCTTCGAGCACAAGTCCATCGAGCGCAGCCCGGGTGGCGTCCGCAGCGATTTTCGACGCATCACCTGCCGCATAGACAAGGCCGAGCACGGCCAGACCGCGCTTGTGTGCCGCCTCCGCATAGACCTTCACGAGCTGCTGCTGCTCGGCTTCGGCAGCCGCATCGGCGGGTGCGCTCCAGGTGACCAGAAGACAGTTCGCGGACGAGTCCTCAAGGAGACCGAGCGTGGCAGGTTCGTACCAGCGAGCGAGGGCGTCGCGGACGGCAGCATCGGCGGGGAGCGTTTTCGCGCGGGTTCGCCACGCTAGTTCCAGCGGACCGCCGGTCCAGCGAATCGGAACCCACGCCTCCGGAGTCTGGGGACACGAGACTCCGAGCGTGCACGACAGCAAGAAGAGCCCCGCTAGACGGGGAAACCAGGCCATTGCCACTCTCCTGGAAGCCAACCCTCGAACACACCTTTACGCGACTGGCTCGGCAGAATCTGTGACTGGAATCACGACTTCGACCGAGCATCTGAAACCAGAATCCGCTCGGTTGTGCTCCAGAAACCGACCACAATTAGGGATCGGTGAAGAGCAATGTTTACGCCGGCAAGATGTAAATCCTGTGTTTGCAACGCGAAGCCTGAAGCGAACCACCGCGCGCCAACAAGTCTCACCCTCATACTACGGAAAGTTGAATCCCTCCTCCTCCGCCAGTCCCTCTCGTAAATTCTCACTTTCCCCATCAAATTAGCTGCAACTTCCTCTCGGCGAATTAATCGTTGGGATCCGCAGACTCCCGCTTACTTCATCTTTTGTTCCTAGCCTCGTAAGGGCGTAACGCTATTCGTAGCGGAGAGCGACGATGGGGTCGACGCGGGTGGCACGTCGCGCCGGGAAGTAGGAAGCGGTGACGGCAACGAGCGTCAACAACGCCGCGGTGCTGATGTAGGTAAGTGGATCGGAGGCGCTAATGTCGTATAGGAAACTGCGCAAGGTACGTGTAAGAACGGATGCGAAGCCGATGCCCACGGCAACCCCGATCAGCGCCAGGCGAAGGCTTTCGCCAACAACGATACGAAAGACGTCGCTGGGACTGGCGCCGAGCGCGATTCGAATGCCGATCTCATTGACGCGCAGGGTTACGGAATAGGACATGACTCCGTAGATGCCGACGGCTGCAAGCACTAGGGCCAATCCGGCAAAGATGCCGAGGAGCCACGCACGGAAGCGTGGTTGCGCCACGTTGGCGGAGATATTTTCTTCCATAGTTCTAACTTTGACGAGCGGCTGATTGGGGTCAATTCCCTTAAGGGCGCTGCGGAGGGCAGAGGTCTCGAGCTGTGGATCGCGGACGGTGCGCAAGACAAGTGACAGCTGGAAGACGGGCAAGACGGCATCCGCCTGGCGGTACGGCAGGTACATTTCGGTTTGCGGATCAATGCCGAGGCCAGGGCGCACGTCGCCAACGACGCCGACAATTTCCATGATGGGGACTTCGGTTGCAGGTTCGGGAGTTGCTCCAAGTTGCAAGCGTTTCCCGATCGGATTTTCGTTGGGAAAATGCGTGCGGGACATGGTGGCGTTGATAAGGACGACGGGGGGAGCTTTTTCATTGTCCGCCTGCGTGAACCAGCGGCCTTGGAGCAAAGGAACTTTCAGAGTTTCGAGATAGCCGGGAGTAATGGTGCGATATCCGGCGGCGATGAAGTCGTGGGGAGACTTCGGAGCGCGGCCAATGATGTTGAAATGGATGATGGAGCCGCCGCCGCTGACCGGGAGGAAGGAGGCAGCGTCCGCAGCAGTAACACCCGGGAGCTGGCGAGCACGATCGACGACTCGATCAAAGAACTCGTAGCGCTGTTCTGGCTTTGCGTAGGCGACCTGAGAAAGAGGGATGTCTGCAACGAGCAAGTGGTCGGGACGAAAACCGGGAGCAGAATCCTGGAGCCGAGAAAAACTACGGAGAAGAAGCCCGGACCCGGCGAGAAGAAGCATGGCTAGGGCAATTTCCGTAACGACGAGAAGGGCGCGAACGCGATGATGCCCGGGACCAGAAGTTGAGCCTCGCGAACCCTCGTTGAGAGCCTCGCGGAGATCGAGCTTTGCGGTGCGAAAAGCTGGAACGACGCCAAAGAGCAAGCCAGTGAGTACGGAAACAACCAAGGTGAAGAAAAGCACCCAGCCGTCCAAGCCGATGATGAAGACTTCAGGAACGCTGCCGGCGGAGAGTTTGAGCAGCGGCCCCAGGCCAGCCCAAGCCAAAAGCAGGCCGAGAATGCCCCCAATAAGTGAGAGCAGAACGCTTTCGGTCAGTAGCTGACGTACGATGCGCCAACGCGAGGCACCCAAGGAAGTGCGGATGGCAAGTTCCCGGCGGCGTGCGGCAGCGCGAGAAAGTAGAAGATTGGCGACGTTCACGCACGCGATGAGAAGAACGAAACCGACGGTTCCCAGAAGCATAAGAAGCGCGGGCCGGACGGACTGCACCATGCGAAGCTGAAGGTTTTCGACGCCAGCGCTCACTCCGGTGTTGTAAAGCGGATATTCCTCCTCGAGGCGCTTGGTGATGCCGAGCATTTCGGTATTGGCCTGTTCACGAGAAACCTCGGGCTTAAGGCGAGCGACGGGGACGATGCCGGGATGCCAATTGCGATCGTCGGGGAGAGTCCTCGCCCACGGATGGAAGGGAAGAAAAACGTCGGCGGGCTGGAGAACCTGGAAATTAGGGGGCAGTACGCCAATGACGGTGTAGGGGACAGAATCGAGCGTAACTGTCTTGTTGATTACGTCGCGATCGCCGCCAAAGCGTCTTTGCCAGAGACCGTAGCTCAGGAGCACAACCGGGGTAGCGCCCGCCTTGTCTTCATCACTCAGGAAGGTGCGGCCAACAATTGCATTCACACCGAGAAGCGGGAACAAACCAGCGGTGGCCATACGTGCGTTCAAGCGCTCGGGCTCGCCGGTCCCGGTGAGCGTAATCGCCGTTCCGCGAGTGGCCTCCATGGACTCAAATGAATGGCTTTGATCGCGCCAATCCTGGTAGTTCTCATAGGAAGTTGAAATTATCGGGAACGAGCTTTTTTCGACCACGAGAACGAGGCGCGAGGGATCCTTATAGGGGAGCGGGCGGAGCAGTACCGCGTTTACGACGCTGAAGATCGCGGTATTCGCGCCGATACCGAGGGCGAGCGTGAGGATGGCAGCTCCCGCGAACAGGGGGCTGTTCGCGATGAGCCTCGCGGCATAGCGCAAATCACGATAGAGGGTGTCCATCGAGGTGAATCCTCCGGGAGCTACGGCGCGACAGTGTCAAGTCACAGAGTCTATATGAGAAGGACGGACGCCAGTGGAGAACGTTTTCCGGAGAACGACCTACTCGCAGCACGACCTTCCCCATCACAGCTATGCCCCATATTGGGTCCAAATGTGCAATCGCGACGAGCGGTAATGCTTTGGCTATCTGAGGAAGAGGCAAACGTCACGGGGCGTGACGAGAACGCCTAGAATGGATGCTGCCAACAAATGTTGAAATCTCGCACAACATTGTGGATTGCTGTCTGGATCGTCTTCCTGGGCGCATACAGCCTGATCTCCAGAAGCCTGGGGCCGGGCTATGCATTGACCACCTTCGGCAACATCACGCAGTGCTGCGCGCCGCTTCTGGCAAATGCGGGATTGCTGATCAATGCGGGGACGCCGCATTGGCGGCGCAATGTCTTCTGGATGCTGCTGGCATTGAGCTGCACGATGTGGATGGTCGGGCAATTCCAGTGGACCTATTACGAAGTCTACTTGCGGCAAGAAGTGCCGGCTCTGAGTGCATGGGACATCATCTTTTTTCTTCGCGGGATCCCACTGATAGCGGCCTTATCGCTAAGGCCGTATTTGAAGCGCGGCGAACTGCGTATCGGCCTAGGGTACATGGATTTTGCGCTGTTGCTGACGTGGTGGACCTATCTTTATGTGTATGCAGTCCTGCCGTGGATGTATGCGACGCCGACACTGGTATATTACGACTACAACTATTCCATTTTGGCGAACGTTCAGTTTGTTGTGGTGATGGCCGGATTTGCCATTTTCTGGTGGAAAACGCGCGGCGCCTGGCGGATTGTGTGCGCGCATCTATTTGGAGCTTCGACGCTGTACACGATTGCTTCGCTGCTGACGAACCTGGCGGTAACGCGCGGAACGTATTACACGGGAAGCTGGTATGACCTTTTATTGTTGACGGTCTTTTTCTGGTACGCGTTGGCGGGCGCCGTTGCCTTT
This sequence comes from Candidatus Acidiferrales bacterium, assembly GCA_963741195.1. Lineage (GTDB taxonomy): Bacteria > Acidobacteriota > Terriglobia > Acidiferrales > UBA7541 > Acidiferrum. The sequence continues at coordinate 192,285 of CAVUHF010000025.1, forward strand.
CAGAAACGCCATGAATTAGATGCACCGATGGAGTCGAGCCCGGCAGCGGATGCCGAAGTGGTGTTGGGAGACAACGTGTGGGCCACGCGATTTGCGATGGCCGCGGTTCTTTCTCTGCCTTTGTTTGCCTTGTATGCGTTGCGAATCGAGCAAGACACGCAGGCGGTGAGGGATTTCCGCCTGACAGTAACGCTGGTGGCATCTCTTCCGCTGGCGTTGATGGTGTTCTTGCGAACGCATCTGGCGGATGCCGACCGCGCGAGGCTGCTGGCAAAGTCAGAATCCTCAGTCGTTAATCTTCAGCGATTGCAGGCGCAACTGGTGCATTCGGAGAAACTGGTATCGCTGGGGCAGTTGGCCGCTGGTGCGGCGCACGAAATCAACAATCCCCTGACGGCGATTCTGGGCTATTCCGATTTGTTAGCGGACGACCAGAATTTGCCAGAGCGAACGCGCGCGACTGCGGTAAAAATTCGGGATCAGGCGCGGCGCACGAAGAATCTGGTGCAAAACCTGTTGAGCTTTGCGCGGCAAGTGCCGGCGGAACGCACCCTGCTTGACATCAACACGGTGGTGACGAACGCTGTGCAGCTGCGCGCGCTGGACTTGCACAACGGAGGATCGCGCATTGATCCGCAGTTGGAATCGGTATTGCCCGGCGTGCGCGGCGACAGCAATCAACTGATGCAGGTGTTCTTCAACATCATTAACAATGCGCTGGATGCCATGGGCGAGCAGGGCGGCGGCGTGTTAACGATCAAGACGCAACGCGACCGAGCGAATGTGGTTGTTCTTTTCTCGGATACCGGACCAGGCATCCGCGAGCCACACCGCGTCTTTGATCCATTTTACACAACGAAGCCGGTCGGCAAAGGCACGGGGCTGGGATTAAGCATCTGCTACGGGATCGTCCAGGAACACGGCGGCAATATCCGCTGCTACAACGGGCAAAACGGCGGAGCGGTGTTTCGCGTGGAACTCCCAGCGGTGTTGGCCGCGCTACCTGCGCGAGGCGGCGCGTCCTCGGGCATCACGTCCGTCTCAATCAAGCAATAGTCGTGTCAATTCGCTCCAATTAACCCTGATATTTGCGGCGGCGGTATGCGTAGTCACTCATGATAGAGTTTTGCGCACGGGTGTCTGCGAAGAGGGCGAGACGAATGCCAGAGATCGCAATCAAGACAGAAAAGCTAACCAGGCGGTTCGGCGCGCTAACGGCAGTGGTCGAAATGGACCTGCAAGTGGAAGCGAGCCAGTTTTTTGGCTTTCTGGGACCCAACGGAGCCGGAAAATCGACAACCATCAAGATGCTGACGGGTTTACTGGCGCCGACTTCGGGGCGTATGGAATTGCTGGGGGTGGATTTCGCGGCGCATCCGGTGGAAGTGAAGCGGCAGATTGGAGTAGTGCCGGAAGGAATGGGCCTGTTCGAACGGCTAACCGGTATGGAGTATTTGCGGTTTGTGGGGAGAATGTACGGCTTGGGTGGCGCGACCACAGAAAAACGAGCGCACGAGTTGCTGGAATTCATGCAACTGGCCGACCGTGAAAAGACGCTGGTGGCTGATTATTCGCACGGAATGCAAAAGAAGCTGGCGTTGGCCGCGGCGGTGATTCACGGGCCCCGCATTCTGTTTCTGGACGAGCCGTTTGAAGGCGTTGACGCGCTTGCGGCAGGGGCGTTGAAGGCCTTGCTGGGAAGGATGACGGAGCGCGGGGTGACAATTTTCCTGACGACGCACGTTTTGGAAATTGTGGAGCGCTTGTGCAGCCACGTGGCCATCATTCACCAGGGAAAATTAGTGGCGCAGGGATCGCTAGAGGAGTTGCGTGCGGGAATTCGCGATACTCAGGGTGAGGGAGGGCCGAAGACGCTGGAACAGATTTTCCTGTCGATTGTGGGGCAGAGTGGCGCAGAGCAGGCAAAGCTCGGGGAGCTGACTTGGCTGACGTAGCCCAAATGCCGGGAGTCTGGCAGCAGTTGAAGCTGGTTGCCGGATTGCGCTGGAACATTTTACGGAATGGCTTGCGGCGGAAAAATAACCGCTGGGACCTGATCGGGATGGTGTGGGTTGGCATCCTCAGCGCGGTTCTGGTTATCGGGCTGTGCTTCGCTTTTTTTGCAGGGACATATGAATTTTTGCTAAAGAACCGGCCGCAGTGGATTGCGCTGCTGTTCTGGGGCTTGTTCCTGTGGTGGCAGGTATTTCCGATTTTTGTGGCGGGATTCGGGGCTACTTTCGAGTTCAAGAAACTACTGCGATTTCCGCTGAGCATGGGTGCGTTTTACCTGCTCGGCCTGGGATATGGGCTGGCCGATTTTGGGGCGTTGTCGTCGATCAGCTGGCTTCTGTCGATGTTGGCGGGAGCGCTGGCGGCGCGGGCGAGCGTTGTGCCCCCACTAGCGCTGGTGAGCGTCTTGTTTGTACTGCTCAACGTAACCATCGAGCGGCTGGTCGGGTCATGGCTGGAAAAAATCCTGGCCAGACGGAAGTCGAGGGAAATCTTCTTCGGCTTATTTATTTTGTCCATGGTGTCGCTGAATTTCCTGAGCCCGGCGTTTCAACGCTGGGGAGACGGCAGAGCGCCGAAGTTCATTCAACTGTGGCCTTACTTGGGATGGACGCCGGGTTCGCTTGCCGGGCAAACCGTTGCGGGCGCGGCCCACGGCGACATTCGGGGAATTCTGATCGGACTGGCCGGGCTGCTCGTGTGGATCGGAATCACGAGTGCATTTCTCTGGAGGCGGTTCCGGGCACAGTATTTTGGCGAAGAATTAAGCGAAAGCGGCGCACCAGCCGCGGTAAAGAAAAAAGAGCAACGGCGGATGGCTACGAGCGAGCTGCCGCGCTTTATTTCGCCGCAGGTGGCGGCCGTGGTGGTAAAGGAATTCCGCTACGTAACGCGGAACGGATTTTCCTTCATCACATTCTTGTTGCCGCCGATCATGGTGTTCTTTTTTTCGATGCAATTTGCCGGAAAGAACTCGACCTTGAAGGAGCACGGACTTTCGCCGGAACTGTTTTTTCCTGCGTTAATGGCCTACCTGATCCTGATTCTGCTCTCGCCGGCGTACAACTCATTTGCGTTTGAGGGCAAAGGGGTTCAAACGTATTTCATGGTGCCTATGCGATTCCGGGACGTGCTAATGGGGAAGAATTTGTTGCTGGCGGCGCTGGTAGCAGTGGAATTATCGATTTCGATTGCAGTGATGGTGCTGCGGGTGGGGTGGCCGAGCGCACCCATCTTTGTATCGACGCTGTCGGCAGTGGCGTTTGCCGTGGTGGGGCAGCTTACGATCGCGAACTGGTCGTCGCTGAGTTTCCCAAAAAAGATGGAAATCGGAAAGATGAAGGGGCAGCGGAATTCGGGAGTGGCGGTGTGGACCGCGTTCGGCGTCCAAATCACCCTGGGAGGAATCTGCACCGTGATTCTGCTGGCGGGGCGATGGACCGGCAGTCCGTGGCTGCCGGTAATTGCGTTCGCGGGATTGACGGCGGCGGCCGCGGGTGGATATGCGGCATCGCTCGGGGCGATGGACCGGCTGGCGGAGAAAAAACGAGAACTGCTGATTGAGACGCTCTGCCGCTAGACGGCCGGTAGCAATTTCAACGTTGGGCAGAGGAAATCAAGTTTACCAGGTACAAGAGTGTTCGACGGGGAGAACAGGGGCCGGAATGAAAGGGTGCGTTCGGTTGGTTGTGGTGGGGGTGACATTCCTGTGGCTGTGCTCGGTTGGCCGCGCGCAAACGAGTTCAGGCTCGCCTGACGGGCGATCAGTATTTCGCACCCCGGCAGTAAGCGGGCATGAGCAGGCGCTGGCGGAGAAGATTCGGCAGAAAATAAAGAGCCTTTCGCCTAAGACGGATAATCTCGGAAATGTCTACGTGAGCGTTGGAAGTGGCGCTCCCCACCGGCTCATTGTGACGTCCATCGATGAACCAGGCTATGTAGTGAGCGAGATTACCGCGGATGGATATATCCGAGTGCAGAGGTTGCCGCAGGCGCCTCCGAACCCGGCGTTCGATGCGCTGCATTTTGCCCAACCGGTTTGGGTGATGAAGCGTGACGGCAAATTCGTGAACGGAGTGTTTGCGGGTTTGAGCGTGCATTTGCAGCCGGGACGCGTGAATGCGCCGAAAATGAGTCACGTGGAAGAGTTGTATGTGGATCTCGGGGCCAGCAGTGCGGCCGAAGTTCGAGCGGCGGGAATCGACCTGTTGGACCCGATCGCGCTGCAGAGAAACGGCCTTGCGGTAGGCGATTCTGGCTGGGCGGGACCGGCAACGGAGGAAGAGACTGGAGTAAATGCTCTTTTGGGGCTACTGGGACGAGGTCGGGAGATCAAGGCCGAGGGGACGACGACAATCGCATTCGTGACCGAACAGTGGACCGGAGGACGCGGTCTAAATCGGTTGCTGACGCAAATTCATCCCGACGAAATGGTGTTTGTGGGGCGAGTGGTACCGGCACCACCAGCCAATAACGATGCGCCGGCGGAAGAACGGAAGCCCGGCAGCGGAGTCGTACTAGGTGTCACGGCGGAGTCGAGAAGTGGTGCAGCTAGCCTGGCCGAACGACTGAAAGCTCTCGCCGAAAAAGAGCGGATCCCGCTACAGCTCGTGAATGGAATGGCGCCACGAATTGCGGGCTATGCAAAGAGCGCCACGCTTCCGGAAGACTTTGCGGAGTTGGGAGTGCCTGTACTTTGGCCGACAACGCCTGCGGAAACGGTGGCGTGGGCTGATACAGAACGTTTGGAGCGGCTGCTCAGTGAATATTTGAACATCGTGAGCACACCAACGAGTGCCGGAGTAGATGGCTCATCCGCTAGAAATCGATCAGCAATTTATGCACTTACCGAGGCGTACGGAGCGAGTGGGCATGAATCCGCGATTCGCGAAGAGGTGAAAGAACTGTTACCGGAGTGGGCGAGAAAGAATGCCACTACGGATGCGGCGGGGAATCTTTTCCTGCACCTGGGCAATGGGAAGAGGAATGAGAAGACGCCGCGAATCGCGTTTGTGGCGCACATGGATGAGATTGGGTACGAGGTGAAGAAGATCGAGGACGATGGACGGTTGCAGGTGGAGGTAGTGGGAGGCGGCTATCCGCAATACTTCCTCGGGCATGTGGTGTTGGTGCACAAAAAGGACGGAACCCGCACCGGTGGAGTGCTGGAACTGCCGATCGGATGGGAGAAGCCGGGATTTGAGTGGCCGAGCGGACCGCGGTCGATAGATGAGCCGGCGCACGTGTACGTGGGAACGCATTCGAGGGAAGAGACGGAGAAACTGGGAATTGCGACGGGAGACTTCGTGACAATTCCCAAGGATTACCGGCCCTTGCAGGGGACGCGCGCGAATGCACGAAGCTTCGATGATCGCGTCGGATGTGCGGCGCTGCTTGCAGCTGTGAATGCAATTGGGCCGGAATTGCCGGGGCGGGACGTGACCTTTGTGTGGTCGACGGGCGAGGAAGTGGGATTGCAGGGGGCGGCCACGTTTGTCGAACAGGCGGCGAAGGATGGACGCGTGCCAGACTTCGTGTTTGCGATTGATACATTCGTGAGCTCCGATTCTCCCCTGGAGTCGAAGCGATTCGGAGATGCGGAACTGGGAAAAGGCTTCGTGGTGAGGGCTGTGGATAATTCCAATGTCGTGCCGCTGCGAGATGTGGACCGCGTGCTGGCACTGGCGAAAGAAAATGGCATCCCCGCGCAATACGGAGTGACCGGCGGAGGAAATGATGGAGCCGTGTTTCTGCGGTACGGATCGGTGGATGTGGCGCTGGGCTGGCCGCTGCGCTATTCGCACTCGCCGGGCGAGGTCATCGATACGAAGGATCTGGACGCGCTGAGCAAGATTGTTGAAGTGCTGGCACGGAAGTGGTGAGCCCTCCCGTTCCCCCATGTGCTGGCGCACCAAGCCGTCCTCGATGACGCTGGTTCGCGTGTCTGCCAACGAAAAGGTCCTTACACCCACGCCTAGCTAGCCAAGTTCGTTTTGTAATTCTCCCAGTCTTCGAGCTTGTGGGCTGTCCGCAGTTCAATACACCGTCCCAACCTTATCGTAAACGTATCTTTCCCACGACCTTCTTCAAGAACCGGATGGCTCAAATCTTGGAACTCAAATCATGTGGATCCACTTCCGTTTATCGGCGGTGTTTCGGGCTTCCCCTTCGGCGTTCCCTGGAGTCGTTCGAGCTAGTTCAGGGTCTTGTCAACGGCCCGATCAACAGTAACTGCGTATCTAAGCAAACGGTCAACCTGATTGTCTGGGGGACTTGGCCACCTTCGGCCTGAAGCCACCGCGTCGATGCTGCCATTTGATCGATCACTGTCCCGCGAGTGATGGGCTTGCTTCGCGTCACACGCGGCTCAACGTCAGGAAATGGATGAATCTCGAACAGCGACCGTCCACGGATTCCCCACCAGGACTTCAATGCGTTAGAAGGCCGTAGCTCGTTGGGGTTTTTGAACGCCGTTTCCGCGTATAAGCGCGCATCGAAGCAGAAAGTCCGAAATGCAACGGGGCTCACGGTATGCGGCACTCGCCCAAATCGGCGCAGACGGCTTCTTATCTCCGCAAGTCTCCTGTTGACAGTCAAAAGGAATGTGCTAGACTCCCTTTTTCTCCTGTTGATCGTCTAAAGGAGTGTATGCCATCTTCCAAAAGTGAAGTTCTGCAAGGAACACTAGATTTGCTGGTGCTAAAGACGCTCGATTCCATGGGGCCGATTCACGGTTTCGGGATCGCCTTGCGGATACAGCAGGTCTCCGAAGACTTGCTGCAACTGAACCAGGGAACCCTGTATCCCGCGCTGCTACGTCTGGAGCAACGCGGCTGGATCGCGTCCAAGTGGGGTGTTTCGGACAATAACCGCAAGGCCAAGTATTACTCGCTGACGCGCGCCGGACGCAAGCAGCTCGCGGAAGAAGCGGAAAGCTGGGGTCGGATGTCCGCGATGATCAACCGGGTACTGAGGACAAGCTAGTCCATGCGCGAATTCTTCCGCACGCTCATCGTTCGGCTCAGTATACCCTTCCGGCGGCGCCGTCTGGAGAATGACCTGGACGAAGAACTGCGCTCGCACCTGGAGATGGCCGCGGAAATGAACTTGCGCAAAGGCATGAGCCCCGAGGAGGCCCGAAAGCAGGCGCTTCGCAGTTTCGGCGGAGTCGAGCAAACTAAGGAACTCTACCGGGACCAGAGCGGGCTACCTATGATCGAAAGCACCTTTCAAGACCTGCGGTTCGGCTTGCGAATGCTCCGGCGAAGTCCGGGCTTTTCTATCCTGGCGATCCTCTGCCTCACCTTAGCCATCGGAGCCAACGCTGCTGTGTTCAGTTGGGCCGAAGGGATTTTATTCCGTCCTTACCCAGCGGTAACGCACCAAGATCGGCTGCTGGCTCTTGCCGGGACGGCGCGCGGCGAACCTGGCGCCACTGCTCTTTCCTGGCCAGATTTCGCCGATTTGCAGAGGACCTGTACGCTCTTTGACTCATTTTTTGTGAGCAAAATCATGGGCACCACCCTCAGCATTGGTGACCGCGCCGAGCGCACGGTAGGTAGCATCGTATCAGCGAATTATTTTGATGCCATCGGGGTCCATCCGATTCTTGGCCGCGGATTCGAGCCGAGCGAAGACTCAGGACGGAACGCTCATCCCGTGACCGTGATCAGCTACCAGCTATGGCAAGGACGATTCAACGGAGATCCGCATATCATCGGGAAGACGCAGCGACTCAACGGTGCGCTGCACACGATTGTGGGCGTCGCGCCGGAAGGGTTTTATGGGACCTTCGTCGGCTGGGGGATGCAGTTCTGGGTCCCGACGTCGATGGAGGAGGTGTTCGAAGCTGGCGGCTACAAACTGGAGGATCGCGGTGCGCGATGGATTGAAGCTTACGTGCGACTCAAACCTGGTGTGACTGCCGCCCAGGCACAGGAGGAAATCTCATCGGTTGCGAAACGATTGGAAGCCGATTATCCGGCAACGAACCGCGGCCGCGGCGTAAAGCTCTGGGCATTATGGCAGACGCCGTTCAACAACGCGGGCACTTTGCTCCCCACGCTCGAAATCATGCTCGTGGTAGTCGTTTTTGTCCTGCTCATCGCGTGCGCGAACGTCGGCAATCTGCTGCTGGTCAGATCGTTCGCGCGGCGCCACGAAATGAGCGTTCGGCTGGCCATCGGCGCGGGTCGCGGCCGACTCTTGAAGCAGCTCTTCACAGAAGGCCTGATCCTGTCGGCTTTTGGCGCAGCCGGCGGACTCGTCGTTGCGCATTGGTGCCGGCACGCGCTGGTATTGCTCTTCCCGGCGCGGGCTGGGGTGGTGATGCACTTACCGGGGGAAATCGATTGGCGCGTTCTGGCGCTGAGCGCCGGGGTTTGCCTGCTCGTGACGCTTCTGCTCGGGCTGGTTCCCGCCATGCAGACCAGCAAGATCGATCTTGCTGGCGCGTTGAAAGCCGACTCGTCGGGCGTGGTTGGGAATCGAGCGAGGGCGTGGGTGCGCTCGGGCCTGGTTGTGGTCCAGGTGTCGCTGAGTTTCGTTTTGCTGGTCGGAGCAGGGCTGCTGATGCAAAGCCTGCAGAAGATTCGAGCTTCCAGCCCGGGTTTTTCGACGCACGAAGTACTGTTCACTGCCGTCGATTTGGTGTCGGCGGGATACGATGCGCAGCGCGCGCGGAATTTCCAAGACGAGCTGATGGAGCGCGTGAAGGCGCTGCCGGGCGTCCAGTCGGCGGCGTTCGCGCGAATGACGCCGCTGAGCTATGGAAGTTTCTCTTCGACGCCGATTGCCGTGGATGGCGACCAACCTCCGCTTGAGGAGCGGCCCATCCTGCAATACAACGAAGTGGGTCCGGATTACTTCGCTACTATGGGGATCCCCTTGGTGTCCGGCCGCGAATTCACCCCTGCGGATGACGAAAGGGCTGCTCTAGTATCCATTGTGAACGAAACGATGGCTGCGCAGTATTGGCGCGGCAAGAATCCGATTGGCGAGCGCGTTCAGGTCAAGGGCCGATGGATGTTGGTCGTCGGTGTGGCAAAAAATTCTAAGTACGAAAGCGTTCGGGAGACGCCCAAGCCCTTTTTCTATGTGCCGCGGCGCCAGAATTTCTCCGTTGGGGCAGGGCTGTTTATTCGAACGCCGCTGAGTCCGGAAACGGTAGCGACGGCTCTGGCCCGCCAGGTACACGCCTTGGACGCGAATCTTGCCCCGTATGAGATGATCACGCTGCAAGAACAGGTGGATCGCTCGACATCGCCGCAAATGGTGGCCGTAACTTTAGTTGGCGTTCTAGGTGCATTGGCGCTGCTACTTGCTGTCATTGGATTGTACGGCGTGATGTCATACGCAGTGTCACAGAGCACGCGCGAGATGGGGTTGCGCATGGCGCTTGGCGCGGGTGCATCGAATCTGTTGCGGCTGGTGATATCGCGCGGCTTGGCGTTAGCAGCAGGCGGCGCGGTTCTTGGCGCCGCGGTCGCACTCGGATTGACGCGATTGCTTGGAAACCTCCTGTACAAGGTGCGCCCGAACGACCCGCTTGTATTCGGGGCAGCCTTCGCAGTGATGACTTTCGCAGCGTTGGCAGCGTGTTTCGTACCGGCCTGGCGGGCGACGCGGATTGACCCAGCCCGGGCGTTACGGGATTGATGTTCGCCATCCGAATGTTGGCAGCTACCGACGGGATTGCACCGAAGTTCAAGCCACAAAACGCACAGTCGTAACTATGACTCCGAGGCAATGGTCCGGTTCGAGGAAGCGAGCTGTCGTCGCAGGTCGCTTGAGTTCTCATCTCCGCGAACACCGTCTTCGGCCAACTTCCGAGTAGCTGTCCGGGAATTATCGGCTCGTTGGCGATGTTGTCAGTAAAGGAAGGTCGCGGTTACTAGGACCGGGATCGCATTGGCTTGGGGAACGCAGGCCATTGCGCACCGTCGCGGCGGCGCGCTCGTTTCACGAAATTCGATCGGGGAAACCACCCGGAAGGGCGTTACGGACTGGGTTGAGACATGGACTTGGCAGCGACGGTCCAGCTGCAACTTCGCGTGGAGAAAACCAGGCGAACCCTGTACTTCACTGTCCTTACGTTCACTCAACACTGGCCTTCGAGAACGAACAAATCAGCTGGAAAAGTGTTTCCATGGAGGAAGCCGGGAACGGTGCGTTTGCGGCATGTCAGTTCCTGGCGGTACCAAGCAATTGCTGCGATGTGAGCTCAGGGACTTCTTTTGGGAGGATTCCGTCATGCGCAGATTTTTCTCGATGCGAACTTTGATTCTGGCACTGCTGGTTTTTCTGGTGCCTGCTGCTTCGCGAGCGCAGGTTTCCGTGGGAGTATCCGTGCGCGTGGGACCACCGGCTCTGCCAGTATACGAGCAGCCGCCTTGTCCGGTGGAGGGCTATCTGTGGACGCCGGGATATTGGGCGTACGGCCATAAAGGATATTACTGGGTGCCTGGAGTCTGGGTTGAGCCGCCGCGGGCGGGAGTGTTATGGACGCCGGGATATTGGGGCTGGAATGAAGGCGTGTACGTGTTCCATGCCGGGTATTGGGGTCCGCATATTGGCTTCTATGGCGGCGTGAACTACGGGTTCGGATACAACGGCGTCGGGTTCGTGGGTGGAGAATGGCGCGGTGGACGCTTCGCCTATAACACCGCGGTTGTGAACGTGAACACCACGGTGATTCATAACACGTACATTAACAAGACTGTGATCGTAAACAACCGGACGGTAAACCGGACCAGCTTCAACGGAGGCCCAGGCGGACTCGCCGCGCGGCCGACGCGTGGAGAAATGTCAGCCGGGCGCGAGTCTCACATTCGGCCGACGACGGTGCAGGCTTCTCACGAGCATCGGGCGAGCGCAAATCGCGAGAATTTCGCGTCCGAGAATCATGGTAAGCCGGCGACGGCGGCAATGAGCCGGGTCAACACGCGCGAAGCGAACCAACAGGCGCGCATCGCCAAGGGCGTGAACTCGGGGCAACTGACTCCCCGTGAGACCAGCCACCTCGAAAGCCGCGAGGCGAACATCCACCACGAAGTGCACAACGATCGCGCGGCCAACGGCGGCAAGCTCACGCAGCAGGAGCGCGCGCAGGTCAATCATCAGCAGGACAAGGCGAGCAAGCAGATTTACGAGGACAAGCACAACGCCAAGACCGATCACGCGGTGCAGCAGCACAACGCCGCCGCGAAATCGGAACATGCACAAAGTGAACATCCACACCACTAACTGGCGGAGCGTGCCGAGCAGAAAGCGGCTTTTCATTGTAACCTTCGTCGGAGGTGGAACAGAATCCACCCGATACGAGTGCCCGTAACCTCGAGCGCATCCAGATCACGGGCACGCCGGGACCTGGTCAGCGCCTCCTCCGAACGCCCTTGGCAGAGCAACCAGCTCGCGAACCCCAGGCGCGCCGCGGCGTCGTTCGGTTTCAATTCCAAGGCTTGCTTGTACTCAGCCTCGGCATCGCTCCACTGCCTCCGTTTCTTATAGGTGTCTGCCGGCAGGACGTGTGCCTCGGCACGCTCCGGATCGCGCCGCCGAAGCCATTTCGCAAGTCCCTCTACCGCTACGTGACAATCGGTGCACGAGCAACGCCAGCGAGACCGAACACCCGCTGATAGCGCTCGATCTCGTCGCGGGGGCCCAACGCTTTCTCAAAGTTGTCGGAAAGTTTTACTGCCGGCTTGCCATTGGCATCGTTGAGCTTGCACACCAAACTGACCGGATCGAAATCGCCGCCGCCCTGAGGATTGCAGTTGCGAAAATCATTAGTCAGCAAAGTGCCCCAACCTGCGCTGAAACGGATGCGCCGTTCGGGAATCCATTTCCCCTCATCGAGAAAGTCGCTCGCTTGCCTGAAATTGGCAGGAGCAGCACCGTTGCGAATCGTCCCGGAAAAATGGGCATGCAACCCCAGAATCGTGTCCACATCGAGGGAATCGGAAGCAATGAATAGTTTTTGCCGCGGATCGCACGCTTTCTGTTCAAGCCACGCAATGTACTCGTCGCCCGCAAGGAAAGGATCTTTGCTGTCTGCGCGCTGCCCTGTCCAGTCCGCCACCCAATCCGGAGCATTGCGCAGAAACTGGGTCGTGCCAAAGGTGTCCGGAAGCAAGATGAGTAACTCACCCTGATAGGTCTGCTGCCAGAGCTCCAACAAGCGGTATTGTGCCATCTTCAGTTCTTCGTCGTCCTGGGACATCGCTGCCAAAGCCATTGGCAACTCATGCGCGTTTGTACCGATGGCTTCCAGGTCGTGTTGATAAGCGAGATAGGTATTCGAGGTGCCGGTAAAACTGCTGCCGAGGACGTCGCTCATAGCTTTTACGACGTACTCCTGCCACAAGAAGCTGTGCCGCCGTCGCGTTCCAAAGTCGCTCACCTTCAAACCCGGGACGCCGAGTAACCGCTCCATTTTTCCCCAGAGTTTAGTTTTGGCCCGGGCATAGAGAATATCGAGTTCAAATTCGCTGAGACGTTTCAGGCTGGCGCGTGTCTTCAGTTCGCTGATGGCCGAAAGCGCATAAATCTCCCACATCGTCGTCTCTGTCCACCGGCCGCGAAAGGAGAGGGCGAACTGCCCGTCTTGAATGGACAATTCGTAATCTGAGAGCCGGAAGTCGCGTTCGAGCCACTCCAGGAAAGCTGGTTCAAAGATACCGCGCCGTCCATAGAACGTATTGCCCGCGAGCCAGATCAGTTCCGACTTATGAAATCGCAATTTCTTTGTCTGATCCAATTGTTCCCGAAGCTCATCCGCATCGATCAAATCGGCAAGACGCACCTCATCGGAGCGATTGATGAACGAAAAAGAAGCACGTGTCTTCGAGAACTGCTTCCAGATGAACTGTAACATCAGCAGTTTGTAAAAATCGGTGTCAAGCAGAGACCGCGTAATCGGGTCCAGCTCCCAGTTATGGTCATGTGCACGCCGCGCGAGATTGATGATCACAATGTCACCACTTTACCTCACTCGGAGCGCCCTTCGGCAATGCTGGTCGGTTGCACCCATCAGCAGGATAGCCCGTGTACGGCCTCAAGGTACAACTCCGGGAGTTGATCATTAGAGTCACGGCGTTCATTCTCTCAGCTAGCTACGGATTTCGCTTCACGGGCCAGAAGTCCCATGCGAATGCCTGCGACGGCTGCTTGAGTTCTGATCTCCTCGAATGCCGTTTGCCAGTCTTAGCTCATACCCACGAATCAAGAGTTAGCCCGGTCGCCAGGCCGAATAACGAGTAATATGCGGATCTACCAAGTCCTATCTCAGAATGCGAAGATCCCGGATTGTGGGTGATAAGGAGATTCGCAGGGCGGAGGCTGTTTGTACCCGCAGACATGGTAGTTAACCACTCACAAGGAGGCCTGGACTCATTTACCCCAGTCAGGTCAACTTGTCGTTTCTCATTCCCATTGCAGGCGGCCATTTGATACGGCGTAACGGATCGTGTCATGGTGGGGGCGGTATTCATATTGGCTGAGACTGAAGAGTTTGCCGGCTCGCCAACTCAGGCTCGTTCTGGCTGCTCGAGGCCGTCAACGCGGTGCGTGCTGCGCCGGATCGCGGCCGGTTCAGGACAGCAGACCGTGCTCGTGAAGTTTCCGGTAAAGATTCCGCTCGCTGATACCGAGGATTCTGGCCGCGTTTCCACGGTGGCCATCACTGGCTTCGAGCGCCAGCCGAATAAGCTCCCGCTCGGCTTGTTCCAGAGTCGGCAACGAAGCACTGTTGGACGAAAAACTCGACGCCACCTCGACGCGCGAATTTCGAAAGGCAGCGGGAAGGTGCTCTGGGAGAATGCAGGTTCCTTCACATAACACCATAGCTGCTTCGACAACGTGAAGAAGTTCGCGCACGTTTCCCGGCCAGTTGTGGCACCGAAGGAGCTCGAAAGCCTGCTCACTGATGCTTTTGCTGGAGCCGAACCGCTCGTTGAGCGTGGCCACAAACTGTTGCGCCAGCAGCTCCACGTCCGTGCCTCTAGCGCGCAGCGGAGGAACTTCCACGGTAATTGTGCTAAGGCGATAAAACAGATCCTCCCGAAAGAGACCCTGCCGGACCATGGAGGAAACATCGCGGTTGGTCGCAGTCAGAATCCGTACATCAACGCGAATTTCGGCTGTCCCACCGACATGCCTAAACGTAGATGAATCCAGGACGCGCAACAACTTGATCTGGGTCGCAGGGCTAACCTCGCCGATCTCGTCCAGAAAAATCGTGCCGCCATTGGCCACTTCGAATAATCCTGGTTTCGCGCGGTCCGCACCGGTGAACGCGCCTCGCTCGTGACCGAACAGTTCGCTCTCGAGCAAGTTTTCCTGCAACGTGGCACACTCCACCACCACAAACGGCCGGAATCTGCGAGGGCTACGCGCATGAATCAGCTTTGCGACGCGTTCTTTCCCCGCGCCGGTCTCTCCCGTGATGAGCACGGTGCCATCGCTGGGGGCCACCAGCTCGATCAGTTTGAGTAGCTGCCGGAATTCCGGGCTTTCGCCGATGAAGGAGCTCCCGAGATCAGGAGGGGTCAAGCCGCGCTCGAGAAGATTCGCCCGTTGCTGCAGCGAGCGTCGCTCGATTGCCCTTTGAATTCGAAGCTGAAGCTCGTCGAGCGGGCAAGGCTTCACAACGTAATCGAAAGCGCCAATGCGGATCGATTCAATTGCCGTATCGATGGACCCGTGGCCGGTCAACATGACGACTTCGATCGCCGGCGCGCTGGCGTGTATGGACTTCAGAACATCGAGGCCGTTCATGCCGGGTAAGCGTAGGTCAAGCAGGACAACATCGGGTTCTATCGTGACAATCTGACGAATGGCCTCCTCGCCAGTTCCCACCGCCTCGATTCGATAGCCGAGACGCTTCAGTTCGTTGGCCATCACCTGCCTAAAGGTAGCGTCGTCATCGACAAGCAGGATGGAAGCCGGCTTCATTGTCCGGCTCCTTGCGGCAGACCAGTTTGGATCGCCGGGAGCACGACCTCGAAGGTAGACCCAATTCCGGGAGTGCTCTCGACGCGGATGTCACCGCCCCAACTGCGGACGGCGTTCAACGACAGGAAAAGGCCGAGTCCGGTGCCGCCCGAACGGAGGCTGAAGAAGGGCTCAAAAATCTTTTTCAGGTATTCTGGAGGAATTCCGCACCCCTTGTCGGAGATGCGCACGCACGCAGTGTCGCCTCCCGTTGCCTCGACGACCACTTTGCTCCCGGGCTTCGAGGCCTGAATGGCGTTGAGAATCAGATTGACCAGAAGGTTTTGTAATTCTGCCTCATTGGCGCGGACGCGCAATGCTGGCGGGAACGGGTGTACCTCGACCTTCAGCGAGTGAGCGGAGGCCGTGGGTTCGATAAGCCTCTGCACCGCTGCGATGGTTGCATCGAGTTCCACCATATCCCCGGAGGACCGCTGGCCCCGCGACAATCTCAAGAAGTGTTGGGTAATACCACGACAACGCAAGATCTGTTCCCGGGCGATGGTGGCACTGTCCCGGATTTTAGCCGGGTCTACCTCCGGGTTCCCGTTTTCCCCAGCGGGAGTTTCGCGGAGGATTCCCTCGACGCACATCAGCACGGTTGCCAGCGGCGTATTCAACTCATGCGAAAACCCTGATGCCATCACTCCAAGCGAGGCCAAGCGATGCGATTCGGCAAGGTTCGCTTCTGCGGCCCGGCGCTCAGAGATGTCGCGCCAGACCTCCACTACCTGGGTCAGGCAACCAGACACGTCGAGGATCGGCGAAGCGTGAATCTCTTCCCATGCCGGGGTGCCATTGCTGGTCCTGCGTTCGCACATACGCACCTGGCGCGCACCCGATTTCAAACAAGCGAGCGTGGGGCAATCGCCGACGGTACACGGGCCCGAGCCGACTTCCAGACAACAGCACCCCAGCACCTGATCACGGTTGCTACCGGTGCGCTGCAGGAAGGCATCGTTGGCCGCAATGATTCTTCGTTCGACGTCAAGAACAACAATTCCGTCATCGATGCTGTTGATGACGGTCTCGAGGCGTTCCCGCTGGGTGCGAACTTCGCCCACCAGACCAGCAACGGAGTCAGCCATGGCGTTGAACTCGCGGCCCAGCCACGCCAGTGTGTCCGAACCTTCTGACGGAACGCGGCGTTCCAGGTCGCCCTGGGAAATCAAGCGTGCAGTGGTTTCGAAACGGTTAAGGCGGCGCAGGACGGAGAACTGGATCAGCAGCAAGATGGTTCCTGCGATAACGAAGGTCAACGCACCGGCGCCAACCACCATCCAGCGTAGGTCTCGGGTCATTGCGGCTCGGACTTCTCCGGCGTTGTAATCCAGAATGAGGATGCCATTAATTTTCTGCTGCGGGTCGTGGCACCTGTGACACTGTTCGCGATTGCGAATCGGCACCACAGTTCGAAGGACCTCGCCACCTCGAGTCTCGATCACGCGGCTGGAGCCCCGGCGGTCCGGCGGATCACGATGGCAGACCTGACAAGTGGGAGAGTCGATCCGAAAATTGTCCCCAGACGTTCCGGGCTTGCTCGAATATCGTACTACGCCATTCCGGTCCAACAGAATGAGTTGCTCAACACCTTCTTGCCTACCAAAACTTTCGATCATCTTAGCAATCAGAGTGCGGTCGTTTTCCAACATCTGATGCTCGAGCGCGACGCGGATCAGGTCGCCTTCGGCAAGAGCCGTATGGCGTGCGGCTTCCAAAAGGCTCTGGAAGTGGTGCACCGAATAAATGTAAGACGCCGCGGTGCAGGCAATGACCACCGCCACCGTAATTCCTAGGGCAAGGACGACTGTCATGCTGGCGGAACGCAGCTTCATGCTGTGGGGTACCAATTGGAGGTCAGCATGGCACACGACGCTTTGACGCGTCAATGACTGACGAATTGTCAGATGTGTCCTGACAAATTGTCAGCTCGCCTGCCATTGCGCTCTTAGCTCATCTGAAATGAAAGAACTTAGCGCTAGCTCAATCTGGTAAAGAACGTGCCCATAAGCTGCCGAGGGAGGTACTCGATCATGGAAATGCTCTTGATGGCATTGTGCATGAGTATGTTTGGGCTTGCTGTTACAGCTCTCGCGTTTGGCGCGGCGACGCGTCCTGAAAGGTCATCTTCGCCTGCCAAACCTGAGCTGCGCCCTGTTCAACCGGTGGCTGCTGGTCGATTCTTTGCTGACAGAGTCGCGCCTCCCAATCGTCAGGGAGCACATGTGCCAACAGCGGTCCTCCTCGCACAGATAGAAAATCACGTCCGATTGGAGCAGGCTGCCGCGCAGTCGTTCCTCGAGTCCCCTTCACATGCCCAGTTGCATACGAAGACGACGTCGGTATTCGTAAACTGAGAACCCCTTCATGGCCCCCGACCAATCGGAACTGTTTAAAGACCTCACTGTCGACGAAGCTCAACGAATTCTGGCCTTCGGAAGCAGGCTCACTGTACCCAGCGGGGCTTCCTTATTCCAGTTGGGAGACCCGGCCGAGCGTCTTTTTTTGATCGAGCGCGGACAAATCAGGCTTACACTTCCCATGCAAGTTCGAGGGAGAGAAGAGGATGTGGTCGTGGAAGAGCGAACCGCGGGTCAGACGGTGGGCTGGTCAGCCCTAATCCCGCCCCATAAGTTCACGCTTGCCGCCACAGCTCCCTTTGAAACGGAAGTTATTGCATTGCCCCGGGAGGAGTTGCGCAAGCATTTCGCCTCGAACCCTACCGTAGGGTACAAGATTACTTTGAATCTAGCAGTTGTCATTGGCCACCGCCTGCAACTGTTCCAGGCGATGTGGCTGCGGGAAATGCAGCGCACGGTGGAAAAGCATTCTGCATAAATTCTTACGAGAGTGTTCCATGACAATGGTATTGTTGGCCACGCAGTCCTCCGCCGCTTCTTCTCTACGGAGTTCCGCCCATGGTCGCTGATCCCAATCCCCCGCCCAAATCGGCCCGCCGGCGAATGATCGAAATCCTTCTTGGCGGCGGCCTCGTCGGTTCTTTCGCGTCTTTCATTTATCCCGTGCTTCGCTACCTTGTGCCCCCGTCGGTGGCGGAACTTGGAGGCGATCAAGTAACCGCCGGCAAGATCGGCGAACTTAAGCCGAACTCTGCCAAGATTTTTCGTTTTGGCAGTCGTCCGGGCCTGCTGATCAGAAACGGCGACGGGAGCTATCGCGCACTTTCTGCCACCTGTACGCATTTGGGTTGTATCGTGCAATACCGCGGTGACCTGCAAGAAATTTGGTGTGCCTGTCACAATGGTCTTTACGATCTGAATGGTCGCAACGTCTCGGGTCCACCGCCCCGGCCACTCGAGGTCTATGAGGTCCACTTGCGGGGAGACGATGTAGTGGTCTCCCTGAAGCGGGAGGCATAACCTTGTTTGCCACCCTACGGAATTGGATCGATGAACGGTTTAACTGGGCCAACCTCACCGCTCCTTTGCGCAAGAAGACCGTCCCCGCTCACGACTTGTCTTACTGGTATTTCCTCGGCGGCATCACGCTCTTTCTCTTTGGCATCCAGGTCTGCACCGGCATTCTCCTGCTCCTTTATTATCGGCCCAGTTCGAGCGAGGCTTTCGAGAGCGTGCAGTACATTATGACCCGGGTGCAGTTCGGTTGGTTGGTGCGTTCCATACATTCTTGGGCCGCCAACCTCATGATCTTTACCGCCTTCTGTCACATGTTCAGCGTGTTATTCCTGGGGGCCTACCGCAAGCCGCGGGAGCTGACGTGGATCACCGGTATGGTGTTGCTGTTTCTGGCCATGGGATTTGGTTTCAGCGGTTACCTCCTCCCATGGAACACGCTGGCATTTTTCGCCACCAAGGTCGGAACGGAAATCACCGGTCAGGTACCCCTGATCGGCCACGGCCTGAAGGTCTTCCTGCGCGGCGGAGAAGACGTAACGGGCGCCACGCTCACTCGCTTCTTCGGATTTCACGTTGCACTCTTGCCCGGATTGACAATCCTCCTGCTGCTCACGCACATCGCATTGGTCCAGTACTTTGGCATGAGCGTCCCGCCGACCGTGGAGGCGCGCTGGAAGACCTCGCCTGGTGAAGCGCGGCAGATGAAGTTTTTCCCAAACTTCTTTTTGCGCGAATTGATGGCCTGGTACATCGCTTTGGGAGTACTAGGCGCGCTGGCGGCGATTCTCCCTTGGGAACTTGGCGCGAAAGCTGATCCCTTTGCACCCGCGCCAGCCGGAATCCGACCTGAATGGTATTTCATGTTCATGTTCCAGACGCTCAAGAAAATTCCGGCAAAGGTGTGGGTTGCCGACGGTGACGTCTTAGGCATTTTGGTTTTTGGTGTGGCGGGAATTGTATGGCTGCTGTTGCCATTCTTCGACCAGTCTGGTGGCAAGCGCGGACGGAGACTTGTTCTCGGCACCGGAGTATTCGCTCTGAGCTATATCATCGCGATGACCATCTATGGATACATGGCTAAGTAACGGTTTTGCACGGTGGCTAACCCTGATGGTAACGACGGTGTGCGTTTGTGCCGCCGGGGCCCGCGCACAGGCGCCGAGTACCTGTCAGGATTGCCACGCCGGCTTGGATCCGCCGCTGCAGGTGACACAAGCGCAGTTCTCTCAAGACATCCATGCTCAAAAAGGGCTGACCTGCGCCAGTTGTCACGGCGGTGACCCTACGAAGGCAGATATGGACGCCATGAGTAAAGCTGCCGGTTTTCGTGGCAAGATTCAGCGCAACCAGATTCCCGAACTCTGCGGCCATTGCCACTCCAACGGCGCGTTCATGCGCAAATACAACCCCTCGTTGCGTACCGACCAGTTGAGCCAGTATAAGACCAGCGTGCACGGCAAACGGCTGGTGAATGGAGACACCAAGGTTGCCGTTTGCACCGACTGCCATGGGGTGCACGACCTGCGCG
Source organism: Candidatus Acidiferrales bacterium (assembly GCA_963741195.1). Taxonomy (GTDB): domain Bacteria; phylum Acidobacteriota; class Terriglobia; order Acidiferrales; family UBA7541; genus Acidiferrum. Next base: position 212,193 of record CAVUHF010000025.1, read on the forward strand.
CGGCGAGCGACCCGCGCTCCAAAATTAGCCCACTGAACGTGGCCGAGACCTGTTCTCGGTGTCACTCCGACGCCAAATACATGCAGGGATATGGCATCCCTACGGACCAATTCGCCAACTACAACCGGAGCGTGCACCACGAAGCGATGACAGTTCGTGGAGATCTAAGCGCGCCGACGTGTCCGACTTGTCACGGAAATCACGGCGCTGCTCCGCCAGGAATAGACTCTGTAAGGAATGTATGCGCGAACTGTCACGTCTTTCAGGCGCAGATGTATGACAAGAGCACGCACAAGCTCGCGTTCCAATCCGCCGGTCTTCCGGGATGTGTGGTGTGTCACAGCAATCATGGCGTAATCCTTCCCACAGACGCGAAACTTGGCACGGGCCCCGAGGGTGTCTGCATGCGCTGCCATAAATCTGGTGACATCTGCGATCAGGCCCGGGCGAAAATGCTGCAGGACTTGACGCAATTGGATGGTGTCGTCAAAGCGGCAGATCGAGTACTGGGTGTTGCCGAATCCTCAGGTATGGAAGTGAGTGAGGCTCGGACAGAGCAGGATCAGGCCCGAGATTCTCTTACCAAGGCTCGCGTCACCATCCATAGTTTCAAAACCGACCTCGTTGAACAAGACATACAGGCAGGTCTCAAGATTGCCGCAAAGACGCAAGCCGAGGGCCAAGCGGCGCTGGCTGAACGCGACCGTCGCCGAAGAGGCCTGGGATTATCTGTGGGGATTATTCTCGCCGTCTTGCTGGGACTGCGCCTATACATTCAACAAATTGAAAGTAATTCGAGCAAAGCGGAGACAGCTGAGTTGCGTCATTAAATTTGCTTACTCCGCGATCGGGTTTTGAAATACGGAGGGGAAGCAGAGTCGGTCCTCGCCGAAATCTAATCAGGGAGAGAAAAATGCAGACAACGACGAAGAACCTCGGAGCGATGACGTTGGCCGCGACGCTGTTGGCAAGTACCTGCCTGTTCAGCTTGCCCGCGAAGGCCGATGTCGCCGATGCCGCAGCCACGTTCAAAGCCAAGTGTGCCATGTGCCACGGAGCGGATGGCAAGGGCAAAGAATCAATGAAGACTCCTGACCTCACTTCCGCCGATGTCCAGAAGAAGAGTGATGCCGACCTGGGAGGCGTGATCACGAATGGCAAACCGCCGAAGATGCCCGCCTACAAGACCATGACGGCGGATCAGGTGAAGGACATGGTTGCGTTCATCCGTTCGCTGAAGAAGTGACCGGCAGGAGCGGTGTCCGATTTCCTGACAAATCCCGCGCTTAGGAGCGAAGCGTACCACAATGCGCCGGCTGGCGAGCAAAGCGAGAATCCTCAGGTGGTGGATGCGATGGGTGACCGCGATGGCTTTCGAGCACATTTAGTTCCCAGAGGACGACGACCCGAGACAAATACAATTCTCTGTGGACTACTTGTAGCCGCTGCATTTGTCGGTGTACTGGTGGCCTCCCGAAGCGCTGCTGCGCCGCCTGGAGTCCAGCCGTCCACGGCTGTGCCGGAGAACTACCGCACACCTATAGAGCTGAGATTCTCGCCTGACGGTTCGAAGCTATACGTTGTCTGCGAGGATGACGATTCCGTGCTTGCCGTCGATCTGCGGACACGGCGCGTCATCGGCAGAGCAATGGTCGGGCACAGACCACAAGACGTGGCTGTCTCACCCGACGGCGAGACACTCTACGTTTCGAACTCGTGGAGCGACACAGTCAGTGAGATTGACGCAAGAACCTATTCGGTCCGCCGCACACTTCCGGTAGGGTGGGGTCCTGTCGGACTGACAACCGACCGATGGGGTAAGGTTCTGTATGTCGCGAACAGCATTGGAAACGATGTCTCGCTGGTAGATCTTTCTCGAGGAGTGGAAATCAAGCGGCTGGCGGCTTGGCGCTCGCCTCACCAGGTTGCGCTATCCCGCGACGGCCGGTCCGTGTACGTGTCGAATCTGCTTCCGCACGTAGCTCCCCCGGATGAACCGCCCGTGTCCGAGTTGACGGTGATTGACACCGAGAAGCAAGTCACCGCAAAGCGAATACTCATCCCGGGCGTTGTCGAGCTCCGACACATTGCGGAGGCACCTACAGGAGTTAGCGGCTATCTTCTTGTTCCGTTCATGAGGCCGAAAAATCTGGGCCCGCTCATACGCGTGAGTCAGGGATGGATGGTCACGCACGGCATGGCGATCATCCCGTCCGGTACACATGATCAGATGCAGCGAGGAAACACTGAGGTCACGCAGGTCCTCCTCGATGACATTGATTGCTACTACGCGGGCACAAACGGGGCTGCCTTTACTCTCGACGGGCAATATGCGCTGGTGACTTCCTCGGAGGCCAATGTCGTTTCGATCATCGACACCTCCAAGCTGCGACGGCTGTTGCGCCACGCCCGGAAGGAAGACCTCCCGAACCGGTTGGATTCGGCGCGAGAGTTTGTTGTACGCCGTCTGCCCACCGGTTCGAATCCCGAGGCGGTCGTGGTTTCGCCGGACGGGCGTCTCGCTTACATCGCCAATCGGTTGGATGACAGCTTGACAGTCGTGGACATGCAGCGTCTTCAGGTGATAGCCATGATTGACCTGGGCGGCCCAAGGGGGATTACGGCTCTGCGGCATGGAGAACAGCTGTTCCACAACGCGCACTACAGTTTCCAGGGGCAATTTGCCTGTGCAACGTGCCATCCTGACAACCACATCGACGGCCTCGCGTGGAATCTTGAAACACCGCAGCTGGGACGCGACCGGGTGTTGAATCGCACGCTAAGGGGCATCGCCGAGACGGCACCATTCAAGTGGAACGGCCACAATCCTGATCTTGAGACTCAATGCGGACTGCGGATCGCGAAATTCCTTTTTCAATCCGAGGGTTTCCAGCACGACCAATTGGAAGATTTGGTGGGATTCATAAAGTCCATCCCGCTCCCTGCAAATCGGCGCCTTGCCACGGATGGCCAGCTCACGCCAATTCAGGAGCGGGGTAAGGAGATTTTCTTCCAAAAGAATTGCGACACTTGCCACACTCCTGAGACCCACTACACGGCTAAAATCAGCACCGACGTTGGGACCGCTTCGAAGTACGACACGTCAGGCCGCTTTGATATTCCCCAGCTTGACCGCGTTTACGAGCGGCCACCGTATTTGCACAACGGCGAGGCGTTGTCGCTCGAGGAGATCTGGACAAAGTACAACGCGAGCGACAAGCACGGGGTGACCTCGGACATGAGCAAGGAGCAGTTGAACGATTTGATTGAATACCTGAAGACCCTGTAGCAGGTGTATCCCGTCCAGAAACTGCCCGTGGGGCCGATGAAAGTGGAGGTTCGGCAGCGTTGGCGGCGCGGTGCCGCGATGCACCTGCGAGGGCTTCTCTGCGTAGGGATGTACGGCCAGACGTTTCCCAATCAGGACGAGGCGCCGATGCGCGTGGTGGTTCCCGGGAAGAACTACGGGATCGATATGCGCAGATACTTCTGAAGCGAGGGACGATCGTCGAATGCAATTACGTGCCGTGCGCGAAGCGACATACTTTCTCGCGTATTTGTGTATGAGTATTTAAGATAGGAACCGACTGGTTGCCGGTTCGAAATAAGGAGCCGACCCTGGAGGCTGTAGATGCTCTTGAAACGGGCGCCTGATTTGACTTATGCGGAGGTAACGCCGAACAGCGTATACACCGACCGTCGTAGCTTCCTACGGGGACTGCTGGCAACCAGCGGAGCTCTAACGGGTTGGAAGAGACTCCCGCCCCTTCTACCAGGTTCCGGAACTGGCTCGGTCTCTCCCAAGCTGGATGGGGTGGTCAAATGGCCTTACAGCACTGGCGAGAAGCAAACGTCCTACGAAAATGTGACGACCTACAACATCTTTTACGAATTCGGTACCGGAAAGAAAGATCCCTCCGAAAAGGCCAAGAATTTTCAGACATCGCCATGGAGTTTGGCCGTCGAAGGCGAAGTGAGGAAGCCCCGAACATTCGCGATGGACGAAATCATGAAGCTGGCGCCACTTGAGGAGCGGGTCTACCGGTTTCGGTGCGTCGACACATGGTGCATGGTGGTGCCTTGGATCGGCTACTCCTTTGGCGTCTTGGCTAAGCTAGTGGAGCCCACTCCGAAGGCGCGCTATGTGGCATTCCAAAGCTACTACGACCCTCGGCAAATGCCGGAAGCGAAACACTCCGGTATAGTGTTGCCGTACGTGGAAGGCTTGCGGATCGATGAGGCCATGCACCCGCTGACGCTTCTGTGCGTGGGGATGTACGGTGAGAAACTTCCCAATCAGGATGGCGCGCCGGTGCGCCTGGTGGTTCCCTGGAAGTACGGATTCAAGAGCATCAAATCGATCGTGCGGATTTGCTTCGTGGAGGAACAACCCCCAACGACCTGGAGCACGGGTAATCTGCAGGAGTACGGTTTTTATTCCAACGTAAACCCAAACGTGGATGGTCCCCGCTCGAGTCAGGCGAACGAGCGGCGGTTGGGTGAGTATTTCAGGCGGCCTACGCTAATGTTCAACGGCTACGGCGACCAGGTGGCAAGCATGTATAACGGGATGGATCTACGCAAGTACTTCTGATGCGGCGACTGTTTGGTTAATGCGATTCTGACAAGCGAATGGATCGACCACCGGATGCGCGAATGAGAACGGTGCGGATTTTCTGTGGTTGCGGTGGCGCAACAGTTGGCCGTTCCTTGGGTCTCTTCGACATTTTCAATTGCCATTTTTGGCCTTGTTCGGAACACCCGGCTTTTTCAACAGACATAGGATTTATCGCCAGCGAGTTCTCTAATGCTTGGTCATCAGACAATGAGTTCGTGTGCGGACGTTGCCAACTGCCACAGCGTTTTTCAGTTTAATACCTTCAAATTCTAGCCAATCCTTCTTTTTCGCTTGCCTCAAAAACCGGCAAACGGCACCTGAATCCCTCACACCTCAGCTTTGCTGATTTCGGAACAGACCGGCTTGGTTGCGAACAGGCGATGAAAACCGCTGGCAGAAGGACCTCAAACCGCTGGGCCATACTGCCCAGCAACCGAGCACCGGGTGCGGGCGGTCAGAACTAATCAGCGACATTATTTTTCTATGCGAGGTGCGAGCTGTTCAGACGAAATGCATACGCTCGCAATCGGCTAGACACAAACCACTGAACGGAATGCAGGACGAGAAAGATAAAGAACGCGTCGGCAGCAAACGCGAAATATAGGAAGAAGTTCTCCAAAACAAGCACCCCAAACGGGGGTCTTGCTGTCAAGCGTCCATAGAGTGAGGCGCAAGCCAATGAAGTAGACGACTCCAAAAAGATAGAACCTGGCATGATGAGTTGGCGCACATTGGCTGGCTTTCCTCTTTGAGATTAGGAATCTCGCCCCATTTTGGATGACACCGTTTTGGGCTACAAAGTCATTTGAATGTAATTAGCCAGTTAGGCAATGCAGAAATCGCGATGGCAAAAGAAATGAACAGAAATTTACCGAATGCGGAGCTATCCGCCGATTCCCTTCAGATCATTCTTGGCCTGCTGCTCCGCGTCTTTCGTGGCTTGCTTGGCGTTGGCATCCGGCTTCAGCTGATGGATGGCCTTATTCAGGCCCTGAGCTTTCTCGCCGTCAGCGACTTTGCAGCCGGACATATCCGCGCTGGTGTGCACACCAGTCACGTCGGCGCGGAGGCAATTGAAATCCACTCCGAGATTGTGGCTGGCGTGAAGGGCAGCAAGGCAATCATCCAATGCCGTGAATGGCGCACACGCGTCGGTAGCGGTAGCGTTAGCAGCCAACACCCCCTGGGCGTGCAGACTGGGGGTGAGTTTCTTCTCTACCTCGCCTCTGCTTCCTGGCTCATCGCTGGAATTCCTGGAATCTTTCTTGACCCACTTGATCGGATTAAGGGAACGTGAACTATCCTGCGCGGCAGCTGACGCGCCCACGCCCGCGGGTCCTTGCGCCGCGGCCCGTGGCACACCCACCGTCAAAGAGATCGCAACACCGAAAAGCAGGATTGCGACAAAAAAACGCGGTTTCGTCATGTGTGCTCCTTCGTTGAAAATAACTGGCATAGAGGAGGCTGCTGGACCTGGCCTCACACTCAGTTGGCCATAGCGCAGACGCCGCCAAGAACCGCTGCGGGACGGTACTACTCCAATCGGTCACGCTGGCCTTTCGAACAGGTGGGGAAGTTGGTAGCGGAGCGCAAATCAGGTCGAAGATTTTTGCACAGTCATCCAGTGCAACCCGAACCCGGCGCACTGGGTATTTACAATTGGGCCGCTAAAATGCGCGAAATAGAGCGACAACCCCATCGGCGTCGTTGACCAGGAGGGTGATGCGCGCTCCCGTTCCACCGAGCGTCGCTGGTGACTTGCAAGTTCCATCTTCGCTCGCGAGAAACTCATCGCGGACGAAGAACTTGTCTCCGTCCAAAGTCAAGTCGCCGTGCATGAGCTTCGTGCTGCCCGGCTTGATCATTCGGTGTACTTCTTCTGCGCCAAAACACTCTGGTAGATATCCAGCGCGGCGAATCCGTTATGCAGGATCAATTCGGGGATGAGCTGGTCCTCGCGATGCATGGTCTCCTCCGCTAACGTATAGCTTCAAGAATAATCAGTTGAGAATCTGTTGTGCACTTTTGCCAACCTTGAAATGGCCATCTTGTCACCCAAATGCAGGCCAATCAGGAATTCCCGCGGGCCGGTCCTTAGATATTTCAACCGTCTGCCATTACAATATGGCTGCTGGTTCATTCATTTCTCTAGGGGGGTACGTTGAAAGTTTGGTATTTGTACGCAATTCTGACCGTCCTGACTTGGGGTTTGTGGGGAGTTTTCAGTAAGTTGGCTTCAAATTATGCCAAGCCTCGCCAGGCACTTCTTTTTCAAACTGCCGGCGTGCTGGCCTTCTCGGTCGTCGTCCTCGTTGCCGAAAAGTTCAAAATAGAGTGGAATTTTCCCGGATTCAGCTGGGCGGCATTGGGCGGCTTTTTTGCGTTTATCGGATTTCTCACGTTTTTCGCGGCCCTCGAAAAGGGAAGCACCTCCACCGTCGTCACACTTTCCGCCCTCTATCCCATGGTCACCATTCTCATCAGCATCGTCTTCCTTCATGAAAGATTAACGACGCGGCAGGGAATCGGCATCGCGCTCGCTCTTATCGCCAGCGCGCTTCTTGCGTCTTAGCTAACGCCACGTGGATCCGCTGATGCGGATTCCGCGGCGATTCATCTCGGATAAAAATTCCCTCGGCGGGATCGCTGTCTCGGGAGGATGGACCCCCGTCACTCGGATGTTCCCCCGGGCGATCATTTGTGCGGCAACCGAAATCGGAAAGCCCGTGTCCCGCGCCACGGCGCTGAAATTCGGCTTGGTCGTGTACCGCGTTGTTGCGTCGAGCGACAGCGTCTGCGCGCGCCGTCCCTTCTTTCCGCGTACTACCACGCGGATGGTCTCCACATCTTTGGGAGACTTGCCGGAGGGCGGCCGCGACTTCAGAATCTGCTCCAGAAACGCCCGAGGTGCGATCTCTTTCTCTTGAATCCGAATGGGCTTTTGTTCCAGCAACCCAATGCCGCCCAGCAACCGCACTACTTCGATCAATTGCAGATCGTAGTTAATCTTGAATGATGCTTCTCGAATTCCTTTCGCCTTGAAACTCATTGGCAGCGTGGCCACCTCGGAATGGATCGAATGCCGCATCACCAGTTTCCCGATTGGCTTCGGGAAGGTCATCTCTTCCGCCCCGGAAAAATTGTCCTGTTGCGCAAAGCGCCCTTTAGTAAAAGCCATCGGCGCAATCGTCAACTCGTCAAGAATGGTGGCAATGGAAAATCCGAACGACAGCGCGTCCGGGTAGGTCTGAAAATCCCGACTGCCATTATATACGCCCGCAAAGTCCACCCGGTCGAGCTGGTCCGCCAGGTAACGTGCCATGACGTTGGCAATCCCCGGCGCACTCCCAATCCCCAGAATCGCCAGTTTACCGATTTTCTTGAACTTCTTGTCGAGCTTCAGTTGTTTCCGCGTCGTATAGAATAGCCCGCCCAAGTCAAGGTAGTGCACCCGTGCCTGAAGCGCCGCCAGCATCACCGCCAGATTCCAATAATATTGCGTGCAATTGAGCACCGCTTCCGTTCCCCTCAGGTAGCTGACCAACGCACCGGTCTTTCGCACATCTACACACACCGCTTTGGCTTTGCCCCCACCAAATTTGCGCGCAGCCTCCTTTGCCCGCTCCAGATCGTAGTCCCCGACAACGATCTCCTTCACGTCTTTCGACTGCGTCAGGTCGTATACCGTCGCGCAGCCCATCATCCCCGCACCTAGCACTGTAAATTTCACGTGATTCTCTCTTTCACTGAACGCTAACTCGCGCGCCGGTGCTACTCCCAGCCCGGCCCATACCCTTTTATTTCAATGGATTGATGTGCAGTGCCACCGTCTTCAGATGGGTCATGTCCTCGAAGGTGAATCGTCCGCCCAGCCGCCCGTACCCGCTCCTCGTGCCGCCACCCCCGCCAAACGGCTCGTGGGCTTCCCAGTAATCCGTCGTGTCGTTGATCACCACATTGCCGCTCCGCAGTCGCTCGGCAAAATAAAACGCCTTGTCAATGTCCCGCGTGAACACTGCCATCTGCAGCCCATACCCCGTCCCGTTCGCCAGCGCGATTGCTTCGTCGTAGCCGCCCACTTCGATCACCGGCACCACCGGCCCAAAGGTCTCTTCATTATTCAGCAGCATGCTCGTGCTCACCTGATCGACCACTGTCGGCTCGAAGTACATGCGGCTCCCCTGATTTGCGGCCCGTTTCCCGCCTATTACAACTCGGGCACCCTTTTGCACAGCGTCCGCCAGATGCCGCTCCGTCTTTTCCAGCACCGGAACATTATTCATCGGGCCCATGGTCACCCCAGGAAGCAACGGATCACCCAAGCGAATGTTCCTTGCCTCCTGAACCACCAACTCAAGAAAATCATTGTGCACGCGCGGGTCAACCAACACTCGTTCCGTCGCGCAACAAACTTGCCCCGCGTTGAAATACGCGCCAAACGCCGCGGCCCGCGCCGCCCGGGTCAGGTCTGCGTCTTCCAGCACAATCTGCGGCCCATTTCCGCCAAGCTCCATCAGCAGTTTCTTTACTCCCGCTCTCCTCTGAATCGTGTCGCCGGTGGTGGTTTCGCCCGTCAATCCAATTGCGTCAATCCCGGGATGCGCAACCAACGCGTCTCCTGTCGTCGGCCCATCCCCCGTGATCAGGTTGAACACACCTGCTGGAACATCCGCCTCCGCAATGCATTGCGTCAGAAAGTAAGCTGCAAGCGGTGTCTGTTCCGCCGGCTTGAAGATGATGGTGTTGCCCGCCGCCAGCCCGGGACCGAAATACTCTGACGGAATCACTGTCGGGAAATTCCACGGCGTGATGATGCCCCACGTTCCAATCGCCACCTTAAATGTGAACAGCCGTTTGTTCGGGTCCCTTGCCGGGATAATCGGGGTTTCCAGCCGCTTCACATCTTCCGCCGCAATTCGGAAATTCTCAGCTGTCTCCTCGACCTCCGGTAGCGCCTCGGCATAGTAGGGTTTGCCTTGCTCCAGGGAAATAATCGTTGCGATCTGTTCCTTCCGCTCCAGGATGCGATCCGCGATCCGGTGGCAAGCCGCTGCTCTCTCAAAGGGCGCCGTCATTCTCCAACCATCCCACGCCCCTCGCGCGGAACTCACTGCGCGCCCGACGTCCGTCGCGCTTGCGTGCGGAATCTTAGCCAGTAGCCTGCCCGTGCCGGGGCTCACCACATCAATCTTCTCTCTCGAATCGCTGTCCACCCACTTTCCTCCAATAAACAGTTTCAGTGGTGGAAGCGCCCCCAGCACTTGCTCTGGCTGCATAACTGGTGAACTCATAGCTTTCCTCGCTTCGGGTCATTCCAGTACAACGTGACCCAAACAATGTGTCCCTCAACCGAAATCGCGTGAGTCCGCACTAGTAAGGGACTCCGTCAAGTGCAGCGAGTTTCCCACATTGCTATAAATAAATAAAGTTGTCGTTGAGGTTTTGTCAGTGGGTTTGCTTGTTCCGAACCGCTGCGCGACCGCCGTGGGCCTACAATCTCAAATGGTCCGAGCTGTTTGCCTGAAGTGATCGTCGTAAGTGCCAGGATTACGACCTTAGACGAGCCTCGTAAGGTAATTCCCGTCGCGTAAGTCTGGTAAACGCAAACCGGAGAAGTGCGTGCGCGCTCACGGCAGGAGGCGTGCGCGTGAAGCGCTCACCGGGCGGTCCACCCACCATCAATCAGAATGGTCTCGCCGGTGATCAGCGACGCAGCGGGGGAGGCTAAGAACACGACCGCGCCTGCCACTTCCATCGGCTCACCGATACGGTGTAGCGCGGCGATGCGTTCTACGGTGTCGGCTCGAAATGCGGGATCAGAGAGTGCACTCTCCGTGCCGGGCGTGTGGATGAATGTGGGTGCCACGGCGTTCACGGTGATTCCGTGCTTGCCCCATTCAACGGCCAAACATTTAGTTAGATGAGCGATTGCCGCCTTGGTCATGCAATAAATGGATTCCGTTGGCAACGCCACAAAACCTGCCTGAGAGCTCATGTTGATAATCGTGCCGCTCTTCTGCTGAATCATCAGTCGACCTGCAGCCTGGCTAGCAAAAAATGTGCCTTTCAAGTTCACTGCCAATGTCTCGTCAAAGTCTACCTCGCGGACATTCTCGGCTGGATTCTCTGGGGCGATGCCAGCATTGTTCACCAGGATGTCGATCCGACCGAACTCTTTAGCAGTTTCGCCGACGGCGCTGAAAATCTGCTCCTTACTGCGCATATCCATCTGAATCGGAAGTGCTTTTCTCCCCATTGTTCGTATCTCTGAAGCCAACCCCGAGTCCGCCTTTACATCGCGCAGACCTAGCGCGACATCTGCGCCCGCATGCGCCAAGGCCAGCGAAATTGCCCGCCCCAAACCTCGCGCCGCTCCCGTTACCAATGCCACTCGCCCACTTAATCCAAACTGTGGATACTCCATTGCCTTTCCTCCATCACTCATTTATTACTTCCACTCACGCCGCTCACAGCACGTTCGAGTATAAAAGATTCGACGGACAGCATGTGCCGCGAGATTTTCGCTGACGAACCACCTCAATGCCTGGTCGACGCATTATAAAAGGGCGCCCGAATGGAGTAGGTTTTGATCGTCGGCATCTCGACCTACAACGAGGAGCGCTCTCATGACTGATGCCAACTATTTTGGGCTGGATGTGCCCCAAGCAACGATCGCTGCGGCCGTCTTAGATTCTGCCGGCTGGTTGGTGATGGGAGCCATTCTGGAAACCAAAGCGGAAACGATTCTACAGCTTCTCGACGGGCTGCGCGGCAATTTGCCTGTAGCCTTGGAAGAAGGAACATGGGCTGCCCGGCTGCACGATCTGGGGAAACCTCACGTCACACGAGTGATCGTTTGTGATTCGCGCAAGACCGGCTTGGGAAAAGTTAGGAACAAGAAATGATCGCAATGATGCGCGAACTGGCGGAGCTCTTGTATGGGAATAAACTGGAGCCGGTTTACCATGGCGAGCATAACCTCCGCACTTTGAAAGAACTGTCGCGCGGTCACCTGGCGATCACTCGGGATCTGACGCGGGTGATGACTTGCATAAAAGCGATCTAGCGGAGCTGGGCGATTCCTTGTGCCGGCCAACAGGTGTATGCGCCTCGTTACCGGCAGGAATGGCTCGTAAAACTGAGCGAAGTCGGCGTCCACCGTCGTGCTGAATTCTATTATCTGCAGGTCAACGCGTTAGTTGTTTTACGTCAGGAGACCCGGCGAGAACTGCTTGTGGAAGGCCGCAAGCACTCCACAGTGACATTGCTCCGGCAGATTCCTTCGATTGGTCCCATTCGCGCCGTTCTGCACGCAGCGCTGATGCATCTGATACGCAACCTCAACCGCGAACTACTGCCGTGACGCAGTTATCAACGAGAGGTTACAGGGCTATGCACTTCACCTATCAGAACTGCTCGGGTCGTCCGCTTTGCGAGAGATACGGGGGAGAGGTGGTGATGGTTTGGCATCCCATCTCTCGCGCGGCACGATGACACTGCCGTTGGGCTGAATCATGTAGTGCGGGGACATGATCTGCACGCCAAATTCGTTGAAGGCATCTTGTATGGCGGAATTAAGGTTGGAGACAGTTTGGATCCGCAATCTCTCGTCCTCCAGTCGCGCGATGAGTGTGTATTCAACATAGAAGTCGGAAAGTTGTTTCTGAACTACAGACGGCTTGGGCGCCTTGCTGATATTCGGCGTGCGATCTGCAGCCAATTCCAAAAGCGCGTGTACTTGCCGCCAAGGAGCATCATAGCCGATCGTTACAGTGGAACTGACTGACATGCCGTCGGGGTGACCGAGTCTCGTATAATTCCGTGTGGAGGTGCCCACCAGTACGGAATTTGGGATGGTCACTTCTTGCCCTTCGATCGTACGGATCTTGGCGGCCAGCAGTCCTACGTCCAAGACTTTCCCTTCCGTCTCATTAACCTTCACCCATTCGCCTGTCTTTAGCGTCCTGGAATACACCACAAACAATCCACTCATGATCTGGTTGATGATTCCTGTCGAGCCGAGAGAAATCACGAGGCCCAAAAAGACGCTGAGACCTTTGAATGCGTCTGTCTTCGATCCAGGTATGTAGGGATAGGCTACAATAATCGCGAAGATCCAAACGATGGCAGAGAAGATGCGCTTGGTGGCGTGCGCCACGTCTGCATCCATCCAAGTAACGGAAATTCTCCCCGTCGCCACTTGCTCGAACAGCACGTTACCCATGCGAACAATCCAGCGTGTCACAATAAAGATCAGGACGACTACCAGCAACCCGGGCAGCTCGCCCAAGACGGTGCTTCCCAGTTCTCGAAGAGAATTCAGCACATAGCTGCCTGCCTGCTTTCCCCAAGGCTCCGTGTAAGGAAACCGGCGAAGGGAAATCGTGATCCACACGTAGATCAGGGAAAAAGTTAGTATCCATGCAAGCAACCTTAGAATTCCATAAACTGCGGCAGCGATATGCGGCACCACGTCGACACGGAACAAGGTCAAGGATGTAGATCCTTCTCTCTTGCGCAAGAACTTGACGATCCACGCTTGAACCTTCCACGCGGCTACGCACAGAGCGACAAGCACCACCAAGCCAATCAGCGTCTGTAACAGGCCGCTCCGAATCACGGGCCAGGTTCGTTCCGCCATACGCGCCTGCAGGGCTTCTGCAAGGTTTCCCATCGCAAAGTCAGAAGCTTGCTCCAGCTTCTCGCCGGATTCCTTGTCCAGATCGGCTGTCCCCAGAAAGAATAGGAAATTGCCTCTAAATACGAATCCGACCCCCTCTTGATTGTCGACCTTTAGGGGCCGGGTTACGATTTCGTCCGCGGAAGCGTTTAACGGAAGTCCCGCCAATCTTCTGGATGCGCGTTCGGCCCGCTCCTCCGGGGTGGCTCCGCCAAGCGTTGCGCGTTGCACGGCAATGACGCGGTTCCAGAATTTTATCGAGGCTTCGTTTGTCGGGAATTGACCGGGTGTTGTGTTCTGAGCCGCGGTACCTGTCGATGGCAGCAGGGGAGAGGCAACAAGAAACAAAGCGACACTTAATCCAAAGACGAGCAGCCGCAATACTCGGCGCACAAAGGATTTGTTTCGCACGGATCCACCTCACGGTTACCCGTTGGGGAACACTGGTTTAGTGTTTCCTAGCGTTACCGTTTGTCTCCAGTCTGCACTGTGAAGCAAAGGTCGCGCAACCTAAACCACGGTCCACCATGCTGACGTCAATCACAAATCGACGCGTGAGCAGCGGAATTTTCTGGCCTGGTCTTTAAGCAAAATTGCGGCCAGGGCCCGCTAAAAGCGTTATCGGACACAATTTCGCTCGGTACGAGCCGTGCCGTGATTTGCAACGAGCTTGATTGTGAGCTATGCTCCGCGGCATTTTTCAGCGCTGCCAGTCTGCGGCGCAAGACGGAGAGACGGTGGCCACTGCTGCATCTGCATCACCCGCCCGACCACGTGCCGTCCAAACGAAACATGTGTTGTGGTGCATATTCGCGCTTATGTCCTTTTCACACTCGACTGGACACTTCTCGATCCTCACTCCCTCCTTCGTCAGCGTTATGCCCCAATTCCTGGCTGATGTTGGCGCATGGCGTCCCCGGTGCACTCGTCCTCGGCGTGTTCCAGTTTTCCACGCGCTTACGCCAGCGCCATCTCTAACTGCAACGCGTCATGGGACACATCTACGTTGCCAGCGTAATCGTCTCCGCGCCCGTTGCCATTGCCGTCGCCATCGCGCTCCCGATACCAACCGTCCTTATGGCTTCCTCCATCCAGGCCCTCTGGTGGCTCGTGGCCACGGGCACGGCAATTTACTGCGCGCGCATCGGGAAGATCCAGCAGCACCGTCAGTGGATGATGCGCGGCTATCCCTTTGCCGCGGTCTTCGTCGTCCGTTAACGTTATCATCGCGATTCCCGCAATCGATCGCATGGGACCGCTCGGGATTGCCACTGTAGTTTGGAGCGTCATTGCCAGCGCCAGTTTCTTGCCGTCGTTTGTCATTGAGTGGCAAGCGTTAGCGGCAAGCAAACGCGCCGTAAAGGTTCGGCCTGCGCCGGCGGCGAGTTGACGTGAAATATCCATGCGGAGTCACCATGCGCTTGGACTTCGCCTCAAACCGCCTACCGAACTCGCCACTCTTCTCATGTCAAAATTAGCGTTCTGGCAGGGTTCAGCATCCGACATTCCTGATAAACGCTTACCGGTAACGTCTTGATTTATTTGGCCATCGACGACAGAAGTTGGATAGCAACACCACGCTGGCCGTCGTCAAGCTGCTCGACCCGAACAACTTGGGCGAGATATTCACGGTCGCGGCGGTCAGGTGGTGAATGATAGGGGAGTGTCACTAACAGACGCATGCCTTCTTGGTAGTGCTCACGCTTGGTGAGGAAGTAAAATCCCTCGCGTGAGATATTGCTCGTGGTTCCGATTTCCTCTAGGAACTCACCACGCGGTAGGGAAGGGATGAGCCTCACAGGCTGGCCGATATTGATTCGGCGGCTCCGACGATGATACTGCCGGACGGTCTCCTGCATGACAAAATCAGACCACAGTTTGAGCTCGTCGCACGTCCGTGTGTGCCTAGGTTGATACTTAGGCGGAGTTTTACGGGTCAAGTCCTTCTCATCCCATCACGAACAATGCGCATCTCGTCAATGTGAATTCGGCGAAACCAGCGAGAAGTTCCGATGTGGGAATGGCCAGGTCACGGCGGAGGTCGCTGGCGTTGTCATCTCCGCAAACGCCGTTTGGAAATCTTGCGGCATACCCACGAATCAAGAGTTAGCTCCCGCCAGGCCGAATAACTGGTGATCTGCGGAGCTAACAAGTTCTATCTCAGAATGCGAAGATCCCGGGTTGTTGGTGATAAGGAGATTCACAGGACGGAAGCTGTTTGTACCTTGAAACTCTAGCCAATTCTTCTTTTTCGCTTGCCTCAAAAACCGGCATACGGCGCCTGAATCCCTCACACCTCAACTCGTCCAAACCGTGTGAATCGCGGCAACAGAATCAAAATCAGTCCGTAAAACAGCAGCGACACCATCAGCGTCCCCGCATTTCCAAACCGCAAATCCTCCACAACTAGCTTCAGTGCTCCCAATCCGATCGCTCCGTACGCCAGCCATCCCAATTCCACACGATTCCATCGTGACCCCGCGTATCCCATCCCCAGCGCCATCACGCACGTCACCACCGTCCGCACCATCGACAATCTCGACGCACTCAACTCCACTGCGCCTTGCACCGCAATTCCCGCCACCACCAGTGCTGCCACCGTGCTCCCCACCACGGCCGCAGGTACCACCCACAGTATCCGTGCCCTCCATCCTTCTCCCGATGCTCTTGATCCCAACGCATAACTGACCAGCCCGGCCAACGCCACCACCCAAAAGATCCACTTCGGCCACGCCGGCACGGTCCCCGCGAGCGCAGCCCCCGCGTAGCCGAATAGTCCGCACTGCAGTCCCGCCGCCAATAAATAAAATGTCCCATGAATCCCCAGACTCAGGTATTTCGTCCGTGAGAACACTGCTACCGCGGCCATTGCGGCCAGGCTCAACGCCACCACCCGCAAATCTCCGTTGAGCAAGAGCGAGCTGCCCGCCAGCACCAGTCCCGCCGCATAGTTCGCACTCACTCGCCGGTTCCGTTGCGTCTCTGCTCCCGAAAATCTTCTAAGCGCGCCCCAGTAACACCCCATCGCCAGCAGGAGGAACA
Organism: Candidatus Acidiferrales bacterium; assembly: GCA_963741195.1. Taxonomy (GTDB): domain Bacteria; phylum Acidobacteriota; class Terriglobia; order Acidiferrales; family UBA7541; genus Acidiferrum. Next base: position 228,533 of record CAVUHF010000025.1, read on the forward strand.
CAGCTCCCAAGGCCTCGGCTGATCCTCCGTGGGTCGCTCTCAGGCTCACCCATGTCCCCAACACAAACGCGGCCACCGCTTGCACCAATTCTGCGAACGTCAATTCCCGCTCCATCACAAATGCGCGCAGCGCCGCACTTCCGCCGTAGATCAGCATTAGGGCAACACAATACGCATTCACCTCGCCCGCGCTCATGGCCCGGTAGCTCGCTGGCACTCCGTCCGCTGAAGTCATGACCAGTCCCAGGAGACTCAACGCAAAATCTGCCGCCAGGGCCGTCACCACTCGCAAGCTCAACCATCGCCCAGTACATGCCGCCACTTCCGTCACTAGCGCCATTATTAGCAGCGCCGCCGTCAAAGCACGCAATTCGTGCGTTGCGATAATCAGTGCGACCACCGTTCCCACTGCCGCCACGGTCCCGATCCAGGGAATCGCCTCGAGCTTCTCCTTCCATGCCAAACTTAAGGTCAGCACCACCGCTCCCACCAGCACCGCCGCGGCAAAGCCAGGCGTCAGTTCCTGAAAGCGCACCGTCCCTTCCCACAACAAGGGCGGCAGAATCGTTGCTGCCGTCAATGCAAAAATCACGCTCGCAAAATGGCTGGTACGGTGACTGCGCACCGCCCAGACCAACCACACGGCGGCATACACGATGCCCGCCACCAGCATGATCCACCGCGGCACCACCCCCGACTCCGCAACCGCGCGCAGCAGGTATGCCCCCGCGATGGCCAACACCGCCTTTCCCAGTAGCGGTACGGCGCTGGTCGATCTCGCCGGCTTCTCTTTCGCTTTGGGTACGGCTCCGAGGAAGGCTTCTACGGGTGTGCTCGTGGGTAATTCCGTCCGCATCTCCAATACCGCTACTCGTTTCTCCAGTTCCTGCAACCGTTCATAGACCAGTTGCAGCTCCCGCTCATCTTTCTGCGCCTGCTCTGCCATGGTCGCCCACCTCGCGCCGCACCTTGACGGCCCTCGCGGAACCACGTGCTTGCCCCGACCCTGCTCTTCACCACATTCCCGCCCAATTGCACCTCGATACTCGTTCTAGGACACTTTGGTCCATGACCTCGGTCACTCCTTCAAGTGACGCCCATCACTTGTACCTCTCAAGGTAGGCCCTCTTGGTCTCGTTTGTGGATGCTGGCGGTCGCCGGCGCAATGTTGATCTAAAACCACCGCAACGTGATACACGATGTTGATTACGGACTCGAATTGGCCAGTGAACATTTTAAAAGTAATACAAGCCGCGTTATAGCACGCAACAATTTGATCTATTCCTGCCATGTGGCGGGATTTAGCCGCGGTGGATACGACTCTAAGCGGGGAAGAACTGAGGACACGACGGTAGTCAACAATACGATCTACAACAACGACATTTGGAGCACTGGCAGCGGCGAGGTCCTTATGCAGTTCTGCCTGCGCAACAACGTATCTAAAAACAATATTATTTCTGGTTAAACATGGCCGCGTCATGACAAGTCGATTCGGACGTACCGATGGTGGCTCGACCGTTATCTCAGACTACAATCTTCATTACTATTCGGGTGGATCAACGACTGCAAAATGGAGTTATGACGGTAAAGATTACTCAAGCTTTGAAGAGTACACGGAAGCAACCGGGAATGATCGACATTCTCATTTTGGCGATCCAGGATTTGTCGATGCAAATTTAAATGACTTTCACCTAGAGCAAGCTTCTCCCGGTCGTAAAGCTGGAAAGAATTTGGGTCCACAGGTGGTAGGCGACGGAGATCTTGACGGCAGAAACCGGATCACAAGAATCAGAATCGACATCGGCTGCTACGAAAATGGTTCTGGGCTCGGGCAGTGTCGACGTCGATCTGATTAACCCGACCATTGATCGAACTGAGTCCTGATTTAACAGTGCAAACGCGCAAACCGGATATTTGAAGTCATGGTACGGCACATGTCCGATAAGCCGAACTAACCAGATGGGATGCGAAGGCCTTGACCGCAATCAAGCCTTCACGATTGCAGGACTCTTCACTCGAGGCGCTGATCTTTGTTAACAACGGAAATGTTGACCTCTGGGAAGTGACACATCTACCCTGCAACCGGAGAAAAGAGTTGGGCGGAAGATTTATTAGGAGCTCGTCCCACTTCCAGGAAGGCGGATTGAGATGGCGGCCGAGAGGCACGAAGGTGTACCAAGAGGGCGTTGCAAGGTTTCGAATTTCGCCCTGCTGATGGCCGCCCTCTGGGGTCTCGCGCCATTGCCCGCCGGTGCGTCGACTGATACGCAATCAAATGAGGGAGGAAAAAACGTTACCGGCCAAAACCAGTGGGCACCCCCAAACGTCGATGCACCCCTGAAATCGCTATCGATGATTCCACCTTGTAATCTCTCCAAGGTGCTCGAGCACACAGCAGCAAGCTCACTGGTATTGGATTCGAATTTGGAGAAATTTACTGCGCGAGAGCACATTAAATACGTCATGCTCGATCGTGGCGGGGCGCCTAAAGAGATTGATGATGGTTCGTTCAATTATGTGTTTTCGCTTGAGCAGCAGAATGGCGGAAGCGTCAGCCGGGAGTACCGAACCCCGGTTAAGGGCAGCCATGCGTTTCGTGCGAGTGGACAGGATATTGGTCAGGCTGCACTCGCGTTGATCTTTCATCCAAACTTACAGACTGACTATGAAATGAAATGCGAAGGCATCGACAAGCGAAATGGGCAACTCGACTGGGTCGTTCATTTCCAACAGCGTAAGGACAAGCCCGGCCGCACCGTAAAGATTTGGGTGGACAATGTTGTCTATTCGGGCATGTTGAAAGGCCGAGCATGGATCTCCACGGAGAACTTTCAGGTCATCCACTTAGAGACAAATCTGATGGGTGATCTTCCGGTGATCAAGTTACAGGAACTTGCGGTCTCGATTGACTACGCGTTCGTGCTAACTCCGTCCGGAAAACTCGGGGTATGGCTGCCCAAGAGCATCGCTGCCTACTGGAAATTTGACGACCGCCGACTGATTCTTGTTCACACCTTTGCCGATTTTCAACTCTTCGCGATTGAAACAGAAGAAAAGATCCAAGAATTAAAAGAGCCCTGACCTGGAATACGGTGCTACGGCGAGCAATCTCTTCAGTACCTGTAACCACGCTTCTCGGACCAGTGGGTACTGGAAGAAACTCGTCCGATTTCGCGAGGTAATATAAAAGGGCACCCACTTTTGGAGTAAGGTTTTGAGTGTTCACCTCAACATCTCCAGAAAGAAGCACCCTATATATGGAGCTGGATTCGGTTGCCGCTATCACATCACTTTTTCATATACGACAACGTTATGCACTTTGTGACCCTGAGGATCGGTTCCGTCAAATGTAACCGTCCGGGTCTTTCCATCGCTTGAAACCACCCCGTGGGTTTTCATCACCGTCTTGCCATCTTTCTTCCAGGTGGTCTCTAGTGTGTTGGCGCCAACTCGTTTCACTGATACCATGTCTGCATTCGGCGCACCGCTAAGCGGATAGTCCTTGCCGTCAGTTTTTGCGTCGAAAGAGATGTGTGTCTCGGTTCCGTCAGCATTCACGGTGTGCGCATCCACTTTGTACCTATTTTCGTCGGATTCGATCGTTGTTGTGGTGCTCTTGGGAGCCGGACCCGGATCGTACTTCGATTTCGCAGGATTCATTGTCCACTTTCCATTACTCGAATCGTCTGCCGCTTTCACTTTGGTGCCGAACGCAACTAGCGCAACCAGAATCCCGAAGATCAAAATGCTCAGTGACCGTTTTCGCATGGACTTCCTCCTCGGCTGGGAAATGCCGCTATTTAGATCCGAATAAGCGGCAGTGTCAAGCCATTTGAGGGCACTTACAACTCCTGTTTCGGTGACCTTTTCCAGCCGGCTCGTTCAATACTTCGTGTCCGGCATTGTTGGGGCCTCCCGGTTCTCGCGCGTGCAGTTGCCAAACATGCAGGGGTCTCAGACCTCCCCGAGTCCGATGGATACTGGCATTTTCGCATCCGCCGATATTGTCTTCCGCTGGAACCAACTGCGTCGACACTCTGATTTAGGTACATTTCGCGGCTCAATACCCTGCCTGCCTGTGCTCCTGTCAATGCTTCACGTGCAGCCTTGCGACTGTTCCACGCGCATGACTCGGAGCCGGTGTGGCTCGCTAAGCCTTCACCGTACGGCTCTCTCATCCGCACCTCCACGCCGGTTTATCCCGGCGCACTGGTCCCAGTACCCAGGCTCGAAGGAACTAAGGTCGCAATCACAGCCGACCTGAAAACAAAGGGCTTGGTCCTGTGGTTGAGGCATCGTTCTACCGCACGGCTTTCATGAAGTTTCGCGGGCCGAGGGCCCTAAATGACAAGTTACCGGTAAGCCGACCATGAAGTGGTCCCTGTATCAGTTCTTTCCGTTCGAAATTCGTGCTAAGTTCGCGGCGATATCAATGCGGGTTGCAGAGTGGAGATAGTCATGCCATACATCGGTGGCGAAACTCCCGAGGTGGGCGATTACGTCAAGAACCAGTGGGAACAGCCTGGGACGGTGACGGCAGTTCATGCCGCGCAGGACGGTCAGGAACGGATAAGCATAAGGTGGGATGACGGCGGGGTTGATCTTCCCTCGACGTCTGCTGCTGAATTTACATTGCTTTCTCGGAGTAGTAGCGTGACCGGAGGACTCGACCGAACTGCCGTGCTGAGCCTGGATAGCCGACCTGAAGAACGGGACCTGCAGGAGGGCGGATCGTTGACTGAGGCCGACCGTGCTATCCGGTACGGTGTAGTGCCACCGTTGACTGCAAAGACCATGCCTGGCCTTCAACTGCTAACGGCAATCAAGGATGGCACGCTACCCGCACCTCCCATTCAGCAGGTATTCGACTTCCACCTTGTGCAAGTCGAGCAAGGGTTTGCCGCATTCACTGGCACTCCGAAATTCGAGTACTACAATCCCCTCGGATCTGTTCATGGCGGATATGCCGCCGCACTTCTCGATTCGTGCATGGCATGCGCTATCCAATCCACACTTCAAGCAGGATGCAGCTACGTGACACTGGAAATTAAAATCAACTATGTGCGAGCAATTACTTCTGAAACGGGTGAGCTACGGGCAGAGGGAAGAGTGATCAGTTCAGGAAATCAAATCGCCACCGCAGACGGACGGCTCCTTGATTCAGCTGGGATACTATACGCCCATGGAACAACGACGTGCCTCATCATGAGCCGTGACGCCTGATTAAATCCGGTTACCGTTACCCGTGTTGATAACTAGCACGTTGGTTACAATTCTTACGCGGATTGCTATTGCATTAAGACCACCGGAGGCCCGCTGACTCGTTTTCCTTTGAGGTCGACGTTGACCTCAACACGGTCGGCAATTTTGACAAGCGGAATTCCTTTGTCCATCCCGTAGTCCTTACGGTCGAAGGCCATTGTCCCTTTGATCGTTCCTGCGCCTGTCCCCTTACCCTCGATCGCAAACGATAGCTTCTCCTGTTTCGTTACTCCGCGTATGGTAAAGTCGCCGTCGAATACAACCGTATCGGGTCCAGTCTGTTCAACCTTTGTTGAGTGGAACGTGATCAAAGGATTCTTTTCGACATCGAAGAAATCTTTGCTTTTTAGCTTGCCGTCCTTCATTCCACTTCCGGTATCCACCGTGGCAGCCTGAATCTTGATGTCCAAAACGGCTGTCGAAAGTTCAGGCGACGTGAATGTCAGAGTGGCGTCCCACTTGTCGAACTTGCCGACAATGGCCACCGATGCCTTCACGTCAAATGTTATTGTGCTTTCTACCGGCGTTACTACGAAAACTGGAGCATCTACGGGATTTGCGGAAGCAAATACAGTGGAAGCTAAGAGGCAGAGAGTGGCTAGTCGCATGGAATCCTTCCTTAAGCGCCGACGGCGCGACAATAGTACGTTCACCTTCAGGCTTAGTCACATCCCGCCACTGAATATACTGCCTTGCCGTTGACACCACAATGCGAAGGCAATCTTACTTTGGGCCTTACAGAGGCACAACCAGGCAAATCCCTAGGGAGGGCTCGTTCTAGCGGTAAAGGTCATGGTAGGTCCTTATAAACGCGGCACCCGTCCATCTGAATTGAAGGTGTGAAGAAACCCTCTGAATTTTCATCTTGCAAAAAAGAAGTCTGCCGTAAGCTCGCGGCAGCAAGCAGCCCCTGATTCACTACGTGAACCGACAGCAGATGAGTTGGCGGGCCGTGGCTGCCAAAAGCACGGCCGTTCGGTGACGCTCCCCGAAAAAAGTCCGGTGGTGATGGCATTTCGCAAGAAGACGGCGAGCGAGAAAGCCCGCGAACAATATCGTCGCCGGGGAAGAATCGTGGAGTTCTGTCACGCTTGGACCAAGAGCAAGCTGGGTTTACGGCAGTTCCATGTGCGGGGCCTGAAGTAGGTACAGATGGAATTCCTGTGGGCTTGCCCCACCTACAACCTGCAGCATTGGATCCGCCTGAAAAAGCTCAACACCACACCAGCCGTCATCTGAGAGAAAAACAGAAAGGTCAAAAGTACCGCGGCAGTCTCTCAAAATAGTAAGTCAACAATTCAGGAAACTTACACCAAATCCACAATTTCTCTCTACATCGAGGTTTCTTCGCACCTTCATTTCAAGTTTCTGATTTTGCGAACTCTCCTGGAACTTGTTTGATAAGTCCTTTTAATTCAAGAAAATCGTCCTAGACAAGTTCCTGGCACTCGCGACGCGTTGAAGACGCAGTCAGGGCTAATCGGGAGTTGACTTATCGCTTCGTCTCTTAGGGACGGAGTCTTCCACACATCCTGGAGCGCCCCTATACTACTTGGGGCTGGAGGAGCGAAATGGTCAGAGTGAAATCCGTTGCGGCGATTCTACTGACCTTAGTGGCGTCGAGGGGGAGAGCGCAGCAGCAGCACGCTGCGAATGGGCAGAAATTGGGGACCGTGCACTTTGCCACTTCTTGCAACCGGGTGGCACAGAAGGATTTCAACCGGGCGGTAGCGCTGCTGCATTCTTTCCAGTTCAGCCGTGCCATAGAAGGATTCAATGCGGTGCTAGGAGAGGACGCGACATGCGGAATCGCGTACTGGGGAATCGCGCTTAGCGATTGGAGTAATCCTTTCGCACCGGGAGCGAAAGACAACAGCCAGCTGCAGGCAGGACAGGAGAACGCGGAACGCGGCAAGACCGTCGGCGCAAAGACCAAGCGGGAACGGGCGTATATCGCGGCGGTCGGCAAGTTGTATAGCGATTTCGAGAGCACGCCGCAGCGGGCGCGCTTGATCGCCTATCGCGACGCCATGGGGGAACTCGCGGCGAAATATCCACAAGACCATGAGGCACAAATCTTCTACGCGCTGGCGGTCACGGGTTCGGAAGATCCCGCGGACAAGACGTACGCCGGGCGACTCAAGGCTGGAGCGATTCTGGAAAAGCTGTTCGAGGAAGAGCCGACGCATCCGGGTCTGGCGCATTACATCATCCATACATACGACGTGCCGGCGCTCGCGGGGAAGGGACTAGTGGCAGCGCGGCGTTACTCGGAAATTGCGCCCGATGCACCGCACGCTCTGCACATGCCATCGCATACGTTCACGCGCACGGGCTACTGGCAAGAGTCCATCGACAGTAACATAGCCGCCGTGGCAGCGGCGCGGCGCGAGGGACAGACCGCAGAAGAGTTGCACGCAAGCGACTACGAGATTTACGCGTACTTGCAAACCGGGCAGGACGAGGCGGCGCGGCGGATCGTGAAGTCTTTGCCGGAGATCACGACGCGCTTCGATCCAAAAGCGGTGATTAGCGGTGCTGGTGGTCCGTCAGTTGGATATTTTGCGCTGGCGGCGATTCCGGCCCGGTACGCGCTCGAACGTCAAGACTGGAAGCAGGCTGGGCAACTCGCGGTGCGGGAAACACCATTTCCTTACACGGACGCAATTACGTGGTTCGCGCGCGGATTCGGCGCGGCGCGACTGGGGCAAGCGGCGAAGGCGAACGATTCGGCGACGGCGTTGCGACAGATTCGAGAGCGGCTGTTACAGGCCAACGAAAGCTACTGGGCGCGGCAGGTGGAAATCGAGGAAGTTGCGGTCGGGGCATGGGCGGCGCTGGCTGCGGGGAGAAAAGAGGATGCGCTGCGGCAGATGAAGTTGGCAGCGGAATTGGAAGATGGGACGGAGAAGAGCGCGGTGACGCCTGGGCCGCTGGCCCCGGCTCGTGAATTGCTGGGCGAGATGATGCTGGAGATCAATGAGCCTGCGCAAGCATTGGAGCAGTTCGAAGCGACGCTGAAGAACGAACCCGGGCGCTTCCGCGCACTCTACGGAGCGGCCCACGCGGCGCAGCTCATCGGGAATCGCGATGCGAGTCAAAAATACTTCCTCGAACTGCTAACGGTTTGCAGTCGCGCCGACAAGCCTGGAAGATCCGAGTTGATTGAGGCGCAGCGATCGATTTTGCAGAATTAATTTGGCGCTTTGTCGTGTGTTCGCGCTGGTGCTCAAAATGCAGGTTAATAAGCGACCCCTCTCATGACGTTTCGCCTTTCCGCGAAGTAGTGGTAACCGTCACCTTGGCATCTCCGGTTTCGCGTGTAACCTGGCACAAGCACCAAAACGTGATAGTTCTATTTCACAATACTGAATTTTGAGGACAAACGTTGCCAGAACGTTTCAGGTAGGTAGCCGCACATGCCCAAGAAAGACTTGCGCATTTCTGAGCTTCTCAGAAAATTGGAGTCTAGTTACGGCGAGCAAGTGCCGTCCTGGCCAACTGATCCGTACCTTTTTTTGGTATGGTGGCACTGCGGCTATCCAGCGAGCGATACGACATGTGCCAAGGGTTGGCAGTCATTGAAGCGAGAGATCGGCGTAGATCCAGAGGAAATACTCGCGGCGTCACCTGCGAACCTCAGACGTGCTTTGCGCCCCGGCGGCATGGTCCCGGAACTGAGAGCGATGCGGCTCAAGGAAATCGCCGCCAGAGTGAAAGATGAGTTTGCCGGTGACCTCCGCTCAGCCGTTGTCGGACCGATCCTGCAAGTGCGCAAACTGCTCAAGAAATTTCCAAATATTGCTGATCCCGGCGCAGACCGAATCCTGCTATTTGGAAACATCGCGCCCGTAGCTGCCATTCCCTCGAACTGCCCGCACGTCCTGGTGCGAATCAAACGCGGCCTAGAACGCGAAAGCTATGCTGTGACATACCGCGAAGCGTAGCAAGCTATCTTGGCGGAGGTTCCTGCGGAGTTTGATGCGCGTACCCGCGCCTATTTGCTGTTGAAGCGCCACGGCCAGGAACGCTGCAAGCGGACAAGGCCGAAATGCTCGGAGTGCCCCGTTAGTGCTTCCTGCGCGTACTTCGCCGCGACCGGACATTAGGGGCTAGTACGGACTTCTGCGGTTAGGCGCCAAGTCAGGCACTATCGAGGAAAGGTCCACCTGCTGGCTAAGCTGAATGGTGCGCCAGAGATTCCCATCAGCGCATTGTACTGTTACAATGCGCACCTTCCCAATTACCAATGGAGGATTTGAAAATGGCTGAGCACACCGGCCCCAGTCCGGAACACATCATGCAAGTGGGATTGGGATTTTGGGGTTCCAAGACATTGCTAAGCGCGGTGGAGATGGAGGTTTTTACGGAACTGGGAAAGAGAGCGGAGGACTTGGCTACGCTTCAGGGCCGTCTTGGGATCCATCCGCGATCGGCCCGCGATTTTTTCGATGCATTGGTGGCGCTGGGGTTCTTGCGCCGTGCCGACGGGAAATATGCAAATACACCGGCGACCGATTTGTATCTCGACAAACACAAGCCCACCTACATTGGTGGCATTCTGGAAATGGCAAACCAGCGCCTCTATGAACACTGGAGCCACCTCACCGTGGCGCTCCGAACCGGCAAACAACAGAATGAAGCCAAAGACGCAGGAGTTGGTTCACCTTTCGAGGCGCTCTACGCAGACCCCGCTCGCTTGAAGACGTTCCTCGCAGCAATGACGGGCATCAGCCACGGTGCCAACCAAGAGATCGCGAAGAAAGCTCCATGGGAAAAGTACCGTACCTTCGCCGACGTGGGCACCGCGCAGGGCGACTTGGCCGTGCAGATAGCGCTGGCGAATAGACACCTGAACGGCTTCGGTTTCGACCTTTCTGAAGTGGGGCCAATATTCGAAGAATACGTAGAGCAAAACGGCCTTAGCAGCCGTCTCACTTTTCACGCGGGCAATTTCTTCGAAGATGCACTTCCAAACGTAGATGTCATCACGATGGGCCATGTCCTGCACGACTGGAATCTTGACGAAAAGAAAATGCTTCTTCGCAAGGCCCATGATGCGCTCAACCCAGGCGGAGCCGTCGTGATCTACGAATCGATTATTGATGATGATCGTTCGCAAAATGCCTTCGGTTTGCTGATGAGTCTCAACATGCTTATTGAATCGCCCGGTGGATTCGACTACACGGGTCAGGATTGCATGGGTTGGATGAAGGAAGTCGGGTTCCGCGAGGCTCGCGTGGAGCACTTGATCGGCCCGGAGTCGATGGTGATTGGAATCAAGTAGAGTGCCGGGACTTGCATCTGACATCCAGTCGCCGTTTTACGTACGCACGCGATCCGACCGATTGTTCCTGATAAAACTGCTCTGATTGGACAAGCGGGTACTGGAACACCCCAACTTGGAGTGGCACAATGGGGTGCAGACTGAAGATCCAGTTCGACATCTTCAAGCTCGAGCGACACACCCGCGCAGGTTGCAGCAGAAATCTATAGCTATGAAGCGTCGCAAGCGAAGGCCAAAGCGGAAGCCCAAACAGGACTTGAGCCCAGCGACACCGGTCATGATCCAAGGAGAGAGGGAGGAGCCTGCGAGCTGCGTCGAGATACAGGTTGAAATCGAAACCTCTGGAAGTCCTGTGGAGATTCGCAATGAAACCGAGAATCCTAGCAATCCTGTTGTGAAGTCCGCTGATACTGAAAAGCCTGTCCCGGATTCCGCGACGCCAACCGGGCCCGACCGGCGCGCTCAGCCTCGGTATGCCTTCGCTGCTGCCATTGAGGTCGTGGCAGCCGAGGCTGGAGCAGGTATCAAAACGCGCGTGCGGGATTTGAGCCAGCAAGGCTGCTACGTGGACACGGACAGCCCCCTCGCTTTAGGAACAGCCACGGATGTGCGCATCACCAAAGGCGCAAAATCGTTTGAAGCTCGCGCAAGAGTTGTCTACAACCAAACTGGTAAGGGCATGGGCCTAATCTTCACTGCCGTGGAGCCGGGACAGCTTGGAACTTTGAAAACATGGATTGCCGAATCCCGCGAAACCTCGTGGCTCGCAGCTAATCGCCGTAGGAGTCAGCGCGTCCTGATGAAAATCCCTGTGCGAGTTTCGTGTCAGGCCGGAGAGGGATTGCTCTTTGAAGAAGAGACTCATACTCTGGCGATTAGCGCCCATGGAGCGTTGATTGTCGTCGCGGCACCCGTGTACCGAGGCCAGCGATTCACCATGTCAAACGTCCAGACAAAGGCGGCGCTGGAGTGTGTTGTGGTCCACGTTGACAGGATGCCGGGTGAGCAAACTCGGGTGGGAGTGGAGTTCACCCTGCCCAATCCAACGTTCTGGCGCGTTTCCTTCCCGCCGAAAGACTGGACACCGCGCCACCCCGACGCGAAATCCAGGTAAAACTGACGAATGGGCAGGAAACCCCAGCAGAGTGACCAGTAGGCACCTGTCCGCTTTGCCGATTTGGGAGTTATCGCGCCCCGACGATGGCGATATCGGTAAGCAGGAGACCGCTGGGAAAGCTGTCGAGGCAGCGATCAAATACTTCGGAACTATCGATGTTCTGGTGAATAACGCCGGAATCTTTCGCACCAAGCCTTTCACTGACTTTACTGCCGAGGACTTCAATGCCCTGCTCTCGACCAACCTGCTGGGATTCCTCTACATCACTCAGCTTACTGTGAAACAAATGCTGAAACAGAAATCGGGGTGCGTCGTGAGCATATCTGCGTCGCTTGTCGATCAGCCGTTCGTCGGTGTAAAGGCCTCAGTTTCGATGATCACCGAAGGGGGGCCTGAATTCCGTGACCCGGAGTCTTGCGATCGAGTACGCCAAGGAAGGTATTCGTTTCAACGCCGTCGCCCCCGGCGTCGTAAACATACCAATGCATCAAGATGATCCCGAGGACGTTCTTAGAACGTTTCAGCCAATGGGGAAAATCGTGCACGTACAAGACGTCGTCACCGCGGTCCTCTACTTGGCCGAGGCAGGTCAACGTGGAGGACCTCTCCGGTTACTTGATGGTGAAGCGCACGCCGGCCGTTGGTAGCGGCTTGGAAGTTGGCCTAAGTATGACCTCTCGTTCGACCTCGGCGAGGGGGAACGCTACCGCAAGGACATACCGAACGTTCAGGTCTGGCCGCTCAAGTGCAGCATAGCTCCCCGTTCCAGGAAGTGAGTTCTGATATTTGAATACAGCCGCCCTTTTGGCGGACGCGACTGCCGTCCTGATTCAGATGGCCGATCCTGCAATAGCGCGATTCGCTCAATAAGCAGTTTCTCAACAAGCTCTTGGGGTAGTGGAGTAAGGCTGTCACCGAGGAGTAGGATAGCTATGAGGTCACCATGGCTCACGCTGCTGCCGATCAGCCGGAATGCTGGCCCGCTCTGCCTCTCAGTTCATGGAAAGACACATACGCAACGCTCCATCTGTGGACCCAGATCGTTGGTAAGGTCCGGCTGCGTCTGACGCCGCTCGTGAACCACTGGTGGAATATCCCGTTGTACGTAACGGCTCGTGGTTTGACGACATCTCGCATCCCCTATGGCGAACGAGCATTCGAACTCTGGTTTGACTTCATACGACATCAGCTTGTGCTGGAGACGAGTGACGGCCTACTGAAAACACTCCCGCTGGAGCCGCGCTCGGTGGCCGAGTTCTACCATGAATTCATGGAATTGCTTCGATCTGCAGAAATTGAAATCAAAATCTGGAGAATGCCGGTCGAAATTCCAGATCCGATTGCTTTTGATCAGGATCGAGTGCACGCTTCATACGACCGCGCATCGGTCGCGACATTCTGGCGCATCCTGTTATCCGTGGATGCGGTTCTCAACCAGTTCAGGGCCAGATTCATCGGCAAGTCCAGCCCGGTGCACTTCTTCTGGGGAAGTTTCGATCTTGCGGTCACGCGGTTTTCTGGCCGCCGGGCACCGGAGCGACCCGGCGTTGACGCTATGACTCGAGAAGCTTATTCCCACGAAGTGAGTAGTGTTGGCTTTTGGCCTGGTAGCGGCAACGTCCAGGGTGCGGCGTTCTACTCGTACGCGGCTCCTGAGCCGCAGGGATTTAAGGAGGATCGTGTCCGTCCAGATGCCGCCTTTTACGACCGGCGGCTCGGCGAATTCCTCCTGATGTACGACGAGGTACGAAAGGCGGAGTCGCCCACCGTCTCACTACTTGAGTTTTGTCAAAGCACGTACGAAGCCGCGGCAACGCTTGGCAACTGGGCCCGCAATGCGCTTGAAAGGTAGCTGAACTCCACATTCGATTTCTCCTCATTGCTCCACCCGCAATTGATCTGGCATCTGATTAAATGGAATACCTGTGGACATCAAAGCCATAACGCCGGCCATAAAGTCCCGTTCGAGCAAATGTGGGCGATACAAAGTGCTCTTCGCGCTTCGCTGAGCGACGGCATGCCCAACGGTGTTATCAGGATGGCAAGAAACCAAATAAGGTTAACGAAACGCTTGTTCTGACATCTCTCCAATCCGGCGTTATAATCGGATCACTCTACATTCCTGTAGACATCGGCGTTCCTGCCGAGAAGGAGGTGATCCAGTGAGGTACGGTTTACGTTGACGCGCTAGAGAAGGCGCTTGTGAAGTTACCGAGCGCCTCTCCCCTTTTTGTCCCGCCTGTCCGAATTTCCTGTGATTTTACGAATCTATTCTGCGTCTTATGCTTAGCCAGTGCCTGAGAAATGGGACACTCGGGAGTTATTCTTCTTGTTGAGGGCGCGTACGTTTGGCTGCGATACTGGCAAACCGTCCACAGGTCCCGATACGGGACGCGAGGTCTGGGTGAGGATTGCCTGCGCTCTCACCTCCTCGAACGCGTTTCTGGAGCGGGCCTCCAGATTAGCTCAACAGGCATAACAGCCTCCTTTCGCCAAACTAATCGCCGCTCAATGCATTAAGCAATTCATGCGCGACACCCGCGCTGAGCGTTCCTGACCGTGGATTAGTTTACGCCAGCGACGCACTGAATTTGGCCTGGATGCGCGCATTCGATTATCGAACTTGCATGGAGCAGGAATTGCCGTTGATGACCGGAGAAGCGCTCCAAAAAACGAGGTGAGCATTACTCGTGGTACGTCGGCATCTCGTCAGGAAATCAAGCAGTGGCGGTATGCGCGTTTTATCGGGAGCAATCTGCCAACCAGGAGGCATTACTTCCGGTTTGCCCGTCATCATCTGACCAGGATCCGAACTGCGAGTGCCGGTCCCGAGTGTAAACGCCTGATTTCGGCAATTGAGATACACCAGCTTCAAAAGTTTAGGCCTTTTCAGTGGGACACGACGTTCCCATTTCGGAGATAATCCTGAAATGACGGATCGACATAATCGGACCCGGAGGAGCTATTGGCAAAAGTAATCGTCTGGATGACCATCTCGATTGGCGGGATTGTAGCCGACCAAAATGGCAACGCAAGTCGACTCTATCCCGACTTGGCGGTGCTCAGACACACCGCTTACATGAAGGACGCCATCGAGCAGACTGGTGCAGTCCTCATGGGGAGAAGGACGTTCGAGATGGGGGATCCCGACTCGTACGCCAGCAGCTACGAATTCCAATTGCCGATTTTCGTGCTGACCCATCACCCGCCGAGCGTAGCACCGAAACAAGACGAGCACCTGACCTTCACGTTCGTAACCAGGGGTGTGGAATCAGCAGTCGCCCAAGCAAAAGCTGCCGCCCGCGATAAGGCAGTTCAGGTGGTCGGCGGCGTCAGCATAACCCAACAGCTCTTGGATGCGGGACTCGCCGACGAGCTTCATGATGATACCATGCCGGTATTTTTAGGCTTCGGTCTCCGGTCGTTTGAAAGCTCCAGCCTTGAGCGCGTTCGGCTCGAGAAAATCAACGTGCAGGAAGTCGGCGCGAGAACAAGCCTCAGATTCCGCATGAAGCAGTAGTCGACCTTCTGGGCTGACTTCAAGGAATGCAAGCGCTCAGTCTATCTGAGTGGCGATCTTGATCAACGGGAGTCAATAAATTCCCGAAAGCAGAAAGGCGAGGGACGATGAGAACGGACTTGCTGCGATTCAACGGCGCTGTCGAGCGGGATCCCGCCATCGATGCGTGGATGAAAGAGCATGCAGGTGAATTGGGAGCCATCGCGCATCAGTGGTTTGCGGTGATGCGAAAGTGCGGGGACGAAGTCCGGGAGCTCTTGCATGACGGCTGCCCGGTTGTATGTTTGGGAGATGCGCCCTTTGGCTACGTGAATGTATTCACCTCGCACATAAACGTGGGGTTCTTTCACGGCGCAGCACTGCCGGATCCGGCTCGCTTGTTGCGAGGCACCGGCAAGTTCATGCGTCATGTGAAGCTGAGACCGGGAACGGCCACAAACGCCACAGCGCTACGCAGGCTCATCGATACGGCGTACTCGGATATAAAGGCGCGCGTCGAAAACGGCTAGCTACCTGATGTTGTTGTGCATCGTTCCGATCAAGCCTTCGGCCGCAGCCCTTGGACGGCTCGACGAGGCCCCGCCGCTCGATCATGCGTCGCAAGCGCTGGACGCGGATGTAAATCACCCGATGAGTGACGATCATTGCTGTCCAAATTAGCTGAGAACACGGCTCGGTAATCACAAAAACACAGCAGGGCCACGCGATTGGATAGCGACCAGCCAAAGCTAGACGCCAACTGCAAATATTTCACCAGCAACATGGCGATCAGCGCCGTCCAGAGTTGGGTTTTCAGCGCATTGGCCGAAGTCCCCACAAAGGTTTTCACGCGCAGTGATTGCTTCAGGGCGCGAAAAAATAATTCTATCTGCCAGCGTTCCTTGTACACCTCAGCAACGGTGGCTGCCGCCAGATCCAGGTGGTTGGTCAGGAACACCAGCACCCGGTCCTGCTCTTCATCATAGAATTCAATGCGCCGGAAGTAGGCATCGATGCCCGCTTGGGCCAGCTTGTAGAAAAAGATCACTTGATCGCGCTGCACGCCACGCCGCTGCGGAACTGCGAGTTTCTCAACCACTCCGTAATCTGCGTTTTCCTTCAGTCGCGTCACGAAATAAACTCCTTGCTGGATCAAGTTCGCAAACCACTCATAGTCTGTGTAACCGCGGTCAAACACCAAAATCGTTCCTGGCGCGAAGCGCATCTGTCGTGCCACGCGTACCTCATGTTTCTTGCCCTCGGTGATGACCGCGTACGACGGCAGATACCCATCATGATCCAGCAATAAATGTAGTTTCACCGCCCCTTTCGTTAACCGAAACTTGGCCCAGTCAAACATCGTGGCGCACAGATCGATCACCGAGGCGTCCAGGCTCAGCAGTGGATTCTTGAAACGGAACTTCCTCTTCTTTCTGGTTCCTGGTTGGCTGGCCGCCAAGGTCTGGCACTTTGCCAGCAGTTGTTCAAATACGGTTTGACACAACTGCCAAGGCCGATGTTCGTTGGCGTAGGCCAGCGTGGAGCGAGCCGGAGCTGTGGGCACACCCAGATGTCGAAGCTTTCCTTCGCTGGCGGCCAAGCCTCCACATATTTCGCGCAACGACTTGGCATGTCCGAGCTGGCAAAAGAGCATGGCGATGAACTGTCCCCAACTACTGAAACCCCGGGCATGTCGCTCGGCGCCATGCTTGCGCACGGCAGATTCAAATTCAAGGCGAGGGATTAACTGCAAAATCTGTGAGAAAATACTGCTGACTCGAGTCAAGGCTGAGCCTCCTTAGCATTGTGATTGGCTTTTCCAGAGCCCAACCTCAAGCTAACAGATGCTCGGCCTTTTTTCTTTCACAAATCGAAATCCTAATTTGGACAAGCGTGAGTAACGATATCTCGGCTTGTAGAAAGTGATCTCCGCGCTCGGCATCAATCCTGGACGGATTACGGTCGATCCGGTAGTAATTTGAATTACTTCCTGCTTGCCGACAACTGGGAATAGTCAGCAAGGCCGGTCTAGGCTAGAAGCAAGCTCACCGCTGTTTGGCAGGAGTTTGGGACTGGCGAGGCGGAGCAAGCCAAGGAAGCTTTGGCGCGATCTTCCCATAAGGTCATAAAACGACGAGACACGATTTCACAGCCTCGCGTCGATGTAGATGCTAGCAGCGAAACTGTTGCAAAAGCCCGGCTTGGTCCAGTATTTGGGGAAGGGCAGAAACGACGGGAGTTTAATTCTCGGTCTTTACGACGCCCCGATCTGCCAAAGGAAAGGCGATCGACCAAAACTGCGGCGGCGGGCAATCGAATTCAAAGGCAACGGCGAACGATCCATTCCGGGAGCTTCTTACTTGGACAACTCTGCAGCTTTGCCGCACGCCCACAGCTGGATTTGTGAGTAACAATTTTTGCCCTTCCCGCACTCTAAGGCCCATCTCGAGCAAACCGCCGTGAGCATTTACAGAAATGGTAAACGCCTCCAGGCTAATCACCTTGCCCTGTTCGATCTCGGTCTCCACGATCACGCGTATCTGCAGCCACACACGCTCGCTACGCCTCCGGTTCATTGTCTCAAGCCGCGCACTCCAGCCTTTGGGCTCGCGTCACGGGTCAATTTGATCTTATTCGCGGAGAAACTCTCATAAAGTTTCTTCCGAACCACGCAACGGGTTTCCAAGTCTGAATCGCTTGGTCATCCCAGCGGCCCTCCGTTTGATTCCATTCAGCAGTTAGAGTGACATCGGAGACGCTGGACATCCTCAGGGAATGTGTCACTTGCTTTGCAATCCAAGCGCTCCCCAGGAGGCGCCGGCAGGATCAAACCACCACCCATCCGAGGCATTCCGATCCGGCGGAGTTGGGGACAAGGCGTCGATCAAGCTCGGTAAATTCCAATTTAGGCGTGGCCGGGAAACCAACCATTTCGATCTGCAGCTAAGTGCCCTCAATTTAAAGATCTTAGGAATGAATCCGAAGTCGTTCATCCCTTGTTTGCGGCATCGGTGGCTGACCAACTAGCGAAAGGGGATTAGGCCTTAGCCGAAAAGCTCTGCCGTCGACGGCAGTCTCTTACCGTAGTTGAGTTCGGTAGACTGAATCGCAGATGGTCTATCTCGAGCGTCGGAGAAATTTTTTGCTCGGAATCCCAAGCATTTTCGCATTTTCCTCTAGGCTGGGAGTCTGAGTTCTTACACTGCCCACTGCCAACGAACTGCACCGCAAAGGGTTTGTTGACTTCCACCTAATCTTGCTGAGGAGAGATCAATGATATTTTCAAACACATACCGCAATCTGAGCGTTCTGGCTATCCTTCTTGCTGCAGCTTTCTGCGCCTATTCCTCGGTTGGCGGTAACAAAATCCCTGGGTTAACGAGTGCACCGCTGGACCAATCAGGGGCTGTGATGATGCTTCAGGCTGACGGAGGGGCGCCTCCTCCACCACTTCCCCCCTCCCGGCCCATAAAGATGGTCTAAAGTTCCGCAAGTCTTGCCTAACGTTCGCGTCAACGGAGGCCACTCGCGGTCAAGAGGGGGAGATGTCCCTCTCTCCCTCTCGTCTCGTGTTAATATCTGGGCGGCAGACTGGAGTTTCAGCTCGAAGGCTTTGTAGTTATGCTCACTATGACGATCTGGTGGCTAGCGATCTTGCTGGAAGCCTTGCTGCTTATTCGCGGACTTCAGGAAAAGCTAGTTCGCCACTTTCCTATCTTTTACTCTTACATCCTGTTCGTTTTTGTTGAAGAGTTCCTGCGCTTTATTGTATATCGGTGGTTCTCAAGCCGTTATCCTCAAGTCTATTGGGCTACTCAGTTTCTCAGTCTGGTGATCGGCTCTGCGGTGATCTTCGAAATCTACCGAGTCGGACTCCGCACGTTCCCAGGAACGGCAAGGATGGCGCGCTATTTGCTCCTGATCGTCTTCGGAGCCGTCTTCGCTAAGACGCTGGCCAATCCCTCTGGAAGTCTTTTCTGGTGGTTTGAGAAATGGTCGCTCATGCTGGAACGGAATCTGCGGATCGTGCAGGGATTGGCAATTCTGTCGCTGGTTTCACTCTTCCTGTGGTACGCGATTCCTTTCGGCAAAAACCTAAAGGGTATCTTGTTCGGCTATGGTCTCTTTATCGCGATGAGCATCGTGCAACTCACATTGTCCTACACCTGGGACGACATCAGGCTGCTCTGGCCCTATGTGCAGCCTGTTTCCTATCTACTGGTGCTGGGTTTATGGGCGAGCGCCCTATGGTCCGCGCAACCTGTTCCTGAAGGAAAGCGGGCAGCGCAACTCGAAGACGATTATGAGGTGCTGGTGGCCTCCACTCGAACTCAACTTCAGAGGGCACTTGCCCGTCTTGGTTGGACGGCTCGTCTATGATGTCGACAGCCATCTTTGTTGCCGTTGCCATTCTTTTCGTTCTTTTGCTGCTCTTGATAGCGAAGCGCACGGCAGTGCAAGAACAAGAAAGTGACCACGCGGCTGCTCCAACTCGATGTGAGTGCCGCGACGCCCTTCAACACCCGGAATTGGTTCTCCGAATATTTTCCCGCGAAGACAGGAAATTCGTCTTACAGATGCGTTCGCCGCGATTGCAGCGAATCTACCAAGATGAACGGCGAAAGGTTGCGTTGCATTGGGTTCGGAAGACTTCCCGTGAGGTAAGCAGGATTATGCGCACTCACCGGTTGATCGCCCGCCTGAGTCGCAATTTGGATGCGGTTGCTGAGGCGAAGTTGCTCTGGCAATACCTAGAGCTCCGATTCATCTGCGGGCTGCTTGAGTTGCTTATTGAAGCATTCGGGCCGCACGCCCTTCATGATATCGCGTCTTATGCCGGGGATCTTTCTCAACTGATCGGTCGGACGCTGGCCGATGCCGCGGCAGCAAATCGCGTCGCATCGTCAGAAAACCCGGGAACCCCATGAACGCCCGATGAGCGACTCTGCCAAACTCGCGACTCTGAATAATGCCTATGACGACCTTCGGCATCGTACGCTTTCCGGCATCCCGTGTGACCTCGCACGCCTGATCTACCTTGCTTCCACGCGTGACTATAACAGCGGGCTGTATCATCACGAAGGACTCTCCGCGCGCTACGGTCCAGAGTCGACCCGCGTGGCCCTGCGAGCCGCCCATAAAGATATCTTCTACAGGTTGATTGCCCTATCTTTAGAGGAATTGGTCAACGAACTTGGGATCTATGTTCGCATCTCGCTCGAGGCACCGACCGGATTCATCCATGCCTGGCAGGAATTAGAGCCCTACCGCGTTGCGGTCCCCATGGATGTAGATTCAACGATGGTGCAACTGTTCCAATCCAACATCAGACTTGCTTTGGAGGTTTTGAGATTCCGTCAGCGCAGTCAGCCGTATCCGTCAGCCTCATCGCTACAGCCGTTACTTGGCCGATAATTTCGGCGTCTTTCCCATAATCCAGGCGCCGAACGCTGCACGGTGAGAGCGGATGCGGCAGGAGCAACAGGTGGCCCTCCTGCAATTCACACCAGGAACAAGCATACCCATCGCGCAACTCGATAAAATAGACCGGGCGGTCGAATTCGGTCCGCCAGCGGAAGGGGTGAATCTTGCGCACCCGCTGATCGATTTGAACAAAGGAACCGGGTCGCAAGAGAGGGTAAAGAGTGAAATCCTTGAGCCCGACATAGCCATACAGGCTATTGCGCACATCCAAGTGTTGAAGAAAGGCAATCGGCACTTCCCCCCAAATCTCAACTATGCGGGCCAAGAGGTTCGTATTGTCAAGATCGAAGGATCGGTCAAATCGCACGGGGAAGGAGACGGTCTTTTCCGCATCGTATACTTCCAGCGTGGTCAGATGCGTATTAGGCAACGGCGCTAGAAGTTGATGGTGGGTTGCCTTCTGCAGGTCTACACCGAAGTAGAGCAGGAGCTCGGTGAATTTGATGTGATAGATGGCGGCTAAGGAATAGAGCTTGAAAATGCTTGGGACGGAATCCGAGTTTTCCAACTGAGTGAGCCATGCATTGGAAATCTGGAATTCCGGGTTCTTCTCTTCCTCTGCGATCTTTTGACTCAAGTTCTCAACATCGCGCGTCGTAATCCCCAGACGAATTCGCAATTTTCTAAGCGGGTCTCCGGGCGACTGTGAATTCATAGGGCCCTCATATTACTCCATTTGACCCTGAAGCGTGAGATGTCGGCAGAGAACTTCACGGGAATTTGGACGAGCCAATTCTGCAAAGCAGTGATCTTGCAGATCTTTGGTTGAATAGACGGCGGGAATCATCGGATTAGCGCCGCCGGGTGAACTTACGGAGCACATTTAAAACCAACATCATTTGTATGTGCGCAAGCGAAGTTGTCCCATTAAAACGCTGCTCGAAAAAGTGCAAGGAAAACACGGGCAGAAAATCGCCCCGAACTTGCCGCTATCGAAATTTCATTCCATCAAGTTGGCAAGGGAATGATTATGCACGCGCAGAAGGAACAACAGATCCCCTATAGTGAGCGTTTGACCGCGCCGCGAATGAGAAGGGCACCATCGAGTCCGTGATCTTTCAGAGCGACCGAAACCCATTCACAGCATGATGAAAGTGCAAAAAGCGGTTGGAGACCGGGTGCATCAGATTCACAATGCTCGTGTGGAATGCGCGGCACCAGTGGACGCTTGGCTGCGCAGAGATTGTGGACGGATCACGGGCGACTCGTAATTCCACTTGCGCTGTGCATCTCACTCGGTCCGGGTCAAGATCTCTAACTCAGGAGGAATGCGATCAGCCTAGATCAACTCTTTTGTGGACAGCAGATCTCCAGGTCAGATTTGGCCGCGTACAAGTTGGTTAGTCGATCGTGAAGATTTTGCGCATCAGGAACGCGAGTACGAATTGCAGTTTTCAGGCTATCGTATAGCGCCCGATAGACCGGCTTGAATTCATCCGAGACGCCGGTAGTTCCGCCCCAGTTTAGGCGGTTACCAATAGCCAGCATGATTCGGTTCGCTTGGAGGGGAGTTATCTCTCCCTGCAGACCGTGCTTAACCCATTCCTGAAGCGTGCCGAGTTGCTGAATGGCAGCGTCCTTTTCCAAGTCGCTCATTGTGACATTACGGATAATTTCAAGCATCGCGTGTTCGAGTGGCTTATCTATGGCCTCTCCTACGTTGATTGTTGATTGTGATTCCGAAAGGATGGCTTCTAGCCTAAGCGTGTAATCGCTAATTTTACGATGGATAACGGCCAACTGCCCGCCAGCGGCTTGTGCTGCCTCTTTAGCGGACTTCCCTTGCTCTAGCGCGGTCCTGTAAACCTGGTAGTCTCCGGTTGCGATATTCCAAATAACTTCGTCCACCATAGCCTTCGCCGAATTTCCAAATGTAAGGTCGCGGACAGGGGATCTTACGGATGGCTCGGTCATTGCTCGTCCAACCTTTGTATCCGCGAGACCGCTCGCAGCTTCCGACGAAGCAAAGCCCTTCGGCTTTAGGCCAGCGCCCTCCTGAGTTTGGGGTCGATGCTCGCATTTTATCAGATTGTTGCTATGGTCCGATTGAGCCGTTATGATGCGGACGTCCGGAAAGTGCTCGCGAGAGCGCCCCAGCTGTTTCGCGTGACTCTCACACACGTAAATCGGCTCACTCCCGCCTTCCTCCCAGCAAGTTATCACTCCGGTTCCGTAATCGCAGTCGAGCCGGTAATGCGCAGAAAGAGCCTCCGCAGGCTTTCCCGTCTTGAGCCGCCACTCAGCGCGGTTTGTACAATGGCGTTTCGACACTCGTTAATTATAACGAACCCACGATATTGGATGGTGTAAGCCGTGAATTTCCGTGACGGAACATGTAACCCCACAGCACAGTGAACCGCGTCAGTTTTGCGTAGCGTCGATTCCGGGTCGAAGCGCTGAGATCCCAACAAACACCTAACCGGACGAGTAACGGGCCACTCGGAACTTAGCTTAGGAAGGATCTTTATTTCCGCGTTGCCCACGATCCCCCCAAGACCTGACTGTGTCTTCCCACATCCCCGTTTGGCCAGCAACGGGCACGTGTGCGAGTACGCGACTTACGGTCCACTGAGGACAGGAGGGCCTCACCGAGCCTTCACCTCCAGGCTGCTTCGGCACTAATGAAGCTTCGCGTACTCCGCCTTCGCATCGACGAGTATGGGGATATCGGTATCGGCGTCCTTCCAGAGCATAAAGAAATCCTGATAGGCGGCTCTTGCTTTCGCCGCGTCGCCCGCCAGCGCATACGCACGGCCCAACTTTAGATGCACGAGCGACGCAATTGGCTGATTCAGGACAATGCCCGGATGATCGATCAGCTTCTTGAATTCCGCCGCAGCTGCTGTCCCGTCGTTTGCCGCAAGATACGCTTGCCCCCGTACCCACGAAGGGTAGAGGTAAGGGAACATCAGTGGACCGCCCAGTTCATACGGCATCGCCGCCTCCAGATCCATGATTGCCTGGGAAGGATTGTTCTTGCTGATTTCGATCGCCGCATCAATCGTCGGCAGGCAGTAGAACTTAAGCACTGTATTTGTGGAAGCAGTCCTCTCCAGTTTCAGTTGTTCCACGAGCCTCTTCGCGTTGGTAGCGTCCCCCGCACGCGCTAGCGTTAGCGCTGCCAGCAACTTGATGTCGCGTTCCGACGACAGCGACAGTGCCGCTTCCACGTTGTGCCTGGCCGCGGCTGGATTCCCGAACTCGGCCTCCCGTAGCCCAGCAGCCGCCCGCCAAAGCGCCGCTGTCTCCTTCGAGTCGGCGCGCACAGCCGCCTCCACCGCCCGTCGCGAATAATCCTGCGCCCGCATAAGCCGCCCGTAAAATGCCTCCGTGTCCGCCTGGCCGGAGAACATCACATCTTCGTCTCCCAGCCGCCCGGCGGCCCAAGCGAGCTGTTGCTCCATTCCCTTGATGTTGCCTCGCAGGAACGACAAGAGATACAGATTCGCCCGAATATCGAGCCCGTCGAAGTCGCTCGATTGCGCCCGTTGCAACACTTTGTCTGCATCATCCAGCCGGTTCAGGGCAATGTACTCGAAGGCAAGATTGCCGTATCCTGTTGCCGTCGGCGCAAGCCGCTGCGCCTCTTCCGTCTCGACGACGGCCTTGTCGTATCGCCCCAACTGTTGATACACGACACCGAGATTCAAGGGCGGCGTGTCATCGCGGGGATAGCTCTTGGACCACAGTTCGTATACTTCAATCGCCTTTTCGAGTTCTCCCGTGACGGCATGGTAGTAGGTAGTCGAGATGCGATATCTCTCGCGCTCACTCACGCGATCCCGCAGCTCATACGCTCTGGTTGCATTCTCGGCGGCCAGACCGGCCTGATTCAGATTGAAATAAGAGAGGCTCAGCCCTGCGTACGCCAGCGCAAAAGTCGGATCGAGTTCAATCGCACGCTTAAAGAAAGGAACAGCTTCGGCATCGCCCTTCCGGCGCCCAATTCTGCCTCCCATGCTGTAGGCCTTCAGGGCTTCGAGCGAAGAAGTGGTCGCTTCCACCGGCACATCGAACTTCTCCACAGTGACCAGCGATTCGCCCAGCCTCCTCCGCAGATCCTTGGCCACCAGTCCCAGCGTTTTCAGTACGTCCTGCTTGCCGGCCGCTTGTCCTTGTTCAGTGGCCAGAGAGTCTCCATTAACGCAACCAACGGCATTAAGCCCTATCACGTACTGGCTGCCGAGATTGGAAATCGATCCGAGTACCGTCGCCTTGCTGCCCGTTCGAATACAGATTTCTCGCGCCAGGTCCGCCGTAATGTGTTGCATCGGCTGGCTCATCAGCCGCAGTGTTTCCTCGATCTTCCGGTCGGAAACAATATTCAGGAAGGGAGACTGACTCAGTTCTATCGTCAGAGCCTGCTTCAGGGCATCGTCAAAAACGGGATCGTCGGTCTTGTTGACGAAGTCCGCCAACAACACACTGTCTTTTTCGGTGAGCGGTGCGGCCTCTGTCACGGAAGCCACCAGGCGCGATCGCAAATAGAGCCCGCCGGCGACCACGGCAAGCAGCGCCAGAGCCGCCGTCACCGTGGCCCAGACGGATATGGGCCGCCGTGACCGTGCCCGCAAACGAGAACTAGGCCCTGGCTCCGCAGCCGCCACCGTGCTCGACCTGGCCACGGCCGGGTGGGCCGTTTCCGTGTCCCGCTTTAGCCGGCTTAAGTCCGCACGAATCTCCGACGCGTGCTGATAACGCAGCGTACGATCTTTCTCCAACGCTTTGTCGATAATCCTTTCCAGTTCCGCAGGCAGATGGGGATTCAATCGTACGGGAGCCACGGGTGTGCGATTCAGAATGGCGTCAAAAATCTCCGCCGTGCTGTCTCCTCGGAACGGCGATTGCCCGGTGGCGATCTCATAGAGTACCGCTCCGAAAGCGAACAGATCGCTGCGTGCATCCAGTTCTCTTGCGCGCGCCTGTTCGGGCGACATGTAGGCAACCGTCCCCAAAATACTGCCGGGAATTGTTAGATTGTCAGGGTCTACGTCTTTCGTGACCGTGGTTTCCGCATTGTTGGTTGCCTTTAGCGCTGACCTGATCTTGGCGAGGCCGAAATCGAGAACCTTGGCATGTCCGCGCTTGGTCACGAAAATATTCGCGGGCTTGATGTCGCGATGGATGATGCTTTCGGCGTGGGCAGCTTCCAGTGCGTCCGCTATTTCGATTCCCAGTTCGAGCACCCGTTCAAGCGGTAAAGGCTGACCGTTGAGAAGGTGCCTGAGCGTCTGTCCATCAAGAAACTCCATCGCTATAAAAGGCTGGCCGTTGTGTTCGCCGATCTCATAAATGGTGCAGATATTGGGATGGTTCAGGGCAGAAGTAGCCTGCGCCTCACGGTCGAAGCGGCTCAGAGAATGTGGGTCCTGCGCGAATCCGTCAGGAAGGAATTTCAAGGCAACAAAGCGATGTAACTTGGTGTCCTCAGCTCGATAGACGACACCCATACCGCCGCCTTCGAGCTTTTCGAGAATGCGGTAGTGTGAGACGGTCTGGCCGATGAGCGATTCGGTACCTGGCATGTGCCGCACATGTTAGGTCGCGCCAGAAGGCAAGTCAACGAAGGGGGAAAGCTTGTATGATGTGTCAATCGTGCGGAGCACACGGGCGCCAATCGCAGCGGAAATTCAAAGGCCCTATCCTGCGAGGTCTGGCTGGTCGAGCACCCTATTTCCACAATGGTTCGGCAGCGACGCTCGAAGAAGTCGTGGACTTCTACAAAACGCGGTTCACGTTACACTTGTCGCAAGAGGACGAAGACGATCTCGTCGCTTTCCTCAAAACGCTCTAACAATTCGAGGCGTCCACATAGATAGTTTCGTCTGAAAGATCGGGCGACCAATGATTTGCTATTCTCGAGCCCTCTTGAGCACTATTCTGTTCGTGAGGACATCGTTTCACTCAATGCCGGCTTCGGCGACCAAAGGCCCGGTCTTTTCTGTTGTTTATCCAACATCTGAGCGTCGGATTACTCCGCGACAGCGTCTACGAACTTAAGCGTCAGGCTTCGCCTGGAATATACGGCGTGATGTGGCAGGAATGCGAAACCGGATTCGAGGATTGACTTGTCAATCTGCACAGTCGGGTGCACCGTGGAGCGTATCAGACACGACCCTCAAGACGAGTCTATATGCCGAAGGCAGACGGGCGGCAACGTACGTTAGGCGTCGTGGCACTGGAGGACAGAATTGTTCAAGAGGCTATGGCGACGATCCTCAACCAAATATATTAGGTCGACTTCAAAGGCTTCTCTTATGGGTTCCGGCGCGACTGCGGAATTCTTCTTAATGTGTAAGAACGGGAATGGCTCTTTAGAGGGATTCCGGATGGTGGTCGCCGGCCGAAGAGTTGAACGATTTTCGTGGTGGATCAATCGCTGCGTCCATCGGAAGCGACTGCCTTAGCAGGGTTCGCGTAAACAGCGCGTTCAATCTGCTCGACCACGGAGTTTGCGGCATCATCGCTAAATGGGAGTAACTGCATCATGATTACCGCGCAGGTTTTCCGATGCGGGTCAATCCAGAAAAAGGTGTTGTAGATACCAGCCCATGCCACGGAACCCTGAGAACGACCTCCTTCGACGGGTTTGGTGTTGATCGCAAATCCCAGGCCAAACTTGTCCAGCAAACCGGGGATGTGGATGGGATCTTTGGCAAACTGGGGTATTGAGCTCCTTAGTTGTACAAGCATCAGGTCGCCAATCTGGTTGTGACTCATCTGGTCAACCGTTTCGGATTGAAGGATCCGTTTGTTGCCGAGTTTTCCGCCGCCTAGCAGCATGCGCTCGAACTTTAGCTAGTCGCTTGCTGTCGAGTAGAGTCCGCCGCCACCGCTGAAAAATTTCACCGGTGTGAAGGGCTGCGGTGGGGGCTCCAGAAAGCTGCCATCGTCCTGGCGCTGATGAAGCGCTACAACGCGTGCTTGCTTTTCCGGAGGGACATCGAAAAATGTGTCCGTCATGCCGAGCGGCTGAAAAATATGCTGGCGAAAGTAATCTTCCAGAGTTTGGCCACTGACTCTTTCAACCAACTTGCCGAGCCAGTCCGTACTGATTCCATATTCCCAGCGCGATCCGGGATCGAACAGGAGTGGCGCCTTCAGAGAGCCATCGCCTCCCTGACGCATAGCGGGGACCGCTCCGGTAGCCACATAGCCATGCAACTCCGGATCGAAAAACTCGTACCCAAACCCTGATGTGTGCGAAAGCAGTTGCCGGACGGTGGGAGGTGCATTAGGAGATCGGAGTTTTGCTTTTCCCGTGCTGGCATCGAATGCCTCGAGTACCTGCACCTGGAGAAGCTCCGGGAGGTAAGTCGCAGCGGGTTCATCCAGCTTCACGCGTCCGCTCTCGACAAGCTGCATAACGGCCACCGATGTGACTGGTTTGGTCATCGAAGCTATGCGGAAAATCGAATCTACGGTCATCGGGACGTTCTTAGTCGTATCCCGCTTTCCTGCCGCACCTTGATAGATGACCTGATCTGCCACCGCGACCATGGCCACAATGCCTGGGAGCTTCTTTTCATTGACCGCATCTCGCAAGACTCGATCAATTCGATTGCTGGATTGAGTCGAGCTCTGGGCAAACAGCGTGAGGGTGGTCGCTGTGACGAGAGCCGCGGCCAGAATGCTACGCGAAAAGTAAACTCCGAATAGTAGCTTGCTCTTCGTACGGAGAGCTCGCATGGGGGATCGACCTCGACGGACTTCTTCGCATGCGCAGTATATCCCGGGCTCACCTGGGATGGCAGTTCCCAGTGGAAAAACGCTGATCACGGCCGAGTCACGGGCAAACTGGAAATAATCCCAATGTAAGAGTAGCCGACCATTCGTTCCACATCCGCCAAATCCCAGGGCAGGCCGTGATCTTGCTCACAGTCAGATTCTCGGAATGTTCGTATGCTTCGCCCGCGAGGAGGAAAAAACTCTCCATGGAGATGCCGACACTCGACAAGTTCCCGAGGAAAGTACTAGTCGATGTCGATGTACAGAGGGCTTTCATCATTTCTCGTCTGATCGTCGCAGCCGAGAGGCTGCAAGTCTTCCGGACGCTGCACGGTAAGCGCATGAAGGCTGTCTCGATCGGACATGCGCTCAAGATCCACAAGCTCTATCGCGACATCTTCCTGAACGCGCTGGTTTCTCTGGGGCTGCTGCACAAGGCAGGCGATACCTTCTGGAACACACGTTTCGCCGAAAAGTACTTCATTGAGGAGCGTTCGATTTACTGGACGCGGCAGTACTCAACAGAATGCGCGCAGGCTTACGAGGCGCTGACCGTACTGGAAAAGGTGCTTGCGTCAGGGCGGAGCTACGCATCCATTAAGGGGCTGAAGAAGCCGAGCTATATAGACGCGATGAAGCGGGACCCTCGCCAAGCCGAAGACTTCACACAAATGTTATTCCACTTTCACCGGGACGATGCAGAGGCCCTGGCGAAGTACCTCGACCTCTCGAAGCACAAGGCAGTGCTGGACGTTGGGGGTGGGTCGGGCGTGATGTCAATCGCGCTCGCGAGAAAGAATCCGCGCTTGCATGCTTGCGTGCTCGACCTTGCGGCGATATGCAAGATTGCTGCCGGAAACATCAGGCGGGCGGGGTTGTCCGGACGCATCCGCACGCTGCCAAGAGACATCCGGGACCGATTGCCCACCGGTTATGACGTGATTATGTACTGTGATATCGGTCCGGTGTCGAAGCAACTCTTGAGGAATGCCTACAAGAGCTTGCCCACAGGTGGACTCATCGTTGCCGCAGACCGCTATCTCTCCGATGATGGCACGAGGCCGTTGGATCGCCTAATCGCCCAGTTCGTCGGATCTTCCTTTCCACAGGCAACACGATCCGAGATGGTGACGGCCGTGCGGTCTTGCGGCTTTCGAGCGGTTAAGGCAAGCAACGTGTACCGCGATTTGTGGTTCATCACCGGCACCAAGGCGGAGATTGTGTCTGAATGACGGGCCAACCGGAAGAATCCGCGCGCCTGACAATCGCGGTGATCGGAAATTGGAACTCAATGTTTGGTAAGTTAGCCCCGGGACTGCCGGCCAGCCCTGACACCGCGCCTGCCGGATTCATCCAAACGGGACACTGACGTAGGGGGTTGATTGAGGGGAAGAGTCCTCAATTAGCGACCCTCGTGCTCGATTGGGAATGAGACAGTCCCGCGGACTTGATGGCCGCCATCCAACAGGGCCTTGTGTGCGGGGAAGATTGGTGGTGGTGTTCGCTGCTAGGTGAGTTTCTGCAAAACCACGAAACCGTGGGCGGGGAGGACGGCGTTGATCTGGCCATTGTTCACTTGCAACGCTGCGCCGCCGTTGCCTACATTGTCTCCGCCATAAATGGCGGCGTCGCTGTTGAAAATCTCCTGCCAAGGGCCCGAGGGCAGGCGCGAAGGATCAGTCCAGAAAACATAGCCGTGATCAAACGGCGCGTCGTTGAGACTCGCCAAGACGAGTAACTGCTGGCCGGGAGAGCTGCGCGTGAAGGCGGTGATGCGATTATCGTTGTGGCGGTAGATGACGTCGAGTGTGGTGGAACGCGCCGCGGGTTTAGAGGCTACCAGGCGAATCAGTTCCTGATAGAAGCGGAAAAGGAACCGCCCGTCGGCCGTACGTTGGCCGATCAGATCTTCCTTATTCAAGAAGAAATCGTTATAGCGGAAATACTTCGCCGCGCCGATCTCCTCGCCCATCAAAAACATTGGTGTTCCGGCCGAGAGGGCCGCCATGCCGAAAACGAAGCGGGAGCGGGCTTCGGCATATTTGCGCGTTGTGCCGATCTGAGGCGCGTGATTCACCGCAGTGACCATGGTGCGTTCGGTGTTGGCGCCATTGCCGGCTTCGTCGTGGTCTTCGTGATAGGCGATCTTGTTGTACTGCGTGCCGAGCAGGGCTCCGGCGAAATAGTCCATGTTGAGAGGTGCTGGCGTGCCGTATCCCGCATTTTTCAGGAGCTTTGCGTAGTTGTCGCCGTAATTGCCGTCGCCAATCAGGTGATGATAGAAATCGGAGTACCAAACCGCGTCGAAGCCGATGCCTCCCTGATCCAGAGACTGCGTCATGGCGCTCCAACCAGAATGGTCCTCGGCGATCAGGAATGCGGAGGGATTCAGAGTTTTCACGGTTCGCACGAGCTCCCGCAGAAATTTGATTCCGTAGAGATTGGCGCTGGCGATGGTCGCGCCATTTGCGTTCAGAGTATTGTTCTGATGAATCGCGTCGGTGAGATCGACGCGGAGGCCATCAATGTGAAAGTCGTCGAGGAGAGCCGCGGCGCTACTGGTGAACATGTGGCGGACGTTTTCCTCGCTGAAGCGTGGAGTGAATCCGGACGAAACATTGTTGAGATATCCACCGTCGAGGTTTCCGGGGAAGTCCGTGGGCTGGCCTTGATACCAATACCAAATATTATTCTGCGGCGCGACGTTCGGGTCGGAATCGTAACCCCATTCGGAGCGTTCGTTGTTGGAGGTGGCGAAGTGGTTGTAGACGACGTCGAGAATGACGGCGATACCGTGCTGGTGGCAGGCGCGCACAAAATGCTTGAGTTGATTGCCGCCACCGGCACTGGTTTGCAGACAAAAAAACAGGGAAGTCCCATAGCCCCACTGGAGATCACCATCGAATTCCAACACGGGCAGAAGTTCGACAGCGTTTACGCCAAGGTCTGCCAATTTGTCGACAAATTGCATGGCGTCGGCGAAAGTTCCGGAAGAAAGCGAAGGAAAACCGAGAGAGCCGACATGTAATTCGTAGATAATGAGATCCTGGATGTTTTGCGGAGGGAGTCTTCCGGCAGTGTACTCGGTTGCCCAGAATTCTTCGGCAGGGATGAGCGTCTGCTTGGCGATGCCGGTATCAGTAAAGTCGCGGGTGAGGAGGTCTGGATCGGAAACGACGGAACAACTGACGATACCGTCGAGATCGAGATAAGAACCGTTGTAGTGAGCGCCGGCGGGATTGGTCCCGCCGCGGCCAACCTGGTTACGGGAGAAGATGTCGACCTTATAAGTAGGCAAGCCCTGTTCATTGGTGATGCGGTACATGTACAGCCGATTCAGGAAATCGTCAAAATTGGCGAGCGAGAGCGTATTGGCGATGTCACTTTCCCAAATGCCATCGGATTTCGACGTGAGTGGGACAACAGGAGCCGCTGGATCGATGCCGGTGCCGTCGTCGGCGATGTAGCCAGTTGGCGTGCCGTTTGCGAGAGAGAACGGCGCGAAAACCACTTCGACATTTCTCGCATGTGGCGCCCACGCAGCGAAGCGAATGCCCGGGGTGGGAAATGCAGGAGGAATGTATTTCTGCGCTCCGAATCTACGGCCGGTTGCGAACCAATAGTCTTGCTGAGTTTGGCCGGCAGCCAGAATAAAGCTTCGATGCCGCATGTTTGAGTTCTCGTCGGGGACTTCGGTTGCCACGACCCAGGTGCTCATCGATTGTGCGAGATCGGCGAGCACGCCCCATTGAAAAATGGTTCCGGACTGGGCGGCGTCGAACGACACGCTGACGGTGAAAGCGTCACAGCCCGTTTCATCTTGCGAGAGAGCCATCGGCAATTCCGTCCATTGATTGGAGAATCTTCCGGCGGCGTCCCAGCTTCCGGACAGTCGAACGTTGCGGAACAGGTGGCGCTTCACGCCGCAATGGAAAGTGAAATTAACTTTGATTTGCGTCATGAAGGAACCTCCTTGGGTGGGGAAGCCGCCAGAGTACCAACGACGAGCATCTCACAAAATCTGGGGACTCGTTCTATGTTGTGGCAGAGTGATCCGGTCTCCAGGACGCCCCAGAAACTTGTTGATAAGTTCTCTGGAATCAACAAATCGGTATGGACAAGAGTCAGGCGCCAACGACGCGTCAAAGACGTAGTTAGGGCTTACCTGGAGATCGACCCCAATCTTCGTTCTTGCCGGCAATACGTCCGCAATCATGCCCTTGACTGGCGTTGGGCGCGTCCGCTGCTGCTGGATATTGCGGTCAAACAGGCCTCCGCCGCTTCCACTTCCCAGACGCTGAAATGCGCTTCGGGTCCGAGGCGGCCCGGGCCAGCAGCACGATCGCTACATTGCAGCCGGGTTTGCTGCCGGTGGCGATGCGGCGGCGGGCGAGGGCACGACTGTGAAGGCTCTCTAAAGAACAGAGTATGTGGTGTATATTTCGAGTTGTTACGCTTCTAGTTTCATCATTCTCTGCTATTGTGTTCGCGTCATCGGTTGATTTTCGTCAGATGAGCGAGCATGGCGGTTAGTTTCGCACTACTGGAAACTCCTTACCCGAGGAGTTGGCGATGAAGAAGTTGCGGCTCGGTGCAGTTCTCCTGCTCCTGTGCGGAGTGGCGTTTGCTTCACCCCCGTCGTTCAGGCAGCCGCGGGTGGCAATCTTCCTGAGCAAAACCAGCTACCACCGCGCGTGGGAAACAAGTCAGCTGGCCGGACACGGCTGGGTCGGCATGGCAACGCTCGCGGGTATTCCCTACGACACACTCTTCGTCGAGGAAATGCCAGGCGACAAAGAACTGTCGAAGTACTCCACGCTTGTGTTTGCCCAAGCGGCGCTGGTGGATGACGCGACGTACTCACAGATCGTCCTTCGCTTGCGCGCATATCTCGCTGGCGACCACAGTCTGATACTCGACGGACCGCTCGCCAGCAAGGACGAGAACGAGAAAGAGCGCGATCACCACCTTCTCGATGATCTGCTCGGTCTGGAATACAAAGGACTGCTGGGCGGAACCGAATACCGGATTCGAGTCACTTCAACTGATCATTATGTGACGCGTGGATTCGAGGTGTCGCAGTTCCTAACGCCGGTGCTCGCGTCCGCCACAAATGTGCTGCAGCCGAGATCCGGCGGAGTGGTACTACTGGTCTCGACCAATGGCCAGCAGAGTTTGCCTTACCTTTCCTGCATAACACGGGGGAGCAGCCGCGTTATTCTGGTCAGTGACTTTGGAACCTCAGCAGGCGCGGGAACCTTTTTTCGCAATGACCCGCCACAGGTCATTTATGCGAACCAACTCTGGAACGCGATGATCCGCGCGGTGCACTGGGCTACCTACGGCGATGTGGACGTCCCGTTTCCTGCTCCGCAGATCTCCAACGCTAACCTGACCGCGGTTGTGCGCTTTGATGGAGACAACAGCGGGGACCTCAACTACCAACTCAAGACGCTCAATTTTCTTACCGACGTAGCGCAGGATACCGGAGTAGTGCCGCTCTACACCTGGGTATCCAGCTTCGTGAAGAAGGCAGGTTGGGACAAACTAGCGCCGCCTGGCAAGCGTCTCGAGGACCTCGGGGGCGAGATCGGAACTCATAGTAAGTTCCACGAAATCGATCGCAAAATGACTCCCGATCGCTGGCACGAGGAACTCGACGGGTCGGTCGAGGAAATTGAGCAGAACATGCGCGCGCAGGGTTTTCCGATTCGCAAGATTCAGTCCATGATCAATCCGGGCGACACGATTCCGATGGAAGACTACGGTGAAGTGGCTGGGCGCTTCTCGTTCTACATGACCCATGGCCTGGAGCAAAGCGTGCCACTGGGTTTTGGCAACATGACATGGTTTACCGGCGCAAACAAGGACTTCGTCCTGCTCGAGAATTCCCCGCACCCCGACTACCAGTGGTTCTATGACCCCACGTGGAGCTATACGACAGCTCAGATTACCGCCAACGAAGAAGCCATCTTCGACCACATGTTTCACGATGTCGGGCGTGGTGTGATCTTCAACGAGATGTGGCACGACTACTCGATCTCGTCCGCGCCGGTCAATGAAGGCAAGGACAAGCGCATCACAAATGAGAATAACTTTCCGTTCTACGAGGCAATGAAAACGAAGTTTGCAACGTTTCCGATCTATTGTCCGGAACCGCAGGAACTCGCGAACAAACTACGCGCGATGGCGCAATGGAATTATTCGTGGAAGGCATCGGACGACACCATCGAGATGACACTCGACCTCTCGAGTCTACGCCGTAACGATACTGCAGAATCTCTGGGTGGCATGGGAGTCCATGTTGAAAACACCCGGAAGTTCATCCAGTCGGTCCTGATCGATGGACGTGTGCATCCCGCCTTTGATGACCGGCTGTTGATTCTGCCGAATCTCGCACCGGGGAAGAAGCACTCCATCACGATCAAGCTGGGCGCACAACCAACTGGGGCGATTCATCTGACATATGTATCGAAGATGATGACCGACGTCGGGGCGACGCCGGCCGGGCTGGTCTTCAATGTAAAAGCGAAATCAAAGGCCAGATTCGCTGTTGCAGTCTCGGAGCCAGCGATCGCACTGAATGCCGACTGGCAGGAGTGGGACGGCAGCAACGGTCACATCAAAGGGTTCGTGCGCTCAGACCGTCGGATTGAACTAGCGAAGGTATTAATCCCTGGACTTTATCTGCTACGTGCAAACCTGCCGATCCTGGCAATGAAAGAAGCTCCGGGCAAGCTGGTTTTGCGACTCGCGCCCTCCCCAAGTCTAGAAGCGCCGCAGGTAAGCTTGCGATCTGACCAACAGTTGCGGCGAGCAACACTGGGCGGCCAAGATCTGAAAGTGAGAAACATCGGCCGGACTTATGAGTTGGAACTCCCCAGTTTCACGAAAGAATCAGAACTAACTCTCTATTTCCCGGAAACGCACCGTTGAGCGAGTCCACAGCGAATAACCGTCGCACTGAAGTTGGGATCGATTCGCGAGCTCTTTGTCTTGCGCACCAGCGCGATCTGCAATCAGGAAAAGAACCACCGGAGGCAGTATGCGATCAAAGCTTCTAGTCGGATACGCACTTCTTGTAGTTACGCCATTGATGGTCACCTTCGCGCAGGAAAAACTCGGGACTTGGAAGCCCGACACTGACTGGGGGCATTGGCGACTTGGACAGAAAGCGGACCTGGAATTCCTGACGACGAACAACATGACCATCACGTTCGGAAGCGGCGCGCCCAGCTTTGAGGACGTGAGTCGCGAAGAGTTCAATCACGGGATGGAACAAGCGAAGGCAAACAATCGCGCCTTGCACGAGAAAGGCTACATCGTTCTTCGATACCTTACCAGTTCGCTCCACGGGCGTTCGGAGTCGAACAAAGACGAACCACAGAAAGAACAGATCCGGATGCTGCAATTCTGGCGCGAAAAGTGGAGCGACTACGAGGATTACCTGGGTCCCAGGCCGGCAGAAGACCCGACCACGTGGATCACGGTTCGGCCGGATGGCAGTTTTCCGCACTATCGCTATGCCCCCTACGGCCAGGAAACGACGAACGAGTTCGAAACCTGGGGCTGCCCCAACAACCCGCACTTCACGCGTTTGATGGAGGGCCGGATACGTGCGCAGGCGGAAACCGGGATCGATGGCTCTTACATCGACTGGACGCAGATCGCGGGAGGAACGTGCTATTGCGGGTACTGCAGACGGAATTTCGCTGCGTACCTGAAAAAGAACCTCCCAGCGATGGTGGCGCAGGCCAAGTATGGCGCAGACGACTATGACAACATCGTGCTGCCCAAGAAGCGCGGTGAACCATTCTGGGCGGAGTGGAATGCCTTCCGTGGTTATTCAGTAGCTGAATTCCATCATCGCCTGCGCGAAGTCGCCCGGAAGTACAACCCCAATTTCATGATTTCAGGAAATGTGTTTGGGGGATTCGGCTACGGTCCGATCAGCTATGACGCAGCCGGCAATATGGAAATGCTCGGTCGTGACGGATACGACGACTTCATCTATTCCGAAGTCCAGGAATACCTAGACTCGGCGCCACGCAAGGACGAACAGGGTACGAAAATCACGAATAGCCCGGCATTCAAGTTCCTGGCTGCAACCACGCATGGCAAACCGGTGATCGTGTACGCGACAGAGATCACGCCGCCGATTTTTCCTAATCCCACTGAGCGCTGCTTAAGCGCGATGTCTCAAATCAACATCGC
The DNA here is from genome assembly GCA_963741195.1 of Candidatus Acidiferrales bacterium. Classification (GTDB taxonomy): domain Bacteria; phylum Acidobacteriota; class Terriglobia; order Acidiferrales; family UBA7541; genus Acidiferrum. The sequence continues at coordinate 265,124 of CAVUHF010000025.1, forward strand.
GGAAGCCGAAGCGAATCACACGGTCTTTCGGGAAAAGAGATTGACGCCGCCGGGCGCCACTCAGATGTATCGGTTTCTGGCGGCGAATGAGGAGAGTTTGCGCAACGTACGAATGCACGCAAACGTCGCAGTGGTAGCCTCATTGCGACAGTATCTTGCGGATGAGTTGAGCTTTACGTTTAGTGCTTCGCGCGTGCTGGCTGACAACGGGATCTCTCATGTCATGCTGACCGAGGACGACCTATCGAGCCCGGCGATCAGCCAATTCGAAATGGTCGTTGTTCCCTATCTTCCGCTGATGAGTTCGGAGAATCAGCAAGCGCTTGTGCGTTATGCCAAGGGCGGAGGCACGCTGCTTATCATAGGTGCCAGCGGCAGCAAAGATCAGTACGGCCTTGCTCACCGTCAGATTCCTTTGGCGCAATCACTTGGCGGCGGACAATATCCTGCCGGGGAGGTCACGCGGAGAATCGGCAAAGGGCAAGTGCTGTTCATCCCTGTGAAGGTTCCGCCCTCTCGGTTCCTGATCCCGATGAAGTCGCACGGGGACTATACAACCTTTGGTCCAACGATGGCCGACGTCTTCGCTGACATCCCGGAGGGCTACACACGGAACCGCATCGACCCCGAGTTGCGCAAACTTCTGGAGCGAGTTGCCGGCAAAGTGCGGGAGAGCCTGGGCACACGCGTGACGCGCCTAACATCTGCAGCTCCGTATGTCGAAATTGCTACAATGATGGAAATAACCGATCGATGGATGCTGCTACACATCGTTAACTATGACGTGACGGTGGACGGTACGATCACGCCCGCACGGAACCTAAAGGTGCAAGTGGCGATACCCCGCGGAAAGACCGCTCGGAGCGTTAGCTGGAGTGGAACGCTCGCCGAAATGCAACCAATGAAGTACAAGACGGTGAGCAGGGGCGGGCGTCAGACGTTGATGCTCGACCTCGATGAGGTAAGCATTTATGGGCTAGCGAAGATCGAACTCGAGTAACACATTCCCCGAAACGAAGAGAGGTGTGTTGCCCAACAGTCAGTCCGAACCGCGAAAGCGGCACAAGAATCGATCCTCCGGGCCAACGGGAAGTCTAGCCCGACACAGACTTTGCTAACGGCACACACGAAGACAACCCGTTATGGAAGAGTGGCCAACCACTCGCCAAGAATCGTCGGTCCGCTCGCCATTTCCTGACACCTTGGCGGCTGTGTCCGGATGCGGAAGTAATTCCAGGAGACCAGATCGCGCCATGGGCTGGCTGGTCGCTTACCTTACGGTCCTCCTTGTCATTGCGGAACCACTGCGCAACGCCGGCAAGTACACCATGGCCGACGTTCTCGCCTATCGCCTGAAGCCCAGGCCTGTGCGCGCGATGGCCTCCTTGAGCACACTGACCGTCAGCACCTTCTACATGATCGCCCAGATGGTCGGTGCCGGCGCTCTGGTCACGCTTTTGCTCAAGGGCTCCGGCATCTCCTACAGCGCCGCAGTCATCGGCGTCGGCATTCTTATGATCGTCTACGTCGTGTTCGGCGGGATGCTGGCCACCACATGGGTGCAAATCATCAAAGCCATCCTGCTCATGGCCGGAACGTTCCTCCTCAGCATCCTGGTCATGTCCCACTTCCACTTCAGTCTCTACGCTTTCTTCGAGGCCATCGGCCACGTCACCTATCACGACAAAGGCCAGGAGGTGGTGAAAGACTTCCTGCAGCCAGGCTTGCGTTACAAGCCGCCTTACGGCCCGTTGGAACTCATCTCACTTGGTCTCGCTCTTATCTTCGGCACCGCTGGTCTGCCGCATATCCTGGTTCGCTTCTACACCGTTCCCGACGCCAAGACTGCGCGCCACAGCGTGGTTTGGGCTATGGCGCTCATCGGCAGCTTCTACATCATGACCACCTTCCTCGGTTTTGGCGCCGCCACCATCGTTGGCCGCGACTTCATTGCTACCCACGGCGGCACCAACATGAGCGCCCCACTTCTCGCGCAGGCGCTCGCGGGTGACATCTTCTTTGCCTTCATCTGCGCCATTGCCTTTGCCACCATTCTAGCGGTTGTCGCCGGACTCACAATCAGCGCCTCCACCTCCTTCGCCCACGATTTTTGGACCAACGTGATTCATCGAGGTGAGGAGCGCAAAGCGGGCGAGGAAGTCCGCGTCGCACGCATCTCCGCTTTCGTGGTCGGTGCGGTTGCCATGACCATCGCCATCCTGCTCGGCCCCACCGCCAACGCAGCCTTCCTTGTGGCTCTGGCTTTTGCCGTGGCCGCTTCCGCCAACCTGCCCGTCATCGTGCTTTCCATCTTCTGGCGCCGCTTCAACACCACGGGCGCAGTTGCCGGCCTCGCGGTCGGCCTGTTCACTTCTATCGGTCTCATTCTCGTCAGCCCCAACTTGATGGCCATCGACCCGCCCACAGTCAGCGGTGCGGCGCGTCATTTAATTCAGGCTTAGGCCTGGTTCCCCCTGGAGAATCCCGGCATTCTCAGTATTCCCCTGGGCTTCCTCGGCGCGATCCTTGGCACCTTGCACCGCCACGAACCAACGTCACAACACAGATTCAACGAACTCCTGGTGCGCTCAAACACCGGCCTCGGCGCCGAAAAAGCCACCGTCAGTCACTAAGTTCGTTCCCACGTTTCAAGCCAAGGGTGGCACTCGTTTTTTTCCCATTGCAGTTGACGACTTCTTTTGAGTTCGAGTTGGGATTGGCGGTTCTGCTGCATCTGACTTCATCTGCTACTTAGCCGCAGGCGCTTTCACCACGGTGAACCACGACGGCTACGCATACAAAAGCAACCAGCCACGCCAGCCAAACCCGGTTAGACAATTGATCCATGTGAACTGTTCTCCGGCCACGAAGAACACCACCAGCAGCACGAATATTCCGTGAATTTAGGATCCGATAGGTACGGTAGGTGGCGTCGCCAGCTTGTCTGTTTATTTTTCCGTGGGCAGCGACCATCACCGCGAAAACCATCGCCGCGAGTACAAAGGCCAAAACCACATCCGCTATGCCCCACCATTTCGGGAAAGCGCTCGTAAGGTAGCTCAAGAATGGTGCCGCGTCGGTTCCTGCCATATGCTTTGTTGTGGAGATAGCAATCTCCGAATCGGCGATCATCCGACCAGAACCCGGCGCGAGAGTAATAGAAGCCGCGGCGTTGGTAAAACGTTAGCCACGACTACCAACCCATTTGGCCCATCCGCGTAAGGATAATTGCGCTGTAGTTATTCATGCGCTCGGGCCGTCGCTTCAGGGGAGCCGGCAGAATTGCAGCGAGCCGTGCCGCCTGTTGCCGACCGATATTCCGGGCTGCGGTTTCGTCGTAGTAACGACACGCCGACTCTGCACCATAAATAGCAGGGCCCCATTCGACCACGTTGAGGTATATCTCCAGAATGCGCGGTTTGCCGAGGACGAATTCGGCCACCGGTACTAGTGTGACCTCTGCGCCCTTGCGGAGGATAGAGCGGCCCGTTCCGAAGAATAGGTTTTTTACGAGTTGCTGCGTTATGGTGGAAGCTCCGCGAGTGCGCTCGCCTTCCAAATCGTCTTCGGCAGCGATTTGGATCTCGTGCCAATCAAATCCATGGTGCTGGTAGAAGCGCGCGTCCTCAGCGGCGATTACAGCGTGCTGGAGATCGGCCGAGATTTGGCTGAGCGGAATGAATTTGTAGCGTTCGTGATACGGCGTGTGGTGAATCCAGGCCTGCAAGCGGCGCTGGATGTGCACCGCGGTTGTCGGGGGGTCGATCCACCGGGCGGCCACAAGGATCAGCGCAGCAAGCGACCAAAGAAGGACCACCCCGATGACAAGCCATCGGATAAAGGATCGGAGGAAGCCCGTCCGAAACGGGATCTTGGTGTCTGTGTTTGGCATTGCAGTCACATTTCAGAATAATAGCCTGGGCTGGGTTGCCGCTGATGGATGATCTCGCGCGCGCGAACACAGAGCGCTGCGTTCTACTCAGGCCACTCGGGACCAAGCCCCTTGGTTCGGAATCACGTTGAACCCCCTACAAAGATAAAGTGGGATCAGTCCCGAAAAGTCCCGTTCGAGCTGATGTGCTGCTTGTGACCGTCGTCCTTAGCCCGATGTCGTCGAACGCCGGATAGCTTCCGGTTTGCCGGCCTTCCGTCTGGAATTTCGCATGTCACTTCCTCGAACGCCGTTCCGAAAAAGCGACGTTCCTTGGACAATGTAATCTCGGCGACCTTCCATTCGTATACTCTTAGAGACGGCCCCTGTAACTTGGGCAACTCACAATTCACCTTTCGTAGGATTTGAATAAAGTTTTCTCTAGCGCCATGCTCGCTGTCAGCGACAATCTTGCCCAATGCTTCAGTGCCTTGCGCGGGCACAAGCTGCGCGCTTCGCTCACAACCTTGGGATTGACTATGGGTGTGGCCACACTCATCACGGTGATGACCATCGTGCAGGGCGCAAACCTTTATGTTGAACAAAAGATCGCCAACCTGGGCACCAACGTGTTCCAGATCGCGCGCACGCCGTTTGCGGTGACGGACTTCGACATCATCATCAAAGCGCTGAAGTTCAAGAAACTTGAACTCGAGGACATGACCGCGATTGCCGAGGGATGTGGAGCTTGCGATGAAGTGGGCGCCAGCACGAGTAGCAGCGTTCGGGCAAGATCGGGCGACAAAGAACTGCAAGACGTTAACTTCTACGGCCAAACAGCAAACATGGCAGATATTGATACGCGAAAGATCGAAGTGGGACGATATTTCACTTCATCCGAAGCTGAACATCGGGCCAATGTTTGCTTGATCGGCGACACGCTTATGCGGGAGCTATTTCTCGGTGTGGATCCCATCGGAAAGCCGGTTCGCATCGGCAACGACGAGTTCACGGTGGTGGGAGGAATGGAAAAGATCGGCAGCGTGCTCGGCCAGGACCAGGACAACTTCGTAATCGTGCCGCTACCTGTTTTCCTTCGCATTCAGGGAATACATTCCAGCATCACGATAAACGTGAAGACAAGCAGGGGGAACTTTGAAAAGGCGCAAGATCAAGCGCATCTGATTTTGCGCTCGCGCCGCCATCTGTCGGGCAACATGGAGGACGATTTCTTCATCGGCACCAAGGAAAGCTACATGGTCTTGTGGCGCAGTATCAGCTCGGCGTTTTTTGCTGTATTCATCATGGTGAGCGCCATTTCCGTGGTCATCGGTGGCATCGTGATCATGAACGTAATGCTGATGAGTGTGACGCTTCGGCGGAGAGAGATTGGCGTTCGGCGTGCCGTGGGTGCAACCAAGCGTGACATCCTGGGCCAGTTCATCGTGGAAAGCGTCATGCAATGCATTGTCGGAGGCCTGGCGGGCATCGCGCTGGGATTCCTGGTTGCGACAGTATTGCGGACTTATACGCCGTTCCCAGCGTCAGTACGGACGTGGGTGGCGGTGATGGGAGTATTCCTAAGTTCTGCGGTTGGGCTATTTTTTGGAATCTATCCGGCGCTACGCGCATCGCGGCTGGACCCAGTGGTCGCGTTGAGGTCTGAGTGATGGGAATTATGACGCTTGCTCAGGCACGCGAGAATTTTCTTGCCGCGATGGACACGTTGCGTTCATCGAAGGTGCGCACTGCCTTAACCGTGCTTGGCATCGTCATCGGAGTGTCCTCGGTTATCTCCATGGCGGCAATCATTCAGGGCTTGAACAAGTTCGTACAAGACAGAGTGGAGTCGCTCGGTTCGCGTACCTATTTTCTCACGCGATTTCCGCCGGGAATGGACCCGTCACACATGCCGGAACGCATCCGCACACGGAAATATATCGAATACGACTATGCCGAGTTCATCCGGCAAGCTGCTCCGCACGTGGCCATCGTGACCACCTCTGGCACCCGAGGGTTTTTCTTCGGGGATAGCAATCTGATTACCAGCGGGAACCACAGCGTCGAGAAAGTGATCGTGCGCGGCGCCGAACCGGAATACACGGAGGCCATTCCTCTGTTTTCGATCGCAGAAGGCCGTTTCATCAGCACCTTCGACCAGGAACACGCGCGTTCCGTCGTGGTGCTTGGAGCGGCCATCAGCGAATCGCTCTTTCCGGGCACCGATGCGGTTGGTAAAGCGGTGCGCATCAACGGCAGCCAGTATGAGGTTATCGGCGTTTTTGAGCACGACCAGGGCTTGTTCCTCGGCCCGGGAGTCGACATCTTCGCGATCATCCCACTGAGCAACTTCAAGAAGCAGTACCCGGAGGCTAAAGAACTGATCATGATATTCACGCTTCCCAAGAATGTGAATGTCGAAGTGGCACAAGGTGAAGTCATTCAAGCGATGCGCCGTTTGCGCCGCGTCCCCGTGGACAAGGAAAATGATTTCGAGCTGAGTTCGCCGGACTTTCTGAGCAATCTATGGAATCAACTTACCGGGGCACTCGTGATCCTCACGACGGTGATCAGTTCGATTGGTTTGCTGGTGGGTGGCATCGGAGTGATGAACATCATGCTCATCTCCGTGACCGAGCGCACCCAAGAAATTGGCATACGCAAAGCAATCGGCGCTCGCCGTGCGGATATACGGTTGCAGTTCCTGCTGGAAGCCGTGGCGCTCACTCTTGTCGGTGGTACGCTAGGCATTGTGATCGGGGCCGTCATATCCACATTGGTGCGCACATTTGTGCCTTCGATTCCCGCAACTATTTCTTATCTGTGGGTAACCATTGGTTTCGCGATCTCCGTCGGCGTGGGCTTGTTCTTCGGCTACTATCCCGCCAAAGTGGCGGCCAACCTCGACCCCATCGATTGCCTGCGCTACGAATAAAAATCCTAGCGCTTCACCGAGGGAATACGGAAACATGCAAGGCCCCATGGCACGGAGTTACGGCACTTAGTCAATTCCATCATCTCGCGAAAGATTCGGCGGGGTCCAACGACGATTGTCATCGGATGACGGCCTATTTTGAAGTTATGGGCAAGGACGGAATCCCGATCTGGGAAGTGAGGTTCTGCGAAAGTGGCCTGCGCTCTCATCTCCTCGAATGCCGTTTCTCGATAACGATTCGGAAGTAATCGCGGGATCCTCGAATCGAAATGCGGAGTACCGCCACTTCTGTGTGCAGCTTCTTATAGGCCCGCGTGAGTGCTATTGTTGAGCTGCGCCGTCCCGCAATCTGTGCTGGCTAGCCTAAGCTCACCTAGTGACGCATGGGAGGTGTTCATGACTGTTCGGCTTGAACATGCGAACCTTACTGTACGTGATATCGAAGGGATGATCCGTTTCTTGCAAACGGCGTTTCCTGAGTTTCGGGTGCGCGGCGAAGGCAAAAGTCGGGATGGCTCCCGATGGGTTCACATGGGCACCGATGAAACTTACATTGCCTTGAGTCCAGCGAACGCGAAGCCCGAGAAATCCTGGACACCGTACCGGGGCCTTCCGGGCGTGAATCATCTTGCTTACGAAGTAGACGATGTTGAGGCATTGTGCCAACGAATGAAGTCGGCCGGATTCAGAGCGTCCACGCCGCCCAACGCACATCCGCACCGCAAGCGCCGGTACTTTTACGATTCCGAAGGCAACGATTGGGAATTCGTGCAGTACCTCTCCCAGGACCCCGCGGAGCGCAACGATTATAAGTTGCCGGATCAGTAGCACATTTTCAAAGCGGCCTGAGTCCCGGCGACGCGCGTGTTCAAGCAAGGAGTTTCGGACATGTTGCGAATTCCGGGCCAGTAGTCCGGTTCGCGGACATCGTCAGTGATCTTCTTGAACCCCGTTTCTGGACCGTGGCCACCAGATTAACTTCCGTGTAAAGCCAACGATTTGCCCCGGACGTCTTTTCGCTTCTCATAACCGCATTTAAGCAAAACTGCGCAGCTGCAAAACCTTCATTTGAGTTGCGGGATTAATGCTACCTGCCGGCGGGAAGCCCTCGGCAAAACGGGCCAAGCAGGTCCATCAGACCTGCAGATCGCGAAGGTAGGGCACGCTAGCTTTCATCATGTCCAGATTCATTTCGACGAAGTAATTTTTTATGCCCCCTGTTTTCGCAGCGTTAAAGATTTTCTTCCAATCCAAAGTGCCCTGTCCCACGGGAACAATTTTCTTAGTTTCCGCTGACCATCCTTGCACATGCATGGAAATGAAGCGGCCCGGGTACTTAGTGAAATACTCTGCGGCATCGTAGCCACGGCTGATCGTCGAGACCTGAAACTGGAACTTAACAAGCCTGGGATCGAGAAAGTCGAACAATAAGTCGTAGGTTCGCTTGCCATCTACAGTCGAGAGTTCGAAGTCCTCATTGTGAAGACCCTGTTGGATTCCAGTTCTGGCCGACTGTTCGCCCATCTTGTTGTATTCGTCAGCTGCTCGCTTCACATCATCCATCGTGGGCTTGGCGGGGCCGCCGAGGGACGGTACGAGCATTTGCGTCAGGCCTACGTCCTTGGCCCAAGCAATCGCTTTTGCCTGATTCTCCCTGAGTTCGATGATGGTGAAGTGAGAGCTCACGCAGATGACACCCGCATCGGCGAGAATCTTCCGAAGTTCCGCTCCTGAGTATTTGGAGAGGCCACCGAAGCCGTATTCGGCGTAACCTGCCGGCGAGCATAGTTCCACCGACTGAAATCCGGCGTCGGCCAACTGTTTAATTGTGCCGGGAAAGTCCTTGGAGAGCATTTCCCTGACGGGCCAGGTCTGACATCCAATGGGCATGCCCAGCGGAGTGGCGTGAAGCTCTAATACCCCTGCCGCAAGCAAGCCTGCCGTGGCTGTGTGAGTTGCTGTAGTTTTTAGAAAATCTCTTCTCGAAGTTGAAGACATGGAATCCTCCCTGTGTGGCGAACTGCAGACGATTACGTAGTGGACTGGCTAAAGCTCCCAACCGCTTCGGCGTTCCGGGCGCACATACTTTTGCGCGAGATCGGAGTTCGTGATTTTGAGGTTGGGACGGTCCCAGTTGAGTTTTTGTCCCAAGCGGGTGGCCACATCTCCGAGGAGCAAGGATTCGGTAACCAGGCCCGAGAATTCGAAGTTGCCTCCGGGCTTAATGTTCCCTCCCTTGCAAGCATCCAGCCATTCTCTCTCGTTGCCTGGCGATCTCGGCAGCGTCTTTGGCGGCTGCTTATAACTTTTCATCTTGGCTTCGGGAATCAGTCTTGGATTACTTCCATTGAAATTGCAAAGAATTTTGCCGCGCTCTCCAATGAACAGCAGCCCTTCTTCGAGTTGATCTTCTTCTACCTTTGGTTGCGCATCTGTTTCTAATTCCTCGGGACGCGGTGGTTTCAGGCCACCGTCATACCAGGTGAATTTCACGGGAGGCATCTCGGCTCGAGAAGGAAAGTTGTAGGTGACGATGGAGGCCTGGGGATAAGTTTCATCGAAGCGGTCTGTGGAACTCGCTTCTACTGTGGTGGGCGCTTCCAACTTCAAGACGCGGAAAATTGTATCGAAACTGTAGGAGCCCATGTCACCCAAAGCGCCACAACCAAAATCGCACCAGCCGCGCCACACGAAAGGTAAGTAAACGCGGTTGAAAGGACGTTCTGGGGCGGGACCAAGCCAAAGATCCCAATCTAGACCCTCAGGAATTTTCTCAGCATCCTTTGGCCGTTCGAGGCCTTGAGGCCAGAAAGGACGGTTGGACCAGTTCTGGACTTCCCGCACCGGCCCGATCGCTCCATCCCAAATCCATTCACAGAGCAAGCGCGTGGCTTCGGAGGCCTGATTACCCACTGCAATCTGAGTAGCCACTCCAGTCTCGCGAGCGATTTCAACAAGACGCCGCGCCTCATAGACAGTGTGCGTTAACGGTTTCTGACAGAAAACGTGTTTACGCTTCTTCATCGCGGCAGAGGATACCGCAGCGTGCAGGTTGTCCGTTGTGCAGACTACAACCGCGTCCACGTCTTTCTGTTTCTCGAGGAGTTCCCGGAAATCCGTGTAGGCCGAACAGCCGCGATACTGGCCGGAACGTTGCTGAGCGCTGTAGTAGGCATCCACAATTTTCTGGGCAGGCTCACGCCCGGCAACGCCGCTGGTCACGTTGAGAGTATGGCTGAGCTGAATAGGTTGGTCCGGGCTGAGCCAATCCCAGCCGCTGTCGACACCGAGCAATTTGCGGACGGAATTACAGAACTCGTGTGTGTCCCACTGTGGGTAATTCGCACTGGTTTTATTGCAGTCGCAGACAGCCACACCCTGCGCGTCGGGCTCCCGCAAAAAATGAAGCATGACGCGCAAACCCTGGGAGCCGACACCGATGAAAGCAATATTGACCTTGTCACTGGGCGAAACATATCCTGCACCGCCCAAAACCGAACGTGGAACAATCGAAAAACCAATCGTCGCTGCGGCAGTTTGCGCTAGGAACTTGCGCCGCGAAACCGAACCCTCTGATAAGCTACGAGACCGAAGTCGATTCTTCACAGTCCCTTCTTTAAGCGCAGATGACAGACGCCGAATGATTTTCGCTGCTGGGCGCCTATTGCGCTAACTTACCCCTGTGTTGATCAAATAGGATAATGTAACCGAACCTGACGTCTGTACGTAAGAAAATTCGTAATCACACCAGTAGCGGTGATTGCCTAAGGGCTGAGATAAGTTTGGGTCTATCAGTTGGCGTCTTACTTTTTGCGCTTGACCGCTTTGTCGGAAGGTGGAAGGACTCTTGGTTTGGGCTGGCAGACGGGCAGGCCGCAGGCGTCATTCGACACGACGCACCCACATTCCACTACCATCTCTAGCATGCGGCGGGCGCGGTGGAGGCGCATCTTGACAGTTGTTAGGTTCACAGCCATGAGGCTTGCGATCTCTGCCGCGGTTAACGAATAGACTTCGTGCATCAGAAGCACGGCGCGATAGTGATCCGGCAGAAACTGTAGGCAGCGCTGCACGCATTGACTCGTCTCCTTGCGCTCAGCGGCCTCCAATGCGGAGGGACTCTCCGACGCGATAGATTCAGCATGGTGAGCATCTCCTTCGCGGTCCAAGGGAAGCTGCAGCTGGCGCTGGCGCAATCGATCGAGACAAACGTGAGTGGCTGTTTGATACAGCCAACTGCGAACAGCTCCCGGATCGCGGATGGACTCGTGGAAGCGGTGCGCTCGGAGAAACGTTTCCTGGGTGAGGTCTTCCGCTTCGGCACGATCGTGCACGAGATGCAGAACGTATCGGTAGATACGATCGCGGTGAGTCTCGAAGAGCGTTCCCGCGTCGAGTGTGTCTGCCGCGGCTTGCATATATTAATCTTCCCACTCAGTGTACGGGCATTTTGTGACGATCATCACCGCTCGCCAAGGCGGACGCCATGCTCCTTCTTTCGCAACAGAGCAGAGAGGGCTATATGCCGCTCAGTGGATGTCCAACTCCAGCCCGCCGACGAAACCGGTAGCGAGATTGTAGAAAAGTGCACCGAGAACTGTGACGATGCCGCCAATAATTCCGTAGAACAGCGGGCACAGAATCAGGGGCAACACAACAAAGGCACCGTGGAAGGGCATGTGTGCGTGAGGACCAAACGGAATTCCAGCGAGGGCGATCGATGTACAAACGAAACCAGCGAGCAAACCCAAGAGTGCGTGCACCACAAAGCCGACCTTCAGGGCTGAAAAGGGAGCAATACGCTTGACGACAACCATAGGCCACCTCCGGATCGACTTTTCGACCTGACCGGATGGTCGATCCTGTACCTGGGACGAATGGAGGCGACAAAAGGATACGCGGGCGCTCGCCGGCCGCTAGTTTGGTCTTGCCTCTGATTCTGGGTGGATCATGGCGTACCCAGAAACTATTTTGGGCCCGAAGTCCCGAACAGGGAAATGTGAGATTCGCCTGGCTAGCTTTGGAACGACACCGTCCTCGGCTTCGTAGCCATCCTCGGTCAACAACTCAAAGGTGACATCGTCTTGCCGCCCTCGCCGTTCCGTAGCTCCTTCGGCTTGTTGCCGGGGGACTACGGTCACTGGGGTGGCAGGAATTGTCTCCGCCGAAAAAATATCGCTGCTCCTTGATGCGAAGGGACCAACGTAATAAAACGTCATGATTGGCGGGCGAGTCTGGGGTGCATCGCCGTGTAACTACCGGACTTGTGAACGAACATGGTTCTTTCGATCCCCACCGCCCCTACCGTAAGTCCCGTTGAATCCGTTGGCCTTACTCGCCGAGACTCCTTCAATTGATAGCGCAGAAGAGGAGTTTTGCGCCCGAGTTGCGCCCAACATTCAGCGGAGACCTTCAACAAAACTGTCGATGTGCCCACACTGCACTGAGAAATGCAATCGTGGACCACGTATCGATAATTCGACACACCAGGATTGGGCACGAAGAACGTCAGGCCCGGAATCGCTTGATATAACATTTTGGCGCTTGATCCAGTCGAAGTGTTTCCCCGAAATGCGAATGAATCATAAGGCTGAGCCCCGGTGCTTCTTGCGGTGCATCGGAACTCGGAAGTATCAATTCGCGCTAAACTAGAAATTTCGAGCAGTCTGTGAATCATGAATGCTTCCCCACAACTCACTGTGCTCTTCGATGGAACCTGTTCGCTCTGCCGCGCCAGTGTTGTGCGCATTCGCCCTTTCGACCGCGGTGGACGCATCGAGTTCCTCGACCTTCACGATGCGGACTTGATTCGGCGATTCCCCAACATCGACCTGGAACAAGCCATGCGCTCGATGCAAGCCATCGATAAGCAAGGCCGTGTTTACACCGGGGCCGATGCCTGGGCCCAGATTGGTCTAAAACTTCCCGGCTGGAGTCTGCTGGCCTGGCTTCTGCTTGTCCCCGGGGTGCACGGCATGGCACTCATAATCTACAGATGGATTGCGCGTAACCGCAATCGGTGGAATCGAGAGGTCTGCGCCGATGGTTCCTGTACCCTGCATCTTCCTGCGCCTCCAGGCCCAGCCGCGAAACGCTGAGCATTCCAAGATTTCCATCCAGGTTATGATCTGTGGTGATGAATTGGTGGATGCCTGCCTTTCTGCGTTGGTGGGCCGGGCCGGGACCTATTGGTCCCCCCGGGCACCTTCTTCCGCGCTGGCTGTTTCTCCGCGCGCTCGGGGTGATCTACTTTTCTGCTTTCTATTCACTTGTTTTCCAGATCCGCGGACTCCTCGGTTCACATGGCTTGCTTCCTATCGGTCCGTATCTTGCGGACCTATCGAGAGGTGTGGGTCTGCTGAGTTATTGGTATGCGCCGACGGTGCTTTGGCTCAACAGCAGCTCACCGATGCTCTTGTTTCTTTGCTGGGCCGGCATGATTGCTTCGCTGCTACTGCTTCTCAATATTTGGCCGCGAGCTATGTTGGCGATTTGCTTTGTTGCGTTCCTTTCCTTCGTTACCGCGGCGCAGGATTTTTCCGGCTACCAATCCGACGGCATGCTCCTGTGCGCCGGCTCGCTGAGCTTTTTCTTGGCGCCCTCCGGATTTCGCCCGGGATTTGGTGAAGGGTGGCCGCCTGTGCGTGCGGCCCGATTCTTGCTTCAGTTCTTATGGTTCACCATTTATTTTGAATCCGGCCTTGCAAAATACCTTGGCGGGGATCCGGAATGGCGCCATCTCACCGCTCTGTACGACTACTACCAAAATGGTCCGCTACCCACCTGGCTGGGCTGGTACGCGCAGCAACTTCCTCACCAGTTTCATGCGGCAACGGCCTTCTTCACTCTCTTCATCGAGCTGTTGCTTGTGTGGCTCGTATTCCTGCCGCGCCGTTTCCGCATCTGTTGTTTCTTGATTGTCACGCCGTTCGAGGTCGGCATCATTCTGTCTGCGAATTACACCTTCCTGAACTATCTTGTGCTTTCGCTGGGCATCTTGCTTCTCGACGATCGCTTCTTGCTGCGATTTCTGCCAAAGGACGGGGCTCTGCCAGTTCGCCACAACCTGGAATCAATTGAATCCCCAAGACCTTCTACGGAACAGACCCCGCAATCGAATGGTTTGACGTTTCGCAAGATCGTTTTTTCCCTCAAACTATGGTTCCACGGAATCATTTTGGCCTGGGTCGGCTACGCAATGCTCTTTCTTCTCCTCCACGAATACTTTGGCCCATTGCCGCTGCCCACCGCTCCCGTTGTTTGTCTCGAACCGTTCCGGGTTGCCAATCAGTATGGTCTGTTCGGCCGCATGACGCGCTTTCGTTACGAAATCGAATTTCAAGGTTCGTCTGACGGCAAGAATTGGGTCGCTTATCCATTCCGATATAAACCCCAAGATCCTTCCGAACCACCCGGCATATATGCGCCGTACCAACCTCGTTTCGATTGGAATCTCTGGTTTGCTTCCCTGGGTAACTGGCAGGGGAATCCCTTTGTGATTCACACTGAGCAGCAACTGCTTTTGAACAATCCAGACGTCCTGGCATTGTTCAAGTCAAACCCGTTTTCCGGCCAGTCGCCCACGCAGGTCCGTGCCGTGCTCTGGCAATACTGGTTCACGGACATCCGGACTAAACACCAGAGCGGGCAATGGTGGCGTCGAGAGATGCTGGGTCTTTATGCGCCGACACTCGAACGGGAGCCCGACGGAAGGATTACTGCGCTCGAGTGGCCAAACCAGTCGTTCCCACCGCCATGAGCGCACAATCTGACCAAGACCGTAGGCGACCGATGGACAAACTATTAGACAAAGTCTACTTCCTCTGCACGTTATGGCTACAAGCCAAGACAGATCGCAGGCTCTCCTCGACGCCTGCACGCTCGATAACGCCGCGCTGAAGGATAAGACGGCCGCAAAGGTTATCGTCCATGCCCGTCCGCCCCGCGTCGTCATCAAGCCGGTCTTGCGTCACACCCTACACCTGTTGAGAGCCAGATCAGCGAATGGTGCCGGCCAGCCCAACCTACCAATCAAGCGATTGCAGATTCCCAGTCAGACAGAGTCGCATAATCACTTCCTCTGCTGCATGTGACGGATCAGGTTTCTTACGCTATTCGCGAGTTGAGCTACCTCTCCTTCTCCTTGAATGTCGAACTCGATCGTAATGTCCCCGGCGGCTGCACGATCAACCGCATTCTTCAGATCCAAGAGTGGTCTCACGACTTGACTCGGCAAAATGAAACTGATCCAGATGCTCAAAACGAAAATAAAAGCTGAAACAATACCCAAGGACCATTCTGCGTGATTTATTAGTCGACGCGCTGCTTGATGGTCGTTCTGAACACGCGTCCAGTTGCGGGCATCTAGTTCCGACATCAATCGAAGAATTTCCTGGCTGGAGTTCTGAAGATCCAACGTCGTCTGCCGCAAGGCCGGGTTACCCTCTTGTACGGTCTTTGATATTTGAGCATCGAACGAATCGACCCGGCTGCGTAGCTCGCGGACGAGTTGCGTGCGTTTCTTAAACCTCGCCTTTTTGAGCAGCTCATTCAAATCCGCTTCATAGGCGCGAATCACTGCCTGGATACTGTCGCTGGGTGCCTGCCCGGCGGACAGGGTTGCTGTTGCCGTCTCGAACTGCTCCTGGTAATGATGCAGCGCTTCCGAGGCGCTCCGAATCGCGGCTTGGTCGCTAGGGTCGAGATTCAGAATCCGATTGAGCGTGTCATGCATCTTGGTGACGGACTCGCGATTTGCCTCCAGGTCAGAAGGATCGCGAAGCAAAAGATAATTTCGTTCGGCTCGCCGCGCTTCCAACATTTGGATGGAAACTTGCCCCGCCATGCTGGCCACCGGTGCGTCGACGCTGACGATGCGGTCCACGATCCAACCCATCTCAAATAGGTAATAGACCGCCAGGAAGATAACCGGAGCGAGAATCAGCCTGACAATCGCCAGGCTGTAAGCGACTCTTCGCTGCAGAGAACTGCCCGGCGCAAGAATCTTGATCGAATGCCGGAGTCCTAATGCCATGATTTAACTCCCCGCGCGGGTGGTAGTTTCCACGTTGGACAGGAACAGATTGTATGTCAGTTGGAGCGCCTAGAGATTCAAATGCCTGGGGACGTTAGCAGATACCAGTCATGTGCGTCGGTTCGAAGCTCTCTCCGGGGCAGTTCATCAGAATCGTCGACCCTTTATGCTCCCTTCGAGGGCCCGATTAATGCCGTAACGGTAAGTGATACGACGATATAAGAACAGTTGACAAATCCCTCGGTTCGTCGGATTGGGATTGCGATCGGAGACTTTGTGACGATTCCCAAGGAATACCGGCCATTGCTGGGGACGTGCGCGAATGCACGAAGCTTTGATGATCGCGTCGGATGTGCTGTGCTGATTGCAGTTGTGAATGCAAATTGAGCCGGAATTGCCGGGGCGGGACGTGACCTTTGTGTGGTCGACGGACGAGGAAGTGGGTTTGCAAGGGGCGGTCGCATTCGCCGAACAGGCGGTGAAGGATGGACGCGTGCCAGACTTCGTGTTCGCGATCGACACACTCGTGAGCTCAGATTCGCAGCTGGAGTCGAAACGGTTTGGTGACGCAGATAGCTGCGACTCTCCGCAAGTCTTATTCGATGAGTCCCGGTTACACGCGGACAAGTAAAATCTGGCAGACTCCCCGTTCGAGCTGATGTGATGCTTGTGACCGCAGTCAGTAGCCCGATGTCCCCCAAGCGCCGGATAGATCCCGGTTTGCCGACATACACCCACAATCGTGAGGCTACCAAACTGATAGAGTGGAGACGGACCGTTCAGTTCTGCTCGATTTTAGCGGAAGTTTTTTACCAACATGATGCTAGATTCGTACTCCCTTTGATGGCAGAGGATCGAGCTGCCGTCGGGGGATGCGGCTAATCCAAAAACATAATATGGCCTGTCCGCAGTCAGGGTGAAGATGGAAGTTTCTTCGCCAATTGCAAAGTCAAAAAACTTCACGATTGCAGGGCGGGGATTTGCCTCCCCGGACACAGTCCGTCTGATCAAATCGACGAAATAAATCCCGTTCTGGACGAGAACCCAGTTGTCCCAGTCCTCCCCGGCAGGTCGATCCAAAATGCGGATTTCCTCTCCGCCGTTCAGCGGCATTCTCCATATTCCCGGGGATTCAAACTTCGAATAGTAAAGAAAGCGGCCATCGACTGATTCTGTGGCAAAGATCCCACCCTTTCTGGTCACTTGGACTGGGGGTTCTCCGTTGAGTTGTGTCTTCCATAATTGGAATTGCCCACCACCGCGGTCGGAGTAGAAATAAATCCACTTTCCATCTCGCGACCAGTTGGGCCCTCCGTTATCTGCTCCCGGCAAGGTGGTCAGCACCCGTGGTACGCCACTAGCTACCTCGAGAAGATATACTTCGCTGTGTTCTTTGGGACGATACTCGAAGGCAATGTGTCGGCCGTCCGGTGACCAACGTGGGGCGCCCGCGATACCGTGTAGGGTAGTCAATTGCCCACAATTAGACCCGTCACTGTCGCAAGCCCAAATTTCCGAATACCCCAGGCGATCCGATTCGAACACAATTCTCTTGCCGTCGGGAGAAAACTGTGACCGCGATGTTTGCATACTTTTGTCTGAGATAACGACAGCAGGCGGACCTTGGTGAGTTTTTTCATCTTTTAGGTTTAACCGCCATATGGTGTTTTTAAATGTCAGCTGCTGGTAAACGAGCTGATTGCCCCTTGGAGAAATGGAAGGGAATACTGCGGTCGCACCGGCACCTGGAACCGGCCGTGGCGCTCCACCAGATGCGGGTATCCGCCACAGACTTGCGAGACCCCCACGCCTGGATGAGAAAACGATATCGCGTCCGTCTGGAGTCCAAGCGGGTGGCCCGAATAGCCATGCGTTGTCGAATGTCAGCCGTTTGGGTTCGCCACCTGCGGTGGGCACCACATAAAGATCCTCAACTACACCGGGAGCAATGCCTCGGACGAAAGCTACCGCTGAGCCGTCGGGCGAGAAAGCAGGGCCGTAATCGAGATTCTGACTTTTGGGCGACGTAAGACGTCGTGTGGTGGAATCGACAGTCGAAAGCAAAGTGATCCACGCGTGGGCTCTGTCCGGCTGGATGTCCGAAAAGGCCACGAACCTTACCATCGGGCGACCAATCGATGGACCGACCGCTGGTCCACCCCGGAGGAAGCGTGGACGTGCCTGACCATAACCGGTGTTCTGTACCGCCAAGAGCTGGGATTAGATAAATAGCGATTCCCTCGTGGGAGTAGCGGGAAAAGGCAATCTGTCGGCCATCGGGCGACCACCTTGGAAAGCTGTCGGTCGAATTGCTAGTTAGGCGCAGGGGCTTCTCGCCTCCGGCCATGACCGTGTAAATTCCGGAATTCTCTTTGCTATGGAGAGCAAAGGCGACTTGGTTGCCGTCAGGCGAGAACGCCGGCTGGACCTCAAACCCCGGGAGCGCGGCTAGTGGTACCACCTCAATCGGCGGCAGCGGTACTTCTGAACGGTTTCGTGAAAACCGCCAGATTCCCACGGCGCAAAGCAGAGCTAACAATGTGGCCCCAACTGATATCCACCGCGTGTTAGCCCTGAATATCTGAAACCGCCGTTTCGCCGCTAGGGGCGCTTGAGAAAAAGGCCTGTCTACTGGGGTGATGAAGCGATAGCCGCGACGAGGAAGAGTCTCCACAAACCTGGGGTTGTTGGCGTCGTCTCCCAGCGCAATTCGGATCTTGGCAATTGATGTATTCAGCGCCTGATCAAAGTCTACGAAGGTGTCATCGGGCCAAACCTTTTGACGCAGCTCTTCCCGAGTAACCAACTCGCCCGAACGTGACAACAGGATGGCACAAACCTGAAATGGCTGGCCCTGCAATGGCACTCTCACCCCACTCTTGTGCAGTTCCCCAGTCTGTAAGTCCGCTTCGAAGTCTCCGAAACGAACGACCCGCGCAGAACCGTTGGCCTCGTCCATGTGAAACACCAGCCTGTTAACTCGGACTCTAGCACTGTTGGTCTGCTGTTCCAACCAGCACCTGTGCGGACGACTCATGCAATCCACTTACCGACAATAACTTAGCGGATAGAGAACAAATAAACGAGCAATCTATGGCCCGTCCATTGAGGTACCTGCCGGCCTAATTCACCGTTCGCCTCACCGCGAAAGCGGGGGAGGTGAACGCCATGAATTGTCAAATCCTCTTCAGCTCTTCGCTGCTAGTCCTGACACTGCTTTATCCAGGCCGCACTTGTTCCAAGACTGCCACGGTTCCCCCAGATCCCGCCGGCCAGGAAACGCCATCACAAGCATCGACCAAGGTTTCCTTCCGGCTGCACTGGGGCTACTTGGTCATCGTCGAAGGATCAATTGGTGATGTCCGGAATCTCAATTTCCTGGTGGACACTGGGTCTTACCCGAGTGTTATCGACCAGAAAATCGCGCACAATCTTGGACTAGCGGAACAACCCGCTAGAGTGAACATATCGATTAAGAGTGTCCAGACCGGGCTCGTCGTCCTGCCTTCCTTACATCTTGGCCCGGTTCGTGTCGAGTCCCTTCCCGTTCTGACACAAGATCTCTCGCTTTTTCAAAAGGCCATCGGGTACAAGGTGGATGCGATTGTGGGGCTGGATGTCCTAAGGAAAAGTAGCTTTAGCATCAACTATCGAACGAAGGAAATGCTCTTCGGCCCAGTCGAGAGCATGAGTTTCTCCGCCCCGTTCGAGACGGATACACCCGTCGTGACGATTCGAATGGAATCCCAACATCGGCAACTTCGCTTGATGATCGACACGGGCGGTCCAGACCTGATGCTTTTTCAAAGTCGCATGTCCGACTCCACCGGCTTTCAGGCACTAGGGACAGAAAAGGTAGCGGACGCTGGTGGAGCATTTCTGCGCCGAAAGGTGCGGATTCCTGAGGTGTATTTGGGCAAAGCTCAAATCGGGTCGCAGGTTGGGTTCGTCGTGGATGACCGGAAAGATGAAGGGGACAATTTTGACGGTGTTTTGGGCGTTCGGGGACCTCAGTTCTGGAAAATTGCTTTCGACTTTGAACACCGCAGATTCTGCTGGGAACGGTAGGCCAGCAGGTTGGTCCCGAAACACGATTTATTCACGAGCGACGGCGTATGCGGAAGTAATTCCAGGAGACCAGGTCGCGCCCTTACTTCTGGCTTGCCGACGATCCGCCCAGAATCGCGCATACCTAACTGGCCGGTAATTCCATTGTGACTAGTGTCTGCAATCTTGAAACGTTTTATTGGGGTTCAGGCGCGGTCACGGTCGGCTTGATATCCACATTGTGATACACGACGATCTTCCATCCGTCCGCATCTCTCCCTTAGCATCGGTATGGGTGCCTGGCGCGGGACCCGATGGAGAGAACCCGGTAAGCGAAGTGAGTGTTTCCACAACGGCCGTGTCCGGGCAAACGAACTTGACCGAAACGACGTCCTGCCGCAGCACAGTTCCACGAAACATTCCCTTGAAGATTTCTTCGTGCCTGTCATTCAGCATTCCCCACCAACGCATTGACAAAAGTCGCGGGCTAGCACAACGCCTGTAGGTGAGTTGTCCATGCAGAAGTACGGCAATAATCTCGAAGGTGAATTGACTTGTTGTGGAACGGAGCCTAACATCGCGCTTAAGAAACGGGGTTCCAATCAATGACTCCGGAGCGCCTGGGTCACTACCGGATCTTCGAAAAACTGAGTGAAGGTGGATGGGGCACAGTCTACCTCGCGCGTGACGAACGTCTGGACCGAGACGTGGCCCTGAAAGTTCTATCCGTCGGAACTCTGGCGGATGAGGACGACCGCAAACGATTTCGCAAAGAAGCGCTAACCGTCGCCAAATTAAATCACCCGAACATCGGACAGATCTACGATTTCGACGCGCAGGCAGGTGTGGACTTCTTAGTCATGGAGTATGTGAGCGGAGGGACGCTGTCGCTGCACATGGCCGGGCCCGCGCTCGGTGAAAAACAGATAGCCGGACTCGGAATGCAGATTGCTCAGGCGCTGGAAGAAGCGCACGAGCACGGGATCATGCACCGGGATCTGAAACCCGCGAACATTGCGATCACGCCGAACGGTCAAGTGAAGGTTCTGGACTTCGGGTTGGCCAAGCTTTTCGATCCGTCCCGGGGTGCGCTCAAGGCTGAAACCTTGACGCAAAGCGTGGAGGATCTACGTCTGTTGGGAACACCACCTTATATGGCCCCGGAGCAAATAAACGGCGACCACCTGGATGCGCGAACGGACATTTATGCGTTAGGTGTGGTGCTTTATGAAATGGCCACGCATCAGCGCCCGTTCCGCGAAGATTCGACACCGAAACTGTTTGATTCGATTCTGCATCAGCCGGTTGTACCGCCGCGGGCACTGAACCCTAGGGTTTCTCCGGAGATGGAACGCATCGTTCTAAAGTGTTTGGAGAAGGAGCCCGGTGATCGCTACCAGTCTGCCAAGGAAGTCGCAGTGGATCTGCGCCGCCTCACCAGCGGCGCGACTACCGTGGTCGGTCCCCGAAAACGTCACGTGCGGCAGTATGTGTCGAAACTCGGTGCCGTAGTCCTAATTGTCTTGGCGCTCGCAACGGTCTACTTCATCTCGCGGCTGTTTTGGCCGCAAAGAGCTGCCGCGCAGCGAATTATGCTCGCGGTCCTCCCGTTCGATAACCTTAGTGGCGACTCCAATCAAGAATACTTCAGCGACGGCCTCACCGATGAGATGATTTCGCAGCTCGGAAGGTGGCAGCCGCGGCGGCTCGGAGTAATCGCAAGAACTTCCGCGACCCATTACAAAGGATCCAAAGAGCGCATCGATCAGATCGGGCACGAGTTGGGCGTGGCTTACATTCTGGAGGGCAGCGTCCGCCGCGACGCGGGCCGCGTCCGGATCACGGCGGAACTTATCCGCGTCGCTGATCAGACTCCCCTCTGGACAGAGACCTATGAGCGCGACTCCGCTGACGTATTTGCCGTCCAGAGCGAAGTCGCCAGCCGGATTACACAATCCCTGGCTCTCGAATTGCTACCCTCCCAGCACGCTCCACTTCTTCTCTCCCCGACAAAGGATTCAGAGGCGCACGAAGCCTTTCTCAAAGGAATCTATTATCTGAACTACATCACGGGTGAAAACTATGAACGAGCCAGAGCGTATTTCGAACGAGCGGTGCAGCTGGATCCCAACTATGCTCCGGCGTACGCCGGCCTGGCTGAATATTATTGGAGCACAGATAGACTGCCACCGCAGTTGGCCATGCCGAAAGCCGAGCAGTACGCCCTGAAGAGCCTACAGCTTGACGAGTCGCTGCCCGAGGCTCACACCTCACTTGCGGGCATTCGTTTCTTTTACAATTGGGATTGGCCCACCGCCGAAAAAGAGTTCACTCGGTCACTGGAATTAAATCCCAGCGGGGCAGAGACCCACCGATTGTATGCCCTGTATCTCGCCTCGCTTGCGGGCGCCGAACAAGCCGTGCGCGAGATACGCCTTGCTCAGCAGCTGGACCCTTTTTCTCTCAATATCAACACCACCGCCGGTTGGGTATTCAATTACACTCGTCAGTACGACCAGGCCATCGAGCAGTGCCGAAAGGCGCTCGAGATCGATCCCGACTATGTCTCCGCGCACGATTGTCTCGGCGAGAGCTACCTTGCCAAAGGGATGTTCGAGCAGGGGGTCGCGGAGTTCCAACGAGCCGCTTCCGGCGGCGAACTGGTACGCACCGTGGGGCTTGCCCGCGCCTATGCAGTCACGGGAAAGCGTAACGAAGCTCGAAATATCCTCGCTGATTTGACGAACGCGTCCAAACAAAGCTATTTCCCGCCGTATCTTCTTGGCACGATCCACGTAGCGCTCGGCGAAAACGAGCAGGCCCTCGCTTGGCTTGAAGTGGCCTATACCCACCGCGACCCATACCTGGTACATCTCAAGAAAGACGCAGCCTTCGACTCCCTTCGTTCCGATCTCCGATTCCAGGATCTGCTCCGCCGCGTTGGCTTTCCGCAGTAGGGCGCTTGCCATCCATCGCTGCGCCGAGCGTCGGTGTCAAATGGCGTGCTCGGGAAGGGCACTACAGCTGACATGGCTGGTCCTGTGAGAGAGGATCACGAGCCAGCTAACCTCGTCGGCAGACTTTTCGTCCTTCGGTTCCGGCAACTTGCAACCATCTGTGATCGTCACTGTAGCGTCAAAGATGAGCTTTCCGGTCTGCGTACCATCAATAAACGCCTTAAGTGCTTTAGGGTCTTTCCAGAGCTGTTTGTACACTGGCGGTGGCAGTCGTAGCAATGCGAGCTGCGGCCACTTCGGGTCACCTGCCGCCGAATCCCAAATCCTCAAAACCATAACGTTTACTTCTTTGCCCGTTTCCGGTTTGAAAGTCACTTTTTCCCACACAGCAGGTTTGGCACTTTGATTCTGGTCCGCCGGAAATGGCCTGCTTGTGGGCCACAGTATCAGAGAGCACACCAAAATCCCGAAGGTCAGGATTGGTTTCATGTTTCACCTCCTCAAGAATTCGATCAGGTAATTAGGGTTAGTCCGATGGTTACACCATTTATATGCCCTGCACCCCCGAAAAATCAACCTGGCACTGTCTTGTACCGATTCGGCGGGCCCTTGCTTGGTTCATCTGACGGCGCGGCCACTATCGAGACTAGAGGAAAAATACTGTTTTTCTGTTTACGATACAGACCGGTCTCAGGTGCGATGCCCCGACGTTCTGAGATACCGAGAAAGTGTTATCAGCCTTTTGCGCAACTACGATTCTCCTTGTTCTAGAAAAGCCTTCAGAGCCGGGTATAGTCACAAGAGGGGATTATCGCCATGCGACGAAGGGAGCGCGCGCGTTTGCCGAACAGCCTCTGTACTTCGGAACTGGCCGTTCGGTCTATTGCGCCTCTCGGATAGGCCTGCTATATTCCGCCGAGTATCCCAGCCCCAACTTCACGATTTTGCGAGTGGTCGAAACGCGGATCCGTATCCTCGGAAGCAACCTCCAGCCGCTGCATCCTCGCATCGGTCCGCGTTCCTAAGCACAAGAAGGAGAGGCGCGCGTCCATGAAAAGCAAACTTGCATACCCGTTCCTACTGGCTGTGATGGTCGTCTCCGTCCTCGTATGGCCGGTCACGGCCTCGGCGGTTCACCGTGCCCGGCTCGTCGTGGATGACAACAAAGTGGAGTGTCCCAACGCGGGATTCACCCATATCCAGGACGCAATCAACGCCGCTTCTCCAGGCGACGAGATTCACATTTGCAAAGGAATTTACGTCGAGCAGGTCGCGATTCGCATACCGCTCGATATCGATGCCGACAACGGCGCCATCCTCATGCCCTCCGCCATGCAAGCGAACACTAGAAGCCTTTTCGACGCCGCTCCCATCGCCACCGCGTTGCTTGTCGCGGACACGGCCGGCGTGTCCATTTCTGGACTGACGGTGGATGGCACCAACAACGCCATCTCTCAGTGCGCACCGGACCTCATCGGCATTTCCTTCCAGAACGCTTCCGGCGAACTCGACCACGTTGCCGTCCGCAATTTCAAGCTCGCTACTTCACTCAATGGTTGCCAAAGCGGCACCGGCATCTTTGTGCAAAGCGGCGGTGGTGGCGTCTCGAAAGTTGAAATCGACCAGTGCACTGTTCATGACTTTCAGAAGAACGGTATAACCGCCGATGAGGTAGGCACAATCACGATCATCCGTCGGAATGTTGTCACAGGCCTCGGCCCGACCACGGGTGCCGCACAGAATGGCGTTCAGATTGGCTTTGGCGCCGCTGGCTCGATTCTCGACAACGTCGTAACCAATAACGTCTGGGCGCCGTGCACAGACATCTCGACCTGCACCGCCGTCGCCACCAACATTCTCGTCACGCAGTCCGACAGCGTGGAGGTCTCCGGCAACACGGCCGGCATCGGCCAGGTCAATATCTTCGTGCATGCCAACAATTCTGAGATCGAACGCAACGAAACTTTCGCCACAGCCGTTTTCGATGGTATTCGCCTGCAGGGCGATCAGTCCCGCATCCGTTACAATCAAGTTCTCAACGGCGCCGAGTCCGGCATTTTTCTCGCCGGCAACAACAACGTCGCTGTGAACAACGTGATTACCGAGGCCACAATCGGCGTCCTTAAAGACACCGGTTCCTCCGGCAACATCATCGCCGGAAACCGTTTCTTCAATACGCCTGTGGGCGTTCAAGACCCGCAGTCTGTCGACGTGGCCAAGCTCATTTCGCCAAAGCGCTAATCTGCTGGCGTTGTATATTTGCGAAAGGGATGTGAGAACACGGTGAGGGGTCCAAGGACTTAGTTCAGGAAGAGCTCGAGAGACTTTCTCAGCCAGCATCGAATCTAATTCGCACCTCTCCCTGAAAACGGCTCTTACACCGACACCCTCAAGAAATGTCAAATTGCAGGATTTAAAAGGCTTAGCTAAGTTCGTTTCGTGATCTTCGTATTTTCGACCTTGCGGGTCCCAGCAGTTCAATACGCTGCCGCAAGCTTATAACAAGTAGGTTGTTCCTCAGACCTCTTCTAGGAATGCGGACGGCACCATTTCTGGAATTCAAGCATGTGGAGATATTTACGCTGAGTGTCGGGCGGTCCGCGTTGTCCCTCACCCTTTCTACGCGTCCGCCCATTAGCCGTACAATTTCATTGATTGATGCGGCGATTCGCCGTACACTTTGTTCTAACGTAGGAGGATGCCATGCGGCAAGCTGCAGTGATTGTTCGACGATCCCGAAAAGAAGCGCGTCTTGAAGCTCGGGTTACGCCCGAGCAAAAAAGACTGATCGCACGCGCAGCGGCCCTGCGTGGATTTTCGGTGACAGAATTTGTTGTGGCCAGTGCGCAGCAAGCGGCTTCGAACGCAATCAAGGAGTTCGAGCTCCTCACGTTGCATGATCACGCTCGCGAGGTCTTCGTGAATGCCGTTTTGCATCCTCCATCACCCAACAAAGCTGCTCGTGCGGCTGCAAGACGCTACAAAGAACAGATGGGACGCTAATTGGCTGGCGAGGCGGAGAAGCCCGCGTTTAGGGTTGAGCCGCTCGGATTGAAACACGACCGGGCGGCCTTTTCGTGCGGCGTTGATCTTTTGGACGTTTACCTTCGCAAACAAGCGAGCCAAGATTTCAAAAAGCATGCGGCCGTTCCCTTCGTCCTGACGCCTGACGGCAGTACGATCGCGGGCTACCACACACTTTCACAATATGCAGTGCAACTGGACAATGTCCCGGCCGAGGTCGCAAAGAAATTGCCGAGGTATCCCTTG
Source organism: Candidatus Acidiferrales bacterium (assembly GCA_963741195.1). Classification (GTDB taxonomy): domain Bacteria; phylum Acidobacteriota; class Terriglobia; order Acidiferrales; family UBA7541; genus Acidiferrum. Next base: position 291,238 of record CAVUHF010000025.1, read on the forward strand.
GTGCCCACAACGCTCATCGGACGTTTGGCGGTAAGCATTGACTTCCGCGGGCAAGGGCACGGCGAGACGCTACTCATGGACGCGCTCCACCGAATTCTTCAGCACAGCCAGGAAGTGGCTTCCGCAGGCGTCATTGTGGACGCTAAAGGCGCTGATGCCATCTCCTTTTACAAAAAGTATGGGTTTCTCCAACTGCCTGATGTGGAAAGAAGATTATTCCTTCCGATGGGAACGGTTGCGGAACTATTTCGATAGTCGACTCCACTCACTCTCTCGAGGAGCAGGGTGCCGCCCATTCGGAACACAAATCACGTCGACACATTTACGTTGAGCGCCAGTGGTGGGAGTTGGGCCTTGCGAGTTCGCTGCAGGCGCACCGCGCTCGAGGCGCAATGGGCCCTTGAAGGTTCTCAGGGAGAGAGGGATCAGCGTCATATAAAGGACAAGTTCAAGTTTGGCAAGACAGTAGGTACTCGTAAAAGTTCCGCGTTATCCAACTTGAATGTTGGGCATGCCAACGCTATTTGGGGAGCTGTCTATTTCCATTCCCTATTTCCCAGGGTTCTCACCAAACCGTCTGAACCGCTTTGGACCGACGGATCTGGCGGTCGGCAGTCAGCAGAGGGAGTCCCGCAACCAGTGCCGTAGCTCCTATAATGCGATCCGCTGGATCTTTGGGATAGATCTCTGGAAGTCCCGTTGCTCTCGCGCACACCTTGCCACTCATCGGTAGAACAACGAACCGAGACTCGACTTCCTGCAGGAACGATTCGAGGCTGATGTCGAGGTGGATCCGGCCCTTACTCGCAAGTGTCGCCAACTCAATCAGAGAGATATCCGAGATGGCCAAGCCGGCCGCCTTCTTGCGCGCATCGTCGATGGCAACCCTGGCCTTTCGGGAAAGTTGGCTTGGATCAAACGCAAGCCAAATGACGACATGTGTATCAACGAGAATCACTTGAGCTCGCCCCATTCTCCAGGGGAAATCGCGGGTGAAACAACGTCACCTGTAATAGTGCCCTTGCCCGCCAGGAAATTGTAAATCTCGTCCGTCTCCGTATTCAGCGGGACGAGTTTCGCCACTGGCTTGCCACGTTTCGTAATGACAACGGTCTCGTGTTTGGCCTGAACCTCATCCATGACTGCAAGACAATTTGCCTTGAAGGTACCCGCTGCCATTTTCTTCATGAAGAACCTCGTACACCACCATAGTCATGATACCATGGTCATATCTTAGGGTCGATTGCAGGATTGCATTTGACTAATGCGGTGACTCCGCTTCGCCAAGCCCGATCTTTTCTTTTGCAATGAACTGCTCACGAAGCTGAAAATCGTTGCGTTCGTGGTAATGCCAGGGGCCCGAGTCCAGATCTCAGGAGGCAAGCATGACGAAACGATTACAGATCTCGCGCAGAGAATTTGTGGGCTCAGCCATTTCCACGGCCGCGGTGGGATCCCTAGCGCTCCAAAACCTCATAGCCATCTCAAGGGGAAGCGATTTGAGTGCATCGGATTCTGATTGGAAAGATGAGGGCATACTTTTTGTGGATAAGAGTCCCTATGCCAGGCTACATAACGTTCCAGTGCATGCGGTGACGATCACTCAAGGGTTCTGGGGAGTGCGGCGCGAGATTAATGTCGACAAGAGTATTCCGTCAATGGAGAAATTGCTCGAAGCCAATGGGCGGATGAGCAATTACTTGCGGCTTGCAGGTAAGAGCGAGGCCAAGCAGAGCGGGCCGGTCTACTCGGACTCTGATGTCTATAAGTGGACGGAAGCAGTCGGCTTCGCGCTACAGTCTGGCGATCGTCCGGAACTGCACGCGCATGCGGACAGGATCATTAAGGAAGTCGTGGCGGTCCAGGAATCTAGCGGCTATCTGAACACATACTATGTTGGAGACCACGCGAAGGAGCGCATGGGACCCCAGGTACAGCGATGGGGTCATGAACTCTACAATCTCGGCCACATGATACAGGGCGCGATTGCGTTCTACCGCGCGACCGGTGACCGCACATTGCTGGACGCCAGCATTCGGTTCGTCGACGGCTATTTGCTGACTAATTTCGGCCCGGGAACCAACAAGAAGCCGATCTTCTCGGGACATCCTGAAATTGAACTGGCACTCATTGAGCTTTATCGCACGACGGGTGACAAGCGATATCTCGAATTGGCCGGTTATATTTTGCAAGGCGACGATCGCATCAAGGTTCCGCAAGAAGGCTACGTCTATCACTTCTGCGGAATTCCCTTCACTTCGCGAACGCATCTCGAAGGTCACGCTGTGCGTGCCATGTACGCCTGTTGCGGAGCTACAGACTACTACCTGGAGACGGGCGACGAATCCTACATGAACACTCTAAACGTGCTTTGGAACGACCTTGTGACCAGCCAAATGTATGTGACGGGCGGAGTTGGGGCGCGAAGCGAGGGCGAAGCGTTTGGTGACTCCTATGAACTCCCGAATTTCACCGCCTACGGGGAGAGTTGTGCGGCCATAGGCAATATGATGTGGAACTGGCGCATGCTGACAGCCACGGGTGAGGCGAAATACGCCGATGTCATCGAGCGTGCTTTGTATAACGGTATTAATTCCGGCATGTCGCTCGACGGTACGCTCTATTGCTATCGCAACCCGTTGGCTTTCGATCCGTCCGGGGGTGAAAAAATTCGCAATCCTTGGTACGACACCACTTGTTGCCCTCCAAACCTTGAGCGCACCTTCGCTTCCTTGCCCGGCTATTTTTACAGCACTAGCAAGGATGGCCTCTACTTGCACCTGTACGACAATTCGCGTCTTGATTGGCACTTGGAGGACGGAACCGTCTTGGAGGTCGTGCAAAAAACAAACTATCCGTGGGATGGTACCGCGGAGATCAAGGTCACACCAGCGAAGCCTACGGAGTTTACGTTCTATCTTCGAATTCCCGGGTGGTCGGACAGCACCCAGGTCAAGATCAACGGGAATCCTGTTTCTGGAGTGACTGCCGGCAAGTATCTCCCTTTACGACGTCGCTGGTCATCGGGTGATTTCATCAATGTGAGGTTCAACATGTCCCCGCAAGTGATCGAAGCAAATGTTCGGGTCGTGGATGACTACGGGCGCGTGGCAGTTCAGCGCGGCCCGCTCGTATACTGTCTCGAACAACTGGATCAGCCTGAGGGCGTGCCGTTGTATGACGTTTCATTGGATCTGCGCCAAAAGGCTTCATCGCAGTTCCACGAGGAATTCCAAAGCGATTTGCTTGGTGGAATTGTAGTGCTAAAACACCTAGGGGCAGCCAGCGAAAAGTCCACTTCGGAGAAAAAGCTCTACTATCCGTACACACAGAATCCGACCCAGACTCGCCAAGTGGAGCTCAGGTTCATCCCCTACTACGCTTGGGCGAATCGCGCTCCTACGCCAATGCAGGTTTGGACGCCGATTCTCCGGGCCTAATCGCACTGAGTACCATGAGCCATCTCGATGTCCATTACGAATTCAAGCCTTACAAGAGTCAGTTACAGGTTGTGGAGAGGGCTCTTGAAACGTCAGCCCTTATGCTGGGTACTGATAAATCCCGAGGTCACTGGCTAGAAATGAACTGCGCGGATTTTCTCGCCGATGCCACGATCGAGATGCCACTCGGAAAATGAGCCAGACACGGCACGGCGGCTCTCGAAGATGCCTGCCTACTCGGAGACAGCGCGGCCGTCACCGCCATGCTCGACCGGCTGCTACACCGTGGTCACATCCTAAATTGCGGCCCACGAAGCTGGAGAACGAAAGCAGACTTGCCCAATTGGCCTTGACTTCTCTCGATGGTAGAAAATGCTGTCCCTTGCAGTGGTTTCGTATTGAGTCCAACTTTGCGACCGAATATCCTTTTAGATTGTGTCGATCGAACGAATGAAAATAATGGATCGGAGAGAGTTTCTAGCAGCAGTTGAGAAGGTGCTATGTGCCTATGCGATATGGGAGAGCACGCCATCGCATTTTATCCGGGAAGAAACTGCGCCCAAGCTGGCTGCAAGAAGGAATTAAACTGGAATCTATGTCTCGCTGGACATAAAGAACTGGTGGGTCCAAATGCAGGAGAGGGAAGATTTCGAATAGCGTGCTCAGAGTGAACAGATTCTCATCGCCGCTCCAAAAGGCTTACGTTATTTTACGCCAGTTCGCTCAATGTCTTCATTCAATCGATTGATCGCGTGGTCCAGCGTCTGGCTCTTCTCCCAAAAGTCGGCCCACAAATCACCTTTTCCCTTGAGGCGAGACGGTAATGTCTTCATGTTGAGTCTTTCCGATTTCAAGTTCGTCCGCAATTCACCATACTGCAACGGAGTCGAGACAGTCGCCCTTGGAAATGCGCGGACGGTGTAAGGTGCAGCGAGCGGCCGGCCGTAGGCATTCTGCTGCACATCTATCAGGACGCGTCCAGCCGGGCGCTTGGCTACTGTTCGCTCATTCGTAACGAGGTTTGGGTGCATTGCCGTCACAACGCGTGCCACAATTTCCGCGAAGGTGCGCAACTGCTCGTATGTGTACACAGGCTCAACAGGAAGATATAGGTGCATGCCGGTGGCACCTGAAGTCTTCAGGAAAATGTTCATTTTTAATTCTTCCAATTTCTCGTAGAGAGCCTTGGCAATTTTTACTACGACGGAAAAGTCAGTGCCTTCCGAGGGGTCTAAATCAAAGAAGAAGTAATCAGGATGCTCCGTATCGGCGTAGCGGCTGCTCCAGGGGTTGTGGTCGATACAACCCAATCCGGTTAGGTAAAGGAGGGAAGGAAGGTCATTCGCAAGGGCATAGTGAATTGGTTCGCCCTTGGTTTCAGAGTCGATGAGAACGGTTCGGAACCAATCGGGCAATCCAAGGCCTTCGCGCATATCCTTTTGAAAAAACGCCTGACCCTTGATCCCATCTGGATACCGCCGCAGCACGAGTGGACGATCCTTCAAAAAGGGAAGAATGTAATCCGCCATGAAGTAGTAATAGGCGACGAGTTGGCGCTTGGTGTAGCCCGATTCTGGAAAATATACCTTGTTCAGATTGCTCAACCGGAATCGCTTGCCATCCAAGTCCAAGGTGACATTTTCCGCATGGCCCTTAAACAGCTCTGCTTCGATCTGCGTTTCTGTGCTCAAGACATCTCTCACTAAAGACGAATGCACCACGCTCGGCGCCTCCAGTATCGCCCCCGGGCTCGCCACTTCGCTTTCCCAGCGGCAGTCTTCCGGCTTTGCGTCTGCGCGCAGGCCTAGAAATACGGGATGACGCAACCGATTTTCGTGCGTCCATCCGCTGAAACGCACGCGCGCGACCAGATTTGGTGTAGCCCAGGTCTCTTCTGCGTTTGTTTCGGGAACTACGTCGAAGGGGCATTTGCTTACTTCTAACTCTTTGAGCTTGGCCGCAACTTCCTTATGTGTTTTGGCATCGAATCCGCTTCCTGCATGTCCGATAAAACGCAACTTCCTTCCGCTATACAGCCCCAATAACAGCGAACCAAACGGAGCGCCCGCGCCACGAGGGGCTGTCCAACCGCCCACCGCGGCATCGATGGTCTTCGAAGCTTTCAACTTCAGCCAATTCATACTTCGTTCGCTGACGTATCTGCTATCGAGCCTTTTCGCGACGATTCCTTCCAGCCCGTTCTGCTTTGCCAGTTCAAATAATTCCTTCCCCTTTTCCACCTGATGATCGGAATAACGAATTCTTTCAGAGGTTTTTAGGAATCTCTGGAGCAGCTGCTTGCGTTCCAGTAATTGCGCAGCACGCAGGTCGTATCCGTCGCAGTACAAGAGATCGAACACGAAATAGACCACAGGAAACTCGGATAATAGTTTTTGTCCTGGATTGCGAACATGTATGCGTTCTTGCAGCTTTCCGAAATCACTATGTCCCCGACTATCGAGCACCGCAATTTCTCCGTCGATGAGGGCTTGGCGGCCGCTCAACGCTTTCGGAAGACCAGCCAAATCTGGATACTGGGAAGTTATGTCAGCGCCGGACCGCGCACGCAACGTCAACTTGTCATCCTCGATCCAAGCCAGCGAGCGCACTCCATCCCATTTAATTTCAAACAGCCAATGAGGATCCGAAAAAGGCCGCTCCGAAAGTGTAGCCAGCATTGGTTGCAATCGCGCCGGCATCGTGCTCTTTCGCGCCCCAGCTAATTCCGCGGGTTTCAGGGGACTTGGGCAATGTTTGGGCGGCGCCTCCGCCTTAATTTCATCAAGGACGCGTCCAGTCAATACAGAGCCGTCGTGCTCATCAATGTTCCAGGCGGCATCCACGGCAGCGTCCTTGTGTTTGATCATCAGCCATTCGTTGCCTTTTTCGCTGTGCTTCAATTTGACGATCACAAAACTGCCGCGAAGCTTCTCCCCGTTCAGTGCGAATTTAACTTCTCCGAGCTCCAGTTGTTTTACGGCGTCTAACTTGCCCTCTACTTGAAAGGTCCCGCGGTCCCACACCATCACCGTTCCCGCGCCGTAACTGCCCTCGGGAATATTGCCTTCGAAATTGGCATACTCGAGCGGATGATCTTCGGTCTGGACCGCCAGGCGCTTGTCGTTCGGATTCAGAGAAGGACCCTTTGGCACGGCCCACGATTTCAGCGTGCCTTGAATCGCCAGGCGAAAATCGTAATGTAGGCGGCGCGCAGAGTGCTTTTGGATCACGAAGGTATTTCCCGTTTTGTCGGAACCCTCCGCCCCAGACGGCTCTGGTGTTCGGTCGAATTGTCGCTTCCTCTTGTACTCTTCCAATTTCTTAATCTTCGCCATGGACGCATTCTATCCCAGCCTTTTCTATAGGTTTTAGCGGTACTTTTTTGGGGTTTTTGGTTGAATTTTACCTTGCGTCCAGCCAAAGTGCTGGGTAACCTTTAGGCCTTGTCTCGTCCCAAGTCGCTCTATTGAAGGGAGTGCCACTATGGCCACCACCGTCTGGAAGGGCCACTTAACCTTTGGGTTGATTTCGATTCCCGTGCGCTTGTTCGCTGCAGCCCGGGGCGAACGAATCAGCTTTAATCAACTCCATAACGTTTGCCACTCCCGCCTCAAGCAGCCGCTTTTCTGTCCCGTATGCAACCGCAACGTAGAGCGATCTGAAGTCGTGAAAGGCTACGAATACGACAAGGACCAGTACGTCCTCTTTAACGAAGAGGAGCTCGATAAGATTGAACCTTCCTCTGCGCGCGTGATGGAGATCATAGAATTCGTAAAGCTCGATGAAATGGATCCCGTTTACTTGGATTCTTCCTACTACATCATCCCGGAAGACGCCGGGCTTAAGGCCTACACGTTACTGATGAAGGCCATGCAGGAAACCGGCTACGGGTCCATCGCCAAGCTCACCATGCACCAGCGCGAACATATCGTAGTGATCCGTCCGGGTGCCAAGACATTGACGCTACACACTATGTTCTACTCCAACGAGATTCGCGCCGCCGAGGCGGTTCCCACCGACAAGATCGAAGTGAAAGAACAGGAAAAGAAACTTGCGGAGCAGCTCATTGAAAGCCTCGCCGTCCCTTTTCAGCCGGATAAATATCGCGACGAATACAGCGAAAATGTCCGTGGCATGATCGCCGCCAAGCTCAAGGGTCAGCAAATTACCACGGTGCCGCAGCCACACCTTGCTCCTGTAATCGACTTGATGGAAGCTCTCAAGAAGAGCATCGCCGAAAAGCATGCCCCAGCTGTCGCGGTGGCATCGTTGGCAACGACGGGTCCAATCGCCGTGCCCTCAGGCAAAAAACCTCCTGCTCGTGCCGTGCAACCGACGTCCGCAGCTCAAAAACGGGGCAAGAAAGCGGCCGGCTAATTCTTAATGGGTGCCACAGATAGATTCGATCCCGAAGACGTGCAACGCATTCTTGGTCTGACCCGCAAACAGCTGGACTACTGGGCCCGGCTTCGCCTCGTTTCTCCCCGAGGAGGCCAGGACGCGAACTACTACGATTTTCGCGACCTGATTGGTTTACGCACGATCAAGCAGTTGCTACAAGAGGGCGTCTCTGCGACTCGTTTGCAGCGCGTACTCTCTGCCCTCAACGAGAAACTTTCGCAGGTCAAAATCCCTCTTTCTGAACTTCGCATACTTTCGGATGGCAAAGCAGTCCTGGTGGAGCACGGCGCTGCACGTCTCGAGCCGCTCTCCGGCCAATTTGTCTTGAATTTTGAAACGCGTGAACTTGATGAGAGTGTTCGGTTCATTGCTAAGCGAAGTGCTGATGATTGGCTGGCAATGGCCCTTGCCTATGAAGCCGACAACGAAAACAGAGCCGAGGCGATCAACGCTTATGACTGCTGCGTGGATCTCGATCCTCACAATGTCGATGCGCTGCTGAACTGCGGAACTCTTTACTACGAGAACGGAAATTTCGAGAAAGCCGCTGAGTATTTTCAGCGCGCGCTTGCTGCCCAACCGCAAAGTACCCTGGCGCACTTCAACCTCGGTAGCGTTCTGGAAGAAATGGGCGAACTCGAAGAGTCTCGTCGGCATCTACGCCAGGCCGTTCTCCTCGATCCCTCCTATTGTGATGCCCACTATAATTTGGCCTTCGTGTGTGACAAACTTCATGCATTCAGCGAAGCACGAGAACATTGGCATGTCTATGTCACACTCGATCCTACAGGCCCATGGTCAGTCTACGCCCGCCAGCGCTTAGCCGCCGTACAAGCTGCAAGATCCGCAATCACATGAGATCAAGTGGTGGGGTAGTCCCATGGGCGTTACCAGCAACCCTTTGGTAACCCATTTGGTGTCTGAACACCGCCCATTTCGCGCGAACGAGATTGCCGCGGAATGCGGCGAAAATTAGTTGGTCGAAATGATGAGCTGGGTGTCGCTCTGGCCGCACATGCCGTAGATGGTTCCTGCGGTGCATGCGCCAGCGGACTAAGTGTAGCACCCGGGATGTTTGGCAGTGACGGTGACGGGACGATCAGCGCCGCCCACAATCGCTCCTTCATGATCAAAAGGATTTGCGCCGCCGAAGTCAATAACAAAGCCGGTATTCTTGGAGGAGCTGGTGAATGTGACGGTGGTGCCGACCTTAATGCAGAAGGCTTTGTTGGACTTGGCATCGGGAATGCTGGGCGTAGCGGTGGCATAGGAACCCTGGCTTCGTTTGATGTCGATAGAGCAAGGAGAAGCCGCGGAGCCGCATGTGTTCGCTGCGGCGCAAATGCTCGCAGGGTTAGAAGCTGAGCAAACGTCGTTCTTTACTTTCTTTTTCGTGTCCTTGCCGACGATAAAGCTGGCAGGAGAAGCGGCACGACCAAGAGGCAACCGAGAACTGCAAGAGAGCGGTAAATCTTCAATGGACACCTCACCCCGAAACATTGTGAATTTGGATCAACACGAGCCTTCTGAATCCGGAATTAGCGTTGGTGAGAATTCCACGTACCGATGAATAGGCGTGGCAATCCGCAGCGGCAAAAGGATTCCAGTCGTAGCTAATTGACGCCGGGAGTACCTTTCCAGTCGATTATATTCACGAGCTTCCAGGCATTCTGGTTGAGCTGGATCTGAAGCTCTCCCTGTTTATCGATGGCGAGTTGTGCGGCGGGATACAGAACACCACCGCTCTTGCTCTTGTCGATATCGTTGAGGTCAAATTCACCACCGGTGAGGTTGAAGGATTGCGACTGTGTGTCCGCATAGACTTCGCCGAAACGAAGCAGGCGATTGGTGACAAAACGAATTTTGCGTCCGGTGGGAGTAGGGATCATGCGAATGAAGCTCACGTCGTAGCCCAGTGTGCCGGTAATTGAGCAGTGACCGACCGCCTTCATTTTGGATAGGGCGTTGACAAGGCCATTATTCTGCCCCTTTGTGAAGGCTTCTACGAGGGCGACACGGTCCTCCGGCGTAGAGTAGTCGTAAATGTTCAGTGTCACACCGACGATCTGGCCGAGTTGCGTACTTGTGCCCATGGCGGTGGCATCGATGGTTTCATCCTTGACACGGGCGCGAGAGAAAAAGGGAAGCGAGCCGACCGTTAGAAGAGCAACGAGCATCAGTCCGCCAATGGTGAACGTATGAGATTTGGGAATAGCGATTCTTTTTGGAAACATGTTCCGATCCTTTCGATCAGAATGAACGAGAAAGAGAATTCGTTCATAGGGCTACCATTTGCCAGCCACGCCAACCTACATATCAGAAGCAGCCGGGACAACGTCATGTTATGTGACCCATACTATATAGAGAGTGCAATATCGAACAGTCAGGCGTTTTTTTCGGTCACATGGAGCCTTGATCTCAATTACGGCCACACATGCAGCGAGCAGCGTATTTTCGAGTCGAATTGAGTCAATCATGCATCTAATAATCTTGAGGCTTGACCATATGACATCGGGAAACCAGTGCCAAGTGAAAGACGATCTTGTTATTCAGCTCATCGCGTTGAACAACAAACTGAATACTCTCAGTCCCGCTTTGTTACACAGTCAGCAAGCGCGAGAGGAAGTTCAGCGACAACGAGAGAACCTATACGTCGAAATCAAGCGCCACCGGGCGAAAGGACATCGGGGCAAGCCTTGTCCAGCCGTCCAGCGTTTCCCGTTTCGATGAGACGCGGTTCCTCGAGCAACTTGCACGTCCATCATCAACGATCTCGCGGCAAGGGTGGTGACGATTGCTTACAAAACCTCATCACCCTCTGCGCCAATTGCCATCGCAACGCCCATGAGGGTTCATGCGCGTGCAAACTCGCCCGAAAATCGATCCCAAGCGTTCAAAGTAGCTGATCCGCGTTTCAATCGCGCCATACCATCAGCATCGCCACCGCTTTGAGAGAACTACAAAATTCAGTTCTTCCTCGCAGGCCGCCTACGGCAGAGGCGCTTCGACCTCTTCTAGGATCCACTTGTCGTTCGCTTCGAGATGGCAATCGTAGCCGTAGAAACGATTGTTGAAGATATGTTGAAACAAGCAGGCACGCTGCCCTTTCATCACGGGATTTCCCGAAACGGGCTGAAAATCGCCGTCAGGAGCATTGGCCGCGAATACTTTTACCTGCCATTCTCCCTCAGGATCATTTGTGTAACGGTGTGGATAGATTTCCGTGGCCAAGTAATAGATCCCGGAATCCTTTCCTTTTGGCTTGACATAGAGAAGAGTGGGTGCGGCAACCGTTTGGGTAGAGCGAATAAGAACTTTCTCCGCAGCTTTGTCCAGATTGGAGACCGCCGCGGCGTTACGGCTGACGATCTCAAATTGATCTTTGTCATTCCCGCGATAATAGGTTAGGAAAAACCGACCAGACAGCGGATCTCGAAAGAGGTTCGGATTCTGATTGCGCTGATTAGGCACGCCGGGGACGAGAATCTTCTCCTCCTTCAGGTGTATGCCATCACGGGAAGTCGCGAGCACGATATGGCTGCTGGGGGTGTCGTAATCACGCACGATGGCGAAATAGAATAGTTCGGGATCTTTCGGGTCAGCTTTTTCGAGAACGCTGGGCCAGCGGGCATTGGTCCAGAGAGGATTCTTCTCGTATTTTGTCCAGTGAACCAAGTCGTTGCTGTGCGCCAGACCAATTCCCATCCCTTCGTTGAGGCCGTACCAACCCCAGTAGCGAAAGCCATCGCGATTCAGTTCCAGAACACTCAGGGTATGAGGAAATTCCTTGCCCTCCCACTCTTGGGCATCGGGAAGGACACGCTGCGGTTTGCTGAGATCGAGGTAAGGCGGGGCAGCCGATTCCTTCTGTTGTGCGAACGCCATCGACCCTGTGGCCACGAAAGCCGCAAATAGGATTCCCACCAGAACGATGCTAGTTTTCAATTTATTTCTCCTCTCCACGATCTGGACCATTGGAAGCGAAAGCCTGGAACTTTGCCGCGCAGTTCTGCGCGCATTTCAGTTCTCCTTCTTCTGGAGAAAGATGGCGTTGGTAATGAACGGCTTGGCCCAGAAACCGACGCTCAGGACGCAGCCAAAAGTCAGATAAAGAAATGACATCCCAACGCGCAGGCCGAAAAGGTCGCCCAGCCGGCCGATGATGATCGGACCGAAAGCACCTCCGACAATTCCGGTACATAGAATTCCTGCGAAGGAGCCATGCTGCTCGGAAACAGAATTGAGCGCGAGCGAGGAGATCACAGGCCACATAATGGACTCGAAGAATCCAACCAGCGGAAAGGCTACGATGGACACTTTTGCAGGGCCAAATAGTGCCGCAGTGAGACACAGAATCGTGGCGACGCTGAATCCAATCATGACGTGACGGCTGTCAAACAGTTTCAGGAGGAACATGCCCAGCAGACAACCCAGAGTGAGTAGTCCCCAGAACCAGGAGACAGCATTGGCGCCGGTGGTGTGCGGATCCGCACGGTGATAGGTGGCAAGGAATTGGGAAATCCAGTTGGCCGTTCCCTGTTCTGAGGCGACATAGGCAAAAACACAGCCGAAAAAGAACCACACTATGCGTTTGCGCAGGAGATCGCGGTACATGCTCAAAGTGCCCGCCTGCTCATCGGCCTTGCGATCGACACGGGGCATATGGCTGAAGATTAGGATGACAATCATGACGATTGTGGCTGCCGCGAAGATCCAATAGATGGCGACCCACAGGAGGTTCGCCGGCGTGATGCGATCCAGTAGTTGTAGGGTAGGAAGGGTGGAGGCCGCAGTCCCCCGATGCTCAACGATGTAGGAATAGACTCTGGGGCTCAAGAACGAGGCAGCGCCAAAGACAAGCTGTGCGAACGCAGAATTAAAAACGAAGTGCTCCTCGCCGCCCGCAATGCGCAGCAACGGATTGATACCGACTTGAAGGGCAGCCATCCCCGCGCCGATCACGAAGGAAGAAATGATGATGACGAGGAAGGAAGGATGCAGGGCTATGCTCAGAGAGCCTGCCAGGCCGGCTGCAAACGAAGCAATCATGACTGGTTTTTCGGAAAAACGCTCTACCAGAAAGCCCGCGGGGATGGACATGACCCCATAGGCGCTGAAAAAGAAAAACGGCAGGAGCGCCACAACCGTCAGGCTGACGCTGAAGTTGGTGATGATGTCTGGGATGATCGCACCGGGAATGTTCGTCAGGAAGGACATGACGAAGAAGATGAGCAGGATCAAGCCAACAATGTAACGGCTGCGAACCATGAACTGAGCCTCCCGGAGGGTCCTGCTCGACTACTCTCTGGTCGTAATTTTGGTGGCGAAGCGAAACTTTCCTGGCTGGCACACCTTCATTGCCGCCAGTGCGAGCGTCATCATTTGAACCGGAAGGATCTCCAATACGGGCAAGAGACTGGTCGCCACGTTTGGCAAACCGTAGGCGCACTCTTCGGAGTCTTGAACAACCAGTTCAGCGCGGCCTTCGAGCGCCCGAATATCTTGCAGAAGACGGCTGTTTAATTTTCTTGCTTTTGCGTCGCCGGCAAAAATCAGGACGAACGTTTCTGAGCCCAGCATTTCAAAGGGGCCATGTCGAAAGGCGGCGCTCGACAGCCCTTCGGCAGGAAATTGCGTGGATTCCTTCAGGATGAGGGCGCCAGTGCCCACCGCTGCCAGGGAAGGACCACGGCCAACGAGAAAGAGCTGTCGCACTCCGGCGAGCCTCGGAAGCATGAATTCGACGTGCTCTTTCCACCGGGCGAGGTACTGGCTCACGGGAGGCAACACGGCCCTGAGTTGCTTCAGGGTGCGGGTAAGGGGCACACGGCAAAGCTGATCCCCCAAGAATTTAAGCGCAAGAAGAGCGCTGACGTAGGTTTTGCAGGAAACGGAAAACTCTTCGCCCGCGCAGGTAAGAACGAGGGCATCCGCGCGGCGAGCAAGAGGGCTGTCAGCGGTGTTCGTGACCGCAATGACGGGAGCGCGCCCGCGATTCATCTCCAGCAGACGAATCATTTCCGCGCTTCGCCCCGACTGGGAGACCGCGACGATCAGGGATTCGGGGCTCAGAAGCCGGCGCCGGTAATAAATGAGTTCGGACGTTTCCACGAGAACTGCGCAGTGCCCAACGTCCGTGAGTTGAAGGAGCAGAGGATTCAGGCCGTGGAAGGACGAGCCCATGCCCGTCAGCACGACGGATTTGAATTTTCCCTTTTGCAGGCGGGAAGCGAGAGCTTTTAGCTCTTTGCTTTCCCCAAACTGCCCTAGAGTATCCTGCAAAGCCTTTGGCTGGCTGAGCAGGTCACGAAAGTAGTCGCCTTGCACGACAGAAAGATCAACCGGCATGAGAGCCTCCGCTCGGGGCGAATCTGTGGTACCAGACTCTTGCGGCTCCAACCAGGTTCGCGTCTTCGCCGAGTGAGGCAAGCGCCACTTCGGTTCGCTCGGACGGGACGAAGTGGCAACTTGCTGCAATGATCTTGTGAATTGCGTCCATCCATAGATCGGAACTCTTCATCAAGCTGCCGCCCAAAACAATGGCGTCTGGGACATAAAGCGTGACCAGGTTGGCTAGTCCGAGGCCGAGATAGCGCGCTTCCCGCTCGACCGCACGCAGGGCAAACTCGTCACCCGCACGCGCTAATTCGCAGATCTTCTCTGCGGTCAGATCTTCCCGGTACTGATAGCCCGGGGGAAGGATGGTCGCCATCCAGGACTCCATCGCGGGTCCAGTCGCCAACGATTCCCAGCAACCGCTGAAGCCGCAGTAGCAGGGCGGCCCGGAAGGATCAATCAGGTGATGGCCGATTTCCGGGTGAGAATAATCCACCCCGCGATAGACTTTTCCGTCGAAGATCAAACCCACGCCGATGCCGGTGCCTACGGTGACATAAATCAATCGGGTCTTATTGCGCCTTGCCCCCCAACCGGCCTCGCCTAGAGCGGCGGCGTCCGCATCATTCTCGATCGCCACTCCCACCTGGAAGACACGCTCCAAATCCTTGACCGGGTTTTCTCCCTTCCAGTTGGGGAAAAAATTGACATCGCCGATCTCTCCCGTGAGGGGATAGACGGGACCGGTGGAACCGATCCCAATCCCAGTGAGTTTCTGGTCGACTTCCGTTTCGGCTTGGCGGAGCATCTGCACAACGGTGTCGAAGGCGTTGCGATAACCCGCATCCGCGTTTGTGGGCACTTGAGAACGAGTCAGGACTCGTCCTTCCGCATCCACAATTCCCGCGGCGATCTTAGTTCCACCAATATCCACGGCGCCGATCATGGTTGTCTCCCGGAGCTAGCTAAACCGAAAAACGTCATTACTTCCACTCGAGAATAGCTCCTTCAAACGGGCCAAGGTGAAGCTTTGCGTTCGCGCCTTCGAGAGCCACCGGCTTGGCACCCTCCGGGGTAATCCAGGTGTAGGAGCGCACCGGAATGGCAGAAAAAATGGTCAGGTCCTGCGGCTGCTCACTGTGATTTACGACCGCAAGATAGCCGCGATGGTCGCCAGTGAGAGAAGTGACTTCCACTTCCGTACGGTCGGAACGAAAGGCAGGGGTCACACCAGCCCAATCGCGAAAGGCCGCATAAATTTGCTGCGTATTTTCCGGCTTATCAAATGCGGCGGGCATACCCGCGAGGTAATGTTCGATCGGATAGGCGCTCAGCAGCGTTTTGCCCGCGCCGATCGAATTGATCACGAGTGCTGGGTGGCCATCCTGATCCACGGCAATGACTTTACCGCTGGATACTTCGAGGAGAACTCCCCAGGACTGGATGCTTGCCGAAGGAACGGTGTAGTGAAACGTGTCTCCGGGTTTCAAATTTCCGAACTGCTCCACCATTTTGATCGTGACTTCCGAAGAGATAGCACGATCCACGATCCGCGCGCCGAAGAGCGCGGTCATTTCAGGCACGGCTCCATCGGAAGCCACGGAGGCGTACAGAAATCCGCCGTTCTCTACGTATTTCCTGGCCTTCTCATAGAAGTCCGAGTGGACATGTACGAGAAATGGATCGGAGGTGCTGGTGATGGGCGATGGGAGGAAGAGCATGAGGCGCTTCTCCCAATCTGCGTACTCGCGCGGGAAGTCGGCCTTGAGGCCGGCTTGCCGGGCAAGGATAAACGACGTAAGTGCGGAGGACATTAGCCACTGGTTGGCGGCGCTAGTGTCCGGTTGGGGACGGCCCGGAATGGCGTCGCCATCGGCCTGAGAAACATAAGGTGTTACCGCAGGTCCGGTCAGACCAAAGCGCGAGAAATCGCCATGGACTTTGGCCCATTCGTCGGGGATAACGATCCCCACATCCGCGGGAGCAGGAGCGATACCGGCGAGATCGAGTCGCGAGACAACCTGGGTAAGTTTTTTGAATTCGCGGGCCAATGGTTCTGTCCTTACGGTCCCAG
>CAVUHF010000026.1:0-840091 GCA_963741195.1 Candidatus Acidiferrales bacterium
TGGCCTGCCGCGCACAGCACTTCTCCAATCTGATCTGTGCTCTGTGAACTTGATGTCCCTTCCCGGTCGCGCTATCTTGCCACTATGCCCAAAATTTCAGCTCTGGAATGTTCTCGCTGCAGGAAAACGGTTTCCGCGGACACGCCGCAAACGGTTTGTCCGCACTGCGCCGGCTCGCTCTATGTGCGATACGACCTTTCGACGCTTCATGGTGTGGAGAAAAGGGAAGTCATCTCCAGAGACGCCTCTACCATCGGATGGTCGGGTCTCTGGCGCTATCGTTCTGTGCTTCCCGATGTCGCTCCCGTGACTCTCGGTGAAGGCTGGACGCCCATGCTGCGCAGCCGCCGCTACCGAATGTCTATCTAAAAGAAGAAGGCGCAAATCCCACCGGCAGCTTCAAGGCGCGTGGCCTTGCGCTCGCCGTCACCATGGCCAAGCACTATGGGCTTCCTAAACTGGCTGTTCCGTCCGCAGGAAACGCCGCTGGTGCGCTGGCTGCCTACGCGCGGCTGCCGGCATTGAAGCCCACATCTTCATGCCGCAAGGACGTGCCGTTGGCGAATTACGTGGAAGCGCTGCTATACGGAGCCAACGTCACCCTGGTCGATGGTCTGATTTCCGATTGCGCCCGCATGGTGGCCGAGCGCAAGGAAAAGGAAGGCTGGTTCGATATTTCCACTCTGAAAGAGCCCTTCCGCGTCGAAGGCAAGAAGACCATGGGCTATGAACTCGTCGAGCAGCTCGGCTGGGAATATCCCGATGCCGTTTTCTATCCCACGGGCGGCGGCGTGGGCCTGATCGGCATGTGGAAGGCCTTCGACGGAATTGGAAGAACTCGGCTGGGTCAAGCCCGGCAAGCGCCCCAAGATGATCGCCGTGCAGTCGGCCGGATGCGCGCCGGTTGTTCGCGCCTTCGAACACCATGAAAAAGTCAGCCAGATGTGGCCAGATGCAGCGACATTCGCTTCTGGTCTGCGCGTGCCCAAGCCCTACGGCGATTACATCATGCTCGAAATTCTGAAGGAATCCGCGGGCATCGCGGTCGCTCTTCCCGACGACCAGATACTGGTCTCGCTGAAAGATTGGGCCAAGACCGAAGGTGTCTTTCTCTCGCCCGAGGGCGCTGCCGCCACTGCCGCCTACGGCCATCTGCTCCAGTCCGGATTCCTGAAGCCCTCGGATCGCGTGGTGCTGTTCAATACCGGCTCCGGCCTCAAGTACACGGATATCACCGCCGAAGCTGCCGGGATTCAGCGCCCCGCAAAAAACTGAGCACTCTAAATCAGCGCATAAATCGCACCGTCCGTGCTACCCACATACAGCACTCCATTCGCCAGTACGGGCGACGCATAAATCGATCCAACCATCATTAACTTGTGCACGCCGACGACCATGTCGTCATAAAAATCACCGGCATACGCTGCCGCGTAATTCGGACTTCCGTCGACATTCGTATAGGTTGCCCCGTTCTTCTTCGCTCCATCGGTCTGAAACTCCCACGCCGTTTTCTGCCCCTTCAGGTCAATGGCGAACAGTTTTCCCGAGTGCGAACCGGAATAAAGCATCTCCCCGGCAATGATTGGCGACGCAAACGTCGGCCAGCCAGAAAATTTCAAGGAGAAGAGTTCCGTGCCTGTTTTTGCGTCCACCGCGCGGAACATTCCCGAATCCGAAGTTGCAAAATATACCTTTCCGTTTTGCACTAGCGGCGAAGCGATCACCCACGATCCCTTGTTGTTATAAGCCCACTTTTTCTGTCCGCTAGCGACGTCGATCGCGTACAGGTTTGAGTCTCGGCATCCGAAATAAACGACGCCGTCGGCCACTACCGCGGACGACTGTATTCCCACCTGATTGTGAATGTCGGGGTCTTCACCGGTTTTGAATCGCCACTTCTCTTTGCCCGTTAGAGAGTCAATCGCGTAGAAATAGGAATCCCAACTCCCGATGTACACAATTCCACCGGAAATCACGGGCGAAGCATGGACCACATCGCCGGTTTGAAATCTCCAGTTCACCGTTCCTTTTGCCGCGTCCAGCGAATACACATTGCCGTCTCCGCTTCCAAAATAGACGCTGCCTTTCCACACCACTGGCGAAGACAGGTACACGTCGAACGGGTCCGGCATGGTTTCTGCGGCCGGCTGCGAACCGTGCAAGTGTTTGGCCGCAAATCGGCGCTCGCCTCCGGTCTGGAATTTCCAGCGTAGTTTGCCGTCCGCGGCATCCGCCGCGTAGCAGGCCCCGTCGTAGCTCAAGAAATAGACAATCCCATCCACCACTGCCGGCGAAGAGGCCACGCCACTCCCGGTCTTAAACGCCCATTTCTGAGTTCCGCTGTCGGTATCTACAGCGTAAAGGTTGTGATCCGCGCTACCCACGTACAACGTATTTCCTACGATCGCGGGCGAAGAGATCACCAGCCCTTTGGTCTGAAATTTCCACTTTATTTTTGTAAATTTCTCAATCGGCGCAGCATCGTAGATACCCGGATGCGCCGGGTCGCCTCGAAAGCCTGGTGAATCCTGCGAAAATGCAATGGATGGGACCAGCAGCGTAGCAGCGGCAAGCAACCAACGGCTCATGGGCACTCCCCTTTCAGCACTTAGACGAGGGGAGCGCAAAAACGACTCATTGCCCGGAGAGTACAATTCCTCTTTCTGGTTTTGTTCCTCGCTTCGAACGCCAACGATTAAAAGGTCAATTGTGAGAGGTACTTGTAACTCGCCGTTAGATCCGCGAACGCATCCTTCGGCTCGTCATTTTCTACAAAATAGTGCTGGATTCCGCCAATGCTGCCCGCGGCGAAGATGCGTTTCCAGTCGATGATCCCATCGCCAACCGAGGTCATCCCCTTCTCCACCTGCTCCATGTTTACCGAAGCTAGCTGGTCCGGCTTTACGTTCGGCAGCTTCTTCATATCCTTCACGTGGACCAGCGGAAAGCGGCCTGGGTATTTCTTGAAATAAGCCACCGGATCCTGTCCGGCCACGCTGATCCAGCACAGATCCAGTTCCATCTTCACATTGTTCGGATCGGTCGATTCCAGTAGGAAGTCGTACGGAAATTTCCCGCCCAGTTGCGGGTCGGGTTCGAATTCCCAATAGTGGTTGTGGTAGGCAAACTGGATTCCCGCCTTCTTGCTAACCTCGCCCGCCTTGTTGAACAACTCCGCTACCTTTTTGAAGCCATCTGGTTCCTTGCGCAGTTTTTCATCGATCCACGGGCACACGATGAAGGTTTGCCCCATCACCTGGGCTGCATCGAGCGTCTCGGGCCACTTCTTTTCCACCACGTCGTAACCCACGTGACTTGATGGAGAAGTGATTCCATTCTTGTCCAGCATTGCGCGAACAACCTTCGGTGCGTGATCGAAGTAGCCCGCGAATTCCATTTCCTTGTAGCCTATGCCGGCCACTTTGCCGAGCGTCCCTGCAAAGTCAGTTTTCATCGCATCGCGAACGGTATAAAGTTGCACGCCGACTTTGGAAATCTTGTGTTCATCGGCGAATGCGCTTGTCGGGAGGGAAGTAAGAACGGCGGTTGCCACTGAGGTTTCAATAAATGTTCGTCGGTTCATGCGCCGATTGTACACCCGATTTTGTGTCTGGGAACGCAACAATGCATTCCCGTCCCAAAAGAAAGACCTCCCGAACTTCTCGGGAGGTCTGGCTTCTGTCTTTATTTAGGCGAGGGGCAACTTGCTGGGCCGCTGCCCCTCCGTCTCGGGCGGAGAATTAGAAGTAGAACCGCAAGCCCAACTGCATGCGGCGCGGTGCATGCGCGCCTGTCAGGTGCAGGAAGTCGGAACTCCCAGTGTTGTTGCCAGGGTCGCTAGTGTCCATGGTATTGCCGATGGCGTTAAACTGCGTGTGGTTAAATACGTTGAACGTCTCCCAGCGGAAGTCAAAACCCATCCGCTCCGTGATCTGGAACCGCTTGAAGAGTCCCATGTCGAAATTTAGCCTTCCGGGATAGTAAAACGTATTGCGTCCCAGTGTTCCAAAGGTCAGGCCCTGCGGTGCAGCAAATGCCGCTGGATTCAAGTACTGTGGCCCACGAGCCTCGGTTTCCTTCTGTGAGATCACGTATGGATTTCCCACCAGGTCCGGACGCGACCCTCCGTCGATGATACCGTTCCCGACACCTGCCGAGTCCGAATAGGTTGTCCCATTCAGGACGGTAAATGGCGTTCCCGATTGGGCGATCGTAATTCCGGAAAGCTGCCATCCCCCAAGTAGTGCCCGCACCATTTTTGAGTCGGAATTCTTGAAGAAGGGCATCGCCCATACGTAGCTCAAGCTAAAACTGTGGCGTTGGTCAAAGTTCGAACTGGCCCATGAGTCTCTCAAGTCATAGGAATTCAGGAACCCGCCATCATAACGATCGGATGAATTGTCCAGCGAGTGGCTCCAGGTATAAGCCGCACTGAACGTCAATTGTCCCACAGTGCGCTGCGCCGTGAACTGGAACGCGTTGTACATCGAATTCGCTCCATTTTCCAGCCGGTTGATTGTGCTGTATCCGTAGTACGGCCGGTAAGGATTTGCGTCGTTTTGGCAGGCGGTCCACATGTTCGGTATGGCTGCCGCGGGAACCGGCGTTCCGTTACCCAAAGTCGCCGTGGTGGGCAAACCGTTCGGACCCGTAGGCCCAAAATTGCAGTCTCCCCCATTCTCATCAATCGCCTGGCCCGGCTGGAAGGGATTAATGCTCGCGTCGATCGGATGGAGTTGGTTCAGGTCAAGCTGGTTCGTCAAGTGGGTCCCCTTGCTTCCCACGTACGCGAACGAGGTCACGATATTGTAGGGAAGTTCCTTCTGGATGCTCAGGTTCCACTGCATCATGTACGGCCATTGAACCTGATTCGGGATCGACCATGGGTTGATCGGAAAGTACAGACCTCCGCCAATGTTTCCATAACCCGGAACGTTGCTTTGTTGTGAGATCAGTACCAGCGGGGAGGCACCCTGCTGCAGTGATTCCGCATTCGCTTCGTTTCCGTTCGTATGCTCGAAAAAGATTCCGTAGCCCCCACGGATGGCCATCTTGCCGTCACCCTTTGGATCATAGGCAAAGCCGATGCGCGGTGCCGGGTTCATGAGTTTGTTTTTGTAGCACCCTGTCGGCGTCGGAGACACCCCGCACTGAATATAGCCATTAAAGATCGAGTTGGCCACGTTGGGCGTCGTTACAGGATCGATCAGGGCTCCAGCGGATCCTGTCACGCTGCCGTCGACATCGATCGCCGGCGCATTCGACGCGTTGTAGAGAGAAGGGTTAAAGCCATACTCCTGGTTGTAGCGTTCTTGGTAGCGCCCAAAAAAGCTCCAGCGCAGCCCAAAGTTCAGCGTCAATTTCCGCGTTGCGCGCCAGTCGTCTTGAATGTATGGCTCCAGGATTTTGTACCGATCGTAGAAGATAATCTGCTGGTTGGCTTGTGTGTAGTTGGCCACATTGCCCATAAGCAGGTCCGCAAAGGCGTTGCCCGTGGTGTTCGTCGAGCCGTTGTCAAAGCCCAGAATTCCTTGCGTGTACAGCGAGTTCTCCTGGTTCTTTTGCGCAGCGATAAAGTAGGCTCCGAACAGCAGCGTGTGGTTCCCGAGGATCTTGGTCATGTTGTCGCGATAGGTGTAGGTCGGATTCGCATTCTTCCAGGGGAAGTAACCGGAATCGTAACTGAAACCACCACCATACGCGTTGCCGTTGTTGATCGTAAACGCGGGCAGCTTTCCGAAAAAGCCGTTATCAAACAATGAGCCCATGGCGAATCCGGCTGGCAGTTGGTAATCCCCTTCTGCGTTTAGAATGATGTGGTCAGCGGTGTAACTAGCCACAAATTCGTTCAACAAGGTAGGCGTGAAATTTGAAGTCAAACGGATTACGAAGCTGGTTCCGGGCCCGGCGAACGACGTGTTCACGTTCGGGAAGCTCGCCCCATTTCCCCACAACGGGGTAGCCGTCGTCGTCTGCCATGAATCGTGGATGTAGCGAACGGTCAACCGTTCGTTCTCCGTGAAATTCTGGTCCACGCGGATCAGCTCTTCCCGCCAGGTGGTTGGCAAGGAAACTGTCTGAATGTAGGCCGGGAATCCGTTTGTGGTGAGGCTGCCCGTCTGCCCTGGAATTACGTTTAAAAAAGACTGAGAAGTCGGACTGATGGATCCCGATGGAATCGTATTGTTCGGGAAGGCGATCCCACCCGAACCATTGATGGTCGGGCAGTCTGGATAAGCTGTCGTATCTACCGGATTTACCGCGGAGTACGCCGGGCACAGGTCGCCAAAGTTTCCCGTCCGTTCCGCCGCCGACGGCACTTGTTGGTTGAACGAGTTCGGATTCGTTTCACGCCGCCATTCCTGTGACCAGAAGAAGAATGTTTTTTTCTTATCCGTGTTGTAGTGGTTAGGAATGTAAATCGGGCCACCGACGGTGTATCCCCAATCCTGTTTGCGATAGGGGGCTTTCTTTGCGGATGGGTCCGCGCCTTCTTCCCACGAACGCGCGTTGAATACCTCATTACGTCCATAATAGAACGCGCTCCCGTGGAATGAACTTGTGCCCGACTTGGTCTCTACTTCCACGGTTCCCGAACCGTTGCGGCCATATTGCGCGCCGTAGTTTGAAGTCAAAACTTTGAATTCCGCGATTGCTTCCGGGTTCGGATATACGTTCAAGGTGGTATTCGAACCGTTATCCATATTGTCGCCGCCGTCCAGTTCCCAGTTGTTGTACTCTGTGCGGCCGCCATTCATGGCGTACTGGACACTGCCGTTCACGCCCACGGTGCCTTCATCCTGCCCGGTCTGGTTCACAACCCCAGCTGACAGCGTCACCAGTTGCGTGAAATTTCGCCCGTTCAGTACCAATTCGTTTACTTGCTTGCCGGTAATTGTGCTGCCGATTTCTGCGGACGTGGTATCCACCTGCGCGATGCTTTCGCCCGTCACGATCACTTCTTCCGTCACCGCGCCCACGGTCATGGTAATATCCACGCGATCTTTCGCCGCTACGTCAACCACCACGCCCTTCGCGGTGAACTTCTGGAATCCTTTGGCCGTCACCACAATGTCGTAGGTGCCGCTGGGCAGCGCTGACGATACGTAAGCGCCTTCGTTATTTGTTTCTGTCGTGCGCGTCAGGTTTCCCTCTGCGTTGGTGATTACTACTTGCGCCCCCGCGATTGCCGCGCCGGACTTGTCCGTCACCGTGCCGCTGATCGACGCCGTATTCTGCGCCGAAGTGACCAGCGGCAATGTCAGCAGGAGTGCGAACGCTCCCAGCCACGTGCCGATTCTTCCCACCGAAAAATGAATTGATGAATTTCCGTGTCCCTTCACGATGAGACCTCCAGATACCACATAATTTTTCGAGACTTTCACGGACAAAAGGAGGAATTGAGACCAGGCAAGAATCTGCTGAACTCGCTAACCGTCGACCACTCGCCCGATATCCCTCGGTCCCCCGACTGGACCTCGACGACCCCTGAAACCACTTATTAAATCGGATTAATAGCGGATAGTGAGAACCCTGTCAAGCCCAAAATGCTCCCCTTTTCCGTGCCAGCCACTTGCGCAAATCGCTGCTCGTCCGTTTTCCGCCGACCATCTACTGTCTTGCACCTGCCGGCCGGACTATCGCAAACTAGCATCGCATGCCGTCCTCGCCTAACTGTCGCGCTATCACCATCCTCGTTGTACTTACCTCATGTTTCCGGTGTCCTCCTCCGTCGTCACTGGCAGCACGGATCGCTTCCTCCCAAGCCAAGCAATCGGCAAGTGTTGAAAGTGCGCAAGCGTGGTTTCAGAAAGGCCAGTCGGCACTACAATCCAACGATCTCGAGGCCGCTGAGAAAGCCTTCCGCCAGGTGCTCCTCGCCGATCCCAACGCCGGTGCCGCCTATGCCAACCTCGGCGTTATTGCCATGCGCCGCAAAAACTGGGACGAAGCCCTCAAAAACTTGACCAAGGCAGAGAAACTCTCCCCCAGTAAGGCGGGTATCCGTCTGAATATTGCCCTCGTTGAATTCCGGAGGCAGAACTACCGCGACGCCATTCCTTATCTGCAGTCCGTCGTTCACGATGATCCCAATTCCACGCAAGCTCGCTATCTGCTCGGTCTCTGCCAGGTGTTCACCTTGAATTATGGGGAAGCTGCTCAGACGCTGGACTCCCTGTGGCCGCAATTGTCGTCAGATGTCATGTACCTCTACGTCCTCGGCATGGCTGCAAATCGTGCTGGCGAAAAGGCCCTCGATGAAAAGGCCATGAAACAACTCGTCGCTGTCGGCGGCGATACTCCGGCATTGCACCTAATTCTCGGCAAATCATATCTTCAGCACCAGGAATACGATGCCGCACTCGCACAGCTTCAGAATGCCCTCGCTAGCAACCCCAGTCTTCCTTTTCTGCACTTCAACCTTGGTTTGGTTTACCTCGAACTTGGACAGCTCGACAGAAGTGAACAGGAATTCCTGCAGGACATCGCCATTGAGCCGGACCTTGCCGACAATTACGTTCAGCTAGGCAACCTGTACCTGCGCATGCAGAAAGAAGCGGATGCCGAACGCGAATTCCGCGAAGCGCTCAAGCGCGACCCGCGCCAGGTGAATGCGCTCTTCAGTCTCGCCAAGCTGTATCAGGGCCAGCAGAGGTACAAACCGGCGTTGCAGGAGATTGACGACGCTGTGAAACTCGCTCCCGAAAGTGGCAAAGTCCATTTCCTGCGCGGACAGATTCTTCAACATCTCGGCAAGAAAGACCAGGCGACCAGCGAATTTGCCGCCGCAAAAAAACTCATGGATCTGCAGGCAAACAAGGATCGCGAAGAACTTGAAGAACGCCTCATTCCCAGCCCTGAACTTCAACAATCGCCCAACTGAATTGAATTTCATGTACCTGAAGTGACCTGTTGTCATCCTGCGGCGGCGTTCGCGAGACGAAGGAACTCAATTGATCGTCCACGCCGAGCGATCAGGTAGCCACTCCCGTCCAAATTTGGCTCGCCGTTTCTTGAAACGCTTAAACTTCAAACTTAGATCTGGTGGCTGACTACGGTATCTCCGGACCTCGCCACACCCCGCGCGCCCGCTCCAGCGTTTCCACCACACTCAACAAAATCTCTTCCTCGTAAGGTCGCCCGATCAACTGCACACTGATGGGCAGCCCCTCCGGTGAACGTCCCATTGGCAATGACACACCAGGAAATCCCGTCAGGTTGGTCCACTGGCAAAACCGCATCGTATCGCGATAATTATGCGGATCCCCCGACTGATAGTTTCCCGCCCCGTGCCGAAACGCAGGTGCCGCGGACACCGGTGAAAGCAAGACTCCCACCTCGCCCATTTGTCGCAGAATATCTTCGCGCACCAGGTCCCGGCCGGCACACGATTCCATGAACGATTCCAGTCCTACGGGCGGTTCCCTTGCCACCACGCTGAGAAATTCCTCCAGCATCGGGCTCAACAATTCCTCTCGGCCCTTCGTGCCTTCCGCCAACAACTTTCCGATCACCGGCCCAAAGAAAAACCACCATAATTCCAGCGCCCGGTCCAGTTTCTGCAAGGGGCATCGCTCCACGCGGAATCCGTGCTGCTCCAGGAGTTTCCCGGCATGTTCCACAGCCGCTAGCGTTTCTCGAGTCGCAGTTCCCAGCGCTGAACTCTCTAGGATTCCTACGCGCAGCCCCCTCAAATGCTCCGGCGCAATTTCGCGGACCGGCACCGGGGCACTCCATGCGTCGCCCGGATCCGCTCCCGCCATTACGGCAAACATCGTGCGGACATCCGCCGCCGTCCGCGCCATCGGCCCCACCACGCCGATCCATCCAAACGCGCCTGCCCCCGGCGGGTAATGTCCCGTCGCGGCAATCCGTCCCGGCGTCGGTTTCAGTCCACAAATCCCGCAGAAATGCGCCGGCACACGAATCGATCCGCCTCCGTCGCTTCCAACTCCACCCATCGAGCATCCGCTCGCGATGGCCGCGGCCTCGCCGCCGCTCGATCCGCCCGAGGTGAAAGCCAGGTTCCAGGGATTCGACGTTTTACCGCTCAGGCGATTGTTTGTCTCATACGCCATCAAGAATTCCGGCGTGTTCGTGTTGCCCAGCAGGATTGCTCCCGCAGCCTCAAGTCTCGCCACCGCGATCGCATCCTTCACCGGCACGTAGTCCTTGCGTAACAGCGATCCTGCCGGGCACGGCCAACCGGCCACGTCCATGCTCGATTTTATGGTCAGAGGAATGGCCTGCAACGGCAGCAGGGCTTCGCCGCGCTGAATGGACGCCTCCGCCGCTCGAGCCTTAGCCATCGCGGACTCCTCATCCAAGTGCACAAACGCATTCAGCTTGGGTTGCAGTTCTCGCGCTCGTTTTAGATGCGCCGTTACCACTTCCACCGGCGAGAGTTCCTTATCGCCGTAGCCCTTCAGCACTTCGGCAATCGATAAATTCGTCGGTGGTCTCACGGTAGTCTCTCGAGGACGGTACCGGGGACAACCAATGGCGTCAATGCGAATTCCTCACTCCACGAACCTCCTTCTCTTGCCCGGTGCCGGGCTACAATTTCCCGCTATAAAAACGGTTGACGATATCCTTCACAGCCAAGACAATCATGGGAGTGCTGGGTCAGGATCTCGCCAGCCGCGTGTCGCGCGTCCAGAAAGTACATCCCCTGATGGGACTCAAAATCGCCGTTTCTCGTCTTGCGCTGCTCGCACTTTCCGGCCAACTACTGTTTGCCGGTTTCATCTTCAGCTTCCTCTCATCTCCACACCTGAAGGCTACGCAGACTCCCTCCGATCCCGTTCCGACCACCGCTGCCGAAGCGCTGCGACTTAACACTCTCGGCGTCGCTATCCTGAACCAGCAGAAGGGTGCCGAAGCGCAAAAATATTTTGAGCAGGCTCTGGCCGCCGATCCGAAGTTTGGCGTCGCCCGCTTAAACCTCGGCATCGCCTTTCTCAGCCAACAGAAACTTGAGCCAGGCCGCACCGCCCTCGAGCAAGCTGCCGCGCAACTCCCCAACGATCCCTATGCCTGGTACAACCTCGGCCTGGCCTACAAAGATCTCGGCGAACCTCAGAAGGGAATTGCCGCCTTCGAGCACGTCACGCAGATCGCTCCAGATGAGCCCGACGCCTACTACTTCATTGGTTTTCTCGATTCGCAGCTTCAGAAGTACGAGGAAGCCATTAGCTCCTTCAAGAAAGCACTCTCTCTGTTCCCGTATCATGCCTCTGCTCAATTCGGTCTTGCCCGCGCTTACCAGCGCAAGGGAGAAGCCGACGCTGCCCGCGACGCCATGAAGGTTTTTCAGAAAAACAAGGAAGCTCATCTCGGTGATCCGTTCGGCGCCGCCTACGGCGAGCAGGGCAAATACTCTCTCGGAGAATTTGTGCGCGGTGCGGAAGTGAAGGCGCCGGCTGAGATCCCTGTTCATTTCGCCCAGGAAACTTTCACGAAGCGCAACTCCGCCTCCGGCGCTCCGCTTACGGCCAATCGCGGAGCGTGCTTTATTGATTTCGACGGCGATGGCAAACCCGATCTCTTCCTTGTCGCCGCAGCGAAGGGCCAAACCCGCTTGCTCCACAATCTGGGCGACGGAAAGTTCGAAGATCTCACCGATAAAGCCGGACTCGCCAGTCTCGGCGAGGGTTACGGCTGCGCCGCCGGCGATTTCGATAACGATACTCATCCTGACCTCGCCGTCTGCGAATCATCCGGCATCCGGCTTTTCCGCAACGAGGGAAACGGAAAATTCACCGATGTCACTGAAAAAACTGGCATACGTCGCGAGCCTGGCTGTGTCGCTACCACTCTGGTCGACTATGACCACGATGGCGATCTCGACTTATATATTTCCATGGCACCTGCGGCCGCTCCCGAAAAGCGCAATAACAGGTTGTGGCGCAACAATGGCAATTCCACGTTCACCGACGTCTCGGAAGCGACCGGTCTGGGCGTTCCCGCCACAGGCGGTGCCATCGCCATCACCGATTTCAACAATGACAGAGCCGTCGATTTCGTCTTCGCCGGCGGCCCCGACGGCGCAAGCGTCTACTTGAATCCTCGCGAGGGGAAATTCGCTCCACTCCCAGCAATCGACTTTGCCCGTGAGAAGCTTCCGCCCGCCGTGGGTGTCACCGTTTTCGACTTCGACAAAGACGGTTTCATGGATGTTGCGTTCACCCATGCAGGCTCGCCCGGCCTCTCACTCTGGCGCAATGTTCGGGGCAAAAAACTCGAACGCGTTGCTCTTCCCAACCTGGGTTGGAAAAAAGGCTGGGGGCTCACATGGGTTGATTACGACAACGACGGCTGGCTCGATCTCGTCGCCGTTGGCGAGTCGCCGAACGGAGCGGGTGAACTCCGCCTGCTGCGAAACCTCGGGGACGCGGGCTGGTCTGATGTCACCAAGAAAGTTCAGCTCGATGCTTTGGAACTTTCCCAGCCCCGTGCCATAGCGTTCGCCGACCTGAAAGCTAACGGCAGCCCCGATCTGATCGTTACGCAGGAAAATGCGCCGCCTGTCCTCCTTGAGAACACCGGCGCGAACAAAAACAATTGGATCGCTGTGAACCTCCAGGGCCTCAACGACAACAAGAGCGGCATCGGCACGAAAGTCGAACTCTTCGCCGGCCCCCTGTATCAAAAGTTTGAAGTTTCTAGCGCCTCCGGTTATCTCAGCCAGAACGGTACTCCGCTCCTCGTCGGCCTCGGCTCGCATAAAGTTGCAGACGCCATTCGTCTGCTCTGGCCCACTGGCGTTCCCCAAGACGAAGTCAACCTCGCCGCGCTCAGGACTGTTCTCGTCGGCGAACTCGATCGCCGTGGTAGCTCCTGCCCCATTTTGTTTTCCTGGAATGGCCAGGAGTACGAATTCATAGCCGATATGATCGGTCCCGCCGTTGTCGGTCACTGGATTGCCCCCGGCGAGCGCGACGTCCCGGATCCCGACGAATATCTGAAGGTTCCCGCCAAAAGTGTCCGCGAAAAGAACGGACTCCTCAGTTTCCGATTCATGGAACCCATGGAAGAAACCGTCTATCTCGACCAGGTTCGCCTGTTGGCCGTCGACCATCCTGCCAATATCGAAGTCAATCCCAACGAACGATTCGTCAGCAATCCGCCTTTCCCGGAATTCCGCGTCATCGCCACGCAAAACGCCCATCCCCCCGCCGGCGCTTGGGACGATCACGGTAAGAACATCCTTCCGCTACTCACCAAGAAGGATCGCAAGTACGTCACCGATTTTCCCGACGTCCCTTTCACCGGCTTCGCGCAGCTTCACTGGATCGAACTCGAACTCGGTCCGTTGGACCCTCGGAAACCGCTGCGTCTTCTTCTTGACGGTTACACGGATTATTTCACGGCCACTTCCATGTACGCAGCCGATCAAGCCGGTATCAAGGTCATTGTTCCTTACGTCGAAGCGCAAGGTGCGCAGGGAAATTGGGCACGCGTTATCGAGGACATGGGCTTCCCGGCGGGATTGCCGCGCACTATGGTCGCGGACCTCTCCGGTAAAATTCCTCCCGCAACCAAGCGCATCCGCATTGGCACCAATCTGAAAATCTATTGGGATTCCGTGCGCATCGATCAGACTCCCGAATTGCACGATTTCAAGGTCAGGGATGTTCCTCTCGCCCATGCGGATCTCGCATACCTCGGCTATCCGCGCGAGATTCGCTTGAAACCTGCCAGCGACACCGAGTACTCATACTCTCACCTCAGCCCCACTGGTCCGTACGCGCGCGCTGCCGGCAATTACACCCGTTACGGCGATGTGAAATCCCTGCTGAATTCATCCGACGACAAATTTGCAATTTTCAGTTCTGGCGAAGGCCTCGAACTCGATTTCGATCCGCGCAACCTTCCCAAGCTTTCCGCCGGGTGGGTTCGCGACTATTTCTTCTATGCCGACGGTTTTGAGAAGGACCTCGACTTTTACGCCGCGCACGCCTTTTCGGTCGAGCCCCTCCCGAAGCACGGCTTGCTTGCCTATCCCTATCCTGCCGGCATGGAATATCCGGCAGACGACGATCATCTCGGTTACGAATTGGAATACAACACCCGCACGCGCTCCGATCGTCTCCCGGAGAATTTGCGCTACGACTATCCAGCGCCGAAGTGAGGAAAATACTATGGCGAGAGCCGGAGTCGTCACCATTCGGGATGTTGCCCGGGAGAGTGGCTACTCTGCGTCTACCGTTTCCATCGTGCTGAATGGCGCGCCGCTTTCCCGCTATATTCCTTCCGATACCAAAGCGCGCATTGAAACTGCCGCCAAACGCCTCGGCTATCGACCCAATCCTCTCGCGCGTTCCTTGCGTAGCCAGCGTTCCAACATCGTCGGCGTCATGGTTTTCGATATCACCGATCCGTTCTGCACGCCCATTCTTCGCGGCCTTGAAAATTCGCTGTATCAGGCCAACTATCTTTCCTTTCTCGCCGACGCTCACAATGAAACTCATCGCTTCGAGCGCTACCTCGAAATGCTTCTCGACCGCCGCGTCGAAGGCCTCATCATCGTTGCCAACTGGCTCGTAACCGACATCAAGCTTCTCGCTGATCTTACCGAACGTCAGGTGCCTACGGTTGTTGCCGGTCGTGAAGTTGGATTCGAATTGGCCAGCACCGTTTCCGTCGACAATGAAGCCGGCGCTGCCACGGCTCTTGAGCATCTTTGCAGGCTCGGCCATCGCGAAATCGCGTTTCTCCGCGGACCGAAGGCTCTCAGTAGCAGCGGGCAACGTTGGAAGGGAATTAAAAGTTTTGCGCAATCCGCCGGTCTCACTCTCGCCCCCAGACACATCGCTGAACTTCCCGAATCCCTCGATGCCAATTCCAGTTTCGAAGCCGGATCGCAACTCACGGCAGAGCTTCTGCGCCGCGGAAAGCCCTTCACCGCGCTGCTGGCCTACGACGACGTCACCGCCCTCGGAGCTTTGCGCGCTCTTAAAAACAAGGGTCTGCGAGTTCCTGAAGATTGTTCCGTGATTGGTTTCGATGACGTTGCTCAGGCCGGACTTTCCAATCCGTCACTGTCCACCGTTCGCCAGCCGATGGAGGCCATGGGTGCGATGAGTGCCGGCATCGTGCTCGATGCCATCAAGGCCGTTGAGCAGAACCGCGATATCTCTGTCGTTCGCCGCAAAATCCCCGCCGAACTCGTGGTCCGCGAGTCCACTCGCGCCATCACCTGATTCCTACTCGCCTAACGTCACCCACGCCTTTTTCTGCGCGCTTTCCGCAATTGCCTCGCACAGCACCAACTCATGGTGCCCCGTCTCAAACGTCGGAAAACTTCTTGCCGCGCGGAAATCTCCCGCCCCCACATAACCATAGAAATCCTTGAACAACTGCACGAACGTGTCGGGATATCCTTCGGCATGTCCCCCGGGATACGCTGCATATCCTCTCGATTCGGGGGACTGTAGCGATGGATCTTTCGGCAGTACTTCACTGGCGCGCTCGCGCCGCCCAATCCACAGCGTATTAGGCGTCTCCGAGTCGAATGCCAGTGAAGCTTTGCTGCCGTCAATCTCAAACCATAGCCGCGCCTTTCGCCCGGCGCTCACCTGCGATACGGTCATAACTCCGCGCGCGTCGTTCTCAAAGTGCAGTAACACCGAAGCGTAGTCATCCGTTGAAATCAGCACTTCCTGCGTCTGCCCGCTTTCGGCCTTTTGGAACGACTCCACTCTCCCCTTGGGCCTTTGCCGCGTCGGCAGGACCGTCGCCAGGTCCGCACACAATTCCGAAACCGTGCTCCCGGTCATCCACATCATCAGGTCTAGCCAGTGCGTGCCAATATCTGAGACAGCGCGCAAGTCCCCACCCAGCTTGGACTCCAATCGCCAGTTCCAATCCGTCGGATACAGCAGCCAATCCTGAAGAAAGCTTCCATGCACTAGCCGAACGTCTCCGATCGTTCCATTCCGTATCAAGGCCCGCGCTTCCTGGCACAGCGGGTAGTACCGCAGATTGTAAGCCACGCCGCCAACAAGTCCGGTTTCCTTCACCAGCGACACCAAGGTCGCTGACTCCCTGGAGTCCAGCGTCAGCGGCTTCTCGCACAGTATGTGCTTTCCTGCGCGCAGCAACTGGCTTGCTTCTTGAAAATGAAGATGATTCGGCGTGCACAGATGCACCACCTGCACGGATTCGTCCGCTGCCAATTCCTCTAGCGAGCTATACGCCCGCGGCAACCCCATCGTTTCCGCCGCAGCCGTTGCCCGTTCCGGCGAACTTCCCAGCACTCCTTGCACGGAAATCCCCAACCGTCGCAATCCCTCCAGGTGCGCCCTTCCCACAAATCCCAATCCCACTACTGCTGCATTTGGCTTGTTCATGCGCGCCTCCGACGATTTCGCCATCCGGTTGCTTCCTGCCGCCTCACGGATGCGCTGCTGGCCGGAATGCTTCGACCGGGTCCAAATAACTCTGCGTCCAGAACGCCTCGCGGGAAATCTCACCCTTCACCATTCTCTGGATCTCCGCCAGCGTCGCTCCGGCGATTCCCCCGTCTGCTGAATCGAAGATCACGACGATACCGTCCGGAGCGGGAATTGCTCCCGTCGCTTCCCTTAGCCCCTTTTGAAAAAGAACCAGCGAATAGTTCAGACGTACCGCGGGCCCAGACTCCTTCGGATTTTGGGAAGCCGGTTGAACCGTATAGATTTTTACCGTCTTTCCTTTCAAAGGCGCCCAATCTCCCGGAAATGGGCTTGTTTCTTCCCGCTCCATGCGAAACCCCACAAATTTTTCGTCTGCACTTACCATTGTCGGCGATTCCAATCTCTCGGCAATCTGTTCCGGTACCTCGACGCTGTTTCGCAATAGGTAACCACGCGAATCGCCCGAAATGCTCACGTGGATCCACTGCGTGTCTCCATCCAGAAACTCAAATTCGTCGTTCGCCGCGGTCTGGAAGAGTACTCGCGAATTATCGGCGGCTCTCGCATACATCGGCGTCTGCGATTCTTTAACCACCACCAGATTCCGTGGATGTGCCTGATTTCCCTGAATCTCCTTTAGCCCTTGCAGCTCCGCGGTCAGTTGCTTCACGCGTCTCTCACTGGCTTCACGCTGCGTCCGCAGCAGCGCCACTTCGTCAGGCGTGCGCGGCGAAGCTCCCGCGGCCAGCGGCAGCGAACCCCCGGGTATTCCAGACAGATCGAGTTTTGCTTTTGGGGTTTCCACGCCGGAGCTGCCCGCCGCTCCAGGCGAGACCGGCTTTCCTCCAAGCTTTTCTTCAAGCCGATCCAGCAGGTCCAGCTCCAGTCTGCCATTCGACGCCAGCACTTCGTACCCAGACTTGGCTACATCGCGGTCTGCATGCCACGCGGTAACCTTCGCTGAAAGTCGCACTACCGTCGCGCCCGATTCTCCTGGCAAAACGTCAATCGTAAATTGGTAATAGCCGCGTTCGTACTGCGCCAGCGGCTTTGCTCCTGCCGCCACGAAGCCGTCCAGGATAGGTAGCTTCTGACCGGAATATGCTTGCAAATCCTTCAGCGCTTGTTCCACCTCCGTTGTCGATTTTGCAAAACTCCTCGCGTACGGTACGCCTTGTGCCGTCGCAATTCTTCCGCTCGCAACCATCAGTGCCAGCGTCAAAAACGATCGCAGCGGTCTTGTCCGCGCCTGCCTCAAGGAAGTTGCTCCAGTTGTTCTTCCGGAATCCACCCGCGTTGCCCTTCCGGTGTTTCCACCCCCAGCCAGTGGGACGATACGATCAACACCAGAACGTCGGTATACGCGGATAACGGTTTCAGCGTTGCCGCCGCCTGAAACGGCGCCGCCTTCAAATCAGCGCCCGGCGCCTTTACGCGTCGTTCCACCTGGTGCCGCAGCGTTTTCACTTGTTGGTCCAATTGTTTTTCCGCTGCTTGCGCATCATTCAACCGTGTCGTTTCATCTTCCCGCTGACGCACATACGTCTGGTGCACTACTGCGGCGCTTTCCATTCGCCGTTTGGCCTCGGCCGCTTCCAGCGCAGCCTCTTGTGTCGTCTCCAGTCGCTCTTTTACTTCCGCCATCTCGCTTTTTTCCACTGTCCCATCAGAAGCGTGATTGCCGTGATGCGAATTCTCCACGTACACGGCATCGATTCTCACCCGCGTGCGCTGGCCACTCACGGGAATCACCACGAAGCGCACTCCGATGGTCCCCTGGTCACCGGTATCCAGAAAATGGCGGGGCGCCACTGCGTTTTTGCGGATCTTGTAAAACACCTCTCCAGGCCCTTCCCAAGCGGGGAAAAGTGATGTGGACGGCACTACTTCCGCTCCCGTCAGAATCGGATCTTTGTCGAACACTTTTGTTCCGTGAATGATCTGATCGCCCACTACCCCCTGCACAGCTTGGCGCACCTCGCTTAGGGTCGCCGGGAATTCCCGTACCACGCCTGCTCCCACAGGCTGGTTGTTGCCGAGCGCCACGACTGCAAAAAGCTGTAGCCCCAGGCACACCGCGCCTGCGAAACCCCGGGCCACGCCTGATCGTGTAGATTGCGTTTGAGTTGAATGCGAATGAATCATTTCGATTTTTCCGACGCCCTCTTTGTTAACCCCAAATCTTCTTTTCTGTCAAATCTCCCTGCTGGCTAAACGACTCGTCCCGCTCAGTACCATAACTCACCTGTGGACATTTTTTTCGATTCACACAAGAAATCTCTTGCATTTTTGTTTTCTTCAGGAGTAGCATCCGCATCGGTTCAGGGACTGAAGACTCTGCAACCCTTTCTTGACGGAGAGAGGGGAGCGCAGTTTTCGGTGGGTTAGTGGAGCGCAGATACCGCAGTTGTTCTCTCGCTATTTGGGGTAGCAAGAGAAGTCTTCGATCTGTTTGCCTTCACACCACTTCGCCTTCACTCCCATTGGTTCATAACTCGTTCTTTGGTGTCTGCTCGACGTTCGTCGCTCGACGTTTAGAGGAGGCCGTATGCAACGGAGGGGTTCCCTCGGTGTTCGCAGCCGTGTGCCGCGTCTCGCCACGGTGCTTGGCTATGCCTTTGTTTTACTTGCCGCAGTTCTGATCGATTGCCGCCCGGCCGCGGCCATCCCGGCCTTTGCTCGTAAATACGGAATGCCTTGTTCCGCTTGCCACGAAGCGTGGCCCAAGCTCAGTCCCTTTGGGCAGCAATTTAAAGACAATGGCTACCAGATGGGTAACGATCGCGATGCCCCCATCTTCCAGAATCCGGCGTACTGGCCGATCGCCCTGCGCATCACTCCCAATTGGCACCTGGAAACTTACAATAACGTTGCAGTCGACGGCACGGGTGGGCCGAATTCCGTCCTGGAGAACTACAAGACTCAGGGCTTCGATTACACCGGCATGGACATGTTGACCGCTGGAACCTTGGCCAAGAACTACAGTTTCTTGCTGGTCCCTTCTGCCGACGAAACCGGTGCATTCCACTTCGAGTCTGCCAGCTTGCGTTTCAGCAACATCCTGGGTTCCTCCTGGTTCAATCTCAAAGTCGGAAAGTTCGAACTCGATAACCTGCAATCGGAAAAGCGCATTCTCACACTTTCTTCCAATGGTGGTTTTTACCAGAACTACCACTTCCAACCGTTGGTCTCTCCCGGGGTCCCGGAAGCCTCCTATACCTTCGGCATCGGCGACAATCAGATCGGCATTGAGTGGCTGGGCCACTCGAAAGACGACCGAACACGTGTCTCGGCCTCGTTGTTGAATGGCACCGACGGCAATCCTGACTTCATCACCGGCAACGGAGGGGCGAACGGACGCGCCTACTCCGGCTTTTTCGCCGCCAGCCAGGCCTTTGAAGTTGGCAGCCTCGGTCTCCAGCGCGTCGGTGGATTCGCCTACATAGGCCAGTCTCCGACCTACGCGAGATTCCAGATGGGAGGCGCCGATATTCCCGGCACCGGTATCGGCAATCAGACTTACTACCGTTTGGGATTGATCGGCATGTGGTACGTGAAGAAGTTCGATCTCACGACCATGTATTTCTATGGCCACGATAGCGCCTACCTGGGAACGAACACACCTGCAAATCAGCCTCTCCCCGAGGGAGCGCACGCACCCTCCTGGAACGGCGGGTTATTTGAGGCTCACTACACCTTCAACCCACAAATGATTTTGATCAATCGTTACGAGTTAGTTCGCATGTCACAACAGGCCTTCTCGACGAATCCCGGCAATACCGGCGATATCGATGCCCTCACCTTCGGCTTCCGCTACTATCCCTTCATCAACACGCGCGCCGGCTTCGCCTTCCACAATGAGTACTCCATTGTGTGGCAGCGCAACGCTTTCTACTCGCCGACCACAGGCCTTCCGACCGGGCTTACCAGCAGCAGCCTGATGTTTGGCCTTGACTTCGCTTTTTAAGGAGGGACGACCATGCGCAGATTGAAAACATGCACACTCACTCTAGGTCTTGCAGCGCTTTTGTTCCTTCCGGCTTCCGTTCTTTCTCAGCAGACTCCGCCGGCGCAACCCGCGCCGGCCGATCAAAAACCGGCCTCCGCTCAAACTAGCCAATCCGCCCCTCCGCCCCACACGATGGCTCAGATGGAATCGCACATTGGCAATCTGACCGGCCAGTCGAACGCTGGCGCCGATCTCTATTATCGCTACTGTTGGGGCTGCCACGGCGCCCGCGGCAATGGCGACGGCGAAAATGCTCCCTGGGTAAATCCCACCCCGCGCAACTTCGTCGCTGCCGTTTTCAAGTGCCGCTCGACCGTTACTGGGTATCTGCCTACCGATGAGGATTTGTACAATTCGATTGGTCGCGGCTTCATCACCACGAACATGCCCTCTTGGGCAACGCTAACGAATCAGAATCGTGCCGACCTGGTTGCTTTCATCAAAACTTTTTCTGCTCGCTGGCAAACGGAAAAGCCCAGTGATCCCATCAAAGTCCCGCCAGAGCCGGCACTAACCATGGCAAGTATCCAGCATGGCAAAGAGTTGTACCAAAAACTCGAATGCTGGAAGTGTCATGGACAGGAGGGTCGTGGCGATGGTCCCTCGGCCAGCACTCTCACCGATAGCAATGATCAACCGATCAAGCCCTACAATTTCTACACCGGCTACCGCTTCAAGTGCGGCACCACCAATAGCGACCTATACAAGATCTTCCTGACTGGGGTTGACGGCACTCCGATGCCTTCCTTCGCCGACGTCATCAAGCCGGAAGAGGCTTGGGATCTGGTCCACTACCTGCGCACTCTGCAGATCTGGCACAAGAGCCCGGAACTCACCATGTGGGAATCCACACCGGAGGGCGCGGCTTTCGTTAAATCCGAAAAGGTCAGGAATACTTATACCGGGAACCCCATTCATCCGTAACCGTTTTAGAAAGTTTCTACCTCAGGAGGGAATATTCGAATGCGTATGAAGCAAGTCGTCCTGGCAGGATGCACCATGTTGGCTGCTTCGGCCGTTACTCTCGCCGGACCGCCCGCGGGTGGCACCGTTAACGGAAAAGTTACCTACGAAGGCACACCGGCAAAGATGAAACCCATCGATATGTCCAAAGAGCCGGTTTGCGCCAAGATGTACACCACGCCGCCTACCTCCGAAACCGTTGTCACCGGACCTGGAAACACTCTGGAAGACGTGGTTGTTTACGTTTCCGCCGGTGCTCCGGACGAAGGTGCCCCGTCCACGGCCGCCACCTTCACCCAAAAGGGTTGCCGTTACATTCCGCACGTTCTGGCCTTCCAGGTGAACCAGGAATTCAAAATCCTGAACGAAGATCAGACCTCTCACAATATTCACCCCATGCCGAAGCTCAATCGCGAATGGAACAAGTCACAGCCTCCCGGCACTCCTCCCATCACCGAAAAATACGACAAGGCTGAATTCATTCCCGTGAAGTGCAACGTGCATCCCTGGATGCATGGCAACTTCGCCGTGCTCAAGAATTCCCATTATGCCATTACGGAAAATGGCGGTGCCTTCACGCTCCCGAATCTTCCGCCAGGTAAGTACACCATTACCGCCTGGCAGGAGTCCTACGGTGAGCAGTCGCAGGATGTCACCATCACCGGCAGCGAAACCAAAACCATTACGTTCGTCTTCAAGGCCAAGCCCTACTAGTTGGGGCTTGGTCATTCTTGTCGTTCACAGTTGGTTTCTGATTGCACAAGGGTTCCAATTGATTTGAATCGCCCTCGAATTTGGGCGGAGGCGAAGAACAATGGGGAAGCTTCTTGCGGTTGTGCTCGTTCTGATCGCGGTACTTTCGGCCTATCCGATCCTCGCGCATAAATACGTTATGCCGGAGGATATCTCTACTCACGGGCGCCTCATTGACGAGCAGCTCCATGACACCATGCTCGAGGCCGGGATCGCCTTCCTCGGCGCTCAATTCGTTCTGGCTTTCTTCGTTTGGTCTTTCTCCAATCGCAAGCCAGGCAGCCCGCTTAAGAATCTTCCCGGCGGTGCCAGGGCTATGGTCATTGCTGCCTTTGTCCTTGTCGGCACGGAAATTATTGCCCTCGGTGTCATGGGACAGAAGGCTTGGGCCAATGTTTACTTCACTTCGCCCAAGCCCGAAGCCATCCAGATTCAGGTCCAGGCTGAACAGTTTGCCTATTACTTTCGCTACGCCGGGCCCGACGGGAAATTCGGCGGCCTTCATCCTGAAAAAATCGACGAAGGCAGCCAGAACTACTTCGGCCTGGATCCCGAGAACGACGTGCCTGCCCGCGACGATATCGTTTCGGGGGAACTTGTCGTTCCCGTCGATCAGGAAATCCAGTTGCTCATGCATGCGAAGGACGTTGGCCATTCCTTTTATGTTCGCGAACTCCGTATCCAGCAGGACTTCGTTCCTGGCCTCGATCTTTCCATTCACTTCACTCCTACGAAGATTGGTAGATACGAAATCGTCTGCACTCAGCTTTGCGGTTTGGGCCATTACAACATGAAGGCTTACATGCACGTGATGTCTCAGCCCGACTATGAAAAGTGGTTAAAGGACCAGTCGGCGCAGTAGCTCAAAGTTTTCGCCGCGCTGCGGACAAGCCGCCCCCTTGCCCAAGCGCAGTTCGTTTTTGGACGAGGTGAATCGATGCAGGAAACGTCAGCTCAGCCAGTTCATGTTCACGCTCCTCCGGAAAGCTTCCTCCGGAAGTACGTCTTCAGCCTGGACCACAAAGTCATCGGCAAGCAGTATTACGCACTCGCCCTGGTGGCTGTTTTTGTTGGAATGTTTCTTTCTTGGCTCATGCGCATCCACCTGGTCTGGCCCACGGCAAAAATCCCCGGCCTCGAGTTGCTTTCAAAGGCCGGCGCACCGGGCGGCGTCATGACCCCCGAATACTATCTCTCTCTCCTCACCATGCACGGCACGTTGATGGTTTTCTTCGTACTCACCAACGCGCCCTTCGCTGCTTTCGGCAACTACTTCCTCCCCATCCAGATTGGCGCGGAAGATATGGCATTTCCCCGCTTCAACATGATGTCCTTCTGGACCACCTTCATTGCCTTCATCGTTCTGATCACCGCCTTTTTCATTCCCGATGGCCCTCCCATTTCCGGTTGGACCGGCTACGCTCCCTTGAGCGCTGTCGGCAAAGACGCCGGCCCCGGCATGCAGTACGGCGCGTCACTCTGGGGAATGTCCATCGCCATCTTTTGTATCGCTTCTTTACTCGGCGCCCTCAACTTCATCGCCACAACACTCGATCTTCGCGCCAAGGGCATGACCTTCATGCGCATGCCGCTCTGCACCTGGGCCTGGTTTATCACCTCGTGCATTTCTCTTCTCGCTTTCGCTGTACTTCTTCCCGCCGCTGTTCTGCTCATCCTCGATCGCCACGCCGGCACCAGTTTTTTTATCCCGGGTGGTCTCGTTCTTAGCGATCGGCTTCAGCCACACTCCGGCGGCTCGCCTCTACTGTGGCAGCATCTCTTCTGGTTTTTTGGCCATCCGGAAGTCTACATCGCCATTCTGCCTTCCATGGGCATCGTCTCTCACATCCTCATCAACAGCATGCGCAAGCCGTTGCTCTCCGCCAAAGTCGTCATCTACTCCATGATGTCCATCGGTTTCCTCAGCTACATGGTGTGGGGACATCACATGTTCGTCAGCGGCATGAATCCGCTTTCCAGCCTGGCATTTTCTTTCCCCACTCTCACCATCACCATCCCAGCAACCGTTCTGACGCTCATCTGGCTCGGCAGTCTCTACGGTGCCAACCTTCAGATCAACTCCGCCTCGCTCTTCGCTCTCGGCTTCATCTCCATGTTCGTCAGCGGTGGCGTCAGCGGCTTCTTCCTTGCGCAACCTTCCATTGACATCTATCTTCACGCCACCTACTTCGTCGTTGGCCACTTCCACCTCGTTATGGGTGTCGCTTCGCTCTTTGGTGTTTTCGCAGGTACCTATTTCTGGTTCCCGAAAATGACCGGCCGCATGATGAACGAATCGCTCGGCAAAATTCACTTCTGGTTTACATTCATCGGTGCGTACTGCATCTTCATGCCTTTCCATTATCTCGGTATCGTCGGCAATGTCCGTCGCTACCAGTCCTTCGTCGATGACTTTATGGTTCCCTACATCCCCCTCCACAAGTTCATCACCATCTGCGCCCTGATCACCGGCGCAGCGCAATTCATCTTCCTTTTCAATCTCATCTACAGCCGCTTCAAAGGCGCTCCCGCTTCCGACAATCCCTGGAAGGCCACGTCTCTCGAGTGGAGTATTCCTTCGCCTCCACCTTGGAATAATTTCGGCGGCCATCACCCGGTCGTCTATCACGATCCCTACCAGTACGGTGTCAACGGTTCCAAGGGCGATTTCATCATGCAGGATTCTCCGGAAGCGGCGGGCGGCGATTGATGCTTTCACTCGGCACGCAAACGAGTACGCTTAATTTCGCTCCGCGGAGCATTTCCTTTAGAGCGGCAAAAGGATCCTAACGATGGCCACGATAATCAACACGCATTCAGCGGCGATTGGGCAATCCCAGCGGACGACCGCCCAGGTCTCTGTCGTTTCGCCCAATGCGGACCGCGCTTCCCGCAGCGGCATCTGGGTTGGCATCTTCGCCATCACCATGTCTTTCGCGGCCTTCACCAGCGCACTGTTCGTGCGCGAAGGCACCACGGACTGGGCACACCTCGCCTTACCTTCCGTCCTCTATCTGAATACTTTGGTTCTACTCGCCAGTAGCGGCGCTATAGAGTTCTCACGCCACTCCCTTATAACTGGCCGTCTGATCGAACCGGGCAGCGCCCGCCAGAGTTCCCTGTGGCTTTCCCTTGCGCTCTCGCTCGGCGTCGCGTTCTGCGTCGGCCAGTATTTTGCGTGGCTGCAGCTTCGGGCTCAGGGCATGTATCTCGCTACCAATCCCAATAGCTCCTTCTTCTATGTCCTCACGTCTATCCACGTTCTTCACGTCTTTGCGGGAATCCTCGCGCTCTTCTATCTTGCTGTGCGTTTGGTGGCCGCGCGTTCTGCCGTCCGTCGCAGCCTTATTGACAACATCGCCATCTACTGGCATTTTTTGGGCGTTCTTTGGGTCTACTTGTTCCTGCTATGCCGCATGAAGTTATAGCGCTGTTCCAAGGGGAGAATCGATGAGCGAGTCAGATCTGGCAATGCACGCGCACGGAGCCCTGATGGAACCTTCTCCTTACGCGATCCCTTCGCGCAAGCTCACCGTTTGGCTGTTTATCATTTCGGACGCGGTCACCTTCGGCGCGTTTCTTTTCGCTTACGGTTATCTCCGCCTGGCCTCGCCCGCGTGGGTGCGCCCCTTCGAATCCGCAAGTGTCATCAACGTCATCATCATGACCTTCGTTCTCATCACCAGCAGCTTGACCATGCTGGGCGCCGTCGATTCCGCCAAAGCCGGCGACAAACCCAAAGCCATGCGCTTTCTCTATTCCACCATGTTCCTCGGCATTCTCTTCGCCGCACTTCACATCCGCGAATGGTTTGAACTCTTTGCTCGCAAAATCACCATTAGCTCCGGAGTATTCGGCCAATCCTTTTTCACGGTGACTGGCTTGCATCTGCTCCACGTAATCGGCGGTGTCATGGCCATGTTCGTCGTCGCGGCACTCTATTCGCGCGACCGTCTGACGCCCGGACACGTGGAAACTATGGGCCTCTATTGGCACTTCGTTGATCTTGTATGGATGTTTGTTGTGCCGCTCGTTTACCTTACGAATATTGCGCACTGAGCGTTGCTCGGGAGAAGGAGACTGATGATGAGCGCCGCAAGTTCCTCCGGAAACGTAATTCGCAAATACCTGCCGGTATATTTCGTCCTCCTGGCCATTTTTCTCGTGGAAGTCTTCTTGGCCTTCCAGCATTTGTCCACCGGCTTCCTTGTCGCAATTCTCATGGGACTGGCACTCTGTAGTGCCACCCTTGGTCTTATGTACTTCATGCACCTTGCCCAGGAGCGTCGTAGCCTGTTCCTTTCTCTGATTCCAGCGACGATCTTTGTTCTCTTGATGATGAATATGATCTGGTCAGACAGCATTCGCCTCTTGCATATGCGTTCTTTTCCGAAGTAAGGTCATAGGATGGAGCCAGCAGAAGTTCGG
The DNA here is from genome assembly GCA_963741195.1 of Candidatus Acidiferrales bacterium. Taxonomy (GTDB): domain Bacteria; phylum Acidobacteriota; class Terriglobia; order Acidiferrales; family UBA7541; genus Acidiferrum. The sequence continues at coordinate 26,554 of CAVUHF010000026.1, forward strand.
TGGAGCGTTTCATGAAGAAGACCATTTGCCTGGGACGTCTGACGTCGCTCCTCATTGCCGCGCTCATTCCCGCTCTGACCTTCGCCCAGAACTGCGCCCTCTGCTATACGCAGGCGGCCGCTTCCGGCTCGCGCATGATCCAGGCCCTGCGCAGTGGCATCCTCATCCTGGTTTTCCCGCCGATGCTCATTTGCATCGGCATTACCTGGATGGCCTACAAGAAACGCAATCAATTTAACGATTACGATTCACCGGAGACCGGCGAATCCGAATCTAGGCAGTAGCCTGCGGTCTGCGCCCTGTAACATGCCGCTCGTTCTGATTTTTCTGATTTCGGACGCGAGTGGTCGGAGCGATACACAACGGCTACGTTGTGAACCCGCTCGAGGATACCCAACCTCACTTCGTTCCTAGCTTGCGGTGGCTCCCATCCGCGAGCCAGAAAAGGACTGAATGGCACTCGCTTTGTACTCGTGACGAAAATTCTGTTCAAGCCCGTGGAGTGGAGCAATTCATTAAATCTGAAGGAAGTTGATTACGTCGGCCGTTCCGGAATCGGAGAACTGGTGCGCAGTCACATGGTAATCCGAAAGCAAGGCGGGCGGCTGAAGCTGGCGAATCCAAGTGCGGTGGTGGATGATTTAATCATATCTTCTGGCTTTCTCCTGAACTCATCAGTCTGGCGATGGTCTCCCGCGGCACGGCGTTTCCGTCGCCAAAGGTGATTGTTCCACGCACGTCGACAACCCGTTCCGCTTTTACCTCGCGCACCGTGCTCTCCCGCTTTCGACGTCGTTGGTACTTCCTTCCCCTTTCCCAGCCGGTCCAACACACTTGACGCCGCCCCCACAATGTCATGAAATGCACTTTGCAGCAGCGCCAGCGACCGCCCGCTCTTTAACACCTCCAGGAAGTGTGCCGCTTCGTCCGCAGTTTTCTCACCGCTCGCCGGATTGGGCGCCCCCCGGTTTCTTCGCAAGGTCCTTTGGGCGAGTGTCCCGCCCGCTCGAGACCCCATATGGCCGAGAAGCGCTGCGCCACCTGCCCCCCAGACGAACACTTGGCCAAAACCGGGTATCAACGCCAGCGTCGCCCCCACACATCCGGCGGTCGCGCCGACCGCCCCGCCCAAAAACCGCCCAGGTACTTTCCCAGGTCCGTGTACAAACTCGTTACCTCGCTCTCGGAGCGGGTCAGGAAGATAATCGATTCTTCCGGGACGTGGTTGTGGATGAGTTCCCCGGGTACTGAACAGGCGTATTTACTCTTAATGAAACGGTGAATTTCTCCTGGGTTGGTGGGGTTCACGTTCATCCAAAACCCTCTATTTGTGAGGCAAAGATGCGTTTTTTTACAACTTTCTGTGTCTTTTCTCGGGCAGAAAACTACCCTGAGTCTGGCTAGGTGGGGTAACTGGCTTGGCGATTCCTTGGAGAAGGCGCCGCAACGGACGCCCTCTGCCCAGAGTTGTCGTCGACTTCGTTGACTTGCTCGTTCATCGCACATAGCATACCGCTCGATGAAAAAACCTCCCCGCAACTACACTCTCCCCCACCCTAAACCGCTCGACGCCCTCGTTCATGCCCGCTCCGGCGGCATCGCCACCTTCATGCGCCTGCCGCACATCACCCAGCCCGAAGAACTGGACGTTGCCCTATTGGGTATTCCCTTTGATGGCGGCACTACCTATCGCCCTGGTCCCCGTTTTGGCCCGCGCCACGTTCGCCAGCAATCCGTCTTGATCCGTCCGTGGAATCCCGTCCTCCAGTTGAATCCCTTCGACAAATTTCGTGTTGCCGATTACGGGGATCTCTCCGTCAATCCGCTCTCCATCGAAGACACCTTTGCCCGCGTCGAAAATCAGATATCGCTTTTGCTGAACGCTGGCACGCGCTGCATTTCCGTCGGCGGCGATCACTCCCTCAGCCTTCCCCTGTTGCGCGCCGTCGCCAAGAAGCACGGCCCTGTCGCGCTCATTCAGTTTGACGCCCACAACGATCTCTGGGACGAATACTTCGGCTCCAAATATTCACACGGCACGCCCTTCCGCCGTGCCATCGAGGAAGGTTTGCTTCTAAGAGGGAGTTTCCTGCAGGTTGGATTGCGTGGCCAAGTCTACTCGGAACACGATTTTGATTTTGCGCGCGAGCACAAAGTCAAAATGCTCACTGCCGAGGCGTATCACTCAGCCGGCATCTCACTCTTCCGCCGTCACCTTCGCACTTTCCGCCGCAAACCTGTCTACATCACTCTGGATATCGATTCTGTCGATCCCGCCTACGCTCCCGGCACGGGGACGCCGCAAGTCGGCGGCTTCACCAGCGCGCAGATCGTCGAACTCGTCCGCGCACTTCGAGGCCTGAACATTGTCGGCTGCGATCTCGTCGAAGTCTCTCCGCCCTACGACACCGGGGAGATCACTTCGCTTCTCGCCGCCAATCTCCTTTACGAACTTCTCTGCGTCCTTTAGATGGCAAAACTCGCTCGCAAACTCGGCCTCGCCAATTACTTTGCGCTTGGCTTTGGTGCCATGATCGGCACCGGCTGGGTCGTTCTCATGGACGATTGGCTTGCCCGCGGCGGTCCGCTCGGCACCATGCTTGGTTTCGGACTCGGAGGCATTCTTCTTCTTCCGGTCGGCTACGTTTATGGGCAATGGGTTCGTCGACTTCCCGACGCTTCCGGCGAGGCCGCCTACACCGCGCAGGTTTTTCCTCCACTCGTCAGTTATTTCACCGGTTGGATCATGTTCCTTGCGTACTTCATCGTTTGCCCATGGGAAGCCGTCGCGGTTGGGAAACTCGCCGCCTACATCTTTCCGCAACTCGATGCCTTCGAACTCTATCGCGTTGCTGGTCAGCCAGTTTTTCTCCCGCGCTTGCTTCTGGGCCTGGCCATCACTCTAATCCTTGCTTTTCTTAACTATCGCGGCATACGCGCCAGCGCCACGTTTCAAAGCTGGGCCACCTCCAGCGTCCTCGTGGTTTTCGTAGTACTTGTTGCCGTCAGCGCGCGCACCGGTTCACCTGCGAACCTCAAACCGCTCTTCAGCCACGCTCCCCTCACTTCCATTTTTCTCGCGCTCCAAATTGTTCCGTACTTCGTCACCGGTTTTGAATCCGTCCCTAAAGTCGCTGAAGAAGCGCATCCCGGATTCCCCCCGAAGGATTTCTTTAAAGCCATCTGCATGGCTCTTCTCGTCGGCGCCAGTTTCTATGTTCTCGCTGTCGGCGCGGTCTCCTTCATCGCGCCTTGGCAGACCCTCGTTGGCAAGCGTTTCGCTACTGCCATCGCCTTCGAACAGGGAACGCACTCCGTCTGGCTCGTTCGCTTGATCCTGGCCATTTCTCTCGTTGCACTGTTCCAGGTGTTCAACGGCAACTTTGTCGCCTCCACTCGCCTCATCTTCGCCTTCGGTCGCCGCGGCACCATCCATCCTGCTTTCGCCTCGATTCACGCGGTTTTCCTTACGCCCACCGTCGCTATCTTCGGTGTCACTCTCGGCACGCTCGTTGGGCTTCTACTTGGCGACTCCATCCTCGTTCCCATCACCGAGGTCGGCTCTATGGCCTCTGCGTTCGGCTGGTTCGCCGCTTGCCTCTCCTTTTTTCTCGTCGAACCGTCTCCAGGTCTCCGCTGGATCTCCATTCTTGGCGTCCTGATCTCACTTCTCCTCATCTTGATGAAACTTTTCCCCGTTTTCCCCGGCCACTTTTCTCTCGCCGAATGGGTCGCGCTCTCCGTCTGGCTCTTCCTCGGCCTCCTCCTCCATCGCCGCAAGCCCCTGTAACGGCCACTCTCTTTCCCTCGTGTATACTTTCTTAGGCACTTTTTCTCTCTAACTCGATGATCCCCTACCTCCACTTAGGTCCCATCAATATCCCTACCTTTGGCCTCATGGTTGCCCTTGGCCTCATCGTCGCCGGCTATATTCTTCAAGCCGATTTCGTTCGCCGCGGCATGCACGCCGATGCCTTCACCATGATCACGATCGCAGGTGTCGCGGGAATCCTGGGCGCAAAGCTCTATCACCTCCTGGAATCTCCCGCAGAATTTTTTGCCAATCCCATCGCGTTAATCTTCACGCGCTATGGTTTCGCCTGGTTCGGAGGGTTCCTCGGCGGCTTTGGCGCCATGGTGTACCTTGGCCATCGCGACGAGCTGCCGTTCTGGCAGTTTCTCGATGCCTGCACTCCCGCCGCCTCGGTCGGCTACGCTATCGGCCGCATCGGTTGTCTGCTCTCCGGCGATGGGGACTATGGCAGGCCCACCCATCTTCCCTGGGGCATCAGTTTTCCAAACGGTGTCGTTCCCACCACCGACCGCGTTCACCCTGCTCCACTCTACGAATTCGTCATCTGGTGCGCAATCGGCGCAGTGCTCTGGCGCATCGGCTCTCGCTGGATGCGCAACCAGAACTCCACTGGTCAACTCTTTGCTCTGTACCTGATTCTTACTGGCGTCGCGCGGTTTCTCGTCGAAATCATCCGTATCAATCCTCGCTCGTTCTTCGGCATGTCCAATGCTCAGGCTGCCAGCGTCCTCTCCATCCTGGGGGGGGTCGTTCTTTTCATTTGGCCAAAGAATCGGCCGCAACCGGCTCGCACAAAAAACAAAAGCCGCAACTAAGGCCGGTCGCCACCCGTAAGGGCTTCTCTTTTCTCAATCTTCCGATTATTTTGCAGTCGGCTTCGGCTCCTCGGCCTTGCCTTGCGCATCGAACACTTTCACCGAGCCATATTTCTCCAGCACCGGCGCGATTTTCTGCGCATCTCCTACCCCGACCACCTGCATCGTCGCCGGATCAACATACTTCCGCGCTACCCGCTGCACATCTTGCGCGCTGATCCCGGAAATCTGCGCCGGATAATTGTCCCAGTAATTTGCCGGCAGTCCATAGATCTTCTGCTGTTCCGCGAAGTCCAGTAATTGCTCTGGATGCTCCAGCGACAGCGCGAATCCCGCCACTACCGCTCTCCGCGCATCATCCAACTCCATGTCGGGGACCTTTTCGTCGCGGATTCGATTGAACTCGTACCAGAATTCCTTCATCGCGCCTTCTGTCACTTCTGTCCGCGCATCGCCGCCCGCCCGGAATGCTCCCGCATATTTCCTCGCTGTGAACGAACTGTACACGCCATACGTATAGCCCTTCGCCTCGCGCAAATTCAGAAACAGCCGCGCCGCCGCGCCCGCCCCAAGAATCTGGTCCATCACGACCATCGCGGGATAATCCGGGCTGGTTCTGTCAATCGCAATATTCCCCATCGCCAAGGTAGTCTGTACCGAATTCGGTCTATCTACCACATACACGTGGGCCTGTTTCACTTCGCGGGTCTGCGGCGTCGCCGGCACCACAAATTCCGTCTTCGGCCAGTTCGCGAACCATGCCTGCAATCTCGCAATCATTTCCTTCGCGTTCACGTCGCCCGTAATTCCCAGGACCGTGTTCTGCGGTGCATACCGCGCCTTGTGCCACGCCGCCAGCTTCTCTGGTGTCAGCGCATCGATCGTCTCCGGGGTGCCCGCTACCGTCGCCGCGGGATGATTTCCGTACACCGCCTCATTGAACCGCTCTGTCGCCAGAAAACCTGGCTGCTGCCTCTGCTGTATCAGTTGCACTTTCAGCCGCTGCTTAAGCTTAGCCAATTCGTCCGCTGGAAAATTCGCGTTCAGCAGCAAATCCAGCGTCAGTGGCATCCACGTGTCCAGATTGTCAGACAGCCCAGAAGCGCCCACGCTCGCCTCACCATCGCCAAACGGCGCGCTCGCAAAAAATGATGCCCCCAGCCGGTCAATCTCCTCATTAATCTGCTTACTCGTCCGCGTTGGCGTCCCTTCGCGCAACATCTGCGCCGTCACGCTCGCCAGTCCGCGCTGATCCGCTGGCTCCCACAGCGCGCCGGCCCCCTGCAGCGTGAAGTCCACGCTCACAATCGGGAAGCGGTGATCTTCCAGAATCAGCACCGTCAACCCATTTGGCAACGTTGTCTCCACCGGCCGGGGCAGCTTCACTTTTAGAATATCCGTCGACACCGGCGCCAGTTTCTTTCGCTCCACTTTGCTCGCCGGAAGTGCTTTGGAGTCAGCCGGAGCTTGCGCAAAGGCGCCGGTGGCCATTACGCTGGCCACCATGGTCAGCACACTCGCGCGAACACCCACCAGCCACCGCGTTGTAAGAGTCTCCATGGTCGCCCCCTAAATCTTTCCGGCCGCGCCTGCTGCCGTCTTTGGTTTGGGAACGGTGGTGATCACTGACCGGTTTGTCGGAACCAGATATTTCTGCGCCGCGCGCCGAATATCTTCCCTGGTAACCGCATTTAGCCGAGCCTCTTCCGTGTTGATCACTTCCGGGTCGTCCCACGCCACCGTGTAATATGCAAGTTGCGCCGCCCGTGCCAGCGTGCTTTCCATCTGCGATGCGTGGTCGTGCCTGTACTTCATCCGCACCTTCTGCAATTCCCAGTCGGATATCGGCGTCGTTCGCATCGTCTCCACTTCTCCGTAGATCACCTTCTCCACATCCTCGAGCGGACTCCCCGGCCTGACCAGCGCCACAATCGACGCCAGACCCGTGGCCCGCCGCGCGCCTGCATTCGCAAACACGTTGGCCGCGAGTTCTTTCTCTTTCACCAGTTTTTGATACAGCCGGGACGATTGCCCCGATCCCAGGATGTTCATCACCACATTCAGCGCCATGAAATCCGGCTGGTTGTACGCCGGAATCTTATAAACGATGTCCAGCCGCGGCACTTGCGCGAAGCTGTCTTCCACCATCGCTTGCCGCTCCGCCGTTTGCGCTGGCTCGGTCATATCGGGGCGTGGCGGAGCGGGTTGTGCCGGAATGTCCCCGAAATACTTCTTGAGCTTCGCCAGCGCCTCGTCTGCTTTGAAATCGCCCACCAGCGCCAGCACCGCGTTGTTCGGCGCATAGTAAATCCGGAAAAAACTCTTCACGTCCTCCAGCGAAGCCGCATTCAAGTCCGCCATCGACCCGATGGTTGAATGTTTGTACCCGAAGTTATCGTAGGCCGTGTCAGTAATTGTTTCAGACGTTTTTCCATATGCCTGATTGTCCACCCGCAACCGCCGTTCTTCCTCTACCGCGTTCCGCTGGTTGTCCAGGTTCGCCTGCGTGACCGCTAACGATTTCATGCGGTCCGCTTCGAGAAATAAACCCAAATCCAGTTGGTTTGCCGGCAATGTCTCGTAATAAATGGTGCGGTCGCTATTGGTCGTCCCGTTTACGCCGCCGCCGTTGTTCTCGATGAGGATCAGGTGCTCGCCTTTTCCCACATTTTCCGAGCCCTGGAACATCATGTGCTCGAACAGGTGCGCAAACCCGGTGTGTCCCGGCTTCTCGTCGCGCGACCCTACGTCGTAGGCCACGCAAATCGAGTACGTCGGCGCGGCATGGTCTTCGCTCAATACCACCCGCAAGCCGTTCTTCAGTTTGTACTGCTGGATCGGTATCCTTGCCGCGGGTCGCGCCGCGGTTTCCTTCTCCGCCGGTTTGGCGGCTGCCCCCGCTGCCGGAGTTTGCGCCCACGCGCCGCTTCCGCCCAGTGCTAGCAGCGCCGCGCACGTCGTTCCCCATCTGCCCGTTCGTCGTAACATGCTTGCTCCTCGCATTTGTCCTAGAAGAGCGACGCGTTTTCTTGCGAAATTCCTATTGCTTGATGATGGCTCCGTCCTTCATCACAAACGAAACTTTCTTCAGCGTCTGAATGTTTTCCTCGGGATTGTCGGGCGTGGCGATAATGTCCGCTGCAAGTCCGGCCATCAGGAATCCACGCTCTTTGTCCACGCCCAGCAACCGCGCCGCATTCACGGTCATGGCGCGCAACGTGTCACCGTTTGGCACTCCCGCGTCCACCCAGCTATCGATATAGGAGATGGCCAGCGTACCGCGTGTTTCACCTTGTCTCACTTCGTCCACGTCCGTGCCAAACACCAGGTCCACGCCGATCTTGTGCGCGCGCTTCAGACGCTCCACCCACACCTTATGTTCCGCGGCATTGCTCAGCTTTTCCGGGAATTCCGTTCCCACGAGTGCCACATGATTCCTTTTCGCCAGCTCCAGGTCATCATCCGTCATGGAATACCCGTGCTCGATCGAATCTACACCCGCCTCCGCCGCATTGTGTGCGCCCTGGTGCGTCCAGCAGTGCGCTGCCAGCTTCACTCCCGCCGCGTGCGCCTGCCCCACCATAAATCGGATATCGTCGGTCGAATAAATGTACCGCTGGTCGTCCACCACGATCTTGATGAATAGCGCGCCAAAATGGATATTCTGCCGGATGGCTTTCACCATCTCGTCATGCGTATCCGCGAACAGATATTCGGGGTTCCCCAACTCCTTCTTCTCCGGCTGCAAAAAGAATTGCCCGCCATACGGCGCGATGATGACTCCCGCGTTCACCACCGTCGGCCCCTTCACCCAGCCGCGCTCGATGGCGTGCCGCAAATCCGTGTCCGCATAATTGCCGGCGTTGCCGATGTCCCGCACCGTGGTGAATCCCGAGGCCAGCATCGCTTGCCCGTTTGCTACGCCTTCAATCGCACGATATCCGGTCGTATCCAACAGGCTCGTGAAGTAGTAACTCCCCGCGTCGCGCTTCGGAATCACCGCCAGGCACAGGTGCGTGTGCGCATCAAACAATCCCGGCAGCACCGTCGCGTTCGACAGTTCCACCACTTGTGCGCCCGCGGGAATGGCCACTGCCGCGCCAATCTCTTTGATCTTTTTCCCTTCCACCAGAATGATCTGGTTCGCGCTGGTCTTTCCGGTCTCCGGGTCCAGCAGCTTGCCCGCCTTGATCGCAATCACCGTCGGGGACGCCGCTTCTTGCGCGCTGGCCACACCCGCCCACAGCGCCAGGGTCAAAATCCCCACTAGCAACCCGCGCATTCTCATTCCTTGTCGCTCCATGCCTTCTTGTTCAAATTCCTTGCGCACCAATCCTGCCAAATCCAGACACCGTAGCATAGGCTTTTTCCCACGGCACGGCCTTTTGTCTCTTGCCCCTAGCCGCAGAAACCATCGAGCCGTCCTGGGTTCGTTCGTCGACCGTGAACAAACAAGCTGTTCTGCTGCTTGTCGTACCGGCGCAAGTTTTCTCATCTATTTGAAACGAAAGGAGATAGAGATATTATGCCTTGATACACATGCAGGCGGGAAAGCTGCGGGGGGTTCGAAGGTAGGTCTAGCTAGTGTAGTGTCCAAGAATTAGCTAGACAGCCTCCTCGCCCCTTTTTCTTGTTCGCGGTTTCGTACATCCGGGCTGGATCTGCTCCAGGGTCTGGCGGCAGCGAGAGAGTTTGGCTTGAATGGAATCGACCGTGGCCGTCCAGACGAAGGGTTTCGGATCCTCGTTCCAAACATTCAGAAAATCCCGAATGGCGCTTTGTAAATCGTTGACACTGAAGAACGAACCTCGCCGCACACGTTTGGCAGTCAGCTCTGCGAACCAGCGTTCGATCAGATTCAGCCAACTGGAACTGGTTGGCACAAAGTGAGAAACGAAGCGAGGGCGTCGTTTGAGCCATGCCACCGTCCGTGGATGCTTATGCGTACCGTAGTTATCCATCACCAAGTGCAACGGAACGTCTCCAGGAAACTCCTCCTCGAGTCGGCGGAGAAACTTGAGAAACTCCTGGTGTCGATGCCGCTCATAACACTGGCCAATGACCCGACCCTGTAAAACTTCCAGAGCCGCGAACAGTGTGGTCGTGCCGTGGCGCTTATAGTCATGAGTCATCGTGCCGCAACGACCCTTCTTCATCGGTAACCCAGGCTGCGTGCGGTCCAGCGCCTGGATTTGGCTCTTCTCGTCCACGCACAACACCAGTGCCTTTTCTGGCGGATTCAAGTACAGCCCCACCACATCGGTCAACTTCTCCAGAAACCGGGGATCGCGCGACAGTTTGAAAGTTTTGACTCGGTGCGGTTTCAGATTATGGCTGCGCCAGATGTTGCTGACCGTGGACTTGCTCAACCCTTGGTTTTTCGCCATCAATCGACAGCTCCATTGGGTCAGCCCTTTGGGCTTGCTCTGTAAGGTTGCTTTCACCACTGCTTGAATCTTCTCCGGCCCATACATCGGCTTGCGGCCCCGGCCCGGCGCCACCTCCCACAAACTCTCCTTGCCTTCTTGCAGAAAACGTTGCCGCCACAAAATGACGGTATGGCGGTTCACCTGTAACTCACGGGCAATGGCACTGTCAGAACGCCCTTCGGCCGCGGCCAACACGATGCGGCCCCTCAGTGCCACTTGCTGTGGCGTTCCATGGGCTGTCAACCATCCATGAATCTCTTCCTGATCACCGATACTGAGACTCACGACAGGAGCGGATCGAGGCATGAATCCACGATACATCGGGCCATTCTATTTGTCTAGTCCTTTGTTGGACATAACACTAGGGTATCTGACGGGCCGTCGAACAATACGAATCCATTATCTCTCAGTATTCATGTTCGAAGGCCATGCCGGGGTGAGGCTGTAATCGAATTCAACTTAACGGGAGGCGAACCGAAGACCGGCCCGCTCAAAAACCGCGGCAAGGGCACCCTCCGTTTCTCGATGCTTTGTGGCGATGCATGGCGAGGCGGTCCTCCCTACGGCTGCCCTCGGCCTCGGGCCAGCCGCCGGACAAAAAAGGCGCAAAAGCTTTTTGGGAGACAAGCCGACATGTTGGAGCTAAAGCTCCGACGCCCCATAAAATAACAGGCCTGCTACTCCAACAAGTTCCGCAGCACATACTGCAGAATTCCGCCATGCTGGTAGTAGGAAACTTCCTCCGGCGTGTCCACGCGAACCGTCGCCGCGAACTTCTTTTCTTTTCCATCGGGCGATTTTGCGAGCACCGTCACAGTTCCGCGCGGAGTCAGCAAAGCCACTCCCGCGATTTCAAAGACTTCGTGGCCCGTCAGTCCCAACGATTCACGAGTCTCGCCGTGTTTAAACTCCAACGGCAAAACGCCCATCCCGACAAGGTTGCTGCGGTGGATGCGCTCGAAGCTTTCCGCTATCACAGCGCGAACGCCCAGCAAGCGCGTGCCTTTCGCGGCCCAGTCGCGCGACGATCCCGAGCCATACTCTTTACCGGCAAGCACCACCAGCGACACGCCCTCTTCGCGATACTTTACCGCGGCGTCGTAGATGAACATCCTCTCGCCGTCCGGCAGGTGCAACGTCCAACTGCCTTCCGTGCCCGGAGCAAGCTGGTTGCGCAAGCGGATATTCGCAAACGTACCGCGCATCATCACTTCGTGATTGCCACGCCGTGCACCGTAGGAGTTGAACTCGTGCGGTTTCACGCCATGCGCCACCAGATATTTTCCTGCCGGCGAATCGACGGCGATCGAACCTGCGGGAGAGATGTGATCGGTCGTCACGCTGTCGCCCAGTACCGCCAGCACGCGCGCTCCGTGAATGTCCGCAAGCGGCGCTGGCTTTTGCGGCATGTTCTCGAAATACGGCGGAAGCTTGATGTAGGTGGAATTCGCATCCCACTGATACAGGTCGCCCGCCGGCTCTGGCATCGCTTTCCAGTGGGCGTCGCCCTCAAACACTTCGCTATACGTCTTGCGATACTGCTCCTTGGTCACTGCCGTGCGCACCGCTGCTTCCACTTCCTGCGCCGTCGGCCAGATGTCCCGCAGATAAACGGGCTTGCCGGCCGTATCATTCCCCAGCGATTCCGTGGTCAGGTCCATATCCATGCGGCCCGCGAGAGCATAGGCAACCACCAGCGGAGGCGAAGCCAGATAATTTGCGCGCACCAGCGGATGCACGCGCCCCTCAAAGTTGCGGTTTCCACTAAGAACGGCCACCGCCACCAGATTGTTTTCCTTGATTGCCGCGCCGATGGCGTCGGGAAGCGGTCCGCTATTGCCAATGCAGGTTGTGCAGCCGTAGCCAACCAGATGGAACTTCAGTTTTTCCAGATAGGTCGTCAATCCCGCCGCGTTCAGATAATCGGTGACGACTTTCGAACCGGGTGCGAGACTCGTTTTCACCCACGGCTTCACCTGCAAACCGCGCTCAACGGCTTTTTTCGCCAGCAGTCCCGCGCCCAGCATCAGCGAGGGGTTCGATGTATTGGTGCAGCTCGTAATGGCCGCAATCACCACCGCGCCACTGGACAGTTCAAACGCATCGCCGTTGTTTTTCACGGCTATCTGTTTCGCCGGGAGACCTTCCACCACTTTCGTGAACGATGTCTTCGCGTTCTTCAGCGCTACGCGATCCTGTGGCCGCTTCGGGCCCGCTACGGTCGGCTCCACGCTTCCCAGATCGAGTTCCAACACGTCGCTATAGGAAGGGTCGGGCGTCGAATCCGTGCGGAAGAGCATCTGCTCCTTCGAGTACGCTTCCACCAGGGCGATCTGTTCCTGGGAGCGCGCCGTGAACCGCAAATATGCCAGGGTCTCATTGTCGACGGGGAAGAAGCCCATCGTCGCACCGTATTCCGGGGCCATGTTGGCGATCGTGGCGCGGTCGGGCACGCTCAAGCTGGTCAAGCCGGAGCCGAAGAATTCAACGAATTTGCCCACGACACCTTTCTTGCGCAAAATTTCCGTTACCGTCAACACCAGGTCCGTTGCCGTAGCACCCTCTTTCAAGCGGCCGTGCAGTTTGAATCCGACAACTTCCGGTACCAGCATCGAAAGTGGCTGGCCCAGCATGGCTGCCTCTGCTTCAATCCCGCCAACGCCCCAACCGAACACGCCCAGCGAGTTCACCATGGTGGTGTGCGAGTCCGTGCCCACCAGCGAATCCGGGAACGCTTCCAGGCGATTGCCGTTCGGCATCGAACACACCACCCGGGCTAGGAATTCGATATTCACCTGGTGGCAGATGCCGGTGTCAGGCGGCACAACTTTAAAATTGCGAAACGCTGCTTGGCCCCAGCGCAGAAACGCGTAGCGCTCCACATTGCGCTGGAATTCCAGTTCCGCGTTCAGTGCAAACGCGTTGGCGCTTCCGAAGCTGTCGACCTGCACGGAATGGTCAATCACGAGTTCCGCGGGAAACAGCGGGTTGATGCGCTTCGGATTTCCACCCATCTTGTGCATGGCTTCTCGCATGGTCGCCAGATCGACGATCGCGGGCACGCCGGTGAAGTCCTGCAGCAGAATGCGCGCCGGCATGAAGGCGATTTCGCGCTGCGGTCCGTTCGGCTTCCATTTCGCCAGTAACTTGATGTCTTCTGCGCGCACAAACCGGCCGTCTTCAAATCGCAAAAGATTTTCCAGCAGAATCCGAAGAGAAAAGGGCAGTGTGCTGATGTGGCTGAGTCCCTGCTCTTCCAGTTTTTCTAGGCGCTGAATCTCGAATACTTGCGCGCCGACATTCAGTTTGTCGCGGGTATTGAAGGAATTTGTTGCGGAGATGGGCATTCCGTCCATCCTTTCAGGGGATGATAGAGCATCTATAATAACCGAAATCGCGGCGGCTCGCGGAGCAGCTATAATGGATGCTCGTGAATATTGTTCTTATCTCGACCTACGAGATGGGCCGGCAACCCTTTGGGCTGGCTTCGCCTGCCGCATGGTTGCGCAAGCGCGGCCACCAAATTACCTGCCTCGACCTCTCGCGCGAAGCACTGCCCGAAGAAGCCGTGCGCGAAGCGGAATTGATTGCGTTTTACGCGCCGATGCACACGGCCACACGGCTGATCCTGGAATTACTGCAACCCTTGCGGCGAATGAATCCCCGTGCGCATTTCTGCGCGTACGGATTGTATGCCACATTGACCGCAGCGAGCTTTCATGCGCATGGCGTGCAAAGCTTGTTTGGCGGAGAATTCGAACAGTCCCTGGTCGATCTGGCCGAGCATCTTTCCGGACTTTCCGCTTCGCCGCAGATTCATCCGCTGGATTCCGGCATCTCGATGGCCCGCCTGCGATTTCAGACTCCGGACCGAAACGGCTTGCCGCCACTTCGGTCCTACGCGCATCTGGTTCTGCCGAATGGCGAGCATCGCATCGCGGGCTACACGGAAGCGAGCCGCGGGTGCAAGCATCTTTGCCGGCACTGTCCGATCGTGCCGGTGTACAACGGCGTGTTTCGCATCGTGGACCGCGAAGTGGTGCTTGCCGATATCCGCCAGCAGGTTGCCGCCGGGGCCCAGCACATGACCTTCGGCGATCCCGACTTCTTCAATGGAGTAGGGCACGCCATCCCCTTGGTGCAAGCGGTGCACCGCGAATTTCCGCAACTCACCTACGACGTCACCGTCAAGGTCGAGCACCTGCAGAAGCACGGCGATCTACTGCGAACGCTGCGCGCTACCGGATGCCTGTTCATTATTTCGGCGGTGGAATCACTGGACGATGCCGTCTTGCAGAAACTAAGGAAGAATCATACACGGGCGGATTTTATTCGCGTTGTCGGAGCATGCCGGGGCGCAGGAATTATTCTTCAGCCGACGTTTGTGCCCTTTACGCCGTGGACGACGTTTGAACAGTATCTGGACTTGCTGGAGGGGCTGCAATGCCTTGAACTGGTAGAAGCAGTGGCGCCAATTCAATTGGGGATCCGGTTGCTGATCCCTCCTTCTTCCAGATTGCTCGAGTTGCAGGAGATTCAGTCGCTGGTCGGACCGTTTGATGCGCAGGCCCTGGTTTTTCCCTGGGAACATGCAAATCCAGCTTTAGATGCGCTCGCCGAAGAAGTGCAGGAAATTGTTGCCGGGAGCGAGAAACTGAAGCGCAGCCGTCCTCTAACGTTTGACCGTATCTGGAGCGCCGCGAAGATTATCGCCGGGCGTTCGGTTGAAGAGTCGGTGCAGCCGATATTGCCTTCCCGCGCTACCGTGCCGTATCTGAATGAGCCCTGGTACTGTTGAGCAGAGCCGACGCGGGACCAGTTGGTCCCCATCGCGAAGGCCAAAGAAGCTGTTCGGCAAGCGGAAACTTTTGTGTGATGGAATTGCGCAGGAATCGAGCGGAGCTGCAATTGTTGTGGAGTGCTACGGACGAACACCATGACTGCCCGTAAACGGCTTCTACTTTTCGCTACCAAACTTGGCTATCAGACGCGCGCGTTCAACGCTGCCGCCGAAAAATTGGGGGTTGAACTAGCGTTTG
The DNA here is from genome assembly GCA_963741195.1 of Candidatus Acidiferrales bacterium. Classification (GTDB taxonomy): domain Bacteria; phylum Acidobacteriota; class Terriglobia; order Acidiferrales; family UBA7541; genus Acidiferrum. The sequence continues at coordinate 41,651 of CAVUHF010000026.1, forward strand.
TTACGGATCGTTGCAACCGACTTGACGATCCTTGGAACGATCGAGCCATCGGGGTGCACTTTGAGAATCCGGCAGCGGCTTCTCGTGCGGTGCTGCACGCGCAGGACGGACTGCGCGTCGATGGAATACTGGTGCTGGGCGATCGTCCGGGTCCGGCAGCGGCGCACGTAGCACGCTCGCTGGGAATTGCGCACAACCATCCGGCCAGTGTGGACGCCTGCCGCAATAAATTGCGCATGCGCGAAGTGTTACGGGATGCTGAGCTTCCTGTACCGAGTTTTCGCCGTGTTTCTTTGCAACCGACTCCAGAGCCAGAGTTTTTGAGCATTACCTACCCGTGCGTCCTCAAGCCACTTTCGCTCTCGGCCAGCCAGGGGGTGGTTCGGGTCAACAATCGCAACGAATTTCTGGCAGGAGCAGCGCGTCTGAAGCAGTTGCTAGAATCTCCTGAGATTCGGGCCAGCCGCGAACCTGATCTGGACCACATACTTGTGGAAGGCTATCTTCCGGGCAGGGAAGTGGCTGCTGAGGGTCTGCTGACGGCAGGGAATCTGCGAATCCTGGCAATTTTTGACAAGCCAGACCCACTCGAGGGTCCTTATTTCGAGGAATCCATCTACGTCACACCGTCGCGGCTTTCGGCGGAAGAACAAAATGCCATCCAGAAATCATTTCTGGATTCTGTGCGTGCCATGGGGCTAGTGCACGGGCCAGTACATGCGGAATTCCGTTTGAATGACCGGGGGGCGTGGCTGCTGGAATTGGCCCCTCGTCCGATCGGCGGACTCTGCGCGCGGGCTTTGCGCTTTGAGATTCCCGGCACGATGGAGATGATCGGACTGGAAGAACTGTTGTTGCGGCACGAACTGAATCTTCCTGAGGCCAGCGGGGAACGTGAAGCCGAAGCGTCTGGCGTGATGATGATCCCGGTTCCGCAAAGTGGAATCTTGGAAGGTGTGGAAGGGGAAAAGGCCGCACGCAGGGTTAAAGGAATCTCCAGCCTGGAGATTACAGCCCGCCTGCATGATTACATCGCGGCGTGGCCGGAAGGTTCGAGTTATCTAGGCTTTCTGTTCGCTCGCGCGGAGCATCCGGCAACTGCGGAGGCCGCCCTACGCGAGGCGCACGGCAAGCTGCGATTCGTGATTACGGCGCGGCTTCCTGTAGAGCATCCATTGGCGCGCAAAGGGCCAGGCCGCTAAAACCGACGCGGCGCGGTGGTAGCGAGAACGGGGAATCTGTTCAGTGAATTTCGGTTGCATGAGCTAGCCCTTGGCTTTGGGAGCCACGTAACCTTCGGGAAGTTTGGCGCCCTCGCCGAAGAAGAACTGCTCCATCTGCTCTTCCATGATCTTCTGGGAATTAGGATCGAGCGGGTTCAGACGATATTCGTTCATGATCATCTTGGAATGCTCGAGCCACAGTTTCCAGGCGTCTTTAGAGACGTTATCAAACACGCGTTTTCCGATCTCGCCCTTCCAGGGCACGCGATCCAGTCCCGGCATTTCTTTGCCGAATTTCACACAGTGCACCATGCGCGTGCCGGGTTTCGCCGCTTCGCTGGGCTGAGACGTCGGATCGCAGCTATCGTTTGCCATTCATTCCTCCCGCCAGGTTTCATTCTCCGCTAACTTAATCACCCGTTGCAAGCAAGCTTATGGCGGATGCGCGAACGGAGATTATGACTCGACTCCGGCGCTAGGAATGGTTAGCTTGCGACTTTTTCACTTCCGTCCGTTGAGTACTTCTGGTATCTCTCTATCTCTTCTCCAGGAGGGCTCACCTTGCCAGCAATCACCACGTTATTCTGGGACATCGGCGGCGTTATCCTGACAAATGGGTGGGACCGCGAAGCGCGGCGCGCGGCCGCACAAGGCTTTCAACTGGATTGGGAGGATTTTCAAGACCGCCACGAACTTTCCTTCCCGGCGTTTGATGCCGGACAGATCAGCTTGGATCAATATCTCGATCGAACCTTGTTTTACCGGCCGCGAACGTTTACGCGGGAAGAATTCACGGCGTTCATGTTCGCGCAATCCAGGGAATATACCGAAACTAGAGCGATTCTTTCCGCGGCCGCCCAAACGGGGAAATACCTGATTGCCGCCATCAACAACGAGCCGCTGGAGTTGAACCAGTACCGCATCGAGGCGTTTCATCTGCGAAAAGACTTCAGCGCTTTTTTTAGTTCCTGTTTCCTGCACTCGCGTAAACCCGAGGAAACGATTTTTCGAATTGCGCTCGAAGTAACGCAACGTCCGGCGGAAGAGTGCGTGTTCATTGACGACCGGCCGTTGAATCTGGAGAACCCCCGGCGGCTGGGGATGAACGTTGTTCAGCATCAGGATGCACCGCAACTGCTGGCGGACCTGAAAGCGCTGGGGATTGAGGTATAGTTTTTCAGCAGTTTGAGCATCCAATTTGAGGCCGTATTCCCCGGGAGGGGTTCATGCCGGAAGAAACCAATCGCTCTGGTTCCATTTATGGTGGAGTTGCTGAGCCTTGTACCGTAGTGCTGTTCGGCGCATCCGGCGATCTTGCGAAACGCAAGGTGATCCCCGCGATGTTCGATCTGGCGCAATCTAGAGCGTTAGGGGACCGCTATGCAGTAGTAGGTTTTGCCCGCACGCCCATGACGGATGACTCATTCCGATCGATGGCCGACGAGGCGGCCAAGACGATAGGCGAGGGCGGCCCACCGGATCCGGCGAAGTGGGATGCATTCGCGGGGAATATGTATTACAGCGCCGGGGACTACGGCGATCAGAACGCCTATGCGCAATTAGCCAAACGCCTGGCGGAATTGGAAGAGGAAAAGAAACTTGGGGGAAATCGCCTGTTCTATTTGTCGACCCCGCCGGAAGTCTATCCGAGCATCGTCGAGCAGCTTGGCCGTGCAGGCCTGGCGCACCCTTCAAACCCTAATTCGTGGATACGTATCATCATCGAGAAACCCTTTGGGCGCGATTTGGCCACGGCAAAAGAACTAAACAAAATCGTTCTCAACGTCTTTGCAGAGAAGCAGGTATACCGCATCGATCACTACCTGGGCAAAGACACGGTGCAGAATCTGCTGGTACTTCGCTTCGGCAACGGGATCTTCGAGCCGCTGTGGAATCGCAATTATGTCGATCACGTACAGATCACTGCGTCGGAAACGCTCGGCGTCGAGCGTCGCGGCGGATTTTACGAAACGGCAGGGGCTCTGCGCGACATGATTCAGAGCCATGTTTTACAGCTCACGTCGCTGGTGGCCGTGGAGCCACCGGCATCGTTTGATGCGACTGCCGTGCGCAACGAAAAACTGAAGGTATTGCAGTCAATTCGTCCGTTCAATCTGGAGATGGTGGCGCAATGGGTGGTGCGTGGGCAGTACGCGCCGGGCACGGTTGGAGATAAGTCGTTGCCTGGTTATCGCGAGGAGCACGGCGTCAATGCAAACTCTCGCACGGAAACCTTCGTTGCTATGCGCTTGCTGATCGATAACTGGCGCTGGGCGGGAGTGCCGTTCTACCTACGGACGGGAAAGCGGCTAGCAAAGCGGAGCACCGAGATCATGATCCAGTTCAAGCGCGCGCCGCACATCGTGTTTCGTGAGAGAGAGGTGCAACCAAACCGACTGATCCTGAACATTCAGCCGGACGAAGGTATATCGGTGACGTTTGGCGCGAAAAAGCCCGGAACAGAAATGAGCATCGGCAACGTGACCATGAATTTTAGCTATTGCGAGGAATTTGGAGCGACTACACGCAGCGCATACGCGACGCTGTTGAGCGATTGCGTTAGAGGCGACGCGACGCTGTTTGATCGCGGCGATTCCGTGGAAGCGGCGTGGTCTTTGATCGAGCCGGTGCTGGATGTATGGAGCGCCGCGAAGACCGCATCCGTGCCCGTTTACCCGTCGGGAAGCTGGGGGCCGAAGGAATCGGATCAGTTGCTCGAGCGCGACGGCAGACAATGGTATAACCCGTAGAGGTCAGGTACCGGGAAGAGCGGTCGGCGGGGGAGCTCGCGCGCCAGTCTAACGGGCTGGTGTGTTACCCGGAGCGCTACAGATTGCGTTACCGTTGAAGCATGCATTTTGCGACGATGGTCCGCCCTTGCACTTTTTAAAGCTATCCTATTAAATCGGTTTAACGGGTGGTGTCCGTTCGGAGGTACAGTGATTCTCTCTGGCGACGTGGGCGGAACAAAGTGCAACCTGGCACTGTTTTCGCAACAGACTGGCAAGCTCGAGATCGTGTACCGGCAACGATTTGCGAGCAAGGATTTTTCCAGGTTCGACTTGATCGTAAAAGAGTTTTCCTGGCACGCGGGGGGGCATCTGGGAAGCGAAAAGATCGAGGCGGCGGGCTTTGGCATAGCGGGTCCGGTGGTGAACAATCGAATTCACGCGACGAACTTGCCGTGGGTAATTGATGCCGAGACGCTGGCGCAGGAACTGAAAGTTAAGCCGATTGTTCTGATGAATGATCTTGGCGCGTGGGGACATAGCATCGATCATCTGGGGCCGGAAGAAATGGCTGTGTTGAATGAAGGGAAACCGTACCCCGGTGGCACGCGTGCCTTGATTGCGGCGGGAACCGGGCTGGGTCAATCGATCCTGTTCTGGGATGGCGCACGTTACCGTGTTGTGCCCTCTGAAGGCGGACATTCTGATTTTGCGCCGCGAACTCCACAGCAGATTGAATTACTGAAGTTCATGAGCAGGAGGTACCCGCAAGTCAGTTGGGAGCTTATTCTCTCTGGCCGCGGATTTCGGACCATTCACGAATTTCTGGCGCCGACGGTGAAACATCCTGTATTTGAGGATCCGGACGCGGATCCCGCGCCGTTCATCACCAAGAGCGGACTTGAGAAGACTTGCCCGATTTGTGTGCAAACGCTGGATCTTTGGACGGTACTCTATGGCGCGGAAGCTGGAAACCTGGCGCTGAAAGTACTTTCGCTTGGCGGCATGTATGTTGCCGGAGGGATCGCGATCAAGATTCTGTCCAAAATTAAAGATGGCGCATTCTTCGAGTCGTTCAAGGATAAGTGGATGTTCACAAAATTACTGTCCGATATCCCTGTTTACGTGGTGCTCAATGAGGACGCGCCGCTGATCGGCGCAGCATATGAGGCCCTGGCCGCCACCGGCAGCTAGCTCACCTCGCACGATCGCGCGATTCGGTCGGGATTACTTCGGCTTCCCCCAACGTTACTTATATTTGGTAAACTAGCGACTCGTTACTCCGGTCGTCCCGACCGCTATCCTTCATATGGCAAGCCCTGCTACCAGCTCAGCGCCGGTAGAGGCACGGAGCAAGACGTATGAGCAGCACAGCCACCACCCCGGCCGTTGACATACTCAATTACGTCAACGGGGCCTGGCGAAAGTCTTACGCGACTGAATTCCAGAATGTCACGAACCCGGCATCGGGCGAGTTAATTGCGCGCACACCGCTTTCCAGTAGAGCGGAGGTGGACGCCGTGGTGCAGTCGGCGGCTGAGGCATTTCCCGCATGGAGGCGAACGCCTGCGGGAGAACGGATTCAGTATCTCTTCAAGCTGAAGGTTCTGCTGGAAGAACACATTGACGAACTTTCCAAGCTAATCACGCAAGAAAACGGGAAGACCTTTGGCGAGGCCAAGGCCGAACTGCGGCGGGGCATAGAAAATGTAGAAGTTGCCTGCGGCATTCCCATGATGATGCAGGGTTATAACCTGGAAGACATAACCCCGGGCGTGGATGAAATGCTGATCCGGCAGCCGCTTGGAGTAGTTGCGGCCATTACACCGTTCAATTTTCCGGCGATGATTCCGTTCTGGTTTCTGCCGTATGCGATAGCGTGCGGGAACACCATTGTGCTGAAGCCGAGCGAGCGAGTGCCGTTGAGCATGCGGCGCGCGATGGAACTGATTGAGAAGACGGGGATCCGGAAGGGAGTGGTGAACCTGATCAATGGCGGGCGGGAAGTGGTGGACGCGCTGTGCGATCACCCGTCTGTTCGAGCCATCAGCTTTGTTGGGTCCACGCCGGTGGCAAAGCACGTGTATCAACGGTCGGCAGCCGCCGGAAAGCGGATGCAATGCCAGGGCGGCGCGAAGAATCACGTGATTGTGCTGCCGGATGCGGACATGGACCTGGCGAAACAGATCATCAGCGATTCCGCGTTTGGGTGCGCGGGGCAGCGGTGCTTGGCCGTGTCTGTCGCCGTAACGATTGGTGAGGCGCAGAAGACGTTTCGCGATGCAATCGCCGAGGCGGCATCTTCGATCAAGGTGGGCTTCGGGTTGGATGCTGATGTGCAGATGGGACCGGTGATCAGCAAGGATAGTAAACAGCGCATCGAAACGTTGATTGCGACGGGAGTGAGTGATGGCGCCAAGCCCATCGTGGACGGTCGCAACACTAAGGTGGCGAGCTACGAGGATGGAAATTTTCTGAAGCCGACAATTCTGGATGGAGTACCCGTTTCGAGTTCATTGGCCAACACGGAGATTTTTGGACCGGTGTTGAGCTTGATTCACGCAAATTCCATCGAGGATGCCATCGAATTCATCCGCAAGAGCCGGTACGGAAATCAGGCCTCATTGTTCACGACCAGTGGGGCGGCGGCGCGTAAATTCAGGTATGAAGCGCCGGCTGGTAATATTGGCATCAATATCGGAGTTGCCGCGCCCATGGCCTATTTCCCATTCAGCGGCTGGAAAGAAAGCTTTTTCGGGATTCTACACGCGCAAGGGAAGGACGCAGTTGAGTTTTACACCGAATCAAAGATCGTGGTTGAGCGCTGGTCGAGACAAGAAACCCGCAAGTTCTGAGGTATCGCACCAGCGACATGTCGCGAGCTTTGAACTTTTGCGTAGGAACTGACAATTTCCTACCATGACAGATAAGCCCTTCCAACTCGACGTTAATCCGCGACTCGAGTGTGCCGAGACGTTGGCGTCGCGCTTCTACACTAATCCAAAAATGCTCACGCTGGAGAAGGAGCAGATCTTCCGGCGCACCTGGCAACTCGTGGGGACGTTAAACCAACCCTGCGGTGAAGTTCGAGGGACGAAGCGCACGATTGCGGATCCCGAGACATATTTCACTTTCGAGGTTGCCAGTGAACCGGTGGTGGTTGCGCGCGACAAGGCTGGCACGTTACGGGCGTTCAGTAATGTCTGTCGACACCGCGCAGGGCCTATCGCACAAGGCGCAGGCTGCCAGCACGTGCTGAACTGTGCGTACCACGGATGGACGTACACGCTGGATGGCAGGCTAATCGGGACACCGGAAATCGACGGCGCGGAATTTTTCGATCGATCGAAGATGGGGATGGTACCGCTGCGCTGCGAGACCTGGGAACACTTCATTTTTGTGAATTTCGATGCGCAAGCGCCGCCGTTGGCGGAATTCCTGGGGAACATTCCGCAGCAGGCGAGCGATTTTCGATTTGCAGGGCTGGGATTGACCGAGCGGCGCGATTACATCGTGAACTGTAATTGGAAGGTGTACGTCGACAATTATCTGGATGCGTATCACATCCCAGTGGTTCATCCCGGGCTGATGGAAGAGATTGACTACCCGCGCTATCGCACCCAAACTTTTCGCTACTATTCCCAGCAGCTAGGCCCGCTGAAGGATTTGAAGCCGAATGACACCGGGGCGCGAGTTTATCCGCCGGGAATCGGGTTGAAGGAAGCGCTGTATTTCTGGGTGTTTCCGAACCTGATGTTGAACTTTTATCCGGACAATATTCAGCTGAATCTGATTGTTCCGTTGTCGCACGAGAAGACGCTGACGATTTTCGAGTGGTATTTCCATGACGTGGCGTCCCAGAAAACGAAGGAATGCGCTGCGAAAGCCATCGGACTTAGCGACCTGGTACAACGGGAAGACCTGCAAATCTGCGAAGCCGTGCAGCGAGGTCTGCAATCCGCAACCTACGAGCGGGGCCGCTATTCGGTGAAGCGGGAAAACGGCGTTCACCATTTCCACATGCTACTGGGCGAATTCCTACGCTGAAGCAAACGGGGCGCACGATCGCTACGCCCGTTCCCGGCGTTTTAACATATGCGAAACGGCTGCTGCCTATGGATGGACAGGAGCAGGCGCCGGAGCGGGTGTCGGTGCCGGCTTGTTCATGTCGAAGTTGACCTTCGGAGCCTGACGCGCGCCCTCTTCGGTCTTGAAGTAGGCGTCGTTGCGGGTGAATCCGCCAAGGCTGGCCACAAGGCTGTTCGGGAACAACGAGATGTACGTGTTGTAGTCCTGAACGGTCTCATTGTAGCGCCGGCGCTCGACGGCGATGCGGTTTTCAGTTCCCGCCAATTCATCCTGCAGGCGCATGAAGTTTTCGTTGGACTTGAGCTGCGGATAATTCTCCACGATTACCAGCAAGCGGCTCAAAGCCGAGTCCAATTGGCCGTTAGCGGCGATTTTATCCGCTGGGGTCTTTGCACCCACGAGGGCGGCGCGGGCCGCTGCAATGTCGCCGAACACTTTTTGTTCCTGGGCGGCGTAACCCTTGACGGTCTCAACCAAGTTGGGGATGAGGTCCGCGCGGCGCTGGAGCACGACGTCAACCTGGGCCCAGGCGGCGTTCACGGCTTCGCGCTTGATGGCCATCTGATTTCGCCGGGAAACGTATGCGCTACCAAGAACAAATGCCAGGATCACCAGAATCACCAGAATCACTATTCCCGCTTTCATATCCACCTCGATAAAGTGAGATTCAGAATCTTACTGCCCGACTCGTTGCCACTCCCGCTTCGGTACCATGCCATCCAAAGCGGTAATCACTTTTTCCAAAGCTCGCATATAACTGTCGTAAGCTTTCAGGGCATCTTCGTGCCACGCGCCAGTTTCGCGGTAGGAATAGATCTCTGCGAATGCGGAAGCATCGGCACCCGTGACAGCCTCGATGCGGTTAAAGATATCTGCGGTGCGCAAGGGTGGCTCTTCGCCGTACGCAAGGAGCGTGTGGCGCAGCAGGGTGACCGTGCTGGAGATGGTGCGCTTCATGACGGCGTTGAATTCCATTTCATTGTGGCCCGCGTGAAGCACGTGCTGCCGCAACTTCAGCAGTAATTGCCGCAGTTCATGCTCCACCTCGACGCGATGGAGATTCATCGGTACTTCCAGACCGGCCACGACATCCTTGCCGAACAGAACGCGGTGCGAGCGTTTTATGTCGAGGCTTTCGATGGCGAAGACGTCGGTGGAGCGCCGCAATTCTTCGGTCAGGAAAAAGAGCGGCGCCGGCTCGTGCATCTCCTGTGTCCACCAGCTGACAACAGGGGCCATGCGCTGCAATTCATTCAAGTTGATGACCGTGACCGCGCACAAGATGTTGAGATCCGATGAGCCAGGCTGGAAGTCGCCACGTGCCGCGGATCCGTAGAGAATGACCGATTCTAGATTTTTGCCGCTGGCTTCCTTCAAACGGCTAACGAGTTCCGTGAGTTTGCCTTCCATCGAAGTCACCTTTGTCTCATCGACCAAACTGACCACCCGCCCGCGAACTGTTCCGTCACTTCCGTGGCACGGACTTCACTGCAAGCGGACTTGCTCACCAACCTCCGCCAGCTCCGCCACCGCCGCTGCCGCCCCCGCCAAATCCGCCGAAGCCGCCGCCACCGCCGCCCCAGCCTCCGCCACCGCCCCAGCCACCACTTGACCCGCCCCAGCCTCCGCCACCTCGTCTTCCACCCATCGAACCGATCACAGGGCCGATCCACCATCCGCTGCCCATTCCTCCGCTTCTGCCGCCACCGGTATAGTTGCTGCGGTTACCGCCACTGCCGAAGAGAATGACGAGGAGGATGATGCCGAGAATAAGCCAAACCCACAAGCCGCGCGAATCGTGGTGCTGTTGTGGTGCTGCCATCTGGGGCATGCCGGTCAGCGTCACACCCTTATCGTCGGCAATATACTTTGCCAATTTCCAGGCAGCGGCAGTAATGCCGGCGTTGTAATCCCCTTGTCGGAAGTATGGAACCATGGCGCGGCCAGCGTCGCCTGCGCGTGCGTCATTAATGACGGGTTCAAGGCCATAACCCACTTCCGTCCAGTACTTCCGATCGTTGGGGGCGACAAGCAACATAACGCCGTTGTCTTGTTTCTTTTTGCCAATGCCGAGTTGTTTGAAAGCGTCGTTGGCATAGGTCTGGACGTCGTTGCCATCCAGCGATTTGACGGTGACGATAGCGAGCTGCGCGCCGGTTTTTTGTTCTAGTTCCGTGGAGAGGGCTTCAAGCTGGGCCTTGGTCTGCGGCTTAATCACACCGGCGAGGTCGCTGACGTATCCGGTGGGCTGAAACTTTTTCAGGTCGTCAGCACGCGTGATGCTGCTCACGGCCAGTACGATCCACGCGATACACAACGTTAGGAGAGCACCATAGAGACTCACCCGTGACAACGCGCGTTTAGACGCACCCGGAGGCTCGACAGTCGTGCGACTCCGCGATTCTTGCTGGGTGTTGCACGCCGCGTGCATGCTTCTCCTCATATACGGAATGACGCTAAAAGTCTATGGCGGAAATACGGGCGGCGGGAGCAAGAGTGCGGCCAGCCACTCAGCCGCTGCGCAAATTCTCTCACAACTTGGGCGGCAAAATCCGCATGGAATTTTTCATCACTGAGGCTTGATGCAAGATCTAGTGACAGGTTAAAACGAGCTCGGTCGAGAAGTTGAGGCGGCATGCTGCTTGCTCTGCAGCCTAGGGGGATCCGCATCCAAGGAGCGGAGCACGACCAGGCGAGCTCTCGCCGTTTGGCTGCGACTTGTTTTGGGCCCAATCCTGCAACAGGTCTCGGAAATTTAAGTCCGCTCCTTTCTGGCGCGATCCAGGTGTGTTTAATGGAGGATCTCATGACTGAAAACAAGATCGAAAAAGCCATGAAACCGATACCGGTACCGTACGAGGAGTTCGAGACATTCCCGAAACATGTGGAGGAGTTTTTTGACTTAATAGCCCGCCGGCCCTTCGAACTTCTGGAGAAGAGGCCATTCCTGTTCGGACGCGAATTCGAAAATCTATTCAAGACCGAGCCGGAACTGATGAGGCCCATCTATCTGAAGCTGTACGAGACAGAAGAGACTCTGGTTGCTCGTGCGGAGGTACCGGGCTTTACTGAGAAGGAGTTGAATATCGTCGCGGAGCCGTGGCGCCTGATCATTACCGGAAAGCGGGAGTGGAAAGAAGAGGGCAAGATCGAGGAGAAGAAGGAACTGCCGCTGCACACGGAAAGGATGCATATTTATAAGACGGTGAAATTCCCGGTCGAAATCAAGCCGGAGGGCGTAAAGGCAATCTTGAAGAACGGACTATTGGAAGTCACACTGCCCAAGGCCGAAGTGGTGAAGAAGGTGAAGATCGAAGTAAAGCCACTCTAAGGGTTACGAGCAGTGACTCTCTGAGTTGAAAATGTTGCACAGGGAGGTGATTTGCGATGGCTAGTCGCCTCCTTACACTCGCAAGAAAGCAGAATTCAGCAAACCCCAAGAAGGCCCATTCGCGCTCGGCCGGGGAGCAAAGCAGTTTACGGCGTCGGTCCAGGAGGCGATGACTGACCTGCCAGGCCGCCAGCAAGAATTTGGAACTCGCGCTCGACTTCGTCGAAATGGTGATAGCTCAGGAGAAAGAAGTCCCAGAAGTCAGGTACGCCCCTGGGCTCAATACCGAGGCCGGTGTCGGCGTCGTCAGGCCCGGAATAGAGTGGGGAGAAATGATAGATCCTGGAAAAGCCTCTGACAGTTCCACGCGAGACGTCTTTGACCTCCTCTCGTCTCAGATCGAACGCAAAGTGCCCAGGATTGGATGCGTCTTTGGGAACATACACGAGCCGGTGAGGAGTGAGGTAAAGGAATCCATCACAGTAACCGCCACAAGCCCCAAAGAACGAGCGGTGAGAAACCGGGAAACGGAGTGCAGGCTCTCCCTCAAAGGAGACATGCTCAACCCAAGAATCCGCGCGGTCGTATCTGCGCACGCGAAGGGAAATTGCACCGCGGTGCACTCTCACGTTCATGGGTGGAATCAGGGGAAGTGCCGGTAACGGTTGAATTTGTTTGTCGCCGGCATAAATACCCCGGATGATGCTGAGCCCGCCGGTTTCCTCATAGATCACAGTGCCAGCTGAGGGCGCGCTGATTTTTTCCGCTATTTGGGCAGGGAAAGTTGCTTTGATCTCGCCAACTGAGCTGGAATGAGCCGGAACAATGTAAACTTCTGCGCTGGCTCGTTCCTGATGAAACAGAACAATACTGTACTGGCCAGGTCGCAGACGTGCACCTCCGATCCAGGACTCGCGGTCGAGGGAGACAATAGGTGCGTTTTCCACCCATTTCTTGAGAGTCTCCTGTAGCGCAGCCCTCTCCTGCGCGTACTCTTGAACTGGCTTTCCCGTAACGGTCTCAAGCGCCGCTACGATTGCTGGGGCATCTTTCGCCGCGACATGAAGAACCGCTTCCTTTTTGAATGTTCCACTGGACCAACGAAGTGTAATGCAGGTTTGTTTGGGGTTGAAAACCGAGGACGCCGTAAAAACCGGCGCAATCAGGACCTTGGCGGCAAACTCCGCAGTTTCTTGCGTTGATGCGCCTGCGTAATTGGGAGGATAGAGAGTGTGCGGGGTCCAGTCCAGGATCATGGCGGAAATGTCCTTTGCAGGAATCGACAAACCGCCGAGCTTCGATTCGGCGAGAATCATTCCGTCGCCGATCGACAAATTCAGCTTCCGGTCCTCAAAGATCGGCTCAGTGATTGCATAACAATGCCGGCCCCTTGACCCGAGTAGACTTTGGTTGTTCGACGACCAAGGCTCGGGAGAAAGGAGCCGGACATGATCATTATAGGAGTAGATTATCACCCGAGCTTTCAGCAAATCTCTTTTATGGATCAGAAAACTGGGGAGTGTGGTGAACGGCGATTGAATCACAGCGATGGAGAAGCCGAACGGTTCTACCGGGAGCTAAAGGAGAGAGGAGTCAGCGTGCGCGTGGGAATGGAGGCCACCGGATATTCACGCTGGTTCGAGCGGTTACTGGCAGAGTTGGGTTTCGAGGTGTGGATCGGCGATGCGGCGGAGATCAAGAGGATGCGAGTGCGCAAGCAGAAAACCGATCGGGAGGACGCCCGACTTCTGCTGAAGCTGCTGCTGGAAGATCGCTTTCCTAAAATCTGGGTACCGAATCCGGAAAATCGTGATCTGCGGCAACTGCTTTGGCACCGGCATCGGCTGGTGCAGATGCGGACACGGATCATGAATCAACTGCAGGCCGTAGCGTTGAACGAGGGCTATCGCTGGAAGAAAAAACTGTTCAGCGCACAGGGACGAGCACTGCTAGAGAAACTCTCGTTGGCTCCCTGGGCCAGTCGGCGCCGGAAGGAATTATTGGAGTTGCTGGACCAGCTAGATCCCAAGATTGCGGAGTTAACGGCAGCGGTCGAGCAAGAAGCCAAGAAACGGCCCGAGGTAGTGCGGCTGATGACGCATCCTGGAGTGGGATCCATCACGGGGCTGGACTACGTTCTTGTCATCGGGACGCCGGATCGGTTTCCTTGCGGCAAGAAGATCGGCAGCTACATTGGGCTCATTCCGAGTGAAGACTCCAGTGCCGGCCATCAGCGGCTGGGACATATCAGTAAGCAGGGCAATGCATTGTTGCGCTACTTGCTGGGAGAAGCAGCGCAAGCAGCAGTGCGTAAGGACGCGGGCTGGCGGCGTCGGTATGTGCACCTAGCGATGCGCCGGAAAAAGAGCATTGCCAAGGTGGCCATGGCCAGGAAACTCGGTGTTCGGTTGTACTGGATGTGGCGCAACGGTTGGGACTATTCGAAGTTTGTCGAGTTCGGTTCGAACGCGGGAAAGCTCGGAACCAGGCATGGCGTGAAGTAAAGCGTCGGCAAGTGATTGGGCATCCCGCTCCCTGCAGAGGGAGTTTGAAGTAGTAATCATGGTCGAAGTTTTGATCGGAGAGATGTTTGGGTCGGACTGAAACTGACCGACAGATTACGAACGAGCCGCGGTCGTCGATGCAAAGTCGGAGAAAAACGAGGAAGACCACTCTTAGGAGTGAATGGAAAAGTGTGCTCAAAAAGAATTCAAAAAGGGCTGAAAAGAATGCAAAAAAGACTTGACAGGTCCGGCATTGTTAGAGATGCCTGGTTCATAGTGACTGATCCAGGGTTGATTCCCGGAAGCGCCGGCGTCCTCCTGCGCCACTGCGCAAGGTACTAGCATGCAGAACAGCGAGAAGGCGATCAGGGCAAGGCTTGGGAGAGTAGTTCGCAGGAAGAAATGCATAGGCGAGTTTTCAGCGTTCCTCAATCTGGGGTTCCTTTAAGAGCATTTATTAACGACTTCACACGCGATATCCAGAGGGAAACCGCGTGAAGTCGTCTTCGTTTTCCTGCTCAAGTTTGTAACGCTTGAGAGCGGCACGGTAAGCGTGCCAGTTCAGGGGACAATGGCGATTCGATTTGGTGCGAAATAATCGATCAAAGAAGAAAAAGCCAATACCGAAATTCCGGTCCATGCGGCCGTTGTCACCCAGAGAATGGTGAGGGATGTCGTGAAGACGGCGGGCTGACACATACCACGATTTGAGAATGGGCGTCCTCTCCATCCAGAAATTCTCCAAATGCATACGGTCGTGTAGGTAGCTAAACATGAACAATGGCCATGCGAGCATGGTTCCAAACGCGAGTGCGATATATCCCCAGGGCACTCCCAGGCTCCACAGGACTCCCCAGCACGCAGCCAGAATGAGCGCGGAGGGCACGATCCATTCGTTCCCGATATTTCCCAGAGAAGAGCGGCCTTCAGTCGCGTTTTTGTATGGTCTCGCGCGCATCGGCTGGTTTGGGCCGTAGAGCTGAAAGTGATGAATCATGTGTGCCCGGCTCAATGCGGGAAATCTCTCGCTGTGCATCAGGCGATGGAGCAGATAGCCCGCCAGCTCCGCGAACATGATCGAAGTGGCTACCGCGAGAAGGATGTCCCTTGAGGTCCGTGCGTAGATCACAAGAACCATGGATTCACCCCTGTTCTTTTCCTGGAACAGCGAGTCGGGGTGGCGTGGACACTCGCATCGGCCAGAAGCCCCATAGCGCCAACACGACCACCACCAATTTTGTAACTGCCCTGCGGTTTGACCTTGGCATTGGCTCCCCCACTCATTCCCGATCGTGCTCCCGAGACGTCAAGGTAAGTGGTCGGCGGCACGGCACTCAAGCGGCAAGCTGCGAAGCTGGCCAAATGTGACCAGATGTCGCGGTTTGTCGTGGTGAGAAAAGCGGTAGCCTTATCGACGGGCCGGCGAATGGGATATTCAGTCAATTAGGGTGCAAAACTACGCGAATCAGGAGGTTGGCTTAAGGTAAGCCGACCTTTTTCATCAGCGCCGTAAACCTGGGGTCCGAGCGCAGCGGATCAGCCATAGGATCAATTCCCAAATAGACAAGGCGATCATGGCGTTCCTGGTAGGCTTTTTCCAGCCACCTGAAGGCCTCATCTTTTTCACCCAAGCCGACATAGACTCCGGCGAAGTAGAGGGCGGGGACGTATTGGTGTTGGGCAATGTCCTGGAGTTGCGCGAGGACTTTGCGGGCGCCGTCCGTATCGCCGGATATTCCCAAGGCATGGCCATATTGGGCGAGCAGGGCCGGATTGTTGTTGCTCTGTTGACGGGCGCGGTCCAAAATCTCAATTGCCTGAGGGTACATTTTCTTCTCGCGACAGGCCCAAGCCAGCCACAATTCCGAGTACATGTATCCCGGATGTTTCTCCAGAGTCTGGGTGGCGCGTTGAATCGCGGCATCATAATCGCGCTGGTAGTATTTGAGCTCAGCGCCTACGGAACTGATCAGCGGAGAAGCAGGATCGATCTCTAATGCCCGATTCATCTCCTTTTCCGCGAGCGCCATCTGGTTGGTCACCATCAGGTAGGAACCATACCACTGGTGAGCGGTAACGTTATTGGGATCAACCTCGATGGCTTTCTTGAACAGCCTTTCTGCTTCGGGCAGGTTGTGGTCATAACTGAGCGCAATGTTCGCCAGCACGCAATAGGCATCCGCAATTTTCGAGTCGATCTGGATGGCTTCCTGAGCTGCCTCACGGGCCTGCGGAATGGCCACGTCAGGTTTCAAGGCATCATTGGGTGACTCACCGAGCAGCAAGTAGGACATGGCAAGGCCGGCGCGGGCGGGAGCATAATTAGGGTCGATCTCCAAGGCTTCCCGGTATTTCACCAAACTTCGGCCCATGTCGCGATCGAGCCAGTACAAACGCCCGGCAAGGTAGGCGTCATAAACGCGGGGGTTCACTGAATGGGCCAGTCCCGAGCGTCCACTTTCGCTGGATTTTGGCAGAGTAACACTGGTTTCCCTGGCGACGTCGGCCGCTACCTTGTCCTGCAAGCGCAAGACATCCTGGACACTCCCAGTATAGAAATTGGTCCAGATCGGTGTCTGATCGCTGGCGGTAACTAGTGCGACGTCGATGCGAAGTTGATCATCGACCCGTCGAACACTGCCCTCGAGGACGTATCTGGCGTTTAGCAGCTTCCGAAGATCCTGAATGGATTTCGAAGCAAGCTCTTTGGATGTTGTCGGTGCGAATACACCCAGAGAAGCCGGGTCCAGCTTCCCAATCTGCGTGATGATTTCGTCGGTCAGCCCGGCGACGAATCTGTCGTCGCGCGGGTCGCCGCCGACATTCGCGAACGGCCTGACGAACAGAAACGTTTTTTCGGAGGATGGGGCAAGATACTGCCTGCTCACAGACACGACGGCGGCCGCGAGAATAGCCAATCCAACCAACACCCCCAGCCATTTTGCGAACTTCAGAAGTTGAGAACGAAGATCCTCTCCTTGTTTCTTATTGTTGCGATCTTTCGTAACTGGGTCGGGTGAATCGCGTTCTACAGTCAGATCGACGATATCGGGTTGCGGCCTTCGCTCGCGTTCCAGTTTCCACTTGTCGAGTTCCGAAGGGAACGCAAATACCTGACCTTGCTTGCCGGTATTCAAACGGCGGACCGGCAGAGCAAGATCTTTCTCCCAACGTTGAACTGTACGGATGTCTCGCCGGAGGTAAGCGGCGATCTCGCCCCAGGATTCCAAAGGCTTTTCATTCGGTGGTGCGTCATTGAATCCCGGAGGGGTGAGGGGATCCGCCATTAACCGTCCTTTACCATTTTCTTGGTTGCGCGAATTATACACTTGGAGTCAAGTACCTCCAAGTATGGAGGGCTGTTTCGGACTTTGTTATTTTAGTCATTGGCATACATCTCCGTCTATGGCGCGGTCAGGCACACTGGGAACCTTGTTGGGGATTACGTTTCAATATTCGGTGCTCAGAAACAAATGTTGCAGCATTATAGGAGGCGAGACCGAGTAGACAAGTACTCTAAAAGAGCAGTGCAGGATTGGCGCCTGGTTGGCGCCAGTAACGACGGTTGATGGATAATTGCTCAGGGAAGTAACAGCAGTCACGATTTCCTGAGATGCTAATTACATTAGAAGGGAAGTCCAATGTTGCGCGGAGCAATCGAGGAACGCCGGCAACGACCTGGGAAGCTGACCAGAAAAAAGATAGGTAGTTTTGCAGATGTGAACAGGAATTTACAGCACGGGTCTAGTACTTGTGTTTCATAAAAGCTGGCTTGTCAGGCGGACGGAATTAACTAGAATTTCGATGAACTCCCGGTGCTGCTCAACGCTACCAATCTTGGTGCGTTTACGGTCACAAGCGAGGCGGTAGACGTGATGGGCGGCAACGCTTATAGCTACCTTTGTTCGTCACTGGCATCGGAAAACGGCGCGGACCTCGACGGACGCAACGGGACTGCCGGACAATTCAGTTCCGCGATTCTTTCGCTGGCTCCGAGGGCATTTACGCTGAGCTTCGACCTGCTAGGCTCCCAACGAGGAATGCCCACGACAACGACGGTGGCGTTGGACTCTCTCTGTGGCGAAACTTATAGCCTAGGAAGCGCCGACCTAACGAGCGGTGTTGTCAGCACCACGATCAATGCTCGGACGGCTAACGATGTGGCGCTGATCATCACGAGCAAAACGGCGGGAAACGCTGGGGCGGTTCTGGACAACGTGAACCCTAGCGGCTGCAGTGGTTTCGACCGCTGAGCCGGCGACTCTTTGATTGTTGGGTATCGGACTCGCGGGCTTGATTGCACGGCGCCGCCGCGCCACCGTCAAGTAACTCGAACAGGTTTGAACCAAACTTCAGCCCCACTTGCGAGATTTCGGGTGAGGCCTTTTCTTTGGGGGCAAACTACTGACCGGCAGATCAGGCGGCCCTTGGCCTCGGGCAAAAGTGCCCGACAGCGGCTGGCAGGCTTATGAGCCCTGACAAGTTACGTGGACGTAAGTTCCGGTTTGAATGCTGTACAGGAGATACCAGCCGATGTGGTCTGGATCTTCGTATACAACGAAATCGTCGCTGCAGTCCCAGCACCAGTCTGCGCAAATAGGCCAGTCCCAAGCAGCGACCTCAAAAAAGGCACCGCCCGAAAGCCAGAACCGGTGATCGTCATGGTCCTCCGCCACCAGCTCGACATGCGCGTTCCGCAACTCCAGAGGGCGAACCGCGCGATCAAGGTCGAGTCGATACCAGACCACACGTTACCAATGATCACTGGTATGGTCATGACCGTCCCGATGATCCGCGCTACCAGTTGGATCATGCCTTCCCTCACCGACGCTTCGCCCGTTCGGGTCCCGGCTATCGGTATAACGTCGTGCGCATTGAAAGCAACTTCCCTAGGCATTCTGCTCGCATTCACGGTCTCGACCGCTCCCGCGGTTGTGGCTCAGCAGCGACCATCCGAACCTCCATCTCACCCCCAGGAGCCTGATGAGCAGCAGCACATAGATTGCTTTCAGGCTGGGATTCTTTTTAGCGCGCGACCAAGCTGGTGGGTCAACGTGAATGACATCTTTGCGCAGAATCTAATCAGCGTGCCGCTACTTTCCTTCATCCTTGGCGGAGAGAGAATTCTTGGATGACTTGGGTGCTACGAACGGCAAAAGCTCCGTCCCCTCGGTCATGGGATTGCCCGCGAAGAAAGCCAATGCGATCAAGATGCCAAGTGGATTCTTGTTATTGACCGCCCCCGGCTTGGCTGAGCGAGTAGAGTCATTGATTTTCATGTCGATCTTCCTTTCAGCGCCGGGTGGTATCGCTCTTGTTTGAATCGGCATCCTTCGAAGTTCAGGCCGCGGATTAATCAGTGCACAGGATTCTTCGCTGAAACCTCAAGGGAGGAAGCAGCAAACTGACGGCCGCCGATTTTTAAGACAAATTGGCGAAACTAGCCTGTTTTTCGTGCCGATTCAAATTGGAGTAGGCCTTTGCGTAGTTGGCTTGCAACTTTTACAATTCGTCGCCAATTTCCTTGCTGGACAAATGCGCCGCCGCAACTTGCTCACCACAAAGACGCCACACTTCCCAGGCGCGCTGGCAGGTGTGAAGAAGTTCCTCCTAATCCGTGCTAACGGCAGTCTTGAAGGAAAGTTCCTGAATCATTGTTCCCCCCTTTGGCCCAGTTACGATCCCAAACTCTGTGCAATCCGCTGACGACCGAAGTCAAAGGAGCATTCCAGCCGCCAATTCACTAAGTACTTGAAACACGGGAGGTTGCGGTTGTTCGATGCTGCCGCACTAGTACGCAACTTCGGCCCTATCTCTCTGTTGAAGCGGTACTTTTTACAGCTTGAAGGGCCAGCAAACAAAAGCGTAGAAATCCCGAGGAACGTGCAGGTTTCCTTGTAGGCTTCGCAACACTAGACTAAGGACCGGCGGAATGCGCATCGAAGAACGACTAGAGTGAATTGCTCGCTTACAGCGAACAGCTGGCTACGGATCAGGTGGAAACAGTTGCGGGTGCGGGCTCTGTCAGGGGTGGTGCAAAATCGCGGCGTACGATATCCTAAGACGTAAAGAAGTTGTGAAAACTTCCGAACCACGTTCCCCGGATACAGGAAAATGTACATGAGTGAGATCAAAACCACTACGCCTGACACAAAAGCTGGACGCCCGACCTGGAAGCCGGCTGGCAAGGTTCACACGGGAGAACAGCCGTTCACATATCCGCTGCAACGGGAGTTCGTCGAGCCTGACTGGACGCGTTTACCTGGCTATAGAAACGTGACCAAACAAGAGTGGGAGACGGCGCTGTGGCAGCGGCGTCACACGGTCAAGAACCTCAAGGAATTGAAAGACGCTTTCGGCGACTTGATCCCCGATACATTGATGGCCAGCATCGAGCGTGACGTGAAAGAGCGGGCCACTATGTCCATCCTCGTGCCTCCGCACATGCTGAACACGATGGACACCCAGGATTTGTGGAACGATCCCGTGCGCCGGTACATGCTGCCGGCCTTTGAGGATCGCCATCCGGAGTGGCCCAGCCATCCGAAAGCCAGCCGCGATTCCCTGCACGAATCTGACATGTGGGCGGTGGAAGGTTTGACGCACCGGTATCCTACCAAGGTGCTGGCGGAATTGCTGTCCACGTGCCCGCAGTACTGTGGACACTGCACGCGAATGGACCTGGTAGGAAACGACGTGCCACAGGTGGTGAAACTGAAGTTCCAGGTACCGCAGAAGGACCGCTACCAGCAGATGCTGGACTACCTGCGCGTTACGCCGTCAGTGCGCGACGTGGTGGTGAGTGGTGGCGACATTGCCAACACCCCGATCGGGACGCTGGAGGACTTCTGCTCGAAGTTGATGGACATTCCGAGTATCAAAGATATTCGACTGGCCACCAAAGGATTGATCGCCATCCCGCAGCATTTTCTGCAGGAGGAAGTGCTAGTAGGGTTGGAACGGTTGTCGAAGAAGGCGCGGGAGCGGGGCGTGGATATCGCAGTCCACACGCACGTGAATAATGCGCGGCAAGTGACACCGCTGGTGCGCAAGGCGGTGCAGGCGCTGCTGGATATGGGTTATCGAGACGTACGTAATCAGGGAGTGCTGTTGCGCGGGGTGAATACCAGCGCAAAAGAATTGCTGGAATTGTGCTTTACGCTGCTAGATCACGGGAAAATCATGCCATATTACTTTTATCAGTGCGACATGATCCCGAATGCGGAGCACTGGCGGCTGGCGATTCACGAAGTGCAGCAATTGCAGCACGACATCATGGGATACTTGCCCGGATTCGCCACACCGCGGATGATTTGCGACGTGCCCTTTGTCGGAAAACGCTGGGTTCACCAAGTGAAAGAATACGACCGGCAGCTGGGCATTTCGTATTGGACGAAGAATTACCGCACCGGTATCGAGGCTGACGATCCCGAAGCGTTGAAACGCCGCTACGAGTATTACGACCCAATCTATACACTGCCCGATCAAGGCCAAGAATTCTGGCGCGAGAAGACGCAGCAGCAAACACTGTCGAAGTGACCGGCGTCGCGGAAGCCGACCGCAGGCTAATATTCTTGGCTGGACTACGAACCTCACACAGTCAAGTTAGCGAGGAGAAGAAGAAGGGACGTGTTTGTCGCGGAGGTCGCAGAGATGCCAGGCCCAGAGAAAGCGCTCCGCAAAGATGAGAATCGCCCCGGCTATGATGGCAAGTCCAATGGTCGGCGAAGCATGGCGCAAATGGTTACCGGCACAGAGCATGACTACCAGGGCTACATCTCGAAGCCAACCCAACGCGATCAGTGATTTTACCAAGGAAGGGCCCTCCTAGTTCTAGTACTAAGACTAGCAGTCAGAGGGAGTGGTGCGAGGCAGGGAAAGAAAGACTGTGTCCTACCGCGAACCGGCCAATAGGTCAGTCCAATTTCTTGAGGACGAACAGCGGGTTGGGCCGGGATTTTTGGGAGGAAAGGCAATCGAGGCACTGCAGAGCTAGACCGGACGTAAGCTGGAAGACTTGGGCCCGGTGGAGCTAGAGACTCTAGCGGGCCCGGCTTTTTCAGGATTGGGGAAGGCCGCCAGAGCGATCTAGCGGAGCGCGAACTCGATGCGGCGATTGTGGAATTTGCCCTCTTCGGTTTCGTTTGAGCCGATAGGTTTAGTGTCGCCGTAGCCCTTTGCGATGAGCATATCTCCATTCACGCCCTGCTGGATAAGGTAGGCACGAACGGCTTCTGCCCGCTGCTCGGAAAGCGTCATGTTGGAAGCTGAGTCACCGGTATTGTCGGTGTGTCCAGCGACCTCAAGTACCGTGCCAGCTGGGGCTGATTTCAGTGCGGCGGCGACGCGGTTAAGATACGCGTCGGAGTCGGCGGGAATCTGGGCGCTCCCGGTGGCGAAATTGATCACGTTCAAGTTGAGAGCAGAGATCAAATCCTGAGCCGAGAAGCCAGGCTTTAGGGCGGCGAGGGCTGAACTCGCCTTCTCACCGGCGATGCGGAGTTGTTCCGAGACATTCCAGCTGGCATTCTTCGCCGGTTCTCGCGAACTCCATAGCCAGTAACCAAGAAGAAGAACCACTAGAAGTGCAAGAAGCGGCCACAGCCATACGGGAACACCGGCCTTCTTGACGGCGCGTTCGGTGGCATATGCCGCTTGGCGTGTACCCGCTGCGACAGCACTGGTAGCGCTGTTCGCGAAGGCCAGAACATCTGAAGAGAAGTGAGTGGGGATAACTCCACCGGGAGCAAGGCGATTGATGAGCTTAGGAACCATGAAGGCGAGAGCGGAAGCCGCGGTGGAATAGGAAAGTCCGGCGCGGGAGGCGAGCTTGTCGATCGAATCGCGTCCGATAGCAGCCTCTAGAGAGGTGCTGGAAATAGGGCGCGGTTCGCCACTACCCAACCAGGACGAGACAAAATCACCCAGTCCTGATTTGCGAAGGCGATCAAGGAAGGCGCCCAGGCCGCCAGGGGTGTCATTGATCATGGCGAGCAGCCCGGACACGAGGGAAGTTGTCTTCGCGCCGCTGATTCCGAATTGATTGCTAGCTTCCGCCAAAACCGCGTCAAATGTACCCATAGGGTTAGCTCCTTATTCAGGGATGGTTGGTTTGTTTGAAGAGAAAACGCTGGGGCGGAAACGCGAGAAGCGTACCAGATAGCCAAAGAGATGGGAAGCAGCGAAATCATTATTCGGGAAGGCGGTTTTGGGGGAATGGAGGAAACTGCGACACGAGGTGTCGCAGTAAGTGCGGAAGAAACCGAGAGACACGTTTTATGACGCGGTGAAATAAACAGCAAGGCAGAATCTAAGCTTTTGATTGCAAAGGTTCAAGCGGATGCACTACTATCCCCTCATCCTTAGACTCCTCTGAGTCTCGGCCAACACGCCAGGAGGAATCCGAACGTATGCCCCGGGTTTGGGGTAGCGCATTCCCCACCGACTGCTTGGAGCGCCCCATTCGATGCGTGTCGGTGATCGCGGCTGCCCTGATCGCCGCTTGTATTTTTGCGAGCAGCGCGACCGTAACTGCCGCGAATAACGCCAACGAAGGTATTGCCTCCCGAAAAAACGTCCTCGTACTCCTGCCGGATAATCTCGGATTCGAAGGGCAAATGGAACTTGTCCAAATACTTCGTGCGGAACTGAACGTTCCGGACGAGGTAGACTTGCACGTCGAAGCATTGGATTTAACCAGGCTGAAGGAACCAGAGAATGAAAGAGACTTCGCGGAAATCTACCGGACGAAATACGAACACGTGAAAATGGATGTCGTGGTGGCAGGCCAGCGTCCAGTGCTGGAATTTTTGCTGAATCATCGGAAGGACCTGTTCCCGGGAGTTCCCATAGTGTTCGGCATTATTCCGAAAGATATACCGGCTCCGACGCAAAAATATCCAGGAGTGAGCGGAGTAGTGGAACCGCTACACTTCGAAAAAACTTTGGAATTGGCACTCTCCTTACAGCCCGACGCAAGAAAAGTTGTGTTGATTGCAGGATCCTCAGCGCGAGATAAGTGGCTGGGGTGGATCGCCAGGCAACAAATGAAAGCCTACGAAGGGCAGGTGCAAATTGAATATTGGGAGGGACCGACGCCGGAGGAGGCGAAGCAGTTGCTGAAGGGTCTCTCGGCCGATACCATCGCCTACTACGTTGTGGAATACAGCGATCACATGGGCAGAAGCTACTCAGGCACGCAGTATCTGGAAAAAATTGCGCCGCATTCTCGGATACCGATTTACGGCTTCGAGTCCAACTATCTGGGACGCGGGATCATTGGAGGCTATCTATACGATCCACAGGACGAGGCGAGAAAAATAGCACAGCAAGTCAAAGCGATTCTGGAGGGAAAGAATCCAGAGGACCTGCCAGTCCTGGAAGGCGGTATGTATCTGGCAGTGGACTGGCGAGAATTGAAGAGGTGGGGAATCCCTGAGTCACGAGTACCCGCGGGGGCGCGGGTGGAGTTCCGTGAACCCTCGGTTTGGAAGAAGTATGGGCTATACCTTTGGGGCATCGCGGCATTCGTTGCGCTGGAGACGGTGTTAGTGCTGTTGATGCTGGCACAAATCAAGAGGAAAAACCGAGCGCAGCGGATGTTGGAAAGGCGCTTCGCGATTGAACGAGTGGCTGCGCAATGTTCTGAGCGGCTAGCGCATTGCCCGGCGCAGGAAGTGGATGCCGAGATTCAGAACGCACTGGAGGCCGTGCTGGAAGCGGAAAAGGCGGACAGAGGTATTTGGGTTACGGTGAGTGGAGAGGGCGAAATCGCAGGGGAAAGGTTCCTGGCACTGCGAGACAAGACCGAGAAGGATGTAAGGATATGTGAACGGGAAGAAGTGCCGTGGATCATGGGGCAGGTGCAGCTGGGCCGGGCGGTATCGATATCCAGTCTGGAACAACTGCCTGAGATTGCCGCCCTGGACCGCGCAAGCCTGGAAGCGAAGGGAATTCAATCGATGGTGGTAGTGCCGTCGGGACAAGATACGGATGGGAATGGGGCGCTGGTGCTATTGAGCAAGACTCCAGGACGAGAGTGGCCAAACCCGCTGGTGGCGCGGTTGGGAATGCTGGGAAGTTTGTTCGGAAACGCAGTGGGGCGCAGGCGAGCAGAGCAGCAATTACGAGAGAAACAGGAATGGCTCCAGTTGGCGCTGGAGGCGTCGATGACGGCGCTGTGGGAGCTGGACGTGCAGACCGGCCGGGTGCGGTGGTCGCAACGACAGAGCACACTACTCGGAAAAGAGCCGGTGGAACTGGAAGCGTCCTACCAGAAGTTCCTTGAACTGATCCCGGAAGAAGACCGAGAAGACCTTTACAGAAGAGCCATGGCACTGCTGACGGACCGGGATGTAAACGACGCGATTGTGACGGAGTGGAGATTTCACGAGCCGGGTGGGGCAATCCGCTGGCTGCTGTTCCGGGGACAGGTGTTCCGTGATGAGGGAGGAAGACCGCTGCGTCTGCGAGGAGTGAATGTAGACATCACGGACTTAAAACAGGCAAAGATGGAGCTGATGCAGCTGACGGAACGGCTGATCCGGGCGCAGGAAGACGAGAGACAGAGACTGGCGAGAGATCTGCACGACGACATTGGTCAGCGGTTGTCACTGCTGATTATCGGATTAGATCGATTGAAGCACGAATTATCGGTGGATCTGCGAATCGAGCGGGAACAGGTGGCGGTTGCGCTGGAGGAGGCGAGTGAGTTGGCCAGCGACATCCATGGACTATCGCACCAACTGCATTCCTCCAAGTTGCAGCATCTGGGTTTGAAAGCGGCGTTGCGGGAGCTGTGCTTGCAGATGTCCAAGCAACATGGGATCGACGTAGATCTTTCGGCTGAGGGCATTCCGTGGAACGTGACGGAGGAAAGATCATTGTGCCTGTACCGTGTAGCCCAGGAAGCCCTAAAAAACGCAGCAAAGCACAGCGGGAGCGCCAAAATCGACGTGGAATTGGAAGCCCGACACGGGGTACTGCAGATGAAAGTGAAGGATTACGGCCGAGGATTTGACTTGAACAATTACGAAGCGGGCCTAGGGATAGCCAGCATGCGGGAAAGGATGCGCATGGTTGGCGGCGTATTGGAGATCCATTCGAGGCCGGGGCGAGGAACGGAAATCGTAACCCAAGTGGAAGCATCGGTGATGGCGCAGCCAGCCAGCGCCGATTAAGCAAGATCAAAATGCGTCAGGTCTGCTGAACAACCTTCTGCTTGATGGCGAAGCGCAGCAGGTCTGAATTTGTTTCCAAGCCAAAGTCCTGCATGATGCGATATTTGTGGAAGGCCACGGTGCGCGTGGCTACGTTGAGGATGGCCGCCGCTTCCTTCATGGTATGACCTTCGGCAAGCAGTTGAAGCACTTCACGCTGGCGAGGTGTAAGAGCGCGAGCGGCATCGGAACGCGAGTCGCGAAGCGGGCTTTCCTCGAGACCGACTTGCACCGCTGGGGTAACGTATTTGGCTCCGCGGAGTACTTCGCGCACAGCCTTCAACAGTTCCGAACCCGCCGACTTCTTCAGCAGGTAACCAGAAGCCCACTTTCCAAGAGCTTCTGCGGCAATCTCGGTGTCTTCATTCATAGTGAGAACGATGATCTTGAGCCGTGGCATGGATTCCTTGAGTTGGGCGCCGGCATCCAGACCGTTCAGAAGGGGCATGTTGAGATCGACAAGGGCGAGGTCCGGCTTGAGTTCGGCTGCGGCGCGCAACAGGGCGCGTCCGTCGGAAACGGTACCAAGGACCTGAAATTCAGGTTCGAGAAGTTTTTTGAAAGCCTCAGCGACCAGTGTATGGTCGTCGGCAATAAGAATACGAGCTTTAGTCAACGCTAGACTCCCACCCCTGGGAATCGGCTGAGCAACTCCGGTAATAGCCGAGAAACTTGCTTTACAGAATACCCCAAGAAGGGGAGTTTTGGAATGGCTGTGCGGGTAGCAGATCAATCAACGAAAATCGAGAATAACTGATGATTAATATTCGAGGAAGAAACTTGCCCACCATCGAGCAACCCGTCGCAGCCCAGAAATTCTCCGCCCAAGAATAACTGGAAGCACTCCGCCCCGTTGGAAACGAGACAATCTTGCAGTCTGCGCAAGGCTGCTCGAAAGTGGGCACGGTTCACCAGGAGACTTTCGAGTAGCTGCTGGAGTCGAAGCAACACCCCCAGCGCGATAGAGGATGACCGGGAAGAAGCAAAATGGGAACTGTCAAAACTTACAGTTTCCGAAAGAAAATTGAAGAAGTCGGTGGTGAAAAGAAGAACTTGAACTCGTGGCAACTCTGTGGTTCGCAATGGAATAGCTCGTGATAAGTGTTTACTAATTCTTGCCATAACGATTTTGTGGGCATGATCTGTGAGCGCCGGATTGCGAGGTCATCGAGGAACCGATGCCCACTGGCAAGATCTGTTAAGAATTGGGAAAAAGCCGGTCGAAGTTACGGGGTTATCGCGACATGCATCCTACGATTGGTCAGATGAAACAACAGATTGCTGGATTTCGCGCGAGGATCCTGATTGCCGAAGACCATGCGGGAATGCGGGAGCGCGTGGGGAGTCTGTTAGATTCGCAATTCGAGGTTGTGGGAGTTGTGAGGGACGGATTGGCTGCGGTCGATGCAACGGCGCGGTTGAAACCAGACCTGGTACTTCTGGATGTCATCATGCCACATATGGATGGGATTCAGGCCGCGCAAGAACTGAAACGGCAAGGTAGCGAGGCCAAAGTGATTTTTCTGACAGTACAAGAAGATGAGGAGTTTGTTGCCGCCGCATTTGAGAGCGGAGCGACGGGATACGTATTCAAATCAAGAATGCACGAGGACCTGGTGTGGGCTATCGATCGGGCACTCGCGGGTGAGGTGTTCGTTTCGCCGGGAACGCAACGATAGGTAAAGGCCCGGGCAGTTACGCGGCATGCTGCTCGGCGTCGACACGTTCCAAGGGTTCTAGTTTGATACGCTTGATGTCCCAAGCGAGTCCCATCTTGGAAAGCGTGAAGATGCCATACCAGTTCACATCAATTTCATACCACTTGAATCCGTGGCGCGCGGATTGCGGCGCATAGTGATGATTGTTGTGCCATCCTTCACCAAAGGTGAGAAAGGCAACCCAGAAACTGTTGGTGGAGAGGTCGCCAGTTTCAAACCGTTGTGAGCCCCACATGTGCGTGGCGGAATTCACAAGCCAGGTGAAGTGCAGACTGAGAACCGAGCGAAGGAATGATCCCCAGAAAACAAAAGGCCAGCCGCCGAGGAAATAAAAGGCAATTGCGAGCGTGACCGAAGGAATCACGTGCCACTTGCTGATCCAGAGATGGAATTTGTCTTTGCGAAGGTCCGGGACGTAGGGAAGCAGTTCGCTGCGATCCCGATGCATGGCGCGGCCGGTAAGAATCCAACCCATGTGCGACCAAATGCCGCCATCAATCGGTGAATGAGGATCGCCTTCTTTGTCCGTATTTTGATGATGGATACGATGCGTGGCAACCCAGGCGATTGGACCGCCTTCGAGAGCAAGGGTGCCGCAGGTTGTGAGGAAATATTCCATCCACTTGGGTGTTTTGTAGCCGCGGTGCGTGAGCAGTCGGTGATAACCCATGCCGATGCCAAGACTGCCTGCAACCCACCACATGAAGACGGCCAGCAACAAGGCTTTCCAAGTGAAGAAAAAAACAGCAGCGACTGCGGCAAGATGGAGAGCAATCATGATGAGCGTGACTCCCCAATTGACGGGCTGGGAAAAGGTCTTGTCGCGCCGGAAAATAGAAGGCTTGCTCATGGGTATCCTTTTTACTGTAGCATTCTCCGAGGCGGACCGGAGAGAAAACGCGCGCGGTGCGGCGAAAGAGTTGGGATGGGCCGGTGTAAAGATTCATGTTGCCAAGAAGGGAAGATGTGTTACTCTATAGCTGCGTTTGTTGCTCTTGTATCACCTTTGGATTCGATTTAAGGGGCTGCGAGTTTCAAACTTGCGGCCTTTTTTCATTTGCGACTAGAGGCTGTCGAGAAGCACCAGATAGCTTTATAAAATAAGGAATAGGAAACAACGTGAAAGAACAAGGAACAGTAAAGTGGTTTAACGCCAGCAAGGGATTTGGCTTCATTCAACGCCAGTCCGGTGAGGACGTATTTGTGCATTTCTCCGCGATTATGGCGGATGGATACAAGTCGCTCAACGAAGGACAGGCAGTTGAGTTCGAAGTCACCAAGGGCCCCAAGGGTCTTCAGGCGTCGAACGTCACGGCTCTCTAGTCGTTACGGGCGGACCGGCTAAATGCCGATTCGCCCGTATTTTTTTGTCCGCAAAGTAGTTCCTTCCTGGATTCCTTCTCCCTGCAGAGTTCCGATTCCTAGCCATGGCCCGTCATGTCCGCCAGAGTCGAGAGGTTTAAAGTGGCCTCGAGTATTTGCGTGTCGATCAAGACGCTCGTCTGAGGTCCAATCGGTTAACTGGGTGCAATGCTCTTAAAGCCATAGGTTTCATAGCGAGTGGCGATTTTACCTTCGCGCAGGCTCACGACCAGAAATCCTTCGGGAACTCCCATGCGTGGGCCGTGCCACCAATTGCCGCAGACGGCGCCGCTGGTGATGAACTGCGTTTTTCTGTATTGAACGATTTCGTTGACGTGCGTGTGGCCCTGTAGAACGGCGAGAACGTGAAACTGCTCGAGAATTTCAACGACCTGCGAGGCGTTGGCCACGGATAACGTGCTGTATTTGCGGTCCGCAGCGGTGGGCGGGACGTAAGCGGAAAAGGCGGTGACGAGCGGCACGTGAGTGACGCCAAGGACGGGGGTGCCAGGTGGAGTCTTCTTCAGATCATCGGCCAGCCAGGAGAGTTGCGCATCATCGATGCGGGCTTCCCACTGGCGGTCCGGAGTTGGCTCGACGGAATCCAGCACAAAAAAGTGATGACCTTTGTGGTCGAAGGAATAGTAGGTCTTCCTGCCGATGCGGTCTTCGTAGAGTTTCTTGCCATAAGCGGGGTCGCTAGGAGCGATGCCGCTGGCGGTATTGATACCGAAGAGATCGTGATTGCCTATGGCGTGGTGGAGCTTCATTCCGAGGGTCTGCTCTGTTTTCTGATAAAGGTCGAAAACCACATGGGCGCGCGAGGCGTCGACGTTCATGGCATCGAAAACATGGTCGCCGCCCATGATGGCAAAGTCGCTGTTCACGCCTGCGATCTTGCGGAAGCACATGTCGCAACCGTGGGCGGCATCCAATTCCGGCTGGATGTGAGTATCGGTGAAGAAAACAAAGTCAAACGAGGCGGGAGTCGCAATTGCCTCCCCCCAGAGGAGATTATCTGCACCGAGAGCGATGGCGACGGAGGATCCCCCGATTGTTTTCAGAAAATGTCTGCGGTTCAGGGCCATTGGACTTCTCCGTGGAGCCAGGTTCTTCAGAGAACAACAAGCTAATGCGAGAAAGTTCGAAGCGCAATTTTACAGTTCGTCTCCATCGCGTTCGCTAATGGCCCGTAATTTGGCGTATGAAAGCGACTTCTGCGTCGCTGTAGGGCGCGCCGTCGGTTTGAAAGATGTCGTGGTGCCAGACGGGAGGTTGATGACCGACATAGGGATTCTGCCAGGAATCCCAGGGATAGTAGGTCTGCGTTTTTCCTGCAACGAGCCCCCAGTTAATTGCCGCGACCTTATACCTTTTGGCGACGGGTAAAATTCCCTGGAAGGTACTGCCGGCACCGCGCGCCATGTATTCCGTGCACAGGATCGGGCGGTGGAACTGTTCTAGCCAGACGACATGTTTTTCGAAGTCGTCGGGTTTGGCATAATTGTGAAACGAGAGAACGTCGGACAGTTCGAGCTGAATTTTTTGCATCGGGCTCAGTTTGTCTACCGTGGTCCAGTCGCCTTCCCACAAGCCGCTGGTAAGAGGTTGTGTAGGATGAACCGAACGTACCCAGGCGAAGACTTGCGGAAGCAGAGCGAGCACACGATTGACTTTGTCCTTGGGTTCCTGTTTTTCGTAGCTGCCTTCATTCGTGCCACCTGGTTCGTTCCAGACATCCCAGCCAAGAATCCGCTTGTCTGAAGCGAACGCAGAAACGACGCCCTTGGCGTAGGCCTCGAGGCGCGGAGTTTGCGAGGGATCCTCGAGTGCCTGGGCACCTGGGCTCTGCACCCAACCGGAATTGTGGATGCCGGGGCGCGGGTCGCGTTGTTTACCGAGTTGAGGATAGGGATCCCAGCAGGAATCGAAGATGACGAAGAGGATCTTGATGTGATGCTGGTCAGCGATAGCGAGGAAGGTATCGATGCGCAGAGTGAAGCCCGTGGCGTCCTGCTGCCAGGGAAGGTCGTGAAGAAAAACACGCAGAGTATTCATGCCCAGGGATTGCGCCCAAGCAAGTTCCAGATCGATGCGTTTGGGATCAAAAGTATCGGCCTGCCACATCTCGAGTTCGTTAATGGCGTTGGCGGGAATGTAATTGCTGCCGACGAGCCAAGGCTGGTGAGCGTACCAGTCACTGGCAGCCTGCTCGGTCCATCGCGCCGCGGGTGCACTGGCGGTTGGCTGTGCCAGAAAGGAGAAGCAGGAGGAAAGGACCACCGCGAGAGAGAAGGATAAATATCGAGAGTTGAGCATGGCCCCATTCTGCACCAAGTGTTCGAGGATTCAGCCAATTATCTGAAAGCGGGGAGAAGGAGTTCTCACTTTCTCTTGGAGCGAGTCTCCCCTATAATCCCGGCACGACTCAAGGAGCCCAGTCCTTTGTCAGAGGCGTTGAGTAACTCCGAGCGCTACACCCTTGCTCTTATCAGCGATGAGGCGGACCTTTTCCCCGAAGTTCGAAGACGGCTCGGCGGCGAATTTCGCACCTTCCTGGCACAAACGGAAGAGGAGATCAAAACTCTTCTGGAACGGACGGAGTTGCACGCCATCCTGTTCAATCTGGATTGCGTTGGTGAGGGAGCCCTGGACGGATTGGACGCCCTCGGTGAGTTGCGCAAAGTCCGGGACGACGTGGTGATTGTGGCGTTCACCCGATCTACGCAGAGATCGATGCCCCTGAAAGCCAGCCAGGCCGGCGCAGACGAGTTTTTCCTGTTTCCCTTGAACTACGACGAATTCAGGATTGTGCTCTCCCGCGCCATAGAAAAGCGCGCGCTCGAATTGGAGGGCCGGCGAGTGCTCCAACAGGCCGAGAATAAGGCGGCGTTTTTTGGCCTGGTGGGTGCGAGCCATGCAATGCAAAGGATTTATCAGGCCGTCGAAGCCGTGGCGGGGACAAACGCTTCGGTAGTATTGCGCGGTGAGAGCGGTGTGGGGAAGGAGCTTGTAGCCAACGCCATCGTGCAATGCGGGAACCGCGCCGAAGAGCCGTATGTGTGCCTGAACTGTTCGGCATTGCCCGAAAGCCTGATGGAATCGGAACTATTCGGCTATGAAAAGGGTGCCTTTACTGGCGCCGACTCCGCCAAGCCGGGATTGATCGAGGCGGCCGACGGTGGAACCGTGTTTCTGGACGAGATCACCACGCTAAATCCGAACTTACAGAGCAAATTGTTGCGCGTGCTGCAGGAACGTTCTGTGCAGCGGCTAGGCGGCCGCAGTTCAAAAAGAATTGATTTTCGGTTGATTGTGGCGACGAATGAAGATCTGGAGGATTGCGTACGAAAAGGGCGGTTCCGTGAAGACCTCTATTTCCGGATAAACGTAGTTCCAATTGTGATTCCGCCATTGCGGGACAGGGACGGGGACATCGCACTGCTGGTGGACCATTTTCTAAGGATCTACTGTGCCTCCGCCAAGAAACCATTGAAGACCCTGAAGCCGGAC
Organism: Candidatus Acidiferrales bacterium; assembly: GCA_963741195.1. GTDB lineage: Bacteria > Acidobacteriota > Terriglobia > Acidiferrales > UBA7541 > Acidiferrum. The sequence goes on from CAVUHF010000026.1 coordinate 74,338, forward strand.
GTAATGGAGCTACTGGAGGACTACAAGTGGCCGGGAAACGTGAGAGAGTTGGAAAACGTGGTGCAGAGGCTCGTAGTCATGGTCAACACTCCGGTAATTACCCTGGAGCACCTGCCGCAACAGTTGCTGCACTCCAGCGCGACGGGGCAGGAGTCGATACTGATCCCCGAAGAAGGTGTGGATTTCGACGCAGAGCTTGCGCGCATTGAAATGGCCTACTTGACGGCCGCGCTGCGGCGGACCGGGGGAAAAAAGAGCGCTGCCGCGGCGTTGCTTCAGATCGACACACAACGGATGAAGTATCTGTGCCGGAAGTACGGCATTCATGGCGGCGAAACGGGTTAAAAATTAACCCCAACTAGGTTAATTTTTAACCGCTGGAGAAGAATTCACCGCCACCCCTGGCCATTGGGGCAGTGTCTGCGAAATAAGCGCCTTCTTTTCAATGCCGCGGCGCGGCCGTGCGGGAGCGGGAAGTTTGGCCTCCATCCTGCATTTGAGGGAGCTGTCGGCGGGATGGCAAAAAATCTGTGAGGAGCGAGTGATCCATGACAATCGAGAAAAAGAGTTTGATTAGCACCCTGAAGTCCACGAAGAAGGCCAATGTTGCGAAGGATTCCTTTGATGGGGCGACGGTCAGCTCAGTGGCTAAGGCCCCGATCAGCAAGGCCCCAGTGAACAAAGCCCTCGTGAACAAGTCACCCGTGAGTAAGGCGCTGGTGAACAAGGCCCCAGTGAACAAGGCCCCAGTCCGTAAAGTTGGCTGATAGAAATAGAGCGGTGCGGAGAAGTATTTCGACAAAATGAGTTTCGCGAAGCGGGCTGCCATCGGTGGCCTGCTTTGTTTTTACCAGACCTTCCTGGAGATGAAGCGGCTGAGGCTATCCCACCCGAGACCAACCATACTGCGGCGGCCTCCATAAACCCTACCCGTGCCGACCATACCGGGTTTGAGCCTGGCATCGGAATTTGCGATTTGTAGATCGACCACGTAGAAGTTTGGAGGGTGCAGTCCTTCAAACTTATTTGGACCAGAAAGTCTGGGATCCATGTCGGTGGACACCGGAGCCAAGCTTGCTACGGAAGAGTCCCACTTCTGAAAGAATCCTTGCACCTGCAAGCGGGCGGGCTGACCGACCCTGACTTTATACAAATCGTGCTCAGAGATGTAAATTCGGGCGCGCATCTGGCGAAGATCGGCAACTTCCGCCAGTTCGGTACCTGCGGGGAGTTGAGTGCCCAAGCGATCTGCCAGCCGGGGTGTTAACACGATTCCCGAAATCGGGCTCGTCAATTGGAGGCTAGCGACAACATCGCTCAACTCATGGGTTTGCCGCCCAAGGTCGTCGCGCTCCTGTATCGAGGCACCTAAGTTCGAGTAGCGGAGCGCAGCGGAATTCGCTTTCATCGAAGCGACTTGGTAATTTGCCAGGCTCCTGCCGAGCTGGGATTCCAGAGGCCTGTTGCGAAGTTGCGCGATGGGTGCGCCAGCGGCAATCGCCATGCCTTCGGTGCTGAACACCGCGGAAAGTATTCCGGGCGTGGGGTTGCGGATTACGGAAACCGAAACGGGCTCGAGGACAAAGCGTCCGGTAGTGGACTCACGCCAAAATGGCAAAAAGAGGAAGAGGAGAAATAGCACGGCCGAGGCGATGGCTTGACGGGTACCAAACCAAGCGCGCAAACGGTCCTTCTTGTCGAGATAGAGAAATTTCATGAAGTTCACCAAGTTGCGAATTCTGGAACGGAAAATCAGTGCGGCGGTGGCAAGTTCCGGTATAAAGGACCAGTCAGGATTGAAATTGCGGAAGACGTTGCCAACAAAGCGTGCCAAAACATAGAGAACTGTGTAGCTGTACAGGCCAGATAGGATCGCGTAAAAAGCAAAGCCTAGCTTGCGGCGTCGAGGCACGTAGGGCACCTCGACCGGCAAGCCCCAGATGTGCCGTTTGACCCAAGCGGAAACATACGCGGTGGAAATCTCCTTGAGATCCGCAATACCCAAAACCTCGCACAGCATGTGATAGCCATCGAGTTTCATGAGGGGATTGAAGTTGATGAGGACGGAAGCGATGCCGGTAATCAGCATCATCATGTAAGCAATTTCATGCGCGGTAGTATCCGGAGCAGTTCCCCACCAGATAAAGGTGGCCACGGCACAAATGTAGAGTTCCGCCCAAGCGCCGGCGAGGGAAATGATCAGACGCTGGTAGCGCGAGGCGCGAACTTGACCTTCGCCGATATCGGTGTAGAAGGCGGGGGTGAGATAGATGAGGAGGAAACCCATGGAGGGGACACGGCCACCATAATGCTTGCACGCATGACCGTGAGCGATTTCGTGCCAACACATGGCGCCGACAGCTACGAGGTAGAAGACGCCAACGTCGCCCCAGGTCTTTTCTGAAAAATTGAAGAAGTGAAGGGTGTCACGGCCGATTTCAGACCAATGCACGATGGTGATGCCGGTCATCACAGCGAAGACCACCAGGGTGAGAAGTGTGAACCACCAGGTGTAGATAAAAGATGTGTAGCGATATAGCCAGGTCAGAAAGCGGTCCGGATTGACCGCTGGAAACAGGATTTGTGACAAATCACCGAATTTGCTCTTTCTGGATTTCAGGAGTTTACGGCGCTCTTCGGCGCTCTGTTGCATCAGAATTATGTTTTTCTCCTGCGAGGTTTTGAACCAGAAGCCCATGGCTTCCAGGGAAGCGGCGAACTCGCGAACCTCTTCGACGTCATAAGCCGAACCGATCTGGCCGGAATAGAGTTCCGCAATTTCTTCGAACGAACGACTTCCATCGAAAAGCTCAACGAGAGCCCATTGCTGAGGAGGGAAGCGGTACATGGCGTCCTGACTGGGAACGAGCACGCGGACTATGGGACGACCATCTTCAATGTGCTCCTTGAACACAACGTCTGGGGGCTTACGCGGAGGACGATCGGAAAGGGTGCGCGCCGGAATGTCGGGAAGGGCGTTATTCAGGACGCGGGTGAGATTCATGGTGGGATTACCGTGGACTCTCGACGCGAACGATTGCGGTCATGCCCGGTCGGAAGGGGCCGCGGTCGCCCACGAACTCGAGCAGAACTTCGAAGGTCCCGCTGGAGGGATCGACGACGGGGCTTACCTGCTTAATGCGTGCGGCATGTTTCTGGCCTGGCAGGTCGGCGGAGCTAATTTCGAATTGTTGGGCCGGATGGAGATGGCCAAAGTATTTCTCAGGAAGCGTAAAGCGCATCAATAAAGGAGCTTCGGCGGTAACCCAGAAAAGTCGGTCGCCCTTGGCGACGTTCTGCCCTTCGCGGACGTAGCGGCGAGCAACCAGGCCGTCGAAAGGAGCGGACGCCCGAGTCTTTTCCAGTTCGAGTTCGAGCGAACGCTCCTCCTGGCGTGAAGTATTGAGCAATTCACTGACGCGTTGGACGTCCCATTGATCAGACTCTGCCTTGAACTTGGCGTGCTGCAACTGCTCTTCGGAAATGAGGCCGAGATCCCAGAGGCGCTGGGCACGGACGTAATCGGCCTTGAGGACTTCCGTCTCAGCTTGCCAGTTTTTTAAATCGGCCTGGATGCTGCGTGTTCTTGCGCGAGCAGCCTCAAGATTGGCGAGAACCTGCCGATCGTCGAGTTGAGCTAGCAAGTCGCCGGATTTTACGCGGGCAGGAGCATCAAAGAAAACTTTCAGCAGCACGCCGTCACGTTGAGCGGTCAAATCAATTTGATGCTCGACGATGATGGGACCCGAAACAACGAAGGAAGTGTTGGCAGGTTCTACGCTGCTAGCATGTTCCGGTGTTGCGGGAGCCGTAGGAAGGGGACCGGCGTCGGAAACCGCATTAGGCGCGGTCTGCGTGCCGCAAGAGGCGGCGAGGAAAGCGGCACCGGAAATCGCTATCAGAATAAGACTCCGCATTCATTTCCTCCACTGCATGGTCACCAACCAAACCAATTCCAGATCCTGCTGTAGAGCCACAGGAACTGCCGCCGGAAGAACACGTAGCCCGCGGGACGCCAACCAACGCGAATTTTTCCGCGGCCCTGCATGCCGGGGCGAAGAACTCCATCCGCATTTGGAACCGCGACACGTGCGTAGAAGATAGGAGTCTCCTGAAGCACTTCGGCTTTTTGGCTGATAACGGTGACGACGCCACGGAAGGTGCGCATGGGATAGCTGTTCAGTTTCACAACCGCATTCTGGCCGTCCTTGAGGAGTCCGGCGTCCACGTCGTCAATAGCGACGTCAACGACGTCGTGGGAGGAGTCGACAATTTCGGCGAAGAGATCGCCTCGTTGGAGCTTGCGACCTGCCAAAGTTTCAATGTGAGGCGTGGAGACGATGCCGTCAATCGGCGAGCGCAGTTGCGCGCGATCGAGAAGTTGCTGCGCGCGAGCAACTTCGGCATTCCAGTAGTCAGCGTTGACGTGCTGGACGCCCGCTTCGGTCCCATCGTTGGAAGCGAGGGCACGATTCATCAGGAGGAGGGCAGATTCGTATTTGGATTGCGCCTCGGAAAGGGCGGAACGCAAGTTCCAGGCTTCCATTTCCCCGATCAGTTGGCCGCGTCGAACCGATTGCCCTTCCTGGACGAAGACCCTGCTGATTACACCTTCGGATTCCGGTTGGATTTGGGCGCGGCGGGCGGGGGCAACGACGGCATCGCCATCGACGCGCAGCGGAAGCGGGCAAGCGACGAGAAAAAGCGCAATGAACGTGCCGAGTGCGAGAAAGAGAGTGCGGCGCCGCTTTTCCATGGCCATGAATTTGCGTTTGCGCTCGAGGACCGGCTCCAAGACAGAAATGAACGGAACTTCTTTGTACATTTGAGCGTTGCGAAGGGCGACCGTGGCTTGACCGGCCAACACTTCAAGGATCTCGATGTGGGCTGGCCCCATGAAGTCGGGGTCGCTGCTTTCCATGCAAAGCATGCCGACGCGGCCGGTGTCGTCGTTTAGCGGACGAGCGTAAAAGCCACGCATGCCAGAGGCTTCGAAATATTTTCGGAACTTGGCGCGTGTTTCCTCACGGTTGGAGTCGATATCGTCACCGTGCTGACGGACGTGGATGACTTCCTCAGACATCGAAGCCCATTGCAGGACTTCGTTCAGAGGGGCGATCTCCGGAGCATCGGAGTTGACCTGTGTGACCCCGGTGATCGCGCTCAACTTGAATCGCCCACGCTGTTCCAGGGCAATCGCAGCACGCTCGTAGGGGATTACTGCTTGCGGGGCGTTCACGATGGTCTGGAGCATGCGTTCGAGATTAAGAGTAGAAGTAATCTCATGGCTGACGGTATTTAACGTTTCGAGGATTTCCACTTTACGCTCGGCCATGAGCAGGCTGGCGTTATGAAGAGCTGTCGAGGCCGTGTCGGCCAGGCTGGTGAGCGTGAAGAGGTCGTCGTCATTGAAGGGCGAGCCGTCGATTTTATTGACCGCCTCAATGATGCCTACGAGAGCGCTCTTGTCCATGATCGGAGCGGCGACGAGCGAGTGTACCAATGGTTGGCCAACTTGTGCATTTCTCTGAACCAGGCGCGGGTCGTTAGGATCGGCAATGCAGAGAGTCTCCCCATTATCAGAAAGCGCGCCGGCCACGCCCTCACCGGGTTTGAGAATCTGGCCTTTAAATGCCGTAGGGTCTTCCCCCGCCTGATGCATCAGTTCGACAGCTTCATCAGGCAGAAGAAGCCAAATATTGACTGCCTGGCAGGATAGGACTTCCGAGAATTTTGAGCCGATGAGCGGAAGAAGCTCTTCCATCTCCAGAGTGGAGGAGAAGACTTTTTCTAGGTCGTAGAGCTGGGTGAGACGAGTAATAGAAGTGAGTGTGCCGTGGCGCTCCTCTTCGTAGGCTTGCGCGGAGCCGATGGCTGCGCCAGCCACGTTGGCAGCGGGGAGGAGAGCTGAGATGGAGTCTCCGGAAAGATCGTCTTCAAAGGACAGAACTTCGAGCGCGCCGATCAGTCGTTCGTTGAAAAGAAGTGGAAGATAGCAGAGGCAGATCAACGTCTTTCGTGGATCGATGTGAGGATAATCTTCACGCCTGAGCTGTTCAGCGCCACGGAGGATTGGGGAGCGCTCAGCGGTCAGTAGGCCAAGAAGGCCAGAGTCCTCAGGAATGGATTGCTGGTGGACCTTGGCGTCACCGACACTGGCTCTGGGAATCCAGAAGGTCGACTCGCCATCGGAGCCGAGGGTATAGATCGTGACCGCCGGTTCGGTGAGGTGCTCGGCGACAAAATGAGCAACTATCCGTGCGCGAGAAGCGACTTCTTGCTCTGCCAGCAGGGTAGCAGAGAGAGAAGAGACATCGAGAATAGATTTCTGTTCCTGGCTGGCCAACAGGTAACTTTCCGTCCACTGAGTCGTCGGCGGGAGCGCGGCCAGAGGACTGGGTTCCTTGCTTTTTGCGCTAGGATTAACTAAGTTGTCCGCGCACAATAACAAAGCAATTGGGGAGTGTCAACGAAGGGAAAGCCGGCCGAGTCACTGGATTTCGCGAGAGGGGCAAAACGTTGGAGATCGAGACGAAAACTCAAGATGGAGTGAAAGTCGTGAAGTTGAAAGGGCGGTTAAGCATGGGGCCCGCGCTTGACCGTTTCAATGGCACCCTGAGCGAACTATTGAGCCAGGGACAGAACAAGATTGTGCTAGACGTGGAGGAAGTGCCGACCATTGATTCGAGCGGAATTGGCATGCTCGTGAGGTATTTGACGACAGCAAAGCAGGGAGGCGGGGCGATCCGCTTGTTGAGACCGTCGAAATTCACGGTGCAGACACTAAAGATGGTGGGTTTGCTGAATCTGTTTACGACGTTTGACGACCTATCGCAGGCCGTTGCTTCCTTTCAGTAGTGCCCCATTTTCTTGACACGATTCAACTTAGTTTTTGTTCCAACTCTACCCAGCGGGCGTAGAGTGAATCTATAACCTTCTGCGCCGCTTCCAATTCGAGAGAAATCATACGCAGACGCGCGCCGTCGCTCATAACGGCGGGATCAAGTAGGGCGTCGTGTTTAGCTTGCAAGTCTTTTTCGGCGTCGGCGATGCGCTGCTCGATGGTTTCGAACTCGCGAACTTCCTTATAGGACAACTTCCTTTTGGTCAGCGAGACGGTAGCAGCAGGTTTATCGGTTTGGCGCGGAGATTCCGGAGTTGACGCGCGCCGAGCCGTGGAGTGCCGGGAACGCTGCCAGGCATCCCACTGGGAATAATCGGCGAAGCGCTCGGCGCGGCCGAGACCATCCAGTCCCAAAACAACCGTGGAAACGCGATCGAGCATATATCGATCGTGAGTGACCAGGATAAGCGCACCGCGATATTCGAGCAGGCTCTCTTCCAATATTTCAAGAGTTGGAATGTCCAGATCGTTCGTGGGCTCGTCGAGCAAGAGAACGTCCGCGGGCTGAAGCATGAGCTGGGCAATCAGCACGCGGGCGCGTTCGCCGCCAGACAGGCGACCGACGCGTTGGTTGAGAGCTTCACCGGAGAATAGAAAGCGCGCGGCCCAGGATGCGACATGAATGACCTGATCCTGATAGCGGACTGCATCACTGTCTGGAGCCAGTGCACGACGCAACGTAACGTCAGGATCGAGTTGGCGGTTCTGATCGAAATAGACGATGCGGAGATTCTCTGCCTGGCGCATAGAACCGCGTGAGGGTTTCAGTTCGCCTTTCAGCAAGCGGAGAAAGGTCGTTTTACCGCTGCCGTTTGGGCCGACAAGGCCAACACGCATGCCGGAGGTAATGATGAAGTGCAGATGGTCAAGAAGCGGTCGAGCGCCGATGGAATAACTGATGTCATCAAGAGTGATGAGTTGTTTGGTTTGCCGGTTGGAAGCGGAGAAATCGATTCTGGCACTAGTGGAGCGGGTGCGCTCGTTCATTTCGGCAAGTTCACCAATTAATTCGTGTGCTTTATCGATACGCGCCTTAGATTTTGTGGTGCGGGCCTTAGGTCCGCGGCGAAGCCATTCGATCTCCGTGCGAACGCGGTTCTCCAGAGCTTCCTGCCGGTTTCGCTGGGCGTGGAGATGAAGTCCTTTTGCTTCCAGGAAGGCGCTGTAGTTGCCCGAAACGCGCAGGGCGCCATCTTCGTAGGCGGGATTGAGTTCGACTACTTCGTTGGCCACATTCTCCAGAAAATAGCGATCGTGGCTGACAATAACGCAGGCGAACGAGGCGCTGAGTAACAAGCCTTCAAGCCACTCGATTCCGGCGAGGTCCAAATGATTGGTGGGCTCATCGAGAAGGAGAATGTCGGGCTTGCGCACCAGGGCTTCGACGATCGCAAGGCGTTTGCGCCAGCCACCGGAAAGGCTAGCGGCGTCGACCTCGAGGTCGGTGAAACCGGCGCGGCCGAGGATTTCCGCGATACGAGCGAGACGTTCGCTTTCGGTGGCACAGACCTGATCGAGGGCGTTGTCGATGACGGAGCGAATCGTGTCACCGGAGGAAAATTCCGAGATCTGGCGAACGAGGTTGAGGTGAGTCCCCTTACGGACGGCCACATCTCCGTTGTCGGGGAGGATGTCGCCGCTCAGGATATCGAGAAGGGTGGACTTGCCGGAACCATTCGGGCCAATAACACCAATGCGATCGCCCTCGGACACGGTGAAAGAAACATTCTGAAAAAGCGGAAGAACGCCGTAGCGTTTGGAGAGGCCTTGAGCGCTGATGATGGGTGGCAATTGGTTGCGTATGCTCCGGTGGATTGACACTTCCAGAATAGCAGCAGGTGGAGAGAAACACGAAAAAGGAGGCCGGAATGCGCCGTGAGAACTGCAGGTTACTTAACCCGGGCTAGCATCATGAAATTGAGTGAACGCCGGAGCAAGCAAAGTGAATCTCCTCGAGAACGCGGCATTGTAATAGAATTCAGTAACGTCGAAGGTGTAAAACATTTGTAATCCCTGGAAAACCTGCCAATGAGCCAAATGAGAAATCGATTTGCTGCGCGAATTGCGATCAGCGCTATTTTGCTGTGCATCGGAGTTCCCGCGAACGCCCAGGATCGTGGAGAAGCGGCGAGGCCCGCGTATCTGAATCCAGCATTGCCGCTACAGCAACGCGTGGACGAGCTCGTGTCGCGAATGACGATTGAGGAGAAATGTTCGCAACTCGTGCATCAAGCGGCGGCGATTCCGCGACTACAGGTGCCCGCATACAACTGGTGGTCAGAGGCCTTGCACGGTGTGTTGACCGATAAAGTGACCGTGTTTCCTGAGCCGATCGGACTTGCTGCGACCTTCGATGCGCCATTGATCAAAGAGATTGGGACGGCTATTGGAACGGAAGCTCGTGCGATCCACCATGAACAGGTACGGAATGGAAATTTCACGAACATCGGATTGGACTTCTGGGCGCCGAACCTGAATATCTTCCGCGATCCACGATGGGGGCGCGGGCAGGAGACCTACGGCGAGGATCCATTTCTGACCGGGCGAATGGGCATCGCGTACGTGACGGGGATGCAAGGCGACAATCCGAAGTATCTGCGAGTGATCGCGACACCGAAACATTATGCAGTGCACAGTGGGCCCGAACCGTTGCGGCACACATTTGACGCGAAGGTGTCCAAGCACGACATGGAGGACACGTACTTGCCGGCATTCCGAGCGGCGGTCGTGCAGGGGCAAGCGGGTTCCGTGATGTGTGTCTACAACAACGTGAATGGCGAGCCGGGCTGCGCGAATACATTTCTGCTACAGGACCAACTGCGCGAGAAGTGGAATTTCAAGGGCTATGTGGTGTCGGACTGTGACGCAGTGTATGACATTTTTCGCGGCCACCACTTTACCAAGAGCTTGGAGGAAGCCGCAGCCATTTCGCTGAAACGCGGGACGGATCTAGATTGTAACGAGCCTTCGAATGATTATTCACGATACTTACAGGCCGTAAAGCAAGGATTGCTGACGGAACACGAGGTGGACCTGGCGGTGAAGCGACTGTTCCGCGCGCGCTTCCAGCTTGGAATGTTTGACCCTCCGGAGATGGTCTCCTACGCGCAAACGCCGATTACGGAGGCTGATTCCGCTGCGCACAGAGAATTGGCCAGACAGGCAGCCCGCGAGAGCATGGTTCTGCTGAAGAACGACGGCACGCTGCCGTTGCAGCCGGGAGTGAAGAAAATTGCCGTTATAGGCCCACTGGGGGATAGTTCGCAGGTTCTGCACGGCAACTACAACGGAACAACAAGCCATGTCACAACCGCATTGGATGGAATTCGCACGCAATTCGCTGGGGCACAAGTAACTTTTGCACCTGGAACGAATTTCCTTCGTGAGAATGCGATGGCAGTTCCGGGCGATCTTCTGTTCACAAAAGACGGCAAGCCTGGGCTAGAGGGAGAATATTTTCAAGGCACGAATCTTGAGGGTAAGGCGCTCTATACGCGTATAGATAAGGATGTAAACTTCGATTTTGCGAGCGGAAGCCCGGGGCCGGGGTTAGCAGCGTCGAACTATTCGATTCGCTGGACAGGAGTTTTGAAACCAAAAAGGTCCGGGCCATTTCAAATTGGATTTACGGGCGATGATGGATACCGGCTGTGGATCAACGGAAAACTGATCGTGGAGGATTGGACGACGCACGCACCCTCGACTCTGACGAACGCGATCGAACTGAGGGCAGGGCAAAGTTATGCCATCAAAATTGAATATTTCCAGGGTGGCGGCGGTGCGGTGGCGAAATTGGTGTGGAGTCCAAAGGAAAAGCCCGAGGAACAACAACTTGCCGAAGCACTGGCGTCGGCGAAGGAAGCGGATGTGGTGGTGGCGGTGGTTGGGATCACGTCCTCGCTTGAAGGTGAGGAGATGAACGTGAATGTGGAGGGCTTCAAAGGCGGTGACCGCACCAGTCTAGATTTGCCGAAACCGGAAGAGAATCTGCTAAAAGAGCTTCTAAACGCCAAGAAACCCGTCGTGGCGGTGCTGATGAATGGAAGTGCACTGGCGTTGAATTGGGCCGACAAGAACAGCAACGCCATTCTTGATGCGTGGTATGCGGGGGAAGAAGGGGGAACGGCAATCGCAGAGACACTTGCGGGAGCGAACAATCCGGCGGGACGACTGCCTGTGACTTTTTACACGGGAGTGGACCAGGTTCCGGCATTCGAGGATTATGCGATGGTGCGCCGCACGTACCGGTATTTTGGCGGTGAACCGCTCTATGCCTTTGGCTACGGGCTCAGTTACACCAAGTTTGCGTATAGCAATTTGAAGCTGTCTGCCCAGACAGTTAAGGCCGGCGAGAGTCTGGACGTAGACGTCGACGTGCAAAACGTGGGGAAGCGAGATGGGGACGAGGTGGCGCAACTCTATTTGCGTTTCCCCGCTGCGCCTCAATCGCCGAGGATCAGCTTGCGCGGATTTATCCGGGTGCGTCTGGCCGCGGGAGAGTCGAAAGAAGTTCATTTCAAACTTGGGCCAAGAGACCTGAGCGATGTCAGTCAAAGTGGAGATAGGATCGTCCGATCAGGTGACTATCACGTAAGCGTAGGTGGTGGCCAGCCCGGAGCCATGATTTCAGGAGTGGGGGCCGACTTTAAAGTGGCGGGCCAGCTGGCATTGCCCGAGTGAGGGGAAGAATCCGCTGCCCCCGGCCCATCCCTAGCAAGGACGATAATTCCGCAATATATCTTTCGATACCACACAGGACACTCGGTGATGAGCGTGCTTGCGCGCGTGGTAGGTTCATAAGATAGGTTCACAACCGCGCGGGTGTAGCCAGTTGCAGGGGTGTGCAGGAATGGCACCCGGAGGCCAGCTCTGGTGAAAAGAACAATTCGACTACGTACAAAATTTCTCCTTTCCCTTTTGGCAATTTCGGCTGGATTGACGGCCGCGACCCTGTCTGTGGTCAGTTACAGCGTGGAACGGCGGGTGCGAGAGTCCTTGCAGGAGGAATTGCGCAATTCCGTCAACACCTACCAGACATTCGAAAAGCAAAGAGAAGCGACATTGGTGAAATCCGCCGAGCTGATTGCCAACCTCCCCAATGTACGTGCGCTAATGAGTACTGAAGATGCGGCTACGATCCAGGATGAATCCGCGGATATCTGGAAGCTTTCGGGAAGCGATCTGTTGGTTCTGGCCAATCGCACGGGGAAAGTGGTTGCACTTCAGGCAAAGTCCCGGGAGTTCACAAGCGAGCAGGCCCAAGAATCCCTGCAAACTTCGATGCAGCGAGGGGATTCGGGAAATTGGTGGATGGCCGGTGGACATTTATATGAAGTATGGCTCCAACCGGTTTATTTCGGTGCGGCCAGGCAGAACACTCCGATGGGGTTTCTTGCTGTGGGACATGAGGTCGATGAGGGGGCCGCGCAGGACTTCAGCCATGTAGTAGCCAGCGAAATCGTGTTTCAGTGTGGAAACGAAGTAGTGGCCAGCACGCTTCCCAAGGATAACGGAAAAGGTCGATCAGTATTCAGCGCTCTGAAAGATAGGGCCGACGGCAAGGCCTTGAGTGAATTGCAGATTGAAGATGAGCGTTACCTGGTGACCACTGTCAACCTATCGGATGCCGGGGAACTTCCCGTAACACTGAGTGTTCTGAAATCACTCGACAAAGCGACAGGTTTTCTAAGCCGCTTAAATCACATCCTGCTCGGGCTGGGAGCGATAAGCGTTTTGGCCGGGGGAGCCCTGGTGTTTCTGATCTCACACACGTTTACCAAACCTCTTTCGAGCCTGGTGGCCGGTGTGCGTGCTTTGGAACTTGGGGACTACCAGTATCCGCTGGAAAAAGAAGTGAGTGACGAAGTTGGTGAGGTGACCGGCGCCTTTGACAGGATGCGGGTCAGCTTGAAGAATTCTCAGGCGGAACAGAAACAATTGGAAGATCGGCTTCGACAGGTACACAAGATGGAAGCGGTTGGCCGACTGGCTGGTGGGGTGGCTCACGATTTCAACAATTTACTGACGGTAATCCGCGGGAATAGCGACCTGTTAATGGATCGGGGTGAAACGGACAAGCTGCAGCGGAAATATCTAGAACAAATTCAAAAAGCGGCGGACCGAGCGGTATCAATGACAAGGCAGTTGCTGGCGTTCAGCCGTATGCAAGTGTTGCAGCCGCGAGTGCTGGACCTGAACGTAACGATCTCAGAGATGAGCAAGATGATTCCTCGCCTGATTGGGGAGCACATCGAGTTCAGCTTCCTGCCGGAGCCGAATCTTTCCAACGTATTGGCGGATCCCGGCCAGATTGAACAAGTGTTTTTGAATCTGGCGGTTAACGCACGTGACGCGATGCCAAACGGCGGAAAACTCGAGGTGCGGACGAGGAATATAGAGATGAACGAGGAAGAAGCGAGTAAACGGGCGCCGATGCCTCCGGGAGACTACGTTTTGCTTTCGGTGTCTGATAGCGGGCACGGAATGGACGCGGATACTCGGGCACGAATCTTTGAGCCATTTTTCACTACGAAAGAAGTCGGCAAGGGCACTGGTCTTGGCCTGGCGACCGTCTATGGGATTGTGAAACAGAGCGGCGGATTCATTTGGGTGGAGAGCGCTCCGGGCAAAGGAGCCACATTTGAGGTGTATCTACCGCGAACCGGAAAGCTGGCAGCCAATGCCGACGAAAAGAACGATTTACGTGTAATTCCCGGCGGGAATGAGACGATTCTTGTCGTAGAAGATGAAACTGGTGTTCGAGAGCTGGCATCAGAGTTTCTAAAAGCGGGTGGCTACAAGGTTCTAGAAGCCGACAACGGAGCGGAAGCGTTGAAGATTGTGACAAGCGCGGGGCAAAAGATTCACTTGTTGCTGACGGACATGGTGATGCCGCACATGAATGGAACGGAACTGGCGGAACAATTGACGCGTGACCGGCCGAATCTGCGGATCGTATTTATGACAGGTTATGCGGAATATCCGGCAAGCAAGCCGGTCGAGACGCCACTCGGTTTCGATGTTTTACAGAAACCCTTTACCCGGGCGGCGCTACTGGAAAAGGTTCGGCAGGCCATGAGCGCAACGAACGGCAAGGAAATGGACGAGACGAAGAAGGGAAGCCCCACGTAACGGATACGAAGGTGAAAGTTGCTGGTGCGGCTGTCGGAGGAGAATTCTGTTGCATGCAGAGGAGGCAGTTATGCGAGGCACAGACTGGGGTAAAGTAACCTTGGAGGTGTGCGCGATTCTCTTTGCGCTATCGGCCAGCGCGGATGCGGCACACGGTCAGCAGGCTGCCGAGGCCGGCTCCGGTGCCCCGCAGGAATCACCACAAGGCATGGACATTTCGACCGTGGGGGCGCTGCTCAAACATCTGCAATCTCAGCTTCAGGAGTTGAACTCACAAGTTACGGACCTGCGGAAGCAACAACAGTCGACGCAGGCTGAGTCTGCCGAACTACGGAAGGAACTAGAGGCCGCCAAGTCGCAGCTCGTTGCGATGACAAGCCCTACCACCGGAACGGTACCCGCGCAGGTCGTACAGGGAACGGAATCTACAAAAGTATCTACAGAAGAACGAATCACCCGACTGGAAGAGAATCAACAAATGTCAGATGGGAAGATTGCCGAGCAGAGCCAGACGAAAGTAGAGAGTTCATCGAAATATCGGGTGCGATTGTCGGGAATAGTTCTGTTTAACACGTATGCGAATCGAGGAACGGTTGACAATACAGACTTCCCGCAACTAGCGACTCCGCCGGGCTTGCTTTCTTCAGAGGGATCGTTTGGAGCATCACTGCGCCAATCACAGATTGGGCTACAGGCATTTGGCCCGACCATTGCCGGAGCTCGCACGAGCGCTGACATTCAATTTGATTTTTCAGGGGGTTTCCCGGAAGTGTCCAACGGGGTGTCATTCGGGATGATGAGGTTGCGGACCGGGACGGTTCGATTTGATTGGCCAACCACTTCCGTGGTGGCGGGACAGGACTCGCTATTCTTCGCGCCCTTAACTCCAACGTCGATTGCGACCCTTTCAATCCCTGCATTGGCATATTCGGGGAATCTGTGGAGTTGGACACCGCAGATACGTGTGGAACACAAATTCACACTGTCGGAGTCTTCAAGTCTCTTGCTACAAGGGGGGATCCTGGACAACTTGTCAGGGGACCTACCACCTTCGGAGTATTACCGCTATTCCAGTTGGGGAGAGGACTCAGGACAGCCTGCTTATGCTGCAAGGACCGCCTGGACTCAGAAAATTCATGGACAAGACCTCACACTGGGAATCGGGGGATACTACGGGCGACAGACTTGGGGCTACGGCCGTGGAGTGGAAAGCTGGGCAGGCACAGTAGATTTGACACTCCCATTGGGCAGCAAATTTGAGTTTACGAGCCAGTTCTATCGAGGGCGCGCGGTGGGAGGCTTAGGAGGTGGAATCGGACAGAGTGTGCTTTGGAATGGGTCTCTGCTTGATCCGGAGACGGAAATATATGGGCTGAATTCGCTGGGGGGCTGGGCGCAACTGAAGTACAAGGCGACGCCGAAGTTGCAGTTCAATGGGGTGTTCGGACAGGACAATCCGTTTGCATCGGACTTGCGCCAGTTCGGAGGGAATGAAACTCTTTACGGGGAGCCGCTTTCCAAGAATCAAAGTGCGTTTGTTAACTTCATTTATCAACCGCGATCCGATGTCGTATTTTCGTTAGAGTACAGACGATTGAAAACCTTCACACTGGATGCGAACGCGAATACGGCAAATCTGGTTACCTTAAGTGTGGGGTACATATTTTAGTGCGCAGCCCTGGAAAAGTTAAATTGCTAGCGACGATA
Organism: Candidatus Acidiferrales bacterium; assembly: GCA_963741195.1. GTDB lineage: Bacteria > Acidobacteriota > Terriglobia > Acidiferrales > UBA7541 > Acidiferrum. Next base: position 90,080 of record CAVUHF010000026.1, read on the forward strand.
GGCTTGCTATGCATGGCCCCACACTCGTGGAGCAACACAGCCCAGGCTGAGCAGAATACCGTAACCGCTCGGGTGGACATAAAACCAAAGACGACGGCGAAACCGGAGAAGGCATCGGCAGGAACTGCTAATGCTTCCGACGTCGTGATATGGCTGAAACCGCTGGAGCACAAGGCCGCAGAAAATGGTTCCGGCGGAACAGGGCGGAAACGGTTGCAACTGATACAGAAGAACAAGAGTTTTCAGCCACATCTGCTAGTCGTGCCCGTCGGGTCGGTGGTCGATTTCCCAAATCGCGATCCCTTCTTTCACAATGTGTTCTCCTGGTTTGACGGCAAACGATTTGACCTGGGCCTCTACGAGGCGGGAGCCACGAGTTCCGTCCATTTCGATCGAGTAGGAGTCAGTTTTCTCTTCTGCAATATTCACCCCGAGATGAGTGCGGTTGTGGTGGCCGTGGATACGCCCTATTACGGCGTTTCGGACCGGCAAGGGAACGTTTCGATTGCAGACGTTCCGGATGGGAAGTATGAAATGCACGTGTGGTACGAGCGAAGTTTGCCCGAGGACTTGAAGGGATTGACGAAGACGGTGACCATTTCATCGGCGACAAGGGAGTTGGGGACCGTAGCGGTTCCGGAGAATCCAAGCTTTTCGCTCGCGCACAAGAACAAATACGGACAGGATTACACTCCTCCGCCATCTCAGGGGTATGCGCATCCGTAGTCAAGTCAGCGACGAAATCAGATTGTCGCTGGGAGATTATGGTCGCAGACAGTTTGCACGGCAGCGTAGCGACTATCCGCGTTGAGCTGACGCATAATTCGATGGACGTGATTTTTAACGGTGAACTCAGACAAACTCAAGCTCTCCGCAATTTCCTTGTTTGTGAAACCACGGGCGAGAAAGGCAATGAGTTGTTGTTGCCGGGCAGTTAATCCCAGCTTAACGCAGAGGCGCTGATTGAGGATCATGGAGCCCTCGCGAGTGGTGCGCGCGACGAATTGGAAGAGACGCTCACAGAGCCAAGGGGGACAGACGGCTTCGCCTGCAGCCACCTTACGCACGGCCGTGACCACGTCATTGGCGCTGGCTTCGGCCAACAGGTAACCGCTCACACCTGAGCGCACGGCTTGCAGGAAGAGCTCCGCATCGTCATCCATCCCAAAGAGAATGACTCGTCTTTCCGGTGAAAAGCGCAAAATATCGCTGATGAAATTTGCTGGGAAAAATGCCGCAGAGACCTGGTCGGCGAGCAAAATGTCGCAGTGTGATTTTGTGACCTGTTGGGCGGCGTTCGCGGAATAACGAATCGAATCGGTGATGGAAAAGTCAGATTGTTTACGAAAGAGAGCGGTCATCACTTCACGGAGCATGCGATTTTCAATGACCAGGAAGAGGTTTCTCCCTGGCGTTGAGTGGGTGTCTTTTGCCGGTCTCATGAATATTCACTACCGCCACGGGTCGATATACAGCGGTCCCATGCGCGATGGTTAAACCTTACGTTGACAACCCAGAAGGGTCAATCTACAGCATGTCAAAAGGATGTCATCATTCTGTCGGTTGCTTTGTGCTGGGGAGTTTTGCCCAGGGCGAGGGTGACAGGCTAGCAGAGTCAGCGCGGACACCGCTCAGATAAGAGTGGATCTTGCATCGCGCGAAATGGATCGTTCAGAACAGGGAAGTCTCACTAGAACAGTCGTTCCCGCGTCAGATGTCTGCTCAATCGCGACAGAACCAGAGTGGTCCTGGACGATCTTGCTGACGATCGCGAGACCCAGGCCGGTTCCGTTTGGCTTCCCAGAACTGACAAATGGATCAAAGAGCGTGGTGCGAACGTTTTCAGGGATGCCACGTCCATTATCCTGAACGCGGATTTCGAACGCTTTGCCAACGGCCTTGGCCTCAACCGCAATGGAGCCATCGATTTCCGACGTGGCTTCACAGGCATTCAAGATGAGGTTGAAAAAAACCCGCTCGAGTTTTCTTGCGTCAAACATTCCTTCCAGATCGTCAGATGCCCTGAGGATGATGCGAAATTGCCGAAACTCCGGTTTTGCGTGTATGGCTTCAATTGCACGGCGAATGATCTGATCGATTCGAGTAAGAGACGGAGTGATTGCATTCCGTTGATAGGAAAGTTCGCGGAGCGAGTCGATCAAATCAGTCATTTGATTCGCAGCAGTCTTGATTTCCTCATAGATCTCATCTTTTTTCAGTTTCAGCTCGTCTGCTTCATAGAGGAATTCCGCGTTGGCAACAACAGCAGCCAGATAATGGCGCAAATCGTGCGATATGGAACTCGCGGCGCGGGCAAGAGCGGCGATCCGCTCCGTTTCGATTCTCTGTTGTTGCAGCGCCAGGAGTTGGCCACGCATCTGGGCAAAGGAGGTACTGAGTTCCACCAATTCGGTGCTGCCGCGCGGCGTGATGGAGTAAGTGAAATCGCCGGCGGCAAGAGCTTTTACACCAGCGACAAGATTGTCGAGAGGACGAGTGATGGTACGAGCCACGAATCCAAAAACGAGAGCCCCGAAAAGAACAGCAGCAGCCCCCATGATAAAAATAGTGAAGTTCAAGTGTTTGATGAATGTGTTTACAGGGACGAGAGGCATCATGACGTAGCACTGCACCGGCGAGGGGGAAGACCCGTGCAATAAGATTGAGGAATAGTCGTACTCATCGGTCGCCAAGGACAACTGGCCGGAACTTGCCCCAGGCGGGAGGACCCCAGACCTGATGCGTTCCTGCAATCCCGCTTCATCGCGCGCCGGCAGGGTGGAGGCGATTACCGTATCGCTGGTGGTGAGGGCAATCTGGTTGCCAGCAACAATTGAGAGTTGCTGTGCCACTGCAGAGTCGACTTGATAACCTACCGCGAGGATCCCCAACTGCTGAATGGTGGAACCCGCTCCCGAGGTGATGGGGTGCAAAAAAACCTGATAGAGACGTCCATCGTTGTACCACCAGGAAGCATCTTCACCAAGATCCGTGGAGCGCTTCAGATCCCGTTGAGCTGTGGCGGGAGACCAACCGGGCATTGTCATATGCAGAGCCACAACCTCTCTGTCCGGCTTCGCGAGAACGAAAAGGTCGCTCCCCGCGAGTTTCCAAAACGTTTCGGAAGCGTCCTGAATGGTGGGGGCGTCTCCCGGCATCATCGCTTTCAGAGTAGGGAGATCCGCAAGCATTGCCGCCATGCGAGATAGCTGAAGTTCCCGTTGACGCTGCATGCTTTCGAATGCGCGAACCGATACTTCAGTACCGTCGCGTACCTGCTTCTGAATTTCAGCGTTTACCGTGTGGCGGACGAAAAAAAGAAGCGACCCGGTTAATCCGAGAATGATCAGGAGCGCAGCAATCAGCAGCTGGGTTCGGAGTCGAAAGGGCTTCATGGGGCGTCAACTCGACAGTTCAGGAAGCTGAACCGGGGGTTGCACCTCCGGGAGTAAACTTATATCCCGCCCCATGCATGGTCAGCAAGAAGCGAGGTGCGGCGGGATCCGGTTCGAGTTTTTGGCGAAGTCGCAGGATATGATTATCCACCGTTCGGGTGGAGGGATAGTTCTGGTAGCCCCAGACTTCGTTGAGTAGTTCTTCCCGCGAAACGACTCTGCCCGAGCAAGAGGCAAGGTACTTGAGCAGTTTGAATTCCTGCGTTGTGAGCGTCACGGGTTTGCCGCCGTGAGTGGCCTCCATACTTGTGAAATCGATGCGGGCATCGCCAAAAATAAGCACTTCGTGATTGACAGCTTTGGAGGTGACTTGCGAAACGACAGGAAGATTTGTCGTGCTTCGGCGCATGGCACGGCGAACGCGGGCCAGTAGTTCCTTTGGACTAAAGGGCTTTGTTACATAGTCGTCCGCACCAAGTTCAAGCAGGAGGACCTTGTCTTCGATCTCTGAATTTGCGCTGAGCACAACGATGGGAACGGAAGCGGCGAGAGCCTTGAATTCACGGCAAAGCTCCTTGCCGGACTTTCCGGGAAGTTTGAGATCGAGAATCACGGCGGAGGGAGTTTGTCTCCGAAAGAGTTCGAGTCCGGTTAAACCATCTGGCGCAATCTGGACCTGGAGAGAATCGGATTCAAACAGCCGTTGGAGAGTGCGCTGCATTGCGCGACTGTCTTCAACCACCAACACGGTGTCTAAAGTCATATTCAAGATCTCCCCCCGCCGCGAGTCTTTCCCCGAAACGAAAGAACGGTCTAATCCGGGAGAGTAAGCGTCCTTGTTCATGATAACCCCCAAAGTCAAAACGGAGATTCAAGTTTCCAAATCAATTCCATTATTTCGAGCCAAGGCCAATGTCTTCCACCAACGCAGATGTTGCCAAGGGAGAGATAGAAAATCCTTTAGATGAGCGGCAGACCGATCCGTCACGTAGCGTAACCGAGCAGAGTTCGATTTCCAGGAACTGGTCCCGGTTGCGACCTCGCCGATAGACGTTTGCCCTCTCCGTGGAACGAGGCGGCTCTTCAGATACTGAAGCCTACGCATCCGATCGGGAATGAAGACTCGTGCGAAGAGCAGATTGTTTAGGCTGCCTGGCCAATCGGAAAGGGCCCAGTCGAGTGAAAAATGGTCTAACCACGCCTGCGTCGATCGGGTTGTGGCTTCTGAGCACCAGGAACGCAGTGTGGACGGCGTGCGAGAAGCAAACAGACGACGGGTGAGACCCAGAACGAATGCGAAAATGGATTTTATCAGTTGGTCGTCACCCGCCCGCTCGACCACTCGCTGCCAAAGCGATTCCTGTTCACGGTGAAGCTCCAGGCATCTGGCGATTTCCATCAACCACGAAAGCCGAATCCAGGAGCGAAGGGAATGGCGGAATACATGAAGGACTTGCACTAGAAACTTGTCCGCCAAGGATAGGCTGCAGAACTGCACGGAGTGAACGATGGCCGGCTCAGCATGGTGCAGGCAATCACTGCAGACAGTGACGTTGAGCCACGGAGATGTCTCCCAAATCGAAGTGTGCAGATCGACTTGGCGATGATGCTGCAGGGAATAAAGATCATCTCGTCGAGAAGGAACATGAAGAAGGGGTGTCGTGAAACAGGATTCGCTGGATCTCGACAAGTGCGGAGTCGAGTAGCCACAAGAATGCAGTGCGTCCGCGGCCCGCCCCACGTTTCTCCGATCCACCAGAAAATCAAAATCGGTTTGATGGCGCAGCGTGAGATCCTCGCAGAAGTCAGGGAAAAGCGAAAAACCCTTGAGCGTCACCGCAGAAACGCCATGCCGGCGAAAGGCAACCGTTAGCCGTTCGAATTCAACCAGCATGTCGCCCAGACGCTCGGTATTTTTCGCGTGGCGTTGATCGAGAGCCGCGGACAATTGCGCCGGGAGAAGAGAAGTTGCGTTCGCGGTTCGCAGACAGCGGCCAAGGGCTAGGGCCAGCCCGCTATGGTCAAGCCATTCCAAAAGGGCGCTGATCTGCTTTCCATTCAAAGCGGAGAGAACTGCGAGCGGAGAGAAATCCGGCGGCCGCTCGAGAGCAGAAAGGACTGCACGCTTGGCAAGTCGATCAGACATCAGCGCACCCTCCCGACTTTGCCGAGAGCAGTTCGGTTGCATCAAAGCTGGCCAATTCGTTCGTCAAACCGGAAAAGTAGGGGACGAGAAATCCCTGAAAGGTTCGTGCGTCCACATCCGCGCCGATGAAACAGAGCAATTCGCGGCGCTCGTAATCAAGACCCAACAAACAGGCTGTCCCCATGCCGATAACCGTAAGACTTCCGTTGGAAAGCAGGAGGGGTTCTTCCAGACGACCAAGAGCTTCGAAATCGCGAATTATCTTCCATTCGACCTCGGCTGGGCCAAGATCAGCGGGTGCTTCATCTAACGGGAGCGTCGGGAGGAGGCTGAAGTCGTTGGATTCGACGATCACGTTTGTAGTTCCGACGCGGAAGCGGGTGCGGAGAGGAGTAGGAATGAAGCGGCGCAACAAATCGAGCGGATCTTGGTAATTCGCTGAATCGAGAAGCGTCATCGCATCACCCCGAGGAATTGATCAACGGCCTCAGCAGCCTGATGAGGGTCGTCCCCCATGCGAAGAATCCAGGACTGACAAGCTGACAGCGAAGCAATCAACTCGGAGCGCGCAGATTTGGCCGCAGGCAGCTCCTTTGGAAGCCGTTCAGCACTGTCTTCGAAGAATTGAATGACGTGTTCGCCACGGCAAGGAACAAAATGGCAGCCACGAGACGTGGAACGTTCGAGGAGTATGATCCACCTCGGGTTTGTAGACGTTTTCACCGGGGAACGAAAGGTTCGCGCGGGATCAACTTCATAGGCGACTTCTCCATTCATGGTTCTCCTTGGAGTGCATTTCGCGAGTTCCGAGAAATACTGGACGCAGTTTGGGAGAAGTTTGATAGGCGCGGACAGGCCGTGAGCCGTGAGAATCGATTGCTTTCGACAGATATATGTCCAATCGTCGGAAACATGAGCGAAGCCGCGTTGGGCCAGCGCCGCGGAAAGCGTGGACTTACCCGCGCCAGAAACTCCGGCCAGCAGGAGACCGTGGCCGCTGCGGTCGAGACATGCGCAATGCAGAGGGGCCAAGCCGAGCGTTGTGCCGATCAGGCCGATGGTAATCGGGAGGAGTTGGGAATTCCAGAATGAGCGGTCGTTCACGGCGGCAGGGGAGAGCACACCGATCACACGCCTTCGAAGCAAGTCATAACTGAGAAAGCTTCCTGGTTCAAGCATCGCGAAAACAATATGACGAACGCCGCGAAAGTGAGGAAGTTTTCCCTCACGCCAATGCAGGCCGGGAACTTCCAGAATGTCCATCCGAAAGCAGGCGGATTCATCGCACAGTTCCGTGACCTGCCAGGGGATGGCATGTCGCAGGACATTGCGGGAATTCGTAAAAAGAAAGCACTGCGATCCGGCGATCGTCAAGTTCGCGCGATAACGCAGTGTGTTGCGATTGAATGCGAGTGTCACCGTCACAGTGTCGCTCACTGTAACGCGAAATCAAGCGCATAGATGACGAAGGAACAAGAAATGACAGGCAAGTGACATGGTAGTGACAAACGCGGGCGGCGGCCTCAATTAACGTTTTAGTTGCGCATCTGGGACGGTGCACATGGCTAAGAAGGTTGTTTTCTTTTTCCCGTCTTTCGCTAGTTCGGAGGCCACTGCGCCACTGGGAATTCTTGCAGTGGCCACGCCACTCATCCGCGCGGGTTATTCGGTGAAGATCATCGATTCGACGATCACACCAAATTACAAGAAACGAGTATTGGAAGAAGTGAAGGACGCGTTGTGCCTCGCGATCTCACTCGTGACCGGCCCCATGATTCGCGAAACTGTTGAGATTGCCCGCGCCGTAAAGGCGTGGAAGCAAGAATTTCCGGTCATCCTTGGGGGCTGGCACCCATCGCTACTTCCGAAACAAACATTGGAAGCGGAATACATCGACGTGGTGGTGCGTGGCCAAGGTGAAGAAAGCCTGCTGGAATTAGTACAGCACCTGGAGAATCAATCGCCGATCGACCTTGTTCCTGGGATCGGCTTCAAGCGGGAAGGCAAACTTATTTTCTCTACGGAACGGCCGTTGAAGCCCATCGCGGATCTGCCACCAAAGGCCTATCACCTTGCGGACTTCGATGCGTATCAACGCAGTTGCGGACGCCGGTGGGCCATGTATATTTCCAGCCTGGCATGTCCGTTTAACTGCGCGTATTGCACGAACGCGGGAGTCTATGGACGAAAGTGGAACGCCCTGCCACCGGAACAATTCGTGGAAGAAACCGTCGATCTGTCAACTCGCTACGGACTGGAGATGATCTGGGTGGTTGACGATAACTTTCTGGTGGATCTGGATCGTGCGCGCCACATCGCTGAAGGATTAGTTCGCGCCGGTGCGAATTTTCATTGGAGCATCCAAGCCACAACCAATCTGACGTCGCGGCTGAACCTGGATGACCTGAAACTCTTACGGCGGAGCGGATTGCATCAGATCTGCCAAGGTGTCGACTCGGGATCGGAAAAGATCCTGAAACTCATGAACAAGACGTTTCAGGATTACGAATCGATTTATGAGAGCGCAGCGCGCTGTCTACAGGCCGGGATTCGGCCTTCATTCAACATGATTTTTGCCTATCCCGGAGAAGGAAATAAGGAACGCCGGGAGAGCATCAATTTCGTGATGGATGTGTGCAGGCGTTTTCCCGGCGCTGAATTCTGGACGAATATTTTCACGCCCTATCCTGGTTCGCCAATCATGGAACAAGCGGAAGAGCTAGGTATTCGCGTGCCGAGTTCATTTGAGGGATGGGCCGACTTTTTCCCGCGCTACACAGTTCTGCCCTGGTTGAGCGGGCGCGAACATAAGCGCCTCCAGGTGATGCGTGAATACATGAGAATGGCGTTTGATCGTGTGCCGATCGCGATGGACACGCGAAAGCGCTCGACACGATTGCTCCAGAAAGCGCTGTCGCTGCCGGCACGCTGGCGGCTCGATAACGACGTATACGGATTTCCTGCGGAATTGTGGATCAACGATCGGCTGAAACGCAAAACAGCGCCCGCTAAGCCCGCTGTGGACGCAAAGCGATTGGAGCCAGCCGTCGGTGAGGCAACGTGCTGACAAAGCGCAAAGTCGTGCTTTTTTATCCGCCGTATGACGGCCCTCCCTTGGGTGCTCCTCTGTGTTTGCTGAGTCTGGCCTCACCGTTGCGATTGGCTGGGTTCGAAGTCGTGATCGTCGATGCAGCGATTCAAAGAGATTGGGAACAAGTGGTTCTTCGAGAACTACGTGATGCGTCGTGTCTGGGCATCTCCGTACTAACGGGGCCGATGATTCGGGGCGCAGTGCGCATGGCCAAGGCCGTGAAGCGTGAGGGTCTTAAGACGCCCGTCATTTTTGGTGGCTGGCATCCGAGCCTCGAGCCTGGGCAGACGATGCGAGAGAGCTATGTTGACGCCGTGGTACGCGGGCAGGGGGAGCTGACCCTGCTTGAAATCGCCGAAAGAATTTCGGAAGGGCGAGAATTCCAGGCGCTAGACGGAGTGTCGTCGTCGCGGCACGGTATGCCTCAACACTCACCCGAGCGGCGCGTGAGCCTGCTCGATGATCTTCCTACACCGGCATTTGACCTCGCTGATTTTGATGCGTACGAGCGGATATCGGGCGAACGAAAGCTAGCCTATGCGACCAGCGTAGGTTGTCCGTACGCGTGCAACTACTGCACAGACATGGTCTTTTACAAACGACGATTTAACGCGTTGGACGCGCAACGGGTAATTGCCGAAGTGGCAGAACTTGCAGAGCGCCACCGAATTGAAGAAGTGGCGATGCTAGATTCGAATCTGCCCGTCGATTGGCGAAGGGCACTAGAAATTGCGAAAGGTTTTGTGGAATCGCGAACGAGGTTCCGTTGGACCTTTCAGGCTTCCACAGATTTTCTGTGCCGGATGAGCGACGATGATGTGATGTTGCTTGGCCAGAGCGGCGTCTCGCACATGGGATTCGGCACTGAGTCCACTTCCAGCAGCGTGCTGAAGCTGATGAACAAAAGACACCAGCGCGTAGATGAGATGTATGAAACGGCGCGCAAGGCAGCCATGGGCGGGATTCATGTGACGTTCAATCTGATATTCGGCTATCCGGGGGAAACGGAGGGGGATCGCGAGGAGACTCTGCTCACGATGAGCGACATCGCCAGACAATTCTGGAATGTAAGTTTTTCGCCAAACATATTTACACCCTATCCGGGCATTCCAATCTGGCCGGAGCTACGAAGCATGGGATTGCGAGAACCGCAGTCGCTGGAGGAATGGGCCGAACTGCCTCTAGGACGCAATACTCTGCCGTGGCTGCAGGGGAAAGAATTGAAACGGTTGTGGCGAATGCTGGAATTCTTTCTTTTGAATAATCAACTTCGGAAAGCGACGAAGGATCATCCGCGGCTCAGAACGGGGATCCGGCGAGCCCTGGGCGCGCCGCTGCGGTGGCGTATGCGCACGAAACAGTATTCGTTTCCGTGGGAACTGTGGGTTGGCCGGCAGGTGGAAAAGATTGTGACGCGAAGGTCACTTGTAACCGGACAAGTATTGCAAAAGGAGGGCGCCGGGGCATGTTGAGGTATCCGCTCGCGTGGGACTCGGAGATAGGGGGAGGGTCGCGTGGCTGACGTGCTTCTCACGCATTCCTATCATCTACCTTACGACCGAAAACAGGTACGGAAGATGCAGCCGTATCCGCCTTTGGGAACGCTCTACGCGGCCGCAGTTCTCCGCGAGCATGGAATTTCCGTTGCGGTATTTGACAGCATGCTGAACGAGCCAGAGACGGGATTTCTTGAGTCACTGCGCGTTCACAGGCCCAAACTCGTGGCGATCTATGAGGATGATTTCAATTTTCTGACGAAGATGTGCCTAACCCGAATGCGTGAGTTGGCATGGGAAATGATCAAGATGGCCCGGGAGTCGGGCGCGCGAGTCGTGGTACACGGTTCGGATGCAAGTGACCACGCCAGAGAATATTTGCGTCACGGTTGCGAATGTGTCCTGGATGGCGAGGCGGAATTCACGTTGCTGCAGATTGCATCGGCGATGCGGACTGGTTCCGACCTGTCGCAAATTGGCGGTATCAAGTCGCTCAACGATCAGGGGCATCGACGCTCGTTAGAGACCACGGAAAAAAGGTCAGCGCGGGCGCCAGTCTCGTTTCCACTCCCCGGCCGCGATCTGATCGACTTGTCGGCATATCGCACTGCCTGGAAGCGGCAACACGGCTACTTTTCGATGAACTTGATTGCCAGCAGGGGCTGTCCCTTTCGCTGCAACTGGTGCGCAAAACCAATCTTCGGCGACAACTATCGATTGCGGCCGGCTATAGAAGTGGCACAAGAAATGCAATTGCTACGGGATGAATACGGCGCAGAACATCTGTGGTTTGCCGACGACATTTTTGGATTGAATCGGCACTGGATCGAAGAGTTCGCTGCGGCAGTTGAAAAGTCCGATTGCGCCGTGCCCTTCAAGGTTCAAGCCCGGGCCGATCTCATAACCAGGGAAACGGCCCGCGCCCTGAAGCGTGCTGGATGTGCAGAAGTATGGATGGGAGTGGAATCCGGTTCGCAGAAGGTCCTGGATGCCATGGATAAAGGGTTGCGCGTGGAGGAAGTGACGGCTGCGCGACATCACCTGAAGCAGTGTGGAATCCTAGCGTGCTATTTCCTACAACTCGGATATCCTGGCGAGTTCTGGGAAGACATTCTTAAGACAATCTCGCTCGTTAGGGAAACTCGTCCGGATGACATCGGCGTGTCGTTTTCCTATCCGCTTCCGAATACGCAGTTTTTCGCGAGAGTTCGCGAACAACTTGGCGCGAAGCAGAACTGGTCTGACAGCGAAGACCTCTGCGTCATGTTTAAGGGGGCATATACCGATCACTTTTACCGTGCGGTGCGAGACGCACTGCATGCAGAAGTGGAAAGCTGGCACTGCCTATCGCCACAAGCCGGCAAGGACAGCCGAGTTCCGGATCTATGGAGAATCGTTGAGGATCTGGAACCGACGAGCCGCAATTCTGACGCGACAGAACTCTCACACAGTGATGCAGCATCCATCATCTCTGCACCTGAGAAGCGATCGCCGTTAGTGTACTTACACGCCAGCAGTGCGTCGGCAGGAATAGCAAAATGAGCGATCTTCTATTAACTCACGGATATTTTCTGAACGAAGATCCGAAGGAGTTACAAATCCGCAAGCCCTACGTCCCGCTTGGCATCCTCTACATTTGCTCGCATCTGCGCGGCAAAGGATTCGACGTGGATGTTTTTGACACGACGTTTTCGCGGATGAGCGATCTAACACGCCACTTGCAATGCGAGCCCCCATCGGTATTAGGAATTTACGCAAATCTGATGACCCGAAATCGAGTGGTGGAAATCATCAAGATTGCGAAAGAGGCCGGATGGAAAACGATTGTGGGAGGGCCGGAGCCCGGAGCGTATGTGCAGGAGTATTTGGTTGCAGGAGCGGACATCGTCGTTCAGGGTGAGGGAGAAGTAACGATGGAAGAACTGCTGCCTGCCCTGCGAGAGAAGTCACAATCAACTCTGCGAAAGGTAAACGGAATAGCGTTCCTTGGCGACAGTGGTCAAGTTTGCCACACCGCTACTCGACCACAGATTGGCGATTTAGATCGGCAACCTTGGCCCGCAAGAGAGGCGGTAGACATCCGGCAGTATATGCAGACTTGGCGGGATGCGCACGGGAAGGGCTCATTGTCATTTATCACGGCGCGCGGGTGCCCCTATAAATGCCGTTGGTGCAGCCATCAGGTATATGGCATGACGCATCGGAGGCGCGGGCCGTCGCACGTGGTGGATGAAGTGGAATGGCTGTTGGATACGTATTCACCGGACATGGTCTGGATTGCGGACGACGTGTTCACGATTCATCACGGTTGGCTGAGAGGGTATGCGGAAGAAATGACGAGACGGGGACTGCGAGTGCCCTTCGAGTGTATTTCACGGGCAGACCGACTGACCCCGGAGGCCGCCGATCGCTTGGCGGAACTCGGCTGCTTCCGTTTGTGGATAGGCTCTGAGAGCGGCTCACAACGGATTCTGGATGCAATGGAGCGAGGAGTAACCGTTGAGCAGGTTCAGACTGCGGTCGGTTTGTGCAAGGAGCGTGGAATACAAACCGGAATGTTTCTGATGTGGGGTTATGAGGGCGAGAAACTGGAAGATATCGAAGCAACGATTGAGCACGTGAAAAGGACAGATCCAGATATTTTCTTCACAACAGTGTCCTACCCCATCAAGGGGACGGTCTATTATGAGCGAATCGCCAATTCGCTGGTGCAGGTCAAGCCCTGGCATCTTTCTTCAGACAGGGAACTGGTCGTTCAGGGTCGTCACACGTCCCAATTCTATGAATTTGCGGACCGGCTGTTGCAAAACGAGGTAAAGCTCGCGCGAATGCAGCGGGCCGAACAAGGTCAAGTCGCTGAGCAGGAGTTGCAGGAAGAAGTGAACATGCTACGCAACAACTTGTATTCGAATGCAAGCGGGGTGCCGGCATGAGTGAGCCGCACAGTCTCAGCATGTCAACTTCTAAAGCGGTTTTTGACATCGTTGCCAGCACATACGACGACTTGTTCACACGGAGTGTAATCGGTCGAGCCCAACGGAATCAGGTATGGGAGCGGTTACAGACAGCGTTTCATCCTGGTGAACGGATTCTGGAACTGAATTGCGGCACTGGCGAGGATGCAAGGTTTCTTGCACAAAGGGGAGTTTCCGTATTTGCGTGCGATGCATCAGCCGTGATGATTGAGATTGCCAAGGCTCGCAAAGAACTGGAACCCGGAGCAGGAAAGGTTGAGTACCGCCAATTGGCAAATGAAGACCTGAGCCCATTGATGGGACAGGGCCTTTTTGATGGCGCGTTTTCAAATTTTTCCGGGTTGAACTGTCTAGCGGATCTACAGCCCGTTGCAAGCAGCCTGTCGCAATTGGTCAAGCCAGGTGGGCGAGTCGTTGTCTGTTTGTGGAGCCGTTTGTGTGTCACGGAACTGGTCTGGTTTCTTTCGCACGGGCAAATAAGAAAGGCCTTTCGGCGATTCTCAGGAAAGGCCACCGCCCGACTTGGCGGTTTGACGATGGAAGTCTCTTATCCCGCGGTTCGGAGCATTCGGCAAGCATTTGCTCCCTGGTTCCGTCTGGAATCACGAAAAGCTATTGGCCTGTTTGTCCCACCGTCCTACGTTGAACCCTGGGCGCAAAATCATGATGGAGCAGTCGTTTGGCTGCAGAAAATGGACCGATGGTTTTCCGCATGGCCGGGTCTTCGTGATGCTGGAGACCACGTTTTATTGGAGTTTGTGCGATGCAGTCTGTGAGCCAAGCCGCGACTCGGGATCGTGCTCCGAGGCCTGGGACTGATGTCCGCCAGGTGCGCCAGAGGTATCCAGTGATCGGATTGCAATGCCCTGTCTGCAGAAACGCCGTTGGCGCCGTTCCTCATGATGCTCTCGCGCGGGATCTGGCGGCCTTCCCATGCGAGATTTGTTCGTTTCAGATGCGCTTGGAGGAAGGAATCTGGAGTGCACTTCCCTTTGATCGACAACGGTATTTTGCCAAGTTCAAGAGGGAATACGAGGAAGTGCGTAAAGTTGAGGGCCGCGGCAGCGACAGAGCAGAGTTCTATCTTGCATTGCCGTATGCAGACCTTACCGAACGAAATTCATGGCAGTGGAGGATCCGAGCGCGAACGTACCGATATATCGCGCGCAATGTACTGAAGAAACTAAATGACGCAGTCGGTTCGTCGCTTTCGATCTTGGACTTGGGCGCGGGGAATGGGTGGCTGTCGTACCGGCTGGCATGTCTGGGACACAAGGCGATCGCGGTCGACTTGATTACTAACAAGTGGGATGGACTTGGCGCTGCGCAGCACTACCGATCGGTGCTGCCGGAGTTCTTCCCGCGGTTTCAAGCGGAACTCGATAATCTACCGTTTGCCGACGGGCAGTTTGACTGCGCCATTTTCAGTGCATCGTTCCATTACTCGGAAAGATACGAATCTACGCTTGCGGAAGCAATTCGTTGTTTGCGTTCGGGGGGAACGATCATCATCTGCGATACACCCACGTATGATTCAGAGGAAAGCGGCAGAAAGATGGTTATTGAGCGACAAGAGTATTTCCAGGAGAAATTTGGGTTTAAATCAGACGGAATCATGAGTTGCGATTTCTTAACCAGAGAGCGGTTGATTGCGATGGAGAAAAAGTTTGGCATCGAATGGAGAACTCACCGGGTCTGGTATGGCTTTCAGTGGGCCATGAGGCCGTGGCTGGCAAAGCTGCGCCAGCGGCGTGAGCCATCCCGATTTCATATTTACACGGCTCGGGTGAAGGAACAATGATCATTCTTCTTAATCCCAGGGCAACGAAACCACGAAACCGCAGATTTCCTCTATCGGTGATGGCGCTTGCGGCGGTATTAGAGGGGCGAGAAGAGTATCAGATTGTAGACGGGAATGTAGACGAAAACCCGACTGCGACGATTTTAGAATACCTCCAGCTTCACAAGGTTGAATTACTTGGCGTAAGCGTGATGCCGGGCCCGCAAATGGTGGCAGCGATGGCTACCTGCCGCGAAGTGCGGAGCCGCTGGCCGAAATTGCCGATTGTCTGGGGCGGGTATTTCCCATCGATTTACTGCGACGCGGCGTTGAATGCGCGCTATGTCGATTACGTGGTGCGTGGACAGGGAGAAGATACGCTGCTCGAGTTGATCGAGGCGATACGAGGGAAGCGGTTGATAGAGGGCATTCAGGGTTTGTCCTACAAGGATGCGTTCGGTTTACACCGGCATAACCCCGAACGACTAATGAAGGGACCGGACGCGTTCCCGTGGTCGCCGTTCCCGCGCGTTCCCGTCGAAAAGTATTTGCGACCGTCTTTTTTCGGCAAACGAACGGCGGCACATCACGCAAGTATTGGTTGCCCATTTCGCTGCAGTTTCTGCGGTGTTCATGCGGCGTACGGTACTCGCGAACTGGTGGAAAGCCCTGTTCGAACAGCAGCAATCCTGCGGCATCTGAAGGCAAATTACGGAACAGATTCCGTCCAGTTCTATGATATGAATTTCTTTCTTAAAGAAAGCCACGCCGTTGAACTTGCCGAACGAATGGCGCCGCTCGGCCTACGCTGGTGGTGCGAGGCACGCATTGACACGTTCAACAGGTATTCGAACGCTACGATCGAGGCGCTGCAACGGGCCGGCTGCACGATGATCTTTTTTGGAGCGGAGTCCGGTTCCGATTGGGTTCTGAAGGAAATGCAAAAGGACATTACTACGGAGCAGACACTTGCGGTGGCGCAGCGAATTCGCGATTTCGGCATTATTCCAGAGTTCTCCTTTGTAATTGGAAATCCGCGCGATCCTGAGCGCGATACGCGGGAGACGCTGCAGTTCATCCGCAAGATCAAGACGATCAATAAACAATCGGAAATCATCATTTATCACTACACGCCGGTACCGCAACGGACGGCGATGTACGGGAACATCGACGGGCAGGTTTCGTTTCCCTCGTCGCCGGAAGAGTGGGCCACGAAGCGCTGGATGGATTTCACACTGCGCATCGATCCCAATACCCCTTGGCTAAAACGCAAAACGAAGAAACTGATCAACAATTTTGAGGTGGTCATCAATTCCCGCTGGCCAACGGTGCAGGATATCCGGGCACCGCGTTGGAGCCGCACATTGTTGCGTACGCTGAGCTCCTGGCGCTATGCGGCCCGTATCTATGCATTTCCGAAGGAATTGCGGTGGGCCCAGAAATTTATTGCACTACGAAAACCAAAACAGGAGAGCCTGTAGCACTGTCAGGCGAAATCGTGTCTGGAAATGCCTCTACAATTTACCTCTCTCCAGCCGACGGGTATCGTGTGTGGGCGAGCCGTTACGATCATGATCCCAATCCAATGCTTTCTTTGGAAAAGCGATTTCTTGAGCCACTTCTACCGTCAGTGTCTAACCTGGATGTGGTCGATCTGGGTTGTGGTACGGGCCGATGGCTTGAAGTAATTGCGAATATGCAGCCGAAAAGCTTGCTGGGGATCGACGCTTCACTCGAAATGCTGGGCGTTGCGCAACGAAAGTTGGGCCCTCGCGCCCAATATGTGCAGGCAGATTGTGCGATCGCCTGCTTGGAGTCCTCCTCTGCCGATCTGATCCTAAGTAACTTCCTGTTAAGTTACATCGAGGATGCCCCGGCAGTTGTTGCCAAGCTCAGCACTGTGTTGAGGCCAAACGGAAACGTTTTTCTGACGGATTTACATCCCGAGACCACAGCTCGATTGGGTTGGCGCCGAGGCATACAAGTCGATGCGGAGTATCGGGAGATTCGAACGTATTCAAGATCCCTTGAAGAGGTAATCGCATTGTGCGAGCGCAGCGGCCTCTTCGTCGATGTGTGCTTGCAACCGAGCTTCGGTGAGGCCGAACGAGAGATTTTTTGTGCCGCTGGAAAAGGGGCATACTTCGAGGAGGTTAAACAATTTCCGGCGATCTACCTAATTCAAGCCTGTAGGAAAGGAATAGCTTCTAAATCCAGTCATCGCGAAAACGCGCGCGGCATGGTGAACTCCATCCTGGGTGCGACGGCTTCGTTGGGTCCGGAGACTAGCATCGTGCAAGATATTGAAATCGCCAATGCTCGCATCCGGTCCATGCGGACAGATTGCGGGATCGGGAGGTCTACGGATGATCGCAGGAAAGGCATTGACCTTAAGGGTTTTCTATTGCTCCCAGGGTTGGTAAATGCCCACGATCACCTAGAATTCGCTTTATTTCCCCGGTTGGGGAAAGGCGGCTACAAGAATTTCAGGGAGTGGGTAGAGGACATTTACCACCCCACCGCCTCGCCAGTTTTGGAACTTCGGTGTGTGCCGCGTGAGGTTCGTCTGTGGTGGGGTGGAATTCGCAACCTGCTTTGCGGTGTTACGACGGTATGTCACCACAATCCCTTCGAAGCGGCAGTGTTTGAGAAGGAGTTTGTCGTTCGAGTGCTCCGTGACTACGGCTGGGCTCATTCGCTGGCATTGGATGCCGAAGTCGCCGAGAAGAAACGGAACACTCCGAAAGGCCAACCGTTCCTGGTGCACTTGGCAGAAGGTGTGGATGAAGAAAGCGCGGACGAGATTATTGAGTTGCATCGCGTCGGAGCTCTTGACGAAGAAACGGTCCTAATTCATGGGCTTGCACTCGGAAAAAGAGGTATTGAGCTGTTGTGTAACTCAGGTGCCGGGCTCGTCTGGTGCCCAAGTTCCAACAACTTTCTATTTGGAAAAACGCTGTCGGCGGTCGACATTCGTGCTGTTTCAAGAGTAGCCATTGGCAGCGATTCGCCGCTTACTGCTGTGGGAGATTTTCTGGATGAACTTCGGTTCGCCCATGAAGTCTCGGACTTGCGAGCAGCCGAACTCTACAGCTCAGCGACGGTTAAGCCGTCCGGACTACTCCGCCTCCCAAATGGAGAGGGGAGCATTCGAATCGGCGCCCTGGCCGACTTCGTTGCGGTGCGAGACACGGGACAGACTCCCGCTGACAGACTCTCGGAAGTCACCTATCGAGATATTGAGCTGGTGCTGATAGGTGGCCGCGTCCAACTGGCATCGACGGCGATGCTCGCTCGTTTGCCTGCTGAGTCAATCGCCGGGCTGCAACCGCTCACGGTGGAAGGAACTGTGCGATGGATTCGTGCCTCAATCGAATGGTTGTTCCAGCAAACGAAAACTCATATTCCCGGTGAGATTCGACTCGGCGGGAAGCAGGTGAGCGTTGGAAATTAGCACCCAGCGAACCTCGGTCGTAGCAGGTCAGCACCACGACATGGACTTGATTGACGAGCTGCCGGTGCTGGTGGTCCATGCGCACGGCTCCTGCAATTGCCGGTGCATCATGTGCGACATCTGGAAAACCAAGGAAGGGAAATCCTTTCGCACCGTCGATCTGCAACCGCATCTTGACTCGATACGCCGGCTGGGAGTCCGCTGGGTGGTTTTTTCCGGTGGCGAGCCGCTGATGAACCAGGAACTGCCAGAGTTATGCGGAATTCTGCGTTCAGAGAATATTCGACTCACGTTGTTGACCACCGGTCTCCTGTTGAAAAAGTGCGCAGCGGAGGTTAGCGACAGCTTTGATGACGTGATTGTTTCGTTGGATGGCCCACCAGAAATTCACGACCAGATTCGTCGTGTAACAGGTGCTTTCGCCTTACTTCAAACCGGAGTGAACGCAGTGCGAGAGCACCGCCCGGACATGAGGATTACGGCGCGCACCACGGTTCAAAAAGCAAATCACCTATCCCTTCGGGAAACCATTCGAGCGGCGCGGTGTCTTACGCTTAACGGGATTTCCTTTCTAGCCGCGGATCTGACTTCTACGGCGTTTAATAGGCCCGCTGTCTGGTCCTCTAGCCGCCAGGAGGAAATTGGACTTTCACTCCTTGAGGTCGGGGCCTTGGAAAAAGAGATTGAAGCACTGATCGAGGAGAGCAACCGGGAGTCAGAATGCGGTTTCATCGCGGAGACTCCAGAAAAGCTCCGCCGCATCGCGCGTCAATTTCGAGTTCAATTGGGATTGAAGGCAGGGGAATCTCCCGTTTGTAACGCGCCGTGGGTCTCAGCGGTTATTGAGACGGATGGGACGGTGCGGCCGTGTTTCTTCCACGCAGCAATCGGGAATCTGCGAGAGGGAACGCTAGAATCGATTATCAATGGAGAAACAGGTCGCTTGTTTCGCGAAAGGTTAAATATCGCGACCGATGCGATCTGCCGCCGTTGCGTGTGTTCGCTCCACTACCGGGTCTAGAAACCGAGAGGATTGTGATGAGATTGAACTATTCGCCCGAGTAGAATTTCGGTTCACCCAAACTCCCGGCCGGGGGCAGATGCCGAATATAGACGACGATGGACCATATTTCTTTGTCGGTCAAGATTCCTTTCGAGGCCGGCATTCCAGAAGGCGCGAGACCGTTCTCGATAATCCATTTCAATTGACCATCTTTGTAGGATTGTATGCTGTTCGCCTTTAGAGATGGCACCGGCGGAGACATGTGATCCGCGAATGGCACACCGGTATTCTGTCCATCAAGACCATGGCACGCCACGCAATAGTGAGTGAAAGCGACCTTGCCATTCTCGATATTCTCTGAAGTTTCTGGCAGTGGATTTGTTATTCTGGCCCCCCGCACAGAAATGGAGTGCTTGATCCGGTTCATCGTCGAGACTTCCCAATTACCCGGAGGAGTGGCCCGGCAGCCGGAAAGCGCCACTCCGATAGCGAGAGAGATTCGGAGGAGCCCACGCTGCAAGATGGCACTCATTCCACCACGTGAACGATTAGTGTCATGGAACCGTGGCCCTTGCCGCAAAAGTGGGCGCATTTACCCTCGAAGGTGCCAGCGGATTCGGGATTAAATTTCACTTCGGTCGACTGGTCCTTTTTCACTTCGGTCCGGACACCTAATTCTTCGATCACCAATCCATGACTCACATCCTTCGACTGGATGACCAATGTGACCGCTTCGCCTTTTTTTACGGTAATTTCACTGGGCTGGAACATGAAGCGACTCGCGGTTATCGAGATAGTCCGCGGGTTTTCTGCGCGACCAGTCGAAGCGCAGAAGACAAAAAATATCAGAAACAGCAAAAGTGTTGCAGGGATTGATTTCAAAATCATTGACCAGGGTCCTCGGTTTGTTTGAGTACGATTTCATGCGGTCGGAAATTGAGGCAAAATAAGGTCCTATCCATTATCCAGAATTGATCCCAAGTTCCTCTTCGACGCGAAACCTAGCTCGAATTGCAGTCCCAATGGGAGCGCCATATACCGCACTCAAATATCACTGACTAACGGCCCCGCAGAATGCAGTGAAGCTGCCAGTCCTCTTTCATCGTAAACGTCCATAAGCGGCAAGTTGTCACCGGGAAGTCAATGCCACGTCATCTTCGTGCATCCAGTTGAGGAGTCGATTTGTAACCGACGTCAATGCTTAGTCCAAATGAGTACCAGCACATTAGTCCGAATTGGAACCCCCGATTGTCATGGATTGGACCTGCTCTCGTGACAGGATCTCCGCTAAAACTTGTAGCGCGAGGGAAACTTCATGGAAAAGGTGACGCGGATTCTGGTGGCAAACCGTCCCAAACTGATGCGGGAAGTGGTTCTGGCGACTCTGAGCGACCAGGCCGGCATTGAGATTGTGGGCGAGGTTTCCGATGAAACGCAGATTCTGCCGCAGGTGCAGGCGACGCTCCCGGACTTGCTTGTCATTGGATTGGATGAGCCCGAACATCGCCCGACGATTTGCGACCTTGTCTTGCGCGAGTATCCGGCGGTGCGAATTCTGGCGATTGCCTCGCGTAAGGATCGCACGATTTGCTATTGGGCATCTTTCGATATTCATTCCGACGATATTGAAGCTTCCACTGATGGAATTCTCAACGCGGTCCGCAGTGCGCACCCTTCCAGTAGGAGCGCGCTGTGAAGATGCCCGGTCCGGGAACGATGGCAGCCAATATTCGATCGAGATGCAGACTCTTCCTTTTATTGCTTCTCAGCCTGAGCTGCATCACGAACTCATTCGCGCAACAGAAAACTTCTGAATCGATCGGTCAGAACCCGACGCTCACGCTGCAACGCAACACGGCCTATGAACTCGAAAGACAGAATGCCGAGCGAGTCGCTGCTTCGTCCGGCCAGATTCGGGAGGTCCTGGTAAAGGATCCTGGATTGCTTGTCGAGCTAAAACACCAGGTGGCAAAAGAGGCAACGGCAAACGGACAATTGATCGAAGATTCGGATCTGACGGATGACGCGATTTTCGATCGACTGAATCAGGACGTCGTGTTTCGATCCGCGGCAACACGACTGTTGCAGCGTTACGGGTATCTGTTGCCGAGCGTAAACCCGGATTCATCTCTAGGGAAGCAGGAAGAACTGATTCTGAAGGAACGCGCGCGCCGACTGGTACAAATTGAATCGCAGGAAGACGCTGAGGCTCTGAAACCGCAGACCACGGGAAACGCTCCAGAACTGGCGAAACAAACCGGAGAGTGTGATCGCTATCGAGATTCAGACTGTAAGGCGCCTCGTAGTTCCCGACAACAGAACGGAGAAGTCGGCGTACCTGCTGGCCGGAAACCCGAACCGCAAGATGTGCCAGATAGCTTACCGCCTGCGGCGGCCGTTTCGCCACTGCTCAGAGCAGGTCTAAATGCTGGGCGAAGTGGGCTGACAGGCGCTGGAAAGAGTGATGCGACTGATTCGATGCAACTTGCGTTACTGGCCAGCAGAGATCCACTACGCCTGTCTTCTTCCTCGCCGGATAGAGATACGCTTGCGAATGCGGTGAGGGGCCTTTCTAGTGAAGATCTTGCCGCTCCAAAAAGTGGCTCCCTTACAGCGTCGAACAGCGAAAAAAGGGGCTCAGGTTCTATAGAAGAGCGTGATTTCGAAGGTTCAAGATCACGCGGTATTCGCAGCGAGCCGATTCAAAACGTCATCGTTCATAAAGCAAACCCATACGCTGATGTCCCATCCCTTTATGACATGTACGTGCAAGTGTCAGCGAATGAACGCACGCCGGAGCGCTTCGGCATTTCCATTCTCAGCAGCGGGAATCGCGAATCGAACACAATTCCCATGGATTTGCCCGTGGGGCCAGATTATGTCGTGGGTCCCGGGGACGGCCTGTCCATCGACCTGTGGGGCGGAGTATCCCAACGTCTGGTTCGAGTCGTTGACCGAGAAGGCCGCATCGCATTGCCCGAAGCAGGGCCAATGCTGGTGAGCGGGAGGACCCTTGGCGATGTGCAGTTGTCAGTCCAGCAAGCATTGCGCATGCAATATCGTGACGTCTCCGCGGACGTTTCGCTTTCACGTTTGCGATCGATCCGCGTCTACGTCGTCGGAGAGGTCATGGAACCTGGGGCCTATGACATCAGTTCACTTTCCACACCGCTAAACGCGCTCGTGGCCGCCGGGGGAATCACATCACGCGGGTCGCTGCGCTTACTCAAGCACTACAGGGGGAAACAGTTGATCGAGATAGTCGATGCGTATGACCTGTTGCTTCGAGGAGTGGTGACCGATCAGAAGCGACTGGAAAACGGCGACTCCCTGCTGGTGCCATCCGTTGGCGCGCAGATCACGATTGAAGGGATGGTCCGCCGTCCTGCGATCTATGAACTGCAAGGCAAAACGACATTGGAGGAAGCACTGGAACTCGCAGGAGGAATTCTGCCGGCTGCCTCACTGGAGCACATGGAGGTAGAGCGACTGGTGGCACATCAGAGCCGAACCATGTTCAGCGTAGACCTTTCCGCAGAGGAAGCCGCAGAGGCCACTGCGTCCAAACTGAATAACTTTCAAGTGCAAGATGGCGACAGAATACACATCTTTCCGATTGCACCTTACAACGACAGAACGATCTATCTGCAAGGTCACGTGTTGCGGCCGGGCCGGTATTCCTACCACGATGGAATGACGCTAGTTGATCTCGTGTCTTCCTATGGGGATCTCTTGCCGGAGCCCGCTGGAAAATACGCGGAAATCATCCGTCTGAATCCGCCAGATTTTCGACCGACAGTGGAGAGTTTTGACTTGACGTCGGCGCTCTCGACTCCCGCGAGTGCCCCAAAACTGAAGCCGCTCGACACCGTTCGGATCTTCAGCAAGTACGATTTCGAACCTGCGCCACAGGTGTGGGTTGGCGGAGAAGTGCGTTCTCCGGGTGTGTACCCCACCTCTGGCCAGGCCCATATCCGAGACGCCATCTTTCTTGCCGGAGGAGTGTCGTCCGACGCCGCCCTGGATTCCGCTCAACTCTTCCGAACCGGCAACGACGGCAAGATGAAAATTCTCAGCGTGAACCTGGAGGAGGCGCTTTCTGGAAACCCCGAAGATAATCTTCTACTCGAGACGAACGACCGCATCATCATTCACCGGAATTTAGCCAAGGTGGATCCGCCGACCGTCTACGTTAAGGGCGAAGTGGCCAAGCCCGGACGATACCCGCTCACCTCCAACATGCGCGTTGAAGATCTCATCCGTGTTGCCGGAGGTCTAAAGAGTAGTGCTGATTCGCAAAAAGCGGTCCTCGCTCGCGAGGGTGGCAAGGATAGTTCCAGCGCGGCCTTGCAAAACGTTTCGATCAACATATCCGCCGCTATGAATGGACAACCCAGCGACAACCCACCGCTCTATAACGGAGACGTGCTCACCATCCGTCAGAGTCCTGGCTGGAATGATTTGGGTGCGACAGTCACCATTCGTGGCGAAGTGCAACATCCCGGCACTTACGGACTTCATCCGGGCGATTCCCTTAACTCCTTGTTGGAAAGGGCCGGAGGATTTACGGCGCAGGCGTATCCCTATGGAACGGTGTTGACTCGCCGCGACGTGCGCGAGCTGGAAATGAAGTCGCGTGAAGAATTAATCGCAAGAGTAAAAGCGGAATCCATGCAGTTGAAGGCGCTCCCGGAGAATGACGCTGATCAGAAGAACGCCAAACTCACAGCGATCGCCCAGACAGAGACAACGCTGACCCAATTGGAAACGAACTTGCCCGTTGGCCGAGTCGTGATCCAAGCATCACCCAATCTGAAGTCTTTCGAAGAGGGTGCCGCAAACACCCCCTTACGAACCGGCGACGTGGTGACAATTCCCAAGAAAGCGAACTACGTGCTGGTCAATGGGCAAGTCTTCAATGCCACTGCCGTCGGTTATGTATCCGGGCGAAGTGCCAATTGGTATCTCAGTCAGGCTGGTGGACTCACCCAATTGGCCGACAAGAAAGCGGTATTCGTCGTTCGTGCCAACGGCTCGGTCTTGGCTGCGAAGAACAATAGTGGATTGTGGTCAGGCGATCCGTTGAATTCGGTTTTGATGCCCGGCGATTCGGTCGTTGTGCCGGAGAAAGCACCAAGGATCGGCAGTCGTAATTGGACGACACTGATTCAATCTGCACAGGTGGCCACATCTGTCGCTATTGCGGTGGCGTATTTGAAGCCGTAGGAACTGCGATCGAAGGATGAAGAGAGGAAAGACAGTGACGCGCTTCTTGATGATGGCATGCGTAATGACGGGTGCCGGGAGGACTCTCTTGGCGCGCCCGCAACAGGCATTCGCAGGTGATGCCCCCGATTATTCCACATCCTCGTCGATTGAAACGCCGCAGCCAAATCAGCAGCAGCTCGTTCCCAAGCATGATCAGGATTGGCTTCTGAACAGGACAGCAGAAGTGGGGTCCACGACTGGAAGAATCCTTACTGATCAGAAAGAGATTTGGACAAGTCCTTTTCGGATCAAACCCTCCGACGCTGAGTGGCTCGTACCCGTCGCAGGACTCACAACAGGAATGATCTTAACGGATGCGAACTTCAGCCATGGTCTTTCGAATAGCCCGAGTACTCTGAATCTGTTTCAAAACATGCGGAACGGGAGCTTGGCTGCGTTGGGCGTGGCTTCAGGCGGCCTGTATGTCTGGAGCTTGCGTACGCATGACGGCCATCAGCGGGAGACCGGCTTGCTTGCCGGTGAAGCGGTTATAGACAGTCTGATCGTAACGCAGGGTGTGAAATTTGTTGCCGGCCGCGAGCGGCCAGATCAAGGAAATGGCCAGGGGATCTTTTTTCAGGGCGGCACGTCGTTTCCTTCGAGCCACGCCGGAGCGGCTTGGGCAGCGGCCGGCATTCTGGCGCATGAGTATCCAGGTCCCATGACGAAACTCCTTGCCTACGGATTGGCCGCGACGGTCAGTATTGCCAGCGTAGGAAGCAAGCAGCATTTTCCCTCCGATGTGCTGATCGGGAGTGGAATCGGGTGGCTTGTGTCGGAATATGTGTACCGAAGAAATCATCGCCTTGATCTTGGAGGTTCTGCATGGAGTCCGATCGGCGGGTTGATTCACGATAACGAATCGGGGCCTACGGATTATCCCGGCTCGACCTATGTGCCTTTGGATAGCTGGGTGTACGCCGCGTTTGACCGCCTTGCAGCACTTGGTTACCTAAGTACCGGCTTCCAAGGCGCACGGCCGTGGTCGCGAGAGCAGTGTGCGCATCTTCTTACTGACGTGAATGAAGCGCTCGGTAGCACTTCACCTAACAGTCCACGGATTGATTCTCAAGTTCGAGCTCTCGTAGTTGCGCTTCGTCGTGAATTCGCGCGGGAAGAAGAAACACTTGCTGGAGTGAACAGATCAGCCGAAGTTGAAGCGATCTATACACGAGTTCTTAGCGCAAGTGGAACGCTCCTCAACGATGGATATCACTTTGGCGAGACCTACGCGTACGATTTTGGGAGGCCGTTTCGCCGGGGAACAAACTTAGTCGCTGGAGGCGCCGCCAGCGCAACATACGGCAGCCTGTTCTTCTATGTAAGCGGAGAGTATCAACATTCACCATCCGCGCCCGTTCTGTCGGCCACGGAACTCCAACTCATTTCGAATCGAGACAAGGTTCCACTTCCCACCGACGCTTTATTTTCTCCGATCAATCAATTTCAATTAATGGACGCTTATGCAGGAATCAATCTCCATGGATGGCAGATTTCCTTCGGGAATCAAAGTCTTTCCTGGGGGCCTGGCGCGGGCGGGTCGCTGCTTCTGAGCAACAATGCCGCCTCGTTCCCCATGCTCCGAATTACCCCCGACGGACCGGTGGAGATTCCCGTGCTCTCGAAGATACTGGGGCCATTCAGCTGGGAGCAGATATATGGGCGCATCAACGGACACATTGGTGCCTCACAGCCGTGGATTTACGGGCACAAGATCAGCTTTAAGCCGTTTCGGTCGCTTGAATTTGCTTATGCGCGGACAACTCTCATTGGAGGTACAGGTCACCCACTCACGTCTTCCAGGTTTTTCTCGAGTGTTTTCGGACGAGTTGACACCACGGAAAATAGCGTCCCGGGTGATTCACGAACGGCCGTCGAATGGACCTGGCGTGTTCCAGGAGCGCACGATTGGGTAACATTCTACGGGGAACTGGAGGACGATGACGATCCAATTCCTCTCCAAAACCTAACCAAAGACGTGCTCCGTCCGGGCATCTACCTACCGCGTCTGCCGCTGCTACCGAAATGGGACCTGCACTTCGAGTGGACAAGTTCAACGACACCCGGCCGCGCAACTTTCCAGAATCACGGCAATCTGAATTACTGGAATCTCGACTACACCGGCGGCTACACCAACAACGGAAATCTAATGGGAAATGCTGTCGGCCGCGAAGGTGTGACGTTGCAAGCCTGGACTCGCTTTTGGATATCCCCGCGGCAGAACCTTGATTTTTCGTGGAAGCAAAGTCGCGTGCTGTCGGATTTCGTTCCAGGCGGAGGGAAGTGGCAGGATTTTCAAACAACCTATTCCTACACTTCCCGTTCTGGCGTCTATCTGAAGAGTCTTCTGCAGTTCGAACACATTTCGTCGTTTCCGCTTCTGTTTGCCGGTTCTCGAAACAACGTTACTGCCTCGATTGAGATTGGCTTTCTGCCGCAATGGGGAAAGCGCGAGTCCACTTCCGTATTCAACTCCCCGGCAACGTCAGTTTCAAATGTCGTGGAGTCTGTGCGATGAGTTCGAGCGTGCCAAAAACTGCTCCAGAAGTTCTGCGGGTAGTGGAAGTTGAAGAACTGCTCGATCGCCGGTTGAAGCAGGATGAGCGCGAAAGTCGGGGCAAGCGGATAGCTCGGATCGGGCGGCTGTGGGACTCGCGAAGTATCCTCATAAGATTTGCCGCCGGAGCATTTGTCTTCACGCTGCTGATCGCCCTCCTGATTCCGACAATGTTTGAGTCAACCACGCGACTGATGCCTCCTGATCCTCCGCAAGGGCAAGGACTCGCCATGCTGGCGACACTTGCGGGAAAGGTGGGCGCCAACCTTGGATCTCTCGGTGGCGATCTTCTTGGCTTGAAGACATCCGCCGACTTATTCGCGACCGTGCTGTTGAGCCGCACTGTTCAAGACGACTTGATTGAAAAATTCGAGTTGCGGCAAGTCTATGGACAAAAGCGCTGGGTGGATGCCAGGAAGGAACTGACGCGGCGAACGGATATCGCAATTGACCGCAAGAGTGGGGTGTTAACGATTCATGTGACGGATCACGACCCGAGACGGGCCAGTGAACTGGCGCAGGAATATATCGTCGAGTTGAATAAAGTTGTGACGCAATTGAACACTTCGTCGGCTCATCGGGAGCGTATGTTCCTTGAGGAAAGAATCGAGCAGGTAAAAACAGAACTGGAGACAGCGGAGAAAGATTTCAGTCAATTTGCGAGCAATAACGCCGCCATCGACATCAAGGAACAAGGCAAAGCCATGGTGGAAGCTGCGGCGGCTTTGGAAGGGGAGTTAATCGCCACGGAAACGGAGTTACAGGGACTTCGGCAGATTTATACGGACTATAACGTACGCGTGAGAACAGCGCAGGCGCGCGTTAATGAATTGAAACGACAGATTCAGAAGCTTGGCGGGAAGCCAGGTTCCGATGTAGGGGGCGCGGACGGAACAAAAGACGCAGAGCTGTATCCGAATATCAGAAAGCTCCCACTTCTGGGTGTGACCTACGCGGACCTTTTCCGAAGAACAAAAGTGGAAGAAGCCATCTTTGAAACTCTTACGCAGCAATATGAGTTAGCGAAGGTTCAAGAAGCCAAAGAAGTGCCCAGCGTGAAGGTCCTGGATCCTCCCGACATTCCAGAGAAAAAAGTGTTTCCACCTCGAGTGTTGCTGATCGGCTTGGGCACGCTTGCCGGCTTTATGCTTGGGGTTTGCTGGGTCCTGGGCCGGGACAATTGGGCGAATATCGATCCTGAAGATCCCGGAAAAATCCTGGTCCTGAATATGGTTCGTAGTGTGCAGCCACAGATGCAATACGTGGTCCAACAGCACACGACTGCGTTGTCGCGCGCGAAAAAGTTTGTCGCCCGTTTTGCTGGTGGGGCGACGCCGGTAGAGACCAAGCAATAGCAGAGAATTGCCTGCCAACACTCGCGGTCACGGTCACGTGGAAGTGGCGATTTAAGCAGGGAGGAGCCCATTCGGTGACATTCGCGTTCTGCTTGCTCGCGTTGATATTGGCTGCCCTCCTCGGGGTTGCGGAACACGGCAGTCCACCGATACTGGTCGGTATCAGCTTCTTTCTCTTGGGCGGAACACTCTACATCGTTCGAAAAGCTGCGTCCGCCAAACTTGCGACCACCAAGACACTTTGCGTACTCTTTTTTTCACTCGCAGTTGCTCACATATTAGTGGGTTACACGCTCGCGGATCTCACCACCGCACACACTTCCATTCGGTCCAATCCGGGCAATTTCTACGCGACCTCCATGCTCATCAACAGCATCGGCCTCTTCGCGGGTGCCGTAGGATACTCGTTAAAGAGTGGAATGAACCGTTCGAACGTTCTCCGGGGCTTTCCTAAGGAAATCGACTTTCATGTGGCGGAGAGGATTTTCCGCGCGCTTCTGCTCATCGGTTCCGCGCTCATGTTTTTCGCTTATTGGAAGCTGGGGGCCATGGAGTTTCTCTCCGAACCGGCCAAGTGGCCATTCATGAGATATGTCACGAGCGACATTCTGGGTGGAACGCCAAAAGACGAGTGGGTGGTGAATCGCGCGATGGACTTACTCACAGTCTCACTGCCAATCGTCTTTTTTGGGGCGGTGAAACATCCCCGAGTATTTCGGATTGTGCCGGCTTTCGTTGGCTGGGTGGCTCTGCTTTTGCCGCTTCGGCGCGCAAACTTGCTTGCCGTGCTGTTGACGTTTCTGATTCTGCTCGGAATCGAGCGCGGGAACATATATCGCCTCACACGCAAGGGATTGGCCTACGTTGGTGTCATCTACATTCTTTCCCAGTGTATTTTCCTGCTTGGAGTATTTTCCACTGACGTCAGCCCATCGCAGATCGTCGCAGTTTCAAGCACGGCACTGCCGGAAGTTCGTGATCTGGGGTGGACGCTCTCGTTACTGGATGGTCAATCCCTCAACGGGATTACGTTTGCTCAAGCGCTGATTCCGCTGCCCAGCATCGCGAGTGACTGGAGCAGCAGCCACAGCCTCCGTGCGATCACCACAAGGATGATTGGGCTAGATGAGACAGGGGAAACTGGGGGGCTACGACTTACGGTGATGGGGGAGGGCTACATCAACTTCGGATATCTCGGAGCGATCGCGGCAGGCTTTTTGTGGGGATTAGCAGTCGGTTGGTGCGAGGGATTAATTCAGGCCACCGGGAAGAACAAACAGCAATTCCTTAACTATGCTACGGGAATTTGCTTCGTGTGGGTCTGTTTTCTCGTATACCTTGCCGGGACACAAGCCGCGGCGTCGATAAAATTCGAGACATTGCTTGTTCTCGCAGTCGCCTGGGCAAGCAGAGATCACTCTACGTCGGCGCAACTACGATCGCTATTGAGCACGTAAGACCTGGGGGATCGCAGACGGTGACAGGAAACACGCGACGGAATCGCAGAATTTGATACTTATGCAAACGGTCTTAAGACAGCTCGTGAGTGTTATCGGGGGAGAAGCGGCCGTGCGTATCGCTAATTTTGCCGCTGCGTTGCTGATCGCCCGCGTGTACGGCGTAGCAACGCTGGGGACCTACGCGGGGTGCCTGGCGGTGGTGACCGTAACAATCATGTTTGCCGACAACGGGCTGCAAATCTGTGCGATTACGGAACTTAGTGAGAATCGTGGTGCATGCGATCGAATCCTCGGTGAATTGTACCTGTGCAAGACAGTACTGATCCTGGCGGCGGTGGTTTTCCTGGCAGCGATTGCATTGTCACTGAAGAGCTCGGGTTTCGTTTGGGCGATTGCCGCGTGGATCACCATGCGAACCGTACTGCAGTCGTACTCACAATTGCAGATGGCCGTCCTGAAAGTGTCTGCGAAGGCAAGTCTGATCGGCGGGACACAGGCTATCCAAAGTCTGTTGCTGCTGTGCTGGATCTGGAAGGTCTATGCGAGCGGATCGGGAATCTACGCGCTCCTTTGTGGCTTATGCACTGGCCAGCTACTGGAATTTGCAGCGATGGTCGTAATTTCAAAGAGGCTCGGGATTCAAGCGAGTTTGCCAAAACAATCGAGCTACTTTTTGAAATACCTCAGAAAATCTACGCCCCTTGGAATCACCTATGGCCTCGCCAACCTGATCCTTCGCGCCGACACAATCGTCCTCGCGCTGCTCGTGTCTTCCACTGAGTTAGGCGATTTTTCAGCGGCGAATGCCGTCCTCGCCATGGTGTATGTGGCTTCTTGGCTATTTGGCAGTCTCGTTCTGCCCGAAATGGTACGCCGATCTGGGTCCAAGGACAGCCTAAATCGCTATGCGACAAGCTGGGTCCGCCTGGTTGTCCTTGGTCTCACCCCTTGCGCGATCGTCGCGTTTTGGATGGCCCCAAAGTTGACAGTCTTGCTCTATGGTTCCGCCTACCATCGAAGCGGCTCCTTGGCCTCCGTGATGGCATTGGCAACCCCGTTTATTTTCTTGAATTCGATCTACACGAATATCGCCGTCGCAACTGGCAGCAAGTCAGTCCTTATGTGGCTGTTTGCGACAACGGCAATTGCAGCGGTGATTCTGGATTTGCTACTTGGCCGATCGTTCGGGTCGATTGGAGTTGCTTGGGCCATCCTGGTTAGAGAAGCAGGGATGTCGGCGGTGTTTCGATCCTTCACACTCCGAGCACCTGAAGCGGCGGGGCGACTTGAATATCCGTTCACTTTGTAACGACATTTGTGAGGTAAGAGCTTTGGAATTCACAGGGCGCTTTTCAGACATAGCTAGAACCGTGACGATCGACGCCCGATGGATGATCGGGGGAATTGGAACCTATATTGAAAATCTTCTCCGGGGCTTTCAGCAGCATGCCGGCGGCTTGGAATTACACGCAATTGTTCGGGACCAAGACGCACTTCGCGTCAAACCGTGGTGCTCCAAAATGACGGTTATTGATTTGCCAATCTACAGCATGTGGGAGCAATTCGCGGTTCCTCGCGTAGTCAGAAACTGCCGGTTGCTGCACGTGCCTCACTACAACGTCCCCCTGTTACACCGCGGACCGCTTATCGTTTCAATTATGGATATTATCCACATCACTTGCCCCGATTACCGGCGCGGTTTGAAGTCCTCTCTCTATGCCAGACCAATGTTGAAGTGTGCGGTGCAAATGGCCGATCACATCATTACGGTGTCGAACTATTCCAAGGCCCAGATCATGAAGGAGCTTGGCGTGGAAGACACGAAGATCACGGTAATTCATTGTGGGGTGAGTGAGCGGTTCCATTTGGCGAGCGATACCGGCGAATCAAGATTAGCCGTTGAAGGGCTGGGCATCTCCCGGCCATATCTTCTCTATGTGGGGAATTTGAAGCCCCACAAGAATGTTGTAACCCTGTTGCGCGCTTTTGCAAATCTCCATGCCCAAAACAGAGTCGCCCACGCACTGGTGATAATTGGAGACGATGTTCGATGGAAACGCACGATTGTCGAAGAGTGCGGGCGGCTGGGAATCAGCGACAAAGTCTTAATCCTCCCGCAAGTATCTCAGAGCATTTTGCCGAAGATTTACGCGGCAGCTGAACTTCTGGTGATGCCTTCAAAGGTTGAAGGGTTTGGTCTGCCGGTCCTGGAAGCCATGGCTTGTGGCACTCCGGTCGTGTGCTCGAAGGCGGCCAGCCTGCCTGAAGTTGCAGGCGATGCGGCAGCTTACTTTGACCCCGCGTCTCCTGATGACCTCGCTGGAACGGTCGCAAAACTCATCGATTCGAGCGATTTGCGTGCGTGGTTGCGAACGAAAGGATTGGAGAGAGCCAAACTGTTTTCGTGGCAGGAATTTATTCGGAAGCATGTCGAACTATACCGAAGAATTCTTGCGCGGTCCTGAATAGCTGTGCCGGACTCGTTTTAGTTCAAGGCCACGGAAGGGCGACTGGCGTTAGGTCCGCTAGCGGATTCGGAGGCATGGGCATGAAAGAACATCATCGTGCAGCTAACTCGCTAAGCGGGACGTGGGAAAGATTCGCCGCCGAAGATCCCTACAGGTATATCCTGACGACCCTTAAAACTGCGGATGCCCAGGAGTTCTGGAATAGTGGGAGGCGCACGGTAGAGTTGGAACTTCTAAAGCTGATTAAGGCGCAATCCCTGCGCACTTTCACGGCGCTGGAACTGGGCTGCGGAATTGGACGGCTGCTCTTCCCAATCGCTCACCATTTCCAGGAAGCAGTGGGTGTCGATATCGCGGAAGGAATGGTTCGCCGCGCGCGTGCTTTTGCGGTCGACAACGGCATCAGGAATGTGGCCCTTGCCGCGGTTTCAGGCCCGGAAGATTTACTACAGAAGGCGGGAGGCTACGCGGGCAAGATCGATTTCGTTTATTCGTTGCTTGTACTCCAGCACATCTCGGATTTCCGCGTTATCGAAGGTTATCTCCATGTCGTCAGCATTCTTTTGGAAGAGAATGGTGTTGCGTATCTGCAGTTCGATACCCGCGAACAGAACACTCTCTACAATTTAAAAACCAATCTGCCTGATTTTGTCCTCCCACGATTCTGGCGCAGCGGCATACGGCGAATCCGCCGGAGCCCCGAAGAAATTGAAGATTGTGTGCGGCGCGCAGGGCTGGAGATTCTCGGCGAGTTGAGCCCCGGTACTGCCTATCACCGATACATTTTAAGGAAAGCGCGCGGTTCGCGACTCATCAAATGAAAGTCAGCCTAAAACAAGAAGAGCCCGAGCTCTTGCCGAAACCGCGAATCAACCGCGCGATCGACTTGCAGAAGACCAGGATCGCGATCGTGCACTACTGGTTTGTCAACCGACGTGGAGGGGAGCGTGTTGTGGAATCCATCGCTGACATGTTCCCGAGCGCTGATATCTTTTCTCTAGTCGTGGATCACGCGAGGCTGTCTCCCACACTACGGGGGCGGTCGATCAAGACATCGTTCCTACAAAAAATACCAGGCAATCGACGGTGGCATCGCCAAATGCTTCCTTTGTACCCGTTCGCCCTGGAACAATTTGACCTAAGAGGATACGAGCTGGTTATCAGTTCCGAATCTGGCCCGGCGAAGGGAGTTCTGACAAACTCGAGAACCTGTCACATCTGCTATTGCCACTCACCGATGCGCTATCTATGGGACTTTTATCATGGATATCGGGAAGGCACGAGCATCGGGAAAATATCGAGGCCTGTTTTTTCGATCGCGGCGCATTATCTGCGAATGTGGGACACGGCATCCGCACAGCGCGTCGATCATTTCGTGGCGAATTCGCAGAACGTTGCGGCGCGAATCCGCAAGCAGTATCGAAGAGACTCGACCGTAATCTACCCGCCAGTGAAGGTCCAAGCGGGTTATCTGGCCGACCGGATCGAGGACTACTACCTGGTCGCCGGGCAACTTGTAGACTACAAGCGAGTGGACCTCGCCATCGCGGCCTGCAATCGTCTTGGGCAGCGTCTGCACATCGTAGGGGAGGGGGAACAGTTTAAGCGCTTGCGCCGACTTGCAGGACCGACAATCCATTTTTTCGGGGCTCTTTCTGATGCGGACCTGCATGAGCAATACGCTCACTGCCGCGCGCTGCTTTTTCCGGGGGAGGAAGATTTCGGAATTGTGCCCGTGGAAGCGCTGTCGTTTGGCCGGCCTGTAATCGCGTTCGGCAGGGGAGGAGCGACGGAAACGGTCAAGGGTGTTTATCCGGATGCTCCGGCTCCTGTGGAAACTTCCTGTGGCATTCTGTTTCGCGAACAGACTCCGGACTCATTGATCGATGCCATCCGCACCTTTGACGCGGTGGAATACCGCTTCACGCCGCTTTTCATCAAGCAACAAGCAGAACGATTTGGCGAAACCCATTTCAAAGAGAATTTCGCACGATTTCTATCTGAAAAATTGGGAGAGCTGCAGGACTCCGGGCAATCGCTATGATCCGCGGCAGACTCAAACGCGCCCAGATGTTTGTAACCGTTGCCGTCTTCTTGCTTCCGCTGGCATCCTTCGCCGTTGCGGGATACCTTCGGTTCGGAACTCACCTGATCCCACATTATTCAAGTGACGCAGACTCGTCTCCGTATGTCGGCCTGCTGTTGCTGACGACTGTCTTGTGGGCTGTGATTGCAGAACATTACGAACTCACATCTTTGGAGCAAATCCTTGTAGTCCAAGGGAAAAATCACCGGATACTTCTTTCCTGTTTTACAACCTATGCTGCAGTATTGGCGATCACTTTCTTTTATCGTGATTCGACTTTTTCGCGAGTATTCATCTGGATCAGCGCCGTGAATCTTATCTCGTGCAGCTTTACACTTCAAAAAATCTTCCGCTGGTACTGGGGCAACAGCCGACTGCACGAGAAGGCGGCAATTCAACTGCTCATCGTCGGTGCAGATGAGTTTGCCGTTCGAGTCGCGGAATCACTCCGATTCGGAGGAGTGGCACCGTGTGGAATCAAAGGGCACATCAGGCTACCCGGCCAGTCTTGCGCAGTGCTAGACCATCCGGTGTACGAACTCTGCGACGTAGAAGACTTAGCGATTGGCAATGGTTTTGATGACGTAATAATCGCCATCCCTGCTGCGTCGCTTGCCGATTTGCCAAGATTGAGGGCGCAACTTGCGCCGCTATGCGCTCCGGTGCGATTGGTACTCGACGTAGGAGAGGGAATACCAATGCGCCAGAGGGTTTTTCACTTGGGCGATTTTCTAATGCTCGACCTGCAGCCGAACCCGGCGGAATCATCCCTTTATGTGATTCTGAAGCGTACGTTTGATCTCGTCTTTTCGTTCTGCGTGCTCGTCAGTGTCGCCCCGGTGCTGCTGCTTATTGCTGCTGGGGTGCGGCTAAGCTCGCCCGGCCCGATTATTTTTTCCCAGGATCGCGTAGGCCTGAACGGAAAACTATTTCGGATGTATAAGTTTCGGACCATGAGCGTCGCTCCTCAAGAAGATAGCGACGCACGCTGGACGGTCAAGGGTGATCCACGTTGCACCAACATCGGCAGGATCTTGCGACATACCGGGCTCGACGAATTACCTCAGTTCTTTAATGTGCTAAAAGGCGACATGAGCGTAGTCGGCCCTCGCCCTGAACGACCTATCCTAGTTCAGAAATTCATGCAATCGGTCGGAAACTACAACACGAGACATTACCTAAAAGTGGGAATCACCGGGTGGGCGCAAGTGAATGGATGGCGCGGCGACACGTCGATCGAGAAACGAGTGGAATATGACTTGTACTATGTTCGTAACTGGACTCTTGCCTTCGATTTGTTGATCGTAATTCTCACGTTCTTCCGAGGCTTTACAGATAAGAACGCGTACTGAGTGCACTGCCTCATAACCACGGAAATCAGTTGTTGCGACAATCTGTTTGCCTCTTAGTTACTCTGCCGTGACAAAGCCTTACCCGTAAATCTCTATCGTTTATTGTCGGCCGGGAGCGCTCTTGTTCTTTTCATTCGCGCGGAAGAGAGAGAACTTGAATCTGCCCCCGGCCGCTTTTGTTTGAGCTACGCCGTCCGTACTCCCTCATTGAAATGACCGCGGCTAACTGAAGGCTCCTGCTGTTGGCGCCCTTCATCTGTGAGTACTAAATTACTTGGATACCTTAAAATCGTGAGGCTGGTACAGAATTATTCCGCTTGTCCCATTTTGAGCCGTTCTCCAGATTACACGTCACAAAAGCGCACTCTTTGGCATGGAGCCAGATAAGTTGGTGAACGGTCCGGTTGCCGAATTGTGGCTGGGGGAAGAAATCAAAGACGTGGCGATTGAAGATGAAGTTGCAGCCATAGAGAATACCGCCGAGGTATCTGCCGCCGCGAGTCGCGCGCAGATTCTCGACATCATTCGCAAGTAGTATAGGAATCCCGCTTAGCCTTTGGACGTTGCGTGGTTTCGCCACGCGATACAGGTGCGTTTTGGTAGCATTTATCGGAGAGATCCTTGGCAACGGAATTTCGCACGCTTATCGCGGCTGAATCACGTTAGTGTAGAAGGTCTCGAATTTATCGTTAGCGATGTAGCGCTTGCAAGATTGAGGGATACAGGTGGGTCTCGCAACCGGCAGTAACGCAAATAAGGGATTCCTATGAAAATCGGTCGAAGCAGTGGAATCCTCCTCCATCTTACGTCTCTCCCGAGCAGGTACGGCATCGGCGACATGGGTCCGGAAAGCCGCTGGTTCATCGATTGGCTCGCCGAGGCAAAGCAGAAGTTGTGGTGTGTGTTGCCGCTCGGTCCCACCGGTCCGGAAAACTCTCCCTATCAATCTCGTTCCGCGTTTGCGGGCAATCCTTTGCTCATTAGCCCGCAGCTCTTGGTGGAACGTGGCTACCTCTCCAAAAGAGATTTGTTTGCGCCTCCACCTTTTTCCAGGACGCTTGTGGAATTTCCGAGTGTCCGGCGGTATAAGCAATTGTTGTTGAAGAAGGCTTTTAGTCAATTCTCGGAGACCAGAGACTATCTTGAGTTTGCTCGCAAGAATTGTTTGTGGCTCGACCGCTTTGCACTGTTCCTGACTCTGCGAGAGGCAAACGGCGGCATGCCATGGAACCAGTGGGATCCGCGCGTCAAGCCTGACCCGACACGCATGCGCTACCACAAATTCGTACAATTTGAATTCTTCCGGCAATGGAGCGCTCTTCGGCGGCACTGTCATCAGCGAAACGTCTCGATCATGGGTGACATGCCATTCTATGTGGAGCACGACAGTGCCGATGTCTGGAGCTACCCGCAGTTCTTCAACGTCCGCGGAACCGGCGAACCACGTTCTGTCGGCGGGGTCCCTCCGGATTATTTCAGCAAAGACGGCCAGCTGTGGGGCACGCCAACCTATCGATGGGATAAATTGCAGGCAACCGGCTTCCGGTGGTGGCTAGATCGATTTCGGTTCACGCTACGATCGGTCGATCTACTGCGCCTCGACCATTTCCGAGGATTCGAAGCCTTTTGGAGTGTGAACGCCGGCCAGTCGACTGCGCGAAATGGCCGTTGGATCAAAGGACCAGGTGCTGGCTTGTTCAGTGTGGTTCAGAAGGAACTAGGAAGCCTGCCGTTTATCGCAGAAAACCTCGGAATCATCACTCGCGAAGTGGAAGAGCTTCGCCAACAACTTGGCCTGTTTGGCATGGCCGTTCTGCAATTTGCCTTCGATGACGACAACGTGCATCGCCCAAGTAACTACGTAAGGGAAATGGTGACTTTCACTGGAACTCATGACAACGACACGACTCGAGGTTGGTGGACCGCTCTGCGGCATTCCGCCCAAAGCCGACCCCGTTCGGCCGAGCGCGCCAAACTGGGCCGCGTGAGGTCCTACCTGCAACTTGACGGCCGCGAAATTCATTGGTCTTTCATGCAGGCCATTCTGACTTCCGTAGCCGAAATTGCGGTGATTCCGTTGCAGGACCTATTGGGACTCGGGTCGGAAACCCGGATGAACGTGCCCGGCCGTGCGAAAGGGAATTGGGGGTGGCGTTTTGAAAAGAGACAGCTCACCAAGTCACTGCAGCAACGCCTTCGCGATTTGACTCTGGTTTCTGGACGCTGACGAGCAGCCAGCTCGCTCGCTGACTTTACGCTAGTGCGCGATGCGGTTACCCAACCATGATGGTGAACGATCTCGAAACAGAGCTAGCCGAAATTCAAAAGGAAAGGGCCGGCGGCACCGACCAGACTCCTAAAGAGTTCGCGGCCAGATCGCTCCCGGCTCTCCAATCACATCTTCAACAAGCTCGCAAAATGCAGAAAACGGGTCAGTCTTCTACTGGAATGTGATCCGCGGGTTCCGTTCAATTCCAAGGACCGCCCCTTCACGGGTTGATCGGCTCCGACGGTTGGGGGATAGGGCAGCGATCTTCACCACGGCAGTCCGCACGGGCCACAAACAGAAAACGACAGCCGCAGGATGCGCAGCGCCATGTGCGAAGAATATGTCCCCGTCCGTCGGAGGCACTCCCTAGTTCTGCTAGTCAAGACACAAATCTTAGCGGATACCTTCCGTCGCCAAGGAATCCGGTTATTCTCGTATCGGGAGCTCGCCTATCGTGCACCCAGCAGAATGTCCATCGTCAGCTGATCGAGGCGTTCATAGGGAAGTCGTTTCCGACACATGGCGTCCTTGTCGAAAACATGCGCCAGCAATGCAGCAGCGCCTTTCTTTGAGTAGCGCTCCACAGATGGAACGCTCGTTTTCGTGGTGGAGACTTCCTTGAGTATCGCTTGAATCTCCTTATCCTGATTCCAGCGCGCTGCCTTTTCCTTCAACATGAGGTAACTCCGCATACATCCGCGCGCGAAGTCCTTCACTCCCTCACAGTCCTCCGTGCGATACGCATGTGCATCGAAATGGCGTGGGCCATCATAGCCAACATCTTCGAGAAACTTCACCAGCCAGAACGCGGACTTCGGATTCGCTGAGGCGAAGCGCAAATCCTGGTCGTAGCGGCCGGGCATCTGGTCGTTCAGATCAATGTGAAAGAGCTTGCCCGCTTCCCACGCTTGCGCCACACCGTGCATGAAATTTAGTCCCGCCATCTGCTCGTGGGCAACTTCAGGGTTGACGCCGACCATTTCGGGGTGATCAAGGGTCGGAATGAAACCCAAATAATGCCCGGTAGTAGCCATGTATATGTCGGCACGCGGCTCGTTGGGCTTGGCTTCCATGGCAAACTTAAAGCCATAGTCGCGATCCAGGCTATATTGACAGAGATAATTTACGGCCTCACGTAAGTGCCGCACAGCCTCATCGGCACGGCGGCAAGCGTCCGTCTCGGCTCCTTCACGTCCACCCCACAAGACAAAAATCTTCGCGCCCAGTTCTGCCCCCAGATCCATCGCCCGCATGGTTTTCTGCAAGGCGTAGGCTCGGACTTCCGGGTCATTGGCAGTAAATGCTCCGTCGCGGAAAACAGGATGAAAAAAAAGGGAAACCGTGGCCATCGGCACGACGACACCGTGCTCCTTGCACGCTTTCTTGAATTCGCGCACGATTACGTCGCGCTCTGCGGGAGTAGCGTCGATGGGTACCAAGTCGTTGTCGTGTAAATTGACTCCCCAAGCGCCGAGCTCGCCGAGAATGGAAACAATCTCCAAAGGGGGCAGGGTAGGCCGTACAAAATCGCCAAACGGATCACGTCCGCGGTTGCCAAGTGTCCAGAGTCCGAAGGAAAACTTGTCGGCCGGTTTCGGCTGATACGCTTGACGGTGTGTGGTCATGAACTTCCTCGCTGGTTTGACTTTGAACAACACGTTTGGAGCATGCCAATGAGATCGACCAAGCAGCAGAAATGTCCAATGCGTGTACGTTAACGTAGGGTTTATAGTACCACCGCGTAACAAGATTTCAAGGGTAGCTGAGCGAACTGGTTCCCAAGTGTTGGTGGCTAGTCGGGCAGCGTGGCCTCTTGAGTGATCACGAATTGACTCGATACCCCTGCGGTTTTCTGTAGCACGGCACGCGATGCTTGCTGACCTCCACCGATCCATATGCCTACGTTGCCTGGGAGGATGCGGTGCTTACCTGAATCGTCAACCACGCTTAAGTCCCGATCGAGTAGCGTGAACGTGACTGTTTTTTTCTCACCGCGGTCGAGATGCACGCGTTGGAAGCCCTTTAGCGCGCGGAGCGGAGCTCCCGCAATGCCCGGATGCGTGAGATAGAGTTGGACCACTTCGTCGCCTGGCATGGCCCCGGCGTTAGTCACATCAACAGACACCGTTACGGTTTGTTTGGAGGAAAGACTTGCCGTGTCGATGCCAGGATTGTCGTAGTGAAAAGTGGTATAGCTGAGGCCATACCCGAACGGGTAGAGGGGCTCACCGCTGAAGTAGCGGTAAGTTCGCTTCGCCATGGCGTAATCCTCGAAAGCTGGCAGTTGTTCGATGGACTTATAGAATGTTATCGGCAAGCGGCCCGCGGGACTGAAGTCTCCCGCGAGCACACTTGCAACTGCGGTGCCACCTTCTTCCCCCGGATACCAAGCCTCAACAATAGCGGATACATGCTCGTCGGCCCAGTTCACGGCGAGTGCGCTTCCGTTCATGAGCACCAGCACAGTCGGTTTACCTGCGGCATGAATGCGCTCGAGGAGCCGCTCTTGTGGCGCCGGCAAATCGATGCGCGTCCGATCGCCTCCGGAAAATCCTTCCGCGTCGACCTTCATCTCTTCTCCCTCAACTCTGGGAGACAAACCTAGTACCAACACAACGAGGTTGGCATCGCGGACTGCTTGAAGCGCTTGTTGCGTTCCTTGGTCGGGCGGAGCCCAGAGAAAGCGCGCCTCTGAGCTTCGAATATTCTGGAAGTATTCAATCTTGACGGCGTACTGCTGGTCTTTTTTGAGTGGAAGCTTCGTGGTCAGCGTGGATGCAGGGTGGTGAATGTTCCAATCTTCGGCGACTAGACGGCCGTCAAGCCATAAGCGATAACCATCCTGTCCTGTGAAACCAACTAGATAATCGCCGGTTTCCGATGGTATCAGCACGCCGCTCCAGCGTACGGAATAATTCTTCAACAGTTGAGGCGAAATTCCGGTGTCTCCCCAGGCAAAGTCGACCGTCGAGTCGGTGCGAGTCAGAGCGGGCGATCCGGTTAACTCCCGGTTAGAGAAGTACTCCGCCTTCAGGCCGTGTTCTCTGCAAGATGCCTCAGGGCAGAGCGCCGACGTTGGAACCGCGGAGGTTACCGGCCCGACCAGGCCGGTGCCTTCGACATAATCGACTCGGGACTGGGGAAAGCGCTTGCGAATGCCAGCAAGCACGGTGACCGGCTTCGAGGGAGTCCCGTTGTAGTTGCCCACCAGCGCATCCAGGTCGTCGGCATCGGGGCCGATCACCGCAATCGTTTTCGGTGCTGCCTTCAGAGGCAGGAAATTGTCCCTATTCTTTAATAGGACAATGGATTCGCTGGCCACACGCAAGGCCAGTTGACGGTGCGCCTCATTGTCGTTTTCGGCAGGAGTCACACCGGAATACGAGACCAGCGAAGGTGGATCGAACAGGCCCAGCCGAAAGCGAGAAGTGAACAGGCGGCGCAAGGCGCTGGCGATGTCGGCCTCGGAAAGGAGTCCCTGCTGAACCGCGCCCAGAATTGCAGCGCGTTCTGTGCTCATATTGTTTCGGTAGTCTCCGCAGATCAAGTCCATGCCTGCCTTAAATGCCACGGAAATACCTTGCTCCGCGGTCGGCGAGAATTGGTGACTGCCAAAAATGTCAGTCGCAGCGCCACAATCAGAAACCACGTAACCCTGAAACCCCCAATCGCGCCGCAGATGTTGCTGGAGAAGCGCTACGTTAGCGCAGGCGGGCTGCCCATTCAGGGAGTTGTAGGCGCACATGACGGAGTTAGCTTTGCCCTCAATAACTGTGGCGCGAAAGGCTGGCAGGTAGGTGTCCTCCATATCGTGCCTAGTGGCCTGGACGTCGACAGTGTGTCTGCTGGATTCCGGGCCGCTATGCACCGCGAAATGTTTGGGAGTGGAGACAGTCTTTAGAAAGCGTGGATCGTTCCCCTGCAGACCGGTCACAAACGCAACTCCCATTCGCGCGGTCAGGTAAGGATCCTCGCCATACGTTTCCTGACCTCGTCCCCACCGTGGATCACGGAAGATATTGATATTCGGCGACCATACGGTGAGGCCCCGATACCACTCCGAGGAGCCATCCGGATGCACGGTCTGATTGTATTTCGCTCGAAACTCTGTACCGATCACATCAGCAAGCTGATGCATCAAGGGTTCGTCGAATGTGGCGGCAAGGCCGATCGCTTGTGGGAACACGGTCGCCTCACCCGCCCGTGCCACTCCATGCAGACCCTCGTTCCACCAATTGTATTCCGGAATTCCCAGGCGTGAGACGGCAGCAGCGGTGTGTCCGAGTTGGGAAACCTTTTCTTCGAGAGTCATGCGCGAGACAAGATCATCAACGCGTTTTTCAATCGGAAGCGCGGAATTTTTGTAGGGTGGTTGAGTTGGCGGTTGCTGCGCTTGAAGAGCCGAGCTAAGGACCGCACAAACGAACGAGCAGGCAGCTAGGGCGATTTTCATCGTGGCATACCCCCAGGAGAATAGTTAAGCGGGAGCGAGATCGGTATCTTTGACGTTCACTAGCACATTGGCTACACATACAGGTTGCAGGCCAAAAAAGGCACCGAAAACATCGTCAAGAGCATATCACCGTTAACCTACACGGTATAGAAAAGACCGGTGATTTGGTTTTCTGTGGAGTAAGCCACCGGGAATAACATAAAGTGAAGGACAGGTTTACCTCGAAGCGTGCGGACCTCGACGCCAGGGGTCCATTCGCTCCTATTCGATGTGGCAAGCGAGCAAGCTCCAGAACGAAAACAAAGAGCGGGAGCACGGAAATGGGAAAAGAACGGCGAGGCATTCACCTTCTCGCAGAACTGGCAAACGTCTCGATCGGGACCGTGGATCGCGCTCTGCACGGGCGAGAGGGGATTAAGGAATCCACACGCCAGCGGATATTGCAGGTTGCGCGTCAGATCGGTTATTCGCCGAACCCGGCAGCTCGTGCCTTGTCTGTGGCGAAGGCTAACGCGCGTGTTGGCGTTTGCGTCCCCCGGGAAATCCACTTTTTCTACGACCAACTCTGGGGAGGCATTTTGGAGGAGAGTCGGCGTGTGGCGCCGTTCGGAATTGAATTTGTGCACCGCCCTGTCAAGGTGCTAGGCGAAGGCGATACAGATGCATTCAAAGAATTGCTGCGGAGTGGCGTCAATGGAATTATTCTTACCGCCGGCGACCCGAAACACTTGACGCCGCTAATTGACGAAGCGGAAGAAAAGGGGATTCGGGTCGTGTGCGTTTCTACGGATGCGCCGGGTAGCCGCCGCTCCAGTATTGTGTGCGTGGAGCCGTGGCTAAACGGCTCTATCGCTGGCGAATTGATGGGTAAGTTTGTTCCCGCTAGCTCTAAGGTTGCGATTGTAGCGGGCATGCTGAGGACCGAGGACCATCGGAAAAAGACGGGTGGGTTCTCGGAGACCTTTCCTCGACACTGTCCTGGAGGAAAAGTGGTCAGCGTGATTGAAGGACACGAAGACGAGGATGAAAGCTTCCAAAAGACCTTCGAAATTCTTCGGAAGTTTCCAACGCTCGCCGGGATATACGTGAACACGGTGAACTGCCTACCTGTTTGCCGGGCCCTCGGAGCGCGCGGACTCGCCGGAAAGGTGAAATTGATCACCACCGATCTTTTTGCGGAAATGTCGCCCTACTTCGAGAAGGGCACGATCACGGCATCGATCTATCAGCAGCCATTCCGGCAAGGGCAATTGGCTGTCCGACTATTGGCTGACAACCTGACGCACAAGGTAGATTTTCCACCCAGTGTCTTTCTCAGCCCTGGTGTTGTCATGTCCTGCAATCTGCACCTGTTTCGAGAAATGAGAAGAAGCGAGACGAAGCTAAACGAAAGTGTTCCTTGAGATTGGATCCGTGAATGGTCGATTTAAAGAGGTCCTCGCGCACTTTCTTTGCTCCGGTTACAGAAGATTTTTGTCTCTATGAAGAACCATATACTGGCGAGGCTGTTAACCTTCGATTTATCACTGCGAACAGCGGACTTGCCTGTTACCGTGGCAACCCGGAAGGCGGCTTCTCGGTTAAAAATAACGATATTCTGTATTAGTTTTTCGAAAAAGAGTGCTTGACACCTGAGGTCGAAAGAGAGTACATACGCATACAAAGCATATCGTTAACGTTCACGGTATGCCGGGGCCGTGTCTGAGCACTACGGGAATTTGGACCCGATCCGTGAGTGGATTGAATCAGGCGCGGGGGTGTTTGGGATGGTAAAGGCCGATTGCTCTGGCCTTGTTCCAGCTCAATATCTTGCACAGGTGCTGGATGATTCGTAGCAGAAGCGGGTTGGTGCGAACCCGGCGACGATCGTCCAACGAGTGGTTTGTGTGTAGCTGATTGAAGTGCTGTTTTGTCGAGATGACTCGGCGCCGACAACCGATCGTCGCTGAGCGGAGGCAAACAATGAATGAGGTTCTGGGACACAACTTTAGAAATATCGCACGTCTTGTCACGTCTCGCAGCAGTTTCCGATTTCTTTTAATCCTCGCTCTACTCTTGGGGGGCTTGCCGTTCCTCGCTATGG
Source organism: Candidatus Acidiferrales bacterium (assembly GCA_963741195.1). Classification (GTDB taxonomy): domain Bacteria; phylum Acidobacteriota; class Terriglobia; order Acidiferrales; family UBA7541; genus Acidiferrum. The sequence goes on from CAVUHF010000026.1 coordinate 134,771, forward strand.
CGCAAAACGCGGCCATCGTGGGAACGGTTACAGATCCTTCCGGCCAGGCCGTTCCGAATGTAACGATTACCGTCACGCATATTGATACCGGGCACGTGAATACATTCACGACAAACGATGTGGGCCAGTTTGTGGCTCCCTTACTCCCCATCGGGAAATACGATGTGAAAGCAGAAGCGGCGGGATTTAAAGCGGAAGAGACCAAAGGCCTCATCCTGAACGTTGGCGATCGAATCCGCGTCGACTTTCAAATGAAATTGGGCACGAAGTCCGAAACCGTTACTGTCGAAGCCAACGCGATCTCGGTGCAAGCCGACACGAGCGAGCAGAGTTCGCTCGTCAGCGGTACGCAAATCTCCCAACTGGCCACCAATGGCCGAAGCATCTACAGCTACGTGACCCTCACGACAGGGGCCTCCAACCTGATGCCGGACTTTCAGCCACCCACGTCCGTGGGCGCCAACAGCAATATCAGCTTTAACGGAAATCGCCCCGGCCATAACCTCTATCTGCTTGATGGAGGCGAGAATTCCGACCGTGGCGGAGCCGGAAGTTCGAGCATTATGCCTTCCGTTGATGCCATTGCCGAGACGCAAACCCTCACTTCGAATTACACCGCCGATTATGGACTTTCTTCCGGTGGAACAATCAGCTCTGCAGTGAAGTCCGGGAGCAAGACGTTTCATGCCTCGGCCTGGGAGTTCTTCCGCAATGACGCCCTGGATGCGCGGAATTACTTTAATCCAGTTCCAAAGCCGGTTGCCGAGCTGCGGTACAACGTCTATGGCTTTAACGTCAGCGGTCCCGTGACGTTTGGGAAGTTGTACAACCCCGATAAAACGAAGACCTTCTTCTTCTACAATATGGAGTGGCGCAAGATGATTCAGGGGCAGACGCTCACCCAGCCGGTGCCGGACTCGAACACCTATACTGGTGATTTCTCTTCAGTCACAGGAATAAATACGGCCGGCCTGCACGCCCCGTATTCCTGCCAACTCTCTCCAAGTATACAAAGCCAGTTTTCGGCTGCAAATCAGGCGCTCAGCGGTTGCACCGCCGACCCCGTCAGCGGCGCGCTGGTCCCCGACTCAACGAAGCAAGTGCCATTCAGCTACAATGGCGTGACCAACAAGATGAGCCCAGCCTTGCTGGATCCGAATGCGCAGGCCCTGCTGACCGCTGGCGGCAAATACGGTGGTATCTTCCCCGGTAACACCGGCTACAACAGCAAGGGTCAGCCAATCTTTCAGGGGGGTAATAATGTGCCCACCGACGTGCGGGAAGAAGTTGTCCGCATCGACGAGAACGTCAATGACAAATTCACGATCTATGGCCACTTTGTCGCCGAACAGGTCTCTCAAAACTACGGCACGACCATGTGGAGCGGCGACAACGTGCCCACCATCTCCAACACCTTCGGTAATCCGTCCTACGCGGCCGTCGTCCATACCGCGTATGTCATCAGCCCAACGCTGATCAACGAAGCTTCCTTCAATTACAACGGAAATCGCATTGCAATCCTCCCGTTGGGGCTGGTGTCCGCACCGCCGAACTTCAACTTCAACCGATTCTTTACCGGACCGAACGTCGACGATCGTATCCCGACAATCAACCTGAACGGCGGTACGGGAGCGCAATACACGTCGAACTGGACCCCGTGGAACAACGTTGCGAACGACTACCAGCTTCGTGACGACGTGTCTTGGACCAAGGGACGCCATCAAATCAAGATGGGCGGCAGCTGGGCTTGGTACGGGAAAGTCCAGGATTGGTTTAAGAACACCCAGGGGGGCTTCAACTTCAACGGCTCCTACACCGGAAACGATTTCGCCGATTATCTTCTCGGCTATGGTCAGAGCTATAACGAAGACGCCATCAAGAGCAGCGGTCACTGGAACAACAATTCCTTTGCGCTGTACATTCAGGACAATTACCGTGTAACCAGCCGGCTCACCTTGAACCTTGGTTTGCGTTGGGATGGAATTCCCCATACGTACGAAGCAAACATGCAAATGTCCAACTTCTATCCGAATTTGTACAACCCAGCAAATGCGGCCGTGCTCAACCCGGGCAATCAGACCGTCAGCTCGCTTAGTCCGGGACTTGGGCCCAGCCCGAATCCGATCCTGGCGGGTCAGCAATTCTATCTGAATGGCATCAGCATCTGCGGCGTTAACGGGATTTCCAACGGATGTGTGAATGGCTCTTGGGGGAACTTTGGACCGCGTCTTGGATTTGCCTATGATGTCACTGGTACAGGAAAGACCGTGATCCGTGGTGGATACGGCGTCATGTACGAGCGCATCCAGGGCAACGATGTGTATAACAATGCAGGAACTGTTCCCTTTGCTGCGAGTACTAGCTTCAACAACGTATCGCTTTCCGATCCCAAGACCAACATCCAGACTGGTTTGACAGTTCCGGCCTCGATCCCTGTCAATAACATCACCGGCCTGGATAGAAATAACTATGCCTCGCCGAGAAGCACGCAGTTCAGCCTGGGCGTCCAACAAGCTATCGGAAAGTCTGTGCTGTCGGTGTCCTATGTCGGCACCCAAAACCGGCATCAGAACTACTACAGCGAGACAGACTTGGTAGATCCCAGCCTCCTGGCGGGTTTCCAGGCAAACAGCGGCGCATATAATGCGAATGTCCCTTACCTCGGTTACCACAGCATTCGTATGGCGCAAAACGAGGCCAACGGAGACTACAATTCGGTTCAGGTGGCTATGCGTGGCACTCTGGCGAAGAACGATCTGAATTATCAGGTTGGGTACACCTATTCACACACCAATGATTCCTTTAACAGCGGTGGAAGCGGCGGAGATCTCTACAATATTTCTGACCCCTACGTTGGTTGGAAGTATGACTTCGGACCATCCGCCTTCGATCGCCGGCAAATTTTCTTCGCCAACTTCGTCTATCAGATTCCCCTGCTGAAGAACAGCGACAATAAGTTGCTGAAGACCACCCTTGGCGGTTGGGAAGTTGCGGGAATCGTTAGCGTCATTTCTGGAGCTCCTCTCAATATCGGCCTAAATGGTCAAAACGTGTCGAGCATTGTTCCGAACACGCAGAACCGACCGGACATAGCCGGCACAATGAGTAACCCCCACACTGTCAACCAATGGTTCGATACCTCGGTCTTTGCAATGCCGGCAGCAGGGCAATGGGGCAACACGCCACGAAACTACGTCCGCGGGCCCGGCCGAGACAATTGGAACCTCTCCGTCTACAAGAACTTCGTCTTCAGCGAAGCACGCGGCAGCAGCCTGCAATTCCGCGCGGAGTTCTACAACATCTGGAACCATACGCAATTCCAGGGTGACACTCAGAATGGTGGCATCAGCGCCAATGCATCGTTCATCAAAAATGCTTCCGGAAACTTCGTGCTCGACCCATCCAGCAATTTTGGGCAGATAACGAGTGCGTATGACCCACGGGTCATCCAACTAGCCTTGAAGCTTTTCTTTTAGGCTTCTCGCAGCTGTAGCAGCACAGCCAATCTGCGGCGTGGCGGGTCACCCCCCCGCCCGCCGCATTTTGCTTGTGGTCCCTGCGTCGCCGCGCGAAAAGCAGATACACTACCCAAGATGGGAATAGGCGACTCATCCGTGAGGCGTTGTAACTTGCGAGAACTTTCAGGTCACTTGGGGCTCACGAGTAGGTGCAAACTGTTTGGTCTGTTTGTCGCCGTACTGGCCACCAGCATAGCCAGGGCTCAGACACCGACTCCCGCTCAGGCCTTAGCTCTGGAACAAGAAGGAAGGCTTCCGGAAGCAGCGCAAGCCTGGCAATCAATCACACGGAAATCTCCTCACGACGCCGCGGCCTTTGCCAGTTGGGGCCTGGTATTGTCCAAGCAGGGAAAATACCAAGAGGCAGTCCCCGTTTACAGGAAAGCTCTTGCGCTCGATCCGAAATTGCCGGGAATCCAGCTGAATCTGGGATTGGCGGAATTCAAGCAGGGCCGACTTCAGGAAGCGATTACGCCTTTGCGTGCGGCTTTGGCGGCGGATCCCCACAACATGCAGGCGCGCACCCTGCTCGGTCTCAGTTACTACGGCACAAAGCGATTTGCGGAGGCCGCCAAATATCTAAAGGTGGCTGCGCAAGCCGATCCGGGCAATACAGAGCTGCACCAGGTACTGGCCCAGAGTTGCCTACGGGCGAAAGACAATGACTGCGCTTTGGAAGAGTTCCGGCAAATTCTGGAACAAAACCCGAATTCCGCACAAGCTCATATGCTTTTCGGGGAAGCTCTGGACAATCTTGGGAAAACTCCAGAAGCGATCCAAGAGTTCCGCGCGGCCGCGCAGGTAGACCCAAATGAGCCAAACGTAAATTTTGGGCTTGGCTATCTGAACTGGCGGATTCATCAATATGACGATGCAAAGGCCGCCTTCGAGCGCGAACTAGCTGTCGATCCTGACAACGCACAAGCCCTGGCGTATTTGGGAGACATTGAAATGAAAAGAGCCGATCTGGAGAAAGCAGTCGTCTTGCTTACAAAGGCTGTGAAACTGAACCCTGACATTCGCATTGCCTATGCGGATTTGGGCAGCATCTACATCGACCAGAAACAGTACCCGGAAGCTCTAGCTGCACTCCAGCACGCGCTGAAATTAGATCCGGATCAGCCTGATACACACTTTCGCCTCGGGCGATTGTACCGGGCCACGGGCAACACGGAAGCGGCCAATCAGGAATTCGCCAAAGTTCGCGAATTGAACAAGAAAGGCCAAGAAGAGAACCTTCTTGAAAAGATGCCCGGTTCCGCCCCTCGCTTGGCTCCATAGATACAAGAACAAAAGTAGAGCCTTTTTTGCGCTTTCGTTTGCCCGGATCAAATTCACAATGGCGGTGTCGCTATCAGGGAGTGAAATTGGACGCGCGGTGAATTTTCCCGTCGGCCGTCAAGCGGTCGAGCCATTGACGTGCAGTGGCTGTCTCCGGACTATCGGTGTTGTTCTTTATCACCGCGCGCAGCACGACGGCGGCATCCTCAAAGCGTTCCGCCGCCGTCAGACACTGAGCGAGCAGTAATTCAACTTGTGGAGCCGCGCCGCGAGAGTCCACCTGTGCCTGCTGGACCATCTTGAGCGCCTTTTCGTACTGCTCGCGGTAATAATACGCCTTGGCAAGCGCCCACTCCGTTTCCCAGCTTGCGGTTGGTTCTAACTGCAACGATTTTTCCAGCGACGAGATTGCCGCCTCATACTTCCGCTGATTGCAGAGAGCCATCCCCAGTGCAGCCAGAACACGAGGCTGGTTCGCCTCAATCTGTGCGGACTTCTCTAGGACAGTTTGCGCGTGAGCCCAGTCGCGCCGCCTCATATAGAGCACCCCTTGGACGTACAGCACTTCAGGGTTCCCGGGCGCGAGTTTCATCGCCTCGCTCAGGTACTTTTGAGCTTCGTCGAGTTTATCGTCCCGTATTGCCTGCGATCCTTTCTCAAACGCTTCCTTGGCCTTTGGAGCAAGCAGAGGTTTTCCGGGAACCCCGCCTGTTTCGTTCGAGGCTAGGTCCCGCTGAAGGACAATTTCAACCTCCGCTTTAACGGGGATAGGCACCGACACGTCCTTTTGTCCGTTTTTGTACCCGGCGGCTTCTACCGTGACGGTGTATTCCCCTAGACTTCGAGGTATGAAAAAAGCGCGACCGTGCGATGTCGAAGACTGATCATTGGGAATTCCATTTTTATAGAGTTTTATAGTCGCGGGCGCGGAAATTATCGCGCCGGAGGTGTCGCGCACGGTGACGGCGATCTCTGCCCTGTCTCCACGAGACATCGTTCCTTGGTCCGAGCTGTCCTGGCACCTGGATGGACGGGAGCATACGAAGAGGCAGGAAAGTACAGCGAGAAACAATCGCATCATGCGCGGGGAATCGTATTGTCTCGGATTGCGCATGGGTGTACTGCTCACTCAGGCAAAGTTAGTCTTCCGGATCTGGTGCGTCAAGCAAAACGTTCCAAGTTCTGCCGCCCGAAGCCGAAATAAAGGCTCATTCGAAGTACTTGCTTGATCTTTGAGCTGTCGTTCGCCAAATCGTTGCGTTCTACATTAAAAGGATTGCTTCCCGTTTGGCGCAAGCTCTTCGGTTTCGGATTGCAGGCTGATTTGTCGACCGGCGAAAGATGCTCGCAGATGACCTGAACCGCCGTCGGCCGAACTACCAGCAAAAGCGGTTGGTCATCAAAAAATGGCTCTCGAATCTACGCTGCCACCGCATAACGCTAGTGGAGCCCACCGAGTCTCGGAAAACATTGAATCTTGTTTTCGCGCGCAGAGCAAATTTCTGTAGGCCCACTTGCTTTCATGAATTGGGTACGCCACTGAAAGTGGTTCAAGCTCAACTTGGCCACTCTCACATGAGCACGACGCTTGAGGTGTACACCCGTGCAGGCTCAAGCGCGCAGCGGCGCGCCGTAAATCAACTCGAAAATCCGTTGTTCCCAAATTTGGGTTGGATGAAAAAACACCCAGAGGGCTAATTCAATGAGGTTAAAAGCTTGAGGTGGCGCGCCCTGAGGGACGATCTTAGAACTCTCTTCGACAATTCCGTGCTGGGACTATGAGTTACAAGCCTCGGAGACCTCGGATGATGCACCTGCACGTACCCGACTTGGCGCAAGTTCCGGCGACCCGAGGCGCGGGAGCATCAGGTGCCGCCGTGCGGCGACTGAGCGCGCCCGTCGGGCGGTTCGGCTCTACCGCGAGCTCGCCGGTTCGAGCCTTCCTCATTCGTACCAACGGAGCACACGCAGCGCCCGGAGCGTGTTCCACCGACTCGGCGACGGCAGGTTCGGCCCGGTCGATGCCAGTCGCGCGCAGGAGGAGCAACGTGTAGAGGGTCGACAACCAGACGGGGGCGTCGGCCCGGTGCCATGAGCCGTCCGACCCCTGGTGGGCGAGAATTTGGGCGCCGAGCCCTTCGCGCGGGACGCGGGCGCGCTCCGCGGCGATCGCCGCCGGGGAGGCGTTCGTGAGATCGCGCATTGCCTGCCACCGGATGGCGGGGTCCGAATCGAGCAGCCAATCGACGGTGTCCACGCTGCGATTTTATCCTGGCTGGTGCTGGTGGCAAAGCTCCGCCGAGACAGTGGAAGAGCCCACTCACATCGTATCCTCCTGGCGAGATTGAGGTGTTTGGAACCGGGGGAACAGACGGGACAATTTCGTTTGACGGGTGTGGCTTTAGCCGACTCGGTTGCGAAGACACGGGGAAAGAAACCTGGCCCCGAAGATTGTGGCGCGCTCAAGTGGACGATCTTAAAACTTTCCTGGCCGGATTCGCTACGATCCGTCTACGTAACGAGAAAGGACGGCATTCTTGACAGCCCGAGGCTTTCTAAACTTGCCATTCATCGCATGGGCCATACGAGCTTTAGTTGGTTCAACGCTCATAAACTACTCGTAGTCCGATTTGCGATTGGCGTCAATGTCGAGTACTAGTAGCCAGTTGTCCGATCGCGACCAATCCTCCCCTTGGACGGTCCTCGACAAGAATGCAGTGCGATTTCGAAAGATCCAGTATTGTTTCTCTCCAGGAATTCCTCGATGGCTTGGAGGCAAGGGTATCAGGCGGGATACTTAGCCGAAATGTAGTTATGCAGGTGCTTGATAGTTTCTTCCTGCTCCGAGACAACCCACTTCACGAGGTCACTGATTGAGACAACTCCAAGCACCTTCTCGTCTTCCACAATCGGAAGATGACGTATGCGATTTCTCGTCATGATAAGCATACACTCGTCCACGGCTTGGTCAGGAGTCACGAAAATCACTGGGCTCGTCATGATCTCCTTGACTGGGGTCGTCGTCGAAGATCTTTGCTTGAGGATGACTTTCCGGGCGTAATCGCGCTCCGAGATAATTCCCACGAGCTTGCCCGCTGAAAGCACGAGCAATACTCCCACCCCCTTATCGGCCATTCTCTCAATGGCCTCGTAAACCGTCTGATCTGGCGTGACATACCAGATCTCGCTCCCCTTACCTTTCAGAACTGAACCAACTGTACCGTCCAGTTTGAACATCGTCTGACCTCTAGCAGGAAATCGAGTTTGATAGTGCGATCTTATCCCTGCGGGTAGACGGAGGTCAAACCTGAGTCTTGAGCCACGACAACGGTGCGGAATTCATGACCGTCACGGAATCTACTACTCTTGCGTCGACAAACTGGATGCACGGACTAGTCTTGCAGCACGTTTCTCAATTGCCCACTTCACGGAAGAGAAAGAAGTCTCGCGACGTGCCTGCTTAAGCGCATACCCTGCTTCTAAGGTTCACGCCTTACAACAATCGTATTTCACCTAGAGGAGAAGACCTATGCGATCTCGCTCTAGTGGTTGTTATTCCCTAGCCTCTAGGTTGGAACAAGCCCGGTTCTAGCCGTGCGCTGAGTTACCAATTCCAAATTGTTATCCTTCACAACCCTCTGCACCTGGCTCGAGAGCGCAGCGATGCCACGCCCGGCTTCGGCGTGGACTACGCAGAACCGCTTCCCACAAAAAAACGCCGCAATGGCGAGTGGCGGAAGTATCAAAAGGCTCGCCTGTGGCGGATAGCACCTGACAGACCCATTCGAAGTTTGCAGATTGTGTCTGATTCTCTCGTTGCAGCATGGCTCCTCCCATTAAGCGGGATTCTAAGCCCGTCTCATAAAGAGGAGGTGACGAGTAATACGCGAGAGTCTCGAGTCCCAGAAGCAGCCTTTCCGGTTACGCGATCAGGAGTTAGCCGATGGTCACTCAATGCCGCTCCTAATTTGACCGCGATCCGACCGTAACAAGCGAGGAGTTTCCCAAAGATGGTGGATAAAACTCACAACTGCGGCGAAACCAAAACGTAGTAAAAGCGGGCGGTGCGAGTTTGATAAAATACTTTCGCAACTGCACAAGTGTGCGATTCTGAATTTGGGCGAAACGACCGACTTCACGAGATGTCAGGAAGATTTCCAGGCATCGGCGATGCCTGCGCTTCTCGTACCGCCGAAGCGCAACCGGGATCTCCGGGTCTGACCGCAAGCAGTCGGCGAGAACGACCGCGTCCTCGATCGCCAAGCAGGCACCCTGGCCAAAGTTTGGGCTGACGGGATGAGCCGCATCTCCGAGAATTGCGATGCGACCCCGCGTCCAAGGGAGTGAAGACGATCGGTCACGGACTCTCGTGCGGATGATACTGTTTGCAGAGGCGATGAGCTCTGGGACTGGAGCGTGCCAGCCAGAGAAGAGTTTTGCGAGGGCATCGCAATCCGAGGGACTTCCGTGTAGCAGAGACTCGTTCGCGACCGCATACCAATGAATGCGATTCGTACCTAAACGCACGATGCCAAATCGCTTACCGAGGCCATAGGATTCAGAGAAATCACCGTCCTGTTGCAATCCAAGTTGTTGGCTATCTTTCTCGTTTGCGCAAGATGTCATGCCTCGCCAAACCGAATACCGGCGATCAATGAGACTGCCTTTCAGTTCCAGGGAGTTGCGTACCGCGGAGTAAATGCCGTCACAGCCAACGACGAAGTCCACCTCTGCCTGTGCCCGATTGTTGAAATGTAATACGACTGAGGAGGGGCAACTTACCAGGTGGGAGAACCTATGGCTCAAGTGAATCGATGAGGTGGGGACTGCTTGCGCCAGTGCGGACAGAAGGTCGGATCGAAGAATTGCAACACCGTCGATATCGGTTTTTGGCAAGCGCACCGTCTTTATTGGGTTGCCGCTGGCCTCCTTCATCAAGAAACGACGAAGCGGATGGCCGTTTGCTCGCACACGCCTAAAGACATCTGAATCGATTGCCTGCAGAGATCGGAGCGCGTTTGGCCAAAGGCTCAGGGCTGAGCCGACTTCTGTTAATTCGTGGGCGCGCTCATAGACGTGTACGTCAAATCCAACTTTGCGCAAAGCGATTGCGGTTGCAAGCCCGCCAATTCCTCCGCCGACAATGGCCACGCGTTTCATGGATGCCTCCGCATGTATGAACGATAGATTAATGAAGTCTTGGTAATGCCGATCTAATTATGACCCGGCAACTCGCGCGAGCCCTTACCTTGCAACGGATCTTTAGATCCATTGGACCGTGCATTGATAACAAAGCATAGAGAAGAACAGAGTTTCGGTTGTCCAAGGGATGTAACGAGCAAGCAAACAAATTGACTTACACTTCGCCGGTGGTCTGTCCAGGCGTTCGCCGAAATCCACCGACTGCTCCCGGGCCATTCTTCGAGACCAGCCAGAGATTCCACGAACATTCCCTTCTATGCCCAGGTGACGCACAGCAGAACCTACTCCCCCAATCCCACCCGCCGCAGCAACGCCTGAAACCTCGCATCATTGCGCACCGGGTCGTAAATAGGCTCAACTTTCAGCGTTGCCATTCCATTCGAATGCTGCCCATACGCCTTCTCTAACCAGCGCAGCGCTTCCTCCCGATGCCCCATCCCCAGGTGTGCCCAAGCTAGAGGTGCGGGATCTACGGGATGCCGCTTGTTCATTTCTTCCAGTGCTTCCAGCGCCCGGCGCGCCTGCTCTTGGTGTCCCCATTGGCCATACACCCGCGCCTTAGCAGACCAGTACCACGGTCCTACGCCCGCACCTCGCTTGGCATTTTCAATGTCCGCAATCGCTTCCTTGTACATGCCCTTCGCCGCGTACGCATTTTGAATCATATGGCCGTGCGTAAAATCTGGATCCATTTCCAACACCACCCGGAACTGTTCAATCGCCCGGTCATAATCCCGCGCGAAATACAACAGCACTCCGCGATCCGTCGCAATGATCAGGGACAGCGGGTCCAGTTTCTTCGCTTCGTCGCTCTCCTTAAACGCTTCCTCAAACCGTCCTCGAAATCCCAAATGCTCCGCGTACCAGTGATGCGCCGTCGCGTAATTCGGGTTCAACTCAATCGCCCGCTTGAGCTCTTTCTCCGCCGTGTGCCAGTCCCAGTCGTAATTCTGCACCACCAGCGCCAGCGCCGCGTGCGCTTCCGGCAATTTGTCGTTCAGCTCCAGCGCACGCAACGCCGCGGCTCGTGCCTGTGGCATATAGGTCGATGAAGGAGACATGCCGTAGCCGGTCAGCAGCGTGTAGGCATTCGCCAGCCCCGCGTAGGCCGGCGCGAATCGTGGGTTTTTCTTGATCGCACCTTGAAAACAGGTAATCGCTTGCTCAAACCCTGTAATTGTTCGCTTATTCAGCAGATACAACCCCTTCAAATATTGGTCATACGCTTCATAACCCTCGCGCGACATCGGTGTCACAACTGCAGGCGCGATTGGCCTGTTTGCCCCCAGCGTCTGCTGGATCCCATCGGCGGTCTCCAGCGCAATGTCGCTCTGCACTGCCAGCAGGCTTTGCACTTCCCGATCGAATTCCTTCGTCCACAGCCGTGTCTGGTCGGTCGCCCGGATCAGTTGCGCTGTGATCCGCACTCGCTCCGCCTCGCGCCGCACGCTTCCTTCCAGTACGTATTGCACCCCTAACTCGCGACCGATCTGCTCCGCATTCTTCGGTGTGCTCTTGTAATGCATCACCGACGTCCGCGCGATCACTCCAAAATGTTCCGGGTCCATCAGTCCGAGTTGCGCGATCATCTCCTCTGTCAACCCGTCGCTGAAATATTCCTGTCCCGTATCTCCCGTCAGATTCTGGAACGGAAGCACTGCCAACATCACTTTTGCGCGATTCGCCGCCAGGTTCACCGCCTCTCGCTTTGCCGCCTCACGCCCACGCACCCACCGCACTCCTATCCCTGCGCCGCCGACCGCCACCATCGCCAGCAATGCCATCAAAATCCATGGCGCCAGGCTCAGCCGCGGCTCCTCCACCTTCTTCCGCTCAACACCCGCCCACCCGCTCTCTCCACTCCAGACGAAATCCCGAATCGGCGGAGTAGGCTCCTCCATAGCAATCACAGCTTTCGCTGCGCTTTCTATATCCGTCTCCTCCACCGGCACTTTGATCCGGTATCCCACTTTCGGCAGCGTCTCGATGTACCGCGGATCGCTTGCCGTATCGTTCAGCACTCCTCGCAACTCGCTGATCGCCGCATTCAACCCATGCTCAAAATCAACAAACGTCTCCTTCGGCCACAACAGTTCCCGCAACTCCTCGCGCGTCAACACATCTCCACGCCGTTCGAGCAGTGCCCGAAGTACCTGGAAAGGCTGCGCCCGCAGCTTCAACTTCGTACCGTGCTTGTAGAGTTCCCGCGTCCGGCTCCGCAGTTCGTAGGGCCCAAACTGGAAAATTGCGCTTTGCACTTGCATCGAAAGACCTGCTGACCTGAGGGGGCAGTACCGGCATCTTGCCCTGTCTCCCGTTTCTTCCGCAAGTTAAATTTCCTGCAATCAGCGCCTTGGGCACTGACCTCAATCCCACCTTTTCCTGACCTTCCCTGCATTGACCCCCTCTTGGGAATTTGCGATACCTGCCCCCACGTATTGGCCGACTCCCCCCGCGGTGTCGCCCCATCTTCAAACTGCACTCGGTCGATCTCGGAGGCAGAATCATGAGTTCCATCCCCGGCCGTGGCCTATTGCGCCCAATCGCCCAATCTTTGAAATCCCGGCCCCACTTTGACCTGCGATCCCCCTTCCGGCTTCTGGGGCCTTTCGCGTTGCTTCTCGCCGTCCTCGCGGCTCTCGGTGGAGCCCAGCCCGCGTCAGCCCAAGGCGTCATTTTCGTTACATCCCTCGAAGCCAAGGTCAACGGCATCGGCGGCTGTTCCCTCCAGGAAGCCATCTATTCGTCGAGGTTTCGCGCTAGCTTGGCAATCAATGGCTACGTTGGCCCCAACCATACCTTCCCGAATATTGTCCCGACGCAGTGTTTGGCGGGCACAGGCAACGACACTCTTGTGCTGCCCAGCCAGGCAACATTCATTCTTTCGTCGCCTGTACAGGATGCCGACAATCCGTTCGGCCCCACTGCGACACCCATGATCACCTCGAACATCACCATTCAAGCGAATGGCTCCACATTGCAATTGACCGGCGGCAAGAACGCCCGGGCATTCACTGTTGGGAGCACCGGCAATCTAACTCTCCTGGATATCTACATCCGGGACTTTCATGCCAAGGGCGGAGATGGGACCAGCGGTGGGGGCGGCGGCCTCGGCGCTGGAGGGGCAGTCTATGTCAAGGGCGACGGCGGTCTGACAGTCGAGCGAAGCACTTTTTCCCACAATGGCGCCTCCGGCGGAAATGGTGCAAGCGGCTCCGGCGGTGGCGGAGGTGGTATCGGCGGTAAAGGGGGGCACGGACTCGTTGCGGTCACGAGCGCATTGGGTGGTGGAGGAGGAGGTGGCGCCGTTGGCTCCGGTGGGGACGGAGGAGGGGTAGGAAACCTTTTTGGCGGAGGTGGCGGCGGCACAATTCTGAACGGGCAGACTAGCGTCAATTCCGATGGCAGCAGGCTCGGAGGCTTTCAATGTGGCGGCGATGGAGGAGATGTCGCCGAGAATGGGTCGAAAGCCGCGTGCGCTGGCGGTGGAGGCGGAGGAGGAGGCGGGGGTGTAGATTTTCTCGCTGGCAATGGAGGAGAAGGAGCCTATGGCGGAGGCGGAGGCGGGGGCGGACTTGGTAATTCCGGCGACACAGCGAACGGCGGAAAGGGCGGCTTTGGAGGTGGCGGCGGTGCGGGCTGGCAAGACGATAGCGGGGGCTGCGGCAAAGCCAGCAGCGGTGGCGACGGCGGTTTTGGCGGTGGCGGCGGGGCCGGCCCAGGAGGACAAGTTTTCGGCGGCAAGGCTCACGGCGGCACTTTTGGCGGAGACGCCACCTGCGTCAATGGCGGTGGCGGTGCAGCGCTCGGCGGCGCCATTTTCAGCGATGGTGGCCATCTCGTAATTCATAACAGCACCTTTGCTCTCAATTCGGTTGAGCGAGGACGTGGCGCCACCTCGGATAACGACACTCCAGCAGATTCAGGCAGTGAACGCGGCGGAGCCATTTTCGCAGTTCACGGAACGGTCGATATTCGCAACTCCACGTTCACCGCGAACACGGGCATTACACTTCCAGAAGATGTTTTGATGGATCAGACGGACAGCTTCATCCTCTACAACACCATTTTCGACAGCTTTCAAGATTTTCCAAGTTGTGTGGCTGCCGGGTCTGACAATTTCACTGGCGCAGGTAATTTGATCACAGGGCCTGCGGGCGGATGTCCGGGAGTAGTGGGCTCCGGCAGCGCGCTGGTAGCTGCTCTCGCACTCAATCCGCCCGGGCTGACGCCAACCATGGCCATTGGCAAGAACAGTCCCGCATTAGACGCGGCTGACGCTAATTCTTCGCTCACTATCGACCAACGCGGATTCCCTCGTCCGCAGCAGAACGGCTTCGATATCGGCGCGTTCGAGTTGTGCATACCGCAAGGTGTTCTTGGCCTTAACTGCTCGATCCCTCCGGAAATCAATCCGAATCCGCCCAGCATCGTTAATCTGACCATTCAAGTTTCGCCGCCGGGCACAGGAACAACGATCCCCGCGCCTGGAAATTATCCTGAAGCTCTGAATTCCGTAGTCGTCGTCGCCGCCATTCCGAATCCAGGATACGGATTCGTGAATTGGACGGGCGGCGTAGCCGACCCGGCCAATCCTTCGACTACCGTAATCATCGATGGAGGGAAGACAATCACCGCCAACTTCGCGCCTCTCAACGCCACCATGTTTGGCAACATCATCGGCAAATCCGGCGCCTCCAACGCCCGCGTCTGGACTCTCTCTCTCCTCGACAACGGTCCGGGTGTGGCGAACAACGTGAAGATTCATGATTTCACGTTGACGCAATCGTTTGGTGCGGCTTGCACGCCGGTACTCAAGAACGCTGCATCGTTCCCATTGCAACTCGGCAACCTTGGCCCCTCTCAAACAGGAACGAATACCATCACAATCGACTTCACCGGGTGCGCGGCCCTCGCACGGTTTACCGCGAAGTTCACCTATTCCGCGAACGGCGGCGCCGTTTCCGGCTTCGTCACGCGCACGAACCAATATCAATGAGAGGAATCGGTGAAACTATGGCCCGAATGATTAAGATTGTCCGATGGTTGGCTGCGGCGGTTGTGCTGCTGTTCTGCGTTTCCCTGGAGCGCGCCGCGGCGCAAACCGGGGCCATCATCTTCGTCACCAGCCTAGAGGATAAGATTAGCTCCACGGGCGGTTGCTCTCTCCAAGAGGCGATCTATTCCGCAAATTTGAATAGCAACACTGCACCCGATTTATTCAAAGACGATGGCAGTGAGAATCTCATCCCTACGCAATGCGTGCCTGGCAGTCCAGACGGCACTGACATTCTTGTCTTGCCGGCAGGTGCGGTCTTTCTTATCGACCATCCAATACTCGATGAACACAATCCCTTTGGATTGACAGCAACTCCGATGGTCACCTCCAGGATAAGGATTGAGGCAAACGGTTCGACTTTCCGGTACACAGGAACCAAGAACTTCCGAGCATTCGCTGTAGGGAGTACGGGTGACCTCACCATTTCTCAGGCCTACGTCGTGGGCTTCATGGCGAGAGGTGGCGATGGACGCTTGGGTGGCGGTGGAGGCATGGGCGCTGGCGGCGCAATCTATGTGAAAGGTAGCGGGAGTCTCACTCTCGAGGACTCCACGTTTGATAGAAATGGCGCCATTGGGGGCAACGGTAGTCATTATGAAGCCGGTTTTGCAGGTGGTGGTGGTGGTGGTGGGATGGGTGGTTCGGGCTTTGGTGACGGTTTTCTCGCGAATGGAGGGGGAGGCGGAGGCTCTGGAGGTGACGCTCAGTTCCAGTTCGGAGGGGGCACAATCCCTCGACCCAACAGTTTCTCTCGCGAGCTCTATGCGGAAGTCGCTTGCGGTGGTACCTCGGGCACTGATTTGAACGGCGGTGACGGCCGTTGCCCCGGTGGTGGAGGCGCGGGTGGCGAGCACACCAATTCGGACCACGCCTGTCTTCCGATCATCGGTGCTCCCGCAGGAAAGGGTGGTAAAGGCAATTATGGTGGCGGTGGCGGCGGTGGGGGAAGTTGCGAGGACGGTTCAGGAGCGGCCGGCGGAGACGGAGGTTTCGGTGGTGGTGGCGGCGCAGGGGCTGCTGCGAATGTTGACGATTGCGGTGCTGGTGGGAATAGCGAATTTGGTGGTGGTGGCGGTGCGTGCGCCGAACATCCGGGTAGCGGTGGCCAATTTGGCGGTAACGCCATCGGTGCGAATGGTGGTGGCGGCGGGGCCCTCGGCGGGGCCATTTTTAGTGATGGTGGAAAGGTGGTGATTCGCAACAGCACCTTCACCACAAACTTTGCAGTTCGCGGTGTCGGCGGAGACAATGGCACCCCTGGTGCCGCCGACAACGGTGCTGACGCGGGCGGTGCCATCTATTCCTGGCATGGCTCGCTGGAGATTCGCAATTCCACCATAAGCGGCAATCAGGGCACAGGGAGCCTGGCGGGGGTTGCGGTTTCCGGCGCCAACTTCTCCCTCTTTAACACCATCATCTCTAACAACGGGGCTCAGGAATGCGGCCTCGGCGCCGATTCCACCGTCAACGGTGCCGGGAACTTGATCCAAACAAACGTAGATTGTCCCGGCGTTGTGTCCACCAACGATCCGCAACTGGGACCACTCCAGGACAATACTGGCCCCACACCAACAATGGCCATCTCCACGACCAGTCCCGCGATCAACACGGCGGACCGCAACACCTCCCTGAACGCGGACCAGCGCGGAATCGAACGCCCCCAGCCGCTGGATGGCGGATTTGATATCGGTGCTTATGAACGCTGCCCCTTGCGCCATCTTGGTCCGTTCCTTACTACAGAGGATTGCCAAAACGACATTATTATCACGGTCCCTACGCTGGAGACGCTCACCATGGTCTCCTCTCCAATAATGGGAGGTATCCTCAAGCCTGCGGCTGGCGATTCCAAGTGGCCGCAAAATTCGGTGGTACTGATTTCCGCCACTTCGAATCCCGGTTACACCTTCGCCTTTTGGACCGGAGAGGCCACCCTGTTGCTGGATCCATTCACGACGGTCATTATGTCCCACCCACAGACGCTAATCGCCAACTTCGCGCCCATCTCCACTAACTCCACCAGTCTGGTTGGCAATATTGTGACCAAGGCGGGCCCCTCCAACGCTCGAGTTTGGACGCTCTCCCTGACCGACAACGGTCCGGCCCCCGCGATCGGATCAACGATTAATACATTTTCCCTCACCCAAACCGCGGGCACTGCATGCACTCCTGTGATCACCAATCTTGCCGCATTCCCATTGCTCGTCGGGGATTTGGCTGTGACGCAAACCGGAACTGCCAACGTCACGATCGACTTTACCGGGTGTGTTGCAGCGGCCCGCTTCACGGCAACGTTCACTTTCTCCGCGAACGCGGGATTCGCTTCCGGAACGGCTACGCGCACCAATCAGTTTCAGTAGGAGAAGTGTCAATCATCAAGGAGACAGACATGAAAATCATTCGGGCAATTCTGATCGCAACGCTATTCACGTTCACGCTCAGCAGCTTTGCGCTCGCCGATACCGCACCTACTCTCACCCTCGATCCTGTCGGCGGTGCCATCAACGGCGTGGCCGGTTCCACAGTCGGCTGGGGTTTCACGCTCACCAATTTGGGCTCGGATTTCGCCGTCGTCACGGGCTCGGATTTCTGCGTCGGCCCCATCACCTCGCCGTGCAGCAATCCGCTGGGCACTTACACTGATTTCGTCGGTCAGCAATTCTTTGTGCTCGGGCCGTCGCCGGAAAGTTCCTCTATTTCTCAATCTTTCGAGCTTATGGCGCTTACTGGGGTTGGTAGCTTTTTCATCAATCCGCTTGCGCAGCCAGGAGATATGGCCGTAGGCCAGGTCGCCCTCAGCTACGATCTCTTCAGTCTATCGCCCAATGATCCAAACTTTGATCCGACCGCTGACACCTTGTCCAACGGGAATTTTCTGATGGCGCCAGCTTCGGTCACTGTGACCACAGCCACGGTGCACACCCCCGAACCAGGGAGTCTCGTCCTGTTAGCCTGCGGTTTGCTTGGACTTCTTTTGCTGATTAAGCGACACAGCTCAACTCGCGAACATGGCCTATTTTCTATATGCTAAGCAAGATCCCTCGGAAAGAGCCAGCTTTTGAAAATGGTGCTTTCGAACTGTGGAATGGATGCAGTAAGTCTTTATCCCACTTACAGAAAGCCATTCGACTTGATATTCCAGAGGGCGAAAGCTGAAGAATGGTGCGCCCAAGGGGACGATTTTAGAACTTTCCTCGCTGAGTTCGTGCCAAATGTGCAACTGTTTGAAATCCCTAGCGAATTGAGCTGGTAAGCGCTCACCACCCCGTTGCCCTCCCGATTCAGCGGGACGAACACCCCGGCTGGCCTAGCCGTGCGCGGAGGAATTAGCGCTTGTCAGACATTCGCGGAGTCGGCCAGGAACGGGACTGTGCCGATGGCCAGGGCAGCTCCCGGAATCACGACCCATCCGAGGCCTATTCGCAACAGAAAGCTCACTTGGTCGTGTTCCCCAAAACGTGGAACATTCGAGGCTATCGCGAGAATGGCCGGCAGGAAGAAAACTGCCAGGTGAAGCGCCAAAGGGAAAATTCCCGAAAAGAAACGGGTAGCCCTGCTGCCCCCGGCGCGGCGCGACCACCAGGCTCCCAGTGCGCCAAACACCAGATATGATAGCAGCCAAGGAGCCATGAGCAGCACAGGCGCTTTCGGATTGACCCAGATCGCTGGAGGGACCAAACGTGTCATGGCGAGCAGCAGAATAAACGAGCAGAAAAGCATACTCACACCAGGCACCCATAGGGTCTTTGCGGTTGGGCTCATCGTTTCCTCCTCCGCATGGCGAATCTCGCGCGCAAGCAAATTCCAGTCTGTGCCACCCTCGATTGGTTCTACCCGGTTCTGGGGCAAAATGGCTTTCTCTGCCCTGGCCGCGCACTGGTCTTCCAGATGTTCGGCGAGTTCGGTGAGGATCTCCTCTTCCCGTTCGTGGCGAAGTCCGAGCGGGCCGAGGCGTGCGCGGAGGTATTGGCGCCAGTCAGGCATTCGACACTCCCGCGAGACGATTCAGGGCCTTGAAAAATATTCGCCACTCGGCTCGCATCGGAGCGAGCTGCTTTCGCCCGGTCGTGGTCAGCCGGTAGCAGCGGCGCTTCCTCCCGTTGGTAGTAGTCTCCCACGCCCCTTTAATCCATCCACGCTTCTCCATGCGGTAGAGCAACGGGTAGAGAGAGGCAAGGGTGAAGTGGAGCAGGCCATCGGTCTGCTGCTCTATGCTTCGGGCAATCTCGTAGCCGTGTAAAGACTGCCCTTTAAGCACAGCCAGAACCGCCAGCTCGGCGCTACCCCGCTTTATCGAGTTCGTTATTGCCACCATTGTATTCCTGTATATAGCAATCCTATGTATAATGTCAAAGAGAATCTGTGAAAGAGTGCTCTCAGCGCAACTGAGGGGGGAGTGAAAAGGGGGCGTTGATCCAAAATAATTGGCCAAGGAAAAGTGGTGCGCCCGGGGAGATTCGAACTCCCGACCCTCTGCTTAGAAGGCAGACGCTCTATCCAACTGAGCTACGGGCGCCTAGATTAATTCTAAGAGATTTGCGGCCTTCTAAGCCATCATTTGTTGGGTTCTTGCAGATTTGGAATGAATACCTGCTCTATGGGGGCACCACTGGACTACGCTTCGTGAGTGCTATTGCTTCGGCTTAGGTAGAAGTTTATGGCCGGCGTGAAGAGCAGCGAAAGTACGATGGAACTCAGCAATCCGCCAATCACGGCGATGGCCAGCGGCTGGAGCATTTGTGAACCAGTTCCAATGGCCAGGGCCAGAGGCAACATTCCCGCAATCGTCGCGAGCGCAGTCATGGCGATTGGACGTAACCGGCGCCGTCCGGCCTGAATTAGAGAATCCTCGGCGCTTAGCCCGTGCGCCCGAAATCGCTGGTCGGCGTCTAGCAGCAGAATGCCGTTCTTGGCAACGATCCCAATCACCATGATCATTCCCATGAACGAAGCGACGTTGAAGGTTGTGCGGGTGACCAGAAGTCCAAGAAACCCCCCAAACGTAGAAAGGACCGCGGATGAAAGGATAGCCACCGGAGCGGCGAACGTTCGAAATTCAAAGAGTAAAACTACGAATAGCAGGATCAGCGCTAGAACAAAAACCGCCGTTAGATCCGCAAAAGTCTTTTGTTGTTCTTCATACAGGCCGCCGTACGCGACACGAATCGATGGCGGCAGGTGCAAGTCGCTTACGGCTTTCTTGATGTAGGCCATTCCGGAACCGAGGTCGAGTCCTTCAAATCGCGCTGTGACTTCCACGTTGCGCTGAAGATTTTCGCGGCGCACCTCCACCTGACCTTGATCTTTGAAAATCGCAGCCAGCGAACCGAGCGTGGCGGTGCGACCGTTAGCGCTTGTCAGCAGGGTATTACTCATGCGCTCAAGTGAGGCACGATCCTGCTCCGGAAATCTTATGCGGATCGTATAGGTGCGATCATTTAACACTGCGGGTGTTGTCGCAGGTTCACCTTCGAGAATCGCGGCCGCGTCTGTGGCCACTTCTTCGGGCGTGAATCCAGCACGGGCGGCAATCGTGGGATCGATTTGGTAAGTTATGGCAGGCCCGCTGATTGTGTTTTCGATGCCGTCCAGGACGTCCACAACCTTGGGATTCTTCCTGATGGCGTCAGCGACGCGGGGTGCGGCTTCTTCCAGCAAGTTGGCATCTGCTGAAAACAGTTTGATGACCACTGGTTGTGGCTGGCTGGTCAGATCCCCGATCATATCCTGAAGTACTTGAACAAATTCTGCATCCGTAGCTGGCTCTGTCTTCTTTAGTTGAGACCGAATATCGCCGATAATTTCGTCGATGCCACGCTTGCGGTTTCTTTTTAGTTTCACGGTGAAATCGCCGCGATTTGCTTCGGTCACCGCGGCCAACCCCAACTGCAAACCAGTCCGTCGCGAAGTATTTTCCACTTCCGGTACCGAGCGGAGAACTCCTTCAATGCGCTGCAAGATGCGATCGGATTCGGCCAGGGAACTGCCCGGAGGGGTGTTGTAGTCCAGGATAAACGCGCCTTCGTCCATTTCCGGAAGCAGGTCGCTCCCGAGAGAGCTGTAGCAAATATAGGAGAGACCAAGGATTACGATGGAAGAGGCGACCAATAGGAGCGGGCGATGCAACAGCAACGTCATGACGCGGGAGTAGAAATCGACAATACGACCAAATCGTCCGGTGAGATGCGGGTCTTCTTTATCTAGCGGAGAGTCGACGCCCAGAGGAGCTTCAAGAACCTCGAATGAAATCTGGGGCTGCTTCCGACGGACAAAATATTGACTGAGGGTGGGCGTCCAGGTAACGGCAAGAAGAAGGGAACTGAGCAGTGCGACGGTCATAGTGATCGCGAGTGCCCGAAAAAAGCTACCGAAGACTCCAGTGGTAGAAATCAAAGGCACAAAAACGACGATGGGGGTGATCGTTGAGCCGATCAACGGAAGAGTGATCTCGCGGAGTCCGCGCTGTATGGCTACAAAACGTGATTCACCGGCGTCTCGATGAAGCACGATGTTTTCCAAGACAACAATGGCGTCGTCGATGACCAAGCCGACCGCCGCGGCGAGTCCACCGAGTGTCATGAGATTGAAACTTTGGCCGGTGAGCTTCAACACGATGAAGGTGAACATCAGCGTGACGGGAATCACCATGGCAGCAACGAAAGATGAGCCCCAATCACCTAGGAACAGAACCAGAATCGCGGACGAAAGAAGGATCCCGAGAAGCACCGAATCGCGCACGCTGGCGATGGAATCCTGCACGATGGTCGACTGATCATAAAAGGATTCCAGATGAACGCCCGGGGGAAGCGAGGGACGGAGTTCGGCAATTTCTGCGTGAACTTCACGTGCGACTTCCAGTGTATTGCTCTCCGGCTGACGATTGACGCTGAGCAGCACCGCGGGTTTTCCGTTTGCCGTAACAATTGTGTACACCGGGGCGTCAGAAGGCGCGACCTTTGCGATATCCCCGATCCGAATGGGCACATTCTCCTTCGAGGTTTTCACCACGATTCGCGCAATTTGTTCCGGCGAGCGAACTTGGCCGCTGATCAGCCCGAGCACAAGTTGATGGTCTTGCTCCAGCAGCCCTGGTGAGTCGATTAGATTCGTTCGCCGAATGGCTTCGAGAATGTCCGTGACGGTAACGCCGGCGGCAAGCAGCCGCGCGGAGTCCGGTGTGACCTGAAATTCCGGTACTCGCCCACCTTGTACCAAGATGGACGAAACCCCATTCAGGCGATTTAGCCGCGGTTTCAGGTCGTAGGTGGCGAGTTCCCACAGTTTATTTTGCGGAAGGAAATCCGACGTAAGGCTGTAACCGAGAATCGGAAATGAGGCGAAAGTCAACCGGTGCGTCTGAATCTTTGCCCCGGCAGGGAGTTCAGGTTGCAGCCGCGCGACGACCGCATCGACTCGTTGCAGAGTGAGCACCATGTCTGAATTCCAGTCGAAAAATAAATCAATTTCCGCGGAGCCCCGGCTGGTAACCGACTGGACCTTGGTGAGGCCGGGCACGCTATTAACAGCTTCTTCGATCGGTTTGGTGATGACCACCAGCATCTGGTCGATGGGCATTACGCCATTGTCCACTCCGATTACAATGCGCGGGAAATCCGTGTTGGGAAAAACGGAGACGGGAATTCGCAAGGCCAGGAAGGCACCGGCGAGTGCCAGGCTCAAGGTAAGGAAAAGAATTGGCCGGGAGAATCGATGGAACCAGGGCCTCTGCTTCGCTGCACTTGTTTCTGTGTTTTGCGCGGAACCGCCGAAAGACGCGTCGAGGGGAGAAACCATGGTCCCCTATTCCTTGCCCTTCGCTGGAGTGGAAACACCGGACTTTCCAGTGGATCCGGAATCAGGGCTGGTCTGCGGCTGATCAGAATCGCCGTCATAATTGACACCGTCAACGTTCTTTGACTCGATGTTGATTGTGGTGCCGTCCGGAACGGCATAGCCCCCTTGCGTAACGATCCGATCGCCTTCTTTCAGTCCAGAGAGAATTTCGACTAATTCATTCGTCCGGATGCCAATCCGCACATTCACCTGATGCGCTTTCTTATCGGAACCTGCAAGCAAAACGTAATCTTTGCCCTCCGGTGTCTTCAAAACTGCCGGAGTCGGCACGACCAGTGCGTCCGACACACTCGCGGCAGTGGCGCTGACTTCCACGTTCATTCCGGGCTTTAGTGCGGGATTTGGCTTTACAGCTTCTACCCAAATTTCAATGGTCGTGCTCCCGGGATCGACCGCCGGACTGATCAGGGTGAGCCGGCCAGGTATAGGTTCCTTCCATCCAGCTAATTTTAGTTCCGCAGGATTGCCAGCTTTTAGTTGCATAGCCTGCTCCTGTGAAATGTGCGCCTTGGCAATCAGTTTGGAGGTGTTCATTACCGTCAGGATGGGTTGGTTCGCGGCAGCAAGTTCTCCCTGGAATAAAGGGCGATCGGTCACCACGCCATCGATAGGACTGCGAATCTCGGAGTAACTTAGCTGCGCTTTCGCGTTTAGGTATTTTCCTTTCGCTGCGGACAACTGTCCACCGGCGGATTTGAGCGCTAGTTCTTTGCCAAGGTGCTGCAAATCCATTAGCTGTCGTTGTGCTTGCTCGTTTTGGCTTCGGGCCTGGGCCATTGCTACCTCTGCGGAATCCAGATCGCGTCGCGAAATCGCGCCCTGATCGAACAGGTCCTTTCGTGCGTCGTATAGTTTTTTCTGTGCGTCATACGCCGACTTCGAAGCCGCAGCATCCAACTCCGCCTTCTGGAGCTGCTGCGGCAGGCTGGCTCCGGTGGTGGTCGCGTAGCCAGCTTCGGCTTGTTCAAATTCGCCTTTGCTCTGCTCGGCGGTACCAGCCAAGTCAGCGTTTTCGAGTTCGGCGAGTAACTGCCCCCGTGTTACCGGTGCGCCCCGCTGCACATAAAACTTCTTGATCGTTGACGTGATCTTCGGCGAGAGGATGGCTTGCTCGAGCGGGTAAACAACGGCTTCCGCGGAGATCGACAAAGTAATTGGACCGCGCTTCGCCTCGGTGGTACGGACAGAGACGGTCGGTTCCGGCTCAGGTGGGGTTTCCCGGCAACCTTGAAGTGTCGACCATGCGCAGAGCGAGAGTGCCAGAACGAACGATCTCCGCGATCGAAGTTTCGTTAACTTCGTTAACACTGTGTTTTGGTGTCTCATGGAGTGATCAGAATCCCAGTGAGCTTTTGCAGGTTCGCAAGGGCCACACGATATCGCACCGCTCCATCTTGGTACGCGCTATTAGCCATGGCAAAAGTAGTTTGTGCGTCCACGACTTCCAGCACTGTGGACTCTCCATTCTTGTAGCGTAGAGTGGTGAGCCGTAGGCTCTCCGCTGCGAGCTCGACCGAACGGTTCAACCCGCTTAGCTCATTCAGGGAAGTCTCGGCCTCGGTATATAGAGAACGCATTTCCGCGACGAATTTTCTGTGGGCGAAAAACAGCTCCTTCTTCGCCAGATCGCGTTTCAGTTCTGCCTGGCGCACGCGGCTTTGCGTGGCACCCCAATTCCACACCGGCAGACTTAGAGATGCTAGCGCTGAAGATCCAAGATTGCTGACCTTGCCGTCCGCAGTCACACTGTTTGTTGCGTAGTTTGGAGCGTCAATTCCGTAAAAATAGTCGAGGCTGACGGTAGGAAGATAACCCGCGCGCGCGATAATGACGCCCTGGTCGGCAGCCCGCGCATCCAGAAGAGCTGCGCGAATCTCTGGATTCCCCTGGCTCGCCTCAGCTTCAAATGCTTCGCGCGTTGGTAGTGGCACGTTTGCGTGCAAATCGTCGGTGGTCTGAAAATTGTCGTCGGCATTAGGGAAAATCAGTACCGCGAGATCCAGTCGCGCATTGAGAAGAGCGAGTTGCGCTTCCTGCAACTGCCGGCGCCGCTCTTGCATTTGCAGTTCCGCCTTGATCACATCCGCGTGAGCCACTTCACCAGCTTTTTCCAGGTTCTGCGTCAACTGAAAGAAGGAGTTACCTTCCTCCGATGTTCGCCGTGCGGCGATCAATTTTTGTTCTGCAGCTTCCGCGGCAAAGTAATCCTCGACGACGGTAACCACCAGGCCCCGAAGGGCCACGTCTCTTCGAGCCTTGGCGGCCGCCGCGAGAGCCGCAGCACTTCGATAGGCGGCCAGATCGGACAAATCCAACTGCTGGTGTACATTTCCCTGGCTGATGTATTCGTGAGGCGCATTGTTTGCAATGAACTTCACGTTGCCCGCGCTGTTGGTTTGGGTATATAGCGCAGATGTATTGAAGTTGACGCTGGGCAACAATCTTGCCCGGGCAATGCTGTTATCCTCGTGCGCTATGCCTGCCTCGGTCGTGGCTGCCTGCCACTCAACGCTGTTTTTGCGAGCAAGGTCCAAGGCCTTCTGGAGAGTGATTTGCATTGGGCCCGGATTATTTGGATTGGCTGACACCTTAGGCTGTTGAGCGACTGGGGCGGACGAAACATGGGCAGCGGGGGCATCAGGCAATTGCGCCGCACGCAAGCGGGGCAAGATTATTGCTGCGTCGCCCTCCACCAGGGCTACAACTAGACCGAGATACATGGGGAATTGTCTCGAAATCAACGGAGTTCTCTTCTCGCCATCTAAGACTGGACGCGCGATAAGCTGAGCGCGCTTCGAGCTTCAGGTTAGCGGGGAGCAGATAAACGCAAGATTAATCAGGCGGTCAGGTTCGGTGGGCAGGAGCCGCGGGGAGAGACACGGTGAAGGTTGAACCTGAGGCATCTGAACGCGACAGCTCAAGACGCCCATGATGCGCTTCTGCGATCCACTTCGCTATGGACAGGCCAAGCCCCGCACCACCCAATTCACCTTCGCTACGCGAACGTACCTTGTCCACGCGAAAAAACCGCTCAAATACCTTCTGCTGTAATTCCGTGGGAATCCCTGGTCCCGTGTCGATGACGCTCAGAACATATTCATCGCGTTGGCTCTCGCAACTCAGAGTGACGCTACCGCCGGGGCACGTGAATTTGATTGCGTTCTCAATCAGATTCACGAGCATACGGCGCAGCAAGGCTTCATCTGCCCGAATTGGCAAGTCCGCCGCAACGGAGGGAACGAGAGAAATCTTCTTTGTGCTGGCGAGGGACCGAGCGCAACGTAGGACGTCTGTGGCGACTTCATCCAGATACAACTCGGAGAGGCTCAAGGTATATTCGCCGGAATCGGCACGGGTAAGCGTAAAGAGGTCTTCGATAATACGGGCGAGGCGCTGCGATTCATCGCGCATGATGCCGAGTGATTCGCGATACTCATCCGCCGAGCGGTCTGCTCGCGAAAGGGTGACTTCGGCTTCGCCACGCAGAATGGCAACCGGTGTGCGCAATTCGTGAGAAGCATCGGCGACGAAGCGTTTTTGCCTGTCGAAAGATTTTTCCAGGCGCTCCAGTAACTGGTTGAAGGAAATCGCGAGTTGGCCCAACTCGTCGCGCTTATTGCTGACTTCCAGACGATTCTGAAGGTTGGATGCGCCAATGCTTTGGGCCTGACGAGCCATGGTCGCAACGGGAGCGAGACTCTTCCGCGCGAGAAAATAGCCGCCAACGCTCGCGAGCAACAAAGCCGCCGGAATTGCCCATAAGAAAGTATTACGAATGTCTTCCAACATCTCAGTTTGAGAATGAAGCGACTGCAAGACCACCAGTTGAAAGGACCTATTTTCGGCGCGGAGACTCCTGGTGTATCCGCGAAAGCCATTTTGTCCGTCTGAAATGGTTTGCACACTTGGCTTCGCAGAATTGGACGAACTGGCAAGCTCGCGAAAGGCCTCGGTGTTAAAGATGTCAGAGCGGACTCGTTCTCGCGTGGGCATTCCCCCAGGCAGATTCAGCGAGCTTAAGAGTACGTTGCCGGTTGAATTCATTACCACGAAAATCGTGTCGCGAAAGTGGTGCTCCATCATCGACGTTCTGGCGGCATTTATTACCGATTCTGGACGCGTTTGATCTGGCAGTTCAGAAACGAATGTCATAGCGAATGCGTCGGCCAACTCTACAAGGTTCGTGTTGGCGCGCTGAGCGATGTTGCGCTGGTAGAGCCAGTACGTCAGCACCGCGAGCAAAATAAGAATTACTCCTAGAACGATGGTGTACCAGACGGTCAGGCGAACACGCACGGACTCAAGCATGCGGTTTTCTCGAACCCGCTCGAGGACGGGAACTGCGAGTGGCTGGCAAATCCATTGAATCAGCTGGGGCGCTTGAGCCAGCGAGAGTGCCGAGTAGGTAGCCGCTCCCCCGCCGTGTCTGCAGCAGCGGTTCGGAGGCACCCTCATCAATTTTGCGGCGCAGGCGGTTGATGTATACTTCGATCAAATTGGAGAAGGGGTCGAACTCTTCGTCCCACACGTGCTCTGCGATTTCCGCGCGTCCCACCACCCGGCCGCTATTGCGTACAAGGAATTCGATCAATGCATATTCCTTCGCGGTTAACGGAATCGGCCGCCCGTTCCGCGATACGGTTTGTCCGACCGTGTCGACTCTCAGATCAGCAACGATGAGATGCGCAGGGTGGAGTTCACCTGTTCGCCGAAGCAAAGCGCGCAGACGCGCAAGCAACTCCCGGAATTCAAACGGCTTGGTCAGGTAGTCATCGGCACCGTGGTCAAGCCCACTAATGCGGTCATCTACCGAATCTCTGGCCGTCAGCATCAGAATGGGCATTCTGTGGCCACTTTTTCGCAGTTCTTTGCAGACCGCGAACCCATCGGGCGGGGGAATCATGACATCCAGAATTACCAGATCGTAGACATTAATGGCCGCTTGATACAACGCTTCTTCGCCGGTGCCCACGACATCCACAGCATAGGACTGCTCACGCAATCCCTTTGCCACGAAACGCGCTATTCTCGGATCATCCTCCACCAGCATCAGGCGCATAGCAACATCATAATGCTATTTCCTCGTAAGAGGCGCGCTTGGGCCTCCGGGCGCTCCGTTTTTGGCTGTGGAAATTTACCCTCTATTTATCTCTCGGCAGATAGAACAGAAGAGCGCATCGACCACTGCCAGGTCAGAAAGAGCTGAAATATCCCTATGCACAAACTACTTCGTTCACTAGTACTTCTTGGTTCGGTTGCTTTTCTGGGTGGCGTCCTTGTAGACGCGTACCCACCTGCGGACTCACCCAAGGCTGGAGACTCAGGTTATAAAGTGGTGAAGACCATTCCCATCCCCGGCGATGAAGGCTGGGATTATGTGGCCGTGGACAGCGCCGCGCGCCGCGTTTATGTCTCACATGGAAGTCATGTCGTTGTGCTTGATGCCGACACGGATGCGGTCGTTGGAGATATTCTCGACACTCAGGGTGTGCACGGGATCGCGATCGCTTCCGATCTGGGCCGGGGCTTTACGAGCAATGGTCGCGCGAACACGGTGACCGTTTTCGATCTTAAAACCTTGAGCACGATCGCCACGGTTAAGGCCGGGACAAATCCGGACGCGATTGTCTACGATGCCGGCACAAGAAGAGTGTTTACGATGAATGGCCGCAGTAGCGATCTGACAGCTATTAACGCCGCTGACGGAACCGTCGTTGGCTCTCTCGCGCTCGGCGGCAAGCCGGAATTTGCGGTTTCTGACGGCCAAGGAAGTGTGTTCGTCAACATTGAGGACAAATCCGAGCTCGTGCAGTTCGATCCGCAGAAGTTGGTCGTTGTACATCGTTGGCCTATGGCCCCTTGTGAAGAGCCCTCGGGTCTCGCGATGGACCTGAAGTCACGTCGCCTTTTCGCCGGGTGCGGCAACAAGCTGATGGCCGTCATCAATGCGGACTCGGGCAAGGTCGTGGCAACTGTACCGATTGGCGATGGTGTGGACGCGAACGGCTTCGATCCCGCAACGAATTTTGCTTTTGCATCCAACGGCCAAGGCACGCTAACGGTGGTGCACGAAGACTCCCCCGACAAATCTACCGTGGTCGAAGATGTTCCAACGAAGAGGAGCGCGCGAACCATGGGACTCGATTTAAAGAGTCACGCGATCTTCTTGCCAGCGGCCGATTTCGATCCCCCAGCGCCAGGGGAGCGACGCGGGAAAATGAAACCGGGATCCTTTGTGGTCTTGAAGGCCGAAAGGTAAATCGCCCGGATCCTCCACTCCTATTTGCAGGCCCGCTGAGGCAGATTGCCGATCAAGATCGCGGGGCAGCGGAGTGGGCTTACAATCGTTTTGTGAAAACCATTTGTGCCTGCGTTCTGCCCGTTTTGTGCAGCACTTTTGTCTTGTTCTCAGGCGCAAGCGAACCTTGGCGCCAGGCAAATCAAACTTCCTTACCTTTGACGTTTGTGGAACTCGGTGGCTGGAATCTCTATGATCCAATGTTCCACGGGACTGGGACCGGGGATGGATGTGCTCCGGCTTGCACGTTTGGGCAGTGGATTTCTGCTCTGGCGCGTGCGCGAGGCCGTGTTCCCGGGACGATGGGTTCCAGGCGCTTCCTCAGCGGCAGATCAAGCTCGATGAGCTCGCCAGGTTTCCATTGCCGGCTAGGCGTCGCGAATCGAAGCCCGGCATCCAAACAGAGTGGCCCTGCTGAGCGGCCCCCTCGTTCTAATTTGCTGCTACCGAATCCGCGCCAGCCGTTACGCGTTCGCAACTCTTGGCCGCGGAAAAGATTGGCAAGCAAGCGTGGCGGGTGCCAACTGCTGCCGCTGAACTTGCTGCCGTTCACGGCGATTTCGGACCGGCCTTACTCTACCTACTTTGACGTAAGCGGATGAAACGGATGGAATGCCGCCATCCGCTTAGCGGAGCAGCCCATCGATTAGAACAATGTCGGAGTCTCCGTCACCAACCGCCGCAAAAATATATTTGCCGTCGCCGGACCAGGACACGTGGCGAGCGATGAATGTGCGGCGATCCCCGAAATCAGTTTGCTGGAGAGTTATCGGATTCGGCGATTGGAAGCGCCGGGCGGCTTCCGGAATCGAGCGTGGAGATCATGGAGTCGAGCTGAAACGCAAGATCACGCGCAGATTGAAATCGTTCTGTCGGGTTTTTCTCCAGGCGCCGCCGTACCACGCGTTCGATCGCGGGCATCGACTTTGCGGCTGCTGGCAGCGGCGCAGGATCGTCTTTGAGGATTGAGCTGAGCAGGTCGGTGAACGTTGCTCCCGTGAATGGCCGTTGGCCAGCAAGCATTTCATAGAGCACCGCGCCGAGGCTGAAGATATCAGACCGTGCATCTGCCGCGTGGCCGCGCGCCTGCTCCGGAGACACGTAAGCGGCAGTTCCGAGAACGACGCCCGCTGCCGTCTGCTTGGAGATAGAAATCGTGGCGTCGGGGTCGGCGTTCTCGCGATTGGTGAGTCGAGCCAATCCGAAATCGAGGATTTTTATCTGGCCATCACTGCAGACAAAGATATTTTCAGGTTTGATGTCGCGGTGGGTTATGCCTTTCTCTTGAGCGGCGCCAAGCCCCCGGGCAATATTCGCCGCATATTCAGCCCCTTTACGGACAGGTAGGGGGCCGGTTCGCAGACGCTCTCGAAGCGTTTCGCCATCCAGTAGCTCGCTGACAATGTAGGGCGTCCCATCGTGAGTGCCCACATCAAAAACTGCCAGAATGTTTGGGTGATTCAGTTGGCCCGCGGCACGGGCCTCACGCTCGAAGCGGACACGGCGTTCAGGTTCCCCGCCATACTCCTCCGGGAGAATCTTCAACGCGACATCGCGGTCCAGGCGAGAGTCGCGTGCACGATACACCTCGCCCATTCCACCTGCGCCAATGGGGGAGATGATTTCGTAGGGCCCCAGAAATGTGCCCGGAGCGAGTGGCATTGCGGGATTCTACATCGAAGCGACCTCAGAATGAGAACCCACAATGCCTGGCGGAGGCCTGGGTCGGCCAGGCGACGATTACTGTCGCGCAGCAATGAATGCCGGACTTCTTGACGGTTCGAGAGGGAAGGCCTAGCGTCAAGCTAAAGGCAATCAGGAGACAGGTATAAAACACAATGAATCACGTTCCGTCACCCATCGAGAACGAAAACTCCGACTATGGAGCTGCCAAAATCGGCGAGGATCTCCGGCGGTTGGAGCGCCGTGATCTGTGGGCCTGGGCGAATGCCGTTGTAATCATCCTGGGCCTGACGGGTGCCGTGTTCTCTTTATCGGCTTCCCTGCAGTGGATGGGAGTCAAAACATTTTTCGGCGTCGACTATCGCATTGCCGTACGGGCCTTGATCATTCTGGTGCTTGCGTTCACAGTACAGACTATCTACCAGCAGGTTCGCGTGCGAAAACTGCAGCGCAAACTGGAAGAACAACACGTTCAAGCGGAAGTTTTCCGCAGGCTAGCCATGTTCGATCCGTTGACCGGGCTATACAACCGGCGATTCGCGGAACAACGATTGCAAGCGGAGATTGCACGGTCTGAACGAAGGGGGCACGCTCTGATCGTGGTGCTCGTGGACCTTAATAATTTCAAAGAGATCAACGACAAGTTTGGGCATCAGACCGGCGACCTGGTATTGAAAGAGTTTGCGAAGCGCTTGAGCAGTTCGACGCGAGGGTCGGATGTCGCTGCTCGATGGGGTGGGGACGAATTCATGATCCTCCTCGTCGATTGCGAGGTAGAACAATTGTCGCGCGTGCTAGTGCGACTGGAAGGGTTCGAAGTTCACGTAAACGGGAAAAGGCTGCCGATTTCAGTGGCGGCAGGCTGGAAAGCGTATGAGCCGGGAGACCGGACGGAGGAACTCATCGAAGGCGCGGATCGCCGCCTTTACTTCAACAAGGAAATTGTGAAGAAGCGACAGCCCGAGGTAATAGCACAGGTCTGAAAGCAAACCGTCCTTTTTACATTTGCACACTCAGGCAGAATTCATGCGCCTTTACTTACGCGAGGGACGTCGCCAACGGTAGAATAGGAAAATCACGACAAACGCCACGAGGGCGCTGCTTGTATCGAGCAGCGAATCCCACCCGCTTGCACCACGGGAGGCGACAAACGATTGGTGAATTTCGTCGAGGACGGAATATGCCGCGGCGATACCCACGGCAAGAACGGCCTGGGCCAGTTGCCACCCACGGCGCACGCCATGCAATCCGCGGTAGAGCAGCAAACAGAAAATAAAATACTCGCAGACATGCGCGGATTTGCGGATGACATGGTGAATAAGTTCGACGCTCGCTTGGCCGATGCTGGGAATGAGCCAGCGGAGCAACGACCCCACGTAATGGCTGGTAGTATCTGAAGAAAATGAATCCGTGGAGCCAGTGAAGATAATCGCGGCCCATAAGAACGCGGGCCACCAGGCGCGGAGCCAGTCGGGGAAAAGCGATCGCCGAGGAATCCGCGATCCCAGGCCCGAGAGCTCAGGCGCGGGGCGCGCATTGCGCCAGAATTCGGACCCGGACAAGTGCTACTCCCTTCCGTGCAGAGATGGCTGCCCTCCTTGAAATCAGAAAGCCGCGCTGGAAATTATTCCATACGATAGTTGGGCGCTTCTTTCGTGATGACGACGTCGTGAACGTGGCTCTCGCGAAGCCCTGCAGCGGTGATGCGCACGAATCGACCCTTTTCGGTGAGCTCCGTAATGCTTCGCGCGCCGACATATCCCATTCCGCTCTTGAGTCCACCAACGAGTTGATCTGTTAGACCGCTGAGTGGTCCTTTATAGGCTACGCGTCCTTCGACGCCTTCGGGTACAGATTTCCCTCGCTCTGCGCCTTCCTGCGAATATCGGTCAGCGGAGCCCGCTTCCATCGCACCCGTCGAGCCCATTCCGCGATAGGACTTAAAGGTGCGTCCCTGAAAGAGAATTGTTTCCCCCGGCGATTCCTCGGTGCCGGCAAACAGGCTGCCAATCATCACGCAAGAAGCGCCAGCGGCGATCGCTTTAGAAATGTCGCCGGAATATTTGATTCCGCCGTCGGCGATAATCGGGACGCCTGTGCCTCTCGCGGCCTTGGAGGCTTCCATAACCGCTGTAAGTTGGGGTACACCTGCACCGGTGACAATGCGCGTGGTGCAAATTGAACCGGGGCCGATTCCGACTTTCAATCCGTCTATTCCGAGCGAGATCAATTCCTTGGCTGCGTCAAACGTGGCAACGTTGCCGGCCATGACTTGCATGTCGGGCAGGCGATGGCGAATGGCCTTGATGGCTTCGATTACGCGCTCCGTGTGACCGTGGGCTGTATCGATGGCGAGGACGTCGGCCTTGGCTTTCGACATTTCCACCGCGCGCTCGAGAAAGTCGCCCGTCGCGCCAATGGCAGCGCCCACGGTGAGGCGACCCTGGTCATCTTTGGCGGCGCGCGGATATTCGAGCTTTTTCTGGATGTCTTTTACGGTGATAAGGCCCTTTAGATTGAAGTCCTGATCGACGACCAGGAGTTTTTCGATGCGGTGTTTCTGCAGAATTTTTTCCGCGCCTTCCAGCGTTGTTCCGACCGGGACCGTGACCAGATTATCTTTGGTCATCACCTGGCCAACTAGCTGGCTCAGGTCTTTTTCGAACCGCAGATCGCGATTCGTAAGGATGCCGGTTAGACGAGTACCGCGGGTAACCGGGAGCCCGGAGATACGATACTTGTTCATGATCTCGAGAGCCTGGCGGATGGTGATGTCAGGGGAGATGGTTACGGGGTCGACAATCATCCCCGATTCGGACCGTTTCACCCGGTCGATTTCTTCGCCCTGGCGATCGATGGGAATGTTGCGGTGAATAATGCCGATGCCCCCCTGCCTCGCGATTCCGATGGCCAGCCGGGACTCCGTGACGGTGTCCATGGCGGCAGAGGCGATAGGTATGTTGAGTGTCAGTTTGCGTGTGAATCGCGTGGAGGTGTCAACCTCTGTGGGCAGGACGCTGGACTTGCCGGGAAGCAGCAGAACGTCGTCGAACGTTAGGCCTTCGGGGATGGGACCGTCAATCATGAATGAATGCCTCGCAAAAGAAATTACTGGGCGAGGAAGCAGGCGTCCCGGGGGGCAACCGGGAGGCAGGCAACGCGTCCAGAAACAGCGCAGCCCAGCGGGTGGCCGCTGGGCCGGTAAATGAGTTCAATAGATTGGAAAAATGCGTCACGGTGAAACTTCTATTTTAGGCGTTGCCGGGAGACCGGGTCAAGTTGAGGAAAGTAAACGTAAGTAAACGATCTTTGCCTGCTACAACCCGGATCGGACGGACTTCTATCGGGATCTCAAAATCGGAAAGGCCAAGCCCGCCCGTCTGCATTTATCACCTGCCGGGTCAGCCTCCCGTCTCGCAAGAGTTCAATTCGTCGGAGCTCTCGCTACGAGGACTAACTACGTTTGAACCGCGCAAGTCACATTTTGGGCCAAAAGTCCTAGAATTTCATTCCTGAACCGATGGGAAATGCTACCGACGTAGCGCTGTTACTTGCAAGCGCGAGCACCGTTGGCGGTATTGAGGGAGTCGAGATAAGAAGTGAGGCGTCTTGTGCGAGCGGGTTCGCTCGTTTGCTGGATCATTTTTACGAGGATAGGTTCAAGGAAACGGGAGTATCTGCTGAGTGTGGTGCAATCCCGAGAAGCAAATGCTGACGCGACGGCTTGTTCCGTCGCCGGGGTCATCAGTTCAAGGCGGCCGACGAAAACTCGGGTGGTCTCGGCGGGAGCGGGAGAAATCGATAGGGAAAGAACGGAATCTATAAAGCTTCGCGGAACGATGTAGAACAAACGCGAGCCTTCTTCGAACCAGGAGTCTCGCCAGGTTTCTAGCATGGCGTGGGCTTCGTCAGAATGTAGGCCCCCAGAGATGAGTATGCCCTCAAGATCGCTGACGAGCGAGCCGAGAGAATTTCCAAGCTGAGGCGGAGCGAGGGACATCTCGTTCCGGACAGGGCCGGCTATGCGATAACCGACGTTTGAGCCCCTGCGCTCAAAGAGAATCACGTAAGGTACTTCTTCCTAAAGGTAGCTTTGCACAAGTGCAGTACCATCGGCAGCGAGCGTCGCGGAGATTGGCGGAAAGAACGCGGCCACGCCGCGATAAAAGAGAAACGGTTCGTGCTGATCGCCTGAGGGGATTGCTACGCTCACAGACGCGGAAGAGGTTTCGCGTGCAGCGTAGTAGTGGTTTTCGGCCGGTTCGCGAGGGAAGTCTGCGGCGGCGCCAGGTTCAACATGTAACGAGTTCCAGGCAATGCTGCCATCACGATGCATTTGGTAGAGAGAGAAGTCGGTGCGCGGATCACTCGCCGTAACCGATTCGGCGTGTGGATACCATTCGGTGATCAGTCCTTTCGCGAACGAGACCCTTACGGAAACTGTGGTTTCGCGCGGCGGGTAGAAATAGAGAACCGGCGTCTCCATGCGAATGGTTCCGCGAAGACCCCCCTTGAAGCTGGGTTCGCGCAGATGTTCAACGAAGCTCGGCAGGTCAGTGGAACCCGTGAGAGGAAGTCAGTCGATGGCGTGGCCGTCGCTGTCGGAAATGGAAGTAAACGTGCCCCACTCATGGACTGAGACATTGGCGAGCGAAGACTCTTGCTTGGCGAAATGTTCTTTAGGATACGCGAATAAGATTAGCAGAGCAGCGCTGCTCCCCAATGCCCGGAACCACAAGGAGACATCGGGGAGCCGCTGATCCTCAGCTACCTTCATGGCGGGTTTCATTGCTTTGCCACTTTCAGGTTGAGATTGCTGGAGATCATCTGCGCCATCGTTTCCGATTGCGGGCTCATGAAGCGAGCATAGAGATTGCGAGCGAGCAACGAATCGTTTTTCGCGCCCGCAATCGCTCTCTGGGCGTAGTCCTGATGCTCATTGACGGGGCCACTGAGTGTAATGAGAGCTGCGGCGAAGTCCATTTGTGGGTCGTTGCCCCGGAGTTGAATCGCCTTCTTGATGAGCGCGTAGCCGTCAAAGCCCTGCGCAGGATTCGATTCGTCTTTGCCGATCCACTGCTTGTAGCTTTCTGCCAGATACCCTGCGTCGAACTCAGCAAGTGCTGCTTGCGAGGAGCTACCGGCAGAATTCGCGCGGGCGATGAGTTTGGTGAGCAGTTGCTTGGCAGCAACAGGATCCTTTCGGGCGAACAGCGTAGCGCGCCGAAGAGTTTCCATGTGGACCAGCACAACAGAATTGGCATCGAGGATGGAAATGGTGTCTGCGGCGAGATTTGTTGTGTTATAGGATTCCGTTCCTGTCAGGTTCCAATCGTGACTGATCCAGGGAAGTGATTGGGCGTCTCCGATATCGAAGGAATGGCAGATGAGCGGTGGACCGGCAAGCAGGGAACCTGGCAAGACGAACAGCGCGAGAACAAGAGCAACGGCGACGGCGCGAGCTGTGAAAGGTTTGGATTTCATGATGGTTTCAAGTCTCCTTGCGAACGAAATCGCTTACAGACAAAGAGACGGTAGGGAAGTACGTACTGTTAACGCGGCTGCTCGAGCGGAGGCTGTTTTTCTTTAGGGGACTGGTTTGCTGAGTCAGCATGCGGAGAGGCAGTCTGCTCCCAATAGCGCCAGAGATAAATATCCCCCAGGTTGAGAGCATTCCACCAGAGATCGAGCATGGATGGATCCTGATGAAGAATGCCCTCGCGAGTCACGCCGGGTGGAGGAGGAACCAGAGCCGCAAAGCGCGCATACACTTGCGCGCGTTCGGTGCCTGCTGTTCTGGAAAGGAGATGCCACAGGGTGAGTCCATCCTTTGCGCGCGCTTCGGAAAGAACTGTCCCCAGAGAAGCGGCGCGGGCCTCAGTAGATTGGACCCCAAAATCGAGATCAGAAAGTGCCGCTCGAAAAGATTCGCTCGCGTCTTCGAAAAAGGGCGTACCAGGGCCAACTTTGGGCCGTGTGGGGCACATTGCGCCGGCTGGAATGAAGGACTCGCGATCGTTGAGATGGAAGCCCACCCAGCCCAGGGTGGTGCGAATCGTGCCGAAACCGTCAGCAGAGACTTGAAGGGTGTAAGCGCAGCCGAGATCGACGGCGACGGCGGACGGCGTGTCGACGACAAACTCGCCAGGGGGAGCCCAGATCATTGCATGGATGGTGCCAACTTCCAGCTGAATGCGCTTGCGATGGTCGTCGGTCTGCAACAGCCGTAAGCGGGAGTTTGCGTCAACCTTAATCTCCCCTAAATCGCTCCGAGAAATGCTGGCGCGGGACGCGCTGTTTGTCTCCAGAGTTTGCCCTAGGTGTAGTTTAGCTGTGGAGTGGTCCGCGGAAATAAACAGAGTGCCGATTTGCGGTGTGCCTTCGATGCGCGCAACTTCCCACCCGGAGCCGACGGGTAACCTTGTTGCATTTGGGCGAAATGACAAAATGCTGCCAGCTACCAGAGCGAGAACAACGACCGTAACGGCGGCGATTCGCGGAAACTGCCGTAGAAGATCTTGGAGATAGCTTCGCTTCGCATGCAATTGCTGCGGAATCGTGAGAGGGACGTCCCGGTGTCGGAATTGCCCCAGGAGGGATTCGATTCGTTTCACTTCGGGATCAGGATCTCCCGTGCCGTCCCACAGATAGCGGTCGTTCCTATTGAATGCCTCGGGCAACCTGTTATTCGGTATGTTCATATTCTTGTGCTCGCCGATAGCGAACCCGGATTTCCTTCTTCGCGTGCTAGTCGCGTTCGGAGTTGCTGCATGCCGCGGTGAAGATTGACGCGGACGGAACCGTGAGTGAGTCCGGTTCGCTCAGCGATTTCAGGCCCCGTCATGCCTTCCACTAAGCGAAGAATGAGCGTTTCACGATACGCATCTGGTAACGAACGGATGGCTTCAAGAATCTGTTGCGCCTCCGGAAGTTCCTCGCGGAATGCGGGTTCCTCCGGTTCTACTTCACTATGAAATTCTTCGTCAAATTCCGTAGAGGATCGCGTCTTCCGATGAAAATCAGTTGCGCAATTACGGGCGATAGCGGCGAGCCAGCCCCCGAACGAAGCAACATCACGGAGCGAGGCGAGGCGAGGCAGCGCCCGGAGGAAAACATCCTGTACCAGGTCTTCGACGGCGGCGTGGGGAACTCTTGAAAGCAGGATCCCGTGGACCATGCGCGAGTAGCGAGCATAGAGCAATCCGAAAGCGCTTCGATCACCGTTTTGCGCCGCACGAACCAGCGCAACGTCGGAGTCGCAGGGTTCGTCTAAGCGTGTCACTACAGGCAAACCCATGAAGGAAGATCGCAATTCAAAATCGCTCGCCACGTTTGGGCCATCGCAGTTCGGAACTCGTGTACCTGGTGGATAGACGCAAAAGCTGGGGCTGGTGTTAACAATACGCTGCAACGCACGTATTTGCACCAGCTTACCAAGACGTCGAGTCCAACTCCTCGGGCAACAAGATGCGTGGCGAGACCTGATAAAATGGGCCTATGCCCAAAGCGATTCCTGAGTTCGCGCCGCACCCTTGGCTAAAAAGCGGACACCTGCAGACGATGGCCGGAGCGTTTCTGCGCAGAGAGTTCGCGCTTCCAGCCGCGGAAGACCGGTTGTTTCGCGTGGATAGCGACACGCAATTAAAGGGCGCGTGCCACTGGCAGCCGGGGAAGCGACGAGATGTGCCAGTGATTGTGATCGTCCATGGCCTTGAAGGTTCCTCAGATTCCAAGTACGCCATCGGAATTGCAGACAAGGCCTACCTGCGCGGCTTTCATGCGATACGAATGAACCAGCGAAATTGCGGCGGGACGGAGACGCTGACGCCCACGCTATACAACAGCGGAATGAGCGGAGACTACCGCGCCATCTTGATGGAACTCATTGAGCAAGACGGATTCGAACGGGTTTTTTTCGCAGGATACTCCATGGGCGGAAACCTGGTGACGAAGATGGCGGGAGAACTTGCGGATTCCGCGCCACACCAATTGCGAGGAGTCGCGGCAGTGTGCCCCGCGCTGGACTTGAGTGCTTGCGCCGACGCTTTGGAGAGACCGGCGAACTACCTTTACCAGCGTCATTTCGTGAAAGGACTGTTGGATCGGTACCGCCGAAAAGCGCAATTGTTTCCGGGCCTTTACCCGAGGAATGGATTTGGGAGAATAAAGAGCGTTCGCGAATTTGATGACGAGATTACCGCCCCAGCGTTTGGATATAAGGATGCCGAAGAATACTATCAGGCCGCCGGGGCCAAGAAAGTGGTCGGACAGGTTCGAGTGCCGTTGCTCATGATGACTGCGCAGGACGACCCGTTCGTGCCTTATGAAGCGTTTCTGCGCGCACCAGTAGCCGAAAATGCCCGCGTGAGATTTGTGGCGCCGGAGCATGGCGGGCATTGCGGATTCATTTCGAGGTGGGAAGGGCCGGAGCGGTTCTGGGCGGAAGAACGAATTGCGGAGTTTTGCCAGGAAATAGCCATGAGGTAACCACGAACCCTCAGAATCCTCACGAGGAGAGTGCCTCGTGCGCTTCTCAGACAGCCGGAATGGTCCCGCACAGCGTGTTAGCCGAGTGGTTTTTCTAACGAAACTTGAAATCCTGGCGTAAGTAACTGTGCCGGGCCCGATGCGGTAATCACCATGTCATCCTCGCAGCGCAGCCCGAATTCTCCCGGGATGTAGATACCGGGCTCGTTGGAGAAGGTCATGCCCGGCACCAGGACCGTCTTGCTTGCCCGTACTAAGTACGGGTGCTCGTGCCCATCCAGGCCAATACCGTGTCCAAGGCGATGCGTGAAAAACTTGTAGTCCGGGCCGTATCCGGCATCCGTAATGATCGCGCGTGCGGCGTCATCGACGGTGCCGGAGAGCTTACCGGCACGAGCCGCTTCCAGGGCTCGATTCTGGGCGCCCCGAACAATCTCAAAAACCTTCTGGACCTTCGCGGACGGCTTGCCAAAAACTCCCGTGCGCGTGACGTCTGAATCGTAGCCCTCAACCTTCGTGCCCCCGTCGATCAGAATCACGTCGCCATCCTTCAGCTTCTGTGGCTGCTTGCTGCCATGAGGCAGAGCTGCGGAGGGGCCGATCAGGACAAGAGCATCTCCTCGAAGTTTCATTTTAGCGAAGCCGGTGATCACAAGATTGTCGATGTCGTCCTGCGACATACCTTCTTTCAACGAGGCAAATACGGCGCGAAATACGTCGCAGGTGGCTTCGCAGGAAAGGCGCATGAGTTCCAATTCGTGTGGAGATTTGACGCCGCGGCACGCGATGGTAATCGGGTCTGCTGAGACGCAGTCGAATGCGGGCTCGGCGGCGCGGAAATGATCGTAAAAAGTGAACGCAAACGTCTCTTCGATCGCGATACGACCGCTGCGGATGTAGCGATCAGCCAGGGCTGCGGTGATCAGTTTCGTCGGGCTCTGATCTTCCTGCCAAACGCGAACCTCGGCAGGATTGCGGAGCGATTCGCGCATGCGGGCCTCTTCAAACGCTGGACAGACAACGATGGGTTCACCCGTGCTGGGAATGACAAAGGCGAGCAACCGTTCGCTGGGCCACCAGTGAATACCTGTGAAATAGACCAGCGAGGAGCCCGGCCCTACCAGCAATGCGTCGAAGTTTGGATTCGCCTGCGACATTAACTCCTGCGCATGCAGGATGCGGGTGCGGTACTCCTCGGGAGTGATCGGATGAACGCGGTCGCCCAAGGGTTTAAGGGCGGCAAGCGCCGGGGGCAGTTCCTTTGTCGACGAATCCGCCGCTCCAACGGCAGGAGTTAGTAGCGCGAGCGCTGAGCTAGCACTTGACGTCTTTAGGAATCGACGGCGCGAAAGGGAAAAATCGAGATTTGGTGTCATGGCCGAGAAGGATGAAGCGGTTCACCCTTTCATGTCAAGAATGTGCGCAACTCCAGCGCAGCCAATCAACCGGGGAATCTCCAATAATTCATAGAAATTATAAGGAACCGTAGAGTTGCTGGGCAATGGCTTCGCAGCAGCCCAAAATACATCGATTTATCTTCATAACTTATAACAAAATAAGAGGTTAACGATCGATCAAAGAAGCAGAAAGTATCTCGTTTGGTGACTTGATTGCAATGTCTCAGCTATCGGTCGCTTAGTATGTATTAGTTGCTCGCACTCACTGAGAAGATAAAAATCTAGTTTGTAACAACGGAGGTTCCTTTGAAAAAGGGATTTATGAGCCTCGTGATCTTCACGAGCCTTTTTGTGTCGGTCTTCATAACCGGTAACGTCTCTCCACTGTATGGCCAGACGGATACGGGAGCAATTAATGGGACAGTGTCAGATTCAACTGGCGCGGTAGTTCCCAACGCAAAGATTACGGTAAAAAGCGTTGCGACAGCAGCGGAACGGTTGAGCGCCTCAGATGATCGCGGGTTCTACAGTGTCTCTGGACTGCCGCCCGGCGTCTATTCCGTGATCGTCGAGTCGGCAAACCTCGCTAAGAAGGAGCTTCGAGTTGAAGTGACCGTCGGTGCACGTGTGGAGGCCAATGTCACACTGACCGTCGGTGTGACCTCAACGGTCATCGAAGTGATCGGCGAAGGCGGCGTGAACGTGAACACCGAGACGGCGACGATCGGGACAGTCATGGACAGCCAGGCCATCCAGCAACTTCCGACCCTGAACCGCAATCCTTATACCTTTGCTCAATATGTCGGAACTGCCTCGG
Organism: Candidatus Acidiferrales bacterium; assembly: GCA_963741195.1. GTDB lineage: Bacteria > Acidobacteriota > Terriglobia > Acidiferrales > UBA7541 > Acidiferrum. The sequence continues at coordinate 176,364 of CAVUHF010000026.1, forward strand.
ATGGCGATCCCAGCGGACGTGGAGTCGGCGTTTCCTTCAACGGGCTGCGTTCGTCCGGCACCAACGTGCTCCTGAATGGCGCAGCAAACAATGATGAGTTCACCGCTAGCGTTGGCCAGACTGTTCCACTGGATTCCGTGCAAGAGTACAGCGTGCTCACCAACAATTTCACTTCGGAGTTCGGCCGCGCCACTTCAGCGGTAGTGAACCTGGTTACAAAAACCGGAACGAACGATTTTCACGGGTCGGCTTACGAATACAATCGCGTTTCGGCATTGTCGACGGAAAATTTCTTCGACAAGGCCAATGAAGTGGACAAGAGCCACTACACCCGCAACCAGTTTGGTGGTGCGATGGGCGGGCCAATCAAGAAGGATAAACTCTTCTTCTTTGGCAACGCGGAATGGAACCGCATTCGCAGTTCCGCAGAATCCACGAATTACATTATCGATCCTTCCTTCATTACGAACTATACGACCGCTGACGTCCAGTCGTTCTATCAACAACTCGGCACGACTCGGACTGGACTGCAATTCAACCACAGCCAGGACGTCCCGTTCACCGCGGCTAAATTCTGTACCGGTAGCGCTACCAGCTCGAGCAACATTAAGACTACGGCGTATAACAATGCGAATGGGCTATATACCTGCACTTCCAAAGGGACTGTTATCGGAAATAACGTAGTCCCCGATGGCGTGCCATTCATGGACGCCGTATCTTACTCCGTCCCATCCGATGCGGGCGCTGGAAATCCGACGAATCAAGTCCTGGTCGTTGGCAGCGTGCAATGGAATGTCAGCGATAAGACCTCCCTCACGGGTGTCTACGCGTTGAACAAGTACAATTTGTTTTCCGGGTCGATAAACAACAGCGCCTACGCCGATTACGACACCGGCGAAGATGACACGCAGAACAGCTTCAACTTGGCGGTGACACACTCCTTCAGCACGGCGACCACGATGCAGAACCGGGTCGTCTTCAACCGGTTGACGCAGGTCCAACCGTTGGGTGCAGCCCCGGTTACGCCGGTGTTGTATTTCAACCCGGTTTCCACGACCACGCTCAATGGCAACGCGGTTATGATGCCGGGCTACAACGCAACAACTCCCGGCAACGCGATTCCGTTTGGTGGACCCCAGAACTTCATTCAGTATTACCAGGATTGGAGTCACGTCATGGGGCGCCACACCTTGCGGTTCGGCGGGTCTTACAACTACATCCAGGATAACCGCTCGTTCGGTGCGTACGAGGAACCGGTCGGTGCCTTCTCCACGAGTGGCAGTTTTAACTGGTCTGCCATGAACCGGTTGATGGGCGGCTATTGGGGCTACTACAACGGCGCCATCAATCCACAGGGCAGCTATCCGTGTGCGTTTCCACTCGTAGGGGTTAACACGGGCTGCTACGATGGCAGTGGGCAGCATGTTCCGAGCGGCGAGGTGGCTCTGCCGGTTGGGCAGCCCTCGTTCTCCCGTAGCAACCGCTACCAGGAATTTGCCTTGTATGTTTCAGATTCCTGGAAGGCAACTCGTAAATTGACGTTGAGCTTGGGCCTGCGGTACGAGGTTTTTGGCACTCAGCACAACAACAATCAGCAGCTGGATTCCAACTACTACTTTAACGGTGGCGGTGCGAACGAATTTGAGCGCGTTACCAATGGAAACGTTCTGATCGCTCCGGACAGCCCGATCGGGAAACTCTGGGCCCCGTCTTGGAAGAACTTTTCTCCGAAGATCGGCTTTGCGTACGACCTCCAGGGAAATGGAAAGACGGTGATCCGCGGCGGCTATAGCATTGCCTACGAGAGGAACTTTGGAAACGTAACATTCAACGTCATCCAGAATCCTCCTAACTACGAAGTCGTTGCACTTACCGATGGCGGAAACACGGGAACGGGTTCAATGACCGTCACCACGAATCCAGCTGGACCGCTTTCCGGTTCCGGCGGGGTCGTCGGACTGCCGAACGCGAGCTTGCGCGCGGTTAATCCGAACATTAATCAATCGTACGCTCAGCTCTATAGCTTGACGGTTGAGCACCAAATCCAGTCGAACGTCATCTTCGGGCTCGACTTCTCGGGTTCGCGGGGTATCCATTTGTATGACATCGCGAACATCAACAGCTATGGCTCCGGTGCTGTGTTCGAGGGAGCTGCCAACCCCTTGGCCCGCTTGCGTTCAACGCAGTACGGGAACATCAACTACCGTAGCAGCGGCGGCATCTCCAACTACAACGCCTTGGTTGCCCGCATTCAAATGAACAACTGGGCCAAGCACGGGTTGACCCTGAATGCCAATTATACCTATGGACACACGCTGGATGAACTCAGCGACACATTCAGCAGTTCGATCAACCAGAACAACCTCGGCTACACGGATCCGTATAATCCAAGATTGGATTACGGAAATTCCTATACCGATGTCCGCAGCCGTTTCACCCTGTCGGCAGTATGGGAAATTCCCTTTGCAAAGGGCACTCATGGCTTCGTAAAACAGGTTGCCGATGGTTGGAGCGTGGCTCCTCTCTTCATTGCCGAAACGGGCTTCCCGTATACGGTCTACGACTCGACCAACGGATTTGCGATCTCCATGCGCGCGGTTAGCGCAAATGGTGGTATGCCCAAGGGCGCGCCTCATTCCCTGACGAGCACCGGTGCAGACGATTACATTTACACACCGTTCTACTCAAATTATGACAGCGACGGCAATCCGACGTCGGGAGCTATTCCGTACTTCAACAGTTCCTACGTGAATCCAATCATGGGTTTCTCGGATTGGGGACCGTTCCCAGCCGCTATGACCGGACGCAACAGCTTCCGCGGTCCGGGTAGCTGGAACGTTGATCTCGGCCTCTACAAGCAATTCTTCCTTGGCGAACGCTTCCGGCTGCAGTTCCGCGGCGAGTTCTACAATGTCATGAACCACGCGAATCTGTATGCACAGACCGGCAGCAACGACATCGGTTCCGGGTACACCTATCTTGATGCTCGTTACGGCATCAACAACACGGGCCTCGGCACCTTCAAGGACCTGCGCACAGTGCAACTCGCACTGCGACTCACGTTCTAAGTTGTAGTCACATTCAAATCTCAATGGGGAGCTTGGCAACAGGCTCCCCATTTTTCTTTGTGGCGGCACGGTACTCCGAGCAGATACAGTCTTGACGCTTGAGCTTCCAGGCAAGAAAGGATCGCCGCTCGTGCACCTAAATCCCTAAATCCATCAATCAGTTATCACGTCAAAATCTGCTCGAGGATTAAGACTGCATGGACTTCAGTGCTTCGGGGAATTTACTACTCTGTGCGGATAGCGAGAATTTCTTTGCCCTGGATCTTGATCTCGACGCCGTACGGCGGGCGGATATCGCTGCCCTGAACAATGGCCCCTCGGATCCATGTGTTTCCGGGGAGACTTGCCGTCTTCAGCGGATCATACAGCACACGACTGCAAGGGTTGCCAACCAGCGGGTGGTGCGGAGAACGAAAGTCGTAGTCATCGCGAAGCTTCGCAATGTCCGTGATGTATTCCAGTTGGCAACTCCCATACACCGGCTTCCGGGAAAATGCCCAGTAGCCGGATGGTAGCGAGGGAGAACCACTGGGCAATCGAACGATCGTGGCGAGGATGTCCTCTCCATTGACTTTGTTGCGAATCAGGAAATTCACGAATGACCAGGGCTTCGCGAGTTCTGAGACGGTAGCAACAACCGGATTGGCATCACTGGCGTGGGGCAGCAACGCATTGGGGTCCGGCGGCGGCGCAGGCACTTCCATCTGAGGAGTGGGCTCCACATGCACGTGCTCTGTGGGCTTGCTGCGGGAGAACCAGCGCGCCGCCAGCAGAATGACCAACCCCAGTACCAGAAAAGCCACCATGAGAGGCATCAGGGGGTTGCGGCGTGGTAGCCGGGAGCCCGGACCCGAAACGCCTGGGATTTGTGGCATGTCCGCTTTAAAGCGGGAAGCTGGGGCGGATTCGGTCATCGCGAAAATGATCCCTCGGGAGCGTGTCGAGTGATCCTGGAAGGAGATCGCGAAATCAGCGACGACACGTTCGCGCTAAACACATTGTACGTACTAGACGGAGGCGTCGGCAACCCAATTGCGAGAACTTAATCTCCGGACGTGGCACTGTGCTTGAAGAGTAACATCTATTAGTGAGAACGTTACAAATGGCGGCAGGATGCTTGTTTCGAAATCGATTGCGTCCTAGTGTAGGAAGGAAGATGGTATAGACGGGGGTAATTCGCGGAAGCATGGCCAAGGATACTCGATCAACGGCACGCGGCTTCGTTCGAAGTTTGAACATTTTGCTGAAGTTTGCCCGTTTATACGAGTTTGGGCACGTGCGAACCGCTGCGCAGTTTGAGACCACCTGGAAAGAATTGCGGCAATCTCTGGATGAAAGTGGCGACACTGGTCTCCTGCTGGGCGCTTCCGGTAATCAGATTCTTCTCGACGGCGTGCCACTTGGAACCGCAGCGGGCGAGCGCAGTTTTGCGCAGTTATTGACTTCCTCCGGCATCGCCAGCATTCATTTCTCTCCTAGTCTCCAGCAAGGACAATTTGCCAGGTTCGTGCGTGCGTTTCCCAGCGGGAATGCGAAGCCGAGTTCGCTGGCAGAGCAGTTGAAGTCGGCACTAGCCGGTGAAACCAGCATCAAGATCAACGAAATTCGGTTCGTTGCGGAAGACGGTTCAGTTGCCGGCATAAAGGTTGCCGCTCAGTTGACGGCCAAGGCCCTCGGCGCATCTGGCGACAAGCTTCGAGATATTTTTGAAGATCCCAACAAGTTATTGCAGCTGATTCTGGCGGCGGAAAGCAACCGTGGCTTGAGTGGAACTGGTGGAGGAGGCGGCACCGGCCCAGGATTTGGCGGTGGTGGCTCCGGAGGTTCCGGCGGCGGTAGCGGATCCAGTTGGAGTGGAGGTACGGGTGCCGGGGGAAGTCTTTGGGACGCGGGTAAGGCTGCTGGCGGGAGCGTCGGAGGCGGCGGCACCGGGAGTGGCGGCGGCACCGGAGTGGGAGGCGGGACTGGTTCTGGAAGTGGAGGTTCCGGTGGTTCCGGTGGCGCTGGAGGAGAAGGTGGTAGCGGAGGCGGGGGTTTCGGCGCTGCAGGCGGAGTAACGAGTGGAAGCTGGGGTGGCAGTGGAGCGGGTGGTCCTGGAGGCGGTGTAGGTGCGGGTGGTGGCCCAGGCGGCGGAGCACTTGGAGGTTCCGGCGGCGGTGGTACCGGCGGCCCAGGAGGCGGAGGACTTGGGGGTCCTGGAGGCGGTGGTACGGGCGGCCCAGGAGGCGGAGGACTTGGGGGTCCTGGAGGCGGTGGTACGGGCGGCCCAGGGTGGAGGACTTGGGGGTCCTGGAGGCGGTGGAGGTACAGGTGGATCCGGCGGGCCGGGCGGCCCAGGTGGCACGGGCGGCGGTGCCGGAGGTGCGTCTGGAGGAACAGGTGCCGAGCCTGGAAAATGGCTGACGGCCACGGCCTTTGTACGCGGTGGAGTATTGGGAGGGATTCCTGGTGCGCCCGGTTCCATCGGTGCAGGCGGGCCCGGCGGGATGGGCAGCGGGACCTACCAGGTGGCCGAGGAAGAAGTTCGGTCCATGATCGGACTCTTCGCCCAATTGGGCAAGTCTCGCAAGGATCCTGAGAATCGCATGGACACGGCTACATTTCAGTCTCGCCTCTCCACACTGCCGGTCCGCGCCCAGTACACATTGCAACAGGCCCTCGCCGGGCTAGCCGCACAGGCGCCCACCGATAAACCGGATAAGCCCATGCTCCTGAAACTGGCGGAACACGTGGCCATTCGATTCGCACTCGATAGCTACGAACGTGGGGAACTGCGCGTCAATGCAGTGAAACAGTTGCTGGACCGCATGAACGCGGAAATTGAAGCGCTGCGGAAAATCCTGGGTTCGCAGGAAGAAATGATGGCGAGCGCCGGAATCCAGGTGCAGTCGTACACCGAATTGCTGGACCAGGAATTCTGGTCGCAGGTGCCCGAAGAGAACAAGAAGGAAGTGCTCACGTCAGACGAGGCGTGGTGCGTCCCGCCCCGGAACGTGCGCGGTTTCCTCGAAGAAATGTTACGTCGCGGCGAGTTGAAGACGGTCAACGAGATCTTGATGAAGTACGCGGCTTGCGTGGCCCTGGAGGCGCCAGAGGCGCGCAGAACCACGGCCATCGGCCTGTCGGACCTGGCTGAATTCTACGGCAGCGGCGACGGAAGCGCTTTGATCGACGTCATTCAACGCCTCGGCAATCAATTGAGTGTCGAGCGCGAACCGGATTTACAAACACTGGTCGGGGCCGCGTTTGTGCGCATGAGCCAGGAGGCGGGCTCAAAGAAGTTCTACCCGGCGATGCAGCAAGCCTTGGCTTCCCTGGATAGCGTGGAATCATTGCGCCCGGGTTCGACCAATAACCTGCGTCAGAGAATTGGTGCGGAAGAGCGCATGCCAGAATTCATCGAAGACGCGCTCAGAACCGCCCAAGTGCCAGACGGAATGCTGGATATCTTGAGTTTGATGCCCAAGGCTTCGCTGAATTACGTCACGCACCGCTTTGCCAATTGTGGTTTTCGTGAGGATTGCGAACTGTTGGGGCAAATCGTGACTGGACTTGGCGATGACGCCGTCCACCGCCTGGTGGAGATATTGCAGACCGCCCCCGCCACGGAAGCCGTCGAAGTAATTGGATTGCTGAGCCAAATCTCACCCGAGTCGGTACAGAAGGTTCTACCGAATCGCTTGGCGCAGTGGCCTCGATCTTCCCATGACCGGGCGATTCGGCAACTCTCCTCGGCGCCTGCAGAGCAGCGCGGGAATCTTCTTATCGCCTTGTATGATTCCCTCGATCCGCTGATCCGTCCACTGGCGCTAGATGAGATGGGCATGAGTGGCCGCCTGGAAGTGATTGCCAGACTTGTTGAGCTAATTCGCGATGATGCAGCTCCCGGTTTCACGCGGATCAAAACCATAGAAGCAGCGGGAAGGCTAAGAGCTACCGCCGCTAGCGCTTCCTTGCAGCAAATCCTGGAGGCCAAACAGGTGTGGCGTTGGGCGTATCACACCGAACTGCGCATCGCCGCAGCACAGGCGTTACAGAAAATTGAGCCAACCCTGGGGATGGAAAAGATCGCGGCGAGCGGGTTGGATCGTAAAGACCTGGTACTGGAACCACTGGATCCGGAAGCCAACACGGCGGTCATTCGGCAAAGGCGTTATGCGCGATTGAAATTATCCAAATTCATAACTGCCATTACCACTAACCTACGCGAGAACATCCGGCTGACAATTCCGGAATTGAATCTGGGTGGCGGAATTGGATCTGCGGACAGGCACCTGGCCCCAGGCTCGCTCTTGACTCTGAAACTCTCTCACGGCGTGAGAAATATTCGAGCGCAAGCGATTGTGCGGGGTGCCCGCCCCCAGGCTATGGCGTTCGAATTTGTCGACATGGAATTGGATGAACGTTCGCGTCTCAGAAAACTTCTCCTCGAGCTTGGCGGCTTGCCACAACCTTCGAATGTGAGTAATCGAAGCAGGCGGCAAGGCCGCATCGCCTTATCGAAGTAGTTCCCCCCAGCACTGTCAATCCGTCCAGGAATAACCTGTCCGTCCGTCGAGATACCGTACCGAAGTGCAGGATCGCACACTGTTCGAATGGAGAGATGACCTGCGGGTCACATGGAACGACTGTACCATTGTGAGCCGCATGCAAGAGGCCTACGGTACTAGAGACGAAGTCCTAGACAGTTTCTGTCCGGAGCAACGGGTAACAAGTGGCACTCTACGGGATGAAAACGGACCCCAAGACCACCGCCGGGCGGGCATTCGTCCGAAGCCTGAACATTCTCCTAAAATTTGCAAGGCTCTATGGATACGACCACGTTCGCACCACCGAGCAGTTAGCTGTCGCCTGGAACGAATTGCGCACCGCAATCCCCGACGGTGCCGACGAGGGTTTGCTCTTAGGGGCGACGGGAACGCAGTTGCTGTTGGATGGTGTGCCCTTGGAAGGCTCCCCAGCGGAGAAACAGTTCGCCCAATTGCTTTCGGCTGCAGGACTCGCGAGCGTGCAGTTCTCCGCTCAGGTGAGCGAAGAAGAATTGGCGAAGTTTGTGCATGCATTCCCGACTGGTAAGGCCAAGCCTGCGGAACTTGCTCAGCAGTTGAAATCAGCTATCGCGGATGCCAGAGGCATTCGAGTGAACGAAGTCTGCTTTGTGGCGACGGATGCCCGTTTGAAAGACGCCAGCATGGCTGCGCAGATCGCGGCGGCGTCGTTCGGCGACGAACAGGATAAGTTCAAGAAGTTGCTGAATGATCCCCAAAAACTGCTGGAACTGATTGCCGCAGCGCAGGGATCGCACTCAGGCAGCGCGGAGGGAGATGGCCGTTTGGGCGGGCGGGGTGCCGTTGGTGGCGGGGAGCCGGCAGCAAGACAGGGCTCCGGACCGGGAACTGGCGGCGGAGGAGGTTCGGAGAGGGGCACAGGACCCGGGGCTGGATCGGGAAGCACTTCAGGAGCAGGCGGTGGATCCGCATACGCAAACGGAAACGGCCAGGGAACGGGAAATAGCTCTGGAGGAGGTCCAAGCGGCGGAGCCACAGCTCCCAAATTTGCTGGTGGAAACGGGGCGAATTCAGATGGTGTTTCCAGCAGTTATTATAGCGGCGGAACGGCAACGACCCTTAGCAGTGGTACGGACAGCGGGAATGGGTCCAATTTTGGGCCAGGACTCTGGAGTCGCTCGGGAAATGGCGGAATCGGTGGCGGAACCGGTGTAGAGAGCGGCCCGGGATTAGGGGGGGGAACTGGCATTCCCACAGGCGAGCCTGGGGAAGAAGATATTTGCCGCATTCTGCGAGCCCTGACCACGTTGGGAAGAATGGAAGCGGGAGAGAACGCGGCGGGCGCGGCGGTGGATTTCCAACAGCAGGTCGCGCAGATGCCTATGAACGCGCAAGACATGTTGCGCAACGCTTTGGCAGGGATCGCGGAACAGGGCAAGCACCACAAACTCGACCAGGGTGTACTCGTACAGCTCGCCGAACACTTGGCCATCCGATTTGCACTCGAACGGTTCGAACGCGGCGAAGTAAAAGTCAATGCCGTCCGGCAGATGCTCGACCGCATGCACCAGGAAGTGGAGAGTCTACGAAAGATCCTGGGTCAGCATGAAGACAAAATGGCCGAAGCGGGCCTTCTGGTGGAATCTCACCGGGAGATTCTCGACAGGCAATTCTGGGCATCGGTGCCGGAAAGTGCAAAGCGGGAAGTCCTGCTGTCGGACGAAGCGTGGTGCATCCCACCGAAAAACGTTCAATCGTATGTGTGCGATCTGATCGGTCAAGGAAACGTGGCAGAAGCCATAAGCATCCTGCAAAATTATGCCAGATGCGCGGATAGCGAGGAACCGGACGCCAGAAAACGCGCGGCCACCGGGCTGTCAGAGTTGGCCGAGTTGTATGCGCAGGCCGACCCGAAGTTGCTGGCGGAGGCTTTGCGGCACGTAGGCCTTCGGCTCAGTGTGGAACAGGATCAGGATCTGCAATCGCTCGTCAGCGCGGCCTTTGTACGACTAAGCCAGGAAGCTGCCACGCAACGGTGCTTCCCGGCGATGGAGCAAGCGCTGGATTTGCTGGCCGGAGTGGAATCGCAAAGGCCAGGAATCGCGAAGACCCTGCGTTCGAAGATGGGAATCGAAGAACGCGTTCCTGAATTCGTGGATGAGGCCTTGCGCGCCCGCCAGATTTCCATCGGTCTGACCGGAGTTCTCAAGCAACTTCCACAGACGGCGATGGAGCAACTAGCGCTACGATTCAACCGCTGCCAGCTGCGGGACGATGTCGAGAACGTGGCAAATCTCGCGCATGACTTGGGCGAAGAAGCTGTGCAGTACCTACGAAGCACGGTGCGTGGCGGCCCGATCTCTGAAGCCGTTGAAATGGTAGGCCTACTCGCAAGGCTTGACCCCCAGGCAACCGAGGTCTTCTTGCCGGGGCGCGTGAAGGATTTCCCTCGGACTGCTCAAGACAGAATTGTGAGGCAGCTTGCGGCGAGCGGTGCGGCAGCGCGTTGCCGCGTTCTCCTGGCGATCTTGGATCATGTGGATCCCCTGGTCATGCCCTTGGTGGTTGATGAGATCGGGATGACCGGCGACCGAGAGGCTCTCGGGCGAATGCTGACCATCGCCGATGGAGACTTGCCGGCACAGGCATCCCCGTTTCTGCGCGTAAAGGCCATCGAAGCGCTCGGCAGGTTAGATGCTGGTGAGGCCGTCACCACCCTGAAACGTATCGTAGAGACTCGCAAGATTTTTGGCTGGCAATACGCGCAAGAGCTGCGCATCGCCGCTCTGCAGGCACTGGAAAAATTGGATCCGACCTGGGCCAGGGAGTTCCTGCCCAAAAGTGGAATTGAGCGCGATGAGATGTCACTGGCTCCTTTGCACGTTCCTGCCAATTCCAAATTCGTTCGCCAGCGCCGGCACCCGCGTGTGCGTCTGCATAAAAATCTGCACGCGGTGAGCACCAATCTGAAACAGAATTGTAGCTTGGAGATCAAGACCGCAAGCCTGACCGGCGGGTTGGCCACAATGAATATGCATCTGGCGCCCGGGACAAAAGTACAGCTCAGAATGCAACTCGGCCTGCGGAATCTGCAGGCAACAGCCTTGATGCGAGACTATCGAGCGCAGGATATGTCGTTCGAGATCGTGGACATGAGCCTGGAAGAACGTGGGAAGCTTCGAAAGATCCTGTTAGAGCAGATGGAAAGAGGTTCCCGAAGCGGCCATTAAGGCCTGAAGCGGTGGGATTCGCCACTCCCAATCCTAACCAGCAAGAACAATATAATCAATCAGATAGCGATCGGTCAATCTTCTCGAAGTAATCATAAGGTAGCCATTCGCAAGTACTGTTCGACGGTACTTTTGTTCGATTTACCCCGCTCCATTCCTTCCTTACTCTACCTCTACGACGAAGCGCTTTGTCTAATCGCCCCGCGCTCAGGGGTTAGCGGACGGCTCAAGGGTGGTTTCTGCTGTGTCTAAGGGATTCCCATCGCGAATCTTAGTGCTGCTGTGTGCGGCAGCCGCACTCATGCGGGCAGCGCTTGCACAAGAGCCGCGCGTTGCTTACCCGGACAATCCACGATTTACGGTCGAACGGCTGGAAGATCAGTTCGGCATGGGCGCCGTGACGGTGACCTGCATGGGACAGGATGCCCAGGGATTCTTGTGGATCGGTACGCAGACCGGCCTGTATCGCTACGACGGTGCACGAGCGCGGAAGATGACCGAAGTCGAGGCAATTACCGGTCACTATATTGTCGACCTTTTGATGGCCCCGGATGGTACGCCTTGGTTTGCAGGAAATCGAGGAATCGCTCACCTGAAAAACGGGGAATTCGAAGCACTTCCCATTCCCGCTGCCATGATGCCTTTGGGAACGGGAAATCAGATCTTCGCGGTGGACAGTCAAGGCGCCGCGTTCGTTGTGCTATTCAAGGGTGGAGTTCTACGACTAGATCCCGGGAATGTGGCCAGACTGAAAGTGTTTGGCATAGCTGAGGGTCTTCCAGAGAATGCTGCTGGAATTGTACGTGGGCCGGACGATGCCATCTGGATTACATCCGGTACCCATCTGGCTCATTTGCCTCCAGAAGGAACAGCCTTTGTGGTGGATGCCGGCATCCGGCTCCCCAAAGAACGTGTAGTTGCATTGCTGTTTGATGGCAGTCAGACAATGTGGCTGCGAACGTCAACGCACTTGGCCAGGCTCGATACTCGAATCCACAAACTCTACTTCGAGAAGGCGGTGACCGCCACCTCCAATGAAGAAGAAGGCAAACCTACCATCGATCAGGAAGGCCGATTGTTGGTTCCGACTTCCGCTGGTTTGTACTGGAAAAGAGATGGCCGATGGCGGGTATTAACGGACAGACAGGGAATTGCGAGTAATGATGTGGAGTGTGCCCTTGAAGATCGCGAAGGCACATTGTGGATAGCCGGTTCGGGAACGGGACTGGACCGGCTTCCCGGCGTGCACCAATGGTCCGCATGGACGACTTCCGAAGGGCTACCGGACAATTCAACGTGGTCTACTCTGCGCGATTTTCGGGGCCGATTGTGGGTCAGCACCGGCAAAGGAATCGGCGTTTGGGACCAAGCCGTTCATCGGTGGGAAAGAGTTTCTGCTCTCGATGGGAATGGCTCGCGAGAGATCCGGCAGATTCAACTCGCCGGAGACGGAGCGGTGTGGGGAGTTACGGCAACCGGGGCTCTGGTCCGCATCGACCCGCGTAATTTTTCCTGGACCGTCAACTCCATGTACAAGGGGCGAGCGTTTTCAACTGTGTATGCCGCGCCAGATGGAAGCATCTGGGCAGGCACGCGAACGCGACTTGTCCGATATTCACCCGGAGAGGGCCTCGCCGGCCCCAGAGAGATCTCACTACCTCCCGAAATCGGCGGAATCGATTTCCTGTCGTTCTCGCCAAACGGCGTGCTCTGGGGAACCGGCCCGGGAGCTCTCTATCGTTTTGACGGTACCGAGTGGAGAATATTCACCGCCAAAGACGGTTTGCGTGGCCAGACGATTACCAGCGTGGTGGCTTTGAATGAGGACGACGTTTGGATTGGCTACAACGACGTTGTAGGCGTCAGCCACGTGCAATTGGCAAAGAATGGCGCTGCGCAATTCGAACATCGCGCTTGGGACTGGACCGTTATATTTCGGGATTCGAAAGGCCGGGTCTGGTTCAACGGCACCGATGGACTAGCCATTTTAAGCGCCGATGGACGGTTGCAACGGATCAATCACGCGGATGGTTTGCTCTGGAATGATGTCAGTCCCTGGACGGGCGTCAGGGAGGAGAAAGACGGGAGCTTTGTCGTGGCCACTTCACGAGGACTGGCGCGCTTTTATCCGAAAGGGGACGCGACCTCCCAGGTCCCACCCAGGGTGGTGTTCACTTCCGTGATGTTAGGGGGCATAGAACGGAAGATGTCGGAGGTTCCGGAGGTGTCGGCAGCCAATGGCACTTTGGCTGTCCAGTTCACTCCCTTGGATCTCGACAATCCAGAAAAGACCTCTTGCTGGTACCAACTCAAGGGTATGGACTCGCAGGCGACTGAGACCGAGCTTCGAGAAATCCGCTACGCCGCGATTCCACCGGGGAAGTATGAGTTCTACGTGCAGTGCTGGCAAGAAGGCTCGCGGACGGTCGCGTCCCAAGCTCGATTCAGATTCCGGGTGCTGCCCACTTTCTGGCAGACGTGGTGGGCGCGGGCGTCTGCGGGGGTCGTGTTCCTAATGGCCCTTTGGGGGTTTGTGGCATTCCGCACGCGCACGGAAAGTCGCAGGCGTAGGGAACTCGAGCAGGCCGTCGCACAACGAAACGCGGAGCTGTTGCAGAAGAATAAGGAGCTAGAAGATATCTCCTTGACGGATCCGCTCACCTCCACCAGGAATCGCCGCTATTTCTACGAAACGATTTCGACCGATATTGCCCAGACTCTACGTTCGCACTTGAAATCGCTGGATCCGACCTCCACGCCGGCCCTGCGCCAGGAACTCATCTTCGTGCTGGTCGATATCGATCGTTTCAAACGCGTGAACGACGAGTTCGGGCACGCGGCGGGTGATCGCCTGCTGCAGGAAGTGGCCAAGCGCATCAGCTCGGTTATGCGTCGTTCCGATGATCTGGTACGGTGGGGCGGGGAAGAGTTCCTTCTGGTCTGTCGCACCACGGACCGTGAAAATGCCTCGATGCTGTGCGCCCGCGTACTAGAAGCCGTTCGCGAGTTGCCCTTCGACGTCGGCAACGGCGTGGAAGTACACAAGACGTGCTCGATTGGATGGGCGCCCTTCCCGTGGTTGCGAGAAGACGTGGGACTGCTCTCAATTGACAATGTGATTGAACTCGCCGACAAGGCCCTGTACCTTGCGAAACGCGAAGGACGCAATCGCAGCTACGGTATGATCCCCGCACCCGACGCCCTGAAATCGCAGCGCAGTATCTCGATGGAAGATCTGCGCGACTGTCCTCCGGCTCTCGTCCACATCGTTTAAATTCAGAGTATTTCTCGGCCAAGCCGTGCGATGATTGTCTCCGACTGCCAACTCCAGGTAAGGAATGAGGCCTAGTGTTCCATGGCATTTGGATTCGGATTGCTACGATGGCTCCGCTACTTCCGTGCAAACCGGCTTGAGGAAAATCTCAGTCAGTCCAAACTGCTCAAACAAGAGATTCAGCTCATCGCTTTTGCGATCTTGACGATCGTGCTGCTGTTTGCATTCCTGTTCGGGCTGGCCATTATCTTTGGTCGCTAGCGTGTTTTGGCACTTTCCGAACGACCCCGGGGACCAGCTGTCTTAAGTGCTCGATCTTGGCGATGGCGCATCTAACCAGTTACAATGAAGTGTTTGCACTAGGTCGTTTTTTCGGCCCGTGTAAGCCCGGATTTTACGCTATTCCCGTCAGGAGACGGCGAACTATACATGGAAGCAGCACAAATACTAGACCGCGTCGTAGCTCGATTCATCGGCACCAAGCACGAGCGAGACATTAAGAAACTCCAGCCAGTCATTTCTGCGATCAATGTGCAAGAGCCGGAAGTGCAGGCGCTCAGTGACACGCAACTGAAAGAGCGCTTCGCCGCTCTCCGAGCTCAGGTGCAAGAACAGTTGAAGGACGCGGATCCGGCAGAGGCCTCTTATAAGGAGGCTTTGCAGAATGCGCTCGGCCCCGTGACCGTTCCGGCCTTCGCGCTGGTACGTGAAGCAGGCCGCCGTTTTCTGAAGATGAGGCATTTTGACGTGCAGTTGATCGGCGGAATGGTTCTTAACGACGGAAAGATCGCCGAAATGAAAACAGGTGAAGGCAAAACACTTGTTGCGACGCTGCCGGCGGCGTTGAATGCACTGGCAGGCAAGGGCGTTCACCTGGTTACCGTGAACGACTACCTGGCACGGCGCGACGCGGAGTGGATGAGCCCACTTTACAAAGCGCTCGGATTGACTGTCGGCGTCATTGTTCATGATCTTGACGACGAACAACGGCGCGCGGCCTATGGAGCCGACCTGACCTACGGTACCAACAACGAGTTCGGCTTCGATTACCTGCGGGACAACATGAAATACGACCTGGCCAGTTGTGTCCAGCGCGGCCACCAGTTCGCGATCGTCGACGAAGTTGACTCCATCCTCATCGACGAGGCCCGCACCCCGCTGATCATCTCTGGACCCTCCGAAGAGTCCACCGACAAGTATTTCAAGATCGACAAGATCATCCCCAAGCTAATCCAGGACATCGATTTCACTCTTGACGAAAAACACCGCACCGCGACGTTGACCGAAGAAGGTTTCAATAAGTGCGAACGATTGCTTGGAATAACCAACCTCTCCGATCTCGCCAACGTGGAGCAGATGCACCACGTGTACCAGGCCTTGCGTGCTCACTCGCTCTACAAACTTGATGTTGACTACGTCGTAAAAGACGGGGAAGTCATCATTGTCGATGAGTTTACCGGCCGCCAGATGCCGGGGCGCCGCTGGTCGGACGGATTGCACCAGGCCGTCGAAGCCAAAGAAGGTGTAAAGATCGAGAGGGAAAATCAAACCCTCGCAACCATTACGTTTCAGAACTATTTTCGCATGTACAAAAAGCTTTCTGGTATGACCGGTACGGCGGAAACCGAAGCAGCCGAATTCGGCAAGATCTACAACCTGGACGTAGTGGTGGTTCCGACCAACCGAACGCTAATTCGTATTGAAAACCGGGACGTAGTCTATCGCACGGAAAAAGAGAAGTTCGAAGCCGTCGTGAACGGAATCCTGCAGGAAGACAATACCGTGGCCAATGGGATCCGCCAATATCACGAGCGCGGGCAACCCGTTCTGGTTGGGACGATTTCCATTGAGAAATCCGAGACGATTGCAGACCTGTTGAAGAAGTCGGGAATTCCGCACCAAGTGTTGAACGCCAAACAGCACGAGCGTGAATCGCGCATCGTTGCGCAGGCCGGACGCAAGGGCGCCGTGACCGTGGCGACGAACATGGCCGGTCGCGGCACGGACATTCTTCTCGGTGGGAATCCGGAGTCCATGACCCGTGAGTATTTCCTGAAGAACAAGCTGGCGCTTCCGTACGCGGCAGCTCCTGCGGTGATTGGAGCGGAGAATTCCGACGGCGAAGGAGCGCAACCTACCGTCCCGATGGTCCTGTTCCAGCACGAGGGGAAGATCTTTCAGGTGCCGCAGGACCAGTGGGCGCCCATCTATCAGCAATTCGCGGAGCAGTGCAAAGCGGAGCATGATGAAGTCGTCGCGCTGGGTGGGCTGCACATTCTTGGCACCGAGCGGCACGAAGCGCGGCGCATCGATAACCAGTTGCGAGGCCGTGCCGGCCGTCAGGGCGACCCGGGCTCCTCGCGATTCTTTCTTTCGCTCGAGGATGATCTAATGCGCATCTTTGGGGGCGAGCGCGTAAAACAGTTGATGTTCCGGCTTGGCATGACGGAGGGTGTGCCGATTGAGTCGCGGCTGATCTCAAGCCGAATCGAGAATGCGCAGAAGTCGGTGGAAGCGCAAAACTTCGACGCGCGCAAACATTTGCTGGAATACGACGATGTAATGAACAAGCAGCGCGAGACGATTTATGCGATTCGGCGCTCGGCGTTGGAAGGTAAGGATCAGAGAGACTACGTCCTGGGCATTGCGGAAGATGTAGCTCGCGAACTGGTGAACACGTACTGTCCGAAGGAGCAGCATCCGGGTCAATGGAATACGGCGCAATTCCTGGCGGAAATTCATACCCAGTTTGGCATCGATGCAAAAGCGGGGGGTGCGGATCCAACCACCCTGAATCACGAAGAGTTGTCGGACGCCATTGCCAACGCCGTGGCGCAACGCTACGCGGACAAAGAAAAGCAGTTCAGCCCGGACCTTCTGCGCTGGTTGGAGCGGCGAATCATATTGGACGTTGTCGATTCGCAGTGGAAGGATCACCTTCTCTCACTGGACCATTTGAAGGAAGGAATCGGTCTTCGCGGCTACGGGCAGAAAGATCCTCTGGTCGAATTCAAAAAAGAAGCTTTCGTGCTATTCGAGGATATGATGGCGCGCATCGATAATGAAACCGTGCGCTACCTGTTCCACGTGCAGATTCAGCAAGAAGCCCAGTCCCCGCAAGCCCCAGCTGCTCAGCCTTTGCGGCAGGTTATGCCAACCGCAATGGCGGCCGTTGCGAGTGCGGAAGCGCGCGCCGATGAAACCGCTCCGCACCGTTTGCCGGACTTTGCGCGTGCTCTGGAGAGGCGGCAAGAGCGCCAGCAACGGGATCTGCAATATCAAACGGGCGCCGCACAGGCGGAAGCGCCAAAGCCAGTGCGCGCGGGAGCGAAAGTGGGGCGCAACGATCCCTGCCCCTGTGGCTCTGGCAAGAAATACAAAAGGTGCCACGGCGCGAACGCTTAATCGACGACAGAACGAAGCGGCGGACGAATCAAGAATCCGATCATGACAAGTAATGGCTAATCGTTTGTTGAATTCAACGGGAAGGATCTAAACATGCCGCCAGGGGCGCAACCAGGACCGATGCAGGAACGCCAGCCGATTCCAGGAGTGAAGAACCTCATCGCGGTTGCCAGCGGTAAAGGTGGCGTGGGGAAGACGACTGTCGCTGTGAATTTGGCGCTTGCCTTGGTTCAGCTTGGACACAGAGTGGGCTTGCTCGATGCCGATGTGTACGGCCCCAACGTTCCCATCATGCTTGGCTCCACGTCCGAGCCAATGGCCACGGGTCAACAACGCATCATTCCCGTCGAAGCGCAAGGCCTGAAGATGATTTCCATGGGGTTGCTGAACCCCGGGGATAAACCGGTGATTTGGCGCGGACCCATGTTGCACAGCGTCATCACTCAGTTCTTGCGCAGCGTGGAGTGGGGCGAACTGGATTATCTGGTGATTGATCTGCCGCCCGGCACCGGCGACGTGCAATTGACATTGATTCAAACCGTGGCCGTAACCGGGGCTGTCGTTGTGACGACGCCATCGACTGTGGCGCTTGCGGATGTTCGCAAGGCCATCGAGATGTTTCGACAGGTAAAGGTTGAAGTGCTTGGCGTGGTCGAAAACATGAGCACGTTCAGCTGTCCCCATTGCGGCAAGCCGGTAGACATTTTTGGCCACGGTGAGGGCACCAAGACGGCGATGGAATACGGTGTACCGGTGCTTGGCGAAGTCGAAATCGATCCGCGAATCCGAATTGGTGGCGACACCGGCAAGCCCGTTGCGGCACAGGGAGAATCGTCTCCAGCAGCTCAGAGTCTTTATCGAATGGCAAAAGCAGTAATTGCAAGATTGGCAGAAGTTGCTGTCTCCTCCGGCGGACCGACTGTGCAAATCGACTGAACGACGATTTACTGTTCCATCGCTTCTGGTCTCCTCGCTCCGCCATTCTCGCGGAACTTTCATGTATGTCGACGCGTTCTAAAGGGTGAGGGCGTTTCTATGAGCGGATCCGTACCGGTCGAATCCAATCCTCCAAAACGCACCCGCGACACCCGTCCAGAGGTTTGGGCACTTCTGGGCGGGCTGTCGTTTGCTGTGTTCGCTGCGCACATGCTGGTCAGCGGGCGCTACGGATATTTTGTGGACGAGTTGTACTACCTCGCCTGCAGCCATCATCTCGCGTGGGGCTACGTTGACCAGCCACCATTGATCGCGGTAATTACATGGTTTGAGCGCGTAACGTTCGGCGATTCGCTTTCCGCACTTCATTTCTTGCCGGCGGTCGCGGCGGGTTTTCGCGTACTGCTCACCGGTTTGATTGCGCGCGAGCTTGGTGCACGACGATTTGGCATGGCGTTGGCCTGCGTCTGCGTGGCCGTCGCCCCCATCTATCTGGGACTCGATTCTCTTTTGACAATGAATGTGTTCGAATCGCTCTTCTGGATGGGCGCGGCGCTGGTGGCCTTGCGAATCTTCCATGGATCCAGTCAGAGGTTCTGGCTATTATTTGGAGCAATTTGCGGCTTAGGCTTGCTCAATAAGCACTCGATGCTTTTTTTCGGCTTCGGTTTGTTTGTGGGCTTACTGCTGACCTCTCAACGCAAGCAATTCACTAAGCCCTGGATTTGGCTGGGCGGCTTGCTCGCGCTGCTCATCTTCCTCCCGAATCTACTTTGGGAAACTCGCCACCACTTTCCCACGGTGGAATTGTTGCGGAACGTTCAGCAAAGTGGTCGGAACGCGGAAATGGGCCTTGGTAGGTTCCTGTTGGTGCAGACGTTCATTCTCGACCCGCTGACCTCGCCGGTGTGGATCGCTGGAATAGTAGAACTGTTGCGCGACCGGGGAGGAAAAGGTTGGCGCGCACTGGGCATCGCATACGTTGTGCTCATGATCTGTATGCTGACGATGCACGGGCGAATGTACTATCCGGCGCCAGCGTATCCGATGCTGTTTGCCGCGGGTGGGTTGGTGTTCGAACGCTGGTTCGCGCGGTTAGAGAACGGCCGCTGGTTGAGACCCGCGTATATCGCGCTGCTTCTCGTGACCGGCGTCATGCTCGCGCCGTTCGCGTACTTTCCAATGCTGACCGTTGAGCAATACTTGGCGTATTCAAAGTTCATGCATCTGGCACCTGTCCGGCTGGAGAACCATGAGATGGGTCCGCTGCCGCAGATTTATGCCGATCAATTTGGCTGGAAAGAAATGGCCCAGGTGGTTGCGGATGCTTACCACAAGCTCCCGCCCGAAGACCAAAAAAAATGCGGAATCTTTGCACAGAACTACGGGCAAGCTGGTGCCATCGATTTTTTCGGAGCAAAAATGGGATTGCCGCCGGCCATCTCCGGTCATCAAAGCTATTTCTATTGGGGCCCTTATGGCTATAGGGGTGATTGCCTGATCGTGATGGGAGACCGGCCCGAACGGCTGCACGAATTGTTTGACACGGTGCAGCTGGTCGGCACGGTTCGACACCCGCTGTCCATGCCCTACCAACACTTCGATGTGTATTTGTGTAGGCGGCCAAAATTCGGCACACTGGACCAGGTGTGGCCGCATATCAAGCGCTGGGGCTAAGCCAGCCGATTCCTTGTCATCCGGGCAAACCGAGTGATATCTTGAAGTATTCGGCGTGTGATCGGGGGCCGGGAGAATCCCGTAAATCATTGACCGTAAATAACTTGCTGGATTCTGGGAGATTCCATGAATGGGGTAGTTGACATTCGCCCGTATCGAGGGAAATGGCCGCAAATTGCTTCTTCGGCATATCTCGATCGCGCTTCGGTGATTATCGGCGACGTTACCATCGGTGAAGACTCGAGCGTTTGGCCCAGGTGCGTAGTGCGCGGTGACGTTCACTTTATCCGCATCGGCAAACGCACCAACATCCAGGACGGCTGTGTGCTGCACGTAATGAAGGACCAATACCCGCTGGTGCTGGGCGATGAAGTGACCGTAGGGCACTCCGTGACCCTCCATGGCTGCACGATTGAGTCGCACGTGCTCATCGGGATGAGTTGCACAATCCTGAATGGTGCGTTGATTGGATCGAACAGCATTATCGCCGCGGGCACCTTGCTCACGGAACGAACTGTGATTCCGCCGGGGAGCCTGGTGATGGGGTCCCCGGGAAAAGTGAAACGCGAGTTGGCGCAAGCGGACATTGACTCTATCTCGATGTATGCCAAGCGCTACGCAGGATACAAGGAAATTTATCGCGCCGAAGCGATCGAGCGGGGCGAAATCGTGGATTGGAGCAAGCACAACGGCTGAACTCATTGGCCTGCGAAATCGCTATGGCGGAAAAAAGAAAATTTCAGGTGATTAAAGGCACGCGTGATTTGCTGCCGCCGGAAACTGAGCTATGGAACCGCGTGGAGCAGACCGCGCGACAGGTGTTTGGTTCCTTCGGATTCGGCGAAATTCGCTCGCCGATCTTTGAGCCGACGGAGTTGTTTGCTCGGTCGATTGGATTGGATACGGATGTCGTATCGAAGGAGATGTACACGTTTGAGGACCGCGACGAAACGTCCGTCAGTCTGCGGCCGGAGGCGACAGCAAGTGTTTGCCGCGCTTACATCGAGCACGGAATGCACGCTCTGCCACAGCCTGTGAAGCTGTACTACACGGGCCCGATGTTTCGTCGCGAACGACCGCAGAAGGGAAGATACCGCCAGTTCTACCAAATTGGTGCGGAGGTGCTCGAGGCGCTGCAGCCAGGTCAAGGCGGCGCGAAAGACATTGCGAAGGATGCCGCCACCGATGCGGAAGTAATCGAAATGGTGATGGCGTTTTTCGAGCGAGTGGAATTACAGGGCGTGCAGCTGGAAATCAATTCTATAGGTTGCCGCGGTTGCCGGCCGAAATATGTGGAGCTGTTACGATCGGAGTTGCTGAAGGTGAAGGAAAAGCTCGGGCTGGACAGTCAGCGCCGCATGGAAACGAATCCGTTGCGCGTGTTGGATTCAAAAATGGCGGCAGAGCAGGAGATTATCGCGAACCTACCGAGAATCGGCGAACACCTCTGCGCCGATTGCGCAAAGCAGTACCGGGAAGTAAAGCAGCAATTGGGCTTGCGCGGCGTGGCATACCAGGAAAACTGGCGCCTCGTGCGCGGGTTAGACTACTACATGCGCACTACGTTCGAAATTACCGCGCAAGGGTTGGGCTCGCAAAATGCCGTCTGCGGGGGAGGGCGATATGATGGTTTGGTCGAAGTGCTTGGGGGATTGCCGGCCAAGGGTATTGGATTTGCTATCGGCGAAGATCGCTTGATCCTTTCGTTGCAGGAAGCTGGCCAGGGAGGCGTGGCAAGAGGGCGCGACGTATATATCGCGTGGATGGGGGCGAAGGCGCAGGCAACCGCGCTTCGTGCCGCGCGAACATTGCGTGCCGCCGGACTGCGCGTTGAATTGCCGCCGGTGGATCAGAAGTTCGGCAAGGCCTTGGGGCAGGCGGACAGACTCGGTTTCCGTTATGCATTGATTCTGGGTGACGACGAACTGGCGTCGGGACAATGGACGTTGAAGACGCTGGCAGACGGAACGCAGGCGAAATTTACGGAAGTGGAATTATTGGACGTTTTGCGACAGTCGATCGGAATTTGAAGCCCTTCGCCGCACGAAGAACGACTGACGAATCTTGTCGCAGAAGTCGCGTATTGTTGGTTGCAGCTTGCTGAAATTAGGGAGAACCTTTACCGTGCTCGACTTTCTTGGGAATCTACAACGTACACATTACTGCGGGGCTTTGCGCGCCACGGATACTGGCCGCGATGTAACCATCATGGGCTGGGTACATCGCCGTCGTGACCTGGGGAACTTGCTCTTCTTGGATGTCCGCGACCGCACCGGAATCGTTCAGGTGGTTTTTAACAAAGAAACGCAACCCGAAGCCCACGCCAAGGCGGAGCACGTTCGCAGCGAGTTCGTCGTGGCTATCGAAGGAAAGGTGATCGAGCGAGCCAAAGCCAACCCGGATATCGCGACAGGCGAGGTGGAATTGGCCGCCTCTAAACTACACATTCTGAACAACGCGAAGACACCGCCATTCCCTGTGGAGGACGAAATCAACGCGGCGGAAGAAACCCGCCTTCGTTATCGATATCTGGATTTGCGACGTCCGAAGCCTCACCAGAATCTAGTCTTGCGCCACAAGATAATACTGGAAATTCGCAAAACCATGGACGAGTTGGGCTTTATTGAAGTGGAGACGCCCATGCTTACGCGCTCCACTCCCGAGGGCGCTCGCGATTACCTGGTCCCCAGTCGCGTACACCACGGACAGTTTTACGCGTTGCCGCAGTCTCCGCAAATCTTCAAGCAGATCCTCATGATCGGCGGTTTGGACCGCTACTTCCAGATCGTGAAGTGTTTCCGCGACGAAGACCTGCGCGCGGACCGCCAGCCGGAGTTCACACAACTTGATTTGGAGATGTCCTTCCCACGCCAGGAGGATGTTTTTGAGGTGATCGAAAACGTGATGGTACGCGCCTGCTCGGTGGCGGGCGTTAAAGCGGAGGCGCCATTCCCCCACATGCTCTACCAGGACGCCATTCGCAGCTACGGCAGCGACAAGCCGGACCTCCGCTTTGCCATGGAACTGCACGAAGTGACTGAGAGCTTTCCCGCCGAAGCAAAGCAGAAGCTTCAGATCGAAGGCAACGTGTTTGCCTTCAGCGCGCCCGGCGCGGCCAGCTATTCGCGCAAACAACTGGATGATCTGACCGAAAGGGCCAAGGCCGCCGGCGCACGCGGTGCCTATTTCGTAAAGCTGGCGCCGGAGGGAACGACCTCCACAGTGGAAAAACTGATCGGCGCCGATAACGTCAAGAGGCTTGTGGAAATTTGCCGAGCAAAGACCGGGGACCTGGTCGTCGCGGTTTCAGCCAAAGAGCAGATCAAGGGAACGGAAGCCGCCGCATTGGTCGCTGGCCAGTTAAGGCTGCAACTCGGCGAAGCGCTCGGCCAAATCGACAAGTCGCAATGGAAATTCCTCTGGCTGACGGGATTCCCGTTGTTTGAATGGAGCGAGGCGGACAAGACCTGGGTGAGCGCTCAACATCCCTTTACTGGGATCCTTGACCAAGATTTGGACAAGTTAGAGACGGCCCCGTGGGAAGTGAGGTCGAAGGGCTATGACCTGGTGTTGAACGGTGTGGAACTTGGATCGGGCAGCATACGAATTCACCGACAAGACATTCAGGAAAGATTGTTCAAGGCTCTGGGCTTATCAGAGGAGCAATTGCGTCGCCGCTTTGGATTTTTCCTGGATGCGCTTACTTACGGAACGCCACCTCATGGCGGCATCGCCTTGGGATTGGATCGCGTAACCATGTTGCTTGCGGGCGAAAAATCCATCCGCGAGGTAATTGCTTTCGCGAAGACCACGGCGGCAGTGGATTTGATGGCAGAGTCCCCTAGTGAAGTGGACAAACTCCAGCTCGATCAGTTGGGAATACAGATCAAGGGCTCATGAACCGTATACGCATATTGCCGGAGGCGGTTGCCAATAAGATCGCTGCAGGCGAAGTCGTTGAGCGCCCGGCTTCCGTGGTGAAGGAACTTTTGGAAAATGCCCTCGACGCAGGCGCAGCTTCCATACGCATCGAGACCGAAGTGGGGGGAAACGCATGATCCGGGTGATCGACGACGGTTACGGTATGGCACACGACGACGCATTGCTGGCATTTGAGCGCCATTCGACCAGCAAGCTTCGCACTGCCGATGACCTTCTTTCCATCGCCACGTTGGGTTTTCGTGGTGAGGCATTGCCGTCCATAGCCGCAGTCTCTCGCCTGTTGCTCGAAACGCGCGATGCCGGCGAAGCCGAGGGTACCCGCATCGAGTTTGCAGGCGGAAAATTGATTGGAGTGAAGCCGGCTGGACTGCCCGCAGGTACCACCATCAGCGTCGCGGATTTGTTCTATTGCGTGCCGGCGCGCCGAAAGTTCTTGAAATCGGATACCACGGAACTTGGTCATATAGCTTCGCTCGTTACGCACTACGCTTTGGCGAATCACGGAAAACAATTCACTCTAACGACGCCTACGCAGGAGATCATGAATTGTCCGCCTGCGGAAAAAATCTCCGATCGTGTTTATCAATTATTGGGGCGACAGGCTTTGGATGAGTTGGTCGAGATTCCCGCAACTACCGCAGCTTTCCGCGCAGCCATCACGGAACCGGAAATGGAAGCTGGCGAAGCAGCCGCCTCACTAACGGTCACGGGTTTCACCTCGCGCCCCGAGATTCAGCGGCCCAATCGAAACGGAATTTATGTGTTCGTGAACCGGCGTTTGGTTCGCGACCGCTTGATTCTCCACGCAATTCACGAGGCCTACCGCAATATTTTGCCGCCTACCGTCTTTCCGGCGACGCTCCTATTCTTGGAAATGCCTTACGACGAAGTCGATGTGAACGTGCACCCCGCGAAGATCGAGGTGCGCTTCCGGCGCTCACAGTTTGTGCATGATTTCACGCGCGATGCGATTCGCCAGGCGTTGATGAGTGCTCGTCCGATCGCGAGTTTTGCGGCAGCGGCTGCCACCACGGCACTCAATCCTGCGCCGCCACCGGCTACATTTGCCGGCGCATTCGGAGAGCCGAGTCTCAATTCAGGCGTGCCGCGTGCCGAGATTCCTGCGATCGAAGAACTGGGAGTAGGCTCTGGCGTTGGTTCACAGTACGCACCGGGTGCCGGATTTGATCTTGCCTCCGGACCGATGCAGCCCGCATTGCAGCGGTTTCCCTTCGAATCCGGAGGGTCGTTTCCAGGGGGTTCCAGGCAGGGTATCGATCGAGCCGCAGTCAATTGGGCCGAAAACTTTTCCCATGCGAGTGTAGAGACGCCCGCTGCCTTGCCTCGGCCAGATCAGATTGCAGATCTGAAACCCCTGGGGCAGGTCAGCTCAAGCTTCATTGTCGCCGTGAACGGCGAGGGTCTTTGGATTATCGATCAGCACGTGGCCCACGAGCGTGTCCTTTTTGAGCAGCATTTGGAAGCCCGGCGAGCCGGCAAGGTGGAATCGCAACGGATGCTGATGCCCATGGTGATCGAGCTGGCACCGCGCCAGCTCGTGACTTACGAAAAAATCGCCGAGGAATTGGCGGCGAACGGATTCGAAGTTGAACTTATGGGGCCGAAAAGCGTTGCAATTCAATCCGTGCCTGCAGGAATCGCTGCGACCGACGCGGAACATCTGCTCATGGAAATTCTGGATGGAATTGAACGGGAAAATGCGGCACTTTCAATTGATACTCTGCAATCGAAGATTGCTGCTTCCACCGCCTGCCATGCCGCAATCAAAGTGAATATGCCGCTCGATAAGACAAAAATGGATTGGCTCCTGGCTGCGCTCGCGAAAACGGATTGTCCAATGAGCTGTCCGCACGGCCGTCCGGTGGTCCTGCGGTACTCGGTGAAGGAGATTGAGCGAGCATTTCATCGAATTTGACCATGCTTTCCCGAGGAAGAAGGTCTGCAGGACTGGCAAGCGATGAGCAAGTGCTGGTAGACTTCGTGGCAACAATTTCATCGATCTGCGTAGCTCGGCGATTTCTGAGCGCTGATATTTGATCACCCGAAGCAGCGACCACAAATCAAGAATAGACACAACCGAGGTGGACGTGAACGAGACACAAAAGACGGCGGTGATTTTCGGGCTGGCCAACAAGCGCAGCATCGCATGGGCGATTGCTCAAAAGCTAAGCGAGGCAGGTTGGCGGCTGGCAATTACTTACCAGAATGAGCGGATGGCACAAGAGGCGAAGGATCTGGTCACGGAGTTGCCCGGTGCAGAGGGATTCATGTGCGATGTCTCGTTCGACGAACAGATCGCGACACTCTTCGAAGAATTGAAGACGAAATACGGAGTCGTGCACGGTCTGGTCCATAGCGTCGCGTTTGCCCCCGCGGAAGAATTAAAAGGCGAATTTGTGAATACTTCGCGTGAGGGATTTCGCATTGCTCACGACGTGAGCGTTTATTCTCTCATTGCCGTTGCCCGCGCAGCGGCTCCATTGATGAGCACAGGCGGCGGAATCGTGACGATGACGTATTACGGCGCGGAAAAGGTCGTGCCGAAGTACAACGTGATGGGGGTGGCAAAAGCAGCGCTGGAAGCTACGGTGCGCTATCTGAGCAACGATCTGGGCCCAAAGGGAATTCGCGTGAATGCGATTTCTGCAGGCCCAATCAAGACGCTGGCTGCGCGAGGAATTTCGCAGCTCGGAGAAATGCTCAAGGCTCACGCGGAACGCGCGCCTCTGAAGAGGAATGTGGATCCGGCCGAAGTCGGTGGAGCCGCAGCGTTCCTGCTTTCCGATGCGGCGTCAGGCATTACTGGTGAAACGATCTACGTGGACTGCGGCTACAACATTATGGGTTTTTGACGTCATCCCTCAAGTTCCGATGAACAGACTTACCATCGCCATTGATGGCCCAGCGGGTTCCGGGAAGAGTACCGTGGCTCGCCGCGTTGCCGCAATGCTCGGATTTCTCTATCTCGATAGCGGCGCAATGTACCGGGCGGTGGCGTTGAAAGCCTTACGGAACAAAATGTCTTTGGACGACGAAGCGCCCCTTGAAGCTCTGGCTCGCGAATCGCACATCGAGCTGAAATCACCGACACCTGAGCAGGAAGCCAAGGGGCTGAAGAATCGTGTTTTCTTGGATGGGCAGGAAGTTACTTACGAAATTCGAATGCCGGAAGTTGCCGAAGCCGCTTCGCGGCTCGCGACGATTGGCAGGGTGCGGCAAGTTCTAGTCTCCGAGCAACAGCTTGCGGGGCAAGGCGGCGGAGTTGTGATGGAAGGCCGCGATATCGGGACGGTCGTATTCCCCAGCGCGGAACTGAAGATTTTTCTCGACGCCTCTACCGAAACCCGCGCGGAACGGCGCTGGAAGGAACATCTGGAAAAAGGTGATGTGGTAACCGTCCTTGAAGTGCTCGAAGAAGTGCGCCAGCGGGACAAACGTGACCGGGAACGCAAGGTTTCTCCTTTGCTTCGTGCAGCAGACGCTGTGCTGATTGACAATTCTGCGATGGGCATTGAGGAAACCGCGCGACTCATCGTTTTTTTAGCGCGGGAGCGGCAGAACGAAATTGCTTCCGCTCCCGGGAGGTAGGCATGATTCGCTTGTCAGCGTCGATCGCACTCTCACTTTTGCCTGCCCTTTTGCTTGGGGCCTTCTTAGTGGCGCAAGGTCTCGGGCGCTTTGACTCGGTCGAGACGCCCGTTTCCTCTTCGTCGAGGGTGAGGATTCTCACGCGCCTACGGCCGAGGCGCGCTGGAACGCCGCAAGATAGGAAGCCGAGACGCTTTCCTCATCGCAGCCTATGCGCGCGACGAGCGCGGCTAATTGGGGCCATTCCGCGCGCTCCAGAGTCAGCACCAGATCATAGACATCACGGAAACGGTTTGCTCCGCCACACAACGCAGTTTTCACTTCCGGAGCGACCGGAACGCCACGCAATGTTTCTTTGATCGGTTTATCCAACAGCGCATCCGTAATGGACAGCAAGCCCATCAAGAACAGGCTGGCACTTTGATCACGCAGTTCCATAGCGGCTGAAAGCTCTTCACAGAAGAAAGCACGAGTCAGCGCCGTACGAATCAGTTCGGGCGACTTGCCGGCGCTCATGGAAATGATCGCAAAGATGGATGCCCAACGCCGAAACTCGTTCTCCCCCAGCATCGTAATGGCGTGGTGGACACTATGAACTTCCGACCGTAACCCCAGGATAGGCGAATTGAAGTAGCGAAGAAGTCGATAGAGCAGAGAAGGCTCCTGATTCAGAAGGCCCTCGATCACCTCGGAGTGAAGTTCGGGCGCAGCAACGGCGTTGAGCAACTGTAGATGGATCGCTTTATTCCCTGGGATTTCGCGAGTCTCCATCATGGACGGCTTGCAGAAGAAATATCCCTGGAAGTAAGAGAACCCGAGATCCCGAGCTTCTCGGAATTCGTTCTCTGTTTCCACTTTCTCCGCCAGCAAGAGTATGTTCTTGTCCTTATATTTGTTGGCAACACGGGCCCGCGCACTGCTGTCGAGCATCTGGAAATCGATCTTTAGGTAGCGCGCGAATTCCACCAGCGGCGCGAGTTCTACCGAGTCCAGAAAATCATCGAGCGCCAACTGATATCCCGATGAACAGAGTGCCCGGCAAGCCTCAAGGACTTGCTCGGTCGGCTTCACCGTCTCGAGCACTTCCACGACGATGCGATCGGCAGGAAGTAAACGCGGCGCGCCGAGGCGCAAGGCCATCTCGTCCACGTTCACGAACGCTCTGGCACGCCCTGTCAGCATCTCTAGGTCAAACAATGTGATGGAATCCGCGATAACGCTGGAAGCGGCATTGGCGAAGGGTTGGAATGCATTCTGCGGCCCGCCTCGGAATAGCAATTCATAGGCAAACACACGCAGATGCGTATCCAGGATGGGTTGGCGCGCAATGAACTTTTCGTGCATGGCTCAAACCTTCGGCTCTCGAGGGGTACTTTCGTTTCACGGCACGGGCTGCCGGGCCAGTCTCTTGCCGCCCGAGAGTGGGCGCCGTTCGGGAGAACAATCTCCTCAGACAGGAGCGTTCATCGAGCTGAGAAATTCGGCGTTCGTTTTCGACTTGGTGAGGCGGCTGATGAGCAATTCCATGGCCTCGACGGTCGAAAGCGGGCTGAGTACTTTACGTAATACCCACACGCGGCTTAACTCATCCGGGGGAAGAAGCAGTTCGTCCTTACGAGTGCCGGAGCGCTGAATATCAATGGCCGGGAATACGCGCTTGTCGGCCAGCCGGCGGTCCAGATAGATTTCCATATTGCCGGTGCCCTTAAATTCTTCGAAGATGACGTCGTCCATGCGGCTGCCCGTATCGATCAGCGCTGTGGCGATGATGGTCAGCGATCCGCCTTCCTCCACATTTCGCGCGGCGGCGAAGAAGCGCCGCGGGCGCTGCAACGCATTCGCGTCAATACCACCGGAGAGTACTTTTCCGGAGGGAGGAGTGACGGCGTTGTATGCTCGCGCCAGACGAGTGATGGAGTCCAGCAGCACGACTACGTCTCGCTTGTGCTCCACTAACCGCTTGGCCTTTTCCAAAACCATTTCCGCAACCTGAATATGTCTCTGAGGCGGTTCGTCAAACGTTGAGCTGATGACTTCGCCCTTCACCGTGCGCTGCATATCTGTCACTTCTTCCGGGCGTTCATCAATTAGCAGCACGATCAGCGCAACTTCCGGATGATTGACCGTAACGGAATTGGCGATGGACTGCAGCATCATGGTTTTGCCGGTGCGAGGCGGCGCATTGATCAATCCGCGCTGTCCTTTGCCCACCGGGCAGAGCAGGTCCAGCACCCGACCGGTCAAATTTTCCTTGGCCGTCTCCATCTTCAGGCGGCCCTGGGGATAGAGAGGCGTGAGGTTATCGAAGAAAATCTTGTTTCTCGCGACTTCCGGGTCTTCAAAATTGACCGCTTCCACCTTGATCAGCGCGAAATAGCGTTCGCCGTCCTTCGGTGGGCGGACTTGGCCAGACACGGTATCCCCGGTCCTCAAATCGAACTTACGGATTTGAGAGGGGGAGACGTAGATGTCGTCGGGGCCCGGCAGATAGTTGTACTCCGGAGCGCGCAAGAAGCCGAAGCCGTCGGGAAGGCATTCCAGGACTCCTTCGGAGAAAATCAGGCCGCTTTTTTCGGTCTGAGCGCGCAGGATCTGGAAGATCAGCTCCTGCTTCCGCAATCCGCTGGCGCCGGGAATATTCAATTCCTTGGCGATCTTCGCGAGATCGGTGATGTTCTTTTCCTTCAGTTCAGCCAAGCTGATACTGGGTTGATTATTTGCTTCTGGACTCGTTTCTTTTGCCATAGTTCCTGACTTTAGTTTTTATGTTGATGGTGAACCTTGACCCTAAGTATTTCCGGAATGGACTGCGTGGTGGTATACCGTCTGCCGGGTGGAATCCCCCGCCAGGGTGGGCAAACCAAACTGTCTGCAACCGGTAGCAGCTCCAAGCCTCGTCCCAAAGTCAACCCGCGGGTGCGGGCCGTGCCTGAACAGGCTGCTTAGTTGGTCAAACTCGAATCTTTGTCGGCGCCTGACTTGAATGCTTCCGCGACGGGCGCAACCCCAGTGTGCTCAAGAGGCACAATCGGGCTCTCCAGTGCAATTTGCAGGACTTCGTCCATCGTTTCTACGAAATGCATCTTGAGGCTGGAGAGAATCTCCTGAGGGATCTCCGCAAGGTCCTTTTCATTATCCTTCGGAAGTATCACGGTACGCAAGCCCATTCGGTGGGCCGCCAGGAGCTTCTCCTTGACGCCCCCAATGGGAAGCACTTTGCCACGCAGCGTGATTTCCCCGGTCATAGCCACGTCGCATCGCACGGGAATCCGCGTCAGCGCGCTCACGATTGACGTACAGATGGTAATCCCGGCCGAAGGCCCGTCCTTGGGGATGGCGCCTTCCGGCACGTGAACGTGAATATCAATGGTGCGGTAGAAATCCTTTGCCAAGCCGAGCGTCGCCGTCCGCGAGCGCACATAGCTCATCGCCGCTTGCGCGGATTCCTGCATTACTTCTCCAAGTTTTCCGGTTGGCGTCAGCCGGCCCTTGCCTTCCATGATGGCGGCTTCTGTAACCAGCACGGACCCACCGACCTCGGTCCATGCCAGACCTGTCGTGAGGCCGACCTCGTTCTGTTTCTCCAGCCAGAATTCGCGATATTTCAGCACGCCCAAAAACTCATTGACATTTTCCGGAGTGATCTCGGCCTTCTTGGAATCCTTGCCCTCAGTCACCACTCGGCGCGCCATCTTGCGCGCAATGTTCTGTATCTCGCGCTCCAGATTGCGGACGCCCGCTTCATGTGTGTAATGACGAATCAAGTGCAGCAGACCTTCATCGGTAAAGGTCAAATTCTTGTCGGAGAGGCCGGTCACTTCCTGCGCGCGCTTAACCAGGAAGCGCTTGGCAATCTCCAGCTTCTCCTGTTCGGTGTAACCGGGCAGGCGCAAGATCTCCATGCGATCCTGAAGCGGCTGCGGGATGGTGTGCAGGACATTGGCCGTGCATACGAACATCACCTTAGACAGATCGTATTCGACGTCCAGATAGTGATCTGTGAAGGCGTGATTCAACTCCGGATCCAGCACTTCCATCAGCGCGGCAGACGGATCTCCCCGGAAATCCGTGGACATTTTATCGACCTCATCCAGCACGAAGATGGGGTTCGTTGTCCCCGCCTTCTTCATCATTTGGATGATTTGCCCGGGCAGCGCTCCGATGTAGGTGCGGCGATGTCCGCGAATTTCAGCTTCGTCGCGCACGCCGCCGAGAGACACCCGTACAAATTTCCTGCCGGTGGCATGGCCAATCGACATCGCCAGCGAAGTCTTGCCGACCCCCGGAGGTCCCACGAAGCACAGGATCGAACCTTTGGGATTTTTTACGAGCTGGCGCACGGCCAGGAATTCCAATATGCGTTCCTTGACCTTCTCCAGTCCATAGTGCTCTTTGTTTAGGATCTCTTCGGCGGCCTTGATGTCACGAATTTCCTTGGAACGCTTCTTCCATGGCACGGCCAGCAGCCAGTCGATGTAATTCCGGCTGACCGTCGACTCCGCCGACATCGGCGGCATCAATTCCAAGCGCTTGAGTTCGGTCGTGGCCTTGTCGTGCACATCCTTGGGCATGCCGGCGGCATCAATCTTCTTTTTCAGTTCATCCGTCTCGTTCTTTTCGCCGCGCCCCAGTTCCTTCTGGATAGCCTTCAGCTTCTCGTTGAGGTAGTACTCCTTCTGCGCCCGTTCCATCTGCCGCTTCACTCGCGTATTAATGTTGCGATCGACGTTCAGCTTTTCCAGTTCTATTTCAAGAATGTCGGAAATACGATTCAGTCGCTCCAGCGGATCAGCCGTTTCCAGAAGATCCTGTTTTTCGTCCACCGGGAGCTGCAGATTTGCCGCAATGGTGTCCGAAAGGCGCGAGGGGTCATCCACGCGAGCCGCGGCGATCATCGTGTCGTAATTGAGGCTTTGCGAGAGTTTGATGAACTGCTCGTACAGGCCAGTGACCTTTTGCACCAGCTGTTCAACCTGCGCCGTACTCTCGATCTTTGCGGCAAGCAGGCGAAGGTTGGCACGAAAGAAGCCTTCGTCGGTGCTAATCGAAAGGGCCCGAGCGCGCTCCACACCCTCCACGAGCACCTTGATGTTGCCGTCCGGGAGCTTCACACTCTGCACGATGTTGGCTAGGGTGCCAACCGCATAGATTTCCTCTGGCTTGGGGTCATCGATCGAAGCATCGTGCTGCGTGGACAAGAATATTTTCTTCTCTCCCGCCAGAGCCTCTTCCAACGCGCGGACGCTTGCTTCCCGCCCGACGATAAACGGCGTCATCTGCTGCGGGAAGATGACCATATCGCGTACCGGCATCATCGGAACGCGTTTCATTTCTTGTTTCTCGCGAGTGAACATGCAGGCCCCTGAAACCCTTCAAACGCCCGAAACGACCGCTATCCGGCCTTCTCGAGCAAGCTCCAATTGATCTCGTGACCGCGCACCATATCCGCGGTGACCACGAAGTCGCGTACTTTCCGTTGCATCGGCAGGTGATACATCAATTCCAGCATGAGGTCTTCGAGGATCATACGCAAGCCGCGCGCACCGACTTTGCGCTGAAGTGCCAACTCTGCCACCGTGTCCAACGCATCGTCCGTAAAACGCAGGCGAACGTTTTCAAACTCGAACAGTCGCTGGTATTGCTTCAGCAGCGCGTTCTTTGGCTCGGTCAGAATCTTCATCAGCGCGCCCTTGTCTAGGTCGCTCATGACCCCGGCGACAGGTAGCCGACCAACAAATTCCGGGATCAGTCCGTAGCGAATCAGATCCGTTGGCTGCACCTGTTCCAGAAGCTCCGTGTTGCGGCGTTGCGGAGTGGTCGGCGCGGCATCGGTATGAAATCCCAGAGACCTGCGACCCACGCGACGCTCAATAATCTTTTCCAGACCTACAAACGCTCCGCCGCATATGAATAGGATGTTTGTCGTGTCCACGGGGGTAAATTCCTGGTGCGGATGCTTGCGGCCGCCCTGCGGAGGAACATTCGCAACGGTGCCTTCGAGAATCTTAAGAAGCGCCTGCTGAACGCCCTCCCCGCTCACATCGCGCGTAATGGAGGGGTTCTCATCCTTCTTGGCGATCTTGTCGATCTCATCGATATAAATGATACCCTGCTGTGCTTTCTGCACGTCGCCGTCGGCTGCCTGCAGAAGTTTCAAAATAATATTTTCAACGTCTTCACCGACGTACCCAGCCTCGGTCAGTGTTGTGGCATCCACAATCGCAAACGGCACATCCAGCATGCGAGAAAGCGTCTGTGCCAGCAGCGTCTTGCCCGTCCCCGTCGGCCCGATGAGGAGAATATTCGACTTACTCAGTTCTACTTCGCCCGGCTGCTTATTTAGAAAGATACGCTTGTAGTGGTTATAGACCGCGACCGCTAGTTTCTTTTTCGTGCGGTCCTGTCCAATCACGTAGCTATCCAGGAACTGCTTGATCTCGGGTGGCCGCGGTAGTCTTCGCGCCGGCGCTGCCGCTTGTTCCCGTTTCTCATCTTCAAGAATGGTCTGGCAAACGCCCACGCACTCATTACAGATGTACGCCCGCGGATAGTCCGACGGGGAACTAATCAGCTTTTCCACCTGCTCTTGAGTCTTGTGGCAGAAAGAACAGCGAAGTGGCTCGTCTGGACTATATTTTTTCACGTGTTCGCAGGCCTCACATCCGGCACACACCCGGGTACTGTACTTGCCATTTTAGGCTGAATCTCCCCCAGGCGAAACAGAATATCGCTGCCCTGCTCACAATCAGGAACGCATCGGCCGGCTTCACCGAGTAAAGCACTTTCAGTGATTCCTGCTGCGGTCCGCTCAGCGATGCTTGAAGATGATCTCATCGATCATCCCATATTCCTTAGCCTGCTCGGGATTCATGATGTAGTCGCGTTCTACATCCTTTTCGATGCGTTCGACCGGTTGACCGGTGTGTTTGGCGAGCAATTGGTTGATCGTGGAACGCATCCGCAGGATTTCCTTTGCGTGCAGATCGATATCGGTTGCCTGTCCACCCAAACCGCTCATCCATGGCTGGTGTATCAGGATCCGGGAATTGGGCAAGGAGAAGCGCTTCTTCGGGGCGCCGCCCACCAGTAGCACCGCGGCAATCGAAGCCGCCTGGCCGACACAAGTTGTAACCACGTCCGGCTTGACGAACTGCATCGTGTCGTAAATCGCAAAGCCTGCAGTGATCGATCCCCCCGGAGAATTAATGTACAACTGGATGTCCTTTTCTGGATCCTCGGCTTGCAGGAACAGCATTTGTGCGGTGGCGAGATTCGCGACGTGGTCGTCGATGGGCGTACCGATAAAGATGATGTGTTCCTTCAGCAGCCGCGAATAAATATCGTAGGCTCGCTCACCGCGGCTAGTCTGTTCCACCACCATCGGAACCAGAGTTGTCGCGCGATAAACTGGATCTTCGTAGTTTTTCATTGGTAAAAGTTCACTCGCAGTGCGGGGTTAGTGTCACTTGGAGCCTGCTGCTGCGACGGTCTTGACCGTCGCATTCTGCGCAAGCCAGTCAAGCGTTTTGTCACTTCGCAGCTTCGCTTTCATCCTATCGAGCGTGCCTTGCTTTGTCAAACTTGCCCGCAATGCCTCTGCGGACTGCCCGCTGTGTCCGGCCATATGCTCCAGCTCGTGCTGCAGTTCCTCGTCCGTGACTTCGATCTTTTCTTCCGTCGCGATGCGATCCACGACTAACTCCGCTTTCACATCATCCTTGGCGCGGTCTTCCTGTTTACGCCGTAGGCTCACCCAATCGACATTTACGGCCCGTGGGTCTACTCCCTGATTCGCGAGGCTACGAACTACTCGCTCCAGTCGCACGTCCATCTGGTGTTCCACAAGGGCCTCGGGAACCGGAAAGTCGTGCAGCTTGACCAGTTCGGCCAGAACCTTTTCCCGCTGGAGATCCTTCTGCCGGTGGTCGCGCTCGTGTTCGAGGCTCTCGCGAACCTTCTTCTTCAGTTCTTCCAGAGAGCCGGTATCGCT
This sequence comes from Candidatus Acidiferrales bacterium, assembly GCA_963741195.1. Classification (GTDB taxonomy): domain Bacteria; phylum Acidobacteriota; class Terriglobia; order Acidiferrales; family UBA7541; genus Acidiferrum. The sequence continues at coordinate 212,003 of CAVUHF010000026.1, forward strand.
CACGTCTTTTGCGAATTCATCGTTTAATTCGGGTATGGATTTTGTTTTCAACCCCAGAACATCCGCTGAATAATGAAATTTCTTGCCCGCCAGCTTTGCATCCGGATAGTCGGCCGGGTAATCAACATCGAAATCCTTGTGGTCGCCTACCTTCGCGCCGCGAAGATTTTCGTTAAACGGCGCCATGGTTTCTTCCGCGCCTACATGACAAAGCACGCTTTCGGCTTTCAGCGGTTCGCCGCCACCCTCAGGAGTGCCCAGCAGCTTCACCTGCACGTAGTCGCCGTCCTGCACTTCGCGACCTTCCACGGGGGCAAACGTCGCCGCACGTTCGCCCATTTCCTTCAAGGTCTTGTCCACGTCCTCGTCGCCAATGGTCATCTCTGGCATTTCAATTTGCAGGTTCTTGTAACCGCCCAGCGAGAAGTCGGGCAGCACTTCAAAGGAAGCGCGGAATTTCACTGGCTGCCCTTCGACAAATTCCAGCTTGTCAACCTGAGGCTGCGAGATGGGTGTCAATTTCTGTTCGGCAACGGCCTTTTCTACCTTCTCGGGCACCAGCGTTTGCAGTACTTCTCCTTTGATGTCTTCCGCAAAGCGCTTCTTGATCAGCGAGATGGGTGCCTTGCCGGGCCGGAAGCCCGGAACCCGCGCCATACGCGCAAATTCCTTGGCCACTTTTTCCGTGGCCTTCAATACTTCCTCAGCCGGGATCTCCAGCTCCAATTCTCTCCGGCAATTTGCGTCTGCCATTTCTAGATCTCCCCTGTCGGCTCAAATGTCTCGATTGCAAAAGGTGTGGACCGCACGTCCACGGCACAGATGCCCGTCTGGCATTGGTTTTCCCGCTCTGTCTGCGGAAACTTCAGGAATTTCCCTGCGGTAGTCCGGCGGGCCGGCAAAAACCCCTCACAAAAGTATAGGGGACGCTTACCGGTTGGTCAACGAATCAGCGGCGGCGGCCGGCGGCGGCGGGGCCAGCCATTTCCGGTCCGTGCGTTAATTTCGTATGTGCAGCCGCTTGCTTCATGGTCCTGGCCACGGCTCTCGGTTTCGAACGCTGTCGCTTCGCAGCTCTTGGGTCTACTGAACCAGCTTGACTTCCCCGATCTTCAATTCCTTTAGCCCTGGCTCGATTTTGCCGCGGTCCCCAACGGCTACCACCACCATCGCGTCCGGATGCAAATACTCTTTCGCTACGCGCAATGTGTCGGCAGAAGTCACCTTGTCAATTTGCGCTGGCAAGTCCCGGTAATATTCCAGCGCCAGCCCAAAAACAAATTGCAGCCCGATCGTCGAGGAAATCGCATCGGTAGTTTCGAAATTGGCGACAAGCGATTTCGAGAAGTAGTCTTTGGATTTCTTCAACTCCTCGGCAGTAAGCTCGGATTCGCGAATGCGCTTGAGCTCCTTCAAGATTTCGCTTGCGGCCGGCGCGGTGGCATCGGTGCGAATCGCGCCTCCCGTTACGAATGGCCCAACCCCTCGGCGAAATTGGAACGTGGAGAACGCGCCATAGGTGTACCCATGCTCTTCCCGCAGATTCATGTTGATACGGCTGGAAAAAAGCCCGCCCAATGCGGTGTTCATCACTTCCAATGGCAGGTAGTCGGGTGTATTTCGGCTTGCCCCCAGGCTCGCGAGAGTCAGAAATGTCTGAGGTGCCCCTGGTTTGTCGACAATCGATACGGATGGTTTCGGCGCAGCCGGCGTTTCCGGTGCTTGCGTCTTGAAATCCGGGCCAGTCCAGCCGCCAAAATATTTACGCGCAAGTTCCGCGAGTTGAGATTCACTCACGTCGCCCGAAACAGCTAAGACCGCGTTCGAGGGAACGTAGCCGCGCTTCCAGAACGCCATCATGTCGTCGCGGCTGATCGTCTTGTTCGACGCCTCTGTTCCAAGAATCGAGAAACCGTACGGGCTATTCGGGTACAGGATTTTGTCCACCGTGCGGAATGCCAGCGTGCCCGGATCGTCGTTCTCCTGAAGCACTGCCGTTAAGCGTCGGCTGCGAAGCCTTGCAATTTCCTTGGCGTCGAACGCCGGATGCAAGGTGGCGTCGGCCAGAAGATCAAAACCCGCGCCGACGTTCCAGGTCAGAGCGGAGAGTGTCAGATAAGCGCTGCTGTATCCAGCTTCTGATTCGAGGGTTGCGCCAATCTGATCGGTGTCTTCGGCAAATCTGATCGCCGAACGCGAAGTCGTACCTTCACGCAGCATCCCGGCTGTAAAGCTCGATAGGCCAGGCTTATCGACGGGATTTAGCTCACTCCCACTCATCGTGAACAAGGTTGCTGCGAAAATGGGCAAATTGTGACGCTCAACGAACAACACCGTCAGTCCGTTGGGCAGCTTTACCTGCTGCGGTACCGGCAGCGTGAATCTCGGCGTTGGTCCCGGCTGGGGAGGAGTCGCTCGCCAGGCTTCCTCGGCCATGGCACTCTTGCTAGGCCCGGCTTCCTGCGCCTGCTTCTTATTTTCCTCGTCGGATGTTTTCGGAACGTCAGTAATTTTCTTTTCGCCCGGAACGCCATAAACCACCACGCTCTGGTTCTTCCTGAAATCCGATTCAATCACTTTCTTGATGTCAGCCGGCGTGACGGCATCGTATCGGGCGATATCCTTCGAAAAATATTCTGGCGTTCCTGTGTACTGATTGTAGTAGTTCAGCCGGTTGGCTACCCCGTTCATGTGTTGAAGTCCACGGATAAGTCCCGTCTCCGTCACGTTGCGTGCCCGTTCCAGTTCGGCCATCGTTGGACCGTCCTTGCGAAGCTTGTCCATTTCCTCATCGATGGTCTTTTCTAGATCCTCGGGTTTCACTCCGGGTTTTGCCGTGACTTGCAGCTCGAAGATCGAGCCTAGCTTCGTTTCTTCGACGCTTGCGGATACGTCTTGCGCGATTTCCTTCTCGTACACCAGGGTTTTATATAGGCGACTGCTCTTTCCGCCCGCAAGAATCACCGAAAAGAGGTCGCTCTCGGCGTCGCCGGGTTGAAACACTGGAGGCGTAAGCCATCCGATATAAACGCGAGGGAGTTCGACCTGGTCGGTAATAGTCACACGCCGCTCTGAAGTGATCGCGGGTGTCGTGACAGTGACTTTTGGTAGCGCAGGTCCTTCCGGGATGGTGCCGAAGTATTTCTCCACCTGGGCCTTAATCTTGTTCTTGTCGAAATCTCCAACGATCGCCATTGTGGCGTTGTTCGGCGTGTAGTACTGACGGAAAAACTCGCGCACGTCTTCCAGTTTCGCGGCTTCAACGTCGGCGTGCGATCCGATCACTGCCGGATAATAGGGATGATTCTTGGGGAACAGCAGGTGATACAGACCCTCCTCTACCAGGCCGTACGGCGTGTTTTCCGTGGACTGCCGACGTTCATTTCGCACCACGTCGCGTTGATTGGCCAGGTTCTGAATATCCAGTTTGCCCGGCAGGTACCCCATGCGATCACTTTCCAGCCATAGCGCCAGGTCCAATTGATTCGACGGCACGGTTTCATAGTAGTTGGTGCGGTCGAAGTTGGTCGTGCCGTTGATCTCCGTCGCTCCTGCGGATTCCAGAAAGCTAAAATGTCCTTTGGCGCCTACATGCTGCGATCCTTCGAACATCATGTGTTCGAATAAATGCGCGAATCCGGTCAGCCCCGCTTTTTCATTGGCCGGTCCCACGTGATACCAGATATTCACCGACACCAGTGGCAGCGTGTGATCTTCAGAAAGAATCACTTCTAGTCCATTATTCAACTTGTACTTTTCAAAAGGTATTGTGGGTAACTTGTGTGCCGGCGCCTGCGCGGACTGGCCGAAGGCAATTGTGCAAAGCAGCAGGCCGACGCTCATGAAGGCAGCGAATACCCGGATTGCCACCGCTCTCGTCAACTTGGACATTCTCATTTCTCCCTCGTCTCGAATACCTTGCATCATACAGAATCTCAACTTCTCGCACCTAACTGCAAATTTGCCTAATCGATGTACTATCCCCTGTACTGACGCAGCAGCGGCGCGAGGGTTTCTTTTTCTGGCCGGAGTAGGGGGTAGGCAATATGATCGTGGCAAATGGTATATAGGAGAGTTACCATTCCTTCTAGGGAACCGCACTGGGCTCGGCACTGCCACCCTCTCGTCGCACTGTGCCTTTCTCTTCTAGCTATTTGTTTGCGGGTCGAAGCGCAACAGGCCGCTCCAACATCCCCGGCCGCTCCTCAACTCGTGATTATCGATACCGATATTGGCGACGATGTGGATGACGCGTTCGCAGTGGGGTTGGCGCTACAAAGCCCGGAACTGAAAATCCTGGGAATCACCACTGCTTGGGGCAATACCCCCCTTCGCGCCAAGCTGGTGGCGCGATTGTTACAGGAAACCCAGCGTACTGATATCCCGGTTGCAGTTGGAATCGAAAAGTATCCGGCCCAGGGCAAGTTGACCTTTTCCCAAGCCAGGTACGCGGAACGCGGGCCGGACCGGTCTCGTCCGCCTGCGGTTGATTTTCTATTGGAGCAGATCCGCCAGCACCCGGGAGAGATCATACTGATTGCGATCGGACCGGAAACGAATCTCGGCGCAGCACTGGAGCGCGATCCAGAAACCTTCAAGAAACTGAAGCGCGTCGTCCTGATGGGCGGATCCGTGTATAGAGGCTACGACGGGTTTGCATATCCAACCGGCAATCCACAGCCTCAGCCGGAGTGGAATATCCTTTGCGACATTCCCGCCGCGCAGAAACTATTCGGCTCCGGCGTGCCTCTCTTCGTTATGCCGCTCGATTCCACCCAGATTAAACTCCAGGAACTGGAGAGAGCACGGATTTTCAGCAGCGGCAATGCGCTCACCGACGCCCTAACCGTGCTCTATCATCAATGGTCCTACGGCAACCAGATCACTCCTACTCTATTTGACGCCGTGGCGGTTGCTTACGCCATCAGACCGGAACTCTGTCCCACCACGCCGCTTCGCTTGCGCGTCGACGAGCAGGGAAGTACGAAGGTCGAGACCGGAACACCCAATGCGCAAGTCTGTTTGCGCTCCGACTCGGACCAATTCTTTCAGTTCTACATCCCACGGATCATCGCTCCAGTCCTACCGGCTAAGTAGAAAACGAAGCTTGCTGCAAACTAGCCTGCTTCGAATAAAATAGCCCAGCCGCCAGGAGATCAAACTTGAACAACAGTGCCATTCTTCTCGTGCAATGCCCGGATCGCAAAGGTCTGGACGCAACCGTTGCCGAGTTCATCTACCGCTATGACGGCAATATTCTTCATTTCGAGCAACATCAAGCCGGCGAGGAGCGCTACTACCTGGCGCGTGTCGAATGGGATTTGGAAGGATTTCGCCTGGACTTGACGGATTTCGATTCCGCGTTTGGACCCATCGCACACAAGTTCGGCATGAACTGGCAGGTCGCCCTGGGTAATCACCGGCCCCGCGTGGCCATTTTTGTCTCCCGGCAGGATCATTGCCTGGTGGATTTGCTCTATCGCCAGCGCAGTGGGGAACTCGCTTGCGATTTTCCACTTATCGTTAGCAATCATCTCGATGCTAAGCGCGACGCAGATTTTTACGGTGTACCGTTCCACCACGTTCCCGTTACCAGGGAAAACAAGCCACAGGCCGAGGCACAGCAACTGGAACTTCTTCACTCGAACCGTATTGACCTCGCGGTGCTTGCGCGCTACATGCAAGTTCTCTCCACGGACTTCATCGCCCGTTTCTTCCAGCCCATCATAAATATTCACCATTCGTTCCTCCCTGCGTTTGTCGGCGGAAAGCCTCATCATCAGGCTTACGAACGCGGCGTGAAACTGATCGGAGCCACCGCACATTACGTTACAGAAGTGCTCGACGATGGGCCGATCATCGAACAGGGCGTAACCAGGATTTCCCATCGCGATTCGCTTGACGACCTTGTCGAGAAGGGCCGCGATCTCGAGAAAGTAGTTCTCTCTCGCGCCGTTCGTTGGCACATTGAAAACAGGATTCTGCTCTATCACAACAAAACGATCATCTTCGAGTAGCCTTGAATCAGGGGAGTCTCTCGCTTATGGTCAATGCACTTCTGCTGCTGCTCATCCTGGCCATTCCTCTCCTGGCACGAACACCTAATTCAACCTTGCTGCAGAATCCGCCGGCAAAAGGTCCCGTCGCAGATAGCAGTTCGCGGCCTTGCTCGGTGAATCCAGTTCTCGGAACTTCTCCCAAGGCCAAACCCACCAGCAAGTCAAAGCATCCGGTCACACCCGAGCCGCTCCCGGCTTGTGTTGAAGTGACGGGAGAGCCAATTGAAGTCCAGGAGTTTCTTCAGTCCATTGTTCGCGAATTCCGATGGCGAGTTGGCGAGAATCACGCTTCTGAGGATACCTGGTCGTTCGTGCGTTACCTGAATGAGTTGGAATTAGAGAAATTAGCGGACACCAACGTCCTTCTCGAGACCGCGCAGTTTACCGGAGGAAAAGTGGCTGTAGCGATCCGCACTCAGGACACGGGCGATCGCTATGTGCGCGTTCAGATCACCACCCATTTCCAGGGTGATGGAAAGTCGAATGATAGAATTTCTGGACAGCCCGGAACGGTATGGCCTCTTAATTCTAAAGGAGTCTTGGAACAGGAGTTGCTCGACGCTCTGAAATCGCGCTTCAAGCACGCTGCCTGAGTTCTTTCAGTCGGCAGCCAGGGGACGCGCCAGCGCCTTTGTCATATCCGCATGCAGCAACTTGTGGAAGAGATGCTCTCCGGCTTCGCGTCGCACCGATAATCGACCCGCAACGTAGGCGCGGGAACCCAGGCCCCGCTGCACGGAATCACAGATGGCCATATCTTCGTCCTGCACCGTTTCGCTTACCGCGATGCTTTGACGATGGTGTTTCTCCGCTGCCGCGCTGAGGTCGGAAAAGTAGTAATCAAAGATCACCGCGCATCTATCTACGCCCAGCGGTAGCACCAGATTGGTGTCCATTACCCCGGCATATGCGTTGATCATGAAATTGGGATACACCCACAAATAAAACGCGTGACCCTGCCGAGTTGAACCAATAGAGGCTTCCATCGCACTCGACGAGTCCAATGGGCTGGACTGCAGACACGAGCGTTCGAAATTCTCGATTGTGTATTTCGTATACTCGACGACGCTGCTCAGCCCCTTATGCGCGTGCGGCACGTGGTACCCGCCATCCAGATAATTGTCTACGTACACCTTCCAGTTGCATTTCAATGTGTAGATCCGACGATCGAAATAGTGCAGCTTCTCTGTCAGTGCGAGCGGCGCAACCAGCTCCGGCACCTTGCCGAGGAATTCACGCAATGATGTGGCCCTTCCGTCCAAATTCACGAAGATGAAGTTCTCCCATGTATCGACGCGGACCGGAACCAGGCCATGGTCGGCTCGATCGAAGTCACACACCCCCTCGAACTCGACCATGCCCTTCAGCGCACCGTCATTGCCATAGGTCCAACCGTGATACGGGCAGCGAAACTGTTTGGCGCATCCCATCTCTTCCGGAACAACCGCTGCGGCGTGGTGGCGGCAGACATTGTAGAAGGCGCGGAGTTTGCCGTCTTCGCTGCGCACGATAATCAGCGGCTCTCCGTTTACGTCACTGGTGAAATATTCCCCGCGCTCATTCACCTGGTCCAGGCGCCCCACCATCTGCCAGTTCGCTGCAAACACGCTGCTGCGTTCCAGTTCCTCGATGCGTCTGTCGAAATACCAGGGCGCTGGGATCGTGAACGCTTTCTCCAATGGAGCGGCTGGATTGTAGAGGTTCAGAACATCGCGGACGCTGCGCTCATTCATATCAGGATGACTCCGGCACGAAGAAAAGGCCAACGAGAGGTTCATTCTCATTCAGAACATGGACCTCGCGCAAGGGCACGGAACCGGTTTGCAGGGAAGCGCTAGTGCAGGAAAGCATGGCACGGAGAAAGATTGTGAAACACGGAGAACGAAAATATTGGTGCGGGAGAGAGGACTTGAACCTCCACGGGTGTTACCCCACAAGATCCTAAGTCTTGCGCGTCTGCCAGTTCCGCCACTCCCGCACCTCAGTATTGATAATACTTGGAGTACGAGGACTTTGACCAGTCATCACCTGGTCGCCGGTTGTACTGGATTGTACGCACCGCTCAGCGGATAATGTGGGGCGAAGCGGCGAATCAAAGGTGCGACAGCAGACAATGATTGTGCAACATCACAGCGACCCGATGGTGCTAATCCGGCAGACGGATCACGCATTTTTGGCCGGATTCTTTGCCCGCGAATGGGGCAACGACGTTTTTGCACGCCCTGAGCCTTTTCCCTCCTTCTGCCTCGCCGCGGCCGAGCACGACAACGGCTGGCAGGAATGGGAATTGATGCCCGGTGTCGATCCCAAAACATTTGTTCCGTATACGTTCATGACTGTTCCGACCGAGGAGCACATCGCCCTCTACCAACGCGGGATTGAACGCGCCGTCAAAGCGGATCTTTATGCGGGCCTGTTGATCGTCGGTCACTGCATGAATCTCTACGACCGCGCGCGCGCGACCATGCCCGGTTATTCCGCGAAATACGTCAAATCTCATGAGCAGCACGTCGCCGGTGATTTTGTCCAACGCCTCCGACTTCAGCAACTTCGGCTGAAAGTCGATCTGCGCAATGACCCAGCGATGAAGTCGTTTACAGACGAGCAACTCATCAAAGCGAACCAGCAGCGGCTGGATGCCCTTGACCGCCTATCGTTGTATTTCTGTCTCGGGGAAGGTGGGGACATCACGATAGAAGGGGTTCCCGTCAGTGAGCAGCTAGGTGAGGTCGATTTGCTTCTGCGGGCTGCGGGCGGCAATCAGTTCACGCTGGATCCGTACCCGTTTCGACGCGATCCGCTGGAATTCGCGCTTTTGGAGAGGCGCATCCCCAAACGCCGCTACACAGATGAGGGCGATTTGCAGAATGTATTGTCCGCTTCGCCTTTTTATAATGTCCGGTTCACGCTTAGGCCAGGCGCCGTGAAGGATGAGTCGTACGCCGTAGGCGCGTGACTTCCTTCCAATGTCTTGTCGGTACTGTGTGCTGAATTCACTCAGGTCGCTGTGATGTCACTGCCGCCCGAAGGCGGTGGAAAGTCTTGAGCGGCTTCCGCGGCAGTGGAATAAATCTGAATAATCTTGTCAACCTTGGTCATCTTCAGCGTACCTTCGATCATTCCCTTCACGCCCGCCAGCCGAAGTGACCCTCCAAACTTCTTCAGTTGTGACAGGCATCGCACAACACTGCCAATTGCTGCGCTATCTATATGTGTTACCTGTGACAAGTCGAAGATCACGCGCAGCTCATTTGCCCGGATCAATCCGTCGATTTCCTGTTCGACTCGGCGGCAATCGGTGCCGGCATGCACGCTTCCTTTCAGCTCCACAACGGTCAGGCCCGGCTGCACTTGGCGCTTGCTCAAGTGTAAAATCACGCTTCACCTTCGTAGGGAAACTGGCGAATCAATCGCACGCAGTCGCCCAATGCTGCATACAATGAGTTTCCCCAGCCACAGGGAACGAACGAAGCTGTCTGCTGGTTCAGAGCTTTGTCGGCCTCCGCGAAAAAGCGAACGTGCTGGCCCGGTGGTGGTGTGGCAAATTCCTTCACGGTGATTCGAAACGGGATCTCCGATCCTTGTTGTTTCTTCAACACGGAAAAAATATGGAGTTGCGCCAACTGCTCGGAAGGATTTTCCTGCACATACATCCAGTCGCTCATTCATGCGCTCCTGCAAGAAATTTCCGTGTCGGTTAGGTAGGTCCGTCGTCTGTGGATGTTAGGCTAACCTCCCCGTCAAGTCAACGCGCTGCACCCAATCCTTTGCGCTTGACTTTCTCCGCCGACCCATCCATCTTAGAAAGCTTTGCTCCTGCTCCCGGCTTGTGTTGTGAGGAGGTACAGCAGGCAAGTCCGCTATGACTAAGGTTCGACTCTGTTTTCATGATCGATGCTTCGATGGCGCTGCCTCGGCTGCCCTTTTTTACCGTTTCTACCGGGAATGTCACGATCCCAAAGCCGATTTTCATTTCACAGGGATGACCCACAAAGCCAAACATCCCTGGGAAGATGGTTTGTTTGACGGCGACGAAAATGTCATTGTCGATTTTAAGTATTCCAATTCTCCCAAGGTGACATGGTGGTTTGACCATCACCAGAGCGCATTTTTGAATCCTGCTGACTCCGAATATTTTAAGCGCTTCCCGGGCAAGCATATGTACTATGAACCGGAATACAAATCCTGCACCAAGCTCATCGCCAACGTGACAAAGGACAAGTTTGGATTCGATACTAAACCGCTGCAGGATTTGATCCATTGGGGCGATATCATCGACGGCGCTCAGTTTCCCACTGCCGAGTCAGCCACGGAACTAGCTGAGCCGGCTACCCAGCTTGCCTTGGTCATTGAAGCCGCACCCGAAGACGGGATTCCTGCTCGCATCATTCCGGAATTGGGCTACAGACCTCTCGCTGAAATGGTGACTCTTCCCCTCGTCGCGAAATATCTAGGTCCACTAATGGAAAGGCATCGCAAGTCCATCGAAATTCTCCGCCAGCGATGCGAATCCAAAGATGGCGTAATTTTTTTTGACGTGAGCGATATGGATCTGGAGGGATACAACAAGTTCATCCCTTATTTGCTCCATCCGGAAGGCGTCTACTCCGTTAGCGTCAGTGCATCCCCGGCTCGGGCCAAGGTCTCGTTGGGTACGAACCCGTGGAATCAGGCCACCGCGGATCAGAATCTGGCCACCCTTGCGGAAAAATATGGTGGAGGCGGTCATCAGCGCGTCTCTGCGATTTCTTTCGATCCGAATGATTTGGACCGTGCCCGCCAAGTGGCACGCGATTTAGCATCCGTTCTCCGCGCCAAATAATACATCCCAGGCGACGCCGGTCCTTGGTCCTTCCTGCAATTCAGACACTAACGGGCTATCGCATGCGTAGCCGCTTAAGTAGGGGATGCCGGTACCCCTCCTCTGTCATTTTGCGTCCAGCCTACGATTTTTGGTATTGACTGACCCTAACCTGCATGCGATATAGTGTAATAGCATGCAGGACAGAAAGCATGACCAAAAACTCAGCCGTTTACGTGTCGCCTTGCTCGCGCTTTTGGAGCAGCTACGCGAGGTGCTGAACGTGGCGCTTGGCCGCGCCCCTTTGGTCAAAGGCAATGTCTACGAGATCGCTCGTCGTTGCAGTACCCCCAACTGCAGTTGCATGCGCGGCCGGCTGCACCGCAACATGGTCCTGACCTGGAGTGAACAGGGGCGGTCCCACATGCGCTCTATTCCCCCGGCCCAGTTAGCGGAGTTGCGTAAGAAGAGTGCAGAGTATTTGCGTTTTCGTCGGGCCCGCGCCGAGGTCTCGGTGCTACACAAGAAGATTCTGAAGGTGCTGGATCAGATCCAGGAGTTGCGTCGCGAGGCTCCCTAAGATGAGTGAGTCGGCACTGTCGACATCCGCCGCCATGCTGTTTGAGCGCAATGATGCGCGGGTGCTCGAAGCGTTTCGTCGAGGCGAGTTTGATTACGTCGATGCCATCGGCGAAGTCAGCGAAGCTGACTTCTTCCGGGTCATCACCGAGCGGAAGATCCTGGACAAGCTGGCGCAGAGCTACCCCTCCCCCCGCGAGCGGCACGATGTGCCCTTGTGGGTCTATATGGCCAGCAACCTGTCGATGCGTTTTCACGGTGAGCATCACTTCCATGCCTTTCCCTTCCTAGTGCGCTCCAGCAGCATGATCGAAGCTTTTGGTCCGGCCATGGGCCACAAGGCCACCCATCCGGAGACCGGCGACATTTCCCTGCGCTGTGCTGGGTTTAACGAAAAGAATGAATACGATCGCCAGACGCCCTGCGACCAGGACTATCTGCGCAAGCTGGCCGGGGATACCGATGCGCAGTTACTGCAGACCTGGTTCAACTGCGAGGTCGTGGGAGTCTTTAAGCAGCACCACGCGTTCGATGCGGAAGGGATCTTTATTGGCGATGCGAGCTATCTGTTCGTGCCAGACAATGAGAGCTACGAGGGCTCTTCGCGGCTACTTTTCGATGAGCAGAATCATCCGGTGGATTCCGCGAAGCTGACCCACGAGCAACAGAAAGCCTACGACTGGCGACGCTGTTACAAGCTGGTGACCCTGCTGCATACCAACCGCGCGGGAGAGTTCTTCCTGTATGGCGGGCTGCGCCTGCTGGCCGGCAAGGACCATGAAGCTCCGGTGCTTTATGCGCTGGTGGATGAATTTGTGCACTGCCATGGTCGCGGGGTGATGAAGCGTTTGATTCTGGATCGTGGCTTTCTGGACGGGGAGAAGATCGGCCATTGCAAGCGGGATCTGGGGATCGACGTGCTGATCCCGGCGCGCAAGGATCTGGAGATCTATAAGGACGTGGTGGGCTTGGCCGAAGGTGGGTTGTTATCGTTTCAGCCGGTGCCGACTCCTTCCCCTCGTGCGCCGGCGGTCCCCGTGCACCGACCGGAAAGGATTCGTAAACGGGAAGAAGCGCGCCAACGCACCTTGGCCAAGAAGAAAGCCGAGGCAGCGCAGAAAACGCAGGAAGTGCAGAAACTCCGCAAGCCGAGTCCGACGGGAACGCCGCCCCCAGAGCAGGCACGCAGCGAAGTAGCGGGGGTGATGGACCTGCGAACGTTGAGCACTTGCCCGGTGCCGATCCATGCGGTGGTCAATCGCGAGATCGACCGTCACGGTAACCGGGAGCACTGGGTGCTGCTCGATACCGCGGCGATCCCTGAGCCCCTGGCCACTCGTGAGGAATATCGGCTGCGCACGAGCATTGAAGAGCGACATCGACAGCTGAAATGTTTTTCCGATCTAGCCGGGTTCACTTCGCGAAGGCTTTCCCTGGTTGTCAATCAAGTGGTGTTTGTGTTGCTGATGTACAGTTTGCTGCAGTGGTACTGGCAGCGGATCCGACGGCCGGAATTCAATCCGCGAACCACGGCTCGGGCCTTGGATCAGCTGCGGCCGACGATGAGCGTGATCCTAATTTTTTATCAGGATTATGTGGCCCGGTTAGCTCCACTCGAATATCAGGAGTTGTTGCTGACGCTGAAGGAAGAGGCGCGCCTAAAAATCCTGGCGAAGACGCGACGACTTCGTCGCGGCCTATCGCATCAGCTCGACCACGCTCGCGCTCCCTAGACTCATTGCGGATTCAAAAGTGCGCTCCCGAAAATCTGTCGCCCCCTCAGGCAAAGGCTACACTTTTCTTCTGCCGTGCAAGTCTTTCGCCCTCGTGACTCGTGAGATCAGGGCCGCGTCCCTCTCTCCCGCCTCGAATCAGTTTTTCGCTTATTAAACCTTTCGCTCGGCCTGCCAGGTCCCCCGGTCGTTTTTGCCCACTCCATATGTCTGAACTGCAGCTTGGTCCTTCGGATCGTGTCGACAATATTTTCAGATCTATGTAAAATAAAGAATTACCTGTGGACCGGTAGCTCAATGGTAGAGCAGTTGACTCTTAATCAACGGGTTGGAGGTTCGAGTCCTCCCCGGTTCACCAAAATCCCCAGTGTTTATGGGGCCTCCAGGAGACACAAAACTTTATAGCGCAAAGCAAAATCCTTGTGTCCGTGCCAGTGTCCGCACCCGCCAGAGATCGCCTCCAGAACGTGCCCCCCAAGCCCCGAAAGGGGAGGGGAAGTGGCAGGTTTCCACGAATGGCGCTGTCATGCCGCTTTGGAGCCGGGATGGCCGCGAAATTTTCTATTTCGCACCGGACGACCATCTGAGCAGCGCATCCATTTCCTCCGAGGGCGATTCCCCCGTCAGCACGAATGCTCGCGACCTTTTTTGGGTTCCGCTTGTGGCCTCTTCGAATTGGGCTTACGACATCTCTAATGACGGCCAAAACTTTCTTGTCAACACCGTGATCAATTCCGCCGTCGCCGAACCCATTTCTCTCGTCGAGAACTGGGACGCCGCCCTCAAACAGAAGTAGCAAGCTCCGAAACATGAAATCTCAAATCGGGAAATGATTGCAATACGGAAGGGAATTTTTCACCTCAGATCCAGCCGCGTGTCGCTTGCGCGATGCACTCCACCCATTCCGCCTACGCCAAGCGGTCCGACGATCTCGTACGATCCGAGCTTCGAGTCGGATGCGAGCATCATAATTGCCGGGATGATAGGTTCAGAACCGCCTCGCGAGATTGAACCATGGTTGGCACTTCGCAATCCACTGCTTGTCTGCATCAGAAACCGAAAGCGTCGTCTCGATACCAAGATGAATCCTGCAAAGACAGCAAACCCCAGAGTCTCTCAATGTAACTTGGGCTGGAGAGCACAGCCAACATCTTCGCCCCTTCCAGTCCGCGGGGAAGTTTTTTGTCTTGACCCTCCCCTTTATGGAACGTGGTTATCGTACAAGTGGATCAGTGGAGTTCACGCCGCAACCTGGAGTTTCACGATTCTTCTAAATCAAGGCTCATGAGTTCGCACAGGGAGCCACTTGGGGCCCTCGATTCGTGGATTGAACCCTTAACATGAGACACTCGGGTATTTCAACATTTGTCAGTAAGATCGCAGCAAGCCAGTACCCTCGTACTGTAGGTACTCCCGCTAAGGTTTCCACGACTAGACCGATTCTGATCTTGCCCTGTTGTTTTGGCAGCCGCTATACTCGACGCCACTATTCAGGTAACTCCGGATGTCGGAATGCAAATGCATTCCGCAAGAGTTCCAGAGTTCCCCTAGGTCCGGCTTCTCGAAAAGTCCCAAGTCTGAGGTCCCCGTGGGACGTAACTTTGTCTCTAGCTCATTTGTTCATATACAAGGAGTGCGCCAGCAATGAAGCTCCGGTCGATGATTGGAATCAAGTCCCTACATCATAGTAACTCGGCTTGTTCCTTGCTGGTTCCAGCGCTTGGACGAATGGCACTCTTGCTCGGGCTCGCCTTGTTGGTCTTGCTGACCGCGCAAGCTCAGGTGAGTGTAACGACCCAGCATAACGACATCTCGCGAACGGGCGCGAATACCAACGAAACGATATTGACACCCTTAAATGTGAATACCAATACATTTGGGAAACTGTTTTCACAGCCCGTGGACGGGCATGTCTATGCTCAGCCGTTATACCTGCCCGGAATCACAATGGGAGCAGGAACACCGCAAGCAGGAACAACACATAATGTACTCTTCATTGCTACGCAACACGACAGCGTCTATGCATTCGACGCGGACAATAACGGCGGTGCCAATGGATCCCCGCTTTGGCAAATTACACTTCTGGATGCTGCCCACGGAGCGAGTTCCGGGGAGCAGCCTGTTCCGACTGCAGACGTAGCTTGTGGGGATGTTTCCCCGGAATATGGCATCGCGAGCACTCCCGTCATTGACCCAACGACCAATACGATGTATGTCGTGGGGAAGTCCACGCTTGCCGATACGGCGTTCTTCTATAGGCTGCATGCCTTGGATGTCACGACGGGCAAGGAAAAGTTTGGCGGGCCCGTGACTTTGTCTGGATCGGTTTCAGGAAATGGAAATGGAAGTTCGGGTGGAACTCTGCACTGGGACCCCAAATGGCAGCATAATCGAGCAGGCCTCCTGCTTTTGAATGGCATTGTCTACATCGGTTTCGGATCTCACTGCGACAATGGGCCTTGGCACGGCTGGATTCTGGCCTACAGCGCCACAACGCTGACGCAGACCGGCGCCTGGAGTACTTCGCCGAACTCATTCGGGTCGGGAATTTGGATGGGTGGTACCGGTCTCGCTGCAGACGTTCCTACGGGAAGCCAATTTGGAAGGATGTTCACCACTACGGGCAACGGCTTTTTCGATGCGACCGCACCGAACTACACGAATTCGATGGACTATGGCGACTCGATTCTGCGGCTAGATCTTACAAACGGATCTCCAAAAATCGTAGACGATTTCACGCCGCATGACCAGTCCTCACTGAACAGCGCGGATACGGACCAAGCGTCGGGTGGCGTGCTGCTGTTGCCGGATTCCGTTGGTGGTGGGAACGGACAGCACCAATTGATTCAGCTTGGCAAGTCTGGACGCGTGTATGTTCTCGATCGTGAGAATCTAGGTGGTTACACTCCAAGCAATACTACAGATCCCGAAGAGAAGGCGAATACGGGTGGCTTGTGGGGCTCCCCAGCGTATTGGAGCGGGAAGGTCTACATCTGGGGGATCAACGACAATCTCAAACTGTTTAATTTTGCAAACGGTACGATTACTTCGTCCATACCCGCGTCCAAGTCTACCGAGAAGGTTGGAACGTATAGCCCGACGCCTTCGATCTCGGCAAATGGAAATTCGAACGGTATCGTTTGGTCAATGAAGACAGACAATTTTGGATCATACGGGGACGCGATCCTATACGCCCATGACGCCTCGAATGTGGCAACTCTCCTATTTTCAAGTGCGCAAAACCCCACCCGAGACACGCCGGGAGCTTCTTTGAAGTTCGTCACGCCGACCGTCGTGAATGGGAAGGTTTATGTCGGTACCAAGACGCAAGTGAGCGTGTACGGACTTCTAACTGGAATCGCGCAGACCGCCGCGCCTGTGATCAGCCCCGCTGGGCACACGTTCACTTCGCCGCTTCAGGTGACAATCACCGACACGACACCAGGCGCATTCATTTACTACACGACGGACGGAAGCACACCGACCACAACATCGACGCCATACACTGCTCCAATCACCGTGAGCACCACCCAAATGATTTCGGCGATTGCGACAGCCAGTGGTTTCCTTCAGAGCTCAGTTTCCTCGCAGACCTACACGCTGCAAACCCAGACGCTCGCACCAACGTTTAACCCGCCGCCAACAACTTACACGACCGTTCAGACGATCACAATTTCAGACGGGACCCCTAACAGCACCATTTACTACACGATTGACGGGACGACACCGAGCCCGGGAGTTGGGACGACGCAGGTGTACTCAGCTCCCGTTACAATCAACTCAACGACCACGATCAAAGCGATCGCAACTTCGGCAGGGTTAAGTTCCAGCCCTATTTCCAGCGGACTTTACACCATCTCTCTTCCCGGCGCGACCATCAATTTCAGCACTGGTTTCAGCACCGGGACGTCAACGATGAGTTTCAACGGAAGTACCGGACTGGACGATACACGTCTACAGTTGACAAGCGGCCTTCCCAGTCAGGCTGGCAGTGCGTTCTTCAATACTCCAGTGAACATTCAGTCCTTCACCACGGATTTTACGTTTCAACTCTCGAATGCCGGAGCGGATGGCATCACCTTCACCATTCAGGGCAATAGCCCGACTACGATTGGACAATCGGGAGGAGGACTTGGTTACGGTCCAGACCACACTGGTGGAACTCTGGGCATCGCAAAGAGTGTCGCCATTAAATTTGATACCTACAGCAACGAGGGCGAAGGGCCAAATTCCACTGGTCTTTACCTAAATGGTGTGGCACCAACCATTCCATCTATCGATCTCACCTCGTCAGGCATCGACCTGCATAGCGGATCCACTTTTTTCGCTCATATTGTTTATGATGGCGCCTTGCTTGCTCTGACGATTACCGATGGAGTGACCGGCAAAATGTTCTCGACGAGCTGGCAGGTGGACATTCCCGGCACGGTGGGCGGGGCTTCGGCTTATGCGGGTTTTACTGGTGGTACAGGCGGGCTAACGTCCAGCCAGAAGATAGCAACTTGGTCCTTCTCCTCGACCATCAAATCAATTACTGCGACGCCTTCGTTTAATCCTCCTGCCGGCGTTTATTTGGGAACGCAGAGCTTGACGATTAGTGACGCTACTCCCAGCGCAACGATTTACTACACGACAGACGGCAGTACACCGACAACATCGTCCGCGCAGTATACTGGGCCACTCGCGGTTACGACCACGCAGACGATTAAGGCCATAGCAGCAGCTCCCGCCAAATCAGTCAGCGCGGTCGGCGCGGCCACCTACACAATCGAGTCACAAGTAGCCACGCCTACGTTCTCTCCGACGGGCGGCACCTACCCGAGTGCGCAGTTGGTGACGATTTCTACCACATCACCCGGTGCGACGATTTATTACACGATGAACGGAACAACGCCTACGACGGCGTCGACGCAATACGCGGGGCCGATCACGGTAAGCGCCACGCAGACGATTCAGGCAATCGCGATCGCGAGTGGCTTCTTCGACAGCAACGTAGCAAGTGCAACGTACACGATCACGAGCGGGGTCACGGTTGTTAATCTCGGGAGCGGATTCACACCCGGCGCGATGGTTCTAAACGGGAATTCAGCCTTGAATGGGACACGGTTGCGGTTGACCGATGGTGGAAAGGGTGAAGTGGCGAGCTCGTGGTATATCTCGCCGGTGAACATACAGCAATTCACGACGAACTTCAGTTTTCAGATTACGGGTGGGACCAACCCTACGGCAGATGGATTCGCCTTTGTGATTCAAGGTGGTGCGAGCAGTGCGCTAGGGCCAGGGGGAGGGGGTTTGGGTTATGGGCCGAACGCACCTGGAGGAACGGGTGGACTGGTGAACAGTGTTGCGGTGAAATTTGACCTCTACAACAATGCCGGAGAGGGAGCGGATTCGACGGGGCTGTATGTAAACGGGGCTTCGCCGACGACACCGGCGGTGGACATGACCAGTTCGGGAGTGAATTTGCACACGACGGATATATTCAACGTGCAAATGAGTTACGACGGAAGCAACTTGACGATGACCATCGTGGACGCGACGACGAATGCGACGTTTACACGGACTTGGGCGGTCAACATACCGGCGACAATAGGCGGGAATACGGCGTACGTAGGGTTCACGGGTGGGACCGGTGGCTCCACGGCGATCCAGGAGATCATTGGATGGACGATGACGTCCTCGGCGGCGGGATCACCAACGGCAACCCCGACGTTCTCACCGGCAGCAGGGACGTACACGACGGCGCAGACGGTGACGATCAGCGACGTGACGAGTGGAGCGACGATCTACTACACGACGAACGGGACAACGCCGACGACGACATCGACAAAGTACATAGCGCCGATCACGGTAAGCAGCACGCAGACGATCCAGGCGATCGCCGTAGCGACGGGCTTCACACAGAGTGGGGTGGGGAGTGCGACCTACACGATCACACCGGTCGCAGCGACCCCGACGTTCTCACCGGCAGCAGGGACATACACGACAGCACAGACGGTGACAATCAGCGACGTGACCAGTGGAGCGACGATCTACTACACGGCGAACGGGACAACGCCGACGACGGCATCGACAAAGTACACGGCGCCGATCACGGTAAGCAGCACGCAGACGATCCAGGCGATCGCCGTAGCGACGGGCCTCACACAGAGCGCGATAGGGAGCGCGACGTACACGATCACACCGGTCGCAGCGACCCCGACGTTCTCACCGGCGGCAGGGACATACACGACGGCGCAGACGGTGACAATCAGCGACGTGACCAGTGGAGCGACGATCTACTACACGACGAACGGGACCACGCCGACGACGGCGTCGACGCAATACACAGCGCCGATCGCGGTAAGCAGCACGCAGACGATCCAGGCGATCGCCGTAGCGACGGGCTTCACACAGAGTGGGGTGGGGAGTGCAGCGTACACGATCACACCGGTCGCAGCGACCCCAACGTTCTTACCGGCGGCAGGGACATACACGACGGCACAGACAGTGACGATCAGCGACACAACGAGTGGAGCGACGATCTACTACACGACGAACGGGACAACGCCGACGACGGCGTCGACAAAGTACACAGCGCCGATCACGGTAAGCAGCACGCAGACGATCCAGGCGATCGCGGTAGCGACGGGCTTCACACAGAGTGCGGTAGGGAGTGCGACGTACACGATTACACCGGTCGCAGCGACCCCGACGTTCTCGCCGGCAGCAGGGACATACACGACGGCGCAGACAGTGACGATCAGCGACGCAACGAGTGGAGCGACGATCTACTACACCACGAACGGGACAACGCCGACGACGGCATCGACAAGGTATATAGCGCCGATCACGGTAAGCAGCACGCAGACGATCCAGGCGATCGCGGTAGCGACGGGCTTCACCCAGAGTGCGGTGGGGAGTGCGACGTACACGATTACAAGTGGAGGGGGAACCGCAATTAATCTCGGGAGCGGATTCACACCCGGCGCGATGGTTCTAAACGGGAATTCGGCCTTGAATGGGACACGGTTGCGGTTGACCGATGGTGGAAAGGGTGAAGTGGCGAGCTCGTGGTATATCTCGCCGGTGAACATACAGCAATTCACGACGAACTTCAGTTTTCAGATTACGGGTGGGACCAACCCTACGGCAGATGGATTCGCCTTTGTGATTCAAGGTGGTGCGAGCAGTGCGCTAGGGCCAGGGGGAGGGGGTTTGGGTTATGGGCCGAACGCACCTGGAGGAACGGGTGGACTGGTGAACAGTGTTGCGGTGAAATTTGACCTCTACAACAATGCCGGAGAGGGAGCGGATTCGACGGGGCTGTATGTAAACGGGGCTTCGCCGACGACACCGGCGGTGGACATGACCAGTTCGGGAGTGAATTTGCACACGACGGATATATTCAACGTGCAAATGAGTTACGACGGAAGCAACTTGACGATGACCATCGTGGACGCGACGACGAATGCGACGTTTACACGGACTTGGGCGGTCAACATACCGGCGACAATAGGCGGGAATACGGCGTACGTAGGGTTCACGGGTGGGACCGGTGGCTCCACGGCGATCCAGGAGATCATTGGATGGACGATGACGTCCTCGGCGGCGGGATCACCAACGGCGACCCCGACGTTCTCACCGGCAGCAGGGACGTACACGACGGCGCAGACGGTGACGATCAGCGACGTGACGAGTGGAGCGACGATCTACTACACGACGAACGGGACAACGCCGACGACGACATCGACAAAGTACATAGCGCCGATCACGGTAAGCAGCACGCAGACGATCCAGGCGATCGCCGTAGCTACGGGCTTCACACAGAGTGGGGTGGGGAGTGCGACCTACACGATTACAAGTGGAGGGGGAACCGCAATTAATCTCGGGAGCGGATTCACACCCGGCGCGATGGTTCTAAACGGGAATTCAGCCTTGAATGGGACACGGTTGCGGTTGACCGATGGTGGAAAGGGTGAAGTGGCGAGCTCGTGGTATATCTCGCCGGTGAACATACAGCAATTCACGACGAACTTCAGTTTTCAGATTACGGGTGGGACCAACCCTACGGCAGATGGATTCGCCTTTGTGATTCAAGGTGGTGCGAGCAGTGCGCTAGGGCCAGGGGGAGGGGGTTTGGGTTATGGGCCGAACGCACCTGGAGGAACGGGTGGACTGGTGAACAGTGTTGCGGTGAAATTTGACCTCTACAACAATGCCGGAGAGGGAGCGGATTCGACGGGGCTGTATGTAAACGGGGCTTCGCCGACGACACCGGCGGTGGACATGACCAGTTCGGGAGTGAATTTGCACACGACGGATATATTCAACGTGCAAATGAGTTACGACGGAAGCAACATGACGATGACCATCGTGGACGCGACGACGAATGCGACGTTTACACGGACTTGGGCGGTCAACATACCGGCGACAATAGGCGGGAATACGGCGTACGTAGGGTTCACGGGTGGGACCGGTGGCTCCACGGCGATCCAGGAGATCATTGGATGGACAATGTAGTTTCTTTCGCTGCGGGTAACGCAACGGGGAGGGACTTCTCCGGTTTCGCGACAGACCCAGACTTGGTCATGTAGCCGAGTAACATACGCTGGCGATAAGCGCTAAATCGATGCCCTCGTTGTCTCGCACCTATGAGGCTTTGCACAGCCCTCTCGGCGTCCAATCGTGCACCAACGAAGTTGGAGGTTTCGACGAGTCGAGGAGAATGAGCGTAATTGCGCGGCGCTGCTCCTTGCCAGTGGCTGTAAGTAGCATGGGTGGGCCGCCAGGCACAATCACTGGCCGACGCTTCCAACCAGTTTGCCGTTGGGAGTCTCCAAACACGTTTCTCCGGACTGGGTGTACCAGGCTTCGGGCCCGGAGTGAGTATGAATGGCTGAGCTGATCCCAGGATTGAAGATCGCCTCCATAAACAGTGCTGAGTATTGTTCACCGGCGGTCACTGGCAGCGGACCGATTTCGGCGATGCATTCGCCCTTGAGGACCGGTCGCCATCCGGCCTTTTCGATTGTTAGCGGCCACACTTTCCCCAGTGACTCGACGAAAGTCCCTCGCGGCCCTTTGGCTTTCTCCGCTTCGGGACGCGAAGGGTATACGTCCAAATGCCAGAAGGCTTCTGCTTGTTCGATTCGTCCTACGGGTTGATCAACAATGATCCAGCATCCTACCTCAGTCGCCCGCTCGTTGATCGGTTTGCAAACACCGAACGAAAGCGATTGCGCAGTTGACTGTGCGCGCACCGAAATCGTTGCCAACACCCAAGCAAAAACGACCGGTGTCAACAGAAAGCAGTATCTCGTTATCGATTTCATGATGTACCCTCTGGACTACTCCCAGGCCAACGATCTTGTCGCAAAGATGCCAGACAAGCTGAAGGAAATGCAGGATCTGTTCGCGCAGCAGGCGAAGTTTGTATCAGGTGTATCCACTGGACAACTCACAGTTCCAGCGGGCGATCGCGCCGCGTCCGAGCCCCGCCGCCGGGAAGAATGTCTTCACCTATTCGAGTGTGATGCCGGGTATTCCACTGAGCATTGCGCCCAGCATTCTGAATAGGTCCTATACCATCACCGCCGACGTCGAGGTTCCGCAGGGCGGCGGGGACGGAATGATCGCCACCGAAGGGGGGCGCTGGGGTGGATTCGGGTTGTATCTGCTCAAGGGCAAACCCGTGTTCGACTATAACGGCCTCATGCTTGCCCAGTTCCGATGGGAAGGACAACAGCCACTCGCAGCTGGCAAGCACTCGATCGTTTTTGAGTTCACAAGCGACGGCCCAGGGATTGCGAAGGGTGGCAGCGGCGTACTGAAGGTGGATGGCAAGGAGGTCGCCACGCTGAAAATTCCGAAGACCATTCCCTTCCTGTTGCCGGGTGACGAGAGCTTCGACATCGGGGTCGACACCCGTACGCCGGTCAACGACGAAGACTATCAAGTGCCTTTTGCGTTCAACGGCAAAATCAACAAGCTGACGTTCGACTTCGGACCAGTACATCTTTCAGCCGAGGAACAAGAGACTACGGAAAAAGCAATCGCCATAGCTAGAGACTGAGCGGCTAACTCTGCGACCAGGCTTTCTGAATTACAGTGAAAAGAAATGCTGTGGTCAGGCCAAACAGAATCCAGCCGTTCAGCGCTTCTAAGGCGCCCATCATTTGCCAGTGTGGCGCCAGAAAAAGATTCGCGTGGCCGTAACTCGTCACGGCGTTCAGCGAATACAAAATCGCGGATTTGCTGTCCGGAATAGCCCCAAGAAGACGGTAGGCGCCAGCCCAGATAAGACCCTCTACACCATGTAGAATCGTGACGGAAAGGGCCGTTCCTCCAATAACGACAACCGACACAGAAGAAAGTTGCCGAAGCCGTCCTTTAGCGCTCAGCTTTGAGTTAACTTCCTTGTCGAGGAGTCCGAGGCAGTAAGCGTGAAAGGTAACAGTCAGCAGAATGAGCAACAGTCCCCAAGCCCAATCGGCACCCCACGCGGGATCAATTCTGGGATCCATAAATGACCTCTTTCGCATGTCCTTGTTGATCGGTGGCGCAACCGCCATGCCACCGGGCTCAATCGAGGGGCAATCTCTCCGAGAGCTTAGCATTTATTACGTGAGTGGTAGCCACTCGATTGCTGGGGTGATTTGGGCCGGCTCGTTCACTTCGCCAAATCCGTTACCGAACCTACTCGACGAACTTCTAATAAGTTCGAGTCAGATGATAAACGCAGCGCTAGCCGGACATTTGAAGTACTAGCCGGCACTTAGGGTAATGCGGCGCAACATGAAAGGGGCGCGCTTTTTATAATGTGTGGTCACTAGTTGCCAGATGTCGGGTTACGCGACGCGCCAGAACTGACCAGTGATGGGCAAAAAAGTAGAACCGACGGAGTACATTGCGTATTGCATTTCAAGGGAAAACATACCGAAGTTCCAAAGGTGCACAACACGCACCCCTCCTGCCACTCGCCGGCTTATTCCAAACCTCGTGTGCTAACATCACTCCAGTTGAATAATTTCCGCAGAACTGTCTTTAATCGAGGTGAAACTTGGAAAAACTATTGAATTCGTCGCACGCCGTCCGGTCCCACTCAAAATCTCGAGTGGCCCCACTCATTAGCTGTCTAGCCGCGTGCGTCGTCGCGATGTCACTATTGTGGCTTTCCTCAGCTACTGCACAAGGTGCGATGGAAAGTTACACCGCAACGGTCATTCCTGCCGAAGGGTATTCCGGCGGTTCGGCACGCGTCACCATCCAAATCACTTCGTACACGACCGATACGGAAAAGAAAAAGTTGACTGAGGCGCTGCAGAAAGACACTCCCGAAGAAGCTGTCGCGTTGATGCACACAATGAACCACGGTCACATCAACATCGAAGGACAGGCAGGACGCGACATCGCCGCCGCATTCTCCCGCAAGGGAGACGACGGAAGGCGCGTAACACTCATCCTGGAGCATGTGGTCACTCTTTACGAGAAGAACAAAGGTATTAAGGCAACAGACTTTCCTTTCACCGTCGTTCGCCTTCAATTTGATCCGATGGGTCAACCGCTCAGCGGCGAAGTCATACCCGCCGCCAAAATCAGAGTCACCAAGAACGGACTCCTGGATGTGGAGACGGAATCTAGAAATTCTGGCACGATCATCGACATCAAACACGCGTATTGATACTGAGAAGACGTAATGTACGTCAACGGGTCGAGGCCGCAGAGGCAATTCTGACTAATTAGAGCAAGATTCTCAGATCAGGGCACGGATATCGCCTAAGATCCGGTTCATTTCAATGCGTATGAAGGTTCGGTTTGAGCATCGCTGTTCAGCGAACGAGGCCAAGAGCGCGGTGGCTCGACCGGAAACACGGAAGTTCCTGGGGTTCAGTTGGCGGAGTTTCCCGTACCGCCGCTTGCCTCGCTACCATTGTTTCCAGATTCTGGATTCCGGCCGACGATGCTCTCGCGTAACGCGCTGAACCGCCGTACGCGGACCCGCATCTGCGGTGATGTGGCAAGGGAGGACGGGCGACCGTCCCCCTATGCCGATTTTCCACACGCTCATGATTAATCGTAACTAGAGCAGGGACTCTATTTGTTATCGCAATCCTGCTTGTGCGAACTAAGCAGATGCGGCTCGCGTGCTGAGGAAGTCCTTAGCCTTGGCGATCTCCGCATCCCATTTTGTGAGTTGTTCCGGGGTCAAGAACTTTTCAAGTTTCTCGCGCCCGGCGCTGCGATTTTTGGCGATGTATTGAGCGAGGTCTTCTTTCGAGACGTTTGGATTTTCTTTCTTATAGGCCTGCAGCTGCTCGTATTTCTCCGTCAAAAAGGTCTTGAGCCCCTCTTTCTGATGGTCCGATAGGCTTAGTTCCGACCCGAGTCGTTTCAATTCAACTACGATGTTGTTGAGTTCATCTGGAGTCATATTGTTTCACTTTCTTTCTGGGCGGGCTTTGCTGAGAGGAATTTCAGGAGGGCGACCAGTTAAACAGCAACTGTCCATGCGCATCCAGGAGGAACAGTCTCCGGATACGCCGTCACCATAGGAGAATGCGTTGAACTAGTCAAGAGCGAAGATAGGGAAAGGCAAATCAGGGGCTACCTCCTTCTCAGGGTCGCTTTCGGTCACTAATACCGACTACTTGGGAGACGAAGTACTTCGGCTGAACCTCCACCCCGTGGACAACTGAGGCAGATACTTCGCCCCATCTCGGATGGCCGTCTCTGTGAAGGTAGCGCTTCTCCGTGGGTCGGCAGTTCTTTTCCTCGGAAGACGACTCTAAAAAGCATTTCCATCGTATGCAGCCGGTCCTCGGAATAAGTGATTGATACGATGTCTCGGCAGCGCAGTTCCTCTTCGCTGTATCCGAGAAATTCTGAGAAGGCTCTGTTCGTTGCAAGGAAGTGGCCGTCAAGAGATACGATGACCATTCCGATTGGTGCGTCCCGAAACTCGCTGCCGGAGTCGGCTTCCCATTCCTCGATAAGCCCTTTGGGTAGAGATGGCGGCAAGTGCCCTTGAGGGTGTTGATTGTTCGTATTGCATGAATCGATTTTCCCTTGGCCGGGGTTGCTTTTGGTACGGATCGTACAGACGGGCGAAATCAAAGTCTGTTCAATTCTATGCAGTTAACTGGAACCTTGCCGAGACCTAGATCCTGTTCCTCGGCCAAACGTGCCAGTCGAAGCCCGAGGGGTCGCTCCCATATGGGCAACCACTTGCCTCGGATACCTTGGGTTCATTAAGCCCTTGTTGGTGGCGCCACCGGATATCCACCCGTGAGCCTGCGGCTTGTAGTACACGGCAACGCTGTTGAAGGGCTTCCCGCGAGCGTCCACACCCTTTGTAGTGATCGACAGCTCGTTCACGAGTTGGTTTTTCTCTGGCGCGCCGTATAAGATTCATTTCTGACCACAAATCATCTGGGTCATGCCAGCGCATGGCCCACCAACACGGGCGAGCTCAACTTCCCGATGCAGCAACTTAAGAACAAAACTCTTTCAAAACGCCGCGCCGAACAGACAAAGAAGACACGGGGAAAAGCCAGAAAACAAAGGAATACGACACACCTGAAGACATCAACGGGTTAGAGGTTCGAGTCCTCCCCGGTTCACCACTTTTTTCGAGCGACTTAACCTAAGCCTTGTGAATCTGCAAAAACCATTGAGACTACCGTCACGGATGGCGTTGTTCTTTCCGTTGCAATACGTTTTACGACGCCGGATGTTCCTGGGTCAAATACAATCTAGCTACAAGGAATCTCTGTCTGCAGCGTTAGAAACGGCCAGCGCACGATGTGCCGCGCCAAGCACTGGCGCATCTTCGTTGAGGATGACGGAGATTGGGATTCGAGAGAGAATTTCGGTCATCGGTCCCTTGTTGGCAAACGATTGGCAGAAACTGCTCCCCTTCAATTTCGGCAGAATCTTCACGGCAATTCCACCGGCGAGAAATACTCCGCCATACGCCAGAACACGCAGCGCTAGATTTCCTGCCTCCGCGCCAAATGCATCCATCCACCAATCCAACACCTGCACACAAACAGGACAACTTCCATCGAATGCTTTGTGCGTAATCTCGCTGGCAGAAACGGTTGCCGGTTCAGCAAAAGTAGAATGGGTTACCGCGGGATCTAGAAACTCATGCAGTTTGCGAAAGCCCTTACCCGAGAAAATATCTTCGCAAGAAACGCGCGGAAGATTCTGTTTTAGGAACAACAGGAGACGCACTTCTCGCTCATCGCGCGGCGCAAAATCTGCCGCGCCGCCTTCGGAAGGAGCCGCCCGATGTCGCTGGCCGTCCCAGTAAAGAACCGCTTCGCCCAGGCCCGTTCCCGCGGCAATCACCGCCTTATTTCCTCGCGGGTCGGCGATTCCTTGATTCAGCGGCAGGAAGTCCTTGGGTGAGAGTTCGGCCAGGCCGAACGCCGTGGCAACAAGATCGTTCAGGAGAATTACATCTTTCCAGGGAATATCCAGAGTCGCGGCCAGCGCAGAAGATTCCACCGCCCAAGGCAGATTGAAGGCGTAGAGACGACCGTCGACCACTGTGCCGGGAACGCCAAAGCCGGCCGCACGTATCTGCTTGCTTGTTGCCCTTTGTGCGCCCAGATCCTCGCGGAAATGTCTGAGTACGTCCTCGAAACTTGCATACTCTCCCGTAGGGTAGCGATGCCTCGCAACCAGTTGCAGTTCGGCTCCGCTCTCTTCGAACGCGGCCAAGTGGCATTTTGTCCCGCCGATGTCTCCTGCAATGATCATTGGTTCACCGGGCGGTGCTCAAGCCGAAACGTAAAGTGATTTGGAATCACGGGAAATCGACTGAAACACCGCCATCATAATTGTAGCAAGCCTCGAACTACCTTGTTGTCCGTCCTTGTGAAGACGGGCGAACGCAATTGGTTGGCCGGCGATTTAGCGAAAGCGACGAATGACCAGATTGTGCCGATCGGAGCGATATAATCCGAGGACGTACAAAATTGCGACGCCTTTCGTCGAATAGATAAGTTGTCGTATACGCAGAAGCGGGTCTCGTTTCGGAATGCCTAGTAGTTCGGCGGTACGTTGGTCTGCAGCCGTCGCATCCACTTCTTCATCCGCATACCCCAGGTCCACGTTGTAGTCTCGTTCCAACGTCGCGAATAGTGATTCGCGCTGTAACGGTGCCGCAACCAAGCCAGAAAATTGCGCGCCGGAAAGATAGCAGGTTTCCAGCGCGAAGGGCTCCCCGGACGCATGACGCAGCCGTTCTATCTTTACGACGCTGCTCTTTGGCGAAAGCGCCAGCCTCGCGTTCACGTCTTGTTCATCGTCGATGATTTTTGCCAGTAACACTTTGGAGCAGGCATTCAGGCTTCGGCTGCCCATTTGCTCCGTGTAGCTCATCAATTTATTGAAATGGATCTTCGGCGCAGCAACGAACGTGCCAACCCCCCGCCGGCGCTCAACCGTGCCGTCTTTTTCCAGGGAAGCCAGCGCGTGGCGCGCGGTCATCAGACTGACCGCATGGATCCTGGCAAGTTCCCGCTCGGAGGGTACGGCATCGCCGGGACGCAAATCTCCCGTTTCAATCACCTTGCGAATTTTTCCCTGGATCCGCTGATACGCCGGGATCCCCGTTCGACTCTTTACAGGCATTCCGTCTCCCTCGACTTGTCCCTAGCGCACCCAGCCGCCAGATTGGCGCGCTACCGTAAATGCCATCTGGGAAAAAACGCAAGGAAAGTAGTTACTCTCCCCTGGCGTTTGGACAGACCCTACTTGCGGGTGAAACACTACTCTCGCTTCCGGCAATTTCCGCACCTGCCGACAGCTTAGGGACCCACTCCGAGATGGGAGCACCCCCACCTCCGTGCTCTATAGCAATACCGCGAAAATCCATTTCGGTGCTATAGGGCGCAGCTTCAGGTTCTTTATAAATCAGGATTTTCTGCTTGACAAGCGGAAAATGGTGCTATATAGCTACATACCATTCGGCACTATAGCTGTTGGGGTGCTCTTTGTTTTTTGCTCGCGTAACTAGCTGTTCAGAGGCTTCTCGCGTACTGCGAGCCAGCCTGGGGGGGAGTTTTATGAAAAAATTGCAGTCTGTGGTGTTGGCAATTCTTTGCTGTACGCTCATTCTTCTCATCTGCGGGGCGCATGCCGCCTTCGCTCAGGAAGTCACCGCTACCATCGCGGGCACGGTCACCGATCAAAGCGGTGCTGCCGTTGCCGGGGCCACTGTCACGGCCAAGTCAGTTGAGCGCGGACTCACTTACACGGCCGTAACCAACGAAACGGGACTCTACCGGATCTCGCAGCTTGCCCCGGGTAGCTATGATCTCCGCATAGAAAAACAAGGTTTTCAGGCGAGCGCCTATCCTGCGTTCACGCTCACATTGAACCAGACCGCGCGTATCGACGTCGAACTAAAGGTCGGCCAAGTCAGCCAGACCATTGAAGTGAGTGGCGCCGCACCCGTATTAAAGACAGAAGCCACTCAGGTTGATACGATTATCAATGCCGCAACCAATGAGGCACTTCCGCTTGCTACTCGCAATTACGTGGAATTGACACTCCTTTCGCCTGGCGCGGTCCATCCCGATCCCAGTAGCTTCAATAACGGAGATAACGTGCAAAGCGGGGCACGACCGTTCATCAACGGCAATCGCGAGCAGTCGAACAACTTCCTGCTCGACGGGATGGACAATAACCAGGTTTCGGATAATCTCCTTGGCTATACTCCCTCCCCAGATGCGATTCAAGAGTTCAATCTCATCAGCAATAACGCCCCCGCAGAATTCGGCAATTTTGAGGGCGGAATCGTCAGCGCAACCCTCAAGTCGGGCACGAACAGCTTTCACGGCGACATTTGGGAATTTTTCCGGAACAACGTGTTGAACGCCAACAATTGGGAAAACAAGATCAATCCAAATAATCCGGCTATCGGCCGTCCGGCTCTTCGCTGGAATATGTTTGGCGGGACTCTTGGTGGTCCGATTGTCAGGAATAAACTCTTCTTCTTTGTTGACTATCAAGGGCAGCGATTCGATCATCCGGGCACTTCCAGTTTCATCTCCGTCTTCACGCCAGCTGAACAACAAGGAGATTTTTCATCCCTTCTGGCAGAAAAGACGCCAGTCCAACTCTACAATCCCTGCCAGGGTGCGACCGGGCAGAATGGAACTCCCTGCGTCGCAGCCGCCGTTCGCCAGCCGTTCCCGAATAATCAGATCCCTATCTCCATGATTAGCCCGGTCGCGAAAGCGTTATTCGCATCTACTCTCTATCCAACCACTGTCAACAATCAGTTGCAGAACAATGCTATCCAGACGACCGCGAATGCCTACAACAGCGATCAAGGCGACATTAAGATCGATTACAGAATTTCCGACAAAGATCAGCTCTCGGGCCGCTTCACACGAGCCTTTCAAAACGATCCGGGCACAAATTCTCAACCGCTCTTAGGGAACAGTTCTGCGACCGCACCCATATGGAGCACGGTCGGCGATTGGACCCGCTCCATTTCCACAAACCTTGTCAACGATATGCGCTTTGGTTGGAACCACGTTGTCCTTAACACAGGGACTGCTTGGGACCCCTCGGTTGGTAACTTTGGTGAAGAGATCGGAATACCTGGGTCCAACCCGGCCGGACTTATCGGTCTCCTGAGCCTTGGTTTTGGCGGAGGCACGCCGAGTAACGCTGGCACGGGCACGGTGAATAGCATCGGAAACAGCATGGTCACACAGAGCTTTAACAGCCAAGTGTGGCAGTTTGATGATGGGGTTACCTGGACCCACGGCCGTCACAGCTTTAAGTTCGGTGGCCAGTACTGGTTCGACATCATCAAGGTCTTCTACTCGGGGAACAGCGGTTCTTTAGGTGCCATGGAATTTGGCCCCAACTTCACGGCGTCAAATCCTACGGCTCCAGCGGCTAATACCGGAGATGGCATGGGCGACTTTTTCCTCGGACTTCCAACCTCCTATGGACGTGGCCTTAGTTCCGGTGGATGGACTCAGACCTCCAATATCTATGCTGGTTACGCTCAAGATACCTGGCGCGTTACAGAAAACCTAACCCTCAATCTTGGCTTGCGTTATGAAATCCATACACCATGGATTGAGAGAAATGATCAGCAGGCGAACTACGTCATTCAGACTGGACAGGTTCAGTTTGCCAACCAGAATGGCGCAAGCCGAGCCCTTTATAATGGCGTGTATGGAGGTAAGGCCCTCGAGCCGCGCTTTGGTTTTGCCTACACACCAGGAGGGCGGTTTGGTGGACACACGGTTCTGCGTGGCGCTTTCACCATTTCGTCTTATCTGGAAGGAACTGGCACGAACTTGCGACTCACCCTGAACCCGCCGTTTAGCCCGGCTGAGTTCTTGACGCAATATCAGAATGTGCCCCTGCCAGCCACCACGGCCTCGGACGGGATTATTCCTCCTCCATCTTCTGGAGGTACATCTTGCGCGGACCTTTCTTGCTACAAAGGGGCACTGTTCCGCCTTTGGGACTCCAATGTCCAACCAGCCATTTCCGACCAGTGGAACCTAACGGTTCAGCACCAGTTTCATGGGGATACCACTCTTCAGGTGGGTTATGTTGGACAGCGGGGTACTCACCTGATGGTGCCGTTCCCTTATGCGCAGCTCGTTTCTGTGGACTGTGCCCCGGGAGAGAAAGCACCGTGCACGGCGCCCAGCCCTTATCTCGCTGCGAATCCAACGTTTGCCAGCGAACTTTCGCAAGTCTCCGGTACACAGTCCAACGGCACAATGACGTATAACGCCTTGCAGGCTGTGCTGCAGAAGTCGATGGGCGGTGGCTTGCAGTATCAGGTTGCCTATACCTACTCCAAGTGCATGTCCGACAATACAGGCTACTACGGTACTTGGTCGGGTTCCCGGGCGTCCTCGACCGCTTCCCCTTACTGGCAAAACGTATACGACCGGAAAGCGGAGTGGGCACCTTGCTACTATGACGCCACTAATGTCCTCTCCGCCTACGCGGTCTACGATTTACCGTTTGGCCGTGGCAGGAAATACGGCAATGACATGAACAAGGTAGCCGACGCCATCGTCGGCGGTTGGACAGTCAGCCCAATTCTAACTCTGCGCTCCGGCTTCCCCTTGGCCCTCTACACCAACGGCGTTGATCACACGGGCACCAACTCGCGCGGCTTGCGCCCCGACTGCAACGGGACCAACACTGTGTGGGGCCGGCGAGATGCAACAGCGTCTCAAGGTGGTGGCTTCGCCTGGTTTGATCCAAGTAACTATACCGACCCAGTCGGCTTCGGGACTTGTGCACCCCAACTCGGACACTTGCGTGGCCCTGGCTTGTACAACTGGGATATCAGCTTGCAGAAAAACTTCCAACTGACAGAGCGTTTCAGGTTACAGTTCCGATCTGACTTCCTGAATGCATTCAACCGCGTGAACCTCGCCGTACCCAACACCACGGATGCTACAGCTTCCACAGGAGTCATCCAGGCTTCACAACCACCGAGAAACATCGGTTTTGCGTTAAAGCTCTACTACTAGCCAGCAACAACTGAGAGAGGCAGGCGCACACCCCCGCCTGCCTCTTTTCCTCTTCGAGACGAATGATTTTCTCCACCGTTCTCGTTCTTCCACTGGAAGTTGTTGCTCGAAAGGCATTCGACCGAGGTTCAGCACCACAGACTTGACGATTTCCAACTTTTACGATTTCTGGGATGAGTTCTATCCGTCCAGCTACTGCTGTTGTTGACTCTGTGCGGAATCGCTCTCTGCGTTTGGCAGATAGGTGGTCCGTTTCGATCTGATGATGATGGC
This sequence comes from Candidatus Acidiferrales bacterium, assembly GCA_963741195.1. Classification (GTDB taxonomy): domain Bacteria; phylum Acidobacteriota; class Terriglobia; order Acidiferrales; family UBA7541; genus Acidiferrum. The sequence goes on from CAVUHF010000026.1 coordinate 244,968, forward strand.
AGGCGCCATATCTTCGGGCTTTGGCGCATCAACCGACGACACCGTTACACTCACTGTTAATTCGCTTGCCGCTTCTCCGCGATGCACCCCTCGCGTCGGAGGGACGTCCGCGTAGTCCCGGCCCACCGCCACGCGAATGTGCCGGTCGCACCCCAGCAGATTATTTGTGGGGTCAAACTCCACCCAGCCGGCCTCGCCAAGATAAGCTTCCATCCATGCGTGGGTAGCTCCGGCGGGCGACCGATCTTGGCATTTATCCTCATGATAGAGGTACCCGCTCACATACCGGCAGGGAATGTGTAACTGCCGCACCAGAGCAATCATGATGTGCGAGAAATCTTGGCACACGCCTTTTCGTGTACGCAGCGCATCATCGATCGGAGAATCCACGCGCGTGGTGTTCGGCGCGTATGCGAACGCCTCATAGAGCGCCGTGTTCAGCTGCTTCAGCAGCGCCAGAGGTTCGCCGCGCCTCTGCAAGGCCAATTCACTCCGCAACTTTTCCAGGAGGCCCGTTGATCGCGCATATTGACTCGGCAACAGCATTTCCCAGTAGTCCCCTTGCGAGACCAATTCGTCCAGTTCTTCCCAGGTGCTCTGCCGCACGCTTTCAAAATCGCGCCGAGGGAGCATTTCCACCGTCGCCTCGGCAAGCAGTTCGATGGAGCTATGTTTGCCCGGAATATCAAAGTGGTGCACCGCATTCCCGTAAAAATCTCGATGAACGGTGATGTTCGCGTATGGATTCACGTCCAGCGTCGACGTCAAGCATCTTTGCTGTGTATCGCTGCGGGGTTGCAGCCGCACTTCCATCACGCTCTCGCCCACCGCGGGCTCGTAGCGAAAGGTGGTGACATGCCGGATCAGGTAGATCATTTCACCCCATTCGGTCTTTCAGGAGGCCAGTTCCGCTTCGATTGAGTAATCGAAATAGATTCCGTGTATGGCCGCGTGGATCTCTGCGCATTCATTTCGAATGCCCTGCAGATACGCGGGAACGCTCTCCGCCATGATCTCCTCGATCTGGCTGAAGTTCAGCTTTGCGCGGAGTCGTCCGGCAATGCGCGTCGGTAACTTGGCGCGCCGCTCCGTTAGGTCGCCGATCAGGTTCAGCGCGGCATTGATGCGGTCAACCGCAAATCGAATCGAGTGCGGAAAATCAGGATTCAGCAGCAGGCACTCCGCCACTCGCACCGGGCGAATCTCAGCTGTGTACGTCTTGCAGTACGCTTCCAGTGCCGCGCAACCACGCAGCAATCCCACCCATTCCAGGTAATCCGCGCCCTCCACCGGGCCATCAAATGACCGCGTCATCCGCTTGAAATGTGTTTCCAACAACGTGGTCAGCGTATCCGCCCGTTCTACATAGCGGCCCAGTTGGATGAATTGCCATCCCTCACCATGGCTCATGGTCGCATCGGTGATTCCATGAAATAGGTACGCCCCCTCGAGCACAAACAGAAAGAAGTCATGCGATTTCAGGAACCATTCTTCCTCCGGTTGTTGATCCACAACCCCAAGGTACAAGCGGTTCAACTGTTCCCACATCCGCGAACTGCATTGCTCGCGCACGTGGCGCAGATTCTCTCGTGCACCTGCAATGCAGGAGACAATCGAGGATGCATTGCGACGGCTGAATACCAGCGTGTTCACAAGCTGCGTCGGGTCTACCGGACCAGCACCCTCCGGAGCGCGCAACGCTTCCAGCAAAAATCGCCAGCGCCCCGCTCCCAAGTCCGGCGTCTGGTCTAGCCATAAGTTCAACTCCACGTTTACCAGTCGCGCCGAGTGCTCTGCGCGTTCCAGGTACCGTCCCATCCAATACAAACTGTCTGCGACGCGCGATAGCATCCCCGCCTCGCGCTGAACTGCCGGAACGTAGAAATTGCGCGGTGGCCTCATCCTTACGCAGTCCTGCTCTCTCGCGGTAGATCGCGCACAAGTTCGGGCGCTACACTTCCTAACTCCTTCCGCACTTCTTCAAGCAACGCCGCTCCAGATTCCGGCTCACGCAGCACCCAGGTGTCCTTGCTTCCGCCTCCCTGCGATGAATTCACCACCAGCGAACCTTTTCGCAGCGCCACTCGCGTCAGCCCTCCCGGCACCAGCGTCATCTTTTCGCCCATCAGGATGTACGGCCGCAGATCAATGTGCCGCGACTCCACGCTCCCGTCAATCAGGCACGGCGCACAAGACAGCGCCAGCGTCGGTTGCGCGATGTAATTCCGCGGGTCCGCCATGATTCTTGCTTTAAACTCAACCCGCTGTTGCGCTGTGCTGTGCGGCCCGATCAACATTCCGTAGCCGCCCGACTCTCCCACCGCCTTCACGACCATTTGCTCCAGGTTCCCCAGAACGTGCTTGCGATGAACCTCATCGGCCATCAGAAACGTCGGAACGTTGGGCAGGATCGCATCCTCGTTGAGGTAATACTTGATGATCTCCGGAACGTACGCGTACACCGCCTTGTCATCCGCTACACCTGTTCCGATTGCATTTGCCAGAGTCACATTCCCGGCGCGATACGCATTAAACAGCCCGGGCACTCCCAGCATCGAATCTGGCCGAAAGCACAGCGGATCCAGAAAGTCGTCATCCACGCGCCGGTAAATCACGTCCACTCGCCTCAGTCCGGCCGTCGTCCGCATATACACGATAGCGTTGTGCACCAGCAGGTCGCGGCCTTCCACCAGCTCAATGCCCATCTGCTGCGCCAAAAATGTGTGCTCGAAATAAGCGGAGTTGGAAACTCCCGGAGTCAGAAGCACCGTGGTTGGGTCATGCTGGTAGGCGCAGTGGTCTGGCGCAAGGCTCTTGAGAGTGGTTAGCAGTGCGCGGGGATAATGATCCACCGGCCAAACCCCATAATCCCGGAACAGGGTAGGGAACACCCGCTTTAGCACCTTCCGGTTGGCCAGCATGTAAGAAACTCCGCTGGGTACCCGGAGGTTGTCTTCTAACACGGCAAATTCACCGTCCGGCAATCGCACCAGATCCGTGCCGCAGATGCTCACATAAATGTCGCGCGGTACGTTGATCCCGCGCATCTCCCGCCGGAAATGCTTGCAACTGTAGAGCAGCTCCCGCGGCACGATTTTGTCGGACAAAATCCGCCCTTCGTGATAGATGTCGCGAAGAAACAAATTCAGCGCGGTCAGCCGCTGTGTTAGTCCTCTTTCGATTCGCCTCCACTCTGCTGAAGTAATGATCCGTGGAAGCAGATCGTTGGGAAATATCCGTTCCGTGCCCTCCTTGCTTCCGTATACGGTGAACGTAATCCCCTCGTGAAGGAACGCCAGGTCCGCCGCCTGCTGGCTGCGGCGCAATTCTTCTGGAGCCAATTTCAGTAGTGTTTGCTGCAGTGCATGGTAATGATCGCGAGGGTTGCCCGGAGAGGCAAACATCTCATCGTACGCCGCATCGACCTGGTAGTTCACAAACGAGGGAGGTACATTTCGTCGAGATGAAACCGCAGTCGCTGTCATCGTTCATCCTGCAGCTCGGACACCGCTTTTCTCTGACCGATGTACCCATCCGAGCTGTCGACGGCCGTTGCGCTTCTGCGCCGGATGCCGCCGGGACTCCCAATCTAGGCCTGCCGGTCAGGCGAGTCCAACGCAAATACCGGATGGAAAGGATGACAGTTTCAAATCTGGAAAGATTCAGCGAAGTTCGCTTTGCTTTGCTGTGGGTCGCCGTAACTCAGCACCAGAGGCCAACTTAGTACGGCGGTGCCACCAGCGCCTCATTCACCATTTCCGAACGCGTAGCCGGGCGATGACGGTAATGGATTTCTTCCGCTACGAGGTCGGCTGCCGTCTCTATCGTCCGGAAGAGCCCTGCATAACCCGTATCGAGGTCGTTCCGAAGTACTACGGTTGAACAGGTCTGATCAGGATTGCTTACCTGGGAGTACCAGAAGCAGACAAATACTCTTGCGCCGCAGCAGGCGTACATCTCACCGGGGTCGTGGGCGGGGTTGTGGGTCGGATAATCGGCCAACAAAAGTTGAAACGTTTTCCCGACAGCACGGGAGATCGCTCAATCTGGGGACCTAAAACGGCTACAAACCTACCTCTGGACCTGCCTATGTGTTTCCTGCCTCCCCGCGAGGCGGGACGGCTGAGGGTCCGGGTACCGTTATATTTACTTCGGCTTATCAACTAGTAAAGAATAACGAACTCCGGTAGTAGTGCAACGCCCTGGCCGTCATTTCTCTGAGCGGCACGCACCGCGCACGGCGGCTTCAACCTCGCTCTCGGTGTACTTCAACTCTCGTAAAATCCCTGCCGTGTGTTCCCCCAACAGTGGGGGAGGCCGGCGATACACAATTGGTTGCCCCTCGAATCGAATCGGGTTGGCAATACTGCGCGCTCGTCTCAACGTTGGGTGCTCGATTTCCACGATCAAGCCGCGTGCCTGGGTCTGCTCGTCATTCAGTGCTTCGCTTACAGTTTGTATCACTGCCGCAGGTACATCTGCTCCCCTTAGTTTGGCTACCCAATCGCTCGACGCCTCGCTCTCAAATAGCTTCTGCAATCTCGGCACAAGCTCGTGACGAAACTCGATTCGCGAAGCGTTGTCCGCAAAGCGCGCGTCTGCAAACTCTTTGTGCGCGCCCAGCACTCGCACGAGTCTGTTCCATTGCGCTTCTGTTCCTACCGCAACGACGAAATGCCGGCCATCGGCGCCCCGAAACAGTTGGTAGGGCACGATATTGGGATGAGCGTTTCCCCATCTGCTCGGGGAAACTCCCGCATTCAGGTAACTGCTTCCTACATTCGCCAGCCAGGTCAGTTGGGAATCAAACAGCGCCATTTCCACAAACTCGCCCTTGCCAGTGCGTTCCCGTTCAAACAAGGCCGCCAGCACTCCCATCGCGGCATACATTCCGGTGCTCATGTCCGCGATAGCAATCGGAAAACGGATCGGGCCGCCATCGGGTTCGCCGGTGAAGCTCATAACCCCTGCTTCAGCCTGCGCAAGGATGTCGTATCCAGGCTGCTCCGCCTTCGGTCCCGTAAATCCGTAGCCGCTGATGCTGCAGTAGACCAGCCTGGGGTGTTTGGCGCGCAGAGAAGCTGGATCGATGCCGCGCCGCACCAGCGACTTCAGTACCGGCTGATTGCAGACGAATACGTCCGCTGTCGCCACCAGCCGGTGGAGAATCTCTCTTCCATCTGGAGCATCGTAATCGAGAGCTATTGACCGTTTATTTCGGTTCGTAGCCAGGTAGTATGCCGATTCGCTTCCCACAAACGGCGGTCCCCATGCACGCGTCTGATCGCCCGTTCCGGGGCGCTCCACCTTGATGACGTCTGCGCCCATGTCTCCCAGCAGCATTGCGCAGTAGGGTCCCGCTAGGGCCTCCGTCAATTCAACCACCCGGATTCCGTCAAGAGCACAGCTCATATGCGTGGAAATTATAGCGGACGTCCTGTCTACTTCAGCAGTCATCCTTGTGGGGAAACTCTTGTGACAGGTTCCCTTGCCTGAAAGGCGCGCTTCCCCGACAATATATAGCTTAACCCTCGAAGCCTAACGGACTGTGGCGCTAGGGTTGCGTCTCAGGGAGAGCTCTGGAAGATGCCGAAAGTTGTTCACCCACCAAAACGCTTTGTGGCCTATTTTACCATGGAGATCGCCCTCGAGAATGCTATGCCCAGCTACAGCGGTGGCTTGGGCGTTCTTGCGGGCGACACGATTCGCGCTGCGGCAGATATCCGCCTCCCCATGGTTGCCGTCTCCCTCCTCTACCGTAAGGGTTATTTTCGCCAGCGTTTGGCAGAAGATGGCACGCAAACCGAAGAGGCTGTCGAATGGCAAGTGGAAAAATACCTCGAAGAGGAGTCTCCGCGCGTCTCCGTTGCACTAGAAAATCGACGCGTGGAACTACGGGCTTGGCGTTACACCGCCAAGGGTGTTCGCGGTTACGACGTTCCCATCTATTTCCTGGACGCGGACCTTCCCGCCAACGATATTCGCGACCGCGAACTGACCGGCTCTCTCTACGGTGGCGATCCTTACTATCGCTTGTCGCAGGAAGTACTGCTTGGCATCGGTGGCGTTCGTATGCTCCGGGCGTTAGGTCACACGGAACTCATGCGCTACCACATGAATGAAGGTCACGCGGCCCTCTTAACCATGGAATTGTTGGAGGAAGAGACCAAGCGCGCCGGCCGTGTCTCAGTAAAAGGCGAAGACATCGAACGCGTTCGCAACAAGTGTGTCTTTACCACCCACACCCCCGTCCCTGCCGGCCACGACAAGTTTCCCGTGGAGTTCCTGAACCGGCTTGTCCCAGACAATGTGCGCTTTTTCGATGAAAAAGATGCCACCTCTGCCGACCTGGTAAAAAGTATCCTGCAGGCCGAGCAAACCTTCCCCGATCTTCTCGAAGCCGCGCGACGCGGCGCATCCGTCAATATGACCTATCTGGCCCTCAGCCTCAGCAGCTTCGTAAACGGCGTCGCGAAGCTGCACGGCGAAGTGTCCCGGAAAATGTTTCCCAATGTTCCGATTGAGGCCATCACCAACGGCGTTCATGCCGCCACTTGGACTTCGCCGCCTTTTCGCGACCTCTTCGATCGTTACATCCCTTCCTGGCGCGAAGACAATTACAGCTTGCGCGGAGCGCTCGGTTTGCCCCCCGAAGAAGTCTGGACGGCTCACCTTCTTGCCAAACACGACCTCCTTGAGACCGTTCGCAAGAAAACCGGCTTGAAACTTGATCCCGAGGCCTTCACGATTGGCTTTGCACGTCGCGCAACGGACTATAAGCGCGCTGATCTCATCCTGAGCGACCTCGATCACTTGCGCCAGATCGCCAAGAACGTTGGCGCCTTTCAAATCGTTTACGCTGGCAAAGCCCATCCACGCGACGCCGGCGGCAAGGAAATCATCAAGCACATCTTCCGCGCAAAAAAAGCCCTCAAGAAGGCCATCAGCGTGGTGTTTCTCGACGATTACAATATGGATTTGGGCGCTAAACTCACTTCCGGCGTCGATTTGTGGCTCAATACCCCGCAGTACCCGCTGGAAGCTTCCGGCACCAGTGGCATGAAGGCTGCCTTGAACGGAGTTCCCAGCCTCAGCATTCTCGACGGGTGGTGGGTGGAAGGTCACATCGAAGGTGTCACCGGTTGGTCCATCGGCGAACCCCATCGTGGCGAGGCCAGCCACGAGTTAGAGGCCGACAATTCGGTTGATTCCCAAAACCTCTACTCCAAACTGGAAAGCGTGATCCTTCCGATGTTTTATGAGGACCGCAAGCGCTATCTGGAAGTCATGCACCACGCCATCGCGATTAACGGCTCCTTCTTCAATACCCAGCGCATGGTTCAGCAGTACATTACCGACGCTTACTTGCGCTAGCGCGCAGCGGGTGCGCTACTTCCTCGGGCCGCACCGCCATTAACATCACTTTTCGTGGCAGCAGGCGAAACCCCGCCTTGCGGTAAAAGGCTTCCGCGGCCCGGTTGTGATTCAACACCTGCAATTCCATAGCGCGCATCCCTCGCTCGCGGCAGAAATCTTCAATCTCAAACAGCGCCAGCGAACCAATGCCTTTCTTGCGATACTTCTTCTCTACGTATAAGTCCCTTAGCACTCCTTCGACGCCGCCATATTCCAGATCAAACCTGTAGGTCACAACGGCGTACCCCACCGCTTTCTTGTGGTTCCCCATCAGCCAGGCCTGTCCTTGGGAAACATTACGCAGCAGTGTGTCCAACCCCTTGCTGAGCGAACGGCGATTGTACGGAATTCTGTCAAACCGGTAGTAGGCGCACACTAATTTCAGCAACTTGGCGTGGTCCTTGGGATTGCACGGACGGAATGAAACCAGCATAATTCCTCATTTCTTCTGGTCGCGGGACGGAACGCCCTTCCTGCCTTGAAATTCCGCACCAAGATCCAAACAATTCGAGCGGTTAAAATGCCCGACAAGATTCCGTGAGCCATACACTTTTTCGAGGGAACTGAACAGTCGGTGAAAGGTCCGCATGGCCTTGTATCGTACTTCAGCCTTGCCACCTGGAAAAGTACCAGCGACACTTTTCACGGAGAAAGCTATCGCACGCGGTTCTTGTAAAGCGCCATCCCTACCGCGGCGTCCATGTTCAGCTTCTCCAGCGCGCGGATTTCTCGCCGACTGGAAACTCCTCCCGCGGCAATGATCGGGAGTGCCGTGGCCGCGCGTAAGTCGCGAAACCATGCCAGGTTTGCTCCGCGCATCATTCCTTCGCGGTCTATATCCGTGCAGAGGAACCCACTGCAATAGGTTGCGAGCTGCTTCATTACTTCGGCCGGAGCGACGTCCAGTGACCTTCGCCATCCTTCAACCGCGATGTGTCCCTTTGCTGTGTCTAGGGCGATCACCACGTGTTTTCTGCTGACGCGGCGCGCCAGTCGTGCCAGAAATCGCACGTTTGGCAGACTATTCCGGAACGCGGCGCTGCCCACGATCACCTGGCTGGCACCCAGATCGAGAAGTGCCTCTGCGCGCCGCACTGTTCGAACGCCCCCGCCAACGCGCAACTTCATCTTGAATTCCCGTGTTGCCCTCATGCAAAGCTGCCTGACCAAGCGATTGTTCTGCCCCTTGCGCATCGCTGCATCCAAGTCAATCACCTGCAGCCATTCGTACCGCTGGAAACGCTTCAGCAAACCAAACACATCCGCCACCGCCAACTCTCTGTTCCGGCCGTGCACCAATTGCACCGCCTGACCTCCTTGCAGATCGATGCATGGGATCAGCATGGCAGTCGCACCTCCACGCCGTTTTTCCTCAAATAGGCCTTTAGCCCGCGGATGGATTGAGCCTTGTCATGAAAAATCGAAGCGGCCACTGCGGCGTCGGCGGCCCCGCGAATGAATACATCCAGAAAATGTTGTGGCAGCTTTGCTCCTCCCGAGGCAATCACCGGCACACTCACCGCTCGGCTGATGGCGGATGTTAGTTCCGTATCAAAGCCTGACTGGGTTCCGTCGCGATCCACCGATGTCAGCAAGATCTCTCCCGCACCCATCTCCACGCTCCGGCACGCCCACTGTTCGGCATCCAGGCCCGTCGCTGCTCGCCCGCCCCGCACGCGCACCCTCCATCGGCCGTCCTCACGCACGGCGTCAATTGCCAGTACCACCGCTTGAGCTCCGAATTCACGCGAAAGCTCGCCTAGCAGTTCGGGCCGCTCCACCGCTGCTGTGTTTACCGTAACTTTGTCCGCACCGGCACGAACGACCGCGCGCGCATTCTCCAACGAGCGAATACCACCACCCGCGGTCAGCGGAATCGCTAAGTTTGCTGCGACCTGTCGAATCGTCTCCAGGAAAGTAGGCTGGTAATCGCGCGAGGCTGCAATGTCCAGCACGACCAGTTCGTCGGCACCTTCCTCGTTGTAGCGAGCCGCCAGTTCCACGGGATCGCCGGCATCGCGCATCTGCTCGAAATGCACGCCCTTCACTACTCGCATCCCATCTGTGTCCAGGCACGGCACAATGCGTCGCGCCAGGCTCATGCTGCTCGTCTCAGAAAATTCTCCAGCAGTTTGGCGCCGGGCGCGCCGCTCTTTTCCGGATGAAACTGCACGCCAGAAATATTCTTGTTCTCGAGCACCGCAATGAAGTCGCGCCCATGGTTGCAGGTGGCGACTCCCTCCTGGCCGGCCGCCGAGGCCGCGAACGAATGTGCAAAGTAAAAATAGGAATTTGGATCGATGCCCGTCAGCAGTGCGCTGGTCCGCGAACGCTGTATCTGATTCCAGCCCATATGAGGCAGTTTCACGCCTGCGGGCAGATGCGTCACTTTTCCTTTCAACAGTCCGAGTCCTGCCAACTGGGGAGCTTCCTCGCTCCCCTCATAAAGAGCCTGCAAGCCAAGACAGATCCCTAAGAACGGCACGCCGCGCGCAATTGCATCCAACAGAGGCCTTCTGAGATTCTGGGCATCCAAGGCATGGATCAGCGCCGCCCAATGGCCCACTCCTGGCAGGATCAGTCGATCTGCGCGCGCGAACTCTGCGGCCTGGTTTGTCGTGCTCACCTCTATGCCTAGCCGTCGAGACGCACTGCCAACCGAGGAAACGTTACCGGCACCGTAGTCGATCACCACTACGTTCACAATAATTCCTTCGTGCTCGGCAGCACGGTCTTCAACCGTTTGTCGCGCGACACCGCGAATCGCAGCGCCTTCGCAAACGCCTTGAATACCGCTTCCACCTGATGATGAGACGAGCGCCCGTACAGCACGCGCAAGTGTACGTTTGCCCGTGCCGCTTGCGCGAACCCCTGAAAAAAGTCCTCCACAAGGTCTGTTTGGAAATCACCCACGCGTTTCGCGGAGAACTTTCCCTTCATCACGCAAAAGGAGCGCCCGCCCAGATCGACGGCAGCGGCAGCCAGCGTCTCGTCCATCGGCATCAGGAAGTACCCGGCCCGCAGGATGCCCTTCTTGTTTCTAAGCGCCGCCCTTACCGCCTCTCCCAGAGCAATCCCAACGTCTTCAACCGTGTGATGTTGGTCGACGTCCAGATCCCCCTTCGCCGTCAGTCGAAGATCAAACCCGCCGTGCCGCGTCACCAGGTCCAGCATGTGGTCGAGAAAGCGAATTTCCGTGGAAATCTTGGCCTTCCCGTGGCCATCCAGATTCAGCCGCAGCTGGATCTGGGTTTCTTTCGTGTTCCTTCGAATCTGAGCAGTTCTCGCCATTTTGTCTATACCGCTCTTCGCAACGCCCCCAGCACTTGTTTCAATTCTGATTCCGTCCCAATGCTGATGCGCGCAAACCCCGGTCCCAGGTCTTTGCTTCGTTCACGTACTAGGATTCCTCGGCGACCTAGTTCGCGAAACAGCGCCGGGCCCAGGTCGTCAAAATCGGCCAGCACAAAGTTCCCTGCACTCGGAAATACACGGACTTTGTGCTTTCTAAGTTCGTTGGTGAACCACGTCCTAAGGCGCTTCACTTCGTTCACGTAGTTCATCAGCGTCTGTCGATCCTCCACGGCCGCCGTTCCTGCGGCCAGCGCTCCCACATTCACGGGATATGGCGGAAGCGCGCGCTTCACCAGCGCCAATGAATCACGTTGCGCGATTACCGCTCCTAGCCTCAGCCCGGCAAGCCCCGCTGCCTTCGAAAATGTTTTCACCACAAAAAGATGTTCGTAACGCCGAATCCACGGGACCACCGATTCGCCGGAAAACTCGGAATACGCTTCATCCAGCACCATCACAGTCTCCGTTGCCGTTTGCAGCAGTTTCGCGATGGCGCGCTTTCCCACCAACGTCCCAGTTGGATTGTTCGGATTCGCCAGGAACATCACGCGCGGCTTCCTTCGCACCTCCGCCAGTGCCTCGTCCAAGGGCAATTCCATCTTCGCCGTGTACCGGAGCGCTTTCACTCCAGCCCCTGCGATTTCCGCATAGTAGCGATACATCGGAAACGTTGGCTCACAGATCAGGATGTGGCTGCCAGGCTCAACAAACGTGTCGAAGAAAACGCGCAAGGCATCATCACCGCCATTCGTTAGCGCGATCTCCTCTGGCCTCACGCCAAAGTACTTCGCGATCTTCTTGGTCGGTCCTTCATATTCAGGGTACATCGCCAACTCTTTCGCGCTTAACCGAGCCAGGGCCCGCCGGGCCCTTTCCCCGCAACCACTGGTGTTTTCGTTGAAGTCCAGGCGGATTTTTCCTTTACGGCCCTCGGCTAGTGCTTCGTACGTGCGTCGATTTAGAATCGCTTTGCGCACGGGCAGCCGCACCTTCATCGTCGCACCTCGATTGCGTTCGCGTGCGCCAGCAACCCTTCCGCTCGCGCTAACGCTTTTACGTCCGTTGCCATGCGCCGATAGCCCGTTCGCTCAATCGTTTGCACGCTGATCCGTTTCACAAAATCAGCGCTCGACAATCCGCCTCGCCTTCGTGCCCAGCCCCCGGTCGGCAGCACGTGATTGCTTCCGCTGGCATAATCCCCAAACGCTTGGGCGCTCAATCCACCCAGGAACACCGTCCCCGCCGATTGAATCTCCAGCAATACCTCAGCGCCCTTCTCCGGCACGCTCAAATGCTCCGGTGCGAACCGATTCACAAATACACACGCTTCTCTCCATGTCTTCGCCAGCAGGATGGCACCTGCTTTGCGTAGCGAGATCTGTGCGGGATTGTTCTTAGGTAAGTCCGCCAATTGCTGCGCCACTTCTTGCTGCACCCGCTTTGCGAATCCAACCGACGTGGTCACAAGAAAACTTCCCGCATCCGGTGCGTGCTCCGCCTGCGACAATAAATCAGCAGCGATCCAGCGCGGATTACCTCGATTCGCCAGCACAATCGCTTCCGTCGGGCCAGCCGGCAAATCAATGGCACAATCCGCGCTGACAATCTGTTTCGCCGCCGTCACGTAACGATTCCCCGGCCCAAACAGTTTCTCAACACGCGGCACTCGCTTCGTGCCGTAGGCCAGCGCGGCGATAGCTTGTGCACCCCCGATCTGCGCCAATTCACTAACGCCTAGCAGGTCGGCCACCGCCAGCAATTCGTCATTTGGGCGCGGGCAAGCCGCGATAATCCGCCGCACTCCCGCCACTTGCGCAGGTACCATGGTCATAATCAGCGTGGACACCAGCGCAAACCGACCGCCGGGAATATAGCATCCTATCGTCTCGATCGGCCGCACAAGCTGTCCGACCTGCACGCCGGGCTCCACCTGTATGCTCCATTCCGCAGGTTTTTGCCGCTCCGCTACGCAACGCACATTTGCTGCGGCATGTTCCGCCGCCCGCAAGAACTCCTTGCTGACGCGCTTCCGTGCTGCACGATACTGTTTTCGCGAAACCCAGAGTCCATCTCTCTTCAGGTTTCGGCCATCCAACTCCTTTGCCCACCGGTCGAGCGCAGTGTCGCCGGCACGTCGTACGCCGGCAACGATCATTGCGGCAGTGTGCAGAGCCGCGCGATCCTGGTATTCGCGGGCTTTCAGCAACTCGGTTTCCATTCTCTTCGTTAATCTTAGGATTCGCATCACAGCACGATCTTATTTAACGGGTATTCCACGATCCCTTGTGCTTTCGCAGCTTTTAATTTCGGCAGGATTTGCCGCACCACGGCTTCCTCAACAATGGTGTTTACCGCCACCCAGTCGGAATCACTCAGTGCGGAAATCGTCGGATTCTTCAGTGCCGGCAATACCATTAGCACGCTGGCCAAGTCCTCCCGTTTTACGTTGAGCATTAACCCCACTTTCGTCGCCGCTGCAATCGCACCCTTCAGCATCAGGACCAGGTTCTCGGCCTTCTCGCGTTTCGCCGGATCCTCCGCCGCTTTGCGATTCATGATGAACACTGTCGACGATTCCAACACCGTATCCAAAATCCGCAGGCGATTCGCCCGCAACGAAGATCCGGTCTCGGTCACCTCCACGATCGCATCAGCCAATTCGGGCGCCTTCACTTCCGTTGCGCCCCAGGAAAATTCCACCCGCGCTTTCACTCCATGCCGCTCCAGGTACTTCTCCGTGATTTCCACGACTTCCGTCGCAATCACTTTGCCTTCGAGATCCCGCGGCTCCCGGATGGCCGAATCTTCCGGCACCGCCAGCACCCACTTTACGCGCGCCAACCGCTGCTTGGCATAGATTAGCTCGGCCAGCTCCAGCACATCGGCGCGTGTCTCGACCACCCAGTCATGTCCCGTGATTCCGGCGTCCAGTGCGCCGGATTCCACGTAGCGGGCCATCTCCTGCGCTCGCACCAGCAGGCAATCCATCTCTGGATCATCAATCGTGGGTACGTAGCTCCGCGAGCTGAGCGTGACCTTCCATCCCGCTCGAGCCAACAAGTCAACCGTGGCATCCTGCAGGCTGCCTTTGGGAATTCCCAACCGGAGAAGGGTCATTCCGACTCCTTTCTGCAGTAGACTTCCGTTTCCGAAAAGGTTTTCTCCGTTATTACGCGTACATTTCCATCTGGTTCCAACTCGCGGAAGAAACACGTCCTGTAACCCTGGTGACAAACACCGGGTCCCACTGCTTCCACGCGGATCAGCAGCGCGTCCACATCGCAATCCACCAGTATTTCTGTGACTCGCAATCGGTGCCCGCTTGTTTCGCCTTTCTTCCACAGCTGGTTACGCGAACGACTGAAGAAATGCACTTCGCCGGATCTCTGCGTGCTCGCCAGTGCGTCTTCGTTCACAAAACCCAACATCAGCACATCCTTCGATGCCTGATCCTGTATCACTGCTGGAATCAGTCCATTCATCTTGTCAAACGCCAATTTCACCATTACCCCCTAAAAACAAAAATCCCGCCGGAGCCATGCGCGCCAGCGGGCTGTTCGGTGCTTTTTTTGCGAAAGCTCTATCTAGACCGGCTCGGGCGCGCTAGATTACCGTGATGATGGTGATGTCGATGCGCCCGTAGAATCATTTCGACCCTAACATACAGAATTTCAGTCACACCCCGCCAATGCAAATTTCGCTTTGGCGGTATCTGGATTTTCAATTGTTATGCCCGTGAGATGGATCCCGGTGGGGCGCTCGAACTGTAGTTCATCGTCATCGAAAGGTGCAGGGCCACGCCAAACTTGCCGTTCGGCAGATTCTCGACCCGGACCACCTCGCCCACGTATTCGCAGTTCATCGGGTCGTGGGGCGACGTAAAAGGGAAGGTTACGAATACGCGCATCCCCTTGTAATAATTCGGCCGCCTGGTGTGGAAATAAATACCTTCTTTTGATGCGTTTACACTGATCGGAAGGTCCTCGAAGTGCTCGTCCCTGGGCTCCGACGGCCGCACGCGCAGCGGCTTCGCGATCTTTGCGCGACGGCTCCGGCGTTTGTGGGGATACGTTGGATCGAGCGGTTCGGCCATGCGATCTATCGACCTAAGTGATGTGGGTCACTAACCATCTTTCGTTGCGGCGCGCGAAACGTCAAGGCCGTGCGCTGAATCAGATACTGACCGACGCGCATCAAACGTGACGCCCAGGGAGGCCTAAATGGCAGAGAAGCTACAGAAATCCGACGCTGAGTGGAAGAAGCAGCTCACCCCGAACCAGTATTACGTTACCCGCCAGCAAGGCACCGAACCACCATTCACCGGCGAGTACGAATCCACCGAAGCGCCCGGCACCTACAAATGTGTCTGTTGCGGACAGCGGCTGTTTCTCTCCGATGCCAAATTCCATTCCGGTTGCGGCTGGCCCAGCTTTACCGCGCCTTCCGATGACGCCTCCATCGAAACGGAAAGCGATCTCTCTCATGGCATGGTGCGCACGGAGGTGCGATGCAGTCGCTGCGACGCCCACCTAGGACATGTCTTCGACGATGGTCCGGGCCCCACAGGATTGCGTTACTGCATCAATTCCGCGTCCCTCAATTTCGACAAACAGAAGTAAATGGCCTACAGCGCCATGCACGCACGGCACGATCCTTTCACCCTGAGCCGCGCATCGTTCTAACGTTTTCGATTCCCTGCTCTTTTGTTATCCTCCAAAGATTCATTTTCCTCAAAGGAACCTTTGATGCGCCCAACAAAAGTTTCGTTCGTCCTTTCGATCTTGGCTGCTTGCGCCTTCCTTACTCTCTTCGCGGCCGCCCAAAGCAGGGAATCATCCCCTCCCACCGACTCCACCCAGGCTTCCTACGAACCGCCCCAACCGGCGAGGGAGATTCTTGACTATTCGATGTATGACAATATTCGTGAAGAGGCCACCGCTCATTCCCACATCATGGAATACGCCTCCGCGTTGACTGACGGTATCGGTCCGCGCCTGACGGGCTCTCCTAACTTGAAGCGAGCGAATGAATGGACGCGGGAGCAGTTCACCTCGATGGGTTGCAGCAACGCCCATTTGGAGGATTGGGGCGAATTCGGTATGGGTTGGGAGCAAGTGAACTCCTCGGTACGCATGACCTCTCCCGATAAAGCCGTTTTCATCGCCCAGGCCGAGCCGTGGTCGCCCTCTACAAAAGGCCCCATCAGTGGTTCAGCCCTGTGGGCAGACATTCAGGAAGAAAAGGATTTCGAGAAGTACAAAGGGAAACTCGCGGGGGCGATTCTTTTTCTTGGCGAAATGCGTGAAGTCAAACCCGTCGATAAACCCCTCTCCACGCGCTACGATGACACCGAGCTTGCCAAACTCCAGGAGGGCCCCGTACGCCCCCCGAATACCTCGGATGCCCGCCAACGATTTCTACGACAAGCGGAATTCCGCGAAAAACTCGGACAGTTCCTGGCTGCTGAGCGGGTAGCCGCGGTCATTCTTCCCAGCCGAGATGGCCTGAATAACGGCGGGTCTGGGGGAACCTTCTTCGACGACAACGCATCTTCATTCGGTCGGTTGGTTTACCGCAAAGACCATGCCAATCCCGTGCCGCTAGCCGTTACTGCCATCGAGAACTACGGGCGAGTCTATCGCCTCCTGAAAGCCAATGTGCCGGTTACCATCGAGCTGAACCTTGAAACGAAGTTTTACGATGAGCACGAGCACGGCTTCGACACCGTTGCTGAAATTCCGGGCACCGATCCGAGATTGAAAGATGAAATCGTTATGGTTGGTGGCCACCTTGATAGTTGGGCCGCTGCCACCGGCGCAACTGACAATGGCGCCGGCAGCGTAGTCGCCATGGAAGTGATGCGCATCCTGACCTCCGTTAACGTCAAGCCCCGGCGCACCATTCGCGTGGCGCTCTGGACCGGCGAAGAGCAAGGCCTGCTTGGTTCCTACGGCTATGCCAACCTGCATTTTGGCATTACGCCGCGTTCCACCGATCCAGATCAGCTCAAACTCAGCGAACGCCTGCGTAAAGTAACTGGCCCACTGCAATTGAAGCCGGAGCAGTCGAAAGTTTCCGGCTATTTCAACGTGGATAATGGCAGCGGAAAGGTCCGTGGAGTTTATCTGCAAGGCAACGCGGCAATCGCGCCGATCTTCGCTCAGTGGATCGCGCCGCTCAAGGACTTAGGCGTCACCACTCTGACCATGCGCAACACGGGTGGTACGGATCACCTGAGCTTCGACGCCGTCGGCATCCCAGGTTTTCAGTTCATCCAGGATCCCCTGGATTACGAGTCGCGCACCCATCACTCCAACATGGACACCTACGAGCGTCTTCAGGCCGAAGATCTAGCGCAAGCTGCCTTGGTCGAAGCCATCTTTGTCTATAACGCGGCGATGCGAGATCAGATGCTTCCGCGCAAACCTTTACCACATCCGGAATTAGAAACCGAGCGTTCACAACCGCTAAAGGGCGTCATGCCCGGTGCTGAATCGAAGCCCTCAGTCTCGTCCCCGTCTGACAATAAGGGCGTTCCGCGTTGACGGCTCCATCCTGATTATTTTTGAAAATAGATGAAATCCCTGCTACGTCAGTTTACGCAGCAGGGCAGGAACACGCAGCGAGTTCCGCCAGCGGATCGCAGGAACGATCCCAGGCAGCCACGAGCAGGACTTTGTGACCTGTCGGATAACGAAACACGTAGTACACGTTTGACACACCGTCGAGTTCGTAGAACCCCGGACGCCGGCGATCGGCGCGGCCCAATGCCCCGGTATTCAGGAGTAGCCGTAATTCAAGGAGTTGCTCCGCGCTGTGATGCCGGAGATCCTCAACAATCGGTGGCAGTTTTTGTATCGTCAACATCGGCGCATCCTCATTCCGCCGTTAACAGCCTAACTGACCCTCATGAGTAAAGACGTAGAAACTGCTTAAATGTTTCGTTAAACCAGAAATTACCAGGGTAGATTCGTTACGCTTTTAACACTACGCCCTCCCCTCCCTTTAGATGCAATGGCTTAGGGCCAAGTTGGAGTCTCCGGGCATCCCAATTTCAATTGGAAACTGTAACTTTTTCTAATGGACAAGGGAGCCTCCATCGGTTAATTTGCTGCAACTGTCTTTCGCTTCGCACGGAGATCGAATGGCGTCAGTCTTCCCTAGGTCGCCCCTTTGTCTGACCCGAATGGCGCTCCTTTTGGCTGTAACTTTCACGAGTCCTTTGGCCGCGCAGCAATCCAGCTCCGCCAACCTATCCATCAGCGCAGTCTCTTTTTCGCATAGTCTGCCGGAGTTCCGCCTGGCGCCCGCTTTCCTACCAAGCGACCGCCTCTCAGCGCCGAACCTCCCGCGCCCAGTTTTGTTTTCGCAATTCGTCAACGTTCCGAGCCCTTTTACGAAGCCGCCGCAGATGAACACTGTCACCACCATTAATCGTATGGAAGCGGCGTTTTACTGTAACGACACGCCATTTGTGGACCAGGTACGTTTTCCTCTCGCTACGCTCTGGCGAGGGCGCGTCAAGCTGGTTGGATTCGAGAGCGACGTCACCACCGCCAATTTCGTCCTTGGCCTTCCCGGGGGCGGAACGCTTCCTAGCTTAGGCATGTTTAGTTCCGGGCACCTGGTTACGCGTACTGCTCCTTCCGACCAACTTACCGGAATCCATTTGACCTTTAATCTGCGAGGCAGTGAAGTGGATTCCTTGGATAATAGCGGCCTGCATGGCGTCCAGTACGTGATGCGTGCGAGTCGTGGCTTCCTCCACTCGGTTACCGGTTGGTGAAGGGCAAGCTCTCCGTTCGCGTGGCTTCGGATTGGACGTTAAACTGATGAGATACGAGTTACTATCTCGACAGATACTTGCGCGTCCTGGATTTCCTTGTCATAGTTGGTTTTCATTTCTCAGACCTCAGAGGCATTCACCGTGGCAAAAACAGCTAGCAAAGGTCCCAAGAAATCTGTGCGGGATGAGAAATCGCAGTTTGGCAAGGATCGCCGCCGCCGACACCACCATTTCCTGGTCACCGTGAACTACGCAGACGGCGAAACCTTTGGTCGAGTCTATACCAACAAGGAAAAAGCTACCCGCTTCGCCGATCGCCAGCGCCGCTCACCGGTCGTGAAGTCCGCTCGCGTTACGCAAGTATCCTGAACGGTCCAATTTCCGCACAAATGCTGGGGGGATTTGAACTTTTTCGAAGAAGCATGCTATAAAAGAAGAGCCTGAGCGGCCTTAGTATAGTGGTAGTACGGAACCTTGCCAAGGTTCAGGTGTCGGTTCGATTCCGATAGGCCGCTCCATTCTTTTCCCCAATTTTCCTCAGGCACCCTGATTTCTCCCTGAACTTTCCCCGGTTTTCCCGATACAATCAGCGCATAGGTCTTCCCATGCCCTTGTGCCGCATCGCCGCCGGCAGTACGCGGCGCCCCAAGTTGAATGCCGTCCGGGAAGCCGCCGCTCTCTTCTGCAACTTCTTCCCATTGCATACAACCGTCGAAGTGAGTGGCTACGCAGTGCATAGTGGGGTGATCCATACTCCTTCCTCGCGCGATGAACTGATGCAAGGCGCGCGGCAACGTGCGCGAACACTTCAGGTTCGGTTGGCTGCTAGTGATCAGCCTGCGAGCTTCTGCGTGGGCCTGGAAGGTGGCCTGGACGTCGTCGAGGAGTCTGCGAATCGCCGCGTGTTTCTGGAAAGTTGGGCCTACGTAACAGACGGTCTGCGCGGCCACTTCGGAAGTTCCGGCAGTATTGAGATTCCCGACGTGCTTGCCGATCGAGTTCTGTCGAATGGCACGGAACTGTCTGTGGCAATCGACGCCTTTGCCGGACAAGTGGGTATCCGCGATGCTCAGGGCGCGTGGGGAGTGCTTTCCAGGGATTTGATTTCCCGGCAAGAGTCTTTTCGCCTCGCGGTGGTAGCGGCGTTTGCACCCTTCTATAATCAGAACTTGTACCGAGTCACGAATTCGGCCGCTGGCGTTTAAGGCCCCGGCCGGAAGGCAATTCCTTGGTTGTGCGAAGCGCACGGAAACGAGCATTCTAGTCTGTAAGAACACAGGAGCGGGCGCGTGGATATCGTCAAAGGCAACATGGGTTGGATCGAAGTGGTGGTCGGCCCGATGTTTTCCGGCAAAAGCGAAGAATTGATTCGCCGCTTGCGCCGCGCACAAATCGCGCGGCAGCGCGTGCAGATCTTTAAGCCAGCAATTGACGCGCGCTATGCCGCCAACGAAATTGTCTCCCATTCCGGATTGGGCATCCCTTCCGATAACGTCGCCAAAGCGGCCGAAATCATGGAGAAATTGCAGCCTCGCACGGAAGTTGTCGGGATCGATGAAGCCCAATTCCTCGGCGACGAACTCGTGGAGATCTGCAGCAAACTCGCCAACCTCGGGAAACGCGTAATCGTCGCGGGCCTGGACACGGATTATCGCGGGCGCCCCTTCGAACCCATGCCGCGCTTGCTCGCCGTAGCCGAAGAAATCACGAAGTTGCTAGCGATCTGCGTGCGCTGCGGAAATCCCGCGGTACATACCCAGCGTCTGGTCGAAAGCGATGAATTGATTGTCGTCGGCGCGGGCGGAGCCTATGAAGCACGCTGCCGCCGATGTTTTGAACCGAATCCGGCCCAGGCCCGGCATGAATCAGGTCCCCAGATTCTGCAGCGTAACCGGGCTGTCGGCGGGGCTTCTTGAGTTGCGCGCTCTGAACTCGTAGTCAAATCTGAATTTACAGGAAACCTATGCGCATCGAATCGAAGGCACCGACTCGCGTGGATTTTGCCGGAGCAACGCTGGACATCTGGCCGCTTTATCTGTTTCACTCCGGAGCGGTAACGCTGAACGCGGCCATCTCTCGCTACGCGCATTGCGTAATCGATACGCAATCCGGCGGTGGCCAGGGCATCAAGTTGGTCTCGCTGGATACCAATCGTTCCGAAAGCTTCGCGTCGTTTACCGAGCTCGCTCGCACCAAACGTTATCGCCTTCCCTTGCTTGCCGAAATCGTCAAGTTCTTCCACCCCGAAGGTGGATTCACGCTCACCACAAATTCCGAAGCTCCGGCGGGGGCGGGAATTGGCGGCTCCAGCGCCATGGCCGTGGCCATTTGCGCGGCGTTGGACCGCTTCACGGGGACGGGGCGAAGCAAGGTCGACTGGATTCATATCAGCCGCGACGCGGAAGCCATCGTCATCAATATCCCCACCGGCATGCAGGATCACTATCCCCCGGCCTTCGGCGGAGCTGCGGCAATCGAGTTGATGCCCGGCGGAGAAAGGCGCATCGAATTGAACGTGAAGCTGGACGAGCTGGAGCGTCGCCTGGTGGTCTGTTACACCGGCAAGCCGCGGCAATCCGCAATCAACAATTGGGCGGTGTTCAAGGCTCACCTCGACAACAAGGGCAGCGTCCAGAACAATCTGGAGCGCATTTCCCAGATTGCCCAAGCCATGCGCTCGGCCTTGGAATCCGGCGACTGGAAGGAGAGCGGCCGGCTGATGAACCAGGAGTGGCAATTCCGGCGTAAGAATCTACCCACCATTTCTACGAAAATGATTGACCGGATCATCGCCAACAGCCGGCGGGTTGGTGCCCTCTCCGGAAAGGTTTGCGGTGCCGGCGGCGGAGGTTGCGTTGTCCTGTTGATTGAGCCCGACGCCAGGGAGCGCGTGGAGAAAGCCGTTCTGGACGCGGGAGGAGAACTGCTGCCCATGAAAATCGACCGCCAGGGAGTGACGGTGGTCTCTCCGTAATAATGGCAAGGCGTAGCTATTCAATCCCCGAAATGCGTCATAGAATAGGGAATGAGGCCCTGCCGTGACCGGCAGCGCGGGATGGTTATGCATTACCGGTTCGCCATAACAATTGCAGCTTTGTTTTTTGCCTGGGGTGATATTCCCCGAAGCACCGCGTTGAGGCCGCAACCTGCTTCCCACGAAACGCTCCCCGCCGGCGAGAATCTCCCGCTGTTTCCAGACGTGGTCACCACCGACGCTTCGCAACAACCGAAAAACGAAACAGCGCCACCAAAACAGGGAACCACGCTGCAGGAAACATCGAAACTCGCTCTGATTCGTTATGTTTCGGGTGAATTTGCCAAGGCGCGCAAACCAGTTCCGGGCGGCAAGGAAGGTTTCATCATCTACGTGGATAAGCCTATCAACGAGGAGTATCTCGATCGCGTGATTGCCAGCCACGGCGCCGCGGTGAACACCGGGGACAACGTGCAAATCACGGGTCTGGAATTCCACGACCGAAGCATCGTTGTTGACATTAACGGTGGCGGCCGTCCGAAGAAACATTGGCGTGATCGCATTCAGGTCAGCATGGGTGGTAACTCCCCCATCCCACAGTCCACAGCGCCTACCACCAGTCAGGACCCTGGACCGCCTGGCTTCCAGCCCGGCATGGGCGGAACCATCTACATCGACTTTCCCGAGCATGTGCCGGAAATCACCCCCGACCAGCTGAAGCAGCTTTTAGCGCCGTTTCTTGATTTCACCAGAGAGCGGTCCGCTTCGGTCCATTGGATTGACACCCTGCCTCCCGAAATGAAGAAAGCCATCACGGAACGCCGCGCCGTCACTGGCATGGATCGCGAAGAAGTGGTTGCGGCGATCGGAAAGCCGGATCGCAAAGTCAGGGAGCGCGACAGCGAGGGGAACGATACGGAAGACTGGATCTACGGGCATCCACCCGACAAGACGATCTTTGTGCACTTTACCGGAGAGAAAGTCACCACCATCAAGCAGTACCCGCAGTAGGGCCCGCCTCTCGAAGCCGAAACTGGAAGATCGACGCTGGAAAGTAGCGAGGGCCCGGGCTTGGTCTGGCGTGGTGGTGTGCGGTGTGCGTGGGACTTGAGCAGGCGCGCTCTCGGCAGGTGTTCTAAACTGGGAAGGGAAGTCCTAGAAAAGTGTTTTTGCGTAAGGGAGCGGAGAGGTGCGTACCAGCGACTGTGATGGGCGACACACCGGGATACGTTGACTTTTCTTTACACTACACCTAGCATTTTTAGTTCTACCCGCGGCGTTGTGAGCGCTGTCTGTGTCGCCGCAATCTACACACCCCACCGGAGGAAGTAATGCCTATTAAAGTTGGAATCAACGGCTTCGGCCGCATCGGTCGCAATATCGTGCGCACCGCACTCGACGATAAGGATATTCAGTTTGTGGCCGTGAATGACATTACGGACGCGAAAACTTTAGCGCACCTATTGAAATATGACTCGGTTCTGGGGAACCTGCCGCACACCATCACGCATACGGATGACACCATCAGCGTGGACGGGAAGAGCTTCAAGGTGTTCAAGACGAAGGATCCCGCGGAGATCGACTGGAACAGCGTGGGAGCCGACATCGTCGTCGAGTCCACCGGACTGTTCACCAAGGGCGCCGACGCGCGGAAGCACATTCGCGGCTCGGTAAAGAAGGTCATCATCTCGGCGCCGGCCACCGATCCGGATGCGACGTTTGTGCTCGGCGTGAACGACAAGAAATATGACCCGGCGAAGCACCACGTAGTTTCGAACGCTTCCTGCACCACGAACTGCCTTGCTCCAGTTGCCAAAGTGCTGCATGACACCTTCGGGATTCACAGCGGCACGATGACCACAATCCACTCCTACACCAATGATCAGCGTTTGTTGGATCTGCCGCACAAGGACCTGCGACGCGCGCGTGCAGCGGCGTTGAGCATGATTCCCAGCACCACGGGAGCAGCCAAAGCGCTGAAGCTCGTGATCCCGGAACTGGATGGCAAGCTGGACGGATACTCGATGCGCGTGCCGACGCCGAACGTAAGCGTTGTGGACCTGACGGTGTTTGTGGATAAGCCCGCGACGAAGGAAAGCGTGAACGCGGCGTTGAAAGCTGCGGCGAATGGTCCATTGAAGGGAATTTTGGGGTACACGGAAGAAGAGCTGGTTTCCGCGGACTTCAAAGGCAACTCAAATTCCTCGATCGTGGATGCGGACTACACCAAGGTTGTCGGCGACAAGTGCGTCAAGGTACTGTCCTGGTACGACAATGAGTGGGCGTATTCCTGCCGTGTACGAGACCTGATCAAGTTGATGGCGGCAAAGTTCTAAGAGACGTGGTTTGTGATTCGTGACGTTTGACCCGTGGTTCGCAGGAAGGCGAACCACAGGTCGCAGTCTTCACTCGAGGGTCCTGAATCGTCTTTCGTCACATTGAACACAAACAGTACAGAGTAGGCATCGAGTGAGACAGAGGAAAAACCTGCGCCCTTAAAGCCAAGGGGCTGCGCTCTCGGCAGATAAAGTGAATGAGACTCGGTTCCTGATATCGGATCGCTGATCTCTGATATCTCGAGACCAAGAACGGAAAATCACCATGAGCAAACTTACCATTCGAGATCTAGACCTGCGTGGCAAGCGTGTCTTCATTCGCGCAGATTTCAATGTACCCCTCAAGGATGGCGTAGTTACGGATGACACGCGCATCCGCGAGACTCTGCCGACGCTGAAACTGGCAATCGAGAAGCGCGGGCGGCTGGTGCTGGCGTCGCACCTAGGGCGGCCCAAAGGAGGGCCGGATCCCAAATATTCGCTGAAGCCGGCTGCGAAAAAGCTGGAGGAATTGCTCGGCAAGCCCGTGACGTTTGCCGCGGATTGCGTCGGAGCGGATGCCGAGGCCCAAAGCAAGGCCCTGAAAGATGGCGACGTGCTGGTGCTCGAAAATGTGCGTTTCCATCCCGAGGAAGAAAAGAACGGCGAGGAGTTTTCGAAAAAACTGGCTGCGTTATGCGACGGCCTGTTTGTGTGCGACGCGTTCGGCTCCGCGCATCGCGCTCATGCTTCGGTGGTCGGCATAACCAAATTTGTGCAAAAGGCTGCAGCCGGCTTGTTGATGGAGAAGGAACTGAGTTACATCGGGAAAGCAATCAGCAATCCGACCCGCCCGTTTGTCGCGATACTGGGTGGCGCGAAGGTCAGCGACAAGATTGAAGTTGTGGAGAACCTCATGAAGATTGCCGACTCCATGCTCATTGGCGGCGGCATGGCGTACACCTTCCTGAAGGCGCAAGGGCTGCCGATCGGAAAATCGTTGGTCGAAGAAGACAAGGTGGAACTTGCCAAGCGGCTCCTGGCGGAGGCCAAGCAGAAGAACTTCAGGTTGCTGCTGCCGTTGGACCACGTGATCGCTCCGGAGTTCAAGGCCGACGCACCCTCGAAAATCGTCGACGCGAGCGTAACGCCGGCAGATCAAATGGGCCTGGACATTGGCCCGAAGACCATCGCGGCGTACCAGGCGGAAATCGCCAAGGCCAAAACCATCGTGTGGAACGGGCCAATGGGCGTGTTTGAGATGCCCGCTTTCGCGAAAGGCACACTGGAGATTGCCAAAGCCGTCGCGGCGGCAACCACCGCGGGTGCCACCTCGATTATCGGCGGCGGCGATTCCGTGGCGGCTGTTCACCAGTCCGGCGTGGCCAAACAGATCTCCCACATATCGACGGGCGGCGGAGCGTCACTTGAATTTCTAGGCGGTAGGAAGCTCCCGGGCGTGGAGGCCCTTACAAACAAATGAGCACCCTAAAGCGACGCCGCGTGATCGCGGGCAACTGGAAGATGTACAAGACACAGGCGGACACGCGGGCATTCTTCGACGCGGTAAAGCCGCTGATCGCGGGGGTGAAGGACTGCGACATCGTTGTTGCGCCACCGTTCACGAACATTCCCGCTGCGGTGGAAGCCGCGAAGGACACGCAAATCGGCATTTCTGCGCAGGATGTCTACTGGGAGAAGGAAGGCGCGTTCACCGGACAGATTTCCACCTCGATGCTCCGGGAAGCGGGTTGCCGCTATGTTATCGTGGGACATTCAGAGCGGCGGCAGTTCTTCGGCGATACGAATGAGACGGCGATGAAGAAGGCAAAAGCGGCTCTGGCGGCCGGGCTGACTCCCATCGTTTGCATAGGGGAGATGCTCGCGGACCGCGAAGCCGGCAATACCGAAAACGTCATTGAGGCGCAGTTTCAGGGCAGCGTGGGCACGTTGACCCCCGAGGAATTCTCCCGTATTCTGATAGCTTACGAGCCAGTGTGGGCCATTGGAACTGGGCGCACAGCCACCCCGGAAATCGCGGCGGCGGTTCACACGTTCATACGCAAGTGTGCCGCCAAGTTCTCCGGTAAGCATGCTTCCGAGTTGAGAATCCTCTACGGCGGAAGCGTCAAGCCTGACAACATCAAAGGTTTGATGGCGCAAGAAGAACTGGATGGCGCGCTGGTGGGTGGAGCGAGCCTGGACGCCAAATCGTTTGCGAGTCTGGTGAAGGACTGGCCCAGGTAGTCGCAGGGATCGCCGGCCATTTACCGTGGTAACAAAAACTGAGTTGAGGTGCAGGAAATGCCAGCTTGGATGAAGTGGACGATCGCGTTGTTCGTGGGCTTCGGGATCATCGTTGTGGGCTTTCGATGGGCCGGATGGCTGCTGAGCACGTTCTTCGTGCTGAACTGCCTGGTGCTGATCATTGTTGTGCTGCTGCAGAGCGGCAAAGCGGCGGATCTTGCGGGCGCGTTCGGCGGCGCGGGTAGCCAGACGGCGTTCGGCCCGCGTGGCGCGGCATCGGTGCTTTCACAGGCAACAACCTGGTGCGCGATCATGTTCATGGTGTGCGCGTTGGCCATGGTGGTTCGCGTGGACCGCGCGGTCGAACGCGGCGAGGGCGGAGGATCGATCCTGCAGCAATTCTCCAAACCGGCTACGAAGACGCCGCCTCGGCCGGCAACCACGACTCCGGCTCCTGCTACCCAGCAGCCTGCCGTGCCGCAGTCGTCCACGCCTCAGCAATCGGTTCCGGCACCTGCTCCGGCGAAGCCAGCGCCAAACAAGCCCTGAGTTTGCCTAAGAAGCGCGCCTTGCTCCCGGATTCCGGCGCGGCTACAATGTTGTCTCACCTCTGTGCGGTCGTGGCGGAACTGGCAGACGCACCAGCTTGAGGGGCTGGCGGTAGCAATACCGTGGTGGTTCGAATCCACTCGACCGCACCATCTCTATTTAGAACGCTGGAATTTTGCACAAGACAGCGTTTTCCCCAATAAACATGCTGGTTTCCCAAGTAACGCTTGGGAACGGCTGGGAATCGCTGGGAGCGAAAAATCAGCAGCATCGTCAACACATCGTCAACCTAGTTTTGACTGGTCCTCCAGGAGGCACCTCAGGCATTTTGCGTGGTAACCTTTGGTGAATGGCCGACACCGAACAGCAACCAAATCAGCCCAAGCGAGAATTTCTGGTGGCTGCGGTCCCAGTCTAAGCAAACCCTAAAACACAAAAGCACCGACACCCGCGACGGCATTGTCACTTGAGCCGCGCGGGGTCCGGTAAGCGCTAGTCAGGCTGGTGACCAGCAGCAAAGCACCGCTTGCTCAACGCGCACCAAAACTGAGGGCAAGAAGAGCGAATGCTAGAACAAGTCCACATGTTCTGACGAAATGATAGACATCCCAGCGGTGTTCCTGCGTACTCCAGTCCTCAGGAAGGGATTTCGCATCTGGCAATCCTGTTGTTGATGGGTACTGGAGCGACGAGCGAAAACAAGACAGCTAGCGCTTGAATAGCGAAGGCGATTGCTGCTAAGCGCCAAGCTGACTGGGTCAAGTGCTCGAACGGCAGCAACAGCAAGAGATTGAGAATCGCGGAGCCTGCCGTCCAAAACGGCATGACGCGTCCAAACAACGCCGCTAGCGACGAGCGAACCAATACCTGAGTCTCCAGCGGTTGTCGTTTCAGCACGGGATGGCTGAACAGCGCGACATTTAATTCACTGCCGCACATCAGGCCCAGCACAAGCAGCGCGACCAAGTGCAGTAACATCGGCGGGATACCTTCATAGCTTCGGATGCCGCACTATGGCCATTCGCGGCAGATTTCACCTAAACCCATTGAACGGCGCGCTTTGGGTGAAATTTCATGAGATTTGGGTACCGAGACTTGCGCGCCGTGGCCTAGAGTGAAGAACTCCCACAAAACAGGGGATGCTAAGGGTCGACGGAGTTGACGATCGTCGTTCCTGGGCGATCCTGGCTGGAGATTTCTCTATGGGAGGCTGGGAAAGGCAGTAAGAAAGAAAAAGGAGCAAGGAAAGAAGAAAGATGGTATCCAAACAGCCGAGCTCGACCGCCGAGATCAGGTGACTGCGACAGTGCCTGGACCAGTTTCCTTCGAAAGAGGGAACAAAGGTCGATTACCAGGTGGCAGCACCTACTGAATCAAGTACACCCAACTTGCACCGAGCGACAATCGCTCAACAAAGAGTGCGGATGGAAGGGTGGCGACAGAGGCGGCTTGGCTCAATGGGAATAATTTAGAAAAAGAAATAATAAAGAAGAAGAAAGAAAAAATGGAAAAAAGGCTTGACACTCACCGGCCTTCTCATGGAAGGCATGTTAAGTATGGCTTTTCACAGTTCCGCTGTTGCGCGTCCTAAGAGCAGACAAATCATAACTATTGAGGAGGGGCATACCGGAGTCCGGGCAACGTGCGCTTTGGTAACCTCCGAAAAGTTGGATTGTTCAGGGAAACCAAATTGTCGATTCTGATCTGCGGTAAACGACGATAAGATGGGGAGGGTTCGGCCCCGCGGAAGTCGCGAAGATCCAGCGTCGTGCGAAGGCGGGGCGAAACCGAGACTGGAAACTGCGGGCACCGCGGATCAGGAACATCAATCCAAGGAAAAGGAGAAAGCATCATGGGATCAAAACCGACGCATGAACAAGCGCAACTTCACCTTCAAGTCTACGACCAGCGGAGGGAAGCCAAATTACGCCAGGCACGTGACTGGTTCGGCAAAAACTACATCGTGAATAATATCGACGACGCCATGCGGATCGCGCCGATGGGAAGCGAAACCGGAGCGTATGTTGGAATGGTGATCGGCTACTGGGAGCAAGCCTGCGCGTTGCTCAACTACGGTCTACTGCACGAGGATCTCTTCTTTGAGACCAGCGGCGAGTTCTTTGGAGTGTGGGAGGCACTTAAACCCGTCGTTCCGACGTTTCGCGAGCTTTTTGTCAACAAGCAGATCCTTGTGCACCTCGAAGAGGCGGCGAAGCGCTATGAGGCGTGGTCGGAACACCGCAACCCGGGTCATATCGCCGCGATGCGGCAATTCATGCAACAGATGCGCGGTCAGGCAGCATCAGCTGCCAAAGCCTGATTCGAGAGGCGATTCGAATTGATGTACGGGCGGGACGCGCCGGGTAACCGGGGCCGTCCCGCCTTTTTTGCAGTGAGGGGCACTTGTCTGGTAAAGCGCTATCTCTAACGACGCCGGCCGTGTCAAGAGTGTTTTTATTTTCCTTATCACTGAATTTGAGCGCACTTCTTCGTCAACGCACGAACTGCGCCTTTTGCTTCCTGTTCTATTCATCTGTGTCACCCTAACCTGCCCAGCCCGTTTACGTTCATCAACTCAGTGTTGCCCACCAAACATCTCTTCGATCACCATCGACCATGATGAGTTATTCGAACTCCCTCTTGTTCAAGGGAGGCGGGTAGCTTAATCAACGTGCCGGTGACTTTTCGCACCATAGCGCTTTTCTGGCATCCCCGCACAGGCATCACTGCTCTTCTGCTGCTTCTGCCCACGACGGCAGAACTCGTTGTATTCAATCTGATCCCGCAACATGATCCACAGTCGGATCCCGAGTTTGCGAGCCGCGGCCACGCTCGCCTTGCCGAAACCTTTCTGGGCTAATTTGCGGCGATAAAAGCGTTGCAACTCCGGATCCCGACGTACGGCATGCGCCCCCGCTTCACCCCATCGAAACCGCAACAGCGGATTGCCTTGTTTCGTCAGTCCACCGAGCCGCTGCATCAGGAGATAGCTTTCCCCCGGCTTCATGGGAGTTCTGATCGAGAAGAGCAGATGTCGTTGTCGGTGCGCCCCCCTTTTCGGGCTTTGGCCAAGAAGATAGCGCGTCATCGTAAATGTCGATCTAGAGCGCATAAGTATATAGAAAATGTAGCATTGACAATTCGGTACCCAGGGTGTAAGTAACGACTCTCAACAGCGAACCGCAAGCCCTGTTGCGGGCGCTCACCTCAAAAAGTGGAAAGTTTGGGAACCGCGCCGCCAAACGGTAAGGAGGCAGTCCTGTGAGAACCTCGAAGAGTGGATTCGTGGTGTTGTGCATGGCTCTGGGAATGATTCCGAGCGCCATGGCTCAGACCTCAACCGAGGCGACTGCGCCGCATCCTGGTATACCTTATCCAAACGCACGGACGCCGAAGGCGGTCGATATGGGCGCACTCAAGGATCAGGCGGAGGAAGCGCCGATGTCGGTGACGATTGCGCTTAGCCTGCCCGAGCTGAACAAGGCAGAGGAACTGCTGAATTCGCTGCATTCGCCAGGTAATCCGCAGTATCACCAGTTTCTGACCGCAGAGGAGTTCGCAGCGCGATTCGCGCCGAAGAATGCCACCGTTGCTAGAGTGATTGCAGGCCTCGCGAAATACGGTCTGACGGCGGAACGGACCAGCGCGACGACGCTGAAAGTGATCGGGCAGCCGGCAGACATGGAGCGCGCGTTTGCGGTGAGCCTGCACAGGTACGAAGTGCCTCCGCACGGAAGGACGACGGGATACACGTTCCATGCACCGACGAGTCATCCAACGATTCCCGGAGAAATTTCGGGATCGGTGGCGGCCGTAGTTGGTCTTGATAGCCGGCCCAGTCTTCGCCCCATGCATGATGTCGCTCCCCCGAAGCTGGCGAAGCAACGGGCAGCTGCGCCGTCGACATCCGCAGGCAATACACCGGGGTTCTGGACGGTGACGGACTTTGCTAATCATTACAATGTACAACCGTTGTACAACCGTGGGGTTTCAGGTAAAGGCCGCACACTGGGAATCATTACGTTGGCGAGCTTTACACCGAGCGATGCGTTTGCGTACTGGAGCGCGCTGGGGCTATCGGTGGATGGGAACCGCATACATATCGTGAATGTCGATGGAGGCCCGGGAGCGCCGAGCGACATGTCGGGATCCGACGAGACCACGCTGGACGTGGAGCAGTCCGGAGGAATTGCTCCGGGAGCAAAGGTGATTGTGTATCAATCACCGAACACGAACCAGGGATTCGTGGACGCTTTTGCGGCGGCGATCAATAGCAATAAGGCGCAGAGTCTCTCAACGAGCTGGGGATTCTGGGAATGGTATCAAAACCTGGAGAACTCTCCGGTAACTGACCCGACGACAGGGAAGACGGTGGGAATTACGCAAGCGTTTCACGAATTGCTGGTGCGGGCGGCAATTCAAGGGCAGACGGTTTTTACGGCGTCAGGGGACGGCGGGGCTTACGACGTAAATCGTGATTTTGGTTGCGCGCCGCCGGACTGCAGCGTGACGTTGAGTGTGGATAACCCGGCGAGCGACACGGCAATCACAGCGGCGGGCGGGACGACGCTGGCGGGCACGCAAGAATATTGCCTGAATGCGGCATGTACACCGCCGTACTTTGTGGTGAACATTCCGCACGAGAGAGTTTGGGGATGGGACTATCTGGAAGGATTGTGCAGTGCAGTCGGTGTGCCCAACCCGATCGAGTGCGGAATCTTCCCGGGCGGAAGCGGCGGGGGAGTGAGCATTCTGTTTGGGAAACCCTTGTACCAATATTTCCTTCCGGGCGTGCAACGGAGCCAACCGGGGCAGAATTGGGTGCTCGAAGGCGAGCTAGTGTACAAATTACCAGCGAACTTTCCTGGACGGAACGTGCCGGACGTATCATTCAACGCAGATCCGGAAACGGGGTACGTGGTTTACTATACGTCGGACCAGTACGGATTCGGAGTTTATTCGTTCTTTGGTGGCACGAGCTTTGTGGCGCCGCAACTGAACGGCGTTTCTGCGCTTTTTGGCGAATATTTGCACGACAGCCGGATCGGATTGCTGAACTTCCCACTGTATGGTTTGGCGCTAACGGGACAAGCGTACAAGAAACCGGGTGCGCCGCTGCACGCGATCGTTGACGGAGACAACTGGTTCTACTCGGGGCGGAACGGGTACAGCCCTGCGGCGGGACTTGGCGTAATGGATGTGGCGAATTTCGCGGAGGCGCTGCGCGATCTGTTCTAGTTTCTAAAAGCCTTGGGACACAGACCGCGCACAATTCACCCGACCGACAGCTCTCGACGGAGGCAACCTCCGATTGTCAGGATGTCCCGTTCATTTGGGGTTGATTAGAGTAAAAGGCCCGGATTTCTAGCGGCAGCGGCTTGCCGGAAATGCGGTGCTTCAATGTCTGGCTGTCGAGGAACTCCATCGCAATGAATTGCTGGCCGACCTGCTCCCCGATATCGTAAATGGTGCAGAAATTTGGGTGATTCAAAGCGGATGCGGCAGGTGCTTCGCGGCGAAAACGTTCGAGGGCAGCGGAGTCGTGGAGCATATCGGCAGGCAGGAATTTCAAACCCACTGCGCGATGGAGCCGCGTGTCCTCGGCTTTGTAAACAACACCCATTCCACCGCCGCCGAGCTTCTTGAGGATACGGTAGTGCGAGATGGTCTGCCCGATAAGCGATGGAGTGTCTGCCATGTGGCGCACATCTTAGGTTGCGCAAGACGGCAAGTCAACGAAAGCAGACACCTGGACGGTTTTCCGTTTAGCTACCAACTATTCGATGGAAACCGCGCCGATGTTTCCACCGTCGAAGCGATCCTGCGCACCGTGGAGCGTAAACATGGAATAGCACGCCGAGTATGGATCTTCGACCGCGGCGTGGTGAGTGAAGAGAACCTGGTGGCCATCCGCAAGCGCGGGGGACAGTATCTGCTGGGCACACCACGCAGCAAGCTCAAGCAGCTCGAACAGGAACTGCTCAAGGATGATTTCGAAAAGATCCGTCCGGAGGTAGAGGTTAAGCAGATCCGAATTCCCGGCGGAGAAAGAGAAAGCCATCCGGAGTCGCTTTGTAGCCAAGATCGAAATAACACTTGCGGGACTGCAGAAGCGGATTGCCCAAGGCAAGCTGAAAGACCGCTTCAAGATGGAGGGGAATCTCGGCCGCATTTAGGCTGCGCATCCGCAGGTAGCAGATCTGTATGAGATGGCGGTGAAGGATAGTAAAGAAGGGCCACGCTTGATCTGGCGGCAGAAGCCGGAGCAACAGCAATGGCTCGAAGCGCGAGAAGGAGCCTATCTTCTACGCACGAATCTGACAGTCGACGGTGCTGCAGATCTCTGGAAGAGGTACATGCAACTGACGGAAGTAGAAGCTGCCTTTCGCACCCTGAGTCCGGTCAGAGCTTCCATAGTCGTTTTGGGGATGGTGCTGTCGCCGTACGGCTTATCTGGAAATTTGTGCAGATTCTTATCGGGAGACAATTCCGCAGGTTTCGTGGGCCGCTTGCCGGTCTGCGATTTTGCCGGGAAACGGGGGACCCTTTGCCTGATTGCACCTGCTTAGTTCTTGCTTTGCTTGCTTCAGAGTTCGTTCTTGCCGGCTGGTTTTGAATTCGGACGCTAGTATTCCTCCTGGGCCGGAAGCTTCTGTTGCTGGGGCACAGACTCTTTCGCCCGATACTGCGTCTCGAGTATCCCAAGAGGTACAATCAACCAGCGAATGCAGAAGAGAAAACGCATTTTCACTCCTGCGGGTACGATAAAGGTTGCCCATGGGCGTTTCCCTAGGGTGATAACCGTAGGAACCCCAAAAAAATGCGCATACTACGCCTGCACTATTCGACCAAGTTTGAAGGCAAGCAGGCCGTTTTATGCTTCACTGTTCTGGGGGTAAGCTGCAGAATCCATTGTGAGAAAACCGCATGGTCCTACAACTGACAGAAGTTGAAGTGCGCGTTCTTGGCGCGCTGGTCGAGAAAGAAACCACTACGCCCGAGTATTATCCACTTTCGGTGAACGCGCTCATGAACGCTTGTAACCAGAAGTCCAACCGCGAACCGGTCATGACCCTGGACGAGGACGCGGTGCAGCGCGCACTGCGTTCTTTGTCAGTGCAGGCGCTTGTGCGATCGGCGGGCGGAGACTCCCGCGTGGCGAAGTACGAGCACAGGCTGAACGAGCTGTACAATTTTCACCGCCATGAGCTTGCTGTCTTGTGTGTGCTGATGCTGCGCGGCCCGCAAACTCCGGGGGAACTGCGCACGCGCGCCGAGCGCCTGTACTCCTTTGACGACCTGGAGGCGGTACACGCAGCCCTGAATCTTCTCATGCGCCGGGAGCCGCCTCTGGTGAGAGTGCTGCCAAGGGTTCCCGGCACAAAGGAGTCGCGCTACATGCAGCTGCTGTCTGGCGACGAGCAACCCCCGCCCGATACCGGGTCGGCGAGCCCTTCTCCTGCGCGCACCCCCGCGACCACAAGCGCCTCGGAATCTGCCATTGGAGAGCGCATCGCGCAGCTCGAATCCGAACTCGACGAGCATCGAAGAGAAATAGAAACGCTCCGACAACAGTTCGCAGCCTTTCAGAAACAGGTCCAAAAGTAATTTGTCTGCTATTTTCGCTTGAAAACGCCGTGAACCACAGCGGCGGGGCCGTGGTGCATGCGCCCCTCATCCAGAGGGCATGTGACTTCCTCGAGCGCCAGAATCTCAGCGCCTGCAAAATCCTGGCGAAGTAGCTCCGTCGTGTATAGAAGTTCGATTTGTTTTGGGCCACCGGAGGAATATTTTAGTTGCGCCGGCGTAAACGCTTCCAAAATGCACACGCCCTCCAGGCACGAGTGCGCGCAGCATACGAGCGTGAATGCCCGCGCGCAGGTCGGGAAAGAAGTGAACAAATATGGATGCGACGGCGTCGAACTGATTCTCCGGCCATGCCCAACGAGAGAGATCGGCCCGCTCGATCGTCAAACTTAGCCCCGCAGCGCGAGCGGAGCTGCGTGCCCGTTCAACGCCTATCGCAGAGATATCAACGGTGTGAACCCGAAAGCCCTGCGATGCCAGCCACAGGCCATTTCGTCCGTAGCCGTCCCCAGGTAGGAGCACCGAGCAGCCTGGTGCAAGCCCGAGGACTTGTTCGCGCAAATAGACGTTCGGCTGATCACCGTAGACCGGCTCGGCGTGCGCAAAGCGCTCGTCCCACATCGCAGCCGGATTGAACTGTTCTTCCATGCTCCAATTCCCCGGACTGCCTGAGGATATCACCCCCATCGCGACCCCTGAAACGCAACACTTCACTGTGAGATGACCGGAGGATCCGCACCGCATGCGAAAGTTGCAATTCCCAGTGCAGAGGGTAAGATACGGACTCCGGTTCAGGGAGCACATTTCAGCGGAAGTACTTCGAAAATGGTCAGTTACGATGATGGCGCCAACTCGTACCCCTCTGCCAACTCCGGCTTTCTGAGCCGCGTCGTCTTTTCTACCCATCACAAGACCATTGGACTGCAATACCTATGGCTGGCGCTCGCCAGCGTGCTGGTAGGCATGGTGCTTTCGGCGCTCCTACGGCTGCACGCTTCCTGGCCTGATACCGCAATTCCTTTCCTTGCCGGAATCGAGAGTACGCCAGAGCGTTACGCGGCCATGCGGCTGCTTCATGGCTCGCTGATGGTGTTTTTTGTTCTGACGGCGGCGCCGCAGATGGGATTCGCCAATTTTCTCTTGCCCCTGCAAATCGGCGCACGCGAGATGGCGTTTCCATCACTCAACCGCTTTTCGTTCTGGATGACGTTCGCCTCGCTGTTGGGAATGACCAGCGCCTTCTTCTTGCCTCTGGATCACGGTGTGGATGTCTGGCTGATCAGCGCCTCGGCATTTTCCCTGGCAGGACTGTTCAGCGCACTCAATTTCACAACCACGACAATTGACCTGCGCGCGCCGGGCATGTCCCTCCCTCGCATGCCGGTTACCGTCTGGGCGTGGTTCATCAATTCTGTTTTGAGCATGTTGATCTTCAGCGTGCTCCTTGCTGGTTGCTGCGCCGTGCTGTCCGATCGTCTATTGGGCTCGGAATTCTTTTCCACGACTCTATTCCTCGCCAATCAGCCGCAGAACCTAGTCAGGCTAGGCAGCTTGCCCATCTTGTGGCAGCGGCTGTTCTGGTATTTTGCGCAGGCCGAAGTCTACGTGGCGATGCTCCCGTGTTTCGGCTTTACCACGCATCTGGTCGCCACATTTTCACGGAAGCCGGTGTGGAAAGAGCGGCTGGTAGTACTGGCCCTTTGCGGAGTCGGCGTAGTGGGTTTCTGCGTGTGGGGCTACCACATGTTCGCCACGGGAATGAATCCCTACGCCCCGCTTGTTTTTTCGGTTCTAGCTTCCTCGTTGGGGGTTCCCGCGGCCTTCCTGCTGGCAAGCTGGATGGGCACACTGTGGAACGCGAAATCGCGTCTGACTACCTCGATGCTGTTTGCCATCGGGTTCATTTCGCTGTTTGTGTCGGGTGGTCTCTCGGGAATTTTTCTGGCGCGACATGACCTGGGCAGGGCGGCGGTAAGCGAAGATTTTGTAATCGGGCACTTTCACCTGGTAATGGGAGTGGCGGCTACCTTCGCGATTCTGGGCGCCTTGTTTTTCTGGTTCCCCAAGATGTTCGGATGCCGGCTGAATGAGACGCTGGGCAAAGTGCACTTCTGGATGACTTTTCTCGGCGTCTACTCGATTTTCATGCCCATGCACTGGCTGGGATTGCTGACGCAATCGCACCTGTTCGCCGAACACCAACGTGCAGCCTTGGCATCGGCCGGCTCCTCGATCCGGACCTTCGTAAGCGTCGCGACCATCTGGACGGTTGCGGCCCAGGGATTGTTCGTTCTCAATTTTTTCAACTCCTTGTTAAGACGCAACAAATCGGCTGTGGACAACCCATGGGGCGCAACGACGCTCGAATGGAGTATCGCTTCGCCTGCCCCCGGCGATAATTTCGGCAATACCGTGCCGACGGTTTATCGCGGAGCTTACGAGTTATGCGCGCCAGGCGAAAGTGATTTTGTGCCCCAGCATGTTCCGCCGGAACAGTTGACCCGGGAGCACCAGTAGCGTAGGCGCAGGAGCGGAAGTGCAAGAAGATGCCCAGCACCACATCTACGAGCGAGATTGAGCTGATCATCGAACACGCCGGAACCGGCGGTGGGGGAACCCTGCCGCCCGCCGGAGGAAGCGGTGGCGGGGACGGCAGCGGAGCGGGCAGCGGCAAAAACTCGCACAGCGGGCAGTCTTCTTCCAGACGCTACTTCACGGGAATGGCGGTTGGCATCGTTTCGATCCTCATGTTCTTTATGGCCCTCGCCAGTGCCTACCTGGTTCGCAAAGGTACGAGCGGGGATTGGTTGCCCTTGCGTATCCCGGCCCTGCTCTGGGTCAACACCGCGCTGCTCTTGGTGAGCAGCGGAACTTTGGAAATTGCCAGGAAGCGTTTGGCCAATGCGGATGGTAATGGCTTCAAAACGTATTGGCTGCTCACTACAGGATTGGGCGTCGCCTTCCTGATGGGCCAGATCGTGGCTTGGAAGCAGCTTGCTCAACAGGGAATTTACCTCGCCACGAACCCTGCCAGCAGCTTTTTTTACATATTTACGGGTACGCACGCCTTGCACCTGCTTGGCGGAATTGCTGCCTTGCTCTATGTGGCGCGCCGGAATTTTACTCAGGCCAACGTCACAAAGTCGGTCGCGGCGGAAGTCACTTCCTACTATTGGCATTTCCTCGATGCCTTGTGGCTGTTTCTATTGGCGTTACTTTACTTGGGGCGCTAGCCCGTTTCGATTAAGGAACACCCTTCCGCAACCCGGGAACTATCCGGTTCCATAATCCGTAGACTGTATGAGAGACGGTAGCTTATTTCCCGGACAGGCCTGTGTGTAGGCCAGCCGGTAAGCGGTTTCCGCTCCTCATCTGCTTGATGCCGATTGCTTTAGATGAATCACTCGTGATGCAGATTCAAGCGGGCCGTGGAATTACGAATGCAACGTCCGACGTGGGGGAAGTGATTCGAGATCAGGTCCCGAGACACGAATAATCACCGCGTACAGGTGTGTTTTCTGGTGTGCTCGTGCGGCCCGATTGGATCAAATGGGGGAAGAAAAATCATGTTGCGTAATCCTGGATTGTTCCAGAAGTCTGTCTTTATTTCTGTAATCTTGCTGGGACTGTGGCTTGGCTTGGGTCCCACACGAACGCCGGCACAAACGCCGTCAGGGGCCATCGTGGGAACGGTGGAAGACCCCCAAGGGTTGCCCGTGGAAGGCGCCACGGTCACCTTGACCAATGAGAGCACGAATTATGTCTACAATGCAGTCACTGGTTCAAATGGCGGTTACCAGTTTCGCAGCATCGACTACGGAATGTACCGCGTTAGCGCGACCAAAGAAGGCTTCAAGACCGCTGCCGTCGAAAACATCAAGTTGGATGCCGCCACGGAATACTCCGTCCCGCCAATCAAGCTGGAGGTCGGTATCAAGACCGAGACAGTAACCGTCGAAGGCGGCGCCGAGGTTGTGAATACAACCAACGCGGAGCAGACCGGAACCGTCGAGAAGAAGCAGATTGATGATCTGCCGATTCTGGATCGCAATCCATTAGCGCTGTTGAGCCTGCAACCCGGCGTCGCCAATAGCGGACCCGGAGGGCCGACGGAAACGACGATCAATGGGCAGCGCTCGTCGTTCTCCACATTGACTCTCGATGGCATCAATATCCAGGACAATTTCATTCGTGACAACGATCTGGATTTCTCGCCGAACCTCCCGTTCTTAAGCCAAACGCAGGAATTCACCATCACCCAGCAGAATGGCGACGTGGATAAAGGCGGGGCCTCCAGCGTGAGCCTGGTGACGCCGAAGGGCGGCAATGCCTGGCACGGCAGCGCTTTCTGGTATTACCGCACCAACGGCTGGAAGGCGAACGACTGGTTCAACGCGGCCAGCGACGTTCCGGTTCCCTTCCTCCTTCAGAATCAGGGCGGTGGCAACATTGGCGGCCCAATCATTAAGAACAAACTTTTTATTTACGGCTATTACGAATTGCTGCGCTTACGGGCAACCACGCCGGTCAACACCACGGTTCTCAGTCCAGCAATTCAATCAGCGTTAGCGGCAGCAAACCCGACTCTGCCCTTTACGTATCAGCCGGTCGATCCCAACACCGGAGCGCCTGTCGGCAGTCCCGTAACTACCGACCTTTTGCAATTTCCAAGCGCGGCCGCATCAGGTTTCGGTTGGGCCGCCGATCCAGCCATGTTGGCTTTGGTCACGCAGGTTCCCAATACGTCAAACAATAATCGCGTGGGCGACGGCGTGAACCTTCTCGGCTATCAGTTCAATAAGCGCAATGACACTTCGCAGGACAATACTGGCGTTCGAGTGGACTACAATCTGAACGACAAAAGCACTTTTTCCGCCACTTACAATTGGAATCGCCAGTTCACGGACCGGCCCGACATCGACCAGAGTTTCACCACCGTTCCGCTGGTGAACAACGACGACCACATTAATTTCCTGTCCACTTCGTGGCGCTGGAACCCGAAAGCCACCGTCACCAATGAAGTGCGATTTGGATTTAATCTGGCGCCCGCCTATTTCCTGACGGCGCAGAATTTCAGTTCGGGATACCTGATCGATAGCTTCAATACTCCTGGATTCCTTCCCTTCACTAATCCGAATCCTAACTTCCTGCCCCAGGGCCGCAACACGCACACCTGGGTATGGCAGGACAACGCCACGTGGATACACGGGAATCACCTGTTCAAATTTGGGGGCCAGGTGGAACGCGTCACCATTTATGAGACGAATTCCGCGGGCATCTATCCCGACCGCCAGATCGGCTTCAGCGATGTAAACACCAATACCCCAATCAGGGATTATTTTCCCACCCCGAACGGCGGCGTTGTGAGCACCGCGGACTTTGACAATGGAACCGCGCTATTGGCCGGCATCGCAGGTGTCCTGAATAATGTCTCCCAGACGTTCAACGTGACCAGCCAAACTTCGGGTTACGTTCCCCAAGCCTCGCAGACGAACAATTTCAGCCAAAACAATTTTGCCCTCTATTTTGCAGACAACTGGCGAGCCACCAGAAAGTTGACGGTCAATTTTGGCGTGCGGTGGGACTACTTCAGTCCCGTAAACGAGAAGAACGGATTGACGCTACTCCCTGTGATTCCACTAGGGCAAACGGCAGCGCAAACCCTGCTGAGCGATGCGACCATTGATTTTGCTGGCGGACCCAGCAAGCGTGGACTCTACAATTCGTTCCTCGGAGGCTTCTCACCCAACGTCGGCCTGGCCTGGGATCCTTTCGGCGACGGAAAGACTGCTGTTCGCGCGGGCTTCAGCATGAACTATGTGAACGATGCCTTTTTTTCGGCCGCGCAAAACGCCGTGGCTGGCAACCCCGGTCTTTCCACGATAAACACCGCTGATCCCGTTGGGCTCGATGGACCTACCGTCAGCAATCCCGTGGGAGTGGCAACGCCCTCATTCCAGATTCCCACGACGTTCTCGCAGAATGCGAACCTGTTAGGGATCGGTAATAACATTGGTTATGCGATCGATCCGAACATAAGGCCTCCGTATGTGCTGCAATGGAACTTGAGCGTGCAGCGTGACCTTGGTGGCAGTACCTCGCTGACCGTCAGCTATGTCGGAAACCATGGTGTTGGCCTGTTCCGCGCCGTGGACGTCAACCAGGTATATATGAATCAAAATGGATTTCTATCGGACTTCAACCGCGCACGGCAGAATGGGTTCATCGCCGCGAGTCTTCCGGCGAATGACCCTCGCTGCAGTGGACCGGGCACTGCGACGCAGTGTGGCCAGTTCAATCCACTCTACAATCCAGATCTTGCCTCTCTCGGCAGCCAACCGCTAACTATCTTTCCGAATATTTGCGGCCCGGGAGCGCTGGGCTTCATCGGTCCGGTGGACTATAGCGGACTGGGTTTCCTGAACAATGACGTTCTGAGCGGCGCCATCGGAGATCTCGCCGACATTTATCACACCAATTATTGCAATCCGACCGATAACGTCGGGAATCCCTCGACAAATTTCTTCGTTCCTAACGATCCCATCCTGGGCGGCGACCTATTGCGCAATGCCTCCTTCTCCAGCTACAACGCAGGAGTCGTCGAGTTGCGCCGCCGCTTCGCCAAAGGCTTGTACTTCCAGGCCAGCTACGTCTTCAGCAAAGTCATGACCGACTACGGTACTTCCACCGGAAACGACCAGAGCCGTTTCCTGCCCTATCTGAACAATGCAGACATCGCTTTTGAAAAGGCGCGCGCTCCCTTCGACATTGCCCAGCAATTCAAAGCGAACTTTACCTACGAGCTTCCCATCGGCCATGGCCACAAGCTTTCTTCCGACAACAAGTTGTTGAGCCTGCTGCTGGACGGTTGGCAGACCGGCTCCATCATCACCTGGCAGACGGGAACACCCTACTCCGTCTTGTCCGCAGAACCGACCGTGAATCGCGCAGGTCTGCGCTCGTCGCGAAATACCGCGGTAGCCACCCTTGGGCACCAACAAATCAGCAATGATCTGGGCGTCTTCAAGCAGGATGGTGGAGTCGTCTACCTTATCAATCCGAGTCTGGTAAGCTCAGACGGCACCGGCGCGCCGGCGACACCACAACTCAGCTGCGTACCCGCAGTTACGGGTGGCTTCTGCAATCCTCAGCCAGGAGAAATAGGGAATCTGCAGCTGTATGCCTTCAACGGGCCGTCGTACTTTGACTGGGACCTTTCAGCCACAAAGCTTTTCCACATTACGGAAAAACTGAGTCTGGCCTTCCGGACCGACGCGTTCAACGTTCTGAACCATCCGACGTTTGCGCCGCCCACCGATAGCAACGGCAATGCCGCCATGAACATCAACGACCAGCAGTTCGGCCAGAGCGTCAGCACGATCTCTTCTCCGCGCAAGCTGCAGATGTCGTTGACCTTGAAGTTCTAAGCGGCGGTCAAAAGAGCCATCGCAAGAGGGGCGCGTTCCGATCGGGACGGGTCTGTTTTTTCGCGCTGAATTAGGTACATATCGTTCGTGAAGGGAATTATCGCAAGCGGGCCGGGGGATCGGCCGCGGGCGGCAATTGGCTGGTGGACTGCGAGGACGGAGTGTTTGCCGATACCTTCGCCGGTGCCGGAACAGGGATCCCGACGCCCAGGTTCCAGTCGGCGTGATCTTTCCCGCAAGCCGGGCAATATCCTTTTCCCGTGTCCTCGTCACGAAGGCTGGCAAGTTCGTAGCAGCCGCACACGCAATCGCA
Organism: Candidatus Acidiferrales bacterium; assembly: GCA_963741195.1. Lineage (GTDB taxonomy): Bacteria > Acidobacteriota > Terriglobia > Acidiferrales > UBA7541 > Acidiferrum. The sequence goes on from CAVUHF010000026.1 coordinate 286,936, forward strand.
ATAACCGGTTTCTGAAGCAGTCTTGATGGGAATAAGCGCCATAGTCTTCTCTGCACCAATGCGGAAATCATGGCATGGAGCAGAACTACGCGCAAGACAGAAGGTCACAGCTGCCACCGCGGTGCTTGCGAATGCAAAAGCGTTCGCAAGCAGAATCCGGGCAGTTGCCAACGTCTTATTGCGGCACCAACCCCATGTTGCGCAGATGCGTCAAGCGGAACGGCGATCCGAGGTTTTCGCGGAGTTCGATCCAGTGCTTCTCCGGGATGGACAGGAACACATCCACGATTCTTGGATCGAATTGCGAGCCCGCGCAACGGCGAATCTCCTCGCGAGCATGTGACATCGGAAGGGCGTTGCGATACGGGCGGTCGCTCAGCATTGCGTCCAGCGCATCCGCGATCGAGAAAATGCGCGCTCCCATGGGAATCTGTTCACCCCGCAGCCCGCGGGGATAGCCTGTACCATCAAAAAACTCCTGATGTGCGAGAACGATTTCCGCCGCCTCTCTGAGGAATGGGATACGTGTCAGCATGTTGTAGCCAATTTCGCAGTGGGTCCGCATGATCTGCTTCTCCCCGTCGTCAAGCGGTCCAGGTTTGCGCAGAATCTTATCGGGAATCGCCATCTTCCCGATGTCGTGCAGAAACGCCGCGCGCGCCAGTACTTCCAGGTATTGGATGGGGACGGGAACAGCCTTGGCGATGGAAATCGTGTACGCCGTGACGCGCTGGGAGTGCCCCTCCGTTTCCGCGTCTTTTAGGTCCAGCGCACTGCCCAGAGCTTCCAGGGTGTCGTCGTACGATTGCGTTAGCAGCTCAAGTGCGGCCGTCAGTTCTGCGGTTTTCTTATCCACTTCCATCTGAAGGTTAATCTGGTAGTTCTTGTTTTCCGTGACAAGTTGGCGGTGCTGCCAGGCCCGTCCCACGGCGTGGAACAACTGATCCTTCTCGAAGGGCTTCAAAATGTAATCATACGCGCCGCGCCGTATGGCTTGGAGCGCGGTGGAAATATCGTGGATCGCCGTGACCATGATGACAGGGATTTCCGGGTCGTAACCTCGCAGCCAGTCCAGCAACTGAATGCCATCCATCTCGGGCATGATCATATCGCTCAACACCAGGTCCGGCGTCTCTTTGCGCACAAATTCCTGCGCCGCGCGCCCATTGCTCAAGGTGGTGCATTGGTAGCCGCGGGATTCCAGCATCGTCGAAACGACTTCCCGAATGGCTTCTTCGTCATCTACAACCAGGATGTGAGCCGTGCCCGTGTTCACGATGGCGTATCTCCCAAGCATCATTATATGGGAGGTCACACGCTAGATGTGGGACCCTTGCCCAGTAAGAAAATAGCGTGTTAGCGTCAAGCTAGCCGGGGTGCCACCCCCTTCGTTCGCGGAGGTTCGCACCCCTATCCTTTCATTTACCCAGGAAAACGCCCGGGAGGGACGGCCGTGGTTCCCAATCAAGGCCTACAGGCAATTGCGTTCTTCGAGGCAACCGCGTGCCTGACCCTGCTGGTCTTGTTCATACATCTCAACAGGGACCACGCCGCCGCGTTTTATAAGCTGTGGCTGCTTGGCTGGGTCTGCCTGACACTCTCCTCCTTCAGCGAACTGGCCATGTTCTTCACTATTAATCCGGCATTTCGCTTGGCCGTGTCGGGCGCAAATATGGCCGCGCTGGTGCTTTTCCTCGCCTCCATCGTCGAACTGACCTCCACTTCCAGCCGATCGTTTTGGCCGGTCCTCTGGCTCGCCGGTCTGTTGGTGCTCTCCACCTGCTACTATGAAACCAAAAACAATGGATGGAGCAACTGGCGGTGGGGCACATCCATCCTGCAAAGCGCCATCTGCCTCTCGGCAGGCTGGCTGTTGTGGAGAGCCACACGCAATTCCCGCGGGCACGGAGTGAAACTGCTCGCCGGTGCGTTTACCTTACTGGCATTCAATAATCTCGATCGTCCCGAGTGGCATCTGGAGGAGTTGCACCTCTTCCGCTTCGCCTTCGATCATTTCCTCAATGCCAGCCTGGGCATCGGCATGATCGTTCTTCTGCTGGAAGCGGCGCGCACCCGTACCGAAGAGATCAGCGAAAAAATGCGCCAGTTCACGATGCTCACCGCGACCGGTAGCCAGTCTCTGACTCTCGCCGAACTCCTTCAACGCGTGCTCGCCCAGATCACCGGCAGTTTGAACACCAGCTACGGCATAATCCGGCTCCTCGAAGGCAAGGGCGAAGCCAGAGAATTCGTGGCGCGAGCATCCGTGGGTTTCAGCGAAGTCTACCTGAAGCAGCATGGGACGTTCCCCTTGAGCGATCCATGGCTGGGCGAAGTTTTGCTGGAAGACTACCGCATCTCCCGATTTGAAGACGAAAAGGACGTCAGAGTGCGCCGCAGCATGGCGGAAGCGGGCATCGCGCAACTCATCACCATTCCCCTTCGCGGCCAGGAAGGGCCGGTTGGAATGTTGAATGTCGGTGCGGTTGCCGGAAAGCGGTTTCACGAGGATGAAATCGGATACCTGGTAAACGTCGCAAAGTTCCTTGGGACCATGGTTGAGAACGTGAACTTGTTCGAGCAAGTCAAAACCGTCCAGCAGCAGTGGGTCTACACGTTTGACTCGATTGGCGATCCCATCCTGGTTCACGACCTCGAAGGCCGCGTAGTCCGCGGTAATCTGCGACTCGCTGACTTGCTCGGAAGAGAGCCCCACGCAATGTTGGGGCGCGCCGTGAAGGATCTCTTTAGTCCGCTCGCCACTCCCTTTTCTACCTGTCCCTATTGCGAAGGGCTATCCGGTGACGCCGATCAACCCGATCCCTGGCTACAAGGCTATTTTCTGGTCTCCACCTCGACCTTCACAGACCATGCCGGACGCAAGCTGGGCACCATTCACGTCTTGAAGGACATTACCGAGAGGAAGAAGGCAGAGGAAAAGTACCGGACTTTGGTCGCGAGCGTTCAGGAAGGAGTATTCATCTCCACAGCCCAGGGACGATTTCTCGATTTCAATGATGCCCTTATGCGCATTACCGGCTACGACGACCGGGACGAGTTGCTTCAGGTGGACATCGGCCAGACCTTATTCGTGAATGGGGCCGAGCGGGAGCGCTTGAAAAAGTTACTGAGCGAACACGGCTCTGTAAACGATTTTGAGTATGAGGTGCGCAGGAAAGACGGAGAACTCCGCACGGTCAGCGAGTCTTCGACGGCCGTGCGGGACGCCTCTGGAAATGTGACCGCTTACCAAGGATTCCTTCTGGATGTCACGGAACGGCGTCACGCGGAAAACGAAATCCGCAGGCGCAATCGAGAATTGGTGGTGCTCAACTCTCTGGCAGAGACGCTGGCATCCACTCTCGAGCTGCACGACTCTATCCAGAAAACGTTGCGCCAAATACTGGACCTCTTCGGCTTGGACGCCGCGTCTTTGTATCTCTTCGAACGCGACGGCGTAACTCTCAAACGGGTTTCCTCGGCGGGACACCGCTCCGAATTTGCCAAGAGTTTTCCCACCGTAACAATGCCCCCGGATCTTCTGCAGCAAATACGCTCCGTCCGAGCCACGTTTCTCTCGATTGCGGGACTTCCTCTGCCGGCCATTGCGCGAGAGGTACAGAGGAAAGAAGGCATCGTTTCCGCCTATATCGTGCCGTTATGGTCGAAAGACAAGATTATCGGAGGCCTGGGAGTGGGGAGCCGGACGACGCGCGAACTCTCTACCGCGGACATTAGCCTGCTAATCGCCGTCGGGAGTCAGGTGGCCAGCGCCGTCGAGCGCAGTCTCTTATATGAAGAAACTCGCCAGGCCTACGATCATCTTCGACGCACCCAAGAGCAATTACTCCACAGCGAAAAACTGGCAGCCGTGGGGCAATTGATCTCCGGAGTTGCCCATGAACTCAATAATCCACTCACCGCGATCCTGGGATACAGCCAGTTGCTCACTTCTAGCGGGCAGGTCGGTCCGCTCGCTATCGGCTACACTGAAAAACTCTATAAGCAGGCGCAGCGGACGCACAGAATTGTCCAGAACCTCCTCAGCTTCGCCAGGCAGCATAAACCGGAGCGAGTGCCCGTGCGCGTAAACTCCATCCTGGAAGACACCTTGGCGTTGCGCGACTATGATTTGCGAATGGGGAAAATCCGTGTCCACCTGGATCTCTCTGCCATCTTGCCCGAGATTAGCGCCGACGCTCATCAACTTCAGCAAGTCTTTCTCAACCTCATCAACAATGCCCTCGACGCCATCCTAGAAAATGGCGAAGAGGGCGATTTGTGGGTGCGCACAGACGCGGAAGATCAGATCTTGTTCATCGAATTTACCGACAGCGGCCCGGGGGTTCGTGACGCTTCGCGAGTTTTCGATCCGTTTTATACCACCAAGCCGGTGGGAAAAGGTACCGGGCTGGGGCTCAGCATTTGTTATGGCATCGTCACCGAGCACGGCGGAACGATCCTTGTGAAGAACCAACCAACCGGAGGTGCAACTTTTCGTGTTGAGTTGCCGCTGTCGAGGGGAGTCAAAGGCAAGCAGGACGCGCTAGCGCCCGCTGCCCCGTCCGTCCGTGACTGAAGAAGGTTCCGAGTTGAGAGCCGTTTGAACGGCGAATTGGGTGCTAGCCGATTCCAGGCGAAACGACATCGTTGTGGCCATATCCGAAATCCTGCCGAATCCCTTCGAGGAAGCCAGACCCGCGCGTAATCGCAATCGCATCAGGAAACAGTTCCTGGCAAACCTCATGCTGAGCCGCAAGCGTTCCCACTCCTGAATGGGAACAACTTCAGGTGACATGACGGCGAGAATTCGAGACGCTTCCAGCAGCGTCTCGTAATCTTCTTCCAGGCGGTTTAGGTAGCGAAGTGCGATTTGTTTACGTTCAGAGCGAATCCGCCGCCGCAATCCGTGCTTACCGCGGCCCTCTAGAAATTCTGTGTCGGAGGGCTGAAGCGACTGTAGAATCTGGGGCAACCGGAACGCATGGCGCGGTTCCGACAGCGCTGCGAACACCGTGTCCGGACTGAGTGACCGCTTCTGGATTGGCCGGACCGCATACGCAAGCAGTGCCAGTAGAATTAGAGCGGCCAGTATGAAGAATGGCGCGGTATAGCTCATGGGCGCTGACCGTCCGAGCGAAGAAGTTGTGCTAACTGGTCATTCAGCAACCGCAATCGAATGTTGACCTCTGGGGAGAGTACCCCATACAGTCCGGGAGCCACTCGCGTGCTCGCAGCTTGCCGCTGCTCGGCGGGGGCGTAGACGCGAATAGCCTGGATCCAGATCAACAGGCTCGCCAGAAAGGTAATGATGTCCATGAATCCCCAGAATCCGACATAGGGTTCCATCCATTTTTCCAGCAGGGAATCGTTGATCACGTAGAAGCACGAGTACAGGCAAAACCCGATCGAAAGCGCCCGGTCCATTGGATTGATATCCAGCTTGTAATAGCGCGCGAAAAGCAGCAGCGCCACGATGAAGGATGCAATCCCTAACTCCAGGCCTCGGTCTACCGTCAAAATCACCATCCCCAATAGTTTCTCGGAAAAAACGGCCGTGTACACGAGCACCATTGCCGCGACGATCCATAGCACTCTCTTCGCGAAACCCCCAATTCCCACATACCGTGCCAGAAGTCTTCGCGCCATTTCAACTACCGCGCAGAACCTCATGGTAATCACAATTGCCTGACTGCCCCAGATAACCGGCCTCGTAACTGGACCATTGAAATCCAACAGGCTGTAAGTCACCGCTCCCAGCACGCTCTGCGCCACCGTGCAGCACAAATACAGCAGTAGGCAGATGTGAGTGTCGGTGAGTTTGCGACGGATGAGATAGAAGATCAGGACAATCTCCGCTAGCGTCGTCATTGCCCAGAACAGATTCCGCAGAGTGAGCAGGACACCCATTTCTCCACGACAGTAACATTACGTAACTGCCAAGTAAATAGACCTCGTGGGCTAGGTCATCCGGAGGGCCAAGGCGATAAGAGTCTTCTCAAATCGACCCCCTGCACACTGATGATTAGGAACGATACCCGGACTTCGGTGGTTTCGGTGCCGGCATGGGAATGTCGTCAGATACGAGCACGTTGCCGGAAACAGAAGTCTTTGGGGGCTTGGGCGGTGGCATCGGAATGCCATCCGCCAGCTGCGAGCCGCTGTTCCCCACCCCTATAGGTAAACGATGGTTGACGCTTACCCCAGCCGCCAGTAGCATAGCGATGACTGTGAGTGAAGCGCATACTGCTGAAATTTGTTTCTGCATGAGACGTCCCTCCTGGACGCCACTCTGCGGCAGGGTGAGATGAGCGGAGCAATTTGGCGCAAAGTGTTCCGCTGACGGAACGCCAGAAGTTCGACAAAAACGCATGCTCAATCAACTACAAACGAATCAAAAGGTCCTCTACGACCTAGTCGTCCACTATCTGGAGCCGGTCAGTAGCTTGTACGGGCGTTTGGCCTACCTGGCGGGACTGCGTGATCCAATCACTGGAATATATGCGCACGAGCGACTGGCGGCGGTGTATGGCGAAGAGCCAGTAAGGCAGGCAGTTGAGAAAAGCCACGAGGAGATTTTCGAGCGTTTATTGGAGTTGCCCTTGGAACAACAGGAAGAGGATTTGTGGAGTTATGTGAGCTCGCTGCCTGGCGAGAGTGCGTGGGGCAACTCTCAATGCGTGGAAGCTGCCCGGGGATGGATCCCCCCGCAGGCCCCGGATTACCTCAAAGAGCTCTTCTGCTCAAATACGACTGCTCTGTGCGAACTCCTGCAGAGTAAATCCCCCCGTCATTGAGATACGTGGAAATGCCGACGACCTGACCGACCAGCTCAGCTTCATCGGGTGTTCGCCAGCTTTCCGGGGTGCAGTGAGACAGTGTGTGAGGCTGCATGATCAGCGTGGACTTGTGCTTATGAAACCAGCCGCAACGATACCCTCCACGGAGTTCAACGAAATACAGCGGGCGGTCATATTCGCTGGTCCAATCCGAATCATCAATGGTGTGCAGCGAAGTGTCGATCACCACGAAGCTCCCGGGGCGCAAGATCGGAAACATCCTGCGGTCAGCCAGGCCGACATATCCATATCGGTATCTTCCCGTGCCTTCGGCGGGAATACGGGGAAAATCTCCGACCGCGGCCGGCCGGCGCGCTAGGAGCGTGGTCCCTTCTGTGCTTAGGGAGCCCCCTCCGTGCGTGGGAATCGTAAAGGGTAGCAACGTCTCAGTCAGATAAGTCTGCGGCGGTGGGAAGCAGGCACCCTCAAGTGGGGCTTGCTGGAAGGGAGCTTCGTACCAGGCCGAGAGTTCAAGCGGATCGAGATGATAGATGACCGCGAGGGAAAACAGTTTGTATAGCGTGGGCACAACGTTGTGGTTTTCCATCTCCGCGAGACGGCTGATGTGGAGTTTGAAATCGGGTCGACCGCGGTTTGAAGCTATCTGAAAACTGGCTCGCTCGACGTCGCGGTAGCTGAGCCCAAGCCGCTCGCGCAGGCGTCGTAATCGCAAGCCGGGAGGATGCATACGAGTCTCCTTTCGGTAGCTAACTACCAATATGAATTCCATAAATGACCTATTACTAAGTTCTGAATACGGAACAGCGCCCAGCCCTGTGGGAAATCCAGCCAGGGCAGCCTTCTAAGCCGCCCAGCGGCTCCTTCGCGAGGGCTAGTTCCGCACTCCTCTCCATCTGAGAACGCCAACTGAATCTGCTATCCTTCATGGTATGGATTTTAGACGCCATCCCCTTCGACGTATCACCCATTTCGTTCTCCTTTCTTACCTATTTCTGGGCCCCTCTCTCTTCCTCAGGGCTCAACAGGCAGCCCCCGCCCCGCCCGCAGCCCCGTTCCCCTCTGCCAAGAACAATCCTGAATTCCTGGCGACTGCTGAGGAAGTTCTCGGGGAGATGAGTGAAATCACTGGCTGGAAGCTGAAGACGCCCCTGAAGAAGACAATTCGCTCGCGCGAAGAAATTCACGCGTACGTATTGCAGCAAATGAACGACGAAAAGGATGCCACGGAGCGCTACGCGTCCACTCGCAGTGCAGAAGCCTTTGGCCTGATTCCGAAGGGATTCAACCTGGAAAGCTTCCTGGTCGAATTGTTGACTGAACAGATTGCTGGACTTTACGACCCGAAAGCTCACGAATTCTATATTGCCGACTGGATCGCGCCGGACGAACAGCGGATGGTTATGTCGCATGAGCTCACCCATGCGCTAGAGGATCAGCAGTTCCAGATTGAGCCTTGGGTGAAAGCGGGACGGCCAAATGATGATGCTGAAATGGCCCGCGAAGCGGTTCTGGAAGGTAGCGCGATGGCTGCGATGCTGGATTACATGCTAAGAGATAAAGGCCTGAAGCTTCGCGATTTGCCTGACATCGATCCCCAGCTATTTGTGGGGGACCTGAGCCAGACTCCCATGTTGAAGAAGGCGCCGCCGTTCATTAAAGACTCGCTCATGTTTCCCTACTTCAGTGGGCTTACCTTTTCCATGGCTGTCCTTCGGACGGATGGTTGGAATGGCTTCGCCTCGGTGTTCGCCAAACCCCCGGCGAACACACAGCAGATCATGCACCCGGAGATGTATCGTACTGGCAAAGTTGCAGCTCCCATCAAGCTCGATTTGCCCGAGGACTTTCCAGGCCAACCTTGGGTCTTCCTGGAACAAAACTATATGGGTGAGTTCGGTTGGAAGGAGATCTTGAAACAGTTTTTGGACGAAGACCGAGCAAAAAGTCTTTCCGCGACCTGGGATGGGGATATTTACGCTACCTATGAAGTGAAAGAAGCCAAAAAGTCATTGCTCGTAACGCGCATCCGGCTCGCCACTCCAGAAGCGGCAGCCAGATTCTTCGGGCAGTATTCCGAGGTCCTGGAGAGAAAACATCCAGAGCGCAGTAATCTGTACCGTCGGCCGAATTTCTTCTCGTTCGATACCCCCGACGGCGGCGTCTTCCTGCGTTGCTCTCCCAAAGAATGTGTGACGCTGGAGGGCGGGGATCGCGCACTGTACGAGCGGTGGACGAAGACCCTCGATTGGAAGCCCATCCCCGAGGAAGAAACGAAGCCCGCCGGCTCTCAAATCAAGACTGCCCGGTAATAGTTTCCGGTGGACGTTCATGCGCGCCCGGCTTCTGCATTGGAACGTCTCAGTAATTAGTCCGCGCGGTGCAGTACCAGCAGCGTAAGATCGTCGGTCTGCTTCGCCGCTGACGAAAACTTGCGAATTTCTTCCAGGCAGGCGGACAGCATCTGCTCGGGCTGGGCCGCGACGTGGCGTTTCGCGAGTGAATGCACGCGACCAATTCCAAATTCGTCGCCGGAAGGGTTGAACACCTCGGTCAGGCCGTCGGTGTACAGGAGCAGTTTGTCCCCGGGGGCCAGCGATAACTGACGAACGGGGAAATTGGTGGTGCAGAACATGCCCAACGGCACGCCCGTTGCCTCCAGCGAACTCACACCGGTAGACGACACGTGCAGTAGCGGGAGATGCCCCGCGCTGACGTACTCCACTGTGCCGTCAGGATGCGCAGCGCCCACAATCATTGTCGCAAACTGCCCAGCTGTGGTGCTGTCGCAGAACAGCCGGTTCGCGTGCGACACCAACTCGCCGAGCGGCAGGTGCTGACTCGCGAGCGTGCGGAAGGTCCCGTGGAGATTGCTCATGAGCATGGAGGCGGCCACGCCCTTCCCGGCCACATCTCCGAGCAGAAACAGAAACGAACCATTCGATTCGATCAGGTCGCAATAATCCCCGCTGACCAGGTTCGAAGGCTGATAGTGATACCGCGCTTGCCAACCGCCAGCATCCCAATCGGGCCGGGGAAGCAACGCGCGCTGAATGCCCGCCGCGAGCGTCAGGTCACGTTCCAGCGCTCGCTGTTCATCCTGCGACAGGTGGTCCAGGCAGAACCGCAGCAGGGGATCGCACAGCAGGCGGTCAGCTTCAATCGATTCATGGCACGACTCGCAAATGCCGAATCTTCCCTCATGCAACCGCGAAAGCGCGGCGTCGACGCTGGCAAGAAGTTGGTGAAGAGAATCGTCGTGCGCTTCCATCCGGGTCGCGGCAAGAAGGCGCTGGCGGCGTAATTCGAGCTCAGCGTGGAAGTACGAATTTTCCGTTGTGGCCATGGTTCCCTCCACCATAGGTTGCTGTTTTGTGGCTGACGATTCCATCCGATTTGTTCCTCCAAATTCGAAAGATTCCACGAGGTAACGGGAGATTAACTGGAGCGGTGGCCCCCATTGGGGCCGGCCACCGCCGAATTCGCCAACAAGGGATCCGAAGCGGCGCGGTTACGCCTCTCTATGCGATGCCGCAGCCGGTCCAGACGGCACGTGAGTTTATCCTGCAGCCGCGCTGCCCGGGCCACCGCATAGGGATCGCGGGACGGCCTGCGCTGTCGAAAGAGTTTGAGTAGCGCGAGTTGCGTGAATTCGATGGCCCGTACGTAGTCCTTATCGCGGCGCTCGTAGTGAATCGCCAATTGCTCACACGCCGCAATACCCTCGTGCGGATCGTCAACCAGTTCATGCCAAAGAGCCGACGCGCCCGCGGCATCCCCTCGTCGCTTGGCCAGAAAGGCCAGTTCCCGCTTGGCTTGCCGGCGAAACAGGGCCGGCAGCCCCGCGTCGAGTGCCTGGGTACAGACGGAATGCGCCCGCTCCTTCTCACCGCGTCGATTCAGATAGCGGGACAGGCCGAACATATCGAGTGAGTCGGTTTTCGTCGGAGAGTATTCGCACTCATCGAGGAGGGAATTGATTTTGCCGTACAGCGCGGCCAGGCCTCGAAGATCCATTTGGTTGTGTTTTAGCACGCCGGCCAAAGGGCACGGCGAACCTCCACGCAGGTAGTCGAAATAAAGTTGCGGGATCAGAGAAGAGCTCACTTCGTCTTCGCGATGCCAGCCGAGACGCGGCGCGTCCAGCACGTGGCGTTCAAGTTCGACCAGCCGAACTGAACCCAGCCGTAGCTTCCACAGGGCGCGCGAGGGATGCAGCAAATCGAGATGCGCCGCAAGCAGTGGAACTTTGATCGACCGCGTCATCGTGAAGCGGCTCTCCAGCAGCGGCCAATCAAAGGTTTTTCCATTGAAGGTAACCAGCACCGGACGTTCCGCAATGCGTGCCGCCAGTTCATGCAGCATCGAATGTTCTTCGGAAAAATCCCGCAGAAACAGTTGTTCCACCTGCAGACCGCCGGCATCCCACCACGCCAGACCAATCAGGAACACGTACGTTCCCGTGCCTCCGGCAAGTCCCGTCGTTTCCGTATCGAGGAACAGCCACTTGTCTGGATTTTCCAGGGCCCCGCGCGTGCGCCGTGAAACAGTTTCATCGCGGGTGCGCGAAAGCAATTCCAGGGCGACCGCAGAAGGAGCGCAAAACTCCGGCGTCGAAAACCAGTTGCGAATGACGAGATGTTCGCCAAAATGATTGCGCGCCACTCCGGCTCCCAGCAGCCGGGCTAGCTCGTCGTTATCGTCCGGCGTTCGGAGGGTACCGGGCGGTGATGGCAATGGACGAGCCGGCTTCAAAGCCGCAAGACGCGCAAATTTATCTGCTGCATTCACTGGTGTGGTGATTCTCCTCTCTTCAGGCAATCAAGCGATCCAGAATAGCCAATGCCGCTTCCTTGGCCTTCGGTGCAAGATCTCCCGCCGGACCCACGCACGAAGGGCAGCCCGCGTCGCACGGGCAAGCCCGGATCAATTCGCGCGTTTTTTCCACCAGCAGATCGTGGGCGCGAAACAGCGGTTCCGAGAAACCGATGCCGCCGGGATACGCGTCGAATAGGTACAGATTGGGCTCGAAGAACTCCTTTGCATTCCCGCGCGTGACATCTTCCACGCGCACCGGCGTGCTTTCTTCTGCCGCAACTCCCGGCGCAGGCGGCCGTTCGCCAATCGCTGTCCCTAGGTCGCGGCCATCGCACATCAGCAACAGTGTGGCGACGGTTTCCAGCGCCTGCAACAAGCCGAACATTCCCGACTGCCGTTCGCTCACGCTGTAAGGCAGCGATTTGAGCACCGGGCGCTCCAGAGTAATCCAGTACGAAGTGGTGTGCATTTCGTTTTCGGGGAGCTCCAGCGTCCCGGCGCCGACATTCTCATTGGTGAAAAACTTGATCTTCTTGAATCCAACCACCTGGGAGCGCACGAGGACGTCGCCGTGCGAGCGTGTGACCGCTAATTGCGGCCGCAACTCACTGGCGCTCTCGCAGGCGGCGATTTCTAGCACACGAACCTGCGTGTAGCGTATGGCATCGGTGTAGTAATCAACGTCCACCTGCTTCGCGTAGGCCTTGCGCGCTTTGAAGTCCAGATGCTCCACGTGGTACTGCTGCCCGCCATGGAGATAGATAGCTTTCTCGTGCACGGTGGTTAGCGCGCTGACGAAATCCACTTCTCCGATCACCACGGGTTCACCCGTGATGTCGATGATGACGAAATTATCGCTGGTCACCGAGCGTAGGCTGATCGTGTCCGCGGGATAGGCTTCCTGGGTCCAGTGATAATTCTCACCTGCAAGATGCAGATAGCCCGCCTCGGCCAGGCGAGCGCAGAGGTCGCGCAGGTCCACGCCCCCGAATTTTTCTTGCGGATGAATCGGCAGTTCAAAGGCCGCGCACTTCAGATGATTGATCAGGATTTCCAGGTTGTCCGGTTGGATGAATGCGTGCTCCGGTGTGTTCCCGAAGAAATAATCGGGATGCCGCACGATAAACTGGTCCAACGGCGACGAAGACGCCACCAACACGGCGCAGGAACTTCCGCTGCGTCTTCCCGCTCGTCCGGCGCGTTGCCATGTGGCCGCGATGGTCCCCGGGTAGCCCGCCATCACGACGGTGTCCAACGATCCGACGTCGATTCCCAATTCCATGGCCGAAGTGCTGACCACCCCGCGAATCCGTCCTTCGCGCAGGCCCCGCTCGATCTCTCGGCGCTTGCTCGGAAGATACCCACCGCGATAACCATGAATGGTTTCCGGCTTCCCGGGAAGTTGCGGATTTGCTTGCTGCAGGTACGTTAGGATTAGCTCGGTGTGCAGCCGCGAATTGGCAAACACCATCGTCTGCAGATCGTGCTTCAGGAATTCCTGCGCCACGCGCGATGACTCATTGACGTAGCTGCGGCGGATGCCCAGCGCCCGATTGAGTACCGGTGGATTATAGAAAACGAAGGTCTTTTCCGCTGCAGGTGCACCGTTGGCCGACTGCACCTCCACGCCATTTTCAATCAGATTTGACGCGAGCTCGCCCGGGTTCGCGATCGTCGCCGAACAGCAGATAAATTGCGGCTCACGCCCGTAAAAGCGGGCGACGCGTTGCAGCCGCCGGAGGACGTTGCACAGGTGGCTGCCAAACACCCCGCGGTAGGTATGCAGCTCATCCAGCACGATGTAGCGCAGGTTTTCAAATAAACGTGTCCAGCGTGTGTGGTGCGGAAGAATTCCTGTGTGCAGCATGTCCGGATTCGTCAGGACAATATGACTTTTCTCGCGGATGGATTTGCGCGCGTCGCTCGGAGTGTCACCATCATACGTAAACACGCCAAAACGATTCTCCAGGCGCTCATTCAGGTCGTACAACTCGGCCAGTTGGTCTTGCGCCAGCGCCTTGGTGGGAAACAGATAGAGCGCGCGCGTGTCTGCGTCCGCCAGTATGGCGTCAAGTACCGGCAGGTTGTAGCACAGCGTTTTTCCCGATGCGGTGGGCGTAACGATAACCAGGTTCTTTCCCAGGTGCACCGCCTCGGCTGCGGCCAGCTGATGCGTGTAGAGCTGCCGTATCCCTTTCGCGTGGTACGCCGCTCGCAGGTCGCTGTCCAGCCATTCGGGGAACTCGGCCCACTGCGCCTCACGCGCGGGGTAGTGACGCACGGCGGTGAGCACTTCGCCGCTATGGTCACGGGACGCAAAGGTCTCGAGGACTTGTTCGACGCGGGCCAGGGATGAGGATGAGCGAGGAGTTTCTGGGGGAGTGAGTTTAGCCAATCGCACAGCGAGAGAATCAGGCATGAGGCCGCTCCTGGTGTTCGCCTTTTGTTCGCTCAGGGTAGCATGCCGTGATGGCCCCTGCAAGTTTCAATTTTTCACCCTGTGGATTCTACGGCAGCACTTTCAGCATCACCACCGAATGCGGCGCCACGTTGCTCGAATAGCCGCCATGAAACGAACCGAGGTCCTTGTGCGCCCAGAGATCGCGGAGCTTCGCGGATAGGTGGTTAGGATAAGCGAGCTGCTCCCATGTCACTGCGATCTCGCTCTCCGTCGCGCCACGGTTGAACAGGATGACCGCTCGCCCACCGTCGCTTAGCGGTCGCGCCCAGATTTCCAGTTCCCCTGTCTGGCTGATTCGCCTGCCCTGGCGGCCCAGTTTGTCCTGGTCAACGGCAATCACTTCCTTGTTGGTCAGTATCTCCTTGATCTCTGGCGTCATCGAGCGCACGTCGTTTCCCGACATCAGCGGCGCCGCCAGCAAAGCCCAGAAGCTGAAGTGCGCCTGGTATTCCGTGTTGGTCATGCCGCCGTTGCCCACTTCGAGCATGTCCGGATCGTTCCAGTGGCCGGGTCCCGCGTACGGTTCGATCCCGTTCTGCAGTTCGACAATGTCCACCATACCAAGCGAACAACAACTTCCATCAGGCCATTTGGCCTTGCCTTCAAAGTGGTCAGAAATGTCGCCCGTAGTGCGCCAAAGATTGCCGATGCCTTGGCCCCAAAGCCATGGCTTGGCGGTGCCCCATTCGCACATGCTGAACACAATCGGACGCCCGGTGGAAAGAAGCGCATTGCTCATTGTCGTATAAGCCTCTTCCGCGTTCCGCGTACCCGTGTTGCACCAGTCGTATTTTAAGTAGTCGACTCCCCAGCGCGCATATTGCAGCGCGTCCTGATACTCATGTCCCTGGCTGGCCGGACGCCCCGCGCAAGTCTTCGTCCCGGCATCGGAATAGATCCCGAATTTTAATCCCTTCGAGTGCACATAATCGGCCAAGCCTTTGATGCCGGAAGGGAAGTGCTTCGCATCAGCGACAATGTTCCCATTCTCATCGCGGCTCACCTGCCAGCAATCATCAATCACCACATACTCGTAGCCGGCCTCTTTCAGACCGTTGCTGACCATCGAGTCCGCGACGGATTTGATCAAGTCTTCACTCACGTTGCACTGAAACTTGTTCCAGCTATTCCAACCCATCGGCGGAGTCTGTGCCAGTGAGTCGCGCTGCAACTGCGCAGCCGTTGCGCCCGGAAGAATCACCGCCAGGGCACAGAGCAGCAGAATCTTGCCATTCAACAAGGAGTTCATCGCAATACCTCAACGGATTTTCTTACCAGATGAAGAGCGAGCGCCTGGTTCGCCTGCGTCCACGCAAGTGGAGTGTGTGCATTGGGAACATACCGCCCCTGTTTCGCGAAGTAAAGCTCCGGACACAAGCCGTCGCCGGTCACCTGCGCCAGCGAGCGATTAAAGTAGTGGATCTGCTTGGCGAAGCTCGTGTGGTCCCTATTGTCAGACAGAAACCGTTGGCCATAAATGATAGAGAGGAGCGGATCGAAAATGCACCATTGGGCTTCACAGCTGGGTTGCAAAAACGCGTCACGGAAGTCCAGTCGATCACTGAAGTCGCTGCTCATCTGGATGGGGGCAAACCACTCGTCGTAGTCCTGACAGAAGTAAGAATCACCAATATAGCGCTTGATACCGAATGGGCCTTTCAATCGAGCTTGCACCAAGTTGAGAATGGCGTCCTCGATCGAACGTGAGTCAACCACGCGCAGCGGATGCACCAGAAACAGCAGCGCCGAATCGGCCAGCCGCTCGGGAGGCGCCTCGAACGGAAGCGTGGCGGCAAGACGATCTCGGCCCTTCTGTATCAGAAGCTCGACCTTTTCCGGGCGCGCCGTGGAAGTGGAAACCACTCCGGGTGCACCACAGGCGGCCGAACTTGTATTGTACCTGCGCAATTCTTCCAGGCCGGCAATCACCGCGCCCACGCTGGAATTGTTGACTTTGCGGCCTTCTTCCCACGCTCCGCTGTCCTCATCGCGCCAGTACTCGATGGCCTCAAAGTAGTCCGGGAACAGGCGAAATAGTTCGTAGTCCTCCGCGCTCAAGGGCAGCAAGCCCTCGTTTGCCAGCAGAAATCGAAACCATAGCGCGTGACCCAGGGCATCGTTCTGCGCGTGCGGCCATTTTTCAGGCAGCTCGCTAAGAGACTGCGCCGTGAAGCGTATGTGAGGTCGCCGGTTGGCCTCTTCCTTCAGTGCGCGAGTTGGATCGTCTATAATTTCCCGGAAGCGGGGCTTCTGCGTCTCCAGAAATCGAGTCAGTCCCTTCATGCACGCGACGGCAGGCGTGAGCTGGCCGCGAAGCCGAAACGAATTCGCCACCATTACGTTGTCCCTGATCCATACGTTCTGATATCCCGTAAGCGAATCGAACGACTGACTGGGGCTCGCGGCAAACAGTCCGTGAGCAATCGGGAGGATTTCGTGCGTGCCATTGGAATCCAGAATTTCCTGTATTTTTGCCACGCCTTCCAGCGTGTAGCTTTCCGCAATCAATTTGTGAAATAGCCCGGCGTTGTACATCGGCCCCGTATCTTTGCAATCGCGGATCTCGATTTCCTTCGGCGCAGGAAATTTTAGCGCATCAGCAGCCTTTGTTCATAAGAAGCGGACGCGACGCAGGAGTGGGTAGAAAGGTCACACCGATTGCAGTCTTCGTTGTGCTCAAGTGCCAAATGGCTGGAACAAAACACCTGCCGCCGGTGTCATATCCAGTAACCGGTTCCCGGCGTATCTTCGGAACAGAGGCACGCTGCTGGGGCTCGAATTTGCGCGCCTATGTCTTTCCCGGGGGGAGCGTCGGGTACATGGCTACGGGTGACACGGGGCAGCGCCGCATGGACAAGCGCCGGGCTCCACGGTACCGCTACCAGGCTGCATTGGAAATTGAATGGGGTTCCGCGCGGCTCAAAGGACGAACGCGAGACATCAGTGCAGGCGGAATGTTCATCGAGTCAGAGGATGTCCTGTGGGTGGGAGCTGGTTTTCGCGCACGCATGAATGCGGAACGCGCTCTTTGGCTCGAGTGTTCCGTGAAGCGCGTGGAACCGGGACAGGGTATGGGAGTAACGGTTGCCGTCCCTCAGGACCAACAGAGGCTCTTCGAAGACCTGCTGGCGAAATTAGCGGCCGGAAATTAATCCCGCTTTATACTATTTCTCATGACCCGTTGCCTTGACTGTGGTTCTGAACTCAACGGTACTCAGTGCGCCGTGTGCGGGTTAACGCCCGCGGCTGCGGAACTCGTGTTTCGCCGCCGCCTGCTGGTTCAGACTGCCTTCTTCTTGGTTGGCTCGCTGCTTTTTCCCTACGTGAGCCAGGTTTATGCTCCCTTGGATATCGATGCCATGCTGGTGTTTTTTGGCGCAGTCTTTTTCGTGGCATTAACGATGGCCGTGTTTCTCGACCGCCGTGCGCGCGCGCGTAAAGAATTGCAACTCCTTCGTCACCTCTTTACGGGTCTCGTCCCCGTGCCCTTTATTTTCTCCATGGCCTTGTTTTTGAATGGCCGGCTGGATTCACCCAAAAATGTCGCCTACCACGATAGCGTTGTCGAAGGCCGCTATCAGATGAGGGGCGTCGTCCGCGGCACGCGTCGCCTGTTTGTCGATTCCTGGCGGCCCGGTCGTCGCTATGAGCGGCTGGCTGTTGATTCCGATGATTTCGACCGCTTCCAGGAGGGCGACAAAATCGTTGTTGGCGTCGAACCGGGCGTCCTCGGCATTCCCTGGTTCTATGGTGTGTACCGACAGGGTGGCCCAAATGGCGCTTCCTGGGGACAGCCAGGCGGCAGTTCGCGTCAGAATTAGAAGCCATTCAGCACCGGCTATCGCGGTGCGCTCGCCCCTCAGTAAATTGGCCGCCCGTTGGGGGCAAGGGGGATTTGCAGCTCCAGGAAATGGCCGTCTTTCCCTAGTCGAAACCGAATTCGCTGCATCAGGCCGACATTACGCTCTTTCCATTCCGGCGTTTCAATCGGCTTCTCGGGTAAGTCCGCCATCGACCATTCCACGGAATCGCCTTTCAAGGTAATCTTCTGCGGATCGACATCGTAAACTTCTTCGTCTTCCACCCTCACCAGTAAATACCGCTTCCACAAACGCACTAGCAGTACTCCTTTTTTTTCGGAGTGATAAATATTCCAGGAGTTTGGTGCGGAATCGTTGAATTTCACAATGCCGAACTGAATCGACTGCCAGGTGGATTTCTTTGCGGTAGCAGATTGCGCACGGCCAAAATTGCCCAGCATCAACGAAACAATAGCAATCAGCGCCGCGCACGGGAGCTTACGTCGGCGTCGCGTCATTTGGTTGAGACACTCTCGGTCCTTCCGCCAAACCCACAGTCCCGCCAGAGCGTTCCCCATTCCCACAGACCATACGCGGCTTTCGTCTCCACGGCGTGTCCCACCTGCCGAGCCAGCATACCGATTTGACCGCGTTGATGAGAGTCGTGGGAGATCAGATATCCCACGAACGCCACCACGTTCGGTTTGAAATTCGGCACCGTTCCCGCGGGATCATCCAGAGCTTTTTGCAGCAGCCCGGATATAGCCGCCGCGCTCTCTTTCAAGGCCGCCTGGACCTCTTTTCTCGTCGCTTTGTCAGGTTGCAGCTTCGCCCAGGCCTTGGCGGACTTGTCCGCGGCGGCCAGCCACATCAGGCGTACCTGGTGGATGTGCGCCGCAATGTCGGCAACAGTGCGTCCCTTCCCGGTCGGCGTCGCTGCGTGCCACGCGGCATCTGTAATATTCCCTAGTAGAAGCTGGTTCGCTCTTTCGTCGATGGCAAACGTTTCCAGCAAGGCCTTCCTGAAATCCAAACAGCTAGCTCTTCGTTCGGGTGAAACGGAGGGCGACATGGTCATCATCCTCGAATCCGCAGCATAAGCTGAGTGTACGACAGGAGCAGCTAATCGAGTAGCCGTCCGCCTATCGTAGCGGCGGGCGAGTCGCTGGAAACTCAGACCGGTCTGTCGCGGCGTGAATTTCGCAGATATAAATATGCCGGGAGACCGGCGAACACGACGGCGCAGCCATACGCCGCCTGAAGCGGATTGCGCAATCCCAGAAGACCCAGCAGGAACACCACCAACGTAAGGAATACAATCGGGGTGACCGGGTATCCTGGCGTTCGAACAGCCGCCGGCTCGATGGGGCAACGACGCCTAAGAACGAACAGGCCCGCAACCGCTATGCCTAGAAAAAGCACCGCCACAAAGATGAAGGAGGCGATGATTTGTTGGAAGTTGCCAAGGAGAACAAGCAAACACGCAATCGCCCCTTGCAGCAGGATCGCATTGGCCGGCGTCCCGTACCGCGACGGCGATGGATTCGCCTGCCACCGCCGCCGCGGCGGAAGCGAGGCCAAGTTGACGGCGAAGTTCCTGCGGTCGATTCATCAAGACGCGGTGTTCGTACCGATCCGTGCTGGATTCATGAGTCGCGAAGCTACCGACAAGCAATCATCTCAAGAGTGTATATACACTAGCCTGGCTATCCGACCCTGTCGAAAGAAGCAGACTGGCTATCCGGGTAAGAGCGTCTCCTGGCTGGCTACCGCCGACCATCCCCTTAGCCCGTATACATAAACTGTGGTGACCCGAGATTGTCGAACGATGGTCCGCCCCTCGGTGGTCCCTCGTGACGACCATAAACAGGTGACCACGGCCGTGTTTTCATAGATGCGCACGCGCACATCGGTTGCAAGGAAGGTTGTGTATTTCGTCGGGGAGGCTTGCACCAAGTTGATCAGCGAAGTCTTGTCCAAAATCCGGCCGCCAGGAATGGTGCCAATAAAATCGTCACTGTATACCCTGCGAAAAAACGCGGTATTGTTCATTTGAATTGCGCGCACAGTTTCGTTCTGCAGAGTCACCAATTCCTGGCGTTTCATTTCCTCTTCGGCCGCTCTTTCTCTTAATTCGGCGGCTGACAGTTGCGTGGCTTGCGCATGAACCGCAGGCACCTGCAAGAGGCAAACGATTAGACTCAAGATGAAAACCTTGCTCATAAAAACGGGCCCTCATTCAGACGTTTTAGATTCTGACCGGAGACTTTTGACGCCAGTCTCGAGTATATCTAGGGACTCGGGCGGCGCTGCTTACAATCACAATGCGGGGTGCAGAGAAAGTAAGAGGCTATTGATCAGAGGGCACAGTCCCTGAACCCTGGCTCGCGCTCGGTAGTGAATTCCTGGTCGACGAGAATTGGGGCAAGCCGAATGCCACCTACAGATATAATGCCCATACGTGCGAGGGCAGACTTGGTGAAACGAGCATGGAACGTGTTTGCGCGGGTGATTACCCGTTGCGGCATCATTTCGCAGGCGATTGCCTTTAACTTGTTTCTGGCGTTCTTCCCGACGCTGCTGCTGGCCGTAGGATTCGCTTCGACCTGGTTGGGGAGCAAGACGGAATTGCTGGAAGCCATTCGGGACTTCACCAACTTCTTGCCTCCCGGAAGCCAGGGGATCGTTTCTGACTTCCTCGCCTCACATGGTTCTGATTTCTGGAAATACGCGTTGTTAGGCTGGGCGGGGACATTATTGGGCGGTTCTCAAGTCATGAAACTGCTCATGGAAGGCATTCACCGCATCTACGGTGACGAGGAACGCATCGGTTTCTTTCACCGCCAGTTGCGGGGCCTGCTCCTTCTCTTGATCACCATGGCTCCTCTGCTTTTGGCAGGAATCCTAGGCGTGTTCGGGAGGCCCATTCGGCACTGGATGACGCAAGAATTCGGGAAACGCATGCCCGTTCACGGCATGTGGTTAGTTTTCTTCCCCCTTGCCGCCATGATCCTGGCGATGCTGGCCTTGACCGTGATCTATTGGGTCGCTAGGCCTAAAGAAGTGAGTCTCAGGGGCGTTCTTCCCGGTGCCATGCTGGCCACCCTGCTTTGGTGGTTGGCCAACGCCCTCTTCGGTTTTTATGTGCGAAGGATGCCGTACAACGTGGTCTATGGCGGATTGGCTGCGGTTATCGGTTTGATGATCTGGATGCAGATCTCCACCCTTATTGTGTTCCTAGGTGCGGCCTGGAATGCCGAATCTGCCCAGAGCTGAAGCGGGCTGACGCCTGCAAGGGAGTCCATTGACGACAGTCAAGGTCGAATCTTACTCAGGTTATCGGGCCGAAGAACGACCACTTCGCCTCTGGATTGACATCCATCCCTTGGTCATCACCGATGTGGAAGATTGTTGGTATTCTCCCGGAGAAACGTACTTTCGAGTTGTCGTTCAGAACGGCGACCGCTACGTCCTCCGCCACGTCGAAGCTCAAGATGTCTGGAGCATCGAAGGGTTCCGCGCCGCCGCGAATTCAGTGCCAGAGTGAACCTAGGCCGAGTAGAGCAAAGGAGCGCCAGAAGTGGCGGTCCGAACTCAGAACCTTCGTTGACAAACGCTAACCCCGGGGTATAGTCAGGGTGTCCCACCCGCGCTGGGTACGTCAGCGGGCGAGTCTGCGCATGGCAGCCATCTCGCGAATGGGGGCAAGGGAAGGGATGCTCTATACGCTCTTGCATCCGACCAAAGACCGTCTGCGGTTCCTGGTTGCAGTCGTGGCCCTGCTCACTTGGACCGTACCGGTACATGGGCAGAACCCTCCCGGAACTGCGACCGCCCCACAAGATCCTCCGGACCGTCCCACTCAACAAAACGACGGGAAGCCAACCTCTCCCCCGGCTCCGTCTGCTAAGAATGACCCCAACGCCGAAGTCACCGTTCAAGATTCCGGAACTACCTTCCGATTGCGCGTCAATCTCGTTCAAGTGCACGTCGTGGTCCGAGATGCAAAAGGAAATCCCGTTGGTAATCTGAAGCAAGAGGATTTCCTGCTATATGATCAAGGCAAACTTCAGCCAATCAGCCTCTTTACTTTGGAGACCCGACAAACTCGCCGAGAAAAAGCCGAAGCGGCAGCTCTCACGGAAGCCAACAACTTGGAATTGACGAGCGGTGACAATAAAATTCTTCCCGATCGGTTTATTGCGTTGTTTTTTGATGATAGTCATCTTTCACTGGAAGATTCCCGGTATGCCCAGAAAGAAGTCTCCAAGTTTCTCGAGACCGTCGCTCCCACCGATCGCGTCGGTATCTTCACTGCCTCGGGCCAGCTGACCCGCACCTTCACGAATGATAAAGCGGCGCTGGATCGAACCATGATGGCTCTGGTTCCGCGCCCGAAGTACGTCCCACAATTCCGGGCGTGCCCCGACATTTCGCACTTCGAGGCCGACGAAATCGTAAACAAAATGAATCAGCAGGTGTTTGACGTGGTGGTCGAGGAAACCCTTCAGTGCCGGTACGATGGCGACCGCAATAAGATCGGTGATGCGCGCCGAGTGGTGCAGATGGCCGCTCCCAAAGCCTTGATCGAAGGGGACGCTGAAAATGAGTACGTGTATCGGAGCATCGAGGACACGCTACGGCGCCTCGCGGGGATGCCCGGGGAACGCGTCATGTTGCTTGTCTCGCCGGGTTTTCTTCTCACCACTCAGACGCACGAGATGCTTGAAGTGGAAGAACGCGCGAATCGCGCGAACATCGTCTTCAATACTCTTGATGTCCGCGGGATCTACGCTCCCGATGTACAGGGGGATATCACCCGGGCGAACTCCGACACGCTGCGAACCGTCGGCTTCAAGACCACCTTTCGCGTGGAGTCTCAGACGCAACAGGCCTATGTCCTCGCGGATCTGGCCTACGGCACGGGCGGCGCGTTCTTTCACAATTCGAACGATCTGGCGGCGGGCTTGAGCACTTTGGGCTCCGCCCCGGAGGCTTCCTACGTGCTTGGTTTTTCTCCACAATCCCAAAATATGGATGGCTCCTTCCATGTCTTGAAGGTGAAAATCACCGGTAAGAGAAAATTTGCCGTCCAGTCTCGCCGAGGCTATTACGCGCCCCAAAAGCTGGATAGTCCTCGCCAACAGGCCAAAGACGAAATTCAGGAAGCCGTCTTTTCCCGCGATGAGATCCAGGATTTGCCCATGGAAATGCAGACGCAATTCACCAAGATGGATCCCTCCGCCGTGAAATTGAACGTCCTTTCAAAACTCCAGTTACAAGGCGTTCATTTCCGCAAGGCCGGTGGTAGAAATATCGACAATTTGACCGTCGCTACTGCTATCTTTGATGCCAATGGGAATTTCGTTGTCGGCGCTCAAAAGACGCTGGAGATGAAACTGGAAGATGCCACTTATCAGAAGTTGCTGCAGGGCGGTTTGACCGTAAAATCGAGCTTTGACCTGAAGCCGGGGAAGTATCTGGTGCGTCAGGTTATCCGCGATTCTGAAGGATCGCAAATGGCGGCGCGCAATGGGGCCGTGGAGATACCCGACTACTGAGGAGCGTTCCGTGTCTGGAAAAGGGATGGTTCGTATGACCAAGCGGCAATGGCTTTCGATGGGCCTCACCGGCATGGTATTTGCAGCCTCGGGACTTCGCGCGCAGGCTCCGGAACCGCCGAAGCCAGCGGCCGCAACCGAGCAAGCCACGGCTACGGCACCCCTTCCGGTCATCAAAACCGAATCGCGCATCGTTCTCGTGGATGCTGTGGTCACCGACAAAAAGGGAACCTACGTCCACGATCTGCAGCAGCAGGAATTCAAGGTTTATGAAGATAACAAGGAACAAGCCATCACCAGTTTTTCCTTCGGATCGGAACCCGGCGTCCAAGAGAAAGGCCAGAAGCGCTATCTGGTTCTCTTCTTTGATAACTCCTCCATGGATAAAGCCGATCAGATTCAGGCGCGCAAGGCCGCCGGCACGTTCATCGAAAAGTACGCTGGACCCGATCGCATGATGGCGATTGCCGAATTTGGCGGCAGCTTGATGATCAAACAGAACTTCACTGCCAATGCCGAACAGTTAAAGGCTGCGGTCAGCGGTGTGCAAACTCCCTACCTCGAAACAAATACCGTTGCGTCAAACTCTCTTCCGCCTGGAACCGTGGTTCCTTCGGGGGCCTTTTCGCTGAATGGTGCCGCGTCGGATTTAGGCGCTCGCTCGATGCTTCTGGCCATCCGAAGCCTGGCCAAGAGTCTCCGCGCAATCCCCGGTCGCAAGATGCTTGTTCTGTTCTCAGCCGGATTTCCTTTGGATGCGGAGCGCATGTCTGAATTGACGGCGACCATCGATGCCTGCAATAAGGCGAACATTGCCGTCTACTCTCTTGATGTGCGCGGTCTGGTGGCGCCCGGCGGAAGTGCGCGGCTGTTAAACGACAACAAGCAAGATCAACTGCAACCAGCGGCCATTCGTGATGGCGGCCGTTCCACACAACCGCACCTTATGATGGTCAGTTACTCGCTCGTTGCCGCTGCTGAGCCCCAGAAGCCCGGAGGTGGCGGTACCGGAGGTGGTGGTACGGGAGGTGGCGGAGGCGGTCGTCCCGGGGGCGGCGGTGGCACAGGAACCGGTGGGGGAACGGGCACGGGAGGCGGGAAGGGCGGAACCGGCGGTGGCACTACCGGCGGTGGGAAAGGCGGCGCTCCCGGTGGAACGTCCGGCGGTGGGAAAGGCGGTGCCCCAGGTGGAACATCCGGTGGTGGACGCCCGTCTACCGGTAATTATGGGAACTACTACAACAGCAATAATCCGATGAACCAGCCCCGCACAATCGTTCCGCCGATGCCAACTTCCGTGGCCACCAATCAGCAGATTCTGCAGATGATCGCTGAGGGCACGGGCGGCTTTGCCATCTATAATACCAACGACTTGCTCGGCGGACTCGACCGAATCGCCCGCGAAGGCAACGAATTCTACATTCTCGGCTATGTGCCGCAGTCCTCTTCTGAGGGCAGTTGCCATACTCTGAAAGTGAAACTCAGCCGCGGCGGCACGGACGTTCGCTCGCGAAGCGGTTATTGCAATTCCCGCCCCGCCGATCCGCTCGTCGGCAAACCAATTGAGAAACAGATGGAAGTCCAGGCTGCGGGCAACCAGGCGGGATCAATTCACGGATCGATGGAAACTCCTTATTTTTATTCCGGGCCCAACGTCGCTCGTGTAAACCTCGCCATGGAGATTCCGGGAGACGCCATCGCCTTTAACAAGGACAAGGGAAAATATCGCTCCAACGTGAACGTGCTCGGAATAGCCTATAAACCGGATGGATCGGTCGGAGCACGATTCAGCGATACACTCAATCTCGAAATGGAGAAAGATGAGGTGAAGGATCTTGCCAAGCATCCCTACCCCTATCAAAATCAGTTTGATGCCGCTCCCGGTACCTACAAGCTCGCAGTTGTGATCAGCACGGGCGGCGAAAGTTTTGGCCGATTCGAGACGCCTTTGGTCATCGAGCCCTACGACGGCAAACAGTTTACGCTCGGTGGCGTCGTGCTCTCCACCAACTTCCAGCGCGTCGACCAGATTTCTACCGACGTCGACGAGACGCTACTGGAAGATCGCACTCCTCTGATCGTGAAAGGAATGCAGTTCACACCGGCCGCTAATTACCAATTCAAGAAATCAGATAACATCGTGCTCTACTCGGAACTCTACGCTCCGCAGATGAAAACTGACGCACCTCCCAAGATGGGCGCGGGATACCGCATCTTCGATAAGACTACCAATAAAGAGGTTTTCTTCAGCGGTGGCGTTCCCTTGGCGGACTTCGTCAACAAAGGCAACGCGGTTGTTCCGTTTGCCTTAAAGGTCCAGGTGAAAGACCTCCCTCTAGGACGGTATCGCCTGGTGCTACTCGCAGCCGACGAAAAAGGCGCCCAGGCTTCGCCAAAAGACGCAGAGTTCACACTGACCGAATAGCTGAAACAGGCCTTTAACGTATCCGGCAGGCTACCGATACGAACTAGACACTCTTGGCCGAGCAACTTTGTTTGCCTGTTCGGGTTAACCTAAAGCATGAGGCGCTACAGCTCATTCTATCTGCGCTCGGGCCACCCGGAGGGTCACGGGCGAACTCCGCAATCTAAGAATCGCGCTGGATTGCAACCCTTCTTGGCGCTTGCACTGGTTGCGTGCCTGATCTTCGCGCAACTCGAACTCGTTGCCGCGCCAGTCGCAAATCGCAGTGATTCGAAACCGAAGCAGGATGTTGTCCTGAAAGGGCTTCCCGTCACCGAACTCAGCGTGGATGAGGCCGTGTTGCATGCGCTGAACCGGTTGGCATACGGCCCACGTCCAGGAGACGTGGCACGCATGAAACAGTTGGGCCTGGCGAAGTGGCTAGACCAGCAATTGAACCCCGGGTCCAGCGATGACAGCGCCGTCGAAGCGCGCCTGAACATCTACCCGACCCTGAAGATGTCGAATTCCCAGTTGATGGCCGAATACCCAAATCCCAAGCGGCAAGCGGCCACGCAGAACGGGCAGGCAAGAGTAGAAACGCCAGAGCAACAGGCGCAGCGGCAAGCAGATGTC
The DNA here is from genome assembly GCA_963741195.1 of Candidatus Acidiferrales bacterium. GTDB lineage: Bacteria > Acidobacteriota > Terriglobia > Acidiferrales > UBA7541 > Acidiferrum. The sequence continues at coordinate 313,413 of CAVUHF010000026.1, forward strand.
GCCATCACGTACATGGCGCAGGAAATGGACGCAAAAGACGCATCCGCAAGTGGCTTATCGGATCCGCCCTCACCGATGAAGTTGAATCCGCCTACACGCGGGGCGGGTAAAAAAGATGCCTTGAGCGTGGATCCCAATGCCGTGCCACCTGCAATTTCCGACGACAGCAAGCGGCCGCAGCGCGTCGTGGAAGAACTGGCGATGGCCAAAATAACGCGCGCGATCTATAGTGAGCGCCAGCTCCTGCAGATGATGGATGATTTCTGGTTCAACCATTTCAACGTGTATGCCGGCAAAGGCGAAGTGAAATGGTATTTGACGTCCTACGAGCGGGACGTCATTCAGCCGCACGCTCTGGGCAAATTCAAAGATCTAGTCTCGGCCACGGCCAAAAGCCCCGCCATGCTGTTCTATCTCGACAATTATCTCAGCGCGGATCCCAAAGCTGCTCAGCGGCTCGCTGAACAGCGCGCCACGCGCCAATTGCAGCGAGCGGGGGCCAGCCGCAGCAGGCGCCCGCCTGGGTGGCCGCCGGCGAATCCGCAGAACGGCAAAAAACAGCAGCGTGGTCTGAATGAAAATTACGGCCGCGAATTGATGGAGCTGCACACCCTGGGCGTCGACGGCGGCTACACGCAAAATGATGTCACGGAGATCGCACGGTGTTTCACCGGCTGGACCATCGAAAAGCCGCGTGAGATTGCCGTCTTCAAGTTTGACGAAAAACTCCACGATCCCGATGTGAAAGTCGTCCTGGGCAAGAAGATTCATTCCGGCGGCATCAAGGATGGCGAGCAGGTGATTGAACTCCTCGCAAAGAATCCGAACACCGCGAAATTTATCTCCACGAAACTGGCGCGGCGCTTCGTCTCCGACAATCCTCCGTCTGCTCTCGTTGCCCGCATGACCAAGACCTACCAGAAAAGCGACGGCGACATACGAGAAGTCATGCGCACCATGATCTATTCGCCCGAATTCTGGTCGCGCGAGGCCTACCGTGCAAAAGTAAAGACACCATATGAACTAGTCGTAAGTTCCGTGCGCGCTCTCGGAACCGACGTAGATACTCCCATGCCCCTGGTCCAGTGGGTCGGACGCATCGGAGAACCTCTCTACCAGTGCCAGCCTCCGACGGGTTATTCAGACAAGGCGGAAACTTGGGTGAACACGGGCGCACTCTTGAGCCGGCTGAATTTCTCATTGGCGCTGGCCGGCAATAAAGTGCGCGGCTCGCGAAGTGATGTGCCTGCGGTCCTGGGAAGCGACTCCGGCGAAGATCCGAAGGCCGCCCTCGACCGTGCCGTGCAGGTGTTTCTCGGCGGCCAAGCCGCGCCCTCGACCGTCGACACGCTGGAGAAACAGCTAGAGAACCCGCAGGTCGTTCAGGCGAAATTGGACCACCCGGTGAAGCAAGTCGACCTCGGAGTTGTCTCCGGACTGGTCCTTGGCGCGCCGGAGTTTCAGCGCCGTTAATTTCCGAGTGCGAGCGTTTGCTCTCGTCTTCCAAAGGAGTCTCCATGACCAATCAATGCTGCGAAGGAAGGAGGCCAGCGAAGTTCTCCCGGCGATATCTCATGAAGCAGGGTGGCGTCGCCATGGTCGGCCTCAGCACCGTTCCAGCTTTCCTGCAGCGGGCCATCGCATCGACTCCGGCGGAAGGGAAGAAGCAACTCGTCGTACTCTTCCAGCGCGGCGCAGCCGATGGATTGAATATCGTCGTACCGTTCGCCGAGCCCAACTACTACCGCATGCGCCCGACGATTGCGATTCCGCAGCCCAAACGCGGTGGCAGCGATGCCGCGGTGGATCTGGACGGATTCTTTGGACTCCACCCGAGTCTGGCCCCGCTGATTCCCATGTTTCAGCATAACCAACTCGCGATTGTGCACGCCGCCGGTTCTCCCGATCCCACCCGCTCGCATTTCGATGCCCAGGATTATATGGAATCCGGTACACCCGGCGTGAAAGCCACCGAAGACGGATGGTTGGACCGCGCGATTGGAACGATTCCTGAACAGAACGCTTCGCCATTTCGCGCTGTGGCCATGGGTCCGAATTTGCCTCGAATGCTGCGCGGAAGTACAGGCGCGATTGCCTTGCCGGATTTGCGTCAATTCAAGGTGCAGCCGCAATCCGCCGCGATGGCCAATGTGGTGGAAGGTGGATTTGAGGCGATGTACGCGCAATCGGTGGATCATGCCCTGCACGGTACAGGTGCGGAGACCTTTGAAGCCATCGACCTTCTCAAGAAGGTCGATATGAGTAAGTACCCGCCGGAAAATGGCGCCGATTATCCAAAAAGTCCGCTGGGCCAGCGCTTGCAGCAGATCGGCGTCATGCTCAAAGCGAAAATCGGCACAGAAGTTGTCTTCGTCGACTGCGGCGGTTGGGACAACCATGTGAACGAAGGTGGAGTGCAGGGTCAATTGTCAAACTTACTGAAGGATTTGGCCCAGTCCCTCGCTGCGTTTCATCAGGACCTGGGCGATCGCATGGCCGACGTCGTTGTCCTGACCATGAGCGAATTTGGCCGCACCGCGAAAGAGAACGGCAATCGCGGCACCGACCATGGCCACGCCAACTGCATGTTCTTGATGGGTGGCGACGTGAAAGGTGGCCGCGTCTACGGCAGGTGGCCCGGGCTGGAGAATCAGCAATTGAATGAAGGACGCGACCTGGTACTCACCACGGATTTCCGCACGGTCGTCTCAGAAGTTCTGGCCAAACATAATGGCGTGAAGCAACTGAACGCGGTGTTCCCCGGCTTCGACAATAATCCCGCAACGTTCCTGCAGCTGATGCGCTCTTAATCGCGCCGGCGATCTAGTCATTCAGTTCCCGTATCCAGATATTCCGGTACCGCACCGGCATTCCATGATCCTGCAAGCCCACCGGCAATTTCTCCGGGGTTACCTTGTAAGGCGGCCGCTCGCCATGCGCCGTTGGCCCGGTCAATTCCACATTGTCCTGCACTAATATCCCGTTGTGAAAGACCGTGACGCGCGCTGGGTGTAGCAGTTTCCCCGATTTGTCGAACCGCGGTCCGTGGAACACGATCGTATACGTTTGCCAACGCCCCGGTGGCAGCGACGCGTTCACCAATGGCGGATATTGCCCGTAGAGCGCGCCCGCCTGACCGTCGGCATAGGTCTTGTTTTCATAGGAATCCAGGACCTGCACTTCATACAAGCCCATCAGGAAGACGCCGCTGTTCCCGCGTTCCTGGCTCTCGCCATGGGCCGGCACGGGTTCGGCGAACTCGACGTGTAATTGGCAATCCCCGAACGGCTGCTTCGTATGAATCCCTCCCGTTTTCGCCACCACTTCCGCATAACCGTCTTCTACTTTCCATTTCGCCGGGCCTCCATCGTCCTGCAGCCAGTTCGACAAGTCTTTCCCGTCGAAAAGCACCACCGCATCCGAGGGCGCTTTCCCTGGAGTTTCCTGCGTACTCGGCGTTCCCGGATTAACGACCGGCGGGAGTGGCCGGTCCAGATCGTGGATCTTCCATTTCATGGGCGCCTGTCCCAACGCTACCGAAGGAATAGCCATCGCCACTAGCGCCGCAAGCGCTGCAATCTGCAAATTCATCTGTTTTGTCATTGGCTCCTCGATCGAAACACGGACCGGATTCTAACACTTCGCCGCCGCACTCCAAAAAAGAAGGCGCCTCAATTCCGATGGGGCGCCTGGCTTTTCCACAAATGATAGCTAATTCGCAGCCGACCCACGGATACGCATGCTATAAAACGAACGGTACACGAATGTGAACGAAATCAGGAAGAACACGGCCGCCAGAATGTGTGTAAGCATTGCTCCCTCGGTAGCGGTCAGTTGCACGGCCAGCTCGACGGCCAGCAGGCCGAACAGCGTGGTGAACTTGATCACCGGGTTCAGCGCCACCGATGACGTATCCTTAAAAGGATCGCCTACCGTATCGCCGATCACTGTGGCGTCGTGCAGCGGCGTGCCTTTTTGTTTCATCTCCACTTCCACGATTTTTTTCGCGTTATCCCATGCGCCACCCGCGTCGGCCATGAAGATCGCCTGGTACAAGCCGAAGATCGCGATGGAAATCAGGTAGCCGATGAAAAAGAATGGCTCGACGAACGCGAACGAAAGCGTGGCGAAGAACACGGCGATGAAAATATTCAGCATGCCTTTCTGTGCATACTGCGTGCAGATCTGAACCACTTTCTTGGAGTCCGCCACGCTCGCCTTCTCGGCACTTTCCAGCTTGATATGCGCCTTGATGAATTCCACCGCTCGGTACGCGCCCGTTGTTACTGCCTGCGTGGAAGCGCCCGTGAACCAGTAGATCATCGCGCCGCCGGTAATCAGCCCCAGAACAAAGGGTGCGTGGAGCAGCGAGAGGTTGTTGACGTTCGTAGTCAGTCCCTTCGTCAGCGCCATGATGATCGAGAAGATCATGGTCGTCGCGCCTACAACCGCCGTACCAATCAGTACGGGCTTGGCGGTTGCTTTGAAGGTGTTCCCCGCGCCGTCGTTCGCTTCCAGCAAGTGCTTAGCGCGTTCGAAATCTACGTCGATGTTGTACTCCTTTTTCAGTTCCTGTTTAATGTTCGGAAGCTGCTCAATCATGGACAATTCGTACACCGATTGCGCATTGTCGGTCACCGGCCCGTACGAATCGACCGCGATTGTTACCGGGCCCATGCCCAGAAACCCGAACGCCACCAGCCCGAAGGCGAACACCGGCGCTGCCACCATCAAACCGCTCAATCCCAGGTTTGAGATCAGATAACCGACCGTCATTAAGCTGACCATTGCCAATCCCAGGTAGTAGGCCGAGAAATTTCCCGCCACGAATCCGGATAGAATGCCGAGTGATGCGCCGCCTTCCTGTGCCGACGCGACTACTTCCTTCACGTGGCGCGATTCTGTAGAGGTGAACACCTTTACCAACTCCGGGATCACCGCGCCGGCCAGCGTACCGCAGGAAATGATCGTCGCCAGCTTCCACCATTGCGTCGCGTCGCCTGCGATGGTCGGAATAATTACCGAAGAAACCAGGTAGGTCAGAGCAATCGAAACGAATGAGGTAATCCACACCAGAGACGTAAGTGGCGCCTCAAAATTCATGTCCCTGGCCTTGCCGAAACGCGCTTTAGATACCGCGGTGTTGATGAAATACGCTGCCGCGCTGGCTACCAGCATGATGATGCGCATCACGAAGATCCACACCAGCAATTGCACCTGCACCGTGGGATCTTTAACCGCCAGCAGGATGAAAGTGATCAGCGCGACGCCCGTCACTCCATACGTTTCGAATCCATCCGCCGTGGGTCCCACAGAGTCGCCCGCATTGTCGCCTGTGCAGTCTGCAATCACGCCGGGGTTACGCGCGTCGTCTTCCTTGATCTTGAAAACGATCTTCATCAGGTCAGAGCCGATGTCGGCAATCTTCGTGAAAATACCGCCCGCGATGCGCAGCGCCGCTGCCCCCAGCGATTCGCCAATCGCAAATCCGATGAAGCACGGGCCGGCATAATCCCCCGGAATAAACAACAAAATGATCAGCATCATCAGAAGCTCCACGCTGATCAGCATCATGCCGACGCTCATACCGGCTTCCAGAGGAATGTGGTTAATGTCGTAGGGCAACCCACGCAATCCCGCAAACGCAGTCCGCGAATTGGCGAATGTATTGACGCGAATGCCGAACCAGGCCACCGCAAAGCTTCCGCCCATGCCAACCAGGCTGAAAAACAGGATGATGGGAAGCGTCGTCATAATGGGTTTCCCCGGCACCGGAGCGAGCATGCCGAAGTACAGCACGATGACGATGGCAATAAAGACCCACAAGAGAAGAAGAAACTTGCCCTGCGTCAGGAGATACGTCTTGCAGGTCTCATAGATCAGCTCAGAAATTTCCCGCATCGAGCGATGCACGGGCAGATTCTTCAGTCGCGTGAAAATCGTCATTCCAAAGAGCAGGCCGAAAACACAAATCAGGATGCCGAACAGCAGCAACTTGTGACCATTAAAGCCCAGGAAGGTTACTTGTGAGAGATCCGGGAGCTTGAGGCTTGCTTCGCCTCCTTCGGCTTCTTCCGCCGGACGCGCAAGCAGTGAGGCTCCGCTCAGTAGAAGCAAGATGACCGCAGCAGAAATCCTTGAAATGAAGCGACCGTCGGTGGAGCACACCGAGGCCAGCCAGGTACGCATGAAAGTTCCTCCAGAATGAGTCAATTCAATCGCGGGGGCTGAGCGCACAACGAACTGGTTGTTTGGCTCCCCTTCGAACTTATCCACACACTTCCGGTGCAACCCAGAGCGAAGTGAACGGAAAAACGAAGGCACTCACCACCGTGGGCAGAACACTCCTCCAGCCTCCGAGGAGAATCCCGTGGGTTTGACTAGACGGGAGCTGTTCAACGCCCTTGCGGCACCGTCGGACCTTTGCGGATCCGAACCACCCCGTACTACCCTCTGTGCCAGCGGATGGGCAACTCGAAACATTGATTTATAACATCTCGCCAATGGTCGGTCAAACGATTTGAAATGGAAGCCTCGTCAGAGTTTCCCGACCATGTCCCATTTCGGGAATTGCCACTTTCCCTGAAAACCACACCCGTGAAATGGTTTGATTGGAATTCCAGTGATAGTATGAAGGGCTACTACTAATACGCATCTCAGACCCTGACCAGGCGAAACGCGAAATGACCATTGAATCGACCGAATTGGCACCGGCCCAGCAAATGGACACCCGGCTCAAGCACGACTGGAAAAAAGACGAAGTGGAAGCGATTTACCGCACCCCGCTTCCCGAATTGGTTTATCGCGCCCAGACCGTGCACCGCAGGTTCCATGTCGCCGATCGCGTTCAGACCTGTCAATTGATTTCCATCAAAACCGGGGGGTGTCCGGAAGACTGCGCCTACTGTCCGCAAAGCGCCCATTATGATGCGCAGGTCGAACGCGAGGGGCTGTTGGACCCTCAGCACGTCATCGGGGTGGCACGCGATGCGGCCTCGCGCGGCATCACGCGTATGTGCATGGGAGCAGCTTGGCGAGAGGCTCCTCAGGGCAGAGATTTCGACAAGGTTCTGGAAATGGTGAAGGGGGTATCTGCGCTTGGCCTGGAAGTTTGTTGCACCCTCGGGATGTTGACCGAAGAGCAAGCCGTGCAGCTGAAGGGTGCGGGCCTTACCGCGTACAACCACAATCTGGACACCTCACCCGAGTTCTACGGCTCCATCATAACCACGCGCGTATACGATGAGCGCCTGCGCACGCTGGCGGCCGTTCGCAAAGCGGGCATTACCGTTTGCTGCGGGGGCATTCTAGGAATGGGTGAGACGGAAAGCGATCGCGTCGGTCTGCTTCAACAACTGGCCACATTGAAGCCGCACCCGGAAAGCGTGCCCATCAACATGCTGGTGCGCGTGGAAGGTACGCCACTTGCCACTCTGCCCGCCCTAAATCCGCTGGAGATGGTCCGCGCTATCGCCACGGCAAGAATCATTATGCCTGCCTCGCGCGTTCGGTTGGCGGCGGGAAGGAAACAGCTGTCGCCGGAGGCCGTAACGCTCTGTTTTGTTGCTGGAGCTAACTCCATTTTTGTAGGCGAAAAATTGCTAACCACGCCGAATCCCGGGCCCGATGATGACCAACAACTATTAGAAAGCCTGGGTATGAAGCCGCTGGAGCCTCATGTCGTCTGACGTTCTATCTACGTGGAAAGCCGGGCTGCGCAAAGACTTGCGGGCTCTGGAAGCACAAAATCTCTGCCGGACCCTCGCCGAGATTCACGGTGTAAACTTCTGCTCGAATGATTATCTTGGGCTGGCGGAACATCCGGCATTGCGCGAATCGCTTGCGGAATCGATCGGTACGGCCACGCGGGTCGGAGGAACTGGCTCGCGTTTGCTCTCCGGGCAAGCCGAGGACTGGCGGGCGTTGGAAGAGCAGTTTGCAAAATTCGTCGGAACGGAAGCGGCGCTGTTCTTCAGTTCGGGTTACGCGGCCAACATGGGTCTGCTCGCGTCTTTGGTTGGCAAAGATGACGTCATCTATTCCGACGTATTGAACCATGCCAGTCTGATTGACGGAATACGATTGTCCGGTGCCAGGAAAGTCATCTATCCCCACCTGGACCTGCAGGCTCTGGAGAGTGCACTGGGCCAGGATGCGGGAGCGCCGTGGCGCCGAGTGATTGTTACGGAGAGCGTCTTCAGCATGGATGGCGATGTTGCCCCGTTGGGCCAAATGGCCGCCTTAGCCGAAAAATATGGTGCAGCGCTCATCGTCGATGAAGCGCATGCGACCGCCGTCCATGGACCCGGTGGGCGCGGCTTGGCGGCAGCTGCGGGGATTGTCGAGCAGGTGCTGGCGATCATTCACACCTGCGGCAAAGCTCTGGGCTCAGCTGGCGGATTCGTCTGCGGGCCTGCGGTGTTGAAGGAATACCTCGTGAACCATGCGCGGACATTCGTTTTCACTACGGCGCTGCCGCCCTATTTCGCGCGGCAGATTGGGGCGGCCTTGAAGCTTGCAGCTACCATGGATCTCGAACGGAAGGAACTGCTGCAACGCTCCGCTCGACTCGCTGCGGCTCTTCGCGCCGAAGGATTCAAAACCGCAGGCTCGGCGAGTCAGATCGTTCCGGTGGTTCTGGGAAATATCGCCGAAACGCTGGACGCCGCCGATTTTCTGCAGCGTGATGGTTTTGCTGTCCGGGCGATCCGACCGCCCACCGTGCCGGAGGGGAGCGCGCGCTTGCGACTGTCTCTGACCAGCAGGATCCCTGAAGCGGAATTAAATCGATTGGTGAAATCCCTGGTGGCGTGGCGTTTCCGGCAGGCTACCATTGCGGTGGCAAAACGCGCATGAGACGCCAATTCTTCATCACCGGCACGGACACAGGAGTCGGCAAGACAACGCTTTCGGCGCTGCTGTGTGCCGCTCTTGACGCGGTGTACTGGAAACCGATTCAAACGGGCACTCTGGAAGGCTCCGATCGTGTCACGGTTATGCGCCTCGCGGGCATCGGCACCGACCGCACTCTCGACGAAGTCTATAAGTTCGTGCCACCGGTTTCGCCAGACCTCGCGGCTCGCTGGGCCGGCGTGGAAATCGATCTGGGGAAAGTGAATTTGCCTACCAGCCTGGTCAACGACTGGCTAATCGTTGAAGGCGCCGGCGGCGTGTTGGTGCCCATCAATCCCAAGCAGTTCATGCTCGACATGATGGTCAAATTCAAGTTGCCGGTGATCCTTGCGGCACGCAGCGGCCTCGGCACGATCAATCACACGCTACTGACGCTGGCCGCGCTGCACGCCGCCGAATTGCCGGTGCATGGCGTAGTCCTGATCGGCGATCAAAACCGCGAGAACCGCGACACCATTGAAAAATTTGGCCATGTTCGCGTCATCGGGGAGATCCCGAAACTTCCCAATCTTCATCGCACCGCTCTCATGCAGGTGTTCCTAAATCACTTCGACCGTTCCGCATTCGCGCAATGAGTTCACCGCTTCAAATCTGGCACCCTTTCACGAATCGTGTCCTCGATCCGCCCCCAATTCGCGTCGTGCGCGCTGAGGGCGTGTTCCTCTACACCGCTGACGGGCGCAAGATAATCGACGCGATTTCCTCCTGGTGGGTAAATCTGCACGGCCATGCCAATCCACGTATTGCCACGGCGATTGCCGAGCAGGCCCGCAAACTCGAACAGGTAATCCTGGCAGGTTTTTCTCACGAGGCGGCGGAGCAGCTTGCCGAGCGGCTGCGCAAGTGGTTGCCGGCGCAGCTTACGCACATGTTCTTTTCCGACGACGGTTCCACTGCCGTGGAAGTGGCGCTGAAACTGGCGCTGCAGCATTTTGGAAACACCGCGCGCCCGCAGAAGCGCGAAATTGTGGCCTTGGCCCACGGGTATCACGGCGATACTGCGGGAGCCATGTCCGTCAGCGACGAGTCACCGTTTACCGATCCGTTTCAATCCATGCGTTACCCCGTCCATCGCGTCCACTCCGCCTATTGCTACCGCTGTCCAGTCGGCTTGAAACGCGACAGTTGCCATATCGAGTGTGTGCAGCAACTCGAAGGATTGCTGAACGATCGCAGTGACCAAATTGCCGCGCTCATAGTCGAACCGTTGCTGCAAGGAGCGGGCGGGATGATTATCCATCCTGTGGAATTTCTGCAGAAGGTTCGCGCCTTGTGCACCCAGCACGACGTGTTGCTGATCGCCGATGAAGTGCTGACAGGTTTCGGTCGCACCGGAAAAATGTTCGCCTGCGATTTGGCCAACGTAGTGCCCGACCTGATGTGCATCTCCAAAGGCCTTACCGGGGGATTCCTTCCCATGGGAGTGACGCTCTGCAACGATCGCGTGGAATCTGCCTTCCGCAGCGAGAACCGGTTGCACACTTTCTATCACGGGCATTCCTACACGGGGAACGCCCTGGCCTGCGCGGCCGCGGTTGCCAATTTGCAGATCTTCGATGATGAACCGGTCTTTGACAGGATCGCCACCATCGCGCGCATCCACGCGATGCGCTTGAAGCACTTGAACGAAATGCATCAGGTCGGCGAGACCAGGCAGCTTGGTACAATTGGCGCCTTGGAATTGCGCACGGATGACGCCGGGTATCTCTCGGCAATGCGTCCGAAATTGTACGGATTCTTTCTGGAGCGGGGAGTGCTCTTGCGGCCATTAGGAAATGTCGTGTATGTGCTTCCGCCGTACGTGATAGAGCCGGAAGAGTTGCATCACATTTACGATGTCATTGTGGAAGCCATCGAAACGCTGCTGTAATTCGGAAGTCCGAATTCACTTTTAGCTTGGAGCCGTCCTTTGACAAGCCAGCTGAGCGCCTGGAAGCAGAAGATCGTTGTGTTCGCCGGTGTCCTCGGCGCTCCGGGCCTTTTCCTGATCTCTTTTCTCGACTCGTCGGTACTGACATTTCCCGTGATCAACGATCTCCTTCTTATTGAACTGTCGATTCAGCATCCATATCGCATGCCCCTGTATGCGTTCATGGCCGGACTTGGTTCCGTGCTGGGCTGTGTGCTGCTCTACTTCATTGCGAGAAAAGGTGGCGAAGCGTTTTTTCACCGCAAGGCGGGGGACCGGGCTCATGCGATCCGGCATCGGGTGGAGCGGAACGGATTTCTCGGAATGCTGGTTGCCGCGTTGCTGCCGCCGCCGACGCCATTCAAGGTCTTTGTGTTCGCCGCTGGTGTTTTTGAAGTGCCGCTGGTGAGTTTCGTTTCCGCGATTTCACTAGCGCGGGCAATTCGTTATTTCGGGATCGGCTACCTGGCGATTCGCTTCGGGAATAACACCTTGCCTTATCTGAAAGACCATAAACTTGAGATAACCATCGGTGTGATCGTGTTTGTGCTCTCAAGCTACGCGGCCTCGCGGCTTATTTTGCGCAGTCGGCACCACCATCCTGCAGCAAGCTAGCGGCGCCTCTTCAGTGCACACGTAACTGATTGGCCCATACAAGTTCCTCGTTGAAGACCTTCGGTTTTGCATCCAGTACGATGCGAGCGGCAACGCTGCGGCTGGTCTCCTGCTCCACGACGTCGCGGAGCGACCGAATCACCACTTCGTATCCGTCCTGCGTTTTTTCCACCGTGGCGCGGGGAAATCGCGCCGACTGCAGAAATATTTGGGCGACCGCCGTCTTTTGCGCCATCTCCAGCGCCGGCGAATACTCGGGCTTGTGCTGGCAGATGGCGGCCTCGGCATCGAATTGGGCCCCGGAGCGGACCGGAACATCCGCCACGCAAAGGAAGGATTGCGTTTCGGCGATGCCGTGCCAGGTGAAAAGAGATAGCGTGTCGGGAAAAGCGCCGACCCTTCTTGGAGATTCACCGCGATAAGAGCGCGCATCGAGCGCTCCTGTGGCTTCGCCATGAAAGATGCCCCGCGCGCTGATGTACGCCGCGATTATGGCGAGAGCGACAAGCGCTCCTTTGCGGCCACGCGGCGCTTTGTCTTTCGCACCGATTTCTGAACCGACCAGGAGGAAGAGCTCGGGAAGCAGAATCCCGGCGAGCAAGAACACCAGAATCCATGGATCGATGCCGGGAAGGTAATCCGCAGCGAAGCGTGTGGACCGGAAGGGCCACAGGAGCGTTTCGCCGGCGGATTGAAAAAGGTCCAGAACGATATGAATGGCAGCGGCGGCAAAGGATACTGCAAGAATCGTGAATAGGCGAGGCTTCTTTGCTTTATCGAGGAAGACTACGATGGCGGCGGCAATGCCCGCGATTACAAAAGTCGCCAGAAGGGAGTGCGTCCAGGTGCGATAAGCTGCCAGGTAGGCAGCAGGCCCGAAGACCACGCTAATCTGATCGACATCCGCGATTGTGCCTGCGATCAGCATTCCCGCAACAACCGGCGACCCGCGACGCGGGAAAAATCCTCGAGCCAGGGCGAAAGACGTGAGCGCGTGAGTGGGAATGTCCATAGTCAGAGGGAAGCAGGTTCTCCGTTCGCCGCGACGGCCTCTCGCGGAACCAGCAATCGTAAGGCTTGCGGGACGATGGAAAACTCCACGGGAAGCCGGAGGTACGCTTCGCCGTCCAGTTGCGCGTAGACGGGTTTGCCATCCAGCGGCTCGCACACCACGGTATCGGCCTTCCAGAAGTACACGCCACGCTCTTTCCGTAGCTTGCCCATCCACAACGTCGGCAAATAGCTCAGATAGCGCAGCCCGCTCTGCGTGGTTACGGCCAGAACTTCAAATCTGTTCTCGAACAGGCTGGCGCGATCCGTGATTTTGAAAGGCCCGCCATAGTGCTTGGTGCGGCCGACGATGGCCAGCGTTCCTTCCACCTGAAGATCGCCGCTGCGAATGCGAAAGCGGGGAAATGTGTAGCGCAGCACTTGCCGAGCGCCCTGCCACCAGTAGGCCAAAAGCCCGACGCGCGCTTTCAAGCCGAGATCGATGGAATACACGATCATGCCGTCGGGGCCTGCGCCCGCGACACTCAGGAAGTAGCGCTTCTTACTGGGATGTTCCAGAGGAGTAGCCAGGCCAAGCGCGATAGCGCGAACCTCTCCCGCGGGTAATGCTTCCGCGGCCTGAAGGATGTCCCAGGGGAGATTCAATTCCTTCGCGAGAATGTTGGCGGTGCCGGCAGGAAGAACGGCAAGAGGGACGTGCTGTCCATTTTGAGAAGCTGCCAGGCCGTTTACGACTTCATTGAGCGTCCCATCGCCGCCGCAGGCAATCACAAGCTGACGGCGATCGCGCGTGGCTTTCTCTGCGATTTCCGTCGCGTGGCCCGGGCCGGTGGTTTCCACGAGATCCGCTTCGATCCCTTTTGCGGAAAGAATGCGCCGGGCCTCATCCAAGAGTCGCCGTCGGGCCTTGCCGCCCGAGCCGGCATTGGGATTGTGGATTACGAGCGCGTTGTGGAAGTCGGTGGACATAGGTTCGCCAGGCGCGGCCCGCAACATTGTATAGGAACAAGGGTACGTGGTGGTGAATGGAAGAAGCGCCCAAGCGCGGTGATGACGCGCCGACGGCATGATGGCGGAGAGTCGTTTCGCAGTGGAGTTCGGAGAAGAGCGAAAGTTAGATCGGTGTATACGTCTACCCGACAAGCAGCACAGCATGGGATGAGCGAAAAGAGAAAAGGCTTCAAGATGTCTCCGGGATGTTTATGTGTCAGTGAAATTGTTTACAACAGAACCCTGCAACTTTGCCTGCAGCGAGCCATCTCACCAGTAGAAGACGTTTTGAGGAAGATTGTTGAAGGAGTGCCGGGAGCGGCTCCGGGGACCGACCGGAGATGCACCGCACGAATCAGCAACGGGAACCCAAACGTTGCAAAGGAGCAAAAATGAAAAAACACTATTTAAGAATTGTTCTCGCGGCCGTTGGTCTCGCGGTGTTAAGCGCGGGTGCCCGAGCCCAAGTTGGAAATCAGGTGGCGGTAAATCTGCCGCACGATTTTGTCGCGAGCGGTAAGACGTTTCCTGCAGGGCGCTATATCGTGAGCCGGATTTCGGAGCACGCATCAACAGGAGTGGAGTTGAGCAGCTACGACAACCGAGCGACAGTACTGCTGCTGCCGACGGCTGTCGATACTAACCCTATTAGCACACCGGGATTCCGATTGGATCGAGTCGGAGACACGTATTACCTGACGAAGATTGAAACCAGGGAATACGTCTATACATTCTCTGTGCCTCGAACGGCGACCACGGAACTGGCCATCAAGTCGGCTCCAGCAGTCACTGGAACGTCCGGAAGTAAGTAAAATTCCGATTGAAGTTTGTCTGCGGTGGCCTGCGCTCTCGAAGAATGAAAGCGCAGGCCACTTGTCGTTCTGGGGTTTTGGCCGAACGCTCGTGCCCGTCGCTGGAAGATTGGCAGTCGCGTATAATACGTTGCGATTTGCAGACCGTGGAGAGTAGCGCGATGGCGAAGGCGGCGAAGAAGGCGAACGGAGCGTTGAGAAAAGAGGCGGAACAGTTGCGTGAAGAAATCCGACGCCACGAGTACTTTTATTACGTGGCCGACGAGCCGAAAATCTCCGACGCGGCGTTTGACAAGCTGATGAATCGGCTGAAGGAGTTGGAGGCAGCGCACCCCGATCTGGTGACGACGGATTCGCCCACGGTGCGCGTGGGTGGCGCTCCCCGCGAGGGTTTCCAGACGGTGCGGCATGCGCGGGCGATGCTCAGCCTGGACAATGCCTTCAGTTACGACGCGCTGCGCGACTGGGATCGCCGCGTTCGCGAGGGAACGGGTCGCGAAGATATCGAGTACATCGCCGAACACAAATTCGACGGGTTGAGCATCTCGCTGCAGTACGAAAATGGCGTGCTGGTGCGGGGCGTGACGCGCGGCGACGGCACCACGGGCGAAGAGGTAACCCCGAACGTAAGAACGATTCGCTCGATTCCGCTCAGCGTGCATGCGGCGGCGCTGGAAAAAACGAAACTGCCGGCGTCCTTCGAGGTACGCGGAGAAATCCTGATGACGCGGAAGGCGTTTGAGGCGCTGAACCGCCAGCAGGAAGAGATCGGTGGAAAGATTTTCGTGAACGCGCGGAATTCGGCGGCGGGAGCGGTGCGCGTGCTGGATCCGGCGATTACCGCGCAGCGAAAGCTCGATTTCTTTGCCTACTACCTGTTTGTTGACGGCAAAGTGCCCTATCCGAAACATTCGGAATCCTTGCAGGTATTGAGGCAATTGCGGTTTCGCGCGTCGGACGACTGGAGGTTGTGCGCAGGCGTCGAGAAAGTGATCGGGTATTGCAAGGATTGGGACGAAAAGCGGGAAAAGCTGCCGTACGAGATCGATGGCGTGGTGATCAAGGTCAACTCCACGGCCCTGCAGATTGAGCTAGGTTTTACATCGAAGGCCCCTCGCTGGGCCATTGCCTACAAGTATCCGGCGCGGCAGGAAACCACGGTGGTGAACGACATCATCGTGCAGGTGGGGCGTACGGGAACGCTGACGCCCGTGGCGGTGCTGGAGCCGGTGCCAGTGGGTGGTGTTACGGTGAGCCGCTCCACACTGCACAATATGGACGAGATCGAACGGCTGGGACTGCAGATCGGCGATACCGTGCTTATCGAGCGCGCCGGTGAAGTGATTCCGCACGTCTTGAAAGTGGCGAAGGAAGGAAAGCCGCGCAAAGCGTTCCACATGCCCAAAAACTGCCCGGTGTGCGGCAGCACCATTCACAAGGCGGAAGGAGAAGTGGCCTTCCGCTGCGTAAACGCGGCGTGCCCGGCCAAGCTGAAAGAGTCGCTGCAACATTTCGCGTCGCGGCACGCGATGAATATCGACGGGCTGGGCGAAAAAATCGTAGACCAGTTGGTGGAGCAGAAACTGGTGAGGGACGTGGCGGATTTGTACGCGCTAAAGGTGGATGCGGTTGCGGAGCTGGAGCGCATGGCGGAAAAATCGGCGCAGAACTTGGTGGAGGAGATCCAGGCGAGCAAGAAAAATCCGTTGTCGCGCCTGATCTATGCGTTGGGAATGCGGTTCGTAGGGGAGCGCACCGGTCAATTGCTGGCGGAACAGTTTTCGACGCTGGAAGAGCTGGCGGCAGCGAAGGCGGAAGAGTTGGAGAATGTGAACGAAGTTGGGCCAAAAGTGGCGGAAAGCGTTGTGGAGTTCTTCTCGGAGGCGGCGAATCGCAAGCTGGTGAAAAAGCTCCGTGACGCCGGAGTCCGGCCGACGACGGAAAAACGGGAAGTGAAGAGTCAGAAGCTGGCGGGGAAGTCCTTTGTGTTTACAGGCGGGCTGGCGAATCGCAGCCGCGAAGAAGCGGGCGAACTGGTTTTGCAGCATGGCGGAAAAGTGAGCGGCTCAGTGAGCAAGAAGACGGACTACGTTGTCGTCGGAACCGATCCAGGTTCGAAGTACGAGAAGGCGAAAGAACTCGGCGTAGCAATCCTCACCGAATCCGAGTTCGAGAAGCTGGTTGGAGTAAAATAGCTTTCCAAGATCCGCATGGTGTTGCGGCGAATACATTGAGCAATAGCGCTTCTAGTGGAGCGTCTCCAGTTGTTTGGTTCATTTACAACCGGTGTTTTCCTACCCCGAACATCAGCGCGGATTCCGCAGTGAGTTACAGTTAGCAGTTCCCATCGCGTTCCTTGTTTACGGATGACGGTGGCTCCGCTCTGAAGGTGAAGGAATCGAGCAGAGTCCTGGGGCTTTCGACTTGCTCGAGCTAGTCGAGTCAGCCGTTCAAGCCAGAGGTAGTTTGCCGAGCTTTTTCTCCTGGGTTGAGAAGAATATCGACGTGGCCTAAATCAAATTTCCATTACTCACTTAGCGCGGCTTGACGGAACACACTTGGGCTTAGAAGCACTCCTGCCGAGGCAGAAAATTCAACATTCACTCGCAAAGGTGCCAAAGGATCCGAATGAATCCAGCCAAGGGTGCCGAGTCATCCCCCTTGGAGGAAGTCGAAGACTGGCAGGTCATGCGGTCGGACGGTCGAATTGGGGGGTGCGTATCGCACAATGGCACTGTTTCAGAATCGTCAGAAGATCGGCAAACTACTTACGCCCAAAATGCGCTAGCAAGAGGCAAAACTCGTAGATATTTCTCAATAGCTTACGCGACCGCATTTCTTGCTCGTTATCGCGGTACAATTATCTTGGCGGGTGAGCTGGACGATCGCTGGCCAGGAACGCGCAAGCGGGACGGGCGGGAGGAAAGTCCGGACACCACTCTGCGCGAGCAGAGAAGGGCAATGCGCCTGGTAACGCCAGGGGACGCGACTGGAGACGGCTGCGTCATGGAAAGTGCCACAGAGACAATACCGCCAGCAATTCGTAACCCGGTGATAGCCTGGAGGAAAACCTTCAGGACATCTTCGAATGGTTCGCAATGTTGGTAAGGGTGAAAAGGTGGGGTAAGAGCCCACCGCCCCGGCAGTAATGCCGGGGGCATGGCAAACCCCGCGTGGTGCAAGACCAAATAGGAGGGGAGAGCTGGCCCGGCTCGTTGAGTGCTTCGCGATAGCGAACGCCCTCCCTTCGCAGTGGCGCAAGCCGCAGCGGAGGATAAACCCTCGGGTAGGTTGCTGGATCCCGGTCGCGAGGCCGGGGCTAGAGGAATGATCGTCGCGGAGCGCTGCTGCAAAGTGGCGCACCGAACAGAATCCGGCTTACAGGCTCATCCGCCATAAAGTATTTGAAGAAAAAGCAGTTAAGTTTTCTCGGTCAGCGATTGTGGCAAGGTTCTGGCAAAACCTTATGCTGAAATCACGCCACTTATTTAGGTATGAGTGAAGTCACAGCCCAGCGTTGTGGTGTTTTGCTTTACTTTTCAAGATTTGGTGTTAATTCGGCTTCCTGTGCCGGTTCTGGCGCGCCTCTGAAGGCATTTTAGCGGCTTCTTCGATACCAGTACTAGTCTCAAGGATGTTCCGCACGCGGTCCCGCAATTCCTTCACAAATGGAGTGTAGTGCCTCTCACGGTTAAGCATATCGACCGCCAGCGTGTCCCTGAATCGGTGGGAATGGGCATTCTGGACGCCTGCCCGCTTACCTAGTGCCAACATTCTTCGATAAAGCGCTGGCCTTGTCATTGCCTTGCCCGTGGCTGGATTCAGAAGTACCCGGTCTGTGGGTTCGGGTCTACGCCGTTCGCATTCTGCGCCCATGGCAAAGAGCAGTTCTGTATGAATGGGTAGGGTTATAACGCTGAAGCCGGACAAATGGGTTTCAGTACTAAGATGTCCAATTATGCGACGCGGGACGCGCAAGTTTTCTTGAGTCTTTCAGATTCATTGACCTAGCGGCATACACTGGCCCTTGAGATTCTGTGCCTCTTGGCAACTTGCGTCAGCGACATTCCGGAACAGCGGTCTTCGACAACTTGGTCGCGGTCGATGCTAAGCGGGTTACGCCCAATTTGGCGTCCCTCCAATTTTGCTCGTCGCATTCCCGCTTTAACTCGTTCGACGATTAAACTGCGCCCCAACTCAGCAATGGCTCCCACGATTACCACCATCGCACGACCTAAAGGTCCACCAGTGTCGATGTTTTCGAAAAGGACCAGAATTTGCAGAGCATCCGTACTCAACACACGGCTGTCGTTCTTTGATTTTGGAGATGTGCGAAGTTGAACAGACGCGGAATTGTGAATCGCATTAACATCATACGAGCTTCAAGCCCAATACCGACGCAAAAGCCGGAATTTCGATATGGAGGATTAAGAAATGAAATGTAAGATTCTGTGGGGTTTTGCGGTATTTGCCTTCGCCGCCGCGATGACCCCTGCGCAAACGAAATTCGCTTCGTCTGGCAAGTGCGGCAAGCCCGATGTGCAGCAAAATATCGCTGCCGGCGACCAAATCGGCCATCTCTTCACCCTAGCGTCAGGAAAATGCGCGACGAAGGGAGAAGTGGGTGGCGCGGCGAGCAAAGACGGTGTGTTTTCTGAGCACGGAGAAGTTTCAGAAGACCACAGTAAAGTCTCGGGCGTATATGTCGAAACGTTTGACAGCGGTGACAAGATTTTCTACACCTACCAAGCCACTGGGTCGATAAGAGATAGCGCATTTCAGACAGGCGAGAATAAGTATCAGATTACAGGCGGCACTGGGAAGATGAAGGGCATTAAGGGGTCGGGCACCTGCAAGACCACTGGCACCGCCGATGGCGGGTTGGAGTACACCTGCACCGGTGAATACACAGTCGTGGCGAAGTAGCGCGAAGGGGGAAACGGCCCAGCTTTTGGTGGACAGCGCCATAAAAGCAAATATGTCACTACATGGCGTTGACCGCAGGACTGCCCGATACTGGGTGTGTAGCGGGGCTGAAGTCTCGGAGTGGAGGAGTCATCAATCCATGAAGAAATATCTTCTTGTCGGACCAGACATCGTTTCAGGTAGAGACATGGTTGACATCGCGGATGCAATCAACTGGGTTGAAAGCCCGGAAAGAGCGACTGCGGATTATGAAGCCGCCGCCAAAGAGACACAGAAGAAATTCGCAGAACTTGGCATAAAAACACTTCTTGAGGAAATACCGGACCAGCGTCATCTGTGTTCTAGCTGGGTCATTTATAAAGAGGGTTAAAACCTAGTCTCACACTCCCAAAAGTCTTGACTTGTCCAAAAATCACTTTTGGCAGGCCACCATCTAAGACTTTGTATGCTTCCCAGTGGTCTGCGAATATGCGTATGCTGGCATGGCCACAAAGTTCACGGGGGGGATACAGCCTGAGCCCGATTGTGCGTGCTATGCTCACGGCAATGAGCTTTAAACCCTATCGCAAAACGACTGGGCCACTCGGCTCTGTGGCTGTGAAGTTGGGCCAATCTGCGGTATATGCGCCAGAGCATGAGCTGTGGGGCGTTGTCACTTGCGATGAGTGCAGAGAGAAGTTCGTTATCGGCCCACATCGGATTCACGGTTCTAGAATTGGGGAACAAGACTGTGCAAGGAGACTTGAAGCCCTGCTCAATCAAGACCACAAGAAAAACAGGCCTCATGCGGCCAGCTATGAAATTCCCGATTGAAGAAACTGTGGCAAGGTTGTGGCAAGAATCCTGACTTCACTGCCGAAACTGATAAAGGGGCGCCTGAGTCGAAGCCCGGGCGAACGGAAAACAGCGTATAACACCGTGGTACGTGTAACGCCGCAACTGGAAAAGTGGGGCCTGCGACATTGCTAACGGTCAGGTCAAGGAATGTCGCAGGCCGAGGTTGCAGTGAAAATAACTGTAGATTGCGCTTCAATATATCGTTCTGCAGAACTCGTGTCTGTCCAAAATTGGACAGTTCCGAGCCGTGGACCACGAACGCGCAAACCGTCCATGTTGGTACTAGGCCACGGACCCGACTCTCTGCTGCTATTTCTGCGGGACCAATTTCAAATTCTCAGGTAAGGCGGCGTCCAAGGCTTTCTCGTCGCCGTGAAGGATGTAGGGCGTTGTTCTCGGAATCCTCTAAGTCCCCAACTGGTTTCCAAATAAGTCTTGGGGCCTCATAGCGAGTCTATTGTGACTCGCGGATTAGACGGCGGCCTGCAAATTGGTTCCTTCAGCGAGTGGAATTATTCTCTCTTGCGGCATGCTAGTCTTATTCAATCTTCCAGATTCATTTACTAGGCGGCAAACGGTAGCTCGGGAAACCCGGTGCTTCTTCGCCACTTGTGTCAGGCTCAATCCGGCGAGTCGGTCTCGCACAATAGCTGCCCGGTCAACGTTAAGTGGCGCACGCCCTATCCTGCGGCCTTCCAATTTCGCTCGCCGCATTCCCGCCTTGACTCGTTCGACGATTAAACTGCGCTCCAGCTCAGCGATGGCTCCGACGATTACGACCATGGCACGACCTAATGGGCCGCCAGTGTCGATGTTTTCGCGGAAGCTGACGATCTCGCTGCCGAGGTGATTCAGTTCGTCCAGTAACTCTAAAAAGTGTCGCGTGCTCCTCGCCATTCGGTCGAAAGCAGCGACAAGCACAACATCAAACCGATGCCGACGCGCATCGTCCAAGAGTCGGTCGAGACCGGGTCTTTTCGCTTTGGAACCTGAAATCGTATCCACATATTCTTGAACGATTGCATATCCACGCTGCTTGGCCATTTGGCGTAAGTTCAGAAGCTGCGTTTCAGGATGCTGGTCCCCAGTGCTCACGCGAGCGTAGAGAACAGTTCTCTTTTTCACCAGTTTCGATTCCTTGATTTCAACTTCTATGGGAAGTGCTGAGGGTGGTACCGTTTTAACAGCCATCTTGGCCTCCTTAATAGGTCATTTGGTTAGGGGCGTCCCGGTGCTACTAACACCGTGGCGCTCCGTTTACTTCAATTCCTTGGCTCTCTCCTGAAGGTACTTATCAATCGCACGTCGGATGAGTTCGGCAACCGGAGCGCCTGTCCTGTCGGAAAGAATCAGTAGTTTCTTGAGTTGGTCTTCCTTCAAGAAAAGAGCCGTTCGTTTCATAGACTTATAATAGCCTATAGGCATATATATGGCAATAACATTCCCTCGGAATGCATTTCCGTACTTTGCGTGTCCGGTCCTATGCGTTTATCGGAGTCTGCGCCACATCATTCGGGGATAAAATCAAGAGGAATGCTGGAAAGGCCATGCGCCAAGACAAGTGGGCAAAGAAGCTGGCCATGAAGAGAGTGGAAGTGGAGTGCTACGCAGGGTACCGGGCGAATGAACGCCCCGTCCGGCTGACTCTAGGTGGGCAGATGTTGGAAATTGTGGAAGTGGAAGCCCGATGGTATTCCCCGGGCGAGACGTATTTCCGGGTGCGCGTTGAGGGCGGCGACCGGTACGTGCTGAGGTATGTTGAGGCACAGGACGATTGGAGTCTGGAGGGTTGCCGCACTGGGGCTAACTGAAGCGAGTGCCTTATCCGAGTCATACGCTGGGTGGCGGCTGCACTTGCGGCGGCTAGGCCCTTGGCGTATAGAGATTGTAATTGGTCGAGGAGTCAAGCGGACGGTCAACGGAGGGAACTGAAATGAACAAATCCACATTGCTAAATGTTCTTTGCGCAATCGTCGCATGTGTCGCGCTTGGCTTCTCGCCACAGACTACCTTTGCCCAGCACGGTGGTCATGGTGGCGGCGGGGGATTTCATGGCGGCGGTGGAGGCGGATTCCACGCTGGCCCGGCAGGAGGTTTCCATGGTGGCGGGGGAGGTCACTATGGCTACAGCGGCGGACGTTCCTACGGTGGTTACCACGGAGGTGGATACTACGGTGGACACGGTGGCTATGGCGGTTACCACGGAGGTGGCTACTACGGTGGACACGGCGGTTATGGCGGTTACCACGGAGGTGGCTACTACGGTGGACACGGTTGGCACGGCGGCTATTGGGGCTATCCACACTACGGTTATGGATGGGGCTGGGGATGGGGTTTTGGCTTTGGGTGGCCGTATTGGGGATGGGGATATCCGTATGGCTACGGCTACAGCCCTTCATATTCCGCTCCCTACCCTGACTACTACCCGTATGATTGTCCTCCGGGATACACATGTCCTCCCAACGGGAACGATGACCCTCCGCCTCCGAATCCCAGCCCAAAATCCGGGAGCAACCCAGCAAATCCTTGGAGAGAGCCGGTGAGCACTCCAAACACGAACTACACGACCAGTAATGTCGCCGCCATTACGTCGCGTGGTCCGATTCGCTCAATTGACCGGATAACCGCCACGCCGAGCAACTACCAAGTCGCACACTCCAGCACGCAACAAAACCCGCAGGTCCGCCCTGAAGTGCGGAGAGCGATGCAAGCCTTGCGCGAGATGCCACCGTTTGCACGGCAGCGGGAAATCGAGACAGGTCGGTATAGCCACTTTTCGGCTGCAGAGCGGGAGATTTTGAGAAGTTTGGACGTTAAAGACAAATCTGAATACTCGAAGTTGAGATAATTGCGAACTGAAAATTGTGGCAAGGTTGTGGCAAGAATCCTGACTTCACTGCTGATGAAGTGCGGAAGGACTTTGGCGACCTTTGCCGTTTGCCCTCCCAAATGCCCCCGTTGATACGACCAAGTTCATATCCTCGAGAAGTTGCGTTCGTCAACCTAATTCGGCCCCCCTGCGATACTTCTATTTGGCCCCCCTGGTGAATCAACTTCCTCTACGGGACTACCGAGTAGGGCGGTAGTTACCAACAGGGAAGCGTATTCGAGCTGGATAGCAGCGGTACGGAGACTGTGGTGTACAGCTTCAAAGTGAGTGGCACGGGGGACGGGGAGTATCCGTTCGCAGGATTGGTGCTCGATGAGGCGGGTAACCTCTACGGGACTACCCAGTACGGCGGCACCTACGGAAAGGGGACGGTGTTCAAGGTGGACACCAGCGGTAACGAGACAGTGCTGTACAGCTTCACTGGAGGCACGGATGGCGCTAATCCCCGTGCAGCTTTGGAGCAGGATGGGAGAGGCAGCCTCTATGGCACCACCTTCAGAGGCGGCTCCGGCTCGTGCGTGCTCGGGTGCGGTGTCGTCTTCCAACTGGATATGATGGGGAACGAGACGGTACTGTACACCTTTGCTGGAGGTGCAGATGGCGCAAATCCATCAGGTGTCATCTTGGACAAAGCAGGCAAGCTCTATGGTACGACATTGAATCTAGAAACCTCCCGCTACGGGACAGTCTTCGAGCTGAAAAAGTCGGGTAAAAAGACGGTGCTGCACAGCTTCACTGGAGGGGCGGACGGGGCTTATCCCTACGCAGGCTTAGTGCAGGATGAGAGAGGCAACCTCTACGGCACCACACAAGGTGGCATTGGAGGGAATGTCTTTAAGCTGAGTAAGTCGGGCAGACTCGCGGTGCTGCACAGTTTCACTGGAGTGGGGGACGGGGCGCAGCCATTCGCAGGCTTGGTCTTAGATGAGGCGGGAAACCTCTACGGCACTACTTACTGGGGAGGCGCTTTCAACGCCGGAATTATATTCAAAGTGGACACGAACGGCGCGGAATCCGTACTGCACAGCTTCGCCGGAGGGACCGACGGAGCTTATCCGTACGCGGGTTTAGTGCAGGACGCAGCGGGAAACCTCTACGGCACTACCATATACTGCGGAGGTGCTTCTCCCGGTGGTGCTTCCGGTTTCGGAACGGTGTTCAAACTCACCGCGGAATGAAAAAGCGTTGCGTTGCTGGTTAAAACCTCGGAGGTATCCGGCAGCTGTGCATCCTTCATACCGTCAAGATGAAATTGGGAGTATAGCGCCGCTGGAGTGAGGAAACGCCACGATTCCTGATTTTGGTTTGGCAAAAGTAGTTCCTGCAGGTGCAAGCTATCGCGGGGTTTTGTCTGAGGATGGCCAGGTACTCACGGGCAATTGGGTGCAGAGTGGCGGCGGTCAGCTGAATGCGCCAGACAAATTCCGGAAAGTGCCATTGCCGGGAACGGCATATGGATGAAAGCTGACCAGAGTTTGTGGGTTTGGTGAGCTAAGCTCATGCTTCTAGCTGGAGTCGTTATATGAATGAATTTGAATGCGTGATTCCTATTTTGAATGTTAGGAACTTTGCCGTGTCGATGGACTACTACGTCAACAAGCTGGGCTTTCGCAAGAAGTGGGACTGGGGCGATCCACCCACATTCGGCTGTGTCACCCGGGACAAGGTAGAGATTTTTTTCTGCGAAGGAGCGCAAGGGCAGCTTGGCATGTGGATGTCCATTTTTGTGGATGATGTGGACGCGCTGCATGAGGAATATAAGAGCCGCGGCGCGGTCATTCGCCAGCCACCGACCAATATGCCTTGGGGTGTCCGGGAAATGAATGTACAGGACCCGGACGGTCACCGTTTTCGCATGGGCTGTCACTCAAAAGGCCCGACAGATGCGGATGGGTTGAAGCGCTTCTCGGAGATAGAGCAGTTCGGCAAATAAGAGCGTTTGCATTACCGGTAACTCGTGGGCGCCTGCGCGGGACTTCTCGCGGTGGTGACGCTTCCTTCCACCTCTTTGATTCGAATCGCCGTGCTTGCGGCTCCGGCAAGCGACAGGCGGCCGTCCTACGTGATCCGACCACATTCACCGATTTCGTCCTCGTTTCGATTCCCCGTTCGTCATCTCGCGCCCGTTGCGCCGCATCAGAGAAGCTCCAGCTATCCTTCGTTGGACCTACACGAACTGTGTTCGACCTCTACTTGGTGATTGCTCCTTCGCTTTCGCTTCGGCAGGTGCAATGACTCGGTCGCTTAGGTCAGCGATAAGCAGTTCCTCAGACTTGTACTGGAAGGGTTCCAGCACCCAGTGATATCTCTTCTTGAGATCGACAAACATCGCGTATTCCTGCTGTCCTTCGAGCAGGATCGGCTGGACGGGGACGGTGGTGACAGGGACAACCATGGCCAACTCATGAGGGACGCTACTCGGGTCGGTCAGATCGGCAATAATGAACCGAGCCATGTTGGCCAAAGTGGAGATTGTGCCTGTGAGGTCTTTACTGGCAGGCTTTTCAAAATCAAACAGAATCGGAAAATAATCGCGCTTGCGGAGCCCCTCCCGAATAGCATCGAGAACAACTTTTCGTTCCGGCGTGAAACGACCTAGAATTAAGACAACCTTGGAAGTGATTGTGTCAATCACGTCACGAATTCTCTTGTTGTTCAACAGCAAATAAATAAACTGTGCTACTTCAAGATTATCCACTTGGATCGCGGATTCCTCCTCAGGCGTTATTACTAGGTTCGATTGGATCGCTCCTTCCAACCTTACGTTCCAGGCGGATATTCCATACACGGAACAAGCCGCCAGATTTGCTCCTTCGAGATTAGTTTCAACCAAAGTCGCTTGCCTGAGGTCCGCACCTTTGAGGATCGCCTTGCTGAGGTTCGCCCCACTGAGGTTCGCCTTGCTGAGGTCCGCCTCGCTGAAATCGAGTTCTGCCTCAGGGTGCTCCAACCTCCACTGATTCCAGACTTCGACTCCCTCTTTAAGCATCGCGAGATATTCGGGGTTCGCCATGGTGCTTTCGAGTACGAGGGTTCCGCAATGTTCAATGAGATAGTTCCGCCTCGGGTAGAGTTGTTGCTACAGGGGCTACCCTGAGGCGCGAACGACATCATATAGCGACCAGTCTGGAATAGGTACCGCCTGCATGCTCAACGGCCAGCCTGTTGTGATCGCGCCCAAACCTGGCAAGAAGTGATACCCTGAGCGAATCATGGCAGCAAAGAAATCGGATAAGGGCCCACTTGGAAAAAACGGCCAAGCGTGGACTGAGCGACAGAAGAAGTTCGTTGAGAATATCCCTACGTCCAAGAGCCATGCCGAGGCCGCGAAGAAGGCAGGTTACCCTGCAAAGAATGCAGCCCAGTCTGCGTACCAGGCATCTCTAACAATGCCGGACCTGTCAAGTCTTTTTTGCATTCTTTTCAGCCCTTTTTGAATTCTTTTTGAGCACACTTTTCCATTCACTCCTAAGAGTGGTCTTCCTCGTTTTTCTCCGACTTTGCATCGACGACCGCGGCTCGTTCGTAATCTGTCGGTCAGTTTCAGTCCGACCCAAACATCTCTCCGATCAAAACTTCGACCATGATTACTACTTCAAACTCCCTCTGCAGGGAGCGGGATGCCCAATCACTTGCCGACGCTTTACTTCACGCCATGCCTGGTTCCGAGCTTTCCCGCGTTCGAACCGAACTCGACAAACTTCGAATAGTCCCAACCGTTGCGCCACATCCAGTACAACCGAACACCGAGTTTCCTGGCCATGGCCACCTTGGCAATGCTCTTTTTCCGGCGCATCGCTAGGTGCACATACCGACGCCGCCAGCCCGCGTCCTTACGCACTGCTGCTTGCGCTGCTTCTCCCAGCAAGTAGCGCAACAATGCATTGCCCTGCTTACTGATATGTCCCAGCCGCTGATGGCCGGCACTGGAGTCTTCACTCGGAATGAGCCCAATGTAGCTGCCGATCTTCTTGCCGCAAGGAAACCGATCCGGCGTCCCGATGACAAGAACGTAGTCCAGCCCCGTGATGGATCCCACTCCAGGATGCGTCATCAGCCGCACTACCTCGGGCCGTTTCTTGGCTTCTTGCTCGACCGCTGCCGTTAACTCCGCAATCTTGGGATCTAGCTGGTCCAGCAACTCCAATAATTCCTTCCGGCGCCGACTGGCCCAGGGAGCCAACGAGAGTTTCTCTAGCAGTGCTCGTCCCTGTGCGCTGAACAGTTTTTTCTTCCAGCGATAGCCCTCGTTCAACGCTACGGCCTGCAGTTGATTCATGATCCGTGTCCGCATCTGCACCAGCCGATGCCGGTGCCAAAGCAGTTGCCGCAGATCACGATTTTCCGGATTCGGTACCCAGATTTTAGGAAAGCGATCTTCCAGCAGCAGCTTCAGCAGAAGTCGGGCGTCCTCCCGATCGGTTTTCTGCTTGCGCACTCGCATCCTCTTGATCTCCGCCGCATCGCCGATCCACACCTCGAAACCCAACTCTGCCAGTAACCGCTCGAACCAGCGTGAATATCCGGTGGCCTCCATTCCCACGCGCACGCTGACTCCTCTCTCCTTTAGCTCCCGGTAGAACCGTTCGGCTTCTCCATCGCTGTGATTCAATCGCCGTTCACCACACTCCCCAGTTTTCTGATCCATAAAAGAGATTTGCTGAAAGCTCGGGTGATAATCTACTCCTATAATGATCATGTCCGGCTCCTTTCTCCCGAGCCTTGGTCGTCGAACAACCAAAGTCTACTCGGGTCAAGGGGCCGGCATTGTTATGCAATCACTTCGACAGATGCGCGGAAGAGTGCCAGATCTGATGGATAAACTCGGAATTTCCGAGCGAGAGTTAATTGATAAACATTTACGTCGGCAGTTGAACGCAAAGAAGACGATCTTCGCGCAGAAAGACGGGAAGTTTACGGACAAGCGCGCGGTTGACGCCCCGGACGCCCCGGAAACGCAGATCAAGGCGCTCGATATGGCCTTCCTGCTGCACGGCAGCTACGCTCCGCGAGATCCGAAAGAAGCCGCGCAATACGGTGTGCGAATCATCAGAAATGATATTCCACGGCCTATAACAGAGTTTAACCAGTTCATCGATGTGATCCCTGAAAGCGCGCTCTCACGGCATGGCGTGAAGAAGCCGTAGGCATCGGACAGCAAGCCAGAGAGCGGCACAGAATAGTCTTGCGCGTTACAAATAAGCCAGCTTGCGTTTAGCCAAGCTTAGTTAGCGGTGTCCCTGTCAGTAAGTATGTCTAATTCCGCTTTGGGAACCATAAATTCTGTTCTACCGCAATCGAGGCACACCAACAGTTCAGGAAACACCAAGACGGGGCACTCGCCTGCGTTTCTCAGCCCCGGAAAGTGGATGTCTACCTCCGCTAGATACTTTCCCTGATTAATTGACCCGCAGGAATTGCAGGGCATGCCTTACCTCCCCGCTTCTGGTTAACAAAAACCGGACTGTCACCCGAAACTGTTCGCTGCAACGCTTTGCGCGGCCAGCTCAATACTTGGCTTCCCCCTACTAATTTGGCTCCGCTTCGTTGCGAAGAGCGTTTCATTCGGCCTGAGTAAGTTGCGCCGCCGCGCCCAGTCATCGAGCCGTTCTAGTCTTACGCGGATACTAAGATTTTTCATATCTTCAGAAGCACATACGCCGAGAAGAAAATATGCTTTGTGGTCATCTTTCGGCCACGCTTCGCTAGGAAATTCTAAACCTGCCGTTTCGCAAAGAAGTTCTAACCGTCGGAGCAGTTCGTGTTCTTGGACGCGATGCGTAGTTGTAGTGGTCCCTTTCTTCTTGTTGATTGATGTCATTTTCGGGCTCGCTTCTGTATTGCCTTGTACTGCATAGAGCAAGGCTAGGCAAGGGCGTGCGTCACCGCGTGCCTACCGGACATCTTGGTACTAGACACGCTCCATTTGCGAACGCAACCTTTCGAGGCGTCCACTACCTGTTTCCGAGATTTGCTCCTCTGCGAGATGTCACCTCCGAATCGTGTCCCAAACGTGTCCAAAAAACTGCCCAAGCTGACGGAATTGACATTGCTGACAGGTCAAGCCGACTGAGAGCAAACAACTTGTTTGCTTGCAATGCGGCCAGGACAATCCGGCTTATAGGCTTATCCGCCACTAATTTTTTAAAAAACAGTTAATTATCCTGTTCTCCTGTTCGTTGGGTCTGACTGTACAATTTTTGTGCAGGCAGTTTTCTCAAAACCTTCGCCATTGTTCATCAGACCGCGCACCCGTTACCGCGAGAATTATGAAATAAAGATAACCCCCATCCGCTCGGATTTTTCGAGATTTTCCAGAGGCAAAATGCGCAATCGCCGATTATGGCTTCCCGGTTGCCTCAAGATGACGTAGGACAAGTGGATACACGTCGACCGCAGCATTTTTTCCAAGAATACAATCGATGTGTCCGTAGCGAGCAATTACGTGGCGCTCGTAGAGATCGGCTCCGTTTGCCTTGCGCAACAGGTCGTAGCTAATGTTTGTGCTCTCGGGCAGAAAACACTCATTGTCCTCGCCATGGATAAGACTTATCGGGATGGCCAGGCGTTTGAGATTGGGAAGGTAAACCTCTCGTCCTGCAGAATCAACCAAGTGGCCGACGCGTGTCATCTCGGCAAGATGCTCGAATGATCTCACACAAGCAAGTCCAAACATTTCATGCAGCGCTTCATGAGTTGCCGAGTTAAGCTGGGCGTGCTGGTAAAGGGGTGCGTACATAAAAGCAATTCGCCGGCAAACCGGGTTGTGACAGAACTCACCAATCGGGTACAATCCCAACGCTCGGTCGTACAGCTTTTCCAGCCATGTCTCGTCCGTACTAGCGGCTGCAGTCAAGGACTTAAGGCCAAGCTTGTCGAGGAACTCCGGCAGATGGAGGCCGGTTTTGATCCTGGTCGCCTCCGGAACGACGATGTGGGTCGCGATCTGAGAACACACAGCCGATCGGACACCTTGCAACCCCGCCAACATGGACATGACGAAGGTTGTCGAGCCGAAACAATGCGCCACTACCTGGACTGAAGAGGTACCCGTTAATTCGCGCACTTTCTCTACCGCTGCCGGGTAATCGTAATTGGCGATGTCATCTCCCGAAAATTGCGTCTTCGAGGCAGGCAGTTCGACGCTGGCACGATAGTCGAGAAGCCAGATATCAAAACCATGGGCGAAGAGGTACTCGAGTAGGTTGGTCTCAATGGTGTCGATCGAAAAGATTAGACTCGATACCCCCAGACCGTGGGAGAGGATAACGGGCCCCCGACTGCCCCCACGAAAACGAGTGAGTTTCAACTGCGTACCGTCGGCAGTCTTGAAGAAATGCATTTCAGGAGCGCTCACACGCAATGGGCGTTTTTTTCTCGCCCGCCCCGCCGGATTGAAAAAACCCTGTTTTGACAGAATGCTGCCATAGGACTCCCAAAGCACACCGGCGAAGAACTTACCAAACCGGGCCAACGCCTCGGCCTGCTCCGCAAGGTTCGCAGCATTGGAAACCTTTATTGTCATCAATTGTCGAGCAAAATCCTCCAGCTCGATTCTCATAACGCCTTTGCCGAGCATCGCACCACTCGCATCTGGACCGTCGTAAAGTGTGACGTAAAGGGTAGTATTCTGTTTCCAGGCGTCCAGCAATGAACTATCACTAACAACTTTGAATCCGTCGAAGAAGAAGGTTCGCCCGCTCTCGCTTGTGAGGCGCATGCGGTATCGCATGTTATGCGTATCAACTTTTGTCGGGTCAGCGGTGAAAAGATTGAAGACTCCGTCGGTAACTTCGAGAGGATTAGGTGACAAACCGGCAGTTACGGTGCCTGCAGTGCGAGCTTCGTGCTGAGGATTGGACAACATACTATTCAGGTCATCCGAAGAAATGGTCAGGACAAACTCGATTCTTGTGCCATCCGCTTTGCCTTGTTCAGCGGCACTTTCATAGCCATCTGAGACTTTTGCACTGAAGAATCCGGCCATTCTTTCGGTGAATTGAATACCGACCGTTGCCTTTCCGGTGACGGATGGAATAGGCTTCTTGCTATAGTCAATCGTCCAGCCGTAATCACGCGCCATCAGACAGCAGCAACGCTCGGCCAATGCAGAAATGGTGAACAGCGGATTAACTCCAAGCGAACGCGGGATTACCGCGCCATCGCTGACGTAGAGACCTTTGTGGACCGAGGTCTCATCCGTTGCGTCGAAAACCTGTCCTCGTCCGTTGACCACCCCGTTTCTGACGGAATCTGCCATCACACATCCGCCCAACGGGTGCACCGTGATCAGTTCGTGACGAAGCAACTCGCTCCATACGGGGTTACTCAAGAATGTGCCGCTTAACGCTTCGCAAGCTGCATGGAGGTTCTCTTTCACATCTTCGAAGATCGGTTTGTCACCGACCCCAGGCCACTTGATCCGAAGCCGGTCATTATCGAGATACATCCGTCCGGCGGAGCCGTCGTGCGTCATTACGAGGTAGGTCTGAGTATTGTGCACCGCACCCTTGTATGCGCCGAGCTCAAGGCTCTCCAACTCGCGTGCCGAAGCTTTGATCCTCTTTACTGTACTCTGTACACCGGAGGGGATAGCAGCACCCAATACCTTCTCTGATCCTTTGACGGCAGCGAAAGCCGTCGGCATGATGGCTGCGAGCGCTCCTGGAATCGACCCTTCTTCAATGACCATCCCAGCATCTAGATTGGGACGTTCCCGCATGTCAATAATTCCAGTGATGCACGGTCCGACCGACTCCTGGTGTTCCGGCTCCCGGTGACCATAGCCGATTCCATTGATCACGTGCTCTGTGTTGTATGCAAAACCCAGCGCATCGCCGTTGCCACTGAAATGTTCTCCGAGAGCACCCGAGACGGTGAGACCCTGCTGGCGCGACCGCAGAAGAATCTCTGTGCTGCCCAGGGCGCCGGCGGACAAAACCACTATGTCGGCGGTGACAAACAGGCTGGGCGAGTTGAACTTCTCGCGATCGTCACCTAGGAGTTCAAAGTGCACGACCCACTTGTCGTTCCTACGTTCCACATAGCGGACGCTTGTCTCAGTGAAGATCTCGGCCCCGTGATTCTTCGCATCCGGCAGGTAGTTCATCAGGACAGTGTTCTTGGCACCATGATTGCATCCTGTTACGCAATCGCCACAATTGACACACTTCTGCTGTTGTACGCCCGCATAATTCACGCGGTCTTCAAAGGTCACATTAATCGGAGGATGATAGAAGCGCGCATTTACGGCCTTGGCGGACTCGGCGTGAGCGTTGAGCTTGGGAAGTTGGGGGTAGTGATCAGGATAAGGCTGTGGCTGCAGCATTTGTTCCGCCAACTCGTATCCGACTTCGAGTAGGGACTTCTCACCGGTGAGATCGGTGGTGGCAACCGCCTCTTTCCGAATATCTTCCGGCCAGACGTTGTCGGCGAACACTCTTGGTTCCGCGCGTAGCGATACATTGGCATTGACCAGAGAAGTTCCTCCCAGACCACAACCAAGGAATACATTGATGTCCTCATTGACTCGGAAGTCGTACAACCCAGTCCTAGAACCAATATGAGTCGTAGGATCATCTATTTGTGTCTCCTCAGCGGCTCTCAGTTCTGTGTCGGGATATTCGCCTGGCTGGAACTCCTTTCCCCGCTCAAGTAGGCAGACACTCTGCCCCGCCCGGGCCATCCGCGAGGCTGTAATTGCACCACCGTAGCCGGAGCCGACCACGACGACTGCGTAATCTTCCTTGAGTTCAACAATGCTGGACGAAAGTCGCGGCATGGTGATACCTCCAGTTCTTACGGCACGATCAATGCCGCGTACTCCGTGCCGCGGAAGTCCAATATGACTTGGCCGACCTGGACTGTAATACCGCTATCGGTCACGTGGGTCGCATTAGCCACGGCAGTGGTCGTGGGGCGGTCTAACAGAAAATGTGCAAAGCTTCTTATGTCCGACAACTCGAGCCGCGCGCCGCCGAGTGGGACCCTACCTTTTTCAAGCTTCCCGATGGTCAGGAACAACGCCGGAATTGAACCTGAGCCGTATCCGTACACGACGGATTTATCGCCGATCAACGCCGCTCCGTGCTTGATGTCATCGGAATCCGTCACATTTACGAGGATGCCAGCGCCGGCCGGATTCTGGGGAGGTACGCTCGCAATCCCCGCGTAATTCGGTAGGAAGTCCCCGAAATGCATGGAGGCGTATCCGATCGCTCGATCCAAATCGATGCGGTCACCGTTGATGTTGATCCAACCAGTTACTTCCATCCTCAAGTAATCCATGGCGTTCATGTGAGCTAACAATAGGCCGCATTCTCCCGTTCCTTTACCGGGAACCAGAACGTGAAACTCCAGTAGGAATGACACACTGTCAATGGACTGTCCGGAGACAGAAGCCGAGGCCGCCAGCCAGTTCTCTCCACGTCCAAGAACGGGCTTATCCCCAGGCATTGTCGGGGGTGTCTCGGTCGCAAACGGCGCCCACTCCGAAGAGGGTCTTTCCAGAACCAGGGACGCGATATTACCCTCTGGACGGATCGCGAAGACTCGCAGAGCCCGTCGCTTCATATCATCGCTTCTGACCACATCGACTCCGATGAGTTGCCCCTCAGGGGTGTGAAACCAATGAAAGCTGCAAGTATATGGGAGTTTATGTGGACCAGAATCCGGGGCTAGGAACTTGTAACGGCTCTTAAACAGTGTTTCAAGGAAACCGGTCGCGATTGACATGCGATCACCTCTGCTTCACGAACGGGACTGCGCCTGAGAGCCCGGGTCAAAGCTCCAATTCGTTTGGGAACGGATTGGACTGACTCACGGGCATCCACCGATCGAGGCTCGCGCAAAATTTCAGTACCACCTGGGGATCTCGCGACCCAAAAATAGGCAAGTCCGGAACAGCCCATCGGCGTGACCCCGCCATCGTCTCATGACTATTCCTCACGATCGCCTCCGGTTTCGACCGCAATATCCCGGTCAGTCCGGACACCCTACCACAAAATTAGATATCTAAGCCACGGTTTATTATCTAGTTGAAAAATTCCATTGACAGTATCAGGCCAAGTGATATCGTTCAGCGCACTCGGATCACCGCTCATGGGATTTTGGATTTCTCTTACCCTCAGTTTCAGTGTCTTGCTGAGCGACAAAAGGAGTTCCCGGTGAATTTCGATGTGATGGTGATCGGAAGCGGCTTTCCTTGGGCGATCACCCCGTGCGGACTCATCAAGGCCGTGAAAGCCGCCCGTGATGCATGAGCAACAGACTAAAGACAAACACAATGATTTCACGAAAACTGTGCGCCATAAGATGACGGGATGGTATGCGCCCGGTCAGTTGATCAACACCGGGGTGCAGGTATTGATCTCCGATCTGCTCGGAACGCGATCTGACTATCGGGTCATCGAAAGCTTCGCGGCAGCACCGGTTACTTACGACTACAGCGGTGAATCCGAATTATGGCTCGACTATGTGGCTGATGTGGGGGACGGTTGGGACTCCACTTATACGCTGGCCAGCTTGCTCGCCCACAAAACGTTGAGTTTCGGAAAGCAACAGACGCAGCGTGGGCGCATTCTGATCATGGGAGGCGATGAAGTCTATCCGGTGGCCAGCCGGGACAACTATCGAGAAAAGCTAGTGGGGCCCTACGAGTGCGCCCATCCTCACAGCGATCCGCCGCACCCGGTCATCTTCGCCGTTCCCGGTAATCACGATTGGTACGACGGCCTGATCAGCTTCACCCGACTCTTCTGCCAGGAACGGTGGCTCGGAGGATGGCAGACCAAGCAGCACCGTAGCTACTTTGCCATCAAACTGCCTCATCGCTGGTGGCTATGGGGGGTGGATCTCCAGCTCGAATCCGACATCGATCAGCCTCAGCTCGATTATTTCGGCGCAATCGCCGAGAACGAAGTGAAACCGGGCGATCACGTGATCCTGGCCACAGCCGAGCCCGACTGGATCTACGGGAACATCTACGATCCAAAGTTGCAGAAGAACATTGCCTATCTAGAGGAGAAGATAATCGAGAGGAAGGCCCAAGCGAAGCTCATGATCGCGATCGCTGGTGACTTGCATCATTACCGGCGCCACCAAGAGTGTGAAGAGACCAGCGTCCAACTTATCACATCCGGCGGAGGCGGGGCGTTCTTGCATCCCACCATCGGGCAGCCCGTCGACATCATCAGGATCGGCAAAGATCGTACGAGGAAATTTGCTCTGAAAGCGGAGTTTCCGAGTCAACAAACTTCGCGGCGGCTTGTGCTGCGCGACCTCACCTTTCCCTTTTACAATCCCACGTTTGGCCTGCTAACCGGCCTAATCTACTTGGTAGGTGCAGGAACATTTGGCGTCTGGTCCAAACCGGAAAGTGCCGGAGCTCTGATGACCGCTCTGCTGGGATCTCCGTCGAGGGTGTCATGGATCGTATTGATTATCGCGGGCTTCATGGCCTTCACGGATACGCACAGTCGTGCGTACAAGTACATCGCGGGCGGGCTTCACGGCTTGGCTAACTTGGCCGGTATCGTGGTGTCGGGCTGGACTGCTACGTGGATAGTGGCCACCCCACCGCAGGGACCCACACCTCTCGGTCATTTCATTGCGGTAGTTGGAATCGTGTTTGGATTCGGTTATGTAGTTAGCTCCCTGATCATGGGCATTTACCTTTACGTTTCTCTGCGGGTCTTCGGCAGACACGCCAATGAGGCGTTTTCGGCGCTCCATATCGCGGGCTACAAGAACTTCGTGCGATTTCACATCAATCCGCAAGGCAACGTCACGATTTATCCGATTGGCATCGAAAAGGTGCCAAAGCAGTGGGCCAAGCCGGACAATCCTCTTCCAGAAGAACCGCGCCTTGTGCCGTCGGATCGTCCGATTGAACCCTTTCTGATTGAACAGCCCATAATCATCAGCGGCCCTGGACCGGGTTCGGAGCAGACGCGAGGTTGATTCTGACTGGGGAGCGTTCACTGCGGTGAGTGTTGCAGCAATATGTGTTGCATCACTTCAGTCACTGGAATGCGATCGGCCGTGGGTCCACTAAGGGTCCAGAAAACGGGTGAATTTGGAAGAAAGCTTGGCGCCGGCGGACGTAAAGGCAGCACAATCAACGTGACTTAGATTGGAACGTTCGGGCTCAAAACCCGAGGTCGTCAGCTCAAATCTGCCTCTGGCAACCTTCGATCTCGAACGGCGTGGGTCAATCATAGGCGCAATTCTCACGCAACTGCCAACCATCCGAACCTGTCCAATAAGCGTTCGGTCCAATTCCGTCCCCCGGCACCACTCAGTCGTGTAAGGGCGTCTTTCCCGAAGAAAGCCATCTTCCCGTTCTCTTCGAAGATGAACTCTCCTTCCTTCTCGACTCGCTTCCTTTTCCGCCAATGCTCTGAAGCTAATCTCGACCCTTTGCTGCCAATGAGTCTAGCGATCCAATCAGTATTTAGCGCCGCACTGACCTTCTGCCACCTGAAAAAAGCGAAAGGCGAGAGTGCAATTGATGTGTCTACTTCTTTCAAGCGTAAAGGGTTGACTCGCGAGTTTGAGGCATACCTTCGTGGTACCGGACGAAAGTTCCGCCATACCCTTAATTAACAAACCCTGGATGCGAGTGGAGACCCAACTACGGGCAATGGAGCAAATCTAACCAAGTTCAACAGCAGCTGACGAGTATATTTGGCCAGTGTCCGAAGAAAGAGAGAGCTAAAACAACGAAGGGGAATACAGTTAAATTGTCCCCATGCTGAAACTCCGTTAGCTAACTGGTCTTGGTAAGGTCGTTTTCATGTCGGTTCATTTCACGAATGACCGTCGGATACCGATCTTGTCGGGCGCCGCAAATGCCATCACTCATAATGCACACACCTGGAAAACGTGGCATTCCCACGCCTCCAATTCGAAATACAGGCCAGCATCCCGCATCTCGTTCCCGCTGCGCTCGTAGGTTTCACCTGACAGAACATCGTTGAGGCGCCATTCCTTTCCTCGCAGCTCATCCCACGGTACCTGGACACGAGCTTGAACGGCTTCTTGCCGGAAGTTTATGAGAATGAGGTAACGCTCATCGCCCTTGACCCAGCACCAGGTGAGCAGATTCTGACAGCTTTGGTTATCCGGCCAGCCACTCCGCTCACAGAGACGCCATGCGCCGCTACGAAAAGCGTCACGATCGGTGCCTTTCAGCAGGCGTTCGTAAAAAGTCAGGAGATCATGGTCAACCGGCTCAGCCGGGCGACGGTTCAGAAACACGGGCAACCTAACTTTTCTACCTTCAAATTGCCCTTCGTGCAGCAGTCTTGCGCCCATGAGTGTGAGGATCGCCACTGCTGCAGCGCGCCCTTTCCCGGGCGAAAAAGAGGCGGCAGCCCTGGGCTCGTCATGGTTCTCGATGAACCGGACCATCTTCTCCTGGTAAGAAAAATCCGCAAGGAGATGCTGACGCACGCTCTCCGGGTCGCCGTGTTCCATGCGGTCATAGAGTTTCTTGTCGTAGCAGAAATCAAAGCCATGTTGTTGCAATTCCCACTCAAGATCCCAGTAGGCTTCGGCGATGAACCTGAACTCCCTATGATTTCTTTTGATCGCCGGTATCACCGTCGTCCAGTAATCGCTGACTGGTTTTTCTCCCGCTCGGGAGCCCCAGATACGCTCGAAGATATTGTTCAGCAGGAGCATCGCCATGTCACACCGGATGCCGTCACACTGTTGGGCGATCTCCGAGACTGTCTCGATCACCGCCTTCCGGAGTCCCGACTGGAAGGCGTTGAGCTGGAGCACATCAGGCCAGGCCGGGAAGTACGGATCACGTCCGCAGGCGAAAACATTTCCCCCAGTATCGAAGAAGGAAGCCGGATCTCTCTCAAGGTCTTTTATATCTCCTCGGATGAAATATTCAGGGTGCTCAGTGACCCAGGGGTGGTCAGGAGCAACATGGTTCGGCACAAAATCGAGGATGAGACGGAGGCCGCGTTTTGCAAGAGTCTGACGGGCTGCTGCGAGCCCCTCCGGCCCACCAAGGTGTCTGTCGACGACGTAGCGGCGCACACAATAGGGGGAGCCGACATTGTCCTCCACTGCAAAGTCAGGAAGTGCTCTCCTGAAATCCTCAAGGAGCCCCTTGTTACGCATGGAGATTTCAATCCCGGCCGGACTCCGTTCCCAGACCCCCATGAACCACACGGCGTCAAATCCATAGGAAGCAAGGGCGTCCCACTCCTCTTCTGGAACCGTGGCGAGATTCACCGGCCTCTTGTATTTCCGGCTCAACTCACACAACCATACCCACGTGTTGATTTCATAAATGACAGGATGCTTGGGCCAGGGTTTCATCTCTTCTCCTTCCCGCCGCTGCTCCCGTCCTGCAGAAACGCGGCGATCCTTAGGTCTTCGCCAACGCTTGCCTCGCACGTGTTGTTAACGCTCGAGACACCGCGTAGGGGAAGCAAATGAGAATTGGCCCAACCACCAAGGCCGCGCCCGGATGCACGGAATGGTATAGGACCAGTTGAAACAAAACGTCCATGATTATTCCCACTGCGAGCAGCTTGCGGATGGCAGCGACTCCGCTTCGCAGCAATTCTCTTCGGCGTCCAGCACCGAAGAGCAGCCCGAACAGGTACGGCGGATTTCCCGCCTTGGCGTCGCCGATACCTCCGCGAATCCCCAGGAGGATGGCGACCATCGGTTGCAGGATAAAGCGTCGTTACGATTGACATATACTGCCCTATCAAGCAAATTTATCACTGCCATCAGTGCATTCTCGACCAGCTTTTCTCATAGCGATAACGCGAGGTCATCAGGGAGTGGCAGGGAGTGGTAGTTCCGTTCGATTGAGACCGCCGGTGTGTTATTATTTCGGATTACAACCCTACTGGTTAACCAGACGAGGACAAATCGATGGCCAGTGAAAACGACAATCCGTCGAATCTAAGAACTTCGGTACTGGCACCAGGTTTGTCTGTTGCCTTCCTCGTGCTGCTTCTTTCGTTAGCCACGTGGTACTTTTTTTATATGCGATCGATGCCGCTCAGCCCCGGTGACATCGCTGTTGCCGTGGTGTTTTGGCTGGTGGTGGTGATTGCGGGCAAATGGCTTGTAGGCCGAGTTGCTCTGCACAGAAGCATGACCGCAAGCAGAAAAAAAAAGCTGATATATTTAATTTACCGTGCGGTGCGGTGATAGCCAATGACCGTGCCGATTATGTTTCTTTCCCTAACGAGAGTCTGACCTATAGATAGAGGGTGATTGCGGTGAGCTTGACCCTCCCTAAAAGCGCTTCTCGAGTCCTGGCATTCGTCTTGTTCCTTGACTATGGTATGCGGCCCCTGATGGCAACAGCAATGTCTCAACCGGAGTCCGGGTCACCTTCGATGGAAGTATCGTGTAGCCCAGAGAAGCCCGTTGCCGAGATTGGTAGCTCGCTAAGGGTGAGAGTGTTCGTTGCTGTGGCTCAGGAGCGGAG
Organism: Candidatus Acidiferrales bacterium; assembly: GCA_963741195.1. GTDB lineage: Bacteria > Acidobacteriota > Terriglobia > Acidiferrales > UBA7541 > Acidiferrum. Next base: position 352,787 of record CAVUHF010000026.1, read on the forward strand.
CCAACAGTTCGCCTGGAAGGTTTCAGCCGGCACGATTCAGGGCAGTGGTTCAGAGGTTGTGTGGAATCTGAAAGGCGTGCCTTCCGGTTACAGTAAAGCCACGGTAACCATCACAAATGGGGGAACAAGATTCGCAGAGTGCTCCGTGGAAGTAATTGTGACGGAACCAGAAAGGGGAGAGCATCCAATGTCTCGAGAAACAACTCGAACCTTTCTCGCAAGAAACCAAAAAGAAGAGGCAGGATATGGTCTATATAGTTATCTTCTGCTGGGTTCAACACCGACCGATGCAAGTCGAGTCCGCTATTTGAGGGCGATTGATGCCTATTTAGATCTGATTCTTCCCCTCGATGATCTTCAAGAGAACGTTGCTCACAACAAGCTCAACATTACCTATCTTCTGGTAAAGATTCCGGTTCCAGCGCATCCGACGGCCGAATGGCTGCTCGAAAACTATGATTTCGGAAGAGCGCGGGTGCTGCTTGATCTTCTGCCAGGAGAACACCGGGAAGGTCCGTATATCGTGTCAGCGCTTAACCCTCTTTCTGGCGCCGACGCGCCTTCCAAACGCTATTTGTATCAAGATCTGTCCACCGTGCCGACTGAACCCAAGGATTTAGTTTCGTGGTGGATTCGTGAGTTCCAGAATCAAGCGGCGCAAGAGCGTTTTTGGGATCCGCAGACCGTAGAAAACCTGGCACTAAGAATTCGCACGACGATAAGTGTACTGGCAACGGGATTGCCAGAAGTCCAAAAACAGGTGGCCACGTGGGTTGCTTGGGCGAAATGAACTCTGATCTTTGAGTTAGGCATCAGAATCTTCGCCCGGGCTGCAACACTCTAGTGCGCGGTGATGTTGGGCCGAATCTCTAGTTCGATCCTCTCCGACCTGCTGATAATCGCACTGTTGTGCCAACCTGCTGCGCGCCAGCATACTTGGCAATCCGCCAGGGTTTCCGCAGGCTCCTTTAACACCCAAGGCCCATACTCTCCGCCCTTACCCACTCCGCAGGAAGCGCAAAGGAGTCCCGCCTCTCCGATGGAACTGCTCACCTTGGCCCATACCAAGCAGGCGCAAGGACACTACGCCGAGGCGGAATTGCTCTCGAAACAGGCCCTGGAAATTCTGGAGAAGAATCCGGGCTCGGACCAATCTCTCCTGGCACACGCGTTTAACGATCTCGCGGAATCCTACCGCGAGCAGGGCAAGTATGCCGATGCGGAACAGCTTTACTTGCGTGCAATCAAACTGGATGAACAAGCACTCGGCCTCAATGACCCCGAGGTGGCCCCTCTGCTGAACAATCTTGGCCTGCTCTACAAACAGGAAGGGCGCTATGCGGAAGCAGAACCTCTGCACATCCGCGCCCTGACCCTCACGACGAAGGCCTACGGAAAGGATTCCATGCAGGTCGCCATAACGCTGAACTGCCTGGGTTCACTGTACGCGGCGCAAGGCCGCTATGCGGATGCCGCACCACTCCAGCGCCGCAGTTTGGAAATCCGACAGAAGCTTCTGCCGCCGGACCATCCCGATATCGGTACCGCGCTGAATAACCTGGCGCTGGTGTACATGATCGAAGGAAAATACGCCGATGCCCAACAGCTTGGGGAGCAAGCCCTCCGCATCGATAAGAAAGCGTGGGGCAACGATGCCCCGGTGGTCGCCATTGACCTCCGCAATCTCGGCGACTTGAGTAGGAAACAGAAAGATGATGCGGCTGCCGAGACATATTACCTAGAGACCTTGCGAATCCAGGAAAAGTCGTTAGGCCCGGACCATCCGGAGGTGGAGGGCACGGCGATGGTGCTGGCCAGGTTTTACGATTCGAAGAATGATTACGTCAAGGCTGCGCCATATTTTAAACAGGCATTCGCCAACTTGAATCGCCAGTTTCAGTACCACTTCACTTACATGTCGGAGCAGGACAGGCTCGCGTTTCTGGGGACCGTCGGTGAAGTCTTTCCAACCTACCTCAGCTTCTGTTTCAAATACCGCGAACAGGATCCTGCCTTGCGCGGCGTTTTCTATGACGTTGTGCTGCGGGAGAAGGGCCTCGTTGTGGAGAGCATGGCGTCGTTCCGCGGACGGATAGCGGCGAGTGGCGATAAACAAGCATTGCAGCTTTTGGACCAGTTGGCAGCCCGCCGCGCGGAAGTCGCCAGGATCGTGGCTTCCTCCTCCCGGAGTTCCGCAAGCTCGCGCGCCGACCTGGATCGCTTGGAACAGGAAGTCAACCAGATCGAGCGAGAGTTGGTGAAACTCTCAGGAACTGTTGCCGAACACAATCGTCTGGCCACCGTCACCTGGCGCGATGTGCAAAAGGCGCTAGGGCCCCATGAGGCCGCGGTCGAGTACGTGCGATTACCCTACGAAGATGGCAAGACAGATAGGACCACAACGCAATACGTGGCGCTGGTGGTTACGCCAGGAAGTGAGTCCTGGCCGGAAGAGATATTGCTGGGAGAGGCCGCGGAACTCGAGTACGCATCTCTGCACGACTATTGGCAGCTTGTGGGCACACAGATGGCGAATCCCGCCAGCGGCCTGCCATTTTACCGGGCGTTCTGGAAACCCCTCGAGACCCAGCTGGTGGGAATCAAGAGAGTGTATGTTTCACCGGATGGATTGTTGAACGAAATCTCCTTTGCCGCGCTGCCTTCCGATGACGGACCTCTGCTCTTTGAAAAATATGATGTTCGGACCGTACTCAGTACCAAGGATCTGCTGCGCACGACTCCCGCGAGCGCGAATCGTTCAGCTGTGTTGTTCGGTGATCCGCAGTTCGATTTGAGTGTGGAGCAGGCGGCGGCGGTCCTTGCGGGACAAAATTCGCGAGCTCCTGCGCCTATCGCAACGCCCGCGAACGCCCGCGCTCTTTCCGCGGCAGGTCCACGCGGTCCGGGTCGAGCAATTCGCTCTCCTGATCCGGAGTCGAAAACATTGGATCGCCTGCCGGGGACCGCCCTCGAGGTGAAGACCGTTGGCGACCTGCTGGCAGCGAATGGTTGGCGCGTCCAGTCGTTCGTCGGCCAGGAAGCGCTCGAGGAAGACATCAAGCGCGTGAAGGGCCCGCGAGTTCTTCATGTCGCCACCCACGGATATTTTGACCCCGACCAGAAACGTTCTGCTGGCCACTTCGAGAACCCGATGCTGGCGTCCGGACTTTTCTTCGCCGGAGCAAACCGCGTGCTGTCCGGCTCTCCCCCGGCAAACAATTTCGACGACGGCATTCTGACGGCTTATGAGGCGGCAAGTTTGAACCTTCAGGGCACGGAGCTCGTCGTGCTCAGCGCCTGTGAAACCGGTTTGGGGCATTCATCCAACGGTGAAGGCGTGTTCGGATTGCCGCGAGCCTTGCAGGAGGCTGGGGCTCAAGCAGTGATGATGAGTATGTGGAAAGTGCCGGACGCGGAGACGCAAGAACTCATGACCTTGTTCTACCGGAAGTGGCTTTCTGGCAAAGACAAGCATGAGGCGCTCCGCGAAGCGCAGCTCGAACTGCGCAAGGATGTCATTCACCGGTGGCAACACGATCGGCCCCATGACTGGGCCGCGTTCGTGCTCGTTGGGCCTTGAACGCTCGCGGCGAATTTGGGTCCGTGATCATTTGGCTCGATAAGGAGTACACACATGCGACGTTTACGATTTGCGCTTCTCACGCTCGCCTTCGTCTTCACAGCGATGCGTTCCTTCGCCCGGGATACGACCTATACGGATCCGCGTCGGCCATCTTTCTCTCTGCTGGTTCCCGATGGATGGACGATCGTGAAAACCGACAATGGTGTCGACCTCAAACACGGCGAAACCGGCCAAGTCACCCTCTTTGTTCAGGGGCGTTCCATTGACCCGAATGATTTCGTGCGCAACGCACTTCCTCAGATTCAGCAGCAGCACAAGAACTTTCGTTTGATTGATGAGGGCGCTTGTCTGTTCGGCAAAGAAAGCGCTTCCTATGTCATTTACTCAGGAATCGGCCCAAAGGGGCCCGCGCAAACCGTAAAGATGGTGGCCATGACCAATGGCCATCTCACCTATGTGATGTTTGAGCAAGCCCCTCCCGACAAATACGACGACGAAAAAGCCGCCATGCAGCGCATCCAGGACAGCTTTAGCCCCGAATTCATCGGGGAGGTCGGAGAGAACCAGGAAAAGCTCGATGCCCTCCATGCTGCCGGCGTAATTTCCGACGACGAATATGGAACCAGGAAGAAGGGCGAGATCATTTTCAGGGATTCCCGCCCGCCCTCTTACACGATGGCCGTTCCCGTCGGCTGGAGGGCCCTGAAGAATGACACCGGCGTGAAGCTCGAGAAACTACCCGCTGGCGCGGGCATAGCGCAAGTGTGGATTCAAGCCGAATCCAATGCGCCCCTGGCAGTGATCGCCTCTGCCGGGTCGCAATTCGAAAAGCAATGGAAGGAGTTTCGCAAACTGGACCAGGGCGAAGTCCTCTTTGGAGGTCTGAAGGGCGCCTATGGATCGTTCGCCGGAATGGGCAGCACCGGCAAGCCGATGATCATGAAGATTGTGACCACCACCGACGGCAAAACCACATTCTCCTTGTTCATGATGGCCGATCTCGATCAGTACGACGCAATCAAGGCAGACTGGGACCATATTCAAAAGAGCTTCTCGATCGAAGGCATTGAGTCTCAGAGCGGAACCGGCACAAAACCAAACAATTAAAGATAAAAGTGGTTGGCGACATCTTCATGGCTAATGCTTTGCCAAGTCCAAAACGCGAAGACGTTGCCGACCGGGAAAGAATACAGTTGCAGGGCTACTAACTCCCAAAATGGAAACTACTTTTCTTGTCTGGGCCACTTCTTTTGGCAGCACGTCTCACTTGGTTCTCTCTCAGAGTTTCAGCATCCTTCGTCGCCTCCATCCGCCCGACTAGATGAAGGGACCGAAGTGCGCCACATTGACGAACTTAGCTGCTGCCTTACCAATTTCGGTCAGCGCAGACATGTTCTCGACGGCATCCATTTTCTGAATACTCGTTGGATCGAGGTTTCCGAAACCTAGATCGTCCAGACCTTGACGACTCAAGTCCGCGTTGTAGCGAGCGTATAGGAAACTTCGTCCCAGATCTCTTGAAAGCGGGATAGGAGGAGCGTTGTATTGCTCTTCGATAGTCATCCCTTCGTCCACCTGGCGAGGCACCAGATCCAGAATCTCACGGTCCAGAGCGGTGCCGTATGTGCAACGCCCCATGGTGCGACAACTAATATCTTGGTCCACTTGGATGCTGTACATGAGGCCCTCCGGGAGCCCGGCCACAGTCGAAACAATATTCCTATTGGGTTTCGCGGCAGTTGTCCCCAAAGACGCCGCAGCCCCAGTGCCGATCGAAACGATCAACAGATTCTTCTCTCCAGTTCTCCAGCTCAACCGATAGGCTGGCTCGGTGGCCATTCGGTAAAGCAACAATGCTGGATTGTTGTGTGGCGTGACGCCTCCGTCTGCAAACACGAAAGTCTTGGAGGGATCATTGGGATCCCACTGCAGCACCTCAGGTGGGAAAAATACCGGAGCAGCCGTGCTCGCTCGCACGAGTTGCCAGAGCGGGATTCTCAAGTTGCAGTCGGGTCGGCTGGGGTCGTTGTATTTCGCCTCCGGGTTACTGCTGATCGGCCACGGTGAATCGGTTGTGACATTTTTCGTGACGACAAGGAGAAGGCACTTGACGCTCTCGTTGCTTGGTTGGGAGGCTGGTTCAAGAGTTGTGTTTGCACCAAATACCTCCTGGAGTTTGGTTTTCAGAGGATCGGCTGTGTAGAAATACTTGATGCGTTCAATGATCCAAGATGGTTCGAACATTTGCCTTCCGCATGACGTGTAGAAGTCAACGAGCTCCGAAGTCGTCATGCCTCGCGAAAGACCAGCTGCAATAATCGCTCCAGTGCTGGTACCGGCGATGTAGTCGAAATATTCGCACAGTTTCAATCTTGTTCGATCTGCGATCAGTTTTTCGATTCTTTTGAGAATGCCTAATGTGATTAGGCCGCGGATCCCACCGCCATCCAACGCCAACATCCTGTGTGGACGATCTTGTTCGTAACGCCCGAGCAGAGATTTCCATCTCTCGGGATGTATGATCACGGGGCCCCCAGTTCACCTTCCACGTCAATCTCTTTCCGCCCCTGTGCGAAGCTCACTTCTGAGGAAGATCGGAAAATGATCTTAGCGCTAGAGTGTAACTACCGTGATGACTCGGAGAGCTACAATCAAATACAATTCGGCAACGCCAACAACCTACGACTGACGTTGAGCTCTAGGCTCCGGCCTCTATCTCGTGCGAACGCGATTATCCGGCCCAGCATGGCAAATCAATGGCTCCGACTCCGTATCCAATCTCAAACCACGACCGCATCTGCTCAAAACGAATATCTGTATTCGACTCTGACGATCTGGTCATACCAATCCGCAGAGGTGAGCGCTTTTCCATAGCCCACGTATAAAGAGCTGTGCCCCCCGAATCCCATTCGTGCTCCGATCTTGAGATTGACGATATTTATGCCGCTCGCGCTTGACGGAGGAAGGGTACCGGTCTGCAATCCCCCCGTGACATTCCACCCAACCAATTCAATCACCGGCGCAAGTCGGAAACGCTCCCCGTTTATAAGTTTGTAGCTTGGTCCTATGCCGTAGAAGAACAGGTTTCCTGCAAATCCCTGGGGAAAAGCCCCAACCCCAGAGGATCCTCCGATCGGAAGCCAGCCCCCTAATTCGCCTTCAATCTCGAATCGTTCAGAAAGTCTTTGGTAGAACAGCAGTGCCGGCTCAACACTGTAGTGGTTTGTGCCCAATCCACTCCGGGAATCTCCGGAAGGGAAGTAGGACAGGAGCTGTACTGTCAGATAATGTCGCGAAGTGGCCAGCATGGCAAATTTCAATCCTGCCTGCACGTCACTAATTCCAGCACCATTGGGAAAGGCTGGCGCGGTGCCATGAGCTACCCCCTGAGGTTGAATCCAGCGGAACGGGATCTCGACGAAAGCGGAGAATCGTTTGTTGACGGCATACTCCCCCATGAAGGACAGGATTTGGAAGTTTACGTTTTTGGGGATTTGGCCCGGTTTTCCGGGTCCTGGCGCGTTGCCACCATAACAGCCGCACTTTGCATAGACAAACTCTGCGCGATCTGGAAATGCATCATTGAAAGCCGCATCGAACCGAATTCTAACCTCCGACCCCACGATGGCGTTGTCAATATAGCCGACCATACTTGCGTCAATCGGCGGCCTCTTGATTTCGATAGGAGGCTTGTTTACGGGGGGCGGCTTCTTTTTCTGATCTTCTGCCGGCTTTGGCTCCTGGGAAGGTGTGCGCGCAGGCCCGTTGTTACCTCCCACAGCGTCACGCTCACCAGCGCTCGGTGAGTCTTCCGTTGGCACAGTGCGCGCCAGATCCTGTTGGGGTTTCGAGAGATCGGGACCATACTGTTGAGCGGCGACCGCTGCCGCGCAAACCGTCAGGAGAACCATGAGAACCAAAAGAGCTTGTTTCATTGCAGGTCCTTTCTGGCTAATCATTCCCTACGTTGACGTTTTTCCAATTTCCTCTGCAATTCCTCCTGCAATCCGCGAAACGATTTTGTGAGCGTCTCTCTATCCTCTGCCGATAGCTGCGGCAGGATTTGCGACAATTTGTCAAGAGCCACCCGGGCGCCCTTTAAGTCACCTGACTTCAAATTCTGCTGCGCAAGTTCGACATAGTTTATACCAAGGTCCATATAAAAGACATGTAATGCCGGATGGCCAACCGAACCTTGTCTGTTATTCAGCTTCTGCAGGATTTCGAACAGCAGGTCGAATTGTTGTTGCGCTTCTTTGGATCCTTGGGCTTCCAAGATCTCAGTACGAAGCCGCAAACCTGTCAGCAGTTCCAGAGAGAGCGAAGGAGCGGGAGCCATGAGTTCCTCGGTAAGGTCAACAGCCTGATGGTTTCTCTGCTTGGCCAGGTCGAGTTTGTTCTCAACCACTAGGAGGATCGCCTGGTTGTTGCAATATTTGGCGAGCTCTAGCTTATATTCCCGATTGTCCGGTTGTTCCTTGTGCAACTTCTCAGCCAGATCGATGGCTCGCTGGTAGAATTTCTCGGCCTCGTCCACCTGAGTTGTGTGGCTCAGCAGCGTCGCAAGGTCATTGTAAGCTCTTGCCAAGTCCTGGGACGGGTCCCGAGTTAGACCCACATCCGTGGCTGGTGTTGGTTTCCCGGCCAATTTCTCGAGCAAGGCGATCGCGGCGCGAAAGTCCGACTCTGCTCCAACGACATTCTTGCTGTCGTAACGAATGATTCCGCGATTATAGAGGGTGCGAGCCAATTCTTGCTGATACAGCGAATTTTCTGGATTCTCATCGTGTATTGGTTGCTGCAAGCCCAATGCTTGATCGTACTCCTTTTCAGCATCGGCGTGGCTATAGGGCACCGGCCCCTGAGATTCCTCCAGCCAGGTCCGCAGGGTTTCACCGAACCAATTGTGGGCATAGCCTTGCGCACGGAGGTAGTCGGAATTGCCTGGATAGTCTTTCGCGAGGCTTTCAAAACGAGCAATGGCTTCCTTGTATTCCTTTACTGCATCCTCATGCTTCTGCAAAAGACGGCTGATGTCGCCCAGCCTGGAGTGCGCCCATGCCGCCTCGCTGCGTAGCCCTTCGTTCTTGGAGTTTTGCTTGGTGAATAAGGCGTAAAAATTCCCTGCTTTGTCTAACAGTTCTTTTCGGAACTCCTCCAATTCAGGTAAATCTGCAGTTTCCCGCGACTGCTCACGACCGGCAGACGACAAACTCTCATCCACGGCTGTTCTCGCCAATCGCAGGTTGTCTTCGGCACGACGTTTTTCGCTCCTGGCCACATAAGCCAGGGATAGTGCTACCACACACAGGACTCCCAAGATGGCGGCAGCCCATTGAGTCTGTCTGAGCGTTTTTCTTCGCTCTCTCTCGCGCTCGGCGGAAAGGCGGTCGCGCTCCTTCTCGCTAAGGTCCAAAAACTCCATTGCTTGTGCGAACGAAGAGTTGTAGCGCTCAGCCCAAGCGGCACCGGGACGTTCTTCGCGCCTCCACCGGAGGCCCAGTTCCAGCTCTGGATTGCGCCATAGCCCTGCCGTGCCTTCCGCAAACCAACGCGCAGCCTGTGACAAGCGTACGTAAACACTGGCCGATGCTTGCTCCTCTTTGGCCCAGGTGGCGAGTCGAGTCCAGCATCTCATCAAACTCTCGTGTGACAGGTCGATGATGGACCGCGAGTCCAAAGCCACAAGGCAGGGAGGCATCAAGAAGGAGCATTTGGGGCCGCGGAATATCTCGATGATCTGAATTACTTCTTCCTCAGAAACCTGACAGATGGCTGCGAGGTCCTGCACAGATGTTGGCCGGCGCACGCCGCGGGGATCGGAAAAGGTATCGGTGAGGGCCTTAAACATCCGTGCAACTATCTTTTGACCATTTTCCGTGCGCACTTCCTCGTACGACTCTTCGGCATGTATTGACAGGGCGTTCCTTAGGGTACCTATCGCTTGGTAGTCCTCGATATCGATGGCGTCATCAGGCCGCCGATGTAGGTCCCAGTAATCCCAAGTTCGCATCAGAGCGTGCTGCAGGACAGGCAATTGGTCGCTCTCGGCGCCAAAGTCATTGAGCAATCGGAGGACTAACCTGTGAGTGATGCTGCCACCCCCGACAGCCACCGGGCCGGTGATTGCAGACTGCACCTCGTCGCGAGTCATCCGAGGTACAAGATATAAGCCTGCATTGATTGCCTCGGGTAACCCTGGAATCTCCATGCAGTCTCCAATGAAGTCGGACCGCATGGTTAGTACTACGTATATGGGGGCTTGGTCTTGTTGAGCCGCCTCCAGCAGTAGTTTGACGAACGCCACCGCTTCGTCCTTAGAGTTCTTGACGTGACTGCTGACTTGGAAGCGAAAAAGCTCCTCGAATTGATCAACCATGACCAGAAGATTTTCGTCGCGTGGAATTCTTGCCTGGCGGACCGCTTCGATGAGCCCTCGCGTACCCCGCCGCAGCGTTGCTTCCATCAGAACGCGATTTGTGCTGGCCAGTTCCCCCTTAGTCCCGAGTACTTGGTTTGTGTCTAGGGCCACGGCCAGATGATGTATAGGGTTCTCTCCTGGCCGCATCGTGGCCACGCGCCAGCTTGACCCTGCACTGACCATGAACCCACTAAAGAGGGAAGGAACCAGGCCGGCGCGAACTAGCGAGGACTTACCACTTCCGGAGGTACCAATGATGGCCAAAAAGCGACACAAACGCAGCCTTCGCAGTAAATCGTCGATCTCTTTTTCTCGTCCGAAGAAGACGTGATCATCCTCGGCCTCGAAGGGACGCAGACCTGGAAAAGGGTTAAACAGGACGCTGGCCTCCTCCAATTCAAGATTGCAGCTGAGTAATAAAAGGCAGCAACGGATCCGGCGCAACACCACCCAACTGCGGGATTACAATCGCCTCATGGGTTCGAAATCTCTCCTTCTCTTCGGTCATTGGAGCCAAAAGAGAGATAGCCACGGCTCGAATCGGCTTGATCCTGCCGTAGCCGGCGCTTTTCTGAAGTTCACGCAGTTTCCGGCGCACCCACAGCTCGTTAGCCGCGCCATAGAAGATCAATGCGCCGTCGCAGGCTCGGAGATTTTCCTCGTGGTATTCCCGAACTTCTCGCTCATCGCCTTCAAAGACCGGATGTAGCACTTCGAATCCGCGATCGAATAAGAGATCGGCCCAAGGCGAGGTCACACCTACATCCCGCTGATCATAAATAAGGTAGACCTGGGCCGGATCTTGGTTTGAAGTTGGCGCAACGCTTTTCTGACGCGCCGGTTCTGCAGCTTGCTTCAGCCGATCTTGAATGACCGTTCTGAGGTCTTCCAGAGGAGTTTCTAGCAGGTCCGAGCCCTTTTGAATCCGGGGATCCATTCGCAAGTGCTCGATGAAATTTTGTTGCCTGTTATCGTCCACTTGCAAACTGGGCGGAATCCATATGAGGCGCGAAAAGCCACCCTGATTGACTCTTTCAATCGCCAGTTCGTTCTGGATCTCGGGAATCGATTCCGTGCTTCCCTCGGGAATGGTACCGTAGTTCTTGCCTACCAGATGAATCGACAACCGGCATCGCGCCAGATCCTCGCGGAACGTGGATACCATCTCAGACGCGACTAGCGGCAATCCGCCTGCTGGAAGTACGGTATAGCCGTGCTGCTGCAAATCCCGCCTGATCATTTCGCGCTGTTCCTTAACGTCGATTGTGGCCTCGGCCAGAAAGATCGTCTCTCGTGTGATTTTCTCCCCCAGCGAGTCAGGCATTCCAGCAGCTCCAAGCAGCTCCAATAGAGAGCAAATGTCTTGTGCCAGATCGTCTAGCTTCATCCAGAAGGCAATCTGTGCTTCCGATCCGAAGGCTTCGTCCAATTCATGTATTTTCCCCGTATCCGGATCGATCTGGAAGAACTCGTAACCCAAAAGCGATTGCAATTCTGGTGGATGCATCTCCAGGCGCACAGGTGTTTTCAGCACCTTGAAAATTCGCGCTTTATCATGCAGACGAACCCCTCCTTGCAGTTCTGCGGCCTTCCAGAACTCGACTAATTCTCTGCGGGTCCATTCCGAATTCACATAACAAGGTGAGAGAACTGAAATGAGGACGGCAACGTGGCGCAGTCGCTCCAACAGCGTATCTGCAAATACATCGTTTCCTTGCAGTTTGGGATCCCTCCAGATGTGAGGCCGTTTGCCCAGAAGTTGCCCCACCTTAACTTCCAGCGCTCGGTGCAGGTTGGAGATCCATCCTTGGTGTCCTTCGATGAGCCCGATGTTGTCCATGTGGGCATAGCTGATAAAGGCGTCGAGATCGAAATTCATGGAGTCCCTCCCACGTTAATCGGTTGATGCGCAGCCCTGAATGAGTCGTCCACCGGCGGGTAAACTGGAGAAGTGCTCTAAAGACGCACGAAGAGCGTCGTGCAGTTACCCAGTTACAGGAAGCTCCCTTCTCACCGTCCAGGGTGAGTAGCTTACTACCCTCTGTCGCAAAGTTCCCTTCTTTCCAATCAGGGGGAGAAGATCTGCACCAAATGCTTCGACGTCGAAGGGCGTTGCCTGCACCGCCATGTCTGCACCCGTCTCACGCAAATGTTATCTAGCCTCTATACCTGCTAGTGAGCAGTTGTAATCTCCCCGGCGGAACGATTCATCTCTCTAGGGGTATTAATTTTGTGCAATTTTGCCACATTAGCACATGAATAGAATGGACGCTTGAGAAAAGTGTTGCCTTAGACGTTGATGACAGCTTGCCGCGAACGGAGCACCCTGCTTTGCCTCGCGGTACGGCTGACTGAGGAAAACCCATTTCAGGACTTCACAAAAGCAAATTCGCAGACGCTCCGTCATAAACGCGCTCTTTACGTGTCAACTTTGAGTCCGGTGAAGTGAACGACTTCGTTGCAATCCAAGGAACTCGTGCCATTCTAAGAGAAAATCCTTGAGAATGTGCCCGATGAACTCTCGCCGCGAATTCATTTTGTTGTTTGATTCTGAGTTTGAGCACCCTCTGACCGCTCCGCCCATGTGAGCCATTTCGAGGCCTCGCCTCCCATGACGGAGTCAGCACGCTCCACAAATAAACGCAACTTGTCGCTGGTAGTTGCATAAGGACCGGCACTCATTTCATATAGAAATTGTTCTCGCTGTAAAGCCTCGCGTGCCGCGCGGTACCGATGCCAGTTTTGCTGAAATTGGCCGAGCTGCTGCAGGCCCTCAGCTATTGCGATGGACGCCCCGAGAGCCGCGGAGACATAGCGCTGCGCGCTCCATTCGCCGAAAAGAGAAACCAAAGGTATTAGGGATGCGACCACGATTTGGTACCCTCTAATCCACAAAAATATTCTCCGATTTGAACGAGCCTTTGTCGCATACCATTCTGATTGCTCCAATACATACTTCGGCAGCGAAACCTCAGGATCCATGAGTCCTCCTGCGGATAGCACTATGTCCAATCAGTCCAAATCCTTGTAGCGTACTTATTTGCTTCGCCAGGCTTGCCGATAACCTCTACGACCAATTTATGAGCTTGGCCAGCACTCGCATCTCCCACCTGAGTAAAAGTCCGATGGAAAGATACAGCCGGAGTTTGGCTCAAATCATCAGAAGCAATCTCAAAGCCATCCAGGGTGCAGTTTACCCCAGAGATGATCTCCCCGGTCTCCGCATCAATGTGCACGTCAATATTATTGCCCAGAAGAGCTCGTTGATAAGTGAGATCGAACTTCATCTAGATCCTCTTTAGTTCAGGAACTCTCTCACCGCATTGATCGCTAGAATGTCATATTAGTTCCCCAGTGAAAACTATTTGTTTCAAGATCAAAAGGCCGTAGGTGGGACGAACTCTTCGCTGCCGTTTCCTTCCAGAGCCTATGAAATCGATTGGGAGTGCCTCGGGCTAATGCCGGCACCGCCGGCGATTCACCCAGCGGTTCCGAAGACCTGGCGCGTCCGGCACAGACTCACTGATGATCAATCGCACAACGAAAACCGATGCTGCTGTCGGTCGAATCGTTCTCCTGTTCGGATCGATACGAAACCCTAAGGTGCCTTGCCTCGCTCTCCCAGAATCCGCCGCGCACCACGGCCGTAGCATTAGGAGCGAGTGGCTGGTCAACGTTGGTACCTGTCGCTGGGGAGTCCAGGTAATATTTGTTGTAATAACGGTCCAAAACCCATTCCTTGACGTTTCCGAGCATGTCATACAGACCCCATGCGTTGGGTTGCTTGCTTCCCACCGCATGTGGAGCGTCGCCACTATTTTCAGCATACCAAGCTATTTTGGGAACCATCCCGTAATATGCCTGCGAACTTCCGGCGCGCCCCGCGAATTCCCATTCCGCCTCAGTGGGTAACCGGCCTCCAATCGCAGAGCAGTACTGCTTTGCCTTGGCCCACGTCAGCCCGGTGAGAGGCAGCGTGCCCTCAGCGCTCGGAGGTTTCAGCGCCTGGCTAACGGCAAACCTTTGATAGGCGGCAATCGTCACTTCGGTTTGTCCCAGCCAGAAGCCAGTTTCGATGGCGACTGGATGTGCTGGTTTCTCATTCTCCTCGCACTCGCTGTCCCCTGGCGAACAACCCATCGTGAACGTTCCGGGGGCGATCCAAACGTACTTTTGTTCATCAATGGGATTGACCCAGATCTTCGGTTGCGGATTAGTCGATGAGCCGCCGGCGGGACTGGCTGTCCCTGACAACGATGCTGGCGCGGCGCTTGAGCCATGCGACCTCTGTGATCTCCAGTAGAGAATCATTCCGAACGCTAGTACCAAGACTGAGATCACCCCCGCGATTAACCTAGTGCGGCGTTCATCCGTGTGGGTGACACCTGGGGCCGCTCTTCCCGCAAGGGGGTCCGAGATCGCTTCGGTCAGCCGCTTGAGATTTTGGTCGGTGCAACCATCCGACGCGTCTAGCCATTGCGTCATCGACAGGAAGTATTCCAGATTCTCTGGCGGTGGCTCTGCGGTTAAGCGAAAGGGTAAGATTCGCTTCTTTCCGTTGAACGCGTGCCCAACCTCGCTGAGTACGTGCGGCGAGGCTGCCGCGTGCTTAGTCAATATCAGTACCAAAACTTGGCAGAAATTAATGGCTTCCACGATGGCTGCTGGATAGTCCACCCCGGGTTCGATATCTCGGGGGGCGATCCAACAGGAGATTTCCGCAGCCTCCAGGGCGCTGCAAACGCGGTCGGCGATCTCTTTGTCAGCGGATGAGTAACTGAGAAAAACCTTACCTGCCATCTTCTGCTCCAGCCCCAGAATGCTAAGCACGAAAGTGTCTCACGATCACGGTGGCGATGGGAATTCATACTGTTCAAATGGAACTTGGTTCAGTCCCGGAGACGTTTACTGCGATCTTCGATTCAATAACTCCAGCTCGGGCGCAGTGTCTGGATTTCGCTTACATCGTTGGAACTGCCATGACCTCGATCTTCCTGCGCTGCGCTTCGTTGAGGAACGCCTTCGTGATATCGTCGGCACCGCGGGAAACGCCGTCCCAGACAACCATCGCCAGCGTGCGAAGGCCGGTCGCGGAACCTTGATGCACCGCTTCATCTAGAATTGCTTCGTTTGTAGCCGTAAACACATTGGGGTCATCCTTGGAGTGGCCCAACTCGATTACGTCACCGGATGTGATAGCGGCCTGCAGCACGAGATCAAAGCGCCCACCCCAATTACCGTCTCGGTCGACCACAGATATCTCGCGGAAGAAATCTCGCCCAAAGGGCAATACGATGCGGCGCCTAAGGCCAAGATCACCCGCCACCTCGAGTGCAATGATGTCCACACCGCACGCCGCGGAACAAACCAGGGTGCACGCGGCCGCACTCACCAGCGCGGTTCGAATACGCTGCGTTACCGCTGGAACATTAGAGGCCGGAAATCGCGAGACCTCCGCATTCGGGGTATCGACGCGGCGGCCAGCCATCGCGACGACGAGACCGTTCGGGTCGATCATCTGCTGCAGAGCTCTTACAACCGTCGCTAACGCGGATGATTTCTTTGAATCTCGCAACAAACTCAGCGATCGTCGTAGATCAGGAAGGGTCGAGCTGAGAGAGAAGGGCGTTATTCCAATTCTCTTGATCTCGTCGAGCGACTTCTTGGCGGAAGCCGCATCGCCCGCGTCCAGCGCCGCTGCCAAGAGCGTGAGGGATGCCCAAGGGTCTTGCGGATTTCTGGAGCGCGATCGTTCGCAGGCCGACATTGCGACAACCGCTGCCGAAGCGGCCTTCTTCTCGTCGCCTTTCTCGGCACGCTCGCGATATAACCGGGGCAGGTTGGAAGAAGGATAGTAATCATTCAAGTCCAACTGCATCCCGCGTTCATACTGCGAAATGGCTTGGTTGAGGTACCGTTGCTTGGAGTCGGCGTCTGGGGAGTTGTCGTATAATGTTTTATAGCGGCCGCCTAGCAAACCTCTGCGCTCCGAACTCTCGCCTTCGGTTTCGATCAACGCTTCCAGCACCACGATGGCTTTTTGATGTTCATTCATTTTGCTAAGAACAAGGGCTCGCTGCTCCCTAACGGTTGATAGAGTCTTCACGCGGTCGGGCAGGCCGTCGGTGAAATCGAGCGCGGTCTGCCATTCACAGGCGTCGCGCAGCAGCGACAATAGTTCCAAGGCAATGGTGGGGAGGCCTGTGGCGTCTGTTCTATATTTTGCTAGCAGGCGCATCGCCTCCGCAGGAAACTGTTCCCGAGGGAACCGCCTGGCAACGCTAACCTCCGCCTGAAAGGTTGCGAGCCTCTCGGCGACATCATGGAACGATCCAATTTTCGCCATATTGATCTGATTTGGATAGCCGGGAAGGATTTGGAATACGGGTGAAACAGCGTCGAGCCTCTTGCGTACTTCATCCTTTAGGGCAACCTGGATTTGCTTTGCTGATTCCTCGTTAATGGTGCCCTCAGCGAGCGGGTATGTGACTCGACGCATTTGGCCTGTGTCGAACAGCTGCCTCGACCCTTCTGCAGCGATGATTATGCAGCCCTGCTTCCTGGCCGCGTGACGGACGCCGAGCTCATAATAAACATTGCCGTTGGGTATGGTCAGCTCTGCTATCACCAGATCGGCGATCGCCAGTCGTTCAATCATCTCCTGAATAATCAAAGCACCGAGATCCTGGTCCGCCCGAACAGGTAGGTATCCGAGCTCTTCGATCATCGGCCGAAACGCCCTTTCCCACAGGGCATTAAAGTCAACCTGTACCGGTCCTTTCGCAGCCTCCATACCCGTAGCCTTCAGACCGAACGGCATCACCATGAAGCAGACTGGAGTAATCGCCATGGGGCTACTGTCTCCAACACAACAACGGCCCGCCAAACTTTCACAAGGCGTAGAATGACATGGGGGCCAGCGTCGCCAGTATACGCCGGGCCCAGACCCAATTCACGCCTGCGGGTCGCATTAGAGAAGCTCTGGACTGTCACCAGGTAAGAGCATTTGAGCTACTTGGGTCAGTTTCCAACCCGCCGGATGAGGCTGTTGATCAAACACCCAAACCAGGTCGAATCGCGAGTCGGGCCATTTTTTTGGACTGGACCCTTCCGTGCCGAGAATAAGGTTAGCGAGATCTATGATTGCCTTATGCTCCCAGGCAATGAGCACGACACCGTGAGTGGCCATCGCATCCTCGACGAGCTTTTTTTCTTCTCCTTTCGGGTGCTTTAGGTTGACCTTCAGGCCTAGCGATTCGGCAACCGCCTGGACCGTGTGACGTGGGCGCTCACTATGAATGTGTCCCGATGGGGCGGCGGCGAAAATGGCGTCCGGCTTTGCCAGTGCCGGATGGGCGAATTGCCCGTGCAACGGATTAAAGAAACGGACTAGAGCACCGGAACGCTGCCAGCCTTTTGTAGAAAGTTCGTTTTTGTCATGCTCGCCCTCGGGGTTAACTCCGTGAATATCCTCGTCCTTCTCCGGCTTTTCGCCATGTCGCACGACCATAATTTTGTTGGCCATTCATTTCTCCAAACGTTAAACACAATTTCGGATGTCCGAGGCGCCGCTAGCGGCATTCTTCGTTCCACTTTAGTTAGACTTGCAGTTTGTGGCGCTTTTGATTTCCTGAATCCGCTTGAGAAATGTATTCGTCCATTCGTCAAGGGCAGCCTCTTCCGGATTCTGCGAGCCACCATCACGCAATCTGTGCAACTGCTTCTGGTCCATCATTTGAAACCTTGCCAGACCGAATATGGTTCTTACCGTCTGTGGGTCCAAGCGCGCGAGCCTCTGGATCATGAGGTCCTGCGCCTCCTTAAGCACCTGCTTGTCCCCGTCGAGCGTGGCCCGCAGTTCGCAGGTTTGTGGATTAACGAAAACGGTCTGGGACTCCCAATCACTGAAGCTCCCGCGAGGATTGGTGCCGAACAAATCC
This sequence comes from Candidatus Acidiferrales bacterium, assembly GCA_963741195.1. GTDB lineage: Bacteria > Acidobacteriota > Terriglobia > Acidiferrales > UBA7541 > Acidiferrum. Next base: position 370,731 of record CAVUHF010000026.1, read on the forward strand.
ATGCCTCCCTTTGCCTTGCCAAACGTAGAGCCTAGGTCCTGAACGAAAATCATGGGTCGTTGGCAAACTCTGGGCTGGCCGGCCGTCTCCGGCGCCCACTGCGCACAAGCGAGCCGGTTTTGTTGGGCAATCGCATTGTGATAATGAAATAGACCCAAGGCAAGCCGGTAGGCGTCATATTCCACTCTCTGCTGATGCGTCCACTCCCCGTCAGCATAAAACTTGGCCGCATCGCTCCAGGACCATGTCTCATCGCCTTCGGGATTGATCTGCTCCCATGGTGTCTCCCGTTCTGCGCTAACTACCTTAAACACAATCGGTGCGTCTTTCAGTGAAGCATTGTTGTTCTTAAGGTTATTTCCGAATGGATCAGCCGTGCACCCAATGCATGCCGCCGAGCCTAGTGGGTATACGTGGTCGGCAGGAAAACCCAGTACCCACATGATCCGACTGGCTGCGACCTCAGTAAATACCTCGTTGTACCGGGTGTTGTGGTTCGGATAGGGCGGCTTGAGATACTTTACCTTGAGGTGATCGGCCTTGATGGCATGCTCGTTGTTGGCGTCGTTGCCCGCAAAAAGTGAAGCTGTTTTCTCACCGTTCTTGTGCGTCTGAATCACGATTTTCACAGACTCGACCCGGATGATTTCTCCCGCGGGGCTGTAGAACGCCCCGTCGGTGGTCATGTGCCAGCATTGAAACTTCATGCTATCGCCCTTGACGCTCATGAAGGCATAGTGCGGGCGGAAATAGCACAAGATGGTGTCCGCTGCTGTGAAGTAGGCGAACCGGCTTTTCTCTGGCTCAGCGGCATTGAAATCCGGACCGTTGGATAGTTGCAGGACAGTCAATGCAGGCTGGTCCACCATAAAATTCCCTGCCCGCACACAAGGCAGCTTTTGGTCCTTCTTCATGTCATCAGGAACTTGGCAGGTGTTGGTTTGCGCAGCGGCACCGCCCACAGATGCCAAAACCAAGAAAGTTAAAATATGAAAGCGGAACATCATAAATACTCCTTGTCGACTGTGTCCTGATTAGGCCTCTGGGGAGGGCTTCAAAACGGCGGTGCCGCACAATGATTGGGCACGGTGGCAAGTCCCATGGGATTGTCGATCGATGCGAGGTCTGTCGGCTTGTTCTTCCAGCGGCATCGGCCGCTTGCAAGATCTTCCCGTTTTGCCTTAAAAGCATCTACCCACTGCTTCAGAATTGTGGCTTCGTCCAATCCTTGCTTATACGAACCATCACCGTTGTGGTACTCGGGCATGGAAGCCACTTGAGCGGCCCTGAATAGATTCTCGATCTGGGCATCCGTAAGTTGACACATCAGACCTGCCAAAAAGCGGCGCCCTTCTTCACTAATGGTCGGATCCCCAAGGCCATCCTTTGCCGTCAAACTCTTGCCCAATTGCGCTTGGCATACCGGGCAGTCGGCATCGCTCATACCCGGCTTTCCCGTTTTCTTCCACAGTGCCTTTCCCGACCATTCGTGCAGATTCATCTTTGCGCTGCCATTGCTCGTGAACATTCCACCGCCGCCGAATGTTGCACCAACATCCTGGACGATCATCTTCGATTCTTGACATATGGTCGTGAACGGATGCGTGCTCTGGTCCACCTTTACGCCGTTGCACACAAGCCGTTGTTGCTGAGGTTTATTGTCGCTATGCTGAACAAATGCGCCCAACAATTTTAGGCCGTCTTTCTCGGCAGTCGGCCGGCCATTGTTCTCGTCCAGTTCCTTCCAACTCCATCCCTGATCGCTTTTCCCCTCTTCGAACATCTTGTGCCCCGGGTACTTCCTCACGATGGTCGCAGCATCATAAGACCGCGTGTCTCTTGACCCGGAGCCAGATTCCGGGTCGGAGGGACAATTGTGGCACTCAACTTTGACAGGGAACCATGAGTCAGCGAAGTATCCTAACGCCCAGAACAAGCGTGTCGAGACAACTTCTGCGTAAATCTCCTTGTCGTTGGCTCCAAACTTGACTTTGACGGGCTCTTCCTCCATTTGCTCGGTCAACACCTGGACTTGGCCTGTCGCGCTTTCGACCTTTGTAACTTTGCAGGAAAACTTCGGGGTCTTTCCGCCCATTTGTGAACCTGGCTTGTCGAAGTCGCAAGTAACTTTGTCATTGGCATGGAATTGAAACTGTTTCGGGTCTTGCGGCGCCCCTTGCAGAATGTCAGCGTCCCCCACCGCTTTTGGTGTCATTAAAACAGCGACGCGAATCGCTTCGATCCTGTCTTTCGAGGTATAAAACTCTTTATCTACCTTTTGATCGGGGGACTGAGGCGGGCCCTGGGCCCGGGTGTTCTGAGCGAACGTAGCGAGGAGCGCGGTAACGAGCAACAGAATTCCTCTCGATAGTGCTGCGCCTGAAAATGGAACCACAGGCGGGCAGAATCCCAACATCCGTCGGATCCCCACTGGTGATGTCACGGGTCGCATCTGGGCACCTCTTGTGTGAACGGCCGGGGATGAACAACCTTCGGAAGTTGTGGTCACAATACGCCTTCTCCAGCGCAACAACAACATTATTCTGGATACCAGCTAGGTAGTGAGGTTCGGCCACAAATCGTTTCACCTCGGACACTCATTTTGTCCTTGCGCCGTGGGGACTCGTAGATGAGAATTAGATAGAAAAGCCGCCGAAAAGTCGACGTGGAATCACCCGATCCCTCTGACCGTCAGGGCCTTGTCCATGGTAATGTCTGCGCCTCAAGATGCAGTTCTTACTTCTAAACCTTATTCAGTATGGATCCCGGACCGTGTGTGGCCTACTGCCGTTGACACGCACAAAGAGCTACCCCACAAATTTACCCGTCGTTCTCTCACGAATTGACGGTGTACAAGAGCTGCGAAAGGGAAATCCCAAATGAAACAGAATCTGCTCAGAACTCTTTACGTTGATGAATTGAAATACCTCTATAGTGCCGAAAACCAGCTGGCTAAGGCGTTAACCAAGTGGGCAAAGGCAGCTACATCCCCTGACCTCCGTGCGGGTTTCGAAGGTCATATCAGGCAGACTCGGGAGCACGTGTCGCGGCTGGCAATGATTTTTGAGCCTTTTGCTGAAAGTCCACTAGGCAGGCACTGCAAGGGCGTGGCGAGTCTCATAAGAGAAGGTGCCGAGAAGACTGCCGGGGATCCTAAACCACTGGAATTGGACGTGCGACTGATCTCCGCGGCCCAGCGTGTCGAACATTACGAAATAGCAGGTTACGGATGTGTTCGCACGTATGCTTGGCTGTTGGGCGAGAACGAAGCGGCCGGGATTCTGGAGCAAACTCTGGGCGAGAAAAAAGAAACGGACGCCATACTCATTAAACTCGCCGAGACGATTCTCATTGAGGCGATAGAACTCGAAGATTCCACACCAGCAGAAAAAGGCTACCGTAAATATCTAAAGAAATCAGCCGCAGAATAAGGCAGTTACAAAGTGAGGTCTAAGAAAAGTCGAGATCTATACATTGGCAGAACTTTGTTTTGGCTTAGGAGAAAGATTTGTCTCATCGGGGAGAATCGTAGAGCCCGCAAGTTTGTCGATCCATGTTCAAGTGGATACTGCTAGTCTGTTAGCAGCATGTCCACCTATCTGCACCGGTCAATGACTGCCATCATCGCCATGGCAATTCTCGGGGTATCTTGGTGGGGTATAAACAAGCAGGACAAATCAGCCAATCGGACAAATCATGTGGCGCTAGAACTGAAAGTTCCGGCAGAGTTTCGCTTCGCGGCTTTTGGAGACACGCGCTTTCACGATCCCTTAGATACCGAGGCCGCCAATCCGGCAGTACGACGCGCGCTGGTCTCTGCAATTGATCGGGAGCATCCCGCGTTCGTATCGCTTGGCGGCGACATCGTGTATGTCGGCGACAATGCAAAGGACTGGAAAGTATGGGATACAGAAACGAAGAACTGGCAGGAACACAAAATTACTGTATACCCGGCAATCGGAAATCATGACCTGAAAGGCAATAAGAAAATCGCCCTCATGAATTACTTCGCCCGCTTTCCACAACTGGAAGGCAGCCGCTTTTATTCCGTGCGCGTGGGCAATTGCCTAATGCTAGTTCTGGACAGCGCAATCGATGAGACGAGGGGGCCGCAAGGAGACTGGCTACGTGGGCAACTCGATGTTCTTCCCGCCAACACAGATTTTGTTTTTTTGATCACGCATCACCCTCCTTATACGAGTTCCTCAGACGAAAAGAAATTTGGTGGCGGACACTCAGCGCGCGGCACTGAGCGGGCTCTTGCAGAGATGTTGGAAGAGAAGCAACAACACATGCAGGCACGCATCATCGTTTTCAGCGGGCACGTGCACAATTACGAGCGGCACGAGCACAACGGAATTACCTACTTCGTAACTGGAGGCGGGGGCGCTCACGCCTATCCGGTCCCTCGCGCGCCAGATGACCTCTATAAAGACCCGGGTATTAACTATCACTACTTGCTCGTCGAGGTGCACGGGAGCAGAGTTGAGATCACCATGAACAAACTGGAGTTCAAGGGCGACAAAGAAGTGTGGTCGAAGCCAGACTCAGTCACGATTACCACGCCTGCCGCCACACCGGCAGCAACGCACGCACTGCAAATTCTGTCCGTAGCAATTCGTTAGACGGGCGTCTCGTCGGACGCTCAAAGAGATGCCGCAATTCATCGCGTTTGCAAAATTCCAACTTCAACAAACCGCTTAATCAGAACATGAAGCATGAAGCTCTGCTCTGCCAGCGTCTCTATCAATGCTTTTCTAGTGCTTGGAATTGTTCACTCCCTTGCCGGAAACATTCCGCACCGGCATGACCCGCTCACTCACTCCTTCTTATCCAGATACTCCTCTGGAACATCGTCCTGCAGTACCTCGTGCGTGCGAACTTCCCCCTTGTCAGCGTTGCCGGCGTCTTCCACACCTTTCACCACCTCGGCCTCGAACGCGTTTCCTTGCTCGAGCAACTCATTCACACTCTCAGAATCCGCGCCTTGCACGTTGGACAATCCCTGCAAATCTCCCGATTGCTCGCCCGTCCGCGTCCGCAGTCCCTCCGGTGCGAATGGCACCGTTTTCACGCTTTGGCTTTTCCCCTGAACCTGTTTCTTAGGTGGGCCCGCAGTTTTCCCGCCGGCTGTCTTTGTGCCGCCGACCTTCGCCTTCACCGCCGCCCTTTTCGGAGCTGCCTTCTTCTTCGCCAACTTCTTCTTGGGAGTTGCCCTCTTTTTAGCTAGTTTTTTGGCTGTCTTTTTCATCGGCACTACCTTCTTCCTCTCAGTTCTCTCCGACTTCGTCTGTTCCTTCTTGGTTTTCTTTTTGGCAGCCATACGCGCAGTCTACCACTGGTTGGTCATTCCGAGTTGTTAGGAATGAACCATCTGAGCACTGTCGCTGCCAGTTGGACGATTGCCAGGTAAGCGCCTGTATCGGGGCTGCGTGGGTGCTCTGGGGAAGGCAATTGGCATTCCATTTTCCCTCTCCCCTACATCTCCTTCCATTCAGATTGTCGCTCACCCCCTTTAGTCTCTTCGAAGTCAAAGTTCCCAAACGATGACTTGGTTGACAGTGAAACTTATTAAGTGTGCCAGTCTCTGCCTCTGAAGGAGAAGAAAGGAGAGGAAAGGAAACTCGGCGGCGAACATGCCGATCGGGGTGCCGACGAGGAAGTCCATGACGTCGACGGCCATGCAGAAGGGGAACGGAACGCGGGGGCCTGGAAGCAGCTTTGCCAGCGGGAGGCGGTCGGGGTGCGGGTTTGACAATCGCAACCATAGACTTGACAAAGTCCACGATTAACCTTGACAAAGGGGAATGACAAGCGCGCCGGGGCACTTGACAAATCTCATTATAACCTTGACAATAGGGAAAATAACCTTGACAATATCTCCGGGGGCTTTCTGCGTACGGTAAGAAAGGTAGAGGCCGGGGTCTATGAGAACTCCAACTGACGCCCGCGGGCAAGAGATTCGCCAGTTTATCTTGGCGCGGGTTGACGAACACCCTCACGATATTTCCCAATTGACCGCGAAGCAGTTCGGTCTGACACGTCAGGCTGTGAATCTCCATTTGCAACGTTTGCTTGCCGATTCAGATTTGCTTCGACAAGGAAGGACCCGGCGAACTCGCTTCTTTCTTGCTCCCAAAAAGACTTGGCAAAAGCACTATGCTCGCAAGCAAAGCGAGTCCGATGTTTGGGAGAGTGATGTGCTCCCGCGGATTTCTGAATTGCCCGACAACGCTTTGGATATTTGGCGGTACTGTTTCACTGAGATGCTCAACAACGCCGTAGACCACTCCGCGGGCACACGTATCAGGGTGCAGTTGCAGCGCACTGCCGTTAGCCTGGAAATTGCCATCATCGACAACGGCGTGGGCATATTTAAGAAGATTCAACGTGCGATGAAGTTCTCCGATGAAAGGTATTCAGCGCTGGAACTGGCGAAAGGCAAGTTCACAACGGACCCCGTGCACCACACAGGGGAAGGCATCTTCTTTACGTCGAAGCTGCTCGACGCCTTCGACATTGCCTCCGGCGGCGTGCACTTCACCTCCGTGTCGCCGTTGAAAAACTCGAAGGGAACGGCTGTCTGGATGAAATTGAAAAACACATCTGAAAGATCCCGCAAGGAGGTTTTTGATGCGTACGCGTCGCCGGAAAACGACTATGCATTCAGCAAAACAGTCGTGCCTGTGAAAATGGCTGAGCAAAGGCCGAACGATTTGATTTCGCGTTCGCAGGCGAAGCGCCTTTTGCTACGCATCGACCGATTCCGAACGGTGGTCCTCGATTTTCGAAGTGTCAATCAAATTGGGCAAGCGTTTGCGGACGAAATTTTCCGTGTTTTCGCGCGTAGTCATCCCGGCATAGATCTGCAGTTCACAAACGCGAATGAGGAAGTGGTCAAAATGATTCACCGAGCGCAGAACGCCTAGGAAGGAGATGAAGTAAGAAACACGTGAAGATTTAAAGTAGAGAAAGTGAAGCACTATACAAGCGTAACAAGACGCGGTGATCGACCGCACCAACCGTCGCCTAGCACGAGGAAGACAGTGGTTAGCCCAAGGTAGATAAACCCGAACGGGAAAAGGCAGAAGAACAACAAGCCTCGGTCACTCACGTCGTCAACCACATGCCTAAGCAAGGTCCCGCCCGCGCCTATGCCTTGCAAGGCCAGAACGCCAAGCTCGAGTACGCGAAGTAATCTCGGTGCTCAGAATTGTGACGCCGGTGTGACTGAAAACCTGCTCATACAGCTAAAACTGACATCATTGACAGTCGACGCCGATTGATTCCGAACAACTTGTTGGTTTGCAATCTAGCCCGGGAAATCCAGCTTACGGGCGCATCCGCCATTTCTACCGGCATTGGAGCAGTTCTTCGGGACTTAAGACCGCCTGCAATTCTCTTTCTTCGCGCAATTCCGAGTGCTACGATTTGCACCTCAGGCCGGTGGAGGGTATAGGATAAGCCGGCGCGGTCCCAGGTTCTGTTCCTTCTCTTTGCTGCTACTCATAGCAGGCATCACCCTTGCGCAAACTTGCTCAGAAATTGTGGCCGTGACGGGAACGGTTTTTTCCGAGGATGGCAAGCAACGCCTGGAAGACGCGATGGTGAATCTGTACGACGCCAGCGGAAATCTAATCCAGCAGGGAGCAACCTCCATGGGAGGATATTTCGCTTTTCGCGGATTGCGGCGAAACGAGTATATGTTGAAAGTGATGACGGATTCCTTTGAGCCTCAGGAGGTTCACGTGAATCTGCAATTCGGATCGCAGCCAGCAACATTCATCTACATGAAGAGGGTACCGGCCGACCCGGCAAATACAGCGAATCTTCCCAGCGTCACACAGCACGAGCTGGCGATGCCTGCGCCGGCGCGCGAACTGCTTGTTTCGGGGCGTAAGAAACTGTATCGCGAAAACAATCCGCAATCGGCTCTGGAGGATTTTCTGCGGGCGCAGGAAAAAGCGCCGGGCGCGTGAATTGGACTATGAGATTGGCATGGCGTACCTGAGCCTGGGACAGAAAGAGAAAGCTTACGATTGTTTTGTGAAGGCGATCAGTGTAAGCAAAGATAAGTATGGCGAGGCGCAGGTTGCCGTGGGTACGCTTCTCGTGGATCAGGGGGAGCTGGCCGAAGGGGAAAAGCGGATTCAACGAGGGATTCAGCTGAACCCAAGTTCTTGGATGGGCTATTACCAGCTCGCAAGAGTCGAGGTGATGCGCGGGCGTTTGCAGGATGCGGAAGTAGATGCCGAGCAAGCTCGCTCGCTTTCGCCGAATTCCGCGGCCAATTATCAATTGCTGTCGGTGATCCACTTGCGCGAGAAAAAATATCGGCCGCTGCTACGGGATATCGACATGTATTTGGAGCTCGACCCGGATAGTGCAATCGGACAGCGCGCCAGGATAGTGCGCGAGCAGCTGGTTGAGGAAATCAAGAAGGAAGAGTCGCAGCAGCTTATTCCGGAAGAAACCAAGGATCCGGGCTAGAATTTCAATGCGACTTTAGGAGCGAAATACTGGTTCGAGCGAACCGATCCTGATCTTCAGTTCGGAAAGTTCGGCCGCGCTGAGCTCCGGCAAGGGAGCAGAAGCAAGCTCGAGCGCTAAGTCAAAGATGCGTTCGTCTCCCGGCGGCACGGCCGCGGTGACCTCTTGATTTAAGGTGAAGCGGAGAGCTTGACGAGCCAGCTCGCTTTCGTCGATGGGCGCATACCAGCACTTCGGGTATTTGCGATCGCTTTCCTTCATTGCCTTTGGCCACTTACCGAACGCAAGCGCCTTTAGAGCCATGCGAGCCATGCCCTTCGATTTCGCCTTACTCAGGATTTGCGGGCCGAATCCTCCGTTTTCCCAGGCGTTGACGTTTACCGGAAACAAAACGCTGTCCAACTCGAGAGCGTCCATTAAGCGAAGTGCGGCGGGGGCGTTGTGGGCCGAGAAGCCAAGGTGACGGGCCTTACCCTCCTTCTTGGCGGCAAAAAAAGCTTCTGCGGCACCGTTTGGAGCAAGGATTTTGTCGACGTCTTCCATGGAGCTGACGGCGTGAAACTGGTACAGATCGACGTGATCGGTGTAGAAGCGCTTTAAGCTGCGCTCCAGCTCCGCGCGGGCGCCTTTCGCATCGCGGCTCATCGTTTTCTCGGCGAGAAAAATCTTGCCGCGATAAGGTCGCAGTGCGTCGCCGAGTTTGGTTTCCGCTTCACCATTGAAGTAGGAAGGCGCGCAATCGAAGTAATTCACGCCACGGTTGTAGGCTTCCGCGACGCGGTGTGAGGCCACTTCCTGAGGAAGACCGCAGACCACGATCCCACCCATGGCAATGATGGAGAGGTCAATACCATTTTTGTAGGGACGGCGCGGCAGGGTTGTCGCCGTCGCGGGAAATGCGGCCGAGGCGGTCAATGCCGCTGCGGCGCCAAGAAATTCGCGACGATCCATAATCGTGCACCTCTAGCAGGCATTTTAGTCCGCTGAAACTGAGGGTGCAATCGTTGTTGGTTGCGGCCGGGCGATGGTGCGCAGCCGACGGTTCCTATTCCACCATCTCGCCATACTGAAAGCGCGGTTTTAGATTCGTGCCAGATTGCTCAACCATTCCCAGGGTAAGCGCTTGCGGGACGATCACTGAGGTCAGCGCTTCCCAAGGTTCCGGGACCGCGCTGATTTTAACAGGCAACCGTTTCTCTGATGAGGGGTGCTCTTCCGTTGCGACGAGTATGACCCTGCCACCGCGGGCGTTACAGTCGTGAGCGAGTTTCACACCAAGTTCCGCGGTTCGACCGAGGGCCAGGATGATGGCGACATGCGACTCGTTGACGTCGAGCAAAGGGCCATGTCGGAACCCCGCGCCAGAATGCCATGCGGCACGCTTGCCTGCCATTTCGCGAATGCATAGAGCGCCCATAATCGCTCCACCATAAGCCGGGCCGCGACCGATCACTTCGATGTTCGCTGCGCCGCGACAGAACTGTTCGAGTTGATCGCGAATAGCAAAGACCTGATTGAGCGTGGCGGAGTAGCTCTCCAACACAGGCTTCACTCTTTCTTGCCAAGCATGCCCGGCGAGATGAGATGCGAGAACGATGCAGGCAGCAGTCGCATTTGTATAGGTTTTCGTGGCGTTGCCGTATTCCGGGCCTGCCAGGATGGGCAAGCGCAGTTCGGCTGATGCCCAGCACGCGCTTTTCTCGTTATTGCAGATCAGGACGAAGGGCTTCCGGGTAGTTTTCCTGCTCAGTTGAACGAGTTCCGCACTCTCGCCGGAGGCGGTAGTCAGAACTGACGCCGCGACCTGGTCCCATACGGGCGTCGAATAATGCAACCATTCGCCCGCGTCAACAAAATAAGAAGGCCTTCCACAAGACTGCAGCCAGAGGGATCCAACAATGGATGTGCAGTAGGAGGCCCCCATCCCGACAAAAAGAATGGGTCCGGGCGTGTGCGCTAGTTGCCGAAAGCGGTGCAGTTCTCCGAGGATCGATTGATCCTGGTCATACGCACGGAAGAGTTGGGCGAGGCGCCGGGGCTGTTCTCGGCATTCGTGCTCATAAATCTCCGTCATGCTCATGGTGAGCATTTCGTCCGGGGGCTTCACACCGGCTATCCAGCGCGGTTCCTTGTCGGGCTTGTCCTCCATTACGCTCCTCGGGCGATGCCGCGCAAAGATGAGGGATGGGCAACTTTTTCAGGAATCATAACAAAGTTTACGTTAATATGAAGCGCAGGTGAACCGATGGCGGACACGTTGTCCCTTCCCAAGCCGGAAGTAAACCACAGTTTTCTAGCAAGAATATCCTGCATCGCCGGTCTGGGCGGCGTGCTCTACGGATACGACATGGGCATTATCGCCGCCGCGGTGCTATTTGTGAAACACTCCTTCGCGCTGTCCACGCTTATGGAGGAGCTGGTGGTCAGCATTGTGCTTGTGGGCGCGATGATCGGCGCCCTTGTGGGCGGGGCGGTGGCGGATCGAATTGGCCGCCGAGCGACGCTGGTGTGGGCCGGCGGGATCTTTATCCTGGGATCTTTACTCGCGCCAGTGGCCCCGAACGTGTCTGTGCTGATCGTGGCGCGCGCGATCATTGGGCTGGGCATCGGTTTCACTTCCGTTACCGCGCCGGTATACGTTTGCGAACTCGCACCGCCTCAATCGCGTGGGATGCTCATCGGACTCTATCAATTCGCGCTTACTGTGGGGATTGCGCTGGCAGATCTGGTGGGTTACTGGCTGGCTGCGCAGCAGGCTTGGAGATTGATGTTTGGGCTGGCGGTGGTGCCCACGGTTCTCTTTCTGTTGGTCATTCTCTCCGTGCCTGAAAGTCCACGCTGGTTATTCGCGCATGCCCGCGCGCAGGATGCGCAGGCCGTGCTTCGGAGCTATACGGATGAAAACGGCGTGCAGCAATTTATTGCCGATATCCAAGAAGGACTGAAAACGCCAATGGAACAGAGTTGGAGCGCGCTGTGGAGTCCGGCCGTTCGGGGTTCCTTGTTCATTGCCGTGGGTATGACCGTGCTTCAGCAGGTGACCGGGATCAATACGATTATCTACTATGGCCCGCAGATCTTTGAGATGGCGGGAATCGGCTCACACTCGAATTCAATCCTGGCGACGCTGCTGGTGGCCGTGGTGAACGTCCTGGCTACGGTCGTGGGCATCGCACTTGTCGACCGTGTAGGACGAAAGCCGCTGTTGTATGTGGGAGTAGGCGGTATGACGGTGGCTCTGTTTTCTCTTTCCTATGCGTTCAGCCACCAGGCGACGCTTGGCGCGTCAATGGGAGTTATCGCGATTGCCTGCCTGATGCTCTACATCGCCTCCTTCGCTTTCAGTCTGGGGGCCATTGCGTGGATCCTGGTTTCGGAGGTGTTTCCACTGCGCGTGCGGGGGCGGGGTGTTGCGGCCGGAACCCTTTTTTCGGGAATCGCAAATTTTGCGGTTTCCCTTACATTTTTGTCGCTCATCAATGTTCTGGGCAGCGCGTCTACCTTCGCGATCTATGGCATCCTCAGTATCGTGACGCTGGTTTTTGTGCGATTTGTCGTGCCGGAGACGCGCGGCAGGGAATTAGAGAGCATTAGTGTCCCGAAGACGGCTTGAGCAATTCCCTGGAATCTTGGGAAAGGCGCCGGGGGTGAATCTGCGGCCAATTACTTCTTTGAATTTGCGTGCAACGTTGCCGTATCCAGTGCCAGACGAATGGCTCCCATCAGTTGCGCATCCTGACCGAGAGCGCTGGAGGTCACTTTTGGCAATACAGGCTCGTCGTACTGCCCCAGAATGCGCCGCGTTGCGTGAAGCAGGGGAGTGCTCATGCCCACACCACCACCCAATACAAAGAGAGAGCTATTGAGTGTGACGCAGAGATTGTAGACCGCGTACGCCAGGATACGGGCCGAGTGTTCGAGGACCCCCTGGGCGACGCGATCGCCGTTCGCGGCGCGCAAGAAGATTTCGGTTGCCGTCAGATCCGGCGAAAGCGGGGTGCCATTTTTTCCCAGCGCGCGCTGCCACTGTTGTTGAATACCATGTCCGCCGATTGCGCTCTCGAGCGCTCCCGGCATGTGCCGCTTCACCGGAGCTTCCGATGTGCCCGGCACCACCATGTAGCCGACTTCTCCCGCAGCACAGTTTTTCCCTCGGACCAATTGTCCGTTGACGAAAATCCCCGCGGCTATGCCGGTTCCGATGGCGAGAAATACAAAATTGCCGTTAGCACGCGCGGCACCAAGCCAGTGCTCGCCAATCGCGGCGAGTTTCACATCGTTCTCCACGGCAGCGGGAACGTGCAGCGCGGCTCGGAGTAGTCGAGTAAACTTTACGTTTTTCCAGCCGCGCAGGTAGGAGGTGGCGAAAACTACGCCGGCTTCGCTATCGGTAATGCCAGGCGCTCCAGCGGCAACCGCCAGAAGGGAACTGCGTGGAACCGAGTGTTGCTGCAGTAAGTGATTCACGCCGGTGCGAATCTGCTGGATCACCATTTTTGGTGACGATGTTCGTTTGGTGGACGCGAACCATCTTCCGAGCACGCGGCCCTTTCTGTCGGCCAGCGCAATGCGCAAGTTGCTGGCGCCTATATCGACGCCAACGACATGCCCCTGGCGGGAGTTACGGCGCGAAGATGGAGATGATGGGGACGTTGTATTTTCATTGCCCATGGAGGAAATTATCTGAAATCTGAGACTAAGTTAACTCTATTTACAAAGCCCGTCAAATCGAAGGCGTTTGCTGCTGACAATCCAAAAACGGCAAGGCTCCAGGATAGTTCAATCCACCGGGTGCGAGGCTTGGATTAAGTGGAGAAGGGCAGATTCGAATGCAGCATTAACCGCGCCCCACAACACCGCCGAGGTGCCTAGCGCGCCCAATCCCACCCCCGCGACCGCGAATTCGCTTCCCTTGAGCAGGGACTTCACTTCCTGAAGTAAACGGGCATGGCTGCCGACGTCTCCCCCCAGCAAGATCATTTCAGGATTGAGGATCAGCGCCAGGTCCAGCACGACGTCTGAGAGAATGGTGGCACGCTGCGCGAGGATTCGTTTAGCCTGCACATTTCCTGCCGCAGCCAGGTCGAATACTTCGGCCGCCCTCTTCGCTTTGAGAAGTGTGCGTGTTCGGCGGCTGGTGGCGCGCCAGCTTCTCATAATTCCGGAGGCGCCCAATACTTTTTCGAGCTTGCCATACCCTTGAATCGTGGGATCTCCCCGCGAAATGTTGGGCACGCGAAGATAGCCAATTTCTCCCGCCGACCATTGTGCGCCGCGATAGATACTGCCATCGACGAAAATACCGGCACCCACGCCGTCGCCAACGGTGATGAATACAAAATTTTCCACGCCACGGGCGGCACCACGATAGTATTCTCCCTGGGCGGCGAGATTGGTGTCGTTTTCCACGCTCACCTGGCATTTCAATTCGTTGGCGAGTAACGCTCCTAGGGGGACATTCCTCCAGTCCTTCAGCGCCGTGAACGAAAGTACGATCCCATCGTTCACATTTACGATAGCGGGAACTCCTACCACCAGCCATAACAATTGATTTTTTGCCTGCTTGTGTTTGCGAAGGAGATCCCTGGTCTTGCTGGCGATCAGGGCAGAAACGGCGGGCGGGGTAGATGACTTCCAAGGAAGAGCGACCCTGGCTCTACCGAGTTCGAGGCCGTGCAAATCGGCAAGCAGGAAACGGAGAAACTCGGGGCCAATTTCGACGCCAAGCACGCAGCCACGTTGCGCGCGGAAACGGATGATGTCGGGAGGCCGCCCACCAGTCGAGTCGCCCTCGCCGATGGGTTCGACGAGTCCCGCGGCGGCGAGGTGAGCGACGACATTGGTAACCGTCGGTGCGCTCAGTCCTGAAGCGCGAACCAGATCGGCGCGAGAGCAGGGACCCGAGTCGCGCAAGAGTCTCAAAAGGATTTGCGCATTCGTTTGGCGAAGGACAGCAGGCCTTCCCACTGAGAGGGGCTCTTTTTTCACGGTACGTTCACCAGTGCCGTTCCTCCGAGAGGCAACACGGTGACCTCATGGTACGGTATTTTCGGATTGTTTAGGAAGTCTCGCGCAATGGCGGCGGGACCGTTGCGCATTTCACTGCGAAGCCGGAGTGGTCCTCTCCATGGCCCAGATGGCAGCGGGACGCATGTACATGGAAGCACGGAAATTTCCCGCGTCGTCCCAGGCTTCCGGCGTGCGGAACCAGTAGCCCTTGCTCCCGCACGCGAACTCAAGGCCGGCTCAACTTGTGGCAAAATAAGGAATGGCGACTTCGGAACAGCCGCTCACCGCAGGAACCGCCGCCTTTCAATTTTCAGGATTCCGCTTTTACCAAATTGCCCGCTTTGGCATTGTGTTCTGCACGGAGATGCAATCGGTCGCGGTGGGCTGGCAGGTGTACGAGATCACTCGCCGGCCGTTGGATTTGGGTCTCACGGGACTGGTGCAATTTCTGCCCGGAGTGCTGCTGTTCTTGGTGGCGGGTCACATTACGGACCGGTTCGATCGCCGGCGTTTGCTGACAATTTGTTACGTCGGATTTGCGGTTTCATCCACACTGTTACTGCTGATTGCGTTAAACGTTGCGCGATTGCACCGGGCCGGGACAGTTGCACCCATTTTTGCAGTTCTCTTTCTGGTTGGGGCTATTCGCAGCTTCAGCATGCCGGCGAGCCGCGCGCTTCTGCCGCAACTCGTCCCCGAAGAGCAATTTCAGAACGCGGTGGCGTGGAACTCCAGCATTTTTCAGTTCGCCACAATTCTTGGTCCGGCGATGGGAGGCGTGCTGTACGCGTTTTCCCACGGCCCCGCCGCGGTATACGGAACAGCAGCGGCGGCGGGAGTGATAGCGACGCTGGTGACGCTGCGGATCCATACGCCATGGAAGCCTCGCCCACGGGAGCCGTTCGCGCTGAAGACGGTCTTTGCGGGGTTCCACTACATCTGGGCGCACAAGATCGTATTTGGTTCCATTTCGCTGGATTTATTCGCGGTGCTGCTAGGCGGGGCGGTGGCATTGTTGCCGGTGTATGCGAGAGAGATTTTGCAGACGGGGCCGTGGGGGCTGGGTTTACTGCGAAGTGCACCGGGTATCGGCGCAGCGGTGATGGCTCTGCTACTGGCGTACCAGCCGATTCGCAAGCGTGCGGGTGCGACGATGCTGTGGTGCGTGGCCGGCTTCGGCATATTCACAATGGTGTTCGGATTCTCGCGCAGCCTGCCCCTGTCGCTGCTGTCGCTCTTCTTTGTGGGTGCCGCCGATATGGTGAGCGTGGTCGTTCGCGGAGTGTTAATCCAGATCGAGACGCCAGATGCGATGCGCGGCCGGGTCAATGCCGTGGACATGATCTTCATCGGCGCTTCAAACGAACTGGGCGAATTTGAATCCGGACTCGCCGCGCAGTGGCTGGGTGCAGTTCCGGCCGTGGTCTTGGGCGGAGCCGGGACGATACTGGTAGTACTCTTGTGGGCGTGGCTATTCCCCGAGCTACGGCGGGCCGACTCGCTCGTTCGCAACAGGACATAGCGGCGACTGCGGGCAGGGCATCACGGAGCGATCGCTCCTGGAACATCAATGCTCGTGATCGTGGGGGGGCTCTGTCGCAGGCGCGGCGGTCGCCGGAGTAGCGCCGGGTACCGACAATGGCACAGCAGCGGCAGCGGCCCCGGGAACGAGTTCCGCTTTCACGGAGGCGGGGATCTTGTCGGCATTTTTCAGCAGGATACTAACCTGCCACATTTGCGAGTCGCTCAACCGTTCCTTAAAACCCGGCATGCCGGTCATGCGAATTCCGTTGGCAACTTTCCAGTAGGTTTCCCAGGGCTCGTCGTCGGTTACACCCATGCCGCGGAACAGTTGCGGGGGCTTTGGAAACATGCCTTCGGCAATCACGGTCTTGGGCTCACCGGGAAATCCGTGACAGACGGCACAGTGTTCCTTGTAAACCTTGGCGCCGCCAAGGAAGTTGGGCTCGTCGGCAGCCACCTGTGGATTGGGGTGAGGAAGTTTATCCAAGTAGCTGTGCAGAGCCATCCTCGCGAATCTTCGTTCAAAAGGCATTTCCGGCGAAGAGACAGCAACCGGCGCACGCCCGGTTGAAAAATAGAGATAAGCGCCCGCGAAGGCGAAAAATAACCCCAACAAAATACCGATGATGATGCCCTTGGCCATCGTGATTAACCCCTTCAAGATGAACTAACGTATCGTGCCTGGTGCGGTTTCGCAAAACACCGCCAGTGTACGACGTATCAAGGGTTTACGCACCGGCCTTTTGTGCTATCGTCGTGCAGGGAAAGTGGGCCTGAGTTGCCAGTGAACCGTAACCAATTTCCCGCGCAGGCCGTCAAACCAACTAGAGAAGCCTGCGTTCTGAGAGTGTTTACGGATGTAGTCGCCCTCCACAGAGCAAACTGGCCAGAACAGCTTTAAGGTCGCGAGAGACTCGCCCGCTGCGGATATAGTTTAGAGGAGTTTCTGGGAATGGCCCCATATGACACAGTCGATGCGCGGGGAGCGCGCACGGCGTCTTCACCTTCAGTCTCTCTACCGACTTCTTCCAAGAGCCACTGGTGGATCTGGCTGCTGGTCATCGCCGTTGCTGCTGCGGGACTGTGGTATGTGCGCAGCCGCAATTCGCAGACAGACTTCTCGGCGGCAGCCGGTGGTGCAGTTGCCGGCAAGAGCGGCGGGAGCGGGGCACCGGGAGGCTTCGTGGTTCCCGTGGTGGTGGCGACGGCCACGAAGGGCGATCTGCCTGTTTTCTACAATGGGCTGGGAACGGTGACGGCGCTGAACACGGTGACGGTGCGCTCACGCATTGATGGGGAATTGATCAACGTCGCCTTCAAAGAAGGCGAATTCGTGAAGCAAGGAGACTTGCTGGCGGAGATCGATCCGCGTCCGTATCAAGTGCAATTGGACCAGGCGCAAGGTCAGTTGGCGAAGGATGTGGCGGCCCGCAAAGATGCCGAAGTCAACTTGGAACGGTACAAGCTGCTGTTCAAAGAGGGCGTAATTCCGCAGCAGCAGTTGGACACACAAGCTTCTTCGGTCGGGCAATTTGATGGCGCGATCCAGACAGACCAGGCCAACATCAATAACGCGAAGCTGAATCTTTCATATTGCCGCATCACCGCGCCGATCAGCGGGCGCATCGGTTTGCGGCTGGTGGACTCTGGAAACATGGTACATGCGACCGACGCCAACGGTCTTCTGGTGATCACACAGGTACAGCCGATTGCAGTGGTTTTCAGCCTGCCGCAAGACCAGCTTCCCGCGGTGTACTCGAAATTGCGGAGCGGGCAGCAACTTACAGTTGAGGCATACGACCGGGACAATACCTCGAAAATAGCCGCGGGCAAACTGCTGACCATCGATAACCAGATCGACCTGACGACGGGAACATACAAACTAAAATCAATTTTCAGCAATGCGGATAATTCCCTGTTCCCGAACCAGTTCGTCAACGCACATCTCTTGGTGGACACGAAGAAAAACGTTGTGATCGTTCCGACGGCGGCGATCCTTCGTGGTTCCCAGGGAATCTATGTGTTTGCTGTCGGTGCGGACAACACCGTAAAGGTGCGTAATATTACCGTCGCGGAGACCAACGGAAACATCACGGGAGTTGCTTCAGGCCTCGCCGCGGGCGACGTGGTGGTCACCGACGGCCAGGACAAGTTGCAGGACGGCAGCAAAGTGAATCCACGCTCGGCTGCTCCCGCAGCGGCAGGGGCGAGCGCGAGTAATCCGGCTAACTCTCCCTTTGCATCACCCGGCGGAGGGCCTGCTCGATGAATCCGTCACGGCCGTTTATTTTGCGGCCGGTCGCCACCACACTCATGATGGTCGGCGTCCTCCTGGTGGGGTATGTGGCCTACCGACAATTGCCAGTATCGGCGCTGCCGCAAGTCGACTACCCAACGATACAAGTGCAGACCTTTTATCCGGGAGCAAGCCCGGAAGTAATGGCTTCGTCGGTGACGGCGCCCCTCGAACGCAACTTCGGGCAGATCCCGGGCTTGTTACAGATGACCTCCACAAGTTCGTTCGGCAGCTCGCTGGTGACGTTGCAATTCAATCTGGACCTGAATATCGACGTTGCGGAGCAGGAAGTTCAAGCAGAAATTAATTCGGCTTCCAACCTCCTGCCCAAAGACCTGCCAAACCCTCCGATCTACAGCAAAATCAATCCCGCGGACGCGCCAATTCTAACGGTGGCACTGACGTCAGAGACGCTACCGCTATCGAAAGTGGAGGACCTGGCGGACACTACCCTGGCGCAGAAGATTTCGCAACTGTCCGGAGTTGGGCTGGTCAGCATCAGCGGCGGCCAGCGGCCAGCGGTTCGTGTGCAGGCGAATCCCACCGCGTTGGCGTCGTATGGGCTCAGCCTGGAAGATTTGCGGACCGCACTCGGCAATGCCAACGTGGACCAAGCCAAGGGCACCTTCGACGGGCAGCAGCAGGCCTATACGATTGGCGCCAACGACCAGCTACTTTCCAGTGAGGGCTATCGCAACGTTATCATTGCCTTCCGTAACGGCGCTCCGGTTCGCCTGAGCGACGTAGCGACGGCAATTGATGGCGCCGAGAATGTCTGGCAAGCGGCGTGGGCGAATAAACAGCCAGCGGTAATCCTGAACATTCAAAGACAGCCGGGCGCGAACATCATCGCAGTGGTTGACCGGGTAAAGCGGATTTTGCCGCAACTGCAGGCGGCTCTGCCTGCGTCCATCAGTGTGAACATTCTTACGGATCGCACGACGACAATTCGTGCGTCAGTGGAAGACGTTCAATTCACGTTGATGCTGACCATCGCACTGGTGGTGATGGTGATTTTCCTGTTTCTGCGCAGCGCACGCGCTACGGTTATCCCCAGTGTCGCGGTGCCTCTCTCCATCGTGGGCACGTTTGGTGTGATGTACCTGCTGGGATACTCGCTGAACAATTTATCGTTGATGGCACTCACGATTTCTACAGGGTTCGTTGTGGATGACGCCATCGTGATGATCGAAAACATCAGTCGGTATATCGAGGATGGCGAGCCGCCGTTACAGGCGGCGTTGAAAGGTTCTGAGCAGATTGGATTTACCATCGTTTCTCTGACGGTTTCGCTCATCGCCGTGCTGATCCCGTTGCTGTTCATGGGAGACATCGTCGGTCGGTTGTTCCGGGAATTTGCGGTCACGTTGGCGGTGACGATTCTCGTTTCTGCCGTTGTTTCTTTGACGTTGACACCAATGATGTGCGCCAAGTTGTTGCGCCACCAACCCGAGAGTCAACAAACACGGTTCTATCGCAAGTCGGAAAAAATATTCAACGATGTGATCGCGTTCTACGGCCGTACGTTGCAGGTAGTGCTGCGTTTCCGGACGATCACGCTGCTGCTGACCTTCGCCACGCTGGTGGGCACGATCCTGCTGTACATCTATGTGCCCAAGGGATTCTTCCCGGTGCAGGATACAGGAGTGATTCTCGGCGTATCGGAAGCGGCGCAAAACATTTCGTTCACCGCCATGGCGACTCGCCAACGAGCCTTGGCGGATGTGATTCTGAAGGACCCGGCGGTGGCCAGCTTATCTTCGTTCATTGGGATTGACGGAACGAACACGACCCTGAATAGCGGGCGCGTGCAGATCAACTTGAAGCCACTGGCTCAGAGAAAGATAAGCGCGTCCGAGGTCATCCGGCGATTGCAGCCCGAAATCGCCAAAGTCGACGGCATCACCTTGTTCATGCAGCCGGTACAGGACCTTACGGTGGAAGACCGGGTTTCGCGCACGCAATTTCAATATTCGCTCGAGGATGTGGATCCGAAAGAGCTTGCCTACTGGACGCCGCGCTTCGTTGAGAGGCTGAAAGCGCTGCCCGAATTGCGCGACGTGGCCACCGACCAGTTGAACGACGGGCTCCTTGCCACGCTTACGATCGACCGCGATTCCGCAGCCCGCTTGGGCATTTTGCCCGCCGATATCGACAATACGCTCTACGATGCCTTCGGCCAGCGCCAGGTCTCCACGATTTACACGCAACTCAACCAGTACCATGTCGTGATGGAAGTGAATTCGGACTTCCGTCAGAACCCCGACGCCCTGAAAAACATTTACGTGCGTTCATCCACCGGGCAGCAGGTTCCCTTGAGCTCGTTCACGCGATTCGAGCCGGGAGGCGCCGCGCTTTCCATCAATCATCAGGGGCAGTTCCCGGCGGTGACCATATCGTTCAACCTGGCACCGAATGCATCTCTCGGCGACGCCACAAAGGTCATCGAGAAGGCGCGCAATGATATCGGCATGCCGGCAAGCATTCAGGCGACCTTTCAAGGCACAGCCGCCGCGTTCCTGCGGTCACTGGCAAACGAACCGCTCTTGATTCTCGCCGCGCTCGTAACCGTCTATATCGTGTTGGGAATTCTCTATGAGAGTTACATCCATCCCATTACGATCCTTTCGACCCTGCCCTCCGCGGGAGTTGGCGCCATTCTTGCCTTGCTGCTTTGTCGCACGGAATTCAGCATCATTTCCCTGATCGGCATCATCCTGTTGATTGGTATCGTGAAGAAAAACGCGATCATGATGATCGACTTCGCGCTGGAGGCAGAGCGCAATCACGGGAAGAAACCCCTCGATGCGATTTACGAGGCCTGCCTGCTGCGATTTCGGCCCATCATGATGACCACGATGGCTGCACTGCTGGGCGGATTGCCGCTGGCGTTGGGTTCCGGAGTGGGATCTGAACTTCGGCGGCCGCTGGGCATCACGATCGTGGGCGGACTGATTCTGAGCCAGATTCTGACGCTGTATACCACACCGGTTGTGTACTTGGCGTTCGATTGGGTGGCGACGCGGCTTCATCTGGGCATAACAAACCCCGCCGACGAAGCCGCCCTCGGAGATTAAGGATGAATTTTCAATCCAACTTCTCCGCTCCCTTCGTCCGGCGACCGGTGGCGACGTCGCTGGTAACCCTGGCGATTTTGCTCTCCGGCGGAATCGCCTTCCGTTTTCTTCCCGTTGCGCCCCTGCCTCAGGTAGATTTGCCGACAATCGGTGTGGGAGCAAGTCTGCCAGGCGCGAGCCCCGAAACGATGGCATCGTCTGTGGCGACTCCTCTGGAGCGACAGTTCGGCCGAATCGCGGGGATAACCCAGATGACGTCTTCCTCGACTCTGGGGAATACCGGCATCGCGCTGCAGTTCGACTTGAATCGTGACATTAATGCGGCCGCGCGAGATGTGCAAGCTGCCATTAACGCGGCGCGCAGCCAGTTACCCGCCGACATGCCGAGCCAGCCGTCATATCGAAAAGTGAATTCTGCGGATTCGCCGATTCTTCTGCTTTCGCTGACCTCCGACACGATTCCGGTGGCCCAACTATACGATGCCGCGGATTCCATCCTGTCCCAAAAAATTGCGCAGGTGGAAGGCGTAGGGCAAGTGTTTACCTGGGGCGCGGCGCGCCCGGCCGTACGCGTGCAAGTAAATCCTCAACTACTAAACAGCTACGGAATCTCATTGGAGACCGTGCGCAAGGCACTGAAATCCGCGAATTCCAACCAGGCGAAGGGTTCACTCTCAAATAACGACCGAGCCTGGTCGATTTCGGACACGGACCAATTGTTTAAGGCGTACGAATATGAGCCGCTGATCGTCGCTGGACACGTGGGTGCTCCGGTGCGGCTCAGAGACATAGCCACGGTTACGGATTCTGTGGAGGATATCCGCAACCTCGGTCTGACGAATTCAAAGCCCGGCGTGATCATCGCGATTTTCCGTCAGCCCGGCGCGAACATGATTGACACCGCGGACCGCGTGAAAGCCACTTTGCCATGGCTGCGCGCCTCGATATCACCCGCGATGGAACTCGGCATAATAATTGACCGCACGCTGGTGATCCGGGCTTCGGTGCACGAAGTCGAGCGCACCATGTTGATTTCGATCTGCCTGGTGATCTTGGTGGTCTTCGCGTTTCTGCGGAACTATCGTGCTACGGTCATTCCTAGCGTGGCGGTGCCGCTCTCACTGGTCGGCACATTTGGCGTGATGTACCTGTGTGGGTACTCGCTGGATAATTTGTCGCTGATGGCGCTGACCATCTCGACAGGATTCGTGGTGGATGACGCGATTGTGGTGATCGAAAACATTACGCGGCACATGGAAAACGGACTCGGCGCCTTCCATGCCACAATGAAGGGTTCCAGCGAAATCGGGTTCACGGTTTTGTCCATGAGTACATCGCTGGTGGCGGTGTTCATCCCGATTCTGATGATGAGCGGCATCGTGGGGCGGCTGTTCCGAGAATTTGCAGTGGTGTTGAGCGTGGCCATCGGCGTGTCTCTGTTTGTGTCGCTGACGACTACGCCGATGATGTGCGCGCGGTTCCTGAAACACGATCACAAGAAAACGCACGGATTTTTTTACCGGATATCGGAACGGGCATTCAATGGGATGCTCCATGGCTATGATCTATCGCTGCGCTGGGTGTTGCGGCATCAATTTCTGATATTGTGCGTCACGATTTTTACCGCCGGCCTGAGCGTGTACATGTTCAAGCACGTGAACAAGGGCTTTTTTCCGCAGCAGGACACCGGGCGCGTCAACGGGTTTATTCAGGCCGACCAGGATACCTCGTTTGTGGAAATGTCCAAGAAAATGCGGGCGTTCGTCGATATCGTGAAGGCGGACCCGGCAGTGGACACGGTCACCGCGTTCACCGGTGGCGGCAATGGGACCAGCACCGCGCGCATGTTCGCGCAGTTGAAGCCGCTGGAAGAACGCAAGATCGACGCCGACCATGTGATCGCTCGGCTTCGCGGCAAGACCTCCACGATTCCCGGCGCTTCGCTGTTTCTGCAGTCCGTGCAGGACGTAACGATCGGCGGTCGGTTCGGCGGGGCTCAGTATCAATACACGCTGCAAGCGGATAACCTGGACGACCTGTATCATTGGGCGCCGATCATCATGAATCGCCTGCGGCAGATTCCGGAATTACGGGACATCAATTCCGACCAGCAGAATAAGGGCTTACAATCGTACCTTTCCATCGATCGAGATACTGCCGGGCGCCTAGGAGTTTCCATACAGGACATTGATAATGTGCTGGGCGATTCGTTTGGGCAGCGACAGGTGTCAAATATTTATAAGGGGCTGAATCAGTATCACGTGGTGCTCGAAGTGGCGCCGGGGTTCCAACAGAATCCTGACGCCTTGAAGCTGATCTACGCGCCATCGAGCTCCGGAAAGTTAGTGCCGCTCAGCAGTTTTGCGCACTACGAGCACGCCAATACTTCGCTTTCGGTGAATCACCAGGGGATTTTTCCGTCCATCACGCTTTCCTTCAACCTTGCTCCGGGAGCTTCGCTGGGCCCTGCGGTAGAGCACATCGAGGACGCCCGCCGCCAGTTGGGCGTTCCCAATACCGTTCACGCGACCTTCCAAGGAACGGCGCAGGCGTTTCAGGATTCACTTTCAAATCAACTGGTGCTGATTCTGGCGGCGCTGGGCGCGGTGTATATCGTGCTGGGCATTCTGTATGAGAGTTACATTCACCCCATCACCATTCTGTCTACCATTCCCTCCGCGGGTATTGGAGCGTTGCTGGCGCTGCAAATGATGAAAAAGGATTTAAGTATTATCGCGCTAATCGGAATCATCCTTCTGATTGGAATCGTGAAGAAGAATGCGATTTTGATGATCGATTTTGCAGTCCAGACCGAGCGCGAGGAACAGAAGGCTCCCGACCAGGCCATCTATAAGGCGTGCCTGCTGCGCTTCCGTCCCATCATGATGACCACCATGGCCGCCATGTTTGGTGCGCTGCCGCTGGCGCTCGGCACGGGCGTCGGAGCGGAGTTACGGCGGCCGTTGGGCATCACGATCGTAGGCGGTCTGATCCTGAGCCAGATGCTCACTTTGTTCACCACGCCAGTGGTTTATATCTACATGGACCGTTTGCAGTCTGCTTTGCGCCGCGCGTTTCACAAACGTTCTGTGCCTGCGCCCGCGCCCGCTCATTCTGATTAATTGGTTGTCTCGTTCGCTTAGGTACACCAAGGCTGAACTTTGGACCCAGGGATATTCCTACTGGTGAGTGGAACCTATCGAGTTCCGTTACCCGTGTAAAGAAATTGAGTTTCTGGAAAGGGTGAAAATGCGTGCCCTCGCAAAATTCGATTTAGTCTGCGGCAGTCGGCTAGGAGCTGCCAATCAGCCAGCCGGTGAGAAATACCAGCACGCCGCCGAGTATCACTTGGAACGCCGCCTGCAAGAAGGGCGTGTCCATGTAGCGATGACGGATATAGCTGATTACACCCAGTTCGACAGCGACCACGATGATCGCTACACCGGTGGCCAAGCGGAATTCGGGGATCAGGTAAGGCAGCGTATGCCCCAAGCCACCAGCAGTGGTCATCAGGCCGGTCACAGCTCCACGAATCCAAGGTGAGCCTCGTCCCGTAAGAGAACCGTCGTCAGAGAGAGACTCCGCGAAGCCCATGGAAATCCCCGCGCCGATACTCGCGGCCATGCCGACGAGGAACGCGTCCCAGCTTTTTTGCGTCGCAAATGCCGCGGCGAACAGTGGTGCGAGAGTGGAAACCGACCCGTCCATCAATCCGGCCAATCCCGGCTGGACGTACTGCAGCATAAATAACCTGCGGTGAGATTGTTCTTCCGCGTCCTTGGCCTGCTCGGTCAGATGCTTCTCTTCGTATTCGCTGGCGGCGCGGGAGTGTTTTCTCTCCTCGTCGGCCAGCATGTTCAGCAATTCGCGTACCTTGACATCGGTCGTCATGCCGGCGGCACGTGAATAAAAACGGCTCGCTTCCATTTCCATGATTTCCGCCTGCCGCCGCGCCTGCTTCACGCCGAGCGGGCGCATCATCCAGACAGGTCGGCGCTGGAGAAACCCTCGGACGTCTTCGCGACGGATGGGAGGAATACGATCGCCGAACCGTTCACTAAACATGGCGAGCAAGCGATCGCGATGGCCACCCTCTTCGGTGCGCATCTCCTCGAACATTTCGGCAGTGGCAGGGTAGGATTCGCGGAGAGCGTCGGCAAATTCACCGTAGATGCGGCCGTCCTCCTCTTCATTGGCGATTGCAATCGCCAGGATCTCTTTTTCTGTCAAATCCTTGAATTTCTTTAGCATAGGTTCCTTGGCCGAAGAAAACTGACGGTAGAGAATGGCATAAGTAGGGAGGGGAAGTCATCCACTAGCCGGAATTAACGCACTGTTTTCCTCAGGTAGGAAGTTGGCGTACCTGGTACTTCCGTACTAACATGAGGGCGAGAGGTCCAACTTTTTTCCAAGTACCGTCACGCTATAGGTTTTACTTCCCGAGCCCCGTACTCTGTTCGTGATACAGCAACAGGGCTCTGGAAAAGGTGACTGCCTATGGCGTCCGCGATCGATCTTATGGTGAAAGCAAACAATCCAGGCAATAGCGTGCCGGTTCGCGCCAAACAAACCGAACGCCGCTCCAGTCGCCGCTGCAAAATCACGCAATTGATGCGCATTCGCCCGTCAGATCCGGAGCGCGATCATTTCGACGATATCCGTGGCACCGTCAGCATGTCTCGCACGGGAGTGTATTTTCACTCGAGTGAAGAAGCCTATCAGGTAGGTATGCGGCTGTTCGTGACCATGCCGTACTCCAAAGAACCAGGCGCCATCCAGCGCGAATATCTCGCGGAGGTAGTTCGCCGCGACACGATGCCCAACGGGTTGTTTGGGGTGGGTTTCAAAATCCTGATGGAAATGGGCTTCCAGGGCGGGTATTCCCTCGGTGGGTACCACCAGCGCAAGTAAGCAGCACCGCGCCTACCGCTGGCATCAGCATCTACTTTAGTTGGGTGTTCTCACGCAATGTTCAGGTCGATCTAAACGCCTGGCATCGTGCCGTCTCCGTCTAGCTGCACGTAGCAAAAACAAATCCGCTAAGCATTCCTTAGTTTCTTCCCTCCACCGTTTTCTAGGCCCTCCCATACTCAGTTTTTCGTAAAATCCTGCCAGCGAGATTCGGGCTTCTTCCGCATCGGCGTTCCGGCTGCGCACGCCGAGCCTCACGAAGTGCGCCGCTGACTGCGAGCGGCATCTCGCCGTCTTGAATGATTCCCTACGAATTGGAGGACGCCATGTGGTTCATTCGAACAACCCTTGCGTTGCCGACAACGATACTGGTGGCTCTCCGATCGCCGGTCCATGCTCTATCGGTTCGCATATGTCAGTGAATCACAACACGGGAACTTCATGGGCACCATGCACGGATTCGAAATCCCATTCACGCTGGACCTTCCAGCGCTACTTGTGAAGGAAATAGCGATACCGACGGATTAATTCGTGGCCGACCTGGCAAGCGGGCACTGGGCGCCTTTCCACCGGTGTATATAGCTTGAATTGCACAAGCACACAAACATTCGCACATATTGAAGCCTTTTTCGACAACGTAATGATCAACGCTGCTCCGCCGCGCGAACAATAACTGATGCGAGATGGATGCACAAAAAAGCGGATAGCCACGCTGAGGACGGACACGCCGCATCACTGCTCGTGTTCGCTGAGTCTTTCCTCTTTTCTAAGACCTCCAAGAAGGCCTTGTGGTCTGGCCGCGGTAGCACGCGCATCTGCGCGGCATGCGGCATGGTCGGGTCAGCACAAACTTGCCACTGTGATGTGCGGCACAGCCAAGCACAGCGCAACGGAGCAGGCTTTCTGCATTGGTCGGGAAGTGGTCAACCACGACTAGAACTGCGTTCTCTCAGTTGATTCAACCGTTTCCCGACCGCACTCTGCTCGCTATCACCGCGCCATGCTCACTAGCGTTCGATTTCAAAGTATATCCGGGCGGTTACCCGGTACTCAGTGATTTTCTTCCCGTCCAGCTTCATCTCAAATTCAGCTACCCGTGCCCACTTCATGCCACGCACGGTTTTTGCAGCTTCGGAAACAGCGTTTTCTGCGGCCTTCGCAAAACTGTCCTTTGATGCGCCTACGATTTCGATCACTTTTTGTGCCATGTGTACCTCCTCGGAGTAGGTGCTCAGTATACCTAGAAATGGCAGAAGGCGAACCGACGCGTTCGGCGGCTTGATCCCGTCTGGCGAGCATCACCCCTGCGACTCGGAACACAGGAAAACACAATACCGTGCAGCAACATGCTAGCGGTGGCCGGAGCCGATGACTCATGGTAGCCTTCGGCGGGTATTGCCTCACTGTGGGCCACCCGCTCCCGCCCGTCTTCTCGCCGTAATCTTACTCGCCCAGCATTCAGCTGGCTCATTCCCCGCTCATCGGTTGGAGGCTGAACGATCCTACATGCATCCGCTCTCTGCGGCACGCTTGGCTCGCTCGGTCCGGCACGGTATCAGGCGAATCTGGACACCTTCCTCATGGCCAGCTACAAAGTCCCAAAACGGCTCATGCCGTCAGGGAAGTTGGTTTGCATCCATCGCTAGCTTCCATGCTCAAGACTTACTTTAGCGAGTGGAGATCTGGTTTTCTCTCCTGCATTATCGCAGCGCAACAGGCTGCGGCCTAAGTGCGGGTTATTCAATAGGAAACCAGCAGTAGGGTGAATGAAACAAGAAAGGCAGGTGACCTTGCGGCCACCCGCCCTCCCTGCGTTTGGGGGTTGGGGAAACTCGTTAGCTTGCTAAACTGGTGCGTCAGTCCTTGCCGAATGCCTGCAGCGCTCGATGGCGCAGCATCCCGAAATGGCGGTTGAGCGGGTGCTTGCGTTCCAGAAAGGTGAACACTGGCTCACGCCGTGGGGTGAGTTTCGCCATGGCAATGTTCAAGCGAATATCGCGACGGGCAAATTTCATGCCGGCGAGCAGCGCTTCGCGGGCGTCCTCGCGGCGGCCTGCGGAGATATAGACCTCGGCAAGATTCAAATAGAGTTGAGCCTGGTTGCGTTTCATGCGCACGGCGGTGTCGCACATGCGCTCGGCGTCTGCCCATTTTTGGTAGGTGCGTGCGAGTGCCACGCCCAGATAGGACATGTAGTAGGGGTTGTTTTTCTCCAGCTCCGCGGCACGTTGAATATGTTGCAGCGCGCGGGTTGCGGCGTTGTCTCGCAGATAGGTCAAGCCGGTCTTGAACTCTCGGAACGCTTCCGTATCCATCATGATCCCACCTCGTTAATTAGCGGACTCCACCGGGAAGCAGGGAACTCCCGAAGCATGGCGCAGAGCACAGCGATTCCAAACTCGCTGGATTTCGGCCCACCGTTCGCAGGAAGCTTCGAAGCACAGGTCTGGGGATGTGCATACCGTCAGGTGGAGGCCGAGGGCCGAAATTGCTGAAGGAGTTCGCATTTACCGGTCTTTGGGTAAGCTACGGATTTCGGTGCGGAGAATCTACTGACCCAGAGGACAGTCGTGGGGCAAGGTCTGAAAGTTCTAGGGTTTTACGAGAAAAAAAGCAAGAAATGGGAAGAAAAGTGACCGCATGGCCGGTTTGCGCTAGGAAACGAGCTGCAAAGGACAACAGCGACGCTACCTAGAGACTCTAATTTTGTTCTGCTGCCAAATGCGTCGCCAGTATTTCCAATCGGCCAGAGTGACCTTTAGCATGGCCTTGGCGGATTTGTGGAGCCAGCGGCCCTTGCGCGTGGCAAGATCGCGCTTTACGGACGGGATCGCTTTGCTGGAGCCCAGGTGAATGTTGGCGGTTTCCCATCCCATGTAATAGGCGAAGCGTTCTTCGTCGCGCTCTTCGGGAAGCGATTGAATTTCGATGTGGCAACAATCGGGAGCGAGACGACGTACAATCCAATGCTCTGCAAAATGAACGTGAGGATCGCGGATGCGCACCGCCGATTCAATGAGTTTCCGGCTAAGGATTTGCGCGGTGCTCAGCTGCCGGGCCCAAATCCAGGCCGAAGGCGTTAACTGCTTGGCTTCGCGTACGACATGCGCGCCATCCCACGTGGCCAGGGCAAGGACCCGAGGATGTCCGAGACTGCCAAGTCCCGCCAGGCGCGATTTCAATTCGTAATTCATGGTGCGCAGCGGCATGGACTGATGCACTAGCTTCAGCACAGCTTTGGGAAGGGTGCCCGTGTACTCAGGGCAGGCCAGGATTTTTTGCCAGAAGATCACCGGATCCCGCAATTTGTTAAGCGCGAGCAAGCGCAACCAGCGGTGGCGTTCAGCGAGGATGAACGGACCGCCGCCTTTCGCGATAGCGTCGCGATATCCCTGCTCCATCGCCCCACTCGCGGCTTTGCGGGTAATCGCAAGATGTTGTCCTTCGATGGTGAGGTAGGCACTCGCCACCAAGCGCACCAGATCGGCGGCATAGGAAGTCGGCCAAGCTTCGTCAAAATCATTCACGCCCCAAATCAGGCGGCCCTCAAGGTCCCGCCAGGTACCAAAATTCTCCACGTGCAAATCGCCAACCGCCAAAACCTGGGGCGCTCGCGACAATTCCGGGCAAGCTATCGGCCACCACTGAGCCCAGCGATAGAAGCTGGCGCGAAAGAAGGGAAAGACGGAAAGCGCCATGTTGCGGTGCTTCAGCTTGACCTCGGAAGGAATCAGCTTTACGTGGCGCGACGCCCATTTTTCGAACTCCGCGGTGGCACGAACCATATCGGGAAGATTGTTCTTGGTTGATGGCATTGGGAAAAGTGGCTGCAGCGAAGGTGTTTCCTGAAAGCTCGATCGTTTATCACGAGCAGCGAATAGGCTTCAAGTACGATTGCTTTTGGGCGCCCTCAAACGCGGGCGTGAACGGCCGACCCGTTCATGCGCGATTCGTAAATGGGGAAACGACCCGCTAATTCGGCCACTTGGGCGCGGACCTTCTGTTCCACTTCCGGTTTGCCCATGTTCGTGAGAATTTCGGCGACCCAGCCCGCGATCAGCTCCATCTCCGGTTCTTTCATCCCGCGCGTGGTGATTGAAGGACTGCCGAGGCGAATTCCGCCCGCTTTCATCGGTGGCAGGGGATCAAACGGGATGGAGTTCTTGTTGACGGTGATGCCGGCACGATCGAGGGCCTTTTCGGCATCGCTGCCGGTAATGCCGCGCGGGTGCA
Source organism: Candidatus Acidiferrales bacterium (assembly GCA_963741195.1). Taxonomy (GTDB): domain Bacteria; phylum Acidobacteriota; class Terriglobia; order Acidiferrales; family UBA7541; genus Acidiferrum. Next base: position 401,271 of record CAVUHF010000026.1, read on the forward strand.
CTTCGATAAGGAATACGTGGTTGTCCGTGCCACCCGCAACCACGCGGAAACCCCGCTGAGAAATGGCGTTCGCCAATGCCTTGGCGTTGGCTGCCACCTGCTGCTGATATTCCTTGAACGACGGCTCCATCGCTTCCTTCAAGCAAACTGCCTTCGCGGCGATCGTATGGACGAGGGGGCCGCCTTGGGTTCCGGGGAAGGTGAGTTTGTCGATTTCTTTCGCCAGCGCGGCCCGGCAGAGCACCAGCCCTCCGCGAGGCCCGCGCAGGGTCTTGTGCGTAGTTGTGGAGACTACGTCGGCGTATGGCACGGGGCTCGGATGCACTCCGGCGGCCACAAGTCCAGCAACGTGCGCCATGTCGACGAAGAACAGCGCATCGATGGACTTCGCCACCTTCGCGATTCGTTCAAAGTCGATGATGCGCGAATACGCGCTCGCACCGGCCACGATCATCTTGGGCTTGTGCTGGTGCGCCAACTCCTCGATCTCCGGATAATCGATTTGCTCGGTATCTCGCCGCACGTGATATTCGATGAACTTGTACATGCGCCCGGAAAAATTGAGAGGGTGGCCGTGCGTCAGGTGGCCCCCATGGGAGAGTGCCATTCCTAGAACTGTGTCGCCCGGCTGCAACAGCGCCATGTACACCGCCACATTGGCGGAAGTTCCCGAGTGCGCCTGCACATTGGCGTGGTCCGCGCCAAACAGCTGCCGGGCGCGGTCGATGGCAAGCTGCTCCACCTTGTCGGCGTATTCACAGCCGCCGTAGTAACGTTTGCCGGGATAGCCCTCGGCGTATTTGTTGGTGAAAATCGAGCCCATGGCTTCTAGGACTGCTTCGGACACGAGATTTTCTGATGGGATCAACTCGAGGCCCGTGGCTTGGCGCCGTGCCTCGTCCCGCAAAAGATTCGCGATGTCCGGGTCGACGGCGTCGAGCGGACGTTGCATTCTAGTATTGGCTTCCGTGGTCATCGGTTCTCCTAAGGGCTTCACTGGTGCGGGGAGCGACGCGGCTCGCGCAGTCAATCACCAGCGCTAGTTTTTCTTTCTTTCATCTTGCTCGATAATGCTGATCTTTTCAACGCGTCGGGCATGCCGGCCTCCCGCGAAGGAAGTGCTCAAGAATGCTTTCACCATCTCGATGGCTTGGCTGCCGTTTACTACGCGTCCGCCAAGCGCCAGCACGTTGGCGTCATTGTGTTCGCGGGCCAAACGGGCTGTGCTGACGTCGTGCGCCACCGCGGCGCGGATCCCACCTACCTTATTTGCGGCGATGGAGATGCCAATTCCCGTGCCGCACACTGCAATTCCAAAGAGATCTTTGTGTGCGGCTACGCATTCTCCCACCGCTTTGCCGTAATCCGGGTAGTCGACCGACTCCTCGGACCAGGTACCCAGATCGTCTACCGGATAGCCTTCATTCTGCAAGAACTCCCGGATAGTCTCTTTAATGGGGAAGCCAGCGTGATCGGAACCCAAGGCAACTCGCGGCTTAGCAGAGAGTTCGGGCATGTGCACGCCTCTGGCGGCGATTCTATCGGAGTGCGTCATCAACCGCAATCGCGGCAAAAGCGATTCAATTGTGGGGAGTATCAGGCTACCCCAATTCAAGTCGATTTGCGTTTCGAAACGCTCCGACAGGGATTACACAAGTATTACAAAGGCGTCTGTGGCCGCATGTTACCGTCGTATCTATAGCAGTCAAAGAAAGTTTCTAAGGACGACGGAGTATGAGCATATTCGAACGCGATAAAACGTTTCAGCAGCCAATCATCTGGATTACTACACTTTTCATGGCGGCATTCCATATTGCCGCGATTGCGGCGCTATTCTTTTTTACTTGGAAAGGCCTCGCGTTGGCAGTGGTGTTGTGGTGGGTTGCCGGCAGTCTCGGCATCGGCATGGGCTACCACCGTCTATTGACGCACCGCGGTTATAAGACACCGAAATGGGTGGAGTACATCCTGACGGTGTGCGGCACGTTGGCGTTGGAAGGTGGACCGATTGCCTGGGTGGCAACGCATCGCGTTCACCATCAGAACACCGACAAGGAAGGCGATCCGCACTCTCCGCGCGACGGCGGCTTGTGGGCGCATATGGGTTGGATTCTGACCGGCAAAGCCATGCACAACAAGGCTGATGAGCTTCTGCCGTTTGTCCCGGATCTACGTAAAGACAAATTCCATGTATGGATCAGCAAGTGGCATTGGGTTCCGATGGGTTTTCTGGCGCTGGCGATTTACGCGCTTGGCGGATGGTCGTGCCTGCTCTGGGGCTTTTTCCTCCGCACCGTGTTTGGTCTCCATTCCACCTGGCTGGTGAACTCCGCGACACATATGTGGGGTTCGCAGCGCTTTCTCACGGGCGATACCTCCACCAACAGTTTCTGGGTAGCGATCCTGACGTTCGGCGAAGGCTGGCACAACAATCACCATGCAGCGCCGCAGTCGGCGCGTCACGGAATTACGTGGTATGAAATCGACTTGAACTGGTACGGGATTGCGGCGTTGCGAACGTTGGGATTGGCCTGGGACGTCAAGGCTCCCAAGTTCAATCCATCGAAGTTGGCGTTGCCGATTGTTCCGCCCCCGGTCGACAAAGCCATGGTCCCCTGGACGACAGCTTCGGGCGACTAAATCCGCTTTTGACAAACGCTTTGGAGTGCACGGAAACGGCGGGCCCTGCGGCTCGCCGTTTCTATTTTCGGGCGCGATTCGCTGCTATGATTTGAGCGGAAACCCTCATGCGCATCTCCAGTCGCACAAAATCGATCGCCTTTTTCATCACCCTTGGCGTGTGCCTGGTTGGGCTGACGGTTGTAGTCAATGTCAGTTGGATCGTGCTGAATTGGCGCCGCGTGGTTCCGCTCATTCTCGGCGTGATTATCTTTGGCCTGATCATTGCCGGTGTGTCCGTGAACACCGTGTTTCTAGTTCGTGAAATTCGACGCAATGAGCAACAAGACAGCTTCCTGAACGCAGTGACGCACGAATTGAAGACCCCCATTGCATCGATTCGCCTGTACCTAGAGACCTTGGAAAGCCGACAACTGGATGAAAGCCGACGGCACGAGTTCTACCGCATTATGCTGAATGATACAGACCGGCTGCTGGGCACAGTCGAGCAGGTCTTGAAAGCTGGGGAGGCGCGCCACCGCAGCAGCCGCAAGAACTGGCAGGAGTTGGATTTTTCCGGCCTGGTCCGACACGCGCTGGAGTTGACCTGCCTGCGACACCATTTGGGGCCAGAGGAAATGCACTTCGGAGTCGAACCGCAAGAGGAAATTCTGGTGGCGGGAAATCCCGAAGAACTGCGCACCGTGATTTTCAACTTGTTTGACAATGCGATTAAGTATTCTGGCGAAAAGAAGGACATTGTTGTGGACGTGCGCACACCCAACATCGACAAGGTTTTGCTTTCGGTGCAGGACCGCGGCATCGGCATTCCGCACGGCGAACTTAAACGCATTTTCAACCGCTTCTATCGCGCGGCCAATCCCATCAAAGGACAGGTGAAAGGAACCGGACTGGGCCTGTTCATTGTTCGTTCGATCGCACGGCGCCACGGCGGCGATGCCTACGCCGAAAGTGAAGGGGAGGGACACGGCAGCACGTTCACGGTACGTCTGCCCAGGGTGTATCGCATATGAGCCGGATTTTCATTGTTGAAGACGAATCACACCTCGCGCAGGGTTTGCGGTTCAACCTGGAAGCGGAAGGGCATTACGTGCAGACGACGGACCGTGGGGAAGAGGCGCTTACGCGTTTGCTGAAAGATCGCGAGAATTTCGATGCGCTGGTGCTCGACGTGATGCTGCCGGGCAAAGACGGGTTTTCGGTAGCACGCGAGTTACGCGAAGCGAAAAATTACATCCCTCTGTTGATGCTTACCGCGCGCGGCCGGGCGGAGGACGTCCTGAAGGGATTTGAATCTGGCGCCGACGACTATTTGCCGAAGCCCTTCAACCTGGCGATATTAATTGCGCGAATTGAGAGCCTGCTGCGGCGCAAACAGTGGTCACAGAACGCTGCAGCAGTTGCCGGTAAAACTGCTTTGCCTGAAGAAGGGTCACCGGGGCCGTTCCGGTTCGCGAATAAGGTTGTGGATTTTCAGAAGCTCGAGTTGCACAGCGGGGGAAAGATCATTCAGCTCACCCTGATGGAGATGGAATTGTTTCGCTACCTGATCCGCCATTCGGGTCAGCCCGTATCGCGTAAAGCAATTCTGGAAGAGGTGTGGAATCTCCACGAGGATACCGACACGCGCGCGATCGACAATTTCATCGTGCGTTTGCGGCGGTATGTTGAGGAAGACCCGTCAAAGCCAGTACATTTACTCACCATACGAGGTGTCGGTTACCAGTTCGTCCCGGATCCCAAGCGCTAGGGAGTCGCACTCTGAGGCGCGGCAATCCCGATGCCCGCTAAGTCAACCGCAAGCGATGACCGCAGCCTGCGTAGTGGCCGTCCTCTCGTTACCATGACGTCCTGAGAGCATCCAACTCTTGAAGATTTCAGTGATGCCGTTTTCTTACTGACGGCTCTATACTTGGAGCGCAGTTCCCGAGACAACAAATTCACCCGTACTGAGGATTCTTATGGCCAACATCTACGCTGACAATTCCCTGAGCATCGGAAGAACTCCCCTGATCAAACTGAATCGCGTAACCGAAGGCGCGAAGGCCACGGTGCTGGCAAAGATCGAGGGAAGAAACCCAGCGTACTCGGTAAAGTGTCGTATCGGGGCAGCCATGATCTGGGATGCGGAAAAGCGCGGCGCTCTGAAGCCGGGAATCGAGATTGTCGAGCCAACGAGCGGTAACACGGGCATCGCGTTAGCCTACGTCGCGGCGGCCCGCGGCTATGCAATCACCTTGACCATGCCGGAAACCATGTCACTGGAACGGCGGCGGGTACTCGCGGCATTCGGCGCGAAATTGGTGTTAACGCCCGGCCCGGAAGGTATGAAGGGCGCCATCAAAAAAGCCACGGAAATTTACGAATCCGATAAGCAGCACTATTTCTTGCCGCAGCAATTTGATAATCCAGCAAATCCTGATATTCATGAAAAAACCACTGGACCAGAAATCTGGCATGACACCGACGGTGCGATCGACGTCTTGGTCGGCGGCGTGGGCACCGGTGGAACTATTACCGGCGTTTCTCGCTATATCAAGAACACCAAGGGCAAGAAAATTCTTTCCGTTGCTGTCGAACCGACAGCCAGTCCGGTGATCACCCAAACGCGGGCAGGCCAGACGCTGGTCCCCGGACCACACAAGATTCAAGGAATCGGCGCAGGCTTTGTGCCAAAGAACCTTGACCTTAGCTTGGTCGACCGCGTCGAGCAGGTAACCAACGAAGAGTCCGTGGAAATGGCGCGGCGCCTGGCGCGCGAAGAGGGCATCCTAAGCGGCATTTCCTGTGGCGCGGCCGCGGCAGTCGCCGTGCGATTGGCGAAATTGCCTGAGTTCGCAGGGAAGGCCATCGTGACGGTGCTGCCGGACGGTGGCGAGCGCTACCTTTCGACGATCCTGTTCGAGGGGATTGGACAATAGGAAATCGAGCAGAATTCCCAGGAGACCATGAGGGCTAAATCGCCGCTCTGCTTGAACCTAACATCGCCGGCGCCGAAATCTCTATGACCACACCAAACAATGATTTGCGTTCATTGGCGCGGGAGTTCCGCTTGGCACTGGAAGCACGTCTGGCGGATGCCAGCATGTGGGAATACCGACTGCCCTCCAAGGACGAGGTGGCGCTATTTTGTCGCTCGTACCTGGATGGACTCTTCCCGCTCTATTACGCAAGGGAAGAAGTGCACAATCCCGACGCAGAAGGATTTCTGGCAAAACTGGATTTGCAGTTGGCGGAGCAGATCGTCTATGCCATGCGCTTTGATTTTAACTGCTGTGGGAAAGTGATACCTGCAAATCTCGCGGAGAGTGCCGGTCAATTGGTGGAGGCGTTGCACGCAAAACTGCCACGCCTTGCCCAGTTACTAGGGACAGATTTGCGTGCGGCGATGAAAAACGACCCGGCCGCAAGTGGCTACGAAGAAATACTGTTGAGTTATCCCGGAGTGGAAGCGATTACCGTGCACAGATTGGCGCATGAATTGTATTTGTTAAAAGTCCCCTATTTGCCGCGGATGATGACCGAGATTGCGCACAGCCGCACGGGAATTGATATTCATCCAGGTGCCAAGATCGATGAATCCTTTTTCATCGATCACGGCACCGGCGTAGTCATTGGAGAAACAGCGACAATCGGGGAAAACGTTACGCTGTATCACGGAGTCACGCTGGGCGCCTTCAATCCCACCAGCCGGCGCGACGCCGCAGGAGCATTGGTGCGCGGCTTGTCCAACAAACGGCATCCGGACATCGAGGATCACGTGACCATTTACCCGGGCGCAACGATTCTGGGCGGTGATACGCGCATTGGCCATCACAGCATCATCGGCGGCAACGTGTGGTTGACGCACTCCGTGGCGCCCTATAGCCGGGTAACGGTAAAAGATCCCGAACTGCTCATTCGCAGCAGTTCGCATGCCTCCGACGAAGAGTGGTTCCTGGGCAGTTCGATTTAGCCTCCCGTATCAGAACCTAAGATGACATGCTGGGGGCATCCAATATGGATGGGCCTCACTCTTTGTCGAGATATTCTTCCCCGACGACTCAATGCTTGCGTTTCGCTTTGCTGCGGAGGCGCTCGTATTTGAGCGAGATCAGCCCCCGGGAAAACGTCTTGTTCTCCAGAAGCAGGAAATCGCGCTGGGGAAAACCGCTGGGAAACAAAGGAAGTCCTTCGCCTAGAAGGATGGGCACGACGCCGATATGGAGTTCATCCACAAGATCAGCTTTCAGGAAATCACGAGCGAGTTCACCACCACCCATCAGCCAGATGTCTTTGCCGGAACGTTCGCGGATCTGTTCGATGAGTGCGGCAGGAGATTGCGCTGTGAACGTGACGCCGGCGCGTTTTCCGGCAGGTAGCGTGCGGGACATGACGAAGGAAGCCATGGAACTGCCGAAGGAGCCCCCACCCATCTTGAGGGAAACCTCATAGGTCCTGCGGCCCATCACCGCGGTATCGATGCGGCCGAAAAACGGGACCATGGAGTAGTCCTTGGGCATGAACAGGAAGTCAACGGAGCCGTCGGGGCGGGCGATGTAGCCGTCGAGGCTGATGCCGAGGCCAAGGACGACTTTGCGCATGGCGAGAATTGTAGATGAGCGGTTGATGGCTGCCAATACTCATCCGAAGTCTGGTTACGAGCGCGTTGACAGTCCCAGACGGCGTCCGTTACGCTGAAACGCTTACACACCGCTGATGAATTAGGCAGGGAGACGCATGGCTGACGAGAAGCTACCAACAAGGGCGGAGGACTTTTCCGAGTGGTACAACCAACTGGTACTGAAGGCGCAATTGGCGGACTACGCGCCGGTGCGTGGCTGCATGATTGTGCGGCCGTACGGTTGGGCATTGTGGGAGAACATCCAAGGAGCGCTCGACCGCCGGTTCAAGGCCACCGGCCACCAGAACGTTGCGTTTCCGCTGCTGATCCCCAAGAGCTTCATCGAAAAAGAGAAGCACCATGTGGAAGGATTCTCACCGGAGCTCGCCGTGGTAACCATCGGCGGCGGCGAAGAACTTGCCGAACCGCTAATCGTGCGCCCAACGTCGGAAACCATCATCGGCCACATGTGGGCAAAGTGGATTCAGTCTTACCGCGACCTTCCCGTGCTGATGAACCAGTGGAACAGCGTAGTGCGCTGGGAATTGCGCACAAAATTGTTTCTGCGCACGCTGGAATTTTACTGGCAGGAAGGCCACACCGCGCACGCGACGCGCGAGGAAGCGGTCGGAGAGACCAGGCAGATGCTGGACGTTTACACCGACTTTGCGGTGAACGAGGCGGCGATTCCCGTGATTCCTGGCGCAAAGTCCGACGCTGAAAAGTTCGCTGGCGCCGACGTCACCTATTCGATCGAAGCGATGATGGGCGATGGCAAGGCGCTTCAGGCGGGCACCTCGCACTTCCTGGGTCAGAATTTCGCGCAAGCGTTTGAAGTGAGGTATCTGGACCAGACCGGCACGCTGCAACACTGCTGGACCACTTCATGGGGACTCTCCACGCGGTTCATCGGCGCCATCATCATGGTTCATGGCGATGATCAGGGCCTGGTAATGCCGCCCAAGCTGGCTCCTACGCAGGTCGTGATCGTGCCCATCCACAAGACCGACGAAGAAAAAGCATCGGTCCTGCAAACAGCGAAGGACTTGAAAGTGCAACTTGTGAAAGCGGGCCTGCGTGTAACGCTTGACGAGCGCGAAGGCTTTAGCCCCGGCTGGAAGTTCAATGACTGGGAGATGCGCGGCGTACCCGTCCGCGTGGAACTGGGCCCTAAGGACGTAGCCAAGCAGGCCGCTATGCTGGCTCGGCGCGACCAGCCCGGCCGGGAAGGGAAAGTCAGCGCACCGCTGGCCGACCTAGCCGGCACCATCGAAAAGTTGCTCGCGGACATTCAACAATCGATGTATGACAAGGCGCTAGCGTTTCGTCGCGCAAATACCAAGGACGCTGGCAGCTATGACGAGCTGAAGAAAGCCGTCGAGACGGGGTTCGCCTTCGCCCACTGGTGCGGTAGCCACGAATGCGAAGAAAAGATCAAGGAAGAGACGCGCGCAACCATGCGCTGCATCCCGCTGGATCCAAACGCGGTTCTGGAGACAAGCGGGGGCCCGGGTATAGGAAACTGCGTCTATTGTGGAAAGCGGGCCAAGGATCGGGCCATTTTCGCGCGGGCGTACTAAGCGCTTCGTGCCGTCTAATGCGAACTTGGCCTTCTCGCGCTCGCTGGGTGTTACGCCTGAAGAACATCTCCCTGCAGCATATCTCGACAGTGCCACGGGACGGTGCTAGCGTAAAAATATAGAGAGACAGAATTCGCGCTGCCCAACGTCGGAACGGGCGGCGCCGGGAGAATCTTGCTGTGAACTCGCGAATCCGGGCGTCCCACCGCTGCCAGCGTGGCGAAGGCAAGTTGAAGGCACTCATCTATACGGTGATCCTGGTGGTCGGGGTTTATGTGGCGTTCAAGATCGTGCCGTTGTACGTGGCCGACTATCAACTGAAAGACAAAATGAGCGAGCAGGCGCGCTTTGCGGTGGTAAACCGTTACCCGGACGAGCAAGTTCGCGACATCATCTTCAAGACGGTGCAAGACCTGGACATCCCGGCGAAGCGCGAAGATATCAAGGTAGAGCACACCAATCACGGCATACGCATCAGTCTGGCGTACACCGCTCCCGTCGATCTGCTGGTGTACCAGACGGACATGAATTTCTCCCCTGCCAGCGAGGCAGTGGACATCATGAAATAGCGATTGCCCCTTTTGGGTGGAGCTTTTGGCTCCATTCTGGGCCCGCTTTCTTCTAGCTCGGCAATCGGCGACAATAAGAGAGTCCACCCTCGGGGGGTCAACGTTTGCGCTTTCGCTTAGAAAAAGGCTTCTGGACCTCTGGCGTCGGTCTCGGCCTGTTGATCTTTATCGCCGGATGCTTCCTGCTCGCGGCTTGCACCTTTACCTACTACTACGTCAAGTATTCGCGCATGATCGATGCGCGCCTGTCTGGACATGTCCTGCAAAACACGACGCAGATATTCTCCGCGCCGGAGCGAATCTCCGACGGACAGGCCTGGGGCCAGGACGACTTGGTGATGTATTTGCAACGCGCGGGGTATCGCCCATCGCAAGATGAGAATTCCATGGGGCAGTATGTCGTCAATGACAAGACAGTGGACATCCGTCCGTCGAAGGTTTCCTATTTTGCTGGTGGTAATTCAATCGCTGTCGAATTCAAGGGAAACGTAATTCGTTCGATCCGGCCTCTCTCCGGCGGGCCTGATTTAGGCACCGCGGACATCGAACCGGCATTGCTGACCAACTTGTTCGATAGCGCGCGCGAAAAGCGCCGTCCCGTGCGGTATGAGGACCTTCCGCCCGTACTGGTTCACGCCATTCTCTCTGCCGAAGACAAGCGCTTCTTTGAACATCCAGGCTTCGATTTCATCCGTATTTTCGGTGCCGCCTGGGCCGATATCCGGCACAGCCAGCACATGCAGGGCGCCAGCACCATTACGATGCAGGTGGCGCGCACTTACTTCCTGTCCACGGACCGCACCTGGCGGCGGAAACTTGCCGAGGCCATGCTGTCTTTTGAACTGGAGCAGCGTTTCACCAAGCAGCAGATTTTTGAGATGTACGCGAACGAAGTGTACTTGGGCAACCGCGGCAGCTTTGGAATCCGCGGCTTCGCCGAAGCCAGCGTCGCCTACTTTGGCACGGACCTGCGGCAACTCTCGCTTCCCGAGTGTGCCTTTCTGGCCGGCCTGATCCGCGCTCCCAACTATTACTCGGTTTCCGACCGGCATCCGGAGCGAGCCGTACAGGCGCGCGACCGCGTGCTGACACAGATGCTGGAGAACAAGTTCGTTACCGAGGCTGACGTGCAGGACGCCAAGCGGGAGCCGCTGAAGCTAGTACGCGCGTCCGTCGCTGGGAATGAAGCCCCCTATTTCATCGATATGGTGAAAGACCATCTGCTGGAAAAATATTCCGAAGCCGAACTACTGAGCGAGAATTTCCGAGTCTATACGACTCTCGATCCGCAATTGCAGCGCGCCGCGGCTGTGGCCGTAGAAGCGGGCATGAAGAATGTGGATGCGCTGCTGCAGAAGCGCTACGAAAAAGCTCGCAAGCTGAAAGGCAAGAAGCCCACCGCGGACCCCATTCCGCAAGCGCAGGTAGCGCTGGTAGCGCTCGATCCGCGAACAGGCGAGATCAAGGCGCTGATTGGCGGCAGGGACTACGGCCAGAGTCAGTTGAACCATGCATTGGCGCACCGCCAACCAGGTTCCGTTTTCAAGCCGTTTGTGTATGCGGCGGCGTTCAACAATGCCATCGACGGTGTGCAGCCCATCATCACGCCGGCGACTACAGTCGATGACGAGCCAACGGTATTCGAATACGACGGCCAGGAATATACCCCCAACAATTACGGCGAAAAATTCATGGGCAAGGTGACGGTACGGCAGGCGCTGACCAACTCCTTGAACGTGGCCACGGTGAAAGTGGCGGAGATGGTTGGCTACGGCCGCGTAGTGCAAATTGCGCGGCAAATGGGTTTAGGTTCGAACATACGGCCCACCCCTGCAGTTGCGCTGGGTGCCTATGAATTGACGCCGGTGGAGGTAGCGGGAACCTATACTGCGTTCGCCACGGTGGGAACCCGCGCGGAACCTGTGTTTCTGAAGAATGTGACCAGTGCCGGCGGAAATACGCTCGAGAAATATTCACCGACCAACAAGATGGTGCTCGACCCGCGCGTGGCCTACCTGGTGGATAGCCTCATGAAGGATGTGCTGAACAAGGGCACCGGAGCGACCGTTCGCGCCAAAGGCTTCACCTTGCCGGCTGCGGGCAAAACGGGTACATCGCGCGACGGCTGGTTTGCAGGGTTCACGAGCAATCTGGTCTGCGTGGTGTGGATCGGATTTGATGACAATCACGATTTGGGCCTGGCGGGCGGCGCAACGGCAGCCCCAATCTGGGCTGATTTCATGATTCGTGCAACCACTTTGCCCGGTTATCGCGACGTGAAAGACTTCCAGATTCCCGAAGGCATACAAACGGTGATGATTGATTCCGACACGCTGGAAGTGGCCACGCCGAGTTGCCCGTTAACCCGCGAGGAAGTTTATGTGGCAGGCTCCGGTCCCACACAACTCTGCGAATTGCATGGTGGTCACGGCCCCGCCACTGCGGTAGGCGGCTTCCTTTCGCATATCTTTGGCGGCGGATCTCCTAAGCCGCCGCAGGCTCCTGGGACCAGCGTGGTTCCCGGGCAAGTGGATCCAAATGCGCAACCGCAGAATGGAAACGCAGGTGTGGAAGAAGTGACGGCTCCGGAGAAGAAAAAAGGAACTTTGCAGAAGATTTTTGGTATCTTTGGGGGTAAGAAGAAGAAAGAGCCGGAAAAACCACCTCCGGACAAAGGAGATTCGCCATGAATACGTATCGTTTGGCGATTCCAGCGGTTTCCTTCCTCAGTTTTGTGTCCCTGCTCCCAGCCTATCCTCAAGCCACTCCGGATACTCCTCAAAGTCCCGCTGCGACATCGACAGCGCCGGCCTCTCCACCTCTCACGGAAGAACAGACGGCTAGGCTCATGCTTGTACGCAAGCAGTACCCCGAGGCAGAAGTCGTCTTCCGCCGCTTGACCCGCGAGCAGCCAAAGAATGCTTTGTATTGGAATGAACTTGGCATTACCTACCAGAATTTAGGCGAACTCAGCTCGGCGCTGAAGTGTTATGAGAAATCGGTCAAGCTCGATCCGCACTATGCCGACCCGCAGAATAATGTCGGTACCATCTGGTACGAGCGGAAGAAATACCCTAAAGCCATCCGGGCCTATAAGAAGGCAATACTTCTTCGCGATGACTTCGCCGCCTTCTACATGAATCTGGGGTTCGCGTATTTCGGTCAGCAGAATTACGACGATTCCATTGGCTCGTTCCGCAAGGCACTGCAGATCGATCCGGCTGCCTTTGACAATACCCGTGCGCGCATGGGCACGGTCATTCAGGATCGATCTCTCAGCACCGATCGCGGCAAGTTTTATTTTCTGCTGGCGAAATCGTTTGCGGAAGCCGGCAATTTGGAGCGTTGCATTATCTACCTGAGGAAGTCGCGGGACGAAGGTTATAAGGATTACGCCGCGGCGAAAACCGATCCCTCTTTTGCCGCCGTGCTGAAGGATCCGGCGATTCAGGAAATCCTGGCTTCCAAGCCCCCGGAGGCCGCGCAGCCCTAGTCCATTTTCTTGCCGACCGGAACGAGCGCTGTTGATAGCATGCTGAGGCAGCGCGTCTGCTAGAATACGAAGTAGATGAATAAGCGGCCGCCATGGTTCCGCAAAGCCCCACCACTTCTCGCTGCGGGTATTTTTTTCTCCTTCACGAGCCAGTTAGTCGCTCAGCAACCTGATCCGCACGCCCCGCATGCTTCGGGACAATCGCTAAACTCTTCCCTGGAGCCTGTATATCTGGTTTTCGCCTTTGAAAATGCCGGAGCGCCGCCGCGCCTCGATTGGATCGGAGAAGGTCTGGAGGAATTAACCATCGAACGGCTTTCCCACGCGGGCCTGCAAGTGTATTCGCACTCGGGACGCGTGAACGAGATGGACCGGTACGGGCTTCCGGATACGGCAAAATTGAGTCGCGCCTCGATGCTCCACGTCGCACAGGAGATGAACGCAGACATTGTCGTTTTTGGCAGCTTTTCGTCCGATGGAAAAGCTCTCACGGTTACAGTACGGCTGATGCGCATCAATCCTGCGTCGCTCCTGCCCGCGGTAGTTGAGCGCGGCCCTCTGGATTCGCTGATGGAATTGCACGCGCGAATCACCTGGAGACTCTTGGCGGCCACGGATCGAAGGCACCCCCTGAGCCTCGCGGAATTCTCCAAGCTGCAGCGGCCGCTGAGTTTGGCCGCGTTCGAACAGTACATCCGCGGGTTGCTGGCGAACGACGACGACGTGAGATTGCGCGATTTGAAGGAAGCTGCAAAGCTGGAGCCCGAATGGCCCGATCCTGCATTCGCCATCGGTGAAGTCTACTTTGGCCGTAATGACTGCAATGCAGCTTTGCCATGGTTTGCACGCGTCCCAGCGACAAATGCGCGCAGTGTGGAAGCTATTTTCTCTATCGGAGTGTGCCGCCTTCGATTGGGTCAGGCAGATAAAGCGGAAGAAGTGTTCGCTTCACTACAGGATGGATTGAAACGCAGCCTGGCCAATGATGGAGACTTGCCGGAGCTTCTGAACAACCTCGGGCTTGCTCTCGCACAACAGGGAAAGCTGGCTGCCGCGCAAACGGCTCTGGGACGTGCCAGGGACCTCGATCCGGATGAGGACGACTATCCGTTTAATCTAGGATTGCTGTCGTTACGCCAGAATGAATTGCCCACTGCCGCCACTCACTTTCGCGAAGCCGTGCATCGCGAACCGGATAATCCGGAAGACTTTGCTTTTCTGATCTACACCTTGCAGAAGGCCGGAAAAAGCGCCGAGGTCGAGCTGGTGCGCGGCAGCGCCGTAGAAGCGTTCGGCGAAAAAGGACTGCCGGCGATCAAAATCGACGCTAAGGGCGAAAAGTTGCTGATGTATGAGCGCGTGATGAAGGAGTTGGACACCACAACGCTGCGCCTGGAAATGGGGAATCCAACCCTGCACCCAGATGTCGCCACGGATAGCCCCTCTCCGAAGGCCACGCCAGCGGCGCACCTTCGCGCGGGACGGCAGGAACTGGCTGCAGGGCATTTGTCCGCCGCCGAACTGGAATTTCGCGCGGCGATCACCGCGGATCCCAAGAATGCCTCGGCGTATCGGGAACTCGCGGACATCGATCGCCGCCAAGGGAAGCTCGATGCTGCCGTGAAGGAATTGCAGCTCTCTTTGGCACTTCGGGATTCCGCGGTTGCACGCACCTTGCTTGCGCGCATCTATCTGGAACAGAAAAAGCCAGATCTGGCACGCGCGGAAGTGGAAAAAGCAGTGAAACTGGCCCCAAACTACGCGGAAGCGAAGGAATTGCTGGAGCATCTGGGAAAGAACAATCCCACGGGAGGTGCAAAATGATCGCTCGTGGTTCTGAACCAAAACATCGAATCTGGGCGGCATTGTTTCTCATACTTTTTTTCGCAGGACTGGTCGGCTTGATCTTCGTTATGCATACCGCTGTCGCGGCCGCACAGCAGCAAGCCGGGCCGTTGGTTCTGGAACTGAAACTGGATGGGGCCGTGGAACCTATCCTGGCCACCTACATCGACGAGGGATTAGCCGATGCGGCCAAGCGCAATGCCGCGCTGGTGTTGATCACCATGGACACGCCAGGGGGCCTCAGTGACTCGATGACCGACATCATTCACCACATTCTGGATTCGCCCGTTCCTGTCGCCGTTTTCGTTGCGCCCGACGGGGCACGCGGCGCTTCCGCCGGATTTTTCATTCTACTTTCCGCGGATGTCGCGGCCATGGCTCCCGGAACACACGCCGGGGCCTCCACGCCCATACTGATGCCCGGAATGTTCAACATGCCGGTGGACGAAGTCCTGCGTCGAAAATTGAATAACGACGCCACCGCGTTTCTGCGAAGCTTCACGGAAAAACGCAGCCGCAACCCGAAACTCGCGGAGACCGCGGTAACCGATGCCCGGGCGTTCACAGCGAAAGAGGCGCTCGACGGGCACCTGATCGACCTCATTGTGAGCGACAAAGACGAACTTTTGCGGGAACTGAACGGCCGGGAAATCACGCGCTTCAACGGGAAGACCGCGGAGTTGTCGCTGGCGAATTACACGCTTGCTCAATTTGAACTCTCTGCGAGGCAGAAATTTCTCGCCCGGATTGTTGAGCCCGACGTGTTTTTCATTTTGCTGATTGTGGGCGTTCTCGGTCTCTACACCGAATTCACCCATCCCGGGGTCATCGCTCCCGGCGTCATCGGGGGGATCTGCGCGGTACTGGCGTTATACGCCATGCAGTTGCTGCCCGTGAATTTCGCGGGAGTGCTGCTGATCCTGCTGGCTGTAGCGCTGTTTATCCTGGAAGCGAAATTCACCAGCCACGGGGTACTGCTGTTGGGTGGCATTATTTCCATGCTCCTGGGGGCCATGTTCCTGATTCGTTCGCCGCTGACATCGGGCGGTGTTAGTGTGGGAGTGGCGTTGGCAGCCACCATTCCGTTCGCGTTCATCACCGTGTTTCTGATGCGGCTGGTCCTGAAATCTCGTCGATGGAAGAACGCTACCGGCAAAGAGGAATTAGTCGGCGCGGAAGGCGTAGCCACTACGTCGTTACCTCCCGGTGGAGAGGGCCTCATTCGCATCCACGGCGAATTGTGGCGGGCCATGGCGAAAGACGCTGTTCAAGAAGGGGCCAAGGTTCGCGTGCTTCGCGTGAATGGCCTAAAACTCGAGGTCGAGCCGGTGGTCGCAGGCGCAGCGAGGGTAAAGTAAAAAGTTTCAAGTGAGCAGTACAGGAGGTCCGACATGTTTCAAGTAGGCGGTATTGGACTGCTATTTGTCTTGGGGATCGTTTTGATCTGGATATGGAATTCGCTCTATATCATTAAGGAGTGGGAGCGCGGTGTGGTACTTCGGCTCGGGCGCTTGCTGCCCGAGGCTAAGACTGCCGGTGTACGCCTCGTCTTCTGGCCTATTGAGACGCTTTATCGCATCAATATGCGTCTGGAAACGCTCGACGTTCCTCCGCAAGACATCATCACCCGCGACAACGTCTCCGTGAAGGTCAACGCCGTTTGCTATTTCCGCGTGGTCGACGCTAACAACGCCATGTCGCAGGTGCAGAACTATCAATATGCTACTTCGCAGCTTGCTCAAACCACCCTCCGCAGCATCGTCGGCCAGTTCGAGCTCGACGAGATCCTTTCGCAGCGCGACAAAGTGAATGCCAAATTGCAGATCATTCTCGATCAGGACACCGAGCCGTGGGGCATCAAAGTAAGCAAGGTGGAAGTCAAACAAGTGGACATCCCCGAACAAATGCAGCGCGCCATCGCCAAGCAGGCCGAGGCCGAGCGCGAACGCCGCGCTAAGGTCATTCACGCACAGGGCGAATTCGAAGCTTCGCAGAAACTTGCCGATGCCGCAAAGGTGCTAGAGACGGAACCTTCCGCCATCCAGTTGCGCTACCTGCAGACCCTGACCGAGATAGGTGTCGAAAAGAACACAACGATTGTGTTTCCGCTTCCTATCGATATTATAAATAAGTGGACACAGGCGTTAGGGGGCTCGAATAGCTAGCTATGGGTTCTGGGGGACGGAAAAGCGCTAGCGAGCGTGTGCTGGAAGGGAAGCACGTCATCGGCTTGTTTTTGCTGATGCTGCTTTTCTCCGGCGTGTTCTTCACGCTTGGCTACGTGATGGGCCGCAACCAATATGATGGACAGGTGCGGGCAGCCAGCACAAACTCGCGCACCTGGGAGGCGGTTGTCCCAGGGAATAACGT
Organism: Candidatus Acidiferrales bacterium; assembly: GCA_963741195.1. Lineage (GTDB taxonomy): Bacteria > Acidobacteriota > Terriglobia > Acidiferrales > UBA7541 > Acidiferrum. The sequence continues at coordinate 418,371 of CAVUHF010000026.1, forward strand.
TGCCACATCGAAGAAATCGACCGTTGCTGCCGAGCCAGCGGATAACGAATCCGATCCCGCTTCTACGGCCAATAAATCGGACTGGGAGTTCTATAACAATAGCACTCCGGCGAAACCCGAGCCGCGCCTGGAACCTTCCCCCAAAGCCTCGAGCAGCGCGCCTGCTGCAAAACCGTTAAACGCCAAGGCAAGGGTCGAACCTGCGCCCGTGCCCGTGCCGGTAAAGAGCACCAAGACGACCGCACCTCCGCTGATTCCCAGTGGTACGATTCTTTTGCAGGTGGCGGCGGTCAGCCGGCAGGACGATGCGCTGTCCATCGCCAGCAGTTTGCAAGAAAAACACTTTCCCGCCACCGTTCTCACGCCGCACAAGGATAAGTTCTACCGCGTGCAGGTGGGCCCCTACAAAGATCAAAACTCCGCCGACGCCGCGAAAAAGGGTCTGGAGAGCGCGGGCTTCAAGGCCTTCTACGTAAAGCACTGATGGCGTCTCTCCCCTGGCATTTCTACCTGCGGCCACATCGCGCGCCGGAAGTTCCCTCGGCGGCCCGGCTGTTCCTGGCGGCACTGAGCGGCGCGATCCTTTCTCTGTCCTATCGTGGCGCACATCCCAGCATTTTTTCCTGGTTGTGCATCGCGCTACTGCTGGCCAGCATCATTGGGGCGCGAGCTCGCGTGGCGTTTGGTTGCGGTTTCCTGCATGGCATCTTCTTCGTGGTCACGTGCGTTCCCTGGATCGCTGAGGTTCTCTCTGTGCACGGAGGGATGTCCGTGGCGGCGGGCTGGGGGGTCTTGCTTCTGATCGCAGCGGTGTGGGCGGCGGCCATCGGAGTGTTTGCCTGGATTGTCCAGCGATTGTCGCGCCGCAGCATTGGGATTGCGCTGGCGGGGGCGCCATTTTTGTGGATTTCCACCGAAGTTTTCCGCACCTATTTGCCGGAAATCAGTTTTGCGTGGTCGCTGCTGGGATATCCGGCCGCGGGGAATCCCGCGCTGGTGCAACTTACCACCGTCACAGGAATTTATGGCCTATCGTTTCTCGTTGCCGGAGGAAACGCGCTCCTGCTGTGGGCCGACTTCAGTAAAACACCCGCCGAGCGCAAAAAACGCGGGGGCATCGTGGCAAGCGCGGTAGTTGCCCTTGTCGCAGTACTGCTCATTGGGCCGCGATTTGTACCAAAAGCTGAGGCGCATCACCTGGCCCGCGTGGTGCAGCCAAATTTCCCGGAGATCCTGCAGTACGCGGGAGACTGGTACGCCGAACACAAAGCGGACCTGGCCGAACTGGAACAACTCAGTGTGCGGCCCTCTCCTGACGGACGTCAGCCGGATCTTTTGATCTGGCCCGAAGCGCCTGCTCCGTTTTCGTTTCAGGACCCGCATTTTGGCCCGGTGATCACGCGCATCGCGGAGGAATTTCACCATCCGATTGTCGTTGGCGTTATCGAGTGGAAGCCCGAGCAGTTGAAAATTAACGGGCAGATGCGCGCGGGCGTTGCCCCCTACAACAGCGCCGCGGCCGTAAACGAACTCGGCCAGCGCACATTTTCTTATGACAAGATGCATCTCGTGCCGTTTGGCGAATATGAGCCGTTTCCCCTGATCCATCAGGTTGTCAACAGCGTTTCCGAAGAAGTCGGCGGATTTCGCAAGGGCCTGGAGCGCAGCGTCGGGAAATTTTCGAACGGTGATACGTTTTCCGTGTTCATCTGCTACGAAGCCATTTATGCGGGGGAAGTGCGCCTGTTTGTTTATCGCGGTGCGCAATTGCTGATCAATATTTCCAACGACGGCTGGTTTGGCACCTCCGATGCCGCCGAGCAGCACTTGCGCATGGTGCGAGTGCGCGCGGTGGAAAATCGGCGGTGGATCGTTCGAGATACGAACAGCGGCATTACCGCCTCGATCGATCCCTATGGAAACGTTGAACGGGTGTTGAAGCGTGACGCGAGGGGTTCCGCGGACCTGCCCTACGATTTCCGCACCGACCAGACGATTTACACGCGGTTCGGCGACTGGTTCGCCTGGATGTGCGTGGGTGTTTCCGCTATTCTGTTTCTATACACATTGAAAAAGGCGAGGTAAGGCCTATTTCCGAAGGGCTAACCACACTCCATGATTCTTGAAGATCTGCAGCACCAATACGAAGGACTGAAGCAGCGCATCGCGCTGGTGCGGAGTTATCTTTGACGGTGAACAGAATCGCGCTCGCCTGAAGGCGCTCGAAGGACGCACCTCCGACCCCAACTTCTGGAGCAATCCTGAGGAAGCACAAACCGTTCTGCGCGAACGCAAGCGCGTGGAAGGGCAGATTGCCGCTGACGAACGGCTCGGATCGCTGAAAGACGACATCGAAACGTATATCGATCTCGCCAAGAGCGAGACCAACGCGCAACAAAAAGAAGAATTGTTGAAGGACTTGAACCGCGAGCTCACCGGCGCGGATACTTATATCGGCGAACTGGAAACGCAAACGCTGCTCTCCGGCGAGACAGACCACCTGAACGCCATCATGACCATCAAACCTGGCGCGGGCGGCACCGAGTCGCAGGATTGGGCTTCCATCCTACTGCGCATGTATTTGCGCTGGGCTGAACGCAAGGGAATGACGGCCAACGTTCTGGACGAAACGCCCGGAGAAGAAGCGGGCATTAAGAACGCCACGGTGGAATTCAGCGGCGAAAATGCGTACGGGCTGCTGGCGGGAGAAACCGGCGTGCATCGACTGGTACGTATTTCGCCGTTTGACCAGGCGGCTCGGCGGCACACTTCATTCGCTTCCGTGTTCGTGATTCCCGAAATCGACGACCGCATTGAAGTCAACATCAAGCCGGAAGACATCAAGCTCGATACGTTTCGCGCGGGCGGTAAGGGCGGGCAAAACGTTAACAAGGTAGAGACCGCGGTGCGCTTAACGCACATACCCTCCGGCATCATCGTGGCCTGCCAGGCGGAACGCAGCCAGCATAAAAATCGTGAAATGGCCATGAAGATGTTGCGCTCCAAACTCTACGATTTGGAAATGCAGAAGCGCCGCGATGCTACCGACAAGCTTGACGAAACGAAACTGGAGATCTCTTTCGGCAGCCAGATTCGCTCTTACGTCATGCAGCCGTATCGCTTGATCAAGGATCACCGCACCAAGTTTGACGTCGGCGACGTCGATCGCGTACTCGATGGCGATCTGGATCCCTTCATTCGCTCTTACCTGCTCGCCAAGAAAACCAAGGGCAAACTCGAGGTGCTGCCCGACGACGACCTCGACGCCTAGCAAGCGTCTCTGACCACCCGACTCCCTCGGGAAGTCGCGCATGTGGCGGCCGATCCTTCCAGTAGTTGTGCTCAAGCCCGCCGGAGTGACCCTGCCCGAATCGTATTGATGGCAGACCCTCGGCTGGCGAGACATGGCCTTCACTGCATGCACGCGAACGCTTCGGGGAAAAACCACATTGCACTTCTAGCGGTCATCGCGGGCGCCTTCTGGAAGCGGTCGTAAGAAACGCGTACTCAAGATGGAATTCGGCTGCGCGGGGTTCGCGACCTCGCCGTGGCGCGCTGCCCGGAAACTGTTATCAACAGTCAGCCATAATGGTGTCTTGCCTAGCAAGGACCGCCACCGGGCATCAAGTACCACCGCTGCAGGGTTACCAGGATTCGTCGACTATTTTGCTTGAGCAATCAACTGCGCGACTTTGGAACTGGTGCCAACAGGCTCAACAAACAGAATCTGATTCGGGTTGAGGTACATGCGATCGGGTTCGTGCAGTTCCTTCCCTCGCTTGACCAACACGTTGCTGACCTGCTTGGTTTCCGGGTTTGTTTGGCTGACAACGTAAAACACCTCCGTCAGCACGGGGTGTCGGCCCCCGTATTCTTGCAGATGCCCGAAATAAACCGAACCATTGGTCAGGAGCACTGCCTGGTAGGGAGTCGCGAACGGCACGGACGAATCCCGCCGGCTGCCGATGATGTGCCATACCGCAGCAACAATCACGAGAATTCCGGCCAGCACCCAGATTATTTGAACAAGAGCGACACCACGTTGAGCCTTAGTCATGAGCGGCCTTCTTGTTGGGATTCTCGGAATTTCGCTTGCGCGATGACGCAAGATAGCACGGCCAAACCTATCACTCGATGCAAATTCCCGCAATTGGAAACGAACTAAACACAGCGTCTTAAGTGATTGCGCATAAACGGCGTAGGGTTTCGTTTCCGTTACGCCAGTTTTCAAATTGCGTCTCGACGACAGCGACGACCTCCTCCAGTACAGGAAAATATCGGTTGTGCAGGCACTGACGGCGCGTCAGCTTCCAGACCCGCTCAATCGGATTCAGTTCGGGGCTGTAGGGCGGCAAGTAATCCAGCACAAAGTCCTCGACGTGTGACGCTCTCCATTCTTTGTGAAGCCGCGCGTGATGGTATCTGGCATTGTCCGTGATGACCACCACGCGGCGACCGGTTCTAATACTGCTGCGCCGTAGCCCTTTCAGGAAGGCAAAGAAGGTCACCGCGTTAAATTTACCCGTTTCCCTGGAAAACTGAAACTTTCCATCCCGCAACCGTACGGCACCGAAGTATCCCACACTGCGCCGCGTCGGATGATGCAGCAGCACGAGGTCCTTGGTTTCCGGTGGCACCCACATGCGACAACGCGAGCCGTGCTGCTGGAAGTGTACTTCGTCCGTAGCCCAGAGATCGACCGCGGCATCTTCCATCAGCCCTTGGAGTTTTTTTTATGCGCCTTCTGCCGTTCGGGATCGGCTTGCGCAATCGCGGGACGAGGCTTGCGTAGCCGAAAGCCCAACCGCCGAAACAGACGCTGGCATTGCCGCACGCCCAAGTCGATCTCGTACTCCCGCTCGATCCAGGCCGCCAGCGTCTTGCCGTCCCATAGATTTCCGCTCAAGCCTAGCTCTCGCGGCATCCGCCGAAGAGCGGCGTTGATTCCCCGAAGGTGCTTCTCGCTCAGGCGTCTCGGCCGCCCCGACCGTTCCCCCTCGCGCAGTGCGGCTAGGCCTTTCTCCTCGAACCCACGAATCCAATACTCGACGGTTCTCGGTGCGTCCCCTAACAGCGCCGCCACTTCCGGACACGTCATACCATGAGCCACCAGCAGCACGCCGTGGAGCCGGTGGTCATAGCGTGATTCCTCGGTTCGTCGAATTTCATCTTGTAGTCCCAGAATGATGGTTGCGGAGTCCGCAATCGTAAGTGGTTTCATTCCACTAGAAGAACATACATCGATCTAATGCGCAATTACTTATGACGTCGTGTTTAGCAGGGCACGCGGGGACTTGGCACCGCGAAATTTCCCATCGCCTAGCGGATCTCGATTGGTTTCTTCCGCAGACGTTGCCAACTGAGCGCGGCCAGGCCGAACACCAGCAGGACAACGCTGCCAGGTTCAGGCGTAGGTGTTGTGCCGAAAGGCGTACCCGCATCGAGCACGATATCGGTGGAATTGTACGCAATAGTCCAATTGAAGCCATCCATCTGGAAGCCGGTCGTCGGAGCATTCGCGAAGGCACCGCCGCTGCCGCTGAAGTAATCCATAAGGATGAACGTCTCGCCGTCAGTCGGCGTGAACCCATCGAGCAAGTCGATGTTCAGCAGAGCTCCGGGACCGAGAGTTGCGAAACCGTTTACGACGAATAGGCCGTTTCCCGAACTGTTAATCAATTCGTTGAAGGCCGCGTTGGAGTGGCTGTAGTTTCCATTCATTGTGAGTGTACCGGGAGCGTTGAGCTGCCCGGGCTGCACAGCGCCCCCCGTAAGGGTGACGTTTCCGTCGATGGTCCCGGTGCCCAATACAGTTCCTCCGGTGACCGATTCGCCTGCACTGGCGATCAAAGCGCCGTCTACCTGTGTCTTGCCGCCGGTTTGCGTGAAAGCGGATGTTACCTGTAGCGTGCTTCCCGAATTGACCTGCACGGTGCCGGAGTTCGTTAACCCGCCGCTGCCGTTTATCAGGAGGGTGTGACCTGATACGTTGGCAAGGAGGGTTCCGGCAGCCTGATTCACCAGCGTCAAACCGCCGTTCTCGATGACGCCGGTCCCTTGGATGGTGTTATCGACGTTGGTCAGGGTCACACCGCCCACAGGCTGCTCAATGTATGCGTTGCCACCCCCAGACGCCGCGGTCAGGGTCACCGTGCCGCCACCCTGCAGCAGCACGTTGCTGCTGTCGGGAAGCAGAAATGCGTTGTAACCTGATCCTCCGTTCACTTGGATGTTTCCCTTATTGTTGATCGTACCCAGAAGGAAGGTCTCGGAGTTGGTATCGCTGGTATAGGTGCCGTTGATCGTGACCGTGCCTGCGGCTGTGCTGCCATCCAGAAAGGCCACGTTGTTGACAGGCGTCCCGAAGAAACTGCCGTTGTTGGTCAGCGTTCCGCCCTGGATCTGCGTATCGCCATACAGCTGCACGGTGCTGCCGGCGTTGGCCTTGATGTTGCCTCCGGTGTTGTGGACCACCACACCGGCAAGTTGCAAGACACCGCCGTTGCTGGCCTCCAGCACGCCCGTATTGGTGATTCCTCCCGAGCCATTCAGAGTCAGCGCTTGACCCGATAAGTTGGCATTACTCGTCGCTTGATTCACGAGCGTCAAACCACCGTTTCCGACGACGCCCGCACCCTGGATGGTGCTGTCGACGTTGGTGAGGGTCAGGCCACCCACAGCCTGTTCGATGTATGCCTCGCCGCCGCCCCCGGCCGTGGCTAGCGTCAATGTTCCTTTACCAGATAGTGCCAGGCTTTGGTTCAGAAGCAGGAAACCGTTTGCTCCGCCCCCTCCGTTCAGCGTCATTGTTCCGGCATTGATGATTTGTGACCCAGATACCGACAAAAAGACATTCGTCAGAATGTTTAAGCTGTTGCCGCTGGCCAGCTGCAGACTATCAACGGTCCCGTTTGTGCCGAGGCTGACCGTACTTGAGCCATCCAGGATGCACGCGTTGGTGGAAGCGTTGGGAGTTCCATTGGTCCAATTGCCCGCGACACTCCAAGAGCTGCTGCCGTCATTCCAGGTGGTCGAGGGTCCACTCAAACTGCCGCACTGTGACCGCACCGATTCCGCAGAGAAGGACACAGACAGCAGAAGAACCAACCAGAAGGGCCGTGAGCGTCGCCTGATCCAGGACCACGGTCCGTTCTTGCTATGGGTCGAGTTGGCGAGCAACTGCCTAAGAATCTTCCTACTTTAGGCACCAAATCCATGGGTTGGGACACACCCAGCTTGTCCTGTACGAGCAGTTCCGATGCCAGCAGCATGCTCGACAGTCAATTCCTACTAAATTGCAAGTAAGCCTCTTAGACGGAACTAGGGTTCACGTTGCGGTTGAAGAAGCGAAAGGTTGGCACTGGTTTGCGAAACTTCGGCAAAATCCTGCGGTACCGGAACTGGTTTCTATCTTCGTGTTTCAGGCCTCCCTTCCGTCCTTCCGAAAGGTGTTACTCTAAGCCGAAATCATGAGCTACCAGACACTGAAATCCGAACAGGGTGTGCCGATCAAGGCGTGGGTAAAGGGCGTTCCGCTGGAAGATGCGGCGCGCAAGCAGTTACTGAACGTGTCGCAGCTTCCGTTTATCTTCAAATGGGTGGCAGCCATGCCGGACGTGCACTGGGGCATCGGTGCGACGGTAGGCAGCGTCATCCCCACAAAGGGTGCGATCATACCCGCGGCGGTAGGCGTAGACATCGGTTGCGGAATGATGGCAGTCCAGACCGATCTGAACGCGCGCGATTTGCCGGATAATCTCCATGCCACCCGTACCGCGATTGAAGAAGCTGTGCCCCACGGGCGCACACACGGCGGCGGCAAGGGAGATACCGGCGCGTGGCGCGACATTCCTGCGCAAACATTGGAAGCCTGGGGAGAAAATCTAAAGCCACGCTACGACGCAATCCTAGCGAAACATCCTAAGCTGGACCGCGGCAATCATTCGAATCATCTGGGCACCCTCGGTACAGGCAATCACTTCATCGAAGTGTGCCTGGATGAATCGGAGACGGTGTGGTTCATGCTGCACAGCGGATCGCGTGGCGTGGGAAATCGCATGGGCAGCTACTTCATCGAATTGGCGAAGCGCGATATGGGCCGGATGGTGAGCAACCTCCCAGACAAGGACTTGGCGTATTTGGAAGAGGGAAGCGAGCACTTTTTCGATTACGTGGAGGCGGTGGAATGGGCGCAGGATTTTGCCCGCACCAATCGAGACCTGATGATGGAGCAAATCATCGCGGCGGTGCGGGAGTCCGGAGAGGTGCGACCGTTCGCCGCGCACGTTCAAGCCATCAACTGCCATCACAACTACGTCGCGCGGGAGCGCCATTACGGGCAGAACATTCTGGTGACGCGAAAAGGGGCGGTGCGCGCACAGGAAGGCGACATGGGAATCATTCCCGGCAGCATGGGGGCGCGGTCGTTCATTGTGCGCGGCAAGGGGAATCCCGAGAGTTTCATGAGCTGCAGCCACGGGGCAGGTCGGGCGATGTCCCGCGGGGAAGCCAAGCGGCGCTTTACCATCGAGGATCACAAGAGGATGACCGAAGGCGTCGAGTGCCGCAAAGATGCCGATGTAATCGACGAAACGCCGGCAGCCTACAAGTCGATCGACGCCGTGATGGCGGCGCAGACGGACTTGGTAGAAATTGTGCACACATTGCGACAAGTGGTGTGCGTGAAGGGGTAGAAACGGCCTTATACGGCCTGCACGATAAGCCCGTTTGAGAACAACTCTGGGCGTCTGGCTATTTCCCAAGCGCCGTTCAGACGCCAAATCTCGCAGTTCGCTGCAAGCCTAAGCCGCGAGAAATCAATGCGTTGATTCCCATGGAAGCGGATGGTAGCCTTTCAACGAGGCTGTCTGCCTCCCGTTGGGTGCGCAGGCGGTATGGGTGTGTTGACCCCCGCACCTACCCAGAAGATCAGTTGAGGATAGGAGAGACGTTTTGAGCGAAGCAAAGAGGAATTTTCTATTTACGTCTGAATCGGTGACAGAAGGCCACCCGGACAAGATTGCCGATCAAATATCGGACGCCGTACTGGATGAAGTGATGCGGCAGGATCCCAAGGGCCGCGTGGCGTGCGAAACGCTGGTGACCACCGGGCTGGTCGTGGTGGCGGGAGAAATCACGACCACTGCGCATGTCGACTATGACGAACTGATTCGCAAGACTGTCGAGCAGGTAGGCTATGACAACGCTCTGTTTGGATTTGATTCCACCACATGCGCGGTCATGTGCACCATCAAGCGCCAGTCTCCTGACATCGCCATGGGCGTGGACACCGGTGGCGCGGGCGACCAGGGATTGATGTTCGGCTACGCCTGCAACGAGACCGAAGAACTGATGCCTATGCCGATCCAGTTGGCGCACCGCCTGACGCAACGCCTGTCCGAAGTCCGCAAGAGCAAGAAAGTCGATTTCCTCCGTCCGGATGGAAAATCCCAGGTCACGGTTGAATATCGCGATGGCAAGGCGTTTCGCGTGGATTGCGTGGTCATCTCCACGCAGCACAGCGACACGGTACCGAATGAAGACCTGCGCAACGCCATCATGGAGCATGTGATCAAGCCGATCATTCCGGCGCACATGCTGGACGCAAAAACGAAATTCCACATTAATCCGACGGGCCGCTTCGTGATTGGCGGGCCGATGGGCGATGCCGGATTGACCGGGCGCAAGATCATTGTCGACACCTACGGAGGCTATAGCCGTCACGGTGGTGGAGCGTTCTCCGGCAAGGATCCTTCCAAGGTAGACCGCTCGGCGTGCTACATGGCCCGTTATATCGCGAAGAACATTGTGGCGGCCGGTCTGGCTTCGCGCGCGGAAGTGCAGCTCGCCTATGCCATCGGCGTGGCCGAACCCGTTTCCGTGATGGTCGACACCTTCGGAACGGGAACGATTCCGGAGGAAAAAATCACCAACTTGGTTCGCGAAAACTTTAAGCTGACTCCCAAGGCCATCATCGAAACTTTGGATCTGCGCAAGCCGGTCTACAAGGCCACCGCTGCTTACGGTCACTTTGGCCGCAAGGGGGATGGCTTCACCTGGGAGCGCACCGATCGCGCCGATGCTCTGCGCAAGGCCGCGGGTCTGGGCGCGGAAGCGGAAATCGCAGCAGGTCGTTGATTTTGGCGGCGCGGTCTTTACCGATCGCGCCCTTTTTGGACAATTTTCCTCTCAACTGCAGGTGAGTCCTGCTTGCCGATGGGACGCAACAATTCAGTTCAACCGCCCAAAGGAAAGAATCTCAATTTCGAGGAGTGTACGAATGGCAACGGCAGAACTCAAAAAGGGTGATGTGAAAGATATCGGGCTTGCGGACGCTGGCAAGCGCAAGATCGAGTGGGCACTACAACAGATGCCGGTGCTGCAATCGATCCGCAAGCGCTTCGTCAAGGAGCAGCCGCTGAAAGGCTTGCGCGTGTCCGCTTGCCTGCACGTGACGAGCGAAACAGCGAACCTGATGATCGCATTGCGCGATGGTGGCGCGGACATCGTTTTGTGCGCGTCGAATCCGCTGTCCACGCAGGATGAAGTGGCGGCATCCTTGACTCGCGATTTCTCCATCCCCACCTACGCCATCAAAGGCGAGGACAACAATACCTACTATGAGCACATGAAGGCGGCGCTCGATCACAAGCCACAGTTCACCATGGACGACGGCTGCGACCTGGTGACCATGTTGCTGACCAAGCGTCAGGACCTGGTCGGCAACGTCATCGCGGGCACGGAAGAAACGACCACCGGTGTGATTCGCCTGCGCGCCATGGCCAAAGACGGCACGCTGAAATATCCGATCATCGCGGTCAACGACGCGATGACCAAGCATTTCTTCGATAATCGCTACGGCACGGGCCAGTCAACGTTGGACGGCGTGATTCGCGCCACGAACGTATTGATTGCGGGCCTCAAGGTTGTCATCGCCGGTTACGGCTGGTGCGGCCGCGGCGTTGCCATGCGCGCCAAGGGACAGGGCGCGGACGTCATCGTCACAGAAATCGATCCCGTGAAGGGAATTGAGGCGGTGATGGATGGTTTCCGCGTGATGCCCATGATCGACGCTGCAAAAGAAGGCGACGTTTTCATTACCGTGACCGGAAACAAAAACGTGATTCGCCGCGAGCACTTCGAAGTGATGAAGAGCGGCGCCATCGTCTGCAACTCCGGCCACTTCAACGTGGAGATCGAGATCCCGGCGTTGCAAGCACTGTCGTCCGGCAAAAAAGAAGTGCGACCCCTGGTGGATGAATTTCTGCTCAACGATGGCCGGAGGATTAACCTGATCGCCGAAGGGCGACTCGTCAATCTCGCCACCGCCGAAGGCCACCCGGCAGCGGTGATGGATATGAGCTTCGCTAACCAGGCGCTTTCCGCGGAATACCTGGTGAAGAATCACCATGAGCTGAAACCGCAAGTGTACGTGGTTCCTGAGCATCTGGACCGCGAAATCGCCCGTCTCAAGCTCGAGTCTATGGGACACCGCTTGGACAAGCTGACCGCGGAACAGGAGCAATACCTGGCTTCCTGGCAGGAAGGTACCTAATCGGGGCCATTGAAGCGGCAACAATTTGTTAATATGTCGGAGGGGCACGCGTAGAACGTGCCCCTTAGTTTTGGTGGCTGCCATGTGGGACTACTGCGGATATTCCTTGGAAGTCGCCCGGCTGCGCGGTGCAACCTACGCTGACGTGCGGGTAATGAACCTGCGTCAGCGTGACTTGACCACCAAGAACGGACAAGTCGGCACGCTGGGGCAGAACGAATCCATCGGCCTCGGAATTCGTGTGGTCGCTCAGGGTGCGTGGGGATTTGCGTCCACCGATCGACTCACACGCGACGGCGTGGCTGCATGCGCGGCACAGGCGGTGGCCATTGCGAAAGCCTCGGCGATGGCGAAAAAAGAAAACGTGCAGATGGCGGCGGAAGGGAATTATGTCGACAGTTGGCAGGGGCCGTGCCAGAAAGATCCCTTCGAGATTCCATTGGAAACACAATTGGATTTGTTGCTGGCGGCAGATTCCGCGATGCGCAAAGTGAAAGCCGTAACGCTGGCGGAAACGGATCTGCAATTCCGCAAGATCGACTCGTGGTTCGCCTCCAGCAGCGGCTCCAGGATTCATCAAAGGCGGGTCATGTCCGGGTGCGGGATTGCCGCATCCTGTTTCAAGGGAGAGGCCATCCAGAAACGTTCCTATCCGAACAGTTTCGGCGGGCAACATATTCTAGGCGGGTACGAACTGGTTGAATCGCTGGATTTGTTGAAGCACGCGCCTGTCATCGCCGAAGAGGCGGTTGCTCTGCACCGAGCCGCGCAGTGCCCGGAAAAGACCGGCACCTTGATCCTGGGCGGGAGCCAATTAGGTCTGCAAATTCACGAATCCGTTGGCCATCCGATTGAGCTCGATCGCGTGCTGGGGCAGGAAGCGAATTTCGCGGGGACCAGTTTTCTGACGCTCGATAAGCTCAATCAGCTGCAATACGCCTCGCCTATCGTCAATGTGGTAGCCGACGCGCGTATCGCGCATGGGCCGGGCCTCGGCTCCTTCGCGTATGACGACGAGGGCGTGCCCGCGCAGTGTATCGATATCATCAAGAATGGAGAATTCCGAGGATATTTGTCCAGCCGCGAAACCGCGCACCTGGTGGGACTGCGTCGCTCCGGAGGCACCATGCGCACGGAAAGTTGGAACCGTCTGCCGATGATTCGAATGACGAATGTCAGCTTGCTGCCTGGTAGCTGGACGCCGGAGAATCTGATCGCGGACACGGAGGATGGGATCCTTATGGAAACGAACCGTTCATGGTCGATCGATGACCGCCGTTACCAATTTCAGTTTTCGACGGAAATCGCCTGGGAAATTCGCGGTGGCAAGAAAGTTCGCATGCTGAAGAATCCCAGTTACAGCGGAATTACGACGGAATTCTGGAATTCGTGCGACGCCATCTGCAACGCCGACCACTGGGTCTTGTGGGGCACACCGAACTGCGGCAAGGGTCAACCGATGCAGACGATGGGCACCGGCCATGGCGCGGCGCCGGCAAGGTTTCGCAACGTAAAAATCGGAACGGCGTTCTCCAACGAATGAACAAAACTCCCGCATTGCCAGTCGCCGGGCGGTCGAAGACCTCTACAGTCGAACAGCTGAGGCCGGTTCGTGAATTGCGCGGCATCATCGACACGGTGACGCGCCTGGCGAAAAAGCGCGGCATTCCGGAAACCGAAGTCCACGTGGACGAGGCCATTGACGCCCTGACGCGATTTGCGAATAACACGATTCACCAGCACGTAGCCGAGCATGGTTTGGTCGTCTCTATTCGCACCGCAGCGGACGGCCGAACGGCCCGCGTCACGACCAATCGATTGGAAGAAGACGCTTTGGGCGCCGCACTGGATGACTGCTTGTCACTGGCAGCCAGCCAACCGAAAGATGTCCACCTATTGCGACTTCCCGGGAAGCAGCTATATCGCGCGGTCAACCGCTTCATCCCGGCGACCGCCATTCTGACAGCGGAAGCGCGTGCCCGGGCTGTGAAGCGTGCTTGCGATGTTGCCGAGCGCCGCGGTCAGATTGCCGCCGGTATCTTTTCGAGTGGACAGAGCCAGACGATTCAGGGAAATTCGCGCGGTCTCTTGGCCTGCTATCGGCAGACACAGGCGGAGTTTTCCGTAACGATGCAGCACGATTCGGCGACAAGTTGGGCCAAGGCGAATTCTGCGGACGTGCGGCAGTTCGATTCGCTGGATCTTTCCAGGCGCGCGAGCGATCAGGCCGCCCGCGCGCAAAATCCCGTGGAGTTGGCGCCCGGGCGCTACACGGTGATCCTGGAACCCCCCGCTGTAGTCGATTTGATTGGTTTTCTCTTCTACGATTTTGCGGCCACCGCCGTTCACGACAAGCGTTCGTGCCTGGCGGGACGAATGGGCAAGCCGCTATTTGGCGAGAGCATCACTCTGATCGATGACGCGCTTCATCCGGAACAGTTGGGCATGCCATTCGACGGAGAAGGCCTCCCCCGTCAGAGAGTGGTGCTCGTCGATCAGGGTGTTCCGAGAAACCTGGTCTATTCGCGCCGTTCCGCAAAACTGGCGCGTGCTAAGCCCACGGGCCATGGCTTCGCTTTGCCCAATGAGTTTGGTGAGGCCCCCATGAACTTGGTCATGGCGGGAGGTAACTCCTCGCTGGAGGAAATGATCGCGAGCACCGAAAGGGGCCTACTGGTCACACGGCTGTGGTACATCCGAGAGGTTGACCCTTACGAGAAGATCATGACCGGTATGACCCGAGACGGTTTGTTCCTGGTGGAAAAGGGAAAAGTGTGCACGGCCGTGCGGAATTTCCGATTCAATCAATCGATTTTAGAAATGCTTCGCAATGTGGAATTGTTGGGCCCCTCTCACCGGGCAACGGCGGAAGAGTCCTTCGAAATGGTCGTTCCGCCTATGAAAATCGGCAATTTTCACTTCAGCGAAGTGACGAAGTTTTAAGCTACTTGACGTTCGGCGCGCCCTCAGGAAACCGATTCATTCCAGAAAAATTCTGCATTGTACATTGCGCGCTGTGCCGACTATTACACTAGATATGTGTAGTCGCCCTGCGTTCAGGTCCAACCGGCGCCAGCCAAACTGGGGTCACCCGGACCATGACGCTTGCGGCACTGGTTTTATCGCCGGATTAAGCGGACCTCCCCGTCAGGAAATCCTACAAATGGCTTTGCAAGCGCTGGAAAGGCTTTCGCACCGCGGAGGGGTGGATGCCGATGGCGCAAGTGGCGATGGCGCGGGCCTGCTTACCTCGCTGCCAGCGAATTTTTTCCGTGCGCGCGCTGCCGAAGAGCAGATCAAGTTGGGCGAACTCTTCGGGGTCGGAGTGCTCTTTGTTCCCGTGTCGCGACATTCTGATGCTCGCGCGGCCATGGAGGACGCGATCGGTCGCGGCAAGCTGCGGCTGGCCGGGTGGCGGCGCGTACCGGTGAATTCCAACGCATTAGGCCAGCGAGCGTTTGAGACCATGCCGGAGATCTGGCAGTTGTTCATCGAACCGGCCGCGACCAAGAATGGCAGTCCGATTAACGCCGACAAATTTGAGCGCAGCCTGGCGCTGCTTCGCAAGCGGGCAGAGTCGATGCTGCCGGAGCGCAGTTATTTGTGTTCGCTCTCGTCGCGAACCATGGTCTACAAAGGTCTGCTGACGCCATGGCAGTTCCCACGTTTCTTCGAGGACCTCTGCCGCCCGGAATTTGCCGTCAATTTCGCCATCTTTCACCAACGCTATTCCACGAATACCGAACCCTCTTGGCAGCTCGCGCAGCCATTCCGCTACGTGGCACACAACGGCGAAATCAATACCGTGGTCGGCAACCGGCGCTGGTTGCGCGCACGCGAACGCGACGTTCGCAAGCGCATCGGTGTCGGCAAATGGTTTCACTTGCTGGAAGAAAACGTCAGCGATTCGGCCAGCTTCGATAACGCCCTGGAAATCAAACTGCTCGAAGGCAAGAGCGTAGAGGCGGCGATGCTGTCGCTGGTGCCCCCGGCGTTCCTCTACGATCCGTTCCTCTCGAGCGACGTGCGGGCATCGTTGGAGATATTGTCACATGAAGCCGAGCCCTGGGATGGGCCGGCAGCTCTGGTGTTCAGCGATGGAATCTCGGTTGGCGCGAAACTGGATCGCAACGGATTGCGGCCCATGCGCTACACCGTGACTCACGATGGACTCGTGATTGCCGGATCCGAGACGGGATTAGTCGATTTGGAGGAATCGCGCGTCGCGGAGCGCCATCGCTTGGGCCCCGGAGAAATGATTCTGGCGAACCCTGCCAAGGGGGTATTGCTCCGTTGGCGAGAATTGTTGAAAAGTGTGACGCGGCAATTCCCGCGGAAGACGGTTACGGAACGGAGTCGCGTTGCGCTGGAAACTCCGGCTTGCCGCATTCGCGTGGAGGAACCAAAACGCCTAGCGGGAGCCGCTGGCTGGTCTGACGATCAATACAAGATTCTGTTTCGCCCACTCTTGAGCGGCAAGGAAGCCGACTGGAGCATGGGCGACGACGCACCTCCGGCATTTCTGTCGGCGCTGGCGCGGCCTTTGTGGGATTACTGCAAGCAGCGCTTCGCCCAGGTGACGAATCCTCCGATCGATCCGTTGCGCGAAGCGCACGTCATGTCGTTGGAAGTGCCGCTGGGCCGGGGCCATTTCCTGGGCGGCCCCATCATCAGCGTCGTGGAACTGGGCGTTCTGACCGCGTCTCTGGGTTCCGCAAGAGTTCTCGATTCAAGTTTTCCTGCCAACGAAGGAGTCTCGGGTGCGCGCCGTTGTTTGACTCAGTGTAACACTACCCCTCTGAGTGGCGGCGTGCGTCCGGGGCTCCTCCTCCTCTCCGATCGCGCTGTGGGGCGCGAACGTGCGGCCGTGCCGGCGTTACTGGCAACTTCAGCCATCTGGAAAAACATGGTGGCGCAGGGATTCGCCGATGTGCCGCTGGTGGTGGAGACTGCTCAAGTTTATGACACCCATCATGTGGCCATGTTGATTGCCGCCGGCGCCAGCGCGGTGGTTCCATATCTAGCCGAAGAATTTGCGGAATTGGAAGAACCTGGCTCATTCGAGAAAGTCCGCACCGGCATGTACGGGGGATTGCGCAAGGTGATTGCGCGTATGGGAATTTCGACGCTGGCCAGCTATCGCAATAGCCACCTGTTTGAAGTCCTCGGGCTCGACGATGACATTTGTCGCGAGTATTTCGAGGACGCCGGCTTTTATCCCGGCACGAAGACCCTCGATCTGCTCTTGCGGGACTATTTGAAAATGCACGCGGGCGCGTACGCCGGGACTGCTGGAGAACTCGGTGACCACGGCCTGTTCCGTTTTCGCAAGGGCGCCGAATTGCACGCCAATTCGCCGGAATATATTCGACGTGTGCATGCGCATGTTCGCAAGTCCGAGCAGTCGGAATTCAGTGCCATCGAGCAGTTGAGTAAGGCGGAGGGTGCAACATTCCTGCGTGACCTCCTGGAGATGGTTCCTGACCAGCCTGTTGCGCTCTCGGAAGTGGAACCACTGGAATTCATCTTGCGGCGCTTCAGTACACAGGCGATGTCTCTCGGTTCGCTTAGTCCCGAAGCGCACAAGACTCTCTCGATTGCGATGAATCAGATGGGCGGGCGCAGCAACACGGGCGAAGGCGGAGAGGACCCGGAGCTCTACGCGCAAGGCGACTCGGCCTGCAAGGTGAAGCAGGTAGCCTCCGGGCGCTTCGGAGTTACCGCGGAATATTTGGTGCGCGCCGAAGAACTCGAAATCAAGATGGCACAAGGTTCAAAGCCAGGCGAGGGCGGACAATTGCCGGCGCGCAAAGTGACGGAGTACATCGCGCGTATCCGCCATGCCACACCGGGCACGCCGCTGATTTCGCCGCCGCCGCATCACGACATCTACAGCATCGAAGACCTGGCGCAGTTGATTCACGATTTGCGCGCCGTGAACCCCAACGCGCGCATCGGTGTGAAACTCGTTTCGGGCTCTGGGATTGGCGTGATTGCAGCGGGTGTGGCCAAAGCTGGCGCCAACGTGATTACCGTCAGTGGCCACAACGGCGGCACGGGATCTTCGCCGCTAACATCCATTAAGAATACCGGCCTGCCATGGGAGATTGGTCTGCGCGATACCCATGAAACACTGTTGCGCGCGGGCTTGCGTTCACGGGTTGCCCTGCGGGTGGACGGCGGCATGCGCTTTGCCCGCGACATTCTGATCGGCGCGATCCTCGGTGCCGACGAATTCGGCTTCGGCACCGCGGCCCTCGTGGCCATCGGGTGCGTGATGGCGCGGCAGTGCCACTTGAACACCTGCCCGGTGGGAATTGCCACGCAGGATGAAACATTGCGGATGCGCTTCAACGGCAAACCGGAGATGGTGCTTGAATATTTCCGCGCGCTCGGCGAAGAAGTGCGAAAGGGCCTGTCGGAACTCGGTGTGCGCACGCTGACCGAGTTGCGCGGCTGGTACGACCGGTTGGAGACAAGTTCCGGTCTGGATGCGTTGCTGGTGATTCCGCCTTCGAAAGCGCGGCGTGTTCTGCCGCAGCAATCGAGCGTGCTCGATGCGGGGTTGGTGGATGTTGAGCGCGAACTGGATCATCCGCGGTCGGCGCACGCTGCGCCGACTGCGATTCAGAATTTTCACCGCAGTATTGGCACGCATTTGAGCGGCGAACGCATGCGCCGTCGCATGAGCGAAAAGGAAGCGCGCCCGATTACACGCGAATTCCGCGGTTCCGCCGGGCAAAGTTTCGGGGCGTTTCTCTCCTGCGGCATTACTCTTACGCTGAGCGGGGAAGCGAATGATTACGTGGGCAAGGGACTTTCCGGCGGCGTAATCGTGATTCGCGCGGGTAGTACTGCCTCAAAACGCGGTGATGTGCTCGCTGGCAATACGGTCTTGTACGGCGCGACCTCTGGCCAGTTGTTTCTTGCTGGACAGGCCGGCGAGCGGTTTGCCGTACGCAACAGCGGTGCCGTCTCGGTGGTGGAAGGCCTGGGACAACATGGTTGCGAATACATGACCGGCGGGATTGTGGCGGTCGTTGGCCCCGTGGGATTGAATTTTGGATCGGGAATGACCGGCGGACTCGCTTACGTGCTGCGTCGCGAAGCGGAGCACGTGCTCAATCTGGAATTCGTACAATCTCACGAGCTCGAAGAAGTGGAAGAATCGAATTTGCGTCGCCTGCTGGAGGCGCATATCGCGCACACCAGCAGCCCGGTTGCTTTTCGATTGTTGATGCAAAAAGAGAGATTGCCCTTCCTGCGCATTCAACCGGTTCATTTTCAGGGCACACTGGAAACAGCCTGGCGGGCCTTCGCCGCGCAGCCAGCCAGTCACTTGCCCGCAGCCCCGGCCGATCTTCTGGCCGTGCCCAAGGGGCCCGTTCCGCACTATGCCTGAGCCGCTCAGGATCTTTACTAAATTCTTATCCAGGTTTTCGGTATACTCCTACACGAGAATCCAACCATGGACTTTGATCAACTAGCTACGTTTGTGCAAGTTGCCAAACTCAAGAGCTTTTCCAAGGCCGGACAGAAAGTGTTTCGCTCACAGTCGGCCGTCAGCGCCCAGATTCGCCAGCTCGAACAGGCTTATCATGCGAAACTTCTGGACCGCTCGGCGAAGTCTGTCGAGCTGACCCCTGCCGGCGAAGTGCTGTTTGAATTTGCCGAACGTTTGCTGCTCTTGCGCGACGAATCGATGCAGGTGGTTGCCGACCGCGGGAACGTGGTGCAAGGTCCGGTGAGCTTCGGCGCCAATGAAGCCACTTGCCTGTATCTTTTGCCGGACATCCTTGCGGAGTTTCAGCGCAAATTTCCGCTGGTGCGCATCAGCATCTACCGCAACTTCAGCCATAAGATTCTGCAGCGGCTTGAGGATGGGACGCTGGACTTGGGTATCGTCACTTTGCCCCTGAAATCGCCGAACCTGAAGATGCACGTGATCAATCGAGATCGCCTGCGCTTCATGGTCAGCGCAAAAAATCCTCTGGCGCAAAAGAGCCACGTGACTCTGGAAGAAATCGCCTCCACGCCGCTGATTTTCCCAAAGACCGGCTACACGCGGCAAGTGCTCGACAAGTTGTTCCGTCCGTACCGCTCGCGGTTGCGCGTTGTGATGGAATTGCCCAGTATCGGCATGATCAAGACGTTCGTGGCCGCCGACGTCGGCATTTCGATCATCAGCGAAAGCTTTGCCCGGGATCAGGTGAAATCCGGCGAAGTGAAACTCCTGAACGTAGACGATGTGGATCTGTGGCGCGAACTGGCACTTGTTTACCGGCGCGACCGAAGCCTGCCACGCGCCGTGCAGTCGCTGATTACCATGATCCGGGAAAATCGTAAGCCCCAGGAATAGCGCCGCAATCGAGACAAATCGCTTGGGGAAATCCCGAGCATCTCTCAAGTCCGTAGCATGCCACTCGTGTGCCTTTTCAACCTTCCCCACATCTAACATGGGATGGAACGGAGACAGTTTATCTCCATTGCGGGCGGCCTAGGGTTGGGCTTGTTGATTCCCGGAGCTGTGTATCGCTACTTGATGCGCGGCGTCAACGTGGGCGACGCGAATGTGCGCGGCTATGTAAACGACGGAGCGCAGGCTGCTTTTCGTGCCATCACGCCCACCGAGGAGTTCTACCAGATGGCTTCGCATGGCGAGCCGGCGGTGGACCAGAAAACGTGGTCGCTGACGATTGACGGCCTGGTGAAGAATCCGCTCCGCTTCAGTTACGAGCAAATCCGCGCGCTTCCGCGCTATGAAACGACTCTTACCTTGGAATGCATCTCGAATCCCGTAGGCGGTCGGTACATCGGCAACGCGGTCTGGAGGGGAACGCTGCTGCAACCGTTGGTGGAACGCGCCGGCGCTTTGCCAGACGCCAAGTATGCGGTGTTCTACGCTGCAGAAGGTTATACCACGGGACATCCGATTGAACGCTTTGAAGACCCCGCCAATTTTCTTGCCTATGACATAAACGGCGCGCCTCTGCCGCGCGTGCACGGATTTCCATTGCGCGTGCTGATGCCCGGGCGCTACGGCATGAAGATGCCGAAATGGCTTACGCGGATCGAATTCGTCGATAAAGACTACCTCGGCTACTGGGAACTGCAGGGCTGGTCCAACGCGGGCGATCGCCACACCCAGGCGGTGGTTGACGACCCGCACAATCTGGCCAGAATCCAGGGCCAAACCTTCGTCGTGACCGGCTATGCGATCGGCGACAAATCCGGTATCTCCAAGGTCGAAATCTCCACCGATGGCGGCGATCATTGGGAACAAGTGGAAATCTTCAGCAATCCGATGCCCTCGCAGATGTGGGCTTTCTGGAAATTCGTGTGGAAGAATCCACCAAAAGGGAAACAAACCGTGAAAGTGCGTGCCACGGATGGCCACGGGAAATTGCAGTCAAACAGCGACCATGGCGAATGGCCCGACGGCGCCACTGGCTACCACACCATCGAGGTCACGGTTACTTAGCGTTGAAATCCAGGCTGGCGATCGAGCGCGCGATCACGTTCTCCTGAATCTGGATCAGGTCGGTGTCCGCAAAGGTCATGCCCAGCACCGTGAACACATCGGCGCCGCGCGAAAGGACCACCAGCGTACCAGACCAATCGTGGTTGTCCGCCATGCCGCGATAGCGGTACTCGATGGCGGGCAATCCACTGACTACGATTTTGCGTTCCGAAATCAGCCGATAATTCTCGTACACATCGTGTAGCCTTGCTTCCACGGTTTTTGCCGCGCTGTCCAGCGGCGCCTTGGTTTTCTCAAGTCCGATTACCATGAGCGTGGATTCGTTCGTCGTGCCCATGGCAGCAATCGCGTTCGGCAGCGCCTGCCCCGCGCCATCAATCAATTGCCAGCTCGGCGCTTTATACATGTGGAAGCCGTGCGCGTGGTTGATGTACAGATTGCCCTGAATTTCTTCGCGCGTGGCAGGCGGCTCTTCCTTTGGCGGAGGCGGAGGAGCAGCCTCCGTTGCCAGCGCGTTCTTCGGCGCACCCGCGGCCGTTTTCAGCGCGGGCGCTGAGGGATCTACGGATGCGCTCGATGCCGCAGGAATCGCTGGCTTGGTGTTGGCATTGTTTACAATGGCCGCGGCTCTTTCGCGCTTGCTGGGCGCGGGTGGCGCGGTATCTTTCGCGCTGGCATTCGTCACTCCCGGCGACGCGCTCGACGATGATGCCACGGCGGGTTCCGGTTTCGGCTGCGTGGTTGTGCCGGGCTTAGCGGTTGCCGGAGCATCGCTTTTCGCGGCGTCGTTCTGCGGCGGCGTATTCGGAATGATCTGGGCGATCTTGTCTTTTTCCACCAACACGTAGCCAAAGTCGGTTTTCACTTTGAACATGTTGTCTTCGTAGGAGACGATTACGCCATACAGCTTCTTTCCGTCTTTCAGGCGGATTTCGTCGCCACGGCCTGAGCTGGCAGTGAGGCTGGTTGCCAGCAGCGCAAGTAAGCCAAGATAGATGCGGCGTTTACTGGGAGTGCCCATGAGGAGAGTATGCGGCCCGCGCCGGGAGCGGAGCAACACCTAGCGAGGCGGCGGTGTCCGGCGTGCTACCTCCGCCAGACAGCGCGTCTGGTCGATCACGGGTTATTGATGGTTCCGGTCAGTTCCTGGGTAAAGTCCGGAGAATTTCAATCCAACACTATCGCGATAGACACGGCGTCGAGAGCACCGAAGCGCTTTTCTTGGTGGCGTAGTGCTGGCGTATTTTCGCGCCTTGGCCGCGAAAGACCGCGGCCCAGCCGTAGCGCCCGCGCACGCGGTCCACCTCCCGGTGCAGGTACCAGCGCCGGTTCGCGTCCGTATCGAACAGTTCATTCTGGCGCCGGTCCGCGTCCCGATTCGTTACGCTCACGCCCACATGGCGAATCGCCACGCGTCGCTTGAACAGTTTCCGAAACAACTCTTTTGCCGCGACCAGCAATTCGCGCTGGTCATTGCTCGGGCACGCCAGCCGAATGGTCTCGTGCGCCGAATAGTCGTCCACGTAGCACAGCCGCACGCCAATGTTGTGCGCTTGCTTGCCGTACTCCCGCAAGGTTGCGCCGATGCGCACGCTCAGGTATTCGAGCAGCCCGCCGAGAAATTCCGTGTCACTGGTGCCGCCTTGGATGGTGGTTTCGCGCGAAAGGGACGTTGACGGCAGCAGCACCTCGCGTCCATCGAGCCCGCGCGCTTTCTGCCAGAGCTGTTCGCCGATCGTGTCGCCAAACGCCGCCATCAGCACCGGTTTCGGAATCATGCGCAGTTGGCCGATCGTGGCAATGCCACGCTCCGCCAACGCGGCCGCCTCCGTATTGCCGATGCCGTGCAGCGAATCCACGGGCAGGGGCGTAAGAAACGCTTCCTCGGTGCCCGGAGACACGATGCGGAAGCCCCGCGGCCGCTCCAGCCGCGAAGCGATCGACGCCACTGATTTGGTGCGTGCAGCGCCTACGGACACGTTCAAGCCCGTGCGGCCCAGCACCTCTGCCGCTAGACGCCGCAGTGTGGCTTCAAAGTCCGGGTAGAGCCGCTCGGTTCCGGCAAAGTCAAGATAGAAGTCGTCCAGCGTCGCGGTTTCCACCACCGGTGTGTAGATTTCCAAAACGCGCCGCACGCGTTCGGCAAAGTCCGCGTAATGCTCGTACTGCCCGGGCACGACAATCGCGTTCGGGCAGGCGCGCAGCGCGTCGCGGAAACCCATCGCCGTCTTTACCCCGCGGAATCTTGCTTCGTAGCTCGCCGAGGCCACCACCCCTCGGCCTACCAGCACCGGCGTGCCGCGCAGCTTGGGGTTCAGCAACTGCTCGACGGAAGCGAAGAACGCGTCGACGTTCACGTGCACCATCTGCGGCATTTTTGCCGCAGAACGCGCTTTGCCTAGCCTGCGCCAATGGGTCGGAAACCACGAGCGTTTTTCCGGTGACGCCGGTTCCTGCCGCACAAAAACCTCTTTCTCTGCAAAATGCTCTTCGTTAGGGGGTCGCAGCTTCAGCTCCGACACACTAGAAGCCGGATCATTGGGCTCTAGCCCCTGTCGACCGCTGCTCTCGAGGATGGCGGGGGTGACGTTTTCGCATGCGTCCATGGCTGCTCCTGGCAGGGAAGCAGAATTTGCGCTACTTTCAACGGGTGGCGTCCGGCTCGGGAGAGCCCGAAGGCAATGGAGTCGTAGCCACCCGTTTCCCGTTTCCTCTACCGCCCCGTACTATAGGCGAAGAAAAAGCGAAAGTCAAGCGCTTTCGACCAAGACGTGCTGGGCTCTGTCCCGCTCAAAATCTCCATCGTTTCGACTGCAACATTATCCAAAGAACAGATGTCTGGTAATTTAGCCGAGAGCTTGTTCCAACATCTGCAGACGCCAAATTCGCAATACCTTCGAGTTCGCGAATCCAAGATTTAATTCACAAGTGGAAGAAGGCGATTGGAATGAAGCGAATACACAACAAGTTCGTCCTGGCTCTGTTTTTGGTGTCTACCACAGCGAAAGGGCAGACGCCTCTATCACATGGATAGCCAACCGAGCGCCTACACGCAATCACAGAACAACGCCAACATCACCACTGCGGCAATATGCGCGAAACGCATGGAGAGACTCCTCTCACCAAACGTTCGGAAGCTTCTTCCGCAGTGCCGTGTAAGCGTATGACAAAGTAAACGCAATACCCGCTCACGCCTGCGGATTGCAAAAGCTATGCTCCGCGGCAGCGTCGGACCCGCGATCTAACGCCCACACTTTGATGCCAGCCGATCCGTGAATGCCGCTTTTCGCGCGAAACTTTCCCACGGGAACTGGGTTTAGGCACGCAACCGGGTGAAGCTGGTCCGCAGACTCACCCAGGGTGTCCGGCCGCATTCCAATTTGGGTTATGCAGAAAACACAAGCGAGGGGCGCAGTGTCTCTCAAGGAGAAAGAAATGAATTGTCTTAACGCGCGCATGATGCTGGGGCTTACCATGGCCTCGATGATGGTTTTTTCCGCGGCTGCGGCAATTCCGGCAGCACGTCGCACGCCAAGTCCCACGCCAATGCCGCAAAACGGCACGGTGAGCGTGATTGTCAGCGATGATTCCACGGATGATTGGGCGACGATTGGCGCAAGAAGTCTTATCGATTTCGCTGACCCCGCAGGGAGGAGGCACACCTGTAACGGTCTACGCGCACCAAGCCCGGCGCCGTACATCAATTTGTTGCAACTGGATCAGCTTGGCGAGATTCTCGGCAACACCACCATTCCCGCCGGCACTTACACCGCAGGCGACGATTACCGTCAGTGGCAATCCGGGAGACGTTTTGCTGACCACTTCCGCCGATCCGGAAACTGGATTTTGCGGCCGCGCCCAGCACAACGATTCCCACAAGCCAGATCCAGATTCTCGGCACCGCGGGAAGTGCGGGCAGCCTGACCGTCCCGGTGAACCTCACGCTCGACTTCGCCACTCGTGGTCAACGCCAACGAGAACACGGCGCTCGATGTGGAATTCGATCTGTCGCATCCAGCATTTCTGGTGGCGCATGTTCCGCCGGGCAACGGCACAACCATGTGGGCGGTGAATTTCAATGGGCCGATTCGCCGTCGCAATATTCACGACATCCGTCGCCTGATCCTTCGCCATCTCTATGCTACGGTTACAGCGGTCTCGTCCGATAACACCACCTTGACGGTGACCAAGGATTATCCCGTGCTGCCGCCAACGAGTCCGGAAACGGCAATCACATCCACGCAGGCCTGCCGATTCTCGCCGACTCCGCCGAACGGCACACTCTTCTATGACGTTGATGCAAAGACGCGCACCACGATTAATGACTTCAGCACCGTGGCTTCCACGATCGTCGGCAAGTACGTCCGCATCGCCGCGCGTTACCAGTCCGATGGCTCACTGGTGGCTGTGCGCATCTGGACGAGCACCAGTTTTGCAAGTGTGTGGCTGAGTCCAGAGGGCCACGTACTGCACGTCAACACGACGAGCGATGTATTGACGGTGCAGGATGAACTGGGACTGCCAGTGCCGCTCACTGTTGATGCCAACACGCTGTTCTATTTCCGCACTCCGTCAAAAGCGCAAGACCGACTGCAACTCCATCGGGCAGGGCACTGCATTTCTCGCGAATCTGGTGCGCGGCTTCAAGGTGCACGCCAGCGTCGTCGATCCGCTCGCCAGCCCACTGGTGGCGCAGAGTGTCGACATCGAAATTGCACGCTATGATGGCACGTCTCCGGCACAGACACGAACGGGTTCACCTACACGCGTGACTTCTCTCACGTGGCGGACGATTACACCGTCACGCTGCCGTTCATCTCCAGCAGCACGGCGAATGGCAGCGATCCGCAATCCGGTACGGCCATCAGCGGCTTCAAGTGGTGGAATTTCACCTTCCCCACAATCGTTGATAGCGGCACAAACGTCATCCGCGACTTCGAAGCCGCCACCAATGGCGCGGTAAGCTTCGGCGGCACCGTCGGCCAGTTCAACGGCTGCCGGCGAGACCTGGGCGACGTGGAATGACCCGAATGCACCAAACACCTGGGCCGCGCCATCGGCGGTGCTGTTGCCGACACGCGTGCCGCTTGGCACGCCGCTACCGGCTATTCCAACGGGAGTTTCACCATGATCGGTGCCCGGCGGAACATTGGCCGTGCCCGATTGCGCTCGGCACCACGTCGGGTTCGGGCACGCTGGTCTATCAGGTGGACCGCACCGGCAACATCGTCAGCATCAGCCCGGTGGACATTACCACCTGGCCGGACAGACCACCATCACCACGAACCTGGTCGCTGGCACGCCATGTGAAAGTGTACGGAATCCCGCAGGCCGATGGCCGCATCAAGGCCTACGTGGTCTTTTACTTCACCGGGCATCGCGCCTAGTTCGACCAACTAAAATCGCAAGTCATTCACCTTTGCGCCGCCGGCATCTGTTTTGCGGGTGGCGCAAAGCTTTTCGAAACAATATATTTGCGGTCTACAGCTGCATCAACCCGGAGCGGTTGTCCGAATCGAACCGAGAGAAGGAATCCATAACGCCCTGTTAGAATGAGGCCGACCAAATAACTGTATAGAATTGAGATGGCACTCCTTCGCGTAGCGGCGGCGTGGCGGCATTTCTCTTCTCAGGAGATTCTGGGTTTCAGGGCGGGCAAATCCTTGCTTAATTTGTGCGTTCTCCCTGTATATGGCCAAGCCGGTGTACACGCAATCTACCCCGGCTCCCGTTCAGCCTTCCGCCACAGAACCGCAAGCTCCAGGCGACACGACGCAGCAGCCCACAGTGACTGTTCCCGCCGAAAGGAAACCCGACGAGCAAACGGAACTGAAGAAGGGCGACAAGGAAAAGAAGCATCATCGCGGCTCGATCGTCATTGCGCCGCTGCCAATCGTGAGTCCAGCGATCGGTTCCGGAGTTAGTCCCGTAGCGGGCTACATTTTCCCGTTCCAGGAGAAAGTCAAAATCTCGCCACCGTCCGTGATTACCAATAACGGCACCCGCGGTTTTGGTTTGGGCGCAGATCTGTACATCAAGGAAGATCGCTACGAGTTGAAATCTTTCTACGGGCACGGCAACGTCGACTACAAGTTGTACGGCGTTGGTTACGCGAACGGGAATAATTGATCTGAAGCTCCCACTGGATCAGACTGGCCAGCTGTTCTTCATCGAACTTCTAAGAAATATTGGCTAGAGGTTTTCTGTTGGCGGCCGCTTCATCACCGGGAATTCGCTGGTCACGGTCAGGCAGACCAGTGGCGAAGAGCCACCTATCCCGATTCCGCCCGACACGGGCCTGCGCACCAATCTCCGTGCGCTTGGCTTCGAAGTTGTTCGTGATACGCGGCCCAACCGGTTCTATCCCGTCCACTTCACCGGAGATTTCTTCGCCAATTCTTTTGGCAGTAAATACTCGTTTCAGTCTTACAAATTCACCGATAACAAGTACTGGAGCCTGAACGACAAGCAGATGCTTGCCTACAACGCCTTCGGTTGCGGTACGGGCGGCCAGCCACCGTTTTATGGCAATTGCATTTATGGAACGAACAACGAACTGCGTGGCTACACCGCAGGGCGTTATCTGGACCGCTACAAGCTCGCTGCAACTGGAATATCGCCTGGTCTTATCCTTCTTAGCTTTTCTTTATTCGCGTCCTGGCAATTTCCACAGCTATTTCGCCGCTGCTTGCCGCGGCCGCACGCCCAGCACGTTGGGGATCGGCCAGGGAATGGCGTTGGCATCGTTTTCCTGAAACGATGTTTCGTAACTCCCGAATAATTCCTTTTCCACCCCACCGGCACGAAAATAAAGCTGTGCCTCCGGACCGCCCTCCAGGTGCTGTGCCGCTACGATGCCGATACCCGCTCCCAACAATTCCTGATTCAAATCGTGCATCGAGAGCGGCGCACGCGAGAAGACGAACAGGATCCTTCCCGCTTCATCTTCCGCCAGAGCTGCCTCGCTCCACTTCTTGTCCTGTGGCGGCCAGGAATTCACACCGGCGCGTTTGATGAGCCGAAGATTCTGCACCACCGAGCCGTAATCCTTCGCGATGCCGTCAATCGTGGTGCCGGTAGCGTCGAGGTCGAAAATGCGAAACGCAGCGAGGCTCGCATCGTGAGGGTTGAACGCCGCCACCGATTGATAACTGTTGCGCTTGCTGGTATTTACGTGCTCTCCGTTGCGCATGTAACCAATGTGGGTTTTGCCGTCGGTGCTGAACATGCCCGCGTTGATGGCCGCGGCGAATTTTCCTTTCACGCACCACTCCCGCGCGCTGCGGCCCCCTGCCTCGCCGGTCTGACTGATGCCCAACAGTGCCAGTTCCCACAACCTCGGATCCATCCGTAAAATGGTGACCGCGGAATTGCCCACGCTGGAACCGCGCGGCGTTACGGATTTCAACTCCATTCCCGGCGCCAAAGTTTGCCAATCTGGTGCGCCAGTGGCAGTCAGCGCCCCAATCGCCAGTAGCATTAGCAAGAAGATGTAAGCGACGTACGTTGTGTATGGGAAACGCAACGAGTGAGGCGCGCGATTCATGACGCTGTTTATTATCCGACAAGAAATCGGTCCCACGATAGGCGCAATCTGGCCGCCTTGTCGATTCGCTAAGGGAGCTGTATCGCTGCCACTGCCAATTGCATTATCCTAGACCTGCGCCATCCTCGACGAGACGAAAATGCTCCCCACTGAATCCTTGACCGACGATCAGCACGCCAGAGAACGAGCAAAGAAGCTGCGCCGGCTCTTGCCGCTGGTTTTTGGCGGCTTGCTTGCGCTGATGGTGGTTGCCGCTCTCGTTTCGCTGTACTCGTTGCGTGAGCTGGACGATATCGCGCACCAGGCTCAGGCGCGCTTTGCCGCGCACAGTCAGGCGCTTTCCTCCATCGTCGTGTTGGTCGACGTATATGACAACCAGATGGACCGCTATCTCTTTCAGCGCAAAAACGCTTCGTTTACCGCCACGGCCACCGAAGTCGTCGGCCGCGGCACCGACGTTCACAATGCCGTGCTTAACTATCCTGCCGACATGGATCCCGAAGAAAAGGCCCTGCTCAGCCAAATTGAAGAGAAAATTCTGGAACAGGAAAAATCCTTCAACACGGCCAGCAGTTGGCGCCCCGATGAGCGCGAAAAGCACGCCATGCAATTTATGCGCGACGAAGTGATTCCGCGCCGAACCTATATTCTGCAGGTCTCCCGCGACATCTCAACAATGAACACCCGCAGGTTTGGTGAGGCCACACAATCGCTGGCCGCGCAATTCCGCGCCGCACAAACACGCCTTATTTCCATGGTGGCGCTGGCATTGGTAGCGGGGCTCCTGCTTTCCATTGTGGGTGGATTCTATATCGTGCGGTTGGAACAGCAGGGACGCTTGCGCTACCGCGCCCTCGTGCACAGCCGGCAGGAGCTGGAAGCGCTTTCCGCACGGCTTGTGGAAGCCCAGGAAGCAGAACGCCGCTCGATTTCGCGGGAACTGCACGATGAAGTGGGGCAGACGCTCGGCGCGCTGCTGGTCGACCTCGGCCAATTGTCAAAGCTGGTCTCGCCCGAGGATGGGTTGGTACAAGGGCAGATCACGCGCATCAAATCCGCCGCCGAAACGGCGGTCAAATCGATTCGCGACATCGCGCTGCTGCTGCGTCCACCCATGCTGGATGATTTGGGACTTGTGCCCGCTCTCGAATGGCAGGGCCGCGAAGTCTCGCGTCGCGGCAATATGGAAGTCGATGTCCACTCCGAGACGGTGTCGGAGCACCTTCCCGACGAAGTCAAAGTGTGCACTTATCGCCTGGTGCAGGAAGCGTTGAACAACGCGGCAACACATTCCGAAGCGAAAAACGCGAAAGTCTCCGTGGCGCAGTTCGCCGATAAAATCAGCGTGGAAATCGTGGACGATGGCCACGGCTTCGATACCGAACGTGTGCGCGGTATGGGTATCCTCGGCATGGAAGAACGTGTTCGCCGGCTCGGCGGCAGCCTTACCATTCACTCCGCACCCGGGAAGGGAACCGCAGTGAAGGCAGAACTTCCGGCCCACCTGGCGCCTGCTCACTAAACCGATGCGTAAAACGCGTATTCTTCTTGCCGACGATCACAGACTCATGCGCAGTGGATTGAAGGCTCTGATTGAGCAGCAAGCCGACTTGACGGTTGTGGGAGAAGCGGATGACGGCCGGCAGGCCGTGGCTCTCGCTCTATCGTTGAAGCCAGACCTTTTGGTAATGGACATTGGCATGCCGAATCTGAATGGCATTGAGGCCGCCCATCAGATCACCCAAGCGAATCCGTCAACCGCCATCGTCATCCTCAGTATGCATTCCGACGAAAGCTACGTTTTGCGCGCGCTGAAAGCCGGTGCCAAGGGATATTTGCTGAAGGATTCCGCGGAGTCCGACTTGATCCGTGCGGTACACGCGGTGGCCGGTGGCAAATCGTTTTTCAGTCCGGCCGTCAGTAAAGTCCTGCTCGACGATTACGTCAGAAAACTACAGCGTTCCGGCGCGGAAGACGCCTACGACCTGCTGACCCCGCGCGAACGCGAAGTCCTGCAACTCATTGCCGAAGGCAAGTCCAACAAAGACGTGGCCAACCTTCTGAACCTGAGCGTCTACACCGTCGAAACACATCGCTCCAATATCATGGAAAAACTGAATCTCCGCGGCATCCCCGAACTCATCCTCTACGCCGTCCGCAAAGGTATCATCTCGTGAACCATTGAGATTGCTGGATCGCTGTATTAGGGTGGTACGAATTCCACCTCGAAATCTTACTAACAATAAGAAAATAAATAACTTAACTCCTACCCAATCGCCTGCGACCAATATCCCCAACGCCCGGGAGAATCAACTGCTCCCCTGACCGCGTCTGAGCTAAGGAGACCAAAACTCGCGCAGAGCCTGACCCTTCCAAACGGACCAGGCAACGCAAAAGAGCCTAAGGACGGACACATGAACAGAATTTTGTCATCGATGAATTCGAAGCCCGCTGCGATGGCACTCGGATTGGTTCTGGGTGTCGCTGGTTTGGGTGTCGCGCGCACCATTCAGAAATCGACCACGGCACAGAAGATAGGTGTTAGCTCAACGGCGGCCTCCAATCCTCCGGCGACGCTGAAACTTGCAGATCCGAAGGAAGGACCGAGCACGACCAGCTACGCTCCGGTCGTGAAAGAGGTATTGCCCTCGGTTGTAAATATTTCCTCTTCCAAAGTGGTGAAGGCCAGCGCCGAAGGCATGGAACAGCTGCAG
This sequence comes from Candidatus Acidiferrales bacterium, assembly GCA_963741195.1. Lineage (GTDB taxonomy): Bacteria > Acidobacteriota > Terriglobia > Acidiferrales > UBA7541 > Acidiferrum. The sequence goes on from CAVUHF010000026.1 coordinate 449,666, forward strand.
ATGGATCCGATGTTCCGCCAGTTCTTCGGCCAGGGCGGCATGGACGTTCCCAAGGATCGCCGTGAGAAGGCACTCGGATCTGGAGTGATTGTGAGCCCGGAAGGCTACATCCTGACGAACAACCACGTGGTAGAGGGCGCGACCGACGTGAAGATCACCCTCTCCGACAAGCGCGAATTTCAAGCGCGCATCGTTGGCACGGATCCCAAGACCGACGTAGCCGTATTAAAGATCGACGCCAGCAATATCGCTCCTCTGACGATCGGCGATTCTTCCAAAGTGGAAGTTGGCGATGTGGCCATTGCCATCGGCGATCCGTTCGGTGTCGGTCAGACCGTCACCAAAGGCATCATCAGCGCCAAGGGCCGCGGCGGACTTGGCATCGAAGACTACGAAGATTTCCTCCAGACGGACGCGCCCATCAATCCGGGCAATTCCGGCGGCGCGCTCGTCAATGATCGCGGCGAGCTCATCGGCATCAACACCGCCATCATCTCCCATGGATCCGGCGGCAGCCAGGGCATCGGCTTCGCGGTTCCCGCCAACCTCGCTCGCCAGGTGATGGACCAGATTCTCAAGAACGGCAAGGTTGTCCGCGCCTATCTCGGCATCCTGCCGCAAGACGTTACTCCGAGCATGGCCAAAGCTTTCGGACAAAAAGAAGCCACGGGCATCGTCGTTGGCGACGTTACCCCCAGCAGTCCTGCGCAAGAGAGCGGCATTCAGCGCGGCGACATCATTCTCGAATTGAATGGCAAGCCCATCGCCGACAGCAATCAACTGCGCATGACGCATTTCCATGATGTCGCCAGGAACCAGCGTGAAGCTGAAGACCCTGCGCAATGGCAACGAGCGCGACCTCACCGTCAAGCTTGCCGAAATGCCCACGGAAACCGCCAAGCTGAATTCCCATGAAGAGGGCGCCAGCAAGGCTCTCGATGGCGTGGAGGTCTCCAATCTCAACCCGGAAATCGCCGAACAGTTGGGTTTGCCAGCCAGCACCACGGGAGTTGTGGTTGCCGGCGTGGATCCCTCCAGCAAGATGGCGGAATCCGGTCTGCGCCGTGGCGACGTAATTCAGGAAGTAAACCACCAGTCTGTGAAGAATGTCTCTGAGTTCCAGAGCGCGCTCAAGAAGGGTGGCGACGAGCCGCTGTTGCTCGTTAATCGTGGCGGTAGAACGCTCTATATCACCGCGTAATTCCTGCGCTTCCACAGAGGTCTCTGTGCCAGCCCAAAGGTCCGGGCTGGCACAGGGATGGAGGCGAATGCTTGGAATCGAAGAAAGAATGCACACCGCAACTCCGCCCAGGGAAGTGAGTAGAAGGAAATGAAAGACCAAAAGTTTCGAATGAAGAACAAAGCACACGCCAAGGCCATGTCGCAGGATTTTCGCGAACGGCTCGATCCCATCGATAAAGAAATGGATCTGAAGCTCCAAACACTCGACTACATCTTCTCCGGAACAAGAGAGTATCCCGAGGAGTTCCACCAGCTCTATGTGCAGCCCCTGATGGATGCAGGCCTCACACTGGAAGACTCTTTCTCACTCTTGATCGACGGCGTACTTCGCCCCAACTGATTTGCCCACAATCCGGCCGCCCAGCTTCTTGCCGGATTGACCTCCGCCCCAAAAAAGCCCCGCCTGGTTCACTCCAGGCCGGGGCTTTTTGCTTGGTGGAGGACCTTTTTTATCAAACCTGTACCAAAGATCAGTTGCGACTCTCCATGCCTGTCCTCATGCACCGGTACACGTACTGCAACCAGTTATTGCGCATGTAGGCACAGGGGGTTCCGTGCGTATTGATAGCGTTCTGGAGGTTACAGTACTCTCAGTCCAAATGGCGGAAGAGACGCCCAGCACTTGAATTTAGGGCTCGCTCTGTGCTCCCGCCATTGCTTAGGAAGTCCGGTCCTCGCGTGAACGACTCGCATTCAGGTTCGGAACAGCGAACGCGATGCTTCCGGCCACCGCCTGTTAGGGGCGAAGTACGAAGGAGAAAAGAATCTCTATGATGCCCGCCAAAAAGTCTTTTGGTCTCGCCTGCTTGATCCTGACTGCGCTCTTCGTTGCCTCCTGCAGCGGTGTTCCCGGAGGGAATAGCGGTAGCGGCAGCGGCAGCGGCACCGGCAGCACCTTCCCGATCAGCGCAACGGTCACCGGGCTTTCTGGCTCGGGCCTAGTATTACAAAACAATGGGAAAGACAACCTTGCCATCTCTACCAACGGCACGTTCACGTTCAAGACACCGGTAAGTACCTATGCGGTCACGGTGCTCACTCAGCCATCAAATCCAACGCAAACCTGCACCGTGACTGGTGGGACCGGAACGGCAACGGCAGCAGTAACATCTGTTGCGGTTGCATGCACCACCAATCCGGTTACCGCAACCATTGGCGGCACCATTTCCGGCCTCGCTACTGGCGCAAGCGTAATCTTGCAGAACAACGGCGGCGATAGTCTCACGCTCACGGCGAACGGAACATTCACGTTCAAGACTCCCGTGACCGGCCCAACAGACGCCTATGCCGTCACTGTTCTTACCCAGCCGATCCTTCCCACACAAATTTGTACCGTCAGCAATGGCAGCGGAACGGCTACCGCTGACGTCACCGACGTCGCCGTTAATTGCGTACTGAGCTACAGCATTGGTGGCACCGTCACTGGAGTCGTGGGAACTGGTTTGACCCTTCAGAATAGCAGTGATAACGAGCAATTAGCGATTTCTCCCGCCAACGGGAATCAATCGTTCACCTTCAAGAACCTCGTGCCTACGGGAACTGCGTATACCGTGTCGATCTTCGCTCAGCCCACGGGGCCGGTCCAGACTTGCGTTATCACCCCAGGCACCGCCAGTGGCACTGCCACCGCCAACGTCACTACCGTCTCCATCGTCTGCCCCGCAGTTACTTTTAGCCTTGGCGGTTCGGTTGTCGGTCTCGCTGGCAAAACTCCTACGCCGCCTGACCAAATCAATCTCCCGCTAACAGACAATAGCTTTCAGTTGCAGAACAACACGGGCAACAACGAGGCGGTCTCTCAGAACGGTCCTTTCGTATTTGCTACCCCAGTCGCCCTCAATGGCGCCTACAACGTCTCGGTTTTTACAGACCCTTCGACTCAGCCGCAGGGTTGTACAACATGGAATTACAAGGGTGTGGTGACCGGCAATATCACCGACATTTTGATCGATTGCGCTCACGATGACTGGACATGGATCGATGGGACGAAAACAGCGGGCACCATTAAGTCCCCTCAGTATGGTCAGTTCCCAACGACTCCACCACCGGCTCTTCCAAATCCCTACACGAACACTCCTGGGGCACGCGATCTGGGCGCGGGTTGGACGGACTCTTCCGGCAATCTCTGGCTCTTTGGCGGGTTAGGATGGGAATTGTCGGGAAGTACCGCACCCGACACCCTGGACGGTTACCTAAATGACCTTTGGGAGTGCCCGATGGTTGGAGATCAGTGCCAGTGGGTCCTCGTCAATGGCTGGGCTGCTAATCCTGTGGGAGCGAACGTTATAGCGTACGCTCAACAGGAAAGTCACGGCCCCCTCTATGTCAACGCACGGCCCGGCGTTGGTCCAGTCCCGGGAGGACGTTGGGGAGGAGCCACTTGGACCGACAACGCCGGAGATCTCTGGCTCTTCGGCGGTGAGGGAATTGCAAACAATCAGCAAGGCCTGCTCAATGATCTCTGGAAATACAACACGTTCACCAGCACCTGGACATGGGTGGGCGGCTCGCAGAATGCTAATCAAGCGGGAGTTTACTCGGGCACTCAAGTTCCAGGTGCGCGCTGGACCCCTGTTTTCTGGAAGGATCAATCTGGGAACTTCTGGCTCTTTGGTGGATGGGGTTACGACTCAGCCGGGAATGTCGGATATCTGAATGATCTCTGGGAATACACCGGGGGCAACTGGGTCTTCGTGTCTGGGTCCAATCTTGCAAATCAGCTCGGTGTGTACGGAACGCAAGGCACAGCAGCTTCAACCAATCTTCCTGGTGGACGCCAGGAGGCTGTCGGCTGGGCTGATGCCTCCGGAAATCTGTGGCTCTTTGGCGGAGAAGGCGAAGATTCCATTGGAACACCAAACGGAATCTTGAATGATCTCTGGGTCTACAATATCGCAAGCAATCAATGGACCTACGTCACAGGTTCTGCGACCGCGAATCAGACGGGATCATATCCACTTCAAACAGCAGTGGGACCGGTCAGCACCATAGGTGCTGCCAACACCTGTGGCCTGACGAGTGGTTTAACAGTCGACGGTAAGGTCATTTGTTCGCCCGTTGACACGACGGGTGCCGTTCCGGGTTCCCGCTGGGGAGCTACCGCGTGGACCGATGCGGGCGGGAATCTGTGGCTCTTCGGTGGATGGGGCCAAGATTCCACGGGAACGAATGGCAACGGATTCCTTAACGACCTTTGGGTTTACACTCCAAATTCCGTTCTGGGTCAGCCCGGCACGTGGGTTTGGGTGAAAGGATCTAACACGGGTAACCCCAACGGCATCTATGCGACAACCAACACGCGACCTTATTTAACCTACGTAATTTGGACCCCCGGCGGACGCCGAGGTGCGACAAGTTGGGTCGACAAAAACAATGAGTTCTGGCTGTTCGGTGGCCAAGGCTATGACTCCACAAGCACGACCGGTAACGGTTACCTGAATGACTTGTGGCGCTACTTGCCCTACGCGGACTAACGAGCAGCGTAAGCGTCGCGTTTTGCAGTATCCAGCTCTCAATCGAAGGCCCCGCTACACTCCGTGTGTCGCGGGGCTTTTATCTTCTACGAACGCTACCAGTAGGTCTTCACATCCCAATTTCAGCTATTCTGTGTTGCCGTCTAAAATCAGCGGGGAGTTTCGTTGTCATTCAGCATTCCAATTCGCGACTCACGCACAGCCTCTCCTACTTCCCCCTGGCAGAGAGATCTTCTTCCCGTCTTCGCGATCGCGTTTTGCACGCTGCTGATCCACTTCCTCACCGGCAATCGCTACGGATTCAACCGTGACGAGCTTTCTCTCCTCGACGACGCCCGTCACCTTTCCTGGGGCTACGTCGCCTATCCGCCCATCACCCCGCTGTTCGCGCGCCTCTCGCTCTTGGTCTTCGGCACGTCGCTACCTGGTTTCCGGTTCTTCTCTTGGCTCGTTCAAGCGATCGCGGTCTTCCTCACAGGCCTGATGGCCCGGGAGCTCGGCGGATCCCGTCGCGCACAAATCCTCGCAGCGTTCGCTGCTGTGCCGTTCTGTCTCGGCGGCGGCGCGCTAATGACCTACATCTCCTTTGATTACCTGTGCTGGGTGCTCGCCGCGTACTTCGTTCTTCGCCTACTTAGGCGCGGCGATCCGCGCTGGTGGCTCGCCATCGGAGCTGCACTCGGCTTGGGGATGCAATCCAAATACACCATGGGCTTCTTCACGCTCGGCATCGTCGGCGCCGTGCTGCTCACCGATGCGCGGCGATTCCTGCGCAGCAAATGGTTGTGGATTGGCGTAGCGATCTCTGTGATGCTGTTCCTCCCAAATCTCCTCTGGCAAATTCGACATCATTTCATTTCGCTCGAGTTCTTGCACTTTATCCACGACCGCGACGTGCGTGAAGGCCAGACCTCCGGCTTTCTTCCTGACCAGCTCGAACTGACGCTTTTGGCGTTCCCTATCGCACTCGCCGGACTGTACTTCTACCTCTGTTCCGAAACCGGCCGCCGTCTTCGCATGTTGGGGTGGATGTACGTGCTTCCGTTCGCGCTGCTTTTCCTTGCCAGGGGCCGCGGCTACTATTTGGCCCCGGCCTATCCGATGCTCTACGCCGCCGGTGCTGGGTGGCTGGACCGATGGTCGGAGCGCTGGCAAACCGGTCGTGCGAAGCTCCTGCGCACCGCGCTTCTTACTTCCTTGCTGATCAATATCGCCATCGCCGTCGCCTTCGCACTGCCCACCGCGCCGGTCGGCTCGCGCTGGTGGCAATTCGCCATCAAAGTGAACGGAACCTTGAGCGAAGAAATCGGCTGGCCCGAATTTGTAGAGACGGTCGCCAAAATCCGCGACACTTTGCCCCCGGAAGAACGCGCGCGCCTCGGCATCTTGGCAGGGAACTACGGCGAAGTAGGAGCGCTGAATCTCTATGGCGAACGCCACGGTCTGCCGCGCGCCATCAGCGGCGTCAATACTTTCTGGGAACGCGGCTACGGTGATCCGCCTCCTGAAACTCTGATCGTTGTGGGATTTTCGCGCGAATGGGTGGATGCGCACTTCGCCGCTTGCCAACTCGCCGGTCATCCGTGGAATCGCTACGGCACCGCCAACGAGGAAACCATCGAAGATCCCGACATGTTTGTCTGCCGCGGTCTCCGCCAATCCTGGCCCGTTTTCTGGAAAAATTCCCAGTCCTTCCGTTAAACACTCTTTATTCTGTCATTCCCGGCGGAGTCTGCGGAGTGAGGAATCTCTCCTTTTTTGGCTCTTCGGCCAAGAGAGATTCTTCAGCGTCAATCACTATGCACCACAGGCGAAAACTGATCCTTCCGTTCATTCCTCCGAGTCCAGAACCGGTAGAGCGGCAGCCCAGCTAGGATCAACAGAAGTCCGATCGTCGAGCGCCCCGGCCGCGCAATCCAGATATTCACCGTCAGCGCCAGCGCTCCCAGCACGAATACTCCCGGTATCCACGGATAACCCCAGCAACGATAGGGCCGAGGCAGTTGCGGCTCGGTTTTGCGCAAGCGGAACAGCGATACCACCGCCAGCCCATAAAAGATCCAGCCCGCAAAAATAAACAAATTGGTCAGCTCTTCGAACGTTCCGGATAGCGCCATCACGCTTGCCAGAACGCCCTGAAATATTAGTGCGCGTCCCGGGGTTCGATATCTCGGATGAATTCCATCGGCAATCTTGAAAAATATTCCATCGCGCGCCATGGCGTACGGCACGCGCGCGCCGCTCAAAATCGATGAGTTCATGGAACCCAGCGCGGAAATCACCATCGCCAGGGTGATCCAGGTGGCCGTGCCATGCCCAATCACTCGTGCCAACACGTCGGACGCCACATGCTGAGAATTCGCCATCTCATTGAACGGCAGCACCTTCAGGCAAGCGGCGCTGAACAGCAGGTACACCAGCGCCACGAACGCAACTCCCCCGACCAGTGCGCGCGGAAAAGTTCGCTGCGGATCTTTTACTTCGGAACCGACCAGGTTCAGGTCCTCCCATCCATCGTAGGCCCACAGCGCTGCCGCCAGCGCCGCCAGAAACGCGCTGAGTAATCCTGTATTCAACGCGGATGGCCACACGGGATCTCCGGCGTGCGTGGAACTTCCCGGAAGCAGAAACGCCACGCCAATGACTATTAAGACGCTCAGCACCTTGATGATCGTCAGGATTACCTGCACTCCGCCGCCCAGTCGTACTCCCAGGTAATTCACCGCGGTCATCACCACCAGCCAGAAAACGGCGAGTGGTTGTGCCCAGGTAAAAACGAAGTCGTAGGGCGGTATCCACTGCGTTAGTCCGGGAATGGAAATGTGCACAGCGAAAATCGGGGAGGCAACGACCGGGAGAAAAAATGCCAGAAAGCGCATCATCCCCGCCGCAATTGACGCCGCCGACGAAGGCCTTCCCACGATGGAGTGCATCCAGCCGAACAGAAATCCCCACACCGGTCCGAAGCCGCGCCGCAGATACGCGTATTCGCCACCCGCTTCGGGAATCGCAGCGCCCAACTCCGCATAAGACAACGCGCCAAACAGAGAGAGCACCGCGCCGACAATCCATGCCGCAAAGACCACGGAAATGCTTCGTCCTTCGCGCGCCATTTCGGCTGGCTTTAGGAAAATTCCCGTGCCGATCATTGTGCCCACCACAATGGCCGCCGATGCCCACGGGCCAAGCCCGCGCACAAGGTCCAGGCGCTTTTCGCTCATGCTCCTCCAATCAAGAAGTTATCGCCGGTTCTGGAAAAAGGCGGCTGGCAGTCGCACCGGCCGCGAAAGTCACGCAGGATCCAATTAACACATACCAGGTAAATGCCACGGTTGTGAACCGCGAGACTGCCAGCACCGCCACCAACCCCACAATCATTCCGGCCAGTGAACCGTTGGAATTGGACTTTGCATCATACGTTCCCAACAAAAACAATCCCAGCAAGCTTCCGAAAGTAAATGATGCGATGGTGAGGCCGGCCTCCAACACCGGTCCCCAGTTCACCAGTCCCAGAAAGATCAGCACAATGCCCCACAGCAGTGTCATTCGCCTCGACAGCTTCATGAATTTTTCCGGGTCGCGGGTGTGGCCGCGCAGAACTGCCAAGTCCATTACGCTGCTGGCCGCCAGCGAATTCAGCGAACCGCTGGCATTGGACATGGCCACCGCCAGGATGGCCGCCAACAAGAGCCCCGCGAGTCCCATCGGCATATCGCGTACCAGGAATAACGGCAGAATCCGGTCAGTCGATTCCCCGGGCGCCAGCAGGGGAGTGTGTTGGGCAAACACGAAAAGCAGTACTCCAACCAACAAGAACACAGTGAACTGGAACAACACGATGAAGCCGCTCGACAATAGTGCCCGCCGGCTGTCCTTTTCATTTCGCGCTGCTAGCAACCTCTGCACAATCGTCTGATCTGTACCATGCGTCGCCATGGTCAGAAACGTTCCACCAATCACCCCGGACCAGAATGTGTACTTCGTCGTTAGGTTCCACGAAAAATCCAGAAACTGCAGCTTGTTTCCTGTGGCTGTCGCTACCTGCCTTGCTTCGCTCCACCCTCCCGGTATGCGATGCAGCAGAAGAAAGAGCGTTACCAAGCTGGCCGTGAGGTACAACAGAAATTGCGCCACGTCTGTCCAGATAACCGCTTTCATTCCGCCTTCCAACGTGTAAAAGATTGTCAGCGCGATCACAATCACAACGGCCAGTCGTTCCGAAGTACCCAATGCCACACTGACTACTAGCGCGATCGCCGATACGCGCACCCCTTCGGCGAGGGTGCGCGTCACCAGAAATGTGACGGCGGCGATCGAACGCATGCGCGAGCCGAATCGCTTCTCGATCAGCGCATAGGCGGTAAGGTATTCGCCGCGAAAGTACCCTGGCAGCAGGACAATGGAGATAAGCACACGCCCCACGATGTAGCCAAATACCAGCTGCAAGAAGGTGAGGTTTCCGCCGTAGGCAATCGCGGGCGTGCCAATAATCGTCAGCGTGGACGTTTCCGTGGCCACAATGGAAAACGCTAGTGCCCACCAGGGCGCGCTTTTTCCACCCAGAAAATAGTCGCGCACATCCTTCTGCTGCCGCCGGAAGCGCAATCCCAAAGCGGTCACGCCCAACAAATAGAGGATCACGATGCCGAGATCGAGCGGATGAATGTGCATGCGTTGAGCCTCGCGGCAGATCGTGACCTCCCGCGAAGTGTGTTGAGAATAGTGTTGCACGAACCAAGCGTCAAGGAACCTCTCAGGGAAGCGGTGTCCATATCCCGAGGCGTTTTCAGCACCTTCTTCACCCTGGCCCTGCGAAAATTCCTTCGCTCGCGTATCCTTAACCCATGAAGCTGGCTCTTGGTTTTGATGGCGGCGGCACAAAAACGCACTGCGTCCTGCTCGACGAAGCGGGGACCCTCCTTGCGGAAAGCGGCGGTGGCCCTTCCAATCCCATGCGCGTTGGTTTCGGAGGTGCCCTAGCGTCCATCTGTGAAGCGGCGCGCATTGCAACACACACAGCTGGCGCCACCGTGGGTGACATCGCCTCTCTCTGTGCAGGACTTGCCGGCACCGGCCTGCCGGAAGCTGCCCAAAAAATGAAGAATCTGCTCGCTCAGGAATTTCCTCAGGCTCTCGTGCAGGTTTGCACCGATCTTGACCTCACTCTCGCAGCCACGGGCGATGGTCCAGCGATTGTCCTTCTGGCCGGAACCGGTTCGGCAGCCGTGGGACGCGACCGCAACGGCCACCTTGAGCGCGTGGGTGGACTTGGCCCCTTGCTGAGTGATGAGGGCAGCGCTTACGACATTGGTCGCCGTGCCGTGATGACCGAGCTTCGCGAGTATGAACGCAACCGCACCAATTCGCCTCTTGGGGCGCGAATCCTGCGCGATCTTGGCGTCGCCTCCTGGGACGAACTGCGATCCCGTGCCGCTGCTTCCCCCGACGACGTGCTTCCCAGAGTATTTCCCGTCGTTGCCGCGGCTGCCGAGAGTGGTGACACCTCCGCGCGCGAAATTCTGCACATCGCCGCTGCGGAGCTTGGCTGGTTGGTGAATGATCTTGTAGAGCGCCTGCAACTTCGTGACGAGAAATTCCTCCTCGTCAAAAGCGGCGGGATGCTGGGTCGTTCCAGCTATTTTGACGGTCAGATGGATCAGCGGCTGCGCGATGCCGCTCCCAATGCTCAGTTTGGCGCTCTGGACACGACGCCGGCCGAAGCCGCGGCGCGCATAGCGCTCCGTTCATTGTCCATGTCACGCGAGGAGGGGCAGCCTCATGGCGGAACATGAACAGGATCTCGAGCGCGCACACGCCGCCACAGGGGAAGAGCTTGCCGGCCTGATCTATCATCCGAAGCCCGCCGTATTGTTGGCGCTTCTCGAAAATCCTGCCTTCGACGAGACCACTCTATGTCTGCTGCTGGCGCGGAAAGACCTTCCCGCAGAACTCCTGGAAGTGATTGGCTCGCGCAAACCGTTGCTGAAAAGTTATGCCGTGAAGCGCGCGCTGCTCTTTCATCCCCGGGCGCCGCGCATGGTCTGCCTGCGTTTCTTGCGCGATCTCTACCTGATGGACCTGGTGCAGTTTGCGCTCGCTCCTGCGGTCTCGCCGGAGCTCAAGCGGCACGCGGAAGAACAAATCCTGGCGCGCCTCCCGCAAATTCCGCTCGGCCAAAAGATCACATTGGCGCGGCGCGGTCCAGCCCGCATTGCCGGAGCGCTGCTCGGGGAAGGCCACGCGCAAGTGCTTCCTGTCGCGCTAGACAATCCGTATCTGACCGAAGCCCAGGTGCTGAAAGTTCTGGCTCGCGAAAAGGTACCGCTCCCGGTGGTCCAGGCGTTGGCAAGGCACCGCCGGTGGTCGCACGAGTACAATGTGCGCCTCGCGCTTGTGCGCAACCCCTCCGCGCCGCTGGCCACGGTGCTGGCGTTCTTGCCTGAGCTCACCGTCAATGATCTGCGTGAACTTGCCGCGCCCGGTATCGTCCCCGCCAATCTGCGCAACTACCTGCAAGCCGAAGTGCAACGCCGCATGCGCGTCGCGCAAATGCGGTCGTCCTGCTAGCCGGGAGTCCTCACCGGAAAGACCTCATTACCTGCTCTTCAGCCGCAAAATCAGAAGCGCCCCCAGGAAAAACAACAACGCCGAAAACGAAAATGCGGCCTTCACCGAAACGGCGGTCCACAGAAATCCCACCACCAAGCTGGAAAGAAAATCTCCGACGGCATTTACCGCCGCCAGCGTCCCAAATGCCAGCCCGTGCTGCTCCTTCGGAATCAATTCTGCCGCCAGGGAATCCTCTAGCGCTTCTTCGGTCCCTACATACAATCCCGCAAGCACGAAAATTACGCCCAGCAGCCACGACGAGCTTGGCGCCATCGTCAAAAAGATGGCGGTCACTCCTGCCAACGCATACCCTCCCGCGAGAATCACTTTCCGATTCGGCACATGATCGCTGATCCAGCCGCTCGCATACGCCGATCCTGCATAGAACACGTTGTGCAATGTGTACAAGCCGATCGCGATGCTCGCTGCCCTGGCAGCTCCGTGCGTGGGCGTCAGCATCCGCGAGGCATATAGAATCAGCAGCGTATGCGAGAAATCGCCCGAACCAAAGATGCCCACTCCCAACAAAAATTCTCGAAACCTTCCCGGCAGTGCCTTCAGTCCGGTGAGAAAAGACTGCTGTTTGCGCCCGGCAAGCGGTCTTTCCCGCACCAAAAGCCAGAAACTCGCCACCGCGATCATTCCCGGCAACAGCGTCCAGAAAAAAACTGTGCGATAAGAATGGTTCGTCACTTCCAACAGCCACATCGCCGTCAACGGACCGGCAATGGCCCCCACCGTGTCCATCAATCGTTCCAGACCGAATGCGCGTCCGTAGGCTGAAGGAGAAACGTCCGCGGCCAGCAACGCTTTTTTCGCTGGCGAGCGCACCCCACGCCCCAGCCACGCCGCGGAGCGCCCGATCAGAACGTGGTAGGCATGCGTGGCGAACGCAAACGAAGCCGTCGCCAGTGCCGTGAACGCATACCCGAACACGGCCAGGGGCTTACGGCGCTTCCAACGATCCGTGTAATGACCGGCGCCTAATTTTGTAAAACTCGACAGCCCATCGGCGATGCCTTCAATCGCGCCCAGCCATGCCGGTCCCGCTCCAATCGTCGCTAGGAATGCGGGCAGCACCGCTGTGGCGATCTCATGACTCCAATCGCTGAACAGGCTGGTCAGGCCCACACCCACCACAGTGCGGTTCAGCCAGCGCTTTCCCGTTTCTGCGCGCTTATTTTCCAGGGAATCCACAGGCGCCAGTGTACAGGCGTCATCGCGTTTTCAAAAATAAAATGACGAATTACCTATCGCCGCGCGGCCCGGTACAGAATGACGCGGACTTTCTCGAGCGTAATCAATCCGCCTTCTACCATCTCGTCCAATCGCGGCAGAACCTGGTCGATGCGTTCCTGCGATTCAATCACTTCCAGAATGATCGGCAAATCCTGCGAGAGCCTCAGCAGTTTGTCGGTGTGATAAACGCTGGACCCGCCAAATCCGCCCACGCCACGCAGCACGGTCACTCCAGAAAAGTTCTCCTTGCGTAACATTTCCACAATCACCTCATACAGAAGTTTGCCGTGCCACTTGTCCGACTCGCCGATGTGAATCCGCATCAGCGTCCGTTCCCCTTCGAACTTCTCGTGTGTCATGGCGCGCTCCTAGAACCGATTCGCCAGATGGATTCCCGCGACCGAAAGTAACAGTCCAAAAACAACGCTTGCCGCCACATACATTGTGGCGCGCAGCCACTCGCCCGATTCCAGCATCTTCGCCGTTTCCCATCCAAAGCTCGAAAAAGTGGTGTACCCGCCGAAAAATCCCACTGCAATCGCCACGCGCCACTCCGGCGGAACGATCATGCGGTTCAACGTGGCCTGCCCGAGCAATCCCAGAAGAAAGCAACCCGTTAGATTAATCAGCAACGTGCCAAACGGGAACGTGCTGCCCACCCTGATCTGCACCAGGCCCTGCAGGCCATAGCGTGCCAGCGTCCCCAGCGCTCCACATACGGCAATCAGAAATAGTTGCAAGGTTTCTCCTCTCCGTTTGCCGCATGCCTTGCCAACAAAAAACTCCTGGCGCCACGCGGCATCCAGGAGTCATCAGTCCCCGCGTTCCGCCGGGACGGTTCTGGCGAACTCCATCGCCATCTCATTTTCTCGTTCAGTGTAGCCGCGCCACGCACTTCGCACAAGCTCTCCGCCATCGCTTGGTGCCGTATGGTAACGGCTTTCGCACCGGCACCGACCCTCCTTGTTTATACTTCACTGAAGCGCTGGCTTTCATGCCAGCCTTCTTGGGTTCAATCGTTCACGCCGGTAAACAGAGACCGATTGTTCGCGGCTTTTCGAACGGTTTGAATCATTTTTGCTTTGCCGCTGCCGGGGGCGGAGGAGGCCCGGCCTTCACGAGCACTACAATCTTCTCGAGGCGCCCGACCTTCTCGCCGACCACGAGATCCGCGCTGATGGTGTCGCCTGGTTTCAGCCCCTCAATCTGTTTCACATCGGCCACTTCGTACTCCATGGTCATCGCTGGCATTAATCCCGCAATTTCTCCGTGCTTCACGGTGATCATTTCTCTCGGCGCTTCCACGGAAATCACCTCTCCCGACATCGGATAGTGCTTTTCGGGTTTCGTCTGGCATCCACCGGAAAGTGAGCCGCACGCTAGCAAAACGATCGTGAGCACTCTCTTCATTGCTGCTCCTTAGTAATGAAATCGCCAACGAATTTGCGCTGCCATCATTCGCGGGTCCGCATAGTGCGATCCGCCAAACGTGTTGCTGGTATCCAGCATGTACCTTTGATTGGTGATGTTCGTCGCCACAAACCGCACGGTGAAGCTCTCGCCGAAGTTCTTTCCCAGCGACAAATCCAGCGTGTAATAGCTCGGGAGGTGACTCGGCCCATCCCCATTCAGAAATCCGGAACCGTAATTGATGGTGACGGCGCCAAAACTCCGCCAGGGCAGGTCGCCTTCCATGCCTGCGGAAAAGGTATTGCGCTGGTCGTGGTCCAGATAAAAATTCCCGTCTCCCGGCGGCGAAAAATCGGTCAACCCGCCAGTCACCGCTCCCACTCCTTGTGCCTTCTGGTTCGAGTACACCAGGTGCGCGCGATAGTGCTTCATTAGCAGCGGGGACCGCAGCGTAGTCTCTAGTCCGCTGATCACTGCACCTTGAATCGTCAGCGGCAGAAAAATGTTCGAATTCCCCAACGAATCATGATCGAAGAAATTTCTTGCGGATGTGTGAAAGTACGTTTCGCTCAGCGCCCAGCCGCGAATCGGGATCGTCACTCCGTATTCCTGCTGGATGTCGCGCTCGCCATAGAGCGGCAGGAACCCGCAGCCGTCGCACCCGGTGTTATTGATCAGCGATCCCGAAACGGTGTCCAGCGGCGGCGCCTGGTAATAATAGGAATATGCCGCGCGCAGGACCCAGTTCAATTTGGGTATCTGAATCGCCGCGCCAATGCGTGGATCGGTTGCATTCTCGGTAATCTGCCCGGCAAAGTGCGTGTACCGCAGCCCGCCCGTCAGCGTCAGCCAAGACGTCGCTTTGAACTGGTCCTCTAGGAACAGCGCCTCCAGATTTCCGGTGGGTTGTACGCGTTGTATGAAACTGTTGCCCGAACCATCGTTGGCGTACACCGAAAAAAACGAATTGTCCTGCTGTGCAAACGCGTAGATTCCGCCGCGCACATTGTTTCGCTTGTTGATCCAGGAAAGCGTCGCTTGCCCGCCTTCGTAGTTGGATCCGCGATTGTCAGCAGCCGTGGGGCTGTCGGTCGGGCCGCCCTGGTACACGGCGCGATTGAAGTGATAGAACGGCGACAACACCAAAAGCCACTCCGGGTTAAACGTGTGTACCCACGTCCCGACCAGCGCAATATCCTGCTCGCGCTGACGGTCGTCGTAGCCGACTGTTGTTTGCTCCGGTTCGTTCGGCACCTGGTAATAGTCCAGGCGCACGCCGCCGTCGAAACGCAACTGATCCTTTTCCGTTGGATTGTAGAGCAGGGAAGTGAAACCACCTCCGCCCATCGCCTGATTGTGCGCATTTACCGGCGTGGGCGGTTCCAGCCCCCAGTCCGTGTTGTTTCCACTGACGCTGGCGTAGTACGCGAATTTCTCGGTGTGATCGCCGAAACTTAGCCAGTCATCCGTGGTGTTGTAACTCCCGTAGCTGGCGATCAGTTCCGCCTGGCGGTCGCGCTCAAATCCGTTTTTCGGCGCTACGTTGAACACCCCGTAAATCCTGTCGCCATATTCTGCCGCGTAGCTTCCCGTTTCCGCCTGCAAGTAAGAAACATCCTTCGGATTAAACTGCGGCCCCACGTTCGAAGCAATATTCGTGTTGGGAATCGGCACGCCGTCGATGGCCCAGGTCACCTGATGCCCGCCGCGCACGTGCAATTGATCGTGAACCATGTACGAGCCGGGCACGAACTCGGTGATGATCTTGAAGCTGTTGCTGGAATCCACGCCCGCATATTTCGACAATTGTTCCTGGTCGATAAATATGTCCCTTCGCGGCGAATCGGGATTCAAATCCTCAGCCGAAGCGGTGACGGTCACTTTCTCTGCGGTCGACGCCAGTGCCATCGCGTAGTGCAGCACCGGCGCGCTGCCCGAGGCGACCCCCAACGCTTGCGACTGATCCACAAACCCTTGCGCCTGCACCGTCACCGTGTACTGGCCCAGCGGCACGGCTTGAAATTCGAATACTCCGTCTGCAGCCGTGTCCGCCTCTAGTTTGTACGCGGAATTATTCGCTTGCAGCGTAACGTGCACGCCGCTCATGGGGCGATGCTGCGGATCGTGAACCACTCCTCTTACGGAACCGAAAACCGTAGCAAAGACGCTGGCCGGCAAAAAGATGGCTAGCGTCGCGACAATCAGGAATCTCCGTGACATGAACTGTTCCCTTCACTGAGCGGTAATAGGCCGCAACGGGCGCATGGGCCCGGTCGATCTCTCTTTTTGATCGGTGCGTGAGCGGACTAACTAAGGGAAGACTTGGGGGGCGGGGAAGGTGGCGCAAAAACTTGCAGGACTTCTTCGTGCTTGACGGAAGCTGGAGGCTTCCGTGTCTCGGCTGGAAGTGAAATTGTTACTGGTGTCGGCAAAACGTACACCACGCTACCAACTAGCGAAGCCGCTTGCTCGTGACAGCAGGACATGCTGCAGGCCGCCATCCCGGCGCTCTGCGAATGCCCGCATTCCATGGGCGCCTTTTGTTTCGCAGATTGGCCCTTTTCGGAGGACTTTGAATTTCCGTGACTGTGGGACGCGCACATGCTTCCGGCGCAACAGGTCATTCCTCGTGTCACCCACGCCGACGCCCACATCGGTGCCCATAACAGCACTACCGCGAGCAGACACACCCACGCAGCAAGCATCTTTCCTGGAGCGATAGGAGCGTGGAGCGATCGATTCATTTCTTGCAGTCTAAGCATAACCCAGCTGTGCGCTGTTTTCCATCTCCCGTCACTCGTTCTCCGCCGGGGAATCCCGGGCACCTCTCTTGACTTGCCCTTTCTCACGCCGCAAACTCAATTCATGGCCCACGTCTATCTCCTGTTTGATTTTGCTACTGACGAAGAAAAGGCTCAGCTCGCCCGCCACAAGTTGGAAACCTGGAAGCAAGCTTTTCGCCTCGACAAAAAGCTCCTGTACAAGTTTGACCGCGCCACTTCCGGCGATGGCGCTGCCCCCTCCGAGCGTGACAAGCCCGTCAAGGTTGCTACAGCCAAAGCCAAGTCTAAAGGCAAGGTCGAAAACTCGGAAGCCACCTCCAAGGAGCCCGTTAGGCTCATGGTTCGTCTGGACTTTTCCGGCCACGAAAAGCTCTCCCAGCAGCGCTGGGTCGATCGCATCCCCTCCGAAGACCCCTTCAAGGGGACCCCGCACCAGATGATCAAGTCGGATGACAAGGACTTCTCTGACACCGAGAAGCAATTCGAGGAATTGGCCTAATATCGCCGTTTTGCACAACCGCCTAACCGTCCTGTTGCCCATCCTCCCGCAACCTCCGGTATAATAATGATTCGCGACCAAATCACTCCCATTCCAACTCGAGGGCAAACTGAATGGCAGTACAGACTCGCGTGAAAGTGGCCAGCACGGAATCGTCGAAGTATCACGGCCTCGACCGCGACACTTTGCTTCGTATGTACCGCGCGATGTACCTCTCGCGCCGCCTCGACGACCGCGAAATCCAGCTCAAACGCCAGAACAAAATCTACTTTCAGATTTCCAGCGCCGGCCATGAAGCTGTCACCACCGCCACGGCCTTGCTCTTACGTCCGGGGGTAGACTGGGTCTACCCCTATTATCGCGACCGGGCGCTTTGCCTCATGCTCGGCGTGACCCCTCTTGAAACCCTCCTGCAAGCCGTTGGTGCCAAAGACGACCCCAGCTCGGGTGGACGCCAGATGCCTTCCCACTGGGGGCACAATCGCTGGAACATCGTCAGCCGTTCTTCCTGCACCGGCACGCAATTCGTCCAGGCAATCGGCGCCGCCGAAGCAACGTTATTTTACGAGCGCCACGGGAAGGCACTGGAGCAGGCGCGCAAAGCTCCCTTGGGCGAGCACGTCAATCATCAGCCCGATGAAATCGTGTATGTCTCCTCCGGGGACGGGGCCACCAGTGAAGGCGAATTTTGGGAATCACTGAATGTCGCCTGCGCCAAGAAGCTTCCGGTCTTCTATCTCATCGAAGACAACGGTTACGCCATCTCCGTTCCTGTCGAAGTGCAGACCGCCGGGGGTAGTATCTCCCGGCTCACCAAGAGTTTCCCAGGCTTGCACGTTGCCGAGTGCGACGGGACGGATCCGCTGGAAAGCTACGCTGTCTGCAAAGAAGCGATCGCCTATGTCCGCGATCGGTGCGGCCCCGCGTTGGTCCACGCCCAAGTAACGCGGCCGTATTCGCACTCCCTCTCGGATGACGAAAAACTCTACAAAAACCCCGAAGAGCGCGAATCTGAAGCCCGGCGCGATCCGCTCTCGAAATTCTCTCTTTTCCTTGTTCGCGAAGGCTTGCTAGACCAGAAAGAAATCGAAGCGCTAGAGGGCGAGGTCGACCGTGAAGTCCGCGAAGCGGCGGACCAGGCTCTGGCCGCCGAACCGCCCGACGTTTCCTCGATCCACGAGCACGTGTACGCGACAGAACTCGATCCCACTTCGTCGATTTTCGGTGCCGAACCCAGGTTTCAGGGCGGCGCAAAAACCATGGTCGAAATGGTAGCGGCCACGCTACACGACGAAATGGGCCGCGACGAACGCATCACCGTTTTTGGCGAAGACGTCGCCGATGCCAGCCGCGAAGAAAATCTGCGCGAAGTGAAAGGGAAGGGCGGCGTCTTTAAGGCCACCGCCGGCCTGCAGCGCAAATATGGCGCCGATCGCGTTTTCAATACGCCGCTGGCGGAAGCCAGCATCGTCGGCCGCGCCATCGGCATGGCTACCCGCGGCTTGAAACCTGTCGCCGAAATCCAGTTCTTCGACTACATCTGGCCGGCCATGATGCAGATTCGCGATGAACTCTGTGTGATGCGCTGGCGCTCGAACGGAAATTTCAAGTGCCCCGCGGTGATTCGCGTTGCTATCGGTGGCTATCTTACGGGCGGCGCGGTGTATCACAGCCAGAGCGGCGAATCGATCTTCACGCACTGCCCTGGCCTGCGCGTGGTCATGCCATCGACGGCCCTCGACGTTGCGGGCCTGCTGCGCACCGCCATCCGCTGCGATGATCCCGTCATGTTCCTCGAGCACAAGCACCTCTACCGCCAACCCTACAACCGCTCCGAATATCCTGGCTCGGACTTCACCGTTCCCTTCGGCAAGGCGCGCCTTGTTCGAGAAGGCTCGCAGGTCAGCATCATTACATTTGGCGCCGTGGTGCACCGCGCCGAAGTGGCCGCCGCGGCACTCGAGCGTGAAGGCATCTCCGTCGAGATCATCGATCTACGTTCGCTCTCGCCTTACGACTGGGAAGCCATCGCCGCCACCGTCTGCAAAACGCATCGCGTCATCGTTGCCTACGAAGACATGCTTAGTTGGGGCTACGGCGCCGAAATTGCCGCGCGCATTTCCGAAGAACTGTTTGACGAGCTCGACGCTCCCGTGAAACGCGTCGCAGCCACCGACACGTTCTGCGCCTACCAGCCCAAGCTGGAAGACGCGATTCTGCCGCAAACCGACACCATCGCCTCCGCTGTGCGTCGCCTGTTCACTTACTAATTTCCAGTCTGGAAATTTCAAGTGCTCTTTCTCTAGGGGGTCGGTCCTTTAGTTAGGTCCGACTGTACGGGTGGATTCAATGGGTCGACGCAACACTAGCTCGAAGTCTAAGTGCAGGAGTTTCAAAGGCTAAATTCGTTCGCGAAGCTCAATTCAAAGAAAAGGCTGCCCTGTTTAGGTACGAATTGAATGCAGCTTCAGAGAGAGGTGCTGTTGAGAAGGATTATGGGATCAACCGACTAGGGGGTGTTGCATCGACCGTTTGAACTGGCACGAACTGCCGGCAAACGGGACGTTAGCCCCTGAGGATTCCGAATCCGTGTCCAGATCCAGTGTAAGAATAGCAATATGCAATTTGTCGCTCGACGCAAGAACTCCCACTTTCGTGGAACTACCGCCACGCGAAACTTTTCTTTTCCGTTCGTCGTATTTGTGTTTAGAATCACTACGGAATACTGCTTTCCTGGAGCAACTCGATGCTATGTCCAAATTGCCAGAAGGAAATCGCGGATGGTTCGAAGTTTTGCTACAACTGCGGCGCCAATCTCACTGGCACCGCAACCCCGTCTCCGGCCGTTGCTGCCCCTAAGCGATTGATGCGTTCCAGCACGGACAAGAAAATCGGCGGCGTGTGCGCGGGTCTCGCCAATTACTTCGATCTCGACCCCACTATTGTGCGGGTTATTTGGTTCCTCGCTGCCTTCTTTGCCGGAGCCGGTTTCCTCGTCTACATCATCCTGTGGATCGTTCTGCCGCTCGCCCCAGTTCCGGGCGCTATATCGGTTCCCAGTTCCGTAGCTCGCGTTTGACGAGAACTCTTCACAGGATTTGTCTTGGTGAAGGCACGCCTTCAGCCGTTCCAGCATCCCGTGAAAATGATCCTGTAGTCCTTTCTAGTCTTTACTCCTCTTTGTGCTGCTGCGCTTCTTCCCGCTTTCTCCCCAAACCATGTGATCCACAGAGAGCAATCCCGCTCCCACTGTCGCCAGCGCGAAACATGCTGCTCCGACCGCCAAGGGGAATTCATAGTCCCTCACTGCCATTGCTCCGTGCGCGCTATGCACTTTCCAGATCGCAACACCCATTTCGATCGCCAGCAGCAACGCCGCCGGCCGTGTGAACAAGCCCCAAAACAATAGTAGCGAACCGAAACACTCCAGAATCCCAGACAATCCGACGAAGTATCCCGGCAATCCATGTTGTACGAAGAACTCCTGCATCTCCGGCGCCGCGTGTACCAATTTGGGGTAGCCGTGGTACACAAATATCAACGCCAGCGCTAACCGCAATAGCAGCAATCCGATCGGCTGCAACCCACTCAAGAACTTCATTTTGGTTCCCCCCGTGCCTAATAACTTATTCGCGTTCGCGTTTTCCCGCCACCCCCTCTTGCGTGTCGTGTGTCACGTGGCCCAACTCGGCGATCATGTACGTACGATTGGCATCACCAATGGTGCAGGCGACCCTCCTGGCCTCAACGCCGTCATCCGTGGTGTGGTTCGCTCCGCGATCTAGGAACACGGCGTGCGCGTCATCGGCATTCGCAATGGCTTCGACGACCTCATCTGGCCGGAACGCGCCAAGGAATTGACCGAAGAAGCTGTCGGCGGCATTCTGCCCCGCGACGGCACAATACCGGGCACCACCGATCGCGGCAACCCGTTCACCCATAGATCTATGGAGAACGGCAAAGAACTGATCCACGACTGCTCCTTGTTGTGCATGGAAAATGCCCGCAGGCTCGGTATCGACGCTATCACCGTTACCGGCGGCGATGGCCACGCAGCATATTGCCCGCGATTTCTTCTACAAAGGTGTTAACGTTGTTGGCGTCCCAGAAACCATCGACAATGATCTGGACGCCACCGAAGTCACCTTCGGTTTTGAGACCGCTCTACGGATCGCCACCGAAGCCATCGATCGTCTCCATACCACCGCCGAGAGCCATCATCGTGTGATGCTCATCGAAGTCATGGGCCGCGACGCCGGCTGGATCGCACTCCACTCTGGAATCGCCAGTGGCGCGCATATCCTTCTGGTTCCGGGAATCCCCTTGAAATTCGAAGCCGACTGCGAGGCCATCCGCGCTTGCGAACTTCGCGGTAAGCATTTCAGCCTGATTGTCGTCGCGGAAGGCGTTAAACTGCCTCCTGCCGATCCGATCGGCAAGCCCGTCCCTCCTGTCGGGCGTGGCCGGAGTCGCATGCTTCAGAAGGAAATTCGTGTTACCGTTCTCGCCACGCCCAGCGGGGTGGTTCTCCCACGCCATTCGATCGCATCCTCGGGACTCGCTTCGGTGTCGCTGCCACAGACCTGGTCGCAAACAGACAATTTGGACGTATCGTGTGCCTCAAGGCTGGTAAAATGACATCCGTGCCCCTCGGGACAAGGCACGCGAAAAGATGAATTTTACTAATCCTTGCAGGGAAATCGTTCACGCAGCGCGCGTCGTTGGAGCCACCTTCGGGGATAGCGCATGAAGCGAAAGCTCCTCGTGGCGGTGCCACTGCTCTGCCTGGTGGCGCTGCTCGCTTGGCTCTTCCGGCCCAAACATGAATCTCTCGGCGAAGCTTACGTAGGGGAACGTAGCCTCACCCTATGGAGCAGCGTCGCGCAGGTTCGCGAGCAAACCGGCATCTTGCTTTACGGTGACCGCGTCGAAGTCCTTGCCCGCCGCAACGAAAGTGTAAAGGTTCGCACTGCTGCCGGCCTGGTCGGCTGGGTAGATGGCCGCTACCTTATGGAGCCGAATCTATGGCAGCGCAGTGAGAAACTCCTTGAACAAACTCGTGTGATGCCCATGCAAGCTCGCGGACGGACTAAGGTTCCCACCAATCTGCGCGTTCAGCCAGGACGTACGGAGCCCCGTCTCTACCAATTTTCTCGCGGCGTCCCCGTTGAAATTGTTGGTCGCGCGGTTGCCGATTGGACTCAGGTTACCGATGAGAAGGAATCTTCCTCGGAGCCCGAAGAAAGCAAAAAAGAAGACTGGTTTCTGGTGCGTGCCACCGCCACACGTCCGCCAGGAGAAAACGCCCTCCGCAATTCTGCCGCAAGTAACACCTCGCAGCCCGGTGACCAGACCGTTCCCATCGCCGGCTGGGTGGTTGCTCGCTTTGTCTCCCTGGATCTCCCCGACGTTGTTCGTGAAGGCACCAGCTCCGCCAACGTTCGCCCCATTGCCTGGTTTGAACTCAATCGCGTCACCGATGACGACGGCGAGCATCCGCAGTATCTGGTGGCCGGAACTCGCAGCAGTGAAGGCCAACCATGCGATTTCACCACCCTTCGCGTGTTTACCTGGAATCGCAAGAAATCCCGCTACGAAACTGCATTTATCGAAAACGATCTTTGTGGCGCCCTTCCCATTCGTGTCGGCAAAAGTCCTAAGGGTGAACCCGAGTTTCGCTTCCGCGTGATGGATCCCGGCAAGGAAGAACGCGTCTACCATCTTGTCCAGACCGTTGTCCGCCGCATCCGCGAAGTCGGCTCCGCCAAGAAATCTCCCACCCATTCCACTCACCGTTAACCTTTTGTCGTGCCCTTAGGCTGGTCTCTTGGGTCTGACTGGTGCAGGCACCGCCTCACGTGGCGGTCTGCTCTTTGTGTTGCTTCCTCTTTCTTCAATGTCGCGCGGGCTTTTATGTCAAACCGCTTCTCGGTTGAACTCTGCCGTCCGCCGATGTGTCGCTGGTGCATGCCGTTTCTTCACCGCCGTGTTATTCTCCCGCTGAGTGACTCATGACCCTGCACATCAACGAATCCGAAGTTCAGCAACTTCTCACCATGCCGATGGCCATCGAGGCCGTCGAGGACATCTCGCGCAAACAAGCCGCAGGAACTGTCATCGTCCATCCGCGTCGCCGCTTTGAACTGCCTGGGGGTGGCTTCTTCCACTACATGGCTGCGATGGACACCGCTGCCGGCTATATCGCAATGAAGCAGTATACCTACGTGAAAGGGAGGCTTTGCTTCCTCGTCCCGCTCTACAGTATTTCCACCGGCGAGTTGCTTGCGCTCATCGAAGCGGACTACCTCGGCCGCCAGCGCACCGGAGCGGCTTCCGGCGTCGCCACCAAATACCTGGCACAAAAAGGAGCGCACTCTGCCGCCATCATCGGCACGGGCGGCCAGGCAAAGACCCAACTCGAAGCGATGAACTCGGTTCGCATGCTCGATTCTGTCTACGTGTATGGCCGCGATCAACAGCGCCGCAAGCAGTTCTGCGAGGAGATGTCTGAGCGCCTGAGCATCAATGTTTACCCGATGGAGTCGGCGGCCGATGCCGTGCGCTCCGCCGAAATCGTTTCCACGGCCACTACCTCTGCTCATCCCGTGTTGGCAGGTGCGGATTTGCCCAACGGAATTCACATCAACGCCATCGGCGCCAATCACGCCCACAAACAGGAACTCGACGTCGCCGCCATCAGCAAGGCCAACGTCATCTTCGTCGACTCCCTCGCTCAATCCAAGCAGGAAGCTGGTGACTTGATTATTCCATTCCAGCAGCAGCCACAGCGCTGGAACGAAGTCCACGAACTTGCCGAACTCGTTGCAGGAAAAGTACCCGGTCGCCAAACCGACTTACAAATCACGCTCTTCAAATCAAACGGGATCGCGGCCTGGGATCTTGCCGTCGCGGAAAAAGTCTTTGCCCTCGCTCAGGAACAGCACCTCGGCCGTGAATTGCCGTTGTTCGCTTCAAGTGACTGATGCCATGCCATCGAACGCATTTATCGGCAAGAAGACGGAACCCACCGCTGCAGAATTGACCGCGGCGCTCAGTAAAAAAAATAGGCTGTGGGACGAGCTGTTGAAGGAACTGGCCACGCGATACGAGCTCGTTGATCACGATTGGAACTCCTACTCTCCGAAAGCGGGCTGGGCTCTGCGCATCAGACGAAAAGATCGCAACATCTTGTACCTCTCGCCATCTCACGGAGCCTTTCAGGCCTCCATCATTCTGGGTGATAAAGCCATCGCCGAAGCCCGCAAGGCTGGCTTAAGCCCGATCGTCGCGCGGCTCATCAAGGCCGCTAAGCGCTACCCGGAAGGGAATGCAATCCGTCTAAAAGTAGCCAGCCCTTCCGAGGTCGACTTCATCCTCGAACTGGTCGGGATTAAGCTGCTCGGCTAATGGCCGCTGTCGGGTTGCGGGTCAGTTCTAAATCCATCCCGCCTTGACAAGCGTTTCGTGGGCGAGATCGGTCGACGAAGGATTCTCGCTGGTGATGGTGAAATCCTCTAATCGTGCGCGGTCAAGGATGACGCTCAATTCAGCCACGCGAGCCAGGTATTCTCGCTGCAATATGTCCCGCTGCGATACACCTAATTCGCGCGTCTTTACGCGCAGCAGCAGCGT
Source organism: Candidatus Acidiferrales bacterium (assembly GCA_963741195.1). Lineage (GTDB taxonomy): Bacteria > Acidobacteriota > Terriglobia > Acidiferrales > UBA7541 > Acidiferrum. The sequence continues at coordinate 474,553 of CAVUHF010000026.1, forward strand.
TTCGATGCTAGCAGAAAGACGGCACACGACCATGTTTGTGGCTGAAACAACGCCACGACACATTGCTAGCCCGGCGCGGTCCTCCATCGCACGCCCCAGCAAGAGCCGCTTCACTCCGTGGGAAGCATAGTTTTTGCAGACAGACTGTAGGTTGAGGTAGATCACACCATCGTTGCTAGCTGCTGACGGAAGATGGGCAAGCCCAAGAGCGTCCAAGTCGATCGCCACATGCGTATTGTGACGCACTGCAAGGATGTCCGAGGCTTCGGCCAGAACTGTAGTCTTGCCTGCCGCCATCGTTCCCGTAATTATAAGCAACAATTCCGTAACCGTTCGATTGCGGTGCCATCATGCCATGGGTTCAGACCTCGAGATGGGGCAACATTCAAACGGAGTCATTACCTTCTGGCGAAGTTTCTTGACACCGCTCGTGCTAGAGTCTAAAGTGTCGAACGAACGTTCGATATTCGCTCCCATGTCCATTTCTGTCCCCAATTCCCGCGAAACTGAAGGCAAACTCGACCATATCCTCCGCCAAGCAGCCCGCATCTTTGCGGAGAAGGGTTTTGAGGGCGCCTCGGTCCGCGACATCAGCCGAGCCACGGGCATCTCTCTCTCCGGGCTCTACTATTATTGCGACAGCAAACAGCAACTTCTTTATCTTATTCAACATAATACCTTTATATACCTACTGGCACGATTGCAATCCAGGCTGTCGGACTCCACTGAAGCTCATTCTCGGCTTGGTATCCTCGTTAGCAACCACATCGAATACTTTCTTTCCCATCCGTGCGAAATGAAGGTTCTCTCTCATGAGGAAGACGCCCTTGATGAGCCTCTCCACTCTGAAATCGCGGCCATCAAACGCAAATACTACGGTCTGGCCCGCAAGATCTTCGATGAGGTGGCATCTACTGGCTCGACGCCCAGCCTCAATCCGCGCGTCGCCGTCCTCAGCCTTTTCGGCATGATGAATTGGGTCTACAAGTGGCATAACCCGGAGGTCGACCCGGGCGCCGGCGAGTTGACCGATGCCATCGTCCGCATTTTTCTTCACGGCGTGTTGCCTTCAGACGCTGCCGCCAAGAAAGACATTTCCATCGCAATTCCTGAGCGGGCCCCGGTAACCGTGCCCTAGGGGCACAGCCCTCAGACTGTGGTCGTAAGGAGAATTCGGGTCCGATCTCGAACTCGACCGGCAAGGAAAACAGGAAACGCAGTCGTTAAGTTTCCGAAGGAGAGCAGGAGCAAATACCATGGCAACGATCACCGGCATTGCATCCAAGGAACTCATTAAATACCGCGTTGAACAGGGCGTCGCAATCTTCGAGATGGACGATCCCCCCGCCAACACTTACTCCTACGACATGATGCAGCAGCTCGACACTGCCATCCTGAAAGCTCGCATGGACGAGTCCGTCCATGTGATCGTCATTCGCGGCGCAGGCGAAAAATTCTTCTCGGCCGGCGCCAGCATTCCAATGCTCACAAAAGCTGACCCCCAGTTCAAATACTACTTCTGCCTCCACGCCAACGAAACGCTTTGTCGCTTGGAGCAGACTCCCAAGCTTGTCATTGCCGCGCTGAACGGCCATACCGTAGGCGGGGGCTTGGAAATCGCCCTTGCGTGCGACATCCGAGTGGCCAAGAAGGAGGGTGGCAAGATCGGCCTTCCCGAAGTAAATCTCGGCGTTCTTCCGGGCACTGGCGGCACGCAGCGATTTGCCCGCGCCATCGGCCGGGCCCGAGCCATCGAGCTCATGGCCACGGGTCGTACTTTCAGCTTTGAAGAAGCCCTCGAAATGGATCTCATCCACTATATCTACGAAAAAGAGAACTTTTGGCAGGATGTCATGGACTACGCCCGGCAGTTCTGCCCGCCCAACAAGGCCTCCCGGGCCGTCGGCCGTATCAAGCGCTCCGTCGTTACCGGCATGGAAATCCCCTTGGCCGAAGCCCTCGGCCTGGAGCGGGAATTGCAGCAACTCCTGTTTACCAGCGAAGATGCCAAGGAAGGACTTGCCGCTTACGTAGAAAAGCGCGCTGCCGATTTCAAAGGGAAGTAGAATCTAAGTTCGGAGTTCAAGCGAAACTCGAATGAAAACACTTCCAGACTATCTTCGAAAAGGTATGAAGCTCGTCATCGTGGGCTGCAACCCCAGCGAGTCTTCCGTCCGTGCAGGTCACTATTACGCCGGCCGTGGCAACCAGTTCTGGCCCACACTCTATGAAAGCGGCGTCGTTCCCGAGCCGTTCGATTATCCTGACGACCGCCGCATCATCGAATTCGGCATTGGTCTCACCGACCTCGTCAAGCGCCCCACCAAGGCCATCGAAGAGCTGAGGCGCGAGGACTACGCGGAAGGCCGCATCGTACTCGGCCAGAAGCTCGAGGAATTTTCACCTCGCGTTGTCGCTTTCAACGGCAAGCATACCTACGAGCAATTCACCCAGCGTAAATGCAATTTTGGCCTGCAGAAGGGGTTGCTCTACGGCGCGCAGGTGTTCGTCCTTCCTTCCACCAGCGGGCAAAACGCCCGCAGCAAGTCCGACCGCGTCAAGCTCTTTCGCAAACTGGCCCAGCTCGTCGAAAAAACCGAAAAAGCCCGGGAATCGCACCACCCATAGACCTGCAGCAGCAAGGAAAATTTCATGAGTCAGGCTCCGCAAACTTCCTCTCCCGTCCTCTTGGAAAACCGGCAAGGGCCGATCACCACGCTGGTGATGAATCGCCCCACGCGCCTCAACGCCCTCAACGATGATCTTTCCACGGCACTCAACGAAGCGCTAATTCGCATCGCCAACGATAACTCCACGAATGTGGTGATCCTCACCGGCGCGGGCCGTGCCTTCTGTGCCGGCGGCGATCTCAGCGAAATCGGCAAGGGCCGCGAGCGTGGCGACACCACTGAGCTTGCCCCCATTCTCCGCTCCGGCATGCAGGCCGTTCTGAACATGCGCACCATGCCGCAGCCCATAATCGCCGCCGTCAATGGACCAGCGGCGGGAGCCGGAATGAATCTCGCCCTGGCCGCCGATATCCGCATCGCTACCGAAGAATCCGTCTTTGGCCAGAATTTCGCCAATGTGGGCCTCTTTCCCGATTATGGTGGTACCTATTTTCTCCCCCAACTCGTTGGCCCATCGATCGCAGCCGAAATGTTTTACACCGGCGAAATGATCGACGCCCGGACCGCTCATCGCCTGGGCCTGTTGAACCACGTCTTTCCGTTCGATCGATTCGAAGGCGAAGTCCGTAACCTCGCTCAGAAAATCGCTTCGGGCCCGCAGATGGCCATTCGCGCGGTCAAACACACTCTATTCGCGCGCGAAAAAGCGGCATTGCAACAGGCACTGGCGCACGAGGTCGAATTCCAGCTTAAGTGTTTCCATTCCGAGGATTGCAGGGAAGGTATTCGCGCCTTCCTTGAAAAACGGCCTCCGAAATTTGAAGGCCACTGATTCGTATTTCGGTTCTGTAGCGGTCGCCTTTCTGCCTGTCCGCGGTAGCAGGGAGGCGGGCGTTTTTGCGGAAGAAAATTCAGGAGGCAACGCTCATGCCGGCAACACGACTTTCGACTTTCGACGACTGGGTCGATCTCTTCCGCGTCTGGCAAAAAGACATCGGGGTGGCCTATCCGGAAATCACGAATTATCAGTTTGAAGCCAAATTCGGCCCCACTCGCTCCAAAGAAGTCGAATTCGGCGCCTACCGCGGCCGCCCCAAATGGGAGCGTGTCATGCAAATTCCCGATCAGCGCATGCGCGACGCCCTTCTTAATCTCATTGTCTATCAGGGGGACACGGAATTCGCTTCCGTCGAGCAGCAGCGCCGCCTCTTCGAAACCTCTCCCAGCGAGTACGATCGCCAGTCCCTTTGCCGCGTCGTCACCGAAGAGATGCGCCACGGCTGGCAGATGTGCTACCTGCTGATGAATCACTTTGGCTATTCCGGCCGTGTCGAAGCCCAGAAAATGCTGGAGCGCCGCGCTTTCGATCAGAAGCGTCTTCTCGGGGCCTTCAATCAGGAGGTCAACAATTGGCTCGACTTCTTCGTATACACCGATTTCGTCGATCGCGACGGCAAATATCAGCTCACCATGCTCAGCTATTCCGGATTCGCCCCGCTGGCTCAATCCATGATCCCCATGCTCAAGGAAGAGTCGTTCCACCTCGGAACTGGTCAGGATGGCATCAAACGCATCGTCAAAGCCGGTGTCATTCCCACAAACATTATTCAGAAGTATGTGAACAAATGGATTCCTGTCAGCCTTGATCTTTTCGGTGTCGATCATTCGAGCTCCGCGCACTGGTTCTACGTTTGGGGGCTCAAAGGCCGCTACGACGAGCCCACCGCTAAAGCGGAAGCCGACCTCGCCCGTATGAACGAACACAGCCGTGCGCTCTACCGGCAGGAATGCGTAAAGCTCGTCGAGATGATCAACAAGAATGTTCCTGCCGGCCACACGCGACTCTATGTGCCTGATGTGAAGTTCAACCGTTTCATCGGAGAACATGCCAGGAAGCCCTACAGTGTCACGGGAGAATTGCTCAGCGAGCGAGCCTACGCTGAGCATTTGAAGGAAATGCTCCCACAGCCGGAAGACGTTGCGCTGGTCGACGAAATCCAGTCTGTCGAAAAACAATGGATCTCCGCCAAAGGCGCCATCCAATAATCGGGTACAATGTCGTGGCCAAATTTGGTGCAGGCAGACTCTTCGGTCTCGTTCTTGGTTGCCTTGTCGTCGGCATCATGATTTTCATGATGTTCGCCATTCTCGGCGGCCTCTTAGCCGGCGAGCAGTAACGGGAAGCTTGGTTCCCTAAATCTCTTTCTTGGAGCATGCATGAACGACCTCGAAATTTCTGCCCGTGAAGTAAAACAGCGCCTCGACCGCGGAGACACATTCCTCCTCGTTGACGTCCGCGAGCCCCACGAACACACCCTGTGCCATATCGATGGCGCCGTCTTCATTCCCATGGGCTCCATTCCCGCCAATCTCCAGAAACTCGACACTGACGACGACGTGATCTGCTTCTGTCATCATGGCATGCGTAGCCTCGATGTCGCCAACTGGCTTCGCCACCAGGGCGTCAAATCCGCCAAGTCCATGGCAGGCGGCATCGACCGCTGGTCCCTCGATGTTGATCCCAAGGTCCCCCGATACTAATTTCGCCAAATTGAGGAGTAGAAATGTCGCCGGGTAAAATTGTGTTCTACCAGAAACCCACTTGAACCACCTGCCGCAAAGCAAGAGGTCTCTTGCTCGAATACAAAATTGACTTCGATTCGCGCGACCTCGACAAACAGCGCCTCTCGGCTTCCGAACTCGATCAACTCATCGGCACGCGGGATCACACGGTGTTTCTCAACACACGCAATGAACTCTATCGCACCCGCAACATGGCTAAACATCCTCCCGCTCGTGCCCAAGCCCTGAAACTGATGGCCGAGAATCCCAATCTCATCCGCCGGCCGCTTCTCATTCGCGGTTCGCAGATCATTGTCGGTTTCGACGAGGCCGCCTACCGCAAGCTCGGCTTCTGATTTCTCGTTGGGAGAATTGCATGAACGTGAACAAAATTGCCGTCATTGGCGCGGGCACCATGGGGCGGGGCATCGCCTACGCCTCCGCTCTGGGCGGCTTTCAGACCGTCCTCGAAGACGTCTCAGAAGTAACCCTCGCCAAAGCTCTGGCATGGATACGCGAAGCCTTCGAAGAAGGCGTGAAACGCGGAAAGGTCGAGCCCGCCGTACGCGATGCCGCGCTCGCCCGCATCTCCCGGTCTCTGCTTGTCGAAGAAGCCATCTGCGATGCCGACCTTATCCTCGAAGCTGTTCCCGAAGAATTGCAGACGAAGCACGCCCTCTTCGCCCTCTTCGATAAACTCGCCAAGCCCAGTTCGATCTTTGCCAGCAACACCTCGTCGCTCGCCATCAGCGATTTTACCGGCACGATCCTCAGTCGCGAACGCTGTATCGGTATGCACTTCTTCAATCCGGTACCCAAGATGCGCCTTGTCGAAATCATCCGTACCGAGCACACCTCTGACGAGACGGTCACCACCTGCGTGGCCGTTGCTCACCGCATGCACAAAGAAACCGTCATCGTGAACGAGGCTCCCGGCTTCATTACTTCGCGCATCAACGCGCTGATCGGCAATGAGGCCTTCGCCATGCTCGAAGCGGGCACAGCCTCGGCCTCCGATATAGACAAAGCCATCAAACTCGGACTCAACCATCCCATGGGTCCGTTCGAAATGGTCGATCTCGTCGGTCTAGACGTCCGCCTCAAAATCCTCGAATATCTCCACGCAACCCTCGGTGAAAAGTACCGCCCCAACGCGCTCTTCCGCCAATATGTGCGGGAAGGCCGTCTCGGCCGTAAGGTCGGCCGCGGCGTGTACGACTATTCCTCCCATACTCCAAAATAACTTCGAGGTGCAGCCCTGGCTCGTGCGGATGTCGCAGACCCAGCGCAATTTGCTGGCTCGAACTGGAGGGATCGGGGCTTGCTCTCAACATTCTCAAGACTCGATCCGCCTCTTTCGCATGTAAACCTGCTCCCGCCCGTCCCATCTGGTCTACAATATCCCCCGATGGCACCTCTCTCCGATCGCATCATCATCCAGCAGGGCGACCTCACCGACATGGACGTCGACGCCATCGTGAACGCCGCCAACAACGATCTCCTCCTCGGCGGCGGTGTTGCCGGTGCCATTCGCCGCAAGGGTGGAGATGAGATTCAGCGCGAGTGCGACGAATTCGGCAGTATCCCGGTCGGCTATGCCGCGATCACCTCGGGTGGAAATCTCAAAGCCCGCTTCGTCATTCACGCCGCCAGCATGAGCCTTAGCGGTACGGCAACCACTGCCAAAACTCTCCGCACTTCCACCGCCCATTCCCTTCGTATCGCAGCCGAGCGCAGATTCAAAACCATCGCCTTTCCCGCCGTCGGCACCGGCGTCTCTGGTTTTCCCATCGACGAGTGCGCGCGAATCATGCTCGCCGAAACCATCAAGCATTTGAAGGCCGGCACGTCTCTCGAAACGGTCTATTTCGTCCTCTTCGATTCCGCTGCGTACGACGTGTTTCAGCTCATCTGGCAGCAACTTCAGAAAGACCTCGCCGCGGGAGCCGTTTCTGCGTGAATCCGCTCGCGGCCCTCCTCGCGGAACGCATCCGTCGCTTCGGCCCTATCACTTTCGCCGAGTACATGCGCGAGTGTCTCTACCATCCTGTACATGGCTATTACAGCCGCGGCGAATCGAAACGCTTCGCCGACTACTACACCAGCGTCGATGTGCATCCCATCTTCGGCCGCCTGCTCGCCCGGCAGTTCGCTGAAATGTGGCAAAAACTCGATCGTCCCAAGGAGTTTCTCTTAGTCGAAGCCGGCGCCGGGGTTGGCCGTCTCGCCAGCCATATCCTGGAATTTGCCAAGGCAAAATTGCCTGAATTCTATCACTCGGTTCGCTACGTTACCGTGGAACGCTCGCCTTACCGCTGCGCTCAGCTCGCGACCCGTCTCGCTCGTTTTGTTCAAGAAGGGAAGTGCAGCCCATCGATTGAAATTCCGGGGCACATTCCGGCGGGTTGCCTGTTCTCCAACGAACTTCTCGACGCTCTGCCCATCCATCGTGTCGTCCGGCAACAGAACTCGCTCAGTGAATTCTTCGTTGCCTGTGATGGAGCGCGATTCTCCGATCTGCCGGGGCCGCTTTCGACCTGCGCCATCAGCGAATATTTCGCTACTCAGCAAATCTCGCTCGAAGACGGACAGCAGGCCGAAGCGGGCTTGGAATGTTGCGACTGGATCACCGAGATTGCTCGACGCCTCGAGCGCGGATTTGTTCTCACCATCGACTATGGCCATGAGGCTGCCGACCTGTTCGACTCCCACCACATGGCGGGCACCGTCCTCGCGTATGCTAATCACCGCACCAGCGAGGATTTCTACGCCGCTCCCGGCGAGCAGGACCTGACAGCGCATGTCAATTTCACCGCCCTGCGACTTTGGGGCCAGCGGCACAGCCTGGAGTCTCTCGGCCTCGTCACGCAAACTGCTTTTTTGCTCGCGCTCGGAAAGGGAAACGATTTCGCGGATCTCTACGACGACGGTATGGACGAGGCTGATCGGGTCCGCGCTCGCCTTCAGCTTAAAACTCTGATCTTCCCAGAAGGCATGGGTGAACGCTTCCGCGTCCTGGTTCAGCAAAAGAACGTCCCCGCCGCTGGCCTCACCGGACTCGCCCCTCTCTGAAGCCTCCCGCCTCGTTCCATGCAGCCGAGCCTTCTTAATCCACCTCTTTGACTCTTCTACTAGCTCTCGGTTTGAACGGATTCTCACGGCGGTTCTGAATTTTCGTGTGTACGCATCTTTTCCTAACGCGCATTTTGGCATCCGTCGTGTACAATACTCGCCTTTGGAGGAGACCATCATGCGCACCTGTCCGAAAACTTCCCGCCGCGATTTTTGCCGCCTCGCCGCCGCTGCCGGTTTCACTCTAGCGCATCCTCATTTGTCTATCGCCGCTCAGCAATCCGCCGTCGCTGATGCAAAGCCCAAACTTCTCACACCCGATCAAGTGCTTCGCGACCTCCTCGCGGGCAATGAACGCTTCGTGAAGGGCCAGCTTCTCAACCCTCGCCGCAGTCCGACGGATTTCAGCCCTCTTGCGAAAGCTCAGTATCCCGAAGCCGTCATCATCAGCTGTTCCGATTCGCGCGTATCCCCCGAAATTCTCTTCGACGTTGGCGTGGGCGATCTCTTCGTCGTCCGTGTTGCCGGAAACGTGGTTGACGGCACCGGAGTCACTGTGAAGGGCAGCACGGAATACGCCGTTGCTGAACTTAACGTTCCCCTCGTCGTCGTCCTCGGCCATTCCAATTGTGGCGCCGTCAAGGCCGCCATCCAGCACATCGACGCCAGAGATTCCCTCCCTGGGGCCATCAATGGCTTGGTCGAACTGATAAAGCCCGCGGTTCTCCAAAGCAGAGGACAACCTGGCGACCCTTTGGAAAACGCCATTATTCAAAATGTCAAAAATGGAGTCGTTCGGCTGGACGGGCTCCAACCGATCCTTGGTCCTCGCGTTAAGGAAGGAAAAGTAAAAGTCATCGGTGCGGTCTACGACCTCAAAACCGGTGCCGTCACACAGACCAGTTAAGAACTTCAGCCGCCCGTGCGTGGCGGCGCTAACATCTCCGTGGCGGTGATAGGTGATAAAGGATAAGATATCTTGACAGCTAACTAAGTACTGCTGAGTTCTATTCTCCTGGCGGATTCTGGTGTCTTAAACAATAAACTCGCCAATACGGCTCGAACTGCCTGCAGGCAATCCCGTAACCCCTTCAGAATGAAGGCCTCAGAGGTCCTTCTGGGAGTGTTGATGCTAAACTCTTTTTCTGAAAACGTAAGCCCCATGGAGTCAATACGCATGGAAAAAAGCGGAGGGGCTAGCCTTCATGTTCACCTGCACCCACAGGTCCGCAAGCGACTCCGAATTCTCAGTTCCAGTTCGTAATGAGACCCGGCACTACGGACTAGGAGGCGCTGGCTTCTTAAACGTTGGCTTGTCACCCGATGCCGGTGGCGGCACGTCCGCCTGCTTCTTCTGTTGTGTGGCGTCTGTCTTAGTCGAAGGTGTAATCGGCGGCATTCCCGCTTCGGTGTACGGTTTCTTTACCAGTGTCTCGACAACATCTTGCGCGCCGCCGGTGTTGTCGTTGGTAGCGCGGGCCTTGCTGTATTCGTTCAGGGCACGTTCCCGCTGTCCCAACAGATCAAAAATCTTGCCAAGATAAATGTGGCTCCAGACTTCGGTCCACTTCTCGGAAGGTTCCGGCACCGTCGCCAGCGATTCGCGGAACGCGTTTGCCGAAGCTTGATAATTCTTTTGATAAAAGAACGCCTCGCCCATTCTGAAATTAGCTAGCGTCCGATTCGGCTGGATCGAAAGCGCTTTCTGATACTGCAATATCGCGTCGTAGTACTTGCCCGCTTCCGCCAGTTCTTCGCCGCGTGCAATGGCAGCCCGCGCCCGCAAGTTCGGCGTGCTTTTCAGCACGAAGTTATTTGGATCCACCTTGATGCCGCCCGGCTTCGGCCGACCAAACGTCTCCACCATGAAGTCGGAGTCCATCCCCGTTACATCAATCCACTTGGTCTCGGGATTTCCTTCCGTGTCGATGCGGATTTGCATGGGCATGTGAAAGGTGTCCAGTGGCTGGTGCACCTTGCCCACCACGCGAAATCCCTTGCGAGTCCGGTACACCACATATTCCAGTGAAAATTCGGGAATCCCGGTGGAATTCAGCCACTGCGCGAAATATCCCTCCAGATTGGGAGGTCCTTCGTTTGGTTTTGCAGCCGCATTCGCGGTGGCGATCGCCATCGCTTCGAAGTCCTGAATCGTTGCGGTCTTACCTTGGTACTTGGCGTAGAAACCGTGCAACAGTGATTTAAAATTCAGATCTCCCATCTGCACGCGCAGCATGTGAAACAGCATCGCGCCCTTGTTCAGCACCACGGATCGATATTCGCTTGAATAAGGAACCAGCCTGGCCGCTTGCGCCACCGGCACTGATCCTTCATACATCAGTGCGCCGACGGCAAAGTCATCGATCGTCTTCAGCCCGGCTTCTTTTCCAAAAGCTTGCTCCGCATACAATTCTTCGCAATACCTTGCCAGTCCGTCGGTGATCCACACATCCCCTGACGACGCCGGCAACACCTGAATGCCCCACCATTGCGTTGCCACCAGCCGGCTCATCGCTCGATCGCTGCCCTTAGGATCCCAGGCCCGCTGGCTCAGCATCACTACTCCCGGCGCTGCAAAATCACGCAGCGTTCCGTTGGGCAATTGAATCACGGTCATGTTTGGATCTGGCAGCGACCCGAACATATCTGAAAAGACAATCTCCTGGTGAGCCACCACGTTCGCGAATTCCTGTGCCCGTCCCGAGTCGGCTCGCGGCGCGTACACCCCCACGTCAATACCCTCCGCCTGCTTTGGATTTAGCTGCAACGGACCCGCCACGAACGATCCGCTAGGCTCGGGCTGGTCGCAATGGAAGACGTACATTAGCCGGTCTCCTTCCACCGGCGACTTCGGCTTCATGGGCTGAGGCGCTTCCGCCTTCCCCGTCCCGGCCACGGCCAGGGTATCGGGCACATTGATCCGGAACGTGGCTGTGTAGCGGTTGGAGGGAAAGTTCGTCAGAGGAAACCAGCGCGAGGGCAGTAGCAAATAGACCCAATCTTTCGTCACCGAAGCCACCCGCACATTCGGCACGGGACTGTTCTCTTCGTTGGCCAGGAATCCACCATAGGTGAATGTCAGCACCACCGTTTTCCCCGCGCCCACCGGCTGCGGCAGCGTCACCGACACAAACAGAGGGTTGTCATTTTCTCGCTGAAACTGCAGAGGTTTCCCGTCCGATCCTTTTACTTCCTTCACGTCCAAATTCTCATGTAATTCCACGCGCACGTTCTGCGACACTTCCTGCGCCCGGAATTCCACCTTCGCTATGGAGTTGATGCCTTGCGATGCCGTGTCCACATACGTCGAAACTTCATATTTTTCGGCAAGAAAGCTGGGCCCGTGCGGCTCCTGCGCTTCCGTCCGCACTCCGGCAATGGCCGTCAATAGGAGCATGGCTGGCATTAGCCCAGCCCATACCTTTCGCCGTCGCGTCATCGCATTCCTTTCGGGAGCACCTTTGTGGGAACTATATATAGGATAACAATGGCTCATGAATCGTTGCCAGCGCCTCTGCCCATCAAGCTCATTATGGCCTCCGCCGCTCGTTCCACGGCCCCCGGGGGGCCCAGCCGCTTACGTACTTGCTCCAGGCCATCTCTCTGGACTGCGCGCGCGTTGGGGTCTTGCAGTAGTTTTAGGGTCTCGGTAGCTACTTTTTCGGGCGTAAAATCGTCCTGTACCAGCTCCGGCACCACCTCTTTCTCCGCGATCAGATTCACCATCGCGAAGTACGGCGTTCGCACCAGCGGTTTCGCCAGCGTTGCCGTCAGCTGTGACACCCGGTAGACCACCACCATCGGTACATTCAGTAGTGCCGCTTCGACCGTCGCCGTCCCACTGGACACGATCGCGGCATCCGCGGCGGCCAGCGCGTTGTACGTTTCACCTTCGACCACGCGAAGCGTGAGCCCTGCTGCCCAACCGGTTCTTAGCTGTTCAGCGATCCTCGGATGCGCTGCAGCCACTACAAACTGCGCCGCCTTTTTTGCGTTGATTCGCGCGCAAGATTCCTGGAGTACTGGAAGGTGATGCGCCAGCTCACCAGCGCGACTGCCCGGCAGAATTGTTACCAGCGTCCTTCCCGGGTGCAAAGCATGCGTCTCGCAAAACTGCTTGCGATCTTGTGTGGTTTGCAGCGCACCTACCAGCGGGTGTCCGATAAATTCCGCAGCCACACCAGCTTCGCGAAAGAACTTCTCCTCAAAGGGAAAGATACACAGCGCTTTTACAAATCGACGCCGGATCAACTTCGTCCGCCAAGGGCGCCATGCCCAGAATTGCGGGCAAATATAGTACACATTCGGAATTCCGCGCGGTTGCAGCTTGCGCGCCAGGCGCAAATGAAATCCGGGGAAATCGGTCAGGATCGCTAGCGCCGGCTTTCGTTTCTCGGCTTCCAAGACGATCCGTTCCATTGCTTTTCGCAGGGAAGGCAAGTGCTTCAGGATTTCCGTGATGCCGACGACGGCGACTTCGGAATAATCCGTAATGATTTCTACTCCAGCTTCCCGCATCTGCGGGCCGCCCATGCCGAAAATCTGAACGTCCATGCGTGCGTTCAGCGCCTTTGCCAAATGCGCAGCATACATGTCTCCAGAAGCTTCCCCGGCTGAAAGAAGGATGGGAATGGATGGCATTTTGAAATTGGTGCCTAATCGCTCGCAGGCAATGGCGCCGGGAAGGGAGTCGTCCCCGCTGCACGGTGGTTTCCGTTCGCATCGTGCAGTTCCTGCTCCTTATATTGCAGCTGATAAAGGCGGTAGTAAATCCCGCGTTGTACCAGAAGTTGCTGGTGCGCGCCCTGTTCCCTCAAGCGGCCCTTGTGGAATACCAGAATACGATCGGCATGTTGAATTGTGCTCAAACGGTGAGCGATTACCAGCGCCGTTCTTCCCGACAGCAGACGGTCCAGCGCCTCGCGGATTTGCAACTCGGTTTTCGTGTCGACGCTTGAAGTCGCTTCATCCAGAATCAAAAATCGCGGATTGTGGGCCAGCGCCCGTGCGAAACTAATCAGTTGCCGTTGTCCAACCGATAAGGTTGAGCCGCGCTCGTTCACTTCGCTTGCCAGTCCCTGCGGCATCGCCTTCACGTATTCGCCAAGACCAACTTCTTGCAACGCGTCCTCCACCGCTTCCCGCGTGATCCCCGGCGTTCCCAGCCGCACGTTCGTTTCCAGCGTGCCGGTGAACAGAAATGGATCCTGCAGTACAATGCCGAAGTTCTTTCGCAGTTCCTGCAGATCGAGCAGGCGTATGTCGATGCCATCCAGCAGAATCTGCCCACGCTGAATATCGTAGAAGCGTAGTAGCAGCGAGATCAGCGTTGTTTTACCCGCGCCGGTATGCCCGACAATCGCGAACGTCTGCCCTGGCTCTACGCGGAATGAGACATCGCGCAGTACCCAGTCCTCGTCTTTCGGGTCTTCCACGCTTCTATACGAAAACCACACATTGCGGAACTCGATTTCTCCGCGCGGGTTTGCCAGTTTCTGCGCGTTCGGATTCGTCTCGATGGTGATTGGTTCATCGAGCAACTTGAAAATGCGTTCGGAAGCCGCCATCGCCGATTGTAGGATGTTGAACTTCTCGCTCAAGTCCTGAATGGGGCGGAAAAATCGTTGCGCGAACATCGTGAACGCGATCAAAACACCCAGCGTCAGTTCATTCCCCAGGATGCGATTCCCGCCCGACCAGTAGATCAGCGCGATCGTCGCAAAGCTCAGGAATTCCACCGCCGGGTAAAACAGCGCGTACGCTAGAATGGCGTCGCGCCAGGCCAGCATGTTGTCCTTGTTGCGCTTCGCAAACTCCTCCCGCGCCTTCATCTCCCGGTTGAAGAGCTGAACCACGCTCATACCGGAAATATATTCCTGCAGGAAGGAATTGATTCGAGCGATGGCTGTGCGGATTTTCCGGTTTGCCTCCCGGACGTATTTTCGGAAGATCAGCGTCACGACAAGAATAAGCGGGAGAACCAGCAAAGTATCCAACGCCAATTTCTTGTCGATCCAGAACAGCACCCCGGCCATGACCGCCAGCAGGAAGAAGTCGTTGATCATCGTGACTACGCCTGCAGCGAACAGGTCATTCAGCGCGTCCACGTCGGTGGTCACTCGTGTCATCAACCGACCCACGGGATTGCGGTCGAAATAGCTCATGGGCAGCCGTTGCAGGTGCCCGAAGATTTCCGTCCGCATGTCGTACATGGTCTGCTGACCGACGCGCTGCATGATGCGAATCTGAATATACTGTGCCAGAAAATCGAAAATCAGCACGCCGAGGTAGAACACGCTGATGAACATGACGCCATGCCATGCCTTGAGCATCGGAATGGCCGCGCTCGCGCCGGGTACCAGGTATCCATCGATCACGCGTTGGAACAAAATCGGTGGAGCCAGTTCGAGCGGCGTCACCACCGCCACCAGCGCCAACGCGAGAATTACCCGCATACGGTACGGCCGCAGGTACTCGAGCAGCCGTTTCATCAGCCGCGAGTCGTAGGCTTTACCGAGTGCTTCTTCTTCGTGCCCGTTGCTCATGCCCGCTCAAGTTCCTCTTCCAGCAACTGTTTCTGGTACAGATCCGCATAATACCCACCGCGCTCTAGCAGTTCATCATGGGTGCCCCGCTCGATAATTTCCCCGTCTTTCAACACCACGATCTGGTCTGCGTCCCGCACTGTGGAAGTCCGGTGTGCAATTAGAATTGTTGTTCGTCCGTTCATCACATTGCGCAGGCGGCCCAGGATCCGCTCTTCGGTCTGCGTGTCCACCGCGGAAAGAGAATCGTCCAGAATTAAGATCCTGGGGTCGCGCACCACCGCGCGGGCAATCGCCGACCGCTGTTTCTGTCCTCCAGACAGCGTGATCCCTCGCTCGCCCACCATCGTTTCGTATTTCTTGGCAAAACCTTCGACGTCACCGTGCAGGTCGGCAATGTCGGCCGCCTCACTCACCCGGGCCGGATCGTGGTCTGGTAATCCAAACGAGATATTCTCTCCCACAGTTTCGCTGAATAGGTAGGTATCCTGAGGCACGTAGCCGATCGCCCGCCGCAGCGTCTCCAACGGCCACTCGCCGATGGGATGCCCGTCGATCAGGATCTCGTCGTCCGGGGCTTCCCACAATCTTGCGATCAGTGCCGCCAACGTTGTTTTTCCGCTTCCTGTCGGTCCCACAATTGCCAGAGTCGATCCCGCCGGTATTTTCAAGTTTATGTTTTTCAGTACCGGCCGGGCTTCCATGTCTTGCCCGTTCCCGGCACCCGTACCGTTGCCAGAGATTGTCGTAGGATACGTGAACGTCAGATTGCGAAACTCAATTCTTCCTTCAATTTTCGTTCCGACCGCAAGCTTGGCGCTGCGGTCATCGATGTGCGGTTTGGCGGCAAGGATGTAATTCAGGCGGCCCATCGAAGCCGCGCCTCGTTGAAATATATTGGTTACCCAGCCGAGCGCGATCATCGGCCACACCAGAAATCCCAGGTAGGTATTGAACGTGATCAGCGCGCCCAGTGACATCTGCCCGTGCAGAAAACGATATCCGCCCTGCCACAGCACGATCAGAAACGTTGTACCGATCATGGCCTGCAGCGATGGCATGAACATGCTCCACGTCCGGATCAGCTGTACGTTTCGCGCGACGTATTCTTTGTTCGGCCCATCGAACGCTTTCATTTCCGCGCTTTCCTGCGCGTACGCGCGGATAACTCGCACGCCGGAGAGATTTTCCTGTACTCTTGCTGAGAGAGTTGCCAACGATTCCTGAATCTTTTCATACAGCCGGTGAATTACTTGCCCGAAGTACCATACCGCCACGGCGACCACTGGAACGGGCAGCAAGACCCACAAGGTAAGCGAGAACGACAGCCGCACCATCAATGCGATCGCCAGCACCATGGTCACGATGGTCGTACCGCTGTACATGATTCCCGGGCCCAGCACCATGCGCACCGCATTTAAGTCGTTCGTCGCGCGAGACATCAACTCGCCCGTGCGGTTGCGCACATAAAATTCCGGCTCCATCACCAGAAGCTTGTCCAACAAATCGCTGCGAATGTCGAACTCGATGTCGCGCGAAATTCCAATCAAAATCCAGCGCGTCGCGAACGACATCACTCCCTTCAGTCCAATGCACACAACCATCACCAGACAATAGAATCCCAATGTTCGCCGGCTGTTGGCTTCGTAATAAGGAACCAGGTCGCCCAACCAATCGGATCCGACTGCCCCAGCAACTCCGTGCATTGGGTGAGAAAATGGTCTTGGACTTCCCGCCAATGTATCGGTAATGATTCCGGTTGCCAGAGGCACCACGTTGCCGATGATTCCCATCAGCGCCAGAGTCAGCAGACCCAGGGCAATCGCGCCCTTATATCGCCCCAGATAAGGCACCAGCCCGCGGAGATTCTCCCAAGTCGATTTTTTCGCCTGGTTCGCCGCACTCGTGCGCAGAGCTGTTGCCGCTGTGCTCATCGCAGAGTCGACCTCGGGTTTTCAAGCGTCGCGGCTTCCCCCAGAAAGTGTTGATAAGACTGATCCATCGATTGATAACGCTTCGTCGCAGGGTTCCATTTCACGGCAATGGGCAGGGTTCGTTCGCTCGAACCAGCTTTCACCGGCGTGAAGTACAACGACATCCCTTTCTCAGCGCTGTCTTCATACTGCAGCTTCCAACCTGTGACCGCCTGCAAGGGTGTCAGCGCCAGGAATCCTTTTGAGTTTTTCAGGTACTCGTCGGCGCGCATCAATTCGATCCATTTTCCGTCATCATTCTCAGCCACCACCGCGCGCGTCACGACCGTTCCGGCGACCACGCTCTTTGGCGTGTTTGGGACCACGTTCGCCGCCAGCAACTCTTGCTTTCCATTCTTCGCCAGGTCGCCATACAGCAGCACCTCGGCATCACTTCCCAGCAATTTCTTGGCGACGTCCTGGACCTCGGCGGGGATCGCCGGAGCTTCGGGCTTTTTCTCGGCTTCCACGGTGGGCTTGGGTGCTTCAGACCCACATCCGCCCAGCACCAATGTGAGCGTCACTACAGCGACCAGGGGGCGATTCATTCAGATCCTTTCCTAAGATAGACGTACCGCACGGGCGGGTGTAATCACGAATTCGGACTGCACGCCGCTTCCTCAGAGACTCGGCGCCGCCAGAGTTATCTCAACGACCCTTGGCGGATGCCCATTCTCTTCCTTCGTGCATACCACTTCCATGACTTGTGGAACGTCCGCTCCAGCCCAATCGAATGCGTAATACATCAATTCTAGCGACTGCTGGTCCTTCGTGCTAGGACTCCTTGAATCTGGCTCTCCGTACAATTCCACAACGCGTTCGGGCGGATCTCCCAACGACAGGCCGCGACCGGTTCGCCACGAGTCATGCTTCACCTCTAAACATTGCGCGACTACCTGTTGATTGTGTTGATTCAACCGCAGAGTCTGGATTTTTCCCGATCGATCGGCGTCGATGGTAAGGGTCCGCCATTTACAGATGTCCTCCCATGAAGAGCCGTCCGGATCGCGCTGTGGACTAATAGGCTTTCCATTGAGGCGGATCGCCTTGGCGAGCGTATCCTGCCCCGGCCGCAATCCAGCCAAAGTCAACTCATTCGCTTTCTTCGTAGCTGTTTTATTGGCCGCCGGTTTAGGATGCGGAGCCTGCGCGCTCGCCATTCCGCAGGCCACCGCCACCAGCATCACGCTACCTCTGCGCCAGAATCGCATCGAGCCGCGCCTCAAAATTGTCTTCTCCTTCGCTCCACAATTCGCTTCGTTCCACAGGCAATGCCGCTTCAATCGCCTCTACCCAGCGGAACAGCTTTTGGATGTTATCTTTTGTTTTCTGGTGATATTGCTTCAGGTTTTCTCCGCTGCTCATCCAGGCCCGAAAGGTCTCCTCCAGCGGGTGATCGGAAGTATCAAACGGGTTTTTCGCTGCGCCTGGCGCCAACAACCCCGCATGCCCGGTGAAGAGATGCTCGAATCCCAGGTCCACCACAAAATGGCCCGTACTGGCGGCAATTCCATCGTCGTACAGCGGGCCCTGACACACGATCTCCAGCGGCATTGGTTCCTGCCTCCACTTCATTGTTTCAATGTCGAAGTTCCACAAATCCCATTTCGCGTCCACGATATACGCGGTGTCCGCGGCGAAATTCTGTGCCGCCAGCGCGGCTACCTCGGCCGGCCCGAAGGTCCCAATTTTCAAGTCCCACTCCGCGATCGGGGTCTCCGTGTTGTCGACGGGTTGCACAATCAATTGTCGGAATCCCGCGCCCGATTCAGTGATTGGTGCGGTCGTCAGGAATCGCGCCAATTCCGCGATCATCGTTTGCGCACTGAAATCGCGCGTCCTTACGCGCAAGTAAGCCCGGTTGGCCATAGTCAATCCGGTGAATTATACAGGGCTACGGCGCCTCGGCGCCAACGCGGACCGACGGCTGGACAGGCGGCGACTGCGAAGATCCTGTCGGTATGTTTCTCTACGACTTGGGCGTGTTCTTGCCGGAATCGAATCCCAGGGCGATCTGCTGCAGCCGCTCCCGCAGCGTGTCTCCGAAGCGCGCAAAGACTTCCGCCGACGCTTCCCGCAACCGCTCTTCCGCCGTTGTGGCGATCTTAGCTATCACGTCTCGAGATTGATGATCGAGTGTCGCCACGGTTGCCACCATCCAGGAATTGGATATATTCTCCAGCCGGTCGCGGTAACCCGTCGCCGCTTCGTCGCTGATCTTGCCGAACGTTTCGCGCAATTCCGCACGCTTTTCTTCGCTCATGGTTTTCCAGGACTCCAGCAGGGAAGCGAAACTTGCACGGACTTCTTCCTGAGCCTGTTTCAGGCTGTTCTCGACGGCGCCCGTAATTCCAGCGTGAAAGCGCCGCAGAAATTCCTCCTGCTCGGCGGTGACTCGCTGGCTGATTTGTTCTCGCGTTGCATCCAGGCGCTCGCGCGAGAGTTCCACGGACTTATTCATCAATTCCGTGAAGCCTTCCAGCTCCTGGCGGGCATTTCGCTGGATCTCGTCGGTAAACGCCGCCGAAGTCGTGTCCGCGGCCTCCGCAAAGAGCAACCTCACTCGTTCAAACGCATCCTGCACCGTCTCTTCGATTTGCCGGTGTGTTTGTCCAAGGTAAGCGTGGCTGGACTGGTTCAATTCCGTCGCGAATATGCCGGAAATCTCGCCGGCCTTCTCCCGCAACTGGTTTCCGGACTGTTCCACAAGCTTTTCGGTGACGGATTGCAATTGCGTTTGGGCCTTCTTTTCGTACCACTCAGCGGACTTGAACATCTCTTCCATGGCGTGGTGCGTTACATCGATCGTCCGGTTCTCCAACTCTTCCAGATTCCGCGCCGTGATCGTCTGCGCCGATTCGCTCAGTAACTGTTCCACGCTCCCGAGGTTTTCTCGAAAGCGCGCCATGGATTCCGCAAAGGCATCGTCCGCGGTGGCGCGGATGCGATCCTGTTGCATGGTCAACGCGGCATCCAACAGTGACCGCCCACCGGCCAATCGGTGCACAGCCTCTTCTGCCTGCCGCACATGAGGACTGACCATGGAGGCAATTTGCTCTTCAAATCTCTGGAGTGCCTGGCTGTTTGCCGTTTCGAAGCTGCTTTGAATTCGCTTGTGAATTTCCTCGAAAAGATTGCCAGACTGGCGGTGCAACTCATTGCGGTGGAGTGTCAGCACGTCGTCCAATTGAGCCTGGAATCCGCTGATCGCCTGCTGCTGCACCGTCTCAATGCGTCCGGCATATTGTTCCAGTCGTTCCGTTGCCTGATTTGCGCGGGCCAGGGTTTCTTCCAGTTGTTTTGACCGCGCTTCCAGCGCCTCGCTTACAGCTACAGTTTGCCTCTGCCCCTCGTCCAGGATTTCCCGGCGCAGAGTTTGCGCTTTATCCTGCAACTCTTCTGCGGCTCTCTGGTGCTGCTCGCGCAGGCTGCTTTCCGCCTGGCCCAGCAGGTTGGACTTTGCCGGCTCCAGTTCGCGAGCTAACTGTTCGCGGAGCAAAGTCTGCGCTTCTGCCAGGGAGCTACTCAGGTGCTCCCGGATCTGATTGAGTCCGGCGGTCAGGGCCGCATGTTGATTGCCCGCCGACTCTTCGCGCTTCCGGGCTTCTTCTTCGAAGCGGCGCGCCGTTGCTTCAATCTTCTCGGCAACTTGCGACTCTGCGACCTCCGCCTGCGTCCGCAATTTCGCGGCAGCTTCTTCCGCCTGATGGCACAGGGTCTCGAGCGTTTCTTGCGCATTGGATAACTGCTTTTCGTGTTGATCCCGCTGAATCGCGCCTTCTCTCGCTAGATGTGCGGTCAGTTCGTGGGTCAGCTGTTCCAGCTGAGGCGCCAGCCAGCGCGGTAACTCGAGTTTTAACGCTTCGGCCGCGGCTTCTTGCGCTACTCGCGCGCGCGTGGCGGATTCTCCCTGGATCGTCTCGATGGCATGCGCCGTTTCTCGCGCTACTTCTTCACGAAACGCCGCATACTTCTGATCCCACTGCTCAAAGGTGACGCGGCGCTCCGCAGACACAGCCTGCACAGCCGACTCCCGGGCCGCCGCTTGAATCTGTTGCTTCGCCTCCGCTAGCAACCTTGCTACCTGCCGGGCCAGTTGCAGCGAAGCATCCGTCGCGCTACCGGGGGCAGGGAAGACTCGCAAATTGTCGGGCGCGCCTCCTAATTCGACTTCTCCGGGAGCTGCCGGCAATTCTCCACCCGTCGCTGCCAGCAACCCAGTTGGAATTTCCTCGGCGACCGGGCCGGCCGCTAGACATGTCTCTGCGGGTGGAAAGGCAAACCAATCGTCCGGAGGAAATGCGATACCCCAGGCATTGCCCGCCGTCTCCAGCTCCAGCGCCACTTGAAATAATTGCCGGACCGTCCGTGGCCTCTGGATCCAAGCCACCTTGCCTCGGACTCGCCGTGGGGCATGTCCCGGCTCCGGATGCGGAACTTCCAGGTTCACCCACATGTTCTTCAACACGTAGTGTTTGGATTGATAGCGGCACCCGTGGCAGTTAATGATCAACGTTGATGTCCGCTCATTGAACGGACGTCCCAGTGCATCCACACCTGTTACATTCAGCGGAACCGCCTGAACAATGCGCGTGCTGCGTCGCTTGCGCAAGTCTGAGCTGGGGTTCACCGCGCCTTCGTTCATCATATCTGCCGGTTCATCGGCCATGTGCGGAGACAGCTCGGGGCCGTGGTCTTCTCTCTGCATGATTTTTTGGTATTCCGTCCAAGTCGCATAATAGCGTGAATCAGGACTTCTTCACCGGCTCACTCACTCGGCCTCCCGGGAAGCGCTTGCCGGTCACAAACATCCAAATTTCCTTCGCCACCCAGATCGGTCCAACCATTAAGTACACAGCTCCCCGGAAAAACGCCGGATTGTTTCCTTCGATTCTGTGCCCCAAGAAGAGCAGCACCCAGCCACCGAGAAAACAACCAATCCCCCAGCGCCACCGGAGCAGCGCCAACAGGATTAATCCTGCAAAGATCAACGGAATGCCGATCCCGTGCAGAACCTTGTTCCAGACCGAACTATGCTCATGGTCATACTGAGCCATGTAGTGCGCCAACCCGGGCATAGCGCAGCTCCTAACCGCTACCGCGGAAACGGCAGCGTTTTGGCGGGGACTTCCACCGCGGGAACAGAACTCTACCCTGAATTGTACTGCTTGCCTAGAGGTAGAATCATTCTGTACGTACTAGCTCCGTCGTTCCATCAGTCCCATCCCTGCTTTGCCTGCTAAAAAGCTCCGGCACGCGGCTCCGGAGCTCGTCCATCCAAATTTCGCGGCGAAATGTGGGTCGGTTTTGCTTGTTCTATAATTCTCTTCGCCCTTCCATCGCTTTCAACATGGTCACTTCATCCGCATATTCCAAATCCGCGCCCACCGGAATCCCGACGCCGATACGCGTCACGCGCACTCCCAGCGGCTTCAGCAACTTTGAAATATAGATTGCCGTAGCTTCGCCCTCGGCAGTCGGGTTCGTCGCGATAATGATCTCTTCCACCGCACCGCCCTTCAGGCGTTCGATCAGGGTCTTGAGATTCAGCTGATCGGGTCCTCGCCCTTGCAAAGGAGAAAGCGAACCCCCCAAGACGTGGTACATCCCGCTAAAGGTACGAGTCTTTTCGATGGCCAGAATGTTATGCGGCTCCTCGACCACGCATATCGTTCGCTTGTTGCGTGTAGGTCCTACGCAATAGAGACACGGATCCGTGTCGGTGATGTTATGACAGGTGGAACAGGTTCGAATCTTCTCTTTCGCGTCGCGGATGGCCTCCGCCAGCGATAGGGCTTCTTCCGGTGTGGCGCGCAAGAGGTAGAACGCCAGACGTTGTGCGGTTTTCTGCCCGATGCCGGGCAAGTGCTTCAATTCGTCGATGAGTCGTTCAACAGGAGCGGCAAAATCAGGCATGCTCCTGGTGTAGCACAAGCGCACTCATCCGCGCAAATGTTCGCCGGAAGTCCTTCAGACTTGCTCCCGAGTCGTGCCTTTGCGTGAGTGGCTGACTAGTCACTATGCAGAACAATGACCGCAACTGTTTCGCGTAATCACGAGACGAACGCAGAGTGAATAGCTGTATGTATCTCAGCCACTTCCTGGAAGAAATGGCTATCACTTTGAAATTGCCGCTGGCTCACCTGGTACCAGCAGCGAAGATACATGCGGTGCGTTTTGCTCATGTCCCCCCAGATGCGCTCCAACTGCAGCACTACTTTTCCCTTGCCTTTGGCATACAGCAGGGAAGCGCACTCTCCAAACACGCAGACTCGTGAGTGTTCACCGACACGGGCTTTTTCCGAAGATTCAACAAGCTGACGAACTTCCGCGCGGCTTCGCGTCTCATCGGGAAGCTCGTCGCCCATATATCCAGAAATAATCGTGTCTGCATCTACTAATTGCAATCGCCCACTCCGGAGTACTTCCTCTGTCGCCACGCCCATCGCCTGCAATCCTCGGGAGAGCGCCTGCTGGTGCTGCCCGGTAATCAGAACAATGGCTGCGTCTCCACCGTTTAGTGCCGTACTCACGCAGGCCAGCAAACTGGCCTGAAAATCCCTGTCGTTTTGGTAGTACTCTGCCTCGTGGGTGCACCTAGAGTGCATCTCGTGCGATCCTCCCGACACCAGTTGCGCGGATTTCCGAGCATTATGCAACTTCTTCCCCAGCCGATCCACCCACTCGCCATGCAATTGTGTGCTCAGTTGCCTGCTCAAATAGAGTTCATCCCGTATTACCGCTTCCAACGCACTCAGCAATTCACTTCCCGCGTCCACCTTCACCACATATCCGTGCGCGCCCAATCGCAGCGCCTCTTCCGCCACTTCCGGAGAGGGTTCCTGCGTGAGAAGGACAATTTTTGACCAGGGCGAGAGATTTTGAATGTGTGGCAGGGCTTGTAGACCATTTAACTTCGGGAGATTGATGTCCAGAAGGATTACGTCAGGTAGAAGTTTTGCTGCCAACTGGATCGCCTCGTCGCCATCTGCTGCCTCTCCCACAACCTGGAATTCCGGAAACGACTCCAGCATCGTGCGGATGGCTCGTCGGAAGGTGTGAAAGTCCTCGACCAACAGCACGCGTGAGGTGGGCATAGAATTTGAACCTTTTCTGGGGCAGAGAAGTTCAGGGTATACCCACTCAAGCCCAGTCGAGAAGCAACTTTTTTGGCGACTACACCAAAGTGCCATCCGCCATCACTACCTACTCACTCAGTTCTCAGCAGAACTGAGCGGGATCCTTACGGCAATCTCCGTGCCGCATTTTGGTTTAGAGGTGATGGCAATCTTTCCGTTTAGCAACCCTACCCGCTCCCGCATGCTTACCAGCCCCAGTCCATCTCCGCGACTTACATGTTCCGGATCGAATCCAACTCCTTCATCGCGGACCGATAAGTGAATCTCGTGCTGGAATTCCTGCAAGCACGCCTCAAATCGCCGAACGCCGCTGTGCTTCACCGCGTTGCGCAATGCTTCCTGCAGTATTCGAAATAGGCATAGGGAAACATCGCGTGGTAACCGGCTGTGAATTTCGCCGTAGCGGAAATTGATCTCCACCCTCTGATGGTTTGCCAACTCTTCGCAAAAACCGCGCATTGCCGGTACGATCCCCAGAAGCTCGAGTTTTGGGGAGTGCAACTCGCGGGTAAGAGCAGAAACGTCGGAGGAAATTTCCGATGCTCTCTGGCACAACTCCTCTGCCCGTCTGCGCAATTCCTGATGCGTGTCGGGGGGCCGGTCGGCCAATCTCTGTAACTCGATGCTGAGCAGAGCGAGACGCTGGTTAATGTCATCGTGGAGATCGCGGGCGATTCGGCGACGCTCCTGTTCCTGCGCCTCAATCAGTTTTCCGCTAACCGCAGCCAAGGCGCGCTCCGCGTGCTTTCTCGGGGTGACATCCGCCACCATGCCGATTAACCTTACTCGGTTCCCGCTCGCATCGAACATCGCGCGGACGCTCTGTTCCAGCCATACCTCGGAACCGTCCACTTTCGTCGCACGGTAGCTAACACGTGTGGTTGGGTTGCTCGGAGACAACTTCTTCATTTCCGTGCTGATTCGCTCGCAGTCTGCCTCGTGAAATTTCGACCAGATCTTCTCAAGGGTTGTGACCAGCGCCGCGCCGTCTCCCAGAATTTTCCGGCATTCCGCGGTTCTTACGACTACGTCTGTTGCGGGATCCCAGTCATAGGCGTACATCCGGCCCGCCTCGGCGGCCAGCCGGAATCGTTCTTCGCTTTCCAGAAGCGCCAATTCCGCCGCTTTGCGCTCCGTCACGTTAGCCACCATGCCGACTACGCGCGCGATTTTACTGGATGCATCGAAAGTAGCTCGCCCACTTTCCTCCAGCCAGATGAATCCCCCGCTCGGGCTTAGGATGCGATAGGTAGTTTGATACGTCGACTTGGTTGGGGTGAGTCCCTCGAGTAACCTTAGAAAGTCCGCCCGGTCTTGTGGACAGACTCGCGCGAACCATCCTTGGCCGGTGCCGTGTCCGGGCTCCGACGAAAAGCCCAGGACGTCAGAGGATTCGGCAGAAAGAGAAACCCGGTCTGAGAGGGCATCCCATTCAAAGGCGTACATCTTGCCGGCCTGCGCGGCTAGTCGAAGTCGCTCTTCGCTCTCTCTGAGCGCCTGCTCCGCACGCTTTCGCTCCGTCAGATCAACGAAGCTGACCAGATAAGATTCCCCGAAGCAGGAAACGTGGAACTCAATGTCTCGCGAAGTCCCATCCTTGCAGCGCACACGCGCTTCCATCCTCTCAACACGCTCGAGATCGTCGGAGATCTTTTCCAGTAGTGATCCCCATTCGGACTTAACCTGCTCGCGATACGATTCGTTGGGGTAAGCGACAAGCCACCAGTCCTTCACCCCGGGAATGTCTTCCAGGATGTACCCAAACAGGCGCACGAATCGCTCGTTCGCCAATTCGATTTCCTGCGTTTTCCGATTGGAGACAATCATTGCGACCGGGGCGCTGCGTACCAGTTGCCGTTCGCGCTCCGCATTTTGGCGATGCGCTCGCTCTTCGGGTTTCAACTGAATCAAACTGTCTGCCACCGATAACTCCTGATCCTCGAAGTCTTCCGGGCGGAAGAACTCCCGGGGGAGCGCTGCCGGGGGGAATGTTACACCAAGTTGGGGAATGTACAGAATGTCAGTGGGCAAGCGTCGACGCGCAACCGCAGCTTTACCGCCGGCTGGAGTTCAATTTTGCAGAGGATTGCGCGGGCTCAGAATAATCCGGGGATCTTCAGTCCTGCCATGCCGGGCAGACCGCCCGCCATGCTCTTCATCTGGTTGGCTAATTCTTCGTCCACACGCCGCGACGCTTCGTTCACCGCGGCTCGCACCAGGTCCTGCAACATTTCGTGGTCCTTGCTGGCGAACACATCTTTCTCAATCTTCACTTCCAGCACTTGCTTCTGGCCGTTCATCTTCACCGTAACCATGCCACCGCCGGCCGAAGCTTCCACCGCCACCGAGTTCACTTGCCTCTGCAGGTCTTCCTGCACCTGGCGTAGTCTCGAGAGCATCTGTTGGAGTGCGTTTACTTCCATATTCGTTTAGGTTCGCCTTGCGGCGGAACCTTACTCCTCTGACTGCCGCTTTACTTCCGAAATTCTTCCCCCGAAGCGCTGCAGCATGGACTTCACGATCGGATCGTTTTCAAACTGCGCGCGCAATTCCTGCGTGCTCAATTCGCCATTCGAAGCGGGACGCGAAGAATTTTCTTCTCTCGCCCCACCTCTTTCGAGTCTAGCACATACACGAACCGCGCGCCCTAGTACCTTGCCCGAAGCGTCACGAATCTTCTCCAGAGTCTCGCGACCTTCCAGCAATCCCGCGAACGTGCTGCGCTCCGGGCGAAAACAGATGCGCAGCTCACTGCCGTCCAACTCCCAGCGCGAAGCATGCTCCAGAAGTTCGGCGGCAAATTTTTGCTGTGCTTGCAGCAGGGATTTGATTTCTGCAATTTGTTCGATGGCGATTCCGGTCGCCTCGGGTTCTGTTTTTGTTTCGCGTGCTTGTACGGGCCGCGGCTCGATGTCTTTCATCGCAGGCGCGGCAGCCGTTGCTGTTCCGCCGCTTACCGAAGCTGCCATCGCGGTCGGCTTGGCCTCGATGCGTGCGGTGGCGGACGGTAGGAACGAACTTACCGCACTTGTAGATGCCGATCGGGCAGGGAAGGACGGCGCCGGCGCGCAACTCTGTGCCGCGCTCTTCGATGCGGACTTTGTTCCACCCGCTCCGCCACCTGTTCCTCCGCGCGCTTCCGCCAGTAATTCTTCCAGTGGTGCCAAGCGCGCTGCGTTTACCAATCGCAATAAACCCATCTCCAGATGCACTCGCGGATCCGGCTTCCTGCGCAAATCGTCATCGGTTTGCAACAGAATCTGAAAGAACCGCGTCAGGTCTTCTTCTGTGAACAGAGCCGCGGCCTTCTCGAGTCCGGGTCTCTGGTCGGGTGTTGCCGCGATCAAATCCGAATGCGCGCCGCACACGCGCGCAATGAGCAAATTCCGCATATGGCGAATCGCCTCACGGCAAAAATGTTGCAAGTTGCGCCCTTCTTTTTGGAATGTGTGCACAAGTCCGAGCGCGCGTTCGGCGGATTGCGTGGAGATGGCTTCCACCAACTCCTGCAAGGAATCCTCGGGCACAACTCCCAGCAATTCCCGAACCGCCAGATCGGTGATGTCGTCGCCGCAATACGCGCGTGCCTGCTCCAGCAGCGACAGTGCGTCGCGCATGCTGCCTTCCGCCATTCGGCCAATTACCGAGAGCGCGCCATCGTCAATTCGCAGATCCTCTTTTTCGGCGATGAACTTCAGGCGGCTGGTTATTTCGTTGAAGGTGAGAGCGCGAAAGTGGAAATGTTGTGACCGAGAGCGGATGGTGTCTTCCAGATTTTCCGGCTCCGTCGTGGCCATCACGAAAATGACCCGGTCGGGCGGTTCCTCGAGGGTTTTCAGAAGTGCGTTGGATGCCTCGCCGGTGAGCATGTGCGCTTCGTCGAGGATTACCACCTTGCTTCGGGACGCCGCCGGGGCGTAGCGGACCATTTCGCGCAATTCGCGGATCTGGTCGATACCGCGATTGGAAGCCGCGTCAATCTCGATGACGTCCAGGGAATGTCCTGCGGCAATTTCCTTGCAGGCGTCACATACACCGCAGGGTTCGGCGGTGGGCCCGTTCACGCAATTCATGGCCTTCGCCAGGATGCGCGCTGCGGTGGTCTTTCCCACGCCGCGCGCGCCAGAGAAGATGTAGGCGTGCGCGACGCGATTATTCTTGATGGCGTTCGCCAGCGTGTTCGTTACGTGCTCTTGTCCAACGAGATCCGCAAACGTCTGCGGTCGCCATTTCCGTGCGATCACTTGGTAAGTCATAGGTGTCTTGCATTTTCGGCGTCCGCTCCGAAAAAGTCAAAACTCTTTGGAGCGCGACGGCTAGTTTGTCGTGTGCCGGTATTTGATTTCTGCAAAGATTGCTCCTCCGATAGGCGCTACCCGCATCTTGCGCGCACCTGGGTCATCCTGAAAGCCGATGCTTTGCGGCTCGAAGGATCTCGCCCAAGCGTACTTGGCTAGGTTTTCTTAGGAGTGTTCAGGCGGACGAGTCATGCCACCAACCGCATCCTGATGACTGATCGGTGCTACCTGTCAATAATTCGAGGAACTTCGGAGTCTCCGCGGCACACTCGGCTTACCCGGTACCGTTGCTCCCTTCCGGGCCTGGCGGGGTTCGCGGGACCTCGTTGCACGAAGTCCGAAGTTCCACGACTTGGCAGTCAAGCAGGCGATGACTGCCAACCAAAGCTTAGCACACCGCTCAAACCACCTCCAATTGTCGAGCCTGTGGCTATAATTCTATGGAGATGTCATCCATGCTCAGCAGAATTGGCGAAAACGA
The DNA here is from genome assembly GCA_963741195.1 of Candidatus Acidiferrales bacterium. Lineage (GTDB taxonomy): Bacteria > Acidobacteriota > Terriglobia > Acidiferrales > UBA7541 > Acidiferrum. The sequence continues at coordinate 503,253 of CAVUHF010000026.1, forward strand.
GATTGCCTTCCCCCTGTTCCATCTTGCTGTCATTGGTGCAGTAGTTTCACCGTTCCATACATTTCTACGGTCCAAGTAGTTCAGCGATGGCTATCGTTAGCGGGGACGGAATCCGCAGGACTCTACTCCAATTCTCAAGACTTTAGGATTCACGGTAACCTTCGCGGCTGGAAGTACCGGCGTCATTCTCAAGAACTGACAAACGTCGCGCTCCTTCTAAGTCCTTTTCGTCGGAACGTTCATTGCAACCGTGGTGTTCTCGGTCTGGCACTCACTCGGAAAAGTACGAAGAGGAAGAAAATTCCGTAACTGAAACGGCCGTTTTTCGATTGAATCTAACGCAAAGAACGAACTCTCAATCCAACACAAGGGCTGGATTTCAGAAAGGATTTCGCCATTCCAATCGCCGGCGAGCTGTTTCTTCTTGACATGCTCTCTGATGGAACGCATTGATCAGATGCGTGGCAGATCGCGTTACCGCTTCGACATCGAACCACAGGCTGGGCCCGCGCAAGTGCTTGGCGTGCCAAATTCAGCACATCTACAAAACAAGTTGCCGTTCTGCCCATGCCGTGATCTAAAATTCTTCTCGGTTGGAGTTCCTCCCCAACCACCTGCGTTTCCCCACTCGCATCGGGGAAGCAAGGTCCGCGCGCCAGCGCTGCGTCCCGCCGAGACGGGACGACTACCCCACGTTACGGGGATAATCCTGCACGGTCCGTGCAGCAGGAGGAAGTTCATGAAAGCCGTTGTATCGCTGATCTTGGCTGTCGCACTACTTTGTCCCGCCGCTCCGTTCGCCTCTGCCGAGCCACGCCAGGTTTTGCAGGGCACAGAATTTCATCTGACGCTCGTGACGCCCATCAACAGTTCCACGGTGAAGGAGGGCGACCCGATCGTCGCCGTGACGTCTGAGCCCGTGATGCTCAACGGCCAGACGCTTCTTCCGGCCGGAACCCGCATCCACGGCGTCATCGGCTCGGTGAAAAAGGCAAAATATTTCTCCATGTTCAAAGGCCAGGCCTACGTGAATATCACCTTCAAGACACTGGAAGTGGACAGCCGCCTGATTCCCGTTCAGACCAGTCTTATCGCAATTGGCAAGCCGCGGGTGAACTCCAGCCTAAGCTCCGCTCGGAAGGACGTGAAAATTACGGAAGGCGAAGTCGTCCAGGAAAAGCATGACTACAAGGGCGATGCGATTGCCGTGGCCCTCGGCGGTGGCGGAGGTTCGACCATCGGTTTGATCGCCGGTAATTTGGGGCGCGGCATGGGAATTGGTTTTGCCGTCGGCGCAGCGTACGTTGTAGCTCGCAAGGGCAAGGAAGTGAATATGCCGGAGCAGACGGCTCTGCTGGTTCGATTGGAGAGCACCGTGACCGTCCCGTACGTCGCCGCCAGCAATATGACGAATACAGGGAACACAAGTTCCACAGTAAGAAGATAGAGACAATTTCCCCAAGTGCGCTCGCTCGAAACCATTCGGGCGGGCGCACTTTTCTTTCTGAGCCGGTTGTGAAGAGAGAAAGGACGCCACGAATTCCATCCGCGGGAACTCACGGCCCTAGCGGGGGTTCTGGCAAGCCGTTCGGGGCACTTCAATTGCGGAGAACAACGGCTCGGAAACGGAGCCTGACCTGGGGATTGGACGGATCAGGATGCTTCGAGGGTCTTCCAGCAACTTCTGGTGCATACAAATGCGGGAGGAGTGCCACTCAATGGAGAGGAGAAAGTATTGCGATGGAAACGGTTAAGCGGGCTCGCAGACGTCCGGTGTGAGTCAGGGCGGGAATCGCCGTCCCGATTTGAAACATTGGTTGTGGAAATCGCAGTTCCCTCAGATCTCCTCCTCGCCTTTGTTTTCCTGCCTCTTTGCTCTTATCTGCTTTTTTTATCCTTCTAATTTGTTTTTCCTCTTGTGGTCCGGCGTTTTCCATTTGACGCTTGTTAGATCCACGCGCTACCTTTACTTCCGAAAGGCCCGGCATGCCGACCCCATCTTTGCCGCCAATTTCCACCAATTCAAATCGAGGAGATTCATGTCGAACGATTTGCGTAATTTTCTAGCGCTTAGCTATGAAGAGCTCGAAGATCTGAACCTGAAGGCGAAAGAACAACGTAAGGCCCGCACTCCCATCCACAAAATACAAGAGCAGCGCTTGAAGTACCTCACCGACGAAAAACGCATCAAGGCAGTCACGGTTCTGTTCAGCGACCTCGAAGGTCGTCTGCACATGTTGGACTACGACAAGAAGTTCTTGGTCAAGAGTTATGACAATTTAACGTTCGACGGCTCATCGATCCGCGGGTTTACGGCGCAGCGCGAAAGCGATCTTCGCTTGGGAATGGATTGGAGCGCCTTTTACTGGGCGCCGGCGGACATCTTCGGAAATGGCAAAGTCCTTGTCTTCGGCGAAGTCATTGACAAAGATGGTTCGCCCTATGCAGGTGACATTCGGGGCGTGCTCAAGGGTTATGCGGACACTCTTCACAAAAAGCACGGCTACACCCTGAACGCTGCCAATGAAATCGAGGGATTTCTGTTCAAGGGCGCCGATGCGGAGCGTCACTACCACGAAAGCATAAAATTCGAATACGTCAATACGGGTGGCTATTACCATTCACTCCCCGGCGATCCGTTGCGTACGTTCATCGATACCTCCGCGGAAGTTCAGCGCGCCATGGGTTTCCAGAACGAGAAGGATCACCCGGAAGTTGCGCCCTCCCAGTTTGAAATCAACTACGGTTATGGTGAAGTTGTGGCGGCTGCGGATCAAATTCAGCTCTATAAGCTGATTTGCCGCCAGGTCGCCAACAAGATGGGAGTCACGGCGAGTTTCCTTCCGAAGCCGGTGGTGGGCGTGAATGGCAGCGGCATGCACACCAACGTTTCGATTTCAGAGAACGGGAAGAATCTGTTCTGGGATCCCAAGGGGGAAGAGAAACTGAGCAAGCTTGGGTGGGCGTTTATTGACCGCATCCTGACCCACGGCAATGACATTTGCCTGCTCCTGAATGCCAGCGTGAACGCGTACCGACGTCTCGACCCGCACTTCGAGGCGCCGAACCAAATCAAGGCTTCGCCGGTTGATCGCGGCTCTATGATCCGAATCCCTATTGGGAATGAGAAGAGCATGCGCGTAGAGGTTCGTTCCGTCTCACCCGATGCAAATCCATATCTCGTTATGCACTCGATCTTTAAGACCGGGATCGACGGGGATACCTCCAAGATCAAGAACCTTCGCCAAGCCGAGCGCTACCTGCCGGACAACATCTACACGGCGCTGGAGGATTTCAATAAGGCCGAGTGGACCACGAAGCTGCTCGGTGCCGATGTCAAATCCCGCTACGCCGAGCTCAAGAAGGCGTCTGCGGACCGCTGTGCGCGGGACTTGGGGACATTCGTCAAGCCACCGGAAGTGCAATATCACCATGAGGTGTACAACCAGTTCCTCTGGAACCTGTTCTAGTCCCTGCCGCCACCATTCCTTCTTACCCCACCCCTGGTACCGGGGTGGGGTAATCTCTTTCCGTTAGGCTATCCGTCCCTTTGCTTCTTCCCCGCAATTTTTTGAATAAGTACCATTGACTCCGCCCCAGCGCCGATTTATGGTTTTTCTTGCCCCCCAAAGTGGTAATTCTTCTCTGAGAGGTCCCCGATGTCCGCAGAAACCCTCAGCACGTTGTCGCCAGCATCAGACGAGTTACAGGAACGCTGGGCCAGGCTTCGTTCCCATAAGCGCGCCGTGGCCAGCCTGCGCTTCCTGGTGGAATGGGAAGACGGCAATATTCCTCGCCGCGCCAATGGCGTGACCGTGGATATCAGTCATTCAGGATGTATGGCGGTGGTCGGAGCGGATCTGCCGCTGAGGCGCAGGGTTCGCATTATTCGCCCGGAGAATGGCCGCGCCGCCGACGGTGAAGTTGTTTGGCGTGGGCACGAAGCGTGGGATATCGGGATCGCCCTGGCATCCCCCGATCCGTCCTTCTGGGGTGTAGCGATTTGATCTTTGGACCAGAAGCCAAAAGCGTCTTCCAGTCAGTCAAAACCTCAAGTTTGTGAAAAAGGGACTACGAACCGCTCGCTTCGGCTTATTCTGCCTGCGAATTTGGGTCGAATACAATAGCTACTTCCATGTCAGATTCCGCGGTGCCTGGAGTAAACAGCCACTGCTTCACAGCTTTCTGCGCGCAGTTCGCTAGGATGGGGTTTCCGCCTACAACGACCGAGTCCTTGACCGTTCCGTTTGGGTTGATCAGAACACGCAGTTTCACAACGCCGCCAATTCCGCGCTGCTTCAAGATAGCCGGGTATTGTGCTGCCACCTTCTTCAGAACCTTGCGGACATTCTCCTGCGACAGAATCACGCCCGTACAGAGCAGGCAGAATAGGCCGAAGGTTAGGCTCCGAGCCAGCTTACTGTGACTACTGTTTCCATGCATAGACAGACCACATCACTCGGGCGCGGGCGTCCCGTTCAAAAATGACTTCCTTGATGAGTAAAAGGATGGCACGGACAAGGCCAGTCCGATATGAATCTGCCCGACGGCTCCAACTCAGCAACAGTCCACGATGTTCGTTGTAAACTGCTGAAATTACTACAGTTGAAGGAGTACCGGGTTCACTTCGGGAGTCCACGAGCGAGCCGATTGCCGGTTCGAAGGGCGGTATTGTCTCACGCAACCGTGAAGTTTGAGACTCGAGCTCTAAGGTCTGAGAAGACCAGCAAACGTAGAGACTCTGAGATTTGCCGGTGACTCGTCTTCACGGCGTTCTAAGCCAGACGAATGGCCAAGGCGGTTACCGATGCCGGCGGAAATGTGTGCGTGATCGTGCTACCACGAACGGCGACTTCGGTCGGGCGTGGGATAACCGCATCGCGATTCGCAAAGGTATTGCACGCATGGATTTCGGGGCCTGAAAGCACGCGCCCGGTTGCCGATGCCGCCGACCCTCCCGCCAGAGAGATTGTGGTTTCGCGAGCTTGCTTTGCGTCGGGATTGACGACGGTAAGGAACAGGTCTTTGCCATGCAGGGATGCCGAACCGTTCAGGCCAAAGAAAGTTGCCGGTTTGCCGTCGCGATCATATTGGACTTGGGGAGCGGAAAAGACGGAGCGAACGCTCTCGCCGCCCTGATGGGGGGAGTACAGATCGAAGACATGACCGACGGGTGTGACGACAAAACGGTCTTCGTGAGCTAGGTACAGGCTGTTGAGGCAGTTGATCAATTGCGCGCAATTGCCCATGGCCACTTGGGAGGCGTGGCGGTTCAAGATATCGAGAGTCATGGCACTGAAGACGGCGTCGCGCTGCGTGGGCGTCTGTTCCAGGATATCTCCGGGCGTGGCCTCACTTCCCGGGCGATACCACGGACCCCACTCATCCACAACAAGTTTGACGTGATGGTCCTTATCGAACTCACCCATGGCCTGCCAATGTGATTCGATCATGGGCTCCAGCCGCTGGCCTTCTCGAAGAAGTTCATACCAGTCGGTGACATCAAACTGAAGCGCGTCGCCTTTGCCCTTGTCCCAATCCGTGGTTTTTCCCCGACTCAGATTCCACGCATAGTGATGAAGGCCCATGCCATAGATGCTTTGCAGTTGCTCTTTTCCTTTGCGAAGGATTTCTTCGAAGAATCCTTTCGTCCAGCTAAGATCGTCGCCGTTTGGCCCGGAGGCGATGAAATCGAGAGGCTTGCCATATCCGGGCACCCAGGCTGTGTAGCGTCGATACTCCACCGCATATTCCTGTGGAGTGAAGTTTCCGCCACAGCCCCAGGATTCATTGCCAACGCCCCAGTAGCGCACGTTGAAAGGTTCCGTCGAACCTGACTTTGCGCGCTCGTCGGCGAGGGTGGTGCTTCCGGCAGGAGAGTTGCAATACTCTACCCAACGGTAGAACTGCTCGGCTGCGAGCGAACGCACATTGGCCGCGAGATACGGCTGGGCACCGATCAACTTGCAGAACTGCGCGAATTCGTTGGTTCCGAACTCGTTCGGCTCGTACTTGTGCTTGGCGGGGGATTGATCGCTGTACGCCCAGAAATTTGTGCGGCGAGGGCGCTTGTCGACGGGACCGATACCGTCGCGCCAGTCGTAGCTGTCAGCGAAGCAGCCGCCGGGATAACGCACTACAGGCGCCTTGATCTTCTTCATGTGCTCGATCAGCTCGCGGCGCAGTCCGTCCACGTTAGGCACATTGGAATTGGCTCCGACCCAAATGCCGTCGTAGATGACCGCTCCAAGATGTTCCGTGAAGTGGCCATAGATGTTGGGAGAAATAGTGCCCTGCGGCTCATTGAGCAGGACATCAATCTTGGCATCGGGTGTCGCGGCACGCGCGAGGGAAGGGAATCGGGAGAAATATAGAGCAGCTGAACCAATTAGCGTGGCATGCAGAAATTCGCGACGAGATTTCAAGAGAGTCTCCTGCGCAACCGTGAATTGTGGCACAAAATCGACTGGGGAAAATGGGAATTCAGAACATGAACAATCTTGAGGAGTCCACGAGTGACGCGAGGGGCGGAAGGCAACTGGTGGGCTGCGGCGCCCGCAGGTGACCCGAGCCAGATTCCTATTGCCATGCCATAGGAGTTGTGGCACCTTTCCTATGGCAAGGCCATAGGAGGAGTATGGGCGACAAGGCGGATGTTTGGCAGGGCACGCTGGCGTTGATGATTCTGAAGACCCTCGATCAAATGGGGTCGCTGCATGGCTATGGGATTGCGCGGCGCATTGAGCAGATCAGCGGCGACATTCTTTCCGTGAATTACGGAACCCTTTATCCGGCGCTGTTGAAGCTGGAGCAGGAAGGATACGTGTCTTCGGAGTGGGGCGTCTCCGATAACAATCGTCGCGCGAAGTATTACAGCCTCACACGCGCGGGGCGCAAGCAATTGCAGAGAGAAGCGCAGGATTGGGCGCAGGCTACGGCCATCCTGGCGAAGTTTCTCACTGCCACGGAGGAATCCTGATGCGCTCGCTACGTGCATTCCTGGCCAGGCTGGGCGGCTTGTTCCACAAACAGCGTCGCGATAAAGAGCTGGCGGAAGAATTGGCAAGTCACCTGGCCTTGAACATCGAGGACAATGTGCGGGCTGGCTTGTCGCCGGAACAGGCGCGGCGCGTGGCTCTCATGCGGCTTGGCGGCGTCGAACAGACCAAAGTGTCCTATCGCGAACGGCGGGGCCTGCCATTACTCGAAGCGATGCTGCAAGACCTGCGCTTCGCCGTCCGCATGTTGCGCAAATCGCCAGGATTCGCCACCGTCGCCATCCTGACGCTTGCTCTTGGCATCGGCGCAAATACAGCGATATTCAGTCTTTTGAATACGATTATGTTGCAGTCGATGCCCGTCCGCAATCCGCAGGAATTGGTGGTTCTCCGTTGGTCAGCACATGGCCGGCCACAGCATATTGGTTCCAGTAGTTATGGCGATTGCCGTGGTACGGAGTGGAGCGACACTGTTTCGGGAGGATGCTCGTTCTCTTATCCGATGTTCAAAGAAATTCGACAACGCGTGGATCTCTTTTCCGGTGTGATGGCCTTTGCCGGTCCGGCAAGACTGGACCTAAGCGGTAATGGTCCAGCGAGTATTACTCGCGGCGAACTTGTCTCGGGCAACTATTTTCAAACTCTTGGTGTGTCTGCGGCACTGGGTCGGATCCTGGAGCCCACCGACGAACAGCTTGGCGCCGAGCCGGTAGTAGTGCTCAGTTATGAATATTGGCAACATGCGTTTGGAGGGGAACCCGGAACTATCGGCAAATCGATCCGTCTGAACGGCGAGGCCTTCACGATCGTCGGCGTGGCGGACCCCCAATTCACGCGAATGACACCCGGCAAATCACTCGACATGTGGCTTCCCCTTACACAGCAAGTTCCACTCGGAATTCACTGGGGCGGGGGAACCGAGGACGCGGGGAGTTGGTGGCTCGCCATGGTCGGGCGGCTGAAACCGGGTGTAGCAAAAGCGCAAGCGCAGTCGGGCATAAGCCTGCTCTATCGGAATCAGACGGTACACGGCGCGAAGCCCACGTTGAAAGATTCCGACAATCCCGAAGTTGTACTGTTGCCAGCCGAAAAGGGTTTGGTAGGGATTCGCAGCGAATTCGCGCAGCCAATCTACATTCTGATGGTCGCGGTCGGCATTGTGCTGCTGATTGCCTGTGCCAATGTTGCGGGCTTGATGCTGGCCCGTGCGACGGTACGCAGAAAAGAGATGGCCGTGCGTCTGGCGCTGGGTGCGGGCCGCAGGCGCGTCATCCAGCAACTGTTGACAGAGAGTCTGGTGCTGTCTACCGCAGGGGCGGCTCTCGGTATGCTTTTCGCCTCGTGGGGCGCAAGGGCATTAGCCGCGTTTCTTTCCGCGAACTCATACTCACCGTTGCAACTCGACTTGCGAACAGACACTCGGGTGCTCATTTTTACTATGACCTTAGCGATTGTGACAGGAATCGTTTTTGGTTTGGCACCAGCGTTTCATGGAACGCGCGTGGGCGTCTCCCCAATCCTGAAAGAAAATTCGGGAAGTATTTCCGGAGCGTCGCATGCGGGCAGCCGGAGGTTTGGTTCCGGGAGCTGGTTAGTGGTCGCACAAGTTGCGCTTTCCACCGTGGCACTGGTGGGAGCGGGATTGCTGGTTCGCACGCTGACGAACCTGAGAACCGTCGACACCGGATTCGAAACGCAAAACATCTTGCTATTCGGATTTGACCCAACTCTGGCAGGTTACAAAGGCGAGAAAATCACGAACCTTTATAACGAACTCGAAAGGCGCCTAGCAGCGGTGCCTGGGGTGAATTCGGTGAGTTATTCATCCGATGTACTACTGGACAATGGGTTGTGGACCTCCGACGTTCGTATTGAAGGGCAAAGTGAGAAATCGATCGTCGAGACGAATATGCTGGCAGTCGGGCCGGAGTTCTTCCGGACCATGCGCATTGCGCTCAGGCAAGGCCGCACGCTCCTCCAATCCGACGTGAACTCATCGCGAACCGTAGCAATTGTCAACGAAGCCTTTGTACGCCAATTCCTGGCGGGTCGAGATCCAATTGGTCTGCACTTTGGAGGAACGGATCCCAAGGATCCTCAATGGGAAATTATCGGCATCGTAGCCGACGCAAAGTATGACGATTTGCGTAAACAGGTTGCGCCCACGGCGTACATTCCGCTGAAGGATGGCGAAGCTCACTTCGCCCTGCGTGCGGGAATCACACCCGCTGCCCTGATTCCCGAAGTACGCCGCACGGTGAACGATCTCGACAGCAACGTTCCTGTTTTCGACGTAAGGACCCAAACGCAAACGATTGATCGGTTGCTCTTTAACGAACGTCTTTTAGCGCGACTTGCTTCTCTGTTTGGTCTTTTGGCCTTAGTGCTCGCTTGCATAGGAGTCTACGGCTTGCTGGCATACGAAGTGGCGCGGCGAACGAGAGAGATCGGTATTCGCGCGGCACTGGGTGCGCAACCGCAGGAGGTAATGAAAATGGTCGCCTGGCAAGGGTTTTTGCTGGTTATGTTGGGAGCCGCGGTCGGAATGGGAATCGCGTTCGGTGCGACGCGGTACTTGCAGAGCCTGCTTTTTGGAGTTCACCCGACGGATCCTGCCACGTTTCTAGCGGTATTTGCAATTCTTGCGAGCGTCACCTGTCTGGCGTGCTTTATCCCGGCGTGGCGAGCAGCCCGCGTCGATCCCATGGTGGCCTTGCGGTACCAGTGAGGTATGAAAATGAGGACGCTACGATCGTGGATTCTTCGGCTACGTGGCTTGTTTAACAAACAGCGACTCGACCGTGAATTGAACGATGAGCTCGCGTCGCACCTCGAGATGCACGTCGAGGACAATGTGCGCGCTGGCATGTCGCCGGTACAGGCGCGGCGCGCGGCATTGCTGAAGCTTGGCGGCGTGGAGCAGACCAAAGAAAGTTACCGCGAACGCGGCAGTCTCCCCTTCCTCGAAACCTTGTTGCAAGACCTGCGTTTTGCCATGCGGATGTTTCGCAAACATCCGGGAGTTACGACGATCTCGATTCTCACGCTAGCGCTCGGAATCGGCGCCAACACCACGATATTCAGCTGGGTGCGTTCTGTGCTGCTCAATCCGCTTCCTGGGGCCCGAGAGCCGGAATGCGTTGTCGCGCTGGAAACGTTGGCTCCCAACGGTGAGTGGTTTCCCACTTCCTATCTGGATTTCCGGGATTTCCGGGATAACTGCAGGCTCGCGGAGTCGATGTCCGTAGTAGAGCCCATTGCACTTGCCGTTGGGAATGATCAGAGTGTGGAGCGAGTCTGGGGCGAAGTCGTTTCTGGAAATTTTTTTGACCTGCTACGCATCAAGCCACAACTCGGCAGATTTTTTTCCACCGCGGAAGTCGACCTCCAGCAGAATGCGCACCCCTTGGCAGTCATCAGCCACTCCTATTGGAGCAGCCATTTTCATTCCGATCCTCGCGTCGTCGGCACGACCGTTCGGATCAATCACTTCCTGTACACCATTATCGGCGTTGCTCCCGAGGCCTTTCGTGGCTCGATGCCGGGACTCTCTTTTGAGATCTGGGTGCCCGCAACGATGTGGGGCCAACTGTCCTCCACAGGCGACTGGATGCTTCGCGACCGCAAGACCCGCATGTTCCGTGTGCTGGCGCGCCTCTCGGCGGGCGTGTCCATCGAGCAGGCCCGCGCCGAAGTTCAGTCCGTCGCAAAGGAGATGGCCCGGTTGGATGCTGATACAAACGAGGGCCTGAGTGCGACGTTTCTTCCACTCTGGAAATCTCATTACGGAATTCAAGATTCCCTGCTCGGCCCGCTCAGCATTTTGATGGCCGCCTGTGCCGTACTGCTGCTCATCGTTTGCGCAAACGTTGCTAATCTCCTGCTCGCGCGCGCGATCACTCGGCAGAAGGAATTCAGCGTGCGTCTGGCTGTTGGGGCGCCGCGCTCCCGTTTAATGCGCCAACTTCTCACCGAATCGCTGCTGATCGCAGCGGCAGGCTCGCTCGTGGGACTCGCACTCGCCGTCCCACTCAGCGGCTCCCTCGGATATCTGCTGCCCCGCAGTTCCACTCCAACATTGGCGCGAGCGCCGATCGATGCCGGAGTGTTGCTGTTTACGATCGCGCTCGCACTAGCGACCGCGCTACTGGCCGGCCTTGCGCCGGCACTGCACGCCGGGAAGGGAGACCTGAACAGGACGCTCAAAGAAGGCGGCCGCACCGGGTCGAGTGCTCGTTCCCTCCAACTGCTGGGGATCTTGGTCACCTCGGAAATGGCTCTCGCGGTAATGGCCCTGATCGCCGCGGGGCTCTTTTTGAAAAGTTTTCGCTACGCCAGCGAAATTCGCCCGGGATTCGACCCCGATCAAGTCGCCATCGCCCAACTTGGCCTGTCCGCGGCAAGCTATGACGCCCAGCAGGCGGATTCTTTCTGCCAACGTTTGCGCGAACACCTCGAGCGCCAGCCCGGCGTCACGGCCGTGAGTTACGCGGACTATGTTCCGCTCAGCGTCGGGGCCGGCTCTTGGGAGGATCTGGAAATCCAGGGCTTCATCCCTTCGCCGAGCGAGAATATGAAGATTTACCGCACCCTTGCTGCCCCGGGATATTTTGACCTGATGAAAATCCCGCTTCTCGAGGGCCGCGACTTCAACGCTCGCGATGACATAAACGCGCCCCCGGTGATGATCATCAACCAGGAGTTCGTGCGGCGTTTCATCCCCAGTGGAACCGCTGTGGGCCGACGCGTTCACGGCTGGGGAAAATGGTTCACCATTGTCGGTGTCGCTTCCGACAGTAAGATTTACCGGCTTACCGAAGCCGCTGTGCCGTATTTCTATGTCCCCATCCGACAGATTTATCGTCCCGAAATGGGCTTGGTGTTCTTCGTTCGCACCTCTGGCTCCTTAGACAGCGCCACCGTGGCGTTGCGGCGGGAAGCGCAAGCTGTCGACCCCTCCGTTCCTCTTTTCGACGCCACTTCCTTGAATGACAGTATCGCTTCCTCCCTCTTCAGCCAGAGAATTTCGGCCAGCCTGCTCAGTGTTCTGGGCAGCGTGGCCTTATTCTTGGCTGGGATAGGACTTTACGGGGTGATGGGCTATACCGTGGCGCAGCGCACTACCGAAATCGGCATTCGCCTGACGCTCGGTGCACAACGCGGCGATGTCTCCCGCCTTGTGCTTGGGCACGGTGCAAGGCTCGCCGGTCTCGGTGTCCTTGCGGGTGTGATAGCGGCGCTAGCCGCCACGCGCTTACTTTCAAGTTTGCTCTTCGGCGTAAGCGTCACCGATCCGTTGACGTTTGTGGCCGTAGCCGTTTTGCTTACCCTCGTCGCCCTGGTTGCATGCCTCATCCCGGCGTGGCGGGCTATGCGCGTCGATCCGATGGTTGCCCTGCGTTACGAGTAAGTGATGCCATGAGAACACTGCGATCGTGGATAGTTCGGCTACGCGGATTGTTCCACAGCCGGCGACTCGACCGCGAACTCAACGATGAACTAGCGTCGCACCTTGAGATGCACGTCCAGGACAATGTGCGGGCAGGCATGTCGCTGGACCAGGCGAGGCGCGCGGCACTGCTGAAACTCGGTGGCGTCGAGCAGACCAAGGAGTCATATCGGGATCGCCGTGGGCTGCCTTTTCTGGAGGCGCTGTGGAAGGATCTACGATTTGGTGCGCGCGTTCTGCGGAAGAATCCCGACTTCACCGTGGTGGCCGTGATCACGCTGGCGTTGGGAATCGGGGCGAACACGGCGATCTTTAGCATCGTCAACGCGGTGATCCTTCGGCCGCTGGCCTATAAAGACTCTTCGCGAATCGTAAAATTTCACACCAAGACCGCGATGTTTCCGGCGTTCACTCTTGATCTTTCCTGGCCGGCGTTTCAAGAGATACGGATGCAGTCGTCATCCTTGAAGGAATCGGCGGCTTGCTGGGAAATGGAGAAGACACTGACCGGGGCTGGCCAACCGGCGGTGCTGAAGGTGTCGGGCATTTCCAGCGGTTTTTTCGAATTACTGGGCAGTGACGCAGAGCAGGGGCGATTGTTGCGCGAAGAAGATCAGAAATCCGGTCAAGAACATGTGGCTGTGATCAGCGACGGCCTGTGGCGTACACGGCTCGCAAAAGATCCGGCTGCGGTGGGGCGCACCCTGATTCTGGACGAGCAGGTTTATACCATTGTCGGAGTGGCTGAGAAGAAATTCGCATATCCGGAGGACGCGGATGTTTGGCTACCCCTCTCTCTGAAAGCAGACATCGCGCAGAATTCGACTTTCTTCCGGATTGAAGTGCTTGGCAGATTGAGAGCGGGCGCACGGCTTGCACAACTGCAGGCAGAGCTGGGAATCATCGCGCCGAGACTCGAGAAGCAACTAGCCGAAAAAAAACCGGAGTTAGCAGGTGACTACAAACTCTTTGCCGAATCGTTGCTTGATAGCCGGATTCAAGATGCCCGCCAGGGCTATCTGATCCTTCTGGCGGCAGCAACTTTGGTGTTGCTGATCGCGTGCGCCAATCTAACAAGCCTTTTGCTGGCGCGCGGATGGGGCAGGCACCGAGAGTTGGCCATGCGCGCCGCCCTTGGCGCCTCGGCGAGCCGCCTTCGAACGCAGTGCCTAGTGGAGAGCTGGCTGCTCTCGCTGTTGGGGGGAGTCGCAGGAATCGCTCTGGCCATAGGAGGGGTGCAAGTTTTTCGTGCGATTGCCCCGGCTGATACGGCACGGCTGGGAGAAGTCTCGATTGACGCGACGCTTCTTTGGTTCGCGCTCGGAAGTGCACTGATCGCCGGTTTCGTGTGTGGCATGGCTCCCGCGCGCCGTGCCGCCCGGATGACGCCGATCGACCTGATGAAGGATGGAGCAACGGGCGGAGTGTCCGGTGGCTCTCGTTTCGGTCGCGCGCTGGTGGTGATTGAAGTTGCGTTGGCCTTCATATTGTTGCTTTGCTCGACGCTGATGGTGCACACGATGGCTCACTTACTGCACCAGAATCCAGGATTCCGCACGGATCATCTGTTGACATTCGACGTTCCAAAGCCGCAGGTCTGGAACGAAAAAGACGGCGAGGATCTGAAAGCCAAGCAGATCGCCAAGCTCAAGGAGATGTTAAGCCAAGTGCAACAACTCCCGGGCGTGAGTGAAGTAGTTGCGGCCGATCACGGGGTGCTGAACGGGATGAGATATTCCCACGCCGGTCTGAAATTGGAAGGAGCGCCCGCAACAAAGGCATCCATCACTGAAGGGGTCGTCGCACGCTATGTTTCGCCCGGGTATTTCCAGGTCATGGGTATGCCTCTGCGGCGAGGACGAGAGTTCGAGGAGTCCGATGCAGCGGGTGCGCAGAAGGTCATCGTCGTAAACGAATCGATGGCAAGGAATTTCTGGGGCACTCTGGATGTGGTCGGAAAACGAATGAGTTTCTCCACCGACGACCAGGGGCATGCAGAATGGAACGAAATCGTAGGCGTTGTGGCGGACGCACGAGACTTAGACATTGAGAGCGAACCGGAACCGGAATATTACCCCGCGCTGTTTCAGTGGGGAGTCGGTTCACAACACCTCATCGTGCGCACGCAAGTGAATCCGGACGCTTTGGCGGACGCGATTTCGCGTCGGATCTGGGCGAACTTCCCGGACCAGCCGTTGACACACGTGACCACTGTGACGAGAACCATTGAGGAATCAATCGGGGATCAGCGCATGCACATGTCGCTGTTGGGAGTGTTTGCGGCGATAGGCTTAGCGCTGGCACTGATTGGGGTCTACGGAGCTGTATCCTACTCCGTGGCTCGACGCACCAAGGAGTTTGGTGTACGCATGGCCATGGGCGCAGCTTCGGGCAATGTGGTCAGGATGGTTCTGTGGCAAGGAATGCGACTCGTCGCACTTGGTAGCGCGATTGGCATCTTGGGCGGACTTGCGGCCGCCCGCGTGATCGCCAGCGAACTGTACGGGGTCACACCGAGCGATTCCGGGACGTTTGCGAGTGCGGCAATCCTGATTTTGCTGGTTGGAGGATTGGCCTGTTGGATCCCGGCGCGGCGTGCAACTAGAGTCGATCCACTCGAGGCTCTGCGCTACGAGTGAGGTACGATAATGAGGACACTACATTCCTGGTTGCTCCGCATTCGCAATCTGATTCACAAAGATGAACTGGACCTTGAACTAAGCGATGAACTCACCTCGCATCTCGAACTGCACATCGCGGATAACCTACGGACGCGAAAGTCACCGGAGCAGGCGCGGCGCGCAGGGTTGTTGAAACTCGGCGGCATGGAGGAAACCAAAGAGGGGCACCGCGAACGTCTTGGCTTCCATTTTTTGGAGAACCTCACGCGAGATTTGCGCTTGGCCTTCCGCTCACTCATTAGGAATCGAAATCTTTCCTTCATTGCGATTCTTGCGCTGACGCTGGGCATCGGCGCCACGACGATCATGTTCAGCGTTATCTATAGCGTAGTTGTCGATGCGCTCCCCTATAAAAACTTCGAGCGCTCCGTCGTATTTCGAGTCCAGAACTTAGCAAATGCGGGAGAATGGAAAGGGCGTGACTTTTTCACTCCCGAAGAGACTCGCGCCTTTCGCGAGCAAAACCATGTATTCGAAGAAACGATTGCTTTCAACGGTATACGACTTCAGTACGACAACGGCAAAAGTGTACGGTACTGGCCGTTAGGGGAGCTCGTCACAGCCAACACATTTGACTTCCTTGGGGTTCCTGCCTTGCTCGGGCGCACTCTCTCGGCAGCTGATGGCCGACCAGGCGCCCCGCCCGTGTTCGTGATCAACTACCACTTCTGGCAATCGGAATTCGGCGGCGACCCCAAGATCCTCAACACCAGCTTTACCCTCAATGGCAAGCCCACAACTCTGGTCGGAATCATGCCACAGCGGTTCAACGCGTTTAGGGCGAACTTCTGGCTGCCAATGAGTGACGGGCAGGACGACGCTTCCATTATGGGACGTCTGAGGCCGGGGGTGAGTGTGCAGACCGCCGGGGCCGATCTCGATGCCATAGCGCACCGTTTGCAGAAAGTGAATTCTGGCGGGCCATTTCCGCTCCCGGACAAATTCGCGATCGTGACACAAACTCTACTCGAGAGTCTTATCGGAGGTTTCAAGAGAACCTTGTATTGGTTGCTCGCGGCCGTCCTGTTGTTACTCCTAATCGCCTGCAGCAATGTGGCTAACCTTTTACTGTCCCGTGCCATCGCGAGAGAAAGGGAGATGGCCATGCGTGCCACGCTGGGAGCTTCCCGCTCTCGCCTCACCCGGCAATTGCTTGCAGAAAGCTTCGTGCTTGCCATGGCCGCCTCAATCGCTGGATGTACGTTGGCTTATTTCGGCTTGAGAGTCGTCGTGGCACTCATTCCTACGGGAACCCTGCCCGAGGAAACACTGATTAAGATGAATGCGCCCGTCCTTTTGCTTGCCCTGGGCATAACCCTTCTGACGACCATCCTGTGCGGTCTTGCGCCGGCGCTCCACGTAGTGCGCGGTGACCTACAACCGCGACTGGTGGGCAGCGGCAAAGGTGTTGGGGCAACTTTTCGCCATGGAAAATTGCGGGCCGCCCTGGTGATAGGAGAAGTCGCTCTTTCCATCGTACTTTTGATCAGCGCTGGACTCTTGATGCGCAGCTTTCTCATCCTGACGCGTGTAGACCTCGGGTTCGATCCCAAAAACGTTCTCTACTTTCGTGTTTCTCTGCCCAAGGCATATAACACCGACGTCGATGTTACGCGGCAAAAGAAAAATGCCCTTACTCGTCAAATCCTAGAGCGACTTCAGGCGCTTCCGGGTGTGACCTCCGTTTCCGAATCGATTGAGGAACCACCGCTGCAGGACGAGTGGAGCAACACCATCATCCCCGGGAAGCCTCACGCCGAACGTTGGGAGACCACGCTGGAGTCTGTCAGCGAAGGTTACTTCCAAATGCTCGGGCTGCCTTTGATTCGCGGTAGATTTTTCTCCGAAGACGATGTCAACGCTGCGCGGCAGGTTATGGTCGTTAACCAGTCTCTTGTACGTCAGTATTTTCCTGGGGAAGATCCGCTCGGCCGTAGAGTCAAGATGGAGGTTCTCGACCGTACATTTCTGGATGCGCCGCACGACACCTATTTCGAAATCATCGGCATCGTACGGGATTATAAGACTCGCAACTTTGACAGCCAGGCTTGGGAAGCCCGGCCCCAGGCTTTCATCCCTTATAGCGTCCAGGGATACAGCTGGCGGACGTACATGGCCAGGACGGCCACGGATCTAACACTACTTTGGAAAACTGTCGCTAGGGAAGTGCGGTCGATTGATTCAAACGTTGAAATCGCAACATCAGGGACGCTCGAAGGCTCACTGAGAGAGTTCTATCGCGGACCACAATTTGAACTCGTCACCCTGGGCGCTTTCGCCAGCATCGGACTTTTGCTGGTGATCATCGGCATCTCTAGCGCATTGGTCTATAGCGTCTCGATGCGCGCGCACGAAATCGGCATTCGCATGGCTCTCGGCGCACAGCGGACCGCTATATTGAGAATGATTCTCACAAACGGGTTGGGGCTTGTCGTTGCTGGCATAGCCATAGGCTTACTGGGCAGCTACGCTGTCACTCGTCTCCTGGCTAGCGAAATATCTGGAATCTCAGTTACCGACCCGGGGACGTTTTTTGCCGTCGCAGCCATTGTCGTAGCGATCGGCCTGGTTGCCAGCTACATCCCGGCGCGGCGCGCCGCGAGCGTCGATCCCATCATCACTTTGCGGTATGAATGAGAGAGTGTGCTTAACATCTGCGTCCCGGTGATCGCTGCAAAACGAATCTGGACGCAAGTGGGCGGAGACGGAGAAGTCAGGCGGCGGCGCCGGAAGTGTGGGAGTGGGGGCGAACGTCGTAACCGCGGCGTTTGAGGTAACCGTACATCTGAAAAACCTTCTGGATGTGATGCCTACGGACTTCGCCGAACGAAAGCGGCCGCCAGTCCTGATCATTGGCGAGGCGTGCGGAACGGTGCGGGAGATTCTCCGGCAGGTCGCTGATATCGATGAAATAGCCGGTGGCGGTAATGCACGCAGTGGACATGGCATTCTCCCGTTCGCGGACATTTCCGGGCCGAGTGTGCTAAAGAAGAGACGATTGTGCCGTCGGCCAGTTAATGTTGAAGGGAGATATGCCTGCCGGTGAGATCGTTTCCGGCTAGTGGCGACATATTCGAAAAAGAAGAGTTCATTTTCGCCCCAGCCGGAAACGTCATTGCGGTAAACCGCTCAAAGTAGGTCTATTCAGAACCGCCACGACTACCTCCGCACAGGGAGAAGCAGTTGCGCAACCAAGGCCGTGATTAAAAGAAAGAGCTTGAGGCGGGAAAAACAGACTGGATGTAGGGAGAACAGACAAGGATTGGGAGTGGCTCCCGGATTGGGGCAGGGAAAAAGCGATGCGCCTCTGGGCCCGTGATTTGAGAATTATGCGCTAAAGCAGGATTTGCCGAGCATAGAGCGCGATTACGGGAAAAATTCTGTAGAAAATCAACATGCCGACAAGCAAGCCTGCCATTGCGTAGCTATTGCTGCGAATCCAGTCGAGGTAGCGTTGGGCCTGGGTTTCATTCATGAAGAGCATGATGGCGGTACTTCCGTCGAGCGGAGGAACAGGAAGTAGGTTAAAGGTGCCGAGGAGCAAATTTAGATAAAAGAGGGTGGAGAGGACGACGGCAAGGACGTCGATCGAATGGTGGAAGGGGTCAACGTTAAAGAGTTGCCGGGCACGCGCGATGTGGATGGCAACTGCGGCGATCAGCATTAGCGTGAAGTTAGTGCCAGGCCCGGCAAGGGCCATCCAGGCCGAGCGGCGGGGGTGTCTCCGTTCCCAGAGTGGGTCGTAGGGAGCGCTGGCCCAACCGAGAATCATTCCGTTACCAAAGAGAATGCCGATGAGGGGAACTACAACCATTCCGAACGGTGAGCGGCGAATGTGCGGGATGGGGTTCAGAGTAACCTGGCCGCCTAAAGCGGCGGTATTGTCACCACCCAACTTGGCGACGAAGGCATGAGCGGCCTCGTGACACGTGGTAGAGAAAAGAAAAACAAAGTAGGAGATGAAGCCGATCAAGAGGTCCTGAGGTTCTAGCTGATTCATAACGAATGAGAGTAGAGGCTTAGAGAAAGGAAAGCAAGCCGATGCCGGGCAGGCGTATTAGGGAGTCAAAGTGAAATCAAACTCGCGGATGCGCCGGTGGAACCGTTCACGACCGCGCTTGATGCGCATCCTCCTGACCGAGGGACTAAATGCCTAGAGTCCGGGAGATCTCCTCACAGGAGAATCCATTCACGCCCCGGAGCGGGAGCGGCGTACGAAGGGTTTCCGACAATTGGTCGAGCGCTTTGGTGATGTCCGTTCGAGGGTGAGCGACGTCAGCTCCGCTGGCGATCTGCAAGGGGCTGCAAGTTCACGAGTCAACTGAATCAGAACCATCGAGATCAACGAAATTCGACGGCATGCTGGCTGCCAGAAAGATGGCCACCGTTAGAAAGGACTCTTGGTTTGTAGCGATGGACAAGAATCTCAAAGGCCTGAAAATCGCCCTCCGGAGCGTTGCGCACGCGGTCCAGCAATTCTGAGTCGGTTTGTCGCTGTAACTGCCCATAGCGCGGAGACCTCGGGCGGGTGATTCGCGGTGTGGGCCTCGCTTTCCATTTACCAGATCAATAGAAAACTTAAAGAGTTAGAGGAAATCCCTTTTGGGTCACGTCGGTTTCGACACCTCCAGGGACTTATTCTCGAACCAGGAGCGGGTAGGCGGAAGCAATAGGTAAACGATGACGCGTCAACCACGTCAACCACACGAGGACTTTTCTCGCCATCGAGTTTGGGGTATCTTAGGGACACTACGTGTGTTGGCCGCTTTATTGTCTCGCGCTTAGGACCGCGGAGAAGAACACATCAAATGAAAGCTTGTGTCCTAAGCGCGACAGGCCCAATCGAGACAAATCCTCTTCAAGTAAAAGACGTGGACCGGCCGGAGCCAGGGCCTGGAGAGGTGCTGGTCCGCGTTACGCTATGTGGCGTTTGCCGCACCGATCTGCACGTCATCGAAGGCGAACTGCGTCCCATGCGGTCGCCACTGATTCCCGGGCATCAAGTTGTGGGAACAATCGAAAAGATTGGCGCCAAGGCGAACCGCTTCCCGATCGGAAAGCGTGTGGGAATTGCCTGGCTGCACAAAACAGACGGTACCTGCGCTTATTGCCGCCGCGGCGAGGAAAACCTTTGCGACAGCCCACAGTTTACAGGGTATACGGTCGATGGAGGCTTCGCCGAGTATGCCGTCGCTCCGGAGGATTTCGTTTACGCGATCCCTGATGGTTTCGCCGATGAGCATGTGGCCCCCCTGATGTGCGCGGGAATCATCGGTTACCGCTGTCTGCGGGTCAGCGCCATTACCGCCGGTGAAAGTTTGGGATTCTATGGGTTCGGAGCAGCGGCTCACATCGCGATTCAGGTCGCGCGACATTGGGGAGTCGCAGTTTACGCTTCGACTCGCGACGAGAGACATCAAAAGCTGGCCATGGAGTTGGGAGCTAAGTGGGCAGGAGGAACGTTGGACGCGCCTCCCGTAGACCTGGACGCGGCGATCGTGTTTGCCCCGTCGGGGGAAATCGTCCCAGGTGCGTTGAAAGCTTTGCGCAAGGGCGGACGGCTGATTTTGGGCGGAATCCACATGAGCGAAATCCCATCGTTTTCCTACGATTTACTTTATGGCGAGCGAATAATACGCAGTGTAGCGAATAATACCCGGCGAGATGGGGAAGAGTTTCTGAAGATTGCTGCCGAGATTCCGATTCGAACGCGGGTGCAGATGTTTGAATTGGCCCAGGCGAATCTAGCCTTGAATACGTTGAAGAACGATGCGATTGCGGGGGCAGCCGTCTTGCGGATGCGCGCCTAGTCATGCAAGCGGAGATGAGAGAAAAAATGCAGACAGTGATCATTTGCTTGGCGTGTCTATTCATGGCGGGATGTTCGTCGGGAAGCGCGCCGGGAAGTACTCTCGCGGAAGCGGCGAAGCAAGCGGCCGCCGAGCCCTTGAGCTCAAACGGACAACAGGAGTTGCGCGCCATCGTGGAGAGCGGCCGGTTGGCCGATCTGCAGCGGCAGAATTTCTCTGACTACGAGAAATGGGTGAAGGAATTTTACGACGCCGGCAGCTATGACTTGGAGTGGACTCGCGGAGGGAAGCCGACCACCCAGGCGTTGGAGCTAATCACAATATTAGACGATGCAGGAGAGAAGGGGCTGGACCGCAAAGATTATGACGGCGAGCGCTGGACCGGGAGAGTCAAATCGCTGGACGGATCGGTGGCGCCAGACGAGACTCCGCTGATTCGGTTTGATGTGGAGCTGACCGTTTCTGCGATGCGGTACGTCTCTGATTTGCACCTTGGGAGGGTGGATCCCAAAACGTTGCACAAGGATTTTGATCCTCAACGCCACCGGTATGATTTGGCAGAGTTTTTACGTCAGAGGGTGATGACCACCTCAAACGTGAAGAATGCCTTAATAGAAATCGAACCACCGTTTCCGGGCTACCAACGGGCAATCGGAGCGTTGCATAAGTACCTGCAACTGCAGAGGGCCGAAGTGCCAGACCCGTTGCCAACAGAAAAGAAAACGATTGAGCCGGGGCAGAATTACGAATCATTGGGAAAATTAGCAGCTCGATTGAAATTTCTAGGGGACCTGCCGGTGAGCGCAAATTTGCCTCAAGACTCCCAGGCCTACCAGGGAGAATTTGTCGATGCGGTAAAGCGATTCCAGCGGCGGCACGGGCTGGAAACAGAAGGCAAGCTGGGTCCACAGACAATTGAGGAATTGAATTGCCCGATGAGCTTCCGCGTGCAGCAACTGGAACTTACGTTGGAGCGGTGGCGTTGGCTGCCACACGAATTCGAAGAGGCCCCGGTGGTGGTGAACATTCCGGAGTTTATACTGCGCGCGTACGATAAGCAGGGAAACCCAATACTGAAAATGCCCGTAGTGGTGGGCCGGGCGATGCGCACGGAAACACCGGTAATGGAACAGGACATGAAATATGTGGTGTTCTGGCCGTACTGGAATGTCCCACCTAGCATTCTGCGCCATGAGATTGTGCCGAAGATCGCAAGGGATCCAGCGTATCTGCAAAAGAACGCATATGAGGTGGCCACATATTCCGGACAGGTGGTGACCGACGGTGTCGTCAACGAGGAAGTCCTTGAACAATTGCGCGCGGGAAAGCTGATGGTAAGGCAGAAGCCCGGTCCGAAAAACGCGCTCGGCCTGATCAAATTCATTTTTCCCAACAGCAATAATGTCTATCTGCATTCCACACCTTCACAGAGCCTGTTCGTCAAGAGTCGAAGGGACTTCAGTCACGGCTGTATCCGCGTGGAAGATCCGGCAGCGCTGGCGGAATGGGTGTTAAGGAACAATCCCGGTTGGACTCGAGCAAAGATCGAGGCTGCGTTCAAAGCGCAGAAAGAACAGCAAGTGAATCTGGCGAAGAGCATTCCTGTGCTGATCGTGTATGGGACGGCCGTGGTGCCAGAAAGCGATGCGGCCTATTTTTTTCAGGATATTTATGGTTTTGACAAAAGCCTGGCGAAGCAGATCGCGGAAGCGTACACCGCAAAGAACTAAGAGGTGGGAATGAAAAAGCGGGAAGTAAGACGCGCGTAACGCTTCAGAATGATCGGCTCTGTGAAGAGCTACAGCCATAACACCAGGTGCGCACGCGGCCTGTGTCGACGTGTACGAAGCCGGATCGAGGATAGTAGCCGACGCCGCCGCGGCCGAGAGCCAAGGCCGCATCGCGCAAGGTGAGAGTGTCGACGCCGGGAATACGAATGTCGATGGCATGGGCCTGCATGTGGAGACTACTCTTGGCGACGCCGGAAGAACCTGCGCGGAGAAACTCGTTACTCCAGGAAGTTCTATAGCCGCAGATAATCTCAATTTCGGCTTCGGGATGACCGACTGACGCCGCGACATCGGAGAGAATGTCAAACACATGTGGATCATAGTGCTTAACTTCACCGGTGCGATGATCGCGAAGAAAATAGTCGAGTTGCTGTTCGGCTTCGGGAAGAAAAGTGCCGCCGCGACGGTAGACAATGTCAATGCGCTCGCCGGTGTGCGTGTGGTAGAGGCGCAGGCGACGCAGTTCAGCATCGGAGGGAGCAGCCGTCGAGGTGGCGGCTGTCGGCAGGGACCCCGCACCGATCAGACAAGTTCCGAGCGCAATCAGTAGCAAGACAAATCTCAAACGAGAAGCTCCCCCGGGAAGTGAAGTATTGAGTCGGCAAGCCACATTCAGTTTCCGAGTTTACAGGATAAACATGTCGATGACGAATGGCTGGGTTGAGCCTAGGAGAACACCCATCGATGAGAGCGCTGGAAACGACGAAGCAGAAGGATTGGATTTGTGTGATTTGCCGTCACAAGCTGGGGTATATCACGCAGGCGAGGTTCGGCAAGCAGGACCATTCACGTCCATCATCACACTTCGTGGAATCCGTAGGTTGCTGATGTTGCGACAGTTACTGGAGTCCTGTCCATTTTTGTCGGTTCTTGTCAGGCCACAACCTTTCGGCACACCAGATGCATTTAGCAACAGTGGAATTCGGGTTCCCTGAGGAGCTTTTGTTCTCCTTGGGGACCGCGAATGCGCTGGCAACTTCACACCATTCGTGGTCAACTTCCAGGAACTCTCCTAGAGCGAGAGGCCATCCGGGACCTAGCCACGCGACGGCGAAAAGCCGTCTACCCAGCGGAACCATTGGCAACTGCCAAAATCGGGGAATCAGCATGACGGTGAAAATTACAAATCGCTCCCACCGAGTCGCCTACCTTGTTGCGTTACTCTTATTGGCTGTGGCGCTCACAACCGCGTTGGTTATGGCGGCGGAGCGGAATTCGCAGAGCGAGAAACACATGCTCCACCAGTCGGTTCCGACAGGGAGTGACTGGCTGCCACAGGGGCCAATGGGATGGGAATGCGTCTAGCCATTTCGGCAAGATCTCAACGAATCCTACCCCTTAGTTTGGCCGCCGTTTTCTTCCTTGCGGTGTTGACGCTGCGCGCGGACATCCATCCAGTGCCGCTGGAAAAGAACGCGACATCAGCGCAGTGTCTGGAATGCCACGCCGACAAGGCCAAAGGGAAATTCGTGCACACCGCAGTTTCCGCCGGGTGCACAAGCTGCCACGAAGTGCGCGTCAACAAGGACGTGACGCGCGTGAAGCTGGTGACGACCACTCCCTACAGTCTGTGTTTGACGTGCCATAAAAACAAGAATGCCGCCGACATCAACGGCACGGTGCATCCGCCAGCAGTGCGCGATTGCATGAAGTGCCATGATCCCCACGCTTCCGACAACAAGAATCAATTACTGAAGCCGACCACCGGAGATCAGAAAGAGAATCTTTGCCTGGGCTGTCACACTACGGGATTAAATGTGCCCGAAAAAGGAAGCCGGCACACTGCGCTGGATATGGGTTGTGAGACTTGCCATGTGACGCACAAGACGGGTGAAAAGGGGAACCCGGAGTTTGATTACCACCTGACGAAGGCGCCGCCGGCGCTGTGCGTGGATTGCCACGATCCTAAGGACGCCGGTCTGCAGAAAGCGCATCAGGACCAACCGTTCGGGGCAGCAAACTGCGTCGAATGTCACGATCCGCATCAGTCGAAGCTGCCGAAGTTAATCGCAAACTACCCACATCCGCCATTCGCGGACAAACAATGCGAAGTCTGTCATGCGCCTGCGAAAGACGGGAAAGTGGTGCTGACGCAGGCAGACTCGAAGTCGCTATGTGTGACATGTCACGACGAGAAAGCCAAGCAGATCGAGAGCGCAAAGGTACAACATCCCGGCGCGATGGGAGATTGCACGGACTGCCACTCTCCGCACGCCAATAAGAAACCGGGCCTGCCAAAAACTAACGGCGTGTCTAGCTGCCTGGGATGCCATGCGGACGTGGCGGAGCTTGAGAAAAAGTCTGTCCACCACCAACCGGCCTTCACGGAGGGCTGCGGAACTTGCCACGAGCCGCACGGTGGCGACAACGAGAAGTTGCTCCGAGCAAAAGGAAATGCGCTCTGCCTGGAATGCCACGGGCCGGATGCAAGAGCGCAGGAAGATCAGACCACGGGTGCATTGAAGATCTTCTCAGGCAAAGTGGAGTTGCCCGACGACTATTTCAAGAAGAACAAAGTTGTTGTGCTTCCGTTAAAATATGGGAAAGGCCACCCGATCGAAGGCCATCCGGTTTCAGATGTGGTGGATCCGACGGACGTGACACAAGTCAGGGCAACCCTTAGCTGTATGACATGTCACCAACCGCATGCTTCGACGCACGATGGGCTGCTGGTAAGGGACCAGGAAAACAACACCGCGTTCTGCGCAAGCTGCCACAAGAACTTGTCGCGGTAGCCGCAGAATTGAGGAGAGTTCACGATGCGCAAGAACGGCAAGCACTCGATCAACATCGAATACGGACTGACCGCGGTGGTCCTGGCGATTTCGCTTCTGGTGGCTGCGCCCGGCCGTTTGCAGGCAGATCAGAAACAGAAGAAGGCAGACGCCAAAAAAGCGGAGAACTCGCCTCAGGTAATTGATTATTCCAACATCGTGTGGCCCAATCCCCCGGCAATCGCACGCATCAAATTCTCAGCCTGGTACGCACAAGACAAAACCCAACGGACTATCCAGGGAAACAAGGCAAAAAAGTCGGGTTGGATGGATCGGCTGGCCGGAACACAATCTGCCGACGAAGTATTCAAGATGCCATTTTCCCTGGTGCAGCCGTACGGCCTGGCGGTTGATTCAAAGGGATTGTTGTACATTGCAGACCAGAAGGTCGGAGCGATCTTCATATTTAATACCGACACTCGCGACGTTGAGCTGATCAAGAACAGTGTTCATGCGCATTTTGTGAGAATCATTGGCTTGGCCATGGATGATAACGATCGGCTGTTCGTTTCTGATCCGGGCTTGCGGCATGTGCTGGTGTTTAGCAAGGACCATAAGGCAGAGGATGTCATCACGGATGGGATGGTAAGTCCCGGCGGGCTGGCAATCGATACGCAGAATCGACTGCTATATGTCTCCGACGTGGAGCTAGATCAAGTGCTGGTGTACGACGCAGATACCCTTAAACTGATCCGGAAAATGGGGACCACCGGACACAAGCACGAACTGACGGCGCCGGGCGACTTTGCAAGGCCGACCGGCTTGGCTGTCGACCGAGACGGAAACTTGTATGTGGCAGATACGCTCAACAATCGCATAGAGATATTCGACGCGGACGGAAAGTTGATCAGCACGTTTGGCAAGGCAGGGGACGGCCCAGCGTTTTTCTCGAGGCCAAAGGGTGTGGCGATCGACAGTGATGGACACGTCTGGGTCGCCGATGGAATGCAGGATAAGGTTAAGGTGTTTACGAAAGAGGGGCAGTTGCTGATCACCTTTGGCGGACATGGGCTGCTGCCGGGGCAGTTTCAGGGTCTGGTGGACATCACCATCGATAAGAACAACCGCGTATTTACCTCCGAAATATTTCCGGGGAGAGCCCAGCAGTTTCTGTACGTGACGAACGCGCAGGCTGATGAATTAAAAAAGAAAAGAGAAGAAGAACGCTTGAAGTCGAGCGCGGCCAAGAGTACCCCGGAACCCGCGAAGCAAACCACCCCTGCTACGGCGACAACTCCACCGAAGGAACAGTAGAGAAGCTGAAACTGGACTACGCAAAGCGGCCCTTGTGTCCACGGCACATGGTACGTGTGACCTCCAACACATTAGATTCACAGCACTTAGTTGTGTGATTTCTCATCACACCTGGGGTAAATGGCGCAGCGAAACGCTGCCAGAAGGGACCCTGGCGTGCCGCCGATCACACCCAGTCGGTGCGTAACTTGCACGGTAAGAATGCGTTAGGTCACAGATGTCCATTCGTGTCAGATCGTGTCGGTTCGGCACACCGCTTGCACTTAGACAGACAGAAGAAAAGGCTCAGTATAGGCCTAGGCTTTTCGAAGTGGACGTGAAGTGCAGCAAGACAAACGGAGGTCTTAGACTTTTATGAAAAGAGCAATCCTTCTCGGGGTATTCGCACTGCTGACCGCAGGTCTGACGATGGCACAGAATTGGTCCTCGCCCACCGACGTGCTCGGCGCACACAACAACGGCGGTCGCGGTTGCGCTGGTTGCCACCAGCCACATAGCGGAGCTTTTGGTTCTGGCCAAAAGGGACCGGCCGACACTGGGAGTTTCGCTCTGTGGGGCCAAGACGCCAGCCCACTGTACGGCGCGACCATCAAGTTTGGAGACAACGGAGAATTCGTCGAAGTCCTGCCCAATGGAATCGCCACCGGTAGCGAAGAAGTCGGCGGCATTTTACTTTGTCTGAGCTGCCATGACGGAAACGTGACCCCAACCAACATGATGACCAACCAGTCCTATGAGCAGAAGATTGGTCTTCTCACCAACAAAGCGTACGGGGCGCTACCGATCCCCACGCTGCTCGGCAATGACGGCTCAACGGCTGGAAATTACACCAACGATCACCCGGTGGGCGTGAACGCGAATATCAACGGCGGAAACGGCCTGGTATTTGCCAATAACGTGTTCACCGTGACCCCCGGCTCCAAGTATGCCCAGTTCGTGACGAACTATGGTTGGCCAGCCCTGGCGCCCGGCAATTGGGGCTCCTATCCTTACGGCGTGAACGCCGCCGGGAAGCCGTACGTAGTTTGCACGACTTGCCATAACCAGCACGTCATGACCGTATATGCGTCGCGCGCGGCCAGCCCGATCGCGGGAGACGGCGGCGGCAAGTATTACGCTACGTTCTTCTTTGTGAATGGCCCGTACAACCCGAACATCAACAATGTTGCCAACACCAACGCGCCCTCGACGACTCAGTTCTGCCGCCAGTGCCACTTCGCGGAAGCGAACGAAGCCAACAACTCACCGAACATCCCAACAGTCTTCCAGTGAGATTGTTGAATACCAGGGGAGGGAGGCCACTCTCTCCCCTTTTTTCTTTGCAGTCTTGAATTGGGGGAAATCATGAAGTCTCTGGTAGTTTTCGCTCTACTACTAGCCGCCGCAGCAAGTGCAAGCCCGCAAGTCGCGTCCCACGCGCCGACCACAACACCCAAAACGAAATCCGCGCCTCCCGCACCAATGCAGGCCAGCGATAAACCCGTCGCGCGGGTGAATGGCGCGGTCCTGACTGATCGCGATCTGCTGCGGGAAATGTTCCAGATCTTTCCTTACGCGCGACAGCACAACGGTTTCCCGAAAGCGCAAGAAGCCGCCATCCGCCAAGGTGCATTGCAGATGATTATCTTCGAGGAGTTGGTTTATCAAGAGGCCAACCGGCGAAAACTGACGGTGTCACCGGAACAGCTGAAGCGTGCCGAAGCGGAGTTTCGTAGCCAGTTCAGCACCCCGGAAGAATATCAGCAATTTGTGCAGACAGAGATGGGCGGCTCCAAAGAAATGGTGCGGCAGAAGATTCAGCGCTCACTGCTGATTGAAGCAGTCTTGAAACAGGAAGTGGAGAACAAGTCGGCCGTAAGCATGGTGGAAGTAAAGGCGTTTTACGATAGAAACCCGGCCAAGTACCAGGTGCCCGAGTCTTTCACCTTCCAGTCGATTTCGATTCTTCCGCCTCAGAATCCATCCCCGGAGCAAGCGAGAGAGGGAAAGAAGCGCGCGCAGGAAGCACTCAGCCAGGCCAAGGCTGCCAAGAATTACCAGGAATTTGGCATACTGGCGGAGAAACTTTCGGAAGACGACTACCGCGTAAACATGGGTGATCACAAGGCGGTAGATCGAAGCAAACTCCCAGCTCAAGTGACTTCAGTGCTGCTGGCAATGAAGGCTGGGCAGGTAAGTGACCTGATTCAGATTGAACAGGCGTACACCATCGTGCGACTAAATGCGCACTCTCCGGCCCATAAGCAAAGCTTTGACGAAGTGAAGGACAGTCTGCACCTCGACCTACAAAAAGCGAAATACGAGCAATTGCGCGTGAATCTGGACAAGCAATTACGCGCATCGTCGAAGGTTGAAATTCTATAGAAATTTTCTGGATACCGAAGTGAGAGTGCAGAGCATCGTCAGCAGATGGGCCAGTCAGGGAGATTCCAATTGCCGGGAACGATGGAAGAACACAGACTGTTTCGCCCTCTGGCGATCATGAAGAAGGAGAACTTTCGCAGCTTGGTATTGATGAGTTATTCAGCACTAGGATATGCGTGAGATGCCCCAATCGGCCGAGTAATGCTATACCTCAACTGGTTTAAATGTCCCCTAAGTTATTTTAAATCTGCTATTTAAGTGGTTGTGACGCGCGAACAGATTGGCACGGCTTGTGCACTTATAAAGAGTGTCCGCGGGGTCGACACGTACTGGTTGTCGAAAACCCGGACCAGGGAAGGGCGATTTGAAGCGGGCACAATTACTCGTCGGCTGGCTGATGCTTCTCGTGGTTGTGCCTCCGGCGATGGCCCAAGTGCAAGTTGGGGATGAGCTTCGAATGACGGCCGGCGGGACCCTGTCCGCAGGATATTCTGCGAACTACGGAAATGATATTCCTTCCAGCCATGGCTTGAACTTTGGAGCCAATGGCGCACTTGCCGGTTCGTACCACGATCCAAACTTTTTGAATTTCAATATTATTCCGTATTACAACCAATCCAGAGCGAATTCCAGCTTTCAATCGTTGGTCGACAGCAGCGGAGTGGATGCCACGGTGAATTTGTTTTCCGGTAGTCGATTCCCGGGCTATGCCAGTTATCGCTACGATCATAACAGCACCGGGACATTTGGATTAATCGGGCAGCCGGATTTCACCACCATCGGGAACGGACAGGGTTTTGGCGTGGGATGGAGCGCCTTGGTGCCGGAGTGGCCGACGCTCTCTGTGAATTTCTCGCATGGTAGCGGAACGGGAACGCTGTACGGCACGACCGAGGAAACCTCCTCAACCAATAACACCTTAAACGTGCATTCCACGTATCAGCTTGCTGGTTTTCACATCAACGGCTATTACGACCGAATGACGCTCGATGCCAAATATCCGATCTTTTTGACGGGTTTGCCTGAAGATGAAGTTTCCAATTCAACGGGAAGCGACTTCGGGGCGAACGTGATGCACGATCTGCCCTGGAACGGATCGTTTTCCGCAACGTTTAACCACTCCCAGATGTCGGGCGACTACGGTCTGTCGAATTCCGATTTAGTGAACACAACCAGCTATACGACGAATTCAGAAACAGCGAACGCGAGTTTTCACCCTACCAACAAGTGGAGTTTGTTCGCGAATCAGAGCTACATCGATAACCTCTCTGGTTATCTTTACCAGGGGAATTTTAATTCCGGTGGGGGAGTCTTACCGAGCGAGTTGGGGACAAGCTCCGATTCTTCCACGGTAGGCGGCGGCACGAGCTACCAGTTCACGCCGAACCTGATGGGGCAGGTGCAGGCCACGTACTACCACCAGTCTTACTTCGGAAACTCGTATGAAGGCACGTATGTGAGCGGCAGCGTCAACTACGGGCGGAAGCTGTTCAATATGTTCACTTTCTCCGGAACGGTGATCGAGAGTTCGAATGGGTTGGGAACGAATGCTTTGGGATTTATTGGCAATGTGAACTTCTATCGCAATTTCGGGCCCTGGGAGACCTCGGGAACCTTCAGTTTTGCGCAGAACGTGCAAAGCATCCTGATCACCTACACCACGTCGTATTACAGCTACAACGCGAACTTGCATCGGCGATTTGGAAGAGGAACGCAGTGGACCGCGGCTATGAATGGGAATCATAGCGGTTACACAAACCAACCGGGAACTGTGAATCACTCGGAGGCGTTTTCAACAAGCCTTGCTCTTCGGAAGTTGAGTTTCAACGCAAACTACGCGCAAGCGGCGGGAAACTCGGTGCTCACCAACTCTGGAATCCAGCCGGTACCGCCACCACCGGGAGTTCCGCCCGCATACCTCATTCTCTATAGTGGCACGGTGTATGGAGGTGGTCTTACGCTGACTCCCACGTCCAGACTGTCACTAACGGGAACATATTCGCACGCAGTCAGCCAGACACTTAGCAATTCGATACTTTCCAACAATAGAACCGAGATATTCTACTCGCAACTCCAGTATCGTTTCCGCAGGATCAGCTTGTTGGGGGGCTATACACAGTTCTCGCAGGGGATCAGCGCGGCGGGCACTCCGGCGGGGAAGGATTATTCCTATTTCATCGGCGTGCAAAGATGGATCAACTTCTTCTAACTCGAACAAGTAGGGCAATATTTGGAGGCAGAATCCTCTCCGCATGCGTAGCCTGCCTGTTTCTGGTATTTCCCGCCTCCGCTAACAGAAATACGAAGAAAGAGACCAGCCAGCCCATGTTTCCGGATCTTCTGCTGGATGGGGGCCGTAAGCTGAGCTACGAGCGCAGTTTCAGTTCCGAGCGGGAAGTAAAGCCAAAGCGCAGCTTCTGGACAAAAGTGGTGGATGTCGTTGCCGGCGAACCTACGTTTCACGAGATGGTCAGGCCGTACAGCGTCACAACGGATTCGCACGGGCGAATCATCGTCACGGATCCGGGAGCGCACGGCATTCACATTTTTGATTTCAACAAAGAGAAATACAAGTTTCTTTCCCGGCTGGAAAACGGTAAGGATCCTCTGAAGGCGCCTCAGTGCGTGGCCGTCGACGCACAAGACAATATTTATGTAACGGATTCCGAGGCAGGGAAGATCTTCGTTTTTGATTCCAACGGGAAATTCTCTCACACCATCGGCAGCTTGAAATATGGAGAGGGCTTTTTCAAAAGGCCGACAGGCATTGCGGTCGATTCGTCGGCGCAGCGAATCTATGTGACCGACACGCTGCGCAATCAGATTTTCATGATGGATATGCACGGCAGCGTGTTGAAAAAGATCGGCCAGAGCGGCACGGGCAACGGCGAGTTTAACTTTCCTACAGAATTGCGGCTTGATGGACCAAATCTCATGGTCGTGGACGCGATGAACTTCCGCGTGCAGGTGCTGGATCGAGCGGGGGAGTTTCAATACGCAATTGGCAATATCGGGGACCAGGTGGGCGGCATGTTCCGGCCCAAAGGTGTCGGGATTGATTCCGAGGGGCACCTTTATATCGTCGACGGGATGTGGAGCGTTGTGCAGGTGTTCAACCGCGAAGGGCAGTTGCTCTACTACTTCGGACAACTGGGGACCGGGCCAGGAGCATTTCAATTGCCGACGGGATTGCGCATAGACAGCAACGATCGGATCTACGTGGTGGATTCGTTCAATCGCCGGGTTCAGGTGTATCACTATTTTGCATTGCCAGGACACGCGGGTGGGGGAGCGCAATGAGGGGGAAGCTCAAGCTCACTCTGTTTTGTGCGGTATGGTTCTGTGCGAAGGCGGAGGCGCAGGTCCAGCCACCACCGCAGAGCGATGCGCTTGGGATGCACAATCTGACGGTGTCGAGCGGAGCTTCTGTAACTGTCCAGGGGAGTCTTGGCTGCACATTTTGCCATGCGCCACACAGTGGACTGGGAGGCGCAACGCCCCTGTGGAATCAGTCGCTCTCCACGCAGACCTACACACCCTACACGAGCAGCACGTATCAACAACAGGGCAATACCCAACCACCGCTGGGACAATCCAGCAGCCTGTGCCTGAGCTGCCACGACGGCACGGTGGCAATCGGCCAGACGGCTGCTTACGGAAAAATTCCGATGGTTGGTTCCTTGAACAATATGGACGTGCTGGGGACAAACCTAAGCAATTCTCACCCGTTCAGCCTCATCCTGCCCATGAAAGACACTCCAGACCTAGTGGCAACGCTGGCGCAGCAACAGCTGACAGCCGACCCGACCGGCGCGATCAAATTGATCAAAGGAAACGTGGAGTGCATCAGTTGCCACAATCCGCATGCGCAGGCAATTGATCCGCTGGCCCAGAACTTTCTGGTGAAAGACAGCTCAAACGGCCAAATGTGCCTTGCGTGTCATGACCCGAATCGCATCGTAAACGGCAAAGTGAATCTATTGGCGGGATGGACGGGAAGCATTCATGCGGTTTCTCCCAATCAGGTGGCAAGCGCGGCACATGTGGGCAGCTACACAACCGTGGCGCTGAACGCCTGCACCTCTTGCCACATGGAGCATAATGCGTCGGGGACCGCGCGTCTTCTGCGGCCAGCGACTCCGTCGACTCCCGGCGTAGACCCCACAACCCAGGCTTGCATTACGTGCCACACGGGTGGCTCGAATGTTTCTCCAGTCGCGCCGAATGTGTACGCCGAATTCTCCAAGAGCTCGCATCCGTTTCCCGCTGGGAACAACGGGCATGACGCAGCGGAAGCGGTGGTGTTGAACAACAACCGCCATGCGACATGCGTGGATTGCCATAGTCCGCACGCTTCAAACGTTTTGACCACATTTACCGCACCTCCGGGGCTGCGGCCGCCGCAAACGGGGGTGAATGGTGTAAGCGGACTGGATGGTGTGACAGTGTTAACGCCCGCCGTGAATCAGTTCGAGAATTGCCTGCGATGTCATGGCACGGGCCCCGGAAAACAGGTGTTGATCAAGTATGGCTATCTGCCGACCAGACTAGTCTTCACCGGAGATCCTTTGAATCTCGTGCCGCAATTCAGCGCGACGGCAACATCGAGCCATCCCGTGGCTCACGATCGCAGCAGTCCATTGCCACAACCAAGCCTCCTGGCGAACATGACCAATCTGAATGGGACCTTATCGTCGCGAGTGGTGGGGGCCCGGGTATTCTGCACGGACTGCCACAATAGCGATGACAATCGAGAATTCGGCGGACAGGGTCCATCGGGGCCGCATGGGTCTACCAACTCGCATATCCTGGAGCGAAATTATCAAGAGAGCCAGGCAACCTTGCCCGGAAACACCGTTACCAACACATATCCAACACCGGATTTGAGCCCGCAGGGACCCTATGCGATGTGTGCCAAGTGCCACGACCTGAATAACATCTTGGCCAACAATAGTTGGACGCAGCATAACCGGCACATTTCACAAGACGGATTTTCTTGTTCGGTGTGCCACACCGCACACGGAATGGCACCGGGCGCGGCGAGCGTGACCGGCGAACGTTTGGTGAATTTTGATATCAACGTGGTGGCCCAGAATCAGGGTGCGCCAATCTCTTACAACCGGGGAGCCAATACCTGCGTTCTGATGTGCCACAATGCTGCGCACAACGTGGACGGATCTGTGAAGGCGAACGCCGTAACGAGTCCCCTTGGAACTCGTGCCCCAATCAAATAGAGCAAGAGCTGGAAATCGAGAGGGTCGGTAAGAGATCCGCGAGCGAAGTGGGCTACACCACGGTGCTGGCGAAAGTAGATGAAGGATCCTTGGTGCTTGCTTGAAGTCAGGGTCGGGGGAAAGAGAAGCACGCAATTGCTGTGATCGAATGGTGAATCGCGTGGCTGAAAAATGCATACCATCTTCATCGCATTTATCTCATTTGTATCCTACGCCACCGGAGTTGTGACGATTCGACGCTGGGTGCGTGAGGAACCGACCGGAGCAGTGGATCCGGTGGAAGCGCTGCTGGCTTTAGGAGTCGTGGTTTGCAGCGTGTCCCTGCGCAAGCCGCATTATTCGGCCAAATATGTGGCGCTCTGTGCGCTGGGAATGTCGTTTGCTGGGCTGGTGGTGGGAAGCGCGATGCTCCTGAGGACGAAACGCTCCACGGCAGGTACGCGAGAATATGAACAGGAGCGCGCAAGTACGGGAAACGTCAACCTATGGAGGAGATGGCTGAATGCTTCGCGCGCGGTGGCGGATTACGAGTTTCGGCTGATGCTGCTGGGATGTTACCTGATCATCGTTGGGCCGCTCGCCGTGGCGTTCCGGATGGGGAGACGTAAGAACGCCGGAGATGGGGGGGCGCCTGCATGGGTTCCACGGAGCGATGCTGACGGAATGGAAGCCGCCCGGAGACCATTCTAGATGAACATCCTCGGGATTTCCTGTTATTACCACGATGCAGCGGCAGCGCTGTTGCAGGAGGGAGTACTGATTGCCGCTGCGCAGGAAGAACGCTTTAGCCGCATCAAGAATGACCCATCGTTCCCGCTACGCGCGATTCAGTTCTGTCTTACGAAGGGTGGGATTAAATCACAAGACTTAGATTTCGTTGTGCTCCACGAAAAGCCAATGCTGAAGCTGGAGCGGTTTCTGACTTCGACGCTTGCGTATTGGCCGAAAGCAGGCAGCCTTTTCCAGGACGGCACCGTCAGTTGGATGAAGCAGAAGTTATGGATCACGGCAAAGGTAATGGAGGAACTGGGAATTCCGCGGGATAAGGTGTTGTTTGTGGAACACCACATGTCGCACGCCGCGAGCGCATTTTTCTGTTCGCCATTCGATGAAGCGGCGGTATTGACCGTGGACGGCGTGGGGGAGTGGGCGACTGCCACGATCGGGATGGCAAAAAGCGCACCGTGCGCGATCAAGCTGTCCCACGAGATGCGTTTTCCTGATTCGCTGGGATTGTTGTACTCGACGTTTACCGCATTTCTGGGTTTTGAGGTGAATGAAGGCGAATACAAAGTGATGGGAATGGCTCCCTATGGAGAGCCGCGTTATCTGGAAATGCTCAATAAGGTGGCCCGTCTTTTCGACGATGGCAGCATAAGGCTAGAGTCCAGTTTCTTCTCATACCAATATTCTTCACAGCGGAGTTTTTCGCAACGATTCGTGGATTTGTTTGGTACGCCGCGAGAACCGGGCTTGGAGTTTGTAACCGGTCGAGCGGATACCGGGCAGGGTCCGCAAGAGTTGATGCGGCGGAACCAACACTACGCCGATGTTGCGGCAAGTGTGCAGCATTTCACGGAGCAGGCGCTCATCAAGATGGCCACACACCTGCAACGTACAACCGGTGCCACAAATCTGTGTTTGGCCGGCGGAGTGGCATTGAACAGTGTTGCGAATACGAAGCTGTTTCGAGGTGCGGGATTCGAAAATATCTTCATTCAACCAGCGGCGGGAGATGCTGGTGCAGCGCTTGGTGCGGCGCAATATGCGTGTCATGTGCTGTTGGGCAAGCCACGATCATTCGTGATGGAACACGCGTATTGGGGGCAGGAGTTTAGCGAATCTGAAATCAGCGCTGCACTCGCAGGCGGCAGTGCGCAACAATTGGAGGATGAAAACGAGTTGATCGCTCGAGCGGTGAAAGACCTTGCCGCCGGAAAAGTGTTGGGCTGGTTTCAGGGCCGTTTCGAATGGGGGCCGCGCGCGTTGGGAAACAGAAGCATACTGGCGGACCCGAGGCGCGAAGAAATGAAAAAAGTTGTGAATCGCAAAATCAAGTTTCGGGAACCGTTCCGGCCGTTCGCGCCGGTAGTTCCGGAAGACTGCGTGATCCGTATGTTCGAAGCGCCTGGTGGACTGGAACAACAGTATCCCCCGCGATTCATGCTGATGGTTGTGCCTTGGAAGGAAGAAGCCGGAAAACAGGTGCCGGCGGTGAATCACCTGGGGACCGGGCGGCTGCAATCCCTGCGGCGGGAGTGGAATCCCCGGTATTACTCCTTGTTGGAGAACTTTGGAGCGGAAACGGGAGTTCCTGTGCTGATGAATACGAGTTTCAACGTGAGAGGCGAACCGATTGTGGCGAGCCCGCAGGACGCCATGAGGACATTTCAGAAAAGTGGACTGGATATCTTGTACGCGGGAAACTATAGGCTGGAAAAGGAAGGTGTATGAGTTTTCTGGTGAAGCTGACGCAGCGCTCGTCGACGGTCGGCGAAATGTTCACATTTTTGTGGCAGAGAAAACTGTGGTGGCTGCTGGTGTTGGCGGGATTGCTCTTCCTGATCGGGATCTTGTTTGCCCTGGCGCAGATGTCTTCCGTGGCACCCTGGATGTACCCACTCTAGCTGTTTTCATTCTCAGGTAGTAAAACCATCCAAAGACGGAGGCGGTCTGCCCGCGCCAGGTTGCGGCTACTGGATTCGTGTGCCATCAGGTAAGAAGACCGGAAAGTCGTCGCTAGGACGCGCGAGCATGAACTGCTGCGCCGCGGCATTGCGGTCAACGTCGAAAAGGACAAAACCAAACTTGTAATGAAGGATGCGATCGCCGGGAGCCCGTGCAATGGCCCATTGATATTCACTGAGGGTGTCGGGAAAAGTCTCCGTAGAACCGCTGGCTTTGAACACGAGGTTTTGAATCAGTTCGGAATGATTCAACTGATTAGTGAACGGCGGCCTTTGCATGCGCTGAATCATTTCGGAGGCGATTCGCGAGCGATCATGCCCCGTGAACGCGAGCAGTCGTTCGCACTCGGATTCAGAAAGAGGCTCAGTGTTACGAGCCAAAGCGCGGACAGAAGCCGGCAGAGTTTTGACGATCTGCGAAAACGCCGCACGTGCCAGAAGGTAATTGCCCTGCGGATTCAGGTGAACATGTTCGTATAGAAGTTCCGAACCGACGACGCCATGCTGGCTTTCGGCCGCCAATATCGACTGCGCATCGAGGAGTTCGACTTGTTTGCCCGAGGAGTTTGCGACGGAGTGGATGATGTTGTTTATTTTTGTGTCGGCACGAAAGCGAAGTGTGTCCAAATCTTGGGCGCGAAAGTAATGCTGTTTAGCGGCCGCGTACTCTCCCAAGGCCCAGAGACAGCGGGCGATGCGGAACTCCAGTTCAGCGTATTGGTCGTCAATCTTCGTGGCTGCGGTGTATGACTGGAGCGCCTCGTCGAAGGAACGCGAGTTCTCCTCTGCGGCGCCCTGTTCGAACAGCGAAGTCCATTCACGTTGCTTCTCGGCGCTGAGGCCTTCCCGGTGCATGGAAGCAAAGGGAGGACAGTCTTTCAGATTCGTGGCCACTGTGCTGAGGAGCACTTGTGCGCCTGAACTTCGTGACGCGTCCACGATGTCACGCAGATTGCTTCCGAAGTTGTTATACGTCTGCTGCAAGGCACGGGAATCGGCGCGCACCTGCTTGTCCAGAAACATCTCCATGCCCTTCCAGTCTGAACGCGGCTGGCTTGCCTTGGTGAGTAATTGGCCGATACGCGTGGAGCGAACGAAAATACTGGTACGAATGGCGGGAAGGCTCATGGAAGAGGAAGTCAGAGCAGTCCCCGGTCCGTACGGGCCAACAACTTCGTTGTTGCCGACGTAAATAATGAATACGTCGGGCTTGTAGCTTTTCAGTTCCCGAGCAATCGGCAACACGACGTGCGAATTAATCGCGACGATGCCGGTGTTAACGACCTCAAATCTGATGGAGGGAAAGCGATCGCGCAGCATCACCTCGAGATAGCGGCTGAATCCATACGCTGGATCGGGGTCACCCATCGCCGCAGATTCGCCCAGAACAAAAATGCGGAAGCTGCCCGGGGACTTCACCTTGGGAATCGTATAAAACTGAGGGGCTTTGATCATTCCCGTAGGGAAGAACGGAGCGGCGAAGAACAGGTTGTAGCAGGAATACGGTTGACCGTTAACCGTGCAATCGCCCATCAGTTCAGTGGTGTAGCCGACATCGAATAGACGAAGCGCGCCTTCAGTAAGCGCCAGGATCAAGAGAGGAACGAGAACAGCTGTCGCGAGGCGCGGAGCCCAAAACTTCCAATGCGATTGTGTTTTGGGTGAACCGTCAGGAATGGGCGGATCCGTCATAGTGCGCGATCATTTCTTGGCGTCAGCAATCAGTTGTTCAACCTTTTCTTTGTTCTCATAATTTGGGTTCGCTTCCAACAATTTCTGCCACGCGGCGATTGCCGCCTTGGAGTCGTGCTTACCTTGCACGAGAACGATGCCAAGGTTGAAGAGGGTATTGGGTTTTGTGGGCTCGTACGTGAGAGATCTGTTAAACTCAGCGATTGCACCATCGGCGTTGCCGGTGTACCAGATCGCGGTCGCCATGTCGGTTCGAACGCTCGTGTTGGATGGTTGGACATTCAAGCAGCGCTGATAGAACTCGATCGCCGCGGGGTATTGCAGTGAGTCGTAATAGATGTCACCGAGATTCTGCAGCAAGCCGGCGTTATTGGGATCGGACTTCAACTGCGCGAGCAGCGGCGCCGCCTGTGCCTCTGCGGTTTGCTGCAATTCCTGGGGTGGTGGCGCCGTCGGAAACGAAGTGGGAGGTGCGCTCGCTAGGCCGGGAACTGTGGCAGGCGCTGTTCTGACAGCAGTTGTGCCCGAATGCGCGAGGGTCCTTTTGATGAACCAGCCGCCAGCGAGGCCAAGAATCAGGCAGACGATCGCGATGCTGAAAACTTGCGCGCTGGTCCACTTCTCGTTCGACACTGTAGTGATTTCCGCCAATTGCTTGCTCCTCTATTTATTATCGCGCGGTACTTTTGTTGCGCCTTGTTTGCGAGCAGCCTGCTGCTCTTTGGCCTCTGCGATCAGCTGCTCCACACTCGATTTGCGGTCAAGATTCGGATTGCTGCGCAATAGTTCCTGCCAGGTAGCAATAGCCCCGGCGGGGTCATCTTTACCCTTCCACTTCATCATCCCCAAATTAAAGAGGGCATTGATGTTCTTGGGGTCGGACTTCAGCACCTGCTGTAGTTGATTGAGCGCTGCATCGACGTCTCCGCCGTAGTACAAACTCGAGGCCAGTTGTGTTCGCGTATTGAGATTTTTTGGATTGGCCTGGACGGCCTTGGTGTAATAGTCTGCAGATTGCTGGAATTGATGCGCGGAGCTATAGAGGGCACCAAGTTGCCCGAGTACCGCTGCATCATTTGGATTTCCTTTTAGTTTCTCAAGGAGTGGCGCGGCCTTCCGTTCAGCCATAGCCTTCATCTGCTCCATGGTCATCGGGGGATGGACGCCGGGAGTTTTCGGTGCCGCGGCGGCCGCCGGCTTCACGGAGTTGGCCCCGCCCCCGACGGGCAGAAAGTAACCGGCTAGCAGTCCAACACCGAGGAATACGGCTGCCATGATGGAAACCTCTCGAGTCTTCCAAGACGGACTAATCAAAGCGGGTTCCGGTTGCTGTTTTTGTGCCATGGTCAGGTTACGCTGTCCTCCCGATGCGCCGCGCAATGCGCTAATTCATGTCCTGTCTATAACATAAGGCGTGGTACGTTTGCCAGACGAAGGTGATTGAAATGATGCAGAAAACGTTCGCCGAATCTGACGTTACAAGGCAGTGAGCACGAGGTGCGATGTCAATCGTCACAAGCAGCTGTGACATCCATCACACGGCCCGCATTACCCCAGGAAGCGCATCGCCCTGCCGTTCTGGTGATTATACGGAATGTGCAGCTTTCGATCGTGGGTGTGATCTACTTCCGGGGCCTTTACGCTACAATTATCGAGGCTCCATGCGTACTCACCCAGGGATGACGAAAGCCTTTGGTCTTGCAGCAACGCTGGTCGGTGTGGCGTTGCTCGGAGGGCTAGCTGGATCCGTGTCGGCAAGGGACCTCAGGGAATGGGGCAGGTCTCGGCCGCCAGCGGGTTCTGATCTGTCTTCGCCGAGGTTTGCCATCGGCGATTTTGACGGAGATCAGCAGCCGGACTTGGCCACAGTTCAGGTTGACCCCGACGGCCAGCGAGTCACGCAGTATTCGATTCAATTGCAATTGAGCTTCGGCAAAAAGTCTTTCATCGGACTCACCGCGCCACTGGGTGGATTGCAGCTTTCGGCAAAAGATGTGAATGGAGACCGTACGCTCGATCTGGTGGTGACGAGGGTATTGGACGCCCACTTGGTTGCGGTGTTTGTGAACGACGGGCATGGCCAATTCTCCCTGGCCGCGGAAGGCGCCTTCCCTGAACTGAAAACTCTAGGCGGTTGCGGTATTAACACGTCGGCCGACCTAAGTTCGAACCAGACTTCCATACTGCAATCGCGTTGCCCCTCGGGTGATGAAGGGCAAGACGCGACCGGGATTGATTCCCTCGGAGCTTCAGAATCACTTCTGTTCAGAGTGCGGCAAATTGCGACACGCTGGAACGCCGGCGCCTCGCGGGGCCGCTCGCCGCCATCTTCCCGTCCTCGTCCCTAAATCATTTCTTTACAGATTTGAAACAGAACCTCGGTGCGGCAGGTCTAGCGTTCGCAGAACGACACTGACCAGTCGCGAAGTTCATCAGTGCGTGAGGGCAGAATGATGCAGCGACTCATGAGAGGTATGTGCGTAGTCAGCTGGCTTGTTGTGAGCACGGCAACGACGGCCCAGGCGCAGAAAGCGCTGACGTGGGATGAAGTGCGCACGCGGTTTGCGGCAAATAACCCGATGTTACAAGCGGGAAAATTAAGTGTGGAGGAATCCAAGGCGAATGAAATCTCTGCGTACCTGAGGCCCAATCCCAATTTTACGGCGCTGCTGGATCAGGTGACCCTTCTCTCCGGTGATCCCTACCAGCCGCTGGCGCAGGCGCTGCCAGCCGGCACGGTTACCTATCTTCACGAACGGCAGCACAAAAGGGAACTACGCCGGGAAAGTGCCGAAAAAGCGACAGGGATTGCCGTGGACTCGCAATCTGACCTGGAGCGCAACCTAGTGTTCAGTTTGCGCATGGCTTTCGTCCAGACGCTGCAAGGCAAGGCGGTATTGGCGCTCGCGAAGGAAAACCTGGCGTCTTACGATAAGTCTTTAGCCATTTATCGCGATCGATACAGTGTCGGCGACATCGCGCAGATGGATCTGAATCGCCTGGAGCTGCAGCGTCTACAGTTTCTGAGCGACCAACAAAACGCGGAACTCAATTTACGCAACGCAAAGATTCAGTTGTTGACTTTACTGAACGATCCGACTCCCGTGGAACAGCTCGACGTGCAAGGGCGTTTTGATTTCTCCAGGGTCTTTGGACCGTTAGCGGACTACCGGCAGCTGGCCATGGACACGCGGCCAGATCTGAAGGCGGCGTTGCACGCAATCGGCAAGGCGGAGACCGATCATACACTGGCGGTGGCAAACGGTTCCACGGACCCGACCTTTGGTTTCGATGTCGGGAAGAATCCTCCGATCGACCATTACATGGGAATCAGCTTCAGCATGCCCCTGCGCATTTTTGATCGGAACCAAGGAGAGAAATTGCGGACGCAGATCGACATTGAACGCCAGCAGCGGCTAGCGGAAGCTTCGCGGGCGCAGGTGTTCAGCGATGTGGATTCGTCCTATTCGGAGCTGACAAACACGGTTGCCCTGCTGATACCGTACAAAGACTCGTATCTGGACAAAGCAGTGCAGGTGCGCGATACCGTGTCGTTCGCATACGAGCACGGAGGCGCATCGCTTCTGGATTACCTTGACGCGCAGAAAGAATATCGCGCGACAGAACTGAATTATCTGCTGCTGGTGGGTTCCTATTTGATGGCCGCAAACCAGCTGAATCTGGCCGTCGGACAAGAGGTCATTCAATGAATCGGAAGCGAACCTTTGTTGCAGCGTTTCTTCTGGGCGCGTCGCTGCTTCCCGTGGGATGCGGCGGGAAAGTCGAAACAGGAAGTGGAGCGCCGCCCCCGTCCAAGGTTGAGAAAGAAACCGATGTCAATCTTCTACAAGTTGAGCATCCGGAGCAATTTCCCTTGGTGAAAGCAAGAGAACATCTGGCTGCTTCGACGCTGACGGTGACCGGAGTTGTGGGTCCCGATGTCAGTCGCACGGTTCCGGCAATCTCGCTTGCTTCGGGGAGAGTCGTCCAAATTAAAGCGCGCCTCGGCGACACGGTGAGAAAAGGACAAGTGTTGCTGCGTGTGCAGAGCCCAGACATCGCGGTGGCCTTTTCGGATTTCCGCAAAGCGGTGGCGGACGAGACGCTGGTGGGAAAGCAAGCAGAGCGTGCGCAGATTCTGTACGACAAAGGCGCGATATCTCTGAACGACTTTCAGGTGGCGCAGGATGCGGAAGCAAAAGCGAAAGTGGATGTGGAAACGGCGCTGGAACGCTTGCGAGTGCTTGGTGTGGATAAAGACCATCCCAGCGCAGTCGCGGACATCCTCGCGCCGGTTTCGGGAGTAATAACCGACCAACAGGTGACAAATGCATCGGGGGTGCAAGGACTATCCTCGACAAATCCGTTCACGATTTCCGATTTGTCGAGGGTGTGGATACTTTGCGATGTCTACGAAAACGATCTCTCGAATGTGCGTGTGGGGGAAACAGCGGAAATACGGCTGAATGCCTATCCGGACAAACTGCTGACCGGCAAGATCGGCAACATCGGATCGATTCTGGATCCGACTCTTCGGACGGCCAAGGTGCGCGTTGAGGTGGCGAATCCCGGCATGTTGATGCGCGTGGGCTTGTTCGTGACCGCCAGTTTTCGAGGTCAGAAAACTGAACGCTACGTAGCCGTACCGGCAACCGCCGTTCTTCATTTGCACGATCGCGATTGGGTCTATGTGCCTGCAGGTGCGGGAAAGTTCAGGCGCGTTGGGGTGCAGGCAGGCACTAATCTCCCGAACAAAATGCAGGAAATTAGAGCCGGGATCGAAGCGGGCCAAGAAGTGGTCGAGGGCGCGTTGATTTTCCAGAATACAACGGAACAGTAGGGATTCCAGAACGAATAACACCGAGGATCATCGATGATTTCAGGTCTCGTGGAATTCGCACTGAACAACCGGTTCATGGTGCTGGCACTCACCATCCTTCTGCTGGTGTGGGGCGCGATTTCCTTCCGGAATTTGCCCGTCGAGGCCTATCCGGACGTTGCAAACAACTATGTACAAGTGATTACGCAGTGGCCGGGGCGTGCTGCCGAAGAGGTAGAGCAGCAGATTACGATTCCGATCGAAACAGAAGTGAACGGGTTGCCGCACCTCCAGCATTTGCGTTCCGCTTCGCTCTTCGGCCTCTCCAGCGTAATGCTGATATTTGACGACAATTCGCTGAACGATTGGAATCGCCAAAAGGTACTGGAACGACTTTCGCAGGTGAATCTCCCCGGCAATCTGCAGCCCAGCATTGGCCCAGACTTCAGCCCCGTGGGACAGATCTACTGGTACACGCTCAGGAGCACAAACCCAAAGTATGACCTGATGGAACTGAAATCGTTGGAAGATTGGGTGCTCGCGAAACAGTTCAAGTCGGTTCCTAACGTGGTGGACGTGGTCAGTTTTGGAGGAACCACGCGTGAATACCAGGTTCGCGTCGATCCCAACAAGTTGGTGGCGTATGGATTAACAATCGGGCAGGTGGAGCAGCAGCTTGCCAACAACAATCTGAACGCGGGTGGAAGCTTCATCGAGACGGGGTTGCAGCAGATCAACGTCCGCGCAGTGGGCCTGATCGCGAATCTGCAAGACATCGAAGACACGGTTCTTAAAGCGCAGAGCGGCTCGCCGTTGCGCGTACGCGATATTGCCACAGTCAATGAAGGGCCGCGGATCCGGCTCGGACAGATTGGCAAATCGCAGCGGCGGGATGACGGAACAATTGTTGATAACGAGGACGTGGTGGAAGGGGTGGTGCTCCTGCGAAAGGGAGCAAACGCCGACACCGTGATTGAGGATATCCACGCAAAAGTAAAAGAACTGAACGAGCATATCCTGCCGCCCGGCGTTCAGATTGTGCCATTTCTTGACCGCAGCGACCTGGTGCACTACACCACGCACACCGTGCTGCACAACCTGACCGAAGGCGTGCTGCTCGTGTCGATCATTCTGTTCTTTTTTCTTGGAAACGCGCGTGGAGCTCTGATCGTGGCGCTGACCATCCCGTTTTCACTCTTGTTCGCATCGATCTGCCTGGACCTGAACAAGATTCCCGCCAATCTGCTGTCCCTCGGTGCGCTCGATTTTGGAATGGTTGTAGACGGATCGGTCGTGGTGATCGAAAACATCGTCCGCCATTTCAATCTTCATGGCAATGCGGCAAAAACACCTTTGGAGAGGATTCGCGGAGCCGTGCACGAGGTTTTG
This sequence comes from Candidatus Acidiferrales bacterium, assembly GCA_963741195.1. Taxonomy (GTDB): domain Bacteria; phylum Acidobacteriota; class Terriglobia; order Acidiferrales; family UBA7541; genus Acidiferrum. The sequence continues at coordinate 548,194 of CAVUHF010000026.1, forward strand.
CGGCCCGTGTTCTTTGCCCGCGCGATCATCATCACGGCCTATTTGCCGATTTTTACGCTGCAGAGCGTAGAAGGGCGCCTGTTTAAGCCCATGGCGTGGACCGTCTCTTTCGCCTTGCTGGGAGCGCTCGTCTTTTCGATTGTCATTGGACCCGTTCTTGCTGAAATCGCTTTTGATAAGGGTGTCAGAGAATGGCACAACCCGGTGATGGAATTCCTGCGTAGTCGCTATCGCATTACGGTGCGCTGGGCTCTGCATCACCGCACAATCACGCTGTCGTCGGCAGCAGGAGGCCTTGCGGTTACCGCTTTTCTGCTGTTTAGCGGGGTTGTTGGATCTGAGTTTCTGCCGCATCTGGACGAAGGAGCGATCTGGGCGCGCGGAACCCTGGCCCCCAGCACCGGGCCAATGGAGGGTACTCGCGTCATGAACCAGGCGCGGGTGGTTCTCGCTGCCTTCCCCGAAGTGAAGCAGGTTGTTTCGCAGGTGGGCCGGCCGGATGACGGCACGGATACGACCGGTTTTTTCAATACGGAATATTTCGTCGATCTGAAGCCAAAAGACCAATGGCGGCCGGTGTTTGAGAAGGATAAAGAAGCGCTGATTGCGGCGATGGACGCGGAATTGAGCAAGCTTCCGGGAGTGCTTTGGAATTTTTCGCAACCGATTTCGGACAACATGGAAGAAGCAGTGAGCGGGGTAAAAGGCGAACTCGCTGTGAAAATGTACGGCGACGATTTGAAGCTGCTGGAACAAAAGGGCGAAGAAGTTGTCAACGTGATGCGCAGCGTGCAGGGCGTTGAAGATTTGGGATTATTCCGCGTATTGGGGCAGCCGAACCTTAATTTGAGTATCGACCGGCAGAAGGCTGCTCGGTACGGCATTAACGTGGTTGACGTTCAAGACGCCGTGGAGACCGCCATCGGTGGCAAGGCGGTTACGCAGATTCTTCAGGGAGAACAGAGATACGACCTGGTGGTGCGCTATCAGGCGCCGTACCGCGACACACGCGAAGCGATTGAGAACATCCGACTGGTGGCCCCTTCGGGAGAACGCGTGTCGCTGGCGCAGTTGACGAACGCGCGTGTGGAAGATGGCGCGTCGGAGATTTATCGCGAGTCGAACTCCAGGTATATCGCAATCAAGTACAGTATCCGCGGGCGCGATCTGGGCAGCGCCGTGGAAGAAGCGATGAAGAAAGTGCAGGCTCAGGTGAAGCTTCCGGTGGGCTATCACCTCGACTGGGCAGGCGAGTATGAGAGCCAGAAGCGATCCCAGCGCCGATTACTGATTGTTCTGCCCATCACTATCCTGGTGATCTACATCATCCTCTTCACGATGTTTAAGTCGGCCAAATGGGCAGCCCTAACCTTGGCGAACGTCTCCATGGCGCCGCTCGGAGGAATCCTCGCACTGTTGATTACCGGTACGCATTTCAGTGTATCGAGCGGAGTGGGATTCTTGGCTCTGTTTGGAGTATCCGTTCAGGTCGGAGTGATCATGATCGAGTACATCAACCATTTGCGGGCGCAAGGCTATTCGATTGAGGATGCCGCCGTGGAGGGAGCGATTCTGCGGTTGCGGCCGATCATGATGACCATGCTGGTAGCGACACTCGGATTATTGCCCGCCGCTCTTTCTCGAGGCATTGGTTCGGATTCGCAGAGACCGTTCGCCATCGTGATTGTAGGCGGGCTGCTTGCCGCGCTGTTTATCAGCATCTATCTCTTGCCGACGATGTACGTTTGGGTGGCACGTGACACGGATCATTTGCCGGCGGCGGATGCGGAGTGGGAAGAAACGACGTAGACAGGTGAACAGTCCGCAGTGACGCGCGTCACACCGCAGCATGTGCGGCTGCACAAGTCGTGTTGGCCCTTATTTTTGTTGAGTTTTCATTGCAATCGCTGTCTTAACGACCTACCATTTTCTTATACGAAGTTTCTTCGCTCCGGAGAACCCTATGAAACGTTTTACCTCGATTGTTGACGGCAACGAAGCCGCCGCTGCGGTTGCCTACCGCCTGAGCGAAGTGATCGCGATCTATCCAATTACCCCGTCGTCCCCCATGGGCGAGTGGTCGGATCAATGGAACTCAGAGAAAAAGAAGAACATCTGGGGCGCGATCCCCGATGTAATTGAGATGCAGAGCGAAGGAGGGGCTGCAGGTGCGCTCCATGGCGCACTGCAGGCCGGAGCGCTGGGAACGACGTTCACAGCGTCACAAGGCTTGCTGTTGATGATCCCGAACATGTACAAGATTGCGGGAGAACTGACGGCGGCGGTGATCCACGTCGCAGCACGCACGGTTGCCACTCACGCACTGTCAATCTTTGGCGACCATAGCGATGTGATGTCCACACGCGCCACGGGTTTTGCGCTCCTTTCTTCTAACTCGGTTCAGGAAGCGAGTGATTTAGCGTGCATCGCGCATGCGGCGACGCTGGAAGCGCGGGTTCCATTTCTGCACTTCTTTGATGGGTTTCGCACATCGCATGAAGTGAACATGATCGCGCCGCTGAGCGATGACGATCTTCGCAAAGTCGTGGATGAAAAGTTCGTGCGGCAACATCGCGAGCGGGCTATGTCTCCGGATCGTCCCATCCTGCGCGGCACGGCGCAGAATCCCGACGTATTTTTCCAGGCGCGCGAAGCATGCAATCCGTTTTATCGTGCTTGCCCCACAATTGTGCAGGACGTGATGGACCGTTTCGCGAAACAGACGGGCCGGCAATACCAACTATTTGAATATTATGGGCCAGCCCATGCCGAGCGCCTGGTAATCCTGATGGGTTCCGGGGCAGGAGCTGCGGAAGAAGCCGTGGATGCGCTGCAAAGGTCGGGGGAGAACGTCGGCCTCCTGAAAGTGCGATTGTTCCGTCCGTTTGCAGCGGATGCATTCTTGAGCGCAATTCCGGCAACCGTGAAGTCGATTGCCGTACTGGATCGGACCAAAGAGCCCGGCAGCCTGGGCGAACCCCTGTATCAAGATGTCTTGACCGCGTATATGGAACGGAACGCGGCGAACGGATCGACGGGCATTCCTCGCATCATCGGCGGACGCTATGGACTCTCGTCGAAGGAGTTCACGCCGGCGATGGTGAAGGCAGTATTTGACGAGCTGAAAAAATCGCAACCGAAAAACCACTTTACTGTGGGCATCCAGGATGACGTGACGCACACCAGCCTGGAATATGATCATGATTTTTCGACCGAGGATCCGCGAACGGTTCGCGCGTTGTTTTATGGACTGGGATCGGACGGGACCGTAGGTGCGAACAAGAATTCCATCAAGATCATCGGAAAGGGCACGGATAACTTTGCGCAGGGCTATTTCGTGTACGACTCGAAGAAGGCCGGCGCCGTCACCGTGTCGCACTTGCGGTTTGGAACAGAACCGATTCGCTCCACCTATTTGATTACTAAGGCCAACTTCGTCGCTTGCCACCAATTCCAGTTTCTCGATCGTATTGATGTGCTTGCGGCCGCGGAACCGGGAGCGACATTCCTAGTGAACGCACCGTTCGGCCCCGCGGAAATCTGGAATCACATTCCACGGCAAGTACAGGAAACCATCATCCGCAAAAAGCTTCGCTTCTACGTGATCGATGGTTACGCCGTAGCCCGCGAGGCAGGCATGGGTAGCCGCATTAATACGATCATGCAGACTTGTTTCTTCGCGATTAGCGGTGTTTTGCCGCGCGAAGAAGCGATCAAGGCCATCAAGAAGGCCATTCAGGATACTTATGGGAAACGCGGCGACGCAGTAGTGCAGAAGAACTACACCGCTGTGGACCAGACGCTAGCGCATCTGTGCGAAGTGAAGGTGCCGACTACGGTGTCGGCGGGCTTTGATATGCTCCCGGCTGTCTCGCCGCAGGCGCCGCAATTTGTGCGCAACGTTTTGGGCACGATTATCACGGGCAATGGAGATTCGCTGCCCGTGAGTGCGATGCCCGTGGACGGAACCTTCCCAACGGGCACGGCGATGTGGGAAAAGCGCAATATCGCCAAGGAAATTCCCGTCTGGGATGAATCCATTTGTATTCAATGCGGCAAATGCGTACTGGTTTGCCCGCACGCCGTCATTCGAGCCAAAGTTTACGACTCATCCCTGCTACACAATGCTCCGGTAACTTTCAAATCCTCCAAGCCACGCTGGCGGGAGTTTGAAACGTTGAAGTATTCCCTGCAAGTGGCACCGGAGGATTGCACGGGTTGCAAGCTGTGCGTGGAAATCTGCCCGGTCAAGAGTAAGTCAGAAGTGAAACACAAGGCGCTGAACATGGCGCCGCAGGATCCATTGCGTAAGCCGGAGATGGCGAACTGGGACTTCTTCCTGGCGTTGCCGGAACTGGACCGCAAGAAGCTTTCGCATGCGCAAGTGAAGGATTCGCAGTTGCTAGAGCCGCTGTTCGAGTTTTCCGGGGCGTGTTCCGGCTGCGGCGAGACGCCGTACATCAAACTGCTGACGCAAATGTTTGGCGACCGGTTGATGATCGCGAATGCCACGGGATGCTCTTCCATCTATGGCGGAAATTTGCCGACGACGCCGTACACGCTGAATAGGGATGGACGCGGGCCTACCTGGTCGAACTCGCTATTCGAGGACAACGCTGAGTTTGGCTTGGGAATGAGGCTCGCAGTCGATCAGCAGAATCAATATGCGCGCGAACTGCTCACGCGATTCAACGGCTCGCTGGGCGAGGAACTGGTCAAGGGTCTACTGGAAGCCGATCAGACGAAGGAAGAGGGCATCGAGGAACAGCGAAAACGCGTACTCGAACTCAAAAAGAAACTCCTTGTGATCAACTCTCCGGACGCGTTCGACCTGCTGCCCATTGCCGACGCACTGGTGAAAAAGAGTGTTTGGCTTTTGGGAGGCGATGGCTGGGCTTATGACATCGGTTTCGGGGGCCTGGACCACGTATTGGGTTCGGGACGAAACGTGAACGTGCTGGTATTGGACACCGAAGTGTATTCGAACACCGGCGGCCAGATGTCTAAGGCCACCCCGCGCGGCGCGGTCGCAAAATTCGCGACCGGCGGAAAACATACAGGCAAGAAAGACTTGGCTATGGAAGCCGTGAGCTACGGATATGTGTACGTGGCCAGGGTTGCCATGGGAGGTAGCGACACGCATACGCTGAAGGCTTTCGCGGAAGCAGAAGCGCATGATGGCCCATCGCTGATCATTGCCTACAGCCACTGCATCGCGCACGGCTATGACATGTCGAACGGACTGGAGCAACAGAAAAAAGCGGTGCTCTCTGGCTACTGGCCATTGATGAGATACAACCCGGCCTTGCGCGCCGAAGGGAAGAACCCTTTTCAGCTTGATTCGAAGGCTCCGAGCATTCCGCTGAAGGATTATGCCTATCAGGAAGCGCGCTACACCATGCTGGTTCGCAGCGATCCAGTGGCCGCGCGTGAACTACTTACGCTTGCCCAGGACGATGTGGAACGTCAGTGGCGGGTTTATTCAAACCGGGCGGCGATGGCCGGCAGATCCGATTCACCGCACATCGCTCCAGCGGAAAAAGAAACAAGCGCAGAGCCCGTCAAGAAAGCAGGAGAAGAAGAATGAGCGATCTGTCCACAAGGTACCTGGGCCTGAATCTGAAATCGCCGCTGCTGGCTTCGGCTTCGCCACTTTGCGAATCCGTCGATAATATTCGCCGGCTCGAAGATCACGGCCTGGCTGCGGTCGTTTTGCCATCGCTGTTTGAAGAACAACTTGAACTGGAAAGCGATAGTTTGGACAACGACCTTGCACGGGGCTCTGACAGCTTCCCAGAATCGACCAATTTTTTCCCTGATCTGCAGACCTATAACCTGGGGCCGGACGGCTACCTGGAACTAATCCGCCAGGCAAAGGAAGCGGTGCGGATTCCAATTATCGGCAGCCTCAACGGGATCTCCGGAGGAGGCTGGCTGCAGTACGCTCGCCTGATGGAAGAAGCTGGCGCCGACGCAATCGAACTGAATATTTACTCCATCGCGACGGATCCAGCCGTCAGTGGTTCGGAAATTGAGAAGAACTACATCGATCTGGTGAAACAAGTGAAGCGTAGTGTTCGGATTCCGTTGGCAGTGAAGCTTTCACCTTTCTTCAGCGCGCCTGCCAACATGGGTGTGCGGTTCGACGAAGCCCACGTTGACGGCATCGTGCTTTTCAATCGATTCTATCAGCCGGATTTCGATATTGAACAATTGGAAGTCTCTCCGAGCCTCAATCTCAGCCGGCCCGAAGAGCTTTTGCTGCGGCTGCACTGGACAGCAATTCTCTTTGGACATGTGAAAGCTGACCTGGGCATCACCGGCGGGGTCCACACCGCGCGGGACGTGGTCAAGGGTATTTTGGCAGGTGCAAAAGTAACGTTCATGACCTCAGCTTTATTGCGAAACGGTGTGCATCACGCGGCGTACGTGCTGGCGGAACTAAGCCGCTGGCTGGACGAGCATGAGTATGTCTCTGTGCAGCAGATGTGCGGCAGCATGAGTCACGGTTCGGTCCCGAATCCCACGGCCTTCGAGCGCGGAAATTATATGAAGGTCCTGAGTTCGTACACATTGCGGGCGAACGTTTTTAACGATTAGTTGATTCGCGCAGGGCGCCGAGGGTGAGGACTGCAGCGCAATTTTGCCGCAACCGTCAAGGAACTGACGACAGCCAGAAGATCTCATCCACGAGAGAATGGGCCTCAGCGACGAATCGGTTTAATAATGGTATTGCTCCCGGGGATTCGTTTGCAGCTTGCGGAATCCAGCGACTCGAGTTCGCCCACATTCCCCTGGGTCGCCTCGGTGGGCTGCTGAAATTGCGATTGCTCCGGGCCATGTTCTGAATTGATCGGCCAGAGAATTGGAATGATCAAGGAGACGAACGAGTTGTTCTCGTTAGGTTACCTAGCGGCTATCGACGCGCTGCTGGACATGCCCATGCGGGAAGTGCTCGCAGAGATCCCGGTAAACGACGACATCCGAAGAGCTTTGCCGGGATACTCCAGCCACTAACGCCCTGTATTCGAAGCGGCGCTAGATCATGAATCGGGAACCTGGGAGCAATTGGCCGCTTCGTCGCGGGCCATCGGTATCGAGGAAACCTCCCTGCTGGATCTGTATCTCCGGTCCGTGAGCCGGGTGACGGAAGTTCTCGCGGATGCTCCCGTGCTAGCTTGAGCTCTCCAAATCGTTCGCTGACGATCCAGCGATAACCCTCTCTGCCAGGTGAAACGCGCTGTTTGCCGCAGGCACGCCGCAATAGATAGCAGCTTGTAATAGAACTTCCTTGATCTCTTTCCGGCTGACTCCGTTTTTCAGCGCTGCCTTCAAGTGTAGTTTCAACTCTTCGGGACGGTTCAATGCCACCATCATGCCGATGGTGATCAGGCTTCGGGTTTTACTATCGAGACCGGGGCGGGTCCAGACTTCTCCCCATGCGTAGCGAGTTATCAAATCTTGGAATTCAGCATTAAACGCATTCTGGCTTGCTGCTGCCTGGTCGACGTGGGAGTCCCCCAGCACTTTGCGGCGCATCTTCGTGCCCATTTTGTGGCGCGTTTGCTCATCCATAGAGTGGTTCCCTCAATCCGTTAGAAATTCCATGACCGTGCGGTTGAAATCCTCGCGGGCCTCAATATTGGATAGATGGGCCGCGGAGACCTCCGCATAATGCGCGTTAGGGATGCGGCTAGCCAAGTATCGAGCGTCTTCAGGTGTTGCAACAGGGTCGTGTGATCCAGCTAGCACCAGAGTGGGAACCTGTACGTCTCTGAGAGTATCGCGGAGGTCCATGTCGCGGACTGCGGCGCAGTTGGCGACGTATCCATGGGGCTGAGCGGACTCTAGCATTGCGAGGGCTGCGGCTGTTTCTTCCGGATGCGCGGCGCGAAACCCGGAAGTTAACCAACGATCGATCACCGCGGAAGCCACGGCTTTCATGCCCCCTTCATTGACGGCTTTAATTCTGGCGTTCCAGGTTTCCGGCGTCCCAAACTTTGCGGCAGCGTTGCAGACAACGATTTTATGAAAGCGCTTGGGTGCGTTGGCCCCAAGAAACAACCCGGTCATTCCACCCATGGAAAGGCCGCAGAAATGTACGCGATCAAGCGCAAGGCAATCCAGCAGATGCACCACATCCCAACTCAACTGCGGAATCGAGTAGGGTCCGGGAGTGACAGTAGAATCGCCGAAGCCGCGCGTGTCGTATCGAAGAAGGCGAAAACATCTGGAAAGGTGTGCGACCTGCGGTTTCCACATCCGCCACGTAGTGCCGAGAGAATTGGAGAACAACAGCACCGGAGCCTGCTCGGGACCGTCAAATTCGTAATGAATCTGTGCATCCGATAATTGCGCGACCGGCATCCTTGGCTCCTGCTTCGTTCAACGGTGATGAGCGAAATTGGCGGCTTCACTGAGCACGCGACTAGTAAATTCCTCCGCGCTGCCCAGATAGTTCCGCACCTCAAAAAGACTTTCAAGGTCGACTGGGCTCAAGTGCCCGTGCCAGCCGGGCTCCTCGCGCAGGACGTCGATCAGGTAACGCTTCTGCTCGCTAGCTTTCTTACACGCAGCCTCCACGAGCAGGTGTGCCGGCATCTTGCCCATGCGATCGCCCAGAGCCATGCTGACTGCTTCGGCGAATATGAGTCCGTGCGTGAGTTCCAGATTCTCTCGCATCCGATCCACGTCGACTTCCAGACCGGGCAACATTCCTGCCAGGTGATGCAAGGCGCCACCAACCAGGCATACAAGTTCAGGCAGCGTTTCCCACTCAGCGTGCCAACCGCCGAGGCCGCGCTGTTGTTCCTGTAACATGGTGGCGAGCAGGGTGCTGACGAGTGGCGGAACACGATGCGCTGCGGCGAGAACAATTGCACAAGTAACGGGATTACGTTTATGCGGCATTGTGGAAGAGCCACCGCGGCCTTCGCCTACAGGTTCGAACAATTCAGCCACTTCCGTTTGCGTGTGCAGGGAAATATCCCGTGCGATCTTTCCGAGGGTGCCCATACAGAGGCCAAGTGTAGTCGCCACTTCTGCTATTCGGTCGCGATGCGAGTGCCAGGGCGCTGCTGGTAGCGCCAGTTTCAATTCGTGCGCAAGCGCTCTTGCGACGGCTGGGCCATTACCGCCAAGCGCTGCGAGTGTGCCGACAGCGCCGCCGAATTGCAGGGCGAGTGCCCGCGGACGAATTTCTGCCAGGCGAACGCGGTGGCGAAGAATGGCTTCCAGCCAGCCAGCTACGACGAAGCCGAAGGTCGTGGGGAGTGCCTGCTGCATCCAGGTGCGTGCCACCACCGGCGTGCCGCGATGCTTTTCCGCGAGGGCGGCGAGTATACTGCTCAGTCGCTCCAAATCCTGGTCGAATAGTTCCAGAGCGCAGCGGAGTTGCAGCACCACTCCTGTGTCGATCGCGTCCTGGCTTGTGGCACCCCAATGCACGAATCGAGCCGCGTCCTTATTATCCTTGGCGACAATCGCGGTAAGTTGTTTGACGATAGGAATCGCCAGATTGCCGGAGAGTGCCGCTTCCTGCGAGATTAGGATCAGGTCGAAGTCTTCCACGCGGCATTTCGCAGCGATCACGCGGGCATTGGCTTCGGGTACGATTCCGGAAGCAGCCTCTGCGCGAGCCAGCGCGGCTTCGAAATGAAGTATGGTTTGTATTCGTTCCGAATCTGAAAACACTTGAGCCATCGAAGGGCTGTGGAAGAGTGGATCAAGAAGGCTCACAATGCGACTCCAGCAGACGAACAGTTCATACGCGTTCCAGGATGACGGCGATACCCTGGCCCACGCCGATGCACATTGTACACAGAGCGTATTGCGCCTGAGTACGCCGAAGCTGGTAAACGGCCGTGGTCACCAGGCGCGCGCCGCTTGCACCGAGGGGATGACCAATGGCAATGGCGCCGCCGTTGGGATTGACGTGCCCGGCGGCGTCAGGAACGCCCAATTCCCGGAGCACCGCCAATCCTTGCGAGGCAAACGCTTCATTGAGTTCGATGACGCTCATTTGGTCGACTGTGAGTTTTGTTTTCGCAAGCACTTTACGAGTTGCGGGCACTGGACCCATACCCATGATGCGGGGCGCAACTCCGGCGGCTGCAGCGGCTGAGATTTTCACCTTGGGCGTCAGACCAAATTTCCTGGCCGCCTCTTCCGAGGCAATCAGCAGCGCACAGGAACCATCGTTCACACCGGACGCGTTGCCAGCGGTCACGGTGCCCTCCGGTTTTACAATGCCTTTTAATTTGGCCAACGCTTCGATCGTGGTATCTGGACGCGGATGTTCATCCGCCGTGACCATTAGCGGTTCGCCCTTTTTCTGAGGAACGGGCACGGCAACGATCTCTTCGGCCAAGCGGCCTGCCTTCATGGCCGCGGCGGTGCGCTGCTGGCTGCGGAAGGCAAAAGCGTCCTGATCGGCGCGCGAAACGTTATATTCTTCGGCAACGATTTCCGCAGTCTCTGGCATGGAGTCGGTCCCATATTTTGCCTTCATCGTGGGATTCACGAACCGCCAGCCGATGGTGGTATCCTCAATTTTCATGGTGCGGGAAAATGCAGAATCCGCTTTCCCCATCACAAAGGGGGCACGGGACATGCTCTCGACACCACCAGCAATAATCAGATCCAATTCGCCGCTTTTGATGGCCCGCGAGGCCACCGCTATCGCATCCATACTCGATCCACACAAACGGTTCATGGTTGAGCCGGGAATTTCCTTGGGGAGACCGGCAAGAAGAAGAGCCATGCGGCCTACGTTGCGATTATCCTCACCGGCTTGATTGGCGCAGCCGAAAATGACGTCGTCGAGTGCGTTCCAATCCACTTTGGGATTGCGCTCGACAAGCGCCTTAATGGGAATCGCTGCGAGATCATCGGCCCTTAGGTTGGCTAGAGCGCCGCCGTAGCGGCCGATGGGCGTTCGCAGAGCGTCACAAATGAATGCGGTGGTCATGGAATTATTCCGTTCCCTCGAAGACAGTCTACCGTAAACGTGCACCGGAAAAGCAAATCCGGTGCTCTCGAACCGTAGAGTGGGTTAGACTCGGCTAAGCCAGATAGGCAACACGAAACGAGACAAGCCATGCTGACGCATCGAAAAGCGATTCTGATTGAGTGGGGCGATTGCGACCCGTTCGGAATTGTATTTTTCCCCCGTTATTTTGAATATTTTGATGGCTGCACGAATGCCCTGTTTCATCACGCGCTCGGCTACCCAAAGGCCGAAATGTTGAAGCGATTCCTGATTGCCGGCATCCCCTTGGTGCAGGCAAGCTGCAACTTTTTTGTTCCCTCGTCGTTTGGAGATACCGTTAGCGTCGAATCCGGCATCACAAATTGGGGCACAAGCAGTTTCACTGTTCAACACAAGCTGTTTCGAGGTGAAACGCTGGCCGTAGAGGGTCTGGAAAAGCGTGTTTGGACCGTGCGAGTAGCTGGCGATCCATCGAAGGCAAAGAGTCAGCCGATCCCTAAGCAAGTAATTGATAAATTCAAATAGCGCCAGCGGCACACATTTGGCTGTTTTTACACATCTCCCAGCGGTGTGATACAACATCTCCACATTCATTCTTTTTAGTAGGCGGATCGTTTTTCCGATGGCTTCATCCCTGTCGATTTATGACGTCGTTGTTATCGGCGCCGGGCACAACGGCTTGACAGCAGCCGCATACCTTGCGCGCGCCGGGCTGCGGACCCTGGTTCTGGAACGACGTGAAATTATGGGAGGATGTTGTGTCACGGAGGAAATCGCACCGGGCTGCCGCGCGTCCACTACTTCCTATATTGCCAGCATGTTAAGACCGGAAGTGATCCGGGAACTGGGCTTGCCAGAACATGGTTTGCGGATGGTCCCGTGTGACCCGGCCTTGCAGGTGCCATTTCCTGATGGACAGATTGTTCCGTGGTGGGCAGATCGCGATCGCGCCGCGCAGGAATTCCGGAAATTGTCGCCCAAAGACGCCGAGCGGTTCCTCGTCGTCGATGACCTGCTGAAAAAGCTGGCGCGCTACCTCCAGCCCTTCTTCCTGGAGCCCCCGCCCGAGATCGAAACCGGAACTCTGGCGGGATGGAGCGACTTTCTGAGGATGGTAATGCGATTCCGTGCAGTTACCAACACGGAAGTTGCTCAGCTTGTGGCCTTTCTGACCGGGAGCCTAGGCGAATTCCTGGACAAGAACTACGAAACAGAGAAAATGAAAACGATGTTTCTCGCCAACAATGTGTATGGGAAACACGGCGGCCCGTATCAGCCGGGTACGGCAATTGGGCTTCTGTTTCACCTTTTGAGCGGTGGCGAACATGAATTGCAGGGCTTCTACGGTCACGTCCTCGGAGGAATGGGAGCTATCACGAAGGCACTGGCGGCCTCCGGCAGAAAGTTAGGCGTGGAGATTCGCACTGGTGCCCCCGTGGCTCAAATCGATGTAGCGAATGGCCGAGCGCGGGGCGTGACGTTGCAAGACGGTACGGGAATTCGCTCGAGGGCAATACTGTCTAGTGCAGACCCGAAGCATACCTTCCTAAAGCTAACTGATTCCCGCGAATTGCCAGCGGAATTCGTCGAGGCAATTCGCGGAATCAAGATGGCAGGTCCTTGCGCCAAGGTGAATATGGTTCTGGGTGAAGAGCCGCAATTTGTCGGGACGCCATCGAGCGCGTCGCCGCAGGAGCGGTCGCTGTTCACGCTGGTCCCTTCGCTGGAATATGCCGAGCGCTGCTATGACGTTGCTAAATTTGGGGACATTCCCCAGGACTTGTGGCTAGATTGCGTGATTGCGTCGAATGTCGACGATTCGCTGGCACCGCCGGGCAAACACATTATGACTTGTTTCGTGCAATACGTGCCATATCGATTGCGGGAAGGGAACTGGGACCAGAATAGGGAACTGCTGGGCGATCGCGTGGTAAAGAAGATCGCGGAGTATGCGCCAAACGTCGCGAATGCGATTCTGGCACGACAGATACTTACGCCTCTCGATCTGGAGCGAATCTATGGATTGACGGAGGGAAACATTTTTCATGGCGACCTGAACCTGGAACAATTGTTCTTCATGCGGCCGGTGCCAGGCTGGTCGCAATATCGTTCTCCGATTGCCGGACTATACTTGTGTGGTGCGGGCGCACACCCCGGAGGCGGGGTCACAGGCGCTCCAGGCCGCAACGCCGCCCACCAAGCCATCCGCGATTGGAAACGTGGCCGCTGGGCGGGAGACTGACAGCAGTGGAAAACACCAACGCAGCAATGCAGAAATCACTGCCGAGTTCCTACTACCTGGCCGAGGAGGTTTTCGCCGCAGAAAGAGAACGGATTTTCTTTCGGGAGTGGTTCTTCGCTGCTCGCGAAGAGGATGTGCCGAATCCGGGGCACTCCCTGGTCCTTGATATAGCGGGTGAAAGTGTTCTGGTTGTGCGAACCAAGGAAGGTGAAATCAAGGCGCACTACAATGTGTGCCGTCATCGAGGTGCGCGCCTGATCGCTGCGCCAGGTGAGAAATCCGATGCGGGCATCAAGCTGGGCGGGGGAATGCTGGGCGCAAACGGGATTCGCTGCCCTTATCATCTTTGGACCTACGGTCTCGACGGACATCTACTGAATGCCCCGCATGTGCAGGAGGGCGAAGACTTCTGCAAGGCAGAGTTTACGCTGTACCCGGTTGGCGTGGAATTGTGGGGTGGATTCGTTTTTCTGAACCTGACGCCTGAATTGGCGGCGCGAGAAGACCGCACGCTGCACAAACAATTCGGCGAAGCACTAGAACGCATCAAGAGGTATCCTCTTGCTGACTTGCGCGTGGCAAAGCGAATTGTTTACGAAGTGCCTGCCAATTGGAAAATCATTCTGGAAAATTACAACGAATGTTATCACTGCGGCGGAGTACATCCGGAATTGTGCGACGTGGTGCCCGCGTTCAGGCATCACGGTGGCTCCGGCCTGGAGTGGGAACGGGGAATCCCGCACCGGGAGGGTGCGACGACGTTCACGTGGACCGGAAAGACCAAGCGCGCCGCGTTTCCTGGATTGAACGACGATGAGAAAGTGCGGCATAAGGGGGAATTGATCTACCCGAATATGATGTTGAGCCTGGCGTGCGATCATGTTGCAGCCTTTTCGCTCTGGCCACAGAGTCCGCAACGCACAAGAGTGGTTTGCGATTTCCTGTTTCACCCTGAAGAAATGAAAAGACCGGATTTTGATCCCAGCGATGCCGCGGATTTTTGGGACCTGGTGAATCGGCAGGATTGGGAAGTTTGTAAGCGTGTGCAGCAAGGTACGGGATCTCGGGTCCACGTGCATGGTTACTACGCACCAATGGAAGATCTCAGCCTAGATATTCGACGCTACGTACTTGAACGGCTAGGCAAGATGTAGGGGACGGCAACAAGGATACCCTACGCGCAGGTGCCCCGCCCCGTCGATAAAACGCGTGAACGGCGCCCCCAAAAGAAGAGTGACATTCCCACCAGAATGAGTGCGGCTGAAGAACCAAAGATTTTTGCCAGATAGAGAAATTTGTGGGGCTCCTCCGGCGGCGGAATCAAGGAAAGAATCGTAGCGAACGCCGAGGTCGCAAAACCGACGGCCGCTAGAAGCATGGCAACAGGACGGCCACCAGGGACGCGAATGACATCGGGTCCGGCGGGTTCTCGCTGCAACCGGATCATCGAGGCAAACAGGAACATGAAAGGAACCATCGTGATGACAACGGCGATGGCCGCGAGAATGGTGTAGGCTCCACCGACCGAAGTTCCCGATTGCCCCAAAAAAACAAAGAGGATTCCGAAGAGTCCTTGCCCCAAGACGGATACCCAAGGAGTCTTCCATTTCGGATGAAGTTGCCCGAATGCACGCGGAAGATAGCCATCGAGTCCCGCGACGAAGGGCAGACGCGCGGCCGCGGCGAGATATGCGCCAGCGGCGCCGATATTGCTGAACGCAATGAGAAGCGCGGCAAATCCGGTTATGCCGGTGAGATTAAGGCGGGAAGAAGTGTGAGCAATGGCCTGCGCGAGTCCGTCCAGATTCGAGGATTCTTCGCTCGGCAATGCCAACAAAACGCAAAACGTTCCCAACATATAGCACACCGCGATGGTAAAGCCCGCGATGAGCAACGCGCGGGGAATATTGCGGCGCGCGTCTTTTATTTCCTCGGCCATCAGGGATGCTGATTCACATCCGATGAAGGAAAAAATAATCAGCGACCAGAAAATCATATCTTGTACGTGCATGGGCGGAAGGAATGAGCGAGGAGTGAATTTCGTGGCGGCGCCAAAGTGTTTCCAGGCGATGAATCCGAGGACGATGACGATCAGCGCAGGTATCCACATGGCAATGGCGCCCAAGTTGTGGGCCCACTTCGCGAGATTGAGCCCGAGTACGTTGAGAATAGTCAGGCCGACCAGGACGGCGACAGAAAACGTAACGAAGTAGGCAGGTTCTTGCGAAAAGCGGTGCAGCGCTGGATGCAGAAAGAGAACGTTGCTGGCCGCGAAATAGAGTACGCCAGGAAAATAGGGCAGATTACTGGTCCAATACATCCAGGCAGAGAGAAATCCGGCACCCTCTCCAAATGCCTTTTTTGTCCAAACGTAAAAGCCACCCTCCGCAGGATAGCGGGACGAAAGCTCGATAACAGAAAGTGCAAGCGGGACATACAGGAAGAGAAATGCCGCGAGCCAAATGACCAGAGAAGAAGGGCCATGCCCGGCGGCAGTGGCGATCCAACGAAGACTTACACCGGTGACAACATAAAAAAACACCAGGTCGCGAAAGCCCATGACGCGGGAAGGAATCGATGAGGCGTCAGTGACAGAAGGGGCTGTGGACAAGTAGGCCTGGCCTCCGCGAAGGAATGGGTGGAGAGACAGTACCGGGTTTGAGAGGGAAGGTCAACGAGATCGAGAGAACCATTTTTCCAATGAAAAGTGTGACGCAAAACTGTTCCGAAATGGGAAAAGCCTCCGAGTTGAAAACAGGCCGAAGGGCTCGGAGAGGGAACTACCGTGAGAAAAGACGGGAAGCGAGAGAAAGACAGGGGTAGAAATTTAACGGCGTAGAGAAAAACGCGCGGAATGCCGGTGTTTAGTGTGGGAAAGAAGTGATCAACAGTGGGTGTGTCACGGCAAGCGAGTTGCTGGACAGTGGCAGACCGTGTTCCGCGAATAGGATCTTGGAGTAGCAACGTGCTGTGAGATCGTGGAATTGTTCGGGTTCGGAAATAGACGCAGCGGCATTTGTGTGCGAAGTCGCGAGCTAGGCGTGTAGCGGCTCACCCAAACGAAAAAAGGCGAACGGAGAATGCCACGCATTCGACGGTTAGTAGTCCACGATTCCGTGGTAGTGCGGAAAGTCCCTTGTGAAACACCAGAGGCGGATTCGAACATTGAAACTGCGGGGGCCGCTGCGGATGGGAATAACGCGCGCTCCAAGATCTCAACACTGAATCCTTACCTGATCACACTGGACGTGGAGATGCGGGGAACGTCGGGGCTCGAGGACTGGAATCGCCGATCCAAGAATAGCGGGATAAAGTTTTGCATGCCCCGCGGCGCGCTCGGTCTGGGCTCGAGCATGATCACCGGCAACTTGGGATGCTCCTAGCGAATTGCTGTCAGCGTCTCGTCCAATCGCGAGCAACACTCTGGAATCGGCCATCGGTCATGACACTATCGACAAAATCGCCTCCAAAGCGGGCCTCTCGCTTGCTACAGTCTCATCCGCCATAGCTTTCATGCTGCCGAACGTTATTCAGCGGCTTACCCCGGGTGGCATCATTCCTAGGCGTCTTCCTTCAGACTTGTTGTCCTCCGCGACTAGCGCCACCGGCGTCGTTGCTGCGGGAACACCTCAGGCGGCCTACGCTGCAGAACGCACCCTCAAGAAAACCAGTGTTCCTGCTTGGCTCTGGCCGCTCCTCGCTCTCCTAGCTGTTTTTCTCTTCGGCTACTGGTTCTGGAATTCGCGAGAACCGGTTAAAAACATGGCGTGGAACGCCACGGAACAACTTCGCATCGCCAGTGAAAAGGCGAGTTCGTACACCCAAGCTGGATTCGGGGACACCTAATCTTTGAATGATATAACTCAGCCGAGGGATGAACGCGCTTAGTTAGTCAGACGGTTGCGTCGGCCGCGACGTCTCTGCTTTTACTCGTGCCTGAGCGCTGCCATCGGATCAATCCGGCTGGCTCTCCGTGCGGGAACCCAGCAGGCCAGCGTCGCGACACCCAACAGAATCGCCGGTACACCGATGAATACCGGAAGGTTGACCACGCCCTTGGTAATCGATTGAACGGAAATCAAGAGCGCAAGTCCCCATCCAATCGCTGCTCCCCAGGTGATTACACCCAAGTTTTCGCGAATAATTTGCAGAACGACCCGCCCGCTGGTAGCCCCAAACGCCAGCCGAACGCCAATCTCACTCGTTCGCCTGGCCACGGAATAAGAAACCACGGCGTAGATTCCGATCGCCGCGAGGCCGAGCAGGAGTGGCCCGAGCACGACGAACATCCGCGCGGGAATACGGCGAAGATAGAGGTTTCGTTCGATGTGCTGGGAGAATGTTCGCACGTCGTATAGAGGGAGCATCGGATCGAGATCGCGCAGAACTGCACGCGCATCCGAGGTGAGTGCCGTTTCATTGCCGCTGCGCGTCCTCAGGTGAATCTCGCCTTGGATCGATGGAAGATCTCGGTACGAGAAATACACCGCTGGCTGCGGTGACTCGCCGAATGCACCGTAGACCGAATTGCGCGCCACGCCGATGATCGTGAAGCTTCCCGCGCGCGTCTGCATGCGGCGGCCGATCGCATCCGCGCCATTAAGGTAACGGCGCACAAACTCCTCATTGACGATGGCCTGTGCTGGCGCCGACCTATCCCCCATCTCGACAAAGTCGTTTCCCTCAAGGAGCGGGATGGCCATTACCTTGAAGTATCCCGGCGTGACCGTGTTAGAAATGGCTCTATCTTGCCCCGCCTCCGTGCGCACGCGGCCTTGCACAGTGAAAGGCCGCGCCGGAATTCCGTGCAAGTCCAGCGGAACATTCGTTGCGATGGCGGCTGCCTCGACGTCCGGCAAGGATCCCAGCCGTTCCAGCAGGCGCGCAGCAAATTCGCGCTCGGACGCCTCGTCAGGATTCCGTCCGCTCAGGTCGTAGGCGGCCAGCAAAACGCCCTCGGGCCGGAAGCTCGGATCCGTTTGGAGTGCCGAGCGGAAACTATGCAAGAAAAGCGCCGCCGCGATCAGGACGACCATCGCAAGTCCGACTTCCACCCCCATCAGAACTTTGCGCGCACGGCTGCTGGGCGGCGTGTTGGAGCTGGAGCGAAGCCCTTCCTGTGGATCCAGCCGTGCCAGATGGACCGCCGGTGCCACGCTGAAAATCAAACCGCACGCAGCACCGAGCAATATCGCGAAGGCCAGGGTGAGTTCATCCACTCTTGTCTGAAACCGAATCGGAAATGCTCCAATCATTGGCGCCACGCGCAATGCAGTGGTGCCCCAAAATGCGATGGCTGCTCCGAGGCTTACTCCCAGGAGGGCGAGCAGCATATTTTCCGAGAGCACCAGGCTGACAATGCGCCAGCGTCCCGCGCCTAGCGCTACGCGCACGGCCATCTCGCGCTGCCGAGTGCTTCCACGAGCCAGCATGAGGTTTGCCGTGTTCCCGCAGACCGCCAACAGCAGGAGCAGCATAACGCCTTGCAATACGGCTAGCCCGCTGATCAGCATCCGCTGCGGACCGCGGGGCGCGTTCCAGAATGGAAGAATCTCACCGCCAATTCCGGCGCTGGCCTCAGGATAGTCGCGTGCAAGCTGAGCCATCGCTCGACTGAATTCGACCTGTGCTTCTTCGCGTGTCGCGCCAGGCGTTAACATCCCGATCAACGAAAAAGCACGGATGCTGCGATCTTCGAGGTCGCGTGTTCCGCCGAGCAACGCAGGCGCCAGCGTGGCCGGCGCCCACAGTTCGAACTTCAAGGGGAGCATTGTTCCCTGGAATTCCTTAGGCGCCACGCCGATGACCATGAGGTTGCGCTCGTTAACGCGCACTTTTTGTCCCACAGCCCCGGGCGCGCCGCGGAAACGCATTTGCCAGTAATCATATGAAATCACAATGACAGGCTCAGTTCCGGGCCGCTCCGCGTCCTCCGGTCGAATAAATCGTCCGATCGCAGGTTTCAGTCCCAGCGCAGAAAAATAATTGCCCGAGACGAGTTGTCCGAACGTCCGCTCAGTCTGGCCCATCTCTCCCACGTTGAACGGCACCGTCTGAAATGCCACGACGTCCCGCAGTGCCGGCACGTGCGTCTGCAAGGTGCGATATTCCAGCCACGAAGCGCCAGGATACCCGCCCGTTTCCGTGCGAGGCTCGACCAGCAGAAAGTTCGATGCACCACTCACGCCAGGCAGTGGTTGGAACAGGATCATCTGAATCCATGAAAGGATCGTAGTATTCACGCCAATTCCGATGGCAAGCGAAACGATGATTACGGCCGCAAGCCCTGGCATGCGGCAAATCGTTCGCCATGCGTTTCGAAAATCCCCCAGTAGATTCTGGGTAAATAGCAGTCCTCGCTCGGCTCGATAGTCTTGTTTCATCGCCTCCACGCCGCCAAATTTGAGCATGGCTTGGCGCCGTGACTCGACGGGCGATAAGCCGGCGCGAAGATTTTCGTCGGTTTGCAGAGCGATGTGCTCCGCAATCTCTTCCCGCAATCGTTCTTCCTGTTCGCGCCTTGTCGCCGAGTTGATCAGCCGGGTGAAAAACCGGCGAAGAGATTTCATGACAAAGTCTCCGCTTTCGCCTCGAAGAACCGGCCGATGATCGCCGCCATTTGCTCCCAATCCTCGGTCTCAACCTGCAACAGCTTACGCCCTTCCTTTGTCAGTCGATAAAAGCGCGCCCGCCGATTATTTTCTGAGGCGCCCCACTCGGAGGCTATCGCGCCTTCTTGCTCCAGCTTCAACAGCACGGGGTACAGAGTCCCTTGATTCACCGCCAGCAGATCTCCGCTGATTTGCTCGATGCGCCGCGCGATTCCATAACCGTGCAGCGGTCCCAGGAGATCGAGAGTCTTGAGGACCATCAGCGCCAACGTGCCCTGCAGGACGTCCGTTTTCTGCTTCATAGCACCGCCGTTTTGGTTTCCAACAGATATATTACACAGGTCCTTTGGGAAAACAACAGGTAGGTCGTCGAGCCTGCCGCTGTGCGCGCCGCGCCTATAGATTCATGAAGATGCTATTGCCAAGTAAGCGGGGAACGAGGATATGGGCAAATCGGCAGACGGGAAGTATCGCAAAAGTGAGACGGTGGGCTTTATGCATGGTAAACGCAGCCGTTCCCGGACATTTGATTTCGTGGTATGGCACATGCTCCTTTTGGCTCTGAAGCGATCTACTTGATCGGAAGTAAGGGCCCAAACCTGTCTCCGATAGGAGAGAGACGCGGGTATAATGCTGCTTCGAGGTGGTCCAGTGCTTGAAGAATTGGATGAATCAGAAGGCCCAGACCTCGAGCGTCTGTGCCAAGGTGTGTCGCCCAACGATGAGCCATGTAATTATCCGGCAACAGTGCATTGCCCGACTTGCAAGAGATGGTTCTGCGACGCCCACGCCGAAGAGGGGGCTTGGCATGGGTGCGTGCTCGAAGCGGGAGACGAAGGCGGGGAGGCCTAACCTCCACTTCATGGTGTTGGCGGTCATCAGCATCCCGCTGGCGGCGCTGGCCATTGCCTTCTTCCACACTAAGCACCCTCATCGCAGCAATGGCACCATGATGCGGCATGGCTAGAATGCCGCGAACCCTGCTGAAGCAAATAAATAGGCCCGGTGCTCTTGCGCCGGGCCTGTCATATATCGCGCCTTATCGAAATCTAGAGCTCACAGACAGCCTTTTCGGATATACCGCATCGTATTGCCGGGAAAGGACTTCTGCGGGCTTAAATCCCCGCCCAGAAGTACACATGTACTAATGGAAACAGGCTATTTACCCGCCAGTCTTTCCACTTATTCAGGGCGAGATCCGCGATGAGCCTTACTAAAAAGAGAGCCGCCATTGCAGACGACTCTCGATCGAGGGTAGAGATACTCGTCTTTCAGGGAGCAAGTTGGCTGATTCTCGTGTCCCAATTGCCCAGGCTGGTTCGTGTAGCGCCGCAACTGAAGCCGGTGGCGAGGTATTCCGGTAGGGTGCAGGTCTGTCCGATATACTCGCTGGCGATCCACAAGAACGAACCGTCGCTTACGGCACCACCGTAGTCTCCCCAGCGCGGTCTGCTCCCGTAGGCCGAATGTGGGTTGTAGCCGGTGAAGCCGTCATCGGGGCCGATGCCCTCGGCAATCACGTGAACGTCGCCAGCTCCAATTTTCGCGTCCATGCTCGTGTATGCAGCACTTGGGTAGTGGTCAGCGCCTACCAGAGTGAATGCCATCACACCTCGGCCGCTTCCGTTGACAGCGATTGCGGGATAGCTGACGTTGTTGTTCGCAACTGCAACCACGCCCTGCTGGAATAACTTCCCGGAATGAGGATTCAGCACGTAATAGGCGATGCCAGCCTTAGTGGCTCCCCCAATAGTTACAGCCGTGTCGAGAGCGCTCCACAGTTTGCCGTTGGCGAAATACACCTGCTGCATGCGCGAATCGTTGCTGTCGATCATCTTCTCCACATTGGGGAAGGGACCCCCGCTCACGAAGAAGTAATTCCAACATCCGGTACCGAATGGCGTGGCTATGGTGTTATCCGACAAGCACTGACCGAGCGGATAATCGCCGGACTTCTGGTCCGATCTTGGCGGTACACCGTAGGTGGCCACATTGATGTACTGGCCCGAGAGAGAAAGAGTCGGGTTGGGGGAGTTGAGGGAATTCGTGTTCGAGACCTCCCAAAGTAGGATTTGGTTCGATGTGCCGTCATTGGAGAAGACGGCCAACGAGCTCAGAAACAACTCCGTCCCACCATGCGCACCATCATAGACGCCATCAGAAGAGATGGCTGGCCAAACGGTGAAACCTGGGAAGGGAACGCTGGGGTCACCCGTATTGAAAAGGACGGCGGTGACACTCGTTGTACCTGACGCCAACTCTTGCTTGGATAAAGCGTAAATCTGGGCTCCGTAAAACCCGGGCCCAAACACAGCAAACTCATTGGTCGTGATGAATATGCCGTTCGCGTCAGCACCGATGTGGGGATAGTCACCTAGGCAAGGCCCACCGGCGC
Organism: Candidatus Acidiferrales bacterium; assembly: GCA_963741195.1. Lineage (GTDB taxonomy): Bacteria > Acidobacteriota > Terriglobia > Acidiferrales > UBA7541 > Acidiferrum. The sequence continues at coordinate 570,432 of CAVUHF010000026.1, forward strand.
AACCATGGTTAGGAGTGCCGCCGGTACCATCATTTTGAACCGGGAGGTGGTAAATGATCCACGATCCAAGCGGACTGGGAGTGGCAGAAACTGCGATGTCGATCTGGTTCTTGCCGCTGAGTGCCGAGGTTGTGCCAACACGGTCGAGCGTGAGCACTATGTGAAACCAGCGTTGCGTGTCTGGATCGAAATAGCAACTGGGATCCGTTATTTCAGGCCCGTACTGACCAGTGGTGCGGTTTATGGCTGCTGGATAGCCGTAAAACGAGTTGAGATCGATGACGCCGGTGAGAGGTTTGCCTTTGGCATCAAAAACGCGCAAAACATCATTGACGGTCTCCAAGACATAGCCATTGCCGGCACAAAGACCCTGGTCTGGAGGCTCCACCGAGAACTGGTTGCCACCGTTGGCAAGGCGTTGGTTGCGGAAGTTGAGACCGTCGAACGAGAGCGTCAGTTCGGGGTTTGATTTTGCTTTGCCATTACCCTTCACGGTAGGACCATTCCCCGATCGGATTGCGATCGATCGGTTGACCATCTTTCCGCCGCTCAGCGGGGTGTCCGAACCATCGTCACCCGCTAAGGCCGGGTCGACTTCCGGATTACCTATGCTGTCATTTCCGGGCGCCGTATTCGTGAGAGATCCAATGCCGTATTGCAGGACTTGCACTTTCGTTGAGGTCTGGCCTAAGGACACGGTTGTCGCCAGAAGTAAAAGGGCGAGCGCCGCCGCCCAGCGAGAAAATCGTAGTTTGATCGTACATACTGACAAGAACCGAAATACCTTGATCATGGCTTATTCTCCTGCTCTTTGTTCGAATGTCTTTGTTTTTTGCAAAAAAAACCGAAACCGAGTGGCCCGGGTCCTGAAAACACAAACAACATTCGGGGAAATTGTCTTGCGGGTCAGTGATTATTCGCTGAAGCGCGTATCGTTAACAGGGTTAGCTGAGAGCGACGTGAGTGCGGTGGGTAAGATGGCCGAACCCGATGGCATGATGCACTCGGTTACAGCTTTTGTCAAGATAAAACATTAATAAATGTTGAAAACGTCGAAAAGTTGTGGGGAGCGGGTATCCGCTTTGGCATTGAGGATTCCAAGGATTGCTGATCTTCCGCCGTGAACTCGCGTTTCCATTCTGCTTCTGACTCGCCTAATTTCCGAGAATTCGGATTACTGAACATTTGAAAATTCCTTGCACACTCTTGGAAAGTGATTTCCAGATGGCGGCCCAAGATTCCTCCGAAGGGGCTCGCCGCTCCGGCTGTTGCCGAGGCGCGGCCGGCAAGCGCTTCCTGCAAGTTGATGCAAGGTGCTCGGCCAGTTTCCAGTAACGGCGTTTAAAGAGGTATGTAGGAGTTGTTTTCGGCACGTTGAAATCTCCGTTTCAGGAGCCGCAGAATAACTTCTCCGTTCGCCGTTATTGAGCAGCAGCCACCAAGTTGCCATGAATGGCGCATCTCCGATTTGCCAACCCATGGTCCATTGTCGGACTAGTATTTTGGCACCAGGGGATGAGTCAAGTGTGTCTTCAAGCTTTGCTGGCAAAAGGAACGCTGCAGTGTATTTCGGTTCCGCCTTGGGGTTTTGACTTAATCGCTATCGTCCCGTTAACCAAATTGATTCGCTCGCGAATACTGATTAGTCCAAGCCCCCGGCGGTTCATTGCAGTTTCAGGATCAAAACCCACGCCGGCATCGTGAACCGAGAGATGAATTTCGTTGGGTGTTCCTAACAATTGCACTTGGAACTCATCCGCTCTACTGTGCTTTAGGCCGTTACGTAAGGCCTCCTGAGCAATTCGGAAAAGGCAAACGGAAATATCCCTCGGCAACTGGCTGGGCAGGTCCTTCTCAACAAAATCTATCTTCACTTTGTGGTATGCGGCAAATTCCTTGCAGAGACTTCTCACGGCAGCCTTCAGGCCAAGTAACTCAAGTTTCGAGGAATGCAACTCGTGGGATATTGCTTCAACATCCCTCACGATACACGAGACGCGTTTTTTTAACTTGTTTGTGCGCGTGCGAACACCTCCACGGGATTTGAGAGGTATTTTCCCGAGCTTCTCCAGCTCGATCGCTAATAACGTGAGCTGTTGACAGATATCGTCATGAAGATCCCTTGCAATTCGTGTGCGTTCTTCCTCCTGCGCTTCAATGAGCCGCCCTCCAACCTTCGCCAGCGCCTCGCCCGCATTCTTGCGATCTGTAAGGTCAACGAAGCTTACTAAATTCGCCTCGCCGAGAGCCGCAAAATGAAACTCGATGTGGCGGTATGAACCGTCCTTGCAGCAAACCTTTGCTTCCATGGGTGCGATTTCCGAGCGATTCTTAATAGCCTCTGTCACTCGCACTTGCCATTCTTCTCTGACTGTTTCCCGGTACAAGTCATCAGGGTAGGCAAGAGACCACCATTCGGCAACACTAGGCATATCGTTCTTCGTGTAACCAAACAGAGCCGTGAATTTATCATTGACGAGCTCGACCTTCTCCTCCGATCCGCGCGAAACCACCATGGCCACGGGAGACCTCTGCACGATCTGCCTGCTGCTCTCTTCGCTCGCTCGCAGCTTCTCCTCCACTTGCATGCGTTCGGTAATATCCGCGGTCATACCCACCAGACGGACCAATTTCCCGGTCTTGTCAAATGTCGCGCGGCCACTCTCTTCCAGCCACAGCAGCGCGCCGTCTGGGCGGAACCTGCGATACTCCGTTCGATACTCCTGGTCTTTTGGTGTCAAAGAGCTTGCCAAGCTCCATAGCCTGGCTCGATCATCCGGGTGGACTAAACTAAAATAGTCCTTCGCGACGCCTTTTCGAGGGGAGTCGTTTAAGCCGAGAATGCCTGCGCATTCTGCGGATCGCAGGACTGAGTCCGTCGCGGGGTCCCACTCCCAGGCATACATCCTGCCGACCTCGGCGGCCAAGCGCAGCCGCTCTTCGCTCTCGCGCAAGGCTTTCTGAGCTTGCAAAATGTCAGTGATATCGTGCGCCATCGCCCGGACGACAGGAACCTGGACTCCCTCGGTCCGTAGTGTGCTGGTGTACTTCCAAATGCGCGGTTCCCCGCTCTTGGTCCACAACTCTATCAATCCACGTGCAAAATTCTTGTCTCTTAGGGCAGTCAGATACGCATCGAGTTCCGCGTGAACACTTGGGCTTAGGAGTTCACGAAGGTTTCGATTTACAAGTTCACTAAGCTCATAGCCTAGAGTCCGTGCAGCGGCGAGATTGACAGTCAATACGACGCCATCCAAGTCATGGGTACAGATCAAATCGAGGCTGTGCTCAACTAGGTCGCGGTAGAGCTCCCCATTCTCGCGCAATTCTGCCACTCCGATTTCCTCTCAAGTTACGGAATCATATTCTTGTGGATGCGGATGACTCTGATAATCATGACACACCATGGTGGCGGCGACCAACGCTACGAGAGTCAACAAGCAGTTCCTTCGATTCATGTGATCTCCTGTCACGGATTTCTTTTTTGACGTCGAAACTGGAAAGGATTTACGGTGAGTGTCCTATTTGCCTCAAACGCAGTGCGAGCATACCCCGTCTCGCCCCTGCGATACTATGAAATCATCTTCAACAAGAGATCTCCAGACGCCCAACTCGGAGGCTAAGCTTTGATAACTTGCGAAACCGGACATCAAGTGCCGCTGTGATCTGGGTCAATCTCTCGCCTGCCGTCGAACGCGCCATTCTTCAATAATTGGGGGGGCTGACGATCGTGGGAAGTTCTCCTTTTCATTAACCCTTTGAGTCCAATCATTGGTCGTGTCTAGGCGGCTGTCCTTATCTCCCGAGAACCGCGACAGGGGCAGCACGTGAGAAATTTGGGATCGAACGACACGGGCCAATAACTCTGACCATGCATTCCTGCGTCGAGATTGCGTTGAACACGCGCCGACGGATGCGTGCAGGTCAGTTGATTACTGAGCGGGATCCGGCGTGAATACCGGCATTTCGTGCAGTCCGTTTTTTCGTGGACCTCTAAAAAATGCATCATAGAAACCTCTTAACTCCCCTCCTTGAAATAATCTTGTCGTGACTTGTTGACCTGATGGAATCGGGACCTGGGATTCGCCGCAGAGGGTGTTGCGTCCCGCGGTGGGAACTGCTCTTCGGGGTGGCGAAGCTGGCTTCAGTGGGAGTACACGCCGACTCCGTCGGGAAGTGTTGCTTCCGAGAGGTCAGTGCTCCTTGTGTACTGCGATGAGTCACACGAGTCTGTGCCCACAGTCACCCTGCCTCGCCCAGATGAACAATGAGACGGAACGACAAGCCGAGGTCGATTACGTGGCAGATTGCGGCAAGCTTTTCTCAAATGAACGAATCCCGAGGTCTGCGGAAGTTCAGCCCCGGTCAAGTCTCGGTAAGTCAGGTAAATCTCCCGCCTGCCGTCGAACACGACGTCTGTATCGCAGGGGTTTTTCTGGTATTTCTGAAACCAAACTATGGGTTACGCCCCGCCCGCATTCGCACCATCGACGTATTTGAATAGTAGCCACTGCTCGACAATTTGTTCCATGTGAAGTTATATAGCACGGGCAAAACGTCACGAAGTAGATGGAAACTTCTTACCGATCCGCGCAAGGTTTGTCCTTCACGCATCGTCTTCTATTTTCGCATCACGAAGCCTGCCGATAAATCCAACAGCGCCGTCGTTTCCGTAAGTTACTTCAAGCTCTCCATCCATCCCGCCTGCGAAGTTCCAATAATCCTGAAAACGTTCAGCCTCGTAAATGTAGCCCTTCCCCCGAATTCGGAGCGGTTTCCCGGCTTTGACGCGAGTCCAATTCCGGGGAGTGAGGTAGATCGATGCTTCGTCGTCGTCGTTTCCCCACCAGACGGCGATTGTCGCGCGGGGTTCTTTAGGGGAGATCTTGCTGACATACGACCTCCTTCTTTGAGTTTCGTGCCTACGGGAGGCGAGCCTAGGAGCGTGTCCGAGATTTAGCATTTTATAGCGTCGGGCTGGGCTTTTTTGATTCGTGTGGCTATTGGAATCCGATGGATCAGGTTTTGTGAATTACTTGTCTTCCCAAATCTCTCCCGGGAGTCTCTTTCTGCTGCTGACCTCGGAAAGTTCTGTGCTATCCACTGCAGATGATCTTGTGAAACTTCAAAATGTTGTGAGTCATGCAAATCAGTGCCCACTCGCCCCGTACTTTCTCCAGCCCGCGTAAGAGAAACTGTCGGAAGCCGCGTGCCTGTTTGATCTGTCCGAATGCTGGCTCCACAATGCATTTTCGCGTCGCATACACCGCTGCCCCAACCTTGGTCTGTAATTTCCGTTCCATCCTCTCGACACGGCTTGCCCCGATCGGCAACGGCCCTGGTTTGCATGATTCATTCCGCTGAGCATGTTTCTGCTTTTCTGTCGCTACGAACCCTTCGATCCTTCGCTTATCCAGGTACTTCAGGTTCTCCTCCGAGCAATACCCACTGTCGACCACGACTCCTTGCGGCTTTTGTCCCGACTGTTGTTCGATCGTCTCCACCAACGGCACCAGCTGCTGTTTATCATTCGCGGCTTGCGTGACCCGCTGCCCGACGATCAACTGAAAGGCCGGTTCCACGGCGATCTGCGTGTTGTAACCCTGCACAAATCCATCCGCCCCTTTTAGGATGCGCGATTCCGGATCCGTAAAGTTGTATTGCGTTTTTGCTGTGGGCTTCGCTTCCTCTGGATCCTTCCCCTCTTTCCTGGCTTGTTCGCGCGCGCGCTCTTCCAGAGCTTCTTTGGCTTCTCGGATCCGAGCGATCCGCGTTTCCCGTCGCTGCAACTCTTCCGGCAACTCGTCTCCCCGGCGATCCCGACCGTATCGCTTATCCTCTTCTCTATCCGCGGCTTCTGCTTGGCTCAACAACTTGCGAACTTCCTCCCGCAGCCGCTTCTTCGTCTCGTCCATCCGTCCGTAACTCATGGCTTTGTGCTTGCTCGCGTTGGCCTTGAACTTACTCCCATCCATGGCCACGTGCCCCAGCTTCATCGCTCCCGTCTCCAGTGTCAGTCGTAACATCTGCTGGAACATCTCTTCCAGCGCTTTTAGGTGCAGCTTCCGAAAATCTGAGATGGTCCGGAAATCGGGTTGATTACCGGCCGCCAACACACGAAAAGCAACGTCTTCCACCAAACGCTTCTGGATCTTGCGCGACGAAAAGACCCCCACACAGTACCCGTAGAGCAGGATCTTGGTCATCATGCGCGGATGATACGGCGGTTGCCCCCGGTCATCCTCTTCATACACTGACTCAATCGCCGATAGGTCCAGCTCGTCCACCACGTCGGATACGAAATAAGCCAGGTGGCCATCCGGCAACCATTCGCGAAGGCTCGGAGGTAACAGTAAACTTTGTTCTGGAAGGTAGGATCGATAGGTTTTCGCCATGACTCCAAATAATTCGCACACCACTGCGCAACTTTTCAAGTGAATTCAGCAGAAAAAAGATGAATTCTCGGACACACTCCTAGAGATTCCGCAGCCACTCCTCCACATACTTCATGGCAATGCAATCCTCTCGGTTGTATTGCAGAAGTTCGCTCACGACTTCTGTGTCCTTTGGGTTCTCCTGATACTGATGGAACCACACGATTGATTGTGCTCCACCTGCATTGGCTGCCGAGTAATTCAAGCCCACAAATGGGGCGATCTTCTTGAGCCCGTATCCCCGAGCGGGTAGAACGACGCTGTTTTTCACAATTGGGTGAAGATCTACCATCCGGCGTCGAAAGTTTTCCAAGGCGGCTTTGTTCCTAACACCGTATTTCCGTTCAAGAGTGGTCAGCTTCGTCTTTTCGTATGAAGAAAAATGGAAGACGACAAAATCTTCCTGTCTCAGTGCGTCACACACATCTTGAAAGTCACCCCATATCTTTGCTTCACCCGTCTCATCCATGCAAAAAAGACCGTGATAGTTCAATCCCCGGATCGGCGGTTCAATCCACAATCCGCATAAATAGATCAGGTCTTGGGTAGGATCATCTTCGAAGTCGAGATATATTTTGCGAGGCGGATTTGGGATCGTGGGTTTGGAGATTACCTGAATCTTGTTTGAAAGCACACACGAAGCCTGCTGCTTCATTGCCTCGGCTGCTTTTGCCCCGATGCCCTTCAACTTTGCTTTCGAGAAATCGAACTTGGCAAGGTCGTCGATCGAGCGAATCCCGGCTCCGTTCAAAACTTCCTTCTTGCTCCGTCCGACGTCAGCCAAGAGTGTTACGTCATCCGCAACAACCAGAGCCTTCTCGCAGTACCTCCACCATTGGCACTTTCCGCATTCGCCGCATAGTGCTGGCTCGTCGCTTTTGGTACCTTTTGTCAGCGCCCGAATCTCTAGCTCTGCTTTCCTGTATTCGGCTTTGAATTGTTTGAGGGGGTAAGGAACTCTTTCGTTCCCCTTATTCAGAATCTCAGCCCGTGGTGGGAACTTGCCTTGAATCTTCTCCAACAACCGTCCGTAGTGGTAAAGCTGCATTCCGTAGTCGTTACGCAGGGTACCCTTCGCCTGAACCGCAAATCCGCTTCCTGCTTTAATGTCTACTGGTCTGTAGAAATATTTGCCAAACTTTGATCTCCCCGGCACCCTTTCGAGCAAGTCTGGGATGCCAGCCTCGGAGGGCTGGAGCAACACGCCCTGATAAATGAGCTTTGCGCCTCGTTTCATCAGTTCGAGCGTTGCCGTGGCACGCTCTTCCAGAGACTCGCCTGCTGGAGTCTCGTAGATTATGCCCCTGACGACTTCCCGCTCGTGCGCGGTTCCGTTTTCGAATAAAAGATTCAGAAACTCGGATTGAGGGAGCTTGTTGGCGGGGTCGCCAAAGCGGTTCAGATAGACACGGTGGGGACACTTGTCGAAATCGTAGAAGTCTTGCGCTGTGATCCGAGTTCGTCCTGGTTGACTCACTTGTTAATCGTAATCCCTTAGGATGGTTGTTGGTCTGGTAGGAATCCCGCTACGTATAAGGATCGCGCTCATGGTGCTATGGTTTTCCAGCGTCTTCAAATGTGAAGTTGAAACCATACTTCTTTAGCTGTAGGTTCTTCACAACACGGGCTGCGGCAACAGCCTTCTGGGAAAAACCCCCTGCGACCAAAATACCGCGAATTACATTTTTGTCGGTGGTCATGTCACCCATGTAAGCCAATATTTGCGCAATGGCATGATGATTGGCGTCACCTGCCTTCAGTTCAATAACAACAGTAGCGCCCTTTTTGTCTTCAGCGGTTATATCAATCCGTCCCGAGTCAACACCTTTTTTCCTTTCCCCCGTCTATGATTTTTAGGCCGTGTTCAAGCTGCTCAATGTGTTTGCGGAGAGCATTCTGTAAATCGAGTTCTAGGCTGAAAACAGTTGCCTCCTCAGATTCCTTTGCTTCTTCGGCATCAGATTCTTCTGATAGATCCTTCTCACCTTCCCTGCCGTCAAAGCCTAGCGAGCGAAGAGCGTTGTTTAACTGTCCCCCGCTCCAAAACCCACTTCTAGAAACCCCAGTACCAAGCCAAACTGCATACTTCGGGGGATATTTCTTGTCCTTCTCTTGAATGAACCACCCGCGCCCGGTCTCTGGGGCTTTGTCCCGTCAGACTTGGTCAAACTTCTTCATGCCTTCGAGAATTTCGTCTGGCGTCGAAAATAGTGACCCCTGTCACAGCATTTGCAGCAAGGTGTTGCTACAGTTCCCTTGGTTCAACAAGTATCAGATGCAGGCAGATGAATTCTTCCGCCGCCTGAGATTCTTTCTACAAAGAGTGAGAGACTTGCCGACTGTGCGGTCGGCCGTCGAGATTCGTAATAGGGCTTGGCTCGATAAGCGGCTGACTGAATTGCTTCGCGAATACAAGGTTGCGCTGGCACTGACAGACATCTCTTGGATGCCGCGTCCGTTATTGGAGCGGAAGGGAGGTCACAAACGTCGGCAACCAAGCGCCGTAGCTGGGACTTTCCGCACCAGCGGACGCGCTTCACTGATTTTCAAGTGTCATTATACGCCCGTGCGAACGCACGGACTACGGTGACACTGAGTAGCCATTTCTCCCCGAAGTGGTTGGAACCACAACTGACTCACACTTCGTCCCGCCTAAACATGACTAACAGCCCAGAACAGCAAACCAACGATGAGCAGAACAGCGATAACCGTGAAAATAAACGTAGCTGTGAAATTAGGGAGCCTGATGCTGACCATAGTGCACCCCCTAACAATTACCGTATGACAATATGTTCCGGGGAGCGTAAGTACATGGCGCAATCGAGTGCGTGACCCAGGTCACGGAGTCGAACGCTAATTTGCTCCAATTGCGGCGATCCGCCAATTTCCTCCTTGCGAAGCCCTTCCCCCAGGCGTAGGTTCAACTCAGGGCTACTGCGGTACGTGGGGTTCCAATCCGAGTTTCGCAGAGCGGAGGCGGCCCATGAAGTTTCCGCGCCTCATTTTCCTCTCTCGGCTCATTTCTGATGTCTTTTCCGTGCCGTCGAAATCACGCGACACTGTTGGGTTTTTCTGGCGACCTGGCCAGAAGTGTGTTTCCGCACGCACGTTTTCACACAGTTCGGAAATAAGGAATCCTCTGACTTTCTGGTCGCTAGGCTTACGGAAACTGCTCCTCCGCAGTCGGCGTTCAACACTCGAAAGAATTCCGGTGGTTCCCTGAGATTCTTGTCGCGGCATCGAAGTCGACCTGCAGTTGCCCAGCATCACGGAGGCAAATCCCATGGTCACGAAATCTACTAGCCAACAACCCAACAGCAGAAGCTCGACCTCGCTCGTTCGCAATTATTCATCCCGTTTCGACATGTGGCTCTTGCGTCGCCTCTACTCTTCCATCGGCAATCCACAGATTCGCATAATAATGGGAGACGCGCTCGAGGTCGCGCCAGCGGCGGCCTTTCCTGTCGCCACAATCGCAATTCGCGATCGCCGCACCCTTCTCCAGATGTTGCTTGATCCACAGCTCGGTTTCGGCGATGCCTATACTGCGGGACGGGTCACCATCGACGGCAGTCTCGTCGCCATGCTCGAAACCGTCTTCCAATCCATGTCTGCGATCGAATCTCACAATTGGTACTCTACGCTTGAGTCTTCCTTCCTTGCCTTTCTGCAGCGCAACTCGTTACGAGGTGCTCGCAAGAATATCCATTGTCATTACGATTTGGGCACCGAGTTCTTCCGCCTTTGGCTCGATTCGCAACTTGTCTATTCCGGCGCCTATTTTCCTTCTGCCTCGCTCACTTTAGAAGTAGCACAGATCGCCAAAATGGATTACATCTGCCGCAAACTTAATCTCCACCCCGGTGAGCGTGTCGTCGACATTGGCTGTGGGTGGGGCGCCCTCGCCTTTCACATGGCCAAACACTATGGCGCCAAGGTCCAAGCCGTCGGTAATTCCCATGAGCAGATCCTCTGGGCTCGCCGCCGCGCCGCGGAGCTTCACCTCACTCAGCAAATCGAATTCATTGAAGACGACTATCGCAATATCTCGACTCAGTGTGACGCGCTCGTCTCTGTCGGCATGCTCGAACATGTTGGTGCACGGCATTATCGCGACATGGGTCGCGTAATCCACCGCGTTCTTGACTCTGCTGGCCGCGGACTAATCCAAACGATCGGCCTCAATCAGCCGCATCCTTTCAATCTTTGGACCCGCAAACGCGTTTTTCCGGGTACCTATGCCCCGACCCTCCGTCAGGCCATGGATCTCTTTGAGCCCGGGAACCTGTCGGTCGTCGACGTCGAAAATCTCCGACCTCACTATGCCAGAACCTTGGAGCACTGGCTCGAACGCTTCGAGAATTCATCCGCCAAGGTTTCGGACATGTTCGGTGCGGACTTTGTGCGGCTCTGGCGTCTCTACCTCGCCGGGTCGCTCGTCGGATTTACCTGCGGTTCGCTCCAGCATTTTCAGATTCTCTTTGCGCGTAATGCGTGCCAACGGATTCCTCTGACACGCGCACAGCTTTATGCAATGAAACAACCCGTTCAACAACAAGAAAAGCGGATGTACGCCGTCCTTTGAGAGACACAGTCCTCAGTTCTTGCGGATTTGATGCACAGAAGGGAGTCAAGCCATGCCAATCTCAGCTCGTATCAAGAATCATCTGGAAGAAAACAATATCCCCTATTCTCCCCTAACTCACCCGTCTTCTTACACCGCCCAGGGGGCTGCGGCCGTCATGCACGTTTCGGGTCGAGAAGTCGCCAAGACTGTCGTCGTGCAAACAGGGAACGAGTATTTCCTGTTCGTGATGCCCGCTTCATACCATGTGAACTCTGACAAACTTGCCAGTGTGATCGGCCACCCGGCTCGTTTGGCGACTGAAGCTGAGTTCTCCAGTCTGTTCCCCGATTGTGAACTCGGTGCCATGCCGCCTCTCGGTGAGCTCTACGGTCTACCTGTTTTCGTCGACGCGTCCCTTGCCGCCGACAAAGAAATCATTTTCAACGCTGGCACACACAGAGATGCCATCCGCATGAACTACGATGACTTTGTCAGCCTGGCCAAGCCAACGATTTGCTCATTTGCAACCAAAGGCTAAGCAGCACGAGGTTCATCGGGGGACGGCAAGCGCACGATGCTAAACAGACTCGAAAGAAAGCAGTCTAAGTTATGGGCGGGCGGAAATAATGCGGAAATAGCCCTGCCGACTGCATACATGCGCGCTCTTCTTTGAGGAGGTCTGTCTTGAAAGCCATTCTTCTCCATGAGCACGGTGATACCAGTGTTTTGCACTACACCGACGTTCCTGAACCGCATCTCGGACATAATGAAGTCCTCATTCACGTGCGCGCCTGTGCCCTCAATCATCTCGACCTATCGGTCAGGCGCGGTCTGCCCGGCTATCAGATTCCATTGCCGCATATTCCGGGAAGCGATATCGCCGGGGAAGTAGCCAAGATCGGTCCCGAAGTAAGTACCGTGCATATCGGCCAGAAAGTAGTTCTCGCGCCCGGCGTCACCTGCGGCAAGTGTCCCGCCTGCCTCTCCGGCAACGACAACGCCTGCCGTGATTCCACAGTTCTGGGTTTTATGGTGGACGGCGGGTGCGCGGAATATGTTCGCTGTCCGGAGGTCAACTGCCTGCCCTATCCAGAGAATCTGGACTGGGTGCACGCTGCGGCGGTTCCGCTTGTCTTTCAGACCGCGTGGCACATGCTCGTGAACCGCGCCAAGCTTCAGCCCGGCGAAGACGTTCTCGTGATTGCCGCAAGCAGTGGCGTCGGCAGCGCGGCCATTCAAATCGCGAAGTTTTTCGGTGCGCGCGTAATTGCCACGGCGGGGAATGACGAGAAACTCGCCAATGCAAAAGAGATTGGCGCGGACGAAGTGATTCACCACGGCATCATGCCGATCGCTAAGGAAGTCCGACGGCTAACCCACAATAGAGGAGTGGATATCGTGTTCGAGCATGTGGGCACGGCCACCTGGGACGAAAGCGTGAGAAGCCTGACATGGGGTGGGCGTTTGGTGACCTGTGGCTGCACCACGGGCTACGACGCAAAATTGGACATCCGCTTCTTGTTTACCCGCCAGCTTTCCGTCCTCGGTTCCTACATGGGAACAAAAACGGAATTGCGCACGGTTCTAAAGCTGATTGAGCAGGGACGCTTGAAGCCAGTCGTGGACAAGGTGTGGCCTCTCAACGACTGCATCGTGGCGCACCATTATCTCGAACACGACAAGCAATTTGGTAAAGTCGTGCTCACGATTTCCTAGCTGGGTGTACTAAGCGACAGTAAGGGGAGAGATCAAGCCGGGGTATTGGTCTAATGCGGAATTCACTCCGGCGGTGCGCCCTCGACAATCTCGCGCACAATTTCCCTCGCTCGTGTCAGCTCTCTGAGAGGCGCACCGTCCTGCGCAGGAATTTCAACGTTCTCAAGGTCTTCATCTAGGAGCTTCTCGAGGATCTCTTTTGCGGCGGGAAGATCGAGCGACAAAACGGCGACCTCGAAGCCAAAGCGAGGTTTCCAATCGATGGGGAGAGGATCAGCAGTCAGCGCGACTTGATCGTCACCCAGAGTCTTGTCGGAAAATGGAATATCCGCTGCTTGGAGTCGTTCGAGCAACAGCCAGTGCAGGACTGGGTTCTCGCCCGCCCATAGCATCACAAGAGATTCTTGGGGGCTGGGTTTCGATGACATGAGTTCCTCCTTGTAGGGTGCAATGCGGCGAAGGCGTGTCAGCACCGTTCGTTCACGCGCAGCCTGGGCGGAAGCACGCGCATGCACAATTGTCAGAACCTAGGCTCCCCGCGGCCCCGTTCCTGATTCTTCTTGCCAGACAAATATCCGCTCGCGATCCAGCTGTTAGCCTGCAGGCAGACGAACGACAAGAACCGAGCAGTTCGCGTGCCGCACAACAGATTCGGCGACACTTCCAAGTAACAGCCGCCCCATGCTCTTGTGTCCGTGAGATCCAAGGAGGATGAGGTCGGCGTGCCAGCGCGCCGCGGAGTCAATGATTGACTCCCGGACGTCGCCAGTCTCAACTGCGGAGTCTACCTTGTAGCCATCCGCGCGCAGTTTTTGTGCGTATTTGTCGACAAGCATCCGTGCCTGTTTCGCCTGCTCTTCCAGTTCGGGTGTATATCCCCTCGACATTTGAGGAAGATGGGAGAGGACGGCTGGGGTGAGAACATTCAAAATCTTGACGTCCGCGTCTTGCGGCTTGAAATAATTCGCCACACCATTTATCGCGGCTTCCGAGTATTTTGAATCATCGATGGCGACGAGAATTTTCATGGTTCCTCCTGCTTGACCGGGCTTCTCTCCATGGCGGCGACAGAGATACGCTGCCCGCTTGGCTCCAAGGAAGCATGGATTTCTCTCCTGCGGGCGGCGCAACATCACTTTTAGACCCCAGAGAGTACGGGATCTCGGCCATGGTGTGGATGTCGCCTAACCCCTGCACACCGATTCCGGCGCAGTGCTTCCGGCTATCGCTTGTAGCCAATCTTCCGCAACAGATCGTGACGCCAAGAAACATCTGACTGTGCTTCTATACCCTTTGGGGAACTCCCGTCAATCACACCGAGCACGCCCCGGCCTTGCTCGCTTTGCGCCACGATGATTTCCACCGGGTTCGCCGTTGCACAAAAGATAGTGCACACCTCGGGCACGTTGCGGATCGCATTCAACACGTTAATGGGATACGCATTTTGAATGAGGAGCACGAATGTGTGCCCACAGCCCAGGGCCTGGGCGTTTCGAATGGCGATATCGCGAAGCGCTTCCTCATTGCCATCCGCCCGCGTCAAACACGCTCCGGAGCTTTCGTTGAATGCCAGTCCAAACTTGGCTTGCGGTACGGTCGTGCACACCGCTTCGTACAAATCTTCTACGGTCTTGATGAAATGCGATTGCCCGACAATGATGTTGGCATCGTCAGGGAACTCCATGCGTATCGCTTTGATCTCGAGCATGGGTCCTCCGCTTCAATGTGTAAAAAAATGCTTACGCGTAGCGCTTGCGTTCGGCCCGCGCTCGCTCGATGTAGCGTCCCGTCTTCACTTCAACCCGCACCATTTCGTCCGGGCCGACGAACAGCGGCACCTGAACCCTCAAGCCGTTCTCAAGTCTTGCCTCTTTCCAGGCCGTTTCCTGCTGTGCATGCGCCGGTGGCGTCGTCTCGGCAACACGGACCTCGGCCACCTCCGGAAAGGTCACACTGAGTGGTTCACCCTCAAAGAACTCCACAGGCAACTGCATCCCTGATCGCAAGAACTTTTCCACCGGTCCGAGCACGACCTTGGGCACCTCGAATTGCTCGAAGGTCTGCGGGCTCATGAACGTGCATGTATCCCCCGCGGCGTACACGAATTCCAGTATTCGCCGTTCGAGCTGTACCTCTTCGACGCGCTCTTGCGGGCGGAAGTGTGGCTCCCATACATGGCCGTTTCTCGCATTGCTTAGCTTGGTTTTGACGACCCCGCCCAATTTCGCCGTTCCGGCCTTCGATTCCGCTTCGAGAACTCGATAGATCTGCCCTTCGATCCGAATGACCATTCCTTCTTTGAGCTCCCCTGCGGTAAACATGAAATTCCCTTCAAAAGAAAGTCTCCGCTCTCTTCTAAACCTGATTCTCCCCTCATTCAGTGATGGAAATCACCGCCAATCGCGTCGAGGACGGTTTACTCTATGCAGACGCTGAGTACTCCTTCCTTTCAAACTCCCGCACCCAAGCGGCCATCCCTCCATTTTCTTGCAGCTTGCGCGCACCTTCGCCGGACACGATTTGTAGTGAGGCGTCATAGCGCCGCACCAATTCCGGTAACACATCCCGTAGCGCGACGTTTTCGCGCTTCCCGCCGCATGTTGGGCAAAGGGGGTCCGACGTGCGATCCGCCCAGGAACACTTCGCACACTGCTGCAAGCCCCCATTGAGCCCCTTCTCCACCACAACGGTGCGAATCCTTCCTTGCTGAAGTTGAACCAAAGTTTCGTCGACTCCCAGCACGACGTTCCGGGCACCACCTAGCACAGCCTCGACGGAGGCCATCTCGCACTTCCGCGTGTGCCTGACAACAGCTGGTTTGATGCGATCAAGCAGCTCCGTCCGGGAGACCCAGCCGAGATCCTCCTCGATCAAGACTATTTTCTCGAACAGAGTGGGCACGACTTCTTTCCGAATGGCCTCCACCATCTGGGTTAAGCCAACCAAGAAAACCGACTCCAACTGTTCCGCAGCAACCCAACGCCCGATGCGCCCGGCAATCTGCTGACCGTAGTGTGCGTATTGAGCAGCCACGTGATGCTCGAAGACATCGCGATTCCTCCCACGAGACATGTGCACTCCAAAACGTGCAACGGGACCCATCTCCTTCTTTTTTGAGGGTTCCAGCCGGAATTCCTTCTCCTCCAACTCGCGAATTTCCCCGAGCCAGTAAAGGAAAAATCGCGCCCGTTTCCGCCCGGGAACCACGACTCCGTACCGTTTATGTTCATCGAGTAGCCACAACAACTGCGCCAGGGACGGAGGGCCCCAGTGGATCTCGTCCTGCACTTCCACCTGAAGCGGAACAAACTTCCAGCTATCTCTACCAGCAAAGATTACAACGCCTCGGCACCGCGGTGGCTGTCTGTCCAGATAGGCTCCGGCTCGCTTCAGTTGTTTTCTGAAGAGTTCTTGCCCGTCCGGCGAAACCGTTTGAGCGATCCGCTTGGCCTGAGACTCCAACCGGATTAGATAACTTGGCTTGGGCCCTCGGTTAATCTGCTTTGCCTGGTCCGTATCCAAGTAAACAGTCAAAACCGGCCCGGGAAGTACAGGAAGAGATTGAATGACGCCAGGTTTCAACATGAGTACCTCCACGTCTCTTAGAACCAATCCAGACCCTTTCCGCGAAGGGATCCACCTCTGGTCCCACTAGTCGTACAATTCACTATCCGTAACTGTCATGATCGTCCTTGGTGATCATGTGGAGTCTCGCATTAACGTGCTCCAGTCGGGCGGGAACTTCGCCCATCCAACCGGATCGTCTTCAGCCTTCAGGCGGCTTTTGGATGAATTCGGATTGCGTGGGCCTTGGCAACCTTCGGCATGGTGAACTCCAGAACACCGTTCCTTAACGTCGCGTTCACCTTTTCGGTTTCGATGTCAACAGGCAGCTCCACGATGCGCAGAATCTGGTCGGAGCACCTCTCCGTGTAGACCGTCTTGCCTTTTTTCCCTTCTTTCTTGGCTTCCCGCTTGCCGGTTATTGTGATTCGGCGCGGCTCAAGGTGGATTTCGAGTTCTTTTTCGCTAAATCCGGGAACTTCGGCGCTCACGACAAGCGAATCATCAAACTCCTCGATGCTCACGTGAACCGGATGAAGTAGCTCCCTCTCGGCCTCGAACCAGTGCTCGAGGTCACGTCCCAAGGAATTCCCGGTGCCCTCGAAAATTTCATAGGCCCGGCGTGAAATAGTGTTGAATGTGTCTTGGATCTCGTCAAATACAGATTCGTACTTAATCGGCTTCGCTGACTCCTCAGCACGCCTCACTGCTGCAGTTTCCGCCATGGTTTCTTCTCCTCTTCAAAGAAATGACAGCGCCGACCGCGGGGATCATCGGCCTGAACTAAAAAATCCATAGCTGGCGCTGAAAACACAAGTTACCAAGATGAGGGCATGGAAACAATGATGTAGGTCACAGGTCACCGCATCAGCGATCTCAAGCGACTTCTCGCCTGGCCGTCCAATACACGCCGAAGCCGCCATCATTCATCCCAGTCAAGTTAAATTGCAGATAAGTCGATGGTTGGCGTGGCCAGTGGAGCCAGAGGCGCTCGTTTTTCACATCCGAGTTGCCGAAGATCACCCGACAGGTGTGGTGGCCGCCGATGAATCTTGTATCTTGCTGATTCCTCAGCATCTCTTCGAGCTGTAAGCGATCAACAATACAACTCTGTGCGCCCAGCACTGAGGCTCAGGACTGTGCAACCTGATGAGGCAGATAGTGCTGACGTGGCGGTCGATTCTGGGACTTGAGTTGCTCCTGTCCGTGACGGCTGTTACACGCACCAAATCAGAACATGGGAGGCAGTTCGTTGACGAAACTCGTTCGTGTTTTCGTATTACGGCCCGGGTGGCGAAGCACCGCGCGAATCTGGCCGATGGGTTCCTTGATGGCCTCGCGGAGTTCTGCCTGCGCCTCTGGTGAGTATCGCACCGGGGGCGACAACTCGACGGCAGCGATACCCATCCGCTGCAGCAGACGGTTGTCACGCTCCAGAAGTACACCGGCATCAATAGTACGCAAGTTTATTGGTGTTTAGAATGATGGCGGAGAGGGTGGGATTCGAACCCACGGTACGGTTCCCCGTACGCTCGCTTTCGAGGCGAGTACTTTCAACCACTCAGTCACCTCTCCGCAGTGGTCGGAGTCCCTAGTTTAACAGAGGCGCCGTCGGGAAGGCTACGCCAGGAGGGTAACTGTCTTTACCGAAAGAAGGTACGCTATCGAGCGAGGGCCAGCTTAGGAAACGTTAGCGGCGCGAAGCGAAGAAGGATTGCAACAAGAAGGCGGACTCATCGGCGAGAAGGCCGGGCGTTACTTCAACTCGATGATTCAACTTGGGGCTGCAAAGCAGCTCAAAACAGGTGCGGAACGCGCCACCCTTCGGGTCGTCGGCGGCATAGACGAGTCGCGGAACGCGCGCCTGTATGATCGCGCCTGCGCACATCGCGCAAGGTTCGAGTGTGACGTATAGCGTCGTGTCGGCAAGACGATGGTCGCCCAGGAGTCGCGCGCCTTCGCGCAACACGACGATTTCTGCGTGCGCCGTGGGATCAATATCACGGATGGTGCGATTTCCCGAGCGCACAATGTCCGCATTGTTGTGCACGAGGACGGCTCCGATGGGGACTTCACCGGCATCGGCCGACGCGCGAGCTTGTTCCAAAGCAAGGCGCATGAAATGGAGATCGTCTGACATCGAAAGGTGAGAATAGCACGGTAGGTGCTGTTCGCTAATCCACGTTACGAAACACACCTTGTGAGACCGGGAACGGCATTGTGGGGAGGGTCCTTGACAAGCACGCGATGGGGAAAGAGACTAAAAGCATGAAAGAACTGGTAGAACGCCTTTTTCAGATCGATTTTTTAAAGGGAATGCGCGTTACTTTCAAGACCCAGCATCCCGACAATATTTACACGGAGCAGTATCCTCTGGAACGGCCCATGGTGGCTGAGCGCTTCCGAGGCGCGCCACGATTGAACAAGAATCCCGAGACTGGCGAAACGCTGTGCATCGCGTGCAACCTTTGCACCTTGGCCTGCCCGGAAAATCTGATTGTGGTGGGATGGGAACGCGATGACGCGACGCGACGCAAGGTTTTGACAGCCTTCACCTATGATACTTCGCGCTGCATGTTTTGCGGTTTGTGCGAAGATGCATGCCCGACCGATGCGCTGGAGTTGACGCAGGATTTTGAGATGGCCTATTACAGCAGGGAAGGCGCGATCTGGGACCGTCATCGGTTGGAAGAAGGCCCGACGCCCACGCGGTACACCCGATAGATCCCAACATGGAAATTCGCCGAGATCCCATTACTCAAAGCTGGGTCGTATGCGGTCAACGGGAACAATTAGCGGAGAAGGATACCCCGTGCCCTTTTGATGCGGGCGTGGTCGAGAGCGCCAAGACATTGCTGGTTTGGCCGACCGAGGGTCCCTGGCAGGTGCGCGTCATCCCACATCCGGACGCGCTGTATCGCGTGGAGAATGAGCCTGGCAGAGCGGCGGAAGGCATTTACGACAAGATGGGTCCCTTGGGCGCACACGAAATCATTATAGAGACGCCACGCCACGATAAAGCGCTTTCCCAATTGAGTGATGACGAGATCGATCGTGTGTTGTGGGCCTGGGGCACGCGAATCGCCGACCTGAAAAAAGATGCGCGGTTTAAGTATGTCAGTGTGTTCAAGAATCAGGGCTCGCTAGCTGGGCAAGAATGGGAACACGCGCATTCCGAAGTAACGGCGACAATTTTTGTGCCGCGGCGGATCAAGTACGAACTGACGGCGGCACACGAATGGTTCAAAGACCGCGAGCGTTGTGTGTTCTGCGACATTGTGCGGCAGGAAGAAAAGCAGGGCAAGCGCATCGTGGATGTTCAAGGCGATTACTACGCGCTCTGTCCTTATGCTTCGCGCGTGCCGTTTGAAATGTGGGTGCTCCATCGACGGCACAATCATTTGTTTGAACAGCCCCGTCCAGGTTCGAACCGCAAGCAACTGGCGGCTTTGCTGGGGCGCGTGTTGCGCAGATTAGAAAAGATCGCGCCCGCCTTTCACCTTGTTGTGCATACCGCGCCGAACACGCGAAACAAGAAGGGCGAACTCTCAGGTTACTGGAAAACGCTCGCTGATGACTATCACTGGCATATCGAGATCATGCCGATACTTGAAAAGCGCAGCAAGTCCTACAGTATTAAGGAAGTGTATTTCAACGCGGTTCTGCCAGAACAGGCGGCCGAACAATTGCGATCCATCGATCCAAATTCATGAAAAGGTCGTACAAGAGGAGCAGCGAACGGGGAGGCATCATCTCCACTCTCGTGGCGCTGTTGTTTCTGGTGGTCATCTGTGTGGTGCTTTATCTGGCACGATATCCGATCATGCGGTTTGCTGCGGAGTCTTGGATTGTGAACGATCCTGCGGCCCACGCCGATGCCATCCTTGTGATTGGGGACGACAATTTTTATGCCGACCGCGCGACCGAAGCGGCGCAATTGTTCCGGCAAGGAGTTGCACCCGTGGTGGTGGCCAGTGGCAGACGGCTACGGCCAAGCGCCGGTATCAGCGAACTGATGGAGCACGATTTGATCGAGCGAGGCGTACCCAAGGATAAAATTGAGCGCTTTTCCCATGACGCAGCAGACACCCGCGAGGAGGCCAAGGCCCTGAGAAGCCTGGCCAGAGGAAAAGGGTGGAAGAGCGTTGTGGTGGTGACTTCCAACTACCATACGCGACGGGCTCGTTACATCTTCGAGCGGGTGTTCTCGCCAGCCGTGACTGTCACTGTGGCAAGTGCCCGAGACGGTGACTTTGACCCAGAGCACTGGTGGGAAAAGCGCCATTCAATCAAGTGCTTTCTGGGGGAATGGGTGGGTATGGTGGCGGCGATGTGGGAATTGCGAAGTCAGGGTGAGCCGGGTGAAAAGGCCGCCGGTGTTGACCCTAGGGACGGACACAACACACAAAGTGTGCAAAAAAGTTCCCTTGCTCTTTACAGGATATAAGTGCTGTAATATCTTCAGGTTTCTGAGTCGCGGCATCCGACCAGCCTACAATGCGACTTTGAAAATGAGCAGCTAGGTCGAGGTGTATCCCATGTGGCAGAAAGCAAACAATAAGTCTCGGTCTCCTTCTGAGAATTCCACAGGTTCCTCGAATCCCACATCCGGAGTTGGATCAATGACGAATAACCCGAAAGATGCGTTTGGCGGGGCGCAAATCTCTTCCAAAGCCGTCGCTTGTGTCAGTCAGGGAATCAAGATTAGAGGCGAACTAACCGGTACGGAAGATCTCTTCATCGACGGAACGGTGGAGGGAAAAATCACACTCGAAAACTCCGTTGTTACCGTCGGACCGAATGCCGTCGTAAAGGCGGATATTACGGCGCGGGAAGTTGTAGTGCGCGGAAATGTCGAAGGGAAATTGTACGGATCGGAGCGGATACAAATCTGGCATTCGGCGAAAATTCATGGCGACATGAAATCGGAGCGAGTGGCGATCGAAGAGGGCTCGGAATTGCATGGACATATGGAAGCGGGAAAGTTAAGTAGCAGTGCCGCGGCAGCGCTCGCCAGCGGAAGCCCCAAGAAATCAGAAACGAAGCCGAAGGAATCAGCCAGCGGAGAAGGGAAGGCGTCATCCGGAGCAGCGGTGGCGGGAGCGGATTGAGACATGGGATTTTTGAATAAGCTGGGAATTTCGATGGGGAGCAGCACAACTCGCGAGAATTTGCGCGCGCTTCCCGAGGAGCGAAAGACGGCAGGGAAGCATGGAGCGCCGGCTTTGGGAAGCTCGCATCCACCTGAAATGCAGGGAACATCGCGCGTTTCGAATGGGCTCAAGGAGTTTCTTTGGAATCTGGATGGGCTGGGCCGGGGCACGCTGCTTGACCTTGGTCCTGCGTGGCAGACTACTCTGAACTTTTTCATTGAGCGCGGATTTCGTGTTTCGTCCGAAGATCTTCTGCGGGGATGGGCGGATTTTTATGCGCAGGACGAGGCGCGTATCGGTGCAGAGAAAACTCCGGAAAATTACGAAGAACGACTTCCCGAAGCCCGGGCCAAACGGTTTCTGGAACAGAATCTGCAATATGCGGCGGGGTCTTTTGATGCCCTGCTCCTGTGGGATGTCCTGGATTATCTGGACGCCATTCTTGCCAAGAAAATGGTGGAGCAGTTGACGGACTTATTGCGGCCCGGTGCCGTGGTGTTTGCCATGTTCCACAGTAAGAAGCCGGAAGGATTTCAGCGGTACCGGGTGGCGGATACTAGCACGCTACAAGTTCTTTCGGCCAAGCCGCTGCTGCCGGCACAGAAGATTTATCAGAATCGGGAGATCCAGGACCTTTTCGGAAGATACCGCAGCATGAAATCGTTTGTTGCACGCGACCAGTTGCGCGAAACCCTCTTCATCAAGTAGCCCCAGATTTCCACAGGCCAATTCATAGAGAAAGCGAGGGATACTGCTGCGCCCCGCCTTCAGTAAGATTCCGCTTGCGCCACGCAAAACCGGGGCGTACAAGCGGACTGTGAGCTCTTAGAGCTCCGGAGGGTACGGATGACTCCACCGGGCTTAAAGGCGAAACAAAGCTGAACACACCGCGCACGCGGTGCGAGTCGCGCGTGAGCAAACCGCACTAAGGGTTGCGCATTCGGCGACGCAGCACAAATTGCAAAAAAAGGGGAGCTGTCAGGCTCCCCTTTTTGCACTTTCCTTGGCCAAAATTCTTAGAATGGGGATCGTGAACCATTTTTGGGAGCGTTAGGGCGCTTTCGACAGAAATGATTATTGCAGGTGTGAGTCAGCCGTCGCTTCCCAATCGTCTGTGTGGAAGAAAAAGCTCAACCGCCGAAGCGAGCCTCGAGCATGTGGATCACGGCGTTCTGTTTGGCAATCACCTGGGCTTGCCAAACGATCGCGACGGACATCACACTCATGGCGAAAATACACAGGGCCAGAACCAAACCCATCTGAGTTTCGTTTGCAGGTACAAAAATCATGCGGCGCAACCAGGCCATGGGAAGGGTCTCCTAATTCTCAGCTCGATCTGCGGGCGAGCTGAGTGTTGGTTGATCAAACTAAGTCGAGCAATTGCCATGCCACGTTAAGGGCATGGTTTTAGTACTATCATTACCGCATTTTTGGCGCCTTTTTGTGTGTTTCTCATTTTCGTATCGAAATGGCTCTCCGCTGGTAAGCAATCCTGGGCACACTTTGGACACTGTGTTTCCGGTGCTACGGACGCTTGGATAGGACCGATTCCAGTGCGAGGTCCCAGGTCTCTGGGCCAAACAACGGAAGCGAGAGCGGGGAAGTACGAGTAGAACGCTGCTCGTCAGCAGGAGGGGATTTATCGGCGAGAAGTATTGCCCGGTTGCAGCATGCAAAGAGTTCCGTACTTTCCTCGGAAGTTGCCATCCCGATGGTGAACGGATGGGTGCGCAACGCGCGTTCATACAGCGCCGAAAGTTGTTGCACACAAGCCGCGAAACTCGCGCCAACGACGAGCGACCAGAGATTCCTGCGAGGGCGTAGCCCCAGGTTTCTGCGCGCGGCTTCCGCGTGAAATTCCTTGATTTCGAGTTCAGAAGCACCGGCGAAAAAGAATAGCTCGTCGAAGTCTCGTTGCCGCAGCAGTTCCGCATCGCGTTGCGGCATGCCCACATTTTGGGAAAGTTCGCGCGGTGAGAGCGTGCGAAGGGGAACCGTTTCGATGCCGGTATCTTCGGTGAGTTGGTCGAGAGCCTCAGCCGCGGCCGGTTGCGGCGTGGCTATGGGGATTACCGTGAAGCGTGCGAAGCGAATGGTCCGGGCGGGCTTGAGATGGAAATAATCCTCCGGAAGGTAAACGCCAGAACCGCCCTCAGCGATGAATGGTGCGGCGTGTCCCAACTTGCGGATGGCAGAGTCAAGTTCGTGGCGATTGCGTGAGCTGACCCAAACACAGGGCAGATTGGCGTCTTCCAATCCTACCAAGAATTCTGAAAAACCAGTCAATGGCTTGCCGGCTGACGAAACCAGATCGTCGATGGCGATGTAAATGACCTTATTAGACGAACGCAAGGTACGCTCCGTGGGTCGAACAAGGATTGTATCGGAATCGGAGCAGGCCGGGACACAAACAAGAAACCGGCGGGAAATTGATTTCCCGCCGGTTTCCCAGGTGTACTCTTCAGGTTTGTTTAGTTGCCAGAAGACTTGGAAGACGAAGCAGCGGTAACCGGCTGCTGCGTTGTCGCTTTTGGAACGCTGAGGTAGCCACTGATCTCATTCTTGCCAACCTTGTTGATGATCAGTTCTTCGGCCTGGTGAGAACCGTTGAGATAGAAAATCATCGGCTGGTTAACCGGGCGGTTTTTATCTTCGAAGCGCTTGTCTTCCACGGTGACGATCTGGTTGACGCGGTTCTTCTTTTCGTTGGTGCCCTTCAGTTCAACCGTGACGTTCCCGACCTTCTGCGGCTTGTTCTTTCCGACGATGGTGAACTCGTAGTAATCGCGTTCACCCTTGCGACGGAGCAAGTCAATTTCATCATGGTTGCGGGCAATCAGTGTGCCCAGCTCGCTCTTGGCCATGTTGAGATCGGCAATGGTCTTGTCCAAGTTGGAACTGACCGCGGTTACCTTGGTGTCAACGGTCTTGACGTCATCGGAAGTTGCCTTCGTGGCGAGTTCTGTGTGAACGGAAGTGTCCAGAGCGGTAATCTTGTCAGACGTTTGGTTGATCTGCTCTGCTGCTTCCAGACGAGCCTTTTTCAATTGGCCCTGAGTAATTTTCAGTTTGTCGGTGACAACCTTAAGGTCACCTTGCAGATCGGTGTTGGCCTTTTCGTCCTGGGCGATGCGGTCTTTCAACGAACTCACATCCTGCTGCACTCCGGTCTGAACAGATTTCATCTGCTCCATGAAGGCCTGCTTGGTGGCGTCGAGCTTGTTGGAATTGTTCCAAGCCCAGCCAAGTCCGCCCAAGGCAAGCAATGCAAGAATCACGATGGCCGGCAGATGCCAGGTTGGTGAACTCTGATTGTTTTGGACGTTCTTATAGTCTTCGGTCATATCTGACATATTCGATTCCCTCTCCTAAACCCTAATTGGGTACGGCTCTCTCGATTTTGGCCGCGTTAAGCGGCAGCGCGATCTGGAAGCTGTACTATAGGACAGCACGCGGGAGACCGCAGAAGGCCAGTTCCGTGGACCATGTAAGTACTTGAAGCAAATAACCTTAGAAAGTACGATGTGAAGTGGGATGGGGTACTAGTTCCGGCAAACTTTACGCGAAAATGAACAACCTTCACAACTTCACGGTATCCGGTGCGTGGACCAATTACAGCGCTCAGGTGATACCCAGTGCCTGTAGATCGGTCCGCAGTTGCTGTTCAGACTGAAAGTGGATGCCAGACATGCCCAATCGCCGAGCGGCGTCAACGTAGGCTCGAATGTCATCAATATAGACTGCTTCCTGAGCCTTGACCTTGCAGGCCTTCAGCGCTGCCTGATAGATGATCGGGCTGGGCTTGCTGGCGCCGACCGAACAGGAATACGTCCGGGTGGCGGCCGGGAAAAATCGGAAGAAATCATAGTTTGCTTCAAGTTTGGCAACGTGGATGGGATCGGTATTGGAAAGCAAGCCCAACCGATATCGTTTTGATAGCGATTCAAAAAGAATGCTCGGGTGAATTGGCGCCGGATCAAGAGCGCTATTCCAGACAACCGTGAATTTCTCGAAGTCGAGAGCGAAGCCCAGACGCGCGGAGAGGTTTAGATACCAGTCGCGGGGCGACATGCGCCCTTCTTGCCAGTCCGCCCACCGCGGGTCCTTCTCAATGGCTGACCAGAGTTCCTCAGGCGTGAGTGCGAGACCATCGGCAAGGCCGACTTGCGCGCGGCGGATGTCTACGCGCACCAGAACGCGACCAATGTCGAAAATAATCGCTCGAATTCCCGGACTTGGCATCGGTCAGTGTTCCTCGGGAGCTGGGTCAGCGGCGTTGGGAGCCTTCGTTACGGAAGGGGCGCGACGCGCCCGCAGATAGCCGATGATCGGCGGCAAAATCGAAAGGAAGATGATCGAGGCGATAATGTAATGAAGATAGTTGCCGATGTTGGGGATCTTGGAGCCAGCAACATAACCTCCGAGGAGCATGCTGCTGATCCAGAGTGTTCCGCCAAAGATATCGTAGATGAGATATGTGGAGTAGCGCATTGCCGCGGCGCCGGCGACTGGAGGGCAAAACGTACGGACGATTGGAATGAAGCGTGCCAAAATGACCGCCCGGCCCCCATATTTCTCGTAGAATTTGTGAGCTCGCTGGAGGTGACTACGGCGGAAAAATAGCGAGTCTTCTCGACGATACAGTGCTGGACCGGTCGAGCGTCCGATCCAATAGCCCAATTGGTCGCCGACAATCGCGCAGAGGATGCCCGGGAGCAGAAGCCAACGAAGAGGGATCACCTGTTGCCCG
Source organism: Candidatus Acidiferrales bacterium (assembly GCA_963741195.1). Taxonomy (GTDB): domain Bacteria; phylum Acidobacteriota; class Terriglobia; order Acidiferrales; family UBA7541; genus Acidiferrum. The sequence goes on from CAVUHF010000026.1 coordinate 596,616, forward strand.
GCGAAGATGCCAGCAGTGACGAGCAGGGAATCGCCAGGCAGAAAGAACCCAACAAAGAGCCCTGTCTCCACAAAAATAATGGTGCACACCAGGGTGGGACCGCCCCAGCTGATTAGCTGTCTGAGCCCGTTCGGGTCGTAGAGTGAGTAAAAGAAGTGACGGATGGATTCCAGCAAGAGGTTTCATTCCTCACGGATATGGGAGTCGGTGCCGGTGCGCGGGAGCGCAAACTCATATTAACGCCCCAACTCATACGGTAACAGAAAACAAAGGGATTCTCTGCACTATCCTGCCAGACAGTGAAAACGGTGGTGAAGAGCAGCAGCCAGCCAGTAGATCGAATCATTGCAGTGAATCTGCCAGGAGGAGTTCGCCTTGTTTCCCGAATTCAGAGAGAGTCTCGGTCTGGGTCGACAAGAGCTTTTTAATTTGAGGCAGTGCGCTGGTAGCAGCCGTCGCTCCTGCTTCTATCGCCTCGTCGATACGATGGAAATCGTCCCAGGCCAAGGATTGTACGTTGGGCCGGAGCACCAGGTCGGCGTGGCGTTCCCAGGCCTCGAGTTGATTTTTTTGCGCGGCACTCACGGCCCGGCTGACAACCTGGAAGATATTGGTAGGCGCGCCGCGGTGGCCGTCGTGAAGCCCCACCGAAACTCCCACGACAATCTGTGCGCCCAGTTCTCGCGCAGCGCGCGTAGGCACGGGCGCGACCAGACCGCCATCCGCTAGACACCGTGTGCCAAGTTGCACCGGTTCGAAAAGCCCTGGGAACGCGCAGCTGGCGCGAATGGCGTCCGCGATACTCCCTTGTTTGAAAAGAACGGGATCTCCCGTTCCAAGGTCCGTTGCCACGATTGCCGTCGGGATGAAGAGATCCTCGAACTGCCTGCTATCGAAGAATCGCTGCACCAGCGCTCCGAGCCGTTCGTTGCTGGCCAGTCCAAACCGCGAGACCCTCCACCGCGCGAAATCCCGGAACCGGATTTTGCGGCACTTCGCAATGATGTGCGGCAATTGTGCGCCGCTGGCATAGGCGGCGGCAATGATGCTACCGATACTGCTGCCGGCGAGACAGGAAAGTGGAATATTGTTCTCTTCAAACACGCGGAGAACCCCGAGATGCGCATAACCACGTGCGAAGCCACCACCAAGCGCTAAAGCCACTCCTGAACGCATCGGTGGCTGTTCGGCGAAGAAATAGGACGGATGTAGCCTGCGAGTCACGAACACGAGAATCCCAGAAATGTCGCGAGCAGAGCGATGGGACGCATGTCCTGAAAATTTGGTACGAAGGTACCCGCTCCCTTGAATCGGAAGAAATACTGGCAATTGGGTCAGGGAGTACGGAAATACTAGACCGGTACCCTCGCTGTACCATTGGCGCATTCACGTTAGAGCGCGATTCTTGCCTACGGAACATGCAGTTCACCATTCGTCTGAGGGGCTACATGGAAAGCGGATACAACAGTTGGATGGGGCACGCTGTCGTTCTGCAGGTCGCTCTGGGGGACATCAAAGTACCACTCCGGGGAAGACTTTTGAAGGAGAACAGTGACTCCGTGCGTTTGCGGATTGGGGAAGGCTGGGACGTCGATATTTACAAAGCGATGATCCAGGCGGTGGAGGAAGACAAGATGGCCATGATACCGGCTTGAGGGGAGGCGTCATGAAGAAGGAAATACCGAAATATGTAACGCAAGCTCGCGCTGCGTACCTTTTGGGAATTCCCGTGCAGGAGATCGGAAGGATTTCCGAGGAAGGCGGTATCGGGCACGTGGAGCGAGCCGGAAGCGTGGAAGAACGGTTTTTCACCTATGAAGAGCTTCAAAGAATCTGCGTGATGGCGACGTATGAAGGTGCCGCCACGCATTAGAACGGCTTGATTTTCCTGCGGCCCCCCTCAGGAGTACCCCGAACCCCGGCTCGTTGCCCCTAGCGAGCCGGGTTTTTTGTTTGCCACCTTCCACGTATTTCTCTACTATTGAAACGTTTTAGAATCCCTTTTGATAGAAATCGCAAAGATGAGGAAACTGGCCGCGGTCAGACGGAGGAGACTATCCATCGCAGGATGAGCAGAATTCTTGCGGCGACCGCAGTGTTGCTGCTCCTGTCGGCTGTGACACTGGTCCTTTCTCTGGGCCCTTCCGCCGCCGGCGAAGCCCAACCATTGGATGTTGTCATCATCGGCGGCCTCGTGATGGATCCGGAGTCTGGACTGGATGCCATTCGAAACGTCGGAATTCGCGGCGGCAAGATCACGCAAATTACAGAGCAACCTCTTCAAGGAAAGGAAACGATCGACGCCCGAGGATTAGTGGTTGCTCCCGGTTTCATCGATCCGCATGAACACGGACAGGAGCCACGCAACTACCAGTTTCAATCGAGAGACGGCGTTACTACCTCGCTGGAGCTAGAGGGCGGAACCGCCGACGTTGCCAAATGGTATGCCGCACGCGAAGGGAAAGCGCTCATCAATTATGGCGTGAGTATCGGACATATTCCTGTGCGTGCTGTCGTCATGGCGCATCTGCAGCCTGATTCACCTGACAACTCGTTCGACTCCCAAGCGGCTCAGGAGGCCGATCACCGTGCTGCTACACCGCAAGAAATCATGAGAATGAAAGAACTGATAGAAGCGGGCTTGCGCCAGGGCGCGCTTGCGGAAGGAATGGGGATCAACTACACACCGGGTGCCTCTCGCTGGGAGATCGTGGAGATGTTTCGCGTAGCTGCAAAGTATAACGCCCCAGTTCACGTGCACCTCCGCTACGCTGGACAACTTGAACCAGAAACCGGATTGAACGCCTTGGAGGAAGTAATCGCCGCGGGTGCTGCTAGCGGAGCGCCTGTTCACGTTGTCCACATCACCAGTATTGGGCTGAAGGATACTCCGTACTTGCTCGACGTAATTGCTGGCGCCCAAAAGCGCGGCTTGGATGTCACCACCGAATGCTATCCGTATACGGCAGCGAGTACAGCGCTGCAATCTGCCATTTTTGATCCGGGATGGCAGCAGCGCATGGGAATCGATTATCAGGACCTGCAGTGGGCCGACACTGGTGAACGGTTGACCGCCGCCACATTCGGAAGGTACCGCAAACAGGGTGGCATCGTCGTGATTCATGTAATTCCGCCAGACGCGGCACGCGCCGCCGTTGCAAGCCCCATCGTCATGATCGGAAGCGATGGAATGCCTATCACGGGACCGAAGATTCATCCTCGTGGCCAGGGCTCTTATTCTCGCGTTCTGGGCTACTATGTGCGTGAAGAAAAGAACCTCGACCTGATGACTGCGCTTCGCAAGATGACCTTAATGCCGGCGCAGCGGCTGGAAAAACACGCTCCGGCCTTTAAGGATAAAGGGCGTATTCGCGTTGGCGCTGATGCCGACATTACCGTTTTTGATCCCGCGAAAATCATTGACAAAGCGACCTTCGACGAACCGCTCCAGTATTCGGAGGGAATTGCATTTGTATTGGTAAATGGCGTGCCGGTTGTGCGCGCAGGGAAGTCCGTTGAGAACGTGTTTCCTGGAAAACCCGCGCGAGCTCCGGTCCTGTAGTAGCAAAGAACGTAAATTGCTCTTGCTCTGATATTTTGGAGGCGAGGAAGGCGAAAACTTGCACCTTACAGCATTGGATTGGGCAGCGATCGCAGGTTATCTGCTGATCACGCTGGTTTTGGGACTCTATTTCCGTCGGAAATCGGGGAAGAGCACCGAAGACTATTTCGTTTCTGGCCGCGAAGTTAGCTGGTGGCTTGCCGGAACCTCAATGGTAGCCACGACGTTTGCCGCGGACACGCCCCTGGCGGTGACCGGATTGGTTTACACGCAAGGCATCGCGGGGAACTGGCTCTGGTGGAGTTTTCTCCCGTCCGGCATGATGACGGTTTTCTTGTTCGCGCGGCTATGGCGCCGCTCGGGCCTCATCACCGACGTGCAGTTCGCCGAATTCCGATATTCAGGGAGGCCCGCTGCGTTTCTCCGCGGATTCCGCGCGGTGTATCTGGGATTGCTGATGAACTGCCTGATTCTGGGTTGGGTGACGAAGGCAATGGTCAACATCATCAGCACCTCAATGGGGATCAGCGATGCCAAAGCGCTGGCCATTTGCGTGTTCTTCCTGATGCCCTTCACGGGCATCTATGTTTCGCTCGGCGGCTTGTGGGGCGTCCTGTGGACCGACCTTTTCCAGTTTGTTTTGAAAATGGCCATTGTTATCGCGGTGGCTTGGTACGGTGTCCATGCTGTCGGTGGCATGCCGCAACTGTTAGAAAAACTTGCGGCGATGCGCGTCGCAAAAGGCCCGGGCGCGAGCGACATCACCGCACTGCTCCCGGATTTTTCGCGCGGGTTCACCGGCGAAGCACTCTGGACGCTTCCCGTAATCACTTTTGTTGTGCATTTGGCTGTGCAATGGTGGGCATTCTGGTATCCGGGAGCGGAACCAGGCGGCGGCGGCTACGTGGCGCAGAGGATTTTCAGCGCGCGCGACGAACGCCATGGCCTGCTCTCGGTGCTATGGTTTAACCTGGCCCACTACGCGCTGCGGCCCTGGCCGTGGATTCTCACCGCCCTTGCTGCCGTGGTCCTGTATCCAAATCTGGCTCAGCCGGAACGCGGTTTCATGCTGGTCGCGACACGTCACACACCACATGCCTTGCTGGGCATTTTGCTTGCCGGATTCATGGCTGCCTTCATGTCGACGTTGGCCACGCAATTCAATTGGGGCAGTTCCTACCTGGTCGAAGATTTCTATCGCCGCTTCGTGAAGAAAAACGCCAGCGAATCTCACTATGTGAACGCATCACGTCTTGCCACTCTCTTCCTTGTGCTCGCGTCGGCGTGGGTGTCCATGCAACTGCAATCAGTAAGCGAAGGATGGAAGATCGTGCTGGAGCTTGGCGCCGGGACTGGTGGTGTATACCTCCTTCGCTGGTACTGGTGGCGTGTGAATGCATGGAGCGAAATCTCTGCCATGGCAGCGGCACTGGCGACTACGCTTGCGCTCCATAGTCATTCCTTATGGATGGCAATCGCCGGGCGTCCGCAACCCTTCTCTGGCTCGGATCCAGTGATCTTCGCCAAAACAACATTGTGTACAACCGGGATCACCACAATCGTTTGGGTGGGAGTAACGTTGCTCACAGGACCAGAGCACGGTGACGTACTGGTGGAATTCTATCGCAAGGTCAAGCCCGACATTCTTGGATGGAAGCCGGTGGCAAAGGTCAGCGGCGTCGAAGAAGTCACTCAGGACCTGGGCAAGAATTTACTCAGCTGGATTACTGGTTGCGTGTTCGTTTATGCCGCGCTTTTCTCAATTGGACAATTCTGTTTTGGGCGGATGATGCCGGGGTTGCTGCTGGGACTGGTGTCGGTGTCCTGCGGTGTGGCATTGTATCGGCTTATGCCAAAGCCCAACGAATGGCGTGTCTAGCCGGATGACGGTTGCGGCGCGAAAAGCGGGGACACATCACGCCGTTCTCGCAGGTTTTCTCGGTTGGACGCTCGACGCGTTCGATTTCTTCGTGATCGTGTTCCTGTACGACACGCTCGCGCGCGAATTCAGCGTCTCCAAAAAAGCCATCATCTTCACGACCACGGCCACGCTGGCGCTTCGTCCAGTTGGCGCGCTGCTGTTTGGAGTCCTCGCCGATCGTTTTGGCCGTCGCATCCCGCTGATGGCCAATGTCATCTATTTCTCCATCATCGAGCTCGCTTGCGGTTTCGCTTCAAACTACACGGTGTTTCTGATTTTGCGCGCGCTTTTCGGCATCGGCATGGGCGGAGAATGGGGCGTGGGCGCATCGCTGGCCATGGAAGCGGCGCCTTCCCGCTGGCGCGGAATCCTCAGCGGCGTCTTGCAGAGCGGCTATTCGATCGGCTATTTACTAGCGGCCATCGCGGCGCGCACCGTGCTACCGGCTTGGGGCTGGCGGCCCATGTTCTGGCTCGGCGCGTTGCCGGCGCTACTGGCGCTCTACATCCGCACGAAAGTTCCGGAGTCCGAAGCCTGGCAACAGCATCGTGCCGAAAGCTTGAACCACTTGCTCCGGGTGGTGGCCGCGAATTGGAAACGCTTTGCCTACCTCGTGGTGCTGATGACGTTCATGATGTTCCTCTCGCACGGCACGCAAGATCTTTACCCGGACTTTTTGAAGGAAATTCACAAGGTCAGCGCGCCACGCGTCGCAGATATCGCCATGCTGTACAACGTAGCGGCGGTGATTGGCGCGATCATTTTTGGCGCACTCTCGCAAAACGCCGGTCGCCGGAAGGGCATGCTCGCGGCCCTGGGATTGTGCCTGCTGGTGATTCCACTTTGGGCGTTTGGTGGCGGTGTGATTGCCATGCTGCTGGCGCCGATGTTGATGCAGGTGGGCGTGCAGGGCGCATGGGGGGTGATTCCCGTGCATTTGAACGAGCTTGCTGCGGACACCGCGCGAGGCCTGATGCCCGGCCTGGCGTATCAGTTGGGTATTCTCTTCGCCTCCCCTACTAACTCCGTCGAATTCGCCTTGCGCGAGCGCTTCGGCTACCAATGGGCCCTGGCTGGATTCGAAGTCATCACCATCCTCGCACTTGCCCTGCTTCTGTGGCGCGGTGCAGAGGCACATGGCAAGAGCTTCGTCCGTTCTGCTGCGTCTGATTGATTGGCAAAGCCCGACGGTGGAAGCCAGAAACACAGCTGTGCTAAAATAATTGCAGTTCAGTGCGCCCGTAGCTCAGCTGGATAGAGCGTCTGGCTACGAACCAGAAGGTCGGGAGTTCGAATCCCCCCGGGCGCACCAATAAAACAGGCGATTTCGAATAGCAGGCTTTTAAGCGCAGACTAGAATTTGGTCAGGTTTACCGCAGGGGAATGATTAGAACTTTTCCGCGCATCACTCGCACGATGGTACCTGGATGCCCACCCCGGCCTAGATCACGCCCTGGCGCCGCCTGTCTGTGAAGGTTTGGGCTCCTACGGCGTTACTCCCAGCCTTCGAGCCAACATTCGTGCATGTGAATGACGCAGGCTGCCGCTCACTGCGACAAGTACGCCGTCGCGATTTCGAGGTTGGCTTTTCCAGCATTAGTTTGGGTACCGGGACCCACTTGGACGGTTTCCGCGTTATCGGGACTTATGTCAGGTAGTCTCTCCGCGTCCCTCACTCGATTCACGAATTCGCCTCGTTATATACTTCCGGAATGAAGCGAGCCGTCCGAAGTCGCCGCAAAGTATACGGGCAACTCCTGGAGCATGCCCGCCGACACCCGCATCGGGAATGCTGCGGAATTCTGGCGGGGCAGGACGGATTAATCACGCAGGCGTTCCCTGCGAAGAACGTCGCGGCTGATCCAGTCTGGAATTATGAAATTGGGCCCAAGGAGATCGTGCGCCTGATGGGGGAACTCCGCAGGCGGCGGCTCGAATTCCTCGGCATCTACCACTCGCATCCGAATTGGCTGGACACCAACGAGCCTTCGCCCAAAGACATCGCGCTGGCCCACTATTCTGAAGCGATCTATTTCATCGTCACGCCTCGGCCGTACGCAATTAGGCCCATCCGGGCATTTTCAATCCTGGATGGGCGTGCGATGGAACTTGAAATTCAGGTCTTACCCTAACGTAAACGCGCTCGGTTGTGGCGCGGTGTTCATTCGCTATCCTGGTGGTGTTTGCGCGTTGCCGTTTATTTCTCTACATATTCGGTGCGAAATTTTTCGCCGCCGCTTAGCTGGACGATGGCGGCACTTTCCTTCGCCGCGACGAAATGCGGGAGGTCAGCCGGAATCAGAACAAAAGTGCCGGCGGGGTAGCCCTTCAGCTTTGCCGGATCGTACTTTTCTCCCATGCCGACATACCAAGTACCATCGATTACTGTAACCAGCTCGTCCTGCGGGTGAGTGTGGGCAGCGACATGCTTCCCGGCCGGAATCTTGACGCGGTCGATCCACGCCCCGCCCTGGTTGGAATCGCCATATAGCTGCGCCCGCTGCCGGCCATCAGTGTAATAGGGCGGCGTGAACCACCGCACTTGCGCCGGCATGACTCCGACAATACCCTTATCCTTTTGGTCCCTTTGACCCCTAATTAGCGCGGGCGTGATCACGACCAGGACGATGAGTGTTACAGAAAGAAATGCCCTTCTCATACCTCTCCCCCTAACCAATGAACCATTTTAGTGCCGCTGTGATCGGAATCGAAAGAATGAATCGGCGGTGCATTGCTTTTGACGCCGCGTATGCCATGCGGTGGTCGCCTCCGCCGCCCCCGCTCCGGCGTCGGTTTCCAGCCGGCTCGAACCGGTATCCGGATCGTCGGCAACCGCAACCTCGATGGTCGCAGAGCTTGTGCGCTAAGTGTATGGGATGGAGCGGGCCACGTTGAGTAAGCTCCCGATTAGCCGGGCTTGAACCGTGGGCGGCTATTGCTTGAAGACCAACGGAGGCCCGCTGACTCGCTTTGCCTGGAGGGTGACAGTCACCTCGACGCGGTCGGCGATCTTGATGAAGGGAATGCCGCTGTTCATACCGAATTCCTTACGGTCGAACGCCATTGTCCCTTTAACTGCCCCCTGGCCTGACCCTCTCTCGCCGGAAACCACTAGCGTCAGCGTTTCGGGCTTGGACACCCCGCGAATAGTAAACTTTCCGGGCATCTCAAAGGTGTTGGGGCCAGTCTGCACAATCTTGTCTGAGTGAAACGTTATGTACGGATCATCTTTGGCGTTGAAGAAGTCCTTGCTCTTTAGCTTGTCGTTCTTCATGTCGCTCCCGGTGTTCACGGAGTCGGCCTGGATCTTGATGTCCATCACGCCGGTCGTCACATCCGTGGATGGAAACGTTAGAGTCGCGTCCCACTTCTCGAATTTGCCCTCGATAGCAACCGACGCCTTAACGAAGAACTGAACCGTACTTTCTTCCGGCGTAATCTTGAATACGGGGGCCTGGGCCCGGCTTACTGACGGCAGCATGGCAGAGACTAAGAGGCAGAGAAAAGCTAATCGCATGGAATTCCTCCGTAAGCGTGAACGTCGCGACGACATCGCGTTGTCCTAGGTTTTCACTCGGGAACACCGATTACTATTGTCAAAAGTAACATAACGCTGGGCGCCGCAGAAGCGGAATGGGCCTCTTGGTGAAAAGCTAACAGCCTGACGTGCTGAGTCCCGATTAACGGCGCAATTCGGCGAGGAGTTCAGGCTGTGGCAGGATTGACACAGACTCGGCAAGAAACGTTCTAGAATCGTCCCCCCGGGCGCACCATTTATTTCTAAACGCATCAAGAAGTTAAGCGTCTGCCTTGTCTGGACCCAGAATTGTGCCCATCTAACCTTTCGAGAGCAGATAACACCGCATCTTGCGATGGGTGGACATAACTTGCAGAGATGCCGACTGAGTTATGCCCTTTAATCCTGGCAAGAGTCCAAGCATCACAGCCGCTCTCGCCTAACCGCGTCAGAAACGTGTGTCGTAGGCTATACAGGACGATCCAAACGGGCTAATCCATAATCTGACAGAATGACTGTGCTCGTGATGTCGTTCGCGCACTAGACGACGGCCGAGAGACTACCAGTCAGCTCCATCGTTTCGCCCGGGTATGGCTCTAACAGTACGGGCCATTTGCTTCAAGGTAGCCAGGGATACTCCCCCATATTTTGCCTCGATTAACGGCACGCTCGGATCATTCTCGTCAAGACTGCAAATTGTGTTAGCCATTTCATTCGTCATATAAATCACGACATCTTTGTTTTCCGCCATTTCCTGCAACATCGAGACTCGCTCCGACGCCCGCGCGAGGTCATGCGTTTCTAGCAAACGCCATTTATCGAACCACACTCGCGCCTCGTCAAGTCGTGCGCGACATTCCGATTCATGGCGTGTTTCAAAAAATGCATTCATCACGTTCTGAAAGAAGACAGAATCTTCTCCATCCAAGTCAATCTTTTCAAAACAGAGGCGCATCAGCTCAGTGGTTTTGTCGCTCATGTCTACCCCACTTTCGGGTGCCAAGGGAGGGAAAGTTTGGCATTGCTACAAACGAAAACTGAAGCTGTTCAGGTTTACATTAGCTTTGAGGCTGGCAACATTGCTTTCCTACCAGAGAAGTTTTAGACCGAACTGAACTTGGCGTGCGGTTGTCGAAGTCCCTGTGATGGCGCCAGCGGTTCCGGAAAGGCCCGACGTATTGGTCGCGGTCGGCGGCGTGAACACAATCAGGTTTGGCGTGTTGAAATTAGCTCGGTTCAATAGGTTGAAGATTTCCAGACGGAACTGAAGTTGCAAGCGTTCGTGGATCGTTGTGTTTTTCAGGACAGAGAAATCCCAGGTGGCAAATCCGGGACCCGGCACGGAACTTCGCCCGGCGTTACCATAAAATCCGCTGTTGGATGGAGGAGCGATAAACGCTGCCGGACTGAACCACTGATCGGGCTTTTCCAAAACGACGGGGCCGGTGAAATCCGGGTTGAGGAAGGGCCTCACAGGATTGCGAGTATCACCGTTATTGGAGGGGTTGTAGCTGAGTTGGGGAGTCAGCGGAAAGCCGGATTGCAAAGTGACAATGCTTGCGAGTGACCAACCGCTGGCGAGTTGCCCCTTCCAACCTTCCAGATCAATTCCATATTTTTCCCCGTGCCCGAAAGGCAGAGAGTAGAGCGCATTAAAGACAGCTAGATTCGTGGCATTGAATGTCGCGAGACCGCGATCCGCGCGCAGGTTGTAAGGATTCGAGACGAGGCCGGGGGCATTACCTGCGGTTGTCTGGTTCATCGAGTCGCCATCATCGAGAGCTTTGGAATATGTGTAAACGCCTCGGAAAGAAAGGCCATGGCTGAAGCGCCGGTACACGTCCACCTGCAAGGCGTTATAAGAACTTGTGCCCTCGGAGAACCAGGTCCAGGTGTTTGCAATCGCTGGATTTGCTCTCGGCGTCGACGGTGCGATGAACGGGATGTAGTACGATCCCGCAGGAACGGGTGCTCCTGCGAGAGGTGAGCCAAGGGGAAATCCCATCGTAGGCGAATTGGTGGGGCTCGTCGGCTGAGAGGGATTCGCAGGTGGGATAGACAGAAGGGCATGGTGACGCGGGGCAAATCACGGGAACAGGTTCGTTGGCGTCTACGCCGATGAGTTCATGGTAGCCCTGAGAGCCAATATAGCCGACGGTCAGAACAGTGTTGGGAGAAAGTTCGCGCTGGACGCGCAGAGACCAGGAGATCAGCGTGGGAGTCTGCATATTGGGCTGTACGCCGCCGGGTACGAGTTTCGCGCCGGTTGGAACGGGAGCGGCGGGGTCAATCGGGAGTTTGGACACTGCATAATTCGACAGGCTGTAGACAGGATTGAACGGAGCGTTCTGGTCGGCGCGGTAGCCGAGGGCATCCTGCAAATCGTTGTACATGCCGAATCCCGCGCGCAGGACAGTCTTTGGTCCAAGCGGACTCCACGCAACTGCAATCCGCGGTTGCGGCAGGAACTTGGCGTTGTTGATCGTAAAGAAGTTACTGCCGATATGAGGATCGGAGGAGATCACGCCATCGGGGTACGTGTAGTTGGCGGCGCGGCCGTGCGCTTCGTTCCAGCCCGGTGGAGATTTCAGCGCGGAAGCCAAGCGAGAGAGTGAGGCTCGGATTGAGGCGGATGACGTCCTCGGCATAGAACGCACTAAAGAGGGAACGCCAGTTCATTGCCGTTGGTGCAGGGTCGTAGAGAAAGGAACTCGTGACGCCAGTGTTGATGAATTGCGCGAGGCTGGGGAATGTGGCCTGGCCGTACTGACTGAGCGCAATGGTTTCGTTGGATTGAAATTGCTGGAACCAGGCGCCAAAACTAAACTGGTGACGGCCGTGCGTCAGGGTGAGGCGATCTTCGTAGGTGAAAATATTCCGCGCGATGTGGAAGATTGCTGCCGTTATTGCTGCCGGCTAGGCCGATTTGCGCTTGTGGATTGGAGGCTGCACTTCCACCGACTACCACAGCACCTACCTGCAAGCCCTGAGAGAAACCCAGGAACGCTGGCTGCGGGCGTTCCGGGGGTGGGTTCGCCCGTGAAGAAGTAGCCAGCGCGCGAAAATCCGAATCGCGCCGTATTCAATAGCGACGGGGAAAAGACGTGCGTTTCTTCCAGGCTTAGAACTTGTTCGCGCAGAGTTCAGAATGTCCGCTGCTGTATGGATTCACCGGAGTCGCCGTCACGTCGGCTCCGTCGTCAATGGTGTAGATCGCCGCTAGCGAATCGGCCGCTGAGAAAAGTTTGATCCAAGCGAACGGTGCCGAAATCCTCACGGATGGTCTGCAGCGGGCTGCTGAAAACCTGCGAAATGCCAAAGGACTGGCCTGGAACGTTGAGCTCCGGCGTTCCGGCGGGCGGCGTGACCCAGAGGTTCAGAAGCGGCTGAACGCTGGGAGCAGCTGCTGGCACGCGCTGCTAGACCCGGAACGAAAGCCACGGACGTCTGGTTCAAATCCTGGCGGAATCCTTCGTAATTGCCGAACAGAAACGTCTTGTCCTTGCGAAGCGCTCCCCGGAAGAAGCGCCAAACTGGTTGCGCTGAAATGGCGGCGCCGAACCCTGATCAAAATAGTTAGCGGCGTCCAGCGCGTTATTGCGCACAAATTCGTACAGCGAACCGTGCCATTCGTTGCTGCCTGATTGCGTAACCATGATGACCTGGCCGCCCGGGTGCTTGCCATACTCCGCACCATACGAGTCACGCTGGACGTTGAACTCGCGAACCGCGTCTACGCCCAGCAGCATTCCGCTTGCACCGCCTGGAGTCATGTTGTTTTCCGCCGCTCCGGTGTACTCCACGCCATTCAGAAGAAAAATATTCTGCTGTGGACGATTTCCGGAGACCGAGAAGTTGTTGGCGGTGGTGGAATTGGAGATGCCGGTGCCGCCCGTCTTTTGCGAAGTGAAATTCACGATGCCCGGGATTGAGAGTGAGAAGCAGGTCGTAGCTGCGACCGTTCAGTGGCAGCTGCTTGATTTCCTTTGCGCCGACAAGGCCGGAGATATCGCTTGTGGTGGTGCTGACAATCGGAGCGTCCTCGGTGACGCTGACGGCCGCTTTCACGGAACTGACCTGCAGGCGCAGGTCGATCGTCGCCTCCTGGTTAAGGTTCATCTGGATGCCTGTGCGCGTCGAATCTTGAAAGCCGGTCTTTGAAGCGCGGACTTCGTATTCACCCACGGGCAAGGAAAGAATCAGATAGTGGCCCACGTTATCCGTCAGAGAGCTGCGGAGGACGCCGGTCTCTAGATTCTTGGCGGTCACGCTGGTGGAAGGTACGGCAGCGCCCGAGGGATCGGTTACGACACCGGAAATGCTGGCCGAGACTTGCGCACGGGCTGGCGAGATGCATATCAATATCAGGAAGATGGCAAGCAGGGGCCAGCTGCTACGTCGCCGATCAGGCTCTCGAAGCTCCCATGGAATACGACCATCAGAGTTGAGCCCAGCATCCGACATAGAATGTGAAGGCATATTATCAACCCCTTTGATGACAGGCAGGCATGACCGCGCTCAAACTCCAGACGAGGTTCCCCCTCAAAACACGATAATTCAATATGGTTCATAACGTTATGTCAAACCGACTTAATCCGAATAGCCCATGGATGAATTTACACGGATCGCAGTCTCAAGAATCGTTTGGCAGGAACCTTAACAATGAGAATTGCTTAAATCTGATTTCGCAAGATCGTCACTTGGAAAGACTTCAGCAGAGCCACCACATCATCCCCAATCTTCAGACGAAGATCAGATGCCAAGTCAGATGGGATTATGGAGGTCAGGCGGTATCGTCCAACCGGGATCGTCACTCGGGCGACCACGCCATCGACCTCGATTCCTAGGATTCACCCGGCCAGCTGATTACTCTCACTGATGTGCGAACGTACTGCCCAATCGTCACGACTTTTATTACCTAGCGTCGCTCGCAGATGTTTTGCAATGTCGGGAACGCGATGATGCCCGCCAGGGGTCCTCACTGTTCGCAATTTCCTCTGTAGCTCCACTTCTTGATGGTCGGAAAGCTGATGCCTAGTATCTTTGCAGCTTCTCGAGGGGTCAGTAGTCGGGGCCTTTTCATGGTGAATGAAGACGTGCCTGTTGACTGCGAATCTTACGCATGTAGCTGCCACTAGTCAATTCATAGGGAAAAGAAGGAAAATCAAACCACTCTGGACTCCTGGAATCAAGAGACGTACTCTCTGTGACATGACTCTATCAGCACGCAACCGGCTTGTAGGAAAGATTACGGAACTCCAGCTCGGCGGAGTTATGGCTCACGTTGTCATTCAGATTGGCGAGAATTTCATCGAAAGTGTTATCACCAAACGAAGCGCGGTTGAGATGAATCTCAAGGTGGGTGATACCGTTTCGGCTGTAATTAAGTCCACGGAAGTCATGCTCGAAAAGAAGTAGACGTGAAGCCAATCATTCCCCGCCGCTAAGACGGAGACCTTACATGCTGGCTCGAGTTCTGCGGACTTCCATGTTTTTGCTCTCCCCTTCCGCCATTTGTGTTGTTTTTCCGCACTTACAAACTGCTACCGCTCAATCCTCTCCGGAAGTTGTGCTGCTCAAAGTCGGCGGCACGGGACGGTTACTCAAAGTTTTTCTCGGTCTTTACCTTGACTGTAGATACGTAATTAATCTGTTCCCCGGGGGTCGTACCCATTGCTCGGATCTGGTTGCCACTATCGACGACCACGCCAACAAACACCGGTCCCGGAACTCCAGGGATCATGGCAGCGAAAGTGCAATCAGGATTGAGCGTGTAAGTGCCGGCGAACGTGGCGTCGGGATTAACCACCTGACCATTGACTACTTCGATCTCGCGGACACTCCAGTTTCCATTTCCATCTAATGTGAGCGTCCCGTTGGTGGACAAGGCGCCGACAGGGAAACCAAAGGGGTTACCCTCGAACGTGTTTCCGAAGCCGGTATATCCGTACGTGCCTTTTGCTCCGCATCCGTTGCCGTGGTGGTCATTTGCGGGAACTCCAGCCGCAGCAGCCGCAATGATCGATCCAGAGTGAAGCGTGCCGAACATGATGATAGCCCCTGTCAACAGGAGAACTACAACAAGTATTGTCAATCTCGACTTTCTAATCGCCATATTCCTTACCCCCTTCTTGTCTTGATTCTATGGCGCACCCGGTTGAGGCCCACCGACGGCCGGATTTTGTGAAGGTGGAATTAGTCTCGTCGTAACGCCACAGACTGCCTCACCACCTTTGTCAATTTGTACCGAGAGATCCGTTGGGTCTGATGGGGTAGTCACCGCCTCAGTGGGTGTGCAGCTCGCTACGGGAACTGCTCTTCGAGGGAGGTGACAATAGCCTCAGTGGGAGTACACGCCGACCGCGTCGGGAAAGTGATGCTTCGGTGAGGCTAGTGCCGCATGTTTACTACGTTGAGTCGCCCGAGTCTGTGTCCAGAGTCACACCGTCCGGCCCAAACAAAGAATTTCGTTGCTTGGTTCTCCGTCAAGTCGATAACCAGAGAAGTGGCTACTAGAACTCGTGCGTTACAGCCGCGCCTAAATCAAATAAACGGTCGGTCTCGTCGGTTTAATCGCGATTTGCCGCACGTTTGATGTTCGAAGCACCACGGCAGCACGTTGCAACCAGCGAAAGATAACCGAGACTGAGTCGTGAATTAAGTCCTGCGGAATGAACCCTATGGGTGGTCAATGTCGCTTTTCGTCACTCGAAAAAACCGCTCGTTGAGGCCGACACGCCCTTCCGCGGATTGAATTCCTGTGACGCCGCGTGTCCAAGTCTCCTTGGTCGGCCATTACCCAAGGCTTCATCCCTCGAAGAGAGGGTTGAGCCTGCATTGGAGGAACGCCTCGAGCAGGTGCGTGAGCTCCGGCGATTCCCCTACGAGCAAGCTCTAATAGATAGCGGCGCTTGACGCGGCCGGAAGAAGCACTTCTTATAGATTAAAGAAGGCCGTCGGGTAGAACGGCTTCCCCCCAGCCGCTCTAGTAACCTCAAGGGCCACTGGCCCGCGGCCCCGACGGCTGTCATCGCCATGTTAATAAGGTAGCGGTCTAGAGTTAACTCCCGGCTTGGTATGGTGGCTCGAGAAGCCGTCGAGAAGCCGCATAAATACGGGTGTTTGCTCACTTCTACCAAACTGAGCGTGCTGCTAAGTTGTTTATTCTTAGTATGACCAATCTTAGCGACCAGGCGGTCAGGTGGCGCCTTTAGAAATTCAACCGCAGGGCTGTTATCTTTTTCGTTCATCCGATGGCAAGCCGCACAGAAATTCTGCCGTGTGATTGACGTCATAGCTACCAGCGTGCAGTCCGAAGCTATATTGGATACGATGTGCCGCTGGGTCCGTCAAGGAGCTTCCATGAAGGTTTTGGTCGCCGTCGATGCATTTTCATCGGATAGGGCATGCGTACGAGCGGCGGTCGAACGTCCGTGGCCAGCCGACACCTATTTTTGCCTTTTGAATGTCTTTAATCCGTTTCCATTTACAGCCGCACCGATCATCCAGGACCGGCTGAAGAGCCAAGTACTTCAAAATCTAGAAGCTGCCGCTAAGCCGTTTCGCAAGGCGGGTTGGGACACAGTTACAGAAATAGTTGCGGGAACTGCCCGTCGGGACATCGTTAGGTTCGCAAGGGATTGGCTAGCCGACCTGGTTATGGTGGGCTGCAACGACCTCGGCGATCTCGGGCGTCTTCTGCTTGGCAGCATCGCCCGATCGGTTGTGCGGCACGCGCCATGTTCCGTAGAGGTCGCACGGCCACATCGCGGGGGCGCAAAGGATTCGCCCTACCGAGCTGGGATGCGGCTTCTCGTCGCGACGGATGGCTCGGAGTTTGCAGTTGCAGCGCTTCATTCTGTAGCGAACCGCCCATGGCCAACTGAAAGCGTAGCGAAGGTTATAAGCGTGCCCGAATTCATTCTGCTCAAGGATCCCTCGTACTTTGAGACGCACGAAGGCAAAAATCTGCGGGAAGCTTCAATTGAAGACGCCGAATCATGTATTGGTGCCGGCGTAAGGATACTTTCACGCTCAAGCTTGAAAGTGTGCTCCGATTTACCGACCATCGAGGATCGACCGTATCGAGTGATATTGAACGAAGCGGACGCGTGGGATGCCGACTTGATCGTGGTGGGAAGTCACGGGCGAAACGGATTCGACAGAGTGATCATGGGCAGCGTTTCGGAGTCGGTAGCGCTGCAGGCAAATTGTTCGGTGGAAGTGATTCGCCGAAGCGAACGTTAAGCATGTATTGAAATTGTATCCAGTTGATTTGCCGGGCTGCCATCCAGCGCTAGGTAAGACTTTGAGTAATCACAGGAACGAATCCGTGAGGAATCGCCAAGCGTCATCTTTCCTTGGGGGTGGTCGCCAGTTGTGGTGTCCCGGTGTTGATCGTGTACCATGTGATATTGCAAACACTGTGTCATGTGCCTCGATAGAGAACCAGCCACGTTGATGACAGGAGTTTCCACCGCAAAGTGGGAACAAAGCTTCTGCATCAAAATCGTCGCACTTTTCATCTTGACGCTCATTCCCGTTGTAGCTGCCAGTGCTCAGGAGATGCCTCAGGAGCTCGCAACATTCCTGACATCTCGAATCGGGCTCACAGCGATGGAACTTGCCAGTGTCCGACAGGGCGAAGTCATCGCCCCCAAAGTCTTGCCATCCAAACAGCAAGAAGTCGCCGTGTTTGGGGTCGTTCTGGTCAAAGCTCCACCGGATTTCTTTATGACGCGGTTCCGAGACATAGAGTCAAATAAGAAAGGCCCATCTGTGCCTCTGGTCAAGAAATTCAGCGACCCTCCGCGAATCGAAGACCTTGCTCAATTAAAGGTTGACGAGGAAGATTTTGACGCACTGAAGAACTGCAGAATCGGAAGCTGCGACGTGAAGCTATCGGCCGCGGCCATCGAACGCCTTGGTAAGGAAATAGACTGGAATGCACCGGATGCTGTCGAGCAAGTCAACGAGCTGGCACGCGTGGCCCTCCTGGAGTATGTGAGGCGTTATCTCACCGGCGGTAATAGGCATCTTTGAACCTGTGGTAAGGAGGCGAGGCGGGGAGATCGCCACTGCATCAGGCGGCGGTGTAGCAAACGGCGAACCCGCGGAGTTGGGGAGGATCCAGAGGGAGAGTGGGCGGAAGTATAGCGCAGGCGGAGAGTGAGAAGGGAAAGTCGAAAGAGAAGGGGACTCCAGGACGCGCGCTCAATGAGTGAGAGTAGGGGACCGGGCGTAGACAGCAGAGCAATGCACGATGGACTTGTCCCTTTTCAGGTTTGTTAGTCGCGCAGTCTATTTCCCGACTCTTCGGCATTGCCCGTCCGGTGGCACCGGGCACATTTCTCTAAATTCCTGATGCCTTCTTCCGCGTGCTCGGCAGCCATGTTCGCTGGAGTGTGTTCATGACAGCCGTAACAGGTATAGGTGGAGTCTGAGCTCGCGTCCATGTGGCAAGTGTCGCATCGCGCAGGATGATTTGAATCGAAGTGGAATTAAGCATTATGTTCGAAGGTAGCCGGACGCCAGCCCGAGGTCTTATGACACGCAGAACATTGCTGGCTGACTTGGCGGTGCAGGGTGTCGAGAGGCTTATCTTCGTTGTGACAAGATCGACAGTTTGACTCGATGGTGTCAGCAAGCACATCGTGCCTGAATGTGGAAACTGATTTGGAATGGCGTTCGCCGACGTGAATGATGTGACATGAGTGGCAGTCGGGATCGGCCAAGCCTGCGTGGAAGAGAACTCTTCGATTCTTGCCTGCCTGCGGGAGCGGTTCACCTGTGGTCGTGATGCGCCCAATATCCGAGATCTTATGGCAGGACGAACATTTGTCGGAACCAGTACCGCGAAAGGGCTGATGACACGTCCAACATTTATTGGCGAAGGAGAAATGGCCCTTGAAGACTCTGCCAGGGCCTATGGCCACGTCCGGAAATACGAAGACGAAGGCAGCAGCCAAAATTAAAAAGCCGATGAGTATCTTACCCGGACTTATGTCACCACTTCCATAAAACCAGAATAGAGACGATATGAACTATCGCTAAGGCCGTGAACACAGCGGTCAGTGGCAGGTGAAAGTGACGCCAATGCTCGACAACGCTCATCAGGAATACGGCCAGCCACGGCAAGACCGCATTGAGATGCCATCCAGCATGAACCAGAATCATCAACACACCGGCCCAGCTCAGGTATTCATGCGCGTTCAAGAGTTCTTTGGGGAAGCCAAATTTAATAATTTGGCGTTTTCGCAGGGAATAGACGAACGAAATTAAGAGAAGACAAGTACCGAGGATCCCAAGGTTTCGCCCAATCCAATAGTGGCCGAGCTTGTGGAGAAGCAAGAAGTGTAATGGCCAATGCAATGAGCAGGACGTACTAGAAGGGTTACGCGTTCTAGTAACAATGGCATTTTGACTATACTGCAGCCCGTGCAACTCTTCCGGCTGATGCCGCATAAATCACGAGCTTGTTGCCCTCAAAACCTGCAGTCACTCGAACTTCTCAACCAGTGTTGTCTGAGATTGCGTGCCTTGTTCCAATCAATGATGTTGAAGCTTCCAGGGATTTTTGTTGAGTAGGAACTCGAGCGGCCCCTCTTTGCTGATGTTTACGCAGCACTGTGTTTGTATCGGGTCTGAGTCTCAGCCCCCCGCGTGAGGTAATACAGAGCGTTGTCGAAGAAGTCCCCGACGGTATAGTTGAGTTCTTGCATGTTGTAGAGTTCATAGGGAATCAGTTCGTCTGGCCTAGCCCGGTCGCCCGAGAACACAACGAACGCATGTTCACGAATGTACCGGCGTAAGTGTCGCTTCGTCACGATCAAGGAATAGACAATCTCGCTTATTGGAATTCCCTGTCGAGAACGAATCCTGCCCCACTCTTCGTACTCGGCGCGTACCGCGTCTTCCTTTGGATCACCGATCCAATTCCCAAGATTCTGGTAAAACGCGAGAACACGCGGCTCGAGTTCCGCTCTAGGAATGCGACGAAAAGCAGAAGTATTCTCGTTGGTCAACAAGTCTTCCACCACTTCGCGAGTCAAGGATTTGGCTTGAGTTTCGATCAATCTAATTAACCGTACTGAGAGCATTTGACCTCCTCGTGGCACATGTAATCTGTCGAGCAAGCGGAGCAGTGAGCGGAAGTGAGAAAGCCGCCTAGCGATTACGAACTAGGAAGAGACTAGCTCGACGGTGAATTCAAGGGCTTTTTCCGCACTACCAGAACCGAGCTTCTGGCGTGACGGACCACTGATTCGGCTACACTGCCAAGCAACAAACGTTCCAACCCCGTGTGCCCATGGGAGCCTAGAACGATAAGGTCTGCTCTATAGTCGGCAGCGGAGTCAAGGATCGTTGAACGGACCTCGCCTTTCTCCACAGTCGCGTCTACCGCGAATCCCGCATTTCGTAGTTTCTTGGCCAATTTATTCAGGTTGGAGCCGGCTTCCTTTACCAGCTCTTCCATCTCTGGGGCGTACCCGCGCGACATTTGAGGAGGTGAGGAATAGGACGCCAGGGGCACGACATGTAGCATCTTGATTCCCGTCGTTTGTGGATTAAAGTGCGTAGCCACTTGTTCGACGGCTGCTTGCGAATATTCGGAATCATCTACAGCGAGAAGAAGCCTCATAATTACTCCCATTGTTCATCTGGTGGCCATTAACCGCGGACCGTCAAAACCGGACAAGGAGCCTTTGAAACCACGCGATAGGCCGTTGGCCGAGCGAGGTGTGTGGCGAGACCCAACCTGCCTGAGGCAGTACGCACACCAAGGACGATGAGATCACAAGCACGTTCCTTTGCCACTCTGAGGATTTCATCCGGCGCCGTGCCACTGGTTACAACATAGGCCAGGTCGCAATCCTCCGTGACAGTTTTCGGCACTTGATGCTGTAACATTCGTACGGTGGAATCTATGTAGCGCTGCGGATCAATCAGGTCCTCAGCCTCGGGACGCTCAAGCACATTCAAAAGAGTGAGCCGAGCGCGGCGCTCTCTCGCTAACGAGAAGGCTAACGGGCAAGCAGCTAAGGAGTCCGGCGTAAAATCGGTGGCCAAGAGAATGTTCGTCATTTCCCATGCCTGTGTTTTGCTAGCTACAGCTTGGGGCCCAATGGTGAGAACCGGACAGTTCGCCTGACGAAAAATCAGTTCTGCGACTGACCCAAGCATGAACTTCTCTAATCCTGACTTTCCCTGACTCCCAATCACAACCAGATCGATCTCCCGCTCTTCAATAAAATTGGCAATAAAATCCCAGACTTCTCCTTCTCCGACCAAAAGCTCGTGATCCAGCTCCTTGAGCTCATCGTCGAGGGTGCCCCGTAATTTCTCGATGAGCTGGTCGATTGATTCAACCTGATGGGGAAAAGAAAACGGTGGCATTAAAGCTTCAAAATGCAAGGTGCGAACGTGAACAGCTGTCACGCGAGATTTAAACATCCTGGCGACTGCGCAAACAAAGGGAAGGGCCGACTCCGCAACGGGTGAAAAATCGGTCGGGTAGAGAATATTCTTGAAGGATATGAGGGGTTCGACTTGTAGTGCTTTCATGGTGCTCCTCCGGTTGGGTAGGTTCCAATGGGATGGTCATATAGAGTACACAAAACATGTTGGTGCAATTGAATCACCGTGAAATACTCCATTCGTGAAATTCGGGATAGTCTTCTGAACTCTCTTCGTCTTGGCCGTGTCGCTCTGCCGATAGAATTGCCCTGACGTTTAATCAAATGAGCGATTTGCCAGACTTGCCCCGGTTCCAAGGGCGCTCCAGGAAAAGCAACGTTTTCCTTCACGGGAGCGATTCTATCGACTGGCGAGCATCTACACGCGAGGCGGATGTATAGGGATTTGAACGGTGTAAGTCTGATCGTTTAATTTCTTGAACTCACGCTGTGATTGAAAACTACTCTAAAACCCGCAACTGCCCACCTATGAACAAGTTGCGAATTGTGAATGAATCGGCACACCGGATGCAACAGGGACGGATGCGCCACCCCCGGCTCAGAAAATTGCCCCAGATTGTGAGAGAGGAGAGGTCATGAAATTAAAAGCCTCAGCGCAAGAGTTTCAATCTCCCAATGTCTTGGTCGTTTTCCCTTCCGACGAACACCGGATCTTGCTCCTGCAGGCTATCGTCCAAGCGGGGATGGTTCCCATGCTTTGCGAGTCGCCCGGCGAGGTGCTGGAAGTCATTGATGCCGAGAACATTCAGGTAGTGGTCTGTGAAGATCTTCTTCCAGAGAGCGCGCTTGGCGCGATATTGAAGCAGGCCCGCAATCGGATAAGACCCATTCCTGTGATTGTCACATCGCGGACTGGAGAGTGGGAGGAGTTCCTCACAGCGTTGCGGCTGGGCGCGTTCGATTATCTGGTTTTGCCGCCGCGACAAGATGAGGTAAGGAGAGTCCTTAAGCTTGCGCTCGCGGAAGGATCTCGCCCGAATACCGAAGAGGCCGGACCTGGACAGGCTCCGATCTCCGGGAGAAACCCGTTGGTTTGCTGCCTTGATGACCGTTGGGCCATTCGATCCAATGAAGTCGCGCCAGCTCTCTCGCGGCCACTGATGTTGCAGGATCAAGTGCGAGAAACAGAGTAACGGGTGGAGTCAGTATGTTCTCCAAATGCGCAAATCCTTCATGCACGGTCGAGTTTGGGTACGGCAAAGGACAATTCTTCCGCTTCCACAAAGCGCCTGGAGAGGATGGCCGGCCCGCAAATACGCATTCCATTCAGCATTACTGGCTCTGCGGTGAATGCGCGAGAATCTACTGCCTTGAGCATAAGCACGATAGAGGAATATTGCTGCGACCGAGCTACGCAAACGCTACGCCAGCGGAAGAGCCGGTTCTAGTTGGCGTTCTTTAATTTCTGTTTCTAGAATCCATCGCACCCGCATCAATTGTTGCGACGCAACAGGGCTTCGCCCTCAGTCAACACGCAATGTGGTGCGGTACTCGCTGAGAATGTGAGACATTCAGCAGTAGAGAGATTCTAGGCAGGGCTGAGAAGTATGACATTTACCGTCGACGAACCCCTTAACACCGCGATAACTTCCTTTCGCCAACAAGCTGGCATCTTCAGCATACTCAACCTATTCGTTATCGCTGGACTTCTGTTCCTGCATGTTCTCCTAACACCCTACTGGGGCCGCCTTTCTCCTGTACTATTTGTGGCGCTAGCGTTCGGATTTCTTTTCCATACAGCAGTCTTCATATGGATTCAGGCGCGCCCCAACACAATTACCGCAAGAATGATTGTGTATCTGACCGTCGCCTCAATCGCTGTAAATTCCAAACTCACTTTGATCGCGGCGGCGACCAATCATGAAGATAGTCAGTATTTCGCGTTGATGATCATTCCGATTCTGGAAGCTGCCTTCCGATTTTCATTTCTTTCAACAATGGTGGTTGTGGCCATCGCAGACACTCTCAGTTTCTATTGGGTTTGGGAATACTACCGACTTCACCCTTCGCAGCAATTCAATGAATACATTGAAGCAGGAACGGTCGCCGTCATTTATACCCTGGTAGGGATCATCGTGTGGTTGCTGGTTAATAGACTCAAGCAGAAAGAAGTTCACATGGCGCGCAATCTGGAGGAGTTGCGCCAGACGCGAAAACAGCTTTTGGAGGAGGAGAAGTTGGCCGCGGTCGGGCGTTTGTCGAGTGCAATCGCCCATGAAATTCGAAATCCCGTAGCCATGATTTCCAGTTCTCTTGACATGGCTAACGAGAGAGGGGCTACCGAAACTGAACGTAAGGAAATGTTCGGCATAGCCGCCAAGGAGGCAAAACGCTTAGAGAAGTTAACCGGTGATTTTCTCGAGTACGCAAAACCTCAAGTACTTGAAAAGACCAACACCTCGGCTTCAGACACACTCCTTTATGTGGCAAGCGCTTGCAAAGCGTATGCCTCAGAGACTGGTGTCGTCGTAAAAGTTGAAGTGCAACCTGATTTGACGATCAGTATGGATGCGGGGAGAGTCCAGCAGGCGTTATTGAATTTGTTGAAAAATGCCATCGAAGCCTCACAACCAGATCAGTCGATTACACTACGGGGCATGCTAACGGACAACGGGTCGGTCTGGCTTGAAGTCCACAACGTGGGATCTCCGATACCTAAGGAGACGCTGAGACAAATTTTTGAACCATTCTTCACAACAAAGCGGCAAGGTACTGGGCTAGGCCTGGCGATTGCACGAAGCATTGCTCGTGCACACGGAGGAGATCTATTCCTCAGGGTAAACGAACCTGGACGCGTTTGTTTTACGCTCGAATTACCAGCAGGGGTTACCGCCCCCGAAGGGCAAAGGAGCAAACATGGGTCGGATCCTGATCGTAGATGATGAGCCCCACATGAGAAGGATTCTGGCCTCAACACTTTCGCCGGACCAGCATGTAACTACGGAAGCGAGTGGAGTTGAGGATGCCAAGGCGCACCTGAGTATGGGGGATTTTGATGTTGTCTTTACAGACCAGAAAATGGGAGACGGAGAAGGCCTTGATGTGCTGGCTGCTGTCCGTGAGACTGATCCGACGCTCTCCGTGATTTTTGTAACGGCCTTTGCGACCATCGAACTCGCAGTTGAGAGCATGCGGCAGGGCGCCTTCGATTTCGTGACCAAGCCGTTCCAGCCGCAAGTAATTCGAGCGGCGGCGAAACGAGCTTGTGAACGAACGGCCCTGCTCCGCGAGAACGACAAACTGCGAGAAACTGTCGATCGCCTCGAGGGTTCGTCGGCAATCTACGGCAATTCAGAATCGATCAAATCGGTTCGCGAACTCATCTCTCGTGTTGCTCCCACCAATGCGCCCGTTTTGATCCTCGGGGAAACAGGAACTGGAAAGGAGTTGGTGGCTAGGGCTATTCACCGTAGCAGTCCGCGGACAACGAAACCATTTGTGGCCGTCAATTGCGCTTCGTTACCACCAACGCTGCTGGAGAGTGAGCTCTTTGGTCACGAACGCGGCGCTTTCACTGGCGCGGAACGCAGCCGCGCGGGACTGTTCGAAGCCGCACACGAGGGAACTCTCTTTCTCGATGAAATTGGCGAAATGCCTCATGAAGCCCAAGCGAAGCTCCTGCGTGTCCTCACTGACGGACAGGTAACTCGAATCGGCTCGACAAAGCCACGACAAGTTGACGTCAGGGTACTCGCCGCAACACATCGCGAACTGAGTCAACTCATTCGCGATCGCTTGTTCCGAGAGGATCTGTATTACCGCCTTGCTGTCGTACCCATTTCCATACCACCGCTAAGAGATCGCCGCGAGGACATTCCGATCCTTTGCCAACTATTCTTGCAACAGGCGTCTAGGGATCTGAAAGTGCCGAGACACGAGATTGGACGTGAAGCACTAGACCGGTTGATTAAGTACTCTTTCCCGGGAAATATTCGGGAGTTGCGCAACTTGATCGAGCGAGCCTGTATATTGTCTCGAACTGCCGAGATCGGACCGGAAAGCTTTCCCATCACGGGGGAGGCGATGGGGTGGGACTCGGCGCATGGCGATACGGCTAAAAAATGGTTCGATCTCCTACCGGAATCGTTGGACCTTCGGGAGTTTCTTTCCGAAGCAGAAAAGACCCTAATCGAACGAACATTGAAAGAAACACAAGGCGCCCAGGCAGAAACTGCCCGTCGCCTCGGCCTTTCTCGGAGTCATCTCGCGTACAAACTTTCCAAATACGGACTCAAGCCTACGTCAGAAGACTAAGCCGTACGTTTTTCAGCGTTCTTGCCTCGCATCTTCAACAGTAACGGATCGTGGGTTTGAACCATTGTTTGCTTCATTCGCTGGTGCGAGTATTGCATGTACGCCAAATTCGTGTACCAGCCGACCGCCGTTGTGGGCTGTCTTCACGAGAACCACCGTGCCTGCGGCATAGAATAGGAGAAACGCCAGCGGCAGAATTCGCGCCACTGCCATGGTCGCTTCGCGCTTCAATATACGTGGCATGAACAAAATGGTCGCGAAGATGACGGTCAACAGCCCGAAAATATCCCGAGTGGTCTCCGCCAGTTCTTGGTGGCGTTCAAGAATCGCAGACATCCCCGCCGTGTGATGGGCCACGTCTGCGGCCGCTTCTCCTGTAGCAACAGCCAGCATAGTGCCGACCGTACCCAGCAGCATAAGGGAAAACGCAGCAATCAAAAATGGGCGCCCTTTCTGTGGATTCATCAGAATTCCAGCAATGATGAATAGTGGCGCAACCAGGAGCAATGCAATCGGGAAATGGATGACTAGGGGATGAAGCTCGCTCCAGTTCGGGATTGGCGGCAACGCTTGCATCGCAATCGGTTCAATCATTTTCATTCTCCTGTTTCGCACTCGAATGGGAGGCCGTCACGCGCTCTCCGAAACAGCCTCCATCAAGCACTCCTTAACTCACCGCCCTGTAGCGGTCCTTCGGTTTAAAGCAACTGGGGCATTTGTTAAAGTTCCGATCGGTAGTCGTGAACCCGCAGACAGTGCACACGAAATAGGTGCGTGGTCCTGAGCTTTTCAGGCTGTCCAGATTCTTGAGAGCTTCAGCAAAGAATTTCGCATGCTCCGTTTCGGTCCGTAGCGCGTTCTCGAAAGTCACAATCGCCGGAACGTAACGATCCAGCCGGGCTTGAGTGATGAAAGAGGGATACATGTCCCTCTGCTCGTAAGATTCACCAGAAATGGAGGCTTGCAGATTTTCGGACGTCGACTTTACGACAGGTGTCTCCATCTGGACCTCAGGTGTCCCTCCGAGCTTCTGGATAGTTTGCTCGTGACTGTTGCCGTGGACTTCCTCTGAGGCAGCCGCAGCACGGAATAAGCTAGCGACTGCGCCATATCCTTCCTCGTCTGCCTTTTGTGCAAACGCGAGGTATCTGGCGTGCGCGTTTCTTTCGCCATTTAGCGCCGCGTTCAAATTCTTCATGGTCTGTGTGGACACCGCATCTGATGGTTTTGCGGGAAGTGTCCCCACCCCTAGC
This sequence comes from Candidatus Acidiferrales bacterium, assembly GCA_963741195.1. Lineage (GTDB taxonomy): Bacteria > Acidobacteriota > Terriglobia > Acidiferrales > UBA7541 > Acidiferrum. The sequence goes on from CAVUHF010000026.1 coordinate 623,599, forward strand.
CCCAGGGAGAGTGCAATTGCGATGGCACCCCTGCAAGCCTGAAATAGAACGTTGCGAAAACTTTGCATTCCAGATTCCTCCGTTGCTTAGCGTTCTTTTTTCTCCAATGGTTCCAATTGCACGCTCAGGACCAAGTTCGTGCCTCGCTAACCTTCTGATTGGATGCGGGTTAGCCGGGGAGGGCGGCCAACCGAGTGGATTCCGTATAAATCTTTGAACGTGCGTTGTTCCGTTTGTTCAAGAAGCCTTTGGGAGCTGATGGACCGGCAAGCGTCGCAGGCGAGATGGTGGATCAAGCAACTTATCTTGAAGCAGCGGCAGGATTCTCATTTGTTGGTGGAGACGTTGCGGAAAGCAGTTCGAACTTGAGCCGCCCTTGACGATTTTCTTCGCGAAGAAAGCTAACCAGAGCGAGCATCGCGGCCAGGATAATCGGACCGATGAACACTCCCATCGCTCCGAAAGTTCGCAAGCCACCAAGGATGGCAAAGAACACAACTAGAGTTGAGAGCTTGGTACGTTTTCCGATCAGGTATGGGCGCAAGACGTTGTCTATGGGATGCACAACGACCATTCCCCAAGCCAATAGAATAAGAGCCTTTATCCAATGGCCACTGAACAAGAGCATGGAAATCGCAGGCGCCAGGACAAATCCGGTTCCAATCACCGGAAGTAGCGCGCACAGAGCAGTAACCGTCGCCCAAAGGATTGGAGAACTCATTCCCAAAAACCAGAAAGAAACACCAGTCAAAAGGCCCTGCAAAACTGCCATGGCAATGCTCCCGTAGACAATGGCTTGGAGTGTTTCGGCAATACGGTCATAGAGCTTTCGCACTTGATGCACTCCGAGAGGGAGCACTATGGAGGTGCGGCGAAGCATGTTTCTACCATCCCGAAACAGGAAGAACAGGATGAAAAAGGAAATCAGTGCATTTGCAAAGGTGCTGGTGATTCCTCCTAGCAATCCGGCCATTGAATTGGCGATCACGGCGACGGTCCTTTGCGCCTGGCTATTCACCGCCACACGCACATCGGGAGCGGAGATCGGTATGTATCGTGAGAAAACCTCGGCCACTCGCTCTGACAAGCCTACGAGATAAACCCCAAGACGCTCGCGTCCATCCGCGTTAGCGTTCACTGAATCATAGAGATCGTGGACTCCGCTCGCCAAAGCGCGTCCGAGGAGCAGTGATGAAATGACTAGCAACACGATGACGATTAGAGTGGACAACAGTCCGGCGGCAGTCCGATTTCCAATTCGTCGCTGAATTCTGGAATGTACGGGATAAAAGAGTATTGCGATGACAGATGCGAAAATGATCGGCTTGAAGAATGGGGCAACTAGGAGATAGCAGCCATAGGAGGTGGCCAGGGTTAAGCACAGGAGAAAGATGTAGGTCGATCTATTTTGTGGCATATCGCCTTGCTCGCACACACATGCCATCCTTGAGTTGATTGGACGGGTGCAAAATTACTTGGTCATCCATAGAGAGACCGCTGAGGACTTCGACGTCGCTCGGGTTACGATGACCAACCTCAACCGGCTTTTGAAGGGCGTGACCATTTCTGACGACAAATACGCTCCAGCTATTTCCCATGCGAAATGCTGCACTACCCGGAATGGTAAGCACATTATTCACTTCCCAAGTTACGATGCGGGTCTCGACACGAAATCCGTCACTCAATCCGTTGGGAGAATCCACAAAATCGGAAATCACGTTCACGCGCTTCTCTTCCACGCCGAGCGCCGAAATTCTAGTGAAGCCAGAGGGTTCGACTACACGCACGCGGGCGCGAATGGGATGATCTCCGCCCCAACCTTCCACGTACACGGAGGCGCCCCTCTGGATGTTGACGGCGTCGGTAGTCAGAACGTCCGTGACGATTTCAATTTTGGCGGGATCTCCTAGGATCAGGAGAGGCGCACCTGCCTGGACGACTCTTTCACTCTTTTCGACAAGCCGCAGAACTCTACCAGCAACCGGCGAACGCAAATAGATTACTTTTTGTGCGCTACCCTCGGTATCCATTCCAAGACGGCCTGCGCTGGCTACCTTCACTTCCGAAGCGGCAGCCATGGCGCTGAATTTTGCTGCTTCAAGTTCTTGAGCTCCTGTCTTTTCAAGATTACGGGCCTGTTCGAGAGCCTGCACGGAGAGAAGATTCTCTTTGGCAAGGAGCTCGGCGCGAGTCAGATCGCGTTGAAGCTGAGCGTAATCTTCCTGCGCGTGTGCCAAGCGAGCATTCGCCTGACGCTTAGTCGCCTCGGCGGCCTCGATGCGAGCCAAGACCTCCTCGCGCTGCTGCTGATTCAGAGGAAGGGGCTCGATAGCAGCGACGGTGGCGTCCTGGCGGACGAGATCCCCCTCCTCCCATTCCATGCGAAGCAATCGACCGGGGATAGGGGCAGCAATTACAAAGCGGTCGTGGGCGCGCGTTTCACCGTCTTCCTCGACAGTTACTTGCATGGGCCCTTGTTTTACTCTTGCGGTTTCCACGTCAAGCGGTGAACTGCGCAGGAGAAAAAACAGCACCGCAGCAGCCGCGAGCAGCAGCAGAATCACAAAGCCGCGACGTCTTGTAGTCTGTGCCAAGCTATTCCCTCGTCTTCAAAACTTCCACCAAGTCCAAATGGAGCAGACGCCGGTAGATGAGAGCGGCAGTAGCGGCTGCGGCCGCAACGACAATCAACACCGAGAGCGCATAACTATGAGGATTAAAAACCAGTGGCATACGATAGAGCTCCGTTTGCATGGCCACGGTGAGGGCCGCGCAAATTCCATAACCGATCAGGAAACCTGCAGGTATAGCAAACGCCGTAAGCAGAGCTTGCTCTCCAAGCAACATGAAGCCTATCTCGTTCTGAGTAAAACCGAGTACGCGAAGTGAGGCGAGCTCGTGGCCGCGCTCGGAAAGGGCAACTCTGCCGCCATTGTAGACAATGCCGACTGCAATCAGGCAGGCGAAGAGATTGAGAGCGGTGGCCGAAATGTTCATGCTCCTGGCAATGGTCTCGTAAAAACTCTGCAGCATGGCTTCGCGCACGGCGACCCCAGCGACAGCGGGAGTACTTTTGAGCGTGGAATACAGTTGCGGCAGGGCTCTGGAATCCGCGGCGAGATATGCGCCAGAGATAGATGAAGCTTCCTGGAGAATACGATTGAGACAGGCAATATTGGTGTAGGCGGAAAGCCCAATCATTTCATCGACGATTCCGGCGACAGGGAGGGAACGTTTCGGCCGCTCGCCCTCTAACACTTCAATTTCAACGAAATCTCCCGGGTGCACTTCGAGAATGTCGGCGAGTGTTTTGGTAAGCAATAAACCGTCCGCTGGCACTGAGGCTACGCGAAGACTCTGTCCAACTACGCGGCGCAAATCGCCGTCGGGTTCCAGACCCTGCAACGGAATGCGCTTGGAGCGATGCTGGAAGCGAAGACGTGCAGGCACGATGCGAAATGTTTCGGAATGGGTAACACCAGTAAGGTGGTTGATGTCGTATCTCGCTTGCGCTCCATGTGGTTCGTTCAGCGTGATCATTACGTCTTGCCGCTGTGCAACCTGGAACTGCACTTGAACCAGGTAGTCGATGGCGTCATTAAAATAGAACCCTACGAGGAGGATAGCGACGGCGAGAGACATTCCCAGAATCGTCAGGCAAGCCTTCCAGGGGCGGCGCTCCAGATTCCGTAAGATCATGCGGGTTGAGAGGGAGAGCCACGAGTCGATCCCTAACTGCTCGGCGAGTCCCCTCTTGAACTTTGGCGGCGATTCCGGACGCATGGCTTCCGCAGGAGGGAGAGCGACTGCGCTCCGTATGGAGGAGATTGCGCCAAAGCAGGCAGCGCCTGCGCTAATGGCGATACTCCAAAAAAGAAGCTGTGCATTCACAACAAAGTTGAGTTCTGGAAAGCGGAAGAAATCCTGATAAATCTTGGAAAGACCCTGGCCCAGTCGAATTCCTACGGGAGTCCCTAAGAGCGTGCCGAGGAGTACGGCAACCATGGCGAATTTCAGGAAGTGAAAGGCAACAGCAGCATCGGAAAAACCAAATGCCTTGAGTAGCCCAATCGAATTTCTTTGAGTGCTGACCTGTCGAGAGAGCACAACGTGCACCAGAAACGCGGCGATACCAAGGAAAATGGAAGGCACGAAAATGCCTGTAATTCGGTCCTGAGCAATTTCATCACTCAGGAATCGATTGGAGATTTGATCTTCCCTGCCGTAGGCACCGAGGCCTCCAAACGGTTCGAGGAGTCTGTCAATGCGGTCGGTGACATCGGATTCGTTAGCGCCAGGAGCCAGCGTGAGCACAACATCGTTGAAGCCACCTTCCATGTTGAACAAAGGGCCGAGTGTTTCACGACTCATCCATAGCACACCGAAGCGTCGATTGTCCGGAAAGACTTCCGCGCCGCGGATTTCATAGACATATTCTGGGGAGAGGGCTATCCCAACGATCTTGAGGCGTTCCCAATGGCCGTTGATTACGGCGCCAATGGAGTTGCCAATGTCGAGGTGATTTGCCGTGACAAACGCTTCACTGGCGAGAACCTCATTCGATCTATCGGCTTCGATGTAACGGCCACGACGCAAGCACAAGCGATTGAGAAGCGGTTCACCGTGAGCGGGGATCGAAATGATGCGGGCAATCGCCGGTTCGGGAAGCCCCGGCACATCCAAATTGACTTCGACGACGACGCGAGTCTCGACCATGCCGACACCGGGGAGCGAGGCAAGCTGGTTGACCAGCGAATTAGGGGCGCGTTTGAGTTGCGCGAAGACGTCAGCAAACCGGTAAGCGGAGTAGTACGAACGTTGAGCGAATTCGATGGACTCGTAAGAACCGCGCATGGTGACGTACGTGGCGATACCGCAGGCAACGATCAGAGCAACCGTGAAGATCTGCCCACGCAGATGCCAGAGATCCCGCAGCAGCTTTCGATCTAGTGCACCGATCTTCATTTCACCACGTCAGTTCCGAAGAATAAGCCCGCCTCTCATTCTTTTGAATGTCCACGATCTTTCCGCTGCTCATACGCAAAACACGATCTGCCATTGAGGCAATTGCAGCGTTGTGGGTGATAACGACGGTGATGGTTTTGAGCTCACGATTCACTCGATTGAGAATTTCAAGGACCAGCTTTCCGGTAGCGTAGTCGAGTGCCCCCGTCGGTTCATCGCAAAGCAAGATTTCCGGTCTCTTCACCACCGCGCGCGCGATCGCCACACGCTGTTGCTCTCCTCCCGACATCTGAGCCGGGAAGTGATGCAACCTCTCTCCCAAGCCCACCATTCGCAGACACTCCTCCGCATCAAGGGGATTGGCGGCAATCTCGGTTACCAGCGAAGTGTTCTCGAGTGCCGATAAACTGGGGATGAGATTGTAGAATTGAAAGACGAACCCGACATGCTCGCGACGAAATCGGGTGAGTTCCTCCCGGTTGGCCGCAGTCAGGTTGTGATCCAGATAGAAAACCTCCCCACTTGTCGGGATATCGAGTCCACCTAGGATGTTTAGCAACGTGGATTTCCCGCTACCGGAGGGTCCCAACATAACGATGAACTCTCCCGGGAGAACGTCCAGCGTTACTCCGCGAAGCGCGCGGACTTCCACATCCCCCATGCGATAAATCTTGGTGATCTCGTGCATGTGAAAAACAGAGTCGGCTGACGTTGGCATAGTACTCATCTCGGTGTCTTCTAGTTTCGGAGCTGACTTATCTCTTCACTGAAGTGCCTGCAGTCTGGGGCCGGACTAACGCTGCCTCTTCCGTCCCGCGAGGCACACCTACCAAGAGGCAATCCTGGAGCCATAGTTCGTAGGTTCAAATGGGCCTCGACATTCTCACGTGTGACCTCCGTCACGCTTCGCCCTGTTCTGCTAACAAATTCTATTCACGGCAATTTGAATCTCCTACCCTCAGTGCATTGCGAGCCACATGCCAAGAAAAGCCTCCAGGACAACTGCGATCAGGCCGCGAAGCAGTTTTAGAGCAAAGCGGTAACCCCCGGGCGTGAACGCAACGGCGACCTTTGTCAGCGTATTTTTGGCAAAACCCAGCAAAATAGGGAGAGTGGCAGCCTGAGCCGTGATCCTCCCCGTGGGATTCGGCCCCGGTTTCCCTAGACAACTTGACCATACCCAGGCGACGGCAATTTCGATCGCGGCGTTGGTATCCAGTTTGAGGGAGACCGGCACACCAGAGCCGAGATAATAGGTTTTTGTGCATAGTACACGCGGTAGAGTGAACCTCCACGGTGTCCGGAACTCGAATAATAGACAGTCCAGATGTTCGTATTCTGTCTCTCGGCCCTTTTGAATCAAGGGATCCACATCGGGATAGATAGGTCCCGACCCGCGGCCACGAAAGTAATCGACACCGGAAGAAACCAGCAGAATCGACCTGCGTGGCCCGGTCTGCGGCCAGTGCTTGAGCAAGTCCATCGTCCCGAGATACGGGCTTGAGCCAAGCGCACCTACACCTATTGGCATGCGAAGCGCCTTTGCCGCAATTTCATGATTAGTAGTGAAATCCTGGGCCATCACTGTGGTGTTGTTGCGAATATAGCCCACCGCAACGTGAACCGTAGACGGCTGCGCTATGATGAATTCTTTCAGATCATTCCAGTTGCTAGCGGCACCCGGGTCGATCGAATCATCGATAAGAATCGCCAAAAACAGATTGCCGTCTTTCTTCCAATCACCAATCTGTTTGCGCTCCTTGCCGAGAGACAGCTGAACCTCATCCTTTGAAATAGCGGAGTCGCCTTCCGTCTTTCCGACCGCCGTTACCGTGAACGTGACGTTTGCTGAAACCGGAGTTGTGCTCTGCGTTTGGTTTGACCCCACACCACCCAGCAGGAACACCCCAAGAAGCACGCTCAGCTTTGCAAAAGCGCGTTGGCAGTTCATGTTCAACCTCATTGCTAATTCCTCTGTACACCTGATCCCACTAAATGATCAGCAAATCGCTGTCAAACAGACTCGTCCCACTGCGAAGCTGTCGCAGTTCGAGTTGCCAAGGTTGCCGGAATACGCAGTTGTGTCGTGTTGCCAAACTTCTAACCGCCCAGCTGCACGCTACACGGAGACCACACTCCAGCCAGGCAAAAGGCCGATCGCATGGACTACCCCGACCAGTTCAGGCCCAAAGACCAATCCAGGCTTCACAGGGATATTCACCCCTTCACGATGTGCAGATGAGTTCCGCAAATCGTCGAGGAATTCTTTTTCCCTCTTCCATCGGTGTCGGAAACGCCGAAGCCGTATTTTCGGCGATAATCCCAAGGAGCCCGAGAGACTGGAGCGGCATGAGCAATGCACTCCGCAGGCTTGTCGTTCCCCCCAAGCAACCTATGAGCACTAAATGTGACTTTTGCAGTTGATGGCGGCGGTTAGAAAACCTAGCCGCACTATAAGCATCTCAACGGACGGGTGCGCAGCGAGGACCACAACAGCTTCCCTACTGGCACGCTCGTCACGGCCAGGAACCCTAGGCTCCCGGTTCTTCCAGTCTTTCCGTGAGATCTGCTGACTTAGCCTTCGATCTCCCATATTCAACGTAGTCAGAAATCAACTCCGCCAGATTCGAGGCCACTTCATAGTTCGCAGCCACATAGTCCACAAAGGGAGCTGTTTGCAGGAGCTTAGGGTTCTGATTCAAGTGTTCGATGGTGGATGTAACGCTGGAAGCAAGCTCCTTCAACAGCGGTGTTATACGATCGATGGCCTGTTGCTGCCAAGGGGAAGCACTTGCTCTGGAGCTTTCGAGCTCGCTCAGAAGCTTCCCAGCATTGTTGACGTGGCGCTTGATTTCCTCCACCCTCGCCACATGAGTCTCCCAACTAAGGGTCGAATGCGTGTACGATTTCATTTCGTCCGCGTCATGTCTCAGTTGGATTGCTTCGGTCTTAACGTCTTCAAAGATCGCTAAGACTTCTTTGGAATCCTTGGATGTCTGGGCACTGCACAGGCTGCTCATCCCAAACGCCAATGCCCCCAGAAACAAGGCCAAGCTGATGCGACCTGTCAATTTCCCATTTAACATTTCATTTCCTCCTTCTTTCAGGTAGTACCGATAAGAGAGCACTTCAAGCTCAGAATTCTTCTCATTCACACTCTATTGAGGGTATGTGGGACGAGCCACCTATAGTATGCCGGACCGAGTTTCCTCGGTCTCTACGCGGCTGCAGCTTGTTTTCTGGCTCCCTCTGGAGCACGTCGTTGATTGATAGCCCGAAACGTTCTTAGAACCTCATCACTAGACAGTTCGGGCTTTTTTCCAAGGCTGCTGGGTTCGGCTCGTAGCAAAATATCATCCATGGAAAGGACGCCAACCAGCTTTCCGTTCTGCGAAATCACCGGGAGTCGGCGAACCGCGGCTTCCTTCAGTGTTTGCAGCGCCATGTGGATATCGTCATCCGGCGCGCAAGAGTACAGCTTGCCTGTGAACACTTCGGTCACGGTGATCTCTCCTGCAGGGCGGTTCCTAGTCCCCAGCGCAACGCAGATGTCACGGTCTGTGATCACGCCAATCACTTTTCCTTGAGCCGACTCGACCGGTAGGAATCCACAATTTGCATTCCACATCAGCTCAGTTGCGGAGCCGAGGTTGGTCTCTGGCTGGCAGTAGTACGGTGTCCCCATCATTATGTCTTTTACTTTCATCGGAAATCTCCTTTTGTTCTACGAGTTTGACGGACAACCCCGAAGGCCAGGATTGTCCTTGCCGTCGATGGTTCACTCAGCTCAGTCTTGTTGGTCGTTTATTAAGAAATTTGTTCCCCAGCTCAAGCGACGCCCCTTTTGCTTTCATAGCTATGACCGAGATCCGCTTGACAGTGATTCCACCGCATCCTTGGTTCCACAGATTGGGAAAATCTAAATCCTTGCTTTTGCGGCCGTTAGGAGTTCCGATCCAACTTGCGTGGCAATGCTGTCTAAACGCTTGAACAGAAATTAGCCGCTGTGTTCAAGAAACTTGACGCACTTGCCCCCATCATAATTGATAAGAAGGAAATGTTCTGGAAATGCACGTCTCAAGCGCTACGAAGTGCTGCTTCGCCCTTCGAAGCCCAAACGTGGCGAAAAACAGTGGCCCGCACCGACCCGTACCACGATTCCCAGAAACGATTGGGCGCTTATGAACATGCTCCGATCTGGCTAACTTAAGATCTCTACGCTATTGGAAGAAATGCAAGATACGTTCAGTCTTCCACCTTGGGCAGTGTCTTGAGCACTTCGGCGGCGACGGGGCGATTGAGGACAAGATCATCCCTACGGATTCTTCCGTCTTTGAACACCAGCACCCGTTTGACGAACTGCGCGATGTCGTGCTCATGAGTGACAAGGAAAATCGTTAGACCCTTTTCATTCAAGGTCTGGAAAAGCTCCATAGTCTCAACGGAAGTACGGCTATCAAGATTCCCGGTTGGCTCGTCTGCGAGCAATATCGAAGGGCGATTGGCCACATCGTATGCGTCAGCCAAAATACCAAGGAAGATCATCCGCGAACGGTTAGAACCGGGCAGTCAGCCTGAGTAACGACCTTATAAGCTGTCGTTCGAGCAAAGTGAGTTGCAAAACCGAGGCTTACTGCGGGCTTCCGGAGCCCCAGCACGATGAGGTGCGAGTGCCTGCGTCCTGCGATCGCTAAGATGTTGTCGGCCGGAGAACCATACTCGACTAGATACTCAGGCTTACACCAAAGATCGGCATCAGGTGGAACGAGGTCGCGCAGCAGATCCATCGTAGAACTAACGAACTCTCCTCCATGGGCCAATTCACCCGACGTGGGGGGCTCGATCACATGCAATAGAACAAGGTGACCTTGGTGTTCCTGTGCAATGGAGATTGCGTAGGCCGCGGAGGCCCGCGTCTCAGAAGCGAAATCCGTCGCGTGCAGAATGTTTTTTGTCTCGAGCGGTTGGTCCAGGCGTATGGCTGCCTTAGGACCTACCGTTAAAACCGGGCAGGGGCACTGCCGGAAAACAGTCTCGGCCACGGAACCCATTAATGCCTTTCCGAAGCCCGAACGACCATGCGTACTCATCACGACCAGATCGATGTTTTTCCCTTCAACGAAAGTGGAAAGCGCATTCCATATCTGGCCATGACTTATCACAGCCTCTCGCGGTACGCCTGCCAGGTGTTTCGCCAACTGACTGTCCAGCTCCTTTTTGACTACCTGCTCGTCCTCCTCCGAGGTCGGCAGCATGCCAGTCGGAGGAAGGGGGAATCTATTGGGTGACAAAACGTGAAAGCCCCAGACTTTTGCGTCATAGGACCGAGCAAACTCCGCTGCAAACGGAAGAGCAGCGTAGGACGCTTGGGTAAGATCAGTGGCGAAAGCAATGTTGTTAATACTTATTCGCTTTTTGAGAGAGGTGAATGTCACCTGGCACGTCCTGAATAGAGCATGGGTGATGGAGCCATTTGTGCTAAGTCCGGGCCTTCAAGATGCGGGAGCGGACTCAGAATGCGTAAGGGAAAGGCGCCGGTCTCACTCTAATGCACGAGTCGTACCAGGCCACCATGCCTCTCAACCCACTGCATCAAAAGACTTTAATTTGCATGGCCAAAATTGAAGATTTCGGACGTCAAAATCCCTAAACACATCCATTAGAAATTGTTCAAGAACTTAGACGCCATGCACTGGGCAGCAGCCCAAACTGCACCACGACAAATGTCAGATCATCTCTCAGCAGCAAAGAAGCGGAGAAATCTGCCAGGCTAGAATTACCTGCCGGATCTCGGCAGGGCTCTTCTCGGCACTGTGTGTAAGCAACTCGCGCAAGCGCTTCTCACCATATTCCTCGCCAAGGGAGTTTGTGGCTTCTACCAGTCCGTCCGAATACAAGACCAACAAATCTCCAGAACACAGCTGAAGACTAGTCTACTCATATTCGGCGTTCGGCAACATTCCGAGCACAGGGCCCCCCCGATTCGAGGCGATCCACCCCAAGTTCACCATTCTTCTTTCGCGTCAGGAGCGTTGGACAGTGCCCTGCATCTACATAGCGGAGGAGTTGAGCAATGGGGTCGTAAGAGCACCAGAACATGCTGGCAAAGCGATCTCGTGAGGAACGTTCGCACAGGAATCGATTCAATTGCCCTGATTCCCACTCGTGGTGCGAACACGATTTGGACCACCAGCCTACGCGAACAATGCCGTGAATCACTCCCAATAGTAACGCGGCCGGCACGCCTTTGCCAGAAACGTCACCCATGATAAGGGCGATGCTGCTGTTCTGAACGCGAAAGATATTATAGAAATCGCCACCAAACTGACCAACTGGCCTGTATTCGGTAGCGAGTCGAACTTCTGGGAAGGATTCTCCCAATGAGGGCAACAGTTCACGCTGAACCCGCTGCGCAATCTCGAGCTGTTGTTCAGCATGATCGACGAACTCTTCAACGAGTTCGGACCGGATCTCCAAAAGAAGATCTTTGGGAAGAATTAGAGCCCTACATTTTGTCTCGGTAATCATTCCTAGCATTTAGTCGTTTTGAACAAACCTAGAGGCGTCGGACTTGCCCGGCGCCAGTAGATCTTCACGAGATCCTGATCTGTGTCTAGCCGCTGGTGCAGCGGCCACAAGCCGTTACAAATTCAGCTATTCCAATCGGCGCCTGCACGGAACCCAAGTAAATGCTCGATTGAATCGATGATCGTTTTGTCCGACATGGAAAAAACCGAAGTCGTCCGGCTTTTTGCTTTTGACCAAACATATCTTTACGCGCTTGCGAGGGAAAATCAAAAATCTTGTAAATCCTTGGTCGGGAGTGCCACCCGCACGGCATTTAGTACGGCGATGAGGTCGATAGCTTCCTGTCCGATGGCTCCCCAGAGAGGAGGCAAAAAACCAAGAGAGGCGGCGACCATACCGATGACACTGGCGGCCATTCCTCCGAGCGCACTTTGTAGCGCGATGCGTCGCATTCGCTGGCCGATGTGCATTAGTTCATCAATCTTACCGAGAGCGGGTTCGAGGACGACCGCGTCTGCTGCTTCCGTGGTGATGTCATTTTGCGTGCCGAACGCGACGCCGACCGTGGCGGCCATCAAGGCCGGGGCGTCGTTGATACCGTCGCCAACAAAGAGAGTGTTGGCTTTAGCGGTTTCCTCCTTTACGATGGCGACTTTTTCTTCTGGGCTTCGACCCGCGTAGACCTCGGTGATGCCAACACTTTCCGCTAAATATTTCACTTCCGATTCACGATCGCCAGAGACAAGCATCACTTTTGCGACGCCATGTTTGGGTGCCAAGTGCTGGATGAACGAGGTGCTGTCATTCCGGGGTGCGTCGTGAAAACGAATCGCAGCGGCATATTTATCATCGATGAAAACGAGGCATTCCAGGCCGCTCACCAGTTCGGGCAAGGGGAGATTTTGCGAGCCCACCTTCTTCCTGCCAGTGATCCGGATGGATCGGCCCTCGACGGTGGCAAGCACTCCCTCGCCTGGCTTTTCACAGATATGCTCCACTTCACGCGAGGCAATTTGTTCCTGTTTCGCAGCCGCGACAATGGCGCTGGAGAGGGGATGCTTGGAATAGAGTTCTACACTGGCAGCCAGTTGCAGTATTTCAGTGCGTCCAAAACCCTCCGCGCAAATAATTTCCGTGAGCTTGGGCCGGCCATAGGTCAAAGTGCCGGTCTTGTCGAAGATCAGCGTGCGGCATTTCGAGATCCGCTCAAGCACAGTTGGATTTTTGATAATGATGGCGCGGCGCGCGGCAAGAGAAATGGCGCCGATGATCGCTGTGGGAATGGCCAGCAGCAGTGGGCACGGTGTCGCGATTACAACAACGGCGAGAAACCGTTCTGGATCGCGGCTCAGCAGCGCGGCGAGCACAGCCACTCCAACCGCGATTGGCGTGTACCAGGCACCTAGTTGATCGCCGAGACGGCGCAATTGTGGACGCTGCTGCTCAGTATCTAGCATAACTTTCATGATGCGCGCATAACGCGAATCGAGAGCGAGCTTGTCAGCGCGAATCACTATTGAAGTCTCGCCATTTATCGCCCCGGAGAGGACAGTCGAACCAGGTGTTTTGGAAATCTGGTATGGCTCACCGGTGAGATAGGCCTCATCCATCACGCCATGGCCTTCGAGAACGGTTCCGTCCACGGGGCAAATCTCGTGCGGCAGGATCGTGAGTTCGTCTCCAATCCGAATTTCGTCGAGTTTCAGGTCTTGCAATCCGTTGGCTCCGCGGCGGTGAGCAATGCTGGGTACGCGCCGGGCCAGTGCATCGAGTACGGAAGAAGCACGGGCAGTAGCATATTCCTCGAGCGCTTCTCCCCCGGAGAGCATCAGTACCACGATGGCTGCGACCAGATACTGGCCCAGAATTACGGCCGTTACAATGGAAATCCCGGCCAATAAGTCTGACCCGAATTCACGTTTGGCGAGCTTCTTTAAGAGTGTCAACAACAGGGGTGAACCAGCGAAAAGCGAGGCGAACAGTGGGAAGTCGGAGGTTAGGGAAGGATAGTGGAGGAGGTAACGGAAGACTAGATGCAACAGTATTGCAAGGAGCGTAAAGGCCGCGATGTAGGTTTCTACGGAGAGAGCAGAACGTGGCTTCGTGGAAGCCGTCATTGGGCAACTAGTTATCTCACGGTTTCATAAAGTCGTCAAAGGAGCTGCGGTACTCGCATCGGAAAACCTTAGCAAGAAATGATTTGTCATAGAGAACATGTTCCGGTAGGTGTAAGGACCTTTAGTGAGAACACTTTCCCAACTTCTCCGGGTCCTCGCAAGATTCGACGAAGGAATGTTTGTGAACTTTGCGGACCTCAGTGGAGGTCCGCAAGAGGAGTGGGGGTGGTTCGGGCGGGATCACTCCCTACTCGTCTGACTTTGTCCCGTAAGTGACATGAATAGATTGAAAGTTGTGGTTCGACTACCTGCGCTGAGGCTGAGCGCGTTTGGAAAGCGCTGCATGTTGCAGAAGCCTTAGAAAGTCGCTCTGAGCTTGGCCTGCTCGATCAATGCAACATGCACCGGAGGTTGCGTCTGGCAACGGGCGCCAGTTCATTAAGCCGACGCCAATTGAGGTCGCCCAGGAAGCCGAGGAATTTGTCGTGATACAAATTCAGATTCTGACTCTTATACGGGGACGGTACAAAAACTCCGACCATTCGGCCTCTTACCAAAACAATTGCGGTTGTAATTGATATTTCCTCGAATAGGGGCTAATCCCAGAGCGATTCGCAATGCCGCGAGTAGCCACATTGATATTGGTTCTAGTGACTCTGTTCGCTGCTTATCCTGTATACAGCCGGGTGGCGGAGCAGAGTCCAAACGGCCAAGGCAGTATATCTCCATGTTGGAACGCCTATTTCCCAATTGGACAGGGAAGATATTTGTTCTGTGCCTGTTAGGTTTTGCAGCTACTGACTTCCTTACGCGACCTTTGGTGCTTGTATTCGTTGCGATCTCGTTCATTGTCACTCTGATTTTTAATACCAGTGTTGATGCTCAGGGAGGCGCTTACGCTACTGGTGTTTTGGTACTAATGAGCTCCGCCGCTATAGCTGTGACGATCTCATTTTGGACAAGCCGGAAGCGCTGGGCATTTCATTTGATTTTCGTAGTTTTTGCATATACGACGTTCTCTAACGTCGTGCAACACCCCGAAGGTATTAAGATCGCGGCCGTCTTTATTGGATTGATTATCGCCACCTCCTTGATGTCACGTGCGTTCCGCTCCACGCAGCTACGTATCCGGGAAGTTGAGTTGGATGACGTGAGCAGAGAGTTTCTATCAGACGACCAGGACCAGGTCATTCGCCTTATCTCCCATCGGCCAGCCGTTCGATCCGTCCAGGAGTACGACGCGCGAGACGCGCTCGCACGGAGGGCGACGTGCTCAAGGCACAATGAAAAGGAGACCGGCAATGAAAAAGATTAGCACTGTTCGGGTAAATGGAAACGTGATTTTCGAAGGACACAAGCTCACGATCGGTGTGGACCTCGGCGATCGCTGGTCGTTCTACTGTGTTTTGGATGAAGCGGGGCAAGTCATTCTGGAACAGAAAGTGGCGACGACACCAGAAGCGATGAAGCAGACATTTGAGAAGATACCGCGAAGTCTCATCGCCCTGGAGACCGGAACACATTCTCCGTGGGTCAGCCGGCTGCTAAGGGAGCTGGGACACCAGGTGCTCGTGGCGCACGCGCAGAAGGTGCAATTGATCACCAAGAGCAATCGAAAAGATGATCGACACGATGCGCGGACACTGGCACGGCTGGCACGAATCGATCCTGAGCTGCTGGGGCCGGTGCGACATCGCAGCGCGAAAGCACAAATTCATCTGACCGTGATTCGAGCGCGGGCCGAACTGGTGAGAGCACGAACCTCCTTGGTGAACGCAGCGCGCGGGCTGGTGAAATCTTATGGCCAGCGGCTGCCTAAGTGTGGCACGCAGCAAGTGAGCCGGGAGCTGGCGGCGAGATTGAACGCGGAGTTGCGCGAAATTCTGGAGCCGCTGCTCAAAGAAATCGAATCACTGAACGAGCGCATCCAGGAATACGAGGTCCGGATGGAGAAAATCGCCAGGGATAGCTACCCGCAAGTCGAGTTGCTCAAACAGGTGAAGGGGGTAGGAACGCAGATCGCGCTGACCTATGTGCTGACCCTGGAAGATCTGCATCGCTTCCCCAAGAGTCGCGAGGTGGGCTGTTTTCTGGGGTTGCGCCCAGGGCGCAGGGACTCCGGTGAGAGCCAGCCGCAGATGTACATCAGTAAAGAAGGAGACTGTTCGGGAACTCTTCGTGCGCGGGATGTACACGGATTTGAACGCTTCAATGCCCACTGTTCAGTTTTTTGAACTTCCGACAATGATGGAGAGAGTCTCGTGAACTACAAGCTCCCGCCCGACAATTAGTTGCGAATGTGAGTGAATTGGCACACGAGATGCACTATTCAGAAAGTCGCGTCAGTCCCAGCTCAAAAATGGCCGCAGCTTCTGAGAGGGGAGAACTCATGAAAAGGGCAGACTCAACAGAAAAACTCCTACCCAGCGGTTGAGCAGTGCTCAAGGGGGCGCTTATGTCGAATTTCAAACCACGTCAAATTAGATTGTTCGCTTTCCTACTCACGCTCGTCCTCATCCCCATCACCTATCTTTTGTCGGCTCCCGGAAAGGTGCAGGTGAACGCCGAGGCATTAAAGCTCTTCGCACCACTTCCCGCGGTAATGAGCTCGCCCGACAATCCTATTACGGACGCGAAAGTGACACTGGGCAGAATCCTGTACTACGATCCTCGCCTGTCGGCCAACCAGAAGATTTCCTGCAATACTTGTCATCCGCTCGACGCCTACGGCGCAGAAACCACGAGTGTGTCGACCGGGCATAAGAATCAGAAGGGCAACCGCAACGCACCTACCGTGTACAACGCTGCGGGACACTTCGTGCAGTTCTGGGATGGCCGAGCTCCCACCGTCGAGCAGCAGGCGAAAGGTCCGATCACCAACCCAGTTGAGATGGCGATGCCTTCCAATGCCGCGGCCTTGCAAATGATTACGTCCATGCCGGAGTACGTTGTGCTTTTCAAGACAGCATTTCCCAATGATAAAGATCCGGTTACCTACGACAACATGGCGTTGGCAATTGGAGCGTTTGAGCGCGGACTTGTCACCCCGTCGCGATGGGATGCCTTCATCGAGGGCGACCAGTCAGCTCTGACTGACGCCGAAAAAGCGGGCTTCAACACATTTGCTGCCACCGGTTGCCAGTGGTGCCATTTCGGTCCGTATGTTGGTGGATCGACGTATCAGAAGCTCGGCGTCATGAAACCGTGGCCGGTCCAAACCGATCAGGGGCGCTATCAATTGACCAAGGAAGAGATCGACAAGATGGTCTTCAAAGTCCCCTCGCTGAGGAACATCAAAAAGACCGGACCATACTTCCATGACGGCTCAATTCCGACCCTAGACCTGGCGGTCCGTAACATGGCGGTTCACCAACGCGGAGTAACACTCAGCGACGCTCAGGTGAAGTCGATTGAAGTCTGGATGGAGGCGCTGACAGGACAGGTGCCGATGAGCTACATCAAGCCACCTGAGCTGCCTAGGAGTACGTCTCAAACTCCACAGCCCACGAGCGAGTAACAAAATCAGGAGGAACAATCGCTCTTAGTCGCAAGAACTGCCTTTCTAGACTCCAATGACTGCAAAGAAGAATGACCGTTGGTTGCGGCACGGGCTGGGTGGGCGTGAGTCCGTCTTCCTCTCGAATCTCCTCAAGACAAAGAAAAAAGCAGAGAAGAAACGATTGAGGCCGAATCAGCTTCCAAAACACAGATACGCGTTTGTTGGTGTAGGGTTTGTGCGAACTTTCAGGTAATTTCAATTTATGATGCATTGGGATTTTGCAACTGAAAACCTCTCAAGTCCTTCCATGAGAACGCCGGCTAGTGTCAAGTCACGCGCATCACGTTGCGGGTGCGCTCCAGATTGTCTGAAAGCCAACGATCATTAGAATGGGCTCCCTTTCGCCATTCCAAAACGGGGTCAATCCGACGCTGCGGAAATCAATATCCAGACGACGACTTTCTAATTCCTTCAAGCAAATTGACGATCAGTGACCAACGATTTTATTGCCTTGCTTTCCAAGTCAATACCGCCCAGGCTATAAAACTGCCTCCCCAGACTATGCCGAGGTCTTCAGCCAGACTGATTCCGTGCACAGTACTTCCATTTAGCCAAATATATCCGAACAAGAAAAGTAAAGCAGCCAGCGATACCAGCCAAACAACAAGAAGGATCTTTCGCATCGTCTGGGCCTCCTAAATTACCCCAAGTCTTCATCGTTTAACCGTTCAAAGCAAGTTTTTCCGCAAGGGGTCCCCCGGATAGCAGGGGCGGTGTGCTGGCGGAAGCGGCGAAGCTCATGGGAGGTGACGTCGTCGTCGACTACTCCAAGGCGGATGCGGTCGAAGTAATCCAACGAATAACCGATGGCAAATGTATGCATGTTGCCTTGCGGGCTTTGGATTCTTGCAGATTTGGTAGGCGGTGCTTGTATGATGGGGCTCTCCGACGTTTCGCATGAAAGCAAAGCCCTCACCAATAGTATTCTGGCGGTAGACAAGGCAAATGTGACTTCTGTCACCGCATTTGTCGCCGTAGTTGAGTTATAGAAACCGCACTTGCCTCCCAGAGAAGCAACTCCCACCATGGGACGCAACACCTCCCGAGACAAGCAATAGAGCCCAGCGTGCATTGCCACGCATCCTTCTGGAGGTCATGTATGAAACGCATCCTCATTTTTGGAAAGATGTAAAGGCCGATTGTTTGACTCTCCTGGAGCACACGGCAGTACTTGATACCCATCCTTTGCCTAATGTGAATTGGGTATCTGTAAGTCTCCGCGAAGCCGACGGGGACCAAGTCGACTTGCCGAGTACGCCGTGAGAAGGCGGCTGTCCACAGCGGGGGTAAACCCGCCCGAGAACTGCTTCGCTCCGCACGGTAGCAATCAGAGCAGACGTGGAGGCAACGAGACGGGTCAAGCCTCTGGTGCAGAGAGTCGCTAGGCCTCGAAAAGACTAATGCAGGAGCTGACCCAGCCCGGTGTCGAGGAAGGCCGAATCTAATGGAAGCGTACGAGCGAACAAATTCCCTTAGACCTACCGGGATATTTGCGACAGCAGGGGACCAAAACGCAACACGAGACATCCCGGCGGTGGATCAACTGGCAGCTCGCGGGAGAAAGGCCTGGCTGACTGGCTGAAAAGGCTGTTCCCGCAGGCGGTCCCGGGGCCCGTTCCGGAGAAGCTCGCTAGCCGGGATATCTAGATCAAATGTATCGAACCCGCGCAATGGTCTTTAAGCCGTACCCTAGCTCCTCAGATTCCTGAAATGTTGGCAGCGCCTTCATTTGCTTCAAGAGGCTAGTCCTCGGTTGACCTGAACCGCTTGGTCTTTGAGTAATTCAATAAGTCCCGGCCACATCCTCAAGAGGTGAAACAAGGGGTGACTTGCGATTTGCACCACCGGATTAGAGTTGTCGATACTGACTACGTGAGATTGCTGTGTCTTAGGAGAAGCAAACAAGGCACCGGGAAGACCGAAGTCTCGCAAGGTGGCGGAGAGGGGGATGGCAGCAGACTTTTGCTGGATCAGTTCAGCGAGTTTTCAGCAGTGCCCAGATAAGCCTGATGGACGATGCGGGGTTTGCCGTCGACGCGGGCGCTTTCAACGAGGTAGTAGTAGAGGCGGTTGCCCTTTTTCTTTTTGATGAGGCTGGCCATAAAGGTTAATACATAATCGAACAAAGAGAAACCGGAATAACTCCTACGGATGGAATGATTTAGTGGGAATGCGCGGAGTTTCGCAAGAGAGCTCGCAGTAAACTCCGCTAGAGATGCGCCGACGACGATTAAGTTGTTCTTAGATTGTGGAAAAAGAAGTGAACTCATGTTTCCCACCTCTGCCGCATATTCTTGCGGGATCCACAATGACGGAAGAACGTAAAGACGCCATTCTGGTTGCGCTAGCGCTTTTGCGTGCGCGATCAATTTTAGATTGGATGGAGTCCGACAAGCCAACCATTGCACGAAACGGATCTGGTGGACAAAGCCATTCGGGAGGCGGATTTCATTCTGGAACGGGTCGACGCACGGTGGCCGGCGTAAGATCGGTGAAGCGCACGGGGCGCGGAATTGCCTTACATCCTTTGCCGTGCTCGGGGCGCACGATGCGGTTGAATCTCATTTTCCCGGCGATGCGACTCTTCTGGCCTAAGTCTATGCCTTCGCTGCCTTCGCTGCCTTGGCTTCAGCCCGCTTAAGAATTGGGACCGCCCTGTCGACCTCCGTGACGCCGAAGAAGACCAGAGGAGCATTCGTTCCGGGCTCTAAGCCGCAGTATGCGTAGTTGATACTGATATTGGCCTCTCCCAGTAGGCAGGTTACACGTGCGATCTCGCCGGGCCGGTGCGCAATCCTGACGTGGACGATTTGTTCTTCTGCGAACGTCAAGCCCTCGGCGACCAGCACCGTCTTAGCGGTCTTCGGGTCGTCTACGATGAATCGAGTCACGTTCTTCCCCCCTATTGGGAACGATTGAAGAGCGAGAATATTCACGTCACGGTTGGCGAGCGCTCGGCAAACCTTACCTAGCGCGCTTGGACGATCCTCCAGTAACACGGTGAATTCCTTGGTAATAATCATGGCGGGGACCTCCTTTCCGTCGATTTCAGTATTGCGGTTATGCATACCCGCAAGCGATAATCTCACGGCCTCGCAGCTTAAATTATTGCCACAAGCTGGGGTAAATAGCAGTGACTCAGGGCATAATGCGACGTACCCGCTGGCACTTCCTCTTTAGCCTGATGCGGGTAGCGTAGTGAATGTGTCTCGCCGTGGTCTTTGCTATGACGATGGCATGTACTTCTTCGTCTTCTTCTTCCGCTTGACGATTGAAACCGTTCCCGGTCCGACGATGTACAAAGTGAGCGTGCGTTTTCCCGCGCTGTCACGCACGTGGACTTCGGTTTTCGCGTTGGCCGCGATTTTGACAAGAGGGGGGATCGATACGACGGCATTCAAGGGTCCAGTTCCATCCGTAGTGCTCGACGAGCCGCCCTGTCTTCTGGCTGGGCGGACTCGATGCGCAAGCGCTGTTCTTGGCTGTACTTTTTATAAACCCAAGCTATGACCGCCCGGAGTAAACACCCTTGTCTTAGTTAGGGTCGATCCGGTGGGGCATTCGGGCTGTGCGCGGCGTCGATGCCTCAGGTCTGGTGACGGACATTTGCCTTGGCCGCTTTTGTAGAGTCACCGGAAAATCGGCTGTTCCTCGTTTGACTAAAGAAGTCGACTGCAGTAACGGGCGAACGCTTTCTCCACTTCGCGCCGAGGCAGCACATTTCCTTCTTAGGGAATTTCTTTCTTCTTCAGATTCCCATTTGCACGGGCATGTCTTCCATTCTTGGGCTCGCTTCACATCGCCTTGATGAATTCTGCCGGAGATGCGTCGAACGTGGCCTTATGATCTGAACTACAGAAATAGTAGGTCTTACCTTGATAGACTGATTTCTGTGCTTTCGTCGGATCTATAGCCATGGAGCACACGACGCAAAGCGGATGATTGTCCATGGAGCTACGTAGCTTGGCATAGACCGCGTTTGAATCTGCGTTCATCCAGCCTTGGCCCTGGTATTCCATGTCGTAAGCTGCTTGTTTGGCAATCTCGCGACCGTAATAGCGCTCGACAACACGCAGAGCGAGATCAATGCCGGAAGAGAGTCCGCCCGCGGAAGAGAGATTGCCGTCTTCGACGAATCTGGCGCCACGTTTGACCTGGATGTCTGGATACTTTCTGGCGAAGTCGATGTACGAGCCGTGATGGGTGGTAGCGGATTTGCCCGCCAACAAACCGGACTTTGCGAGCAGGTATGCTCCCGTGCAAACCGACATGGTTACGTCGGCGCTCTTCGCTGACTTGCGAACCCATTCCAGCACTGCCGTGCTTGGAGCACTCTGCGCCGGAATGACGAGGACCTTTGGCGCAGGCGCGGTTTCCAGCGTGTAGTCAGGAATGATTTTCATTCCGCCGCTTGCCGCGATCGGTTTGGTGGATTCGGACACAGTGTAAAGTTGAAACGGCATTTCCATCCGGCCGGGAATCATCACATCCTGGAATACTTCCCAAGGCCCACAAAAATCGATGACCACCGCACCATCGGAAATGAGGAAAGCAACCGGGATACTTCCTTCGCCTGGAGGCTTAAGAGGATTCGCATCGGGGGAAGCCGGAGCGAGATGCGCGCTGCGGAGTTCCGAAGCGACAACCGAAAACGGAGTTGCCGCGAGACAACCGAGCACTGCCGAGGTTTGCAGTAATTCCCTTCGCGAAAGGTTTCTATTTTTCATGAACATTATTCTCCTTTTGAAGATTGGCGCAGAAGGTGTTTGAACTCTGCAGATGGCCTCGCGGCTCGCAACGCCGCTTGAGCTCTTCGTATATCGACATCATCGTAATAACTCACCAGCCTGCGTCAGGGACCTCCGCTATTCTGTGCGGAGAGCGTCATTCGGATCGATCGCCGCTGCACGTCTTGCCGGCAGATAGCTGGCGAGCACAGCGGCAGTCAAGAGCGTCAGGCCGACGCCGCAGAAGGTGAGTGCGTCGGTGGGCGGTACTTCAAAGAGGAGTGATTTGACGAAGCCTGTGACAGCGATCGCGCCTGTAACGCCGATAGCAATTCCGAGCAAGGTAAGTATGAGCCCTTGCCCCAATACCATCCCCACAATGTTCAACGGACGCGCCCCCAGGGCAATCCGGATACCGATTTCGCGCACGCGTTGGCTCACGCTTAAGGCCATGATTCCCCCGATACCTGCCGTGGCGATGGCCAGCGCCAGCCCGGCAAAAAGACCCAGCAGGCTTGCGGTCACGCGGGGATTCGCCATCGATTCATAGCGAGCCTGTTCGATGGTTCGGACACGGGTCACGGCGGTCTGAGGATCCACCTCGTGAATCGCGGCTGTAAGAGCCTTACCCAAGCCGCTGGGTTCGGCGGCGGTGCGCACGAGCACAGCGCCTGGGGCCGGATTGAACTTTTGCGGCAAGTAGACCTCAGGGACCGGAGGGTGGTCCAGCCCAAATTCACGAACGTCACCAACAACGCCAATAATTTGCGCCCAGTGCTGCCCGTTGTCATTCGTGACGCGCTTTCCGACGGGGTCCTCATTGGGCCAAAGTTGCCGCTTCATCGCCTCGTTGATGAGTATGACGATCGGGCCTTTATCGTCGTCGTTCTCGGTGAACAGTCGGCCTTCTTTGAGCGGAATTCCCAGAGTATGAAAATAGTCCGGGGAAACTGCGGCGAAGGTGGAGACGGGAGGTGCTTCCCCGGGCTGGACCGGGCGGCCCTCGACTTCGAAAGAGAAGGAAACGCCCTGAGCGCCAGCGAGAATAAACTCCGGTTCGAAGGGATAGCGATCGGAAATTGCCGCAGAGCGAACTCCGGGTTCGCTCTTCAGGCGGTCCAAGAGTTTTTTGACAAACAAGAGAGTCTGCTCGTTTGTGTTGTACTTGGAGAAATTGAGAGTGGTCCTGAGAGCAAGGACGCGCAGCGGCGCAATCCCAGGCTCCACCTGTTGCATCTTAAGGAGGCTGCGGAGCAGAAGCCCTGCCCCAATCAGCAGCATAAAGGAAAAGGCAATCTGGCAGACGATGAGCGCGCTGCGCACGTGGTTCTGTTTCCGAGCGGTTCCCGCGGCGAAGCTGCCTTCCTTCAAGCTGGATATAAGATTCGCCCGCGAGAAAAGAGCAGATAGGGTGCCGAAGACGATGCTGGTCCCAAGAGCCGCGACCAGGGTGAACAGTAGTACGCGAGCGTCGATTTGAATTTCGTGCGCGCGAGGCGTCAGGCGGCCGGCAAACTCTGTCAGCAGATGAAGACTGCCATAGGCCAAATACAGGCCGAGAAATCCTCCGATGACTGCGAGCAGGAAACTCTCGGTGAGGAGCTGACGCAGAAGGCGGCTGCGTCCCGCTCCGAGGGCGCTGCGCACGGCCATCTCACGTTCGCGGCGGGCCATGCGCGAGAGCGTCAGATTGGCGACGTTGGCGCAGGCGATCAGAAGGACAAAGGCTGCGGCGGCGAGAAGTAACAGCAGCGTGGGTCGGGCTTCTTTGGTCAATTCGCGTTGCAGCGAGGTGGTTGCAGCTCCATAGCCGACATTCTCCGGGTAAGACTTCGGATACGCCGACTTTAGGCGGTTGGCAATTGTGGAGATTTCGGTGGCGGCTTGATTCAAAGAAACACCGGGCTTGAGGCGACCGAAAGATTCCATCATGCGAGCGTCGCGGTTTTCGATGAATTTTTTGGATGA
The DNA here is from genome assembly GCA_963741195.1 of Candidatus Acidiferrales bacterium. GTDB lineage: Bacteria > Acidobacteriota > Terriglobia > Acidiferrales > UBA7541 > Acidiferrum. Next base: position 647,463 of record CAVUHF010000026.1, read on the forward strand.
GCGGAACGGGCATGCAGAGGTCGGCATGTACACGTCGTTTTCATTCGGATATTGCGGGACGGGGGGGAGCACGCCGACGACGGTGTGAACTTTGTCGTTCATCTCGAACGTCTTCCCGACGATGTTTGGGTCGGCCCCAAAATTGTTTCTCCAATATTCGTGACTGAGCACCAGAACGGGCGCGGCGCTGGAATCTTCATCTCCAGGCAAAAACGTTCTGCCCAGGATGGGATTTACGCCGAAGAGATCAAAGTAATTCCAAGAAACTACGCCGGTCCGCACGCGATCGGGATCCCCATGCCCATAGAGGATGAAGGACATGGCGTGGTATTCCACCAGCCCGGAAAGACTGCGGTTCTGTTCGCGATAATCCTTGATTTCTTGGACCGAGAACTGGATATCGTCTATGCCCAGTTTCTCTTGCTGCTGGCGGAGGAAGACCAGCTGCTGGCCAGCCGGATACGGAAGCGGGCGCAACAGCACCGCATGCACAACACTGAAGATTGCCGTATTGGCTCCGATGCCAAGCGCAAGGGTGAGGATAGCGATCACGGTGAAGCCTGGATTTTTCCGCATCATACGGAACGCGTATGCGCAGTCGCTCACCAGGATGTCCCAATGTTCTCGTGGCGCAGTGGTGAAAATGCCCAGGATTGTCTCGTTCCAGAGCTTCAACGCCTCCAAAAAGCCACCTCGTTCCGCGATGTCTTGCTGTTGCTGTCGAAAAACGCCTTCCATTTCGCCTTCGTAATTGAGACGGAAATCAAAGGGCAACAAACGTACAAGGAGCCGAAACAGCCGTTGCGAGAGAGAATTGTTTTCTTTGTGCATCGAAGCCTCGCCCCGTTATGCCAACCTGGGTTTCCGGAATAATTTCTTCGCGCGCGCCTGCACTACGGCTTCTTCCATTCGTTCCGCTTCGGCCACCGCCACGCCACGGCCAAATTCAGTCAGTCGGTAATAACGTCGGCGCTCGTCGTCCAGCGCAATCTCCGGACGGCGGCTCGATTCTACGATTAGGCCCGCGCCTTCCAGCCGAGACAAGTTACCGTAGAGTGTCCCCGCACTGAGGCGGACTTTATCACCCGTACGGCGCGCCACCTCTTTCAAGACGGCATAACCGTGCTTTTCGCCGTCCGCCAGCGCCAGCAGGATATGGAACATAGCCGGCGTCAGCGGCAGAAATGACTCGGTCTCATTCTTTTTTGCCACGAAACCCGCACCTTTCGGCCCGGCCCGGGCCCGGACTCCCTACTTATACCGACAGAAAGAATACTATATCGTCAGACGCTATAGTTGTACGCAGGTGAGCTTCCAATTGTTCCTTTTTTATAACTTGAGACGTTATAAGTACTTCCTCCACTTCCTGCTCCGGTCTTCGCGAGCCCATTTTGTCCGTTACTGGGAAAAGGCGTCCCGCTTCTGGGACATCGTCGACGGTCTGGGTTCCGATGAAGTTGTGCCTCGCCAAAACGTCGTACACCAGCAGTTTCGGCTGTGAGGGGCATGGGGAGCCAGCAACCCGCACGGCCTTTCGCTATCCGTGGCAAAACGGAGTTGCTGAGCGTTGGGTGGGAAGTTGCCGATACGACTTGCTGGATCACGTGATCATCCTGAATGAGCGGCATCTCAAACGGCTGATGTCTTCGTCTGCTCTATGACCAGGAGGACCGGACTCATCTTGCGCTCGCCAAGGACACGCCAGCAGGTCGGCCCGCAGCAATTCGCCCTAAGGCCGAAAGCAAGATTCACTCCTTTCCGAGAGTCGGCGGGCTGTACCATCGTTATGCGGTGGCAGCGTAGAGTCCAGGGCACTGCTTCTGAAGAACAAACTCTTTTTGCTGTAACCTGCCCCGGGCACGGTTCACGTTCTCTGCGAGCACTCTCGGCGAACGAATCAGGATGCAATCCCGAACCGAACAACTTCCGCCAAATAGGCAGAAATCCTTTTAATGTAGGCGCAACGATTTGGCTAACGACAGGTCTTGCTTTACGTTCTCTAGATGTCGCCCCGTTCCCAAACACCTAGGGATTCCCCTAGTTGAGAGAGTTCTTGCCACAAGCTATAACTCAGCCAGATTGATTCGCTATGAAACACTCGCACAATGACTGGACGTCTCTCGAAAGTCGGAAGTTCGTAGAGGAGACGTACCTAGTGATGAAAGCAACGCTCCAACGTTGGTTGTGGGTGGCGTTGTTGTCGCCTGCGGGAGCCGTATTTGCTGCGGAGTCGGAGCACGGCCTGCCGCAGTCCGCCGTCAAAATCGAACATTGGGGCGGCTTCATCACCAATTCGATGATCGTCAGTTGGGTTGTCGCCATCGCCTTGATCATCTTCGCCAGAGTCGCGACGCGGGATATGACGGGTATTCCCGGCGGGCCCCAGAACCTCCTGGAATGGCTCATCGAAGGTCTGTACGAGTTCTTGGAGAGCATCATTGGTCCACAGTTGGTAAAGCGGACGTTTTGGTTTCTGGCAACTATCTTCATCTTCATTTTATCGGCAAATTGGTTTGGCCTCATTCCCGGAGTTGGGACGATTGGGTGGGGACATCAGACTCCCAACGGTTTCGAGGTTGACCAACCGCTGTTCCGCGGCGCGAATGCCGATCTGAACCTGACCTTCGCCATGGCGATTATCTTTTTCGCCTGTTGGATCGTTTGGGCGGTGCAGGAAGTTGGTCCGATTGGATTCTTGAAAGAGTTGTTTGCCCCGAAAGGTGAGACAACTGGTTTTTTGAAAGTGCTGATGATCGTCGTGTTTTTTGCGTCCGGCTGTTTGGAAATCGTCTCCATTTTGTTTCGGCCGATCTCCCTTGGTTTTCGTCTCTACGGCAACGTCTTTGCCGGGGAGACCATGCTGGAGACCATGGCTCGTTTGAAGCCTGGCCTCGGCTGGTTGCTACCCATTCCGTTTTATTTCATGGAATTGTTGGTGGGCTTGGTGCAGGCGCTGGTCTTCATGTTGTTGTGCGCTGTGTTCACGCTGCTGATTTGTCAACACGAGGAAGTGACACCGGTGGCAGAACCCAAGACTTGATAGTGAATTCCGCCAGCTTGACCGTGTTCAATCGCGGGAGCCGGCGAGATAGCAAAGGAAGGTACGGCATATGTTTGCATTCATGTTGGCAGCGGAGTTAAGCGGAAGTCTCCATGTTGGTTTGGCCGCTTTGGGCGCGGCGCTGGCCGTGGGGTTGATCGGCATGAAAGCTTCTGAAGCGGTGGGCCGTAATCCCGGCGCATCCACGAAGATTATGGTCCAGGCAATTCTGGCCATCGCCTTCGCCGAAGCAATCGTGTTCTACGCCTTGTTCCTAGTGAAACAGTAACGACCGGGAGGGGGACAGAGCCATGAATGCTTTTATTTTTTTGATCGCCGCCCAGAGCGATGGCCAGATCGCGCAGATCGCCCGTACCTTCGGAGTAGACTGGCCGCATTTGGGAGCGCAAATCATCAGTTTCTCCATCGTGTGCGCGGTCCTCTACAAGTACGCCTACCGTCGCATTCTCGCGATGCTGGAACAACGGCGTCAACAAATTGCCCTGGGGATCGCTAACGCAGAGAAAATCAAAGCGGAGTTAGACAAGACGGAAAGTCAGCGCCAAGGAGTAATGGCGCAGGCTCACATCCAAGGGGCGCAATTCATAGAAGAAGCGCGGGTTGCGGCGGCCCGCGTGCAGCAAGAGGAGACCAGGAAGGCTATTGCCTCTGCCGAACAGATCATCGTCAAAGCGCATGAAGCCGCCGCGCAGGACCACGACCGAATGCTGGCTGAACTAAAACGTGAGGTCGGCAATCTCGTTGTGCAGGCCACTACTTCGATCACCGGCAAGATTCTTACTGCGGAAGACCAACGACGCCTGGCTGAAGAAACTTTCAAGCAGATTGCGGTCTAGCTATGAAAATTACCAAAAAAGCGAAACGCGAAGCCAAGCAACTGTACCGCTTATGCTTGCTGAACGGATTGCTCGACGAGAATCGCGTCCGGCAAGTAGTCCAACGAGTCCTCACGACCGGTGAGCGGGATTGCCTTTCCATCCTCACGCACTTTCTGCGGCTGGTGAATCTCGATTGTGCCCGACACACGGCCACTATCGAGAGCGCCACCCCATTATCGGCCGATCTACAGACTGCGGTGCAAAGCGGCTTAGCGCATCGGTACGGACAGGGATTAACAACCAATTTTGCCCAACGCCCGGAGTTGATTGGCGGGATGCGCATTCAGGTGGGATGCGATGTTTATGATGGCAGTGTGCGGGCCGGGCTCGAAGCGTTGAAGAAAAGTTTCTGAAGCAGGGTGACCATGACTGACCTACTAAAAGAAATTGAAGCGCAAATCGCGGGCGCGAAGACCACGGCTGCGAAGCAGAACGTGGGTGTCATCCGGGAGGTTGGCGACGGCGTTGCCAAGATCGAAGGCTTGAGCGACGCCATGCTCAACGAGATGATCGACCTCGGCAACGGCGTTACCGGCCTGGCGTTGAATCTCGACGAGACCGAAGTCGGCGTCGTAATTCTCGGAGACTACACAATACTCAAAGAGGGCGGCGAAGCCCGCACCACCGGCAAGCTTTTGCAAGTGCCCGTGGGCAAGGGCCTGCTGGGCCGCGTCGTGAACCTTTTAGGCGAGCCCATCGATGGTAAAGGACCAATCAAGAGCGACAAGACCTATCCGGTGGAAAAGACTGCGCCCGGTATTATTCGCCGCCGCTCCGTCAACCAACCGGTACAGACCGGGATCATGCCGATTGATGCGATGATTCCGATTGGCCGCGGCCAACGTGAATTGATCATCGGTGATCGTGGTACCGGTAAGACAACGATCTGCATCGACACTATTATTAGTCAAGCTAGGCTGAACAAAGCCGCCGAATTGGCTGGCGACAAGGACTACCGACTGCTCTACTGCATCTACGTCGCGATCGGCCAGAAGCAGTCTACCATCGCGCGGGTCATCTCGGTTCTCGAACAAGCTGGCGCGATGCCATACACGATCGTTGTGGCGTCTCCAGCCTCGGACACCGCCGCCAACCAGTATCTCGCGCCGTTTGCTGGCGCAGCGATGGGCGAGTGGTTCATGGATAACGGCATGGACGCGTTGATTGTTTACGACGACCTGTCCAAGCAGGCCGTGGCCTACCGGCAAGTGTCGCTCCTGTTGAAGCGCCCGTCGGGTCGGGAGGCGTATCCCGGCGATGTGTTTTACCTGCACAGTCGCTTGCTCGAGCGCGCGGCGCGGGTCGGCGAGAAGTATGGCAACGGCTCGCTGACGGCTTTGCCCATCATCGAAACGCAGTCCGGCGACGTTTCGGCGTACATCCCGACTAACGTTATCTCGATTACCGACGGACAGATCTTTCTGGAAACCGATTTGTTCCATCAAGGTGTGCGGCCGGCGATTAACGTCGGCATCTCGGTTTCGCGCGTTGGCTCCGCGGCGCAACTCAAGGCCATAAAACAAGTGGCCGGACAACTCAAGGGCGATCTTGCCCAGTTCCGGGAGCTGGCGGCGTTCGCTCAGTTCGGTTCCGACCTCGACGAAAAAACGCAAGCGCAGATCGATCGTGGCAAACGCATCATGGAGATTTTCAAGCAGGGGCAGTACAACCCGATTCCTGTGGAGATCCAGGTGGTGGTGATCTGGGCTGCGCAAAACGGTTACCTGGATCAAGTGCCCGTGGCGCGGGTGAAGGAGTTCCAGAACAAGTTGACGGAATACTTCACCACGCGCAAAAGCCAGTTGCTCGCCAAGATCGGAAGGGAAAAGGAGCTCAGCGATGCCTTGAAGGCCGAGTTGAAGGTGGCTGCCGAAGAATTCAGGCAGACCTGGAAATGAACACGAAATGGTGAGATATGCTCAGCCCACGTGAACTTCGCCGACGCATTAAGTCGATCACCAACACCGCGCAGATCACCCGTGCGATGCAAATGGTGGCGTCGTCGAAGATGCGCAAGGCCCAACAGACCACGCTGAAGTCCCGGCCGTTCTCCCAACTGCTGTACCGCATCCAGCGATACGCCACGACCCACGCAAGTGACTTCACCCATCCGCTGCTGGAAGTGCGTGCTGTTCGTAAGCGCGCGGTGATCCTCATCGGCACGGACAAAGGGTTGTGCGGGGCGCTCAACGCCAACCTTTTTCGAGTGGCGGCGCAGTTTGATCCGGCGACGACTGTGTTCATTGCGGCCGGCAAGCTCGCGGCGCAGTTTGTCGCGCGAACCCACCGACAGTTGGCGGCCGAGTTTGCGTTTGGGGACTCGCCGCGATTCGACGAATCCCGGGCGATTGCCAACTTTGCTCGAGACCTATTTTTGAAGGGCGAGGTCGATGAAGTAAAGGTCGTTGTGACGCTATTCATCAACACCCTGTCACAGAAGGCCAGTGTGGTGGAGTTTCTGCCGGTTGGTGAAATCAAAGGGCTAAAGATCCCTGGTGCGGAATCTGAGGCGGCTCTGACCTCCGACACCACCGATGTCCTCTTTGAGCCCAGTCCGGAGGAGGTTCTCTCCTATCTCTTGGGGCATTACCTCAGCATTTTTATCTACAGGGCTTTGTTAGAAGCCAAAGCCAGCGAACAGAGCGCCCGCATGGTGAGCATGAAGAACGCCACGGATAGTGCCACAGGGCTGACCAATGATTTAACCCTGGAATACAACAAGCTGCGGCAGGGCAATATCACTAAGGAACTGCTTGATCTTGCCGGTGGCCAACTCGGAAATGAATAGCGAAAGAGAGCCCCATGAATAAAGGTAAAATTGTTCAAGTCGTTGGTCCGGTCGTGGATGTTGAGTTCACGGAAAATTTGCCAGCGATCTACAACGCGTTGACTGTCGAATTTAAGGTCGACAACGAGCAGTTCAACCTCACCCTAGAAGTGCAGCAGCATCTCGGAGATAACTGGGTACGGTCCATCTCCATGTCCGGCACCGAGGGTCTCAAACGCGGATACGAAGTCATCGATACCGGTGCGCCCATTTCCGTGCCCGTTGGAGATGGAGTGATGGGGCGGGTCTTTGATGTGTGCGGCAATCCGGTCGACGAGCGCGGACCGGTCAAGACAGAAAAGTATTACCCTATCCACCGCACTGCGCCCAAGCTCGTGGACCAATCACCCTCACCCCAAGTGCTTCCCACGGGTATCAAAGTTCTCGACTTGATTTGTCCCTTCCTGAAAGGGGGTAAGGTCGGCGCATTCGGCGGTGCCGGCACGGGCAAGACCGTTATCATCATGGAACTAATCAACAACATTGCCAAGCTCCACGGCGGCGTGTCGGTGTTCGCCGGCGTCGGGGAGCGCACTCGGGAGGGCAATGATCTCTACAAAGAGATGTCGGAAGCCGGAGTCATCAAGCAAGACAATCTCGCCGCGTCGAAAATTGCGCTCGTGTACGGCCAGATGAACGAACCGCCCGGCGCGCGCCTCCGCGTCGCCCTGTCCGGCTTAGCCATGACCGAATACTTCCGCGATGAGAAGAATCAGGATGTGCTCCTTTTTATCGACAACATCTTCCGGTTTTCTCAGGCTGGCTCCGAAGTGTCGGCCTTGCTCGGCCGCACCGCGAGCGCCGTTGGTTACCAGCCGACTCTTGCAGCTGAAATGGGCGTGCTCCAGGAACGGATTACTTCGACCAAGAAGGGTTCAATTACCTCTTTTCAGGCCGTGTACGTACCGGCCGACGACCTAACCGATCCGGCACCGGCCACCACGTTCGCGCATTTGGACGCGACCATTGTTTTGGAGCGGTCGATAGCGGAGTTGGGTATCTACCCGGCGGTTGATCCGCTCGCCTCGACCTCCCGGGCGCTCGCGCCGGAAATTGTCGGCCAGGAACACTATGATGTGGCGCTCGGCGTTCAGCGACTGCTCCAGCGCTACAAGGATCTGCAAGACATCATCGCGATTCTCGGCATGGACGAACTTTCACCCGAGGACAAGACTGCGGTGTTGCGCGCCCGCAAGATTCAACGATTCCTTAGCCAGCCCTTTACCGTGGCGGCCGTGTTTAGCGGGCGCGAAGGCAAACAAGTCCCGGTGGCCGAAACGGTGCGTGGCTTCAAAGAGATTCTCGACGGCAAACACGACGCTGTGTCGGAAGGTGACTTTTACATGAAAGGCGGAATTGACGAAGTCAAACCGAGTTGAACCATGGCCAACACGCTAAAACTTGAAATCGTCACTGCGGAGGGCCCGGTGTACTCCGAGGACGTAGAGATGGTTACATTGCCAGGAGTAACCGGCCAATTCGGAGTGTACCCGCAGCACGTCCCCCTTATTACGCAGATGATTCCGGGCGAAATCATCGTGCGTAAAGACGGCCGCGACATCTACTTCGCAACGGGTTCGGGGCTCATCGAAGTCAGGGGCACAGGCGTCGCGATCCTCACCGATTTGGCGGTTCAAGCCGACAAGATTGACGAAGCCAAGGCCGAGGAAGCCCGGCAGCGCGCGGAAGCGCGGCTCAAAGATAAACTCTCCGACGAAGAAGTTGCCTACATCAACGCCTCGCTGGCTCGCTCCTTGGCGCAGTTGCGCGTCACGCGGCGGCAGCACAAATGAAGCGCCCAAACAAATCTCAGCACGCCGAGCGCGATTTGGCCGGCGCGCTAGGTATGCCGTGGCGGTTGACAACGCAAGTTGGCGAAAACTACCTGATTAGCCTCCAAGCCGCCGTCGCTTCGGTCGAGCAAACCGTGCATTCGGCCGGCCAAGCGGTCGTTTACGAACCCCTGGCGACCCATGCCGATGGACCCACAGCGCGTCACCGATTTACAAAGCGGCCGATCAGATGCTCAACATGCTCAGGATTCTGTGAAATCGTCCGTTTGTATCGACTACTAGCCGCCTTTCGCACGAAATGGCGCTCCACGGGTGAGACAGAATTGTCGAAAATGCATCGGCACGTAACCGCAAGTTGCCCTGTGATATTCTTCGCACTGGTGAACTGGGCTCCGGTTCCTGCTTAATCGCGAACCAGTGCGTCCCATTCACCAAGGAGGCAGACTTGGACAGCTCTCCAAACTCAGATACCGATTCCGATGTTTCCAAGATTGCTGCAGTATGGGAAGTTTGGAATGCCGCTTTGGAAGCCAATGATGCAAGCCGCCTCGCGGCTTTTGTGACCGACGACGTTGTATTTGTTCATGGGAACGGTCGATGCGTGTGTGGCAAGGAAGAGCTTAAGGCAGACTTCCTGAACAGGTTTGAACGATTTGACTTTGACCGGAGATTTTCACCGGCCGAAATAGTCGTTCGTGATAAATGGGCGTTTGAAATCTGCGAGGTGGAAAGTACGCTGACGGCGGTTCGGGGAGGAATACAGGTCCATGCTCACACGAGGATTATGATCGCGTTCGCCCGGCAGCCGGACACCTCGTGGAAAGTGGCACGGGTACTCGAATTGCTGGACTGACCATTAAATTTAATAACTGGTTCCCGACTGATCATTTTATGAAAGCATCGCTTGACCCGCAATTACGCCAATGAGCAAAAGGGAACGACCTCACAACCGCAGTACCACATCCGGTCTCGGCAAGCTCCCGAACGACTCCACAATCGATAAACACAGATGCCGAATGAGTTATGTCCTGCAATCCTTGCAAGAGTCCAAGCATCACAACCGCTCTCGCCTAACCGCGCTAAAAACGTGTGTCGTAGGCTATACGGGACGAATAGACGGACTTTACTCAACCGCAGAGCCTTCTGATGCTGTTTTTTCAAACTTGACGGACGATTCCACCCGTCCGCTGAGTTTTGGCGCGGACCAGACCCATCCCTCGGCGGGTTTTTCCAGCACCCTCGCAGCGGGTTTCGAGGAGGTTCCTAACTGTTGGCGTCATTGCGGCCCGCGCTAATCACTCAGGAGACTGCCCTCCAGACAGGCGAACCTCATAGACGGTCGGAAGCGGCTCTGAGTTAGTGCGAACAAAACTGCGAACGAGTTCCGTGCGTGAAAAGTGACCGAGACTTAGCAGTCGGATGCACTCGTCGGTGGCGCAAGCCTCCCACGTAGTGCGGTTTCCCCAAGGAAAACAGCTCGCCTCGACGACACGCGCGGGAAGTTGCTCTTCAATGCCCGCTTCAATCTGTTTCCGCAGCCATCGGAGGTAGTCCAGTTTCTCCAAAATGGCGGCTCTGGGGTCTTGGCGGATCACAACTCCCGCAAAACTCGGGATGTCCGCTCGCAGCGTGTGAATGTGTCCGTGACCTTCCACGAGAATCTCGATGTCAAGTTCCAGTAGACGTTCAAGGCTGGCGATCCATTTGCAGCTGTCCACGTCCGGATTGGGAGTCGCAAAGTAACTCCCCATGAAGGCATCGCCCGCGATCAGCAGTTTCTCCTTGTAATCGTATAGAACGACGTGGTCATCGCAATGACCGGGAGTGGATATCACTCGGAGCTGGCCAGAAAGTGTGTCTACGGTCTCTCCCAAGATGTGGGGTGCCTGTTTCAGGTCTGGTGGCTGGCCGATGATCGTGGCGCGTACCCATGGCAGCTTCTTGAACGGCTTTAGGAATTTGGCTGTCATCTCCGAAACGTACACTGGGGCAGCAGCGACATCGGACAGCCAATTGAGGTTCCCGACGTGTTCTTCGTGTGCATGCGTAGCGACAATCTTTCCAATTTGCGGTCTTAGGCGACCAAGGTGCTTGGCGAGCGATCGACGCATCTTGGGAGATCCCGGATCAACGGCGATGCCGTCGTAGAGAATGGTAGTAAACAGCTCACCGAAAAGTAGAGGGACTGCATTGGGCAACAGACCGTTCAGAAACAGAATCGTAAGCTTGCCGTTCAGAAGATCGAGTTGTTTGTGATATGTCCGGACGAAAACATTCGCTCGCTGGGCAGCAGCCTTGATGCCTGCCCGCAGGACGAGAGGCAACCGAATGAAAAACCCCAGTGTGTAACAGGACCAGAACGCTCCGAACCGGGCTTGACGTCGGACCGCCTCGGGCTTTGCTACCTGGCAAGCCCCACCACGACACTTACTGAGAGAATATCGGTTCCGGGCCACAAATCCGTAAATTGACCGCCCCAAATTTCGCCCGGGGAACCATTGTCCGAGCTTGCCGATAAGCCAAGTGGCGGGAAACAATCGAGCAAGGCACGCGACGGCTTCCCAGCCAACCAGGATTTCGTTCTCTGGAGTCACAACATGCAACTGCCGCAAGCAGTCATCTATCCTGAGGCGGGAGTCGAACTCCGATAAGTCCTCTGCACTGATTCCCACGCATGCGGTCTTTTTCTCTCGATCCAGCGCTTTGAGCCAGGATACGCAAGCCTGACATATCTCGCACTGGTCATCAAAGAGAACTCGGTACGAAAGCGCTCCCGGTCGTTCGATAACGGGAGTCTCGGCAACATCAATCAACGGATGATCGCTCATTGCAGCTACAAAGATTATGCACGTCTGAAATGTGGCTCCCAAGGGTTGCGGCTGATTAGCACGAAAAATCGGACATGTGCAGGCTAGTCAAATGTCCAATCGGCTGGTTGATTAGGCATGCGGATTACTTTTAAGTGTGCCGTTAGCCGCTCCCAATCCGACGCGATGGCCGCGATGAAGTCGTTTCCCCGGTGGTTTAGTGGCTCTTTATGAGGGAATTGCCTCGGTAAGCGAGCTTCTAAAGTTGGTCGAGGAAACCGGGAAGCTGCAGGAAACCAAGGGTGCACGAAACACTTTCCGCTTCTTCATTCTTCGCGCCCTGCGGTTGCATAGTTCGCTTTGGAGTCGGAAGCCGTGGCCGGCACCTTCGTGGGAAATAGGCTCACGGAACGCCCCGCCAGGAAACTCACCATTCGCTGCTTCAACTCCTTGCCATAGGCCTCGATGTCTTCCTGCGAATCCAACCCGGGTATGGGCGGATGGGTATGCCCGATGAACAAAGCCCACTCTGTCTTAAGTTGTCTTGCTTGCTCGGCCTGCAAAGAATTTGCGGCAGCAGACTCGGCAACTCGCAGGCAGTACATGGCCAGCAAGTTTAGATTCAGCTGTTCGAACTCTCCCATTTTCAGCATGTCCCACCTCTAGGCTTCACTCGGTCCAATGCGACGAATGCTTCGTCACCCGCCGGAGCAGTGAGTGAACCCGTTGTTTTTCTGGCTTGAGGGCTATGCGGCTGAGGATTGCTCGTACTCCGCACAAGAGGGGCAACTCCAAGTTTAGCTACTCTGCATTCCAAAGCAACAACTTTTTATGAAATGTGTAAACCGGCGGTTGGCCGCACGTCTCCGTGGCCACCATGCGCAAGCACGGACTCACAAAGAGGAGGGACAGACCGGACGTTTCCCCTGTTTGAGTCTAGGTCGACGGGGCATTAAGCATCATTAGAAATTCACTCTATCCAGCTTCGTTCAGACACGATCAAACAACTGGGACGGGCTCCTTTTCAGGCTCTTAGCGATCTTTTCGGTGTTCACGACCGCTGTACTCCCAGCGACCTACTCGGCAAAGGCCCCACGGCATGCGCCGAATATCTCGTCGCCTGATTTGAATTGAGTTACTTTTCTGCCCACCGCTTCAACCCGGCCGGCCACATCAACGCCCAGTCGTGTGATCTTCGGTTTGCGCAACCCGGCAATTATCCGAACGAGGTACGCTCCTCTCATAACGTGCCAGTCAAGTGGATTTACGGATGCCGCATGAATTTTTATTAAGACCTCCTCGTCCGCGGGCGTAGGTTTTTCTACTTCCGTGAACTGCAGCACATTCGGTGACCCGTATTGTGTATAGAATCGCTTTCATAAAGTCCTCTTCAAGAGCGCTTCGGTCGGATCGTGCTGCGTCGTTGCGGCGCAGGACAAGCGCGCCTAGCGGGAAGTATGGGTGACCCGCACCGGCCAAGTCCTTCCCGTCGATGTGAAGTACTACTTCTCGGGTTTCGCGACCGGGACTTAGCGAAGGTTCTTCCAACCGATTTCAGACTCGGAGCAAGTGCACTTTCCATGAGGCCTAATTGACCTCGCCTAACCTCAGCGGCGCCGCGCACCACCTCCGCCACTAGCGCTCCGAGTGCGGCTGCCGCTGGTCCCGGCCGATCGCTGATAGTTACTGGCCTGTGTCGATCCTCTCTGCCGATTCTGCATATCCGAGTTAAGACTTTGGGTTGACGTGGTGCTGGATGCGCGCGTCTGACTTGTGTTTTGCGGACGCTGCTGTGTGCTGGCCGAGGAAGGCTGCGGGCTTGAGGGAAGCTGCTGCTGGTTCGTCTGCCTTTGTTGCTGAGCCTGCTGCGCGTTGGCCTGACTGTTGGGATTCTGTTGCTGATACGATTGCTTTTGTTGCTGAGCCTGCTGTTGTGCTTGCTGCTTATTCTCTGGCGTATTCACGGTGTTCCAGGAGCCGGAACTGTTGTCGTATTTTTGCCAACCGCTGCCGGTATTCTTGTATACGTTCCCATCCTTACCGGCGTACATGTCTCCACTTGAAGTCTTGGCGACGGCAGTGTTGCCGTAGGCGGTGGAAGCCCCGACGGCCTTGCCGCCCTGCGACCCTTGCACGGATCCAACAGTTCCCTGCGCGGTCGAGTAGTGTTGAGCGTAGGCAGATTTATTTCCATTCGACACGTAGGATTGCCCCCACTGCGCGGTAGGGCTGGATCCCTGGCGAGTTGCCGCATAGGTTCCGGTATAGGGGTTATAGGCTTGCCCGGCGCTCCGACTGCCGTAAGGAGTCGAGACATTAGCGCCCTGCTTGTATGTGCCCGTGTAGGGATTGTAGGAAGTCGCCCTGGTTGCGGAGCCGTAGGGACCAGAGGCCGTTGCATAACGACCGTACGAACCGTTCGCGGTGTTGTAATAGCCGCCGTACGCGTAGCCTCCGTACGGCATCGGGTATGGATGGTAGATAGGATATCCATAGGGCGGGTAATACATGTAGGGCGGATAGTAGTAGCCCGTACCGCTGCAGACGACGGCGCCGACCGTAACTCCCACAACAAAAGCGCCCATATATCCAGCCGTGTAACTAGATTCAACGGTTCCGCTGGAGGTCGCCGTCTGCGTCACGTAGGTGACGTTGTAGACCGGCGAACTTGGCGGAATCGTGTAAATCTCCTTTGGAATGGAGCCTGCCGTTGTCCATGGCCCCTGGGCGTTTGGCGACATGAACCAGACCCCTTGCAGACACAGATAGTAGACATCTCCAACCTTGATCACTTTGTCGGCAGTGTTTGTCGCGTAGTAGAGAGATGTTCCTTCGATGGGCGCGAACTTCGGTTCACCGCTATAGCTCACCTTGGCCTGCGCGGCAGCGGACTTGGGATCAATCTCCATGACGGTAGGAATCTGTGCAATTAATACCGCGTCCTTGGCCTCCTCCGTTCCGGGCACCGAGGACAGCACGGCACTTGCCGGACTGGAAGCCGGAATCTTGGCGAAGTCTGTCGGCAAGTCCGCAGAGGCGAACGTCCATTTGCCCTGCAGGTCTTTGGACCGGAACCAGCGGCCCGCCGTCAGATAGTAGTATTCGTTTGTGGGTGAGTAGACAAAGAACGCCTCATCCGTGTTGGTCGCGTAGAGAAGCTGCGTCTCGGGAATTTTCGCGTACACCGGCTTTCCGTCAAACAGAATGACTTCGGCCGGTACGGTGCTGTAGAAAACCTTCGGAATCGGCGTGCTCGATTGCGCAGGCAAGGGAATCACTTTCTTCAACTCGGCCCACTGGGGATCCTTCGGAAGCTTTTCCATGTCCTTCGGCAGCTTCGTAGCAGCGGACCACGGGCCATGCAAATCGGTAGCGGTGAGCCAACGCGGCCCGGCGAGCATGTAGTACTCCGAATTGCTGGTGTCAAAGAAAACGGCCCACTGGGTATTGACGATAAATTTAACTTTTGTGTCCTTGATTGCCGCGAGAACAGGTTCGCCATCCACCGCCAGAAGAACGGCAGGGCTGTTGTTCACAAAAATAAAAGGTGCATCGTTCTTCACGCTCACCGCCTGGACGGATTGGGGCTTGGGCATGTAGGCCACCAATCGCTCGAGGGATATGTTGACAACTTCCGGAACGAAGGTTTTGAAGAGTCGTTCCATTTTCGCGGATGTGGGTTCATCGAGTGACGGAAAGTAAGTGTCGGTAACCTGAATCCCATGGATGACCACGGTGTGCTTGTCGTTGTCGACGTTTGTGGTCCCCGTCATGGTTGCGGCACCTATCACCTGCTTGGCGCCGGTGGGGGTCAATTGAATCGCTGCGCGAAAGGTGATCTTGCTGTAATCCTTCCATTCATCTACCTGTGGCTGATGAACGATGAGCGTACCGCCGGGCCTCTCAAGCTTGCGCGGCCATCCGGGATCCTGCGCAAAGACGGACGTGCTGCTCGTCGGAAGCAGTACAAGGAATCCAATTAATATCTTTACGCACTTCATAATGCTCTCCTTCTGCGTCGATATAGTAGCGCGCCGCATCGTGATACCGCACGCGTCTCGAAACCTCACTACCCGCCAAGCTTTTGGTAATTGGAATTTGTCGTTGTTACCACCAACTTCTTAGCAGTGGCATTGAGAACTGTTTGCTGCTCATAGTTGGTGCCATCGGGAAGACTGCCCATCTGCACCTTCAGCGTTAGCGCATCCTTCTCTTCTCCCAGGTACGAATTGATGTTCAAGCTCGTTATTTTTTTTGTCGAAGTGTCAAATGTAAGGGTCATCTTGTCGCCGGGCTGGGCATAATCCGTGAAGACCAAGTTCACCGCACCGGGAACAGGATTCAAGGACACCTTGCCTGCCTGGTAAGCCGCCTGCATTTTCTGAGGGTCAGGTGGTACATACATGCTAAGGACCGCCTTTACGTCCTGCATGTAGTCTTTCATTTCCGCTTTTTTCTTCGCGATGACTTTTTGTTTCATCCTGCCGCCGCTGGGTTGTTCCGGTGGTGGGCCGATTGCAGTTTTCTGTACCTTTCCATCAGGACCGTACTGGCAACTGTTTTTCGTCGGAGGTTTCGCATCACCTTTCAAGGTGAGCTGCGTTGTTTCGACCCATTGATACTTTAGGAGCTTCTGCTTGTTTTCCGCGGCAGCCTGCTTAACGGCTGCAAGCTTTTGCTGAAGTTCAGGGTTTTGTGGAAGTGTTGGGACAGGTGCCAGAAGCGTTACCGCACAGACGATCATCGTGCGTTTTTTATTCCAATTCATTTGAACTCTCCTTGGTGTTGCGTGAGCAGACCGCATACTGCAACTGGAAAAACCCAGCTAACAAGTAGCTGTCAGTGCTGCAAATAGCAGGGCAGCAATGCTCACGGAAAACACATCCGATTGAGGTTGGCCCAGGGTCTGATACGCGGAGCGGCAGGAAGACTCTCGGTTGATTTTTGAGTCCAGCCAACACCTGAACTATAACCCATTTACTGCCGTCCACGTGAGGCTAACCCACGGTGCCTGCCATAGACCCGCAAGCGCCTCCGCCCAGCGAGACCAGCGGCCGTCTTTGGGACAACTATTTCCGTATGTGACCAACAGCACATTTAAACGCGGCCAAGGCTTTGGAAGCCGACGCAGCGGGCGCTCCCGACGACTTGGGCACTCCCAATTGGATGGGCGTCAGAAGGCTGTATCCCCTTTACATGCGGGGCCGGGCCTACCTGGCGGCGCACCAAGCCGCTTCGGCCGCCGAGGCCTTCCAGAAAATCCTCTACCACCCTGGGTCGGTTGTGAACGAGCCGATTGGGGCATTGGCGCATTTGGGCCTTGGCCGCGCATACGCCATGACTGGAGCCTACCAGGACTTTCTCGCACTGCGGAAAGACGCCGGCCCCGACGTCCCTAGGCGCACAATCTTCCTTGGGCGAAGGACCGTAGAGAAGAAGGCCCGCGGTCAGCCTGGCGGTGAGTTCCGTTCCCAAATCTCGTCGTTGTCCGAGAAACTCCAGACAAGATGGTAATGGTTCTGGAGATAGTCGCGGAAGGGGCCCAGATGGTATTGCTCCTGACCACCATAGATGGGATCTGGAGCGTTTAGTCGCGGTGGCCAAAGAATGAAGTGCACGCGTTTAGTTTCCAATTGCTGGATAGTTAATTCAACGTACTGAGGACTGGTTATGGCGCTGCTTTCCAGTAGATCCAGGAATACGGGATTGCGCAATTTCAATGGAAGATAAAAGCTGGTCCATGCAGCCTGGAAAAAATAATCTTCTGGCCTGGTCCGCTGCGCCAGCCAATTTAACTTTTCAAAAGCTTGCGACCGAAGCGCAACCTGTCCGGCAGGCAGCTCAAACAACGCCACCGCACGTGCCTGTCTTGACCACGTTTGTGCTAGACCAAGGCAAACGAGCACGAGCCATGTTACCGCGACCACATACCGGCGGACCCTTTGAGTTTCGGCCACAATCCAAGCTAAAAGGACAATCGCGGGCATCGACACGACAAAAACTCGCAACCAGTTCACACTGAATGCCACTTCCGCTAATAAACAGAACCCGACGAGGCCTAACAATGTCACCGCCCTCCAATTTCTACTCGCAGGGCCGCGCCAACATCGGTAGAGCGAAACTCCATAAGCAATGGGCAGCGAGACGTAAATCCATAGATATTGCACGACGAACGGCAACCTTCGCCATGATGGGTGTTCCGGCAGGCCCAAAGACCCCGTTTCCACTAGATGTTGGCGCACGTAGGTGATTTGAAAATACCAAAGCGTCCAGAAACCGGTAGTTGCAATGAAGTAAGAGCTGAGTACCGCAAGCGTTCCTGCAAAGGAAAGCAACAGGAGGATCTGACGCTTCAGAAGGTCTGGCCAGCGTCCTTTTCTAAGCTGCCAGTCCCACACCATAAATGCGGCGACGCCCAACAGCGCGAATGGGCCTCGCGTTTGTGTAAAAAAAGAGGCCACACCCAACCATGATCCCGCGAGTACGATTCGCCAATGGCTCCCGCCTGGCAAGATCGTTGCTACCGCTCCCATGACCGCCAAAACGCTGAACCAGTGATGCGTTCCATTCAGCATTTTGCTGTATACGAGTACCAGGAACAGCCAGGTCGCAAGCAATGCCAAGCGGCTATCCATAATGTCGCTTGCAATTCGGAAGCACACCCAGCACAAAGCCACTCCAAGCACGAGGACCGCCATGTTGGTGACCCAGATTCGTTCCCCAAACAGGGCAAACAAAGTGGAATAAAACAAGCTAGTACCGGGAGGATGCATCGTAAAAAAGTCTTGGTATATGCGCTCGCCATGCAGCATCCGCGAACCGTACGTCCAGAAATAGACTTGATCTCCATCAAGAAGGAAGGGGATTCCCGCAAACGTAAACAGGTTCAAGTAGAGATATATGCCACCCCCGAGTATGACGATGACCGTAAAACGATTAATGCCTGTTGGCATGCTCGAAATGTTTCTTTCGGAAGCTTGCAACGAATCTCCTTGCCGATGGCGACGATACCATCAGGCAATCTAGTGAATTGGATCAAGCACGATAACTGAGAAGAGCTAGAGCAACGAACACTCTGTCGTGAATATAATCTTGAGTCAAGGATAGGTCCTGATTATCGCGGATCTCGTCAACTTGAACCGCCCGTAAATGCTCTCGGCGGATACCCGGCCAGTCTGCGAGTGCACGTCGCAATATAAAAGGGCCATTACCAAAGATCTCCGTCGAGTCATGTCGCAGGTGAAGGCGATCTATCGCCGTTGGGCTATTCCCTGTACCGGCAAGCAGGTCTATCCGTTAGTTAGCACAGACGGGAACGTGTTGACGCCTTGATAGGTGTGAATCTATTCCCTGGCGAAGGATTGAGACGGTACAGAGGCGCGGAGGGTGCCCCGGGCTCGGGTCAGAGCCCGGGTCTCGGAGTCGCAATTCCGGCACTCCTGAGCCTCCTTGGATCATTCCTTCAATGAGCGTGCCAGCAAGTGCAGTTGTGACGAGACTCCAGATCTGTTCGAGCGGATCATCATTTTGTGTAGAAGCTGGGGAAATCGCGAAAGTTTGACAAATCCCTTGGAGAAGAGAGAAAATAACGATGGCGAACAAAAAGCGAATCTTCCTACTCCTCGCCTCTGATTGCCATGCGTCAAACTTCTGCCGCTTTACGTCTCCATGTCGAGTCCGCTCTTGCTGGGCGCGTTCCCTCTCCCTTTCGGCTTCGCGAACCCGAGGCCACTCCCACCGCACCTATAGGGATTCCGGCCTTGGATGAAACCACGGGCGGCCTGCCTCGCGGGAGCCTTACGGAAATTTACGGGCCAGTCTCTTCGGGAAAAACTTCCATTCTCCTTTCGACATTGGCAGGACGCACAAAGAATTCCGAAGCGTGCGCGCTGGTGGATGTTCAAGATGCTTTCGATCCGAATGGTGCACAAGCCGCTGGTGTTCACCTCGAACGGATTCTTTGGGTGCGCTGCAGGAATCTCGATCAGGCTTTGCGCTCCACGGATTTACTCTTGCATGGCGGGGGTTTCGGGCTTATTGCCCTGGACCTGGCTGATGCACCCGCGCGTGTCGTGCGTCAGATTCCGCTGAACGTATGGTTTCGTTTGCGACGTGCAGTCGAAAGCACTCCGACGATCCTGCTGGTTCTGTCCCAGGAATCGAACGCAAAAACGTGCGCTTCGCTCGTCCTGTATTTGCAAAAAGAGGCGACTGCCTGGTCGTTACATTCGAGGAGCAACGCAGGGCGGATTTTGCATACCCCCAGTTGTTTGCTGGATGGGTGGACAAGCGAGGTGGAAATCGTTCGCTCGCGCATTCAACGGGCCGTTCCTCGCTACATCGACAAAGCTTTTGTTCCTCGCCAGGACGATGGCGAAACAGTTCGTTTTGCAATTTGTGCGGATTCCCGTCGCAAGGATGTACCAACTCTCCCCGTTCTCTCACCAACACAAAAAAAAGAAAGGATACAGAATCCGGGCTGAGTGGTTCTCTCGACTCTATGGGATTCCGTTCGAAACACTATGGCATTCGCGGCCATCTTCATTCCTAATTTCAGATTGCAAGCGCTAGTACGCTGCGAACCCGAACTGGCGGTTCGACCACTCGCGCTGGTCGATGGTCCTCTGCCTACCTATCAGGTCGTTACTGTCAATCGTTTGGCCGCGCGCCTGGGGGTAGCCGAAGGCATGACAAAAGCAGCCGCAACCCACTTTCCCGGTGTCGAAATACGACCGCGAGGAAAACTTCAGGAAACTACGGCCCACGCGGTATTGCTGGATGTGGCTTGGTCTTTTTCGCCGCGTATCGAAGACAGTGCTCTCGACACTGCTCTGATTGATCTAGAAGGGCTGACGGCGCTGTTTGGATCTCATGAACAGATTGCCGCAGATATTGTTTCGAAATGTTCCGAGATGGGGCTAACTGTTCATGTCGCCATTTCTGCAAATGTGGAAACCGCGCTTGTCGTGGCGCGAGCTTTGCCAGGTGCTACGTTTATTCCAGAAGGCCAGGAAGCAAAATTTCTGGAAACTTTGCCCGTGCACTTGCTTTCCTTGAGCCAGGAACTCTCTGAAGTTTTCGAACGATGGGGCGTCAAAACTTGTAAGGACCTCGCCTCTCTCCCGGTAGTTTCTCTTTCCGAATGTGTTGGGCAGGAAGGTGTACGCGCACACGCCAATGCTTCCGGAAAAGGCGTCAGATCACTGGTCATCGCGGAACCAGCACATCGTTTCGAAGAAGTTTTTGAATTGGAAGACGCGGTCGAGGATCTGGAGCCACTTTCCTTTCTTATCGGCAGGCTTCTTGACCAGCTTTGCGCGCGGCTTGCCGTCAGGTCACTTGCTGTTCGCGCGATTCATCTGCATTTTTCACTGCAACCCTCATTTGAATATGCGTTCGACTGTTCCAGCGAACCTATACGCGAGAAGCAAGACCCCGGTGTCTATACTTGCAACCTGGACCTGCCCGTACCCGGCCGCGACGCAAAACTCTTTTTGAAACTCGTACGTCTACGATTGCAATCAACTCCTCCGCAGGCACCTGTGCAGAAAATCTACATCCTTGCGGAACCCGCTTACCCGCGCGTGACGCAAGGCGGATTATTCGTTCCAGAAGTTCCGGATCCCGCGAAGCTGGAACTGACGATTGCGCGCATCGCTCATGTCGTAGGCGAAGGCAACGTTGGATCACCTCAACTGATTGATTCTCACCGCCCGGATTCCTTCCGCGTTCAGAAATTCTCTGTCCCATCCACTCAGCCACTCCATCGTGGCGAAAAACTGGATGCGAGACTCGGTTTCCGGGCTTTTCGTCCACCACTCTTGGCGAAAACGAATTTGCTGGGAGGGCGTCCGATCCATGTTGCATTTCTAGGCCGTTCCGGAGAGGTCGTTCATGCGTCTGGACCTTGGCGCACGTCGGGCGACTGGTGGGAAGACGAACCGTGGCAACAGGATGCCTGGGATGTGGAAGTTAGCTTTCCACACGAGACTCTGCCGTCACAAGGTTTTTATCGAATTTGTTTTGATTCGCGCAAGAAAAAATGGTTTGTCTTGGGCGCATACGATTGATGTACATCGAACTGCACGCACGCTCCGCATTTAGTTTTCTGGAGGGCGCATCCACGCCCGAAAACCTCGTTCGTGCTTTTGCGGCTCATGGCATGCCATCAATGGCTTTGCTGGATCGCGATGGCTTGTACGGCGCGCCACGGTTTTACCTGGCGGCAAAAAAGCTTGGCCTGACTGCCCATATCGGAGCAGAAGTTACCTCCTCTGCCGAAGGTCGCTACTCCTTGCTTGCCGCTTCCCGCAAGGGTTATCAAAACCTCTGTCGCTTGATAACCCGCATGAAACTGCGCGCAAAAAAGGGTGAAGGCGCAATCGAGTTGGATGAATTGAGGGATGTGAACGAAGGCTTGATCTGCCTGACCGGAGGTGAAGAAGGACCGTTGGCGCATGCTTTGCGCACTGGTGGAACAGAAAAAACTGCCAAATGCCTTGAAGAACTATGCGCGATTTTCGGCCGGCAAAATATCTACGTAGAAGTGCAGCGCCATTTTTCCCAGGAGGAGGAACGCCGCAATCAAATCGTCATTGCACTTGCCCGCTCTATGCAACTTCCGCTCCTGGCCACCAATGGTGTTTGCTATGCGCTGCCTGAACAGCGTGAAATTCTAGACGTGTTCGCCTGCCTTCGCCACCACCGCGTCCTGGCCAATGCCGGTCGCCTTCTTTCGTACAACTCCGAACGCTTCCTCAAGTCCCCGGCACAAATGTCAGCTCTCTTTGCCGATCTGCCGGAAGCCATTGCTAACACAGTGGAACTCGCGTCGCGGCTGAAATTTACACTCAACGATTTAGGCTACCAATTTCCAGTCTACCCAACGCCAAATAGGGAATCGCAGAGCGAGTTTCTGCGCTCGCGAACAATGGAAGGCATGGTGCACCGCTACGGTACTGGAAATGAAAAAGCCGTCCGACAAATTCAGCATGAACTTGCCGTGATCGAAAAACTGGATCTAGCTGGATACTTCCTCATCGTGTGGGACATCGTTCGCTTCTGTCGCGAAAATAACATCCTGGTCCAGGGCCGCGGCTCCGCTGCCAACAGTGCCGTCTGCTACTCGCTCGGGATCACTGCCGTCGATTCAGTCAGCATGGACCTGCTTTTCGAGCGCTTTCTTTCCGAGCAGCGGGGTGAATGGCCCGACATCGACCTCGACCTGCCCAGTGGCGACCAGCGTGAACGCGTCATTCAATACGTGTACCAACGCTATGGAAAGTTGGGCGCAGCCATGACCGCGAACGTCATCACCTACCGCGGACGCTCCGCGGCGCGGGAAATCGGCAAGGTTCTGTCGTTTGATCCGGAAACCCTGAACCGCCTGGCGAGTCTCGTCGGTGCTTGGGAGTACACCGACTCGAAAGACACGTTGACGCGACAGTTTCAGGACGCGGGTCTCGATCTCGAGCAGCATCGCATTCAAAAGTTCTTCGAACTGTGCCAGAAAGTTCAGGATCTGCCGCGACATTTGGGGCAGCACTCCGGAGGAATGGTAGTTTGCCAGGGACAACTCGATTCCGTGGTGCCGCTGGAACCAGCGACCATGCCTGGACGTGTCGTCGTGCAATGGGATAAGGAAGATTGCGCGGATATGGGCATCGTCAAAATAGATTTGCTCGGCTTGGGAATGATGGCGGTGCTGGAAGATTCGCTTCGACTCACTCGTGAACACTATCGCGATGAGATCGATCTGGGCCGACTGCCGCCCGATGATCCCGCCGTATACTCTGCACTGCAACGCGCCGACACCATCGGAATGTTCCAGGTGGAAAGCCGGGCGCAAATGTCGTGCCTGCCCCGGCTCAGGCCAAAATGCTTCTACGATATTGTGGTGCAGGTAGCCATCATTCGTCCCGGGCCGATCGTCGGAAAGATGGTGCATCCGTATTTGAATCGACGGCTGGGCCGTGAAACAGCCGAAAGCCTCCATCCCTCCCTGGAATCCACTCTTTCACGCACGCTCGGCGTACCCCTTTTTCAGGAACAACTGCTACGGATTGCCATGATTGCCGCGGGATTCTCGGGAGGAGAAGCCGAGGAACTTCGCCGCGCTTTCGGATTCAAGCGCTCCGAAGCGCGGATGAAAGAAGTCGAAATCAAACTCCGGCGGGGAATGGAAGCGAACGGAATTACCGGGGAGAAACAAGATAAAATCGTCCGTGCCATTACTTCCTTTGCGCTGTATGGATTCCCCGAATCGCACGCGGCCAGCTTCGCACTTATCGCATACGCCAGTGCGTTTTTGAAATGCCATTATCTGGCCGCCTTTACCGCTGCCATGCTCAACAACCAGCCGATGGGTTTCTATCAGCCAGCGACCCTTATTAAGGATGCGCAACGCCACGGATTGCGCTTCAAGCCCATTGATGTGGCATGCTCCGATTGGGAATGCATCCTGGAAAAGACACCGGACAATTTTTGCGTTCGCGTTGGTCTACGTTATGTAAAAGGTCTGAGAAAGGAGCTTGCGCTGCAAATTTGCCACCAGCGTCAATTGCGCCCTTTCGATTCGATTGAAGATTTGAAACAGCGTGTTCCTGAAGTTCGGAGGGATGAGTTGCGCGTCCTCGCGGCCGTGGGCGCCCTGAATTTCATTTCCGGCAGAAAGGGGTTTCACCGGCGCGATGCTCTTTGGCAAGTGGAACGTTCCAGCCGCGCTTCAGGGCCACTTTTGACAGGGCGTTCCTTCGTCGAGACCCAAGCCGACGAATCGTCGCCCCTCGCTTGTATGAACCCGGAAGAACGGCTCAACGCCGATTTTCACGGCACCGGACTAACCATCGGGCTTCACCCCATGTCCCATCACCGCAAGGCTTTGCTGCAGCAAGGCGTTTCTCCAGCCTCTCAACTGCCGTCCTTCCCCGATGGTAAATACGTGCACGTCGCCGGCGCTGTTATTGTTCGCCAGCGCCCGGGCACGGCCAAAGGGTTTGTGTTTCTCAGCCTGGAGGATGAAACGGGCATCGCCAACATTATCCTGACGCCACAACTCTTCGAAGAGAGACACACGACCGTCGTACACCATTCTTTCCTGATCATCTCTGGTGTACTTCAGAATCAGGATGGAGTTGTATCTGTGAAAGCGCGAACTGTAGAACCCCTGGTCACGGCAAGTACCGTAGTCGAATCCCATGATTTTTATTGAAAGCCCCAGGATGAAAGTCCGCTTCCGATGAATCGACATCTCTCGCTTTGCGATCTGACACCTTACCGCACTTCAGTGGACTCCACAGGTGGCGGGATCCGGGGATCGCTTGGACCGTCCACCAGCAACTTAGCGTCGAGATGGGCGCGCTCAGGTTCCGCGAATGAGTTCCGGCTTAAATCCTTTTACCGCTAGTCTGGACAAGGCGACGAAAATTACCAGTACGACGAGCTGAGTGACCAGAAACGGAGCCTCCGACTGGGTCGGTGCCAGCGCTTTCAATGCCGACACTTTCGCGAAAAGTTGTGCGATCAGGACAAACACATTTAAGTACAGAGCAATCGCTGAAGTAATCACGTACGTGCTGCGCCAGCCGCCTGCCATGCGACGGCTGTATCTCGCGTAGATCGCAATCGCCAAGGCGATCAGCGAAAGGACCCCGAGGATGTGCGACGGCAAGAGCCTACGGAACGGAAAAAAGTAGCCTGTGACGCTTGTCAGCACCGTGGTCGACAGAAAAATCCAGGTCCAGCCATTCAGCCTTTTGCTCGAGAACATCCCGAACAGTACAACCAATCCTGCCAAAATCCCAACCAGGCTTAAAACAACGTGGACGAACGTTAGTACCGTCATACCAAAGATCAACGGGCACCTCCCTTGGCGCGATTCGGCGGTTTCATATGACCTGGTGGGGCGCAACGTTACTGCAGTCGAATTCGTTAAGCAAGCGTCCGTCCGAGGCGAATGGCATGGCCGATCGCGTCGCCGCCGACCCCGGAAATCGTCGCCGAGTTATCGCCTGCAGAGCCTCGTAAACATTTCAGGAGGGGGCCTCGTTTATTGAGTATTGGGAATACTGGTTTCGGGCGGCCTGACCTGTCCGTTACTGGGACGGCAAATCCCAATAGCGGTCGACTTTCGGCGATGGAACGGTCTTTTATGTTTATAACGTACTGATAACAGATAGGTTCCGCCAGTCACCACAAGGCAGGCATCTTGCGGTTGTCATCCAACGGAGAGACTTAAACCATGGACATTGCCCGACCATCAAACGCCCGCGCCAAGCTGATTCGTAGAATTGTCCTGGGCTCCATCGCTATCCTCTTTATTGGTGGCGTCACTTTTGGATTGACTCGCCTACGACCCGCTGCCCCTTCCGTCGACAAAGCGACGGTCTGGTCTGATGAAGTGAAGCGTGGCCCAATGCTCCGCGACGTGCGCGGCCTCGGCACCCTCGTCCCGGAAGACATTCAGTGGATCCCAGCGCAGACCGAGGGCCAGGTCGACAAGATCGTTATTCGTCCCGGCGCAATCGTCAAACCCGATTCCATCATTCTGCAACTCAGCAACTTGACCTTGAAGCGCGACGTCCTGGACGCCGAATTTCAGCTGAAGGCCGCAGAAGCCGATTACGCCAACCTCAAGGTGCAAGTGAAGAGCGAGTTGATGAACCAGAAAGCGGCAGAGGCGGCCGTACGCAGCGAGTACGAACAGGCAAAAATTCAGCACGCCGTGGACGAGAAACTGATGTCGGAAGGAATCGGCGCCAGCGTGACCGCGCAATTGTCCAAGGTGAAAGAAGATCAACTGGGGGTACGTGTGCAGCTCGAGGGTGAGCGTACCAGGATCTCAGCGGATTCTTCTCAAGCGCGATTGATGGCGCAGCAGTCCCACGTTGAGCAGCAGCGCGCTCTGTATGAACTGCGAAAGACGGAACTCGAGGCATTGCATGTTCGCGCTGGAATCAGCGGAGTTTTGCAGTTGGTGCCCGTCGAAGTGGGCCAGCACGTGACCCCGGGAACGAATCTTGCCCGGGTGGCTGATCCGAAAAAGCTGAAGGCCGAAATCAAAATCGCGGAAACCCAGGCCAAGGATGTGCTCATCGGCCAGAAGGCAACCGTTGACACTCGCAACGGAACTGTAACCGGTCATGTGGCGCGCATCGATCCCTCGGTTCAGAACGGAACCGTGACCGTGGACGTTCAGTTTGATGGACCACTGCCCGACGGTGCCCGGCCGGATCTGAGCGTCGATGGAACAGTCGAAATTGAAAATCTGAAGGATGTGCTGTACGTAGGAAGGCCAGTTCACGGCGCATCGCAAAGTACCATCAGCCTATTCAAGCTCACCGGCGACGGCTCCGAAGCCGTCCGCACGAACGTGAAATTGGGCCGAAGCTCGGTCAACACCGTGGAACTTCTGGATGGACTGCAGGTCGGAGATCGCGTGATTCTCTCCGACATGTCTCAATGGGACAACTACGATCGCATTCGCTTGAAGTGATGTTGTGGGGTCGTCGCGCTTGATGTTAGGTCTTAGCGAGCTTTGACGCAGGAACAAGGTGGGCAGGGATTTTTTCGGAGACTCGGGGGCAGGAAATGCACGCGCTCTGGCAGGACCTACGCTTCGGTTTACGCATGCTGGGCAAAAACCCTGGCTTCACCGCCATCGCCGTCTTGACCCTGGCACTCGGCGTGGGCGCCAGCGCCGCGATTTTCAGCGTGGTGTACGGCGTGCTTCTGCGCCCGCTACCTTTTTCCCATCCCGAACAGATCGTCCGGCTTTGGGAAGTGAATGCGCGCGGCGGGCGCATGAATTTCGCGGATCCCAATTTTGCGGATCTGCACTCTCAGAGCCAGTCGTTGCAGGGATTGGCCCAGTACAACCGTAGTTTGGAATCGGTCTCTGGTGGCAAGGAAGCAGTCCGGACCATGATCGCATCTGTGTCGCGCGACTTCTTCCAGATCATGAGCGTTTCGCCCAGCATGGGACGTGGCTTCGCCCCCGAAGAGCAACGTGTCGATGCGCCCGCTGCGGCGGTGGTGAGCCACGCCTATTGGAAGCAGTATCTTGGTGGCACGCGCGATCTGGCTTCCGCTCATTTGAAGATTGATGGGCATGCCGCTTCCGTCATAGGGGTCATGCCTCCCGGATTTCGCTTCCCAGACAACACGGACATTTGGATTCCTCGCGAGATCTTCGAAACGCTTCCGAGCCGGACGGCCCACAACTGGAACGTGATTGCGAGATTGCGGGAAACTTCCGGGGTTGGCGAATCGCGCGCCGAATTGTCGGGCATTGCGCAGCGCTTGAAAGAACAATATGGCGAAGATACTGCCATGGTCGCCGTAGCCGTAGATCCACTGAGCGAAGCGATGACCAACAACGTACGCCCGGCGCTGATCATTCTTTTCGGCGCTTCCGGGTTTCTTTTGCTGATTGCATGCGCAAACGTCATGAATCTGATGCTCGCCCAAGCGGCAGGCCGCAAAAGGGAACTCTCAATTCGTGCGGCGTTGGGTGCCCAGCGCGACAGGCTGATCCGCCAATTCCTTACCGAATCCGTTCTGCTTTCCACCATTGGCGGTACGTTCGGCGTGCTGACGGCCTTTTGGGGACTGAACGGATTACTGGCCCTCGCGCCGGGCAATCTTCCTCGGCTTGAAGAGGTCACCATCAATCTGCCAGTTCTGTTGTTTTCGCTGACATTGGTTTTTCTGGTGGCGATTGCGCTTGGGCTATTCTGCGCAGTGCGTGCGACCTCCGGCGATCCTCGTGCCGCATTAAACGAAGGCGGTCAGCGACAGGCCGGCACGCAGGACAGCCAGAGGCTTGGCCGTCTGATTGTTGCCGGCCAACTGGCCACCACACTCGTACTCGCGATTGGTGCGGGACTTCTAGGCAAAAGTCTCTTGCAAGTGCTGTCCGTTGATCCAGGATTTCGGGCCGATCGGGTCCTTACCATGGAGCTGAGCCTTCCCGACGATCCTACAAAGATTCAGCGCGTCCAGTTTCTGAACGAACTGCTTGCGCGCTTGCGTGAAATTCCTGGAGTGGAAGAAGTTGGTGGTACAAACATATTGCCACTTACAGGAACCGGCCGCGCGGATGGCAATTACGTGCTCATGAGTCCCGGTCAGATATCGCCTCGCATGAAGGACCTGATTCAGCGATCTGCGAGCGGTGATCTTGAAAAAGATCCCGTACTACTCGGCGAGTTCACGAAATTCTTCGACGAGATATTCCGCGATAAGTCCCGCCTTGGGGATGCAGACTACGGGGTCGTTACCGAAGGATATTTCAGAATTCTGGGGATACCACTCGTCAGCGGCAGGCTATTCGAAGCACGCGACACGATGGATGCTCCTCCTGCTGCCGTCATCAGCAAGTCCCTGGCAGAGGAGAAATGGCCAAATCAGAATCCGCTCGGCCAAGCCATTGAATTCGGAAACATGGATGGAGACGCACGGCTTCTGACCGTCGTGGGCGTTGTTGGAGACATTCGCGACCGCAGCTTGGAAGCGGCTCCGCGGCCTACCATCTATGTGAACGTTCGGCAGCGCCCTCAAGCGGCCCAGCGCTTCACGGTTGTGATGCTCGCCTCGGGTCTGCCTGACCCGATCTTTACGTCGGCTCGTGAAATGGTCCGGAGTCTCGACCCGGACGTACCACCACGCTTTAGCACCCTGTCGCATACCTTTGCTGCCTCGTTGGGAGCGCGGCGGTTCAGTCTCGTGCTTGTCGGTATTTTTGCTGCGACCGCCTTGTTGCTTGCTATGGCAGGAATTTACGGCGTGACGGCTTACACCGTTGCACAGCGTACTCGCGAGTTCGGGGTGCGCATGGCCTTGGGCGCCTCGCGGAAAGCAGTTCTGGCCATGATTCTCCGGCAAGGCGCAGTCATTGCCGCGATTGGTGTAGCGGCGGGAATCCTCGGTTCCCTGGTCTTGACTCGATGGCTGCAGTCCCAGCTGTTCGGAGTAGGCGCGACGGATCCGTTAACGTTGGTCTGCGTCACGCTCCTCCTGATTCTGGTTTCCCTGGTAGCGTGCTGGATTCCGGGACTGCGGGCGGCGCGCGTCGATCCGATGGTGGCGTTGAGGTACGAATGATGAAACAAACAATCTGGCAAGACCTGCGCTTCGGCTTCGGGATTCTGGCAAAGAATCCCGGTTACGGGGCACTCGCGATTCTTACGACGATTGCGCTTGCACTGGGTACCAGCCTCGTCTTCTCCTTGCTGGCGAAAACAACTCACCGGCACAATGCACAAGTGCGCGATGCGGGGCAGTTGGTAGTCATAGCCATGCGCGATTCCGACGCGCCGGCCAGCCTGTCGTTCCCATACACCATGTACCTCAGCTCGCAGGAAAACAGGGCCGTTACGACGGGAATGTCTGCGAAATGCAAGGATCAAATGGAGCTGGCCTACCGCTCGGGCGGTGAGCGGATCCGCGGCGAACTCGTTTCTGGTAACTACTTTGATGTGCTGGATGTCCGGCCTCTTCTTGGGCGGCTGATCTCTGAAGCGGATGACCACGCGTCCATCACTTCGCCGGTCGCGGTCCTCAGTTACGAGTTCTGGAGTCGCCGATTTGGGATGGATCCTTCCATCCTCAATCGGACGCTCATTCTTAACGGTCAACGATTCACGGTAATTGGGGTCACTCCTCCCGGATTCGTCGGTACGGATCGCTCTAAAAGAGCGGATATTCAGGTGCCCCTTTCGATCATGAGAGTATTCAGCTCTCCCTTGATTCGGGCGACACGGATAGAACCGTCGAACGGACTTCGCTATGAGTAGGAGCGTTTGATGCAAACGTATTGGCAGGATTTGCGCTACGGACTGCGCATGCTGTTTAAGAATCCGGGCTTTGCGGCTGTTGTCGTTCTGACACTGGCCTTGGGTATTGGCGCGAATACCGCGCTGTTCTCCATCGTAAACGGAGTACTGCTGAACCCTCTGCCATATGAACAGCCCGACAGGCTCGTGGCTTTGTACGCGCGTACTGCCGCGTTCACACGCTCTTCCATCTCGTATCCAAATTTCCAGGACTGGCGGCGAGACAACCGGTCGTTCTCCGCGCTAGCCGCCTTTCGCGAGGACGATTTCAATTTAACCGGAATGGGAGACGCCCAGCGGCTAAGTGCGGAAATGATTTCCGCGACCTTTTTTCCGATTCTTGGCGTGCAACCCATCTCTCGGCCGTGCGTTCAATGAGCAAGAGGATCAGTTGGGTGGATCGCCCGTCGCGTTGATCAGCGAAGGATTGTGGAAGCGCAAGTTCGGTTCTTCTCCCGATGCCGTCGGGAAGTCCATTACCCTAAACGGAAAACTGTACCTGATCGTCGGCGTAATCCCCGCAAGCTTCCACTACAACAATTTCAATTTCCATAATAATAGCGAAGTATATGTGCCCCTCGGCCAGTGGAACGATCCCCTTTTCCGCGACCGCCGGGCGGCCATGGGTATGGATGCCGTCGGAAGGCTGAAGCCAGGAGTTACGTTCGATCAGGCGGATTCAGACATGAAGGCAGTCGCGGCCCACCTCGCCGAGGTCTATCCGGATAGCAATAAGAATTCCAGCGTTACCCTGCTATCGCTCAAAGACAATGTGGTCGGAGATATCCGGCCCTTTCTTCTGGTCCTGCTAGCGGCGGTGGGCTTCGTGCTCTTGATCGCTTGCGCCAACGTTGCCAATCTCTTGCTTGCTCGCTCGACAGGGAGAACCCGGGAATTTGCCATCCGTACGGCGCTCGGAGCGAGTCCAATCCGCGTCATCCGCCAACTTCTTACGGAGAGTCTGTTACTGGCGCTGGCTGGTGGCACGCTAGGGCTTTTGATCGCAGCGTGGGGAACGCGAGCAGCGATTAGGGTTCTGCCCGAAGCACTCCCGCGTGCCGAGGAAATTCAGATCGATGGGCGTGTTCTGTTGTTTACCCTCGTTGTTTCCATGGTTGCCGGCATTCTCTTTGGATTGGTTCCGGCGACGAAAACCTCGCGAACGGATATTCACGAAATACTGAAGGAAGGCGGAAGGGGGGGAAGTGGCGCGCGGCACAGGACGCAGAGTATTTTCGTCGCAGTCGAGATGGCGATGGCTCTCGTGCTGCTCGTTGGCGCGGGATTGATGATTCGAAGCCTCGCAAACTTGTGGAACACGGATCCTGGTTTTGAGGCGCAGAATGTCGTGAAGTTTAGTTTGGCCTCATCCCAGTCCTTGGGTGCAACGCCGGCAGCCACACGCGCCGCGTTCCGCCAACTTCACGACGCCATCAGCGCCATTCCGGGGGTTCAATCCGTCTCGCTGAATATTGGCTCTTCACCCATGTCTGGCGATTCTGAGCTTCCACTCTGGTTGGAAGGGGAACCTAAGCCAGCTTCCCAGTCGGAGATGAAAAACTCGCTTTTCTACGTCACACAGCCGGATTACCTCAAGGTCATGAAGACGCCGCTCAAGCGCGGCAGGTACTTGACGGAATCCGACAATGAGACCTCGCCGGCGGTAATCGTGATCGATGAGCAATTCGCGAGGAAATACTTTGGCGACAAGGATCCCATCGGCAAGCACGTAAATCTCGACATTTTGAATATGTCGGCGGAGATCGTTGGGGTGGTCGGACACATCAAGCAATGGAGCCTCGATACAGGCGATTCGGCGGGGCCGGTACAAGCGCAATGCTATCTCGCCTTAGCGCAGATTCCCGACCCAGTCCTGGCATTGTTCGATCACGGTACCGGAGTTGTCGTGCGAACGCAGGGTGCTCCGCTAGCCCTGCTTGGATCCATCACGCAATCCCTGCAGGCGGTGAATAGCCAGATCGTAGTCTATGGAAGTGAGACCATGACTGACGTGATCTCTGAATCGCTAGCAGCCAAGCGATTCGCTATGGTACTGCTGGGCGTGTTCGCCGTTCTCGCCGTGATTCTCTCTTCGGTCGGGATTTACGGAGTCATTTCTTATATTGCGGGCCAACGAACACAGGAAATTGGAATTCGCATGGCTCTTGGGGCGGAGAAGGGAAATGTCCTTCGAATGATGCTTGGCGAAGCGGGGAAAATGGCGCTCCTCGGAGTTGGGATAGGCTTGTTGGCCGCGCTTGGCCTTACGCGCTTGATGGCCAGCATGCTATTTGGGGTGCGCACGTATGACCCGTTGACCTTCCTTGGCGTAGCGACGTTTTTGTTGATAGTGGCGATGACGGCCTGTTACATCCCGGCTCGCCGCGCGACACGCGTCGATCCCATGGTGGCGCTGCGCTATGAGTAGGAGATGCTGATGCAGGCGCTCTGGCAGGACATTCGGTATGGTCTTAGGATGCTCGGGAAGAATCTCGGCTTCACGGCCGTTGCGGTGCTCACGCTTGCGCTAGGCATCGGTGCAAACAGCGGCATCTTTTCTGTGCTTCGGCAGGTACTTCTCCAGCGATTGCCCGTTCTGCATCCCGAGGAATTAGTGCTGCTCTACGCCCCAGGGGTGAGAGCGGGGCACGTGAGTTCGGACGAAGTAGATGGCTCTGAATCCTTCTCCTATCCGATGTATGTTGACCTGCGCGACCAGAACAAGGTGTTCAATGGTCTTGCTGCCAAGGCCGATTTTCCCGTGAGTGTGGCGTTGCACGGCCAAACGGAGCTCGCCACCGCAGAACTCGTGTCCGGCAATTTCTTCGATACCCTCGGGGTTCATGCCGCCGTCGGCCGATTGTTTTCCCAATCAGATTCAGCTGCCCCAGGCAGCAGTCCCGTGGTGGCGCTTGGCAGCGCATATTGGAAGAAGCGCTTCGGTGGAGATCCCGGTGTTCTGAATCAGAGCCTACTGGTGAACAACCAGTTGATGACTGTTGTGGGCGTAGTTCAGCCCGGCTTTGATGGCATACAACTCGGCCTGCGTCCCGATCTCTATGTTCCCATCACCATGAAGCCGGCGATCACGCCCGGATGGGACGCACTGAACGACCACAGGGATTATTGGATAAAGCTCATTGGTCGGCTGAAAGCTGGGCTCTCGCAAACTCAGGCCACTGCCGCACTTCTTCCGACCTATCACGCTCTGCTTGAAAATGAATTGCCTCTCAATTCCAAGTTGAACGATCAAGAGAAAAAAGAATTTGTTGCGAAACAAATCGTTTTGCGTGACGGCGCGCGCGGCCGCCCGATTCTGGAAAATGACACTCGTCCGCAGCTATTGACCCTGATGGGGATGGTTGGGTTGGTGCTGCTCATTACCTGCGCAAATGTAGCCGGCCTTCTGACCGCACGCGGGGTCGCGCGGCAGAAAGAAATCAGCCTGCGAATTTCCCTGGGCGCCAGTCGTTGGAGACTGATCCGCCAGCTACTCGTCGAATCCTGCATGCTTTCCGTAGCAGGTGCGCTATTGGGACTCTTGATTGCCAGCTGGATGAGCAGCACCCTGGTGCACTTCGCATCCGCAAATGAAATTGCTAACGGACTGACCAGTTCCCCCAATCTGCCCGTATTGGGATTCACCGTGGGACTTGCACTGTTCTGCGGGATATTGTTTGGCGTTGCTCCGGCAATGAGCGCCACCCGAGTTCGACTCGCTTCCACGCTAAAAGAACAAGCTGGTTCGCTTTCGTCTGGGCTGAAGCACACCCGCCTGCGCAAGGTGCTCGTCATTTCTCAAGTTGCTTTGACAGTGCTCCTGGTGACAAGCGCGTGGGGATTTGTGAAAAGTCTCTACAACCTTAAGCACGTCGACCTTGGCCTGCAGCCCGCCAATGTACTTCAGTTCTCCATTGCGCCGCGGCTAAATGGTTACGATCAGGTCCGCAGTCTGGCTTTCTATCATCAACTGGAGGACAGAATTGGCGCTTTGCCTGGGGTACTGTCGCTCAGTGCCGCCGTGGAGCCGCTGATCGCTGACAGCGATCGGGGCTCCAACGTAACTGTCGAAGGCGAACCCGCGGAGTTGGCTGGCACGCGTCACGTCGAATGGAACGGAGTTGGCCCCGGTCATTTCTCCAACCTGCGTATCCCGCTTTTGATCGGGCGCGAATTCTCCCGCCAGGACGGCGCGGACAGTCCCAAAGTCGTCATCATCAATGAAGCGATGGCGAAGCAGTTCTTCCCGGGAGCTCAGCCGCTCGGGAAGCGTATGAAAATCGGCGCGGGCAATGACCCGCTGAACATGGAGATTGTCGGCGTCGTCAAGGGTAGTCATCATTCCGGTGTAAAGGAACAGCCCCAACCTTTCTTCTACATCCCCTACACCCAGGAAAAGGTAGTCACTTCGCTGACCTACTATGTGCGAACCTCCGGCGATCCGGTCGCCCTGGCTAGCGCAGTTCGAGCTGCCGTCGGCGAGATGGACTCCGCCTTGCCGCTCTACGATGTCCGGTCCTTTGAGGAACAAATTGACCAGCGTCTTTCCGCAAGCAAACTAGTGGCGTTCCTTGCATTGGCCTTTGGCGCGCTGGCCGCGTTACTCGCTGCAATGGGAATCTACGCGCTGTTGGCGTATAGCGTGACCCAGCGCACCCGGGAGATCGGCGTTCGTATGGCGCTGGGGGCGGAACCGAAACGGGTAGGTTGGATGATTTTGGGCGATGTCGCCCGCTTGACGGGCGTCGGAATTCTTCTGGGAATCCCGCTTGCCTACGCCCTCGGCAGATTGATTAACTCCATGCTCTACGGTGTTCAGGTATTCGAAGTGGCCAGTATCGGCATTGCACTCGTTGCATTGACCGGCGTGGCAGGTTTTGCCGCATTTGCGCCCACACGCCGCGCCACGCGGATCGATCCGATGGTCGCGCTGAGGTATGAATGATAGAGCAATTCAACCGTCGTTTACGGGGCTGGACGCGACTTTTTTTTAACAGCCTCCATGCCTTAAGGGGTGTCCTGGAACTTGATTTGGCGAGAATTGGTGCGATACCCGGGGGAACATTTGCTACAGTTTGCCTCGTATATACGGGTACAGGGGTGTGGACTGCCGGAGTTCCCTTGTCGTTGCGCCGATGATCGCAGATCTCGTAAGGGTACGGTGGCAGTGAGTTTTTGGAAGAGTGGTAAACGGTCTCATGCATTTCGAACTTAGGAGAACAAATGACTGACACGAATCATGTTCTGATCAAGATGGAAGGCGTCAAGAAGGTATTTCTCACGGATGAGGTGGAAACTCACGCGCTGGAGGAGATTCACCTGGAAATTCATCGAGGGCAGTACGTTTCTATCTCCGGGCCATCCGGATGCGGAAAGTCCACCCTTCTGTCGATTCTTGGATTGCTCGACTCGCCAACGGACGGAAAGTACCTGCTGAATGGACAGCCGGTGGCGAATCTGACGGCGAGTGAACGCACCCGCATCCGCAACCGCGAAATTGGTTTCATCTTTCAGGCGTTCAACCTGATTGGCGACCTGACAGTCTATGAGAACGTTGAGTTGCCTCTCACTTATCGCGGCACCAGTTCCGCCGAGCGCAAGCAAAAAGTTGAACACGCTCTTGAACGCGTTGGCATGGCTCACCGCATGCGTCACTATCCCTCGCAACTCTCCGGCGGTCAGCAGCAGCGCGTAGCGGTCGCCCGCGCTCTGGTGGGTGACCCGTTGATCCTGATGGCCGATGAGCCTACCGGAAACCTCGATTCTCGGAATGGCGAAGCCGTCATGGAATTGCTCCGCGACTTGCACCGCAACGGCGCCACCATCTGCATGGTCACGCACGACGAGCGTTACGCTCATTTCGCCGAACGCACCATCCGCCTGTTTGACGGACGCGTTGTGGAAGAGAGCCAGGAAGCTCACGCGGCCGTATAGCCAGAAACTGAGGGTCGCCACGTGCACAGCTTTCTGCAGGACATTCGCTTTGGGCTGAGGATGCTAGGAAAGAATCCTGGCTTCACGGGCATAGCCGTACTGACGCTAGCCATTGGCATCGGTGCGAACACAGCGCTGTTTTCGGTCGTCAACGGCGTGTTGCTGAATCCTCTGCCTTTTGCGCAACCAAACCAGCTAGTGACTCTCAGCGAAAGCAAGCCCAATTTCGAGTATGGTTCTGTCTCTTATCCAAATTTTCGCGACTGGCAGAAACAGAACCGTAGCTTTTCCGCGATGGCGATCTTTCGCAGTTCCGCGTCCAGTCTGACCGGCACCGGAGAAGCGCAACAGGTGAGAACGGAGTTTGTTTCTTCCGAACTGTTTCCCCTGCTTGGCGTTAAGCCGCTCGGTGGGCGCACTTTCGTTGTCGGTGAAGATGAAATTGGCGCTGCCCCTATCGCGCTGCTCAGTGAAGGGCTGTGGCGGCGCAAATTCAGCGCCAGTGCGGACATCGTTGGGAAATCCATTGTTCTCGATGGAAAGAGCTATACGATCGTCGGCGTAATCCCGGCCAACTTCCACCTGTCTGTCCCCTCCTTTCCCGACAACAACGACGTTTTCGTTCCCATTGGGCAATGGAATAATCCGATGCTCAATCAACGGATCGCCGGCCTGGGGATCCACGGAATCGGCCGTCTCAAACCGGGCGTCACCGTTGAACAGGCGCAAGCTGACATGGACAGCGTTTCGAGCAATCTGGCTGCGAATTATCCGGACGCCGACAAGGGCATCGCTGCAAGACTGATGCCCATTCGCAAGTCCATGGTTGGCAGAATCGAGCCAGTTCTGCTGATGCTTTTCGCCGCAGTTGGTTTCGTGCTTTTGATCGCGTGCGTCAATGTCGCCAATCTCTTACTGGCGCGTTCGACCGGCCGAACTCGCGAGTTCGCCGTGCGTGCGGCGCTCGGTGCTCCCCGTTCTCGCGTGATTCGCCAGTTGCTCACAGAATCTCTTCTTATTTCGCTAGTTGGCGGCGCATTGGGTTTGCTTCTGGCCGCCTGGGGAACGCGCGCGGCGCTCGGAGTGCTCCCAGAAGCACTGCCCCGCGCGGAGCAAATCGGCGTTGATCTTCGCGTACTCCTCTTCACCGCGGGAGTTTCGCTGCTCGCGGGGATCTTGTTCGGGCTGGCGCCCGCTTTGAAGACCGCTCAACCGGAGTTGAACGAAACCTTGAAACAGGGTGGCCGTGGTTCCAGCGGTACCCGCTATCACATGCAGGGCGTGTTCGTCGTGGTGGAAATGGCTCTGGCTCTCGTTCTGTTGGTCGGCGCGGGCCTGATGATCCGCAGCTTATCGCGGTTGTGGAGTACCGACCCGGGTTTCGATCCGCACAACGCAATGACCTTCGGATTCTCTCTCCCACCTTCCATGATGAAGTCCAATCCTGAAGGGATTCGCGCGGCGTTTCGCGAATTCGATCGGAAGGTCGCAGCACTCCCGGGCGTCGAAGGCATTTCGCAAACGTGGGGTGCACTTCCCATGGGCGAGGATGACGAGCAAGTCTTCTGGCTTGAGGGCCAGCCAAAGCCGGCCAGCGAAAATGATATGAATTGGGCCATCGACTATATTGTTGAGTCCGACTATCTGCGAATCATGGGCATCCCTTTGCAGCAGGGGCGATTCTTCACCCCGCAGGACACGGAGCATTCGCCGTTGGTCGTCGTTGTCGACGAAGTCCTCGCCCGCCAATACTTTCCCGACGAAACTCCCATCGGTAAGCGCATCCACATCGACAGATTTGACCAACCCGCCGAAATCGTCGGCGTGGTCGGTCATGTGAAGCAATGGGGTCTCGATCGGGACGACACTCAACCGCTTCGCGCGCAACTTTATATCCCGTGCATGCAGATGCCCGACGCCTTCGTTGCCATGGCGCCCGCGGGTGGACAAGTGCTTGTTCGCTCCTCCGGGAAGGTGCCGAAACTTTTCGACTCCATACGCCGCGCCAATGCGGAGATGAGCGCTGAACAGGTGCTCTTTGGCGCTCAAACTATGGAAGAGATCATTGCCGATTCGCTCGTGTCTCGTAGATTCTTGATGATTCTCCTTGGAGCATTCGCCGCAACGGCTCTCCTGCTGGCATGCATCGGGATTTACGGAGTCATCTCCTACGTGGTCAGCCGCCGCTCGAATGAAATTGGAATTCGGATGGCCCTTGGTGCGAAACCTCAGGACATCGTGCGGCTTATCCTCGGGGGCGGCGGGAAGCTTGCGGTGGCTGGAATCGCGCTGGGACTGATGGTGGCCTTCGGTCTCACCCGGTTCATGTCCAGCCTGCTCTACGGAGTCAGCTCCTCAGATCCGCTGACGTATGCGGGCGTCGCCCTGCTGTTGTTACTCGTTGCTCTCGCCGCCTGTTATGTGCCTGCCCGTCGAGCAACTCGTGTCGATCCGGTCATCGCTCTTCGTTATGAGTAAAAAGGAGCAACTGTGCAGCCGCTCATTCAATTAAAGAATCTGGAAAAATCCTTCGAAGCTGGGGGGCAAAAATTCTTCGTTTTGCGCCGCATTAATCTCGACATCCAACCTGGAGAATTTGTCACCATTATGGGACCGTCCGGCGCAGGGAAGTCTACATTGCTCAGTATTATCGGCATGCTCGACGGTGCCTGGAACGGCGAATATTTCTTTACGGAACGGCCAGTTCATAAACTCAGCGTTAAACAACGCAACGAACTTCATAAGTACAACATTGGTTTCGTTTTTCAGAGCTACCACCTGATTGACACGCTCACGGTCTACGAAAATCTTGAAGTACCCCTCTCCTACAAGAATATTCCCCACAAGGAACGTTCCAGTCTGGTTTGCGATGCGCTCGATCGCTTTAACATTGTTGGCAAGAAGGATCTCTTTCCCAACCAACTTTCTGGTGGACAGCAGCAACTGGTCGGCGTCGCTCGTGCCGTAATCCAAAATCCCAAGCTTATTCTTGCCGATGAACCTACCGGAAATCTTCATTCCGCCCAGGGCGAAGAAATCATGGAGTTGTTCAAGCGACTCAATGAAGCGGGAACCACCATTATTCAGGTTACGCACTCAGAGAAAAATGCGGCGTACGGCAATCGCATTATCAACCTCCGCGATGGCTGGGTAGTAACCGAGACCCCAACGGAAGTCGCAGGCTCTGCACAGTAGCGTTCCCTTAGCCCGAGCAAAATGTCAGAGTTACGGCAAGGAGCCGCCACGATGGGAATTCTACAGGATATTCGTTATGCGCTCCGCATGCTCGCGAAGTCTCCTGGCTTCACGGCAATTGCTGTGCTCACTCTGGGACTGGGCATAGGCGGCAATACTGCCATGTTTAGCGTTTCCAACAACTATTTGCGCAACCCGATCTCCTTCCCGGAAGTGAATCGCCTGGTCATGGTTTTGAACCAGGCTCCTGGACAGACGGAAGGTTGGAGTGAAGTGTCTCCTCCGGATTTCTATGATTGGCGAGCACAGAGTCATTCGTTTGAGTCTCTCGGTGCCTTCTACTGGCTGAATCTCAACCTCACCGGCGTTGGGGAGCCGGTAAGAACTCAGGGTTTTGCCGTAACCGCGAACTTTTTTGACGTACTGCGCGCAACTCCGCTCCTCGGCCGGACCTTTGCCAGTGGCGAGGATGAACTCGGGCGGGAGAACGAAGTTATCTTGTCCACGGGCTTATGGCGCCGCCAGTTCGGTTCGGATCCCGGCATCGTCGGCCGTACCGTTCGCCTAGATGGGATGCCGCATCAAGTCATAGGCGTAATGAAGGATGAAGTTCGCTTTCCCATCAGTGCGGAACTCTGGGTCCCCATGGCGCTCACTCCTCTGGAGAAAGCACACCGCTTTCGGCACTACCTTTCTCCCATTGGCAGGTTAAAACCAGGGATCAGCCTGGTGCAGGCCAGTGCGGAGATGCGCACCATCCAGGACCGTTTGCGTACGTCGTTCCCCGCGTCGGAAACAGGGTGGAGCGTTCAATTGAAGTTGATCGGAGACTTTGTCGCCGGCCTGGGCCGCGGCTACACCATCCTAATGCTTTGCGCGGTGGGCTTTGTGCTGTTGATCGCATGCGCCAATGTCGCAAACCTGCTTTTGGCACGGAGTACCGCGCGACAGAACGAATTCGCCATTCGCGCCGCGATGGGCGCCAGCCGCGCCCGCCTCATTCGCCAGACGATGGTCGAGAGTGTTCTTCTGGCGATGGGAGGTGTCCTTGTGGGAGTGCTCCTGGGCTCCTGGTGGATTTCCATGATCCGTGCCAATATGCCTCCGGAAATTGCGCGCTACATCCCAGGTTGGGATCAGGTCCGAATGGACTTTGGAGTATTTCTTTACACTTTCGCTGTTGCGTTCGCTGCAGGAATCATTGCTGGCCTCTTCCCGGCGTTTTATGGCACTGGCGCCGATCTGAATGAGACCTTAAAAAAGACCGGCCGAGGCCCGGGCGCGAGCGCCTCCCGCACGCGCCTCCGAAGCGCATTCGTTGTCGCTGAAGTGGCTCTCTCGCTAGTGCTTCTCGTTGGTGCCATTCTCATGGTCAAGGGCGTTCAAACGCTCTTTGGCCTCAACTTTAAGTTCGATCCGGAAGCGGTTCTCACCTTCCGTGTGGCCTTGCCAGCCTCTCGTTATGCGACGCCCCAACAACGTGCGACTTTTTTTGAAACTGTGACGGAACAGTTGAATCACAGTTCCGGTGTGCAGTCGGCGGCCACGGCTCTTCGCGTGCCCTTTTCTGGTGGCGACCCTGTTGCCTTTAGCGTCGAAGGCCAGCCTACACAGCTCGGCGAATTTCACTCCTCCAATTACAACCACATCAGCCCGGCCTACTTTCAGTTGCTTCGTGTTCCCTTGGTGGAAGGACGCGAGTTCGACGACCGGGATGCAGCGGATGCACCGCCGGTGGCAATCGTGAGCGAATCGCTTGCCAAACGATTTTGGCCCGGCCGAAGTGCCATCGGTCAGCGCATCAAATGGGGAGAGGAAGACTCTAAGGATTCGTGGTCGACAATCGTCGGGGTTGTTGCCGAGGTCAACTATGATCCCTGGCGACACGACGTTCTTCCCACAATCTACTTCCCGTTCCGCCAGCGGCCGGCTTCCAATGCCTATGTCACAGTGCGCAGCACCGCCGACCCCCAGGCCCTGCTTCCCCTGCTCCGCGCTGCGATCGGGAACGTCGATCCCGAGCAGCCCATCTACGAGGTCCTTCCGCTTAATCGCGTTATCTCCAATCAGCTCCTGGGGCTCTCCTATGTGGCGGTAATCATGGGAGTGATTGGGCTCATGGCGCTTGTGCTCTCCGCCGTGGGTGTTTCTGGCGTGATGGCGTTTTCTGTCGTGCAACGCAAGCATGAAACTGGAATTCGCATGGCACTGGGAGCTAGCCAGAGAGATGTCTTGCGCATGTTCGTCGCGAATGGTCTGAAGCTTCTCTCCTTGGGTCTGGTGATCGGCTTGCCCATGTCGTTTGCGTTGGCCCGACTGCTCTCAAGCTTGTTGTATGGCGTTCGATCGAACGATTTTGTCAGCTTCTTCGGCGGCGCCGCACTGTTGGTCGTCGTGGTGCTCTTTGCTTGCTTTATACCGGCGCGGGCGGCCACACGGGTAGATCCGCTTGTCGCGCTGCGTTACGAATAGGAGGATTCTCATGCAATCGCTCTGGCAAGATCTCCGCTACGCTGTTCGCATGCTCGCGAAGTCTCCCGGCTTCGCCGCGGTTGCCGTGATCACGCTTGCTCTCGGAATCGGTGTGAACGCCACGGTCTTCAGCGTGATCAACGGAATGCTTCTCCGTCCGATGCCCGTCCCCCACCCGGACCAGATTACCGTTCTGGGTGCGCAACAAGAGGGTACCCAGGGCTTCCAACTTTTTTCCTATCCCGATTACCAGGACATTCAAAATCAAATGAATGCGTTCAGCGATATCCTCGCCTTCAGAGTTTCCCTCGTCGGACTATCCGTCGATGGCAAAGGCGACCACTGTGTCATCAGCCGCGTCACGGGAAACTACTTCACCACGGCGGGAATTCAGCCTGCGTTGGGACGGCTGATTCTTCCCAGTGAAGGGCAGAAACCCGGCGCCGATCCTGTCCTTGTGCTGGGATACAACTATTGGCAGAAGCGTTTCGGCGGCGACAAGAGTGTAATCGGCAAACAAGTGGAAATGGACGGCCACGCACTAACCATCCTAGGAGTCACGCCCAAGGGCTTCCCGGGAATGTACTCCTTCATGAATATGGATGGCTACGTTCCGCTGAGCGCCGTTGCGGGCTTGGGCGGGAATTCCCCGGTCGAAGAAATGTGGACGCACCGCGACGAACGCTCCCTGCAGGTGCGAGGGCGTTTGAAGCCCGGTGTTGACTTGAAACAGGCGAATGCCTCACTCCAAGTAGTAGCGCAGCGCCTCGCCGAGCTGCACCCAGAAACCGATAAGGGACTTCGCATCAGCGCGTTTCCGGAGAGACTCGCTCGCCCGGAGCCCGATCCAGACAACACAATTCCCATGGTTTCCCTGGCGTTTAGCGTTCTCGCGGTCCTCGTGCTTCTGGTTGCTTGCTTTAATATCGCCAACATTATGTTGGTGCGAGCCACCGCGCGTCAGCGCGAAATGGCCATCCGCACTGCCATTGGTGCTGGGTGGGGACGTTTGGTCCGCCAGAGCCTGACCGAAAGTTTGTTGCTTGCCATCCTGGGTGGTACGGGCGGTTTAATGCTAGGTTGGTGGGCTTCGAGCTTCCTCAGTTCTCTGCCACTCGGTACCGACCTGCCTGTTGAATTCAATTTTCAACCCGATGCTCGTGTTTTCTTCTTTACAATAATCGTGGTTTTGCTCGCCTCGATCGTGGTTGGAATCATTCCGGCCCTTCCCTTGGCCAAGACCGACGTGAACAGTGTGTTGCGCGAGGGTGGGCGAGGTGCCTCTGAGGGGCGCCAGCGGAATTTAATGCGCAGCACTTTGGTCGTCGCGCAGCTTGCTGGTTCGCTGCTCCTCCTTGTCGTGGCGGGTTTGTTTGTGCGCAGCCTCGGCAAAGCCGAAAAAATGTACCTTGGCTTCGACCAGGATCACGTCATCAACGTTTCTGTGGATATCCACCAAATCGGTTATCAGGAGGCGCAGGGCAAAGAGTTTTTCCGCGGCGCCGAGGAGCGAATCAAGGCTCTTCCAGGAGTCGTATCGGTGGCCCAGGCCTTTTCTGTTCCCATGGGACTTATCAGTTCCCAGGACGAAGTCATTGTGGACGAGCACCCCATGGAACCCGGACAGATTCCGCCTAACGTCTTTGACAACTCGGTCTCGCCAGGTTACTTCGAAACGTTGCGAATCCCTCTCAAGCGCGGACGCACCTTCACTAACGCCGACACTGAAGACGCGCCCCTTGTTGCGGTCGTGAATGAAACGATGGCCAAGAAATTCTGGCCCAACCAGGACGCGCTCGGCCGAAGATTCAAGAGTAAAGACAGCGATCACAAGTGGGCGGAGTTCGAAGTGATTGGCGTTGTGCAGGACGGCAAATACAAGGGAATTGTTGAAGACCCCACGCCCTTTTTTTATAAACCTCTCGCGCAGGACTACATGCCCTTGCGCAACATCCAGGTACGTACTTCCTTGCCGCCGGAAAACCTGGAACTACAGATTGCTTCCACCATTCGCGAACTCGCTCCCGGTCTTCCTGCCACCGTTAAAACCATGGATCAAGAGCTCCAGGGCCTGAACGGTTATCTGTTCTTCCGGTTGGGCGCGCAGTTAAGCGGCACCATGGGTTTGTTGGGTCTGATCCTGGCTGTCGTTGGCGTTTACAGCGTCGTTTCTTACGCCGCTGCACAGCGCACGCATGAGATTGGAATTCGCATGGCGCTCGGAGCCGAATCTCGCGACGTCCTGAAAATGGTTCTATCGCGAAGCCTGATCATGATCGCTCTGGGAATTGCCGCTGGATTAGTGATTTCGTTTGCTGGCGCGCGGGCGATTTCAAGCCTGTTGGTTGGGATCAGTCCGAGCGATCCGCTTACCTTCGGCGGCGTGATGCTTCTTTTGTTGGGAGTTGCGCTGGCCGCGTGTCTGATCCCCGCCTATCGTGCAACGCGTGTCGATCCACTTGTAGCCTTGCGATACGAATAGGAGTTGGTTGTGCAAACGCTCTTGCAGGATCTTCGCTACGCCTTTCGCATGCTGGTGAAGTCCCCGGGCTTCACCGCCGTGGCTGTCCTCACCCTCGCGCTAGGCATCGGCGCCAACACCGCCATCTTCAGCGTCATCTATGGTGTTTTGATTCGCCCACTCGCGGTACCCGAAGCCAGGCAAGTCGCGCAGGTGACGCTGAACTCTCACGGCGA
This sequence comes from Candidatus Acidiferrales bacterium, assembly GCA_963741195.1. Classification (GTDB taxonomy): domain Bacteria; phylum Acidobacteriota; class Terriglobia; order Acidiferrales; family UBA7541; genus Acidiferrum. The sequence goes on from CAVUHF010000026.1 coordinate 691,960, forward strand.
AATCAGCGAAGACAACTTTACCTACAATGAGTTTCGCTATGTTCAGGAGCATAGCCGATGGACCTCGGCAATTGCAGCCTTCACTCATGTGGGATTCAATATGTCCACGGGGAGTGAGGCACAACGTGTCAGCGCCATGCACGTCTCTTCGGACTATTTCCGGGTCCTGGAATCGAATCCTATCCTGGGCCGGGCTTTTAGCTCCGACGAGGATCGCGACCCGAGTGCGCGCGTTGTAATCCTGAGTAACAGCTTGTGGCAACACCAATTCGCCGCGGACCCTTCCGTCATCGGAAAGACAATTCACCTAAATGGAAGTCCGTACCAGGTCATTGGCGTGATGCCCGCTTCCTCATCTGACATCCAACTCGATTGGGTACCTCCTGCGTTTGGCGATCTATTCCACGTCGAACTGTGGACCACGCTGGCTCCCGTGGCGGAATCTGTCGGCTCCGGCGAAAACCTGGCTGTCGTTGCGCGCATCAACCCGGCGATGACTCTCGCCCAGGCTTCCTCGCAGCTCGATGGCCTCACCGACCCCTTCCGCCAGCAGTATCTTGAAGGAGAGGCGAGGCGGCAGTCACTCGCGCTCAGTTCCGTCCAAAAAGTATTGACTACCGACACCAACGTCGGAACCTATCTCTGGATTCTTCTAGCTGCAGTTGGCTTCGTTCTGCTTATTGCCTGCGCCAATATCTCTAATCTGCTTGTTGCGCACGGTGCCGCCCGCATTAAGGAACTTGCCGTCCGCGCCGCAATGGGAGCAAGTCGTGGCAGGCTCATCCGCCAATTCCTTTCCGAGAGCCTGCTTCTCGCTGCGCTCGGGGGCTTCTGCGGATTCCTACTGGCTAGGATTGCTCTGTATTGGCTCCTGCGCTTCGCCCCCGTCCAATTACCGCGCGTATCCGAGATTCGTGTGGATGGTTGGGCTTTTCTCTTTGCGCTAGCCGTTACCGTTCTCGCTGGCAGCCTCGCAGGGATGGTGCCTGCTATTCACGCTGCAAAGGCCGACGTCAACCTCATGTTGAAGGAAAGCAGCACGCAAGCTTCGGGCAGCCACCGCAGCCGACGATTTCGCGGTGCCCTGGTGGTGGTGGAGATTGCAGTCTCGCTCATTCTGCTTATTGGCGCATGTCTCCTTGGACAATCCTTTCTAAATCTTTTGCGCGTGGACCCTGGATTTCAGCCCTCCGGCGTGCTATCTGCCGAGATCTGGCTTACCGGTTCCCGTATCCACTCTTCCGGTGAATTGACCGCGTTCTACAACCACCTCACTGCGCGTCTCAAACGGCTTCCCGGTTTTCAGCAAGCGACTGCGGTTTCGCTGGGCCAACCGCTCGAGCGTGGCGGCAATCTCGGTGTCAGCGTGAACGGAAGCTCCTACGGTTCGATAGACTGTCGCGTGGTCACTCCGGACTACTTTCAGACTCTTCGCGTGGCGATCAAAAGTGGTCGGGATTTCTCGCCTGCCGATACAGAGAACTCACCGCCTGTCGTCATCGTGAATCAGGCCTTTGTCCGGAAGATTCTCAACGACTCCGACCCATCCGCCGCTTCGGTGCAAATGGGCCAAGAGCATCCTCCTCGCCGCATCGTGGGTGTCGTTAATGACGTGAAGTCCCACGTCGATCTTTCCGAGGGTCCAACCGTTTTCCTTCCCGCGTCGCAGGCGAAGTTTGGCCTCCTTCTCGGATACGATGTGTGGTTTCCCACGCACATTCTTGTTCGCGCCTCCGGTGATCCGGGTCTCCTCACGAACGAAGTCAACGCGGTCATTCACGAAACCGACTCGAGTATTCCCATTGGCCGCATCCTATCTTTAGAGCAGGTTCTCGGTCGTTCGTTGGCCCAACAGCGCTTCATGATGGTGCTAGTCTCTGTGTTTGCTGCTTTAGCCGTAGTGCTCGCGACCGTCGGAATCTACGGCGTCATCTCTTTTGCTGCGTCGCAAAGAACGCACGAGTTCGGTATTCGCATGGCGCTAGGTGCTCGTCCGGGGTCTGTCCTGCATCTCGTGCTTCGCGACGGCGGACGCCTGGCCCTGACTGGCGCAGTTGCGGGTATTCTGGGTGCGATTGCTCTCCGTCAAGCGATTGCCAGCGTCCTGTTTGGTGTCCAGGCAACCGATCCGCTTGCGATTGTTGCGGCTGCACTCTTTCTGTTGGGCGTAGCCCTGCTCGCTTGTTACATTCCGGCGCGCCGAGCTACCAAGGTCGATCCCCTAGTGGCATTGAGATATGAATAGGAGGGTTGCTTGGCGCACGCCAATATGCGCGAAGCTTGGAGCGAGAAGATATCACCAAACAACTGCCTGTCCTTGGGAATCCACTGTAAAATGTTCGTAACTCCAACTCTCTATGAAAATTGACACTGCGCACCGACACCGCATTCTTCTCGCTGACGATCAATCCGACATTCGTGAATCCTTGCGGCTGCTCCTGAAAAATGAGGGATTCGAAACCTACGCCGCCGCATCTCCGTCCGAAGCTCTCCTGGCCATCGAAGCACGTGAATTTGACGCCGTCCTAATGGATTTGAACTACACGCGCGACACCACTTCCGGCCGCGAAGGTCTGGATCTCCTGACCGCCATCCAGAAAGTCGACAGCACCCTTCCGGTGATCGTGATGACTGCCTGGAGCAGCGTGGAACTGGCTGTGGAAGCCATGCGTCTGGGTGCGCGCGATTTTCTCCAAAAGCCATGGGAGAATGCCCGCCTCCTCAGTATTCTGCGGACGCAAATCGATCTGCGCCAGGCTTTGCGCCGTGCCAATCGTCTTGAAGCGGAAAATCGGCTTCTTAGCGTCGAATCTCGTCCCACGCTCATCGCGGAATCGGAAGCTATGCAGCCCGTCCTGAATCTCATTTCGCGCATCGGGCCTTCCGACGCCAACGTCCTTATCACTGGGGAACACGGCACAGGCAAGGAAGTTATTGCCCGGACCCTCCATGCGCTTTCCGAGCGCTCCAGTCGCCCAATGGTTACCGTCAATGCCGGTGGTTTGTCCGAAGGGGTATTTGAGAGCGAGCTATTTGGCCACATGAAGGGCGCGTTCACCGATGCGCGTACGGATCGCATCGGCCGATTCGAATTTGCCGACGGCGGCACGCTGTTCCTCGACGAAATTGCCAACGTGCCCCTCAATCTCCAGTCCAAACTCCTGCGCGTGCTGGAAACGGGAGAATTCGAAAGGGTAGGTTCTTCGCATACCCGGCGAGTGAACGTACGCGTGCTCGCGGCCACCAACGTGGACGTGAACGCGGAAGTTGCCGCCGGCCGTTTTCGCGAGGATCTGCTCTTCCGCCTTAACACCATCGAGATCCGCCTTCCGAACCTGCGCGATCGCCAGCGCGACATCGGACTTCTCGCTCATCATTTTTTGCGCGTCTATACCGAACGCTACCGCAAGAAAATTTCCGGCTTTGATGCTGCTGCCATGCAGTCGCTTCGCGAGCACCCCTGGCCCGGGAATGTTCGTGAACTGGATCACTCGATCGAACGCGCTGTCCTTCTCTCTGCCGGTCCGCTGATTCGCAGTCTTGATCTGGGATTGCGCGCCGCCGCTCCTGGTGGCACTCTGCGACTTGAGGATATGAACCTCGAGGAGGTTGAAAAACATCTCATCCAGCGTATGCTGGCCAGGCACGGCGGCAACGTCAGCCAGGCTGCCAATGCCTTGGGTCTTAGCCGCAGCGCTCTCTACCGCCGACTCGAAAAATTCGGCTTGGAATGAAACCCCTCACCTACGAACGCCGCATTCAATTTCTTGCGCTAGCCACTGGACTCCCAGGAACACTTGTGGCGCTTGTCCTGCTTTGGTTCGGTCCCTATAGCTCTCAGACCGCCTGGACGTTCACGATGCTCATCCTCGGACTGTGGTTTGGATTCGCCATTTCCCTGCAGCATCGCGTGATCTTTTCCCTGCAAACCCTTTCCAATCTCCTTGCCGCCATGCGCGAAGAAGATTTCTCTCTGCGTGGCCGCGGCGCCCGGACCGACGATGCCATGGGCGAAGTGATGATCGAAGTGAACACTCTCAGCGAGACCCTGCGCGAGCAGCGGTTGGGCGCTCTGGAAGCGACAGCACTCCTGCGAACGGTAATGGAAGAGATTGATGTAGCCGTGTTCACGTTCAATAGCCAGGACCAATTGAAGCTTGTTAACCGTGCGGGAGAACGACTCCTGGCCCGTGCTTCGGAGCGCTCGCTTGGGCTTTCTGCCTCGGAGCTTGGTTTGGCCGTCTGCCTGGAAGGAGAGCCGGCCCGCACCATGGAGCTAAGTTTTCCGGGAGCCGCGGGGCGCTGGGGGATGCGTCGTGGGTCATTCCGGCAAGGCGGCTCACCCCATCATCTTGTTGTTCTGACGGACCTGAGCCGCGCTCTTCGCGAGGAGGAACGCCAAGCCTGGCAACGGCTCATTCGCGTAATCGGACACGAATTGAATAATTCGCTGGCGCCAATCCAATCGGTTGCGCAAAGCCTGGAGACCGGCCTTCAACGCGCGGAGACAGCCAAGGGGGAGGGCTCCATTTTTGCTGACCTCCGCCAGGGGCTTGCCATTATCCGTTCTCGCACGGAAGCCTTGGGGCGCTTTATGGCTGCCTACACGCAACTGGCTAGGTTACCCCAGCCGTCTCTGGTTTCTGTGGAGTTCGCCGAACTCGTCCGTCGCGTAGCCATCTTGGAACGCCGCGTACCAGTGGAACTGGCAGGTGGTCCTGCGATGACTATCCGCGCAGATCGCGACCAAATCGAGCAACTCCTGATCAACCTGATCCGCAACGCAGCCGACGCCGCTTCAGAAACCAAAGGGAAAGTGCGCATCGAATGGCTTCGCACGCCCGTGCATCTGGAACTCCAGATCCTCGATGAGGGGCAGGGAATCTCGAACACAACCAATCTCTTCGTTCCGTTCTTCACTACCAAACCTGGCGGATCTGGAATTGGCCTTGTCCTCAGCCGCCAGATCGCAGAAGCCCACGGTGGATCCTTGACTCTGGAGAACAGAACCGACCGCCGAGGCTGCAAGGCACGCCTCCTGCTTCCGCTCTAATCTAGCAGCCGCACGACACCGGCTTCGAATGGCGATCGGGTCTTCGGATGTATACAATTCAAGAGACATCCTCAGGATTTCCCGGTTTTATCTATTCCATCGTCTGCTAGACTTGCTGACGATACAGGAAATAGAGCAGGGAATCGTAACTTCGAATCCAATCGGGAGCCATACCATGTCTCGTTCACGTTTGAAGCCGCTGGTCTGCCCTGTGCTCTTCGCCTTGGCGACGCTTGGACTGCTGGCATCCGCCGCTCAGGCCCAGGCACCCAGCTCCAGGGAAGTTATCGAAGTCGACACGACTGCTTCCTCCCGTCCATTTCCGCATTTCTGGGAGCAGATGTTCGGTTCGGGACGCGCCATCTTGACACTCAGAGAGAGCTACCGCGCCGACCTTCGTGAGACCAAGCGCGTCACTAATTTCGAGTACGTCCGCTTTCACGCGATTTTTCATGATGAAGTTGGCGTTTACGACGAAGACGCTGACGGCCATCCGGTGTTCAATTTTTCCTACGTCGATCAGATCTACGATGGGCTGCTCGCAAACGGAGTAAAGCCGTTCGTGGAGCTGAGCTTCATGCCGAAAAAACTCAGCTCCAACCCCGATGCCCTGCATCCCTTCTGGTACAAACAGAATGTCGCGCCGCCAAAGGAGTGGGACAAATGGGATGTACTGATCGAACAGTTCGCGCGTCATCTGGTCGCACGTTATGGTGAAGACGAGGTTGCCAAATGGTATTTCGAGATCTGGAACGAACCTAATATTGATTTTTGGGCGGGCGATCCGAAAGAGGCTACCTATTTCCAGCTGTATGACCACACCGTACGCGCATTGAAAAAAGCGAGCAGCAAATTGCGGGTTGGCGGCCCTTCCACCGCGCAGGCCGCATGGGTCGATCGCATGATCTCACACGCCACCGACGAAAACGTCCCTCTCGATTTTGTTTCCACCCACGTTTATGGAAACGATTCCGCCAAAGACGTGTTTGGCACCGACGAGAACATTCCGCGCAGCCGGATGGTGTGCCGCGCCGTAAAAAAGGTCCATGAGCAGATCCAGAATTCAGGTCGCCCCGGCCTGCCGCTCATCTGGAGTGAGTTCAACGCCAGTTACGCCAACGAACCCGGCGTCACGGACTCCGCCTATATGGGCCCGTGGATGGCGGACACCATCCGCCAGTGCGACGGCCTGGTGAATATCATGAGCTACTGGACGTTTTCCGATGTTTTCGAGGAGCAGGGAGTCGTCAAGCAACCCTTTTATGGCGGATTTGGTCTGTTTGCTGCCGGAAACATTCCCAAACCGGCTTTCAATGCCTTCACGCTTCTCCATCGCCTCGGCGACGCGCGCCTGGATACGAAAAGTGATTCTGTGCTCGTCACCCGAAGAAAGAACGGTTCCGTTGCTCTGGCTGTCTGGAATATTGTTTCTCCGGGAGAGACCGGCTCCGCGAAAGATTTCGTTTTGCAGTTCACTAAACTCTCCGGAAGACAGGTTGCTTCCGTCACGATCATCGACCGTGATCACGGATCTCCGCTGCCGGCCTACGACAAAATGGGCCGCCCGCCATACCCTACTCAGGCGCAACTCCAGGATCTTCGCAAAGCAGCCGGCTTGCCCGCTGCCTCGCTGCGCACCCTGAACAACGGCGAGTTATCCCTAACCTTGGAACCACAGGGCCTTGCGCTCATCGAACTGAAATAGGTTTCGGACCTGCCCGCATGGGATAGAATGGTATTCGACTCGCCCTGCCATCGGATCCGAACCATAACCCGTTCAGGATCAGATTTCGGTACCGTACTGGTTCGTGAAGGAGCGCGGATGCACCAGGACACTTCGAAGTTGATCGCGGTGACAGGAGCGGGCGGATTCATCGGCGGAGCGATGGTGTCTCACCTTCGCCGCGCCGGCTATAAACACATTCGAGCGATTGACTGTAAGCCTTTCGAACAGTGGTATCAACGATTCCACGATGTCGAGAACCACTCTCTGGACCTCAACCTCCGCGAAAACTGCGAGATTGCCGCCAAGGGCGCTGCGGCGATCTACAATTTCGCCGCCAACATGGGTGGCATGGGCTTCATTGAGCACAACAAAGCGCTCTGCATGCTTTCCGTTCTGATCAACACCCACATGCTGCAAGCTGCACAGAAATTCGCCGTTGCTCGCTATTTCTATTCCTCATCTGCGTGTGTCTACAATGCGGATAAGCAGCAGACCTTTGAGGCTCCCTCTCTGAAAGAAGAAGACGCCTATCCTGCGCTGGCCGAAGACGGCTATGGCTGGGAAAAACTCTTTTCCGAACGCATGTGCCGGCATTTCCGCGAGGATTTTGGCCTGACCACGCGCGTCGCCCGTTTTCACAATGTCTATGGTCCCTGGGGCACCTGGTACGGAGGGCGCGAGAAGGCTCCCGCAGCCATCTGTCGAAAGGTTATTGAAGCAAAGGTTTCTGGCCGGCACGAAATTGAAATCTGGGGCAGTGGAACGCAAACCCGCAGTTTCATGTACATTGATGACTGCATCAAGGGCGTAGACCTCATCTTGAACTCTGACATTCTGGAGCCGATCAATCTCGGCTCGAGTGAGGCCGTCACAATCAATCAACTGGTCGATCTTGCCGAAGAAATTGCAGGAATTAAACTCAAGCGGAAATACGACCTCGACGCACCCAAAGGGGTGAATGGTCGTAACAGCGACAATTCCTTGATTCAGAAACTCCTTCGCTGGGAGCCAGACACCACGTTGCGTGCCGGGTTGGAAAAGACCTATCAGTGGATTTACGACCAGTATATGGCTCGCGAACGGGGCGACGCGGGTGTGCTTCGTGAGTCTGCCGTCTCCTCGCACTAATCGGCGGGGGAAACGCTATTCTTAAGTGCACTTTGTGGTTGAACCCTCCTTACTCGGTGCGCAGTTCGTCCAGCAAATTCCCATCGTAATCCACGAGCCGGATGTTCAGTGCCAGTAATCCATTGGCGTGTGTTGAACAACTCAGACACGGATCGTATGCGCGCACAACTGCCGAAACGCGGTTCACCATTCCTTCGCTCAGCTTGTTGCCGTCGATGAAATGCTCGCTCACTTGCTGTATGCTCTTGCCGATGGCCAAATTGTTGTGCCCTGTCGCAACAATCAAGTTTGCCCAGGTGATCGCCCCATCTTCATTCACTTTGTAATGATGAATCAACGTTCCCCGCGGAGCTTCGATAATCCCCACTCCTTCGTTCATGTTTACGCCCGCGACGGCGCGCACGTGAGTCTCAAGTATCTGCGGATCGGCTAGCAGCACTTCCATGCGTTCCAACGCATAGGTCACTTCAATCAGTCGTGCATAGTGATAGAGGAAAGCGCTATGCGCAACGGTTCCGAATCGCTGGCGGAATTCCTTTAATTCCTGGTCGGCTTTCGGTGTCCCACAACTGTCTGCAGTGTTCAATCGCCCGAGCGGTCCAACGCGGTAAACTCCAGCCGGGAATCCCAGCGGCCTAAAATAGGGCGCCTTCAGATACGACTCGCGCAGGCTGGCTTCGCCAATCCACTCCCTATAGGCCTCCGGCTCGATCTGGTCCTCCGCGATTTCGCCCGTCGCTTTGCGGAAGCGCAGATTGCCGTCATAAAGTTGCAGTCGCCCTTTGCTGTCTACGAGTCCCGCGTACATGCTGGGGATGGAGCCAAAGAACTCGATTTCTTCTCTGTAGTTGTCCAACGCCCCTTTGAAGAATTGGAGTGTCCGATCCGCAATTGCTTTGGCCTTGGGAAGTTCAGCAAGAATATGGTCTCTATTGTGTTCCGTCAGAGGTGTCGCCACTCCGCCGGGGACTATCCAGGACGAATGCACACGTTCCTGCGCAAGACCTTCCACCACCTGGAGACCGAATTTGCGCAGATCGATACCGTCGCGTGCCAGTTCCGGATGCGCTGCAATTACGCCCAGGACATTACGCGTTGCGGGATCGGAATCCATCCCCAGCAGAAAGTCTGGCGCCGAAAGGTAGAAAAAGCTAAGCGCATGAGACTGCACCATCTGCGCAAAATGGATCAGCTCGCGCAGTTTCCTGGCAGCCGGCAGCACGCGCACGGCCATGATCGCATCGCACGCCTTCGACGAGGCCAGCGAATGGCTGATCGGGCAGATTCCGCAAATCCGCGCCGTGATACCGGGCATCTCATAAAATGGACGCCCCTCGGTGAATTTCTCGAACCCACGCACCTGGGTAACATGAAACTCTGTCCCCGAAACGTGCCCTTGTTCGTCCAGTTGTATCGTGATCTTCGCGTGGCCTTCGATCCTGGTCACGTGCTCGATCGTGATGCGCTTCATGACTGGCTCCTTATCCGAATTTCACATTCGGATTTGCCGCAGGCTTTCGCCCCTCCAACAGATCGCTGATGGTGTTAAGAATCGTTTTTGAAGGCGGAGGGCACCCCGGCAGGAAGTAGTCCACTTTCACGTACTCGCGCAATGGGCGCGCGTGCTTCAGCAGCGGGGGAACCCCTTCCTTGGGGATCACTTTGTTCTGGTCCGCTCTCTCCACGTAAATCTGCTGCAAAAGCTTGTTCGTCGACAGGAAATTCCTCATCGCGGGGACGTTTCCCGTGATTGCGCAATCTCCCAAGGAAATCAGTATGTGACTGTGCTGGCGAATCTTTTGGAGCTTGTCCAGATCATCTTGCGAACTGACGGCGCCCTCCACCAATGTCACGTCTACTTCTTCGGGGAATTCCTGGGCATCCACGAGCGGTCCATAGACCAGGTCGATCTTCCGCCCAAGCGAGATCACCGCTGCGTCCATATCCAGCAGCGACATGTGGCAGCCCGAACATCCGTCCAGCCACACGGTTGCCACTTTCACTTTTTTCATGCCGGCACCCCTCTTTTTTCCACCAGGGAAGTAACCACGGTCGGTTTCTTCACCATTCGTTCCACGGCCCAGCCCTTTTCCGCTAGAGCTCCCGTTGGGCACACCTGCACGCATTTGCCGCAACTCGTGCAGTTGCTGGAATTCCCCCACGCTTCATTCATGTCGCTCACGATGTGGGCATGAATACCTCGCGAAGTCAGCTCCCATACGTGTGCTCCTTCCAGTTCCGCACAAACACGCACGCACCGGGTGCAAAGAATGCACCGGTGGTGGTCCAGCAGGTACCGCGGATGCGTCTGATCCACTCCCCAATGCGGGTAGTTATATGCAAAACCAACGGTGTCGATCCCCATGGCTGTCGCCATCGTTTGTAGTTCGCAATGCCCATTGGAAACACAGACGGCACAAAAATGATTTCTTTCGATTAGCAGCAACTCCACAGACATGCGTCGGTAGCGAGCCAGTTTCGGCGAGTTCGTGGTCACAGACATTCCGTCTTGAATCGGGGTCGTGCAGGCGGGGAACAGCCGATCGCTGCCGGAAACTTCCACCAGGCAGATTCGGCATGCACCAACAGGGGTAAGTCCAGCAAATGCGCACAGTGTGGGGATAGACTTGCCGTTACTCGTGGCCGCTTCCAGTATCGTTTGCCCTTCCAGAGCGCTGATCAACTGCCCGTCAATCCGTATGGATAATCTCTTCGCAGTCACGGCTCGCTCCTTCTCAACTCACGTTCACTGTTTTCACGTCGCATCGCAAGCAGCGGCACGCTTCGTCGTGGGCATCTTCCTGCGTCAGGCCGTTTACGACTTCCGCATAAGAGTGCGCGCGCTGCCCCGCCGCAATTGCTTGGCCGGTGTGGCGCCGGTGGGGACTCGGCTCGGATGATGGCTGATTGAGGTAGACAAACTCGGGGAACAAGCTACTCCATCGATCCATCTCCATCAGTTGGCGGTCGATGTTTCGCGCTGCCTGCTTGCCGTAGGCCATGGCATTGGAAACATTCGATGCGCCCGTTACCACATCACCCCCCGCGTAGAACCGCGCGCGGCTTGTCTCCAGGGAATAGCGGTCCACCTCAATTGTGCCGTTCTCTTTCATCGTCAGTCCCGAAGCCCTCACAAAATCCAGGTCCACGGATTCACCGATGGCAAAGATCACCGAATTGCACTCCACACGCTGAATCTCATCGGTCAGCACCGGTTTTCTACGTCCTGACGAGTCGTATTCACCCAGCCGCGTTTTAACAATTTCGATACCTTTGACTTGACCCTTGCTGTCGCCAATCACTCGGTGAGGAGCAGTCAGGAACACAAACTTTGCTCCCTCTTCCCGTGCCGCTTCCGTCTCTTCTTCGATTGCTGGCATATCTTTTCGTTCCCGGCGGTAAAAGACGGTGACCTCCGCTCCTTTGCGGAGCGCGGTCCGAGCGGAATCGATGGCGGCATTTCCGCCTCCGATGACCACCACCTTCCGTCCGATCGACACATTTTGACCGCGGGCCACGGCTTCCAGGAAGTTCAGCGCAGGAAAGACGCCTTCGAGCTCTGTTCCCGGCTGGTAGACCCAAGATTCCTTCCAAGTGCCAATCGCCAGGAAGATCATGTCGAAGCGATCGTCCAGCTCGTTCAGTGGAATATCGAAACCCACGCGCGAATTGAAGACAAACTTCACGCCCAGCCGCTCGATCAACTCGATCTCACGTCGCAGACTGCACTTTGGCAGTCTGTATTCTGGAAGCGCAAAACGCAGCATCCCTCCCGCTTCCGATTTACTGTCGTAGACGGTTACGTCGTGGCCCAGCATCGCCAGGTAAAACGCGGCTGTCAGTCCTGCCGGACCCGCCCCGGTGATCGCCACCTTCCTGCCTGTTGATTCCAGCTTGCGCCCGAGGATGGTCTTCACCGTGTCTTCGTAACCTGCAGACTCAAAGATGCTGTCAGCGATATACCGGTGCACTTCCCGCATATTTACAGACTGATCCACCGCTTGGCGCCGGCACCTGCTGTCGCACGGATGCTGGCACACGCGCCCGGTCGAAGCGGGCAGGGGATTGTCCATAATCACAGACAAGAACGCTTCCTGGAGCCGGCCCTCTTTGTAGAGTTGTAAGTATCGCGGAATGTTCATGTGCAGCGGGCAGCTGTTTTCACACGGCGAAAGTGCTAATTCCTCGCACACCCCTGCCGCACAACGGTGCGCAAGGATATGGTCCTCAAATTCATTCCGGAAGTGACGAAGGGTCGTGAGAACCGGATTCGGAGCCGTTTGCCCTAGCCCGCAAAGCGAGCATTCCCGAATGTAGCGGCTCAATTCGTCCAACAACTCCAGGTGTTGCGTCCTGCCGGCTCCTTCGGTCACCCGATTCAAGATCCGCAGGCATTTGTTTAATCCCACCCGGCAAGGAATGCACTTCCCGCAGGATTCGGAATGCGTAAACTCGATGAAGTACCGTGCAACGTCCACCATGCAATTGTCTTCATCCATCACCACCATGCCGCCCGATCCCATGATCGAGCCAAGCTGCGCAAGATTTTCGTAATCCACCGGCGTGTCGAACATCTCATGCGGGATGCACCCGCCCGATGGCCCGCCCGTCTGCACCGCTTTTACACTGCGGCCGCTCGCTGCTCCTTCGCCGATGTCATACACAAACGTCTTTAGCGAGGTTCCCAGTGGCATTTCCACCAGACCGGTGCTCTTCACTTTCCCTACCAGCGAAAATACCTTCGTGCCAGCGCTCTTCGGGCTGCCCGTTTCCGTGAACCACGCGGGTCCGCGCATAACGATCGGAGCAATGTTGTACCAGGTCTCCACATTGTTGATGTTCGTAGGCTTGCCCCACAAACCCTTCTGCGCCGGGAACGGCGGACGCGGTCGTGGTCTGCCCGCTTCACCTTCCAGCGAGGCAATCAAGGCCGTCTCTTCGCCGCAAACAAATGCGCCTGCCCCTTCCACCAGCGCAATCTCAAACTTGAAGCCGCGTCCCAGGATATTCTCGCCAAGCATCCCGTAGTCTCTCGCCTGCTCCAGCGCGCGATTCAAGCGGTGCACTGCCAATGGATACTCCGCGCGCACGTAAATGATCCCTTCGGTCGCACCCATCACGTATCCGCCGATAATCATTCCTTCCAGCAGCGAATGCGGATCGCTTTCGATCTCGTTGCGGTTCATGTACGCGCCGGGGTCGCCTTCGTCGGCGTTGCAGATGATGTACTTCGGTTCGGTCTTGGCCTTGGCCAGGAATTCCCATTTGTTCCCGGTGAGATAGCCCGCTCCGCCCCGGCCCCGTAGTTTCGACGCCTTGATCTGTTCGATCACGCCCTCCGGTCGTCCATCGATCAGCACTTTATAGAGCGCCTGGTAACCTCCGATCGCAATGTACTCTTCGATGTCGTCAGGATTGATAATGCCGCAATTCCGCAGGACGATCTTCTTCTGCCCCTTGAAAAATGGCTTTTCATCCCACGTCGCCACGCCCGGATATCCCGGTCCGTATTTCAGCCGCCCCGTGATGTGATCCCACTCTTCAATCTTGCAGTAGATCAGGTCCGGATCGATTCTGCCGGTCTGCATGTCATGCAGAATTCGACTTGCATCATTAGCTTGCACCCTCCGCAACATTAATAACGGGTTTCCTGGCAGACGAATATTCACTAGCGGTTCCTGACAGCACGCTCCGAAGCAACCGACCGGCGCCAACACCACATTCATGCCACTGCGCTCAATCGCTTCGGCAAATGCCTGGTAGAGCCCCTCGGCTCCATTCCCCCGTCCGCACGTCCCCATCCCTACCGCTACGCGGGGAACGGAAGGAGTCAGCTTGGCAAGCCCTGCTTCTCGCACTGCACTGAACGCCCCTATATCTAGAATTCGAGGCATGGTTATTCTCCCGACCGGATCGTCTGGATTTCACGCTGCAGGGTGCGCTCCGATACATGCCCGCAGATGCGATGATTCACTTCCACCACCGGTGCCAGCGCGCATTGCCCGAAGCAGGCCACCGTGCGCACTGTGAATTTGTTGTCTGCTGTGGTCAGCACCATCTTGTCTGCCGTGCTTTCGTCGTCACTCGTGCTGTCATTTCCCGCGGGCCCCAAGCCAAGATCCAGCTCCACACTCTGCAGCAGATTCCGCGACCCTCGCGTGTGGCAAGCCGTGCCTCGGCAAATGCAAATCGTGTTTTCGCCTTGCGGCTGCAGGTTGAACAGCGCGTAGAACGTGACCACGCTGTAGATGCGCGACGGCATGGTTCCCGTCTTCAGCGCAAGGTAGCGCAGCGTTTCCATCGGCAGATAATTCTGCGGATGCCGATGCTGTACGGCTTCCAGGACGCTCAGCAGGGCGCCGGGCCGTCCGTGGTGACTGCTGATTTCTTTATCAATGAAAACCCGTTCTTCAGGGGTGAGAGCACCGGGGAGAAGAGTGTCCATGAGTACTCCTTGGTAGAGAACGCAGAACTCCACATGCCAAGGTAGTTGAATGCAGGTTAAATACACCATCACTCGTGACACAGTGAAGAGTGACACAAATCACATCGGTGTTAATCGATTGGCGGAACTCGCTACGTACATCAAAAAGTAGAGCAACGAATGAACCTGAGGCGAAGAACTGTGCGCTGCGTCACACCCGGTATGTGATGAGCGTCACGATCACCGATCTTAATATGTATGCACTATTGTTCAGCCTTCTCTTTTACGTTTTATTGGTTGCAACACGCATCACGCCACACTGGGGTGATCACCAAGTCGAGGGTGGCGTTCTCATTTGAACTGTCGAGTTGACGTCGCAACAGAACGCGACGCAAGCCAAGTCGCACCGGGTCGATGACTGTGGAAGTGGGCCGAATCAATCTACTTAGTCTCATTCGAATCACTGCTGCAATTCTCTTCACGATATGCGCATCAGGCTTCGCTTCCGATACCTATCACACTCCAACCGGAAACTCATCGACGGCACCTAAAGCCAGCCGATCCGACATTCTCTTTGTGCAGACGAGCAACCTCTCTGGTCTCGACTCAGCGCAACAATTCCCCGAAGGGAGTCGCATCGTACGCCTCGATACGCACTCCAGTCAGTCCGCCCCATTAAATCTTACTTCCGAATTCTTTGCCGCAGCCGATCCGCAGGTAAGTTTCGACGCCACGAGCGTACTTTTTTCTGGGAAGAAATCTGGCACCGACAATTGGCAAGTCTGGGAGATGGACGCCGACGGCGGTCACAAGCGCCAGATCACGCAGTGTGCTCAGGATTGCCTGCGGCCTGGCTATTTGCCGGAGGGCGAATTCGTCTTCACTGCGTTCGAACCGATCGAGGGTCACAGGCACTCTTTCCTGGCGGTGGCAAATCTCGATGGTTCCCATCTCCATGCAATCACGTTTTCGCCCGGCGATTGGTGGTTTGAGACGGTGCTCCGCGACGGCCGCATCCTCGCCTCGGCGGCATCTCCGTTGTCCGTTACTCCAAAAGCCTCTGCCACGCGTTTGTTTTATACCCTGCGGCCCGATGGCGCCGCCCTCGATTCTTTCCGTTGCGACCATGTGTCCTCCGTCCTGCGCCGGGGCGCGGAGGAATTGGAAGACGGTTCGATCGTCTTTGTCAGCACACCGGCGGGTTCCTCGCAAGCAGGTGGAACGCTGACTGAAATTCAACGTGGCGCTTTGCAGGAGAACAAAATCGGCGTCGCCGCGGGCGAATTTCTCTCGCCACGGCCCTACTTGCAAAATCAGATCCTCGTTTCAATCCGGCAGCCCAAGATTTCAACCGCCTCTGTGCGGTTCGCCCTCTACTCCTTCGATTTGCAGAAACAGTTGCTTGGCCCGGTTATCTACAACGATGCGGGCCTGTCCAGCATTCAGCCGGTGATGCTGGCCTCGCATCCCGTCCCCAAAAAGTTCTGGAGCACTCTTACTCTCAACTCGAAGTCCGGCTACTTCATCTCTCTCAATAGTTATTCATCCGCTGGTATCCCGGGTGGTCGTATCGCATCTCCGATTGCCCTCGTTCGCGTCGTCGCTCACCAACCCGGCAGCTACCAGGAACGACTTCTTGGCGAAGCCCCCGTCGAAAAAGACGGCTCCTTCTATGTCGAAGTGCCCGCGGATCAGCCTGTGCGCTTTGAACTCCTCGATGCCAATCGCCAGGTGATCATTTCAGAGAAGAGCTGGATTTGGGCCCGCCCCGGTGAACAGCACGGCTGCGCGGGTTGCCACGGCGATAAGGCAGAGGCACCGGAAAATCGTTGGCCAATGACCCTCAGGAGATTCGATACACCAACGCAGTTGGATCAACATGAAAATGCTAAAGCACATTGAACCGCTCCGCCTCCTCGGCCGCATTTCCTCAGCAGTTGCACTGCTTGGTTGCGCGTTTTCACTCCCGCTCCTCGCGCAAAAAACCGTGGAACGTTCAACTCCGCCATCCGGTAACGCTAGCCGCTTCCCCGCCTACGAAAATGTCACCGAGAAATCTCACATCCAGTTCCAGCACTCCTTTGGAGAACAAAAACTCAGCTCCATCCTGGAGGCGACCGGTTCCGGATGCCTCTGGTTTGACTACAACAACGACGGACTGATGGATCTCTACGTTCTTAGCGGACGCTATCTGGAAGGGGTGACCGATCACTCCAAGGGCGACGGACGAGAGGCCACCAACCACCTTTATCGCAACAATGGCGATGGCACTTTTACCGACGTTACTGCACTGGCGGGCATTCCGGGCAAAGGCTTTGCCATGGGCGTCACCGCCGGCGACTACGATAACGACGGCTTCGAAGATCTCTACATCACGAACTGGAACTCCGCCACTCTCTATCACAACAATGGTGATGGCACCTTCACTGACGTTACGGAGAAAGCCGGAGTGCAGAACAATCACTTTGGCGTCGGCGCCGCTTTCGTCGATTACGACCGTGATGGCCGCCTCGATCTCTTCGTTGGCAATTACCTGAAGTTCGATCCCCATGCCAAAAAGCTCTACTACGCCGCGGACGCCTTTGCCGGGCCACTCGACTACGAAGGCGACATCAACCGCCTGTTTCACAACAGTGGCGATGGCACGTTTACTGAGGTCTCCGATCGCGCCGGCGTCGCCAATCCAGTCGGTCGCGCTATGGGCGTTGCCGTCGGTGATTTCGACAATGACGGCTGGCCGGACATTTATGTCGCCAACGATCAGATGGAAAGCTACCTCTACCGCAACAATCACGACGGCACGTTTACGAATGTCGCCCTCGAGCAAAACGTGGCGTACGGCACAAACGGCGACACTCCCTCCGCCATGGGGCCGGTTTTCACCGACTACGACAACGATGGCACTCTCGACGTCTTCGTCTCCGACATGCGCTATCACCGCCTGTTCCGCAATTCCGCCAGCGATAAATTCTTCACCGACACTACCGCCACATCCGGAGTGGCACACATGTCGGGCCAGTACGTTGGCTGGGGCGATGCTTCCTTCGATTTTGACAATGACGGCTGGAAGGACTTGTTTGTGGTCAATGGCGGCCTTCACTGGTTAGTCCCCATGGAAGACCTTCTCCTCCGCAACAATGGCGACGGTACGTTTACCGATGTTGCCGAGGAAGCCGGGCCCTACTTCAAAGAGAAGAAAGTCGGACGCGGCGCAGCCTTTGCCGACTACGACAATGACGGTTGCATGGACGGTTTCATCGTCGTCCTCGGCGGAAAGGGAATTCTCATTCATGCCAAACCTCCCGCCGTCAATGCCAGGAATCACTGGCTCACTCTCAAATTAACCGGCACGAAGAGCAATCGCGACGGGTTCGGAGCTCGCCTTGAAGCTACAGCGGGTAATCTTCACCAGGTTGTGGAGAACTTCCCGCAGTCTGGCTATCTTTCGCAAAATGATCCTCGTCCCCATTTTGGCCTCGGTTCACATCTCGAAGTGGACACCCTCACGATCCGTTGGCCGAGTGGAGTGGTACAAACCCTCGAGCACGTTAAAGCCGACCACATCCTGAAGATTACGGAACCCCGCGACGGGGAAGCGCCAGCTTCGAAAGGCGGCAAATTGTGATTGGCAGCCGCACAATCCGTACGGCTCGCCGTTACTTTCTGCCGTCGGTTTTCGCATTGTGCCCGATTGCCGCAATGCTCAGCTGTCCCCAGCCCGATTCCGCTCAACCCAGTCTCGCGTCATCCTCCACCGCGGTGCAGGAGCACTACCTCACGCCAATCGAAGCCAGATTCTCTCCGGATGGCGCTACGCTTTATGTCGTTTGTGAAGACGATGACTCCTTGCTGACCATAGATGTCCGCTCCCAGCGCGTCACGGGCCGGGCAGAAGTCGGGCACAAACCCAAGGATGTTTCCATCTCTCCCGATGGCAGCACTCTGTATGTTTCCAACGAGTGGAGCGACACCGTCACGGTGCTGAATGCCGCAACTCTTAAACCCCTTCGAACAATTCCTGCGGGTTGGGGGCCGATCGGCCTTACCACGGATCGCTCCGGCAAATTCCTGTACGTCGCGAACAGCATTAGCAACGACATCTCCATCATTGATCTGCGAACTGGCATACAGCG
This sequence comes from Candidatus Acidiferrales bacterium, assembly GCA_963741195.1. GTDB lineage: Bacteria > Acidobacteriota > Terriglobia > Acidiferrales > UBA7541 > Acidiferrum. The sequence continues at coordinate 710,424 of CAVUHF010000026.1, forward strand.
GAAGCGTCTGGCGTCATGGCGCTCCCCGCATCAAGTCGCTCTTTCGCGTGACGGACGTTTTGTCTACGTCGCCAATATTCTCGGCCACCTGGGTCGCGCCGATCAGTCGCCCGTTTCCGAACTGGTGGTTGTGGACACCCGCACGCAAAGCGTTGCCGAACGCATTGAGATCCCCGGCGTTCTGGAGCTTCGCCACATCGCCGAGTCACCTTCCGCGCAGGGCGGCTATTTACTGGTTCCTTTCATGCGGCCCAAGAACCTGAATCCACTGATTCAAGTGGCCGACGGGTGGATTCTAACCCACGGGATGGCCGTGATTCGCCCGGTGGTTGCCTCTCAACCGAAGCAAGGGTTCCCCGAAGCCATGCAGGTCCTTCTCGATGATATTGACTACTATTATGCCGGCACTAACGGTGTGGCCATCACTCCGGATGGACGTCACGCCCTGGTTACCTCTTCTGAAGCCGATGTTGTCTCCTTGATTGACACCGCCAAGCTGCAGACGCGCCTCCGCGCCATTCCCGCCACCCAACTTGGAAATCGTCTCGACTCTTCGCGCGAATTCGTCCAGCGACGGCTCCCCACTGGCTCCAATCCTACTGCCGTGGTGATCTCTCCCAATGGCCTCTCGGCCTATGTCGTCAACCGTTTGGACGATAGCCTCACCATTGTCGACATACCGCATAGCCGCGTCAGTGGCAAAATTGTGCTTGCCGGCCCGAAGCAATCTTCGCAGCTCCGCCACGGCGAGCAACTCTTCCACTCTGCTCGCTTCTGCTTCCAGGGTCAGTTCGCTTGCTTTACCTGCCATCCCGACAATCACATCGATGGCGTTGCGTGGAACCTGGAAACTCCGCAACTTGGCCGCGATCGAGTGGCCAATCGCACGCTTCGCGGAATCGCAGAAACAGCGCCGTACAAGTGGAATGGCCACAACCCCGATCTCGAAACACAATGCGGACCTCGCATCGCCAAATTCCTGTTCCACTCCGAAGGATTCAGTAAGGAACAGCTCGCCGATCTGGTCGCTTTCATCAAGTCCATTCCACTTCCTCCGAACCGTCATCTCGCCGCCAACGGGGAACTCTCTCCCTCTCAAGAGCGCGGCAAAGCGGTCTTCTACAAGAAAAGCTGCGACACCTGCCATCCGGCAGCAACCCACTACACCGCCAAAACCAGCTTCGATGTGGGCACCGCCGACAAATATGACACCTCCGGCATCATTGACATTCCTCAACTCGACCGCATCTACCAGCGGCCGCCGTACCTCCATAGCGCGCAGGCGCTCTCGCTCGAAGAAATTTGGACCATCTACAATCCTTCCGACAAACACGGCGTGACTTCGGATATGTCGAAGGAGGAGTTGAACGACCTGATCGAATTTCTAAAATCGCTCTAGGTTCTGGACCGCCCGCAAGGGCTGCAGCGGAGAACGGGAACGAGAAAGAAGAGAAGATGAAAAGACAGATGGCAACAGGTTGGCTGACAGGAATCGCGATGCTTTTGATGTTCGCCGGTTCCGCGCGCGGCCAGAATCCTGCGCCCTACACGCGCTGGGAAAATTACACCACGGCCAATGGCATGCCCGATGAAAAAGTATTCCAAGCTGTCGTCGACGGCGACCGCGTATGGGCCGGCACAGAAAACGGTCTAGTCCTGATTGAGAAAGGAAGAATCCAGAAGGTCTTCAACACCGAAGACGGCCTGGTAAACCGTGTCGTTACTGGAATCGCGCTTGACAAGAATACCGGCGACGTCTGGCTCTCCACCTTCGGCGGCCTCAGCCGACTTTCTGGCGGTAAATTCCACAATTACACCAATCTCACCAGCGGTCTGGCCAACGACATCGTCTATGCTGTGGCCATTCAGGGCAACTTCGTCTGGGCCGCCACCACCGCGGGAATCAGCCGGCTAAACCTGCAAACAGGCGAGTGGTCGATCTTCAGTGAACGGACCGCACCCATGCATGAACCCTGGTCCTACGGGGTCGCGGTCACGGAGAAGAAAGTCTATTTCGCCGTCTGGGGCGGCGGACTCCTGGAGTACGACATTACCGGCGGCTACTGGAAGCCCTACAACGATCCCGATGGTGAGATGGAACTGGTCCTCTTTAAGGATCAAGGCCTGCTTCACGACATTGTTAGCAATGTCGCCTACAACCCCGATACAAAAATGGTCTGGGCCTCCACCTACTTCGGGCTCAGCGGTTACGATGGTCACAAGTGGCACAACTATCTTTCCACCGACAGCGGCCTGGCCTCTGATTTCATCAATGCGCCGCAATCTCGCGGCGACGACGTCTGGGCCTGCACAGACAAAGGGCTCAGCCACCTCAACTTCAAAACGAACACCTGGACTACTTACCGACCTGCTCCCGACGCTATCCACGGCGAAATCATTATCACGGGGCCTGACAAAAAAGTGACCAAGCTCGAAACCCCCACTTCACTTGCTCACAACTACATCTTGAACCTCGCCTTTCAAGGCGACGACATTTGGGTGGCCACGGCCAAGGGGCTAAGCCACGGCTCTCGTGATTCCAAAACTCAATCCCACCAGGAAGGAAAGTCAAATGAACCACACACCGGCAGTCGCTGAATCGCCAGCCACCAAGCAAGCGGCTGACGCAGTCCGCAAGAAGGCCATCGTTGCACCGCAGGTCTTGAACGAGGCTTACCGTTACCCGAAGCCGTCTTCGTTCTCTCGCGGCCTTCGTCTGGACATCAAGGGCGTCACCATATTGATGATCTCGGGCACCGCGAGCATCGATGAGAACGGATTGACCGTCCACGAAGGTGATTTCCGCGCGCAGACGCTCCGCACGTATCGCAACATCACGCAATTGCTAGCCGCGGAAGGCGCCACTTGGAAGGACGTCGTTCGCACCACCTGCTATCTGCGCGATATCGAGCGCGACTATGCCGCGTTCAACGAAATCCGGACTCAGTTCTTCAAAGAACAGGGACTCGAGCCGCTTCCGGCCTCCACTGGCATCCAGGCGATCTTGTGCCGTCCGGACTTGCTCGTGGAGATGGAAGCCATGGCCATCTTTGACGGCACGGAGAAGTAATGGAGCAGCGAAGGCCCTGCAAACGATGAAGCTGCCGTCTGTGGAGCATTCGAAGAGTCTGGCGGGCGCACCACGTTAACGCCCGTCGCGCAACCGAAGGAACTGGAAAGAAGGTTGATCGACATGAATATCGCAGGAGCTGCTGCTTCAGGTGATCTCTCCCGGATCTGCCCACTTGTCAGCCGTGCCCACCAGCCCCTTGGCTACGGCTCGACGGAGACACATATCGTCAAGGTGGGTCGTGTGGCGTTCGGAGCAGATCGACCTGTCGTGATTGCCGGGCCCTGTTCCGTCGAGAGTTACGCGCAAACGCTGGAGCTCGCCAAGGCCGTGGAAGCCTGTGGCGGAGACATGTTGCGCGGCGGGGCATTCAAACCTCGCACGTCACCACACGATTTCCAAGGACTAGGTCTCGAAGGCCTGAAAATCCTTCGAGAAGTCGGCCGCGAAACCGGCTTGCCCGTGGTCACAGAGGTGATGGATACGCGCCTGGTCGAGCAAGTGGGCGATTATGCCGACATGCTTCAGATCGGCTCCCGCAACATGCAGAACTATCCACTCCTTATCGAGGTCGGCCGCTACGGCAAGCCCGTGTTGCTCAAGCGCGGCATGGCCGCCAGCCTTTGCGAGTGGCTCGGTGCTGCCGAATACATCGCCAAGGAAGGGAACTTGCAAATCGTTCTGTGCGAGCGCGGCATCAAGGCTTATCCCTCCGGGGAATATTCCCGCTTCATCCTTGACCTGAACGTCATTCCTGCCCTTAAGGCGGAAACGTTTCTGCCCGTCATTGTCGACCCCAGTCACGCAACCGGCATCGCTTCCATGGTGGAACCGGCCAGCCGCTCCGCCATTGAATCCGGCTGCCACGGCTTGATGATCGAAATCGCCAGCGATCGTCCCGGCGCTGCCAAGCCCAAATGCGACGCTGCGCAAGCCATCAGCCCGGCCACACTGGAGCGCATCATCGGTTTTGCCGGCGCACGCCGCCTTGCTGAAGAAGGGAAGACGGCTTATGCGGTTTAACTGGAAACTCCTGGCGATCTCCACGGTGCTTTTGTTGGCCCCCTCGGCTAAGCCGCAATCCTCCGAAGTGCAACCGCCGCCCGCCGCCGAGCCCTCCACACAGCGATACGCGAATATGCCTGTCGAAGCGGTTCCGTACGGAAAATTCACAAAGCCCTACAAAGAATGGTTCGTCACCGAAGACACCTTGGCCTACAATGGTGCTGCCCGCGAAAGGACCATTAAAGAAATTATCCGCTCCAAAACCGTCAATATCGGTTTTCTCGGTCCCATCGAAAGTAACCCGGAATCACCCTACGGCCTTGCTATGCTGCACGGCGCGCAATTGGCAATTGATGAGGCGAATGCAAAAGGCGGCTATGGCGTCAGTGGCATGTCCAGTGGCCGCCCCTACGAGTTGAAAATTCACAATGATGCTGCTCAATGGGGCGTCTCCTCCACCGAAGCTGTGAAAATGGCGTTCGACGAACACGTCGTCGCCGTTCTCGGCTCCATCGATGGAGCCTCTACCCACATCATGCTCCGCGTCAACCTCAAGCTCGAAGTCCCCATCATGGACACCGGTACAACCGATCCGACCGTTACCGAAACGCGAATCCCCTGGCTCATCCACAATTTTCCCGACGATCGCCAACAAGGCTATGCGCTGGCGGACTACATCTTCAAGCAGCAAAAGTTAAAGAGAATCGGCGTTATTCGCACGCAAACTCGCTATGCGCGCGTCGGGGTCACCAAATTTTTCGACGAAGCTAAGCGTCTGGGCCACGTCCCTGTTCTGGAAGTGAAATTCCTTCGCGGCGATACCGACTTTTCTATCCAGCTTCGCATGTTGCAGAATGCCCACCTCGATGGTGTGGTCATTTGGGGAGAAGCTGCCGAGGCGGGCCTTTTCTTGAAACAGATGCGCTCCATGGACATGAAACAGCCTGTGTTTGGCGCCAGCCGCCTCGACTACCCCGCGTTGCTGGAGGTTGCGGGGCCCGCGGCGGAAGGTTTGGTTACCACCTGCGCGCTGGACCTCTCCCGAACCGATCCCAAGTGGCTTGAATTTCAGAAAAAGTATCGTGCCAAGTTTGATGCGGATCCCGATGCTTACGCCGCCTACGCCTACGATGGAATGAACATGCTGCTCGCCTCAATTGAAAGAGCCGGCCTGAACCGCGGAAACATCATGGATGCCTTCCGCGATTACCCGAAAAGCGGCTATGACGGTGTAACCGGCCACGCTCAATTTGACTACACCCTGAATAACATCGCTCCGGTCACCATGGTCCGCGTCGAGAACGGGAAATTCGTCTATTGGAAGGCGCCCCGCGCCGAACAACTCGTGCCCAAACCTGGCGGAGAATTCTAGTGGGCCAGCCCGATAAATTTCGCTCGATGAATCGGGCCTTTGCCTTGGCCTGCGAACTTATTCCATTGTCGATGCTTTCCCGTTTGCTTGCAGCGTTTCTGGCATGCGTTTGTCTTGTTGCCGTATCGGCCGCGCAATCAACGGCTCCTCGGTCATCTCCGTACGCTTCGATGAATCGGGATTCCGTTACCTATCGTGGTCCGGGCCGCGCAACTCTGAAGGATCTTCCTGGCGATGTCATCACCATCGGGATTGTGCTCCCACTTCAGGGAAAACACGCTGCCGAAGGAAACCTGTTGCGCCAGGCCGCGCAAATAGCGCTCGACGATGAACTCTCCTCTGGTCTCCCTCCCGCCGGCTACCACCTCGCTGTTGCATTCCGCGATGAAAGCGAACGCTGGGGCCAGGCCAGCAGCGAAATGGTCCAACTGATTGAGCAAGACCATGCCGTGGCGTTGATTACCTCGATCGATGGAAACATAGCCCATCAAGCTGAGCAGATCGCCAATAAAATCGGCATTCCCGTCCTCACCCTTTCCAGTGACGCAACCACAACGCGCATCAACATTCCTTGGATCTTTCGTCTTTCGCCCAGCGATTTCGATCAGGCACGCCTGATGGCCCTGAATATCTACCAACAAAAGAAGTTGCAGAGGGTTCTCTTACTGGCACAGGATGATCATGATGGCCGCGTCGGTGCCAATGAATTCATGCGCGCCGCGGACCAACTTGATGCTGCTTCACCGGAACGCGTGGATTTCAATCCTGCTTCTCCCGATCTTGCTTCGCTCGTCGACCAGCTCAAGTCCAAGCAACCGGAAGCCGTTGTGCTCTGGGCTAGTACCGAACAGACAGCAAGGTTGCTCCCCGCCCTGCAGCAGGTCCTGCCCGCCGCCCCGATCTATCTTTCCAGCAAAGCCGCCGAATTCGACCGTTCGTCCTTAGCTTCGTGCAATTGCCTTACGATATCTCTTTCTTCGCCAGACACTCCGCATTCTGTGGAGTTCGCCGCACGTTACCGTCTTCAAACTGGACTGCAGCCAACTCTTGCCGCTTTCGAAACGTACGACGCGGTGCGCCTGATTGCCGTGGCCGTTCGCGATTGCGGTCCAAACCGTGCCCGTGTGCGCGATTACTTCGCTTCCGGAAGTGTATACCCCGGTGTCAGTGGAACAATTTCCTTCGACAAAGCTGGCAATCTCCAGGGGGAATTTGCTTTGCAAGGTCTCGTTGCTGCGGCGATCCGCGCCGCCTTTTGATCCCGCCGTTGACAATCATGGTATTCCCCGTCGTCTTCTGATCGGCAATCTCCCCTGGCTTTCGCTTAGCTTCTGTTCCTTTCTTTTTATTTCGTTTGTAGTAGACTCACACCAAGGGGCGCTCGCCTGACAACTGACTGCGCCCTAGCTTTGCCGGAAATAACCTCCGGGAGGAGCCGCCCTTTCCCATGTTCCCTATCCGCATCGCCTTTCGCACCAGCTTCCTTGGAATTCTTCTTCTCAGCACTCTTTTCGCTCTCGTCGCCATGGTCGGTTGTAGGCCGGTCGCGAAAGAGCAAGCCAAAGATCAGCTTCAGGATCAGCCCAAGGACCAGCCCATTGCGTATTCTGCGGACCCCAACGCCAGCAAGCATATGACTCTGCTACTCAAAGATTTCGATCCCAAGCCGATGCTCCACGCGGCCGTTCACAATGTGCCTCGAGCCAAGTTTCCCGTCATCGATGTCCATAATCATGTGAACGATGCCGTTGGCATCAACGGCGAGAAAATTCCCCCGGCTGAAGTCGTTCGCCGCATGGATGCAGCCAACGTTCAGAAAATTGTGATCCTGACGGGGCTGTGGGGCGACAAGTTAGAGGCCGTCATCGACAATATGATGAAGCCTTATCCCGATCGCTTCATGGTCTTTACCCAGATCGATTACAGTAAGATCGACGACCCCAATTTCGCCGCGGAATCCGTCGCGCAACTTGACGATGCGGTTCGCCGAGGTGCTCGTGGCGTCAAGGTCCTGAAGGATCTCGGTCTCGGCGCAAAAGATAAGTCGGGCAAGCTCATTCCCGTCGACGATCCTCGCCTCGATCCCATTTGGGAAGAGTGTGGCAAGCTGGGAATTCCCGTAGCTATTCATACAACCGACCCAGAAGCTTTCTTCACCCCCGTCGACAAAAGCAACGAACGCTACGAAGAACTCAATCAGAATCCCACCTGGAGTTTTTACGGCCCGCAGTATCCCAGCAAGGAAACTCTACTCGCTCAGCGAAATCACGTTTTCGAAAAACACCCGCGAACAAAATTCATCGCGCTTCACGTCGCTAACTGGCCAGAAAATCTGGATGTTGTCTCTTCCTGGCTCGCCAAGTATCCCAACATGTATGTGGAATTCGGTGCGCGCCAGGCGGAACTTGGCCGCCAACCACGCCGCGCTCACAAATTCTTTCTCGATTACCAGAATCGCATTCTTTTTGGCACCGATAGCGAACCTGAGAACGCCATGTACGCCAATTACTTTCGCTGGCTAGAAACCGCCGATGAGTATTTTCCGTACTGGGGCTACCCCGGGCAGGGTCGTTGGGAAATCTATGGCCTAGAACTGCCTGATTCCGTGCTCGAGAAGGTCTACAACAAGAATGCCAGCAAACTTTTCGCGGAATTTAAGGGAGCCCCCGGCAATGCGCACTGAGATCGGTTCAGCGTTTCGGCGGGATTTTTTCCTTCGTCTAAGCAAGCAACTGTTCGTCGTCGCCGTGTTTTCCTCCATTGGCCTGTCGCTTTCTGGCGTCGCCGGCTGCCTGAAAAGCACCAACCAGACCACATCTCAATCCGTTCCGCTCGCCAAATCTGCGGTGGCGGTACAAGTCTCTGATGTCGCTATCACGATTCACACACCCGCCGCTAATTTCAAGCTCGTGCCGAATGGCGCCCTGACCGCTTCCCTCGGTGACGCCAATGCCTCACTTGATGCCATCTCGCTCGATTCAGCGCAATCCGTTTCTCTCTCCGGGAAAGAACATCCCGGCGTTGTTCTGGATTTGGCGAACGCCGAAGTGAAGGACGCCGTCGGAAAACTGGGTAATCTCGGGAAGCAAATCAATATTCCCGGCAAGATCGCAGGCACCACGCTCGAAGAAACTGCAACGCTCGAGGTCTACGATTCATTCCCCAACCTTGCGCTACTCTCCGTTCGCCTTCGCAACGCTGGCAATGTGCCGGTCAAACTTGATTCGTTCACCATGCAACGGCATAGTTTCGCCAGTCGAGCCGAATCTGTCCCGTCTTCATCTGTCCCCCTCTGGACGTTCCAAGGCTCTAGTCTGAAGTGGGGAAAAGACGAGATCTTCGCTGTCCCCGCGAAATTTTCGCAAGAGAATCCATTTGGCACCCCCGTCGAAACGAAAGACGATCTTGGCCGTGTTGGTGGTGGAGTCCCGGTCGTTGCTTTCTGGAACGAGAAGGTCGGCGAAGCCATCGGCCACATTGAAACCTTGCCTCTCGTTCTCGCTCTTCCGGTTCAGACGACGCAAGACGGTCGCGTCACTGCCGGCGTCCGGATCCCCGCAAATACCGTACTGATGCCGGGTGACGTTTTCTCGACGCCACGCACCTTCCTCACCATTTATTCTGGAGATTTCTATGAACCGCTCAGCCTTTGGTCCAGCGTGATTGATAAGGAGGGCCTGCCTAAACCTGCCAACAACGAAGAAAACTACGCCGTCAGCTGGTGCGGGTGGGGCTACGAGTTTGGCGTCACTCCAAAGCAGATGCTCGACACTGTACCCAAACTGAAGGAACTTGGCATTCACTGGGCGACTCTCGATGACGGCTGGTTCAATAACTACGGTGACTGGCAACCGCGCCAGCCAGTTTTTGCCGGGGACGCCATCCCCGACATGGTGCGCAAGTTTCACGAACAGGGAATTAAAGTCCAGCTTTGGTGGCTCCCGCTTGCCGTGGAAGATGGGCACTTTGCTTACGGCGGCCGCAACTATGTCGTCTCCGAGGTCGTGAAACAGCATCCTGAGTGGCTGATTCTCGATCCTCATGGCAAGCCCGCGCGCATGGCCCGCAATTTGGCCACCCTCTGCCCCGCCGTTCCTGAAGTTCAGGCGTACTACAAACAGCTCACCGAACGCTTCATCCGCGATTGGGGATTCGACGGCCACAAGCTCGACAATATTTACGCCACGCCTCTCTGCTACAACCCCAAGCATCACCACAAATCGCCAACCGACTCCGTCTACGCCATGGCTGACGTCTACCGCATCGTTTTCGAAACGACTCGCGCTCTGAAGCCAGACAGCGTGACGCAAAGTTGCCCCTGCGGCACGCCTCCCAGCCTCGCTTGGCTGCGCTTTATGGATCAGGCCGTCACGGCAGACCCCGTCGGCTCCGTCCAGGTTCGTCGTCGCGTCAAAATGTATAAAGCGCTACTGGGCCCGCATGCCGCTGTATACGGTGATCACGTAGAGCTGACCCGCGTGAGCAACATTTTTACAGACAAGGAACTGGACGAAGGGGAGGACTTCGCCTCTACGCTCGGCACGGGCGGCGTTCTTGGCACAAAATTCACTTGGCCTGATTATGGCCCGAAATTCAAAACCGTGTACCTAACACCCACCAAAGAAGCTCATTGGAAGAAATGGATCTCGCTCTATAACGAGAAACTGCTCTCTAAAGGGATGTTTCGTAACCTCTATGTCTATGGTTTCGATTCTCCCGAGGCTTATGCGATCGAGAAGGATGGACATCTCTACTATGCCTTCTACGCTCCCCCTGCCACCTCAGCTTCGAACAACGAGCGGCCAGCCATGCGATCCTGGAGCGGCGAAATCGAACTTCGAGGGCTTGAGGCGCGGTCCTATCACTTAGTGGACTACGTTCATCAGGAGGATCTGGGCACGGTTGCCGGACCAACAGCCAGGCTCAAAGTGGATTTCACGGATTACTTGCTCTTGGAGGCAACGCCCACCGCACTGAAGCATTAAGTTGCTTATCGGAGACTGGTTGGCGCGATTCTCGTCGAACTTCCTAGCCACGGGGCATGTTTGCGGATGAAATCTTCACGGTGCCGTGCGTCGCGAAACGCTTCCGTGCCGCCAGCGCGTGTCACCGAAAGCGCCCCCGCGACATTTGCGAACTTTAGGCAATCTTCCACTTTTGCTCCGCGGATATATTGGTGAACGAATCCCGCATCAAAGCTGTCCCCCGCCCCCACGGGATCTATCGGGTCGACAATTGGTGGAAATCCGCTGTGCTTTTCTTTCCCTACACGAACGAACGCTCCCTGCGATCCCCGCTTAACCACCAGCACGGGCACTTTCTGCGACAAAATCTCGCTGGCGCGCTCCACATCTTCCACTTGCGCCAGTTTGCAGGCCTCTCTCTCGTTCGGCAGCAATATGTCCACGTATTTAAACAACAGTTGAATGTCCCCGGACCAGCGGTTGTCTGGATCATCGTTGGTATCCAGCGACGTCGTCAAGCCGGCTTGCTTAGCTTTTCGAAAGATCTCGATAAGCTGTGGCTTCAGCGCTTTATGCAGAAAATACGACGACACGTGCACATGCTTCGCACCGAACACATAGCTGAAATCGATTTCACGCTCGCTCATCTCGTACATGGTGCCCGGATAGGTCAGGATGTAGCGCTGTTTCCGCTGCGGTAGCAGCACCGTCAATCCTGTCGTTCTTCCCTTCAGCTTTCTCACGCGCGACAAATCCACGCCGCTTTCGCCCAGGCGCTGCAGGCAGATTTCACCGAATGGGTCGCTGCCGATGCAGGAACTGAACCCCACCTTGTTACCTAGTAAAGCCAGGTTGTGGGCGAATATCGCCGAAGAACTGCCCAGAGTAATGCTCAAGTCCTTCGCAAGATGCTCGTGTTCCAGTACCAGCTCCTGCGGTAATCCGTAAAGGATCAAGTCCAGATTCAATTCGCCAATCACACTGACGTCAAACGTGGCCACGGCCTTTCCCCCCCTAATCCAGCATCACCACGCGCGTCAGGTTCTTTGGGTGATCCGGGTTCAATCCCTTTTGCAGACCTGTGAAAAAACCGAACAATTGGCAGGGAACTATATAGGCAGCCAGTAGGGCCAGTTCATTTCCCGAAAAGTCATATTCCACAAGTAAATCACTTGCCCACCTCAGCTTGTCCGTCGCGCGGTTGCAGAGAGCGATTGTTACGCCGCCCAGTTCTTTCATCTCGGCCAACACTTCTGTCTCGGCCTCTTGCGCCGTATCACTTAGGAAAAACGTGAGGCAAGCCTCCGGTGTGACAATTGCTTTCGGCCCGTGTCGGAACTCCATCGTATGGAAGAACTGGCTGTATGAGCACGACATCTCCATCACTTTCAAGGCCGCTTCTCGCGCGATTCCGTGGAATGCTCCCTGCCCCAGGAAAACATAATCCGCAAACGAGTGGGTCTTTACGAATTCCTCTATCTGCTCACCGATCGACGGGAGTTGCGGCGCGAACTGCTCCGCCATCCTCCATAAGTCACCGATGAACGCATCATTCTTCGCCAGGCGCGCCGCAAGGTATTGCAGGGCGATTAGCATGCTCGTGAATGAGCGCGTCATCACCGTGCTCTGCTCGTCCGCCGCGCGCAGCACGATCGTCTTCTCGCAGGCCTTCTCCAGGTCGCTGTTTTCCGCGCAGGTGATGCCAATCGTCGACACTCTTAAATCCCGACGTAAGGCCGCCGCCGCGCGTACCGCCTCGGAAGTTCTCCCTGAACGCGAAATGACCACCGCTTGTGTCTCTGCGCCATGTGCTTGAATAATCTTCGGGAACAGCAGCACTTCCGACCCCGGCAGCGCTCTAGCAGGTTGCCCCGTGAGCAGAGCCCACGAATAGGCCGCCGATTCCGCCAGGTAATAGCTCGTGCCACAACCTACGAATAGCCATTCCTTTCGCATTCGGCCCTGCGCCAGGATCACTTCAATTGTCGAGCTGCGCTTCAGTTCCTCAAGTGTTTGTTGCCATACCATGCCCTCGGAAAGAATTTCCTTCCAGGTATGTGATTGCTCGTAAAGGCTGGAGTTGTTTGTCATCGTTTTCCCTTGAGTTCTGCTGCACGCTATCATGGCGTTAAACAAGCCGCACTTCCACCTCGGCATCCTTCAATGCCTTCAAATCGTTTTTGGGAATGTTCTTGTCGGTGATCGTTTCATGCACGGCGGACGTCGGCATGATCAGCGACAAGCTGCGACGTCCAAACTTACTGGAGTCGCACACCACCACGGTTCGCCGGGCCGATTCTGCCATCGCCCGGTTGACGCGTGCCTCCAGTAGATTGGGCGTTGTCAGTCCATAACGTACGTCAAACCCATCCACCGCCAGAAACAGCAGGTCCGCATTCACCTTTCGCATTGTATCTTCCGCCAGAGGTCCGACCAATGAAAACGAATTCTTTCGCAGCACTCCGCCAGTCAAAATCACTTCCACGGATGTATCCGCCATTTCCTCCGCAATATTTGTCGCATTCGTGATGATGGTTAGGCTCTTGAAGGACCGGCACGCTTTCGCGATCGCCATCGTCGTCGTGCCGGAATCCAAAATGATTACTTGTCCCTGCCGGATCATTTGCGCCGCGGCCACCGCAATCCGCATCTTCTCCTGGCGATGGAGCCGCTCCTTCTCGACCAGCGTGCGGTCTTTCATGGCCCCAATCTTCAAGGGCAGCGCGCCTCCGTGGGTCCTCTCCAATTGACCCTCATGATGTAGCGACTCGAGATCCTTTCGAATGGTAATCAGAGATGTGCGAAAACGCTTGGCCAGGTCATTCACCAGCACTCGCCCATCCGAGCTGAGCAATTCCAGTATTTCCCGTCGCCGCTCTTCACTCAGCATGGCAGTCCTCGTCCTCTGCAGATCCGCCAGCAGCGCAGCTCATCCTTGACGTATTCATCTGTAATTCACCTTCATCCCGCACGCATAGGCATAATTGTCAATCACTCTCAGTATTTTGCTCTGGATCAATTTAACCGGATCGTTCTCGAGTCTTCCCGACCTGATCTCCTCACTTTGCTCCGGCATGTATTGACTCAACAGTGAAAGTGGTGCCGGTGCTGCCGTTAGATTTTCAACGAGTCTGTGTAGTGCCTCTTGAACTTTCGGGTTTGGCCAGTAATAACGTGATCGGTCGCTATAGCTATATTTCCGCGCAAAGTTCAACGCTGCTGCTTCCCCGTGGTAATAATCCTTCCAGTGCACCGGGTCCAGCAACATCGCCTCATCAAGAGCATCCCGCACACCCGATAGTTTTGCCCCTAGGCGCCAACCAAGCCACTCCTGTTCGACGATCGCCAAGGCAAACACCGCTTCCCGAAACGCAAACGTCAGCCAAGGCCCGACTTTGAGGATCGCGAAGTGGTCCTGCACCATGTCCCGCAACCCGTCTGCCGTTTGATAGTCCGTTGAGTGCGCCTCGAAAACCCCTTGCCAATTCTTCTCCCCGAATGCGGCTAGCTCTTTGGCCTTCGCGTGATCGTAGGAAAAAACGGCTTCGTCCCCAAATTCCACGCCGGGTTGCACGACTACGGCCACCACTCGTTCCCAGGCCTCGTCCAGATTCATCGCGCCGAAAGCGTGCCGGGCAGTTCGTAAGGTGCGCGCCAAATCCGTCGTGTGCGTCATCTCGGGTGCAGCTGTTTCCAGTTGTTCTCCCCCGGGTATCGGGACCTCCGTCCCAATCACATAGAGTGGTGCAGGTGATCCATCCTGCATCTCTCGATGGGCCTGTTCTGCCACCGCACAAAGTTCTGCCGCGCGCGTACTGACGATTTCGTCTGCCAACGATTTGCCCTTCTCGACTTGGTCGCCGGCCAGCGCCATGCTGGCATCCAGGTGAATCTTGGAAAAGCCCGCACGCACGCAGTCTCGTACCAAGTCTCGGGCTTTCGCCATGGCCTTCTCCGGCGATTCCGCCCTCCACACGTGCGGGCCCAGATGATCTCCTCCCAGAACGATCTGGCCAATGGGAAAATTCATCTGCCCTGCAACTTCATGCACGAACGCGCCAAAACTCGCGGGAGTATAGCCGGTATATCCCCCAAACTGATTCACCTGATTCGAACTCGACTCGATCAGCAACAGCGTGCTATCCCGCGCCGCCTGCAACATCCCTGCTTCCAGCACATAGCGATTTGCCGAACAGATGGAATAGACGCCAACCGCCTTCCCATGCCTGTTTTCTTGCAGTGACCGGAAAAGTTGTTGCGTCCCGTAGGCATTGCCCGCTCTTTGTCTGGCCGGGATAGACATCTTTGCTCCCTCAGCGTCTTTCGGTGCTTGCTTCTTCGCTCATCAGATACCACGGCTGGGCTGCTCGAAGACCTTGGTTCACATTTTCAGTGCTTCCTACACCTTCCTGTGTAGGCAGTCTTCCAGCCCTGCTTGGCCACGCTTTGCAACTACCGCGACGCCCTCTTTCCACGCGGCCCCTCCGCAGCAGTCCCGCCGATTTCGCCTCTTGCCGTGCAGCGGGTCGCCCGTGTTCCCGATTCAGCAGGATGGCGCTGTGCGACGTCAAAATGCGGCTCACGGCTTCCTTGAATGCAACCAGCACTTCAGCGGGCACATGGTCCGGTGCCACACCCATGACCTTTGCGAATCGGCTCTTCATCGCCCCCCGCTGATCAATCGCCAATGCCGCGATCACTCCCTCGAGCTTCAGCGACCGCTTGCAGTCCTTTTCTCATTCCCGCAGCGATCGCCGGCGTCATTCGTCCTCAGTTCTTCTTCACAATCCAGATTGCCGCACCCCGCTCCACCGCCGGCAGCGTAAATTCCACTTGCTCTCCCGCTCGCACTCCCTGCAACATCTGCATTTCACCCAGGAAAGGAAGAAAAGCCAATGATTCGCCGCTTGCGGCGGGAATCTTCACGCGAATTCCGCTAACAGGGGAGGGAATCGCCACCTTGCTTGGAAGCAGCCCTCCGAAATTCGCCAGGTACGCGTGTGAAGAACCATCCACTCGTCCAAAATTCGCAGCCACCGTGGCCGGTGCCTCGATTTCAATCTCATTCTTTATCCGCAGCGCATCCTGCAATTCCTTGGGTGTCAAGGTTGTCCCAACGGCAACGTCACTCTGGGCGCCCGCGTAGTAAGCCTTGGCCGGGTCGTTCGCAAATTGCACAACGTTTGACGCCGCGCTCAGTCCCGTCAGGTTTCGCCCCAAAATCACGACACGCCCGCCGTTTTCGGAAAACCCGCGCAGATCGTTCTTTTCGGCTTCGCTCAGGATGCTTACATCGGGCAGAACCAGCACTCGTCCGTGGAATTGGTTAAGCGTCCTCGGCGTAACCACCTGCAGTTCCCGGTGTGCTTGGATCAAAAAAAGCGCCACACCTCGATAAGACGGCAGATACTCTTTCGCATCATAGTCCCGACTTTTCGGCGAAAAATACACTCCTACAGGATTCATCGGCACGCGCGGGTTGTAGAATATCTTCTCGTGATTCGCTATCCACTCGAATATCTGCGTTCGCGTCGCTGCATTATTCGATCCCGCCATCGAGTGTCCGGGCGCATCCCAGAAATTCGCGCCGGCCATCACTTGCGACATAGCGAGATTCTTCATTGCCTCGCGCGCGTCAACTCCCTTTTCCCCGTCCCACGAGTAATTTAGTATCCAGGTTGCTTTGCCCCGCGCGAATCCTCGAAACGTCAGCATACCCACCTGATACATAAACCAATCGAACTGCGTCCGCGACGAAGCCATGTGATCTCCGCCGCCAAACTCATATTCGTGTGCGATGGCATCCACCACATCGTACATCTCATACACGTCGGCTCCCACTCGTGTCGATTCTTCCTCAATGCCCGGATAGATCTCCGGGATCACCATGACGTTTGGATTCACACCTCGCGCATTGCTTCTGATCTCTCGCATGAATTCAGTCAAGGTCTCGATTCTGAAATCGATCCACGCCCGGAACGCAGGGTCATGAAAATCGCCAACCTTCAGGTCTTTTCTCGCGTTCAGACCAGTCTTCGCCTGGAAGGCTGCTACGGTCGCGTCATCGAAACTTGCCCAACTATCTTCCCATCCGTCAAAATGGGTCATCCAGTAAGGAATATCCACATAGATGCCGTCGATTCCTGTGCCAGCGATCTGGCGCACGCGCTCCATATATTGGCTCCGCCAGTCCTTTGCGTACGGACTGATCCACACATCTTCATCCCCCGGGCGGATCCAAAACGCTGCTCCCGAAGTGAAGACGGCCGGCTCGCCGCTGATCTTCCGTTGCACCCAGTCCGGGTGATCCTTCATCACCGTATGAGCGGACGAATCTGCGTGCGCCGTTATGCATTCCGTCCCTGCGATATATACGAATGCCTTATTCCCCGCCTTGTGCGCCGCTTCTGCCACGTCGTGTATCGCGGCTAACTTCTCAGTGGGATCGAGGAAACTCTCGTATCGTCCGGGAATGTCGTTGTCCACTTCGATCCCGTACACGTGGGTTTTCTGCGCGTCCCGAACAATCGCTGCCGCATTATCTTTCTTGAGCCCATACGCGCCGATCCTTACGTAGTGCGTCCAATTCTGATTGACGGGAGTCTCGGCCACTTGAGCATGCAAATCTCCGCCAGACACCAGCACTGCCAATAGGGCAATCGTCAGGGAAGCGACGCTCCGTCTTGACGGCTCGTTCATGGGTTGCGCCGTCATCCTTCCATCCCTCCCGTGACATCCGAGATGTTCAATCCATTCGTAGGTCGCAGGGTGAGGCTCCCGTCCGAATTCAGTTTCTGTTGGCATGCCCAGCGCACCGCATACCGTTGTCCCTTCACTTCAAGCTCGGCTCGCAGTCGTAGTCCCTGCCACTTCGTTCCTTTAGGCAACGGAAATTGCGCCTGCCGCACGCGGCCGGGCAGTGGGTACCCGGCATCAAGTTCGCCCGAACAGAGCACTTGCCCAGCTTCGGTCATCACGGATACCCGCAAAATACCTGGCACTCCCGCGATACCGTCGTTCACAAATCCAATGATCAGGCCCGGCTCGCCGCGTTCCTCATAGGTCCAAATCCAGGAGGGCCTCACCCGATAGCCGATCGATCTCGCTAGACTGTCCAACGCCCTCGGATACGCCTCGTAATACCTGTTTAGGCCCGCGGCGGAAATTCGGTGCCAATTCCATAATGAAAAATAGTTCGCGCCAACGTCATGTGCGTGCCACACCACGTTGTCCGAATACGTCACGCCCTCGTCCAGGCGAAGACTCTTCGCCGCTCCATCCGAAATACCCACCTCAACTGACGCGGCCGTCCATGTTGGCCGATTACTCAGCGCCTCGATCTGCTCGTTCTCGATAAAAATTGTGTCCGTCCTCAGCCAGTTGCTGCCTCGGATCGTTCGGTCCACTAACTCCGAGTTCCCAACCTTACTGAAATCGGGTTGCGTGTTCGTCACCAGTGGTGTTCTCTTCCACTCGGCGCTTTGCCATTCGTACATCTTCACAAACGTATTTTCCGCCGTGATGTAATCCGGATAGGGGTTCTTCTGCAATGGCCAGGTGTGTCCTTCTCCCCAGAATCCATACATGCACGTATCAACGAACTCCACATCCGCGTTTCCGTCATACTCGGTGGCTAGCAGCCCAAGCAGTTCCTGAAACGCGGATTGGAAATACAGATCGTCGCAACGCGGCTCTTCCCGTTCCCGGTTTTGCCACGCCCCCAATCTCACCATCGGCACTTTTGCTGTCACGAAATCCGGGAGCGCATATCCGGGAATATCTGGATTGCTGATCATGATGCGGAAGCCAATTCGCTTCCCATACTGTCGGGCCAAGGCAAAGGAGGTCTTCCAGATTTCATTGGGCTCTAACCGTCCTGGCTTCGACTGCACATCCTTCCAATTCACGCGCACATAGAGTTTTGTACCTAGTGGAAACTTCGCTAGTTCTTCCAGCGCCGCTTCCTCGCCCTGTCCAACTGCTTTCTGCAACCCCACTTCGTCGCACAGGTAGGTCACCATGCCCATTCCATAGTTCGCGACCACTTCGGTCGAAGGCGTAAGCGCCATCACTACGGTCCAGCTTGGATATAGATCTGCCGGGAAGGGGCCCTGGTTCAGCCGATTCTGCACCACCGGCCCGGAGCCAAAATCGTATTTGTCAAAATTGTGTGGCGGGATGTAGGCGGCCGCTGCGCCTAACACACCGGTCTTCATGAAATCGCGACGCCACATTGGGTCTGTCCGCCTTTTAGAACTGGAAGCGCAAACCAAATTGCGTGTGTCGCGGAATGCTTCCAGTCGCGGTAGAAGATACCGTTCCAAACGTTCCGCTGCCATAGGCTAAGTCGGGGAACCCGAAGCGGGGCGTGTTGGTGAAGTTGAAGAAATCCACGCGGAACATCAGCGTCATGCCTTCGTGCACAAGAAACTGCTTGTTAAAGGAAAGGTCCATGTTATGGATTCCGTCTGACCGGATCACGGAGAAGTAGCGCGGTGCATTTCCCGGAATCTGGTCTCCCGGGTCGGCAAAGCACGCCGCATTGATCACCGACGGATTGCCGACTCCGTTCAGGAAATTGGCCGCCGCATCGTGATAGCTGATTCCGGTTGTCAGCACCGGACAGGTCACTTCTGGGCGTTGGTTGCCGTCCGCAAGCCGCGGTTGCGCCATGCCAATGGCCAGCGGTTGTCCGGATTGAAAGGTAATAATTGTAGAGATTTGCCATCCCCCCACAACCGCATTGAGCACGCGGTTCATGTCGCGACCGATCCAAAGTCCGCGGCCCACGGGAACTTCTCCAACAGCTGCAATCACAAACCGGTGCGTGGCGTCGTTCGCGCTGATCGCTTGCTCCGCGCGCAGCCGGTCCAGTTGTTGCGGGTTGCCCAGGTTCAGGCCGCCTACGAACGCGTTGAAGCCAACCGAGGAATCGTCGGTCGCTTTCGAAAATGTGTAGTTTCCTTCAAAACTGAAATAGTGGCTTGGTCGCTTCTGGAAGCGCACCTGCAAGGAGTTGTACCAGGAATTCGCGCCGAAGTTGGGCAATCCCTGAAACGTTCCATCGAATTGCGGATACGGCCGCAGAAGATTGATTCGCGCCACCGTCGACAAGTTGTAAGCCGAAGCCGGCTCATTGAATATCTGCGAAGGGCTGCCCGCTTGAAAGTAAGGCAGGAATGGATTGTCGACGGCTCCGTACAAATAATTGCTTACGTCGTTGCTGCTTACATCGTGCGTTGGGTTGAATTGTTGAACGTATTGCGCCAGAAGATCCGATGAGATGAAGTTCCGGTTTCGCGTGCTTGAGTATCCGCCCCAGGGCAGATGCGTGCTCCGATTCGCCGAATAATCGACCCCAATCACGACCTCGCCGGGGAACATGTGCTGCACGCCCAGGTTCCACTGGTAAATATCCGCGTTGCGGGCTTCTTCCGTTCCCAGATTATTTCCGTTGTCGTAGCCCCACTCGGCAAGCGCCCCATATTGGGTGCCCTGCGGCTCCGCGAGACCGAGAGGGAAGGGGTTCTCCAGCGTCGCGAAGCGGCTCTGGAAATCGGTGGTGCTGAACAGGACCGGATCGCTTGCGGCGAACGCCGTGCCGGGGTACTGGAAGTTCGTTGCCGGATTCAGTCCGTAATAAATCCCCGCCCCTCCTCGGATAACCGTGGTCGGGTTCAGCGACCACGCGAATCCCACGCGCGGCGCAATATTGTTGCGGTCGGTGGGAACGCTACGGCCAAGGCCGCCTTGATTCACATACAGCGTTGTTCCTTTTAGTTGCGTCGGAGCGTCCCCGGGAAACAACGAAAGAGAAAGTCCGGGATCGCCGTTAAAATCGCTGAATTGCTGACGGTTGAACCGCTCGGTGTATGGAGAACTCCACTCGTAACGCAATCCAATGTTCAGCGTCAGCTTTGGAGTAACCTTCCAGTCGTCCTGTACGTAGAACGCCGTCTCCATCGATTTGTCGGCCACCGAAGGCAAGATGTGCACTGACCCGTAGTCTCCGTATCCCATCAGCAGGCTGGCGAACGAATTTCCTTGCGTTGTGTCGCCGCTCGCAGGGGTCGCTGCCGTCACGGTCTGCGCAAAATGGAAGTACGCCGTCGGATAGTCCGGCTGGTAAAAGTTATTTAGGAATTGCCGTTGCTCGAACCCGGCTTTCAGCGTGTGGCGGGCCTTCACAAAGGAGATTGCTCCCGAATAGCTATACAGCGTATGCGCGAAGTTCGTATCTGTGCAGCACTGCGTGTACATCGACAGCCAGTCATTGGTAGGATCCAGGATGATAGCAGGCATGCGCGTCAAACCATTTGCCTGCTCTAGAATTGGCGGAAATCCCACAGACGACAGATCCGGCATCACCGACGTAACCGGTGCCTTCACGCGATCCACCGCAAAATGACCCGTCACCAGAATGGTTGGCCTGATGGTCCAGTTGTCTTCCAATCCGAGGTTGTAAACGGACGTCGACGAATTGTATCCGTCACCGAAGTCCTCACTCGCCAGTACGAACGGAACATCAAATTCCCCATACGCGTGGCTGAAACGCCCTGAGAGTCTCTGCTTATCACTGAAGTTGTGGTCGATCTTCACGTCAAACTGATAGCCCGGTGCATTGTTCAGAATTGAGGCGCGGTAATTATCTGCACCAGTCAGGCTGTCCCCCGGCTGATTTGGCTCCGGATACAATTTCAGTAGCGCTTGGCCAATCGGATCGATCAGCCCGGGCTGCGTATTGTTTAGCAGGTCCACGCGATTCCCGGGAATGGCCGGGCGCTCGCACCCGTCAGAGGGATCGGGGCCTAGCGGCGTGCAGGTCAGCGGATTGTAAAGCTGCTGCAGCACCTGGTTGCCCGTATTGGGATCGACCGTGTAGGTGTTGGAGAAGTCTCCGTTGCGTTCTGCGTCGGTGGGAACTGTTCCCGAAAGGTTTACCGGATCGTGCTGCCGCACTTTCTCAAAATCCACGAAGAAAAAAGTCTTTCCCTTCCGAATCGGTCCTCCCAGAGAGAAACCGTATTGATCTCTCACGTGATCTGGCTTGGGCACTCCTCCGGCATTGTTGAACCAGTCGTTCGCATCCAACGCGGAACGCTGCCCGAACCACCAGCCGCTCCCGTGAAAATTGTTTGTGCCTGATTTCAGCACCATATTTACTACCGTGCCGCCGTTGTTTCCGTACTCAGCGGAAAAACTGTTGTTCTCCACTTTGAATTCCTGCACGATTTCGACCGACGGCTGGTAGTAAACGTTCGTATTCCCGCCCTCCCCTTGTTCCGGTGCACTCGTTAGCGACCCATCCAGTCGCACTTCCGCGGTTGCATTTCTCTGCCCGTTGGACACGAAGTTTGTCCCCGAAGGATAGTTCCCAGAATCCTGCGTTCCCGACCCTGATGTTTCGGTCACGCCTCCCGCCAGGAACACCAGCCCGAACATGCTGCGGTTGATCAGCGGCATGTCCTTCACATACTCGTTTGTCACGTCGGTTCCCAGAACCGCGCTCCCCGTATCCAGCAACGGAGCCTGCTCCGTCACCGTCACGGTCTCTGACACTCCCCTCGGGGCTAGCGTAAAATCCAGCGTCGCTTGCTGGCTTACCGCAAGTGTCACTCCCTTGCGTTGTTGCGGGTTCATGCTCAGCGCTTCCACGCGAATCGAATAGGTCGATGGGCGAACTCCCGTGAACACGTAGATACCGCGTTCATCGGTCTCGTGCGTCGATCCGACATTGGTTCCCTCGTCGGTCAGCGTGACTTTCGCACCGGGAATCACACCGCCAGAGGAGTCCGTCACCACGCCCGTCAATTGCGACGTGTACGTGGACTGTCCCAGCACCCGTGTTCCGGTCAGAAAATTTCCTAGCAGAAGAAGAAGGGTAACCCCGAAACACTTCCTGAAGTTCTTTCGTGAAGGCTGCATCCCGCACCCCCGGTGGTATTCAGTGCCTGGATTCCAGTGGAAGAGGCCGCTTTCGACTGCTTTCGCTTTCTTTCTTTTACTTTCTTTTCCCATCCTTTGTCAAGAACTCGATTGCTTGTCGCTTTCTCCCCCTGCGCGCCGCGGTCTTTTTCTTTGAGCTTGGCAAACCGTGTGATTTGTCGTTTACTGAGTTTGCTGCTTTGCTGCATCCAGCCCGGCCGTCGCTGCTCAGTGCTCTCCGTCGAGTCGCCCGAACTTCTTTGTGAGGTGATCTCTGATGTTTCTTCGTGCAACGTGGAAGGTCGACGCTCTCGCCATCTCGCTTTGGTTTGCTCTTGCTCCCGCCATCTCTCGCGCTCAACAGTCGCATCCGCCACACTGGGCATATGAAGGCACCGCTGACCCCAAGCACTGGGGTTCGCTCGATCCGTCATTCGCAAGTTGCAAGATGGGCCACAATCAATCTCCTATCAACATTACCCACCCCAAGCTCGCCGATCTTCCTGAACTGAAATTCGATTACAACGCCGTCCCTCTCAGTATCATCAACAATGGCCATACCATCATGATCAATTACGCGCCCGGCAGCACTCTCACCGTCGGCGACAAGGTCTACACTCTCAGACAGTTCCACTTCCACCACCCCAGCGAGGAACACATCAACGGCAACGGCTTCGACATGGTTGCCCACCTCGTCCACGCCGATAGAGACGGCCACAACGCCGTGGTAGCGATTCTCTTCAAAGCCGGGGCGCCGAACCCTCTTCTGGAGACGCTCTGGAGCAACATTCCCGCTGAGAAGGACAAACTTGTTGACGTCTCTTCGCTCTCAGTGAACGTGAAGGACCTTCTCCCGCCTCAACACGGCTATTACACCTATAGCGGCTCGCTCACCACGCCGCCTTGCACCGAAGGAGTGACGTGGTACATCTTGAAATCCGCCTCCAGCCTTTCCCTCGATCAGTTGGCGGCTATCGCGAAACTCTATCCCCACGATAACCGCCCGACTCAGAAACTAAATCATCGGGAAGTGCTTGAGTCCAAATAGACTTCTGTCACTAGTGGAACGTAGCGCCACCCCTTCTCCCTAGCTGCCCGCGACCGGCGGCGCCACTGATCCGCCTGGCTGTTCTCCGCAAACCAGGGATTGTCTCTTGGGGCTACCCGTGCCACGCGGAGCCTGATTCCATCCGCTTTTCTTGCCGCTGGCTCCTGTTCGGTCGGAGCCTTGGCCTGTTAAAAGACCGGGTTGCCCAACCCCTTCCTCTCGTAGTAGTGTCCCCGCATGGCCAAGAAGCCGAAGTCACGCAAGAAGGGGGTTCGTACAGCCATGTCTGCCGATCCTGAGGAAAAAAATGCCGCCAATGGCGAACTGCGCGAAGGCGCAAACGTCGACAAAATCCGGGACATTTTGTTTGGTTCCAACATGCGGGAATACGAGAAGCGCTTTGCCCGTCTCGAAGAGCGCCTCACCAAGTCTTCCGACGCTCTCCGCGAAGATCTGAAGAAGCGTTTCGACTCTCTTGAATCCTACGTTCGTGAAGAGATGGAGTCTCTCGGCCAGCGTTTGAAGACGGAAAAGTCCGAGCGCGGCGAAGCTCTTAAGGAACTAACACGGGAATCCCGCGACAACTCCAAGTCCCTCGAAAAGAAACTCTCCCAACTGGAAGACCAGATCGCCAGTGTCCAGGGCGACCTTCGTTCGCGCATCCTCGAGCAGTCCAAGACGCTTAGCAATCAAATCCAGAAATCCAAGGAAGAGCTGGAAGCTTCCCTGGAAAGCGAAGCCGAAACCCTTCGAAACGACAAGACCGATCGTGCCATGCTCGCTGATCTCTTCAATGAGCTGGCCCTCCGTCTGAAGGACGAACTGGAGTTGCCCGAAAAGTAGGCCGTTCATTTCCCTGCGGCCTTGTCCCCGGCCCATCGAAATTGTGTTTCGCCGAACGACGATGGCTGACGCTTCCACAAAACGCGTTCCTCAGGAGCAGCCCCAGGACCCTTCCCCGAATGGCTCCGGTTCACTGGAGGAATTGCGCCACCTTATCCTCGCCCCGGAACAAGAAGCCCTGGAGCGCCTTCATCATCGCGTTGTGAATCCTGAAGCTCGCACCGAGGACGTCAGTTCTGTCGTCGCCGAAGCCATCCAGCTTCGGCGCGAACAGGGCGGCAGCGAAGCCCTCAGCGAAGCCCTCGCGCCCACCATCGAATCCGCGGTCCGCGAGTCGGTTCGCAAAGATCCCAGCACACTTGCCGACGCGCTTTTCCCGGTCATGGGTCCTGCAATCCGCCGCTCCATCCTCGAGACCCTGCGCTCCTTCCTCGAGTCCTTTAATCAGATCATGGACCAGAGTCTCTCTGTGCAGGGTCTCAAGTGGCGCGTCGAGGCTGTTCGCACCGGTCGGTCCTTCACCGAGGTAGTTCTTCTCCACAGCCTCGTGTTTCGCGTCGAGCAGGTTTTCCTGATTCATAAGCAAACTGGTTTGTCGCTCGGCCACGCCGTGGCCCCCTCCGTGGCCATGCAGGATCCCAGCCTCGTGTCGGGAATGCTTTCGGCGATTCAGGATTTTGTGCGCGACTCGTTTCACTCCGCCCCAGGTGAGGGCATCGAGCGATTAAATGTGGGAGATCTCGATGTCTGGGTCGAAGCCGGTCCTTACGCCATTCTCGCCTGCGTAATTCGTGGCATCGCTCCGCGCGCACTCCGCGATACCATGGCCGAGGTCCTCGAGAATATTCATCGCCAATATTCCGCGCAGCTCGACCGCTTCAGCGGCGACAGCGCACCGTTCGCCTCGGTCAACAAGGAACTTTCCCGCTGCCTCGAATATAAGTACAAGGAATCCGCCGCGCACAAAGGCCGTGGCTATGTCTGGACGGCTGCTGCACTCCTTGTGCTGCTGGTTGGCGGTTTGTTCGCTTGGCGTTGGTGGCAATACCATCGTTGGAGCAATGTTGTAGAAACTCTCCGCGAGCAGCCGGGCCTGGTCATCACTTCTTTCGGCCGTGAGCACGGTCGCTTTGCCATCCGCGGGCTTCGCGATCCGCTCGCCCGCGATCCCCAACAATTCGTAAACAACGCGCAACTTGATCCCGGCAAAGCCGAGTTTCACTGGGGTGCCTACTACGCCCTCGACGATTCTATTCTTCAGCAGCGGGCCGCTCAAATACTAGCTCCTCCACGGGGCGTCACTCTCGATGTCAAAGACGGCATTTTGCGCTTTGCTGGCCAGCCCTCCGCTGCCTGGCTGAAAGATCTTCGCTCCCGAGTTCTCCTTGTTCCAGGCCTTCGCTCCGTCGATTTCGGTCGGTTCACTCCAGAGCAAATGGCCGTCGAGCAAGCCAAGAGCGAAGTTCAGTCCGTCATCATCAAATTCCCTGTGGCGACTGCCGCCCTGTCTTCCGCTGAGCGAGCGAACTTGCGCAACCTTGCAGCAAAGTTGACTTCGCTGCAAAACTCGGCGGCCGCGCTTCATCAATATTTGCGCGTCGAAGTTGTGGGGCACAGTGACACCACCGGCGCCGAAGGAGCAAATCTTAATCTCAGTCAGCGCCGTGCCGACCGTGTCGCTTGGGAACTCACCCAACTTGGCATTCCTGAAGGTAGCCTCAGGGCCACAGGGGTGGCTACCGCGGAACCCGTGCGCCCGGAAGACACCGAGGAAAATCGCCAGTTCAATCGTAGTGTAACCTTTGTCGTAACCATCGTTCCCCAACCATGATTCAGAAAAAAATCTGCATGCTCGGGTCCTTCGCAGTCGGCAAAACTAGTCTCGTCCGCCGATTCGTCGAAAGCATCTACTCCGACGTCTATCACACCACCGTGGGCGTCAAAGTCGACAAAAAGGTTGTCCGAGCCGATGACCAAGAGGTCACCCTTGTGCTCTGGGATCTCTACGGCGAAGACGAGTTCCAGAAGATGCGCTGGTCCTACCTGAAAGGGGCCTCCGGCTATCTTCTGGTCGCCGACGGCACCCGCCGGAACACGCTCGAAACGGCATTCGCTCTTGAGCAACGCGTGCGCGAGGAAGTTGGTGAAATCCCCTTTATCTTTGTCATCAACAAGTCAGATCTGGTCCAAGATTGGGAACTCGACCTGGCGGCGGAAGCACAACTTTCTGCCAGAAATTGGACCGTCCTTCGTTCCAGCGCGAAGACAGGCGAAAACGTCGAAAAGGCTTTTTCCCAGCTCACCAGTAAGATGCTTCCCTGACCATGGCAGCTCCTCTCCAAGCCTTTCTTCACCAACTCGGCTACGCCCTGTTCGAATACCTGGGCGACCGTAAGCTTGCGCTTTTGGGTGATCCTCCCCAATGGTTCACCCAAATCTGGGGCAGTGCGTCCGTCGTCCAGAACGCGCTTATCTTGGGCGACAAATCTCCATTTCTGGAATCCTTCCTCCTCGAAGCGCAATCTTTTTGGACCGCTCGCCAGTCCGGTGCCCTGGACTCTGGAGTGTGGATTGAAATGTCCGGCTCCCAGACAGAAATTCCGCTGCAAGCAACGGCTCTACTTCTCGACGGCCGCCCAGTCCTCGCCATGTGCTCCGCCGATTCCCAATTTCGAGAGCGCGTTCAGCTTTTGCAGACCGCGCGCAACTCCCTGCTCGAGCGCGAAAAGCTCCTCCGCGAAATCCAAAAAAAGGAAATCCTGCTTCATTGCATCATTCACGATCTTTCCCAGCCCCTCAGCGTCATGAGTGTCGCGCTCGACTGCGTTGCAGGTGAACGCATCTCCCCTCGTACCGCGGAATTCCTTGAACTCGGCAAGCGCGCCAGCGACCAGCAGCAGTCCATGATCCGCGATGTGCTCCAGGCATTTTCTGCCGACCTTCATGCCGCCCTGGACGCCGAGAAATCAGCCAACAACTCGCCAGACATCTTCCGCGTCGCTCGCGAGGTTGCCGAGTCGCAATCGCCACCATTCGCCGCCAAGAACGTGATGCTCAAACTCGCCCTCCCCGCCTCTCCCGCGGAGTGCCACGTTACCGGCGAAGACTCACGCCTCCGCCGCGTCTTCGCGAATCTCCTCGAGAACGCTCTTCGCTATTCGCCTGCGGGTGCTTGCGTCACTCTCGGTGCCGAGATCGATAACGGCTTCTGCAAAGGCTTCGTCGACGACGAGGGCCCCGGCCTTCCCGCAGCGCTCACTCACTCTCAGATCTTCGGCCTCTTTTCAAAAGGCAAAGAGAGCACCGGCAAGGCCGGCCTCGGATTGTATTTCTGCCGTATTACCGTGGAGCGCTGGGGTGGTACCATCGGCTGTGCCTCGCTGCCAGAAAAAGGCTCTCGCTTCTGGTTCCGCCTCCCCTTGTCGGCTGCGCACGATATCGCCGTACCCGTCGGGCGCGCCGCGCAGAGCCGTTCTTCGGCATCTTCCAGGAATCTCAACGCCGTCGTGAGGAAATCTATGCGCGTTCTCCTTGCTGACGACCAAGAAGACATTCGAAAGCTAACCAGCTACCAGTTGGAGCGCAACGGTCATCACGTCACTTCTGTTTCGAATGGCACCAATGCTTTGGAAACCGCGCAGCGTTTGCCTTTCGACGTGCTTCTCCTCGACGAAGAAATGCCCGGCCTCTCCGGTGTCCAGGTAGCTCGGGCCATCCGCGCGAATCCGCAAGCCCAGTCGCCCACTCCGATTCTGGTCGCCCTAACCGGCAACAGTTCGCCCGAAGACCAATCGCGATTGCTCGCGGCAGGTTTTGATTCCGTGCTCGCCAAACCCTTTCACCTAGAGGCGCTCACCGCTTTGTTTCGCGATCCGGCGCAAACTCCGGCGGACGATTCTCCAATCCATTCGCCCGCGCCCGGCAGCCTGGACGACATCCTGAAGCGCATTGGTGGCGATAAAAAACTCCTTCGCCAGATGATTCTCACCTTCCAGCGCGACGCGCCGAAACGTCTCTCAGCCATGCGGGCCGCTCTGAAGCGAAACGATGGTACTCAACTCGCTTCTTCCGCACACGCACTGAAAGGTTCGGCTAGCATCTTTGGCCCCTCTCCCGTTCATCAGCACGCGGAAACTCTGCAGCACCTGGGTCGCGCTGCGGAACTACGCCAGGCAAGTCGTGTCCTGCCGCACTTAAAGGAAGAGATTGCGAAGTTGCTCGAAAAACTGAGACGATACGCCAAAGAGACTGGGGCAAAGCCTCATCCGGCTCCTGCCTCGGCCAAATCGAATCCTGTTGCTGCACCCAGATCGCGTCGCTCGCCGAATCGGAAGCGTCCTAAGTCCGGTGCGCGCCGCAAAAAGTAACATCAATCGTTTCGGTCAATAGTCGTTCACGCGCCTCGGAGCTCATCGATGTCCCACATTCTCGTTACCGACGACGACGCAACTACTCGACAGATGATCCGCGGCGTCCTCAAAAAAAACGGCCACACCGTTTCTACTGCGTCCGACGGAATCTCCGCGCTCCGCGCCATCCAGAAACAGCATTTCGATCTCATTCTCCTCGACATCTGGATGCCGAAAATGACTGGCCTCGGCCTTCTGGGGCGTCTCCACCAAGAAAAACACATCCCCAAGGTCATTGTCATGACTTCTGACCAAACTTCAGACACGTTGCTGACCGCCATGCGCGGACATGTCTACCAGTTCCTAAAGAAACCTCTCGACGCGGAAATGCTCCGCCTCACCGTGGAGAATGCGCTCTCTTCTCTCCCTTCCGCGCCCCCGATTGAGGTCCTCTCTGCCCAGCCGCACTGGGTTGAACTCCTGGTCCCCTGCGAACAGTCTGTTGTTTATCGCGTGCAAAGTTTTCTTTCTCACCTCGATTCCGGCTTGCCCTCCGATGTCGTCGAAAAGGTTGGCTATGCTTTCCGTGAACTTCTAAACAATGCCATCGAGTGGGGTGGCCGCCTTGACCCCAATCTCAAGGTCCGCATTTCCTACATACGCACCAAGAAAATGCTCATGTATCGACTCGACGATCCCGGCCCGGGTTTCGACCTCAACAACCTAAAACATGCCGCAGTAAGCAATCCCGAAGAAGATCCCATGGCGCACATGAAAGCGCGCGAGGAGAAAGGCCTGCGTCCGGGTGGTCTTGGCTTGCTGCTCACGCAACAGATGGTCGACGAACTCGTTTACAACGAAGCCCGCAACGAGGTCGTCCTCATCAAATATCTCTAACCCGCACAATTCTTCGCTTGGCCACGGTCCTTCGCCGCATCTCTTCGAGGGACAGCACTTTAGCTAGTTTCTGTAGCGAAAGCCAAAATAACCGCATAAAAACAGGGGTTCGCGCGTTTTTTTCAGTCCGATTTTCATTTTTCTCTTGACAAGTATGTGTGCCTTGTGGCACACATAGAACATGCCACCTACTAAATTCGAGTCTCCTTCCGATGTCCTGCGCTGGCTCCAAGACCAAACGGACGGCCTCTGGCCGGCGGTTCTGGGCTCGCTTAGCCTACGCCGCAGCCCTTGCGTGCGCGAAAACTGCCGCGCTTGTCAATCCGGCGAGCAGCACCCGAGCTATGTCCTCTATGGGCGCCTGAAAGGGCGGCGTTTTGCCGTGTACGTTCCGGAGGAACTGGTCCCCGAGGTGCGCCGTTGTTTGGACAACGGGCGGGCCTTGCAGGAGCTGCTCTTCCAGGCCGCACCACGCTATGTCAAAGCTTTGAAGCGCGAGAGAGACCAGGCGTCGACAAAAAAGGAGAACTGAAGAGTGCCGAGAACTGCGAAGCCCCAAATCAGTTTTGCCGATTGGGAGTTGCTCAAGCAAGGCATCTCTCTGGAGCCGTTCCTGCAAACCATCTCCGATTTTCTGGACGACCACGAAGAGATGATCGAGGCGGTACGACGCGATCTGGAACGAGGCCTAAAAACACCCGCGACGGGTCGCAACGGGTTAACTCCCTCGCAGGTGCTGCGCTCCTTCGTACTGAAGAGCGTCAAGAGTTGGGATCTTCGCGAACTGCGGGAACGGATCGCCGACGGATACACGCTGCGCCAGTTCACGGAATTCTATTGCCAGCCGGTGCCCAAGCATCTTGCGTTTAACCGCGCCTTTCATCGGCTGACTCCGGAGACAGTGAAAGCCATCAATGAGCTGGTAGTAGACGCGGCGGTGGATCTCGGCCTGGAAGATGGCAACCGACTTCGTGTGGATACCACTGTCGTGCAGACGGACATTCATCACCCGACCGACAACACCTTGTTATGGGATGTCGTACGCGTGGTCACTCGTTTGGTCGGCCGCCTCAAAAAAGCAGTTCAGAAGCGGGTTCGGGGGTTCCACAATCGCAAGCGGGTGGCACGACGTCGCATGCAAGAAATCCAGCGAATGAAACCCACGGAACGGCACGAACGACAAACCAAGAAATATCGTGAACTCATCGGAGTGACCGAGGAGGTCGTGACCGGCGCGCGAAAGGTAGTGGAGCAGACCAAGAAAGCGCGCGGCAAGGATCTGGCCGCTGAAATGGCGATCCCCGAACTCCGGAAAGAGATCGAGCACTATTGTAAGCTGGGAGACCGTGTGATCGATCAAGCCCGCCGTCGCGTGCTCGAGGGAGAGCAAGTTCCCAACGCCGAAAAGATCTATTCCATCTTTGAAGCCCACACCGACCTGATCAAGCGCGGCAAGGTGCAAACACCGCTGGAGTTTGGCCACAAAGTTTTCCTTGCCGAAAGTGCCCAAGGGTTGATCACGCAATATGAAGTGCTCGAGGGAAACCCTAACGATGAACAACACGTGGAACCTTCCCTGAAACGCCACAAGAAAATGTTCGGCCACGTCCCAGAACTGTATGGTACGGATCGGGGTTTCTTCAGTGAGAAGAATGTGAAGTTCTGCGAGCGAAAGGGTGTGAAGGTGGTTTGTATCCCGCAGTGTGGCGGACAGAAAACGGACGAGCGCAAAGCCTACGAGAAGAGTCCCGATTTCAAAAAAGGACAGCGCTTTCGAGCTGGCATCGAAGGGACCATCTCCGTGCTGTTCCGCGGTCGTGGCATGAAGCGCTGTCGCGACGAAGGGCGTAAGCGCTTTGAGTTGTGGGTGGGCGCGGCCGTGCTGGCCAACAACTTGATGAGAATTGCAGCCTTGCGAACGAAACGATCACGTAAGCGAAAAGCCGCGTAACACCTATCGTTCCGCTTTCTCCTTGCGCAGTGAAGCTGATGTTTTTCTAAACCGCAGTCTTCCACTTGATGCCGGAATCCGGCAACAATCGTCTGCTGTCACATGCCGTCGCAACCAACCACAGGCCGGCTAAGTGCTTGAAATCTCGTTTGCCAATTAAGGTTTTGCTGCTGAAATAGGCGTTTCGCTACAGAAACTAGCTAGCACGCCCTGGCTCATTTTGATTTCCTCCCTCGGCTCCTTCTCTAGTACACTTACCCGACTCTGTTCGAACTTATATTTCATTAAGGAGCACGTCTCATGGCCACTGCCAGCCTGACTGGCGCCGAATTCAAAAGGCAATTGCGCGCCGGATCTCCCAAACTCGGTTTGTTCCTGAACGCTCATTCTCCCACTGTCGCCGAACAACTTGCTCACAGCGGTTACGACTGGTTGCTCGTCGATTCCCAGCACGGCCCCATGGGCTTCGAAAAACTCTCTGCCATGCTCAGCGGCATCTCCAACGGCGGCGCGAAATCCTTGGTCCGCGTTGGTAGTTACAGCGATCGCCCGGGCATTCAGCAGTCGCTCGATCTTGGCGCAGACGGGATTCTCGTCCCCTACATCAACACGGCCGACGAGGCTCGCGCCGCCGTGAGTTGCGCACGCTATCCCACCGCTGGCACGCGTTCCGTTTACTTTCCACAGCGCAGCATGAATAAGGAGGGATTGCTCGGCTACGCGGGAGGCGCAAATACCAACGTCATCGTCGCTCTCCAGGTCGAAACTGCCGACTGCATCAAAAACATCGACGAGATTGCCGCGGTTCCCGGCGTCGACGTCCTCTTCCTTGGCCAGAACGACCTCTGCATGTCCATGGGCCTTTACGAAAAATATGAATTTCCTCACATGTACACGTCCCCTGAACTCGGTGCCGCCACCGAAAAGCTGGTTGCCGCTGCCCGGAAGAACAATGTCATCCTCGGCCTCTTTCTCTTTGGGACTTCCCGCGTCGGCGAATTCCTCGACAAGGGTTTCCCGTTCATCAGTATCGGCAACGATCTTCACCACGTCCTTACTCAAGCGGGTGCCTACGTCAAAGACGTCGAAGAAATTGCCAAAGGCAAAGGGAAGAGCTGGACGCGCCGTCCTACAGCGCTGTTCTAACGGTTACTTTTCCCTCGCCACAGTCTGTTCGGCTCTGCAAACAGAAGCGCCGTGTCGTTGTGAGGGGCGCTGGGTCTGCGCCCCGAACGAGCTCATTTCCCACACAGCGGAATGTTCCCCGCAGTTCCGCGAACCCATCTCCGTGAGATAGACTCTCCTGCACCAGCGATCCAGCATCCAGGCCATTTCCAATCAGGCCGCTTCTGTAATTCGCTGCTCGGCCACCCTGTAATCCCAGTATTCCTGGAATCGTCCTGCATGGAACGTGAACCCAAACTCCGGAACGATCCCGCGCAAGGGCGCCGCAACCCTTTGCTTCTGGCAACCCTTTCGGTCATTGTTGGTTCCGTCACAGGAGTCGTGGGGGCTGCGTTTCGCCTTTGTCTGCTCCGAGCCGACGCGCTCCGCAACTTCATTGCTGAATGGGCGCGCGGGCATGGCATCCTGGGATTCCTCCTGATTCTCGGCGGCACCGCGTTTGCCGCCGCTTTCGCGGCTTGGATGGTGGCCCGTTTTTCTCCGCAGTCCAGCGGCAGCGGCATTCCGCAGGTCGAAAACGAGCTCAAGAAGGAATGGTCTGGCGATCCCGCACGTATCGCTCCTATCAAGTTCTTCGGCGGCCTCTTGGCTATCGGCAGTGGTCTGGCCTTGGGCAGGGAAGGCCCTACCGTACATATCGGCGCTAGCATAGGCCACCTGCTCGCAAGAATCTTCCGCTGCAACGAAAATGAATGCAGGGTACTTCTCGCGGCTGGCGCTGGCGCGGGCCTGGCTACAGCGTTTAACGCTCCCATCGCCGGTGCTGTCTTCGTTCTCGAGGAATTGGTCGGCAGCTTCGATATCGACATCACCATTGCCACCATCGGCGCTTCCGCTGGCGCCATTTCCTTTGCTCGCATTTTTCTCGGCCAATTACCAGACTTCCACATTGCCCCCCTGGACTTCCCCGGTTTTGGCTCGCTTCCGGCGTATATTATTTTTGGCGTCCTTTTTGGGTTTCTGGGCGTACTCTACAATCGCGCAATCCTCTCCGCTCTTGCTTTTGCCTCCAAGCTATCCAGGATTCGTGTTGAATGGCGCGCTGCTCTTATCGGCGCTTCGATTGGCCTACTCACCTGGTTTGCTCCGGCCCTGGTCGGTGGGGGCGACAGTATCACCCAACAGACGCTTTCCGGCAACGCTGTCCTTCCTGCGTTGGCCGCCGCGTTCGTGCTGCGCTTCCTGATTGGACCGTTGTCCTACGCAGCACGCACTCCCGGTGGACTGTTCGCCCCTCTGCTTACGATTGGATCTCAAGCCGGCTTGCTCTTCGGCATAATGTGGTGCCGCTGGTTTAGCGCTTCAGGACTTCAGCCCAGGGAATTCGCCCTGGTGGGCATGGCGGCAGTTTTTGGCGCCGTTGTGCACGCCCCGATCACCGGCATTATCCTCATCGTCGAACTTACGGGAAGCTCCAACTACTTTCTGGCGATGCTCGGCGCCACATTTGCGTCCGTGACCGTTGCCACGCTCCTCAAGGATCCGCCCATCTACGATTCCTTGCGTGAACTCCTGGACTAACGCGTCCAACTCGTTAGAAATGGTGCACCGTGTTCGTCCGTGTGCTAGTCTGCAAAGTATTCTGTTGCAGCAAAATTACTTGCCATCGACCGAAGACAGATCGCGGAACGGACAGCCATGAATCCTCGCAACTCCCGAAAACACCCTGAAGTCATCGCACTCTCGGTGCTCCTCGGCCTTAGCTCGTTTCCCCTCGCAGGCGCTCAAGCTGGCCAAGCTCAACAGGCCCCCGCTGCGCAACCCATGCAAATCGATGTGATCGAATCGCGCGCCCGAGGCACCATCATTCCTACTCCCGATTCCTCCGTAAAGTACCGCCTTGCTGGTGCCGGTTTTGTCGAGGTTACCACCGACGGTGGCGCCACCTGGAACGGCGTGCAAGTCAGCCAGAATGCTCGGTTAATCGCTGGCTCCGCCCCTTCTGCAAAAGTCTGTTGGATTGTCGGTCGGGACGGGGCCATTACGCTCACGAAAAATGGAACCGATTGGGAACGAATCAATCCCCCGGTCCAGGCCAACTTTGTTGCCGTCACCGGCAAAAACGACAACAGCGCCACCGTCACCACCGTTGACGGCCAGAAGTACACCACCACCGACCGCGGCAAAAAGTGGAAGCCCGTCTCTTAGTCTCGTAGCGGATTCCTCTATGAAGAACTGGGGAAATCGCCCTTGGACCGTGGATTTTCATGCGACGAAAAGAAAACTACCTCCGTCGGTCGATTCTGCAATTGTCGGCGGTGGTTTCACCGGACTAGCCGCTGCAGCTTGGATCAAACGCCTGGCCCCAGAGAAATCGGTCGCTCTGTTGGAAGCGAACTCTTTTGGCGCCGGGTCGAGCGGTCATACCGGAGGCGTTGCCTTGGCCGAATCTGCCATCGGTGATCTTCCCGGTCTCGGTGATGTTCTAGCTGGCTATCAAAACATCCTGAAAACCCTGGATGTCCAGGCCGATCTTTGCTTGCCGGGAGTCTACGAACTCAGCCGAACCGCCCCAATGCCTCGCTCTCCCATCTGTTGGGTCGATTCCGGAGACTTGTGCGCTACAAAACATGTCCCTGGCGGCACCATTGATCCAGGCAAAGCCGTCAGTGGCCTCGCTCGTGCAGCGGAACGCGCTGGAGTATTGCTGTTCGAACATGCCGCTGTTGAGGACGCCACGTTCGGCAACTCAATTGAAGTTCGCAGCAATCTCGGCACTGTATCCGCTCGAAGTGTTCTGTTCGCCACCAATGCCTTTTCTTTGGAGCTCACCCATCTCCACAAGCGTGCCCAGGCCGCCTTCACACTCGCCGTTGCTAGCGAACCTGTAAGCCCTACCGTTCTCGCGGAAATTGGCTTGGCGGACCACAAGCCCTTCTACACCGTCGATCTCCCCTATCTCTGGGGCCGCTCGCTTGGCGACAGCGTCATTTTCGGAAGCGGCTTGGTTTTTCCCGGCAGTTGGCGAGGCTTGGGGAACCTGGACATCGATCAGGGCGAGCCAGCGGAGCTGTTCACCCGCTTGCAAACGCGCATTCACGGTTTCCATCCTGCTTTGCGAAAGATCAACTTCACGTATCGCTGGGGTGGACCCATCTGCATCGCCGAGGATGGGAGGCCCGTTTTTCAGTACCACCCGGCCAGTCGCAATGCCATTGTTCTCGGCGCCTATTCCGGTCACGGGGTGGCGCAATCTGTTTATCTGGGAGCTTGGGCCGCTGAGGCTCTCTTAGAGCGAAGAGAGCTACCGAACTGGAAGTAAGCTATCTCCTTAAAGCCCGCACACGATCAATGCACTGCCAGCGGAAGAGTCCTCAATAGCGCTGACAACCCATTCCAGATAATCTGCACTCCGATGCACACCAGCAGAAACGACGACAGCCTCATGATCACGCTCATCGCCGTGCCGCCAAGCGCGCGAGCCAGTCCGTCGGCGAACGCATAGCAAAGATAAACGCTACAGGCAACCACCAGCGATCCAATCACCGCACCGACGATCGACATCAGGATCAGATGATCGGTGTGAGGCTCATTCGCGCCGAGCGTAATCGCAACTGAAATTGATCCTGGCCCCACCGTCAGGGGCAGCGTCAGCGGATAAAACGCCTTCTCGAACAGGTAGCGCCGGTCTACCGTTCGGTTCACGCCTTCTTTGGTGTCATCTTCATTCGATTTCTGTCTCAGCATCGCCCAGCCTGTCGCCGTGAGCACTAGTCCGCCGCCAACCTGCACCACCGGGATGGATATTCCGAAAAACGCGAGGATATGTGTCCCGGTTAGGTACGATGCAATCAGAAGGAAGAAACTATTGATTGCAATCCGCGTCGATAGGACCTTGCGATCCTCCTCCGAATAATAATGGGTCATCGAAAGAAATAGCGGCGCACTCCCCAGCGGATTCACGATCGGGAATAATGCCGTGATAATTAGGAATGTGGTTTTGAGCAACGGATACATAACGATGAGCAGAAATTATATCCGAAGCAGCAAAAATATCGCGGCGATTCCGCCGGGCATCTCCTGTTGAAGAGTCCTATCCCCTACTAATAAAAGTTACCGGTGTCGTTCTGAGGGTATCCGCTACGGATGCCCGGAGAATCTCAACTTCATCGATTCCCATCATTTCCCGTTGGAGTATTGGGCCTAAATCCCCGCAACCAGCTTCGCCGTTGTGATCGCTTGTCCTACATGCCGTTGCGTGTGCTCTGCCAGGTGGACAAGCAATGCTCCCAGTGCTGCCGGCAAACGCGTTCTTCCAACTTCACGCTGCGCTTCGAAGTCGGCCGAGTTCAACGCGAGCACGCGTTCGCCCCCTCGCACCAAAGCGGCCTCGAGTTCGCTAAACAGCGTTTCATGGTGCGCCCCCGGCTCCCGCTCGCTTCTGAGCGCCGCAAGCTGACCCTCTCCCAATTGCCCACCTTCCGCGTATGTCAGCAATCGATCAATACTCCGCGCAATGTGCCTCAGGTGAAATGCTACCGAGGCCAGCCCGCACGGCTGCGCATTCAATTGCTCCTCGGTTAATGGTCGGCACCATTTGTCCAAATCCTCCTGCGCTAACTCGAGGGCATGCAACACGGCTCGCGGTATCGTCGGAACGTCTCCCAGTGTCCCGCGCAGCCACGGTTCCGTCCTCGATGGTTTCGATTCACTCACCTCGCTCCTCCAATCCCCAACAACATTCTGCTATGAATTGACACATTTGCGCGCAGCACATACGATGGAAAAAACTTTTGCCCACTCACTCACGGCTCAGGGAAGGGGACTCCGTATTCAATGAGAAACGTCATCGGACACGGCCGCTTCCCTTATTTGTTGCTGTTGTTTGCCGTTTCTCTCGATTCGGCACCTCCCAACGCCATTGCGCCCGCCGATCCTCAGCGCTACCTAAGTGACATCAAAGTCTTGACTCAGCCCAACATGGAGGGCCGCGGCGATGGTACCAAGGGCCTTGCCCGCGCGGAACATCTCCTCCAGGCTCGATTTAAGAGTCTCGGCCTTGATCCAGCCGGGAGCCACGGCTACCTGCAATCCTTTACCGTAATCACCGGCGCCAAACTCAAGGGCAAGAATCACCTGCTCATTCAGAACGGCGAAGCCAGATCGGATCTCAAGCTAAATAAAGAATATGTTCCCTTTAGTTTTTCTGCCTCCGGCACGGCGGCCTCTTCTCTGGTCTTTGCCGGATATGGCGCTACCGCCGAGGAGTTCTCCTACGACGACTACGCTGGCCTGGACGTGAAGGACAGAATTGTTGTGGTCCTTCGCTTTGAGCCCTCCGGCTTCGCGGCCAACAGTGGCAACCAGGGCCTGACCACTCACGCGCAACTGATCACCAAGGCCATCAACGCACGCAATCATGGTGCGAAGGGCTTAATCCTTCTTAACGGCAAACTTGGCGACGGTGAAGAAGATCTCCTCACCCGTTTCGGCAGTGTCCATGGTCCAGAGAACGTCGGAATCCTCTTCACCCAAGTTAAAAACACCGTCGCACAAGGCTGGTTCCAGGCCGCCGGTAAATCCCTAAAAGACATTCAGGGGCAGATCGACATCTCCAGCAAGCCCGCATCCTTTGCATTTCCCGATGTCATGCACGCCACCATGGCCGTCGATATTCAGACCACCCACGCCAAGGTCAACAATGTTCTTGCCTATCTCCCCGGGAAAACGGACGAATATGTAATTCTCGGTGCCCATTACGATCATCTCGGCCGCGGTAATTTCGATTCTCTCGCTCCCTCGCAAATTGGGAAACTTCACCCCGGCGCAGACGACAACGCTTCCGGCACCGCAGCATTGCTGGAACTGGCCCGCATACTCGCGCCTCTGAAAGGCCAAATGCAGCGCGGAATTCTCTTCGCCTCATTTGCTGGCGAGGAGCTTGGCCTTCTTGGTTCCGCCGAATGGGTCAAATCGCCGACGAAACCGCTAGACAAGGCTGTCGCTATGCTCAACATGGATATGATCGGCCGCATCAAGGACGACAAAATTTATATCGGTGGAGTCGGCACGGGCTCCACATTCCAAAAAGTACTAGATCAGGCCAAAGACGATTCCCACCTGAAATTTGAAATTTCCCAAGGCGGCTACGCTTCCAGCGATCACACCTCCTTTGTCACCAAACGCATTCCCGTTCTCTTCTTCTTTTCCGGGCTTCATTCCGACTATCACAAGCCATCTGACACCTGGGACAAGATCGATGCCCCCGATGCCGCGCGCCTCCTGAATGTCATTGCCAGCGCCACGGTCGATATGGCCTCTTCTGCGGACAAACCCGCCTTCGTCGCCGTTGTGGAAAATAATCCTCACAGCGGCGTTAGCAGCGGTGGCGGCGGTTACGGTCCCTATTTCGGCTCTATCCCCGATTTTGGCCAGACCGAGAACGGTGTTAAGTTTTCTGACGTCAAGCCCGGCTCGCCTGCCGCAAAAGCGGGACTCCAGGCCGGGGACGTTCTCATACAATTCGGCGACAAGCCCATTAAGAACCTGTACGATTTTACGGATGCCTTGCGCCGCAGCAAGATCGGCGACATCGTTCCTGTCACCGTACTTCGCGACGGCAAAGAACTAACGGTTGAAGTGAAATTAGAGCAGCGAAAATAGAAATGGCCGGGTGGACACGACTCCAGGGCACTGTCGATTTTATGCTCACGCGCAAATTCCTTGGCCTCTAAAGCTATCCTTTCGCATGCTGTCTGCGGTTTCGATGGTCCACAGCCTGGGGGGCAAGCCGTGAACATCAAGTCGTGGGGTACCGCTATTGCCGTTTGGCTGATTACTTTCGGCTTCAGTATCGCTGTCGGCCCAGCGCTTCGAGCCCAGCAGCCTGCAGCGCAACAGACTCTTCTCCCTGAGGAACAAAAGCACCTGAAAAACGTCCGCCAGCTCACCTTTGGCGGCCAGAACGCCGAAGCTTACTTTTCCGCCGACAACAAAGAACTCATTTTTCAGCACCAGGGCGAAGGCGTCTCTTGCGATCAGATCTACACCATGCCCGTCGATACTCCCGATGGTAAGCCGGCAACTCCCGAACGCGTCAGCACGGGCAAAGGCCGCACTACCTGCAGCTATTTCTTTCCCTCTGGCGACAAGATTCTCTTCTCCTCCACTCATGCTGCCAGCGCCGATTGTCCGCCCAAGCCCGACTATTCGCGCGGGTACGTCTGGCCCATCTACAATTCCTACCAGCTCTACACCGCCAAACCGGATGGCTCCGACCTGAAGCTGTTGACCCACGCCGCTGGCTACAACGCCGAGGCCACCATAACTCGCGACGGCAAGCACATCGTTTTCACGTCCACACGCAACGGCGACCTGGACATTTACACTATGGACGCTGACGGAGGAAACGTGAAGCAACTTACTCACGAATTGGGGTACGATGGCGGCCCCTTTTGGTCCTACGACGGCACAAAGATCGTCTACCGCGCGGAGCATCCGCAAACCCCGGAACAGATCAAGGACTACAGAGATCTCCTCGCTCAGGGCCTGATTCGCCCCGGCAATCTCGAAATCTGGGTT
This sequence comes from Candidatus Acidiferrales bacterium, assembly GCA_963741195.1. Classification (GTDB taxonomy): domain Bacteria; phylum Acidobacteriota; class Terriglobia; order Acidiferrales; family UBA7541; genus Acidiferrum. Next base: position 750,554 of record CAVUHF010000026.1, read on the forward strand.
ATGAATGCCGATGGCTCCAACAAGCACCAGGTTACTCACAACGGCGCCGCCAATTTCGCTCCCTATTTCTTTCCCGACGGCAAACGCATTATCTTTGCCTCCAATCAGGCTGATCCCAAAAACGGCCGCGATTTTGACCTCTATGTCATCAGTGCAGACGGCACCGGCCAAGAGCGCATCACTTTCCACCCCGACTTCGATGGCTTCCCCATGTTCACGTCTGACGGCAAGCGTTTGGTTTGGGCTTCCAACCGAAACGGCAAGGTCCCGCACGAAACCAACGTGTTTATCGCCGATTGGTCCGACTAATCCATATCCGCAAAGGAGCTTCCTGCCTTGCCGAAAAAGAAGAAGGCCTCAATGAAGGAAAAGCCCGGTCACCGGCCTGGTGAAGCCGTTCATGTCCTGATCCCTCACGCCCGCTTGAAGAAGCGTATCAAGCAGATGGCCCTCGAGATCCGCCGCGATCTTCCCCATGCCCCCCTCCACCTCATCGGTGTACTCAAAGGTTCGGTATTTTTTCTCTCTGACCTGGCGCAAGAACTCAGCGGCGAAGTCTCCTTCGATTTCATCGCTGTCTCCAGCTACGGCAAGGGTTCTGACTCCACAGGCGAGGTGAAGCTCATCAAGGATCTCGACGTCAGCATCGAAGGCCGCACCGTTGTCATCGTTGAAGACATCCTCGATACCGGCCTCACTCTGAAATACCTCCTTCTGCTTTTTGAGGAACGTCGTCCAAAGCACCTGCGAATTGCCGTCCTTCTCGACAAAATCGACCGCCGTATTGCCTACCTGAAGGCCGATTACGTTGGCTTCGAGATCCCGAACGAATTTGTTGTCGGCTATGGACTCGACTATGACGAGCGCTACCGGAATCTTCCAGACGTTTCTGTACTTCGCCTTGGCCCGCATGGCACCACCAAAGTTGAATAGCTTCCTATTTGCATGACCGAAGTCCATCCGACGCCCTTTTTTCCGTCCTGTTTTCTGGAAATCCACTGTCGGTGGCCCTGCTATAATAGATGGAGTTCATGGAAACTACAGACCCTAATAGACAATCGAAACTTGCTCCTCTTTCACCAGAGATGTCAGCAGAGGTGCTTGCCACCTTCACGGAAATCGGCGAAGAGGTGAATGCTTCTCTTGACCTCGACGAGGTCCTTGCCCACGCCGCGGCTCTTATCAAGCGCCATATCGACTACGAATTCTTCGGCGTACTCATGGTCGATTGCGATGGCAACTGCCTACGGCACCGCTTTGCCGTTGGGTATCCCCCCGGCCTGGCCGAAAACCTAACCGTCCCCATCGGACAGGGCATTACCGGCACCGCGGCTGCTACCGGTCACTCCGTTCGTGTCAGCGACGTCACTCAAGATCCGCGCTATATCAACGCGATCGATACTGTCCGCTCCGAGCTCGCCGTGCCACTCATGTTTCGCGGCACCTGCGTTGGTGTTCTTGATATTCAAAGCCGCCAGCCCGACTATTTCACCAAAGATCAGCAGAACATTCTTACGCTTCTTGCCAGCCGACTGGCCATCGCCATTGAGAATGCCCGCCTCTTCCAAAAGGAGCGCGCACAGGCCGAGACCCTCATGGTCCTGACCGAAGTCAGTCGTGAGATCAGCTCGATCCTCGATGTCGAAGAGCTACTTCGCCGCGCCGCGGAACTCGTTAAGCGGGTCATCGATTACCAGATCGTCAGCATCATGCTCTACGACGAGGAGCAAAAAGTCTTCCGCCATCGCCTCGATGTTAAACACGGCCAGCGCGTCCAGGGAAAACTCCGCGTTGCTGCCAGCGAAGGCATCGTAGGCGCGGCTGCAACGCTTCGCGAACCGGTTCTGGTTCCCGATGTCACGGCCGACGACCGCTACCTCCTAGTGAATCCCGAAACGCGCTCCGAACTTGCCATACCGATGATGCACAAGGGCAAGGTCATCGGTGTCCTGGATCTCGAAAGCCCGCAGCTCAACTACTTCACCGAGGAACACGTTCAGACTCTCTCCATACTCGCGGCCAATCTTGCCGTTTCTCTTGAAAACGCGCGCCTCTACGAGCAAGTCGCCCGCGATGAAGCTCGTCTTGAGCGCGATCTTCAAGCAGCTAAACGCATTCAAGGCGCTTTGCTTCGTCCCGTGCCCACCAGCGACTACGGACTCGACGTTGCTGCCCGCTACCTCTCCGCTCGCGAGGTCTGTGGTGATCTCTACGAATTCCTCCGCTACGGTCCTCAGCAATTGGGCATTGCCCTGGGCGACGTCAGCGGGAAGGGCACTGCTGCCGCTCTTTACGGCGCCGTTGCCATCGGTATTATGCGCAGTCTCGCTCCGCAAAAGCTCCAGCCAGCCGAAATGCTTCGCCAGATGAATCAGGTTATCGGTGAACGCAGAATCGAAGGCCGCTTCATGACTGCCTGCTTCGCCACGTGGCAAAAAGGACGCCAGAAACTGCGCGTCGCAAACGCCGGGCAGTCGCAACCTCTCCTTTACAAAGGTGGAAAGTGTGATCGCATCGAACTCGCCGGCTTTCCTCTTGGCATTTTCGAGGACGTTCAGTACGACGAATGGGGTGTCACCCTCGACGTCGGGGACATTCTCGTCTTCCACTCCGATGGTATCGCCGAAACCGCGAACAGCGAAGGCCAGTTCTTCGGCACCACGCGCATGCGCACGCTGATCGAGCAGCATCACGAACTCACTTCCGCCGAACTCGCCGACCTGATTCTTCGCGATGTCGATTGGTTTGCCTCGAGCTCTCCACTCTCCGACGATCGCACTCTTGTCATCCTGAAGGTGAAATGAGTTCCCTCGTCACGGCTCGACGAAACCTCCGCTACGTCGACCCGGCCACTTTCACCCCGCAGTTCCGCTGGAAACACACCCGCGCCGGCCGAGACGTTTTCTGTGAAGGCCTTTCCCTGCGGGAAATCGCCGGCCGGTTTGGCACGCCCGCCTACGTTTACAGCAGCCGCGCTATCACCGATGCCTTCGGCGAACTCGATCGTGGCCTTTCCTCGGTCCCACATACCCTTTGCTTCGCCGTCAAAGCCAATAGCAACCTCTCCCTCCTCAAGTTACTTGCGAATCGGGGCTCTGGTTTCGACATCGTCTCTGGCGGAGAACTCGATCACCTGGGCCGCATCCGCGTGCCCGGCGATCGCATCGTTTTCTCCGGCATCGGAAAAACCCGTGAAGAAATCCGTGCCGCGCTCCGCTACACGGTCACCGGCAAAAGTCAGCGGGGAATTCTCCAGTTCAATGTCGAGTCCGCCTGCGAACTTGAAATCCTGCTGGAAGAAGCGTCACGCTCTCATTCCGTACCTGGCGTTTCCATCCGTATCAATCCCGACGTCAAAGCCGGAGGACACCCGCACATCTCGACCGGCCTCCTCCACCACAAGTTTGGTCTCAGTTGGCGGGAGGCTCGCGCTCTCTACCTCGGCCATCGCTCGGCCAGGTACATTCGCTGGCAGGGCATCAGCGCTCACATTGGATCGCAAATCGTCGATTTGGCGCCCTTCCAGCAAGCGCTTCAGCGCCTCGCTGGCTATCTTCGCGATCTTTGCAAACAGGGTATGGTGCTCAAGTATCTTGATTTCGGGGGCGGACTGGGTGTTCGCTACACCAACGAGCGCCCCATCTCGCGGGCAGTTTACGCCCGCATGATCGCTCGCGTCGTGAAGCCTCTTGGTGTTTCGCTGCTCCTCGAGCCAGGCCGTTCCATCATTGCCCCCGCCGGGGTTTTGCTCTCTCGTGTGATCTACACCAAGCGCAATTCGCACAAATCCTTCGTAATTGTCGATGCGGCGATGAACGATCTTGCTCGGCCAATCCTCTATGACGCGCCGCATCCGGTCACTCGTGTAAGCCACGCAAATCGCCCTTCTCCCATCTCACGCACTCGTGTTGATGTCGTGGGTCCCGTATGCGAGACTGGCGACTGTTTCCTGCAAGACTGGCCTTTGGGAGATGTCCACGCCGGTGATCTGCTGGCCATCTGGGCTGCCGGGGCCTATGGCATGGTGCAGGCTTCGAACTACAATGGCCGCTGTCGTCCCGCGGAAGTTCTCGTTTCAGACTCCCGCGCCACACTCATCCGCCGCCGCGAGACTCAGGACGACCTCCTCCGCACCGACGTCCTGGCCTGAACTGTCCACCTTCAATACATTTTTGCGTTGGACTGCGACGCGGTCATCCTGATTCGCGGTGCTCTTTGCCGGGCCAAGGGCCTCAACGTATGCATAGTTTGCGTTTTCTGAAGGAAAGCACGAACTGTCGAGCAGTACCTACAGTTCTCAGCGATCTCACTACGCCTCACCCCACTTCAACTTATTTCGCAAGATCTCAAAATATGACTTATTTGGCGGTTGAATCAGTTTCAATCTCTCCGTTGCGCGAGTAATCTGCACGCGGTCTCCCCCCTGCATTGGCACACCGGTCTGCCCATCCAGCGTTAGAAACACCGATTCCGAACTTTCCGCAATGCGCAATTCGATCTTCGATGTATCCTGCACCACAACCGGCCGGTCGCTCAGCGTGTGAGGGCAGATCGGCGTGATCAATATGGATTCCACCATGGGATGTACGATCGGACCGCCCGCGGACATCGAATAAGCCGTTGATCCCGTTGGAGTCGCTATGATCAGGCCGTCCGCCCGGTACCGGCATACGAATCCGTCATCGATATAAAGTTCCAGTTCGATCATGCGTGCCAGCGTACCTTTATGCACTACGCAGTCATTCAGGACACGCTGCTTCGTTAAGATTTCCCCGCGATTCACTCGTTCCACAAGCAGTAGCACACGTTCATTGATCGTGGATTTCCCCTCCAGCGTTGCTTCCAGTGCGGGATACAGCTCCTCGACCGTGAAGCTCGTCAAGAATCCCAGGCTTCCCATATTCACGGGTAGGATCGGAACGCCACGCGAGGCTGCTTCGCGTGCGGCTGCCAGCAACGTCCCATCGCCGCCCAACACCAAAAGCAAATCCGCCTCTTCCGCCACCTGGTGCCGGGTTTTTCCCAGGCCATCGCCTTTCAGCGATTCCGCGGTCTCAGGGTCCAGCACTGCGGTTACTCCGCGCTCTTCCAGCCAGCGCAGCAAGGGTGGCACAACCTCAGCCAGATTAGATCGCCGGGGTCGTGAGATAATTCCTATCGTTTTAAAGATGGGTGTTGGCCGCATGGATTACCGCGATTCTACCCCAGCCACTTTTCTGGCGTGAAGAAAATACTCCTGGTTGCCTCCCGCGCCTGCCAGGCAGCTCGGCTTCACTCCCAGGCATTGCAGTCCCTGCGATTCCGCGGCACTCTTTACGCTGTCGATGGCCCTCTCGTGCAGCGAACTGTCCCGCACGATCCCGCCCCTCCCGATATCGTCGCGCTTCAGCTCAAACTGTGGCTTTATCAGAATTAGGAGCTCCGCACCCGACTTTGCGCATTCCGCGGCGCCACGCAGAACTTTATTCACTGATATGAACGATACGTCTGCCACCACCAGGTCAACCGGCTCCGGCAAATCCTTCGCCGAGAGCTCCCGTGCATTCCTCTTGAGGTACGTTACCCGCTCGTCTCCTCGCAGTTTCCACGCCAGCTGATCCGTGTTTACGTCCACCGCGTAAACCCGCACCGCCCCGCTCTGCAGCAGGCAATCCGTGAAGCCACCTGTCGACGCACCCACATCCAGGCAAACTTTCCCGTTAGCCCGCACCCCAAACTCCTCCAGCGCCCCTTGCAGCTTGAACCCGCCCCGGCTCGCATACTTCTGCAGCCGGCTACGCACTTCGATCCGCGATCCTTCCGCTATCGCCAATCCCGCTTTGTCCGCGCGTTTCCCATCGACCTCAACTTCACCAGCCAGAATCATCGCTTGGCCTTTTTGCCTCGATTCGGCAAGACCTCGCTGTACCAGTAAAACATCCAGCCTCTTACGTTCAGCTTTTGCATTCATGGGAGGGACCTACGCGCGCCGCAATACCAGAAACTCCGCAATCGAACGCAGGCGTTCTGACTTGGCTCCGTACGGCTCCAACTCCGCAATTGCTTTCATAGCTAGCTCGTTCGCAATCGCGTGCGACTTTTCCAATCCAAAAACCGCCGGGTACGTGGCCTTCTGTTGCGCTAAATCTTTGCCCGCCGTTTTCCCCAATGCCGCCGAGGATTCTTCCACATCCAGGATGTCGTCGGTTACTTGGAACGCCCATCCAATCGTCTCGCCAAACCGCCGCAATCGCGCAACGTCCTCTGGCCCCGCCCCCGCGGAGAGCGCCCCTGCGGTAACCGACGCCCGAATCAAGGCCGCCGTTTTCGATCGGTGGATATACTCCAGCATCACGGGTCCTACCTTCTGGCCTTCCGCTTCGACGTCCGCCACTTGCCCGCCAACCATTCCATTCACCGTACCCGCCGCAGTCGAAATCTCGGTCAGCATGGCCACGCGCCGTTCGGCCCCGACCGGTGATGCGCCGATAGTCTCAAAGGCCAGCGTTAACAGCCCGTCTCCTGCAAGTATGGCGATTGCTTCGCCAAATTTCTTGTGTGAGGTTGGTTTTCCGCGGCGCAAATCATCGTTATCCAACGCCGGCAAGTCGTCATGAATCAGAGAATACGTATGGATGAACTCGATGGCGCACGCCGGATACAATGCCGCTCGGACGTCTTCGCCAAAAATCCGTGCGCCCTCCAGGCAGAGAATCGGCCGTATGCGTTTTCCTCCTGCAAAAACTGAATATCGCATGGCCGTGTGAATCGAAGTTGGCTGCACGCTCTCCGCCGGCATCAATCGTTCTATGTGCGCATCTACGGCCAGGCGGTCTTCTTCGAAAAATTCGGGGCGTTTCATCGGTTCAGCGGGTTTTCCTGTCGGCGGTATCGGAGAGCTTCACGAATTGCTTTCTCCTTCTGGTGCAAACGTTTCGGCGGCCATCTTGCCATCGGCCTTCTTCAGCAATATTTCCACGCGTCCCTCCGCTTCTTCCAATTGTTTCTGGCATTCACGCGATAGGTGGACCCCTTCCTCAAATAACTTCATCGCTTCGTCCAGAGAAAGCTGTGGACTCTCCAATTTCCGAACCACTTCTTCCAGCCGCGAAAGCGACCGTTCAAAATCCGGCTTTTTTGCCGTCTCTGATTTCTTCGGTGCAGGTGAGTCCACGCCGTTCCCTCAGTCTCTGCCCCTATTTCTGGCAGTGTAAACAGCAGTACGTTGACCTTCCGCTCTGTTCAATTCTCTGGATGTCGTGCTTGCAACGCCGGCAGTTCAGCCCTTCGCGCCGATACACTCGCAGAATACTCTCCAGTCCTTGAAACCACCGATTAGCATCTAGAAAGTCTGGAGCAGGTTGCAAACAGCATTCTAAAGCACGCTGGAGAACCGACACAATCGCTTTGTGCAGTCTCGCTGTTTCTTGCTCCTGCAACGTGTTCGCCCGCCGCCTGCCTTCGATCCGGGCATGCCACAACGCCTCGCTGGAATAGATGTTCCCGATTCCTCGAACCTTTTTCTGATCCAGCAGAAACTCCTTGACCGGCCGCTTCGATCGCGCAAGCTGCACCCGCAATTCCGCCGCCGTGAACCTTCGCGACCATCCGTCAATCCCGAGCGCTTTTAGTGACCGGCGAGCTTCCGCCGGTTCCCATGCATGCACGCGCCCGAAGTGTCTCCCGTCCGCGAATCCCAGCACGCCCTGGTTCAATTCCAGTGCAACGTCAACATGGACTCCATGCTCGCCCGTATTCGCTCGCTTAAGTAATTCCCTCGCGTGGGGAAACCAGATCAATTGCCCGTCAAAGCGAAAATGCATCTCGATCAGCCCGCAATCCAACATCAACAGTAAGGATTTTCCTCGCCGTTCCACCTCGACAATCTTGCGCCGTTCGACGCTCTTCGCCAGGTAGGAGGCGGTTTGAGGCTTCCTAGCGATTGGATGGAACACCATGCACGCAGCGGATGCGCTTGCCTTGCACCCGCGGCCTTAGCGATCGCGCGACGGCTTCCACTTCCGGTAGTTCCGGAATTTTATCAGCCCAGACTTATCACCAAATTTGCATTCCTCTGCCCATTAGTCGCACTACGACGACGGCATCGTGGCGGGCGCGCCGTTTGCGTCCGGAAAAATCTCAACGGAAAAACCGTTCAAAATGCTCAGGGATTCGTCTGTTCCGGTTTTAGCGTCAGGGTGTGCCTCTTGATCTTTGCCTCGCCTGCGTCGCTGAATGGGCCGTAGATCGGCTTTCCATCCAGCCAGTACGAGAACTGGTCGCGGTAATGTTCGCTTCCCGGCTGCCCTGATTCGCCCGCTGGAATCAGAATGATCGATTCATCCCAATTCGCTGTATTTGCCACAAAGCGCATTGCCGGCCCGTGATCGCGCGATGCCGCGCGCGGGCTCCAATCTGTTCCCGACTGCGCCTGCCCGGTGATGCTCAATAATTTCTTCAGGACTCCTTCACGTCCCAACGGGTGCAGCATGTCCAGATAATTGAATCGCTTCCACTCCCAGTCGTCCGGGTTCGCATCCTTTGTCCGTTCTTCCAGCCGCTTCACCGCCAGATCCGCTGCTGCCGTCAACAATTCGTCGTAATTCTTGTACTCTGGCGGCAACCACTTCGCGGGACGCTCCGTCAGCATCCGCTGCAGGAAATTGACTTCTCTCCATCGGTATTTGTCTGCGTCCTCGCCAAGTTGCGGCTCCAGGATCAAATGCAGTGTCCTATAGATTGTCGCGCTAAGAAACGGCACCACTACTGAATTCGGATCGGCAATTCCATTCCAATCTTTGCTCTGCTCAATCAACTTCTTCGTCCGCGGATCCTTTGGTGGCGCCACTCTTGCTGCCGACACCAATTGCTCCGCCATAAAAACGTCGGGAATGCTGTACGCATCCGCCTGGACCTTCAACATGTCCTCTGGCCGAAGATCATGTTTATCGCTCAGCAGATCATAAATCCGCGCCGTCCGGTACGGTTCTTCCCAGTTGTCCGTCAGATAAGGCTTGTAATCCGGACCCACCACTCGCGCGTTCGCCGTTACGATAAACCCGCTCTCGGGATTGAAACTCTTCGGCAATTGGTCGAACGGGATATACCCGGTCCATTCATACTCCTCCGTGTCTCCGGGTACCGGGACATCGCCACGCCCCTTCTTTCGAATGGGTACTCGCGCCGCCATGATGTAGCCAATATTTCCTTCTACGTCCGCATACACCGTGTTCTGCGCAGGTCCCCACGCCGTCTTCATGATTCCCAGGAACTCAGTCCAGTTCTGCGCCTTTCCCAGCCAGAAATACGAACTGGAGAGTCCTCCCGGCTCCAACGCGGTCCACCTCATCGCGTAGTACTTGGCTCCATCGTGTTCGACCACCGGGCCGTGCCGCGTCACCACCAGCCGCATGTGCTGATCGGCTCCGCCCTTCACCTTGATCACTTCATCAAAAACGTCCGCCTTCTTCCATTGGCCATTCACTCTGTATTCGTCTGCATTCGCCGGATTAAACGTCTCCAGGTACAAATCCAGCACGTCCGCGCCGTTGTTCGTGAATCCCCACGCCAGCTTGTCGTTGTGCCCGATCACGACCAGCGGCGCTCCCGGCAGCGTGAACCCTTTCACATTCCAGCCCGGCGCTGTCAGATGCACTTCATACCAGATCGGTGGGATCGATAGTTCCAGATGCGTATCGTTCGCTAGCAGCGGTTTTCCGGTCGCCGTGTGCGCTCCGCTCACCACCCAATTGTTGCTTCCCAAGGAACGGCGGATATCTCTTTGCGACTCTCTTAGCCACTCCTTTACATTCATCGCCAGTAGGGAGGTAAAATCCGGCGCGGCTTCCGCATGCCCCGCAGGGCTTCTACCTTGGGCCTTGATCACATCATCAAAATCCATGTCATCATCGTCGTCATCCGAATTCGCTTGCGATTCATCCCGCAGGCTCTTCTCCATGTTCGGGTCACCTACTACGTAATGATCCAGCGGCGATGCCTCGCTGAATAGGTCTTTCGCAATTTCCGGGCTCACTTTCGCCGTAACGATCGCCCGATTTAGCTCAGACCTGCGCGTATCGGCCAGCGTGCGGTACATGTACCCGGCAATTACCAGCGTGTCGGTGGGATTCCAGTCGGTTGGTTTATATCTCAGCAGCGTGAATTCCATCGGCAGTCTCGAACCGTGCTGCGCGATGAACTGGTTTACTCCCCGTGCGTACGCATCCAGAATCCTTCGCCCTTCGGGGTCCAGCTGTTCATAGTCGCGCTGCGCGGCGCGCCCAAAATTCAATACCCGGAATTCCTTGTCTACATCTACCGTCACCGGTCCCAGAATCTCCGACAACTGTCCCCGTGCCACGCGCCTCAGCAGGTCCATCTGCCACAGTCGGTCCTGCGCCATCACATACCCTTCTGCTTCAGCCATATCCTCCACAGAAGCGGCTCGGATATGCGGCACTCCCCACTTGTCCCGTTCCACGGTCACTTCGCTTCGCAGTCCGCCCACGGACACCCTGCCGTCCAGTTGCGGCAGCGGCCGGTACACGAACCACCAGATTGTTGTGGCTAATCCAACGACAGCGAGGGCAAATATCCACAGCAGTACTCGCAGGGCAGTACGCACGTTCGATCTCACCTCTTTGCCTGACAAAGAAGTGTAGTGGACCAGGCAAGCCCGCGCAACCTGGCCCAAAGACCGTTGCTACTTTAGTTCTTCCACACGTCCGTGCTGCATACCATCTCGATCATTTCGTCATAGGTCTGCATCGCGTGATCCACAAATGGCTTCGCCGTTTCCATCGCCGCTTTCAGATGTGCCTGAAATTGCTCCGAAGTCTCCGGCTTCTCTGCCACTGTCTTCCGGAGCGCCGCCACTTCTGCCATCAACGCCGAAATCATCGCGTGCAGCCCCTTCATCTGCCCGATCGCCACCGCAAGCGTCGCCTGTAGGTACTCGTTTTCGTTTGCCAGAGGTGCGGTTATCTGCGTTTCCATAATCGTTTCCTTTCACTCTTCCGGGCCAGGCCGGGTTGTAGGGCTCGCCTCGTCCAATCCTGCAGATTCAACATCAGCACGCCGGGAGGTTGGGAGACTCGGGATGGTGGGGGGTGTGACGTGCGAGCGCAGTATTGGGCCCAGTACCCTTCGAGTCTGTGACCGTGGTCACGTTTTCGCCCCTTTTCTTCCTTCTTTTGACCCCGGTCTCTTCTCACTCCTCTCCCCGTACCCTCCCCACCTTCCTCCTCTCTGCTGCTACAATGCGACTGGGGGCTCACGCCTGGCATGATTCTGTTGCGGTTAATCGGAGTTCTCTTGCTCGTCGCGCTCAATGGTTTCTTCGCAGCGGCGGAGTTCTCTCTGGTGGCTGTCCGCTTGTCGCGGGTTCGCCAACTCGTTGCGAAAGGCAATCCCCGGGCTAAAATCGTCGAACTCCTCCTGGCCGACCTTCACCGTGTCGTTTCCGGCGTTCAGCTAGGTATCACCGTCACCAGCCTGGCTCTCGGCGCGCTTGGTGAATTGACCCTCGCTCAGCTAGTCCAGCAGGTAATGCCCGTCCACGGCAGCGTTCGCGCCCTCCTGCTCGTCCATGCCATTGCGCTTGCGATCTCTTTCCTGTTCCTCAGCGCCATCCACGTCGTTCTTGGCGAACTCGTCCCCAAAAGCATCAGCCTGGCCCGCGCCGAACGCGTCGCCTTGATGATTGCCCGACCGTTCCAATGGTTTCTCTCCACTTTTCGCTGGGCCATCGACCTCCTCGATCGCATCTCGGGCGCCATTGTCAGCGCTCTCGGCCTCGCTCTGCCCACCGGTCACGGCGTCGCCCATTCCACCGAAGAGCTCCAGATTCAGATTCAACAGGCGCGCGAGAAGGGTCTGCTTGCGCCCGGGGAGGAGAAGTTCATCCTCAGCGCCATCGAGCTCGGCCATCTCCAGGTTCGCGAGATCATGGTCCCGCGCCCTGACATGCATCTGCTCCCCATCGAGGCTTCCCTGGACGAAGTCATGAAGGCTTTTGCTACTACCCAGCGTTCCCGCATCCCGGTCTTTCGCGGAAACGAAGACCATATCCTTGGCTTCGTTCACATTAAGGACATGATGTGGGTTCTTCTCGATACCGAACGCCGCCTCCAGGAAAAGCTTCCCCCTCAGGCTCCTTTCGATCTTCGCCGCGTCCTTCGCGAAATTCTCATGGTCCCGGAAACCAAACCCGCAGGTGAACTTCTCGTCGAATTGCGCAGCCGCCACCTCGGCATTGCCATTGTCGTCGACGAGTTTGGCAGCGTCCTCGGCCTGGTTACCATGGAAGATCTCCTGGAGCAGCTCGTCGGCGAAATCCACGATGAATTCGACGTCATCGAGCGCCCCCTCACCTTGGCTGACGGCGCCGTAATCTTTGATGCTGCTCTCAATGTTCGCGATCTTGACTCTCAGTACAACATCGCTCTCCCGGAAGATCCCGCCTATGCAACAGTCGGCGGATTCGTCCTGGACCAGCTCGGCTTTATTCCTCGTGGCGGCGAACGATTTGAGTTCGGTGGCTTTCGTTTCACGGTCGTTGAAATGGACGGCCGCCGCGTCGCGCGAGTTAAAATTCAGCGTCTGCGCCCTACGGAAAGCACCCTTTCCGCCGAGGTCTCCGAAGTAAATGTTCCCCTCGTCTCCACAAAATCCAAATCAGCCGGAAAGGATCGCTAGCTCCGCCGCACAATGGCGCGCCATCTCCTCCATCGCTTGTTGCTTACACTCCCCGCCCTCTGGCTGGTGCTCACTCTCGTTTTTCTTTTGATCCACATCGTTCCGGGTGATCCCGTGGAACAGATGCTCGGCGAAGGTGCCGCTCCGGGCCAGGTTCTCGAACTTCGACACACCCTCGGCCTCGATCGTCCGCTCATCGTGCAGTACGGCGGTTACCTCTGGGAGATTGCCCACGGCGATCTTGGACAGTCCTTCAAATTTCAGGCTCCCGTGCGCCGCGTGATCTTCGAACGTTATCCTGCTACCATGCAGCTTGCCTTTCTAGCCTTGCTGGTCTGCGCTGCCATTGCCATACCCGCCGGCGTTCTCGCGGCTTATCGCCGAGGTCACACGGCAGATCGCGCTGTCAGTGTCTTCACATTGTTCGGACTCGCCGTTCCCAATTTCGCTCTCGGACCGCTTCTCATCACTCTATTCTCGATCAAACTCGGTTGGCTGCCCGTCTCTGGCCGCGACGGTGCGCTAAACTACATTCTTCCAGCCGCCACTCTCGGCGCGGCCCTTGCCGCCATCCTTACCCGCATGGTTCGCGGTGCTATGCTCGAAGAACTCTCTAGCGATTATGTTCGCACCGCTCGCGCAAAGGGCCTAACCACTTCCGCCGTTCTTGTTCGGCACGCTCTCCGCAACGCGCTCATCCCCATCATCACCATTCTAGGCCTTCAATTCGGCACGCTCCTTGCCGGTACCATCGTTACCGAAACCATTTTTTCCTGGCCCGGCATCGGACGCCTTACCGTTCAGGCCATTTCTTCTCGCGATTATCCTTTGCTTCAGGGATGCATCCTCGTCATCGCCCTCTCTTACGTCCTCGTGAACTTGCTCACTGACGTACTGTATTCGTTCATCGATCCTCGGGTGCGCCTCTCATGATCGGAGAATCCCATGCCTTGGATTTTCTGCGTCACAGCTTCCTGGCCCGCATCGGCTTCGCCATCGTCGCCGTGCTTATCTTCGCTGCGTTGTTCGCACCGTGGATCGCTCCCGCAAATCCGTTCGCTCAAGATCTGCCGGTGCGCCTTCAGTCGCCCTCCGTTCACCACTGGATGGGCACGGACGAACTCGGCCGCGACATTTTCTCCCGTATTCTCTTCGGCGCCCGCATCTCCCTGCTCGTCTCCGTTTTCGTGGTCCTCGGCTGCGGTACCGTCGGCCTCACGCTGGGACTCCTCGCAGGTTATCACGGCGGCCTTTTTGATCGCATTGTGAATCTCTTCCTCATCAACGCATTTTTGTCATTTCCCGGAGTCCTCCTTGCTATTGCCTTCGCCGCATTTTTCGGTCCCGGCATCGGCAAGGTCATTCTTGCCCTCATCATCACCGGGTGGGCAGGCTATGCCCGTCTGGCACGCGCGCAAGTCTTAAAGGTGAAGGAATCTGAGTACATTCTGGCGGCGCGTTCTCTGGGGGCCTCACCGATTCGCATCATGCTGCGACACTTGCTCCCCAATATTCTTCAGCCCGTTCTAATCCAGGCCACCATCGGCATGGCTGGCGCCATCCTTGCCGAAGCCACTCTCAGCTTTCTCGGCCTTGGGGTACTCGCTCCGATTCCAAGCTGGGGTGCCATGCTCAACGACGCGCGCAGCCACCTGTTCGACGCGCCCCACATGGTCGTTTTCCCTGCTCTCGCCGTCATGCTAGCCGTTCTCGCCTTCAATCTTCTTGGCGACGCTTGGCGAGACTGGCTCGATCCCCGCACCCGTTCCCAAATGACCGCCCTCGAGCACTCCCGCTAATCTTTGTAGGGGCTGGCCACCGCTTTTGAGCACTCCCGCTTAACGCCGACGTGTCATCCTGAGGCGCGCGCCTGCTCCGCGCCGAAGGACTTCAATGGCCGCGCCCCGGCACATCAACAACGAGAGCTTCTCACCCACACAGCCGTCCACCGCGCGAGCACTATCCCTTCGCCAACAACACCGGTGCCCCTCTTCCGATTCCCAGTGTCCTCGCCGCGTTTCCCTTATTCACGCCGATTTCCAGATACCCGCTCGATCCGATAAACGCAATCGCCTCGCCGGTGTTCCCGTTCGCAAAAGTTGACAGCAGTCGCGTAATCGCGTGACTTCCCACCTGCAAATTCAACTCACCTTTCTCCAGCGTTTCCGGCGACAAATCCTCCGCCCGAAAATTCGTCATCAGGTTCCCGAAGTTATCCACCTTTAGCACCACGCCTTTTTTCAGGCCGTCTGCTTCCTTCGGTTTGGGCATCGCGAATTTCTTGTAGTCTGAAATCTCTTCGCCCATGCTCGCCGGCTGCCAACTCTTCGAAAGCCACGCCGCCACCGGCGCAAAGATGTCGCGCCCATGAAATGTCTTGCTCACCGGGTGCGCAAAATAGTGCTCCGACGTGAGGTGCCGCACCACCATGTTCTGTTCTTTTTCGTACACGCCCGAAAGCACCCCATTATCAGGCGCCAGGAAATATTGATTCTGGCCGCTCACCAGCAGCGGCCGCCGTTCCGTTCCTACTCCCGGGTCCACCACTACCACGTGGATCGATCGCGGCGGAAAATAGGTATACGCGTTCGCAATCGCCAGTGCTCCCTCCAGTAGATCAAACGCCGCGACCTGATGAGTAATATCCACAATCTGCGCGTCCGGATTAATCTTGAGGATTGCGCCCTTCATCACCCCTACCAGGTGATCGTTCGTCCCATAGTCCGTCGTCAACGTGATGATTGGATTCGTCAAGTCTCACTCCCCCCGAGGAGTTGTTTATCGCCGTTTTTGCTACGGGGTGGGGAATCACCCCTTATTTGACGCTATCGGACCATGCCCCCTGAATCAAGCATACCCGTTCCTGCCGCTTCTCAAGCGCCAATGCTCTTCCGGCCATCAATCTTCTGCTTCTTTCGCGGGTCCTCATGGAGAATACTGGCGAAGAAGTTCGTCTACCGCATCGTAGCCGCAGGGAATCTCGACTCCAACGGTCGTCGCCCCGGCCTTGAGCAACGCGTTCACCGACTCGGGCGATCGCCTGTCCTTCCAGTACGAATCGACACAAGCCTTGACCGCGAGCATCAGCGCGCTGCGTCCTTTCGCGTCGAGCGCATTTACCGCCGCTCCATGCTCAATTAACACCCTCACGGCGGCCGTCCACCCGCGCCAGGCAGCCACATGCAATGCGGTGCTGTCCTTCGCAATATCGAAGTAAGGATCGCCTGCCTTGTAAAGCGCGGCCACATCCACTCCCATCTCCAGCAGGCACCGTAGCCCCTCCACATTTCCATTTCCGGCGAATTCCGCCAGCAGCGTTCCTCCATCGCCAGTGAGCTCCTCCACGAGATGAGGCTCTGTTGTCGCATGTCTTCTGGCAGCTTCGCGGTCGCCTTGTGCGCAAGCGGCAATCACGCCTTCAACGGCCTTCAGTTCGACCAGTCGGCCGCGCTCTTCGAACATGGCAAGAACGTCGCCGCGCCCTCGCCGTGCTGCCATCGCCGCAGCCGATCGACCATCGCGGGTGTTCTCCAGCGAAGGGTCGGCTCCTCGCTCCATTAACAGTTCGATAATTTTCAGCGAATTGTCTCGGTGCACCGCCTGATGCAGGCCGTTGACGCCAAACTGCGACATCGCGTTGGGATCGGCGCCGTGCTCCAGCAGCAGTTGTACGCCTTTCTCATCGTGCCAGTCGGCCTTGCGAATCAGCATCGTCGTCAGGCTGGTCGCGTTTAGTTTCCCGCTCTCCAGTAGGGTTTTCATCACCGTGTTGTCATATCCCTCCGGTACGTGATACGGCGTTTCCTCGTCGTTCGGGTCAGCTCCATATTCCAGCAGCAATCGCGTTAGCCCTGCGTGTTGCGCAACTCCTGCTGCACCATACAGCGCGCTCTCAAATATCGGCCGCGGGCCCGGATAATCGATCATCTCCTGCCAGCCGGTCCTCGCGCTGGCGCCCGCCTCCAACAATGCCCGCGCCGTTCGTACGAACGCTTCCGACCGCGCAGGCTGCAACCTCAGATACCGCGAAAAGCATAGATAGGTCAGCGCGTCCCACGCGTGCGCTCCTCCCGTCACCGTGGCACTCTTCGGGGTGCTCGCCAAAAATCCGCGTACCGCCGCCTCGTCCGCCAGTATCGCTGCGGTGTAGACATTGCTGTTTGCCACGAGCGGGTAGCGCGCCAGGATCATTTCCGCGTGCTCCAATGTCCCCGAACGGTGCGACGTATTCCTTGGCACGCAAGCAACTTCGATAAACGTCGCCACGGGATCCGTTAGCGACGCTACGGAGCGAATCAAACCGAGCATCTCGATGTGCTTTGCAAACTTTGGCCAACTTTCAAAGCCATGTTCGCGCGCGATCACCAGTTGCGCATCGCTCAGTTTGAACGGTGCGCCCTGGATGTCTGATGTTGCCAGTCTATGCAGCCTTGGGTGATGGCGCCCGATACGCTTGATCGCGTCGGGAACACCCGTATCATGATTCTTGACGAGGTCTTTGGCCTGTTTCTTGTATGGTTCGAGGATCGGACGCGCAGGAAGTTCTCTGTCGGGCATACGAAGCTCCTTTCACTGCTTGCCTGGAGTCCGCACTAATCAGGCTCGAAAGAAGATTCGTAAAAATTTCTTACCGGAGGTGGGCACGGCCCTTTCCGCGGACTGGATGCGCCCTTCGCGCTGATTCCCACCCTAGAAAATTTTACTTCGGAAGTCAATTGCTTCGCACTCCAATCGCCACTTTTCGCGGAAAGACCTCAGCCTCGCCGGAGGGATACAATGTGACCGAGCGCTCCCTCCTCCATCGCGTTGCTTGCGTTCGCTGCTCGCCCATCGTACGATTTCTGTTTGGCGTTCGTTATGGATTTTGCTCCGGGCCCCTCCGTGTCCACTGCCTATTATTCGGCCAGTGGGCCTGCGCACGGCGCCCCTCAGCGAGGAGAGACTCTGCATGAAATCGGTTGTCGTGGTCGGCGCGCAGTGGGGCGATGAAGGTAAAGGCAAAGTTGTCGACTATCTTGCAGGCTCGTTCGACTACATCGCGCGGGTTGCTGGTGGGCACAACGCTGGTCACACCGTTATCATTGAGAAAGATCGCTACGTGCTCCAGCTTATCCCCTGTGGCATTCTCCGTCCCAAACAGCACGCCATTATCGGTTCCGGCGTGGTCATCGATCCCACTGCCCTGGTCAGCGAAATCGAGATGCTCGCCAGAGCCGGTCTCAGCGTCGAAGGCCGACTGCACATAAGCAATCGTGCCCACCTGATTTTTCCGTATCATCGCGAACTCGACCTCGCCGCCGAGAATGCGCGCGGAGCCAACAAGATCGGCACCACCTCCCGCGGCATTGGCCCGGCCTACGAAGACAAGATGGCCCGTCGCGGCCTGCGTATGGTCGACCTCCTTGATCCCAGCCTCTTCCGCGAAAAAGCCGCACGCGTGGTCGCTGAGAAAAATCGCATCGCCCGCGGTGCCTATGGCGCGAACGTTGATTTCACTCACGAAGTCGAAGACACTCTCAAACTCGCCGAGAAAATCAAGCGCTTCATCTGCGATACCGCCGAGCTGACCAATCGGGCCCTCGATGAAGGCAAGTCCGTCCTCTTTGAAGGTGCACAGGGCACCATGCTTGACATCGACCACGGTACCTATCCCTTCGTCACCTCTTCTAGTGCCACTTCCGGCGGAGCTTCCACGGGCATGGGCGTTCCGCCTACAAAAATCCGTCATGTGCTCGGAATCTCGAAAGCCTATACGACCCGCGTCGGCGGCGGTCCTTTCCCTACGGAAATGCCCGACCTCGAAGCTCAGGAAGTTCGCGAACGAGGGAAGGAATTTGGCGCTGTCACGGGTCGTCCTCGCCGTTGCGGCTGGCTCGATCTCGCTGAACTCCGTTACGCCAGAATGATCAATGGTATCGATTCACTCGTTATTACCAAGCTCGACGTCTTCGACACCCAGCGCGAAATCAATGCCTGCGTCGGCTACTCCTATAAGGGCTCACCTATTACCGAAATGCCCGCTTCCGCCGAGGAGTACGAACGCGTCACGCCCATTTACAAAACTCTCCCCGGGTGGTGTGAAAACACTTACGGCGCCCAAGACGCGGCCAAACTTCCCAAGTCCGCGATTGACTACCTCCGTTTCGTCTCCGATTTTCTCCAGGTCGAAATCGGCATGATCTCCACCGGCCCCGAGCGCGACGCCACCATCATACAGCCCGGCACTCTTCTCGCCCGCTGGCTCTAATCGCCCGCCCTCGCTGCGCTACAATAACTAACCGCATGCTTTCCTACGAACAAGCCCGCGAACTCGTCATCGCCGAATCGCAATCTCACCTTACCCCTCGCGCAACACTGCTCCTTCCCGTCGCCGAAGCGCTTGGCCGCGTCCTCGGACAGGAAGTCCGCGCCGACCGTGAATATCCTCCGTTCCATCGCTCCACTCGCGATGGCTATGCTGTTCGCGCGCACGAAGCCACACAAAGTGCGAGCCTGCGGTGCGTTGGCGAAATCAAAGCGGGCGATTCTGTCTTTGCTCCACTCGACCCCGGCACCTGTATCCAGATCATGACCGGCGCTGCTGCCCCGCCCGGTTCCGACGCCGTCGTCATGATCGAGTTCACTCGCCGCGATCGCGACATCGTTACCTTTGATCGTAATACGCAGCCCGGCCAGAACATCGTTCCGCTCGGCAGCGAAGCGCACGCTGGTGACCCTGCGCTTCGCCCTGGCCTCCGCCTTGGTTTCGCCGAGCTCGCCATCGCCGCTCAGGTTGGCGCCGCGAACCTGCTGTGCTACCAAAAACCTAGCGTCGCCATACTTTCCACCGGCGACGAAGTCGTGCCCATCAATGAAACTCCTGGCCCTTTTCACATCCGCAATAGCAATGGCGTCTCGCTCGCCGCACAGGTTCGCCTCGCCGCTGGAGAACCCGTCCTCCTCGGCAACGCCCTCGATCGCGTCGACGATCTCAGCGCCAAAATCGAACTTGGCCTCCAGCACGACATACTCGTCCTTTCCGGTGGCGTCTCCATGGGCCAGTACGACCTCGTCGAATCTGTCCTTAAATCCTTCGGCACCGAATTCTTCTTTGACGCTGTCGCCATTCGTCCCGGCAAACCCGCCGTATTCGGCCGTTGCCGCAACAAACTCGTCTTCGGCCTCCCCGGTAATCCCGTCTCTACCATGGTCACCTGCCAACTCTTGGTCACCCCCGCCATCGACATCCTTAGCGGTGCCCCCCCCCGCCCCCTACCTCTTCTCCATGCCGTTCTTTCCCAATCCCTCCATGAGAAGCCCGGCCTCACCCATTTTCTCCCTGCCCAGCTCGACTGGCCCGACGCCTCTGCTCGCGTCCAAGCCTTGCCTTGGCAGGGTTCTGGCGATATTGCTGCCCTCAGCCGCGCCAACTGCTTCCTGGTAATCCCCGCTGACCGCGACGACATCTCCTCGGGAGAGATTGTTTCCGTTCTCCCCCGCCTCGACGTACTCTAGTTGTGCTCTCTGGAGCGCGGTGGTTTACCGCCGCTTTTAGGGTGCTGCCCACGCCAAGTATCTACAGCGTGCGCCGTTCCTTACCGTTCATCGAGGACCACGCACCAGGCCAACATGCCAAAACTCTCTCACTACGGCAAGCGCGGCGAAGTTCATATGGTCGACGTCTCCTCCAAATCCGTCACCTCCCGCACCGCCATCGCTCACGCCTTTGTCCGCATGTCTCCCCGCGTCCTCCGAGCTGTTCGCCGCCTCAAAAATCCCAAAGGCAATCCTCTGGAGGTCGCCCGCATCGCCGGAATCTCCGCCGCCAAGCGCACCGCCGAGTGGATACCTCTTTGTCATCCCATTCCACTCACCCACATTGATGTGACCCCGCGCCTGTGCAAAGATGGAGTGGAAATACTTTCCCAAGTGACGGCCACCGCGCAAACCGGCGTCGAAATGGAAGCGCTCGTTGCTGTCACGTGCGCTGCCCTCACGGTCTACGATATGTGCAAGGCCCTCGATAAATCGATGGAGATTGCCGACGTTCACCTCCTCCTCAAAACCGGGGGCAAGAGCGGTGTGTACCGGCGTGCCACCACGAAGAAATCTCGCAGGGCTCGTCGATGAGCGCCGCCAGCAAGACCGTCAAGCTCCTCCTCGCTGACGATAACCCACTGATTCGCGAGCTGATCTCCAAGGGACTCGACCCCTTCTGCGAAGTGATGATTTGTTCGGATGGCGCCGACGCCCTCCTCCGCGTCATCGACGATCTTCCTGACGTCATTCTCTGCGATTTCAAGATGCCCGGTCTCGATGGCCGCCAGCTCTTCGAGAAACTCCGTGGACGCGAAGCCACTCGCCACATCCCATTCCTCTTTATGGCTAGCCGAGCCGATATCGAAGAGCGCCTCCGCCCCCTGGTGGACGGTGTCGAGGATTTCATCGCCAAGCCATTTCTCCTCAAAGATCTCGTCCGCTCTGCCAAAAAGGTCATAGACCGTCTTCATCTCGAAAAGCTCCAGAAGCGAGCGTCTCGCCCTGGTGTCATCCAGGGCCGCCTTGAAGAGATGAGCATGATTGACCTTATGCAATCCCTCGAAATGGGTCAGAAATCCTGTCGCCTTATCGTTCAGAAAGGTGGGGAGCAGGCCGAACTTTTCTTTGCCAACGGCCAGTGCCGCGACGCTACGATCGGCGCGATTCAGGGCGATGACGCTGTCTACAAAGTCCTGCTCTGGAACGACGGCGAGTTCGAAATCGATTTCAACACGGCCAACGCTTCTGACCGCACCACCACTACGCGCAGCACCACCGGCCTTCTCATGGAAGCCATGCGCCTGATGGATGAATCCAATCGCGACGCCGTCGGCACCAACTAATTCTAGCCTTGTCTGTTTGCTTCCCATGCTATTGTAGCGACCGCCCTCTGATACGGTCCGCCACTCTTGGCTTCCTCACGGAGGTCGGAGCTTTAGCTCCGACATGACCCTTAGGCGCTCAGTGTGCTGTAGCCTCAGGGGACTCCTCTTTAGTTTTCTCGGTGCTCTCGTTGTCTGCTGTTGTGCAACTCCTTCAATTCCTCTGTACCCTTCGCACACACTCTACTTCGCCCCCGCGCTTTTCCATCTCCCCGCATATAGACTATTCTCCAGTCATGCGTGTTTCCATCCTCACCATCAGCGATTCCGTAACCCGCGGTGAACGAGAAGACCTCTCCGGCCCGGCGCTCGTAAAGCGTGCGCGCGAACTCGGCTGGGAAGTCACCTCCGCGCTTCGCTGCTCCGACGATCCTTCCGGCCTTCGTAGTCAGCTCCGTGAACTCGCTGACTCCCGCCGTGTCGACCTCATCCTCACAACCGGCGGCACAGGCCTCGGTCCTCGCGACAATACTCCGGAAGCCACGCTCGACATCGCCGAGCGCACCGTCCCCGGCATCGCCGAAGAACTTCGCCGCAAAGGTGCCGAGAAAACTCCTACAGCCATTCTCTCCCGAGGCGTCGCCGTCATTCGGCGCCACTCCCTGATCGTCAATCTTCCCGGTAGCCCCAAGGGCGCCGTCGAATCCCTCGACGCCATCGCCCACCTTTTGCCCCACGCCATCGCCGTCCTTAACGGCGCACACCACGACAAGGATTCGCACAGCCACTGAACTTCTCGGTATCACTTGACACTAGGTCGGGGCTCTCTCGTGTGACGGTTGCCCATATTTTTTGGAAGCTAGTAGAGACGCATCAAGGTATCCTGCCGCGATTCGGGCGGGCCAATTGATATTCCGCCCGAAGGAGATACATCATGAAGTTTCCGGTTCGGGCCACGATTCTGCTTAATGCGTTAGTGCTACTGGTTTTCGCCGCAAATTTTAACTTTCCCGCTACAGAATTTTTCACGACGGACGGAGGGAAATTGGGCACCGTTCTTCGGCCGGTCTGTTCGCTCGATTCGCCAGTCACCGCAGGATCGTCCACAAGCTCGGACGGTCATCCGGGCACTTTGCTCGAGGATGGGCGTGCTTTGTTCCCCCCGCTGGCGGATCATCAACGAGTAGCCGTGGAATTGACGACCGGCAATACAATCCTCGACGGGTGCTCCGCATCATGCACAATCCTCAGCCGCCCCACCTTCATCTCCGCCGAATAGATCTCCGATTTTCCCGTCTGCAGATTCCTCGAAAAATGTGGATAAAACGCGGCTGATATCAGCACTCGAATCTTATGCCCCTTCAAAAACGTGTTGCTCGTCAACATTCGATTCAGCTCCAGCTTGTAAACCTCCCCCGGCTCCAGCAAATTCGGTTGCACGGTCTGGTCCCGGTAGCTCGCCCGCAACTCGTCCAGCCCCGGGCTCATCAGATTAAATGCCGTGCCATCCGGCGCCACATCGAGCAACCGCACCCACAAATCAAAGTCTTTCACATCCGCAGAAACATACATCTCCGCACGAATCGCTCCCGTCACTTCCGTGTCCTCGCTCATCGCCTCGCTGTCGAACACCAACACATCCTCGCGGCCTAGCAGCGCGCGATAATCGTGTGCTCCGTACGCCGTGTAGGCATCCGTCACCGGACGGGCTGGGTCAGAGAGCAAACTGCTGCCTGCGGATTTCGATCTGCCCGCAACTTGCGACAATGTTCCGATTCGTGCCGCGTCACTCTCCGCCCCTAAGTAGTATGACCTTTCCTCCGCTCTCCGCAGGGGCCATTCCTTCTCATCTCTCCACGCATTCCTCCCCATCACGAAAATGCGCACCGGCGCTTCCTTTTCCACTCCATTCTCCTCGCCGCGCACATAGTGATCCATCCATCGCAGGATCAGCCCGTCATAGTCCTCCGGTGCCGTCGGCCCAAACTCCCGCTCGCCGCTTTTCTGTTTGTCCTCGCCACCGTGCGTCCAGGGACCAATGATTGTTCGCGTCGCCGGTTCTTTCCAGCCTTTACGCGCCGCCAGCAAGCCATTGAAATTCGTTGTCGCCCCATCCGGCCCATACGCTTCGTCGTACCAACCGGAAAGATTCAGCACTGCGCACTGCACACGGTGATATTGGTTCCTTAGCTCCGCCCAGTCCCACCACGCATCCGCCGGAGGATGCGCCAGCCACTCGTAGTAGAACGGCGCCGCCTCCTTTAAATCTGGCAAATCCATCAGCGGTAAAAATCTTTCGATGCGCTCATGTTCTGCCTTCCACGTCGCGCGCGCTTCCTGATATGTCTTCGGTCCTGGCAGGTTCTTCCTCTTCCGCGCATCCGGCGCGATATTCATCCAAGTCCACTCCAGCCACGACCCGTCGAAC
This sequence comes from Candidatus Acidiferrales bacterium, assembly GCA_963741195.1. Classification (GTDB taxonomy): domain Bacteria; phylum Acidobacteriota; class Terriglobia; order Acidiferrales; family UBA7541; genus Acidiferrum. The sequence continues at coordinate 774,497 of CAVUHF010000026.1, forward strand.
AATCCGCCTGAGTAGAAAAAATTCCGCGGCGTCGAAAATGTCATCGCCGGTACCATGGCCTTCAAGTGCGGTGGTGCCTCGACCGCCGACAGCCATTGCACCGCTCCCGGATACGACAGCCCAAACGTGCCCACTTTCCCGTCCGACCACCTCTGCTTCGCTGCCCACTCGATCGTGTCGTAGCCGTCCTTCCCCTCATTCTGATAAGGTACAAACTCCCCGCCCGACTCGTACCTCCCTCGCACATCCTGAATCACCACCGCATACCCGTGCGCCACCGCCTTATCAAATGTAGTCCACTCCTTTGCTGCGTACTGCTTCCCGTACGGCGTGCGATACACCAAGGTAGGGAATCGCCCTGCGGCCTTCGGCAGCCAAACATCTGCCCGCAACGTCGCTCCATCGCGCATCGGCACGGCCACATTCAGCAGCCGCGTCCTTGCCTGCGTTCCATCCGCTTTCTCTTGTGCGCTTACCGCCAAGCACGCCGCAATCATCGCCAGCGCTACGAGCCCTGCCGCCACAAAAATGTTTTGTCGATTCATCTCGCCCGGCATTCTACCCGAATCCCTCACGTAAAGGATGCTTTGTCAATGACGGTAGCCTTCCTTTAGGAAGGGGGGGCTTGGGTTTCTCTCCCGCACCCAATACCACTCACCCGCGCGCCATTCGAACACCATGCCCAGTAAATGCTATGTCACAGTTGATAAATTACCTGCTTTCGGCCTTGTGAAGATTCGGCTTCCTTCCCTGCGGCGCCACCGCTCTCCTCACGTTTTCTATTTCCTCTCGCAAATTCCCCCTAACTCCTTCCGATTCACATATATCCATGTCCTCGCATTCGCAACTTCTGGCTTTTGGCCTAACTCCAAAAAACACCCAGGGGTAAAACGCTTCTCGTTTCTGGGTGCCGTCTCGTACTTGCAATCGCGATTTACGGTTCACCAATCAAGAGCGCCCATTTTCCAATTTTTCTTTTCTACGTCAGCCGTGCTTGACGCTCCTGCACTCCTCCATAACAATGGTTCCACCATGCCAAACAAACTTTCTGACAATAGCCTCGCCGTTCTCGGCACCGGCAAACTCGGAGGCATCCTCCTTCGCGCTTATCTCAAGCAGGGCCTCTTCTCAGCGAAGCGCGTCACCGCCACAGTTCGCCACGAGGAAAAAGCCGCCTCTCTCGCCCAGGAACTGGGTGTTACGGTTTCTACCGATAATCGCAAAGCCGTCAAAGATGCCGACATTGTTCTTCTCGGCGTTAAACCGCAAATCGTCGGTGACGTCCTCAAGGAAATCAAGCCCGAACTCGGCAAGGAGACGCTCATCATCTCCGTGGCCGCGTCCGTCCCCACGGCCTATATTGAACAGCGGGTCGGCGACAAGATTCCCGTTATCCGGGTTATGCCGAATACCTGCTCCACCGTTGGCTGTGGCATGGCGGGGATTTGCCGCGGCGCCCACGCAACCACGGAGCATCTGGATATCGCCAAATCCATGTTCAACGCTGTTGGCCGCACCGTTGTCGTCGACGAAAAAAATATGGACGCAGTCACCGGCCTCTCCGCCAGCGGCCCTGCCTTTGCCTACATCATTCTTGAATCGTTTGCCGAAGCGGGCGTCAAAGTCGGCCTTCCTCGCGATGTTGCCACTCTCCTGGCCGCACAAACCATGAAGGGCGCCGCCAGCGTTGTTCTGGAAACCGGCGACCACCCCGCTCTTCTGAAAGACGCGGTCACTACTCCTGCCGGCTGCACCATCGACGGCATCATGGAACTCGAGGAAGGGAAACTTCGCGTCACCCTCATCAAGGCCGTCGTGAAAGCCACGCAGCGTGCCGGCGAACTTCTCTTTGAGAAATGAGCGCGCAAGGTGACCCTTGCCCTTGAATTTTCGGCCCCATTCTGTGCTAGCATCCACAGAGGTTCAACTACGATGCCCGCGGAGTACATCCCGGTTCTGATTTTCGCGCTGCTGGTTCTTTCCTTTCCGGTGGTCGCGCTGCTCGTCTTCAAGCTCATTCGTCCTGAATCTCGTCTGGGCGACGCAAAATTCCAGCCCTACGAATGTGGAATCCCGCCGGAATCCAACGCTCGCGGCCGCTATTCGGCGCGCTTCTACATCGTTGCCATGCTCTTCGTCATCTTTGACGTGGAAACCATGTTCCTCTTCCCCTGGGCTATTCTCTACCGTGGCTGGATCGCCCAACATATGGCAGGTTTTGCGCTTGTCTCCATGTTCGTTTTCCTTGGCATCCTTCTGGTTGGCTACGCCTGGCTCTACAAAAAGGGCGCCCTCGACTGGGCTTGATCTCCGCTATTTCTTCCCGTCAACACTGGCAAATTTTTGTCGGTGTCCGCCCTCATTGACTGCCCTTACCTCGTGTGTTAGAAACTCTCTCAGCAACAATACTGGCTGCTAAGTCGTGGATAAGCCTGTCCGCCGTACTTGCTGGCTTGCGCGTCTTCTTTCCTTCCTTTCACGCGCGGCCTTTTTTGCGGCATTTTCGGGGACAATGGATTCACGGCCTGTTCGGTGTTTTCTCACGTTGCTTTATTTTGCAGCACAATGGTCCCAGGGTTCATGGCAGACGAGTCCAAGCCGCCAAAATCGCCTGATAGCCCCAAACCGGAATCATCCGGCGCTTCCGACGCGTCGCCCCAGACGCCGAAAAGCGCAAGCGCCCCTGCCTCTCCGGTCGCTCCCAAGCCCGCAGCGCCTCCAGCACCTAAGCCTCCCGTCGTTCTCCAAATTCCACTCGATAACGAGCTCACGCGCCGCTACCGTGAGCGCTTCGGCGCCGCGATCCTGGATGCCCTGGAAGATCGCAAACAGCCCTACCTCGTTATCGAAGCCGCACAACTCGGTGAAATTGCACTCTATTCCCGCGAAGTAGAGAAATTTGATCTTCTTGAGGACTACACGGCCGTCGATTGGCCTCGCCGCGAAAAGCGCTTTGATCTCGTCGCCCATCTGTATTCCTTCCCGCATAACACACGCCTGCGCTTGAAGATTCCCTTGGCTGCGAATGAACATGCCGCCAGCCTCATTCCTGTCTGGCCCGCTGCGAACTGGCTGGAACGCGAAATCTTCGACATGTTTGGCATTCGTTTTACGGGTCACCCGGATTTGAAGCGCATCCTCCTGCCGGAAGAGTGGCAAGGCCACCCGCTGCGCAAGGATTACGACATCTTGAAGCAAGACGACGCTTGGGTTCGTGAGAATCTCGGCATCGAGTCTGGTCAATAGGGTTTTAGGGACTTGGGAAACACTTTGCACGACGAGACCACGCAAAATCCAAACACGCTACTGGGCGCCGATGAACTCGTCATTAACATGGGCCCGCAGCATCCATCCACTCACGGCGTACTGCGCGTGAAACTGAAGCTCGATGGCGAACGTGTCATCGGTTCTGAATGCGTTATCGGTTACCTTCATCGCGGCGTGGAAAAGATTGCGGAGAATCGTTCGTACCAGCAATTTGCTCCGTATGTCGATCGCATGGACTATGTCGCGGCTGTCAGTAACGGCCTTGGCTACTGCGAAGCTGTCGAAAAGCTCTTGACTGTGGAAGCCCCTCCGCGTGCACGGGTGATCCGCACAATCCTCACGGAGCTGCAGCGCATTGCCAGCCATTTGGTCTGGCTGGGCACGCACGCCCTGGATATTGGCGCCCTCACGCCACTCTTTTACTGCATGCGCGAGCGGGAAGAAATCCTGAAGATCTTCGAGAAATACTGCGGCGCGCGGCTCACGACGCACGCATTCCGCATTGGCGGCTTGCAGTATGAGGCCTACGACACGTTTGAAAAAGACGTTGAACGCTTCTGCAAGGACTTTGAGCGGCGTATTCAGGAATACGTCGATCTGCTAACCGGCAACAGTATCTGGATCGGCCGTACGCGCAACGTCGGCGTTCTTTCCGCCGAAGATTGCATTGCTCTGGGTGCTTCGGGGCCGGTTCTGCGGGCCAGCGGCGTAAAGTGGGACGTTCGAAAAGCCACCCCCTACGCAGCCTATGATCAGTACAAATTTGATATCCCCGTCGGCACGAATGGCGACACTTACGATCGCTACATGGTGCGCATGGAAGAGATGCGCCAGTCGCGTTTGATCTGTCTGCAGGCGATCGAGAACATTCCTGCCGGACCGATTCTCGGAAAAGTTGGCAAGGTCCTAAAGCCTGCCCCGGGCGAGATTTATCATTGCATCGAAGCACCAAAGGGAATTCTCGGGTACTACATAGTCAGCGACGGCACCACGCAGCCCTATCGCGTACGCATCCGTCCGCCATCGTTCATAAACCTGCAGGCATTTGACAAGATGGCCCGAGGGCACCTGGTTGCCGACGTCGTCGCCATCATCGGCACTCTGGATATCGTCCTTGGCGAGGTGGACCGTTAACCCATGAGTCCCGCCCTTCAATCCGTGCTCACTTTTCTGGAGACCTGGTGGGTGCAACTCTTTGCCGGTGTCTTGATCGTCGCCGTCGTCCCGTTGATCGCGGGCTACGTCGTTCTCGTTGAGCGCAAGCTCATGGCGGACATGCAGGCTCGCCTGGGACCGATGCGCGTAGGCCCTCATGGGCTGCTGCAGCCGATCGCCGATGCGGTAAAGCTCCTCATCAAAGAGGACATCATTCCTGACAACGCTGACAAAGTGATTTTCTGGCTGGCGCCGGTTGTCTCCATGACTACCGCTCTTGTGTCAATGGGGGCCATCGCTTTCGGCCCGTGGTTTCAGGTGGCCAAGGACATTAACATCGGTATTCTGTTCATACTTGGTGTCAGCTCACTCGGACTGTTCGGTATTGTGCTGGGCGGATGGGCTTCCAACAGCCATTACTCTTTGATCGGGGCGCTTCGCAGCACGGCGCAATTGGTGAGTTACGAAACCGCCGCGGGCCTCGCGATTATCAGCGGGCTGCTCCTGGCCGGCACGTTTCAGATTCGTTCCATCGTCGACGCGCAGCAGCACTACGGGGTTTGGTTTATTTTTCTGGCGCCCGTGGCGTTTTTTATCTACCTGGTCGCTTCCATTGCGGAAACCAATCGTGCTCCGTTCGATCTTCCCGAAGCCGAATCCGAACTCGTAGCCGGGTATATGACCGAATACAGCGGCTTCCGTTGGGCGCTCTATTTCCTGGGAGAATACGCCAACATGATCGTGGTAGGTGCGGTTGCGACCACCCTTTTCCTGGGTGGCTGGCTCCGGCCGTTTCCCAATGTTCATTGGCTCAATTGGCTCGACATCCTTCCCGCACTTTTTACCGCCGCCATCGGAGCGTATTGTGTCTACCGGGCCGGGAAGCAGCCGGCGCGGGTTCAAGTCTGGTTCATGTGGGCCGTGGCGATTCTCTGTTTTCTGAGCGCCGCAATCCTTGCCGCCACCCTAGTAGTTGGACCGTTGCAGGCAGCCAAACCTGGCCTGTTGGGCGCGTTCTGGTTTCTGCTGAAAGTCAGTGGCTACATCTACGTGTTCATGTGGCTGCGGTTTACTCTGCCGCGCTACCGCTTCGATCAGCTCATGCACCTTGGATGGTATCTCCTGATTCCGCTGGCGATCTTCAATGTTTTCTCAGTGGGTGTGGCCATGATGCTGGAATCCGAATTTGGCTGGAATCGGTGGATTGCGCTGACTGTCACAACTCTGTTTACGCTGATCACCGCCGCATTCCTGGTGCATTTGAATGATAAACGGGCTGCGGCTGCTTCGTCCGCCACTGCGGAAACTACGGACTCGTATGCTGGATAGCATCCTGTTCTACCTCTTCGCCGGCGTAGCGATTCTCAGCGCCGCGCTCATGGTTACGCGCCGCAATGCGATTCATAGCGCGGTTTTTCTGATCACCACGCTCCTTGCGACTGCGGGAATCTTTCTTCAACTGCGAGCCGAATTTCTGTTCATCGCACAAGTCATTCTTTATGTGGGCGGAATCATGGTGTTGTTCGTGTTCGTCATCATGCTTGTCCGCCTGGATGTACCGCTGCACCGGCTCACGTTTCGCTTCCAGAAGTGGGTTGCTTTCTTTGTCGCTGTTGCTCTCGCATGCGAGGTGGGCGTCATGTTCTGGTACGCGCGGCAACTCCCGGGCGCCGGTCTTTTGACGCGTCCCGCACAGGCCGCTGACAAGCTACCCCCGAATTCCGAGCAGTTTGCCAAGATTTTGTTCAGCAATTATCTGCTGCCGTTTGAAATCGCCAGCGTTCTGTTGCTGGTAGCTATGATCGGTGCCGTGGTCATGGCCAAGAAAAGGACCTAACGAAGATGATGCCCGTAGGCCACTACCTGTTCCTGAGTTTCGCGCTGTTTATCATCGGCGCCATCGGTGTTATTACGCGCCGCAACGTCATCGTCATCCTGATGTCCATCGAGCTCATTCTGAACGCCGTCAATATTAACCTGGTTGCCTTTTCCCGGATTTTTGGCGATGTTCACGGACAGATCTTCGCTCTGTTTATCATTGCCGATGCGGCAGCCGAAGCGGCCGTGGGTCTCGGCATCATCATCGCTTTCTTCCGCAATCGCGAAACGGTTCTGGCCGATGAAATGGACCTTTTGAAATGGTAGTTCGCCTTACTACGGAAATAGTAGCCCGCGTGAGGCTCCGTCCATGAGCCCATCTAGCTATTTCCTATCGCATCTCTATCTGATTCCGCTCTTCCCACTGATCACCGCCGCAGTGATGTTTTTCTTCGGCCGGAACCTTCCCAGGTCAGCAGTCAGCCTTTTCTGTGTCGGCAGTGTATTTCTCTCGTTTTCGCATGCAGCGGGAGCGGTCTTGCAGCTCCTGGGAGCCGATCCTGAGCATCGCGTGTACCAACAAATCCTGTTTGAATGGATCACTCCCGGCCTCACGCCTGCCCATGGCGGACTCGTTCCTTTTGTTGCTGACTGGGGCTATCTGCTCGACCCCCTTTCCTGCGTGATGATCCTGGTGGTAACGGGCGTCGGTTTTCTGATCCACGTTTACTCCATTGGCTACATGGCCCATGAAGGTGGTTATTACCGATTCTTCGGGTACCTCAACCTCTTCATGTTCGCGATGTTGACGCTGGTCCTGGCGAATAATTTACTGCTTCTTTTCGTTGGCTGGGAAGGCGTGGGATTGTGCAGCTATCTTCTGATCGGTTTCTATTTTCTGAAGAAATCCGCTGCGGATGCTGGCAAAAAAGCGTTCATCGTCAATCGTATCGGTGATGCCGGCTTCATACTCGGCATTTTCCTGATCTCCACAACGTTTGGCACGATACGGTTCACCTCACAGGGCCTCGGCGATCCTGTGGCCTTCTCTGGAATTTTGCAGACGCTCGCCGCCATGGTGGATCAGCACCGTATTCTCGCAGGGGCTCCCGTCCTGACGATTATTGCACTGCTGCTATTTGTCGGCGCTACCGGCAAATCCGCGCAGATTCCGCTGTACGTCTGGCTGCCGGATGCTATGGAAGGTCCCACGCCTGTCAGCGCGTTGATCCATGCCGCGACGATGGTGACCGCCGGCGTGTATATGGTTGCGCGCATGAACGCCATCTACCAATTGGCGCCCATCGCCATGGACGTGGTTGCCTTTGTCGGTGCTACGACCGCTATTTTTGCTGCGTCCATGGCCCTGGTACAGACCGACATCAAGAAGGTTCTCGCCTATTCCACCATCAGCCAACTGGGCTACATGTTCCTGGCGCTCGGTGTGGGCGCCTTCGCGGCAGGAATTTTTCACTTGATGACCCACGCGTTCTTCAAAGCTCTCCTCTTTCTTGGTGCCGGCAGCGTGATTCACTCACTTTCCGGAGAGCAGGACATTCGCAAGATGGGCGGGCTCTGGAACACGATCCCAGCCACGTCGCGGCCTTTTCTGATTGCCACACTAGCCATTGCTGGAATTTTTCCGTTTGCAGGATTTTTCAGCAAGGATGAGATTCTCGGCCATGCGTTCCACCGGTCGCAAATGATGGATCGCTACCTCTTTCTTTGGCTGGTTGGATTGATAACGGCGGGCATGACGGCCTACTACATGTTCCGACTGCTGTTCCTCACCTTCTTCGGTTTATCGCGTGTCTCTCCAGAGCACGAAGAGCACATTCACGAATCGCCCAAGACGATGACAGTCCCGCTGATGATTCTTGCGTTCCTCTCCATCAGTGGTGGCTGGTTTGCCCTTCCAGTCTTGTGGGGCGAGAAAAACACCTTCGGTATTTTCCTGGAACCTGTGCTCGGCGGCGTTGAATCTGAAACCGGGCCGGTGCAACTTGGACAGCATACGCTGTTTAAGGAATATTTCCTGATGATCCTGTCGCTCGCCATTGTCGGTTTGGGACTTTGGCTGGCTTACAAGATCTTCCTAAAGAACCCAAAGTTGCACGAGAAGTTGGCCGCTTCGTGGCCACGTCTGCACAGGCTTCTCGTCCACAAGTATTACGTCGACGAAGTTTACTATGCGCTTTTTGTCAACCGCATCAAGGATTTGAGCACCGCGCTCGGATGGCTAGACGCCCACATCATCGATGGTCTCGGCGTCGACGGGGCCGGCTGGCTCACGCGTTTCCTGTCTCGCATTTCGATTTGGTGGGACAAGTGGATTGTCGACGGCCTGGTGAATTTAGTAGGCAAAGTTACCGAGGGACTCAGTGTGCCCGTCCGCATGTTCCAGACAGGTCTTTTTTCATCCTACGCCATGTGGATTCTGGTTGGCGTGGTGGTTTTGCTGGGTTATTACGGCCATCACATGCAGGTTTGGTTGCGCAATTTGCGCTGAAAGGCTGAATGCATCGTGCTTTTTACTAACCATCTTCTCAGCGTGATTCTCTTCACACCGCTCGTCGGCGCGCTGCTGCTCTTGCTGGTGCCCCGGGAATCGCAAACGCTTCATCGAATCGTCGGCAATCTCTTCGGTGTTCTGGGTTTCCTGGTGTCCATCCCGCTGCTCACGCGGTTTCCTTCCGGCAGCGAGGGCTTTAGCTTTAAAGAGACCGCCGACTGGATTCCCTCGATAGGCGCGAAGTACTCCCTTGGCATCGATGGCATCAGCCTACTGCTCATCATGCTGACCACATTCCTCGGCATGCTGGCAATTCTTTCCTCCTGGTCCGCCATCAAGATGCGCACCAAGGAATACTACATTCTGTTGCTCCTTCTTCAGACGGGCATGCTGGGCGTCTTTATGTGCCTCGACTTCTTCCTCTTTTATATGTTTTGGGAAGTCATGCTCGTGCCCATGTACTTCCTGATTGGCGTCTGGGGCAGCGACCGACGACTCTACGCGGCGATCAAGTTCTTCCTCTACACTCTCGCCGGTTCCGTCCTGATGCTGCTCGCCATCCTGGCGCTTTATTTCAATTATGCGAAGACTTTGCCGGCCGGAAGTATCGGCACCTTTGATATTCCTACGCTCCTCGCTGCGGCGCAGCAGTACCCGGACTCTCTCAAGGTGTGGCTCTTCTGGGGATTCTTCTTCGCCTTCGCTATTAAAGTTCCCATGTTCCCATTTCACACGTGGCTTCCGGATGCGCACACGGAAGCTCCGACGGCAGGTTCGGTGATCCTGGCAGGCGTCCTATTGAAAATGGGCACGTACGGATTTTTGCGGTTTTCCTTGCCGATGCTGCCCGCGGACACGGCGCTGCGCGCCAAGATCATTCACATCGTTGTTGTGCTATCACTCATCGGGATCATTTACGGCGCTGTCGTCTGCCTCATGCAGAAGGACATGAAGCGCCTGATCGCGTACAGTTCGGTGAGCCATCTTGGGTTCTGCACCCTGGGCATCTTTGCGCTCACGCCGCTCGGGCTCTCCGGTAGCGTGCTTCAGCAGATCAACCACGGAATTTCCACCGGCGCGCTGTTCCTGATCGTTGGGGTTTTGTATGAACGCCGCCATACGCGCCTAATTTCTGAATTCGGCGGTCTGGCAACGCCGATGCCGACGTTTGCCGCGATCTACCTGATTGTCAGCCTCAGCTCGTTGGGCATGCCGTTGCTCAACGGCTTCATTGGAGAAGTGACCATTTTGCAGGGCACCTTCGTCGTAAATAAAGCCTGGGCTGCTTGGGCTTCTCTCGGCATCGTTCTAGGCGCTGCGTATCTGCTGTGGCTCTACCAGCGAACGATGTTTGGCCCTGTCACCCACGACGTGAACAAGACGATTCCGGATATGAATCTTCGCGAGCACGCAGTGCTGCTACCCCTCGTAGTGATGGCCTTTTGGATCGGCATCTATCCAAAGCCGTTCTTCGCGTTCATTGAGAAGCCTGTGGAGCGAATTGTGAGGCAAGTGAATCCGGGCTTTTATCCTGCGCCACCGGCGCAAGCTGCCGGGTCGCCTTCGATTTCGTTCCCGGCGGAGGTCAAGTAAGGAAGCCCAATGCATTTCTCGTTTCTCGATTCCGTCATCAATTACATCCACGGGGATGGCCTGGTCATCCTTCCGCAGATGGAATTGCTACTCTTCGCCTTGGGAATTCTGATCTTTGATTTTCTGCTGGAGAAAAAGGAAAAAGTCTGGAACGCCATGCTTGCGCTGCTGGGTGTGGCGGCGGGCGGTGCGGGTCTGTTCATGCAGTACCAAAGGTATTCCACCCAGCGCGGTAATCCCTTCGGCGTACCCGGTCTGCTAGGATTCCACAATACAGTTCTCGTCGATGGCTTTTCGCTGGTGTTTTCCTGCATCTTCTTGGCTGCTACAGCTCTGGTCGTGTTGCTTTCCGTTCGCTATCTGAATGTCGAGGAAGAGCAAGAAGGCGAATACTATGCGCTTATCCTGCTGGCTTGCGTAGGCATGATGTTCATGGCTTCCGGTACCGATCTGATCGTGCTATTCCTCGGCCTGGAGACCATGGCGCTGAGTTTCTATGTGTTAAGCGGGTATCTGCGCCGCGAAAAACGGTCCAACGAAGCAGCGCTGAAATATCTGCTTTTGGGAGCATTTAGTACTGGCATTTTGGCCTATGGATTCTCGTTGCTGTACGGCATGAGCGGCTCTACGAGCCTTGGTGCAATCAGCGAGGCGTTGCGTTCCCGCGACGAACTGGTTCGCGCCGTGGCTCTAATGCGTCAGTCCGGTCCCGAGGCAGACCGAATCCGCGAATTACTTACCACGAAGTTTCCAGCCGCGTTGCACTTCGACCCGTTCTTGCTGCAACTCTTGCCCATCTTGGCTTTCGTGCTCGTCGCGGCGGGAATGTTCTTCAAGATTGCGGCGGTGCCATTCCACCAGTGGGCGCCCGACGTGTACGAAGGCGCTCCGACGCCAATCTCCGCATTCATCAGCGTCGCTTCGAAGACCGCCAGTTTCGCGATGCTGCTGCGTTTGATGGTCGGCGCGTTTCGCGATTACTACTCCTCGTGGCTCTATCTCGTTGCCGGCGTGGCCATTGCCTCGATGACCTGGGGCAACCTTGCCGCACTGACGCAAACGAACATCAAGCGCATGCTGGCCTACTCTTCGATCGCGCATGTTGGGTATATCCTGCTTGGCCTCGCTGCAGGGAATACCACCGGGCTGACGGGAATCCTCTACTACCTGATTGCCTACGCGTTTATGACACTTGGGGCCTTTGCGGTGGTCATTGTCCTTCGCCAGCGCGGACTGATTGGCGACGAACTCGAGGACCTGGATGGCTTGTATCAACGCAGTCCAGTGGCGGCACTGTTGCTGCTTATCTTTATGCTGTCCCTTGCGGGAATTCCGCCGCTGGCGGGCTTTGTGGGCAAGTATTTCATTTTCCAGGCGCTCATCGAGACGCATCATCCGGTGCTGGCTGTGTTTGCTGCGCTCTATATCGTTCCCGGACTTTATTACTACTTCCGGGTCGTCAAGCACGCTTGGCTGAAGAACCCCAGTGCGGGCGCCCCCATCCCGCAAATCAGCAGCGCGCAGGCCTTTGCACTGGGCGTTACACTGTTTGTGTCTCTCGCAGCGGGATTGTATCCTGAACCCTTCACACACTTGGCCCGCTATGCCTTCGGACCCTAGTCCCAATCGAAATGACGATCTGACGCCTGCTGAAAAGCAGGCCAAGGGATATACACAGCAGTTCGCCACGGCGATGGAGCTTCCGTTTGTCCTTGTGGGCGCAATCGTGGTCGGTGGGCTGATGGGGTTCTTCGTGGATCGCTGGTTGCACACCAAGCCCTTTCTGATGTTGATCCTGGGAGCGTTGGGTTTTTTTGCCGGTGTGCGCGACGTATTGCGCCGGTTGCCGAGCAAGTAGCCATTCGTAGGTACCTGGGCGGCCATGCCGGGGGTACAGTAAAAAGTCGGCGCGCACCGACTGATTTCTTCTGCCAGGCTAGTCCGATGGCCAAGCACTTCGCTGCAGCTTGGTCTATGATCGAGTGCTGGAGACCGAGGTCTATATTTGGCTGAAGCGTCCATGGATTGCCCACGCTATTGGCAGTCAGAATCCAGGATTTCTGCACTCACACTAATTCTCGGCTTAGCTGCGGCGCTGCCCGTGGCGTACTTTTACGGTTGGAAGTGGGGACTTGGTATTTTCATCGGTGCGGTTCTTGCCTGGATCAATTTCCGTTGGTTGAAGCAGGGTGCTAGCGCGCTGGCTGACGCCGCCACGGCACAAGCAAACCAGCCAAAGGCTAGCGTTCCTGTGTTCACATATTTCAAATCGATGTTCCGCTACGGGTTGATAGCACTCTCCGTCTATGTTATTTTTAAGTATCTGAACGTTCCCGTATTGAGCATGATTCTTGGTCTGTGTGCCCTGGGAGCGGCCACCGTCGCGGTTAGTGTGCACGAACTCTTGAAGTCTCCGGACTAATCGATGGAAGAACAGCTAAGTGCAATAACTCACTGGTTCAATCATGCCTTCGGGCCTACCGCTCTGCGACTTTTGCATGCCTTGAAAATTCAGCCAAAGAATTTTGCACAGCCCATCCCCGAATACGTGGTCATGTGTTTAATCGTGCTGGTCCTGTGCACGATCCTGGCGGTCATCCTGCGGTCCCGCCTATCGGTAGAGAGACCGGGAGCCATGCAGCAGGTGGCTGAACTTCTCCTTACGAACCCTATGGGGTTTGGCATCAAGGATCTGCTGGAAGAAAACGTTGGGCACGAGGCTCATCGGTTTATCGCCTTCACAGGTTCGGTCTCAATCTTTATTCTCTTTTCAAACCTGCTCAGCCTGTTTCCTGCGTTCCGTTCACCGACGGGAGTGGCGATCGTTCCGCTGGGCTGCGCGATCCTGACGTTTCTGTATTTTAACTATCAGGGTTTCCGGCACCACGGCATCGGCGGCTATTTGAAAACGTTCGCGGGCTCGCCCCACGATCTGGCGGGCTGGATACTCGCCGTCCTGTTGTTCCCGGTGGAAATCATCAGCACCAGCGCTCGAATCCTCTCCCTTACCGTTCGTCTCTGGGCTAACATTTTTGCCAGCGACTTGATTTACATGATATTTCTTGGGCTGCTGCTTGGTCCGCTGGAATGGGCCTGGACGAAGAGCCCCGTGCTGGGTGTGGCCTTCGGCGTATTCCCGGCGCTGATCCCGATCGTGTTCGTGGCCTTGCACATCTTCGTTTCCGTGATCCAGGCGTACGTGTTTACTGTGCTTCCGTCCATCTACATCGGCACGGCCATTGCCGACGAGCACTAGACTTTCGCGAAATTGGTTTTGCCGTTGCAGCGTGAGACCGGTTGTAATGTGTAGATCCGGGAACCACCCACTGGCGGCAAGTTCAAGGAGGCAGTAATGAAGAAAGCAGTCATGTTGTTGGCGGCACTCGTGGCGGTGATGATTGTTGCACCGACCGCGTTTGCCCAGGACGGTGCTGTGGCAGGAAAAGGAACGCTCGCCATCGCAGCCGGGTTCGGTATGGCCCTCGCGGCATTCGGCGGCGCCTTGGGACAGAGCAAGGTGGCCTCTTCGGCCTGCGAAGGGATGGCGCGCAATCCGGGAGCGGCGGGTGCGATTCGCGCCGCCATGATTCTCGGACTGGTGTTCATCGAGACCCTTTCGCTCTTCACGCTTGCAATCATCATGTTGAAGGTCTGACCGCGGACCACGCGGTTTTCGATATTGGCCCGTTCGGGATACCCGGACGGGCCGTTTCTGTATCTGTGCTCTAACGAATCCAGCAGCCGGCTGCGATGCATTTACGTGCTGCGAAATATGCAAGTCGCTACGCTCGAGCGGGGCTCTAGCAGGAGCAGTAATGCAGAACGCAGTTCTTGGCATTCTTTTTTTGAGTTTCTACTAGGGTATTTCTGCGGCCATTTATTTCTTGTGTGCCGGTCGCAGGGATCTTCGGCTGGCGTGGATCTATTTTGGGATAAATTTAGCAACGGGATTCGTCTTCACGATTGTCCTGGAGATCGTCAAACTGGGCCTCATCGCCGAGCGGTTCAAACCAGGGCCGTCGAATAGGATCGTGTCTTCAAGATTGGCAGCAGCGTTTTCACAAGCGCCCTGCTGGTCATCGCAGGACTGGATGTCGGCCGCTACCTTTGGAGTGGCCCGGTCGCACCCCCGTTACGGAGCGATCCCTTATCTTGCGTTCGCGGGGCTCGCGCTTGGCTCGCGGCGTGCCACCGTGCTAGCTGGCATCCCCATGATCGGCATGCTTTTGTACCGGAAAGTTCTTGAAGACAAAATGCTGAGGAGAGGCCTCGAAGGCTATGAGGTCTACGCTAAGAGAGTGAAAGCCAGGGTGGTGCCCGGTATCTGCTGAGAGTGCTGACGGCTGTCGGAACGTCTCAGCGAGTTGTCAGCAGGGGATTCTGTGACGTTAGCAGTGCCAATACCGGGTTTGGCCACAGGCCGAGACAAACAGTCGCAAGAGCTGTTACGACCACCACCATCATGGAAGTTGCGCTCAGTCCCGTGGGGGCATCGGCCGGCAACGGACCCTTGTACTCGTGCATGTACATGACCACGATGACTCGGATGTAGTAATACGCGCCGATGACGCTATTGATCGCCATCAGGATCGCCAGCCAGTACAGGTTGGAGTTGAGAGCTGACGTAAAGATGTAGAGCTTTCCCAGGAAGCCAGCGGTGACCGGCAGCCCAAGCAACGAGAGGAGGAAGATGGCCAGAGTGGCCGCGGTGAACGGCTGCCGAGTGCCCAGGCCCGCGAGATCGTCCACGGCCAGGTATCGTTCGCCACGCCCGCCAAGCTCGGAAACGATCGTGAACGCCCCGACGGAAACGAGCGAGTAGCTCAACAGGTAGAAAAGCACGGCGGCGTACGCGCCCACCGGGCCCAGGCGTTCATCGCTCGTCAGAGTCGTAACGGAGGCCATCGCGACCAGGATGTAGCCCGCATGAGCGATGGAGCTGTAGGCCAACAAGCGCTTCATATTCGACTGCACAACGGCGCCCAGATTTCCCACGAACATGGAGAGGGCTGCCAAAACCCAAAAGGCCCAGAACCAGTAGGAGGTCGCTGCATGAACGGTGGCGAATACTCTCAGCAGCAGGGCAAACGCGGCGGCCTTCGGGCCGGCAGAGAAGAGCGCAGTTACCGGCGTTGGTGCTCCTTCATAGACATCGGGCGTCCAGACCTGGAACGGCGCTGCGGCTACCTTGAAGCCCAGGCCAACAAGAATCAGCGTTAACCCGATACGGAGGAGAGTGCTCGAGGAATCTACTCCAGCAAGCTGCGAAAGGTTCGTAGAACCCGTCGTACCGTAGACGAGAGCAATGCCGTAGAGGAAAAATGCCGTCGCGAAAGAACCCAAAAGGAAATACTTGATGGCAGATTCACTGGACTTGATGGAGTCGCGCCGGTAGCCAGCCAGAATGTAGCTGGCGATGGAGGACATTTCCAGTCCGATGAAGGCAGTCAACAGTTCCTGCGCCGAGGCCAGCACTCCCATGCCAGCGGTGGCGAACAGGATCAGGGCATAAAATTCCGGGGAGTCCAAGCTTTCCCTCTCCAGGTAAGAATCGGAGCTCAGGATCACCAGGAAACTGACGAGTCCGACGAGCCAGTGGAAAAAGAGGCTGTAGGTGTCAAACATCACGAGCCCGCCAAAGCCCGTGGCCGATTGCGCGAAGAAGGTGCTGAGCGTTCCGGCAGCCGCACCAATCAGCGCGAAAAACGTGAGGGCCTGACGGTTCTTCAGGAAGGGCTGCAGAAGCATCAGGAAAACGCCGAAGCCGCACCAAATCAGCTCCGGGAGGACGCCAAGCACGTCTGGGGTGTGGGGAATCATTTAGCGGGGCCCCAACCTTTCCAGCGAAATCGCCGTTGAGTCTGTAGGAGCGGCGCTAGCCGGATGCGGGACCGTTTGGGGAAGCGCGACTTCATGCATGACGTTGCGATTCATCTGCAGCAGGATTTCCTGGCAGGATGCGGCGAATCGCAAGGTGAAAAATCGGGTGTGCACTCCGAGCCAAATCATGAAAAAGCACATCGCGACAAGAACCCATTTCTCGCGAGGGTTCACGTCGTGGAGATCGCGGTTCTTGCTGTGCGTTATTTCTCCAAAGAATACCCGCTGATAGGCCCAGAGGAGATAGCATGCGGAGAGAATTACGCCCGTTGCCGCCCACGCAGCCCAGGTCCAGTGCGCCTTGAATGTCCCAACCAGGACCAGGAACTCCCCAACGAAGCCGTTCAACATGGGCAGGCCCAGGGAAGAGAGCACCGCGAACAGGAAGAAAGCCGCGTACCGTGGCATGGGAGTGGCTAGACCGCCGAACTCGGAGATGTCGAAGGTGTGCCGCCGCTCGTAGAGCATGCCGACAAGGAGGAACAAAGCCCCGGTGGAGATGCCGTGAGCGATCATCAGGAACACCGCGCCCTGCAAGGCAATATTGGTGAAGGCAAAGATGCCGAGTACAACAAATCCCATGTGGCTGACTGAGGAATAGGCCACCAGGCGCTTGAGGTTGGGTTGCACCAAAGCTACAAGCGCGCCATAGATGATGCTGATAATTGCCAGCACCGCGATGTAGGGCGCGGCACGACGCGAAGCATCGGGGAAGAGCGGCAGGCAAACGCGGATGATACCGTACGCACCGGTCTTCAGCAGAACGCCAGCCAGGTCAACCGAACCAGCGGTAGGAGCCTCCGTATGCGCGTCGGGCAACCAGGTATGAAACGGGAACAAGGGAACCTTGATGGCGAAGGCCACGAAAAACGACAGGAAGAGCAGCATTTCCGTGCCCGGGGTAAGGAGCAACACGCCGCTATGAACCATGGCCTGCAAGGCAGGTAAATCGAAGGTGTGCGTCTTGTTGTAGAGCCAGATCATGCCGACGAGCATGAAGATCGAGCCGCCCATCGTGTACAAAATGAATTTAATAGCGGCGTAAATCCGCCGTTCGTGGCCCCAGATGCCGATGAGGAATGCCAATGGGATCAGGCCGAATTCCCAGAAGAGGAAGAACAGGAAGAGATCGAGCGAGAGGAAGATCCCGATCACGCCGACTTCCAGCAAAAGCAGCATGATATGGAATTCTTTCACTCGGTGCTTGATGTCGTTCCAGGAAGCCAGAATACCGATGGGTGTGAGCAAGGTGATCAGGTGCACAAGGAAGATGCTGATCCCATCGACGCCGAGGTGGTAGTTGATCACAGGAGTGGTCATCCACTGATGGAAGACTTCCAGCTTGTATCCCGTGGTGCCGGGGGATACCGCCCAGACCGGTAAGAAGGAGAGCAGGAATTCGACGATGCCCACGAGCAAGCTGATGCGGCGAATCCAGAGGTGATCGTCTTTGCGCAGGCAGAGAACCGCCACGACACCCACCAAGGGGAAGAACACCAGGACGGTGAGGAGATTTCCGCTGAGTACCATTAGCGTACTCCTCCGAACAGCGCCGGATGCAGAATCGGCCAGAAGATGATGCCAAAGATCACGATGACTCCCACCAGAACCCACACGGCGTAAGTACGCGTGTTGCCCGACTGCACGTGACGGACCTGGTCGCCGATTTCTCTGACGCCGTAGCCGATGCCGTTTACGGCGCCGTCGATTGTGCCTTCATCGACAGCCTTCCAAAGAATGTTCTGGGAGATCCAGGCCAAAGGACCGACGATCGCCGCTTGATAGAGTTCGTCGATGTAGTACTTATTGTAAAGAATCTTGTGCAAACCCGTGGATGGTCCGCGCTTCACATCTTTCGCATACATGCGCCACGCGACGATCAGGCCCAGCGTAGCCGCGGCAACCGCGACGCCAGAAAGCGTGAGTTCGAGGGAGTGCAACGATTCCCCGCCGACAACCTCGCCCGATCCGAAAACCGGGGATAAGAACTCGATAAAATAATCCTTTCCACCCCACAGGGCAGGGAAGGCGAACCATCCGCCCGTGAGAGACAGCAGTGCCAGGATGATCAGTGGCACGGTCATATTTTTCGGCGATTCATGCACATGGACATGGTGTTCGTCGTAGCGCTTGTGGCCAAAGAAGGTGAGCCAAATCAGGCGGAACATGTAGAAGGAAGTAAGAGTTGCTGCCAGCAAGCCGACGCCATAGAGCGCTTTTCCACCATGCTCGGAGTTAAATGCGGCAAACAGAATCGCGTCTTTGGAGAAAAAGGCAGCGAATGGGAAGAACCCGGCAATCGCAATGGTCCCGAAAAGCATGCACCAGAAGGTAACTTTTATCTTGGAACGGAGGCCGCCCATATGCCACATGTCCTGCTCGCCGCCCATCGCGTGGATCACGCTCCCTGCGGAGAGGAACAGCAACGCCTTGAAAAACGCATGGGTCATCAGGTGGAAAATGCCAGCGCTGAACGCGCCGACGCCGCATCCCAGAAACATGTAGCCCAATTGGCTGACCGTGGAGTAGGCCAGGACTTTCTTGATGTCAGACTGCACCAGGCCAATCGTTGCGGCGTAGAAAGCCGTTGCGCATCCCACGATTGCGACGACGTACAGGGCCGTTTCCGAGTGGAGGAAGAGCACGTGCGACCGCGCGACGACGTACACTCCGGCCGTCACCATAGTCGCCGCGTGAATCAGGGCGCTAACCGGCGTTGGGCCTTCCATTGCGTCTGGCAGCCAGACGTACAAGGGAATCTGCGCGGATTTACCGGTTGCCCCCATGAATAGCAATAGGCAAGCGATCGTGAGGATGCCGAACTGACCCAGGCCCTCGTGAGCCACGTTGGGCTGCGAGACGCTATCAAATAGTGTCTGAAAATCGAGTGAATGGTAGGTACGGAAGAGAAGGAACATTCCCAGCATGAAGCCGAAGTCACCGATTCGATTGACGATGAACGCTTTCTTTCCAGCTTGCGCCGCCGCATGCTTCAGGAAGTAAAAACCGATCAGCAGGTAGCTGCAGAGGCCCACACCTTCCCATCCTACGAACAGCAGCACGAAATTAGCTGCCAGTACCAGAATCAACATGAAGAACATAAAGAGGTTTAGGTAGGAGAAGAAACGGAAGTAGCCCTCTTCATGCGCCATGTAGCCGGTGGAGTAGATGTGAATGAGGAAGCCAACACCGGTGACGACCAGCAACATCACCACGGTCAGATGATCCAGTTGCAGGTCGAAGCCGATCGTCAAATCGTTGTACGCGACGATCCAATCGACGAAATGCCTGAAGTACGGCTTGTGGTACTGGCCGTAATAATCCAAGAACTCGCGCACTGCCTCGATGGCGAAAAGGAATGACAGTCCAGTGGAACCAAGGGCGACGCCATCAATCGTGCTCTTAGGCCATTTCCAGCCAAAAATGCCGTTGATCGCCGAACCCAGGAGGGGAAGCAGCGGGATAATCCAGAGATGTTCGAGTATCGGTATCGGCATTAGAGTTTGAGGAGATTTACGCGCTCAACGTTGAGCGAACGTCGATTCCGCGCCGTCAGGATAATGATCCCAAGGCCTACGGCCGCTTCCGCAGCCGCAACCACGATTACAAAGAGTACAAAGACTTCGCCATCCGATTTTCCGAGAGCCTGGCTGAATGCCACGAAGGCCAGATTCACAGCGTTCAGCATCAGCTCGATAGCCATGAATATCGTGATGATATTGCGCTTGAAAATGAAAGCCACGATGCCCAGACCAAAAAGAATCGCGCTCAGAATAAGGTAATAGTTGGTGGGGACCATGTCAGTTGCCCTCCCGCTGGGCCAGGACGATTGCGCCGAGGATGGCTACCAGGATGAGGAAAGAAGTGAGTTCGAAGGGATACACAAAATCCTGGAACAGGAGCATGGAGAGAGACTTAGTCGACGTGAGAGTGGTAGTGGCCTGCGCAGGAGGCAGGCTGGAGCGTGCGATGGCTGCCGCAATCAGGCCGGCGACGGCCACGGCCATCGGGACACCTGCATAAGCTGCAAGCCTGGAAAAATTTGTCCGTTCTTCTTCGCCGGCGTTCAACAACATAATGACGAAGACGAACAGAACCATGATTGCGCCGCCATAAACAATGATCTGAACGGCAGCCACGAATTCCGCACCGAGAAGCAAATACAGCCCGGCCAAGGCAACCATGACAACGATCAGAGAAAGCGCGCTGTGAATCGGGTGGCGTTGCAAAATCAGGCTCACCGCGCCCGACACAGCAACCGCGGCAAGAACCAAGAAAATCGCCAGGGACGCGTTCATTAGTGCATTCTCCACAGAATGACGGCGCTCGTGAGAACCACATTCGCGATGGAAACCGGCAGCAGGAACTTCCAGCCAAAACTCATCAGCTGGTCATAGCGAAAACGGGGCAGCGTGCCGCGCATCCAGATATACACAAACAGGAAGATAAAGACCTTGGTAAAGAACCAGAACGGACCTTGAATTATGGTGCTCAGTTGCGGTAGGAGCAGGACGACACCAATCGCCGTGATCCCCGTGCCGATCACCGACAACTGGACTTTGCCGGGCAAATGCTCGTAACGCAGTCCATCAAAAATCACCCACAGCCCAAAGGGGATCAGCAGAAGCGATGGCAGGTACTGCGTGAACGTCCAAGAAGCTGGGAAGGGAGAGAGCCAACCGCCAAAGAACAGTATCGTGGCGAGGCAAGAGACGGCGATCATGCTGGTGTATTCGCCGATGAAAAACATGGCGAACTTCATGCTGGCATATTCCGTGTGAAAGCCCGCGACAAGTTCGGACTCGGCTTCCGGAAGGTCAAAAGGCACGCGGTTGGTTTCTGCAATGGCCGCGATGAAAAAGCAGCCGAAGCCAATAATCTGCGTAAAACCGTAGCCATGGCCCAGGCCGAACAGGTTCCAGCCGAGGAGGCCCCAGTTGGTCGCTCCCTGCTGCTCTACGATGCCGCGGAGGCTGAAGTCGCCCGCGATCAGCAGTACGCCAACTACGGAAAGCGTGAGCGCCAGTTCGTAGCTGATCATCTGCGCCGAGCTGCGAAGTCCGCCGAGCAGTGAATACTTGTTATTGGAAGCCCAGCCGGCAAGTGCAACACCGTAAACACCCAGCGCGGTGATGGCGAACAGAACTAAGAGACTGATGTTGACGTCCGCGATTCCCAGCGAGGACTCATAACCCCATAGCGTGAACTTCTGCGGGCCAAATGGAATGACCGCTAAGGAAGTAAGGGCCAGCATCAAGGTGATAAATGGGGCAAGGAAATAGGCAGCCTTGTCCACGTTTGCGGGCATGGGATCTTCTTTGAAGATGAATTTGACACCATCGGCCAACGGCTGCAACAGTCCGTGTGGGCCCACGCGATGCGGACCCCAGCGCGCCTGGATGTGCGCGATGACCTTGCGCTCAAGCCAGGTCAGGTAAGCATCGACGGTTAAAACAACCAATACGAGAATGGCGATCTTGATGATCGGCACGATGAGGAACGCGTACTGGTGCAGGAATTCGTTCACGGCTTGGCTTCCGCCTCCGGCAGGGATTGCATCATCGTGCAGAAGCGGCCAAGAGAGCCGCTGGTGAAAAGGGTATCGTTTGCCGAGCGGATGAGTTGAGCAGGGACATCGTATGGAGCGTGGCCGTTTTTTGTGAACTGAAGCTTTGTTGCTTCCGCGCCGCCGGTAAGCAGGTCCGTTGGATGGAGATTGTAGCCCGGGACGGTTTTTCGCATTTCGTCTAAAACTGCGAAAGGCTCCTTGTAATGAAAGGCTTTGCCGAGACCAAGTCGTTCGAGTTGGTGCGAAAGGATCCGAAGGAGGTCGAAATCCGAACGCGTGCCCATCACTTCGCCAGCTTTGCGCAGCAATTGAACTTCACCGGAGGTATTCGTGACCGTGCCGTCTTTTTCATATGCCGAGGCCGCCGGGAATACGATGTCCGCCTGCAGCGCGGTTTCCGTCAGGAACATTTCGTGGACGATCAAAAGCGGCAAACCTCCGCGGCCCGCTCCGGGCTTACCGAAATGCACGAAAGGATTTGCGCCGACAACGTACAGCGCTTTGAGCCTCCCGGACAGTGCCGCGTCTACCATTTGCGGGGTGGTAAGCCCAGCCTTTGCCGGGAGTTTGACGCTCCAGTGCTTTTCAAAGGCCTCGGCGGCAGCTTGGTTGTCGAGGTACGCGTAGCCGGGCAAGCGATCGGGCAGCACGCCCATATCCGCGGCACCACGAGAATTCGCATAATCGCCCAGAGCCATGTAACGCGTCTGACCCGGCAGGGAAGAACCAAACGCAACGAGATCTGCAATAGCCGTGCCGACAATTTCTGAGCCGAACACGATTGCGACATCGGGTTCGTTCGCGAGCGCGGATTTCAAGCCCTCGAGTTCATCGGAGACGCCTTGCGGGAGTTGGACCGCGCCTGATGATAGCCAGCGAATGGCGCCAGCTTCCAGTCCTGCGGGGAGGTGGACGAACTGATGAGCCTTGTCCTTCAGCTTGATATCGCGGGAATTCAAAACGAACAGCTTGGTGCCGCCATGGCGAATTCCAGAGCGAATCTGCCACGCCACCAAGGGATTCTGATTTGTCGGATCGTTGCCGATCAGCAGCACGGCCTTGGATTGATAGAGCTGATCCATCGTTAGCGTGGCTTCGGCCGCGCCATCACCAAGTGCGGTGACCAGTCCGGTGTAATCGGCGGTCCGGTGATGGTCGATGTTGTTGGTGCCGAAAGTGGCGCGCGCCAATTTCTGCAACAAATAGTTTTCTTCGTTCGAGGTGCGGTTCGAGCCGATGAACCCGACCGCATCGGAGCCGTAGGCGCCGTGAATCTCGTTCAAGCGAGTGGCGGCAGCTTGCGCGGCTTCTTCCCAGGAAACCGGATAAAGCTTGCCGTCCTTGCGGAGCAAGGGCTGCTTGATGCGCTCCGCGTGCTTGGTGAAATCGAACCCGAAGCGGCCTTTCACGCAAAGAAACTCCTTGTTGATGCCAGAAAGGTCGCGATTATTGGCGCGAAGGATTTCGTGATTGCGGATGCTGAGCGTAGTTTTGCAGCCATTTGAACAGTGGGTGCAGATCGTGGAGACGTACTGCATCTCCCAAGGGCGAGTCTTGTATCGGTAAGTGCCGCTGGTGAGTGCGCCCACCGGGCAGATATCAATGCACATCCCGCACTCTTCGCAATCGAGATGATCGCCGCCGTTGGGGATGATGATGGAGTGTGCGCCGCGCATGCCGACGCCGAGGGCTTTCACATCCATGCCTTCGTCGCATACGCGCACGCATCGATAGCAAAGGATGCAGCGTGGTGCATCGTAATAAACGAGGTCGGACCATTTCTCTTCTGGCCGATGAATTTTTTCTTCGGTGAAGCGACTGCTATCGGCTCCGTAACGGAAGACCATGTCCTGCAGTTCGCACTCGCCGCCTTTATCGCAGACCGGGCAATCCAGCGGGTGGTTCGACAGCAGGAACTCCAGCATAAACTTGCGCGCGTCGCGAACCGGCTGCGTATTCGTACGAACGACCAGGCCTTCGCCAGCCACGAGCGTGCAGGCGGTCTGGAGTTTGGGCATCTTCTCCACTTCCACGAGGCACATGCGGCAGGCCGCCTGCAGCGACAGCCCGGGGTAGTAACAGAAAGAGGGCACCTCGATACCGAGACGCCGCGTGGCTTCGATCACCAGGGTCCCTGCGGGAACCTGGACGTCGCGGTCGTCGATTTTCATATTAATGAGCTTGGTTTCTGCCATGAGACCCTACCGCGAGCCAATCAAAGCGTCAGCGGATTTATATGCACAACGTCCGCGCAAATGATCTTCGAATTCGTTGCGGAACTTCTTCACAATGCTGATTGTAGGCATGGCCGCGGCGTCGCCGAGTGGGCAGAAGGTGCGGCCCAGCATGTTCTGTGCAAGATCGCCAATTAGGTCGATGTCTTCCGGGCGACCGTAACCAGCGTGAAAGCGGTCCAGGGTTTTTTGGAGCCAGGAGGTTCCTTCGCGGCAGGGAATGCACCAGCCGCAGGATTCATGAGCATAGAAGTGCATGATGCGGCGAGCCATATCGACCATGCACGTGTCTTCGTCGATGACCACCATGCCTCCGGAGCCGAGCATGGAACCGGCCTTGGCGACGGCGTCGTAATCCATGGCGAGGTCGATTTCGTCGGCTTTGAAGACGGGGCAAGAACTGCCGCCAGGAATGATGGCCTTGAGTTTCTTTCCGCCGCGGACTCCGCCGGCCACTTCCTCGAGGAACTTCTTCATATTCATGCCCAGGGGGATCTCGTAGATACCCGGCTTGTTCACGTGGCCTGAAACGCACAGCAGGCGAGTGCCGCCGTTTTTCGGCGTGCCACGATTGGCGTATGCTTCGCCGCCTTCTAGAATGATGGATGGAACGGCGCTCAGCGTCTCCACGTTGTTAATGATGGTGGGGCAGCCATACAGCCCGACGACGGCAGGGAAGGGTGGTTTGATGCGAGGATTACCCCGCTTGCCTTCGAGCGATTCCATCAGGGCAGATTCTTCACCGCATTCGTAGGCACCCGCGCCGGTGTGAATCAGAAGATCAAAGTCGAAGCCAGAGCCCAGGATGTCCTTGCCGAGATAGCCACGAGAGTAAGCCTCTTCGATGGCGGTCTCGACGATATCGAGAACATAACGATACTCGCCACGAATATAAATGAAGCCACGATGCGCACCAATGGCACGCCCGGCAATGACAATTCCCTCGATTAGTTGATGAGGATCCATCTCCATCAGCGGGCGATCTTTACAGGTGCCGGGTTCCGACTCGTCGGCGTTGCAAATTACATATTTGGGCTTGGGTGAGTCTTTCGGAACGAAGGACCACTTCATGCCGGTAGAAAATCCCGCGCCGCCGCGTCCGCGAAGGTTGGATTTCTTGACTTCGTCGATAAGCTGTTCCGGTGCGAACTGTTTCAGAGCCTTATCCAGCGCCTGATAGGCGCCAAGCTGTAGGGCCACGTCGATTTTGCGGGAGTCCTTGATGCCCCAGCGCTTACTGATCAGAGGAGTTTCAAGCTTGTTGCGTTCGTGGAGCGCGCCGGTGATGACCGGGACCGGAGCGGGCCGCTGGCCCTTGTCGAGGTCTTCAATGAGACGATCGAAATTGCGCGTGGTGACGTTCTCGTAAAAGTCGTAATTCACCTGCAGGGCAGGTGCGCCGGTGCAGGCACCAATACATTCCACTTCTTCAAGAGAAAACACTCCGTCCTGGGTGGTCTCTCGGTTGCCAATTTCCAGACGCTTCTTGGCGTGCTCGAGCAGTTCCGTACCGCCGCGAAGCATGCAGGCCACGTTGGTGCAGACTTGCACGTGATGCTTGCCAATCGGCTTGCGATGAAGCATCGAATAGTAGGCGAGGGTTTCTTCCACTTGAACGGGAAGCAGATCGAGGCGGGCGGCAATCGCCTCAACCATGTCGTCGGTAATGTAGCCGTACTCATCCTGCGCATACATCAGCATGGGGATGAGGGCGCTGCGCTTGACCGGATAGCTGGTCTGCAGCTTTTCGAATTTCGCGGCGAGTTTTGGGGATAGTTCCATGAGAGCTTACCTGTCCACATCTCCAAGGACGATATCGATTGTGCCGATACAGGCAACGACGTCGGCGATCAACTGGCCCTTCACCATGAAGGGCAGAGCTTGCAGATTGATGAACGAAGGCGAACGGAAATGGACGCGCAACGGCTTTGCAGAACCGTCGCTGGCGATGAAGCAGCCCAGTTCGCCGCGCGGCGATTCGACCGCGACATACGCTTCGCCCGGTGGCGGTGAAAAACCTTCCGTGAAAATCTTGAAATGGTAGATCAGAGCCTCCATCTCCGTCTTCATCTTTTCGCGAGCCGGGGGAATAATGCCGGGGGCTTCCGCTTTGAAAGGGCCCTGATCAGTGATTTTGTCCATGGCCTGGCGAACGATTTTTACGCTTTCGCGGATTTCCGCAACGCGTACCAGATAGCGGGCATAGCAATCGGACTCCGTGCGCGTGGGCACGTTGAAGTCGAACTCTTCATACGAGGAGTAGGGAAACGCCTTGCGATTGTCGAAGGCGACGCCGGCGGCGCGAAGGCCGGGGCCGGTGGTGCTGAGGGCAACGAGTTGTTCGGCAGGCAGATAGCCAACACCCTTTAGGCGGCCTTGCCAGATGCGGTTTTCCGTAAGCAGGCCTTCGTACTCGTCGATGCGAGGCGGCATCATGTCCAGGAAGCGCTTGACCATCTCGCGCCAACCTGCAGGAGGCTCCAGCGCCAGGCCGCCGATACGGATAAAGCTGGTCATCATGCGCTGGCCTGCGAAACGCTCAAAGATCTTCAGGATCTCCTCGCGCTCGCGGAAACAGTAGAGCATCACGGACATGGCGCCCATGTCGAGGGCGTGCGTGCCAAGCCAAACCAGGTGCGAGGAGATGCGCTGCAATTCAACCAGCATCACGCGGATATATTGCGCCCGCTTGGGGACGTCCAGTCCAAGAAGCTTTTCCACGGCAAGGCAGTAGACCAGATTGTTGCCGAGCGGGTTGAGATAATCCATGCGATCGGTAAGGGTAATCGCCTGCGAATAGGTCTTGTCCTCGCAGCTCTTCTCGATGCCGGTATGCAAATAACCGATATCGGGGTCGGAGGAAACCACGTTCTCCCCGTCCAGTTCCAGCAGAACGCGGAGCACGCCATGCGTAGACGGGTGCTGCGGCCCCATATTGAGGACCATCGTCTTGGCAGTACCGATTGCTGTTTCAACCGTGGTCATGAGTTTCAATCCGCGCGGCAGTAGCTAGCGCTGACCCTCCACCGGGAAATCCCGGCGAAGAGGAAAACCGACAAAACCATCGGGCAAAAGAAGGCGGCGAAGGTCGGGATGCCCCTCAAAGTGAATGCCAAAAAGATCAAACATTTCGCGCTCTAGCCAGTTGGCGCCCGGCCATACGGGCACGAGCGAATCCACGACCGGATGCTGCGCGCTGACGCTGGTGCGCAGAGAAATCCGAGCCGTCCTGGAAATAGAGACCAGTTGGTAGTTCAATTCGAAGCGCGGTTCAATGGGAAAGCGGTCCAGGCAAGTGGCATCGCTCAGTAAATTGAAATCCAGTGCAGGATTTTCCTTGCAGTGTTGGGCCAAAGCCCGCAGAAGTTCCTTGGGCACGACGAGCGAGGTTTGGCCGTGATACTCGATGACCTGGGAAACCGCCTTCGCGTCCCACTGGCGAAGTTTTTCGATTACAACATTAGCCTTAGCGTCGGCAAGCTGCGTCACGTTACTGAGGTCCTTAAAGGGCTGGCGCTACTTCTGAGATTTATGCCAGTCGAGCGCACCCTTCTTCCAGAGATAGATATAACCGACTAGGAGAATGGCGACATAAATCATCATTTCTATGAAGCCAAACCACCGTGTTTGTACGTTGCGAGCTAAATCCTTGAAGATATATGCCCAAGGATAAAGAAAAATGGCTTCCACGTCGAACAGAATGAAGACCATGGCGACCAGGTAAAACTTCACGGAAAATGGCTCGCGAGCGTCGCCGGTGGGTGTTACGCCGCATTCATAGGGCTGCTGTTTGGCCTTGTTTGGGCGGCGCCAGCCGATTACCGTGGAGAGAATGATCAGCGCTCCAGAAAGAATGCCAGCCACGATGAGGTGTATTAGAAGAGGAACGTAGGAATGTAGGCCAGAAGGCGTCATGGTCGAAGCGTTATAATAACGATTCAGGAGCCATCGGGTCAAATGTTCCGGTGAAAAGACCAGAACAGGTCTGGGGCCAGCTAAAGAAAGCCGCGAATGGGAGATGGCATAGAGAATGGTTTTCGGCCACAACACAAATGTAACGCTAGGCACAATTACCTATCACGTGCAGACGGAAGACCGTGGTGTATCACACGCGCTGCTGGACACCACGGTCTATCATCACGGTCGCGTGCTGCATCGTCGCACGAACAGTTATTTTGATTTGTTGCCGCTGGATGGTGACCGCGAGCAGGCGTTGAAGCTACGGCTGGATGAGCAGCACCGCACTGTGTTGGAAGAGATGCGGGCCGGAGTGATTCAATTGGCGATTCCTCACGGGGAGGAGGCGGCGAATCCCGCGCCTACTACTTCTACAGAATCAGCTGTGGTTATGCAGGCGCCACGAAAACTCCGCGTGGAACTGACCAATGCCAGATCGTGGCTTACCGGAAAGCACGCTTCGCTGCAGGTTTCCGTGCACCAAGAGAACGAAGAGCCCGCAGAAGGGGCGCAGATCCAAGTGGAAATTGAGGGTAGCGGCGAGCCGCGTGTCTATACCGCAGAGGCTGGAATTGCAGGCCAAGCACATATTGAATTTGACATGCCGCGAATCACGAGCGCGGAAGCGGCACTGGCGATTCGTGCGGTGAAATTCGGTTCGGAAGGGCACTTGCGTTTCTCATTGCGTGCGAAGCCCAAAGTGCCGGCAGTTTGATTACTGGGTGCAGCAGGATGAATGGAATCGTGATTCAGGTAAATGGCGAGCGCCGCGAGGCAGCGGCTGGCACGACGGTGCGGAGTCTGCTGGATCAACTCGGGTTGAATGCGGGGCGCGTGGCGATTGAATACAACTTGCAGATCCTGCCAAAGACAAAATGGGAAGAAACGCAGGTAGCGGACGGCGATAAGCTGGAAATTGTGCAGTTTGTGGGCGGCGGATGAAGACCACCGGCAAGGTACATCGTTTTTAGGGGCGGTGCCAAGCGCAGGCTATTGCGCATTGGATTTAGCCAGGAACTTTTTCCAAGGTTTCCAATAGTACCGCGGCCATCCGTTGCTCACGCCCTTGTGGTCGTACTGGGGGACTCCGACGTGGACCAGATCGATTTGGGCGCCACCCGAGGTGCGGCTGAAGGTCAATATCAAAATCGACCAGTCTTCGCTCTTCCAATGAGTTGCACGCCAGAGCTGAACGATTTGTTTACCCGGAACAATTAGCAGATTTCTGCCCCCGAGTTGCCCACCAAACGCAGTGAATTTTCCGCCCTCTTTGCGGCTGATTGTTGCCGGAGCGCCGGTAGATAGGGAATGCTTGCGCGAATCGAGATACAGATCGAAGAGAGTCTGGGGAGAGGCCAGGAATCTCACACGTTGCTGAACGATCGGCGTCATGGAGCCCTCCTGTAGCAGAATCAATCGAGTCTAAACGCCCTGTAAAAGGTGGCCCATTTTGCGCTTTTTGGTTTCCATGTAGCCGCGAGAGATTTTGGAGATGCGAGGCTGACAGGGTACGAGCTGGACTACACGAATTCCCGCAGATTCCAGTTGCCGAACTTTGTCGGGATTATTGGAGAGCAGGCGGATGCGACGGGCACCAAGTTTCTTGAGGATCTTAGCGGGGAATTCGTACTCGCGGGCGTCGGCAGCGAACCCCAGAGATTCATTGGCCTCGACCGTGTCCATGCCTCCATCCTGTAGCTGGTAGGCACGCAACTTGTTCATCAGGCCAATGCCACGGCCCTCTTGCGGGAGATAGAGAAGAATCCCGGTCGGGGCTTGGGCGATTCTCTTGAGGGATAGTTCAAGTTGGGCGCGGCAGTCGCAGCGCAGGGAGGTGAGCACGTCTCCCGTCAGGCATTGCGAGTGGACGCGGACCAGGGGTGCCTGACGGCCACGCAAATTTCCACGGACCAGCGCGACAGCTTCTTCCCGGGGGCCTTTGCCTTTCAATCCATAGATTGTGAACGGTCCGTAGCGGGTAGGCAAAACCGCGTGCGCAATGAGCCGCACAGTCTCTTTCGGGCTTCGCTTGGCATTTCCTGTCGACGATTTCTTGCTCATATGATTGCACAAGTATAGCAGGGAGCCCGCCGAGGAATTGCAGTCGCGGTGTGTTTGCAGAAAGCAGGGCGCAGGGACTTCTTTACAATGAGGCGGGGTTTGGCTAGCGTAATCGAGACGCGACAATCGTTATGGAAACTTCGCCAACACTCCAGGAAATTCTATTTACGCTGCTGCTGAAAGTGGGTGTGGCGTCGTCAATTGCCGCGTTGCTGGCCAGATGGAATACCTTTCGGCGGGTGCTGTTTACGGAAGAGCGCGATTCCGATCAAAAACTAAAATTGATGCTGTTTATGACCCCGCCTTTGATCGTCGGCGTGACGCTGCGATTGGTGAGCCCGGCTTACCGGTTCGCGGACCTTTCGCTGGAGGGCGCATTCCTGATGGGATTGCTGGGCGGTCGCGTGGTGGGGCCCATCGGCGGTGCGATCGCGACGATACCCGCCTTGATGGCTCACGAGTGGCTGGCCATGCCTGCCGCGGCGACGGCCGGACTTCTGGGCGGATTAATCCGGCAATTGATCCCAGACAAAGAGGACTTATGGAACTTCGGGCCGTTCACGTTTCTGAATATCCCGAAGGCCATCATGCGGCTGGTGAGCGAGCAGCAGTTTTTGTGGGAAATGCTTCCCTTGATGACCTGCGTCGGGCTGGAAGTAGGGCGCGTGGCGCTGGTAATCGCCACAAAACCAAAATGGCTGTTTGCCATCGACCCCCATTGGAACTGGCAGCTGGGCATCGTGGTGATTGGGACATTGATGTCCGTCGCTGCGCCGCTGAAAATCTGGAACAACACACGAATTGAGATGAACCTGGAGCGCCATCAGCAATTGCTCTTGCGCGCCAGGATGGATGCGCTGTCCAGCCAGATCAATCCACACTTTTTGTTTAACACGCTGAACACCGTGACGGCGCTGATTCGCCTGGACCCCGACACGGCGCGCGGCGTGGTATTAAAGCTGAGCAACATCCTGAGGCGGCTGCTGCGGAAACATGAGCCGTTTGTGCCGTTGCGCGAAGAACTTTCCTTTATCGATGACTATCTGGATATCGAAGTCGCGCGCTTTGGCGAAGACAATCTCGACATTGTGAAAGAGATTGGCGAAGACACCCTCGATACATTCGTTCCCAGCATGCTGCTTCAACCGATTGTAGAGAACAGCCTGAAACATGGGTTGGCGCCGAAACTGGAAGGGGGACGGATTCATTTGCGGACCTCCTACCGCGACGGGCGGCTGCACATTGAGATCGAGGACAACGGCGTGGGCATTTCGGAAGAGAAACTGCCGCATGTCTACGTGGAAGGGATTGGATTAAGCAACGTACGCGAACGATTGCGAGTTTTGTACGGGCCCGATTTCCGCCTGGAAATCGAGAGTCGCGAAGGGCGGGGAACCATCATACGGATCGACGTGCCGGGACTGGTGCCGGCCTTGCCCGAAGTCAGCGTGTTCTAGCAGAGAATCCAGACGGCCGGAACGAGAAACCCCCTTGACAGCGACCCGCATGTACTGTATGTTCTGTATATACAGAAAGAACCGATACTACTGATTGATCAGGCTTTCGCCAGGGAGTTTGCTGCCAGGCGGTGGAAGTGGAATGGAGAGAGTGGGCGCAAAGGAGTTTCGAGGAAACACATGAGCGAACACGGTAGGGACACACAGGCCACGCTGACACCGGTGGCGCAGAAATTCATTCTGCATTGGGGAGAGATGGGAACGAAGTGGGGCATCAATCGCACGGTAGCACAGGTGCATGCACTGCTGTTTCTCTCGCCCAAACCGCTGCCGGCGGACGTGATTTCGGAAACGCTGTCGGTGGCGAGATCGAACGTGAGCACCAGCCTGAGAGAATTGCAGGGTTGGGGAATCGTGCGGGTCGTGCATGTGCTGGGCGATCGACGGGACCATTTCGAGACGGCGAAGGATGTTTGGGAGATTTTCCGCACCGTGGCGGAAGAACGAAAGCGGCGTGAAATTGATCCGACATTGCGCGTGCTGAACGAATGCGTGCATGAGGTGAAATCGGCTGGACAAGAGGAGGTGTACACACGAGAGCGCCTGGACAGCATGCTGGAATTTCTGACCACGATGAGCGGCCTGTTCGACGAGGTGCTGCGAATGCCGACGGGGGCGCTGAAAGGCGTGGGAAAGCTACGCGGAAAGGTGATCACGTTATTGGGGAGCGACAAGAAAAAGGCCCTCTGAACACCTGGCGAGCGAGGAAGGAAATAAAGCAGGAAATTATGATTTCATTGGCGAGCGAATACACCGATGGAAAAGGACGACACGCGCACGGCTGGCTTTTCTTTGACGCGCAATGCCGTTTCTGCATCCACGTCGCCCGCGGGCTGGCACCGATTTTGCAGCGTCGCGGTTTCGCAGTTGCTCCTTTGCAGGATCCCAGGGTGGGCGCATTGTTGGGGATATCCGGCCCAGAGCTACTCCGCGAAATGAGATTTCTACTGTCGGATGGGACGCAGTTTGGCGGAGCAGATGCGGTCGTTGCTGTCACGCGCGAAATCTGGTGGGCGAAACCGCTGGCATGGCTGGCGAAAATCCCCATCATCATGTCTCTTCTCCGAAACGGATATCGTTGCGTGGCTTCTAACCGAAGCTGTGCGGCCGAGAACGCATCTCCATGCGAGAGCAAGACAGACTGAGTTCGACAGCGGGAGGAGACGCGGGAATGAGACTTCAGGACTTGTTCAGGTTTCAGGGCACAGTCGGCCGAGCGGCCTATCTGCTGACAGGTGTTACAGGCCTTCTCATCAAGCACCCTCTCGATCGAGTCCTGGCATTACAGGTTTACCCACAGCCATGAGGGGTGGTGAATTATCTGATTCCGCTCGGCATGTTGAATCCTACAGGCCCGCTGGGACCTATGGAGAAAAGATTTCTACTGACGATGGCGCTCATGGCGTTGCCTTTTATTTGGGTGGGCATTGCCATGACCGTGAAACGATTGCGCGACGCGGGGCAATCGATCCGACTCGTATTTCTTTTCTTCGTACCAGCGGTAAACGTGCTCAAGCGCGAGCCGTTGAGCGCTGGGCGAGGACGCGTTCGTAATAGCGTTCGTACATGGGGATCACGTCGTTGGCGCAGAAGTTCTTCTTGGCGTGAATGCGGGCAAGGTGGCCAACTTCGCGGCCGCGGTCGGCTCGGGAAAGCAGGTCGATCGCGTACTTAGCCGCCTGTTTCACATCGCCCGGTTCCACTAGGTAGCCGTCGACGCCATGTTCGACGACTTCCGGTACGCCGCCAACGTTTGTGGCGATGACTGGCACTTCGCAGGCCATAGCTTCGAGTGCAGCGAGGCCGAAAGATTCCAGCTGAGAGGGAAGCAGGAAGAGATCCGCCTGGCTGAGCTTGGCCTGCACCTCATTCTGTTGCCCCAAAAACAAAACATCATTTTGAACGTTTCTAGCGACGGCTAATTCTTCCGCCGGGTCGCGGTCGGGGCCATCCCCGATCATGACGAGCTTGGCGGGCATCTTCTCGCGGACAAGCGCAAATATCTCGATGGCGTCCAGGATGCGTTTCACCGGGCGGAAATTAGACAGGTGCATCAGGATGGCCTCACCGTTGGGAGCCCACTCGGCGCGCAATTTCGGATCCGGCTGCCGGAAATAGAGATCGCAGTTAACAAAGTTAGGAATAACTTCGATGGCTCGTTTGATGTCGAAATCCATCAGCGTACGATCCAGCAGGTAGCGGGAGATGGAAGTGACACCGTCACTCTGCTCGATAGAGTAGCGGGTGATGGGAAGAAAGCTACGGTTGTTACCGACCAGGGTGATGTCCGTCCCATGAAGCGTGGTGATGAAGGGAAGTCGGCGCGGCGCGGCCATGGAGCGCGCTAACAGGGCACTGACGGAGTGGGGAATCGCGTAATGAACGTGGAGAAGGTCAAGCGATTCTTCCTCAAAGACTTCCAGCATTTCCGTGGCAAGTGAGAGTGTGTAGGGCGAATGATCGAAGAGCGGGTAGGAGACCACGGCAGCTTGGTGAAAATGAATGTGAGGATCATTCAGATTCATGCGAATGGGCGGGGCATAGGTAATGAAATGGACATCGTGCCCACGCGAGGCGAGTTCCTGACCAAGTTCAGTAGCGACCACGCCGGAGCCGCCATATGTGGGATAACCAGTGATGCCGATACGCATAAGATGACCTGAGATTGCGATGACGTTCTTCAGCGAGCCTCTGAACGCCCAAGACGACGCTTTCGCGTGGCTGACAGGCTGAAAAAGTGGCGTACCATATTGCTTGCCAAATGGTACACCGGTTAGACGCAGCATGGGAGGAAAGCGTGACACGGCTAGCAGGCAAGGCAGTGATCGTGACGGGGGCAGGCACAGGGATAGGCCGTGCCATCGCGCTGGCGCTGGCGCGGGAGGGCGCCAAGGTGGCTGTTCTGGGGCGCCGGAGGGAAAAATTGGAAGAAGTGGCTGAGGCCATCCGGAAGTCCGGAAACGACGTGGTTGTCAGTGTTGGCGATGTCTCGAGCGAGGCGGATACGCAACGGACGGTGAAGGATGCTGAACGTGCCTTCGGGCACGTAAACGTGCTGGTGAATAATGCGGGCGCGCTGAGCGTGTCGACAGTAGAAAGCATTTCGCTGGAGGATTGGGAGCGTCTGATCGCGACGAATCTGAGGGGGCCATTTCTGATGTCGCGCGCGGTGCTGCCCGCAATGAGGCGCGCTGGCGGGGGCGCGATCGTGAATGTAGGCTCGATTCTGGGACTGATTGCGATGAAGGATCGTGCGGCGTACTGTGCGTCGAAAGGCGGGGTTACAATGCTGACAAAAGCAATGGCGATGGATCACGCCCACGAGAAGATACGCGTGAACTGCATCTGTCCCGCCATCGTGGAGACAGATCTGGTTCGCCAGCTCTTTTCGCAGACGAACCATGGCAGGCAAGCTCGAGAAGAACGCCTGACAACGTTGCCGTTGGGTAGATTCGGTAAGCCAGATGACATTGCGGGCCTCGCGGTTTTCTTGGCATCGGACGAGTCATCTTGGATGACGGGTACAGCAATTCCGGTCGATGGCGGCCTTTCAGCCTATTGAGGAGTCAGAAAAAGAATGGCGCGGAAACTGAGTAAGGAAGAGAAGCGCGTGACGGAATTGGTTCGCCAGCGAATGAAGGAAAGTAAAGCTACGGAACTACTGGGGTTCGACGTGGAAAGCGTGCAGAAGGGGCGAGCCATTTTCCGACTGGACGTTCACCCGCGGCATAAGCAAATCCACGGAGTCGTGCATGGCGGGATCCTGGCGGCGCTGGCAGACACGACGGCTGCGATCGCGGCGTATACGGCTGTGCCGCGGGGCGTGGAACTGGCCACGCTGGAGCTGAAAATCAATTATTTGGAGCCAGTGCCCGGCGGAAGGGTAAAGGCAGACGCCAAGGTCCTGCGAGCCGGACGAAACTTCATTGTCACCGAGTGCGAGATTTTTAATGAGTCCGGAGCGCTGGCGGCAAAGGCGCTATTGACGTTCTCCGCGGCGTCCTCCCACACACGGACGACGTACTCACCTTGACCGGCGTCAGGTTCTTGCAAGCATCAACTGACGGGTATTCTGGGCGACTATTCCTCGTTGCCCGACCCGGAATCATCGCCGTCTTTGGAAACGTATTTGATAAACCGCTTGAAGATCATGAGGTTCGGCGCGCCCTGTCGAGTCAATTTGATGCAGTCGCGGTCGTACCATTCGATTACGCCACGTAGTTCCTCGCCGCTCTCCAATACCACAAGCATAGGCGTTCGGCTTTGCATCTGTTTGACCCAGTAGAAATTCTCGGCGTGGGTAACTTCTGGTGGTGCGGGCTTCTTGCTGGGGGCGGGCCCACTATGCTGGGGGCGGGGTGGTGCTACGTCTTTGACGTCCGCGAAGCTGGGACGAAACATGCGGCGATTGACCATGACTGCTCCTTGGAGTGAGAGGGGTATTTCTATCCCTTAGATGCGCCGGGCGGGGCCTGCGTTTCGCTCATTATGGCCTCTTTTGGCCTGGAAGCGCGATAGAAAGTTTATTTTCGGAGGGGCGGCGCTTCGCTAGGGGATAGAGAGGCGGCCAGTGCGTCTAAACCGAGTTGGCGATTGAGATTACGCCGAACCCCGGCGGCCACTTCATCCATGCCGGCAATGGCGCGCATGACCCACGTGGGACTGACTGAACGCGCGAGAGCTTCCAATTCTCTGGCGAGATGGGGATTTCGCAGCATGGTGGATTTTGCGCTGGAAGTGAGTTCCAGTAGATCCGATAACAAGCCATAGAAGATGGTGATAAGCTCTTCGAACGGGAAGTCGCGGTCTTTGGCGAGTGCACTGGTCTGCGCAAAAAGTTCTTTGAACCCCTGTCCACGTGCGGCCCGTTCCAGCGCCTGCAGCGCGGATCTGCGTTTAGCGACGGCGACTTCAACATCAAGTTCCATGGCTTGGCCGGGGCTGCCTTCGGACAATTGAGCGGCCAGCTTTGCCTCGGAAGGGGTGCGCCCCGCATGACTCTTGAGGATGGCCTCGACATCGGGCATGGAAAGCGGAGCGAAATGGAATTGCATGCAGCGGGAAACGATGGTGGGTAGCAAAGTATACGGAGACGGTGCAGTAAGAATAAGAGTAGCTGAGCCCGGTGGTTCTTCCAGAACTTTTAGGAAAACGTTGGAGACGTCGAAACGCATCGTTTCGGCGCCATCGAGGATGAAAACGCGTCGACGACCCATCGGCTGAAAGTAGGCCGCACGTTGAACGGCGCGAAGCTGACCGATGCGAAGGACCGGTCGCGCGACGGGAGTCTTGAGCCGGACTGGATCGGGAACCAAGGCCCAGACGTCGGGATGGCATTGCAGGATAAGCGGGATGCGCTCGACGGTAGCGGCGTCCGCGCTATCCCCGCGTTCAACGAGACCTTGTTCTATGAGGCGCTGGGGGTCGGAAAGCAGCGCGATCCGGATGCACGTGCGGCATCCGCCGCAGAAATCGTCAGTGAGGCGCTCGCAGTTGGCAGCTTGCGCAAACATGCGCGCTAGCGTGAACTTGCCGACTCCACGGGGCCCTGTAAAGAGCAGGGCATTGGGAACTCGGCCCGTGCGAAGAGCGCCACGCAGGGCGGCAACGATTTTTTCGTTTCCGCTGAAGTCAGAAAAACTCATGTGTCAGGCCGTGCCTTTCGAGCCCACAACCGATTTCACCGCCTCCAGTACTTCTTTAGAAATCTCTTCTGGCAAGCGGATGGAGTTCCTCTCCGCGTCGAAACATTGAATGGTTGCCCAGGGCCGGGCGCGGGAAAGCATGTCGTACATTTCGGCGGCATCTTCCAGATGACGGAGATTGGTCTCCTGAATGTCGTGCCGGGCGCTCGTATAGGAACGTTTGGGTTTAAGGGCCACGAGGGACTGAGCTTCGCGCGGCGGGACTCGGAGATAAAGAATCAAATGTTCACGAGGCAGGCCGTAAATAGAATATTCGAGATGTTCGATCCAACGAAGAAGTTCCGCGCGGTTTTCCGCGGGAGCGCGCGCAACCTGGTGAGCGAGATTGGAGGCAACGTAGCGGTCGACAAGCACCACTTTGCCCTCTGCCAGGGAGGACTCGAGCTGTGATTTGGCTTCAAAACGGTCGCCGGCATAGAGCAGGGCAGTGAAATGAGGGTCGAGGCTCTCTAGCGGACCGAAATCGCCGTTCAGGAATTTGCCGACCATCTGGCCGAACCAGGAATCATATTGAGGGAAGCCGGTGGAATAAACGGAGAACCCGCTGGAGCGAAGGGAGTGTTCGAGAAGTTTCGCCTGGGTGTGTTTGCCGCTACCGTCAATTCCCTCGATTGCGATTAGTGAACCACTCTTGGTCATAGCACCGTTCCGGGGGCGGAGGGACACCACCGTTTCAAGCCAGTGTAACCGGAGAACCGAACACTAGCAATGAAAAGGCCGTGTTACGATTCCGAGGAGTGCCACCGGATGGAATGCGGATGACGATTCGAGAGAATTTGGCGCGAGTGAGAGAGAGGATCGCAGGCGCGGCGCTGAAGGCCGGACGCGGTGCGAATGAGATCACGCTTATCGGCGTGTCCAAGACGCATCCAAGCGACGCCATTCGCGAAGCGTTTGAAGCGGGACTACGAGATTTTGGCGAGAATCGCGTCCAGGAATGGGAAAAGAAGCGAGGCAGCTTGGAGGATCTTCAGGGCGCAGATTGGCACCTGATTGGTCACCTGCAGAGCAACAAAGCGGGAAAAGCGGCAGTACTTTTCCGGTCGGTGGATTCCGTAGATGACTGGGAATTGGCGCGGAGACTGGACCGCGCCTGCGGGGGAAATCCTGCGGGAGAGACTTTGCGTGTATTAATCGAGGTGCATTTAGGTGGGGAACAGACGAAGACGGGTGTTTCAGAGGAAGGCTTGGGGGAATTGGCGGAGCAGATTCTAATGCTGGAGCAGCTGCATTTTTGCGGATTAATGTGCATTCCGCCGTACCAGGAGAATCAGGAGCAGGCGCGGCCGTACTTTGCACGGTTGCGGGAGTTGCGGGATAGTCTGGAGCGAAGAGTGGGACGAAGACTGCCCGTGTTGTCCATGGGAATGTCGCATGATTTTGAAGCGGCGATCGCCGAAGGAGCGACCGAAGTGCGTGTGGGCACAGCGCTGTTCGGTACCCGTGCTGTGGCCAAGGGAATCCAAGCGAATACAGGGGAGAATCGAGACACCGCATGAAGCTTTTCACCAGTTTTCGGCTGAGGGATATTGAATTCAGAAATCGCATCGCGGTTTCGTCGATGTGCCAATATTCGGCGGACGAAGGGTATCCGGTGACATGGCATCTGGTGCATTTGGGGAGCCGGGCAGTGGGAGGAGCGGCGCTGGTAATGGCGGAGGCGAGTGGAGTCTCTGCAATCGGCAGAATTTCTCCGGGAGACTCGGGTATCTACATGGACTCTCACGTAGAAGCGTGGCGTCCCATCGTGGAGTTTGTTAAGCAACAGGGTGCGGCAGTAGGAATTCAGTTGGCGCATGCGGGTCGAAAGGCCAGTACCGCGGCGCCATGGGTGGGAGGGGGGCCCCTCAGGAAAGAAAAGGGCGCATGGACACCAGTTTCTGCAAGCGCCTTGCCGTTTGATGAGGGCTACACCGTTCCGCACGAACTCTCCATCGTCGAAATTGACGATATCGTTGCGGAATTCCAGAGTGCTGCTCGCCGAGCGCTCGCTGCAGGTTTTCAGATAGTAGAAATTCATGCGGCGCACGGTTATTTGTTGCACCAATTTCTCTCGCCTTTCAGCAATCAACGGAAAGACGCATATGGCGGCAGCTTCGAGAACCGGATCCGTTTACTGGTACGCGTGACGCAAACCGTAAGGGATGTTTGGCCAGAAAATTTGCCGATGTTTGTACGTATCTCCGCGACGGACTGGAAAGAAGGTGGTTGGGATATTCTGCAGTCTGTGGAATTGTGCTGTCGATTCAAGGGAATGGGCGTGGATCTGGTGGATGTTTCTAGCGGTGGGGTCATACCAGGAGTGAAGATTCCGGTAGGACCGGGATATCAGGTGGAGTTTGCAGAAGCCATTCGACGCGACGTGGATATTGCTACCGGCGCGGTGGGAATGATCATCGATCCGGCACAAGCCGATACAATTCTGATGAGCGAGCAGGCCGACATGGTATTCCTGGCTCGGGAAATGTTGCGCGATCCGTACTGGCCTAGACGCGCGGCCAAAGCGCTGAACGTGAAGATCAAAGCGCCCTCGCAATATGAACGAGCGTGGTGAAGTATGAGTTTCCTGGACGTGAGTGAGGACACAGGGCGGGGAACGATAACATTTACGGTGCGAGTGCAACCGAGGGCAAGCAAGGACGGGATTGCGGGAACGATGGAAGGCGCGTTGAAGGTGCGGCTGTGTGCTCCGGCGGTCGAGAACCGCGCGAATGAAGCCTTGATTGAGCTTCTGGCTGGAACTTTGAATACAGCAAAATCGGCTGTTAGAATCCAGAGCGGCGAGCATTCACGCACCAAACGCGTGGAGATTCGTGGCGTTTCGAAGCAGCGGGTGCTTGGTCTACTCCTGGAAGATGCGTAACAGGGAGTCGACTCCCAACAGGTGACAGATGAGCGTGAATATTGCCGAAGTGCAAAAAGATCTACGAGCAGCCCAGGTGGACGGGTGGTTGTTTTACGATTTTCGCGGCCGCGATCCGATCGCGCAACGCATTCTCGCCTTACCCCCCGGGATGCGCACGCGCCGGTGGTTCTATTTTATTCCAGCGAAAGGCACGCCAAGAAAGCTGGTTCACAAGATCGAGTCGGGATCTTTGGCGGTCCTGCCGGGAGAGACGCTCTACTATGCCAGACTCCAGGAACTAAATACCAACCTGAAGAAGCTGCTGGGGCGCGGAAAAACGGTGGCCATGCAGTATTCTCCGAAGAATGCGATCCCGTATGTTGCGATGGTGGACGCGGGAACCATTGAAATGGTTCGAAGCGCGGGAGCAAAGGTAGTCACTTCGGCGGACCTGGTTCAGAAGTATGAGGCGTGCTGGAGCGAGGCGCAGCTGGATTCGCATCAGGCGGCGGGCCGCGCCATCGATCAGATCGTGCAAGGCGCGTTTGCGCAGGCCGCGCAGGCGGTGAACAGCGGCACTCTGCTGACCGAGTACGATTTGCAGCAGTGGATTCTGCGCCAGTTTGAACAGGCCGGAATTGTTACGGAGGAAGGCCCAGATGTTGCGGTAAATGCAAACGCAAGTGATCCTCACTATGGTCCGACGAAGGACAAGGCATCGCCGATTCGCGAAGGTGACTTGCTGCTGCTGGATGTGTGGGGCAAACAGAAAGCAGAGGGCAGCGTATATTACGACATAACGTGGATGGGCTATCTTGGTAAGAAGGTTCCCGAAAAATATGCCAAGGTGTTTCAGGTTGTGCGCGATGCTCGGGACACGGCTGTAGAGTTGATTCGTTCCCACGTCGGGGCCGGAAAGCCCTTGCAAGGGTGGCAGGTGGACAATGCTGCTCGGCGGGTAGTGGACAAGGCCGGCTTTGGAAAGTATTTCTTCCACCGCACGGGCCACAACATTGGAACGACGGTGCACGGGAATGGCGTCAACATGGACGGGCTGGAAACTCGCGACGAACGGCACTTGATCCCGCAAACGTGCAATTCAGTGGAACCTGGGATTTACTTGAAGGAATTCGGCATTCGCAGCGAAGTGGATGTCTACATTGATGAGAAAGAAGCGCGTGTGACGGGCGCCAGCCAAACGGAGATACTTGCACTGCTAGCGTAAGTTCATGAGAGAGTAAATGAATGGCAGATGAGCTGATAGAGCCCGTGCTAGAAGCAGCGTCCCAAGCCGAGAGCGTGCCTGAACTTCAGAATGAAAATCGCGCCTGGGCGATTGGGATAGCCGGCTGGCTTGTGCCAGGTTTGGGACACGCATTGCAGCGGATGTGGGGCCGCGCTGGAGTGGTGTTCCTTGCGGTAGGATTGCTGGTGGTCACGGGCGCACGGATGAAAGGTAACGTGTTTACGTCGAAGGGCACGGACGCGTTCGATACCTTGGGCTACGTCGCTGACCTTGCGGCTGGCAGTTTTTATCTGGCAGCGAGAGCGCTGGAACATGATGGCGCCGATGTTTCTCATGCAGACGGCGACTATGGCACTAGATTCCTGGCAACAGCGGGAGTGCTGAATCTGCTGGCGGCATTACACGCGTTTGAAGCGGCTCGGGGAAGAAAGGCGTGAGCGCGACAAACGGTCTGAACCTTACACACATCCAAGCCTTTTTGTTTTTTGCGGCAGTGATCTCCGTGGCGTTTGGATTTCTGGGAAGGCGCCAACCAAAAGACCGGTTGAAATATATCTTGTGGTCATTTTTTCTATTTTTGGTCGTTGGAATTGGAATTGGCTGGGCCATGTATCCGTTTTCGCGTTAGACACTGCGTGGAGGTGCGGTAGGCAGTTGACATGCGGTAGGCAGTTGAATTGACGCTATATTCCACCGATGTTATCGTAAGGAAACAGGCCGAGGTAGCTCAGTGGTAGAGCAGCCGATTCGTAATCGGCAGGTCGTGGGTTCAACTCCCACTCTCGGCTCCATTTTTCTCCTTCTGAATCAATGACTTACGCGCATTCCAAGCCCGACCCCAATACGATTTGTTGCAAGGTTGTTGCACATTAGCTCAAATTTGCATCAAATTTTCTCCAATTGACTTCAACTAGCGCCCGACAATAACCGGGGATATCTTCCACCTGTCCT
This sequence comes from Candidatus Acidiferrales bacterium, assembly GCA_963741195.1. Lineage (GTDB taxonomy): Bacteria > Acidobacteriota > Terriglobia > Acidiferrales > UBA7541 > Acidiferrum. The sequence continues at coordinate 816,807 of CAVUHF010000026.1, forward strand.
CCAGCGTGTCAGTCCCAAAAGGGACAGACTCCTGTCCATGCATCCTGTAGACTGTGTCAGTCCGAGGAATCTGTCCTTGCACGTGAAGTGAGACATAGCAAATCAGTTAGCTGGAAACTAAGGGAGTAGAGGATTGAAATGAAAAAGGTAAATCCAACGGCGGACGATGTGTTTGAGAAGGCGCGCGAAGCATTCTTCGGAACTGTGAAGACATCACGGAAGCCGAGCGTGTCTCCAGCCGAGTTCCTCACAGGTGGGAATGTGCCCTCGCCCAGCATAGTCACCGTGCCTGCCTCGGACGAGCACGAGGTAGTTTAGTCTCTCCTTTTCGGCATCCGGGGTTGCTCTCAGCGAGTCGCCGCACTGCCTCGATTCAGACTGATATCTACTCTCTCCTTCATTGAATTTGCATAGGCCCGCGCCCGCCGCAACCGCCAGCGGCCACTTTAGGCGCGAAATGCTCTAAGGTCCGGGCCTAACCCATCCGCTGAATGAACGTCCTTGAGAGTATGTGCTCTCTACGACTGGCTTCCGTTCTGTTAACTCTCTTCCTGGTGGCGATTCCGGAGAGCGGCGGTAGTGAAGCAACCGCAAGCCTGCGAAGAAGGATGGCATTTGCAAATATCGCCGCAATCAACGGGAACCTGGTCATGATTGAAGGCACGTTTGGGCCAACTGATTTCTTTGAGAACCTGCGCTCCGCTGATTCAAAAGACAGAACAATATTTCTAAACGATGCAGGTGAAGTCCAATGCTTCCCTGACCGGATGACGATTACCCTTTTCATCATGGGACCCATTCCTAAAGAACGCGAGAAAGCGCTTCCCACGAGCTTCGACGCCGACTACATGGAGGAGTTGAGGTTCAGAGCGGATTGGAAGCGAGGGCTTTCGGGTGATACTGACTGCAGTTCCAGGATGGGCTCCTCGCTCATCCGCCGCTTCTCCGTTCCGTCCGCCTTCACGGGCGCTGGGCGACGGTGACACAGAAGGATAACCAGAACCCCGAGACACCGTACCGGACGGTAGCGTATCCGATCGCCCGGGGGAGAGCCGATAGTGATCTGTGCGACCATCTGCGTGGGCAGGTGGAGTGAGGACGAAAAACACATGGAATTAACACTGCTCGGAGCGAGCCAGAGCTATATCTTGCCGGTGCGGAAGGGGACGGATTTTCCGGAAATCCCATCCGCGGGATTCACCCGAGAGCGCGGACAGAAGGAACTGGCGAAGGGGACCATGATCGAGGTGAGGTCGGATTCGGTTTTTCGCGCGGATATGTTTGCGTATACGAACGTGAGCATACGGAGGAATATATTTCGGGTGCCGATTTCGTAGCGGAGTAGAAGAAAGCTCAAAGACAAGGGGGATTCCTCATTGCGCGGACTCCGTTCGGGATAACGTGTTCTTTCTGGTTGCGGCAGTTCTTAAGCTCCAGATACGATTGTAGGAATTGCCGATACCTACAGCACTGGCCATCACCCTTCCCGCGTTCATCCATCATCCCTCCGCTGCTCCAATTGGAATCCATTTGAGAACTTCGAAAAACGAGTAAAGGATGGCGGCGCGATCCCATGAAAGACCCCGAAGAAAGTGATGTCTGGTAAATCCGGTTCCATCAGTGGCAACAACGGTTTTCGAGGACTTCTGGAAAGGCGGTTCGGAGCTGATGACCCTGTCGGAGAGAAAATTGTGCTCGGTCGGACCGAAACGGATTTATATTTTTGACTGCCGGAATGGCAAAACGTTAATTCCGGCTTAGGTCAATTCATCGGCGGTAGTCGGAAACAAGCTCAGGTACTACCGTGCAGTATAGCTCCCCGAGAGGTGACCATGAAACCATCACGGCGCAAGTTCGAGGAATTCACGAATTCCCTGGGCGTTCACCACTTGGTCCGGCGCTTGTATCAGGCGACCGCAGGGCGGCAGCACGCCAAGACCACTCGAAGCCTTCGCGGATTTTACGCCAGTCTCATTCGGCCTGGATCCCTGGTGTTCGATATTGGGGCCAATACCGGCGTATACGCCTCCATTTACGCGTCGTTGGGGGCGCACGTGGTGGCTTTGGAACCGAACACGGATTGTGTCCGCCATATCGAGTTGTCCTATAGGAATAAATCCATCGAGGTGATTCAGGCTGTTGCCGGTCCAAAAGACGGCCTTGCAGTCTTAAATGTGTCGGACGCGCGGGATGACATCAGCAGCCTCTCCGAAAATTGGATTAACGCGATCAAGTCTCAACATGTTGAGTACCAAGGGCTATGGAACAGGAAAGTGAGGTTGCCCATGTTGAGGATCGACACCCTGATCGAGCACTACGGTTTTCCCGCTTACATCAAGATTGATGTGGAGGGATTTGAAGAGAGCGTCCTGGACGGGTTGTCAACCCGCCCGCCGTTGTTGTCATTCGAGTACCACCCGGCTTTCCTTGACGCTACTTTCCGCTGTTTGGATAAAAACCTTTTTTCTGGCGACGTACAATTCAACCTGGTGGCTGGCAATTGCACGCATTTTCACCTTAGTTCCTGGCTTCATGATCGCGGCCATCTTAAGGAAGTACTCTCCGCGATGAGGAGGGGGGATATCCATGGTGATATCTTCGTCAAGGCCAGTGACTGAGGTTCCTTAGAGAAAGGCCGACCTCCTTGGCCGAAGACGGTCAAAGCCGTTCCAGGCCGATTCGCCCAGCTTAAATCCACTTCACTGGGTTCTCCGGTTATCGGGAGTTGACCGAGTAGTTTCGAGACCCTCCCGGTGTGCTGTTATTCTTTGCTCATGAACAGCAAGCGTATTAAGAGTCTGGCGTTGAAAAGCCTATTCGCAATTGTGCTCGTTCTGCTTCTTCTTTCACTCCTAGCCCAGCGACTGTTCCAACCACGATAGTTCGGCGACTTGAGTAGTGCAGTTGTCGCGGCGGCGTTTACCAAGGTCGTTGCAGATTAGCTCAAATTCGCGTCAAATTTGCTCCCATTCGAATTCAATCTCCCCTTTCAAAGGCCTTGAAACTCACTTCCACTTCCCGCCAGTAGAGATTGCCTTCAGGTGAAATTCGGCAGGGCCGAGCGCAACTGTCGGTCTCGCCCGCCCTGCCCCGTTCACCCAATGAAAAGTGGATTTTGCCACGGAGGCTGACGGGGTGGATTTCTTGGCAGGCTAGACCGGAAATTGTAACTGCTAGTACCTACTTTAACTTTGACTGCTGTCCAGCTAACGGCTAGATTTCGCGCCTGGATCAATCCGACAGTACGAAACCGGGCACACTCTTTTCGGGATTGTGCGGAGAGAACGGAGTTTGAGGATGACTAGGCATACAGCCATCGGCATTCTGTTGCTGGCTGCAGTTTTGCTCGCAGCACCTTTTGTAAAAGCGGATGGGATTTTCACGGCGACGCTCTTAGGGTCTAATGAAGTTCCCCCTACCGCGTCCACTGCCATTGGACTCATAACCGTAACCCTCGCGGGAGATGTCCTCACGGTGCACGAGAGTTTCTTAGGCCTTGTAGGAGGGCCCGCAGCGGCAGCCCATATCCATCGCTGTGCCAGTCCCGGTGTAAACGCGCCAGTGGCAGTCCCCTTTACAGGTTTCCCGAGTGCGACAAGCGGAACCTACCTCAACAGCTTCGACTTAACTCTATCTTCCGTGTACAACTCGGCCTTTATAACTGCTAACGGTGGGACGGCTGCGGGTGCAGAGAGCGCTTTGCTGGCCGCACTATTCGCAGGGCAGACATACGCCAACATCCACGACGCTCAGTTTCCCGGCGGCGAAATCCGCGGTCAACTCATACAACAGACGCCTGAGCCCGGCACGCTGATGCTATTGGGGATGGGTTTGACTGGACTTGCCGCAGGGAGAAAACGGCGCGTGGCCTGAAGCGACCGAGAGAGCGACAGATTACGCCGTACACTTCCTTCGCCGATCTAGCTTTGTTTGAAATCATCTATGTGCTGCAATCACTTGGTTTGGTCAGTTTAAACGCCTCATCGCTGCCGCATACTCTTCCCGCACCCGCGGGGACATTTCCTTCCCGAAATGAAGGTCGATGAAATACTTAATCGCAATAAGGAGTCGCTCGAAATCGGCTGTCTCCGCCGTAAGTCCCAGCGCTTCCACTGCTGCTCCTTGGAACTTGGCGATGACCTCCCTTGCAACTTCTCCAATCTCGTCTCGGCGAAACTTTTGTGAATCCAGATAATCAAGCCATGTCACGGCGAATCCTTCGAGGAAATAGGCACTACGAGGAATGTCTCACACGAAGGATTCTACTTCCTCACCAAGCGCGAGTCCTACCAGGAAGGAATGCGTCTTTTCGTCACCCTCCCCTACCAGTCGCCCGCCGACCTCCGCGACCGCGACTACGTCGGCCAGGTGGTTCGCGTCGAGCAGCGCGACGACGGCCACGTGGCGTTGTCGTCCAACTCCTGTCCTCTGTAACCGCGACACCGCCAACTCGTCTCCCCGGCTCCACACTACTTCTAGACAAAACGTTTGAAAATCACACGTCCGGTCTATGCGTTAATTGTCCTTTGGGACTAGTCGCCGCGATTGGAAGCAACAGATGAGCAGAGTGAACATAACAATTCTTGACCGATATGTTCCAGCCGGCCTCGTGGAGTTGTTACCCAATGGGGAGTGGTCCAAGGTGGATTATGGCGTACATGCTGTTGATGTCCGCATTCGAGGTCAGCAACCCAGTCAAAGCATTCGTCTAGATGAAAATCCACGATCTTACGACGGACTCCGGCGACTTTTGCTTGCATGGGTTTCATCTGGGAGCCACTTTTATTCTACCCTACTTTGCCGCCTGATGGCGTAATGGACAAGTCCGGTAACCGCTGGGAGTGCGCGCGGCCCGTGGCGAATCGCAAACTCGCCGGCATTGGCCCTTGCGCTACCCAATGCCTACTTCGACTCTCCGGGGCTTCCGACCATGGTCGCACGCTCTTAGCTTAACCCGCCGAACCGCCGGATGCGGACCCGCATGTCCGGTGGTGTGGCAGGTTGTGTCAAGAAGACGCGCAGGCGTTATGCTGTACGAGAGATGAAGGAGGGCCCTTCGGAGTCCTCTTGTAGGAGAGGGCTTCAAACAGCCGTGAGCTGCTACGGTCAAATGCCGCAGTGGTGAACGTCACGGTTAAAAGGCGTGCTCAAACAGGTCATGTGAGGATTAGAGAGACGAATGCAAATGAAGCTCTGATGACGCATCGAAACACCACTTAGATGACATCAAAACCGGAGATGCCTGCCACCTCCGGGAAGAGCACAGCGGCTACCTGCTTACTGGCTGTGCGATGTCCGGTGTACCGGAGCCGTGACTCTAATGCGGGCTTTCGTACGGAACTTGAGAACCTGGTCGGTGCTGCTAAGGGAAAAGGCCCAAGCGGCAGCCCCGCGAGGCCGAAAGTACCGATGTGCTGGCCAGGGGCGGACTGCTCCGTAGTAGCGGTGAAACGGATTAACAGCCGTGGAGCGAAGGGAGCAGGTCACCCGCGTTGAGATCACTCAGAGTCAACTGGAAACAGGACGAACTCGCTGGTCTCGATGGAAGGCGGCAGCTTTCAATGGGTGGCACGAGCCGTGATAAGTCGAGAGGCTTACGTCCGGTTCTGTGAGCGGCCCGGGGTGAAATTCCCCGGGCCTACTCGGCGGAGGAGAGGTGACTCTCCCCCCTATGCCGATTTCTAATGGCTAGCGGTCTTCGTCAAAGTGCTGTTGTAAGACCATCTCAGCATACTGGCGTTCGGCTTCGTTGCGGAACACAAAAGGCGGATGCACCGCCTTTGGCCACGGTGGCTTTTCTGTTCCGGTCGCCTCCACTCTCTTCCATACCAACTCACCTAAGTGCCTCGCTACAGCGGTACGAACTAACGCACTCATGCTGACGTTTTGCCGCTGCGCTTCCTTGCGAAGACGGTTAAACAACCAAGGCGTCAAGCCGAACCGAATGGACTTGAGGAGTTTCGGCATAACCGCTCCTTCGAATATCTCGACTATATATCACACCATCGCTTCGCTCGTCATCCGTTGACTCGAGCTGATGAGAAACTTGAGAGGAATTGACCGAGCCGGCTTAGCCAGAGAGAACGCAATGAAATCTCACGAGTTGCGTGAACGGGTGAGCGAGCGGGAGAGGTTATACATAGAGTCCTCCTCCTCCTACTTTTTCATTGGAGACCTAGAAAAAGCGCTCAGGGTGAATGAACTCTCGGTGCAGTTCTATCCGCGAGATTCGGGGCCGCACGATACCCTGGGGGACATCTATACGCGGCTCGGGCTACATGAAAAAGCCCTGGAGCAATATCGGGGGGGGCACTGCGGGTGAAAGCGAGCAACTTCACTTACGTTAACCTTATTAGAGTTATCTCAATTTGAATCGGGTGGAAGAGGCCCAAGCCACAGTCGGTGAGGCGCAAGCTAAGAAGCTGGATTCCCCTTTCGTGGTGTACCTGCTCGCCTTCGTGCAGAACGATGCGGCCGAAATGAAGCAACAGGTGGCCCGCTTGGAGGGTGAGCCAGGGTTGGAGTACTCACAGTAGTTGCAGAATGAGCAAGAGACGCCCAGTCGGGATTTCTTCTTGACCAGTGCAGGGCGTCTTGATAAGAGTTCTTTTTTCTTCAACCCCTGAGAGCCACGGCAACTTCACTGAGGGGGATATTGCGGTGGCCCTCCTTCATTTAATCCATGCGGTCTGCTAAACGGAGGGAAAGTATGCCATACGCCGGTGGCGAGACTCCCAAGGTGGGCGATTATGTAAAAAACAAGTGGGAACAAGGGGGTACGGTGACAGCAGTTCACACAGCCCAGGTTGGTCAGGACCATATAGACATAACGTGGGATGACGGCGGGATTAACCTTCTCTCTGCTTCTGCCACCGAATATGCACTAATTTCTCGAAGAAGAGTGTGAGGGGCAGGCCAGACCGGAATATAAAAATCAAGCAACAGTGACCCCTAAACAAAGGCATCCCGGCCATTCGAAGACAGCCGGCTGATTCTGCTAGAGTCCGTTCCGTTGATGCATTATTGACCCAGATAAATGTGCCGTCCCGTTTACTAAAGATGATGGGATTGTAGGGCGCTTCAAGCGCGGTCGCCTGAAGTCGAAGCAGGTCCTCTGCCCCTACGAGTCCGAGAATGCCCGAACAGCAGAACCATATCGACAATGCGTTCCAGCCTCGCAGCCCAATACATTTTGTCGGCCAATCGTAGCCCAGGTCATGCAATTTGGGTGATAGCATGTCCGAAATTGCTGAACAGGTACACCTTAGAAGTTCACACTCCCCTTGACCCTGTGGCTTACACCACCAACTAGACTCGCGGGGTATTCTCATCCCGGTTTAGGGGCCAAACATAACCTTGTCCTGCCCCGCTTGTCTTCCGGCCCGCGAGGTTTCGACATCGCTGCCGAGAATCACTCTGACCCGCGGACACTTTACGCCAGAGCAAAGCACATCGCGAATCTTCCGATGGCTGAAAAGTATTATCAGTCACGGGTGATTGGGGATTTCGTCTCTGTATCAGACGAACAGCGCCGGGTGAATGGTTATTCATTGTCGATAGCGGGGCGGGTCGTCAAGAAATCATCAGTGAAAGACGGAAGCCTTTAGCATCACACACTGTACCTGAAACCGTAAACCGGACCCTCGAAAACATTTGATGCTGATTCCATTCGGAAATACTAACCGCAATCCGGATAAAGAAAACAGGCGGGGCTGCCAACGAAAAAAGATTCAAAGAACTGCACTGCACAGTAGACGGTCCTGCGAACCCTATGGCTTCGGCAAAGGTGAGTCGGAATCTTGACAGAGAACTCTCTTAGCCTGAGTACCACGACGAATTCCTTCCCATCCGCACGCACACGTCAGATGGAAATCCAGTTCCGGTTTCTCAATCTGGAAAGACGCAAAAACATCTCGCTTACACGTCTCGCATTCGAAGACCAACAGGTAGGCTAAACGGCGCCCCGGTTCTCCCATTGCCCAACCACCCTTGACTCTCGGGCCGGGGGACTCGACTAGCCCAGAGCCTAACACATGGCCACGATGAATCGTGCATCTGCATTGGTCTTCATCACGATTCGGAGTCTTGTTGAATTAGGCGTATCAGCTCATCCTGGTGGATGGGGAATCCAAGGGCGGCGTATCAGGATTTCCTGCCGCTGTGGTGGCCTGGGCTACGGGCAAGCCGCGAGCGGAAGATGAACGGGCCCGTACGTGCAGTTTGCAGCGGCGCTGGCGCGCGCCTTCGCGGGCGATGCGGTACGGTCTCAGGCACTAGCCGATGAATTAGGCAACCGGTTCCCGGAGCATTCCATCATCCAATTCAATCACCTGCCAACGATTCGCGCCCAACTTGCGTTGAATTGCGACGACTCTTCAAAGGCCATCGAGATTCTTCAAACTGCAGGGCCCTACGAACTGAGCGATGATGGCGGGCTTTATCCCATCTACGTGCAAAGCGTATCTAGCAGTACATCAGGACGGCGAAGCCGGCGCCGAGTTCCAGAAAATCCTCGACCATCGCGGAATTGTGTTGAACTCGCCTATCGGTGCATTCGCGCATCTTCAACTCGCCCGCGCCTACGCCATGCAAGGCGACAGCGCCAAGGCCAAGGCGGCGTATCAGGCTCCCCTGCATCTCATTCCATTTAGATTGTCCTCTCCTCCCTTACATAACTATTGTAGAGTGTGCGTGATACGTATCCGTAGAAGCTAGGTTACGGATAACAAAAATTACCGGGCACCCGATATCACAGCCCATAGCTTCGATATGAGCCTGAGAATCCAATTTGATCCAATGGGCAGCCACACGGGCCACAAGACCTACGAATTGATTTCTCGAAAATCTCAATCAGCAAGGAGAAGTCTATGAAGAAGGTCTGGATGTTGTGTTTACTCGGCCTGCTTTTAGTAGCGAGCGCCGTATGGTCACTAGCCCAGCAGTCGGGCGGGACCGAGAAAGCTGTCGCGGCACTGGAAAATCAGTGGCTTCAGTCACAAAAGACAAGTAATCCTGACCTGCTCGCCCCACTGCTGGCTGACAACTTCGTGAATACAGGGAGTGAAGGGAAAGTGACGGCGAAGGCTGAGACGTTGGAAATAGTCAAAACAACCAAATTTACCAGCGCCGAGTATTACGATGTGAAGGTAACGGTATTTGGCGATACGGCTATCGCCACGGGAGGCTTCAAAGGGACGGGCACCGATGGGTCGGGAAAGCCGTACTCAGTTGATGAGCGCTGGACCGATACTTGGGTGAAAATGCCGAACGGGAAGTGGCAGTGTCTTGCGAGTCATGCCTCGCCCTTAAAAATATAAGTAACCGCACAACACTGAATCGAATTGGCAGCCCTAACCCGTGGCAGGCAATTTCGAATGTCTCCAAGTTCGGTGCTACAACCATTCCAATCTTCGGGCTCTCGGGCGCAACTGAGAATAGAACAAATCGATATATAATCTCACCTGCTTTCAAAATGAGAGCCGAAGTCCCGGATGATACAAGAGATGTTCCTTAACGTTTTCGACGGAGAAAGCTCATGTCCGACAGAAAAATAATCGCGGTCGTAGGAGCAACTGGTGCGCAAGGTAGCGGTTTGGTCCGGGCCATTCTTAACGACCCGAACGGTGGTTTCGCTGCGCGTGTCCTCACTAGGGATGTGAATGGAGCTAAGGCGAAGGACTTCGCAAGACTCGGCGCTGAAGTTGTGGCTGCGGATGTTGACAACCCTGAGAGTCTGAAGAAAGCGTTTGCAGGCGCCTACGGGGCTTATTGCGTAACATTTTTCTGGGCGCATTTCTCCCCGGAAAAGGAAATGAAGGAAGCAAAAGCCATGGCAGAGGCTGCGAAGGCTGCCGGCTTGCAGCACGTCATATGGTCTACGTTGGAAGACACGCGGCAGTGGGTGCCTCTTGGTGACAACCGGATGCCCACCCTCCAGGGTAAGTACAAGGTCCCGCATTTTGACGCCAAGGGCGAGGCCAACCACTATTTCACGGATGCGGGAGTTCCGACGACGTTCCTGCTCACGTCTTTCTATTGGGACAACTTTATTTACTTCGGAATGGGCCCGAAAAAAGGTCCGGATGGAAAATTGGCCATCACGCTGCCGATGGGTGACAAAAAGCTTCCGGGCATTGCCGCCGAGGACATCGGCAAATGCGCTTACGGCATATTCAGAAGGGGTAGTGAGTTCGTCGGCAAGACCGTCGCGATTTCGGGTGAGAATCTTACGGGCACGCAGATGGCCACCGTTTTTACCGAAGTGCTGGGGAAAGCAGTGCATTACAACAACGTGTCACCAGAGGTGTACCGCGGGTTCGGTTTCCCCGGCGCCGACGATTTGGGCAACATGTTCCAGTTCAAGCGTGATTTCGAGGATTATTTTTGCGGGGTGCGTAGCCCTCACTTCGCCCGGAGCCTAAACCCTTCACTTCAGGACTTCAAGATGTGGCTGACGCAAAACAAAAACGCCATTCCACCTGACGACACAGCGGCCAGCGCTTAGCCGGGCGCCTCCACACTAGCTGCACCAGTGAGGAAGCCGGGGTAAGCGGCGAAAAGGGCACGACCTTTCAGCCCGCAGTTCTCTTGAGGGCGGGTTTACACTCCCCTTCGACCCTGCTCGAAGACCAAGGCGGCGTATCAGGATTTCCTCACGCTTTGGAAGGACGCCGACCCTGACATTCCGATTTTCATCGCTGCGAAAGCCGAGTACGCGAAGTTATATTAGCTCAATGGCAGCCTGGAGGAGTTGGCCCGAGTTGTCGGTGGACGCGTCAGGCTTGGGGCACTTACGTGAGTATTTTCCATGTTTTCGGTGCTCCCACCTTCATCCACATCAGCTCATTTTAGTTCGAAACGCACGTTGGTTTAAGGGGGTTATCAGTGTACGGCAGATTCTCGCCCAAAATGTTCTGGGATTGACAATCCCATCCGCACCGACCAGTACTAAATTGCGCTCAGCAGATCTCAGTTATTTAGCTGAAGATATTGACAGAGCTTGGTGACCGGGGTCACCGTCCTCAGTGACTCAGTTCATTGGAGATATCATTTCTCTTGTGCATGTTTTCCATGGACCGACGACTCCGCAGAAGGTTTCATCGCTGACGCGGTCATCCCTGCTGAGCTATTCATCAGTTTCGAACATCAACTTTGGTCGTCTGGCCTCGATGTTCGGATGACTACCCGCCAGTGCCATGGCCTCCAAAGAGACCAGTTGAAAAGGAGACGAACATGGCTAGTGCAATAATGGCAATGAAGCTGGAATGGGAGAAACTCTTACCCGGAAGGTATCGGCTAGTGCGTAGCGGATGGGAACTTGACGTTTGGCAATTCTCCGGTGTGCCAGAGAGTTGGTGGTATTGGAGTGCGGTACGCGACGGGAACTACGCGGGCCATGGCTCGCAGTACGAAACTTCTGACGGAGCATGCCAAGCAGCCCTGGAGTTCGCGAACGTGACTCACTTCAACGTAGAAGACGACGTATTCCTTTCAGGCCCGTCCTGATAGGTCTTGCTTTGCTTGACATCCCGCAATGTGATTGACCGTATAGTTCCGGCGGCGCAGTATCCGGCCCCAGACTCACCCACACTCGCCTGCCGTAGAGAGTCTCCCTCCATTCAAGGGCACGAGTGTCTGCTAATAACTGCGTTCTTCACGGCCCACGCGGGCCGAATGTTTCTTCCTGGGCGGACGCATACGACCGCATTGTGCGACACTTTGTTGTGTTCTGGCCCCTGCGCCTGTTCTAAGGAGGCATCAATGATAGATTTAGGACATCTCCGAAATCGTCCCATAATTCTAAAGATGACCGGAATGAGTAAGGCGATCAAGGCTGATGTGGTCTGTGAGGAAAAAGAGGGGGTTTGGTTCTCCGGTGAGGCATTGATGAGCGAGTTGTCGAGAGCCGGTCTTCCCGTGGCGATGGAATCCCCAGCCATTTTTGTGCCGCTTTCGCAGATACAGTGGCTGATCGCAGAGAATCAGCAGGCGCAAGCATGACGACCAACCCCCTCTTTCCCAAGAGTGCCGATGTGCTCGATGAATATGTTTGCGCGTGAGTTTGCGTACATCGACTCCGGCTCCGAGTAGGTTTCCGTATCCACCATTCTACGAAAGGGTTCGCGGTGGAGGTTTTTGTTTAGTCCCGCTGGGACCTCCCGTGTTGCGCATGGTCCCCTTTGACTGCATGCCGTCGCCAATACCCCAGCAGGTCGGATGGGATTTGTTCGCACGTACCATTCCATTTGCTTCGGCCTTCCCCGAAACCGGGGCGGGTCGGCTCCTGCATTAGTCTTTTCGAGGCCTGCTTGAGCGTTTACTCACGTTACGGCCTGCACGCTCGTCAAGTCGCGTAGTGACCTTCTGCACCAGAGGCTTCAGCAGTCTCGTTGCCTGCACTGCTGCTCTGATTGCTACCGGGTGGAGTGAACCAGTTCCCGGGCGGGTTTACCCCCGCCGTGGACCACCGCCTTTTCACGACTCACCCGGTCGTCTGGCATATCGGGACTTACGTGTACAGTGTGAAAAGCACGATCTTTCTCCAAACGGGTCAGCATCCTATTGCCGCCGCGACGGGACTTCTGTCGCGCGAGTGTAAACTTCCTGCAAAACCTTTTAGGGTTATTGAGGTTGGTTCCTTCAACCGTTAAAGAACAAAGGAATTACCCTCCGCGGACGCAGCCGTGACACTTTTTGTTTTTCTGTCCACTACATTATGCAAAAGATCGCCGGAGTGCCCGCCCGCATTCTGGTCTCTTCAACTGCTCAATCTAAATTCTGGGGAGAAACGCAAATGACAAATTCTGTTCCTCGAAGCGGTATGACGGGATCCAATCGACGTTCGTTTCTGAAGAGAGGCGCCTTTGCGGCTGGTGCCGCAACAGTGGGCGCAAGTCTTTTCGAAAGAGGGCTATCCGCGTCCGATCATGATGAAAGGGAAGTCCGGAGTGGAAGGCTTACCCGGGGGGATGCTGCACTGCTGAGGTTTGCCGCCGCGGCAGAAATCCTGGAGACCGACTTTTGGGTGCAATACAACGAGTTGGGAGGAGTGCAAGACAGTGAGGTCCCGGGCGGGACCGGCAACGTTGCCTATACAAACGCGCTATCCGTGCTTGACGGGGATATGGCTATCTACATACACGATAATACCGATGATGAATTTACGCATCAGAACTTCCTGAATGCATATCTGGTCTCGAAGGGAGCTGCCCCAATAAGCCTCGAGAAGTTCCGCACTTTGCCGGGGAGTTCTGCCAGCGGGTCGAGCGGGATATTGCGTCTGACGAATCTGATGCAACTCACGCTAGATACCAGTTGGTGGACGCGGTACCGGAGTGATAGCAAGAACCCCGATTTAGGCGACACTTTTCCGCAAGCGGTTCCGAGCCTGGCGGTTGGACGGCATACGGCTATCCCGAGGACGGACAACGACACAAGCGATCCGAATTTCCTGCAGGCAATCGCGAATACCGCGGCGTTCCATTTCCCAACGATCGAACAAGGTGGAAACAGTTTGTATCCCGCGATGGCGCAAAGAGCCAGTAACGTGGAAGTGCTGCGAATTCTTATCAGCATTGGCCCAACGGAAACAATGCACTTTCAAACGTGGTCAGACAAGGCCGGGAATGCACCTCCCTTGACGGCCGTCGATCCTTTGACCAAGGTCTCGGTGACTTTCCCGGATCTGAGTTCAGCCGGGGAGGATCTGAAGGCGAACCTAATCATGCCCGAACCCTGCCCATTTCTCAGCCGAGACCTACCCGTGTGTTCGATCATCCGACCGACCGAAACCAGCGGCATTGCTATGGGCGTGGTCAAGTTTTTGACGGACATGGGTCTGTTTATAGGACAGTCTAAGGAATTCTTTGCGGTGATGACTGATCTGGCGCAAGATGCGGATAGCGCGCGCCGAGATCGAGATTGCCACTAAATCCACTCTTATTTTGCGGCGAAGGGGAAGCGTGGTGGTGGCACGGTAAGTCGCAAGACTCTGCCTGCCACCCACGGCACGTGACCGCCGCTTTGAAAAAACAACCGCAAGGTGTTGGAACAGATACCGAGCTTCCGACAATACTCCCGGATGGTGTCGGGCGCGAACGGGTTTTCTTTAAGTGAGCTTCTATGTGAACTCGAGCTTTTGAGGGATCCTCACTCGACTTCTCGTGCAGCTGCCAAGACCTCAGCCGGAACGCTGTCAATATCCGAATCAGTGGTGCGGTGATTCACAATGCAAGCACGCAGGCAGAATTTTGAGTTCAGCGTCGCGTTGGAGAGATACACATGACCGCGGCTTATGATTCGCCGCAGAATGTCGAAGTTCAATTGATTCAGTTTGACTTCAGGCAAATCGCCATTGCCTATGTATCGAAAACATACGGCACTAAGCTCGATGGGCGCCAGCAACTGAAGTTCAGCTTTATTTGCAATCGAGGCGCCCAGTCGCCGGGCGTGCAACAGGTCTTTCTCTATGGACTTCCGCAACGAAGCGAACCCGTGGTAGCGCAGCGAAAACCACAGTTTTAACGCGCGAAATCTCCGGGACAGTTCCATTGACTCTTCGAAGAAGGCGAAGCTTTCTATAGGATCACTCGTGAGTGTGCGCACGTATTCGCCGCTGTGTGCGAACGTCCGCTGCGCGGCTGCGGCATCGCGATATAAAAGGCAGCCGCAGTCAATCGGTTGGTACAGCCATTTGTGCGGATCGAGAGAAATCGAGTCGGCCAGGTCCAATCCCTGAAACTTATCTTGTGCGGCGATGGCTGCCAAGGCGCCGTAAGCGCCGTCAACGTGGAACCATGTTCCATATTTGGCAGCGATCTCGGCAAGCTGGGGAAGCGGATCAATCGCACCGGTATTGACGGTACCCGCGGTCGCGACCACCGCTACCGGCGTGATGCCGAGATTCTTGTCCCGCCGCATAGCCTCCTCGAGCCGTTTAGGCACCAAGCGAAAGGAATCATCCACGGGAATTGGCCGTAAATTCACCCGACCGATCCCAAGCAAAGCGACGGCTTTAGGGATCGACATATGTACTTCCGTCGAAGCGTAGACGGCGATAGCAACGCCTGGTTGGACACCGCCTTCATTAGCCGGAGCCGTCGCTTCTCTTGCCATCGCCAAACCCATTAAGTTTGCAGCAGATCCCCCACTGGTCAGAAGTCCCTGAAAACTTTGACAAGCCACGGCTTGTGCCAGCCAGCCCACAACGGTCCGTTCGATCGTCACCGCCGCTGGGGCAGATCGCCAAGCCGTAACATTTTGGTTGAGTACGCTACATAATAGATCGGCAACCGCTGCCGCTGGTTCTCCAGAACCAAGCACATAACCAAAAAAACGCCCGTTCTGCGCACGTGAGTGTCGGGCCAGATCGACCAGGCCACGGACAGCTTCCTCAGGTAATCCTGTTTCGGGCAATTGGGTGCGATAGACGCGTTCCATTTCTGCGCCCCCTCCGTCGGGAGGAATCGCCCGGCCGTCTATGCCTTTAAGGTAGTCGGCGGCTATCTCTATGACACGTTCAGAGAGGTGACGGAACTGTTCCGGGGATATATCGATTGGATTCATCGTTGGCGATTCTGCAGCGTAGTCTCGCTCCCGGATGCGCCCTCACCTGGCCGTTTCCGTAGACAATGCAGGGTTCTTCCCGCGGACGCGATCAACGCTGAGAAATTACGGCCTGCACAGTCCGTTATCGTCTCTCCGTCGAGAGAGTCTATCCTAAAACCGGTTGGACAGGCCTCAGCGCCCGATAAACGCCAGTGCTCTATCGGACAAGAGAGCGTCCGGATATTCCGGCTGAATTAGCAGGGCTTCGCGAAAACTGGCGATGGTCTGGGCGTATTCCTTTTTGTAAAGATGGCTGAGTCCGCGTTGATTCTGCTTCATAGCCTGCTGGGAAATTTCGGGGCCATTGTCCGCGTAGAGAAAATGGATGCCGAAGCTAGCAAGGGTCAAGGCGGCGGCAAGAGATGTGGTGCACCGAACCAACAGTGATCTCATGGGTGTGCGCACTCCGATCATCCACCTTGAGGGCGCCGTCATAGTTCTTGAAAAAGTGGCCGGGAATCGCGCGGGTAAAGGCAGATTGCGCATCCGTATCGACGTTCATCTTCACTGCGCCGTGATCCAGGTCTTCAAATTCTCACTGCAAGCCAAGATCAACGAGTATTTTGGGATTTTCCTCCTGTACCGCCAGCAGGTTATGGCAGGCGGTACAATCGTTGGAAATCGCCTGGCCGTCCGCGCTCATGTGCGACCCGTCGTGGCAGCGGAAGCAGCCAGGAGAATCATTGTGACCAAGATTGTTCGGATGCGCACCCCAACTTACGCTCATGTCCGGGAAAACGTTGCGGAGATAAATCTTGGCCACGTTGTCGGCCGATTGCTCGACCAGCGTGCGTTTGCGGTTATAAACCTCGGGATACGTCGTGCGGTAGTAATTCTCGATCCCTTCGACGATCTGCCTTCCGGCGGCCTCGCGATTCGGATAGTCTGCCTTCAGCATTTCCACGGCTTTTTTGTGGATGTAGGGAAGCTCCGGATTGATCAAGCCTCGCGACATCCGCAGGTCAACCCCATTTTCCGGCAACTCGAACGCGTGCGTAGGCCGGTTGTGGCAGTCAATACAGTCCATGGTGCGCTTCTCGCCCTTTTCGAGTTCTTGCTTGCTAACCTTGAGGTCCGTAGAAAGGTATTCCACGGTTTTGCCTTTGTCGTCCGTGTAATAAACCACGGGAATCACCTGGCGGCGCGCGTCGGTCGAAATGTAGTGAATTCGAGAGCCTTCGTCCAAATGCCTCCCGTGGATGCCCACAGAACCTGACGAGGCCCGACCACCGATTTTCATCATTAGTGCCGTGGTCATCGCCGTGTTTTTCTCGTTGTCTTTGTAGCTGGTCTTCACGAAGAATTTGTCGCCCGAGAAACGTTGAGGCCAATGGCACTGCTCGCAGGTTTCGCGCGCTGGGCGCAGATACTTCACCGGAGAGGGAATCGGCCGGGAATAGGTATGAAAGGCGACCGCAACAACCTGACGCAATCCGGAGAGCTTGGAGCGTACAAACCAACCCGCTCCTGGCCCGATGTGGCAGTCCACGCATTCGACCCGCGCGTGTGGTGAATTCTGGTAGGCAGTGAATTCCGGTGTCATTACCGTGTGGCAGGTCTGCCCGCAGAAGGCCGTCGAATCCATATACGACACGCCTTGATAAGACGCAAACGTAAAAATCAATATGTTCAGTAGAGTCGCAAGCGAGGTAAATAGAAGGGTATTGCGCACCCTGGGCATCCGCAGGTCGACTGCTGGAAACGCTTCCGGCAATTCCCCGGCGGCTCGCAGGGTCCTCCGATGGAGCAAAATTCCGATGGGAATCAGAACCAATCCCAGAACGAATAAAGCGGGAAGAATGAGAAAGAGGAGAATGCCCACGTACGGGTGAGGGGGTCCCGGAAGCATGAAGTCGTAGATCCAGAAGGCTATGAGCGTTACCGCGCTACTCGTCGTGAGCACCACGCCAATCAGACTGATGGCGTTTTGGCTCAGATAGTAGAGTAGTCTTACCCAATCCCTGATCGTATTCCGAGGACTCATGTGGGATCGCCCCACAATTCTTTGGATTTCGCGGTCTTCCTTTGAGGAAAAAACCTTTGCGCACAATCGGCCGGCTTCCCGATTTTTGTCGCGGACAGCGAGTGACAGGGTTCCCGACGAATTTGTTGCGATTACTTCAAGGTAGCCAGATAGGCAGCGAGATCCTTCACCTCTGCCGGCGTCAGATTCTTTACGCCAGTGTGCTTCGGCGAAGTTGAGATTTGCTTCTGGATTTCATCGGCACTCTTGCCCTTGATAGAAGGTGACTTCATGGCCGGCTTGCCTTCAGCGTTCGCGCCATGGCACCCGGCGCACTTCGCTTTGTAGATTTTCTCCCCGTTTGCGGAGTCTTGAGCGCGCGAAACGGTGGCGGCAAGGCACAACATGGATAGGATTGCTACTCCCGACAAAAGCTTCTTCATCATTTCCTCCTTGTTTATTCTTCCCTTGTATCTGGCGCGTAGCGGCGAAAGAGCCTAGTCCCGAATTTCATGCCTCCCGCTCTTCCCCCTCACCCAATTACGGCATGGAGGCAGTAGTTCCCCGCGAGCTCTTTTCAAAACGCGAATCGCACCGAGAGCGTGAAGGTGTTACCCCGGAAATTTCTCGGAACAAACAAGTCCTGGTACGAACCGTTGGAATCCTCATGGTATCCGTAATAATTCCACAAAGCTTTTCCTGTCCAGTTCTTCGCGAAATGATAGGCAATCGAACCATACGGCTCGTACCAGGACGAGTTCAGTGCGCCCGTTGGCGCTGTGGGGATGGCGCTCTGCGGATTAAGATTGAGCTCTGACCCGCTCGCTGCTGAAATATTTGCACCCAAGTCCAAAGCGAGGCGGTTCAGGGGAGTCCATTGAAAATCGATGAATCCCGTGTTCACGTTGCTGGTATACGGGGCAAGTTGCTGCAAAAGCCCGGGCAGTCCCGCGCAAGGTGGCAACCCCGCCTGCGCGGCACTACTTGTGAAGCAGACATAAATTTGAGAAAAAATATTGTTGTAGTTATATCCGAGCTGCGCTGAGAATTTTTCACTGGGCGTTAACGATACGGATACGCCGGCATTTTGGTTGCGCCCGACCCCGTTCACGGTCGTCACCGGGTTCTGGCCGTACGAGCCGCGAAAATAGCTACTGAGATTCAGCCAGGCTGCCGCTTTGTACTGTGCGCGAATTCGGAACTGCTGCGATTG
The DNA here is from genome assembly GCA_963741195.1 of Candidatus Acidiferrales bacterium. GTDB lineage: Bacteria > Acidobacteriota > Terriglobia > Acidiferrales > UBA7541 > Acidiferrum. The sequence continues at coordinate 835,589 of CAVUHF010000026.1, forward strand.
CAGTGGGCTGACGCGGGTAAAAGTGTTGTCGGCGCTGGTGATGTCCGCATCCAAATTAAGACTGAACTTGGGCGAGGGCTTCACCCAGATGCCCAGAACAGCCGAGTTGTAGTTGATGTCAGTGACCCCCGGCGGCTCGAAAGTTGGATTGGGAGTCTGGTAGGAGATCGACCCGTCGGGATTCAGTGTGCATCCGTCCGGGAGAACGCCGTTGGCCAGCGCGCAATTGCCGCGTTGTGCGGTATTGGGGAAATAAATGGCGTTTTGTGTGTTGTAGAAGTTATCTGCAATCACCCGGTGCGCGAAGCGGTAGCCAAAATACGCCCCGGCTTTTGGCGTGATCTGCACCTGTGCTTCAATCAAGTTGTTCGTAATCTGCTGCTTTAGGAAATTGCTGTCCAGATTCACCAGAATGTCCGGGGCGGAGTTGCTTTTATGCGATGGCGTGCCGGATATGGCATTCGAAGGCTGTGGACAATTGGCTGGCAACGATGCCGTTGAAAGGAAGGAAGTGGGCGCAAGTATGAGACTGTTGTTGCTGAAGAAGGAGCACTCCGTGGAACTCAACTGTGCAGGCTCACGCCAGTTGCCATAGTGAAATTCATCCACAAGACTGAACATCGGCGTGATCCGCCAGGTGGCTCCAAAATCCGCGTACGAGGTCACATGCCTACCCTGCGTTGGTCCGGACTGTGCAAAATTCGAAACAAGGCTTCGGGTTTCAAGTCCCACAAAACCTTGCGTGTAGTTGTACACGTTCATGTCGCCGCCGGTGTAACTGAACTTGCCGGAAAGCTGCAGATTGGGTATGGCTTCAGATTGGAAACTGATCTGTTCCGTAGGTGCATTCATACGCGTTTGCCAGTGCGAGTAGTAGCTGTAATACGCATTGCAATTCGCACTTGCCGTGCCACCAGGTTGAAATGCGGGGTTGCACGGCGGGCCATTCCAGGACACGCCGAGATCCACCGGCGGGAAACCCGCACCCACACTGAATTGTTGGTTTTGGTCCGTTACTCCCGGATCGGTCTTGTAGTAGCTCCAAATCTGGTCATAGCTGATATTCGTCTTTGGGAGAAACCGGAAGTCCACGCCAAGGCGGTATTGCGTCAACGTCGCGGAAAGGTTTTGCAGGAGGAACTGCTCCGTGCCCTGATGAATCGATGAGTAGGCCGGCCCATCATTTGTGTTGAGGTCGTAGCCGACGCGGAAACGGATTTTAGATTGGGGCAGAAAAGTTACACCGTAGTTCTGCATGTTCCTTCGTGTGTTGAAGTAGTGCGGCGACATTGCAATCACCGGAGTCCCCGCAACACTCGCCGGGGCATTTACGACAGGGTTGAAGTTAGGTGGGGCATTGGCCACCGGGGTCGCGGGATTGAAAGGATTTGCCAGTAGCGAATAGTCCCAAAGATTTTCGTCGTGCCGAAACATCGCGTTAAACGCGTACCACTTGTTCTTGCTGACCCGCAGCACCGTGACAACGTTTGGGTCACCCCCGTAACCGAAATTGCTGAAATAGAAGCGGTCAAAAAATGTTCCACGATTGTCCATAGAGCGCATTTCCGTCGTGAAATTTAGGAGTCGCGGGCCATCCTGTAGATTGACCATCGAATTGTAAGTTTGTAAGTTGCCAGTGATATCTGTAAATCGATAGCCAAATTCGATGGCTTGTTTGATGTTGTAATTACCCTGGTCGATGCCTTTTTGCTCCTCTGTTTGTTGCGCTCGCGACCTCAGCGCGAATGGGCCGGTCAAAATCAGGACTGTAAGCACGAACCGTGAAGATTTCACGGCGCCAGATGTAAGCTTTCTCTGGAAGTTTGTGATCTTCATCGTATTTCTCCAGCTCACGGCGTAAAGAACACCGTACTTGTGTTCGATCCGTGTATCGCAATATGGCACAGTGTGCAGGCCTGATATTTCTGCGCTTGATTATGGAAAGTAGGAGTTCCCGGCGGTCCGAGATCCGCGGGCAGTGCATGGCAACCGAGGCACAACAGATTGACCTGGTTCTGCTGGAGCATCCGTTGATTCGTGGAGCCGTGGGGCGTGTGGCAAACGACGCAGCCCTCTATCAACGCCTCGTGATGGTAGACGAACGGCCCTTGCTTTTCGGTATGGCAGTTGAGGCAGACTGTGTCCCCGGACGCGTTGGTCCGCAATTGCTTCGGCCGGAACGTGCCATGCGGGCTGTGGCAGTCGTTGCATTGCATCAGCCCTTCATTTACACGGTGGTGAAACGGGCGTGCGAATTGCGCGCGCACATCAAGGTGGCAGCCGTAGCACAATTGCGGCGCCTTCTGCTTCATGAGGAATTGACTTTCCTTGGCATGGTGAGGTGAGTGACAGTCGAGGCAACCAACTCCGTTTGCCAAGTGCGCGGAACGGTCGAAATTGCCGTGTTCGCTGTCGTATTGATGACAGCGCAGACAGCGCTGGCTGGTGTCCGCAGGCGAAGCGTCTTTAAAGGTAAAAATCTTTGTCTTGTCCCCGCCGCCGTCCACGTGCTCCTTGCCCGGGCCGTGGCAGGCCTCGCACCCGTGCCATTCCACCCCCTTGTGCGCTTCCAGCTTCCCCTCCATGGTGGTGGTGAAGTGAGCCGTGCTTTCAAAATTCGTATAGATGTCCTCATGGCATGTCTTGCAGGTATCGGAACCCACGTAGAGCCCGGGATCGGTCGGCGCAACATATGCTTTGGCGTGATCGGTGGACTTGGTCTGTTGTCCGGCGTTCTTTTTGTCGCCGGAATGGACACAAGGAACCATCAACGCTGAAATCAGTACCGTCAGAAAATAGGAGATGAGGAGAAGCCGCCAACTCTTCATAGAACACCTGTTGCTATCACTGGACAAATTCCTACGTACACGCGAATCAGATTGTATTCGTTCTCTCTCGAAGGACGCAACAACTTCGAGACTCGGCGCCTCACAAACCTTCGAAATCCGTCTGCGAGGCCAATCAAGCCGATGCCTCAAGAGGACTACACGATTCTTGAAAAGCCTTCCCGCCGGGGAAAATATGTTGAAGTTCTTCTGAAGTCAACTAGGGATTTTTACAGTTGACTTCGGGTGGACTCAAGAGCTAGCCTCCCTGCCGGACTTGGCCGCCGGAGGGCTAACCGTTCGGTGAAAGGAATATGGATGGTCACCGGTATTGCAAACAAGAGTCCCTCTGTTCCAGTCCTATACGCGCAGGGTTACCGATTGACCGATGACGTGGCAATAGTCTTTTCCGGACAACGTGACTGATATTGGGAAGACGTGGCAGCCAATGGAAAACTTCATTACTGAGCAATCTATTTAATGAAGCATGGAGCAGGCCTTGGACCCGAACAAGAGTGAACAACGTGGAATGAATGGACAGATTGGAAACACCGCTGGCCAGTCATCAGGCACCTTGACCGGGGTTACTCGGAGAGAGTGGTTCAGGACGGCGGCTGGTGGTTGTGCCGGGCTTGCGCTGGGCACCCTTGTTGATGTGGCAGCCGTGCGAGCGAACACGCAGAAGTTGAAGCTCTCCGACGTCAATGAGTTCACTACCTCCTGCAACTTCTGCTCGTGCGGCTGTGGCATGGTCGCCTCGGTCCGTGAAGGGAAGCTGATTGCCATGGAGGGCGACTTCGACCACATTGTCAATCGCGGATCCCTGTGCGTGAAGGGCATATCCATGTTCGCGACTCACGCCTCGCCGAACCGGCTTACAACGCCGCGTTACCGGGCGCCGGGAAGCGACCACTGGGAGGACATCTCCTGGGACGACGCGATCGCGCGGGTCGCGCAGAAGATCCGGAAGACGCGCGACGCGACCTGGATCGCCACCGAGAAGGTCGGCGACAAGGAGGTTCCGGTCAATCGGACGGATGCGATCGGCTTCCTGGGCGGCGCGCAGAACACGAACGAGGAGTGCTACCTCTTCCAGAAGGCGGCCCGGCTGCTCGGCCTGGCTTACGTCGAACACCAGGCCCGACTTTGACACAGCCCCACGGTCCCCGGTCTGGGGGCCTCGTTCGGGAGGGGGGCGATGACCAACCACTGGATCGACCTCCAGAACTGCAAGACGATCCTGGTGGAAGGCAGCAACGTGGCCGAGAACCACCCCATGGCCTTCAAGTGGATCCGGAAGGCACAGGAGAACGGGGCGAAGATCATCCACGTCGACCCGCGGTTCACCCGAACGTCAGCGGCGGCCGATATGTACGCACGCATCCGGCCCGGAACCGACGCGGCGTTCCAGAACGCGATGATCAACCACATCCTCGTTAACAAGCTGTACGACGAGGATTACGTCGTCACCCACACCAACGCCCTCTTCTTGGGCGATGAGGCGTTCGACTTCAAGGATGGCGTTTTCAGCGGGTTCGACGCGGAGAACCACAAGTACCACACGGAGACTTGGGGATATCAGCTCGATGCCAGGGGAAAGCCCCGGGTCGCCAAGAGCCTGGATGACCCGCACTGCGTCTTCTCGCGCCTGAAGACCTTCGCCTCACGGTACACGCTG
>CAVUHF010000027.1:0-72943 GCA_963741195.1 Candidatus Acidiferrales bacterium
GGATGATTGGGTCTAAAGGAGTACGACGGGCTGATCTCTCGATGGCTATGCCACTGTAATCCGATCAGGGCGGAAAGTAACAGGGGTAGAAGCACGTTGAGATGTATGAAAAAATCGTTCCACTCTTAAAGAACTTCAAGAACCTCTTTCCCCGAAACAGCGCGCGCGCCGATGGAAATACCAATTCTCGATGCCGCGTGCGTGTCAACGACAACGACCTATTTCCGTGAATCTCAAAGCGAAAACGGCGCCGCGCCTCTCGTCAAGAAACAGAACAAGTAGGTTTACACTCACGCCGGTGGCCACCGCACCCCTTACCCCGCCGACTACTTGTAGGCGGTCGCTCAGAGGCGGTCGCGCCCGCGAGGTTCGCGACGACAACCACGGCGAGCGCTCAGTTGGGATCATCCCAAGTAGGTGCCGATCTGTTTGCAAACGTGGAACCACTCCGGCGTTCCGATGATCAACACGTAGGCCAGTGCCGTAATCGGGCCCACGCCAGGGTGCGTCATCAGTCGTAGTGAGTCGGTACGTTTCTGGACTTAAAATTCAGGGGATGAGCTAACTTAGTTAGTACGGTAAGCCATTGTGGCCAAACTTATCCTGAGCCCCAAACTACCCTGTCGAACAGCGGGGATAACCACAATCTGGGTTAAGAATTAAACTCAGCCGAAAGAGCCGGAGCCGCAACGGCATGTGCCAGAAAGCCTTCCTTTTGCCGGTAATAGGTCGCGACCCGGTCGATGATATCCGCGAGACTGGTCTGCGGGCGGAAACCGGTCAGGGAATGAAGCTTATCGACGCAGGGAACACGACGCATCATGTCTTCGAATCCCGGTTCATAGGCTTTGTCGTAAGAAATATAGTGGATCGGCGAGGAGCTGTCAGTCCGCTGCTTCACCATCTTGGCCAGATTCTCAATGGTGACTTCTTCCGTATTTCCAATATTGATGACTTCACCGATGGCGCGCTCGAGCGGGATCAATCTTAGGAGAGCCTCGACAGTGTCACGCACATCGCAGAAACAGCGCGATTGCTTTCCATCGCCATAGACCTCGATCGGTTCATTTTCGAGGGCACGCTTCACGAAATTCGGCAGCACCATGCCGTAGCGGCCAGTTTGCCGCGGTCCCACCGTGTTGAAGAAGCGCGCGACAATGACAGGTTGCTTCTTTTCTTTCCAATAGGAAAGAGCCAGAAACTCATCGAGCGCTTTGGAAGCTGCATAGCTCCAGCGGCCCTTCGTCGTGGGACCGAGGACCAGGTCAGCATCCTCGTGAAAAGGCACTTGGGTGTTTTTGCCGTAAACTTCCGAAGTGGAAGCGAGCAGAACGAGCTTCTTCTTTCTTCGCAGGCAGCTTCCAGGATCAATCTGCGTCCCGTTCACGTTGGTCTCGATGGTGCGAACCGGACTTTCGACGATGAGCTTTACACCAACAGCTGCCGCCAAATGAACGATGACGTCGGCGTCATCCACGAGTTCGGCAAGGAGTTGTCTATTTTCAATGCCGTCGAGGTGATATTCGAGGAGATCCGAACCTTTCAGATGCCGGATGTTCTCCATGCTCCCGGTAGAAAGATTATCCAGCAGAACCACGCGCTCGCCTTGTTCCAGGAGCCTCTCCGCCAAATGAGAGCCGATAAAACCAGCACCACCAGTAATTAGATAACGCAAAGGTCCTCCTCAGAGTTTGTCGGAATCGTTTACGTCCGAAGAATGAACTGTGGTGGCGCGGGCGGAAGAATCCTCTTGGGTTGTTTCCAAGATTTCTTGGGGTCCGTAGCCATAGGAGTACGGATAGTAACGATAGGAATAGTAATAGTCAGGGGCGCTGGCATCCACAGCGTTGAGCACCACCCCAAGTAAACGGCTTTTGACGCTAACCAACAGGTCGCGGGAACGAGTAAACGCTGCTTTGGGAGTATCCCCGCTGCGAACCACCAATAACACCCCATCCACCTGTACGGATAGAATGACCGCATCTGTCGCAGCCATAATGGGCGGTGAATCGAGGATCACAAACTTGAACTTCGTGCGAAGCTCGGCGATTGCATCCGCTAGACGATGCGAAGAAAGCAGGTCTGCTGGGTTTGGCGGAAGGGGACCGGTGGGAATGGCCACCAGATTTGGGATCGATGGATGGGGCACACTAACGAGATCGAGGCTCGAGGCACCAGCCAGATACGAACTCAAGCCAGCGCACTTTCCACTAGCACTAGCAAGATTCAGCAGTCGGCCAATACCCGGCTTGCGCAGGTCCGCGTCTACCAGCACAGTTTTGTCACCGAGTTGAGCCAGCGTGACGGCGAGGTTCGCTGCTGTCGTTGTCTTACCTTCCCGGGGAAGTGCGCTAGTTACGAGAATCACTTGTGGTGGCTGGTCGGGCTGCGACAAGAGCAAGGCAGTGCGCAAGGCGCGGAACGCTTCTGACATCTGCGATTTTGGTAGAAGTTGCGCGACGAGCTCAATCCGCTTCTCGTGGCCGTTGGATGATCTACCCTTAAGCATGACCGCTTTCTTGCCCTCGCTCGGCTGTTCCAAAAGCGGGCACAACCGCGAGTGAGGGCAAGCGAACAAGAGTTTCGACGTCATCGGGCGTTTTCACGGTGTTGTCGAGATACTCGCGGAGAAGAGCAAGACCAACACCGCCAACCAGTCCGACGAGAAAAGCAAGCGCAATATTGCGCGTTCTTGCAGGCCGGGCTGGACTAGAAGGTATCATGGCGGGATCGATCACCCGGATATTGGAGGACTTGAGGCTCGCGGAGATGCCGGCTTCTCTGAGCTTGGTCAGGATTCCTTCATACATGAGCTTGTTGGCCTCGGCTTCGCGCTTGAGGATGTTGTACTGGACCATCTTCTCCGACATAGCATTGGTCTCAGCCTTCTGCTCATCCAGACGCTGGGTCAGGAGGTCCTGACGCGCTTTCGCCTGGTTGTAATCGCTGAGAAGCTGGACCACAATGCCTTTCCGCTCTTTTGTGATTTGATCGTCCATTCCTTTAATTTGCGACTGGAGCCGCTGCACTTTAGGAAAGTTCGGCCCGTACTGATTGAGGCCATCCATGTACTGGGCGGAAAGGTCGGCCCGCCTCTTCTGCATCTCCTGCAGAACGGGGTTGTCTCGGATCTGCGGAACGGCTTCTAATGCCCCGGATTCAGCATACTCATAGAGGGCCCGTTTTTTCAGCGCATCATTTTCCGCGTCGGTCACGTCCTTGTTCAACTCCAGGAGGCGCTGCGTGGTCATATTCTGCTTGTCATCCACACCCCAAATCTGATTCTGCCGTTCGTAGTTGATACGGTCATTTTCCGATTTTTCCACTTTGCGTTTGAGGTCAGCCAGTTGTCCCTGTAACCATGTGGTTGCTTGGGTGGTGGCTTCGTAGTGGCCCTGGAGATTTTGCTCCTTGTAGCTCTCCAGATGGGCATTCAGGATGCGCGCGGCTTGCACGTGGATTCGTGGATTCATAGGTTACTTCCATCAACCGAGTGTTAGGAATGCGCTTGACGCTGAGGCTGCCGAGGAACGCGGCGATCTCAGGAGGGCGGTTTTGGTTCGCGAGACTGCCCGAGGCGATGGCTTCTGAACCAGTACCACCATTGAAAAATTCCGGACTGGCTTCGGATGGTCTGCAAGGCGAGTGTTTCGCTGGTCAGAATGCGGGCCTGCGTCTCGACGAAATTGTCGAAGTCCACCATGTAGTCGTACGAATCTGCGCCCGGGAAGGGAAGAACATTGGTATTCTCACGGTCGATCTCTATTTTTGCATTCGCAACGTAGACCGGCTGCATGCGAAACGTCGCGATGCTTACGATCGTAACCACCGCAAGCATGAACGAAAGAATCAGCCACTGGTGTTTGCGCAGGATAAGCAGGTAGTCGTAAAGGTGTGGCTCGCGGGGAGAAAGGTCTAGCGTCGAGATTCGCGCAGGGGGAACACGGCTCTCCACAATTCCCGTGTGTACGGAATCGCGCGGCATAATTCTTGAGTCTTCGGACATGTCCTCTTTCTAGTGATACGCGAGGCGATAGATAGCCACGCTCGTGAACATTGCGACAGAAAGTGAATCGTCTGCAACACTATTTCCTTAACTCTGTCATCCGGCACATAAAGAATATCGCTGGCGTGCATGGGCACGTCTTCCGCCTCGAATTGCAAAATCTTTTTCAGATCGATTTCCGTCTGCGTCTGTTTTCCTTGTGGATCCTGACGAATGATATAGGAGTGGCTCGACTTCGCTAGTTCTGGTCAGCCCCCCCGCCAGGGACAGTATCTTCAGGGCGGTAAGTTGCGTACGATCGTTGGCCACTAACAAATCCGCCGGGCCGGTTTACGGACCCCAAGACATAAACAATACCGGCATGGGGAACCGTGACGACATCGCCCGCCTGCAGCGGGATGTTATTCCGCATGTCGCCGTTCTCTAAGAGTTCCTCAAGATTGATGGTAACGGTATTGGAAGGATGCGGCATTTGATCCGAAGTAGGTGCCGTGTTGGAATTGGCCGATGGGGCAGGATTTTTTGCCATCTCTTCCGCTGAAGGAAAAGACGTGCCCGATGCTGAGTTGTTGTCTTGAGATGCAGCAGGGGCTGCATCCGCAGGAGCGTTGGGATTGGCGGGCTCGCCAGTGCCGGGAGGTTGCGTCGGGCCGGTAGAGGTAGGATTCGGAACCTCGACGAATGTCGCCCCGCGCTTATGGTTGATGATCACGGTGTCTCCGGCATCATTGGATACGCCGCCAGCCTGTGCGATTACTTCGAGCAGCGTAACCGGATGGTCCGTTTCATAAACCATGGGGTGGGACACCGCGCCCACAATCGTGATCGGTTGGCTCTTGTGCTCTTTGACGACGACGCCAACTTCCGGATGGCTCACTAGACCATTGGATTCAAGCACTTCCGCGATTTTCTGCTCCGCTTGTACTTCCGTCAAGCCGCTGACTTCAAGTCGAACTGGCACGAGAGGGATACTGATTGTTCCCGTCTGACTGACGCGAACGTCGCGGGTGAGCTCTGGTACATCAAAGACCGAGATGCTCAAAAGATCACCATCTCCAATGACATAGTCATGAATCTGGGATTTGGGGTTGCTGGCAAGTTCCTTTATGCGGTCATTGGTCTGCTGTGGAGTTCCCACAACACTAATATCTTGCGAACGAAGGCCTGGCGCCAAGAAAAGCATCGCACTCAGCACCACCATCGGCAATAAGTATCGCCAGCCCCTAAGTTCAGCTTTAACCATTGAGCCACCTGTACCCCGCTGATTGTACAATCTGTCTGCACAAGCTACCTACTGTTTTCGAGATCGTCGGTGGCGAGGACGCTGGCCCGGCACACCTGCGGAATCTGGCTGGATTCGGGCGGTCGCCAAATGGGCTGCTACAAAGAATAGCAAGGCATTCGCAGGAATGTGCAGATTAAAATCGAAAAGGCTATGCACGAGCAATCCGCAACAGCCCACAAGTCCAGAGAGATTCATGGCCGAATTGAGGGAGCTACCCAGTCCCGCCAGGCCCTTCAAGGACGCCACGAGCAGTACCCCCAAAAACCAGGCGCAGCACAGGCCCCCCAGTATTCCCGTCTCCGCCAGTGCCTCCAGATAGTCGTTATGCGTATGGTTCACGATCTTTCCGTCGTACAACGAGTCATAAGGCGGAAAGACCTTCTGCAAGGTACCGAGGCCCGTGCCCAGCAAAGGATGATCCCGAAAGATCCGCCAGGTGTCCTGTCGCATGGCGGCACGTTTCCCGCTGGTCACCTCTATCGCTGAGTCGACAGAGAATCGTTTCAGCACCTGCTGGCCCCCAATCCAGGACACGGCCAAAAGAGCACCCAGGACGACGATCCCGCCTACCAGCACGTACTTGCTGCGAATTCTGCGCACCAGGAGCAGAAGGAACAGAAGGGCCAACTCCGCGACGAAACTGACGATTCCTCCACGCGAGGCGGACAATAGCAGCGCCACGATGGGTACAAGCGCGAACAGGGAAACGAGAAGGAGCCTCTCGCGCCGGACTTTCCCCAGCACAAGCGGTACCAGCGCGATCGGAATCACCAGCTCCGCAAAACCGGCAAAGTGATTCCGGTTCACGTACGGACCAAACGTGTAGCCGACATGGCGCATCTCGCGAAACCAATAGAGTTTCCCGTTGGACGTCAAGTGCTGCAAGATGCCGAACACGCTGACGGAAAATCCCAATCCCATTAGGAACCACATCAGCCCTCGCCAGTGCCGCGACTGCAGGTAGGCCTGGGTCATCAGGTGAATCAGGATTAGGTAGGCAATCAGGAGCTGCAGCTGCACGCGCGTGTCATAAGCCGATGCAGTCGTACCAAACGTCAACTGGGCCACCACAACAACCAGGAACGCGGTGAGCGGCAGAAAAAATGGCGAGACAAAAATCTCCTCGGTTTGCGAGAGGTACAGGCGAATGGCCCAGTAGACCAGCAAAACCGCCGCACCCACTTCGAGCCCGGCTTGGGCCCACTCTTCTACGGCGCCAAAGGACACCACGCCGAAAGCGATCAGCACGCAGATGGCGATACGCAAAAATCTCATGGTTTGCGAGGCTCTGCGAACTGCGGCACGAGATTTACGTCGTCCACCCAGGCGGTACCCGAAATGTTCATATTGGGTGTATCGCTTGGCTCACGCATGATGCAGATGGAAGCCTGATGTACTTGCGGACCGGCCGTCCAAACCATCTCGAGTGAAGTCCACGGGTTTGTGTCATGGATCTCGGATGTCTGATTGATGCTGGGGGCCGGGCCACCCACGGAATGAATACGAAAGCCGATGCCGCTATTTGTGGTGAGATCCTGAGTCCGGACCCAACCCGAAAAATGGTAAGCGGTCTTCGGCTCAACATTCACCACCGTGCAGGCCGGTTCCAGATTTTGATTGTGTTTTCCATCAAATGTGAGCCGCAGCGACTGGGAACCTGAGTGCTTCTGCTTGGGATCGAGCAGGATTTGCACGCCTTGTATAACCGGTTGATATCGCCAACTGAAAGAGTATCCTTCGGCCCCTGATTCAAAGCTAGGGTCCCAAACCACGGAATCCTTGGCCTGCTGCAGAGCTGGCAAAGTCATCGTGGCAACACCTTCGTCCCAGACTTGGCGTGCGTCGGTCGATTGTCCTGCAGCGAAAAGCTGCGAAACAAAAGGATCGAAGTCCTGGAAATGAAGGTGCGGATGCAGCAAAAGCAGACGCTTCCACACGATCCGGGCAACGGCAAGTTGCTTGGACTGAGCTGCTTCGCCGAGCACGTCGACGTACACCGCAGGTTCAGCGGGAAGGGCTTGATTCAGAATTGCATCGATGTCGGGATTCGCGCGATAGCAGCGCGAGAAAGCAGAAGCCGCGCGATGCGGCTCGGCCTGTACGGCGCGCCGAATCTCGGCATAGGCGGTCGGTAAGTCTCCTTCGCGCAAGAGGAAATTCCCGTAGCGCCAGCTTACTTCCGCCGATGATGGATAGCTGAGCTTGGCACGCAGGAAGGCCTTACGCGCCGCCTTGGTGTTCCCATCCAATTCATAGTAAGTGCCAAGGTCGAGCCAGGCATTGGCGTTTAGGGGATTGAGAGCTGTCGCTCTCAGAAAATAGAGCTCCGGGTGCGAAGATTCCATCGGCTCCACGTTGAATTGTTGGAAGATAACCAAGACGATACCAGTAATCCGAGTTATACGGTTCGAGGCGAATCGCCGTTCTAAAACCGTCCGCTGTTTCTTGTTCGGCCGCGTATGCCGCCCATGGCCATGCGCACACTGTAATAGGAGAGGGCCGCGGCAATCACGATCGCCGCAAGGACCACCAGAGCTCTTGAGAGGGACTCCGAAAGACGCAGAATCATCTAGAGTTACTGTGCCTAGTCAGGGACGAGGTTGCAAGAATAAATTGAAAGTGCTCCGACAGGAACACCATGCTCCCGCGGTGAATGCCAGATGATGTGGAGGTAAACTAGGGCTAAAAAGGGAACCCCTCATTATCCTTGTTTCGATCACGAACTCGTTATACTCTGCTGCGGAAGCTCCGGTTAATGCAGACTAGGGTGGAGGTCCACATGGTGATTCCGTTCTCCAAACCCGTGCCTTGCGTCAAATACCTCTGAGGTCATTGAAAAACTTTTCCGAAGTTGTACAAGCGACTGCCTCTCGCAACGCAAAAACTACTAGAAACTCCTTTGTTTTCAGTGCACTTGAGTGGCAACTGACTTGCACTAAATTGATCACCGCAGAATCACGTCCTTGGAGAAGTATGAATCGAATGAGTTCGAACCTTGATCGCAGTTCCAGTACTATTGGTTTTTCTCTGCGTGCCATCCATTGCCTCAGCGGATGCGGTAACTTGGACTTTGAATGGCGTGACCTTTGACGACGGAGGGACGGCGATCGGGGTCCTTCGTCTTCGATGCTACTACGGCCACAATTCTATCGGCCAATATTGTGACGTCGGGAGGAACAATCCCAGGTTCTACTTATACAGGCATGAACTTGGGCAGCACAGATATCTCCGATCCCCTTGCAGAGCTTGTGTTTGTCCCAACTCCTTTGTTGACTGGTCTTACGGGAACACCGGTATTGGACCTGATATTTAGCTACAGATTTGACCAATACCGGCGGCACGGTTGCCTTGATCGGCGCGGGGCTGGGGGGCGCCGAGCTTGACCTGTTGGCGACGCGTGCACGTGAACCAAATGTTGACCCTGGTGCCCCGATACGTCTAATAATCGGGAGGTGAAGTGGACGCTCCCGTGGTCTCCACCCCGGAACCGTCCGCGCTCTTGCTCCTGGGCGTGGGGCTTGTTGCTTTCGTGGGTGCTGCGAAACGCAAAGTGTTGCAGGCTTAGCCTCTAAACTTCGTCATCCAGAAAAGCACTTAGGCCACTTCTGTGGGAATGAGAAGTGGCCTTCTTTTTTGCCAGACTGTCTCTCGAGAAGGGTTAGCGGTGTTCACGACGGTGATCAAAGTGTTGCCCGTCGCCGAGCTATTGCAACGACCCTAGCGAGCTCAATCCGCTCGCCGGAGTGGCAGACGATTCCGTTCCTCGGTAGAATACCGACGATGGGTTGGTCATCCGATGCGAGTTTCCTAAACGCCCTCTTTGTGTTTGAAGCTAAGGAGCTAGCGTGAGCCTTTCTTTCGCGGATCGCGTCGAAGTCCCGACGCATGTGATGGTGCGCTTTCTCGAGAAGGAGTCCGTGCTCCTGAATCTGGAAACGGAAAGCTATTACGGACTGGACGAGACCGGCACGCGGATGTGGCAAGTGGTCACCGCCGCGCCGAGCATCGAAGAGGCTTATGCGGAGTTGCTTGCGGAATTCGACGTTGAAGCGGACTTGCTTCGTCATAATCTTTCAGAACTCCTTGGAAGGCTCGTAGATATCGGCTTACTCCGAGTCCATTTTGCTGATGTGGGAACAAATCCGGCGATTTAGCGCGCTGGAGCGCCCGGCGCGGGGACTGTTTCTGCGGGCAGTCGTCTTGCTGCCTCTGATCTCCATTACCTTGCAATGGCGCGGATTTAGCAAAGCCAAGACGGCACTCCAGCATTTCCTTACTGCCTCATCCGGTTCTCAGAATTCTGATGCACAGGCACGCGCCGTTTTGACCGCGCAGATGCTGCGAGCCGCGGGACGCTATGGAATCGTCCGGCCTAATTGCCTCAAGACATCTCTGGCACTCTGGTGGCTACTTGCACGACAGGGCATTGCTTCCGACTTACGCGTGGGAGTTCGTAAGGACGGAGAAAAATTTGAGGCGCATGCCTGGGTCGAGTGTGGAGGAGTAGCCTTAAACGATCTGGAAACGACGCATCCGCACTACGCGGCATTCGACGAAGCCCTGGCGTCGTTGCCACCTGAGACACCATGAGCGGGTTTGCGGGGATGGTCTGTGCGGGCGATGCTCCTCCCGACCCTGGCCTGCTCGAACGCATGGCCGCAGATCTGAAGTTTCGTGGGCCGGATGCCACCCGGATTTGGTCGCAGGCCGGCGCGGGTTTTTGCTTTACATTTCTCCGAAGCGGCCCTGCGCCGCAATCCTCGGAACAGCCGTGCTCTTTAGACGGACGCGTGTGGCTGCTCGGCGACGTGCGTCTCGATGGGCGCGAAGACCTGCAGCGAGAACTTGAGCAGAGTGCGGAATCGGTCGGGTTGGATGCGACCGACGAAGAGTTGATTCTGCGCGTCTGGCGGCAGTGGCGCGAGGAGGGCTTAGCAAAGCTGCTTGGGGATTTTTCGTTTGCGCTCTGGGACGGGCACCAGCTGTTGTGTGTGCGCGATTTGATGGGCATACGCCCGTTCTTTTTTGCGCGTTCGGGGGACTGGTTCTTTTTCAGCAATACGCTTGAGCTCTTGCGTCTCGCGCCGGGTGTCTCTTCGACGCTTGATCCCCAATTCATTGGCGATTTTCTGCTGCAGGATTGGAGCTCTAACGCATCGAGGACGGTGTACAAGGACATCCACCGGTTACCTCCGGGCCACTGTCTGAAGTACTCCGGGGAAGCGGCTGTGCGTTCGGCGGTACACGGAGCTCCCCATCGAAGAACCTCTTCTGCTGAAACGGTCGGAAGAGTACGTCGAACGGTTTCAATCTTTGCTGGAGCGTTCGGTTCGTGACCGCCTGCCGCAGGGGCCATCTGCAATTTTTCTTAGCGGCGGACTCGACTCCACCAGCGTCGCAGCCGTGGCCACAAAGATGGTGAGGAGTTCTGAAGCACCAGGACGATTGCGCGCGTATACTGTCGACGGCCGGCCATTGTTCCAGGATGACGAAGGAATCCTGGCATCCCGTGTGGCGCAGCATCTGGACCTCAACATCCAAATGGTTTCTAGGGCTTCCTGCGTCCCCTACCAAGGTTGGGGTGAACCACAGTTGCACACGCCCGAGCCAATTCACGATCCTTTTCTCGCGTTAACCCAGTTGCAGTATCGGCAGATATCGTCTCAAGCGCGAGTCGCTTTCACAGGAAATGGCGGAGACGAGGTCTTAACAGGTCAAGCATGGCCCTATCTGCTGTATCTCCTACGCCGATGGCAGTTCGCCACAATCGGCAAGAGCTTTGGAGGCTATCTTCTCAAGCACAAACGCGTCCCACCTCTGCGAGGGGGGTTCCGTACGCTGCTGCGTCGATGGATGGGTCACACTGACTTACTGGCCGAGTTCCCTCCTTGGCTGCAACCGGACTTTGTGGAGCAATACCATCTACGTGAGCACTGGCTCGATCAGCAGCGATTGCCCAAAACCATTCATCCATTGCACCCAATCGGCTATGTCGGTCTTTCCAGTGAATTATGCTCGAGCATGCATGAAACGGAGGATGCAGCCTGGACCGGGGTCCCGGTGGAAACGCGGGCGCCGCTGCTCGATCTTCGAATTCTGCGTTTTCTCCTGAGAGTCCCGCCGGTGCCGTGGTGCATGGAAAAGGAGCTACTCCGGGAGTCCATGCGCGGGATACTACCGGAAGAAATCCGCTCGCGCCCGAAGACACCGCTCCTCGTCGAACTCATCGACACTTTTGTAAAGAACAACGGATGGAGTCCCCTTCCGCTCCTGGAACCTCCCATGGAGCTTCGAACATATGTCGACTGGCAAAAGCTTAGCGCAACTTTGGAGACGTCCACAGGTTCTACCCTCTGGGAAGGCCTGCGCCCTGTTTCTCTATGCTATTGGTTAAAGGGCATTGAAAACGAAGGGTGGCTCCGCTAAAATCCAAGGCCGAGGCTGCAAATGAGGCGAGTTCCTGATATACCTGTGAAAAAGCCCTACCACCCGCCCAAGTTGGTCATCTATGGGGATTTAACCCAGATGACTCGAAACATGTTTTTCGGCATGGGGAAAATGGATGGAGTGGGAATGAGAAAAACGTGATGTTCGCCTTCGAGCAATGATTTGCACAGAGAGAATCCGCGGCCTGTGAATTATTCCTATCGCGCATATGGTCTGACGATCAACTCCGACACTGCGATCTCTGCTCTTCAAGAAGAAGGCACGAGTTTTGGCCGTCCCGACGTAGTAATGAGTCTGGGCTCGGAACCAGACTGGGTGAGGGAGGCAAAAGAACTTCCGGCGCGGGTGGATCGCTCGCGGACTGGAGAAATCGAAGGACAGGACCCTCCATTCACGCTCACCTCGTTCGGAGAGGAAAAATATTTCCAACTAGCGTATGACGACGGAACACGCTTTATTGTGGATGGCACGGCGAAGCGTCTATGGGGCACGTGGCAGCCTCCACTCACACTAGAGGATTTTGCAACTTATCTAGTCGGACCTGTTATGGGGTTTGTATTGCGGCGCCGTGGCATCTTGGCACTCCACGCAAGTTCTGTGTGTGTGTCCGGCAACGCCGTGATGCTTTGCGGTTCCTCGGAAGCGGGGAAGTCCACTACGGCTGCGGCATTGGCTCTCCGAGGCGTTCCCGTCCTCGCCGAGGACATCTCGCCGGTCAAAGAGGACAATGGATCGCTGTACGTCGAACCAGGTTACCCGCGCATCTGTTTGTGGCCCGATACGGTTGAGAGTCTTTTTGGTGAGCCTGGGGCATTGCCGCGGCTCACGCCAGCCTGGGAAAAATGTTTTCTGCCGCTCGATGGCGTGAGAGCGGTATTCGAATCGAACAAGCGGCCTCTCAAAATTGTTTATCTTTTTGGGCCGCGCGTGAATCAGGCGGATGCCCCGCGGATTGAGGATTTGGGAATGAGTGGCGCTCTGCTCGAGCTGGTGCAAAATACCTACATGAACTGGCTGCTGGATCGCAATCAGCGCGCAAGAGAACTCGATCTGCTCATCCGACTGGTCGCTCACGTTTCCGTGCGCAGGATCGTTCCCCACGTGGATCCAGCGCGCATCGGGGCGCTTTGTGAATTGATTATAAAAGACGCGGAACGCTTGTTGAGACGGCCGTCCTGGGCAGCCGTGGACTCCGGGCGCTAGAATGTATTCACTCGGCCAGTACGGAGACATGATCGTCGATTCCGTTCGCAGGGGTCCGTACACGCAAGCGATCGAAGCGGTCGTGCGGCCTGGTAGCGTTGTCGTGGACCTCGGTAGCGGGCCCGGCTTTTTTGCTCTGATCGCCTGTCGCGCAGGCGCCCGACGCGTCTACGCGATCGATTTGGCCGAGATTGTTCAGTTCGGACGGGGCTTCGCCACAGCAAACGGATTCAGCGATCGTATCGAGTTTCTGCACGGCGATTCCCGGAATATCCAGTTGCCGGAGCGAGCCGACGTAATTGTTTCAGACATCCGCGGTGCTTTGCCATTTTCCGGCCATTCCTTGCTGTCACTCGAAGATGCCCGCCAGCGATTCCTTGGCGAAGGCGGGGCCATGATTCCCCAGCGGGATACCCTCTATGCCGCGATCGTGGAAGCGGAAAAGACTTACGACGAAATCAGGTTACCCTGGCAGAAATTGGAGAAGGACCTGGACCTCTCCTCCGCTCTTCCTTTCGTGCTCAATGACCTACACTCGACCGACCTCACCGAGAACCAATTGGTCACCAAGCCGCAACCCTGGTGGGTGATTGAATACATGAAGAGTCCGAGCATTCGAGCAGCAAGCACGCTGCATTTTCGGGCTACTCGCAGCGCCACTGCGCACGGAATTGCCGTCTGGTTTGCTACCGAACTCTTCGGGAAGATCGGATTCTCGTGCGCCCCGGGCCGGAAAACCGTCTATGGCCACAGTTTTCTGCCTTGGCTCCAGCCGGTCACGGTCTCCGCAGGGCAGGAAATCGAGGTTGAGTTGCACGCCGATCTGGTTGGTGGAGATTACATCTGGCGCTGGGAAACGAAGATTTGTGAAGAAGGGAATGGCGTAGTTCACCACTTTCAACAGTCGACGCTGCAAGGCGCTCTATTTTCGCCGCAGTGGCTACGACGGCATGCGATGGATTTTGTCCCCGTGCTCTCCGAAGCGGGGGAGGCGGAGCGCTGGCTTCTCGAAGCCATGGATGGAAATGCTCCGCTGCAGGAGATCGCGTCGGCGGCCGCGGAACGTTTCCCGAAAGTTTTTCGGCGGCAGGAAGAGGCGTTTCGGCGGGTAGCGGAGTTGGCGGAGAAGTTCTCCCGTTAACCGGAGTGGCGGTCACAATTAACAACGAAAATTTAGCGGAGGGTAGCACGTGCTTGAAAGAGCTCGCGCTTTTTTTGTCGTGCGAAGCCACCCCCAACCGACCTACCGCAAGACAAAAGATCTTCTAATGAGGATCAGTCTTTGCCGCCGCGGCCATAGTTGCGTGCCAAGCGGAACGGGCGGCGAAGTGTGTCGAGCAAACGATTGTGGCTGATCTCGCCGTCCCTCCGCCAGTCGTCTTCCGTGGGAGAAAGGGAAAGTCGCAGTAAATAAGCTGGAGCCGCAAGCAGGCCACCGCGCATCTGCATGCGAAACGCTGCGCGTTCGAAGAGGGCCGGAGGAGTGTGACCCGCGCCAGGCAGCCAGCGGAGAATTCGCACGACAAGCTTCGCAGCGCGGGCATCCTTTTGCACGAGTACGGAAATGTCTTTGGGGAGAGGTGCGTGCAACACATCCGCGCCGTCACGGACAAACCTTCCGTAATCCGGTAAGGTAACGGTTGCCGACAGTAAGGGTTCTATTGTGGTACGACGTCATCTGGCGTCGTTTAGAAGCGAGAAAGCTGTTCCTTCTCTTGCCCAGTCGTGCCGAACTTGTACCGAGCGCCCCCTCAACGATGATGATAGACATCCCCACCACGGCTCGACAGTCCACCCCAGGCACAGACCACCGCAATCATGGTTCGGTGAAGGAAGCTTTGGGGGCAAAAACGCAGCTCACTCGGTCGGCAAATTGGATCCCTCTCGCAAGAATCCATCGGCGACGATGAGCTTGCGGTCAGCGTCCCCAGAATGCGTTCCGGGACCATTAATCATTCCGCCAAGAAGCCAGCGGCCATTCAGAGAGGCGATAGTAGTCAGCTGGTTGTGGCGGGCGCCCCCGATGTAGCCGAGGTTCTGGGCCAGCGAGCCGTCACTGTTTAACAACACCAACAGTGGCTGTGCGGCTTCGGATATACTGGCGCCGGATGGGTTCTGTATATAGCCGGTGGTACCCAGCGCGAGATATCGCCCGCTAGGCAATGCTGCAACATCCAACAACACGTCGCCTCGATCGACATCGACCACACTGTACGGGCCGGGAGTGCCATCGCGCCCGACAAACGCAGCAAACGCATTCCAACCACTTCCGTCTGATCGCAACTCGGAGAGAACTCGGCCCACCAAAACGAAGCCGCCAGGTGTAGCGCGCACGCCGTGCAGTTCGGCAAGGTCGTGAGTGTCGATCACAGTGCTTCCCACGCGGCGGCCGTCGGAGCTCGCCACACGCGTGAGCAAGGCACCTGTCGATGCTGCAATGGGTTCGCTGAAATACTCTGCGTGCGCTCGGAACGTGAAGTTGAGCATCGGAGCATTGACGACACCGACAGCGAGCGTGGCGGGTGCATCGGCATCCACATCCACATAAATCCTCAGATGATTCTCGAGCTGGCCGAACACGTCGAAGCTGCCACTCGTGATGCCCTCAAAGAGGATCGAACTACCGGGTTCTACGAGCGTCCGCCAGGCACGTTGATATGCGCCGCTCGCGTCAGGGTCGAGACGATAGGCAACGATTGCGTTACGGCCGGTACGCAATACGACAGCCAAGCTTTCACCGAGCGGGGCGAGGCGAGCGGCGTCATGCATCAGTGCAGGCTGAAGTGCGTTGTCATCCTTGATCCCTCCGGCATAGTTAAAGAATGGATCGGTTGGGGAGGAAGGGTCGAGAAATAATTGGTCGCTTCGAATCGAGCCATTCGGATCGAGCCGAACGATGCGCACTTCCGTAGCCGTGGTGAGAATTGCCGAAATGTCGCCGGACGGATGCACCGCGAAGTCAACCACTGACCAGCCCGGCGGCGGCGTGTAGGACTGCACGGTATGGCCGTCGTTTTGCAGTATCGCCAGAGTGCGCTGCGGACCATCCTCAAAGATGGATGTAAGTCGCTCCTCAAGCAACACGACCTCGTTACCTGCTGTGCGCACCTTTGTGACTGTCTGACCAACGACGGCGAGATCCACGCTGTTGATTGGCGGAGTCTCTCTACCGCCGCAGGCAACGAGAAGCGCACCGCCAAAACAAAGTAGCGCACTCAGAACCGTTGACGTCCGGTAGACCCTTACAGTACTGACGAAAGATTTCATCATTCGGAACTCAGGATTCTCAGGGATCTTGTTGTAGAACTCGTGGTTCCCGCTGGGCGTCCGCTTTGCCGGCGATTGGGGAACCGAGGGCATCACGAAGTCGTCGTGCAAATTAGAAAGGTCTCCTTTCGTGTCCGTAATCGAATCTTATGCTCGGATAAGCACTGTAGGAGATTAAATACAACTCGCAAAGAAGTTGTCAGTGTGGTGTAAGAGGAATGTCAAAGTTAAGGAGATGGACAGTTCAGTGTCTAGTTCACACGGCGGAAATTAGGTGTCTTGTCCGAGCGCCACTGTTTCGTGGGCTAACAGATTCAGAGTATCAACAGCTCGCATAGGCGGCTCGGGAGTTGTCTTGCTCGAAGTTCGAGACGATCTTTCCTCAAGACGATCTTCTTTGAACGTTCCCGGATGACGAGCAACCCTGAAGTAACCGGATTGGGGGTTGCCGACAATCCGGGAGCATCGCCTTCGAGGTGCCCGCTTAACGTAGGACTGCCTTCAGCGCTGGGACAGCGAGGCGTCGGAAGATGCCGTTTACCTCCTCCACGGACAGTCGCATCCTGCCATTCAACCACCAAATGAGCAGCCCAAAGAGGCCACTTGCAAGGAATTGCACGACAGCTTCGGTGGGCACCGGGTCCGCGCCGCTCAGCGACACCATTGCTTTCACATCGTCTCGAACTAACTCCACCAACAATTTGCGCAACACGTGCTGTATCACGGAACCGCCCCGCTTGCCCACCATCACCGGAAAAGCCCCCGCTAGTGTGGTGCGACGAGATTCGGCGGCGGACCAGCTCGGAATTCGAGCTGAGTTCGAGGACATGTATGGGGAGCGCAGATCGCGCTAATGCAATGGTTGGACATGCCTTGCACTTTCGATATAAGGTCTTCCGTTCGCGGGTAATTGGCCGTTTTATCCATGCGGGGGAGGAATAATCCAATCTACTGTCCGTATTGCTGCGCGACCTTAGCAATCGACGGACCGGCCGTGGCAAGGTCCTCAGATGTCATGACCGGCCACAGCGAGACTTGTGCGTTGAACGTGAGAAACCAAGGCTCAGCGCGTCGACATTGTAATCAGTTCGGCCACTCGTGAACAATGGACACAGTCGTGGTAAAGAGCCGCGCCGTGGGCTTGTTTCTTAAAGTGTCTGGGAGATAAACCGATGAGCATGCGCAGGACAAACGTCGCGTTCTTGGGTGTGATCTTTCCGCTGATATTGCTCGCTTTGCTTTGGCCGCAAAAGGTACCAAGCTTGCGTATCGATCCGGAGAAGCTTGTTGATCTAACCTACGACTTTGATAGCAGCACTGTTTATTGGCCGAATGCAAAGTCATTCGATTGGCAGAAGGAGTTCTGGGATATATCACCGCGCGGCTATTGGTACGCTGCCGGGCACTACTCCGCCAGCGAACATGGCGGGACGCATATCGATGCTCCTATCCATTTTTCCCGCGGTGGCTTGACAGTCGACCAGATTCCTGTGGCCAGCCTGGTTGCGCCAGCGGTTGTCCTCGATATCTCGGAAGCTTGTAACAAGAATCGTGACTACCGCCTCAGCGTAGACGACCTCACCACCTGGGAAACGCAACACGGACAAATCCCGGACGGCAGTATCGTCCTGGTGCGGACGGGCTGGGGAAAATATTGGCCAGACAGGAAACGCTACCTAGGAAGTGATGTTCCCGGGGACATTAATATTCTGCATTTCCCGGGATTCTCCGTGGAAGCAGCGCGATTCCTGGCAACTCAACGCAAGATCAGCGGCGTGGGTATTGACACCGCGAGCATGGACTACGGACCTTCGCGACTATTCGAAGCGCATGGCGTCATACTCGGTGCAGGCCTTTACGGGCTGGAAAACGTCGCCCATGCGGATCGCCTTCCGCCCACAGGTGCCACGATTGTCGCCCTGCCAATGAAGATCAAGGGCGGCAGTGGCGCGCCCACCCGGATCATCGCAGTACTGCCATAACCGAGAAATCGCCCATGCTTGTGCAGGAAATTCCGGGCAGTTACGGAAGAAGAGCGCCTAAACCGCATACGTTTCGATCAGCCGTCAATGATCGCATTGGCATCGAGCCGAACCGTTGCTGTGACTGCGCAGGTTGCGGAAGAGTTCCCGACGAGGGGACTAGTTAGCGCATTCGGAATGGATCGACTGAGGCGGCCCCGGCGCCAGCCTCGTGGTGGGCCTTCCGGGTTGCGGGTCTCGGCGTCATGCTCGTCGTCATGAAGCTCACGGTGCCGATCGTCGTGCGACCGCGTGCGCTTAGAGATGCGACCAATGCCTGGATTGAAGCAGTTGCAAGGATCAAGGCAACGACTGGTCGTTGTTAGACACCCGAGCCTCGTGAGACTCACACTCACTGGAAATGTGGTGTTCTCAGACGGGAGATGAGTATTTCATTCACTTCCAGAAAACCGGCGTTGAAGTTTCCATGACCCCTTCGTCGTTCTGCAAACGAAGGTTCTTGTGATCTGCCTCACTGTAACGTACTACTGACGCGAGTAAGCATACTACTCACGATGATGGGCGCCGCATCATGCGACAGTCGAGAACTGAATAGTTTCAGTGAGCTGCGTCTTCGCGCGCATGCGTTAGGTCCACAGCGCGTTGGTGTAGTTGCGGCTGAGGACGAGGTTGCCCTGATAGCCGCCGATGCGGCGCTGCAGCTTGGTATCGCCATTCCGGTGCTGATCGGCGATGAGCGCAAAACCCGCATGATGGTGGATGCGCTGGAGCTTTGCGCCCTGATGGCCAAGGCGGAGTTTGTGGACGCGGATGACCCCGCGCTAGTCGCTGCCCACATGGCTCGTGACAACCTAGTGGACCTTTTGTTGAAAGGCCACCTGCGCACCGATCAGCTTTTGCGCGCGGTGCTCGACAATAAGGCCGAACTGCGCTCCGGACGGCTTCTGAGCGACGTTTTGCTTTATGAGGACAGACTGGCGGGCAATCTCAGGTTGGTGGGAATCACCGATGGCGGGCTAAATGTCTCGCCAAGTCTGGAACAGAAGAAGCAAATTGTGCAAAACGCAATCGAGGTAATGCGTTCCCTGGGACGGGGGCGTCCGAAGATTGCCATCATGAGCGCCATAGAAGCCGTGAGTGCGTCAATACCCTCGACCGTAGATGCCAAGGCACTCACCGAGATGGGCGACGCCGGTCAGTTTGGTGATGCAGAGGTTTTCGGCCCACTTGCGCTCGATTGCGCATTGTTGGAGTCGGCGGCGCAGGCCAAAGGCATTGCGCATCCGGTGGCTGGTCACGCTGACTGCATGGTGGTTCCCAATCTCGAGGCGGGCAATCTCCTCGGCAAGTCCGCGAAGTACCTGGGAGGATCGGAGTGCGCTCACGTGATTGCAGGCGCGAGGGTACCAATCCTGATTCCTTCCCGCGTGGAGAGTGTCGACGACAAGCTGAACTCGATTGCCTTGGGGGTTATCTTTGCGACCCGACACGTTTAGGATTCTCGCCATTAGCCCCGGATCCACCTCCACGAAGTTCGGACTGTACGTGGACGAGCATCCTAAGTTCACAAAGATCATCCGGCACTCTGAGGCGGAAATGGCACAGTTCCGTCGGCGCCCAATCGTTGATCAACAGCAGTATCGTCGCGTGCAAATCGAATCTGCACTCGCCGAGTCAGGGCACGATGTCCATGAGTTGCACGCGGTAGTTGGACGTGGCGGCCTTCTGCCTCCGTTAGCCAGCGGCACATACCTTGTGAACGACGCAATGTTGGACGAGTTGCGTTTGGCCAGGCGCGGTGAGCATGCGTCCAACCTCGGTGCATTCCTGGCACATGACATCGCACAAAAGGCCAGCGTAAACGCCTATGTCGTCGACCCAGTCAGCGTGGACGAATGGCCGGCCTGTGCGCGCCTGTCGGGGTCGGCGCTGCTAAAGCGGCAATGTTTGTCGCATGCCCTAAATTCCAAGGCAGTAGCGAAGCGTTATGCACGCGAACGCAGTAAAGCATACGAATCACTGCGGTTGCTTGTGGCCCACTTGGGCAGCGGGATTTCAGTTTCGGCACACAAGGGCGGCTGCATGATAGACGTGACAAATTCGCGTGAGGAGGGAGCGTTCTCCACAGAGCGTGCGGGCGGCGTTCCAGCAATGCAGTTGGTCAATCTCTGCTTCAGTGGCGAGTACACACGGAAGCAAGTAGAAGAGCTCTTGTTCCGCGATGGTGGGCTGTACTCATATCTGGGTACCAAAGACCTGGAGGAAGTGGAGCACCGAATTGCGTCCGGTGAGGCAAAAGCCGGGATAGTCTATGAAGCGATGGTGTATCAGATCGCAAAAGAGATCGGGGCAATGGCGACTGTCCTGAACGGAAGTGTGGATTCCTTACTCCTCACCGGCGGCATGGCACATTCAAAGCGGCTGGTCTCAGCGGTGAGCGAGCACGTAGGTTGGATCGCTCCCATTGTGGTGTACGCAGGCGAAGATGAACTGCAGGCGCTCACGGAAGGAGTTTTGCGAGCGCTGCGCCACGAAGAACGCTTGCAAGTTTTCAGGTCGGCAGGGACTTGATTTGTAAGCTGAGTGTGGCGATCGCTGTCGGCTTGGGAATGACTGTCTATTCCCTTTGGAAGGCCCATCGCAAGGGGCTGTGACGCGGGACACAGCAGTGATGTGCGCAACATGTGACCGTTTATGCGAACCGGCAGGCGTGCTTTGCGTACCGTTAGAACACGTCGATCGCCGCACGGGCTTTGCTATCACCCAGCGTGGACCTCGAATCAGGGAGACCGCCGTGGAAAACCTGGGACGGGTCATCTCCGAACATCCTTTCTGCAAGGGCCTCGAACCCGACTACGTTGACTTGTTGACCAGTTGCGCCTCGAATGTCCTGTTCGACAAGGGTCACCATCTCTTTCGGGAGGGAGGCGAAGCCAACCAGTTTTATCTCATCCGCGAAGGCAAGGTTTCTCTGGAAGTTCTTGCGTCCCAGAGTCCGCTCCTCACAGTGGAAACGGTGGAGGCGGGTGAGGTCTTGGGATGGTCTTGGCTGGTACCTTCATATCGCTGGCGTTTCGGCGCACGTGCGGTCGAACCCGTCCGCGCCATTGCTGTGAATGGCATGTGTCTGCGCACGAAATGCGAAAAGAACTTGAACTTTGGTTACGAACTCCTCAAGCGGTCGGTTGAAATAGTGGGGCAACGTTTGGAGACAACTCGCTTTCGCTTGCTCGACCTGTATTCGGCGGAAGTGCAGAGGGAACAGTCGCAGGGGAAGTTTTTCGCTTGACTCTCCCTTCCTTCCATTTAGCGTGCCTTTGAACCCCAAGAATCGTCATGCCGGGAAGGCGTCCGCTCCTCCGCTAAGCTAGGTCCCCAAATGGTAAGCGTCCAGTTCTGACCGTCTGAGTCGCCTCGGAACCAACAAGGTCGGCACTTGGATGTATGACACCGTTCACGTCCACATGGATCGTTTTGTGGCGCCGCGACCGAATTCCTCGCGCTTGTGTCAAACAACATCGCATACCCAAAGGTTGATCTGAATTCTTCGCTTCTG
Organism: Candidatus Acidiferrales bacterium; assembly: GCA_963741195.1. Taxonomy (GTDB): domain Bacteria; phylum Acidobacteriota; class Terriglobia; order Acidiferrales; family UBA7541; genus Acidiferrum. The sequence continues at coordinate 21,747 of CAVUHF010000027.1, forward strand.
TCTCGCAGCAGCTTTTGACGAGCCGGACGGAATTATTGGTCGGGACGGCCTGTGGAAAGCTGCAAGTTACGCTATTTCAACTCGTTTGGGTTTTTTGACCCTACGGGCAGGCAAGAAAGATTGGAAAAGGTCACTGGGACACTCGGAGCCATCGCAACATTTCCGCTGCTGTCCGTGACTCTGACGTATATGCGAGGCGAAAAGCTTTCAAATGAGGGTCAGTCTTTGCCGCCACGGCCGTATTTGCGCGCTAGCCGGAACGGGCGGCGCAATGTGTCTAGTAAACGGCTGCGACTGATCTCGCCGTCCCTCTGCCAGTCGTCTTCCGTGGGAGAAAGGGAAAGTCGCAGTAAATAAGCAGGTGCCGCCAGCAGGCCGCCGCGCATACGAAGGCGAAACGCTGCACGTTCGAACAGGGCCGGAGGAGTGTGACCCGCGCCAGGCAGCCAGCGGAGGATTCGCGCGACAAGCTTCGCAGCGCGGGCATCCTTTTGCACGAGCACGGAAACTTCCTTGGGGAGAGGTGCGTGCAACACATCCGCGGCGAGGCGCAGCCCTGTATGCAACAGATGTTCGGCTCGCACCGCTCTTGCCGATGCCGCGGCGCGCCCCCAATCCATGCCTGTTTGCCGAGTAACCAGCGCGGCGACATCCGCAATCCAGATCAGCCGTTCCCAGAGATGTTTTGCGCCATGGATGCAGATCAATACGAGTTCGTCTTCCACGGCAGGTGCGGGAGCTTCGTGGTCATCGAGTCGCACGCAAACCTGGCGCGCGAAAAATTCGTCGATGGGAAGCCGGCGGGGAAAATAGCGCATCGTGAAATCGTTGTGCAGTTCGACGACTAACTTCGTGTCGGTCTTCGAGAAAAAATATTGACCAGGAATCTTGCCAGCGTCGATGGCGCTGAGTGGAACGGCTGCTTCGTAACCTGCGGCCTGCATCGATTCCGTGGCTCGGCGGATGTCTCGTTGTCGGACGAGCAAGTCCAAATCGCCGTAGCCACGCATCGTAGGATCGCCATAGGCCTGCATGGCGAGTACAGGTCCTTTGACGACGAGGGCAGGAATGTTTTTAGACGCGAAGATTTCCAAAAGACGAAATAGCTCTGCGGTCATACGCAGCGTGGAGAAGATCTGATCGCGATGTTGCTCCAGCAGCATCTGGCTAATTTCTACGGGGACAAGATCCTCGTCGAGCCCACGCACACGAACTGCAAGATGCCCAAGGACACTGTGTGCTTCTGCAAGGAGGAGCAACTTGGACCAATCCGCAGAGCGGGCCAGCTCCACGATCCGTCGGGAGTCAAATGTAGGAGAGGCACACTCAAGGAGCACTGCCCATTCTCGACGGAACGAAGGTAAATCGGATAGACCGGATAGCGGCAAGCGTACTCCGTAGTGTTCCACCTGTAGTGTACGCGATTCTACGATCCATTTTGTGGCGGATACTGATCAGAAGTCATACCGATTGGGGCCGCTCCAGATGAAATCATTTCACCATGTCGCGAGCAGGCGAGATGGGCGGACAAAAGTGCCTTTTTGATTTCACCGTGGACATTCCGGTTGACGACAAGCGGAGGCCGAACTATGCTTTCAGTGGTGGAATAGGAGGCGTTTATGCAAGGTATGCGTGCGATGTTCGCAGCCGCCCTCTCCATAAGTTTGGCCACTGGCCCCCTGATGGGATCGCCGACGGCAACCGCACTGGGAATGGTAATCACAGCCGACCGTGCTCACGTGGGCGATGCTTCCGCATGGGTCGGGACAACAGTGTACCCCGGGGACCGTCTAAGCACCGAACTGCAGGGCAGCGTACAAGTTCGCGCCGGCGCGGCGAGATTGCTACTGTTGAGCGCAAGCAGCGCGATGGTCAACGACAACGAGGGAACGCCGTCTGCGAAACTACTCGTGGGAACGGCAACTTTTTCGACGGGCAATGCCCACGCGTTCACGCTGTACGCGTCTACAGCGGCAATTCGCGCACAATCCGATGCACCGACCATCGGGCAAGTGACGCTTCTAAACGCAAAAGAATTGCTGGTAATCTCCAAGCGCGGTCCCCTGGCAGTGACGGTTGATGGCGAGACGCAAACGATCGAAGATGGCAAGGCCTACCACGTGTATCTGGATCCTGAAATGGCGGCAGCCCAAGGCCCTTCAGGAGCGGGCGGCGGAAAGGGCAAAGGCCCACTGGCGGCCGGGCGCAGCCGATACCTGATCACGGTGGTGACGGTGGCCGCGATCGCGTCGTACTTCGCGATAGATGAAGCGCTGGAAAGCGCCTCCCGGCCGTAGACCGGCGAAAGCACAAAACACAGCTCCACCAGCCTCCGGTCGTCAAATGTGGCAGAGGCGCACTCGAGGAGAACAGCCCATTCCGTACGGAACGAAGCCAAATCGGACAAACCGGATAGCGGCAAGGAATTCTTGACTCGTATAATTCATGATTCTAGACTCCCCGTGACCCGGTGGTCGCGACCACCAACTTAACTAGCGTGGCCTTGGTTCGGGGGTCCAACGATTCCAAGTCCTACCCCGTAGGTCTCTATGATAGATCCATTCGCGGTCACTATAGGCGACAGGAAAATCCTGGTTGATGGAGACAGGCTGTGGCTCACGGGTCCTCAACCAGCGTTTTGCTACTCGTTTCATGTGAGAAAGAGAATTATCCATGCTGAATCTAGCAAAACCGGCGCTATTCGCGACAATCCTCACGACGCTGCTAGTTCCACTTTGTTGGGCTGATTCCTTTACCGTGACCCTTACCAGATTTGGGACGTGTCTTGGTTCCTGCGAAGTAGTGATTACAGATAACGGTCCTCTCGATCTAAATCCGGCCCCGGAGACTATTGATTTTTCCATTCCGCTTGTCGGCGAACCTCCAGGTGGTGTATTCACGGCCAATGGACAAGCCACGGAGACGCTCACGCACGATGCAGCCGGTAAGTTGACAGGGATTCTGATGAACCTTACGAATTCAACCGTTCAGGGACTCAACGGGGGAATTGGAAGCCCCGCCGTCATACCCGGCGAGATAGGAATGATCAGTAGCGTACCGCTTGTCACCCTTGATGGTGTCGCTGGTTTTGCCGCGTTGAACGGCCAGTACCAAAACTTTACGGGTGACGGTATCACCTCCGCAGATCTCACGGTTCAGGCTTTACTGGACGGATGCACAGTAGGGTTGGCCCAGGGAGGCGCAGTTAGCAACGTCCCTTCTCCGGCACCTTTTGCGAATTTCAATGCTCGGACGTGCCCTGTGCCCGGCCCTTTTGACAACCTTTTCTTCGTCAACGCTAATTTTGATATAGCTGCTGGTGACGGATTCAGTCTTCCCATGAGCGCCGAGGGTTTTGTCGAGCCGGCACCGGAACCTTCAACACTGATCCTATTCACCTTCGGACTGATGGCCGTAGGTACTTATGGCTGGAAGTTACGCACCGGGCCCGCCAGGCGAGAGCTGCGTCCTTCTCCCAATTCGTTAGTTAATTGATGCGTGTTGGAAAGAATCTCACTGAGAGCGTCATAACCAGGCGTAGCTGACACAATGGATGGCGCACCGCTTGCCGCCAAAAGCTAGGTCCAACTCGACGGAATGCCTCGTCTCTTCGGGATTGTCATCGCCAGATTAAAGTTGTATAAGAATGCGCGGAAGGGTACTAGACCGGGGCGACTTTTCCGCCCGAAAGTATCGCCTCGGTCGCCCAGCCCCTCGTTCACGTCACCGATATCATCCGGCCGAGAAATCTATGCAAACCGTGCAAAAGCGAACAGCGCACACCCTAGACAGTCTCTACCATATACGGCGGCGCGGCGAGAGAGTGTGACATTGGCCAGAGGTTCGGGCGGACCTTGTGGACATTTTCCATCTTCTCGCCGCTCTTCTCATCTCTTCTTGAAATGGAGAATCCGACCTGTACGCTTTTCGTCTAGCGCATGCTGCCAGCCTAAAAAAATACGCCTCTCACTTTTTCCCGGTCGGCCAGCGGACATCAATCCGGCGCATCATCTCCGCAGCCAAATCAATGCTGTCTCTAAACGCCATTTCGCGTGCAGGTGACGGTTTGCCTTCCAGCGAAGCGAATTTTCTACACGCGAAGATCGCAGCAATTACGCCAAGGGTGCGTTTGCGGCCTTCATCCATTTCAATCGTCATCGGGTGTTCTCCACAAGAATTTGTGGCAGAAGACGGGACTCGAATTATACTCGTTTGCGGCAACAGGAGCCGCTATGAAGAAAAAGAAGTCACTTCGGATATCCAAGCCTCGATTCTTCGTAGAATTCGTAGGTTGGAATGGAGATTTCCAACGTTACGAAGTCAGACTTATCGGCGGTGACAAGCGCAAATCTATTATAGAAATTACCGCAACACAGAGCACGCGCGTCGGCGTCGTGACGGACATCCGAGATTGGTGCCGATCTAATTTCAATGAGTTGAAGAACGGCGAAATTGTTCGGATTGACCTCGATGAAGTCCGAGAAATATGATTGACAGGGCGCGGAGCCTCCAAAGCATTTTAAATCCCAAATGTACTTCGCAGCGCATGTTATTGCGTTGTCGCACTCGAGACACGCTAGGCCCCCTCGGACAACCAGAAAGAGCCATGGGCCACGAGTCCCAGATAGAACTATGGTCACCATTTGACCGCCGTTCTGGTTTGCTGTTTTCGGAACTGATAGGCTTCGTTGCGGCGATGAAAACCCCAATCGCTGGGCCCAGGTGTCCAGCAACCGAGCACACGGTGTGGCCGGTCAAAACAGAATCCTGCTCGGACTTAGCCAAATCCGTTCTGAAGCTATTTCAGCCGGAGATTTTCCTAGTATCTTACAAAGACTGTAAGAACTAACAGTTTCTTTGCTATAGCAGATTCGTTAGCATTCAGAAGCATTGATCAGTGTATTGTGCTCCGTGCAATGCCTCGATCACTCAGGATTGCCCGAATGGCCATCCCTCATGGTCCACTTTCGGGCAATCCTGCGCGGAAATCTTGGCTGTACCGTCGAATCAATAAGCACGTTTTTCGAGAGGCAGCAAAGTTCTTGGGATGTCTCGGGCGGGAGATCCCAAGCTACGCAGGGTTGCTCGGCAGTGGACCGACTTTACAGGAGCGTAGAAAAGGCACCATGATGCGTCAGGATCTCCAAGCAATCCAGAAGGAAGCAAGAGGATTGTTGCGCGCTCTACAACAAAACGATTTCGCTACAACCAGACTGTACCGACACTCTGATGTCGTCGAGGGCAATTCCCATGCGAGGCTTGCCGACGCCCAGTACATCGTAGCCCGGCGCTATGGCTTTAAGAGTTGGGCGAACCTGAAGGACAGTCTGAGTCCCCGCCGCACGGAAATACCAGCCAAGTTCACGACCACTGCCCGATAACTCGTTTGCCCGATATTTCGCGTTCTGGTACGAACTTGTCCGGTAATCAGGAGCTGGGCAACCACTCGGAGAACCCGAGTAGAATAGTGCATCGTAAATCAGGAGCGGCGAGCAGAGGAGTATGGCCTGTAAGTCTTGCGGATCAGTCAATCAGGGAAAGTTTCTCGCGGAAGTCAGCATCCATTTTCAAGGACTGAAAAATGCACACCAACTCCCCGTCCTGGTATTTCCTGAACTATTGGTGTGCCTCAATTGCGGGAAAACGGAATTTACCATTCCCGAAGACGAATTAGGACTTCTTGTCCAAGGTGAAGTCACTACGAGAAGTTAGGCCCTGGTCACCAAGTGAATGGAAAGAACTCTTTGTGCGTAGGGCAACTGGTCCGCTGGCAGTAACGGTGGACGGCGAGACGCAGACAATTGAAGCAGGAAAGGCGTACCACGTTTACCTGGATCCGGATATGGCGGCAGCCCAAGGTCCCTCAGGAGCGGGCGGCGGACATGGCAAGGGCCCACTGGCGGCCGGGCGCAGCCGATTCCTGATCGCGGTGGTGACGGTGGCCGCGATCGCGACGTACTTCGCGGTGGATGAAGCGCTGGAAAGCCCCTATCGGCCGTAAACCGGCGAAAGCACAAACCCAATTAGAGAAGAGAAGTGGTCAGTGGCTGAAATGCGCGATGGCTCTTTTGGTGTTGCGCATGAAAGATGGATTTCAGATTAGATCAAATGTGGCAGAGGCGCACCCGAGGAGCACTGCCCACTCTCTACGAAACGAAGTCAGATCGGATTGACCGGATAGCGGCAAAGAATTCTCCGTAGTGATCCAGCTGTAGTGCACGCGATTGGACGATTTTGTGGAGGATACTGATCTGAGATTGCCACACCCAAATCCCGGCATCGAGGTTACAGCCACCGCCAAATCGACCTCTATGTTGACTTGGCAAGCGGTGTGAATCGAGCCCCGTTATTGCACGAAAACAATGTTTATGGGCCATCGGTGGAAACGCGGATCGGTAGTGCTCGTCTAGCAAATCTCCCACAACGCGCGTTTGGGGATAACTTCCGGATTGCCGACGATACACCCGTGGCCCAACGGTCCAGGTCATCAATGGTCGTGTTTCCCAGCGAAGGGGTTATTCGCTAAGATCGAGCAATGACATCGAGGGATACGATAGGGCACAACGCGGGTGATCCAGGTTCGGTCGAATCGTGGCTGGTCTCGGCAGGAAGGGACCGGCGCCCGGGCTCGCCGCTGAACGTGCCGCCAAGCCCGGCGTCGAACTTCGTGCTGGGCGAGCACCGCGCGTACGCTCGCGACGACGGCACGCCGGGCTGGGAGGCACTGGAAGAGATCGTCGGCGGCCTCGAAGGTGGCTCTTCGGTCTCCTTCGCCTCCGGCATGGCGGGGATCGCGGCGATTTTCGATCAACTCCCCACAGGGTCGGTCGTGGCCCTGCCGGACGACTGCTACCAGGCTGTCGCGGGACTCGCCAAAGCTGGCCAAAGCCGCGGCCGGTGGACCGTGCATCGCGTCGCCGTGGCCGACACCGCTTGCTGGATCGAGATGTGCGGTGTGGCCGACTTGATTTGGCTGGAGTCGCCTTCCAACCCACTGCTGACGGTGGCTGACGTGGACGTCATCTGCGCCGCGCCGCGGAAGCGTGGCGCGATCTTGGGCGTGGACAACACCTTCGCGACGCCGCTGAATCAGCGTCCACTTGCTCTCGGGGCCGACGTGGCCATGCAATCGGCGACGAAGTTCATCGGTGGACACTCGGACCTACTCACCGGCGTCGTGACCGTGCGCGACGCGAACCTGCTGGCGGCGCTGCGGCAGGCCCGGGAGTTCGCGGGTGCAACACCCGGCGCACTCGAAACGTTTCTCGCGGTCCGTGGGGCTAGGACGCTGGCACTGCGGCTGGAGCGTGCGCAGCGCAATGCAATGACACTGGCCGAGCGCCTCGCGCAGCACCCAAACGTCACTCTGACGCGCTACCCCGGCCTGGCGAGCCACTCAACTCACGAGGCCGCGCGACGCCAACTCAAGGGCTTCGGCACGATTATCTCGTTCGACGTGCGTGGTGACGCCTCCGCCGCCGACGCCGTGTGCGCTGGACTGCAGCTCATCCAACACGCCACCAGTCTCGGCGCGGTCGAGTCCACCATCGAACGGCGGGCCAGCATTCCTGGGCAGGAGCACCTGCCTCCGGCGCTGCTGCGGCTGAGCGTGGGTATCGAGGCCGTCGAGGACCTTTGGACCGATCTTGAGCGAGCGCTGCGCGACTTGCCGAAAGTGTAGTACTGGAAGCAGAACCTCGAGATTAGGCGTCCTCGCGCCGCCTGCACACAGCTAATGCGGTCACATTCTGCGATTCACTGGTGGCCGATTGACGAGCTATGCGGAAGCAACCGAATTACTTCCGGCTTGCGACAACACACCAACTGGTCGGCCGATTCTAGGGTTGTGAGTGCAGTCGCGATTTTCCCCAACCACCGTTCGCTGAGTTACAATTCCTCCAAATCTCGAGTCCGTTACGGTCGTGACGAAGTAATCCTTTAGGTGGTGAATCATGTCAGCTCGAATAGCTTTTGGACTTCTGTGTTTGCTGGCTGTACTGCAAGGTTCAGTAGATTATCCCTCGAAGCCCGTGCGGATAATCGAACCCTTCGGTGCTGGTGGTGGACCCGACTTGATATCTCGCGTCATTAGTCCGAAGCTAACGGAACTATGGGGCCAGCCTGTGACAGTAGAGAACCAACCCGGCGCGGGGAGTACAGCGGCTCCCGCTCTGGTTGCGAAGTCGCCGCTGATGGGTACACGTTGCTGGTCAACACCAGCGCTCAGCCGTACAGCGCCGCGCTGTTGAAGAATCTGCCGTATGACCCCTTGAACGATTTCATTCCGGTTGCTCCACTCACCAGCCAACCCTATGTGCTGGTGGCAAGTACGTCGTCAGGCATCACCTCAGTCCGCGATCTCATTGCTGCAGCGAAGGCCAAACCGGGCGAGCTGAGGTTCGGCTCGGCTGGCATTGGCACCGGCACGCACTTGGAGGCCGAGAAATTCAATCTAGAGGCGGGCATCAAGGCCGTACATGTGCCTGGCGACACAATGCCCAAAGCGATCGCTGATACGGTCGCAGGGCGTACCACTTACCTGATTTCTCCTGTCTCTTACGCCGAGGCCGACATCCGTGCGGGCAGGCTGCACGCGCTGGGCGTAACGACCAAAAGGCGCTCGCCCTTGCTACCAGAGGTGCCGACGATCGCTGAGGCCGGCGTTCCCGAGTTTGATTGCCCGATTTGGTATGGCGTGTGGGTGCGCGCCGGCACTCCGGCCAAAGTGGTGGACAAACTGGCGACGGACATCGCCCGCGTTCTGGCGGCACCGGATATACGCGACTGGCTCGCGAAGCACGGGGCCGATCCAATGAGAATGACGCAGCCTGAGTTTGCGCGCTTTGTCCAGAGCGAGAGTGAAAGCGCTGCGCGTATCATTAACGCCGCTGGGATCAAGCCTCAGTAACCGTAAGATTCCACAATTCGAGTGCTGGGGACGACCCCTGCTCCGATAGTCATCTTGTCAATTCTTTATCCCGAGTAACGGGTACCCCTTCCGTAATCCGATAAGGTAAGGCTAGCGACCATCCGCCGGATTCATTGTGAGCCTACAGGTCGAACACAAACAATTCGTTGGAAATGGGCACTTCATCGGCTCATCGCTTAGGTGAACCGCATACTTCTTCGCCTTGATATGCAATCGGACGCGTCACCGCACTTTCTAAGAGTGCCACAGCTAAGACCGATGTATCATTCGACATCTAGCCCCCGTACGTCACGTTCACCGTGCGAGGAATTATCGGGACCGAGGCGCGGACTTTCCGAGATTGGGTCACCCACAAGTACACGAAATTCCATGGCAGATTGGCAAATGCAAAAAAAGCGGCCGCTCCGAGGACCGGTGCGCGAGGAAGCGGGGCCGACGCTCAAAAACTACATCACGCCCGCCGGGTTGCAGCGGCTGAAAGACGAGCATCTGTTCCTACTGAGTCGCGAGCGGCCCGCGGTGGTGGAGGTCGTAGCGTGGGCTGCTAGTAACGGGGACCGTAGTGAAAACGCCGACTACCTCTACGGCAAACGACGGTTAGGCCAGATCGATTCTCGGATTCGCTTTCTCACGAAACGTATTGACGCGGCCGTGGTCGTCGATCCCGTCGCTCCGCGGCCAGGGTCAGCCGCTACGCGCGTGTTCTTCGGCGCAACCGTGACCTACAAGGACGCCGCCGGCCTCGAACACGTCGTCTCGATCGTCGGCATCGACGAGGTGGACCTCGACCGCGGCTACATCAGCTGGCGCTCACCTCTCGCCAATGCGCTGATGAAGGCGAGCCCCGGCGACCGCGTGGACCTGCGCGCGCCAGCAAAGACGGAGCATCTCGAGATCATCGAGGTCGAGTACGCGCCGATTCCGATGGATCCTTTCCGCGAACCGCTAGGAGCTCAGTCGAGGCCCCAGATCGAACGCTCCTAGACCAATCCGCCCGACTCTGAGCGTTCCCCCGATCTTTGTCGTTTTTGCACATTGTGCCGTCAAGAGCTGGACAACGAAACGTTTACAAAAACTGCCCGGCGATTCCTACAGTCAAATTAGCTTATGTCCGGCGATTCTGAGCGAATCACGGGCAAACCGGAAGTAATGGCTCCGGGCTGGCAGATTGCTCCCGTTCAAACGCGCCAGTGTTGACCGAAATGATCAACTCCCGGATGGTCAACTGGGAAGCTCCCCAGAAACGACGCTCGGGGAAGTGGGGAATGGTACGCGAGATTGGAAAGAAAGATAAGAACAATGAGATATTTTAGCAGCCCAAAAACCTCCGTGTCTCCGCGCTTGCAACTCACTCATTCTAGGAGATCGAGCTTCACCTATTTGCGTCGGCCAAAATCACATGTTTGTGGGCAACGGATATCTAGTCGGGTTATCCTGAATCACCTTGTTTCCAGTTCACGAAATCAGGTTATTCAAGGTTTTGTTGCTTCTTCTATTCCTCTTCCCAGTTTGCGACGCCTACGGGCAAGAAACCGTATTCGACGTTCCCAGTGCGGATGTTCTGGACAAAGGAAAGGTCTACGGTGAACTAGACGGCACTCTACGCGCAGTTGATCCCCTGGCCACGTTTACACCACGCGTCGTTGTTGGCATTGGACACCGAATCGAAGCAGGAATAAATTTCAACGGGCTCAGTGCGCCCACTTTGGACCAACTCGACATTTCCCCTACGGTGAAGTGGCGGCTCTGGCAGGGCAAGACCTCGGGATGGTCCTTTTATGTTGGGGATGACCTGTTTCTTCCGGTCCGCAACCGGACCTATGAAGCGGGAAACTATTTTTACGCATCCTTTGCGAAAGAGTGGAAACATGGCACGCGAATTGGCATTGGCGGATACGACTTTACGCGAAACGTTGTCGCAAGCGCCAATCGCGCTGGTGGACAGTTCACTTTCGAGCAGAGAGTTAGCAATCGCTTGACGCTCGCAGCCGAGTGGTACACAGGCAACATTGCCGTCGGGTATGTAAATCCTGGCGCTATAATAAAACTCAACTCAAAACTTACGCTTTACGCTGCTTATCAGATCGGAAACTCAGGCGTATCGACGGGCAATCACCAGTTCCTTTGGGAAATTGGCTACAATTTCAATTAGGTGCTGGTATTGCTTCGCCATCTGCGGAGCAACTCAACGCTACTTGGCAACGCGTTGAACTCCTAAATAATATTCGCGTTACCAAAAATCGACAGTCTCAACACTTCACTTTTCCGCGTGATTCGTTTATTAGGCATTTGGTCACCTACTCGCCGACAATTCCACAGTCTGCGCGACCTCCTGCTGTCCGGCACGGCGCTTGAGTGTGGCGCACAACTGCGCGGCTTGATCATTCGAGAAGTCCAAAATGCCGACGCCCATGAGTTTCAGGTCGTCGCGTCCCCTGGACAAGCTCGAACAGTATTTAACAGCCAATCGCCGCGGCTCAGGCCGTGGATTTCGCTCACCACCATAGACGACCACATCGCAGTCCTTCGCGATTCCATCAAATTCCGAGCGTGGCGTCGTCCTCTCATCTGTGCCAATGCGCCAACCAGATGTGGCGTCTGCCGAAATGATTGAGCGCAAGGCGAAGAGTTTCGAGGGTAGATGATTCCTGAGTGAGGACGACATCACCATAGCTTACCCACGTTGAAATGGCTGACAATTTCCATGCGTCTTTGCGAATGAATGTTGCCATCGGCCCTCCCGTTTCGATTCCCCACGAATTGTTGCGGTTTCCAAAGGCATCGATTTTTGCTTTATGTCGAATTAATGGGGTACCTGAAAAATCTGTGGCAGTTTAAAAGAACTAAGTGTAATGTGCATCACTAAACTATAGAGCTGCTTCATCAACCAGGTTATTGCACAAAGGAGGTAAAATGCCGCCGTCCAATTCCAGCCGATCATCTCAGAAGAAGCTGACTGGGCAGAGCAGACCGTTTTGCCGAATGCTCCCCCGTACGGTTCCCCAACTTCGCCCTGCCGTTATGGCCGATCCACGTCGGGCGGCGGCTATTATCTCCACGAGTTCGAAATGGGTAAATGGAACAGTTCTACATTACTGTTTTTTCACAAAAGGGCATTTCGCAGTGCCCGCAAAACAAGTGGGTGCGGTTCGCGCGGCGTTCAAAAAATGGAAAGCAATAGGGATCGGCCTGGAATTCAAAGAGGTGACACAGCTAAGTGAGGCGGAGGTGAGAATCGGTTATTCGGTCGCCGACGGCTCTTCTGCTTCGTCGGTCGGCCGCGATGTGTTGAAGGATTCATTGACCGAGCCGACCACCGTGTATGGGTGGGACCTCACGACACCCTATGGCAGCGGCACTGCGCTCCACGAACTCGGCCACGTGTTCGGGATGGAGCATGAGCACCAAAACCCGTTCGCCGGTATAAAGTGGAATGAACAGGCTGTCTACGACTCGCTTGGGAAACCACCGAACAGTTGGGACCACCAGACAACCTTTCACAACATTTTGGAAAAGCTCGATCCGAACCAGGTGCAGGGCTCAAAGTGGGACCCCGACTCGATCATGGAATATGAGTTCGAGCCCGGTCTAATCGCCGCACCGCCGCCATATGATGTGACCGGCCTGACTCCACCCGGAACTCTGTCGCCGCCTGACAAGGAGTGGGCTTTGAAGTGGTATCCAGCGATGCCAAAATCACTGCCTACGCTTCATGCGTTCAAGCCTGCTGTGCTGAGCCTGGCGGCGAGCAAGCAGGCCAATTTTCTGATCAAGCCGGTAGAGTCCCGCAAATACACGGTCGAGACGAAAGGTGGAACAGATGCGACGCTCGTGCTATTCGAGGATATCAATGGGTCACCTCGATATCTCGCTGGTGACGACGATAGTGGGGACGAACGAAATGCGGCCATCAATTACAAGCTCTTCGCCGGCCGCAACTACGTCGCGCGGCTGCGATTGAACCATCCGGGCCCCTCCGGCAAAGTCTCACTAATGTATTCCTAGTGTTTGGGCCGACTCATTAATGGACGGTCGGCTCGCGAGTAGTCTGATTTCTTTCTGATTTGTCCGTTGGTCCTCCGTGGAGTCCACGCCGATTACTCAGACGTGTCCTGGGCCGTCAGCGGGCATGGCTGGGGCAATATGCTGGGCGAGTGGTCTTGGGGCCACGCCCTCGCGCTCCGTTGGAACGATCCCTATTCCACGGTGTTCTGGGTCCGTGTTCCCATGCTGCTGCTGACCTTGATTTTGGGCGTGTTCATCTATCGCTATGCTGCGGAAGTGGGCGGCCCGTGGGGCGGACTGTTGTGTTTGGCGGCCTATGTCACCACTCCGGCGTTTTTGGTCTTGGGCCCGCTGGTGCTGACGGATGTCGGGCATAACTTTGCCACCGGTTCCACCGCAACCGTTGAATGATCGTTACTGAAGTTTGCACAAGAAGAAAGCCCCAGGACCACTCGCCACCTGGGGCTTTGTCAATCGAACGAGACTCTGACGCTGAGCGCCTGTCCCGTTCGCCCGCGAAGCTTTGGAAACGCGTCTAGTCCGGACCTTATGCGCGAGGATCTGAGCGCCGTCTCAACTGCGAGAGTCCCAAGCCTAAGAGCGCTGTGCCGAGCAAAGCCACAGCCCCGGGTTCCGGTGTGGAGACGACCTGCCCTGACTCTAACCCAACAGGGGGCTGGCCAAAGGGATGGAAGCCCGATATGTCGTCGAAATCCTCGTACGGGGAGCTTGGTTTACGTGCTGCGCTTCGCCAGCGTAGGTAACACAGTTCATACAAAAAGACGGGATTGACCTCACATTTGGTGAGATGTCCGATGCAATCGACGCTTCGCAGGGAATCGATTTCTTTCACGATTTCAAAGCGCGAACCTGGACTACATTGAACAGTTATACCCACACGGGGATTCTCCAACTCGGTCGAAGGTGGACTGGGGATCAGCTCAATCCGTCTTACAAGGACGGGGAAATCATCGAAGTACTCCGGGCATGCACGGTGTGCATTCTGCTTCTAATCCAGCCATACCTCGCCAAAAATAATCAGGTCGACGCTTCCAAGAAGATAGTCGCCTTGGGCCAGTATCTGACGCCGAGGAATTAAGCAGCGAGTCGTCTGAGAGGAGTTCTGGAGCTACTTCTCCTCCGGCCATTTTGCTCGAAGGGTTTCCGAGTGACATCAAGTGCGCAAGCCCACCGGTTTTCATCAAGCGAAGCAGGTTGCACCTACGAATGTAATACAAGTGCGGGTTTGTTCTTCCGGTGCGGATGCAGTAAGAAGGCAGAGTTTCGTGCTAGATGGTTCATTCCATGAATCTGGCAGAGGGGGGATTCGAACCCCCGGTACAAGTTTTGGCCCCTACAACGGTTTAGCAAACCTGACCACTCTTCTGACCCGTTCTGAAAATATCGGACTCTACTATATTCCTCAAGCAGTTACAACGCGGAGGATTTGCCTCGTTTGTATCGGATTTGATGGTTTCTGAACCATGAGCTACTACGAATTTACTACAGTGCATGTATGCTGGACGTATTAGCAGATTTATCGGTTGTACATAGAAAAGGGGGAAAGCACGACACGCTCTCTCCCCACAATTCTCAAGGAAGTTTCAGTTTATTGCAGGGCCGGGTCGCCGCCGACGCCGGAGTTGCAAGCCGCGCCGCCCTGGTTGTAGTGGATAACGCCATCTTCTGCCGAGCAGAACGCACGCTGTCCGGTCACGCCGACGTTCAGCGGGAGAGCCAAAATCGTGTAGGTAGAGACAACGCCTGCGGCGTTGGCAGCGCCAGCGGTGTACGTGAAGTTGTAGCCGCTCTTCGTGCCCGTCACCAGCACCGCGTCAATGATACCTGCCGTCGCGCAAGTACCTGCGCCAGGACCCAGGTTCGCCAGCGCTGCTGGGAAACCATTGGCCGGACACTGAGCGGCGTACTGAACGTTCGCCGTCGTCAAGGTGCGGATCGAGCCGACTGCGGAAGACTCGTTCGCCGAAATGCGCGCCTTGAGCAAATTCGGGATGGCTATGGCCGCGATGATCAAAATGATCGCCACGACGATCAGCAATTCGATGAGAGAAAAGCCCTTCTGTTTCTTCATTAAAGCTCCTTCAGAGTTTCTGAATGTGGACGATGAGCCATTCTAGACGGATCTTTTGCGCGGAGTCTACTGGCCTAACGGTCAGTGTTAACGGAAGAGGCGCAAAGCAACAGAGGCTGTACCAGACATATTTATGCGCCACAGCGTGCGAAAGGTGCTTCGAGACGAGAGGGCTACGGATGGATGAGCAACTTCGAATATTGTATGGGAGCTATAAAGACAAACAACGCGACTTTTCGGAGTGGCTGAATAATTGGACGCCAATATCCCGGCTGAATCGATAAATACCATAAACGTGAGAGCGCGGCGCTTCGGCCCCATTCCGTTAAATTTTGACAAACAACCGTTCTCTCGGTTGCAACCCGAAAACCCTATTGCACCCGTTGCCCCAACGCAAAAACCCCTCTTGAACCGCTGCAGAGACGCCCAGGGTTGTTTTAATAGGTCCCCAAAAGTCCCAAAAACACGAATTTTAAGTCTTCCAACCTAAACCCACATGTACCTTGCCGCTCGACATGTTCGTGATCTTGGGCCTGGGAGACAAGGGTTTCAACCTTGACGCTGTCCTTTGGCCCCGGGCTGCTCATTTATGACAGAATTCGGGTTCCTCGAAGTGGCGTCTAGTTCGCCTTATGAATTTATCGCTAATTGATACCCCCAATGTGAACCACAGCCTTTTCACGGCGCGCCCAGCTACTCGACTTACCGAGGATCGCTGAAGTCCACCGGCTAGGCTGCCTTCCTAGACCGCAGAAATTCCTGCACGGCAAAGCCAATAGCCGCCGACACCGCAGATCCAAGCAGGGTAACCAGGATCGACCGCAATGAGTCGGGAAAGGCAGACCCGAGATTTTTTGTCGGAGCCGTTACCGGACCTGGATACACCAGAGACATTCCATTTCGCTGGGCATCTATACGTAGGGTGGTCTCGTTCCCGGGAAGAAGATTTAGCTCGCGCTGTTTGGTCTGATCGAACCCATCCGTTGGCGAACTCAAATGCACCTGCACCACGTGTTCCCCTGAAGGAACTCTCAGTGATTTGGAGAACGTCTCGCCTCTCTTCCCGAGGATGGCGAAGAGCTTTTTTGGACTCGCGGAAATGTGGTCCGTGTAGGTTGTTCTGCCGTCAATGGACACGGATATGTCGGCGCTGCGAAGATCATGACGGCAAATTAGATTGAGAGTGGCAGAACCGCCGAAAAGGGATGTGTAAACGGCCAAGCCGACTAAGACCAGTAATCCCGTAAGTACTGCCAGCCGCGCCTTGGGTGGGATTAACTGGACCACACGATTGAAGGTGGCCATGATGGGACCGGCGGGTGCCGAGGCGCGTGGGGGTTCGGCTTTTTGCGTCGGAGTTTCATTCATTCAAAGAGCCCTCGGGAGAGCGGTGACTAAATCCTACTCGAGGTGCGGCACCCGAAGTACTGACCGTGGGGCCAGCGTTGCCCTAAGTTGAAACGGACGCGCTGGGCAGTGTTTCCGGTTAGCAAAACAGGGCGAAGGAATCAAGACTCTTTCTTATTTTTTGCCGCTTCGATGTTTCCTAGTATCTGTACGCTTTCAAGAATTGCAACACCATGCCGAGATTATTCGCGAAAGGTGAAAAAACTCAAACACGGCTCGCACATCGCCCGAACAGTACTTTGTCCAGGTGCCAAGGAATCTCAGTTCCAGCACTTTCGTACTACCAACGAGATGGAGTGGGCCACCATTTTTACGGGTACTGCTTCACTATGGGTTTTGCGGGGCAGCCCATCTAACCTCTCCCATTGAAGAGGCAGTCCGACTGGTAGAGGCAAAAGACATCGGACTCCACTTTAAGTTTCGTAAAGAAAACACATTCGACAACGGGCGTAACTCCGTCGTGTCCGTCGCACCAAGAAAGAGGAATTGAATCATGGAACTAACATACCTTCTTATATGGACCGCTGGTGGAGGTCTGGTGACTCTTGCGACCTATGCCTGTTTCAAGTATGGTCAGCGTCTAGAAGACGCAGAAGGCGAAAGATTGTGGCAATATTTGCTCAATCCCGGCGGGCCAGAAACCGGGAGTTAAATTTCCAGGGTCGATTCATCTCGTCAGCGAGCGCCGGGCATGCTGACGAGCGAATCCGCGTTGGCGTTGGGCGCTGTAATGGCCACAACGACTACGATAAGAGCGATCCAAAGAATTCTTTGTATTTGGTATTTCCTCTTGGGGAGCCGAGCAAAAAGGATAATGTGACCCGTTACCGGACCGTAATCGCTTGTTTTGTCCACGTCAATGCTGGCGTCATAACATCCACGTGGTAAATCTCGGCTTGTGGGTATCAAATAGCCGCGTGTTTTGAATAGATCCAACTAAGTGCCTGCCCAAGTCTACACGCACTTCCAATTTGTGGGTTTTTGTCCGCAATTGATGAAGCTTCTCGGATTCAACTTCGCGGCTGTCTCAAAAAGCGGGGTGATCAATGAGGATAGTGGTGCGGGCAAATCCCAATACTCACGTCCCGTTTCCGTTGAGACTTAATGTTTGGTCTTCCCTAAGGATGTGACAAGGTACACCTTCGCCCTGTCCGCACTCAGCCAAGTAAGCGGATAACCTCAACTAGTCTGAGCGGTTAATATAGGTAAAACACTCAGAACGACATAGAGTAGCAGTTGCCAAAAAGGAACGATGACGCGCTCCTTCCTGCCGTTTCGATGGTGAGGATGCCGCTGCAACTGCTGCGCTGATTTCCCTGTCATTGGCACCTGTTTGGCTTGGTTGCTTCACGCTCAAGTTTCGTCCGTTTGGTACCGAGGGATCCTGATTGACATCTCCCTGCCGTGGGTATCCAATCAAATCGCATACGGACCACAGGACCTCCGAAAAGAGTTTGGAAAATCGCAAAATCTGAGGAGATGGTTATGAAGAGAACAATATTGTGGTGCTTAATTGCTTTGATTTCGCTGGGGAGCGCCGCGTGGTCGCAAGCCCAAACAAGCGGCGAGACTGAGAAAGCTGTCGCGGCACTAGAAGAACAATGGCTTCAGGCTCAAAACACAAATAATCCTGACTTGCTCGCACCTCTACTGGCCGACAAATTTGTCAATACTTCATTGGATGGCAAAGTCACTGGCAAAGCCGAAGGGCTGGCGGAAGTAAAATCCTTCGTGAAGGACAGTGCCGCGAACTTCGAAACGAAAGTCATAGTGTATGGCGACGCGGCAATAGCGATAGGAATCGAGAAGGGGAAGATGAAGGACCCTTCTGGCAAAATAATTGACTTCAATGTCCAATGGACCGATACATGGGTGAAGATGCCGGGCGGAAAGTGGCAATGCGTTGCGAGTCATCAGTCGCCAATAAAAATGTAAGCAATCGCAGAAAGCTGAATCGAAATGGCCGCCCTCCTCTGTGGCGGCCACGGTCTGTGATGGCTATCACCAAGGGATTATGCGATGCAGGCATATGCTTCGCCATAGAAGGTGAATGGGAAGGAGAACTTCCCATGCCGAACCAGTCCGAATCCTTGGACTCCCTCATCGGACGAGAGCTTTCCCACTACCGCATCGTGAAGAGGCTGGGCGGTGGGGGGATGGGTGTTGTCTACGAGGCCGAAGACACCCGTCTGCATCGCAAAGTTGCGCTGAAATTCTTACCCGAACATTTAGCACACGATTCTCTTTCGCTTGAGCGGTTTAGGCGCGAAGCCAAACGCGCAGTGAACGGCGGCGACGAACGCGTAGAATGGTTTCAACGAGACCCCATGCTCGAGGGCGTTCACAACCACCCCCGCTTTCAACAGATTCTAGCTTCCGTCGCGGCTCGCCGGGAACAACGATGGCGCCAATAACCAGACGGGAATTCGTGCAAAGCAGCGCAGCCGCAGTGGCCTGGAGCACAACACGGCGAGGTCTTTTACCCGCGACGAATCAGGTTGAGCCAGCTGAGACCTTCGCTTTGCATCAGGACCGCAGACGAAAGCAACTTTGGAGTTTGCTTGGTGATCTGCCATGGCAGCACCAGACAGCAATGCCAAAATTGCTGGGCACGGAAAAGCACCAGGGCTATACCCTCCAACGCCTCGTTCTCGATTTGAACGGCATCGAGCCTGTTCCAGCGCTCCTGTTGATCCCCGAAAAGCACCAGTCACCTGCTCCAGGTCTTCTTTACATTCATTGGCACGGCGGGATGTATGACCTCGGAAAGGAACAACTTCTGCGAGGTGTTGATGTGCAGCCCGCCTATGCCCCTGTCTGTGCTGAAAAAGGCTTGGTGACGCTCGCCATTGACAGCTGGTGCTTCGGCGAGCGCAAACACGAAACTGATGGAGGGAAAGGCGAGCAAGATACGTTCAAGCTCATGTTGTGGAACGGACACGTGCTCTTCGGAATGATGATGTTCGACGAACTCCGCGCCCTTGAGTATCTGGCCAGACGTCCAGAGGTCGATCCCCAACGTCTGGGCGTACTCGGAATGTCGATGGGCGCAACCAAAGCCTGGTGGCTTGCGGCTCTCGATCCACGTGTTCGCTTGTGCCTGGACGTTTGCTGTCTTACTGATTACCAAGAACTGATAAACGCTCGGGCCCTACACGAACATGGAATTTATTACTACGTGCCTTCTCTGCTGAAGCACTTCCAGACGCCAGAGATCAACGAATTGATCGTGCCTCGGCCTCGCTTGAGCGTGAATGGTCGACAAGATGCTTTGACCCCGCCTCTCGGTGTTGAGAAGATTCGCAATCGACTGCTTCCACTCTATCGCCAATATGGAAAGGAGCAGGATTGCCGCATTGAATTGTTCGATTCGGCTCACGTAGAGTTACCAGAGATGAGGAAACTCATTCTCGAGTGGATGGACCGTTATCTCATCGAGAAGAGATCTTAGGTCGAAGATGGCAAGGCCTACCACGTGTATCTGGATCCTGAAATGGCGCAGGGGCCGGCAGGAGCGGGCGGCGGAGGAAAGGGCAAGGGCCCACTGGCGGCCGGGCGCAGCCGATTCCTGATCATGGTGGTGACGGTGGCCGCGATCGCGACGTACTTCGCGGTGGATGAAGCGCTGGAAAGCCCAGCCCGGCCGTAGACCGGCGAAAGCACAAAACACAGCTCCACCAGCCTCCGGTCGTCAAATGTGGCAGAGGCGCACCCGAGGAGCACTGCCCACTCTCTACGAAACGAAGTCAGATCGGATAGGCCGGATGGCGGCAAAGAGTTCTCCGTAGTGATCCAACTATAGTGTACGCGATTGGACCATCTATTTTGTGGAGGATACTGATCTGCGATTGCCATACCCGAATCCCGGCATCGAGGTTACAGCCACCGTCAAATCGACCTGTATGTTGACTTGGCAAGCGGTGTGAATCGAGTCCCGTTACTGCACGAAAAAAACTGCGTCTGTTGAAAAACTCGAGCAGATTTTATTCGGGTTGCCTAGCCTCTGTTGTGCTACTGGGTAAGCAGGGAGGAACAGCGCCGATGATGGGTCAACAGAGTCGGACAGAGACGTTGTTTTACTATTTCCGCTTGGAAGACCAAATCCCTACCGATCACTTGCTGCGATTGCTTGACGGCCACGTCGATTTCAGCTTGTGCGAGAACGACTAAAAGACTTCTACAGCCCTACAGGCCGACCCTCGATCGCTGAAACTCTTCCCGCCAAATCAATCGTTCCCACTCTTCAAAGACCGCACCGCCCGCACATAAGCATTGAACTCCAGACTCTCCAAATCGCAAATCCCATCCCAGAAGTACACCACCCAACCGCGCGCAGGTGATTGCAGATCGGAAGTCCACAAAAAAGGCGCCGCGGAATTCTCAAACGAACCATCAATGTGATCCACCCCTTTGACGATATGATCGTCCCCGTCATTTACCTCTCCCGGCTGCCCCTTTTCTGGCGAGGTCATTAGCGACATAGCTTCTTCCAGCGTGGGAAGTCGCCAATCGTCAAAACCCGCAAATTTTTTGGTGTTCAGCCCAATCACGTACTCGTCTGCGCCCTTCATCCCTCCCTGCACAATATCTCCCGATCCGCCTCGTTGCCACATCAGGCCCGTGGCGTGGTCCACCACCACAAGCACATTCTGCACCGCCTTCGTTTCATACTGATGTGCCAATCCTTTACCGCCCGCGTTCCAGTCGGCGCGAAAAAACTTCTGCGTCACCACCATCACTTTGGCCTCGTCCACAGATATGGTCCGTTTTTCGCTCCGCAGATGAACCGCCGCGGCAGCTCGCTCCGCGCCACCACTCTTCCCCGTCACTGCGCCTTTCGCAGCACCGTCACGCACTCGCAACGAAAATAGAACCAGCACCATGAGCAAAAGAGCGGCAATTCCGCCGAAAACGCCGAGCCAAATGAATCGCGAGCCCTTCTTTTTCGCGGGCATGGTGTCACCTACCGCCTCCCGCGCCAAATCAGGCATGCCCAATATCCCTTTGACCACCCCAACCAGACTCTCCAGGTAACCTCCCAATGGCTTGTCAAACGCGTCCAGCCAGTGCACCGCGCCGATAAAATACTCCAGCGACTTTTGCGGCAGCACATTTTCGATCCGCATCGGCACGATCACCACGTTGTCATGCACCGCGAGCTCCACTTCGCGCCGAATTTGTGGTGACTCGTTCGCGCTGGCCGAAAAAATCAGCACCATCACCCGGCTGGACTGAATCGCCGAAACAATGGCTTCGCCCCATTCCGCTCCCGGAGCGATGTCTCTCGGCGCGATCCAGCAGCGAACGCCCTGTTGCTCCAGCGTGGCGCACACGGCGTCCGCTACAGCTTTATCCTTACTCGAATGGCAGATGAATACGCCCTGGGACATGTCGGCCAAGCATCCTTCCGGCACCTTGCTCGCCTGAAACCGGCGAAGGCGGAAGCAATGCGAATCTAGTCAGCAGATTCCGCGCTGTCAAGGCGGATATTCCCGCAGCCAAACCTGGCCGGGACGCACCTGCACGCCCCTTGGTAGTCCAGCAAATTTGCGAACCCTGGGTGCCGCAGCATTGCCTTTCTTCGTGTCGCTGCATAGCATCATCTCGATGGTCTGCTGGCTCAATTCGTCCAGCACGGTACCCACCGCCAGACGCGCTTGCTCGAGAGTGTCAACATTCGCAACATTCGCCAATGAGTTGTTTTTTTGGAGAAGCAGGCGTATAGTCGTTCATCGATATACTGATTATCGATCAACTATGCCCAAACGAAAACTTGATCCATTGCCTTCGGCTGCCTTTCAGATTCTGCTCGCTCTCGCGAGTGAAGATCTGCATGGTTACGGCATTATGCGGCAAGTGGCGGAACAGACCGAAGGGCGTTTGCGACTGGGGCCGGGAACTCTTTACAGCTCCATCCAGAGCCTGCTGGAAGCCAAACTAATCGAAGAGCTGGACCGGCGTGAAGACGCAAAACTCGGCCAGGAGCGGCGCCGTTATTACCGGCTGACTTCGGGCGGACGCAAACTGGCACGGTCGGAGGCCGAACGGCTTGCCGATTTGCTGCGCGTCGCGCGGGCCAAGAAGATCTTAAGAGGGAACTATGTTTGAGAAGATATACGCCTGCCTCTTGCGTCTGTTTCCTTCGTATTTTCGCGAGGCGTACGGCGACGAAGCGCTGCAACTGTTCCGCGACCGCGCGCGCGATGAAAGAGGATTCTTTGCGCGAATTCTTCTGTGGGTTGACCTGCTGGCCGATTTAGTGATTTCGGTCCCACGCCAGTATCGCTATGGGCGACCAGCGCTCGTCAGCGCCGGAGGCCGGGAGCGTCTGGGGAGCGGGCCCGCCTTTTTTGTTTTGGTAGACGAGTCGCTCGGCCCTGGGGCGCTGATTTTTGGATGTGGGCTCACGGTGATGGCCTTAAGTTTGTTCTCGATATTACTCGGCCATGGCAGAATCCCTCGACCACTGAGTGCTTTGGTCCATCAACGGGGACAGGCAGCCCATTCGCGCCCTGCTGGTTCGGGGCAGCCGACCGGACAGGCCCAGTCTTTCCCTGATGCGGAAGGCGCCACTATGAAGTCGAGCGGTATGGCGTACGAGATCAGGGCAAACGATTCGCAATCGAACGAGTTCCGCCCACCGAATAGCTCGCGATCTTATGAAGCGCCGCCTCAGCAACAGCAGGATGCGGGGAAACGGAAG
The DNA here is from genome assembly GCA_963741195.1 of Candidatus Acidiferrales bacterium. Taxonomy (GTDB): domain Bacteria; phylum Acidobacteriota; class Terriglobia; order Acidiferrales; family UBA7541; genus Acidiferrum. The sequence continues at coordinate 44,883 of CAVUHF010000027.1, forward strand.
CGCTTGATGAACGCGGTGATCGACAATCTGAAGAAACACTACTTTGATCCGGAGGTGGCGCGGAAGACTGCGGAGGCGCTGCTGGAGCACGAGAAGAACGGCGGTTATGACAAGGCAACGGATGGCGGAGCCTTCGCCGATCTGCTGACCAAGCAGATGAGGGATGTGAGTCATGATATGCACCTCGAAGTGGTCTATAGCCATGAACCTCTGCCTGATCTCTTGCCGGAACCGACAGCTGGGGACCTGGCACGTTATCGAAAGGCGCTGGAGCAGGACAACTGTACGTTCAGGAAGGTCGAAATCCGGCCGCACAATATTGGCTATCTGAAGCTCAATGGTTTTCCCGATCCTTCGGTATGTGGGGCGGCGGCCAAGGCTGCGATGGCCTCTTTGAACCATGCGGATGCGATGATTTTCGATTTGCGAGAGAACCGCGGCGGTTACGCAAGCATGGTCTTGCTGATCGCCGCCTACCTGTTCGACCATCCGGAGTACATGTACGATCCGCGGGAAAGTCCGACGCTGGAGTCGTGGACGCATTCACCTGTAGCAGGAAACAGACTCGCGGACAAGCCGGTATATGTACTGTCTTCAGGCTCGACTATTTCCGCGGCGGAGCAGTTCTGCTATGACCTGAAGATGTTGAAACGTGTGACGCTGGTAGGTGAGACGACACGTGGTAGCGCACATGCGGGAGTTTTTCATCGGATTGATGATCACTTCGGAATGGGAATTCCCGAGGCGAGGGCGATCAATCCCTTCTCAAAGACGGACTGGGAAGGAACCGGTGTGGAACCGGACGTGAAGGTGGAGGCAGCGGAAGCGCTAGAAACAGCGGAGAAACTCGCAGAGAGTAAGCTGCAGAGGAAGTAAGACTCTGGCAATTTGCTGAGTGACGCTAGCGCTTTACCAGGCACAACGCATGTGTTGGCAGTGGCTGAAGTGCGCGTTGGCTCTTTTGGTGTTGCACATGAAAGATGGATTTCAGATTAGATCAAATGTGGCAGAGGCGCACTCGAGGAGAACAGCCCATTCTCGACGGAACGAAGGCAGATTGGACAGACCGGACAGCTGCAAGAGTTCTCCCTTGTAATCCAAATGTAAATGTACGCGATAGGACGATCTATTTTGTGGCGAATACGGATCTGAGATTTGCCAATCGGTCGCCGGTTTGATGCCCGGAGCATGAGATGCGTGGCAATCCGAACCAGAAGCTGTCCGGCGGCCGCGGCGTAATCACATTGCCGGCTTGTCGCCGTTGGCTTCATCACCTAGTTCGCAAGAGCTTGAAACGCAATACTTCCCGGCAATCGGAGTAGCGCATGATTGTGTTCACTTTTTAGCGTTCGCAAGCAACAGCGGCGCAAACAAACCAGGGTTTAGTACGACCCTCCCATACCACCGCCATAGCCTCCTGCACCGGCGGCAGCCGCCTTTTCTTCTTCCTTAAAGTCAGCGATCAGTACTTCTGTGGTAAGCATCAAAGAAACGATGGACGCAGCGTTCTGGAGTGCGAGACGGGTGACCTTCACTGGATCAATCACACCGGCCTTGACCAGGTCGCCGAACTCACCGGTCTCCGCGTTGAAGCCAAAGTTTTCCTCCTTCGATTCGCGCACGCGTCCTACAACCAGCGCGCCTTCGTGCCCGGCGTTCTGGGCGATTTGGCGCATGGGTTCTTCGAGCGCTCGCTTTACGATGTTCACCCCGATGGCTTCATCGTCCTGGAGCTTGAGCTTCTCCAAGGCCGGCAAGCAGCGCAGAAGAGCAGTTCCACCGCCGGAGACTATGCCTTCTTCAACTGCCGCACGGGTAGCGTGCATGGCGTCCTCGACACGAGCCTTCTTCTCCTTCAGCTCGGTTTCGGTTGCCGCACCTACCTTGATGATCGCGACCCCGCCGACGAGTTTGGCCAGACGTTCCTGAAGCTTTTCTTTATCGTAGTCCGATGTAGTCTCTTCGATCTGCACACGGAGTTGCTTGATTCGGCCTTCGATCTCGCTGGCCTTGCCAGCGCCCGAGACGATCGTTGTGTTGTCCTTGTCGATGGTCACCTTTTTGGCTTTGCCCAGTTCCTCGATTTTCACATTCTCGAGCTTGATGCCAAGGTCCTCGGTGATGGCCTTCCCACCGGTGAGAATGGCAATGTCCTCGAGCATGGCCTTGCGGCGATCGCCGAAGCCGGGGGCTTTCACGGCAGCACACTGCAGCGTGCCGCGCAACTTATTCACGACCAAGGTGGCCAAGGCTTCGCCTTCAATGTCCTCCGAAATGATGAGGAGCGGTTTGCTCATTTTGGACGTCTGTTCGAGCAACGGCAGCAGGTCCTTCATCGAGCTGATCTTCTTTTCGTGGATCAGAATGCGGACATCTTCCAGGATGCACTCCATGCGCTCCGGGTCGGTCACAAAGTAGGGCGAGAGGTAGCCACGGTCAAATTGCATGCCTTCGACTACTTCGAGGGTCGTCTCCATTGTCTTGGATTCCTCGACGGTGATGACACCATCCTTGCCGACCTTCTTCATAGCTTCAGCGATGATGCTGCCAATTTGCTTGTCGGTGTTGGCACTGATTGTGCCCACCTGCGCTATCATGTCGCCCTTAACTTCTCGCGAGAACCTCTTGATCTCTCCCACGGCAATTTCAACGGCCTTATCGATGCCGCGCTTCAGCGCCATCGGGTTCGCGCCTGCGGCAACCGTTCGTGCGCCCTCACGGAAGATTGCTTGGGCCAGCACGGTCGCGGTCGTGGTGCCGTCTCCCGCCACATCCGAGGTCTTGGACGCAACCTCGCGCACCATCTGTGCACCCATGTTCTCGAGTGGGTCCTTCAGCTCGATCTCCTTTGCCACCGTCACGCCATCTTTAGTGATGATCGGTGCCCCGAACTTCTTCTCGATCACCGCATTACGCCCCTTCGGGCCCAGCGTGATCTTTACAGCGTCAGCCAGAATGTTGACGCCACGCAAAATCGCCTGACGTGAATTCTCACCAGTTACAATTTGTTTTGCCATAAGACTTCACCCTCCTGGGTGATCGAACTTTCCACTCCATCCAAAGCGTTCGGATTGCAGTTGCTACTACTTCTTGCCGGATGCTGATTTGGTCATTCCGCCGACTTTTGCCAGGATTTCCTCCTCGCGGAGGATCAGGTACTCCTGGTCGTCGATTTTGATGTCGTTGCCGGTGTATTTGCCGAACAAAATCCGGTCGCCCACCTTCACGTCCAACGGAACACGATGGCCTTTTTCCACTTTGCCGGCACCGATGGCGATTATTTCGCCCTCGTGCGGCTTTTCCTTAGCCGTATCGGGGATGATGATGCCGCCCTTCGCGGTTTCTTCTTCTTCCAGTCTGCGCACCAAAACTCGGTCATGCAGGGGAGTGATATTCACTGACATTTCTTTGGCCTCCGTTCAATCCATTCGAAAAACTAAACAGTCAACTCTTTGCGGCTCTAGCCCAACAACCACGGGCGAACAATCCTCTGGTTCTTCCGTTGCGCTGTTTCGAGGTTATCGGCCTCTGTTTTCTGGCAGTCGATTGCTTTATGCGGATCCTCTTGCGTGCATCCAGCCGTTTCGAGAACATGAAAAGCGCACAAGAGTTCAGGAATCACGGACTAGGTTTATGCGAGTACTGCGAATCTTCCCAGCGGCCCATGACCTTTTCTGTCGACCTATATAGTTCGTTAGTTGGGAAACTGATCTCGCCAACAGGCCTGGTTGGAGTTCCGTACTTTGTCGAGAGGGATTGTACCATGTCCTCAGCAGTTAGCCCATGCGCTACGCCCTGATCATAGTTCACCAAAATCCTCAACGCCTTCCTGAATCTTTCGCGCAGTTCCGGACTGCAAACCCGGCGTCTCCTCCTGCTTACTCCCGCACGCAATACCATGCACGTGGTGGCGGAAGTACTCATCGCGGCAGGCGCTGGACCGCTTTTTCCCCAGCTGGGACCAATATCTGGACTGGAGCCTGCTCCTCGAGCGCAGGTCTTTCCTCTTTTTCTTTCTATCCTTTAATGCACTACTCGCTCTCCTGATTCTGCGGACCATTTTCGCTTTCCTCGCCGATCATCGTTTCCGAGTGCCTCGTTTCCACCTGCGACACAATCTCCGTCGGGTCCTGGCTGCTTTCTTCAGCGCACCGGAGATGAAATAGCCGCGCGCGCGGTATAGCCTCTTTCTAAGAGAGTGGACGAACTTGGCGGGAATTTTAGCGGCCTTTTCTCACCAGGAGTCGAGTAAGTAAGCGACTTAGGCTTTATGTCGATCAGGCTATTCTTCTGGATCGTACTTTCCTATTTGTGAGGCTATCGGCCGTTCCGCGTCCTGTTGGAGACGCACTATTCGGGAAGTGCCTTAGCGAGACTATCAGCCTACACTCTTCGCTCTCCTGTCCTCACGCCCAGGTACTAATTAGGGTATATGCTCGCCACAATTCGTTGTCCCACCGCACCCAACGTTTATGATGGACATGTATTCCCTCATGAAAGCCATTCGCGAGGTTCAAAATGCTAAAACACCTTTGGATCTTACCGTGCGCTTTGCTGGCTATTCCCGCGTTATGTGTTGGCCAGGACGTACAGCCCAAACCTGTTTCCAAGAAGAGTTCCACCTCTGCCGCAAAGTCGACTAAGTCCACAAACTCCGCGCCTAAGCCAGTGGAGCAATCCGCCAAAAGTGCTTACGCTGAACTGACCATCGGTGAGTTGATTGCTGAGGACCCTAATCGCTGGTCCGACAAAATGTCTGCGCATGCGGCGGTCGGTGGGTTCGCCACTCAGGTGGCTAAAGGGAACGACGGCGATACGGACATTCGCATTTGTGAAAACCCCAAAATAGAGGGCATGGATCGCGCGCGTTGCATTGTGGCCAAGTGCGTACCCAAGATTCCTTGCGATGTACCGCAGGTCGGTAAGCCCATTACAGTGAAGGGTATCACTCGATATGACGCCAAGGTCGGCACTCACTGGTGGGAGATTCATCCCGTTGAAGAAATAGAAAAGTAGCCCGCCGTTACCGGAGATATCCAGGTATCCGCCCATCACTGCGCTTACATTCAACTGGCTGGCAATTTCACCATAGCTGATCGAGTCGCCGCTTGTTCCCTTGGACTAATCAATCAGGCCGGTCAAGTCCGCCGCCAGACTTCGACCAGGGTCTGCTCGAAGGACGTGTTCATGGCAGGCTCTGACTCGGCTCTGGATGGCCTGCGAGAAGCTTTCGGGGACCAGAAATCGCTGAATTCTGGTCAGTATCCGTTACCGCTTCGGCGCACTCTTGCTTAGTTGTGCGTGCAACTAGCTCACGGCGTTGCCCACGTGTACCCGTTCGGCGTACATTTTGATAGCCTTGGAGTCGCAGCACGATAACGTAATCACCTAGGGCAAGTGGCACTCGCGTTGTGTGTCTGCCCCCCAAGTATTTTCTGCCATTAATGAAAACATCCGCTCCGGGGGGTTCGCTGGTTACAGATAAGCAGTTCGTGGATTCCTGGTCGCAGGCATCGTTAAGCTGAACCATAACGCATTTGGGGATGTACTCGCGGGCGCAGCCGATTCCTGATCGCGGTGGTGACGGTGGCCGCGATCGCGACGTTCTTCGCGGTGGATGAAGCGCTGGAAAGCCCCGATCGGCCGTAGACCGTTGAAAGCACAAAACAGTTTAGAGAAGTTCCCCGTAGTGTTCTATCCGCAGTGTACGCGATTGGACGATCTGTTTTGCGGCGGATACTGATCTGCGATTGCCACACCCGAATCCCGGCATCGAGGTTACAGCCACCGCCAAATCGACCTGTATGTTGACTTGGCAAGCGGTGTGAATCGAGCCCCGTTATTGCACAAAAACAATGTTTATGGGCCATCGGTGGAAACGCGGATCAGTAGTGCTCGTCTAGCAAATCTCCCACAACGCCGTTCTGGCTAGTTTCCAAGTAGGCTTATCGGGAGTTAGCACCCGACGTGGTATAACCGTTTGCGCTTAAGCTGACTGCACCAACAACATCTGATAGCTGATGTTTCTTGGCATAGACGGGGAGCGTATGCCATGTCGAAATACAGGGATCGTCTGCCGCAGCTCGATGGTGGAATTTTTCTGACTGACGGTGGGCTTGAGACGACGCTCATCTTCCATGACAAGCTCGAGCTGCCCTATTTCGCAGCCTTTCACCTACTGAAGGATAGGGCCGGATCAGAAGCTTTGCGCAAATATTACTGCAGCTACGCCTCAATCGCTTGCACGAATGGACTTGGATTTGTTCTCGAGAGTCCGACTTGGCGCGCCAATCTTGACTGGAGTGAAAAGCTCGGGTATTCGAGCGCGACACTTGCCGACGCCAACCGGTTGGCTGTCGCCATGATGCGACAGTTGCGTGAACAATTCCAGACGCCGCACTCACCGATGGTAATCAGCGGCTGCGTGGGTCCACGCGGTGACGGATATGACCCCGGCCAAGTCATGAGCGAGACCGAGGCGGAGGCCTATCACAGCCAACAAATTGGCGTCTTTCGAGAGACCGAAGTAGACCTCGTCACAGCTCTTACAATCACAAATACACCGGAGGCCATCGGGATTGTTCGCGCAGCTCGCGCCTCAGGGCTGCCCGTCGCCATCTCATTTACGGTGGAGACGGATGGTTGTCTGCCGACGGGGCAGAGCCTGAGAGAGGCGATCGACGCTGTCGACGCCGCGACTGACAAAGTGACTGCCTATTACATGATTAATTGTGCGCATCCCACGCATTTCGATAAAGCGATCGCAACGAGCGAGCCGTGGATCACGCGTCTACGGGGCATCCGCGCCAATGCCTCCAAGCTCAGCCATGCAGAGCTCAATGAGGCACCCGACCTCGACGATGGCAATCCTCGCGAACTTGGCGCCCAGTACGGCGATCTACTGCGACGCCATCCACACATCAATGTGCTGGGCGGCTGCTGCGGAACGGACCATCGTCACATTGAGGAAATAGCCCGAGCGTGTAAGGCGGTTTCTTAGCCCTAGGAGAGAGCCCCGATTACGGCTTGGCCTGATAAACGAGCGCTTTCGGGTAAAGTCAAGTACTGCAATGGTCGGCTGACACTAGTGCAACTAAAATGCTTGGCGCAATTCCAGGAGCCTAAATGATCGTCGTGACAGGCGCAACGGGACGCACAGGACGGCGAGCGACGGAAATGTTGCTCGCAAAGGGAGAAAAGGTTCGAGCGGTTGGGCGAGACGCGAAAAAGCTCGCACCGCTCGTCGAGCTAGGTGCAGAACCCTTCGTTGGTAATGTCGAAGATGTCGATTCAATGACAAATGCTTTCGATAGCGCTTCAGCCGCCTACCTGGTTCTGCCTGAGGACACCTCACAACAGGATTTGCGCGTGCATCAAGAACGCGTTTCCGATTCCTACTTCGCAGCAATCACCAACGCCCATGTGCAGTTCGTCGTGAATTTAAGCAGTATCGGTGCTCAGCATGCGAAAAACACCGGCCCGATAGTCGGCTTACACAATCAGGAGCAAAAGCTCGATCGAATCGCTGGGCTCAACGTTCTCCACCTTCGCGCAGCGTATTTTATGGAAAATCTTTTCATGAGTATCGCACCGTTGCGTTCGATGGGAACACTGCCCGGCGGTTTACGGGCCGATGCGCCAATGCCTTGGATAGCTACGAAAGATATCGGCGAGTATGCTGCCTCTCGTCTCGCTGCCCGCAATTTTTCCGGCAGTTCGATACAGGAACTACACGGGCAACGCGACATCTCCATGAAGGAGGCGGCTTCAATTGTTGGCAACGCTATCGGCAAGCCCAATCTTGCATACGTGCAAGTGCCGAGCATGATGCTTGCGCCCGCACTTGTGAAGATGGGGTTGCCTGAAAAAACCGCAGAACTGCTTATTGAAATGTGGGATGGTGCGAATGCAGGCCTCATCGTGCCCCAGGAAGCGCGCTCGGCAAGAAATACGACACCCACTACGCTAGAATCATTCGTCACCGAGATCTTCGCCCCTGCGTATCTCCAGACAGTCTGAATGCGGCCTTCAAATTTGACCCACTTCAACTATCAATTAACGCGGCAATCGGACCGGTGACTCGCTGGCTCACGCCTCAGAAAAGTCCGTTTGGAGGAAATGTGGTGTTGCCAACTGTACGTGAATTGCCGACGATCCAGCGACGGTGCGCCGTCGGGTTCGGGAGCAGTTGGCGCTTGGTGCCAGTCAGATAAAGTTGATGGCAGGTGGCGGGGTTGCCTCCAGCTACGATCCTCTCGATGTCACGCAATATACCGTGGAAGAACTTCGCGCCGCAGTGGAAGCGGCGGAGAACTGGGGTACCTACGTCACCGTTCACGCCTATACCCCACGCGCCGTAAGGCAGGCGATCGAAGCAGGCGTGAAATGCATCGACCACGGTCAGCTACTTGACGATACCACCGCGAAACTGATGGCAGAAAAGGGTATCTGGTGGAGCTTGCAACCATTCACGGACGATCGCCCTTCATCCTTTCCCGAGGGATCGTTCAATCGCACTAAGCAACTAACCATGTATGCGGGCACGGACACGGCTTACGGACTGGCGAAAAAATACGGAATCAAGACCGCCTGGGGCACGGACATACTGTTCAATCTGCAAAACCTCGATACGCAGAACCAACAGCTCACCAAAATGGTGAAGTGGTACACGCCAGCAGATGTGTTGAAGATGGTGGCGGCGGATAACGCAGAACTTCTTGCGCTCTCAGGTCCCCGCAATCCTTATCCCGGCAAGTTAGGAGTAGTCGAAGAAGGTGCGCTCGCGGATCTCTTGCTTCTGGACGGAGACCCGATCGCCAACATCAAGCTGATCGATGACCCAGGCAAGAATCTTGTTGTGATCATGAAAGACGGAAAGGTCTACAAGAATACCGTTGGCGGACGTTAAGGCGAGATAACACCAGCGCAGGTTCAGATTCCGCAACGGTGTTGCGGTTAAGAATCTGGATCGAACTCCTGGTAAACGCTACTCGCAGATGTGAATCCGACGAAACGAGCTCGAAGTCCGGCTCGAGGAAGTGAGTTCTCGGCGGAGGTTTCTGGCGTCGTCATCTCCGCGAACGCCGTTTCGGGGCCGTAACGGCGTTAGACTTTACCCTACATCGTTTATAAGTACCGGCGACAAGGGCTGAACAGCAGTGATCCGAGCCGGCCCCTGCTCGTTGCAGTAGTCCAAGTTCAATACCTAGCTGACCAAAGCAAGTGAATCCAATCAGAACATTTACTTGCAACCATAAGATGATCATGATAATCCTATAAGTCATGAGATACGCAACCAAGCACAAAGAAGAAAGCCGGAACCGTATCCTTAAGGCTGCCGCGAAGCAGTTTCGAGCATATGGGTCCGCGACCGTCCGCGTGAGTGACGTGATGAAGGCCGCTGGTCTGACGCACGGTGGTTTCTACAAACACTTCGCCGACAAGAACCAGTTGCTACACGAAGCAATCGCCACCGCGCTGGCTAATCTGTCGGAGCAAATTTCCGCGATGACCCATGGCAAACCGCGCATTGCCGCGTTGCGCCAGGTGATCGGCCTCTACCTGAGCGAGGATCATATGCGCCACCCGGATCTTGGTTGCGCTCTCGCGGCAATGGGAACGGAAATCGCACGGATGCCTACCGCAATCAAGAATCAGGTAAGCAAGTCGCTTGACGCTTATGCGGATCGGCTCAGTTACCTTATGCCGGGGAAGAACAAGGAGGAGCAGCGGAATGCCTTCCTCATCCTCTTTCCCTCGATGGCAGGTTGCATCATGACGGCCCGCTCGCTGACCAACAAGGCAGAACAAAAAAAGCTGCTCGCAATGGGTCGTGCCTACTTCACGCATTCTTTCTGCGGCAAAACACCACTTCGCTATGAGGAGTCTTTCAATGAATCAAACTGAGTTCAAACAGCATTATGGGCCGTGGGCCGTGATTACGGGTGCATCCGATGGGATTGGGTATGCCTTTGCACAGCAACTCGCTGAGATCGGCATGAACCTCGTTCTGGTCGCCCGGCGTGGTGATCGCCTCAACGAATTAGCAGCCGTGCTGAGGGAACAGCATAAGATCGAAACTCTGGTTCTGCCCGCCGACCTGAGTACACCTGATGGACTGGCGGAAGTAGACAATACGACAGCGAAACTTGACGTGGGACTTCTCGTCGCGTCAGCTGGTTATGGCACGTCTGGTCCTCTGCTCCAAGCTAACCTCGAGCACGAACGAAATATGTTGGAGGTCAACTGCTTCGCGGTACTTCATCAATCTGTGATGTTCAGCAGACGTTTTTCCCGGCGGAAACGCAGCGGCATCATCTTGATGGCATCGCTTGTGGGTTGGCAGGGTACACCGCAGGCGGCGCATTATGCCGCTACGAAAGCATATGTGCAATCACTTGCCGAAGCGATGAGGGTCGAGTTCAAAAAGCTAAACATTGATGTGCTGGCATCCGCACCTGGACCCGTACATAGCGGATTCGCCGACCGCGCTGATATGCGCATGGGAGCAGCAATTACACCCGACATAGTCGCACGAGCTTCGCTCCGCGCCCTGGGTAAAACGGGGACAGTCATTCCAGGCGGTTTGAGCAAGCTGTTGACCTACTCCCTGCTGCCACTTCCGCGAACTCTTCGGTCACGGATACTTGCTCAAGTCATGGGTGGCATGACGAAGCACCAGAACGCCAGTGCGGCCGCATGACTAACGAAGCCACTGCCAATCAACTCGAGCATTTGCCCAATTTCGGCGCACGGATGATGTATCTCTTGGAGCGCAGGAAACAGAAAATGCTGCGGGCGGTGGAGGGTTGGTCGCCCTCTTGGCTCACTTATGCTCCCTCGGCCACCGATTGGTCGATGCTGATGATCTTCGATCATCTCGCACGAACTGAACGGGCCGTGCGTATCTCTTGTGAGGCTCATTTGAATCAACCTGCCGCGCAGCCATCCATAATTGAGAAACTGAAGGCACGCTTTTTCTTCTTTGTCTTCCGGTTCCCAATCCGTGTGCGAGTTCCACGAACAGTTCAGTTCGTACAACCAGTCGAACCTTCATCGCTCGACGAGTTAACTCGGACTTGGGCAGAAGAACGAGTGAAGTTACGCGCTTTCCTGATGCGCGAGGATTCACTTTCCCTCGACGCGACCGCGATGCGCCATCCCGCTGTCGGTGCTTTAAGCCTACGTGACGCTCTTCGGTTCTTGGTCGTGCATCTCTGGCATCACGAATTTCAGATTCGGCGGCTCCGTCGGGCTATTCCGGTCTCCTCGAACGCCGTTTCTGGCCCGTGAGGGGCACTTGTCCGAGTATGCGACAACACAGGAGTTAGCACTTGCCGTGCTGAGCGAAATCAGAGCATTTCATCTGGTTAAATATGTCCCCCGATGGTTGGTTGTTTTCTTTCTTGGGTTAATTGACTTGGATCACCTTTGCTTTTATGACATCGTCCGGCTTCCACGTCTGGTCATAAAACTCGGTGCCGCTGCCGTAGAGCCGAATTGTGACGAGGAATGCGCGACCGTTCAGCGTCTGAATCCAGTTCTTCTCGTTCGTGCCCTCGGGCTTTGTTGGCCCGAAGGAGAGATCAAGGATCCATCCCGCGTCAAATCCGAAGGGCTCGCTTACTACAATTCCGAGTTCCTGGAACACGGTCAACGCGACTCCCTCATCGCACGCACAATCCCCGTCAACATGCCAGCAAACACAAATTGATGAACCGGATATAAAAGGTACCAGTAGAGCTGACCCAGCACTCCCACAGGATCGAAGATAGCCGTCTGGCGAATGAGCGACCCGGAAGCGGACGCTTCTACTTCAAACTGCAGCCACGCCCTGCCAGGCAGGCGCATTTCTGCTGCCAATCGAAGCAGGCGATCGCGTTGGATCTCTTCGACACGCCAGAAGTCGACTGTATCACCGCCGAGAAGCCGATCCGGATCACGTCGCCCACGACGCATACCCGCACCGCCGAACAGCAAGTCTAACAACCCGCGAATTCGCCAGAGCCAATTCCCGTAGTACCAGCCGGTTTCACCTCCCAGCCGCTCGATGGGTCGAAAGGCTATGGCCGGAGGAAATGGTACGTGCACCGACCGCGAATCCACGATGCGGCGGCCAAATTTGGCCCCACCCCACTGACGTGTTGTACCGACAGACGAGAATGCGTCGGACCAACGCGTTTCCGCAAATTCCCGGTCTTCATTGGCAAGGGCTCTCTTCAGTGCTTCGCGGTATCCGAGTGGGCGAACGGAGAACAGGGCATCGGCAGATCGATCCCGCACGATAGTCTCGTTACGCAAGCTATCCACTAACTCGCGGCCCACACGCGCATAGACCGGTGTCACAAGACCCAGCCAAAGGCTCGATAACCGCGGAGACAACACGGGCACTGGAATCATCCATCGTCTCAGCCCTCGCTGATGGGCGTACTCTTTCATGAGATCCAAATAGCTAACCTGGTCAACTCCACCGATCTCAACAACCCTGCTGCCGCTGATTTGGATGTCGAGTGCCTGCATCAGATAAGCAATCACATCCTCGACCGCAATTGGCTGCGAACGTGTCTTGACCCAGCGCGGAGTGATCATCACTGGGAGCTTCTCAACCAGGGCCCGGATCATCTCGAAGGAAGCGCTGCCCGACCCGATGACGATTGAGGCTCTCAATTCGATGGTTGGCACTCCCGATTCTCTGAGGATGCGGCCGACTTCCTGGCGGCTTCTCAGATGCGCCGAAAGTTCACTGCCGCTTCCGAGCCCACCGAGGTAGACAATTCGCTGTACGCCCGCACCGCGCGCCGCAGTTGCGAATGCATGCGCCGCACTACGATCTTCCTCTTCAAAAGAGTTTGCCGAAGCCATCGAATGCACGAGGTAATAGGCGGTGTGCACCCCAACCATGCTGGGGGCAAGAGACGCCGCTTCGAGAGCATCACCCTTCGCGACTTCCGTTGTCTGGGCGACGCGCTGACTTAGAGCTTCGGGATGGCGTGACAGGCAGCGCACGCGGTTGCGAGCGGCTTCGAGCGCATGAAGCAATCGCCCACCGACGTAGCCCGTCGCGCCTGTCAGCAGAGTCAATTTAGAATCATTTCTCAAGGGTCACGCCTTCATAAGAAGGAGAACTGTATTTCCGGATATAGTCACGGACATTGAATTTCCGGGCAGTATTTTCTGAACTCATGTAACGAACCTTACCGAAAACAGGCCGCTCCGGGCCCCACGGACGGTCATACCGACCCAGGCACCAGAAGATCCCGCTGTAAGAATTGGGATCGCGACCATCGAGTGCATACTTGTTGTTCAGCTCCACCATGGTTTCGAGGGTCTTTTGGGGAGTGCGAGTCCACTCGATGATTTTCTTTCCCCACAGCATGCGAAGGTAATTATGGATTCGCCCCTCTCGGAGCAATTGTGTCTGCGCAGCATTCCAAAGTGCGTCATGCGTCTCGGCACGCTCAAACTTCTCAAAACTGTAAACGTAGGACCTCTCATCACTTGCATGTTGTCGAAGAGTCTTCAGAGCCCACGCCGGCAGTGATTCGAATTGGTCGTAGTCTTTTCGTATCTGGCAACAATTAAAGCCAAGCTCTCGCCAAGTAATGACTTGGTCCATGAAAGCTTCAGTAGCCTGGCTTGTACCCCACCAACCACTGCGGCTGCCCGTTGCCCGTACTGCCAGATGGTCAGGAGACCATCCTTCTTGACTTGTGATTTCGGAAAAGATCTGGTGCACCGAAATATGGCCGAAATGGAGGTACGGGGAGAGTTCGCTCGTGGCCTGCTGCGCTGGTTCATTTCGTGCCTCAGTGTAAGTCGGTAGCCTATTTCGCAGAAAGTTTCTCAGGAGTGCTTGAGCAGCCGTGCTCCCCCCTCGGGTCTCCACCGGGGAAATCTCGTGATCCGAAGGAATTTCTGCCAGCACACCCAATCCTGAATTCAGAAGTCGAGGAGAAGCCTTCGGCCAGCGCTTTATGATCTCTCGGGGAAGATGCTTTGCTTTCGGCAGTTTTGTGTTCAAGAGCGCATTGGCCTTTGGAAAGTCCATCAAATGTCGCGGAAGCTCCCTTTGTAAGAACCGGCGGAAAGCATACGCGGTTGGAAAGGCTTCCTCTGCTTGCCGCAGCGGGAGCAGGCCATTCGAGTCCACCACCTCCATGAGCACTGCGACCTGCCGAGCCGCAGAAGCGACCATGCGCGGGAGGAAGAAGCAGGGGAAGTCGTCCGTCACCACAATGCAGGCACGCGATGCCAGAGCGGCGAGCAATCCTTTGCCTGCATTCGGTGCGAGCTCCAGGTACGGATAGTAGAGAACGTCCGTGCCCTCGAACCGGCGGGCATTTTCCCCCATTCCATCAATCACGAAACGGTGCATCCGATCGCTCGCCCACGGATAGCCGCAGCGCAACGCTTCCAGGATAACCAATGGCTTCCGCAGTTTCTCGGCCCACTCCACAGCTCGGTCCAACGCAAAATTCCAGCTCGTCCTGCGGGAGGCAATCATCCAGTAAAGAACAAAATCTCCCTCCTGCCGGACTGGCAAGGAGTTGCCGGACCTGATGCGAATTTCGGGAACTGAGCTCAATGCGGTATTCCTATGGTCGTTGCGAACATAATCAGGCGTTCAACCGCCATATTGAAAAATTGAGCGCCGCCGCATAGCTAACCCATGCCAAGTATGGCAACAGCAACCAGCCTGCGGCCGGAACTGCTTTCCAGAATTCGATCGATGTCGCCAGGATGGCGAACCACAACATAACAATTTCGGCAAAGGCCAGGCCCGGTGACCTTAGCCGAAAGAAGAAGGCGGACCACGCAACATTCAGCAACAACTGCAGCAGGAAGAGTTGCATCGGAGCTGTTGTCAAGCCGACCTTCCGCCAAACTAACCAAGCTGCAATCGCCATCGCTATGAACAAGATTGTCCAGACAGGACCAAATAGCCAGTTGGGCGGAGTCCAGCTGGGTTTGCTCAGACTGTCGTACCACGGCCGAAGCGACGGCGTAGTCAGCAACGACCCGAGTCCTGCGGCTCCAAGGCAGATTGCGATGCAAACAATGAGTCGCATAGACGATCTGGTCAGGCTGTAAGTCTCAGAGTGCTTTCTCTAATCTTGTAATTCAGTCCGCGCATAATTGCAGGCAATCTCCCAGAAGAGCTTTTTCACTCGATGATGCTCACCGATTGGCTGCAAGAGTTCGATCTTAACTTGCGGGAAATACATCTGAACGGCCGCGACCTGCAGGGGAATGTCTTCTGCCACATGACCACCCGCGGACAAAAACATGGGCAGCGCAAGTGCAACTTGCCGTCTCGTGAAGCTTCCTGCGCTATATCCGAAAGCGAAGGTTGTGCAAATTCCATGTAAGCAAAGCGCACTTTGTCCACGCCATGACACTCCGCCAGGCTAGCTATCAATTCTTCGAAGGGAAGTCGCCAGCGACTGTCTGCGCTCCCATGGGCAAAAATCACTAAACGTGAATCCGGCACTTTACTTCTCCTCCGTGAAACAAGAGCCTTCTCGACAGGCGAGTTACCTGTCAACCTTGGCTAAGACCTGGTGAAACTCTTCCACCAGAGAAGGCTTTTCGCGGAAGATTCCCCGTAGAGCCACGGTAGTCATTTGTGCCTCATGGCATTTCACTCCACGGACGGCCACGCAGTCGTGCCGGCCCGTAGCACGCGCCACGCAGCCCAAAGGCTTCACGACCGACATGAAAGTGTCCGCTATCTCTGAAACCAGATCTTCTTGCACGATGGGGCGAGACGCCATGCCCTGAATCAAGCGGGGAATCTTGGAAAGGCCCACGATCTTGCCGTCTGGCACGTAACCAAAGTGCATCTTTCCCCGGTAAACAAGGAGGTGATGTGGGCAGAGGGAGTAAAAATTGATCTCCGAAACAACAATGAGTTCGCTGTGCTTTGAATCAAAAGTCCTCAAGATCTTCCCGGGGTCCAGCCGAGAGCCACGCGTAAGTTCCCGATAAAGGCGTGCCACACGAGCCGGGGTGCCCTCAAAGTGCTGATCCGTAATGTCCAAACCAAGCTCCGTGATTAGATCGCGGATTATTCTTTCCAACCGATCCGTCTTGGTCTCGTCCGTCAATACCAATGCCATGCTTCGGTCTTGCTGTATTTCAGATTCCAACGTCACTCCCATTTCTCACCTCGGTTTCATTTCCTTAGGTTCTTTCCTACTATTTGTCACTTGTTCCTTCAACGATCATCAACAAAAGCCTCTATACAATCTCCAGAGAAGAAGGGGCCCTGTCCGAATGCTGAACAGGGCCCGCTAACACCCGTTGAGGACCTACTTTGGCAGAACAACTGAGTCAATGACGTGAATGACGCCATTGCTGCAGAGGATGTCGGTCTTGACGACTTTGGCGTTGTCGACCATCACCGTGCCATCGTTAACGCTGATGGTGAGCGACTCGCCGTTTACCGTCTTGGCCGAATTCATTTTCGTGACTTGATCCGCCAAAACTTTCCCGGGTACAACGTGGTAAGTGAGGATGGCGACAAGCTTTGCCTTGTTCTCCGGCTTCAGCAGATCTTCCACCGTGCCCGCAGGCAACTTTGCGAATGCCTCATCTGTGGGAGCAAAGACCGTGAACGGACCCTTGCCCTTCAGAGTATCCACAAGACCCGCGGCCTGAAGTGCTGCAGCCAGAGTCTTGAAGGAGCCCGCGGCGACTGCGGTGTCAACGATGTCTTGTGACGCAGCTTTAGGACGCGCGTATGTCCCCAGGGACAGAGACAGTACGAGGGCCACCGCCGCTGCAAGAGATGCAACTCTTACACTTCTATTCAAACTCCCTTTCATTTTTCTTCTCCTTGAATTTCATTTACCTTTCGAATCTGACTCTTGCCCCCTAAATCTTTCACTACTCTTCTGAAACTCCAACGCGGCTAGCGCGAACGCTGAAGAGCCGGTTCACCATGCCACCGACGTTGAATGGATTTGAAACTCGCGGCTTGGTAGATGCCTGCCAGAGCGACAAGCCCGTACACAATTCCGCTGAGCACCGAGACTTCCCCGAATTTCATACCGAAGATCGCTGCCACCAGGTCGAAATGAGCGACGGCGACCAATCCCCAGTTGAGCGCGCCGACCACCACGAGGATCGCTGCGAGAACGTCGAATTTCTTCATGATCATTTCCTCCATGCTTTCTGTTTGTTGCTGACTGCATGTTTAACTATAGAGAAAAACTATTTGACAGCAAGGAAAATACACGTCAAACTAAAAGTCGAGTGATTCGCTGTTAAATCCTCGAGGGTTTTTTGATTCCTAGTTAAATTGGGGGGAAATCGTGCTGTCAGAGACGCTGGCCAAGGGCTTGGGCCACTACGCCATTGGAGATAAGTTGCGCGCGCTGCGCCTGAAAAAGAAGATGGGACTTGTTGAATTGGGAC
Source organism: Candidatus Acidiferrales bacterium (assembly GCA_963741195.1). Taxonomy (GTDB): domain Bacteria; phylum Acidobacteriota; class Terriglobia; order Acidiferrales; family UBA7541; genus Acidiferrum. The sequence goes on from CAVUHF010000027.1 coordinate 62,301, forward strand.
GGCACACGGGCCTGTCGGCGGCGATGCTATCAAAGGTCGAACGCGGAAAGCTTTTTCCGACCCTACCGACGCTCTTACGCATCGCCTTGGTGTTCAGCGTTGGACTGGAGTACTTCTTCTCTGACGACCAGAAGCGCCACGTCGTCGCCATGGTGCGGCGCGCCCAGCGCAAGCGTTTCCCAGAGAGACCCGATGGCCGTGATATTTCTTTCTATTTTGAATCGCTGGACTTCGCCGCAGTGGAGCGCAAGTTGAACGCCTACTACGCTGAGTTCCAGCCTCTCCAGCCTGGAAAGGCCCGCCTGCACCATCACACCGGAGTGGAATTCTTGTCGGTCCTCCGCGGCAAGCTGGAACTACACATCGGAACGGAAGACCACATTCTCGAATCGGGAGACTCAATCTATTTCGATTCCTCGCTGCCACATTCCTACAGAAGAGTCAGTCAGAAGCCATGTAGCGCAATCGTTGTTACCGTGCCGTGAGTTAGGTCTGTTGAGGGGTTCTCCTGGTCCAGTGCGACTGCGTTTCCAATCAACCAGACACTCAATAATAATAAACGTAGAAGAGAATCCTGCGAACCGAGCCAGAAGTCTGGTTCGGGGAGGTAAGTTCTCAGTCAGACGTCTTCCAGTCCCAGATTGTCATTCACTGCGTGTCGTAGTTTCTGTTTGCATCCCAGGTAATGCTCGGTTGTCTGAACTGATGCGTGACCAAGCAAGAACTGAATTTGTTCAAGTTCTCCCCCAGCCAAGTGGCACAGTCGTGCGCAGGTGCGGCGCAAATCATGCGGAGCGAGATTCTTGATGTCGGCACGTTTCGCAGCCGCTTTGACAATGTGCCAGATGGCTTTCGGCGTGAGCCCTGTGCCCCATATCTTTCCTAGTCTGCCTACTCGCCGGAAGAGTGCACCTGCATTTATCTTGGCTGCATCGGTCCACTCATCAACGGCGCGCTTCGTCCAGACCGGAACTGGAACTGTGCGCATGTGCTTTCCTTTACCAATTAGGTCGGCGATCACGCAGTGCTCCTCGCGGACCTGAAAGTCTTCCAGTCCGAGTCCGACCAGTTCAGCGCGTCGCAGGCCGCATCCAATGAGCAATGCTAGAATCGCTCGATCCCGTTTGCCGCGCAGGCCATCTCCGCCCGATTCTGCGAGCAAGGTTTTGGACTGTTCGACGGTCAGCCAGTTTCCGATCCGGACCCCCAGGCGTTTTGCGCCTTTAACTCGACCGATTCCGGTGGCCAATTCGGGACTGAGGAGGCCTGTATCAGCTGCCTCGAATGCGAGTCGTCTCACGGCCGCTAAGCGTACGTTGATTGTCGAAGGCGCCAGGTTCTTCTGTTCGAGAAAGAATCGATAACGAAGGACAACACTACGGTTGAACGCCAGGCGTGGCTCGGAACAGTACCACCCGATGAATTCATCGATGGCATGCCCATACGATTCTTGCGAGCTCGCTGCTGCGAGCGAGTTTAGAACTGCATTCTTCGACTGTTCCAAGTCGGGCAGCCGAAGTAATGTTTTCGCACGTGAGCGTTTGCTTGTCTTTTGCCGACGTCCCATACTGGCGGCCTCCTGCGCCGCGTTCAGTATGGTCGTCCACTTAGCAGGCTACGGACCCGAACGCCGTTTCTGGCCAGTGATCGGCACTTTGTCGAGTAGCCGGGCGCCATTGCTGGCGCCCAGCCCTCTAAGAACCGGACTTGAAGGTTTCCCGAGTAGCCGGACGACCTTGCGGCCGTCCAGCCCTCTAAGAACTGTGCGTGAAAGTTTCCAATCACACAGCTCAGGCCCTGCGAACGCCTCTTTAAAGGAGACGCGGTTTCGATACGGGAATACGTTGGCGGTGAACCCTGTCATGGCACTCCGGGTGAAGTAAAACGCGGTTCTCGGCACCTTGCGAACCACCCATGACACGGGGGACACAGTAGTGAAGGCGCCATCCCGTAATCCGGGTGATTTTAGTGTTGCACCCAGGGCAGAGTCCGCGTTGCTCATTCCAGAGAAAGCGAAGGTTTCGAGTACCCCGGAACGTGTCCAGCATGTGAGCACCTTCTCGTTCTTCGAAATAGGTTTCATAGGCGGGATCGTACGGGTTTGCTTCGCCTTTGACTTTAACGTGTCGTTTGATGGGTGTGCTACTGGCGCGGCGCAGCCATAGCTTGCGCGGCTGCCCCTCGTCATCACATGTTTCACCAAAGAAAGACCAGTCGCGCCCCTGATACCGCTCAAAATATTTCTTTTTGAGCCAGTCAGGGGACTTCTTCGGGTGCCTTCTCCGTGCCCATTGCTGCAAATGACAGAAGATGACGGAATCAACGTGTTGAAAAGTATGCTTACTCACCACGTGCCGATGATAGGTGGCCCAACCACGAATCTTTGGGTTGAGTTTATCGATCAGATCGGCTGCAGACATGCCCATCGCGGCTTTGATTATTCGTCCAATGCGGTCCAAGAAGGTCTTAACATTTTTCTTGGAAGGCTTGATGAGCAGTTTCCCATTGGGATACCGGCGCACGTTTTGGCCGAGGAAATCGAAGCCATTCTCCACATGCGTAATGACCGTCTTCTTAGGAGAAAGTTCGAGCCCCCGTTGTTGTAAAAATTGCTCAATGAGGGGTTTGATTTCTCCTTCCAATAGTTCTTTCGACCTACCGGTGACGACGAAATCATCCGCATATCGGATGAAATTCACCGAGGGACAGAGACCTCCAAATGACTTGAGAGTTTTTCCCGTTGGATACTTTTCCTTCAGGACTCGTTCAAGTCCATCCAACGCACAGTTAGCGAGCGCTGGGGAGATAATTCCACCCTGCGGAGTTCCATCCGACGTTTCATGAAGGACGTGTTTTTCCATGTACCCGGATTCCAGCCACATTTGGAGAATGGTTCTGTCCATAGGGACTTGCGCCAAAAGCCAATCGTGCGAAATTTTGTCGAAGCAGCTCTTGATGTCTCCCTCTAGAACCCACTGCGTATTCGGTGCGTGAGACAGCGTTGTAAAGCACTGTTCAATCGCATCGGCGCAGGACCGTTGCTGACGGAACCCATATGAGTTTTTGTCAGCAATGGTTTCCAAAACGGGATCGAGTGCGAGCAAATGCAATGCTTGCTGCGCTCGATCGATCATTGTGGGGATTCCGAGTGGGCGCATCGTTTTGCCATCCGACTTGGGTATATAGACACGTCGAAGGGGTTGAGATTGATAACCCCTACGTTTCAATGCATGTACTGCCTGAGCCTTTTCTTCTGGTGCTTCCCAAATTTCTTGGTCCACACCTGGGGTTTTCTTGCCATTGTTTTCCGTCACTCGTCGGACGGCGAGAACTTTGCCGCTGTACGAGTGGGTCAGCAGACGTTGCAAGGCTCGCACCCTGCCCCATCTGCGTTCCTTCGTTGCCTGCACGATACGGACTTGGAGTCGGCGAACGTTGCGGTGAATGGCCTGCCAATCGATGGCGTACCATTCCGCCGCTTCGCGTGAGACCGCACCAACAGCTCGCGCCGTTGTCATCTGCCTTGCCTCATGAGCCGATTAATCAAGTTCTCTCGTGTGCAGCACTTCAGAGAAGTCAGCACGCTTTCGCGTTCGGTGATGTTGTCAATGTGACTGACGCAACCGATATCTGCTCCATTACAGAACAGCCTTGGCTTCCTCTCTAATCGCATACCCGCGCCGCTATCGATCCACCTTACGGTTGATCTTTCCCCTTTCGGGGAGCGATACGGGCTTATCCTGTTCCGTTGAGATGACCGAATAGGGTAGGTGCTCTCTATACGCCGGCAACGTTGTTCGCCCACGGCGGAAGAGAAGGGACCTTCCGCACCCGTTGCAATAGGAGCGCCGAGCATCTTCCGCTCCTTGCCGTTAACGACGCTTACGAGAATTTGCAAATGCTCACCATGCTATTCACTCTGGCCCCTTGCCGCCCTGATGCTGGCAGCTGCACCGTCGCCTCGCGGTTCTGGTGCCAACCTTGCGGTTGCGGGATTCGTTGTCGGAGCGTTATATGACCAGTCGTTACCTTCCAGCCACAGCTCGTAGAGTACTCGCCATGGGAGGCGAGGTCCGGTCGAGATCATCCGCCAGACAATCACTTCAACAGCTTTTCAGGTCACAACCCATTCATCCGGCTCGAGCACTCAAAAACGCCCCCCATGAACAACGAGGACGCGGCCTGATGCAAAACGAATCAGACCTACTCGATACTGACTTGCTGCCGATTCGCACGGCGGAGGGAATTCCGCCCGCTGTGTGTGAAGCCGCACCAACGGGTTGCCCCGTCGTCATTTGCTTTGCTTCATGCATCGGTTCCTCAAACGTTCTCGAGTTGAGCACCAACAGGAAGTCAGCTCCGTTTCCGGCGAGGTGATCTTGTCCCAACCTGGCGACGCAACCCCTATCTGCCCCGTTACAGGGCAGCCTTCGCTTGCTCCCATTTCCGTTACCCGCATCGCCATCGGATTCATCTTGCGATGGTCCTTCCCCTTGCGGGGAGCGATACGGGCTTACCCTGTTCCGCTGAAATGACGCGATCGGTTAGATCTGCTCTATACGCCGGCAGTGTTGATTACCCATGACCGAGGACTCGGAAGCCTCTGTACTCACTGCAAGAAGAGCCGCGCAGCATTTTAGGCTCTCTTCGCGTGACGACGCTTACGAGCATTTGTATATTCTGAACCGAGTAGCCAGGCCCCATTGCTGGGGCCCGGCCCTCTAAGAACCGGACTTGAGACTTTCGTACTCATCCGGCTCAAGCCCTGCGAACGCCTCTTTGAGGGAGACGCGGCTTTGATACGGAAAGGTGCTGACGGTGAACCCTGTCGTGGCACTCTGGATGAAGTAGAACGCGGTTTTCCGCGCTCTTCGAACCACCCTTCACAAGAGGGACGCAGTGGTGCAGGCGCCAGCCCGTGATCCGAGTGATTTTGATATTGCAAACAGAGCAGAGACCGCGTTGCTCCGTCCAGAGAAAGCGAAGAGTCGTGGTACCCCGGAACGTGTCCAGCATATGAGAACCTTCCCGATCTTCGAAATAGGTTTCGTATGCAGGATCGTAAGGGTTGGCTTCGCCTTGCACTTTAATGTGTCTTTTAATGGGGGTGCTCTTTGCGCGGTACAGCCACACCTTGCGAGGCTGTCCCTCGTCATCGTAGCGTTCCCCGAAGAAACACCGGTTGTGTCTCCGACTGCGCTCATAGTATTTCTTTCTGAGCCAGGTCGAGGACTTCTTCGGATGCCTTCTCCGTGCCCATCGCCGCAGACTGTGGAAGATAGAATGATCAACGTATGAGAAAGTACGTTTGGCGACCACGTGCCGATGATAGTTAACCCAACCCCGTATCTTGGGGTTGAGTTGATCGATCAAGTCGGCGGCCGACATGCCAAGCCCGGCTTTAATTGTTGCTCGGATTCCTGCCAAGAAGGTTTTAACGTTCTTCTTGGACGGCTTGATGAGCAGTTTCCCGTTAGGGTAGCGGCGCACGTTTTGTCCGAGGAAATCAAAGCCTTTCTCCACGTGCGTAGTGACAGTCTTCGTGGGAGAGAGTTTGAGCCCACGTTGTTGAAGAAATTGCTCAACGAGGGGTTGGACCTCTCCTTCCAGCAAGTCTTTCGATTTACTGGTGACGACAAAATCATCCGCGTAACGAATGAAATTAATACAGGGATATGAGCCTCCAAGGGACTTGAGGCGCCTTTTTGCAGGGTATTTCTCCTGCAAGAGTCGCTCAAGTCCATCCAGCGCGCAATTGGCGAGCGCTGGGGAGACAATACCGCCTTGTGGGGTTCCATCCGTCGTTTCGTGGAGGACGTGTTTATCCATATACCCGGATTTCAACCATTGTTGGAGAATGGCGCGGTCCATAGGGACATGCGCCAGAAGCCAGCCATGGGAAATTTGATCAAAACAGCTTTTGATGTCCGCTTCCAGAATCCACTGCGTGTTCGGTGCATTAGACAGCGTGATGAAGCACTGTCCAATGGCATCGGCGCAGGACCGTTTCTGACGAAACCCATAAGAGTTTCGATCAGCGTTGGTTTCCAGCACCGGATCGAGTGCCAGCAAATGTAAAGCTTGGTGGGTTCGATCGATCATGCAGGGAATTCCGAGCGGACGCATCGTTTTGCCGTCCGATTTCGGTATATAGACACGTCGTAGAGGTTGCGATTGATAACCTCTACTCTTCAATGCATGTACAGCCCGAATTTTATCTTCCGGTGTTTTCCAGATTACCTGGTCCACACCTGGAGTTTTCTTGCCAGCATTTTCCGTCACTCGTCGAACGGCGAGAACCTTGCCGCTGTAAGAGTGGGTCAGCAGACGTTGTAAAGATTTCACTTTGTTCCATCTGCCAGCCTTCGTTGCCTGCACGATACGGACTTGGAGTCGGCGAACGTTGCGGTGGATGGTCTGCCAATTGATGGCATACCATTCCGCCGCTTCGCAGGAGACCGCACCAACAGTTTTGGCTGTCGTCATCTGCCTTGTCCCCTAAGCCGATTAATCAAGTTCTCTCGTGTGCAGCACCACGGGGAAGTCTGCCCGCTTTCGCGTTCGGTGATGTTGTCGATAAGACGGACGCAACCGATATCTGCTCCATTACAGAGCAGCCTTCGCTTCCTCTCCGATCTCCTGCCCGCACCGCCGTCGATCCTCCTTGCGGTTGATCTTTCCCCTTTGTTTTCGGGGAACGATACGGGTTTATCCTGTTCCGTTGAAGTGACATGACAATAGGTTAGGTGCTCTCTTTACGCCGGCAGCGTTGTTTGCCCATGACGGAGGAGTACGGAGCCTACCGTGCCCGCTGCAAGGGAGCGCCGAGCATCTTCCGCTCCCCGCTGATGACGACGCTTAAGAGAATTTGCATATGCTCACCAATACTATTCACCCTTGCCGTTTGCCGCCGTGATGCTAGCAGCTACACCGTTCCCTCACGGTACTGGTGCCAACCTTGCGGTTGCAGGATTCGTTGTCGGAACGCTCTCTGACCAGTTGTTGCCTTCCGGCCATAGTTCGTAGGGTACTCGCCATGGGAGACGAGATTCATTCGAGAGAGTACTTCTCTCAATAAATATTCACTTCAGCAGCTTTCAGTTCGCAGTCGTACGATCAAGCCTAGGCCCGTCTCCACCTAATGCTGGCAGATACACCGTTACCTCGCGGTTCCGGCGCTGCTCTTACGAGCATGGGTACATTGTCCAAGGGCTCCAGAACGGTTCGTTGCCTCCCCGCTCTGCCTTGTAGGCTACGCGATGGGACGCACGGTCTGATCGAGTTCCTCCTCTCCAGACAATCATGTTCAGCAGCTTTACAGGTCGCAGTCCGAGGATGCGACTATACGTCAGGTGAAAATAATTGGGGAACTCAATGCGAAGGGTGCCGGAGAACGCCGTGCGAATCGGGCGAAAGTCTACCCCAAGTAAGCATGCTTCTTGGCTGCCGTGCAGGTAGCACAGAAACGCAGCGACCGATGTTGAATCTCCCCCGCGTGGGGGCGATGCAAGAATGCTGATTAGCTTGGCTGCATGGGCAAGAAATGCTCGGTGTGGTCTAAGCTAGTAGAGATGGCGTGAGTGTCTGAGCAGGAGTCGCGATGGTTCATCGGGGAATTGCGAGTCTGGCACTGGTTATGATGGTGTGTTTCTTGCTGCTAAGTCATTTTGACCCACAGTTTTTTTGGGTCCATCTCTACGAGTCACTGATCTACATAGTGATGGTTGTTATGCTGCTCTATGCCAAACATCGCTGGGCGTACATGCTTGGCATTGTGGCACCTGCAGGCTGGCTGTTGCTAAGCTGGGTCACTAGTGGGTTTGGCGAAGTACTGGGCGAAATGAGCCGATTCGTCAATGCGGAAGCGCCGGGCTACACTGTCATCTTTCTTGGCAGTTTGATCTCTATTCTCTCCGTTTCCATGATCGCACTCTGCTGTTACAGCTGGGGACGTGGATTCGCAGGCGTAGGAAAGAGGTGGAGCACCTTTCTGGTTTGTCTCGGTGTCGTCGCAATTTATTACGGTGCTTTAGTCATTTGGATTTGGCGATTGGCGCCCATTGGCACTTAAGCAAGGAGAGCCACAAAAATCTTAGTTGGAGTTACGATTCGGAGTTTTCCGAAGAAGCCGTGCAGGCTGTTGTCGTGCAATTCGGCTTCAGTCACACAGATCCAATACGACCTCCCCGATTCCTTTGGAGCTTGAGACCAGAGACCCTGTGTCACTCAATATGCTGTTTCAAACTAGAGACAAGAATAAACCATGAGCCCTCGCGAGATCGCGGGAAGGCTGGTGCAAATGGAAATCGTACCCTGCCGGAGTGTGGCCGTTGGCCCTTTGATTTTGCTGTGCATACTTCTTGTTGCCGTATGGGAACTGCCCACACACGCACAGCAGGACACTTCTGCCATTGTTCCGCTCACGGTGGAACAGGTCGTCAAAAACCTGGAGCAACGGACCCATGAGCGCACTCAAGCACTCCACCATTTCGAAGGAATACGCGTGTACCGTCTACAGTATCGTGGTGTCCTCGGCGACCGCGATGCGGACATGGTCGTCAAGATTAATTATGAGTTGCCCACTACAAAAGACTTCACGGTGATTTCACAGAGCGGTTCCAAGTTCTTCAGCGACCGCATTTTCAAGAAATTACTGCAGAGCGAGCAAGAAGCGCTCCGCCCGGAGAATCGGGAGCCCACCATTCTAAACACTGAGAATTACACCTTCGCACTTGCTGGAACCGAAAAGACGTTTGAGGGTGTGAGGTACATCCTCTCGGTCCTCCCGAGGTCCACGAACAAGTTTCTATATCGTGGAAAAGTATGGGTAGATGCAAAAGACTTTGCCATTGTTCGGATCGAGGCAGAGCCGGCCAAGAGCCCTTCCGTCTGGATCAAGAAGAGCATAATCGAGCAGACCTACGCGAAGGTGAACAATTTTTGGCTCCCCGCTTTCAGTCGCACGGAAACCGAGGTGCGACTTAGTGGCCATGCGGTTCTCACTATCGAGTACAAGGACTACAAGATCATAAGAGCAGACCCTCTACCCGCCGAGGGAGAAGCACAAGCGCCAATTGATTTGGAGGTGTCGAAGTTAGGTGTGTCAAGGCTTCTTACTAGCACTCCGTGGAGTCAACTTGGAGAGCAATAGATTCGATAAGCACTAACTTTGTGCACCAAAGGGGAGGGTTATTGAGTGTTTGAGCCGGATGAAGGCGAGCCTTCAGGTACGCTTCTTGGAGGGCTGCGCGGGCGCAAGCCCGCTCGGTTACTCCACCAAATAGGTCGCGGTCCAGAAAGCGAGGTTCTGGGAAGTTTGGGACGGACAGCCAGCCACTGGATGAGTAACGTGCATCTCGTCAATGTGAATTGGTGCGAAACGAGCGAGAAGTCGGTAGTGGAGTCTCGACGAAGGTCGCTCGAGTACTCATCTCCCCGAACCCCGTCTGGCCAGTGACAGGCACTCGTACGAGCACGCGACTTACCGTGCACTGAGAGGGCAGATCAGTATCGCGCTAGCATTTTTTTGGCGGATGCATCCTTTGCTCCCGCAGCCGTCAGCGGGCGGTATTGCAGGAAGTCCCATTACGGGATAGGCGGCTAGTGGAGGTTTTCGATCAGGCTGATGTCGGACTCTTGGAAGCGGAAGGCTTCAATGACGATACGGCGATGGTCGGGATAAGTCTCGAATCGAATATAGGACGTACCTAACGATGACCCTAAGTCCTGGGGTGCGAACCTCAGTCGGAGGAGCGTTCGAGTGCGCTGCGGCGGTGAACCATCCAGGTGCACGCGCCAAAGGATTGCACTGAGGTCCTGTGGTGCGCAAAAATTCGATCCGGCTCCCATCTGAAAGAGATGTTGGCACTTATTTGTACTGCTTCGCTGCGCTAGAAAACCCGAGAAGCCAGCCCCGCCTGGCAGAAAACACTTCTCAGCCGGACTGACCGTGTGCGATCCTGAGAGCCCATGTCTCGATTCCTTCCGAACGCAAAGCGCTCACTGGATTCGCTGCTTAACTTGATCACTGATCTGACCGGGGACGTACTTCTTTTCTTCCGTCTCCTGTTCCGCTCGCGCACAGCCCTGAGCGCGGAGGTTCTGTTCCTGCGAAAGCAACTGGCCTTTTATGAGGAGAGACAGGTCCAACCGAGACGATTGAACGACTCCGCCCGTTTCTCTCTCATCCTCTGGTCTCGCCTATGCAATTGGAAAGAGGCCTTGGTAATCGTCAAACCAGACACGCTGATCGGGTGGCATCGCAAGGGTTTCAAGTTGTTCTGGAAAGGGAAGTCACAAGCCGGTCGGCCACGAATTCCTGAGAACATCCGCAAACTCATCGTGCAGATGGCACAAGAGAATCCGACTTGGGGACAAGCGCGCGTGGCCGCGGAGCTGTCGGTGAAGCTGGATATCTATGTTTCTCCGCGCACGGTGCGCGCCTATTGGCCTCCCGAACCGGAACGACGCGGCCGCCGGAGGACCTCTTCGCAGAACTGGAGGACGTTCGTCCGCAATCACGCCCAGTCCATCGTCGCCTGCGATTTCCTGGTCGTGGTAACCGCTCGGTTCCGAACTCTCTATGTGTTTCTCCTGATGGAGGTCGGGACACGGCGCATCGTGCATTGCAACGTCACCGCGCA
>CAVUHF010000028.1:0-125466 GCA_963741195.1 Candidatus Acidiferrales bacterium
TGAGGCCATACGGCGCATTACGTCCATGCCCGCGCAGCGCGAACACCTCACAGGCCGCGGGCAAATCCAGGTCGGCTACTTTGCCGACATCACTATTTTTGATCCGGCAGCCATCATTGATGAAGCCACGTTCACCGAGCCCACGAAACCCTCCAAGGGCGTCGACTATGTCATCGTGAATGGCCAGCTCGAATACGACCACGGCAGGCTGACCGGGGCACATGCCGGCCGGCCTCTTCGCGGTTCGGGTTGGTCCAAATAACGCCTAAAGCGCAATCCGTTACACCACAAAAACGGAACGTAACTATTGGGAAAATGATTCATTCGACGGTTGGGGAACCCCGAACCGGTCTGTATAGTTTTCCGACATGTCACGGAAGCTCACGTCGAACTGCAATTCGCTGGTCTGTTGTTGTTGTGCGTGTTGTCAACCAGTGCGTTCTGGCGTGGGGAGGCTCGTGACCTAAAACTGTATCCAGATCGAGCCGTATTTCACACCCACCACCAGACGAACTGGTTGGTGGGTTTTTGTTTTTGGGTTGGCTTTTGCCAGGGGAAGGAAGTGGGTTATGGAGCTACTTACAGCGGACGTAGTTCAGGGGCAGCAGGGCGCCAATTGCACGGCTACTAGCCTAAACTCTTCTCTCTCCTGTCCTCACGCCTAGGTACTAATTAGAGTATATGCTCGCCATAATTCGTTGTCCCGCCGTGATGAGGATGATTGCGACGACTGCCCAAGCGATCTGAATAAATTCCTGCTTGAGCAGTTCGCGTTGACTGAGGTTTTCCCTTTGTCTTTTCTCGCGAAAATACCTTAGCCATCTAAATAGCTCTGTCAGTGCCAATTAGTTCCCCTCATATTGCCCCAGATGCTCTTCTTTGAAAATGTATCACTACCCGAATTTCGGAACTGGGTCAGTTTCCGATTACGCCACTTCACAGGCACTGACCGCTACCACCAACATTCTGTTGACCCGTGCACGACTCGGCGCTACCTTGCAATCATATGAATGCCGACCTACTCAAACTCACCCTGTTGAAACGCATTCTCAGGAAGGTCAGAGAACTGTTCAACAGGCCCACGGATGTACATTACACGAGTGTCCCCCTTTGGCGACCATGGCGTGACTTCTAACGCTCGGCCCACATCGGTGCCCAACGCCACAAGCCATACACGTCCATATGGATTTCAAGTTTCCGAGTACGCCACTTCCCGGGCACTGAACAACACAATAGCGATGGTCAGACGGTCATAAGTCCTTTCCTGTAACTTCTCAGGCCAGTAACACGTCACATGGTTAGGACTAGCGAAGCGATACAATCGCGTTTCTCTTGCTCTCCGTTGGGGTTGCTAGTTCGGGACAATTAATTCATGCCTAAAGGTCCTAAAGGTATGAAATTCGCCGTCGGGTTATTCCTAACTGGCACGATGGCTCACGGTGTTTTCGCACAAGAACCGCCTGCTCCTAAACCAAGTCCCGCCACAGAAGCCCCAGCGTCCAAGACCCAAAAATCGGAGGCAGAACCGCAGGCCGAAGTATCGGTGCAAGACACGACCAGCACCTTCAAGCTTCACGTCAACCTGGTGCAGGTTCATGTGGTCGTGCGGGGAGATGGGGACAAACCGGTGGACGGTCTGCACAGGGAAGATTTTCAGTTGTACGACAACGGCAAGCTACAAACCGTCAGCACATTTGCCGTTGAGAATGACCAATCGCGCAAAGAACGCACGGAAGCGGCCCTTAAAACTCAGGTGAACAACGAAGAAAATACCGCGCAGGTTTCCGGAGCGGCTCCTGAGCGTTTCATCGCTCTGACTTTCGATGATCGCCATTTGGTGACTAGCGATGTTGCTCCGCTGACCAAGGCCGCAGATGGATTCATCGATTCGATAGGCCCGGCCGATCGGGTGGGAATCTTCACAACATCGGGACTATTGATCCAGGATTTCACCAGCGACAAAGAACTGTTGAAGCAAGAAGTATTGAAACTAATGTCGCGCACGCGATTAAACTGGGTCTCGTACGGCATGGCGACTTCGGTTACAGGAGAAAGCCATCCTGAGCCTACCATCCCACAGCTCCCGGCCTCACTGATGACCTCATCAAACGCAGTGAAAGAGGAAGGGGACGAGGAAATCCGCATCGAGTTTCAAGAGCTTGGAAACACGCTTCGGCTGTTGGGTCGCAAACCCGGGGAACGAGTCCTATTGCTGGCATCGCCGGGATTCATCCTGCCAGACTCACTGCGGTTCTTTTTCTTTTTGCTTGTAGATCAAGCGAGCCGATCCGATGCTATTATCAACACGCTTGACGCTCGTGGACTCTATACACCGGATTTACAGGGCGACATTTCGCAGCCAGGTTCCGATTCCCCGCAGACAGCGGGACAGGCAGCCAGTGCCCGCCTGGAGGAACAGTTCGAACAGCAATTCCTGTTGATGGATTTTGCTTATGCCACGGGCGGCAGATTTTTCCATAATTCGAACGACCTCGAAGGCGGACTGAAACAATTGGGAAACGCGCCGGAAGTTTCCTATGTGTTGGGCTTTTCTCCGCAAAATCCGAAGCTGGACGGACACTTTCACACCATCAAGGTAACAGTCACGGGAAAGCCGAAATATGCGATCGAGGCCAGGCGTGGCTATTTTGCTCCAAAGAAGGCGGACGACCCGCGGGAGGCGGCAAAGCAAGAAATTCAGGAAGCGGTGCTTTCGCAGGACGAGATTTTTGACCTGCCCATGAGTTTACAGACCCAATATTTCAAAACCGAAGATGCTGGAACGAAACTCAGTGTGGTGTCGCATCTCGATGTTAGAAACATGAAATTCCGCAAGTCGGAAGGAAGAAATTTTGACGACGTGACGGTGGCCACGGTGGTGTTTGACGACAACGGGAAGTTCGTCATGGGTGGCGAGAAGTTTGTGAAGATGCGGTTGCTGGATGCATCCATTGAAAGGATGGGCCAAACGGGATTTGTTGTGAAGTCCACGTTCGATCTAAAGGCGGGGAAATACTTGGTGCGGCAAGTGGTGCAGGATTCCGAAGGCGCACAGATGGCGGCGCGTAGCGCGATTGTGGTTATACCCGATTGAGTTAGGAATCTATCCAGGTCCCGATATACAGCGTACTCGTCCACATGGATTCCAAGTTGTCAAGTTTCCGAGAACTACACAGGAGTCACGATTCACACGATTAGCGCTTTCAGCATCCTATCCAGAACCATAGGAACATCCGCACTCAAAATGGTGTCTCATTAGGTATGCGAGTGCAGTGGAGAATAGTTTTGCCTGTCGTTGGTCTGGCCCTTTTCAGCGTAATAAGCTACCACTCGTTCCATGCAAAGGCTGAAACCCAGCGCACTCCGACCAGATACTTTTGGTGGTCGCTAACCCGGTTGGATTCAGACCCTGCCAACAAACGCGGCTGGGACACAACATGGGACCTGGCGGACAGATGGGTTGACCCGGGATTGCTGGAGAAATTCCTGATAATTTCTGCAATTCCCGCGTTTGTTCTTGGCGGATTTGTTGTTGCTGGTCTCGGAAGACTCGGAATTAATCAGGTATCAAGCTTCATGTTCGTGATGCCCGTTTTGATTTTCACTTGGTATTACCTCGTAGATTGGCTGTTGGACCGCTGGATTCGTAAGCGGTCGCAGCCGAGCAGTCCTGGTAACCAGTGAAGTAGGCTACGGTACCTGCCATGACTAAAGCGAAGTTTCGGATACTATTGCTCATATTTCTTTTGCTCTGCAATGTTGGTTCGTTCGCGAAAGAAACGTGGTTCAACCAGCGAGTAACGTGGAAGTACGGGAAGGAGGGATTGGCCTGGAAGACGACCATCAAGAAGCCAAATGGTCAAGCCGAGTATCAGTTAATTTTACAGCCACTCTGGGCCGTGGAAGGCGGTGTAGTTGCTATTGAAATCGTCGTTGCACGCTCAAAACAGCCTGACGTGAATCTCCTGGGAGAAAGAGAAAAGGGAATAGAATATCCGTTCGTCATAACAGTTGAGGAGCTTGAGCGAGGATTGGCGCACTCGAAATTCGGAACGACACGAAAGCTGCAGGTTGATGACATCGCGCTGAATGTGAAAATCGCGCGCTTTCGGCTTGGAAAAGGCGTAGGAAGCGGCAGCACATACTGCTCGAATTGCAGCAACCTCCAAGAATTATCGGTGTGGATTACTGTAAAGGGAAGCTAGCCCTCCGCGAACTAGACGATTTAAAGCGCGTCAAGTCCCGGGATACGCCGTACTCGTCGATGTGAATCCGGGGAAACTGTCCGGAAGTCTGTTGGAGGAAATGCGGTTTTACGGAGCACTGCTAGCGATCCGATCTCCTCGAACGCCCTTTCTGGACCGCTTCCGAGTTGCGTACTGTATAAGTCAAGTTCTTTTGTTGAGCCTCTAAGGGCGTTAGAATTGGGCCCGAGTCCGCTGGAGGTATCGACGTGGCAGAAGAAATCAATCTCAGCCAAGTGTGGGATGACAAGACATTTCGCGTACACAAGGGCAAATTACGTGGGCTGGCGACACTCAAGGGGCGAGCGCTCGGGAATAGCCTCATTTATTGTGTTGGCCAGAAGAATATCCGACACCTCATTTCTGGCGAATTGGTCGAGGACAGTTTCGCGTTGTCGAGTGTGGAGGAAAGTTTGAAATGCGTCTGGAATCCAGGCGCACCCAGCGAGTTTCGCAATGTCGGGAAAAAAGCAGCGGATTTGCTTCGAGTCAACCTAAAGTTTCGATCGAATGCACTGAATGCTCTGCCGAAAGCCACTTTGGCCGCCGCCAGTTCGCTAATGATGAATGGAGAGTGGTCTGACCAGTTTAAGAAATCTGTGGAGGTGGATCTCCAAGCTATTGGAAACCTAGTATTGGCATTAAATCGAAATGTTGAACCGACTGACGAGCAGGTTCTATGCGCGAAGGCTGCGCAGGCGGACCTTGAATTCAAGCTGAGGTGGATTGTTAAGTCCTTCAGGAAGCTACGCCAACCTTTGCACCTTTTGCATACTTTCGCTTGGTACGGCGACAAGGAGCCGGATACGCGATTGCTGGTCGGAAATCGAGAGGAACCTCCGTATGATGGCTCGGTTCGAGTAAAGGTGAACACCAAAGATCGGGACGGCACTAAGGATGTAGCTGGATGCGAGGTATGGTGGAACTTCTCCGGTTACGGAAATACTGAGAAGTATGCAGAGCGCTTCGGCCAATTCAGCACGCCGACTTCCCAAATTCTGCCAGTCGGTGAACACAATATGTGGACGAAGAAGACAGGTATCCGAGGGGAGCGAAGTAAGGTCGGTGTCGGACTGGCGGGTGAAACCGAGCAGACCGTGGATCTGTTCGCCCCTCAATCGTGAACTCGATACGAACACTTTGAGAGCTTTGATGAGTCCGACCCTCATTTATGTTGGCCAAGTAAGTGCCGCAGTGTTGAGTCTGTTCGGAGGTTTTCCGAAGAAGATTGCTCCCCCTGATAAGCTTTCCTGGCTTTGGACGGGCTTGGCTTCGTTGATTGCCGCGATCGGATTCTTCGTTGCGAAATTCCTGAGTTCGGAGAGTTGGACTTACGAGACGTTTAGAACCTTTCAGATGGTAGAGTATGTGTTGTTTGGCTCATGCATCGTCTTGTGTTTTGCTTACCTTTTGACGTTCCGTTCGAAGACGTTTGAATACGCGAATAATCTTAGAATTATCGGCACAAAGCTCGGCCCTGATGCGCAAGCTCACATGGCGGCTAATCCCGGTATTTCCCGGCTCCAATTGATGCAGGCATTCGGAGGCTGGCCAGAGCGGATCTGGACATCAGGCTCGCTGGCATGGGCGAGGTTCGTACTCGCGTTCGAATACGCCGCATTCATAGCGCTGCTCGCAGTCTCATTCAACTTAGGGATCGAACTCTTGGCACATCCAGTCGCGAAGCCGGTGTCGAAGGAGCGCTCTTTGAGTGAAGAAGGCGCAAAGCTGCAAGATGTTCATTTCGACTTAAATAAGAGCAATTTGAGCGAAGATGCGAGAGAAAAGCTGGTTGACGATGCCGCGCGGCTGGGTTCAATCCTCAAGAAATTCCCGAAGGCAACGCTAATCGTCGAGGGTCACTGTGACGACCAGGGCGGAGTCGAAAGAAACCTAGCCCTCGGTTACGAACGTGCCGAGGCTGTGAAAAAAGCGCTCGTTGATGACAAAGTGGAGTCCTCGAAGATAACGATCACGAGTTATGGGAAGGGAACTCCACTCTGTGTCGGGCCTGATGAGTCCTGCCGGCAGAAAAATCGACGGGCTCACTTGCGTGTTGTAGAGTAAATTTAACAAGGTGCCGCAGGCGAACCTTGCTCGCGGTTTAACTGTCGCGTTTAAACGAACGGCGAAGCAAACGTAGCCGGGGTCAGGAACTGATATTTTCTCGCCTTGGACACTGGTTGCGGTATGAACAAATGCCCCGGTAGACGACCACATCGCAGTCCTTCGCGATTCCACCAAATTCCGAGCGTGGGGTCGTCCTCTCATCTGTGCCAATGCGCCAACCAGATGTGACGTCTGCCGAAACGATTGAGCGCAAGGCGAAGAGTTTCGAGGGTAGATGATTCCTGAGTGAGGACGACATCACCACTTCATCGACACCGTTGAAAATGCCGTTTCCTTGTCGCACATAGCCTCGTTCCTCCTGCCCGATGACTTAGAGGACCTGAAGAGGAAGTTTCCAGAAGGAAATGCAGCTGCGTGGGGAGTTACCCCGGGCGAAGAATCCAGTAACCGGAAGAAATGGGATCGCATGAGTCTCGGCGATGTTGCTCTATTTTCGAGGGAAGGACGCATATTCAGCGCCGGAACGGTTGCGAAGAAAATACACAACGCAATATTATCTCGGCACCTCTGGGGGGAAGATGAAACTGGAGAAACATGGGAATACCTGTATTTTCTCAGCGATATTCGCCAGATGGATATTCCCTACAAAAAGTTCAACGCGGCAGCGGGATACAAGGAAAATAATGTAATTCAGGGATTTAACGTACTGCCAGAAGAGAAGAGCGCCGCCGTTCTCCTCTTGCTAGGTATGAACCTTGCTGAGACTAGCAGCGAGAAAGAACTGACGAAAATCAGTAAGGCAGTCGCTGAAACGGGTGAATTCGATCCGCACAGTGAAGGTGAAGGCAGAAAACGAACGCTTTCTGCGATTTGTAGACGTCAAGGGCAGCCTGAATTCCGCAGAAAATTGATTGAAGCCTACTCGGGCCGTTGCGCCATTTCAGGATGTGACGCCGTACAGACTCTGGAAGCAGCCCACATCATGCCGTACAACGGTCCGGGAACAAATCACCCAGCAAATGGGCTGCTCTTGAGGGCGGATTTGCACGTTTTATTTGATTTGCACCTTATCACCATAGACCCCGCGACCTTGAAGGTTGTGTTGGCTCCCTCACTGAAAAACACAACCTACGAAAAATATGAAGGAAAGGTACTTAGTCTTCCGCCTGAAGAAATCCTGCGGCCGAATCGATTGGCATTGGAGAGGCATCGAGATAATTTCAGCGTTTAGATACTCCCCCTGTTTTCCCCGTTTGTGACCTATCTAGCTGCCCGTTTCGCCGCTCTCACGAACAGCCTATTGCAATCGTGAATCCTAGCCAAGCACGATGAGACTGCTGCTGGTTTCGAGATACTGTTCAATAGACCGGTGTCGATACCGACAAGCAAGTGCGAAATCGAAATCTTGAGCCTAGCATTGGACGGCACAATATGGCTGAAGGGTGAAATTAGAATAATAGTTGCCCAAAACACGGAGAAGGAACATGAACATCGGAAGGACCAAGCACGTGAGCGTCGCAATTCTGTTGCTGGTCGTCTCCGGCTTAGCCAACGGACAGTCTCAGGACAGTTATCAAGGTTTTCGTATTGGTATGGTTTTGTCCGAGACTTTTGCCGTAGGCGGCGGCAATCTCGAAAAAGCTCAGGCCGCGTGCGCGAACCCGCCTAGAAACTTGTCCGATCAAGAACGAGGGTTACTTTCCCAAGTGTGCCCAAAGATGGTGCGGACACTCTCCGGTCAGCCCACAGAGTGGGAATTTCCTAAGTTGAAACTTCGTATAGCATTCGATAAAGGGCATATCATTCGTGTATCGGACTTCGATGGTGTGGTTCACCTTCAAGAGACCCTTCCGCAGTCGGTTGCATCAGTTTCAACTTCGGTGCCCACAACTCAAGAACCGACCTCTGTGCCACAGCCCATGACGCCAGCCACTTCCTTGGCAAATCAGGGCCAAGATGTTGCCGCCGCTGCGGCAGCTAACAAGGCGACAAAAGCGGCAAGAGCGCAGCAAACTACGACAACCGCATCGGCTCCGGCGGAGACGAATGGCGCAAAATCGGTCGTAACAAAGACAAGTTCTCCTCTCACAGAGGCCAGTTACGAGAAGGGCGGAACATATCCTCATAGACAAAGCGCAGGGCCGTTTGGGTTTGAGAAAGGCATGACCCGCGAGCAAATTATTTCCCTCGTCGGGAAAGACGCAGTGGACACCAAAGGCACCCATGGCGATGTATTGGAAGTTACCACTGCGCCGAAACCCCACTCAGCATTCGAATCTTACGCAATGATTGTTTCCCCTAACAAAGGCCTATTGAAGGTAATGGCTATAGGGAAGACGATAAAGACAGGCGATTCGGGCTTCGAAATACGCAGCGCCTTTAATGACATCTCAGCCGGAATTACCCAGAAATATGGAAAACCATTCAAAACTTTTGATTTCTGCAACGGCGGAGTCGGATGTACGGACTCAGAATACTGGATGCTGGCTCTTCTACAGAAAAATCGAACTTTAGCGGCGTTCTGGAAATCACCAGAATTGCCAAATTATGTTACGGCGATCGACGTCTCCGTATACGCATTGAGCCTTAATTCGGGTTATCTCAATTGTGCATTCGAATTTGAAGGGTTTCACGAGTATTCAGAAGAGAAGAATGCAAAGCAGAACGAGAGTTTCTAGGTCTACCTCGACGAATTGACTGGAAGCACGAAACTATGCGAACGCTTAGACTCGTAGGGCTGACATTCATTTGCCTTGTTGCCGCCGATAATCAGGTCGGGATCGTCACGTCAAACTGCTGCCCGCATTTCACACAAACAACTGACTGATAAGCGGATGACCAAGTTCCGGTGCCGGCCAGTACATGAACTATATGCTCCTGCTGGCAGTGCCCGCAGGAAACAGTCATGACAACGTAATCCTGTTTCAATTGTGGCTGGGGCATGATCGACCTCCGGCACCATCCTGCATCTCCGCGAGGTGCGCGTCAATCCTGTGTGGGTTCAACTTCCACATTAAATAGAGAAGGCTCCCACCCTCTCGAGTAGGAGCCCCTCATTTACGACAGGATGGTAGCTGGCAATCTCATCCGCCCAGGTGAGACTGTTGCGCTACCTGGGCCGTAAAACCGAAAATAGGAATCAAACCATTGCTGCGAAGGCGATCTTGTGGAACGTGGAATATTCCGCTACGAAGTTCTTGATGATCGGGAATCCTTCAATGAATTTCTCCAGCATCTTCTCGACCTCGGGATAAAGTTCCCGATTGTAAATTTCCGCCTCCTCCTCTTTTCCCCATAGGCTGATGGCTACCACTTCCTTCTTTTCCGGTGTGACCAGAAGCAGCTCGTCCACGAATCCCTTCTGCTTCTTCAGCAGGGGCAAAATCTCCTTTTCAAACGTGACCGTAAATTCTTTCGCGACATTGGGTCTTAGGAGCAGGGTGATATGACGAGCAAACATGGATTCCTCCCTTCTTCCTTTCTCGGGGGCCGATGCCGCTGATTCACCTATTCTTCCGTCACAAGGATAGGATCGGGAGTTCATTCCGTCCCCCCGGCGCATGTTGTTAGTCCCATGCGTTCAGAACCGCTGTATCACTCGTCACCCAGCGATGTGTCCGGCAACACTCCGGGCGGCTTACTTCTTCTCCCACATGTCGCAAAACACCTTGACCGTATCCGGCGCATGTCCGGCGTAGTGGTTGTTCGCATAAGCGTAAATCTTCAGATTCCTGCTGACGAATTGCCGGAACAGCCCAGCCCAGTTCTGAAGGTCATCAGTTCTGTTGATAATCGTTTTGTCCCATGTCGTCGTCAACGTTTCCATGCCTTTGCGGTCACCCAACCAACGCACATAGACGAAATCAGTCGTTACCCAATCAAACTGCTCCCGTCCTGTAGGACCGAGTTTTCTATCTTGAAAAGTTGCCCTTACAACGAATGTATGCTAACAGCCTCTCTTGAAAAAGTTCTACTTCAACCTGTCCTTTAGGACACCTAGGCAAACGCAAAACTGAAGGTAAAATTCTGATTTGGAAGTAGAACCGCGATGAACGATATCCCTAATATCCCTGACAACCTGACCCCTGAAGAAAAGTGGGTGTGGGCTGTAAGCATGGCCGTTGAGGGGTCTGCGCTCAACCGAGATATATTTCTGTCTATTGTCCGCCGCATCCTTCCACCTCCAGATAAAGACCTACCACCGGGTCCGTACATCCCTTTGGCTCACAGATAATGAAGGGGCGATGAGACTGTCGCCCATCTTTTCCCACGGACGCGGCATCCGAGAGATGTCTGTCAGTGCCAGCGCAACATTGTGCTCTCGCAACAAATCAGAGGCCACTGATCAATCCGTGCTTATTGCGAATCTCGATTACGAACCGAACGGTCGGTAAATTCTTAACTTGCAGGAGGAATCGCAGTCGGCGGAGGAATTCGTCTGCCTGAATGTCGTACTTATTGAACCACGGGAATTGCAGCACCAACGGCTCCCTAGTTTCTCGCGTAGCAGGTGCATCCGGTCAGCCCGGGGCGTCGGGTAGCGATGAGCCCACAAACTATTCCGACGCATACAGCGTTAGCTCCGCCAGTGCGACCCAAGCGACAAGGGTCACAACAATTGCACGAGAGAGCACCGCTTCGCCACTCCATAAAACGAGCGCAATCCCCGAGAAATTGATGTACAGGGCAAATTCGCGGGCGAACTCTTGTCCTGAAGTCGCTGCTCTCCGGGGCGATAACATGCGCGCCAGTGTATTCAGTAGCGGTACCGCGAGGGCTACGGCGAGAATGAGCTCCGTTTTCCACATCGCGACATTGGCCGGTCGGACGAACCCTTTGCCGTCGGTGCTCCACGTATTGGCGTCGTGCAGGTACCCGATCACGGTGAGGCAGACCAGCACCATCCAGAGCGCAAGTCGATCCGCGCGATGCAATCGCGCTAAAAACCCCAAGCCGGTGACCGAGCGGCTCGCCAGCAGGAGCGCGGCGGCGATACCGATGATCACCAGAAGCCACGGCGTGAATCGGGTCACCAAGTGCAGGACGACAATGATCGCTGCGACCACGGCGAGGCGCAGAGCAGCGATAGTCCGACGCTTTGCATCGGACGCGCCGTGTCGCGAGGTCGTCATTGGGCCGATAGTCAGGAACACCTGCTTTCGGACGTCACGCAACCGCAACGAGCATACAAAGTCCTTCAATCCACCGATAGCATGTTACGGGTCCTTGCCCAAAGGGATCAATCTATCTGATCATCGACGCGACTGCGTACAGTTCGCAGAGTTCCAACAGCTGCGTCATCGACGTTTCCTGGCGCGTAAGTTGGCAGGGATTCTGAAAAGGCCGCCCGGAACGCCTTGATTACTCCACCATTCCGCTTGGCTGTCCTTCAACGCTTTCTGGTGTGCCACGACTTGCGGAACCTTAGCGGCAAAGATGAAGTCTGGCGGTGTGTGCTCATCCCAGTTGGTGACCGTGGATGCGCTAGGAGTTCCATAATATGTGCCGTCAATTTCAACGGTTATGAATTGTTTCGCATAGTAGGAAAGGAAGTCGTGCGGCTTCATGCCGGGAGGGTAGAACGCCCCCGCCCACCCGTTTGCGGTAAACGCGCTGGTGCCTAGTAGCAGTCCCGGCTCGGAATACGGTCGCTCGACATTGAGTGAATTTACGAGTCGACCCGCCTGCTCCAATTTGTCCATCTCGAACAGGGTCGGGTTACGGATGGGTTCGACTCTGGGGCGTTTGGGAGTCACGTCGCGAGACTAGCTCAAGTCATCTGGCAAATAAAGGAGTTCACATCTGCGCCGAGGGAATAATGAGGCAGGACCAGTACGAACCTGTCCGGTAGCGCGACGGTCCGCTATTTTGTGTTCTCCAGCAACTTCAGCAGGGCAGACGACACGACGTCTGGATTTTCCCTCGGCAGGAAGTGTCCTGCATTCGGTATTACCTCTCGGCCTGCGAGGGATGTGAACAATTCCCGATCATCTGATTCTGCTGGCGGCTTAAGTGAAACGCCATCGTTCCCTCCGTACAAGACAATCGACGGAACGTGAATTTTGGGACGCTTCGCCAATTGCTGCTCAATAGCCTCAAATCGTTCCTCGCCTTGCGCGTTTCCATTCCGATGGCGATACGAGTGAATCACGACATCAACGAAATCGGGGTTGTCGAACGAAACTGCAGTCCGATTGAATGTTTCATCGGTAAAACGCCAACTCGGTGACCATGTTTCCCACAACAAACGGCAGATGCCGCGTCGATTCTGGCTCAGGCCAGCTCGTCCACGCTCAGTATTGAAGTACCACTGATACCAAAGAGCACGCTCCGTTTCTGGTGCTGCGGGCGGGGAAGGCGTAATCGTGTTTTGTATTAGGTAGCCTCCAATGAAGACGGCGGCTCGCACCCGGCCCGGATGTAAAGCTGAAGCGATGCAAGCGGCACGCCCACCCCAATCGTAACCAGCGACGGCGAACCGCGTGATGCCCAAAGCATCAGCGAAGTCATTGAGGTCCTGCCCCAGGGCAGCCTGCTCGGCCATACGCGGAGCCGCCGAATTGCGGAAGTGGGTCGCACCGTAACCACGCAGATAGGGGACAAGTACCCGGTAGCCCGCAGTCGCCAGCTGTGGCGTCACGTCGTTCCAAGCGCGAACGTCGTCGGGAAAGCCATGAAGTAGGACAATTGGAAAACCTGCAGGGTCACCATTTTCCTCAAACCCTATTGTGAGGGTAGGTGTTTCAATTAGTCGCAGCTCGTTCGTTGCACTCTGAGACCGCGATCGTCCAATTCCTGTGAGAGTGCCGATAAATACGGCACTCGACAGACAAGTCTGGCGAATGAAGACCCTTCGATTCAAGCTCAAGTCCTCCAACACCCGATATGTTTCGCTACCACACTCCGTCACTCAGAACCACGCAGGTAGTTTAACGCGACAGCAAGGTAGCAATTTCGACGTGGTTTTTCCACCGTCAAGCCCCACGAATCATTGCTGAATACGAGGCCGGTTGTACTACAGATTGGAACAAGTCCTGATTAACGTTGATGCCATAACGACGTCGGCCTCACAACGGGCCGAGTAAACTGTTCGGTGTTCGCCCTAACAGTGCTCGGACCGAAGGAGGCCGAGATGAGAATTATAGGATGCGATTTGCATGCTCGCCAGCAAGCAGTGGCAATGCTGGACACCAACACGGGGGAGCTCATGGAAATAACTCTGACGCACGAAGGCAACAACGTGCGGGAGTTTTATTCCAAGCTTCCACGCCCGGTGCGTGTGGGGATCGAAGCCACGGGATCAATGCAGTGGTTCGTGAACCTCATGGAAGAACTGGGAATCGAATGCCTGGTCGGCCATCCGGCACAGATTCGGGCAGCCGAGCCACGGAAGCAGAAACATGATCGGCGCGATGCGGATTTGATTCTGAAGGTGCTGGTAGAAAACCGTTTTCCGGCGATCTGGCTGCCTTCGAAGGAGCTACAAGATTTACGGGCCTTGTTACGGCATCGTCATCAGTGGGTACGCATACGGACGCGAATACAGAATGCGCTGCAGTCGATAGCGTTGGCGAATGGTTTACGACGAGGACCCTCGCTGTGGAGCCATGACGGACAAAACACGATAGCCTCATTGCCGTTGGCGCCACATACCGCATATCGACGGAACGAATTGCAGGCGTTGTACGCGAAGTTCGAGGCGGAGATCGAGAAGTTAAATCAGCGAGTTGAGGAGCAAGCTTGTAAACGAGCAGGAGCACAATTGCTGATGACCCACCCTGGAGTGGGGCCTGTCACGGCATTGGCGACGGACGTGTTCCTGGGCGATCCAGCACGATTTGCTGACAGTAAGGCTCTGGCTAGTTATGTAGGGATGATCCCGCGTGAATATTCCAGCGGAGGGCGGCAGCGGCTCGGTGGACTGACGAAACAAGGCAATCCGCTGTTGCGGTTTCTATGGGGTGAAGCGGGGGCGCATGCCGTACGTCGGGATCCGGAGTTGCAACGCTTTTATCGCCGCAAATTAGCCCAGAAAGGTTTCGGCAAGGCGAGCGCGTGGGGAACGAATCAACAGACGACTCCAGACGCGGCGTGGAATAAGAGGCACGTCGACGAAGTCGACGCCATCTTGCAGGGAAAGGGATTGCAGAAGGTTGCGAAGGATGCAAATCCCAATTTGATTGTCTGTTATAGCGCCGGAAGCAAGCCCGAATATGTGATCCAGGGAAATTCCATCGTGACCGAAGGTACTTTGATTGTGGAGCTCGCAGATCCGCAATTAAAAAAAGCCGTCTGGTGGGGTGTTGCCGAAAACGCATTGACTGGCAAATCGGACAAAGATGTCTCCATGGTTTACAAGAAGATTCAGAAGATGTTCGAGAAGTATCCCCCGCCAGCAAAAAAATAACTTACTCGTGCCGAACTGCCCGTTAATTCGTGCAAGTGCCCGTCGCGGGTCAGACGACGTTCTGGTACATCGGTCGAATGCCACAACTCCTGGTAAAAAACGCCGTTCGCGTCAATGTGAAGTACTACTTTACTTTTCCGATTTCGCGACTTCACAGGAGTTGGCCAGCTCGGGCGATTTCAGATTGAAATGCACCGTCAACTTTGGAATCCTTCCAACATCTAGTCCGACTTAGGAGTCCCCCATGCTTATCTCAGCGATCGCAGATTGTCGGTATGGATTACGCCAGCTGAGGAGGAATCCTGGATTCACCATTGTGGCGGTTATCGCGCTAGCAATCGGAATTGGCGCGAATACGGGTGTTTTTGTGGTGGTGAATGCGCTGTTGCTACGGTCATTGCCGTTTCACGATCCGCAACGATTGGCAGTGTTGCGGAATTTTATTCCACCACATGATAGTGCGAGCCAGTTTGACGAATGGCGGACGCACAGTATGTATCTGGCGGATGCCGCGCTCGTGGAAGAGTTTGATGTAAACCTGAATAGTGAGCGCGTGGCGAGCCGTGCCCATGTGGCCCAGACCTCCTGGAATTTTTTCTCGGTGTTGGGTACTCAGCCGATTTTAGGCCGAGGATTCGCACCCGACGAGGGGGTCGAGGGGACGGGATGGGGAACGCCCGGACGTAACGCGGTGGCCGTCATTGGCTATGGATTGTGGCAGCACATTTTTGGTGGCGATCCCAGGGTCCTGGGTTCGACGATTCGCGTGGATGGACATCCGCTCACGATAATAGGCGTCGCAGCGCCGGGCTTTGACTATCCGAACAAGGCTGTGCTGTGGAAGCCAGCAGCATTCAGCTCAGGAAACAATGGGTGGTCAACGATCGCGAGATTGAAGCCGGGAGTGACGTGGACGGAGGCGCACGCGGCATTTGATCTCGAAATTACGGGGCTTTCGGGAGAAGCGAGGACAATTGAGGATTTCAGTGTCCGCCCGAGGATCAGTTCGTTGCGGGAGGGGTTGGCCGGGCCAGTGAAGAATGCCTCCCTCGTGTTTCAAGCGGCGATGTTGTTGGTGTTGTTGATCGGGTGCACGAACGTCGCGAATTTGCTCATTGTGCGTACACTCCAGCGGCTCCCGGAGCTATCGATACGGTCAGCATTGGGGGCAAGCAGAGGTACGCTAGCGCGGCAATTGCTGATCGAATGCCTGCTCCTCTCTTTTTTTGCTAGTCTCGGCGGCTTGTTGATCGCGGCTTGGTTGGCGTCACTGGCAACCAAGACACAGCCGCCGCCACTTGGCACTCAGTCATATTCGATTTTCGATGTGCGGGTGTTGGGGGCTACCGTGTTGGTCTCGGTAATGACTACGCTGCTGTTCGGTGTTCTGCCGTCGCTCTATGTCGGAAAGATCGCAGATTTTAGTGGGAGGACTGTCAATAAAGTTGGGCGAGCACGCGCAATTCTTGTGGGCGTGCAGGTAATGCTGGCGATGATTTTGCTTGCGGGATCCGTTTCTGTGGGCCGCGCATTCGTGCACCTTATGGGAATGGAGCGTGGCTACGACGTGAAAGGAATCGCCACTGTTAGTGTTTCGTTGGAAGGAACCACGCACCAGCTAGCCAAGCAGCAGCTCGCGTATTTTGAGGAGGTTTTGGGTCGCGTCCGCAGCATTCGATTCGTTCGGAGCGCAAGTGCAACCGAATTTCTACCACTCTACGCATCAGGATTTGTTGGTGGCCCATTCGGCGTGGATGGACGTCCAGCGAAATTGAACTCGACGATGGTGCCAGTGCTTTCAGGATATTTCGAGACCATGGGTGGACGGATTTTGGCTGGGCGGGAATTTACGGACGCAGAGGTGCGTTCGGGCGCGAAATTTGCGATCGTGAATGAACGTTTCGCGACAGAATACGGTGGGCCAGCGCACGTGGTCGGGCATAATCTCACGACCGAAGGCGACGAGCCGCGGAAGATTGTGGGAGTAGTGCAGGGTATGGAGTACGAGACCGATCCGACATTGGTAAACAGCAATCAGGTGTTTGTGCCTTCTGAAAGTCCCGGGAGTTTTTTCTCGACGTTTGTGGCACGCGTAGATGGCCCCGCTGAAGACCATCTTGCAGAAATTCGTGACGCGATCCAGTCCGTGGATGCACAGGTGCCAGTGTTTGGCGTGAAGACAATGCAAGAGCGACTAGATGAGGTTTTTGCGAGACCGAGGTTTTATCGCACTGCGGTATGGATTCTGGCGGGATTCGCCTTTGTTTTGGTGCTAATTGGGATTTACGGAATTGTGTCGTATTCCGTGGTGCAGAGGACACGCGAGATAGGTGTTCGGATGGCCGTGGGCGCTACACCACTCCGAGTGCGAGCGATGCTGACATATCAGAGTTCGTTGATTGTTGCAGCTGGGGCACTTCTAGGGGTCATAGCGTCCCAGCTTACGGGACGGTTCTTGGAGGAGCTGATAGACGGGGCGAGTTTTGTGGATGTGACAACGTCGTCCGTTTTGGTTTTTGTTTTTGTGGGAGTTGCGGCGGTGAGTATTTGGATGGGGACACGGAGGCTTGCAAAGCTGGATGTGATGTCGGTGCTACGCACTGAGTAGGTAAGCGAATTCTTCGCTGTCGTTCGCGCTCAAATCGTCAACTCCTGAGTAACAGCGTTCCCGTCCATGTGGATTTCAAGTTTCCGAGTACGCGACAAATCAGGACTTGTCCTCCGTTGGAGCCCGACCCTTTACCGGACACAGCAAAATACACCATTTGTTTATCGCAACAACTCGATTATCCGATACAATATGAAATCTATGTATCGCGGCACGATATAATGGTGATACTTGAACCACAGCTTCAAGCTGACGCGACAGTGGACTCTGTTTTTACAAGAGCGTGAGGAACAAGTCTTTCTTGTATTGACGCTCCTAATCGGCGCATTGGTGGGCGCCATCGTCGTCGCTTTTATTCTGCTCACCGAGCGATTTGGCGCACGACTCTACCCCGTGGGTGGCGCCGCCTGGCGGCGGCTGTTGGTTCCAGTGACGGGCTCCCTGGCAATGGGTTACCTATTGTTCCGCTACTTTCCGGATGCTCGCGGCAGTGGCGTTCCGCAAACAAAAGCTGCCTTGTTTGCCAGGGAAGGTCGCATTACGTTGGGCACGGTTTTCGGGAAATTCTTCTGCACCTCAGCTACGTTGGCAAGTGGAATCCCCCTGGGACGCGAAGGCCCGGCGGTTCAAGTGGGTGCAGGCATAGCGTCGGTTCTGGGTCGAAAGTTGGGGTTGCGCCCTGAAAAGGTGAAGGCGCTTCTACCGGTGGGAGCAGCGGCAGCAATCGCCGCTGCGTTCAATACACCTCTAGCGGCAGTCCTGTTTGCCCTCGAGGAAGTCGTAGGGGACCTTCATGCGCCGGTGCTTGGGTCAGTGGTTCTGGCCTCAGCCACTTCCTGGGCGATGCTGCGCCTGTTACTTGGGAATGACCCGCTTTTTCGGGTGCCGCAATACCAACTTGTAAGTCCGCTGGAATTTGTGGTGTACGCCGTCCTAGGAGTGGCCGGGGGGCTGGTGTCGGTGGCTTTCACGAAACTTCTTCTCCATATGCGGGAGCGTTTTCTGCGATTCCCCCGAAAAACCGTATGGTTCCAGCCGCTGGCGGGCGGCTTGATGGTTGGAATGATGGGCTGGTTCGTGCCTCAAGTGCTAGGTGTGGGCTACAAGCATGTTGGGGAAGCGTTGAACGGTGGGATGGCGGTCAGGCTGATGGTTCTGCTATTAATCCTCAAACTTCTGGCGGTGACTACCAGTTATGCTTCGGGCAATGCTGGCGGCATTTTCGGACCCAGCTTGTTTATCGGGGCGATGCTTGGAGGAATCGTCGGTAACGTAGCGCACGGCTTACTGCCGACCTATGTGGCGACTCCAGGTGTCTATGCCCTGGTCGGAATGGGAACCGCGTTTGCAGGTATTGTGCGGGCGCCGATGACCTCCGTTGTCATGATTTTTGAGGTCACACGCGACTACGCGGTCATCGTTCCGCTGATGATTTCAAATCTGGTGAGCTTCTTCATTTCCTCACGGCTACAACGAGAGCCCATCTACGAAGTTTTGGCGCGTCAGGATGGCATTCATTTACCGAGCGCCGAGACACGTCAGCAGCAGGGGCAACGCCAAGTGACTAATGCGATGCGCACTGTCACGGAACTTCTGGCCGCGCAGATGACGGTCGGAGAGGCTCTTGAAAAAACACAATCGAGTGAGTTCCGCAGTTGGCCAGTTACCGATGAGCGAGGGGTAATGGGTATTGTGAGCCGGACTAGTCTCCAGCACGCCTTTGCCGAAGGCGCCGCAGCTAAACGACTGACTGAGCTCGTTGACTCGCATAATTTCCCTCACGTCCACTTGGACCACTCGCTTCATTTTGCGTTGGACCGTATGGGAGCAGCTCAGTTGGACGTCCTCCCAGTTGTTAGCCGTGCTGATGTACACAAGCTCGAAGGCATCGTAACCTTGCACGATGTTTTGGATACTTATGGTGTCGGTCCGCAGGGACCCGATTAACGTTAGCACTTAATTGGACGCGCGATTCCACGAAGGACTGAACTGAGGCGCGGTGCTCTGCGCGCGTTCGATTAAGTCGTTTGAACGTGGCCACCCGGTTTGCGGCGGGCGCGGATGTTATGGGAATTCAATGCTGGGAAGAAGCGGCGTGGAGGTTGGCCACGGCCGAGTGCGAGGGTGCACCACGTGACACTTTGGGTGCAGAAGCTGGTTGCGGCGAAAAAGTGTGGTGAAGAAGGTGGTTGAAGAAGTGGAAAGAAGGGAGTAATCCGACGGCAAGGCGGAGAGGTGCGAACCGCACCGAGGCACGCGAAGAATACGAATGGGAGAGAGTGCTTTCATGCTGCAACGGTGACCGCCGGCGGAGAGCGAAGTTGGATTTCGGCAGCCGTAAGCCGCTCGATGACCTTCATCGGGCCAGCACACTTGGGGCAGCGCCAATGCTCGGACGAGTCTTGGGTGGAGGAGACGTTTTGTTCGGTTTGCGGCGGTTGTGGCGAGCCGAGAAGGTGAAGGCAAAGCGGTAGGAGCGTGGCACGCCGGCGGTTGGCCAGAAAGCCGAAGTTGCGGATGCGCACGAAGCCTTGCGGAAGGATATGCAGCAGGAAGCGGCACAAGAACTTGTCGAGCGCTAGGGTCATGGGTTTCTGTTCATTGTTGTGAGCCGAATCGCGCCAGCGAAAGGTAACTTGGCCATCGGCAAACGAGATCAGACGATGATTGGAGATCGCCACGCGATGGGTGTAGCGGCCTAGATATTGCAGTACATATTCGGGACCACCGAAGGGGCGTTTCGAGTACACCACCCAGTCCTGTCGGAACAAAGGCCGTAGCCAGGCGGCAAAGATCTTTGGGTGCGCGAGGAGTGCCAAGTCTCCATGGAGATTGAGCAGACCATCACGGAAGGCCTGCTTGAGGGCCTCGTGGAACTTGCCGCGGAAGACTTCCTGCAGCACCTCCTTGGGAAGAAAGTAGTTTGTTTGTGAGCGGACCCAGTGGGTGTGATCGAGCGAAAGGCCACCGGCGGGAACGACACAATGGACATGCGGGTGAAGTTCGATTTTTTGATTCCAGGTATGCAGCACACTGAAGAATCCAATTTCAGCGCCCAGGCGTAACGGGTTGCGGGCAACTTCCAGAAGAGTTTCCGCACTGGTACGGAACAAGAGATCGTAGAGGAGCTTCTTGTTCTGCAGGACCAGTGGAGCCAACCGGCGGGGGAGTGTGCAGACCACGTGCACATAACGTGTCGGAAGAAGTTCTCGTTGACGCGCGGCGATCCAGCGTTCCCGGGCAGCGATCTGACACTTCGGGCAGTGGCGATCACGACAGCTGTTGAACGAGATGGCACGATGTCCACAGCGGGTGCATTCATCCAGATGTCCGCCGAGTGCGGCGGTACGACACCGCGCAATGGCTCGCAGGACTTTGCCATGCTTCCAGCGCATCCACTGGTGGTTTCGTTCGATGAATGCTTCTCCCGCAGCGCGGATGAGATCGGCCACCTCCAGAGGCGGCCGGCTCATCTACTCGTTCCGTCGTTCGAATTTCAGTTGTAGTGAATCCAGCGGACTGGTGATCGCGTGTAGATGACGTTGTGAAAGATGCAGGTAGACGGTGGTCTCTTTCAGATCACGATGACCTAACAGGATCTGAATGGTGCGGAGATCGGCACCAGCTTCGAGTAGATGCGTAGCAAAACAGTGCCTCAGCGTATGTGGGTGCACGTCTTTCTGGATCCCCGCTCTCTTGGCGGCGTTATGACATGCATGCCAAACCGTTTTCGTATCGATCGGCTGATCGCCGCAATGGTTGGGGTTGCCCGGAAAGAGCCAGAGCCTGGGTTTTCGCCGTAAGCGGTGCCAGTGATCACGAAGCTCCGCGAGCAACTTAGAACTCAGCATCACGTCCCGGTCTTTGCGCCCCTTGCCGCCCTGGATGTGAATCACCATGCGCTGACTGTCCACGTCGCTGAACTTCAGGTGCGCCACCTCGGCGTTTCGGGCTCCGGTAGCGTAGAGCGTCATCAGCAGCGTGCGATGGAAGGCAGTGGCTGCCGCATCGATGAGTTGAGCAACTTCTTCCTGGCTGAGGATCGCTGGTAGGCGATGGGTCCTTTTCGGATAGGGAGTTTCGGCGATGCTCCAACCCCTCTTGAGCGTCTTACTGTAAAAGAACCTCAAGGCTGCCAGACGGACAGCGACAGTGCCCGGTGACAACTTCCGTTTTTGAAATAGTTCGGCTTGGTACTCGCGAATGTGTCGAGGACCTAAGCGATCCGGGGGACAGTTGAAGCGTCGAGAAAAATCTTCGACACCGCGGATATAACTGCGTATAGTTTCTTCAGAGTAGTTGAGACGCTGGAGTTCCTCCAGCATCATTTTGCGAAGTCGGGTCATAGGGACCTCCTATGACCCGACAAATTATCTCAACCAACAAGCAACCACTGCTCCGTTCGTCCCACGCGAAGCGTCCGCCGCCGGGTGGCTACGTTCAAACGCCGTTCCCGTCAATGTGGATTTCAAGTTTCCGAGTACGCGACTAATCGGGAGCTATCGGAAGTTCTCCACAAGAATGATGTCGCTATTTAACGCATCCAGTTGTGTATAAAGGATTGTCTTTTTGTCCGGAGAGACGGCTAATCCCGCCGCTTTCCTGGCGGGATCATTCTCCAGATCGAACACTCGCGTAATCCGATGGGTAGCAATGTCGAAGAAATAGATCCCAGGTTTCGCTGTCGTGTCGAGATAATAAATGCCGTTCTCGACCACTGCCCAATAGCCCCAGTAACCTGCTTCCAGAGAGCTTATGACCTCGATTTCTTCGCCGCCGTTAGTCGGAATCCGCCATAATCCCGGAACGCTCAGACCTTTTGCATAATACAGGAATCTGCCGTCAGGCGATTCGAGCGCTGCAAATCCACCTTGATGTGTCACTTGCACAGCGGGTCCACCTGTCGAAGGCATCTTCCATACCTGCCAACTGCCAGTGCGATTTGATGAGAAATATATCCATTGGCCGTTGCGCGACCAACTTGGCACGCATTCGATCGATGGTTCACTGGTGAGCCTCCGAGGCGAGCCGCCCTGAGAATCCACGGCAAAAATGTCTACATTGTCGGCGGCGACAGAATCGAAAGCAATCTGTTGTCCGTCGGGCGACCAACGTGGAGTTCCAGTCAGAGTGTTGAAGTGGGTTAGCTGAATGGGGCCACTCCCGTCGCTCCGGCACATCCAGACTTCATAAGCACCGCTGCGGGTAGATTCGAAGGCTATTTTACTTCCATCAGGCGAGAATTGGGCGCCACTTTCTGCCCTCGTGGAAGATACGAACCTATCGGGAGAACTGACCGAAAGCAATGAATTAAGCTTCCTCCTCCAGATGTTGACATTCGCCGTCTGGCGCACATACACCAATCGGTTCCCTCGAATCGAAGGTTCGATTCCCTCTTGACCGAACTGTAGTCGTTCTGGCTCACCCCCACGAAAGGGTACCTTCCAAAGCCAACCAGGATTTACGGGCCAACCAGCGTTTGCGAAAACAATGTCGCGACCGTCAGGGGTCCACGCTAGACCCCAGTGATCTGTACCATCCGAGACAAGACGTTGTTCCTCTCCTCCCGAAACCGGCACCGTGTAGATTGACTGGAATGCTTGCGAAACTCCGGTGAAGGCTAATGTTTGACCATCGGGGGAAAATGCAGGATTGGAAGCACCACCCCTCAAACGCAGGGGTGAAGTGAGTCTGCGAACTTCCAGCGAATCAAGCGATAGTAGAAAAATAGAAGCAGTTTCGTCTGGGGATGTACGGTCAGAAAACGCGAGTAGCTTCCCATCGGGTGACCACGAGAGGCGGCCTGCATTCCAAATGACTTCGTAAAACTCTTGTTCCTTCCAAAAAGTCTTGCGCAATCTGCGCTCAGCGCCACCCAAAGCGGAGATGATGTAAATGCCTGTTTCACCTTTTTGAATTCGACAGAATGCGATGTAGCGGCCATCCGGCGACCAAACCGGATTGAAGTCGATTGACACCTGCTTCGTCAGTCGTAGCGGTTCCTCAGTCCCGACGAGCTTCACATACAAGCTGAAGTGAGGACCGGCTCCACCGTTCCAAGAAAAAGCTATATGTTGTCCATCTGGCGAAAGACTTGGTGTATATTTTTCGCCAACGTTGGTGACGGCAGGGACTATAGTCGGCTGACCTGTTTTGGATCCGAGCGGATGGCTGTAGTACAGAAAAGACAGCGCAAGAGCGCACACGACTAATCCCGCTACAATGGCATTCCTGGTGGTGAATAGCCACTGCCAGGGTGCAAGCCGGGCTGATGGGGTGGCAGTGGGCATCTCAGGGTTACCGATGAAACGGTATCCCCGTCGCGCTACAGTTTCCACGAAACGCGGGTTCTCCGCAGAATCGCCCAAGGCATCTCGCAACCTCTTAATGGCTGCGTTCAGGCCATGGTCGAAGTCAACGAAGGTATCGGCCGGCCAGAGTCGATTGCGAAGTTCCTCACGCGTAACCACTTCGCCGGAATGCTCAACAAGCATGTACAGGACTTGAAACGGTTGTTCCTGTAGCTTCAGCTTGACTCCGCTTCTGCGCAATTCGCCTGCGCGAGTGTCTATTTCAAAGATCCCGAAGCGAATCACCATCGGAGGTTGGAATTGTTCAGGCAACACCTATCGGGAGTGAAGACTCAGAAATCTTATCCTGACCTATTGTTGGTCACAAGTATTGATCAGTTTAACCAATAATGCAGACTTGTCTAGCTCGTAGTTGCTGGAATGGATAACTCAGATATGATTCACTTGGATGTGTGACGCCGTTATCGTACAAGTGAAATCGGCCCTTCACATTATACTTCCTTCCGACGTGAGAACTAAAATTGCAAAGAGAGCCACTTGCTTCGTGCTTCTCATACCGCTGGTTCTGTTCGAGATGTACTTTTGTACTGCATTTCTTCCGATGCGGTGGCAGCGAGCCATTAACGATAGCCTGTCGTTCTCCTCAACCGGCGCGTTCTAGAGGTCGGCACCCTCGTTTTCCTCATTGAGGCTCTATGGGTCAACCTGTCGCGCCCGTATTACCAGACTCCGCGGGTCCTAGATCATTTAGCTTTTGCCGTGTTCCTGCTGTCGTTTGGCTACGTCGCGGTGCAAATCGCTTTTGCCAACGAGCGCCGCTTGCTGTCTATTGAAAACGAACTCGAGGTTGCCCGGCAATTGCAGTTTGCGATCCTCCCCGTCTCCATTCCCTACGCCAGGAACCTCCGGATTGCAGTCGCTTATCGGCCAATGACTGCCGTGGCTGGGGATTTTTATGAGTTCATTCCAGTCGATCAAAACCAGGTTGGCTTCCTGGTGGCTGATGTCACCGGACACGGTGTGCCAGCTGCGCTCATCGCTTCGATGATTAAAGTGGCGATGCAATCCGTCGTAACCTGCGCGCATGACCCAAGGGAAGTGTTGTGCGGGTTGAACCGCATACTTTTCAATCAACTCCATGATCAGTTCGTCTCTGCGGCCTATTTGTTGCTTGATACCGAGAACCGCAGGGGATTGTATTCAGCGGCGGGGCATCCGCCGCTGCTCCGCTGGCGGGCAGGTAAGCTGGAACGCATCGAAAGCAATGGCGTGTTATTTGGAGTCATCCCGGATCCCGACTATCCCGTTTGTGACCTACAGATCTACTCGGGCGACCGCTTCCTGCTTTGCACAGACGGCGTGATTGAACCCGAGAATGCCCACGGCGATTCCTTCGGCAACGTCAGGCTTGAACAGGTGATTCGTGAGAATCAAAGCCGCCCGCCTTCTGAGTTGTCGGATAAACTGCTCGCTGAGATAGGCCACTGGCAACCTGCTTCCGTTTCCCAGCAGGACGACATCACGCTCCTAGTCATCGACGTGGTGTAGCTCAGGTGAATGCCCGGTCCGGCGCACTCTCCGGCGGCAATTCTAATGTGATGCGAATCAAGGCTGTCGTTGCGGGTCCGGTATTGAGTTCGTTGCGGCACCGCCCACTGAATCAAGTACACCCACCTTGCACCGAGCGACAATCGCTCAACAAAGAGTGCGGATGGAAGGGTGGCGACAGAGGCGGCTTGGCTCAATGGGAACAATCTGGAAAAAAGCAGAAATAAAGAAGAAGAAAGAAAAAATGCAAGAAAACGGTTGACACTCACCGGCCTTCTCATAGAAGGAGTTGAGGCGCTCTGCGACAGTTATAGCTCCTTTTGTCTTCTGAACCTGTATAATTTCTGCAAACAATGACACTTCCCATTGGCACAAAGCTTGGACCCTATGAAATCGTCGCGTCAATCGGTTCCGGCGGGATGGGTGAAGTCTATAAGGCAAGGGACACGCGGCTCGAACGCGTGGTGGCGATCAAAGTGCTGGCTGAGTCGATGGCGAAAGACAGCGCCCGGTTAATGAGGTTCCAGCAGGAAGCGCGGGCGCTCAGTGCACTGAACCATCCAAACCTGTTGGCAATTTTTGATGTCGGCGCGGAGAACGGAACGAACTTTATCGTTTCGGAGTATCTGAAAGGGCAGACTCTACGCGAACGGTTAGAGGTCGGGCCGATGCCTTGCCGCAAGGCGGCGGAAGTGGCGCGGCAAGTGGTAATCGGAATGGCGGCGGCGCACGAGAAGGGGATCGTGCACCGCGATTTGAAGCCGGACAATATTTTCCTCACGCGAGATGATCACGCAAAAATTCTGGATTTTGGGCTGGCGAAGCATGCGCTGGGCGGCGATGGCGCGTCCGGCGGAACGTTGACGGGATTGACGATGACCGGGCCGACGATGGGCGGCGGGCCGGCGTTGACGGCGCCGGGATCGGTGATGGGCACGGTTGGGTACATGTCGCCGGAGCAGGTGCGCGGGCAGACGGTGGATTACCGTTCGGACATTTTCAGTTTTGGCGCGATTCTGTACGAGATGGTGACAGGGAAGCGCGCGTTTACCGGCAATTCGGCGATCGAAACGATGAACGCGATTCTGAAGAGCGATGTGGAGGAGATTGACCCGTCGAAGATTACGGCGTCGCCGGGGATTGCGCCGATCGTGCGGCATTGCATCGAGAAAAATCCGGCGGATCGGTTCCAGTCGGCGAGGGATTTGGGATTTGCACTGGGGGCGCTGTCGGGAACGGAAACGCGGCCGGCGATGAGCGGGAGTGGCGCAGTTGCGGTGATAGATGCGAAGAGTGCGGACAAATGGGACTGGGTGTGGAAAGCGGCGGCGGGAGTGCTGGGGGCAGCGTTTCTGGTGATGGCGTGGTCGGTGTTTCACAAGTCGACGAGCGAAGGGCAACAGGTGTTTGCGATTGCAACGCCGGGAGAAGTGAATCACCTGGCGCTTTCGGCGGATGGGAAGTGGCTGGCATATACGACGCCGGATGAAGAGTCGGGGAAAAGCGTGCTGGTAATTCAGAAGATGGGAACGTCAAAGCTAGCGGTGCTGAAGGGAACGGAAGGGGCGAGCTATCCATTCTGGTCGCCGGATAACAAAAACCTGGGATTTTTTGCCGACGGCAAATTGAAAAAAATAGGAGTGAACGGGGGAGGGGCGGAAACTCTGGCGCTGACGCCGAATGCACGCGGAGGAAGCTGGGGCAGCAAAGGGGTGATTCTGTATACGCCGCAGATCGGCAGTGGGATCTGGAGGATTAATCCCGACGGAACGCATGACGAGCAGGTGACGGAAAAGTATTTTCTCCCGGAGGAGAGTTCGCATCGCTGGCCGGTATTTTTGCCGGATGGAGAACACTTTCTGTTCTGGGGAGGATCGTTTGCGAATGCGGACGACGATCCGATCAGTTGGATTTACGAAGCGACGCTGGAAGGTAAGGAGCGAAAAAAGCTGGTGCAGACGCACTCGAATCCCGGATACGCGAATGGGCAACTGCTGTATTTAGATAAGCGCGGGTCGCTGGTGGCGACGAAGCTGGATGCCGGCGCAGCACGGGGTGGGGAGGAAAAGCGAGTGATCGCGGATGTGGTTGGCTTCCAGGCGTCGACGTATTGGGGTGCCTTCACGGCCTCGGAGAATGGCACGGTGGTGTACAACTCCAGTGCAGGTTCGACGCTGTCGGCGTTGACGTGGTTTGACCGCGCGGGGCAGGAGTTAGGGCAAGTGGGGGAAGTTGGCGTGCTGGCAAATCCATCCTTTTCGCCGGACGACCAATTTGTGGCGGTGGATCGCACAGATTTAAAGGCGAGGAACGTGGATGTGTGGATCCACGATCTAAAGCGAGGAACGGCGTCGCGGTTTACTTTTGATCCGGCGGAAGATGTGTCGGCGGCGTGGTCGCGCGACGGCCAGGCTATC
Source organism: Candidatus Acidiferrales bacterium (assembly GCA_963741195.1). Lineage (GTDB taxonomy): Bacteria > Acidobacteriota > Terriglobia > Acidiferrales > UBA7541 > Acidiferrum. Next base: position 27,606 of record CAVUHF010000028.1, read on the forward strand.
GCATACCGTTCCGCAGCGGGAAGCGTCACTGTGGATGTGAAAAAGTTTCAGGGAACGGAAAAGGAAAAGGTGGTGCTGGAGCAGAAGGCGAAAATTGGGCGGCAGGAATTTATTCCGAATTCGTGGAGCGCGGACAATGCGCAGATCCTTTGTACGGCGCAATTCGGCAGAGGTGAAATTGGGCTGGCGACGGTGGCGTCGAATGGGAGTGGAGACAAGGAATTTCTGAGGGGGAAAGCGAGCTATGCCAACGGCCAGATTTCACCGGACGGAAAATGGGTGGCGTACCAGTCGAATGAATCGGGGGACTGGGAGATCTATGTGACGACGTTTCCGGGGGCATCGGGGAAGTGGCAGGTTTCGCGCGGAGGCGGAACAGAACCGAGGTGGCGTGGCGATGGAAAAGAGACGTTTTACATCGGGCCGCATGGGGAATTGACGGCGGTGGAGGTGAATAGTGGAGGGTCGTTCAGCGCGGGCGTGCCGATGAAATTGTTTCCGTTTCACGGAAGGGCGCAGATTTCGTCGACGGACTTGTCTACGTATGACGTGACGAAAGATGGGAAGAAATTTATTGTGAACCGGTATGTGAGGCCGGCGAATGTGGCGCCGTTGACGGTGGTATTGAATGCGGGGGCAGAGGGGGAGAAGTGAGCGAGAACAGGCGCAGCTACAATAAGTCCTGGGAAGTTCTCCCCGGAAACTTCTGCTTTTTAAGCAGCCGTGGTTTGGACGATTTGGAATCCCAGCTTGTGAGCAGTGGATACGACGGGTCGACCCGTCAAGAAAGGCAACATCCACTTCGCCCAAGTCGTGTTGGCTAAATTCTCCGGGCAGACCTTCGAATCGAATCAGCGGCTTTATCTCTTTCGGACGAACCGAGGCCACCAGAGCGTACAAGGCGGTCTTGCCTCCCTGGTAGCCTGCTTCCCGAACCCGGCGAAGGATCTCGAGAGAGGCTAGGTCGGGTTTCTCTTCCAGAATCTTTAAGACGGGTTTCCGGAATTCCTCAACGATACTTGGTCTGCCGATCCGCCGCTTCTCTCGCTCCGCGGCATCATCGACATGAACCGCCGGAACTTCATCTGCAATGCGCTTAACAGAGCACAGGGAAACTCCCGCCAGACGGGCCACTTCGGCCTTGGGGTGACCCGCCTTCAGTAGAATCTCGACTTCGTGACGCTTTAACATTCCTAACATCCTCCTCCCTCCGCCCGAGCGGTTCACCGACCGGGGGCACAGAGAGAGTTTTAGCCCTTCCGGCTACTGCCGGACGGCTCAGAATTTCCGGAATGAAAAGGGTCAGAATTTTCGGAACCGACAAACGACATAGAGTAGCAGTTGCCAAAAAGGAACGATGACGCGCTCCTTCCTGCCGTTTCGATGGTGAGGATGCCGCTGCAACTGCTGCGCTGATTTCCCTGTCATTGGCACCTGTTTGGCTTGGTTGCTTCACGCTCAAGTTTCGTCCGTTTGGTACCGAGGGATCCTGATTGACATCTCCCTGCCGTGGGTATCCAATCAAATCGCATACGGGCCACAGGACCTCCGAAAAGAGTTTGGAAAATCGCAAAATCTGAGGAGATGGTTATGAAGAGAACAATATTGTGGTGCTTAATTGCTTTGATTTCGCTGGGGAGCGCCGCGTGGTCGCAAGCCCAAACAAGCGGCGAGACTGAGAAAGCTGTCGCGGCACTAGAAGAACAATGGCTTAAGGCTCAAAACACAAATAATCCTGACTTGCTCGCACCTCTACTGGCCGACAAATTTGTCAATACTTCATTGGATGGCAAAGTCACTGGCAAAGCCGAAGGGCTGGCGGAAGTAAAATCCTTCGTGAAGGACAGTGCCGCGAACTTCGAAACGAAAGTCATAGTGTATGGCGACGCGGCAATAGCGATAGGAATCGAGAAGGGGAAGATGAAGGACCCTTCTGGCAAAATAATTGACTTCAATGTCCAATGGACCGATACATGGGTGAAGATGCCGAGCGGAAAGTGGCAATGCGTTGCGAGTCATCAGTCGCCAATAGAAATGTAAGCAATCGCAGAAAGCTGAATCGAAATGGCCGCCCTCCTCTGTGGCGGCCACGGTCTGTGATGGCTATCACCAAGGGATTATGCGATGCAGGCATATGCTTCGCCATAGAAGGTGAATGGGAAGGAGAACTTCCCATGCCGAACCAGTCCGAATCCTTGGACTCCCTCATCGGACGAGAGCTTTCCCACTACCGCATCGTGAAGAGGCTGGGCGGTGGCGGGGATGGGTGTTGTCTACGAGGCCGAAGACACCCGTCTGCATCGCAAAGTTGCGCTGAAATTCTTACCCGAACATTTAGCACACGATTCTCTTTCGCTTGAGCGGTTTAGGCGCGAAGCCAAACGCGCAGTGAACGGCGGCGACGAACGCGTAGAATGGTTTCAACGAGACCCCATGCTCAAGGGCGTTCACAACCACCCCCGCTTTCAACAGATTCTAGCTTCCGTCGCGGCTCGCCGGGAACAACGATGGCGCCAATAACCAGACGGGAATTCGTGCAAAGCAGCGCAGCCGCAGTGGCCTGGAGCACAACACGGCGAGGTCTTTTACCCGCGACGAATCAGGTTGAGCCAGCTGAGACCTTCGCTTTGTATCAGGACCGCAGACGAAAGCAACTTTGGAGTTTGCTTGGTGATCTGCCATGGCAGCACCAGACAGCAATGCCAAAATTGCTGGGCACGGAAAAGCACCAGGGCTATACCCTCCAACGCCTCGTTCTCGATTTGAACGGCATCGAGCCTGTTCCAGCGCTCCTGTTGATCCCCGAAAAGCACCAGTCACCTGCTCCAGGTCTTCTTTACATTCATTGGCACGGCGGGATGTATGACCTCGGAAAGGAACAACTTCTGCGAGGTGTTGATGTGCAGCCCGCCTATGCCCCTGTCTGTGCTGAAAAAGGCTTGGTGACGCTTGCCATTGACAGCTGGTGCTTCGGCGAGCGCAAACACGAAACTGATGGAGGGAAAGGCGAGCAAGATACGTTCAAGCTCATGTTGTGGAACGGACACGTGCTCTTCGGAATGATGATGTTCGACGAACTCCGCGCCCTTGAGTATCTGGCCAGACGTCCAGAGGTCGATCCCCAACGTCTGGGCGTACTCGGAATGTCGATGGGCGCAACCAAAGCCTGGTGGCTTGCGGCTCTCGATCCACGTGTTCGCTTGTGCCTGGACGTTTGCTGTCTTACTGATTACCAAGAACTGATAAACGCTCAGGCCCTAAACGAACATGGAATTTATTACTACGTGCCTTCTCTGCTGAAATATTTCCAGACGCCAGAGATCAACGAATTGATCGTGCCCCGGCCTCGCTTGAGCGTGAATGGTCGACAAGATGCTTTGACCCCGCCTCTCGGGGTTGAGAAGATTCGCAACCGCCTGCTTCCACTCTATCGCCAATATGGAAAGGAGCAGGATTGCCGCATTGAATTGTTCGATTCGGCTCACGTAGAGTTACCAGAGATGAGGAAACTCATCCTTGAGTGGATGGACCGTTATCTCATCGAGAAGGGATCTTAGGTTAATCTTGGAATGCTTGCCTGCTTCGTGAGTCTAGCCGCCTTAAGTACCCACGAGAAGCGCTCACGTTCTTACCGTAGGAGATCGCACCGCTTGAGGATCCCGTAATCGTTACCCGGAGACTCGCCAGAAAACGGGGTTCGAGGAGATCGAACCACGAGCAACATTCAGTAGCACCACGCTACCGAGTAGCCAGGCGGCCTTGCGGCCGCCCGGCCCTCTCAGAACTGGGCGTGTAGGATCAATAAGCCTTAGCTTCGCCCGCTTATTGTCGAGCTTTTGGTCAAGCTTTTCTTCGCATGGACGCACTTTCACAGATGGGAAGTTGATATTATGGTGGTTTCATAGTGACTCTGCATTCATTTCACCCGGTTGTACGTGAAGTCGTATTCGACCGCCCATGTTTTTCCGCCGTCGGTTGACCCTTGGCTGAACTGTCTCACTCTGTCGGGTCCTTGAGGGATGAATTGCAGGTGCCGTTTCAATTTTTGACCGGTGCTTTGTGGGATTTCATCTGTCCAATAATCCATGATTCCGTCTTTCAACTCTCCATGAAAGTGGATCATCCCTTGAGAATTGTCGACCCAAAATTGCTCCCAACGCTTCAGGCTCGTGTTATAGGTGTTGAAGCTTTTGCCCTGATAGGGAATATTCAGGCTCGTCCAGTTCTCCAATATCACGCAATCGTTGAGTATTCGCTCGATCCTGCTCGTTCCCGCGGGAATACCGCCCTCCGTTGTGACTACATTCCAATCCCCGACCCAAAAATCAAACTGGCGATTTTCCGCAGCGTAGGTGCATGGGTTCTGATTGTGTGTGGCCTGTTCGACGAGCTTTTGAAAGGAGGCCTCGCTCCGCATCCCAGCCAATTCCGTGGCGGACATCATTAGCTCGGGTTGGCCAAATCCGACTTGCACAGCTCGCTCAAGATATTCGTTCGCTTTGTCGTTGCGCTTCAGCGAAGCGTAGCAGAGGGCAATTTCGTATTCGGCCAGAAAATTAGCGGCTCCGTTCTCGATTGCTTTTTCCAATGCCTTGATTGCCTGCTCGTGTTCACCCTTACCGTGCAGCGCCACACCAAGCCGGTACCAGGCGCGGCCATCTTTCGGTTCGTCTGCAGTGATGTGACCGTAAAGCTCAGCTGCCTTGGTCCAATCTTTCGCCACGTACGCCGAGTTGGCCGGCGCAGCCTCCGGATGAGGAGAGGTCGTCTGTGCCTTAGCGACTCCCCAACTGAATGCAATGAAAAGCGTGAAAACACTGAGCTGGGCCAAAGTTCGCTTCATCGCGATCATCTCTTTTGCTGGAAACTGTGTCAGTTTAGACGGCAGATTGCGAATCTGGTGAGCACCAAGATTTGTCCAGGACAATCCGTTGGACAAGCAGCAGCCGAAGTCCCGATCTCGTCAATGTGAATTCTGCGAAGAGAGTGAGAGGTCCGGTTCGAGGAGGTGTGATGATTATGGCCTTCGCCATTGGAAGCCTTGGAGCTACTTCTCTATTTCTTCAACGGGATGAATCTCCCACCAGTGAGTACCGACTTTGGCGTCGTAGCGGGTGATGCCCTTCACTGTAATGGGCTTACCGACTTGTGGCACATCGCAAGGAATCTTGGGTATGCACTTGGCCACAATGCAGCGTGCGCGATCCATCCCCTCTATTTTGGGGTTTTCGCAAATGCGAATGTCAGTGTCGCCATCGTTTCCTTTTGCCACCTGAGTGACGAACCCACCCACCGCAGCATGCGCGGACATTTTATCGGACCAGCGATTAGGGTCCTCAGCAATCAACTCACCGATGGTCAGTTCAGCGAATGCACTTTTGGTGGATTGCTCCACCGGCGCAGAAGGTGCGGAGCTTGCGGACTTTGTGGACTTTGCGCGAGGAGGTAGAACTCTTCTTGTGAACAGTTTTGGGCTGTACATCCTGACCAGCACACAGCGCGGGAATAGCCAGCAAAGCGCACGGTAAGATGCAAAGGTATTTTATCATTCTGAACCTCGGCAAAGGCTTGATGAGGAAATGCCTACCTCATCATAAATGTTGGGCGCGACAGGACAACGAATCATGGAAAGGATTGACCCTAAATAGTTATCTACTGATTTCCCCCGACTGGCATTCTCGTTGCCTGCAAGGGGTCACTGCAATCGCTGGGAATATTGGTGGTTGACAAGAGCAGAACACGACCTAATATAAGCCGCAATCTAAGCTGAGGCGTGTTTTCCCAGCGCCACATAAGGAGCGCCCATGAAAAGGCTAACCTTCGTCGCATCGGCCCTGCTATTGCTCAGTCTTCCTGCCGTGGCTGATTCCTGGCATACACCCACAATCGACGGCACGATTGGAATCGGTGAATACGGGAATACCCAGAACGGCACAAACCAGCTTGCCACTAACACAGGCCAAACATGGTATATGACCTGGGACGCAAATGACCTTTATGTGGGGATCACAAACTCGAACCTGAGTGAAGCAGCGATTATCTATATTGACGCAAACCCGCTTGTTCCCCCCAACGGCGGGACCGATGCCAATGGCAATCTCAGCGGGTTTACCTACGACAATACGGACTTCTCGTCACTCCCGTTTCGCTCCGATTTCGTTACGTATTTCAAGGATGGCTATCGTGAGTACCGCAATTCCGACGGGACAGGAGGTTGGGCGGCCCAGACAGCGAATTATGGGGCATACGCCTCATCCGCAAATACCCGCGAGCTTGCGATTCCCTGGGGTGCAATCACTGGGGCAGGCATGCCGTCCGCGTTCGATTTTTTCGCTTACCTGACTTCGAGTGGAGGCTATGTCTACGGGCAGGTTCCGAATGACAACCCCGGTGCGTTTATAGGCACGTCTGCGACGTATGCGCAATATTTTGAGGTGTCGAATACCGCAGACGGTACATCGACTTCGCCATTCGCTTCTGAAAGACCCCAGCCTAATTCCGAGGTCCCAGAGCCAGACACCTTTCTTCAACTCGGCACGGGGCTGTTGGGACTGGCCGGCGTTGTCCGCCGCAAGCAAAGCCCCACTGAATGTTGTCCTTTGGGGTGTAAGGTGAAAAGAAATACCCTTGTATCGTGCTGCGATATAAACTAGCATTTTAGGCACCGAGCATTGGTGGATGCGCTCTCCGTCAGCATCCGCCTTATGACAAGGGGAGGCGGGAAGACCTGACCCGCCTCCCCTTTCCTATTGAAGCCACGCGGTTTTGTCAAATCGAATGGTCAAATCGACTCGCGTTCTGGACGACCGAACCGCGGGACGGTCCGCAAGTTTCTGAACTATCTCGGTGCTGATCATCCTGAGGTGCAGCGCCTGGAGCAATTGCGCCGTGAACCCCACATCCTCGGCTGGATGTCCCGCCTGCACTCGCAAGTGCCGCCGCTCGTGACCAGCATTAGAGGTCATAGCTCCTTCCATCTGGTAACCGGACTTTGACCCGTCCCGCTCTCCGACTTCCATTACAGTTTCAACCAGTAGACGGGGGCACATGCGGCGAGGGCCGCTGCGAATTGCAGCGCGAGCACGCGCAGCGCCTTTCCTGGGGACTGTGGGAGCCATTTCAGCGCGAAGTAGGCCACTACAGGTACCTGTCCAGCCATAAGCAGTTGCCACAGATGAGCCGTAGTTCCTTCGTCAGCTTCATGCACGACGCCAAAGATAGCAATGTGACCCAGCACCAAAGCAAGGGCAGAAAGCGACATCGCCATTGGAAGGAAGGCACTCGGCTGCTTAAACAGTGATACATTCATCCGAACCTCCGGGGTGACTAAGGGAGTTAATAGAGGAAAGTACTTTACATTGTAAAGTAATGACGCGTTCGTGTCAATGGCTAGTTCCAGTCGCGAAATCGGAGATCTAAAGTAGTTTATGGGCCATCGGTGGAAACGCGGATCAGTAGTGCTCGTCTAGAAGATCTCCCACAACGCCGTTTTTTCTGGCTAGTGACGGACACTTGATCAAGCTACACAGCCCCCACTGCCGGGCCGAAAGCTGTTGATATGGGAATTTATCAAATAAATAGATCTGGCCTATTAGGCCGGCCGGTGCCGCGGGGGGAATGCGCCTGCGCCTGGCTTTCAGCTTGCAATCCCATGCGTCCTAGTTGAAACTTTGAGGGAGGTCCTGTTCAGGTCTCTGAACGGGCCCAGCCCGGAACGCGATTCTCTGTGGGAGGCATAGAAATGCTGGTTGTAGCGCATCCATTCCTGCGCCGACTCGCTAAGCCGCTTGCATTCGCTCTTGCCCTACTCTCGCTCGTTTTTCTGCTTCAAGTTACGACCCATTCACATGCAAACGGTCAGGACGAACCGGCTTGCCGCATCTGTCAGGTGGCGCACCTAGGTGTTGCACCGGCAGTTTCGGCCTTAATACTGAGTGTCCCGCTAGTTTCGTTCGGTCAGGTGGCAGCCAATTTCACACCCGAAGTTTCAGAGTTTTTCTCCGAAGATTCTCCTTCTCGCGCCCCTCCCTCTTTTGTAGTCCTCTAGGTTCAAGTCATTGAAATTGTTTTTGGCGCGGCATTCTCTTTAGCCGCGCGACCGCCCTTATTCTCGGCGGACCTACCCACAACCACACACATATCTCCCTACGGGGCCGGAGGAATCATGCGTTGCGCTTTTCGAGGTTTTGCTTTTCTTGCTCTCAGTCTCATTTGTTTCGTTGTCGCTGCTTCTGCACAGGTAGGTAATTCAGGCTCAATCGAAGGCGTGGTAAAGGATCCTTCCGGCGCTGCTGTTGTCAATGTCACGGTGGAAATCAAGGACCCTGTCAGCGGCTATGAGCGCACTACCACCACTTCGAACGAAGGTGCGTTTCGCTTTACCAACGTTCCGTTTAATGGGTACCACCTGAGCGTCAATGCGACCGGATTTGCCCCGTTCGCACAGGACGTCGAGGTGCGGTCTATGGTGCCGACGAAAATCGAAGTCGACGTGAAGATAGTCACGGCTGCCACGACTGTAACCGTCGAATCAGGCGGTGATCTTACGGAGAATGATCCGACCTTCCACACAGATGTTGACCGAAACGATTTCGAGCGCCTGCCGCTCGAAAGCGCATCGTCCTCTGTGAGTTCACTAGTGACATTGGTGACGCCGGGAGTCGCCGCCGATTCCAACGGGCTTTTCCACGGACTCGGCGATCATGCGGAGAACTCCTTCTCTGTTGACGGTCAACCGATCACGGACCAGCAGAGTAAGGTCTTTTCCAACCAAATCCCTTCCTCGTCCATCCAGTCTCTGGAAGTCATCTCGGGTGCGCCGCCGGCTGAATTTGGCGATAAGACCAGCTTGGTAATTAAAGTGACGACGCGATCCGGACAGGGCGTGACCACTCCCCATGGGACAGTCACCGCTTCCTACGGTTCGTTCGGCTCCGTGAACGGAGCAATTGATCTCGCATACGGTGGTGCGAAGTGGGGAAATTTCATCGCGGTGGACGGGCTTAACACCGGACGATTTCTCGACCCGCAGGAATTTTCCGTGATACACGCCAAGGGTAACCTGGAAGACGTATTTGACAGGGTAGACTACCAACTCTCCGACAAGGACACGGTCCATCTTAATGTTGGTTTCTCACGCTCTTGGTTTCAGACACCAAATTCCTATGACAATTTCAACGTTGGAGTCACGGGTCCCGATGGCAGCCCGGTTGGACCCACGGACCAGAAATCGAAAATCCAGACGTACAACATTGCGCCGACCTGGACCCGCCTGATCAATACGAACACGGTGTTCACCCTCGGCGGGTACGTCCGTCATGACGGTTATAACTACTACCCGAGCGAAAATCCATTCGCCGACCTAACTCCGCTGCAGCAAGAGTCTGTAGCTCAGAACAGAACTCTTACCAACGCGGGAGCGATGACGTATGTGTCCTACGTCAAGGGCATTCACAACGTGAAAGCAGGCGCGACCTATCAGCAAACATTCCTGACCGAGAACGACAAGTTTGGAATCGTCGACCCCAACCTGATTCCATCACTGGATCAGGTTGATTCCCAGGGTAACTCTATACCCGGTTCCCCTTGCTTCGTGAACAACGTTGCCATCGCTGCTCCCTGCACCACGCTGCTGCCGTACGATCTCACGCGGGGCGGGACCAATTATCCTTACCATGGTCACACCGACGTAAAACAACTGGCCCTCTACGTACAGGACACCATCACCTATCGCAACTGGGCGTTCAACCTGGGAATTCGTGGAGATCTCTATAACGGCCTCGCCATCGCCCGTCAGGCCGAACCACGTCTTGGAGCGGCTTACAACTTCAAGCGCACGAACACCGTCTTGCGCGCGTCCTACGCGCGCATCATGGAAACACCGTTTAACGAGAACCTGGTTCTCTCCAGCGCCGGATGCAACGATGCCGTCGTGAATGCGATCATGGCCAGCATTCAGGGATATCCTTGCATCACCTCTCCATTGAGACCTTCCTGGCGCAATGAATTTCACGCCGGCTTCCAGCAAGCCTTCGGGAAATACCTGGTGGTCGATGCCGAATACCTTTGGAAGTACACGCACTACGGCTACGACTTCAGTATTTTCGGGAGCACGCCGATTACATTCCCAGTCGAATGGCACAACTCCAAGATTCCTGGTTATGCCATCCGTGCTAGTGTTCCGGATTTTCATGGATTCACCGCACTGGTAGTTATGTCCAGCGTAGCCGCGCGTTTCTTCCAGCCGCAAGTGAGCGGAATTGGCGTTACGCCAGCGGGCCAGGGCGGAACTGGCGTATTCCGCATTGACCACGACGAGAAGTTCAACCAGACGACGCACCTGCAGTACCAGCCATGGAAGACTGGGCCGTGGATTGGTTTCAACTGGCGTTACGACAGCGGGCTTGTCGCCGGCGCTGTTCCCTTTGGCGACGGAGTGAATCCCTTCGTGGATGTGTCCGGCCTGACCCCCGACCAGCAGTTCCAAGCAGGGCTCTTCTGCGGAAGTTTCCACGCAACTCCCACCCAGGGAATTCCCGGTGGCCAATGCCTTGCCACAAAATATGGCTCGACGCTGATCAGCATTCCGGCGCCGGGTACCGAAAACGATGACCACAACCCGCCGCGCATTGCTCCGCGCAACCTGTTTGACCTTGCCATCGGCCAGGACAATCTGTTCCGTGGCGACCGCTATCGTTGGAGCGCTCGCTTCACGGTCATCAACGTGGCCGATAAAGTGGCACTGTACAATTTTCTCTCCACGTTTAGCGGCACTCACTACGTGACGCCTCGCATGTTGACCGGAGAGATTGGCTTCCACTTCTAAAGCAGGCCAGAACATGCGACACCCGACGAAGGTTTCGGTTGGATCAATCGCCGGGTCAGTCAGCCCCGGGAAGCAAGCACGGAAGCAGGGCCCAACTTAGTCTTGACTGGCACCCTGGTTTGAAGGATCGATTCGCGTGAGGCCTGAGAAATGGGCAAGCACGCCAAAATAGAACTGGGTCAAAAGGTCGCAAGTGTTTTTGTGCCGATCTCGCGCAGCGGCCTGTCCAAACAATTGCTAGGTCACGAATGGCGCAAGGATCTTCTGATGTCTTGGATGTTTCAGACTTGCATCAGGCTGCAAACGTCACTCGACCGCCGCTTCCTGAGATTTGGGATGACCGTCCAGGAAGCCAGTGTGCTCCTTCGCTGCGTTGAAGCCAGAAGAATCACACCCGGACAGCTCGCAGTCGGACTCGGAAGAGACAAAGGCATGATCACGCGGTTTATCGATCGCCTGGAGTTCAGCCGCTTGATCATTCGTGACATCGATCCACGCGACCGCAGGTTTTCTGTCATCAAGCCCACAGCAAAGGGAAAACGGATAGCTCGGAACCTGGCATACGTCTTCGACGAAATTCGAAAAGAACTCTTCGTAGGGATGTTGGAAAGTGATATCCGTCGGTTATCCAGGACGATGGCGCAGTTACATAAGAACGCCGTCGACATTGGATCTCGGCAAAGATGCGAAGCAGTGCGGCGGCGCAGGAGGATTGGCAGACACGGGACTAAAGCGGAAGTCCTGCAGACAAGTAAAACCCCACTCGCCCCGGACATTTTGACGCCTTTCGTTAGCACACAATACAGCCGCATCTAAATAACACGCAGGGTTCACTGGATGTGTAACGCTATACTCGTCGATGTGAATCCGGCGAAACTGTCCCGAATTCCCGTTGGGGAAGGCGAGGTTTCGTCGAAGGTTGTTTGCATTTTCATCTCCCCGAAGGCCGTTTGGCCAGTTTCCGAGCGCGAACAGCATTCATACAAGTAGCGTTTGTTATGCGTTCAGTGGCCGACGCTCATTTGACATGAAAGACTGCCGTTTTTCACTCCCCATGGAAACTTGGTGGTTCATTGAAGTCAGCGTGATTCTATTTTCCTGATCGAAAGCGAGTCTAAAACTCCAACCGCAATTGAAACGCGATCATGCGTGGCGTGCTGTCACCGCCCAAACCAACTCCCAGCAAGCCTGTTGGTGGAGAAGTCGTGTAAGTAAGCGCACCAAACCCAGTCTGGGTAGAAGGTTTTCCCGGAATGCCCGCCAGTACTATGTTCGGGAGGCCAAAATTCGGATGATTGAATACGTTAAAAAACTGGGTGTCGAATCGCAGCTTTGCGCGCTCGTTCAAGGGAAACGATTTCGTCAGGTAGAAGTCACTCCACGTGAAATTGGGACCACGTAGTGCGTTGCGACCGAGCTTCCCGAATTGACAATTCCTGGGGCTGTCGCCCCCAAAGCATGCACCAGTACTCGGGTCCACGGTCGACACAAAAGCATTGGGATTGAGCCACTGAACCGTGCCTGGTTGTGTGACACCTGGAATGGATTTATGTTCGTAGAGCGGGAGGCCGGGAACAACGCTGGCGAATTGAGGTCCACTTCCGTTCACGATGCCATTTCCATTTGCTGAGTACGGTGTGCCTAGGACGGAGAACGGAATCCCGCTATGCCAAAACACGGTTCCCGACACCTGCCAGCCGTTCAGTGCGTAGCCAAGAAAGCGATTTTGTACCTTGGACGGAAATTGATAGATATATTGAGCATTGAGATTGTTGCGGATGTCGTAGTCACAGGGACCGTAGTCGCGCGCTAAGTCTCCTGGGAGCGGGGACAGGATCCCTCCCGCCGAGAACTGCAGGAATCCGCCGTTGGAGACGGTGTCCATGCAACGGCTCCACGTGTAGTTCAGTTGCCCCATGAACCCGTGGCCGAGGCGCTTCATTGCGGTGATTTGCAGCCCGTTGTAATGACTATTTGCACCCGTAGAAAATTGCGTCACTGCGCCGAATCGGGGATCCGTCGATTGCGCATAGGGAAACGGCGCAAAACAACCCGCACAGACCGTTTGATAGCCGTTCACTTGTGTGAGATACGGTTGGTTGACGGCGCGGGTGCCAACGTATTGCGCGTGGATGCTTGCTGTCGATCCAAACTGATGTTCCAGGCCGAGACTCCACTCCATGAAGTAGGGCGCGTGAAGTTTTCCATCGGGCACCGCCGTGATAGCGACGGGAGGAAGACAAGTTGCAGGGTTCGACTGAGCAGACGCGCAGGAAAGCTGACCCTGCGCAAATCCGGAACTGAACGATTGATTCGCGGCCACGGCTGCGTCAACTGCACTGTCAGGCACTCCCGGCGCAATGGCTGTCCCACCGACGGTTCCAAGGAGCCCGCCCTGGAAAGTTTGGACGTAGGGGGGATTGACGCCAACCACATCGGCGATGGCGCCGGGCAATATGTCACTGAAAATCCCGAAGCCGGCACGCAGCACGGACTTCGGTTCAAACTGCCAGGCGATGGCTGTTCTGGGTTGCAGTATTTGGAGGGGCGTCGAGGAAAACACGTTACCGAGACCGGTTTGAATGGCAACGTTCAAAGGTTGATTCACATCATGCGAGACGGAATCGAAAGAGCCGCTCAGACGAGCGATATGATGATGCGGATTCAAGGGATTGGAATTCAAAGTATCTCGTATTCCGAAGGTCCAGGTCAGCTTCTTGGTCACCTTCCAAGTGTCCTGTGCGTAGAGATCGAGATTGAGGAAATTGAAGGGTTCGTTCGCTGACGTGGGGAAAGTCTTTGCCGCGGTAGATGCGACTCCATAAATGTATTGCGGTAGGGTGGTGTAAGTCACGGTTGGAACCGTTCCCTGCCCGAAGTCATAGTCGTTTAGGCGAAAAATTCGGGTGTTGGTTCCAAAGCGGAGTTCGTGCGCGCCATGACTCCATGCGAGGTTGTCGTTGATGAAGAACCGGGTGGCGCGTCTCCCTTGGACCCATGTGTTGTCCAGTCCCCCGAACTTCGTGAAAGGGGCATTCGCGCCGCTGCCTTGCAACACGATGGGAAACGCGGCAAGTGTCTTCTGAAAATCACTGGGGCCAAACAGGCTTCCATACCAGGAAAACGCCGGATTGAAGTAGTTGACGAGATTTTGCGAAAAGACGTGCGTATATCCCGCTGCAAACGAGTACAGAGGTTGAGGAGAAAGAGCGTTGAACAAGGGGTTGATGGGATCGGTATAGGCGGCCTGGAGTCCGTTATCTGTCTGAAAGCGGAACCAGGTCGTGTCCTTCTCATTGATGTTGTAATCGATGCGAACCGTCTGGACCTGTTCATGATCGGTGCTCGAATGCGAGATGCTCTGACGATTGGCACAACCGTTTCCATCATTCGCAATTGCGGGCGCAACTCCACCGGCATCGAACGGACAGCCAAGTACCGTGAGAGGCGTTCCGTTGGTATTTCCGTAGAGCGAAAACATCTTCTGATAGAACGGCACCGACTGCGGTGATGGCTGGTAAACGGACCCGGTGACGGAATCGGCTCCACCCAGGGGGAGTTGTTGCAAAACGTAATTCTCAAATGCCGGAGTCGGGACGGTAGCGGCTGTGACAATGGGTAGCGCAATCCGAACCCACTCGCTATCAAAAAAGAAAAACAATTTGTCATGGATAATCGGGCCGCCCACACTGCCGCCAAAATGGTTCAGTGTAGAGCGCGGTTTGTGATTTCCTGGAGTGGCATTCGTGAAATAGTTGGCTGCGTTGAACTTCGAACCATTCCACAACACATACAGATTCCCATGAAACTGGTTCGAACCGGACTTTGTTACATAGTTGACCTGCGACGCACCGTAACGCCCCTGATCGACTGCATAGGAAAGCGTATTGACCGTCACTTCCGCTACCGAGTTCAATCCGAGAACGAGGTTCGTCGAGAGCCCACTGTTTAAATTCGTAAGAGGATCATTCGTTTCCAAGCCGTCGACGATATAGCCGTTCGAGAGAGCCGGAAGTCCATTGAACTCAACGTTGCCATACCCGTTCGTGCCGCCAACGAAATCATTCCCGCTTCCGGCCGTGTTGACTAGCGCGCCTGCCGCAAACTGAAGCGGATACGTTAAATCACCGCCCGGATTGGGTAGATTCTCCAGCGCTGGTGCACTCAAGTTTGTCGAGGTGTTTGCGCTCCCGGGATTGATGAGCGGGGCCTCGCTGCTCACCTCCACCGTCTGCTTGGATTCCGCCACCCTTAGTGTGAATTGGACCGTTTGCTTCTGTCCCAAGCCAGAAATTACATTGTCATTCTGTTGCGGATCGAAGCCCTCGGCCTCTGCTTTGACCGAGTAGGCACCGGGCTTTAGCTGCGGAAAATTGAAGCGTCCCTGCTCGTCGGCCCTGGCGCGGCGCTGTAGGCCCGTCTCGCGATTTGTGATGATAACCAGAGCGCCGGGAATGGCAGCACTGGTAGCATCGGTCACTTGGCCGGTGATTGCACTGGTGCTTTCGCCTTGTGGCAACGCTTTCATCGCGCAGAATAGCGCAACACTCACTAGAAGAAGGCGTGGAAGAGTAGCGCGCCGCATGAGCGAAATGCCTACTTTCTCGATTTGCCTTGGTCTCAGGGCAATCGCCCACGGACCAAGTGTTGCAGCCTTACGTAACAGCCGCGAACGGGCTATATATTAAGCATGGTTAATTGTAAAAGTACAGTGTGGTTTAGTTCAGGAGAATAACGGTGTTTCCCCTGGAGTCGGCCTCCCATCCTTGGCGTTTTCTTTCACAGACGCCCTGGCTTCCACAACGAGATCGAGTGGTGATAAAGTGGAGTCAGAATTATGATGATCACGATTTCCAAGGAAAACTATCTCAAGGCCATTGCAGAGGCCGAGGCGGAAGGCAATACCGTGATCTCCGCACTCCTTGCTCATTGGCTTTCCGTAACACCACCAGCAGTAACTGCCGCCCTCAAGCGGCTGCGAAGAGACGGCCTAGTCACCATTACAAAGGGCGGCCGGATTCAACTCACTTCCGAAGGACAGCAGGTCGCGGAACGAACCATTCTTCGCCATCACCTGATAGAGCGCATGCTCTCCGAGATTTTCGGGATGGAATGGGTTGACGTTCACGATGAAGCAGAACGTTTGGAGCATGCCGTTTCACCCGCATTTGAGAAGAGACTCGTCAAAGTCCTCGGGCACAAAGGAACCTGTCCTCACGGAAATGGTCTGGCTGTGATGAGTCCCGAGCAACGGCGTAAGAAGGGTCAGCGTTTGCTCAGTGAAGCCGAGGCGGGATCAAGATACCGAGTGTGCAGCGTATACGAAAGGGACCGCAGACTGCTGGAATTTCTGCAAGAAAACGGAATCCGTCCGGACACTCACTTGAAAGTCGAGTCTAGGAACTACGATGGGACGTCTATTCTAAGGGTTGAAAGAAAGCGAATAGCGCTGGGTTCTCCGGTGGCGGAGAAGGTCTGGGTGGCACAAGAACGCCAGCAGAATCTTCATTAATCTCACTTAATACAATCTGATATACTGCGGTTAATGTGCACGAGTATATCTGTACATCTCCTCTCCGGCGATGAAAAGTGTGCTGGGGAATCGAACGGGACAATGAGGAATCGCCGGTGAACTTAGGACCTCTGTCTAGGCTAACGCCGCAAGCCGTCCCCCAAGAAGACGTCGTTATCACCCACGAGGACGTGGATCGTGCGCATGATCGGGTGCGTGTGTCTGCGGCGCGCGCCCAGCGGGGTTTCGCCTCCAGATTTCGTCTGCTGTGGCTGCTCGTAGGACCTGGAATTCTGGTCATGCTTGGAGAGAACGACGGCCCCAGTATGATTTCTTACGCCGCGACCGGCGCACGATTTGGCATTGGATTCTTTCTTCCCTTCGTCGTTCTCACGTTTTGCATGGCAATCGTCGTACAAGAAATGACCATGCGGCTGGGTTCCGCAACACATCGCGGTCATGCTGAGTTGATCTTTGACCGATTTGGGCCGTTTTGGGGCTGGTTCTCCATGATCGACCTGGGCATCGGTAACTTCTTGACGCTGATCACCGAGTTTATTGCCATCCGCGCCGGCCTGGGCTTTTTTGGCGTGCCCCCGTGGGCTGCGGTCGGTAGTGCACTTGTCTTCCTGTGTTTGGCCGTGGCTATGCATCGTTATTGGACATGGGAACGAACCTTGCTCGCTATCGCCGTTTTCAATCTAGTTTTCGTTCCCGTGGCCCTGCTCACGCACCCGAATTGGCACTCCGTCGGAAGCGCGTTCGTCACTTGGAAACCTCTCCCTGGCGGCTTGAGCCAAGACACTCTGATCATCGTACTGGCGGACATCGGCGCTACGGTGACCCCGTGGATGCTGTTCTTTCAACAGAGCGCCACGGTTGACAAAGGACTCACCAGGAAAGACATCCACCTTGGCCGCATCGATACAGTAGTTGGGGCTGCGTTGGCCGCGACGGCCGCGGTCGCAACTATCATTGCCACCGCCCCATTGTTCGCTCACCACATGACTGCCGAGAACTTTCAGGGAGCTGAATTTGCGCAAGCACTCCAGCCGTTGATCGGACGATTCGGCGCGGCATTGTTCGCACTCGGTATTGTGGAAGCCGGGATGGTTGCGTCTGTCACTATTTCCATTTCCTCCGCCTATGCGTTCGGAGAGGTAGTCCACAGGCCTCATAGCCTAAATCTACCTGTGGCGCAGGGAAAGTCTTTCTACTCGGTGTTGTTCCTCTGTGCGGCAACCGCCGGAGCAATCGTCTTGATCCCTGGGCTTCCACTCGTGTATGTAGTTCTGCTGGTCAACGTGGTCGCAGTGCTGGCGATGCCGCCCGCACTCGTATTCCTCTTCATGCTTGCGAATGACCGAGAAGTCATGGGCGACCTTGTCAGTCCGAGGTGGGCGAACATACTCACTACCGGCGTCGTTGTCTTTCTGACGCTTGCTGGTTTGCTCTTCGGCATCAGTGTGATTGCGCCGAATGCCTTCGCGTTTCTAGGCGGGAAGTAGGAGGAACGTAGGATGCCTTCAAAAGACAAAGGACATAGTGCTATCACCTCCGCCGATCAAGAATTGGTGCTGTCGTCACTCGAGCCGGAACAACTAGCCGGACTGAAAAAGCACTTTATTCCCAGGCGTCACCTGAGCGGGCTTGAGAAATTCGTTATGTGGTCTCTTCGAATCTATCTGCTGTTCATGATGGTGGTAGTGATATACCAAGTGTGGGCCGGTCTACACTAGGCTCCAGAGCTGCGAGCGCTTTCACTCGCGGGCGAATAGCCCTTCTGAGAGTGCTCGGGCCACTCCTGTCTTGAGTAGTTCTTTCGATAAGGTGTTCACCCCGAGCCAGCTTCCCAGCTTCGACTCGATCTGCGTTTGATCTTTTCTGATCTTACAAATCGCTACACAACAATCTCGTTGAAACGGATGCCTAGCAGCTGCGAAGCGCTCCTCCCAATCCAATCAATAGCTCTCACTGCAATGGGCGACGCACTCGGAAGTTATACTGCTACTCGGGTGCGCACGCTCAGCACATGGATGCAGTTCTGCAAAGCGAGCCAGAAGTCCGGCTCGAGGAAGCCAGGGTTTCGACGAAGGCAGTTTGAACTTCATAGCATCGAACCCCGTTTCCGGCCAATTTGTGGTTGGCCGACCATCGGTCCAGAATGAGGGCCATAGATTGTCTTTCGACCAGCGACCGTCATGGGAATTGCATTCTTCTTGCGCTGATCGTTGCCCACCTGCTTAAACCTGAACCAAAAACACGCAGTCCCGTTTGGCTATTTTACAAATGCTGACATCAGCCAGTCTTCCTTCCGCGATTATGAAAGGTCTGACCCTATTGGTATGATGCATATGAATCGCTCGCATATCTCCGAGCTCGGCGTGCGCAAGCGTGGGAATTATTCTAATTCGTCGGCTTTCTGACCAACCGGAGTAACTATGAACGAGTTTTGGGAACGAGTAGCTCTTGCTTTTCGGTGTTTCTTTTCAATCCTGTCCCACGGTGACATTCCCAACGACATAGTACAGAAGTGGGTCAAGTCTGCCGGCCCGGTTCCGCAGACGCCAGCAACTCAAGCTTCGGTCCCTCGTCCGAAGGAGATGGAGCGGTCGGAAGCATTTGATCGCGCCGTGCAGATGCTTGCGCTGCTACAACGAGACGGGCGGCTCATCGATTTCCTGGCAGAGAATATCTCCCCTTATCCCGACGCGCAGCTTGGAGCCGCTGTGCGTACGATCCACGAAGCTTGCCGCAAGGTGCTCGAACATTATGTAAAGCTGGAGCCAATTCTAAACTCCGAAGAGGATCAACCGGTGACCGTGCAAGGCGGTTTCGATCCGGCAGCCATTAAATTGCTAGGCAATGTGACAGGAGCGCTGCCGATTCGCGGTGTGTTACGACACAAGGGCTGGCACGTGAAGGAGGTGAATCTGCCGCCGTTGCCGCAGGGTCCCGGCCGGATGGTGATTGCGCCGGCTGAGGTTGAACTTTCATAGCGGCTGAGGCGCATCTGCCACACAGATGTGGATTTGAAGAGGAGATTTTCGTTGGTGGCCAAATACATTATCGGTATCGACCTAGGGACTACAAATTCGGCGCTGGCGCACTGCGACGCCAATGCTTCCGAAGAGAAAAGTCAAATTGAGATCCGCAGCATTCCGCAGCTTGTGGATGCGAACGAAGTGGCGGAACGCACCTTACTGCCATCGTTTCTCTACATTCCGGGCGAATTCGATTTTCCCAAAGGCAGCCTGGCCTTGCCTTGGGAACCCGAGCCGAAGCTTGTGATAGGCGAACTGGCGCGCAAACGTGGCGCCGAGAGTCCCAATCGCCTCGTCGCCTCCGCCAAATCCTGGCTCTCTTACGCTGCTGTGAACCGCACTGCGCCGATCTTGCCTTGGCAAGCACCCGAGGAGGTGCCCAAGCTCTCACCTGTCGAAGCGTCATCGCAGTTCTTGCAGTACTTGCGCACGGTGTGGGATAGAGGCGAGTCCGGGGAGCAAGGGCGGCTGGCTCTTGCGGAACAGGACGTGCTCCTCACTGTGCCCGCTTCCTTCGACGAAGAAGCACGCGAGCTGACCAGGCACGCTGCCGAACAAGCCGGTTACGACCATGTCACGCTGCTCGAAGAACCTCAGGCCGCCTTTTATGCATGGCTGGAAAGCCAGGGTGATGCCTGGCGCCACCGCATCAAAGTCGGCGACCTCGTTGTCGTGTGCGACATCGGCGGTGGCACGACTGATTTCAGCCTCATTATGGTTTCCGAAGAGAATGGCGAACTTACGCTGAAACGCGTCGCCGTTGGTGACCATATCCTGCTGGGCGGCGACAACATGGACTTGGCGCTGGCGCGCTTTCTACAGCAGCGCCTTGAAGCCTCAGGCAATCGCATCGATATCTGGCAGTTGCAGGTCCTGTGGCATCAGTGTCGAATGGCCAAGGAAAAGCTGTTCGAATCGCCCAAGACGCAGACTCGCCCAATCACATTGTTGGGCAAGGGGACGAAACTCGTCGGTGGCACCATTAAGACGGAACTGGCGCGCGAAGACCTCAATCAGATCCTGGTAGAAGGATTTCTTCCAAAAGTTGCAAGCGACGAACTGCCTGCTCGCCAGCGCCGTGTTGGTTTTCAGGAGTTGGGCCTGCCGTACGCAGCCGATCCCGCCATCACCAAGCATCTCGCGCGCTTTCTCTCGGAACAAGTTCGCAACAGTCCCGAGGCAGCGGGTATCCGACGCGGCGGCAGCGGACTTGCCTGTCCCACGCACATCCTGTTCAACGGCGGAGTGATGAAAGCGCCGGTGCTGCGTGACCGCGTGGTCGAAGTGCTGAACAGTTGGTTGCGACAAGAGGGATTCGAGACGCTCGGGACGGAGCAGATCCTGGAAGCTCCCGACTTGGAGCATGCCGTTGCGCGCGGCGCGGCTTATTACGGGAAGGCGCGTCGCGGTCGCGGCGTGCGTATCCGCAGTGGTGTCTCGCGCACCTATTACATTGGAATTGAAAGCTCAATGCCAGCAGTGCCCGGCATGGAAGCCCCACTCAAGGCGCTCTGTGTCGTTCCCTTTGGCATGGAGGAGGGCACGGAAGCCACGATTCCCGACAGAGAGTTTGGACTCGTGGTTGGCGAACCCGCCGAGTTTCGTTTCCTAAGTTCCAGCGTCCGTAAGCAGGACCAAGTCGGCAGCCTGCTCGAAGACTGGGGTGACGATATCGAGGAACGCAGCCCCCTGCAGGTGACTCTCAAACTCGATGGCCAGCTGGGAAAGATTGTACCGGTGCGGCTGGAGACTCGCGTCACCGAACTCGGCACCCTGGAAGTCTGGTGCGTATCGCGCGACGGCCAACGCTGGAAGCTCGAGCTGAATATTCGCGAAAAGACCAAGCGGTGACTCGTCGGTGTCTTCTCGTTATCTGATTGGAATCGATCTGGGCACGACAAATTCTGTCGTGGCATACCTCGATACTCAGAACACCGCTGATGCGGCTTCCCTTATTCGTGTGTTCCCCGTGCCGCAGTTGGTGGGACCGGGCGAAATCGGCACGCTTCCCGCACTTCCTTCGTTTCTTTACTTTCCCACCGAGGACGAGTTGTCTGCCGGGGGCGTGACCGCTACCTGGAATGAGCAGCCGCCAATGGTCACCGGTGTGCTCGCGCGCGAACAGGGAGCGTTAGTGCCAAGCCGCCAGGTGTCATCGGCGAAGTCGTGGCTTTCCTATCCTGGCGTGCATCGTCGCTCCAAGATCCTGCCGGCGCAAGCGGAACCGCCGCAACCGATGATTTCCCCCGTCGAAGCATCCGCGCGCTACCTCATGCATCTGCGCGACGCCTGGAACGGCGCAATTGGGACTGATGAACAAACGCGTTTTGAGCATCAGGAAATCGTCCTCACCGTTCCAGGTTCGTTCGATGAGGAAGCGCGTGAGCTGACGGTCGAAGCCGCCCGCAGTGCCGGGCTCGAAAAGTTCACTTTGCTCGAAGAACCATTGGCCGCGTTTTATGCGTGGATCGCGGCAAATCGAGACGTTCAGGCCGGGACTAATGAACACCTCCGTGATGGCGAACTGGTTTTGATCTGCGACATCGGCGGTGGCACGACTGATTTCAGCCTGATTCACGCTCGCCTCGTCGGTGGCGAGTGGCAGTTTGAGCGAACAGCCATCGGCGAGCACCTTTTACTGGGCGGCGACAATCTCGATTTTGCGCTCGCTCGCTACGTGGAGAAAAAGCTCAAAGAGGTCAGACTCACGCTGCGACAGCGTTATGCATTACGCCGAACCTGTTGTGCGTCGAAAGAGCGCCTGCTGAATGACTCGTCCTTGGAGCGCGTGCCAGTCACGATCTTGGGTAGCGGCCGTGCCGTCATCGGAGACGCCCTCAGCACTGACCTGACCCGCGAGGAAGTCCTGCAGGTTCTGACGGACGGCTTCTTGCCAATCACGGCACCTCATGAGATGCCGGCAATCGGCACGCCAACAGGATTGCGCGAACTCGGCCTACCATACGCCAGCGATCCTGCCATCACCAAGCACCTTGCCGCATTTTTGACCCAAGCCGCTGACGCTATGGATTGCGCGTCTGCAAACCAGCGAATGGCTCGACCAGACGCCGTGCTCTTTAATGGCGGCTTCTGTGCGCCAGCGGTGACTCGCGACAGGATTATCGAGGCCATTTCCGCCTGGTTGGGCGAAACGCAAAGCGGCTGGTCGCCCAAGCTCCTCAACAACGACGAGGTCGATAGTGCTGTTGCTCGTGGTGCTGCTTACTACGGCCGTTTACGACGCGGCACCGGTTTGCGCATCAGAGCCGGCAACGCTCGCACGTATTACATCGGGTTGCGCTCGGACCACGGTCTCCAGGGCATCTGTGTTTTGCCCGCCGGGGTCGAAGAGGGTACCACACTTCCTCTGCTCGATCGCGAATTCTCTATCCTGGCTAACCGCCCGGTGTCGTTCACGCTTTACAGTTCGCGTATACGGCACGATGCGCACGGCGAAGTCGCTGCGCTGGACGAAGCGAGCGTGCATCGTCATCCTCCGCTAGTGACCTTGCTGCGGTACGGAAAGCGGCGTGATGTGTACGTGACAATACGCCTCAGAGCCAGTTTCACCGAGGTTGGTACGCTCGAACTCTGGTGCGAATCGCGGCAGACGCCGCATCGCTGGCGCTTGCAATTCGAACTGCGCGCCGAAGAGACACAAGCGCAGCAGGTCGATACGGTTAAACCACAGCCCGTGTTGGCACGTTCTTCGGGTGTCACGACTTCCGATGCAAATGTCGAATCTGCTGCGCAACTGATTGAAAATGTTTTTGGCGGCTCGGCGCACGACGCTTCCCTCGCGTCCGAGGCCCTTGTCGGTCAGATGGAAGCGGTGCTCGGCGCAAAAAGAGACTCGTGGCCCCTCTCGGCCATTCGCCGGTTCTGTGATGCACTCATAGAGGTTGCCGCTGGTCGCAAAAAGTCCCCCCGGCATGAAATGCGTTGGCTTAATCTGTCTGGCTTCTGTTTGCGTCCGGGCTTCGGCGCGCCAGGTGATGACGCGCGCGTGAACCGCCTGCGAACCATCGCCTCGAGCAACCTTGCCTTTGTAGAAGATCTGCAATGTCAGGTCGGAGGGCTGGTACTGTTGCGTCGGATCGCCGGCGGCATCAATGCCAGCGAGCAGCTTGCGCTGTATCGGAACCATACTAGCCCTTCTGGGAGCAAGAAGAAGCGCATCAACCGCCAACTCGAGTACGAGAAGTGGCGCCTGCTTGCGAACCTTGAGCACCTGCAAGCCACCATCCGTGTGACTCTAGGCCGTGAGTTGATGGCGAAGATCAGAAAGGAACCTGGAGATGCAATTTGGCTGTGGTCGCTCGGTCGGCTGGGTGCCCGCATTCCCCTGTATGGGCCGCTGCACTCGGTGGTGGAACCTGAAATTGCCAGCGAGTGGCTGAAAACTCTACTGGACTTATCCACGCCCACGACCGTGACGGATTACACTATCATGCTGATCGCGCGGTGCACCGATGATCGCTCGCGTGACGTCGATGAGGCAATTCGAGAACAAGTCATTTCCCGCTTTATGGCGCTCGGGATCGCCGAAGAAGCCATCCGGCTTGTATCAAGGTACGTCCCCCCCGAACGGGCGGACGCGGTTCGCAGCTTTGGAGAATCGCTGCCGCCCGGCTTGCAGACTGTCAGCTCTTCTAACTGCTTGCTGTCAGTACCCGCGTTGCATATCTCCGGCCCGGGCCTTTAAAACCGGCGTGAACTGCAGGCAACGTTCGAAACTGAATCGCCGGGGAACTATTACCTAATCCGGGAAAGGAAGGGCTGCCGACGAATCGGGACTTGTGAAAAGGGAGCAAGTAGATGTTCCTTGGGGTGTTCGCTTACGCTTGGTTTTGACTGCCCACCGACACGCCAGTCTGCTATTGCCGTTCGAAAGGCTATCCGCCTCATAGGGCTGCACCTTCCTCGCTGAGGACCCCTCAGGCCGGATGAACTTGCTATGCAACATTCAGGTGGGGCACTAAAAGGAATGGGGAACGTTAGGCACGCGGAGAACATCCCAAAGTTTTGGGGGAGCCATGAAAGAACTTCTTTTGCCTTCGTTCTTCGGCTGCGAACCCTTAGGCTCCCCATTCCGAGTAGCTCACTTAAGGAGAAAAACGATGTTAACGAACCGTTCGATACCTCGCGCTATCGTAATTCCAGTTTTGGCGTATCCGGACGTGAGCCAGGCTGCGGCCTGGCTATGTGATGTATTCGGATTTAGCGTACGTCTGCGCATCGGTAGCCATAGAGTGCAGTTGAATGTGGGCGATGGAGCGGTGATCGTAAGGGAAATTCGTCCGAACGAGGTCAATGCGATATTAGGCACGGGACACTCCGTTACAGTACGTGTCGAAGACGTAGATTCCCATTGCAGACGAGCCCAGGAGCACGGAGCGCGGATCACACAGGAACCAGTAACTCACCCATATGGCGAGCGACAATATAACGCGGAGGACTTTGCGGGACACTCGTGGACCTTTTCGCAGTCGGTGGCGGATGTGCATCCCGAGGAGTGGGGCGGTACAGCAGAACAGCTATCGGTCTAGACTCAAGTTCTTGACGGATGACGGGCTACCAGGAAGTTGGGGTCATTCCAGTCGATTATCCCGAAGTCCGCTTCGACGACATGGTCAGTGATCTCCTCGAACGCCGTATCTTGGGACTTGGCCGTCAGGAACGCGCGGAAAAGCGTACGATGCGGGAGACAGAGGTCCAAATCGCAAATTCCGGCTTAATTGAGATATGCTTTCAAGATGGCCCGTCCTTCAGAGTCCGAAGTTAGGCCGGCCACCATCCTTGTAAATGTGCAGCTCCAGAAGACGCCCGCCGAAGAGCACGATGCGTCGCTTCAGGAACTGAGGCAACTCATTGAAACGCTGCGGTGGGTTATCGTCGGAACGCTCACGCAGAAACTGCAGTCCCCTACGGCCGCGTTTCTCATCGGGCCGGGAAAACTCGAAGAGCTGAGCGAGCTCGTGAAAGCGCCCCGCAAGGCCGAAAGCGTGGTATTCGATCACGAACTAACCCCCACGCAAGTCAGAAACATTAGAGAAGCGACCGGCGTGGAGGTTTACGATCGGCCGGCCGTCATCCTCGAGATTTTTCATCGGCATGCTCGCACCAAAGAAGCGCAACTTCAGGTGGAGTTGGCAAGGCTCAAGTACCTCGCGCCCCGCGAGAGCGTGTCGGGGGCCAAAGAGCGAAAAGGTGGGGGACGTGGCGGGCGAGGGGTCAGCGAGTCCTTTCACGAGATCGAGCGCCGGGAAGTGCGGGACCGAATCAGCGAGCTGCAACGAGAACTCAAAGCGGTCCATCAAGAGCAAGTGGAGCGCCGTCGTCATCGCGCAGGTTTGCCCAAGGTCGCCATCGTCGGCTACACCAACGCCGGAAAGTCTTCAGTCATGCGGGCGCTCACCGCGAGCGAAGTACTCGTGTCCGATCAGCTCTTTGCGACCCTGGATACCACCGTGCGAGCGTTGCAGCCGGAGACTCAACCTCGGATTCTCGTTTCCGACACGGTTGGTTTCATTCGAAATCTTCCCCACGATCTGGTGGCCTCATTCCGGTCGACTCTCGATGAAGCGCTGGACGCCTCCCTTTTGCTCCACATAGTGGATGCGGCGGATGCGGCGTTGCGCTCCCACATTCAGGTGACGAAAGAAGTGCTCGAAGGAATTGGGGCGCGAAAGCTTCGGTCTCTTCTGATTCTAAACAAGATCGACGCCGTCGATATTTCGCAAAAGGCATTGCTGAAAAAAGAGTTCCCCAAGGCCATTGCGATGTCCGCGCTGAACCCCAAGGACGTCGAGGCACTTCACTCCCGTCTCATCAGTTTCTTTCTCGATAACATGGCTCAGGTGGAGCTCGTCGTTCCCTACGGTAAGGAAGGTGTGCTCGCCGACATCCGCAAGAACATCCACGTGCTCAGCGAGTCGTACGAGGAAAAGGGTGTTTGTCTCAAGATAAACGCGAACCCCGGCACCGTTACCGCCTCGAAGCGACGGCTCGCGTCGTAAGAACTCCGATGAATTTTCCGTGTATGGTGTGGCGGTACGCAGCGAGGGGTAGGGCAATGGAGTGACTGAAGACTCTTGGAATGCTCATATCGGCTATCTCGAAGATGAAGTGAAGAAGATCGACGAGCGGGCCGATAAGTTGGAAGCAACGATCCCAGACCTGGAAAACGAACAGAAGAAACATGCCTTGCGAGAACTCGTCAAACATCTACGAGATGAGGCGAGCGAACACCGCAAGTATCTCGCGCTCGTGAAGCAGAAGTGATTGTCCGCACCAACTCCCAAGAAGTCCCGTTCGAGGACATAGTTAGTGATCTCCTCGAACCCCGTTTGTGGACCGACGGACTAGCAAAAAACAGACCCAATTAAGCTTTCACGACACCAATGGGATCGAGTGGTGGGTAGCCGTCTATCTCGACCGTGTACTTGTACTCCTTGCCGATGACTGCCGTCTCTTTTGAGGGACCGCTGAGTTCCTTGTGTTTCTTGAACTCCTTACGTGCGAAAGGGGAGTCCTGATCGAAGTGTGCATGGAAACAGCCGTTTGGGTCATGCGTCGTGTGTTTTAAGCCGCAGTGCCACTGCACTTCCTCCTTCTGCTTCTTGCTTACCTCGAACCTGGGAGGATCAACTACGATCGCATTATCGATGCTGTAGATCGTGACGATAACTGGGCCTTTACCTACTTGGGGTGTTTTTGTTGGGGTGGCCATGATTATTCTCCTCTCGAATTTGTTCAAATGGTTTTAGGGGCCTGAACTAACCTTTGGAAATTGGGGTCGGAACGAAGAGGTTGGAAATTGGGGTAGTCGCGGAGTTTGGGCTGGGGAAAACCAGCGGCGCGACACTTAGTCAAGAAATGAAGGGCGTCGTCGCGATTGTCGAACTGGATGTGGACGAGAGCAGCGGAGAATAGGACGGACGGATCGTCTGGAGTGAGACGCAAAGCGCGGTTGAGTGAGTCGAAGGAATTATCCTTTCGACCAAGCATAGCCTGGCAAACGGCCAAGATTCCCAGTTTCACGGAATCCTTGGAGTTCCGTTCCAATTGTTGCGAAGCGAATTCGGCGCAGTTCTGGTAAGCGGCCGAAGCGTCTTTGCGACGCCCCGGAGCCCAGTAGTAACCATCGCCGAGATTCAACCAGAGCACAGGGTCGCGGGGAGAAAACTCCGTGGCTTTCTGGAATGCACTGATGGCGTCGTCGTAGCGCTGCAGGAAGAAGTAGGCGCTACCGAGATTGGAGTAGGCATCGTCTGAGGTCTGAATCTCAATGGAGCGCTGTGCCGCGTGCAGGGCGTCATCGTACAGGCCTTCGTCCATGAGAGAAGCGGCAAGATTCGAATAGCCGCGGATCGAATCTGGGGCGAGAGCGACGACTTGGCGGAACATCTCGGAAGCATCGTGAACGCGAGCCTGATTGTAGTAGAAGGCGCCGAGCCAGTTGTAGGTGGCCCAGTAGTGGGGACGAAGAGCGATGGCTTGCTCATAGGTGGATTCGGCTTGCTGCAGCTTGCCCATGCGTTCGTAGGCATTCGCGAGACCCTTGTAGGCGGCGTCGTTGGTGGGCTCGTGCTGGAGGACAAGGGAAAATTCACGTGCAGCCTCGGCATAGTTGCCGGTTGCTACGGCCAGATCACCTAGACAGGTATGCGCAGCGGGGAGTTGCGAATCGAGTTGGTTTGCCGTGCGACAGGAATTGCGGGCCTGCTGAAGCGTTGAAGCGAGTTGGGTAAAACTGTATTTCTGCAAGAAGGCTTCGCCGAGACCCGCGTGAGCAAGAGCGTAGTTCTTGTCCAACCCCAGTGCGCGCTGAAACACCTGAATCGCGTTATCCACGTTTTCTCGGCGATCGTAATTTTGGAGGTAGCCGACGCCCTGGAGGTAGTAGTCGTATGCGCCGGCGACTTGGGTGCGATGAGGTTCTTGTTCGGCGCGCTCCGCGAGTCGCGTGTCCATGCCAAGCATTTCAAAGGCAGCGCTGACGACAGCGTCTTCGACGTGGAAAGCGTCGTCATCGGCGACAGTGAGGCTGTTTGCGCGGAGTTGGCGACGGGTGCGCGCTTCGACGAGGATGAAGTTGATGCGCATTTGCCTGCCGGAAGTGTGTAAGCTGCCCTCCAAAACAAGATTGACGCCGAATTCCTTGCGGGCGGCGTCGACGCTGTCGACGTGATTCCGAAGGACCTCCGGAGCAGGAACCACTTGTAGGACCGGGTCGCGAGTAAGTTGAGTCAGTTTGGCGGTAAGCGTTTCCGTGAGCCCTGCGCCGAAAGCGACTTTTACGGGATCGCCGTCAGAAACGGTAAACGGGAGAACGGCCAACTGCTTATCACGAGGAAGAGAAGCAGAGATGGAGGCGCTGTTGGAGGAGTCAGGTAGGAAATGCCACAAGCCAAGACCTACAAGAAGAAGCAACAGGAGTGAGGCAACGAGTGCCAGGCGTTTTCTTTTCGCAGAGAGCGCAGGGCGACGTACTGTGTATGGCGGCGACCCGGTAGGCGATTGGGTGCTGAGTTGGAGATGGCGGAGGTCGATAGCCAATGACGGACAGCGTCTTCAAGTTTCATTCGGGAGTTAGACGGCGCTGATCTATTTGTGGCAGCTCGTTCCATCAGATGCTTAATGCCTGTCTTGCCCTGAAATATGAAAAGCCCCACCACTAAAATAAAAGAGGGAACTGTCGGCGACGTTCCCTCTTTCTTTTGGGCTGAACACCGCGGGGTGCAATGCGGTTAGTGGGTGATATTCGCGGCAACGATCACGAGTTCGGGCTTGCTGTAGTTCTTGGCGACCTGAACCTCGGCCTTGCTCATCGGGAACTCGCGGCCAAGGGTATTGCCCTCCGTCCAAATCTGATAGAGGAAGTAGTTGTTGCCCAAACGCTGGAATACAAGGGTTGTTTGCGTAGCGGGTTGACCTTTCTGGCATGCGTTAGAAAGGGCGATGCCCTTCTCTGACTCGTCGGCATTGTCGAAGCGAATGGCGGCGCTGCTTTGGGACACAGTTTTAACGGTGTATTCACCAGCAGAGTAAGCATGGTTGCCGACGACAAAGTCGAAGGGAATGTTAGCCTTCACGTTCGTGGTCTGAGCCTGAGCGGCCGTAGCGAGCAGCAGGACAGTCAAAGCGAGAAGGATAGAGCGTAGGTTTTTCATAAAATCTCCTTGTGTCGGAAGCGGAGCGATACAGAAAGGGAAAGCGTAAGAGTTGTTGCCAATCGCCGCTGTGCCCTTTTCTGTTTGCCTAACTCCTCTTTTGAATTTCTTAACTGCCGACGCGGATGAGTAATGCAGGCGGAGTGCCAGACTCGTTTGGACGGTAGGAAGGGAAACCGAGGAAAGTGAAGTTCCAGATTCAACAAGAATTAGGCGCCACTCCAGAAACCAGGAAAGGGGCGAAAGGGTAGTAGTTACACGCCTGGATTAACCGAATGGTTAGTGCGCACTCTCCTTTTGGTTAGATACGCGAGCAGAATATGAGCAAACACAAAGTCGGCGAGCACCTGTTCGTGAAACTATCGGGCGGCAGAATCGTGGAGGCGACAATCAAGGCCATCGTGGATACGACAGATGGTGTGCGTCTGAGGTTTCATCTGGGAATGAGACGGCGCTGATCTGTTTTGTGGGCAGCTCATCAAAGAGGCTCGTTGATCGTCAAGTCCGCCCCAATCGTTGAAGAACTGCGCGTTCGACGGCAGGCAGAAGGTTTAGCCGGAGCACGGCGCCATAAGGATGGGCATAACTGGCACAGCTTGGTGACGGGGGTCACCTTGGTCAATGACCCATTTAACGGAAGATGTCATTTGTCCCGTGCATGCTTTCTCTGGACCGACGACTCCACAGAAGGTTTTATCGCTGACGCGGTCATCCTGCTGAAGCATTCATCAGTTCTCGAACATCAACTTTGGTCGTCTGGCCCGATGTCCGGATGACTACACGCCAGTGCCATGGCCCTCCAGAAAAACTAGCTGAAAAGGAGACCAACATGGCTAGTGCAATCACGGCAAGGATGACGGAGTGGGAGAAACTCTTACCCAGAAGCTATCAGTTAGTGCATGAAGGATGGCGACTTGACGTTTGGCAATTCTCCGGTGTGCCGGAGAGTTGGTGGTATTGGAGTGCGACACGCGACGGGAACTACGCGGGCCATGGCTCGCAGTACGAAACTTCTGACGCAGCGTGCGAAGCGGCCCAGCAGTTCGCGAACCTGACCCACTCCAACGTAGAAGACTGCATCTTTCTTTACGGCCCGTCCTGACTAAGACCCAGCGCCGCTTATGAAACTCTCTAACGCAGACCTGTTCTTTATGGTCAGTGTGGATCCGGCGACCTGCAGCCACTGCTTCTTGCGGAAGTCTGTGAACGAGCGTGTTACGGTTTCACGCGACAAACCGATCAACTGTCCGATCTCTTCGTGAGTCAGCGTCATCTTTAACCGCACTTGCCCTTTATCTTTCGTAAAATTCTCCGCCAACTGCAGGAGGAATCGCGCCAGTTTCTCTCCAGCTGAATGCGAAAGATCGATCGTGCACATTTGCGCGATCGCCATATGATAGGTTTCGCCCAATTGTTGCGCGACTCGGAGCGCTGCCTCTCCGTTGTCCTTTAAGAAAGCGAGAAAATCATTCCGCGGGATGAAACTCAACTGTGCCGGCTCGAGCACTTCCGCTGTGAGTTCATAACAGGTGCCCGTGACGTTCGCAGGAAGGCCCAGGACTTCACCCGCCACGGAAATTCGCAGGATGCGCGCCTTGCCATTGACCGACGATGTGGAAAGTTTCACTCTTCCGCCGCAAAGAATAAAAATGCCCCGCGCTGGCTCGCCAGCAACAAACAGTTTCGCGCCTTTGGGATAAAATGCAGAGGAAGTGATAGCAGACAAAGCTTTTACGCTGGACTCGGGCAGGTTGCAGAAAAGCCGTTCTTGACGATGCGGACAAGAAAGGCAATTTTCAATAATCTCCAAGCCATACGGTGTGCGCATATCCGTGCGGCTTGGAAGAAAACCCCGATCCAGCTTGGTTGCAAATGGGAGGCCATTCGGACCCCGGCGCGAGTCACTAAGCATGAAATCACGTTAGTTTCTTGGCCAAGGGAGTGATTCAGGGTACCGCCTCTCGGTCTCGTGGACCTGAAGGCACCCTTGCCCTACTTCCAAACTGCTCCAGTTAACCTATGATGTCAAGTTCTATTCATCAACGTATGGAGTACTTTACTTCCTACGTTAAGCGCCACAGGCATCCGCGTGTGGTACATCTTGGGCAGTCGGACGATTAAACGCATGAGCCGGACACATATGGGCCAGAGTGTTACAATCCGGGTAATCGCACAGCAAGTACCACGATAACTTGATTAGGGGCGCTCCTCTCAACCCTGGAACGCCTTTCTCTACACTAGCACTTCAATCTTACTTAATGACGTCACGAACTTCGCCAGGAAGTACGGCTCCGATAAGAGATCGGTCTAGTTTCTTCGCTTCATCAGCCCAACAACGCATTCCGGGTGTTTCTCACAAACCAGCGGGACATATTCACCCCAATCTACTGGAGATTGAAAGTCGGGCTTTACCACGGAGGGCGCTTGAAGGCAAGATTCGCATCTGAATATCTGTCCCGATTTCATGGCATCCAACGTAAGTTCAAGGTTGTCTCTCATGGCTTCACCAAGCCACTTCAGTGCCATCTAGGTGCCGAGGCGTAACGGCTAGCGTGAGCTGTTTACGATCTTGAACATATAGTCTGAGCACCGCCAGTGGAAGAGGGGGCCGACTTCGCCCCCTCCATCCTCGACCTAAAAGTCAGGAATCAGGCCATCGCTGCGAAGGCAACCTTGTGGAAGGTGGAGTATTCCGCTTCGAAATTCTTGATGACTGGGGTTCCCTCTACGTATTTCTCCAGCATCTTCTCTACCTTGGGATACAGTTCCCGATGGTAAAGCTCCGCATGCTCCTTCTTCTCCCACAGGCTGATTGCTACCAGTTCCTTCTTTTCGGGGGTGACCAGAAGTAGTTCGTCGACAAATCCATTCCGCTGCTTCAACAGGGGCAGTATCTCCTTCTCAAAATGCACCGGAAATTCTTTCGCGAGATTTGGCTTTAGCTGCAGGGTGATATGACGTGCAAACATAGATTCCTCGGTCTTTCTTTTTTTGGAGGGCGATGCCACTAACTCACCTACTCTTCACCCGAAGGCGTAGGATCAGGAGTTCATTCCGTCCCCCGCGCATGGTTAGCCCCATGCGCTCAAAATTGATGTACCACCCGTCACCTGGCTACGTACCCTGCGATACCTTTCGGCCGATTATCCACAGAAAACGGTTTCGCTCATCGCGAATTACTAATGAACTCGAGGTCCACGCGACTCACTCAGTGACACAAGTCAATGGCGGCAGCAAGACGATCACCTAGCTTGGGTATCTGCTCCCGCAAGGCTTCGTGCGCATCCGAAACTTTGGCTTCTTGGCCAACCGCCGACGCGCCACACGCCTGCCGCTTTGTTTTCACTTGCTCGGGGCGCGACAAGATCCGCCACCCCATCCACCCACTCTGTTGGCAACCGTTTTGCGCTTCTGCCAACTCGCCGACGTCTGGTGTTGTCTTCCGCGCTTCGCCGCACCGCCCAGCGGCAACTTAACACCGCTCTCTCACTCCATTCAATTTGCATAGGTCCCGCATCCGCCGCAACCACGGGCGGTTTAGTGCAAACGCCCCAATCGAAAGTGCCCCGGCTTACAACTGAGCCCACTTCCTACGTTCCCCTCGGGGCACTTCCGATTGAGTCATAGCGTTTCACAGGACTAATGTTGAGTCCGGTAAACATTGGTCGCTCAGCGCATTGGCCTGAAGGCAACAGTTGAGCCAAGGGTCACTTAGCCGGAAATGCGACTATTCGGCCAAGCGGCGAGAAGCCCGTTCTAACGAAACTTCCGCCGCCGGCCTTAGCTATATCTCGTGCAGGACGATCATCAAACCTCCAACTTCTTATTTCGCCTTCGCTAGCCCCGCAATAACTGCGGCAACTTTTTCGAGGATCTGATTCCAGCCCTCGAGTTGCCCGCTGTTTCTTGCGTCTTCCATGGTTTCATTTCCAATGAAGGTGAGTTTCGTCTGGCCGTTTCCAATATCCTCAAAAAGAATCACGTCGTGCACATCGTCTATGGCCTCATGTTCTATTCCGTATTACGCAGGCTCAACCCTGTTTCCCTTCGACGGTTCGCGTATGTAGCCGTATCCCGCGCCAGTCAAGATGCGATGCTGTTTACCGATAACGCGGCGCAGCTAGGACTACAACTCGCCGTCGAAACGTCCAAAACTGCTGTCTTGGACGCCGAACAAGTTACGTCGATTGCCAACGCAGTTGGAATGAGCCGATAAACTAGCGAGGCTTCGCCTCAGACCAACAAGATGTATTCGGTGGTGACTGCACAGAGCGCATAATTCGTGAGGTTGGCTCCGGCTGAGGAGAGAACTGGCAAAGCCAGCTCCGATCATTGGACCGCAAAGCGGTAGGTGGTCCCGGAGGACCGCTGTCAACCGGAGCCGAACATGAGTCTATCACGGAGCGTAGCCGAGATTCTGAGGGAGCATGTGACGCTGGAGATAGAAGGCATTGACCGCATGTACCTGAACGTGTACGTCCCGCAGCTGCAGCGGGAAGGCGGTGTGGCCAGCTTCTTCCGATTTCATCGCGGATACCCGTTTGCCTCCAGCGTCCTGATGGAACCCCTCAGCAAGGCTTTTATCGGCGCACTAGAGAGATTTGCGAGCCAGGAAAAGATTCCCGTGGTCACCTTCCGGAAAGGGGAGCGCAAGGACGATATCGCCGGGAAATACCGGAAGAGCTGGAGGCGTGAGGAAGGTGTAGTGCTGATCGGCAAGGCGCAGGAGAAAACTCCGGTGTTCCGCACCGAGAGGCAGCGGAACGAAAAGACCGGGGGGACCTATCCCTGGTTGGTGCGCTCCACAGCCATGGTGAACCACTTCTACATCTATGTCGTGGACCGAGATTTCGGCCCGTTCTTTCTGAAGTTCTGCACCTACTTTCCCTACAACGCCAAGCTTTGCCTGAACGGTCATGAGTACGTGAAGCGGCAACTGGACCAGAAAGGGTTGCGCTACCAAGCACTGGATAACGGCATCCTGGCCTGCGAAAATCGCCAGCGTGTACAGGCGATCTGCGACGGATTATCCGCAGAGAAGATCGATGCACTGCTGCGCAAGTGGCTGCGGCGGTTGCCGCACCCTTTTACCGCCCAGGATCGCCAAGCCGGTTACCGTTATGACCTCTCCATTCTGCAGACGGAGTTTTCGCTCACCCAAGTGTTGGATCGACCGCTGACCGGCCGCATCTTCTTTGAAGAAGTCATCCGGGAGAATTTGGACATCGGCAGGCCCGATCGAGTGCAATTACTTTTCGACCGCCGGTTGACGCGACGGACGCCCGGACGATTCCGGACGCGGGTGCTGACAGAAGGCGTGGTGCCCTCCTTGCACCTGGACTACAAGAATTCCCACATCAAGCAGTACCACAAAGAGGGTCGTGCTTTGCGCACGGAAACGACCATCAATAACACACGCGATTTCGGCATCGGCAAGCGACTCCATAATCTTTCGGCTTTACGGAAGATCGGCTTTACAGCCAACCGACGCCTGCTGGACGTCCGAAGGGTCTCTCACGATTGCTCGATTGGCGAAGACGCGTTCGATCAAGTGGTCCGTCCCGTAGAAGTTCATGGACAACGGGCCTCCGCGTTGCGTTTTGGCGATTCACGTTCCCAGGCGTTATTCACGGTGCTGGGGTTATTCGGTCTTCAGTTGCGGGGTTTCACCAACCAGGAAATCCGGGGGTTACTTGCCCCACTGCTGGGTTTTGACCCGGCCCATTACCCCATCGGCAAAATGACTTACGACCTCCGCCGCTTGCGCTTGCACCGGATCATCGAACGCATTCCCCATAGCCACACTTATCGGATCACCCCGGAGGGCCTGCGCATAGCTCTGTTCTTCTCCCGCAGCTACACCCGGCTTCTGCGCCCGAAACTCGCGCAGATTATGCCCACCGCTCCACCAGGAAACTCTCCGCTGCGAACCGCATTCGATCACTTACAGAGGCAGATCGACCGATGTTGCGAAGAGCAGAAACTCGCAGCCTAAAACTTGACTCATTTACACCAGATCATGAAATGCAAGTACTCTAGTGCGCGGCGTTGCCCGCGCGCCGAATCGGGCTATCGCCTCAGGAACTCACCGATTACGACCGCCAACGATGGGCTAGCAATGATGTTGTAGTGAGTCGTGCCGGGAAGGATGGCCAACTGCGCCATCGACCTCATCGATCCGTCTAGTCCGGCGTCCCGTTGTGCGCCACCGAGAGCCTTGTAGAATTCAACGATATGCTCGGCGCGAACGGCATCTGCATCGGCAAAGACCAAAAGTGTCGGTTCCTTGAGAGCCTTGACCTGCGCTGACCAGTCAAATGGCGTGCTGGCCAGTTCGCCCATCTTTTTGAACGACGTTTCCCAGTTCGTCTTCGGGTACATCGTCGCAAGTGGTGACTTTTTGACGCTGTCTGCAAGCATCGGTGCGTTCTTGCTCATCTGTGCGAACGCGGCAAGCCCTTCCGGATAGAATCCGGTTTGGGCCATGACAGAGGAAATCACCACCAGGTGATCGACGACTTCGGGATGTCGTATAGCAGTTTGCAATGCGACACCTCCACCGAATGAATAGCCGACCAAGTCAATTTTCCCCAGCTTCAGGTACGCGACCAGCGCGGCTACATCATCGGCCAGTGCTTCAAAGCGGTAAGGACGATCGATGTCGGCGGTGTTTCCATGTCCTTGCAAATGCACCGCAATCACCTGACGGGACTTCGCCAGAGCATCGATATTAGTGCCAAAGCCTTCGAAAGCGGTGATTCCGCCGTGGAGCAGAACCATCGGCTTACCTTGGCCATGAATCTCGTAGTAGAGCTGCATGCCATGAATCGGTGCGTATCCAGTTTTACTTTCTGCGTTCCTAGGAACTCCTGACGCGCTAACTTCAGTGCCAGCGAGACTCGAGAGCAGCACAGTTATGAGTGTCAGAATGTTATTTCGCATAGTCTTCTCCAGTAGCCAAGTTCTGCATGTTCGGTTGCGCCTGCCTTTACTTTATGTTCAGTAGCTCGCACATGACGATCATCAAAGCTTCAGCTTCTTATTTCGCCTGTGTCAGCCCCGCAACAACTGCAGCAAGTTTATCGAGTATCTGGTTCCAGCCCTCTAATTGACCGCTATTTTTCGCGCTCTCCATGGGTTCATTTCCAATGAAGGTGAGTTTCGTCTGGCCGTTTCCTAGATCCTCAAAGATGGTCACGTCGTACGCACCCTCTATGGCCTCATGTTCTATTCCTAGCTGCGCAGGATCAATCTTGTTTCCCTTCGAGTCCGAAAAGTACATCAAGGAAACGATCTTCTCGTGCGGAACAATCTCGTGGTATTCAACCGCATTCCAGAACTCCTGCCCATCTGGAGATCTCATGCAGCAGAGGAATTTTCCCCCAACGCGAAAATCTATCTCGCAAAAAGGCGCAGTAAAGCCCTTCGGCCCCCACCACTGCATCACATATTGCGGGTCTGTCCACGCCTTCCAAACCAACTCGCGTGGAGCATCAAAGACTCTTGTGACAACCATCCGCTCCGTCTCATTCACCGTGTTTTTTGTCATCTCTGACCTCCGCTTTTTTCATTTGATTCACAACCACATCCAGCTTGTCGAAACTCTCTTCCCAGAATTGGCGATAGCTAATCGCCCAGTCGCTGACTGTCTTTATAGCCTCTGGCCTAAGCGTGCAGATACTCTCTCGTCCACGCTTCGTCTTGATCACAATCCGCGCCCGCACCAGGTAGGCAATATGTTTTGAAATCATCTGCTGCGAGAGTGCAAACGGTTCCGTCAATCCATGCACAGAGGCAGGCCCATGGGAGAGTCGTTCGATCATCGCCCGCCGGGTTGGATCAGACAGAGCCGCAAATGTTGTATCCAGCTTATCCACAACCATATGGTTGTGAATTATCCGTCGATGTCAAGTGTGGATTTTGGAGTTCCCGATGTATTGCCGCCTGTTGGGCAAGTGATCTTTGCCAATTGGCTTGCTACGACCTTCGCGATGAGTGGTAAATCGCCAATCCACTCATCGAGAAGATTAGTACCGGGAAGTCGGCTCGTGTAGAGCTATCCAGCATGCTGGGTTCGGTCGGTGTATTCAGACTCTCCTCGCTGTCCCGAAGTCCGCTTCGAGGACATCGTCCAGTGATCTCCGCGAACGCCGTTTCCGGCCTGCGACGGGCACTTATACGAGTACGCGACGCACGACTGGCACGCAAATGTTCCCAAGCCACTAATGCAGCTTCGCGTATTCAGCCTTCGCCGCGATCAGCATGGGAATGTCCGGGTCGGCGTCTTTCCAAAGGGTGAGAAAATCGCTGTACTGTTTGCGGCCACTGTCGAGATCACCCATCATCACCTCTGCTCGTGCGAGCTGAAGTCGAGATAACGCGCCGAGGATGCTGTTTTGTACGACGCCACTGTGGCCTAGAAGCTTTTTGAACTCTGTCGCAGCTGCGCTGCCGTTGTGCGCCAGCAGATAGGCTTGGCCGCGGACGTAAGCGGGGTACATGTTCGTTAAATTCGATACAAAAGAAGCCTCACCAAGCTCATACGGAGCGGCTCCCTGCAAGAGGGATATTGCGGTCTGCGGGTTGCCGGCGTGAACTTCGAGCGATGCCTCCAGAGTCGGCAACCAATAGGACTTTATAAGTGTGTTGGAGGGGTTCTTGCTTTCAAGTTCTATGATCAGCGCCTTTGCATGCGCGGTGTCGCCACTTCTTGCCAGTGCGAGTGCGGCAAGAACATTGACGGCCCTACTCGGCAGCAAAGTTAAAGCTGAGAGCACCCCTTGCTTTACCAGGGATGCGTTGCCGACTTCCAGTTCGCGCAGCGCAGCGGCGATCTCGCACAGTGCAGCCGTTTCTTTAGCCTTCTGCCGGGTGGCGGATTCCACCGCGCGCCGGGACAAATCCCGCGCTTTGCGCATTTCCCCGTAATAGGCTTCCGTGTCGGATTGTTGCGAAAAAAGCAGGTATTCCGTGTCCCCCTGGTCGGCTGCCCAGGCTACCTGCCGTTCCATTTCTGCACGGTCGCCGTAGAGAAACGCTAGGAGGTACTTGGCATCATGAATCACTGGGCCATTCAGCCCGCGCGCTTGAGCCGCTTCCAGGATTCGCCGTGCTTCGTCCAGGTGGTTGAGAGCGGCGGCCCCCACCACCGCGTTGAAAACATTGATAGTGGAATCAGGATCCAGCTTCAATGCTTCCTGAGCTTGGAGGTTCGCTTTTTCGACTTCGCCCAGTTCATTGTACAAGGTTGCCAATTTTTCCCGTGCGACGCCGTCCCGAGGATAAGCGTGTGTCCATAGCTCCCCAGTCTCTTTTGCCCGTTCCATGTCGCCAGTCACGGTTTCGTTGAATAAGGCCGTGATGTAGTATTTCTCCCGCTCGCTCAGCCGGTCGCGCAGCTCGAAGGCCTTAGTGAGGTGAGCCACCGCTTCATTATCTTCACCCACGTCCTCATAAGCGCGACCTAGGGTCACGTGGGCAAGCGCAAACTCAGGATCGAGCTGGATGGCATCGCGAAAAAAAGGAATCGCTTCGCCCTCTCCGCGCTCCCGCAAAGCTCTTAGGCCCATGCTAAACGCTTTCAACGCCTCTAGAGATTTAGTGGTGGCGTCGACGGGGAAATCATATTTCTCAAGGGACGACAAGGACTCTCCCACCTTGCCGCGCACCTGAGAAGCCACTCCATTCACAGCCTTGAGCACGCTTTCTTTGTTTACGGCCTCGAAATGAGACGCAGCTAACATGTCCCCGCTGGCGCAACCGAGCACTTGCAGACCGATTATGTAGTGGCTGCCCAGGCTGGATATCGAACCGGCCAGGATCGCCTTGCCTCCCAGCCGCAGGCAGACCTCCCTTGCGACTTCGAGAGTTAACGGATCATTAGGCGAGCGACCCATGCGGCGGAGCATTTCGCTGACCTTTAGGTCCGACGCTATATTGAGAAATGGCGATTGCGTGAGTTCTACAGAAAGCGCCTGCTTCAGCGCGTCGTCAAACATCGGATCGCCAGTCGTATTCGTGAAATCAGCGAGGACAATGGTGTCCCTGTCAGTGAGCGCGTGGGCTTTGCGCGAGGAAAGCCACCAACCGCCTATCGCCAGCAGCACCAACGCGGCGGCCACAGGAGCAATCACCTTCCACCGGGTTCTGAGTCCAGGGGCAGCGGGGACCTTCGGAGGCATTGGCAGCCGCACCGGTTCGGCGTCACGCTCCACTAGCCCGGAGTCCTTCCCGCTGACAGGAGGCTCGCTGACTTCTACAGCAACCATGATGCGGTAGCCCAGTTTTGGCAGCGTTTCTATGTACCGGGGATCATTCGCTGTGTCATTCAGAACTGCCCGCAAGTCTCGGATGGAGGTGTTCAGCCCGTGCTCAAAATCCACGAACGTTTCCTTAGGCCACAGCAGTTGACGTAGCTCATCTCGCGTGACCACGTCTCCGGCACGCTCGACCAAGGCATTCAGCACCTGGAACGGCTGCGGCCGCAACTTCAGCTTTGTCCCTTGTTTGTAGAGTTCCCGCGTCCGGGTGCGCAACTCGTAAGGGCCGAATCGGTAGTTGGCATTCTGTAGCGCCATAGTTTTTCCAGGGGACGTGGAGAATCTTCGCCCTTAACCACCAGTTCGGCAACATAAATTTCATGTAATGAGCTAGTTGGGTCTTTATATCAATCTTACGTTTCCATGATCTGATTCATTGACCCTCCTGCGGAAGTTTGAGATTGGTTAGCCTCATTCTCGGGCATACCTCAGAAAGGTGCGTTGCACACGAAAAGCGAACCCAGTCATTTCAATCGAGAGAGCGTAGACGGCTGGGCCGCTCCAGATTGAGCGAGTTGGCGAGCCGCCCTGCCTGTTCTAGTTTGTCCATTTCGAACAGGGTCGGGTTGAGGATGGGTTCGACTTTTGGGCGCTTAGACGGCACGGCGGGAGACTAGCTCAAGTTATCCAGCAAATAAAGGTGTTCACATTTGCGCCGAGGGAATAATGACGCAGGACCAGTCCGGTAACGCGACGTACCGGGACTTAGCGATCCCAAGGATAGATACTCCCAAAGTCCCGCTCTGGGATGAGCCGCCGGGGATTCGTTTGATGTAACCTTTCGAGTGTTCGCCCGTAACCTGTGTGGCAATCAAGATGACGGACATCGAGAACCTCTACGAACGCTATGCCGGCGATGTCCGCCGATTTGCGCTGTATTTGTGCGGCGATGTGGTGATGGCGGATGAGATCACCTCGGACACGTTTGTGCGCGCGTGGATGGCGGCTGACCGCATTCGCCAGCCAACGGTGAAAAGCTATCTTTTCACCATTGCACGAAACGCGTATACCGATTTGTTGCGACGGGCCGCGCGCCACACGCAGCTTGACGAGAATATGCCCGATACGCGGATCAGCGCGCAGACGCAAATGGAGCAGAGCG
This sequence comes from Candidatus Acidiferrales bacterium, assembly GCA_963741195.1. GTDB lineage: Bacteria > Acidobacteriota > Terriglobia > Acidiferrales > UBA7541 > Acidiferrum. Next base: position 68,583 of record CAVUHF010000028.1, read on the forward strand.
CGGAAGTGCGCGCGGTGCTTGCGGCGTTGCAGCAACTGCCAGAGATGGACCGCACGGTGCTGCTGATGCGCGCGCTCGACGATATGCCATACGAGGAAATCGCGGAGACGCTGGGAATCCCGGTGGTCAGCGCAAAAGTGAAGGTTCATCGCGCAAGATTGAAGCTGATGCAAACCAGGCAGGCATGGCGGGAGGTCGTTCCCGCCGCAGGAGCAAAACCATGAACGTCACACGGGAAGTGGTCACGGATTTGTTGCCGATTTATTTTTCGGGCGAGGCCAGCGGGGATACGAAGGTGCTGGTCGAGGATTATTTTCGTCAGGATCCCGACTTCGAACGCATTGCGCGCAGCGCGGCGACGCCGCTCGAAACTTTGCGGGCCGCCGCGCCCATCGCGGCCAGCTCAGAAAAGGAGAAACGCGACCTGGAGAGCGTCCTTTGGGGATTGCGGCGGCGCAAGTGGTTGTTCGGCGTGAGCCTGTTCTTGACGCTCGCCCCGTTGTCATTCGATTTCACCCATGGCCATATCGTCTCTCTGATGGTTCGCGACGCTCCCTGGCACGCGGCGTTTGACTGGAGCCTGGCGGCGGTCCTCTGGTTCCTCTATTTCGCGCGCCTGCGCCGGCGCACGGCCTCATTGGTGTGTGCGATCTTTTTTACGCTGATCCCCATTCCCTTCGTCTTGCACTCTGTCTTCGCCGGCGGGCCAGTGGTAGAGTTCGCAATCGTTTGGATTTTTGCGGCATTCATCTGGTTAGGGTATTTCAGGCAGCGCCCTTGTTAGGACTATTGGACGCGTGGCGCATCCTTAACAAACAGGCCGAGACATCTCCGAGTGGCCTAGCTAGTTTCCGTGGCGAAACGGCAATTTTCAAAACCTGCAACTGAATTTTCAAGGACTTAGCGGCGTCCGGTTGGCTTCCGACGACCTGCGACAGAGGATTGCAGGCCGTGGATTGCGGCAGCGAGCGGAAGACTGCGGTTAAGGAAAACACTAACGTTGCGTCACTCGGCAGGAAGAAAGAAGAAGCGGAACGATTGGGTTACGCTGCTTTGCGTTTGCGACGCGTTCGTTTGGACAGCAAGGCAGCAATTCTCATCAAGTTGTTGGCGAGCACGGCTGCACCTACCCATAACTCAAAGCGCTCGAGCCCCTCGGCAAGACAACGCTTCATGCCCCGACCGCGGAACAGCACAGAGATGCGCCCCTCGATGCCGGCGCGAAAGCGCTGTCCTTTCTTAAAATCGGAACTCTTCTCGTACGCTTCGCGCTTGGCCGTCTTCTTCCCGCCGCACTGCGGAATGCACACCACTTTGACACCATCTTGCTTGCACGATTTCACATTCTGCTCACTGAAGAAGCCCCGATCCGAACCATACAGTTGTGGGGCGTGCCCGAAGCTCTCCTTGTGGCGTTGGAGGGAAGGTTCCACGTGTTGCTCGTCGTTCGGGTTTCCCTCGAGCACTTCATATTGCGTGATCAGCCCTTGGGCACTCTCGGCGAGAAAAACCTTGTGGCCGAACTCCACTGGCGTTTGCACCTTGCCGCGCTTGATGAGATCGGTGTGGGGTTCAAAGATGGAATAGATCTTTTCCGCGTTGGGAACTTGCTCTCCTTCGAGCACCCGACGGCGCGCCTGGTTGATCACCCGGTCTCCCAGTTTGCAGTAGTGGTTGATCTCCTTGCGGAGTTCGCAGATGGCCATTTCCGCGACCAGATCCTTGCCGCGTGCTTTGCTGGTCTGCTCCACTACCTTTCGTGCACGGTTCACCACTTCTTCGGTCACGCCAATGAGTTCGCGATATTTCTTGGTTTGTCGTTCCTGCCGTTCCTTGACCGTCATCCGTTGGATTTCTTGCATCCGGCGCCGCGCTACCCGCGTGTGATTAGAAAACCCCTGAATACGTTGCGGAACCGCTTTCCGCAGGCGGCCGACCAAGCGCGTGACCACGCGTACGACGTCCCACAACAAGGTGTTATCCGTCGGATGATGAATGTCGCTCTGTACGACAGTTGTATCCACCCTGAGTCGGTTGCCATCTTCCAGACCCAACTTCACCGCTGCCTGCACCACCAGCTCATTGACAGCTTTCAGCGTCTTCGGAGTCAGTCGAATAAAGGCTCGGTGGAAGGCGTGATGCTTCGGCACTGCCTGGCAGTAGAAAGTCGTGAACTGGCGCAGCGTGTATCCGTCGGCGATGTGTTCCCGCAGTTCGCGATAATGCCAGTTCTTGACGCGCATCAATATGAAGGCGCGCAGAACCTGTGGCGGAGTTAACCCGTTGCGACCCGTCCCGGGCTTTTTCAAACCTCGTTGCAGATCGCGTCGTACTGCTCCGATCATCTCTTTTTGGTCGTCCAGAAAATCGGAGATGGCCTGCAGCAGCGGCTCCAGGGTGAGGCCTTGCTGGAGCAACTCCCAATCGGCGAAACTGATCTGGGACTTGGCAGTTCTTGGCACTGTTACGTGCTCCTTATTGGTGCTTGCAGGGAAGTCTATCCTAATGTATAAAGGTATTAGGATGTCAAGTAAAAAACTAGCCAGGACAACTAAAATCACCATCGTGGCCAAGGGGCCGATTCTGCCGGGCTCGGTTTCCACGGCCAACAGCCAGTGCGGAAAGCCCCACTGCGCCTGCAAGGCCAGCCCGCCGAAACTCCACGGCACCTACTATCGTTGGACCGGCTTCTTAAAGGGAAAGCGGACCACCAAGACCATCAGTAAGGAGGCGGCCGAAGAATGCGAGCGCAGGATCAAAAACTATCGCGCCCTCCAGGGCCAACTCGACCAGCTCGTGGAAGAGGCCTTGGAGAACGCACCCTGGAAGGAGTTGTGAGGAGGCTCCAGCTGCAAAAAAACTGCCCGGTCAAAGTGCAGAATGTAGGTAACCAAAAAACGCATAACCCCCCGGTTTTATGCGCTTTTTTGGCTTTCAAGACAGAAACTAGCTAGTCCAAACGCCGTTCCCGTCAATATGGATTCCAAGTGATTGCATAACAATGTCGGCTCCTAGACCCGAGTAGACTTTGGTTGCTTGACGACCAGAGGCTCGGGAGAAAGGAGCCGAACATGATGTTGATAGGCGTAGATTACCACCCGAGCTTTCAGACGATTGCATTTTTTGTGGAAGAGACAGGTGAGTGTGGTGAACAGGAACTGAACCACAGTGATGGACAAGCCGATAGATTCTATCGGGACCTGAAGCAGCAAGGAATCTGCGTGCGGGTAGGAATGGAGGCTACCGGACATTCGCGCTGGTTCGAGCGGCTACTGGCGGAATTAGGTTTTGAGCTGTGGATCGGAGATCCTGCGGAGATCAAAGCTAAGCGCGTGAAGAAGCAGAAGTTCGACCGTGAGGACGCCCGACTTCTACTCCGGCTGTTGCGGGAAAACAACTTTCCGCAAATTTGGGTACCGGATGCAGAAAATCGGGATCTGCGACAACTTCTGTGGCATCGTCACCGCTTGGTGCAGATGCGCACCCGGATCATGAATCAGCTACATGCACTAGCGATGAACGAAGGCTATTGCTGGAAGAAAAAGCTGTTCAGCGAACAAGGGCGAGCGCAGTTAGAAAAGCTAGCGTTAGCTCCTTGGGCTAGTCGACGTCGGCAAGGGCTGTTGGAATTGCTCGACCGCATGAATCCGACGATTGAAGAATTAACCGCAGCCGTCGAACGGGAAGCCCGGAAGCGACCCGAGGCTGTGCGGCTAATGACGCATCCCGGGGTCGGTCCGCTGACGGCACTCGCGTACGTGTTGATCATCGGAACTCCGACGCGGTTTCAACGCGGTAAGCAGATCGGCACGTACGTGGGGATGATCCCATGCGAGGACTCCAGTGCTCGCAAGCAGCGACTTGGACACATCAGCAAGCAAGGCAATTCCTTATTGCGCTTCTTGTTGGTGGAAGCGGCCCAGGCAGCGGCGCGCGTTCATCCTGACTGGCGACGTCGGTACATGCACCTGGCGATGCGTCGACACAAAAGTATTGCCAAGGTAGCCATGGGACGCCGGCTGGCGGTTCGGTTGTACTGGATGTGGCGGAATGGTTATGAGTATTCACCATCGTTAGAGTTCGGTTCGTACGCGGGACAGCTCGGACTCGGAAATGGCGTGAAGTAGAGCGCCGTCCAAGTGATTGGGCGTCCCGCTCCCTGCAAAGGGAGTTTGAATTACTAATCATGGTCGAAGTACGGATCGAAGAGATGTTTAGGTCGGACTGAAACCGACCGAAAGATTATGAGCGAGCCGTGGTCGTCGAAGCAGCGGTCTAAGAAGGGACGAGGAAGACCACTCTTCGGAGTGAACGCAGTCGTGTGCTCGAAAAAGAAAAAAGTGACAAAAAATGCGAGGAAAAAAACAAAAAAGGACTTGACAGGGCCGACATTGTTAGAGATTTCCGAGTACGCGACCTAGCATGATTGAGGTGTCGCAAACGGCAGATTTGCAGTAGCATCAAGCCTCCGCCAATCGAATCGAAAGAGTCCCAATGCCAAAAATTAGAAGAACATTTTTCAGCGCAACTCTGTGTGCTTCCGCTCTGTTGTTTCTTGCCGGATGCGGCTCAAAGAACGATGCCATAAATCAGGCCGAGAAAAAGGACGCGATCAGCGGCGTTCCGGTGCCCAGTCTCGCCGAGACCAAGGCTATCGCCCAGGATGGGTTCGTCTTTGGGCTGCCCATCGTGATGTATTACACGTCTGCGTATGAATTGTTTGTCGATCCAACTTCCTCCCAATACAAGGCGCCCATTGGGCAACTCACCAACGAAGCGCGGGTGTTTACCCCCAAGGATACGGCGGTCATCACGCCAAACAGCGACACGCCATACTCCTTAATGGAGATAGACCTGCGTGCCGAACCCACGGTGATCTCTCTTCCCGCGGTTCCGAAGCCGCGCTACTACTCTGTGCAGTTGACGGACGCGAATACGTTCAACTACGGGTACATGGGCAGCCGCACAACCGGCACTGGTGCGGGTGACTACATGATTGTTGGTCCTGATTGGAAAGGCGAGACGCCCGCTCACGTCAAGCAAGTCTTCCACTCGACCACGCCGTTCTCGGCAGTGATTTTTCGCACACAGCTATTCAATGCGGCGGATATGCCGAATGTTGTCAAGATCCAGGCCGGATACAAAGTTCAGCCACTCTCCAAATATTTGAAGCAAACTGCGCCGGCCGCACCTCCGGCGATCCAATATCTCAAGGCCGATGCGGAGATTGCGAAAAAAGACTTTTGGCAAGTGCTAGATTTTGCGCTGCAATATATTCCGCCAAGCCCGGAAGAGGCTGGAATTCGAGCGAAGCTGGCCAGCATCGGTATCGGTCCGGGTAAGAAATTTGACATGAAGGATCTATCGGCGGAACACAAGGCCGCCATGCTGCTGGGGATGAAGGAAGGTGACGACGCCGTAGACAAGTACATTGCCAGCGGAGGCAAAGTAATCAACGGATGGAATGTGGGATCGTTCTTCGGTGACCGTGCCTTCTACAACGGAGACTGGCTCAAGCGAGCGGCCGCGGCCAAGGGCGGAATTTTCGGCAACAGCGCAATTGAAGCGATGTATCCGCTAACGAGGGTTCTCGCCAACGGTGAGGCGATGGACGGCAGCAAACACAACTACACGCTGACCTTCGCTAAGGACGGATTGCCCCCAGTGAACGCATTCTGGTCGGTGACGATGTATGACGGCAAGACCCAGTTCCTGATCGACAACCCGATCAATCGTTATCTGATCAACTCGCCGATGCTGCCGAACCTGAAAAAGAATGCGGATGGCTCGCTGACTCTCTACATCCAGAAAGATTCGCCTGGAAAAGCGAAGGAATCCAATTGGCTGCCAGCACCCAACGGCCCCATTTATCTGGTGATGCGACTGTACTGGCCGAAGGAAACTCCTCCGTCTATTCTGCCTGCCGGCGAAGGAACATGGCAGCCGCCAGCCGTGGTTCAGGCGCAGTAAGCCGACTTTTTCGGAAGAAAAATCTGGCTAGTGCCTGACCGCCGTTACCGGAGAAGTGGAGTCTAGTACCAAGATGCGACAAAGTTCGGGTTGGAAGCGCACCATGCAAACCTCAAAGATCCAAGCAGCGATTTGCGGATCGAAATAAAACTGATCACTGTTTACAGTGGCAGAGCGGCAAGTCGATTATGCGAACATCAGTGTCGCGGTCGCGGAGAATGGCGAGTATCTTTCCGGAGCCGTCGGCAACGACACTGCCTCCACCATACGTGCGACCGGTCCATGGACCATGCGTCATTTCGCCGACCAGATCGGTTCCAACCACTGGACACTTCCAGAGCTTTGCACGGCTGACAACCAGTTCCTCTAAGTCCCGTTCGTGCGCAGGCCACTTGTCGACAGTCTCGGCCCAGCCATAAGGAACAAGCATCAAGTCCGGTTTGAGACTGGCGATGCGATTGGCGTATTCGTCAGAAAACGTGTCCGCACAGATGACCACGCCGATGCGACCGAATTCCGTATCTACCACACTGATGCTTTCGGCGTCTCCCTCGGCGTAGGGAGGGTCCATCAGTTCGGGCAACACATTTAGTTTGCGATGCTTCCAGAGGACCTTGCCGTGCCTGTCGACCAGGATCGCTGAATCGTAAAGTTTATCGCCATCCTTCTCATCGAGTCCAATAGCGATCATGAGGCCGTATTGCTTGGCGAGAGCGGCGATGCGATCGCTATCCGCACCGGGAATCGGAGTTGCGGATTTGTGCGCGTACGGATTTTCCCAGCCAAGGATGGAAGACTCCGGGAAGGCGGCGATGTTCGCGTGTTGCTCACGTGCGGTTTGCAGTGCATATTCGATGCGACGGAAATTCCCCTCGCGGTCGCCATCGATGACGAGAATCTGGCAAACCGCGACGTGGACCTTGGCGTAAGCCGCCGCGGAAAGAAATGCCAACAGAGATAGTGAGATAAGAAGTCTTAGGTAAATTAGCTTATGGAATTGGTTCATGGAAGTTTGAGCCTGCTTGCAGTAAGGATAGCACCGGTAGAGTTGTGTCGAGCAATTCGGTAGGTCAACTTGATTAACGTTAGCGCGGTATCGGAAAAGTTCGTACTGGAACCAACCCGGCAAGGTGGCGGACTGTAGATCACCCCCATTGATCCGGATGTTAGAATTGAATGGTAATGCCGTTCAGTGGATCAACCTAGGCCTGAGAAGGAATCCTTTCCTTTCGGAACGGGACAGTGAACTCAAAACGAAGAGTTCGCAATTCGTACAGCCCGGGGAACCAACTCAATTTTTAATCCCTCAATCAGTTATACGATTTTTTCAACTTCGATTTTTGCTACTTCGTTGGCAAAAAGATCATGCTGAGGATTGCCCGCAAGGACATCGTCCTAAATCAGCAATGCATGCGATAGGAATACGAAGCCAAAAACCCCCGAGAGAACAACTACTTCAGGGAACTGGCACTGATTTGCTAATTGTCCCACAAAGGATCGGCCGACTTCTGCGTACCGCTAACCTCGGCTTTCCGACGCCGGACTTGCGCGCGTACTTCTCGGGAAGATCCAGCCGCGAAAGAAAAAACGCGCCGCGGAGGTGCACCGTCAGAACCGCGTCGAAGTCGAAAGAAAAAGAGGCAAAACAGAGAAAACGGGACATTTTTAACGAGGTAAGGAAGGGGGCATTTCTAAAGAGCTTCGTCAACTGGAAATTCCACATCTGTCGCGTTCATACAAGGTATTCGTGCCATGTTCGCAGCCGCACTCTCTGTATGCCTGGGCGTGGGCCCGGTGATGGGATCGCCCACGACCGCCTCGTTGGGAATCGTACTCACAGCTGATCGTGCCCGCGTGGGAGATGCTTCCGCGTCGGTGGGAGCAACGGTTTACAGCGGGGACCGCCTCAGCACCGAACAGCAGGGAAGCGTACAAGTTCGCGCCGGCGCGGCGAGATTGTTACTGTTGAGCGCAAGCAGCGCCATGGTCAATGACAACGAGGGAACGCCGTCGGCGAGACTTCTGACGGGAACGGCGACATTTTCAACCGGAAATGCGCATGCGTTTACCTTGTACGCATCAACGGCGGCGATTCGCGCGCAGTCGGGCGAGCCGACGATTGGACAAGTGACATTCCTGAACGCCTTTTCGGCTATGCCTTTTTAGAGGTCTGATTCAAAAGATTGGCCGCTAAAAATCGACTTATCGGGATTTGGCCCGACTGCGCGGGGACTGTTCGTTGACCGGCGATTTGTTCTGGCGTAGTTTGTGAAAGCACGACCCTCATCCCCACACAACCCAGGAGGCGGCTATGAGCACTAAACCAGTACGTAGTGTCGACGTGACAAGAGACGCGGGTGTTGCGAGAGTTGACATGAAGTTCGAGATCGTCATCATCCCCGTCTCGGATGTTGACCGCGCGAAGGAGTTCTACACGAGGCTCGGATGGCGGCTCGACGGCGACTTCACCAACGGTGACGAATGGCGCGGGATCCAGTTTACGCCGCCTGGCTCCGGATGCTCGGTCATCTTCGGCAAGAACGTCACCCCGGCGGCACCCGGCTCCGCACAGGGCCTGTACCTGATCGTTTCCGACATCGAAGCCGCCCGCAAAGAGCTGCTCGATCGCGGCGTGGAGGTAAGCGAAGTTTTCCACGGTGGCAACAACGTCTACGCAGGCCCGGACGAGCCCTACCTGTTTGGGCGAATCCGGGTCAGCGGTCCGGATCCGGAGCATCGCAGTTACCGCTCGTTCGCCTCATTCCGTGATCCGGACGGCAATGGCTGGCTGCTCCAGGAGCTGACGACGCGGCTGCCCGGCCGCATAGACTCCGCGGCGACAACTTTTGCGTCGGTAAGCGATCTGGCGAGCGCGATGCGGCGCGCGTCGAAGGCACATGGCGAGCACGAAGCCCGCACCGGTGGCCAACGCGACGAGAATTGGCCGGATTGGTACGCCGCCTACATGGTCGCGGAACAGTCCGGCCAAGAGCTGCCGCAATGATCGACTAAGACGTGTTCGTCAGCCTAGTCTCACTTATTCAAAGGACAGGGAAGAGGGGCGGACACTTCGCGGCGTGGGAGTACCCGGAGTTGCTTGCCGAGCTTCTGGCCTAATTGCAGCCTGTGGATCGCAGCAAGCTACTGACGAACGTCGTCGAGACCGCGCCGACTACCAAGATCACTTAAGGAAAAGTGATTCTTCTGGTTGTCGCTCACATTCAATAAGTCAGCCTTTCGATTTAAGTGAACGCAAAGGAGGAAAGAGCATGGCAGATCTAAAGTATCACTGTCCGTAATAACGATGCCATAGACGCGAGCGTCGCGAGAATCGATAGTTCCGAAGGCAAAAGTCTTGGTAAACGCCGTTCCCGTCAATGTGAAGTGCTACTTTACGTCTCCGATTTCGCGACGAATCACGAGTTGGCCTGACAGATGCAGGACTTTGTGAGACTATTCGACCGAGACAACGGAAGGTGCAGCATGAAATACCGAGTTGCAATATGGGCGGCTGCGGGCTTTTTCGTTGCGAGTGGGTGGGCGGTTTATTTCTTAGTGAGAGACAAGGACCTTCCGATAGAACCGATGGTGTCCACTCTTATTCGGCTAACCTGCCCCATTGCGATTGTCGGCTCGCATTATCCCGTTAGCCTCTATTTGGCTGTTGCTACAAATGTCGCCACGTATGCACTGGTCGGTCTAGTGGTGGAAATCCTGCGGCAACGACTCAATCACGCAAAATAATTCAAATCAGCCCACAACCGATTTCCGGTCACCAACGAGTGGCCCTAAGTCTTGGTAAACGCCGTTCCCGAACAAGTGGGTTACCGAGATGTCCGTAAAAACGCACCACCACAGGCGCATGGTTTCAGATATTGCTCTAACTCCACGCAAATCTCCTGTTGTGGAGTGCAACCCGACGGCATCTTAGGCATTTGCTTGCTCCAATACGAAAGGATTGCCGTCATTCCGCACTGGTCACAATAAGCGTAGGAGCAGTCTCCAAACCCACAGTGGTACAGCTGGTAGCCAAACGTTTTGTTGCAGTGTTCACAACGCCCTGAACTTAGTTCTGTCATGTCAAAGAAGATAGTACAACAGCATCTTAGATGGCCGTGGGCCGAACTTCTCCGGCGACCAAGCAGGCGCGGGGCTATTCCAGAGTTATACTTCGTCCGCCAGAGCAGTTTTGGGATTGAAAAACCGTACCCGGGTAAAACCTAAATCGCGTCGACGTGGAGTCAGTTGGCGGTTTTCTTGCGCCACTCGGCATCGACTGCGGGCGGTAGCGATTCGAGATGAGTGAGAAACGTCACTGCGATCCAGATTTTTTCGTCGGAGACATCTTTGCCGGAGGAGTCAGGGGCAAATTGGCCGCCCCATGCGAACATCCCGGAATATCGCACGCCACCTTTTACGAGCCAGAAGAGTTGATAATCCGGCTTGCGTGGAGGGTGCAGTACGAATTGAGGGGCGTTGGGATAGAGGGTCACATTGGCTTCATTTTCACTGGCCGTGTTTGGCGTGCCATGGCAGCCCGCGCAATCATTCTTGAAAAGTTTCATGCCAGCCATCAAATTCTCCTCGGTGGGTGCGATGGGGTTCGGGAGGTGCGGTGCTTGCCGTGCGGCAGAAGCGCTCAGCGCCATGTGTGCGAATCCGATTTCCCATCCAGTTGGTGAAGTGTTTGCGTGAATTGGCAGCAACCCGAGGCGGGCCACAATTAGAATCGTGACCGGCAAAGCCAAAACTCCAATCAGAAATCCGAGAAGAAACTTCCCCATCGTTCACCGTCCTGAATCACGCCCGAATAGCGATTCTCAACCGAGGCTATCACGCAGGCTCGAGTTTCGCGGACGGAAATCTTACCCCTCTGCATGCACAAAATTGGTCAACTCTTGGTAAACGCGGTTCACGTCAATGTGAAGTACTACTTCACTTTTCCGATTTCGCGACTACACAGGAGTTATCCCGCCACCATGACGAAATTCGGGAACACTGGCCTGCGATTCCGAGCAAGTAAGGAAGCTACCAAGACCTTCTCTAATTCTCTAATTACCCAACTGTGTGAGAGCAGCACGCAGCGGTGCGCTAGATATCTTAATCAGTCCTTCGTACGGCGTGTACAACTCCAGGATCAAGAGGATCGCGCCAGATACCGATAGCGCGGAGACCAACAAACTAATGACCACGGTTCCATTGGCAGGGGCGAAGAGGCCAAAGCTGATGAAGAGGGTGATGAGCCAGGAAAACAGGATAATGAGCATTGGCACGGATATTGCCGTGGATTCCTGTTCATACATCAGCCACCGCGTTTCTCGGATCTCCCTGAGAATGCTCAAGGCCTCGGACTGGATTGAGCGCTGAGTTTCATCTTCTGGCGACAGTCCCCTAATTTTTTTGTAGAGAGAGTCCATCTCGCGGGTTGATACCCCCCATTGCGTGGGATTTGGAGATTTTTTCATCTCTATCCGATCGATTACACCCGCAACGGAACTGCGGAGCAGATCGCGCACCTCCTTCGTTTTGGGCCCGTAGTGCTCCAGCGTTCGATCCAACAGGATGATCCTGGATGACTCTGTCGTCATGTCGTTGCTCAGTGCATCGAAGGAGCTTTTTGCTGATGCGACCAGCAGACCGAGAACAAGCGCAGACATCGTGGCGACGAGCCCCATTCCCATCTTCACGACATCTTTCGAGTCCTCACTCAGATGATGCTGAGGCAAAACCGTGCGAAGAAACATCCCAACTAACGCGCCTCCAAACGTGAACGCGAACACAATAGAACTAATTGCCATCGAACTCATGGTTGCCTCCTCTCTCGCATCATCAAGTGGATGCTATGCGACGGAGACCTAGCAGTCCAGTTTGGGCGGAGAGAGCCAGTCTAATCAGTTACTTGGATGTGCAACGCCGTTCGTGGAGAAGTGGAGCGGAATTACCCTCAAAAGTAACGGTTCAAGTGGGCGAGATATCGCTGCGAAGTTCGTGTTTCTGTTTCCATCTCGTATGAGGCGCCGTAAGGCGCACCTTTGACCGTGTAAAACAGTGATTTGGAATAGGGAACTCCAACACGGATGACGCGGTGCGTTAGAAGGACATCGAGGTCGCCGGTCCATTGTTTCGTTGGGAGTGGTGCGACGACGGGTGCTTTGGCCTGTGGAGGAGTGGATTGAGCCGGGCTCACAGGGGCCAGGATTGCAAGGGCAATCAGGCAGACAAAAGGAAGAAGCGAACAAGTTTTGGGCGGAAACATATTACTAACATACGACACTCTTTAGGGGAATCGGTGTGATGGGCAGGCAGCACCAATGCTACCTCCTGATTAACGAGGTTCACGTCTATGTGAAGTACTACTTTACTTTTGTGGAGTCGAGGTGTGGCGTGATGGTTTAGGTGGGACCTATCGGTTGCCGACCTTTGCATCAGTATTCTTCGCTCTCAGTTTGCCCCAACTGCGCCTTCCCCGAATTGGAGCTGGCTGCTTTGTTGGTCGTTCTTTGGTGTTGAGCGTACACTACCTGAAACGGCTCTTAGCAAACGCCGTTGTGAACCCACGTTACTCTGAAGCCAGAACGATTTACCCGGAGGAAAGGATGCTACCCGCGCTCCGTAGGTTCTTCTATTCCGCCGTTTCTTTCGCGTTCGTAGTTTTCTTCCTATCTTCCTCTCTTCTCTTACAAGCTCAGCAACCGAACTCGGTCTCTGAAGAGCTGGTCACTAATCGGGCCAACGATTTGCTGAAGCAGATGACGCTTGAGGAGAAGATCGCGCAGTTGTCGCAGCTTCCGGGAGCTCACGTCCCCGGCTACAGCAGCGATGAGAAGCCGGAGGAAACCATTAAGAAACTGGGGGCGGGCTCGGTTTTATGGGTACCCGATCCCAAAGAGATCGATCGCCTCCAGCACTTGGCCGTAGAGCAGTCGCGGCTGCACATCCCCATCCTTTTTGGTCTCGATGTGATTCATGGCTACCGGACCACCTTCCCGGCACCACTCGGGATGGCGTCGTCGTGGAATCCACAGTTGGTGGAGCAGGTGGAGTCGGTTGCGGCTCGGGAAGCACGCTCGGTGGGGATCCAGTGGACATTTGCACCAATGTTGGACATCGCGCGCGACGCCCGCTGGGGACGCATGATCGAGGGTGCGGGCGAGGATCCGTACCTGGGAGCAGCTATGGCGCGAGCCCAGGTACTGGGGTTCCAGGGAGGTGCGCAGGTGGCTCCCGATCACGTGCTAGCGTGCATGAAGCACTTTGCCGGTTACGGCGCAGCGGACGGCGGACGCGATTACGATGCCTCGTATGTCCCCGAAGATCTGATGTGGAACGTCTACCTGCCTCCGTTCAAGGCCGCGGTCGATGCGGGTGTCGGCAGTGTGATGAGCGCCTACATGGATTTGAACGATGTTCCCGCGAGCGGCAACCGATGGCTGCTCACCGATGTGCTGCGCACGACCTGGAAGTACAAAGGGTTCGTGGTCAGTGATGCATTCGCGGTGCATAGCCTGATCACCCACGGCTTCGCGCGCGATGATCGCGACGCGGCCTACAAGGCGTTCACGGCTGGGCTGAACATGGATATGGCCAGTGGGACGTATATGAAGTTTCTGGGACCCTTGGTGCAAGAGGGTCGCATTTCGCAGGAGCAGATCGACGACATGGTGCGGCCGATCCTGGAAACTAAGATAAGGATGGGACTGTTCGAGCATCCGTATGCCAATCTGGTGCGAAGCGAGCAAATACTGAACGATCCGCAGCACTTGCAACTGGCGCGCAAGGCGGCGCAGCAATCGATGGTCCTGTTGCGCAATGAAAATGGCTTACTCCCGCTGGACAAAAACAAGATCAAGTCGATCGCTGTGATTGGCCCCCTCGGCGATGCGACGATCGACTTGCTCAGCATGTGGGGATCGGGTACGGCTCCAGGGCCTGTAGTAACCGTGGCGGCGGGCATTCGTAACAAGGTTGGTCCAACGGTCAAAGTGGAGTCCGCGCACGGACCCAATATCAGCCGCCCCATCCCATCGCCGTTCGAGAACGTAGAGTTTCTTAAGATGAAGGAGCAGCCGAAGCAAAGTCCTGAAGAAGCCAGGAAGGCTTTTGCGGAGGCCGTCGCACTGGCGAAGCGAAGCGACCTAGCGGTGGTGGTGCTCGGCGAGATTGATATGATGAGCGCGGAGTCGGCATCCCGCTCGTCGTTGGGGCTGTCGAATGGGCAAGAAGAATTGTTGGAGGCAGTGGCCGCAATTGCAAAGCCGGTGGTGCTGGTGCTTGTGAACGGGCGGCCGCTGGAAATCAACTGGGCGTCGGAGCACGTGCCGGCGATTTTGGAGGGGTGGTATCCCGGCGGACAGGGCGGCAACGCGGTGGCCGATGTGCTGTTCGGGGATGCGAATCCGGCGGGGCATTTGCCGGTGAGCTGGCCGCGGAGCGCCGGACAGCAACCACTCTACTACAACCACAACCTCACGCAGTTGCCGGAAACGAATCCGGAATTCAAATCGCGCTATTGGGATCTGTTGAGCACGCCGCTGTATCCGTTTGGATATGGGCTGTGCTATACCACTTTTGCTTTCGATAACCTCAAACTCAGCCCGACGGGCACGGCCGTAGGGGGAACAATCGAGGTCAGCGCCGACGTAACGAATACGGGCCAGCGCGAAGGAACCGCTGTGGCTCAGCTGTATATTCACCAGCGCGCTGGGAGTGCGTCGCGTCCAGTGCGTCAATTAAAAGGGTTCGAGCGAGTGACACTTGCGCCCGGAGCGAAGCAAACGGTTCACTTCAAGCTCGGTAGCAATGAACTGCAGTTTTACAGCCCGATGCTGAAGCAATGGGTGGTAGAACCGGAGCAGTTCGACGTGTGGCTGGGAGGAGACTCGACCGCCAAGCTGCACGGGGAATTTGAGTTGACGAAGTAGCTTGCGAAGATTAATGGCAAGTTCTCGTTATCCATCAGACGCAGAACGTGTTTCTGGTTCACATTCCAACCCTGGCGGACCAGTTCGGCATGCACGGTTCACGCTGACCTCCGCTGTGACCGTTCCGCGAGTTGTTCGCAGATCCGGTGCCGCGATTGGCGGCGACTCCCGAGGCGACCGCTACGATCCGTATTTCTTTGCTTTGTCTCCGTGTGCTCTAAACTCTAAGAAGAAACTTCATGAAAATAACCAACGACACTTCCATCCTTATCCTAGGCGCGTTGGGGATCGTCTCAGCGCTTCTGTCGGCTGCGCTACCATCTGGCGGTTATCTTTCCATTTTATACGTTGGTGCGGTCTACGGAGTGGTACTCGCTATTTATTTCATTTGCTGCCGAGGGTTCGCGTCAGAGTGTTGAGTCCCCTAACGCGAAGGTGCAGTTGCCTCGGATGTCGGACTTTGAACAGAAGGCTGACAGTCTAGTCGAGCGATTCAGCACGTCTGGAAGAACGCTCGTTGATTCCGTCATCGAACTTGCTTACAACTACCAAGTACCCATGGCTATTGAATACGCGGACCGAGAAGCTACGACGCGGCCACTAAATTTAGAGTTTCACAATAAATCTTTTCGAGGAATAGTCGAAGCTATCGTTAAAGAGGACCCGCAATACCGAGTGAGCTTTTCTAATGGCATCGTAGATATATTCTCACCGATGGCCCGCGAAGATAGTTCTAATTTGCTCAACAGAATCATCAAGGATTTTTCCGTGACAGAAATGGAAACCGGTTGGCCGATTCTCAACTATTCTGCGCTCTCGTACAATCAGCGGGTTCCGGCGGTTGCGCGGGGAGCCTAGCGGTAGGCCAATGGGACCCTCTTAGAATTACCTTGCAGATGCATAATGCAAGAGTCTACGAAATCCTGAACGCTATAGTCGCGCAAAATGGAAGAGCCATCTGGACTGTGACGGCTAGCAATCTAACTAGCTTCCCACAATGCTGTGGCCTTTGGTACATCTACCCGCTTCAAGAGCCCTTTAAAAGCGTTGTCTCGGACGGGTTAGTTAGAATGCCGCAATAAAACTCAGCGCACACGAGTAGCCTGTGGACGAAGTTGCTCCTGGTAACGCAGTATCGTCCATGTACGTACTAGTCCACTGCCTGTGTAGGCTGTCATAGCTACTTTTTTGTTTGCTTTTCGAGTTCCTTAACAAGCCGTTCCCCGACACTGTTGACACCTGTGAGGACTCCACCCCACAAATGCTCGTCGCTCCAAAGAATGTCCCTCGTTTTCGCGTCAATCACCGTCAGATATGCATATCTTGTCGGAGATTGCTTGTTGTAATTCGGAACGGAGTCTTCGGTTACGTGACCGTTGTCCACGCTGCCTGTCTGGCCACTAGCGAAGATGATGTTGCCTCCTTTGTAAGGGTCGGCGGAGAGAAAAAATATTAGGTCAGCCTGCTTTGGGTCGTCCACGAGTTGGAACTTTCCCCACTTCTGTAGTTGGGCTACCGCATTTTTCCCCACTGCGTCGGAGCCAGTTTGATTTTTGAAGTAGACCGACTTAGCCGAGAGGATTCTCGGTGATTGGGCCAGTTGTTTCTGGGCATCCACTGGGGTTGCAAAAAGCAAACTTGCGAAAGCAATAGCAACTGAAAAATATTCGGAGATTCGCATCTGTACCTCCGAGAAAAAACAACAACATTTTACACCTCGCCATTGGGTCAAGTCCTGGGAAACGCCGTACTCGTCCACATGGATTTCAAGTTTTCAAGTTTCCGAGTAAGCCACTTATCAGATGAGATGAGAAGGCCGGTCTCCCACGGGATGCGATACGCTCCCAATGAATGACGCGCTCAAGGCGCAATGGAAAGGAGACCGGCTATGAAGAAGATTAGCACTATGCAGACATTAGGAAACGGAGTTTTCAAGGAGGGAAAGCTGACGATTGGTGTGGATTTGGGAGATCGCTGGTCGTCCTGCTGTGTTGTGGATGAGGCGGGGGAAATCATTCTGGAACAAAAAGTGGCGACGACACCGGAAGCGATGAAGCAGGCATTTGAGAAGATACCGCGAAGTCTCATGGCCCTGGAGACGGGAACACATTCCCCTTGGATAAGCCGGCTGCTAAGGGAGCTGGGACACCAGGTACTCGTGGCGCACGCACAAAAGGTGCAATTGATCACCAAGAGCAGTCGAAAAGATGACCGACACGACGCGCGGACACTGGCACGGCTGGCGCGAATCGATCCCGAGCTGTTGGGGCCGGTGCGGCATCGCAGTGTGCAAGCGCAAATCCACCTGACGGTGATCCGTGCGCGGGCCGAACTGGTGCGTGCTCGAACGGCCTTGGTGAACGCAGCACGCGGATTGGTGAAGTCTTATGGCCAGCGGCTGCCCAAGTGTGGCACGCAGCAGGTGAGCCGGGAGCTGGCCGCGAGGCTGGACGCGGAGTTGCGCGATGTTCTGGAGCCGCTGCTCAAAGAAATCGAATCGCTGAACGAGCGCATCAAGGAATACGACGAGCGGATGGAGAAAATCGCCAAGGAGAGCTACCCGCAAGTCGAACTGCTCAAACAGGTGAAGGGGGTAGGAACACAGATCGCGCTGACGTATGTCCTGACCCTGGAAGATCCGCATCGGTTCCCGAAGAGTCGCGAGGTCGGCTGTTTTCTCGGCTTGCGGCCCGGGCGCAGGGACTCCGGTGAGAGCCAGCCGCAGATGCACATCAGTAAAGAAGGAGACCGCTATTTGAGGACCATGCTGGTGCAGGGGGCGCATTACATCCTGGGACCCTTTGGAGCAGACAGTGATCTACGGCGTTGGGGGCTAAAACTTGCGGCGCGAGGAGGGAAAAGTGCAAAGAAGCGAGCGGTTGTTGCGGTGGCGAGAAAGCTAGCGGTACTGCTGCATCGGTTGTGGATGAGTGGAGAAGTGTACGAACCACTGCGCAATGGCCACAAAGCGATGCGCGCCGTGGCCTAGAGTGAAGGGCTCCCCACAAAACAGGGGATGCTAGTGGTCGACGAAGTTGGCGATCGTCGTTCCTAGGCGATCGTGGCTTGAAATTTCTCTATGGAAAACTGGGAAAGGCAGGAAGAAAGAAAAAGGAGCAAGGAAAGAAGAGAGGCGGTATCCAAACGGCCGAGCTTGACCGCCGAGATCAGGTGACTGCGACTAACTCCTGGCCCAACTTCCCTGCTAGAGAGGGGAACAGAGGTCGATTATCAGGTAGCAGCACCTACTGAATCAAGTACACCCACCTTGCACCGAGCGACAATCGCTCAACAAAGAGTGCGGATGGAAGGGTGGCGACAGAGGCGGCTTGGCTCAATGGGAACAATCTGGAAAAAAGCAGAAATAAAGAAGAAGAAAGAAAAAATGCAAGAAAACGGTTGACACTCACCGGCCTTCTCATGGAAGGAGTTTAGACGGGACGCGTTTCTAACCGTTGACCCACAGCATTCGTCCAACCAAGTTACGTAACGTTTCAAGCCTTTGTACAAAGGACGGCAACAATGAGGAAATCACGCCTGAGAGAGTTGGCAATTGTATCTTCGCTCGTTGTCGCGGGAAAGCTTGCTGTTGCTTCAACTTTATCCGCGCAACAAAAGCATGTAGCGCTCCCAGCCAAGGCTAAGATAGTCGAATGGCTGCACGCCAGCAGAGTCCCGGCCGTGGGCATTGGTCTGATTCAAGACGGAAGAGTCACGGAAGCGAAGGTCTTCGGCGAGATTCGAGAGGGAGTTCCGGCCCCCGATAACGCGATCTTCAACGTAGCGTCACTCACCAAGCCGATTGTCGCCATTCTCACGTTGAAGCTGGTCAGTGAAGGGCGGTGGAGTTTAGACGAGCCTCTATCAAACTACTTTGTTGATCCCGATGTAGCGCTGGACCCGCGAAACCGGAAACTGAATACGCGGCTTGTCCTGACCCATGAAACCGGATTACCGAATTGGAGAGGAAATGAACCATCGCAAAAGTTGTCGTTCGCTTTCGACCCCGGAACGAATGTGAAATACTCCGGCGAGGCTTATCAGTATCTGGGGCACGCTTTGGAGCACAAATTCAACCAGCCATTGGGAGAACTATCTGCTTCGCTCGTATTCAAACCATTTCACATGGACGAATCCAGACTTTACTGGGATAACTCGATGGACGAATCACGATATGCCGGACGCCACGACAAAGACGGCAATCCGCTCCCTGTCGAAAAATGGTACGAGGCTAACGCTGCAAACCTTCTACTCACGACCGTTTTTGATTACAGCACTTTCGGAGCGAATGTATTAGAGGGAGCAGGGCTGTCGAAGGATGTTTATGCCGAAATGGTCTCTCCTCATGTGCCATCAGGTCAGGAATTACAGCCCGGCAAAAATCCGTTCGGCTTGTGCTGGCGTCTGGTTCGCGACCTGAGCAATGGGGAATACGCGCTGGTTCATTCCGGCAGAAATCCGGGCGTAACCACAATGATTGTGCTGCTACCGAGGTCGAAGAGAGGGATCGTGGTTCTAACAAATGGAGAGAATGGTGATCAGGTTTACAGGAATATAATTGTGGCGTCTCTGGATTTAGGCAAAGAGATCATGGAAAGACTAGATAGTCACTGATTGCCTACGCGTTTGCCTCAGCGGGTTTTGAGTGTCCTATCTCTTGGTCGCGGTCTGTTCTTAACGTTTCAACTCCTGAGAAACGCCGTAATCGTCGAAGTGGGTACGGGGACGGACTCGGGCGCATTGGGTGGATGCGGGGGAGCGCATTGGATAATCTTACTTGCTCGAGGGGCAGTCGATATCGATTCCGCCCATGTCGTTGTGGGCGAATCGAGTGGCAAAGGCAATGAGTGATGCCATCAAAAAGTGCGGAGACAAAACAGTCAAGGAACTGTACTAAATCCAAAAACGGCTGGACTGGAGGACTCATGATTCGATCTGCTAGCTGGATAGCCAAAAGAGCTGCCCTCATATCCTTGACTGTAGCAAGTGTGATCTCAGCCCAATCCGCTGACACCGCAGCACAAGCAAAGCAGCATTATCAGAATGCTGTTGCAGCTATCAATAAGAACGATTGGCAGACAGCCAAGACTGAACTACAGCAGGCAGAAAAGCTTGCTCCTCAAAACGCTCTTGTTCATTACGATCTCGCGTTGGCGTATTCGCACACTGGTTCACCCATATCTGCCCAAACAGAACTAACCAAAGCGTTGCAACTTGGGTTGCCGCCAGAACAGAAGCAAGCTGCCGAGCAGTTGAGACAGAAACTCGCAAATGCGGACCAAGGAGAGGAATCTCGGCGCGCTCCAGAAGACAACGGTCCTTCTTATGAGGAGACCGCCGCGTATATCAATAAGGTCCTGAAGGACTATCCGACTGCGTCGTTTAGTAACTCTAAATGTTTCTCCGAACTCGGATGGGGGCAGTCGATAGAGGGAGTAGTCGACGGATATATATTGATTTACGAGAATCGTCTGGGCGATGGGAGCAAGGGTTGTGGCTATGTCAAATATCGCGTCCCTGCCGGTCAAGTTTCAATTCTCATTCACCCGTATGAAGGCTTCGGTGTTTGTTTCCAGTGTCCAGGTGGAAGCGAATGTATCTACAGAGACAAAGAGCCTCAAACCGGACATTGCCTATTGATTGCGGCTACTCTCGAGCAGGCACAGCGCTTGGGTCGTGCCGTAAAGCATTTAGTGGAGCTGGTGAAACCAGAAGAACCTAAGGTTACCGACCCCTTCGCCCACTGAGCTGCTTTCAAAACGTTGGCACGACTAATTGCGAGGCAACACCGTTCTGGATCGAAGAGGCGATTTCCCTTGGAGGCACCCAAGCGCCCGATTAACGCTAGCACTTAATCGGACGCGCGATTCCACGAAGGACTGAACTGAGGCGCGGTGCTCTGCGCGCGTTCGATTAAGTCGTTTGAACGTGGCCACCCGGTTTGCGGCGGGCGCGGATGTTATGGGAATTCAATGCTGGGAAGAAGCGGCGTGGAGGTTGGCCACGGCCGAGTGCGAGGGTGCACCACGTGACACTTTGGGTGCAGAAGCTGGTTGCGGCGAAAAAGTGTGGTGAAGAAGGTGGTTGAAGAAGTGGAAAGAAGGGAGTAATCCGACGGCAAGGCGGAGAGGTGCGAACCGCACCGAGGCACGCGAAGAATACGAATGGGAGAGAGTGCTTTCATGCTGCAACGGTGACCGCCGGCGGAGAGCGAAGTTGGATTTCGGCAGCCGTAAGCCGCTCGATGACCTTCATCGGGCCAGCACACTTGGGGCAGCGCCAATGCTCGGACGAGTCTTGGGTGGAGGAGACGTTTTGTTCGGTTTGCGGCGGTTGTGGCGAGCCGAGAAGGTGAAGGCAAAGCGGTAGGAGCGTGGCACGCCGGCGGTTGGCCAGAAAGCCGAAGTTGCGGATGCGCACGAAGCCTTGCGGAAGGATATGCAGCAGGAAGCGGCACAAGAACTTGTCGAGCGCTAGGGTCATGGGTTTCTGTTCATTGTTGTGAGCCGAATCGCGCCAGCGAAAGGTAACTTGGCCATCGGCAAACGAGATCAGACGATGATTGGAGATCGCCACGCGATGGGTGTAGCGGCCTAGATATTGCAGTACATATTCGGGACCACCGAAGGGGCGTTTCGAGTACACCACCCAGTCCTGTCGGAACAAAGGCCGTAGCCAGGCGGCAAAGATCTTTGGGTGCGCGAGGAGTGCCAAGTCTCCATGGAGATTGAGCAGACGTGGAACTTGCCGCGGAAGACTTCCTGCAGCACCTCCATCACGGAAGGCCTGCTTGAGGGCCTGGTGAAGTTCGATTTTTTGATTCCAGGTATGCAGCACACTGAAGAATCCAATTTCAGCGCCCAGGCGTAACGGGTTGCGGGCAACTTCCAGAAGAGTTTCCGCACTGGTACGGAACAAGAGATCGTAGAGGAGCTTCTTGTTCTGCAGGACCAGTGGAGCCAACCGGCGGGGGAGTGTGCAGACCACGTGCACATAACGTGTCGGAAGAAGTTCTCGTTGACGCGCGGCGATCCAGCGTTCCCGGGCAGCGATCTGACACTTCGGGCAGTGGCGATCACGACAGCTGTTGAACGAGATGGCACGATGTCCACAGCGGGTGCATTCATCCAGATGTCCGCCGAGTGCGGCGGTACGACACCGCGCAATGGCTCGCAGGACTTTGCCATGCTTCCAGCGCATCCACTGGTGGTTTCGTTCGATGAATGCTTCTCCCGCAGCGCGGATGAGATCGGCCACCTCCAGAGGCGGCCGGCTCATCTACTCGTTCCGTCGTTCGAATTTCAGTTGTAGTGAATCCAGCGGACTGGTGATCGCGTGTAGATGACGTTGTGAAAGATGCAGGTAGACGGTGGTCTCTTTCAGATCACGATGACCTAACAGGATCTGAATGGTGCGGAGATCGGCACCAGCTTCGAGTAGATGCGTAGCAAAACAGTGCCTCAGCGTATGTGGGTGCACGTCTTTCTGGATCCCCGCTCTCTTGGCGGCGTTATGACATGCATGCCAAACCGTTTTCGTATCGATCGGCTGATCGCCGCAATGGTTGGGGTTGCCCGGAAAGAGCCAGAGCCTGGGTTTTCGCCGTAAGCGGTGCCAGTGATCACGAAGCTCCGCGAGCAACTTAGAACTCAGCATCACGTCCCGGTCTTTGCGCCCCTTGCCGCCCTGGATGTGAATCACCATGCGCTGACTGTCCACGTCGCTGAACTTCAGGTGCGCCACCTCGGCGTTTCGGGCTCCGGTAGCGTAGAGCGTCATCAGCAGCGTGCGATGGAAGGCAGTGGCTGCCGCATCGATGAGTTGAGCAACTTCTTCCTGGCTGAGGATCGCTGGTAGGCGATGGGTCCTTTTCGGATAGGGAGTTTCGGCGATGCTCCAACCCCTCTTGAGCGTCTTACTGTAAAAGAACCTCAAGGCTGCCAGACGGACAGCGACAGTGCCCGGTGACAACTTCCGTTTTTGAAATAGTTCGGCTTGGTACTCGCGAATGTGCCGAGGACCTAAGCGATCCGGGGGACAGTTGAAGCGTCGAGAAAAATCTTCGACACCGCGGATATAACTGCGTATAGTTTCTTCAGAGTAGTTGAGACGCTGGAGTTCCTCCAGCATCATTTTGCGAAGTCGGGTCATAGGGACCTCCTATGACCCGACAAATTATCTCAACCAACAAGCAACCACTGCTCCGTTCGTCCCACGCGAAGCGTCCGCCGCCGGGTGGCTACGTTCTAACGCAGTTCCCGTCAATGTGAAGTACTACTTTACTTGTCCGATTTCGCGACTTCCCGGGCAGGTGGAACTACTTCCGAACTTGGATAACCCGAATCCATCGCTCAACTCGCGCATCGTGGCAGACTCGTCATGCAATGTTGAACTTGTTAGACTAACGACGAGGAACCATGAAGAAACTACTTTCGCTTGGCGTGGTGGTTTTGCTTGTCGGTATGACTAGCACGTCGCTGTTGGGCAACCAAGAACGTGGTGGAAATGACCACGTTAGGAATCGATTTGTTGGAGCGTGGCGGCTGGTCTCGCTCGAAGCGCCAGGTTCAGATGGGAAAATTCACAAGGCCGACTCAACCGGGCTGTTTGCCTTCACGCGCGATGGCCACGCATCAGTTCAGGTAATGGAGCGCAATCCGACGCCGCAAGCTACTACTGGACCTGAGCAGTATTCGCACGGCGGCTACGAGGCCACTTTTGGCACGTATGAAGTTGATGAAAACGCCCACACCTTTACCTTCCACGTGGAGGGCGCGTTAGTGCGCGACCTAATCGGCAAAGACTTGCTGCGCTCATTCGAATTCGCGGGCAACCAACTCATCGTAAGGTCTACTCGCCCGGGGGAACATTGGACAGTCACTTGGGAACACTACTAGGCCGTCACGACGCATGATTCCACTCACATTCTGTCTAAAGGATTGAAAATGATGCAAAAACGAACGCTCGGAAAAAACAATCTTGAAGTTTCAGCCCTCGGGCTTGGCTGCATGGGAATGAGCTGGTCCTACGGACCTCCTAAAGATAAGCAGGAGATGATTTCTCTGATGCACGCTGCCGTGGAACGCGGCGTCACGTTCTTCGATACTGCGGAGGTATACGGGCCGCTTGTCAACGAAGAGCTGGTAGGCGAAGCGCTCGCTCCATTTCGGGGGAAAGTTGTAATCGCGACGAAGTTCGGCTGGGAGGCCAATCCCAATGATGGAGGCAAGTGGAACGCTCTGAATAGTCGCCCAGAGCACATCAAACAGGTCGCAGAGAGGTCGCTCAAGCGGCTGAAGGTCGATGCCATCGATCTATTCTATCAACATCGAGTAGACCTGAACGTACCCATCGAGGATGTCGCCGGCGCGGTAAAGGAATTGATTCAGCAAGGCAAAGTAAAGCATTTCGGTCTCTCCGAAGCGAGCGCGCATACCATCCGCCGAGCCCACGCAGTTCAATCCGTAGCGGCGCTGCAGAGCGAATACTCGCTTTTCTGGCGAGAGCCCGAAGAGACGGTGATGCCTACATTGGAAGAGCTGGGAATCGGATTTGTCCCATTCAGTCCCCTTGGCAAAGGATTCCTCACAGGGAAGATCGACTCAAACACCAAGTTCGATAGTACCGACTTCCGCAGCAGCGTGCCGCGATTCAGCGAGGAGAACCGCAAAGCGAATCAGGTTTTGGTCGATGTGATCAGCTCCTTCGCGGAGCAAAGGAAAGTGACTCCCGCGCAGATCGCACTCGCATGGTTGCTTGCCAAGAAGCCGTGGATCGTTCCGATTCCAGGCACCACTAAGCAGGCGCGACTAGAAGAGAATCTTGGAGCGGCGGCGATTGAACTGACCCCTGACGATGTACGTGCCCTAGAAGAAGCTTCCTCGAAGATCAAGCTGGAAGGGGAGAGATACCCCGCCTTCCACGCGAAACTCGTGGGTCGCTAAACGATGAGCGCATGGTCGAAAGAAGATCTGAGCATGACTCCAAACGCGGTAATCGGACACGTGTCCGGTAACGCGACTTATCAGGGAAGTGGAATCAAAACGAAGAAAAGGTGCTCCTGGTTCATTAGAAAATGCGCCACTAGAGGCGAACACTGATATTCGTCAGCCATTTTAATCTCGTGCACCCACTGACCTCACTTTAGGATTGAGCGGCACGCGGGCATCGACCGTCGAGCCCACAAGTGGTTGGGATTTTACGGAAAGTTTTCCATCGACTAACTTCAGACGCTCTTTCATGCTCGTTAGGCCGAGCCCGCGTCCGTTCATAGACTTCTTGGGATCGAAGCCAATTCCTGAATCAAGCACAGTCAACTGGATCTCATTCAATCCACCGCGGAGCGACACGTCGAAGTGTCGTGAACCGCTGTGCTTGATCGCATTCTGGAGGGCTTCTTGCATGACTCGGAAGAGACAAAGCGAAATCTCTTGTGAGAGTCTTTTCGGGACGTTTTCGCAGTTAAAGTCAATCTCCACTCCTTGCCGTTCAGACACCTCTTTGCAGAATCCGGCGGCCGCCACTTCAAGACCGAGATTATCCAGCTTCGAGGAATGCAGGCGGTGCGACAATCCGTGAATAGCGCTCGCAAGATCTGAGATTTGATCCTGAACTTCGCCGATGCCACGCTCCAGTTCGGTTGCCGACGCGGGGAGAGCCTTTTTCAAGCTTTCAAGATTCATTGCCTGCAACGCGATACGCTGACTGATGTCGTCGTGAAGCTCCCTCGCGATCCGGGTGCGTTCTTCTTCCTGTGCTTCGATCAACCTACGGCTGACCGTGGACAGCGCCTCCTCCGCGCGCTTTAGGTCGGTAATGTCAATGCACGAACCGATGTATCCGGCAAACGAACCGTCAAAGTTGAATCTGGGCACCCCTTGATCGAAAAGCCAGCGATGCTCTCCGTCGTGTCGCCGGAGGCGATACTCTATGCGGAAGGGCTCGTGCCGATCGTATGCCTTCGTGTAGGTATCCAGGCACATTTCCAAGTCTTCAGGGTGGACTCCCTCAGCCCAGCCGTTTCCAAGCTCCATCTCAAGGGGCCGACCGGTGAACTCGAGCCAGGGCTGATTAAAGTAGTTGCACAACTTATCGGGGCCGGACATCCAGATCAGCACGGGTGCGGTATCTGCTACCAACCTGAACCGCAATTCGGTTTCGCGGAGCGCAACTTCCGCCTGCTTGCGCTCGGTTACATCCGCCACCAGGCCTATGATGCGCAGCCTCCTGCCTTTACCGTCGAAGAAGACGCGCCCGTTTGCCTCCAGCCAAATTACATTACCGTTCGGATGTAACAGCCGATACTCGATTCGATAGTTAGGATTTTCAGGAGTAAGCCGAGTCTTTGGAGCTAAATACGTCTCGCGGTCATCGGGGTGAATTCGGGCGACAAATTGCCGCCCCCTATCACGCGTTGGGTCGTCCATCCAATTCAGAATATCTCCGCACTGTCCGGTTCGCACGATCACATCGCTTGCCATGTCCCACTCGAACGCGTACATCCTTCCGGCTTGTACCGCTAGACGTAACCGCTCCTCGCTTTCTCGCAGTTTCTGCTCCGTTTTCTTGCGCAGTTTGGATACCAGGCCAGAGATAGTCAATGAAGCGATCAAGAAGGTAGCGACCGCCACAGCATCGAGTGGATCGTCAATTCGAAAACGGAAACCGGGGGGAGCAAGGTATCCTATGCACAGAGCCGCGATGATAGAGGTGACGATTGATGAAACAAAGCTCCCGAAGCGGGATACTAGCACGACGACAATCACATAAAGGAGACCGGACGTAGTGAGATTACAATGCAGTCGTCCGCAGATAATAGCAAGTGATGCCAGCGCCAGGCAGGCAACTAAACATTCCGCGGCTGAGCGCCAAGATTTATGCATTATGGTTATGCTTTACGAAAGTGCCACTCCCCGGGCGAATGTCTTATATTCCGCCAAAACGATGAGCCGTACAAGGTTGAACTAGGCAGAGGACGGGTAATCGCATGGAACCCCTCCCTGAATATGGCGACAAGACTTTACGAATCCATGAAGATGACTGCTTCTCTGGCGAGTTTTCTCGTGGACATTTGAGCCTCGATCCGTCCGCCACTGTAACCCAAGCGTCCTGCCGAATACAGTACGGAAGTAACCGCTCCAACTTGATTCCGGGCTCGTGGCCTCGCCTGTCGGACGACGGTAAGTCTTGATTAACGACGTTCCCATCCATATGGATTTCAAGTTTCCGAGTACCCGACATCACAGGAGTTGATCTAGAGCCTCGCATTTTCGTAACTATTTAGGATGATCAACACGTCATAATAACGAGCCAGTTCCGAGCTAAGGCTCGACGTTTTAGTTTTGCTGCTTGTCGTTCGCATTGCTAAGGATTAGGACAAACATTCATGCGTATTGGCTTGGGATTAACCGCGGCGTTATTCTTGGCATCCGCAACGTCGCACACTCTATCCGGCCAGCAACCCGCGTCAGCTACCCCTTCGACCGACGTCACCACAACTCAGTCGCAAAAATCTGAAACGGAGCCGAAGCCCCAAGTGTCCACCGAGGATACGGTAAGCACCTTCAAACTTCGCGTGAACCTTGTGCAGGTGCATGTGATTGTGCACGGCGACGGCGGCAAGCCGGTGGAAGGTCTGCGTAAGGAAGATTTTCAGCTGTTTGACAACGGCAAATTGCAGACCGTCAGCACGTTTGCGGTCGAGAATGCACAGTCGCGCAAAGATCGCGCTGAGACAGCGGGGAAAACCCAGGAGAGCCCAGGCGAAACCGGTGTTAGCAGTTCGGTGACCCTGCCGGAGCGTTTTATCGCCCTGACGTTCGATGATGTTCATCTGAAGATGGAGGATGCCGGGCCGCTGCGAGTAGCCGCGGGAAAGTTCGTGGATGCCATCGCCCCGGCTGACCGCGTAGGGATTTTCACAACATCGGGGCAATTGACGCTCGATTTCACCAGCGACAAAGATGCGTTGAAGCGGAAGCTGATAGGCATTATGCCGCGAGGCGCGCTAAACAAGAGCACAACCGAATGCCCCAACATCTCCTACTACGTGGCGGACCAACTTGAGAAAGAAGGAATACCCGCGACTCCTGTTGAACCGGCTCCTCAAGACTTCCAGATCTTCGTCCAAGAAGCGGCCCGGTGCATGCCCGGAATCGACCCCTTTGGCCTCACGGTAAGTGCGATAAGAAGAGCGTTAAGTATGGGCGAAGCGGAGAATCGCGACACCTACAGACAGCTCGAAAGTGTGGTCCGGATGTTGTCTGCGAAGCCCGGCACCCGCATCTTGATCTTCGCATCCCCGGGATTCCCTTTGACGACGCTGAACTTTGAAGCATCGCAACTTGTGGAGCATGCGAATCGCGCCAACATTGTCATCAATGCGATTGACGCGCGCGGAGTCTACGCGCCGGAGCCAGGCGGAGACATTTCGCAGCCGTCCGTAGACCTGCCGTCAGCGGTGGGACTCAAAGCGAGCCTCCGCCTGGCGGAGGAAACTGACCGACAGTTTCTCCTAGTGGATTTTGCCTATGGCACGGGCGGCACATTCTTCCACTCGAACGATATCGAGGGCGGGCTGAAACAGTTGGGCGGCGTGCCGGACATTTCCTATGTGCTGGGTTTTTCTCCTCAAAATCAGAAAATGGACGGGCATTTCCACACGCTCAAGGTAACGCTGACCGGTAAACAGAAATACGCAGTTCAGGCGCGGCGTGGCTACTATGCTCCGAAAAAAGTGGACGATCCGCAGGAAGCGGAAAAGCAGGAAATGCAAGACGCGCTCTTTTCGAGGGACGAGATTTATGATCTAGCGTTCACGTTGCAAACGCAGTATTTCAAAACCGAGGATGGCGGAGCGCGGCTGAGTGTCGTTTCTCACATTGCTCTGAAGGATTTGAGATTCCGAATAGCTGACGGGAAACACTACAACGAATTGAATATCGCCACGGTCATTTTTGACGACAATGGAAACTACCTGACCAACGGTGGAAAGATTGTAAAATTGCGCCTACTTGATAGCGCGTTTGAAAAATGGTGCAGCACGGGGTTGACGGTTAAATCGGCTTTCGACCTGAAGCCGGGAAAATATCTGATTCGCCAGGTTGTCAGACGTTCCGAGGGCGCTCAGATGGCCGCGCGCAACGGCATTGTCGTCATACCCGACTAGAAGTTCTTTCGACACAGTCCTGGCTAACAGCATTCCCGTCAATGTGAAGTAATACTTTACTTTTCCGAGTACGTGGAGTTCACCGCTGATTTTTAAGACCGCGAACTTATAGACGTTCTTCGGGGGGCTGAAAGGTTTCAGCCTTTCTTGAGGCCTAGGTAACGATCGAAGCCCTCCCGCGCCTTGGCCTTCTCTTCCGGCGACATCTTGCGCAGTGGCTCGATTACCAGCCTGCGAAACAGCTGCTCCCGCGTTACCAGTTCCGGCTGGTCCGACTTGTCGTCCTGTTTGCGCATGGGCTTCGTTTACGCGGTCGAGTATAGCCTGAAGACGCGCTTTGCTGAAGTGCCAGTCCACCGGCAAATTGTCTTCGCGGCGAGTCGCTTCATCCTTGATGATTTTCACAATTTCACGAGTCAGTTTCGTCTTGGCGCGATCCACGGCAGCGTTCCGCAGTTCAAACCATCTGTCCTCGGGGAACCCCAGTGCATCTCGAGTTCACCGGGCAACTGACAGATAACAATTCACAGAACACCGGCTTCCGCTGCTTCTTCAGTTGAGGTGAACACGTAAGGGAGCCAGGGCTCCGGGCGCGCAGTTCCGAATACGAGGCCCAGCGTTCCACGGGGACGGATCAGGAGCGCCCCGCCTTCCGAAGAGTAGCGCAGCAGATTGCATTTACGGCACCCCCACGTTGAACGCACGACGCTGTTGGTGAACCGTCCACCTGGCTCCCATCCGTACAGCCCTCGACGCGGGATGCTGCAGTAGGGGCAAATCAGAAAACGGACCCTTCCCCTATTGCGCGGGAGCGTGCGCAGAAGCGTGCGAATGAAATCCCGCGTTCCATCGTGGCGCTTGATCTCGAAGGCCCCAGTCCAATCAGGCCCACCCCGGCCGGCCGCCTCGCAATACGGCGCGATGCGAGCAGCTTCTTTAACTGTGCCATCCGAGCGGCTCTTCCAGATGAGCAGGTACGGAATCTTTCGTGTATCGTCCAACATCCAGGCCACAGCCCAGGCCGGCAGGAAAGCAACCTGTTCGCAGTTCACTCTACGCCCGAAGAAACGCCCTTCGCATCCGGACTCGGGGTAGGAGCGGGCTTTTGCACAACTACACGCCTACAACGCCAGGGATCTGACACAGGCCATGGGCGTCATCAAGGCGATAAGTGTTTGACCATCTCGGGTGAACTTGGTGCGACTTGTTTGCGTGCGAACGCCGAGCTGCGGGACCGGAAAGCCCAGCGTACCAGCCTGCTTTCCCGCAATTTGGTGCCATAGAAGGGCACTAAAAAAAAACCGCGGAACACGTCTTTCAACAATGCCCGCTGTTGGTTGAAGCAAATCAACCCACGCCAGCCAAGCTTTCCGAGAAGAGCAAGCCGCAAACGTGCAAGGCCGAATGCCAGCTTCGTCAAAGATGCCGCAATGTCCTCCTCACGGTGGAGCTCGTAGTACGGGAAGTTCATCGACGCGCCGGATTGCACCTTGATGAAGTTCTCGACCGTCCGGTTCTTCGGATTTGCAGCCACCTCCCGAATAAGCTCTTGGAATCTCATGGAATCAGCCTCAAGTGTTTCGAGGCTGGAAAACCAGTTCACCAGTTTGACTCCCAGTGGATCCCACAGATAGTCGTTCATCACCAACGGGAGACCCAGGTGAAAGTATTTGGTCACTACTAGATGGACACGCAGATGGCATTGGTAAGCATCACCCATGCACTCATACAGCCGTGTGGTATCCCGCGTCACGCTGCGTTGAAACGTGGCGAGAACCGTATCGAGATCCTTCGTGAACTCCCTCGTGTCGCTGCCTTCCAATTCCCTCTGGATGATCGCGGCGATTTGCCGGATTTGTAGCGACGACAATGCCAGCCCAACGCTGTACAGCGGATCAACCGTGTCACCCGCGTCGCCGATGATGTACCAGCGATCCGCTGAATAACGCTGGCGGCATTCCCACATGTAAGAACCATAAAAATTTGTGTCAACTATCGTTCCGCTACGCACCAGTTCTGCGATCACCGGGTGCTCCCGCCCCACGCAATCGAGGAACTGCTCCATCGTGCGCACCTCGCCGTGCGGGTATACGTCCTTACGGTAAGTCATGCCAATACTGACCAGCGGCACGTTCTCCGGCGAGCGCATCGGGATGTACCAGATCCAGTTGCCCTTTCCAAAAAAATGATGAGTCGCGAAGTAAGGAACGTAGGCCCGGTTTTGCTTCTTGAGGGCCGTGATACGGCTCAGAATTTCAGGATTGAAATTCATCAGCCGGAACCAAAAAACGTTCTTCTGTTCCTTCACCGCTTCCTGCAGTTGCAACTGTTTCGCGAGTACCCGGTTCCGGCCGGTGGCATCGACAAGCCAGCGTGCGCCCAGCGTTTGTTTTCCCCCACCAGGGTCCTGCACGGTTACGGTGTGCAGCCCGTCGCCACTGTTGATATCGACTCCCATCACGGTGCCGTCAATTAATTCCACGCCGTTCGCCAAGTTGCGGTCACGTACCTCGCGATCGAATGTGAATCGGTTAATCTGGAACGAGAGTATTTGCGGGGCGGTGGGAATTTCATCGACCACGTAGGTGCGATCTGCGGGATCGTCTATATTGGGCTTGAAATAGTAGGTAAGGCCATATTTCGGATAGTGTTTTTCCACGAGGTAAGCGCCGAGCCCGAGTTCGAACATGAAATCGACACTAACCTCGACCAGCGATTCCCCGACGATCGGTCGATTCTTGTGCGGACCCTCAACGACTGCCACCTTCAGGTTCGGGAATCGCATCCGCAGGTAGGCGGCCGCAAGCTGGCCCGTTGCTCCGCCTCCCATAACTAACACATCGCTCTTCACGGGTTTCGTGGTTTCAATCGGGATTTCCATTCCGATTTCCTGGCTGGCCGCTAACGTGCACCTGCCCGTCTCCGCAGACAACGTTCCAGGTCGGTTCTAACTACCGGGTCTTTCCGCTGGGCGAGGGGCCAATTCTGCCCCTCCCGAAAATCCCAACTGGGATTTCGGTCTTGAGCTTCCCCGTTGCCGGAAAGGCTAGCCCCCCTGCCGCGTCGTGTCAACCTCAAGTCAGTGCCCGTAGTGCCCGTGTGTATGATTTCCCGCTGAAATAAAATCTTAGGAACTAACAGTGATGCAGTCGATTCAGCTGGCAGACTTCGACCGCGACGCGCTGCAAACGCGCCTGCGAAAAATGTCCGATGAAGAATTGCGGGAGTTTGGTAAGGCGGCGCGGTACATGGTCTCGCCGGGCGCAAATATGGGCAAACCGCCGCTGCCAACTTTCGCGCTGCAGTTACAAGAAGCGCGCGCCGAGTGGCGCAAGAGGCATCCACCAACAGTGCTTCCTGATTCCTAGATTGTCAGTTCCAGTACGCAGGGTCGAAAGAACTACGGTCGAATCACAGCCGCCCTGAAAACAAAGGGCTTGGTGCTGCGGCTGGGCGATTGTTGGACCGCACGGCTTTCATGAAGTTTCGCGGGCCGCAGGCCCTAAATGACAAGTTTCCGGTAACCCGACTTCCCGGGAGTTGAGAATTGGGATTTCGACGCCGTTGTTGAGAGTGAGTTTCTTCACGCCTTCTCGTTGCTGCTACAGCCCCTACTTCGCGCTGTTGACCAACTCCACAAGCGCGACTTTTGTGGCAGATTCCGGCTCTCGCTCGAGCTGTGTGTCACTTATTGTTATTCATTTTGACTGGCCTAAGCAGATGCGAGAACGTGAGTTGGGCGAGCTTCCACTTGCCGTTTTCCTTGATATACACCTCAGTCACCATAAAAGGATTGGTGACTTCGTGCTCACCGACTACTGCCTGCAAATCAATGTCCTCTAGCAGGACGGCTGTGTTACCAAATGTGCGAGCATCAACTGCGTAAACCACAGCTTTTTTGTACCAGATGCCACCGCTTTTAATGGTAGCTAGTTCCTGGGTTTTTCCCCATGTCCCTCCCATGTGAGTGAACATGGCTTTGTCATCAAATAGTGCCTCCAAGGAATCGACCTTCTTGTCTGCCATCCAATCCCATTTCATGTTTGAGAGGTTGATGACTTCTTGTTGCTCGGGTGTATGACTTGCGGCAGTTTTAATAGTTTCCGTTGGCGGCTGTGGCGCCTGCTGCGCGTAGAACGATTGCGCCAGCATTGTTAATAGAAATAGACCTATGACCAGGGTTTTCATCGCTCTCTCCGAGTGTGCGCTTCTTGATTGTGTTTCCCTCGCATCCCGACTCTATGGGCAAAAGACCGTTTACTGGTAGCCCAATCCTGCCTGCTTATTGCCTATTTCTCTTGCGAGGCGAAAAATCAATAGCATCCATACAGGTGAGGAGCCATCTTTAGGACCGAACCGGCTGTGGTTAAAAAGATATGAAAAACGCCAAACACAATGACAGCCTGAAAATGAATCCGGACCGTCGGTTGCATACACCACTCGCCTAAGTCCTGGTAAACGGTGGGCATTACCGCCAACGTGGGTCCCCGTACCCGAGTTTGGAGAGTCGAGGTGTGGCGCGGTGGTTTAGGTGGGACCTATCGGTGGCCGACCTTTTCAGTTGCCGGTGCCTCACTATTCCCACCATGCCTCCGTTTCCACACCCCGCTCATCGAACCGGACGTGCGGATTTACCGCATCCGGCTCTCGGAGAAGACTCACGCAATCGCCGTAGCCATTGCATGTGACGCCGCCTGCAACTCCTGGAAACAACGTAAGAGTTTTCAGCTCATCGCCAATCTCCCGTTCCGTCGTCGCTTCTTGCGTCCGCCTTCAACTGAAGCCCCTTCCCTCTCCCGGCGTTACCCGGCTTCATCGGTACTACGAGCTTCTCCGCCATCCCAAACGGCCCGGCCTTTCTCTCGCGAGCTGCCAGTTGATTCACCTTGCAATCACCGCTGGGACTTCCCGTGTTGCGTATGGTCCACTTTGCTTGCATGCCGTCGCCAATACCCCGGCAGGTTTGATGGAATTTGTTCGCTCGTACATTTCCATCAACTTCGGCCTTCCCCGAAATCGGGGCGGGTCGGCTCCTGCGTTAGTCTTTTCGAGGCCTGCTCAGCGTTTACTCACGTTACGGCCTGCACGCTCGCCAAGTCGCCTATGCGACCTTCTACACCGAAGGCTTCAGCAGCTTCGTTGCCTCCGCCACTGCTTCGATTGCTACCGGGTGGAGCGAACCAGTTCCCGGGCGGGTTTATCCCCCGCTATGGACCACCACCTTTCACGGCGCACCCGATTTCGCGACTTACCAGGGCTTGGCCAACTTGCCAAGCAAATGCAGCAGCCGTGTCGGCCTCAATTCAGGGAATCATCCTTGTAGTACTTCGCGCCTGTCACGGTGACCGAGACGTTCAGACCTTTCTCCGTGAGCTGGTACATCCATACGTCGTTGTCCACTGATACCGCACCTTGCATTGCGCCGCCGCTGTCAGCCGTTTTTGCTCCAGCGGTCACCTGGCCACCAAACTGCCAGCCTGAATTGATGAACGAGTCCATGGCAGCTTTCGTCTTAAACACGAAGACATTTCGGAACTTCGATATTCCAAAGCCAAATCCCGCCTGCAGTTCGACCATCTTCATGTACGTCTTCTGCTTAGTCTTGTCGTTCACAACGACACCCTGCCCGTTACCGGAGCCTCCAAACAGAATCTTAAATCCCATGTCGCTGAACACCGCGTAGCCAGAAGCTTTTTCAATCGCTGCTTTTGCCAAGGGTTGGGCTTGATACAGCTGCTGAAGAGTCTGCTGTGCCATCTTCTGTATGTCTTCTTGCTTCTCCGCTTTGCTCTCAGCGCACAGGTTCGTTGCGAAGATGCACACGAGCGCTAGGCTGACCCCGAGGATAATTCCGAATCTAAGCTTCTTCATAGGTCCTCCGGTATTCGGCACAATTGGATTGGCACCGAAGCAGGATGCACTGTACCGAAGGCGACAGGTACAATCAAGCACTCTAAACGGTCGCCACTCCGCCGGAGGGTGACGTTGGTTACAAGGTCCCGATTAACGCTAGTGATTTACCGGATGCGCGTTCTCGGCGAGGAGTGAATGGGAGCGAGGAACTGCTTGCGCGTCCGGTAAAGCCGTTTGGAGGTGGCCGCCCGTGGTTGCGGCGGACGCGGGCCTTATGCAAATTCAATTGTGGGAAAGCACCTTTATGAGGTGTGCCATGGCTGCGCCGCGGAGCATGACCTGTCACACCGAGGACCCAGAAAATGGCTACGGTGAAACCGTGTTGTGAAAACTGTCGTTGAAGAGGCTGCAAGGGAGAATGTGTTTTCTGGCGAGGCGGAAAGGGGCGTAGCGCGCAGAAGGGCGCGGAGTGTTGGAGTTGGAGAGAGCCGTTTCATGCCGCAGAGCTGATCCGTGGTGGAGAACGAAGTTGGATTTCGGCAGCGGTCAACCGTTCGATGACCTTCATTGGTCCTCCACACTTGGGACAGCGATAAAGATCGGGAACGTCTTCGGTGGAGGAAGTGTGTTCTTCGGTAAGTGCTTCTTGTGCCGCACCCAACAACTGGAAGCATAGGGGCAATGTCGTGCGGCGCCGTCGGCAGGCCAGCAAACCGAAGTGCCGGATGCGCACGAAGCCTTGCGGAAGAATATGCAGCAGGAAGCGACGCAGGAATTTGTCGTGTGACAAAGCGGTGAGCTTCTGTTCGTTGTGGTGAGCGGAATCGCGCCAGCGAAAAGTCACTTGGCCATCGGCAATGGAGACCAGGCGATGGTTGGAGATGGCCACGCGATGGGTATAGCGGCCGAGATATTGCAACACATATTCGGGGCCGCCGAAGGGACGTTTCAAGTACACCACCCAGTGTTTTCGAAACAGTGGCCGGAGCCAAGCAGCAAAGATCTTGGGTTCGCAGAGGAGCTTCCACTTTTCGGGGAAGCGGAGCTCACCATTCTGGAAGGCCTGCCGGAGGGCCGCGACAAACTTGCCACGAAAGACCTTACGCAGTACCGCTTTGGGCAGGAAATAGTTGTCCGGCGAGTGGACCCAGCGGGTGTGATCGAGCGAGAGACCTCCGGCGGGCACCACACAATGGACATGCGGATGAAGCCTGACCTTTTGGTTCCAGGTGTGCAACACACTGAAGAAACCAATCTCAGCACCGAGGTGTCTAGGATCGCGAGCGACTTCGAGGAGAGTTTCCGCACTGGCACGAAACAAGAGATCGTAGATCACCTTTTTGTTCTGCAGCACCAATGGGGCCAGGTGGCGGGGGAGTGTGAAGACCACGTGCAGGTAGCGCGTGGGGAGCAGTTCTCGTCGACGTGCGGCGATCCACCGTTCGCGAGCAGCGATCTGACACTTTGGGCAATGGCGATCACGGCAGCTGTTATACGAGATCGGGGTACGATGTGCGCAGCGGATGCACTCATCGAGATGCCCGCCGAGCGCAGCCGTACGACACCGCGCAATGGCCAGCAGCACTTTCACATGCTTCCAACGGATCCACTGGCGGTTTCGCTCGACGAAGGCAGCTCCAGCAGTGCGGATGAGATCGGCAATCTCGAGCGCCGGTGGGGTCACGGGAGCACCTCCTCCCCAATCGTGACCCACACTTATATCAAAACCGCTTGGCAAACACTGCTCCCTCGCTCATGCGTAGCGTCCGCCGCCGGGCGGCTACGTCCAAACGCCGTTCCCGTCGATGTGGACTTAAGCGGCGCGGCTCCGCTCTGAATATGGGGTGCCACTATCGTCCTGTGGTATTCTCCGAATCGAGAAGGAGACTATACATGCCAGGAATCACGGACGTTGCCGAAGCTTTCTTTGCGGCCTGCGAGACCGGCAGAGGATGGGAGGTTTGCGGAGCGTACTGCAAGCCCAACGCCACGTTTTCTGCACAGGCAGAGCCTCTGTTTGATGTCAAGACGCTTGAACAGTACACCGATTGGATGAAAGGCATAATGACGGTTTTGCCGAATGCTAGGTATGAGGTCAAGTCGTTCGCCACCGATGCAGTTCGAAACAACGTGGCGGCCTACGGTGTGTTTCACGCGACGCACACGGGCGCGGGTGGTCCGGTTCCACCAACGGGACGAAGCACGAGCACCGATTACGTCTACGTCATGCAGTTTGAAGGCGACAAGATCGTCCACATGACAAAAATCTGGAACGCCGGACTGGCCTTGAAGGAACTCGGCTGGCTGTAGAATCCAGCTTGCGATCGTCATGCCTTGGAAGGCAGATTATCCCACTTTTAACGCACAAAGCGTCCATGATGCAGCGAAGCTGGCGGGTCAAGTGGACGAGAACGCGACTTGAACGAAGCCGGCCAGCGGCGGACGCTACGCGTGAGGTGGTGGAGCGTTGGTTGCTTTATGGTTGTGATGTAAGTGTGGGTCACAGGAGGTTTCCCTATGACCCATTTGCGAAAAATGATCGACATCTGTCGGGTTGACCGGGTCCAATTTCGCAGATGAGGTACGGGGAAATCAGGAATGGCGACGAATTGCTACCGAAGCAAAAATCAGGAACCAGATAATCGCAGTTCCCATTAGACACCAGAAAACAATGGTGCTGAGAGGGACCACCCGATACGTATCATGAATAGAGATGTCCAGCGCTAGGCTTGTGCGCAACCAAAACTGCAGAACAAAAGCTAGTGCCACCAGCACGCCTATTCCGACCAGATGCTTCATCGAGACCCTCCACAGAAGAGGAATATTATGTCCGTGCTAAGCAAAAAGGAACATCTCCGATCAGCCTCTCTTGTGGCTGATTGGAAACTCTGTCAACCCCCGATAAACAGCATACTCGTCAATTTGAATCAGGCTGGCCATAAGCCCCGTTGTACGAAGTTGGGAAGCTCTATTTGGGGCTCACTGCGGATTGCAGGCAGAACAAGGCTCTCGTCT
Source organism: Candidatus Acidiferrales bacterium (assembly GCA_963741195.1). Classification (GTDB taxonomy): domain Bacteria; phylum Acidobacteriota; class Terriglobia; order Acidiferrales; family UBA7541; genus Acidiferrum. The sequence continues at coordinate 106,509 of CAVUHF010000028.1, forward strand.
CCGGTCGTATGAAATGTGCTCGCTTCGTCGTTACCGCTTTGCCGCGCTGACAGCCCGTCAGCAGAGCACAACGCAAAATATCTCCATCTGGAAGTGAGCCACGGAAATCCTGCGATTGAACTGTATCGGCGGAGTGGCTTCGTCGATCATCAGCGGTACCTCATGACGAAACGCGCCTTGGCGACTGACGATGCCTCTGGCGTTCGCTCTTTCCTTCCTGCGCATTCGAAGAGAGAATGACGGCAGTCGCTCCTGTGGTGTGCTTCCGGAGGCCATGATGAAGTTGAGGACCTGCATCTGCTCTGTCCTGCTGTTGATTCTGGCTGTTCCCGCTTTCGCGGCAGAAACCTATCCCGTCAAAGTCGAGCGCGGTGTGGAAGTGAAAATGCGCGATGGCGTGATTCTGCGCGGCGATATTTTTCGACCGAACGCCGAGGGAAAATTCCCGGTGCTGCTGCAGCGCACGCCGTATCGCAGGTCGGTTTGGGGCTACGCCGTGGGCTTCGCGCAGCGCGCGGCTTCGCGTGGATATGTGGTTTTTTTGCAGGACGTACGCGGCCGCTACACCTCCGACGGCAATTGGTATCCGTTCATCCACGAATCGAACGACGGCTACGACACGATCGAGTGGATCGCCGCGCAACCGTATTCGAACGGCAAGGTCGGCATGTTCGGCGGCTCTTACGTCGGCGCGACGCAGATGCTCGCGGCCATCGCTCATCCGCCGCACCTCGCCGGAATTTGCCCGGTAGTGACCGCCAGCAACTATCACGACGGCTGGACCTATCAGGGTGGCGCGTTCGAACAGTGGTTCAACGAGTCGTGGACCACGGGGCTCGCGCAAGACACGGTTTTGCATCAAATCGAGCGGATGCCCGGTTCGCAGGAAGCGATCGACGTGCTTCCCCTGACGAATTACCCGATTTTCAATACCAGCCCGTCGAGCGCGGTCAATGCCACGGCCTCCGTGGTCGCGCCGTATTTTCTGGACTGGCTGGCGCATCCGAATTATGACGATTACTGGAAGCGCCTATCGATCGAAGAGCATTTCCCCGACATTCGCGTGCCTGCGCTTCACGTTGGTGCGTGGTACGACATTTTTCTTGGCGGCACGCTGCGCAACTACGTGGGCATCAAGGCGAACGGCGCTACAGATGAAGCGCGCAAAGGGCAACGCTTGCTCGTCGTCATTGGAGGCCACGCCGGCGGAGGCCGCAAGATTGGCGAGGTCGACTTCGGGTCGGAAGCGATTCGGAATGAAGAAGACGATGTGACGCTGGCCTGGTACGACTATCTGTTTAAAGGCGTGCAGAACAGTTTTGCCAGCGACAAGCCGGTAACGATTTTTGTGATGGGTCTGAATCAGTGGCGCCAGGAAGACGACTGGCCACTCGCGCGTACGAAATCCACGAAGTATTTTCTGCATTCGAACGCAGACGCCAACTCCGCAAAAGGGAATGGCTCGCTTTCCGTAACAGCCCCTGGGAAAGAGACTGCTGACAGATTTATGTACGATCCGGCAAATGCCGTGCCGACGGTCGGCGGACCACTCTGCTGTAGCGAACATCTGGCGCCGGGCCCGCGGGATCAGCGCCCCGTTGAGCAGCGCCCGGACGTGCTCGTGTACTCCACCACACCACTGGAGCACGACCTCGAGGTGACCGGGCCGGTGCGGCTGGATTTCTTCGCGTCTTCTTCCGCCGTGGATACGGACTTCACGGCGAAGCTGGTCGATGTCTACCCGGACGGCACCGCGATTAACCTGACCGAGGGGATTCTCCGCGCCCGCTATCGCGATTCGCAAGAGAAAGCCACGGCGCTGACCCCCGGCCAGGTCTACTCGCTGGCCATCGATCTCTGGGCTACCAGCAACGTATTTCGCGCCGGCCACCGCATCCGGCTGGAGGTCTCCAGCAGCAACTTCCCGCGGTTCGACCGCAACCTGAACACGGGCGAGCCCGCCGCGATCTCCGACAAGCTGGCCACCGCCAGCAATACGATCCTCCACGATAAGGAGCACCCCAGCGCGCTGATCCTACCGATCATACCCTAGCAGGCCGCTGAAAAATCGTGCTGAGCGAGCGAATCCATGCCTGCAGGTGCGGGTTCGCGATTCCGATTTGAAAATCAACAACATCCAAGGAGGCCGTGTAGCATGTTGTATTTATAAAATTCAGCCGTCGTCGAGTTTTGGCGAAGGACAGGTATTACCGCTCGGCGCTCTATTCGCCGATGCGCCAGTGAAAAATGAAGCCATTCTCGCCGGTTTTGGCCGGGGCCAGTGATCCACCAGAGCCCGCTGGAAAGAACCAGTAAGAACTCTACGCTTTTTCGCAGACGGAGCTGCGAAAAAGTGGCCCCTTCGGGGCATCATCATCCTGCGGTGAACCACTTGTAGCTCGGCTGGTAATTCCCTCTCCAATGTGGAATGGAAGGCAGATTTCTCGGTCGTCTGCGGCGCTTAGGTTGGCCCGGGCTTCATCTTTCCACCTCCGAAGGTCATTCATGGTAGGGGAACGGGGAACAGGTGTCCAGCCTTCCTTTATTATATTCGCCGGCAATTCTTTGGCTTGCAAGAAGTTGAATGATCTATCCGAGTTATAGCCGCAACAAAATCCCTCTAAGCTTACGTTTGATTGCTGCGGATAGGCTCCAATTGATGGCTTTTGTCTTTCCCCGTACGTAAGTATGGCCCCATATACCAGCCCAATTGAGCCCACGATCTATTTAAAATTGCTTGACTCGTATAATTCATGATTCTAGACTCCCCGTGACCCGGTGGTCGCGACCACCAACCTAACTAGCGGGGTATGCTCCTCTTGGTTCGGGGGTCCAACGATTCCAAGTCCTACCCCGTAGGTCTCTACGATAGATCTATTCGCGGTCACTATAGGCGAAAAAGAAAATCCTGGTTGGTGGAGACAGGCTGAGGCTAACAGGTCCTCAACCAGCGTTTTGCTACTCGTTTCATGTGAGAAAGAGAATTATCCATGCTGAATCTAGCAAAACCGGCGCTATTCGCGACAATCCTCACGACGCTGCTAGTTCCACTTTGTTGGGCTGATTCCTTTACCGTGACTCTTACCAGATTTGGGACGTGTCTTGGTTCCTGCGAAGTAGTGATTACCGATAACGGACCTCTTGATCTAAATCCGGCCCCGGAGATTATCGATTTTTCTGTTCCGTTGGTCGGCGAATCACCCGGCGGTGTATTCACGGCGAGTGGACAAGCCACGGAGACGCTCACGCACGATGCAGCCGGTAAGTTGACAGGGATTCTGATGAACCTTACGAATTCAACCGTTCAGGGACTCAACGGGGGATTTGGAAGCCCCGCCGTCATACCCGGCGAGATAGGAATGATCAGTAGCGCACCGCTTGTCACCCTTGATGGTGTCGCTGGTTTTGCCTCGCTGAACGGCCAGTACCAAAACTTTACGGGTGACGGTATCACCTCCGCAGATCTCACGGTTCAGGCTTTACTGGACGGATGCACAGTAGGGTTGGCCCAGGGAGGCGCAGTTAGCAACGTCCCATCTCCGGCACCTTTTGCGAATTTCAATGCTCGGACGTGCCCTGTGCCCGGCCCTTTTGACAACCTTTTCTTCGTCAACGCTAATTTTGATATAGCTGCTGGTAACGGATTCAGTCTTCCCATGAGCGCCGAGGGTTTTGTCGAGCCGGCACCGGAACCTTCAACATTAATCCTATTCACCTTCGGATTGATGGCCTTAGGTGCTTTCAGCAGGAAGTTACGAACTGGGCGCGCTAGGCGAGCGCTGCGTGCCTCTCCTAATTCGTTGGTTAATTGTTGCGTATCGGAAAGAATCTAATTGAGAGCGTCATTACCAGGCGTAGCAGACACAATGGATGGCGCACCGCTTGCCGCCAAAAGCTAGGTCCAACTCGACGGAATGTTTCGTCTCTTCAGGATTGTCATCGCCAGATTAAAGTTGTATAAGAATGCGCGGAAGGGTACTAGACCGGGGCGACTTTTCCGCCCGAAAGTATCGCCTCGGTCGCCCAGCCCCTCGTTCACGTTACCGATATCATCCGGCCGAGAAATCTATGCAAACTGTGCGAAAGTGAACAGCGCACACCCTAGACAGTCTCTACCATATACGGCGGCGCGGCGAGAGAGTGTGACATTGGCCAGAGGTTCGGGCGGACCTTGTGGACATTTTCCATCTTCTCGCCGCTCTTCTCATCTCTTCTTGAAATGGAGAATCCGACCTGTACGCTTTTCGTCTACCGCATGCTGCCAGCCTTAAAAAAAATACGCCTCTCACTTTTTCCCGGTCGGCCAGCGGACATCAATCCGGCGCATCATTTCCACGGCCAAATCAATACTGTCTCGAAACGCCATCTCTCGCGCTGGTGAGGGTTTGCCTTCCGGGGCGGCAAGTTTCCGGCACGCAAAAGACATCTAACGGTCTACGTCCGCCTCGTTGCCACATCAGGCGCGTGGCGTGGTCCACCACCACAAGCACATTCTGCACCGCCTTCGTTTCATACTGATGCGCCAATCCTTTACCGCCCGCGTTCCAGTCGGCGCGAAAAAACTTCTGCGTCACCACCATCACTTTGGCCTCGTCCACATTGGCAATCTAAGTTCATTCGTAACGCAGGCAAGCCATTGGATCAATCCTGGTCGCGCGCCAAGCCGGTAGCCAACACGCCGCCATCGCCACTACCAACAGGACCGCCGCCACCAATGCAAACGTCGCTCCGTCAGCGGGATCGACACCGAACAGTAGACTCTTTAACACTCGCGTCAACAGTAAGGCTCCGAGAACCCCGAACGTCAAACCCCACAGTATGCATCGCAGGCCCTGGCCTAGGAACTGACGCAGCACGTCGCCCGGTTGAGCTCCAAGTGCCATCCGAATGCCGATCTCGTGAGCGCGCTGCGTTACGGAATACGAAATCATTCCAAAGATCCCAACGATGGACAGACAAAAGGCGATAAATGAAAAAGTACCCATCACGATCATTCGAAACCTGGGGAGCGCTTCCAAGTCCGCAAGATGCTCTTCAAGAGTGGAAATATCGGTTATCGGCTGATCCTTGTCCAATGACCGAACCTGCTCGCGGATTACAGAAGTTAGACTGCGCGGATCACCAGACGTACGAACAACGACAGACATCCAGTTCAGCCAGATTTCGGATTTTTGAGCATACAAGAAATACAACGAAGGACCTTCATCGGAATCCAACGCCTGCTGTTTAATGTCGCCCACAATACCAATGATCGTAAACCATCGTTGATCTTCCTCGAGTCGTACGCGAAGTCCGATGGGATCGCGTCCCGGCCAAACCCGGTCCGTCATGGATTGGTTTATGACCACGACCGGCAATGTATCGGCGCCATCCTGAATCGAGAACTGCCGCCCTCTGCGAACCGGCATTCCGATCGCGTCGAAATAGCCCGATGTCACCCAACGGACTCCAGCCTCGGGCGGTGCCTGAACGGCTGGGGAACCCGGGCTTTCCAGCAACACCTTGAATCCCATGCGATTCCCCAGGAGAGGAAGGTCAGAAACGCCGCCGGAACCCAAGATGCCTGATTGTTGCCCAATTCCGTCAAGCATCTGTGTGAAAAAACTGATTTGTTGGACATTGGTTTCGTACTTGGAGCGAGGCAAAGCAAGTCGGAACGAAAGCCGCTTGCCTACTTGAAAGCCGGGACTCACCCGCGATAGCCGAAGAAAACTATTAGCCAAAAGTCCTGCTCCCACCAGGAGAATGAAGGCAAAGCTAATCTGTGTGATTACAAGTAAGGTTCGTCGGCTTTGAACCGCCGGAACAGAGGCGAGGCGATTCTTACCTCCCCTAAGCGACTCATAAGAGGATGCGCGAAACGCAGGAAACAGTCCCACTAGCGCCGCAACAAAGACTGATACGCCGACTGTAAACGCGATGACCGGTACGTCGATCTTTATACTGTGAATGCGAGGGATCGTTTCGATGCTCAGGAGTCGAAACGCGTGAACTCCCCAATGAGCCAAGAGAACGCCTAAAAATGTGCCCAAAGTAACCAGGACTGCGGATTCGGTTAGTAATTGCCGAATCATTCGTCCGCGCCCCGCTCCAAGGGCATAGCGAGCTGCAAATTCCGCCTCTCGTCCCGACCCCCTTGCGAAGAAGAGACTGGCGACGTTAGCGCATGCGAGCGAGAGCAGCAGTACCACGGATCCAAGTAGAACGAAAACCGTGGTCCGCGTTTCTCCTACAACGTACTCATGCAAACTCACCACTCGGATCTTCACGTTCGCATCTGCTTTTGGATAACTCGCCTGTAACCGCGACGCAATCACATTCATTTCGGCGGTGACCTGCTGCTGGGTCACGTCAGGTTTCAGTCGAGCGAGCACTGTGAGCCACCTCCCGTCACGGTTCTGTTTATTCTCGGGGCTCAAGTCGAGAGGGACCCATATCTCTGTCCTCCGCGACGGAAACGCGAAATCGGCTGGCATGATGCCCACGACGGTGGCAACGTTCCCATTCAAAGTCATGGTCTGCCCAACCAGGGGAGTGGTGGAACCAAAAATTCTGTTCCAAAGTGCCCGGCTCACGACGACAACATAATCTTTTCCAGATTGATCCTCATCTGGCCGAAATGTGCGGCCCTGATCCGCCTTGATCCCAAGAACCGAAAAGAAGTCTGGAGTGACAAGGGCTCCTGAGAGGCTCTCTGGTTCGGCAACTCCCGTAAGATTAAATCGCCACTCTGCGTAAGCTGCCGTAGCCGAAAACACTTTATTGTCGCGCTGCCAATCGTAAAAATTCGCGGCTGAAACTTGGCCCTGAAGCGAGTTCTTTTGGTGATTCGACTCCCATAATGTGACCAGCTTGTCGGGAGAAGGATAAGGTAGGGGGCGTAGCAAAACCCCATAGGCAACACTAAATATTAGGGTGTTCGCGCCGATTCCTAGTGCCAGCGTTATGACAACTATGGCAGTGAAACCAATCTGCTTTCGGAGAACGCGGAAACCGTACAGTAAATCCTGAACAAAGTCTTGGATGAAGCTCACTCTGCGCATATCGCGGCACTCCTCCCTGAATCGCACCACTCCGCCGAAATCGACCGATGCAGTTCGCCTGGCCTCTTCCTCTAACATTCCGCCGGTGATCCTTTCTTGAATTTCCCGGTCAAGGTGAAAGCGAATCTCGTCCGCAAGTTCGCGATCCACCGCAGACGCGGACCATAGCGAACGGAAGCGAAGTACAATCTTGTCCAGCCAGCGCACGATTTCCTTCCAACCTTAGATCGTCTTCAAGACCAGCCCAATGGCTTGAGATAATCGGTCCCAGTTTTCTTCTTCTTTTTTTAGAAACGTTTTCCCGGCTCGCGTCAGTGAGTAGTATTTCGCCCGCCGATTATTTTCGGATTCGCCCCAGTCGGCTTTGATCCACCCCTGCTGCTCAAGTCGGTGCAGTGCAGGATATAAGGCGCCTTGGTTAACTTTGAGCACGTCATTGGAAACTTGCCGAATGCGTTGAGCGATCGCCCATCCGTGCGCAGGTGCGAGGCGGATGGTTTTGAGGATCAGGAGATCCAGCGTACCTTGCACCAGGTCGGTAGGTTTGCTCACTTTCGCCCCCTAAGTTACTGACAGGGACAGTACTCTCTCCCCTCAGTTATCGTCAAGAGGAAAATACTAAGTGTAGAACACAGGCGGAGAGCAGCCGATAATTGCTACTTTGCGCAGCTTGCTGATCCCCTGGATACTCATCCCTTGCCGTTGCAGTTCTTTTAGTTCTTGCACGTCTTCCCCCCATAACAAGTCTCGGAACCTCCTCCATGCGGAGTAGGCTCCGGTGTACCACATCAGAGGGTGGGGAAAATTCAACCAGCACTATGGGGGTTTTGCACTGGCGCTGACAAATCCAATTGCTAGTGGCCTTGAGATGCAGCTCAGTGACTACTTAATGTATATTTCGGAGACCTCAGCGCCACGCTGTCTTCGTGTGCGCGCCCGCCTGGGAGGCGGCCGATGGAAACGAATCAGAGAGATCGATCACCCTCTGCTGCGAATGTCGAATTCTGGTCACACTCGATGGTCCAAGCGGTCCTCGTGCTCGTGCTGTGCTACCTCGCGGCGAGTCTCGGTGGAATCTTAATCATAACCGTTCCCCAAACGCTTTGGCCTCTTTGGCCCGGTTGCGCAGTCTTGGTTGCCATTCTGCTGGTTTCTCCACGGAGGGCCTGGCCTATCCTTATTCCAGCAGGTCTGGCCGGTTTTGTCCTCTACGACCTGCCAGCTGGCGTACCGATTCATTCGATTGCTGTTCTCCAGGTTGCCGACATTGCGGAAATTCTCGTGGTTCTTTGGGGAGTTGATTATTTCTTGCAGGGCGTGGCCCGTCTGGACAGCCTGAAGGCCCTTGCGAAGTATGTGTTCGTTACTGCGATCCTCGGTCCGCTGGTCGTATGCTTGACTGGCAGCCAAGCCTTGACTGGAGACCGCTGGATCAGCGGCAGGATTGCCTTTCTATCGGACGGTCTGGCTTTTCTCACTTTGGCGCCCGCTATACTCGGTTGGGTCGAGCACTTCCGGGCACGGCCGCGCCCCACTCGTGCTTATTACCTGGAAGCAGCCGCTCTTTTCACGGCGCTCTTTTCCTTAAGCTCCAGCATGTTTGTTGCTGGTGCGACCCATGCATCCCCTGCAGTTCTTTATTCTCTGGTGCCGCTTCTGCTGTGGTCCGCTCTACGTTTCGGCTCTGCTGGGGCTGGGACTTCAGCGAGCATTGTCGCCCTCGTGTCCATTTGGGGTGCGGTCCACGGCCGTGGACCGTTTGCCGAAGCCGACCCGATCAACAGGGTCATCGAGTTACAACTGTTTTTATTGGTCACTGCCGTGCCGTTTATGATCCTCGCGGTACTGGTGGAAGAGCGAAAGCGACATGAAGCTGTTCTGCACAACCTAACGGGTCGCCTGATTAACGCGCAAGAGGAAGAGCGCGCCCGAATTGCCCGGGAGTTACACGACGATATCAGTCAGCGCATGGCCTTTCTCCAGATTGGCCTGGAGCAATTCGAGCAGACTCTGCCCACGCTAGCCTCCACCGACCGCAAACAACTGCACAATCTCACCGAAGTAGCCTCGGAGATGTCCACGGATCTTCATAGCATTTCTCACCAGCTTCATCCAGCGAAACTCGACCTTCGGGGACTGGTCCCTGCGATGGCAAGTTTCTGCAGAGAATTCTCCAACCAGCACGAATTGCAAGTTATTTTTCTTCACCACGACGTGCCCGGGCAGATCCCCAAGGATGTGGCTCTCTGCGTCTTTCGGATTGTGCAGGAAGCCTTGCGCAACGTTGTGAAGCACACGAATTCCTTGGAGGCCAAGGTGGAGCTGTCCGCTCGGGATGACGAGCTCAATCTTTGTATCTCCGACTCCGGAGCGGGATTTAATCCGGAGTCTCTCGAGGGAAAGGGCGGTCTCGGCTTGGTCAGCATGCGCGAACGGCTAGGGCTTATCGGCGGGCAACTCGCCGTCGAATCGAAGCCTTCGGATGGGACACGAATCTGTGTTCGTGTTCCGCTATCGAATGTCAGCACTCAAAGCGCAAGCGAGCCGAAACATCATAAAGCTAATACATAAGGCGCGGGTAAATGATCGCGTTAACATAATCTCCATATCTCTTTTGTGGGTTCCGGAAAATCTGAGCCACCAATTCCGGAAATTCTGAGCCGTTTTGTATTTTCTGGCAAGTTCTCTTCCAGGTTGAGATGGCGGGTTCTCCCCGAGGGTCCATCGAGGTGAATAAAGCGTCCGCGCTCGAGAACCCGATCGAGGATGGCCGCGGCCATATCTTCGTCGTGTAATACCTTTCCCCACTCATTCAGTGGCTTGTTGGTTGTGAAGATCATCGGCCGCTTCCTCAGGTGCCGATCGTTCACCACATGGAAGAGTACGTTGGCAGCGTCCGGCCCGTAGGTCAGATATCCAACCTCATCGATACTGAGGGCGTGAGGGTGCGTGTACACCGGAACTGGAACTGTGCGGATGTGCTTTCCTTTACCAATCAGGTCGGCGATCACCCAGTGTTCCTCGCGGACCTGAAAATCTTCTAGTCCGAGCCCAACCAGTTCGGCGCGTCGTAGGCCGCACCCAATGAGCAACGCTAGAATCGCTCGATCACGTTTGCCTCGCGGGCCATCTCCGCTCGTTTCTGCGAGCAAGGTTCTGGACTGTTCGACGGTCAGCCAGTTTCCGATCCGAACACCCAAGCGTTTTGCGCCTTTAACGCGACCGATTCCGGCTGCCAATTCGGGACTGAGGAGGCCTGTATCAGCTGCCTCGAATGCTAGTCGTCTCACAGCCGCTAAGCGCACGTTGATTGTCGAAGGCGCCAGGTTATTCTGTTCGAGAAAGAATCGATAACGTAGAACAACACTTCGGTTGAAGGTCAAGCGGGGCTCGGAACAGTACCAACCGATGAATTCATCGATAGCATGCGCGTACGATTCTTGCGAACTCGCCGCCGCGAGCGAGTTCAGAACTGCGTTCCTCGACTGTTCCAAGTCGGGCAGCCGAAGTATTGTTTTGGACCGTGAGCGTTTGCTTGTCTTTTTCCGACGTCCCATACTGGCGGCCTCCTGCGCCGCGTTCAGTATGGTTATCCACCTAGAAGGCTAGGGACCCGAACGCCGTTTGTGGGGAGTCTGACGGGGAACTCGAACCTTTACCTATGCCGGGCAGCAAGAGGGCCCACAACAAGCCGCGGCCTTGGCCGGCTTTTTCGCACGCACGAACGCACTGATGAACTTGTCCTGTACTTTAGGTGCGATCGAGTCTGCGTCGATGCCTGCGGCCCGCAAAAACTCCTGGGCGTCTTCGATATTGTAAACACGAGTTGCTTCGATCTCGATTCCTTCGAAACCTGCGGCAGCGAGCTTCTGCTGGTACTCAGTGTCGGAAAGCGCTCCTGCCACACAGCCGACCCAAAGCTCGATGCTCTTGCGAATTTCCTGTGGAATCTCGCCACGGACAACAACATCCGAAATGGCAAAACGCCCACCTGGCTTGAGTACGCGAAAGGCTTCTCGCAACACACGATCCTTGTCTCCGGATAGATTGATCACGCAGTTCGAAACGATTACATCGACACTGTTATCTGGCAACGGGATACTCTCGATCTCGCCCTTAAGGAACTCGACGTTGGTTAGACCGGACTTACGCTTGTTTTCTTCTGCCAAGGCCAACATTTCATCGGTCATGTCAAGGCCGTAAGCCTTACCTGTTGGACCGACGCGTCGCGCTGAAAGTAGAACGTCGATGCCACCGCCGGACCCGAGATCCAGAACTGTCTCCCCGGGCTCCAATTTCGCGAGCGCCGTAGGATTGCCACAGCCAAGCGAGGCTCGCATAGCAGCTTCAGGTACGGAACCGGCTTCGCCTTCGCCGTAAAGGTTGGAAGTAATCGGGTCACACCCTTCAATGGAAGAGGCGGGACTCGTGCCGCAACACGCAGTTCCCTGTCCCGAGGCAGCACGTTTAGCCGCTGCACCATACTTTTCTTGGACAACTGATTTGATGTTTTCGGCACTCATGGAAGTCTCCTTTTCACTTGGAAATCGAAACAATGTCCTTGGGGGCAATCACTCGGTTCCGGGTGCAACACTCGGCATACAGAAAGCTGAGAAGCTCCTTGAGGGTGTCCGAATTTGCGCGGCACCAGAGGAAGGTTCCTTCACGGCGTACTGTCACCAGGTTTTCGTTTTTTAGTTTATCGAGGTGGTGCGATAGCGTGGAATTGGGAATGCCGAGTTCCGACTGAATATCTCCAACCACCAAACCATGAGGTTCCGCCGTAATCAAAAGCTGCATGATGCGGAGCCGCGGTTCAGTTCCCATCGCTGAGAACATATCGGCGTAGCGGGCTATCAAGGAGCTTTGCGTGTCCCTCATACTTCGATGATACTAGAAATATGAAATCTGTCAATGGTTTTTTGCGGATGAACTTATGCCACCTTCTTTTTAGCCTTGAGCGCTGTTCGGTAACTTGTTGAATAAGGGGTTGTTCAGCAGAGGCTACGCCTAGGTTTGGCGGAAGGCCGTTAAGACCGGTTTGCCTGCATCGCTCTTGACCCACCCATACCTGAGTAGGGTTTCCATTCGCCAACGGTGCAGGAACCCGCTTCTATCGCCTCCTTCAATCGCTTTTTGTCTGCCTGTAGCTGTTCTTCGTTCTTGTAGGCATCTTGGAGAAACTCGAACAAACGCTTTTTCATCCCCTGCTTCGGGTCAGCGAGGCGGTAGAAGATTCGGTAACCGTCCCGACGGTCCAGAACAAGGCCCGAGTTCTTCAGATATGAAAGATGACGAGAAACATTTGGTTGAGTAGCCTCCAGGACATATTGGATGTCGCAGACGCACAACTCACCATGCAACAGTAGGTTCAAGATCCGTAGCCGGTTTGTGTCACCGAGTGCCTTGAAGTATTGTTCCAGTTCTTTCATGCGCCCCGTCCTCTTTACCTTTTATACTGCCACTTCCGCAATTTGTCGCAACCGCTCGCTCCCAATCGGATCTTCAATCTGCCAGGGAATCAATGCTACGCGACTGGCTAAAGTCTCTCTCACTTCAGAGATGTAGCGCTCTTCAAGCCGTCCACGTTCAGCCAACAAAGGATCTTTAGTGTCCGTGGCGCAAAAGCTTTGATTGACCACCCAAGCGTATGGATTGATTCCCGCACGCTTTAGATCGTCTTGCAGCCGCGCCGCCTCATGTACAGGCGTAGCCTCTGGCAACGTGACAATGAGAATTCGCGTGAACTCGGGGTCTCGGAGTTGCGGAAGCAATCTGCGGACGCTATCGGGAATGTAACTCAGATTCCGGGCAACATCGCGGTGATAAGCCTCCGCCGCATCTAGCAACAAGAGTGTATGGCCTGTCGGAGCCGTATCAATGACAACAAATCCCTCGTTGCCCTCATCCACTCTGCGAGCGAAGGCACGAAACACCGCGATTTCCTCTGTACAAGGAGAGCGGAGGTCCTCTTCGAGCAGGGCTCTACCTTTCTCATCGAGGTCGCGACCAGATTCGGCCAACACTTCTTCGGTGTAAGTTCGCGTTTCGACAGCAGGGTCAATCCGCGTGACTTGCAAGCCAGTCACTTTGCCGTTGAGCGCCATCGTGACGTGGGCTGCGGGATCAGTTGTAGTCAGGTGGACTTTGTGACCCATTCGTGCGAGCTCCACAGCGATCGCAGCTGCCACCGTTGTTTTGCCAACGCCACCTTTCCCCATCGTCATGATGACGCCTTTCCCGCTTGCCGCCATTTCAGTCAACATGTCAGCGAGCGGTGGGGGAAGAACACCCCGAGGAGTAACCCCGAGGGTTTCCTTTCGGGATGAAGCTTGGCCGGAAGATAGCTGGCGAAATGCCTCGACACCAATGAGAGTATTAGAAACCAGCACAACTTCATCTTGTGGAAGCACGCGCAGCCCTAGCGGCATATCCGCCAAGGCTTTTTTGCCCCTTGATTCCAATGCGAGAGCAACCGCATCGTCTCTGCCGCTCGCCAGAAAAACACCATTCAGAATCAATCTCTGATTCTTGATGCCAAGACCTTCAAGCTCACTGCGGGTACGCTCCGCTTCGGCCAGCGCCGAATGATCCGGGCGACTGACGAGAAACACCGTTGTAGTGTTTGAGTCCGAAAGTGCTCGTAGCGCCTTTGCGTAGAGTTCCTTCTGAGCCTGGAGACCTGCTAGAGGACCAAGGCAAGACGTTCCCGTCATGTTGGTCTCGATGAAATCAGTCCATGCCGCAGGTAGCTGTAGAAGCCGAAGCGTATGGCCCGTGGGAGCGGTATCGAAGATGATGTGATCGTACATTACCGTGGTGGTTTGATCTCCCAACAATTTTGCAAATTCATCGAAAGCTGCGATTTCAACAGTGCACGCACCGGATAGCTGTTCTTCGATGTTGTCCACCGCCGACTTAGGAAGAAGCTCGCGATAGGGTCCAATAACGCGTTCACGGTAAAGGCCTGCGGCCTCTTCTGGGTCTACATTCATGGCATGGAGACCGATCATCTTGGCAATCGGAGTGGGCCGTATTCCCAGCCGTGTTTCCAAAACTTCGTCGAGATTGGAGGCAGGATCGGTGCTCACCAAGAGGACTCGCTTTCCCCGCTCAGCCAGTGAAACGGCAATGGCACAAGCAATGGAAGTCTTGCCCACACCGCCCTTTCCCGTGAAGAGAAGATTGCGAGTCAGATCTTGGGGTAGGTTCATGACTTACCTCGCACCAGACTTCCCCGGCGCCCCAATCGTAACGAACGGCTGCTGGGCCTTTGTGTGGCTGATCACCGGCCCCGGCTCGAATTCCACCTTTGCAAGCCGTGCAAGCTCCTGCCGGGTCGGGTAGGCTCCCTCGGCGACAATCGTCCCGTCGAGCAGTATAAGGGGAAGACACTTACTGCCCCGGCTGTTCAGCGCGATCTTTACAACAGGATTGCTCGTGAAGGCAGCAACCTCTTGCGCCAGGTTGTAGCGCTCGATTTCCACTCCCTTGCTCTTGAGCCACTCGAGGTCTGCGGCGAATCGTGGCAGGGCGGGATCAATACTCGGCCCACAGACGCCGGTCGAGCAGCACATGGCAGGATCAAAGACTTGTAGTTTGTACATCGCTTAGCTCCAGTACTTGTATATTCGCATACAAGCATTAACTTATGCTACCCTTCTCCCGGCAAGCCAGCTGTGACCGCGGTCACCGGCTATCCTGCGCTTTGAGAATCCACGAATGACCTAAAGCCGCCTAAGAGAAAGGTGAGCATCATGCAAGGACGCTACAACGTTCTCTTTCTATGCACCGGAAATTCTGCCCGCTCCATCATGGCGGAAGCAATCATGAACAGGAAGGGTTTTCCGAACTTCACCGCTTACAGCGCAGGGAGTCACGCCACGGGGCGTGTTCACCCTCAAGCGCTGCGCCAACTCGAGATTGCGAAACTGCCTACCGATCGGGCGCGTAGCAAGAACTGGGATGAGTTTGCCAAACCCGGAGCGCCCAAGCTGCATTTTGTGTTCACAGTCTGCGATAACGCGGCGAAAGAAGTGTGCCCAATCTGGCCGGGTCAACCGATGACCGCGCACTGGGGCATACCGGACCCTGCGGCTGTAGCCGGCACGCCCGAGCAGATCGAAAAAGCCTTCCGTGACGCGTTCATGATTCTGGATCGCAGAATCAGTCTGTTGCTGTGTTTGCCCCTTTCCAGTCTCGACACGCTGGCCATCAAGAAGGAAATCGACCGCATCGGGCAACAATGACCGCCAAAATGCAAAGGCTTCCGTACATCGCTGGCCTGGTAGGTAGGCTTTTAATCACCACGCTCTGCATCTCATGTTCACACGAGCAATCCAGTTCATCCTATGTTCGCGAGCGAGTGGAGGATTTAAAAAGACAAACCGCTCCCTCCGACGCATCCGTTAGAGAACCCGCAGGAATCGCGCAGAAGGGGCAGTCCGTTTCTGCGCAATGGGAATTTGATACATCTCAGACACGGGAAGATCACCTGGGCTGGGTGACGCAGCGTCTTCAGACAGGCTATACGCTTAAATCATCTGCCGAATCCATCTTGGTTTTCGGCAAGCAGTTAGACAGTGACTATGAATCGGTCAAAATCGAATCAACTCCCACGAAGGAATCATTGCACGTCAAAGTTACCTATGTGATCTTTCCGGATTAAATCTTTGTGCGCCACTCTCCGTCTCAGGAAGCACCCTGAGTATTAATAGAGTGATTGGGGCGAAGACTTAACTGCGAGTTCCATGAGCATTGTGCCTGCGGATAGCCGAAAACAGCCCTCCAATTCACGGCATTCCAAACACTTCTCCCAAGCAACTCGGTCCACGGTCGAGTCTCGCTTTTGAGCTACTTGCCCTGAGTAGTCCAGTTGATATCCGAATACTTTGCCAACGACAGCTCTGTTATGAGCTATTTCCACCACCGAAGGAAACATCTTGCCGTAGCATTCTTGGTCGCGGTTCATGACGCTACCTCCCCATCGATACTCCGATTGCCAACTACTTCTTCTGGTGGAAACCAATCTCTCGTCCGGTTACACATGCTGCACACCGACAGCATTACGGGCACTTCCACTAGGACGCCAACTACGGTCGCCAGTGCCGCGCCCGAGCCTGGGCCGAAAAGCGCTATTGCTGTGGCCACCGCAAGCTCAAAGAAGTTGCTTGCACCGATCAGTGCGCCGGGTGCAGCCACGGAATGCTGAACTCGAAAGAGCTTCATCAGGCCGTAAGTCAAACCGGAATTGAAATACACCTGCAGCAGAATCGGGATGGCGATGAGAATCACGTGGAAATAGCGACTGGTGATGTTGTCGGACTGAAAGGCGAAGATGAACACAAGGGTGGCCAGCAAGGCCAGAATCGTGACTGGCGCAAATCTCGGCAACAGGCTGCGTTCGAACCATTCCGCACCGTGCTTGCGTATGAACCAATATCGAAGAGAAGAACCAACCGCCAAGGGGATCACGATGAATACAAATACGGAATAAAGCAGCACATTAAATGGGACGTGCAGCGAAGAGGCTCCGCTCACCAGAAATCGCACTATGGGAGCGAAAAGAAAAAGCATGATCAGATCGTTCACCGATACCTGCACGAGTGTGTAGGCCGGATCGCCATCCGTCAGGTAACTCCAGACGAAAACCATGGCCGTGCAGGGTGCGGCTGCAAGAATAATCGTTCCAGCGATGTACTGATCCGCAAGAGGGCCCGGGATCCAGGCGCTAAAAATGTGGCGGAAGAAAACCCAGGAAATCAGGGCCATCGAGAAAGGTTTCACCAGCCAATTTACAAACAAGGTGACGAGCAGTCCCCGTGGTTTCTCTCGCACGCTCAAAATGGAGGCAAAGTCGACTTTCATCATCATCGGGATGATCATCAGCCAAATGAGGATGGCGATGGGGACGTTGACATGGCTGCCCTGGCCAAATTCCAGCGAACGCAGACTCTGGACGAACCCTGGCATGGTCTTCCCTAGAGCAACCCCGATAATCATACAGAGTGCGACCCAAAGCGTTAGGTAACGCTCAAAAAGATTCAGTCTTTTAGGCCGTCGAGCAGCATGTGCCTCGTTGAAGGTAGTTTCCACGAAAAGGTCACCATTCTTAACTAACTGTATATTCGCATACAGGCATGTACTTATGCTACTCTCTTCCTGCAACGGGTATGTGACCGCTGTCACCAGTGATCCACGCTTTCGTTAAGCCCTTGCGTAGCGCGAAAATGCCAACGTAAGGCGAGAGACACTCTTCTTCCGCCGTACCAAAGGATGCGTACCTTGGATACCGTATTGTTTGCCTGTGTCCACAACGCCGGACGTTCCCAAATGGCAGCAGCCTGGTTCAACAAGGTGTGCGATCGAAAGAAAGCACGCGCCCTATCGGCAGGCACTCAACCTGGAGAGCGTGTTCACCTGGAAGTCGTTAAGACTATGCTCGAAGTTGGAATTGATCTGACTGACGTTAAGCCCCGTCTCTTAACAGAGGAACTGGCACGCGAAGCAACACTCCTTGTGACGATGGGCTGTGGCGATGCCTGTCCCTTTGTGCCTGGCTTGAAGAAGCTTGACTGGCCTCTTCTCGACCCAAAAGGTCAAGCTGTCGAAACCGTCCGCGAGATTCGGGATGATATCCGAAGTCGCGTAGCGGAGCTAGCGGCAGAACGAAGTTGGCTGTTGATACGCTGAGCATCATCCACTCTCATTAGGAAAGAGCCACCGTTCATACGATTATTCAAGAGTGCGCTGATCGGTCTGCACTTTTCGAGAACACCTTCGGCTGTGCTGCCACATATTGCCCTCGCTGATTGTGCCTGCCCAACCGGTATCCTTTTGCCAGCCGTTTTCGTCCTTAGGTATGAGCTTGAAAAAGAATTGCGGTTGGTAATAAGGAGGAAACAGCTATGGATACGGTTCAACACTCGCTTGATTCAGCAGATTCGCCAGTCGAAACGCGACCTTTGCCGCCGAAGCTGGAAGCTAGACTTCAGGACTTAATTCCGATTGCCATGGTCATCGTCGGGGGTTGCGAAACGTGCGCTGAAAAGATGGTGGCACGGGCGCTGAAAGAGGGCAGTTCGTGGCAGGATGTCGATAAGACCTTGCGGATTATTGCCAGCATGCAAAAACTCGATTGCTTCGCTAACGGAGTTGGAATGGATGTTGTTGCTCGCATGGACAAACCGCTAGCTGCTGGACGAAAAACTTTAGAAGAGGCGACAAGCGGTGAGTGTAAGGGATGCAGCTGAAAGGTGGGAATCAAAATGTGGAGTGTATCCATTCCGCTAGAGGATTCGTCCTTGCCACGTGCGGAAGATATCTGCGCTTGAGCGACACTCGTGGTTAATGGTCGCGGGTCTTCCTTGGAGGTAACAATGATCAATCAAGTCAACCAGGGATCAGGTGATGAATATACAAGAAAGGCCACTTTGAACAGTCGGCTGGAGGATCTTGGCTGGGGAGTACTTCTGATTACAATCGGTGCTATCTGGTTGCTTCCCGAGAAGCAGGTCCCACCAGGCAGTTGGTTGGTCGCTGCGGGACTTATCATGCTAGGGCTCAATGTGATTCGCTATGTGAATCGTATCAAAATGAGCGGTTTCAGCCTGATGGTGGGCATTCTTGCAGTGTTCGCCGGGCTGGGCGAGTTCTTTGGGTTGAAACTGCCGCTCCTGGCCATCGCTCTGATTGTGATCGGAGCCTGCATTCTCATAAAGCCGTTGCTTGAGAAGAATGCGATTTCCCTGAAGGGCCAGGGCTGGTGTTGTTGTGGACCAAGTGAATTAGAAAGCAATCAAAGAACGGCGCGTGGACAAGCTGTGGGGCGCTGATCAACCCGTTTTCGACGGTGGTTTGTCACCCGGTCTCGGCTCACAGATGAACACGCCCCGCTCATCGCGTCCGAAGGCACA